>CAWCZV010000001.1:0-9162 GCA_963800095.1 uncultured Acidobacteriota bacterium
GGGCTGCCAATCCGCGCGAAGTCATCGTTCTGGTGGCGATCAGCTTCACGTTCATTTCCGGGAATTCGATGCTGGTCTACTTGTACACAACTGAAATTTATCCCACGCGGTTGCGAAGTCTTGGAACAGGCGCGGCGAGCGCGTGGTTGCGAGTTGCTTCGGCGGCGGGACCGGCGATTGTCGGATTCGCGCTGACAGGCTACGGAGTGAGCGGCGTGTTTCTCTTGTTTGGAATGATCTCGCTCGCTGGCGCGGCAATTTCTTTCGGTACGGTGGAAACGCGCGAACGCGCCCTCGAGGAAATCTCGCCTTAGAGCAGTGTGGTCGATGTCTTCAGGAGGGTAACCGAGGCCAGATCACTGGCCTGGCGGCGCGCTGCTTTTTTCCAAAGCGATTTTCATTTCCGACTTGCTGCTTGCGACCGCATCGAGGTCTGTTTCATACGTTTGATAGCCGTTCAGCGTGACCTTGAGGTGGTGTTTTCCGGGACTGACCAGCATGGAATGAAACCTGCCGCCGAAATCGCCGCCATGGCCCATGTAGTTGTCGTCGACGAAAACTGCGGCGCGCTTCGGCTGGATATCCAGGCGCAGTTCGGCGGCATTGCTTCCGGGATACGTCAACTTCGGGTTCTCTTCCAACACCACGGCGACCGTCTGAAAGGGTGCTTGATCCGGGTCCACCACAATTTTCTTGGTGAAGTCCTTGAATCCGGCTTGCTTGATGACGAATTCGTGCTCTCCGGCGGGGAGCATCACTTTCCGGTCTCCCTTGAGTTCCTTGACGTAGCCCGTGTATTTGCCGTCGATCCACACGCCGGCATCTCGTTCATCTTGCGAGTCGGCAGTGAAGCGCACCTCTCCCATTTTCGCGCTTTGCTGCCCACGCATGCTGGTTTGAGCACCGAACAAAAGGGCCAGCACACAAGAAATGAGGAGCCGTGCAGGAGTGTTCGTAAACATCGGTTTTCTTCCCCCGGTGATTATAAGACCGTGGTGAGCCGTATCAGGCACATTTTTCCATCCCCCTTCGGCGCCCCCACGGGAACGATCAAGAATTTGGAGGTGCGCAAGTACCCGACAGGGTTATACTCGGCCAACTCAAAGGCCGAATTGCCAGATCTGCCGTGGCCTGAGCAAATTTTGTGCAACCAATGTCAGGGGAGGACAAAATGAAACTTCGCATTACTGGATTGGCGATCGCCGGCGCGCTCGCACTGTGTGGCGCGGCGTTCGCTCAAAACGTGCCGGAAAAATTCGTCGTCAGCGGCAAAGCCGCCGAAAAGATTCAGGATTTCACCACGATCAATCTGGCCACGGCGGAAGCCGTCGCCAACGCCTGCGAGAAGGCCGCCACTACGCAGGGCGTGCAGATCAGCATCATCGTACTCGATAGCAACGGTAACCACGTCTATTTTGATCGCATGGATGGACAAGGGTATCTAAACATTATCACCGCGGACATGAAGGCGCGGGCAGCAATGGCGACCCGCGCGCCAAGCAAGCTCCTGATGAACCGGGCCATCCAGGATCCGATGTCGGAGCTTCAGTTCATTCAACTCGGCGAATTTGCGAATTCGGGTGGGCTGCCGATCGTGGTGAACAAACAAATAATCGGGTTTGTCGGCGTGGGCGGCTCCAGGCCGGCTCCGCCGGTGTGGAGCGATGAGATTTGCGGGCACAAGGGACTTCAGGAAGTGTTCGGTGACTCCGTGCCGCCGCTTGCCGAAGACATCGCGCCGCGCCAGAACCCTGACGCCCAAAAGGTGCCGGTTCCGAAGTTCGCCGCAACTATGGCCCCAAAGTCGACTCTGCCGGCGGATTATGTGTTGACGGGCAAGGCCGCTGCCAACGTCTTTGACGGCAATCAAATTTCACTTGCAGCTGCGAAAAAAATCGCGCGCGGCTGCCGGGACTGGGCGGCATCAAAGGGTGGGTCGGCCTCGATCTACGTCCTCGACAATGCCGGTGAATTTGTACATATGGAGCGCATGGATGGTCAGGCATACAACAACATCCGGACGGCGCTGCTGAAAGCGCAGACCTCGCTGAAGTCGCGACAGCCCACGTCCGCTCTCAATGCGAACCTCAAGAACAATCCGGCGAATACGCCGCGGCAAACCACATACTTTAATCTCTTCTCTAACGCGGGCGGCGTGCCGATTGTTGTCGATGGCCAGATGATCGGCGCGATGGGCGTCGGAGGGGGCGGCGAGCAGATTGGTGGAGACGAGAAGTGCGCAGTCGAAGGGCTGAAGGCGGCTTTTGGTGACCGCGTTGCGTTACCGGTGTATCCAACCGCCAACGCCGCAGGCGCGGGCGACTAAGCCAGGTTCAAAAGCCCACAATTTATATGCGGCTCCGTGTTGCGGCTGAACAGGCCGCGGAAAAAATGTCTTGTTTTGTCTTTCTGAGCGAAGCGAAGAATCTCTCTTCGATTTAAGTATAAGAAAAGAGACAAGGAGGGATTCTTCGCTTCGCTCAGAATGACAGCGTTTTGAGTTTTTCCAAAGCCTGCGAAGCCGCGACCGACAAACCTCGTTCCCATAGCCGTCGAGGTTCACGTTTGCAGTGACTTAGCCTCAGCGCTGTCATCCCGAGCACTCGCAAGGAGCGCTCCCGCCAAGGCGCAGCGAGGGATCTGCATTTGCTCTTTGCCTGTGTCCAGCACGGTCGGACTGGAGCGCCTTTTCTCTTCCTGAAAAAAGCGGCGCGAGGTGTTACAATTTGGGAGCTTAAAAGCCTTGGGCGGTTAGCTCAGCGGTTAGAGCGTCCGGTTTACACCCGGAAGGTCGCGTGTTCAAATCACGCACTGCCCACCAATCAAGAATCTCTACACCGGGGCCGTAGTTCAGTCGGTTAGAACGCCGCTGTCACGCAACATGCCTGTCACGCAGGAGGTCGCGAGTTCGAGTCTCGTCGGCCCCGCCATTTTTTACTCAGTGACTTCCATCCGCACGACCATCCGACTGATTTATTCCAACAATATTTTGTCAATTTCACTGGAAAATTAGCAGGCGCGGGCGTTCCTCAGATTTTCGATGGGACTAGGATTTGGTTCTGCAACTACGCCGTCACGCAGATCGAAGGAGCGGCCTGAATTGGCGGGGAGGCGATCGCCGGGCAGAACGATGCCAACCAGATTCAGCGGGTCCGCGGCTGCAATGCGAAAGACTTCCTGAGTCGGCTCCTGGGATCGCGAGGCTCGCAACGAGTCCGCTGCTACCGGGAGCGCGAATTGCTCGCCGAGAAAACCGCTGACGAATCTTCCGCCGCGTATTTCACCGCGATCTTCGAGGCGACGCAGCGCGATCAGCACCTCGCGCCAGGGAAGCTGTATCGATTCGCGCGTCAGCAGCTCACGGAAGACAATTCCGTAGCGCCTCAGCAGCATCCAGCACGTGGACTCGATGGCCGGAGCTCGATCGTCCGCCTGATCCGTGAAGAGCAGGGACCAGCGGCCCCCGCTGTCACGGGGACGCACGGTGCGTCCCCTGCCTTGGCCCGACCGGCGCTTGGGGTCGATCAGCGCGCGCAGATTGTCGAAGCCATCCGCGGTGATCATGCCCGCGGCGACGAGTTCCCAGAGATCGGCTTCGACCTCGGATTTCAGCTTGCGCGTTCCCCGCACGATGTCCGCAAAAAACAATGCGCCCCGGCTTCCGAGCAGTTCGAGAACTTCTTTTGCGCCGCGGCTCAATCCACTTCGCTCATCTGTGCCAGGGCCGTGGTGGCGGCAGGCCATCCAGTCGGCATCTTCGCGCACAAAAAAAGTGATGGGAGCGATGCTGCTGGGAACGATGCGGCGGCCTCGCTCTCCGCGTTCGTGCAGCATCGCGGGATGCGGCGATAGGCGGCCCCACCCCACGGCTCCCCTCAAACAGAGATTGTCCAAGGTCGCGGGATCATAGTCGGCAACGCGCCGCTTGAGAATCTCGCTTTCCCAGGAATTTGCAGGCGCTTCGTAGCCTTGCAATTGGCGCAGGACTTCCAGCATTCCGCGTTCTCCCAGGGTCAGCGTTCCGGGTGCAACGTGCTGCCAGCGCGCCAGCCAGCGCATGAACTGCGCTGCCGTCACCGGCTCGATCTCTTTGCGGAGTTTTCCGACGGTGAGGCGGTGAATTCGGGAAAGCAATCTTCGCTCGCACCACTCGATGCGGTCAGAGCGGTTATCCGTAAAGTGGCCGCGCAAGATGGCGCCTGCCGCCTCGATCCGCAAAAGCGAATTGGAGATTTCAGATTCCGGCAAGTTGAAAAGACGCGCGAGAATCCGCGCGTGAATTGGGCCTGAATGCTGCAGCCAGCCGGTTAGAAGCGCGGACAAGGCTTCCTCTCTCGTTGGCGCGGGCTGGTCAATTTTGGCGATGGACGAATCAAAATTGATCCCAGGAAATATCGATGACACAAATCTTGTTCGTTCCGCTGTCACCCAGTAATTGCGGCCGGATATGCTGGCTCTTCCGGCTCGGCTCTGCGAGGCAAGCGCTTCAAAATATTCACGCCATTGAGGCATGGATTCGGCCACTGCGCGTCCGAGCGGATGAACTTCCGGTGACAGGCTCGTACCGTTGATTTCTGGGTTGTCCTGTCGCAGCGCTTCCAGTTCAGGCAGAGCAATCAGCGTCTCCAGTGCGTCATGAAGTTCCTCGGCATTGCGCACGTCGGGCCAGGCATCCTTGCGGACTTCCTCGATCGCCGCGGGGTCCAGGCGGCCGATATCCGAGGCGACGGTTTCGGGGAGTACGCGCCGCATTTCGACGGCGCGCGCGCGGCGCTCCTCCAGCGGCGCATCGTCCAGATAGGCAAATGGATTCGCGTTGAGAATTTCGTGAGAGAACTGCGAGGGCACGGGCGTATCGACAGCCACACATCGAATGCGTCCATCGAAAATCTGTGGCAGGAGATCCGTCAGGCCTTCCAGGTCCATTGCTTCCGTAAGCGAGTCCTTCATCACCTCGCGAATCAGCGGATGGTCCGGAATCTGCGTTTCACCTGAGATGTTTTCCTGGCACGCCGCGGCGTCCGGAAATACTGCGGCCAGAAGATCGTCCGCGCGCATGCGTTGAATTTGCGGAGGCACCTTTCGTCCGCCTTGAAAGCGCAGCAGCGCAAGGGCGCGTGACGCGTCCCAACGCCAGCGCGTCGTGAAGAGCGGTGAAGTCAGGACCGCTTGCTCGAGCACCTTTCCAACACTAGCCGGATGCAGAAAGTGAAAAACATCGGCGAGCGGAAAACTATGCTGATCGGACAGGGCAATATTGATGCCCTCGTCCGTCGCCGCGGCCTGCAACTCGAGATTGAAGGAGCGGCAAAAGCGTTTCCGAAGCGCGAGCCCCCATGCTTTGTTGATCCTGCCGCCGAACGGAGCGTGAATCACCAGCTGCATTCCGCCGCTTTCGTCAAAGAAACGTTCCGCGATGACCGTCGCTTGTGTGGGGACCGCGCCGAGCACGGACCGGCCGGCAACGATATACTCGACCGCCTGTTCCGCACCGGATCGATCGAGTCCACATTCCTCTTCGAGCCAGCGAAACGCCGGAACGGCTGCGTCGAAATCACGAAGCGGCGGGCGATAGACGATGGCTTCCGACATGTCGGCGATCTTCTGCCGCAGCTCGGCCACTTGCTGCGAAAGCTCGCGCGTGCGCGCCGGGGCTTCTCCGCGCCAGAAGGGGACATTCGGAGCAGCGCCATGAGCATCTTCGACCAGGACACGGCCCGCCTCCACGCGACGGATACGCCAGGAACTGTTTCCAAGCAGCATGATGTCGCCGCGCAAACTCTCGACGGCAAAATCCTCGTCGACCGTGCCAACGTGGGCCCCATCCGGCTCCGCCACCACGGAGTAAAGCGCATTGTCCGGAATCGCGCCGCCGCTCGTGATCGCCGCGAGACGACTTCCCCGCCGCGCTCGTACACGGCCATTGACGCGGTCGCGATGCAAATACGCTCCGTAACGGCCGCGGCGCGCGTTGATGCCCCCTGAAAGCATCGTGATGACTTCATCGAACTCGCTCCGCTCGAGATTGCGATAAGGGTAGGCGCGCCGTACTAAAGCAAAAAGATCATCTTCGCTCCAGTCCTCCGACGCGCATGTTGCAACAACCTGTTGCGCCAAAATGTCGAGGGAATTCTCGGGAATGCTGATGCGATCGAGTTCGCCGCGCCGCATGGCCCGCACCAGCGCCGCGCATTCGATCAATTCGCCGCGCGTCGTCGCGAAGATGCGTCCCTTCGGAATGGCTCCGTGCCAATGGCCCGACCGTCCGATACGCTGCCAGGCGACGGCAATGGACCTCGGCGATCCAATCTGGCAAACCAGATCCACCGTGCCAATATCGATTCCTAGTTCCAGAGAGGCGGTTGCTACCAGCGCTTTCACTTCTCCGGCCTTTAATTTTCGCTCTGCCTCAAGCCAAAACTTGCGCGACAGGCTTCCGTGATGCGTCGCCACAGCCTCTTTTCCCAATCGCTCCGCCAGGTGATGCGCAACCCTCTCGGCCAAGCGGCGCGTATTGACAAAAAGCAGCGAAGACCGATGTTGTTCGACAAGTTGAGCAAGACGGTCATAAATTTCGTCCCACATTTCATGCGTCGCCACAGCGGAGAGTTCGCTGCGCGGCACTTCCACCGCGATGTCGATGGTGCGTTGATGGCCGATTTGCACGACCACAGGATCGGGCCGGCCGCTTCCCGCAAGGAAATGCGCGACCAACTCGATCGGCTTTTGCGTGGCGGACAAACCGATGCGGACCGGCGGCCGATCGGTGAGCGCTTCCAATCGTTCGAGCGAAAGCGCCAGATGCGTTCCCCGCTTGTCGTCCGCGATGGCATGGATTTCATCCACGATTACCGTTTCGACCGTCCTGAGAATCTCGCGGCTTTTCTGCGCGGTGAGCAGAATGTACAGCGACTCCGGCGTGGTCACCAGGATGTGCGGCGGGCGCTTCAGCATCGAGCGCCGCTCCTTCATCAAAGTGTCCCCCGTACGCACGGCCGTGCGAATCTCCGGCATTAGCAGGCCGCGGGCGCCGGCAATCTGGAGGATCTCTCCGAGGGGCTGCTCCAGGTTCTTCTGAATATCGTTTCCAAGCGCTTTCAGAGGAGAAACGTACAAGACTTGCGTCGTGTCGCTGAGCTCGCCGGCGACGGCCTTTCGCACCAGCCGGTCAATGCAGGTGAGAAATGCCGCCAGCGTTTTCCCTGATCCTGTCGGCGCCGAGATCAGCGTCGTTTTTTTGGCGAGGATGTAAGGCCAGCCTTGTTCCTGCGGTTCCGTCGCGGCCCCAAACCGCCCCGAGAACCATTCCTGGACGACGGGATGGGCCCAATTGAGAGTCGCCGTATTCATGGACACACCAAAACCCTAAACAAACCCGCGCGAAATGGAGGACTGGACGCCAAAAATAATAGTATACACCTCGGTGTCACAGTTCCGTTCGGCGCGGAAATGGCGTAAAGAATCTTGGTCAAGATCAGTCGTGCGCGAAGACAAAAGTGTGTAAGACTCTTATCGTGCAGGGAACGACGGATCATCCTGGGGGACGAAGTCCATCCATGCGGCGGTTACTCAAAAATTTAACGTTGTTGACAGTCGTCGCAGCTCTGTGCGCCACGGGCCAAATGACATTCGCCAAAGACAAGCCCGCCTCCTGGAAGATCATCGATGACGCATTATTCCGTGTGAACGACGCGCCCGTGAAGGAATGGGGCGTTTATCAGACCGGTAAGAAGCGCGATCCGTTGCTCCTGCAAATGAACAATCGCTTCCTACTGATTAAAATTCACGACCGGCAACTTTTTGAAGTTGACCCAACGAAGGTTCAGCGCAAAGCGGACGAACTCCTATGGCACCCTTCCGATCATCCCTCGCAACCGCTGGCCACGTCCGATTGGGATGCGAACGATACGGAAGCGGTCTTTCGGATTCGCGCCAAGATTAGCGCCGAAGATCGCCTTCTCGATGTAGAGCTTCCTCACCCTCTGGACTTGAGCGGCATGTCGCCGCACTCAGCAACAACGCGGCATAGATAAGCCACGACGCTTGCACCCGGCCGCACTCCCCTATCGATCCGAGTAGTACCCGTCTCTGGTCTGGACGGTCAGATCTTTCTGCTTCGTCGTGAGATGAATTTTGTGATAGCCGGGCGCAACATTCGGCCCCGGCGTGTAGCCGATGCTGTACTGATTGCGCAGTTCCTCCGCGATGGAGGTATAAATCTGGTCGATGGGCTGTTTCTTGGAAACCTCAAACAAGCGGCCGCCCGTCTCCTTGGAGATGCGTTCGAGAATCTTTTTGCCGTCGGGGCGTTCTTCCTGAGGGTATCTGTGCCCGCCGCCACCGTGCCGGCCCATTCCCGGGCCTCCAAAGCCCCCAAACGGGCTCTGATATTGTTGTTCATCGGCGAACAGGATCGAATAGACGACGGTGTCGGCGCGCTGCGCGGCCGTGATGGCGTCCACCAGGGTTTCCTTGCTGCCGCGGTCCACTCCATCGGAGAGCACGATCAGCGCTTTGCGGCCCTGCTGCTTCTTGATGACCTCATCGGAGGCTAAATAGACGGCATCGTAAAGCAAGGTGCCACCGCCGCCGAACCGCTGGCGCGAACCTCCGTCGTCCCCACCGTTCCCGCCTCTGACCAACTGCGGCGCGCCCAGCAATTCGAGCGCGCTCTCCAGTTTCTGGCGGGAGGAGGTCAAGTCCTGCAAAAGCTCCACTTCCCGATCGAAATGAATCACGAAGGCCTTGTCCTTATCCTCGCGCAGCATGTTGTCCAAAAAACTGTGGCTGGCGCTGCGCTCCTGGTCGAGGACGCGACTCTGGCTCAAGCTCGTGTCCACCAGCAAGCCGAGCGTCAACGGCAGGTCGGTCTCCCTGGTGAAATAGGCGATCGTTTGGAGGTGCCCGTCTTCCTCCAGCTCGAAGTCGTCCTTGCCCAGGTTGGAGACGATCTGGCCATGCTTGTCGCGCACGGTCGCCAGCACGTTGACGACCTTCACTTCGACGCTGATTGGCGGCTGTTGTTGGGAGCGCAATGTATCGGCGGGCATTAGCAACGAACTTATCACGAGCGCAAGCCAACATACCTTGCCGAGCCGCGCATCGAGAAATTGCGAGGATTCCATCGATTCTTTCCGCACTTGATTCCCTATAGGTGAACCA
>CAWCZV010000002.1:0-35328 GCA_963800095.1 uncultured Acidobacteriota bacterium
ATGGCGGAGAGGGTGGGATTCGAACCCACGGTCGAGTTTCCCCGACACTCGCTTTCGAGGCGAGCTCCTTCAACCGCTCGGACACCTCTCCGCGGTTGTTCGCCCATTCTAACGGAGCCGCGACGGTACGGCAACGCCGGGCAAGACGCCGGTTGCGGACGTTGCTTCCGCCTAAATTATTGTTTGCTTGCCGTGCGAATGCGGATCGGCAGGAAGGCGGGGACTCGCTTGCGGTATGCCTCATAGTCCTGCCCGAAACGAGCCCTTAATTCCATTTCCTCCAGGCGAATCACAAGCAGGGCGAATGGGCACCAAATCACCAGGACTGCCCAAAGCAACGGTGTTCCAGCAAGAAGCGCGGCACCCAAGACCGCGCTGAACATTCCCGCGTAGCGCGGGTGGCGCACGCGCGCGTAGAGCCCGCCTGAAAACATTTCGCCCGTGCCGGTCAGTTCGGCGTGGCCGACGAGCCTTTGGCTGCCGAGTTCGCGTTCAACGCGCACGAAAAGATATCCTTCGATAGCGATCAGGGAAAAGCCCGCGGCTATCGCGATCCAGGGCGGGCGTGACGCGGCTAGCAGCGCGTGCCGGAAATGCCAAAGCACCACTCCGCCGCAAGTCCACGCCGTGAGTCCAGCAAACCAGAACGCAGCGCGAACCCGGCTTCGCCAGAAGGAATTAAACGGGTGCAGGATCAGCCAGTAGATTGGAATTGGAAGTTCAAAGAAAAGAACAAACCCGGCGACGGCATGGAGGAAACGCATTCAATTTTGCTTTCTATTGCTTCTTCACAAACCAGGAGTGCAGAGGCGAGTAGCCGATCAAGCCGAGAACCAGGATCGTCCCGCCCAATGCGAGCCACGTCCACTGCGTCCAGCCTTGGTCCGCGCCCCACAATCCCCAGCTCGCCACGCCCGCGCCCGCGACAAGGTAAAGAAGACGCGCCATGCCTGCAACATTCGGCTCCGCAGCCATCCAGGAACCTCACTTTTTCTCGATTTCCAGCGCTACGCATCTTATCAGATGTTCTGCGCTTGGCTTGCTCTTGCTCTGAGAGGCCCCTCATAAGACGGGGTTGACGCGGCGCGGATTTCCGGGGGACGATGCTGGCGCAACTTGGCCAACTCGAGGAGGCACCTTTGAGCGCTCTTGAAAAGTCATCCTGGAAAACCATGGAAATCGAAAAACTGAACGACAAGCTTTCGCGCCAGATGATTTCCGGGGAGAACGCAACCATTTCCCAACTCCTGCTGAAGAAAGGCGCCTCGGTCCCGCGCCACTCTCACATGAACGAGCAATATTCGTGGATCATTTCCGGCGCGTTGAAATTCGTGTTTGATGACCGGGAAATCCTGGTTGGCGAGGGCGAAATCCTTCTAATCCCGGCAAATGTGGCACACTCGGCTGTGGCGCTCGAGGACACGGTGGACGTCGATATATTCGCCCCGCGCCGCGAAGACTGGATCCGTAAAGACGATTCCTACCTTCGCAAGTAGGCTTGCCGGTGCGGGAGTTCGGCTAGAGGCCGTCTGGCTCTGTTGACATCCTCAATAAAGGCGGCGATGTTTCAACCGGTACATATTGAAACTCAGTCCGAGCAGCAGCGCTTGGCGCTTCTGTGTGCGCAGCGAGCGGCCCGGCGCACGGGCCGAGAGCTTACGCTTCACCGAGCTGAACATGGTCTCGATCAGGGATCGGCGGCGGTAGAGTTGTCGCGGGAATGCGCGCCGCATCTCGGCGCGCACTCCATGGATGCGCCAGCTTTTCTTTCCGCGCTTGGCGGGAATCACGCTCTGCGCCCCGAGTTGTTTCCGGATGTAGGTGTGGTTCCTCTCGCTGTCGAACTCGGCGTCGGCCAGCACCAGGCCGATGCGCGTTTGCTCGGAAGCCGCTTCGACGACCTCCGGCAAATTGGCACAATCGTTCCACGGGCCGCGTCGCGCGATTTGCGACAACACAAATTGCTGATCCAGATCCACCACGACTACCCACTTCAGCCAGTGACGCCACGGCAGCGGTTTCTGCCCGTGATGATGCATGCGCCGCACAAAGAACGTGCTGACCGCTCCCTGGGCCAAGCCCGTCGCATCGACCGCGACGCGGGCTCGCCGCCGTCCTTTTCTGCGCGTGCCGCGCAGTTGGCGCACCGTCTCGCCGACCGCCCGGTCGATCGTCACATCGTCCAAACGCTGCAGGAAACGATACAAGGTCGTGAAGTCGGGGACACTGGCAAGACCCAACGCTTGGCGGAGTTCGCGATGCTCGCCGAGCCGCACCTCGGTCTCGCGAAAGGTCCAGTCTTCGTAACGCATCAGACAGAGAATCGCCAGCAGTTGGGGTTGGTTGAACAGGCGCTTGCTGAAACGACTTCGGTAGCGCGGGAGCACCGCCTTGCAGACTTGCAGGGCGACGCGGGCAAACGGCAGGAGTCCGACTTCGGCCATCGCACCTCCTGCTTCCATAGAAAACAACAATTGCGAACGATCGGATACGCCGAATTTTCATTGTCGTAGCGAGGATGTCAACAGAGCCAGGCCGTCTCATAAATAAACAGCCACCTAAACGCGACAGCCCGTCAAGGGCTAAAGCCCATATTTCCTTGGTGTTTTAATGTCGCGGCTGAAGCCGCGACCCACAAAGCCTATATCTGAGATGGCTTCTAGCAACTCTTTGCCCAGGGGCGCGTCTAACGACAATGGAAAGAAAGCTTGCCCTGATGCCGCGCGCCACGTGCAGGTATAATAACTGGATGGATTTAAGCGCCGCATACTCCCTTGCGAGGCCGGAATGAAAATGTCCTGGAGAAAGCTGCGCCCGCGCCTGGCCCTGTCGGCCGCGGTACTTGGTGCGGCCGTGCTGCTGGGTGCGGTGGCGCGAGCGGACCGGCCGTACGCGCCGAGCCGCGATTACCACTTGCAGAATGTGCGCGTGTCGCTCCACTTTGATCTCGACCAGCGCAAAGTGATTGGCGAGGTCACGCACACGTTGTCCACCCTGCGCGACGGCGTGACGCATCTGGATTTTGATTGCGCGGAACTCACAGTTTCCAGCGCACGCGTCAACGGCAAGGATGCCGCGTTCGATCTTCGCGACGACAAATTGCGCGTGCAACTGGCGCAGCCAGCAAAATCCGGCGAAAAATTCGAGGTCGAATTGAAATACGAAGGCAAGCCGACCTCCGGACTTTATTTCATTCTCCCCGACAAGGATGATCCCGGCCGCGCCAAGGAAATCTGGACGCAAGGAGAAGCGGAAGACACGCACCACTACATTCCCATCTACGATTATCCCAACGACCGTACCACCTCCGAAATGATTCTCACGGTGCCGGGTGACTGGCTCACCGTTTCCAACGGAAAGTTGCTGGGCGTGCAGGACGCGCCCAACGGCCAGAAGACCTGGACGTGGCGGCAATCCTTGCCTGTTTCGACGTATCTGATTTCGTTCGTGGCGGGTGAATTCACGGAAAAGAAGGACACCTGGCGTAACATCCCGCTTACGTACAACGTCCCGCGCGGGATGGAAGACACCATCGATCCCACGTTTCACCACACCAAGGAAATGCTCGATTTCTTTTCGGACCGCTTCGGCGTGGCGTATCCGTGGGAGAAATACGCGCAAACGGCTGTCGATGAATTCGTCGCTTCCGGCATGGAGAACGTGAGCGCAACGACGCTCGCGGCGCGCGACATCGTGCATGCCGAACTCGCCTCGGAGAGACCCGAAGAGGCGGACGGGCTTATTTCCCACGAAATGACGCACCAGTGGTTCGGCGATCTGGTCACGTGCAAGGATTGGACCAACACGTGGCTCAACGAAGGCTTTGCGACGTTTGGCGGCATCCTGTGGGAAGAGCATTACTACGGCATCGACGCATCGGACTACCGCTACTGGCGCCAACAGAATACATGGATGCAGTCGAAGGAACTCTACCCCATTCCGATTGTTACGCGGGACATCAACGATTCTGTGGAGTACGTCGGCAACGTCTACGACAAAGCCGGCTGGGTAATTCACATGCTCCGCGAACAGATGGGCGATGACGCATTCTTCCGCGTCCTCAAGCATTACCTCGAAGCCAACCGCCTGCAGAATGTTGTCACCGCGGACTTGGCGAAGGCCGTCGAGGAATCGTCCGGCACAAACGTCGACCAGTTCTTCGACCAATGGATTTACGGCGCGGGGGCGCCGCGCTTCACCGTGCGTTCCACTTACGACGATACGGCAAGGAAGGTCAGCCTCAGCGTCAAGCAAACGCAAAAAGTAGAAGGACACGTTGGTTTGTTCCGCGTGCCGGTCGACGTTGCGATTACCACCGCGAGCGGAGAGAAGCTCTTCCCGATCGAAGTGTCCAAGGCCGATGAAACATTTTCATTCCCTGTCGATGGACCGCCGCTGATGGTGCTCTTCGACAAGGGCGACAAAATTCTGAAGTCGGTGGATTTCCAGAAGACATCGGAAGAATGGATTCGCCAATTGCGAACCGCGACGGATGTGCCGGACCGCGCCGACGCGGCGTTTGCGCTCGGCAATCTCCGCGATAACGAAGCCGCCGCGAACGCCCTGGGAGAGGCGGCGCAGCGCGACAAATTCTGGGGCGTGCGCGAAGAAGCGTTGCGCTCGCTCGGGCGCATCAATTCGTCGCCGGCGCGGAAGCAGGTGCTCGCCGCGCTTTCCAACGACCAGCCGTGGGTGCGCGTGGTCGCCGTCGAACAGTTGGGCAAATACCGCGGCGACGAGGAAATCGCCAAGCGCCTGCAAAACATTTACAAGGACGACAAAGCGTACTCCGTGCGCGGCGCGGCATTGCAATCCCTGGCCCTGGATAAGGCCCCCAACGCCGAGCCCATCCTTGAAAAGGCGCTCACGATTTCCTCGCCGGACGACATGCTGCGGAGCGCTGCGATTCGCGCCATGGGTTCGCTCGGGGATAACTCGGTGGTTCCGGCGCTGCTCGAATGGTCATCGCCGGGTAAGCCGTCCAGGCTGCGCAGTATCGCCATCGGGTCGCTGGGCCGCGCGGATCTGAAAAATCACGACATCACCGCGCGCTTGATTTCCTACTTGAATGAATCTTCTTTCGACATCCGGTTTGCATCCATCTTTGCGCTGG
This sequence comes from uncultured Acidobacteriota bacterium, assembly GCA_963800095.1. Taxonomy (GTDB): domain Bacteria; phylum Acidobacteriota; class Terriglobia; order Acidiferrales; family UBA7541; genus Palsa-360. The sequence goes on from CAWCZV010000002.1 coordinate 5,114, forward strand.
GACGCCGCGGCGATCCCACGGCCATTGAGCCTCTCGAGGCGCAACTGAAGACCGGCCAGCTGTCGATCGGCGTTCCGCATGCCGTGGAGGATTTGATCGAACAACTGAAGGGCAAGATCGCGCCGGAGAAGGGGCCTTCGGCGACGGATCAGAAAAATGGCGATGCCGCGGGCGCCACCTCGGGCAACAATCAAGCGCTTCTCGACAGGCTCGAACATCTCGAGCAGCAACTCACGGATATGAATGACCGGCTGCGCCGAATCGAAGCATCGCTGCCAGGGAGCAAGAGCGATTGAAGTGGCGCAGGCTTCAGCCTGCGGGGTTGGGTGTGCGCAAGGACTAAAAGCCAGCGGCTGAAGCCTGCGCCACTCATTCCGCGAGCAGGATTCGCAGGTCGCGCAGATTATTTCCCGTAGGGCCGGTTTCAATTGCGTCGCCGAGCTTTTGGAAGAAAGTGTAGGAATCGCTGCGGCGGAAATAATCGGCTGGGTCGAGACCCACGGATTGCGCGCGCGCCAAACTTTCGCCGTCCGCAACGGCTCCCGCCGCGGGACTGGAACCATCTATGCCGTCGGTGCCCGCGCTCAGAACCGCAATTTTCCGGCCCGCAATCTTCTTCACGCAATCGAGCACGAACGCCAAATTTCTCCCGCCGATTCCGTTGCCTGTCACCGGCGAGCTGACTTCGCCGTCCGCGATCACGGCCACGGATTTCTCGGGATTTGTTTTCTTTAGCATCTCAAGCTGCGCCAACAAAAAATCAACGGCCTTTTCGATCGGCCAATTGTCGGTCGTGTTGTCGCACACGGTGATGAACTCCGCGGATTCCGAGGCGTGGTGCGCGGAGTGAAACAAATCGTGGCGGCCGAGCAGAATTTGAAACGCGGTAATGCGAGCCGCAAAGGCAGGATCTCCAGCCTTTGGAGTTTCAGGAATGGAATCCGGGTGTTCGAACTTTTTTCGAATGTTGGGCGGCAGCTTCGAAAGCAAATCGTAGCTGCGGATCACGCCGCACGCGTCCGAAACGGTCGTCGGATCGGGAAGAGTCGGGCCGGAGGCCAGCGCCGATTCCTGGCCTTCGGGCACATCCGTTACGCCGAGCGTGATCTTCATCGCAGAGCCGGCAGCGACGGCCAGGCGTCCGCCCTTCACTGCGGAGAGATGCTTCCGCACAGCGTTCATTTCATCGATGGAGGCGCCGCAAGTGACCAGTGCGCGATTCAGCGCCTGCATGTCTTCTAGCGTGACGCCCGGATCGAGTGGAAGTTCGACGAGCGCCGAACCTCCGCCGGATAAGAGAAAGAAAACGAGAGTGCGCTGATTGGTGGCCGCGAGCAAGTCGAGAATCGCGCGTCCTGCCGCGAAGCTGCCCTGGTCCGGGACGGGATGCCCCGCAAGAATCGCTCGAAAGCCTTCAGGCAAGCTGGATGCGGCGGTTGGTGCAACGACAATGCCTTCGGCGCGGAAATTCGGCGAGAGCGATTCGGCCAGGCCGCGGGCCATCGCCACGGAAACCTTGCCGATGGAGATGGCACAAATGCAATCAAACGCGGCAAGATCTATTGGCGCCCCATTTACTATAATGCGCGAGCCTGCGCGGCCGAGCTTGCGGCGCATCGCCAGGGGAATATCGATTGCCGCAAGAGTCTCGCGAAAAATTCGAAGCGCGGCTTGTTTGAGGTCGGCCATTCGGTCTGGTAGGACAGGCTTCAGCCTGTCCGCGGTTTGTTCGACAGCATCAAAAACCGACAGGCTGAAGCCTGTCCTACTTAGAGCTACGCTTTCAAAAACGCGGCCACGCCTGCGCGCGCCACTTCCGTGTCCTCGTCTTCGGTGCCCGCGCTCACGCCGATTCCGCCCACACATTGGCCGCTCACTTCGAGCATGAGCCCGCCGCGGATCGGCGTTTGGTGCGCGCGGCTGCCGATCGCGAGACCCAGCGACAGGAGCACGCTCACTTCGTCGCCACTGCGAGCCGGACCCGTGTTCTGGCGGCGGATGGCCGCGGCATGCGCTTTATTGATCGCGATGTCGATTGACGCGGGCTTTGCGCCGTCCATGCGCGCGAAGGCCATCAAGTGGCCGCCATCGTCCACGACGGCGATATTCATGGGCACGCCGATGCGAGCGGCCTGGGCCTTGGCCGCTGCCAGAATGGCCTCCGCACCTTCGAGCGTGAGTTTCGGATGATTGAGCGATACGTGAGGCATTTGCTGTCCCCCTATGTGATTCGTTTCAAGATTTTTCGCAACGTAAGTTATGCCTCATTCAGCAAGCCGATTTCAATTTTGGCGAAGCGCTTCCGGATTCAGTATCGTGGGCGGACGCTTGCCTGCAAAGAAGGCGATCGCATTTTCGACGGCGATCAGAGCCATTCGAGTGCGCGTTTCGACCGACGCCGATCCAAGATGCGGCGCGAGGACCACGTTATCGCGCCGCAGGCCGTCAGGGATGAGCGGCTCGCGCTCGAACACATCGAGCGCCGCTCCGGCAATGAGGCCGCGCTCCAGCGCGTCGATGAGCGCCGCTTCCTGCACGACCGGGCCGCGCGTGGTGTTGATCAAAAACGTCGTGCTCTTCATCTTCGCAAGTTCCGCGGGCCCAACCAATCCTCGCGTGGCGGCATTGAGCGGAACGTGGAGAGACAGAAAATCGGCCTGCTCGAATACCGCATCGCACGGCATGTACTCGGCGTGCAGTTCGTTTTCGATTTCCGCTGCGGCGCGCGTCGTGCTGTTGTAAATGATGCGCATGCGGAATCCCGAAGCGCGCCGCGCCACGGCGCGTCCGATGCGGCCGAGTCCGATGATGCCCAGCGTTTTTCCCCACACGTCGGTCCCGCACAGCTGGTCCAGGTTCCATTTCGTCCATGCGCCCGAACGCGCCATGTGGTCTCCCTCGACAAGACGCCGCGCGACAGCCATCAGCAGAGCCCACGCGAAATCGGCGGTCGTCTCGTCCAGGACGCCGGGCGTATTCGTCACCGCGACGTTTCGCTCGGTGCACGCGGGCACGTCGATATTGTCGAAGCCGACCGCCACGTTGGCGACGATTCGCAGATTTGGCCCGGCCGCGTCGAGCAGCTCGCGATCGATTTTTTCCGTGAGCAGACAGATAAGCGCGTCCTTGCCTGCAACGCGTTGCAAGACTTCCGATCGAGGCGGACGCTCCTCGCCCGTCCAGTATTCGACTTCAAAATGCTCCGCGAGTTTCTTGCGTGGCTCCTTAAACAAGACATGCGTGGAGAACAATTTCGGCTTGCTCACTCGTGGCCTCGACGGTCGAAAAACAACTGGGGAGAGTAACACAGCTGGAAGCGGGATTTCTCGATGGCCAGTGGCACAGGCTTCAGCCTGTGGATTTTGGTGCTTGCAAGGACTAACCCCCACAGGCTGGAAGCCTGCGCCACTTTTCCGCGTTATTGTGGGAGCTTGATGACTCGTTTGGGAGTTCTCCAGCCGCGCCGCCCGAAATGCAACGTGACGGTAGCTCCGCGCATGAACGGGGACGCCGCCAGCACGGGAGCAATCACTTTATAGATCGCCTCGGCATCCGGCCCATAAATGAAGTATCGGCCTTCGCTGCCGTCGGCGGGGATGGCGTGCCCGTCGTACTCCCCAACCTTGGCCTCGGCAATGGCGAGCTGAATCTGGTCCCCGAGGGCATACACATATTGGAAGTTTGTGGAACCATACTCGAAGTCCACTTCGACTTCCTGCGCGGAAGAACCATTTTCCCCGGCATTTCTTGAGCCAAACAGTTTAGAAAACAGGCCCATGCACCCTCATCCTAATTTATATCGTGTTGCGATACAGTTCATTTGGAAGTGACGCATCTCCGCCAACGATCGTCGGGTAGCTGGGCTGCCGATTCTCGCCGCATCCGTGCGGACAATCTTAACCCGATCGATCCCAATTTCGGGACATTTCTAGACGTGCCGGCTGCGCGATCGGTGATGGCTTTCACACGCCAGGCCGGCCCGTGCGTTGACTCTTCCCAAAGGCACAGACTATAGTGGCCCGAGGACCTGAAAATCACATTCATGCAACCGCAACTCATCCGCGAACTCGAAATGCTGCTCGGGCCCAAGGCGGTTCTCTCCGCTCCCGAAGATCTGATGCTGTACGAATATGACGGGTCGGTGGAGCTGGGGTCTCCCCGGTGCATCGTTTTTCCGTCCTCCGCGCGCGACGTCGCTGGGATCGTGCGCCTCGCCAATCGCTTTGAAACTCCGATCGTGGGGCGCGGCGCGGGAACGGGACTGTCCGGCGGAGCGATTGCCCGCAACGGCGGCATCGTCGTCGCGTTCTCGCGCATGAATTGCATTCTCGAAATTGATGCGACAAATCTTCGCGCGGTTGTTCAGCCCGGTGTCGTGAATCTCGATTTGTCCCGCGCGGTCGAGCATCTGGGACTTTATTTCGCGCCTGATCCTTCCAGCCAAAAATCGTGCACCATCGGCGGAAACGTCTCCGAAAATTCCGGCGGCCCGCACACTCTGGCCTACGGAGTGACGGCCAATCACGTCACGGGCCTCGAACTGGTTCTGACCGACGGCGAAATTGTGCGCATCGGCGGCAAGAGTATTGAGACTTCGGGTTACGATCTGTGCGGCCTGCTTGTCGGCTCCGAAGGTACTCTCGCGCTCGTCACGGAAATCACCGTGAGATTGATGCGCAAGCCGGAGGCGGTGAAGACGCTGCTCGCGGTGTACGACACGCTCGACGACACGACGGAATCCGTCGTCGAGATCACGGTGCGCGCGATCACCCCGGCTGCGTGCGAGATGCTGGACGGATTCACACTTCGCGCGGTTGAGGACTACGTCCACGCCGGATTTCCCAAGGATTGCGCGGCGGTGCTGCTGATCGAGGTCGAGGGGCTTAAGGAAGCCGTCGAGGCGCAGGCCGCCGAAATCACCGAAGTCTGCCGCCAGCACCGCGCGCGTGAAGTGCGAGCCGCGCGCAACGATCAGGAACGGAACCTTTTGTGGAGGGGCCGGAAAGAAGCGTTCGGCGCGATGGGGCGCATTTCGCCCATGTATTACGTGCAGGACGGCGTCATCCCGCGCACGCGGCTCCCGGAAACGCTCCGGCGCATCGAGGAAATCAGCCGCAAATACGATTTGCAGATCGGCAATATTTTTCATGCGGGCGACGGCAACCTGCATCCGCTCATCCTGTTCGACGAGCGCGATCGCGCGCAATTCGCGCGCGTGGTCGCGGCGGGCGGAGAAATCATGCGGCATTGCGTCGAAGTCGGCGGCGCGCTCACGGGCGAGCACGGCATCGGCATGGAAAAGAACGAGCTCATGCCGCTCATTTTCACGCCGGACGATCTCGCGCTGATGGAGCGCGTCCGCGCCGCGTTCAATCCCGCCGGTCGCTTGAATCCCGGCAAAGTTCTGCCCATGGGCAAGGCCTGCGGAGAAATTCGTGTGCCGCCGACGCCGGCCTCCGCGGCAATTCCCACATGAGCCGGCCCGCGCAGGTTTCCTTTACGCGCATTGAAGAAATTGTCGGCGGCGCATCCGTCGTCACGGATGCCGCGGAAATTGCCGCGCGCGAAGTTTGCGGCATGCGCCCTGCCGTTATCGTCCGGCCCGCGGACGCCGCACAAATTGCGGAAATTGTTCGATTCGCCGCAGCAGAAAAATTAGCCGTGATTCCCACGGGAGGCTGCACGAAGCTCGGTATCGGTTCGCCGCCCACGCGGTACGATATTGCACTCGATCTCTCCCTGATGAATCGCGTCCTTGCTTACGACCCGCACGACCTCACCCTCGGCGTCGAACCGGGAGTGCGAATCGAGGATTTGCTGCGCACGCTGGCGGAGAAAAAACAATTCCTTCCGCTCGCGGTTCCGTCCTCGGACCGCGCGACGATCGGCGGGATCGTCGCCGCGAATTCAAGTTCCCCATTGCGCCACGCCTATGGCGGGGTCCGCGATTTCTGCCTCGGCATGGAATTTGTGACCGGAGAAGGAGCGCAGGCAAAGAGCGGCGGACGAGTCGTGAAGAACGTGACAGGCTACGACCTGCATAAATTGCTGATCGGATCGCTGGGCACGCTCGCCGTCATTACGCGCGTGAATTTCCGCACATTTCCGATGCCCCAGGCGCAAGGAACTTTCGTAGCGTCATTTTCTTCGGCGGAAGCCGCGTTTGATTTCTGCCGCGCGGTCTCCCATTCCGTCCTGACGCTGCAGATGGTGGAAGTCGCCAACCCCGGTGCGGCGGCGCTGATCTTTTCCGGAGAAATTTCGGCGCGCATCGAGCCGCGAACCTGGACCGTCGTTCTGTCCGCGGCAGGCCAGTCCGCCGTCGTGGACCGCCACGAGCGCGAACTCAGCCGCTTGGCAGGCGCCGCGGATGCAGAGGAATTTCTTCCTCTAACCGATGCCGAAGCGTATTCCGTCCAAGCGCAAATCCGCGAATTTCCAAAACTGATGTTGGAAAGAGCGCCCGCCGCCGCGATTTTTCGAGTAAGCGCCGTGCCGGGCGTGATAGCAATGCTGCTTGGAAAACTGCGCGTGATGGCCGCGCAAAACGAACTAGACTTTGTTTCTCTCGGGCGAGCGTCGGGGATTTTCCACGTCGCGTTCCTGCCTCAGAAAGAAACTTCGGCGCCGCCGCAGTCTCTGCCCCAAGTAACCGCCGAAGTTTTTCGCACCTGCGGCCAGCCCGAAATGCACGCTTCAGCCATGCTGGAATGGTGCCCCGCAGAAATAAAAACGTCTGCGGACGTCGTGTGGGGCCCTGCGCGTCCCGATTTTGAATTGATGCGCCGCGTGAAACATTCTTTCGACCCGCAAAATGTCCTGGCACCGGGACGTTTCGCGGGCGGGATATGAGCCCATGACCGATCAAGCCGCAACCGTGGAACAAACTCCCGGCCCAAAACCGCACAGCGGATTTTCCGGCGCGGACATTCCTGCGTACGACGACTACGCGCACTGCGTTCATTGCGGCCTGTGTCTCAATCATTGCCCGACCTACAAACTCTGGGGCCTCGAAGCCGACTCCCCACGCGGAAGAATCCGGCAGATCGTACTGGTGGATCAGGGCCGCCTGCCGCTCGGCGACTCCTTCGTGAAACACATCGATCAGTGCCTTGATTGCCGCGCGTGCGAAACGGCTTGCCCCTCGGGCGTCGAGTACGGCAAGCTGGTGGAAGCGGCGCGCGCGCAGATCGAGCAGAATTACCGGCGGCCAATTTTCTCGCGCCTGGCGCGCGATTTCGTGTTTCGCGTCCTCCTGCCTGACCCGAAACGCATCGCCCTCCTGGCGCGCCTTCTCTACTTTTATCAGCGCTCCGGCCTTCAATCCCTTGCGCGCGCAACGGGAATCCTGCGCCTCTGCGGCCTGGCGGACAGAGAAAAACTCCTGCCCCCCATCGACAAGAACTTTTTCTTCTCGAAGCTCGGACGCACCTACGCCGCCGTGGGCCCGCGGCGCGCGCGCGTGGCGCTGTTTGCCGGATGCGTTGCGCAAGTGAGTTTTTCGGCGCTGCACGAAGCGACCATCCGCGTCCTCACCGCAAACGGCTGCGAAGTCGTCGTCCCCGCGGGGCAAACCTGCTGCGGTGCGCTGGCGGCGCACGCCGGTGTTCGCGATGTGGCGCGGTCCCTCGCGCGGACAAACCTCGACATTTTCCTCGGCGATGAATTCGACGCCGTGATCACCAACGCCGCGGGATGCGGGTCCACGCTCAAGGAGTACGAGCACCTTTTTGCGGCCGAGACACCGGAACAGGACAAGGCGCATGCGTTCCGCAATAAAATGCGGGACGCGACCGAGTTCCTCGCCGATCTCGGACTCACTGCGCAACTTGCGGGGATGCCGATGCGCGTCACCTATCAGGATTCCTGCCACCTTCTCCACGGGCAAAAAGTTCGCGAAGCCCCGCGCAAGCTGCTGCGCGCCATCCCGGGATTGGAACTCGTTGAAATGGCCATGGCGGATTACTGCTGCGGCTCCGCCGGCTCCTACAACGTCACCGAGACGCAAACTTCGCTCGCTCTTTTAGCGGAAAAAATGAAGCACGCCCGCGCCACAAACGCACCGGTCATCGTCACCGCGAATCCAGGCTGCCTGCTGCAGATGCGCGCCGGAGCGGAGATTCACTCGACGGGGCAAGAAGTCGTGCACGTCATGGAATTGCTGGACCGCGCTCTGGTGAGGAAAACTTAGTTCGTGTCTCTCAGTAGCACAGACTTCAGTCGGTGGCTTTTCAGAGCTGACAAAAATCAAAACCCACAGGCTGAAGCCTGTGCTACTACTACTTCTCCCCGATCAAATACCTGCAGCCTCGCGGTCCCATCTTCGCGGAGTGAACGGCGCCGGCGGGAACATCGCAGCGTTCTCCGACACCGTACGTGCGCGTCTCGCCGCCATGCGTCAGCGTCATTTCACCGTCGAGGATGATGTGCGCCGTCTCTGCGGCGTGCGTGTGGTCGGGATAAAAGGCGTTTGGTCCATCCTGCCAGACGTACGTGTGAAGAAATCCTTCCTCGTGCAGCTTGCGTTCCAACGATTTTTGATCTGCTAGCATTTCCTCATCCATGCAACAACACTCTACGCTTGCTTTTCCTTCGGGCGGAAGATCCCGGCGGTAATTCGCGCGACCGTCCGGCGCGGGACCATCCGCACCATTTCCGCGCCCAGCCAATTCTTGAAGCCGGAAATCACCGAAGTTTTCCCTGCCGCGAGCGCCGCAAGGCCGACGTGAGCGACCTTCTCCGCTGTTTCGGGAGCGCGCCGCGTGTGGTTGCGCTGCCCCGCAACCTGAAAAAACTCCGTCTCGGTGGAACCAGGACAAAGCGCGCAAACGCGAACACCGTATTGCCGCACCTCTTCCGCCAAGCCCTCGGCGAAATGCAAATCAAACGTCTTCGTCGCGGCATAGGTCGAGATGTAAGGCACCGCCTGAAACGCCGCCGTGGAGGCCACGATCAAGATATCCCCGCCGCCGCGCGCAATCATTCCGGGCAAGTAGAGATGCGTCAAGTGCACGACTGCCGAGACATTGACCTGCGTCATTTCGATGAGCCGGTCGAGCCGCGCTTTGTGAAATTCGCCATAAGCGCCAAATCCGGCGTTGTTCACAAGCAGATCAATCGCGATGCTCTTTTCTTCGGTGAATGAAAAAATCTGCTGCGGGCCGAGCGGCTGCGCCAGGTCCGCCACGCAAACGAGCGTGCGGATGTTGTTCTTGGCGCTCAGTTCCGCCGCGAGGCCCACAAGCCGGTCGCGCCGCCGCGCCGTCAGCACCAGATTCGTTCCGCCCGCCGCCAGTTCCCGCGCCATTGCCGCGCCAATCCCCGCACTTGCGCCCGTGATCAGGGCCCACTTGCCTTGCCAGTGATTCATGCCGTCCTCCAAAGGGATTCTACAGGACGCGCGCGTATTTTAGGAGAACACGATCCACCTCGCACTGTGCCTAGGGCGAGAATCCTCGAGCCGGTGTCCCTCTACAGGATGGAATCGGAGTCCTTCTGCTTTATTGACACTGTAAAATAATCGCCTCATAATCAGCCTGTAATTTCCCCTTCCTGAAGCTATTTCCCCCTTTCTTTTTGTGTGAATCAGGGCTTCTTCTCGATCGCAAGTATCGAGGTCGTTTATGACGTTAGCCGTTCAAACAGTCAGTGACGCTGTATTCCGGGCGCTAACCGAGTCATCTCCGGATGGGATCGTGCTCGTCAATCAGGAAGGGCGCGTCATCCTCGTCAACGCGCAGACGGAGAAACTCTTCGGTTATGGCCGCGAAGAATTGCTGGGCCAGGCGATCGAGATTCTGGTGCCGGAACGATTGCGGGGCAGGCATCGCGGCCATCGCGCCGGTTTCATGGGCCACCCGCAAGTGCGGCCCATGGGTGCGGGCCTCGAACTCTACGGCCTCCGCAAAGACAAGACCGAGTTCCCGATCGAAATCAGTCTCAGTCCCATTTCGACGGCCGACGGTTCTCTCGTTTGCGCCGCGATCCGCGACATTACGGATCGCAAGCGCATTGAAGAACGATTGCGTCGCCTGCTCGATTCCGCGCCGGACGCCATGGTGATCGCCGGAAACGACGGGCGAATCGTCCTGGTCAACACCCAAACCGAAAAACTGTTCGGATACAAGCGCGAAGAACTCCTCGGCCAGCCCGTGGAGGTGCTCGTTCCGGAACGATTCTGGAACCACCACCAGACGTATCGCGGCGATTACATGGTCAATCCGCAAGCCCGCGCCATGGGAGCCGGCAGCGAACTGTACGGTCTGAAGAAAGACGGCACGGAGTTTCCCGTGGAAATCAGCCTGAGTCCCCAGCAGACGGACGAAGGCATTCTGGTTTCCAGCACGATTCGCGACATTACCGAACGCAAGCGCGTGGATGACGCCTTGCGCCTGTCCGAAGCCAATTTCCGTGCCATGATCGAAGGCACCTACGGCGTCTATCGGGCGACGCCGGAAGGCAAATTGTTGGTGGTCAACAACGCGATGGTGAAAATGCTCGGATACGAAACGGCCGAGGAATTGCTGGCTCTGAACCTGGCAACCGATGTTTTCGAAAAGGGTGAGTACACCCCTCTCATGTTCGACCAGCCCGGCACGCGAAAGCAGTTTGCCAAGTTAGAAACGCATTGGAAACAAAAAGACGGCAAGATTATTCCCGTAGAGATCAGCGGGCGCGCCGTGCGGGATGACAAGGGGAAGGTGCTTTATTTTGAAGTGATCGCCGAAAATGTCTCCCACGTCCGGGGAGTCGAGCAGAGACTTCGTCACGTGCAAAAAATGGAAGCGATCGGGCGCCTGGCCGGCGGCATCGCGCACGATTTCAACAATGTGTTGGGGGTCATCGTCGCCTATTCGGAAATGCTCGTGGAGAAGCTGCGAGACAACACTGAACTTTCTCCGCTCGTGACCTCTATCACCAAGGCCGTTGAACGCGGAGGAACGCTGACGCGACAACTCCTGGCGTTCAGCCGACAGCAGGTCCTCGAACCGCAAGTCATCTCCATCTCCGAGCATCTGGCGGGCGTAAAAGACATGCTGGCGCGCGTCATTGGAGAAGACATTCAGCTTAAGATTCTTCCCGGCAACCCGAAGGTCCGCGTGAAAGTCGATCCCACGCAGCTCGAACAGGTCATCATGAACCTTGTGGTGAATGCGCGCGACGCCATGCCGGAAGGGGGAAGGCTTACCATTGAAACCAGCGAAATCGATATCGACGATGAGTATTGCAGCCGGAACCCGGAAGCGCGCCCCGGCCGCCACGTGATGATGGCCGTGACCGATTCCGGCTGCGGAATGAGCCCTGAGGTCCTGTCCCGCATTTTCGAGCCTTTCTTCACGACCAAGGAGCAAGGAAAAGGCACGGGCCTGGGTCTCGCGACGATCTACGGCATCGTGAAGCAAAGCGGCGGACACATTTCGGCGTACAGCGAAGTGGGACGCGGCACCACCTTTAAAGTCTATTTGCCGGTGACCCAGGAAGAGATCGACAAGCCGCAAGTTCCCTCCGAAGAAAGAGTCGCCCCGCGCGGAGAGGAGACGATTCTGGTGGTCGAGGACGAGGAATCGCTTCGCAGCGTCACGCAGGAATTTCTTTCGAATAAGGGCTACCAGGTCATCGTCGCCGAAGATTTCCAGAAAGCCGTGGAGGCTTCCGAAAACAACTCGCGGCACATCGACCTGCTCATGACCGACGTCGTTTTGCCGGGGGCCAGCGGACCGAAGCTGGCCGACCGGCTGGCCACCAGCCGCCCGGATATGAAAGTTCTATTCGTTTCCGGCTACACAGCGGACGCTCTCGTCCACGGAGACCTGCACCGAACCGACTTCGCATTCCTCTCCAAGCCGTTTTCGCTAAACACCCTGGCCCGGAAAATCAGGACGATCCTGGACTCGTAGCGCCTCTGACATGGAAACTTGGAATTGGCTTGGCACAGAACTTCCAAAGCCAAACTCTTAAGGCCTTCGAGATTCGCTCTGAGGAATTCATTTCTAGATACTCGGAATACCCCCCATTTACGTCTACCCGGAAGACTGTGCTAATCTGATTCGGCTTTCTCCAGTGGAGAGGTGTCCGAGCGGTTTAAGGAGCACGCTTGGAAAGCGTGTGTCGGGGAAACTCGACCGTGGGTTCGAATCCCACCCTCTCCGCCAAAATTTTCTTGCCACGTGGCGTTGACCAGGGGTTTCCCATTGAAGTATCTTTCAACTCCGGTTCGGGGGTTTCTTGGAGCCGGGCACCATTAACGAAATCCATTGAAATTCAGCTCGAATACTAGCGTCATCAAAGGAGTGTCATGCCCAAGAAAATCGATTCGCTCAATAAGAAGCTCTATGGAGCAATTACGGCAATGCTCACGGTGACCGATGTGAAGGCGGCGGCGGACTTTTATCAAAAGGCCTTTGGTTTTGCCAAGCGGGGAATCATGAATGGCCCGGACGGCAAGGCAATCCATGCGGAACTGACGCTTCGGGGCACGACCTTAATGCTGGGCCCGGAAATGCCGCAGATGGGTTCCCGCAGCGCGAAATCAGTCGGCGCATCGCCGACGAGTTTGTATCTGCTGACAGAGAACGTAGACAAGGTGGTTGCCAAGGCCTTGAAGCTCGGGGCCGCGTCAAAAGGACCTGTGATGGATATGTTTTGGGGCGACCGCTGCGGAACCGTTGTCGATCCGGATGGTTACGTTTGGATGGTCGCCACACACGTGGCCGCACCCACGCCTCGGGAAATGCAAAAAAAGATGAAGGAGCAGATGTCGAGTCAATCGATGAGTGCCTCGAGTGGTTCCTGAGTGGGATCATTCAAGCTCAGGGACCCGGCGAGGCGATTGCTCAGCGCCTGTTTCCGCAAAGAGTCGCGACATCTGTTTGCAGGTTTTCGTCCATCTGTGCTCCCCGCAGATTGGCTGAGGAACACATCTGCGCGGCCGTCAGCCCCTCCGCGCCGCGGAGATCGGCCCCCTGCAGGTTTGCTCCGCCGAGGTCGGTGCCGCGAAGGACCGCGCCATCGAGAAGAGCGCCGCTCAAGTCCGAATTCCGCAGGCTGGCATCCGTGAGGATGGATTTTGAGAGATCCGCATTTTTCAAGCGGGCGTTACTCAAGTTCGTGGAGACCAGGTAGGTCTCCGAAAGATTTGCCATCGTGAGATTGGAGTTTTCCAGATTGGCCTCTCGCAGATCTGCTTTCTTCAGGCTCGCTCTCTGCATGGAGGCGGATTGCAAATCCGATTTGTAGAGATTGGCGCCGTCGAGCGTGGCATCGAGAAGTGTCGACTCGGAAAGCACCGCGAAAGACAAATTTGCATCACGCAGATCGGAGCGGTCCAGGTTGGCATTTCCCAGGTCCGCCTCCGGGAGCGCCGCGCGCGCCAGCTTGGCGCGGTCAAGAACGGCAAACCGCAGATCCACCTGGCGAAGGTTCGCCTCCCGCAGGTCCGCTTCCGAGAGATAGGCATTTCGCAGATCGGTTCGCCAGAGGTGGGCCTTCACAAGAAATGCGCCATACGCCTGGATGTAGCGCAGCTTGAGCCCATTGAGGTTGGCCCCTTTGACATCGGCGATTTCATCTTCTCGTCCCGTCCAGCCGGGAGGTTTCGTGGAAACGTCAGCTTCCGTCAGCTGAGCAAAGGGATTATAGCCAAAAGTCCAGAGGACATCGGGCGCCCACGACCTAATTCCGGCAGCGGGCGACTGTGCAGTCGCGCGATAGCCGTGTGGGACTCCCAGAAACGTGCCGATCGAGAGGAGGAAAAGGACGAATCCAATCGCCGGCGGCGCAGATCTAAAAACAATTACTATTTTTCTCCTGGAAGCATGTTGTTTGGGACTAACCCGGGGCGTCTCATGCCCAAAAGCTCGCCCTGCCATTCTTGGAAAGTTCATGGCGGCAGTGATGGCGCCCGCGACAAGCAGGATGTGCAGCGTCGTGCCACGCAAATCCTCAAGCGTCAAATATCGGCCCCAAAACAAAAGTACTGTGACGGGCGGAACCCAATAGAGCACCAAGATCGCGATTGCCGCTTCCAGGAACGCCAGCGGGGATTGAGATTTTCTAAGCCAATTGAAGTGCATGCGCGCCGACCACCGGGCATACCAGGGGAGGCTCGCGTCGAGTTTTCTCCCGTCCGGAAAAATTGCGGGCAATTGCGCGATTCCGTCCCAAAGGCGCTGCATGTAGAGTTGAATGCATAGATACAGACTGAGAATCACCACCGGGCCGAAGAGATAAAAGGGAATGAACGGCAAAGTGGTTTGCAGACCGGAAAGCGGCAGGGCCGACGAATTCTTCACCAGCTGAGAATCCGGCGTCGTGAATATTCTCAACCACACCAGTGCGTTCAGCAGCAACGTCAGGCACATCAGCCATCCGGCTCTCTTGGCCACCTCGCGGACGAGCTTCAATCCCTCGAAAGGGGAAAGGGTTTCAGGGAGGATCGCGCCGAAAAGGTTTGTTCCGGCAAGTTGCGCGCTGAGAAGTCCCGTCGCGCCGTGCATGTCGGCGGCCTGAAGATTGGATTGCTGAAGCTGCGTCCCAAGCAGGGTTGCTTCCGCCAGATTTGCCTGGACCAGAGTCGCTCCGCCCAAATCCGTAAGAGTCAGATCGGCTCCCTTCAAATTCGTCTTGTGGAGGAAAGCGTCCGGGAGGCGGGTATCGACCAGATCGGCGTATTCCAGATTTTTTCCTGAAAAATCCGCTCGAATGCCTGCCTCGCCAAAGGAATCGAGCCAGACGCCGTGATTCTCGACAGCTTCCTGCAAGTCTTTGCGGGTGAGTCTGTCCCCGCTCCCGATCTTGGAAGCCGCTGCCTTTTCGAGTTCTGCGGTTATAGCCATGATTTAAGTCTTAAAGCGATTGCGCGGCCGCACAGGATCAGTATAAGGACGAATCCCCCAGGTTGACGGCTCTTCTTCCCGAATGGGGACAATAGTGGACTAGAACACGGTGTTTGGTTACCTACCCATTAGTCCAGAATGAGTACAGGTGATCCAGGAATGCAGCAGGGGATTCCGGGCATTTTCTCGCCAGGGTTTGCGATGGACCAGCAGAATACGGAGCTTTTTGATCTTCACAAGAAGAATCTAGTGCTTAGCCGCCGCTGCAAAATCCGTTCCGAGAGTGAGGCTCTCCAACTCGTTGATTTAATGGATCATTTGCTCGATCTTTGCTCGCGCCCTCCGGAGTAAGCTTCGATCTTCGCCTCCGCATGGCGAATGGAACTCCCGGAGCGGAAGTCCGTACGAAAGCCGCCCGCTTCCATGAAAGTCACGTGGATGCCGAGCGGAAGATATGCTTCCTGTTAGTCACACCCAGCGGGAGGACATGCAGTTTCCTGGAGGCCTGTTTCAGATCGGCTTTTCCGCTGCGAGTTGTGCCGACGACAACATCTCCTCCAGAGAGAAACACCTCCGCAATGGCTTTGCCAAGTCCACGCGAGATTTGCGTGACAAAGGCGACCTTTTGTATCTGCGACGTTTTCTTGGCTCCTGTAAGGGAGGCAACCCGCTTACCGTCTGAAGCCAGAAAACCGAAAATAGAGACAAGGAAAACGATGATATACGTACATATGTATTGACATATTTGGTTGCGGTAGATATCCTATTCACGCACGACTTGCTATGCGATTTGAATGGGACGAGGATAAGAATCGGCGGAATCTTCGCAAGCATGATATTCGTTTTGAAACTGCCGTACTCGTATTCGACGATCCCTACGCAATCACGCGACGTGACCAAGCCTTCGATGACGAGGAAAGATGGATAACGGTTGGAGCCATAGGGCCCGGTTCAATCCTATTCGTTGTTCATACGTTTGACGAGAAACAAAACGAAGAAGTCATCCGAATTATTTCGGCTCGCGCCGCCGAGTTCCACGAAAGGAAAGCCTATGAAGAAGCTCACCAAGGAGCAAAAGAGAGACATCCGATCAATCGCCTCAAAAAAAGACGAAGACATTGATTTTTCGGATGCTCCTGTGGTTCTTGACTGGAGCGGAGCCGAGATCGGCAAGTTCCACAGGCCAAAGAAGGAACCGGTCACCATGCGTCTGGATTCCAACGTCATCAAATGGCTCAAAAAGTATGGCCGCGGTTATCAGACCAAAGCCAATGGGCTTCTGCGCTACGCCATGCTTCACTTCAAGGGAAATAGGAGTCTTGGCGGCAGCGAAAGCTTCCGGCGCCGCCAGAAGGTCACTAAGCGGAAAAGGCAGGCATGATTCAGCCCAAGCCAATTTGAATTTGGCCTCACGTATGATGAATTCTGTGCTCTTTGAAACAGCACCTTGCTTCGATTCCCGTATAGTTCACTTTTGAACGATTTTTTGCACTATGCTGGAGGTGGCCCACCTTCAAGGGATCGCTAATGACCCTCCGTCACCTTCAAGTATTGGCTGGCTTCGGACTATTACTGCTCTTGCCACCATGCAGCCGAACAGACTCTGTAATTCGAGCCTATGCGAAAAGTAAATCCACTCCTACCGGATCGATTTCGGGGCATCAGGGGATTTCCGCTGACGGCGAGGCATCCATTCGCAATTTCCTTAATGCGGCGGAGATGCCCGATCTCCATTGGCCAAATTTTACGAACTACCAGAAAGAGGTGACAAAGTTTTATGACGATTTTAACGGGACCCTTCCCTGGATAGATCAGGGCAAGCCTACGGCCCAAGCGCGCGCCATCATCCAGTCATTGAAGAATGCTGCAGACAAAGGGCTCAGGCCGGAGGATTATGACGGACCGCAATGGGACGAACGTCTCGCTAGATTTGAGCGATCGACGGCCGTGTCGGAATCAGACCTTGTGAGTTTCGATCTCGCGCTCACGGTTTCCACCATGAGGTATGTCTCCGACCTGCACATCGGACGAGTCAATCCTCGTTTGTTTCACTTCGGGCTCGACATCGATCATCATCAGATCGATCTATCCGAATTTCTCAGGCAGAAACTCGTCGGTGCGGTGGATATTGATGCTGTTCTCCAAACCGTTGAACCGCCGTTTCCCATTTACCGTCGGACACAGGATGCATTGAAAAAATACATGGAGTTCGCCCGCCTCGATGATGGCGAGCTTCTTCCCGTTTCCCCGCGCGCGATTAGACCAGGTGATCCTTACGCCGGTGCGCCTCGGCTCGCAAGGTTGCTGGCGCTACTGGGAGATTTTCCCGAGAAACACGGAGAGACCCGCACGGAAGGGAACTACCAAGGCGCTCTCGTCGAAGCGGTGAAGCATTTTCAACTGCGCCACGGGCTCGAACCGGACGGCATCATCAGCGCGCCAACGCTAAAAAAACTGAATACCCCGCTGAGCCGCCGCGTTACGCAGCTTCAACTCGCGATGGAGCGCATGCGTTGGTTGCCGCACCAGTTTGAGCGGCCGCCCATTGTGGTGAATATTCCCGAATTCCGGCTCTACGCCGTCAATGAGGAATACCGCACCGTCTTCACCATGAAGGTGGTCGTAGGGAAAGCCTATGGCCATCAGACGCCCGTTTTCGCGAGTGAAATCAAGTCCGTGATCTTCCGCCCCTATTGGAATGTTCCTCAAAGTATCCTGGAAGCTGAGCTAATACCTCATCTCGAGAAGAACTCTTCCTACTTTTCCGAGAATTCTTATGAAATCGTGGACAAAAACGAGAGAGTCGTTAGCGAAGGAACACTGAACGAGGAGGTCGAAGCGCAGCTCCGCGCGGGAAAGTTGAGAGTCCGTCAAACGCCCGGTCTCCAAAATGCGCTCGGCTTGATAAAATTCGAATTCCCCAACGAGTATGACGTCTATATGCACGGCACACCCGCCAAGCAATTATTCTCCAGGACTCGACGCGATTTTAGCCACGGCTGTATTCGCGTCGAAGACCCGGTGGTTCTGGCAAAGTGGGTGCTTCAAGGCATGCCAGAGTGGACTGAAGACAGCATCCGATCTGCTATGAACGGCGAAAAGACAATGGAAGTCAAGCTAAAGGAACCTATTCCTGTGCTGATTCTATATAGCACTGCGGTGGTATTGGAAGGCGGGGAGGTTCACTTCTTTGACGACATCTACGGCCTGGATGCAGTCCTGGAACGAGCCTTAGCGCAAGGCGTTCCCTACGCCACGGGCGCAGAGCTTCCGAAGCAGCAATAAGAATTTACCAGCGACGAACCCGGCCCACATCCACGTGAACGAACCGCGACTCCGGGTAGTAGCCGACTCCTCCACGGTGAAGGGTGAGAGCAACGTCCCGCAAATGTGAAGTCGAGACACCCTGCATGCGGATATCGATAGCCTCTCCCTGCATATGCAAACTATGAGAAGCGACACCCTGCGTGGTGCGGCGGAGAAACTCGTTGCTCCAAGGCGTGCGGTAACCGCAAATAATGTCGATCTCGGATTCGGGCCGCCCGACGGCGGCCGTCAAATCGTGCAGCAGGTCAAAGACGCGCCGGTCCAGCTGGATCACATCGCCGGTGCGATGATCGCGCAGGAACCGGTCCAGGCGGTCGATGGCTGAGGGTATGTAAACGTCGCCTATCCGATAAACCACATCGATCCGTTCGTTGGTGTGGGTGTGGTAAAGCCGTAACCGGTAGATCGGTTCGGGCTGCGCAGGATCTTCCGAAGCGAGAGACGACGCACTGATTCCGAAGAGCAAAATCAACAAGCCAAATGCGTGTGGAGCAAATTTTCGCCAGCTCAAGTTCAGCCTTCCTCGGTTTCTCGACAAGCGCAAGAAATCACGGCAATGTTTATTTTCTCATGGATTGCAACGCATTTGTCGTGGATTATTTTCATGGTTTGTGACCATGGTCACAGACTCTCACGAGAAAAAGTTTCACCTGAAATTAGATTGAGAGTATTTTTGTTTGGAATAGCTCTGTTGGATAAGAGGAAGCCATGGTCAAGCAGAACACGAATGCAGAAATGCCGGTGGAAAAAGTTCCGGCAGCTCTGGTGGAAACGATCCCTCTATGGCAACTGGATATCGCCGAAGTGACCGGGCACAACCTGGAAGCCCGGGGCCGGGACGAAGTGAACCGGCTGCTCGGATCAGGCTGGCGTCTGCTGCTTATTTACACGTTGAAGTTCCAGGAGGGCGGCGTATGGCGCGAACGCCCAATGGCGATTCTCGGGAGATTGAGAAACGGTCAGAAACCATTCCAACTTGAATAGCATTCTTCCGGTCAGTTCCTGGCGCTCCCTCCTGCCTGCGCCATGTCCTTCACCAGGGGAGTGCGATTCGGCGTTCGCTCCAGCGATTTCTCAAATGCGGCTGCTGCCTGGGCTGGCTGGCCCGCTTCCAGAAGCATTTCACCGTACAACTCCATGGCAGGTTTGATCGGATCCGGCGGGCCTGAGGGAGCAGCCATCGTCTCCTCGACGTCAGCCGCTTCCTTTGCCAGGCGGACGGCGACGTCTTTTTGCCCCCGGGCGAGCTGGGCGGCGGCTTGGACTTCCTTTTCCATGATCGTGAATGGTTTTGCCGCGTAGGCATTAGTGCTCGATGCGGTTCGCTCCGCCATGGCATGGAGCTGCGTCGCAGCCTGATCGGCCGTTGCGGGGTCGCCCATCTTTGCGGCGCTGAATCCTGCGATAAATATCCAGGCGCCATTCGAGCTGTACCGCGAGGCATTGTCAGTGCCGGCAGACATTCCAGGCATGCCCGGCATAGCTGGTTGTGCGCCGGCGCCCGATTGCATTCCCGCGGGAGCTGCGGGAGCGAGAGGAATCTTCTCCCACTGCCGCGTCTCGAGGATGTAGCGAGCGCGCATCCCGAGGTAACTTTGCTCGATGCCTCCGTTGCCGGGGTTGCGATCCACTGCCTGCTTCGCCAGCTCGACATCTTTTTTCGCATCATCAAACTTGCCGAGCATGAGGTGGGCGTATTCCAGCCACGAAAGTGTATGGAAATCTTCACGGCCTTCCGGAGTGTGCAGCCTGGCGATCACGTCTTCGGCGGCTTTGTAGGCGGCGACATTGGATCGTTCCAGTTCAGGCCACATCCCCAGCCTGACGAAAATGTGCGATGGCATGTGCAGGGCATGGGCAGCCGCGGGCGCAATATCCGCGTAGGCGCGAGCCGCCGGCAGGGCCAGGATGGCGTGATCCGGGTCATCGAATGCATGGATGATGAAGTGAGGCGCGCCGGGATGCTGCGGATTTTCCGCGAAAACTTTTAGAGCGATGGAA
Source organism: uncultured Acidobacteriota bacterium (assembly GCA_963800095.1). Lineage (GTDB taxonomy): Bacteria > Acidobacteriota > Terriglobia > Acidiferrales > UBA7541 > Palsa-360. The sequence continues at coordinate 25,276 of CAWCZV010000002.1, forward strand.
GCAGCGAGCGCCTGTCGGCGAAACCCTGTGTCTCCGGGCCGGATGGTGCCGAGGATGGAGAGCGCATAAAAAACGTCGACTTCCTGGTCATCGGGCCATTCTGCGTACATCTTGGACATTGCCTTGGAGTACGCGATGTCCCTGGCCAGCTTGTCACCGGGCGAGTAGAAGAGCTGATCGACAGCCTGGAGGTAACTCTTTTCCTTGGGCGTACGCGCTTTTGCCAGCCGGGCGTCCAGCGTGGGCGCCAGCTTCACGAGCGCTCCCTTGGCCTTGTCCACGTCCACCTCCGCCCAGAGTGGATGGTTGTGGCTCATGGCTTCGCCCCAATACGCCATCGCGAAATTGGGGTCGAGCTGTTCGGCCTTTTGAAAGGCGAGGGCAGCCTCGTCAAACTGAAAACTGTGGAGCTCCTTTACGCCCTCAATGAAACTCGGTTGAGCGGCTGCAGAGCCGGAGGTTGGAAAGGTGATGACGCCAAGCTGTTTGCCCTGCGAATGCGCGGGTGCATAGAACGCAAAGACAAGAGCAAATGCCGCTGCGAAGCGAAGTCGCTTTGCTGCCATGTGTTTCCTCCCTATTTGCCGCAGGATTCTGGATTCGCCGCTTACGGTTCGATGCGCACAATTCGATGGGGCAAGAATACACCAACTCCAGCCTTGGGCGGAACAAGCACCGCGGCGCAATCATTCAGAGTGTGATTGGATTTCAGATTTCCCAGATCCAACTTGGTATCAACAATTGTTTCGGCAACCACGTCGATTGCTGGGCCGCTCTTTTTTCAACGCCTGGCGCCTGCCTTTGCTTCTTTCATTCCACAGGTATTGATCCCAAAGACCGTCCATGCGGGACAATACCCAACCAGCCCCGTGAGCAATGCCACGCCGCCCACGACGTAGGCGACAATAGCCACCGTTCCAGTGAGCACGTGAGACAATGCGACGCCAAGCAGCACCAGACCGATAGCGATCCGAATACCACGCTCAACCCCTCCGACATTGTGTGACATCAAGATTTCTCCTTGTTTCTTCTCAGAAAGTATCTATGGCTGAACCCTATCTCTGTCTCATGACCTAGGACACTATTGCTATTACGTCGTTGGCATCTGTGCTCTGTGTCACGAAACGGTGTGATGTCAGTCATATCGGCCAATGGATCGGATCGCTAAATTGGAATTTGTAGATGAAGTTGGAGGTGGCCAATGAGTCTGCCCCGGTTTGCCGCGAAATATTGGAACGGAAGACATCTGACAATCAGGCGGGTAACGCCAGAGGAACGAGCTGGAATCGTTCAAGATGCGATCGCAAAAAAAGTTTCGCAGAACGTCAAAAGCCTGGGCTTTGAACCAGGTCATGAGTTAAAAGATTGGCGGGAGGCGGAATCGGAAATATTGCATCCACTCAATTGTGGGTTCCTGGTTTTGGACAACAGAGTCGAGGTCAACACGGATGCGGCAAGTTTTGGCGAGGGAGAAATCCAGATTTGCGTCGAGCCGCAACATCTTATGATTTGCGGAAAGGACCGCATCAACACGCCGGAAATCGCCTCCAAGTCCGCTGATCAACTGGTTATTCGCGCTCTTGAACTTCCTCTCGAGATTGAACCCTCGGCTGTGACCGCGGGATTCAGAGGCCGAACGATCGAGATTGATTTGCCCAAAGCCTGCTCGAAAAACAAAGCTGCTGCGAACGCCGCAGCCTAACTCCGAAGTGCAGCGATCCAAGCAGCGGGGGAAGGAAAGGGTTCTTGCCTCGCGCAAGCATCCCTTTGCGGTCGATTACGACGGTTCCCAGCCGTTATTGTTTTAGCGAGGGCCTCTTCCCGGTGCCACCAGCCCGTGAAATCCGCCTCCATGAAATCCACCGCGGGGCTCGAAGCCATGCCCGAACGGATAATGGAAATCTTCGAAATGGTGTGGACCGTGGCCGTAATAACCGTAAAAGAAGAAAGGCGAGCGATAAACAATGATCGGTGAATAAAACCCCCACCCGAACGGACTGTAATAGATCCCGTCAGAGGGAACAAAAGTATAGACAAAGAAATTCGGGACCCAGTACCACCCCGGGCCGACCCAAGAAGGCCCGTACCAACCGGGACCAGGGCCGAGATACGCTCGCGCTCCATCCACGCTTGCTTCCGATAAGTAGCCGGAGCGCAAACCACACCAGCGAAAGAAATCGTCTTCGTACTTTCTTGTATCGAAGCCCTGAGCTTTTAGCTTGCCGCCAGTGTTTAGGGTGAGCTCATGTTCACCTGAGAGCGCGATCTTTTGGTCTCCCGCCGTCACTTCAGCTTTGCCCTTGAATACGCGAACCTGGTTTTGGCCGGCATCAAATCCGTACAACCCCTTATTCAGCAGTTTTGTGTTCGTATCATTTAGATCGATTCGGATGTTGTTTTCCTTGTGAATGTCGAGAACCTCTACGATCGCCCGGCCTCCCACGATCTCAACTTCCGTGTTGGCCAAGTCGGGTGAGACCATCTTCACGGAGCTGTTCTCCGCGACTCTCAGAAAAACCCCTGGTGTCAACAGAATCTCCACCTTGCCGTCTTCGGTCGCGAGTGTCTGGTTCCTTTCCAGTTCGACCGAGCCCGGTGAGTTTGCCCCTAGCGCCTGCGTGCCAATGGAGGCCTTGCCTTCGACGTAATTGATGCTTCCTGGGCGCGCTGCATGGGGATTCTGAGCCCGCGTGGGCGTAGTTCCCATCATTGCAAGAACAAATCCCAATGTAAGCATGAAAAACGATCGTCTCACCATGTCCATGACCCCTCTTTCGATTGCTCATCGATCTCGCGATAACCCACACTCGATTCTTTTCTGCGCCCTTCAGAGCGATGGAGCACTTGCTTGTTCCGCAACCTCCTTTGGCAACCTAGAATTCCGTCGAGCTTTCAAAACGCGCTAGTCTCAACCCTTCTTCCGGCCAATTCTTATGCGCATGTTCAATGGCCAGGGCCAGCAGGAGTCCCTTCCGCGAAGTCCAGATCAGGTATTGAGGTTGGAGCGGAACCTTGAGAGAAAATTCATGGGCCTTCCACTTCCGCCCGGCCGCTTCGATATTTTCCTCACCCAGGTATTGGAGCGGCCCTTCCAGAATCGTCGCTTGAACGGGATTTGCCATACCCGGTTGTTCGATCCTTATGAAGTCAACCTGGGTTGCTTGCGATAGATCCCGTTCGACCTCTCGCGTGATGCCGCCAAACGAAAAGGGCGAGATCGGCCACAGAAGTCCGTACGGCTTTTCCAGAGGAGTCCGCAACTTTATCTCCCGCTTCGGGTCCGAGCCACCCGAGGAACAGTCAAGCTGCTTGGGCAAGAACTCGCATGACAAGGGGCCCGAATCCGCCACCCACCTCAGTCTGGCGAACTCCTTCACGCGGATTATCGTCAAGTCGCGAGTAAGTTCGGCGACGAAGCGATTGGAATGAGGTTCGTCCTTTGGAGATTCGAAATTCCGAACCCCTTCAACCTGATATTGGCCTTTCTCGACGCGCCAGAGAGTCCAGGATTCATGGAAGTTGTAAACTTCTTCCGCAAGGGGACCCAAGGCGCCGCTAATGTCGCGCTCGTAGATTGCATATTCGCCTTCAGCAATCTTCACCCGCTCGCCTGCCTGTTCCTTTAATGGCCTGGCAATCGCCAGTCGCCCATAAGTGATTCCAAAGAGACAAGAAAACAGGCCCGCGAAGAGAATCGAAGCTATATATGCGCCCCTCAAGATTGCGGTTGAACGCGGCTGTTTACTCGAGAACATGATGTTCCTCACTGAGGGCATTGCTTTCGGTTTCGTTTTGCAACGCACTTGTTGGATGCTCTTCCAGCTTGCTCAAAAAAGTGCTTGCCATTCCATTGCGCTATCACAGCCAATAGATCTCCGCGGGCTTCCGCCCGTGTGACTCCGGCCAGGCTTTCGGATGCCCCAACACGATGGGCGCGACGACGTGATAATGATCCGGCACTTTGAGTTCCGCTTTCGTTCCGGGCAGGTCAAGCCAGGGACGCGCGAAACCAATCCAGCAGCTTCCCAAGCCCTCATTACGAGCAGCCAGCATCATGTTTTCGCCCGCGAGACAGCAATCTTCGGCTGACTGAGTGCCTGAAGACTTGGCCAGAATGATCACCAACGCAGGAGCGTGGTAGAACAAGACATACTGAGGATCTTCAAGCATGTGGCGGATCGAGGGGTCATAGGAAGTTTGCGCGAGACTCGCCAGGACCCAATCCTTCGCCCGCTTGGCGTGGCCCTCAATCCGCTCGCGGCCCAGGAGAACGGCGAATGCCCAGGGTTGCAGGTTCATTGCGCTCGGGGCCAGGACGGCCGCTTCAATAAGGCGTTCGATCGTGGCTCGGTCAATCGGAGCATTCGTAAAATCGCGCACCGCGCGCCTGTTGCGGATGACATCCATCAATTCCATGGCGGATTCCTATGGATGTGGTCGGCGCGCGCCCGCGCCGGAGCGAATAAGTGCCGTCCTTGAAAGTGAGCCATATGTGTTCCGAGACGGACAGCTCCCTCATGAGCTGTCTGCTCAACCAACCACAAAATCAAAACGGCAATAAGCACGACCCCGAACACCGCACTGAACAGGATCAATGCCGCCAGAAGCTCACGAACTCGGTAGAAAACCGAGGCACAAAGAGCTAAGACACCAATGCCCGCTGCTGCTTCCACGGCTTTGCCGGGAAAGATCCGTCCCGCCGTCGATGCTTTTGCACGCGGTCCTTCCGGAGAGAATCCATCAAGATTTCGAGGCTCTGAATGATCGGCACGATTGCAGATTTCTTTCGACAACATTTCAACCTCCCCTTCGGCTTCCGGTTAAGACGGAGTCCGAACGATCTCCACGGAACAGTGAGCGTGGCGAACCACGGCCTGCGAAACGCTGCCCATCAAGAAACGGTTGAGGCCCGTTCGTCCGTGTGATCCAAGGACAATCATGTCCGCATGCCATTCCTTGGCAATGTCGATGATTTGCGACTTTGGATCGCCTTCCACTAATTCCGTCGAAACATTAAACTTTGCTGCGCGCAGTTTTTCCGCGGCCTTCTCAACCAAATCCTTGGCCTGCTCCCGGAGAGCCTTCCAAACCATCTCGAACTCCGGATCGTACCCGCCCATTTCACGCCCCATTAAAAGGGAAGGCGGCTCGACAACGTGCAGCACCTTCACTTCCAAATTCGTAGGCCATGGCCTCGCCAGTACGCTCTTCAAAGCTGCTTGAGAGAAATCGGACCCATCGATTGCAAGTAGAATTTTCATTTGTCTGTCATCGCTCCCTGTTGGTTTTGCCCGATCTTCAACTCCAGTGGAAAGAAATCGCGCGCGTCACAATCAAAACCCCGGGAGCACCCTGGCGTCAACCGCCGCCCTGTGAAAATGATGCGATGTACCCCGCGTAACTTCATTCTCAACCCATGCTGAGGAAAGGGTATGTGACTTGTGTCACAGTCAGGAGCGACATAGTGCACATACTCTTGGGTTGTGTTGAAAGCAAAATGATTTTGGCACGATTTATGGTCCGTGGCTGTGAATGTGAGACGCGACAGCAGCACCAGAGATCTTCAGAAATCAAGCCAATCGGCAAGGTGACGTCATGGAATCAAAATATACTTTGGAGTTTTCCGAGATTCGTAATGGAGACGTAGCGCTGGTAGGCGGCAAGAACGCATCCCTCGGCGAGCTGTTCAGCGCGCTGAAGCCGAAGGGCGTCGGCGTCCTGGACGGTTTTGCTCTCACGACGGACGCGTACTGGCGGCTGCTCGAAGAACAAGGGCTGCGCGCAAAACTCGAGAAAATCTTCTCGGACCTCGACCCTGAGAATCTCGAACAACTTGCGGCAAAAGGCCACGAAGCCCGCACTCAAATTCTGCAAACCTCTCTGCCCGAGGTGCTCCGGTCCGCGATCCGCGAATCCTACGGGGCGCTCCTCAAGCGAATTGGGCGCGAGGCGGAGACGGCGGTAAGATCCTCAGCCAGCGCCGAGGACCTGCCCGAAGCGTCGTTCGCCGGCGCCGCCGAGACCTTTCTGAACGTGCGTGGAGAGGACGCTCTCCTTCGCGCCGTGCACCAGTGCTTCGCTTCGCTCTTCACGGACCGGGCCATCAGCTACCGGGCGCGCCAGGGCCTTCCTCAGCTCAAAGTTGCCCTCTCGGTGGGCGTCATGCCAATGGTGAGATCGGATTTGGCTTCTTCCGGCGTGATTTTCACACTGGATACGGAGTCCGGCTTCCGCGACGTCGTCACGATAACCGGCTCCTACGGCTTGGGAGAACTGATCGTCCAGGGTGTCGTCACGCCCGACGAATGGATCGTATTTAAGCCCACATTGCGGAAAGGATTCGATTCCATTGTTAGCCGGCAATTGGGTTCCAAGGAAGTCCGGCTCGTTTACGCCGCAGGCACGCGTTCCACTCGCAGCGAGGCGACTGCCGCGCAGGACCGGGCGCGTTACTGCTTGACTGATTCCGAGGTTCTACAACTTTCGCGCTGGGCTTGCCTCATCGAAGAGCACTACTCCGAGATTGCCAGGCACGCTCAGCCCATGGATATCGAATGGGCCAAGGACGGCGCAACAGGTGAACTGTTCATCGTGCAGGCTCGCCCGGAAACCGTGCACTCAGCGAAAAAGCTTCTGGCCACTGCACAGGTTTATCACCTGAAGGCAAAGCCCGGAACGCCACTCGTGGTCGGACAGGCAGTGGGAGAAAAGATCGGAACGGGGAGCGCTCGCGTCGTGACAGATGTGAGCAAATTGCAGGAGGTTCAGCCGGGAGAAGTGCTCATTGCGCAAAACACGGACCCGGACTGGGAGCCCGTGATGCGCCGTGTAGCGGCTATCGTCACGGATCAGGGAGGAAGGACAGCGCATGCCGCCATCGTATCGCGTGAGTTCGGGATTCCCTGCATCGTGGGGACGGGCAACGCGACGCGTGTTCTGGCCACTGGGAGGGAAGTGACAGTCTGCTGCTCGGAAGGTAGCGAAGGCCACGTCTATGATGGACGCGTTCCGTTTGAAGTTGAGCAGGTCGAGGCCAGCAAGATCCCGGACACCCACACCAAAGTGATGCTGATCTTAGGCGATCCCGGCCAGGCCTTTCATTTGGCCGCGATCCCCAACGCGGGCGTGGGGCTGGCACGCATCGAGTTTATCGTTACCAATCACATCGGCATTCACCCCATGGCGCTCGCGCAATTTCCGAACTTGAAAGACGTGAAAGCGGTGAACGAGATCCGGACGCGGATTGCAGAAGAAGATCCGCACGAATTTTTCATCCGCCGTCTGAGCGAGGGCGTGGCGAAAATCGCCGCGGCCTTCTATCCCAAGCCGGTGATCGTCCGGACTAGCGACTTCAAGACCAACGAATACGCGCGTTTGCTCGGCGGCGAAGAATTTGAACCTAAGGAAGAAAATCCCATGATCGGCTTTCGCGGTGCATCCCGCTATTACGATCCTCGTTATTCGCCGGGATTCGCGCTGGAATGCGCGGCGCTGGCCCGCGTGCGGAACAAGATGGGTCTCACGAATCTGAAAGTGATGATCCCCTTCTGCCGCACAGTGGATGAGGGGAGAAAGGTGCTTGCGCAAATGGCCCTGAACGGGCTGCGTCAGGGCGACAACGGGCTGGAAGTGTACGCCATGTGCGAAATCCCGGCCAACGTCATCTTGGCCGATGAATTCTTGAAAATCTTTGACGGGTACTCCATCGGCTCGAACGATCTGACCCAGCTCACGCTGGGCCTGGACCGCGATTCCGGCACGGTGGCTCACCTGTTTGACGAAAACAACGCGGCGGTGCGCCGGATGATCGCCAGTGCGATCCGTTCAGCGCGGGAAGCAAAAAAGCCTATCGGAATCTGCGGGCAGGCGCCGTCGGATTTTCCCGAATTTGCCGAGTGGCTCGTGACCCAGGGAATTGACTCGATCTCGCTGAATCCCGATACGGCGATCAAGACCGCGCTCCGAGTGGCGGCCGCGGAACATCGCAGCGGCACACTCGCGGCTGCATGATTTCGACCTTTCCTTTTGAATACAAAAGGATCTCTAGTCTTGCGGGGCAGGGCTTAGCTGGTGGGAGGCTATGTGCCGGAGTAAATTCCCGGATTGTTGTGCATCAAAATCCTGATGGCGACGCCCCGCTTGTCCTCGTCCAGCTCTTCGACGCGCACCACGTCTCCAATTTGCTCGCGATGTTTCGGGTCGTCCGGGCCAAAGTTCAGCGTCACGAGGACGTTCATCCCGACTACGTAGTGTTTGGCGGACGTTACGAAATACAGTCCGCTGCGCGACACGTTCGCGGTCGTGCAAATTTCCTCGGGATACACCGTATCGCAGGGGCGAACGAGCACGGGTTCAGACAATGTCTCTCGAGGGGTTAAGCGACATTCCTTGACTGCGGTTAGCATTGCGATCACTCCTGATCCTTTAGACCGGTCGGGAAGTCTAAGGATTCTCTAATCCAATCACAAATCAAAAATAAGCGAACCATCCCTGAGAGTCCATAGGGATGTCGATTCTGTGCTTTCTGAGCCAATACCTGCTTTCGTGTACAAAACGAGAGGGAAGTGTAACTTTGGGCGAAGAAGCCGCCCACTTTAGCCGGCGGTGCGGAATCCCGAAATCGAAAAAAATAGGAGAGGCGTCGCATGTGCGGCCGCCCCTCCTGAATGAGCCTGTCGGAGGAAGGCTCATCGGTGTCCTGTATTGCCATCCGCGCAGGAAATCGTTCCACTTTTTTGTAGGGTAGACGCCGCAGAAGAAAAAGCGAAAAATGACACACAGGCAGGGATCCATGGGGTTTCCACGCCAAGCCAGCCTCCGATTCCGGCACTAGGCTACCGCGGACGCAGCCCTGCCGCGTCTCCCCATTTTGGGGGCCAATTGGAAAGCGCCTTTTTGAAGGTCGAGGGCCACGATTTTCCCGTTCACCACATTCATGGCGTAAAACTGGTTTGGGGAGCGCCGGGCCAGGTCAAACATGTGGAGGCGCGTGCCTTCGAGTCCAATAACGCAAGCCCGCCAAAGGGAAGAGCCATCCGGGAACTTCTCGAACAGGTCGTATCTATGGTTCATAGGAGTCCTTTCCCGCGACTCACTAGATTTGATAACATCCTAATCCTCTTTGACCTTTCTGTCCAATTCAACTGTTCTATAGTAGCAATCAGGTCCAGGCCATCCAGTGAGACGATACTTTGCCCGTCGCTCGCTTCATCCCTCAGGCTGGCGTAATCGCACACATGTCTTACAATAGGAAACCCGTGCCGCCTCCCGCTGACCTCAGCCGCCTGCGCGTCGTCCTAGTCGCTCCGCGCAATCCGCTTAACATTGGAGCGGCCGCTCGGGCCATGAGCAATTTCGGATTTCAGACGCTTCGCGTTGTGAATCCGTACGCGCCATCTTTTCGCGAAGCGCGCTCCGCCGTCGGCGCCTCCGAGATTCTTGCGAATGCAGAGCGGTACAAGTCCCTGGCCGAGGCCGTGGAGGATTGCACGCTCGTGGTTGGAACCACTGCGGTCCGCAATCGCGACCTGCAGCACCCGGTCAGGCGTCCCGAATACGGAGCTCGCCTGATCCGCCGGCGGCTGGGAGCGGGCAACGTAGCTCTGCTTTTCGGCTCGGAAAAATTCGGCCTTTCCAACGACGCCCTCAGCCATTGCCACTGGCTCATCCGCATCCCGACGCACGAAGAAAATATTTCGATGAATCTCGGCCAGGCGGTTGCCGTTTGCCTGTACGAACTCATTCGCGATTCCAGGCACGAATGGGCCGCGAACCAATTGAAACTGGCCACGGCCGAAGAACTCGAGCGCATCACCACACTCCTGCTGGATGCGCTTCAGACCAGCGGATTCCTGGACCGGCGCCGCGTGTCGGACGCCGATGAAAGAATCCGCCGCCTCGTGCGCCGCTTGCGTCTGCCCGAACGTGACGCCGTGATTTGGCTCGGAATGCTGCGCCAGATGCTATGGAAGATGAACCAGGGAAAAGCGCCTGAAACTTAGAATCTCAAATCTCAAATCTCAAATCTGTCGCCCCCTTCACAGATGGGATGAG
>CAWCZV010000003.1:0-47740 GCA_963800095.1 uncultured Acidobacteriota bacterium
CAAAGAGCGTGAAGGATGCGGCACCCGAAAGTTCAAACCCGCCTCGAAGTGTGCGCCCCCTGCCGGGCCATCCGCCAAGATTTAGTTTCGCTTTAGATTCGCCTTTGTGTATAATCTCCTTCCCATGCAAACCACCGTGATCAAGAAGCTTCTCTGGCTCACCTTTTACTCCCTACCTCTCATTGCGTTTGCGGCGCATGGTACAGGGCCGAGCGATCGAGGTGCTTCTCCCCAAACCAAGCGTGCGATTGCTCCGCCGTTGAAGGTGACCATTTTTAAAAGCCATCGGGTGCAACTCGCGAGCCTGTCCCGCGTTCCGGCCAACCCTCCAGGGGTGCAAATTGGCAGACCTACGGCGCAGGAAGTGAAGACCTATGTCCAGACCGAGGCCACGGAATTTGGCGTGAATCCGAAACTTGCCCTCTGGATCGTCAAGCACGAGTCGGAGTTCAATCCGCGCGCAAAGGGTGACGGAGAGGCGAGCCGGGGACTCTGGCAAATTTCCAGGATTTATCATCCCGAAGTATCGGACGCGATGGCGTTCAATGTCGCGTCGAGCACGGAATGGAGCCTCGAACGAATTCGGTCCGGGAAGGCGAACGAGTGGTCCACCTACAGATTTTGTAGGACGCTCTACGAGGATTGCCCTTTCTAGTAGCACAGCCACTCCTGGCTGTGTGCCTTTTCTAATTGCTCGGAAAAACCACACAGCCAAGAGTGTCTGTGCTACTTACTGCGAAGCCTGACCAGATTGAACGGGCAAGTTTGCGGATTCCCATCCCACGATGCCGCCGGCAATTTCGCTGACACGGTCAAATCCGCCGCGCTGCAACAGGCTGGCGGCAATGGACGACCGGTAGCCGCCCGCGCAGTAAACGAGGAGAGAGCGGTCCTTCGGAATTTTACCCAGATTTTCCACCAGATGATTGAGCGGGACGCCAAAGCTGCCTGCAATGTGCTTCTGTTCGCGCTCCCGCGGCGTGCGGACATCAATGGCCAGCGGAGGCTCACCAGAGGACAAGAGCTCCGCTGCATACGGCGCGCTGACGCGTTCCGTCGCAACCGTAAGCTCCGGCCGCGATTTCAGACTGTGCAATCCGTCTTTTAGATATCCGACGACGTGATCGAACCCGATGCGACCGAGCCGGGTTGCCGCTTCGTTTTCCCGGTCGGGGTCGGCGATGATTACGATCGGATGATCCCGGTCCAGCACCGTTCCAGCCCACGTTGCGTACTGGCCGCCAAGGCCGATGTTGATGCTTCCCGCCAGATGGGCCGCCGCGAATTCGCCGGGATCGCGCGTATCGAGGATCTGCGCGCCCACCTCCTGCAAGGCAAGCAAATCGTCGAGCGACATGGGATTCACGCGCGCCAGCGTTTGATCGAGCGTGGGCCGTTCTTCGCTGTTCAGCACGGCGTCATAGGTGAAGTAAGCCGGAGCTTCCGGCTGGTCGGCTGTCACCACCTGAATGAACGATTCCTTGCTCATGGGCTGCAGTGCATAGTTTGTGCGGCGCTGTTCGCCCAAAGTGGAAAAAGTTTCCTTGCTGAGCGCCTTGCCGCACAGCGAGCCCGCGCCGTGCGCCGGATACACCAGGCTTTGATCCGGCAGGGCCAGCAGCTTGGTGTGCAGCGAATCGAAGAGCATGCCGCCCAGTTCGGCTGCCGACCAACCGAGCGCCGCGCGCAGATCGGGGCGCCCTACGTCGCCGATGAACAATGTGTCTCCGGTGAGCACGGCGCGCGGCTGCGTCTTGTTTTCGTCCAGGTCGTAAACCAGGATGGAGATCGACTCGGGAGTATGGCCCGGCGTTTCCAGCACCTTCACGCGCACGCGACCGAATTCGAGAACGTGGCCATCGTGCATGGGGGTAAACGGGTACGCCGCTTTGGCCGCGGCGCCGAGATAGATCGTAGCGCCCTCCCGGTCGCGCAGCTCCAAATGGCCGGCGACGAAATCGGCGTGGAGATGCGTCAAAAATACGTGCTTGATCTTGAGGGCGTGCTCCGTGGCAAAAGCGATGTATTGGTCCGTGTCGCGTTGCGGATCGACTACGGCGGCCGTGCCTGTGGCCTCGTCCCCGATCACGTAGGAAGCATGCGCCAGGCACGGCAGATAGAATTGTTTGAAGACCACCTTCGATCACCTTCGCCTAAGAACCGCTGCTTCTGCGGTTCGCGCATTTTACGCTCCCCCTGCCCTGGGCACAACGAACTTGCAGGCAAAATCGCCCAAATTGGGAAGGAAAGCCCGGTCTCCTGCCGTATTTCGGGCAGGCCAGGAATGCAATAACCTATCAAGCACAACAAACTACAGTACTACTGCCCCGGAACATCATTTTCGGCACTATCGTCGAGGGTATCCCCCAAGGTGAAGATTCACTTTTCCGTAGCAGGAGTTTCACAGTGAAACGCAACTGGATTTCGCGCCTCGGCGACATTAACAAAGAGCTTCTCCTGATCCTATCGATCATTGCCGCCGCAGGAGTCGTCAATTTCTTCATAGCCGGGCAGCGCCTGGTTCTTACCTTTTACAATCTCCCAACGCTCATGGCTGCGTATTATTTCGGCCGGCGTCGCGCAGTGGAGGCAGCCGTGGCCTCCATCCTCTTTGTCGTCTGGATGAACCTGATGAACCCGTCCGCCTTGGGCGGAGCGTTTACGTGGAAGACGCAAGGGCTTTTGGCCTGGTCCGACCTGGCCGTATGGGGCGGGTTCCTGTTGATTTCAGCCTATGCCACCGGGAGTCTCTACGAGCTTGGCGAGCGGAGGCTCAACGAGCTGCGGGAGACGTATTACGGCGTGCTGCAAATCCTGAATCAGTTCATCGGGAATGACAAGTTCACGCAGAATCATTCCTACCGGGTGTCCGTCTACGCGACCACCATTGCCGCTGAAATGCGCTTGCCGGAACAGCAAATCGAGGATGTGCGCGCCGCGGCCCTCTTGCACGATATCGGAAAACTCGAAATCAGCCGCGGAATCCTCTACAAAGCCGCGCGGCTCGACGAGGACGAAACGGAAGAGATGAAGTCCCACGTGGAGAAAGGCATCAAGATCCTCACGCCCGTGGGCGGCTCGCTTCGCCGCATTTTGCCCATTATCCTCGCGCATCACGACCGGTTTGACGGCACGGGCTACCATCCCACGAAGGGCGAAGATATTCCCATTGAGGCTCGCATCATCACGGTCGCCGATGCCTACGATGCCATGATCAGCGATCGCCCTTACCGAAAAGGGATGTCGCCCATCGAGGCACGCGACGCTATCCTAAAAGCCATGGGCCAAGACTTCGATCCCTCGGTCGTCAAAGCGTTTGAGTCCGCCTTCCGCAAACAAAGAATGGAAGTCCCTGAAGTTCTGGTGTAAGACCCTCAAAGATTTCAATGGATGGAGGCCGCTTCTCGCGCCGGCAAATGCCCCGAAATGCAATCGCGAGAAGCAGTTCTACAAATACTTGCGCTTACTCCCGGGGCTGGACGCGGACTAGGTAGCCATTGTAGTCAACATACCATACGGTTACTGGATGCGTGGAACTGTCAATGTAGGTTCTGCGGTCGTAGGTGAACGGCTCGGGCATCTCATACACCGTCCAGCCATCCGTCTTCTGGTTGTATCGCACCATCTGGCGCCCGTGCAGCACGCCGGCCCAGACTTCGCCGTTCTTGTCTGGCTGGGCTTCGTAGAAATCCGTCAGCGGGCTCGGGACCAGCGGTGGGACGTGCTCTTCAATGAGGCCCGTCTTAGCGTTTAATTCGATCAAGGCGCCGTCGCCCCCGCCAAACCAGGGATTGTCGTAGGGATCGAAGCCACCACGCTTACCGGTCATCATGTGCTCACCCGAGTTCTGCTTGATCCACTCTCCCGTGCTCAGGTCCATCCGCTCGATGGTGTTGCCCCAGGCCGGCAGCCCGCCGCCACCATAGTATTTCCCGTCCGCGGAAATCAGGTTGTCGTAACTGAAGCTTACCTGCAGGGGATAGCGCTGCACCACTTTGCCCGTTTCCGGATCGATTTTTCGCACATTAAAATCGCGGCTGTCCCAGACGTAACCATCTGGCGTCATGGAAAAATTGCCAAACCCAGGCGCATTCAAAGGAACGGCGTCTTCAATCTTGACCTGCGTGACTTTTCCGGTTTGTGGATCAAGACGGTCCAGGTTATGTCCCCAGTTTTCTGAAAACCACGGGATATCGTTCTTGTCGATCCGTACGGCATGCGTGCCGGGCATCGCTTTCGGCGTGAGCGGAATGGTGTATTCCGTCACAATTCCCGTTTTCGGATCGAGTTTGCCGACCACATCGGTCTTGTGACTGCTGAACCACATCATCCCTTTCGAGTCGCCTTGGACATCGTGCAAGGCCAACAGCGATTGCGGCAGCTCGTATTCGGTAACGATGACCTTCGTGTCGGCTCCTCGCGGGCGCGGGAACACGCGCAGCGGTTCATCTTGCGCATTGGGTCCCCGGACTCGCGTCAGAAAGTTCACCAGCGTTTTCACTTCTTCAGGCGAGGTTCCGTCTTGGCGCGTGACCGAATTGTTTCCGCCGCCCGTGGATGAGGTTCCCTTGATGCGGATCACGAGAGAAGTGCCGGAATATTGCGTCATCCGGTCGACGATCAATCCCCAGCTGTGTTCGTCATACCGGTTGCGGAAAATTTGCTGCCAGGAATGGCATGCGGAACAATTTTTCTGAAGAGTCGCTTTCTCCTGCGCCGTGCCCGGCATATTCCACAGCAATTCCGCGCCGCTGAGCTGGCGTTCAATCTCCGGCGTGGCCGGCAGGGCATCCGAATCGGAAACCCTCTCCAAAACGATGTCGTCCAGCTTGGACGCTCCATCGATGTGGACGGAATTCATGACGTAAGGCTTGAATAGAAGCGGAGTTGGAATCCGCAAAGTGTAATCCCCGGTTTGCATCTTGGGAAATTCGTAGTGTCCTTGCGCGTCGGTATACACCGTCGTCCGGACGCCATTCGGCGCGATGAGCTGCACTCCAACGCCTTCCGGCGGATCTCCGCTCGGAATCTTGACGGCTCCCGTGGCGCCGCCCGACAGGCCGTTTTGTACCGTCCATTTTTGAGTGGCCGCGCGATACCAGGGATTCGGTCCCGGATTTTCTCCTTCGACGCAGCACTTCCCTTCCTTGATGTACGTGATGAGATCGGCGACATCCGCGTCCTTCAGAGTCGTCCCGAACGCCGGCATTCCCGGACCGCCCTCCTTGATTTTCGCGGCGACATTTTCATCGGTCACGGGATC
This sequence comes from uncultured Acidobacteriota bacterium, assembly GCA_963800095.1. GTDB lineage: Bacteria > Acidobacteriota > Terriglobia > Acidiferrales > UBA7541 > Palsa-360. The sequence continues at coordinate 5,264 of CAWCZV010000003.1, forward strand.
GCCGGACATCAATTGCAAATGCTTGAAAAGCTCCTTCAGATAAGGGCCCGTCTTCGCATACTGGTTGTGGCACATCCAGCATTTGTAGAAGTAAATGTTCTCGCCGCGGCCCGCGCCGCTATCGGCGATCACCTTATAGGTATCGAGGCGCGCCGAGCGCTGGAAATCGTCCGTGTGAATCGCCTTGCTGGAGGCCGTCTGCGATTGCGGCGGCGCCGCGTGGGACCTGCTTACGTTTCCCACCACGAGAAAGGCTAACCCGATCGTGACGGCAGCAAGAATGGTGACGCGCGTACGGATGCGGCTTTGATTTCTCATGGTTTCCCCTATAGTCGGCAATCGCTGATCCGGGCGGACTGCCCCGCCATCGCGGAACGCTGCAATTACCTATAGTTCATAAAGCAAAAACTGTCAAAATATTTTCATTCGCGCATTGAGATGCGCGGAATGCCCGCTCTGATTCAGATTGACTGGCGGAAGGACGGCCACTAGTTGGAGATCGTTTCACAACGTCGCAAGCAGGCGAAATACGCGCCGGACGGACGCAGTTTTCGAGGCCGGAAAATAAAGTTTGCATTAGTTCACTTTGTGTATACTATTCCGCCTCAATGCCGTCCGGAGGACGTTTATGCCAAACTTTGTGCAAGTTCGCCAAGCGGAAAGCGCGGAGAGAAAGCACACTGTAGGCCTGGCGTTTTCCGGGGGAGGTATCCGGAGCGCCACATTCGACTTGGGAATCTTGCAAGGCCTGGCGAAAGCTAAACTCCTTGGCAGCATTGATTACCTGTCGACCGTTTCGGGCGGCGGCTACATCGGGGCCTGGCTGGTTAGCTGGATCAACCGGGCCTCAAAAGGACTGGCAGACGTGGAAGCCCTGCTGGGCGACTTCGAGAATCACCGTAAGGCGGGCGACACTGCCGTCGAACCACAGGAAGTCAATTTTCTCCGAGATTACAGCAATTATCTTACGCCGCGAAAGGGACTCTTCGGGGCAGATACCTGGGCCGCCATCGCGACCTATCTTCGAAACCTCCTTTTGAACCAGGCTATCTTGCTCGGATTCCTCGGAGCCGTTGTCCTTCTGCCGTGGTGCATCGTCAGCACTGGCCATTGGTTGCAGGCTTGCGGATACCTTACGGGTGATAGCGGTCAGCCAGCGGCTCTAGCCGCCGGGTCGCTGCTTCTGCTAGCCGTCGCTTGGACCTCGGGTCAAACGGCTGCCTCCTCGCTGACCGAAACCGAGGCGCCTTCGAGCGCTGCGCAAAAGTACGTGATTTACTTCGTTGCACTACCCGTTCTTCTGAGCGCATTTCTTACAGTGATTGCACTGTGGCTTGGGTTCGATCCCAAAATTCCACTTCCATTCTCTGTTGGCTCCCAGGGGGAGTGGCCTGCGGTTGGCGCACTCCTGTATGGCGTCGCACACGTCATTGGCGTTTTTGTTCGAAATTCGGTTATCAAAAAAAGGACCCCGCAAACTACCGGGAAGAAATCGGAGCAGCAAGGTGCCGAGAACACATCAGAGGAGCGAGATATTAAAAAGACGTTGGAGGAGGAACCTGTCGGTTTGACCGCGGAACAATGGCTTTTCATTCCGATTACTGCCTTCGTGGCAGGAATTGCAGGCGGCTTCCTCCTCGAACTCGTGGAATTCTGCACGATGTATTGGAAATCGTGCGACGGAGGCAGTTACCGCGCGGTGACCTGGGGACCTCCGCTCGTGTTAGTGGTTTTCCTTTTGACCGGCACTCTGCACATTGGGCTCCTGAAGCTGCTCATCGGGGATGAAGAGCAAGAATGGTGGGGGCGGCTCGGCGGATTGCTGATGCTTATCGGTCTCGGATGGGCCGCGTTGTTCGGCCTGGCAATTTATGTGCCGTGGCTGCGGGCAATCTGGTCGGAATGGTTGAAAACAAAAATCACTCTGCTCGTCGGCTGGGCAGGCACAACAATTGCAGGGGTGTTGCTGGGGAAGAGTGACAAGACCTCGGGCAAGAGCAACGGGAATTCCTCGCTGGAAATCGCCGCCGTGGTCACGCCTTATGTTTTCATTCTGGGCCTGATGGTGCTCCTATCGCTGGGTGTTTATTGGATCGGCGGGCAGAGGCTGAATGGTGCTGCGGCAACCCCTCCTCCACCTCCACCGCCCGCAGCGATTCTCAATCCCATCGCGATTTCGGTGCAGATCAAGGATGAGGATGTCTCAACTGGGAAGGCGTCTCCGGCTTCCCTGGCGGGAAGCCTGGTTCTCCAGGGCAATCAGCCACCGACTGGACCGGCAGTGAAAGCGAAGCGATCGCACGATTATTGGGAAGGGGTCAAGCTGCATTCCGTTGGCTGGCTCTGGACCTGTGCTTTGCTCCTAACGGGGGCAGCCTTGATGTTGGCCTTCCGAGTGGACGTCAACGTGTTTTCCATGAATTTACTGTATCGCAACCGTTTGGTGCGGTGCTACCTGGGAGCGAGTCGCCTGGACGGAAAGCGCCATGCCAATCCCTTCACGGGGTTCGATCCGGCGGACGATCTTTCCCTCGCGGAATTGCAGAGTGAACGCGGGTATCGTGGCCCGTATCCCATTGTTTGTTCTGCCCTCAACGTGACGCATGGCGAGCGGCTAGCTTGGCAGGAACGCAAGGCGGAGTCGTTCGTCTTCACTCCGCACTTCTGCGGATATGAATTTCCCGAGATGAATGTCATCAAGACCGGCAAAGTACAGGATGGATACCAGAAAACCGAGGAGTATGCCTATCCTAAAGACAAACAGGATCCGAATCACGCAAAAATAGGCGGCCTGCACCTCGGCTCGGCGATTTCGATTTCAGGCGCCGCAGCCTCGCCCAATATGGGCTACCACACGTCTCCTCCGCTGGCGTTCCTGATGACCATCTTCAATGTGCGTCTCGGCTGGTGGCTAGCGAATTCCCGCTACACAAAGGAAGAGTTTCGGGTCGAGCCAAAGGGAGGTCCACACTGTTCGCTCATCTATCTCCTTTGCGAACTGCTTGCTTCCACGACCGACCGGTCGAAATATGTCTACCTTTCCGACGGGGGTCATTTCGAAAATCTGGCGATTTACGAACTGGTGCGGCGGCGATGCGAGTACATCATTGCTTGCGACGCGGGCGCCGACGGCGAAATGACCTTTAGCGACCTGGGGAATGCCATTCGCAAATGCCGTAGCGATTTTGGTGTAGAGATCGCGATTGACCCGGCCAATCTGGTGCCGGCCGGCGAGCCCAAATTCGCTACGGTTCACGGAACGCTTGGCAAGATCCACTATCCAAAAGGGCCCAACGGCGAGGAAAGCTTCACCGGAGATTTGCTGTATATCAAGCCGACCATCACTGCCAATGTGCCGCGGGATGTGTTGGCTTACCGGGACGCTCATGCCGGCTTTCCTCACCAATCGACTGCCGAACAGTGGTTCGATGAATCGCAATTCGAGAGTTACCGAAGGTTGGGGCTCTATTCGTTCGAAACACTGGCACACTTGAACGAATTCGGACCAGGGGCAGAACCGCTCAGCATTCCGCAACTCTTCGAAGGGCTCGGATCCTAACGATCCAGTGCGTTCCGTGTGATATTACCGAGAGGTCTGACCTTGGCGCCAAGGGAACTCAAAAACCCCGAGCCTTTAGAGCCCAAAGTGTCGGCCACACGCCTTGAGGGGTCCGCATAGTACAAAGAGTTGGGTTGCCCGGGTTGAAGAGGAATTGTGTCGCTTGCGTTAATCATCACTCCGGCAAAAACCGAGTCCACAGCGCTTGACCCCTTCCGGACGACCCCTCAACATAATAAAAAACGTATAGCCGGGTGCAGACGGTTGTGGGGTTGCAGTGGTGGAAAATTTCGTTCGGCCGGTTTTCAAAGCCTATTGCGGACTCATGTCCACGGCGCGTGGGATGCGCCATAGTTCTTCATTTTCATTCCATCGTCGAATTTCACTCCTTGGCGCATTGTTAACTTTCCTCGTGATTCCTGTTCTTCACGCCCAGGAGCAGCCCGATATCCCCAAGCCCGTGCCGGTCATCATCGGGGGAGCGGGATTCATCACCACGTTTGATGGAGGAGAACCGCATCTGGGGCCTCTGATCGCCCCGGTCCTTCTCGTCCCCATAGGAGACCGCTGGCTGATCGAATCGCGCGCCACCTTCGAAGCGGATATGACCCAAGAGCCGGGGAGCAGTTCGTTTCACGGCCAGGTCCTAAAAAGCGTTGATTATCTCCAATTGGATTTCATAGCCAACCCCTATGTCACCGTAACGGCAGGAAGATTTCTTACCCCCTTCGGAATTTTCAACGAGCGCCTTTATCCCATCTGGATCCGAAACCTTCAGACCGATCCGTTGATCCTGCCGATTGGCACCGGGCCCTCCCAGGCCAGCACCGGAGCCATGGTGCGCGGCGGCTTCCCGGCGACGTCCAAATTCAACATCAACTACACCGTTTATTTCTCGGCGTTGAGCACGGTTACTTTGAGCAACGTGACTCCGCTCGACTCGGACCGCCTGGTGGGCGGACGGGCGGGAATCTTTATCCCAATGCACGGCTCGAAATCGGCGGTTCCTTTGAGCATCTGCTCCAGCATGAACGCTCGAACTCCTTCGGTTTTCATGGCGGCTGGCAGCCGCCGGCGCTGCCCTTGGAATTCCGCGGGGAATATCAGCGTTCGGCCAGGGGGAGCGGCTACTGGATCGAACCTGCGTACCGCCTGAGCCAGGTTCCGTTCTGGCAGTACGCCATGCGCCGAACGCAGCTCGTCGCGCGCATGCAACAGTATTTTGTAGGGCAGATCCCGAGCGATTCGCTGCCGCCTGTGAATACCCGCCAGTTTGAATTCGGCGTGAATTACTACTTTCGGGACGGCCTGCGAGCGGTGAGCAGCTATGGCCGGCAGTTCAGCGAGTTGGGAAACATGAACGTTTGGACGGTTGGCCTCACCTATCGCTTCGCAATTCCTCTCGGCCCTGGAGGCGAAAATTGAAATTCAAACGGAATATTCTCGCCTGCCTTTCAGTCCTGATACTGGGCGGAGTTTTGTGCGCCGCGGGACAGGAACAAACAAAGGTAGTGGACACGAAAGTTTCCTCCGCCGGCGCAGACGCGGCTTCCGCCTCGACACTGGGCTCCTCGAAGCCAGTGAAAGAAGCAGCTTATTCTCGCTTCCAGGGAGAGCAACGATATCGCGCCAACTGCGGCCGGTGCCACATGGCGCCGCATAAGTTTCCACCCCGCATGATGGCCACGATCGAACGGCACATGAGGGTTCGCGCCACGTTAACTGACGAAGACATGAAATTCATCGTGCGGTTCATGACTGAGTGACGATGAAACGCGAAATCCGAGGAGACCGGCCCGCCCCTGCTCCGTTTCTAGCCCGGGCATTTGCCGCCTTGCTGCTCTTGCTGCTGCTTCTGCCCGTAAAGGCCCAGCAAGCTCCTCGATTGATTGAAGTGCTTGCGGGCCACGACAGCCGGTACAAAATCCAGGGCATGAGCAAGCCCAGCATCACGGTGACGGCCAACGAAAAAATACTTCTCCGAGTGACCGCGATTCGCGCCAAGCAGAACAACAGGGACGGCTCGATCCACGGATTTTCCCTGCTTCGCCCCAAGGACCACCAGCCCGTTCCCGGGTGGGAGTTGCTGCTCAAGCCCGGCGTCCAGGAATTCTCGCTCACCGCTCCTGCGGAACCGGGCGAGTATCAAGTCGTTTGCACGGTCATCTGCAGCGAAGGCCATGAGCAGATGAACATGAAATTTATCGTGGAACCTGAGGTCAAGACGGCATCCGATTCTGAAATCAATAAGTGAGGGGGAAAAATGCGCTTTTGGAAACAATTTTCATTGTGTTTGACCGCTTTGATTTTGCTTTTTCTTACAAGTCCTTCGGTCTTTGGCGGGGACGAAAAGGTCTTCACCGGCGAAATCGGGGACACTCAGTGCGCCATGAATGTCCATTCCATGGACAAATCGCACAAGGAAATGCTCAAGGTGAAATCGGTCGGAAAAACCGCGGCGGACTGCACGTTGTATTGCATCAAAAATCGCGGCGGCCGGTTTGTGCTCCAAAACAAGAACAAAGTCTACCACTTGGATAAACCGGAGCTCGTCGAACCTTATGCCGGACAAAAAGTGCGAGTCCTCGGCATCCTCGACCCGCAAACAGAGACGATCGAAGTGCATCGAGTTGATCCGCTTCAGTAGGCGAAGGCTTCGAGCCCAAGTATTTCAGGTGCGAGGATTGCACCCCGGCTACCGGCTGGCCCGACGATTGGCGCAGCCGGCGCCGGGGCATCACCCCAATCGTCTAATTAATTCCGAGAGCTGTTCAGTTGCGCGTTTTCGTTTCCGGGAGATACCTTCGACGCCGTTTCCACTGTCTTGAGCGCGGGAACGGGGCGCTGCCACAGGACGCGCGCGTCGGGGGCATCGTTCGGATACGCTTGAGTTGATTCTTGCCCGGTGGGCTCGAGGATGACGTCCACTCGCCGGTTGTACGCCAGCCAGGTCGCCTTCTTTTTGTTCTTCATCCATTTTGGTTGCGGCTGCGAATCCTGCGACTGCAGGTTCATCACCTGTTGTTCGGTCAATTGGGCATCTTTCCCTTCGGAGCGAGTTTCAATTTTGTCAGCGGGTACGCCCTGGGAAATCAGGTAATTCTTCGCTGCTTCCGCGCGCCTTTCGCTGAGCGCCTGGTTATATTTCTTTGGCCCTCGGACGTCGGCGTGCCCGACAACCATCAGCTTGTCTTGCTGGGCGTACTGCTCGTTGTTCTTAAAAGTGGACGCGGCCTTAGTCAGAATCTTCGCCTGGCTGGACACTAAGCCCACTTTTGGATGCCGGCGTTGCGGATAGGCCGTGGGATAGAAGAGGCTCGCGAGCGTCACGGCCGGAGCGGGATCGATGGAGCCCACCACGTGCAGGGTGGCGGTTCGAGTGGCCGTGCCGCCGCAAGCGTTCACCGCGCTCAGCGTATAGGTCACGTCCCGATCGATGGGGCCGTTCCCGGTTCGATCCGGCGTGGCTTCCACGTTGCTGCTTCCGCTGGTTGCGACGCTGCCGAGCGGCTGGATCGTGACTCGGTTTGCGTTGGACGCCGACCAGTTCAGCGTGGTCGAATCCTGCTCGACCACTTTGTCGCCGACCTTGTGATAGCGAATCTGCGGCTGGCTCAACGCAAGCGTGGCCGTGGGCTGCGCGTTCACATTCACGGTTACGGATTGTTCCGCGGTCCCGCCGGGTCCTTTCGCGGTTAGCTGATAAGTCGTCGGATGCGTCGGGCTAACGCCTTGCTCGCCGTTCGCCGAGACATTCCCGAGATTCGAGATCGAGGTATCCACCGCATCGGTTGATTTCCAGTTCAACTGCGTGGCCGCGCCGCAAGTCACTTGATTCGCCTGCGCGGAAAGTTGGGCTGTTACCGGAGCGATGGGAACCATCGCGCTGGCCACGCCCGCTTCGAACCGCGGTTCCGGCCCGAGTTTCATGCCGGCCTTGAAATCCTTCGTTTTCATCGCGCCGTTATGGTTCAGATCGACGATCACTCGCTCGCCGGCCTTCACCGTGACCGGGCCCGACCATATGGTGTTTCCCTTTTCCGTGGCGGTCACCTGATAGTTGCCCGGCTTCACGAGCAGCCACTGGTGCCAAAGAAAGTTGTTGTCGAATTCATCGACGTGGCCCACAAAATACGCGGGCGTCGTGCCGTTGAGCAGAACCGCCGCGCGCGGGTGGCCCTTGAGTTCGATATCGCCGAAGGGCCCGTTTACTTTGTCGCCGGAAGCCTGGAGGGCAACGTCCAAGTCCGTCGTCTTCCCGGCGGTAATGTCCACATTTTTCGTTTGAGGAGTGTACCCGTAGTTGTCGACGCCGACGCTGTGGCTGCCGGCGGTCAGCTCGATGGTCTGGCTGCCGTCGCGAATCGCTTTTCCATCCACGAAGACGTAGGCTTGTTTGGGACTGACGTGAACTTTCAATTTTCCGGTCGCCTGGCTGGATTGTGCGAATGCGGGAACGCTTCCGAGCGCCAAGAGAGCCGCAGCGGCAAGAAGCAACCCCATGGGAATTTTGATCTTCATGACTCCGTTCTCCTTTTCAAACCGACGCTTTCCGAAACTCTAACTGGGCCTTTCGAGGAATCTATCGCCTTCCGATGTAATAGAAGCTTCGCGGGCTCCGCAGGTTGTCCGCCGGCCGGCCCGCGGCGCGATTGACAGAGTATATCGCTTTACGATATAAAAGAGCAAGGGCGTGTCCTGCCTGTGGGGGCAGACATGACCCATCCCCAACCTGCCAGCTTACGAACCCGGGTACACCCAATTCACAGGAGGATTGCACCATGACCAAGCAGTGGAAGTATGCCGCCGTAGCCGTTTCCTTCGCTTTCGTTTGGGCCGGCCTGGCCGCTCTTGCAGCCAGCGCCGCGCCGCCCTCCGACAGCGCCAAATCCACCGCCAAAACCAAATCGACAGCCGCTATGATGTCGGACACGGATTTCGCCAAGACTGCCGCCGAAGGCGGGTTTGCCGAAGTCCGGTTCGGAGAACTAGCCGAGGATAAGGCTACCAACAAGGATGTGAAGGAACTCGCTCAACGAATGGTGACCGATCACACCAAGGCCGACGACAGCCTGACAACAGCCGCGTCGAAGGACAGCATTGCCATCCCCTCTCAATTGAACGCCAAGGATCAGGCAACGTATGTCCGCCTGTCGCAACTGTCGGGGACCACTTTCGATCGCGACTACGCGCGAGATATGGTCAGGGACCACGAGACCGACATCGCCATGTTCCGCCACGAAGCCAGCGACGGCAAAGACGCGTCGATCAAAAGCTTCGCCGCGCAAACCCTGCCCACTTTGGAAGATCACTTGAAACTGGCGCGGGAGGCGCTCGAAAGTGTCTCGCCTAAAACCAGTGCCAAGGCGACAAAAAAGCAATCTTGAATGCGCTCGAATGATTCGTTCCGTCTCACGGAAGACGAATCCATTGGAAGAAAGCCGCTGAATTTTGCCGGTGATGCGGAGGCGGCGGGCTGAACGCAGGCCCGCCTCCTCTCGCGTCGCGCCTGAGCCCGGGGCAAAGCAATGGGGCGAAGTGCGGCCCAATGAAGCGCAACGAGCGGAAAGCAGGAATCGCGTTGAAATCGCAAGATCATCGTTGTCTTTCTGTTCATGACTGCGGGGAGCGACGTGGAATTTCGCGCGGCCGCGCGGAAACAGGAGCTCATCGCTCGGCCAAATTTTATTTTCATTGCAAGTTCGGACAACGATCCTTCGCCGCCGTCGCATCCAAATAATTGCAGACGCCAGGTGCAGTTCCCCTTCGCGCCCTCGATTGGAAGTTCTTATGGTTCCGCAAATTCTGGAACAAAACGCAAAAAAAGCTGAAGCAAGAAATGCTCCTGTTCCGCATTCCGCATCAGGAGCCAAAAAGCACGATGGACAACCCCTCGATAAAAATCGGCGGCGAATGATCTGGGGCCTTCTTGGAGGATACCTGGGCATCAATTTGCTGATGTTCTTCCGCTTCTTCTTCCCGAGAGCTCTTTACGAACCGAATACCAGCGTGAATATAGGATTTCCCACCGCGTTTCAGCAGGGAGTGAATCAAGAGTTTCTGCAATCCAACCGCCTTTGGGTGGTCCTGGAACCCGGCCGCTTGTTCGTGATTTTCGCGCGGTGCACTCACCTGGGATGCACGCCCGACTGGCTGCCGCAACAAAATATGTTTCATTGCCCCTGCCACGGTAGCGAATACGATCCGGAGGGCGTCAATTTCGCGGGCCCCGCGCCGCGGCCCATGGACCGTTGCAAGGTGACGCTGCTGGGCAACGGAACGGTGCAAGTGGACTCAAGCCATCTCTTTATGGAGGATCCGCGCGCCGGACTGAATCAGTTCAACGATCCCGACGCCTACGTTTCGATTTAATTCCATACAACAGGAGGTTGAACGCATGAATAGCAGACTATTTTGTTTCACAGCTTTTTCCGTCTTTTTATCTTTCGCCATACTTGGTTGCGGAAAGAAACCGGCAACGAGTGAGACATCCGCAACAGCAAGCAGCATGAGCGGCATTCCCGTGGACGCCGCCACCGCAGGATCGATTACCGGCGTCGTGCAACTGGACGGCGCGGCGCCAAAAATGAAAACGATCAATATGGCTGCCGAGCCCTCTTGCGCCAAGCAGCATTCTTCCCCCGCAACCAGCCAGGATGCGCTCGTCGGAAAAAATGGCGCGCTGGAAAATGTGGTGGTTTATTTGAAGGGAGATTTCAGCCATTACAAATTTGACGCGCCGCAGACCCCGGCCACCATCACGCAGAAGGGATGCATGTACGATCCGCACGTGCTGGTCCTCGAGACCGGCCAGCCTCTTCAAGTCGTCAACGCGGATCCGGTCACGCACAACATCCATCCCCTCCCGAAAGACAACCGGGAGTGGAACGAATCTCAGCCGCCCGGCGCTCCGCCCCTCAACCAGAGTTTCGCTCACGAGGAAATCGCCATCCCGGTGAAGTGCAACATCCACCCGTGGATGAAGGGCTACATTGCCGTTTTCAATCAGCCCTACTTCGCCGTGTCCGGCAAGGACGGTTCCTTCGATTTGAAAAATGTGCCGCCGGGAACGTACACGCTGGTTGCCTGGCACGAACTCTATGGGACCAGCGAGCAGCCCGTAACCATTGGCACGAAGGAATCGAAAACCGTGCAGATCACTTTCCAAGCGGCTTCCGCGACGCATGGAACGTGAGAGAGAAAGTCCCCGTAGCGCATCCCTGCCAACGCGCTGCAACGGCCGTTCCCGCGCTGCGCAAGTTTTAGCGCTCCGCGAGAACGGCCGGCCCCAACGTTCCACCCCCTGAAAAATCCTATTGACAACCGGCCTCGCGGCTATATACTCGTAACCGAGTATTTGGTAACGGATAAACGATGACGGATACCAAGCGCCCCTTCTCCAACCCCCTGGCCCTGGCCATTCTCGTCCTGCTCTACGAGCGGCCCATGCATCCCTACGAGATGGCCGCCACCCTGCGCGAGCGGCACAAAGAATCCAGCATCAAGCTGAACTACGGCTCGCTCTATACCGTCATCGAGCAATTGCTGCGGGAACATTTCATCGCCGTCCGCGAAGTCTCGAAGGAAGGCAAGCGCCCCGAGAAGACGGTCTACGAGCTCAGATCCGAGGGCGAGGCCGAATTGATCGACTGGATGCGGGAACTAGTGAGTTCCCCGGTCAAGGAGTATCCCATGTTTGAGGCCGCGCTTTCGCTGTTGCCCGTCCTGCCGCCCGAGGAAGTGATCGATCTGCTGGCGATTCGCATCGGCCTTCTCGAAAAAACGATCGAAGAGATCGATGAACAAGAGCGGATTTGCAGGGAGATGAAGTTGCCGCGCCTGTTTTCCCTCGAGAGCGAATACTACAAGGCCGTGACGCTCGCGGAATACGAATTCTCCAAGGATCTGCTGGTAGATCTGAAACGCGATGCCGGCAAATTACGGAGCAGCTGGACGGAAATGCGCAAGCAGCTTCTCGCCGCAAAACCGGATGCCCGCAAGAAGAATAGCGCTCTCAACGCAGTTCGCAATACTCAAAAAAGGAAGGATGGAAAATCATGAACGAAAAAACTCTTGAAAACTATCGCCCGGAACTCGATCCCAAGATGATGAGGTACTGGATGCGGCAAGGACCGAAAGCCGCGGCGTTCCTTCTCGTCATTCCCGGTTGCACGGCCATGGGCTATGGAGTGGGGCTCCTCGCATCGCATTCCCTGCCCTATAGCGTGATCGGCCTTGGCGCGGGCCTTTTGATTTGGGGATTGGTCGTTTCGTTTAGCAATTAATCGGATTTGAAAGGAGCGTTGAAAATGGAAGCAACGGCAAAAAAACCGTATCGCGGAATTTCAATGGAAGGCGGGCTAGCCACCTGGTACGCCAAGATCACTCGAAAAGATCTCCATGAATTCGAGCGCCTGGCCCGGGAGTTGGCGGCGAATCTCCCGGCAAACGCCCGCGTCCTCGAGATCGCGCCCGGCCCGGGCTATCTTTCCATCGCCCTGGCAAAACTCGGCCCTTTCAAAATCACGGGGCTGGATATCAGCGAATCGTTTGTGAAAATGGCTTCTCAGTATGCGAAACGGGAAGGCGTCGTGGCACGCTTCATTCACGGAAGCGCGTCGGACATTCCGCTCGAGGATGGCTTGTTCGACCTGATCGTATGCCGCGCGGCCTTCAAGAATTTTTCCGAGCCCTTGAAAGCCCTGAACGAAATGCACCGCGTGCTGAAGCCGGGAGGCAGGGCCATCATCATCGATCTTCGCAAGGACGCTTCGTGGGAAGAAATCGTGGCCTACGTGGATGGGCTTAAGGTCAGCCGGACCAGCACCTGGATGACGAATTTTACGTTCAAGCACATGCTCCTCAAGCGAGCTTATACGGAAGAACAGATGACGTCCCTTGTCGGCGAATCGGATTTCCAATCCTGTGAGATCCTCCGGTCACCCGTAGGCATGGAGATCAAGCTGGTGCGCCGGCAGCCCCTTGCGGAACAGGCGGCATAAAATCCGCTTCATGGATTGACGACGAATTCCCCGCGCGCTCGCCATTCCCGATCGGCTGGAGTGGGTACGGTAGAGAACGTTCCCGAGGTCTGCCGCAATCCGTTCATACTCCTGGAGGCCTGTATTTTCAGTCGGTTGTAGAAATCCCGGAACCCACATTTTTCCTTGTAAACCATCCAATAGCTCTGCAATAATCCCGCGGCCCTCGGCAGGCGGGTCTGTGCGGCTTGGCTTGCGGTTTGGGCGGCATTCCACTGGGGGTGGAAGCGGAGTCAGAGGCATCAGGGCAGCTGATGGCCTCCGGGGCGTACTGGGCCGAAGATATTCACAGAAAATTCATTCAGATAATTTTCATGTGGAATTGCTATGCTTCACGCGTCTGCTGAACAAGGGCTTGCACATTCGTGTTAGTTTCTGCTATTTCAAAGCGGATGCTAGATGTTCGCTCCGGCTGGGTATCGAGCCAGAGGCAGCCAGGGGCGGGAGGAGACGGATTCCATGGGTCATTTATTCGGTCTTATAGATATTGCCATGTCTAAAGGGCGGCTTGCTGCCCGCCAAGGTGGCTCGTCCCTATCGATCGGGCGTTTTTCCGTCATCGCGCTGGGCCTGGCCGCTGCGCTGGTGCTTCCAATCTCAAGAGTCGCGGCGCAGGCCACTTCCCCTGAATCCGGTGGAGAATCAGAGGTCCAGCTCCTGAAACCATCAGGACCGGGGCAGGCGGCGCCGCCTACGACAGTGACCCTGCAGGACGCGCTGGAGAGAGCGCGGAAACTCGATCCGACCCTGCTGGGCGCGACTTCCGATGCAAAGAGCGCCCGCGAAGACCGCATCCAGGCCAGAAACGGCATGTTGCCCACGATTACCGGGACTTCGCAATATCTAAACACACAAGGAAATGGAATCACGCCCGACGGAAGATACGTGACGAATGACGGAATCCACGTGTATCGGGATTGGGCAATCCTGCATCAGGACCTCTCGCCCGGGGTCCTCATGGGAACGGCGCTTACTCGCGCCAAAGCAGCGGAGGCTATGGCCAACGCGAAGGCTGAAATTGCGCGCCGCGGCCTGGCTGTGACCATCACGAAGAACTATTACGCCATGGTTGTCGCGCAGCGCAAGTACGCGACGGCGCAGGCTGGGCTGGACCAAGCCAAACATTTCATGGACATCACGCAGGATCTGGAACACCAGGGACAGGCCCCCCACAGTGATGTGTTGAAGGCGGAAATCCAGTACCGAATCCAAAAGCAGGCGTTTGACGAGGCGAAGTTTTCCATGGAAGATACCCGCCTCGGACTTGCCGTAATCCTGTTCCCTGACTTTAATGAAAATTTCACCGTCGTCGATGACCTTGACTCCGCTCCTGCACTGCCGCCGTTTACGGAAGTCCAAGAGATGGCCGAAAAGGGAAATCCCGACATGCGCGTCGCCTTAGAGACGGTTCGGGAATCGAACTTCAACGTCAAGACGGCGCAGGTGGCTTTCCTACCCACTCTGACGATCGACGCCGACTACGGAATTGAAGCGAATTGTTTCGGTCTGCATTGCAGCCAGTCGGCGTTTGAAGTATCAAGAACGGGACTCCTTCCCAGTCTCGGCTATTTCCTCACTGCCACCTTGAATGTGCCGGTCTGGGATTGGGGAACATTGCGCAGCAAGCTGCATCAGGCGGAATACAAACAGCAGTCCGCCAAGGCGGCCTTGAGCCTGGCTACGCGGACCGATGTAAGCGAACTCTATGCCACCTATGACGAGGCGCTTATCGCCCGGTCGGGCCTGGAGGAAGCGCGCACCACGGCGGAACTTGCGGCGGAGAGCCTGCGTCTTACTAATTTGCGATACTCTGGGGGAGCGGCGCCCGCCTCCGACGTGGTCGACGCGGAAACGGCGCTGGTGACGGCGCGCAATGCGTATGCTGACGCGCAAGTGCGGTATCGCATGCTCTTGGCGAATCTGCAGACATTTACGGGAAGTTTCTGAGGGATCGAAAACCATAACGGCAAATAAATGAATTGGAGCGAATCCATGCAATCTTCCACGATGTATCAAATGAAAAAGGGCCAGCTGGCCCGCACCCTGGTTGTCCTTGTGGCCGGGGGATTAATTTTCACCGGCTGCGGAGCCAAGGGAGAAGTTGAAGCATCCCCTACCGTGACGGTGCAAGTGGACGCCGCGGAAAAGGGGCCGATCCAGCGCAAGGTGGTTACGGACGCGGTCCTGTACCCGCGCGATCAAGCGGCGATCGTGCCCAAGGTCGTCTCGTCGATCAAGAAATGGAATGTGGACAAGGGCAGCCACGTGAAAGCCGGGCAGCTGCTGGGGGAGCTTGAAAACCAGGACTTGACCGGGGCCGCGATGAAGAGCCAGGGCGGCTACGCACAAGCCGAGGTCACCTACCAAATGCAGTTGCAAAAAAGCGCGCAAGACTTGAAGTTCGCCAAACAAACCTTGGATTCGGCGCAGAAATTTTACGACGGGCGCGCGGCGCTGTACAAGGAAGGCGCGGTTTCGGCTAAGGATCTCGACGACGCTTCTGTCGCGTTGAGTTCGGCGAAGAATACGTTCGACCTCACGCAAAAACAATATGATCTCAAGGTGGCTGAGGGTGCGAGGGACGCCGCAAAGGGCGACACGGAAAACGCCAATGCGATGTTGAGCTACACCAAGATCACGAGCCCGATCGACGGTGTTGTTACGGACCGTCCTTACTATCCCGGGGAAACTCCAGCTACCGGCACTCCCGTCATCACGGTCATGGACCTTTCCCAAATCGTGGCCCGTTCGCACGTGGCACAGCTCGAAGCGCAAAGTCTGAAAGTGGGGGACCCTGCAACTATTACGGTGCCGGGCCTGGCCGCTCCAGTGAAAGGCAAAGTTACGCTGGTGAGTCCCGCAGTGGATGCCAGCAGCACGACCGTCGAGGTTTGGGTGCAAGCGCCGAATCCAAAAGGCAGCTTGCGGCCCGGAACCAGCGTGCGCGTTTCCATGGTCGCGCAAACGGTGCCTGAGGCCGTCGTAATCCCCCAAGCGGCCCTGCTGACGTCGCCCGATGGGATCAACACAGTCATCGTTCTGGATAGCGACAACGCCCCCAGCAAGAAAAAAGTGAAGGTCGGCATCCGGGATGCCGAGGCCAAAACGGTGCAAGTCACCGATGGCCTGCAAGGCGGGGAGCGCGTGGTCACAGTGGGAGCGTTTGAATTAGCCAATGAGGACGACCCAGTCCTGGCGAAAACCAAGATTCAGGTCCAGGCGCCGAAGATGCCGGACGAGGATGAGGACGAATAATGGTCACGGCCGACAACCTCGAAAGTAAACGCAGGCTGAATGAACCGGCCGGAATCCGTGCGGCCATTGTTCTTCGTTTTTCAATCACGACTTTGCGACAGGTAGAATGCCATGCCAGATAAAACACCCAGCCATTCCGCATCATCCGCAAATAAGGAATCACAGTATTGGTTTTCACGCCACTCCAAGTCCATCAACTTCCTGGTCTTGACGCTGGCGTTAGTCGGAATTTATGAGGCGCTCTCGATCCCCATCGCCGTTTTTCCGGCCACCAACTTTCCGCGCATCATCATTGGCGTGGATAACGGCGTCATGCCGATTGATCAAATGGGGGTAACGATCACCACCCCGATCGAAAACGCCGTGAATAGCGTGCCAGGCCTCGAGGACGTCCGTTCGACCACCAGCCGCGGATCGGCCGAAGTGGATTTGTCTTTCAGCTGGACCGTGGACATGGTTCAGACGCTCCAGCAGGTGAATTCCGCCCTGGCGCGCATTCAGAGCACGCTGCCGACCACGGCTGTGATCGACACTCACCGGCTCGATTTCGCCAGCTTTCCCATCCTCGGCTATAGCATGACCTCCGAAAAAGTCCCTCAGACGGACTTGTGGGAGATCGCCACTTACGATATCAAGCCGCGTTTGAACCGGCTCAGTGGCGTCGCCAGCGTCATCATCCAGGGAGGGCAGCAGCCGGAATTTCAGATTACACCCGATCCGTCCAAGATGCTGCGGGCCCACGTCGCGGTGCAGGATATTCTGGACACGGCGACGCACACGAACATCGTTGATTCACCGGGCCTGCTGAGCCGCAACCACCAGTTGTTTCTGGGCCTGCTGGATTCTCAGGTCCACAGCGCGGATCAAATCGGGGATATGGTCATCAAGAACGTCAACGATACGCCCGTTCGAATCCGTGACGTTGGCACCGTGACGCCCTCTTCGGCGCCGGCTTATACCGTGGTCACGGCGAATGCGAAACCGGCGGTTTTGCTCAGCATCAACCGCCAGCCGGACAGCAACACGGTGGAAGTCGCCAACGAAGTGAACCAACAGATCGCCGCGATCCGGCCGACCCTGCCCGCCGGCGTCGAGTTAAACGTTTTTTACGATCAATCCAACATCGTTCGCGAGTCGATCGGAAGCGTCCGCGACGCGATCATCATTGGGCTGATCCTCTCCGCGATAATTATCTGGTTGTTTCTCAAGGACTGGGGTACGGCGCTGGCGACGGGACTCGTTGTTCCCGTAACCATCCTCGTGACTTTCCTGGTGATGAAAATCATGGGCCAGACCTTCAACATGATGACGTTGGGAGGCCTGGCAGCGGCGAGCGGGCTGGTGGTCGACACCGCCATCGTGGTCGTCGAAAACATCGTTTTGCATCGCGACGGCGGCGAAGGGCCCCTGGAAGCGGTCAGCAGCGCCATCAAAGAGCTGACGGTTCCGCTGGTGGGCTCGACGCTGACTCCCATCGTCGTGTTCCTCCCTTTGATCTCGATCACGGGCGTTACCGGAGTTTTCTTCCGCGCTCTGGCGATTGTCATGAGCGTTTCCTTGTTGATTTCACTGGCGCTGGCTCTGGGTTGGACGACCAATCTGGGCACTTTTCTGATCAACCGTAAGGAAACTCCCGAAACCACCGGTGCAGACCAGGCACATGCGGCTGGGAATGAATCCGCCGTGTTTTCAGAAGAGGAACAGCTGAAACGCATGATGGCCGCGGAAGAGGCCTCATTGGAAGGCGGCTGGTTCGGAAGCATCATCGGGTTCTACGAGCGCTGGTTGCGCCGTGCGCTCGAGCACCCTGTCTGGCTTGGCGGCTTTTGCTTGATTCTGATCGCGGTTTCCTATCTCTGTTTTAATCAGCTTGGCAGTGACTTGCTTCCCCACATGGATGAAGGCGGCTTCATTCTCGATTACGTGATGCCTCCCGGGAGTTCTCTGGCGGAGACCAACCGCGTCGTCACGCACGTGGAGCAAATCATCCGTGCCGTTCCCGAGGTGGAGAACACGTCGCGCAGGACCGGATTGCAATTGGGTCTTGCGGCCGTCACCGAGCCGAACACCGGCGACATTTCGGTCAAGCTGAGGGACAAACGCAGTCGCGGGATTGACGATATTATCAGCGAGGTCCGAAGCAAAGTGACGACTCAGGAGCCGTCGCTCGACGTGGAGTTCACGCAAGTGCTTCAGGACATGATCTCGGACCTCACCGGAGCTCCCGAACCCGTGGTGGTCCAGCTGTTTTCTCCCGACCCGGATGCCCTTACCACGTGGGCGCCTCGCGTGGCCGACGCCATGGGGCGGATCCAAATCAACTACAAGAAACCCGTTGTGGATATCGAGGACGGAATTGACAACACGACCAGCGGCCCCGCGGTCGTGTTTACCATCAACCCGGTCGCGGCGGCCAAGGCGGGATTCACGACCGATCAGCTCACCACGATCGCTTCGGCCATCGTGGACGGCGAGCCCGCCACGACGCCGGTCATCATCAACGACCGGCCTTACACGCTGCGCGTCCGATATCCGGCGTCGAACCGGGCCTCCCTGGACGCCATGAGCAACACAATGATCGTCAACTCGAACGGCGGAACTGCCACTTTGGGGTCCATCTCGACGGTCAGCGAGGTTCCCGGCCAGACGGAAATTCTCCGCGACAATTTGCAGCGGGAGAAGGAAGCCACGGCGCGGCTCGAAGGCATCGACCTGGGCTCCGGCGTGGCCGCCGTGCAAAAAGCGGTGAGCGATTTGCACGTGCCTCCATCAATCCGCGTGGAATACGGCGGCACCTACCGGGAACAGCAGAAATCGTTTCACGACCTGGTGGTGGTGCTGCTGCTGGCTCTGGTGCTGATTTTCCTGGTGCTTCTAGTGGAGTTTCGGTCCTTCTCGGCGCCGCTGGCGATTCTTTCCTCCGCGGTTCTTTCGACTTCGGGCGTGTTTTTCGGATTGTATATTACGCGCACCGACTTCAATGTCGCGTCCTTCATGGGGCTGATCATGGTGGTCGGCATCGTGGCCAAGAACGGTATCCTGCTGCTCGACGCCAACCAGAAATTCCGATCGGTCGGATTTTCGGCGGAAGAGTCCATGGTTCAGGCGGGCCGCCGGCGTCTTCGTCCCATCGTCATGACGGCAATGGCCGCCGTGGCGGGGATGCTGCCGTTGTCGCTGGCGCTGGGCGCGGGCGCGGAGATGCTGAAGCCTCTGGCGATCGCGGTCATCGGAGGAATCCTGATCTCCATGGTGCTGTCGCTGATTATCACGCCGGCGATCGAGTACTATATGACGCCGGATAAAGAGGCGTTAGTGGATACCAGCGCGCCGGTGGCAGTGCGGTAAGGCCGGACGGCCGCAGCGAAACTTATTGCGGCGGTGAAACGTATTATTGGTTCAGAACCAGGGATGTGGCTTTCTGCCCAAACGAAACAATAAGGAGATGCTTCGCATGTCACGAGAAAAGATTGCAGGGTGGTTCCGCCGGATAAGCCCACTGGTTTGTCTGGCATTAGTTGCTGCGGCCGTGATTTATGCGGCTCCGCAGGCATCGGGCTATCACGTCATTAAGAGGATGCCGGTGGGAGGCGAAGGCGGATGGGACTACATGACGGTGGATCCGGACACGCATCGGCTCTATGTCGCCCGCGGATCGCATTTTCAGGTCGTGGACGATACCACGGGGAAAGTGATTGGCGACATCGAGATTGCCAACTCGAAGAACTCTCACGGCCTGGCTCTTGCGCTGGATCTCGGCAAGGGCTTCACGAGCAACGGAGACGCCAACACGGTTTCGGTCGTCGATTTGAAAACGCTGAAGGCAAGCTCCGTGATCGCCATCCCGGGAAAGGATCCCGACTCGATCCGCTACGATCCCGCCACCAAGCGCGTCTTCACCTTTAACGGCAAGAGCATGGACTCGACGGTGATTGACGCAACTTCCGGTAAAGTTATCGGCACCGTCAAGCTCGCCGGCAAACCGGAAGAGGCCGTCCTCGACGGAAGTGGAAACATGTGGGTCAATATCGAGGACAAGAGTTCCATACAAGAATTCGACACGAAATCCTACGCCATCAAGGGAACGTGGCCGCTGGCGCCATGCGACGGGCCTTCCGCCATGGCATATGACGGCGCGCACAAGAGAATCTTCGTGGCCTGCGACAAAGTTATGGTCGTCGTGAGCGCGGAAAACGGGAAAGTGGTTGCTTCGCCCCCGATTGGCGGCGATCCTGACGGCAACGGCTACGATCCCGGGACCGGAATGGCTTTCGCTTCTTGCCGTGACGGCTTCGTTTCCGTCATTCACCAGGATTCAGCGGACAAGTACACAACTGTCGGCAATATCACCACTCAGTTCGGCACCCGCACGATGGCGCTGGACACCAAAACGCACCGCGTCTACACGGAGACCGCGGATTTCAAACCAGCGGGGGCTCCGACGGCGGACAATCCTCGGCCGCGTCCTACACCGATCGCTGGGTCGTTCGTGATCCTGGAAATCGGGCAGTAGCTAATTTCGTTCAAGAACGCGCCCTCGGCTCTGAGGTGGCGCAGGCTTCCAGCCTGCGGGGTTTGGTCCTTGCAAGCACTAACCCCCACAGGCTGGAAGCCTGCGCCACTGGCTGCTTACTTCTTCCCTTTTGTGACCAGCTTCTGCACGCGCCAATTGTTCATGTCGGCGATGTAGATCAGGTCGTCGGATGGGCAGGCGAGGCCGTGCGCCCAGTTGAGTTCGCCCAGTTCGTGGCCGGATTCGCCCCACATGCCTAGAATCTTTCCTTCCGGCAATTGAAGCTTGTAGAGGCGGCCGGGTTCAGCGTCCGTCGTGTAAAGATATTGCGGCGTGGTGTTGGTGATACAAATGGTCCACGGCGCGGTTTCATCCGGGCGATCCACGGGCAGGTTGCCGAGGACAGGGTGGCGCATCTTGTCGTAGGGAACATTCAAGAAGATGAATTTCTTGAAATTTCCATCGAGGTCGAAAAGCTGAATGCGGCGGTTGCCGCGATCGGCTACATACACGTTGCTGTCGCGATCGATGCCGATATTGTGCGGATTTTTGATTTGGCCCGGATTTTCGTTGGCGTGAACCCCGCCCGTTCCCGGCCCTCCCCACTGCTTGATCCAGTTCCCATGCTTGTCGAACTTGGCGATGCGCGAGTTGAAATAGCCGTCGCCGACGTAAATATTGTCGTCTTTGTCCCAGGCGACGTCGGTCGACCCGTTGAAATAACCGTCCACGGGCGTGGGCGGGGGATCGGCGCGGCGGTAGCGCGGCTGGTCCGGCCCTTCATCGCGGCGCCCGAGGTTCATCAGGACGTATCCGGCGGGGTTGAACTTGATGACGGACATCGCCGCCTTGTCCACGACCCAGAGATTATCGTACTTGTCGAACCGGACCGAGTGCGCGTAGGCCAGGCCGTACACGCCGCGGCCGATCTCGCGAACATACTTGCCGTCGGCATCGAAGTCGAAAATTTGCGTAGTTGCATTTCCGTAGACCGGGCCCGCTGTCGCCGTGCCGGGATGGTTCAGGACGATGATGTGGCCCTTGGAGTTCACGGCCACGCTGAGGACTTCTCCCAAATTCTGATCGACCGAATACTTCAAGGGGTTTGGTACCGACTCGAATGGCAGAGCCGGGACGCTCGGTCCTTCCTGAGCGAATACCGGCGCCGCCAGCAGGGCAAGCCAAGCGATCGCGGGGAGCGGTTTCATGGAGCCTCCAAGCCAGCCGAATGAAATCATCAGGCTGGATATTTGCATAAAGCGTGTTTGGTATATACTCTCGATCAGTAACCCAAGTCAAAATCGCATTTTCAATCAGGAGCAAACGCCAATGAAAAATTCTTGGATTCGACGCGCCCTTGCTGTGCCGGCGGCTTTGTTGCTTGTGTCGCTCATGGTGGCGGCCTCGGCATTCGCCCAGGCGCCTGTCGACGACAGCAAGACGGTAGTCAAGACGAATAAGGTCACCGACAACTTCTACACCGTGGACGGACGCGGCGGCACGATCGGCGTGCTGGTGGGCCCCCAAGGGACCTTCATGGTAGACACGCAATTCGCTCCGCTCACCGATCGGATCGTAGCGGCGATCAAGCAAATCTCGCCGAACCCGATTCGCTTCGTGGTCAACACGCACGTGCACCCCGATCATACCGGTGGCAACGTCAACATGGGCAAGATGGGCGCGACGATCTTCGCGCGTGACGAATTGCGGGATCGGCTGATGAATCCCAATCCCGGCGCGAATGGCCAGCCGGGCACGCCCACTCCGGAGATCGGGCTTCCTGTCGTTACTTATGAAAATAAAATTACGTTTCACATGGACGGGGAAACGGTGGACCTCATCCCCATCCGGAAGGCTCACACCGACGGCGACACGATGGTCTACTTTCACAACGCGGACGTGATCATGACGGGCGATTTCTACCGCTCGATCGGATATCCGAACATCGATCGCGCCAACGGCGGGAGCCTCGACGGGATGCTCGCCGGCCTGGCCCAGATCGTCGCCATCGCGGGACCGAATACGAAGATTATTCCCGGCCATGGACCGACCGTTGACAGGACTGCCGTCGCCGCGCATCGGGATATGATCCTAGGAGTGCGGAATGCGGTTGCGAAGCTCATGCAGCAAGGGAAGACGTCGGACGAGGTTATCGCCGCGCATCCCACTTCCACTTTCGACGCCAATGTCCCCCCGGCCGCGCCGAACGGGGATCGGGCGGCGGACCGGTTCGTCGGGCAATTGTACGCTGAACTGAAACCGGCCAAGTAACGCGCCGCAGCGCGAAATGCACTTGCGCGGTGTGAATGTTCCAGTGGCGCAGGCTTCCAGCCTGCGGGGGTTAGTCCGAACAAGGACCAAACCCCACAGGCTGGAAGCCTGCGCCACTTAAAACCACTCCCTCATGCCAACCTTCATTCTTGATTCCTTGCAATCGCTAAAAGACTACGTGGGCCGCGAAATTGCCGTGACCGATTGGCTGCCCGTGACGCAGGAGCGCATCCTGCAATTCGCGGACGCGACGGGAGACCGCCAGTGGATTCACGTCGATCCCGAACGCGCGCGGCGCGAATCGCCCTATGGCGCTGCGATCGCGCACGGCTTTCTGACGCTGTCTTTGATGAGCCATTTCATGAGGGAGGCGATCCAGTTGCCGGGCAACGTGCGGCAAACTATCAACTATGGCCTGAATCGTGTTCGTTTTCCGGCGCCCGTTCGCGCCGGCGAGAAGATTCGCGCGCGCATTCGTTTGCAGTCGTGCAGAGAGTTGCCCGACAGCGTTGAGGCGATCTTCGACATCACGATCGAAACGGAGGGCGCCGAAAAACCGTGCTGCGCCGCCGAATGGATCTTGCGTTACTATTCCTAGCCGTGCCTGGCAGGGCCGTCTGCCGGGCTGTTTGCTGCATCGACGTCCAATGGTGCATGGCCGCATAGGCGCGCCACGGCCTGTAACCCTCAAAAATGCGCGAAACTTCCTCTGGTGAAACAGGGTTCCGGTGAGAGGCCAGGGCTCTGCGAAACGCGAGACTCTTGCAGGAAAACGCGTCCGGATCTCCCAGGGCTCGCATCGCAATGTAAGCGGAGGTTTCTTCTTCCAGTCCCAGAAAGGAATGCAATTGCGAGGCGGTGTCTCTCGCACCTTTTGCGGAATCGAACGTAAGCCTTCCAGCCATGACAGCCTTCGCCAAGGCGGCGACTGTCTGTGCCTGCTGCGCAGGAATCCCGATCCCCTCAAGATTCGCTTCGGCCAAAATTTCGGGCTGCGGGAATAAATGAGAAAGTCCAGGAATGGACACCTGGAGCGGGCGGCCAAAAGTTTTTACAAGAGGCTCGATCGCGGATGCCGGATCGGCTGCTGTCAGATTTTGTCCGAGAACGGCCAGTACGGCCAACTCGAAACCGTCCCATGAGCCCGGCACGCGGAGACCTGGCCGCTCCATCACCATCCCTGCCAGTCTTGTGTCGCGGGCCAGATAGGATCCGATATGCAGCGCGTCCGCGCCAAGGTCGAACAGACGCCGAGTTCGCTGGACTACCTGCATCAAGCGCTCGCACCCCGGTAAGAGGACGCGCATGGACAGTCGAGATTCACTGGCTTCATGCCACACCTCGATCGCACCGGCGACCCCTCCGATTTCTACCGTCCTTCGATAGATTTCTTCTTCGACGGATTCCACACCGGGGGTAGCGCGGGACTTGAAAAACTGGATGAGCGACGCCCAGTCGAAAGGCGGGCGATACGGTAGATGAACAATGATTCCGGCTAAAGGATCTCGCACCGTGGGAGTTCCGTGAAGGCGTCGAAGCGCCGTGGGAGACTTCCCAAATGCTGTTCGCACGGAATGATTGAATTGGCGAATGCTCCGAAAACCTGTGCCTAGCGCAATTTCGGTGACCGGGAGTTGCGTTTCCACGATCAGGCTTCGCGCGACGAGCACGCGATGGGATCGCGCAATTTTCAGCGGAGAAGCGCCCAGGTGCAGCTGAAAGAGCCGCCGAAGATGCCGCGATCCGATCCCCACGCGTTCGGCAAGCTGCTCCAAATTGCCGCCATCCAGCGCGCCCTCGGAAATCAGCTTAAGCGCGCGGGAAACCACTGCCCAGGTTCCAAACCAAGCGGAGCTCCCGGGTGAGGTGTCCGGGTGACAACGCCTGCACGGTCGAAAACCAGCCGCTTCCGCAGCCGCGGCGGATTGAAACCACTGGACACTTTCGGGATGGCCGAAGGACACGGGGCAGATGGACCTGCAGTAGACCCCGGTCGTGACGATGCCGGCAAAGAAACGGCCGTCGAAACGCTGGTCACGGCTGTACACCGCTTGCCAGCAAAATGCAGGGTCGAGCTGCAAGTTCCCGATGGGGGAGTCTGCCGTTGCGCGCGCCCGGGCGCAATGCCTGGCGAAGTCCTTAGTCAAAATTGCATCCTTGAAACACTTCTTAAGATCCTGGTGACCCTACCTCCATGCAATTATGCAGCACTCCCGCCAGTTTATAAACCGTTCGACACTGAACTCTTATTTCCGGGGAGTGGGCCCGTTCGATGAGCTCTCCAATGGATTCAAAATCAATACAGGATTCTCGTCCAATCGCTCGAATCCGGAATTGCTGCGCCCATAGGCAAGGCCCATCGCTTTCAGTTTCATCCCGACCGACAAGCAGTTAGAGGTGAGGGCGTCACTCCTGTTCACGACTCCCGCAATGATCGGGTTCTTGCTTCTGGGATCCAGCACTGTGACTTCCATTTCTTCAATTTCCGGCATCGAACGAAAAAGTTTTGGAATCGCCGCGCTGACATCTTCGAGGCATTGCTGAACGAACAATTCACTCCGTTCACAGGAGGGCCGGTCGCGGTCCCACGGGTGGATCGCCCGAGCGAGCAACTGCACGCGCAATCTGGCGGACAAATTCCGCACGACCATTCCGTCATTCCCGATCGCTCCGCGCGGCCTCAAAGATAAGGCCCGGCTGACCATTTGGCTAATTGGTCGCGCCCCTGCGCCAGGCGCTGTTTCGCTTTCAAAAGCTGGAACTAGATCCGTGCCCATCTCAGGCTCACATCTCTTCGCGGATCGCACGCTGTTTGTTCTCATGGCCCATCCTAACGGAATCGAATTGAAATTAAATCAGCCGGAACGAAAGCGTAAAGAATACCTAGCTTAATTTCTCTCCTTAGAAACCACCGTGCCAAGGGTGACCCAAGCCAGATCCAACACGTAAAGGGCGATGACAACATTTCCCAGCCGGACCGATATCGCATTTTGCGGCATGAGCTGAACGATCCCCCAAAGCAAAAACGTCGCCGCAAGGAGCACGTTTTTCAGCAATTCTACCAATCGCGGGCGGATGATCGGCTGCACAAATAAAAACGATGTGCCCACAAGCAGCAATGGCGCGGCTGAAGTCGCCGCCGTCCATAACCGAGAAAGAGTTCCTATTCCCGCATCGCCGACGAGCAAGCCAATGCTGGCAGCAAGCGCCAGGACAGCCAGGCCGTAACCGATCCAACGAAAAACATTATTTAACGTGGTCAAAGACGACATCCTCCGCTACGAATTGATTCGCAATTCTCCCTACCAACTTCTTGTGTAGCCGATGCTCGTGGTCGTGTACCACGGAACTGAGATGATTTTATTGAACGTTTCTTGAATCCAGATCGAGTTGTGATCGTCGAAATGGACGACGGCTCCAAGAGATTCGCCATTGTAGAAGTGATTCTGTAGAGCCGCATTTCCCGTGAACGTGCTGATCCCGCCTTGAACCCAAGTATAGCCGGTGACTCGTTTCGTCTTCGGCAACCCGAAGTTTTTCATGACTCCAAAGCTTTCCGTGTGGGAACCGAATTGCGAATGCCAAAAACCGCCGCCTCCATCCTCATACGTGTAGGCGAACGTGAGCTCGTCGCCGATCGGATCCTTTTTCAGAAAACCGAACGTGTGCCCGATGCCAATGTTGTAGTTCGCCTTGGGAAGAAGTCCGGGGCGAACGAAATCGGACCCCATCATGATGTACAGATCCGTGCTTGTTCCCGTTTCCGCCATCTCGCCGGCCGGGGCAGGGTTGGACTGGCCTAGCGCCACTCCAGCAGGCGCAATTGCAAAGGCAAGTGCTGCGCCAAGGAAGACCTTCACAATTGCCGTTGAAAATCCAGAAGCGACTCTCATCCAATATTCTCCTCAACGCAAAGATCAAATGGAAATAACGCGCTGTTTTCACGTCCGACTGTGCGTCCTTCTGAGAATATGGGGAACCGTGCGTAAATAAGTCGTGAGGAAAAGGAAATGAAATGCAATCACGTCCGAAATTTGCCACTCGATCGTGTTGGCCGCGTTTGAGAGGCTGGTTCAGGATTTGTCCGGCCTTATCTCTCACGGGCGGCCGGCTGGCACCTGGAACAAAAGGTCTTCGTGTATGCGAATAAGACAGTCTTCTTCTACTAGCCCGCGAAACAAATCAATCGGTCGATGTCTCAGGATTGAAATGATTCTGGTATCCTCGTAGAGGTGCCCAGCAAACCGATTTGCTTGATTTTTGCGTGGTTGATTGCGGCCGCCCAGGTATTTTCGGCGCGCGCGCAATCGACGCAGACTCCGCCGGCGCCGGGCCAGCTTGCGCCGCAAACATCGGCACCCGTCACCCAGCAAACTCCGCCGGCGCCGGCACAACCGGCACCGGAACCCGCGGCTCCCCCGCAAAAAACATTGGCCGTGGTCATTCTCGATCCGGCGCACGGCGGCGCGGACCTGGGCGCGCGCGGATCGTCGGGGCTCTCTGAGAGCGACGTAGTCCTCAGCTACGCGCGGCTCGTGCGCATTTCTCTGGAGGCGCAGGGAATCCGCGTCATCCTCACTCGCCAGACAAATGACGACCCTTCTTTCGACGATCGTTCGAAACTGGCAAACGCGCAGCGCGGCGCCGTGTTTATCACGCTGCACGTTTCGTCCACGGGCCAGCCGGGAACGGTACGCGTGTATTCCCTGCCGCAGATGACGGTGGCGCAAGGCGCGCCCAACGCGCCCCGCACGGGACTTTTGCCCTGGGACCGCGCGCAATTCAGATTTATCGATCAGAGCCGAAGGCTGGCCGAGCTTATCCAGATTCAAATGGCGCAGCGCTTTCACGGCTCGTCGGAAACTCCGTTCGAAGCCCCTGTGCGGCAATTGCGTACGGTGGGGGTGCCCGCGGTGGCCCTCGAAGTATCGAGCGTCAGCGTGCCGGACCGCGCCCCGCTCGACCAGATGGGACCCGGCCTGGCAGATGGAATAGCGCGCGCGGTTGCCGCGTTTCGAACCGTTTATGAATCGGGAGGCAGGTAGGGCCTTGTCGAAGGGACTCAAAACGACGATCGTGATCCTTGCCGCGATGGTGGCGCTGGGCCTCATCACGCTGCCGGGACTGCGCGAGGCGGTCCAGCGGCTGCACAACACTCCCAAGACAGAAGAGCAGGCGCGCCGCGAAGTGATGCAGGAGCCGATCTCGACGCCGACTGACGTGGAAGTGCGTGCGCAGATGTATTGGCTGGCGACGGGTTCCCCGCCCTCGCTGGAACCCACGGTTATTCAGCTTCCACTTTCCGCCGATCCCGTCGAGCGCTCCAAGCAGCTTCTCAACGCGCTGATCGCGCGAGCGCCCGCTCCGGAGAAGCGGACACTGCCCGCGGAGGCAAGCCTGCTGGCTTTCTACATTCAGCCGAACGGGACGGCCATAGCGGATTTCTCGGACGAAATTTCATCCGGCATGCCGTCGGGAATTCTCAGCGAGCAGTTGGCGGTGCAATCGATCGCGCAGACGCTCGGCGCAAACGTGAGCGGGATCAAGCAATTGAAAATCCTCGTCCACGGTCAGGAAGCGGAGACGCTTGCGGGGCATCTGGACCTCTACGGACTGTTTCCTGTTCCCTCGCTCGCGCCTGCCGCTGCTCCTGCGTCTGCGGCTCCAGCCGCAGCTCCCCCCAAAACTCCTGCCGCAACGGGCGCGGTTCCTGGAAAACAAGCGCCACATTAGTCCGGCTCTCATTGAACATCTGATCGCGCGATTGATGCTGAGGCAAGGGGAGTATCTTGTGGCGCAGGCTTCAAGCCTGTGGGTTTTAGTGCTTGCAAGGACTAACCCCCACAGGCTTGAAGCCTGCGCCACTTCTATGTCCATGACGAGCGAAAAATGGAGACGCCCTCACGTGCGGACACGCGAGGAATGAAGAACTGAAATTGGCCGGCCGCTAGACGAGCGGGCCGGGCCCGCTCTTGTAGCGTTTTCCGATGGCGTCGGCGCTCATATAGGCGAGCGCCTGGATGGTGAGCGTCGGATTGAAGCCGCTCATGGATGGAAACGTGGAGCTGCCGATCACGAAGAGGTTCGGGATGTCCCACGCCTGTCCGTAGCGGTTCACGACTGAAGTCTTCGGATCGCTGCCCATGCGCGTGCCGCCCTCGTGGTGCGCTCCGGGGGCGCCCGGGCTCAAAGCCGCGCGCCACACTTTCGTCGCGCCCATGGCGTGGCCGATCCCTTCCATCTTCTGCATGAGGAATTCGACGCGCGCGCGTTCGTTGGGGCGCCGCCAGTCGTAGGTCACGCGCGGCGCCGGCATGCCGTACTGATCGCGCACGTTTGGATCGAGATCGATGGTCTGATCGGCGTAGGCGAGGTTCTCGGTCTGCGCGTTGATGGCGGCGTAGCGATTGAAATATTTCGCGAGGAAATCTCGATACGCCGCGCCCCACTTTGGCGTGCCGGGAGGCGGGTCCATGCTCATGGAGGTGCCAATCGGGCCGGCTTCCAGATCGGCGGGAGAAACCGAGATTTGCGCCCCGCGGATGAAGCCCACGCCGCTGTGATCGAAATTGTCGGCGTTGAAATCGTCGATCGTGTGCTTCTGCGCGCTTGGCCCCATGTAAATGTTGACGAACCGGTCGTCGTACGCGACGAACACTTTCGCCATGATGTGCGCCATCACGTGCTTGCCCAACTGGCCGCTCGAATTCGCCAGGCCGTTCGGGAATTTATCCGTCTTGGAAAGCATCAGGAGGCGCGTGTTGTCGTAGATGAAGGGAGACAGCACCACAATCTGCGCTTCGATCGTGTTGTCCGAGCCATCAGGGCCGTAGTACGAGACGCCGGTCGCTCGCCCGCTATTATCCGTATTCACGTGGTAGCACATCGTGCCGGTCAGCAATTTGAAATTGCCGGTGGCATCCGCCTCGGGGAGCTTGGTCACGAGGATGCTCGACTTCGCGCCCACGTGGCAGCCGAAGGACTGGCAGAAGCCGCAGTAGGTGCAGCTTGCGCGGTCGTGATACGGCTGGGAAATAATCGCGCGCGGCGAAGAGAACGGGTGATAACCCAGCTTGCGGGCTCCCTCCGCGAAGAGAACGCCCGATTGATCGTCCAGCAACGGAGGAAGCGGGTAATCGCGTTTGCGCGGGGCCTCGAACACGTTGCCGCCATCGATCTTCTTGCCCTGCAAATTTCCAGCCTTGCCGGAAACACCCAGCTCGTATTCGGCCTGATCGTAGAACGGCTCGAGGTCGGCGTAGGAAAGCGGCCAATCGGCGAGCGAGGAATCTTCCGGAATGGCCGATGCGCCGTAGCGCTCGATCGTATGGGAACGCGCGCGGAAATCGTCCTCGTGCATGCGCCAGGAGAGCGTGCCGTAGTGGACCGTGCCGCCGCCCGCCTGATTTCCATAATTGAGGACTGTCATCGGATGCGCGGTGGCGCTTGCGTTTGGCCGCCAGGTGACGGGCTGGTGCTTCCAGTTCGGGCGAAGATCCTGCCGCTGAAAATATCGCAATTCATCGTGCGGGTTGAAGTCCGCCGTGGTGAGGCGCGGGCCGCGCTCGAGGCCAATGACCTTCATTCCCGATTTCCCTAGCTCGGCCGCGAGGATCCCTCCTACCGCGCCCATGCCGACGATGACGACATCTGTTTTTTCGATTGCCATGGCTATCCCCTCCCCACTGGGCCCTTGGCCGTTATCTGCAGGCCGACGATGGGCGCGCGCGTAAATTCCTGTTTGCTCTGGAGATCCATCGGCGTGAATATCGCCTGCGCGCCGGGAAAACCGACCAAGCGCCACCCAGCGAAGTCCTTGTTGCCGCCGTAGAGCGGGTCGGCGAACATCCCTTCCATCGTGTGCGTCCGAAGGATGCTGAAGAACTCCCTGCCAGTGGGATAAGTGAAGCCGGTTGCCTTGTCACTTTCCAGCGCCGCGATCACTTCGTCCTGTTGTTCCGGGCCGAGCCGCACGAAGGGCTCTTTGTGGGTGCCACGGCAGTACGCTTCGAGCTGAGCCAGGCCGCGCCGGTAGAAATCCTGCAGCTCGGCGTAAGCGCCGGAGAGCGCGAGATCGATGTAATTGAGTACATCCGCGTCGCGCGCTCCCGGTTTGCCGGGTGCGCTGGGCATGATCCGTTCGGTAATCGCGGCGATCGTGGCGGCGTCGGCATGGTTGAAAAACGCGCCATGCTCGCTGCCGCTCGGATGCTGCGCGCCGGGAGTTGCCGAGCTGCCCTCCATTTGCTCGTGATTCTGGGCGATCGCGTCAGGCACGAGGCCCGCTCCCGCAGCGGCTCCCGCGCCGACCGCCGCGCGCACCAGAAATGCGCGGCGAGATGCATCGTGTTTCGTCATGGTTGTCGTACCCCTTCCTGGCTAGAACCGATATCCTGTGGATGACTTCCGAACTGAAGTGAACAATATCAATTTTTTGGGGCTATGTCATCGGCAGCGCTCAGGAAACTTGCATGCCGCCAACTCCTGTCTGTGGTTGACAGTCGCGTTGGCGGCGGGCAAACTCGACGCCATGTCACGAGGAGGAAACTTGCGAAGCGACGGACGCGCGCACGATCAGATTCGCCCGGTCAAGATGACGCCGGACTTTATTACCAGCGCCGAAGGGAGCGTGCTCATCGAGATCGGCAACACGCGCGTGATCTGCACGGCGACCGTGGACGAGGGCGTGCCTTCGTTCCTCAAGGGCCAGGGCAAGGGCTGGGTGACGGGAGAGTACGGGATGCTTCCGCGGGCGACCGAGCAGCGCACGGCGCGCGAGTCGATGCGCGGAAGGCCGTCGGGGCGCACGCTGGAGATTCAGCGGCTCATCGGGAGATCTTTGCGGGCGATCATCGACCAGGAAAAGCTGGGCGAAAAAACGGTGTGGCTCGATTGCGACGTGATCCAGGCCGACGGCGGGACGCGCACCGCTTCGATTACCGGTGCATACGTCGCGCTGACGCTGGCGATGGAGCGGCTCGTCGCGGCGGGCATGCTGAAGACTGTTCCGCTGACCGATTCCGTCGCGGCAACGAGCGTCGGGGTGGTTGACGGCGTCGCGCTCTTGGACCTCGCCTACGAAGAGGATTCCCGCGCCGAGGTCGACATGAACGTGGTCATGACAGGAAGTGGAAAATTTGTGGAAGTCCAGGCCACAGCCGAGGGCCAGCCTTTTGGCGGCGCTGAGTTGCAGGACCTGCTGGCGCTCGCGGCGGCCGGAATCCGCCGCATGACTGAGTTTCAAACTAAGCTCGTTCAAACCGATTTCCGTGCACGCGCAAGGTAAAATTCTCCGGTTGTACGTGGCTTCCTCGAATCCGGGAAAGCTGCGCGAATTTCGCGCGCTGGCCGAGCCGGCCGGCGCGTCCGTCGACGTTGCGTTCATTCCCATCTTCGATTCCCTGGACGTTTTCGAGGAAATTTGGCCGACCATCGCGGAAAACGCGGCGGGGAAAGCGCTGCATTACAGCCGGTTTGCCGAGGGCGTCGTGATCGCGGATGATTCTGGCCTCGTCGTGCCGGCGCTCGGCGGCGCGCCGGGCGTGCATTCCGCGCGCTATGCCGGGCCGGACGCCTCGGACGCGGAGCGCGTTCAGAAAGTGCTCGGCGAAATGCGCGGCAAAAAGGGGGAAGACCGGCGGGCGCGATTTGTTTGCGTGGTGGCCGTGGCTGAATCGGGAAAAATGCGCGGGCTGTTTTCCGCATCCGCGGAAGGAATGCTTTTGGAAGAGCCTCGGGGGCATGATGGATTCGGCTACGATCCGATCATGTTCTTCCCTGCTCTCGGGAAAACGTACGCGGAAATTTCACGTGAAGAGAAAAATCTGCACAGCCATCGCGGGAAGGCGTTTCATAAGGCGCTCGATTTCCTTTTGAATGCGCACACGGCATGAAAATCGGCGCTTATGCCACGTTCATGCGCGAAGCCAAAATGAAAAAACCAAAATCCAAGGCCAAAAAGATTGCCGCTCGATCCGCGAAAGGATCGAAAAGCATCCCGCGCGCGCGAAAGGCGAAAGCCTCCCGGACGAGCACCGCGAATCCGAAGGCTGCGGGAACGAATCCTCAGCGCGTGAACGCGATTCTGCAAAAGCTGGATGAAGCGTATCCGAACGTGACCTGCGCCCTCGAGCACCACACTCCGTTTCAATTGCTGATTTCCACGATTCTATCCGCGCAATGCACCGACGAGCGCGTCAACCAGGTCACCAAAACGCTCTTCGTGAAATACCGCACGCCAAAGGATTTTGCCTACGCGAATCCGGCGGAACTCGAGCAAGACATCCGGCCCACGGGCTTTTTCCGCAACAAGACCAAGTCCATTATCGGCGCGGGCAAAAAAATTGTGGAAGAATTCTGCGGCGAAGTGCCGCGCACGATGGACGAGCTGCTGACGCTGCCGGGAGTGGCGCGCAAGACGGCGAACGTCGTCCTCGGCACGGCGTTCGGCATCGCGGTCGGCGTGGTTGTCGATACGCATGTGATCCGACTCTCGAACCGGCTCGACCTTTCACGCAACACCGATCCGAAAAAAATCGAGCAGGACTTGATGCAAGTGATTCCGCAGGAAAAATGGGTTTTGTTTTCTCACCAGATGATCTGGCACGGCCGCAAAGTCTGCCAGGCGCGCAAACCCAGGTGCGCCGAATGCAACCTGGAGCGCCTCTGCTACGCAAAGGACAAGACCCTCTAAGCCGCTTTTCGCACTGCTGATATCCCCCGGGAACGCCATTCTTGCGAATGGTGTCAGGTAAAATGCCAATCTGGAGATTGACGTTCACGGGCTGTCCTTTTCGCCGCATGGCTTCGCCCATTGTGTGGACGGCCCGCGCCCCGTTGGCTATAGTCGCTTTCATGCAGATCTTGTCGGGGAAGGACGCAGCAGACCAAATCGCGGGCATCATCCATCCGAAATATCAAGTGCATGGATTTTCGGTCCATCTCACGGTGCGGAAGATTTGCGCCATCGATCCGGCGGGAAAGCTGGATTTCGGCGGCGGCGAATACGTCCCGGCAGGACGGGTGGAAATCGCGCCGCGCCAGCTTCGTCCGGAGGACAATTATCTTTGGTGGGAATTGGACAGAGACACCTATTTCGTCGAATGCAATGAAACGATCAGCCTCGCGTCGGACCAGATCGCTCTAATCGAGCCTGAAGACCGGCTGTTGCGGGCCGGAGCGTGGCACGCGCCGCTCTTCGTGCGCGGGCACGTGGACCCGGTGGAATTGCTGCTGACCGTCGGAGTCCTGCAATTGCGGGTGAAGGAAAACGCGCGGATCGCGCGCGTGCGCCTGTTCCGCATCGGCGACATGCTGAAATCCGCCAGAACCCCACGCAAGAAAAGCTCGCCGAAACCCGCCCGTTCAAAACGGAAATAGCTTCGGGTTTGTCCGCACTGCCTGCTAGTCCGCAATTGGCGATGCGTGGAGTTAGTTCCGGCGTCCGCGCCAGTTCAAGGACAGTTGCTGGGGGCGGGAAGGCCGGCAAATCGGGCTCGAATCCAACTGATTTGTTCATTAACCGAATCACTTATGACTGCGCTCGCATTGAGGCCCGGGTAATCGACAAAAAGCACGCGATCTTTCTTCCTGCACAGTCGCGCCACGACCGTGGCAGTGAGGTCGGATGGCACTTCAGGATCCGCTTCGCCGCTGATCAATAGCAACGGACCGTGGAATGGCTTCTGGCCAGGCGTGTTCCTGGTGAAAAACTCTTTGACGTACCGATTATTCTCCCAACCAGGTTTCAGCATTTCATTGGGTGCAAGCTCCGGCCCTAGACTGGCTTCGCAAGCATCGCTGATGTGCCGGTACAGCGGGATCGCCTTGTCAATCAGCATGTCCTCGACTCGGAACTGCGGGAAGACAGTCTTGATTCCCTGCGCCAGAGATACGAGCATGCGGTGGGCAGGTCCCTGGGCGAGGCGTTCGAAGATTTCCTGCGCGTCCGCGACTCCTGAAATTGCGATGGCACCGAGGTAGTTGGGATCGCCAACTTCACTCTCGGCTTCTGCCACCCCGACGGCCGCGAGACCTCCCTGGGAATATCCCGCGGCCACCCACTTGGTTCCAAGCTGTGGCAGCGCGGCGCGCGCTGCCGGAATGGAGTAGATCACATCCAGCGCATTGGACCGCATATCAAAGGCTGCATTCGGAAAACTGGTTCCCAAACCAGCGTAGTCGGAGGCCACGACGGCGTACTCAAGGCCGACGTACATCGAAAGTAGAGGTCCCTCGTTCAGGTTTATCAGTAGCGAGGGAGCACATTGCCGGGCGGAACCGATGAAATCATGGGCCCAGGCGATGACGGGCCAGCCGCCCACCGGCGGCGTTCCATCGGGAATCAGCACCACGCCCGATACGGCTACATCTTCTCCGCTTGGGGAGCGCGAATGATAGAGAATGCGAACGGCTGATATCTCGTATGGCAGATCGTACTCGTCAAACGGCACGGAACGGATCAGTTCACCCGGTTTGCCGACGGGCAGCGGATTGGGCGTGTCAAAGAACTTCGTCAGCGGGAGCGTGCGCCGCGTGTGAGAGGGCTTCGCCAAGGCAGGAGCTTGGCTTTGCGCGAACGCCGTGGCGCCCGCGAACAATGCCGCTGCCCATAAGACCTCGAAGACTGGCGGGAAGGTTCTCATCCGCACGCGGCCGAAACCAGGGAGCCAAGATTTCAGGAAGAATCTCGACGTCCGGATATCGTGCTCCTTTCAAGCGGGGGTTGCAATTTTACTCCGGCATCCCGATTCCATGCATGGCCATCCTGCGCGGCGATCAAGGGTGGTTGTAAACCGGGCTGCTATTCGCGGGCGGGATGTAGTCTTGCCCGTATTTGTTTTTGTGCTCGAGGGTGAAATTGGGATTTTCAATGACGCGAACGGGTTCAAGAGACCGGGTTGCGTCGGAAATCGTCACCGATCGGCTCGCGGCCTTCAAGTCTTCCGGTAGGCTGCGCTCATACCATACATTCAACTGGTAGCGGCCATCGGGAACATTCGGGAGGGTCACCCGGCCATTTCGATCCGACATGCCAAAGTAAGGCGTGTCGACGGAAACGACCGCGCCGCTCATTTCCGGGTGAATATTGCAAAATAGAAAGCTTACGCCGGGACGGTCGAAATGAACGGTTTTGCTGGATCCCGCCTCGTAAAATCCCAGGTCAAATCGCTTGCCGTCGAATAGCGAGAAAACATTGTGCAAGAACGGATCCTTGTTGGGAAATTGGACCGGAGTACCCACCTGAATGACCAGCACGTGAGGATCGAAACTCTTGTTGATCTGCGCGATTTGCGGCGAAGGACGGCCCGCCATCGGCGGGGGAACGGCGCCTTCCCGCGACGCAAGCGGCGTCAGCCAAATCACGATGTTCGACAAATCGGCGGATTCCTTGCCCACGGGCGGCTTTTTCGCCGCCTGAGGATTCACGATTTCCACCTTGACCGTGACGGGCGGAAGTCCGGTCTGCGCAAGCAACGCGCACGCTCCGAAGCAAACGAGAGCGAGGATCATGATCCGCCGAATTGGTTGAAGCCGCCGCACTAAAAAATATACCCCAGGCTCAGATTGATCTGATTGGCGCTGTTCGAGCCGCTGTCGAGTACCGTTGAATTCAGGTAACGATATTCAGTAGAGAATAGTATGTCCGAGCGGATTTGGTATATGAAATTCACGAGTGGGCTCAGATTCCTGGTATACGAGCCGGGATATTGGAAATTCGCGTTGTAAAGCCGGAATTCGTTGGCGAACGGGTTATCCGAGCCAAATGCGCCATTGATCTCAAAATTGGATCTCACCTTGAATTTCAATTGCGCCCACCCTCCCATCGAATCCAAGCCGCGGAATGTCGTGGCCGGGGTATCAAACGGGCCGTTGATCAGAACGGTTTGTCCGATCGCGCCGCCAATTCCGCCCACGGCGCGGCCTCGATAGAATGCGCCGGTAAATTCGAAGCGCTTCCCAAGAGGCAGCGTCAGATCGGCGGTACCGGCCCAGCCATCGACATTGCGGCTGAATCCCCAGTCCTGCCGCCCATAGTATCCGCCGGCTCCGACCGTGAAATCCTGGCCGAACATCCGGTGGGTCCACGAGACCCGCGCTGCGAATGCAGGCTGGCCCGATTGCTCGCCCCAGCTGGGGTAGCGATCAGACTGATCGGGCGGGGTATCGCCCGTGAGGCTATCAAGAATTCCTCCCTGAAAGGAGAAACTCGAAGCGTCAGACAAAACGACGCGGTGCTCGACGCGGACTTGTGGCGTCCAGCCCCACAAATTCCCCGAGTAGGCGAGCGCCGGGGTTGCAAGGGTCGCGAGCGACGTGGGGGCCAGCGGGGCAAAAAACAAGCGGTCCTGGCCCGCGACGATCGAAGTGTTGGTCCAATCCAGTCGCACGACTGCGGTACGCATTCGAACAAGACCCATCCAGGCGCCGTTTGGAGTGTCTGGAAATCCGCCGGCGAAATCGAGATTCACATCGGCGCTCGTGCGCGCGCCTAAGATATCCGGGCCAAAGGCTTGCAGCCTGATTTGCGATTGGCGAAGCGTTCCACCAAAAGCTCCCGCGGAGGCATTCGGCGCCTGCGACTGCTCCGATAAAGCAACTTCCGGGAAATCCAGATTGTCCACGGTGCCGCGATTCTCGAACAAATTCAGGAGGACGATGCCGGAGAGCCGCAACCGGTACTTCGATCCGCTTTCGACCTTGGTCTGATACTGGTCGTTGATCTTGCCTTCCATGACCTGCTGGTCTTCTTCCAATTTTGCGATGCGATCCTCGGAAGTCTGCGGTAGCGGCGGCGCAACTGAGGACGTTGGCCCGGACTGCGTCACAATTTCTTTCGCCGGGGGCGCCGAATACGAATTCAACGGTCCGCCTGCGGCAGGCGCACCTTGCGCTTTCACGAGGTCCAATTCCCGGCGAAGCTCGCGCGCCTCGGTGTTTGCGCGCTCCTGCTCCATTCGCAGATCGCCGAGCTGCGAGTTGAGCGTCTGCACCTCGGCTTGGAGGCCGCGAACCAGGTCGGAGAGCGCGCGGAATTCCGCCGGCGCTTCCGAAGCGGATGGATTGGACGAGGCCGCGTTGCGGGCTTCCTGCCCCTGTACTACAACCGAGGACAAAAACAGAAAAACGGCGGCCGCAAAAATTCTGAGAGTTAATTTAGGGTAGCCCATGCCCTGCATGACTGCCTCCTTGAATGCCCCGAATATAATGCCTCAA
This sequence comes from uncultured Acidobacteriota bacterium, assembly GCA_963800095.1. Lineage (GTDB taxonomy): Bacteria > Acidobacteriota > Terriglobia > Acidiferrales > UBA7541 > Palsa-360. The sequence continues at coordinate 43,119 of CAWCZV010000003.1, forward strand.
GGCGGCAAGCCCGAGCAGAATGCGGGGCCTCTAGGTAACCTGGAGTTCGCTATTCTCGCGAGCCGGCGAGGCCAAGGACTGCGCGAGCGCTTCGCGGACAATTTCAACCAGGGAAGCCGGAGAAAAGGGCTTTTGCAGAACCGGTGCTTCGGGAAATCCCTTGCCCAGGTCGCCCCTTGAAAATTCGGAATAGCCGGACATGAACGCGATGCGGAGGTCCGGCCGGATTGCTTTCAGTTGCGCAGCGAGTTCCCCTCCGCTCATCTTGGGCATGACCATATCGCTGAGCAGGAGGTGAATCGCGCCCGTATAGCGGCGGGCGACGTCCAATGCCGCATGGCCCCCTTCGGCTTCGAGAACGTTGTATCCTTTGACGCGCAGGAATTGGCAGGCCAGCTCCCGCACACCCGCTTCATCCTCGACCACGAGAACCGTCTCGCTTCCGCGCGGGATCGGAGAGTTTTTTTCCTCCTGATCGGCATTGGATGCTTTTCCGGCGGCTTGCGGAAGATAGATCTCAAACGTCGTGCCCGCGCCGGGTGAACTGTCCACCCAAATATAGCCTCCGCTCTGCTTCACGATGCCGTAGACCGTTGCCAGACCCAGCCCCGTCCCTTTACCGAGCTCCTTGGTCGTAAAGAAAGGTTCAAAAATGTGGGTTTTGGTTGCCTCGTCCATTCCATGTCCCGTGTCGCTGACGGAGAGCAAGATGTATTGGCCTGGAGTCATCGGCTGTCGTTTCACCGCTTCTCGCTCGTCCACTGAAACGTTTGCCGTCAGGACCGAAAGCTTGCCGCCCCGCGGCATGGCATCGCGCGCGTTGGCGGCAAGATTCAAGATCACCTGCTCGATTTGTCCGGGATCGGCTTTTACGGAAGCAAGTTTCGGATCGGGCGAGAACGAATACTCGATGTGCTCGCCGATCAGGCGCGGGATCATCTTGCCCAACTCGGAAACGACGCCGTTCAAGTCGATCACGCGCGGCTGCAAGACCTGCATGCGGCTGAAGGCCAGCAACTGGCGCGTCATGGAAACCGCGCGGCCCGACGCCCTCTGAATCTGGTCCACGCACTTCTGGTGAAACAAGTCCGAGCCTTCGCGATCCTTGAGCAGATCGCTGTTGCCACGGATGATCGTAAGCAAATTATTGAAATCGTGCGCGACGCCGCCCGCCAGCCTGCCCACGGCTTCCATTTTGTGGGCCTGCCGCAATCGTTCCTCGAGTTGCTTTTGTTCCTGCTGCGTGCTTTTCAGGCTGGCGCGCATCCGGATAAACGCGTCGGTGACTTCCGCGACTTCATCGCCGCCCCGCGTATCGAGCGGATAGCTAAAATCTCCCTGTCCCAGGGCGCGAACGCCGGCAACGAGGCCTGCCAGGGGCTTTGTATACGTAAGCGAAATCCAGAAAACAAGCGCGCTGCCCGCCAAGATACTGAATAAACCCAAGCCCATCAGGACGTGGTTCAATTCGCCGAGGAACAACGTGGCCTTGTCAAAGGATTTCAGGACGGTCAGAGAAACCAGGGGGCCGCCCTCCGGCGAAAGATTCACGGTCTTAGCGAGATAAAGCTCGGAGCCGAGCTGAATTTCTTGCGTGCCATCGGAGGAACCTTGCGCGTGATCGTGGATCTGCCGCGCGAGTTCGGATTGCAGCGCGGGGGTCAGCGTGCTGGCGACAGGCGCGCCTTCAAAGTTGAACGCCACTTCGCTCGAGGCAACGCTGGCAAATTCTTTCGCGGCGCGAGAATTGACTTCGTGGCCCACGGCGAGCAGGCCTACCGTATTGTTCTGTGAATTCGGGCCAAAATAGATCGGCTGGATCCGTACCTCGTACAAATGGCCGCCGCCGAACCACCAGCCTTTCGATTCGCTGCGATCGAGCGACTGGCGCAAGAGCCCCTGCGCGGTGCCGGAATCGAGACCAGTTGCGCTCGCACGCAGCGCAACGACGTTACCCGTGCGGTTCGCCAATACCAGCAGGTCGCTGCCGCTCAATTTCCACACATCGGCGGAGGCGTCCTCGATGGTCGCCGCGTCCTCGGTGGTCATCAGCGCCCGAACATTTGGCAGGTTGGCAAGCAGGGCCGCGGACCGGGTCAGGGCTTCTTCCTGTTGCGCCTGGAAGCTCTGATAGTTGGTTACGGAGTTGCGGACGTCTTCGCGAATGTTTTCCCGAACTCGCTTCCGAACGCTATAGCTGACGATGAGGAGCGTAGCGGCGGTTAAACCGGCAGAAATCGCCAGGAGCGACAACAAAAATTTCGTTCGCAGACGAATATTGATCACGCGAGGCCCCCCGGCTTTACGTCCGGCCCGGGCAGGAGAATCCCGACACATCCGAGATGAATGGACCCACCCGTACTTAATCTAACATTGCCGGACCTCACGTGCTCAGGCCGCAAATGCGGTTGTTGTCGAATGAAACAGCGGTTCGATAGTGAAAAAGGGGCGGAATGGCCTTCGTTTTCACCGAGCAAAGGTGGTCACAAAGTGAGGCCGACGCGGGATTCAGCTCTTCCGCGAAGCGGAGCGTGGAGCCGATGGCGATACCGCTGCTAATCCTGTTCACCAAGAGTTTGAACGTACGTTTTGCCGTACGGATAGAAGAGTTCCTTGCGGCCTTGCTGCCACGCCGCCTTAAGTTCGGGCGTTGTGATGTCCCAGTCCGGCCGACATTTCTTGGTAACGGCACGCAGGTCCTGGCGGAGATCCTCGAGAGTGGGCCGCCCTAGGAACCAGTAGCCGTTGTAGATCTTATAGATGACAAGACCGGGCTCGAGGACAATCACGTGGGGAATCATGGGATTGTGAACAGGATCCGTGTATTCAGCGATGTCGAGATCTTTTTGGACGATTCGCCCCACGTCGGAGAGGAAAGGCCAGTGGGCGCCGACACCGCTGCGATATTCATTCGTCTCGGTGATGTTGTCCGTGCTGATGGTGACAAGGCGGCAATAGGCAACCTCGAGCTCACGATGGAGTTCCAAAAGCCCTTCCGCCTGGCGGCGGTCCTTGGGGCAGTAGCCTCCACGGCTGAGGACCAGAACCATGGGATGTTGACCTTGCAATTCGGAGAGCTTCCGGCGTTTCGCGGTGTGGTCGGAGAGCTCATAGTCGGGGAACTTAGCTCCCGGAACAATGTCAGATCGCATGGGATGTTCCTTTCCTTGGCCTTGGCCGACTTCACATCGTCAGGACGACGCGGAACTGCGCGTTGCCGCTCATCATTCGCGCGTAAGCCTCGGCTGCCTTTTCGAGCGGATAGGTTTCAATCATGGGGCGCACGCCGGTTTGTTCGGCGAAGCGCAACGTGTCCTCGGAATCGGCTGGTGTTCCCGCAGCCCAGCCTTGAATCGTTCGGCTACCGGAAATGAGCTGGATCGGCGTGACCTCAATGGGATCAATTGTCGCGCCGATGACCACGAGCTTGCCGTTCGGCCCCAGGCCGTCGATCAGCTCGGACATCGCTTTCGAGCTTGGGGCGGTTGCCAGAATGACCTGTGCGCCTTCCAGTTTTTGCAACGCCTCTGCCGCGTTGGTCGATTTGCTGTCAATGTACACGCTGGCTCCGAGTTTTTTCGCGAGTGGCGCGTTTTCGGACCCGCGGCTGACCGCCGCAACCTTATAGCCAAACTTGTTCGCGAATTGGATTGCGAGGTGACCGAGGCCGCCGATCCCCAGAACCGCAACCAAATCGCCGGGCATGGCGCCGCTGTGCCGCAACGCGTTATAGGTGGTAATTCCGGCGCAGAGCAGCGGCGCTGCGTCCACATCGCTTAAACTTTCCGGTATGGCCGCAAGTGCTTCGACGGGAGCCACCATGTATTGCTGGTATCCGCCGTCATAACTGATGCCCGCGACTTTCTGATTGAGGCAATTGCGAAAATCGCCGCGCCGGCACGAGAGACACGTTCCGTCATGGCCGCCGTGCCAGCCGACACCGACGCGCTGCCCCTTTTTCCATGCGGAAACGTCCGGACCCAGTTCATCGATGATGCCGGCGACTTCGTGTCCCGGGACGCGGGGATACTGAATTCCGGGCCAAAGGCCTTCTTTCGTGAACACATCGCTGTGGCAGACGCCACAGGCCTGCACTTTGATGCGCACCTGTCCCGGGACCGGCGTGGGAATCTCGCGCTCGACGATCTCGAAATCGGCACCGGCCTTGGGAATCTGCGCTGCCTTCATTGGTGCGATTGCGAATTTTGTAGTTGCCATTGTGCCTCCTTTGAATTCTCAGTAATGTTGCTAGGAGTCTACCTTCCTGTTTGTTTATCTATTCGGACTTAGGGTGTATCTTCGCTGGGCGCTGTAGATCGAGTAACGCTGTAGTCCTACGGACCGAAGCGCAAGTGTAGCAGGGAGCAATCCTAACGGACAAGATGACTACTCCCGCACCGATCTTTCAAGATTCGGGGACGCCTTAAGTGCGCTGCTCTACGATGTCACACCGTCCGAAAATGCTCCATCGATAGATTGTAGTTCCACGGCGAATGCATTTCGGCGCATTTTTCGGACAGCGAAGCCGATCACCGCTGAAGACATATTCGCAATTTGCGGTAGAATGAAGAAGTTCGATATTTCGGGGCGTAGCGCAGCCTGGTAGCGCGCCTGCCTTGGGC
>CAWCZV010000004.1:0-49747 GCA_963800095.1 uncultured Acidobacteriota bacterium
CCTCAGCGCCATAGCAATCCCTGCCGTATGGTCTCCTCGATCCGTTCCGGACTGACGCAAAGTATCAAAAAACAGCTGTTTTCGATAGTGAAATTCAGAATCTAAAGCCCCTCACCGCTCCTTCGCGACGTGCCTGTTTATTCGGCGTGGTGGGCCTGTGCGGGCGCGATCTCGGGCTTGCCGTGTTTGGCGAACAGATCATTGAACGCCTCGGCCACGAGGCTATGCAACGTCGTGTCGCTCTGCACCGCCAGGATTTTGAGCTGGTCCCGCACCTGTTTCGGGAAGTGAACGGTGATAGGACTGGTCCCTCCCCTGCCCTTGGACACCGGCGCTTTTGTTTTCGCTGCGGCCGGTCGCTCAGGGGCGGGCTTTTTGTGGCGCGCGCTGCCGCTTGTCTCAGCCAGCAATGTGGCGAGGTCTGCTTTGTTGCTCATGGTGCTCCTTCTTGGGTTTGCTCTTCTGTTGTACGAGAACGCTCAAAATATACTTGTAGACTTGTAGGATTTCAGCGGCGCCCTTCCCTCTCTCGTCGTATTCCTGGGCTGCCTTGCCGACGGCGCCAGAGTCCCCGAACACAGCGCGGTTGCCTAGCATGTAGGGACAGACCGGAATCTGTAGCCGGTTGAGAAAAGCGCGGGCCTGTTCGTGACGGTCACCGACGGCGGGCACAGCATTGAGGATCGCAAGCGCGGGGGTGTGCCCGGCCAGTGCGAGGATCTCCTTCGTGTTCGGAATGGTTTCGAGGTCGTAAGCCTGCGGCCGGCACGGGATAAGCACAAGGTCGGCCACCTTTGCCGCAGCGAGGGCTGACTGTTCGGAGCGTGCTGGCGTGTCGATGACGGCAAAATCCACGCCGTTCTCCTCGGCCTTTTCAAGGGCGGCGGCAAGGCGCGAGGGCTGCGCGTCTATGACGACGGGGCCGTCGCCCTTCCGGCGGTCCTTCCAGTTGCAGGCGGTGGCCTGCGGGTCGAGATCAAAAATGAGAGCCTTCAGGCCGACCTGGCCCGCTGCGACGGCGAGGGACACGGCGAGGGTCGTCTTGCCGGTTCCTCCCTTCTGGGCGATAAGCGCGATTGTATACATGTCTACTTTCCTGATTTGAGGGATGGAGAGAACGAGGAATGTCTATTACAAGGCTTGGAGGATAGTAGGATTCGAGGCAACGATACTTGAATACATGTCTAGTTCTCTATTCCGCGCCAATGAGGGTTGGCTGGTCCGAGGATTGCCGGAATTGAGGAAACCATACTTGTATACATTTAGGCTTTGAGGCATGGAGACTTCGAGACTTGAGGGATTCGAGTGATCGAGACTTTGAGACTGTGAGGATCTGAGGATTGCCGGAAAGGCTGATTCGCTCATTGCCTACAAGTAGGAATCTAGAGCAAAACCGAACGACGGTCAATTGCGATGAGGGCGTGGGCGTCAGTCCTCGTCATTGGGGTAGGTGCTTCGCCGGGGTTCCTTGCCGAGCGCCTCAAGGCAGACAATCCGCAGCTCGGCCATATCGCGTTCGAACATCGCTTTGAATTCGTCCCATTCCGCAACGAAGCTGTCCACACGGGGCTCCCGGCCGCGATTGACCTCGCGGGCGAACTGGTTGAAATTCGAGCCGACCTTGTTGACGGCACCGACGAGAGCCCCCAGTCCCGTACGCACCTGAGCGACCGCCGCCAGGTCAAGACGCGAGGCGCGGGTACGGCTGCGGAGGAGGGCGTTTCGCATAATGGAGCTGACTGATTCTCCCCGCTTCTGGGCGATCCGGCGGATGGCGGCGGCCTCCTGCGGATTGATGCGCATCGTGACGATGCTGGTTCGTTGCCGTTTTTCGCTGCCGCTGCGGCGTGCCATAAGACCCTCCCTGTGGTGAGGCGATGGTACTCCAGATTGGGTTAACGGCGAGTTTACAACCGCGAGGAGCGGAGGCGCGGGCGTGCAGCCCACGCCGCGAACACCGCCCACGGTGTACGCCGCCTGACCGGCCCACCGGATCAGGCCTGAGCCGTCGGCCCAGACGGCGAACGATGCAGGGGCGACCGGCGTCAAATCCGCCGGGACGCCACAGCGTATTAAGGCACCGGCCAAGGTGCCTGCCCCGGCCGAGGGGCAAGACGCGCGTCCACCCCGCGCAAGGGTGGCGGGTTTCTCAAGGGCAGAGCCCTTGGGCCGGGGGGATTTTCAACGGGGGCCGGAACAGCCCCCTTGAACAAGATGAGAGAGGCCGAAGGTCGAACGGCTGCGCGGTATTACACGCGCACATCTTGCGAACCGTCCTAACGGTGATGTTGCTGAGCCTGCGGTGGGTGCCGTCGCGTGATTTCGTCGAGGAGAATATAGCGGAACAGTACGGAAGTTTCCACAAAAAATCGCCGCCATTGGTGAACAAAAGGTTAAGGAAAGATGCTCGGCGAGGCGGCGGTTTTTTCGTAATCCTGATGTGGTCCATTCGGCCACCGGAACCGCGTAGAACGGCGCCAAAATCTGAGGCCGTCGAAGGAAGCGCAGGGGACCAGAACGTACTGCCGGGCAAACGTCGATCAAGGGCAGTGGCATCCGACGCGGAGATAAAATTAAACAAATAGTACCCGGTGTGTGGTAAAAAATCGCCCAAGTACGTAGACCCATGACTGAACGCATCGCCACGGCGGAATGGGCCGACCCGGCCCTTGTCGAGGAGAAATACCTCTACCGCGACGGGACTGTCTGGCTGGGCCGTTCTCCCAGCGAGCACGCGGTTCCGGTCGGCTATACCGATGACCGCCATGTCTGCGTCGTCAGCGGTTCGCGCGGCGGCAAGGGCACGACAACGATCGTTAATAATTTAATTCTGTGGCCCGGATCAATCTGCGTTGTCGATCCGAAAGGCGAAAACGCCACGATCACCGCATCGCGGCGCGGCAGCGGATCGACCCGATGCAAGGGCCTCGGTCAGGCCGTCCAGGTGCTGGACCCGTTCAAATCCGCTCAGGTTGACGACCTGCTGCGCGGCCGGTTCAACCCCCTCGATGCGCTTGACCCGGACAATGACGAAAGCATCGACGAGGCCGGGCGGATTGCCGATGCCGTCGTGGTCATCCATGACAGCAAAGATCCATTCTGGGATGAGTCGGCACGGGCGATGGTCAAGGGTCTGATCCTGCATGTCCTGACGGCGCCCAAGTACGATGGCCGACGCAACCTGATTATGGTGCGCAAGCTCATCATGCGGGGCGATTGGGAAGCGGTCGAAACGCTTCGCGAAGTCGGCGAACTGGAAAAGGATATTCCGCCCGCACATGGTTTGCTGTGGGCCGCGCTGTCCAATAACCCTGCATTCGACGGTCTTGTCGCCGGGATAGGGGACAGTTTTACGAACATGCTGGTGAACGGGCCCAAGCAATATGAAAGTGTCTTGCAGTCTGCCAACCGCAATACCGAGTTCATCGACAGTCCGGCAATGCAGAAGTGTCTTGAGGCGTCCGATTTTCAGCTTTCGGAGCTGAAAACCCGGCCCGGCGGGCTAAGCGTCTATCTCTGTCTGCCGCAGCGTTACATGAGCACACATTTCCGGTGGATCAGGATGATGATCGCCCTCACCGTTACCGAAATGGAAAAGGTGAGGGGCAGGCCCGCAACCGGGTATCCCGTTCTCATGGTGTTAGACGAATTCGCAGGAATGAAAAGGATGGAGGTTATCGAGAACGCGGTGGCGCAGATTGCTGGGTACGGCGTGAAGCTGTTCTTCGTCCTGCAAAGCCTCGAACAGCTCAAAGCCGTTTACAAGGAAAACTGGGAAACTTTCCTCGCCAACTCGGGCCTCAAGGTGTTTTTCAACCTCGAGGACCATTTCTCCCGCGAGTATGTCTCCAAGCTGATCGGCGAAACCGAAGTGATCCGCGAGACGCGGTCGGCAAGCGACAGCGTATCGGAATCCGAAAGCATTTCCAGGAGCGTGACGCACTCACGGTCTGAAACCCACGGGCGATCATCGTCGACGGGAACCTCGGAGACGGACGGCACGAATAGTTCTGTCAGCACCGGGAAATCATGGGGGGCCAACTGGGGCGAAAGCCGTTCGCATAATTACAGCTACGCGCAGGGTATTATCTTCCGCCATTACGATAACCAGAGAATAGGGGACAGCCGAAGTCAGTCAACGGGAGGCTCGATAACCGAGAACAAAGGCGAGTCGCACGGAGTTTCGCACGGAACGTCCAAGTCGCGCACAGATGGCACATCCGAAAGTTTCACCACCGGCACGAGCGAAACGGAAGGCACGACGCACGGCACGTCGCAATCGCGCACAGCGGGGACGAGCGAGACGATCCAGAAACGCCCCCTGATAACGCCCGATGAAATCGGCCAGGTGTTCGCGCGCATCGATGACCGGAAGCATCAGGCTTATCCGGGGCTGGCGCTCGCTATCGTTGCCGGCGCGCGCCCCGTGGCGCTGCGCCGCGTGAATTACTACGAGGATTTCCAGTTTGTGGGGTTGTTTGAGCCCCCGTCGGACCACCCGTATACGCCGCCGAAGGAGCTGACCATCGAAGGCCGGACGCTCGGGCTGTCGCTGGCCGCCTTCGGCCTGCGCCTCGGCGGCTGGTCAATCGCACCGGGGCAAATCAAAGCGGCGGGAGCTGAGGGTGCCCTGGTCGTCACGACGGCGGACGGAAATCCTGCGGCGCGTATCCGGGTTCCTCGGGGCGGGATGATAACAGCGGTTCAGGGCATATCCGGGGGCGACGTTCCGGAGGGCCCGCTGTTTTCGCTGCTGTATTACGAAGACGGAACCGGGTTGACTGATCCGTTCGCGGAAGTGCGGGCATTATGCGATCAGATCAGAGCCGCGCTGACAGCCAAACAGCGGGAGGAAGAAGAAAAAAGAAGAGCGGCGGAGCGCGAACGGTCATTAAGAAGGAAGCTTGCGATTGTAGGAGTGACGACCTGTTGCCTGGTGGTCGTTACGGGAATCATCTTCGCGATAGTTAAAAGAATGGACGCCCCCAGGGGCCGACCCGATGAGCCTCCAGGAGGAGCACTAGTCGCTAAACCTGGGAAATCGATTTGGCCACGTCGGTCGTCTGGAGATCCCGGCAATGTGGAGAATTCCCACATTGAAATTGTTCCGGCTCATACCTTGATGCCTGAGTATCAAGGAAAGCGTGAGCTGATAAATGCTATGGCATTTAGCCCCGATAGTCGCGTTCTCGCAACGGGTAGTATCGACAAGACGGTGGAACTTTGGGAAGTTGCGACCGGCAATAAACTGGCCACTCTCACCGGGCAAACTGGATGGATACAATCGGTATCGTTCAGCCCCGATGGGCGGGGCCTCGCAGCCGGTGGTAGCGATGGGACGATCAAACTTTGGAGCGTGCCTTCTGGGCGTGAATTGGCCAGCCTCGTCGGACCATCAGATGTCGTATGGGCAGTAGCGTTCAATCCCAATGGCCATGTCCTCGCATCAGGCAGCGATGATGGAACGATCAAATTCTGGGATGTTGACACCGGAAAAGAATCCAGCACCTTACCTACACAGGCCGGCGCCGTGACAACAGTGGCGTTCAGCCCTGACGGCCGTCTGCTTGCTTCGAGTGCGCAAGATCATACGATCAGGCTCTGGAATGTATCTACCGGTACCGAACTAGCCACACTGTCAGGAGGGCAGAACAGCACAAGCGCGGTGACATTCAGTCCAAATGGGCGCGTGCTCGCGTCTTGCAGCGGAGACACAATTTCCCTTTGGGATCTTTCCACAAGAACTCCAATGACCTCCGCAGGACTCACCTGTAGAGGATCGGTAGCCTTTAGTCCCGATAGCAGCGCTATCGTCTCCGGTGACCCTCACGCACTTAGGTTGTCGGATGTTTCGAGTGGCAAGGAACTCGCGAGCACAGCGACCGCAGAGGAAATCTCTTCGATAGTGTTCAGCCCTGACGGCAATGCTATCGCGTCCCGTGGATTCAAGAGAATCGACATATGGCATTTAACAGACAGCCATTAGAGCCAGCAACGAATTTCAGACATGGCAGTTCGGAAGTAATCTACCGCTCGTTGTCGCGGTCGTGTTCGCGGGATTTTCCCTGCCGGGCCTTGTAGGTTTCCTGCGCTTTTTTCGCCTCTTCTATTCGGGCGGCAGCACTGTTGAATTCTTTTTCGAGCTTGGCGACGTTGGCCTCGCGATCGGACGCCTCGCGCATGGGGCCGCTCGGTGCGGGCTTGAGGGCCGGCGCGTCGTCCTTCACCATCTGCGAGCCTTCTGCGGGCGGTCTTTCGGTCTGGCTTTCCTTCTGCTGGTGGTTGTCGTTCTGTGCGCGGTCGAATTGTTCCTTGAGCGCCCGGGCGCGGTCGAGCGCGTTCTCGTCTTTATGCAGTCCGTCGACGGTTTTCGCGAACGAGGTCGTGCGTTCGGGGTCTGCCATACGTGCCCCAATTATACCGCGAATGCGCTGCCGCGGCGGGCATTCCTTCGGGTGCGAGGGTGTGCAATCCCGAGCGGGTGGGCGGGCTTAAATAGGGGAAACAGCCCTTACGGGCTGTTTCCTTCGTGGCTCATCTGAGCCTGCGATGCCCGGTTAGTTTCTCATATTCGTCCATCAGTGCCTGATATTCCTGATATAGCGGCAGGCTCTTCGTGTAGCCAGCCGGCACTCATTTCGAAGATTTGGAGCTGGTCGCACATTTGCTTGAGTTTTTCGCGCAGAGCGGTTTCGGTTGTCATGGAATGATCTCCGGTGTTTGAGGTGAAAGCGGCGGCCCTTGCGAACCGCCGCCCTGTTGCCTATTCGGCGTCGCCGTTGCGGGCTTCGACGATTTTGGTGTGAGCCAGGTCTGCCGCCTTGGCGAGAGACAGAAGATCCTCGGCGTTGTAGCTGTGCGTTGACTTCCAGTTCCCTTCGGCATCGCGGTACCGGCGCTCGAAAGTGACGTTATGGAAGGTTCCTTTTTCCGTTTTGTTTTCCCAGATGCTGGCCGTGATCAGACCGACGCGGACCTTGTCGGCAGGGGGATTTTTCGTTTCAGCGGCTTCGTTTTTCTTCGTGTTCTTCAGTGACATTTTTAGTTTCCTTTTCTGTTAGGCCCGGCATCATTGCCAGCCTTGTGATTTCGATCAGCCCTGACAAAGCCGGACCGCCCGTCACAGGGAGGGGCATCACCCTGCTGCACAAGCGCAGCGCGGAAGCTGGGGAAACCCTTGCGGGCATGAGGGCCGGTTTTCAGGCAGAAATTCACAATAAAGGCTGGCAAATAAGATACGGGCAACGCAAGGAAACCATGTCCCTGAACACGACAGGATAAAACGCGATGAAGCGAATGAGACGCCGGATGATTCCCGCAATCGTGGCGCTGGCCAGCAGTTCAAGAAAACAGGAAAAGGGACGGGGCCATGAATACTGCAACGAAGGCCGGGTAATGCCGCTGGAACTGAACCGCACGCTGCGACGCGGGATCAAGCTCGCGGCTGAGGCAGAACTAGACACATGTCAGTGCAAGACGCATCGGCGAAGAGAATAATCGGTCAGAAGGGGCGCGGGCCGGGCGGCGACTGACGCCTGTCGTATTCATCGGCGGCGCAATCATAAGGCGAGTTAATCACCATGTTGTACTCGGAGATCAGATTGCCGTCGGCGAAGTGGGTCAACGGGTGGGCATCCAGATCGAGCAGTGGAATATAGAAATCAATCGTGCCAGCCTTGGGAAATCCATCAAGTTGCAGGCGGTGGAACATCTGAATTGTCATGCACACCTTCTCTTCGAGGGTGTGGTTTCCCGCCATCGTTCCCTTCAGGCGGCCACTCCCGGTTTTGCCGATAGGCGGTTTCTTCACGAACTGAATTGGCATTTTCAACAGTCCATAAATCGGTTGCATACTTTTCACTGTACAACCTTTGGGTTAAAAATCAGTGAATGATCGTTTTCCCTCCGTCTCTTGTCCCGTCAGGGCCTTTCAAAAGAGCACGGTCGCATACGTCCGTATTCCCGATGCAAGGGGTCGAAGCCGTATCCCCGACCTTCCCCCGGATGAAAAGTCTCCGGGGTGCAGGCCGGGTGATCCCCCTTTCATGTCCTTTTGCAATAGCTTTATTCGAGCGGATGTAAGTCGCTTTGTTAGGGCGGCGGAGGAGCTTCGCAGGTTTTTTCTGTCGGGTCGGGAGCAGGACGACGATGGCGACGGTCGATCAGTCTTTCATGCGCGGATTGGATACCGCATATATCGTGTTTCGTCGCAGGCCTACCTCGGACTCGGATCGAGCATCGGCGTTGCCGGCTCAAGGGGGATTCGAGGATTGCCTACCGCTTCGTCCTGCCCCCGGCCGGACAGGCCAGGAGAGAGGATGCTTTTAAGACATCGCCGGTTTCACTTCCTGGCCAATCGCCCATATGAACCCGGCCAGCTCCCTGGCGATGGCAGTAACCACGACCGTCGGCTTCTTGCCCCTGGCGGTCAGGCGCCGGTAGCGCGTGCAGAGTCTGGTTTGCGCTTTCCATGCGATATCGCGGACGGGTTTTGGCAGATCGACGATGATCTCCATCTTGTTCTTAGCCACACGAGCGGGATAGCGGTAGCTCCACGATGCTTCCACCAGCATGCGGCGAGCCTCACCGTTGCCGGTCTTCGTAATTCCGCCCTGGCGTTTGTTCGCACCGCTCGAATGCTCTGATGGCACAAGGCCAAGATAGGCCATGAGCTGGCGCGGATTTTCAAAGCGGCTCAGATCGCCGACAGCGCTGACGAAAGTCGCAGCCGTGATCAGATCGATTCCGCGCAGGCCCCGTAAGGCCTCGACGAGCGGCCCCATCGACCATTCAGGAACCATCGTGCCGATCTGCGCGAGAAGCCGCTCGTGCCGTTCCTGAGCGGTAATAATAGTTTCCGTGTAATCCTGGAAAACGACGTAGTGTGCTGCCTGATCGAACGTCTGACAGGCAAGCCATCCACGATGTTTCCCTGTCCAATGCTTGCCGGCCTGATAGGTTCGGCCATGGCGAAGAAGAAAGGCGAGAAGCTGTTGTCGCGCCCGCTTTAGCTGGATGGCAGCATCCATCCGAGCGCGCACGAGATCGCGCATGGCCTCGTGTACCTGATCCGGAACCCAGACCGGCGTCAGGTCGCCGGAGCGGTGCAGAACAGCAAGTTTTTGGGAATCTCGCCGGTCTGTTTTAATCCGTTCACCGGGTTTCACAGGAATTTTTGATGAAGCCACCACCGCACAGCCATGACCGAGCGCGGTGAGCTGGCGGTGCACGACATAGCCGCAGCATCCGGCTTCATAGCAGAATTCCAGCCGGTCTCCATCCTTCGACAGCTTTTTGGCCATCTTCCCGATATCGTCCGGTGTGTTGGGAATGGCTCCAATGAACCGAACGGGGCCGTTTCTCCCGTCCTCGGCAACCGAAACTGAAATGCTCACCTTGTGTACGTCAAGGCCAATGTAAAGTGTAGTTTTCATAGCTCCTCCGCTCGTTAAGACACAGCGTGCCTCCCTGGCACGGCAGCTCAACAGTAGAGATGTGAGCGCAGCCGATCCACGGGGCATTGCAAAAGGACATACAGACTCGGCTTCTTGCCCTGTGCATACGGTCCGTCCGCAGGCGGTCCGTGGAGCATGAAAGGCTCCATGCCGGGGCCTCGAACAGGAGGAAAAACGATGAAACTGATTTCAAACCACGAACTGCAAAAACAGAGCGCAAGCCAATTGTCGGCATTGTTCTGCTCGGTATCCAAGGGCCTCGTCCGCACGAAGCGCGGATCGCCCGAGCGAAGAAACGCTCTCGCTTCTCTGGAAAATATCAGCCGCGCGCGCGCGCTGCGGATGCAGACATGCGCACCGTGAGGGCAGTCAGCGCTCCCGGTCCCGGTCGGGGCCGGGAGCCGGTGTCTTCGGCTCCGGTTCTTCCTTTTTCTTGTGAAGCTGTTCCGGCTTATCGGGGGCCGCTGCCTCAGTGTGTTCTTGCCCGCCGGACGACGGCTTGCGGGCGGCTTGTGCCTTCTCGAAAGCACGCTGCAGGTCGCCCTTGGTGAAGCCTGTCGGTCTCACAGCTTTGCTTTCCCCGCCGCCGGTTTCAGTTGCTTCCTTTCTCCTGGCGGCTTCCGCAAAATCCTTTGTCAATTTGCCTTTTTGCCCGCCATCACCTTTCCTGATTTCGGTCATGCGGGCAGCGGCGGCGGCGAATTCAGGACGGATGGAGCGCTCCGGGCGCGCGAGTTGCCGCAACCCGTCGCGGCGCAGCGCGATCTTGAGGGAGCGGCGCTCGCGCTTGTCGATGCTGGTGAGGGCGCGCTCCTGGTGCCGGAAATTCTGCATCTCGCGCCGGTGGCGGCGCACAAGGGCGGCGGTTTGCAGCCTTTGTTCCACCTTCCTTCGCAAATCCTCCCGGACGTGGCGGAAGGCGGCGAGGGCGTCGAAGCCCGTGACGCGGGCAAGAAAAGCCAGAACGCCCTTGGGATGTTTGGCGGCGCGATCGCGGACGATTGCGGCGCTGTTGGCGCTTTGCATATCGGCGAGCGCCTTACGTTCGCCGGCGTGAACGGCGGCGAGCTGCTGGCGTTTCGTTTCCAGATTGGCCCTCCGGATGGCCTGAGCCTCCTGCAGGCCGTCGCGGCGCTGGCGCGCGGTCGGCTGTGTTGCTGCTCCCGTTTCTTCGCGCGCGCGTTGCTGTTGCGTCACCTTCAACAGAAGCGCCTGCCGTTGCTGCTTCGCACGATCCTGCGCACTTTCAACGTCCATCAGCTTGTCGAGCGGATAGTCGGCGAGGCGGGACTTGAGGTCTTTTGACCTCACGCCGGCGAGCTGGCGTGAAAGGCTGTGGACTTCGCCGTAAAGGTCCACCACGACATAGGCGCGTTTGTCGCCGCGCGCCAGAAAATAGCCGTCGCGTTCAAGAGCTTTGACGAAACCACGAGCATCGGAATTTTCGCTCCAGGCCTTTGCGATCTGTTCCATGCGCTGTTTCTTCGGGGTCCCGGTCCGTTCTTCCTGCTGTTTCTCGGCGAGGTTTTCGGTCTTGGCGTGATCGGGGAAACGGTCCTTGCCCCGGTTGTTCTGCATGCCGGGGGGAAGCGTGAGGCCGTGATCGCGGGCATATTCCTGCGCGACGGCGCGCAGTTTCTGCCGGTCGTGCGAAAGCTGCACTGCTTTCATTTTCTCGGTATCGATGCGGGACCAGACGACATGGCAGTGTTCGCGCCCGTGCTTGACGTGAAACACAACGGCGCGGGGCTGGTCGGAGAGACCGAGCTTATCTTCGGTGCGGTGGATGAAATCGTAATAGTGATCGCGGTTGAAGAGGCCTTGCCTGTGGTCGGGATTGATGGAGAGCGAGTAGAGATACTTGACGCACTTCGTCGCCTTGGCCTCCGCATACCATTCGGCAAAGGCGCCGTGGAGGTCCGGCGCGATGGCGCCGCGCATGTCGATGAGTTCAACGCTGTCGTTGTCGAAGGAATTGAGCAGATGGGTAGCGAGTTGCTGCCCGCCGCCGCGCTGGTTTCCCTTCGGGATCATCTGCTCGTTACCTTCTCCTGCCGGACCATCAGCTATTTCTAAAGCACGTGTGGTTAACGGGGAGTTTATACCTGTGGTTGTATTTGATTACATAAAGATGACAGGGCTTGGTTGCGCCTGCCAGTCCGTGATTAATACTCCGAGGCCAGCATGATGGTGAGTACGCGGAAGCACCGCGCCGGGTCGGAAGGATCTTCAGAGCCGAGCGTGCAGGAGCTGTCCGCGTAATAATCAACCTTCCAGAAAATCTTTTCGGGAGCACCCGGCATGGTGAAGGCTCCGAAATCATGTTCACCATGGGGATCGTCGCCTTCCGTGAAGTTATCGAAACCCGACACCTCGGCCCAGATGCAAATCTGCGTTTCCGGGGGCAGGGCGGAGATTCCGCGCGTGCAGACGACCTGGCCGGGAACCGGGCGCGGCCCGAATGTCGGGACAAAGAAATTCAGGCGGAACAAATCATTCAGGGCGGCAATCTGTTTTGCTTTGTCCTCGCTCATGGGACACCTGCGTTAAGTTCGGAGTGGAAACCGGCGATGCGTTGCGCCGCCTCGTGACGGCGGCGGGCCTTGAATTCAAGGCGGGCCAGATTATTCAGGTCGATCTGGCCGAAAGCGGCCATTTGCAGAAGGTGGTCGGACGCGGGCCGCAGAATCTCCAGAGCCTCGATGTCGCACGGGTTGAAATTATCGTCTTGCATGATGTTTTTCCTTTCGCTGTTGGTTTCCTCGAAGACGCAGATACAGGAAGCCGGACGAAAGAGCCGGCGGGTCACCCGCAGGGGGAACGGGCAACACGGAATCTTTGAGCGGGCCGCCCGTTGACGCGACGGCGCGTCCGGCTTAGAGCTGCGGCAAAGAGTTCGGGGAAACTTCGCGAAAGGAAACAATGCCAAGGGAAGACCGCGCTCAGGATCAGAGGGGATTCTCACAGGCCAGGCCGGAACGCGCGAACAATGTTAAAGAGGCAAATGGAAAAACTTAAGCAGGCGCCTAAGCGCGGAAACACTTCGAACGGTCCCGCGTTGCCCTCCCTGCGCGTCCGGTTTTTCAGTCTTCACAGGGAAGCGCCGACCTCCTGGCGGCGTGGGTCCCGGCACCAAACCGCCGGTCTTAACCAGAATATCCAGCAACTTCTGGGAGGCATTCTCGGATCGAGGGTCTTCGGGAACGTCAAGGCCGCATCTAAGTTTCCAGACATCCCTCTGATAGCGCCACCACTTTTCAAAATCGGCACCCGTTCCGGCCCGGGAGTATTCATAGAGCGCCTGCACCACTTCGTCGGCGGACGCGCCCTCAAATTCCCCGTAAGACGTGTGATAGATAAGATTTTTCCGGGACATTGCTGCCCTCCCATTTCTTGCCCGATATGCTACCAAAACAGGCGCACTTGTTGTGATCAGCTTGAATTATCCCCAATTCCAGTCGTCACTTTCTTGAGGACTGAAAATGAGAGCGGGCCGCACTACGCGGCGACCGCCTGCGGCAGGCTGAATTTGTGGATGTTATGCCGATATCGGCATAATCCTGGTGGCGGCATTATGGATGAAGTCAGCAGCCTTCTGCGCATGTGCGGCGGCGGTGAATATCGCACGGCTGTCACCCTTCATGACTTCCAGCCAGTTCGCAAGATAGGCGGCGTGATCAGCGCGGGGCTCAAGCGCCAGTTCGAGGTCGGCACAGAGGAAAGCGGCTCCGAGTTCGGCCACGAGTTCCTCCTGCGCATACGCATTGCTACCGAAGCGGTGGCCGCCGAAGTCGCGGTCAAGGCGCATTTTCGAGCCGGTCCAGTGGGTCAGTTCATGCGCGAGCGTTGAATAATATGAGTCAGCATCGCGGAAGGATTCAAACGGCGGCATCTGCACGGCGTCGGTCGAGAGGCTGTAATAGGCGCGGGTTCCGCCGTGGGCGATTGTGGCGCCGGTCGCATGCAGGAATTTCTCGGCATGATCAATGCGGGCGATGGAATCGAGCGTCGGCGCTGCCTTGGCGTAGTAAATTTCGGGCAATCCGTCGATCTGCTCGACGTTGAAAACGGTGTAACCCTTCATGTACGGGATTTCGCGCTCGACATCCTCGCCGGATTTCTCGTCATGCTCGGTGCGCGTGATCGAGTTGGCATAAACCACGAGCGAGCCTTTCTCGCCCTTGCGGACGTGGGCGTCAAGTTCCAGGGCCTGGCGGAACGTCATCCAGATGGGGGCGGCGAAATTCTGGACGGTGGCGGACATCCAGAGCGAAAGAATGTTGATTCCGCTGTAAGGCTGGCCGTTATGCCGCAGCGGGCGGGTAATCCGTCCGGCGGCGTGTTCGGCGTTCCATGGTTTCATCCACGGACGAACGCCTTTTTCGAGATCGGCGACGATCTGCGCGGTGATGCGTGTGTAAACGTCCTGTCGTGCGGTTGTGTCGTGCATGTTGTTGCTCCTTTTCCAGCATTTAAAAAACTTCATTTCCTCGTACTGGAGAGCGGTCTTCAGAGGCGCACGGGCTGTCACAGGGCGGAGCGCAGCGACGTTCATCGCAGACCCTTGACAGCGCAAAGGGCGGCTCTGGTATCGGTTCTTAAAGAGGAAATGAAGTGCTTTGGAAAAGGCTGCAGCGGCATTCAGCATTACGCGGGAGCGAGAAGGGGGAGGACAGAACTTATGAGGCTGGCTGCTTCAGGCGCGGTGGCGGGAATTTTGGCGCAAACCGTCCCACAGGCTCCCCTCGCCGAGCAACTTTTTTTGGTTCCCGCGCATGCCAGAGCGTGCCATCGCGGCTCTTGGGTCGTCCGGGATCGAATTTTGGTCAGGTGGCAGACGGAAAAGGCGGGATCGTTTTCATAAAGGACCGGAAAACACCATCCATGCATCGCAGCGCCCAGGATTCCCGGCCGTATTTAATTCTGAGTCTATTGTTCTGTGACTCTCGTGGCACATCCGAATCTATTAGCTTGCGGGGCCATTTTTGCCGGTGATGCCTCGGAAACAGCGGTGCCAGGAGTGCTACGAACAATCCGGCGCACATGCGTGTGCTGGCATGGATGATTTCGACGGAGATGTATCCCGCGTATTCAAGCTGACGCAGGTAGCGCTGCACGGTGCGGCGCGACTTGCCGAGGGCCTTCATCATGTATGTGACGGTGATTTGTGCCATGCGGGTGTCGCGGGCGTAGTGGTAGGTATATTCCGCCAGCTTGCGGGCGCAGCGCCGGGCGCCGTCCGTCAGGTTGGGATCGTCCTCGATCCGCGCGGCCATCTCTGGCACATAGGCGCCGCTGTCGCGCGGAAAGTATCGCTGCGGTTTCGGTTCGGCTGGAAGGTGACAGGATCGCAGTGAGCGCTGCCGGCGGTCTTCGTCTTTGGGCGGCACTGCGGGGAAGGGACTTTGTTCGATGCGGATGCCGTCGCGGGCCATCCGCGTAGCGAGGCGTTGCGCGATTTGTTCAATCGGCGGGGGTTGTCTTTCGATAGGCATGGTTTTCTCCTTGGTTATGAGAAAACATCGCCAGATTCAGGCCGCAAAAAACCGTCCGCAAAAAGCGCTTGCGTCCGTCTCCGGTTTCTGTAGAGTGGGGACTGTCACATACCCGCTCTTACAGAGCTTCAGTTTTTAGAAGGCCCGCCTCCTGGCGGGTTTTCTCTTTTTAGGTCATAGAATTTCCTTCAGACAGTTGTGAACACAGAATTGGCCGACTCCGGAATCGGATAGGCCACTGAAAAAGTGTGTAGTAAGAATCGCGGTGCAGCAAGCGCGCCACAGCGCACAAAGTGTGCCGGCGCTGCCTTCGGCCCCGCGAATCAGGCGGCAAGGCTTGCGCTTCTTGGGTATTGATATAAATGCGATCGATGTGGACAGATGCGGACTTCTCGTTGGGTGAGGGGAGTAAATCCGCCGCATTCAGGCCGCAAAAAACCGCCGCAAAAGCTCTTGCGTCCGTTGCCGGATTCTGCAAGAGTGGGATTCTCACATCGCTGTTCTTGCAGCTTCAGTTTCTGGAAGGCCCGCTTCGGCGGGTTTTCTTTTTTAGCTCATCGGAATTCCTTCAGTTGTTACGCAGGACGGGCCAGAATCGGACGACCCAGACCGAGTCTGCCCGAATATCCGCGACGCGGCAAGCACGATACAACCAACAAGTGTTTTTTTCTATTTATGCAACTATGACCAAAGAACCGCGGCTGACACTGTCGGTGTCTTGATGATCGTGTATTCCAGTTACGGCTACCACCTGTCCCGAGGACATATCATCCGCATGTGTGAACCACTGCAGAAGCTCCCGGAGTGTCCAGACGGGTTGTTCAGTGTCATGTTTTCTCAGCTCCGCGAGCCGGTGATAAGGAATCGTCGGCCAGGCGTGATGCTCCCAGTGCAGCCAGGAATTATGCGGGGCAAGAAGCGGCGCCTGCCAGAAGTTCAGATGCAGGCGATGTGTATCCGGCGTGCCCTGATGCTCCAGCCACAGCCTGAGACGAAACGACATCATGAACGTCGTGACCAGACCGGCGTACCAAAGCAATCCGGCCCACCACAATCCTGATACGGCGAGCAATGCGATGGCAGCGGCATGAAAGCCTAACAGCGGCAGATATTCCGACGGCTTGTCCGGCTTCGAATATTTCAGAATAATCAGATAGTCGGGAAAGCTGCCGCCCACAATATCAAACGCTGCGTATTTGAGAATGCGAGACGGTTTTGCCGGCAGGTCCCACTGTGGGCTTCGGGACCGCTTGTGCCCCAGCTCGGGGTCGTCTTCGGTTCCGGCGTGTTTGTGATGCCGGAAATGCAGGGCGCGGTACCCGCTGACGGTCAGCCCGATAGGCCAGAAGGCAAACAGGTTCGTTAAATAGTCGTTGAGTTTCCTGTCGTGCGACAGGGTGAAATGCGTGCCGTCGTGGCCGAGGATCGCCAGCGCGTGCTGGCGATTTCCAATGATCAGGAGCGCCAGCAGCCATGTCACCGGGTTGGAAAATACATGGACAACACCAAGGGCGCCGAGAATGACGGTCCAGTCGAGCGCGGCATCTTTCAGCCACGGCAAGGCCGTGCGCCGGGAAAGGTCCAGCAGGATTTCCTTATCGAGCGATGATTTGGTGCGGTGTTGCATGTCAGGGCCTCTGTCAGTTTGTGCGTGATTAACAATCCAACTGACGGAAATTCTAGACAGAAAGGCTCCTCCGGAAACCCTACGAACCTTCGTAGGGTCATTTCTTCTCGGGAATTGGTTAATTGTTGGTCTCTGCCAGATAACCATTAACGAGGAGAAACACCATGGCGCAGGTTCAAAAGGTTGGGGCCAACGAAAATATCGGTCTGATAAATCAGATACTGGAGCGGGACGGCTGCATTGTTATCGAGAATGTCCTTGATAAGGATGAACTGGATAGGCTCAAGAAAGAACTTGGCCCGCACTTTGACGAAACGCCGAACTGTACCGGCGATTTCTATGGTCATGCCACCAAGCGCGTTAGTTCCCTGATCGCCAAATCGACGCTATGTCAGCAAATGACTGTTCATCCTGTCATTCTGGCGGCGATGGATGAATTTCTTCTGCGCGGATGCGGTCAATACCAGCTTAACCTCACGCAGGCGATCCGGATCGGACCCGGCGAGCCGCAACAGATCATGCACCCGGACGATCCGCTTTTCCCTTACGTTCATCCGGGCTACGAGGCGATGATCAACTGCATGTGGGCTGTCGATGAATTCACCGCCGAAAACGGCGCGACGAATGTCGTCCCCGGCAGTCACAAGTGGGAGAGGGTCGGGCTGATCCCCGAACGCGTGCCGGCGCCTGATGAAATCACGCAGGGCGTCATGCCGGCCGGATCGGTGCTGATTTACTTCGGTTCCCTGCTGCACTGCGGCGGCGCGAACAGAACTTTGAAGCCGCGAACCGGCGTCGTCCTGAGCTATTGCCAGGGCTGGCTGCGCCAGTCGGAAAACCAGTATCTCGCCGTTCCTCCCGCAATCGCGAAGACCTTGCCCGAGAGACTGCAGCGCCTGCTGGGATATTTTGTTCACGAGCCCAATCTGGGCCAGATCGAGGGGCGTGATCCGATAGAGCTGCTGCAGGGGAAAGATATCGTCAATGCCGGGTTCGAAGAATTTCTGCCAGATGAACTGCAACCGCTGCTCGATCAGCACAAGGCGCGCCTGAAGGAAGCCGCATGAAGACATAACACGAGGGCCGGATAAAGCTGGTTGATTTACGGCAGCGTGCTACAACCAGCAGGATAGTTTGTTCATTGGAATCGCTAGGGCGGAGAGACTCATGGCGATTCCATTTGAGGAATACGTAGAGAAAATCAACAAGGCCCGCACCGTAGACGAACTTCTTCTGGTGTTTCTGGAGACCGTCAAACAGCATGGCTACGACAAGATGATTTTCTGCCTGCTGTCCGATCACAAGCAGATCGGACTGGCGGCCGGTGTCGGACATCTCCGCAACTATCCCGCTGATTGGATGAAGTATTACTTTGAACAGGGCTTCGATCAGCTCGATCCCGTCATAAGCTACTGCTACCAGAAAATGGGCACCTTCACGTGGCAGGAAATGTCCGAAAGGCTTGACCTGACGCGTAAGCAGAAACTCTGCCTCAACCTGGGCACCGAAGCCGGACTGCATAACGGCATGTGCACGCCCTTGTGGGGTCCGCACAGATTTGCGGGCATCGGGCTGGCGACGACGGAGAAAAAGGATGCCTGTGACAAGAATAGCGAAGACGTGATCACGGCCTACTGCAACCATTTTTATATCGCCTTTCAGAGACTTCACGCCCCGCCTGAAAATGCGGGCCATCAGGTTCCCAATATCTATCTGACACCGAGGGAAAAGGAAATTTTGACGATCGTTGCCGAAGGGAAATCCGACGAGGCCATTGCGCTTCTCCTGAAACTCACGCCGCACGGCGTGGATTTTCACATGAGGAATATTTATAGGAAGATGCAAACCAACAGCCGCATCTATGCGGCCTCGAAGGCGATTGACCTCGGGCTTATCCATCCGCTGCTTCACCCTTATATTCGCGTCTGAGACCCTACGAACCTTCGTAGGGTCAATCAATCCTCGAAGCATGCTTTCCTCGTCTGTGGAAACACAGGGGAGGGGCCATGATTGAATTTGTAACCGTCGAAAATGTGAATGAGTTCTCGGGAAACGCCCTGGCCGCCCAGCACCGGCTTCGCTACCGGAGCATTATTGAACGGCAGGAATGGGATGTTCCGAATTACGGCGAGATGGAATTCGACCAGTACGACAACCCCGCCGCAAAATATCTCGTATACAGAGACGAAAATTATATAGCGCGCGGCGTTTCGCGGTTTTATCCGACGACACTTCCCTACATGCTGGAGCAATTGTTCCCGCAGTTCGTAACCGACAGGGACATGCCGAAGAGTTCGCACGTCTGGGAAGGTTCCCGCTTTTGCATCGACCAGACGCTGCCGCCTCAGGCCAGAAAGCGGATCGCGCACGAGATTGTCGTCGGTTATCTCGAAGCTGGGCTGCGACACGGCATCGAGGGCATCGTTGGCCTGATGTACCCCGCATACTGGCGCAGCCTTTTTACAAGCGCCGGCTGGGAAATCAAATTCATGGGCGAGGTAACTCTTCTCGATGACGGGAACAAAGCCAGAGCCGCGTGGCTGCCTGTTTCTGAAAGCATCCTTGCCAGGGTCCGCAAAACCACCGGCCTTGATGAAACGATTGTGACTTTCGGGGATGGCGATGTCAGAGCGCAGGCGGCCTGACCGGGGAAAGCAGGATCTGAGTTCGCTTGTCAGCAGCAGGAACGCCGTGCAGTTCCTCTACGAGGAATCCCTTGCCAACGGCAATGCCGGTATAACGCTGATTCTCGGGGAAGCCCTGACCTGCGGCGATGAACTTATCGCGGAGAAACAGGAGATTTCATACAGATCGAAAGATGCCTTGTTTTACCTGTATTTCCTGAGAGCGCTACTGGGGCTGCATCCGGAAAAGGTCAGACATCTCGTTGAATTGCTGAAATGGCTGAAAATCATTCCCGCTGATACTGAAACTGGCAGAACCGGCGACGCACTGAAAAAACCGAAGATCAAATAGCGCCGACGGATCAATCAGCACTTCACGGCAGCCATGCGCTTGACCAGGTTGAGCAGCGCGGCGCGCAGGGGCCGGTCCCTGATTGTTCCCCACGCTTCCATCAGCGCATGGAACTCTTTGGCGCCGAATTGCTCAGCAAGCGATTGAAACTCGGAATCATCGCCCGACGGGGCGATGAGCTGCAAGAGGGGCACTTCAAGATAGGCCGCAAGGTCTACGAGGCGGTCGACCGGAATGCGGTTCATGCCGTTTTCATATTTTTGCACCTGCTGGAAAGTCAGTCCGAGATGCTCGGCGATTTCGGTCTGGCTCTTGCCAGAGGCGCCGCGGGCGACGCGGAGATTGCGCCCCAGGTCGCGGTAGAAAGGGCCTTCGGGCATACGTTTGGAAGTTCGGGGCATGATACGAATCTTTGGCCAGTTGTCTGAATGATTTAAGAGTAGCGACAGGGGCTGGTCAATCTTGAAAACGCAAAGCCATGTGCTGTATTACCGTAACGCGGCGACCGGAGCGGACGATGCGAAAACGGGGCAGGGGCGCGTGAACGCTATCGCTGCCGGTTACCATCCCGGTTCTGGAATAAGGATGAGGCCGTATTTCTCTCCGAACCAGAGCGCAAAATCCTCGGGCGTGTCGCCTTCCTCCTGCGCTGCTGCGATCAGGTCAGCTTCGATGCCCGCGTCCCAAGTGTCGATGCCGAATAATTTGAGCAGCGCAGCGTCAAGAGCATCCCAGCAATCGATGAACGGTACGGGTTCCTCAGTCGTCATGGCTTTTCCTCTCCCTGTGTGTTGTCAATGGCGAGGAAAAAGGCCGGGCCGGTATGACGCCGGGGTCAACGGGTTACACGGTCACTGGCGCGGGCGCCCGTTGATGACGGCGGCAGGCCCGGCATACTGAGCCTGAAGGTGACAACATGCCAGGGGACGAGGAAGGGTGATTTCATGGCGAAGATACGGGTGACGCCAATCTTCGCGGTGTGCGAGGCTGCACTTCCGACCGGTGGGAGCCGGTGGCGGGCTGCGATTGGCGGAAAATGCAGGTTCGTTGCGCTATGCGTCGGCTCGCTATATAAAGTGCGGGAGCGAGGCGGACGGTCATGGAGCGTATATCGACCCCAACAAAATCAGCGCCGACTGCCGCCGGGGCCTCGGATTCCTGGCGGAACTGACAGACGACGAACAAACACTGGCCCGCGACCGCTATCAGCGCGAACAGGCGACGGCGGAAACATTGCGCGCGGGACTGTAGAACGATATTTGTCTGAGAAACGTGAGCCAAATTAACTCTGCATTGTGCAGTTACAAACGTAGTGTAATGTGGTCAAGCTTGGCTGGAACAACTCGGCATTAATCGGAAAAGGTGAGAGAAGGAAGTAGTTATGATCCCGGATTACCAGACACTTATGCGCCCAGTTCTTGAATGTGCTTCCTCAGGAGAGGTGCGGATCAGCGACGTTGTAGAGCAGCTAGCTAACAAATTCGGCCTAACGGCCGATGAACGGGCCGCACTTCTGCCGAGCGGCAAACAGACGACGTTTGCCAACCGCGTCCATTGGGCGAAGAGCTACTTAAAACAGGCCGGGCTTGTAGAGATTACCCGCCGCGGTCAGTTCAAGATTACCGACAAAGGGCGCGCCGCGCTGGCTGATAAAGCGGCGAATATCAATACCTCCTATCTTGAGCAGTTCGAAGACTTCCAAAGTTTTAGGGGCAGGGTGCATGATGCCGAGACAGATGCGCCAAAGACGACGGATCTACCGGAGCCATCGTCTACCCCAGACGAAGCTCTGCGCCGCGCACACAGTGCGATAACTGGTGCGCTCTCTGCCGATCTTCTGGATCGTGTACAGAAGGCTCCCCCGGCCTTTTTCGAACGACTAATCGTTGACCTGCTGCTTGCAATGGGCTACGGGGGCACCTCGGAAGAAGCCGGGCGCGCGCTTGGCCAGAGCGGCGATGACGGCGTGGATGGTGTCATCGACCAAGACCCACTCGGAGTCGATCAAATCTATGTTCAGGCCAAGCGGTACAGCGAGGGAAATAACATCGGCGCGGGTGCAATGCGCGACTTCTTCGGAGCGTTGAGCTTGAAGAAAGCACAGAAGGGCATTTTTGTGACAACATCTGCCTTCAGTCCGGCGGCGGTTCAGACAGCGCGTGATCTCGGGTCCAGGATCGTGCTCATCGATGGCCTACAGCTCACCAAATTGATGATCCGTTACAACGTCGGGTGTCGCGACGAGGAGGTTCTGCACCTAAAGAAGATAGACGAGGATTTCTTCGAGTAGGCGAGGGAGGTCACTTGCAGATTCACCGCCGTGGTGTAGTGTGGTGAAGACAAACGGGGGACCCTCAATTGAAACGGACAAGAGGAGAGCCAAGAAACAGGAAGAGCCAGCACGCGTCTTGGGTGAGGGCTTCGATGAATTTCCCCTCCGATGTTTATGAGAGTCTTGACGAAATCGCGAAACAGAAAAAGATATCGCTGGCGTGGGTGGTGCGAGAAGAGGCGGAAATTTACATCAGTGAAAAGGTGCCATCGTTGAGGAAGTCAATGTCATGAGTTTGGCGGTCAAAAAGGCGAAGCTGACTGTAGTAGATCAGGCGCGTCTGGAGGCTAATGGACGTTTAAACCCGACGAGGAAGGTAGAGCTTGGACAGTTCATGACGCCGGCCAGTGTCGCTCAGTTCATGGCCGGGCTGTTTTCGGAGCGGCAGGGTGCTGTTCAGTTGTTGGACGCCGGCGCAGGCGTTGGTTCTCTGACCGACGCATTTATCAATCGATGGGGAAACCAGAACGTCTGCGTTTCCGCTTACGAAATAGACCCGACAATGGTTTCCTACCTTCGGGCGACTTTGCAACGCTATGACAACTGCAGTTTCAAAGCGACAATTATCGAACGCGATTTTATCCAGGACACGGTTTACGGTCTGAAGCTTGGGAAAAAAGCTGATGGTTTCACGCACGCGATCCTGAATCCGCCATACAAGAAAATTAACAGCGACTCGGTGCACCGTTCGCTTCTTCGGGCTGTGGGTCTGGAGACAGTTAATCTGTATACGGCCTTCGTTGGCTTGGCGATCGAACTCATGGCGGAAGGCGGGGAGTTGGTGGCGATCATTCCCAGGAGTTTCTGCAACGGGCTCTACTACAAGCCGTTTCGTGAATGGTTGCTAGAAAAGGCGTCAATGGAACACATTCACCTGTTTGATAGCCGGACCAGTGCATTTAATGATGACGAAGTCCTTCAGGAAAACGTCATCATCAAGCTGGTACGCGGCAAGAAGCAGGGAAGGGTGACGATCACTACATCGGGCGATACGCATTTCTCGGACCTCCAGTCCCATCAATATGAGTTTTCCGAAATTGTTCACGATACGGACGTTCAGAAATTCATACACGTGCCTCTCTCGCCCGGTCATACCGGTATTAGCGGAGTGCCACTGGCGGCGCGGTCGCTTGACGAGATCGGCCTTGAAGTCTCGACAGGTCCGGTAGTTGATTTTCGGCTGAAAGAATTCTTGCGCGAGCAGCCAGTGAGCGGTTCGGCGCCTCTCCTTTACCCGACGCATTTTGCCAGTGGCGCGATGGAATGGCCCCGACAGTCGAAGAAACCGAATGCCATCATCAACAATGCCGAAACGAAAAAGTGGCTCTACCCGAAGGGCTCCTATACGGTTGTGCGCCGGTTCTCTTCCAAGGAGGAACGCCGGCGGATCGTGGCGAACGTGGTTGACCCCGGCGCGTTCAAGGGCGACGCTATCGGCTTTGAAAATCACCTTAATGTTTTTCACTCCGGGAAAAAAGGCATCGACAGGGATGTCGCGCACGGTCTCTCGGTGTTTCTGAATTCAACGGCGGTTGACGACTACTTCCGCCGCTTCAGCGGCCACACACAAGTCAACGCGACCGACCTTCGGCTACTCCGCTACCCGGAGCTGGAGGAACTGGAAAAGCTCGGCCAGTGGGTTCAGACGCAACGCAGCGTCACACAGGAGCTGATCGATCAACAGGTCGAGGCTGTGAATGGCCGAAAATAAGATCGCTGACGCGCTACAGATTATCGAGGAACTCGGGATGCCGCGGGCGCAACAGAACGACCGGTCGGCTCTGTGTTTGCTGGCATTGCTCGACTTGAAGAAAGGCAATTCCTGGTCTGACGCAAAAAACCCGCTCGTCGGGATCACGCCGATGATGGATTTCGCCCGTGATCATTACGACAAGGCCTATGCACCGAACACTCGCGAAACCTTCCGCAGGCAAACGATCCATCAAATGGTTGCGGCCGGGATCGCGCTTTATAACCCGGACAATCCTGCGCGGCCTGTGAACAGCCCGAAAGCGGTTTATCAGATTGAGGCTGATACGCTCACCTTGCTCCGCACCTTTGGCACTGCCGCGTGGAACAAGAATCTTGAAAAGTATCTCAAGACACGTAAAACGCTGACCGCTCGATACGCCAAGGAACGGGAGATGAAAAAACTCCCCGTGAAACTGGCGACGGGCGAAACCATCCGCCTCAGTCCGGGGGATCACAGCCAGTTAATCAAGGCGATCATCGAGGAATTCGCGCCGCGCTTCGTGCCGGGCGGTGTTCTGGTCTATGCCGGTGATACGGGTGAGAAGTGGGGATATTTTGACAAGGAGTTGCTGGGGAAGATCGGCGCCGCAGTTGACGGCCATGGCAAAATGCCGGACGTGGTGCTGTATTACCCTGAACGGGAATGGTTGTTGCTCGTGGAATCCGTGACGAGCCATGGCCCCGTTGACGGTAAGAGGCATGACGAGCTGGAACGGCTCTTCGCAAAGTCCAAGGCTGGTCTCGTCTATGTCACCGCCTTTCCATCGCGGGCAGTGATGAGCCGCTATCTGGGCGAGATCGCCTGGGAGACAGAAGTCTGGTGTGCCGATGCGCCATCGCACCTGATCCACTTTAACGGCGCGAGATTTCTGGGTCCGTACGAGTAAGGGGTAAACCCAACAGTTTGAGGATAAGACCGACGGGCCGTCATGGGATGATTCTCCACCTAGGCGTCTGCGGGATAAGGATTTCGATCGCGGAATGTGAGATGACCGGTGCGTGCTGCCCGTATATTTCATAATCAAAGGAGCCCCTCTGGGGATAACGTTCTGTATTTGTTCGCCTGCGCGCCGCGAATCTGCTAGGCTCCAACGCATCTGTACCAACAAGATATAGTAGGCATGCGATTACGCGACTGGAGGTTGAGCCGCGTAGGGGGGTGGATATGAGCAGCTTTCGTTTTCGCCGGATTGAACAACGACGCGTCGGGGGAACTCTCGACACAATGGAGCTTGCTTATCCGGCGCCCCGAAGCCCGTCCGGGAAAGTCAGACGCCAGACGATCGTCGCACAACCATGATGCCTCCCGTAACCGCCACATTGCTCTACGACCTCGTTGCGTGCCCCCACCGCGTAACGATGGACCTGTACGCTGATCCCTCGGAACGGGACAAGCCGAACGCGTTCGTCGAACTTCTGTGGGAAAGGGGTTCGATATACGAAAAAGAAGTCATCGCCGGTCTCAAAGAGCCGTTCCTTGACCTCTCCCGCTTCGCCGGTGATGACAAGGAGCAGCGCACATCTGAGGCTATGCAACTCGGCGAGCCGCTCATCTATGGCGGGCGCATTCAGGCTAAGGGCCTTCTGGGCGATCCCGATCTGCTGCGCAAGCAAGAGTCGGGATATGTCGCTGGCGACATCAAATCCGGCTCAGGAGAAGAAGGACCGGAGGATAATTCCAAACCAAAGATCCACTACGCGGTTCAGCTCGGTCTGTACACCGACATTCTGGAACGCAAGGGGCTTTCTGCGGGCCGGCACGCTTTCGTGTGGGACATACACGGCAGGGAGGTTCCCTACGATTTTCAGACGCCGTACGGAAAGCGCAGCCCGCGCACGCTTTGGCAAGACTACGAGGAAGCGCTCGGCGAAGCGCAGGCGATCATCAACAAAGGATTGGTGACGCTTCCGGCCTTCGGCGCCGTCTGCAAGCTTTGCCATTGGTATTCGTCGTGCGTCAAACAATTGCAGCAAGCCGACGATCTGACGATGATTCCCGAACTTGGCCGGTCGAAACGCGACGTGATGTATGGCAGTGTCCGGACCGTTGCGCAGCTCGCTAACACGGACCCGGAAAGTTTTGCCAATGGCAATAAGAGCGTGTTTCCGGGCATCGGGCTCGACACGATTCGGAAATTTCATGAGCGGGCGAAGCTATTGTCGGCCAAAGACGGCAAGCCGTACACCCGCGAGCCTATCGCGTTCCCCGATAACGAGTGCGAGCTGTTTTTCGACATCGAAGTCGATCCGATGCGCGACATCTGTTATCTGCATGGGTTCGTCGAGCGCTTCCGTCGCGATAATGCGACGGAAAAATTTGTTTCCACGTTCGCCGAAGCAGCTACGCCGGAGGCAGAAAAGAGAGCGTTCGGTGAGGCGTGGACCTACATCCAAGATCGCCAGCCTTGCACGATCTACTACTATTCAAAATATGAGCGCACGATATACCGCGCGCTTCAGGAAAAATATCCGGACATTTGCAGCGCTGACGATATCGAACGGCTTTTTGACCCTGCCAACGCGATCGATCTTTACAATGACGTTGTAAAAAAGACGACCGAGTGGCCCACCTGGGATTTTTCGATCAAAACACTGGCGAAATATCTCGGGTTTTCATGGCGTGACACTCATCCCTCGGGTGCCGCCTCCATTGAATGGTTCGACCGCTGGATACAGCGGGCGGACCCCGCGATCCGTCAGCGAATCCTCGACTACAATGAGGATGATTGCCGCGCAACTCGTGTACTGCGCGACGCCCTCGAAAATCTGCCTGTTATAACGGGGGCTATGGCATGACCGAAAAACAGCAGTCGCACGACGCGCAGAAAACGCTTGCCGATCTTCGAGACCATTTGGCGCGTCACGACAAACCCATCGCATTCTTTTTCGGCGCGGGCACTTCGTGTTCTGTGACTGTTGTGCCCGCGGCCGGCGGGAAACTCCAGCCGCTCGTCCCCGCGGTGCCTGGCCTCACAGCAGCTTGCAAAAGGGATTGCGGCGATCTGGGAGAGAAATATGCGAAGGCTTGGGCCGCAATTGAAGCCCACTGCAAAGATGCCAATCTTGACCCACACGTTGAGAATGTCCTTTCCCGCTTGAGGATGATGCTCAACGCCATTGGTAAGGATGATACGTTGTGCGGCCTCAAAGCCGACGAGCTGAACAAACTTGAAGAATGTGTGCGCAAGACAATCGCCCGACTCGTGACGCCTGAGCTAAAGGGCCTTCCCGGAGATTTCCCGCATCGAAAATTCGCGCGGTGGATCGCGAAGACTTCGCGGAAATCCTGTGTGGAGATTTTCACAGTAAACTACGATGTGCTCATTGAGCACGCCCTTGAATCAGAGCGTGTTCCCGTCTTCGACGGCTTTGTGGGAAGTTATCGGCCTTTCTTTCACCCCGACAGTGTGCGACGGGCCGAAACGGCGCCGGGCGCAAATTGGACGCGCCTGTGGAAGATGCACGGCTCTGTCACTTGGAAGCGCATCGAGCAGGACGGGCGCATTCGCGTCGTTCGGGGTGCGATCGACCCGGCCGGAGAAATGATTCTACCGTCATTCCAAAAATACGATGAATCACGTCAGCAGCCTTACGCGGCATTCACCGACCGTTTAAATCGTTTTCTGGAACAGGATGATGCCCTCTTGATCGTGGCAGGATTCAATTTTGGGGATGAGCACATGAACAACCTGATTTTTGGAGCATTGGAGAACAGGCCCCGGACTCATGTTTACGCGTTGCAGTTCGAGGAGCTTGAGGAAGATAGCGTGCTGATTAAGCGCGCTTACCAACGTTCAAATTTGATCGTCGTTGGGCCGGAAACCGGCGTCATCGGCGGGCGTCGTGCCAAGTGGGCGCCAGACGAAATCCCGTCCTTCATGGATGGCGTCTTCGAGCTGAAAGCAGAGGCTGTGGCTGCCGACGGTGATGCTTCCAAGGCGGCCAAGTCTGGCGTCATGAAGATTGGCGATTTCGCCTGCTTCTGCCGTTTTCTCGAATCCATGGCAAGCTGAACCCCATGCCGCTCACCGATCCAACATATATCGGGCAGGTAGCGTCCGTTACGGGCGCGGTTATCCGGGTGCGGCTGCGGGAGGATATGCCCTCAACCCTTGTCATGATCGGTGGCGAGTCATACCGCGTCGGACAGATTGGGGGATTCTTCAGGGTGCCATTGGGTTATACGAACCTCTACGCGGTATGCACGCAGATTGGGGCAGATGCCGCGCCGCCGGGCAGCGCGGAGCGAAGTTTTGGCACCGCGCTCGAAGACGACAAGCAGGTCCATCTCTCTGGCTATCGATGGATGACCATCGTCCTGTTCGGTGAGACTTTAGGCGGCGAATTCGAACGCGGTGTCGGTCAGTATCCGACGGTCGGCGACGAAGTCCATCTAGTGACCAATGATGATCTTAAGATCATCTATGGTTGGGCGAAGGGCAAGAAAGGCACGATTTCGGTCGGTCGGATCGCGGCGGCGTCTGGAATATCGGCAGACATCAGCGTTGCCGGGCTTGTCAGTCGGCACAGCGCTATTGTTGGTTCAACGGGTGCCGGAAAATCCAATCTCGTTACTGTTCTGCTGGAAACCGTTTCGGACGGAAGCCTGCCCAATGCGCGCGCGATTGTCATTGATCCGCACGGCGAATATGCGACCGCGCTCGGCGAGCGTGCGCGTGTATTTCGAATTCGGCCGAACGAGGCGGCCGGTGAAAGGCCTCTTTGGGTGCCGTTTTGGGCCCTCCCGTTCGATGAGCTTCAGCAACTCACGTTGGGCGGACTCCAGCCCAACCATGAGGCGTCGATCCGCGACGAGGTGCTTGATATGAAAGTCGCCGCTGCCGCGCACCTCGCTCTTCCGCCGCCGCCTGAAACGCTGACGGCGGACTCGCCGGTACCGTTCAGCATCAAGAAGCTGT
The DNA here is from genome assembly GCA_963800095.1 of uncultured Acidobacteriota bacterium. GTDB lineage: Bacteria > Acidobacteriota > Terriglobia > Acidiferrales > UBA7541 > Palsa-360. The sequence goes on from CAWCZV010000004.1 coordinate 28,557, forward strand.
GGTATGACCTCGATAAATTCGAGCGGGTGACGTTTCCCGTTAACGCGCCTCAAACTGAAGCCAACGCGAATGCTCCGGAACAACAGGGGGATGCAAGTGTTCTGCGATCCGACCGATATCCTGCGGCCAGCCCGTACAATCAGGCACCATACAAGAACCAGAAAAAACGTAATATTGAGCGCCACCTCGACCTCATGCACAGCCGCCTTAAGGATGCGCGTTTCTCTTTCCTTTTTACTCCCGGCGGCGGCTACGAACCCGATTTGAACGGCGAGGTCGAGAACGACCTCAACACGCTCGTTAGGGACTGGGTCGGGCACGATAAGCCCATAACGATCTTCGATGTCTCGGGATTGCCGTCCGAAGTGCTTCCCACCATCGTCGGCACGATGCTGCGCATCGTGTACGACATGCTTTTTTGGGCGCAGGACCTGCCGATCGGGGGGCGGCAGCAACCGCTTCTCGTGGTGCTCGATGAGGCCCATCGATTTGTTCCCGAGGGCATTGACACGCCCGCCCATCGCACGTTGTCGATGATTGCAAAGGAAGGGAGGAAATACGGGACCGGCCTGATGCTTGTCACGCAACGGCCTTCCGAAATCGACAGCGCAATTCTAAGCCAGTGCGGGTCCATGATCGCGCTTCGGCTTACCAATTCTGCTGATCGCTCCAAGGTTTCGGCCGCCGTTCCCGATGACCTCGGCGGCCTTGTCGATCAATTGCCCTCGCTGCGGACAGGCGAAGGCGTTTTCTTGGGAGAGGTGATGCCGATCCCCTCCCGCGTGCGAGTGCGGAAAGCGAAGCAAAAGCCTATTGGCGACGATCCGAAGCTGCCGGATGTCTGGCAACTTCCGAATCGCCCTGACGGGAACCTGTACACGCAAGCACTCGCCAATTGGCGTGCCCAGTCCACGTCGGCTGAGATCGAAGATAATCAAGACGAAGAAGGGGGAGCGGGCAATGCCTGAAATGATTTTTGTAGACTCATCGAACATCGAGGCGATCGGTTACGACACCGTGTCGCTGGAACTCCATGTAAGATTTCTGAAGTCGGGAGAAACCTACGTCTACTACGCCGTAGAGGAGTGGAGACATCAGGAACTCATGCAGGCGGACTCAAAGGGCATATATTTGAACACAAACATCAAGCCCAATTATCAGTACGCGAAACTATAGAGCAGACAAAGAATCCCTGATGACCGAGCAGAATTGCATTCAGGAGATTTTTGCCCAACGTCCCGGAAAGGTATAGTTGGTTCCGCAAGTTTCCGTAATCTCCAGTGTGATTAATACTTTTTACGGAAATTAAGACGCCTTAGCGCATTTGATGGGGGGTGTGTAACTGCCCGCAGAGAGATCCGGTTGGCCGACCGCCCGGAAGTTGGCCAGACCAGTCAACACAAGCGCGTTTGTTCGTTACTGGATGGCGACCAGCTCGGCGAGCTTGGCCGCGACGTCTGCCATCGGAGCTTCTGCAGTGCTCAGGCCGCTTCGCGAGCCGAGCAGGGGGCTGACCTCGCGGAGAGCTTCATACGTAGTGTCGTGCACGATGGGAACGAGCAGGTCACGCGCTAGCAGTGCCGATAGCTCTTTGTCGGCGATACCCTCTCCTTGGAGGCGGCGCAGCAGCGCAGGGGTCACCAGCACGATCCCGACTCGGGACTTCGCCAGTCCCTTGTCGATTTCGCGGAGCAACGGCGTGCCGAGGGCGACGTCCTTCTCGCTGAACCAGACCGAAACACCGCGTGACTGGAGCAGGTCGTGCAGCTCCTTGGCGGCCCCTCCCCGGTCGTCCCACGCATGGCAGAGAAAGACGTCCCGAAAGTCAGGCAGGGGCGCTCGCTTTTCGACGCTGTCGCGGACCGGCGTGAGTGCCCGCACCTCGGCAGGCGTGTATGCCACGGACGAACTGGCTGGCGACCAGCGCGGCCTTGCGCTGCTGCCAGACCCGCCGCCGCTGCTCCGGCCGCCCCCGCTATTCCCCAATGAGGAGTAGGACGGGGACGAGTACGACCCGTAGCTGCTATAGCCGCTGTAGCGGCCATAGCGGCTACCGCATGCAGGGCAGTCCGCTGCGGCGCTCGCTGAGCGATGTCCTCTTACTGGTGCTGTGCATCTAGCCATGTGGACGATGATACCGGTTACCATCGCGGCTCTCAATCGCTAGCGCAAAAATTGTGCAGGCCGACAGCGCCTCAGTGTACGGCCCTTTAGTCGTGAGAAGTCGGCTTGCCGGAAGAGATTTCCGTAGTCTTGAAGGGATAATGTTAATTATGGGTATCTATTCCTAGCAAAGAACAAAACGCTGTAATCTTCAGCGCTAAATTGCACCATTTCTTCAAAATTATCTTGCACCATTCTGAATTAATGACATCCTGACGATAGTCATTTTGCAAACATACTATGCCGGTGGTCTCTGGAAAGCCCGAATGTCCCGTTGTGGAATGGTCTATCCGAGGCTGACCGGCATCAGGCCTTTACTGGCTACCAATATTTATGATCCCACTACCATTGGTGGCGATTTTTAAAATCGTGGCCGAATACTTTGTTAACAAGCACCCCAAAAACATAAAGAACCTGAAAAATCGAAAGATACTGTCGGGGGCTAGCCTCAAGAACGAGATAGGAATTACAAATGGGCGACAATAAATCTGAAGATGAAATTTGGGCAGACTTTTGTGAAGAGTTTCGGAAGGCACAGAAAAATATCACAGTAGTTATGAGCAAGGCCTTTGTTAAAGGCTGGCTGCAGGAGGAATATGTGGAAGAACTACATGACGCACATAATGCCGCCGACGAAATCAGAAAGAAGATGGATAAATTTGTACAAAATTACCTCAAATCCAGATAGCCCCAGAAAAAGAAGAAGCGGATATACTCCTAGTGCGATTTGGCAAGACCATTAAGCAGGTTAAAAAAGAAGGCGACGAAAACATGAAGGTAAGTATTCTCTTAAGTGCTCTTCTTTTGAGCAGTGCAGTATGCCTGCCAGCACATGCAGCCGATACATGGATATGCAGCTATTCAGGATTGGATAAGGAGCATAAACCCGAGATCATGGAGCTTAAGGTGCAGGGCAATACGCTACGAGATACCCATTTTGGATGGTCCGACTTTCGTATATTGCAAAATGATAGCGCTATGCTTACGGCGGCATGGTCTGAGCCATTAGATGGCGACACCTCGATGGTCAATACAATCGTCATCCAGAAAAACACTAAGGCTTTCGGAATGTCATCCACGACATCCGATGGAGCAGAATTTACAAAGGGAACATGTATCAAAGATTAGGTTCGCCGCACCTGGTGCCATTCACCAGGCCGGATGTCATGTTTTTCTGCAATAAAACCTGACATCAATTTACGGCCGGGATCTGATTTCTCTATCCCAATCGCGAACAGCAGACCCTACTTTATGACCATTGCTGGCTTGTGTAAATGCTCATCCAGCACCTCCTGCGGCGTCCTGAATCCCAGGCACTTGCGGGGTGTATTGTTCATGATGACGCAGACCTCGTAGAGGTCTGCGTCCGATAGCGCCGCCAGATTGGTCTCCCTTGGTAAAAACCTCCGGATGCGGCTGTTGTTGCTCTCGACAGCGCCTTTTTGCCACGGTGCCTGCGGATCGCAGAAGTAGCTGTCCATCCCGATATCCCGGCGGAGCAGGGGATAGCTCAGGAACTCGAAGCCACGGTCGAACGTGATCGTCTGCCGCCAACGAGGAGGGAGCTTTTTCAGCCGGTCCCTGATCGTCGAGATAACCGGCACCGGCCTCCTGTTGTCGTTTTTGGCCAGTATGGTGTAGCGGCTGCGGCGCTCGATCAGAGAGGTCACATTGGCCTTACCGTGGATGCGGTCAAAGATCATCAGGTCGCCCTCCCAATGGCCGAAAGTGGCGCGGCTGTTGACGATCTCCGGCCTGAAGGCAATCCCGTGATGCGCCGGCACGCGGTCATAGGGCTTGCGGCTGTATTGCCGGCGGCGCTTTGGCCGGCCTCTGAACAGGTACCGGTACAGCCCGCACTCCCGGCCTTCGTCGCTGTAGACATGCTGGTAAATCGTCTCAGCGCAGGCATAAAGCTTCATTCCGTTCTGCCGCTTCATGTGCCCGGCAATCTGCTCGGGCGACCAGTAAGCCCGCAGGCGGTCCGTCACGTAGTCCTTCAGCGCCGGCAAGCGGTAAAAACGTCTCAGCCTTTGCCGCCGCTGACGCATGAAATGGTCGGCGTTCATGTGAAAATAGCCCCGCAGATACGGCTCTTCGTGATACGTCGTGTTCCGCGCCAGCTCCCGGTAAACCGTTGAATGATGCCGGCATAATAGCTCCGCTATGCGCTTTACGGACGTCTTGCTGTTCACCAGCAGAAATATCTTCCGGCGTTCCTCTAAACTCAGGTGAGTGTGTCTCGTTCCCATTGCCATGCAGTCCTTTCATCTGTAACCGTTGAAAAGTCTGCTGTTTCGCATTTGAGATTAGAATGGGCCATCCGGCGCGCCGTCGATGTGATAATACTTTTTATGGAAAGCTCTGCTTTCGGGGCGGGGGTTTATTTAGATATCGTGCGGGTGAGGGGGCAGATTTCATTACTTCCCCCGGTCTCCGAATAACGCCGTGCCGATGCGAATATGAGTGGCCCCCAAAGCGATGGCCTGCTCAAAATCTGCGCTCATGCCCATGCTCAGTTCCGGAAGACGGTGCCGCCGCGCCAGCTTTTTCAGCAGCGCGAAATGCGGCCCCGGCGGCTCGTCAACCGGCGGAATGCACATCAGGCCGCGTATATCCAGACCGGCCCGTCGGCAGTGATCGAGGAGAACGGGCAGGCCGCCCGGCACCACGCCGCCCTTTTGCTCCTCCTCACCCGTATTGACCTGTATGAAACAGGGAAGCTTGCGGCCCTGTTTCATCATTTCCTTCGCCAGATCATCGGCCAGCGCCGGGCGGTCGACCGTTTCGATGCAATCGAACAGCGCCACGGCGTCGCGGGCCTTGTTGGTTTGCAGCGGGCCGATCAGATGGAGTTTCAGGTCGGGATATTGTGCGCGCCGGTCGGCCCAATGCGCCTTTGCCTCCTGCACGCGGTTTTCACCGAACAGGCGGTGCCCGGCGGCCAGTGCGGCCTCTATACGCTCCAGCGGCTGCAGTTTGCTGACGGCAACCAGACTGACTTCATGCGGATCGCGGCCATTCTCCGCGCAGGCGCGGGTGATTTTCTCACGGACGGCGGCGATATTGGCGGGGATATTATTCATCTGCGGTGTCATCCTGAGCGAAAGCGAAGGATATCGACTTGTTTTATCCAGACAGATTCCTCGCTTTCGCTCGGAATGACAATAAGGGGGCGGGCAATAAGAAAAAGGGGTGCGGAAAAACCGCACCCCTGATTCTTTTATCCAATCCCGAAGGATTAGAAGTTGATTTGCGTGCCGAGCAGAACGTCGGTGGCATGCGAGTGGTTCGTATCGAGGGCGTCAAGCTGGATGGCCGGAAGAGTCGTGCGAACCCATCCCACCGAGCCGCGGAAGGTCATGCCGGGGCCGTAGGTGTATACCACACCACCCGCCCAGCGCGTCGTGTCCAGGCTGCCCTGATCGACGAGGCCGGCAGTCTGACCCATTCCTTCGTGGTTGTTCAGGTAGGAAGCGCCCAGCTTGAACGGACCGGTCGTGTAGTCGATGCCGCCGACCCAGGTACGGTTCCTGCCGTTGCTGTCGATAGCGCCGTTGTCCTGCGTATAGACGCCGCCGAGGCCGAACTGCTGCCAAGTGAGGGCAGCGCCGAGGTTCCACTGGTGGAAGCTGGACAGGTGATCAGCGCCCCCCAGATCCGTATCCGCCTGAAGGCCGACATGGGTGTAGCCGCCGCCGAGCGTGACGCCGAGCTCCTGCCACTTGCCTTCGTAACGGGCAGCGCCTTCCCAGGCGGAGCCGAAGGTATCGTCATTGTTGTTGGTCGGAAGGGCAAAGGCTTTCGAGGTGTCGTTGGCACCCGGTATACCGCCGACCGCCAGACCCCCGTTGCTCGTGCTGGGCGTATAGGACCCGCCCGCCTGGAAGCCGTTCCAGACCGGCGTCAGGTAGGTGAGCTTGTTGTTGAAGCCGGTGGCGTCGTTGGCGTAGTCCAGCTTGCCGGTGTTGAAGTAGCCGCGACCGAGGCCGAGGCCTACCCCTCCCGCGCCCGCACCATTGTTAGCCACATTTAGATTCCTAATGTTCGTCACCGCTATATTGAACGGGTTGACGTACTGACGCAGGCCGTCGAAGTTCTCGTCGGCCGACGGAGCAGCGACTTCCAGCAGGTAGTTGGCACCGTCTTCCTTGCCGAAGTTGACGCGGCCCCAGGCACCGGAGAAGTAGGCATAGGATTTCCGGGTGGCGAAAAGGTCGACGCCAGTTCCCCCCAAGCCGTCCGTGGTCGGGCTGTCGATCAGCGCCTGGTGGTGAACGCCGACCGTCAGGCCGTTATCCAGCGTGGTTTCACCGGTGAAGTGGATTTCGGTTTCCCGCAGGATGTCGAAATGACGGATACTTGCTTTCGCAAGGGGCTCATCGTTCGTATCCTGACTGAGCCAGGTGACGTAGCCCTTGAAGTGGCCCGCCAAGTCCAGCTTGATGCCGTCGGCTTTCGCCGGGGCGGCAACAGCGAGACCGAGAGCGATGGCCGCCGAGCACATAAGAAGTTTTTTCATGGTAGTTCCTCCATTTAAATTGCGTGAAGATAGTTAACAGGACGCTCCCGAAACGGGGTCATCTCCTTTCAACTAGTACTTGAATACCTGACCCCCGACAAACCCATTCGTGATGACAGGCCTGCTTTTCCGGTTCACAAGTGATATTTCTGCAACAGCCCATTGTCAGATTTGCAACAGTTTTTTCCTTGAAGGGAGCAACAAAACCGCGTAAGTAGTAAGTGGGAGCTTGAAAAAGTTCCTCCAAAAATGCCCAGACCATGCCTTTAACCAGTCGTGGTCTGGGTTTTTCTTTTGGAGGCTTCTGTTTTGGAAAATCGGGTCTCCTTATCGCTTATACCCCTGGACCATGACCGGCCGCCTCTCAGCCGGACAGGTTACCGACAGCCGGTCTCGCTTTAACCGATTCGTCAGAGGTGTGGTGTCTGATTAAACGGCAAGGATACGAGCGGCAGAAAAAGCGGGACCAATGACAGAACCCCCTGATCAATCTCAACCGGCAGACCCAACGGAGCATTTACGCCAGCTGCTTACGGTGGGCAATGTCAGAGCGTTCAATGCCGCTCATAAAAGTGTCAGGAAGGGCGATCCCCAGTTCAGGCTCAACCTCAAAGGTTTAAACCTCTCAGGGACGGACCTCAGACGAGTCAACCTCGAAATGGCCGATCTTGCAGGAGCCGAACTCACGAAGGTCAACTTCGGCAGGGCCAATCTCAAAAGGTCCAGCTTTGCAGGGGCCAAACTCACAAAAGTCAATTTCGCGGAGGCCGAGCTTAAGGGAGTGAATTTTTCAGCCGCCCATCTCACAAGAATCAACTTCGTGGGAGCCGATCTCTCATGGACTGATTTCAGAAAGGTTAAATTCGCGGGAGCTCATCTCTCATGGGTCAATCTGAAGGGCGCCATGCTCGCGGGAGTCGACTTCACGGGAATCGATCTCATCGGAGCCGATTTCTCGGCAGCAGACCTCACGGGAGCCAAACTTACAGGCGCCGATCTCACAGGCGCCAGACGCAACAAATGGACGAAAGGTCCCAGTGCCGAGGAAGTGTGGGTCATCACAAGATAGGGACTGAGACTATCCGGGCGGAAACAGCTGTCCCGCTTTTCCCGTAGAAAGAGTCGAAGAAAGATGGTGCCGGCGGAGGGAGTCGAACCCACACGGCCTTGCGACCAACGGATTTTCTTGCCTCTACGGCTTTCGCCGCCCTCTCCGGGTGCCGCGGGGCACGCCGTCAAGGTTTGGGGTCTGGACTATCCCTTCACCCTCTCCCGGAAATCCCGGGGCTTAGGTGCTGCCCGTCTAGTCTCTACACCTTCCTCCGTCAGGAGGCTTGGCTCGGGATTGCCATTTTAGAGGTTTCCCGCCGCCGTAAGGACGGCGTATCGCCTCTTAAAGGTTTCCCCGACTTTGAGCAGTTCTGCATCGCCGGTTTCCCGGCGAGCACTCAAGTAGTGTCTGAGTCCGCCGCGTCTGCCATTCCGCCACGCCGGCATGGTTGGCATTTGCAGCTATGTATTCTAAAGCACGCTGCCGGAATTTGCACGTTGGTTCGGTGGCGTCTCTCCGACCGGGACGACGTGTTCATCAGTAATCAGGGAGAGCAATGTTGTCGCTAAGGTCGCGACCAGCCACTAAATCAGCGACCCACGGGATCGCCATTAGGTTGAAAATCCGGTTGCGCAGGAACAGCCCGAATTTCGACTTCGGTGCGAAGGCACCGGCAAAACGCAGTGCCGCCTTTTGCTTGGCAAGAACGAATGGCGCGAACAGATTTTGGTATCGCTCGAAAGCGCTCGCATAATCACCGTTCGCACGGTGCAGTTCGCCGGCGAGAATATAGGCGGATACCATGGCCAAAGCGGAACCCTGCCCGGCGAGGAACGAGACGCAGAAGGCCGCATCACCGATCAAGGTTACCCGCCCCCGCGTCCACAATCCCTGCTGTGGGTCCATTCGTATCTGGCTCACACGATCGAAATACAGATCGTCGGCGGCATCAAGGGCGTCCAGAATTTGCGGACACTCCCAGCCGCTCGCGCCGAAGCGCTTGCGTAATAGTGCTTTTTGCGCCTGAAGGTTTTCAGCGCCTGTACTATCGTCGTCCCTGAATATAAAAAGGAACATCGTGCGGTCGCCGCGCATGGCAAACCGACCCACCTGCTGGCCTGCTTCCGTGTACATCACATAAACCAGTTCGTCTCGCGGCCGGTAGCCATCGACGGCGAAAGCCGCAACTTTGTAGCCCAGGTATTTCTCAAACCGGCTTTCCGGGCCGAAAACAAGTTCACGGACACGGGAATGCAGGCCGTCCGCGCCGACGACGAGATCGAAGTCGCGCGCGCCTCCGTGCTCGAAAGTGACGTGAACAGATTTGTCCGTCTGCTTGATGCCGCTTACGCTGTCGCCGAAAATCGTTTCGACCTTGCCTTCGATCTTGCCGAAGATGGAAGCGGCGAGTTCTCCGCGAGGGAGACTGACATAGCGGCCCTGCGTCATGCGGGCAAATGCCTCGGCCGGAAACCCGGCTAAACGTTTCCCGTTCTGGTTTACAGCTCTTACTTCCCGCATCATGTAACCGTTGCGCATGATCTCGGGCAACGCGCCCATTCGATCAGCGATGTCGAAGCCCGCACCCCAGAAATCGATGACGTAGCCGCCGGTTCGCAGGCGGGGTGCCGACTCTATGAGGGTGGGCTGCATTCCGTAATGGGCCAGCCAGTAGGCGAGCGTCGGTCCTGCGATACCGGCGCCTGAAATCAAGATTCTCATCATTGGAAATAGAGCACGGGGATTGCTAGGTGTCCAGCTTGTATGCCGTGTTCTTCAGGCGTGAATTTACCCGTGAATTTGCGAAGGCGGAAGCTGCGGTTGCTTTCGCGTCTTGGGTTGTTCCTGTTTCTTTTTCGGTTTGGGCTTCATGACATTGATCGCGGAGGCGTCAAGATTTGTCTTGATGTGCGCCGCGTAATATTTCTCGATCATCTCCACACTGGTGCGGCAGTTTTTAGCGATCTGGTAGATGTCGGCACCCTCCAGCAGGCGCAGACAGATATAAGTGTGCCGCAGGCTGTAGGCCGTGCGGGGCCGGCCATCGCGATCGAACCGGAGATTTTCCTCGATCAGGATCGTCTTGAACTGCTCGCGCTGCCAATTCGGAAATATGATGTCCGTCAGCTGCGGAAGCCGCCAAGGCGCGGAGCTGTTAACGGGATCAGGCCCCTCCCCGTCCCCGCTCGCTGCGTACGCGCGCGGAGGACGGAGCCTCGCCTTTAACCTCTCGAAAGGCCGCACAGCGCCGGTCATGCTTTTGCAGTACCCAACTCCCCTCTTCCCGCGCACTTCGATCTCAAGGATCGTCTGGCCGCTCCCCTCGTCTTCGACGATGGTGACATCCCGGAATTGCAGCCGGCGCGCCTCGTCCGGCCGCAGGCCGGTGTTGGCCGAGAACAGAACGTAGTCGTGAAGCTGTTCCGATTCCCATTTGTAGCGCGCGTTTCTCGGTTCGTGCGCGCGTTTTCTCGTGGCCTCGTAAAGCTTTTTATATTCCTCGGGGGAGAACCACGCCCGGTGCGAGATTTTCGGGGACGATCTGTACGGCTCGGAGAGATCGGGTAGATGATCGATCCAGCCGTGGCGCAGAGCGGTTTTCAATGTCTGCCGGAGAGTCACGATTTCCTGATGCATGGTGTTGCGGGCCGGCGGCTTGCCGCGCTTCTTCACCGTTTCCTCGTGGCGGTGAATGCGGTAGTCCTGCACTTTGCCGGATGTTATTTCTGAGAGGCCGAGGGAGCCGAAGAACGGCACGAGGTGGACACGCGAATGCGAGTGCTGCCCCTCGACGTAGATCTTGCTGCGCTGCCCTTGAGTGATGATGTCGTATTCACGCAGGTACAACTCTGACGCTTCGCGGAAGGTTTTTTCTGTTTTGATTTCTCCGTTGCGGAGTTTTCCGCGCAACTGGAGATACCAATCCTCCGCGATTTCCTTGGCTTTCGAGAGGCTGTCTTCCTTGGTGCTGGTGCGGCGATTCTTCCCGGCGAAATAGCTGGAGCACTGCCAGTGGCTACTGTTCGGGCGTTTGTAGACGTGAACTTTGCCGCCCAGAATGTCGTACTGTTCGGCCATCGCGGATACCTCCGCACTCCTTCAAAAAATACGAAAGTGTGAAAGAGTTGTGTAAGTGTATCGCGGCTGGAGATTATGTCAATAAGTCTTTTACTGGTAAGCAGTTGATATGATTGAGAAAAGTAGTAAATTCGATTTTGAGTCCGCCGCGTCTGCCATTCCGCCACTCCGGCGTGTTCTAGATTCTACACGACACGTGCCGCATGCCAAAGCCTTGCTCGGCGGGCGCTCCGTGTCTAAACTGCGAATCAGACGAAGGTGGCGCCAGATTCACGCGGGAGCCCCTTGCGCAACTCTATGTCCACCGTTCCCAAAGACGCATCGGCTGCGAACACGGAGACGCCAGTCGGGGGCGTTTCGAGTTCAAAACCGCACGAACCGCCGTCGCATTGGCGGCTCGGCTTCTGGAGCCTGATCATTACGCAATTCCAGGGCGCGTTCAACGACAATGGGCTGAAGTTCCTCGTTTTCTACCTAGTCGTTGAGCGAAATTTCGCCCCGGTTGTGCGCGATCGCTTCATTCTCCTCGTCGGCGCCCTGTTCGCTATTCCCTTCATTTTGTTTTCGCTGGCAGGCGGATACTTTGCCGACCGCTACAGCAAGCGCAGCGTCACGATCGGCACAAAACTTTTTGAGATTGGCGTGGGACTTTTTGCGATCGCCGCACTCGCCGCCGGGAATCTGACCATGGAGGCCGCCGCCGTTTTTCTGATCAGCACGCAGGGGGCGCTATTCGGCCCGTCAAAGTATGGGCTGCTGCCCGAGTTGCTCCCGGAAAATAAACTCTCGTGGGGAAACGGCGTGATCGAACTCGGCACGTTCCTTGCATCCATTACCGCGGTAATGTTCGCGGGATTCCTGGCCGACGCGTTTCGTGGCCGCCACTTTTGGTCCGGCGTCATATTTCTTGGGCTCACGATGTTCGGCTTGTTCACGAGCCTCGGCATCTCACGCGTGCCTGCCGCCGACCCTGACCGGAGATTTCGAGCCAATCCGTTCGCCGACCTTGGTGGACAACTTCGCCTCATCGCGGGAGACGGTGTCCTAAGTTGGGCTGTCGTGGGGAACACGTATCTGTGGTTTCTGGCCGCGCTATTGCAATTCGTGATCGTCGTGTATGGACACGACGTGTTGCGTGTGAACGAAACGGAGATCAGCTATTTACAGGCCGCCGTGGGAATCGGCATCGGAATAGGCAGCCTCGCCGCCGGGTACCTATCGCGCGGAAAAATTGAATACCGCCTGGTTCCCCTTGGCGGGATCGGAATGACTGTTTTTGGATTTCTGGTTTCGCGGCACGGCCTGGGCATTTGGCCGGTGCGAGTCGATCTTTGTTTGCTCGGGTTTTTCGGCGGCTTTTACGCTGTTCCACTCAACGCGCTCATCCAGCATCGGCCAAAACGAGAGGAGAAGGGCGGCGTCATCGCAGCTGCGAATCTGCTGTCCTTTGTCGGCGTATTTCTCGCCGCGGGCCTTTATTTTGCGCTCTCCTCGGCGGCCCACCTTCATCCCGGCCAGATTTTTCTCGCCGGAGCGATTATGACGCTCGCCGCCACGTTTTACGCCATCTTCCTGTTGCCCGATTCGCGATGATTCTTCTCGCGTCTGGTAGGGGCAAAATCTGCGATGCAAGCCAGATTTTCGTGGCGCCCGCGTCTCGCCGGCTTTTTCCGATATAAGAAGGGCGGCCAACCCGCCGGCGGGACGCCGGCGCTACGCCAATTTTCCCAGCTCCTGCATCTTCAAAACTCTGAATTGCCGGCGAGACCTCAGCTCTAAAAAACCGAAAACTTCACGTGCAGGAATTTCTTCGGGTCCTTGCGAAAATCACCCACAAGCAGCCGCATGTCCCCGGCGAGCCCTGTAAAGTTATCGTAGAATTTCGGGTCATCGAAAAATTTCCCAATGGTGTTTTCGTTGGAATTGAGCTTTGCCGTCGCGCTGGAAAGATTTTCGCCCGCCTGCTTGTACTGCATGAACAGGGAGTCGTCCGTGGCGAGTTTTCCGAGCGTGCCTTTGCCGCTTCGCACATCCGCAAAAAACGCGTTGCTGTTGTCGATAAGTTTCTTCGCGCTTTCGTGGATGCTTGTATCGTAGACGAGTTTGCCGAGCGTGCCCTGTTGGTTCTGGACGGCTTCCAGCACGTTGTCGACTCGGCCCGCGATGGAATCCACGCGGTTATACATTTCGTCGTCGGTGACGAGTTTTCCCAGCGTACCCTTTCCGGCCTGGATGCCTGCCATCATGTGGTCGACGTTTTCAAGCGAACTATTCAGGTGATTGTAGGCGGTCTCGTCCACCATGAACTTGCCCAGGGAGCCGCGCCCGTTCCGCACATCCGTCAGCACCGCGCTGGCTTGTTTCGTGATGGAGCTGAGGCTGTCCATCAGGTCGGCGCTGCGCTCGACCACTTCCTTCAGGGCCTTCTCTTCCCGGCCCGGTATTTCATCATTATTGTCCAGGACGCGCCCTACATATCCGCGGTCGATGTCCACATAACGGTTGCCAAGCAGCCCCTCGGTAATAAGTCCCGCCGAGGAGTCCGAGCGGATGTAGGTTTGATAGCTCTTGTCGAGACGCAAATCGACTTCAATGTTCCGGTCCTTCGACGCCGGGGCGCCCGGTTTCGGGACAGCGATCTCAATCTTTTCCACATTGCCGACGTCAACCCCGTCCACGCGGACGGGCGCGCCGACCGTCAGCCCGTCCACTTCGGGCAGGTACGCGCGGAGCCGGTATTTCGGCCCAAACCCGCTGCCGCCGGTCACATAGAAAATGACCACGGCGAGCAAAACAGCTCCCGCCAGAACAAACAATCCAACTCGGAGTTCGGTCCACGTCAATTGTTTGTGTTGCGCCATCGGTGCTCCTCCTCATCGAATTCCCGTACCGCGCCATCCAAGTTACAACAAAAAGCGCCGTAAATATGCATCGCGCGTTTCCGCCAGTTCCGGCGGGCTTCCCTCGAAATAAACTTTCCCCTCGCGAAGCACGACGAAAGTCGTCGCCGCACCGGAGGGGCGCGTGGCTCCGTTGTGCGCGATGGGCACAACCCGGCCGGACTGGCCGTCATAGCGGTAACTGGCCAGGCCGAAGGCGTCCTGCAAACGGTGCGTGGCCAGCATGGAGGTGACCCCTTGCGTGTCGCGCAGGCGCAGAATCAGAGTGATAATCGTTTGCGAAGTAACCGGATCGAGACCCGCCGTCGGAGAATCATAGAGAACCACGAGAGGCTGCGTCACGAGAGCGCGCGCGATGGAGACGCGGCGCCGCATGCCGCCCGAAAGTTCGGAAGGGAATTTGTCCAGGCTGTCTTCCATTTCCACGAATCGCAGGGATTCGCGAACACGCGGCTCGATCTCTTCCTCTTTCACGTGTTCTTCCCGCAGGCCGTACGATACATTGTCGGCCACTGTAAGCGAGTCAAACAGCGCGCCCTCCTGAAACACGAATCCAATGTTTCTTCGGAATGCGAGCAATTGTTTTTCCGACATGTGCCCAAGGTGGTGGCCCAGCATTTGCACCGTTCCCGAATCCGGCTGAATCAAGCCCGCGGCCAATTTCAGGATGAGCGTTTTTCCTGACCCGCTTTCTCCGATTAGAATTTTAGTTTCACGCGGAGCAACGGAAAACGAAAGGTCATCGAGCACGTTGCCTTTGTCGAAACCAATGCTGACATTTTCGAGGGAGAGAACAGGTTGGCTGGATGCGGTCGCGCTCATTCTGAAGGGATGCGTCCACGCCGCCGTAGAACCGGCGTCGCCATCCTCCCTGAGATTATAGATGGAAACGTCCGCCTCGCGCGGACGATTGCTACTTTGGTTAGAAGAGGTGCCCGGCAAGGTACAGCATCAATTTCGTCAGGAAGAAGTTGGAAACCAGAATGATCACGGAAGCGGTAACCACCGCCTGCGTCGTCGCTCGCCCGACGCCTTGCGTTCCGCCCTTCACATTCAATCCTTGATAGCACCCCACCGTCGCGATGATGAAACCGAAGACGATCGGCTTGGTCAGCCCCTGCATCAGGTCGGAAAACTCCAAAATATCGATCGCGCGCGTCCAGAAGGTGATCGCGCCCAGTCGAAGCGTGAAAAAGGAGACGAGGTATCCGCCGATCAGCCCCAGAAAATCCGCCATCGCCGTGAGCAGCGGCAACATCAGAACGGTGGCCACCACGCGCGGCGTTACCAGCTTGCGGACCGGATCGGTGCCCATCGCGCGCATCGCGTCCACTTGCTCGGTCACGATCATCGATCCCAATTCGGACGCCATCCCCGAAGCGTTGCGCCCCGCCACCAGCAGCCCCGTAATCGACGGTCCCAATTCGCGGACCAGCGCAAGCGAAACCACGTCCGCCGTGAGCGCCGTCTGTCCAAACCTTTCAAATTGCGCGGCGGTTTGCAAAACCATGACCGCGCCGATAAAAAAGCCCGTCAACAACACGATCGGCAGCGATCCGACGCCGATAATGTCCATCTGGTCCAAGACATCGGAAACGTAGTAGGGAGGGCTAAATAATCTGGCGACCGACTGGGCCGACAGCAGCGAGTATTCCTGCACATGCATGACCCATCGCTTGGCTCCATCGGAAAGAGCCCCAGTCACTGAAAACGAATCGGGCTCAAGAAGTTTTGGGTCGGTCGTCGCCATCGTTCGCCGTCGGGTGTTCTCCGAGCGCGGGTGAGTTCCGAAACAGCGTACTGGTCGCCGCAAGGGACGTCAAGCATCGTCCATCAATCCGTGGACACAATTTGCTTCAAGTGGCGCGGGCTTCAGCCTGCGGGGGTTCGTCCTTGCAAGAACTAAACCCCGCAGGCTGAAGCCCGCGCTACTGCGACCTTTCATTACTTTACGCGCCGTGCAGGGTCCGTTAGAATGTCGAGCCTTCCATGTTTCGCTTCGTCACTGCGGGGGAATCGCACGGTCAGGCGCTGATCGCATGGATCAGCGGCGTGCCCGCGGGTGTGCCCATTGACTTTGAGTTCGTGCAGCGGGAATTGCACCGGCGGCAACTGGGCTACGGACGCGGCGGGCGCCAGAAAATTGAAAAAGATCGCGTCGAATTTCTGGCCGGAGTGCGGCACGGGCAAACCATCGGTGCGCCCATCGCTCTGCGCGTCGAAAATCGTGACTGGGCCAACTGGGAAAAAGCCCTCTCCGTTGAAAAGCTGCCTGACACTGAGAGCGCCGAGCGCCGGTTGACCGCGCCCCGCCCAGGCCATGCGGATCTGGCCGGGTCCATGAAATTCAATCTCCATGATGCGCGGTACATCCTGGAACGCGCGTCGGCGCGGGAGACCGCCGCGCGCGTCGCAGCGGGAACAATTGCCAAGCTGCTGCTTCGCCAATTTGAATGCGAAATACTGAGCCATGTGATCGCGGTCGGCAAGGCGCGCCTGCCACGCGCCGCGGCGTGGAGTGAGATCCAGGCGGTCTGCGAAAATTTGGATTCCCCCTTGCGCTGCATTGACGCCGAGACGGAAGCCCAAATGAAGAGTGAAGTGGACATCGTGCACCGCGCCGGAAACACGGTCGGAGGCATTTTCGAAGTGGTGGCGCACAACGTTGTCACCGGCCTCGGCTCTCACGCTCAGTGGGACGAAAAACTCGACGGGCGGCTGGCGCAGGCGGTGATGTCGATCCAGGCCGTGAAGGGTGTGGAAATCGGCGCGGGAATCGCGGCGGCCACTTCTTATGGGTCCGAAGTCATGGACGAAATCGAATACGACACGTCCGCCAAAAAATTTACGCGTCCGTCGAACCGCGCCGGAGGGCTCGAGGGAGGCATCACCAACGGCCAAGACGTAATCGTGCGCGGATACCTGAAGCCGATCTCCACGCTTCGGAGCCCGCTTGGCACGGTCGACATGGTGACAAAGCAGCCCATTTCCGCCGCGTACGAGCGCTCCGACGTGTGCGTCGTTCCTGCCGGCGGAATCGCCGGAGAGGCAATGGTTTCGATGGTCCTCGCACAAGCGATGATAGAAAAATTCGGCGGCGACTCACTCGCCGAGATGCGCCGCAATTTCGATGGGTACCTGCGGCAGTTGAAGGAATTTTGAAGCCACAGATAAACACAGATGAACACAGATCAGATAAAATCTATTTCTGAGAATAAGATCAGTCTTTATCAGTGTTTATCTGTGTGCATCTGTGGATTCAAT
Organism: uncultured Acidobacteriota bacterium; assembly: GCA_963800095.1. Classification (GTDB taxonomy): domain Bacteria; phylum Acidobacteriota; class Terriglobia; order Acidiferrales; family UBA7541; genus Palsa-360. The sequence goes on from CAWCZV010000004.1 coordinate 45,535, forward strand.
GAATTGGGTGAAATGCTGAGATGATTTATCCGATTACAAAATATGGCGCGGCGGTGCTGGAGTCGCCGACCAAGCCTGTGGAAAAATTCGACGACGAGCTCGCCAAGCTTTGCGAGGACATGTTCGAGTCCATGTATGTGGCCCAAGGCGTCGGGCTCGCCGCAACGCAAATTGGGCGCTCGATGCGGCTCGCCGTGGTTGACGTGAGCGTCGGGAAAAATCCCGAGGCCAAGCTGGTGCTTGCGAATCCGGAAATCATTCACGTGGAGGGCGACCAGCGCGAAGAAGAAGGATGCCTCTCGCTGCCTGGATTCCGCGGAAATGTGTTGCGCCCGGCGTACGTGACCGTGCGCGCTCAAAATCTGAAGGGTGAATTCTTTGAAATGCGCGGCGAGGGGCTGCTCGCCCGCGCCTTTTGCCACGAGATCGACCATCTCGACGGCATCCTGTTTCTTCAGCACCTCAGCATGCTCAAGAGAGACTTGATCAAGCGCCGGATCCGCAAATTGCGGAAGACCGGCGAGTGGTAGTTCCCTTTCACCGCGATGGCTGCCCTGCGCATCGTTTTTTGTGGCACGCCGGAATTTGCAGTGCCCTCTCTCCGGCGGCTCGCGGAGCGTCCGGAATTTTCGGTGGGGGCCGTCATCACGCAGCCTGACCGTCCACGCGGCCGTGGCCAGCACGTCAGCAGTTCGCCGGTAAAAGAAGCAGCCCTCGAACTTGGATTGCACGTCTATCAACCCGAAACGATTAAGTCCGAATCCGCGCAGGAATTCTTGAAGCGCGTCGCGCCCGATGCTGTCGTCATCATCGCGTACGGACAGATCATTCCCGCGAGGATTTTAACAATTCCCCGTCTCGGATGGCTCAATTTGCACGCGTCCTTGCTGCCCCGTTACCGCGGCGCCGCGCCGATCCACTGGGCCATTGCGAACGGCGAAACCATCACCGGACTCACCACCATGCAAATCGACGCGGGAATGGATACCGGCCCAACGCTTTTGCGACGCGAGCTTGAGATCGGCCCAGACGAAACCGCGCCGGAGCTTGCCGCGCGCATGAGCGCTCTCGGCGCGGACCTTATCGCCGAGTCGCTTCTGCGATTCGATCGCGGTGAAATTTCACCGGTTCCGCAGGAAGAGAAAAGCGCCTCTTACGCGCCGATTCTAAAAAAGGAAGATGGGAGAATCGACTGGAATCTCCCCGCGCCACAGATTTACAACCGAATGCGCGGCTTCACCCCCTGGCCTGGCGCGTACACCACGTTTCGAGAGCAAACGTGCCAATTGTGGGGCCGCCCCGCAACACCCAGCACGGAGTGGGCCGACCTCGCAACCGGCGAAATTATCGACAAAAAGAAAGATCTTTATGTTACCTGCGGAGGAGAGACTGCCCTGCGAGTGGAAGCCGTACAAATCGAAGGGCGCAAGAAAATCTCCGCACGCCAATTTGCGAACGGCGCGCGCCTGGATGCTGACGACGGGTTTGACTAAATTTGAATCGAATTCACTTCAGTTCCCGAGCCCGTTTGCGGCCATCCATCAGCGCTTTCAATACTCCCGAGCCCTTCAAGGACCGGTGGAGATTCCCGATGTGACTGGGCGTGATCGCCTTCAGCACGATTGCGTCTCCCTCCTGAAACACAAGTGCGCGCGTCCCCTTTTTGATATCCAACTCCTTCCTCAGTCGCCACGGGACTACAACCTGACCTTTACCTGTGAAGTGAAGAATATATGTCATAGTAGTAGTCTTCATAATCTAATCTTAGCAATGACGCAACCGATCATCCGCCTTTATTGATGCGCAGGAAATAACAACATTACGTCCCTGCAGGTAGTGGGCCAGTTTCCGATAAGACCGTTTGTGCCTATCCGGTTGACTCCACAGGCCCCAAGGGATAGTGTCGGGTGCGATGCGCCCGGAGTATCCTCGGTCATTGCACGAGTTCAGAAGGCTCTTCGACGATGAGGCCGCCTGTCGCGGGTACCTTGCGCGGAGCCGATGGCCCGAGGGCTTCCAGTGTCCACGGTGCCAGCAGGGCGAGGCCCTCGAACTACCAACCCGTCTTGTGGCGGTGTCGAGCGTGCAGGCACGACACCTCGGTCACGGCGGGACCGTGCTCCACCGAACCAGAGTCCCGCTGACACAGTGGGTTCTGGGCCGCCTACCTGGTCTCGACTTAGACCCCGGGCTTGTCAGCGCTCCAACTCCAGCGGCAGTTGGGACTCCGCCGATACGAGACGGCCTGGGCCAGGTGAGAGAGCTTTGTCGCGCCATGGTGCACCCGGATTGGGAGCCTCTCAAGGACAAGGTCGAGGTGGACGTACCAACATCGGTGGGCGCAGCCGTGGCTACGTGGGCGTGACGTGCTGCTCGACAGGGCGTATCGTCGTGGGGTGGAGAGGTCAGGGGCGAGTTTCGGAGGTGTACGCCTCCAAGTGGTTCCTGACGTTCCGGCCTGGTCCTACCGGCTTCGTGAGAAGTTAACGTGGCTGCGGGAGCGATTGTGTCACTGTACGGCTGGGGAGGCTACGACCCCCTCCGAAGCTGGGGTACTGGTACCGACCGCACACGCAGGGCGACCGTCGAAGGTCGACCGAGATTCTGCCGGCGCATCGATCGTGCTTCGGGAACCTCAAGATCGGCTTCGTGGCACCGATCACGGCGTCGGCCACGCCCATCTTCAAGCCTACCTGGACGAGTTCGCTCTTCGGTTTAATCGCAGGCGACACGATGGCCGCCTTCAGACGCTTTCGGACTGGGTAGCAGTCAGTAACCCACCACATAGACAAATTCACAGTTGTACCGAGTGGGAAGTGAACGGGATAGGGTACGAGACCGTTTATTCAAGGACTTGGGCTGTATAAGTGCTACTCTCGTCGAATCGCTGAAAGGTCAGACGTGTTCTTCGCGCGTTCGAAGGATACATTTAAATTGTATAAACTAGTTCTGGTTGTCTGTAATTGTGTACATGACCTGGATGCCGCTTATGGGAATTAATCTAAGCCGCGCGTAATTGTGTCACCTTCTAGAGGTGGAACGGGAATCTGGCATGCACCGAATCATAGGCCGACCGCGCCGAGAAAAGCAGGAAGGATTGTTTGCCACAGCCTGCTGCGGACACTTCCTGATTCGGCTCTAGGAGTGAAAAATGGGGCAACATATGCCCACTGCGGGGAACCGGGTTACGCCCTCAGTGCTATGGCAAGGGTGATTGTATCTCGGAAAATGCACACTATGTTCAGGTAAGGGAAGGTGTCCAGTGTGCCGCCCGATTTCGACGGGAGAGGAACTTCGTACTTTTTCTCATCTCCCACGATCAATGCATATTGTGATGATGTCTCGGTGGTTCGAAGAAGATTGTCTCTCAACGTCATAGCTTTTATGGTGACGAGCGCTGACCTGCGTTAGTCTTGGTGAGGTTGATATTTACCAACCTTTTCCCTTGTCTCCCTGTTCCACAAATCAGCGGAATTTACCGTCGGCAGCAGCGTCGCCATCAGCTCTATCTTCTGCTGGTTAATTTCTCGATAATTCAATTTGGCTGTAATTTTTTGAGTTGTGCTGGATCAGGATTTGGCGATTAAATGGTGGTACGCCACTCTTGTTGATTATTAATTGTCTTTGTGACAGGCACCTGTCTTATACCCGCAGGGTACTTCTTCCTGAACGGAATTCTCGATGGAGTCCGGCTATGGAGGTCCCGTCGCGCGTGATCAGCAGCAGCACGTCAACCAGCAGATGGTGGCCCCGATCTCTTCGTAAGCCTTTCGTGGAACCAGTGGGCCATTCTAAGCAACCTTCAGGGTCGACCGCAAAACATATTCCGAAGTGGAACCGGGCGATTCGGTGCGCGTCATAGTTCACCCCGGTGCATTCTCGACACCGTGGTATGGCGAAGGCATTCAGTCGACTGGTCACAACGCAATCGATTTAGGACAAAACCGCCAATGAGCCAGGTTATCGGAATGAGCTAATTTCGACCGGGTGTTCCCAGTCCTTCCATGAGAAGGCCGGTTAGTGTCAAGTCGGTTTTGTAGTTGCCTTTGATTGTCGAGTGGTCTTCCTAAGAACCGGGCCGCCCCTGTCGCCATCCTTCCATCCGCACTCTTTGGTGAACGATATTCGCTCGGTGCAAGTTGGGTGTTCTCGTTTCAATAAGGGTGCTGCTACCTGTGAATGACCTCCGTCCCACCGATTCGGTGAGAGTCGG
>CAWCZV010000005.1:0-12808 GCA_963800095.1 uncultured Acidobacteriota bacterium
CGAAGTCTTTGCCTTGCGCGCCTACGGAGTTTCCCGCGGTGCTCGGCGCCGCGGGAGGGATGCCTCGCGAAGAAAGATAGGCGGCGATCGCCAACATATCGTCCGTGGTCAAATTAGCGACGACGGGTTTCATCAGGTTCGTCCAGATACCGGAGCGGTAGCCGTGCTGGATGTCATAGAGTTGGCGGACGAGATAGCTGGGGGAGCGGCCTGCGAGTCCCGGGACCGGGCCGAGGCCCTGCAAATCCGCGGCGTGGCAGATCGTGCATTGCGTCGTTTTGCCGGCGCCGCCCTTCATGACTAGCGCCTCGCCTTTCTTGATGCTGCCCACCGGCACGTAGGCGATGAATCCGGACCGCGGGTCGCGAAGCATTTCGGTCGTCTCCGCGTTCACGGGAGTTTCTATAATCCGCCGGCCGATCGGTTCCGTTGCGTCGCCTTCCAACCGGAGGAACATGCCGTTTTGAATTCGAGTTTTCGGCACGGTTTCGGTTTCGACGACTTTGATCCATGGCGTCCATTGCATCGAGGCAAAGTATCGAGCGGCGGCTTTCCCTTCGTCATCCGTCATCGACTTGGCAAAATCAACCATGAAATGCGTGTTGGGTTTTCTGGGATCCGCGCTGGCTCTCTCGCCGTTCTTGAATTCGGCCAACTCCTCCAGAATATAGTCATAGGGGAGGCCCGCGATTCCCGCATTCTCGGGACGGCCTTTGCCATTGGGATAGTGGCACAGAGAGCAGGCGCGCACTTCCGGTTTCTTGCCGTGCGCCACGATTTCCGGCATTTGCGGATGATCGCCGGGGTACCAGTCCGCGGGGCCGAAACCATCACGTATCTGCGTGAGCGTGAAAGAAAATGGGCTGTCAGCGAGGCGTCTCAGCGTGCCGTCGTCCGGCACTGGAGTAGCTGCGGCTGCCGGTCCGGCACTCGGTGACGGGTCGGTGGCGGACTGGAAGCCGTAAGCCCACGGAGGAGGAGTCTCCTTCTCCTGTTGCGGAGGTTTCGCCATGATTGCCGGCGCAATCAAGAAGGCCAGCGCCAGCGCCCAGATGCAATTTCGCATGAAATCCTCCCGCCGACTTTCGATCCGGTTCGTGTTTCTCAAATGAGTGTGAGTGATTGAAACACGGCGTCGCGCATCGAATCAAGACTATTGATTGGAAGGGGTTGGGAGTTGCGCTTTTAAAGCGTACATGTTAATAATCGCCTGAAAGGTGCCAACTTGAAACGAATTTTCAGACTCTCTGCGATCTTGGCTGCGGGCATGGTGACATTGTGCTTCCCTCTGTTTGCACACCACGGAACTGGCGTGGCGTATGAAACCGATAAGCTGGTGACTCTGAAGGGAACCGTGACGGAATGGATCTGGTCCAACCCCCATTGCGGCATTCTGTTCGATGTGACCGACGACCAGGGCAATGTCGTTCATTGGGGCGCAGAACTGGGCAATCCGCACCAGTTATCTGCCGCGGGCTTCAGCAAGGATGTTTTGAAGCCGGGGGACAAAGTATCCATCACCGGACACCCTTCCCGATCCGGCGCGCCGCGCGTTGAGTTTAGAAATCTGGTGCTCCCCGATGGCCGCACGCTCACGACGGGTGGCGTCAAGGGAAATGGGGAACGCGCGGACACGGATTACGAGACGCCTGGAAAATAGGTCCGCGGTTTTTCATCCGGCATTTCAGCCTTCGCGCAGCCGACCCATTTCATGAAGCCTAAATCGAGAGCGGGATCCGAATGAATTGCCGAAGGAGATGCAACATGTGGAATCGACTCGTCAAATCGGTCGAGGTCCTGGCGGCGCTGTTGGCGTTTTCGTGTATCACGTTCGCGCAGACATATGGCACGTCGGGATATTCGCCGGGCGCGTGGAAGCCCGACGAATTGCCGAAGGAGCTTTCCAAGCCGAAGCCATTCAATGCCCACGATCTGTCTGGCGTGTGGTCCACGCCCACAACAGCAGGCTATTTCGAGAGGCACTCCTTGAACGACAAATGGAGGGAAGTCCAGGACAAGAAAATCCCGCCGCAGATGAGATCGGATGTTTCGCCTCCGCCGATGACGGATTGGGGCAAAGCAAAATTCGATGCCAATAAAGTGAGTTACGGCCCTCGAGCGGTTGAGCCTGAATTGAACAACGATCCTGTTTCGCAGTGCGAGCCCTTGGGCTATCCGCGCGACTTGTGGGAGGCGAATCTGAGGCCGTTTGAATTCATTCAGACTGCGGACAGAGTGCTGCAACACATGCAGTACCACGACACCTGGCGCACGATCTGGACCGACGGGCGAGCGCTCCCGAAAGATCCCGATCCGGCCTGGTACGGATATGCGATCGGCAGGTGGGACGGAGATACATTCGTCGTGGAATCCATCGGCTATGACGACAGAACGTGGATCGATCATTTCGGCAATCCGCACAGCGACCAGATGCGCCTGGTCGAGCGCTGGCGGCGCGTCAACAAGGACACGCTGAAACTCGATATGACGCTCACCGATCCAAAAACATATACGAAGCCGTGGGTGGCGGAAACCATCACATTCGTCAATCCGAAAGCAGCCATTTTTGAGGAAATCTGTTCGCCGTCCGAAGAACACCGGTTTAACGACGAAATCCGGGATGAATCCAAGGCGAAATCCAAGCCCTAGCGCGAACGCGCAGCCGGGCGCAAATTCGCGTGCAGTTCTCAGAGCACTCTGAAGACGCATCTATGACCGGTCTGATTTTGCACCGACTTGCAAGGACACGTTTCGGGCAATCCGGAGGGCGAGCGCCGCACGTGCTACGATTTAGCTGGCTCGTGCCTATCCGTTTAGCTCCACTCGGTACAACTGATTGTATGTGGTGGGTTGCTGCTGGCTACCCAGTCCGAGAAGCGTCTGGAAGGCGGCCATCGGTGTTCGCCTGCGATTAAACCGAAAAACGAACTCGTCCAGGTAGGCTTGAAGATGGGCGTGGCCGACGCCGTGATGGGTGCCACGAAGCCAGGTCTTGAGGTTCCCAAAGACACGATGGATGCGCGGCAGAATCTGGGTCGACCTTCGACGGTCGCCCTGCGTGTGCGGTCGGTGCCGGTACCCCAGCTTCGGGAGGGGGTCGTAGCCTCCCCAGCCGTCAGTGACTACAATCGCTCCCGCAGCCACGTTCGTTCTCACGAAGCCGGTCAGAGACCGGGCCGAGACGTTGGGAACCACTTGGAGGCGTACCCTTCCGGAAGCTTCGCCCCTGACCTCTACCGCGCCCACAACGATCGCCTTGTCAAGGACGTGGCGCCCCCCACGTAGGCCCACTTCTCGCCCGCCGATGTAGGTCTCATCCACCTCGACCTTGTCCTTGAGAGGCTCCCGATCCGGGTGCACCATGGCGCGACGAAGCTTCTGCAGCATGGCCCAGGCCGTCTCGTATCGGCGGAGTCCCAACTGCCGCTGGAGTTGGAGCGCTGAGAAGCCCGGGGTCTGAGTCGAGACCAGGTAGGCGGCCCAGAACCACTGTGTCAGCGGGACTCTGGTTCGGTGGAGCACGGTCCCCGCCGTGACCGAGGTGTCGTGCCTGCACGCTCGACACCGCCACAAGAGACGGGTTGGTAGTTCGAGGGCCTCGCCCTGCTGGCACCGTGGACACTGGAAGCCCTCGGGCCATCGGCTCCGCGCAAGGTACTGGCGACAGGCGGCCTCATCGTTAAAGAGCCTTCTAAACTCGTGCAATGACCGAGGATACTCCGGGCGCATCGCACCCGACACTATCCCTTGGGGCCTGTGGAGTCAACCGGATAGGCACAAGCTGGCTTTCCTCAACATTTCTGGAACGGGGGTTGTTGTAGTTGTCGCCGCCTTTGGGGCTGTGGCATTTGCAATAGCCGTCGTTTTCGCCAGAAACGTTAATGAGAATGCGCCGACAAATGCTCCTACCAACGCGGGAATGATATAGACATTCTGGATGCTGAACGACCAATGACCCAGCACCGGTGTGCCAAGCCAGGCACCAATCCAGCCTGCGATCCATTTCGCGATAAAACCATCAAAACCCTCGACCATCCGGTAGCGAACGGCGGAGTGCATGATAATCGCTGCGATGAAACCCAGGATCAGTAGTGCGATAAACGAAGCAAAATTCATTCCAATCATTTCGTTGCCTCCTTAATGCAGGATTGCGGCACCCGCTTCCGGAAGCAGATCCTATTTTATTTGGATGCGAGAGGACATACTTTCGTTGTTAGCGTGGGTTTGAGAGCCGCGCGCAAAATCGGCGAATTAGCTCCACGACTCGGCGATGATTTTATTCACTTCGCGCTTATCCGCTTCGAGATTCTCAGCCTGAAGGAAAGCCGCGACGTAGCGGTCCGGCCGAATCAAGACCAAGCCAGAATGCAGATTCTTAATGGAGCGCAAGAAATCGCCGGTGGCATCGAATACGTTCGTGACACCGGGCGGAGCCGGCGCGGAGTCGCCGGGCGCACGGATCGCGATTCGCTGAAGTTTAAGAGGCTGCCATAAATCCGCGGCTAACTTATCGAACAGATTCGCCGGAGTTTGAGGCAAAGAGACCAGCGCGAAATTGTTCCCCAGAAATTCATCCAGCAACGCGGTGCGATCCGCGGCGCGAACTTCGGGCTGCGGAAAGAGTCTTCCGATCAACGGACTCGCGCCGTGCTTGCCCCCGCCAGCGAGAAAACCCGCGTCGAAGCGTGGCTTGGGTTTGTATTTCATTTCCGCGAAATAGTTGCGCGCGGGCGGGACGACGCTGAGCAGGCGAAAGGCGGCCTGCAAACCGAAGGCGCTCCAGAAGCTGCGGGGCATCATCACTTTGCCCATCCGTAGCGCCAGCAGAATCATTTCCCAGGCATGCTTGCGGCGCTCTTGTTCGTAGGTCTCGAGCAGGCGCGGGCCCAGCCGCCCCTGAATGACTGCCGCGAGCTTCCATGCCAGGTTATGCGCGTCGCGGATCCCGCTGTTCATTCCCTGTCCGGCGAACGGAGGCGCGAGATGCGCGGCGTCCCCCACCAGAAAAATGCGGCCTTCGCGCCAGCGGTCCGCCATCCGCGCATGAAAAGTGTAGACTCGGCTGCGGCGGAGCGGGGTGTACTCTTCGCCGTGCCGGCTCAGCAATTTCCTAGTGAATTCGGGAGAGGTGACCTCCGGCTCGATTTCGCCTTCATGCAGCATGAATTCAAAACGCCGGGTCCCGTCCGGCCCAGGAAGCGAGAGACAGGGACGCGCCGGATCGCAAAACACTTTTGTATCGCGCGTGTGGTCCCGCGTTTCCTCGAGATCGAGGATGAGCCAGCGCTCACGGAAAGTGGAACCGCTGAGTTTGATCCCGAGCTTTTCGCGGACGAAGCTGCGCCCTCCATCGCACGCGACCAGATATGAGGTGGAAACCTCGGTCAAGCTTCCGTCGGCGCGCCGCAAGACAAGTTCAACCGTTTCCGGGCCCTGCCGGAAGTCGATCAATTCCGTGCTGAACCATGCCTCCGAGCGGGTTTCCCTGACCGCGTGCGTGCAGAAATAATCCCGCAACTGCTGCTCGAAGATCGGCTGGCGAAATGCGTTCCGCCGCGGATAGCCATATTCCTTTGCGGTTGGACGAACCCGCAGAAAACACGATCCTGCCGCACTAAAGTAATCGGATCCGTAACCAAGCACCACGCGTGAAACGACGGCCTCGACCACGCCTATCGCCTGCATCGTTCGCAACGACTCGTCGTCAATCGAAACCGCGCGTGGCTCCTGAACCGTCGTCTCGTTGCGCTCGACAAGCAAAACATCAATGCCATAGCGCGCGAGGAGATTTGCGGCGGTGAGGCCATTTGGCCCCGCTCCCACAACCACGGCAGGCCATATCTTTTCTGATTTCATGAGTCTGCGCGGATTGAATCAGTTCGATATTCTATTTGCGGCGAACGGCTAATCTTATTCCTTGTCCGCTGCTAGAAAAAGTTTCCGGTGCACTTCGCGTTGCTCGTCGTCCTCAAGAAAGAGTAAATTTGTCGCAACAATATCACCGCAGATCTTCACTAGCTCTTGCCCAGGCAGCGCTTCTCACGCTCTTTGCGGACTTTGCGGACGGTCTCGGCGACGGTCGCATGCGTGAGTCGTTCTCCGGATCGAAAGACCCAGACACCACGCTTTTTCCGAAGTTGACTTGAACGTTTCTTCAAGACCGCACGACCGTTCTATTTGACGGCGATGGGATTCACGGGAGATCCGACCGCCCGCGTAATCGGCAGCGGCGGGGCGCAGAAAAAGAATTCGTACACGTGATCCTGCGCGCAATCCGCCGCCAGGTCTTTCAAGTAAAAAATCTCGCCCATGCTGATGCCGATCATGGGGATGACCACCCAGTGCCAGGGCTGTTTCGCGGCGCTCGTTTCGTTTGGCCGGACTTCGCAACCCCAGGTATCCGCGCAGATTGCGGCGATGTCCATCTTCCGAATCCACTCGGCGGTTTCAAAGCGCAGGCCGGGCGCGTTGCCGCCCGCGTAACCTTCCCAATTGCACGCGCTCAGGCAGCGTTCCATGTGCCCCGTCCGCACGATCACAAAATCGCCCTTACGAATTTCCACGCCCTGCGTGGCGGCGCATTTTTCGAGTTCGGCGGTGCCGATGCCGTAGCCGTCCTCAAGCGAGTCGACGCCTTTGTGCCGGGCCACGTCCAGAAGCACTCCGCGCCCGACCATTTTGTCCTTTACGTTTTCAATGCCATTCTTATGCGCTCCGTCCGAATCGACGAGGCGCGCATCGTAGCCATTCCACATTTTCTCCCCATAGAACACGTGGCCCAGCGCGTCCCACTGCGTGCCGCATTGCAAAGGCATGGAGACCATGTCGTCGGCATATCGTATTCCGATGGATTCCTGGCGGCCGGCGACCGCGTCGGTCCCGGTGGCCAGCATAGTGTGGATGGGATTGAAGCGGTTGCCCCAAAGCCCGCTCTGCGGGCCCTTGCTGTCAAAATTGAGCGCCAGAGAAAACACTTTCCCTTTGCGGATGAGGCGCGCCGCATGAATGATGTCTTGCGGCGAAATGTTATTGAGCGTGCCGGCTTGGTCTTCTGCGCCCCAGCGGCCCCAGTTTTTCAGGCGTTCCGCGGCGGATTGGATGTCCTGGAGCGTTACTTTGTCCTTCGGATTCGTCATGAGCCTCAATCCTCTATGGGGTAGTTACGATCGTTCGCACAAACTTATAGATTATCATGGGCGGAAATTCCATACCTTCCCGCTTATTCTCCTGAATCGGCCCAAGAAGGCTCATCGCTTGCCTGTCGAATCTGACTGCGCTACCCTCGCAGTTTCAAAATCTCCACTTGTCCCAGTGCAGGAAAGGATCGTTGAATCGTGACTCCTTCTAAAAAACTTTCAGATCGCCGCGCTTTTTTGAGTTTCCTGGCAGCGAGCCCCGTCATGGCGTATGCGGGACTAAATGCGGCTTGGATTGAGGAAGTGTTGGCGGCGCCGCTTCCGCAACAGAATGAAGTCGTCATCAAGTCGGTAAAGGAAGCGCTGAACGTTTTCGATTTTGACGCCGCCGCGCGCGTAAAACTCACGCCCGCCCACTACGAGTTCATCACCGACGGCTCCTTCAACAACGAGACGCTGCGCGCCAATCGCGATGGATTTTTGAAATACGAAGTCCGCCTGCGCCGCCTCACCGGCATCACCAAGGTCGATCAATCCGTCAAGATTTTCGGCAAGGCCTGGGAATCGCCGATTTTCTTCTCTCCTGTCGGAAGAATGAACGCCTATTATCCCGACGGCGCGGTCGTCGTGGCTCAGGCGGCGAAATCCACGCGCACGCTGCAAGTGCTGGCGGGATCCGCGGCGGTCATCATCGATCCCCGCGGGGTTGAAAGAGTGGTCGAGGCGCGCGGCGAGCCGCTTTGGATCGCGGGACTCGGAAGCAGCATGGACGAAAAAATGCTCCGCCGCTTCGAGGCGACTGGGTGCCCCGTGCTGGTTTGGACCATCGACGACGGCGGGGCCAACACGATCGGCGCGAAGTCGGTGCAACGCGTTGGCGTCCGCGACCTGGACCGCGAAGCCGACGATCGCTGCGTCGGTTGCCACTCCAATCTTCCTCAAATCACAAGGATCACGAAGGACACGCCCATGGACGTACTCGGCGCGATCGGGGCTCTCCAGGGAGAGACCAGCGTGAAGCTGAACTGGGACGACGTGAAGCGCGTCCGCAATATGACCAAGATGAAGATCGTGCTCAAGGGCATCGTGGCCGGAGAAGATGCGGCGTTGGCAGTGAAGAACGGAGTCGACGGCATCATCGTTTCCAATCACGGCGGCCACGAAGACGCGAGCGGACGCGGAACGATTGAATGCCTGCCGGAAGTTTTGTCGGGCGCCGCGGGAAAAATTCCGGTGCTCATCGACAGCGGATTCCGCGGCGGCGCGGACGTCTTCAAAGCGCTCGCGCTTGGCGCAACCGCCGTCGGGATCGGGCGCCCGCACATTTGGGCGCTTTCGTCGTTTGGGCAGGAGGGCGTCGAAACGGTGGTCGCAATCTTGCGCCGCGAACTGCAAGCCATCATGGCGCAGACGGGCGCGGCCTCGATCGCGCAGATTCGGCGCGACTCGCTAGTTCCGCGCGGCTAAGTAGCACAGCCACTCTTGGCTGTGTCTGTGTGGTTCTTGCGGAACTCAACAAAGGCACACAGCTCTGCCGCGGCGGATGGTTGTGCTATTCGATCCGCGACAAATTTGCGAATTGTTTTTGCAGAGGAGCGTAAGAGTATGAGCAAGAGTGATCCCAAGAATGCGGCATTGCCGCGCAGAGGATTTATTCAAAAAGCGGCCGCGGGCCTCGGCGCAGCTGCGCTATGCAGCATCGGCGCAAAGGAAACAGATGCCGCGAAGCTCGAAAGGCATTGGGACCTCGCCGCCGATGTCGTCATAGTCGGCTCCGGCGCCGCCGGACTTCCCGCGTCGATTTCCGCCGCCGAGCAGGGCGCCTCCGTCACAGTGGTCGAGCAAAACTACGACATCGGCGGACACGGGATCGAGAGCGGCGGCAACATCGCTCTGGGCGGCGGCACGAGCCTGCAAAAAAAATACGGTATTGAAGATTCCCCCGACCGCATGTTCGAGGACCTGGTGAACTGGCACGATTACCGCTTCAGCGACCGGGAAATCGTTCGCGCCTTCTGCGACGAAAGCGTGGCGACTTTTGATTTTCTGCTGGCGCACGGCGTTCAATTCCCCGACCGGTCTCCCGGCGGTGCCGACGGCGGCCCCCAAGACGTGAAGCGTGCGCAAACCGTGACCTGGACGGGAGAGGTGAGTGCGTACTCCCCGACGGGAGGGAACGGCACGGCGCTCATGCGTCCGCTCGAAGCCAGCGCAAAAAAGCTCGGCGTGCAAATTCTTTTGCGCCACAGCATGACCGGCCTCGTGCGGGAGGAGCAATTCTCCGGAAGAGTCCTGGGAATCACCGCAACGCACGAAGGCAAGACGTTGAACATTCAAGCGAAAAAGGGCGTGGTCCTCAGCACGGGCGGGCACACCAGCAACGTGAATTTCCGCAGAATGTTCGATCCGCGCCTCACCGAGGAATATCAAGTGGTCGGAGAGCCTTATTCGCGGCAATCCGGCGATGGAGAAATTGCCGCCATGCAGGTCGGTGCGTCCCTCTGGGGAGCGGCGTGCCAAACGGTCGAGACCCAGGCGCGCTCGCACATTTTCGAAAAGCCCTACGTGATCGGCAATCAATACGGCTACCCGCAGGGCGGCGGAAAGCGGAATGAGAATATAAAAAATAGTCCCGTCAAAGGCATCGCGCGCGCCATCGGCCTTCAGGTGGCGGACTATCAGAATCTCATCCAGGTCAATCAAGTGGGCCGGCGGTTCGTGAATGAGTTTGCGACGGGATTTGACTGGTGGAATCCGTGCCTGGAAATGAATGGCGCGAAGGGCGAGGGCGGCGGTCCGATCTGGGCCATCTTTGACGCGGACGGAGCGAAGCGCGAGAACTGGACTTTAGCGCCGCCTTTCGTGGATCCCGACGGCTGGTTTTTTACCGCAAACACGCTGCGTGAACTCGCCGGCAAAATTGTCAGCAAATACCAGAAAGAGCCCATGCCTGCCGCCGCGCTTGAGGAAACCGTCGCCCGGTACAATTCTTTCGTGGACAAGGGAAAGGACGAAGACTTCGGAAAGCCCGTGCCGATGCACAAAATTCAAACGCCGCCGTTTTATGCCGCGTGGTCCACGCCCTGCATTCACGATTGCCTTTCCGGCTTGCGCATCAATGCGAAGGCCCAGGTCATCGATTTGTGGGGAAAGGCCGTTCCGGGTCTCTACTGCGCGGGAGAAACGTCGGGCGGATTTAACCAGCATGGCCTGGCGAAATCTCTTACATTTGGACGCATCGCGGGCCGCGAAGCGGCCAAATCCGCTGCACATTCGTAGGACAGGCTTCAGCCTGTCGGGGTTGGGGTCAGTATTTTTCCAAGCTCTCTCTTCGTGCTTCAGGCTTGATGGTTTTTACGAACCCCGACAGGCTGAAGCCCGTCCTACTTTTTTACCGCTACCAGCCCTTGATCGGCAATTCCGGAATCGCCGCGCCGTCTTTGCGCGGATCGGACGCTCCGTAATTCACGCCTGTAGCGTAATCGCGCATCACAGCCTGCCCGCCGCCGAACGCATCCGAAAAACCGTTGTGCATCGAGAGTTTGTGGCCTTTGGCTTCCAGTTCGGCTTTTACATTGCCGGGCACGCGGTTCTCGAGCAGCACGTCGCACCCTGAAAAGGTGGGCTTCGTGAATCGCGCCGTTTCGAGTGCCGCCTGAATGTTCTGGTTGAAATCCACGACGTGCGAGACGAATTGCGCGTGCGCCTGCGCCTGGTTCCATCCGGCCATGATGCCGAACGCGATTCGGATCTGGTCCTTCTCCATGAACGCCGGAATAATCGTGTGCAGCGGCCTCTTGTGTCCCGCAATCGCGTTTGGCGACGCGGGATCCAGGCTGAAAAGCGCGCCGCGATCGTGCAAAACAAATCCGGTGCCGTCGGCGACGAGGCCCGAGCCGAATTCCGCGTAGTTGGATTCGATGAACGAGACCATGTTGCCTTCGCGGTCCACGACGCTCAGGTAAATCGTATCGCCCCCGCTGGGAACGGGCGTGCCCGGCGCCGCCTCGCAATTCGCGTGGTCCATGTCGATCAACTTCGCGCGCTCGGCGGCGTACGGTTTGGAAAGCATTCCACTCACCGGAGGCTTCGAAGCTTTGGGGTCGCCGATGTAGCGGAGCAAATCGGCGTAGGCCAGTTTCTTGGCTTCGATCTGAACGTGCAATGCGCGCGTCGAATTGAGCCCGTACGAATGCAGGTCAAACTGCTCCATCAGATTGAGCATTTCGAGCGCGGCGATGCCCTGCGAGTTGGGCGGCATCTCGTACACCGTCCAGCCGCGGTACGTGGTCGAGATTGGCTCGACCCATTCGCTCGAGTAATCGGAGAAATCTTTTGCGGTGAGCGCGCCGCCGTGCCGCGCCGATAGCGCCAGAATGCGCTTGGTAATTTCCCCGCGATAGAAAGCGTCGCGCCCGCCCTGGGAAATTTGTTGCAGAGACCAGGCGAGATCGGGGTTGCGAAAGACCTCGCCCATGCGCGGCGCGCGGTCCGAAATCAGATACGTGTGGGCCGCGGCCTCGTTGTCGCGCAGCAGATCGACATTCGAGGCGAAATGCAGCGCAATCCATTCCGTCACGGGAAAACCGTCCTGTGCGATTTGAATCGCCGGCGCCAGCACTTCATTCAGTTTCTTCTTGCCGAACCGGTCGAGAAGCTTCTGCCATCCATCGACGGCGCCGGGAACGGTGACGGGCTCGATCCCGCGCCCCGGCATTTCGCGCAGGCCCTTCTCGCGCAGCCGCTCGACCGACTGCGCGGCGGGCGCCCAGCCGCTGGCGTTCAAGCCGTAATATTTTTCGCTCTTCGCGTCGTACACGATCGCGAACAAATCACCGCCAATGCCGTTCCACATCGGCGCCACCACGGACATGACGGCGTGCGCCGCGATCGCCGCGTCCACCGCGTTGCCGCCGCGCTCCAGAATCGCTGCGCCCGCTTGCGATGCCAGCGGCGATTCCGTGGCGACAATCCCGCTCTGCGAGATCACCATCGAGCGTCCCTGTCCGCGGTCTTGCGCCATGGCGTTCTCCCTATTCATCCCCAATGCGAGAAATCCCGCAATCAGGATCAGCGTGAAGGGTATTTGGTGTTTGCGCATAGGTAAAAGGTAGGACAGGCTTCAGCCTGTCTGCATTTTCGCGCGCCACAGAAAATCAAAACCAGACAGGCTGAAGCCCGTCCTACAAGACCTACGACGCCGGCACAACCATCGCCAGCAGCCTCTTGGGCCCTTCGCCGACTTTCACAGTAGCGGCCACTTGCTGCGTTTTCGTGTCGATGATGGACGTGCTGTTGCTGCCGCTATTGCTCACCGTCGCATACTTGCCGTCGGGAGAGAACGCGATCCAGTTCGGGCACATGCCCGTGGAGATTTCCTTGGAAAACTTTTTCGTGGCGATGTCATAGACGTAGACGCCGCCGTCGGACAGGCTCGTGACCCACAATTCTTTTCCATTGGGAGTAAGCGCCAGCCCGTGCGTCTCCGTGTGCGGCTCGAGCTCGCAATCCGCGGGCGGCGCGGGCGGCAGGTCCACGCGCGCGATTTCCTTCTTGTCGGGAATGTTCACGATCTCGAAGCCGTGAAAATCGGAGAGCGCCACGTACAATGTTTTTTCATCCTTGGACACGGCGTAAGGCCGCGGAATGCCGCCGACGGGAATCTTGTCCGT
>CAWCZV010000006.1:0-53130 GCA_963800095.1 uncultured Acidobacteriota bacterium
GGTAGCGATACCGGGATTCGAACCCGGATTTTGGCCTTGAGAGGGCCACGTCCTAACCCTTAGACGATATCGCCGCCGTGAGCCAAACGCATGGGCCCTCGCGAACTACGAATGCACTTTCATCCTGGAGCGATTGGCGCAGGCTGATGAGGGGTAATTTTCGCACGGACACCACATAGGCGCAAGCCACGCCTTGAAAACCCTGGGAACGCCAATCTCCTGATTGGCGGGTTGGATTACGCCAATCGGGAGATTGGCGTTCCCAGGCTGCTCCGGCCGGAAAGCTATTGCGCCGGGGTGGAAGACGGCGGCGCGGCGGATGCCGGCGCGGACGCGTCCTTCGGTCCAAAGTTTTTGGCGAGATACTGAACGAGAGTATCGATTTGGTCCGCGGGAACATTGGCTCCGCGATCAATCATGGTCTGCACGGTGTCTTTCCAATCGTCCAGGTTCTTGTGCGCTTTCGTCAGATTCGTAAGTTTGTGGCAGGCCTGGCAATTTTCTGTGGCGATTGCTTTCCCATCGCCGTCGGGCAATTCCACAACGGCAGCTTTGGCGGGCGCGGGTGTGCTTGGCGTCGCCGCGTCCGGTGCGGAGGCCGGGGTAGCGGGGGCAGTTGCGGAGGCAGTCGCCGGCGCGTTCGCGTCCTTGGGGCCGAAGTTCTTGGCAAGGTATTGCGCCAAGGTGTCTATCTTGTCGTCCGGAATGGCCGCGCCACGATCGATCATCGTGTGGATCGTGTCTGTCCAGTCGTCTAGATTTTTATGCGCCTTCGTCAAATTGGTCAGCTTGTGGCAAGTCTGGCAGAATTCAGTCGCAATGGGCTTGCCGTCGCCTTCGGGCAACTCCACGGGTTTTGGCGCGGGCGCTGCCGCGGGAGGAGGAGCAGCTTGTCCGGCATCCTGGGCCGCAGCCGGGCGCGCAGCGGCTGCCGGAATAGCATGCGCCTCATGAATCAGGGCGCCGAGCAAAGCGATCCGCGGCGTAGCAGCGATTCGCGCTTGGCTCTGGGAAGGCGGCGCTAGGATGCCGAGGCCAATAAAGCAAAAAAGAGCGGCCAAAAGAGCCGGATAACGCGAAAAATGGTTCCCTGGTGTGCGCACTCTTCCATGTCCTCCTGCGATTTTCGCGTAAACAGCGGAATCTCCCACCGATTCCACTGCCCTAAATACTTGCCCAAGCGAATGTTCAAACAGTTCGAACGAACCAAATTGCATTTTGATATGAACAAGCGAAAGAATCAAGCGGCGACTCGCCGCTCCGAATGTCGAGCGGCGAAGATTTACAAGCTCTTTACATTTGTTTACGCGGAAAAAATCCGGCGGCAATCTCAATCAATTTGGAGGTTTTTACACTACGAGCGGGTTCCGTCCTGGTGGACGTACTTGACGACTTCCACATCGGAAGTTGCAATCAGGCCGTCGCGAAGCATCTCGTCCAGAAACGGCAGAAGCAGCTGTATTTTTTCGGCGGAATCCACCACGGTGACCATCAGGGGCGCGTCGGAAGAAAACGACAGCAGGTGCGCGCGCCGGATCAGCGTGCTCGCCCCGTATCCCTCGATGCCGCGAAATACGGTGGCGCCCGCAATGTCCAGTTCCTTGCACTTTTCCACGATGGCTCGATACAGCGGCTTTCCGTGCCACACGTCGCTCTCGCCAAAGTGGATGCGCAGTAATTTCGCCTTCCCCTCGAGCTTCATTTCGTTTCCTTCGATTCACTCTTCGCCTCTGGCACGGTGTGCGTGTACTTGACGATGTCCACATCGGAGAGAACCACCAGCCCCTGCGTGACCATGTCGTCCAGTATGGGAGTGAACGCGCGCAATTTTTCCTCGGTATCGACGATCGAAAGCATGATGGGCCGGTCGTGCGAAAGATGCATCGTCTTTTGCTGGTGAATTCGGCGGTTGGCTCCATAACCCAGAATTCCGTGGTAGACCGTCACCCCCGCGATATCATTCGCGCGCAGGCTTTCCACCAGCGCCTGGTAGAGCGGCTTGTTGTGCCACTTATCGTTTTCGCCGATGTAAATGCGCATCATCTTGGCCTTGCCTGCGCGCTTGGTCGCGGGGAGTAAGCCGTCCGGCGCGTCCCCTTCGCGGGCTTGCGAGGGTTTCAGGACTGTCGTGTCCTGCACGTCGATCAACCCGACGCCCACCATGTCATGAAGTTTTGGAAGGATTTCGTCCAGCTTTTCGGGAGTTTCGACAAACTCGATTTTTACGGGCAAATTTTCCGTCAACCGCAGGATTCGCGCGGTGTGCATCTTGTGGTCGGCGCCGAATCCGGCAATGCCTCGGATCACGCTGGCGCCTGAAACGCCCCGGTAAAACAAATAATCCAGTACGGCAGCATAGAGGGCCTGGCCGTGATACTGCTGGTCCTCGCCCACGTAGATGCAGATTTTCTTGGCCGGCCCTTGTTTTAGCATTTCCTCTCACCAACACCTGTTTGAAGCGAGGACTGTTTCCGCGGTTTCATCCGAGACTCCTCCCGGTGACAACTCCAAGCCAGACCGCGATGAACCCAACGGTCACGCTCAGAATCACATTCAGAAAAGCAATTAAAAATTCGCCGTCCCGGAAGCTCTGAAAAGTTTCAAACTCGAACGTGGAAAAGGTCGTATACGCTCCGATGAAGCCGATCGGGATCAGGTAGCGCCAATTCGCGCTCCAATGCGCCCGCTCGGCGAGCAGGGTCACGACCAGTCCGATCACGAACGATCCGGTGATATTGATGACGAACGTGCCGTACGGAAATCGCGCTCCCATCCGATTGCTTATGTAGCCGCCCAGCCAGAATCGCGCGATCGATCCGATGAATCCGCCAAGGCCTACCATCCAGTATTTGGTCATTTGCGCTCTCGCCAAATCCCCATTATTTTTTGCCCTCGCGAAATAAGTGCCAACCACGCCTGATTGGATCATGAACAAACATTGGAACAGAAAAATCGCGCCTGCTCCACGCATTGTCCGCCATAAACAAGTCTTACTTTTGATTCGCTCATTGCCGGGGACATGACTCCGCGACAAGGAACTTGTCAGGAGTCATCATCTGTCCGGCCTAAAGGACAGCGGTTATACGGCGAACTCCATCGCCTTGCGTAATCATACGTTGGGCGTATTGGAAGTCAACCCTGGGCTCCTTTTCATGTTCCGTAATAAAAAAACAAGGCTAATGCGGGACGGGATGAGACTCAGTCACCGGTTCCACGGGGTGCTGCGTGGGAACGATGCGGCGGTAAAGCCGAAATGAGAAAAAGCGGTTCCGGCAGGGAGCGCAGCGAAATGCGGGAACGCGAAACAGGCGATACACCCAGGCGAGCATGCCCATTCCATGCTCGCTCGAGATGCGCGGCAAGTCCATGTTGCCGCACAATCCGCAATGCACGTACCAGACATATCCGATGGGAGCCGCCCAGGCGTAAAAGCGCGAGTCGCAAGACCGGCAGCGCCAGGGGCGCAGCCGAGCTATTCCCACCAAGTGGTCCTTGACACCACGTCTGCGAGAACGGCGGGGACTGTCGCTATGACAGACCGGACACAACAAATTTTCTTCCCCCTGGGAATTCTGGCAAAAGAATACGTGAACAATTGTTGTCATGGCAAGTTCCATCTGCGCAAGGTTGTCGCACCATGTACAATGGCCCGAGAGGTGCCAGATGGCCGATTACACTTCGGAGCATGCGCGGGCGGGAATTAAGACAAAGCTCCCGCGGCTCGACACCTGGCCGAACCAGTTTCCGGGATACCGGATAGTCACGAGATACCCCGAGTACACATCGGTGTGCCCGAAAACCGGATTGCCCGACTACGGAACGATCACCATTGAGTACGAACCGAAAAAACTATGCCTGGAACTCAAGGCCCTGAAAATGTACCTGCTGGCATACCGCGACCTCGGCATCTTTTACGAAAATGCGGTCAACCGCATGTTGCGGGACATCGTGGAGGCGGTTCACCCGGCCTGGTGCGTCGTGCGCGGTGAATTCACGCCGCGTGGCGGCTTGAACACCACGGTGGAATCGCGCTGGCCCAGAAACACCCGTCCCCGCAAATCGTAGACAACCAGTTGCGGCTCCGTGGTAATCTCAGCTAAATGGCGTGGCCAGTCCCAGAATGGCCCGCCAAGGAGCGATGATGAGTATTTCCCCGAATGTTCCCGAACCGAGTGGCAACGAAACCAATTTCTACGAAGCGGCCCCTACGCCGCGTTGGATTATCGTCGTGTTTGTCTTGGCCTTCGTCCTGATCGGCTATGTGCTATACGCGGGCAATACCGAGAAAACCAAGCTGGAGACCGACCTCGCGCAAGCCAACTCGAAAGCGGCGATCCTTTCCGTGCAGATCGATCAAACCAATTCGCGCGTCGCGGACCTCAAAGGCCAGCTGGAAGTGACCACGCAAAAGCTCGGCTTCACGCAGGCCGAACTGGCGCAGGCGCGCGCCCTCGCGCAGAACATTCGCCAAACCCAGAAGGATTCCGACGACAAACTCACGGCGCAGATCGGCCAGGTGAAGCAAGACACCGATGCGAAGATCGGACAAGTGAGCACGGACCTGACCGGCGCGAAAGGCGATATCACCGCGACCAAGCAAGACCTGGAGGCGACCAAGGCCAAGCTCACCAGCACGGTCGGCGATCTCGGCGTGCAAAGCGGCTTGATCGCGCGCAATCAGGAAGAGCTCGATCAACTGAAGCGCTCCGGGGAACGCAATATTTTTGAATTGCATCTGACCAGGTCCAAGACGCCCACGCACGTCGGCCCCATTCAGGTCACGCTGACGAAAACGGACCCCAAGAAATTCAAATACACTCTGATGGTCGTCGCGGACGATAAGACCATCGAGAAAAAAGACAAGACGGCCGACGAGCCGGTGCAGTTCTACATCAAGGGCGCCACGCATCCCTATGAAATCGTCGTGTTCGACGTGACGAAGGACAAAGTGAACGGTTATCTCTCGACTCCGAAAGACATAGGCGCCGCGACCGCGCGGTAGCGCACCCTGTAGCGCTCGTCCGCCGCGGCGGACGAGCATTTGGAATCGAGCAGATGCCCGCCTGAAGTCGGGCGCTACAAAAACGCCAACATACATGCTGCCGTATGAGCTTTTCAGCCTGTTCATCTTTCAATTTTGAATGATTGATTACGACTCGAAACTCTTGAGGGTCGTGGCCATTTCGTGGAGACGCCGGTCCACGAGCGCGTACACCGTATCAGGCTCGAAAACGCCTTTAGAATCGCGGCGCCCTGCTTTCACGCCTGTGAGAATTTCGATTCCTTCCTCGAGGGTCGTGACCGGCAGGATGTGAAACTTGCCCGCGGCGACGGCTTCGATCACTTCGTCGCGCAGCATCAAGTCTTCGATATTCTCGGAAGGAATCATCACGCCCTGGCGCCCCGTCAGCCCGGACTTCACGCGGCACACGTCGAAGAAACCTTCAATCTTCTGATTGACGCCGCCGATGGGTTGAATGTCACCCTGCTGGCTGACCGATCCCGTCACGGCGATATCCTGCCGGATGGGCAATCCGGAAAGCGCGGAAAGCAGCGCGTAAATTTCCGTCGAGCTGGCGCTGTCTCCGTCGACGCCGCTGTAGGATTGCTCGAAGCAAATGCTGGCCGCAAGCGAGAGCGGCTTATCCTGCGCGAATTTGGTGCGCAAGTATCCGGCGATGATTTGCATCCCTTTGTCGTGAAAGCTCCCGCTCAGGTTGGCTTCCCGCTCGACGTTGATCAGGCCCGCCTTGCCGAGCGCCGCCGAAGCCGTAATCCGCACGGGCTTGCCGAAGGCATAGCCGCCGATTTCCAGAACGCTGAGGCCGTTGACCTGGCCTACGCGCCCGCCGTCGGTATCAATCAGCAGCGTGCCCTCTTCAATCATTTCCCTAATTTTAGTCTCAGTAAGGTTGTGCCGCTCGATGCGCGCCTCGCGCGCGCGCCGGACATGCACGGCATTCACCGGCGCCGCGCCGTCCTGCCGCGCAATGTAGGCCGCCTCGCGGGCCAGATCGGCGAGTTCCGGAAATCGCGCCGTCACTTTGTTGCGGCGTCCGGCGAGGCGCACGCCGTACTCCAGCATGGTGGCGACGGCGGTGCGATCGAAGGGGCCGATCTTTTCCTGTTCGGAGAGCTGGCGCAGCCGGTCGCCGTAATGGCGCACGACCGCGTCGCTCATCACCATTTCCTCGTCGAATTCCACGCGCACTTTGAAAATTTTGCGGAAGTCCTCCTCGAATTCGTACAGGACTTCGTACATGTGGCGGTCGCCGATCAATATAATTTTCACGTCGATGTCGATCGGCTCGGGCTTGAGCGCCGAGGTCCCGAACGGAAAGAACATTTCCAGCGGCTGAATCTCGAGTTTCGAGTGGTTCAGCATGCGCTTGAGAGTGCGCCAGACTCCGGCTTCGGTTAGCGCGTCATACGCGTACATCACGAGAAAACCGCCGTCCGCACGAAGGACCGACCCGGGGCGCAAGTCCATGAAATCGGAATTCCAGCCGCCGCGCGAGTCATAGCTGCGCTGGATCGTGCCGAAAAGATTCGTGTAGGTCGGCGTCGTTTCAAAAATGACCGGCGAGCGGTCTTCTTCATTGTGCGCGAGAATTACATTGACGCCGTAGACGCGAAACGGATCGCGCTCGGTCGACGCGGAACGCGGAGCGCCATCCGGCGGAGGCGGCGCCCCGCCGGGCTCTTCCTCGCCTTCGCGCTCCTTGAACGGCTCGAGGTTGTCAAGAATACTGTGGCGAACTTCCTCGAGATATTCCGCCACCAGGTTGCCTGAATATTTTTCCTTCAATTCCTCGATGAATCCGTCGACGAGCACCGAGGCCGCTTCCTGTTCTAGGTAGCTCAATTCGCTGGCCAACTCGCGCGACAGCGTCAGCGTTTTCCGGTACACGACGGTGAATTCCTGCCGGAACTGTTCGTACTTTCGTTCCAGGTCCTCGGCGACCATCGTTTCCAGTTTCCCTTCGTGCACCATTTTCGGGATGTCTTCGATCGGCACCATCTGCCCTTCGAGGACCGGAAAAATTTCCGGCAGCGCCACGGCCCCGACTTGCATGTGTCCCAGCGCGAATTGCTCGCGGGCGATCCGGCGCGTGAAGTCGTCCATCAATTCTTTTTCGCGCACGGTGAAGCGGTCCACGATGCGCCCTTTTTGCCGCTGGAAAGGCTCGCCCTCGAACACCTGCGGAATTCTCCGCCGCAGAAATTCAATGCCGCTCTGCATGTCTTTCTTGAATCCGTTGGCCTGCCCGCGCGGCAGCGCCAGAAGACGCGGGCGGTCCGGACTCTTGAAATTATTCACGTAGCAGCGGTCGAGCGACGCCTTCGCGGGAGGATGAATCTGATCGATCAAATGCGTGATCGTGCCGCCGCGGCTCGTTCCCGCCAGACCGCACACGAAAATGTTGAATCCGGGCGCGTTGAGTTCGACGCCCATTTTCAGGGCGCGAAAGGCGCGCTCCTGGCCGAGCAGCTCCTTCACCGGCTCGGCCTCTGCCGTCGTTGCAAACGGAATGGTAGCCGGATCGCATCTCCACCGAAGTTTTTCGGGAGGCAGTCCAGCCAGCAAAGTAATGGATTCAGTGGCCATCGTAAAATCTTCGCCAAGTAGGACAGGCTTCAGCCTGTCGGTTTTCGTTTGCGTATCCACTAAGCCGGAGACAGGCTGAAGCCTGTCCTACTCGACCTCAGGCGCGTTACTCTAGCACAGGCAAGACAGCGGGCGCACAGGCGCTGCATTGATAATTTCCACCATCGGCACATTACCCGACCGGAGTATCCGGCGCGCTCAGAGCCAGATCTTTTCCGGAATACACATCCAGAATCCCGACGGCGGTAGCCACCACGATCGGCCCGAGGACAACTCCCAGCACGCCGAACACAGCGATGCCGCCCAGAACGCTAATGAACACCAGCAAACTGTTCAGCGAGGCGCGTCCGCCCAGCAGCACAGGGCGCAAAACATTGTCGATCGAGGCGCCCAATGCTCCGCAGATGGCGATCAGGATGATCGCGCGGACCGCGTGCCCCGTCGAAAACAGCCAGATCACCGCGGGAATCCAGATCGGCCATGCACCCACTACCGGGAGCAGCGACAGGAATCCCATCACCACGCCCCAGAAAACAGCCGATTCCAAACCCACAATGGCAAACGCTCCGCCGCAGAGTATTCCTTGGACCGCCGCGATCACCAGGCTCGTCGTGACGCTGGCGAAAATCAGTTCGCGAGCCTCCGCCAGCATCCGCTCCGTCATCGTCTCTTCGAACGGCAAGAAATGCCGGAAGCGGTCCAGCATCGAATCCCCATCCCGAAGGAAGTAAAATAGCGCGAAGAGCATCACGAATAGTTCGAACAGGAAAACAACGATGTTCCGGATCACGCGGCCAAGCTCCGAAGCCATGTATTCCCCGGCCCGACTGGCGCCCTGGCGCACAAGTTCCGGCAAATCCACGCTTACGCCTTCCGCCGCGATGCTGGAGACGAGCCAACTCCACGCGCGGTTGAACCAACCATACCCTCCGCCCGCCATGGCTGTCTGGATGTCCCGTGCGGCGGCTATCCCTTCCCGGACGAACATTCCAGCGAGCAGGAGCACCGGGACGATCAAGATCAAGGTGACACCCAGGGTGATCACCACAGCCGATCGTGTGCCGCCCCATTTCCGTTCGAATCGTTTCTGCAATGCGTAAAAGATGACTCCGAACACAGCGGCCCACCCTAATGGCTCGAGAAACGGCTCGAAGACGCGAAACACAAGGTAGGCGAGGCACAGCACGACGCCGTAGAATAAAACGTTGCTGAAGCGATGTTCGGCAGTTTGTGCCACGGCGATCCGGATCTCCCTCTATACGGCCCGGCGAACCACTGCAAGGCTCCTCTTATAACTCAGGTCAGGACTTTTCGGGGGTTTCCTTCGTGATTGCGTCCCGGAACCGCGCCCATGTTATGATCCACGTAGCTTAGGAGTACTCGCATGAACGACCCCGCTCCCTGCCGCCATGCCCGGACGCAGCTCATCGCCAAGGATTCCGATTCGGAATATGTAGAATGCCTTGATTGCGGAGCGATCCTCGAATCCGGCGAGCTGCTGGAGCCATCGACCGGCTTTGATGAATCGCTCTCCGACGCATGATTGAGTTTTTCCGGCTATGGTCCGATCAGCTTTTTCAATATTCCCGCAATTGTCGATTCCCTTATAACCATATTGACAATCAATAGATTTAGGTATACTGTCCGCGCGGCTTGCGGTCTTGGGAACTCCCAGTCATCCCGGGAGTATTGAGTCGCACGGCGTGAAAGTTAATTCCGGCCAGTAAGTTGTAGTGCGCCTCTGCGACGGATTTTCCGGAGTGTACTTGTGTGTCCTCTGCGCCCTCCCAAGCGTGGCCCATCTGGATCTCCGGGCGGGTGCGCTCGGCAAGGACCCGGGAATTCGGGGAGGCGGCCGCTGTGAAGAAGATCGACATTGGGTTTGTAGCGCTGAGCATCGTTCTGTCATTTCCAGCAGCCGCGCTGGCGCAGAACTCCACCCCTCCGCAAGCTCCGGCGAAAGCCCCGGCCGCTAAGATACCAGCCATCCCGCCACCTCCGGGTATTCCGCCTGCCGGTCAGAAACCGACGATTGCTCCTCAAGACAAAGTGACATTCACTGTGGGAAAGCTCAGTTCATTTATGGTGAAAGCCACGGGAGTTCCTGCGCCAACCTTAACTCAGACGGGTTTGCCTACGGACCTGGGCCTTAGCTTCGATTCCAAAACGGGTATATTGCAGGGCTCGGCCACCAAGGCGATAATCGCAATAATCACAATTCAAGCGAAAAATAAATCGGGCGCAGTTTCTAAGTCCTTCACCTTAACTGTGACGGACCCTCCACCCTGCGATGGCGACACCTACACTGTCCGGCTGCGCGCCCTGCAGGGTGCGGACGCGGACGGCTTGGCGGCTGCATTGAATGGCACCTTCGATGAATTCTCGGCAGTGTCAGCGACCGCTCCTGCCTCGTCTGCCGGTTCGAACGGCAGCCAGAACCCATCTGCGGCTGGCGCTTCGGGGCAGGGCCAATCGCAGCAAAACTCATCCCCGCCGAAGCAGTTTTTGTGCGTTTATAAGCGAGAGACGGACGCTAAAACCGGGAAGTTAACCGCGTTAGTTCCCGTACTTCCTCTTCCGGCGGTCCAGTCCAATCTCCAGGATGTAATTCGGAAACTCGACCGCCCAGAGTTTGCGGGAGTCGCGCTGGACGAACGCTTTTTGGTGCATTTTGTGAACATTACCTCGCTCTTGTACTTAGTCAACGCATTGCCAGCACCCGCGCCAGGGCTGGAATTGAGCCCCGACGATGTAACCGGGAAATACCTGATCATTCATCCGGCAGGAACGGACTTGCAGCTTGCAACCAAGGCTGGCAGCGATTTGGCGTCGCAGGCGGCCAAAGTAAAGCACGATCTACTGGCGCTTGACGCTCAGTATGGGTTGATGGCAGCAGACAATGCGGACGCCAATGGGCTCGTGCAGGCCACTTCAAATGCAGTGAGCTTGGCCAACTTCTTTGCGGGCACTGACGAGTTGGACCGATTGGAACGGTGGGACGCGATCCATACCGTGCTTCTTGCGGCTCTGGAACCGCGCGACGTCTCGACGCAACTTGCGAGTCTGTTCCCCAACCGCTATATCCAAGTGCTCGCGGCTCAGCGAGCGATCACGATTCGCCCGATTACGCTCAAACCGTCGTCACTCCCCCCTGGTACGCAACAAGGAATCCTCGTCGCTTCCGATGCGATCACTCGCAATGCGATTTACGAGCGGTACAAGGCAGAACAAGCCTGGGAACAAACGCTCCAGGCGGACGCGGCAACAAATGCTAAGCAGGGCAGCAGCAATTCCACATCCCCACAATCGCCAACCACCACGACCACCTCGAATACGACCATCACCACGCCCGCGCCAAGCGCGCCGCCTGCCGCGGCAGGAGCAGCCGCTGCAAAGGCCCCTGCGCCGATCCAAATCCAGACGAGCACAAGCACCCAAACGACTACTCCCGCCAGTGGGCAGGGCGGGTCGAACTCCGCCACTCCCGCCCAGAATGCTGCGAATCCTTCCAGCAGCGGTACCCCTGCTGGAGCGGGCGCCACTCCAAGCGGTGGTTCAAGTTCCCCCTCCGGTGCGATGGGCGCCCCGGGGAGCACCGGCGGAACTCCCGCTTCGTCCACTCAAACGCAAACTCCGCAGCCCAAACCGGTGGCCGGCGAAGTCGTCCGGCTGTTCCACTTGCGTGAGGCTTCCAACATGTCCACGGTGATCAATGCCATCGGTCCGGGAGCCGGCAATTCCCCCCTCGTGCAGTCGCTTTCGGATTTCGGCAACGACGATCTGCTCTTAATTCTTCCACCAGCTCAAGGACAGCCCGACCGCACGGAGAGTATTCGGCGGATGATTTCGTCTCTTGATGAGCCCCGCCCGGACATCTCCCTACAGGTGTGGTCCTACGAAATCAGTTCAGAAAAAGCCAGGAAGGCTTCAGACAGCAGCCACTCGGTTGAAGAGGCGGAACAAGTCTCGGATGCATACTCAAAGTTCATCAGAGCTGTGGAAAGCGCCGACAATTTGATTCAAGTTGCCATGGCCGCTGGGATGGCAAGTGCTGTAACGGACTCGCGCCAAAGCGACTTCTTTGACCAAGATTTCAAAAACTACCTCACCCGAACGTCTCCAGAGTGTTTCAAGGAGGATTATTATTGCCTTGGGTACGATACGGCTTTGGATTTCGGGTCTACGTCAGCTCCGATTGGCAGAGCCAAAGTCTCCCTGGACCGCTTCGTCATACTCGTCGCCGCTGCCGGGGACAAGCAAGCGGGAACTATGGTCAAAAACGCAATTCAAGCGATGCAGAATTCGCCATGCGCACCCGAGCCTCCGTTGCCGCTTTCTTGTGGGCCCGCGCCACAAACCGCAGACGATTGCAGCCCGAAGCCTACATCACTTCTATTTCGGAATTTTCTGGGCGCACTGCAATTACTTGCACAACCTCCCAATCTGCACCTGTTCCGTGCCGCCGTCCTCGATTTTCTCTTTCAATACAAGTGGTCCCAGGCTTACCCCAATGATTTCGACCCCTATTATCTTCAAAGAAGTGCGCAGAATCTGGACGGTTATCTGAACTATCTCATTACCGCGCTTAATAGGGACCTTGACTTGTACTTGCACGACAGGCTAACGCAAGAGGCCCATTGTCTAACTGGCAATGCGCACAAGGTAGGTCTGGCAAATTACGGCGAAGTTCAGGTCAGCGCGATCAGCGGCAACCTCGCAAATGTTTCGGGGGCCGTGAATAATTACTTTGACATCACACAACCGGCGCTGCTGAAAGATGTTCTCTCCGGACTACTGGGCGGCGCAGGTGGAAGCGGTCAAGGGAGTTCCTCCGGGGGGGCATCGACACCCAGCACTGGGACTACGACGACCACCACCACTACAACGAGTGCCCCAACGCCCCCTCCTGCCTCGGGCGGCACCAGCTCAGGGGCGGGCGCATTGGCTTCCGCAGCAAAACTGCTGACGCCATGGCAAGCGGTCGCCCTCAATGCCTTAGCTACAGCTTCGGCTCCGCCGCAACTCGTGGCGCAGGTGAACGCTCAAACTACCTTGGCCGTAACGCCGGTCTCATTGGATACGGCTTCCGCCGCAGAGTTGAATTTATCGTTGCAGATCAGCAATCCCACTACTACGATTGATGCTTCCAAAAGCTCTACTTCATCTTTCATCCGCCAGAATATGGCCAATTCGGTCGCGAATTACAATACACAGACCCGGGTCCGAGTGGACTCTCTCAAACTCTTTCAGGTTTCGTCGCTGTCCATGGATTTGACGCATCCGCAGAGCACGGTTCCCGTACCGGTAGTCGGTTGGGCTTACGAGGCGGTCTTCGGGACCGTCCCATGGATGAAGGACCATATTTTGGCCATTCCCCGCGAACCGCTGACGGTTCAAAATCGCTCCGTCGCGGTCGTTCGGGCGGTCGTTGTGCCCACGGCATTCGATCTGGGACTTAGCATGCCCTTCCGCAGCGACCATATCGAGGATCCCATCTCGCAAACCAGCAAGTCGCTCTCGTCGGTGGCTCAAACCAATAACAAGCTGGCAGAGTTTCATAAGAAGTTCATAGCATGCATCCTGAAAGGAGAAGACCCCGATTGCAGGAGCACGACTCACCTCAGTGACATTAAGGAAATTACGAATTGAGCACTACGGGAAAAGGCTTTAACACAGAGGGCGCATGGGGCATAGAGAAATTCAGGAGAGACGGAAAAAGGCGGGCCGACGCAGTTCACGAATCACAAATCACGAGTCACAGATCACGACTCAGTCTTACCGGATTCCAAGTAACTCAATAATTCGGACCACATCCGCCGCGGAGACGTCGTACAGCGGGCGCTCGTCTTCCTGCTCGAGCTGCTCCCGCAGGTACTGCGCGGCGACGTAGCTGGCTTCGCGGTCGGAAATGTCGCGGCCGGATTTGGTCGTGAATTGAACGATTCCAGGATGCGCAAGGCCCACGATCGATCCCTGGCCGTCCACCAGGAACTTCGTGTCCACCGTGTCGCTGTGCCGCGTGGCGATGCCGTTCCACAGGTGCGAAAACCGGCAGTGATAGGTCCGGTCGGTCAGGCGCGAGGTGACGTCAAATTCCCCCACGAATTGGCTCATCGCGCCCAGATTGGAAAGCCCAGTGCCTGTGCTCATTTTTCTACTTTCCGTGGCCGACGGGGACAGGCTCGGCGTGCGCAAAGCTGGCGGCTGCCGCCGCGATGCCCGCGCTGACCGGCAACTTCATGCCCTGGTCGAGAAGAACCCTCTCCAGCACGTCGAGGAAGAGAAGGACATTCGCGCGCTGGCTGGAATATCCCATCAGGCCGATCCGCCACGTCGTGGTCTTAATATCCCCAAGGCCTCCCGCGATTTCGATGTTGAAATCATTCAGCAGGCGGGCGCGCGTTTTTGCGCCGTCGATGCCGTTGGGAATATACACAGAAGTGACGGTCGGCAGGCGGTCTTCCGGGTTCTCGACGAAGAGGCGGATGCCCATCGCTTCCAGGCCGGCGATCAGCGCCGCCTGATTTTGACGGTGGCGCTCCCAGCTCGCTTCCAGCCCTTCCTCGAGAACAATCCGCATCGCCTCATGCAGCGCGTAAATCAGGGGAATCGGCGGTGTATGGTGATACGTGCGTTCCTTGCCCCAATAATTCATTACCGTGGTGAGATCGAAATACCAGCTCTGCACTTTCGTCTTTCGGTTGCGCAGCATTTCCTCGACGCGCGTATTCACCGTGATGGGCGCCATTCCAGGAGGCGCGCTGATGGCCTTCTGCGTTCCGCTGAAGCAGATATCGATCCGCAGGCGATCTACGTCCAGCGGCACACCGGCGAGCGTCGCGACGCTGTCCACGATCAGTAGCGCCCCGAGTTCATCGGCGACCTTGCGAAATGGATCGATCTTCGTAACGACGCCGGTCGAGGTTTCCCCGTGCGCCAGGCCGACGAACTTGATCTTGCGGCCCTGCCCGGCGCGGCGCACATCTTCCGGATCCACGCAACGGCCAAGCGGCGCGGGGACGCGGTGAATCTTGGCCCCGGTCCGTTCGGCGATATCCGCCATTCGCGCGGAAAACATGCCGTTCACGCAGACGATCGCCTCGTCACCCGGTTCCAGGGCGTTGACCACCGCCGTTTCGATGCCGCCGGTTCCCGATGCGGATATCGGGAAGGTGATGTGGTTCTGCGTCTGGAAAATGCGGCGCATCAGCTCTTGAACGCCGCCCATAAATTCGGTGAACCAGGGATCAACATGCCCCACCATTGATGTAGCCAGCGCGCGGTAAACCCGCGGGCTGATGCACGAAGGGCCGGGCGTGAGCATCAGCCTTGTCGGCGGTCGCACTTCATCCATAGGATTCATCATGACTTCAAACCTCAGCTTTCGTGGCTCTATGCCGGGACGCCAAATGACGTGCCACAAGAGAATTGCGGAGACCAGCGAATCGGGCCACTGGCGAAAGCGCTTGTCCCGAAAGCGTTCCGGGACCTCACTCCGAAATATGCTCCTGACCAGAGTCTAGTTTGCGCGATTCTCCGGCTCCGCGCAACCGCCAAAATGGCTGTGTTTTAACAATTATCGGCTACTTCGCAGCAAACCGCAGCAACGAAATTCATACGCCGCTTTCTCTGTGTTCTCTGTGTCCTCTGTGTTAAATAGTTTTGCGGCCTTTCCTTCACGAAGAAGATTCAAAAGCGTTTAACACAGAGTGCACAGAGGACACAGAGAAGATCGACCCCGTACTGCAGCTATGCTCCTTCCAGCACTTTGCCCCTGGGAACACATTCTCCAAGCGCGGCTGCGGTGTGCTGTGCTATCTTCGCGTGGCACCGGAGGAATGAGCATCGATGGCGGAAAAACTGGTCCTGGTTGGTGTACTCCCCGAAATTGTCGTGATTGCTCCCGACGAGCAGGTCGTCTGGCTATCGGACACGGGGACTCTCAAGATCCAGTTCGATCCCAACCGTTGCCCGTTCCAATCCAACGTCTTCCAGGCGCCCCCGGGACGCCAACTGCAAAGCGGTCCCCCTCGCCCGGGCATCAACCCGGGCTCCTACAAATATCGCCTCTGGTTGAACGACCAGCCCATCGGCAATGGCGAAGTCATCTTAAGGGAAAAGTAAGGGTTAGTTCCCTGCTGCGCCCGCGCGGCCGATCACAATCGAATGCGCCAGTCCCCGGCGAACCGGAGCCAGCAACACGGCGGGAACGGGCTTTTCGGGCGATAGGGCGACGCTCGCGGACCGGCGCGGGAATTCAGCGCGGCGATCCAGGCGCAGCCCCGCTTCGCGGACAAGTTCCTCGGAGAAATTAGGGTCGTCCGAGTATTCGACGCCCCAGAACCACAAGCGTTCTTCCTTCTGCTGCAGGAACTGCAGCACTTGTTCCAGCTTGCGCATGGCGCGGTCGAAGGTGGAGGCGAGGAAGTAAACGGGTAAAACCCAGGCCTTGCGGGCGAATATGGCTCGAACCCGCACGCAGTATTTGCCGGTCTGGTTCACTTCAATCGTGCATTGATACTCATTGCGATGATTCATCTTCCCCTGCATCGTACACCTCGCTCGCTTCCCTTCGATTTCGATCTTCGGAAATGCCTCATTA
The DNA here is from genome assembly GCA_963800095.1 of uncultured Acidobacteriota bacterium. Classification (GTDB taxonomy): domain Bacteria; phylum Acidobacteriota; class Terriglobia; order Acidiferrales; family UBA7541; genus Palsa-360. The sequence continues at coordinate 16,212 of CAWCZV010000006.1, forward strand.
GAAAAAGATTTCTCGGCCTTAATAGTGCCTGTCGATGATGAATCCCTCATGAATAAACCACTGTCAGAATTAGAAGGGCCAAAACTACGAGAAGCAATGAGCGCTGGGAAGGCGGCAGCCTCAAGATCTCAACCCCCTGGCGAAGGGCTAAGAATTCAAACACAAGTATGCTAGCGCAGGGCCATGCCGAAAGCAAGCCTTGTGCCTAAAACAGTTAACCTGTTTCTTTTCTGCTATTTAGTACTATGTTGGGGTTATAAGGCGCTTCAAATTATCGGCGTTGAAGTGCAACTGGCCCTCGGCCTGAAGGCGCGCTTTCAGCGCGTTTCGGAATAAATCGTAGGCGGTTTGCCGCTTGCGCTGCAAAACTTGCTCTTCGATTTTGGCCTTCTGCTTCGCGAAATCGTCCTGATTGACGGGATCGTGTTGGGCGACGCTGTAGACGGTCCAATTCTGCCCGAGCGGGATTGGATCGCCGGTCTGGCCGACTGGCAGACTAAACGCGGAAGCAAATTGCTTGGCGCTGCCAAGGTCGGGGATCGAGCCTGTTTGCGCGACGGGGTCCGATGATTTTACGTCCAGACCGAGGGCTTTGGCGGCAACGGCGAAATTTTCGCCCCCTTTGGCGCGCTTGGCGAGTTCTTCGGCGCGAGATCTTGCGAGGTCCACTGCTTTTTCGTGCCGGTAGTCGCTGGCCACTCGATCATGAACCTCCGCAAGCGTCGCGGGGTGCGTTTGCTGAATGTCCTTCACGGAAGTTACGACGTAGCCGAGATCGGTGTGAATCGGCGCGCTCACATCTCCGGTGCGCTGGTGAAAAATGTTATCCAACAGGCCCGGCGCGTTGCCCAGCTCCGGAAGCGGCTGATTCGCCTCGACCAGCTTTGCTTCCCCGGTGGTCATGTTGAATTTCTTGGCCAAGTCTTCGATCGGGACGCGCCCGCCGCGGCGGATTTCGTCGGCAATTTGTGTAGAAACGGTTTCCCCCAGCTGCTCCGCTTTTTCCTGTTGCAACTGATTGACAATGCTGGCCTTGACTTCATCGATCGTCTGCGTGCGCGCGGTCTCGCGGTCGATCACCTGGATGATGTGGAAGCCGTACTGCGTCTTGACCAGGTCCGAAATCGATCCCTTGGGAAGGCTGAACGCGGCGGCTTCAAATTCAGGGACGGTCTGTCCCCGGACGATCCAGCCAAGGTCGCCTCCCTTATCCTTGGTGGTGTCCTCGGAATATTGTTTTGCCAGGTCGGCGAAATTTCCTCCGCGCTTGGCCTTGTTGAGGACGTCCTCGGCCTTCTTCTTGACCTCGGCGGCCTCGGCATCGGTCATGCCCACGGTTTTGAAGAGAATGTGGGCGACGTGCGCACGGTCTTCCAATTTGTACTGGTCGATGTGGCTCTGGTAATAGAGCTTTTCGTCGTCTTCCGTCACTGGACTGCGCTGGCGAAGCTGCGCGAGGCTCAGGACGGCGTAATCAATGGTCCTGCGTTCCGGCACCACGTATTGGGCTTTGTTCTTGTCGAAGTAGGCCGCCAGGTCCGCGTCGGAAACTTCCACCTTGGATTGCAGGTCTTCCGGCTTGATCAACACGTAATCGAGTTTGATCTTCTCATTCTCGCGGCGGAACTCGTCGCGCACTTCATCGTCGCTGGCCGTGATGCCGTCGGTCACCAGCGCCTGAAACTTCTGCTGCAGGAGCGCGTTTTTCACTTCCGTTTCAAACTCCGGGACGGTCATCTGAAAGCGCGCCTGGACTTCGGCGGAGTACCGGTCCATGCCGATAAAGGTGTCGCCGGTGAACGCCGTGGGTACGAGCTTCTTCAGCAGGTCGGCGTGCTCTTCGTCGGAGACGCGCATGCCCATGCGGTCGGCTTCGAGCGCCAGCATTTTTTCATTGATCAATTGGTCGAGCGCCTGCTGCGTATAGGCCGGCAGAAGGGCGGGAGGGATCTGGCCGCTGCGGGTCGTCTTGCTCAAGAGGTTCTGGACATCGATGACGGAGATGGTCTGGTCGCCCACCTGGGCGACGGCGTCCGACCCGGTCAAATCGTTGGTGCCCTGGGGCACGAGATACAAGAGCATGCCGATCCCCAGGAACCCAACCACGATTCCGAGCATGATCCGCACGCCTAATTTTTTTTCACGAAGAGCGTCCCACACGTCCGAAAATCCTCCCGCGCAACGCTATCTGGAGATCCCGCGATTCCGAAAAGCAGACAGCCGCCGCACCCGTGGCAAAACAAGGCATTATAGTGGAGGCGAGCATATACACTCAATCTCTAATCTAGTTGGACGGGGTTCGCTACCCGGAGTGAGCGCGCGCCCTGGCTAACCCGTCCTTGCGGTTAATTATGCCACCCGTATTCCTTCTATCGCGGAGTGTGACAAATGGGGCAACCGAAGGCCGTCCTTAGGGGCGGGGCTACCTCGCCGAGAATCTGGACGAAGACTTTTCTGGCGCGAACCGAGCGCAGCAGGGGCCGGCATCGATAACATGTGAACATGATGAAATCCAGGTGGCCGCGTCCGTAGAGGCGAATGAGTTTGTCGCTCATAAAAAAGCAGTAAGAAGTCAAACCCCGACCCTTTAAAACCGAAAGGGTCGGCCTTCCGAGAAAGCTAAACCAGTCCCTCGGCGATGACGTATTGGAGTGGTGTCATCTTTCCGCAAGTGGCCGTCAAGAGGAAAAATCTAAGGAAGGGTGCGCCACCCGCCTGATCCCGGTCCGCCAGCAAAGCTCCAGGGGGAGGCCAAGCCTACGTGCGCGATGCTCTCTTGTTAGGAATTGTGGCTTCATGTAGTCGAGCTTTTACCTCCCTGTAAGCGACGGCAATCGTACGCTTACTCCGAACGCGAACGCTTCTGTCCAGTACGTTTTTGTTGGAATTGTGCCAGTGAAACCCACTCCCAGATCCGTCGTCGTCTTGAAGCCTTGCGTCAAGTAGGCGTCGTGCCCAAAGTGGCAAAGTGCGCTGAGCATGAGCGCTCGCCACGAATAAGAAAAGCCCGTTGCATATTCTGCTACCGTGCTATTTGGATTTATTCCTATCGCCGCGGTCCAGTAAATGTTTGACTTCCAGCGGCCGGGTAGGTCTCCGGTGAGACGATAATTTGCCGCAACGAAAGGAAGTGGTGTCGGACGAGGTGCGCTCTCCTTAATCGTGTTGTCAGTGATCGTCGGACCGTTTGCTCCGATGGTATATGTTGGCTGGACCGAAAAAGTTCGATTCGGCATCATCGAAAAGAAAACGCCAGCGGAAGCTTCCCAACGAAGAGCTGTAAATGGCAAACCTAGGAACTTGTTTGGCGCGTCAGCGAAATTGAGCGCCACGGTTGCCAACGCCTTCTTATTCGTTGGATTGGGGACAGCTTCTTGCGAATATGAAACTAGGTTGAGAGAATCCAATGAATAGGTGATCGTCCTAGTCACCATGTTTTTGTATACGTGCTCGTCATCCTGCTTAGACGTAATCAGAACTTCAGCAATCGGTTTGCAATCCTCCACTTTCTTGGCATCCGAACCATAGTTGCAAGGGCCGAGGTCAGTGATGCGTTGGTTGTAGCCTAGCAGGTCAGAACTTATTGCATCTGTTATTTTTTGAGCGTCGCTGAGTTGCGTAATCCAATTGTCGTCATCTGCGGTATAGGCTGTCTTTGTGTCCTTGGACATATTGGTGATCTTCGTCGAAATTATCGATTCCGAGTTCACATACTTCTGAATTTCATCCAATATCGCTTTGCGCTGACTCCTATAGTAATCAGGCTCTGTGGCGGGTGCACTCGGTGTGAGAGAATCCGGCGCCACTAGCGGCTCAAGGTACTTGTAGGCCTTGACCGCTTCCGTCGCTAATTCCCCGAAACAGGCCGCGAACACCGGCATGGCTGTAGCAACCCCCTTAGCGACAGGCCAGCCCGTAACGGTAGAGAGATTTGAATCATCACAAGCTTTAGGGGGAGGCGCAGCCGCCGCGCCTGGAAGCGATTTCATCATCATCATCATCTTCTGCAGGTTGGGAAATAGTCCTTGGACGATACTCGATGTCACATCCGGTGACAGTGCTGCTTGTCCCGTCGTAAAGTCCAAAAAGTACCTTTCAAAGGGCAGAGGGTTTTTAATGATAACTAAAAGCGCTTGGTTGGAATACATTTGTACGGCAGATGGCGCCACAGGATTTCCGCGGTCGATCACAAGTTTACAAGTCCCGTTTGTCTTGGACAACGAACACTCGGGTAAGTGCTGAAGATCAATTTGTCCGTGCGCAGGGGAAGCGGTTAACAGACATACTACCAGCAACGCGAAAAGAGTCGTAAATCCACGCGGTGAGCCTAGAACCGTGGCCATCATAAACCTCCCGGTAAAGCTTTGCGGTACTTAGGCCACGAATCTTACATTATTCTGTCAAATATACCAAACATATATATCGGTGACGAGATAGAATCACTAAGTAACATAGGGGCAGTCTGGCCGGGCCACCTGGCCTCGACGAGGAGCAGATGGATGTGCTCGGGTATGACGACGTAGCCCACCAGGGAAAATCCGTAGCGGTCGCGTACCTCGCCGAGAATCTGGACGAAGACATTTCTGGCTCGAACCGAACGAAGCAGGGGCAGACGTCGATAACGGGTGAACGTAATGAAATGCAGATGGCCGCGTCCGTAGTGACGAAAGAGTTTGTTGCCCATAAAAGGAATGAGAAGTCAAAACCCCGACCCTTTAAGACCGAAAGGGTCGGCCACCCGAAAAAGCTAAACCAGTCCCACGGCGATGAAGTATTGGAGTGGTATCATCCAGCGGTGCTCAGCCGTCAAGAGAAAAGTTCGAGAAAGGGTTGGCCACCCGCGTCCGCATGTCGCCGTCAAGAGAAATAAAACGCGGAAGGGTGCGCCACCTGCCCAGTTATAGGATCAGAATCTTAACTCGGAGTGGACGTACGGGAGTAGTATTGGAACTTGGAGCGGAGACGATCTTGTGGAGTACAGAAGGGCGGGCCACCCGCCAAGTCTACTTAGATCTAGGAGCCGACAACGTCATCTAATCAGTCCCTAAATGCGAGGCATTCTCCTTTTATTCGTACCAATCTTCACTGCAACACATACACTATATGTCGTACTTGACGCATCCTACCTGCACGACTATACTGTAGTTGCTTCCAAGGCTGTGCGTCGAAACTTCCGTCAACGCGGTTTTCGACCACATACAAAATGAACAGCCTCTCCTAATAAATTCGGAGGCAAGCTAATGAACGGGGGCCAATCTAATGAGCCCCCAATTTTTTTGCCGGTATGGGCTTTAGCGGCGTCCTCTCTCTTTCCACCCTATCTCGGATTGAATTAAGATCAACAAATTTGTTCGCAACATTTATGAGGCTATTCGAAACCGATTCGCGCCTGCCCACGATGGTCACGGTTTTCCCGAGCGCCCTGAGATGGCTGACTATCGGAACGTAGTCACTATCTCCGCCCATTAAAACAACCTCGTCATAAGTGTCTTTTTCTGTGAGAATCCTGAACACGAGTTCAATATCCAGATTGCCTTTCACCTTGATGACACCAGCAGCCGGATTTGAAATCACTGTGACTTCCTTGTCCACGACGCTGAACCCCATGCTTTGAAGCGCGGTGCGGAAGCGGCGATAACTCCTAACCTTCTCGGGGTCCGCCATGTGGGGAGTCGCCGTGAAATAATACGCTGCGGCTTTTTCCCGATTGTCGGTGAACATTTGGTACACGGAGCGATAGTCAATGAACCAACCGTTGTCGCGTTGGGCATAGAACATGTTTGCCCCGTCTACAAACAGAGCTACTCTTTGCATTCTTTTCTCCCAAAGGCTGCGGGACTTCCAAGGCCCGTACCTTGGAGCTATAATACCATGTTTCACAATGCGGGGGTGGCGGAATTGGCAGACGCTCAAGCCTTGGAAGCTTGTGGGCGTAAGTCCGTGCGGGTTCGAACCCCGTCCCCCGCACTTTCTTTCTTGCCTATTTCAAACTGTACCACTACCCGCCAAAAGGTCGCATAAGTATCCCTTGCCGTGATAATCTAATGTGGCATTTTTGAGGCTACTCGATGAGCGACCGGATGCAAGCGTCACCGAATGGCAAAGGGGAAAACAAAGGGGAAGGCAAGAGCTTGATCCGCGTGCGGCCGCGCGGTTTTTGCGCGGGGGTGGTGCGCGCGGTGGACATCGTGGAGCTGGCGCTGCAAGCCTACGGGCCGCCCGTGTACGTGCATCACGAAATCGTGCACAACCGCTACGTCGTCGAGCAACTGCGCCAGAACGGGGCGATCTTCGTCGAGACGGTGGAGGAAGTGCCGCTCGGGTCCGTGCTGGTGTTCAGCGCGCACGGCGTCCCGCCGACGACGCGCGAGGAAGCGCGGCTGCGCCAGTTGCGCGTGATCGACGCGACCTGCCCGCTCGTTACGAAGGTGCATCTGGAAGCGCTGAAATTCGCACGCGAGAACCGGACCATCATCCTGATCGGACACCGCGATCACCAGGAAATCGTGGGCACGTCCGGAGAAGCTCCCAAGCAAACGGTGGTGGTGGACAGCGTCGAAGCGGTGGACGCGCTGGAAGTGAAGGACGCGAATCGCCTGGCGTTTCTGACCCAGACGACGCTGAGCCTTTACGACACGCAGGAAATCGTCACCCGTCTGCGCGAGCGGTTTCCCACGATCGAGGGGCCGGCTTCCGACGACATTTGTTACGCGACGCAGAACCGGCAGGAAGCGGTCGAGCAGCTCGCGCGCGAAGTGGACCTGATCCTGGTGGTCGGCTCGCCCAACAGCTCCAACTCCAACCGGCTCGTGGAAGTCGCCAAGCGCTCGGGAGTGCCGGCGGAATTGATCGACGCCGCGAAAGATATCGATCCGAAATGGCTGGAAGGAATCAGCCGCGTGGGCCTGACGGCGGGCGCGTCGGCGCCGGAAATTCTGGTCGAGCAGGTGAGCCAGCGCCTGGCCGGATTGGGCTACACGAATCAGCGCGATCTCGACTTGATCCGCGAGGATGTGCGGTTCACGCTGCCGTCCGAGCTGACCACGATCGCGCCGGCATCGAATTAGGGAAAGCCGAATTAGGGAAAGCTTTGTTTGGCGAGCATTGAGCGGAACGGTTTTATGCGGGTTGCCGTCTTTCAGGGAAGCATGTCTCCAATTTCAGGAGAGCGACTTTGGCGGTCAAGATCACCCGTCAGACGAAGAATATTGTCCTGCTGGGCTCGGCCACGAGCGCAGCGGCCCTGCGCCCCGGGCATGAGCGCGCGCCCGCCGCGCTGCGCGCCGCCGGAATCACGGATCGGCTGAAGGCCGCCGGCTTCCACGTAACCGACCTGGGCGACACGGCAACCTACGTTTCCCAACCTGACGACGAGCATCCCCGCGCCAGAAATGTTTCCGCGATTCTGAAATCGCTGAACGACTTGCGCCCGCGCGTCGAAGTCGCGGTGAAGTCCGGCGCGCTGCCGGTCATACTTACCGGCGATTGCATTTCCGTGCTGGCGGCGATTGCCGGGACGCGCCGCTACTATCGCAACGTCAGCCTGATTTATGTGGACCGCGATGCCGATCTGAACGTGCCGGCGACGACGCCTTCGGGATGCGTCGACGGCATGGTGATTTCGCAGGTCATCGGACGCGGCGCTCCGGAACTGGTCCGCTTCTGGGGCGAGCCGCCACTCGTCCGCGAACCAGACGTCGCCTTGTTTGGATTCGACCGGCTGGACGAGCCGGAGGAAAAATATCTGGTGGCGTCGCCGCTGCGGCGGCATCCAACGCTGGAAGTATCAACGGTAGGAGCCGCAGCCGCCGCCCACCTCGCGCTCGAACGCGTTCATGCCCTGAATCACGAGTTCGTCCTGCACTTCGATGTGGACGTGATCAACGGCGAAGAGTTTCCGTGGACAAATTTGCCCGGCGCGGGCGGCCTCAGCTTGGGCGAAGTGCGCGATGCGCTCCGCGTATTCGTCAGCCAGCCGAATCTGGCCGCTTTGGTAGTCGCCGGGTATAACCCGGAGCTTGACGCCGACGGGCAAGGGGCGCGGAAGCTGATCGATTTGCTGGCGGAGGTCCTTGCTACGCGGCTGGAATCCACGCCTGCGGTAGCCGCCGGGGCTTCGGAGACTGCGTCCGCTACTTCTGTCCCTGACGCACCCTCTTCCGAAGCTGCGCCTGCGGCGCCGCCGTCCGCAGCGAGTACCGAGACTGAGCCTGATCGCGCCACCACCGGTGACTTGCCGGACGCGCCCGAACCTGACGCAAACGCATCCTGACAACGGTAAGAACACCTTCTCTGGATTGTCCTCCACTGGCCTCGAATCCGACTGCGTGTCGTGCTGTTTACTCCGATGAAAGATCCACTGGTTGCGCCCGTCTCCAAGATGAGCTACCGTTTTCGCTGGTCTAGGAGGGTCCTTATAATGACTGGCAAATATGCGGCAGCGGCAATCGCATTCATTCTAGTGCTTGTGAGTGCGGGGCTGGCGCAACTGCGTCCCGCTTTCGGCGCCGATTGGAATGCGCAGGATTCGCAGATGCAGATGGACATGTCGGGGCCGGCCGATCTGGGGATTCCCTCTTACCACGCGTATGCGTTGAAGCCGCCGTTTCCGGCTACGCTCGATCCGAAGCAGTTTCCCGATGCGCTCAATCGCAATGTCTATGCGCTGGCCGCAAAGATCAGGCCGGTTTTGTATCAGCAGCCCTGCTATTGCTATTGCGACCGGCATGCGGGGCACAAGAGCTTGCTCGATTGCTTCGTGGGGACGCACGGAGCGGAGTGCGACATTTGCCAGAAGGAGGCGGTCCTCTCCTATCAGCTTACGCAGAAGGGGAAGACCCCCGCGCAGATTCGGGCCGCGATTATTCACGGCGATTGGCGGGCGGTCAATTTGAATCCCTACTTGGGCGCTACGATTTCCCGCTGACGATTATTTGATAGGAAAATTATTTTGAGTGCTGGCAGGTTCTAGTAGCACAGGCACTCCTGCCTGTGTGGTTTTTGCGATTGTCGTCGGCTCAAGTAGTCCACGTTTGCAACCTGGAAAACCACACAGGCAGGAGTGGCTGTGCTACAAATTCACCGCATTCGTGGATGTCTGGCCAGAAAACTCCCTGAGATGTCCGAACTCGAGCAAACTCACACTGGCGCAGCTGACGCGGCGAAACGCGGCTCGCTGAAAGAGCTGGCGCTTTTCTTTCTGCGGCTGGGCGTCACCGCGTTTGGCGGGCCGGCGGCGCACATCGCCATCATGGAAGACGAACTGGTGCGGCGCCGGAAATGGCTTTCGCGCGAAAAGTTTCTTGACCTCCTCGGCGCGAGCAGCCTGATTCCCGGTCCCAGCTCCAGCGAATTGGCCATTCACATCGGCTATTTGCGCGCCGGGTGGGCGGGACTTCTCGTCGGCGGCGCTTGCTTTATTTCTCCAGCGGCCATCCTGGTGGGAATCATCGCCTGGGCGTACGTGCGCTTTGGGCATTTGCCTGCTGTGGCGGCGCTGCTTTACGGCGTCAAGCCGGTGGTGATTGCCGTGATTCTACGGGCGCTGTGGGGACTTGGCCGCACGGCGGTGAAGAGCTGGGTCCTGGCGATTGCCGGCACACTCGGCGTGGCGCTCAGTTTCGCGCAAGTGAATGTTCTTCTGATCTTGTTTGGAACGGGCGCGATTCTTGCCGGGATTAAGGCGCTGTCGCGGAATAGCGCAGGAAACCAAAAAACGGCGGGCGGGCTGGCGCTTATTTCCGTGTGGCGCGGAATGCGCACGGGATTGTCGAGAATTTTTCCGTGGGCGGGCGCCACAGGTGTCGCGGCGGTGATTCCCGGAATGTGGCCGCTGTTCCTGGTGTTCTTGAGGATCGGCTCGATTGTGTTCGGCAGCGGCTACGTTCTGCTTGCATTCCTGCGGGCGGACCTGGTGGTGCACCGCGCGTGGGTCACCGACGCACAATTGGTCGATGCCGTCGCCATCGGGCAGGTGACGCCCGGGCCGGTGTTCACCACGGCTACTTTTCTTGGCTACCTGTTGCGCGGGCCAGTTGGAGCAGTCGTGGCTACGGTTGGAATTTTCCTGCCCGCATTTATTCTGGTGGCCATCAGCGGGCCGCTCATTCCCTTGCTCCGGCGTTCCGCAACGGCCGGCGCGTTTCTGGATGGAGTGAACGTAGCCTCGCTTGCGTTGATGGCGGCCGTCAGCTTCGAGCTGGGGCGCTCGGCGATTGTGGATTGGGTGACGGTCGGGCTTGCGATTTTAAGCGCGGTATTGCTGCTGCGCTTCCGAATCAATTCGGCGTGGCTGGTGCTGGGCGGGGCAGTCATCGGCATCGCCGCTCGAATGGCGCGAGGCGGCTAGGATTTTTCTATCGCCGGAACATCCGGCTTTCTGGGCGTGATCCAAAAATCGATTCCGAGCCAGAAGCTGTAAGAGTGACGCACGAGCAACAGGGACAAGACGATGGCAAAAGCCATCCACAGCAGAATTTTGGAATTGGTCGAAAGTGTGGTGAAATCCCGCACCAGCACGGACAAAAGAAAAATCGCCACGACCACAGCCGTGGTGGCCACGTAATTGATGATCATGGCTCCAACGTAGTATCCCTGCTCAGGAAAATAGGAAAGCCCGCATTCCGGACAGCGGGGCAGCATGCGAAAGACGCCGCGAAACAGCCTGCCGCGGCCGCAGTTGGGACAGCGCCAGTGCGCCGCGCGGCGCACGATCTGCATGAGCGGAGGTCGTTGCATGGTATCCGTTGCCGGGCGTTAAGTGTTACACAAACGCACTCCGCGGATCATGGGAATTTTGGGAAGGCGCCTGCAATTCTTCGGACACCGGAAACGGGCTGAGTGTATCCACGTAACAGCCGCCCAGACCCAGGTCGGTCGTGCGCCCCTTTGCAGTTGTGCCGGTGTTGATCTCAATAGCCTCCGCGGTAGCCGAAAAGGGAAATCGCAAATTGTGCCGCCGTTCCGCCGGGCTAACTACGGCAGCGCGAACTCCACCACAGCCGGGCCTCAGGCCAAGAAATATTCGCTTTCCGTTATAGAAACTCGCAGGCCAAATCCGATTGCCCCATTCCGGCACACGAATTTACGATGAAGATAGGGCTTTCACGATTTTCTCCCGTATCGCCTTATACGGCCAAGCGAGGAAACCACCAATGGCACCGGGCAATCAGGAACCAAATCAACCGCCGCCGGAATTGGACCGACTCGAACGCAAGGAGAATGAGGTCTGGCGCCTGGCGATTCTGATGCTTGTCATTCTGGCGGTTGGCGTTGCCGTTCTGTCCCACCAAGCGCAGCAATCCAACCAATGGCACCTCGAGGCGCTTCCCATCGGGGCAGGGATACTCATCGTCCTGTTTGGAGCCTACGTTTGGAACAAGAAACATGAGATCGACGAATTGCGCGGGTTTGTCCGGGGATTCCAGAAGGTCCAGAATGCCCCTCCCAGCGCCGAACAGCTCGAGAAGCTTGCCGAAGTCATCTCCGCTTCCCGGCAAGGGTACCGCGACCTGATCGACAGTCTCGACCATTTGATTTTTACGACTTCGCTGGACGGCGAAATCCGAGCGGTGAATCAGCGTATCTCCCAGGTTTTCGGACTTGCCTACTCCGAACTGGTAGGGCACCGCATGGATGAGTTTTTCGACGAGCCGCGGCTGGAGCATGTGAAGGATTCCATCGCCTGGTTTGAAGAGAAAAGAAGCTGGACCGGCACGGTGCGAGCGCGCCTGAAGAAAACGGGCGCGGTGCTTTACTTCGATTGCGTTTTGCAGGCGATTGTTAAGGACGGCAAAGTCGTCGGGGCCAGCGGCCTGGCGCGAGATATTACCGCGCAACGCGAATCCGAAACGCGTTTTACCGAGCTGTTTGAAACGCTCCAGGAAGGCGTCTATTTCTGCGATCCCGGAGGGAGTTTGCTGGATGTGAATCCGGCGATGGTACGCATGCTGGGATACGCCCACCGGGATGAACTCGTGGGCACCAACATCGGCAAGCTCTATTTCGACGGGCCGGAGAACTTGTTTCCGGAGCGCGTGCGGACCCATAACTCCGCGTCGCTGATGCGGGAAATCACGCTGCGGCGGAAAGACGGAACGCCGGTCATCTGTATCGACAATTCCAACGCGATTTGCGACGCGTTTGGGCGCCTGGTCCGCCATCAGGGAACTCTGGTGGATATCACGGTGCGAAAAAAATCCGAAGAAGAGCTGCAACAGGCGAAGGAAGCCGCCGAAGCCGCCAACCAGGCCAAAAGCGCATTCCTGGCTCACATGAGCCACGAAATCCGCACCCCGATGAACGCGGTTATCGGCATGACAGAACTGGCGCTGGACACCCAACTCACCCTGGAACAACGGGAATATCTCACCATGGTCCGGGATTCGAGCGGCTCGCTGCTGAGGCTGATCAACGACATCCTGGATTTCTCAAAAATCGAAGCGGGAAAATTGGATCTCGATTCCACCGATTTTTCAATGCGCAACGGCATCAAAGAGATGGTGAAAATTCTGGACGTGCGCGCAAGACAGAAAGGTCTGGAACTCTCGATCGACATCCCACCCGACGTGCCTGACGCGCTGCTGGGCGATCCCAGCCGGCTGCGCCAGGTCCTGTCGAATCTGGTCGACAATGCGATCAAGTTTACCGAGCGCGGCGGAGTGGTTCTCAAGATCGCAAAAGATTCGCAGTCCGAACAGGATGTGTGCCTGCATTTCTCGGTCTCAGACTCCGGCATCGGGATTCCCCTCGACAAGCAGCAACTCATTTTCCAGGCCTTCGCTCAGGCCGATACTTCGACGACGCGAAAGTATGGTGGAACGGGACTGGGGCTTTCCATTTCGGCGCGCCTGGTGCGGCTGATGTCGGGAAAGATCTGGGTGGAAAGCGAGGCGAATCGCGGGAGCGTGTTCCACTTTACCGCCCGCTTCGGCCTGCAGATGCAACAAGGAAAGAAGGCGCATTTGCAGGGCGGCGATTCAGAGTCCGCTTTGCTCGGCTCGCGGCGGCCCGTTCGCGAGGGGCGGCGGGAGTTGCGGATTCTACTGGTCGAAGACAACGCGATCAACCAGATCCTTGCGCAGCGACTGATTCGCAAGCGGGGAGATAAACTCGTCGTAACGAGCAATGGCCGCGAGGCTCTCGCCGCGCTGGAAAGCGAAAAATTCGATTTGATCCTGATGGACATCCAGATGCCGGAAATGAGCGGCCTCGAAGTGACCACGGAAATTCGCAGGAAGGAAAAGGAGACCGGTGAGCACATTCCGATTGTCGCCACGACCGCTTCGGCGATGAAAGAGGACAGGGAGCGCTGTCTGGAGGCCGGAATGGATGCGTACATATCCAAACCGATCGAGAGAGAGGTTCTTTTTGAAACCATCGATCAGTTGACCGGTCATTCCCAGGAAGCCAAGTACGGCGATGCGCGTGCGCGATCTAACGATCCGGTGTTCGATGCCGGCGCGGTCCTGGATTCTCTTGATGGAGATTCCGAGCTGCTGCGCGAAATCGCAGGAATTTTCCTGGCGCAGATTCCGAAACAGATGGAAAAGATTCGCGCGGCGGTTTCCAATCGAGATCCGAAACTTCTGGAACGCGCGGCGCACGCACTGAAGGGCACAGCGGCAAATTTGCTGGCGCAGGGAGTCGTGCAAGCGGCTTCTAAATTGGAGGAAATTGGGAGGGCCGGCACCGTCGCCGGTTCCAGCCAGGCGCTTGGTTTGCTGGAAGCAGAGCTTGGAAAACTTAAATTGGCATTGGGAGAACTCGAGAAGGAATATGCAAGATCCTGACGGTGATTCGTTTCACGAGTGCGTGAGGAGCATCGGGAAATAGGCGAGGAAAATACGGCTAGGCAGTAACAGGAATCAGCATTTGAACGACGTTGAGCAATTTTTCCACTTTGAGCGGTTTTGTCATATAAATCACCGCACCCAGATCGTGCCCCGTCTTATAGTCCTGCGGAGTCCCCCGGGAGGTCAGAAAGATGACCGGAATTTCCTGAAGCCGCTTGTCGCGCTTGACCACATGGCAAAGGTCGTACCCAGAAATTCCATTCATCATCACATCCAGGATCAAAACCGCGGGCGTTACTTCGCGGAGCATGCGAAGAGCATCTTCGCCGCTGGCGGCTGTCTTTACGACAAAATCATGACGCGACAGCAGTGATTCGATGATGCGAAGCACGGCGGGATCATCATCGACGGCCAGGATGACAGGGAATTTGCGCGCTCCGGGTTTGGAATTTTCCAGTGGTTTGTCCATGGGTTGATCCTGGGGTTGCCATCGGTCTCGGAAAGGACGATCGTTTCCTGAGGCTCTCCTCATTTGTTAAAGAGGAAGGGTTGACTCCTGATTAGAGTTTGAACATTGGATCAGTATGGGTCAAGGCAATCCCTTTACGCTGATTCTTGAGATGAAACATCAGGTCGGCTAGTAGCGCCGTTCGCCTTGATTCAGGGACGGATGCGCACTTTATAGCGGAGAGACTTGCGCGCGGCCATGTAGACGGCCGCGCGCAGGTCCTTGGCGGGAAGTGGCGAGTCACTACATTTGGAAGTTGACCTCAACCCTCAAGTCAACCGGTGTGGGTTCACCATCGAGGATCGTTGGTTCATATTTTCTTTCCGAAACCGCTTTGAGCGCCGCAGGGATCAGCAAAGGGTGACCGCTTACGGCCTTTTCCTGGACCACGCTCCCGTGCTCGTCGATGATCGCGTCAATCACTACAATCCCGTGGATGTGCGACTGGCTCGCAAGAATTGGATAGACTGCCGCGGGGCCATAGATCAAGCGCGGTGGTTTCACATCGCCACCAATGCGCACCGGGCGCTTCGGACCTTCGAGAGCAGCGGCTGCCGCTACGGGCGCCACAACGCTCGCCATTCCGCCGGTGATGCCGCCGATCTGTCCTCCTGGGATGCCACCGGGAATCGCGCCCGCACCTGCGGCAAACGCTTCTTCCGGCGGAGCGGCGTCACTGGAGGCCGCTGGAACGGCCTTTGGAATAAAAGTTGGCGCGGTCAGTTTCCCCGGCGTGAAGACTTTTGGGGGAACATGAACCATTCGAGCGACCGAAGGCGGAGCCGGCGGCGCCGGAGCCATCGGCGGCATGGGCGCCACGAGAAGTGTCGTTTCCAACCTCTTCATGTCGATCCCCTGCGAGAAGTACAGCGGGAGGAACAGCAACAAGACCAAGATGGCGAAATGAATGAGAAAGGAAACGGCCCAATCCATCGGACTTCGGCGCTGGCGCGTCGTGGAATTCTCCAGCAAAGCCTCGGCAAAAACATGATTTTGCGGCGCAATATTGGGCGGTGGCAAGACCACACTGCTCTTTGGCCTGCCGCCCGGGTACACATCTTCCAGAAAAAGATTTTGTTCGCTTAACATGATGCCTCCTAAAAATAGGTTTCTTGCAGAGTCCTTCAAGCGAATAAGGAATATGAAAAAATCCGCTCGAAGCTCACTCGAATGAATTTGCTACTTCGCAGGACACAGCGCGGTGTCTGAAGCAGATTCACTTCTGAGGGAAAGACTGGGGAGATTCCCTTTCGACTTGGAAGACAAAGTTTTAGTCCAACGCTTCAAAGCCTTTTTCTCCTGATTCATCCTGCCTGATGCATTCTAGGAATACCAATTCAAAGTTCAAATCGGTGACTTCCAATCGCTTGATGGCCCGGGAACGCTATTCCCCCGAGCCGCAGCGGGCGCCGCGGAAAGCGCCAATCGGGAGATTGGCGTTCCCGGGCGCATTTCGGGGTGTGTAGCCAAGCGGGAGACCCAGCCTTTTGCCCAGCCGGATGAGGATGGGTAGAGGGAACTTTTCGGAACTATAGGGACAAGAGTTTTCCGGTTGGCTGGCTTCTGGGGAATTCGAATTGATGTGTAGCCCGGAGGGTCTTGCATCTCATGACTAAACCTATTGTAATCTTAATGTTATATCCAAGTGTGGGTTGGCAGGCCGACGACCGCATGGACCCCTTGTGGTGGTCGGATTGCTATTATAGGGTCGTTCTTCCGAAAGCCGGGCCCGATGGGTAGTTTTGTAACTGCGCAGCCGATTTGTGCAATGGGAGGCATTACTTCTTGACCGAACGACTTTATTACCGCGATTCCTTTCTGCGCGAATTCGATGCGCACGTATTGTCCTGCGAGAGTTCGCCGAAGGAGCACGCGAAGGGAGCGTCACCCACCTGGTGGATTACCTTGCAGGAAACCGCGTTTTATCCCACATCGGGAGGCCAGCCGCACGACACGGGGCGACTGGGCGATGCGGCGGTCTTGGATGTGTTCGAGAAGGAAGATGGAACGGTCGTACACGTTACCGATCGCGAGGTGGCGCCCGGGGCAGTTCGTGGCTCGATTGATTGGGCGCGGCGGTTCGATCATATGCAGCAGCACTCGGGCTCGCATGTGCTGAGCGCGGCGTTTCTGGCGCTCTTCAATCTCCCCCCTGTTTCCTTCCATATGGGCAAGACGGTCTCCACGCTCGATATCGCTGCGTCTTCGATATCGGACGAACAGTTGGAAAACATTGAGCGATTTGGAAACGAAATTATTTTTGAGGATAAGGCCGTTCATGTCCGGTTCGGGACAGCCGGCGACCTTGCGTCGCTGGGGGTATTGAAAGAATCGGAGCGCGAAGGGATCCTGCGCGCGGTGGAGATTCAAGGCGTCGATATCCAGGCCTGCGGAGGGACGCATGTCTGCCGCACGGGACAGATCGGAATGATTCTCGTCCGGCGCATGAAAAAGGTGCGAGAAAACTGGCGCGTGGAATTTGTCTGCGGCCAGAGGGCGAGGCGAGTCGCGCGGGCTGATTTTGCACTTCTCGAGGACATCTCAGAGCGCCTGACCTGCGGCCCCGACACGATTCACGCGGGAATCACGCGAATCCTCAACGAACGCAACGCCGCCAGCCGATTTGGCCAGCGCTACCTGGAGGAATCCGCGGCACTGCAAGCCCAAGTGCTTTTGGCCAAGGAGCGCGCGCAACATGAGGCCGATCCTCCGCGGATCGTGACAGGGATCCTGGCGGACGCGGACATGGAATATCTTCGGACCGTTGCGACGAACATCATTTCCGAACCTGGAGTCGTCGCGCTGCTCGGGTCGGAAGCCAATGGATCCATCGTCATGGCCAAATCCGAGGGCGTATCCGGCGACATGAACGCATTGTTGCGCGAAGCGGTCAAATCCTGCGGAGGCAAAGGCGGCGGAACGAAAGAATTTGCCCAGGGGAGCGTGCCGGAAGGAAATGACCTCGACCGTATCTTGAGACACGCCGCGGAACGCACATCCAAGCCGGCCCCGGCGCTCCACGTGGTCACGAGACATCCCGTTAGCGCGAGGTCGAACGAGGAATTCTGGCGATCCAAGGGCAAAGCGCGCGGCTAGACTGCTTTCTCTAAAATTTTTCACCTCTTTGTAGGCCTGGGCGTAACCGCCTCAATCTATCGGAATACATTCTCGGCCCATGTGAACACTTGGGCGTGCTGAAGCTATCTCCATCAAATGGAGAGTTTTTGGTAGCGCCGGCATCTTGCCAGCAATTTTCCAGTTCCATGAAAAAGTCAAGAGCCGGCAAGATGCCGGCGCTACGAAAACTGCCGTAGGGGAATCTCGCGGAGACTGAGTTACTCTCGGAGGGCCAGCACGCTTGACACTCGGATTGCGCTGGCATAGGCTGGCCATTCGGACGGAAAATCTATCGGTATGAATAAAATCTCCGTGCGAGATCAACGGAAACTACGATGCGAAAATCCAAAAAAGAAGCGATCGATCGGCGCAAATTTCTGAAAGGCGCGGCGGTAAGCGCCGCTGCACTCGCGGCGATCCCGGCGGCGGCGAACGCTCAGCAGGCCGAGGTCCTCCGGGCGGGCACTGCGCAGCCCATGCCGAAAGCGCTTGAGGCTGAAACACCGGCCGTGCTGGATGTCCTGACCGAGAACCGCTCCGGGTCCGACTTCATGGTGGACGTGATCAAGTCGCTGGGCATCGAGTATGTGGCGTCCAATCCGGGATCGAGTTTCCGTGGACTGCACGAATCGGTGATCAATTACGGTGGAAACGAGAATCCGGAGTTCATCACCTGCTGCCACGAAGAATCGGCCGTCGCCATGGCCCACGGCTATTCAAAAATCGAAGGCAAGCCGATGGCGGTCTTTCTCCACAGCGACGTGGGCTTGCAGCACGGATCGATGGCGATCTACAACGCTTTTTGCGATCGCGTGCCTGTCTACTTGATCGCCGGCAACGCGCTGGAAATCAATTCGCGGCGCCCGGGAGTGGAATGGGATCACAGCGTTCAGGATGCCGCTGCCATCGTGCGCGATTGTTTGAAGTGGGATGACGTGCCGATATCGCTGGACCATTTCGCGGAATCCGCGGTGCGCGCTTATAAAATCGCGACGACGCCGCCCATGGCGCCCGTGCTGCTGGTCGCGGACGGAGAGCTGCAAGAGGGCCCGATTCCCGACGACGCGAAATTCCACATTCCGAAACTTACGCATGCCATGCCGCCGATGGGCGATACGGGCTCGGTCGCGGAGGCGGCGCGGATGCTCGTCGCGGCGGAAAATCCCGTCATTTTATTGGAGCGCACCGCGCGCACGGCCGATGGATTGAGGTACACCGTCGAACTTGCCGAAACGCTGCAGGCGCCCGTCGTGGATTTGGCGGCGCGCATGAATTTTCCCTCGCAGCATCCCCTGAATCAGACGGAACGCACTCGCGCGGTGATCGGCGGCGCGGACGTCATCCTTGGTCTCGAAGCGCTGAATTTCTGGGGCACGATTAATTCTTACCGCGACCAGTTGCACCGCACCTCGCAGCCCATCATCAAGAAGGATGCGAAACTGATCAGCATCAGCGCCAGCGATCTGTACATGAAGAGCAACTACCAGGATTTCCAGCGCTACACCGAAGTGGACCTGGCCATGGCGGCTGACGCCGAGGCTACACTGCCGTCGCTGATCGAGGCCGTCAAGCGCCTGCTGACGGACGATCGCAAGAGGACGTTCGCGGATCGCGGCAAAAAACTCGCCGCGCAACATGAGGAAGCGTTGCGGCGGTCCCGCGATGAAGCAGCCTACGGCTGGGATGCCAGCCCCATCACGACGGCGCGGCTTTGCGCGGAAATCTGGGGCGCGATCAAGAATGAAGACTGGTCCCTCGTCTGCGAAGTTTCGCCGTGGGTGAACCGCTGGCCGCTTCGCCTGTGGAATTTTGACAAGTACTACCAGTACATCGGGGCGTCGGGCGGTTTCGGCGTCGGCTACGGCGCGCCTGCCTCGCTCGGCGCCGCGCTGGCCAACCGGAAGCACGGCCGGCTGACCGTCACGATTCAAAATGACGGCGACTTGATGTACGCGCCGGGAGTTCTGTGGACTTCGGCGCATCACCACATTCCGCTCCTCAGCGTGATGCACAACAATCGCGCGTATCACCAAGAGGTGATGCACGTGCAGCGCATGGCCGACCGTCACAGCCGAGGCATCGATCGCGCGTCGATTGGCACCACCATCACCGATCCCAACATCAACTTCGCCATGGTCGCCAAAGGCATGGGCGTCTATTCCGAAGGGCCGATCACGGACCCGAAGGACCTCGGCCCGGCGATTCTGCGCGCGAAGGAAGTCGTCAAACGCGGAGAGCCGGCGCTGGTCGAAGCCGTCACGCAGCCGCGGTAGTTATTTTCTCAGTCCCCTAAATGTTTTTGACGGCCGGGCGCTGAAAGCGGACAGGTGCTCCACGACCTGGGCCACATTCCGATAGTCCCGTTTCACTTATCCACTGAGCCGTCGGCTTTTCTTTCCACCGGTGCGCCCTGCCGAGAATAATCGTTAGCGGTAATTGGCAAAGAACACAAAAACGAATAGGATGATCATACTTATTTCTTTCGATGGGCTGATTTCGAACACGCAAGTATGCTGCTCCCTTGTTACAAATGCGGAACCGTATATGACGACGATCGATGTCCTGCATGTGGCGTTCGTATCGACGGCATTAAAAGGGCCTCCTACCTATATTTAGGAGGCTTGGCTGGGGGATTTTGTGGGATGCTTTTGGCTATCGTCATATATCCACCACTTGAGGGCTATTCGTTGGACACCTACCTCTTTCCGATCCTCATAGCAATTCCAACCGTCGTCATGATCGTGCTTGCCGTGTGGGATCAAATGGAACGTTTCGCAATTCTCGCTGGGTTAGTATTTGTATTGGCTGGAGCTGTTCTTCCCTTGCGAGCAGCTTTCTTCTTCTTAAACGGAGCCTTGGATAGGAGTCCCCCTGTCGAAGTCCAAACTCTTCTCTCCAATGGGTACATCAATAACGGGGAGTTCGGTCCTTCCTATGTTCTCGTCGTCAGCGTACCGTCGAACCATGGGCAAATTGAAAAACACCTCACCGTCAGCCGCGATGCATATTCCTTTGCGGAGACCGGCGATTCTTTGCGCTTAGCAATATATCCCGGCGCATTCAACACGCCGTGGTACGGCCAGGCCGTCCTATCGAATGGCCATCGTGAAATCAGATTCAAGCCCCGATAAGTCCTCTCGTGCCTATCCGTTTAGCTCCACTCGGTACAACTGATTGTATGTGGTGGGTTGCTGCTGGCTACCCAGTCCGAGAAGCGTCTGGAAGGCGGCCATCGGTGTTCGCCTGCGATTAAACCGAAAAACGAACTCGTCCAGGTAGGCTTGAAGATGGGCGTGGCCGACGCCGTGATGGGTGCCACGAAGCCAGGTCTTGAGGTTCCCAAAGACACGATGGATGCGCGGCAGAATCTGGGTCGACCTTCGACGGTCGCCCTGCGTGTGCGGTCGGTGCCGGTACCCCAGCTTCGGGAGGGGGTCGTAGCCTCCCCAGCCGTCAGTGACTACAATCGCTCCCGCAGCCACGTTCGTTCTCACGAAGCCGGTCAGAGACCGGGCCGAGACGTTGGGAACCACTTGGAGGCGTACCCTTCCGGAAGCTTCGCCCCTGACCTCTACCGCGCCCACAACGATCGCCTTGTCAAGGACGTGGCGCCCCCCACGTAGGCCCACTTCTCGCCCGCCGATGTAGGTCTCATCCACCTCGACCTTGTCCTTGAGAGGCTCCCGATCCGGGTGCACCATGGCGCGACGAAGCTTCTGCAGCATGGCCCAGGCCGTCTCGTATCGGCGGAGTCCCAACTGCCGCTGGAGTTGGAGCGCTGAGAAGCCCGGGGTCTGAGTCGAGACCAGGTAGGCGGCCCAGAACCACTGTGTCAGCGGGACTCTGGTTCGGTGGAGCACGGTCCCCGCCGTGACCGAGGTGTCGTGCCTGCACGCTCGACACCGCCACAAGAGACGGGTTGGTAGTTCGAGGGCCTCGCCCTGCTGGCACCGTGGACACTGGAAGCCCTCGGGCCATCGGCTCCGCGCAAGGTACTGGCGACAGGCGGCCTCATCGTTAAAGAGCCTTCTAAACTCGTGCAATGACCGAGGATACTCCGGGCGCATCGCACCCGACACTATCCCTTGGGGCCTGTGGAGTCAACCGGATAGGCACAAGTCCTCTTATTGGAATTTGGGTTTCCCAGCGACCCTCGATTCATGGGAGCTACCGAGACGAGGGTTGCGCCGATGGCGCGACGACACGCAGTATTTCGAGAAGTAAAAGACGGCCGGAAATAATGTCGTGCCCAACTTCTATTGGTTGAGCAGCGGAATATCCTTGGAGGGAGTAGTCAATGGCCTTGACTGCAGATACGCATAAATGTCGCTGAGTTCCTGGTCTGAGATGACCGCGCTGGTGTATGGCGGCATCTGGCCGGTCGGTTGGCGGACGTACTTGATGAAGGGACGAATGAGACGTTGCGACGGTCCGATGCGAGGGCCAGTCGCTTGAGCCGCGCCCTGCCCCTCGCGGCCGTGGCATTCGTAACAGCCGGCCTTGGTAAAAATCTTTTTGCCGGTTTCGGCATTGCCCGCGGGAGCCGCTTCGCTCTTTTCGCCCTGCGGAGCGGCGCTTTGCGCTCGCGGTGCGGGAACCGCTAGCAGAAGGATCGCACCGATCGCAGGCAGAGCGATGCGTCGCATCGTGCAAGAAAGACGATGTTCGATCGTGATTCCGGTTGAAGAGAACATGTTCGCGCATTCCCCCTTTGGCGTCATTGTGCCACAGCAGTGATCCTCGCCGAAACGCAATCTGGAGATTCACTCGTAACGCTTTAATGAAGGCTCGCTATTCTCTCATAATCCTTGACGTGGGCGTTTATTTCGACTACATCTTTGCGGTCGGAAAATGATCAAATCCAAAGCAAAATCCAAATCTCGAACGGAATTCGTTCGACACTGGGAACTTTCGCCCATCGGGCGGCGCATTCTCCGCGAAGGGCGCCAGTTCGCGACGGTTCAGCGAATCGTGGTCGCCGCGCGAAAGGTGTTCGCCAAGCGAGGTCTCGCCGGGGCGCGCATGGACGACATCGCACGCGTCGCGGGCGTCAACAAGGCTCTCCCGTATTACTATTTTCGTAACAAGGAAGAACTGCACCGCTTCGTGCTCGAAACGATGATCGCGCAAATTTCCGCGCAGATGGAGTCTCCCGCCGTGCTCTCGATGGAACCGCCCGAGCGCGTGCGAGCCCTGGTGAACCTGACGTTTGACTTCGTCATGCGCAACCCCGCGTATCCGCGGCTGATTCAGCGCGAGATGATGGCCGACCGGCGGCCGCTGCACTGGATGGTGGTGGCGCATCACCGTCCCCTGCACCAACGCGCGGTGAAAACCATCCGCGAGGGGATCGCACGCGGCCAATTTCGCGCCGTCGATCCCAACCAGATGGTTTTCACGATCTTTGGAATGATCATGTACTATTTTGCGACCGGGCAACTGGCCAGCCAGATTTGGAATCGCGATATCTGGAATCCCCGCAACGTGGAGCAGCGCCGCGCCGCCGTCTTGGATTTTCTGCAGCACGGCCTGTTCCTTTCTCCTGCCGCGAAAGCCTGACTCGAATTTCCCACGCGCAAGCATTCCGGCAATAGTTTTGGTGGCGCAGGCTTCCAGCCTGTGGGGTTTGGTTGCGTCAGGGCTCGATCTCCTCGCAACCAACCCCCGCAGGCTGAAGCCTGCGCCACTGAATGCGGCTTGACTTGATTTCTCGGCACGCCTAAAATTCGATCATAATTTAAGTGGATTCTTAATCTTTCTGCCGTCACTGAAACCATGCAATGGTAGCTGCCGAGGGAGAAACTTGATTCGCAAGTCTTCCGTGTTCCTGATCGGGCTGGGCTTCTGCCTGGCGACTTCGCATCCGCTGCGCGCGCAACAATCTTCCGGCGCTCCGCTGACGGACGCGCAAAAAGACGGGCGGCGGATTTTTCAGCAACGCTGCGCTGTTTGCCACACGCTCCCAACCGTTGTCAGCAAACGGTACGGTCCCGCTTTGTACAAGGAAATCGTCCAAGACAACGAGGACAACATCCGCGACGTGATCCTGGAAGGGCGCGAGGGCCTGATGCCCGGATTTAAGTACGGGCTTACGCGCGCGGAGGTCGATTCGATCGTTGAGTATCTCAAAACCGTGAACCGTCCCGCACGGCCAAAGAATAATCCGAAAGCGGGAACACCGCCCAGCAACGCTGAGTAAGATTTGGTCCGCGTCCAGGAGTTTAAGGAGTGCGCTATGACACATAGGAACCGTCTCCGGGAAATCGCTCTGGTGGCAGCAATCGCTATGATTGCGACGCTGAGCGCCGCAAGCGCAAAGAGTGCGCCCGCGCAGCAAGCGGGCGTGTTGCTCTCCGGGTCGGTGAAGTCCGACACGGGCGCCAAGCTGGATGGCGTGACCGTGTCCGCCAGAGGCGCGGGACAAACGATTACGACCAGCGTTTTTACCGACGAAGACGGCAATTACTATTTTCCTCGGATGGCCGAAGGAAAATACCGCGTCTGGGCGCAGGCGGAAGGATTTGAAGCTGGGAAATCCGAAGTCAGCCTGAACGGAACCGCCGGGCGCCAGGATTTCACGCTCAATACGATCAAAGACATTCTGGAAATCGTCAAGCAGATGACGGGGCAGGAGTACGTGACTTCCCTGCCCGAAGATACTCCCGAGCACCGCAAGATGAAGGACGTCTTCTACAATACCTGCACCGGCTGCCACGAACCAAATTACATTTTGCAGAACCGTTTTGACGAAAAAGGGTGGGAAGCGATCCTGAACCTGATGTCCCGCGTGTACAACGGCGGCGGCGAGTACGCCGGGCCGGACATGGCGCCATTCCCCGTGATGGCCTACTACAAGAAAGAGCTCGCGACGTATCTTTCGGAAGCGCGCGGTCCCGGGCCTTCGACGATGCAAATCAAGCTGCATGCGCGCCCGCGCGGCGAAGCGGCCCGCGCCATCGTCACGGAATACAGCATTCCGGTCGCGGATCCGGACGCGAATCCCACCGACGACGGTTTCCCCACCAACGACGGAACATTTTGGTCGCTCGGAACTCCCTCGGCGTTGAACGGCTCGCGCGGTCTGCACGATTCGCAGACCGACCGAAACGGCGACATTTGGTTCACCACATCGGAGCCGAGCTACACGCGAACCATCAGCAGGCTCGATACGAAAACCGGAAAAGTGACCGACATCAAAGTTCCCGGCATGAACGGGCTCGCCGCGCCGACGCACGGCCTCACGATGGACCGGAATGGAATTCTCTGGGCCACGGTGATCGGCGATCCGCGAGGCGGAGGAGGAAACCTGCTGCGTGTCGATCCAGCCACGATGAAGTACGACGTGGTCGCTCCGCCGAAAGGGATGGCCGGAGCGAGCACCAGCATCGATGTGGACAGCAAGGGGAACGTTTGGGCCACCACGGGCAGCGGTGCGTTCCGCTACGATCCGAACACGCATGAGTTCCGGGAATTTAAATCGCCGACGCCGACCGACAATGGTCCCGGCGGATCGTACGGAATTGCCGCGGACCGCATGGGCAACGGCTGGTGGACGCAGATCAACATCGACCGCGTGAACCGCGCGGACATCGAGAGCGGCAAGACGCAGGAGTTCCACGAGCCGCCGCGGCCGGCCCGCGCCGATGGAGCCATCACCCCCGAAGACAAAAAATTGTACGAACTCGCCGGCGTCGAATTGACCGACTTCTCCGGGTGGTGGTCCGACGGCCCGCGCCGCATGGGCGCGGACAAGAATGGGGACATCGTCTGGGTGTGCGATTATTGGGGCGGGAATTTGGAAAAGTATGATATTCGCACGCTGAAATCCACGCGCTATAGATACCCCACGCCGGAGTCCGCGCCGTACGATGCGAGCGTCGATAAAAACCACAACGTCTGGGTCAACCTCACCAATGGCGATTCGGTGGCGCGCTTCGATCCAAAAACCGAACAGTGGACCGAGTTTCCATTGCCGGGGCGCGGAATTAATTTGCGCCACATTTCGCTCGACGAGCGGGACGGAACGACGCGGATCGTGGTCGGCTATACGCGAAACAGCAAGATCGCCCGCATGCAGATTCGCTCTCCAGAAGAGTTGCAGGCGCTGAAGGCGCAAGCGCAGGATTTTTCCGCAAGTGCAGGCAAGCCGTAACTGAGGCTGGACGAAAATCGGACCTGCGTAGTTAAACGGGGCCGAAGTGTCGTGGCGCCGGCGTCTCGCCGGCGGTTTTCTTCCGGTCGCGACGCGGCGCAAAATCGCCGGCGGGACGCCGGCGCCACGTGAACCCGCCTCGCCTCTGCGGGCAGCGGCAATGGGATCGCGTCCTTTATCGGAGAATGCATGAACGAATCGGGGACTCAAGAAGTCCACCTGAATGATCGGCGATTAGCGAAGCGCAAACGATTTACTTTGTTCCTCTCTGCGGCAGTAATAATTTCCTTCGCGGGCCTATTTCTTGCTCCAATCGCTTCGCCTCTTGCCGCGGCGCAGGATGCGGCAGCTCCCAGCGTATCCTCGGAAACCATTCACTATGACTCGGGCGGGTTCAATATCGATGCATTTGTCGCGAAACCCGCAGGCGCAGGAAAGCATCCTGCTGTCCTCGTGATTCATGACAGCCAGGGGCTGAACGATTCGGTTCGGGATATCGCGAAGCAGTTCGCAGCGGCTGGATTTTTCGTTTTCGCGCCGGACTTTACCTCTCGCCTCGGCGGCGCGAGAACGCCCGGCCAGATGGCGCAGGCCGTGGGACAGTTGTCTCCCAATCTCACCGTTCAGGATGCCCGGGCGGGGTTCGCCTACCTGCAGAAGGATCCGGATGTGGACGCGGCGAAGATTTCGACAGTGGGTCTTGGCTGGGGCGGATGGCGAAGCTTTATGCTGGCCGTTTCCGTGCCGGAGCTATATCGCGCAGTCGTATATTGCGGAAGCCCGCCGTCGCAGGGTCTCGACGCGGTTCACGCACCAGTCCTCGCGCACTACGCGCAGTACGATTTCCGCACGACTGGCAATGCGCTCCTGACGGAAAAGGAGATGACCGAGGCCGGGAAGAAATTCACGTACTTTGTCTACCCGCAAGTCAATCGCGGCTTTTACGCTACGGGCACGCAATATGACGCCGATGCCGCCAAGCTCGCCTGGACGCGGACGCTGGATTTTCTAAAGTAGGACAGTCCGCCGCGGCGGACTGCCGGGTTTCAGTTTGTGGCGAAGCGACACAAAAGCGACAGGCTGAAGCCCGTCCTACCTAAACAATCTGCATAATTTCGCGGCTGCCGGAAATATACAAGTCCGTGTAGCCCTTCATTTTCGCGCGAAAGGCTTCGTTCGTGTTGTAATCCTTCCACTGGGCTTCAAATGCCGTTATGTTTTCCACTTCAAATTCCAGGATGACGCGGTTAAATTCACCCGTCAAATCGGTCAGCACGCGATGCCGGGCGAATTTTCCGGAAGCAGCCGCCTCCTTGACCTGCGCAGCAAGCTTACTTGCGCTTCCGGGCTTGGCAACGAAACAGTTTCGGACGACGAGCATGGAAGTTCCTCCTTGACGTGCTGCAAGCTAGTTTGTGTTACTCCGGCGCCCAAACGGACGTTGCGGGAGATGAGGGCCAGCAGCGTGCCATTTCCATGCAAAATATGTCAAGGCAGTTTTGCCACCGTGAGACAAGCCAGTGGCGCAGGCTTCAGCCTGTGGGGGTTAGTCCTTGCAAGGACTAAAACCCACAGGCTGAAGCCTGCGCCACTGAAATCACTTTCGCATTGTGCGCCGAACCCGCGGGGTGTAGATTTCGGTTCAACGAAAAGCCAGAAGGATGAGGAATCGAAAATCATTTTGAAGGCGCGCCGATGAAATTCAATAGCTCGCGTAGCAAAGGCATCTCAATCGATTTGGGCCGAAAGAATGAAATGAATCCCGGACCCGGAGCTTCGCGGCGGGAAGTTCTGCAATGGCTGGCGATGGCGGGAGCCGGCTCGTTTCTGCCCGAGAGCGGCTTGCTGGCGCGGGCCGGCATGCCCGTTGCCGCCGTGGCGCTGACCGGCCGAATCGACGTGCACAGCCACACCGTGCCGCCCTTCTATACGAAAGTTATGGAGAAGGAGATCCTGGCAACCGGGCACCCGCTGCCGACGTGGACGCCTTCTCTGCACATCGAGACCATGGACAAAAACGGGATCGCCACATCCATGCTCTCTCCGATGACGCGCGTGGTGCAGGATTCGCTCTCCGACAAATCCGAGCGGGGGCGCAAGCTGGCGCGGGAGAATAACGACTACACGCAACAGCTCGTGAGGGATTACCCTGGCCGCTTCGGACATTTTGCGGCGCTGCCTTTGCCCGACACGGACGGCAGCTTGCGCGAGATCGAATACGCATTCGACACTCTCAAGGCCGACGGCATCGGCCTGTGGACGAGTTACGCAGACAAGTGGCCCGGCGATCCCGTCTTTGCGCCCGTGTATGAGGAACTCAACCGCCGCAAGGCCATCATTTTTATTCACTCCACGCCGCCCATCTGTTGCCGCGCACTCTTGCCCGGCGTGATCGATAGCGTGGTGGAGTACGATTTCGATATCGCTCGAGCCGTGGTTAGTTACCTGAAGAACGATTCGTTCCGCCGCTACTCGAATATCCGCTTCATCTTCCCGCATTCCGGAGGAACGCTGCCGGTGCTCGCCAACCGCGTGAGTGAAACTCTGCCTGAAAAGCGTTCCGACAAGGAAACCGCCGATATGATCGAGGAAGTGAAGCAGCTTTACTTTGACGTCGCGCATGCGACGTATCCCGCGCCCTTGTCCGCGCTGACCAAATTGATTCCCACGTCGCAGATCCTATTTGGCACCGACTACCCGATCGTCCCGCCCCCTGTTTCGGCCGGGCCTCTCGACCATTTCGGATTTTCAGCGGGCGATTTGCAGGCAATCAATCGCGGAAATGCCGAGCGGTTGTTCCCTCGGCTGAAGGCATAAGGAGCCTGTCGCGTAGAACGAGGAATCGTTCTTCTCTTCTTGGCCAGTCCCGTCAGGGACGAAAGAACGTAGCCCATGGCGCAAGCGGTGGGTAGGTGCGAGGCTAAAGGGCTCAGCCCCGGAGGGGCGGCACAGGGCGACCCAATATGTGCCGCCCCTCCGGGGCTGGGAATAATCGCACGCCGCTTCCCACCGTTAAAACGGTGGGCTATGGTGTGGCGTCCCTCCGGGACTTCAAGGAAAAGATAAGAAGGATGCAGCCAATGTCGGTGATTGAAATTTTCTGCAAGACAGAATCACATGGGTTTACTTCGTACTGAGGTAGGAGAAGATCATGAACTCTAAGATCGTAAAAGCAGGGCTGGCAATTTTGTTTGTGGCGGCGCTCGCCACGGTGGCCGATCTACGGCACGGCGCGCAAGCCAGCGACACAAAGAACTCGGCGATGCCGCCTTCCTCCATTCCCACGTTTTCGATGGAAAATGTGGGACGCGAGGCTTTTTTCTACGTGGGCGGAGAGTACGCCGGGCCCCCGGGCAAAGAGGAGATGCACGGCGCGATGTATGTCGAAGTCATGGTGCCCAAGCAGATCAAGCAAAAGTATCCCGTCGTGTTTTTCCACGGAAATGGCCAGACCGGGGCAGTCTGGAGGCAAACGCCCGATGGACGTCCGGGCTGGGCCTACTACCTGATCAACCAGGGCTACGTCGTCTACATGGTGGACTACCCGGCGCGCGGGCGCTCGCCCTACGTTCCGGACATGGACGGCAAATTCGGTCTGCGCACGGCGCTGGAACTGGAGCAGATCTGGACCGGCCCCGTGCCGTCCGGCGGGGATTTCCCGCGGATGAAGTTGTACACGCAGTGGCCGAGCGATTCGCCGAAGAAAGGCACGATGGGCGATCCGGTCTTCGATAATTTTATTAAGGGCCAGATGCAATTCATCTCCGCCCAGGCTGAACTCGCCGTGCCGGCCGGGGTAGCACTCCTCGATCAAATCGGCAGCCCGGTCATCCTGATCACGCATTCGCAGGGAGGCGGCATCGGTTTTAACGTCGCCGACGCGCGCCCCAAGCTCGTGGCGGGCATGGTGGCGATCGAGCCCGGCGGCCCGCAGATCGGCATCGTGGACACCGCCAAGGTGAAGTACACGGGCAAGATTGGAAACGCGTGGGGCATCACCAACATGCCGATGCATTACGATCCGCCGGTCAACAGCCCCGACGATTTAAAAACCTACCTCGAAGAAAAATCGGAACGGCCGGATGAAGTTCCCTGCTACATGCAGAAGGAGCCCGTGCACAAGCTGGTGAGCCTCGAGAACATGCGCATCCTGTCCATCTCCGCAGAGGGCACATACCACCGCGTGTTCGATGCCTGCATTCCCAAATGGCTCAATCAAGCAGGCGTGAAGGACGAGTTCGTGCGACTCGAGGACGCCGGCATCCACGGCAACATGCACGAAATGTTCCTCGACCGGAACAGCGATGTGGTCATCAAGTTCATCGACGATTGGCTTCGCAAGAACGTGAAGTAGGGGGAGTGCCCGCATTTGCATCGGGCGGAATAGCCGTGTTGCACGGATTAGGAGGAGTGAACCTTGAAACATTTACTTTCATTTATCGTCGCCGTCACCCTTGCCATGGGCATCCCGTCGAGGGCAAGCGCTCAGAGCGAGATCACTCTCCTGTCGCCGGATCCCATCAAGGCGACGATCGAAAAGTTGGTTGGCGACTTCGAAGCCAAGACGGGCACGCAGGTTAAGATCACTTACGGCACTGGCGTGAGCACGCGGAAGACGGTTGCGAGCGGGCACGCGCTGGACGTGTCGCTCCTGTTCGCGCCTTTTCCGGAGGCGCTCAAGACGGGCAACATTGTCCCCGGCAGCGCGACTGTCATTGCGAGACTTCGCCTGGCGCTCGCCGTGCAAAAAGGCGCGCCCAAGCCGGACATTTCGACGCCTGAAGCCGTCAAGCGCGCGCTCCTCAACGCGAAGTCCATCCTTTCCGTGGACCCGACCCAAGGGAGCGTCGGGGGCATCGCTCTCGCGACGCTCGACAAGCTCGGCATCACGGAGCAAGTGAAGCCGAAAATCACGTGGGTCAAAACCGGCATCATCGTGCAGGACTCGGTTGCCAAGGGCGAGGCGGAGATTGCATTGGGCCCATACCTCAGCGACATGCGCAATCCCGGCCTCGACGTGGTGGGGGCGCTGCCGCCTGAAGCCTCGACGCCTGTGGATATCACGGGATTTCTGTCCACCAGCGTGAAAGATCCGAAGGCCGCCAAGGCGCTCCTGGACTATCTCTCGTCACGCGAAGCCGCGCCGGCCTACGAGGCGGCGAAGATATTTCCAGCGCATTGAGCTCTCGTGTAGCACTGCCATCCGCCGCGGCGGAGCTGTGCGGTTTTCGATGCCGCGAGCGGTGGCTCACGGCCAAGGACCGATGGCAAAAATCACACAGGCAAGAGTGCCTGTGCTACTTGGACTCGACACAATTGACACAAAACGTAGACCGTCATATCCTGCGAGTCAACACCGTCAAAACGTAAATCGCAGTTCGCGAGGTGCCAAATGAAAAGTAAGTGGCTGATGTTTTTTGCCTTCCTGGCATGTGTTTTGCCGGCTTGCATCCCCGTGTTCGCACACCACGGAGCCGCGGCATACGCGGACAAGATCGTGGTCTTGAAAGACGCCACGGTTACGAAATTCCTGTGGGCCAATCCACATAACATTGTCATGTTCGACGTGAAAGACGATGCGGGCAACATCACTCATTGGGCCGGCGAAGCGGGAAGCCCTTCGGCGACCGGTCTTCTCGGCTGGACCAGGAATTCGTTTCAGCCCGGTGACGTCATTACTGTTTATATCTACCCCGCGAAATCCGGCAACCCGGTCGGCCGCCTGAATAAGATCGTGTTTGCCGACGGCAAGATTCTGAGGGATAGCCAACTCGGGGGAGATAAGAAAGAACAGTAAGCAACCGTCGCGGTTGAAATCCAGGACGAAGTGATTTCGGCTTAGGGTGACAGACGCCGGGGCGTTAGGTGGAAGCGAATGTCGATCCAGTGGGGACGCATCTTACTCGCGGCATTCCTGATGGAACTGGTTCTTTTTGCGTTCGCCATCCCGCTAACGATGAGCGGAGCACGCCGAGTCGCGCTCTACGGCGTGCCTCCCTTGGCGCTTGTCGCAACATTCGCGATTACCGTATGGCTCGGACGCAGGATTGCGTCGAAGTTCGTCCTGCACGGAGTGCTCATCGGCATCGCTGGCACGCTCATGTACGTCGGTCTCACGCGCGGAGGGCCGGAACCGTGGCAATACATTGTCGCCAACGCGTTGAAGATTGTTGGCGGCGCCGCTGGTGGAGTGGTGCTGGCGCGGCGACGTCAGACCGCAACAATTTAGCCGTCGAAGGCCGCTCCCATTTCGTACCGCTGCACGTCGTCGAGGTCGCTTGAGTAAGTTGCTCATGTCTGTGGCTTTGCTTGGTGTTCCTCTGGCGGTTGGCATACCCGTGCTCGCACATCACGGAAGCGCGTCTTACAGAACGGATAAAGTAGTTGTCATGAAGCAAGCCACGGTGACGAAATTCCTGTGGGCCAATCCCCATACCATGCTCATGTTCGACGTGAAAGATGACAAAGGCAACGTAACCCATTGGGCCGGTGAAGCAGGAAGTCCGGCGGCCGTCCGCCTACTTGGCTGGAATAAAAATTCACTGCAAGCGGGGGACGTGATCACCGTTCACCTCTATCTATCCAAATTTGAGAGCCATGTCGGGCGTCTTGACAAAATCGTGCTTGCCGACGGCACCACGCTAAAAGATAGTCCGCGGAGCGACCTGGGAGTATTATCCCGATATTGAGGGCTGGCCGTTTATGGGTTCAAGTCTGATTACGAGCGGGCGCAGTAAAAGTGACTCCAAAATATTTTGGAGCAGTGTGAGGGGTGCCGAAATGCGAAGACTGTTTCAGTCCTGCATCGTCAGTTTGGTGGGAGCGTTGGTGGTTTCTTCTTTTGCTTTCGCCCAGAGCTCTCCTAAACCTAATTTTGGCGGTCCCGAAGATTTGAAAGAAAAGCTAGGGGACACGGGCCCCGGAGGCCCTGCCCCGCAGCGCGATTTGACCGGTTTTTGGGCCGGCAAAGTAGCCGCGAAGCTCAACCCCGTCCCCGCGATGACGCCCTGGGGTCAGGAGCAGTTCCGTCTGCACAAGTCCAATGGGCAATACCCTGTCGCCGAATCCAATGATCCGATCAAAGGCTGCGACCCGCTAGGATTCCCGCGCAACATCCTGTTCATGACCAGAGGAATCGTGTTCACCACCATGCCCGGCAAGACGATCGAGATGTCCGAGTACAACCGCGTCTGGCGCGAAATCTGGACGGACGGCCGGGAGCTCCCGAAGGATGTGGGCGGGAGATCGGCCGACGCGCCCGATCCGCGGTGGTACGGATATTCGGTAGGACACTGGGAGGGCGACTACACTTTTGTGGTCAATACTGTAGGCAGCGATCCGCGCACCTGGCTCGACAACGCCGGGCATCCGCACAGCATCGATCTGCGCGTCGAGGAACGCTACACGCGCGTGAATCATAACCACCTGGAAGTCACCGTTAAGATTGACGATCCGAAGACTTACACTGAACCCTTCGTGATTACCAAGAGTGAGTTCACCTGGATTCCAGATCAGGACTTCGAAGAGGAGCTCTGCGTGCCGTCCGAGCAAGCCGAGTATTTGAAGCTAATCGGCGAGCCCGCGGCGCATAGCAAATCAAAGTAGGACAGGTTTCAGCCTGTCTGCCTTTGACTTTCTCAACATCAGAATCAAACCCTGACAGGCTGAAGCCCGTCCTACTAATCCGTATCAAACCGCTGCTCTTTCCACGGATCGCCGTACATGTGATAGCCGTTCTGTTCCCAGAAGCCGGGTTCGTCGTCGGCAGTGAGCGCAAAGCCGCGCACCCATTTCACGCTCTTCCAGAAATACAGGTGCGGCACGACGAGGCGCAGAGGATAGCCATGGTCGGCGGAAAGCGTCTCGCCGTCGTGCTGGAAGGCGAAGATTGTGTCGGGCTTCATCAAGTCTTCGAGAGGAAGATTGGTGGTGTATCCGTTTTCGCCGCGCACCATGGCGAAACGCGCTCCCGGCTTCGGCGTGACGAGTTTCATCACTTCGGTGAACAGTATGCCTTCGAAGCGGTTATCGAAGCGGCTCCAGCGCGTCACGCAGTGAATGTCGCACTGAATTTCCGTCCGCGGCAGCTTGTTGAATTCTTCCCAGGTGAGCCGCACCGGCTTTTCGACGAGGCCGTCGATGCGAAAATCCCACGTACCCAGATCGACTCGCGGAACGTTTCCTTCATGCAACACCGGCCACTTCAACGTGAGCGATTGCCCCGGAGGCAATCGACCCGCGCTCCGCATTTGCTGTTCAAGCTTCTTCCGTTCGCTGTTTTCGCCGAAGATCATCTTTTCCTCAGCCGCTTGCGAAATTCCAGGCCTATTTCGGTGCGCCTTCGAGTACTACCGCAATGGCGAGGCCGTCGGAGAATTCAAAATTGAGGTCGCAATTCGCAACGATGGTCAATTTCCCAGTCTTGTCTATGTATCCAAGTTTTCCGTCGGAAGTTCGTACAGGGGCAAGCCCCTCAGAAAAATCTTCCCCGTGCTGAAATGTGGGCAAAATTGCCCAACTGCCAGAGGAATTGATATAACCCACCTTGTTCAAATCGGCTTCCACTTCAGCAAGGCCTTCATGGAAATCCCCGCAGATAATAAAAGCTGGCTTGATGCGGAATGCCCCGGTCCTGTCGATAAATCCGCATAAGCGTCCCTGACGAACTTCGCTGAGACCTTCGCTGAAATCGGATGCTTCGTCAAAAGTCGGCTCAATGACCGTTCGTCCCGTCTTGTCAATATAGCCCCACTTGCCGCCAAAGGTTACCGAGGCCAATCCATCCGAGAACTCGTGTGCATCTTGAAAGCGGGGAGTAATAACCATCAGCCCAGTTTTGTCGATGAAACCCCATCTCATGGACCTTGGGTTCTCGGATTCAGTTACTTCGATCCTGGCGAGGCCATCTCTAAATGGACTGGAATAGTGAAATTGGAACGGAATGACAACCTCGCCATTCTTGTTAATATATCCCCACTTCCCCCCTGACATGACTTGGGCCAATCCTTCACGGAAATTTTGGTTCAATTCAAACCTGGGTTCGATGACCATTTTGCCGGTCTTGTCTATAAACCCTGCTCCGTTGGCAGAGAGCACGGCGGCCAGCCCTTCCGAGAATTCCGTGGAGGCGGCTCCGAATTGGGGAGGAATAACGAAATTCCCGGTCTTGTCTATATAGCCCCAGCCCGAGCAAGTGAATGCTGCTGCGAGTCCATCATGGAAGCCGCGGACATCGGAGAATTGGAGAGGGATGACGTAGTTGCCGGAGCGATCGATAAATCCATCTGTCTTGGCGCTGCACCAATTTGAATCCCCGTCCTGCCCGAAGCAGGCGAATGAGGCCAGTAGCACCAATAGCGAGCCGACGATAAGCGTCAACCTAGGCCGCACGAATTCCCCGTCATTCAGAAACGGTAACCAGAAATCCAGTTTATACCCGTTTGGCAATGTAAGATCGTCTCGTCTTTGGCCCACCCCAAAGAGGCATTGCGCGGGCGTACTCACCGCTTTGGCTGTGCTAGGATTAATCAGAAAAGCCTTTTCGTCGCAGTGATAGGAGCTGGCGTGCCGGCACGCATTCTCAACGGGATTACAATTCGCGATCAAATCTATGCGGAGCTCAAGCGGGAAATCGCTGATTTGAGCGCAGCGGGGATTCGTCCCGGGCTTGCGGCGGTGCTTGTGGGCGAGAATCCCGCGTCGCAGATTTATGTGCGCAGCAAAATCGCGGCGTGCGAGCAACTGGGGCTTGGAAGCTGGCAGCTCACGCCCTCGGCTTCGACAACGACCGACGAATTGCTTGCGGTGGTTGCGGAGTTGAACGCGCGCGACGACGTGGACGGAATCCTGGTGCAGCTTCCTCTGCCGGCACAAGTGGACACGAAGCGCGTGCTGGAAGCTGTTGATCCGCAGAAAGACGTGGACGGGTTTCATCCGGTGAATCTCGGGCGACTGGTATCGGGCCGCGCGGGACTCGTGGCGTGCACGCCTGCCGGGTGCATGGAAATCCTTCGGCGCAGCGGGATTCCGCTGGAGGGAGTCGAAGCCGTGGTTGTGGGGCGCAGCGACATTGTCGGAAAGCCGATGGCGCTGCTGCTGATGCATGCCAACCCGACGGTGACGATCTGCCACTCGAAGACGCGCGATTTGGCGGGCGTCGTGCGGCGCGCCGATATTGTGATCGCGGCGATTGGGCGCGCGGCGATGATCGAGCCCGATTGGGTGAGGCCGGGCGCGACGGTAATCGATGTGGGCATTAATCGCATCACCGATGCCGCGGAAGCACAACGCATCTTTGCGAATTTTCCAGCGAAACTCGCACAATTTCACGAAAAAGGCTCCGTGTTGGTGGGCGACGTTCATCCGGGCGTTGCGGAAGTGGCCGGAGCGATTACGCCGGTGCCGGGCGGCGTGGGTCCGCTCACGATCGCCATGCTGATGAGCAACACGGTGAAAGCAGCGCGCCTGCGCCGCGAGCGCGGACAAGCGGTAACCGGCGGCCTGACCGGCGCCGCTACGGCCAAATCCTGATGCTGCGCGTCGGCCTCACAGGAGGAATCGCAACCGGGAAAACCACGGTGGTCGCGATGCTGCGCGAACTGGGCTGCCGCGTGCTCGAAGCCGACAAGATCGCACACCAGATGATCGAGTCCGGCGGGGCCGCCTACGACGAAGTGGTGCGCGAATTCGGCCGCGGCATCCTCACGCCCGAAGGCCTTGTGGACCGGAAAAAGCTAGGCGCCATCGTGTTTGCCGACCCGAAACGTCTCGCGCGCCTGAACGCGATCGTGCACCCGCCGGTCCTCGAGGAGCAAAGCCGCCAGCTTGCCGCGTTCGAACATGCCGACCCGTACGCCATCGCCGTAGTGGAGGCCGCACTGCTCATCGAAGCGGGATTCGACAAGAAGCTGGATTACCTGGTGGTTACCTGGTGCACACCGGAGCAACAGCTGGCGCGCCTGACGCAGTCCGGCACGGGCCGCGGGCTGACGGTCGAGCAAGCCCGGCAGCGCATTGCGTCTCAAATGCCCAGCGAAGAAAAACGGCTCAGGGCCGATGAAGTAATCGATTGCTCGGGCACGGTCGAACACACGCGCGCACAGGTAATCGCGCTCTTCGCCAAGCTCAAGGGGATGCGAGGCGGGAAATCTAAGAATCCAGCGGTCAGGAGTTAGAACTAGTGTGAAGGCTCGACATTAAACTTGAGAATCTTTGTAGGGCACGGTTTCAACCGTGCCGTTTCATGTACGGAATCAAGAAGGCTTTAGCCGCTGGCTCTTTGACGGCGTGCTACTACGCGCTATTTGGGTTTGTGGAAAAGTAAACGATCGAAACGCCAGCGGCTAAACA
>CAWCZV010000007.1:0-22224 GCA_963800095.1 uncultured Acidobacteriota bacterium
TGTTGAAGCCGTGCCCTACAAAGATGTGGTAGTTGCCACACAGGCTCTTCAGCCTGTCGGTTTTGCTTTGCGGACTAGAAAAGCAGACAGGCTGAAGCCTGTCCTACAGCGACATCGAGTTCGGGAAGAAATAATAGAAAAGCACGCTGATCAAGATTAGATAGGCAAGGAGGATGAGCGTCCAGCCCATATTGTGGCGGATGACCTGGCCTTCGCTGCGAACGAGTTTGCTGGTCGAAACGCCCACGCTGGCGGTTTGCGGCGCGATCGGTTTGCCCACTTCCGACCCAACAGAGTTGAAAGAAGGCAACATCAAGACCGGGAGATGCAGCAACCTTCCAGTCATCGCTTGCACCGGGCCGAACATAGCATTCGTAGATGTGTTGCTGCCGGAAAGCGCGACGCCGACCCAACCTAGAACGGGCGCCAACACAACGAAGAATAGTCCGATTTTGGAAAGGCCGAAGGCCAGCGAGTTCGCCATCCCCGTGAAGACAAAAACGTAAGCCAGCGCAAAAATAAAAAACGCAACCAGCAATGCTCCCCACATTTGCTTGAACGTGCGCGAAAAAACTTGCCCCAACTGCTGGCGGCTGGGCCGCAGGAATAGCAAAATTATGAGCCAGGATGCCAGTGTCGATGTGCCGCCGCTCAGCGGATTAAAATTAAAAGTCGACGAGAGTGTGCCATGCGTTACAGATGATTTCGCCGATACAGCGAGTTTGAGAAGGCTTAGGCCCGGAAGGGGCGACTTTGGGTTGGTCCATCCGACTACCACCAGAATCAGCACGATATAGGGAAGCCACGCGTAAAGCGCTTCACGTACCGAGCCCATTTCGACGGATATGGAAGCCGCGGTAGCGGAAGAAGCGAGAGGCTTGCCTCCGAATCCGCGAATCGTCTTCGGCCGCCAAATCTTCACAAAAACAAACAGGACCCAGAAAGAGACCAATGCGCCGCTCAAGTCCGGCAAGTATGGGCCCAGATAATGGGCCACCGGCCATTGCCCCAGGACATACGAAAGCGACCCGACGATCGCCAGAGGCCAGGCCTCGGCCACACCTTCCGAGCCGCTTACCAGGTAAATCAGGATCCACGGGGGCAGAAGCGCAAGGATGGCCACGATATTCCCGATGGAAGCAGACAAGGCGTACATATCGAGCCCGGTTACCAGCGCCAGCCCGAGGATCGGCGCTCCCAGCGCTCCGTAGGAGACCGGAGCATTGTTCGCTAGAGCGGCGACGCGAATCGCGTCAAGGTCGGCAATTCCGAGTCCGACAAGAATCGGCACCACGACCGCCCACGGAAATCCGAAACCGACTAGTCCTTCGAGCAGCGCTCCAAAAGCCCACGCCAGCATGATGGTCTGAATTCGAATGTCAGCCGTGGCATGATGAATCATCCAGTTTTTGAACCGTTCGAAATTCCCGGTCAGCACGAGCGTATTGAAAATAATGAGGCCCCAGAACGTGATCCAGTCGATCACCCAAAAGCCCGTCAACCCGCCATACAGGTAGGATTTGAGCGTCCCGGCGAGTGGCGCGTGCCACACATAGACGCCGATCGGGATGGTGATCGCACCCACGAGGATCGAGGCGAGCCAGGCCGTCATGCGAAGGGCCGCCAGCATGAACAGGAGGGCAATCAGCGGAACGAGAGAAGTCAACACGCTGAGCCACACGTGTCCAGTCGGGTCGAGGATCTGCTCAAACATTCCGATCGTCCTTTCGCTTGCGATGCGGCGAATCCGAAGCGCGCGTCTCAGGCGCACCGTGCTGCAAACAGGGCTTGCCCTGCCGGGATTTCAAAACTGTTGTGTTCGCTTAAAAAGTCAGGGCAAAGCAATATCACAACCAGATCACAGGTCAACAGGGAAATTCGCGGATGGGTGGGGCTTACTCTTCATTTCATTTTTACGGTTCATTTGCATCGCGTTGTACGCTTCGACAAAGGCATCCAGCTCTTTCTGCAATTCATCCAGCGACAGCCGAAATGTTCTTCGGAGGGCCGCCGGAAAAAACTCTTTCAAAAGGAAACTGTAGAATTGCTCGCAAAGATACTTATCGGGCTGCGCGGACTTGTCCATTCGCAGGTGTTGGATGTGAGACGTGGCAAGAAAAGTCTCAAAGGGGTGCACGGGAGGCAGGCCGCAATATTCGCTTGTTCTTCGAGTATAAATCGATCCGATTGCAACTCCTTGAAGCTCGAAAAAGGGCACAACACGGCTCTCGAGAATATCGACGGCGTTCATCGCGTTTCTCGCGGAATAAACTTTTGCAAATGCAATGCCGGAATCGCGGTCGACCACCGTTTCGACATAAATGCAGCCCATTCCAGGAACATCGCCCACCTTCTTGATCGTGCAGAAGAAAAACAATTCCTGGAAAAGCGAGTGGGCCTGGTTGGAAAGCACATCTTCTTCCTTCTTTTCCATCAGCTCGCTCTTTGCCCCTGTGCATGGATGAGCGAGGAATCCTGGGTCTTCCGGAATGCGATCCGGGCATAGGCTCGATTCGACCCCCGGGCGCCGCGACAGTCTTTGTGGGTAATACGCCCACATGGAGCGCGATCCTGGTGAACAGCTCGATTCAGCAGGCGGCAAAGATGGGATCAATTCACGCAGCATGGGAGATCTCCTTTCCGCATCGAGGGCAGGAGCTTCGTCGGAGCCGGAAGTAAGGGAGGGGCGCCTCCGGCGCGATCCGCCACATTTTCTGGAGATTTCGCATCCGCCCCCTCCTTGCCAAGCCCGGTCTAACTTCTGGAAATAGCTTCGCTTATGGGGGCTTTTGGGAAAGTGACCCCTCTCACCGTCCAAGGTGACAGCAATCACATCCAGTATTCCGGCTCCGGCATATACATGATGTAGAAGGAGGTGACTTATGAACGCAGTGGCTGCCAAAGCTCGAATCGCTCTAAAGAACATTCTCTTTGCGACGGATTTTTCACCCGCTGCGGAGGGTGCCTTGCCCTATGCGATTGGCCTGGCAAACCAATACGGCGCCAAAGTGCATGGCTTGCATGTCCGGTTCCCGGCGACGTATCCGATCGTCGGTCCGGAGGCTATGCCGCAGGTGATTGAAGCCGCCGAAGAACAAGCCAAGTTTGAAGCAAAACAATTGCACGAAATGCTGACAACCGTGCCTCATGAAGTAACCGTAGCCGAAGGAGATCTGTGGCCTATCCTCAGTGAAATTGTGGAGAAGCAGAAGACGGATCTGATTGTAATGGGCACGCATGGACGGAAGGGGGTCAGCCGCGCGTTGCTCGGATCGGCAGCGGAAGAAATTTTCCGGAAGGCTGCGTGCCCGGTGCTCACCGTGGGGCCTCGCGTTTCGCTCAATACGGAGCGCCGCCTGGCGATGAAGCAGATTCTCTTCGCCACGGACTTTTCACCCGAGTCCCTTGCCGCGCTGCCGTTCGCGGTGTCCATGGCGCAGGAGCATCAGTCGAATCTGACGTTGCTCAATGTTACCGGAAAAACCGAGGTCGGCGAACTCGTGCATGCGGGGCAATACGCAGAGTCCACGCTGCGCCGCCTGCAATCCCTCGTGCCAGCGGAAGCGGAACTCTGGTGCGAGCCGAAATGCCGGGTGGAGCAAGGGGCAGAGGCGGAGAAGATCATGGAGGTTGCCATTGCTCTTGGCGCCGACCTGATCGTCCTCGGCGTGCGCGGTCCTCAAGGCGGAGTCGGTGCCACAACGCATTTGCTGCGGTCGATAGCACATGAAGTGGTTGCAAACGCGCAGTGCCCGGTTCTGACCGTGCGTGCGTGAGGAACGATCGAGGCGGATGTGGTCCAAGCGCCGATTGCGGCAGACGTACCCGGGGTTGAGGCGCAGTCGAGAACGACGAGCCCGAGTGGCTCTCCTCAATCCCGGGTTTCTTCTATTGCGCCTGCCGATGGGCAATTTCGGCGAGATTTGGTGATTGCCGCCGTCGCGGTTACCGGCATTGCCGCGCATCTTGTCTTGCGGTTTGGTTTTGACAGTCGTGGTCTGGCGGAATTTTTCCCGCTCTATCTCGTCCTCGTTTTCGGCGGCGCTCCTCTTGTTTTTCGCCTGATTCAGAAAAGCCTGGCTCGCGAATTTGGCTCGGACCTATTGGCCGGTATATCCATCATTGCCTCGGCGCTCATGGGGCAATTCCTGGTCGGGTCGATTGTGGTCTTGATGCTTTCGGGAGGCACTGTCCTCGAGGAGTTCGCAACGCGGCGGGCCTCGTCGGTATTGGAGGCGCTCTCCAAACGCATGCCGGAGACAGCGCACCGGAAAACGGAGACGGGAATCATTGATATCAGGGCAGTAGAGATAGCAGTCGGAGACCTGCTCGTCGTGTTCCCTCATGAAATTTGTCCCGTGGACGGAGTGGTCGTGGAAGGCCAGGGAAGGATGAATGAGGCGTATCTGACCGGTGAGCCGTACGAAACGTCAAAAGCGGAGGGAGCCGCGGTGATTTCCGGAGCGGTGAACGGCGAAAGCGCGCTTGCCGTTCGCGCGACGAAGCTCCCGATCGATTCCCGGTATGCGCGCATCATGCGCGTCATGCAGGAGACGCAGGCGCGCCGGCCGAAGTTGCGGCGTCTGGGAGACATGCTGGGCGCGTGGTACACGCCTCTGGCCGTTGCAATCGCGATAGGTGCATGGCTCGCGAGCGGGGAATCGCAACGATTTCTGGCCGTTCTGGTGATCGCCACGCCCTGTCCGCTCCTGCTGGCCATTCCCGTTGCGATCATCGGAGCGATTTCGCTCTCGGCGAGGCGCAGCATCATCATCAAGAATCAAGCCGTTTTGGAACAGGTGGGGGAATGCACGACGCTGATCTTCGACAAGACCGGAACGCTGACTTATGGCCGCCCGGCATTGACTGAAGTACTTTGCGCGGCTGGAGTCAACGAGAGCGATGTCCTTCGCGCGGCGGCGAGCCTGGAGCGGTATTCCAAGCACCCGCTGGCGCGCGCGATTCTGGAGGCCGCATCGCGAGCGAACCTTCCGCTCGACCCCGTCTTGAAAGTGAGTGAGAGCCAGGGCGAAGGCTTGCTTGGCGCGGTCGGCGGACATCAAGTGTGGATCACTGGGCGCAAGAAAGTTGCCGATTTGGGGGTGCCGCTTCCGGAAGTTGCGGCCGGACTGGAATGTGTGGTGTTCCTTGACGGCGAATACGCGGCCACATTCCGGTTTCGCGATGTTCCGCGAGCCGACGGACGCAGTTTTGTGAAACATCTGAGGCCGCGCCATCGCGTCAATCGTGTCCTTCTGGTATCAGGCGACCGTGAATCCGAAGTCCGCTATCTTGCCGATCTGATGGGCATCCGCGAAATCCATTCGGCGAAGAGTCCGGAAGAAAAAGTGTCGATTGTCCGGCAGGAAACCGCGGCGGCAAGAACCCTGTTTGTCGGTGATGGGATCAACGACGCTCCGGCCATGCAGGCAGCGACAGTGGGGGTTGCTTTCGGGATGAGCAGTGATATCACGGCGGAGGCCGCCGACGCCGTCGTTTTGGATGCGTCTCTCGAGAAAGTGGATGAGCTATTGCACATTGGGCGGCGCATGCGGTCGATTGCCCTGCTGAGCGCGGTGGGAGGGATGGGCCTCAGCGTGATCGGAATGGCTGCCGCTGCGTTTGGATATCTTCCGCCCATTGGCGGCGCCATTGCGCAGGAAATCATTGATTTGGCCGCTGTTCTGAATGCAGTCCGCACCGCTTTGCCGTTCAACCGCATGACCGATTTCTGAGCGTGCATGTAATCCACACCTTTCGTATGATTCCTCTCGCAACAGATTTCTAAATTCTATTTCTGCGGGTGAAAAGGCTCGAAAGCAATGAATGAACCGGATGCATACGCGGGGGAATTCCGTTCCGCGCTCGAGGGCATGCTCAATCCGAAAACCGTCGCTGTGATCGGCGCTACGGATCGGGAAGAGAGCGTGGGCCGCATCGTGTTGGAGCGCTTGCGGATTCCTGCTTTTCGCGGACGCATTTATCCCGTCAATCCGAACCACACGGACGTACTAGGGATCCGCGCTTACCCCAAGATCGGTGACATCCCGGAAAAAATTGACCTTGCCGTGATCGTGACACCCGCTAGGACCGTGCCCGGCATTGTTGGCGAGTGCGTGGATGCAGGGGTTCGCGCGGCAGTGGTGATCTCCGCGGGCTTCAAGGAAAGAGGGCCGGAAGGCGCGGCGCTCGAGCTCGATATTCAGAAGCAGTTGCGGCGGGGAACGACGCGGTTGCTTGGCCCCAACTGCCTTGGCGTCATGAATCCTCACGCAGGATTCAATGCGACATTCGCGCAAGACATCGCGCGCCCCGGCAACGTCGCGTTTCTAAGCCAGAGCGGCGCGCTGCTGACGGCCATCCTGGATTGGAGTTTGCAAGAACAGGTCGGCTTCAGTGCGATCGTTTCGACCGGATCGATGCTCGACGTGGGCTGGGGCGATCTGATCGATTATTTTGGAGACGATCCGTCGACCGGAAGCATTCTGCTCTACATGGAGTCCGTGGGCGACGCACGATCGTTTCTTTCCGCGGCGCGCGAGGTCGCGCTGCGCAAACCCATTATCGTGATTAAAGCGGGGCGCACCCCGGCGGCCTCCAAGGCGGCCAGTTCTCACACCGGAGCGCTGACCGGGAGCGACGAAGTGTTCGACGCCGCCCTGCGGCGGTGCGGAGTCTTGCGCGTGTCGAGCGTCTCGGACTTGTTTTACATGGCGGAAGTTCTCAGCAAGCAGCCGCGGCCGCGCGGGCCGAAACTGATGATTCTCACCAATGCGGGAGGGCCTGGCGTGATTGCAACCGATCGGTTGCTCTCCGTTGGCGGCGAACTCGCGCCGCTCTCCGATTCGACCATGGAATCACTCAATGCGCTGCTTCCCGCGCACTGGAGCCACGGGAATCCCATCGACATTCTCGGCGACGCGAGTCCCGAGCGCTATT
This sequence comes from uncultured Acidobacteriota bacterium, assembly GCA_963800095.1. Taxonomy (GTDB): domain Bacteria; phylum Acidobacteriota; class Terriglobia; order Acidiferrales; family UBA7541; genus Palsa-360. The sequence continues at coordinate 6,940 of CAWCZV010000007.1, forward strand.
CGAAGGCCTTGGAAATCGCGGCAAGAGATCCAAACAGCGACGGACTGCTGGTCATCCTCGCCCCGCAGGGAATGACGGACCCTGCCCATGTCGCCGAGAGCCTGAAAGCGCATGCCAGCGTCCACGGCAAGCCGGTGCTGGCAAGCTGGATGGGCGGCAAATCCGTCGCGGAGGGCGTTGCAATTTTGAACGCGGCGAATATTCCCACATTTTCGTATCCGGACACGGCGGCGCGCGCCTTTACCTACATGTGGAAGTATACGTACAACCTGCGCGGCCTGTACGAAACCCCTGTGTTGGGCGATGCGGCGGATTCTTTCGGGCAGGCGCAGTCCCAGGCGAAATCCTTTCTCGAAAAGATTCGCGCTGCGGGCCGAACAATTTTGACCGAGGCCGAATCGAAGCACGTGATCGCGCTGTATGGAATCCCGACCGTCGAAACGCGCCTGGCCTCAAATGAATCCCAGGCAGCCGAATGCGCCGCCGCCATCGGATTTCCCGTGGCGCTGAAACTCAATTCGGAAACGATTACGCACAAGTCCGATGTGGGCGGCGTGAAGCTGAATCTTCAAAGCAGGGAAGACGTTGCGCAGGCCTATCGCGAAATCGAAAAGTCCGTGCGGGAAAAAGCCGGGGCTGCGGATTTTCTCGGCGTTACCGTGCAACCCATGTTAAAGCTCGACGGATACGAACTCATACTGGGCAGCAGCGTGGACGCGCAATTCGGCCCCGTCGTCCTTTTTGGTTCCGGCGGACAAATGGTGGAGGTATATGGCGACCGCGCGCTGGCGCTGCCGCCGCTGAATTCCACGCTGGCCGTGCGGTTAATGGAGCAAACGAAAATTTATCGCGCCCTGCAAGGCGTCCGGGGCCGCGCGCCCGTGGACATGGCCGCGCTCGAAAATACACTGATCCGCTTCAGCAGGATGGTGGTCGAACAACGATGGATCAAGGAAGTGGATATCAATCCGTTGGTCGCTTCGCCCAACCGCGTGATGGCTCTCGATGCGCGAATCGTCTTGCAGGACCCGGCCGTGGCGGAGGACCGCCTTCCGCGTTCGGCCATCCGGCCGTACCCGGCGCGGTACGTTTCACCGTGGCTGGCGAAAAACGGGATGGCAGTATTGATTCGGCCGATCCGTCCCGAGGACGAACCCGCGATGGCCAGGTTTCACGAGACGCTCTCGGATCGCAGCGTGTACTTGCGATTTTTTCACCTGGATAAACTTAGTTCGCGGGTCGCGCACGCCCGCTTGCTGAGGAAATGCTTCATCGATTACGACCGGGAAATGGCGCTGGTGGCGGAGCGCTCGAATCCGGGTGGCGCGGAACACGAAATCATGGCTGTAGGCAGGCTGACTCGAACGCCTGGCACCGGCGAAGCGGAAGTCGCCGTGCTGGTGGCCGACCCGTTTCAGTATTGCGGCTTGGGATCTGAGTTACTTAGACGATTGATCCAAGTCGGGCGCGATGAAAAATTGGAACGGATCACAGCGACGATGCTTCCGGAGAATATGGCCATGCGCGCGCTCGTCGCGCGCTCCGGATTTGAGGTCGTGAAAGATTCCGACTTGAGTGCGGTTCGCGTCGCACTTCAATTGTAGCCCACCGAACGGGCGGCTCTATGCGCGCGTGTTTGGGTATTCACGAAAAAAGGAAGGCCGGCGGCCGTACTTGCCGTACGATTGGGTTGGATGGCGGCCGCCGGATGCGATCCTTGCCTTTCCTTTGCCAGCGAGGACTCAGGAGGCAGGCAAGTGCATACTGTTCTTCGCTGCGGGCAATTCAGGCCACAGCGGCAGAATCGCGACTCCCCGGCCGGGCTCGTATTGAAGCGTGTAGACGTTCGAGCACTGCTCGCAGAGCCAGAAATGCCCTATGGCGTGTGAGCCGCTTGCGCTGGTATCCCTTCCTTCGTTGGGAGTATGCTCCTGGTGTTCGCGCGGAAACCGGAAGAGCTTTCCTCCCGCAAGCCAGTCAAAAGATGCCGCACAACTTGGGTTCGCGCATTTGGGTCGAAGATTTAAGACCATTGCAGGCCTCCTTTTCTTCGAGGATGACGTTGCCGCAGCGCACGACGCTTCATGCCAGCGTGCCATGGTTGGGCTAAGCAGAAGGCGATACTGGTTTTTCCTCGCTCTCCAGCTTCGCAATTTCTTTCTGCAACCAGATCGTCAATGCTTCTTCGATCTCTTGTTCCGTCCCGCCTCGATACAAGTGGAGCAAAGTGTCGCCGTAGGATGTCAAAGGAATGTGCCGGCACGGCACCTTTTCGTCGCGCTTACCGTCGGGCACATATTGCATTAACAAGCATTCGGCGCAAGGTGTTCGGTCTTCCTTCGTGTCGTAATTCATGCACGTTGGCGAGTCTTCGAATGCCAACTGCGCACGCCAAGGCTCTCGAGGCGATCGGCCGTAGCCGCCCTTTTTCACAAAGTTCAGCTCCGCCTTCAGAACTTCCAAGGTATTTCGATCGTCTTGCGGCATCGTCTTACCTCCTTCACCTTCAACATAATTATGAACAGAGGAGCCGCGCGGGAATGTGACCTGGGTCACCGCATCGAGTGACGCGCATCACGGCCAATCGGCTGCGAAAGGACGATGCTGAATGCGGTGAATCGTGATGCATGAAGAACAAACACCGTTGGTCGGCAGGTTCCATTTCGTGACTCGAGGAAGGGGGCGTACAATGGGAACAGGAATTTCTATGCGCTCTCCGTACGGACTGCAGATTATCGAAAATTGCGTTACTTGCCCTCACAAGGAATCCCGGCTCTTCTGCAACCTGGCTCCTGTAGCGCTGCAACGCCTTTCGGAGATCACTTCCTCGGCCACCTATCCGAAAGGGGCCACGCTTTTTGTGGAAGGGCAACCCGCGCGCGGTGTTTTCATTCTGTGCGCCGGACACGTCAAGCTGTCGACCTCGTCCTCCGACGGGCGGACGCTGATTCTTCGCATTTCCGAGCCGGGCGATCTGCTGGGACTCGCGGCCACGATTTCCGGGCGGCCATACGAAGTGACTGCGGACGTGATCGAGCCCTCGCAGGCCAATTTCATCAGCCATGCTGATTTCCTGAATTTCCTGCGCGAACACGGCGAAGCCGCCCTGCGCGTGGCGCAGGAACTCAGCGAAACCTATCAGACCGCGTTTGCGGAAATGCGCACCATTGGGCTTTCCCATTCGGCTCGGGAAAAGCTGGCCCGCTTTCTTCTGGATTGGAGCGCGCACCATACGTCCGACAACGGAGCAATCAAGTTCAACCTTACGCTGACCCATGAAGAGATTGCTCAGATGATCGGCGCCTCCCGGGAAACGGTGACCCGACTCTTTGCGGACTTCAAGAAAAGAAATCTCTTGCAAATCAAGGGATCCAGTGTCACCCTCAAAGACAAGCGCGGGTTAGAACAGTTGTTGCAAGAGAACTAGGCCCCCCTTCCTGTAGTAAACAAATTCATTTTGTGCCGATGTGTTGGAAGTTTGTGGTCGATTTCACACCAGCGTTACATGGGTGTGATATACATCACATATCCTTACTATGCCGGTCACAGATAATGACGCATTTTCGATCTCGCCACAGCGGCTAGATCGAAAAGACCCTACAGGAGAGGCAAATGAGACTTTGCAGAAACTCTCTCGTGCTTGTGGCAAGTATGGCCGTGATCTTGTGTGCCGCTTCAATTGCCGATGCGCGCACCGACACCAAGCCCGCCCCGGCGCCTGATCCCTCCCGCTTGAGCGTGGCGCCAAGTCCGGATAAACCGCCGAGCGGCGCGGCGGACACCTCCGATTACGTCGGGACGGAAACTTGCAAGGCTTGCCACCAGAACATGTACGACAGCTACGAAAAGACTCCGCACTGGAAGACATTGAACGACACGCACGGTGGCCCCTCGAAGCAAGGCTGCGAAGGATGCCATGGTCCCGGAGCAGCGCACGTCGCCGGCGGTGGTGACGTCACGAAAATCTTCACGTTCAAGAATGCCTCCGTGAAGGAAATTAACGGCCGTTGCCTGACGTGTCATGCCGGGGGGCCCCAACATATGAACGCCCTCAATTCCGTGCACACGGAAAATGGGGTCAGTTGCATTTCCTGCCACTCTCCGCATCACGCCGTGTCGAGCGAGTCCCTGCTGGTCAAGTCTCAACCCGAGCTTTGCTTTACCTGCCACCTCCAACAGAAAGCGCAATTCGCCATGCCTTTCCACCACCGCGTCGAGGAGGGCCTGATTCAATGCAGCGATTGCCACAACGTGCACGGATCGGCGCTGCCGAAACAAGTTCGGGTGTCCTCCACGCAAGACGCGGTCTGCTTCAAGTGCCATACCGACAAGCAGGGACCCTTTGTCTACGAGCATGCGGCCATGAAGGTCGACGGTTGCCAATCCTGCCACTCGGTTCATGGCGGGCCGAATCCTCACATGCTGAAGCTCAGCAACGTGAATCTGCTCTGCCTGCAGTGCCACACGACATCGAGCTTCAGTAGCGCTCCGGGCGCTCCTTCCTTCCACAACCAGGGGACGTTTTTCCAGTCCTGCACGCTATGCCATGAGGCGATTCACGGATCGAATTTCAGTTCGTTCTATTTCAAATAGAGGACGCGACCCGTTCGCGCGGAATTAGGAAGAACGAGGAACTACGATTTCGGAAGAAGGGGGAGACAAGGACATGAACAATCGCCGGGCGGTTGTCGGGTTGGGGTTGGGGCTGTTCGCCGCGATATTCCTGGCGCCTGTGTGCCGCGCCCAGGATGCGCCCAGCGAAAGCAAGGGCACGAATCAGGGCAACTACAACATTCAGCAATCGGTTGAGTTCGGCTACCGGCTGAACGAAGTCAACGGGAACCAGGACACCTACAACACCTTCGTCGACCTGGGATCAGGCGTGCGCCTATTCGATTACACACTCAACATGCGTTCCTTGAACCACCAGGGCATCTTCTTCGACGACTTGAATTTCAGCAATTTTGGGTATGGCGGCGATCCGAATGACGTTTCGCGGCTGCACATCGACAAGAACAAGTGGTACGACTTCCACTTGCTGTTCCGGCGCGACAAAAATTTCTGGGATTACAATCTTTTGGCCAATCCGCTGAACCCGGCCTCGCCGAACCCGGTGGGATCCGCGACCAGTGGCTGCATCCTCAGTCCCCCTACCTCCGCCCATCCAGGCCTGCCCGGCTACTGTTCGACCCCGGCCGTGCCGCAAGCGAATTCGTTGCATGCCCTCGATCAGGTGCGCAGGATGCAAGACTACGATCTGACCCTGTTGCCTCAATCCCGCGTGCGGTTCCGCCTGGGTTTTTCGCATTACCGCGACCAAGGCGGCAGCTTTTTCACCACGGACAGCGGAGGGATGCCGGACTTTCCGGGAAACAACAGCTATACGACGAACTCTTACCACGCCGGCGTGGACGTTCGCCTCTTGCCGCGCACGACGATCTCCTACGACCAGTTCCTCAACTATTTCAAGCAGGATAACAGCTTTCTGGAAAGTGCCGCAGCTACTCCCCAGAATTACGGCTATCAGCTCGCGAACGGCACGCCCGTGGATCTCGGGGTCGTCTGGAGCACGCAGACCCCCGCGGAAGTGATTCCTTGCGCCGCTCCGATTGCGAACGCCGCCACGACTCCACCCACCGCAAATCCCAGTTGTAATGGATTCCTGAGCTACAGCCAGGTGGACTCGGCCCGGAACTACATGCCCACCGAGCAGGTCCGCGTGCAGTCGAATTATTTCCAAAAATTCGAGATGACCGCTTCCGCCGGCTACAGCAGGTCGGACAATACTGTCCCAAACTTTGACGAGATTCTCAATGGCCTGGTGACCCGTACGGCGACGCGCGAGAGCACAACCGGAGGTCCGGCCGACACCTCTCGTGTTTCGGTGAACGCGGATTGGTCCGGCGTATACGCCGTGACAGACAAGTTCCGGATCGAGGATTTCTACCGCTACGACAATTGGCGGATTCCGGGCATGTGGGCGACCTTCGAAACGAATCTGTTTGGCGCCGCGGGATCCGGACAGCTCGGCTTGGCGCAGCCACTATCGGTATTCAACCAGGTATCGCCCTCAACGGCCGGGCTGTTCGCAGCGTTGTGCCCCGTGGCGCCCTACAACCAGGTGAACTGCCCGCTTCATACCACCAGCTCTGGCGCGGACGTGACCAATGAAATTACATCGCAATTCCTAGGACAAAATCTGCAATCCAACACGTTCCAGCTGCAATACGACTTCACCCGGCGCCTGAGCGCCCGCCTTGGTTACTTATACATGGATCGCACCATCTCTCAGTTCAGCGCCACGTGGGACACCGGAGAAACCTATTTCCCGGGCGGCGGGTTGAACGACCCCTTATGCAACACAACGGACGCGATTGCCGACAACTATTGCCAGGCGGCGCGAGGAGACTGCGCCATAGTTACGATTTCCTCCGTCAAGCAGCTTCCTGCCGGCTGCATTCTGAACGCTGATGGTTCCATTACGGAAGGCTCGCCGACAAATCTTCTCCCCGAAGCCGGCAACGACACTGCCCGCGCGATCACGACAATCCACGAAAACGCCGCGCTTTTCGGAATAACGGCCCGGCCGATCGACCAACTGACTCTAAACGGAGATGTATCGATCGGGTACAATGACGCTGCCTTCACGCGAGTCGATCCGCGCCAAACGCAGAGCTACAAGGTCCACGCAACCTACAAACCGAAGATGTGGGCGGTGATTGATGCCGCGGTTGAAATTCATGAAAACCGGGATGACGTCATTACAGTCTCGAACCTCGAACACGATCGCTCCTACAGTTTCACCACCACGCTCATGCCCAATGACCGCCTGGCGGTCAGCTTCGGCTACAACTATTGGAACGTGTACAACCAGGCTGACATTTGCTTCAACTATTCCATTACCTACACGAATCCAGCGCCGCCGCCTCCCTCTACTTTGCCGGTAAGCACGACGCCGCCTGGCGTGGCTACGACGGCGTGCAACATTACGGGTGCTTCGGTCGGGGCGGCTGGGCTCGAAACGCTTTCGACGTATGCCAGCACCGACCACTTTGCCCATGCCGAGGTGACCTGGAAGCCGTATAAGCGCGTTACCGCGGCTGTCGGATACGGCGGCAGCTTCGTTCGCGGCAGTTCGACCACTCTGAATCCGCTCATGCCTTCGGGCACCCTGGATTACAACTACCAACTGCCATTTGGGTCCATCAACTTCGATATCTACAAGGGCTTGAGCTATAAAATGGGCTGGAACTACTACGGGTTCAACCAGGAAGGGAACACCAGCCCGTTCGGCTTGGCGGCCATCCCGTCGCAGAACTTCGATGGCAGCAATGCGACGTTCTCGTTCCGGTATGCGTTCTGAACACCAGCATATTCTCGGAATGCAGTATGATTTCTTGGGGTGGCTGGGGCGCACTGGGGATATCACTATGACTAGCGCCTTGTATGCCCGCGTTGTTGGCGAATTCATGGAGAGGAGAAAGCGAATGATGGAAAAGATCACAAATACAGGTGCAAAGTGGTTTTTCGCGCTGATTCTGGCGCTCGCGTTCGTGCCTGCGGTTTGCGCACAGGGAACCGCGGAAGCTACGTACAAGGCCAAGTGCGCAGGCTGTCATGGTGCTGACGGCGGGGCAAACACACCTGCCGCGAAGACACTGGGCGTTCGCGATTTCCAGTCTCCCGACGTGCAAAAAGAGACGGACGCCGAACTCACGGATATTCTTACCAAGGGTAAAAACAAGATGCCGAAGTATGGTGACAAGTTGAAGGATTCGGAAATCAAGGGCCTCGTGGGCTACGTGCGCACGTTGGGCAAGAAAAAGTAACGGATCCTCGCGCGGGGTGAGTTGTAATTCCCATGTGTAGTTTTCTTCGGCAAGCAAGTTTAAGGCGCAGTTGAGTCGCAGCGCTCGCAACTGAAGAGCGAAAAAACGCGAAGTCAGAAAATCGCCGGAGAATCTAGTCGTTGCTTGTTTCTGACGCGGGGTAGGAGTCGAGAGAGGTAATGATGCCGGGACCGCTTGCCATTCTGTTTGTTCTTCTGGGGACAACGATCGTATTGCTTGTTGTTATCATGACGCGCGCATCCCTGACGGCCACCCCGGCAGGCAAGATTCTTGCCTTCCTCGCATTTTGTGCCTTGCCGATTCTTTGCGGCTTTTGGGGCCTGAACGAGCATCTGGAGCGGTCGAAGCAAACGGCGTTCTGTTTGTCCTGTCACATCATGGAACCCTACGGCCGGAGCCTTTACGCGGGCGACCCCATGTACATCCCCGCGGCTCATTTCGAGAACCACCGCATCCCGGCCGACGAGGCTTGCTACACGTGTCACACGGACTATGCGATGTACGGAACGATTCGCGTAAAGCTGCACGGATTGCGTCACATCTATGTGCAGTATTTCGGGACGCCGATGCAGCCCATCCACTTGTACGACCCTTACAATAATCGCGAATGTCTGCATTGCCATGCGGGTGCGCGCTCTTTTGAAAATGACACGCATATGGCACTGCTGGATCAAATCAAAGCGAACCAGCTGTCCTGCGTCTCCAGTGGGTGTCATGACACGATTCACAATGCAACATCGATCGACAAGGTCAAAATGTGGAGGCCCCAGGAATGAACACCGGTGGACGTAAGTTTTCTATGTCATTCCGGCTCTCCGGCGCCTTGCTGATCATAGGATTATGCATCGAAGCGATCAGCTTGTTTTGGATTCATCCCCTTGCCTTTCTTGCTTTCTTCGTGATCGGCGGCACCTTTCTGGCAGCGGGAGTTTTGCTGTTCCTCTATTCGATTGTCTTCCAGCACACGCCATCGAGTTCAGACGACTCCTCTGCAAGTTGAGCGCAACTGACGAGGTCGTCGATTCAACGATAAACCTTTGAGGGCCACGCATCCTCTTGTCAGAAAGATCGCCGCGCAATCTCGAAGAAGCTAACGCACGCAGGCAACCGCAGAGGGAATACGAGAATCTCTATTGGGTGTCCTTGGGACGTTGATGGTTCACCTATAGGGAATCAAGTGCGGAAAGAATCGATGGAATCCTCGCAATTTCTCGATGCGCGGCTCGGCAAGGTATGTTGGCTTGCGCTCGTGATAAGTTCGTTGCTAATGCCCGCCGATACATTGCGCTCCCAACAACAGCCGCCAATCAGCGTCGAAGTGAAGGTCGTCAACGTGCTGGCGACCGTGCGCGACAAGCATGGCCAGATCGTCTCCAACCTGGGCAAGGACGACTTCGAGCTGGAGGAAGACGGGCACCTCCAAACGATCGCCTATTTCACCAGGGAGACCGACCTGCCGTTGACGCTCGGCTTGCTGGTGGACACGAGCTTGAGCCAGAGTCGCGTCCTCGACCAGGAGCGCAGCGCCAGCCACAGTTTTTTGGACAACATGCTGCGCGAGGATAAGGACAAGGCCTTCGTGATTCATTTCGATCGGGAAGTGGAGCTTTTGCAGGACTTGACCTCCTCCCGCCAGAAACTGGAGAGCGCGCTCGAATTGCTGGGCGCGCCGCAGTTGGTCAGAGGCGGGAACGGTGGGGACGACGGAGGTTCGCGCCAGCGGTTCGGCGGCGGTGGCACCTTGCTTTACGATGCCGTCTATTTAGCCTCCGATGAGGTCATCAAGAAGCAGCAGGGCCGCAAAGCGCTGATCGTGCTCTCCGATGGAGTGGACCGCGGCAGCAAGGAAACCCTGGTGGACGCCATCACGGCCGCGCAGCGCGCCGACACCGTCGTCTATTCGATCCTGTTCGCCGATGAACAACAATATCAGAGCCCGTTTGGGGGCTTTGGAGGCCCGGGAATGGGCCGGCACGGTGGCGGCGGGCACAGATACCCTCAGGAAGAACGCCCCGACGGCAAAAAGATTCTCGAACGCATCTCCAAGGAGACGGGCGGCCGCTTGTTTGAGGTTTCCAAGAAACAGCCCATCGACCAGATTTATACCTCCATCGCGGAGGAACTGCGCAATCAGTACAGCATCGGCTACACGCCGGGGCCGAATGTTGCGCCCGGCTATCACAAAATTCATCTCACGACGAAGCAGAAAGATCTGACCGTCCAGACCAGAGACGGGTACTACTCGGATCGATAGGGGAGTGCGGCCGGGTGCAAGCGTCGTGGCTTATCTATGCCGCGTTGTTGCTGAGTGCGGCGACATGCCGCTCAAGTCCAGAGGGTGAGGAAGCTCTACATCGAGAAGGCGATCTTCGGCGCTAATCTTGGCGCGAATCCGAAAGACCGCTTCCGTATCGTTCGCATCCCAATCGGACGTGGCCAGCGGTTGCGAGGGATGATCGGAAGGGTGCCATAGGAGTTCGTCCGCTTTGCGCTGAACCTTCGTTGGGTCAACTTCAAAAAGTTGCCGGTCGTGAATTTTAATCAGTAGGAAGCGATTGTTCATTTGCAGGAGCAACGGATCGCGCTTCTTACCGGTCTGATAAACGCCCCATTCCTTCACGGGCGCGTCGTTCACACGGAATAATGCGTCATCGATGATCTTCCAGGAGGCGGGCTTGTCTTTGGCGAATGTCATTTGGCCCGTGGCGCACAGAGCTGCGACGACTGTCAACAACGTTAAATTTTTGAGTAACCGCCGCATGGATGGACTTCGTCCCCCAGGATGATCCGTCGTTCCCTGCACGATAAGAGTCTTACACACTTTTGTCTTCGCGCACGACTGATCTTGACCAAGATTCTTTACGCCATTTCCGCGCCGAACGGAACTGTGACACCGAGGTGTATACTATTATTTTTGGCGTCCAGTCCTCCATTTCGCGCGGGTTTGTTTAGGGTTTTGGTGTGTCCATGAATACGGCGACTCTCAATTGGGCCCATCCCGTCGTCCAGGAATGGTTCTCGGGGCGGTTTGGGGCCGCGACGGAACCGCAGGAACAAGGCTGGCCTTACATCCTCGCCAAAAAAACGACGCTGATCTCGGCGCCGACAGGATCAGGGAAAACGCTGGCGGCATTTCTCACCTGCATTGACCGGCTGGTGCGAAAGGCCGTCGCCGGCGAGCTCAGCGACACGACGCAAGTCTTGTACGTTTCTCCTCTGAAAGCGCTTGGAAACGATATTCAGAAGAACCTGGAGCAGCCCCTCGGAGAGATCCTCCAGATTGCCGGCGCCCGCGGCCTGCTAATGCCGGAGATTCGCACGGCCGTGCGTACGGGGGACACTTTGATGAAGGAGCGGCGCTCGATGCTGAAGCGCCCGCCGCACATCCTGGTGACCACGCCGGAGTCGCTGTACATTCTGCTCACCGCGCAGAAAAGCCGCGAGATTCTCAGGACGGTCGAAACGGTAATCGTGGATGAAATCCATGCCATCGCGGACGACAAGCGGGGAACGCATCTGGCGCTTTCGCTCGAACGATTGGAAGCGCTCACCGATCGGCCGCCGGTCCGCATCGGTTTGTCCGCCACGCAAAAGCCGATCGAGTTGGTCGCGCATTTCCTTGCGGGAAGCGGCCGGCCCGATCCTGTGGTCGTGCAAATCGGCCATCAACGCACCATCGACATCGCGGTGGAAGTGCCGCGCAGCGAACTCTCCGCTGTGGCGACGCATGAAATGTGGGACGAAATTTATGACCGTCTTGCTCAACTTGTCGAACAACATCGGTCTTCGCTGCTTTTTGTCAATACGCGCCGCTTGGCCGAGAGGGTTGCGCATCACCTGGCGGAGCGATTGGGAAAAGAGGCTGTGGCGACGCATCACGGAAGCCTGTCGCGCAAGTTTTGGCTTGAGGCAGAGCGAAAATTAAAGGCCGGAGAAGTGAAAGCGCTGGTAGCAACCGCCTCTCTGGAACTAGGAATCGATATTGGCACGGTGGATCTGGTTTGCCAGATTGGATCGCCGAGGTCCATTGCCGTCGCCTGGCAGCGTATCGGACGGTCGGGCCATTGGCACGGAGCCATTCCGAAGGGACGCATCTTCGCGACGACGCGCGGCGAATTGATCGAATGCGCGGCGCTGGTGCGGGCCATGCGGCGCGGCGAACTCGATCGCATCAGCATTCCCGAGAATTCCCTCGACATTTTGGCGCAACAGGTTGTTGCAACATGCGCGTCGGAGGACTGGAGCGAAGATGATCTTTTTGCTTTAGTACGGCGCGCCTACCCTTATCGCAATCTCGAGCGGAGCGAGTTCGATGAAGTCATCACGATGCTTTCAGGGGGCATCAACGCGCGCCGCGGCCGTTACGGAGCGTATTTGCATCGCGACCGCGTCAATGGCCGTGTACGAGCGCGGCGGGGAAGTCGTCTCGCGGCGATCACGAGCGGCGGCGCGATTCCGGACAATGCGCTTTACTCCGTGGTGGCGGAGCCGGATGGGGCCCACGTTGGCACGGTCGACGAGGATTTTGCCGTCGAGAGTTTGCGCGGCGACATCATGCTGCTTGGAAACAGTTCCTGGCGTATCCGTCGCGTGGAGGCGGGCCGTGTCCTGGTCGAAGATGCTCATGGCGCTGCTCCGAATGTCCCCTTCTGGCGCGGAGAAGCCCCGGCGCGCACGCGCGAGCTTTCGCAGCAAGTGGCCGAGCTGCGGCAGAAGATCGCCGACATGTCGGAAGCCATCGTCTATCGCCCGCCGCTTCGTGATTTCGACGCAGCCGTTCCGGCGTTTCGCTGGCTCGAAGAGGAATGTGGACTCGATCGATCCGGTGCGGAACAGGCGGTCGAGTATATCGTTGCCGGCCGGTCCGTGCTCGGCGCGGTCCCCACACAAGCGACGGTCATCGCGGAACGTTTCTTTGACGAAAGCGGCGGAATGCAGCTGGTGATTCACGCTCCGTTCGGCGGCAGGATCAACAAAGCATGGGGGCTCGCGCTTCGGAAACGCTTTTGCCGCTCCTTCAATCTCGAGTTGCAGGCCGCGGCGACGGACGAGGGCATCAATATTGCCCTGTCCGATCAGCATAGTTTTCCGCTCGCCGATGTTTTTCACTTTCTGCATCCGGCTAGTGTTGGAAAGGTGCTCGAGCAAGCGGTCCTGACTTCACCGCTCTTCACGACGCGCTGGCGTTGGGACGCGTCACGCGCCCTTGCGCTGCTGCGCTTTCAAGGCGGACGAAAGGTGCCTCCGCAAATTCAACGCATGCGCGCGGACGATCTTCTGGCCGCAGTATTTCCGGACGCCGCGGCGTGCCAGGAAAACATCTCAGGTGAAACGCAGATTCCGGACCATCCGCTGATTCGCGAGGTGATGAAGGACTCGCTTACGGAAGCAATGGACCTGGAAGGCCTGACGGATCTCCTGCCACAGATTTTCGATGGACGCATTCGATGTGTGGCTGTCGATACGCCCGTGCCCTCGCAGTTCTCTCACGAAATTCTCAACGCGAATCCATTTGCCTATCTGGACGATGCGCCGCTGGAGGAGCGCCGCGCGCGCGCCGTCGAAATGCGGCGCGTACTCCCCGAAACCGTCGCCTCGGATATCGGCCGCCTGGACCCCGCGGCGATCGAGGAAGTCCGCAAGGATGCCTGGCCCGACGTGCGCAATGCCGAGGAACTTCATGACGCACTGGAGACGCTGATTGCTCTGCCTGAACTGGAAGCGCTGCGACAGGACAACCCAGAAATCAACGGTACGAGCCTGTCACCGGAAGTTCATCCGCTCGGACGCGCAGTGGCCGAATCCATGCCTCAATGGCGTGAATATTTTGAAGCGCTTGCCTCGCAGAGCCGAGCCGGAAGAGCCAGCATATCCGGCCGCAATTACTGGGTGACAGCGGAACGAACAAGATTTGTGTCATCGATATTTCCTGGGATCAATTTTGATTCGTCCATCGCCAAAATTGACCAGCCCGCGCCAACGAGAGAGGAAGCCTTGTCCGCGCTTCTAACCGGCTGGCTGCAGCATTCAGGCCCAATTCACGCGCGGATTCTCGCGCGTCTTTTCAACTTGCCGGAATCTGAAATCTCCAATTCGCTTTTGCGGATCGAGGCGGCAGGCGCCATCTTGCGCGGCCACTTTACGGATAACCGCTCTGACCGCATCGAGTGGTGCGAGCGAAGATTGCTTTCCCGAATTCACCGCCTCACCGTCGGAAAACTCCGCAAAGAGATCGAGCCGGTGACGGCAGCGCAGTTCATGCGCTGGCTGGCGCGCTGGCAGCACGTTGCACCCGGAACGCTGACCCTGGGAGAACGCGGAATGCTGGAAGTCCTGCGCCAATTGCAAGGCTACGAAGCGCCTGCAAATTCCTGGGAAAGCGAGATTCTCAAGCGGCGCGTTGCCGACTATGATCCCGCGACCTTGGACAATCTCTGTTTGAGGGGAGCCGTGGGGTGGGGCCGCCTATCGCCGCATCCCGCGATGCTGCACGAACGCGGAGAGCGAGGCCGCCGCATCGTTCCCAGCAGCATCGCTCCCATCACTTTTTTTGTGCGCGAAGATGCCGACTGGATGGCCTGCCGCCACCACGGCCCTGGCACGGATGAGCGAAGTGGATTGAGCCGCGGCGCAAAAGAAGTTCTCGAACTGCTCGGAAGCCGGGGCGCATTGTTTTTTGCGGACATCGTGCGGGGAACGCGCAAGCTGAAATCCGAGGTCGAAGCCGATCTCTGGGAACTCGTCGCCGCGGGCATGATCACCGCGGATGGCTTCGACAATCTGCGCGCGCTGATCGACCCCAAGCGCCGGTCGGGCCAAGGCAGGGGACGCACCGTGCGTCCCCGTGACAGCGGGGGCCGCTGGTCCCTGCTCTTCACGGATCAGGCGGACGATCGAGCTCCGGCCATCGAGTCCACGTGCTGGATGCTGCTGAGGCGCTACGGAATTGTCTTCCGTGAGCTGCTGACGCGCGAATCGATACAGCTTCCCTGGCGCGAGGTGCTGATCGCGCTGCGTCGCCTCGAAGATCGCGGTGAAATACGCGGCGGAAGATTCGTCAGCGGTTTTCTCGGCGAGCAATTCGCGCTCCCGGTAGCAGCGGACTCGTTGCGAGCCTCGCGATCGCAGGAGCCGACTCAGGAAGTCTTTCGCATTGCAGCCGCGGACCCGCTGAATCTGGTAGGCATCGTTCTGCCCGGCGATCGAATCCCCGCCAATTCAGGCCGCTCCTTCGATCTGCGTGACGGCGTAGTTGCAGAACCAAATCCTAGTCCCATCGAAAATCTGAGGAACGCCCGCGCCTGCTAATTTTCCAGTGAAATTACCAAAATGTTGTTGGAATAAATCAGTCGGATGGTCGTGCGGCTGGAAGTCACTGAGTAAAAAATGGCGGGGCCGACGAGACTCGAACTCGCGACCTCCTGCGTGACAGGCA
>CAWCZV010000008.1:0-364466 GCA_963800095.1 uncultured Acidobacteriota bacterium
AGCACCTATTGTATTTAGCGGGTATCCCCAGGATTCCTCAATCAATCCGCTACATCCGTGGCCTCATGGGCAAACAGAGCGTTAAATTTGTTGCGAGCAAGTTCAGTAGTATTCAACGATCAAAATCCTAATTCCGTTAAACGCTATCGCGGCTTGTTCATGGACGCCTAAGGAATCTCAAGTAGAAAGCTGCGAACACCAAGACAATGCCAATATTCACTGTCAGCCGTTCCCAGAATCGGTTTCTGAAGAACACGAAATCTACACCCACTATGACGGACGCCATCGCCGCCACGTAAAGCACGACAGCTACCTGTCTGCCCATTTGTGTTTAGATGCGCTTTGCGCGCTCTGCGTTGGTATCGCTTTACTCGTTCTTACGTTACTTAGCATTCCGAGTAATTTAGCCAGCTATTTCTTGCGCGAAAAACGCAGACGGACAGCCTTGATGAGCAATGTTACCGATGCCCATCCGCAACAAAGCGCTACAAGGATACTGATGGAGTGGGGGTAGTAAAATAGCCTGGCCGGCTATACACAACAGCACCAGGGCCATTGTAACCAGGATCGGCGCTTCCGTAGGCCCCAGAAGCCGAGGGCTTGCAATCGCTGCACCGAGAGTGCTTCCGAAGGCTAAGAGTCCCGTAGCGGCTCGTCCTACGCTTCCGCGCGCGGAACCACGTGGACGATCCCGACGCTTCCGCGGCTCTCTCGGCCGCACCTTTGTGCCTTCGGCTAAAACGATCTCGGTTGAACCATCGAGGTCGTCGAGGTACATCTCCTTCATTGCTTGGGCAAAAGCTTCGTCTTCCACAAGCACATCCAGCTCATAATTGGTCATCCAACTGGCTAGGTTTAGATTTGTCGAGCCCACGCGCGACCAGCGGCCATCCGCGACAGCGGTCTTGGCATGGAGCATGGACCCGTTCCACTCAAAGATACGCACACCTGACTGCAAGAGAGTCCGGTAGCCCACGCGTGATAATGCGCGAACAATCGGGATGTCACTGGTCCTGGGTACGAGCAGGCGTACATCCACGCCGTCGACAGCGGCGGCGCGCAAGGATTGCACATAGGAAGGCGCGCCCAAATAATACGCATCCGTAAGCCAGATCGACTTTCGCGCCAGAGCTGCGATGAGCATATCGAGACGATACAAGTCGGCCATGCTTGGCTCACTGGCCACAATGCGAAGCGCCACGTCGCCGGCGGGAGGAGCAAGGGCATCTTCGAAGACCTCAGCCTGCACCAAATTCGGCACCGCCAGCGAGTTCCACATCCGGGCAAATGCACGATCCAGATCGAGGACAGCAGGCCCTTCAATTCTTACGCCGGTATCGCGCCACGGCGCGATACCCCGCGCCGGATCTCCTACCCAGCTTTGCCCAACGCACAGACCTGATACGAAACCGACGCGTGCGTCTACCGCGATCGTCTTGCGGTGGTCGCGCCTCAGAAATTCGATTGGATCGTCCAGGCGAGGAGGATTGAAACACCTTACCTCCACTCCCGCCTTCCGCAGCCTGCGCCAGAATAGGAAAGACGCAGCGCCGCGTGCACCAAACCAGTCGTAGATCAACCGAACCTTCACGCCTTCCATAGCTTTTGCTTCCAGGAGCTCGGCGAACTCATACCCAATTCTATCCGCGTGAAGGATGTAGGTCTCAAAGTCGATTGTTTTCTTAGCGGAGCGAATCGCCTCTATCCATGCGGGATAGTTTTCTGCGGCGTTCTTAAGCAGTTGAACGTCATTTCCCGGAATTAGAGGAGCCCCTGCCGCTCTCGAAAATGCCTGATCAGCGAGCAATCGAAGTGGAGCAATCGCTTCCTGTGCCGCCTGAATTGACGCTGCATCAGCCATGTGCGGAATTTTCGCCTAAACGCCTTTCACGTGCACCAACTATAGCGTCTTTGCCGTTAGGAAAGGACTCGTGACCGTCGTCCATCCAGAACGCCCCGCAGACTACCATCTCCGTCGCGAACTGTGGGGTCTCGGTGGGAATGTGGACATGGCAACCCGAAGGAAGGAGGCGTGCTCGATGCGTTGTCCATATTGCGCAGACAGACGAACAGAAGTGCTCAAAACTGTCTACCGCGGCCACAACTCGTATCGCCACCGACGATGCGTTTACTGCGGGTCCCGATTCAGTACCCAAGAAAGGCCAGTACGCTGGAGTCGCGTGGAGCGGAAGTGGCCGGGACAGCGCCCATCACGGAAGGGATGGAGGAAAGGGCGGACGTCAGCATTGGATGGGAAGTGCGATGTGGAGTCTTGTGGAGTGGATTTCCAGCAGGCTGAAATAAGCCGCCATGTGGGCCACATTGTGCCAGCGAGGTTGATCCAGCGATCAAGAGCAGGCAATCCGGATCGCCGCGAAAACCTTCAGTGTATATGCGGGCCCTGCCATGGCCGCAAGCTGCAAGCCCTTCACCAGGTTTTCAACTCACCCATTCACGAGTGGATTAGGATGGACGAAGTTCAGAAGACAGCAACCACGAAGACGAAGGCCATGACATCAAGCACTTTCATAAAACACAACATGCTTATCGATCCGTCTATCCAGAAAGAAATCATCAGAAGAGCCATAGACGGAAAGTTCGGAGACAACCCTAATCAGGCCGTTCACTCTCTTGGCAGTGTGAAGATGCCTGACGGTCGAGAGGTCCCCGTACATCTAAGGCATGCGGCAGATGCCGTTCTTTTGGATGATTTCGGTCATGTCGTTCTCATCACCCGCAAGCACAACCCCGGCGCTGGCCTCAAGGCATTGCCCGGCGGTTTTATAGACCCTGTTCAGGGGATTGACGGGGTAACAGTCGGTGAAAAGGCCGCAACTGCCGCGTTGCGTGAAGCAACGGAAGAAACTGGAATTGGTAAGCGACTGCTGGAAGGGGCACAAGTCATCCCCCTCGGCCATAGGTCTTACGATCGACCTTTTGACATTCGTGTGGCGTGGGATGATACGGCGGGCACCAATATAAAAAAGGGCGACTTATTTGCGGTATCGACCCAAGGCTTTTGCGTCAAAACAACACACGACCTATCGCAAGCGTTCCTAAAGGCCGGTGACGACGCCAAGCACGTTCTTGTCGCTGCGATGTCGACTTTGACTCCCGATGAATTTGGAATTGCAGACCATCTGGCGATGATCCAGGCCGCCAAAGTTGTTGCGCATGTCTGAGGCCAAGAGAGGAGCGCCCGTCGAAGTCGAATCGATTTTAGGCGACCTTCTGCACACGAGGCAGGTGCTTCAAGCTACCTACCCCAAAGGCCTGAAATCGAAGACGCAGTGAGTTCGGCAACCGATTCACCATTGACGGTGTGGACGATCAGTCATCTCGGAAGTTCCAAGACTTCTTGTCCAGTACAATCGGGCCGAGTTGTGTGAGAGGGCCTGGTCGGAGCCGATGCTGATTCTCGCCCAGCAGTACGGCGCGTCCGGTGTATATCTCGCGAGGCTTGTAGGATTCTATTCTTGTGTCCGAACGCCGGAGCGCCCGATGCAGATGAGACAACTTGGTCGGCCTCCCGTCAAGTCCGAGCGTCGGTCTCTGCGCATGGGCACGACACAACGGGAAGGCGTGTGCGGCGGGAGTGTAACCCTCCCGCATTTCATCCTAAGTTTCATCCTAAGACATGGGCCGATTTTTGATGTTTCGGATTTCCCAATGTTGTTGGATTTTCAGTTTTCCACAGATCGCATTTGAACCCCCACCGTCCTCCAAAAGTCTGTCACACATTTGTCACACATTTAGGGTAGAATCCCGCCGTTGAGGGTTGCGGAAGGTTGTAGAACATTGTAAGGCAAACCTCGATAAGTGGTTGGAAAAAAGCAATTTTGACAGTTTGACTGTAGTTTTTAGGTTTCTTCTAGACGAGTCCAGGCCTCCCAGCCAAACTTTTTATCTCCTCGTAAAACAATACCTTAGAGCGGTTGCCCACGCGGGTAACTGTCTCGGGCTACTGTAAATTGCCCAACTTTGCTCTCCCGACAGTATTAAGCGACTGAGGAGAGCAGCAATGGCGAACAGTACAGTCAGCATTTTTATTCGTTTCAAAAGCGGGGGTAAGCGGCGGACGTCAGCCGCAGCCTATGCCGGAAAAGCGCGATTGAAACCCGGTATCGGACGGGATAGGAAGGGGCGCGAATTTCCGTGTCCCGCAGGAGTCTACTGGCTGCGCTGGTATGACGGTCCCAAGCAGGTTTGGAAGCGGGTCGGTCTTGATTCAACGGATGCGGTAAAAGCCCACATGCGGCAAGAAGCCGTCCTCGCCGGGGAGCCTGTTCCCGTGGAGGCACCGAAGGGCGTCTCTCGCGTAGCCCTTGCCTCTGCTGTTGAGGACTTCCTTGCAGAGCGTTCAACACAAACGGATGAACGAGGGCTGAAACGCTGGCGTTGGGAGTTGGAGCTTTTCGAGAAGATTTGCGGGAAAACCTATCTTCACGAGGTCTCCCGTGCTGACTGCTTCGCGTACATGAAGTGGTTCCAAATCAGGAAAAAGAAGCCTCGTACCGTATACAACCGCATGGTCGGTCTGGGCGTATTCCTCAAGGCGGCAAAGCACACTGTAGATTCCGTCTTCTCCCAAAGGAAAGACAACGGCCAGATTCCCGACTACTCCGAAAAAACGGTTGACCGCTACACCACGTTGGATTTGAAAAGTTTCTTTGCTGCGTGTGATGCGGAAGCTCGACTGCGCTATTTGTTTTTCCTGGATACAGGATGTCGCGAAAGGGAAGTGATGTTCGCTTGTCAGGAAGACTTCATGTTTGAGGCGAAGGATAGCGAGTGCGCTTCAACGTACGAAGTCCGTCCCAAGCCAGAACTGGGTTTCAGAACAAAGAAGGACAAGACACGCATGATCCCGCTGACGCCACGACTGGCGGAAGCCCTTCAAACTTGGTTCGCTATCGTTGGCGACCGTCGCTTGGTTTTTGTCAATCGTGATGGCAGGCCGGATGGACATTTTCTATATAAGTTGAAGAACATCGCATTAAAGGCGGGCCTCAACTGTGGGCACTGCAAGACCGGAAAGAAAGACGAGTTCGGGAACATCATTCCGGGGACAGAACTGTGCTGCAAGACCAGCCCGGTCTGTTCGCATTGGACCCTACACAAAATGCGGCGGACTTGGGCAACCATGCTGCTTGAACAACCAGGTGTGAATATTTATGAGGTTCAAGAGCGCATAGGGCACAGCGATCTTGAGATGCTCAAGCGTTACAACGCCGTGGCACAGGCAAGGTCGCCGCGCTCACGTCAGCGAATGGCCCAATTTGCTGAGAGTGTTGACGTTCTGATTGTAGGTACCCAGTAGAACGACACCTGCTGGGAAATGGAACCACCTTTATGTAGGTCGGATCTTGGCCCTTCGCGAAGTGCGCGAGCGACCCTCACCGCAGCAAACTGAAGTACCCACTAAATTAGCACTAGCTTTCTCTCCCGACACGCGTATGGTGAGCGGCGTTCCAAAGGAGGGAACGCCGCTGAAGAACACGAAGAAGAAAGCGACGAAGGCAAAGGCGGCGGTCAAGCGACCGAAAGCCACAGCCAAGGCCCCGAAGGGAGTTCGCGCCAAGGCCGCACAGCGTACAGCGCAAGGCAAATTCACCAAGGTTATCTTCAACAAAATCGGTGGGAAGGAGTGCCCTCGTTTTGCCGCCATGACTTGGGCGGAACGAGATACCGCGATGGCGAAGCCCGAAAATGCCACTGTTCGGGATCGCTACGAAACCCACCTGGCGTCCGTTACGGCGTGAAGCCTCTCTTCACACTCGGTCAAGTTGTTGCCACCCCCGGCGCGTTGGCTGCGCTTGAAAAAGCAGGCCAGCAGCCGGGGGATTTTCTTGCTCGACATGTCAGTGGTGATTGGGGAGACGTACCGCCCGAAGACATCAAGGAAAACGAGTTCAGTTTGAAGCACGGCTTCCGGCTCCTGAGCGCCTACCGCACAAGCGCGGGAGACAGGCTCTGGGTCATCACCGAAGCCGACCGCTCATCAACATGTATTTTGCTCCCCGAAGAGTATTGAACAGTTCAGGAGGAAAGAAATGCCCAAAATCTTGGTCGCAGAAGACGACCGCTTGCTGGCTCAATACTACGTAACACTCCTTAGCCAGTGGGATTGTGAAACGGCTCTCGAACATAGAGGCACAGACGCGATTCGCCGGGCGGTCACATTCCGACCCGATGTCGCTCTCCTCGGCGTCGTCATACCAGAAATGGGCGGCGTTGAAGCCGCTGTCAAGTTGCTGGGAATCTGTCCCGGCACGAAGATCATCCTCGTTACAGAGTCGGTTCCTCCCGAGAAGCTAGAGCAACTGGCGGCGCAGGGCTATCATTTCCCGACGCTTCCTGTGCCTTTTAGCCGAGAGGAGTTGTACGATCTGGTGTTCGGCGACGCCGAACGCGAAGTGAGCGAAGGAGGATAGGCCCTCGGTCGCAACAGCTGTGGCATATTTGTAGATACAAGCGGCTACTCAATCAGCTTTCGAAACGCACGAGCCCGTGATCTATATCACAGAGACTGCGTGATGAGACGCTTAAGATGACGTCCGAGGACAAGAAACGTGAAAGTTCTACTTGCGGTTGACGGTTCCAAATTCTCGGAAGCAGCGGTACAAGCCGTAATCGAGCAAGCGAGACCGCAAGATACCGAGATTCGGGTATTGCATGTCGTGGAACCGCCATCGCTGCTGGTAGCCCGTGAGATGGGCGGGTATGACCGGGCCCTCGACGCTGTCTGGGAAGGGGAAACAAAGCAGGCCGAGGCTTTAGTGGCGAAGCTTGCGGATCAGTTACGTTCTAGGGGCCTGCACGTGACCACAACAGTGGAACAGGGTGACCCAAAATCTAGGATCATCGACGCGGCTTCAGAGTGGCGTGCCGAATTGATCGTCATCGGGTCACATGGCCGGAAAGGGCTCGACCGCTTTCTTATGGGAAGCGTTGCGGAAAGCGTTGCGCACCATGCGCCTTGTTCGGTGGAGATAGTACGCATTCCTAAAGGCTGAGGATTTCGTGCGACGGAATTGCTACGTATCCAGAGGGTTTCTTGGTAAAAGAGAGCGAACCAAGATTGCTTGCCGAGGCTGCCGCTCTGGGAGTCGTCGGGGCGCTTGCGGCTCAATGCTTTACGTATGCTCTGCGAATCAGTGAACACTTCTTCCTAAACAGAATTGCAGGATACCAGCCTCCGGGCTTGCCTGAGGAGGGAGGTGTCCTCCAGCAAGTCATTGGCCCCCACGGTCTTTGGTTGATTCCAATAGTAACAACAATGGGCGGACTGATTTCCGGCTTCTTGGTTTACACCTTTGCGCCCGAAGCAGAAGGCCACGGCACGGACACCGTCGTGAAGGCTTTCCATCGCACTGGTGGATTCATCCGGGCTCGAGTCGCCCCAGTTAAGTTAGTAGCCTCAGCAATCACCATTGGGTCGGGCGGTTCCGCTGGACGTGAAGGGCCAACGGCGTTGATCGGTGCTGGAATCGGCTCAATCTATGCTACCACCCTTGGCCATCGACGTGATGAAGAGCGAAGCCTGCTTGTCCTGATGGGTATGGCGGCCGGACTTTCCGCTATCTTCCGGTCTCCAATCGGCGCGGCATTCTTTGCCGTCGAAGTCCTGTACGGAAACATGGAATTCGAAACTGGGGCCTTGCTTTATACGATGCTTGCCTCAGTAGTCGCGTACGGCGTCAACGGCTTATTTGTGGGCTGGCAACCCCTGTTCCATTTCCCCACGAGCGTGATCCCTCTCCAACCATTACGTTACGTTTGGTTCGGTGTGCTGGGGTGTATTTGCGGTCTTGTCGCTACGGTGCTCCCCGTAGTGTTCTATAGGCTCCGCGACGTATTCCGCGCCCTCCCGTTCCCGGCTGCCATGAATCCTGCAATCGGTGGGCTCGGTGTCGGCCTCCTCGCGCTAAAGTTTCCACAGATCTTAGGAGGAGGGTACGGGTGGATTCAGGAAGCGATTGACGGTCAGATCGCGCTCAAGCTTCTGTTTGTGCTTATATTCCTAAAGATCATCGCCTTAGCGCTGACTGTTTCATCGGGAGGTTCCGGTGGAGTCTTTGCCCCCACTCTTTTTGTAGGAGCAATGCTTGGAGGTTTCATGTCCTCCTCCCTTCATCTGCCGTCCGCAACTTTCGTCATCGTGGGCATGGTTGCAGTTTTTGGGGCGGCCGCACGAGTTCCCATTGCGGCACTGGTAATGGTCACAGAAATGACGGGGGGATATCAATTACTCCCCGCAGCCGCCTTCGCGGTCCTGCTCAGTTATCTGGTCCAAACCCAACTGTCAGCGCACCTGAAATACTTCAGCTTGTATGAGGCTCAAGTGCTCGGACGGAATCAATCTCCGGCGCGTTATCTGGAGAATGTCAAGTTGGCTCTCAAGCTACTCGGTAAGAGTAAAATTCCGCGAGCGGCCAAGGTGGGCCATATCGATTTGGTTACTCTGCTCGATTCGGGAATCCCCGTCCGGCTGCCCGGACGAAAACACTTAAACATAGGCGTGCTCCGTCCACAAAGCACCCTGGTCGGAGGGACAATTCAATCCTGCTATCAGGCAGCAGGGAACGGTGCCCTTGAAATTGTCGCGATCTTGCGTGCGGGAGAAATCGTTCTCCTGACCCCAGCTACAATCTTGCAAGAGAATGACCGCATCCTAATCATCGGTTCAAAAGAAGCACGAATGAAGATTGCTGAGCATCTCGCGCCGCTTTCCTCTCCGTATTCCGGAGCGGCGGCACCTTCAAATCCGACGAAGACCGTGCCGGAGAAATTATGAACGTCCTCGTTGCCATTGATGACTCCAAATTCTCTGAGGCAGCAGCGAACGCCGTCATTGCCCAAGCGAAGACGAGTAACACAGAAGTAAGACTGCTGCACGTCCTTGAGCCATTTCCCACAGCTCTGGCGGAAAAAATGGGGAGCAAGGAGGTTCCTGATTTTCCAAGCGCGCGTCTGAAACTCCGCGATCAGGCCACAGACCTGCTTATTAAAACCACGGAGAAATTCCGTTCTGCTGGGTTTAAGACCTCTTATTTCGTGGAGGAAGGCGACGCGCGAGAGGTTATCCTTGAATACGCCCAACAGTGGCCTGCCGACCTAATCGTCGTTGGCTCCCATGGGCGAAAGGGCATGAATCGGTTTTTGATGGGAAGCGTATCTGAGGCAGTGACCCGTTATGCTCGATGCTCAGTCGAAATTGTTCGAGTTCAATCTGACCACTGAAGCGGGGTAGTGCGAAAGGGATAGCGTGTACCCAACAGCAATTGGCACTATTAAAGAAGTTCGTGGACCCGTGGTAACGGTGTCCTGCGATATCCTCCCCCCTCTTCATCAAGCCCTGGAGACGCGAATTGACGGCGACCGCTATGTGTTGGAAGTTCATCAGCATGTGGACGAAAGACATCTGCGTGCAATCGCTCTACACCGAGCGACTGGCCTCAAACGTGGATTGTCGGTTTACGACACAGGCGCTCCAATACAGGTTCCGGTATCGCCGAAATGTTTGGGCCGTTTGCTGAACATTTTTGGGGAGCCTCTTGACGGAGGTGCTCCCTTCTTGACCGAAGGACTTCGGAATATCCTCGGACAAGCTACCCCCTTGTATGAGTCATCTTCCAAACGCGAAGTCTTGGAAACAGGAATCAAGGTAATTGATCTCATGTGCCCGTTCATCCGAGGAGGAAAGGCGGGCCTGTTTGGTGGGGCGGGCGTGGGGAAGACGGTTTTGATCATGGAGTTCATGCATTCGATCGCCAAGCTTCATCGAGGCGTATCGGTCTTCGCAGGTGTCGGCGAACGCATTCGCGAAGCCCACGAACTCTGGCACGAGATGCAGTCCATAGGGGTGATGCCCCAGACGCTTCTCGTTTTCGGGCAAATGGACGAATCGCCCGGCGTGCGGTTCCGGGTAGGGCTTTCTGCTCTCACTTATGCGGAATACTTGAGAGATGAGCTTCATCATGAAGTCCTGCTCGTCATGGACAACGTGTATCGTTTCGTGCAGGCGGGAAGTGAAATTTCGGGGCTGCTCGGCAGAATGCCCGCAGCAGTGGGCTATCAACCAACGCTGATGACCGAAATTGCGGAACTTGAGGAACGCATTCTCTCAACTGAGCGTGACGCTGTAACGTCCGTACAGGCGGTGTATGTGCCTGCTGACGATATGACGGACCCGGCTGTTAGCGGCATCCTGAGCCATCTCGATACGACTGTGATTCTTTCACGCTCGCAAGCCGCCAAAGGAATCTATCCAGCAGTGGATGCTCTGCAATCCAAGAGCAAATTCATGGACCGTTATTTCCTGGGAGACCAGCACTACTCCGTCGCCCAGGCAGTTCGTGAACACATCGCGAGGTACCGAGAACTTGAGGATATCATCACGATGCTTGGAATTGAGGAACTTGCCCCGCAGGACCGCCTGATCGTTGAGAGAGCAAGGAAATTGCAGCGGTATCTCACACAGCCTTTTCACGTCACCGAGGAGAGTACTGGGATCAAAGGTATATCCGTGCCGCTCGATGCAGCAGTGAGAGATTGTGAGACCATCATTGCGGGCAAGCTAGACAAGTTCTCCGAGGACGAGTTTTATATGCGGGGCTCGATTGCGGAGCTCTCCCGATGAAAACTTTTCGGCTCCATCTCATGAGCGCAACCCGATCGGAATGGATTCCGGGCGTAGTCCGATTTACGGGCCGCGATACTTCGGGCAGTTTTGGCATTCTCGCAAACGCCTCGCGACGCATGACGGTTCTGGTTTTCGGGCTCGCGCATTTGCAAGATGCGGCGGGCAAAGTCGAATACCTCGCTCTACCCGGAGGAGTTCTCTATTTCGTGGACAATGAGCTTCGCATTGCAACAACGAAGTTCGTGCGTAGCCCCGAGCTCGAAGAAATATCCGCAGCGTTGGAAAGTCAGCTCCGGCAAGAGGAAGAGGGGCTCCGTGACATCAAGCAAAGTCTCCACCGATTGGATGAGGAGATCATGAAGCGGCTGTATGAACTGAAGAGGCAGCCTGGGATATGAAGGGCGACATTGACAGCGAGAAGCTCAAGGTGAGCGTGCAGACGCAAGTAGGCCGCATCAAAAAAGCCGAAAGAGCGCGGCGCACTCTCCTTGCCAATACGGTCTACCTGGGAACTCTCGGACTGATCTTCGTGCTTCCAGTTGTCGCGGGAGCCTACCTCGGCAACTGGCTTGATAACAGGATCAAAGGCTATTCCTTCAGTTGGACGGTAACTTTGATCGTTCTCGGCGTTTTTGTTGGCGCAATGGATGTCTATTTGTTCGTGCGAGAAGGATGAAATGATCTCAGCAAATCTCCTTGGCGCGCGGCCATATATTGGCGAGATCAGGATTTCGCCTAGCGTGATCACGACTTGGGGCCTCATGCTGTTTCTCGCGGGCGTCTCCTGGCTGTCCGCGCGCATGCTCCGCCAAAGTCCTGGCAACTACCAGATTGTTCTGGAGGGCGTCGTCTCAACGATGGAAGATGCAATTGAATCGGTATTGCCCGGAAGGTGTGATCTCGTTTTTCCATTTATTGCGACACTGTGGATATTCATCCTGCTTGCCAATTTGGCAGGAATCATACCGGGTCTTCATTCTCCCACTTCTGACCTCTCGGTTACCTCAAGTCTGGCAGTTCTTGTATTCCTCTCAGTTCATTGGTTTGGCGTCAGGGCGGAGGGCTTAAAAGCTTACCTGAAGCATTACGTGACCCCAAGCCCGATTTTGCTTCCATTCCATCTGATTAGCGAAGTATCACGGACGCTGGCTCTGGCCGTACGCCTGTTCGGAAACGTCATGAGTCTTGAGATCGGTTACGCCCTAATTCTCTTGGTTGCAGGTTTTTTAGTTCCAGTTCCGCTGCTGATGCTTCATCTGGTCGAAGCGGTCATTCAAGCATATCTGTTCGGCATGCTCGCGTTGATTTACATCGCTGGAGGCATTCAAGCCCAAGAACTCCGGCGAGAAAAGGAAAGAGGTGCAAGTTGAAAGACATAAATTCGTTCGTGACGATTTCCACCATTGTCGCAGGTTTAGGGATCGTGCTCGGAACCATGCTTCCGGCCCTCGCCATGGGGAGGGCAATCAGCAAAGCCCTCGAAGCCCTGGCACATCAACCGGAAGCAGAAAGTGCGATCACACGTGCGCTGTTTGTAGGTCTCGCGATGATCGAGTCGCTTTCGATCTATTGCTTGGTCGTCGTTTTGATCATTCTTTTCCGCAATCCTTTGATTCAGTATCTGGTCAAGCCGTAACACGGGAGCACAAGTGGAGCTGAGTTGGACGACCTTCATTCTCGAAATCATTAACTTCCTGGTGCTCGTGTGGGTGCTCAAGCGCCTGTTCTACGCTCCTGTCAAGCGAGCGATCGCCGCGCGTCGGGCAGCCGTCGAAAAGACGCTTGGCGACGCCGAGTCCTCAAAACGTGAGGCACAGGACTTGCAATCCAAGTACGAAGGCCGTCTTCGGGAATGGGAAATGGAAAAGGAGCAACAGAAAGAAGCGTTCCGAAAGGAACTCAGCGAGGAACGCGCTAAACAACTGAAGCTGACCGAAAACTTGGTCGCAGAGGAGCGTGAAAAAGCGAAGGCGCAGCAGGAGAAGAAGGACGCCGAGCGTCGAAGAAACGAGGAACGAGAGGCAATGAAGCAGGCGCTCGAGTTCACATCGCGCGTCTTAAAAGACGTGGCTTGCCCAGAACTCGAAGGGAAGATCGTGGAATTGGTCGAAAAGCAGCTCTCCTCGACCGAACGAGAGAGTCTGCCGTCCGGTGCAGCACAATCATGGGATCATGGCGCGGCCGTGCGAGTGCGATCCGCCTATTGCCTGACAGAGCCGCAACGCGACGAGCTGACTACGATTCTCAAGAACAAGCTCGGCACGGAAGCACCAATAGAATTCGCGGTGGACCAGAACCTGGTGGCGGGCCTGGAAATTATGGTCGGGTCTTATGTGCTGCGGGCAAATCTTCGGGATGAGCTCGAATACTTTTCGGCGATGAGGAACCATGAGTAACGACGGCAGCGCGGCTTCTGCTTCCTTGCTTGAGAGGCAAAGGGACTGGCTGGAGGGCTATAGGTTCCAGACTCGTATAGTCGAGCGCGGAAAGGTCCTGTCGGTGGGGGATGGAATTGTCTGGATCGAGGGCTTGCCTTCAGCTTCGATCGATGAGGTGCTTCTGCTCGAAGATGGGAGCCGGGCCATGGTCTTTCATCTCACCGAGCAGCTCGTCGGAGCAATTCTTTTAGAGCAAACAAGACAACTAACTGCCGGAACTATAGCCCATCACTCAGATATCCGCCTGAATATTCCGTGTGGAGACGTGCTCCTCGGAAGAGTTCTGGACCCACTGGGCAAACCACTGGACGGAAAAGCTGAGCCTCGATTCGAAGCCCAGGGTGACATGGATGTTGCTTCTCCGCCGATTGTGGCTCGCGATTTCGTGAATCGCCCGCTTCTGACTGGGAACAAGATCATTGATACTTTAATTCCAATCGGAAAAGGCCAGAGGCAACTGCTGATCGGCGACAACGGTCTGGGAAAGAGCTCGTTGGCTATCGATATCGTAGTTAACCAACGCGGTAAAGACGTCCTTTGCGTGTACGTGCTCGTTGGTCAGAAGCGGTCAAGCGTCCTTAATACCATTCAGATGCTGAAGGACAGCAAGGCGCTGGAGCACACAGTATTGATTGTTGCCGAAGCCACGGCGCTCCCAGGCCTTCAGTACCTTGCTCCCTTTGCGGGATGCGCCGTCGCCGAATACTGGATGAAAAAAGGCCGTGACACGCTCGTCGTGTACGATGACCTGACAGCGCACGCGAAGAGCTACCGTGAACTGTCCCTTCTCTTACGGCGTCCGCCTGGCCGTGAAGCATATCCGGCAGACATTTTCTTCCTTCACTCCCGACTGCTGGAACGATCGACTTGTCTTGCACCCAAACAAGGCGGCGGCAGCATGACTGCGCTCCCCATCATTGAAACGAAAGAAGGCGAAATCGCATCGTACATTCCCACGAACCTCATCTCTATTACGGATGGTCAGATATACTTCGATTCCGCGCTATTCGTCTCTGGGTTTCTCCCCGCCATCGACGTGACGAGGTCGGTGTCACGCGTTGGAGGCAAAGCTCAACCCCCGGAAATCAAGGAAGAAGCGGGAAGAACGAAGCTCGATTATCTCCAGTTCTTGGAATTGGAGGTGTTCACGCGCTTTGGGGCCAAGCTGGAGCGTTCGATGCAGAAAAGGATTGAACACGGCCGAATTCTGAGAGAAATCCTGAAACAGGATCGCTTGGCCCCTGTTCCCATCGAATGGCAGATGGCATGGCTGGTGGCTTTTAATGACGGGCTTCTTGATGAATTCAAACCTGCAACGATCCGTCCGGCAGTTGCAAGCCTATTCAAGTGGATGTCGACTTCTGGGCTGACTTTAGCAACTGCTCGTGATCAGTGGCGGGCAACGCTGGAAGCATGGAAAAAGCAGGGCGGTTCTTCATGAGCAAGCTATCCGATCTCCGATCTCGGATGCGGGCACTCGGCGATATCGAGGGTATCCTGAACGCCATGAAAAATCTTTCGCTCGTGGAAATGACGAAGATCTCCCATTTCTACGCCACGCAGCAGGAACTACTACGCTCGGTTAATGAAGCCCTTGCCGATTTTCGGCAGTTTTATGGAGCGCCTTGGACCAGTGGCACGGATAGCACCTCACTTTATGTGCTCATCGGTTCTGAGCGGGGATTTTGCGGTGGGTTCAACGAGACAATTCAGAAGACCCTCGAAACTCAATCGATCGACGGCACTCCTCCCAGGCTGATCCTAGTCGGCCGAAAGCTGGCGCTGAAGTTTCTCCAAGACAAGCGTGTTGAGGCATCTCTCGATGGGCCCAGCGCCGCAGAGGAAATCCCAAGGGTAATTTCACAGCTTGCGAAAACTATCACCCGATTCCTTTCATCAGATTGGAAGATTATCCACAACAGCTACACTGGGTCAGGGACGAAAGTGGAAACCATCTCTCCATTCGAGCTTGCAAGAACGGAGACCGGTTCGAAACACCAGTTCCCGCCTCTCCTTAATCTAGCTCCGTCAGACCTACGTCCGCAGCTCTTCGAGCAATACCTGTTTGCGCTTTTTTACGAAATCTTCTATCAGTCCTTTATGGCTGAGAACCACGAGCGGCTCCGCCATATGGACGGCGCTCTAAACAAACTTCGAGAAGACGATGAGCGGCTACGCCGGATGTCTAACTCGCTCCGGCAGGAAGCCATTACGGAGGAATTGGAAATAATCATGCTCAGTGTTGAAAGCGAAATGAAACGCCCACTTAGTTAGCGAATGCCGAATTACCAGCGGATCGCACATGTTCTCCGCAAACCCCAGGGGCCTTCCTTTCGAACGGGCTCCATCAGACGTACGAAGAGAGGTGACCATGCAGGTGGCTGCACAAGCGATAGGAGGGTTAAATGATCGAAGCACTTAAGGGATTTCCCACGAAGGTCCTTGCATTCGCTTGCAAGGGGCACGTCACGAAGCGCGATTACGAAACTGTGCTGATTCCCGCAGTAGAAGAAGCACTCAAGCAGAAAGGCAAGCTCCGCCTTTATTATCAGATTGACCCCGAATTTGCCGGGATTGAACCGGGTGCCCTATGGGACGATTTCAAAGTTGGGATGGAGCATGTCCTTCGCTGGGACCGGATCGCGGTGGTTACCAACGTTGATTGGATTCGGTACACGATTCGAGCGTTCAGTTTTGTAATTCCGGCGGTAGTAAAGATTTTTCCCGTAGACGAGCAGGCGAAGGCACGGGAATGGATCTTAGAGGAGAAGTCGCAGTGAGCGGCGGTCTTCGTCGCGCCAGCTCTAGAGTGAAATGGGCAGACAGGTAGCTAACGTGCTTTACATGGTGGCGATGGTGGCCGTCATAGTCGGTGTAGATTTCGCGTTCTTCAGAAACCGATTATGGGAACGGCTGGCAGTGAATGTTGGCATTGTCTTGGTGTTCGTAGCTTTTTACTTCAGATTCCTCAGGCGTCCATGAACAAGGCGCGATAGCGCCCTTTCGCTTTGAAGATGTTCGGTTACCCGAAGAATATTGATCTGAGATTTAGGAGCTGCTATTCAATGTGCGGATTCCGGGGGATGGTGATCGGCGGTTCCGGGCGATCGTGATCACGATTCCGGGATGATCGTGATCAGGATTCCGGGGGAAGATGATCACCGATTCCGAGCTGATCGTGATCAATTGATCGCGATTTTCACAACGGTGATTCGGATGATCCCGGAATGTTTTCCACAGGGACGAAGTAGCGCTGGACATCACAGAGGGCAGGCTGTTCTCCCCAGGAAACTGAGGGAGAGACAGCATGCCAACCAGGAGATTGTCCATGCGCAAGATCAAGGAAGTACTTCGCCTCCGCTTCGAGCTGGGGCTGAGGCAACGGGAGATCGCCCGAGCTTGTTCGATCAGTCAAGGAGCGGTGCATAGCTACCTGAAGAAAGCAGCGGCGGCAGGGGTTTGCTGGCCGTTGCCAGAAGGCTGGGACGAGCCGCACATTGAGCAAGCCCTGTTCGGAGACCAGCGTCCCCTCGAACGAGCCCGCGAACGAGCCCATCCCGACTTCGCCGCTCTACACCAGCAGTTGCAGCAGCATCGTCATCTGACGCGGCAGTTGGTCTGGGAAGAATACCGGCAGGCGCATCCGGAAGGATACGGCTACAGCCGCTTCTGCGAGCTGTATCGGCACTGGCGCGGCAAGCAGGATGTGGTGTTGCGCCAGGAGCATCCACCCGGGGAGAAGGGTTTCATCGACTGGGCGGGCGCGACCATTCCGGTGCACGATGCGGTGACCGGCCAGGTCTGGCCAGCGTCGCTGTTCGTGATGGTGCTGGGCGCCAGTTCCTACACCTACGCCGAAGCCACACGCGACCAGCAGTTGACGACCTGGCTCAGTTCCCACATGCACGCCTTTGAGTACTTTGGCGGCGTTCCGCGGTTGCTGGTGCCGGATAACCTGCGCACCGGAGTGAGCCGTGCGTGCCGCTACGATCCCGATCTCAACCCCACCTACCAAGAACTGGCCATGCATTACGGCGTGGGCGTGGTACCGGCGCGTCCCTACCGGCCCAGAGACAAGGCCAAGGTGGAAGTCGGCGTGCAAGTCGTGGAGCGCTGGATCATCGCGGCCCTGCGTCATCGGAAGTTTTTCCGGTTGGAGGAGGTGAACCGCGCGATCCGGGAACTGCTGGAGCGCTTGAACCAGCGGCCCTTCCGCAAGCGCGAGGGATCGCGTGCCAGCGTGTTCGCGGCGCTGGAACGCAGCGCCCTGCGGTCGTTGCCCGCCGAACGGTTCGACATGAGCCAGTGGTCGCGAGCGCGGGTGAACATCGACTACCACATCGCCTTCGAGGGCAACTTCTACAGCGTGCCGTACACGCTGGTCCAGGAACCGGTGGAAGTCCGCTCCACGCCGACCACGGTGGAGATTTTTCATCAAGGGCAGCGCGTGGCTTCGCATCTCCGCGGTCGCACCCGCGGCCAAGCTATCACCGAGAACGAGCACCGGCCGAAGAGTCACCAAGCGCATCTGGAGTGGACGCCCTCGCGCATGGTGAAGTGGGCCGAGCAGACCGGGCCGCTTACGGCACGGCTGTTCAAGCGCATCCTGGCCGAGAAGCCGCATCCGGAGATGGGCTATCGATCGTGTCTGGGGATCATCCGGCTGGCGGAACAGTACTCGGCCGCAAGGATGGAAGCCGCAGCGGATCGAGCGTTGCGGACTGGAGCCTGCCGCTACCAGAGCGTGAAATCGATCCTGAAGAACTCGCTCGACCAGCAACCACTGGCCGAACCGCCGACTCTTCCTCCTCCTCCGCCTCTGCCCCATGACAACATCCGAGGCGCCGGGTACTTCAGTGAGGAGGTCTGAGCGATGCTCCAACAACCGATGAAAGAAAAACTGCACGCCCTCAGACTTCACGGGATGATCGAAGCCATCGAACGGCAGGAACAGGATGAGGCGGCGCGAGAGTTGAGTTTTCTGGATCGCCTCGCACTGCTCATCGACCAGCAATGGAACTGGCGAGAGAACCAGGCGTTGACCCGGCGGGTAAAAGCCTCGCGCTTGCGGGGAGGTGCTTGCGTGGAGGACATCAACTATCGCGCCGAACGGGGATTAAACAAGAGTGCGATCCGTGCGTTGACCCAAGAGTCCCTGTGGGTAAAGAACCACGAACACATTTTCGTGCTCGGACCCACCGGTGTCGGGAAGAGTTACGTAGCTTCGGCACTCGGGCAGAAAGCCTGCCGAGACGGCTATGCGGTCTACTACACCAGGGCCGCAGCGCTGTTCCGCGATCTGAATCTCGCACGAGCCGATGGTAGTCTTGGGCAACTGCTGAAACGCCTGAACCGGATCGACGTTCTGGTGATCGATGACTGGGCCATGGCACCGCTGGCGGAATCCGAGCGCAGAGACTTCTGGGAGATCGCGGAAGATCGCTACCAGACGCGTTCGATGATCCTGACCTCGCAACTTCCGGTGTCCCGCTGGCACGAGCAGATCGGCGATCCCACGCTAGCCGACGGGATCCTCGACCGGCTGGTGCACAACGCTCATCGGATCGAGATGCGCGGTGAATCGATGCGCAAAAAACCGGGAGAGAAAGGAGAAAAATGAAAAACCATTGGCGGGCGAAAAGCTGTGGAAAAGCCGGGCCAAAGGCGCCCTTGGAAATCGCAGGAGCGATTTCCACTTTCCCACAGCTTCGGCGACGACGATCTTTCCCTTGACGACCGGGATCATTTTTTGGAGAATCCAACTGCCAGCGTCGCTTCGCTCCGACGACTGATCACTTCGATCCCGGAACGCTGATCACCATCAGCCCGGAACCCCGATCACCTTCATCGGAATCCCCACAATGCCGTCCAGGCAGCCAGAGAGTCCATATAGTCCCTCCAATGGATGATCTTTCTGTTCTCAATCGTGATGACTGAAATGAGCCTATTGTCATAGGGTGCGCCACTAGAAAGGAATCTTGCCGTGCACTTCGTACTCAAGGATCACGACGCGACTGTCTTGACAGCGGTGCACGACAAGTGCGTCGCCGGAGTGAAGCCTGATCGTCTTGCCGTATCCAGAGAGGCTAGCCATCAGATTGGCGCGTCCTCGAATCGTCGTGGGCCAGCCGGGAAAGTTATAGCGAGATTCGAAGAGTGCGTCTTCGGCAAACGTGTCGAAATAGTGTTTGCCGTCAACGAGTCCCCGCAAGCCTTTCATGACGACATCAAAGAAGGGGTCGAGAGCTTCAAAGACTGCATATTCGGCTTTTGTCATAAGCAACTCCCGTGCGTCCGACCGAGGTGTCGATGCGCAGCCTACCAGCAAAACGAGTGAGCGCAAATCTACACCTTTCCGCCCGTCCAGGTACTCATGCGCGTAGAAAAGACGAAGCGATGATGGCAAAGACATTTGCCAAAGTCAGCTCGTCGGTAGATGAACGAAAAGAAATATGGAGAACAAGATCATTCCTTCGAAGCTCGGAACCTTTCCGGATTTGAACCGCTGAGGGTAGACGAGAAATGATGCGCACGGGCATAGATTCAGACCCGAGCAGATATGAACTGAAATCTCAAATGGGCCTTCACTACGGCTACGCGTACAGAAACGGCCGGTTTCCGGCGCTTTTCCAAAAGTAGCCGAGGATAATCACGCTTGCGATCGCCGCGTACGCACACCACAGCGAAGTGAATGCGTATCGCTTGACTTCCATTACAACCAGAAGAATCGCCAGGTTTGCCGCGCCGAAAATTACCATCATCCTGATCTTCGAAAAAAACAACGATCCGCATGTTGCAATCACACAGGCCATAACAAATTTGCGAATCATTGTCACCTCTCCCGTAGTCTAAATTTGGGTCGGTCCGGCCTTCACAAGATCAGGCGTGAAGGGAAGGTCGCGAAAACGAACACCACATCCCAAGTCCGCAAACTTCGGCTCGCGACACTCAAGGTGGCGGCTCAGCACATACAGCAGCGGCACCGCATGTTCTGAATCCAAAATTTGTTGGCTGCCACTACCCTTTAAGTCGATCGCGCCCATATTGCGCGCAAGGGTAGGACAGAATGGAACTCTGGTCAAGTTCAGGTTGAGCCCGACGTTGACACAAGATATGCCCGGCGGTCTTCAAAAGCGCGTTTTACGCTATTTAACGCCATGTGACAGTAGCGGTGCGAAGGGGTTAAGTTATTGATCTTAGTTGAATTCTCAGCCTAGAGCGTACTATCCAGGCCTCCCAGCCAAACTTGCCCGCCGCGCAGCACAAGGACCCCCTGGCATTCGTGACAGGGGTGTTCGTGTGGACGTTTGTGCTACACGATCAGACAACATCAATCCACTGCAACTTTTTTCGGAGTTGAAATAGCGATCCGGTCCTCTTCCGAGTAGATGACGAATCGCTGGCCGCGCAGGAAACCTACGAGTGTCAATCCGAGTTCACGCGCGAGTTGCACAGCGAGGCTGGAAGGCGCCGATACCGATGCCAGAAGCGGAATACCGGCGGCAAGCGCCTTCTGGACGATCTCGAAGCCGCCGCGGCCGCTGACGAGCAACACATGTCCGCCGAGGGGCAAGCGGCCATTCAAGAAAGCCCAACCGATTACTTTATCGACGGCGTTGTGTCTGCCGATATCCTCGCGCAAGACGAGCAGTTCGCCGCCCGGGTCAAAAAGCGCCGCGGCATGCAAGCCGCCGGTCCGGCCAAAGACGGCTTGCGCGGCGCGCAGCTTCTGCGGCAGTTGGCACAGAACTTCGGGATCGAACAGCGTTGTCACTTCGGGCCGGCGCAGGCCGCGCCGCCGGAGCTGCGTGATGGAGGCTTTTCCGCATACGCCGCAGGCCGAGCCGGCGGAAAATCTGCGAGCCGCGTTGCCGGCCGCGAGGCGCACTTTGGCGTCGAGGGTCACGCGCACGAGGTTGCGTTCGGGCTCGCCACTCTTGGGCAGCCGCAACGCCACGAGGTGTTCTCGCCGGGAGATGATGCCTTCGGTGAAAAGAAAACCGGCCACGAGTTCCTCATCGTTTCCCGGCGTTCGGAGAGTGACGCCGAGGGAGTATCTTCCCGCGCGCATCTCCAGCGGCTCCTCGGCGGCCAGATAGTCTTCGACGCGCGTGGCCTCGCCATTCTCCCACTGGGTGACTTGGGTGAGTTCGATATTGCGGCTTTTATGAGTCACAGAAAAGCGCTTCTTCCAACAACGCGATCAGCCACCGTATTCCTGGATCTGACGAGCTTGAGTGGCGATTCACATCCGCCACTGAACGCTACTCAGTCGGTCCCGGCTGCAACGGCGGGCACGCCAGTTGGTTCCTTCGACGGGCGCCGCGCGATGAGCGGGAGGACCAGCGACACCAGCATCACAATCGCGATGACTGTGATGGCCGGACCATAGCTGCCCGTGTTTTGCCGGACTCGCGCGATCATGATCGGAGAAGGAATGGCGGCCATTCCCCAGGCCAGCAAGATCCAGCCGTAAATCCCGCCCATGTATTTCGCTCCGAAGAAATCGGCAGTGAAGGAGGGCATCGTGCCAAAGCCTCCGCCGTAACACAATCCGATCAATGCGAACGCCGCTGTGAACAGTTTCAGATCGCGGATATGGGGTAGCGCAAAAAAGATCGCCACCTGGATCAGATAGAGCAGGAAATATACGCGGGCGCGGCCCAGAGAGTCCGAGACCCACGCCCAGAAGACGCGCCCGAGCCCGTTGCAGATCGAAATCACGCCCACCATTCCGGCGGCTTGGAGTACCGACATGCCGACGAGTTGCTGCGCCATCGGAGAGGCCTGACTGATAATCATGATTCCGGCGGACACATTGAGGAACAGGAGAAGGAAGAGAAGATAAAACTGCCACGTGCCCATCGCTTGACTGACCGAGAAATCGTACGTACTTGCCGCTTTGGCTACCGCGGTGCGCGGCTCCCAGCCAGCGGGACGCCATCCCTGCGGAGGATTCGCGTAAAACTGCGCCGCAAGCACGACGATAATCAGGTACGCGATGCCGAGAGTTGAAAATGTCGCCGGAATTCCGTGATGGATGATTTCCCATGCCGCGAAGGGACTCATGATCAGCGCGCCAAAGCCATACCCGCAGACGGCGACGCCGGTCATCAAACCGCGCCGGTCGGGGAACCATTTCACCAGCGTGGCCACCGGACAAATGTATCCCATGCCCATCCCGACCCCTGTGATGACGCCGTAGCCAAGGTAAAGCTCATAAAGGGAATGGCGCGAGGCGGCAAATCCGGCAACCAGGTATCCGAGACCGTATAGGATTCCGGCGACCGTGGCCACTTTCCGCGGGCCTACGCGGTCCTGCCAAAGGCCGCCGATCACGGTGCCGAACCCGAGAAACACGATCGCCAACGTGAAATTCAGGGAGACGTTGGTGAGCTTCCAATGCTCGGCGCCGATGAGCGGTTTGACGAACACGCTCCAACCGTACACGGCCCCCAAGCAGACCTGCATGATCACGGCTGCTACCGCAATGCCCCACCGGTTGGGAAGTTGATCTGGCGCCATGGGCACCTCCTCTAGTCGAAGAAGTCTGCGTGCATGAGATCCTGGGATCAAAAAAAAATTTTGCGCGGTGCGTCTCAATACGGAGGGCCGGCGCCACGTCTCGTTGGCGTCCGGCCGCCGCCCCTACGCTGTGGCGATTTTAGAGTCCGCGACGGCTTCTTGCGGGCTCAGCGAAATGATCTCCACAACCGCGTTGTAGTCCGGCACGCCACTCGGATCGAGCCGGCCGGCTGGAACGACGACATTTACTTCCGGCCAGTGGCCTTGGATGCATCCGGGCTTGATGCGATCGATCTTCACGCGCCCGCGAAATTCGCCGCGATCATTGCGCAAAAGAATGGGGTCTCCGTTCCGCAGGCCAAGCCGCTCCGCATCTTCCTTTGCCATCATGATGTCTTCCCGCTTGAGGCCTGTGAGGGGATCGGTGGCACTGTAAATCATGCTGTTAAATTGCTTGCCGCGCCGGGTGGAGAGCTGGAATCGGTCCGCGGGAACTTTTTCTTCGGGGAGACCGATCGGCGAGAAGTGGCCTTTCCCATCCGGCGTTAAAAAGCGGTCCACGAGCAGGCGAGGCCCGCCATACTGGAAGTTGTCGCCCTTCTTCCGCAGGCTCCCGATCCCCTTGTAAGTAGGGCAGACGCGGTCGATTTCCTCACGAATGTCCTGGGTATCTTTCCAGGAGAAAATACTCGCGGCCCGCTCGGGGTCTGCGAGGAGCGCGACTTGGACGGGGATTTCCCACTCGTCGCGCGTCTCGGGGATTCGAGGGCCGGGAATCTCCGGTGAATAAATGATGCGCCGTTCGGTGCTGGTTTCTGTCCCGCCGCCGCGCTGCTCATAGCGAGTTCGCGATGGAAGCAGAACGACTGTATCTGCGGGGTCCACCAGCATGTTCGAACTGATCATAATGTCCTGATGGACGCGAAAACCGATGTTTGCTACCGACCGCAGTACCCGGTCAGGCTCGGGAAGCGTGTCCACGAAGTTTCCACCGCTTTGCCACAGCGCATCAATTTCTCCACGCTCAGCGGCCAGGATCATTTGCGTGGCGGAGATCCCTTTCCATGCGGGCGGCTCAAAGCCCCAGAACTCAGGTTGCGCAAACCGTTTGGCATTTTCCTCGGTGGCCGGCACACCCATCACATACGCGCCGGGCATACCACCCATCTCCGCGCCGCCCTGTACGCCGCTGTGGCCACGGACCGGCATCAATCCCGTATGCGGCCGGCCCACGTTTCCGCGCGCGAGTTGAAGGTTCACAATCGAACGAACATTGTCGCTTCCGTAGCTGTGCTGGGTAATCCCCATGCTCCAAACGATGATGGCGTGGCGGGCCTTGCCAAAGGCCTCGGCGAAGCGGTACATCTCCGCCTTAGTTTGCCCCGCGCTCCGCTCCAGATCCTGCCAGGCGAGGCCGCGCGCCTTTGCTTCGACGTTTTGCCAGCCGACCGTGCGGGCCGCGATAAACTCGCGGTCGACCCAATCGTTCTCGATGAGGTGTTTCAGCACGCCGTAGAAAAACGCGATGTCTCCGCCGATGTGGACCTGGAAATAGTCATCGGCCATGCGCGTCCCAAACAGCGCACTCTTGGTAACCGATGGCACCCAATAGCGATCCAAACCAGGCTCGAAGTAGGGATTAACCACAAAATTTTTTGTGCCCGCTTGTTTGGCATAATAAAGATATTTGGTGGCCACCGGCTGGTTATTGGCAATGTTGCTGCCGACAAAGATGACCAAGTCGCTGCCGATCCAATCCGAATACGAACAAGTCGTCGCCGCGCATCCGACGGTTGCGGTCAATGCCGCCGTGCTTGGCGCATGGCAGATGCGAGCGCTGGTGTCGATGTGGTTGGTGCCGAAGAAGCGAGCCACTTTCTGGTGGGCATAGTAGGCTTCGTTGGTGAGCCCACGGGAAGTGAGGTACCAGCCGAGGCGATGCGGATCGACCGCGCGCAGCCGCGTTGCCGTCAAGTCAATCGCTTCATCCCAGGAAATGCGGCGAAATCCATTCTCGCCCTTTCGCCGCACCATCGGCACGGAGAGGCGCCCCAGCTTGCGCAGCTTGCGGCCGGACATTTGCCGAAGCGAAGAAACATCTTCGAGCAACCGCCAGTCCATCGCCGGCATGGTGTTCAGCCGGAGCAACTCCAGGCGCACCATGCAAAGATGAATGCTGTCCATGGTCCAATCATGAACGCCGGAGGTGCCGAGGGCGCAACCGTCGCAACAGCCGTCGCGCAAAATTCGGTAGGCATACGCGAGATTGTCGCGGTTTTCCCAGAGGGAACCGAGCATGGCTCTGTAAGCGCGGGGATGCTGATGGTTCATCCCGAAAGGAACGATGCTGACGAGCTCGCGGTGATTGTCCGCCCCTGCGTTTCCATTTTTCCGCGTCATAAAGGAACTCTCATCCCGCAAATCTTAATCACTTGACGTTCAACTTCTCGAGTTGCGCGCATCAAGCCATCCACTGCGGCCGAAGTATTCCCGGGGCATTCTGGCCGAGCCATTTCGTTTCTCTTCCCTTGTTAAGTTCGTAAAAGCTTGTTTGGAGGGGACATTCTCCCTGCCTTAGCTATTGTAAAAGCTAGCCAAAGTCAAGTTAAACGCTGTTCACATTGGCGCCTGCTGCCGATTGCCGCCCAGGCAGGAAAAGGTGATGTATCCTCATGCTTCCAATCGATCTCCGATGAGAAGGCGAAGAAAAGGAGGAAGGAAATGACGGGTCAACCACAAGTCAGTTTAGCGCCGCCCTTCACGCGCGAGACGGCCATCGAAAAGGTGCGTAAGGCCGAAGACGGCTGGAATTCGCACGATCCTCAACGCGTTGCGCTGGCGTATACGGTCGATAGCCGGTGGCGCAACCGGTCGGAATTCATAAACGGCAGGGAGCAGATCGTTCAATTTCTTACGCGCAAATGGAACCGTGAGCTGGACTACCGCCTCATCAAGGAAATGTGGGCGTTCGACGCCGCTAGAATTGCCGTGCGTTTTGCTTACGAGTGGCACGACGACTCCGGGCAGTGCTACCGCTCCTACGGGAACGAAAACTGGGAGTTCAATGCCGAGGGCACCATGCATCACCGGTACGCCAGCATCAACGATCTGCCGATTCGCCCGTCGGAGCTACTCTTTCACTGGCCGCTGGGCCGGCGGCCGGATGAACATCCGGGGCTCAGCGATCTGGGTTTGTAGGGCAGTGCCGGCATTGCGAAGGGTGAAAAAGCCATAGCGGCA
Organism: uncultured Acidobacteriota bacterium; assembly: GCA_963800095.1. Taxonomy (GTDB): domain Bacteria; phylum Acidobacteriota; class Terriglobia; order Acidiferrales; family UBA7541; genus Palsa-360. The sequence continues at coordinate 25,849 of CAWCZV010000008.1, forward strand.
GAAGCCCATTTAAACCGAAATCTTGCTGGCTCCTGCCGCCACGTGCTTACCTAATTTTCAAAAACTACTTGGAAGACGTCATGGTGCCAGGCGCCATCGCCATATCGTTCTTGATGACGGCGCCGCCCTTCATCACGAATTTCACTCGCTGCATCTCGGAAATATCCTGCAAGGGATCGCCGGAAACCGCGATCATGTCGGCAAACTTGCCCTTCTCGATAGTGCCGAGTTTATCGGACATGCGAATGATTTCCGCGTTTACTGTCGTAGCCATGCGCAGCGTGTACACCGGGCTGGCTCCCCATTTCACGAAAATGGGAAACATTTCCCCCTGCACGCCGTGCGAGCAGTTGCACTCGGTGTTATAGACGCGGCCTGGAGGCGGCGCGGAACCGCTGCCCCAGCCGAGAACCACTCCGGCGGCAAGCATTTTCTTCCAGGTAACTTCCACCAGGCGCCAGCGGCTGTACGGGGCCCACTGTTTCAGATCATCTGGCTCATCCTGGCGGTGATCGAGAATCGTGGTGGTGATGGGCAAATGCTTCTGCACGATCTCGCGAATGTCGTCATCGTTCGCTGCCGTCGCATGTTGGATGTTGTCGAGGCCGAGATCGATGGCCATCTTCAACCCTTCGCCACCGTAGGTGTGCGAGGCGACCCACATGCCGCGGCGATGCGCTTCGTCGATCAAGGCGGCGAGCTCTTCGCGCGTGGGAAGCGGCTGATTAAACATCTTGCCTTCCTTGTCGAAGTAGAACGTGCCGGTCGTGTGAATCTTCACGTGCTCGACGCCGTAATGCGACAATTCGCGCACCGCGGCCCGCATCTCGTCAGCCCCGTTCGCCGTAATATCCGGGTTCAGGGGCGTGGACAGGAGCGGGAAGGACGCCTTACCAGGCATTGTGACGTTGATGATTGGGCCAGCTGTTATGATGCGCGGGCCCTTGACGAGCCCGGCCTCGATGGCTCTCTTCAGCTCCACGTCGGCAAATCCGCCGCCGTGCGATCCCATGGCCACGAGCGTCGTATAGCCGGCATTCAGGCTGGAGGTGGCGCTGAAGAGGGCGACCATCATCTGATGCTGCAAATTCCCCTGAGCGTCGGTCAAGTGGACGTGGCCATCAATCAAGCCGGGGAGCACGGTCGACTGGCTGAGGTCGATCACTTTTGCTCCAGCCGGAATTTTCACGCGGTCGGCCGGACCGACGTCGGTAATTTTGTCGCCGGCGATCAGGACGACCTGATTGGCCAGATTCGTTCCGGACTTCGGGTCAAACATTTTGCCGGCGCGAACCGCAGTCACTTGCCCCTGCGCGGAGACCACGACGGCCGCCGCCAGGATCAGGATGGCAATGCTCAACACATATTTCATTCGTTTCATGGGGCCTCCGTTACGATTCAAAATCCCTTCAATTCATGCCGCGTGTTTCATCATCGCCCATAGATTAACAGGCGGAATGTTCCTGGTGTAGCCACCGGCTGCGGATTGGGCTGTTTCTCGGTTGCGCCCGGAGCCGGGCCAAAATCCGACGTGGTGAGGAACAAGTGGTGAGTCTTGGGATCTAAGCCCATGGTCTTGGCTCCAAACTCGGTTTTCACCGTCTCGACCACGGACAGTTTGTCGGGTGAGTCTTCGTGAAAAATGTGGAGCGTGCCTTCGCGCGTCGCGGCCGCAAGCATATTCGTGGCAGGATCGAAAACGTTGGCGTCCACGCGGTCACCGATCGGAAATGGTTCGCCGATCACTTTTCCTGTGTTGGCATCCATCATGACGAGCATCTTGGGATTTCGTCCGCCGACAAACAGCCGCCGCGTCTTGCGGTCCATCGTGATCGCGGTGGGCGCCCCAGAAGGCGCGACAGGGAAGCGCGATTTGACGGTGAGGTCTTTTGTGTCGATGGCGACAATTTCGTTCGTGGACTGGATGGTGTCATAAATCATTCCCTTGCCGTCGGCAATCGCTTGTTCCGGCGCGCCGCCCAGGGGGATGCTCTTGATCACCTCGCCCTTCACGGGATCGACGACCGTCGAGGAGTGAGAACTCCCGTTAAACGCGAAAACGAGTTTGGAAGCCGTGTCGTACAGGATCCAGTCGGCGTCGTCCTCGGCTTTGATCGTTTTGGTGACCTTGAGCGTTTTCAAATCGAACATGGTGATTGTACCCGCATCCCCATCGGTGATGAAACCGCGGTTCAGTTCAGGCACCAGTGCGACTCCATGAACCCGCTTCCAGTCTGCGGCGGTCACCGTGCCGACCTTGTCCCCGGTGTCCGCATTCACGACGTTGACTTCCGTGCCGTGCGTAAAGTACATGCGGCGCGCGGCAGCGTCGGGAATCACGTAATCGAAGTACTCCCTGGTGGCTCCAATCCCCGGCGCTGCGCTGTAGGTAACTTTCTTGAGGAGGTGGTAACCAGCAGCCGGCGAACCGGCGAGAGCATAGGCGGCAGGCAGAACGATCGAGAGAACGAGCGTAAATCGCGCGTAACCTGAAAGCTTCATAAAGTCCTCTCCAAATTGTAATTGGCGGTGACAAGCGCCGTTCACGCGACTTGTCGTTTACTCTAGGCAGTGACGCCACAACTCATGGCCAGGTTTCAGCAGGCTCAGCCCCGGCACTGGTGAAGAAACAAAGAGCCGGGCCCTGGCAGGCCCGGCTCTTTGCCGCACAGCAAAACGTTACCAGATCATTTTCAAGCTAAGTTGAATCTGACGAGACTCAAACCCGCCGGTCGTATCCAGCTTGCCGGGGTTACCCGAAGCGAGCGCTCCCGAACTGCTGAAAATCGTTTCGTTGTCGATGGGTGGCAGATAGTTGGGGTGGTTCAATATGTTGAATATCTCGGCGCGGAACTGGACATTGAAGCTTTCCGAGACCCGGTGAATGTAGTTGTTCTTGAAGACCATGAAGTCGAGGTTCGTAAGGCCCGGCCCGACCAAGGAGTTGCGTCCGTTATTGCCAAACAGGTTCTGGCAATAAATCATCCCGCTCGGTAGCTGCGCCGCTGAGGCGCCTGGATACGAATTGACAGCGCACTGCGAAGCCATGGATGCCGGTGCATAGGGTGCAGCGAAACAGTTCAGATTGACGTATTGGAGGGTTGTTCTCCAGTTTGAATTGATGGGATTGCAACCCGGCAAACGGTCTGGGAAAGTAGCCGAATCGCCGTTCTTGATGCCAATGGGATCGCCGCCCAATGACAACGTAAACGGAGTACCGGTACTTATCGTCAATATTCCGCCTACCTCCCATCCGCCTGCAAGGTGCGACATCGCCCATGAGTCGGATTTCGGAGACGGAATATCATAAATCAAATTGCCGACAAAATTCTTGTTGACGTTGAAGTCACATGGACCATTCCGGCTGCCCGGGTTGAAGAAGATCAGAGACGAGTAGGAGTTCTGGTACGCGTCCCCGATGTCTCCGCTTGAACCGTGGTCCAAGCACTTGCTCCACGTAAAGCTGCCTTCCCCTTGCAGACCGTGGCTGAAGTTCTTGGTGAGGTGCGCTTCCAAGCCGCTATAGCTGGAGCTGTCATCCCAGAAGGTAGGCCGGAGTTGGCCAACGTTGCTGTTGAACACAGTGCTGGGATTATTGGGTCCACCCGTCGGAAGGAAGCCCACAGCGCAAGAGCTAGTCACGTTATTGGGAAACTGCGCGGACGGGACAGTGGGTCCACATGGCCAGAGCAGCCCCAGAGGGGTTGTTACCACCTCAGGTGGACCGACTGAGTTACTCGTATCGGTGGTGAAGGGGGAATGGAGCGTGTGCGACCCAACGTAGCCGAGAGTGGCTGTCAAGGTTGGGGTGATCTGGCGTTGGACGGTCAAATTCCAGTTCATCGCGTAGTTTCTTCTTGGATTTTGGTCAGGAGCATACGCTTGGGCAGAAGGTATCGCAGTAGAAGGGTTTAGCCCAGGAACATTCGGGAAATCTCCCTGAGCCAAATTGCCAACAGCTGGGGTCAGGGCAAAGGGATAAGACCCTGATTCCTGAATGTTAGTTACCCAAGGGCCGGGGAGGACGTTGAAGATCCCAAATCCGCCACGGACAGACGTTTTTCCATCCTTGAACGGATCCCAGGCGAAGCCTATACGCGGCTCGAAGTCCTTACTCGTGGGATTCGTCTGCCAGGGGTGCGCAACATTGATGGGAGCCGCGGATATGTTGGGGCTTGGTACGACCGCGAAGGGGCCATTGGAGTCAGTTGGGAGGGTCGCAATCTCGTAACGCAAGCCAAGATTCAGCGTCAGGTTAGGCCGGATTTTCCAATTGTCCTGGAAGTAGCCCGCGAAGAAAGTGGTTCGGGTTCCCAGCTCTTTCCCGATGGCCGAGTCTCCTTGCTGGAAACTGCTCGGGTCATTTATGAGTAGCGAATCGAGCGAACCTTGGAAAGTGAAAGTTCCGTTGGGTCGCTGAACGGACAATTCGTTGTACTGGATGCGCTCAACCGAAAACCCAAACTTGAAAGCGTGATTGCCGCGGGTATAGAACGCATCGTCGTAGAACTGGTAAGAGTTCGCGAAGTGGTCATTCGCAGTCTGATCGCCGAGAGTCCCTTGCATCGTCGTCAGGCCCGTGCCGGTAAGGATCGGGGCCGGGTTACCAGGAAGAAAACCATCACTGAGTGAAGTATCGGCAGCAAGAGGATTGATCGCGACCCCCGGCTTGCCCACAAACCCAACCGTTCGGTTGTAGCCTACGCGAGCCGTATTTACGAGAGAAGGGCCGAAGATGTGCGTCCATTCGAGGCCCCCCATGATCCTTTCGCTGAAGGTTTCAGTGGTTGAAAGCAATAAGTTGTCAGGCGCAAATTGTGGACCTCTGTCAAAGAACCAGACGGCATCAAGATCGTCCTTGTCCGAAAAATGGTGATCAACCCTGGCCGTCGCATAGTTCTCCGAGAACGTTATGGGAATACCCGCGAGAAATTGCCCCGTGTCACCGCCGGGGTTCAGGCCGGCGTTTGGAGCCGGAAACAACTTGAGATAGGGCTCAACCAGCTGGCTTATATGAGATATGGGGTTCGGATCAAGCGCAGCGCCCGGCCCCGAAGCGGGTAGCGGGCTCCCATTCACAACTGCTACCGTCGTCGGATTCCCGCTTGCGTCCGGCATCCCGAGGGCAGCTGGCGAGGGAACAGTCGAGTTTCCGCTAAGATCCTTCGTCTGACGGATAGCTTCGAAGTCTCCAAAGATAAACGTTTTGCCCTTTTGAATTGGGCCTCCCGCGGACCCGCCGAATTGATTGCGGTGAAAGGGCGGAGTCCCGGCACCTGAAGGATCAAATGCGTTTCGGGTGTCCAATCCCTCGTCGCGGAGGAACCAATAGGCATCTCCGTGGAAATTGTTCGTGCCTGCTTTGGTGATCGCGTTGATGACGCCGCCGGAAGTTCGTCCGTATTCAGCGGTATAATTCGCGGTCAAGACGGAAAATTCCTGGATCGCGTCGACGCCCAATTGCGAACCTTGCACGCTCCCGGGCGATCCGTTGGAATAATCGTTCACGGTGATTCCGTTTACGCGGTAGTTGTTCTCCGTGGGCCGGTGGCCGGCTACGGACAACTGGTTTCCGAAGCCGCGATTGCCGCGGTTTACAGTGCCGGTCGTCGTTTGTTGAGTACGGATGCCGATTACGCCGGGCTCGAGAACGGAGAGCGAACTCCAGTCGCGTCCATTGAGGGGCAACTCGCGAACGGTCGTTTCATCAACCTCGCCGGAGAGCGCGGATGAGGTCAGCTCCACCTGGGGAGCCTCGCCTGTGACTGTCACGTTTTCGGATACATTGCCAACTTTGAGGGAAAAATTCAGAGTCTGCTCAGCGCCGACGGTGAGAGTTATACCCGACTGGGTTTGCGTAGAAAATCCTGAAGCCGCGGTTTTGACGTCATAAACCGCCGGCGGCAGGTTCGGCACGCTGTAGAAGCCGGCCGCGTCCGTCGTAATGTCGCGGGTGATCCCTGTAGAGTTGTTTTTGATGGAAACAGTAGCGTTAGGAACTGCGGAACCGGATGCGTCTGTCACCGTGCCGGAAAGGGTCGCCCCTGAAACCTGCGCGTAGACCGCCACGCCTCCGAGTAAACTGAAAAACGTCAAAAATACTGCGAGAAACGTAGCAAACTTTTTAGATTCCCACACACCCATGCAACACCTCCCTGAAGGTCAATCGTGAATGATCTTATTGTGTAATGCTAAATTAGACCGCAATCCCCATACCCTGATAATGCATCCGAACTTGCAGGCATTACATTCCGGATGCTGATCGAAGTCAAGCATTTTCTTCACATTCGCGGCTACAAAACCATTGAACTTGCGGGGCATATTTGCATGCAATTTTGGCGGCCAAGGGCTGGAAGGGCGACCTGAAATTAGATCAATCCCTATGACATCGACCGCTCGCGCCGCCTCGAAAATGCCTTGCGGGAGCGCGCGGTTTGCTCGGATCCAAGGCTGGGCATTGCAAATGTGAGGAGGCGTTACCACTTCTTATTGCTTTTATTATATGACGCGCTTTTTCCGCAGGCTCCGAATCTTTTCGGGGTCATAGCCAAGCTTGTTCAGCCACGCATCTGTGTGCTCGGAAAGCGCCGGAGCGGGCCCTTGCGGCGACGCCTGGTCACCGGAAAAAAGAAAACCGCCGCGGGTTACTTTTTGTTTTCCGGCCGATCCCTCAAATTCGGAGACGAAGTGGCGGCCCGAGAGGTGCGGGTGGCCGAGGATCTCCGGAACGCTCAGAACGCATCCCGCGGGCACGCCAGCTTCGATCAGCGCTCGCTCCCATTCCGTGGCGCTGCGTTTCATCAATTCAGGGGCGATTTCCTGGTTGATTGCAAGCCGGTTTCCCCGGCGAGTTTCACGGTCGGCGAAACGGTCGTCGGTTTTCAGCTCGGGACGCCCGATGACGTCGCACAATTTTTCATACTGAGCGTCTTCATTGGCAGCTATATTGAGCAACCCAGTGGCGGTGCGAAATGCGCCGGAAGGCGCCGCCGTGAAGTTTTCATTTCCCATGGGGATGGGCACCACGCCCGCGTTGAGATAATTCGAGACCACCCAGCCCATCGAGGCCAGCGTGGATTCCAGCATGGAGACGTCGATCCTGCGGCCCTGGCCCGTGGTTTGCGCCCCGACGAGCGCCGCGCAGATGGCCATGGCCGCCGTGATGCCGCCCATGGTGTCGCAAATGGGATAGCCCACGCGCAAGGGGGCGGATTGCGCGTCTCCGGTCACGTTCATGACGCCCGAGATTCCCTGGATCACCTGATCGTAGGCGGGCCGCATCGCCAGCGGGCCATCCTGCCCAAAACCTGAAATCGCGCAATAGACGAGGCGGGGATTCACTTTCGACAGCGCCGGATAATCGAGGCCCAGCCGAGTCATGACGCCCGGCCGGAAATTTTCGATCACCACGTGCGAGATGGCCGCGAGTTTTTTGAAAATCTCCTTCCCCTCGAGCGACTTGAGGTTGATCGTTACGGATTGCTTGCCCGCGTTGACGGCCACGAACGAGATGCCCATCAACTCCTCGTTCGTTTTCACATCCGCGCCCAGGCGCCGGGCGAGATCTCCGTTTTCCGGGTGCTCGATCTTGATGACCTCAGCCCCGAGCAGCACGAGCTGAAAGCTGCAGAACGGCCCGGCTAGGACGTTGGTTACGTCCAGCACGCGGACACCATGGAGTGGAAGCGCCATATTTCCCTTGTACCTCGGACAAATGTCAGCTCATTCTACAAAAAGCACTTATCTTGCCGTCATTCTGAGCGAAGCGAGGAATCTCTCATTTCTCGAGTCAAACCGAAAGAGAGATTCCTCGCTTCGCTCGGAATGACAGCGCGTGATTCATTTTCGACGCGAATTGAAATTTATGCCGATACTTGTGGAGTCACGCCGCAGGCGCCCGCGCGGCGCGCACGCAGGAGATGTCCTTGATAGGGCCGGGAAGAAAAGCGGCAGGCAAATTCGGCCGCATCCAGCAATTTCTCCAAATCGATTCCCGTTTCGAAGCCCATGCCTTCCAGAAAATCGACAAGATCTTCCGTCGCGAGGTTCCCGCTTGCTCCCGGGCAATACGGGCAGCCGCCCAGACCCGCGGTGGAAGCATCAAATTCGCGAACTCCGGCTTGGAGTCCCGCGAGTGTGTTCGCCAGCCCTCGTCCATACGTGTCGTGAAAATGGAGCACGAGATCCTTTCGGGTCATTTTCAATTCCCCTAGCAGACGGCCAACCGTTTCTTTGACTTGATCGGGGAAGGCCATGCCATCGGTATCGCAAATGGCGATCCGCCACGGCGCTATTTCGCGGGCCGCGCGAACCGCATTCACTACCGCTTGGCTCGAGATCCTTCCTTCAAATGGACAATGGAAGCAAGTGGAAAAGCCCACGCGGAGAACCACTCCATCGCGTTCGGCCAGGCGAGTGGCTTGCTCCAAAAGTTGCAGGGATTCGGCCATGCTGCGATTCAGATTTTTCCGGTTAAACGTTTCGCTGGCGGCAATGACGAATTCCATGTGGTGAATGCCCGCAGCCAGAGCGCGGTCGTAGCCTTTCAGGTTGGGAACCAGAGCGTAAAACGTCACGCCCGTAAATTTGCCGAGGCCGGCGGCCACATCTTCCGCGTCCGCCATTTGCGGCACCCATTTGGGGTGGACGAAGCTGGTCGCCTGAATATCGGAAATGCCCGCGTCGATCAGCTTTTCGATCAGCGCGAGCTTGTCTTGCGTGGACACGGGTTTCGGTTCGTTCTGCAATCCGTCGCGAGCTGTGACATCGACAACTTTTACTTTTTCGCCCATGGGTGCGCTTCCTTCATATTCACGATGCCGCCTTCAGGCGGGCACTCAGATCTCAATCGGATGCTCGCCTGAAGGCCAGCGCTACAGGATAAGGTTCCGAGCCGCCCAATGGAATTCTAATCTTCAATTGTACGGCCTGCATTCACGAAGGAAAACAGCGAAACGGAACAAACCGTGATTAGCGCCGCGAGATCGAGCGCGCGGCTCCATTGGTAGGTTAGCGAACATTTCGTGTCAAGCACAACGCGAGGATGTGTGAAAGCTCTTGGTGAAGGTCGCGTTTCTGAAAAGTTTGGACAGCATTGGGAAAATAGCATTGACACGAAATTACGTTCAAGTTAGCGTCCGAAGCGGAGAAATATTCGGCCGGATCTTCGTAGGTGGAGGCTGACGCGAATTCCGAGTTGATTTCGTTTCTGAAGTTCGTTCGCAATTTATTCCGGGGAACTGAAGGAGTTCTGCATGACGAACCACTCATTACGCCTTGCGCCAGGGATCATGGCGATGCTCGCAATCTTTTCCGTGTCCCCGTTCGCACGGGCGCAAAAAGAGTTTCCGCCGCCGCAGGGCAAGGGCCGCGTCGTGGTCGTTTCGTCCGGCGCGTCAGGACCAGAACACTATGAGACCGTTTCGCGCGCGATCGCGCAGCTCGGCTACAACGTCGTGCTGTTTGACGGTAACGCGGAGGAGGGAACGCACGGAGCCGCATTGAAGACAGCGATTGACCAAGCTCAGCAAATGCCGCACGCACTCCCCGGCAAAGTCGCACTGGTCGGGTTTTCGCTCGGAGGCGGTATTTCTTTGGGGTTTGGCTCGCTATGGCCCGATCAGGTGGCCGTGGATATCGTCTGGTATCCCGTGACCAGCGTGTTTCACGACATTCCCGGCTTTGTCGCCAAGATGAAGGTGCCGGTGCTTATGTTTGCCGGCGAGTCCGACAAATACAAAAACTGCTGCTTGATTGGCACGGCCCGCACCTTGGCGGATGCCGCCGCGGTGGCCAAACAGCCGTTCGAACTCGTAACGTACCCAAAAACCGATCACGATTTCGTGGAGGGTGGCAGCCATTACAATCCCCAGTCCTACAAGGACGCTTTGGACCGGACGGCCGCAAAGCTCAAGGAGTTCCTCGGCAATTAGGTGAAGACGCGTTGTGCTGCCTGCAGCAGGTGGTCATTTGAGTTCCGCTTCATCTTTGTCTTGTCGGGAGTTTCTTGAAGGGCTTAGAGAATGTTGACCATTTTCGCGCCATCCCTTAACCTCTATTCCTGCCTGTAATCGAAACTCATAAAGGCGGATATGCCCTGAAATTGATTTGGCCTAACTCGAAGTGCGTGCGCCCCAAATTAATTTTCTTCTAATCTAAGAGAATGGACTGAGACACGGATATGCCAGGAATCATCAAGGAAAGACTGTTTACTCCCGGACCGACGCCTCTCTTGCTGGAAGCGCAACTTCGCGCGCTGACCATGACGCTGCATCACCGCACGGACGCCTTCCGGGCGCTGATGCGGGAAACGCTCGAAAACCTGCGGTATTACTTCCACACGCAGAATGACGTGATCGTGTTCGCCAGTTCGGGCACGGGCGCGATGGAAGGCGCCGTGTCGAATCTGCTCTCTCCCGGCGAGCGCGTGCTGATCGGGACGGCGGGAAAATTTGGCGAGCGCTGGGTTCAACTCGCAAAGGCTTACGGCATCGAAGCGGTTGTCGTCGAGGCGCCTTATGGGCACCCCGTTCCCATCGGCGAAATGAAGAAGCATCTCGAATCCGGCAGCCCGTTCCGCGCTGTGCTCATTCAGGCGACCGAAAGCTCGACGGGCGTGCGCAACGACGTTGAGACGCTCGGCAAGGCCGTGGCCGCGCTGCCGGAATGCTGCTTTGTGGTGGACGCCATTACGGGCCTCGGGACCACGGACCTGCGCCCGGACGAATGGGGCATTGACATCATGATTGGCGGATCGCAGAAGGCCACGATGATTCCGCCGGGTCTGGCGTTCGCCAGCATCAGCGATAAGGCTGCCCGGGCCATGGAAAAATCGAAACTTCCGCGCTATTACTTTGACTACGCGAAGGAAAGAAAAAGCCTGTCGAAGGGGGAATCGAGCTACACGCCCGCGACTTCCCTCGTCGTTTGCCTGCATGGGGCATTGAATTACATCAAGGAACTTGGGCGCGAAAACCTCATCGCCAACGCCGCGCTCTTAGCCGAGGCGACGCGCGAAGCGGCCGTCGCGCTGGGCCTGACGAACTTTGCGGTGAGTTCGCCGGCGAATGCCGTGACCGCCATCAACGCTCCTGCAGGGATTGAATCCACCAAAGTGGTGAAGGAGATGCGCGCGCGATTCGGAGTCATTCTTACCGATGGGCAAGGCTCGATGAAGGGCCACATGTTCCGCATCGCGCATCTCGGGTATTACGATTTTCTCGATCTCGTGGCCGTGCTGGGAGCGCTCGAAATCGTGTTGCAAAAAGTCGGCCACAAAGTCGAGCTCGGCAACGGTGTTCGCGCCGCGCAGAATGTTTATTTGCGGCATTCGTCCTAGCGGAGAAGGTTTTAGGTGGCAGGTGTTAGGTCTTTTCCACATTCGTAATTGATTTGCATTTCTCTGTGTTCTCTGTGCCCTCTGTGTTGAAAGCCTTTGACTCGATGGCGAGCAAAGAATTAACACGGAGCGCACTGAGAACTTCGAGGGCGCGGAGAATCTTGAGAGCACAATGAAAATTCTGATTGCCGACAGCGTTGACGAAAGCGTGGTGGATATTCTGAAGGCAGATTCGTCCTGGAACGTCGTGAATCTCCCCAAAACAAAAGGGAAGGTCGAGGAAGAAATTCGCGACGCGGATGCCTTGCTTGTCCGCAGCGCGACGAAGGTGACGGCCGAGCTGATGGATAAAGCCAAGAGCCTTCGCGTTATCGGGCGCGCCGGCGTGGGCGTTGACAATGTCGATCTCGACGCCGCCACGCGCAAGGGCGTCCTCGTTATGAACACGCCCGGCGGAAACGCAATCAGCGTGGCCGAACACACCATGACCATGCTCCTCGCGATGGCGCATCCTGTGGCGCAGGCCGACGCGTCGATGAAGTCCGGCAAGTGGGACAAGAAAAAATTTACGGGCAGCGAATTGCGCGACAAGACGCTGGGTCTCGTTGGCCTCGGCACGATCGGCACCGAAGTCGCGCGCCTCGCGCAGGCGCACAAGATGAAAGTCATCGCCTACGATCCCTACGTGTCCACCGTGCTCGCCACCGAGCAGAATATCCGCCTCGTCCCGCTCGAAGAGCTGTTGAAGATCAGCGATTTTATCAGCCTGCATTCTTCGCTAACGCCCGAAACCCGGCATTTGATCAACGCAAAATCGCTCGCGCTGACCAAAAAAGGCGTGCGCATCGCCAATTGCGCGCGCGGCGAACTGGTGGACGAAGCGGCGCTCCTCGCGGCGCTCGAAAGCGGGCACGTTGCCGGCGCAGGGCTCGATGTATTTGAAGCCGAACCGCCCGCCGACCCGCGACTCGTGCAGCATCCCAAAGTGATCGCGACGCCGCACATCGCGGGTTCAACCGAGGAAGCGCAAAAAGTTGTGGGCACGCGCATCGCGGAACAGTTGCGCGACTACCTGACGACCGGCGCCGTCAAGAACGCCGTGAATATGCCGGCCATTTCTCCCGAAGAGTTCAAGAAGCTGGGGCCCTATCTCCAGCTTGGAGAAAAGCTGGGCACTTTCGTCGCGCAACTGACGGAGAAGCCGTTTTCGGAAGTCTCGATCAGCTACGACGGCGGCCTCGCCGACCTGAACACGCATCTCGTGAAGAACGCCGTGCTGAAGGGCGTCCTGGGCCAGATTCTGGCCGACCAAATTAATTTGATTAACGCCGGAAATTTCGCGAAGGCGCGCGGCATCGAGGTGGTCGAAGTGCGCAGCGCGCGCCGCGCCAAGTACACCAATTCCCTGGGCGTGGCTTTGCGCATCGACGGAGAAACGGTTTCCGTCCTCGGCATGATCGGCTTGAACAACGCGCTGCGCGTTCTCGGCGTGAACAACATCGACATCGACGCGCCGCTCACTGGCTTCCTCCTGCTTTTCCGCAACGAAGACGTCCCCGGCGTCATTGGCCGAGTCGGCACGCTGCTCGGAAAACACGCCATCAACATCGCTAACTTCGCCCTCGGCCGCGTGCAGGATTCGGACGAAGCCATCGGCATCGTCAACGTGGACCAAAAAGTTTCCTCTGAGGTCCTCGGCGAACTCCGCGCGATCCAAGCCGTGCGCCAGGCGCGGGTGATTGAGATTCACTGATCATTCGCATTAGGTGATCGTAGTGTGGGAGCCATGAGACAAATTACCTACACTAAAAAGGTCTCTTCCGAACAAAACGCATATCGCAGCGGCAGCGAGCTGATAATTCTGCCCGGCGCTGCATTTCCCGATATCTGTCTGGGGTGCGGCAATCAAGCGTGGGGAAATGTTACTACTAAGGAGTTCCTCGATTTAGGCGAGTTGTGGATCTTGCTCCCAACGGGTTTGGACTTAATTGCGCTTGGCCTTCGCAAGCGGTACCTTTTCGAATTCCCCTTTTGTTCAAACTGTCCACCTAGTTCTTTTCGCCTCAAGAAAGTGCGCGTGGATGATTATCTTAGTGTATTTCTCGATGCCCCGAAGGCCTTCCTAGATTCGCTTCCTCTGATGCCGTCGTCCGTGGAGAAAGAAAAGAATCGAAGTTGGCTTCAGAAAAGATTCCGGTGGCTGTGTGGATGAAATCACAGGTGCTCCATCCTTCTGGTTTCTGGAAGGATTGATCTTTTGGATATTGAGCCTGCGTTTGGCGCGGTTCCGCAACCAGGTCTGCAGCCTATGGATGATGCCGCGCTCGAATGCCAAAACCCACAGACTGAAGTCTGTGCTACCTTTTCGGAGCGAGGAAGCTTGCGATGACGGCCGAAGAACAGCGCCTGGAGGAATCCCACCAGCGCACCAAGCACTGGAAGCGCTGGGGGCCTTACCTCGCCGAGAGGCAGTGGGGGACCGTCCGCGAGGATTACAGCCCGGGCGGGACGGCGTGGGAATATTTTCCGCACGATATGGCGCGGTCGCGGGCTTACCGCTGGGGCGAGGACGGCATCGGCGGGATCTGCGACCGCCATCAGCGCGTGTGCTTCGCGCTGGCGCTTTGGAACGGGCGCGATCACATTCTCAAGGAACGCTTGTTCGGGCTGACGGGCAACGAAGGCAATCATGGCGAGGACGTGAAAGAGTATTACTTCTACCTCGATTCGACGCCGACGCATTCCTACATGAAGTACCTGTACAAATATCCCCAGGCGGCTTTTCCGTATGACCAGCTCGTCGAGGAAAATCGCAAGAGAGGAAAGCGCGAGCCGGAATATGAACTGATGGATACGGGCGTATTCAATGAAAACCGCTATTTCGACGTGTTCATGGAATACGCAAAGGCCGCGCCGGAAGATATTTTGATCAAGATCACGGCCTGGAATCGCGGGCCGGAAGAAGCGCAGCTCGATCTCTTGCCGACGCTTTGGTTTCGAAATATATGGTCCTTCGGGGAGAAGCACGGGCATCCACAACTTTCGTGCGTTCCGGATTTCATGGGCGCCGCGGTGGTTGCGGCAGAAGAGAGCCGTTACGGCAAGCGGTGGCTGCTCGTCGAGGGCTCGCAGGAGTTGCTCTTCACCGAGAATGAAACCAATTTCCAGCGCGTATTCGGCTATCCGGATAAATCCCCGTACGTGAAAGATGGCTTCCACGAGTATGTGATTGGAGGCGTGAAGGAGGCCGTCAATCCCGCGCAAAAGGGGACGAAATGCGCCGCGCGATACCAATTGAAAATCGCGCCGGGCGCTTCCGTGACGGTTCGCCTGAGGTTGACGAACGCGGAACCTAAGGATGGCGTTCCCAACCCATTTGACGCGGCATTCGAAAAAACGTTCGAACTGCGGCGCGGCGAAGCGGACCAGTTCTACGCGCGGCGCTTCCCGCAGGAGCGATCCGAAGACGCGCACAACATCATGCGCCAGGCGCTTGCGGGCATGCTCTGGTCCAAGCAGTGCTATCACTACGATGTGCGCGTCTGGCTGGACGGTGATCCCGGCCAGCCGCCCCCGCCGCCCGAACGCAAGAAGGGGCGCAACCACGACTGGACGCACCTGTACAACGCGGACGTCATTTCGATGCCAGACAAGTGGGAGTATCCGTGGTTCGCGGCGTGGGACCTGGCGTTTCACACGGTGGCACTGTCGCTTGTCGATCCGGACTTCGCTAAGGAACAGCTCATCCTGCTGCTGCGGGAATGGTACATGCATCCGAACGGGCAGTTGCCTGCGTACGAATGGGCTTTTGGCGACGTGAATCCGCCGGTGCATGCGTGGGCGGCCTGGCGCGTGTACAAGATCGAAAAGCGCATCCGCGGGCGCTCCGACCGCATCTTCCTCGAACGCGTGTTCCACAAACTCCTGCTGAATTTCACGTGGTGGGTGAATCGCAAGGATCCGGACGGGATGAACGTGTTTCAAGGCGGCTTCCTAGGCCTCGACAACATCGGGGTGTTCGACCGCTCGCAGCCGCTGCCCACCGGAGGACACCTCGAGCAATCGGACGGAACGAGTTGGATGGGGATGTATTGCTTGAACATGCTGGCAATCTCGTTGGAACTGGCGCGCGAGGATCCGGCATACGAGGATGTGGCCAGCAAATTTTTCGAGCATTTCGTTCACATCGCCGACGCCATTAACTCGCACATCGCCGAGGGATTGTCGCTCTGGGATGAGGAAGACGGGTTCTTCTACGATGCGGTTCACCTTCCGAACGGCGATCAGCACTACTTGAAAGTGCGCTCGATGGTCGGGCTGATTCCGCTGTTTGCGGTGGAGACGCTGGAGCCGGAGCTGATCGCGCGCCTGCCGGGGTTTCAGCGCCGCATGCAGTGGTTCCTAGACAACATGCCGAGTTTTGCGTCCCGCGTGGACAGCAGCCAGACTTCGCCGAATGGGGTGCGCCGGCTGCTGTCGCTGGTGGACCGCAAACAGCTTGTGCGGATCATCGGTTACATGGTCAACAAGGAAGAGTTTCTTTCCCCTCACGGCATACGCGCACTGTCGAAATATCACGCGGCGCATCCCTACACGCTCTCGGTCAACGGCGACGAATATCGCGTGGACTACGAACCGGGGGAATCGCAGAGCGGCTTGTTCGGCGGAAACTCGAACTGGCGGGGCCCCGTGTGGTTTCCCCCGAATTTTCTGATGATCGAGTCGCTTCAGAAATTCCATCATTATTACGGGGATGATTTTCAGGTGGAGTGCCCGTCCGGTTCGGGCAAGCAAATGTCGCTCTGGGATGTGAGCGCGGAACTTTCCCGATCCTTGACGCATATTTTCCTGCGCGATGAAAATGGCCGGCGGCCGGTGTATGGCGGAAACGAACAATTTCAGAACGATCCCTTGTGGCGCGATTTGATTTTGTTTTACGAATATTTTCACGGGGACACCGGAGCGGGATTGGGCGCGAGCCATCAGACGGGATGGACGGGGCTCGTTTCCAAGCTCCTTGAGCAAACGGGGGAGTAGATTTCTTGTTGCGCTCGTCCGCCGCGGCGGACGAGCAATGTAGTTGCAAGCACATGCCCACCTGAAGGTGGGCGCTACAGGGGCTGCGCGATTGCGGAATATTGGATTGAGGGGATCATGAACTTCCACGACAAGATCGTTCTCGTAACCGGCGGGACAGGGGGACTGGGCCGCGAAGTTACCATGGCGTTCCTCGAGGCGGGGGCGACAATTGTGGTTACTTATCAGGTGGCGGAAGAATTCGCCGCTGTCGTGGCCGCCGCGCAGAGGATCGGAGCGGTTCCTCCCGCGGGCGTGAGCGTGGACGTCACCGACGCGCCAGCCGTCGAAAAATTTATTGCCGAGACTGTGGCGAAGCATGGCCGCCTCGATATCCTTGTTAATACAGTGGGCGGATATGCGGGCGGGACGAATCTGTGGGAAGTGGACGATCGAACCTACGACAAGATGCTCCAGCTCAATCTCAAGGCAGGGTTTGTCCTCGCGCGGGCCGTGGTTCCGCAAATGATCAAGCAAAATCTGGGATGGATCGTGAACATCGCATCCAAGGCGGCCTTCGATCACGCGGCGGGAGGTGCGCTTTATGCCGCATCGAAGGCGGCGGCGCTGGCATTGATGGATTCGCTTGCGGCGGAAGTGAAACCTTTCAACATCAACGTGAATACTGTTTTGCCGAGCATCATCGATACGGCTGCGAACCGGAAGGCGATGCCTGGAGCGGATTTTTCAAAATGGCCGAAGCCGGAGGAAATTGCGCGTGTCATTTTGTTTTTGTGCTCGGAAGAGGCGCGGGTGATTCATGGGGCGGCGATTCCCGTGTATGGGAGGAGCTAAGTAGGACAGGCTTCAGCCTGTCGGGGTTTGATTGCCACGCGGTTAGAAAGGCAGACAGGCTGAAGCCTGTCCTACTTAGGGGTGCCCTTCGGCTGCTCGACGAGTTCGACCAGTACTTTTTGGTTGTTCCGCGCAGTCACCAGGAAAAAATTCACGCGGGTGCCATTCGCTCCGGGGCGCGTCGCGGGATAGATCGGCTCAATTTTGAATCGTGTGCGCAGGATTTGCGTGGCGCGGTCCACGTCGGTCACATCAAGCTCCACCTGTTGAATTCCTTCGCCAAATTTTTCGAGGAAACGGGCGATGGCGCCGTTGCCGCCGGGCGCTTTCGTCGTCAGGATGTCCAGGCGGACGTAAGGCAGGCCGCTGTCTGAAAATTCGAGCTCGAATTCCAAAACATCCTGGTCGGCGGGCGCGTCGCCGAGCGGAGGAGAGCCGTGGGCGGCACGGATCTTATCGAAGGTTTCCGGCAGGACGGCGATTCCGACAGTGAGCATGGCGCCAAATGGGACCGCGGGATTAACGCTCCCAATCTGTTCTCGAACCATTACCTTCTGCCATTCCTCATCCTGTTCCCACTCTTGCAAGGAATCGAGCGTGCGTGCCAAGCCCGCGCCGAAAAGACTCGCTGCTGTATAGGCGCGCTCCGCGGGGTCGTTGTCCGCCAGGCGCCCGATGAATTCCGGTGTCACCACCCTCGAAACACCACTGGTGATATAGGTTGTATGCGTAATGTTTCGTTTCAAAGTGTTCCTTTGCAGTTCCGAACGGATGACCGAAATGATGATAGCCACGGCAATGATACCACCCACAATTGCGAGCGAGAGGCCAGTGGAAACATGCACCCACGGATCCGCCAGCATTTTTGCCCCGATGAACATTACGGCAATTGCGAGGCCTTCATCCAGGTACTGAAAGTATTGCAGGATTCCGGCCAGGAGAAAATAGAGGGCGCGCAGGCCAAGAATCGCGCAGACGTTGGAACTGTAGACGATAAACGGATCGCGGGTCACGCCGAAAACGGCGGCGATCGAGTCCACTGCTAGAATGAGATCCGTGGTTTCGAGCACGATCAACACCAGAAAAAGCGGTGTGAACAGCCACCGCCCGCTTTGCCGCACAAATAATTCCTGCGTGGCCTCCGTTTGCGACATGGGGAGAAACTTTTGCGCCCAGCGCACCACCGGATTTTTCTCGGGGTGCACAGCATGATCGGCGCCGAACAGTTTGAATCCCGAGTAAATTAGAAAAGCTCCGAAGAGATAAAGGATCCAGTCAAACCTCGCGATCAGCGCGGCGCCAGCGGCGATCATCGCGCCGCGCAGGACAAGCGCGCCCACGACGCCCCAGAACAGCAGGCGATGCTGGTAGCGGGGATCGACGCGAAAATACTGGAAGATCACCAGGAAAACGAAGACGTTGTCCAGGCTGAGGGATTTTTCAACGACGTAGCCGGTAAAAAACTCGAGTCCGGGACCGCGTCCATGGGAAATAAAAATCCACGCGCCAAAGCCGAGGGAAAGAGAAATCCAAGCCGCGCTCTCGATCACCGCATCGCGCAACGAAATGACGCTCGCGCGCCGGTGAAACAATCCCAGATCGAGCACCAGGAAAAGCGCGACGCTGGCGTTAAAGGCGATCCAGAGCGGCCAGGTGCCCATCTAGGCCACGCTCTCGTCTAAGGAGGTCACTGCGGAGGGAATCCTCAGTTATCGGAATTTTGCGCGGTGGTGTTGGGCCTCACGGCGTTCATGTTGGAGAGTTCGACGCTTGCCGTTTCACCCTGCCGTACCGTCACGGGATAATCCCATTGCAAGCGCACATCGCCGGAAATCGCTTCCGCGCCAAGCATCCCGATCCAATAGCTTCCGGGCGCAAGGCCGGCGAAAGTTCCGTGTCCGTCGAGATTTGTGTCCGTGCGCGCGACGAGGTAGCGCTCCTGGGCCAATCGGAACGCGCGGGCGTCCAGGAGTTGGCGCTGCTTGCCCTCGATCGACTCCCACTTTGGGTCCGGGTTCAGATCGATGAGTTCGAGGTCCATCCCCTGCTTCGTGTCCGGGGCGCGCGCGATGAATTTACGAACGGCCGCTTTGTATTCTTCTTTCTGCGCCTTGTATTTTCCCGGATTGGAGATGCGGTCGTTTTCCTTGAATTTCGGCTCGGGGAACCCAATTCCTCTATATGCCACGTTATGGTCCATGTAGGCTTTGAAAAACTCGGGAACTTCCACGATGTCTTCGGGAGTCAGACTTTTGGTGAAATCGTCGCCGGACAGGCGTACGGAATGATGCTTATTCATCCATGTTTTCAATTCCGGCGAGAAGCTGAGTCCTTCGATGAACTTGTCCAGCGCGGGGGGAGGCGCCATTTGCGCGGCCTCTGCGCGAATGTCCTCGACGCTTTTGCGCAGAAGATAAAAAGTCAATTGACGGACCGGTTCGGGCTGGCCTCCGGTGGGCGACACGAACGCCACGAATTCGATGCGCCCCGTGGATTGCGCCGCGAGCTGCGCGGGAAACACCGCCAATAAGGATCCAAGGGATAAAGCAAAAGCGCGAATGCAGGATTTCGTCTTCATTGTTCTCATGGCGAAGTGTACCTCGACAGAGCGCCATTGGAAACGATTCCGCAAGGTCGTGTTTCCGCCATGTACGCGGCCGGCATTTGGAACTCTTTCCACCGACTCTGATTTCTCAACCCTCCGGACTGAGTGGCGCAGGCTTCAAGCCTGTGGGTTTTGGTCCTTGCAAGCACTAACCCCCACAGGCTGAAGCCTGCGCCACATCTCATCGGCCGCCCTTCTTCTTTTTTATCACGGGCAGGTGTGTGATTCTTAAATCGTGGGCGCGCTTGAGTTTCGTAATGTAGATGATTTGGCCGGTGTGATATCCGAAATGCTCGGTCACGCCGAATGCCGCATCCAAACCCGTAACGCGATAGCCTTGAATTTCATATTTCCGCGATAGTGAATCATCGGAGAGCCGTGCCAACACTCGGCACGCATCCCGGACTGTCCGGCGCAATTGTGTGACGAGCACTTGCCGGGGAATGGGCCCTTGCTCCGCGAATTCGCGGTCGCGTTCCCGCCTGTCCTCGGCCCCGCCGAGGCCCGAAATGATACATTGGCGCACGTTTCCGCACAGATGCAAAACAAGATTGCCTATGCTGTTGGACGCTGAATTCGGCCGCGACCAAATCTCTTCTTCAGAAAGTTGGTGAAGACATTTGACGATGCGGGGAAGACTTTGTTTTGCGAACAATCGTTGAGAACTCGCGAGAAACAATTTCGTGGCACGAGTTGTTTTGGGTTTCACAGCAGGCACCTCGCATCCAAATCGTAATCAATGCGCGGGGAAACGGCAAATGGTGTGGAACCACAAGACAGAAAGAACGCGGAGGAGAAAATACTAAAGCAATCGGAAAGTGATTTCGAGAGGAACGACCACGGGAACCGGTTTTCCGCCGGGTCCATTGGCGGGCTTGAAGCGCCATTGTTTCACGGCTTCCACCGCTTTTTCTTCCAGACCCAGTCCGGGACCCTTCACGACTTGAATGTCAGTCGCGCGGCCGTCCGGTGTGATGACTACCTGAAGCACGACCGTGCCCTGATACTTTGCCTTCCGGGCTTCTTCGGAGTATTTCGGGTCAGGGCAATAGACGCAGGTGGGATAGCCTACGCCGCCCGTTCCCGGATGGTAAGCCCCGCCGCCCGTGCCGCCGCCGGAGCCTGGCCCAAGGCCGCCGCCCTCGCCGCTGCCAATTCCAGTGCCGGTGCCGCTCCCGATGCCGCTGCCGCCGCCGGGACCGCCCGAACCGTTCAGCATCTTGGACAGCGGATCGCCGAAATTATCCATATTCGGACTTGGGATTTTCAGGTCCGGCGGTCCAAGCAGAGTCGCCTGAATCGTCGAATCGGGTTTGGTATGCACCATCGGGGGCGCGATCTGGTTGAAGCTGAACTTCGGCGCCTTGCCTTTTGTGGCGGGAATCGGATTTCTCTCGCCGCCTCCACCGCCGCCTCCGGCCTTGTCCTTGCCGGGGGGCAACTTCGCGGCGTAGTCGGAAATATCAATCGGCGTCACCAAGGTGCTGACTGGGCTCGCGGTCGCTTTTTTGACCACTGTATATAGCAAGGGAGAGAAGACCAACGCCGTGATTGCGATATGCACCGCAAGCGCAATGGCCTGCGAAGGCCCAAAGGCCTTGTCCTTGGACCAGATGTCTTTCACCTTGACGGGCTGGCTCGTTACCTTAAGCGGCGGAAGCTTGGGCGGCGAAATGAGGTCATGAAGATTCTGCCACATGACTTTGTAAGCGGGCTGCCAGTCCACCGTCATGCGCGAGGACACCGCTTTGGGCGTCGGCTTGAACCACTCCTTGAAATTCTCGGCCAGGCCGCCGCCGTATTCGGGTACGGTGAAAACATCTCCCCTTACGTGCTTGGAGATCTTCACCGGACGTTCCATGAGGAAGTCCCTCAGGTTGGACATGAATCCGCGGGAGAGCGGTTTCTGTGAGCCGCCGAGGCGCGGCGCAGTCTTGCCCTCAGGAAGAACCACCTTGGGTGCCGGGGTGCTTGGATCGCTCCACTTTGGCGCAATGGTACTCAACGATTTTCTTGCCTCACGCTGCCGAAAATTGTCTCTCGCAGTTCGATTCTCTCGCGTCGTGAATGGATGCCCGGCGGGGCAGGCGGCTGACACACTGCCAAATCCATTGTAACATTGGGACGTTACTACGAGGAAGCGCGTTTCCAGACTAGGCAGTACAGTCACGGCTATACAGGAAAAAACTGTCCTTGCCAAGCCCCCGCCGATTTTTCGGCGAGCTGCACGCTTCACTGGCAACGCTGAGTGTGAAAGGACAGTCCGCACCCGAAGCTGACTTATGCCCAAAATCGTTGACTTGAAAAGCACTTTGAATTTGCCGCGCACGGACTTTCCGATGAAGGCCGGCTTGCCGCAGAACGAGCCGAAGCAGCTTGCGGAGTGGGAAGAGAAGAAACTCTATCACCGCATCCAGCAGGCTCGCGCCGGCGCGCCCTCGTACGTCCTGCATGACGGGCCGCCGTATCCGACCGGCACGATTCATCTCGGCACCGGGCTGAATAAAATTTTGAAAGACATGGTCGTGAAGTCGAAAACGATGGCGGGCTTTCGCGCGCCCTATGTTCCCGGCTGGGATTGCCATGGACTGCCAATCGAAACGCAAGTGGAAAAGGAACTCGGCGGAAAAAAGGGAAGCGTCCCGCCCGGCGAGTTCCGGCGGATGTGCCGCGAATTCGCTTCGCGCTACGTGGATCAGCACCGGCGAGATTTCAAGCGCCTCGGCGTGCTGGGGCAGTGGGAAGACCCTTATCTCACAATGAGCCCGCAGTACGAAGCCACGATTGCAGACGCCTTCATCACGTTTCTCGAGAAAGGGTACGTGTATCGCGGGCTGAAGCCTGTCTACTGGTGCATCGTCGATTCCACCGCGCTTGCCGAAGCAGAGGTGGAATACGAGGACCACACCAGCCCGTCGATCTGGGTGAAATTTGCCCTCGAACCGGGCGCTGCGGCGGAAAAACTCGGCTCAGGCGTGAGTGCCGTCATTTGGACGACTACTCCCTGGACGCTGCCGCACAACCGCGCGCTTGCGTTTCATCCTGACTACGACTATGTCGTGGCCGAAACTTCCGCGGGAGCGCTGCTGCTCGCGGCGGATTTGGTCGGCCCGGCGCTCGATGCATTGAAGCTCGAAGCGGGAAGCGTGCGCGGGCCATGGAAGGGAAAAGACTTGGCGGAGCTGAAATTCCGGCATCCGTTTCTGGATTTGACTGTCCCAGCGGTTCTGGCCGATTACGTGACGCTCGATCAGGGCACCGGCATCGTGCACACGGCGCCGGGCCACGGCGTTGAGGACTTTCAGACAGGCCAGAAATATGGCATTGAGGCGTACGCGCCGATCGATGGACGCGGCCGATATCTAGAGGGACTGCCGGAGTACAAAGGGAAAACTGTTTTTGAGGCGAATCCCATTGTTGTGACGCTGCTGCGCGATCGCGGCGCGCTGCTCGGAGAACAAAAACTTTCGCACAGTTATCCGCACTGTTGGCGGTGCCACAACCCAGTGATTTTCCGCGCCACCGAACAATGGTTCATCGATTTGGACGGCGCGGGGAGTGGTGCGGGCGCGATCCGGCCGCGCGCGCTCGCCGAAATCTCCAAGGTGAAATGGACGCCCGAGTGGGGCGCTGAACGGATTTACTCGATGATCGCGGAGCGGCCGGACTGGTGCGTTTCGCGGCAAAGGTTTTGGGGCGTGCCGCTGGTGATTCTGTATTGCGACAAGTGCGGCAAGCAGTTTGATGATTTTGCGGCGCTGCACGAGCTCGTGCAGAAATGGTTTACGGTCGAAGGTGCTGACGCGTGGTTCACGCATCCGGTGGAAGAATTGCTGCCGGCGGGCACGCGCTGTTCTTGCGGCGCGTCCAGTTGGCGCAAGGAAACCGACATTCTGGATGTGTGGTTTGATTCGGGTTCATCGCATCTGGCCGTGCTCGATCGCCCCGATGCCGATGGGCAAAAACTTCCTTGGCCGGCGGACATGTATCTCGAAGGGCCGGACCAGTATCGCGGATGGTTCCACAGCTCGCTGCTCGTCGGCATTGCCGTGCGCGGTAGCGCCCCTTACCGGCATGTGCTCACGCACGGGTGGACGCTGGACGCCAAGGGCCAGCCGATGTCGAAATCGCTCGGCAATGTCGTACTGCCCACTGACGTGTGCGAGAAGTGGGGCGCGGATTTGTTGCGGCTGTGGGTTGCGTCGCAAGATTACACGGCGGACGTGCGCATGTCGGACAACGTGATGACGCAGCTTTCCGAGGCGTACCGCAAGCTGCGCAACACGTTTCGCTTCGCGCTGGGGAATCTCGCCGATTTCGATCCCGCTCGCGATGCGGTGCCCGACGCCGAGATGGAAGAGCTCGACCGCTGGATGCTTTCGCGCACGGCGGAACTGGTCGAGCAGTGCCGCAAATGGTACGAGGGCTTTGAATTCCATCGCGTCTTCCATGCGCTGCACGATTTTGCGGCGGTAGATCTCAGCGCCTTTTATTTCGACGTGCTGAAAGACCGCCTCTACACTTTTGCGGCGCGAAATCGCGCACGCCGCTCGGCGCAAACCGCCGTCTACCGCATCGCGAAAGCGTTGCTAAGCCTCTCGACCCCAATCATGGTCTTTACGGCCGAGGAAATCTGGAGGCATTTTCCCCACGTCGCGGGCGATCCTGAGAGCGCGCACCTCGCCTTGTTTCCGAAGAAGGGAGACCTCGGTACTCCGATTGAGGCTCCAAAGGAACGAAATTGGGAGAAGCTCCTACTCCTTCGCACCGTTGCCCTTCAGGCCCTTGAGGCTGCCCGCAACAACAAAACAATCTCTGGCTCGCTCGAGGCGAAAGTTACAGTAGGTGCAAACACTAATCTAATTCCGATGCTCCGGGAATATGCAGCGTGGTTACCAACGCTATTCATCGTGTCGCAGGTCGAAATATCCGAGGACCTGCGTTCTGACCCGTTGTCTGGTTTCACTGTGGCTGTGTCACATGCCGACGGTGTGAAATGCGAGCGCTGCTGGAATTATTCCACGCACGTCGGCGAAAGCGCGGACTACCGAACCGTGTGCGAACGCTGCGTGAAGGCGCTCAAAGAAATTGAAGAGTCGGGCCAGGCGGGGGGACAAGGAGCCGCGTCCGCGTGAGGGGGGCGCGCTGGTTTTGGTTGTCGCTTGCGGTGCTCGCCGCGGACCGCGCCACGAAATTCGCCATCGAACGCTACACGAGCCCGTTCTTCCGCCATTCCGTCATTTCAGACATTGTGGTGTTAGTTCACAGCCGGAACCCCGGCATCGCCTTCAGCGTGTTCTCCAATTCCAATTCGCCGTGGCTCACGCCGGTCCTGGTGCTGAGTGCCGCGGCCGTGATGGTTTTGCTTGTGTGGATGATCGTCACGGGCCGCGCCGGCGGTGCGATGGCGCAATGCGGTCTCGCGCTGATTCTTGGCGGCGCGGCGGGCAACGCGCTTGACCGGGTGATCCACGGCGGCGTGACGGATTTCCTGGAAGTCCGCCTATGGAAATACATTTGGCCCGCGTTCAACGTCGCCGATTCCGCCATCACGATTGGAGCGATCTTGGTGCTTTTCGAGTTATTGTTCGGCGGCCCGGGGCCGCGGCAGATTCCAACCCCCGAAAAACGGGGACGGGTTTAGTAGCACACGCTTCAGCCTGTGGGTTTTCGTTGATGCTGAGAAAAAATTCAGCCACGCCAAGCCTTCACGACATTGGATACGACTAACAAAAATCCACAGGCTGAAGCCTGTGCCACCTCAAACCAAAAACTAACCGCCGTATCAGGCGACGCGGGGCGGCGGCTGGACCTATTTCTCGCCGAGCGCGTTCCCGAGCTTAGCCGCACGCGCATCCAGGAACTGATCCGCGAGGGCCACGTTCGCGTGGACGGCCACATTGCCAAGGTTTCTCACCGAGTCGCGGCCGGCGAAACGATTGAGATCGAAGTTCTGCCACGGCCGGCGCCTGAGGCGCTGCCAGAAGATTTGCCGCTCGAACTGTTGTACGTCGACGACGACTTCGTGATCGTGAATAAACCCGCCGGGATGGTGGTTCATGCGGGTGCGGGCCACTCGCGAGGGACGCTAGTGAATGCGCTCTTGCACCGCCTGGGAAATCTCTCCACCGCGGGCGGGGCGCTGCGTCCGGGCATCGTGCACCGCTTGGATCGCGAAACATCCGGCGCCATGGTGGTGGCGCGGAACGACCAGGCGCACGAACATCTCTCCGAACAATTCCGTTCGCGAAACGTGCGAAAGATTTATGTGGCGCTCGTGCACGGCAAGATGCCGCGCGATTCCGGTACGATCACGCTGCCCATTTCTCGCGACCCTCGCCGCCGCACGCGCATGACCGCGCGCGCAACCAAAGGCCGCCACGCGCGAACCGACTGGCGCGTGATCGCGCGCCTGGACCGCTGCACGCTGGTCGAGGCCGTGCTCCACACCGGGCGCACGCACCAGATCCGCGCGCACTTTGCGGCCATCGGGCATCCGGTTGTGGGAGACACGCTCTACGGCGCGCCGCGAGGCTTGCGCGCCGGATCGCGCGATTTGCCCCTTCTCGAGAGGAACTTCCTGCATGCGGCCCGGATCGGATTTTCGCATCCGTCGAGCGGCGCTTGGGTGGAAGTTCGCGCTCCGCTGCCAAGGGATTTGCGCGTATACTTCGATCAGGTGGGAGCATCCTTGGGCAGGCGCGCCGCGGAGATGGAGGCCGCGCTTGCTCCATACGCATAACGCCCATGAAAAAACGCGTTCTCTGGATTGCAATCCTTGGTTTTCTCGCGGGCGTGGCCGCAGTGAGCGCGCAGCAAGCGCAGCCTCCCGCGCCGCCACAGTCTCCAGCGCAGTCTCAGACGGAAGCGCCGGCGCAGGTGGACCGGCAGGGCGCGATCGTCCGGAACGTCAACCTGGTGGAAGTGCTGTTCAGCGTGGTGACCAAGCACGAAAAACTCGTCACCGATTTGAACAAGGAAAATTTCAAGGCGTTCGACGATAACGTCCAGCAGGAAATTACTTCGTTCAGCCAGCCGACCGATCTTCCCTTGCGGATCGGCATGGTGCTGGATACGTCGAACAGCATACGCGAGCGATTGAAATTCGAGCAGGACGCTGCCATCGATTTCATATTCAACGCCTTGCGCCGCGGCAAGGACCAGGCGTTCCTGATGACCTTTGATGACGGCGCCCAAATCATCAAGGATTTTACAGGCGACACCGGCGATATTCGCGACACCATCCTGAAGCAGCGGGCCGGCGGCGGCACGTCCCTGTACGACGCTGTTTACGCGGCCAGCAACCATTTATTGAAAAACTCGCCGCTGCCTCCCGGCCCAAATCCCGACGTGCGGCGCGTCCTGGTTGTAATTTCCGACGGCGACGACAACAGCAGCAATCGTTCCCGGGGCGAGTCCGTGGAAATGGCGCAGCGCGCGGGCGTGATCATTTATTCGATCAGCACCAGCACGGATTGGATCACGACCGAAGACGAGAAAGATCCTGCCAGGCGAATCAACCGCAAGTACGAAAAGGGCGAGGGAGATCAAGTCCTGGAACAACTTGCGCTGGAAACCGGCGGCCGGGCGTTCTTTCCTTACAAGGTCGATGATCTGGGGCAGTCGTTTCTCGACATCGGAGACGAATTGCGCCATCAATACGCGCTGGCCTACAGTCCCGCGGGCCGCGCTCCGGACGGCAAGTACCACACGATTCGGATCCAAACCGATCGCAAGAATGTGGTCGTTCGCGCTCGTAAAGGATACTATTCCGTTCCGATTCCCGCATCCGGCAAGTCTGCCGCGCCTCTGGCCTGAGGTGAGGTTCCTGTCAAAGCCCCAAAATCTAGCGGCTACAGATGAACGCACGACATGTTGTGCGTTGTTTTTGGAAGTTTTTTACGCTTGAAATCAAGTCCAAGTTTTCGCGCTAACGGCGCGAGGGATGACAGCCCGGGGCAACGCCCCGGGTATCGAGCCAAACGGTAATTGACCGCCCTGAAAGGGCGGAGGGGGATTCCCGCGCCCTTTCAGGGCGCACCACAATCGATTAATGCTAAAACCCAGGGCGTTGCCCTGGGCTGGTATCCAACAGCGCTTTCAGCGCTGATGGATCGTTGCAGAGAAACCGCTCAGTCGGTGGGCGCGTAATATCCGCGGCGGGTGAGGACGGAATAATCCTTGTTTTTCATCTCCACCCTGATCTTGCGGTAGCTTCCGTCGTGCTTCTTGTTGGTGGGAGTGTAGCCGATGGTGTACTGGCTGCGCAGTTCTTCCGAGATTTGATCGAATGCCTGCTCCAGGTTCCTTTCGCTGCGCACGATGATCATTCGGCCGCCGGTGTCGTCGGTGAGCCTCCTGGCGACGCTCTGGTCTCCGCCATCGGCGGCAACCAAAAGAATATGGACGACCGTGTCGGTCCGCTGCGCGGCTTCGATGGCGTCCCCCAGCTGCAACTTACTTCCCGTGTCTTCCGCATCGGTCAGGACAACGATGGCTTTCCTGCCGGCTTCATCGGATAGCTTGTCATGGGCCGCGAGGTAGACGGCGTCATAGAAATTCGTGCCGCCAGAACCGCTCGTGGGAAGGGGGCCCTGAACAATTATTCCGCCGACGGGGACATTGATTTGTGCGCGGTTGATGGCGCGATCCAGCATCCCGCGATCGTCGGTGAAATCGGCAAGGAGGTCCACGTCCGTGTCAAAGGACATGATCATGGCCAAGTCGCCCTTGCGTAACACCCGGCCAAGGAAGCGCGAGCCTGCCTCTTTCTCTCCCGAAAGCATATAGTACTCGCTGCCGCTGGTATCGATCAGTATGCCCAAGGTAATGGGAAGGTTGGATTCCGCTGAAAAATTGGTTATTTCCTGTAGCTGGCCATCCTCATAGACCTGGAAATCATCTTGTTTTAAGCCGGTGACAATGGCCTTGTGCTTGTCGCGAACGGTGGCGAAGAGGTTTACCAGGTTCACTTGCACGCGGATTTGCGGCGGGGGAGCGGCAAGTGCCAGCCCTCCCGCCAGAGAGGCGACGCACAGATAGGAAAGAATGGCTCTAATCCGCATTGTATAATCTCCGTTGGCTGCGATGGCAAGTTGGATGCCGCGCCGGCATATTAAGGATGCCATTTAAGACTGATGGTGCGATGCGCCCGGTGACAGCCCACGAGGAAATAGTGACGGGACACTCATGAAATGTCCACGAAAATTGCTGGCCGTGAGCGCGGCGCTTGGCCTGGCGTTGGCTACCCTTCTGGCGTTGCGAGCGCAGGAGATGTACGGCCAGGGCGCCGGTCAGGAACCGCCGTCGCTAACGCAAGATCCCCGCGCTCGTATTCGTACGACGGTGTCCCTGGTGGTCGTGCCCGTGACCGTCAAGGACAGCGCGGGCGAGCTGGTGACCGATCTCCAGCAAAACGACTTCCGCGTCTTTGAAGACGGCGTCGAGCAGCCGATTGCGCTGTTTTCCGTGGACGCGTTTCCATTGTCGGCGGCCATCCTGATTGACGATGATCTGAAGACGGGCACGGCGCAAAAAGTTCAGAAGACGCTCGAGACCCTGGCGGGCGCGTTCAGCGCTTCCGATGAGGTATCCCTGTGGCGCTTCGATCAAGTTCCCGAGCAAATCTCCGAAGATTTCATCGCCGACAATGACAAGCTTCTCACGCAATTGAAGCACATCGACCTCAGCAGTTCGTTTCCCGGAATCGGCTCGTACACGATGACCAACGGCCCGCGCGTCAATACGGCGCAACCGCCGGGGCCGGCGAAAGTTCCCACCGAAGCCAACGGGCATCCCAACACGAAGCACATCAACGACGCGATTTACGCAGCCGCGGAACAGTTGCAGGACCGTCCGCGCGAGCGGCGCAAGATTATTTTTCTGATTTCCGACGGGCAGAATGCCAAGAACAACACGCACAAGTACGACGAAACACTGCAGCTGCTGCTGTCCAATGATATTTCCGTCTACGCCGTCGGCGTCGGCGAAGCGAACATGAATCGCGGCATTACGTTTCTCGGGAACAATATTTTGTCCAAATACGCGCATTCGACCGGGGGCGACATTTTCTATGGCGGCATGAGCCGGGAAAATCTTGAAGAACTGTACGCGCGCGTTTCCGAACAGGCGCGCAATCAGTACACCATCGCCTACTCCGGCGCGCATACCGACCGCTCCAAGCTGTATCACACGATTGAAGTGCGCGTGAAGCGGCCGGGCCTTACGTTGCTCACGCGCGACGGCTATTACCTGAACGCGACGCCGTAACCCTGTTTTTTTCTCACCTCAATCCTGACCACTCGACCATCACCCGTTTGTCTGATGCAGACGCGCAAGGTTCTTGTGGCGGCGGCGTCTCGCCGGCGTTCTTGCAGCGTGCGCGCGGGCGACGGAAAAATCGCCGGCGGGACGCCGGCGCCACGATGCAGCGCGTTTTTACCGCACTAAACGGGCCTCCTTCGTTGCAAAATCCAGCCAGTAAATATTTTTCTGGAGTGCATCGCTTTTTCGTTTTGCATTTCTGGAATTTCTTCTTGACTTCCGGCGCGCACACTCGTAAAAGAACGATAGCGAGTCTGCGATGGGTTGGCTCGCTGCTCCGAGGGGAGAACGGTTCACGGAGCGAATGCGCGAAGTGGCAACAAAGGGGAAACGCAACACACCGAGTCGGGTCTTACGAAAACGTTTCCAGAAAGGGCGGTCACATCAGTGGCCGCCCTTTTTTATTGCCCGGAAACGCCAATCTCCCGATTGGCGCTTCGCAAATCGCCAATCGGGAGATTGGCGTTTCCGGCGCACAACCCGAACGGTTTGCGCCAGACAAATTATTCTTCGCCGGAGGCGCTCGCCGCCGCGCCTTGCTCTCGCGCGGGGCAAATGGATTCGTAATCGCAGAACTTGCACGCAAAGCCCGGCTTGGCGGGAAAGTCGCCCGCGCGAATATCGGCGGCGGCTTCCTGAATTTCCGCGCGCACTTTTTTGAGCTGCTTGTCGTCGCGCGTGGCGCTCACCGGATGATTCGTCTGCAGGAAGTGCAGCGTGAGCCTGGCGGGATTCCAGTCGAATACTTCGCGGGCCGCGAGAGCGTAGACGCTCAGTTGCACATCCTTTTTTGCCTTCTCCTCGTTGCGCGGCCGGCCCGTCTTGTAATCGACGATCTCCTCTTCGCCGGGGCCGAGGCGGTTCACCTGGTCCATGCGTCCAGTGAGGACGACGTTGTTGTCCATGGGCAGGTCAAACGTTTTTTCCTGCGCGATGACATTGGGCGGCGATGCGAGCGTGCTGGCGTGGAACGCGTGCAATTGTGCAAGGCCGTCTTTCTTGTACTCCTGCTCCTGGTAATCGTCTTCAAATCCGGCCGAAGTCCACTCAAGCTCGAACTTTCGTTCCACTTCGTCGAATGGAAGCGTGTGTCCCTTGGCCAGCTCGCCGATAAAGTATTTGATCGTGTTATGCATCACGCTGCCAAAGCTCATGGCCGCGGCGGGCCCGCCGCGAAGTTTCCACGCGCCGTTGAATAAATATTTTTGAGGACAGGCTTCCAGCGTGCCGATCGCCGAAGGGCTGATCTGCAGCGGTTCCGGCACGGGCGGGCGATAAGCCGCAGCCCACTCGCCGATTCGCGAGCCGATCCGCGCGCGCCGCTCCGGCGTATCGAAAAGGACCCGCTCGGTTTCGGTGGGAGCGGGAGGCGCTATTACCGGAGTTGGCGCAAGCTGCTCGAACGTCACGGCGCTTGATCGGCGCTTCCATCAGGATGTCGTCCAGGAACGGCGAGGGCTTGGAGCGTTTGTTCACGACCGTGTTGAGCGTGAGGCGGTGGCGCGCGCGCGTCACGGCGACGTAAAACAGGCGGCGCTCTTCCTGAATATGAAAGCTGCCTTGAGGCTGGTCTTCCTTCATCAATTCCGCCGGGAATTCGAGCACGCGTGGCTTTTCTCCTGCCGGAAAGCCGCGCTGCACGAGGCGCAGGACGTAGACGTGATCGAATTCGAGCCCCTTCGCCGCGTGCACGGTCATGAGCTGCACCGCGTCGCCGGATTCCTGCTCGAGGTTGATTGAACCGCCGGCCTGATCGAAATAATCCAGGTACTCGACAAATTCCTTGAGGCGCTGGGTTTCGCTCTTGGGCTGCCACTCGCGCACGAATTGCGCGAGGCGGTCGAAATATTTGCGGTCTTCGGCAGCCACGGCGCTGCTGATTTCCAGCGCTTCGGCGAGCTCGTCGAATAATTCCATCGCCGTCAACTGCCGCGCTTTCTTTCGGAGTTCCGTGACGAATTCGACGAGTGCTCCGAGATCGCGGCCGCCGCCCGAGAAGGGCGGCTCGCCTTTGGCTGCCTGCATAGTGTCCCACACGGAAATGCCCTTGCCCTTTGCCGCCCGTTCGATGAGACGCACCAGGTCAGCGGGCTCGAGTCCCCACGCCGGCATCGCCAGGACGCGCGCGCAGGCCACGTCGTCCGAAGGCTGATCGATGAGCCGCAGATAGGCGATCAGGTCCCGCACGAGACGGTGCGACAGGATCGAGAGATTTTTGATCACGAACGGAATCTTGCGGGCCTTGAGCGCGTCGACCAGTTTGTCGCGATGTGCGTGGCCGCGATACAGCACGGCGAACGTGCGCCATTTGGCGCCGGCGCGATGCAGCCGCTCGAGTTCGCCGGCAACCCACTGCGCCTCGGCTTCCGTCGACTCATGCGTGACGATTCGCACTTTATCTCCGTCTTCACGGACAGCCGTCAGCGGGTACTCGGGAATGTTGGTCGGCTTTTCGTTGTGGCGGATCACTTGTCCCGCCACGCGCAGGATTCGGCCGGCGGAGCGGTAGTTCAGAGTGAGCGGCCGCAGCAGATCCTGCCCGGTCGATGCGGCGCCCGCCGAAGCGAAGCGCTTCAGGAAAATCGTGAAGCTGCCGAACGACGCGCCGCGAAACCGGTAAATGGCCTGGCGATGGTCGCCCACGACCACCAGGTTGGGCCGTTCGCCGCCGAGGAGCCACAGCAATTCCAGTTGCGCGATGTTCGTGTCCTGAAACTCGTCGACGAGGATGTACCGGTAGCGCGCGCGAAGCATCTCGCGCAGGGATTCGTTCGCTTGAAGATGAAGGACGGCATCCATGATCTGCGTGCCGAACGTGAGCAGCTTGCGCTCGCGGAGGAGAAGTTCGCTCGCGCGATAGGCTCGCGCAATTTCCTGAATTTTGGCGATTTCTTCATCGCGGATGCGGCGTTCGTCGTCGGGCATCGCGCCGCGGACGCGCTGAAAGTCTTCCGCCTGCTTCGCGGCATAGTTCTGGTATTCGTCCGGCGTGACAAGTTCGTCCTGACAGCGCGAGAAAAATTCCACGAAGTCGCCAAGAAATTGACCTGGCTCCGCCAGGTGACGGTAGTGCTCCAGTTGAAGCAGGGGCAAGTTGCGGCGAAGCAGAATCCAGTGGTCGATCTTGTCGATGGGCTTGAGGTCCGGATCGAGTTCCTGCAGCAGTGTGTTGCAGAAGGAGTGAAACGTGCTGAGCGTGACGGCCTCGGCGCGCTCCGCGCCGGATTCTCCGCGCTCGCGCGCCGCCGCGACCACGCGGTGTTTCATTTCCGCGGCGGCCTTGTCGGTAAACGTCAGGCCCAGGATTTCCTTGCCCGTGAGGTCCGGCTGGGTATCGAGCAGATAGCGGATGCGCTCGGTGATGACGCGAGTTTTCCCCGTGCCCGCGCCGGCCACCACGACGAGCGGCCCCTCGCCGTGACGCACGGCTGCGCCCTGCTCGGGATTAAGTTGAATGCCCGGCGCCGGCGCGCCGGCATATTCAAAAAGGTCGGCCATCTGGAATCGTCCCAGCGAACAACAGTAGCACACACGCGGCGTTGCAGCGTTAACAGCTGATGAGGTAACAACCTTGTTAAAGCGCAAAAGTTTGCAGAAATATATGTAACGTTCCATTAAGAGTATGGTAATGTTCGGTCAAATTATCGTCCGCCTTGCTGGCGAAAATCTAGGACGGAATTACAGATCGAGACAAAAGGAGTCCCCCGTATGTCTCATCGAAGCCGTACACGCGCTATTGCGGAAACACCGATTGAGCGTATCTTTGAAAAAGTCATGCGCCGGAAAATGACCTCTCAGGAAAGAATCTATTTTCATCTCAAGCGGCAAATCAAGCCGCCCCCGCGTGTAAGCGCGAGCAAAAGCAAGCAGACTCGCGCGGCCTGAACCAGACGAAATTGACCCGCCCCTAACACCCTCCTATACTGGGCCACGGCGATGCCACCGCGCCGGTGGCGCACCTCGTTACTTCCGTGCCCGGGAGAGCAACCATGGACCAAGCCGTCATCCTCAGCGCTGTCCGCACGCCCATCGGAAAATTTCAAGGAGGGCTTGCGCCTCTCTCCGCGACCGCGCTCGGCGCGAAAGCCGTCGCTGAAGCGGTCCGCCGCGCGGGCATCGAGCCGAAAGCGGTGGATGAAATCATCATGGGCAACGTCGTGCAAGCGGGCCTCGGCCAGAATCCCGCGCGGCAGGCGGGCCTGGGCGCGGGGCTTGACGTGCGCGTTGCGGCCATGACCATTAATAAAGTTTGCGGCTCGGGATTGAAGGCCGTGGGCCTGGCGGCGCAGGGCATCCAACTGGGCGAAACAGAAATCGTGGTCGCGGGCGGGATGGAGTCGATGTCGAATTGTCCTTATCTTTTGCCGGGCGCGCGCACCGGCTACCGGTACGGGAATGCGGAAGTCGTGGACTCGATGGTGCGCGACGGTTTGTGGGACGTGTACAACGATTTTCATATGGGCATCACCGCAGAACTCGTGGCGGAAAAATACGGCATCACGCGGCAGGAGCAGGATCGATTTTCTCTGGAGAGCCACCAGCGCGCCGTCCGCGCGCGGAAATCGTGCTTCATCGAATCGCAGATTGTGCCGGTCGAGATTCCGCAGAAGAAGGGCGAACCCGTGGTGATCAAATACGACGAGTCGCCGCGCGAGGATGCTTCGCTCGAAGCGCTGGGAAAATTGCGCCCGGCGTTTAAGAAAGACGGCACCGTGACGGCGGGCAATGCCCCGGGAACGAATGACGGCGCGGCGGCGCTGGTGGTCACGAGCGAACGCAACGCGGCGCGCCTCGGCAAAACCCCGATGGCGCGGATCGTCGCGCAGGCCGTGAGCGGCGTCGATCCCAAATGGATCATGATGGCGCCCGTGTACGCAGTGGAAAAAATCCTCGAAAAGACGGGCTGGGACCGCGAACGCGACGTGGACCTGTACGAATTGAACGAAGCGTTTGCCGCGGCCGCGCTCGCCGTGACGCGCGAGCTACACCTCGACCTTGCAAAAGTAAATGTGAACGGCGGGGCCGTGGCCATCGGGCATCCCATCGGCGCTTCCGGCGCGCGGATCCTGACGACGCTGCTGTACGAAATGCAGCGGCGCAACGTGCATCGCGGCATCGCCGCGTTGTGCCTCGGTGGCGGCAACGCCGTCGCGCTAGCGGTTGAGCGGTAGTTAGAGTAGGACAGGCTTCAGCATGTCGCCTTTCTGAAATGGCAAGAACAAACCCGACAGGCTGAAGCCCGTCCTACTGAAGACCCATGACTGACGACTCCCTCGAAATCCTCTGGCGCGGTTCCGATCCCGCCAAATTCACCGCGCTGCAAGCGGCTCTGCGCGACGAAGCCATCCCTTTCTGGCAGACGCAGGTCTACGATCCCGCCGGCGGCTTTCTTTCTTCCCGGCCGTATTACCTGGAAGCAATTCCCGGCTTTGAAATTCGAGTTCATGCCGCCGATTTGGAACGGGCGAATGGCGCGTTGGACTGGGTGGAAAGTAAGGAAAGCTCCTCCCCGGATTCCCCCGGCTCATCGATGCAGGAGGATGACCGTCTCGATCCGAAACAATCGCTGCCTTACGATTGGGATTCCAAAGACGCGACCTCCGAAATCTGGTCCGGCGAAGACGAGTCCATGGCCGAATACCTCGCCAGCGCGCTCCGCGAGAACGGAATCCCCAGCCGCATTCCGGATGAACCGGGCCACCGCGCCCGTCTTTGCGTCCGACCAGAGGATCTTGCGCGGGCAAAAGCCATTGCACGAGTGATCACGGAAGGATAGATTCCAGCCCGGTCCAGAGTTAGAATGCACCGCCCATGATTTGTCCCAACTGCAAATGCGAATATATTCGCGGCGTGACGCAGTGTGCCGACTGCGGCGTTGCGCTTGTCGATGCGCTCGAACCGCCCAAGGCAAATCTTTCCGATAGTGTTCGAATTGTTGCGCTCTGGCGGGGCAACGATCCCGCCGAATGCGAAAAAATCAGGGAAGCGCTTCGAAACGCAGACATTCCATTTACGGAACCCGATACCAAAGGTTCCTTCAGTTTTATTGCCACGGAACAAAGGATGGAAATTTGGATTTCCGAAGCGGACTTGGAGAGGGGAAGAAAGATTCTCCTGGATCTGAATGGCGCCGTCGATCCCGGCGAATTGACTCCCGAGGAACTCGAAGCGCTGGCCTTGCCGGAATCGGACCGGCAAGACTCCGCAGATCAAGAGAGCCGGTTGGAGATTTCATCGGAGGATTGGCACGAAGAAGACCCTGCCGCCGAAGTGTGGAGCGGCGAGAGCGAAGAATTCGCGGATAATTTGATCGCATGTCTCCGCGAAATTGGAATCGCATCGCGCAAGATTTCCGAAGAAGGCCGCTGGCGCCTGGTCGTTCGCCCGGAGCAGGAATCAAGAGCAAAAGAGATAGTGCGCGAAGTAGTGGAAGCAAGCCCGCCGGAATGAATTTGGTAGCACAGACTTCAGTCTGTGGGTTTCCATCAGATCTTGGCTGGCGCGCTCATGCTCGGCAAACTAACGAACCCCCACAGACTGAAGTCTGTGCTACCAATGCTCCCTCACCTTCCCGACCGCGAGGAGATGAAATGACCATCGATGCAATCCGCACAGTTGCCGTGCTCGGCGCGGGAACCATGGGCAACGGCATCGCGCACGTCTTCGCCCGCAGCGGCTACACCGTGATTCTGCGAGACGTTCGAGGAAAGCTTCCTCACGCGCGCCCGGGACACGATTACAAAGAATCTCGACCGCGAATCGAAAAAAGGCAAGGTGGCCGAGGCAGACATTTCAAAAATTCTGGGCCGCATCCAGATCACGACCGATTTATCCCAACTTGCGCGCGCCGATTTCGCCGTCGAAGCCGTCCCCGAGCGCCTGGACTTGAAACTTTCCGTGTTGCGCGAAGCCGACAAGCTGCTGCGCCCTGAAGTCATCCTCGCGTCGAACACTTCTTCGATTTCGGTGACGACCCTCGCCGCGGCGACGGGCCGTCCCGACCGTTTGATCGGCATGCACTTCATGAATCCCGTGCCGGTGATGGTCTTGATCGAGGTGATCCGCGCTCTGCAAACGAGCGACGAAACATTTCACACCACCATGGCGCTGTGCGAGCGCCTCGAGAAAAAGCCGGTCGCGGTCAACGATGCCCCCGGTTTCGTATCCAATCGGGTGCTCCTGCCGATGATCAACGAAGCCGCCTTCGCCGTCATGGAAGGCGTCGCCACGGCCGAAGCGGTGGATGCCATCCTGAAACTCGGAATGAATCACCCGATGGGCCCGCTCGAACTCGCCGATTTCATCGGGTTGGACGTGTGCGTGAATATCCTGGATGTGCTGTACGAGGGATTCGGCGATCCGAAATACCGCGCCTGCCCGCTGCTTAGGAAAATGGCCGCCGCCGGCTGGCTCGGACGCAAGAGCGGGCGGGGGTTCTACGGCTATCCTATGTAGCACAGGCACTCTTGCCTGTGTGGTTTTGTACCTCGCCCAAGCGCTTGCCAGCCTGACGAAGATCGCAAAACCCACACAGCCAAGAGTGGCTGTGCTCCAAGGGCCTTAAAAAGTGTTTGCTTTTTCTTCGCCATGTGGTATCTTGCTTCTCGCAATGAATTTGCACTGGGCGGGGCGGTTTGTAGTAGACTCCCCGAGAGCCCGCACAGTCACGAAACGTGACAACTCAGCTTCCGAGGTGAAGGAATGACGGACGAAAAAACGAAAATGCTGGAAAATGCGATTTCGCAGATTGAAAAGGATTACGGCAAGGGCGCCATCATGCGCCTGGGAAGCCGCGACGTTCTGGTGCCGGTCAGCGTGATCCCCACGGGGGCGCTTTCGATCGATGCGGCGCTGGGCGTGGGCGGCGTGCCGCGCGGGCGCGTGATTGAAATCTACGGCCCTGAGTCCGGCGGGAAAACGACGCTGACCTTGCACATCATCGCCGAAGCGCAGAAGATGGGCGGCCAGGCGGCGTTCATTGACGCCGAGCACGCACTCGATCCGGTCTACGCGCGAAAGCTCGGCGTGGACGTGGACAATCTGCTGGTGTCGCAGCCGGACAACGGCGAGCAGGCGCTGGAGATTGCGCAGAAGCTGATTCAGTCGGGCGCGGTCGACGTGATCGTGGTCGATTCGGTCGCCGCGCTTGTGCCGCGCGCCGAACTCGAGGGCGACATGGGCGATCCGCAGATGGGTTTGCAGGCGCGCCTGATGTCGCAGGCGCTGCGGAAACTCACGGCCATCGTGTCGAAGTCGCACACCTGCCTGATCTTCATTAACCAGATTCGCGAGAAGATCGGCGTGATGTTCGGCAATCCGGAAACCACGACGGGCGGGCGCGCGCTGAAGTTCTATTCCTCGATCCGCCTCGATATTCGCCGCATTCAGTCTATCAAGGAAGGCGACCGCGTCATCGGCTCGCGCACGCGCGCCAAAGTGGTGAAGAACAAAGTGGCCGCGCCGTTCCGCGAAGCCGAGTTTGACATCCTCTACGGCGAAGGCGTTTCCCGCGAAGGCGACTTGATCGACCTGGGCGTGGAAAAGGGTGTCCTCGAGAAGTCGGGCACGTGGATTTCGTTTGAAGGCGAACGGCTCGGCCAGGGCCGCGAAAACGCGCGCGTGTTCTTGAAAGAACATGCCGACGTCCGCGGGAAAATCGAAAACTTGCTTCGAAAGAAGATGAACATTCCCATTCCCGGCGCGGCCAATGGCAGACCGGCCCCGGCGGCGCAGGCGGAGAAACCCGCGGAAAAGCCCGCGGTTCAAGCTGCTGCCGCTGCGGCCAATGCTGCGGTGAGCAGGCCGCGCCCAGTGAAATAAACGCCGCAGGGGCGGAATATTAGCTCCCACCAATCGCGGCCTGGTTATCCACCGGGCCGCGAGGCTTTGCTAAATGACCCACGTCATGTTGTCAGCGCCTCTTTTTGAACCATGTGTTTCACCCGGACACTTTCATTCTTTCGGCGGTTTGCCCCTAATCGTAGTATTTTCAGGCTAGTACGAACGTACCGTCGATTGGCCTCTTGCGTGATAGTACGTAATAGTTCAGATTTGCTATTGCGTTCGAGCGAACAACTTACATAGAATCAGGGTTCAGCTCGATACGCGCTTTAGGGCGCCAATTGGGTCCAGATTGGAATAAAATAATGTCGTATCGGTCTAGCCAACTTCGCTTTCTTGCAGCTTTCCTCTGCGTATTGATTGCAGGGAGTTCCCCCGCATTCGCGGCTCCCTCGCCACGCGCGGCTCGCGCTTCGATTAGGAAAAGCACATCTTCGCGCTACGGCGTGCCGACGTTTACGGACTCCGAGAAGGGTGACGTCACGGCATATGACGACCCGACCGTGCGCAAGGCTGCCGTTGACGCGCTGGGCCGCTACAACGGTTCGGTTGTTGCCATCGATCCTGAGAGCGGACGCATCCTCACGATCGTCAATCAGAACCTGGCATTTTCCGCCGGCTTCATTCCTTGCTCGACGATCAAGCCGGTGATCGCCGTCGCGGCATTGCAGGAAGGCGTGGTCACGCGCGACACCATGATCCGCGTCGCTCCCCGCAAGTATCTAAACCTCACCGAAGCGCTGGCGCATTCCAATAACGCTTTCTTCGAGGAGCTTGGCCGGCGCATGGGATTTGACACGGTTTCGCATTACGGCCGCCTCCTGGGACTCGGCGAACTGGCCGGGTATCAGATTCCCGAAGAGCATCCGGGCGGATTTCCCACTGAGCCGCCTTCCTTTGGCGGCGTGGCGCGGATGTCCAGCTTTGGCCAGGGAATTCAGATGACGCCGCTGCAACTCGGCGCACTGGCATCGAGTATTGCCAACGGCGGCACGCTCTATTACCTGCAATATCCGCGCACGGCGGAGGAACAAACGAATTTCAAGCCGCGCATCAAGCGGCAGCTCAACATCGAATCGCTCCTGCCCGAAGTGCGTGACGGCATGCTCGCCGCGGTCCTCTACGGAACGGCGCGCTCCAGCTACATTTCCGACGATGCGCAAGCGCTCGGAAAAACGGGAACCTGCTCGGACAATGCGTCGCGCCTCGGCTGGTTTGTTTCCTACGCCGATCAGGCCAACCCCAGGATCGTTCTGGTCGTGCTGATGCGCGGCCACAGCAGCATGATCAAGGGAGCCATGGCTGCCGGCGTCGCAGGACGGATCTATCGCCGGCTGAATGACGAGAATTATTTCGCGACGCGAAGCATCGAATCGCACACCTCGGCAATGGCCGCCGGAATGCGGCAGTAGCGGATCCTCCGGGCGGCAGCCTGGACTTCAATCTCCCTAGCGATTGTCGGAAAGCAAATCTCAAATTTCAGATTTGAAATTTCAAATTCGAGATCTCAGAAATCAAAGTGCGCTTTCGGAATTTCAGATTTGAAAGTTGAGATCGCAAATCTTCGGCCCCAGTCCTAACTTCCAAGTCTGATTCCTTATTGCTCCAATTTCACACCTCTTCTTCAGATATTGGCTCCTAGTTCTCAAGTATTCGATGTTGAATTTCAATCTGAAATCTCAAATTTCAAATCTGAAATTGTTGTCTTGCCGTCCGACGGCCGCCGGAATTTTCACTTGAAAAAACAGAAAGGCGGCCCGAACTTCCGGGCCGCCTGACATTTTGAATTTCGATTTCTGTCAGCCGTTTGAAATTCGATTCGGGCGATGTGGCGAAAAAACTACCGCACTTCCCACGTGTCGCCGGCGTTCAGCAGCTTGACCAGGTCTCCGGGGCCGCGCTTGGCGATGATGTCCTGAATCTGTTTGGACATCACGTCCTCGTAGCGGTCTCGGTCCCAGGAGCGGAGGACGCCGATGGGAGTGGGGAATCCGGGCTTCTCTTCCATCTGCGCCAGCAGGAAGGCGTATGCGGGATTCGGATGGTGCTCGTCATGTACGAGGATATCTTTCTCGGTAAGACCGTTGCCGTTGCCGAGATGAACGACCTCGAGTTCCATGCCGGTGAGGCGAATGCCCTTGTCGCGATTCTTGCCGTAGATCAGCGGCTTGCCGTGCTCGAGTTGGACGACGTGTTCGCTGCGGGCTTCCTTTTCGGTGAGTTCAAACCATGCGCCGTCGTTGAAGATGTTGCAGTTTTGCAGGATTTCCACGTAGGCCGAGCCTTTGTGCGCCGCCGCTTTCTTCAGCGTGTCCTTCAGGTGTCCCTGGAAGACGTCCACCGAGCGCGCGACGAACGAAGTGTCGGCCCCGATCACGAGGCCCAGCGGATTGAACGGCCGGTCCGCGGTGCCGAACGGCGTCGATTTCGTTTTCTTGCCGAATTCGGAAGTCGGCGAGTACTGGCCCTTCGTGAGCCCGTAAATCTTGTTGTTGAACATCAGCACCTTGATGCCCACGTTGCGGCGCAGCATGTGAATCGTGTGATTGCCGCCGATGGCCAGTGAATCGCCGTCGCCGGTCGCCAGCCA
Source organism: uncultured Acidobacteriota bacterium (assembly GCA_963800095.1). Taxonomy (GTDB): domain Bacteria; phylum Acidobacteriota; class Terriglobia; order Acidiferrales; family UBA7541; genus Palsa-360. Next base: position 67,417 of record CAWCZV010000008.1, read on the forward strand.
GACTTCGAGCTCAGGATGCGCGATCTTGACGCCGGTCGCAACCGCGGGCCCTCGTCCGTGGATCGTGTGAAAGCCGAACGTATTCATGTAGTACGGGAAGCGGCTCGAGCAGCCGATGCCGGAAATGACGACGAATTTTTCGCGCGGGATCCCCAGCTCGGGAAACACGGACTGCACGGCGGAGAGAATGGCGTAATCTCCGCAACCCGGACACCAGCGGACTTCCTGGTCCGTCTGGAAATCCTTCTTGGTAAGTACTGGAATCGATGCCGTAGTCATTGGTCTTTTCTCCGAATTCCTTTCGGCTTGCCCCCGTCAGGGGGGCTTCAGCCCAGAATTTCTTCGATCTTCGCTTCGATTTCCGATTGCTTGAAGGGCTGGCCCTGAATCTTGTTGTAGCCTTGCACGTCGACGAGGAACTTCGCGCGCAAGAGCATCGATAGTTGGCCGAGATTCATCTCGGGGACCAGCACATGGCGGTAACGCCCCAGCAACTCTCCGAGATTGCGTGCCATCGGGTTGAGATGCCTCAGATGGGCGTGTCCGATGCGGTACCCTTTGGCGCGCATCGTCTTCATGCCTGCCGTGATCGCACCGTACGTCGAGCCCCAGGCCACAATCAATAGATCGCCGTCCGGATCGCCCGCTGGAACCAGGTCCGGAATATCCTGCGCCACGGCTTCGACCTTGGCTGCGCGGAGACGAACCATCTTTTCGTGGTTCAGCGGCTCGTAGTTGATGTTGCCCGTTACGTCTTGTTTCTCGATGCCGCCGATGCGGTGTTCGAGTCCCTTCGTGCCCGGAATCGCCCAGGGACGCGCCAATGTGTCCGGGTTGCGGGAGTAAGGATGGAATCCGTTCGGGTCGGTTGCGTATTTCACCTGAATGCCGGGGATTTCGGCGACCGTGGGAATGCGCCACGGTTCGGCGCCGTTCGCCAGATAACCGTCGGACAAAATGATGACCGGAACCATATACTTGAGGGCGATGCGGCAACCTTCGACGGCGACCCAGAAACAGTCGCCCGGCGTCGACGGCGCGAGTATCGGAATCGGCGCCTCCGAATTGCGGCCGAACATCGCTTGCAGAAGATCGGCCTGCTCGGTCTTGGTGGGCAAGCCGGTGGATGGGCCGCCGCGCTGAATGTCGCAAATCACGAGGGGCAACTCGGTTGCAACCGCCAAGCCCATCGCTTCGGTCTTGAGCGCCATGCCGGGGCCGGACGTCGTGGTGAGCGCCAGGGCGCCGGAATACGATGCGCCAATGGCGGATGTGATCGCCGCGATTTCGTCTTCGGCCTGGAACGTCATGACGCCGAAATTCTTGTACATGGAAAGTTCGTGCAGAATGTCCGAAGCGGGCGTGATTGGATAGGAGCCGAGGAAGAGCGGAAGGCCGGCCTTCTGTGAGGCTGCCACGAAGCCGATCGCCAGCGCCTGGTTGCCGCTGAGGTTGCGATACGTTCCGGGAGTCAGCTTGGCGGGAGGGATTTCGTAGCTGACTTGAAACGCCTCGGTCGCTTCGCAGTAGTTGTAGCCCGCTCGCATGGCCAGCTTGTTCGCTTCCACCAGCAACGCCTTGTTCTTGAACTTGTCCTCGATCCACTTGTAGGTCAGGTCCATCGTGCGGTTGTAAAGCCAGTAACACATTCCCAAAGCAAAGAAGTTTTTGCAGCGGTCCATCGACTTGGCGTCGAGCCCCAGATCCTGTAGTGAAGTGCGCGTCAAGCGTTCGAGGCCGACGGGAAATAGCCGGTAGCCGTCGAGGGAATTGTCTTCCAGCGGATTGGTGGTCAGGTCCGCTTTGCGCAAATCGTTGTCCGTAAAAGCGTCGCTGTTCACAATCAGAATGCCGTTGGTTTTCAAGTCCTTGATGTTGGCCCTGAGGGCTGCCGGGTTCATGGCCACCAGCACGTCCACGGAATCCCCCGGCGTGAACACGTCAGCCGAGGAAAATTGAATCTGGAATCCGCTGACGCCTGGAAGAGTGCCCGCAGGGGCGCGAATTTCAGCGGGATAATCAGGGAAGGTAGCTAAGTCGTTTCCATACAAGGCAACCGTGTTCGTGAACTGGCTGCCTGTGATCTGCATGCCGTCGCCGGAGTCACCGCAAAAGCGGAGAACGGCTTTTTCGATGACCTCGCGCTTGTGTGCGCGGACGACTGGGTCCGTAATCGTAGCCATGGCTTAGGAAAGCTCCAATTCTTAAGTATGAATTTTACCCACCCGGTATGCCCCAAGGAGCATCAGTTGCGGATGCCGAAGTTCCATAGAGGGCTTCCAATAACTAAGCATAGCACAATGCAACTGGCCTTGTAACACCGCGAAGGAAAAACCGTGTTGCCTATGCGCCATGAGCCAAAAAGGAGCATGTTGAAAAATAGCCGGAGGAAACAACTGAATGGGAACGAGGACAGAAAACTCATTCTGCGTTATGGATCGATCGAGCTTCTAGGGCTGCGAATTCGAAGAATCGGCGCCGGCATGTCCAGAAAAACCAGAGAACAACGGCCGAGATGACCATCCCTCCCGCCAATCCTACAGCCATAGTCATCCCCAAATAGTTCGCCGTCGGCCCCGGCAGTTTCAGTGGAAAATTCAGCTGAAAAGATGCCATGTATCTCTCCAGCCTTTCTCCACGACCGGGAAGTAGAAGGCTTGCGCCCACATTCAGAAAGCCAAACAGCTGGATCACGAACGCGAGCCAATACCCCCAAATCCGGTTTTTCAACAAGCCAATCCCGGCGGCGAGAAGAACCAAAATGGAAACCACGAAGTAAGTCAATACAGCTTGACCTTGCATAATCGTTCCAAAAAAAAGAAACGGCATCTTCCTGAATGGTCCAACAAAATACCATGGGGCGCTCGAAATAACAGTGGCCAGATAGAACCAGGCGACGATCGTGAGGATGATTGGCCTTTGCAACCGTGGTGGCCCGGGGACAAACGCCGGTGGAGGAATGACCACCTGAGCTACCTGAGACGTCGTTGTTTTTGGTAGAGCGGAAAACTGGGCGACAACGCTTTTGCGTGTAAAGAAGACCAGCCACCATACCGCAATGGAAAGGGGAATGGCGCAAAATGATCCCACCATAACCCTGATGATGAAATCGGAACCTGGGCCGATATTCGGTGTCGCGGGTAAAGGAATTAACAGGAATAGAAGTGCCGCAAATGCAGCGCTGACCGCCATGAATCCCGCGAAAACAAGCGTTGAAATCCTTGCCCACTGCTTGAGACGAAACAATCCGATGCCCGTCGCCAGACCCCATCCGGCGAATCCAAGATTAAATAGCGAGCTCATGACCGCGACAGCCACCATCGGCATCGGGCCCTGGTCCGGCAAGGTTGTTGCCGCGGAACCAAAACGGGAAGCGAAAATCATGCCGAAGAAACCGATCACCGCGGAAACCGCGACGAATCCGCTACCCATCAAAGCCAAGATGGCAGCAGCAGTAACACCGGCAGAGCGCTTCAGAAGTCACCTCGGGATGAATTTACGGGTGTTATAACACCCCGTGCGAGTAAAGTGAACTCGGCTCTCGGGAAATTCCCAGACAAAAGGCTTGCTTTTTCGCTTTTGATTCGCCTAATATGGGGGCGCACTGGAGGAGCCGCGCCATGACATTGACGAAACGGCAAAAAGAAGTGCTCGATTTTCTGGTCGGCTTTCACAACAAGCACGGCTACTCGCCGAGTTTTGAGGAAATCGCGCGCTCGCTGAAACTGACTTCGCTCGCCACCGTGCACAAGCACATTACGACGCTCGAGCGCAAGGGATTCATCCGGCGCGGCTACAACCAGAGCCGGTCGATCGAAGTCACGAACCTTCCGAAGCCGGTGCGCGAGCAGGTCCTCGACCGGCACACGGTCGAGCTGCCGCTGATGGGCCGCATCGCCGCCGGACGGCCGCTCGAAGCAGTGGAAGACCGGGAGACGCTTTCGCTTGGCGAGTTCGCGCGCTCGGACAAATCGTTCGTCCTGCAGGTGAAAGGCAATTCCATGATTGAAGACCACATCATGAACGGCGACTACGTGGTCATCGAGCCGACGCAGGTGGCCAATCCCGGGGAAACCGTCGTGGCGCTGGTCGGAAATGACGAAGCCACGCTAAAGCGCTTTTACCGTGAGGCGGGCGGGAAGATTCGCTTGCAGCCCGCCAATTCGGAAATGCCGCCCATCATCGTTCCGGCAGCGGACGTGAAGATTCAGGGCCGAGTTGTCGGAGTCCTGCGCAAATATTGATTCCTAATTTTCGCAAGCTCAAGCCATTGTTCCCGGGAGCGTTTCCCGGCTACTGCGCTTTGCATGAGAAGTTTGCCGCGTCGTCAGTGCTGCCGCTCCCGCTATAGGTCGCGACCTTGCCATACGGACACAAGGGACGCGTGCGGTCCACGTTTCCCGCAGTGCGATGCGAAGCGATGATTTGATCCGGCGCGGCGCCCTTGGCCACCCACTCCTCAATCGCCGCCATCTTGTCGAAACTATCGGTTCCGGGACCTCCCTGGCAATGGTTCATGCCAGGCACCATGTATAGTTGGATCGACTTCCCCACTACGCCTGGACCGAGCTTCTTTGTGACGTCGCCAAAATAGTTGACGCTGTTCATGGGGCTGACCTGAGGATCGGCCCAGCCGTGGTACATCAACAATTTGCCGCCGCGCGCGAAGAACGGCTTCAGGTCGGAATTTGTGTAGTCGAGCAGGCCATCGTCAATATTCAGGGCCAGATCGATATCTGTGGCGGGATTGAAGCGATGCCAATCCCAGTTAGGGTCCTTGAAAACGAGGTATTGGTACGTCTCCACCGCATACCGCAGCGGTTCCGGGCCTGCCAAGATTGCCCAACCTAGCTCCGACCCCGGCTGCAGAAGACCGGGTAGCACGTCCGCACCGGTTCGCGGATTCTTGATCGATGCGTAGATCGCGCGGGCCGTCTCCACTTGCGCTGGCGTCAGGCACGCGGGCCCATCCGCGCCCTTGCAGGCGAGCACCTTGGGATCGAAGTGGCACCGCGCGGGATTTTCGATCACGCCATCCTTCACGCCGTCCAGCGCATCGCAGGCCTGCAAAACCGCGTCTTGAATCATCTGAAATTTCGCCGGCGGGATGGCGCTGCCCTCGCTTCGGTTCACGATTGTGTTGAGCGCCAGGCGCGCGATGTGGAGGTGCACCCAGTTGATGGCGGAAGCCCCGGCCACGATTGCGTCAAAGTCGCCCGGATATTTCGCCGCTTCGGTGATTCCCTGGCGTCCTCCCGTGGAGCAGCCATTCCAGAACGAAAGCTTCGGGTCACCGCCGTAATAAGCCTTGGTGATTGCCTTGGCCTGCACGGTCATCTCGTGAACTGCGCGGTAGGCCATATCCACCACCTTTTCGGGATGACCGAGGGTGAACTTCGCGGTATTTCCCCGATGGCCGGTGTCGGTGCTGGCGGAGGCGTAGCCGCCCGCGACACCCGCGGCCAGCGCAGGATAGCTGATCACTCCAGCCCAGCCGCCATTGCCCACGGCCTGCAGCTTCCCGTTCCAGCCCGAGGCCGGCATCCAGACTTCAATTTTGATATCGGAGTCGGGCGAAGGCGCGAGTGTCGCAGTCACCCGGCAAAACGCCGGCACTTGGCCGTACTTCGCAGCGCTGGGCGGAGCGTCCGCCGGTGGCGTAAACGCTCCGGCAGCGACACTCTCTGACGAGGTGATCGTCCCATTCGCCAAGGAAACGGAGGCCAGATTTTCGCACGGCGCCGCGTTCGTCGTCCGCACGCCGAACGCAAATATCGCCAGCAGAGCAGCGAAAAATTTCAAAGCAGTACTTTTGCTGTTCCTGATTTCAGAAGGCATGATTCACACCTCCGTCAACGCATTGTCCTAACATATACGTCGCGAATCGTACGCTTTTCTGGCCCGCGACACAAAGAATTAGGCGCCGGATCAGTCCAAGGTAAGTCCATTGGCTTTTCCAAAATGAAACATTGAAATTCTGTTGCGCCCGAACTCGGATTCCTGTACGTTTGTTTCCCCAGCCGGGCCCCCAGCCCGTGTTACTTTAAGGAACATCACGCCCGCAATTCACTTGTCCCAATTTTGACCGGGAGGATACATTGTGTTGCACCCCGGTCTCGGACTCGTAGTTTTGTTGGTGTCTCTGACCGAGGAGGCCAGTAGATAATGTGGGGAGATAAGAAACCAGAAACGCCGCAACCGACGACCGCGAAAGCTCCGGACCCACCAGCACCGGTAGCGAAGCCGGCTTCGGCCAAAACGGAGGGAATAGCCATGAGCACCGATGCCATGCGCCCGCTGAGCTCCACGCCGTCCGGTTCAACCGCGCGGCTAGGCGCCAGCTTGCACATTAAAGGCGAAATATCCGGAAATGAAGATCTGCATATTGACGGCAGCGTCGAAGGGCTGGTTCAGCTCGAAGACCGCAAGCTCACCGTGGGCGCCAGCGCCAAGCTGACCGCCGACGTGGTAGCGCGCGAAGTCGTCGTTTATGGCAGCGTGAAGGGCAATTTGCGGGCTCGCGACCGCATCGAAATCAAGAAGGATGGCTCGGTGGTCGGGGATTTGACCACGGCGCGCATCATGATTGAGGACGGTGCGTACTTCAAGGGCTCCATTGAGATCGATCGGACCGGCTCCGCCAGCCACGACAACGATCTCGACAAGCCCGCGTACACTCGATCCACTTCGTCCACAACGGCGCACGCCCCCGTGACGAAGACTTCGCTCTAAGCCAGGCTTTCAGCGCCCGCCCGCGGTGCCGCGCCTTGACGCGTCGCACCGCGCGGCGATTGGCGTCCCGCCACGACCACCGCGCTCGTATTACCGCCATGCGTTTCATCCACAGGCCTTCATTGACAAAAGTGCGCATACCCGATATTGTCTACGTTTGACTATTCATGGAAAGGTGTGACTGAGCGCATGCGTACGTATGTCCCCCGGGGACGGGATACCGAAGTAATCGAGCAGGGCGGCGGGTGGTTTGTGGTGGACGCCGCTGGTCAAGTTTTGGGCCGCGTGGCGACGCGCATTGCGCGCATCCTGATCGGCAAGGACAAGGCCAACTATACGCCGTACCTCGACTGCGGGGACCACGTCGTGGTGATCAACGCCGACAAGATTCGCCTCACCGGAAACAAGCTCGAGCAAAAAGTTTATCGCCACCACAGCGGCTATCCGGGCGGTTTGAAGGAAGTTCCGGCCAAGCGCTTGCGGCCGACGCGCGCGGACTGGATGTTGCGCGAAGCCGTGCTGGGCATGCTCCCGAAAAATAAATTGCGGGCGCTGCGGGCGAAGAAGCTGCGGATTTATTTGGATGACAAGGGTTTGGCGCGCCACGCGGGGCAAAAACCACAAGCGGCTGCTCTTTAACCTTTCGCGGACTCCAATCTGATGTGGCGCAGGCTTAAGCCTGCGGGGGTTGGGTTGAGCGCGAGTCTTTTGGCCTCGGAAAAAACCGCAGGCTGAAGCCCGCGCCACTGGGTTTTGATTTTGGATGTGAGGAGGAAAGTTGAGTTCCAGCGGACAGCCTTTGGAAGAGGGCGCAAAGCAGAAATTTTACGGGACCGGCCGGCGCAAGGAATCCGTTGCGCGCGTCTTCTTGACGTTCGGGTCGGGCAAGATCACCATTAATGGACGAACTCCGGATGAATATTTTCGCAACGTGACCTGGCGCAATCGCGCCGTCGAGCCGATGAAGTTTACCGAGACTTCCGCTTCCGTTGACATTGTCGCAACCGTGAACGGCGGCGGCGTGGGCGGACAGTCGGGCGCAGTGCGCATGGGACTTTCCCGCGCGCTGGCGCTCTTCAATCCGGAATTGCGCGCGGGCTTGCGCAAGAATGGTTTTTTGACCCGCGACTCGCGCATGAAGGAACGTAAGAAGTACGGGCAAAAGGGCGCCCGCAAGCGCTTCCAGTTCAGCAAGCGCTAGACCAAAGAGTTCTGTCTTGTCCCGTCCGCCACGGCGGACGGGACGTGACAAATTCACGGCCGGCAAGGAGCCGGCAATAGGATGTTCGGCTCCGGACCTCTTGTGTTGCGAAACGGTCCGGGGCTCGCAAACATCTATCTCCTGAGGAGGGACTTTGGCAGTTGAAATAACGATGAAGGAATTGCTGGAGGCTGGAGTTCATTTCGGCCACCAGACCCGCCGCTGGAATCCGAAGATGAAGGAGTATATCTTCGGCGAACGCAATGGAATCCACATCATTGATCTGCAAAAAACATTGAAGCTGTTTCGTGAGGCCGCGCGCTTTGTGAGCGAGCAGAGCGGCAGCGGCAAGACCATCCTTTTCCTGGGCACCAAGCGCCAGGCGCAGGAAGCGGTGGCCGAGGAAGCAAACCGTTGCGGGATGTTCTACGTCAATCATCGCTGGCTGGGCGGCACGCTGACGAATTGGTCCACGCTGCAAAAGTCCATCAAGCGGCTGAAGACCTTGAAGGCCATGACTGAAGACGGCCGGATGGCGCAACTCTCCAAAAAAGAAGCTGCGCGCCTCGACCGCGAAATGAAGCACCTGAAACAAAATTTGTCGGGCGTCGAAAATATGTCGGCGCTGCCGGACGCGATGTTCGTCATCGATTCCAACGCGGAAGCAATCGCGGTTCGCGAAGCGCGCCGCATGGGCGTGCCCGTGGTCTCCATCGTGGACACCAATTGCGATCCGGACCAGGTGGACTGGGTGATTCCGGGCAACGACGACGCGCTGCGCGCGATCAAACTGTTTACCTCCAAGATTTCCGACGCCGTGATCGAAGGCCGCCAGGCGTACGAGAGATCGCAAATCGCTCAGGAGAAGGCCGCCACGGATGCCGCCGCGGGTACGGAAACCGTGGAGTATGTGGACACCAGCAAGTACGAATCTTACGAGAAGCAGGAAGGCGATTTCGTCGAGCCGGGCGCGGAATCCCTCGTCGAACCATTGCCCGAACCTGAACTGGAACCCGAGCCGGACAAATCCGTAAAAGCCGCCGAATAGGAAAGAGCTGCGCGCTCGATTCACGGAAAAGCGCGGACGGCAGTGTTTTCAATTCATAGAAATCGCCGATAAAGGAACGCCATAGAGCCATGACAAATCCAACCGAACCGGTCACTATTTCCGCGCAGCTGGTGAAGGAACTTCGCGAACGAACCGGCGCGGGATTTTCCGATTGCCGCTCGGCGCTGGTCGAAGCGAAAGGCAATATCGAAGGCGCGATCGACGTTCTCCGCAAGAAGGGGCAGGCGGCGGCGCAGAAGAAAGCGGCGCGGCAGGCGAGCGAAGGACTGGTGGGGCACTACATCCACGCCGGAGGGAAAATCGGCGTCCTGGTCGAAATCAATTGCGAATCCGATTTCGTCGCGCGCACCGAGGATTTCCAGCGCCTGTGCCACGACGTGGCCATGCACATCGCCGCGCTCGATACGCGGTTCGTCCGCCGGGAAGATGTGACGCAGGAAATTCTCGACCGCGAGCGCGAAATTTACAAAGCGCAGGCCCGCGCCACAGGCAAGCCCGAAGCGGTGGTCGAAAAAATCGTCAACGGCAAGATGGAAAAGTTCTACGAGGAGAATTGCCTCTACGAACAGCACTTTATCAAGGACGAGTCGATGACCGTCGGCGAGATGGTCAGCCAGATGATCCACAAGCTGGGCGAAAACATTTCCATCCGGCGCTACGTGCGTTTCAAGGTGGGCGAGAGCGCCAGCGCTCCTGCCGAAGAACCGCCGGCCGCCGTGGCCGCCATCTAGGCGATTCCTCCGCGGTGTAAGATCCTGCGTGGAACAACCAGCATTCTCTGTGCTCTCGGTTTTCTCAGTGTCCTCTGTGTTGAACTTTTGAGTTTGGACCTGAAATGCTGAACACGGAGGGCACCGAGAAATTCATGAGAATGCGGAGATGAATCTTTGTTAGAATGCCCGCCGAGAGCATGAGCAAAGACGACCGAACTCCCAACCGAGACAACGACTCACCTGCGCCCATTTATCGACGCATCGTTTTGAAACTTTCCGGAGAATCCTTTCAGGGTTCGCAAGGTTTTGGCATTGACGCCGAAACCGTTCACAGCATTGCCCGCGAAGTGAAGGAAGTGAGCGACCTGGGCATCGAAATGGCCATCATCGTGGGCGGCGGGAATATCTTCCGCGGCACGCGGCAAAAGTCCCTTTCGATCGATCGCGCCACCGGCGACTACATGGGCATGCTGGCCACGGTGATCAACGGCCTCGCGCTTCAGGACGCGCTGGAAAAGCAGGGCGTCGTCACGCGCCTACTCAGCGCGATCGACATGGCGCAGGTGGCCGAACCGTTCATCCGCCGCCGGGCCATGCGCCACCTGGAAAAGGGCCGCGTGGTGATTTTCGCCGCAGGCACAGGCAATCCGTATTTTTCGACGGATACCGCCGCCGCTCTGCGCGCCATGGAGATCAAGGCCCACGTCATTTTGAAAGCGACGCGCGTGGACGGGATTTATGACGCCGACCCGGAAAAAGTGCCCGGCGCGAAGATGTTTGAACGGGTGACGTACCTGGACGTGATCCAAAAAGGTCTTGCGGTCATGGATTCGACGGCGATATCACTGTGCATGGACAACCGTATGCCGATCATCATCTTCAATATGAACAGGCCGGGAAACATCCGCCGGGCGGTGATGGGAGAAAAAGTGGGCTCGACGGTGACGGCGGAATGAACGGGAGAGCGAAGCGATGACCACAATTTCCAACAGCAAGGAAGCAATGGTGCAGGCCCGCACGCGGATGGAGAAAGCCGTCGAGGATTTCCGCAAAGACCTTGCCAGCGTGCGCACGGGCCGCGCGAACGTCGCGCTGCTCGATCATATTCGCGTCGATTATCACGGCACGTCGATGCCAGTCAACCAGCTCGGCTCGCTCTCGGTGCCCGAGCCGATGTCGATCGTCATCGCGCCGTGGGATCCGGGCGCCGTGCCGCTGATCGACAAGGCGATTCGCACCTCCGACCTGGGACTCAATCCCACCAACGACGGCAAAATCGTCCGCGTGCCGATCCCTCCGCTGACCGAGGATCGCCGCAAGGACATCGTCAAGCACCTGCACAAAGTCCTCGAAAATCACCGCACCGCCGTGCGCAATATCCGCCGCGACATTAAGGAAGCCGTCGACAAACTGGAAAAAGAGAAAAAGATCAGCCAGGACGAACAAAAACGCACGCTCGATGATCTCGAAAAGGTCACCCACTCGGAAACAAAAAAAATCGAAGACCTCTGCGCTGTGAAAGAAAAAGAAATCCTCGAAGTGAAGTAGAGCCAGCCCCCAATTTCGAGCGGCCTAGTTTTACGGGTGCCGCACCCTTGCGGGTTTCAAGGGTGCGGGTTTTCCGCGGGGCCGCGCGGCGTGTCCCATCGGTCGATCCCAATCGGCCCTCTTTCCCCGGTGGCATAATGCGACCAACTACTCCACGGCCAATCTCGAGGATGGACAACAAGCCCTCTCGTGATGGGATTCAAGTGCATGTAATTCAATTTCTCTGTAATTTTCTTCCCGCTCCATATATAGAAATCATAGAAGCGTCGCTGCCAGAAATGCGGTTCTGAGGCGAGATCGTCTCCCCGAATTTCGTCAAGAAGCTGGCCGGAAACGCGTTGTTTCAAGACTTGCAGTGCCTTGGAAGGATCCCCCTTGATGGGTTCCGTCATGAGGAGGTGAACGTGTTCCGGCATCACCACATATCCGATCAGCCGGAACACTTATCGATCGCGGACTTCGGCTAGGACGCGCACGAAACAATCACGCGCTTGCGCGTTTCCTAGTAGCGGGCGTCGATGGGTACAACTGAACGTGATGAAATGAAGATCTCCTTCTCCGTACCGTCGTTCGAGTGGATTGCGCATCGAAAGTCAAAACCCGCACCCTTGAAACCCACAAGGGTGCGGCACCCCAGTATGCTACGCTAATTCGTCTCCCACCTTAGATTTGAGGATAGTGCCATATCCTCTCTGCCAAACAATATATGACGTTGAAAACAATGACCTCAAATAGGTTTTCCACCGCACTCCGGGATTTGCATTTGACATAGGCCCCCCTTTTCCCTATACTTACGCCTTCGTCAGGGATTGTTTTGCCCTGTAGTGAAAGGGATAGTCTTCGCGTCCCGGAACAGAGCACGACGGAACGGGACAAGAAGAGCGGCCGGAATGGGGCGCCAGCCCCGCAAAGCCGAGTAACCCTCTCCGCTTCGACCAGAAAGTAGAATCTGCTCACTGGGAGTAGTGCGGAGTTTGTTGTCGGGTGCTCCGGAATCGCATCTGTACCCTTTCGTTAACTGAACTCCACGACACGCCGCATGGCGGAAATCCGCACTGTGGAAAGTGAAGTGAAATCTAGCTCGTTTGAGGGAGAGCCGTGCCGACGTTCGCACAACTGGTACGATCCGGGCGCGATCAAATCCGGACCAAGACGAAGTCTCCTGCGCTGCAGGGATGTCCGGAAAAGCGCGGCGTATGCATTCGCGTGTACACGCAGACGCCCAAGAAACCCAATTCCGCGCTGCGAAAAGTCGCGCGCGCCCGCCTGACCAACAGCATCGAAGTCACGACCTACATTCCCGGGATCGGCCACAACCTGCAGGAGCACTCCATCGTGCTCGTGCGCGGCGGCCGCGTGAAGGATCTGCCGGGCGTGCGCTATCACATTATTCGCGGAACTCTCGACGCCGCCGGCGTCGAAAACCGCAAGCAGGGGCGCTCGAAATACGGCGCCAAGCGGCCCAAGGCCGCGGCGAAGTAGAAGAGCGGAAACGAGGAGAAGAAGCGAATGCCGCGTAAAGGATTCGTTCCACGTCGCGAGGTTACCACCGATTCCGTTTATGGCTCGGACCTCGTGCAGAAGTTCATCAATTCGATGATGTGGGACGGCAAGCGCTCGACGGCGCAGCGGATTTTCTACGGCGCCATGGATCAGATCGGCCAGAAAACCAACGGCGAAGCGCTGGCGACGTTCAAGAAGGCCATTGAGAACGTCAAGCCCGTGCTGGAAGTAAAAACGCGGCGCGTGGGCGGCGCGAACTACCAGGTTCCGGTCGAAGTGAATCCGTTCCGCCGGCAATCTCTCGCCATTCGCTGGCTGCTGCTTTACGCGCGCACGCGCTCGGGCAAGACCATGACCGACAAGCTGGCCGAGGAATTGCTCGACGCCGCCAACGCCCGCGGCGGCGCGATGAAAAAGAAGGAAGACGTGCACCGCATGGCCGAGGCCAACAAGGCCTTCGCGCACTATCGCTGGTAATTGGGCTGGTTTTTAAGTTTTCTCACGCCAGGCAGTAACGGGATTTGGGTGGTTTTCTAGGCTCAGGGGAGAAAGTCGCGGTAATCCAGAAATGGCACGCAAGGCACAACTCGCGGAAACACGCAATATTGGGATCATGGCGCATATCGACGCCGGCAAGACCACGTCGACCGAGCGCATCCTGTTCTATACGGGTGTGACTTATAAGATTGGGTCGGTCGACGAAGGCACCGCCACGATGGACTGGATGGAGCAGGAACGCGAACGCGGCATCACCATCACCTCGGCCGCGACGACCGCTTCCTGGAAGCGCAACGGCACCGATTTTCTAATCAACATTATCGACACGCCCGGCCACGTGGATTTCACCGTGGAGGTCGAGCGCTCGCTGCGCGTGCTCGACGGCGCCGTCGCGATTTTTGACGCCGTCCACGGCGTGCAGCCGCAATCGGAAACCGTCTGGCGCCAGGCGGACAAGTATCACGTCCCGCGGCTTGCGTTCATCAACAAGATGGACCGTCCCGGGGCGGACTTCGAGGGCGCCATCAAAACCATGCGCCAGCGTTTGGCCGCTCATCCGGTGGCGATTCAGTGCCCCATCGGCAAAGAAGATGTTTTCATCGGCGTCATCGATTTCCTGGAAGAAAAGGCGATCATCTGGCTCGAGGAAACCCTGGGCGCGAAATTTGAAGTCTTTGACGTTGCCAGGCTGTGGGACCCGGCGTTTCTCGCGGCCCGTCCGGATGTTGCCGCCGCGCTCAAGTTTTCGGCATTGGACGAGACGTATTACAAAGAGCATCGGGAAAAGTCGGTCGAATACATCGCCGAGCACGACGACTCCCTGGTCGAAAAATTCCTGAACGGCGAAAAGATTTCGGCGAGTGAGCTTCGCGCTTCCATTCGCCGTTCGACGATTGCGCTGAAGCTCGTTCCCGTGCTGGCCGGCTCGGCGTTTAAGAACAAGGGGATTCAGCCGCTGCTCGATGCGGTGGTGGACTACTTGCCTTCGCCGCTCGATGTTCCGCCCGTCGAGGGCACGACCGCCAACGACGAAGTGGTGCTGCGGCGCGCGAGCGATAGCGAGCCGTTTTCGGCGCTCGCGTTCAAGATCATGTCCGATCCGTTCGTCGGACACGTGACCTACATCCGCGTGTATTCCGGCGTTCTGAAAGCCGGCAGCTACGTCTACAACTCCACCAAAGCGACGCGCGAGCGCATCGGGCGCCTCTTGCGGATGCACGCCAACAAGCGCGAAGAAATCGACGCCATTTACGCCGGCGATATTGCCGCGTGCGTGGGCTTGAAGAGCGTGACTACCGGCGACACGCTGTGCGATGAAGACAAAGCCGTGGTTCTCGAAAACATCGTGTTCCCCGCGCCGGTGATCTCGGTCGCGATCGAGCCAAAGACCAAGGCCGATCAGGACAAGCTCGGAAACGCCATGCAGAAGCTGGCGCAGGAAGATCCGACTTTTCGCGTGCACAGCGATCCGGACACGGGACAGACCATTATTTCCGGCATGGGCGAATTGCATCTGGAAATCATCGTGGACCGCATGATGCGCGAGTTCGGCGTGCAGGCCAGCGTGGGACGCCCGCAAGTCGCCTATCGCGAAACGATTCGCAAGAGGGCTAAAGCCGAAGGCAAATACATCAAGCAGACCGGCGGCCGCGGCCAATACGGCCACTGCGAAATCGAAGTCCTTCCGCTGCCTTCCTCGGAGCACGAAAACATGCATGAAATGTCGACCGATGAGCTGGACGTCCTGGCCAAGCAAGTCGGCGGCTCGGGCGGCAAATGGCGCTTTGACAAAGAGCACCGCATGCTGTTCATTGACAAGATCGTGGGCGGCTCGATTCCCAAGGAATTTATTGCTCCGATTGACGCGGGCATCCGCGAAGCCATGGAAAACGGTATCCTCGCGGGCTACGAAATGGTGGACATCGCCGTCCTGTTGGTCGACGGCAGCTACCACGATGTGGACAGCTCCGAAATGGCCTTCAAGATTGCAGGCTCGATGGCGTTCAAAGAAGCCTGCGGCAAGGCTCATCCGGTGCTGCTCGAGCCGATCATGAAGGTGGAAGTGGTTACCCCCGAAGAGTACATGCCGCAAGTATTCGGGGACTTGAATTCGCGGCGCTGCCAGATTCAGGGGACCGAAAGCCGCGGCGGAGCGAACATCATTCGCGTCGAGGTGCCTCTCGCCGAGATGTTCGGGTATGCCACCGATGTGCGCAGCCGCACGCAGGGCCGCGCCAGCTTCAGCATGCATTTCTCGCACTATGCGGAAGCCCCGACGTCGGTGGCCGAGGAAGTCATCTCGAAGACGACCGGAAGGGCGACTCGTTAGCGAAAGAAAAACCTAATTCCAGGTGGATTGCAGCGAACGCACAAGCTGAGGAGCGGACAGAGCGATGGCGAAGGAAAAATTCGAGCGAACCAAGCCGCACCTGAATATCGGGACGATCGGTCACATCGATCACGGCAAGACGACGCTGACGGCGGCGATCACCAAGGTGCTGTCCAAGCACAACCCCAAGGTGGCGTTCCGGGCGTTTGATTCAATCGACAACGCGCCCGAGGAACGCGAGCGGGGAATCACGATCGCGGTGTCGCACGTGGAGTACGAGACGGCGAACCGTCACTACGCGCACATCGACTGCCCGGGGCACGCGGACTACGTGAAGAACATGATCACGGGCGCGGCGCAGATGGACGGGGCGATCTTGGTGGTGGCGGCGACGGACGGGCCGATGCCGCAGACGCGGGAGCACATACTCTTGGCTCGGCAAGTGGGCGTGCCGTCGATCGTGGTGTTCATGAACAAGTGCGACGCGGTGGAAGATCCGGAACTCTTGGAGCTTGTTGAACTGGAAGTACGCGAACTCTTGAAGCTGTACCAGTTTCCGGGGGATGAGATACCGGTGATCCGAGGCTCGGCGCTGGGGGCTTTGAACGGCGAAGAGAAGTGGGAAAAGCAGATCGATGCGCTGATGGAAGCGGTGGACAAATACATTCCGCAGCCGGTGCGGGACGTGGACAAGCCGTTCGCGATGCCGATCGAGGATATTTTCTCGATCTCGGGACGCGGAACGGTGGTGACGGGGCGCGTGGAGCGAGGCAAGGTAAAGGTGGGCGAGGAAGTGGAGATTGTAGGCTTCCGCCCGACGATGAAGCGCGTGGTGACGGGGATTGAGATGTTCCGGAAGCTGCTGGACGAAGGCATGGCGGGAGACAACGTCGGTTTGCTCTTGCGCGGGACGGAAAAGGAAGAAGTGGAGCGCGGGCAGGTGCTGGCGAAGCCCGCGTCGATCACGCCGCACACGAAGTTCAAGGCGGAAGCGTACGTGTTGACGAAGGAAGAGGGCGGGCGTCACACGCCGTTCTTCACGGGCTACCGGCCGCAGTTTTATTTCCGCACGACGGACGTGACGGGCGACGTGAAGCTGCCGACAGGCGTGGAAATGGTGATGCCCGGAGACAATGTGAGCGCGGAAATCAGCTTGATCACGCCGGTGGCTTTGGAGAAGGGGCTGCGCTTCGCGATCCGCGAAGGCGGTCACACCGTCGGCGCCGGAGCGGTATCGGAGATCATCGAGTAACTTATGCCAGCCGGAGAAAAAATTCGCATCCGTTTGAAAGCGTACGATCACCGAATTCTCGACCAGTCGACGCGCGAGATTGTCGAGACCGCCAAGCGCACCGGCGCGAACGTCGCCGGACCGATTCCCCTGCCCACCACGATCAACCGGTGGACGGTGCTGCGCTCGCCGCACGTGGACAAGAAATCGCGCGAGCAGTTTGAAATGCGCACGCACAAGCGCCTGATCGATATTCTCGAGCCCACGCCGGACACGGTGGACGCGCTCATGAAGCTCGACCTGCCGCCCGGAGTGGACGTGGAAATCAAGGCCTTCGGCCGCGAGCACGGCGGCAAGTAGGAAGACTCGGGAAATAAGGAAGCAAAGAGGCAGGGAAGCAAGGAATCAGGGAAAGAAGAGGCAGGGCAACTTCGATGGCTGTGAACGGAATACTCGGAATCAAGCTGGGCATGGCCCAGGTCTTCACCGACGATGGCCAAGCGGTGGGCTGCACGGTGCTTCAGGCCGGCCCCTGCGTCGTCGTGCAGCGGCGCACCAAGGAAAAAGACGGCTACGACGCCGCGCAACTGGGGCTCGTCGAATTCATCAAGCCGCAGCGCGTCACGAAGCCCATGGCCGGACATTTCAAGAAGGCCGATGCCGCGCCGATGCGCCGCCTCGGCGAAGTGCGCCTCGAGGATTCCGCCGACGAAACCAAGATCGGCGACCGCGTGCTGGTCGACCGCTTCGCGCCGGGCGAACTCGTCGATGTGACCGGCATCAGCAAGGGCAAGGGATTCGCCGGCGGCGTCAAGCGCTGGCACTACCGCGGAGGCGACGAGACGCACGGATCGATGCACCACCGCGCCCCGGGCGGCATTGGCGGAAGCTCGTTTCCGTCGCGGGTCTGGCCGGGACAGCATTTCCCGGGTCACATGGGAAACGCGCGCGTGACCGCGAAAAACCTGCGCGTCGTGAAAGTGGACGCGGACGAGAATCTGCTGCTCGTGTTTGGCTCCGTGCCGGGTCCGGTGGGCACGTACTGTTTGATTCGCAAGGCGCGCAAGCCGAAGTAGCGAAAGTTTCCGGAAGAATTTTGTAGAGAACGTTTAAGGACGCGACGACGATGGCGGTAGTGGACATCAAGAATCTGGAAGGCAAGAACGTCGGGCAGATCGATCTTCCCGACGCCGTGTTCCGCGCGAAGGTGAACCCGAACCTCCTGCACGAGACGGTGCGCTGGTATCAGGCGGCGCAGCGCGCGGGAACGCACAAGACCAAGGGCCGCGGCGAAGTTTCGGGCTCCGGCAAAAAGCTCTGGAAGCAGAAGGGCACGGGCCGCGCGCGCGTCGGCTCGATTCGCAGCTCGATCTGGCGCAAGGGCGGCACGGTGCACGGACCGCAGCCCCGCAGCTACGCCTACCGGCTGCCGCACAAGATGGTTCTGGGCGCGCTGCGCTCGGCGCTCTCGGCCAAGCTCGCCGATGAGAAGCTGACCGTTGTGGATGCCTGGCAACTGGAGTCGCACAAGACCAAGCCGTTTCGCGAGGCGCTCGGAAAGCTCGACGGCGCAACGAAAACAATGCTTCTCGTGGAACTGGCGGCGAACCGCAATCTGGAACTCGCCAGCCGCAATCTCGAAGGCGTGAAGCTCGTCGCTCCGCACGCCCTGCAGCCCTACGATTTGCTGCGGCACGACCGCTTGTATCTTTCGAAAGACGCGGCAGTGCGGCTCGGCGAAACGCTGGGCCTCGGTCCGCGTAGCGCGGCGCCTGCCGCGGACGTCGTCACCATCGAAGCGGCAAAGCCGGCCGAGCCCGCCAAGGCAGCGAAGCCCGCGGCCAAGGAAAAGAAGGCGCCTGCAAAGAAAGCGGCGGCGAAAAAGTCGGCCGCCAAAGAAAAGACCAAGGGCAAGAAGTAGCGCCCGGCACGTAAACCGAGGATTCGAGCGAAGGACGAGGCCATGAGCATCAGCGCATTTCAAGTGATTCGGCGGCCGATCATCACCGAGAAGGGTCTTGGCGTGAAGGAGACCCAGCATACGGTGGTGTTCGAGGTGGCGACCGCCGCGACCAAGACGCAGATCAAAGAAGCTGTCCAGAAAATTTTCAAGGTGAAGGTGGCGGGCGTGCGCACGGCGATTTTTCATGGAAAATTTCGCCGCCGCGGCCGCGCCGAAGGTCACCGCCGGGACTGGAAGAAGGCGTACGTTAAGCTGGCGGTTGGCGAGAAGATGATCGAGTACGCTGACAATTTGTAGTGTAGCCCGGGGTTTTGGCGCGGGCGCTTTTGGCCCGCAGGCTGGGGCCCGCGGAGCGTGCCTCGGGTGCGGGCTCTGCTTGGAGCCCGCCGAGTAAGAGGAAGAGAGTCAAAGTTATGGCACTGAAAACGTTCAATCCGTACACAGCCTCGCGGCGTTTCATCACCATGCTCGATAAGAGCGAGGTGACTAAACAGACGCCCGAGAAGGCCCTCGTCGAGCCGAAAAATCGCACGGGCGGACGCAACGCGCACGGCGAGATCACCATCTGGCATCGCGGCGGCGGGCACAAGAAGCAGTACCGCGCGATTGATTTTCGCCGCGAGAAGAAGGGCATCCCCGCCCGGGTCGCGGCCATTGAGTATGACCCGAACCGCTCGGCGCGGCTCGCGCTCTTGCACTATGCCGACGGAGAAAAGCGGTACATCCTGCATCCCATCGGCCTCGAAGTGGGGATGACGGTGCAGACGGGCGAAGGCGCGGACATTTTGCCGGGAAACGCGATGGCCATCCGGGCCATCCCTCCCGGAACGCAGTTGCACAACCTGGAATTGCAGCCCGGCAAGGGCGCGCAGCTCGTGCGCGCCGCGGGCGGCTCCGCGCAACTGCTCAGCAAAGAGGGAGAAATCGCCCTCGTCAAGCTGCCGTCGGGAGAAGTCAGAAAATTTTCGCTCGATTGCATGGCGACGATCGGCCAGGTCGGAAACCTCGACCACGAAAACGTGACCTACGGCAAGGCCGGCCGCACGCGCTGGCACGGACGCAGGCCCACGGTGCGCGGCGTGGCAATGAATCCGGTCGACCACCCGCACGGCGGCGGCGAAGGGCGCGTGAAGGGCAACCATCCGCAAACCCCGTGGGGATTTTCGACCCTGGGCGCGAAGACGCGCCGCAACCGGCGCTCGGACCGGCAGATTGTGCAGCGTAGGAAGCCGTAAACGGATTAGTAAAATTTGGACCAGAAGCAAAAATACTCAGCCTGGCGCGGCGGGTATTTGAGGGGAAGTTGAGACAACTATGATGAGCGCATCACGAAGCAGGAGATCACGACCAGCGGCACGCCGGGTGGCGCGGACGCGCAAACCCGCGCGCACGGCGCGTCCGGCGGCAAAGCCGGCCAAGCCCGTCAGCCGCTTTGCACCCGTCGTTCCCGTGCAGGTGTTGTACCGCCTGTGCAAGCCGGGATGGGCGGTCACCGTGGAGAAGACGCCGAACGCGCAAGGCACCCGGTTTGTGTGCCCGTTCTGTCCGGTATCGCACCGAGTTCCCGGCCCCGTGCGCGGATTCCGCAAATTGCGCCGCGCGCAGTGGGTCAAGTGCCGCCGGGTGGAAGAATAAGAAGGCGAAGAAGAAGCAGAGCCGAGGCGTAGGGAGAAACAATGGCACGTTCGCTTAAAAAAGGCCCGTTCATCGACGACCACCTTCGTATCAAGGTGGAAGGCATGAACGCGCGCAATGAAAAAAAAGTGATCAAGACATGGTCGCGCCGGTCGACGATTCTTCCGGACATGATCGGCCACACCATCGCCGTGCACAATGGCCGGAAATTCATTCCGGTTTACGTCACCGAGCAAATGATCGGTCACAAGCTCGGCGAATTCGCCCCCACGCGAACCTTCAAAGGCCACGCGGTGAAGGCGGCGCTCGAACGCGCCGCGGGAGTGGCGGGAGCGCCAGGAGCGCCGGGCGCGCCTGCGGCGGGCGGAACGGCACCAGCTGGAGGCGGCGCGCCGGCAGCGCCGAAGTCATAACCCATGGCCAACGAAACACTGCACGCCCCGGCAATTGAAGCAGTCGCGATGGCGCGGCACGTGCGCATGTCGCCGCAAAAAGTTCGGCTCGTCGTCGACCTGATTCGCGGGCGGCGCGCCGAAGATGCGCTGCAGATTTTGCGCTTCACCATGAAGCGCGCCTCGCGCGACGTGGAAAAAGTTTTGCGCAGCGCGATTGCCAACGCCGAGCGCAAGGCCGAAGACGCCGGCGCATCGCTCGAACGTCGACCACTTGTTCGTATCGAACTGCTATGTGAACGAAGGGTCAAGATGGAAGCGGTTGCGCCCGGCGCCGATGGGCCGCGCGTTCCGTTATCAGCGCCGCACGGCGCACATCGTCGTGGGCGTCGCCGAGCATCACGTTGCCGCGCGGGAGCGAGTCGCCGCGGCCACGGCGGAAGCCGAATCGCAGAAGGGCGTCGCCGGCGCGGTGAAGAAAGCCCGCCAGGCGCTGGCCGGAAAGAAAAAGCCGGCCCGCAGGCCGTCGAAGAAGTAGCGGAGGAAACCTTGGGACAGAAGACACATCCATACGGATTTCGCCTCGGCTACAACAAGCCCTGGAAGTCGCGGTGGTACGCCGACCGCGATTACGCCGACCTGCTGTACGAAGACGTAAAGCTGCGGGAAACGTTGAAGGACCGCCTAAAATCGGCCGGGATCAGCTCGATTGACATCGAGCGCGCCGCGAACAAGCTGGTCGTGCGCCTCTTCACCGCGCGACCCGGCATCATCATCGGGCGCAAGGGCGCGGAAATCGACAAGCTCAAGGGCGAAATCCAGAAGCGCACCAAGCGGGAAGTGCATATCGACATCCAGGAGGTTCACCGGCCCGAACTCGACGCGACGCTCGTCGCCGAATCGATCGCCCTGCAACTTGAAAAGCGGGTCGCCTTTCGCCGGGCCATGCGCAAGGCCGTCGATTCCGCGCTGCGCTTCGGCTGCAAGGGCATCAAGATTCGCGTGGCCGGGCGCCTGAACGGAGCGGAAATCGCGCGCAAGGAATGGTACTTGCAGGGCCGGTTGCCGCTGCAAACGCTGCGCGCCGACATCGACTACGGCACGGCCGAAGCTCACACGACGTACGGGGTGATCGGCGTGAAATGCTGGATTTATCAGGGGGAGAACGTTCCCCAGCGCGGCGTGAAGAAGCCGGAAGCGCAGGCAGCGGCGGTATAAGAGCGAGCGGCGGGAATTCCGCCGGAACGATTCGCCAAAAAGTTTGAGGGACGACGACGATGTTAATGCCAAAGAAAGTGAAGTACCGGAAACAGCAGCGCGGGCGGCGCGCCGGAAAAGCCTGGCGCGGCAGCGACCTTTCGTTCGGCGATTACGGCCTGAAGGCGCTCGAACCCGCATGGATCACCGACCGGCAGATCGAAGCCTCGCGCGTGGCCATCACGAGGTTCATCAAGCGCGGCGGAAAACTGTGGATCCGTATTTTTCCGGACAAGCCGTTCACCAAGAAACCGGCGGAAACCCGCATGGGCAAGGGCAAAGGAGCGCCGGAAAAATGGGTGGCGGTGGTGAAGCCCGGCCGCGTGATGTTTGAGATGGCCGGCGTCGATCTCGCCACGGCGCAGGAAGCGATGGAACTGGCGGCGCACAAGCTGCCGATTCGCACGCGCTTTGTCAGCCGCGCAGGAGCGCTCTAATGCCCAAGCGAATCGAAAAAATGCGCGATCAGGATACGGCCGAACTGAACGAGAGGCAAAACGAACTGGCCGAGCAGGTGTTCCGGCTGCGCTTTCAACTCTCGACCGGGCAGGCCGAGGCCGTCACCAAGCTGCGATCGGCGCGGAAGGATCTGGCCCGCGTCAAGACTCTCTTGCGCGAGCGCGAATTGAGGAAAGCAAATGGTTAGTGAAACCGCAGCCGCACCGGCGCCCGCGCGCCACCAGCGCCAGGAAGTGATCGGCGTCGTGACCAGCGCGAAGATGGAAAAAACGATTATCGTGAAGGTCACGCGCCTCGTGCAGCACAAGCTGTACCACCGCGTCATTCGGGTAACGAAGAAATTTTACGCGCACGATGAAGAGCGCAAAGCC
Organism: uncultured Acidobacteriota bacterium; assembly: GCA_963800095.1. Taxonomy (GTDB): domain Bacteria; phylum Acidobacteriota; class Terriglobia; order Acidiferrales; family UBA7541; genus Palsa-360. Next base: position 90,318 of record CAWCZV010000008.1, read on the forward strand.
AAGCCGGGCGACACGGTGCGAATCGTCGAAACGCGGCCGCTCTCCAAGCTGAAGCGCTGGCGCCTCGCCGAAGTCGTCGTGCGCAGCACGCGGGCCGTATAACGTGCTCGAGAGAGAAAAAGGACAACAGCCATGATTCAGATGCGAAGCTGGCTCACGGTGGCCGACAATTCAGGCGCGCGCCAGCTGACATGTATTTTGCCGCTGGGCGGCGATGCGGGCAGCCGCGCGGGCCTCGGCGACGTGATCACCGCGGCGGTGAAGGAAGCCGCGCCGGACAGCGCCGTGAAAAAGGGCTCGGTGGTGAAGGCCGTGGTGGTGCGCACCCGCAAGGAGCATCGCCGCAAGGACGGCACTTACATCCGTTTTGACGATAACGCGGCGGTGCTGATCAACGACGCGAACGAGCCGGTCGGCACGCGCGTCTTCGGGCCGGTGGCGCGCGAATTGCGCGAAAAGAATTTCGCGAAGATTGTTTCACTCGCGCCGGAGGTCTGGTAATGCCTGTCAGAAAACGGATCGAAATCGCGCCAAGCTCGGCGGGAATCAAGCGAGGCGATCAGGTGCGCGTGATGACCGGGCGCGATCGCGGAAAAATCGGCCGCGTTCTCGCGGTGAATCCAGGGTCACGAACCGTCATGGTGGAGCACGCAGGCATGATCAAGCGACACACGCGGCCCAATCCGTCCCAGAACGTGAAGGGCGGCATTGTCGACAAGGAAGGGTCCCTGCCGATCTCGAACGTTCAGCTGCTTTGCCCCGCATGCAATAAGGGCACGCGGATCGGCCACAAGCTTCTGCCCGACGGAACCAAGGAGCGCGTCTGCCGCCGTTGCGGCAACACGCTTGAGAAGTAACCGGGAAAAGGCGCAAAGAGACGGAAGTATACGGAGACTGAACCAGACAGAGACTGAACATGATGAGCCGAATGCACGAACGCTATCGCAAGGAAGTGGTTCCCGCGCTCTTGAAGCGCTTTGGGCGCAAGAATCCGATGTCGGTGCCGAGGGTCGCGAAGGTGACCGTCAACATCGGCATGGGCGAAGCCAGCCAGAACGTCAAGCTGCTGGACGTGGCCGTGGTCGAACTCGGCCAGATTGCCGGGCAAAAGCCCATCGTGACGCGCGCCAAGAAATCCATCGCGAATTTCAAGATTCGCAAGGGCATGCCCATCGGCTGCTGCGTCACGCTGCGCGGCGACCGGATGTACGAATTCTTGGACCGGCTGTGCAACGTGGTCCTGCCGCGCGTGCGCGATTTCCGCGGCCTGCCGCCGAACGCGTTTGACGGGCGGGGCAATTACACCCTGGGCCTGCGCGACCAACTGGTGTTCCCCGAGATCGACTACACGCGAGTCGACAAGATCAAGGGGCTGAACATCACCTTGACGACCACGGCCAGGAACGACGAGGAAGGCCGCGAACTTTTGAAGCTGCTGGGCGTGCCCCTGCGCGCGCAGGGCGATACTGGAAGGAATTAGAGGAGAAACGATGGCGCGAAGTTCACAATTTGCCAAGATGCGCAGGAAGCCGAAGTTCAAGATTCGCGTGCGCAACCGCTGCCGCCTGTGCGGCCGCCCGCGCGGATACCTTCGTAAATTTCAAATGTGCCGCATCTGTTTCCGCGGACACGCGCTGCTCGGGGAAATTCCCGGAGTAGTGAAGGCCAGCTGGTAGGAGCCGGGTGCGGGCTCTACTTGGAGCCCGCCCGAGAGAAAGAAAAAAAATTATGCAAACCGATCCCATTTCTGATTTGCTGACGCGGATTCGCAACGCGGCCAAGGCTCGCCACGCGCGCGTGGACATCCCCACCTCGAAATTGAAGGTCGAAGTGGCCCGCATCCTGAAGGAAGAGGGCTACATCTCCACCTACAAGCTGATCGAGGAAAACAAGACGCGCAAAACGTTGCGCCTGTTTTTGAAATACACGCCGGACAAACGCAGCGTCATTACCGACCTGAAGCGCGTCTCAAAGCCCGGTAGCCGGCGCTACCTGGGCACTTCCGGGATCCGCCCGGTTGTCGGCGGGATGGGCATCAGCATCATGACCACGCCGAAAGGCGTGATGACCGGCCGCGCCGCGCGAAAAGCGCGTGTGGGCGGGGAAGTGTTGGCCGAGGTCTGGTAAAAATTCAGCAGTAGCCTGGCAGGAGAGTCATCGAGCTATGTCGCGAATTGGAAGAAAACCGATTGCCGTGCCCGCGGGCGTGAAGATCAATCTCACGCCAGGCGCCATCGACGTGCAGGGGCCCAAGGGCAAGATGAACGTGCGGCTTCCTCGAGGGATCACCCTCGAGCAGAAGGGCGCCGAGTTGCACGCCATCCGCCAGAACGACGATCAGGCGGCGCTGCACGGTCTCGCGCGCGCGCTGGTGGCCAACGCCGTGACAGGGGTTACTACTGGATTCAAAAAGGAAATGGACATCGTCGGAGTCGGGTATCGCGCCGAGCTCAAAGGAAAAATGGTCAGCTTCGCGCTCGGCTATTCGCATCCGGTGGAGTTTCATATTCCCGAGGGTATCCAGGTTACGGTCGAAAAGCAGACGCACTTGACCGTGTCGGGCGCCGATCGCGGCCAGGTCGGGCAGGTCTGCGCGAATATTCGCGGATTGCGGCCGCCCGATCCGTACAAGCAAAAGGGAATCCGCATTACCGGCGAGCGCTTGAAGAAGAAGGCCGGAAAAGCCGGCGCCGCCACGAAGACGGGCGCCTAGGCTGGCGCGGTCTTTTTGTGAAGCAGGCTTGAAAGAGAGAAGGAGAACATCGTGGCAACGGAACCAGTCCGAAAACTTTCTCGCGACGCGCATCGCCGCCGGATTCATTTGCGCGTGCGCACGCGCGTGACCGGCACGCCCGAGCGGCCGCGCCTTTCGGTGTACCGCTCCAACGGGCACATCTACGCGCAGGTCATTGAAGACCGCAGCGGGCGCACGCTCGTCTCGGCCAGTTCGATCGACAAGGAAACGCGCAAGGAACTCAAGGGAGGCAACAACGTGGCGGCGGCAAAAGTGATTGGAAAAAAGATTGCCGAGCGCGCCCGCGCCGCCGGGATCGAGCAGGTGGTGTTCGATCGCGGCGGATACATGTACCACGGCCGTGTGGAAGCCCTGGCCGCGGCGGCCCGGGAAGCAGGGTTGAAATTTTAACGGGTGCGGGCTGTCCGTACAGCCTGCCATAAAAAACTTATGTCAAAAATCATTCTCAGGGAAACACTGGCGGTCCGGCGAAACATTGAGGTCAACGCCAACAGCTTGAAAGACCAAGTCGTGGCCATCCAGCGCGTGACCAAGGTCGTCAAGGGCGGCAAGAACCTCAGTTTTTCGGCCCTGGTCGTGGTCGGCGACCAGAATGGCAACGCCGGTTTCGGCATGGGCAAGGCGCGCGAAGTGCCCATGGCCATCCGCAAGGCGATCGAGCAAGCCAAGAAGAATCTGATTCACCTGAATTTGAAGGGCACGACGATTCCGCACCAGGTCCTCGGCCTCTATGGCTCGGGCCAGGTGATGCTGAAGCCGGCGCCCGAAGGGACCGGGATTATTGCCGGAGGTCCGGTGCGCGCCGTGATGGAGGTTGCGGGCATTTCCAATGTGTTGACGAAATCCATCGGCACCTCGAACCCGCACAACGTCATCAAGGCCACGTTTGACGCGCTCTTGCGGCTGAAAGACATCGCCAAGGTCGCGGAGTTGCGGTCGAAGACGGTCGAGGAACTCACGCGCTGAGAGCGCCGGGACGGTCACGAGCTATGGCCAAAAAAGCATCGGGAACGCTGAAAATCAAGTGGGTGCGAAGTTTCATCGCCTGCCCGAAAGGCATGCGGCAGACGATTCGCGGTTTGGGATTTCGCCGGATGAACCAGGTCGTCGAGCGCGCCGACACGCCCGCCACTCGCGGGATGATTCTCAAGGTCCGGCATCTGGTGGTCGTCGAAGAGTAAATGTAATATGGACGCATTGTTTAGGACTCGCTCATTGAGGACAACATGGCTGTGAACCTTTCCAATTTGAAGCCGCCGCGCGGATCGCGGCACCGCAAGGTGCGCGTGGGACGCGGGATCGGCTCGAAGCTCGGCAAGACGGCAGGCAAAGGCAACAAGGGACAGAAATCGCGCAAGGGCTATTCGCGCCGCGCCGGCTTCGAGGGCGGACAGATGCCGCTCCGCCGCCGGATTCCCAAGCGCGGATTTCATAATCCCACGCGTGTCGAATACGCGGTTGTAAATGTGGAGTCCCTGGACATTTTTCCTGCCGGCACGACGGTGACTCCCGATCTGCTGATTGGCTCGGGGCTCATCCGCGAGGTTCGCGTCGAGATCAAGGTTTTGGGAGACGGCGAGCTGAAGAATTCGCTCACCGTGCAGGCGCACAAATTCAGCAAATCGGCCGAGGAGAAAATTACTCGCGCCGGTGGCAAGGCCGAGATTTTGTCATGAACCAGTTTTTTGAAGCATTCCTAAACATGTTCCGTATTCCGGACCTGCGCAAGCGTCTCCTGTTTACGCTGGGGATGCTGGCGGTGTACCGCCTGGGCGCGTTTTTGCCCACGCCCGGAATCAATACGGACGTGCTGGCGCAGTTTTTCTCGCAGAATCAAGGCTCCGTGCTGGGCGTCATCGACCTCTTCAGCGGCGGCAATTTCCGCCGCCTGACGATTTTCGCTCTGGGCATCATGCCCTACATCACGGCCTCCATCATTCTGCAATTGATGCAGGTGGTCTGGCCCTACCTCGAGCGGCTGCAAAAGGAAGGCGAACTCGGCCGGCGCAAGATCACGCAGTACACGCGCTACCTGACGATCCTGCTCAGCATCGTGCAATCGCTTTCGATCGCCGTCACCCTGCAAAGTACCGGCGGTCCGAGCAATCAGCCCCTGGTTTACAATCCCGGACTCGCCTTCGTGCTGATGACCATCCTCACGCTGACCACGGGTTCCGCGTTCATCATGTGGCTCGGCGAGCAAATCACCGAGCGCGGCGTCGGCAACGGGATGTCGCTCATCATTTTTGCGGGCATCGTGGTCGGGCTTCCGCGCGCGGTCGGCGATCTTTTCGACAAGTTCCGCACGGCACAATGGGGTCCGTTTACCGGCCTCGCGCTGCTCCTGCTGGTCGCCATGATGATCGCGGTCGTGGGAGTGATCGTCTTTGTGGAAGGCGGGCAGCGGCGCATCCCCGTGCAATACGCCAAGCGCGTAATGGGACGCCGCATGATGGGCGGCCAGATGACCTATCTCCCGTTGCGCGTCAATTCCGGCGGCGTCATCCCGCCGATTTTCGCCAGTTCTCTGCTCACCTTTCCGGGCACCATCAATTTGTTTCTGGGCAAGAAATTCAAGGCCTTCGACTGGCTGGCCACGAACCTGGCCTGGGGTGAGCCCTGGTACGTTCTGGTCTACATCGTTTTAATTATCGTATTCGCGTTTTTCTATGTCGGGATCGTGTTCAATCCCACCGAGCTTGCCGACAATATGCGCAAGTACGGCGGGTTCATCCCGGGCATACGTCCCGGGCGCAACACATCGGAGCATATCGACCGCGTTCTTCGGCGGCTGACGTTCGTAGGCGGGGTCTACCTCGCGGCAGTTTGTCTCCTGCCGGAGTGGCTCATGGCCGGCGTCCACCTTCAGCATTTGCCACTTGTCGGAACGTGGTTTGACAATCATATGTGGCGCTTCGTTCTGGAAGGGTTGAAAGTAAATTTCTATTTTGGCGGCACCTCGCTATTGATCGTCGTCGGCGTGGCGATGGATACAGTCCAGCAGATCGAGGCCCAACTGGTGATGCGGAACTACGAAGGGTTTGTAAAGAAGGGAAAGCTGCGTGGCCGACGTTACGGCTGATCGTGGCGCGGTAGGCGTTTTGCAGGGACTGGGGCGTGCGGTGATCCTGCTGGGCCCGCCGGGGGCCGGCAAGGGGACGCAAGCCCAGCGCATCGCGCAGCGGTATCAGTTGCCGCACCTGTCGACCGGGGACATGTTTCGCGACAATATCCAGCGCGAAACCGAACTCGGCCGCCAGGCGAAACCTCTTTTGGAGCGCGGCGAGCTGGTCCCCGATGAAATCGTTCTGGGCATGGTCGAGGCGCGCATCGACCAGCCGGATTGCGCCAAGGGCTTTGTCTTCGACGGTTTTCCGCGCACGCTGCGGCAGGCGGACGACCTGGAGCGGATTTGCAAGCAGCACCATCTTGGCTGCACGGTCGTTTTGCACATGGTCGTGAACCCGGCCTTGCTGATGCGACGGCTGACGGGCCGAAGAATCTGCAAGGCGGGCGGGCACATCTATAATATTTACGAGCGCCCGCCAAAGCAGGAAGGCATTTGCGACCTCGACGGCAGCGAGTTGATTCACCGCCCGGATGATTCCGAAGGGGTGATCAGCGAGCGGTTGGCGGCCTACGAGAGGCAAACCAAGCCGCTCGTCGAGTATTACATGCGGCAAGGGTTGCTGAGGCCCGTTGATGCCATGTCCATCGCGGACGTGGTCACCGAGAGCATCGCCAGGATTCTGGACGGAGCGATAGCGCATAAATGATTGTCTGCAAGTCACAGGCGGAGCTGGAAAAGATGCATCGCGCCGGCCTGGTGATCTGGGAAGTGCTGAACGATTTGCGCGGGATGTCCCGCCCGGGAGTGAGCACGAAGGACCTCGACGAATACGCGGAACGCAAGACGGTGGAGCGGAAACTTCGCCCGGCGTTCAAGCATTACCGGGGCTATCCCGCGACGCTGTGCACTTCGGTGAATTCCGAAGTGGTGCACGGGATCCCCTCGAAGTCGCGGGTTCTTCAGGCGGGCGACATCATCTCGCTCGACTTTGGCGTCGAATGTGAAGGCTACTACGCGGATGCGGCGGTAACGGTTCCGGTGGGGGAGATTACTCCGGAATTGAAGAAGCTTTTGCAAGTGACACGGGAATCCCTGGATCTGGCGATTGAAAAGGTGCGCGTGGGAAACCGCTTGTCCGACATTTCGGCCACGGTGCAGGAGTGGGTCGAGCGGAAGAACGGTTACTCGGTCGTTCGCGATCTCTGCGGCCACGGCATCGGGACGCACATTCATGAGGAGCCAAACGTGCTCAATTACGGCGAACCGGGCCGCGGCCCGCGCCTTCAGGAAGGAATGGTCCTCGCGATCGAGCCCATGGTGAATATTGGCAAGCCCGATGTCCGGGTGCTCGATGACGAATGGACAACCGTGACGGCTGACGGCACGAAGTCGGCGCATTTCGAGCATACCGTCGCGGTCACCTCGAATGGACCCTGGGTGTTGACGCGTCCCCGGGAAATGCAGGGACCTTCTTGGTAGGGGGCGCGAGAGGGAACATGGGCAAGAGACCCGAACCGGAAAAGCGCAAGGCCGACGCGTCCAATCCGAAGGAAGACGCCATCGAAGTGATGGCCACGGTGATCGAGCCGCTGCCCAACGCGATGTTTCGGGTCGAACTGGAAAACAAGCATCAGGTGCTCGCGCACATTTCCGGAAAGATGCGCAAGAATTTCATCCGCATCCTGGCTGGAGACAAAGTCGCGGTGGAACTTTCGCCGTACGACCTGACGCGCGGACGTATCGTGTACCGCTACAAATAGTTTTTCGCGAGGAGTAGGAAATGAAAGTTCGGGCATCGGTAAAAAAGATTTGCGACAAGTGCAAGGTGATCCACCGGCGCGGCGTGGTGCGCGTGATTTGCGTCAACCCGAAGCACAAGCAGCGCCAGGGCTAGAGTCACGGACAGATCATCGGATTTAAGGAGCACGCATGGCACGTATCGCAGGAGTGGATCTACCGCCGCAAAAGCGCATCTGGGTCGGCCTGACGTCGATCTATGGAATCGGGCAGCCGCGCGCCCGCTCCCTGTGCGCCAAGGCCAACGTGGAAGAAACCAAGAAGGTCAAGGACCTGACCGAGGAAGAAATCAACCGTCTCCGCCAGGCGATTGAATCCGAGGGCCGCGTCGAAGGCGATCTCCGCAAGGAGGTCCAGATGAATATTCGCCGCCTGATCGAAATTCAGTGCTACCGCGGCCTGCGCCACCGGCGCAATCTCCCCGTCCGCGGCCAGCGCACGCACACCAACGCGCGCACCCGCAAGGGACCGCGCAAGGGCGCCGTCGCGGCCAAAAAGAAAGTCGCCGCGCGCAAGTAATGAGTAGGACAGGCTTCAGCCTGTCGGTTTTACGCCGAGAATCAAGGACAAAAGCGACAGGCTGAAGCCTGTCCTACAAAATCGGCAGTTTTCAAGCGAGGGTACCGACTTGGCAAAAGAACCGCAGCAGGACGCCGGCGCACAGGCGCCGGCAAAATCAACGAAGAAGAAAAAAGAATTCAAGAAGAAGCGGGAGAAGCGCATCGTCCCGCACGGCGTGGCCTGCATCCAGGCCACCTTCAACAACACCATCGTCACGATCTGCGGTCCGGACGGCCGCACGGTATCGTGGTCTTCCGCCGGATCGATCGGCTTCAAGGGATCGCGCAAGGGCACGCCCTACGCGGCTCAGCAGGCGTCCATCTCCGCCGCGGGAGTGGCGCGCGACCAGTACGGCATGAAATCGATCGAAGTGCGCGTGAAGGGCCCGGGCTCGGGACGCGAGTCCGCCGTGCGCGCCCTCGCTTCGGCCGGATTGCACATCGTGCACATCAAGGACGTGACGCCGATCCCGCACAACGGCTGCCGTCCCCCAAAGCGCCGCCGCGTGTGATTTCAAGTAGCACAGCCACTCTTGGCTGTGCGGTTTTCGCAGGAGGAAAGTTCGGCGCACACCCCGGAACGAAGGCGTGCGCGGTTTTTAAGCGAGTTCGGAAAGCAACCAAGAAGGAGAAACGAATTTGGCGCGTCATCGAGAAGCGGTTTGCCGGCTCTGCCGCAGGGAAGGGCAGAAGCTGTTCTTAAAAGGCCTGCGTTGTTTTACGGAGAAGTGCGCCATCGAAAAGCGCAACTTCGTTCCGGGGCAGCACGGCCAGTCGCGGCGCGTGAAGAAGCTCGCCGGTTACGGCTTGCAATTGCGCGAAAAGCAAAAGGTCAAGCGCACCTACGGACTCCTGGAGCGGCAATTCCGCAACTATGTGGAAAAGTCCGAGCGCGCCCAGGGACCAACAGGCGAAAACCTGATCGTCATGCTGGAGCGCCGTCTGGATAACGCGGTGTGGCGCGCGGGCTTCGCCAGCTCCCGCTCCCAGGCGCGGCAGATCGTTCTACACGGCCATGTCCTGATCAACGGGAAAAAGGTCAACATTCCTTCCTACCTCGTGGACGTCGGCGAGGAAATTTCTCTCAAGGACAAAATGCATCAGAACGCCATGGTGCTTGAAGCCCGCAACGTCGCGCAGAGCCAGAACGCGGTGCCCTGGCTGGAAATCGACCGCGACACGTTCAAAGCCCGCGTGGCCGCACTGCCGAAGCGCGAAAACGTGCAGACGCCGCCCATCACCGAGCAGCTCATCGTCGAGCTGTACTCGAAGTAGAAACGTCGATTGCGTTGCGCCCGAAGTAGAAGCGGAAGAGAGACAAAAGAGCGGCGCAGGAGATTTAAAATCTCAAATTTGAAATCTGAAATTTGAAATCTCAGATCCCAAAGCTGAACCGGGGAATTTGCGAACGGAGAAGTAAAATCTCAAATTTGAAATCTTAAATCTGAAATTAGTGGTTCCAGACCAAGATTCGATGGCCCCGCGCTCGCGGGGAGGAAGGACTAAACATATGTGGAAAGGTTTTCAGAAACCAAAGCGTCTGGCGACCGAACTCGAGTCGCTGACCGACAAGTTCGGAAAATTTTCCGCGCAGCCGTTCGAGCGCGGATGGGGCACCACCGTGGGAAATTCCCTTCGCCGGGCTCTCCTGAGCTCGATTGAAGGCGCGGCCATCACGGCCGTAAAGATCGAGGGCGTGCTCCACGAATTCTCTTCGATCCCGGGAGTCGTGGAAGACGCGACCGACATCATTCTGAACCTGAAACAGGTTCCGCTGAAGCTCAACAACGACCAGGCCAAGACCATCTTCGTCAACGTGGAAAATCCCGGCGTCGTGACTTCCGCCATGATCGAGGAAGACGCCGACTTCGCCGTGCTCGACAAAACGGTTTACATCGCCACGGTCAACGAAGGCGGCAAGCTGCAGCTCGAAATGCGCGTCAAGAACGGACGCGGCTACGTTTCCGCCGACCGCAACTTCGACGAAGACCTGCCCATCGGCTACATCCCCGTGGATTCGGTTCACTCGCCCGTGCGCAAGGTCAACTACGCAGTGGAAGCGGCGCGTCTCGGCCAGATGACCGATTACGAAAAGCTGTCCCTCGAAGTGTGGACCAACGGCGCGATCACCCCGCAGGACGCCATCGGCCTCGCCTCGAAGCTCATCAAGGACCACATGAGCATCTTCATCAATTTCGAGGAACAGCCCGAAGTGGTCGAGGAGTCGGTCGAATCCTACAACGATCCGCGCGTCGAGCACCTGGACCGCTCGGTCGAGGAACTCGAACTCTCCGTGCGTTCCTACAATTGCCTGAAGAACGCCAACATCCAGACCATTCGCGAACTCGTGCAAAAGAGCGAAAACGAAATGCTGAAGACCAAAAACTTCGGCCGCAAATCGCTCAACGAAATCAAGGAAATCCTGAACAAGATGGGTCTGAGCCTGGGCATGAAGTTCGACGAGCACGGCCGCATCATCTGGCCGCCGCTCCCCAGCCAGACCGCACCCCTGACGCCGGAGGAAACCGCGGGCCTGTAAGCGCCCGGGGCACCCAAGCATGCGACACCGCAACTACGGATCGAAACTCGGACGCCAGCCGGCCCATCGCCGCGCCACGCTCCGCAACCTGGTGACCAACGTCATCGAGAAAGAACGCATCACCACCACGGTGACGCGCGCGAAGGCCGCCAAGCCGCTCGTCGAGAATATGATCACGCTCGGCAAGCGCGACACGCTGCAATCGCGCCGCCAGGCCGCTTCTTATCTCATGACGCCGGGCGCCACCAAGAAACTTTTCGCTGACATCGCCCCGCGCTTCGCCGATCGCGCGGGCGGCTACACGCGCATCATCCATGCTGGATTCCGCATCGGCGACGGCGCCCAGCTCGCCATCCTTGAGCTCCTCGGCTCCAAGCTGAAGAAAAAAGAAAAGAAGGAAAAGTCCCCAGCGCCCGAATCGGCCGAGGAAATAAAAGAGGAAGTGAAGGGCAAGGCGCTGAGTTAGACGTGACTGGTGATCGGTGACTGGTGAATCGTGGTTCGTAGTCCATGAACCGTGGTTCGCGATTTGTGACTTGTAATTCGTAATTTGTCTAAGCCTTCGATTTTCCTCTCCGTTAGAAAAATAGGAAGACGTTTTCGCGCCAACGGCGCGGAGGATGATCGCCCGGGGCAACGCCCCGGGTATCGTCCACCCCTTGATCGTCCGCCCTGAAAGGGCTCTCATCAACTAGCGTATTAGTAGCAATTCCCACTTGACGACCAGCCGACGCACGATGCGCTGAACCATCGCGCCGGAGGCTGGACGAATCCACGTGGCTCCGAAAAGCAACAGGCCACCGCTGCGGGTTGCCTGTTGCACTCTAAATCCGTCATGTTGCGGTCTAGCGATTGAAAGGAACGACCAGGGAATCATGCCCGAGGATGTGGCCGTCCATGGCCTTCATTACATCCGCGCGCGTGGCCGTTTCCGGCAAGTCCACCTTGGTATCGAGTGCGAATAGATCGAACGCGTAGTGGTGCAGCAGGGGAACATTTTGCGGCGGGCACGGCGGCAGATAGCCGATGATGCCACCCTTGCCCGGATTGCCGTTGGTCTGATGACTACCGTCCGGAAGATCGGCGGTATTGGACGGAACACCCTGCGGGAACTTGGTCGCTGTAGCGGGGATGTTCCACACCATCCAATGCAAAATGTCGTCGAGTTTCTTTTGCGGACGCGGTTCCATGTCATGGACGATCAGAGCGAAGCTCACCGTGCCTCTCGGCGCGTTCATCCATTGCAGGGGCGGCGACACCGCCTCCGTACCGGCGGCGCAAGTGAATTGCTGCGGGAGCAGCGAGCCGTCGACCATATCAGGACTCATGATGCGGAACGGCGGCGGAGGAGCTCCCCCACGCCCGGGAGCACCCGCACCCGGTCTGGCAGGCGGAGCGCCGGCAGCCGGAGGAGCTTGCTGTGCGAGCGAAAGACCCGCACTTGCGATCGGGAGAAGGGCTGCCGCTGCGACCAATGAAGCTATTTTGCGCATGCCATTTTTCTCCTTCTCGTCAGTAATAGATGTAGGCGGCGCCGGCGCTGACGGCCGACGTATCGTCCTGCTTGCCGTTGACGCCCTTGGCGGCGCTATTTTCCATTGTCGCGCCGGCGGCGAGCACTTTGCCGTCGCCATTAAGCGCAACCGAGATGCCGAACTCCGCGGCGGGCTTGGTGTTGGAAGCCTTGACGTAGGCCGTGGGATTCCAGGTCGTGCCGCTGCGGGTGTAAACGTAGACCGCGCCGGAATCTTCCATGGAGGCGTCAGACTGATCCCCGTTGACGCCCTTGGCGCCGCTGTCCTCCAGGTGCGAACCGATGGCAATGGTGTTGCCGTCCCGGCTCATGGCTAAAGCCCATCCGAATTGGTCGTTCTCCCGCGCATTGAAGGCCTTCACAGAAGCCTGTTGCGACCACTTGCCTGCCGCACGCACGAAAACGTAGGCCCCGCCGACGGAATCCAAAAGGTCCTTCTGGCCGGCATTGATTTGGCTGAATTTATCTTCCACGGAGCCGGCGAGAATGGTGTTGCCGTCGTCGCTGATGGCCAGCGAGCATCCGAGGTAATCGCCTACCTCGCCGTTCGTGGCGATGACACGCATTTGCTGCGACCAGGTCCCCTTGTTGCGCGTGAAGATGTAAACGGCGCCTCTACGGCCATCGTCATTGTACGCGCCCACGCCGAGGGTGTCGCCGTTGCCGTTCAAGCCTACCGAGTAACCGAACAGTAAACCGGGCGCGGTCGTGTTCCAGGGCTTGACGTAAGCCTGTTGCGACCAGGTGTCGCCGCTGTGGTTGAAGATGAACACCGCTCCGGAATCCGGTGCACTGGTGTTCTTTTGGTCGCCGTTGATGCCCGTGGCGTTGCTGGGATCGCTGGTCTCGCTCACGGCGAGCGTGCTTCCGTCACTGCTGAGGGAGACCGCGTAGCCGAACTGGTAGCCTACATCCGGCCCGCCGGTGTTGGACGATTTCAGGTAGGCCTGCTGCGACCAGGCAGCGCCGGCGCGCGCGAAGACATAGACGGCGCCCGCACCCGGCATCGAACGGTCGCTCTGATTGCCATTAATGCCGGTGGCCGAACTAGCTTCTCCGGAAGAGCCGACGGCCAATAGGTTGCCATCGGCGCTCAGGCTCAGGGAGTTTCCGAATTGAGCGCCTTCCGCCGTGTTCGAGGCCTTAAGGTAGGCCTGCTGCTTCCAGCCCTTGTTGTCTCGAGTATAGACGTACACCGCGCCGGAATTTATCGCCCGGTCCTTGGAGACGCCGTTGACGCCTTTGGCGGCGCTGTCCTCGGCAATGGCGCTGACCGCGAGTGTGTTGCCGTCGGCGCTGAGCGCTATGGCGTAGCCGAACTGATTGTCCTTGCCGGTATTGGAAGCCTTGATGTACGCGATCGATTTCGGCAGCCACGTTCCTGTCGGCGTTGTGGTGGCTTTCGGAGGTTGCGGCGGGCCGCTCATCCGAGTATGCGCTTGCCCGAAGCTGGAGTTGACCGGTGCACACAAGGCTGCCACCGTCAGGCCCACCACCAGCACACACTTCTTGCTGTCCCTCATCGCACAACTCCTTCAGTCAAGCGCCGGACAAAATTACAAACTACCGCAGGGCCCCGGCGGGAAAGGGAGCCACTTCGCGTCACATCCTCCGTCGCAAAGCGAAAGCGCGATCTCGAAGACGACCCTAGTTCGCCGGTGCTGCCGGCGGGGCTTGCTCGGCCTTAATACTGTTGTGGATGACTTTCCCCGTGTCCGTCATGGTGATCTTGCTCTCGTGAGAAAGGTTCATGTCGCACGAGCCGTTTTTGTTCCGCGGACCAACGATGGTGATTTTGTCCCCGGGCTTCAGCGTGTCACGATCCCAGCCATCGGCCCTGCGCAACGCGTTGGCGCCGCCGAGTTCGGCATGCCACTGTTGCATGGCGCCGTTCTGATCCTTCGCTTCAAAAATAATTGCCGAATGCGGGTTCTCAAGCTGAAATTCCAGGACAGTCCCTTGCACCGTGTACGGGTGTTCCTCGTCATAGCGGCCTGCAAAACCATGGTGCGCCAGCGCGGGACTCGCGAGCAGCAGAGCCGCAAGCGATACGAAAAAAAACGCCATTCGCTTATTCTTCATTCGATTACCCCTCCCTCATGGGTGAGCTTTTCTCATGGGTGCGCGTCAAGGCCATCACTCGGATATTCGCGCGGTCATGTTCATACAAGCGCCATGATTTCATTTGGGCGATCCGGAACCTGCCTTCTTTCCAGACGTTACACCAAGCCCTTCGGTTTCCGCAATCTCAGCGCCCGCGCTTCTAACTCCTTCCTCTTTAAGCTGCCCTTTACGGTTTCCCGCCGGAACCTCTGCCGGCTAAAATTTCGTATGGTCCGAGTTTGGTACCTGCGGGGACTGGCATGGGGTTTGAGACGGCTGAATTTACTCGATCACGGATCGATAAGGTAACGGAATACGGGCAATCCGAAAGTTATCCCCCACATGGACCGGATAGGATCGAGTCGGCTAAATTTACTTGATCACGGACCGGAAAGGTAACGGAATACGGGCTTCTGGGAATGTGGCTTTCCGGCCGGCTGATTATGTGAGCAAAGACTCTTGAAGGCATCGAACCCATACGGCAGCCCGTGACCGAGCATAACCGAAGGCTTGCAAAAACAACTCAAGGATTCGGCTCGATGCCAATGCGATCATTGACTGCCGATCGAATCCGCTGTTTGCAGCCAAGGTAACGTTCGGTCGTTTGAACCGATACGTGCCCCAAGAGGAATTGGATCTGGTCCAACTCGCCTCCTGAAGCATGGCAGAGCCGAGCACAGGTCCGCCGTTCATGCCGATCACGGCATGAGCGGCGCTATGCCGCATGGAAAACTATGCCGAGTCGCCATCCGAATGCGCTGTGGCTGGCGGATTTCCTGTTAAACGTCTCGGCATAGTTTGAGGTCACTTTCTGGTATCCGGTGGACCAGGAGGTGGTCTATGCATCGATTCTTTTCGAAACCTGAAACTCTATTGAGGTTGCGTCGGGGACCTTTGGGCAACTACCTGGATCGGTACGCCGACTGGCTGTCCGAGCAGGGCTTCTGTCGGGTGCACGCCCGGTTACAGTTGGTCCAAATCGCCGATTTCAGTCTCTGGCTCGACAAGCGGGGACTGACCATCATCAATGTCCAACCCGCGACAATCGATTCCTTCATCGAAGATCGACGGCGAAGGGTTAAACCTCGCGCTGAGCGGTCCACATTACAGCGCTTCCTGAAACTGGTGAGACCAGAGGCATGTACACAGGTTTCTCCACCCCTTACTGCTTCCCAAGTCCTTCTCCAGGATTTCCGCCGCTATTTTCTGGAGGAGCGCGGAGCCGCCCCCGTGTCTTATCTCTCGTTTCAACCAATTCTCCACCAATTCCTTTCGGATTGCTTCCCTGATGGCACCATCGACTGCGCGCGTCTGACTGCGAAAGATGTGATTGGATTCGTTCGCCGTCACGCCTATCGTCACAGCCCAGGCCGTGCCAAGCTGTTGATTACAGCCCTGCGCGTTTTCCTTCGCTATTTGTGCCAGCGCGGGAACATCACGAGCGATCTGGCAGCCAGCGTCCCCCGTGTGGCCATGTGGCCAGGATCAACTATCCCGAAGTTCCTTTCTCCAGACCAAGTTCGCCGAGTGCTGGCGCAGTGCGATCCGAACAGCGCCATCGGCGAGCGGAATTACGCCATTCTGCTGCTGCTTTGCCGACTGGGATTCCGTGCCGATGAGATCGTGCGTCTCACCCTTGACAACATTGACTGGGAGAACGGTCGCCTCAGCTTCCGCGGCAAAGGCGGACATTGGGCTCAGATGCCTTTGCCGGCCGACGTCGGAGAAGCCATCGTTCGCTATCTTCAGCACGGACGCCCCCATTCCCTATGTCGTCGCTTATTCCTCCGTCACGCAGCGCCCAAGACTGGTTTCGCCAACTCGGGAACTATTTCCACTTTGGTCCGGCGGACGATCATCCGAGCTGGCATCAGCTCCCAGCGTAAGGGTTCACATTTGTTCCGGCACAGTCTTGCTACACGTATGGTCAACGAGGGGTCTTCTTTCCTGGAGATTGCCGAACTGCTGCGGCACCAATCGATCGAAACGACAAACCTCTATGCCAAGGTCGATTTTCAGGCGCTCCGAAACATCGCACTGCCGTGGCCGGGAGGTGCGCAATGACTCCACTACACCAAGCCGTCCAGGATTACTTGGTTCTGCGCCGCAGTTTGGGATTCAAGCTCCGTTGTACCGGGGCTTTGCTCTTGAAGTTCGCCGCCTTCGCCGAGTCCCGAGATGCAGAATACGTGACGATCTCACTGGCCCTGGAGTGGGCTACCCAATCCCCTCATCAGCAACCAGCCACCTGGGCCGCACGAATGAAGGCCATTCGGGTCTTCGCTAGATTCCAACATGCCATCGACCCTCGGACTGAAGTCCCACCCTTCGGCTTGCTGCCTTATCGACCTCCTCGTTTGCGGCCCTACCTTTACACCGACGAGGAGATTAGGGGCTTGCTCGAAGCCACAGCGCGCTTGCGTTCCACGAGGGGAATGCGGCCTCACACCTACCACTGTCTGCTCGGTCTCCTGGCCGTATCGGGCCTGCGTATCAGCGAGGCCTTGGCACTCCGGGAGCAAGACGTTGACCTCCAGGAGGGGATACTCACCATTCGTCAGAGCAAGTTCCGGAAGTCACGATTGGTGCCTCTTCACACTTCGACGGTGAATGTCCTGCGTCATTACGTCAAGCGGCGAGATTTGCTTCTTCCTACCCGAAGCAGTGATTCTTTCCTCGTCTCCGATTTGGGCCGCCTGCTGGAGGTGTCGGCCGTGCGCCGCACGTTTTATGAACTCTCCCGCTGGGCTGGCCTGCGACAGGGAGTCATCAACCGCGGCCCGCGCCTCCACGACTTCCGCCACCGCTTTGCCGTCGAAACCCTAATCCGCTGGTACCGTGCCGGGCAGGACGTGCAGCGTCGGCTTCCCGTGCTCTCTACCTACTTGGGTCATGCCCATGTCAGTGACACCTACTGGTACTTGACGCATTGCCCCGAATTGATGGAGTGGGCGGTCAAGCGGCTGGACAGTCAGTGGGAGGTGCGGCAATGAACACCGCCTGCCGCGTGTCTTTTCTACTCCAGAGGTTCTTCACCGAACGACTCATGAACCAACGGAATGTGAGCTCCCATACCATCGCTTGCTATCGCGACACTTTTCGTCTGCTCCTCGAGTTTATTCATCAACAAAAGCACCGAGTACCTTCTCAACTCACCTGGGAGGACTTCGATGCATCGTTGATCGGGGCCTTTCTCGATCACTGTGAGAGAGACCGCCACAATGTGGCTCGCACCCGCAACCTTCGTCTCGCTGCCATTCGTTCCTTCTTTCGCTATGTCTCCTTCCAGGAGCCCGCTGAGGCCGCCAGAATCCAACAGATCCTCGTCATTCCCAATAAGCGCCAACCGCGGAGGCTGATCGGGTTCCTGACTTATCCCGAGGTGGAAGCTCTGCTCGCTGCCCCGGATCAGCGCACCTGGAGCGGACGCAGAGACCACACCTTCCTCCTGCTCGCTGTTCAGACCGGGCTGCGCCTCTCGGAGGTGACCGGATTGCGCCGGCAAGATGTCATCCTAGGTACCGGCGCCCACGTCTACTGCCTGGGCAAAGGCCGCAAGGAACGTCGCACTCCGCTTGCGAAACGCACAGTTGACGTTTTACGTGGCTGGCTCCGAGAGCCACCGCGCGGTCGGGATGATATCGTGTTCCCAAACGCGCGCGGCGGCCGTTTGAGTGCCGACGGCGCGCAGTACCTGCTCGCAAAGCACTTGGTGACGGCCCGCCAGAACTGTCCGTCACTTCGCGAGAAACGCGTCACGCTACATGTGCTTCGCCACACTACGGCAATGGCGCTGCTTCAGGGCGGCGTCGATACCTCGTCCATCGCGCTGTGGCTTGGGCACGAATCACCTGCAACCACCCACATCTACCTGGATGCAAACTTGGCGCTCAAAGAACAAATTCTGGCCAAGATGGGAACTTGGGATGGAACGAAAACAGGGCGTTACCGTCCGGAAGACCCCGTCTTGAAGTTCCTGAAGAGCCTGTAAGCGGGTCCAAAACTATGCCGCGTCGTCTAACAGGAAATCCGCCAGCCACAGCGCATTCGGATGGCGACTCGGCATAGTTTTCCATGCGGCATAGCGCCTCAGATCATGAGGCGCTAATTTGGCGACACCGACGGTCCTCGCGGACTCCTTCACGATGTCCCAGACCGCCTTTTCCGTGATGCCCTCTCCCCATGCCTTTCCAACCTTGTTGACCCTACGGAACAGTCTTCCTTGATCAATTGCGGCCGCGTCTAGCCAATCGTTCAGTTCGCTTATCACCCAATCCGGCACTGGAACGGTTCGAACGTGCCCTCCCTTGCCAACCAGATCAACAATGGCCCAGTGCTCTTCGCGCTGCTGGAGATTAGCCAATCTCAAAGCCACGGCTTCGTGCCTCCTCAACCCACACGCAAGCAGCAATGCGAGCAAGGCTCTGTTGCGTTTTCCTTTCAGGCACTGACGATCCGGCGCTTGCCATAGCGCGTGGCCTTGCTCTGCGGTTAACCAGTTCCCAAGCCGCACGCCAAGCTTCTTCACACCCTTAACGCGACGAATGCCAGCAGCCAAATCGGCGCTGAGAAGACCGCAATCGGCCGCTTCATATGCGAGTCGGCGCACCGCGCCAAGACGCACATTGATAGTGCCAGGCGCGAGTTGACGGGATTCGAGATGAGAGCGATAGCGCAAGACCACTATTCGGTTGAACGCCAAGCGTGGTTCCGAACAATACCAGTCAACGAACTCATCGATGGCGTGACGATATCCCCGCTTTGCATCTGTTGAGTTAAGGCTGTTCAAGACTGCGGCCTTGGCGTGTTCCAGGTCGGGCAACCGTAAAACGGATTTGCTGCGCTTTCTTCGCGAACTTGATTTCTGATTCATGACCAGTGGCCTCCATACCACCGATCAATGATCCAAGTAACGCCTCGACTGTAAAGTCAGGGTCCGCCGTGAGTCGACCAGAATCGGTTACAAGCGTGCAAATCTCCAGAACCAAACTTCTTGCGTGGGAATGCCGTCCTCGGGCCTATCCGGTCCATGTGGGGGATAACTTTCGGATTGCCCGTGATACGGGAGTTGGCCGCTCACGGGTATGAAACCAATCTCGTTGACTCACACACCTAGACAGCCTACTGTGTCCCCCGGTTCCACGTTCCACGTCCGTAGGCCCTGACCCCATCGCACGGCACCGGAAAGCACTTCCACTGAAAGCTAAGGAGAGACACACATGAAGCGACTTTTGACGTTTGCGACTGTTGTCGTCTTAACGGTAGTTGGCTCGGGGCTGCTGCTGGCCCAAAACAACCCCCAAATTGGTAGTTGGAAGCTGAACGATGCTAAGTCCAAGGTAAGCTCAGGAGCCGGGAAAAATACGGCCGTTGTCATCGCGGCTGCGGGAGATAGCATGAAAGTTACCGTGGACGGCATCGCCGCCGACGGCAAGCCCTCGCATAACGAATGGATGGGTAAGTTCGACGGAAAAGAGTACCCCATTACGGGTGATCCAGTGTCCGACACGCGGGCGTATAAACCGGTCAACGATCACACCCTGAGTCTGACCGAGAAGAAGGCCGGTAAGATTACCAATACTGGTCGCGTCGTCGTCTCGGCCGATGGTAGGACCCGGACCGTCACCGTCAATGGAACTGATGCTAACGGCAAAAAGACGAACATCCTCTTTGTCTACGACAAGAAGTAGAGGACAGATTTGCTCAAACCTGATAGGCCGCGGATTCCCGCGGCCTCATCTCTTTGAAATGAAGGTGGCTGCTGAATACTTTGCTACCTCAATTCCCAGTTACCGAGAACGCCGATCATCAGGTGCTATCCAGTCCGGATGTGAGATTACTTCCGATTAGCCCGTTATCCGTTACCTTATCGGTCTTTAATCGAGTAAACTCAGCCGACTCGATCCCATGCCACTACCCGCAGGCACCAAGCTCGGCTCCTATACCGTCACCGTCCAAATCGGGGCAGGCGGAATGGGCGAGGTGTATCAAGCCCACGACATCAAGCTCGGGCGCGACGTAGCCATCAAAGTCTTGCCCGAAGCATTCGCGCACGATCCTGAAAAACTTTCTCGTTTCCAACGCGAAGCGAAACTACTCGCATCGCTGAATCACCCAAACATCGCAACGATCCACGGCCTCGAAGATTCAAACGGGACAAGCTACCTCGTGATGGAGTTGGTGCCGGGCGAGAATCTAGCGGAGAGAGTCAGACGAGACGGAGAGGTTCCCGTTGAAGAAGCTCTCACAATAGCGAAGCAGATTGCCGAGGCTCTCGAAGCTGCCCACGAAAAAGGAATCATCCACCGCGACCTGAAACCTGCCAACGTGAAGCTGACGCCCGAAGGAAAAGTCAAAGTGCTGGACTTCGGCTTGGCGAAAGCGTTCGCGGGTGACACATCAACCGAGGACATGGGCAACTCGCCTACGCTGAGCATGGCAGCAACGATGCAAGGCGTGATTCTCGGCACTGCGGCTTACATGTCGCCGGAGCAGGCTAAAGGCAAAGCGGTGGATAAGCGCACAGACATTTGGGCATTCGGCGCGGTGCTGTATGAGTTGCTGACAGGTAAACCCGCATTTCACGGGGAAGATGTCGGGGACATTCTGGCATCGGTGGTGAAAACGGAACCGGACTGGACCGCTCTGCCCGAGAACATCTCTCCGTCGATTCGCGTCCTGCTGCAACGCTGCCTGCGGAAAGATCGGCGACAGCGAACGCCGGACGCGGCGATTCTCCGGATTGAGATTGAAGATGTGATCGCGGCGCCGAAAGATTCCGGGGCGGCGGATGCTTTTCCAGCGACGAAAATATGGCACAACCGACTGGCTTGGCCTGTGATAGCAGGAGTGCTTGCGCTGATCGCAATTGCATCTACCATTGGCTTCGTGCTTCGCGCGCCGAAGGCGCAGTCACCGTTGCGCCTAAGTGCAGAAATCGGTGCGGACGCAAGCCTGTACACCACCTTCGGGACGTCCGTGATCCTTTCTCCCGACGGCACGCGGCTGGCTCTTGTTGCCACCGGCGCCGACCAGAAGCAGCGCATCTACGTCCGGGCGCTCGACCAGTTGCAGGCCACCGCACTTTCCGGCACGGAAAATGCCCGAGATCCCTTTTTTTCGCCAGATGGTCAGTGGATCGGCTTCTTTGCTGATGGCAAGCTGAAGAAAATCTCCGTGCAGGGCGGTGCGGCGGCCACGCTCTGCGATGCTGCCAACGACCGAGGCGGAAGCTGGGGCGACGACGGAACAATAGCGTTCGTACCGGATAACCAGGGGGCCTTGTCTAAAGTCCCCTCTGCGGGAGGAACGCCCCAACCACTGACCACCCTCGATAAGCAGTTGGGAGAATTCACGGAACGCTGGCCACAGGTGCTGCCAGGGAGCAAGGCGGTCCTGTATACGTCCCACTCTCACTTGAACAACTACGACGATGCAGACGTTGTGGTGTACTCGATAGCTTCCGGACAGCGAAAGACGGTGCTGCACGGCGGTTTTTATGCCCGCTATCTTCCCAGCGGGCACTTGGTCTATATGCACGAGGGCAGGCTATTTGCTGCGTTCTTCGATTTGAAGCGGTTGGAGGTAATCGGGCAGTCCGCGCCGATCCTCGAAGACGTGGTTGTCGGCGGTTTCTATGGCACGGCGCAATTCTCCGTTTCGGAAACAGGAAACCTCGCATATGTCGCGGGCCTCAACGGAGATCGGAACGTCTCGGTCTACTGGATGGATCGCGAGGGTAAGCTCGCACCCCTCCGCGAGGCTCCCGGCGATTACTTCAATCCTGCATTCTCCCCTGATGGGAAGCGTTTGGCTCTGGATATTAGCGACGGTAAGAGGCGAGACATCTGGGTATATGAATGGGAACGCGATACCCTCACTCGCCTCACTTTTGCCGGTGAGGCAAACCAAGCCCCCCTCTGGACTCCCGACGGGAAGAGGATCGTCTATTCCTCCCAAGACAAAAATGGGATACCGAATCTTTGGTGGATACGCTCCGATGGCGCGGGGGATGCCCAGCGGCTCGCGGAAAGTAAGAGCCCGCAATACGCGGCCTCCTGGCAGCCCGACGGCAAGGTCTTGGCGTTCACCGAAAACAACCACGCCACTGGCAATATCATCATGACTCTTCCCGTCGAAGGCGACGAAAAGTCTGGCTGGAAACCCGGAGAGCCGAAGCCCTTTGTGAACAGGGCTTTCATCGAAGGAGATCCCACCTTCTCGCCCGATGGCCGCTGGCTCGCCTATCAGTCCAACGAATCCGGTATCCTCGAAGTATACGTTCAACCGTTCCCTGGCCCTGGTGGAAAGTGGCAGATTTCCAACGGTAGCGGCACCGTTCCTAAGTGGTCGCGCAATGGCAAGGAGCTTTTTTATCGCACGCCGGACAACAAAATCATGGTAGTCACCTACACCGCTTCACGCGATTCCTTCCAAGCAGGCAAGCCGCAGCTCTGGTCGCCCGGCCAATTCACCGACCGCGGGGGCCCCAGTAACTTTGACTTGCATCCGGACGGCAAGCGCTTCGCCGTGTTGAAGACCCCGGGCACAGAACAAAACGCTGCGGTGAACCACGTCAGCTTCGTCTTCAATTTCTTCGACGAACTGCGACGCAAGGTTCCAGTCGGCAAGTAACTGCAAATCGCGCTTAACCCTGCAAGTCTTCAATAAAAACCAGCATTTTGAGGTGCTTTGGCCGAATAGTTTATGGACTGTCGGCAACACAAATGTAACTTCGATAACCAGTGTTCGTCGAACCAAACTTACGGATAGCCCGTATTCCATTACCTTTCCGGTCTTTGATGGAGTAAACTCAGCCCACTCGGTCCTATGCCACTACCCGCAGGCACCAAACTCGGACCACATGAAATTCTTGCCGCTATAGGTTCGGGCGGAATGGGCGAGGTGTATAAGGCCCGTGACACGCGTCTCGATCGCATCGTCGCCATCAAAGTTCTCCCTGCTCATCTTGCCGACCGTTCCGACTTGAGCGAACGATTCGAGCGCGAAGCTAAAACCATTGCCAGCCTGAATCATCCGCACATCTGCACGCTCTACGATACAGGGCATCAAGACGAAATCGATTTTCTGGTGATGGAATATTTGGAAGGGGAAACGCTGGCGCAGCGTTTACAAAAAGGCCCGCTGCCGATCCAACAGGTCTTGCAGTACGCCACCGAGATTGCCGACGCGCTGGACAAGGCGCATCGCAAAGGCATCACCCACCGCGATCTAAAGCCCGGCAACATCATGCTGACCAAATCCGGCACGAAACTGCTGGACTTTGGTTTGGCGAAGCTGAAGCAGGAAGTCGCTCCTGCCATTCCGGATTCACAGCTTCCGACCCTGAAGAGCGCGGTAACAGCCGAAGGAACGATTCTGGGCACATTGCAATACATGGCCCCGGAGCAAGTCGAGGGCAAGCAAAACGAAATAGATGCGCGGACGGACATTTTCGCGTTCGGCGCGGTCGTGTACGAGATGGCCACGGGCCGGAAAGCGTTTGAGGGCAAGAGTTCAGCCAGTGTAATGGCCGCGATAATGATATCTAATCCGCCGCCTATGTCCTCGCTACAGCCCGTGACGCCTCTGGCGTTGGACCGCATCGTAAAGAAGTGTCTAGCCAAAGATCCTGAGGAGCGTTGGCAAAGTGCTCGTGACGTAACCGACGAATTGAAGTGGATTGCCGAAGGCGGCTCGCAAGCGAGTCTGCTCACTGCGGCACCGAAAGATTCCGGCGCAACGCAGGGTGCACCGGCTTGGACGAGCAAGTTGTCGTGGGCTATGGCCGCAGGATTGGCTTTGCTCTTGGTCGTCACGGTGGGTGCGCTGTGGCGGGCAACGCGACCTGTCGAGCGAGCATTGGTGCGGCTGGATGTTGATCTCGGGCCCGAAGTGTCGCTCGACTCCCCGCGCGGAACCGACGCGATCCTTTCGCCGGACGGCACGCGGATAGTTTATGTCTCGCAGAATCGGCTCTTTACACGGCGACTCGATCAGCCCAACGCCACAGAGCTTGCAGGAACGCAGGGGGTCAACGCACCATTCTTCTCGCCCGACGGGCAGTGGGTCGGTTTCTTCTCGCAAGGAAGGCTGCAAAAGATTTCAGTGGAGGGCGGCTCGGCAATCACCTTGTGCGACGCGTCCACTGGCTATGGCGGCAGTTGGGGCGAGGATGACAACATCATTGCCGCGCTCAACACCGGAGGTGGTTTATCGCGAATTCCTTCCGCCGGAGGGCCACCAACGCCAGTGACCGATTTACAGAACGGAGAAGTCACCCACCGCTGGCCGCAAATCCTGCAGGGAGGCAAGGCGGTGTTGTTCACGGCTAGCGCATCGCCGGCGTTCGACGGAGCCAACATCGAAGTGATGTCTTTGACGGATCACAGCACGAAAACCTTCGTTCGAGGCGGCACATTTGGCCGCTATTTGCCCAGTGGCCATCTCGTTTACATTAACCGGGGCACGCTGTTTGTTGTGCCTTTTGACGTGAATCGGCTGGAAGTTCATGGGACTCCTGCCCCCCGTGCTCGACCAAGTCAGCTATAACTCCGCAGTTGGTTCCGCACAGTTCGATTTCTCCACAACTGGAGCGTTGATTTACCGCAGCGGCGGGGTGACGGGAGGCGGACTCTTCACTATCGCGTGGCTGGATGGCACGGGGAAGGTGCAACCGCTGTTGGCCAAACCGGGCAGCTATGATCACCCTAACATGTCGCCTGACGGGCAGCGACTCGCCTTGGACGTGAGGGAAGGATCGGGCACAGACATCTGGCTTTACGACTGGCAACGAGACACAATGACGCGTTTGACCTTCACTGGAACAGCAACTACTCCCCTATGGAGCCCGGACGGTCGGTACATCGCGTTCCGAGCGGCGGGGGAAGGGATTTCTGTGACCCGTTCCGACGGATCGGGCAAGCCGCAACCATTGACCGAGGGCAGAAACCCTCAGCTTCCGTCGTCTTTCGCGCCTGACGGAAAGCGGCTGGCATTCATGGAACAAGGTTCCGGGATATATCATCTATCGACCGTGCCGCTGGTGAGCGATAGCGCTGGGCTGCGTGCCGGAAAGCCGGAGGTTTTTCTGCAAACCCCGGCGGACGAGCGGTCCCCGGTCATTTCCTTCGACGGGCGGTGGCTGGCGTACCGTTCCAATGAATCGGGGACCTTCCAAGTTTACGTTCGAGCGTTTCCGGACAAGGGCGGCAAATGGCAAATCTCGAACAGCGGTGGCAACTTCCCGATGTGGTCGCGCAACGGACACGAATTGTTTTTCGAGACTTCGGATAACCACATCATGATGTCAGCATATACGGTGAAGGGCGATTCTTTCGTGGCCGACAAGCCGCGAGTGTGGTCCGAGAAGCAGATCGGGGGCAGCATCATCGCCGGGAAGAACGTTGACCTCGCGCCGGACGGTAAGCGCATCGTCGCGTTAATGCCAGTCGAGACAGCGGAAGCGCAGAAGGCGCAGAACCACGTGATCTTCCTAGAAAACTTTTTCGACGAAGTGCGACGCAAGGTTCCGATCAGCAAATAACTGCAATCGCGCTTAATCCTGCAAGTCTCCAATAAAAATGAGGATTTTGACGTGGTTTGGCCGGATAGGTTATGTATTGTCGGCAATCCGGAAGTAATCCTTGGACACCACACCACGCCACAACTCGCGCCAAGTTCTCATCTCGGAATGTGGGAAAAGCTGGTCAATCGGGCGCCGTACCATAACACATTGTTTGATACGCTTGAAATCGCGGCAAGGCGACTTAGTCTTTTCTATGCGTTGCCGGGACCTTCTGGCGAACCCTTTGATACATCTGCCAACGGAGGGCGATTCGGCCAGCCTTTCTGGCGTTGCTCAATATCCCCAGTTCGCTCGCGCCCGCAAGAACTTGAAAGGGCGCAGCCAAAATCCGTGAATCCTAAAGCCCACAAACACACTCGAAAACGCAACACTACGCTCGTGCTGGAGGTCTTGGAAAGACGCCCTAAGTCCTCGGAAACCGGGAGGGCGAGCGGGCACAATACAACAGAAGGGGTATTCTGTTGCGCGTGTCTTGGGAATGACGTTGCGAGACCAGAACATTTGGACTATGTTGCACCGACAAGCGGGACGTGCACTATGAGCAAATGGCGGAAGCGGCCAGAGTCTTCACCCAACAATCCAAAGACCCGGACCCACAAAACAGCCGACTCTTCCCGGCGGAATTTCCTGCAGACCGCAGGCGTTGCCGCAGGTGCGGTCTTGATTCCAGAATCGCTCTGGGCCCAAGGCAAACACGCGACCGCCAGGAATCGCAATTCTACTTTTCCACAAATCAACCAGCAGTTCATGATCACGCCCGATCAAGCTTGGGACTGGGCTTCTTTCAAGAGTCAGGGAGGTCCAACTTATGCGGGCGGCACGGGATGGAAGCGATACACAGATTTCCTGATATCGAAAATGCCGAAGTTCGGCGCCGTCGACTTGGACTATGTTGAGATTCCCTACGATCATTACATCGTGGACGATTGGCCCGATCGCAGAACCCACATATATGACTCCGGCATGGCGCTGGAGAAGCTCATCTCTGACGGTACACCGGTGCCGGTGGTGGCATCGTATGGCATGACTTCTGGCTTTACGCGCCCCGAAGGTGTTACCGCGCCGATGCTCTATTACGACCCAGCCCATCCGCCAGCCAACGCGCAAATTGCAGAGAAAATCCTCGTATTCCAAACAGCGCAATATCCAGATCCTCCGTACACCAATCCGTTCTTAGACAGTTTCACCCTGACGGACTACGAATGGCGTTCACCAGGCAAATGGGCGCCGTTGTTTACGCCGCCTCCCACCAACGTAACCAGTTCCTATCATTCCCGCTGGGTCTGGAGTCAGCTCAACCGGTTTGCCACGATCGGCATCAATGGACATGCTGAAGGCATGGTCGTCGTCTATGACCTGTCACCTGGGGCAGCGTTCGGGCTTGCTCAACGTAGCGTTTATACGCCAGACGGAAAGGCTGGACTAGGAGCAGTCTATGTCAACTGCCCCACTCTCACTCTCGATCGAGTAAACGGAGCAAAAGTGCTGGTGGACGCGAAGGCGGGCAAGACGGCCACCTTGACCCTGAACGCCCGTTTTCAGCGGGATGTGGGCAAAGCCATCATCGCCTATTTGCCGGGCAAGAATTATGGCACGCCGCTCGACGAACAGGTTTTGCTGGCTACCCACACCGATGCTATGTCCTTGATCGAGGAGAATGGCGGCTTGGGCTTGCTGGGCATCATGTCCTATTTCAATCACATTCCACGATCGGCAAGACCCCGAACGCTGATCTTCTATTTTGATTGCCGACACTTTATGCCGGGCGGTGAAAGCGCTTGGCCTCAATTCGACTACTACACCATCCACCCCGAGCGCTTGAAGCCGATCGTTGCCACACTCGGGATGGAGCACATGGGAGGCCGACAGACCATCGAAGCCGGACCCGGTGGGAACGATTACGTCTATTCCAACGAGTCCCCAGAAAATGGAGGGGTCATCACCAGCTTCATGGACGTCTACAACAATAATATCTGGTTGGTGGAAACAATCGCGAAAGCTGCCACCGACAATCATTGGCCCCGGGTTGACATAAAGGCCGGCAATGTCGAACCGGGCATCAACGGCGGTTTTCAGGGCTTGGTAAAAAGTCCGATGAATAAGGGCAGGGCCTACCGTATCCCGGGAATCGGGCTTGCAGGCGACTGGCCTGGTGGCTGGACGCAAACTTATGCGCAACTCGACACGGAAGCGGGGCCGCACGGCTTTGACAAAGATTATTTCGTGCAGCAGGTAGCCGGTTTGTCTCAACTGGCGGCCGAATTGATGTTGGTCAAGCCCATTGTCATCGACCTCGGATGGGGCGATCTCAAGTCAGCGTTAATTAACCTTCCGGACTCTGACTTCGTCGCCCGACAGAATGCCGCGACTCAGCGGCAGACACTCGTGAACCAATACGTCGCCGCATTCAGAAAGGTCGTAGTCGCCGCAAACGATGATGTCAAGGGGACACTCAAAGACTTGGCTGCCAATGTTTCTGCCTGGGTTGTGCCTGACAAACAAACCGCCTTGAGTACATTGGTAGATGGCCAAATTTCCAAGTTGTTCTAAGTCGCCGCATTCGCCACAGATGTAGCGGCGGACGCGTTGATCGAGTAGGATCGTGAGCCGGCTTTCCGACGCTTCACCCGCGCGCTCCATCGTTACGACGCGAGACCTCTACGACTCTTACATCACGACCATGGCTGCAGACCTTAGTATCGACGGCTGATTCGGTTGTGATTCCGCAGGATTTCGCACATTTGTGTTCACAGTATTTTCCAAGGTGATGACAAAATCCCAACTTAAGGTGATCGCCTCAAAATATCCTAATCAACGCGGCCTGCGCTGCGTCGGCTGCCTGCAAACCGCGAAAGCTTGCGGCCAGAGAGGAACTCTGGAGCAAACTTCAGATCAACGCGCCTGCTTATTTGGTCCCGAGCGTATCTGGCGCCAATCTATGCGCCAACGCTTTCCCGGAACACGCAGCCAAACCAACGGCTTAATTGGAGTTCCCCGCGCGTGGTGGTAAAGAACGGCAGTACGTACATAAAACCCGCGGGTGTGAGGCGTTTGGCGAAATCCGAACCGTTGATAGTCGAGGTGATGGCAGAACTCGTGACAGAGCGTGCTCAGGAACGTCCCAAACGACGTCACTTGCTTGCGCACTGCGGTGCGCGTCCAGATGCGAATCAATCCGGCAGTGGGCGAGTAATCGCCGAAAAGCTCTGTGGCCCAACCGCCCTCTCGGACTCGCAGAGGGCGCGAAGCCAGCGCACACACATCGGGTTTCGGGACTCCATAGAATTCTGTTGCGACCATCAAGAACTCCGCGCACGCACGCTGGACGGCGGCACGGGTCCCATCCTTCATGGCTGACTCGATGGACACCGCTGATATGCGCAAGCGATCGTCGCTAGGCAGCTCAAGACCGGTGAGTTGGTCGCTCTCGGCAAACTTCGTTAGTAGGGCCTTCTTACGTGGCGGTCGATCGGTAAGCACTGCTAAATATTCAGCCGAAAGACGGAGATGTGCAAGCCCCCTGCGGCCAATCGAGCAGAATGTCAACTTTCACCACGGATCACTCGGTGGCCACTATAGGAGAAGCCTGCGGACCGAACCGAGCGTTCGTGTCAGCCACAAATTCTCGGAGCAGGTAATTCATCGCAGTGTCCAGTGCAACACCGCTACTACAGTTAAGCCGACGACTAGGACAACTAAAAGCAGACCCAATATCGACAGCGACCGGACGCGACTCTCCATTTTCGTAAGACGGGTCTCCAAAGCGATGTTTTTAGATTCACTTTTCTTGAGACGGGTGACCAAAGCTGTGTTTTTCACCTCATTTTCGGCCACGTACGCCCTGACTTCTTCGAGTACTGCTTGTCCCGTAAAGGTCTCTGTCTTTTCAGCAACGGGCTGAACCACCCCTTCCTCAATCAACTTATTGGCGGCGTTCACTGTGTCTCGCGCTTTCTCGAAAATAGATTTCCACCATGCCAGACGGGTAACCATGTTTATCTCCTCCCGCTCTTCCAATCCATCGCTCCGACTTCAGAGTCAGTTCTCTAGCTGGCACTCCTAACGCAATTGCGTCCTTTATCCTTGGCCCCATAAAGGGTAAGCGAACTTACGGCTGTAAGTTCATGCGGCGGAGCAGGTCGGCGAAGCGCGGGTCGGAGCGGAGGGGATCGTAGGCTGCGTTCAGTTTAATTTCTAAACCACCAATAGAGCGATCGTCATAACTCTTTTCCAACGAGACGATTGCCTTGTCATTCTCTCCGAGACCCACATAGATTTTGGCTAGGGATTCCGGTCGAACATACTTCTGCTTGGACAGGGCGGTCAATTGATCTAGCACCTTTTGTGCCTCTGACCTTCTACCGGAAACAGAATATGCATATCCGAGCTCCGATAGACCGTCTTGGTTGTTAGGCGAAATCACCAAAGCCTTTTCAAACTCCGCTATACCTTCTTTGTACTTCGATGTTTGGACATAAGCTTCGCCGAGTCAAGAAGCGCCAGAATAGAGTTTGGGTCCAAATCTAGTGTCTTCCGGAATTGCTCAATCGTTTCGTCATACCGCCGTGCATAGTAGAATGACTTTCCCAAATTCCAATTAACGATGACAGAAACTGGATCAAGTTGCAGGGCGCGTTTCGCCTCTGCGATGGCTTCTTCAATCCGTCCTGTCTGCCATAAAAGGGGACAATACCATTGGTGAGCGGTCGCATAGCTCGGATTGAGCTGAATGGCACGCTGAAATTCCCTTTCGGCATCTGACCAGTCCCGCTCTGAGAATGTATCAATAAATCCTAGGGTGGTATGGGCTTCGGCGAGCGTCTCGTCTATTGCTAATGCCTTCAGTACGGCGTCCTTGGCTTTCGGCATGAACTCCTTCGGTGGAACATAACCGTTTATTGCAAGAAGAGCGTAGGAATCGGCCAAGCCGTCATAAGCCAGCGCGTAATTGGAATCTTTCTGAATTGCCTGCTGGAAGTAGTTGATGCCCCTCTTGTACCCCTCTTCGTTTCTCTTGTTCCACCAGAAGTGTCTCACCGCCTTGCTTTGAGAATCTGTAATACCACCTCGCTCCCGCCAGCAAAGCGATCAGCACGACCGCTGCAATTACGAGAGCGGCTCTGCCGTGCCACCAAGATCGTGCCGTAACAGCCGTGGTCTGTGAGTCGGAAGTTGTCACTGTAGCCGGGGAAACTGTGCTCGCAGTTGACGCTGCTGATGCTGGTCCCAATTCTGAAGCCATGCTGGACCGGACGACTGCGCTCTTGGCGGTATCGATCTCGCGCTTCAATCGCTTCAAGTCAGCTCGGAGTTCAGCCGCACTTTGGCAGCGAAGTTCGCGGTCCTTCTCCAGCGCCTTGTGGATGATCTCTTCCAGCTTCGGAGGCAGTTCTGGATTCAAGTGAGCTGGCGGAGTGGGGTCCTTGTGCAGGATCGCATCAGAGATGGCTATCGAGGTGTTCCCTGAAAACGGAAGTCTGCTTGTTGCCATCTCATACAGGACGACGCCGAAGGAGAATAGATCGGTCCGCGCATCTAGCGTTTCTCCTAACGCCTGCTCCGGAGACATATACGCCACTGTACCCAACGTTGTGCCCGGGCTGGTCAGTTGCTCCTCAGGAACCTCTGTCGTTCCAGTGGACATTGATTGTCCAATTCTTGGCGGAATTGACTTCGGTTGAGACGCTTAGTTTCGCCAACCCAAAGTCCAGAATCTTGGCGTGTCCACGATCCGTAACAAAGATGTTCGCTGGCTTGATGTCTCGATGCACAATGCCCTTGGAGTGTGCCGCGTCCAGCGCATCAACAATCTCAGCTCCCAACTCCAGCAACTGTTCGATGGCGAAAGGCTTTCCGCCGATCCGGTGCTTGAGCGTCTGTCCTTGCAGCAACTCCATCGCAATGAAGTGCTGGCCGTTCGCTTCGTCAATCTCGTGGATCGTGCAGATGTTCGGATGATTGAGCGCGGAGGCAGCAAAGGCTTCGCGCTGAAAACGTTCACGGGCAGCAGGATCGTTCTCCATCTCGGGAGGCAAGAACTTCAGCGCCACGTGGCGGTGCAGCTTGAGGTCTTCGGCTTCGTAGACGACACCCATCCCGCCGCCACCGAGCTGCGAGAGGATGCGATAGTGCGAGATGGTTTGGCCGATCATGATCTCACTTTCCGGGCGGAACTTTGCGGCGCAGTTCGTCGAAGAAATTGAAGATGAAGTTGACCTTGTTCACCGCAGCGGCCTGTTCTGTGTCCGGGGATTTCAACACAGCGAAGCGCTTGCCGTCGGGGTGCACGTCAAAACTATAGAAGCCCGCCCCGAGGTCGGTGAACTGACCGGGCGACCACAACTGTGGCTTGTCGGCATGGAAAGAGTCGCCGGAAGCGGTGTAAGTGACCGCCATGATCTTATTGTCCGTGGTACGATAAAAAAGCTCTTTGCCGTTGCGCGACCATTTGGGATAGCGTCCGCCACCAGTGGAAACCTGCCACTTACCACCTGGGCCGGGGAAAGGCCGCACGTACATTTCGAAACTACCGGATTCGTTGGAGTCATACGCGAGCCAGCGGCCATCTGGCGAGAACGCGGGCTCCTCTTCGTTGAAAGCGCTGTTCAGGAAGGGCTTTGGCTCTCCGGGCTCTCCAGCCGGACTTCTCGTCACCTTCGATGGGAAGAGTCAAGATGTCCGCAACCCGTTTCAGGGTTCACTTGGCGGAACGCCAGGATCTTGCCATCGGGCCGCCAGGAGCCGGCATATTGAGGGCTCTTACTTTCCGTGAGGCGCTGGGCGTCCCCGGCGCCATCGGCGCGTATCCACCAGAGGTTATACGTCCCGCCTTTTTCTACTGGAGGCATACGATGATCCTCTGGCCGTCGGGAGTCCAGACGGGGTAGGCGTTCGCCTCACCGGCAAAGGTCAGGCGCGTGAGGGTGTCACGTTCCCACTCGTACACCCAGATGTCGCTCCTCTTGCCGTCAAAGATTTGCAGAGCCAAACGCTTCCCATCGGGCGAAAACGCGGGATTGCGGTAGTCGCCGGGAATGTCACGGAGGGGCGTGAATTTACCCTCGTGGTCCATCCAGTAGATGGAGACGTTCTGACCCCCTGCTGCGACCCGCGACATACACGAGGTTTCCAGTATCGGAAATCGAGAACTGCGCCGCCGCCGTAGCCGGGATTGGCAGCCACGCCTTCGAGGATCGGCGCAGGCTGTCCGGTCACCTCCAACCGCTTCAGATCGAAGGGCACGGCGAACAGCGTGCCTTCGTGCATATAGACCAAGTGCCCGCTGGGCACATAGCGGGCGTGGAAGCCGCCGCGCTGCACCGTCTTTCGCTGCCCGGAAGCCATCGAGTACACGACGATTCCTGCGTTTTCAAAGCTTGTACCCGCCACGCCGGTGCCGGAGGTGAACAGCACAGCCTTGCCCGCCGGGAAGAACCTGGGGCCAGCGTTGCGTAACCTCGCCCGCCTGCTTATCGAGCGTGATCGAGCGGTTGGGGCATTCCTCCCGCTGAGGAGACTTTGGACAAGGCCGTCGTGACATTCGGTGTGAACACGATTGTGCCGTCTTCGCCCCAGCTTCCGCCGCGGTCAGCGGGAGCGTCGCAGAGCGTGACCGCCGCGCCGCCCTGTACCGAAATCTTCTTCAGCTTGCCGTCAGAGAAAAAACCGATCCACTGGCCATCGGGCGAAAAGAAGGGATCGCGGGCGCTCTCCGTGTCGGAAAGCGCTGTAGCCTGCAACTGGTCGAGCGAGCGGACGTAGATGCGCTGACCTCTGGTCGGCGCCGGTGGCAACGAAAGCCAGTCGCGTGCCATCGGGGGAGAGAATCGCGGCAGGCCCGAGGGTGGTGTCCAGGCTCGCCTCCGCTCCGATCTCAGCGCTCAGGCGAATCGTGCTGCTGTGGCTTCGGTGCACGCAACATGAAACCAACCGTAGAGGCGATGGCGATCAGTGCGAATGCAGCCACTGCCCCCCAAGCCACCTGCTCGCGCCAACTTCTCGTCGCTGTTGCAGTCTGCGTTGCACCGGAATCTTTCGGTGCCGCAATCGCATCATCAATCTCGATCCGAACGTCAGTTGCATCTGAGAGACGGTGACGCTTATCTTTCCGTAGGCAACGGCTCAAAAGTGTTCGGATGGTGGAAGGCGTCTTCGCGGGCAGCGCCGTCCAATCCGGCTCGGCTCTGACCACGGCAGCCAAAATGTCAGTTACATCTTCGCCGTGAAACGTCTGCTTTCCTGTCAGCAACTCGTAGAGCACGCATCCAAACGCCCAAATGTCGGTGCGCTTGTCCACGGATTTGCCCGCGAGCCTGCTCGGGACTCATGTAAGCCGCCGTACCAAGAATCACACCCTGCATCGTCGCCGCCATGCTCAGTGTCGGTGAGTTGCCCATGTCTTCCGTTGATGCGTCACCGGCGAACGCTTTCGCCAATCCGAAGTCCAACACTTTGACTTTTCCTTCGGGCGTCAACTTCACGTTGGCTGGTTTCAGATCGCGGTGGATGATTCCTTTTTCGTGTGCAGCTTCTAAAGCTTCAGCAATCTGCTTCGCAATGGTGGGGATTCCGATGAAGGTGATCGGGGTTCCGGGCTGATGGTGATCAGCGTTCCGGGATCGAAGTGATCAGTCGTCGGAGCGAAGCGACGCTGGCAGTTGGATTCTCCAAAAAATGATCCCGGTCGTCAAGGGAAAGATCGTCGTCGCCGAAGCTGTGGGAAAGTGGAAATCGCTCCTGCGATTTCCAAGGGCGCCTTTGGCCCGGCTTTTCCACAGCTTTTCGCCCGCCAATGGTTTTTCATTTTTCTCCTTTCTCTCCCGGTTTTTTGCGCATCGATTCACCGCGCATCTCGATCCGATGAGCGTTGTGCACCAGCCGGTCGAGGATCCCGTCGGCTAGCGTGGGATCGCCGATCTGCTCGTGCCAGCGGGACACCGGAAGTTGCGAGGTCAGGATCATCGAACGCGTCTGGTAGCGATCTTCCGCGATCTCCCAGAAGTCTCTGCGCTCGGATTCCGCCAGCGGTGCCATGGCCCAGTCATCGATCACCAGAACGTCGATCCGGTTCAGGCGTTTCAGCAGTTGCCCAAGACTACCATCGGCTCGTGCGAGATTCAGATCGCGGAACAGCGCTGCGGCCCTGGTGTAGTAGACCGCATAGCCGTCTCGGCAGGCTTTCTGCCCGAGTGCCGAAGCTACGTAACTCTTCCCGACACCGGTGGGTCCGAGCACGAAAATGTGTTCGTGGTTCTTTACCCACAGGGACTCTTGGGTCAACGCACGGATCGCACTCTTGTTTAATCCCCGTTCGGCGCGATAGTTGATGTCCTCCACGCAAGCACCTCCCCGCAAGCGCGAGGCTTTTACCCGC
This sequence comes from uncultured Acidobacteriota bacterium, assembly GCA_963800095.1. GTDB lineage: Bacteria > Acidobacteriota > Terriglobia > Acidiferrales > UBA7541 > Palsa-360. The sequence continues at coordinate 125,636 of CAWCZV010000008.1, forward strand.
CGGGTCAACGCCTGGTTCTCTCGCCAGTTCCATTGCTGGTCGATGAGCAGTGCGAGGCGATCCAGAAAACTCAACTCTCGCGCCGCCTCATCCTGTTCCTGCCGTTCGATGGCTTCGATCATCCCGTGAAGTCTGAGGGCGTGCAGTTTTTCTTTCATCGGTTGTTGGAGCATCGCTCAGACCTCCTCACTGAAGTACCCGGCGCCTCGGATGTTGTCATGGGGCAGAGGCGGAGGAGGAGGAAGAGTCGGCGGTTCGGCCAGTGGTTGCTGGTCGAGCGAGTTCTTCAGGATCGATTTCACGCTCTGGTAGCGGCAGGCTCCAGTCCGCAACGCTCGATCCGCTGCGGCTTCCATCCTTGCGGCCGAGTACTGTTCCGCCAGCCGGATGATCCCCAGACACGATCGATAGCCCATCTCCGGATGCGGCTTCTCGGCCAGGATGCGCTTGAACAGCCGTGCCGTAAGCGGCCCGGTCTGCTCGGCCCACTTCACCATGCGCGAGGGCGTCCACTCCAGATGCGCTTGGTGACTCTTCGGCCGGTGCTCGTTCTCGGTGATAGCTTGGCCGCGGGTGCGACCGCGGAGATGCGAAGCCACGCGCTGCCCTTGATGAAAAATCTCCACCGTGGTCGGCGTGGAGCGGACTTCCACCGGTTCCTGGACCAGCGTGTACGGCACGCTGTAGAAGTTGCCCTCGAAGGCGATGTGGTAGTCGATGTTCACCCGCGCTCGCGACCACTGGCTCATGTCGAACCGTTCGGCGGGCAACGACCGCAGGGCGCTGCGTTCCAGCGCCGCGAACACGCTGGCACGCGATCCCTCGCGCTTGCGGAAGGGCCGCTGGTTCAAGCGCTCCAGCAGTTCCCGGATCGCGCGGTTCACCTCCTCCAACCGGAAAAACTTCCGATGACGCAGGGCCGCGATGATCCAGCGCTCCACGACTTGCACGCCGACTTCCACCTTGGCCTTGTCTCTGGGCCGGTAGGGACGCGCCGGTACCACGCCCACGCCGTAATGCATGGCCAGTTCTTGGTAGGTGGGGTTGAGATCGGGATCGTAGCGGCACGCACGGCTCACTCCGGTGCGCAGGTTATCCGGCACCAGCAACCGCGGAACGCCGCCAAAGTACTCAAAGGCGTGCATGTGGGAACTGAGCCAGGTCGTCAACTGCTGGTCGCGTGTGGCTTCGGCGTAGGTGTAGGAACTGGCGCCCAGCACCATCACGAACAGCGACGCTGGCCAGACCTGGCCGGTCACCGCATCGTGCACCGGAATGGTCGCGCCCGCCCAGTCGATGAAACCCTTCTCCCCGGGTGGATGCTCCTGGCGCAACACCACATCCTGCTTGCCGCGCCAGTGCCGATACAGCTCGCAGAAGCGGCTGTAGCCGTATCCTTCCGGATGCGCCTGCCGGTATTCTTCCCAGACCAACTGCCGCGTCAGATGACGATGCTGCTGCAACTGCTGGTGTAGAGCGGCGAAGTCGGGATGGGCTCGTTCGCGGGCTCGTTCGAGGGGACGCTGGTCTCCGAACAGGGCTTGCTCAATGTGCGGCTCGTCCCAGCCTTCTGGCAACGGCCAGCAAACCCCTGCCGCCGCTGCTTTCTTCAGGTAGCTATGCACCGCTCCTTGACTGATCGAACAAGCTCGGGCGATCTCCCGTTGCCTCAGCCCCAGCTCGAAGCGGAGGCGAAGTACTTCCTTGATCTTGCGCATGGACAATCTCCTGGTTGGCATGCTGTCTCTCCCTCAGTTTCCTGGGGAGAACAGCCTGCCCTCTGTGATGTCCAGCGCTACTTCGTCCCTGTGGAAAACATTCCGGGATCATCCGAATCACCGTTGTGAAAATCGCGATCAATTGATCACGATCAGCTCGGAATCGGTGATCATCTTCCCCCGGAATCCTGATCACGATCATCCCGGAATCGTGATCACGATCGCCCGGAACCGCCGATCACCATCCCCCGGAATCCGCACCGAGTCCAAGAAGCGCCAGAATAGAGTTTGGGTCCAAATCTAGTGTCTTCCGGAATTGCTCAATCGTTTCGTCATACCGCCGTGCATAGTAGAATGACTTTCCCAAATTCCAATTAACGATGACAGAAACTGGATCAAGTTGCAGGGCGCGTTTCGCCTCTGCGATGGCTTCTTCAATCCGTCCTGTCTGCCATAAAAGGGGACAATACCATTGGTGAGCGGTCGCATAGCTCGGATTGAGCTGAATGGCACGCTGAAATTCCCTTTCGGCATCTGACCAGTCCCGCTCTGAGAATGTATCAATAAATCCTAGGGTGGTATGGGCTTCGGCGAGCGTCTCGTCTATTGCTAATGCCTTCAGTACGGCGTCCTTGGCTTTCGGCATGAACTCCTTCGGTGGAACATAACCGTTTATTGCAAGAAGAGCGTAGGAATCGGCCAAGCCGTCATAAGCCAGCGCGTAATTGGAATCTTTCTGAATTGCCTGCTGGAAGTAGTTGATGCCCCTCTTGTACCCCTCTTCGTTTCTCTTGTTCCACCAGAAGGTTTAGATAATCTGATAGGCTTCGGATTCACAGTGTAGTTCTTGGAATGCGTCTGTCTTCGCCCGTCAGGCGCATCGCAGCATGCTGGTGATTTCCTTGCAGATCTCCTGCAGCGCGAAAATATCCGACGCCTTGCGGCTGTATTGCTGCCCCCAGATGTGGCTGTTGTCGCGGGCGTCCACCAATTCGGCGCTGATTTCCAGATCATCGCCGCGCTGCATGACGTGGCCTTGAGAACGGCGCGAACGCCAACGCCTGCCCAACGGTGTGGGCATCCGTGTCCTTGCCCTTATACATAAAGGCGGAGTCCCGCGACATCACTCTCAAGTGCGGCAGCTGCGACAGGCTGTTGATGAGGCTTTCGGTGATTCCGTCGCTTAAATACTCCGAGTCGGGATTACCGCTCGCATTCACGAAGGGCAGGACAGCCACTGAGTCAATCGCCTCGCCGCCGCCATGCGCGACCTGTAGAACCGGCCACTGCTACCAGCAAAATCACAAGACGGCTGCAGCAATCCCTAGCGTCAACCTACTGCGCACATGATTGAGTTGGCCGCGCCCGACCGCGCGTTTCAGCCGCTTGAGATCAGCTCTCATCTCCGATGCGTGCTGATACCGAACGTCCCGGTCCTTCTCGATCGCTTTAGTTATGACGTCTTCCAATTTGGGCGGGAGTTCGGGATTTAGACGTGTTGGCGGCGTGGGCGCTTTAGTGAGAATCGCAGTGAAGATGACCGCAGATGTGTTGCCTGAAAATGGCAGTCTTCCGGTTGCCATCTCATACAACACCACGCCAAAGGAGAACAGGTCCGTCCGAGCATCCAGTTCTTCCCCTCGTGCCTGCTCTGGCGACATGTAAGCTACCGTACCCAGCGTTGTGCCGGGACTTGTCAGTTGCTCTTTGGGAACTTCTGTCGTTCCCGTGGACATTGTTTGCGCAATTTTTGGCGGAGCAGATTTCGGCTGAGACGTTTGTTTCGCCAAACCAAAATCTAGAATCTTGGCGTGTCCGCGATCGGTAACGAAAATGTTCGCGGGCTTGATGTCCCGGTGCACAATCCCTTTGGCATGCGCGGCGTCTAGTGCATCGACAATCTCGGCTCCCAACTCCAGCAACTGTTCGATGGCGAACGGCTTTCCGCTGATCCGGTGCTTGAGCGTCTGGCCTTGGAGCAATTCCATAGCGATGAAGTGCTGTCCGTTCGCTTCGTCAATCTCGTATATGGTGCAGATGTTCGGGTGATTGAGTGCGGACGCAGCGAAGGCTTCACGCTGGAATCGTTCGCGGGCAGCTGGATCATTCTCCATCTCTTGGGGCAGGAACTTCAGCGCGACATGCCGATGCAGCTTGAGGTCTTCGGCTTCGTACACCACACCCATCCCGCCACCACCGAGCTGCGAGAGGATGCGATAGTGCGAGATGGTTTGGCCGATCATTTCGCTTGCGTTGCCGTGCGCCTACGGACTTCGTCGAAGAAGTTTTCGAGAAAGATCACGTGGTTCTGCGCCGTTTGTCCTTCCGATGTCTCGACGGGCATTAACGCAGCGATGCGCTTGCCGTCCGGCGCGAGATCATAGTTGGCAGCGATGTTCGCGATTCTCTTTTCGGACCACACCCGCGGCATTTCGGCCACAAACGAATCACCCTTTACCGTGTAGCCGACAAACATGATTTGGTTATTCTCGGTGCGGAAAAACAAATCGCGTCCATTTCGCGACCACACTGGGTCCAACCCGCCGCTGTTCGAAATTTGCCACTTACCGCCTTTGTCCGGAAACGCACGCACGTAAATCTGAACGTTACCCGATTCGTTCGAAGCATAGGCCATCCATCGCCCGTCAAGAGAGAAGGAGGGGTGCCGCTCATCGAATGGGGTTTGCAAGAAAACCTCCGGCTTCCCAGCCCGAAGTCCCGCGCTGTCGCTCTCTAGACCCACAGTCCAGAGGTCAAACCCTGATTCAGGATCCACTTCCGCAAATGCCAGCCGCTTTCCGTCGGGCGTGAAGGACCACGGATACTGAATATTCTTGCTCTGGGTCAATGGCTGGGGCTTGCCTGACCCGTCCGAGCGAGTCCAAAAAATGCCTCCCGGCGCTTCATACAGGATGTACCGGCTGTCAGGGCTCCAGATTGGGTAGATCGAGGCTCCGGGGCCGAAGGTCAAGCGCGTCATCGTGTCTCGTTGCCAGTCGTAGACCCAGATGTCCGACGACGCAGAAACTGCCAGCCTGCTCCCGTCGGGAGAGAGGCTTGGACGCACATACGCATCCGGCTTGGCCAGCAACGGTTGCGTCTTGCCTGCGGCATCTAGCCATTGTACGGTAAACAGCCCGCCTCCCGCTCCACCACTGCGGTAAATCAGCGTTCCAGTTTGGGAGAAATCAAACTGTGCCGAGCCGCGAAAGCTGTTGTAGCCGACTTGGTCCAGCACGGGCGAAGGCGTCCCGCGCACCTCCAGCCGATCCAGATCGAAAGAGATAGCAAACAGCGTGCCTCGGTTCATGTAAATCAGATGGCCGCTGGGCAAATAATGGCCGAACATGCCGCCGCGAACGAGGGTTTTCCTACGGTGATCCGCCAAGGACATCACTTCGATGTTGGCTCCGTCTAACGTAGTCGCCGACGTGCTGACCGTGAACAACACGGCCTTGCCTCCCGGTAGGATTTGTGGCCAGCGGTGGGTTTCCTCTCCGTTCTGTAAGTTGGTCATTGGCGTTGGAGGCCCCCCGGCAGAGGGAATCCGCGACAACCCGCCAATGCCGGAGAGCGCCGCGATGATATTGCCGTCCTCACCCCAACTGCCGCCCATGCTAAGGGTCACATTGCACAAGGTGATCGCCGTGCCACCCTCCACCGAAATCTTTTTCAGTTTCGCTTGCGAGAAGAAAGCAACCCACTGCCCGTCCGGGGAGAAGAACGGCTCAAATGCTCCCTGCGTTCCTGCAAGCTCAGTGGCGTTGGGCTGATCCAGCCGCCGGGTAAAAAGGCGTCCTTGCGACACGTACACAATCCGCGTGCCGTCGGGCGAAACAATCACGTCGGCTCCCATTGATGAGCCAAGCGACACATCGGGTCCCAGATCAACGTCCAGCCGCACAAGGGGCCGCAACGTCTGCTCAACAGGCCGCGTTGACCGCCACCAGCCCCACGACGTAACGCCCAAGAGCACGACCAGCACTGCGGCGACCGCACCGACCCCCAACAGCAACTTACTGGTGGAAGTTGGAGGAGCTTGCGTTGCACCGGAATCTTTCGGTGCCGCAATCGCATCCTCAATCTCGATCCGAACGTCAGTCGCATCCTGGAATCGCTGGCGGCGGTCTTTGCAAAGGCACCGCCGCAGCAAGTGTCGAATGGCAAGCGGTGTTGTTTCCGGCAAACAGTTCCAGTCAGGTTCCACTCGCAACACCGCAGCCAGAATGCCAGCCACATCTTCTCCGTGAAATGCCTGCTTCCCAGTCAGCAATTCATACAGCACCGCTCCGAAGGCAAAGATGTCCGTCGCCTTGGTCACCTGCTTGCCCCGCGCTTGCTCGGGACTCATGTAAGACGCAGTGCCGAGAATCATCCCCTGCATCGTCGCTGCCATGCTCAGTGTCGGTGAGTTGCCCATCTCCTCCGTTGATGCGCCGCCTTCAAATGCCTTCGCCAAGCCAAAGTCCAACACTTTGACTTTTCCTTCGGGCGTGACCTTCACATTCGCCGGTTTCAAATCGCGATGAATGATTCCTTTTTCGTGTGCAGCTTCTAATGCTTCAGCAATCTGCTTCGCAATGGTCAGAGCTTCCTCAATCGGGAGCGGGCCAGTCTTCACTCGCTCGGCCAGCGTCTCACCCGCTACCAACTCCATGACGAGATAGCTCGTGCCGCCAGATTGTTCGAGTCCGTGAATTGTGGCGATGTTCGTGTGATTCAGCGCAGCTAGCATTTTCGCTTCACGTTGAAAACGTGAGAGCCGGTCAGGATCGTGCGCAAAGGCTTCTGGCAGGACTTTGATGGCTACGTCGCGCCCTAGTTTGGTGTCGTGCGCCTGATACACTTCTCCCATCCCACCCGCGCCAATCTGCGAACCGACTTCATACGAGCCGAGTTTGGTCCCAGCGGCGAGCGTCATTTCTTCAACCCTGCGGTCCAGTTGAGCACAACTGTGATGGGTGTATTGGTGAGGTCTCTGGTGAGATTGGATTCGGGCCGTGGGATGAGGAATCGCTGGCCGTCGGCCGAAACGGCGTAAGTGTTCCAGTTGCCTGTGTGCCCGAAATCGAGACCGACGTACCCGGAGTCGAACAGTGGACGAGGGACGGAGAATTCCAGCGTCGATCCCGTGGCATTTATTCCGACGGAGGCCATCTTTCCCAAACTTGGCGATTCCATATAGAACAGTTCCTTCCCGTCCCGGCGCCATCGCGCATACATTCCACCGTTGCTCGAAATCTGCCATTTGCCGGCGCCCGGGGGAAACGATTGGACATAGATCTCGGCCCTTCCGGTTTCGTCGGACGAGTAAGCGACCCATTTCCCGTCAGGTGAGATCTGCGGATGTGCCTCACGGAATGGGGTCTGCAGAATCGGGAACGGCTTCCGGTCTCCCGTTAATGGCAGTGCCCACCCATCTGCATTCGTCTTTGGGTCCAGAACCATGTACAGGATGAACTTGCCATCTGCCGACCAACTCGTCGGGCTTTTTACGAGATCAGATTCGACGAGCAGCTCTTCGCCGCCTGTACCATTCGACAGTTTCTGATAGAGGCCCCACTTGCCGTTCCGCCGTGACCCGAAGACGATGCGACTTCCGTCGGGCGACCAGATTGGACTCGAGTTTTCCTGCGAAGCATCGAATGTCAGCCGCGACGTTTTGCCGCCTGCCGTCTCCAGGAGCCAAACGTCGCCTCCCGCGCCGTCGTGACGATGGACAGCGACGCGCTTCCCGTCGGGGGAAAGATCCGGTCCCAGATAAGCACCCGGCACGCCGACCGTTTCGATCAGTTTGCCGCTTCGATCGACCCAGGTAAGACGCACGTTTGTGGCGCTCGCGCCGGTTCGATACGTCAGTGCGCCACTCTCGGACACGGAGAACGCCGCGCCGGATCCATCGAAAGCAACCTGCTCGGCAACGGGAACTGCCTCGCCGCTCAACTGGAGCTTCTTACTGTCGAACGCTTGTGCCAGGAGTGTGCCCTGGCGGACGAACAGCACGTACCCGGGCGGCGCGTATACGGCCGGGGAGTCTGCGGTAAGAAGACGCTGCCCATCTACCGAATCGAGAGACCCGATGAAAACACCAGCGCCCTCCGCCGTCCCCGCAACGAAGTAGAGAAAGTGCTTGCCGTCCGGGAGAAATGAAGGAAACCGATGACCATTCTGCTGCGACATCAGTTTTGTTGCGGCTACCGCGGCGCCTCCCGTGGAGGACACACGATTGAGCGGCGCGTTAAAGTTGGGCGCAAACACAATCACATTGTCCCGATTCCAGCTCCCACCGCGGGCGCTCGGTGCATCAGTTAGTGTCTGAGGCGACCCCCCATCGACATCAATTTTCCGCAGTTTTCCCTGAGCAAAGAACCCAACCGTTCGATCATCTGGAGACCAGAACGGCAGGGCGGCGCCGTCGGTTCCCAGCAGGGGCTGCGCCGCAAGGGCGTCCAGCGCACGAACCCAGAGCATCACCTTACCCGACTCATCTTTCGCCGTGAATGCGAGCCGGCGACCGTTCGGGGAAATGCTTCCTCCGGCGTATCCTGTGACTCCAAAGCCTACCCCCGACTCGAAACTCGTCTTATCTGGAGCAGAAACGAAAAACCGCACAGCTGCGGCCTCGCTTGGAGAGCGGTGGTCATAGATCAGCGCTGACGCCAGAACTATTGTCGTAAGAAAGAAAACCGCGGAGACACCAAACCAGAGCTTTTGTACCCAGGCGGGCTTGGGCGGCGGCTCGGCACCAGTGACGGATGTGGTTGCGGTCAGGCCCTCTTCAATTTCGATCTGGGCGTCACCGGCATCACGCAAGCGCAGCTTTTTGTCCTTCTGTAAGCAGCGACGCAGCAAATCACGAATTGTTTTGGGCGTAGGAGGTGGTAGCAGGGTCCAGTCCGGTTCGGCTCTGACCACCGCCGCAAGAATGTCAGCTATGTCTTCGCCGTGGAATGCGGGCTTCCCCGTGAACAATTCGTAGAGCACGCATCCAAACGCCCAAATATCTGTGCGCTTGTCCACGGGTTTTCCGCGAGCCTGCTCGGGACTCATATACGCAGCGGTGCCAAGGATGACACCTTGCATCGTTGCCGCACGGCTCAGCGTTGGCGAATTCGACATGTCTTCGGTCGCACTCTCGTCCGAAAACGCTTTCGCCAAGCCGAAATCCAACACCTTCACTTTTCCCTCGGGCGTTAACTTCACATTCGCAGGCTTCAAGTCACGGTGAATGATGTTTTTTTCGTGCGCGGCTTCGAGGGCTTCGGCGATCTGCTTGGCTATGGCGAGAGCTTCTTCAACTGGAACCGCCCCATCTCGTTTGACTCGCTCCGCCAGCGTCTCGCCCGAAACCAACTCCATGACGAGATACTTCACGCCGTCCGAATGTTCGAGGCCGAAGATCGTCGCAATGTTGGGATGATTCAGCGCAGCCAGCATTTTCGCCTCGCGCTGAAAACGGGAGAGTCGTTCAGGATCGTGCGCAAATGCTTCCGGTAGAACTTTGATCGCCACGTCGCGCCCGAGCTTGGTGTCGTGCGCTTGATACACTTCGCCCATACCGCCAGCGCCAATCTGTGCGACGACTTCGTAGGAGCCGAGACGTGTGCCGGAAGCAAGCGCCATTACTTTTTCCCCACAGGAACTTTTTGCTTCAGTTCTTCAAACCAGTTCAGCACGACATTGATTTGCGTCGGCGCCGCTGCCTGCTCGGTGGGCTTGAGCATCAAGAACCGCTGGCCGTCTGGTGAGACATCGTAGTTGGAAATTGGGAATGGAGCTTTTTCGTATTGTCCCTCGAAGACCATCCGGGGCGTGCCTGCGGAGAAACCATGCTGCGTGGCGATGTCCACGGCCATCATCTTGTCGCCGGTGCGGTAGAACAGCTCCCGCCCATTTGGATTCCACACTGGTTCCGTGCCGCCTTCCGTCGAAATTTGCCACTTCCCGCCTGGACCCGGATAGGGCTGCACGTAAATCTCATAGCGACCTGATTCATCCGAGATATAGGCGATCCAGCGCCCGTCGGGGGAAAACCGTGGCTCTGCTTCGTCGAACCGTGTTCGCAGGAAGGGCTCCGCCTTGCGGTCGCGCATCCGCAGCACCCAGATGTCCCGCTGCGTGGTGGGATTGACTTCATGGTAGGCCAGCAGTTGCCCGTCCGGGGACCAGGAACCCGCAGCCTTGAGGGAGCCGTTGGTGGTCAAACTCTCAAGACCACCACTGCCGTCGGCCAATTGCCAGAAAATGTTACCCGCCCCTTCGTTGTTCGAGTTAAACGCAATCCGCTTGCCATCTGGTGTCCATAGCGGGGCATTGTTGGCAGTCCCCTCAAACGTCAGCCGGGTCAGCGTCTCCCGGGAAAGATCGTACAACCAGACTTGCGTCTCCTGTTCTGAGATCGTGACGGCTACCTGCCGACCGTCTGGGGAAAAGCGCGGACCCACATAAGCGTGAGCAAGGGCGGCCAAGGGCTGCTCTGCTCCATTCCGATTGACCCATACAAGCCTGAGTTGGGCCGATTGAGAGGCTCCCGAAACATAAACCAGCGATCCCGTAGCAGAAACGCTGTACTGGGCCGCTCCGAATGTGTTTTGCAGGACGCCCTCCACCACAGGGACCGCCGCGCCCGTCGTTTCCAGCCGTTGGGGATCGAATGGTACGGCCATCAGGCTCCCCCCTTGTGCATAAACGAGGTGACCAGAGGAAGCGTAGCGCGGATTTGTCCCACCTTGGATAAGGTTCCTCCGTTCCTGCGTCCCAACGGACTGGACGGCCACCTGTGCGCCTGTGAAATTGAGTGCATTCGTACCGGCAGCAAAGACCACTGCTTTGCCGCCGGGCAGAAATTCCGGCCATCGGTGGACAATCTCCCCTTTTTCAATTACGGTCAGCGGCTGCGGGGCACCTCCGGCATCCGGCACTTGCTGGAGAACTCCAATTGCACTAGGAGAAAATGCGATCATCCCCTGGCTACCCCAACTGGCCCCGACGGGGGTCGCAGCTTCACCGAGAGTTACCGCCGATCCCCCGCTCACTGAGACCTTCTTGAGTTTCCCGCCTGCGAAAAATCCCACCCATTGGCCGTCGGATGAGAAGAAGGGTTCCATAGCTCCTTCGGTGCCAGGGATCAGCTTGACCTCCAGGCTATCCATCGCCCTTAAGTAAAGCTGCTGCGTGCCGCTCTGGCTGGCGACATACGCAAGATGCGTGCCGTCGGGAGAGAGGGCCACAACGGAGCCAGCATTCAGACCTGCCAACCGTTGACCCGCCGGCAGCGTGATCGTAAGGCGCGAGACAGGCCGTGGCGGCAAGGGCTTCAAATTCCAGATTGCGATGCCGCTAATCGCCGCACCCAACAGGAAGATGCCGAAGCTCAGGATTAGTACCCGCCATGATCCTTTAATGCCTTCCCGCGGGACTTTCTGTGTAGGGAGGACCTGTGAGCCGCCCTCGGCAATCCACTTCAGTTCTCCGCAAAGATCAGTGGCCGTCTGCCATCTTTGGTCCGGTTCCTTGAGCAGACATTTCTTCACCACGCGGTCCAGCGCCGGAGGCGTCATCGGCGTGAGCGATGACATCGCTGGCGGCTCATCTTTCAAAATTGCCGCCATCACGCTGGCGGAAGTTTTTCCCTCGAAGGCCTTCTTGCCCGTCGCCATTTCGTACACGACTGCGCCGAACGCAAAAATATCTGTGCGGGTATCTACCTCTTTCGCTTCGACTTGCTCCGGTGCCATGTATTGCAACGTGCCCAGAATCGTTCCTTCGGCTGTCACTGCGCTCTTCATCGTCGGAAGCTGCGAATCAGGAATAGCTGGAGCAACCTCCAGCTTTAACTTCGCTAAACCAAAGTCGAGCAGCTTCGTCCCCGACTTGGTGAGCATGATGTTGCCAGGCTTCAGGTCGCGATGCGTCACACCTTTGCGATGCGCCTTGTCGAGCGCGTCGGCTATCTCGATGGCGTTCTGCAATACCTGTTGTATCGGCAGCGCACCTTTCACGAGGCGCTGCGCGAGCGTTTCGCCCTCGATGTATTCCATCACCAGAAAATCAATTCCGTCCTGGTGGCCGGTGTCGTAGAGCGTGCAGATGTGGGGATGATTCAGGCTGGCGATGGTTTTTGCTTCGCGCTCAAATCGCCCGCGCAACTCGGGACGGTCTGCAAGATGCGTCGGCAAAACTTTAATGGCGACGATGCGATCGAGGCGGGTATCGCGGGCTTTATACACCTCTCCCATTCCACCCGCACCGATAGCGGCGAGAATTTCGTAAGGCCCTAGACGTTTGCCGGGGAGGATCGCCATAGGGCTCCCGCCGACTGAGAATCGAGAGAGTATAGCTCTGTCAGGTAATTACATGCCTGCAAATTCTTGAGCGATACGGACACCCTGAGGTTCAAGTACACGCAGGACTGCGCACCCTTGCGGGATCGCAGTTTCTATGACGGAAGAGCCAGTCAGAGGGTGCATTGGCGACAGCGGATCGGTCTCAAACAATACCCACCCCGGCAAGCTCAGCACTCCAAGTGAAATTCAGGGTGCCCTTTGCATTACAAAATCCCTATGCGCCCGTCGAAGTTTGGGTTATGCTCCGCAGTCCCCAGTTCGACCCCGGTTAACTAGCGAAATCGTTCACATGCTACGGAGGATCAAGCCATGATTATCGGAGAGCGTTTGCGCGTATTGCGTGAGGAAAAGAACCTTTCACAAGGCGATATTGAGAAAAAGACGGGACTGCTTCGCTGCTATGTCTCTCGTGTCGAAAATGGCCACACAGTGCCTGCCGTCGAGACGCTTGAGAAGTTTGCTCGCGCCCTCGAAGTCCCGATGTACCAACTCTTTTACGACGGAGAAGAGCCACCCAAGCTGCCGAATCTATTGAAGCGCAAGTCTGCCGATGACCTTCTGTGGGGCAATTCCGGCAGAGACGCCCGCACACTCGTCAAGTTCTGCCGCCTATTCGGTCGCATGAAACCAGGTGACTTTGGATTGGTCCTGTTCATGGCGCAGAAGATGGCGCGGCGAAAGGCTGTCTAATATAACTAGTACTGAAAGTCAGAGCCGGGTCTTTAGTGGGATTTAATTCAGCGCGAGCGGCTGTATGCTGACAAGATAAAACCGAATTCGCTTGCGCTGGCCGACCTGCTAGGGTTTGTTAGGGTAGGTTTGACGTATACGCACGGATGAAATTTCATCAGTCTTCAATTCCGAGTCAGCGATTACAAAGTTGTGCTGACAAATGGAGCATTGCAGATACCATTTGCGCGACAGTTCCAAAAACCTTTTCCTGATGTCCGGCTCGTAAGCTGGGATCACGAGCCCCATGCAATCCGGAACTGGGCATATGGCATAACGGCAAACGGGCATGATTGATTGTACAGCGGTCGCTGGACACTTTCACCACGGTGTCGAAGGACTTCGTCTTATCGCCTTTCCCATCCGCATGTCGGCATTGGTGTCGCGGTAGCTTTGCTGGCGCAGGTGGCGATACATTTTTACGAAACGGCCCACAATCTGAAGCAAGCCTAAATCCCCCGGTCTCCCATGTCCAAGCCGATGGCGTTCGTGCGTGTACGAGGCTGCTAGAGGGCTATTTTCCAACCAATCGACTGCCCTTCACATCGAAGGTATCAATCATCGTCTTGCCGTTCTTGTCGTTCAGGATTTCGATTCTTTGATTATCTTTCGTGAATTGAGCGTGAAGTGTATCGCCTGCTGATAAATCAATGTGCTTGCGGTGGATGCAGTTGCCGCACTCATGAATGAGTCCAACCAGATAGATAGTGCTTCCGATTTGAATCTCCGCACGAGCCGCTGTGCTTGAAAATGCCTGTGCTGTGGAATTGCCGTAGGAAGTTGTCCCAACTGCGAATGCTGATTCCGTATTCGGTGCGGTCACAGACACAACTACTGCCGTCAAGGGATAGTCGGCGGGGTCGATATCCTTTTTCTTGGCGACTGTCATGGAAGTCACGAACAAGACCATTGCTGCGATTGCGGCGAAGCGTTTCATGTGTTTCTCCTCCAGATTAAAATTTTAACTCTGTTTGCGAAAAGCAAATGCATCAACGATTATGAATGGTTCCTTCACCATGACCTGTCACGACGGTCTCCCTTCGCTAGATTTGACTATCCCAACGCTGCGCCACATTCGGGCTCTGAGTAACGCTTTTTCATCAGGCGTCATGGCCTGCACGGTTCGGAGCATCGCCTCGCCAAGTTGTTCGGTTGTCATTGCGTTGCCCAAGGGAATGCCGGCGTCGTTGCCGTAATCTTTCCAAAACTGTCGGTCGGACTTTGATAGTTTTCGCATTAATCCTCTTCGTCTTCGTTGTCTTCGTTATCGAGACCGCAGACAGGTTCAGTTTCTTCGGCGGGCTCGTATGCACGCCGGACCCAATCAGGCAGGTCCAGTTCACCGTCGAATGGAGGCTGTGGGGGATTCCCCATGAATTGAACACGCATCCAATTCGCTGGAGTGACTGGAATACCAGCCTCCCGCAGCCAGCGCACCGTCCCGTCTTCGGGAATGCCGGGCGCTGTATGCTTGGCGATGCGCTCGGCACATGCCTGAATCTCAGCCTCGTGAGCGACCTGCTGCTCGTACGCTGCCAGCAAGTTTTCAATATTGGTTTCTTGGCACCCCTTCATGAAACGGGCAAAGCGCCTGCCATACAGCGCTTCTTCACGCAACTCGGCTTCTCGCTCGTCCGCCACATCTTGAGGCCATGTGCCATCCAGCACATAAATGCGCAGTAGGCGGCTGATGCCGTCGCTGCTCTTACCGCCGCCCAGCGCTTCGACTCCGCAGGCACGAAGGAACAAATCATCGGTAAAACGCCGAGGTTTTGCATCGACGTGAATCTTGGCGAGGAACTCTCGGTCAAAAAGGCTTAGGTTTTTCATGTCCGCCTCTCGGTGCGGGTTACAGGCGTAGGCTCGATATTAATTACCGCATCAGACGAAACGGATAGCACAACTGTGACGCCAGGAAGGTCGACTTCAAACAATTTTCGTCCTGTCCCGTTTCGGATCACGATATGGGCTGCCGCTTCAGTTTGGACTCGCAGAACCTTGGCGGTTTTCATGGCTGTACCACCAATCCATCGTTCTGAATGCCTGCAACGATGTCAGCGATGTATCGGTGCTCTACTACGACTGTGGGGAAATAGGGCTGGTATCCGTTTTCTTGTCCGATGTGTTCTTCTATCCAAGAGGTAGCCGAGGGTGAAAGCGGTCTGAGAAGAAAAATGCTTCCGTGATTTTCAACGACAAAGTCGGTCCGAATTTCTTCAGAATCCGTGGGAGAACTGCCGGAAGTCTGGAAGGCATCGCGGTAGGTCATCGGCGGGCTCCTGAGCGGATGGCGCGGACACGTTTTTGGATGACGCCCCAATCATTCGAGCCTTGCGACAGCGATTTTAAAACGTCGCAGCCCAACCGATGCACTCGTCGAGGACCGGGCGCAGGGGTAGGAGATTCGCCAGCAAACAACAAATCACTTTCCCGCACTTTTGCGGCGACGGTCATCGGGGATACGTCATGCAAGGGGAGCGTTAAAGTGTTTTGATTTTTCAGAGAGGAGAAAATCACAAGTGCGGGCATGGATGAATACTGAGAGCGCAGGACGCCCCCATACACTGCCCCGCCTTGCCTGCAGATATTGGACAACACGATGTTCAGAAATGCGCGGTACGCCTCGATATCCTTCAGGTTTGGAACAAGGGATTGTATTGCTGAAGCCATTTTTTGCCCTCCTGGGGCCGCATCGGTGAAAGCAACGTGGAGCCCTGAGAAGGCCCTCGTCTGCTGTTCGGCTACTTGCGCCGAATCTCTTGATGCTGGAAAAATTGTAAACGAGCGAACGGACAAATGCAATGGGACTTGGATGGTACTGTCGTACTAGGATATCCTTCGCCGCAGCCGCCGGATAGAGTCGTCTCTGGCTACGCGATAAAATCACAGAGGCTAGAGAACGAGTAGCGCCAAAGAAAGGCCCGAGAAATCATAAAGGAGGCGACCAAATGCTCAAAGAGGTTCGCTGCGTAAAATGTCATAAGCCGATAAGGCTTCAAAGTTCCAGCGAAGAGTCCCATGAAATCCCAAAGGTTCCTCTAGAATTTCACTGCCCTTTCTGTGAAACGATGAACATAGTGTTGTGGCCAAAAGGCACTGAATACATAATCGGACCAGCAAACTGACGCTAAGGGAAGACATAAATGCCGTGGAAGGTTGTAATCGTGGGACCGACAGGCGCGGCGCTAACCGATACTGCGTTCGGACTCCTCTATTCCTTCCCTACCAAAGAAGAAGCCGAGGCGCACGCCGAATGTTTTGGATTTGCGGGAATGAAGATCGTCCCGTGTGAGGAGCCGGAGAAACTTGCGGACGATTGCGGAACGAGAACGGATTGACCTGTTGCGAGACGGTGATCTAGGCTGCGGAGGAGTGTGTCAGAAAGCCCGTAGGTCCAAGAACGAGCGCGGGTCTGTAATAGTAATGCAGTCCCGCGTGATGGTGCAGGGGATAGGTTACTACGTCTAACCGACAGGCGAAGAAGAGGCGAACTATATCTTAATACGCCCCTACCTCTGATTTTTCTCTTGACTCGCACATACCGTGTACGGTATATTGCATGCGTGGTATATGAAGTTGAGCGTACAGATGAATTCACTGATTGGTGGAACGACCTTACGGAAGGCGAACAAATTGCCGTCGCGAAGGTAGTTGGAGCGCTCGAAGAGAAAGGACCGGACCTAAAACGACCCTATGTCGGGAAGATTGAGGGATCAAAGAAAATCCCAAACCTCAAGGAGCTGATCATCCAATATGGCGGCGATCCTTACCGCGTATTTTTTGTCTTTGACCCCAGACAGGCTGCAATTCTGCTGCTGGGTGCCACAAAGACGGGCGGAAAGAAAGCACAGACCGCTTGGTACAAAGCACGAATCGCCGAGGTCGAGCCGATTTATGAGCAATACATCAAAGAACTCAAGAAAGAGGGGTTAATATAAAACATGACCGCACACAAATCATTTCGTGAACTAGTAGCTAAAATGTCTCCAGAGGCGCAAAGCGAGATTCGCAAGGGGACTGCTGCAATCCTTGCAGAGATGGAACTAGCAGACCTGCGCGAAGCGCTCCAGATTAGACAAGTGGACTTGGCTAAGAAACTGGAAACCACGCAGGCGGCCATCTCTCGGTTGGAAACCACCAACCAAGACCCGAAGATCAGCACGCTGCGGAACTACGCCTTAGCCATTGGAGGCGAACTGGAAGTTTCCGTTAAGATCGCCGACCGTCATATCTCTCTAACGAACTTCACGGAGCGTCGAAACATAAGTCATCGCCAAACTCGTCGGAGCCCGCGACGGAACAGAGCACTTGTTTCAAGCCCCGCTTGATCGTGAACAGGATTACGAATCGACGGTATAGGCTCCTGTAATCGCTTCAGCACATCCGATTTAATACGGGGCAGCCCGTGACGGCTGCCCCAGTTTTCTTATTGCCCGTCCGTGATCGATCTTTGGTCTATTGCGGAATCGAAGTGTCGGACTACGCCGAGACATTCATGCTGCAAATGGTAATCCGCGACCATGGCACCCCCAGCGCAGAAACAAAGGCTCCAGGAAGCGATTCTCGCGGGGAGGTGGTCCACAGAAATCATGCGGACAATCTAATTAACGTGATATATTCCTCCAAATGAAAGTTCACCGGAAACCCACAACATACGGTAAAGACAAGCGAAGAAAACACCATCACTGGCAGGTGACTGTGTTTTACAAGGACGGCGAAACCTTCGGTCGAAGGTACACGGATCGTGACAAAGCCGCTGGGTTTGCGGAGCGGCAGAAGAAATCCCCGGTCGTAAAGATGGCCCGCGTCACTCAAGTTAGCTAGTCCCGCCCCTCATTCGAATAGTTGGCCTTGCTCTTCGGCTCGATTGTGTTTGCCAATCTTCGTCCCCACTTGGCGAATGCCAACGAAATCGGGAGCCCCGAAACTGACCGGGGCGCAGCGTGAATGAGCTAGGCTGGCGAGCTAACATCCGATTCGTTCCATCTAGCCGCTCGTTCTTCAAAGTAAGCACCGAGTCTGAAATAACGAGATAGATGCTGGTAGTCTTGAGTGTCGTAGCCAATTTGCTTCTGCTCGTCGATATAATTCTGGGCCATTGCGAATAGTCGCTGTCGTACCTCGGCTTTGGAGAGTTCTGAGACTCGCTCACCAAGGAAATCGAGCATCCACAATCCGTCACTGTCCTGCGTAACAAGTCGTCTGGCGTGGGACGCAAGCGCTTCGATGGTCGGACCCAATGGTGTTGCTCGCATCCGAGGTCCGACCACATCCAAATACTTCAGCAGTTCCTCGCCCACGACGATTCGGGGGTAGTCGGCCAACGTACTCTCAATAAAGTGTGCCTTTTCTAATACCGGCCCATAAACTTCTGCGTCACTTAACTCCAGACCCGGACCTACTTCTATTCCACCACGAATCGGGCGACCTTCGCATAGCGCCGTCAGTTGGAGTAAGCAGCAAGCGGCCAGACAACTGTAAACGCCGATTATCGAGCGTACTTGTTTCTCATCACCTCCGAACGGGACCCACATGATGAATGAATCCGAAAAACCCAGAGTTTTTACCGATTCCTTTCCTTCCCTGATTCGCTGTTGCACATCAGGAGGTAGCGAAGCCGCGAATGGAGTGACCTTTTGTAGCGTCTCAAAACAAGTGTGTGCAAGGTCCCGAAGTCGGAGGACAGCGCCCGCCGTTTCTCTGAGCAATCGCACGGTTTCAGGGTCGTCTTTCGGTATACGGGAGAGTTGCCGCAATTTTCGCCGTTGACCGAGAATGTCCAGATAAGCGAGACAATGAAAGCCGTACGGAAAGCTGGGAGTTTCGGTTTGGTCCGAGACAGTATCGTTGAATTCGGGCACTTCGCGACCCTTTGCTGGATTCTACCATCCTTAGTATATCGCCACGCTGATTTACGCCTTTCGTAACATCGCCCGTTTGCCAATGGACAGTGGTAGAATCCCGCCCGGAGGCAAAATAAACGAACTCCAATCGACCAAGTTACGTGAATTCGATAGAGATTTAACGGATGCGAAAAGGGAAATTAAAAACGCGTGAATACGAAAGGTGAAAGTAGAACGATGGTTGACCTACTGTTGGCAATGATAGGTCTGGTGGTCGGAGCCATCGTAGCCGTGGTTGGTACGGTGATACATACCGTGGTCATGCTATTTTTGCTACCATTCGCATTCTTGCGTCGTCGTAAGCCAAACGTAGAAGTGTCAACCGTCGAGAATAATCTATCAGTGCCAGCATGCGGCGATAGCGCCCCCGCCTTGGAGGAAGGGACGATGCCTACCGCTGAGGATTTCAAACGTGAGATTCACCGGACGATGTTGGAAGCGCAGAATGCCGGAAAAGAATTAGTACTGGTCAACGCGGGCGAGCTACATAGGCGAGTGGGTGGGTATCCGGGCACAAACCAGCGAATGCCGAATTGTTGCCAAGTCATGCGAGCGCAAATGCTCGACTCCGCTGACTTTGTTCTAGAAGCGCCCCCAAGCGGGCTAGGCGCAACACTGACGATTGCGTACCGCATACCACGGCGTGATTGGGGCTGATTCTCGTAATGTGAAACCGAGGGATGTCGTTTTTGGGGTACGCGTCAGGCTCTGAACGCGCAGCTTGCCGCTGTCCGTCAAGCAACCGGGCTCCAACCTCCTCTTTCAAAGTAGTGCGATATCCAATATATCGAAAGTATTTCAGTCTGCCGGGGCTACCGTGTAGGAGGCACCAACTGGCCACGACACCTCGTTTGGATGTTCGCAAAATGGACAAGTTACGTTCTGTTTGTTTTCAGCAGTGTTGTCAGTCGGACCCTCTATCTTGATGCGCCGACTGCATTGTGTGCAGTGAATTACTTTTCTCATCGCGTCGCCTTGAACAAGAGATTTAACACATACCCTCCCATGTCAGTACCCAATCAGTTAATCTCTATTTAATGTTTCTCCGGGAGGCGATACGTCGCGCATCTGTTCCTCAGGGGTCAGTGCAAAACCGGCCATGCGGGATCACTTCAAAACCGGCCATATGAGATGGCCCGGGACGTGATCCTTTTTATCCCGCTTTCTCCTGATCAGGCAAGCCTGTTTTGGTTCTCCAACTTCTTGGCCCACATTTGAGGATATGGCCGTGGTGGAGAAGGCGGTCGAGCATGGCGGTGACGGCCGCGCTGTCGCCGAGCAGCTTTCCCCAGTCCTCGACCGGTCTGTTCGAGGTCACCAAGGTGCTCGTGCGTTCGTAACGGCGCATGACGATCTCCAGCAGCTCTTCTACCGCTGTGGGCCCTAGCTTACGCATCCCCAAGTCATCGATGATCAGCAGAGGCACGGTGGCCAGAACTTCCATGTGCTCTTTGCGTTTTCCGTCGAGGGTCGCTTCGGCGATTTCCTCGAGCAGGACGTGCGCCTCACGGTAGATCACCCGATAGCCTTGGCCGATGACCGCCTGCCCGATGGCCTGGGCCAAGTGACTTTTCCCGGTGCCGGGCGGACCAAGAAAAAGTGCATCTTCGCGGCGAGCGATGAACGTGGCCGTCGCCAGATCGAAGACCATGCTGCGATTTATCTTCTTGTTGAAGTTGAAATCGAAGTTGTCGAGCGTCACCTGCGGATCGCGAAATTGCGCTTGTTTGCGGCGCCGTTCCAGCAGTCGGTCGCCGCGACGAGTCAGTTCATCGGATACCAGACAGGACAGGAAGTCGATGGGAGCCATCGGTTCCGCTTGCGCTTGCTGCAGGCGCGTTTCTAGCACCGCCGCGATGCCGCCAAGACGCAGTAGTCGCAAAGCACGATTTAACTCGATCAGGTTCATTCGGGTTGCTCCTTGATTTTGAGATTGATGAAATCGCGATACTCGGTAAGTTCACGGATCAGAGGATCGATCTGGCGCAAAAACATTTGTGGGTGCGGGTGGCGCTCCAGATAACGGCGCACGAAGCGGTATTCCGCAACGCCGATGTCGACAGCGACGGCACAGGCATCTTCGACCGCTGCGGTTCCGTATTTCTTCATCAGGGAAAGCACTCCCAGGATGCGGCGGATTCCTGTCTCTGCTTGCTGCTGATAGATCAACTGGCAGAGCTTGCCGATCTGAGTTCCGGCGTGCTCGGCGCGCCGCAACAGCTGCGCCGTGCTCAGCGGCATTTTCTTGGGGTGGTCTTCTTCCTGGATGCGATATCCGCCGCGTTTCTGACGCAGGTGCTCGCGAAGAAGCTGGTTGGTGTTGGGATGCAGGATGCGCACGTACAGCATGTCCCATTGCACCTTCACCGGCCGCCCGATCCATCCTGGCGGCAAGCTGTAATAGGCGGCCTCCACTTCCACGCAACCGTCCAGATGGACGACGCGTTCTCCGTATTGGTAGTAGCGGAAAGGTTCCAGGGGTAATGGCAGCAGGTGCGGTTTTTCTTCGGCGAACATGGCTGCGACTTGGCGTTTGGTCGTGCCATGGATGCGCGTGTCGGCCCAGCGCTGTTCCCAGCGATCCAGATACGCTTGTGCTTCCTCCAAGCTTTCGAAGCGCATCCCTTTGAGCGGAGTTCTCTGCGTGTGACCGATGCCTGATTCCACTTTTCCTTTGCGATCCGGATCTTGGATCCGGCAGGGCAAGGCCACCACGCCATAGTGTGCGAGGACATCTCGAAACAGTGGGTTGACCGTGGGATCGTAGATGTCGGGAACCGCCACCCCTTCTTTCAAGTTGTCCAGAACCACCACTCTCGGACAACCACCTAGGCGGCGAAAAGCTTTCTCATGCAGTTCGCCCCAGATGCGTGCGCTCGATCGCCATACCAGCAAGCGTACGGATTTCCGGCTGTAGCCCAGAGTCAGCACGAACAGCCGCGTGCGGCGATACTTGCCACTCTGCGGTTCGCGCACCATCGGACCGCTGCCGTAGTCGACTTGAGCTTCTTCTCCGGCTGCAGTGAGGATAATGCCCGCTGCTTCTGGACGTTGTGGTCCTCGAAGCGTGCGCACGAAGCGCTTCACCGCCTGATAGCCGCCCGCAAAACCGTGGTCGGACACCAGGTCTTGCCAGATCGCCTTGCCATTGCGTCCACGGGCGAGACCCTGCTCGATCAACTCCCGGTACTCTTCACAGACACTTGCCGATGGAGGAGAAGGGGCACTCGCAGCGCCCTGTTCTTCTGAAAAAGGCCCTATAAAGTCGGGGGTCACTCGTATGGCCGGTTTTGCCGGCGCTCGGCGCCCCCATCCGGGCAGGCACACAACTACCCCGGCAGTTTTCAGGTAAACGCTCGCTGTTTCCCTTCGCACACCTGTGGCTTCCTCGATGCGCCGTAAGGACCATCCGAGCTTCCCTAATGCGATAACTTGATGCTTCTTCTCTTCGCTCAAGACATTGCTCATGCCGAAGGAGCCTATAAGGGCTCCTCTCGGAGTCAATGTCCCGGGCCTGACTATGGCCGGTTTTCAGCTGACCCTACATGGCCGGATTTGGGTGATCCCTGAGGATCTGTTAACCTTCTCATGCTATATAAGAATTGGGCTCAGTTCGGCGTGATTTCGCACATGCGCAAAGTGGAGGAGCGTCGTGCTTAGAAGATTTGGTTATGCACTGTTAATTGCAACAGCCTTCAGTGGGCTCTTAACCGCCCAATCTCAAAAGCAAAATGTTCCGCTCAAGGCCAAAAGACCCGAAACTGCTCATCTTGCGTTTGTGACCGAATTTATTCGGGAACTAGCGGCAATTGAGGATATTCGTGAAACATCTACACATGAACTGAAGGATGCTGCCCCCGGGGATATTTTGTTGAATAGCATCCATTCCAGCACTCTGTTTCAGCTTGAACTGCAATCACAGGTAGGGATGCTGAAAGGCATGCGCCTGAACCCGCCTTTCGACCAACTCATTCCGAGCATCACAAAACTTTACGGAGACGAGATTGGAGAATGGAAAAAGCTGTCCGATATCAGTAGCGGGTTACTTGTAGGACCGAAGCCGGGAATTGATTACGGAAAGCTAGCCGCCGAGATGCCCCAGATAAGAGCCCGGCTGGATTACATGGACAAAATCCTTCTTGAGGCCGTTCCGGTTATTTTTTCAACTCTTATAGACACGAGAGCCGATTCCAAAGGTCACGCCAGTCACTTGGTCATTACTAGAGAGGAGCGGGCTCAAGTACTGGAAAGCCTGAATACGGATTTTGGGGCAAAGATAGATGAGTCGAATCAAGATTTTAGGGTAACCGCCGCTCAAGTACTGAGGGCGGGTATGCTCAAAGACTTTAAATGCTCAGATGACCCTTGGGACTAACATGCCTATGGCCCTAAACTCATGGCGCGTGCCTACTATGCCGCGTCAACCTGCGACCGCAACTTGCCACTGTCCGTCACGTTAAGGGAGGGGGTAAACCCTAACATACAGTGCCATTTGCAGTCGTGCGATTGCCAGAGCATATTCGTTCAAACTCATTCCAACTTGTTGCCACTTTCGGCATTCTGAATTCCATCTTTTCACCGCTCTGTGGAAACTGGTCGTGGTCGTTTGGGCGGACATCTACAGTGCCTCGATGAACCAAACAGATATGCGAATGTGGACTGACGCCGGGGGTGGGATTCTTCTCAATCGTCTTCTGCACGACCATACTTAGAATCAAGCTACTTGCTCCGCGTCCCGCCGTTTCCATTTGCAGCAGCGACATCGGATTTGAGGAGAAACCTGCGAGTACTTCTCGATAAGGAGGGAAAACACTCCCTGACCCGATAGAGACAACCTCTCCAATCGGCGTAACTATCGGAATGAAGTCAGGTGACCTGAGGATATGAACGGAGCAGCGCGAGTAACCCGGAATGCCAACATCTTCGGTCGGATGTGCTCCCATGAGCATCAGATGTGAATGCAATGCGCGTTCAGCACGCGGGGAACTTTGAAAGATGTGGCTCGCAAGAGGTGAAAAACAATCCGCGACTTCTTGGGGAAAATAGGCTTGGTCTTTAGGCGCGTCGGTCAGTTGGGACGCTAACCCTTCCAACAATGCAAATCCAATCCCCACTGAGCCAGCAAATCCGGCTGCGATGAAGCGCGCCATCGGGTAAATTTTTTGCAAGCAATCTCGTTCAGACCCATCTCCAAAAGTTACGCGGATGTCTGAGATGCCAACCGCATAGCCGAGAGCCGCTGCTGCACCTACTATCCAAGTCATAGACCAAAATTGTATCAGTGATTGTACCGTTCATGAGAGACAGGCACGACCTAGCTGGCTCCGTCGTCAATTTCCGAATGGCACCTCAATTTGATTGACCGCACCATTTTTCGCCGCCATTAAGCAGCTTTCGATTTCGAGTCGAAGTCGGTTTTCCGCCGTTGGTCCGGGTTTGGGTCCGGCAGCCTGCGCTGTGCTGTGCCTCGGGCTGGATCGCATCGCCGCTCCAAGAGTGAATACTGCTGGGACGAATGGTTGCCGCTGTATCTTCCGTTCTCTTTGAACTCTTTCAAAATCTGAAACACCGTGAAGACCAGCTTTGCTGCTATTTCGACTTCGTCCTTGTTCATCGCACCCCCCTCTCCCAATGGTCCTGCTTCATCATCGAGATTAGTATTCCCTGAAGCAGACCATCTGCTGGCCCGAGGGACAGATTCGGGATAGGTAGAGGAACCTGTACCAAGTTGAGCATCGGCCTGTTCAAATTCAAACCGCGATGCTGGACCGCGAGAACCGCGCCTTGTGCTTCCGTTTACCAGATGGGATGAGAAGGTCGGTCTCCACAGGCCAGTACTTGCTAAACTTGACCTATCGCTTGAACGAAGCTAGCGCAAAACTCCCACCAAAAACTCCCACAATCTGCCCCGAAAATGGTCTAAGGTTCCTTTGACCTAACCGAGTCGAACCTGACGGGGTCAACAGAAAAATTTACTGTGCTGGGGCATGCTCCTGTTCGCGCTCTGCGTAGGTGTCGTTTAGGTTCCAGCGGAGGTTCCTATGTCGTTCAACAGTTCACAAGAGGTTGAGAGTCGCCTACGGACAGATGCAAAAAAACTCACACCAGAAGAGGTTCGCAACCTGATTCCGTGGATGAATACGATCAGTGAAGTCGGGATGAGGCGTCTAGATTCGGAACTCGCGCTGCAAAACCTTGAAGCCGTACAAGAATTTGAAAAAAGCAGTAGTCGATTGACGTTGTGGCTCTTGGGTCTGACCATTATGCTGACAGTCCTGACCGTAGTGATTGCCTTTTACACGGTAGTACTGGCGCGGACGCCTCGCCCATACGGAAGATTCCAGTCCGTGGCCCAAGACTCGATGCTTGCCCTTGACACGAAGACGGGTCAACTATGTCGCACGAATGGTCCGCCAGCCCAGCGACCAGTTCCGCCTCTTTGTTCCGAATTAAAGTAACGGCCCTCTATGCTACCAGTTGCTACCAGTAAACCATAAATCGTGGCATTCCGTGACACTCCGTGACACCGCTGAAACGCAAAAAGCCCAGTAAAATGACGGTTTTTGCTGTATTTGCTGGGCTTTTGAAAGGGATTTGCGGAAGAAGGGACTCGAACCCCTACGGCCTTTCGGCCACCAGCTCCTAAGGCTGGCGCGTCTGCCAATTCCGCCACTTCCGCGTTGCCAGACAGTATAACCGAGGATTGGCACCGGCCGCTTCTCGAGCGCGAAGTGGCGCGGGCTTCCAGCCTGTGGGGGTTAGTCCTTGCAAGGACTAAAACCCACAGGCTGGAAGCCTGCGTCACAAAAGCCCCAAACCACTTGACTGTGAAGGGTTCGCACGCCGAAATAAATGTTTCGGGAGAGGGAGGCTACGGTTCGAAATTTGGTTCTGGATCAGGAAGTTTGTCGCCTTCTCTCGCGAGCCAGACGTATAGCGTAGGCAAAATAAAAATACTCATCGCCAGGTTGACCATCAACCCGCCTACGATAACAATCGCGAAGGGCCGCTGAGAATCCGATCCGATCGCGTGCGAGAGCGCGGCGGGCAACAAACCGAGCGTCGCCACCAGCATGGTCATCATGATGGGACGAAGCCGCAGTACGGCTCCGTCGATTGCGGATTCCACAATCGAGCCGCCGGCGGCGCGAAGCTGGTTGATGTATTCGAGCATGATGACGCCCGTTTGAACGGAAACGCCGAACAGCGCCAGGAATCCGACGCCGGAGGAAACACTTAGGTGGGTACCCGTAATGAGCAAAGCCAGCAAACCGCCGGCGCTGGCCATGGCAACCGTGGCAAGAATCAGCGCGGCCCATTTCGGAGAGCGAAACATGGAGTAGATAATCATGAAAATCACGAGGATGGTCAGCGGCACGATGACGAGGAGGCGCGCCTGGGCCCGCTTTTGACTTTCGTATTCGCCTTCCCAGTCGATGTGATATCCCCGGGGCAATTGCACTTTCGCATTCACATTGCGCATCGCTTCCTCGACCGCGCCGCCGAGGTCCCGTCCCCGCACGCTGTATTTGATCGCCACGTAGCGCTGGTTTTCCTCGCGATAGATTTCCGAGCCGCCGTCCTGTTCCTTGATCGTGCAGAGCTGCGAGAGCGAAACTCGCTCGCCCGACGGCGATAACAGGCGAATGTCTTCCAGCGCTTCCTTCGTCGTGCGATATTGCGGTAAGTAACGCAAAACCAGGTCGTAGCGCTGCTCGCCTTGCAAAACCTGCGTCAGGGCAGATCCTCCCACCGCGGTCTGGATCGCATCCTGGATATCCGCGACGTTGATTTGATAGCGCGCGGCCTGCTCGCGGTTCACCTCGAAGTTGATGTTGGGCTGGCCCAAGGCGCGAAAGACTCCCAGATCCTCGATGCCCCTGACCTGCTGCATCGTGCTCACGATCTGATCGGCTTTTTCTTCGAGGACCTTCAGGTCATCGCCATAGATCTTAGTGGCAAGTTCGCCTTTTACTCCGCTGACGGCTTCTTCCATGTTGTCTTCTATGGGCTGGGAAAAACCCCAGGTCACTCCGGGGATTTGATCCAGTTCGCGATTCATGGCGGCGATCAATCTGTCCTTATCCTGATGGAAGACGGGTCGCCACTCTTCCTTCGGTTTCAATCCCACGAAGTATTCCGTGTTGAAGAATCCTGTTGCATCGGTTCCGTCGTCGGGACGTCCGACCTGGCTCGTGCACTCGGGCACTTCGGGAAAGGAACACAGCAGGGCGCGAGCCTGATTTGCGATTCGGATCGATTCGCTGGGCCCGACACTGGACGCAAGTGTTCCGCGCACCCAGATTGCGCCTTCATCCAAGTGCGGCAAGAATTCGGAACCGAGCACACCACTATAGACAAGAAAGACGGCTAGGCATAAGCCAGCCACTCCGACTCCAACGGTTCGCGTTCGATGCTCAATCGCACGACGCACAGCCTTGCGATAGTGGTCGGTCAAAAATGCCATCGCCGGGTTGCGCCATTCCTTTACTCCTTTGCGAAAAAGCAGAGTGGAAAGAACCGGGGCAATGAGCATTGAAAAAATCAGGGCCCCGAGTAGCGCAAAGGCCACTGTCCAGGCCATTGGGCGGAACAGCCGTCCCTCGACGCGCTGCAGCGTAAAGATGGGCAGATAGGCGGTGATGATGATGGCAATCGCGTAGAAAACCGGCCTCTGCACTTCATGCGCGGCTTCGCTGACGACTTCCATGGTTTTTCTTGAAGAATTTTTCGGATTGGTCATGTGCCGGACAATGTTTTCGATCATGACCACCGCGCCATCCACGACCATTCCAAAATCCAGCGCGCCCAGAGAAAGCAAGTTTGCGGGAATACCCTTCAAGTTGAGGCACGTCGCAGCAAATAAGAGTGAAAAAGGGATAGTAAGTGCGACGATGATCGCGGCGCGGACATTCCCGACAAAGAGAAAGAGAACAATGACTACCAGAATGATGCCCTCCGTGAGGTTGTGGAGGACCGTATGCGTCGTGAAGTGCACCAAATCGCTGCGGTCGATGAAGGGAACGACTTTCACGGCGGGTGGCAAGATGCGGTCGTTCAATTCCTTAACCTTGGCGTGAATCCCCGCGAGCGCATTATCGGCATCCGCCCCTTTGCGCAAGAGCACGATCCCAGAAACGACATCATCGTTGTCGATGATTTTCCCGTCTTCGCGATGGATGGCGCGCGCGAATTGGCCGAGCCGGATTTTCGGGCCTTGGGCCACGACGGCGATATCCTTGACTCGGAGCGGAGCGCCATTTTTGGCCGTGAGAACCGTGTTCTCGATATCGCGGACATTTCGGACCAGTCCTACTTCCCGGATATTAATTTGCTGCTGGCCGGATTCAATGAAACTGCCGCCTGCGTTTGTATTGTTGTTCGTGAGCTGCTGTTCCACCTGGGCGATGCTGAGGCCATAGGAAATTAGTTTTGTGGGGTCAAGACGGACCTGATACTCGCGTGTAGGCCCTCCGAAGCTGGCAACGTCGACCACATCGGGGACCGACTTGAAATTTTTCTCGACAGTCCAATCTTCGATTGATTTCAAATCCATCACGTCATACTGCGGATTCGTGCTTTTCAGGGTGAAGAAGTAGATCTGGCCGACCGGGCTCCAATCCGTTCCCATTTGCGGTGTCACACCCGCCGGCAAGGTCACTTGCGAAAGACGTTCGAGAGCCCTCTCCCGGTCCCAGGCGTTCTCTTCCTGATCGTCAAAGATCAGCTTCAGGTCGGAAAGTCCGAAGAGAGAAAACGACCGCAAATGAACCACGTGAGGGATTCCGTTCATTGCGATTTCGAGAGGAATCGTGACCTGCTGCTCGATTTGTTCCGCGGAGATGCCCGGCCACTGGGTGATAATTTCCACATAGTTGTCCGCCACGTCTGGATACGCTTCGATGGGTAGCTGATGAAATGAGATTGCGCCCCAGCCAAAAAGCAGGAGCGCCGCAGCAAGGACCATGAAGCGGTTTTCGAGGGCGAAGTCGACAAGCTTGCGAATCATTTTACTGGTCCACCGTGTTCTGGAAAGTGAGCGCGCTCTTGACTACTTGCGCTCCCGGCATGATGCCGGAGACGATTTCTTGCATGTCTCCGGGCAGCGTGTTTCCCGTTACGATTTCCACACGCTGAAACTTCTTATCTGGCGCGATCACGAACACCCAATCCGTGTCATGCAGATGCAGGATCGCCGTGGACGGAACAACTGTGTGCGTAACCTGATTCTGACTGCGGAATGTGGCTGTCACGAACATCCCCAGACGCATGATTCCGGGATTACGAACTTCCATGCGCACCTTGGCCGTCCGGAGATTCGGATCAAGGATGGCACCGATGTTGGTGATCGTGCCTCTGAAACGCTGGTCGGGGTAAGCATTCAAGCGAATTTCGGCGGTATCACCCAGCCGCACGCTGGCCAGCTGGTCTTCGTGTACGTCGCAGACAACCCAGACAGAGGATAAATCCGAAATCGTAAAAGGATTTGGACCGTACGCCTGCAAGGATGCGCCATCAGTGACCTGTTGGTCGGTTATGACTCCGGAAATCGGGGCGTGGATCTCTACGATGATGTTCGGCTTGTCGGGATCGTTGCCCAGGAGGCGCAGATGCTCTGCAGAGGTTTCCACATCCACCTTGGCTTTTTCTTCGGCATCTTTGGCCACTTGAAGGTCGTTCATAGAAATTGCGCCGTGGGCGTTAAGATCTTTCGCGCGGTCAAATTGCGAGCGCGCGAGTTCCTCGTCGGCAACCGCCTTGTGGTAATCCGAATAGGCGCCGGAAACGTCCGAGCTGCGAACGCTCAGCAGCAACTGTCCCTTCTGCACCGTATCGCCCAGCCGAGCTCGCAGTTCCACGATGCGGCCCGAGGCCAGCGACACGACCGGCACGTTTCGCGAAATGTCAGGAGTCACGGTTCCCGTCAACACCAGCTCCGGCCTGGAACTGCGCGCGACAGCTGTTACGAGCGGAATCTGTTCCGGATGATCGACTTGAACCACGCTTCCATCCTGTTCGTGCTCCACTTGGGCAGGCGGGGGCGCCTCCGCTTTCGGATCGGTATTTGCCACACCGCAACCCGTTCCGGCCAGACCTGCGGTCAGCAGGATCCAAATTAATTTCTTGTTCATTTTTGCCACTCCATCCAGGCATGTGCGTGCCGAGCGTTTTGGACTGGGCATATCCGAAAGGTCGAAGCCGTATTTCCAAATGCGCGGCCTCAAAACCTGTTCGCCAAAAAGGAAAATAGGAAGTGACGCCCCGCCCGCTCAAATTTCGGACAAACGGGGCAACGAAAGTGCTGTATTTGATTACAGAAGAGAGGGGGGAGACCGGCCTGGAGAACCACTCGCTAAGGAGCAAGGGACATTAAAATTAAGAGTGTGAACCAATTCTGAACTGACTAGACTGGCTACGGAAAAGGGTCTTGAAACCATCCCAACCAGCAAGCGCGCTCCCGGGTTTACGGTTGCAGCTCGCACGTGGGGAGCGCTGGCCGCGATGAGGCAGGCATTTCGTTTGCCCGAGGACGCGTCCACAGCCACGGTTTCAGGGTGCAGGTCGTCCGTAAGGGAAATGACCGGGAAGAGAAGCGCCAGGACGCAGACCATGGCGACCGCTTCCATTCTGGTGCTGTGCCGCGGATTTCGCCGTGACACAATCCAACGGAATCGCCACAGCCAAATGGCGGCCACGGTGATTGCAAGCCAGACAAGGTTGAGGAAGGTCTCCATCGGTTCGTGCCAACTGCATTCGCGGCGGGCGCCGGTTCTACCGGACCCTCCAGGCGAGGGAATTCGTCTAAGATCACATGTAGTTTACAACGGGGCGCAATCCAGCGGCAAACTTTCCGATTTACACAGGGGTGCTTGTGCGGCGAGGTCAGCAATGATAGCCTTCGCGCGACGTGCGGGGCTCTGTCCTTAACGACTTCCAGAGGGGAGAAACACAATGGCCTTTTGCAGCAAGTGCGGCACTGAAGTGGCGGCCGGCGCGGGATTCTGTCCCAAATGCGGGGAGGCGCAATCATCAGGTGCGGCGGTGGCGCAAACGGGGCAAAGCGCGCAGTCGGGGATGTCTGAAAACGTGGCCGGATTCTTGTGTTATCTGGTGGGATGGGTCACGGGGATCATTTTTTTCTTGATCGACAAGCGGCCGTTTGTGCGGTTTCACGCGGCGCAATCGATCGTCGTGTTCGGCGGGCTGCACATCCTGAACATTGTCATTGGGATTTTCTTCTTTCGCGTGGGATTCCTGATGGGCGGGTTCGGTGCTTTCGGGTTGGGATCCATGCTCTACGGCCTGATCAGTCTGGTCGCGCTCGTTCTCTGGATCTTGCTTATGGTGAAAGCGTACCAGCACGAGAAGTTTGAGGTTCCGATCGCGGCCGGCATTGCAAAAAGTTTTTCCGGGAACTAGTGTTCTGTCCCATAAATAAGTGGCAATAGTATTGCTGGGAATATAGGCATCTTCCGTGCAGAATGGGGGTGCCTATGGCAATGGGACGACCGAAGGCGGCGTTGACCTTGAGTGTGCAGCAGCGTGAACATCTGGAAAGTCTGGCCCATTCGCGATCTCTTCCTGCGGGATTGGTGGGCCGGGCCAAGATTATTTTGCTGAGTGCTTCCGGCAAGACGAACCAGCAGATCGCACGCCAACTGGGGCTGACCAACGCCACGGTGGGCAAGTGGCGACGGCGATTCCTGCAGCAGGATGTGTCCGGATTGCATGATGAGTTGCGCCCGGGCCGCCCTCGCCCGATCAGCGACGAGCGTGTGGCGCAGTTGGTTCGCAAGACGCTGGACACGAAACCCAAGGACGGCACGCACTGGAGTATCCGGCAGATTGCGCGCCAGACCCGGCTATCGAAGTCGACGGTGCACCGCATCTGGCAAGCCTTTGGTTTGGAACCGCACCGGCAGCGGCACTTCAAGCTCTCGAACGATCCATTTTTTGTAGAGAAAGTACGGGATATTGTAGGGTTGTACTTGCACCCGCCGGAAAACGCAGTGGTTTTGTGCGTGGATGAAAAGAGCCAGATTCAGGCCCTGGAACGCACGCAGCCGATGCTGCCGATGGGATTGGGCTACGTCGAAGGCGTCACACACGATTACCGACGCCACGGGACCACCACGCTGTTTGCAGCACTGGACACGGCCAAGGGCAAAGTGCTCACGCAGTGCCGGCCGCGTCACCGACACCAAGAATATCTGGGTTTCCTAAGAGAGATCGAGAAGAACGTGCCAGAGACTTTGGATGTGCATCTCATCGTAGACAACTACGCCACGCACAAACATCCGCGAGTCAAACGCTGGCTCGCAGCACGGTCCAGATTCCATGTGCACTTCACTCCGACCTATGCCTCGTGGCTGAATCAGGTGGAGATTTGGTTCAATCGAATTACACAGCGGGCCATTCGCCGCGGGACGTTTCGCAGCGTTAAAGACCTGATCGAGAAAATCGACCAATATGCTGAAACTTCCAACGACCACGCGCAGCCTTTCGTCTGGACGGCCACGGCGGATTCGATTTTCACTAAAATTCAGCGACTATGTGAACGTATTTCCGGGACGGTACACTAGAACCTGTTCATACCCGAGGCGACAGCAGGCGCACCGCGTGGAGCTTTCCCTGCGTTGGCTGCCGCTCAACTTTAAGGAACGGCCACGGCGATTTGCGCCGCAGCTCTGATCCTCCCCCCTTTTCCAGTTTGCAGGCCCTCCTTTTCATCTTGACATTCTTGCCGGTCCCGTCCATCTTTTAGGGCTTTCCATCTGCTTTTACGTTTGGCATTGGGTGGAGCGAGGGCGGAGAGTGGCGGACCCGGTCAAAGTTCGATTGTGCTTTCACGACCGATGCTTCGATGGCGCGGCGTCGTCGGCGGTTTTCTACCGCTTTTTTCGGGAGCGCGTCCGGCCGGGCGCGGAATTTCATTTCACGGGGATGACGCACCAGGCGCGGCATCCTTTCCCGGAATCCTTGTTCGACGGCGATGAAAACGCCATCGTCGATTTCAAATATTCGAGCTCGCCGCGCGTGACCTGGTGGTTCGACCATCACCAGAGCGCGTTCCTCACTCCCGCCGACGCCGAACACTTTCGCCAGGACCGCAGCGGCCACAAGTTCTACAACCCTGATTACAAATCCTGCACCAAGCTGCTGGCCGACGTGACCAGCTCGCAATTCGGCTTCGACGTGAAGCCGCTCGCTGAGCTGATTCACTGGGGCGATATCATCGACGGCGCCCAGTATCCGACGCCGGAATCCGCCGTGGCTCTCGCCGAGCCCGCGACGCAACTGGCCCTGGTGATTGAGGCCGCGCCGGAGGAAGGCCTGGTCGCCAAAATTATTCCGGACCTGTCCGTGCGCCCGCTCGCGGAAATGATCCAGCTCCCAATCGTCGCGAAGCACCTCGGCCCGCTGCTCGAAAAGCACCGCCATTCGATCGACTTGCTGCGGCAGCGCATCGAAGTTCGCGGCGGCGTGATCTATTTCGATATCAGCGACCTGGACATCGACGGCTACAACAAATTTATTCCCTACATGCTGTACCCGGCGGCGCGCTACACGGTGAGCGTGCTCGCTTCGCCGACTCGCGCGAAAATTTCGATTGGCTCGAATCCCTGGAATCCCGACGCCGCGGAAGACAATCTGGCGAGCCTGGCGGAACAATACGGCGGCGGAGGCCATCCGCGAGTCGCCGCGATCTCGCTGGACCCGAACGAGGTCGAGCGCGCAAAAAAAATCGCCCAGGAAATCGCGGAAAAATTGCGGGATTAAACGCAAACCGCGCGGCTCGCGGGCAGCCTAGAAAATGCTTCGGTCGTGGTAAAATAAAAAGTTCGTGGACCGGTAGCTCAATGGTAGAGCAGCTGACTCTTAATCAGCGGGTTGTAGGTTCGAGTCCTACCCGGTTCACCACTTCTTGCCCGCGTGCATTGGCAAATTCCTGCAGCTTCCGGGATTTCGTCACCAGCGAAATCGAGCGCTATTCCATGATGTGATGAAGACGCTCGTCATAGGGGCTTCCGAGCATGGGATCGATTTGCTGGCGGAACTGAACGGTGTGCGCGGCGGCGATGTGCGCATCGAATGCCTGCTGGGATTCCCAGACTTCCACAATCATATGATGATTGAGGCGCGAGATCTGCTCGTAGACCTCGATGCGCACGCAGCCCTTTTCCTTGCGGCTGTCGGCGACGTATTGCTGGAGCAATTTTTTGCCGGCGGGCATATTCGGCCCCAGGAGGTCGGCGTGCGTCACGACGTAAATCCTGTCGCGCGCCCCCGGTTCCTGGGCGAGCGCCTGCCAGGCAACGCCGCAGGAGATCAGAACCAGCACAGCCCACATGCGAAGCAACGGCGACCGCATTAAATTCACTTTCGATTGGATCGGCATCTTCTTCACCTCTCTGCAAGTTGGTCGTTCCATCGTCGAATCGTTCGTTTCTGGCAGCCTATCCGAAACGAATTCTCAGGCCGCATGTATATCATGCTGACGGGGCTGGACGCATCTCGCAGGAGATAAGCCGGAAACTGCAGGGCTTCGGTGAAGATCCGACAACTTCCCGGAATTCAGTACAACTTCCGCTGATCCTCTGCGATTTCATTCAAAAAACAGCGCTTGGCGTAACCTCTCGGTAACCACTGCCCGGTATTGAACGCCGCTCGCTGACCTGGCCACGTTAGAATCATTTCATCATGTTTCTCCGCATCCGCCAGTGGCTGGAATCTCATAGCGCTGAAACTGCCGTTTTTTTGGGCCTCTTCGCAGTTTGCCTGCCGTCGCTGGCATCCGCGGATTTCTGGTGGCACCTTCGCTCCGGCCAGCTTATTTATGCAACCCATGCGATTCCGCGAATCGACCCTTTCACTTTTACGGTTGCGGGACAACGCTGGATTGCGCATGAATGGCTCTCCGAGCTGCTTCTTTATGCCACGTACCATTTCGGAGGCTATGCCGCCGTCCTGGTGCTTTTTGGCCTGATCACGGCAGCCGCCTACTGGCTGGCCTATCGCTGCTCCGAAGGGCCTCTGTATGTTTGCCTTCCCGTTCTCGCTCTGGCGGTGTGGGCTGCTCATCCTACATTCCTCGTGCGCCCCCAGGTTTTCACGCTGTGCTTGTTCTCCCTGTTTTGCTTTGTGCTGGAGGCTCACCGCCGCACGAGCGCCTGGCGCCCCCTGCTCGCTCTTCCACTACTGACCATTCTGTGGGTCAACCTTCACGGCGGATACATCCTTGGGCCGACAGTGATTCTTCTGTACCTCGCGGGCTATGCGCTCGACGCGCTGATCGACACGCGCGCGCGGCAGAAACTCCGCGCGCGCGCGACTCATCTCGGGGCGGCGGCGCTTGCTTGTCTTCTTGTGGTGCCGCTGAATCCCAATGGTTTGCGCCTCTACACGTATCCATTCGAAACCTTGCGCTCTCCCGCGATGCAGGCCCTCATAACGGAGTGGCAGCCGCCCAACCCGATGCAGCGCCTTTTCTTCCCCTTTTTCCTGCTGATCGGCTTGACCATTCTGGCGTTGGCGCTGCGCCGGAAAACGCTGCGTGCCGGTGAGATTCTCTTCGTTACTTTCTTCGCCGGAGCCGCGTTGCATTCCATGCGCAACATGGCGTTGTTCAGCGTTGCCTGCATTCCCTTGCTTTCCGGCTGGCGCCCGGCGCTTCTTGCTTGGCGCATTCCACTCCCGCTTCGCCAAGCTGCGATTGTTTTGGTCGTTCTCCTGTGCGGCTGGCGCTGGCACGCCGGGATTGTCGGCGCTGCCATGTTCGAACGCACGCGCTTCCCAGAGGACGCCGTCACTTTCTTGGAGCACAGCCGTCCCGCCGGGCAGATCTTCAACGCCTATCCCTTCGGCGGCTATCTGATCTGGCGCCTCTATCCGGAGTACCGCGTCTATGTGGACGGGCGCGCCGATCTTTACGGCGATTCTTTTCTGACGCATTTCAACGAGATGTACGAGGGGGAAGTGAATCCTCAGCCGGAATTCCTCCGCCGCGACATCCGCACAGTCTTGGTCGAGCCGAGCGCTCCGATCGCCGGCCTCCTCAGCATCTCGCGCGGCTGGCACAAGTGCTATCAGGACTCCCTGGCTGTCATCTATGAGCGCACGGACACGTTTCCTCCCGCGTGAAATTCCTAATTCGATTGATTAGAGGCGGGTGAGCCAGCCTTTGGGATGGTTTGAATTTTCGGGGGCCGCATCCCTTCACACTTTTTGCGAAGCGCCGGCACTTCCATTACGCGCGGATCGTTTGAAGGAATGAGTCGACCGAGCCGGAGAGCTCCTCGGTCTGTTGAGATAAGAGCGCGGAGATTTCCTTCATTTCTCCGATGCTTTTTGCCATCGCGCCGACAAGGGAGGCCGTCTGATCGACGGTGGAACGCATCCTGGCGATTTCGGTCCCGATCTCTTCCGTCGCGCTCGTGGTTTGTTGCGACAGCGATTTCACTTCGGCGGCGACGACCGCAAAACCCTTGCCCGCCTCTCCGGCCCGCGCTGCTTCGATGGTGGCGTTCAGCGCGAGCAAGTTGGTCTGCCGGGCAATTTGAGAAATGAGTTTAATCACTCCCCCGATGCGTTGCGACGCTTCCGTCAGCAGCACAATCACCTCGCAGAGCTGATGCGCCTTTTCGTCCTTCTCGCCGGATTGGCCGGATATGCCTTGTGCGACGGGTTTGTTCGCCCGTGCCGCCGCACCGGCAGGCGAGGCGTCCGCGCCGGTCCCTGCTGCCTCTGACAGAGTAAGAGCGGCGGCGGCAACTCGCGATGTGGACGTAGCCAGTCCGGAAAAAACCTTCTTAACCGTGTCCTCGAATTGATCGGCCAGGACGCGGCGTTGTTCCACGGATTCTTTCAGAGCGGCGTCCCGTTCCAACGCGCTATTGGTTTGATTGATCGTATCGCTTGCCTGGCGGAAGGAACCGCGCATGCCGCGCAGCAACACGCGCCGGAAGAATTTGCCGCGGCTGGCATATTCGAGCGATGCGCCGACTTCGCGCAGAAATGCGTCCGTCATATCGAGCATGTGGTTGACCGCGTCGGCCAGGCGTTCCATCTCGACGGAACCGTGGCAATGCAACATCCTCGCTTCCAGGTCGCCATGCGCCGCGCGCTCGCACGTCTCCGTCGCCTGTGCGAGCAACACGCGGTATTGCTCGAGTTCCGCTGTCGCGGCGTCGGACAACTCCCGCGATTCTCCAGGACCTTGTCCGTCGCCGGACCGGAAGAAATTAAGAGAATGTTTCACGCGCGAACTTAAACTTTGGCTGGTTGCCATGGCCTCTCCGTGATTTCAGATGGAAAGAACGAATTCGTCGTACTGCATTTGTTTCGCCGCAACGGTCTGAAGCAGCATTTCCGTAGCCGCTGCCATACCTTTTTTCCAGTCCGAGTGCCGGTCTTCCTCCTGCTTCAATTTCCGGTACAGGCCATCGGCGATCTGAATCTGGCTGCGATCCGGCCGGCGGCGATTGGAGTGGTAACCGACGATTTTTTTGGCGGGATCGAACGTCGGAGTCACATGCGCGAAGACCCAGTAATAAGCCCCGTTTTTGGCCATGTTCTTTACGTAGGCGAAAATCTCATTTCCTCCCTGGATCGTGTCCCAGAGCAGCTTGAAGACGCACCGCGGCATGTCGGGATGGCGGATGATGCTGTGCGGCTGTCCCAGGACTTCTTCCTCCGCGTACATCGCCACCTCGAGGAAGGTTCGGTTCGCGTAAGTAATGATTCCCTTCAAGTCCGTCTTGCTGACGATGATTTCATCTTCCTCAAAAGTTCGTTCGACCGCCGTGGGCTGGATTGTCGGCTCTCTCACTTGTAATCTCCCGAGGTGGTTACTGCACCAATCATCGGCATGGAACGGGCGAGCTTTATTCCGAAGGGTGCGTAGGTAATGGACTACAGGTGTTCCGGAGCGGGGCACTTTTCTTGAATGGAGGTATTCGACCTTGGATTGTGTTTAGTCAATTCTGACTATGTCTATTCAAGAGGTTCGACCTTCATCATTCTCGCGGTGCGAGTGTTGACCATCCACAACGTCAAGCGGCTGGTCGTGGGATCGTAGGTGATCTTCTTCGAATCGAACTCGGTTGGGATCTGATATTCCACGATTTCGCCGGTCTTTGGATCAAGGCGGATGAGGCGCTCGGCCATGTTGCTCGTCGCATACACGTAGCCGTTTTTGTCAGGCGCCGATACGGCGTATGGGGTCGTGTATTTGCGCGGCATGGGCCATTCCTGGAACTTTTCCGTGCGTGTGTCGAACATACCGATCTTGTCCCCGGTGTATTCGGCAAACCAAAAACGGTCCTGCGCATCCATTCGCCCACGGCGCGGCGATGACCTTGGCGTGGGGACCTGCCAGAACTTGGCCTCACGCGTCTCGGCATCAATGCCGATGATGTACGAGCCGGCAGTGTCCGGTGCGTATGGATTCCCCTTGGAGTTGACCACTGTGAGATCGATGTACTGCCAGTGCGGACCAGGGGGAATGTTCGGTGATTTCTCCCACCCGTACGTGGCTTCCACTTTCATGCTCTTCGGATCGATCCGCGACCAACCCGCCCAGATTTTGCCTTCGGGTCCAAGCGCCATGAATTGCGTCCCGACTCCTTCGATCGTGCTCAGTTCTTCGGTCTTCGGATTAAACTTCGTCAGCACGATTGCGGAGTTTGCGATCCGCCGCGGGAACCAGATGTTGTCGTCGCGATCCACTTGAATGTCCCTCGCGCCCGGCAGGTCGCCGGGAGGGACGGGTGGCAACGCGTACTCCTTAAACTCTCCGGTTTTCGGATTCATCTTCCCGAAGAACATCCGGCTTTCGTCGGTGTACCAGATTGTGCCAGTGGAATCGAGGTCGAGATCGTGCGCCACCGTGTCGGGCCGGGGCATATCGTACTGCGTGATGATGACGCGCGTGGCCTTGCCTTTCGGACGCGGCAGCGTCTTCAACTCATATGGCCACGTTGTCTTGCCACCGCTAAGGTTCACTGTGGCGAAGTATTCGGCCAATTCTTTCTTCGGAACGGCCAGAGGCTCACGGCTCCATTTTGGGTTCTGGTCGGCAGCGGCGATCTGATTAGGCGGACCTATCTGACCGCGTCCCCGTTTGTCCCTGCTGACCGCTGACCCGTCCGGAAAGTACTTCTGCATTCGGGTGATCAGCTCCGCGAACTCATCGGCCGAGTGGTTCGACTTCATGATGCGTTCCCAGTTATGGCAGTAGGCACAACTCACAATTTGATAGATGACTTTGTCCTTCTGTTCGGTCGTGCCGGGCGCGCTCATGGCCCACTCGAGGGAACTGAGCTGTGAGGCGAGGTCCTTGGTCTTGTCGAGCTTGAGATCCGCGTTCGTAGTTTTGCCTTCAGCGATTGTCACGGCTCCGGGACCGTTCAGGTCGTAGCCCACGGCCCGTATCGTGAGAGCGTATTTACCGGGCTCCACGTGGCTTTTGGGAAATCTATATTTCCCCTGTGCGTCGCTTACGACTGACACGGTGAAGTTGGCGCCATCGCGTCGCGCGCTAACGACGACGCCCTCCATGAGGCCTTCCTCTTGTGAGCTGACGACGCCGCTCAGGGCGACGGGGTCCGCGGCCTGCGCGATGAGATCAGGAGGAGCCAAGCTCAAGACGCCGACTAGAAATGTCACCAGGGCGATGTTAAGAATTAGTTTCGACATGGCCCGCTACCCCTTGACCGTCTCCGCGGCAGCGTTTCTTCCGGCGATTCGGCCTTGCACCGCGCATCTCGCCAAGCCGTGCAGGCTGAATCCTCCCGCGGACTCGCCGCCGCAGTAGAGGCCCGGAATGACATCGCCATTGAGGTCCACCACTTGGCATTTCCCATTAATGCGCAGGCCCGAGCGCGTGTCATGAATCACGGGTGTGGCCCAGCCTGCGTAGAAGGGAGGCGTCTGAATCCTATATTTCGGCGCGGGCTTTCCGAAGTCCGCGTCCTTGCCGGCGTCCACGAATGAGTTGTAGCGCGTCACCGTGTCTTGCAGGGCGTTCGACGGCATCGGTTTTTTCTGGAACTTGTTCGCGATTTTGGCGGCGAGGTCCGCGATGGAGTCCGCTGAGAAAAAATATCCTTCCGCGTAATCCACGTAGGGAGCAGTGACTTTCCAGCCTTCGCGCTTCACCGCGTCCGAATCGAAAATGGCCCAGATCGGCCCGCCGCCCGGAGTGGTATCGCCGGTCCCGGCCAGGGCCGCATTGATGAAATTGGAAGTCTCGTACTTCACGTTCGCGGCGTTGAGGTAGCTTCGCGGGATGTAGGATTTGATGGAGTTGTAGTTGTTGGCGGGGAATTGTCCTTGCGTCTCATCGTAAAATCGCTGGCCCGCAATGTTCACGAGGATCGCGTCCTGATAATCCTTGACGAAAAGGCCAGTGGCGCGCGCCTTGGAAAAAATGGGGCTGTCCGGCTGCCAGCTCAGATTCACGTAGCCGTATTGGCAGCCGATCCATCCCGCCTTGGTGACGTTCTGGCCAAATTCTCCGGATTGATTGAACGCGCCCCAGAGCGACGCTCCGATGGACATAGCCGCGATTTCTCCGCTGGCATCCTGGAAGGAATACGGTTCGCCGGCCACCTGGTACTCTTCGGTGAGCCGCGGATCGAAGATTCTGCGGAAATTTACGTTGCTGCTGTGTCCGCCCGTGCCGATGATGACGCCTTTGCGCGCGCGGATGTTCACGGTTTTTCCTTGGCTTGTTGCAGAAATTCCCAGGACCCTGCCGGAATTCGGATTCTCGCGGACGATGCCCGTCATCTTGTGTTGCAGGAGAACCTGCACGCCCAGTTTTCTCGCGCTGGCTTCCAGAGGCCGGATGAGTCCGACGCCTGAGGAAGTGGTTGCACCTTTATCGGCAGGGAGCGGGCCGCCATTCTGAACGAGCGCAAACGCCAGCGGCGCGGCATGGCTCTCCCTTGGGGCGGAATTGCCGCAGGCGTGCCCGCCCAGAGTGTCTGGCGCCTTTTCGACAAATGTGACGCCATGCTCGACCAGCCACTCGTAGGTCTTGGCGCTTTCGTCGGCAAACGCGCGGATGACTTCCTTGTCGTTGTACCGGTAATCGGGGAACCCGTTGGGCTCGACCACGGACCAATCCGTCAGGTCCGAGTACAAAAGATCCGGCGAGTCCACCACTCCATATTTTTTCTGCCTGCTCGTTCCGCCGCCGAGAGCCACGTTTCCGCCGCTCAAGATCGCGTGCCCGCCGACGTCCGTATTCGCGTCGATCAAAATTACGGACGCGCCCCCTTCGGCCGCTTGAATCGCTGCGGGCAGGCCGGTTGCTCCCGCCCCAATGACAACAACGTCCGCTTCCTTATCCCAGTGCGTGGGCCGTCCTTCTGCCTTCGCTACTTCCACGCCAAAGCCTGTGAGGGCCGCGGCGCCGGCTCCCGTGGCTGTCGTCTTTATGAACTCCCGGCGTGAGAAACGGTTCTGGTCGCGCTTATCTTTTTTCATGATTGTGATCCCAATCAGCGATTTTGATTTGGTCCTTGCGCAAGACGATATGCCCGACTCCGTCAGGTGTCAACTTCCGTTGGATCTGACAGCAGCGAGCCAGGCTGGCGACCTAAGGAGGTTCCAGTTCCGGGCAAAAAGGAAATCTCAGTTAAACCAAAACGAAGAAGTTGGTGTACATTCATCAGCAATCGTTGCTTCCGGAATGGGGATCCGGCGAAATGAGTCTCCGGTGGCCGGCGGCGTTGCGATCGCGGGAGATTCTGCACAGATTGTGGAGGTCTTCACGATGTTATCCCTTAAAGTAAATCGAAAAACCTATAGCGTGGATGTGGAACCCGAGACTCCTCTCTTGTGGGTCATCCGGGACACGATCGGTCTTACCGGAACGAAATTCAGTTGCGGCAAGGCCCTTTGCGGGGCGTGCACCGTGCACGTAAACGGGAAACCCGTCCGTTCCTGCGTCCTGCCGGCAAGTCTGGTGGCAGGCCAGGAAATTACCACCATCGAAGGCCTGTCGGCGAATGCCCAGCATCCGGCCCAGATTGCCTGGCGCGAAGCCGATGTGCCGGAGTGCGGCTATTGCCAGTCCGGACAGATCATGGCAGCCGCCGCGCTGCTTGCGAACAAACCGAACCCAACCGACGCCGATATCGAGCGGGAAATCACCAACCTTTGCCGCTGCGGCACGTATCTGC
The DNA here is from genome assembly GCA_963800095.1 of uncultured Acidobacteriota bacterium. Classification (GTDB taxonomy): domain Bacteria; phylum Acidobacteriota; class Terriglobia; order Acidiferrales; family UBA7541; genus Palsa-360. The sequence continues at coordinate 167,524 of CAWCZV010000008.1, forward strand.
GCATCCGCCAGGCAATTCACCGCGCCGCTCAAATCGCCGCGAAGGCCTAGGCGTTTATTTGGAGGTCAGCATGTCTGCAAATCGTGAAATAAGCCGAAGAGAATTCGTCGTGACCGCCGCGACCGTGGGCGGTGGATTGGCATTGGGACTCTCTTTTCCCAAGAGCAACGTCCTGCGGGCTGCCGATCTTGCCAAATTATCTGGCCGGCCCTGGGAATCATTGGTCGGCAGAAATGACATCGAGGTCGGTCCTTGGGTAGTGATCGCACCGGACGACACCGTGACCGTTCGCATCGGCCAATCCGAAATGGGTCAAGGCGTGATCACATCTTGCGCGAAGATGCTCGTCGAGGAGCTGGAATGTGACTGGTCGAAAGTGCGCGCGGAATATGTATCCGTCAATCGTCACTTCCGCGAAAACAAGGTGTATAGGCGCTTGAACACAACTTCGAGCAGTTCGGTTCGCCTGGGACGCCCCTACTTGCAGCAAGCCGGAGCGAGCGCGCGGGAGCGCCTGATGGCAGCGGCGGCTCAGACCTGGAGTGTGCCGAGAGCGGAACTCACGGTCAAGGACGGCGTAATCACACACAAATTGACGGGGCGCACGCTCCGCTACGGACAAGTGGCGGAGAAGGCCGCTGCCGTCAAATTACCCGCGGAGCCGAAGATCAAGACGCCGGACCAATACACGCTGATGAAGAAGCCCACCAAATTGCTGGATACGCCTCTGAAGGTGGACGGCAGCGCCACATACGGAATTGATGTGCGTGTGCCGGGCATGCTCTATGCGGCGGCGAAGGCATCGCCGGTGTTCAAGGGCAAGGTGAAGAGTTACGACGCGGAGTCCGTCAAGCGCCGGCCGGGCGTGCATTCGGTGGTGGAGTTCAGCGGCGAGGAGATCGAGGCGGGAGTCGCCGTGGTGGCGGATAGTTACTGGCACGCAAGGACCGCGTTGGATGCCATGCCGATTGAGTGGGACGAAGGTACGCACGGCAATGATACTTCAGAGGAATTCTTTAAATCTTCGCGAGCCACTCTGGATGAGCCCGATGCCAAGGTCGTCACCATGAAGGGAGATCCGGAGGGCGTGCTCAAGAATGCTTCGCAGGTGGTGGAGGCGGTCTACGAAGTTCCCTATCTGGACCACACCGTGATGGAGCCATTCAACTGCACTGCCCAAGTCACCGCGGATCGAGTGGATATTTGGGTGGGGTCGCAGGATCCCGAGAATGCCACGATCGATGCAGCGAAAGTGGCGGGCGTTCCGGTGGAGAAAATTTATCTCCACAACTGTTTCCTGGGCGGCGGATTTGGGCGGCGGGGAAACCAGGACGACGTGCGTCAGGCGGTCGCGATTGCCAAGCAGTTAAGTGGACGCCCAGTTAAGGTTATCTGGAGCCGGGAGGAAACGACACGCCACGGATATTATCGGCCGATGCGTGTGTCGAGGTTCCGCGCCTCTCTGGGACCGGACGGAATGCCACTCGCCTGGCATACGCGAGTCGTCGGGATGGATGAAGCCGTCTTCGCCTCGAAGCTTGTGGCGGCCGAGGGCGGCCTCGCATCAAATGGACGCAATGGCGGAACACCCGAACCGGGCAACGAACAGCTTATCCGCGGCCTGCACAAACTTCCTTACTTCGTGCCGAACCAGCTATTCGACTATCACCTCCGAAATACGCACGTTCCCACCGGGCCTTGGACGTCCGTTGGCAGATCTCAAAACGAGTTCTTCTTGGAGACCTTCGTCGATGAACTCGCCCACGCTGCCGGCAAGGACCCCTACCACTACCGGCGCGCTTTGCTGGAGACGAATGCGGAGTTTTCTTTTGCAAAGGCCTGGATCAGTGTGTTGGGTGCAGCTGCTGAGCAATCCGACTGGGGCCGGAAATTGCCGGCGGGAACCGGGATGGGGATCGCCATCGGAGATAGTCGCCGGCTTAGCCGGACAGAGATCACGATTATCGGAGTTGTGGCCACCGTCTCGGTCAGCAAGAAGGGAGAAGTCCGGGTGGAACGGGTTGACGTTGCGGTGGATACGGGACCATTTCTGGTTAATCCTTTGGCCGCCGAACGGCAGGTGGAGATGCAAGTTACGATGGGACTGGCCGCGGCGCTTCGTCAGGAAATCACAATCGAGAAAGGTCGCGTCGTTCAAAGCAACTTCGATGACTACCCGTTATTGAGGGCGACAGAGATGCCCGAGATAAGCGTCCACTGGGTTCGTGCAACTGATGACCCGATAGCCGGCATCGGCGAAGAAGCGGTAGGATGGGTCGCACCAGCGGTGTGCAATGCGATCTTCGCCGCCACGGGCAAGCGAATTCGTTCCTTGCCTCTCAAAAATCACGACCTTAGCTGGACTTAGCGGATCGGAGGCGCGATCCTCCCGTTACATCCAACCAGTTTCATGCAATGAAAAAAAGGAGCGATGCTTGCGGTCACAAAGCAAAATCTTGATCCTCTTCGGCTGGATAGTGTTCCTCGGTTCGGCCTGTTACGGCGCGACGATCACCGGGACTGTGAATGGCGCGGATGGCGCGCTGTTTCAAGGCGCGTTTGTCGAGGCGCAGAACGCGAAAACCAAAATCACAGTCATCGTGTTATCGGACAGCCAGGGGCGCTACCGGATTCCCGATTTGCCCGCCGGGGATTACCGCGTGCAAATCAGGGCCGTGGGCTACCGCGCCGAGCCTCGCTCGGGCGTCACTCTCGCCGCTGAACAAAATGCTTCGTTCGATTTTGCTCTGCAGAAGAGCGCGGTGCGCTGGAATGAGATTTCCAAATACCAGGCGGCGCAGCTTTGGCCAGCGGCAAAAGGGAAGGAATTGATTTTTGAGCACTGCAACATCTGCCATCAATTTCAAAGCCGCATCGCCTCCGTCAGGCGGGACCTGGACGGTTGGAAAGACCGCGTCGCGTACATGCGGGAAGCCATGCATTTCAGCATTTTTTTAGGCCCGAATTTCAGCGATCAGGACGCGGATGAAGTAGCTAATTATTTGAACAGTCTGTTCGGCCCGGATTCGGTGCTGCCGAAATCTCCTGCGGATATGCCCGCGTATCAGAAAACTGTGCGGCCGTTCAGCAGCGAGGCCATGAACATTGTGTACGTCGAATACGACATGCCGGCCCCAAGCCGTATGCCCTTCAGCGCCGCTCCCGACAAGAACGGTTTTCTTTGGATTCCCGATTTCGGCACGGCCAATAAGATTACGCGGCTCGATCCGAAAACGGCTGAGATGAAAGATTTTTCGATTCCATTCACCGGGACCGGCGGAGTCCATTCCGCGGTGCCCGCGGCGGATGGTTCGGTTTGGCTCGCCGAGCAAGGCTCGAACAGGATCGGCCGATGGGACCCCGTGACGCAACAGATCATCGAATATCAAGATGCGTACCTGCCTGGAAAAGAGGGAATCGAAGACGGCGGATCGAAGCATACGGTCCGTATCGATCCGAGCGGGAAGGTATGGACGAGCGGCGTCCCGCTGACGCGCTTCGATCCAGAGACGGGGAAATTCGCCCGCTTCGTCGAGGGTGAATATGCGTACGACGTCAAACCCGACAAAAATGGCGATGCCTGGTTTACGAGCCCGCTGGTAAGCAAGATCGGCAAAGTCGACGGAAAAACGATGAAGGTTTTCCAGTGGAGTCTCCCAACGCCTGACGCTTACCCACGACGCATGGAAATCGGCTCCGACGGCATGATTTATTCCGGTGAATTCCGCGGCGGGAAAATGGCCCGGTTCGACCCGAAGACGCAGACCTTCAAGGAATTTCCGCTGCCCGGCCCGGATCCGAGCCCCTACGGCTTGGGTTTTGATGCCGACGGTTATCTTTGGTACGACTCCCACAACATGGACCTGGTCGGGAGATTTGATCCGCGGACAGGCAAGGTCATCGAGTATCCATTTCCTCATCCCGAGCCTGCCATACGCGAGTTCTTCCGCGATGCGCAGGGGCGGATGTGGTACGGCACCGCGCCCAACAACAAAGTCGGCTATTTTTATCTGGCGGGGAAAAATGGGCCCGCGGAGGCAGCCGGCAAGTAATGCAGCGGCGGCGGGCAGCACTAATCCCACGCAAAAACGCGATGCAGACTACTTCCGATCGCCGCCCTCGTCAGCGTCTCGCTTGACGCCAATGACGTAGTCCGTCTTTTCGCGGCGGCAATTCGTAACGGTGCCGGAATCCTGTTCGCTTCCCCATTTGACCGTAACATGCGAACCAATGCGAATCTCGTTCTTCATGCGCACGCTCATGCCGCGGTGCGACGTGTCTTCCAGCGTCGCCGGCGCCACGCGGGGAGTGCCGTCTTCGTCTCCCCACAAGACATCGACCCGCGCCATGAGTGGAATCCTAAATTCGGATCTCTTTTCGCTCACACTTCTCCTATCGGCAAAAAATCAAAAACGCTCAATCCTCTTATGAATGAACTCAAGTAGCACAGCCACTCTTTATCCCGAGCCCCCGCGAGGGGCTGGCTGCGCGGTTTTCTGGTGCGCACAAGTCAGACGACTTAACAATGATCGCAAACCCCGCACAGGCAAGATTGCCTGTGCTACTAGAATCTTCTTGAACGTGATGAAGTGACCTCGGCTGTGCGTGCGGCGTTTTGTGAAGAGCAACAAGCGGGCTTACGAGTCGTTGTATACTCGCGCCTGCTCCCTGATTCGCGTTCCAAGATTCAAGACTTGAGAACTTCATAACTGGAAGGATCACCGTGAGAATCGACGTCCACGCGCACTATTTTCCCCTGGAATATCTCGACCGTTTGGACCTGTATGGAGGAAGTCACGTCACCGGTTTGATTCGGAGGATGAAACTGGACTCCGCCCATTTCAGCGGCCTCGAAGACCACTTCCAAAATATGGACCGGTCCAAGGTGGATATGCAGATTCTCTCGGTATCCGGCCAGCTTCCTTATTTTGCTAAGGAAAACGATGCAGTGGATGCGGCCAGGCTCGGCAACGATATTTACGCGCGCATCGTCCGCAAATATCCGAAGCGTTTCGCGGCCTTCGCCTGCGCTCCGCTGCCGCACGTGCAGGCGGCGATCGCGGAAACGCGCCGCGCGCTCGATGAACTCGGCATGGTGGGCGTGACGGCCGGCACCGTGGTCCTCGGAAAGAGCATCGCCGATCCGTCCTTCGACGGATTTTTCGCCGAACTCAATCGCCGCAAGGCCGTCCTTTTCATCCATCCGATCGGCGGCAGCCTCGGATCGCAACTGATCGAGTCCACCAACCTGGTATGGCCGGTCGGAGCGCCGCTCGAAGACACGGTGTGCCTGCTGCAATTCATGCAGGCAAATTTTCCGAGCCGCTTTCCGGACCTCAAGATCATCGTGCCGCACCTCGGCGGCTTCGCTCCTTTTCTCGCGGCGCGGCTCGACCAATTGAAGGATCATTTCCTGCCAGACTCCGCCATGGCGCCCAGCGTACAGGCAAAATATTTCTGGTATGACACCGTGAACGGTAATCCGTCGGCGCTCCGGTGCGCAAAAGAAACCTTCGGCGCGGATCACCTCTTGTTCGGAACGGATTATCCCTTCTGGCGCGACGACGCATTCAAGCTGTGCGCGGACTACATCGGCGAATCTGGACTGCCTGCGAGTGAAGTGGATCGTATCCTGGGAGGGAATGGCCAACGATTGCTCGGCTTGTGAGTTCGTTAGCGCCAGTTTCTCATCACCATCCTGACCGGTAGAACGCTACCCACCTTCTCAACAAAGTACGCCGGTTATTGTGGCGCCGGCGTCTCGCCGGCGATTTCTACTGCCTCGCGGCGGGTCGCACAACCGCCGGCATATCGGAACCGCACATCGATTTCTCGCGAAGTCCCAATCAATTGGATGCGGAATCTTGCGTGTGATAGGGCGGCGATTTGGATATCATGGAGAGCTTTGGAGACTTCATGGAACCTGCTTTGGTGGATTTGAAAAATGTGCGCGTCGTTCGAGGCGATAACGTCGCGCTCGACGACTTCAGCCTGCGGATCAAGGCCGGCGAACACGTCGCGATTCTGGGGCCGAACGGCTGCGGAAAGTCGACGCTGATCAAAACCATCACGCGCGAGTGCTATCCGGTGATTCGCGAAGGCTCCTCCATGACGATCCTGGGCCAGTCGCGCTGGAACGTCTTCGAGTTGCGCTCGGTCCTCGGCATCGTCTCGAATGATTTGATGCAAGACGTCACCGGCGAAAGGAGCGGCCGAGAAGTGGTTCTCTCGGGCTTCTTCAGCAGCACGCGCATTTTTGATCATCAAACCGTCGAGCCCTTGCAGCGCAAACGCGCCGACGCGGTGCTGGAGAGAATCGGAGTCCCGCACCTCGCCGACCGGCCCGTCGCGGAAATGTCTTCGGGCGAAGCCAAACGCATCCTGATCGCGCGGGCGCTGGTTCACGATCCACAGACGCTCCTGTTCGACGAGCCGAGCAACAGCCTCGATGTATTCGCGCAGCACGGACTGCGGCAAACGATGCGCGAACTCGCGCAATCCGGAATCGGCATCGTTCTCGTGACGCATCATCTTTCCGATGTCATTCCGGAGATCGACCGCGTCGTCTTAATGAGAAACGGAAAAATTCAGGCGGACGGCCAGAAAAAGGATTTGCTGAATCCGGAGGAAATTTCGCGCCTCTTCGGGATTCCGGTCGATATTACGCGGCGGGACGGCTACTACCATCTCTGGTGATCAGACCGAATAAGAAACGTTGTCGTCGGAAGCGACCGTTGCCGCACCATTGCCGGACGCTGCGGCCGCCGCGGCGGCTGCTTCTTGTTGCAGTTTTGTCCCGCGGCGCATCGCCACAACGCCGGTTCGCACCATTTCCAGGATGCCGTAGGGGCGCAGGACTTTGAGCAGCCGGTCGATCTTTTCCTCGCTGCCGGTCATTTCGATCGTCAGCGAGTCGGTGTCGAAATCGACGACGCGAGCCCGAAACACGTTGACGACTTCTAGGATATGGGACCGTTCATTGTGCGGCGCGGAGACTTTGATGATTGCCAAGTCGCGGCATATCGAAGGTTTCCCCGTGATGTTCTCAACGAGCAGCACGTTCACGAGTTTGTAGAGATTGGCTTCGACGCGCAGCGCCTGGTCGCGGTCCGCATCGACCACGATCGTCATGCGCGAAACTTCCGGTTTTTCCGTCCGGCCGACGGTGAGCGAATCGATGTTGAACGCGCGGCGGCGGAACAGCGAGGCCACGCGTGTCAGCACGCCCGGCTTATTTTCAACATGCACCACAAATGTGTTCAGCATATGTTTCTCACGCGTCCGTCGCCGTCTCGACAATCGGATTCGGACGGCGAATCATTTCGTGCAGCGCCGCGCCCGCCGCGACCATCGGGTACACCGAATCTTCCTGCTCCACCTGGAAGTCGATCAGGACCGGTCCCTTGTGTTTGTGCGCCATCTCGACCGTCGGCACGACCTGGGCGCGCTGCGTCACGGCTACCGAACGAATCCCGAACGCGTCCGCGAGTTTCACAAAATTGGGGCTGAGGATCGGCGATGCTTCGTAGTTGCGCTCGTAGAAAAATTCCTGCCACTGGCGAATCATCCCCAGGTAGCCGTTGTTGATGATGGCGATGTTGACCTTCAACTTTTCCTGCACCATCGTCGCGAGCTCGCACATCGTCATCTGGAAGCCGCCGTCGCCCACCACCACCCACACATCGGCTTCGGGGCGGGCGGCCTTCACGCCGATCGCGGCAGGCAGCGCGAATCCCATGGTCCCGAGCCCGCCGGAGGTAATCAGCGAGCGCGGTTTCTCGTGCTTGTAATACTGGGCTTCCCACATCTGATGCTGGCCCACGTCGGTGACGACGATTGTGTCTCTGTCGCGCGTTTCATGCCACAGATCGTTGATCACGTGCGCGGCGTAGAGGTGGCCGTTGTCCGGTAGCCCCTGAATGTCGCGCACGGCGACATCGCCCTTGAGCCGGTCGATGTAGGCGAGCCACTCGTGGCGGTCCTGCGATTTCAGGTTCGGCAACAATTCGCGCAGGACGCCTTTCAAATCGCCGACGAGCGCCACGTCCACCTTCACGTTCTTATTGACCTCGGCGCGATCGATTTCGACGTGAATCTTTTTTGCGTTCGGCGCGTACGTTTTCAGATTGCCCGTGACGCGGTCGTCAAAGCGCATGCCAAAGGCGATTAGCAAATCGGCTTCCTGAATCGTGGTATTCAGCCAGGCTTCACCATGCATGCCCATCATTCCCAGACTCAGCGGATGAGACGCGGGGAACCCGCCGAGGCCCAGCAGAGTGAGCCCCACGGGGATATTTGCCTTTTCGGCGAACGCCCGCACTTCCTCCATCGCGCCGGACAAAATGATTCCGTGCCCGGCCAGAATCACCGGCCGCTTGGAATTGTGGATCAGCTCCAGCGCCTGTTTGTATTCCTCGGAAGTCGGCGACAAATCGGGACGGTATCCAGGCAGCTGCGGCGCGACAGGCTTGCCGTCGAATTCGCACGTGGACTGCTGCGCATCCTTGGTGATGTCCACGAGAACCGGCCCGGGACGGCCGGACCTCGCGACATAAAACGCTTCGCTGATCGTCTGCGCCACTTCGCTTGCGTGCGTGACGAGATAGTTGTGTTTCGTGACGGGAAGCGTGACGCCCGTAATGTCCGTCTCCTGAAACGCATCCGAGCCGATCAGCTTGCTTCCCACTTGCCCCGTAATGCAGACGATAGATGAGGAATCGAGCATGGCCGTGGCAATACCGGTCACCATATTTGTGGCGCCCGGACCGGACGTGGCAATCGCCACACCAACGCGCCCCGAGGCGCGCGCGTAGCCGTCGGCCATGTGCGCCGCGCCCTGCTCGTGGCGAACGAGTACATGATGGATGTTGCTGTACTTCAGCGCGTCATAGGCGGGCAGAATCGCGCCGCCGGGATAGCCGAATACGGTGGTAACGCCCTGTTGTTCCAGACATTCCCAGAGAATTTGCGCGCCTGTTTTGATCATAAAAGTATCCGTCCAGACTCAGAAATAGCCCAGGCAGGCCCATCCCTTGGCCCTACCTGCAATAGTATAGACAATTATTATACAGGAGAATCGAAATAAAGGGTCTGTTGCCCGACCGAGTGTTATACCGGGGCCGTGCGTGAAGGGCCCCCGCACCGAATCAAGCTCGCGCGTCAGACCAATCCAAGATGACCTTCCCCGCTTCGCCAGTGCGCATGGCCTCGAAACCCTTCTCATAATCGCGCCAGGAAAAGCGGTGCGTAATGATCGGAGAAATGTCCAGGCCGGATTCGATCATGACGGTCATTTTGTACCAGGTCTCGAACATTTCGCGGCCGTAGATGCCCTTGATGGTGAGCATGTTGAAGATAACGCGGCTCCAGTCGATGGCGACTTCGGCGGACGGAATTCCCAGCATGGCGATCTTGCCGCCATGGCACATATTTTCAAGCATTTCGCGGAACGCTTCGGGCGAGCCCGACATCTCAAGGCCGACATCGAAGCCTTCCCGCATCTCAAGACGTTTCTGCACTTCTTTTAGACGCGTCGTTCGTGAATCCACCGTGATCGGGATACCCGCCTTTTCCGCAAGCTTGAGGCGATTCGGATTTACATCGGTGATCACGACGTGCCGCGCGCCGGAAAATCGCGCGACCACTGCGGCCATGATTCCTATAGGCCCCGCGCCAGTGACGAGAACATCCTCGCCGAGCACCGGGAAGGAAAGCGCGGTGTGAACCGCATTTCCGAAGGGATCGAAAATCGCGGCGATCTCATGCGCGATCGGGCGCGTGTGCTTCCACACGTTCATCATCGGCAGGACGACGTACTCGGCGAACGCTCCCGCGCGATTCACTCCCACGCCTTGCGTGTAGGCGCACAGGTGGCGCCGTCCTGCGAGACAATTCCGGCAGCGCCCGCACACGACGTGCCCCTCCCCGCTGACCAGATCGCCGGGATGAAGGTCCGCCACATTGGATCCGACTTCGACGATCTCTCCGCAGAATTCATGCCCGATGACGAGCGGCACGTGAATGGTGGCGCGCGCCCATTCGTTCCAGTCGTAGATGTGCAGGTCGGTCCCGCAAATTCCAGTGCTCAGCACGCGAATCTTGACGTCGTTGATGCCGGGTTCGGGCTCGGGAACATCTTCGAGCCAGAGGCCTCGCTCGGCCCGGCTCTTAACGAGGGCTTTCATTCCGGATGTCCTCCAGGATTGCCGTACGATCCTGCGAAGGTGCGAATTCGCGAATGCAGGCTATTCGCGCTCCGCTCGCTTCGGGCCTGTTGAAACAGGAGTCCTGCTCTTCTCCGGCCTGTGCCGCGGTGCGCCGTCGGACGACTTGGGTTTCCGGTTGGATTTCTCCATTTTGGATACGGCGTAGGCAAGAAGTCCGAACACGTCGCTGAAGCCGCTGCGAACGCGCTCCCTCCAGTATTTGCCTTCCTGGCCGATGTGACGATATTTTTTGTACCGATTGTCCAGAAGCTGGCGCATGGGAAGTTCGGTAAGCGGACGCAGAGCGGCTAGCAAATGTCTCTTGAGCGCTTCCGCCGCCGCGGCTGGATCGAGATGCGCCCCGCCCTCTGACTCCGGCACCACAGTATCGATAATGCCGAGGGAATGGAGATCTTGGGCCGTGAGTTTTAGAACATCCGAAACCGCCTCCGCTTTTCCGGCATCGCGATAAAGAATCGCGGCCGCGCCCTCGGGCGAAATCACGGAATAAATCGCGTTCTCGAGCATCAAGACGCAGTCGGCAACGCCCAAGGCCAGCGCGCCGCCGCTTCCGCCCTCGCCGATAATCGCGGAGACAATGGGCGTGGGCAAGTTGGCCATCGTAGCGAGATTGCGCGCAAGAGCGAAGGCGATGCCGCGATGTTCGGATTCGTAGTTCGCCTGGGCGTTCGGGCAATCGACAAGAGTAATGACGGGAATCTTAAACTTGGAGGCAAGCCTCATCAGGCGCAACGATTTCCGGTAGCCCTCGGAATACGCTTTGCCGTCATGCGATGCGGCCTTTTCCTCCGGAGTGGCGCCGCGTTCCTGTCCGATCATAATCACGGTATCACCATTTAATTCGGCAATGCCGCCGATGATGGCGGGATCGTCGCCGCTCCACCGGTCTCCGTGCAGTTCCAGGAAGCGCGATGCCATATGCGCGATGTAATACTTTGCCGTGGGGCGGCCCGAGTGCCGCGCGAGACTTACTTTTTGCCAGGCCGTAATGTGCTTGGATTTTACGGCCGGCGGCAAATCCTTACTCCCCGGCTCCATCGCCTTGTTTCGCTTCAGATGCCCGATGAGATAAGCGGTGACTGCGGTCAGATCTTTTCGCCCGATCACGAGATCGATCAGCCCAGCCTTGAGCAACGTATCGGCGCGGTGCGAATCCTTTGGCGGCGCGACGCCCGTTGTTTGTTCGATGACTCGAGGCCCCACAAATCCGATTTGCGCGCCCGGCTCGGCAATCAGGATGTCGCCGAGCGATGCGAAGCTGGCCGTGACGCCGCCAAATGTCGGGTCCGTCAAAATGGAAATGAAGGCAAGTTCCTGACGGTCGTGCACGGAAGCGGCGGCCGCGACTTTGGCCATTTGCATCAGCGAGAACATGCCTTCCTGCACGCGGGCGCCGCCGCTGGCCGCCACGCTGACGAGCGGAATTCGGCGCTGCGTGGCCTCCTCGAAGGCGTGGGCGATTTTTTCTCCCACCACGGAACCCATCGTGCCGCCCAAAAACGCGAAATCGAAAACAACCAGCACCGCCTGGTGGCCTCCGATCCGGCAAAATCCGGCGGTGACGGCCTCGCGGACACCTGTTTCCTTCCGAGCCTCCTCCAGGCGAACACGATAGGATTTGTGGTCCGCAAATCCCAGCGGATCGACGGACACAAGCTCGCGGTCCAGTTCACGGAATGTCCCCGCATCGGCGAGCAACGCGATTCGCGCGCGCGAAGGCATGGACATATAGTGATTGCATCCCGGGCAGATGTAGAAGTTCGCTTCCAGCGCGGCCCGCACGTGAACAGTGTCGCAACCGGGACACTTCGCCGTGGGCGGGATGGAGATTTTACCTCTCAGCATGATTCCCTTCTTCCTGGTAACCACCGTACTCTGAAGCCAACAAGCGGGAGCCGACCATCCAATTATCGCAGGTCGGCACGCGCCTTTGGATGAAAAATTCGTGACTGTGATTATTGAATTAGGGAGACGCCGGGGCAATGCACGGTTTTGAAACTCTAAATTATTTGAAAGGAAGGGACTTAGAGGCTAACGAATTGTTGAAACTTAGGAGGGAGGAGGGCCGAATGTGGGTGTGCATTCGGCCCCGGGGTGGTCAGGATTGCTATCTGCTCATGTGTGAGATTAGGGGAGGCTTGGAATTTTGTCCAATTCATCGTTTTGATGGAATGGATCAGATTCCAACGCCCTGACGTGCGGGCTTAGGGGGAATTTCTGGAAATAGACTTGGAAAGCGCTTGCGCGGGCGGCTCAAACCTGGCGTCTTCCCACGCGGTGGAAGGAGACTCGAAACCCAGGATCGTTCGGAAAATGATTTCAAGATCCGAAAAAAATGTGCGGGTCCTCGAATACCTCAGCGCGATTTCCAATTTGATCGGCAAAATTTTTGCAATGTAGTGCTCCTCGATGGAATTTTCGAGAAACAGCAATTCTTCATGGCGGAAGCTGAGGGATGCCAGGTCTGTGATTCCCGGCGGCGCTTGCAGGAGCTCTCCATATTCGTCGGGAAAAAGATCGACAAATTTTTCCACTTGAGGCCGCACGCCCACGAGTTGCATTTCGCCACTCAAGACGTTCACGAGCTGCGGGAGCTCATCCAATTTATACTTCCGCAGAAAACGGCCGATGCGGGTGACCCGCGCGTCCCGGTGCGCCGTCAGAAAACTGCCTTCCGCGCAGCCGATGAACATGCTCCTGAATTTGAGCAGCCGAAATTTCCGAAGGCCCTTGCCAACGCGGTACTGGGAATACAAAACCGGCCCGCCATCGTCGAGCTTGATCGCCAGGGCGATTAAGGCGAAAAGAGGAACCAAACAGGCGAGACCTACCAATGCACAAACAGAGTCAAACAAACGCCGAAGGACACGCTCTGGGATGTCTTGGCGCCTGGACAGGGAAATCGCTTGCTGATATTCGCGCTGGGCCACGGGAATATCCTCCAGCCGGTTGCCGTTTCTTTCGGGCGAAACCGGCGCTAGTTAACGGGGATTAGGAATTATCTTGTGAGGGCCGTAAGAACTCTCCGAACAGGACTCGCGCGGCCCGCGGTCGCGGGACGATGCAACAAGGCCAGAACAAAACCGAGAGCGTAAGAGAAATGGTAGACGGCAAACACGACAGGCAAGCAGGGAAGAAAGGACCACCCCTGCCGCTTCGCGACACAAAAGGCCGTGGCGAAAGATACGATGAAATACGAGGCTGCCAGCGTAAACCAGTCCACAAGGAACAAGTCTCGCCACCAGGTCAATCCGCCGAGGCTCGCGGCAACTGCGCAAAGCAGCAAAATGGCTCCCGCGAGCAAGCAGGAGCCCGGCACGAGATTTCGCCAGGATGCGAGCCTCCCATGCTTGCGAACCACGGCAACTTTCCAGAACCCGTATTGAAAATATTGCCGGAACAGCCCTGAAAGGCTGGCCCTGGGCCGGTACCAGTAGGTGATTTTTGCGGACTGCCACAATGTTCCGCCACAGGAAAGAAGCCGCGCGTTCAATTCGTGGTCCTGGCCTCGGACCAGTTTTTCGTCAAACAGGCCGATGCGTTCCAGGGTCGATTTGCGCCAGCAGCCATACATCACCGTGTCCGCCGGGCCGGTGTATCGCGGATCGCGAAACTTGGCGCCGCCGGTGGCAAAGGGCGTGTGGAAGCCAAACGCGATAGCCTGCGCAATATACCCGTCCGCGCGCGTCAACGCGGGGCCACCCACATTGTCGGCCTTGGTTTCATTGAGGACTTCGACGCAGGAACGCACGTAGTCTGTGGCATAGGTCGTGTGGGCGTCCATGCGGATGATGATCTCTCCCCGGGCTTCGCGGATCGCCCGGTTCAGCGCCGTGGAGGCGATTTTTTCGGGATTGTCGAGGACACGAATGGCCGTAAATTTCCTTTCGAATTCGTCGAGGACCAGACGCGTTCCATCCTCGCTCATGCCATCAGCAATCAGGATTTCCATTTCGATCCGGCCAAGTTCCTGGCGAAGCACCGAATCGAGGAACCCGCGGATATGCCGAATTTCATTCCTGCAAGGGACCACCACCGAGACATGAATCGTTTGGCTTTGCGGCACGGAAAATTCCTTTCCCGCAGGCGGATCAGACCTCACAAAATTCAATTTTTCGGGGGACTAGGGATGAGACTACGAACGTTGCGCGATTGGCCCGTATGCCGAGATGCGAGTTTCGCTTACAGCAAATTCCGGGTCATTCCTCTCGCAAATGCCGACGACCGCGATTGCGAGCGACAGCGCTATAGTCGGCAACTTTTCCCAATAGAGTGTCGCCAAACCGAGACTATCGAGGCACATGGCGAAGAGCAGCGCCAGGATCAACGCTCCTTCGGATTGAAATCGCGGGCTTCTGTACAGAAAAATTCCTGCACGAATAAATTGGAATACGGCGGCAAGGAACAGAAGAAGACCGCCCAGACCCAATTCAAGCCAGACCGTCAAATAGGTATTGTGCGCCCGGCCTTCGCTACCCATCAGAGTCAAATAGTTTAATTCCTGCCCAAATCCATGGCCGGCGAGCGGGTCTTTTTCGATGGCCTGAAATGCCATGCCCCACCGGTCAAACCGGTGGCTGAAGCCTTCTCCGGTTGTCAGATTCACAGCGGTGGCGTCTTCCATCAACCGAGAGTCCCGTGAATGCAGATACAGGATGGCGGCCAGACACACGGCTCCGAAGACCAGGACCCATTTCCACCGGCGCATCATGCAAAGAAACAGGAGGAATCCGTCGGCAATACTAATGCTTGTGCCGCGCACAAACACCAGGACGGGCGCCAGCGCGAATCCCGCTGCGAGACACAACCAGAAAATTCTGTTCACCAGCGTTTTTGAAAAAACGATTCCGCCCAGTCCGGCGGCGAACACGAGTAATAAGGCGGCCTGGCTGATCGTATTTGGGTTCCAGGTGCCGAATGTGGCGGCGCTTTTCAATTGCTCAAAATTCGCAAAATCATTCGACGAATTCTCACCCAGATGCTGGTGAACTTGAATTACCAGGGCCGCTCCGCCGCACATCAGGCCGGCAAGGAAAAATCGAAGCCTTCTTTCCGATTGCACAGCCAGAGGAAGGACCAGAATGATGACGGCGCATCCGGCCATTCTGGCTGCGTCATAGCTTCCGGGCGACGTTCCCTGCGCTGATTCCACGGCGATCGACAACAAGCAGGCCGCAAGGAAAATCCCTTGCCAGGCGAATATGCTTCTCTGCCTTCGAGAAAGCGGAGCGGGCGCCCACAGAATGATGCGCGCCAGGAAGAGCACGATGAGTATGTCGTCCAGGCGAATGTTGATCGTAGTGCCGAGGGGATAGGCGAAGTCGGGAAATCCGAGCGAGAACGCGTACAGGAACAGGCCGTACTCGGGCTTCGTCCAGAGGAACCCGGATCCAAGCAGAATAGCGACGCCAATTTCAAACCAGAGCGTGGGTGTGGGATACATGAAGATTGCTTTTTACGTAGCGAGTCTCAGTACATGCGCTTACAGCACCATTTCGATCCGCGAATTTTTAGGGATGACTTGCGCGGGAACGCCGCCCGCCATCGTGTATGGTGGAACATCGTGTGTGGCCACGGAATTGGACGCGAGAACGGCGCCGCGTCCGATGACTACACCTTTCGTGACTGTGGCATGTGCCGCGACCCACGCCCCCCGGCAAACGCGAATCGGCGCAAGATTGCTGCGGCCAAATCGGTAGGATCCATCGAGTTTTGTGTGGTCCCCGCTGACCAGAACCGAGTACGGCCCGAGCTGCACCTCGTCCTCCAGGACGATCCCACCCCGTGCATGCAACCAGCAGCCCGTGGCGAGGAAGACATCGCTGCCGATTTCCAGGCGATTCGTAAAGTTGATCGTCACATGTCGCGACACTTGAAGATTTCCCCCGCAGCTTTTGAATGAAGGCCGCAGCAAAAATCCGCGCAGGCTCAGCACAGGCCGCAGTTCCGGCAACCAGCTTGTGGCAACACTGATGAAATGAAACCAGAGATATTGGATCACTCGCATTGCAACGTACCTATTCTTGCGGAACTGCCTCTCTCTCGGCGGGCGCATTCGTATTCAGTTCTCTCAGCACGACGGCAATAAATCGATCCAGCGTTTGCTTGCGCGCGGCGATCAAGCCGTTGCGAATCATCGCTCGGCGCAATTCGCCGTCGCCGATCACGCGCTCCATGGCGCGTGCCAAAGCCCGCGCATTCTTGGGGGGAACGAGAAAAGCATCGTATCCGTCCGTAACCGTTGTCGGCACTCCTCCGACCGTGGTGGAAATGCACGGCAGGCCGTTGGCTCGAGCTTCCACCAGGACATGCGGCGTTCCCTCGGAGAGCGTGGGTAGAACCAAAAGATCCGCGGCGCGCATGCGATCGAATAATGGCTTGCCGTTCGGCAAGTATCCCTCCCAGCGAATGCGCTCGCAAATGCCTAGTGTGGCGGCCATCTCATCCAGTTTCTTGCAATAGTCGGGGAATTGGCGCGGCCCCACAATCTCCAGCTCCCACAACACATCCGCCTTGAGCTGCGAGACAGCCTCCAGCAGATACTCGATTCCTTTCTCCGGACGGAGGAATCCGACAAAAAGGATTCGCACGACTGGGCCCTGGCAGGTATCGGTGCGAGGAAAAAATTCATCATCCCGGATCGTGCTGGAAACGATCTCGACCGTCCGGGGAGATGCGTGGGCGCGGGCCACTTCGCGGCCGTTGCAAATCAATACGCTGTTGGTGGCCCAGCGCCCAAGACGCGTGAAGAGCCGATCTTGTAGTGCGTAGAGCAAGGCCAGCATATCCAAGACGCGGCCTTTCCTGTTGTGTGTTCGCAGCAGGGTGACGGGATCGCTGACGATCCAATGGCAAATCGGCTTGCGAAATATCGCGGCGCAAAAGTACAGCATCGCCGTGTAGGGGCACCCTCCCCGCACGAAGAGAACATCCGCCCGCCGGCAGGTACGCATGTAGGCGTGTGCGATGCCGAATAAATGGATTAGCGATTCGGCGCTGGTGCTCCAGAAAGGTTGTTCGATAAGTTCGAGATTCGGCGCATTCAACGCGACGTCAAACGGCGCGGGGGGAGGGCCATGCACGACTCTGGTGCAAACGCAGACCTTTTCAAAATGTTTGGCAAGCGCTTCGGCGACCCGCCCGGACGCCGCTTGCATATAAATCTCCCCCGCGCTGGAAAATGCGCGGACCGGAGTAAAGTATCCGAGGATTCGGCTCATCTTGAATTCCAAAAAAGTTTCACGCGGGAGACCGCGAATATCGCAAACGCAAATCCGCGACCTGCTGGAAAAACAACCGGACATTTCCCGCTCCAAACGGCCAGAATTGGAGCGGCGAGATCCTCAACCATTTCGCCGCGGCGGCAACCATCACCAGCAACTGCGCGCAACCGCTCAGCAAAACGGCGAAGGCCATTCCCATGAGCCCGAACCGCCGCAAGAGAAATAGAGCCGCGAGGGCCATGACGCCGATACCAACCAACTGGCTCACCAAACCCGAATGCGGGCGCCCCAGACCTCGCAATCCTTGATTCAGGATGTTGGCTGAAGCCGTCAAGGACCCTGCCAAGGCCAAGACCGCGGCCGGCCGAACCGCGCTGGAGAAATCGAATCCAAACAGTGGAACGACGAGGAACGGGATCAGGCCGGCCAGGACCAGCCCCACCCCGCAAGACACCAAAGCGGATTGGCGAAACGTTCCAGTGATGATCTTTTCCTGGCTCTCGGTATTCCTTTCATTCGAAAGGACGGCGAAAGAAGTGATCCCCAAAGCATCTCCGAGGGAAGACGGTCCGTTGGCAAAGGCCGCGGCGACCGCGTAGATTCCCGCGGCCTCCGTGTTGAGCAGGCTCACGACCAGGATAGTGTCGAGTTGCACTGAAATCAGATTGCTGATGGTCGCTCCGAAATACGGCGTCCCCGCCTGCAATAGATGGCGGCAACGGTCGAATCGCAACTTGCCGGCAGCCAATGATTTTCTCTGAATCCAAAGGCGCAAGAGGACGGCCAGCAATTCGCTGGCGAGAAATGCCGAAACGAACCAGCGCACCTGATTTCTGTGGGTCACTCCGATAAGACCGATGAGAATAAGATAAAAAATAAAAAAGGAAAGCCGCAGGAGATTGTAGCGGCGCCAGCGCATCCGGCCGTGCTCGACGGCCAGCAGGACTTGATTGGAAATGTCCAGCGGAATGAGCAACAAGCAAAGGCGCGCCACGGGCAGCAAATTGCTTCTATCCGCGGGCAGTAGCAGCGGAATCAGGAAATAGCCTGACAGAAGATATAGCGCGCCGGTAGCCAATCCGACTGTGACTCCAACGGTTGCCCAATCGCACTCTCTTTCGGGATTCTTTGCGACTTCCCGCGCAAGAACCCAGTTGCAGCCCATCAACCCAAGGTTGCTCAAGATCACAGGCCACAAAATGACTGTAGCAAGTTGTCCTCGAGCAACAGGACCCAGCAGCCGAGCGGTGAGAATGCCGGTGCCTGCGCCGCAAGCCTGAATGGCCAGGCTGGTGGAAAACGTTCCGAAATTGGCTTTGGAAAATATCACGTGTACCGGCGAGGACTACGCCGCGCCCGCTTCTTCATTTGGGCGAGCGCAGGCGTAATACGAGTAATCATTCAAAGAGGAGTCGCGGTTGTTCAGAACGACTCCAATAAGATTTGTTCCCACCGAGCGCGCTTGCGATTCCGCGTATTGAACGACCTGGCGCGGCGTCTCTCCACCTTTGACGACGAGAATGGTTGCGCCGACCATGCTTCCCAAAATGCGGCTGTCCGCCCGGTTGAGAAGAGGCGGTGAATCCAGGATAACGAAGCGATAGGTCGCCATCGATTCCTGAATCAGGGCTCGCATCCGGTCCGAAGAGAGAAGTTCGGAGGGGTTTTCCGGGATAGGGCCGCAGTGCAGAACGTGCAATCGGTTGATCGGCGTGGGAAACACCATCTGTTGCCACGCGCCCTGGCCCGCCAGATAGCTGCTCAGCTGGGAGCCGCTTTCGGGGAAATACTTCTGAATGCTGGGACGGCGCATATCCGCATCGACGAGAAGAACCGGCTTGCCTAGCTGCGCCAGGGAAAAGGCAAGGTTCACCGCGACCGTGGTTTTCCCCTCGCCGGGCTGCGCGCTGGTCACCAAAATGGAATTTGCGAAACGTCCGGAAGCGGAGAGAATCACCGAAGTTCGAAGCTCGCGAAAAGCCTCGGAAAAGGCCGACCCTTTGTGAATTCCGAGGTCATGCCGTGAATGGTCTTCGATCAGTTCGCCGCCTTCCACGGCCCTCGATCCGGCCATGCTGAAGATGAGTTCCCGGTCCGCGCGCGCGACGCCTTTCTGCTTCCTTCCGTTCAGGGCGCCGAACGTGGGGATAAATCCCAGAACCGGAACACCCAAGTAGTGAAATACGTCTTCACTATACCGAATGGTCTGGTCCAAATGTTCCTTGAGAAACGCCATCGAGACCGCAAGCCCCAAACCAAGAAACGCCGCCAGCCCCAGATTGAGAGGATAGTTTGGGGCAATCGGTTTATATGGAACCGTTGCAGGATCCACGATCCGGATGTTGCTGGCTTTCAGGCCCGCCGTGACGCCCGCTTCCTTGAGCCGCTCCAACAATCCTTCGTACAAACCCTTGTTGGTGTCCACCTCCTGGCTCAGGATTCCGTACTGCACGGATTTTTCGGCAATCTGGTTGGCCTCCGCCTGTCTTTCCGCGAACGCCTGGCGCACTAATTTTTCGCGCCGGAGCGCGGCGAAGTAATCATTGCTGATCTTCTGCGCCGCGCGCCAGCGCTCCCTCTCCAGGGAACTTTGAATTTCCGCGATCTGGCTCTGGGTTTCCTTGACCTTCGGATAGTCTTCCGTGAATGTGGCTGCAAGCTGTGCGTGCTCCCGCTGAAGGTCCGCAAGCCGGACGGTTAGGTCCTGCAACAATTTGTTGTCAAATACGCCGGGGAGCGACGCGTAGTCGCCGGATTGCACAAGCCGGAAAATCGACTCTTTCTCGAAACGGTCCGCCTCGGCCTTGGTCAGTTCATCCTGTATTTCGCGAACGCTCTGGTTGACGATGCTCTCCTGTTGCCCTTTGTCCGTGACTAGGTAGAGCAGGCCGTTATCGGCGGCATATTTCTGCAAATCGTCTTGCGATTTTTCGAGTTTGGTTTTCAGGTCCTGCAATTGCTGTGAAAGCCAGCCAGAAGCTTTTTGCGCGGCGCCCCACCGCGCCTCGAAATTTTTTTGGATGTAATTTTCGACCACCGCGTTCACGGCTCGCGCCGCCAAATCGGGATCCTGGGAATCGAAGCGAAGCTCGACGGCGCGGCTACGCCGGATCGGCCTGATGTCCAAACGGTCCTGGAAGTGGGTGAGTACGGTTTCCTGGACCAACGGGTCGGGCACAGCCGCGCTGTCGGCAGGGGGGCGGGGGGAGAAGCTGGCGCCGCGCTCGCCCTCCACGGCGAGACGAGCGAGGAAGGTAGGAATTCGGCTCGCCTGTCCAAGCCGAGTTGATGGATGACGCGTTCCGCCAGATCATCACTGGCCAGAACCTTGTATTGCGTTTCCAGGTAGGCGTCGGAAACTTCATCCAATTGAAATAGCTCTTGCGGATTGGCGACGCTGGGGTCTTCTTTATCAATCTCAATCAGCGCTTTGGCCTGGTAAACGGGTTTCTCGTAAATGGATCCGGCCAGGACGGTAACAAACAGCACGGAAAAAGCGGTCAGAACCGTCCAACGGCGCTTTCGAATGACTCTCCACCAGGCCAAAAGATCGGGCGGCTTTTCCATGGTTGCCGGGCGGATCGCTCCCTGCAACGCGCGGCGCTGTTCCGCACGAACTTCCCGCGCCGTGAAGACTTCCATTTTGTTCTGGTCGTTGCCGTCCGGAGCCATGCGTTCACCACTTGTAAATCGCGACGCCCGCGGCAGTCTGCACGGCGGCTTGAGAGCCCCGGTAAAGCATGCTTTTTGCGGCGCTGTTTGGAACAAAGACGATATCTTTTGGCTGCAGGAACGTGTCCGGCGCTTTACCGGAAAAAATCTTTCCGAGATTCAGAGGGATTTCAGTTCGCTTTCCCGAGGCCGAGTCCGTGCGAATAATTCGAGTCCGGCTGATCGCCGAAGTGTGCGTTGGGCCCTCGGCAAGCGCGAGCGCCTGGAGCACGGAAATGTTTTCGTTGTTCTGCAGGACAAAACCGCCCGGCTTCTGGACTTCCCCCACCACGTACACGATTCCGGCGCGGGGAACTTTAACGATGTCCCCCGGACGTACCGCCACGTTCAAGGCGGAATCTGCGGAGTCCAGCAATTTCTTGAGGTTGATCTCCTCTATTTCACCGGTCTTTTCCTGCGCCGTGGGTTGTGAGCCATTGGGATTGCCCGATTGGGTGTATTCAGCGCCGCGCATGATGAGCACCGTATCGCCCGCGTCGTCCGCAAGGCCCTGGGCCATGGAAAGAATCTCGATCACCGTCTTCGTTCCGCGAATCTGGAATACTCCCGGCATTTTCACGGCGCCCACGACGGAGACGGGATGGCTTTGCAATTCCTGAACGAACACGCCGACGTGAGGATTTTTCATGTAGGTGCGGCGCAGCAGCCCTTGCAGAACGGATTCGAGTTCTTTGGGTGTCAGTCCGGCGGCATGCACCGCGCCCAATAATTGAAGGGAAATCTCGCCATTCGCCGAAACGCGCACGGTGCTATTCATTTCCGGCGCTTCGAAGACGGAGATATTCAGCAAATCGTCCGGGCCGATGCGGGATTCGCTGGTTTCGATTTCGGTGGTTACTCCGGCAAGCTTTTCGTTCGCCTGTTGCAAGCGCTGATTGATCTCCGCCGCGGTTTGCACTTGGGGCAAGGACTGGCTGCTGTTTTTTGGCGCACTTTGCGCCACCGCAGAAGCCGCAATCAGGCAGAACGCCAGGCCTAGAATTACTTGCGCCACAAAAGTCGTCCCGTTAAATCGGTTTCTTTTCACGATGACCTGCTCAAGTCCGGAAAGATTTGAGCCGCGGGTTCGCCGGAATGGACTTTGATTTCACGAGTTAAGGGAGAGCGCATGAGTTTTTGCGACACCGTGACGCCGGCCGCGATCATGGGCGCTTCCACGGTGTGATAGAGCAGAACAGAGAGGGACACGAGGACCGCGCCGAAAATCGCGAATTGCAGCCCGACGTTCCAGCTCCGGCAAACTGCAAACCCGATCCAAATTGCCAGATAGTGGAACAAATAAATTCCATACGTATATCGGGCGATTCGTTTCGTCAGGCGCGCCAGCAGATTTTCCCGCATCTCCCGGAAGAAGCACACTCCCAGACCGATCGCAAAACAGATGAACCATCCCGTCTCGATCGGCTGACTGCCGGACAGCCAAAGAAACGCCGCGCAACAGAGCCCCAGGAACACAGGCCAAGCGGCGGCCGGCAAGAATCTGGGCCGGCGCCAAAGTTTGTAAGCCACGATCCCTGGAAGAAAACACGGCGCGAATCGCGTGAATTTCAGGAGCGCTTCCGCAGGCGACCGGATGCCACCCTCGCTCAGGGGGAGCATGCCTGTAGAGAGTCCCACCGCAAACCAGAGCGCGACCGCGGACCACCAGAATGCGATCATCGCCCACCACGACTTCACGCGCGAAGCGAATAGGAATAAGGCGGGCAGGACGAGGTACATCTGAAGTTCCAGCGGCAGGCTCCACAGAATGCCCGGGTTCGCCTTCTCCCGCGTCACGTTTTGGATCAGCAGAAGGTTTGCGAGAAAGTTTCCCGCCGACTGATGCAGCAAATTGAATCTTCCAAATTGCAGGTCCGACGGAATGTGGAAGAGAAAAGTGAATGTGACGAGAAGAATTGCCAGCGGGTAGATGCGGAAGCACCGCCGGACCATGAAGGGGACAAACAAAGATGCGTTTGAGCCCGCGCTCTGCCGCTCCAATGAGAACATGAGGACCAGCGTGGTGTGCACAAAAAAGAGCATCACGCCGAGCATCCCGAAATCCGTGACTCGCAAAGTTTCCAAATGCCAGTCGAAGAATTTCGCCAGATGAAAGCCCACCACCAGCAATACGGCGAAAGACCGAAGCAGATCCAGATTGCGAGAGTTGGAAGTCACTTTTTCCATGGGTGTCTGGCTTCGGGCACGCTGGCCGGAACATGCGGCGGCACGCACGCCGGAACTTGCGAAGGGCTTCGGTGAACTCACCGCTCCGGTAACATTGAATTGAAATAGGGAAACGTCCATTGGATCGCGCGGGTCAGATCTTCGTTGTGAACCACATTCAAGCGGAAACTGAAATCCGAGGGGGTAGCTTTGGCACCGGGATTGGCCCAATTCTCTCCACATTCAATCCATCGATCTCCACCGCAGCGGACCGGCCTAGCATTTCCATGGAAACGACCAGCCGCGCCACCCCTTTTTTGCGGGTCAAAATCCCTTCCAGCCCCATTAGCGGCCCGCTTTTGACTCGCACGCGATCTCCGGACTGGAGATACGGGTGAGTCTCCACTTTGGGGCAACACTCGACGATCTGCCGGATCGCATCCAATTGAGTCTTCGGCACGATTGCTGGGCGCCCGCCCCATTTCACGATGTGGATTAAACCGGGGGTGGTAAGTATTTGAAGCTGTCTGTCCATCCCCTCGCGGATGAACACGTAGCATGGGAACAACGGAAGCCAGAGCGCCTTGGCGCGGTCCTGCCATCGGTGGACGGAGCGATAGAGGGGAAGATAAACTTCGTGATTTTTGTTCGAAAGCGCGAACGCGACGGATTTCTCGTGCTGATGGCGCGTAAAAAGCGCGTACCAGTTTGGTGCGCCGCTCGCGCTCTGAATTTCCAGTTCCATTTCCGCCAAGTGCATAAAGCTCTGCCCTCTGACTTACAGGAAACCTTGACCCAAGTAGCATGGACAGTTGCCTGTCCGAATCCCTGATTCGTGTTTGGTTTCAATGCGCTCTGGCTGCTCCGACGAGCGCACTTTCAGATTCGGTGTGCATGGGCACCAGGCCCCATTGATTTAGTTCGTCGGCTACAACCGCAAATCCGTGGATCCAAGTGTCTGACGACGGGTGTTCCACGCGAAGGACTCGAGCCCTTCCCGTGATGCGCATCATGGTTTTCATTCCCGTAAGCGAGGGAAGGAGGAGGTCCAATTGAATCGGGCAATCGGGAGGGGGCATCGTCGCCGTCAGGATGAACGCGCCCTGGACGCTGACGTCGCGTGTCACCCCTTCCCCCCGAAACCGTTTGTGCCCCACGCCTTCCCAGGAAAACACCGCCGGCGCATCCAGTCGATAGCGAAGTTCTTTTCTCATTTCGATCGGTTCTCCCATATCGCGGCTCAAGAATCCCTCCCTGAAGCTCGCTTAAAATTCCAGTGCGAATGTGAGGCGCACGATAGGCATTTCTCGAAGATTGGACAATGGGCAGGATGTCCTTGCAGTCATTGAATGACGTTATGCCTGTCACTGTACGTGACAAACGTACCGTCTGAGTGGCATAAAACAGCTGGTTCGATGGGTGGCCAGACTTCCCGCGGCAGCCAGAATTGCATGCAGTACGGATGGCACGAATAATGACAAATTCGCATAAAATAGCTTGCAATTCCGCGGTGATTTCGTATAGTCTGCGCCTCTTGGGCTTTGTCTGGTGGGGTCATTCATGAGCCAGTTGTCACAACCTCTCACCGCCAGCATCAGTGTCCTCATCGCGGATGCGGACCGCATGAGCGCGCACCTGATCGCGGATGGACTCACGCGCGGGCGCAACGACATCGTCGTGGTCGCGGTTTCCAACAGTTCCGCCGAGACGATCCGGGAACTGGAAAAAAACCAGCCCGATATCGCCCTGATTAATGCCCATCTTCATGACGGCTGTTTAAGGGGATATCACGTCCTGCAATACCTGCAGATGCTTTCTCCCAAGACCACGGCCATCATGTTGATTCCGGACTCCGACAGGGACCTGGTCGTGGATGCCTTCAGGGGCGGCGCCAAGGGCGTTTTTTGCAGGCTGCACTCCATTAAATTGCTCACAAAATGCATTCGCACCGTGCACGAAGGCCAGATTTGGGCCGACACGCGAAATCTGGCCTTTATTCTGGAGTTCCTCACCCAACTCAAGCCGCTGCGCCTCATCAAGCCGGGCGGCGGGATGACCCGGCTGACCCCTCGCGAATCGGAAGTAGTCCATCTGCTGGCGGAAGGGTTAAGCACGCGGGAGATCAGCCAAAAGCTCGTTCTCTCCGAGCATACGATTCGAAACTATCTGAGCGCCATCTATGACAAGGTCGGCGTATCCAGCCGCGTCGAACTGGCTCTCTACGCCGTCGCGCGCGAGGACCTCAGTCGTCCTGTGGGAAAATAAGAAGTCGGAACTTTCAACGAAAGGCCAATTTGTTTTTCATTTTTCTCCCGAAGTATTCCTGCAGCGCCCGGTTTCTCTTCGCGTCGGCGATGGAATGCAGTTTCCGATGAAGCACGCAGAATGGAACGCCCCACCTTTCGAGTGGCGCGACGGTCGGGATGCCCGCTAGAGCCCTCCTCTGCCGGATTTCAAGCAGGAAATACTACGCTTGGCCCGAGGGATTTCTTGACAAGCGTTGTCAAATATGACAACATATAATGAGGCGGGAGGTAGTCGCGAACGGGCAATGATTCGAAAGACGCGGCCCATTTCATGGATCAAAGCGGCCTTAAAGGAGTTCGAGACATTTCCGGAAGGGGCGAAGTCGATCTGTCTTGCGGGCCTGACGATCGCCGCGGAGGGCGGCAAGGCCGACGTTGCGAAACCCATGCATGGCCTTGGCTCGGGCGTGTTCGAGATTGCCCTGCCGTTCCGGGGCGATGCGTTCCGCGTGGTTTACGCGGTGCAACTTGGCGACGAAATCTGGGTGTTGCATGCGTTCCAAAAGAGATCGACGCGAGGCATCAAGACGCCGCTACGTGAAATCGATCTGATACGGGATCGTTTGAAAAGACTGAAGGAGATGCTGCAATGAAGAGCGGAAAGCTGAAAGTCGTGCGGGGAAGCGGCAATGTGTTCCGCGATCTCGGGCACGGGACCGCCGATGCCGAACAATGCAAGGCCATCCTGGCCGCCGAAATCATTAAGGCGCTTGACCGCGAATGCCTGACCGTGCGCGCGGCGCATGGTCGAACCGGCATTGCGGCGGCCGACTTCTCGCGCATCCGCAATGCGGACCTCGGACGGTTCACCATCGATCGCCTCATCTCGATCCTCAACCGGCTTGGATCGCGCGTGGAGGTTAAAGTCCGTGTGCGGCGCTCCGAAGCCGTCGTTCATGAAGCGACAGCGTAAGGGCGTGGCGCACGCGGAATCCTGATTATCTTTGACCTTCGCGTGGACGTGGCCGACCCTCTTGGATCAATAAAGGGCCGAAGTTCTGGAGTTGTCTACACTTGTTGACCTGGATTCCACAGAGAATCTATACGATCATGTGAGCCCTCTACTGAAATCGATTTGTGTGAATTCAATCCTTCGTGGTGTGCGAGTGGGCGCCGAAGACGGCCGAGGAGAAGACAACCATGAGCCATTCGGCTCGATACGAACGCGGGTTGGCAAAATTTGTGGAGATGTACGGAGAGCGGGCTAAGACATTTCTGGCGTCGCTCGAAGGGATCGCGCCGGATCTGGGAACGTACGTCATGGAATTCGGCTTCGGGGATATTCATTGCCGGCCCGGGCTGAGCCTGCAATCCCGCGAGATCGCGACCGTCGCTGCGCTCACGGCGCTAGGCACCGCGGGGCCGCAGCTTCGCGCGCATATTGACGGCGCGCTGAACGTGGGATGCTCGGAACAGGAAGTCATCGAGGTCATCATGCAGATGGCCCTGTATGCGGGTTTCCCGGCGGCCCTCAACGGAATTCAGGCAGCGCGGGAAGTATTCCTCGAACGATCCAGGCAGACCAAGCAGTGACTGGTAATTTGTGACTGGTGACTGGTGAACCGTAAGTCGTGAACCTTTATTCATGAATGACAAGAACCTCTGTGCAAATGCGGCGGTGGCGGCCATGCGGGTTCTCATCAGTCGCCAGTCGCTAATTACTCGTCACCGGTCGCAGGCGGCAATTGTTAGACGATTCTAACGAAGTGAAGGTCGCCGCACTCAGAGCACAAATTTTCAGCGCCAATACTATCCGTTTGGCAATCGCGGGTCAGATGCCCATATTGCCCCAACAATTTTCTCGTCTCTTCCCAACCATCCCCTAACTCCATATTTCAGCCGGGATTGGAGGTAGCACGAGCAGAAACCAGGATGCCCTGCAAATTGCATTGATTCGCCTTGAAACTTCCGCTAAAGCGAATCCGCTCATTGGACGATTAACTGCATGTATCTTGTGCGAGCTTGTGTCAATTGGAAGGCCGCCGGGTAAATCGGATCACTCGCCGCGAGTGTCCAACCGCGCAGCGCCAGTATTCTACTCCGCCCAAGATTACCGATCGCCAATAGGGTGGTGCAATGGACGACCTGATCAAGGAATTCCTGGTCGAAAGTATTGAGAACCTGGACCGGCTCGACAGCGAGTTGGTCAAGCTCGAAACCGATCCGTCTTCGCAAGAACTTCTTTCGAGCATCTTCCGGACTATCCACACGATCAAGGGAAGTTGCGGTTTCCTGGGATTCAGCAAGCTTGAAAAAGTCGCTCATGTGGGGGAAAGCCTTCTCTCCCGCCTGCGTGACGGCAAACTTTCGCTGACGCCCGAATTTACCAGCGGCCTGTTGGCGATGGTGGACGCCATTCGGACCATGCTCGGAGAAATACAAGCCACCGAGCAGGACGGAAATGAAACCTACCCGGACCTCATCGAAACCTTGAATAAGTTGCAAAACCAGGGCCAGGAGCCGCCTCCCAAGGCAGCCGCCGAGGCCTCTTTGCCAAAGGAGACCTCGAAAAAAAAGCAAGGCGATAGCCCGAAAGAGAATTCTGCAAAATCCATCGCGCCTGAATCCGTTCCAGCACAACCGGAACAGGCGCTTCCAGCCCGGCCCGAGCCGTCCGCGCCATCTGCCGCGGCGCCAGGAGAAGCTCCAACGGCCCAGCACCCGACAGATGACTCCCGCTCCAAAAACGCGGCCGCGGAAACGATCCGCGTTGACGTCCACCTTCTGGACCGGCTCATGAACCTGGTGGGGGAGTTGGTGCTGACGAGAAATCAAATCACGCAGTTTTCCGCGCGCCAGTCCGATCCCAATCTGGTCAGTCCAGCGCAACAACTGAATCTGCTGACGAGCGAACTGCAGGAAGAAGTCATGCGAACGCGCATGCAGCCGATCAGCAACGTCTTTGACAAGTTTCCGCGCGTGGTCCGCGATGTGGCCACAGCGCGCGGCAAGCAAGTCCTGATCGAGATGGAAGGAAAGGAAACGGAACTCGACAGGAGCCTTCTCGAGGCGATCAAGGATCCGCTGACTCATATCGTCCGGAATTCGGTGGACCACGGAATTGAAATGCCCGAGGAGCGCGTCGCCCGCGGAAAGCGTCCCGAAGGGCGGCTCGTGCTGCGCGCGTGCCACGAGGGCGGCCAGGTCCTGGTCGAAATTTTGGACGACGGCGCGGGAATCGACACGTCCCGCGTAAAGAGCAAGGCCATCGAGCGCGGCGTGATCACCGCGCAGCAGGCTGCGCGCATGAGCGAGGGAGAACTGCTGAATCTCGTCTTTCTGCCGGGATTTTCCACCGCGGAAAAAGTGACCAACCTTTCCGGTCGCGGCGTGGGAATGGACGTGGTCAAGACCAACATCGACCGCGTCAACGGCACGGTGGATCTTCAGAGTTATCCGGGAAAAGGCACGACCATCAAGATCAAAATTCCGCTGACGCTGGCGATAGTCCGGGCGGTGATCATTCAGAGCCGGGGAAAACGGTTCGCCGTTCCCCAGGTCAATATCCAGGAGCTGGTTCGCCTGGAAGCCGACCGCGTGCGAACCGATATCGAGTCCGTTCACGGCGTTCCGGTGTATCGCATGCGCGGGCGGCTGCTGCCCCTGGTTTACCTCAGTGAAGAACTCAAGCTCGCTAAGAAGAACTCGACCGAGGCCGAAGTGGATGAAGCAACGAGTATCGTGGTGCTCCAGGCGAACGACCATCCGTTTGGGCTGGTCGTGGATGAGATCAATGACTCGGAAGAAATCGTCGTCAAACCCCTGAGCAAGCATTTGCGGGCGCTCAAAATCTTCGCCGGCGCGACGATCATGGGCGACGGCAAAGTGGCCCTGATTCTGGACGTGGTTGGTCTGGCGCAGAACGCAAATCTTCTCTCGGAAGCGAGCGATCGCGCGCTGGCCGAAAAAACGGCCGAGCTGGCCGAAAGCCTGGACCAGAACCGAGCCGAAAAACAAACGTTCCTGCTTTTTGCCGGTCCGGACGATGCTCGCATGGCGTTGCCCCTCAGCACAGTGGCGCGCCTGGAGGAATTCCGCGCCTCGGATGTCGAGAAATCCGGCGGGGAATGGGTGATTCAGTACCGCGGGAAGATTCTTCCGCTGATCCGTCTCGATGTCGTTTTGGAGGAGAGAAGAAGCCGATTGCGCCATGGCAACAAGACCGTGGAACCCGACCCCCTGCAAGTGCTCGTGTGCAATAACGAAGGACGAACCATCGGAATCGTCGTGGAACGAATTCTGGACATTGTAAAAGACCGGGCCGATGTGAAATCCCCGGCCACGCGCGAAGGAATCCTTTGCGCGGTGGTGATCAATGACCGGGTTACAGAACTCATCGATATTCCCGTCGTTCAGCGGATCGCCGAGGAAAATCGCACCCTGTCCACGGAACATGCGGAGGTCATTGACTGATCCATGGCGCAAACTCACCAGTTCTGCACATTTTATCTCGACAAGCTCATGTTCGGGGTGGAACTCGAAAAAGTTCAGGAAGTCATCCGTTTCCTGGAAATTACAGAGATCCCGCTGGCCCCACATGTCGTCAGCGGCCTCATGAATCTCCGCGGGCAAATCGTTACGGGAATTGACTTGCGGAGACGCCTGGAACTGGCGGACCGGGCGGAGGAAACGCACCCGATGAACGTCGTGATCCGAAGCGCCGACGGGGCGGTGAGCCTGCTCGTCGACGATATCGGAGACGTCGTGGAAGTTACCGAGGAATCCTTCGAGCGCCCGCCGGAAACTTTGCAAGGCAAAGTGCGCGAAGTCATCCTGGGCGTTCACAAGCTCGAGAAACAATTGATGCATGTATTGGATACAGAAAAGGCGTGTGAAACGGCGGAGGCTGTAACGTCGGGCCCAGAGCGGTAGGGTTAAAAAGGGTGCGTCGCTGGAGTTCTGCTCGATACTTCCGACCGCAAAAAGATTGCTCAGTAAGACTTCCTTTCAGTCACAAGGGACAGGACTCAGTGGAACCGTTGAAGGTCGCGTGGAACGCGAACACAGCACCGTATTTGTCCCAGAGACCGTTGTTCTTGGTTCTGGGCGAGGTTCGGGTTTTGATATTTGAGCGTTATGAGGAGGATAAAAAATGAAACTTACTATCGGAAAGAAGCTCGGACTGGGTTTTGCAACACTACTCGGGCTCATGGTCGTGAGTTCGGGGATCAGCTATTTGAAGGCGCACACCATTCGGGAAGTCGAGGCACAAGTAGACATTCACGTCTCAAGCCAAAAAGCGCTCTTCGAGTTACAGAGGGACTTGAATCGGGCACAGAGTAAAGGCCGCGAGATCATCCTTTTAGGATCACAGCCAGCGGTGGAGAAGGCGCGAAATCAGTTTACTTCGAATTGGAAAGATCTCGATAATGATTCGGCCGCGCTCGACGAATTGGCCCCCAAGTGGCCTAGTCGAGAAAACCGCGAACGGTGGGCGAAAGCCAAGGCTCAACTTCCTAACCTTCGAGACGCCCAAGTGGCGGGGATGAGCCTAGCAAGCGGCGGGAGCGCCGAAGCTATCGTGAAGGCAGGGACTGATTTTAGGGATAAGGCTACGGCCGTAAAGGATCCCCTTGACGTGACCCTGGGGGAGATGGCCGATTCCTTTAAAACCCTCCTTGAGCAAGCCAGAGAAGAAGTGGCCGCTGCAAATTCTGCGATGAGCTGGACCATGTTGATTTCCGCCTTGATGGGACTTGGAATCGGCATGGGCGTGGCTACTTATATGGGCCGCAGCATCTCCGCAGGCATTTCCGCGGTCCTGAGCAAGGCGGAGGCCATTGCCTCAGGCGACCTGACGGGCGAAGAAGTCAAAATTGGCAGCAACGACGAGCTGGGCGACCTGGCCACCGCCATGAACAAGATGCAAGCCAGTCTAGTAAAGATGATCGTTGCCGTTGCGGAAAACGCGCAGCAAGTAGCCAACGCCAGCGAGGAATTCTCCGCCGTCAGCCAGCAGATCACTTCCAATTCCGAGGAAACCACCGCCCAGGCCAACGTGGTCTCCAACGCCACCGACCAGGTCAACCGCAACCTGCAGACCGTCGCCACCGGCGCCGAGGAAATGAGTTCCACCATTGCGGACATCGCCAAGAACGCCACCGAATCCGCTCGCGTTTCCGGCGAGGCCGTCAAGACAGCCGAGGCCACCAACGCGACCATCTCCAAGCTGGGTGTCTCCAGCGCGGAAATCGGCCAGGTCATCAAGGTCATCACTTCCATCGCGCAACAAACCAATCTGCTGGCCCTCAACGCCACGATCGAAGCAGCGCGCGCCGGAGAAGCGGGCAAAGGCTTTGCTGTCGTCGCCAACGAAGTCAAGGAATTGGCCAAGCAGACGGCCAAGGCCACCGAAGACATCAGCCAGAAAATCGCGGCGATCCAATCCGATACCAAGGGCGCGGTCGACGCCATCGCGACCATTGGCGCGGTCATCAATCAGATCAGCGACATATCCAGCACGATCGCGACGGCGGTGGAGGAGCAAAGCGCGACCACCAACGAGATGTCGCGAAACGTCACCGAGGCCGCCAAAGGCTCGACCGAGATCACGCAGAACATCGCGGGAGTGTCTCAGGCGGCGCAGGGGACGTCATCGAGCGCACACGAATCGATGAAGGCGGCGCAGGCGCTGGCACAGATGTCGACGCAGTTGCGCGGCTTGGTCGAACAGTTCAGGGTCAGTGGCGATGGTCCTGACAACGGCCACAGCAGACGGCGCGCAGCGTAAAGGGGCCAAAACCATCCGCACTGGCTTGCCGCTCGGAGGTGCGCCTTCTTGCCGTGCGCCAAAGTTTCAAAGCTCGGGGGCCGGCCTGGAATAGATGACGATGCCGCAAATTCGAATCATGATCGTTGACGATTCCCTGGTCGTGAGGAAAGTACTTACCAATGTGCTTTCGAGCGATCCAGACCTTGCTATCGCCGGATGGGCCAGCAATGGCCGTTTGGCGCTGGCCAAGCTGCAGACGCTGCGCCCGGATATTATTTTGTTGGATATTGAAATGCCCGAAATGAATGGCCTGGAAACCATTCCGGGAATACGCAAGATTCTTCCGCGTGTGCCGATCATCATGTTCAGCACGCTCACGGAACGAGGGGCGGAAGCAACCCTCGATGCCCTCGCGCTGGGCGCCTCGGACTACGTGGCGAAGCCAAGCAACCAGAACATGGCCGCCACATCGGAAGCCATTCAGCGCGACCTGGTCCCCAAGATCAAAGCGTTATGCCATTTTCCCGCGCGCGTTCAGAATACGGTGACCAGCGTCTCGCGTCCCGCTTTCCCAACTCCGCGCCCCGAGATTCGATTCCACTCCGTTCCTATACGTTCAGCCCAGCTCAAAATTGTGGCCATCGGAGTCTCGACCGGCGGTCCCGACGCGCTTGCGAAACTCTTGCCTTCTTTCCCCGCGAATTTTCCCTTGCCCGTGGTCATTGCGCAGCACATGGCGGCGATCTTCACGACGCTCCTGGCCAAGCGCCTTGCAACCAAATGCGCGTTGCCTGTGCGGGAGTGCCAGCCGGGTGATTTGCTTGGCCCCTCCTGCGTTTGGATCGCGCCCGGCGACTATCACATGGTCGTGGAGCAAGACGAAAAACGCATGCGCCTGGGCACGCACCAAGGGCCGCGTGAGAATTTCTGCCGCCCTTCGGTGGATGTGCTGTTCCGATCGGTCGCCTCGGTTTACGGCGCAAATTCCCTCGGAGTGATTCTGACCGGCATGGGACAGGACGGATTGAAAGGGTGCGAAGCGCTCTCCGCGGCGGGCGCCTCCGTGATCGTCCAGGACGAAGCGAGCAGCGTCGTCTGGGGCATGCCGGGCTTTGTGGCGCGCGCTGGACTGGCTGAAAAAATCCTGCCGCTGGATCAAATCTGCGGTGAAATCATGAGGCGCGTTGCTGCCCAGCCTTCGCTTCAACTTACCCACTAGCCCGGATTTCTAACGCAAAATCTAGAGGACTGGAGTTGCGCGGCACGCAATAAGTTTGGCGCAATGTCTTGTGGCGCCGGCGTCCCGCCGGCGTTTTTGCGATCAGTGCGGATTTGGAATATCGCCGGCGCCACCACGAGTCAAACAGTGTTTCACCCGACCTCAGGAAATCAGATGAGTTGAATCCTTCTCGCCCCAGAGCGAGTAAAATAAATGCGAGGTGGGTTCAATGGGGTGGGGGATTCGCAAATGAGGGTTGCTTCTGTACTGGCCACGACTAGTCTCGCAATTCTGGTCTTATTTTTACCTCCGGCGCGCGGCCAGAAGAAAGACCCCGCCCAATCCCTATTTGAATCCGCGAACCATGAGCGCTCGGCGCATGGGCTCAATCCTTTGAAATGGAGCCCCACGTTGGCCCGAGCGGCGCGGCAGCATGCGCTGCGCATGGCTGCGCAAAATACCCTTTCTCACCAGCTTCCCGGCGAGCCGGGAATGGCCGAGCGCGCTTCACAAGCCGGCGCGCGCTTCAGTTCCCTTGCGGAAAATGTAGCCGAGGGACCGAGCGCGGAGAGCATCCACCAGCAGTGGATGAATTCGCCGCCGCACCTCGCGAACCTCCTCGACGCGCAACTCGATTCGGTGGGGATTGCGGTGGCCGAACGCAACGGCGTCTTGTTCGCGGTGGAGGATTTTTCACTGGATGCCGGAAAGCTATCCGTGGAAGAGCAGGAGGGAATCGTCGCCGCGAAACTCCGGTCGCGCGGGCTGCGGCTTTTGAGCGATACGAGCGACGCGCGCCGCTCCTGCGTGCTGGACAACGGCTATGCCGGAAGTCACGTCCCTTCCTTCGTCCTGCACTACGCGACGCCCGACCTCGAAACGCTCCCTGACCTGCTGGTGCAAAGAATCCAAACCGGCAAATACCATTCCGCGGTTGTGGGCGCTTGTCCCAGCGATGCGAAGATCGGATTTTCCAATTATCGAATCGCGGTTCTGCTTTTTGAATAGCGGGAATCGGGGGGCAGGGAATCAGCGCTCAATCATGCTTCTTGTCGGAGTCGGAATCCTCCGTCGTGCCGACTTTCTGGGACCAGGCGCAAACCGCATTGGTTTCGGCGGGAGAAACGTACGCGTCCTTGTGCATGACGCGGTAATCGGCCGGCGGCATGTTTCCTTCGCGGACGAGTTTGCAGATCAGTCCCAAATGTTCCTTCCCCTCTTGCTCGTTAATCTGCGCTTCCCAGTTCTGAAAATTGACGTGACCCCTAGCCGTGTTCACGTCGTGCGCGACGTACCAGGAAACCGGCGCGACGTAGCTGTACCACGGCCAAACCGTCGCACTGGAATGGCAGTCGTAGCACGACCGTTTCAGAACCGTTTGAACTTCCGGGGGCACATCCACATGCGCTTCGAGACTCCGCGAAGGAACCACGGAAGGATTCGTCCGGCTCGGTTGAATGATTTGAATGAGGATCAAAAACGCGATCGAACCAAGAACAATCCATTTAGCCGGCACACGTTTCATAGATGAGTTTCTCCCAAAGTCGTGAACTCAAAATTGCCAATGTGAATTAGGAGCGCATGTTCGGCTATCGGCCAAGGGGCCTCAGGTTCCAGGCTCGCACTCACCGGTGAACCGCACGAATTTAAAATTAAACAACTCTGGTTTGGCATCCGACCCCATGCCGGACAGATTCAGGAGCAGTGCAAAGGTTACAGGAAATTTTACCCTATTGCCCAAGTCGGCTTCTAGCGTTTCGTTTCATTCCCCTGGCGCTAGATCGCTCCGGGGGCATCAATTTAAAGTTCTCGTAGCATACGAGGGAAACGCCTTCAACCCATCTTCACTCACGGGCGCAGGCCCTGCTGGCGCTCGATCTTCGGACAGATGGGCAACGGAATAACACTGCGGAGAAGGAGAGGGCGGGATTCCAGATTGACAGTTACTCTTGCGGGACCGCCATCAGGCGTTTCGGCCGTGCGTTCTCTTCTTGGAGAACGTCCCGGCTGAAACGCTCTGAGCTATGTTTCATGACGCTTAGTTCTTGGCAGGAGCGACAGAGGTCGCTTCTACCGTGCCCATCAGCGCGTACGAGGCGGTCGGTTCGTCTGTGTTCAGACGCCCGGCGACGGTCACGTCTTGACCGGACATTTTCGCCAGCACATTCTTGTCCCCTGTCAGGCGGAAGATTTTGTTTCCGGAGACGATGGTGTATTGGCCGCCCATGAAGTTGGCGCAATACTGGATGGTCTGGGCAACGCTCATCCCTTTGCGCGGTGTTACCGTGCCACCGCCGAACCTCGAACAGCTCACTCTTCCGGTGATGGTCACACTGTCTGAATTAGACCTCGTGGACGATTGGGGCGCCGGCGCCGCCAACGCCGCGAACGGGCTGGCGAGAACAGCGAAAAGCCCTGCGTAAATCGCTACTTTTTTCATGGTGACTCCTTTGTAGTCGTTTTCCCTCGTGAAAACCCGACGAACAAATCCACTTCGATGATTTCGATCCTGCCGTCGGGTTTGAACCATAAACAAGCCATTTCGGCGATGATCGAAAGTCTCGTCGTGAATGCGTTCATCGTTCACGTAAACGAATGTAAACAACATGGAGTCAACGAGGCATAAACAATCCGTCCTAATCAGGTAAACGGAAATAAAAATGCCATTTCAATTTCAAATGCAGACGATTCGTCTTGTCAACGCAACATTCCTGATTCCTAAAAGAGAAAGTATGAATTGGACCGCGAGGTTAACAAAACATAAACTTCCGGCGCTGGACGGGGCCTGACGCTCACCGGCCTACCGGCGGAAAAGGAGTCATTTATTCTATGAAGAATAAGACTTTAGGGGTGTGTTTAGGTCTGTTGGCACTAGGGTTGGCAGGACTTGGGGCTCCAGCCAGCCAGGCAAGAGGTCGATTGGCTGCAGGCGGGTCAGGAGATGGAAGCGAGGCGGAAGCCACGAGCGCTGCCAGTTCATCGGCTACTTCCCCTGCATCAAGCCCTGCGGATTTGCGCCAGCGCATCGACGCGCTGAAGGCGGAACTGGCTGACCTGAATTCGGAATTGGCGGCAGATGTGGCCTCACCCGCGTTGCCTGCTCCGCAGGACCAGGGCGCGCCCCCCGCAAGCGCTCCGGCAGCGGCGCCGGCGGCGCAGACTCCAGCGGCGCCCATGCCTTTGCCGACTCCCTCGATGTCGGGTCCTTTGGCAACGGGGATACCTCACGAGCTCTCCGCGGGTCCGTTTGGAAAAATTGAAATAACCGGCATTCTGAGCGGCATCGGTCTGTTCAATAATAATCCCTATGTCCACGGCGACGAAGGGCACGTCGACATCAGCAACGCGCAGATCTTCATTCAAAAGACCACCGGCTGGTTTCAGTTCTACCTGCAAGGTGGCGCTTACAACGTACCAGTGCTCGGAGTGCAGTTCGCGAAGACGGGCCCAACGACGACGGGGCTGTTCGGCCCGTTCCCCGTGGGCTACGCAAAGTTGGTGAAAGGCAATTTCAACATCGAGATCGGGGCTCTGCCAACCCTGGTCGGGGATGAGTACACGTTCACCTTTGAGAACATGAACATCGAGCGTGGCCTTCTCTGGAATCAGGAGCAGGCCGTCAGCCGCGGCATCCAGCTGAATGAGGTTTACAAGAAGGTTACGCTGGCGTTCAGCTTGAACGACAATTTTTACTCGGACCGCTACACGACGCTGTCGGGGTCCCTGGCCTATGCGGTGAATGCCGCGAATACGATCTCTTTTGTAGGCGCAGGAAACGCCGGAAACACCTACGTGAGGATCGGCCCCGCCAACTCCTTCCCCGTGACCCCTGCGTATCAGAACAACGAGCAGGTCTACAACCTGATCTATACGTACACGAAAGGGTCATTGATCATCAGTCCGTACTACCAGTACACGGTCGTAAAATCGGATCCCACATACAGTGCCTTCCTGCTCAGTCCCACAGGGGCGCACACCAACGGCGGAGCCGTCCTCGTGAATTACGCGTTCAAGCATGGCTTCTCGCTGGCCGCGCGGCCGGAATACATCAAGTCGAGCGGAAGCGTGGCGACGGGCGAGGCGAACTTGCTCGGGTACGGTCCCGGAACCGGCGCGTTTGCATTCACCGTGACCCCGACCTGGGTGAAGGACGCCTTCTTCCTTCGGGGGGACCTCGCGGTCGTCCACCTGACGAACTTCGTCACCGGGGACACTGGGTTTGGAATCGGCCTGCCCGGAGTCCCCTTGACCGGATCGAACACCAACCAGTTCCGGGGAGCGATCGAAGCCGGCTTCATGTTCTGATTGGGCGAACCACCGGAAGCGGGAGAGGCGCGCAGGGGAGGCGGCTCTCCCGCCGACGGTTGTTGTGGTCTTGGTCTTGCGTAAGAAGAATAGAAGCACTACATCCCGCATCGGCGCGAGAATTCCAGCAAGGAAATGATTTTGCAAGTCTTCGTCAATCTCAGGCGGAAGTGTATTTGGTAGCACAGGCTTCAAAGGCTGCGGAAAAAATGGCTCACTCCTTTTGTAATTCCGAGCGAAGCGAGGAATCCCTCTTTCTTTCTTTTCACGGGGTTAAATCGAAGAGAGATTCCTCGCTTCGCTCGGAATGACAAAACAAACTGTTTTTTCCGCAGCCTGTTCAGCCTGTGGGAGGTTCGTGGCGCCAAGGACCAAAACCCGAACGCCGTAGCCCGCGCTTCGTTCAACCCGAAGGATTCATCCAGTGGAATTACCGGGTAGAATGGCCCTATAGTGTAGGGCGCTGCCGAGACGCAGCAAGGACTCGAATCTGCGGTTCGACTCTGAGGACAAGAAGATGATGACGAAGCTTGAAGCGATCGTTCAGCCGTCAAGGTTTGAAGCGGTGAAAGAGGTTCTGACGGAACTGGGCATCGGAGGCATGACCATCTCCGATGTGCGCGGGCATGGCCGGCAAAAGGGGCACACGGAAGTCTATCGCGGGCGAGAGTACACGGTGGATCTCCTGCCGAAGATCAAAATTGAAATCGTCATCCCGGACAACCTGGTGGACGCCGCGATCGACGCGATTCTGCAAAGCGCGTCGACCGGCAAAATCGGCGACGGAAAGATTTTTGTTTCCAAGGTGGATCAAGCTATTCGGATACGGAACCAGGAGCGTGGAGTTTCCGCGCTGTAGAGTCCGTTTTGGTTTGTGTAGCGCCCGCCTTCAGGCGGGCATTTTGGACCTAGGCAAGTGCCCGCCTGAAGGCGGGCGCTACAATAATCCGGAGAGTGGGAGTTCTGACGGAGACTCCGCACTGCTTGAGATCGTTCAACAATTCGTAATTGGGAATTTGGTTTCGTAAGCGTTTTTGTATTCCGCAGATTCTTCTTTGTAGCGCGGGCGGGGGCCTCGTAAGTCGGATATGAAGCTCGAGAATCGCACTACCAGTCTGCAGGAACTGTACGCGGAAGAATCCGCGAGGATTCAGAAACGCTTTGAAGAGTTGGGCGACGGCAAAGCCGCGGTCCATGACCGGACGGCGCTGATCGATTCCGTGATCACCGAGCTGTGGAATGAAGTCATTTCGGCGAGCGGTCCAATCGAAGGGTTTTGCGTTGCCGCCATGGGCGGGTACGGGCGGCGGGGATTATTTCCATATTCGGACATCGATCTTCTGTTTCTCTACGGAAGGGAAGGCAACGAGGAATTTCTTAGCAAGAAGGCCATTGCCCCGCTGAGCCAGTCTCTCTGGGATCTGCATCTTCGCGTAAGCCCCACCACACGGACGCTCGCCGAATGCGGGAAACTTTATCGCAACAACATCGAATTCAACATTTCGCTTCTGGACTGCCGATACATTTGCGGCGATGAGAAACTCTACGAGCGCCTGCGAACCCGCGTCCTTCCCGGCATGGTGATTCGCGAATCCGAAACCCTGATGCAGGAACTCACGAGCCTCGCGCGCGCGCGGCATCAGAAATACGGCCAAACGATTTTTCATCTGGAGCCCAACATCAAGGACGGCCCCGGCGGCCTGCGAGATTATCAAGTGGCTTGCTGGCTCTCGCAAATCGCGGAGATGAAGCGTTCCCGCGAATGGAAAGACCCGGTTCCCCTGCTCCCGCTCCCGCTCCGCGCCGACGCCGTGAAGGCCATCGATTTCCTCGACGCCGTCCGGTGTTACCTCCACTATCGCCAGGGACGCGACCTCAACGTGTTGACTTACGAGATGCAGTCCGAGGCGGCGGCCAGGGGCATCGGCCTTCATGGAGGGCAGGCGGCGTCTCCCAATGACTGGATGCGGGCTTATTTTCGCCAGGCGCGCGCCATTTACCGGCTGACCGTCCTGTTTGACGAAGTCCCGCGGGCGAAATCGGCTTGGAAGCGCTTGCTGGGCGCTCGCCGGTCTCCATTGTCGAATGCGGACTTCAAGGTTGTGGACGGCCGAATTTCCCTGCGGAAATCGGATTCGGTGGAAGACCACAAAGTGATGTTCCGCCTGTTCGAGCTTGTCGCCCGGCACGATCTAAAACTGACCGCCGAAACCGAAAACGCGGTCGAAGCCGCATTGCCGCGAATCCAAAAGTGGAATTCCACGAGTCCCGACCTGTGGGAATACTTCCGCGCGATTCTGGTCTTGCCTCACGCTGCTTCTTCGCTGCGCGCGATGCATCGCGTCGGCCTGCTGGATCTACTCTTCAAGGAATTTCACGCCATCGATTCCCTGGTGATCCGCGACTATTATCACCGGTACACGGTCGATGAGCATTCCCTGGTGACCATCGAGAATCTGCACAGCCTCGCGTCGAAAAAGGGCGATCTGGACCGCCGGTTCCGCGACATTCTTTCTTCGCTGGAGCACCCGGAATTGCTCTATTTATCGCTCCTGTTTCACGATGTCGGTAAGGGCATGCCCAACGAGAGCCACGTGGACGGCAGCTTGGAAGCGGTACAGGGCGTGTTCGAGCGGTTGCGCTTCGATAGCTTCGACCGCGAGACGGTGACTTTCCTCATCGCCAACCATCTGCGCATGTCCGCCACGCTCTTGCGGCGCGACATTTTCGATCCGGAAGCGGTGCACGATTTTGCGAAGACCGTGGGGACCATCGAACATCTCAAGATGCTGACGCTGTTCACTTACGCAGACATCAAAGCGGTGAATCCGGAAGCGTTGACAACCTGGAAGGCGGAAATGCTGTGGCAACTTTACGCCGCCACGGAAAATTATCTCAATCGCTCGGTGGACGACCAGCGCATGTATCTCGCGGGGGAAGACGCCAATCAACTCGAGCGCCTGATTCCAACGGGCGAAGATGCAGTGGAAGCCGACAGATTCAGAAATTTCCTGGATGGCTTTCCCCGGCGGTACTTGCTGACTCATTCGTCCACGGAAATTTCCGCTCATTACCGGATGTACCGGCGTCTCGGACATTCCGTGGCGGAAATCAGCATCACCAAGCGCGACCAATACTATGAACTTGTTCTGGTCACCAAGGATCGTCCCTTTCTTTTTACGAAAGTGGTGGGGACGATCTCCTCGTGGGGCATGAATATTCTGAAGGCCGACGCCTGCGCCAATCGAAACGGAATCGTTCTGGACGCCCTGCGTTTTTCCGACCGGTTCCAAACGCTCGATCACAATCCGACGGAAATCCACCGGCTGAAGCAGCAACTGGTCGCCGCGATCCTGGGCGAGCTGGACGTCGCCGCCCTCATGAAAAGAAAATTTCAGCCTGAAAAACGGCCGCCCAAAGTCAGCGTAGAAACGCGAATCCACATGGACAACGAGTGCTCCTCGCACAGCACCGTCGTCGAAATCGTGGCCCTCGACCGGCCCGGTCTTCTGTACGACATCAGCTCCACATTTGCCGAGCACAACTTCAATATCGAAGTCGGCCTGATCGACACGGAGGGCGGAACCGCGACCGACGTTTTCTATGTCACGCAAAATGGCGCGAAGCTTACCCCGGCCCGCCAGCACGAGTTGCAAATCGAACTCCAGCAGCGCCTTTGAACTTGTCCTGAATTCAGCGCTATCATTCTGTCGTACGCAAACCCGGATGGGAAATCAGAAGGGAGGCGGCTCCCGATGATCGTAAAGGTGAAGGGCGGATACAAGGTGCTTTCGACCCAGGGGAAAAATCTCGGCGGACCCTACAAAACTCTGAAAGAGGCCAAGAAGCGGCTGCGCCAAGTCGAGTTCTTCAAGCATCGCAAGGCATGAGTCGATCCATGGTGGCGGAGAAAGCAGCCGCCCCTGTGGAAATCGCTAGGTTCAAACCTGAATTCGTGATATCGTGCAATTGCGTTTGTTGCTCTTGTGAAACCTTTAGATTCGATTTAAAGGGGCTGCGAGTACAAACTCGTAGCCTTTTTTTGTTGTACGGCTGGAGGCGGTCGAGAAGCACCAAATAGCTCAAATCAGTGAAAAGGAAACACCGTGAAAGAACAAGGAACAGTAAAGTGGTTCAATGCCAGCAAGGGATTCGGGTTCATCCAGCGCCAGTCCGGCGAGGACATTTTTGTCCACTTCTCCGCGATTCAAGCGGAGGGGTACAAATCGTTGAACGAAGGCCAGGCGGTTGAGTTCGAAGTTACTTCCGGCCCCAAGGGCCTGCAGGCAGCGAACGTCACCAGCCTGTAAGAAATCGGGGCGAAACGGCGACCGCCGTTTCGCCCTATTTTTTTGTGCGGACGTCTTCAGGGAGCCGCTGGGACACTCGCCGAATCGGTTAGGTCATTTCGGTAGCAACGAATCACCGCCCACCAGTAACCCCTCAGCTGTGCGGCCCTAGCAAGAGAGGCCAATCTTAGAATCCTGGTGCTCGGTCCTTACGATTTTTCTGATCTGTTGAAATACAAAAAAGATGCCGTAGCGGGAGGGGCTGGGAACCACGGGCCGTAGGTTTATGCGACGAGGTATCCTGACCTGAGGCAACAGTCTTGCGGCTGACGGAGCCATTTTGCCAACAGCACCACATTTCCGCTGATCGGCGATACGTGAATGTAATAGGTTTCGTAGTTGCTTTCGATCTCGTAGAAATTTACGCGGCGGGGGTCGCGTTGGGCCGGGATGCCGACATCCAGCAAATGCCGAAGGTGTTCGACCGCCCCGGATTCGTATTTTCGCGGGTTTTCGATCCTCGCTCCTTCTTTGACTTGAATCATCCTGCCTCCAATCCCTTCCTGCACTGCGTCATCACGACGGATTCGGGCTACTCCTCAATTAAGATGCCCGCAACTTCCAAACGCTCCTTGAATACTGCGTTAAAAGTCGGCAAATGTTTCCAGGGGCCAAACGCGCACGGAAGTGTCGGCGATCAAACCTGAGCATGTCTGCCGGCTTTGCGCGTTCCTCCTGAATTCATTAGACGTTGCGGCGCGACGGAGGAGAATTCCAAATTTTTGATCGTGTTCATTCGCAATTCCACGGCAACCAAAGTCTCTGAGGCAAAGACGAAATCCGAAATATTGCGAGAGATTGACTGAGCCTTGTACCAACGCGTTGTGGATGAGAAAAGGTTGTGTCGTCACCACGACTCGAATTTCTAATATTTTCTTAATGAATTCTGCCCGGCAATGCAATCAACTCGAAATATTGACGTTCCGCAATGCGCTGAGAGGCTTTCCTGGGCGGCTCCGGGGGGCGATTCCGAGTACCTTGCCTTTCCTCGTTACAACCGAGGCGATAATAAAGTATAATTCTATTGCGTGCAAAGTATTGACCTAATTGGTACTTGCGCGCACGAACCTTCATTGAGATATTCAAACCATGCCCAAAACCAAAACCGCACGGAAACGCACCAAGTTTGGGAAGGATCGGCGGCGGAAGCACAAACACTGGCAGGTCACAGTGTTTTACAAGGACGGGGAGCGGTTTGCTCGCGTATATACGGACAGGGAAAAAGCCGCCAAGTTCGCCGAGCGGCAACGGAAATCTCCTGTCGTAAAAACCGCGCGAGTATTGCAAGTCGGCTGATCCCACTGGCTTACGAGTTCTCAAAGGATGCCCGGGCGGGCAGGCCTGGTCTTACGGGTGTGTTTGCAAGGCCATATCTCATTTCGACCCGGCTAGGATCTTGTCGCCGAAACGCCGGCATGTTAAAGTCTCGTTGATTCGGGCGGCCGTAGTATAGGGGTAGTACGGGACCTTGCCAAGGTCCAGGCGTGGGTTCGAGTCCCATCGGCCGCTCCATTCCTTCTTGAATTTGGTCCTTACCTAATTTCCATGCTGGCATATTTGTGTGGCCCGATTGAATTCGCGCCGGACGGCGGCAAGTTGTGGCGCCGGAAACTCATGCCGTTCCTGCACAACGATCTCGGGCACCGCGTTTACGATCCCGCCGAGGATGAAAAGAAAAACCTCACCGACGAAGAAGCCGCGCACTTTCGGGAGTGGAAGGAAACGGACGT
Source organism: uncultured Acidobacteriota bacterium (assembly GCA_963800095.1). GTDB lineage: Bacteria > Acidobacteriota > Terriglobia > Acidiferrales > UBA7541 > Palsa-360. Next base: position 211,471 of record CAWCZV010000008.1, read on the forward strand.
CGAACGATTCCGCCGGGTGGTTCGCAAGATCATTCAATACGACCTCGATATCGTGGAGAACAAGGCCGACTACGTCATCTGTTGCTTGAGCGGCGATGGCGCGGCGCTCTCCTCCGGCGGGACCTCCGCCGAATTAACTTTTGCTCAGCGCCGCGGGATTCCGGTGTATCTCGTGACCGACGCGCCCCTCGGAGAAATCAGCGGGTGGATGTTGGCATGCGCCGACCGCGTGTTTGCGAACGTGGATGAGCTGAAAAAATTTCTCCTCGATCGATATGGTAAGGAAAAGCAAGCGCCGCTTTGGCGTGTATGAGAATTTGGAAACCACGGATTCACACGGATAAACACGGATAAGGCAAACTGCGGACCAATTCAGTTTTCAATTGTCGAGGATGATTGCCGGAGTTGCGGCGCAATATGCTACTCTGCGGCAAGATCAAGTTAGGAGACAAGGTCAAGTGGACATCGTAAAAGGGAACATGGGCTGGATCGAAGTGATCGTGGGTCCCATGTTTTCGGGCAAGAGTGAAGAATTGATCCGGCGCTTGAAGCGCGCCGAGATCGCCCGGCAGCGCGTGCAGATCTTCAAACCGTTCATCGATCAGCGATACAAGCAGACGGACATCGTTTCACATTCCGGGTTCGAGTTGCCTTCGCAGGTTGTCCGGAATGCAGCCGAGGTGTTCGAAGAAGTCCAGCCGCGGACCGAAGTGGTGGGGATTGACGAAGGCCAGTTCCTTGGGGAAGGGCTTGTCGACACGTGCATGCGCATGGCGGACGCCGGCAAGCGGGTGATCGTCACCGGCCTGGACACCGATTACCTCGGGCGTCCCTTCGAGCCGATGCCGCGCCTGCTGGCCGTGGCTGAAGAAATCACCAAGCTGCTCGCCATCTGCGTGCAGTGCGGAAATCCCGCCGTGCACACGCAGCGCCTCGTCGCTTCGGAGGATCTGATCGTCGTTGGCGCCGCCGGCATGTACGAACCACGCTGCCGCCGCTGCTTCGAGCCGCACCTGGCCCACGATCGAGTCGAAGCGAACAAGAATGCGTCGTCTGCAGCAGTTCCTCCCGCGGCACGAGCCTCCACATCTTCAGAGTAGAATCCGTCGTTTCGTGAGATTTGTTTTTCTCCGTGCCCTCTGTGTTAAAGATTTTTTCCGAACTGCTTGAATACGGACCCGGCAGAAATTTCACGGCAGACGCGCGCGAATCCCTTCCGCCAACCGTTGGTATTCCTTGCAGCCCAAAATTTCGATTGAGGGACCGGGACCCGGCGCTTCCGCCTGGATACATGTGCGCTCGATTCGGTTCAAAGATGCACGCCACTCCCGTTCGTCGAAGCCCCCCCTCTTGTTTCGCTTTCCTGACCGCTGCGATAGCAGGCTCCACGGCAGACCAGTCATGGCATAGCATGGCCATGTCTGTTCCCGCGCGGAGCGTTTGCACCGCAGCCTCTCCCGGCCCGAATCGCTTGGCAATGGCCCCCATGCCGAGATCGTCGGCGAGGATTACGCCATCGAATCGCAAGCGGCGGCGCAAGACCCCGTCGAGCATCGTGCGCGAAAGTGATGCAGGATTTTCGGGATCGATTTGGGGCAGCAGGATATGCGCGGTCATCACCAATGGAACACCCGCCGAAACCACTGCGGCGAAGGGAACTAGTTCCGCCGACTCCAATCGCTGCATCGTCCCCGCAAAAACCGGCAAGTCCAGATGCGGATCCACCGCGGCATCTCCGTGACCTGGAAAATGCTTGGCGCAGGAGAGCACTCCCCCTGACCGCAATCCGCGATCGAGCGCAGCGCCCATCCTGGCCACGAGATTCGGATCAGACCCAAAGCTGCGATCCTTTGTCACGGGACTCTCTGAATTCACATGCAAGTCCAGCATGGGAGCGAAATTGAGATTGCATCCGACGGCGCGCAGCTCCGTTGCCATCGCGCGGGCGACTTGCTCCACGGATTCAACGTCCCCCAACCGTCCCAGTTCCGCCGCCGACGGCCACGCGGTGAACGGCTCTCGCAGTGCAAAACGCGTCCCGCCCTCCTGATCAATTCCGATCAGCACAGGGCGTCGGGCTGCGCGGCGGATGGCCGAGGTGAGTTCCCGTAGTCCGTGCGCGCTCGTGAAATTTCGTTTGTAAAGAACCACGCCGGCAAGGCCCCGAGCGAGATATTCCGCGAGCTCGCCGGGAAGGGAATCGCCGTCGAAACCCAGCATGAATCGTGCAAGTACGGAATCAAGCGGCTCCGTTCCGGCTTGGGCGGCTGTGTTCATCTGGTATGATTCGCGCGGAAGTTGCGAATCAGCGCGAAGCAAGAGGCTAGCGGGAGGAAGGAAACAAGTCAAAGTGAGAATCGAATCGAGAGCGCCAACGCGGATTGACTTGGCCGGGGGAACGCTGGACATCTGGCCGCTATACCTGTTTCACGAAGGGTCGCTGACCGTGAATTGCGCCATCACGCGTTACGCTTCCTGCGTAATCGAGACCACGCCGGAGCCCTCTCGCCGCATAGTCTTAGCTTCGCGTGACACGAAGCGCCAGGAGTCGTTTGCCTCGTTCGACGCGTTGTACCGCGCGCGCCGCTACAAGTTGCCATTGCTCGCTCACCTTGCGCGATTTTTCCGCCCGACGTGCGGGTTTACTTTGACCACGGATTCCGAAGCGCCCGCCGGGGCGGGGATCGGCGGATCGTCCGCCATGGCCGTGGCCATCTGCGCCGCGCTGGACCGGCTCACGCGTGCTGGTCTGCGCCGGGAAGACTGGATCCACATCAGCCGCGACATCGAGGCCATCGTCATCCGCGTGCCAGCAGGGACGCAGGACCACTACCCTCCGGCGTTCGGGGGCGCAGCCGCGATTGTGCTCGCCCCGGGCGGCGAGCGGCGCGAAGCCCTCGGCTGCGATCTCGACGAACTCGAGCGCCGCCTCGTCCTGTGCTACACAGGAAAACCCCGGCAACATGGAATCAATAACTGGGAAGTGTTCAAGCGGCACATCGACGGCGACCGGCGCGTTTCACAAAATCTGGAAAAAATTTCGATCGTCGCGCGAGCCGTGCGTGCGGCGCTCGAGCGAAGCGAGTGGAACGAAGTGGGCCGACTGATCCGCGAAGAATGGGAATTCCGCCGCCGCAATCTGCGCACGATTTCGACTCCGCTCATCGACAAGGTGATTTCCTCCGCGCGCCGTCAGGGCGCGCTTGCCGGAAAAGTCTGTGGCGCCGGGGGCGGCGGCTGCGTCACGCTCGTGATTGACCCGGACGCGCGCGCGCGCGTCGAGGCCGCTGTCGTCGCCACTGGCGCAAAGTTGCTGCCGCTGCGAATCGATCGTGGCGGAGTTCTCGTTCAATCGGATACGGACAGTCTTCCAAATCGTTGAAGCACCGGCGGGACGGATTTGGTGTTAAAATACTTTAAGAAGGTACCGAATGGTCCGGCTGGGTTCCATGATCGCGACGGCGGCGCTCCTGTTGAGCACGGATGCGTCCGGATTGCTTCGCACGCCCCCTCCCAATCAGGTTGTAAATATCTCCCCGGACGAAAACTTGCCTGCCTTGCAAGCAACATCTCAGAGTGCGGATAAAGTGAAGACCGCGCAAAACGATTCCAAAGGCAATCCCGACCAGCCCCCAAAAGCCCAGCCTGGGCCCTTACAACCCATGTCCCGCCTGTCGCTCGTTCGGTATGTGGATGGAGAAGTTGTGCGGGTCGTTCGAGCGATACCCGCGGGGAAAAAGGGGTTTCATCTGAAAGCCGGCGTTCCTCTCAATGAAAATGCGCTCCGGATGGCGGTCGCCTCGGCGGGTTCCGCCATCAATCCGGGAGACCATGCGCAGATCACGAATCTGGATTTCAAGGAAAAGGAAATCATCGTGGACATCAATGGCGGCGGACGCGGCAAAACCAGGCTGCGCGACCGCATCCATTTGGAAGTCGGCGGAATCCCCACTGGCACAGTTACTCCGGACACGCCCGTAAACACAAACGCGGGCGCCACGCTGTACCTGGATTTTGACAAGCCTTTGCCCGAAATGACGGCCGAGGAATTGGAACAATTCCTTTCCGGCGTGCTCGATTTCTCAAAGCGGCACTCCGCGGCTGTGCAGTGGGTGGAAAGTTTGCCTCCCGAAATCCAGAAAGCGATTCAAGACAAGCAGCCCGTAGTCGGGATGGATCACGATATGGTTTTGGCGGCCATGGGCCGGCCGGATCGCAAGGTCCGTGAAAAAGGTTCCGATGGAAATGAAATTGAAGATTGGATCTACGGCACGCCTCCGGCCAAGACAATCTTCGTGAGTTTTGAAGGGGACAAGGTTACCGAGGTTCATCAATATCCGCAGTAGTTCCCGGACCAATTGAATTTCCATCTCCACGAGCGGGAAACAATTTTGAGCGCCCCATCCTTGCCGCGGCGAGGATGGGGCGCCTCGGTTACCCGAGCGTGGTCCATCCTGCTGATTCTGATCCTGACGGCGGCAATTTGCGCCGCGCAATCGCTCCCCCCGGTCATCGAAGTCCCGAATCCGCCGAACACCGCGGAGCAACAAGCCAAACACTACGTCGTGTTGGTTTCGCTCGACGGATTTCGCTATGACTATGCGAAGAAGTACGGCGCAAAAAATCTCCTGGCGATGGCGGCGCGAGGCGCGAGCGCGCCGGATGGAATGATCCCGTCGTTTCCGTCGGTGACGTTCCCGAATCACTACACGATCGTGACCGGCCTCTACCCGGATCATCACGGCATCGTCGGAAACACTTTCTACGATCCTGCGCGCAAAGAGACTTACACCCTCACCGATCCGAAAACCACGGGCGACGGTAGCTGGTACGCCGGCACGCCGTTGTGGGTGCTGGCCGAGCAGCAGGGAATGCGCGCGGCCTGCTTCTACTGGCCCACCTCGAATGCGGACATTCAAGGCAAACGACCCAGCTACTACCTTGGTGTGTACGATGAAAAATTTCCCGGCGAGAAACGCGTCGAGCAGGTTCTCGCGTGGCTCCAGCTTCCGCCGGAAAAAAGGCCCCATTTCATCACGCTTTATTTCGAGGATACCGATGACGCCGGCCACAGCTACGGTCCGGACGCACCCGAGACAGCCGAGGCCGCCCGGCACGTCGACGAAATGATTGGAAAATTATCGGAGGGGATCGCGGCCTCGGGACTGCCCGTGGACCTGATTGTTGTTGCCGATCACGGAATGGAAACGTTGCAGGGCGGCTGGGTGATTCTCGATAAATGGGCGGACCTGTCGGAATTCGAAACCATAGGCGGCCGACTCTATCCCAGGTCGGAAGCGGATGCGGAGAAGGCTTACCAATCGCTCTTGGGCAAGAGTGACATGTTCAAGATATACCGGCGCGCCAATGTGCCCGCTTATTTGCATTTTAATTCGAATCCGCGCGATGGCGATCCGGTTGTCGTGCCAACGGGCCCGTATTCCATCGTGGCTCACGATCCTAACGCCAAGGGCGGAAACAGGATGCCGGTCCGCGGCGGGCACGGGTACGATCCGCGGCAGATGCCCAGCATGAAAGCCGTTTTCTTTGCGGCCGGGCCGGACATTCGCCCGGGCGCCACCGTGGCGCCCTTCGAAAACGTCGATGTGTACCCCTTCATCGCCAGGATCCTTGGTCTGAAAACGGGGCCAATCGACGGCAAGGTTGGCCCTCTGCAAGGGATACTGGAAATGAACTCTAAAAACTGATGAAGGCAATCACATTTTTGACACATCGCATGTACAAACTGGTTTGACTTTTGGTTGTGGTCACCCTAGCATCGTGAGATTACATTCCGCGTGAGAGATGATGAAGGGACGGAATTATCTCGCCCAAGCCTCGACGTGAGGGCAACAGCGATCGCACTAAACATCCACTGAATATGGCCGATGATAAGTATGTTGTAGCGACTCTTTTTGTGTGTGCAACCGGGCCCTTGCAGGTAATTGGGATGGAGCGGTGATTGCGCTATTCACTCTTCCGGAGGATTCATGCCGATTAAAGTGGGAATCAACGGTTTTGGCCGCATTGGGCGGAACATCGTGCGGGCATCTCTGGGAAATTCAGCGATTGAATTCGTCGCGGTCAATGACATCACCGACTCGAAGACCCTCGCGCATTTGCTGAAATACGATTCCGTCCTCGGCAATCTCCACCAGAAGGTGACTCACACCGAAGATTCGATCGCCGTGGACGGCAAGAGTTTTCGCGTGTTCAAGACGAAAGATCCCGGCGAAATCGACTGGCCGTCGGTCGGCGCGGACATTGTGATTGAGTCCACGGGCCTCTTCACCAACGCCTCCGACGCGGCCAAGCACAAGCGCGGCACGGTGAAAAAAGTCATCATCTCGGCGCCCGCGACGAACGAGGACCTGACCGTCGTGCTTGGCGTGAACGACAAATCCTACGACCCGGCCAAGCATCACATCATCTCGAACGCATCCTGCACTACCAATTGCCTCGCTCCCGTCGCGAAAGTGATTCAAGACACGTTCGGGATTTCCTGCGGCACGATGACCACGATCCACTCCTACACGAACGACCAGAAGCTGCTCGACTTGCCGCACAAGGATTTGCGGCGCGCCCGCGCGGCGGCGCTTTCCATGATTCCCACATCGACCGGGGCGGCCAAGGCGCTGCACCTGGTCATCCCGGCGCTGAAAGGGAAACTCGACGGTTATTCCATTCGCGTGCCGACGCCGAATGTCAGCGTCGTCGACCTGACGGTGTTCACGGAAAAACCTGTGACCGTGAATTCGGTGAACGCGGCGCTGAAGAGTGCGGCCGACGGCCCCATGAAGAACGTCCTGGAATACACGGAGGAAGAACTGGTCTCTTGCGACTTCCGCGGGAATCCGCATTCCTCGATTGTGGATTCCGGCTACACGCGCGCCGTGGGAACGAATTGCGCCAAGGTCCTCGCCTGGTATGACAACGAGTGGGGATATTCCAGCCGTTGCCGCGATTTGATCACGCTTTTGGCGTCGAAGATGTAGGAGGAAGTGACTGGTGACTAGCGCCTGTGATTGGTGACTAGTGACTAGTGACCAGTGACTGGTGATTCGTGATGGGCGACTGGTGATTCGCGCGATTCCAGCGCCAAGAAAATGCTGCGATGCGGCCAAGGTTTGTGGGTCGCGGCTTCAGCCGCGACATTCAGCACGGTAGGGTGCGGGGGCTTTAGCCCCTGAAGTCCTTCGTGGCGTTGCTGAAGGAATGTTTCAGTCTCCCAATCCTATGCATCTTCTGACATAAGTCATGAACAAACTATCGATTCGCGATCTGGAAATGGGCGGGAAACGCGTCTTTATGCGCGTGGATTTTAATGTTCCCCTGGACGGCGCGCGCGTCACCGACGATACGCGCATCCGCGAAACGCTGCCGACGATTGAGTTTGCCCGCAAGCGCGGCGCGAAGCTTGTCCTTGCGTCACACCTGGGGCGGCCCAAAGGGAAGCCCGATCCAAAATACAGCATGAAGCCCGTCTCAGCGAAACTTGCCGAATTGCTCGGCGTGGCCGTTGATTTTGCCTCGGACTGCGTCGGCGCGGATGCCGAAGCCAAGAGCCGCACTCTCTCCATTGGCGGCGTGCTCCTCCTCGAAAACGTGCGCTACCACGCGGAGGAAGAGGCCAATGACGAGAATTTCTCGCGCCAGTTGGCGGCGCTATGCGATGGCCTGTTCGTGTGCGACGCCTTCGGCTCGGCCCATCGCGCGCACGCGTCCGTCGTGGGGATCACGCGCTTCGTGAAGCAATCTGCGGCGGGGCTGCTCATGGAGCGCGAACTGGCCTATCTGGGAAAGGCGCTCTCGGATCCTGAACGCCCATTCGTAGCGGTGCTGGGCGGCGCAAAAGTATCCGACAAGATTGAAGTCGTGGAAAACCTGATGCGCGTGGCTGACGCGATGCTCATCGGCGGCGGCATGGCGTACACATTTCTGAAATCGCAGGGGCTGCCCGTCGGGAATTCACTGGTGGAGGCGGACAAGGTGGACCTTGCGCGAAAGCTGCTCGCCGAAGCGAAACAGCGAAATTTCCGGCTGCTGCTGCCAACCGACCACGTGCTGGGCGCCCAATTCAAGCCGGACACGGAAACGCAGACAACCAGCGTCAACTCCACGCCGGACGGCTGGATGGGTCTCGACATCGGGCCCGATACCATCGCGAAATATTCCGCGGAGCTGGCGCGCGCGAAAACAATTGTGTGGAACGGCCCGATGGGCGTGTTCGAGATGCCGGTGTTCGCCAAGGGCACGCTGGAAATCGCTCGCGCCGTCGCGGCGGCGACTGCGAAGGGCGCCACGTCCATCGTGGGCGGCGGAGATTCCGTGGCTGCGATTCACGCGGCGGGACTGGCCGACAAAGTTTCCCACATCTCGACGGGCGGCGGCGCATCGCTGGAATTTTTGGCCGGCAGGAAATTGCCGGGCGTGGAAGCGTTGACCGATAAACCTTAAAACCATTTAACACAGAGAACACAGAGGGCACGGAGAAAACAAAGAAGAGAAGGGGTGCGATGCGGCGACCGGTGATCGCGGGGAATTGGAAGATGTACAAGACGCAGGCGGAAGCGCGCGCGTATTTTTCGGCGCTCGCGCCGCTCGTGCGGGGCTGCGTGCATTGCGACATTATCGTCGCGCCGCCTTTCACGGCCCTCGCGGCAGCGGTGGAAGCCGTGAAGGGCACTCCGATTTCGATCGCGGCGCAAGACATGCACGGCGAGCCCGAGGGGGCGTTCACGGGCGAAGTATCCGCCACGATGCTGGTCGAGGCGGGATGCCGCGCCGTAATCATCGCGCATTCCGAGCGGCGGCAATTTTTCGGAGAGACCGATGAGAGCGCCAACAAAAAAGTCAAATCGGCGCTCGCGGCGGGGCTGACGCCGATTCTGTGCGTCGGCGAATTGCTCGCCGAGCGGGAGGGCGGCAAGACGGAGGAGGTGCTCGAGCGCCAGTTCAGCGGTGGCCTGGCCGCGTTGACCGGTGCCGAGTTCTCGCGTATCATCCTTGCTTACGAACCGGTTTGGGCGATTGGCACGGGCCGCACAGCAACGCCGGAAATGGCGGCAGATGCGCACCGGTTCTTGCGAGGACAGGCGGCGGCGAGTTTTACTCCGGAACGCGCTGCGGGGTTGCGAATCCTCTACGGCGGCAGCGTCAAACCCGACAACATCAAGGGGTTGATGGCTCAAGTCGAAATTGACGGAGCGCTGGTCGGCGGCGCAAGTCTAAACCCGGAGGCTTTTGCCTCCATCGTGAATTTCTGAAAGTAAGGGAAAAGAAATGCCAAGAGAAGTGAAATGGGCAATTTCGTTGGCCGTGGGATTGGGCCTGCTGGCGCTCGGCTGGAAAGTGTATTTCATGCTGGTCACATTGCACATCGTGATCTGCGGACTTTTGATCGTCGTCATCATGCTGCAAAGCGGTGAGGCGGCTGACCTCGCGGGCGCCTTCGGCGGCGCGGGCAGCCAAACGGCGTTCGGCCCGCGCGGAGCAGCCACGTTTCTCTCCAAGGCGACGACGTGGTGCGCCATCATGTTCATGCTCACTTCCATGGCGTTGACCATGCATCAAAACTCGACCGTCGCGTCAACCGGCAGTTCCGTGTTGCAGCAGTTCTCGAAGACCTCAAAGTCGGCGCCCGCGGCCCCTGCCCCAGCAGCTCCGGCCTCAGCGCCCGCCCCGGCCCCGGCCATTCCCGCTCCGGCCGCGCCTGCGCCGTCGAAATAAGCCGCACCGATCAGAATCCGGCGGCTGATTATTCGCCCCGCGACACGAACGTCTCTACCTCGCAATTCCCGGGAAGATCAAACAAAAATCGTCACCTGTATTTGCAAAAACCTGTTGATGCAAAGCGAAGCGGATTCTTGCTTTCGTTCGCTCAAAAATTGAGATTCTGTGGCAATCCTAGGATGGAATTTCATGCGGCAGAGAGGATTCGAACCTCCACGGTATTGCTACCGCCAGCCCCTCAAGCTGGTGCGTCTGCCAGTTCCGCCACTGCCGCCTGCCGACATTCTCTCACGTTTAGTCGCGACTCGCCATGCCTTCGTGGCATCGCCCGCGGCGTGTGATTCCTCCACGCCGTACCCCGCCCACCATCGATAGACCCTACTCGTAGAATTGAGGCGATTTTTTCAGTTTTGCGTTCCCCACGAAATCATGTTGGATCCAGAGCTGCGCGCCCGTTTTCTTCAGGAAAGCGTCGACCGCCACTCGGCTTGCTCGAGTCTGGTCCTGGCTGAACTCGAACGTGGGGACGCGGTCCAGGGTCTTCTCCGCCGGATAGTGGTAGAGATCGCCGGACAGGACGACGCCGCCGGTCTTGGCCAGTTTTACGTACAAAACCTGGTGGCCCTGCGTGTGCCCGGGAGCGGACTTAATGATGACGCTGCCGTCGCCGAACACGTCGTATTCATCGGTCTTGAGAATGATGGTCTTGCTTTTCTGCAAGGCCGAAAACGTCGAAGGTTGCAGCGAGCCGGAGAATTTTCCACCGAACATGGCGTCGCGTTCCACCTGCCGCACGAGCCACGTGGCGCCCGCGAACTCATTCGCGTTGGCCGTATGATCGTAGTGGTAGTGCGAAAGAGCAAGGTAGTTGATGTCGGAAGGGGAGTAGCCGATTTCCTTGAGCTGCCCGAGAAGGGTCTTGTCCACGTCCGCATCTCGTTTCTGCCCGTCCGGAAGCGTGACATGTTGCGTGGTCATGCGGCCAGTCGGAGTCCAGGAATCGTCGGGAATGGCGCCGGTGTCCCAGATCAGATTTCCTTTGGGATGCGCGATCAGAAAACAGCCCATGGACATGTCCGTCGTAGCCACATCCTCCGGTTTCAAATTGAAGCGGCCCATATCGGCGTTGTGGAGAACGCCGCAATCAAACACGTACAACCGGACCGAGCGCGGCGGCTGCGCCTTGTGCTGTGCGGACGGAGCAGTCTGCGCGCCGCCAATCGTTGGAAAAGAAAATAGCAGCGCCGCAGCCGCGGCAACCAGGAACCATCGAATCACATTTCGTCTCATAATCCGGAACCTCGCTCTCGTTAGCAGATACCCGTTCTGGCCTGCGAATTGGGCGGCATTGTATACCGGCTTGCCTCCAATTGGCAGTTCTCAGCGGAGCAACGGCCGCCGCTTGCGTTTGCCGCATTTGCTCGCAACATCACCTATCAGAATGGCTCGAACTCGCGCAACGCGGGAATAACCTTTTCACCAAACAGCCGGATCGAGCGCACCAGATCGGGCTCCGGCAAATCGGAAAAATTAAATTCACCCATGATGGTATTGAACATCCCCTCCTGAGCTGTCGCGCGAAGCTTCTTCGCAACCGTATCAGGCGAGCCAATAAATACCAGCTCCTGCTTCATGAGGAAATCCGGATCGAAGAGATTGGCCATCAGTTCGGCCGCGCCGCCCTCACCCCGTCCGATGAATTTCTTTGCGTGAGCGCGGACTCGATCCTCGAATGTTTCCCCGGGCTGCGCTGCCGCCAGAAAACCTTCGTAAGCGCGGCTCGCCCGGGGAAGCGCTATCTCAATGGCCTTCTCGTCGGTCTCATCCACATAGACAATCGTGCAATAAGCAATTTTGGGTTTGTGCGGCCAGCCGGCTTCCTTCCAGTCTTCCAGAAACTTGCGGTAACGTGGCGCGGCATCCGATCGGGGATAAACCAGAAAATAACCGGGATGGATGCCATTTTTCGCGCAGAACTCGAGCGTCTGCGGATCGCGGCTCATCATCCATATCGGCGGATGCGGCTTCTGGAATGGTTGCACGGAAAGAATCGCTTCATCGGTATGGTAGTTATCGCCATGATAAGAGAAGGGCTGCTTCTCGCCGTAAGCGGCGCGAAGATAATCCACAAATTCGAGCGTAGGTGATTTGCGGAACTCATAGTCGAGTCCAAACGGGCGAAAATAATCAGGAGCGATTCCTGGAACAATCCCTAGTTCCATGCGTCCGCCGAGCATTTGATCGACGATTGCGATCTCCTCAGCCAAACGCAACGGATGGTAGAGGGGCACGACGTAGCCCATCGGCCCGAGGCGTATCCGTCGCGTCCGTGCGCCTGCTCCTACTGCATACAGACTCGGAGAAGACATCCAGCTCTCGTCGGGGCGGAAGTGATGCTCCACGCAAAAACCATAATCGAAGCCGAGTTCGTCGCAAAGTTGAAGTTCGCGCCACAATTGCTCGTAACGCTCGTGAGGCGTCATTCCTGGCTTGTTCCAGACATGGGCGAAATGGGCGAACTTCACGTCCGATCTCCTGGACCAGTTGCAGGGCCGGGGCGCTCTATCTTTACCGAAAATCGAACATTCGGATCGTTTCCCAAACTGATCTCGCTTCTTAGGATGGAATACAGCTTTTGTTTTGCTCCCACGTTCTTCAACGATGGGGCAGGCTCCAAAAATCCTACAAACTTCATTCCCGCCTTCTCGGCCAGCCGTTGAGAACTAAAATTGTCCAGGGCGACTCGGGCTTGGATTCGCGCGAGCCCGATCCCCTCGAATCCGAATGCGAAGAGCAAAATCAACGCCTCGGTGGCCAGCCCCTGGCTCCGATACGGCGGAGCGATGTAACAGTTGACTTCTCCACGATGCTCCTTGAAGTTGATTTCCGGGAAACCACAGTTGCCCACAATCGACCCTGTTTCTTTGCTCCGAATTGCCCAGGGGCCAATGCCTCGCTCGCGGTATTCGCGGAAGCAATAGTCGAGAAACTCCTGCGCCGCGGCTCCGGCGTTTTGCGCGGTGGCAATTTCTTCCCAAGCGGCTATTTCTCCGAGGTCCTCGCGATCAAACGGGCGCAACGCGAGCCGTTCGGTCTGCAGGGTGGGCATTTTCAATATTTTGTTTTTGAAAGCTGCGGGAAAAAAGCGGCGGGCGCACCTACCCAGCGCGTTCAGAACCGGCCCGCGAACCGTAAACTCCATGGAATCCTCTGCAACCGTCGGGCTATATGCGACAGGCGCCCAGCGGCTGACATCCTACGCTTTCCGAGCAGCTGATTCAAAGCGCGCGCAGCCCGCGACATTCCTGGAAAAAGCGGGGCCGGAACCCCGGCCGTCCTTCCTTGCGGCGAGCAAAACTCCGCCAAAATCATTGTTTCGTGAATTGAGGAAGCGTACGATGCCCTGTCCGATAAACGAAATCGGAAATTTTGACAGCTTGAGGGTGAAAAGAGGGAGTGTCCCGATGCGGATTCGCCTTGAGGTGTTGGTCGGCGTGCTGGCGGCGGCGACCGGCCTCTCCACTGCCTTTCCAAACAAGGCCAATCCGCAGGGCCCTGCCCCGCCGGCTGAAGCAACGGCGCAAAGCTCGGCCGCGAGCCACGATCTCTCCGGGGTCTGGAATGCGGCGTCCGGCGTTTACCAATTCGCATCTTTCAGCAAGGACGAGCCGCCCATGACCCCGTGGGGAAAGGCGAAGTTCGACGCGGCCAGACCCTCACAAGGGCCGAACGGCGTTAAACTCTCCGAAACGAACGACAGGGTTTACAAGTGCACCCCTCCGGGAATGCCCTACATTTATATCCAGCTCTTTCCCATGCAAATCATTCAAACTCCGAAAGAAGTGATCGAGCTGTTTGAGTACGACCATATCGTGCGCCACATCTACATCGACGGGCGCAAGCATCCCGCTGACGTAAAGCCCTCCTACAACGGCCACTCGATCGGACACTGGGAAGGTGACACTCTGGTCGTCGATACCATCGGCCTCAATGGAAAGAATTGGTTGGACCGCGTGGGCCATCCGGAAAGCGCGCAGATGCACACCCTCGAACGCATCCATCGCGTGGACGAAAAGACGTTGCAGGTCGACTTGAAATTTGACGACGCCAAAAGCTACACAAAACCGTGGACGGCCCAGATCCGTTTCCTACTGCACCCCGATTGGGACATCCTCGAGCACATCTGCGAGGATAACCTCGCCTTTGAGAGCTTTGAGCACTAGAACGGCGGGCGGCAGGAACGCGCTTCTTAATTTTTCCCCGCCTCGCCTTTCTGCTTCAGCTCTTCGGTCCAGTTCAGCACGACATTGATTGGCGCGGGTGCTTGCGCCTGTTCCGGGGCCTTGAGCATCAAGAAGCGCTGGCCATCCGCGGAGACGTTGTAATCAGGAAACGATCTTGGTGTGGTTAAATAGGGCCCCTCGAACAGCATTTTTGGTTTGCCTGCGGAAAATGTTGATTGCGCGCTGTATTCCGCCGCCATCATTTTCTGACCGTCGCGAAAAAACAGCTCGCGGCCCTTCGGATTCCACACCGGTTCGGTTCCGCCTTCGGTGGAAACTTGCCATTTGCCGCCCGGCCCGGGGTAGGGCCGGACGTAAATCTCGTATCGGCCAGTCTCATTGGAAGCGTAAGCGATCCAGTGGCCGTCGGGCGAAAACCGAGGCGCAGTCTCGTATAAGGGCCCCTCTTCGAAGAGGCGAGGTTTACGGTCCTTTAGAGACATAATCCAAATTTTCCGCACGACTCGATCTTCCGTGAGAACCAACTCCTGTCCGTCCGGAGACCACGAACCGGGAACATTGTTCGCACTCAACTCGCTGCTCGTCAGCTCTTCCGCGGCGCCGCTCCCGTCCGCAGGCTGCCAGAAAAGGCGATTTCTATTCCCCTTAAAAACGATCCGCTTGCCATCAGGTGTCCAGACGGGATCAACATTGCCTGACCCCTCGAATGTCAATCGGGTCAAGGCGTCCCGGGACAGGTCGTAAATCCAGATTTGACCCTCTGCTTCTTCAATCCCGACGGCCAAGCGCTTTCCGTCGGGAGATAGCCTCGGTATCACGTAATTGTGAACTGGGGCCGCAAGGCGCTGCTCGGTCCCGTTGCGACTCACCCAGACGAGCGTCAGGGCAGGCGCTCCTCCTCCACCGCGGTAGGCCAGCACTCCGTTGTCGGAAACCGTAAACGCTGCCTTGCCGGTTATTTGGATAGCCTGTACGCCCTCGGCAATGGGAACTGCTTCGCCCCCAACTTGCAGCCGTCCCGCGTCAAATGGCTGTGCCATTAGCGTTCCTTGGCGGGTGAATAACAAGTAGCCGGGAGGAACGTAGATGCCGTCTGTGGTGTTATTCAGAATCAGCTTTCTCTCCTTGGAATCCAGGGATGCGGCATAGATCGCGCCTGCCCCTGGCGCAGTGTTAAACGCCAAAAATAGGAAGTGATTCCCGTCGGGGAGAAACTGAGGCCACAAATGAGCCACTTCGGACCGCGAGGTGTCAATGGTTGTGACTGGAGAGGAAGCGCCGCCGGATTCAGAAACTCGATTGATCGTCTCTGACTTAATGTTGGCTGTAAATAGAATCACCCCGTCCCGGCTCCAGGTACCGCCAGTGCTTGAAGAACCGGCGGTATTTGAAGATGGAGCGTCCGCCAGAGTTTGGGCAGGTCCTCCGGATATGGCAATTTTCTTCAGCTTCGCGCCCGCAAAAAAGCCTACGAAGTGGCTATCGGGCGCCCAAAAGGGCTGGCTTGCCCCTTCTGTTCCGGGTAGCGCCTGGGCCGTCGGGGAGTCCATGGAACGAATCCAGAGTTGCACGCCGGGGCCATTTCCGGCGACAAACGCCAGTTTGCTGCCGTCGGGAGAGATGCTCATGAAGGCCGGGTTTGATTCAAACGCTAGTTTCTCCGGCGCGCCAACGGTGAAACGAACCGCGTGTGTAGCGGGAGGCGTCGAGCGACGCACATACAGCACTGCCCCTGCAATGGCCACAATTGCAACGGCGAATGCTGCTAACCAGGGAAGATGCTTTTTCCATGTTGGCTCCGGCGCGGTCGGGGCTGGGATCCCCGCTTGGGAGCCGCCGTCGGAAATCCATTTCAGTTCCCGGCACAGATCGCTGGCAGTCTGCCAGCGATCATCGGGATCCTTGGCCACGCATGTCTTCACCACGCGGTCTAGTTGCGGCGGAGTCATCGGTTGCAGCGAAGAAATCGACGGTGGATCCACTTCAAGAATCTTGGCCATCACACTGGCGGAAGTTTTTCCTTGAAATGCCCTCTTACCCGTCGCCATTTCGTAGACCACCGCGCCGAACGCGAAAATGTCCGTGCGCGCGTCCACTTCCTTGGCTTCGACTTGTTCCGGCGCCATGTATTGCAACGTGCCCAGGATCGTTCCTTCCCCTGTGATTGCGTTCTGCATCGTTGGAAGCTGCGAATCCGGAGTGGCTGGAGAAACTTCCTGCGTCAGCTTCGCCAAACCGAAGTCGAGCAGCTTCGTCCCCGACTTGGTGAGCATGATGTTGCCGGGTTTCAGATCGCGATGAGTGATGCCCTTGCGGTGCGCCTTATCGAGCGCATCGGCAATCTCGATGGCATATTGCAACACCTGTTGGATCGGCAGCGCGCCTTTCTGCAATCGCTGCGCGAGCGTCTCACCCTCGATGTACTCCATCACCAGAAAATCGACTTCGTCTTGGTGGCCGGTGTCGTAGAGCGTGCAGATGTGCGGATGGTTCAGGCTGGCGATGGTCTTGGCTTCGCGCTCGAATCGCTCGCGCAATTCCGCGCGGCCGGCGAGATGAGTGGGAAGAACCTTAATCGCGACGGTTCGATCGAGGCGCGTATCGCGTGCTTTGTACACTTCTCCCATTCCCCCCGCACCGATGGCGGAGAGAATTTCGTACGGCCCGAACCGAGTTCCGGCACTCACGCTCATCAGTTTTTCCCCGTCGGAACCTTCTGTTTTAATTCTTCAAACCAGTTCAGCACCACGTTGATTTGCGTCGCCGCGGAAGCCTGCTCGGTCGCCTTGACCATCAGGAACCGCTGGCCATCGGGTGACACATCATAAGCCGTGCCGATTAGCGGCCAGTCGCTGGTCGAGTACTGCCCCTCGAAGAGCATCCGGGGTTTGCCTGGGGAAAAGCCTGGCTGCGTGGCCACATCCAGGGCCATCATCTTGTTACCGCTACGGTAAAACATTTCCCGCCCATTGCGGTTCCAGGCCGGCTCCGTTCCGCCCTCCGTCGAGATTTGCCACTTCCCGCCTGGACCCGGAAAGGGCTGCACGTAGACTTCGGGGCGCCCGGATTCATTCGAAACATAGGCCAGCCAGTGGCCGTCGGGGGAAAACGTCGGGTCCCCTTCAAAAAATGGCGTAACGAGAAAAGGCTGCGACTTGTGGTCGCTCATCCGCACTACCCAAATGTCCTTCTGCGTTTTGGGGTTATTTTCATGGTAGGCCAGAAATTGCCCATCGGGAGACAGCGACTTCGGAATTTGGGGGTACTGGCCGGTGCTCAGACGTTCCAGCCCGCCGCTCCCGTCTGCCCGTTGCCAAAAGATATTCGACACTCCTTCTTTGTTTGACCTAAAAGCAATCCGCTTCCCGTCAGGTGTCCACACTGGACTTTGGTTGGTGGTGCCCTCAAACGTAAACCGGGTCAAAGTGTCCCGGGTGAGATCGTAAAGCCAGATTTGATTTTCGAGTTCTACCGCGACTCGCCGGCCGTCCGGGGAAAGCGAGACTAAATCGTAGGCTTGGGGCGGGGCCGGCAAGGGCTGTTCCGCGCCGCTGCGGTTCACCCACACCATTCTCCGTTGATTTGATTGAGATCCTCCCGAAACGTAAACCAACGACCCGGTATCGGAGATGCTGTACTGGCTGGAGACGGAAGCCGATGAATTTGCAACGCCCTCGACCACAGGAACCGGTGTGCCCTTGATTTCCAGCTTCTGCGGATCAAAGGGCACAGCCATCAGCGTGGCCCCTTGCGCATAAACCAAATGCCCGGAGGCTGCGTAGCGGGGTTGCGTCCCACCGGCAAAATTGAGTCGTTGGCCCGTTGCGATCGCTTGGACGGCAACGTGCGTGGTCGCAGCGCTATTCCCGGCAGCAAAAAGAACCGCTTTGCCGCCGGGGAAGAACTGAGGCCAGAGCTGGGAAGCTTCCCCTTTTCCGAGAGGGATCAGCGGTTGCGAGGCGCCTCCCGCGTCTGACAATTGCTGCAGGGGAAGGCCTGTAGTGGGGGTGAAGGCGATTGTCCCTTGGCTGTTCCAACTGCCTCCGAAAGGATTCCCGGCATCGCCGAGGGTTACGGTCGCTCCCCCGCTCACCGAGACCTTCTTCAGCTTTCCGCCGGCGAAGAAACCGATCCATTGCCCGTCGGGAGAGAAGAAAGGTTCGCTGGCTCCGTCCGTGCCGGGTATCGGCCTGGCTTCCTGGCTATCCATTGAACGCAAATAAAGCTGGCTGGTAATGCCTCGGATGGCGGCATAGGCAAGTTGCTTCCCGTCGGGAGAAAGTGCTAACGCCGGTTGGTCAGGCCCCACAAGGCGGTCGCCGGGAGGGAGCGTTATGACCGTGCGAGTGACGGGCTTCGGCGGTATGGGCTTCAAAATCCAAACCGCGAAACCGGCGATCGTAGCAACGACCAGGCAAGCCAGTCCTGCGAGAAATGCCCAACGGCGTAAGGTGCGCACGTGCTCCGCAAGCGTGACCGCCGGCGCTGCGGTGGACGCGCCACTTTCGGCGATCCACTTCAGCTCGCGGCACAGGTCGCCGGCCGTTTGCCACCGCTCGTCCGGGTCTTTTGCCAAACACGTTTTGATCACGCGGTCGAGCGCGGGCGGCGTCATCGGCTGAAGGGAAGAAATCGGGGGCGGTTCGGTCTCCATGATCTTGGCCATCACGCTCGCCGAACTCCTTCCCTCGAACGCTTTCTTGCCCGTGGCCATTTCGTAGACGACTGCGCCGAATGCGAAAATATCGGTGCGGGCGTCCGCCTCTTTGCCTTCGACTTGTTCCGGCGCCATATATTGCAACGTGCCGAGGATCGTTCCTTCGCCCGTGATTGCGCTCTTCAGTGTTGGAAGCTGCGAGACCGAAGTGACCGGAGTGGCTTCCTGCGCCAGCTTCGCCAAACCGAAATCGAGCAGCTTCGTCCCAGACTTGGTGAGCATGATGTTGCCGGGTTTCAGATCGCGGTGGGTGATGCCTTTGCGATGTGCCTTGTCGAGCGCGTCGGCTATCTCGATGGCGTATTGCAACACCTGTTGGATCGGCAGCGCGCCTTTCTGCAATCGTTGCGCGAGCGTCTCACCCTCGATGTATTCCATCACCAGAAAATCGACTTCGTCTTGATGGCCGGTGTCGTAGAGCGTGCAGATGTGCGAATGGTTCAGGCTGGCGATGGTTTTAGCTTCGCGCTCGAATCGCTCGCGCAATTCCGCGCGGCCGGCGAGATGCGTGGGCAGAACTTTTATCGCGACGGTTCGATCGAGGCGGGTGTCGCGTGCTTTATAAACTTCTCCCATTCCGCCCGCACCGATCGCGGAGAGGATTTCGTAGGGGCCAAGTCGCGTTCCAGTTTTCACGCTCATTATTTTGTTCCCACAGGCGCGCGCCGCTTCAGCTCCTCGAACCAGTTCAGCACGACGTTGATTTGGGTGCCGGACACGCTTGCTTCGGTTTCCTTTACCATCAGAAAGCGCTGGCCATCGGGAGATACGTCAAAGGCAGTGCCCGTCAGACCGGGCGAGACCGGGACGTACTGGCCCTCGAAGAGCACTTTGGGTTTGCCTGCAGAGAACGTGGGCTGGGTCGTTACATCCACAGCCATCATTTTGTTTCCGCTGCGATAGAACAGTTCTCGACCGTTGCGATTCCATGCCGGCTCATTGCCGCCATCGGTTGAAATTTGCCATTTTCCGCCCGGGCCGGGGTACGGCTGCACATAAATTTCCGGGCGTCCTGATTCATCGGAGATATAGGCAATCCAATGTCCGTCAGGGGAAAACACCGGTCCCCCTTCATTGAACGGTGTGCGGAGAAACGGCTCAGTCTTGCGATCGCTCAGCCGGAGTACCCAGAGGTCCTTCTTCGTTGTGGGATTGTTCTCGTGAAAAGCGAGCAGTTGCCCGTCCGGAGACCAGGACCTCGGAATTTGGGGGTACTGGTCTGTGGTCAACCGTTCCAGCCCCCCACTGCCATCGGCAAGCTGCCACCAGATGTTCGCCGGCCCTTCTTTGTTCGAATAAAACGCGATCCGCTTGCCGTCCGGGGTCCAAGCTGGGCTCTGGTTCGAAGTCCCCTCAAACGTGAACCGGGTCAGCGTATCCCTGGCGAGATCGTAAAGCCAGATTTGATCCTCGGTTTCCACAGCCACCCGGCGCCCATCCGGAGAAATGCGGGGATAGCCGTAAGTTTGCACTGGAGCGCCCAATACCTGTTCTGTTCCATTGCGGCTGACCCACACCAGCTTCCTTTGTACCGAAGTAATACCGCCAGATACGTAAACCAGCGAGCCGGCGTCAGAAACGCTGTATTGCGCCACTCCGTCGGTTCCGTGCGCAACGCCTTCCACGACAGGAACTGCCGAGCCCCTAATCTCCAGTCGCTCGGGATCGAAGGGCACAGCCATCAAGGTGGCCCCTTGCACAAAGAGCAAGTGCCCGGAACGTGCATATTGAGGGGACGATCCCCCTTGCGCTAAGTCACGCCCCTTGCCTGCCTCGACTGGCTGAACACTTATCTTCAGACTTGCCGCACCAATTGCTCCGCTGGCATAGAGCACTGCTTTACCGCCCGGCAAGACCTCCGGCCAGCGGTGCGTGGCCTCCCCTTGATCGAGTCGAGTCAGGGGTTTTGTAATCCCTCCCTCATCCGAGACCTGCAAAAGGGACGCGGCTGCATCAGGCGTGAAAATAATTGTCCCTTGGCTGTCCCAAGTAGCTCCGCGGGGGCTGCCGCCCGTTTGGCTCAGGGTAACTGCAGCTCCGCCACTTACGGAAACTTTCCTTAGTGCTCCGCCTTGGAAAAAACCCAGCCATTGGCCATCCGGTGAAAAGAATGGGCCGAACCCCCCTTCTGTGCCCGGCATCGGTCTAGCCTCGAGGCTATCCATTGCCCTGAGGAAGATTTGTTGTGTTCCGCCCCGTACAGCAGCATATGCGAGGTTGCTCCCGTCGGGAGAAAGAGCCACAACAGGCTCATCCAGCGCCGCGAGGCGTTGATCCGGGGGAAGGCTGATCACGGTGCGGGTAACCGGTTGAGGAGGAGCTGGCTTGAATTTCCAGATTGCGGTCCCAACCAAGGCAGCGATTGCCACGCCAGCAATGGCCAGCAACATGGGACGCTGCCAAATCTTTCCGGGCAACTTCGGTTCCGGCGTTGCACTTTTCGCAGCTTCAGAGGATCCCGCGATCCACTGAAGTTCATCCGTCAAGTCTTTTGCCGATTGCCAGCGGTCCTCTCGCTCTTTCGCCAGGCACTTTCTCACACCGCGATCCAGCGCAGGCGGCGTCATCGGCTGAAGAGAAGAAATCGGCGGAGGTTCGGAGGACATGATGGCTCCGATCACACTGGCCTGGCTCTTGCCTGCGAACGCCTTCTTGCCCGTGGCCATCTCGTAGACAACCGCGCCAAAGGCGAAGATATCCGTCCGGGCATCCGCCTCTTTGCCTTCCAGCTGCTCGGGAGCCATGTAGAGAAGCGTTCCCAGAATTGTCCCTTGTGCCGTGATGGCGTCATTCGCAGTGGGAAGCTGTGAAACGGGAGTGGTTGGAGCGACTTCCTGAGTCAACTTAGCCAAACCGAAGTCGAGCAGCTTCGTCCCCGACTTAGTGAGCATGATGTTGCCGGGCTTCAGATCGCGGTGGGTGATGCCCTTGCGATGCGCCTTGTCCAACGCATCGGCAATCTCGATGGCGTACTGCAAGACCTGCTGGATCGGCAGCGCACCTTTCTGCAGTCGCTGCGCGAGTGTTTCACCTTCGATGTATTCCATCACCAGAAAATCGATTTCGTCTTGGTGGCCTGTGTCGTAGAGCGTGCAGATGTGCGGGTGATTTAAGCTGGCGATTGTCTTTGCTTCGCGCTCGAACCGCTCGCGCAATTCGGCGCGGCCGGCGAGATGAGTGGGCAGAACTTTAATCGCGACGATCCGATCGAGGCGAGTATCGCGGGCTTTGTACACCTCACCCATTCCACCCGCACCGATAGCGGATAGAATTTCGTAGGGCCCTAAGCGTCTGCCAGGGAGGATCGGCATGGGCACCAACCATTTCAGGATCGGCAGAGTATAACCCTTTCAGGTATTTACTCCGCCAAAAATTCTTGCTCGCGATCGGGTTTTAGTAGGACAGCCACTCTTGGCTGTCCGAGCGAGCCGCGGACAGCCAAGAGTGGCTGTCCTACCAGACGCAGTGACGCCGCCGGCCTGGCTGTGGCAATATCCCAAGGTTTGCAACTCAGGGGAGGGAAGAGGATGAACCTCAAAAACGCAGTCGCATTGATCACTGGCGGCAGCAGCGGGATCGGCCGCGCCATTGCACAGTCTCTTGCCGCAAGCGGGGCGCGCGTCGCGATCACGGGGCGCGACAAGGTCCGGTTGGCGGAGTCGGCGCGGGAATTAAGCGTGCATGCCATTCATGCCGACGTGTCGGTGGAGGCGGATGTCGAGCGGACGTATCGCGAAGTTTTGCAGCAGTTCGGCGATCTGGACATTCTGGTGAACAATGCCGGCAGCGGCGTCTTCAAGAATCTCGTTGATTTCGACCGAAAGGAATTCGAGGCCGTTTTTGCGACGAACGTTACGGGAGCGATGCTGATGGGCCGCGAGGCCGCCAGGCATTTCGTCAAGCGCCAACGCGGAAACATTGTGAACATTGCTTCCACTGCCGCTCTGCGCGGAGCGCCCAAAGGCACGGCCTACTACGGGAGCAAGTTCGCTTTGCGTGGCATGACGGAATGCTGGCGAGCGGAGCTTCGACAATATAACGTGCGCGTATTTCTGGTCGAACCAAGCGAGGTCTTGACGAATTTTTACCAAACTGCGGGGTTGCCCCAGAAAGAAAACGCCACCAAGCTCCGCGCGGAGGACATAGCTCACATGGTCAAAGCCATATTGGAAATGGACGACCGCGGTTTCACTCCCGAGCTGTCCATTTTCGCCACCAATCCGAAGGATTGATGGCCGCTTTCGTGGCGCCGGCGTCCCGCCGGCGGTTTTTGTTTTCTCCACACCTCGCAAAATCGCCGGCGAGACGCCGGCGCCACAAAAACCTGCATATCCGCTATTTGATGTTGTTTTCCTTGCCTTCCTTCACGTAGGCGATCGATGACGCGATATGATTTCTGCTGTGGATGGACTTCTTCTTGGCCAGATGCGCGAACATCTGGATGCCGAAGCCGCCGTCCAAATCGTCCGTGATCCTTTTCTTCCAGGGGCGGCGTACGATTTGCGTGGTGAGGCGGCGCGTGATGCGCGGCTGAGTCATGATGTGGTCGGCGAGCTTCCAGGCGCGATCCAGCAGCTTTTCCCGCGGCACGACTTCATTCACGAGTCCGTACTCCAGCGCCTTTTGCGCGTCAATCGCCTGGCCCGTGAGCAACGCATAGGCGCCGCGCTTCACGCCCAGCAATTCCATGAAGCAGCTGTGAATGCCGTCTCCGGGAACGGAGCCGATGTCGTAATGGAGATCGAAGATGACGGCGTCTTCGCTGCAAATCGTGATGTCGCACATCAGGCAAATTTCGGTATGAAAGCCCGGCCCGTTCAAAACGCCGATGGTCGGAATTTCCAGATCGTTTACCAGTGAGCTGACATTGATTCGGCCGTCTTTGTACGCATACTCGTAGGCCCAATGCTGCAGATCCTCTTGCTCCAGCTTGAAGCCTTCGGGGTCCGCGTCCATCATGAAATCCTTGCCCGACCCGGTAAAGATCATGACTTCGTTTTCAGTGTCCGCGCCCACCGTCTTGAAAAGCTGGCCGACTGATCGATGATTTTCGACGCTCAATTGAATGGGGCCGCCGGCGGTATGCGCTTGCACGAGAATGACGCCGTCCGCGCGGCGTTCCAGTTTGTAGTGCTGTTTGAATCGCTCTTTGTATTCCTCGAACTTCGCGCCGGGGACGAAATCCACTAGTGACATGTCTGGTTCTCCTTGTCGTTATCCAAGAAGCTTGAGGTAGCGCCGGCGTCTCGCCGGCGGTCTTTCTGATTTTCGCACCGCGCAAAAACACCGGCGGGACGCCGGCGCCACGCTAAACCTTCCTATGATTTCGATTTCAGCCCGGCGTTGCGAGCAATCACTTGCGTCATGCTCGACCAATCCATTTCGCCCTGGCCTTGCGCCAGGGCGGAAAGCAGATGATCGTGCACCAGGCCAGCGAGCGGCATGGGCGCAGCGCACTCTTCCGCCGCAGCAAGCGTCAAACGAATATCTTTCAATCCCAACTTCAAAGCAAATCCGGCCGGCTCGAATTGCTCTTGCGCGATGATCCGACCGTAGTTCGCAATGACCTGGGATCCCAATAGAGCGTTCATGATTTCGAGGAACGACATCGGAGCAACGTCCGCTTTCCGCAGAGTCGCGTAGGCTTCTCCCAGCGCCTCAATCACGCTGGCGATCAGGAAATTGCCGCACACCTTGGCGACGTTCGCCTGCCAGGGATCGGTCCCGACCACAAAGGTCTGGCGGCCGATGCCCTCGAAAAGCGGGCGACAGCGTTCCACCAGTTCACTTGGCCCGGCGGCCACCACCACCAAATTCTTGGCTTCCGCGCTTTCCGGGCGGCCGAACACGGGCACGCTGAGATAGCCCTGGCTCCGCTGAGCATGTTCGGCGGTCAATCTGCGGCCCAGCGCAGTACTGATCGTGCTGTGCGAAACGTGAATGCAATCGTTCTTCATGGCCGCAGCAATGCCATCACGTCCAAAAACAATTTCCTCAACCGCGTAATCGTCCGCGAGCATGGTCTGAACAGCTTCTGCATCTCGGCATGCGTCCGCCGGAGAACTCGCCACTCGCGCCCCGTCGGCAGCGAGCGCCACCGCCTTTTCGCGGCTGCGGTTGAAGACCGCAACCGTGTGCCCCGCGCGGAGCAAATTGCGCGCCATGCCCATGCCCATTCTGCCAAGTCCGATGAATGCAATTTTCATAGCCGCCAGCATAGCGACTCCGCCGGACGGAACCAAGCGGTTTAAGTAGCACAGGCTTCAGCCTGTGGGTTTTCGTGTGTGCAAGGACCAAAACCCACAGGCTGCCCTTCAGAGGTGCTCAGGGTAAAAAGCCTGTGCCACTAGGTACTCAATTCCACTTTCCGGGAATAGTTCGGTTCAAGGAGGGAAAATATCTAAGCGGACTACCCCACCAGAGCGGGCGAATTCTCGTGAACGGCGATGTTCAGATACACCGCGCCTTTGGGCAACTCAAACCGCAGCAAAACCGTCTCGCTGTCCAGCGTTCCCCGCGGTCCCACGTCGATCAGGAAAATTTCGGGCGGATGCACTCTAAATTTGAAGCCGCGGTCATTCAATTGCGTCACGGAATTGCCGATCACCATGTTGGTCAGTTCACAGACGATCTCGCGGGTTGTTTCTTCCGTGGGCGCGCCGGCAATCTCGGAAAGATCGGAAGCCGCCTGGCTGGCGGCGGCTGCGTCCATGTCCAGAATGATGCGCCCCTCGATATCTCCACTGAGGGTGACAAGCGCGGCAACTCCGGTCCGCTGGTAACTCCCCTCTTCCATCGTCACGTCCGCAATTCGCGCGGAGCAGCGCATGGTCTCGGAGATAACGGCGTCCAAGGAATTGATGAACGGCTGGATGAGCTCCATGTTCATGATTGGACCTCTGCCGGGGCGGTTCGCGACGGCTCGGAATTTTCGCTCAACACATAGCGAATGATCTCGTAAAACGCTTCCGGCTTCACGGGTTTCTGCACGAAGTGCCGTGCGCCCTTCTGAAGTGCGGAAAGAATGTTGTCCTGGTATCCCACGGAGGAAACCATGACGATGCACGCTTCCGGGTGATCGCGGACGATATGCTCGACGGCCTCGATGCCTTCCATTTTTGGCATCGTGATGTCCATCAACACGATATCCGGGTGGGTGTCGTTGTACTTGGAGATGGCCGCGACGCCGTCGCCCGCTTCGCCGGCGATTTCTCCGCCAAAGGCTTCCACCATTTTGCAAATGTTTTTGCGGGCGAAGACGGAATCGTCGACCACCAGAAAGCGGATCTTCGGCTGGTCTCCCGTGGTTAGAGGTTTAAACTCCATGATGACTTTCTCCTCTCAAAATCTGTCTCATCGGCGATCCCCGCGAATCGTTTCAAGCTCCGTTGCGGAAGCACGCGGGTTGGAACCGTCGTCCTGGCACAAGACCTGTAAAACACTGGGAAGGCTCTCGAGCGACACGATGCGCGCCGCGTAGCCGGCTTCGATGGCCGCCCGCGGCATGCTGTCCACGACGCAGGAGTCCGTGCTCTGCGCGATGGTCAAGCCGCCCGCCGCTTGCACATCCCGCATGGCGTCGGCGCCATCGTCGCCCATCCCCGTCATGAGGACCGCGACGCTTTCTTTGCCGAGTTCTTTTGCGACGGACCGAAACAGCACGTCCACAGATGGACGATGTCCGTTCACCGGCGCCTGATCCACAAGCGCGATCATGTCTCCCTGCGGGGTGCGCCGAATTTTCAAATGGCGATTACCGGGGCATACAAACGCCCGTCCGGGCCGAAGAATATCTCCTGACAGAGCTTCCGAAATGTGAATCGAGGAGCACTCGTTCAACCGCCGCGCGAACATCCCGGTAAATCCTTCGGGCATGTGTTGGACGATGACCAGGCATCCGGCGAAATCCGCCGGAAGCTGCGAGCAAAGGTAATGCAGGGCGTTCGGCCCGCCGGTTGAAATACCGATAGCGATCGTGCGTGTGGGCCGGTTCTCGGTCGGTTGCACTTTCGGCGCATGCGGCGTATTGGCTGCCAGATGGAAAGTCAGCTTGGGCGGACCCGAGATCGCCGCCACTTTTATTTTTACCGCGAGCTCCTTGGCAATTTGCTCCAGCCCGCCCTTGGGAGAGTCGGTAGGCTTGGCGATAAAATCAAAAGCGCCCTGGCTCAGCGCATTCAACGCGGAATAGGCGCCTTTGGAAGTGTGGCTGCTCACCACGATGACGGGAATGGAATATTGCCGGACGATTTCGCGCAGCATATCGAGGCCGTCCATCCTCGGCATTTCCAGATCGAGTGTCACCACGTCGGGGCGCAACTCTTCGATTTTCTTGAGGCCGAGCAGGCCGTCCATCGCGGTCCCAACCACTTCGATGGCCGGATCTCCCTGCAACAATTGTGGAATCAATTTCCGCATCAAAGCGGAATCGTCCACTACCAGCACGCGAACGGGGCTCCTCCTCATACGGCCACCTCGAGGAGATGCTTCTGGGTCAAGTGCGAGACGACGGCAGGGACGTTCAAGATCAGAACCACGGTTCCGTCTCCCAGAATGGATGCGCCACTCACGAGTTCGGTGGCGACCAGACGGTCCTCGAACGCCTTGATGACCAGTTCTTCCTCTCCAACCAGGCTATCCACAATCAATCCGAAACGGTGGCTGCCTGCGCCGATCGTCACCACAAAGTGCCGCGTCTTTTGCGAAATCGATTCGCAGGCGATCAGTTGGTCCAGGCGCACGACGCTAAGCACCTGCTCGCGCAGCCGGATCACCTCGTGGCCATCGATTTTGTGAATCTCGCCGTCGGTCGTCCGGGCAATTTCAATCACGGAATCGAGCGGCACGGCGTAGTGCTGTTTTTCCACGCGGAACATCAGCGCCTGAATGCTCGCCAGGGTCAGCGGTGCGATCAGTTGAAAGGTCGTGCCTCGCCCTGGTTCGCTTTGCACCGCGACTCTCCCCTTCAGCCGGTCCATGACGGTCTTTACGACATCCATGCCCACACCACGCCCCGAGATTTCGGTAATTTCCTCGGCGGTGGTCAGCCCGGGATGGAAGATCAGCTTGAGAATTTCATCGTGGGACATCGATTTGATTTCTTCGGAGGACACGATTCCGGCTTCCACTGCCTTCCGCATCAGCTTCTCGTAATTGATGCCGCGCCCGTCGTCGGAAACTTCGATCACCACTTGATTTCCTTGATGGTAGGCGTCCAGGCGGATGGTCCCGCGGGAAGACTTTCCTTGCGTCAGACGATCCTCTGGCGTCTCGATGCCGTGATCGGCGGCATTGCGAATGAGGTGAGCCATCGGCTCGGCGAGCGCGTCGAGCACGCTCTTATCCAGGTCCGTGTTCTGCCCCGCCATTTCGATAGCGATTTCCTTTTTGCGCGCTTTGGCCACGTCCCGGACGATGCGCGGCAGGCGCCGAAAGAGCTGCTCGACCGGAACCATTCGGATCTTCATGACGGATTTTTGAAGTTCGCCGAGGACGCGCGACTGAAACGACAGAACGTCGCCCAGGCGGTTGCGCAATGCATCCTTGGGAAATCTCTGATCGAACTCATTGATGGCCCGGTGCAGCATCGATTTCCCGATGATCAATTCGCCGATCAGATTCATGACGGTATCAATGCGGCCCGTCTCCACGCGAAGCCAGGCTTCGGTCGAACCGAGCATCCCTCCCGGCGCGCCGGAAGCTCCCGGCGTTCCCTCGGCAGGAGATTCGGTGTGGCCGTTTTCGGAGTTGAGCGAGGCCATCGATTCCGCGGCCGTCTCGGCCTCCAGAAGAACCTGGAGGGCGTCGCGAGGTTCATCCTCCGTGAGTTTCAATGGCTCAATGGAAATGTCCGACACGATGCTCGGCACCTGGCACCGCGCGCGAATCCACTCGGGCGGATGAGAACTCGAAAGGGCGGCATGCACCGCGGGAAGAGTTTGCAGCGGGACTCCGGCCGTGGGGGACTGCGCCACGACGGTCCCGCATTTTTCGAGGGCCGCGCGGACGAGTTGTAGCGCTGCCGCGGGCATCTGGAGGCCGGGGTCGATTCCCAGCACCAGGTGATAGACGGGCATATTGTCGCGCAAAGCCTCCAGGATTTGCTGCTTATCCTTGCCGGTCCACTCATGCCGGGAATGCGATCGCTGAGAGCCGGACACGGATTTCGGACTCTGGGCAAGCGAACGAATGTGCGCCCGAAGTTCGGTGATGTCGGGAGGCTGCAGGTTGCCGCGATGTGCGCCCAGCATGGCATGAAAACTGTCCGCGGCGGAGAGGACGATTTCGGCCACCACTTCGCCGCGCTCGGTCACCAGCGCCGGCGTCAACAAATCCTCGATATCGTGCGCAAGTTCGCTGAGCTGCCGGAAGCCGCAAGCGGCGGCGTCGCCCTTCAGCGTGTGCATCGCCCGACGGACGCGAGCCAGCGCGTCGGAGTCCGCAGGGTCGGTTTCCAGAAGGATTCCGGCCTCGTTCAGCTCCTGCAGTTGGTCCTGCGCGCTCTCAAAGAAGAGTTCGCGAAGTTCCGCCGCGCGTTCATCGGAAAAAAAGTTCACTAGCTGCCCTCGATCCTCTGGTACGCGGTGGCGTTGTTCATGTGAATCATGCGGAACTTGGTGCTCAAGCCGAACAGGCTCTCCGCGTGCCCGACGAACAGATATCCACCCGGATTCATGCAGTGGTAGAACTTTTCGATCAGGCGCTTTTGCTCGGGCTCGTCGAAATAGATCATCACGTTCCGGCAGAAAATAATGTCGTTGCGGCGCGGCAGGAAATCCGTCTTCAGGTTATGAAAGTCGAATTGAATGAGGCTCTTCAGCGCCGGCTTGACGGAATATTTGTCCGCGAGCTTGTCGAAATAGCGCAGGCGCGAGGTGTAATCCACGGTTTCCAATTGCGAATCGCTGTATATTCCTTGCTGGGCGGTCAGCAGGCCGGCATAACTCATGTCGCTGGCGAGAACTTCCACTTTCCAGGGCGGCGGAACGATTGGCTTTGGCGACGGCATCTCGAAGGCCGACGGGTTGCGCAGATAGTAGTAAGCCAGGGCATCGCAGACCAGCATGGCGAGGCTGTAGGGCTCTTGCCCGGTCGAGCAGCCCGCGCTCCACACGCGCAAACTCCAGTCGCGATTGGCCTGTTTCTTGTTCAGGATCTCTTCGAGAATCGTTTTCTGGAAAAGTTCCAGCTGGGGTTTGGCTCGAAAGAAACTCGTTTCGTTGACGGTCAGGTTTTCCAGCAACGCGGTGAGTTCTGTTTTGCCTTCCCGGCTGGTCAGGAGCCGGTAGTAACTATAGAAGGAATCCGCCTGGCAAACTTTCAGCCGCCGTTGCACGCGGTCGCGCAAAAAGTGGATGCGGCGCTCGTCAAAAAACATGCCGCATTCCTGATAGACCAGTGTTTGCAGGAGCTTCAATTCCGGATCGGTCAGGGAAATGGGCTCGAGTATGCTTGGTGTGGACATGATTCTCCGGCGCTCGGAATACCAATCTCTCGTTAACGGAGCCGGGAAGATCCAGCGCCCATCGAAGCACCGGCGAGTTCCGCGACCTCGTTCAATCGCTGCAATTCAACGCGCTGCAAAATCCGGTTCAGGTCGAGAAGAATAATCAGCCGGTCCTTAAGCTTGCCGACCCCCGTCACATAGTTCATGTCTTCATTGGGAAAGACGTTTTGCGGGGCCTCGATTTCGGATGGGGCGAGCCTCAACACTTCGGAAGCGGAATTTACCAGGAGTCCCACCAGCCGCTCTTCCAATTCCACGACGACGATCCGGCTCTTCGTGTTCCGTTCGATAGCGGCTTCGCCGAAACGCTTGCTCAGGTCAACGACCGCGATGATTTTGCCCCGCAGATTGATGACGCCTTCAATGTGATCGGGAGCGTTCGGAACCGGAGTAATTTCAGGGACGCGCACAATCTCACGGACCAGGGAAATGGGCAGCCCCAGGGTCTCGCGGCCGATCCGCAGCCCGACCACCTGCAACTGCTTGTCTAATGGTCTGCTCAAGGTTCAGACCCGCGCCAGTTCTGCTTCCAAAACAGGCGAATTGGAATCTTCCTCGAGGGAAGGTCGCTTGGCGGGTTTTCCCTTGGGCCGCGAGTAGCCTTGATCTTCGAGAACGAAAAGGTCCGCCACCTCGATGAGCTTGCCGGACAGTTTGGAGGAGTGCGTCGCCATGGCGGCCAGCTGTGAGGAACTGGAGGTGGCTTGCTGCACCACTTCGCGCATCTTTTCCATCGCGCGCACCACCGATTGCACGCCCGACGCTTGCTCTTCAATCGTGGAATTGATCTCCTGCGTGATTTCGGTGAGCCGCGAGGTAGCCTTGCCGATTTGAGTCGAGCCCGCGGACTGTTCGTTTGTGGCGCCGCCGATTTGCTGCGCGTATTTGTAGACTTCGGAAACCACGTCGGAAATCTTGGTCAGCGCCACGTTCAGCTCGCTGCCGAGTTCCAGGCCCTGCTGGACCATCGTGGTGCTCTTCTCCATGTTCTCGACGGCTTCGCGCGCCTCTTTTTGAATTCCTTGAATCAGGTCGGAAATTTCCTTCGTGGACTGCGTCGATTTTTCGGCCAGCTTTCGCACTTCCTCGGCCACCACGGCGAAGCCGAGTCCGTGTTCGCCCGCTCTGGCGGCTTCGATCGCGGCATTCAGCGCCAGCAGGTTGGTCTGTTCGGCGAGGTCGTCAATGACTTCGATAATTTTTCCGATTTCATCCGCGCGCCGGCCCAGGACGTCGATGATTTCCGCCGAAGAGCGGATGGCGGAGCTGGTGCGGGTGAGGCCGGTGGTGGCCTTGTCCATCGTCTCGATCCCGCGGTGGACTTCTTCGCGCGAGCGCTGGCAAATCTCAAGAAGAGTTCGCGCCGTGTCGGCGACTCTCTGGATGGAGGCAACCATCTGGTCGATGGAAGCGGAAGTCTCGGCGACGCTGGACGATTGCAGCTGCGTGCTCTTGACCACGTTCTGCACGTTGATGCTCATTTCGTGCATCGTGCTGGTGACTTCATCGATGGCCCTGGCTGCTTCCACGCTTACCTTGGCGGATTCGTTGGACGCCCCCGCCATCTGGCTCGATCCGGTCGCGACGCCCGTCGCGCTGTCCCGTATTTTTGTGGCCAGATCGCGGAGTCCCGTGATCATCCGCAAAAAGGCGTTGGCCATGGTGTCGCGCGAAGATCTCGGCCGGACGGTCACATTTAATTGTCCTTCGGCAATCGCGGAGGAAGCGCTGGCCATTTCTTTCAGATGAAGCATCATGTTGCGATAATGGTTTGCCAGTGTGCCGATCTCGTCGTCTCTGTGCACATCGATGTTCTGGTCCAGATCGCCGGTTTCCGCGATCTCGCGAGTGACCTCAATCAGCTCCGTAAGGGGCTGGGTGATGGACAAGGACGTGCGATACGCAACGAAGATCCCAACGAGGGCGCCCAGGATCGTGCCCAGCGTCAGAACTATCGTGCTGATGGTTGCGGAGGTGTTGGCCGATTCTTCCGATTTGTCCAACGCCTTCTGGATGCTGCGCTCGGCATCGTCCATCGCCGTTACGCTTTTTTCCACCCAGTTGTTCGTGGAGCGTTGCAGGTAGACAATCTGAAGATCCGAAACCGTGGTCTGGCCGGCGTCCACCTGATGGCGTTTGGCGATCAGGGGCGTGGCAAATTCGTCATCCCAGCTCTGTTGATTCGATTCGATGGAAGAATAGAGATCGCGCAGTTGTTCGTCCGTTGTCTTTTCGCGCGCCTCACGCAGCGTGGCCCCCAAAACCTTGGAGTCGTTCGCTTTCGCCGATTCCATGCGTGGATCGCCACTGAGCAAGTAGTTGCGCAGGTCCAGCCCGCCTTGCATTACCTGGAAGCGAACCTTTTCGATGTTTTGAATGCTATGGAGCGCTTCGGCAGCGGTATTTCTCGCGGAATGTTCGATATGGCTCGCCGTGAAGCTGACCACGAACAGGAGGACGAGAATCCCCAGAATCGAGCCAAAGCCGGTGTAGAGCTTCCTGCTGATGGTCATGTGCAATAGCCTCTCAATTCCTTCAATCGTTCCCCAGGTATTTCGCGCCGGCATGGCGGATTACTGGTAGACGACTTCAACGACTTCGACCGTCTCTTTCGGGGCCTCTTCGTACTTCCATTTTTTCACGGCATTGGAAGCCTCTTGCGCCAGCATCGGGCTTCCCCCGACCACGCGCGTATCGCGCACCTTGCCATCTGGGGCCACGGTGGCTTCGAGCCGCACCGTGCCAGTAATGTGCATCTGGCGGGCGACATCTGGATAGACTGGTTTGACCAACGTCTTCACTTTTCGGCCACCGTGATCCTTAACGTCGCCGGTGGGCGCGTCCTGCGCGAGGGATTTGGCCGGCACAAGAGTGAGGGCTGCGGCTGAGAGGGCGATTGTCGCAAATAGCAACCAAATTCGATTTGAGCGAGACATATTTCACCTCAGTAAATTTTCCAGCACCCCTTCTTATGCACGAACCTTACCAGTTGGCCGGTCACAGAAAGGTTGTGGGGAGAGAGGACTTGAAACCGCGCAAAGCAATGCAATTAAGGGACTTATGGGATGCCCGAGGCTCGAGCGCACCGTCTACCTTACTCTTCGAATGTCTCACGCACCGCCTTGGCGGGTGATTGCGCGTCTCACTTTGCGATGCCTGTTGCCGCCAAGGGAACCGTCTCAATTTAAAACCCGGAAGTAATCTTGACCTGTCTCAAGTTAATCCCATAATTGATAAACGTTAAAAGATAAGGAAGTTATCGGAGCATTCGTACCCCAGTGTGCGCCACGAGATCGATTCACGAACTGCCAAGCATTACTCGCTTATCATTTGAGACGCTACTGGCTCGTCTTACTTCTGAATCCTGTGGTTTGAGCCAGAACGAGCTGTTCCGTCTTTTTTGCCAGACGGTGCGCGAATTCTTTGGCGCCCGGGGTGTCTGCTGCTGCCTCACTTCCGCTCCCGGAGCCTGGCGCATCCTGGAGTCCGCGGGGCTATCCACTTGGGGAACTCAGGGAGAAATTCTCTCCTCAAGTTCTGCCGAATCGCTCGCGCAATCGCAACAAATTCGCAAGGCGATCACTTGCCAAACCTCATCGCAGGAAGTCCGTCAGGGGAATGGCAGTGGCGGATCCCCCGAAGTTGCTGTTCCGATTTTCAGTCATGGCGAGTTCCATGGCGCGGCCCTTGCGGCGTGGCAAGACGCAACAGAGATTTCTGAAGAGCTTTTGGA
Organism: uncultured Acidobacteriota bacterium; assembly: GCA_963800095.1. GTDB lineage: Bacteria > Acidobacteriota > Terriglobia > Acidiferrales > UBA7541 > Palsa-360. The sequence continues at coordinate 245,403 of CAWCZV010000008.1, forward strand.
ACGGTTGACGCTCCTCGGCGCCTGTTTTGGCGGCTTGCTCGAACACGCGCGCCTGTTTGAACAAGTGCATGGTTCACGGGAGCGCTGGGTCCGGGTCATTGATGCGATTCCGGACTCGATCGTTGTTCACAACCCGGAAGGGAAAATCGTTCGAATCAACCGTCCGCTCGCCGCGCGGCTGGGAGTTCATCCGTCCCGGCTGATCGGGCGCCCGATCCACGAAGTCCTTGGAGCCAAGCGGGAGGAAATCGCCGGGCTGTGCCCTCTTTGTTCGGATCAGCCGGGAGGCGTCGAAGGACCGGTCGAACTCCTGGCGGATGGCAGCTTCCTGGTATCCACGACGAAAATGTCCCCGGACGAAGGGGCGGACGCGCACACGATTCATGTCCTCGTCAATATTCGCGAAAAATTGGAAGCCGAACGGCGCTACCGTGACCTCTTCGACAGCATTCAAGAGGGAGCTTTCTTTTGCGATCCGCACGGGCGGATGGTGGATGCGAACCATGCGCTTGTGCAAATGCTGGGCTGTTCCAGCCGGGAAGAGCTACTCACGAAAAATTTGTTTGAAGATCTGCTGCCGCCGGCGGGCCGCGGCCGCCTGATGGAGGAGTTGCGAAATGCGGATATCCTGCGCAATCGCGAAACCGAATTGCGGAGTCAAAATGGCCGCCCGCTCGAAGCGCTCCTTCATGTAAGCGCGGTTCGCGATGCGAGTGGAACGCTCGTGCAATATCGCGGGCTGATTCTGGACATCACGGATCAGAAAAACTCGCGCGCGGCGCTTCGGCGCGAGCGGGATTTCAACTGGAGCATTCTGAATCACACGCAGAATATTATTCTGGTGCTCGATGCTTCTGGACGCATCGGCTACGTGAATCACCGCGCCGCAGAGATCGGCTATTCGGTGGAAGCGCTTCAGGGCCTGCCACTGGCGCGCCTGATTCATACTTCTCACCGGCCGATCTTTCAGGAAGCGTTGCGAACGGTTCTGGATACCGGCGCGGTTCAGAGGCTGGAGCTTCCTTTCCTTCGCCGGGAAGGAAGCATGACGCGCTTCGTCGTGCATCTCAGTTCGATGCGGGAGAAGAGCGGAGACGCGAGCAGCGCCGTCGTCGTCATGACCAACGTCACCGAAGCCTCTTTCCTGCAGGCGAAGCTCGCGCACGCCGAGAAGATGGCCGCGCTCGGCCAACTGGTGTCCGGCGTGGCGCATGAAGTGAACAATCCGTTGTCAGGCATCGTCGGATTCACCGACCTTTTGCTGGAGAACCCCGAACTCCCGGAATTCGCGCGAGAAAATCTGGGCATCATTTTGCAGGAAGCGGAGCGCACTCGCCTGATCGTTCAGAATATGCTGCGCTTCGCGAGAGAAATGCCCCCGCAGCGCGAGCTCGTACAAATGAACGCGGTGCTTCGCCAAACTCTCAAGCTGCGTTCCTACGGATTGTCGAACCACAACGTCGAAATTCTGGAACGCCTGGCCGAGAATCTTCCGGTCGTGGTGGCCGACCCGCACCAGCTCGAGCAGGTTTTTCTGAATATTCTCAATAACGCTTTTGACGCCATAGAGCAGAGCGGGCGGCACGGCCGAATTGAAGTCGAGACCATCGCCTGCGCCGAAAATGTGGAGATTCATATTCGCGACAATGGGCCGGGAATTTCCAATCCGGACCGTATTTTTGAGCCGTTCTTTACGACCAAGCCCGTCGGGAAGGGAACCGGCCTGGGTCTCAGCATCTGCTACGGAATCATCCAGGCGCACGACGGCGAAATTTTGTGCCGCAACAATGCCAACGCGGAAGGGTGCACGTTCCTGATCCGTCTTCCGGCTGCGGCCATCAGCTCGTAGGGCATGCCGGCGGACGCAGGAATTTGGTTTCAATTCGTTTCGCGGCAAGATTTGAAAGGCGACTCATTTTTGTTCAAGGAGCACATTGGTGACTAGGGACGATTCGCGGATTCGGCTTCTCGTCGTCGACGACGAGCAAAGTATTCGCCGCCTGTGCATGACCGTCGGCACCTCGCTCGAGTATCTGTGTTCGGAAGCGGAGAGCGCCGAAGCCGCCCTGGCTCAAACTCCCGCGGTCCCGCCCGACATCGTCATCGCGGATCTGCGCCTGCCCAACCTGTCCGGCGCCGATCTGCTTCGCCAGATCAAGGCGCGCCTCCCTGCGACCGAAGTCGTCATCATGACGGGGCACGGCTCCATCGAATCCGCCGTCGAAGCCATGAAATTGGGCGCGTACGACTACATCCAGAAGCCGTTTCGAGTCGAGGAACTCCGCATGCTGCTTCGCCGGATGGAGGAAAAAATCCGGCTGGTGCAGGAGAACCGGGTCCTGCGGGAACGCGTCGAGACGGACCAGGAACTGGACGGGATCATCGGCGACTCCGCCAAGATTCGCGAGATTTTGCGGATGATCAGCCGCCTGAAAGACACATGGACTCCCGTGCTGATCTGCGGCGAAAGTGGAACGGGAAAAGAACTAGTCGCGCGCGCCATCCATTATCGGGGGACGTTCGCGAAGCGGCCTTTCGTGGCCGTCGATTGCGGCGCCCTGGTCCCGACGCTGATGGAGAGCGATCTTTTCGGGTACGCGAAAGGAGCCTTTACGGGAGCCGCGAAATCCAAGATCGGTCTGTTTCAGGCGGCCGACGGCGGCACGATTTTTCTGGATGAAATCGGCGAACTGCCTCTGGAATTGCAGGCCAAGCTGCTGCGCGTGTTACAGGAGAAAGAAGTGCGGCCCGTGGGTAGCAATGAAAGCATCCACGTGCAGGTGCGCGTGGTTGCCGCCACGAACCGCGATTTGGAATCGGCAATCAATGAGGGCACATTTCGCAAGGACCTTTTTTTCCGGCTGAATGTGGTCTCAATCACTCTCCCGCCCCTGCGAGAGCGGCGGTCGGACATTCCTATGCTGGCGCAATATTTTCTGGATCGCCTGGCCGAGGGCGAAAACATAAAGTTCACGGCCGCCGCCATGAAGCTGCTCATGCGCTATGAATGGCCGGGCAACGTCCGCGAGCTGGAGAACTGCCTCTGCCGCGCGGTGACGCTCGGCGACCGGAAAACCATTGACGAAAGCGACCTGTCCCCCGCGTTGCTCCACGGCAGCGGCACGAGCAAGACGGAACCGGCGGCGCCCGAGGTGGATGACGCAACTTCTACGGTCGCGCTCGATGAACTCGAACGATTGACCATCCAGCGCGTGTTTGAAAAGGTGGGCGGAGACAAAACAAAAGCCGGCCAGCTATTGGGAATCAGCCGCGCGACCCTCTACCGCAAACTCAAACGCTACCAAATTTCCGCAACTCAGCGAGGCGAGAAGATTTTAGTCTAGAGAAATTGGTGAAAACCCCGGCCGCTCTTTCCGAGTGAGACAAAGGGTCGCAATCTGAGATTCACCGTAAGACCTCTTCGTCTCTCTGAAGCGAACTCCAAGAAAACGCACTCCTTAGCGACCTGCGGATTCTCTCCGCCTTTGGTCGTTCTCTTGCACTACCTCAAGCGGAGGCTTGCGCTCCGGCGATCGAGACAGTGTAACCAGGATTTTCTCGCCGGCACGAAGTCCTAGTCGGAATCATGCGCCAGACTGCAAATCTCACGGCCCCGTCTCACAGTGATTCCGCATTGCGCAGCCTGGCAGAGCTATTTCCCAACGCCACTCCGCTGCGCATTTCGATTTTGGTGAGCGTGGAACGAGGGAAGGGCCATCTCCTGGAAGAGAGCACCATCATCGAGTTCGGCACTTCCATGATGGTTTTCTTCGAATCGCGCCTTCCGCTGGAATTGGCGGATAAGCTTCATCTTGAGAATTCCGACAGGTCCCTGGGAACAGACGCGGTCGTTGTGGCGATTCGTGACGGCGCGGGCCACAAGGCCATCGCGGCCCGATTCGCAGCCGCGGTCCGCCATTGGGTCATTCAAGGATAAAAGTGAACTCGCTCACTACAGACCGGACCAAGACTCGTAAGCCGGACGCAGTTTCCTCCGTCGTGCCCCAAACGTGGGAGGAATTCAGCCGCCTGTATCCGATCTATGAAGCGTTGGCGCGCCAGCTCGAACTCATCGGCGGGCCATATTCCTTGGGCGCTAATTCCGGCTCGTGGGCGGACAAAAAGTCCCGGGAGCGCGATCTCCTCTGGCTGGATCAAGTGGACCAGGAAGTACAAGCCGTGCACCTTCGGCATTTCCTGGCCACCCCAGCCGTGGCGCGGGAAGACGGCCTGCGCCTTTTTCTGCAGCGCCATCTAAGCAAGCCGGAAAAACTTGCTTCTGACCGGGATAAGATTGATTTGCTCATTGTCCAATATTTCGTTCTTTGCGCTCCGCAGGATCTGATTGCCGGGCGCATAGAACTCTCCGACGTCGCGAAAATCCTTCAGCCCGTCCTGGGGGAAATGGAACCCGGCTTCGACGACGTTTGCAAACCGCTCGATCGCATCCTGGAAACAGCGCAACAGTGCGGTAGACTGCGCGACCTCATGGAACAAGGCTTGCTGGAGCAGGGGAAGATGGTGAAAGTGGCGGTCGGGGAAAAGTTCTATGACGCCTCCGCCCTTGTGGCCATCTGCCGGTTCAATTTCCTGCTTCGCCGGACGTTTATCCAGTGGCTGCATGCCGACCTGCGCGCTATCGGCGCGTCTCTGACTCAGCTCGAAAAGAAAGGCCTCAAGTTCGTCGATTGCCGGAGGGCAGGCCTTTCCTCCAAGGAACAAATTTCCAAGCTGCGCCAGTTTCATCAGCACTGGAAGCCTCCCTTCCAGACCGATTACAGCCAGGACTCCGCGTATCAACCGTATGAACAACTGATGTGCCTGCGCGAAGATCTGGAGGAAGCTCTCAACCCTTCCGCGGCTCCCGAAACGCCGGCCTCCTTGATTGCCACACAGAAAATTACCCGCGAGGTGCTGGCTGCCGCCGAGGCCATGCGCGCCAGCAAATCGGTCGAGGGAGCGAAACCCGTTTCGCCGCTGGCAGTTCCCGCGGTTACCCCGCCATCCGCAAAGTCTCAGCGCCCTACGGACCCGCCCTCGCCACCGAGCCCTGCCGCGGCAGAAGCGCCTTCGTCCTCGGATCAGGCGCTTCCCAACATCGGCGTGGCGGACGTTGAGAATCTGGAAGAAAAGATCTGGGAACAATTGATTGCCACCCCGCCGGTTCGAGGGCGCTCCATGACCACCGTGACGGTGGAAAATACGCGAATCTTGCTCTCCGCCTGGGAAGTTGCGGCTTTCATCAGCGATTCCGGGCAGGATTCCGAGGAATTGCGGCGGCTTATCGTGGCGCGCGCCCTGCTGTCCACCTCCATCGAGCGAAGAAAACGCCTCATGGATTTCAAGGTATTGCACCAGGCCGTGGCCCACGCGCGCGGCGAAATTCCGCGATTTCAGGAACGCGTGGACCAGCTCAAGCGAACCCAAAAGACGGATGGCGCCGTCAACCTGGGCATCAGTCTCAAACGCCTGCTCTCCCTGGTGGAAGAAGCGGATCAACTCCAAAAGGGAAATGAGCCCAAACAAGAAAAACGATGACTCCCGGGCAAATCCTGGTCGTTTCCGATGATTCCGAATTCGTGCGGTCCTTGACGGCCCGCTGGCGAGCGGAGAAGGATTCTCCAACCATTACCGCTGTCTCCTCGGGTGTCAGCCGGCAGGCCAGTTCCACCGGCTACGAAATCGTTGTGGTGGGACCCTTACGTGAGGCCAAAACACTCCCCGTGGGTCCGGCCGTGCATCCTGAATCCGTGGTTTGCGCGGTTGGCGACCAGCAAAGTTTGGATATGGTTCGCGCCGCCCACGGCGACTGGCTGCTGCTTCCGGAATGTCCCGGATGGACCAAGATTCTGTTTTCTCTGGCGGGCGAAATATTGCGCCGGAAGGCGGCGGAAAAACGCGCGCGCGAATCGGAAATCACAAACCTTTCGCAAAGGCGCTTTGGAATTCTCGGGAAATCCTTGCTGGAAGCTCGCCCCCGAATGGTCAACGCGCTCACTTCTCTTCTGGGCAACGCCGACCTGATTCTGCTTTCCGAAGAGCCGTTGCCGGATCATTGCCGGGAAAACGTGCGAACCATTCACACCATGGCCTTGCGGCTGAACGAAATTGTCCAGCGGCTCTCCTCCATTGAGAATGAGATGGAGTTGAGCGAAGGAAAATCTCACCTTGAGACGCCGGAGATGAGCATGGCCGAATCGTCCAAAAGGTGACCGGCGCCCGATCGTCGCTAAAGGTCCGGGTATCAGCCGGTTAAACGCATTATCGGATTGAGAAACTCATTTTGACGAGTGGCGCTGCACTTGCTTTCTCTTGCTGGGGCAGTTTGAAGTGAGGCGTAGTCGGTGAAGAAGATTCTGATTGTCGATGACTCCATAGGAATGGTGCGGATGATTTCGTCCGTCCTGGAGAAGGAAGGGTATCTCGCCGTCGGCATCAGCGACCCTTCCAAAATCGAGCAGACGATCGATTCCGAAGGGCCCAGCCTCATCCTGCTGGACGTCGTCATGCCGGAGCGCGATGGCTTCCAGGTCTGCAGGTCGCTCAAGAATTCGCAAGCGTATAAGAGCATTCCGATCATCGTCGTCAGCGGAAAATCGACGGCGAGTGACCGCTTCTGGGCCGAGCAACAGGGCGCCAACGGGTACGTCGTAAAGCCGTTTGCGCCGGTCGATCTCTTGCGTGAAGTAAGGCGGTTTGCCTGATGCCGGACGAAACATACCTGAATCCGCTTCCTTCGGACATGCAGTCCGATGAGCTGGCCGAGATTTCCGGATCGGGCCAGCACGCGCCGCCTTCCCGGCAATTTTGCGTCTTTCGAGCCGGGCGCGAGCGGTTTTGCTTGCCCGTCCTCGAAGTGGAAGAGGTGGTGGACTGGCCGCTGGTAACGCGCGTGCCTCTCGGGCCGCCGTTCCTGATGGGCGTTTTCAATTTGCGCGGCACGATTATTCCCGCCGTGGATATCGCGGTCACCGAAGGCCGCAGGCCGGGCCTGTTGCCGCGCAGCATCATCGTCGCCGTGCTGGCCGGCGACGACCAGAGCGAGGACATGCACGTCGGGATCGCCGCGGACGAAGTGATCGGCACGTTCCCGGCGAATTCGGAATCGCTCCTGGACCACGCGCCGCCGGACATGCCGCACTGCCGCGCCATGCTGCGGCACGAAGAGCGTCTGGCCCTGGTTCTGGACCTGCGCCAGTTGATTCAAGTTTTTTCCGTGCCCGTCATTTAATTCGGGCGATTTTCGGGCCACGTAGGAATTGCAGAAGAGTAGCGCGCTGCGAAAGCGAAATGAGGGAGGTTTTGAAGTCATGAAGACCCGGTTGAGTTCGACAATCTGGATGCTCGTCATATGGACGAGCGTCGCATTATTCGGCGTGCTCGGGCTGGCCTATGAAGCCGGCGTGCATTCCGGGGGCGCCTCGGTATTCCAGGGCGGAATCTCGGGCAGCGCCGGCATGGAATTTTTGATTGCCGCTGGCGTCGCGGTTTTCACGTCGCTTGTGCTCTTGATGACGTTGCCGCGCCGCGTGCTCAATCCGATTGGTGCGCTGTCTGCCTTTTCCGAGCGGTTCGCGGCAGGCGATTCGCGCGCCAAGGCGGAAGTGCCCGTCGAGGATGAGTTCAGCGTGATCGCGGATAATCTGAACCGGACGGCCACGCGCGTTGCCAAGGCCTACGGGAACCAGGAGGCGCAGGAACTTCTCCAGAAAAGCATCACGGACCTGCTGAACCTCATCAATCAGGTGGCGCGCGGCGACCTGACGCTGCGCGGGAAAGTCACCAACGACGCGCTCGGCAACGTGGCCGATTCCATTAATTTCATGCTGGACAATTTCACGACGGTTCTCGACCGCGTGCGCAACGCGGCCGTCGAAGTTTCCACCAATGCGAACCGGATTCTGGTCGCCACGGACGAAATGAACACCGGCACCGGCCAGCAGGATCAGGAAATCACCAACACTTCCTCGGCCGTCGAAGAGCTGACGGTTTCCATGAAACAAGTCTCCAACAACGCCGAAGCCAGCGCCGAAGCCGCGCGCCGCGCTCTCGACGCCGCCGAGCAGGGCAACCGCGCTGTGCGCGACACGCTCGACGGAATGCAGCGCATCCGTTCTTCCGTGCAGGCCACCGCCCGGAAGATCAAGTCGCTCGGCGATCGCTCCCTGGAAATTTCCGAAATCATCAACGTCATCAACGACATCACCGAGCAGACCAACTTGCTGGCTCTCAACGCCGCCATCGAAGCCGCCCGCGCCGGAGAAGCCGGCCGCGGATTCGCCGTCGTCGCCGACGAAGTCCGCAAACTGGCCGAGCACTCCCGCACCGCCACGAAAGATATCGCGGCGCTCATCAAGGCCATTCAGGCCGAGACGAACGAAGCCGTGGTCGTCATGGAGGAAGGCACGAAGGAAGTGGAAGTCGGCGCGGGCCTCGCGGATCAAGCCGGAAAAGCGCTGGAAGCCATCTCGAGCGTCGTCCGCCAGTCCGCGGAACTCGTCCAGGAAATTTCACTCGCTTCCAAACAACAGGTGCGCGGCACGGAAGGCGTCGCCAACGCCATGCAAATCATCTCCGGGATCACGCGGCAGACTTCGCAGAGCGCCCGGCAAGCGGCCGGCACGGTAGGCACGCTGGTCAAGCTTTCCGAGCAACTCGTCGACGCACTGTCGCAATTCCGGTCCAACGGCGCAACCTCTACGGCGCGGCGCGAGCCGGCCGTCGTCGAGGCGAGGCGGTAACCCAACGGGAACCGGCCCGGAGGGGCCGGTCTGAGGATCCCTGGAACGCGCATGGACAAATCATCCACGCTACCGGCTGCCGTGACCGCTTCGGAGCTCGATGAGCTTCGCACGCTGATTGAAGAGCGGTCGGCCATATTTTTCGACGCCTCGCGCGAGCGGTTCTTCGCCCCGCGCGTGAACGAATATCTGCGCGCCAGCGGCGAACAAAGCGCCGCCACGCTCCTTCGACGAATCCGCAACTCCAACGTCGAATATGACCGCTTCCTCGGAAGCCTTCTGACGCAGGAAACTTCCTTCTTTCGTTACCCGGATATTTTTCAGGCCCTCGAGCGCGTGGTTCTGCCCGAGGTCCAGGCCCGCAACATGTGGCGCAACCCGCGCGTGTTGAGAATTTGGAGCGCGGGCTGCTCGACGGGCGAAGAAGCCTACTCCATCGCCATCACCGTGGCGGACACTTTGCCCTTTCCCGACGCGTGGCAGATTGAAATCCTGGCGACCGACATCAGCCGCGACGCGCTCCAGCTTGCGGAGCGCGGCGTTTACGCGGGACGGAGTCTCGCGAGCGTCACCCCGCTGCAATTGCAGACGCACTTCAAGAAAATAGGAGATTCCTGGGAAGTGAAGCCGCGCCTCCGCAAAATGATTTCGTTTGTGCAGATGAATTTGGCGCGGTCCGTTTACGTCGGCCGCATGGACTGCATTTTCTGCATGAATGTCCTGATGTATTTCTCCGAAGAGCGCAGGAACGAACTGCTCCAGCGATTTTATGACACTCTCGAACCCGGCGGTCTTTTCTTTCTCGGGCATTCGGAATCCATGAAGACCGCGCCGGTAAAGTTCGAGACGGCGGTGCACGGAGATTGCCAGTACTACGTCAGGCCGTCCGCATCGAAGGCCGAACTGAAGCCGGCGGCGCAGGGGAACGGGTCATGACGCCCCACGATTCCAATTCGCTCGAGCAATTTCTCCAGGACGCTTCCGAGCGCCTTCAGTATTTGCGGGAATACGCCGCTCTGCCGGTCGAACCCCAGTCCTCGAGCGACGATCTCGTCCGGCTTTACGACGCCGCGCATGAATTGTCCGAATCCGCAAGCCGCTGGGGTTATCCGCTCTTCGCTGACATCGCCGGGAGGCTGGCTCACATTTTTCAATACGCCCGCAAAGCGCAGCTGAGTCCCGACACGTACGGCCCGCTCACTGAGTTCCTGGCGGATGCGATCTCCGTTCTCGAATTTGACCTTCTGCAAATCAGTTCGGACGGCAAGGAAACCGCCGAAGACATTGCGGCGTTCAGGCACCGCTACGCATTTGCATTCGGAGTCGTGTCATCTTCCCCATCCGGGTTTGAAGGGGAGCTGTCCTCCAGCCAACCGGCTGAGGCGCGGGATTCCCTGCCTCTGTCGGAAGGCAACCTGGCGGACGATTTGCCGGAAGATGACGATGTTCCCAGGGAAGTTTTGGACTTTTTCATTCCCGAGGCGGAAGAGCATCTGCAAATCGCCACCCAATGCTTGCTGGGCCTGGAATCCAACTCGGACCCCGAAGAGATTCACCGGCTCTTCCGTTCCGTTCACACGATCAAAGGATCGGCGGCGCAGGTAGGCCTCCGGCGTTTGGGCGCGGTCGCGCACCGGTTGGAAGATTTGATCGGTCTTCTTCGCGATGGAGCTTTGCATTCCAACGAGGAGATTACGGACGCATGTCTGCAGACGGTCGATGCCCTGCGAAAATTCCTGCACCGGCAATGGACGAGCGACGACGAGATGCGCTCCACCGTTGGACCTCTCCTGGCGCGTATGGCGATGTGGATTCCGGAAGATCTATTGGAGGACGCCGCCACCGGAGAGGATGCGGCTCGCCCCGAATCCTTGGAAACGGATACGGAAGCCGTGCCCGCCGCGCCTGCGAATGCATCGCCGGGCGGAACTGGAAAAATGGGGGATCGAGGTCCCCAGGCAAAGTCCGTTCGCATTTCTCTTGCGCGCCTCGACGACATGATGAACAGCGTCGGCGAGCTGGTCATCAACCGAACTCGCCTTATCGGGCGCATGGCGGAACTGAAGAAGCTCGTCGAAGTCCTCGGGATTTCCAGAAAGCGTTTGTCCGACAAAGTCGCCGAATTTCAAGAGAAGTACGAATTTACGCGCTTGGGCAACGGCAACTCCGACGGCGGTTCCACCGAGCCAAGGAAAGCGGCTGGCTTCGTGCAAGGCGAACAGCAGCCCGCTTCCACTGGCGGTTGGCTGGATTTTTCCGATCTCGAGATGGACCGCTACGATGACTTCAATATTCTCTCGCGCTCTTTGACCGAAATTTCCGCCGACATTTCGGAAGTGCTCTCACAACTCGGTGGATTCGTGGGCCGGGTGGGTGGGGACATCGATGAATTTACCAAGCTGGGACATCATTTGCAGGATGAGATCACGGAAGCGCGCATGGTGCCGATCGGCAACCTGTACACGCGTCTCTCGCGCACGGCGCGCGACGCCGCCAAGGTTTGCGGCAAGTCGGTGGACCTGGAACTCGTCGGAGAAGACACCCGGCTCGACAACAACATCGTGCAGCAGATTACCGATCCTTTGATTCACCTAGTTCGCAACGCCATCGCGCACGGGATCGAAGACGCCCCGGCGCGCGAACGAGCGGGGAAATCCGCGCGCGGCAAAGTGACGGTTCGCGCCTTTCATCGCGGCAATCACGTGTTCATCGAAGTCCAGGACGATGGCAGCGGGCTCGACTACGCGCGGATTCGGCAAAAAGGCGTCGACGCCGGTTTGGTTTCCGCTGCGGAAGCCGAACACCTTTCGGAAAACGAGCTGCGGGCTTTCTTGTTTCATCCCGGTTTCACCACGGCGGAGTCCAAGACCGAAGTCGCGGGGCGCGGTGTGGGACTCGACGTAGTCCGCAACAACGTTCACTCCTTAAACGGTGAAATCGAAATTCGCAGCGAAGCAGGCAATGGCACGTGTTTCGGCGTTAAAGTTCCGCTCACGCTGATCATTTCGCAAGCCCTGTTTGTGCGTTCGGGCGCCACGGTTCTGGCCATGCCCCTCGCGGTCGTGGAAGAAATCCGCAGGCTGCGCCCGGAGGAAATTGAGGACGTTGGCGGAAAGCTGCTCACGAAAGTGCGAGGCGTCGTCACGGAAGTCGTTCGGCTGGACACCGCGCTGGCTCTTCCTCCCATCGAGCCGACCAACGGCTACATGAATATGGTGATCGTGCGCGCCGCGGGACGCCAGGTGGGCGTGGTCGTCGAGGAAGTTCTCGGCAAGGACGAAGTGGTCATCAAGAATCTGGGCCAGTACCTGCGCCGCGTCAAACTATTCCCCGGAGCCACGATTTCCACCGACGGCAGTTTGATTTTGCTCGTGGATGTGAACCGACTGGCCGGCGCGTCCGCCGCCGAATTGGATGTTGTCGTTCCCTCCGCCAACGCGGCTCGCATTTTCGGACCAGGCGCCCTGGCGGTCGCATCCGGCAGCATTCCCGCTGCCGCGGTGGACGAGCCCGCCGAAGAGAAAGTCGTGGTCATTGCGGACGACTCGATCAGCGTCCGCAAATTCGTCGGCAGAATTCTTGAGAAGGCGGGATATTGCGTGAAGCTCGCTTCAGACGGGCTGGAGGCCGCGGAATTGGTCGCGCAGGTGGGCTGTCACCTCGTGATCACTGATATCGAAATGCCGCGCATGAACGGCTACGAATTGATGTCGCACCTGCGGCAGGATCCCGTGACGCGCCGCATCCCCGTTTTGGTGGTCACTTCGAGGGCGGGCGCCAAGCATCGCGAGCGCGCGATGAAAGAAGGCGCCGCTTCGTTCCTGACCAAGCCCGTGCAGGAGGAACAGCTCCTCACGGTGGTTGAAGAGTTGATGAATTCCGCCACGCGGCAGAGACGTCCCGCCGCGCCGGCATTGGATCTGGTCTAGCTATGGCCGCTGTCGAAAAAAGAACGCGAGTGCTCATCGTGGACGATTCCGCCTTCATGCGGAAAGTCCTCGAGGAAATCATTCGCACCGATCCGAAACTGGAAGTGGTCGGCCAAGCCAAGGACGGCCGCGAAGCCGTCACCATGGCGCAGACTCTCCAACCGGACGTATTGACCATGGATATCAATATGCCTCGGATGGATGGCCTGGAAGCGACGCAGCAGATCATGACCCAAAATCCGCGCCCCATCCTGATCGTCAGCTCCGAATCGCGCCAGGGCGCCGCCAGCACGCTGCGCGCCCTGGAACTGGGCGCCATTGATTTTGTAACCAAACCTTCCAGCGGCATCGATCTGGACATGAAAACCGTGCGCGACGAACTCCTGGGCAAACTCAAAATGGCCGCGAAGGTCCGCGTGGTTCGCACCGCCGCGCTGCACAACGTCTCGGCCGGCGCGGTTGCGAGACCCCAGACGCAGCTCACTAAAGAAGCCGGCAATTCCGAAGCGCGGATTCCTCTAGTCATGATCGCGGCTTCCACCGGTGGCCCGGCAACTTTGATGCGTTTGATGCCTCGCTTCCCGAAAGATTTTCCGGCGGCCGTCGTCCTTGTGCAGCACATGCCCGCGACATTTACCTCCCAACTGAGCGTGCAGCTCACCGAGGTCGCATCGATTCGCGTGAAGGAAGCGGAACAAAATGAGCCGCTCCAGACGGGAACATTTTATGTCTGTCCCGGATCGCACCACTTGCGAATCTCCATGACCGGCCGGATCAAGCTGGATGATGGCCCGAGGATTTCCGGCTATCGCCCCTGCGCCAACGTCGCATTCGAATCGGCCGCGGCTTACGGTGGCGCGAACGTCGTTGGAGCCGTGCTGACCGGAATGGGGAACGACGGCGCAAAAGGGGTTCAGGCCCTCAAAGCGGCCCGGGGATACGTATTGGCGCAGGATGAAGCCACTTCGGTCATTTTCGGCATGCCGGCCGAGGCCATCCGAACAGGCGCGGTGAATCAAGTCGTGGGCATAGATGAAATGTATCCTGCGATCGAGAAATATTTGGAATCCATTTGCCGGCTGATGCAGCCCATAGGATCCCGATGACGCAGGCGGCCAGCTCGGGTCTCGTGCCGCGGGACAATCGGCGGCGGGAACAAATCGCCGTGTTTTCGATTGCCCAGTACAGCTTCGTCATTTCCGCCGCGTCGGTCCAGGAAATTCGGAGCACGGACAGTTTGGGCGGAACGATCGTGGAATTGGACCGCCCCGTATTGCGGAAAGTTCGCCACATCGTGGAGCGCGACTCGCGGTATTACTACGTGGTCAGCGGCTGCGAGCATTTCCATCTGCCGGCATCGCGTCCCACCACGGTGTTGATCTTGCGCAACGCGCCCGTTGCCGTGTTGGTGGACAAGATTGAAGAGATGGCGGAGATGCGAGTGCTCCTGACGCTGCCCCAATCCTTCCGCGGAGAAGAACGTACTTGGTATCGAGGCCTTACCGTTCTGGACCGCAAAGTTCTGCCTGTTGCCAATCCTCTGGGATTTCTGACTGCCGTGGAACTGCAGCGGCTCGAAGAGCAGAATCCCGGCTTGCTGCATACCGCGGAAGCCGGGCGGCACGAAAGAGAGCCGGTATGAACGCCGAAAACAGCTCTCTCGTACCTTCGTTCGTCGTTTTTCATGTTGGAAAACGTCGCGTTGCGTTACCTCGCGATTGTGTGGCCGAGCTGATTGCATCTCCGATCGTGTTTTCGTTTCCGCACACAACGCCGTTGATTACCGGCGTTGCCTTGCGGCGAGGACGAATCGTTCCGGTGTTGGACTTGGGGCCCGGACTACTGGGAGAAGCGTCCCCTCCGGCGCGATTTTTCCTGGTTGTGGAGCGGCGCATCTCGAATAGTTCCGAGCGGTGCGCAATCCCGGTTCAAGGGGAATGCGAACTCGTAGCCGGAATCATGCTTTCTCCGGAGAGTCGAGACGATTTTGTGGCCGGATACCTGGATCTGAACCAAGAACGGATTGACGTGCTGGATCTCGAAAAAGCGATTGCGGCCGGCGTCAGGAATGAAGAGGAAACCATCCTTGCGGCGGAGGCGTTGCCGTGACCGAGGCTGGAACAGCGCCGCGCGTCCTGCTGATTGACAGCAATGTTTATTTTGTCAAACGGATGACGGACGCATTGATGAAAGAAGGCTTCCAGGTGATTCATCACCCTGTGGCGTCATACGCGCTCACGATGATCGAGTGGAATACGCCCGACATCATTCTTTGCGCCACCGAACTCCGGGAAATGGGGGCTTTCGAGATTGTTCCCGTGCTGCGCAGCGACACCAAAACGGCGGCAATTCCGCTGATGGCCCTCGGCAACAGCGCGGAGAAAGGCCCGCTGGAGGCGTACCGCGCCGGCTGCGACGATTACATTGACCGGCGGAGAAATCCTGCCGACATTGCCAGTCACATTCGCTCTTTTCTGCACAGTTCCCGGCACGGATTCCAGCCGACGGAAATGCTCTCGACGACGGACACATCGCTCAGCGGCAGCCTCGAGCATTTGGATTTGGCGGGGATCATCCAGATGCTGGACCAAACGCGCAAGACCGGCGCCCTGCACGTCAACGCGGGCGCGACCGACGCCGTCCTGTTCTTCGAGTCCGGAGAAATTCAACATGCCGAATACGGCAAGATGATCGGCGAGCAAGCCGTCATTCAAATCGTTAAGGATTGCCAGCAGTCGGGGATCGGCGTCTACAAGCTCGTCGTCGGCACGACCGCGAATCAGCGGACCGTGCACCGGCGCTCGATGGATTTGCTTCTCGACGCCTTGCGAGAATTTGACGAGGCCAACCAGCATCCAGCGGAAAGGGAAGTCCTATGAACAACGTCACGCTGCGCCAACCGGGTTCCAAACCCAACGTGTATTTTATCGACGACAGCGCCACCATGCGCGAGGTGGTCAAGATCGCCTTTCGCCGTGAGAATTTTAATGTTGTGACTTGCTCCGACATGGCTTCCGCCGTGGCTCAATTCGACGAGACCGTTCCCGATGCCGTCATCAGCAACGTCATCATGCCGGACAAGGATGGATACCAGCTTTGTGAATTCATCAAGCAGCACCCGGTGTTGGGCGGGACGCCAGTTTTCTTGATGTCGGGAGTCGTCAATAAAGAGGTTGCCGAACGCGCCCACGAAGTGAAGGCGGACGAATTGATTCGCAAGCCGTTCCACCCGCAAGACCTGGTGGCTCGCGTTAAAAAACTATTGAACCGCCCCGAACCAGGTCAGGCGCCTCCGCCGGCGGAAGTGGCGACAGCCAGCCCGCTCACCCGGTTTTTTGAAAGCGCAGCGGAAACTTTCTCCAAGCCCGCTCCGCCACCCGCGCCCACGTTCGCTGCCCCGCGGCCAACGCCGCAAGCGCCCGCTCCTGCGGCGGCGATGCGCCCTCCCGCAGCCAACTCGCAGGAACTTCAGAAATTGCGCATGGAAGTGAAGCGCCTCGAGTCCCTGGTCAAAAAGCTTCAGGCCGATCTGGCCTCGGAACGCGAGTATCGCGCCACGCTTGAATCACAGCTCCAAACCATCAGCACAGCCGAGTGATAAGCCTCTATAACGAAAGAATTTCGACAGTGCGCCCGTGATAGCTTCGGTTGGTCTGGCTTCATTTCACTTCCGCGCCAGTCTTGCCCGCCGGTTTTGTGACTGTTGATTAATAAAGTCTTCTCCTGTACATTTCCCGTACCCCCCGCCCCAAGAAGGCAGGATTTTTCGCGCTCAACTGGTTTTGACTCGTTAGGCCATGGCGGCCTTTCATTATTTTGATGAGCGCGAATCTTGGATTTGTCCCTGATCAGTCGGAGAAAATTCAAGTGAAATGCCGATGGAAAGCGCCGCGCGATTTTTCCGAGAATGCACAGGCTCGGATGGATTTGGACTGACCTTGCGGCGATTTTTGCCGATACCTGTCATGAAGTCGTGGTGATTGACTGTGGTCCGAAAGATGATCTATCCTTCGCAGCCACAGAACGCTTAGGTCGGAACGAAAGAGGGGCCCGCCGGGACACAACACAGAACCATAACTCAGATTTTGGCCAGAGGCTTCGGTGAGTGCAGATTGCCGAGTCCAGACGAGCCAGAACGAGGCCGAGTAAAGCGCAATGTTTCACTGCGGTCCTCGAGGGCGCCCAAGGTTTCAAATGTCAGCGTCTCCAACGGTCGGTGGAGGTTTGGGCCATGAGATCTCGTCGCATCCTGTTCGTTTTTCTCCTTAGTTGTTGTTTCTGTCTGCTTGCCGGATTCCAGGGGCGTTCCTGGGGTGCCATTCCTCCAGCCCAGGCGCAACGTTCCACCCGGGCAGCCTCCCCTGCGCCGCGATCATCAGCTTCTGATGATTCCTCGACCGCGGAGGAAGTTTCCATCCCCGGTCCAATGCGCTCGTTTTTGAGAATGGCCGCGATTAGCCAGAAAATCACAACCAAAGAGCTATTGCCTCTACTGGCGCGCAACGTGGTCATGAGCGGCTATCAAGGCGGCAAATCAACCGAATTTCTGGTCCTCGTGAATTGGTATATGGATCAGGCGCGCGAATTGGAAGCCCTGGCGGGGAAAGGGCAAGTGATTCACGTTTCAAATTGCGACGAAGCCAGGCAGCTTCTTGTCATTCTTGGATACCGGCTTCAGCAGTCCTGCGGGCCGGATGAAGCGCTCGAGACCGCCGACGCGAACAGGGCGTTTCTTACCATCGATTCCGGGTTCCCATTGGCGGACCTTGAGGAAGCGCTGCGGGAAGGCAAGCCGTTCGAGACTCCCTACGCTTCCACAAAAGTTCCCGTGCTCTACAAGTCATCGGATTGGGTGCAGAACAAGAAAAATGCCAACCGCGGAGTCGTGGACTCAATCCTGCGTGATCCCGACCTGGCCCGACTGTATTGGGCAATGTCGCGCATGGATACCGAAACGGGTCAGTTCTTGTGGCAATCTCTGGGCATGAAGAAGCTGATCTTGGGCGCTTCGGTACTGGATTTCTATGGCAGTCAGATCAGTGTTCGGTCGGGAAGAGTTCTCGTTCCGGGCGGACCGGGGGCGGAAAACGCATGGAAGGATCTGGTGGGAGCCAATCCGCGCTCTCCCGCTGAATTCATATCGCGGCTTATGACCAGGGATAGCGGCTGGCTGGCAGCCTACTTCGACACGCTCTCTCGCGTAAACCAGACGCAGCAAGCCTATTTCACCGCGCCCCGCCGCCTGGAACATTTTTACGATGCGCTTCGCGGACACGACATAACGCCAATCCCGACCAAACATTCCTTCCGGCCAGACCCGGGCCTGTTCTTGCTCGAGGCGCGGTTGCAAATCGATCCTAACGGCCAACCGCACATTCCCGGCAATATCGATGTTTGGAAGGACGTCCTGCGGCGCAAAACGGATTCCAAGCTCCTCCATGAATGGAGTGTGAAGGCCGCGGGCTGGAACAATCCGGAGCAGGTGGTGGAAGGAATGATTGGCGTCTCGCGCTATGCGATGCCTGAGGGGCCAGTCTATAACTTCCTGGTGCTGACGGAGATTGACCGCGAGCGCGCTCCCGGCGAGCAGCTCGATGTGCCCACGGCGCGCCTGTTGGCCGATAAGTTCCCGCTCTTCGGAGATCAGTATCCGATATTTGCGGAATTCCACGCGCTGAACAACGAATCCATCACGCGATTTATTACCGTCGCCGAGAGCCTGAACCAAATTCCCGATCGTCTAGCAAGAACGGATGCGCTGGGAATGTTGCAAGCCAATCTCGGCCTCTGGCAAATCCTGGCCCGGCAAGGCCAGATCCCGGATGCCCGTCTAAACGATTCCTGGCAAAAAATCCTAAGCGCGTTCGGCGCGCTGCATACTTCCGATCAGGTATATGTGGCTGGGCGCACGGCGCTCGCGGAACTTTTGCGCGCTTCCACCGGCAAGACTTACCTTCCGCAAGACCAGATCTTCGCCTTGCTTGCCGGTCCGGAACAGTACACCAAAGAGGGGCAGCAGTTACGATCCGAGATGGCCGGCAAGATGCGCCAAGTGATTGACGATCAGCGCCTGGTTTCTCTGGACACCCTGATCTCCCTCGGCGATGGCCTCGACCAAATGGCCAAGGGGAAGGAATCCGCCGACTCGCTGCTCCCACTCGCCGGAGAGTTGCGGGAATTCGAGATGCCGAAGCCTCTCTTTACAAAGAGTGAGAGGACCGAGTTTGCCGCGGGGCTCTACAGCAACCGTCACACCGCCTTGCAGATGCGGACCGATCTGATAAAAATCATCAAGTCTCCCGGCAGCCCCGCGGAATTGACCCAAGCGCATGCCCTGCTCACCCCCTTTTTGAGGGACACTTTGGTAGGGTTCAACTACGCCTACTACGAGCCGCCCGGCGCTCAAATGATTCACAACAATCCGCTCTTTGTTCGATCCCATGATTTCTCCGGAGGCGATTACTCGGGTGAGGCTGCCACGGCCAGCGACCAGATTTGGCGCTCGCCGCGCATTTTTGGCCGCGGATGGACAGCCAGTGGCGGAGCTCACCTGATCGGCTCCATGGCCGATCTGCCTTATGCCTTGGCGCGAGTGGAGCAGGATTTTATCGTGCCGCAAAACGTTCAGTCCCTCATCTGGGAAGATTTGGTTCCGGGCCTGATCACCAGCGCGGTTCTGCCCAGATGGTGGACTGTGACGCGAAACGAGTTGCACGCTGTGGCGCTGTATCAGCGTGGAGGCGAGGAGCTTGTGACGGGCGCCGCAAAAGATGAAAAGCTGCGAGAATCCGTCGTCAGTATCCTCTCGGATTGCCTGCTTCCTCAAAGGTTGGAGCAAGTGGAGACGGCCTTGCGCGACGGGCATGAGGACGACGCCCTTGCCTTGATCGCCCCCGCGGAGAGTTTTTACGTGGCGGCTGAATATCGCCGGAAATTTGCCTCCGACAAGCAACACTGGGGCCCGGCAGGGAAGGAATTGGACGATCTGCTGGCCCGCTACCCAATCGAGACCAGTTTAGACCGAATCTCGGCGGATTTTGGCGTCCCTCATCCGGCCCTGGCGCAGAATTATGGGCGGGAGCTGATGAGCATGAAGCCTATCCCCACGTTTCTCTATTACTCCAGCCGCCTGATGGCCGAGTCCTGGGACTCGGGCAATCTGTACTGGGGGCGCTTGGCGGATGAAATGGGATATTCGCCTGTCATGCTCAACGTGCTGGTTCCTCAATTGACGCGCCGCATGGTGGAGCAAACCTTCGCCTCGCATCTCGAAGATTGGTCCGCGGTGCTGCGCGCCATGCGGGAAACCGGAGAAGAATTCAAGCAGGGCAAGATCGCGGGGTTGCCGAAGAGTGGCCCGTCGGCCGGACTCTGAAGAATTTCGGATTTGCAGGTGGGGATTTCGGGTGGAAAACCGGATTCGCAGAAATGCGCCGGGCGATATCACGAGGGGACCATGGCAAAACGATACCTGTTTCCGTGCTTGGGGATTCTAATTCTCCTTTCCAGCTTTGCGGTTTGGCTGGTGGCCCAGGACGCCGGCCAGGATAGTGGCGGCAGCGTCATTCGCGTCGTTGTTTCCATGGTGCAATTGAACGTGGCCGTCACGGACACCAAGGGAAACTACGTGACCACTCTGCGCCCCTCGGATTTTGACATTACCGAGGACGAGATCCCGCAAAAGCTCGCCACATTTGAGGAAGGAAACGAAGGGCCTCTGAATCTGCAGGAGGCCGCGCAGCAGCAACCGGCGACGCCCAAAGATTCGGGAAGCGATCCGGCGATCGAGCACCGGCGAAGCGATCCTCCCCGCGGCGGCACACAGACAGGCACAATAGAGGGAATCGCCTCGGCGGTCAGCGGCTCCAACGTTTTCATCTTGTTTGACACCAGTAATTACATGTTCCGGGGCCGGGGCTTTGTGTTCGCACAAGATTCCATCGCGGAATTTGTGCGCACCCTCGACCACCCGTATCAAGTGGCGTTTTATTCCTATAGCCGTGACTTTTACCGCGCCGCGTCACTCACCACGGACCGCTCCCAGGTCTTGCGGGGCGTGCGCGAGACCGTGAACGGCGATGATTCCGCCCTCTACAACGCCTTGCTCATGACCCTGAAGGATGCCGCCCAATATTCCGGCCGGAAAGTCGTCGTTGTCTTTTCCAATGGCCCGGACAATTCCAGCATGGTTTCTCCGGAAGACGTCGATGAATTGGCGCAGTCCGAAGGCGTCCCCATTTACATGATTAGCACTCGTGAAGCAAAGCTCGACGCTGCTTCCGCGGCTGTTTTTGAGCGCATGACGGCCAGCACGGGCGGCGAGGCGTACTTCGCCAAGAGTTGGAAAGACCAGCGCGATGCCTTCAGCTCCATTCGGGAAGACCTCGCGCATCTGTATTTTATGAGCTACTACCCGCAGCCGAATCCCAACCGCGGGTGGCGCACCATTTCGGTGAAACTCACCAACCCGAAATATAAAAAGTACCGAATCCGCACACGCAGCGGCTATCGCCCCATTCCAGCGCGTGCCAACATGGACGTGGCTGCCCCCGGTCAATAGATCTTTGGATGCGATTCGCGCTTGGTCGGCGCGACAGTCACTCCCGGAATTCTTAGGCGGACTACTGTCCCTTCGTACAGTAGTAATTTTCAGGACATGTGACTAAGCTTGGGTTGTGTGCATGAATTGCCTTTGAAGCCGGCCGAGCCCAGCGGGGGGAAGAGAAGGCACGATGGATAGAAGGAAATCAGCAGGCATGTCCGGGCGTGGAACCACCCCGGACGGATCGAAAGTGGAGCGAAGAAAGACTTCCCGCTTTCTGGTTGCGGTGCCGGTCGAAGCGAGTTGGCGCACTCCAGAGGGCGTCCCCGTTTTGATACAGGCCATCGCGAAGCAGGTCAACGCCAACGGCGGCTTCCTGGAAATGACGCTCTACCCGCCCGTCGGCAGCCGGATTACACTCACCAATTTTCTTTCCGCGGAATCGGCCGAAGCTCGCGTCCTGGCGACCCCGAATTCGAGGGAAGGGGTTTCGCACGGAATTATCGTCGAGTTGATTACTCCGAGCGACAGCTTCTGGGGCGTGAATCTGCAAGTCAAAAAGACCAGCGTCGAACTCCAAAAGCTGGAAAAATCGCTCCAGGCCGAAGGCATCGACTTCCGTTTGCTGAACGAATTCCGCGACACCGTCGATACCCTTCGCACGACCGCCCTGGCGGTTCAACAATTGCGCGAATTGCAACTCAAGGGCCGGGATGACAGCGAGATCGTTTCGATGCTCGTGGCGGACCGCGTTCGCCGCGCCACAAACCTATGCCATGAACTCGTCGCGGATATCGACGCGGGAAAAATGTCCCGCGAAACCAAGGAAGTCGACGAACTCTTCGATTCCCTCGAGCAAGCCTGCGACCGCCTGCGGCACCTCCTCAAGAGCCGCCATCCGGACCGCTACGTAACCTCCCGCACCTGACTTCTCTCCAGCAGGCTTCAAACATGCCGCGCACGCCGAATCCGCCGCCACAGTGATTCAGGTTGACACGACCATGCGCCGAGCATATCGTTTTGCGCAGAGAAGCTCGGATCGGAAATTCCAGAAATTATCATCGCGGCGGTGAGTTATGGCGGGCACAGCGTACTTCCCAGACCTGACCATCCAAAGCACGGAAAGCCAAAATCCTCCGCGGCACTCGGCGATCGTTCGCATAACCCATTGGATCATGGCGCTTAGTTTTGTGGGTCTGCTTTACAGCGGAATCCAAATTCTCATTGCCCATCCGCGCCTCTATTGGGGTGATACTGGAGGCTTGGGAGCTCCCGCGCTGATCGATCTTCCGATTCCTTTCATGATCGGCCATTCGGGCTGGGGCCGGTATCTACATTTTCTCTCGGCGTGGGTTTCAGTCTTGACTGGACTGGTCTATGCCCTCTTCGGCCTGCTCAGCCACCATTTCAGCAAGAATTTGCTGCCGGCCAGGGGCGATCTGGCTTGGGACCGCATCTGGCGCATGGTTTGGCACGATTTGCAATTGAAGCGGCCAAGTGCGGAGGAGGCGCAGACGTACAACGTGCTCCAAAGGCTGGCCTATCTCACTGTTGTGTTCGTGCTGTTTCCTCTGGTCATTCTCAGCGGTCTGGCCATGTCTCCGGCCATCGCGTCCGTGGTTCCGGTTCTCCGGAGCGGGTTCGGCGGACAACAATCGGCGCGCACCATTCACTTTTTCGTCGCCCTGGCCCTGGTACTCTTTCTTTGCTTGCACGTCGCCATGGTTTGGCTGGCGGGCTTCACGGACCGCGTGCGGGCCATGATTACGGGCCACAGTGTTTTCGGGAAGGTGCGCTCATGAGTGACCGGCTTTCGCGGCGAAAACTGATCACAACGGGTTTAGTGGCGGCCGCGGGCGCCGCTGGCGTGGGTATTGCTGCACGCATCGCGGATCGCTACGGCCTGATCCCGCCCGACGACGGCGGCGTCTACGGGGTCGGCGAAACCATAACTTATGCCACACAGCGGCTACTGACCTCCCGGCATTCGCTGGCCCGTGAGTATAACCGCAGCGACATCTCAAAGATCGCGCCCATAAAGGGCCCGCCTCCTGAGGACGAAACCTACCATCGCCTCTTGGCGGGTGGTTTCGCGGACTGGCGGCTCAAAATCGACGGCTTGGTCGCCCGCCCCACGTTTCTCTCTCTTGCGCAACTGAGGCGGTTTCCTTCTGAAAACCATGTCTTCCATCAGGCCTGCGAAGAGGGTTGGTCCTTCATAGCCGAATGGACAGGCGTCCCACTTTCCTACGTTTTGAATCTGGTAGGAGTCCTCCCGCAGGCGAAGTACGTTGTGTTCTTTGGGTTCGATACCAATTTTAACGCTGCGGACAAAAAGACCATCCAAGGCAAATGGAACAGCATCGACATGGCCGACGCCTGGCATCCGCAAACTTTGCTGGCCTACGGGATGAACGGCCAGGAACTTCCCATCCCTCACGGCGCTCCGCTGCGTCTCCGCGTACCGCGGCAACTTGGCGGCAAGAGCACGAAGTATCTTTCCCTCATCACGCTAACCGACACCTTAAAAGACATCGGCAAGGGATTCGGCGCCGGAGGCGTCGAGCGCGGCTTCTCCTGGTACGCCGGCATCTAGGCAATCGAGCGGGTCGCGAAAGCCGGGACAGACCGGGAAAATAAACAATTGCTCCACATCCCGCAAATCCCATCTAAATTAAAATCGGAACACGAGTCCCGTCGATATTCTCGCATTGTGCTGCACGCTGCCGAAGTGGTGCGTGACGAGGTCATCGGCTTGGATGATTCTCCAGGAAACGAACGGCACAATGTGCATGTCGATTCCGGCCCCGATCGCTCCCGCAAAAGAAGTGTCCGGAATTCCATTTATCCTGGCGTGTCCGATCCCCGCCAAGGCATGCACGAAGGGGGAAATGCGTGCCGGAAAGGAAATTTGCGGCCCGGCCATGAAGTCCAGGGTCCGGGCGTCGGGTTGCGAGGGCAAGCCGAAATGAGCATCCAAGTCCGCCGCGAGGCCGAGCCAACTCCTGAATCTATATTGCCCCGTGATCTCCATCCCGTTGAGGTTCCTTCCCGGCGAGCCGCCAAATCGTTCATAGGAATATCCACCAAACAAATCCACGCTCTGCGCCCTCGCGGAAATTGAAAAAATGAAGAACAGTCCCAGCAGGATCAGGAGCCTTCGAGCCATGAAAATCGCCTCCGGAAAAAGAATTTGAAGTTGAATTCGCGGCGTTGAGAAATCGCGTCAGGCCGCGGGCACAGGGCTGGTCACCTACTAGGATGCCGAAAGCCTCTGCAGGGTCACTCGCCAGATAACCCCGGCAAGCCAATGAAAACAAACATGATTTCCCAAATGGTAGAAATAACCATGCGAGAGTACAGCAAAGCACCGATTTTCACTTTTCCGTTCTCGTTATAACTTGCTGGATGGGAGTGCTTTATGGAGAATGACACATCTTCGGCAGCCTGTTCCCGCAGCGGCAAGAGACAATCCGCCCTGCAACTCTGCGAATTTGGGAGAAGGCGATGCCAGGATGGCAACCTTGGTCAAAGTCCAGTGTTTAACTTAAGAGGGGAAACTCGTCGGACGAATGGTCTAGTTCCTGCGAATCCACGGAGGGCTGCGAAAATGTCCAGAATCAAGCGAATCCTAAGTTCAACATGCCTTGCCGCAAGTTTCCTGATTGCCGTTGCCAGTTCAGGTTGCGCCGGTCGCGTGCGAGTCTACGATGAATATCACAGCGACTACCACACCTGGGACCACAACGAGGATCTTGTGTACCGGAGCTATTGGAACGAACGTCACGAACCATACCGCGACTACAACAAACTGAACAAGGATGAACAGAAAGATTACTGGAACTGGCGCCACGACCATCCTGACAAGCACTAACTGTTCTTAACGTGCCAAAGGGGCGAAGGAAGCTACCGCAGGCCTGACGCCAGAATCGGTTTCAAACGCGAGATTTCTTGTTGTGCATGAAACCGAGTAGGACCGTTCACCGTTGCAAATAGGTCAAGCGCTTCCTGCGTCTGATGCCTTTCGGCAAGAACGTATGCCTGAAGCAGGCTCCACTCGTCCTGCGATGGCACGTTCCGGATCAACAACTCTGGAGGCAGAGTAGCGTTCCGGAACTCCTTCAAGAATTCTTGATTATTCAAAAGAGTAGAAGCTGGGTACACGTTTCCCCTGGGAGTTTCGTACTCTAAATACGGGCGAAGATCGGTTGATTCGGAATCCTGCCGCAAATGATACGTTTCCGAAAGGTGCGACAATGCCTTCTTCATCGAATCACCGTATAACATCAAATCCCCCAGCAGTGATTCGGTGGTCGGGACGTGAATGCGACCCAGAGCGTCGCGGACTTGAGGTTCGGTGTCCCAACCCTGAAGTTGAGTAAAATCGGCTTCCAACGGTTGATTGGAAGCTACGATAACGCCCTGTGTCGGGCCCACGAACAGTGCCACATGAGGGAACACGCGCGTTGCTGTGTTCAGGATGACCAGGAGGTCTTTTGTCCGCATGTGGTGGAGTTGCACCCATTGCTGCAACACGCCTTGTTGCCCAAGGTGCTGCCGGCACAATTCATAGAATTCCCTGTTGTAAAGATCCGCTTCGCCGTCAATCCAGATGGAGGAAACTTCGATCGTAATCGCATCGTACGGCTCCCGAGAGAGCAATAAGAAGTTTCGACCATCCGCAATCGAAAGATGAACGCGGGGATCGTGATCGAGAACACCCCCATTTACATCCGTGAACCACAGTTTCGCCGCCTCCGCGATCTGCGGCGCCAGCTCCGCGACATCGATTTCCTTGAATGGAAACAGGGAAAGCGTCTGAAGTGTTTGGCCCGTACCCAGGCCGATTACCAAACCACGGTTGGGCCTGCGGATGAAAAGCATGGGAATAAGAGCGAATCGAATTTGCGAGCTCTCTTCGCCTGAATTGTTGCCTTGAAATTTGGCATTGGATAGCAGCGTGCGCTCCGAACCATTTTGGACGACGGAGGTCATTCCCCCGGCAACATCTTCCCGTTGATAGATCACGCGTTCCACTTTGGCGGGAGCGCCAAAATAAACGTAGGAGCCACTACAGAGCAGCCGCGGGTCCCAGTTGCGTATTCCGAGCCAACCGATGGCTACAACAACGCAAACTGCCGCACACCAGGCCGTCCTCCGCAGGAGCAGGGGCGGAAACAACAGAAAGACAAAGTAAAGGCCGGCGGC
Organism: uncultured Acidobacteriota bacterium; assembly: GCA_963800095.1. GTDB lineage: Bacteria > Acidobacteriota > Terriglobia > Acidiferrales > UBA7541 > Palsa-360. Next base: position 271,823 of record CAWCZV010000008.1, read on the forward strand.
CATACTGCAAGTGGCCAGAGTCCGAAGAGTGCCCTGTGATCCCAAAAGGGGGATGAGGAAAAAGCCTGTCAGCAGAGAGCCCAAAATCGCGCCGAAGGTGTTCCCTGCGTACAGTCCTCCGACGCGCGCACCTACCTGTTCGGCCCGAGCCGAGGCGGAATAGAGGTTGAGGAGCAAAGGAAATCCGGTGCCAAGCAGCACGGCAGGAACGATCAGCATGAAAAAAGCACAGAGAAATCGCATCAATTCACTGGCGATAAACAGAGTTGGGGCTTGAATCCTGATCCCCGCTTCAAGAATGGCATCGTCGCCATATTTCAAGAAGATGGTAAGAGCGAGAGCCAAGACACTGCCCAGTAGAAGCAGCTCGATCTGCCAGGAGTTCTTTCCGCGCGAGGTACCGACGTGCGAACGGCGGCCCATTTTCCATCGCCCGTAGGCGATGCTAACAAATCCAAAGAACACCAGGCCCCAAGCGTCAAATTCGAGAAATCCCCGGGCGCCACGGCTGAATACATTGGTCAGGTGGTCCCAAAGAGGTAGACTTAGGAACACAACCAAGCCGAGGAGAAATTGCGAACCGACCAGGCCGACGGTCCAACTCCCTGCTGTGCGAAACTTTTTCGCGATGACTTGCGCCCCGAAACCGAGACCGCACAAAACAACAAAGAGCGTCACGCCAAATGCATAGACGGTACTGCCAATCGTGAACGCCTGAACATGTGTCCAGACTACCTCGTAACCCAGCGCAGCCGCTCCGGTGAAAAACGCGCCGAGCAAAAGGAAATTTCGCGAGTGCGCCAAAGGCGGTATGTCCCTGCCAAGTGACGCATTGACAGAGGAGGCGGATTCAAGGGCCTTCGTATCGGTTTTTAACTTCGGAATCGCGGCGGCGCAAATGAAAATGAATAGACTCGTTCCACACGCCAAATAGATTGCACCCATAATTCCCAGTACGGGAATGAGTATGTAGGTCGAAAGCAGCGTGCCGAATGCGGCGCCAAGCGTATTCCAACTGTAGAGGCTGTCCACATTCACAGTGAACTCCACATCGCGACTTGCTACGTAGCGGCTTATGGCCGGCAATGAGCCGCCCATGAGGAAACTGGCGGGCAGGATCACAACGGACGCCAGGGCAAAGCGCAATGCGGTGAGCGACGCTGGGCCCAGGACAAACTGGTGGTTTATATGCACATACGCAGCCGTGAGTACTGCAAACATTTTGGGAATGAATGCCGCATAGAGTCCAACCGCTGCTTCCAGCACCGCGTAAATCCAGGGAGTAGGCTGCCAGCGGTCAACCCAAAAACCAAAGCAAAACGCCCCCAGGGCCAGGCCTCCCAAGAAAGCAGCCAGGACGGTGCTCACCGCTTGTGTCGTGTTCCCGAAGGTATAGGTGAGCAAACGGCTCAAGACCGTTTCGACGATAAGACTGGACGCGCCGGAAAGGAAAAACAGGCCGATCAACAGCCGTATGTCGAATGGCTTCTTGTGTTGGATGCTGGATGCGAGAGTTCCCACATCATATTATGCGGACGGGCTTGAACAGAGGGCAATCGCTTAGAGGAGCGCTAGAGCCCCAAGTGCCAACAGTAAATCTCCAGAAGTCATCTGGGTGTGCTGACATCCGAGTTCCGACAACCGGAATTTAAGATACCCGCCAATGCGCTCTTTGCGAGGGTCAATGTGGGGGATAAGAGGCGGCCAACTTGTCTTCCAGGGCTTGCTGAAGGCTGGACATTTGACTGACCGACTCCACGATATTCGAAGCGCGCCCTGAATATTGAGGAAGCGGATCGAGAAGATTGAAATGAAGATTCGGGTTCGAGTAGGCGAAGCCGGAGAGTTCGTTCCACATGAAAAAGTTTGCGTCCCTGTGGTATCCGTCGGCGCCCAGCATCCGTGATGCAAAGAAATACGTCGAACGTCCGGCAATGCCCGGGGTCCAGAGGGGCGCGCCTTCCATGAGTTCGCGTTCTCCGTCGATTCCCAGTAAATCAAGGACTGTTGGTGGCACATCGATGTGCGAGGTCACCCAGGGAATCCATTTTGTCTGCTTCACTACTCCGGGCGCGTAGAGCAGGAACGGAACCTGGAACGAGTAGTCGTCGATTAATCCGGGCGTGAAGACCGGGTCTTCGTTGGCCACGCGGATGCCGTGATCGCCGGTGACGATAATCAGTGTGTGATCGAGTTCGTGATGGCTTTTGAGGAGTTGAACGAGGTCTCCCAGCCAGGCGTCCTCGGTTTGTAAAATTGTTTTCTCCTGGCTGAGGACCTGGCTTTCGCTGCGTGGAGCATCTCCATCGGGCAGGGGCAGGGGCACATGCCCGACTTGTGGAAGAAACACGGCGGCAAAATTCGTGCCGTGGGAAAGCCAATCATTCAAATCTTTTTCCATTAGCGCCAGCGCCGAGCGGTCGCGCTCGAAGCGGGCCTCCCGCCAACCCTTCCCCGCGTTCGATTCTCCGACCACATTGCTGAAAATCGCCGCGTCCGGATAGATCAGCCGATTGACCCCTAACATCTCAAACATCTGGTCGTCATATTCGCCGTTCCAGCGGAACGGCATGTAAGCGGCGGTCTGATAGCCCTTTGCAGCCAGCGAACGAAACATCCCCGGCAGCGCGACTTTGGCGTGCTTTTCGGGCAAGCTGAGGTCGCCCGGCGAGGGGTAGAGAGAGCCAAAAAGCGAATACAGGGCGCGGTGAGTCACCGGAAACGTCGTGTAGTGCTGCGTTGGGACAAACGATTGCTCCCGAAGCTGTCGCAGATTGGGGAATGAATCCAGGTCGCCGGTCGCGGAGAGAAACCGCGTGGGAGTGGTCTCCAGAATGAAGAAAATCACGTTATATCCCTGCGCTTTGGCCCAATAGTTGGCGTCGCGCGCCGGCAGCGGGGCATGCACCAGTTCCCGATAGCGCTCTTCGAGCTGGGGGATCGTCAGCGCCGACATTTCACGCGCAAATTCCTGGGCTTTTCCTCCCTCGACAGGGCCGGCGTCAAGATAGGCGCGCAAAGCGACGATCATCGCGCTGCGATGAAACACGATGGCGGGGCTGGCGGGCGCCCATGCAAGCGCCGTAGCGGCGACCGCGCAAAGCGCTATGGCAACTCCGGATTTCTTCCACAGGAGCGCGGCACGATCAGAAAAAGTGGACGCATTCCTCCCTTGCAATTTTTTTTGGAGCGCTCCGGTAATCAGGGGGGACGACGCCGCCAAAACGCAAACTATCGCAATGATCCCCCAGCTTAGAAAAGACGCGTTCGCCAAGGGATCGTGCAGACCCCAGCTCACCGCAACGCGCAACGTGTGCAGCGAAATATAGCTCCCCGTCGTCTTCATGGCCTGGATCTGGATGTAGAGCATCAAGGCCAGGATCGCGCTGAACGACCAGGAGATTCGCGAGCTCCATTTGCGCGGGAGGAGCAGCGCTACAAGAAAGTATGCTGCGGGTACCAGGATGCACCCCACCAGCAGGTCCATGCGGAAAAAGGAGAAAGCATGCCATCGGTCAATCTCAGACCCAGCGAGACCCAACGTCTGAGTCATTGCGCGCTGAGCGATTTCGAGGCCTCTTCCAGGGATTAGAATCACATACTTGGCATACAGGGCTACTATCGCAGGGATGAACCAGTGACACGCGTCGCCTGCCGCCCCCCTCACATTCGCCCAGGCGTTGGGGGCGAGTGGGCGATCCCCTCGCCCGGAATTTAGCTCTCCGGCGACCGCCATGTCATCTGCCTTCGCGGACTCTCCGGGCAGCTCGCGGGTGTCGAGTTGAAGGCCGCCTTCTGTACCGGATTCATGCTTGTGGTAAATCATCGGCGATTGCGGGGCGATAAGAAAATGAAAGGAATCAAGCCCAACAACGAAATTATATAGGAATCAAGCCAGGCTCCCGTGGGATTAGATCAAGCTGAGTGTGCACTCCAGCAACCCGAAATCTCCCATATGTCCTTCTGTATCAAGGATCCTTCGTCTCTTCGGCGCTCGACACAACAAGCTTGCTACCTGGGCGGGTCCCATATGGATTCCATGGTTCTGGCCGCCCATTCCACCAAGTCCCTTTCATGAATTGACTTTTTCATGTTCTGCTGTATCATGTTGGGAGTATCCAGTGAGCGAGAGAACCCAGATCGGCGTCTGCATCTGTTGTTGTTACAACAGGGCGCCGGTGTGTGGGGTGATCGCGAGCTAAGAACTCGATAGATCGAAACGTAGGCAACCCACCTCGGTGACCAACCCGAAGGTGGGTTTTTTGTTTTATGGGGTGGTCGCCTTGCAATGGAGGCAAAGCTAAGATGAAGGTCTCGAACTCTTCCTGGGCCGAACGGCTCGCCGGAAAAATTCCGGAGCCTTTGGCCCGCGAAATAGACATCTTCGAAACGGAAATCGCTTTGCGAAAGCAGGGCAAAATCGACGAGCGGCTGTTCGCCGAAACGCGCCTTCGCAGAGGAACCTACGGCCAGCGTTATGACAACGGACAAAGGCACAACGGCAAAACGGTTCAGCGGCTTGACTATCCCTCCGGAGAACTGACCAAGGGTCCGAATACGATGTGGGATGCTCCGGGGATGCAGCGCATCAAAATTCCCGCGGGCGGACTGAACGCGGGGCAGCTCGAGACATTGGCGGATCTCGCCGAGGAATATTCCGACGGCATCGCCCACATCACCACTCGTCAGGACGTCCAGCTCCATTACGTCCACATCGAGGATACGCCCAGCGTGATGCGCCGCCTGGGCGCCGCGAGCATCACCACGCGCGAGGCCTGTGGAAATTCCGTGCGCAACGTAACGGCCTGCCCCTACTCGGGCGTCTGCCCGGATGAAAAATTCAACGTCACGCCCTACTCCCGAGCCTTGTCCAAATTCCTGATGGGCCATCCGGACACCCAGAATTTCGGAAGGAAATTCAAGCATTCCTTCAGCGGGTGCTCGCAGCATGCCTGCGGACTCGCGAGCATGCACGACATGGGCATGGTCGCCGTCACCCAGATCGAAAACGGAAAAGAGAAGCGCGGCTTTGAAGTGTCCGTCGGCGGAGGCCTCGGCGCCGTCCCTTATCAGGCCAAACTCTTCGGCTCGTTTGTTCCGCCGGAAGAATTGTTGCCCCTTGCGCAAGCGATCTCCCGTGTTTTCGCGCGCCTGGGCGAAAAGAAGAATCGCAGCCGCGCGCGAATCAAGTTCCTGGTCCAGGATTTGGGGATTGAGAAATTCAAGGAATTGGTGCTCGAAGAGCGAAAAATTCTGCCCCACGACCCGCGATGGACGGAATTCGTCGAGGACGCCGAAAAATTCCAGGAGACGCCCCTTCGGCCCGGCGGGAAGCCGCCCTTGCTGGGCTCGGAATCTTTCCAGCGCTGGGTGAAAACGAACACGCGGGCGCAGAAGCAGGATGGCTACACGGTGGTTACCATCGCGCTCCCATTGGGGGATATCACCTCTAACCAGCTGCGGTCTCTGGCGGATATTGCGCGCCGCTTTACCAAGGAAACGATTCGGTCGACGGTCGAGCAGAATATCGTCCTTCGCTGGGTCAGCCAGAGCGATCTGGTTGAATTGCACAAGGCCCTCGAAGCAGCCGGGCTCGGCGATCCTGGCGCGGGCAGCATCGTTGACATTGCTTCATGCCCGGGGACGGACACGTGCAAGTTGGGCATCTCTTCCTCGCGCGGGCTGGCGGCGGAATTGCGCAAGAGACTCGGCGAGAAAAATTTCCAGTTCGATGATTCCGTCGGGAAACTGCACATCAAGATCAGCGGCTGCTTCAATAGTTGCGGCCAGCATCACGTGGCCGACCTCGGCTTTTACGGCGTCAGCCGCAAAATGTCGGGCTACGCTGTCCCGCACTTCCAAGTCGTCCTGGGCGGCGAGTGGGAACATAACGGAGCCTCTTACGGTCTCCCGGTCATCGCGATCCCGTCCAAAAATATCCCTGCCGTTGTGTCGCGCCTGACGGACCGTTACGCGGCCAATCGCCAGAACGGCGAGAGCTTCAAGGACTTCGTCAGACGAACCGGCAAAGTCGAGTTGAAAAAAATGCTCGAAGATCTTGCGCGCCCGCCGGCCGATTCCTCGGACCGGTCGTTTTTCCAGGATTGGGGCGATCCCCGGGAATACACTCTTGCGGATATCGGAACGGGTGAATGCGCCGGAGAAGTAGTGTCATCCGTCGAATTTGATCTGGCCGCCGCCGAAAGGGAATTGTTCGAGGCCCAGGTGGCGCTCGAGGTGGGCCAAGTCGAGCAGGCGGGGCAGACAGCCTATCGGTCGATGCTGCGCGCCGCGAAAGGCCTGGTGAAGATCGAATCTTCAGGCATCGCGGACGATCCCGGGCAAATCGTTCAAGAATTTCGCGCGCGATTCTACGATACGCAAAAATTCTTCGATCCTTTTGCCGGCGGCAAATTCGCCCACTACCTGTTTACCGCCCATGAGAAATCGGACGGACCCTACACGCAAGACTCGACCCGTTACCTGATCGATGAGGCTCAACTTTTTATTGACGCTGCGCACAGTTGCTACAATCGAATTTCGGCGCCCGCGCTCGCCTGAGCGCCGGGTGCGGGCTCTACTTGGAGCCCGCCTAAAAGAGGACTCCAACGCATGCAACTGCAGCACGTCAATGTGAAACTCCTCGTTCAGAATCCCGAGGGTGCGAACCTCGAGCCGCTCATCCCGGTATTTCACAGTTGGATTGAAAACCAAAACGGCGATGAGCTGTTGATCGACGTGGCCGATTACACCCACGTTCCCGCGGGTCCGGGAATCGTCCTGATCGGACATGAGGGAAACTACAGCGTGGACAATACCGGCAACCGGCTGGGCGTCCGCTACAACCGGAAGGCAGCCTTCGATGGCGGCAATCAGGATTGCCTGGCGCAGGCGGCGCGCGCTGCGCTGAAGGCGTGCCAGCGTTTGGAAGAGGAGCCTCGGCTGGAAAAAAATTTCCTCTTTAACGGGCAGGACATCGAAATCTTCGTCAACGACCGCCTGGTCGCTCCCAATAACGCCGCCACGCGCGAAGCATTTGACCAGGACTTCCTCCGCTTTTCCCGGAAACTGTTTCGTGATAAGGAGTATTCTATTTCCTACGGCACGGATCCGCGCAGTTTGTTTACAGCTTATTTGAAGGCGGCGCGGCCCGTTTCTGTTGCGGAATTGCTGGAAGCGCTCTCCTAAATTGCGGTCGATTCTTCAGACAGGAGCAACTCAATGGGAAAATTGATTCAAACATCGAAAGTAAAAATTTCCAAGGAACCAGGAAAAAGCAAGATCAAGCGCGCCGAAATTGAAGGTTTTCCCGGCGCGCTCCGCATGGGGATTCACGGCGGCATCGCCCAATACTTCAAGCTTTCTCCGGACGAGCCCATGGCCTCCACGCTCGATTACATCGTGGCGGCGGTCGGCGGCTGCATGACCGGGACCGTGGCCGGCGCCCTCGAGGCGCGCGGCGTGAGCGCGAATCCCGACAAGCTTCAAGTCGAAGCCGAAGGCCGCATCGAAGACGTGGACGGCAAAATGATCCTGACGGGCATCAAGCTGCATTACCGCTTGAAAGTGCCGAAGGATAAGCGCGCCACGGTCGAGCGTGCGCTCGAACATCACGAAGGACTTTGCGCCGCCTCGGAGAGCGTACGGCGAGGAATTACGGTCGAGTGGGAGAGCGAAATCGTCGAAGAGCCGGAAGCAGAAGCCGGCCAGACTCCCGCGGCGACAACGGCCGCCCGCAGCTCAGATTAAATTTTCCCGCCCAAGCCACGGACAAGCGAGACAGGCTGGTTCGTGCTTTTCAGTAGCACAGCCACTCCTGGCTGTGTGGTTTTGCTAAGTCCTGGAAAAACCGCACAGCCAAGAGTGGCTGTGCTACTAAGAGTTCTGAGTAAAATGGGTCGCGCCTATTTTTTCTCGGCAATATCAATGGAAGCGCGAGTAGTTTCCCAATCCAGCCTCATCGTACAGCCCGTTCCCGTCTGATCGAAGGAAATCGTAAAGTTTTCAAGCGGCGAGGAAAGCCTGGAAACCTTCATCTCCATGCGCGCAAAATCGAATTTCTCGCCCGGATACGGTATGCCCCACTCGCCGATTTTCCTGCTGACGATCAAGGTCCACTTGTCAGGCGCGGGCAGCGTGAAGAGCGTGTATCTGCCCGCAGGCACGTTCCTGCCGCCCACGCCCACATCCACATTGGGGACAAAGGACGTCGCGTCGTCCGCCCCGGCGCGCCAAACCTCGCCGTAGGGAACCAGGCCGCCGAAAATTTTGCGCCCGCGCCTGCGTGGGCTGGAATAGTTCACCGAAACCGTCTTGCCGTCCGCAAATTTGCACGCGGCCTTGGCCGTAGGACTGGCAAGCTGGGCTTCGCCCGGAATCACTCCCGCGGCCAGCGCCGCGACGGCAATGCCCAGAAATACGCCGATTTTCACCATGCGCCCCATTCTGTTTCGATCTCCCTTGGTTTGGATGCATTTTATGCCATCCTAGTTAACGCTTCACTCTTTACTATCCATTTTTTTGATGCAAACAAGAAAGATTGTTGAAATTTCCCCCGGGATGTATATGATGTCCCGTTCAGGCCATCGAAATTGTTTTCGTCAGGCACGAAAGTCTTTCATAGAGATTTTGGGCCGCGGCACAAAGGCCCGCAAGACCCCTGGAGCGGAATCAATGCTGAGTAGACGAACGGAACGCGGGTCCACTTCTGTTGCCCTTGCCTTTGTTGTGTTTCTCGTTTTCATGACGCTTGCCACCGTGTACATCTTCTGGGCGAAAGTGTGGTGGTTCCCCGCGCCCATCAACGACATCGGCAAAGAAATCGACGCGCAATTCATGCGCACCCTTCTCATTACCGGAATCGTATTTGTGGCGGCGCAGCTTGGCCTGGCCTATGCGATCTGGAAATTTCGCGATCAAGGGCAGAAGGCCGCCTCCTTCGAAGGCAACAACACGATGGAAATTGTCTGGACGCTGGCCACCATCGTGTTATTCGTCGGCCTGGGCCTGTATGCCCGGAACGCCTGGGCGCAAGTGCACTTCACCGACGCCGCGCCGGGCGCGCTTCAAATCGAGGTCACCGGGCAGCAATTTGTCTGGAACTTCCGCTATGCCGGCCCGGACGGAAAATTTGGCCGTGAGAAACCGGAACTGGTCAGCGCTTCCACCGGCAATCCGGTGGGGCTCGATCCGACCGATCCAGCCTCGAAGGACGATATTGTTTCCCCGGTGATCGCCGTTCCGGCGGGACGAGAAGTCGAGCTCGTGATCCGCTCGCAGGACGTGACCCACAGTTTCTTCGTGCGCGAACTGCGCCTGAAGCAGGACGCCGTGCCCGGCATGGAAATTCGTATGCACTTCACCGCGAACGATCCCGGCGATTATGAAATTGTTTGCGCGCAGCTCTGCGGCCTGGGACATTACCGGATGCACAGCATTCTCAGCGTCATGTCCGAGGCCGATTTCGAGAAGTGGATGAGAGATCAGGAAGCGGCCAACCAATAAAGTTGACGCGTTCGCCCGTTGGTTTGGCGGGGCGAGATGAACGATTCTTAGGAGAGGCCTCATGGTGACTCACGAAAACGGCGGCGGCCACGGGCAACATCAACCTCCGTCCGGTTTCATTCGGAAGTACATTTTCAGCATCGATCACAAGGTCATCGGCATTCAGTACCTGACCCTGGCCTTGTTCTCCGTATTCCTCGGCATGGCGTTGTCTCTCTTGATGCGCCTGCATCTGGCGTGGCCGAACGCGCATTGGTTCTTCTTTAAGGGCGGCCTGATGACGCCGGAGCAATATCTGGCGTTGGTAACCATGCACGGAACCATCATGATCTTCATGGTGCTGACCACGGCGCCGCAATCGGGATTCGGCAACTACTTCCTTCCCATTCAGATCGGCGCCGCCGACATGGCGTTCCCGGTCCTGAACATGCTCTCGTTTTGGACAACGTTCGTGTCCCTGATGGTGATGGTCGCCGCATTTTTCGTGGCCGGCGGCGCCCCAATCGGCGGCTGGACTTCGTATCCGACGTTGAGCGCTCTGGGCGAAATTACCGGTCCCGGGCAAGGCGCGGGCGAGACGCTGTGGATTGTCGGACTGGCCATCTTCTGCGCCGCGTCGCTGATGGGCGCGTTGAACTTCATTACCACGCTGATCGATCTTCGGGCGAAGGGCATGACCTTAGGGCGGCTTCCTCTCACGTGCTGGACCTGGCTTGTGACCGCCATCCTCGGACTGCTGGCGTTCGGCGTCCTTCTGGCCGCGTGCATCTTGCTCTTGCTCGACCGCGTTGCCGGCACGAGCTTTTTCGTTCCCGGCGGCCTGGTGATCACCGATCAAGTGATCACCTGGCACAAAGGCGGCTCCCCGCTGTTATGGCAGCACCTGTTCTGGTTCTTCGGCCATCCGGAGGTTTACATTGCAATTCTTCCCGGGATGGGCGTGACGTCCCACCTGCTCTCCACGTTTTCGCGTAAACCGGTTTTCGGTTACCGCGCGATGGTCGGAGCCGTCTGCGCCATCGGCTTCCTCGGCTTCTGCGTGTGGGGCCACCACATGTTCGTGAGCGGGATGAGCCCTTATTCGGCGTTCGCATTTTCCATCCTCACCATGACGATCGGAGTGCCCTCGGCCATTAAGACATTCAATTGGCTGGGAACGCTGTGGGGCGGCAAAATCCAATTCAACTGCGCGATGCTGTTTGCCCTCGGCTTCGTGTCGCTGTTCGTGAGCGGCGGGCTTTCGGGCCTGTTCCTGGCGCAACCGTCCCTGGATCTTTACCTGCACGATACGTACTTCGTCATCGCTCACTTTCATTTGATCATGGGTGTCGCGGCGATTTTCGGGATGTTCGCCGGCGCATATTTCTGGTTTCCCAAGATGTTTGGCAAGTTCCTGAATGAAGGGCTCGGGAAAGTTCACTTCTGGCTCACGTTCGTCGGCGTCTATGGCATCTTCATGCCGATGCATTTCCTGGGCCTGGCCGGACACCCTCGGCGCTACTTCGACTCGACCGCGGTGACGTTCCTCCAGAAACTGCAGCCGGTCCATGTGTTTATCACCGTTTTTGCGATTATTACGATCTCCGCGCAGCTCCTCTTCCTGTACAACGTCATCTGGAGCTTGATTGCGGGGAAGGAAGCCAAGGAAGAGAATCCATGGCACGCGACGACACTGGAGTGGTCGATCCCGTCGCCGCCTCCACACGATAATTTTGGAGGCGTTGAACCGGTCGTGTATCACGGTCCGTATGAATTCAGCGTGCCCGGCGCGGCGGATGATTTCATTCCGCAGCATCTCGCGCCGAATCTGGTGCGCAAGGCCTAGCGTTTAGAGGGCAGAACCATGCCAGGAACAATTGTCGACGATCTCGAGATCATTGACGCCGGTCACGGCGGAGGAACCACTCCGCCTGCTGGTGGCGACGATGATGGAGATTCTTCCGGATCGCGGCGGCCCGTACCGCGCCGCGCCTATTTCACGGGGCTCCAATTAGGCCTCGCGGCCATCGTGATGTTCTTCATGGCGCTGGCGAGCTCCTACATCGTTCGCAAAGGCCTTGGCATGGACTGGCAGAGCACGCCGTTGCCCCCGGTCCTGTGGTTCAACACAGCGATACTGCTCGCAAGTAGCGTCACCATCATGGTGGCGCGTAAGAAGCTGCAAGGCGGCGAGAGAGAAGCGTTCCGGTCCTGGTGGTGGGTGACCACCGGCCTCGGATTGCTTTTCCTGGCCGGGCAGATCATTGCCTGGCGCCAACTCGCCGCCGCGGGAATGTTGCTGGCGACGAATCCCAGCAGCAGCTTTTTTTATCTTTTGACCGCCGCTCACGGCGCGCACTTGGCCGGCGGAATCCTGGCTTTGTTTTACGTCACATTCCGGCCGTGGAAGCGTTCGCGGATCTCGCAGGCCACGGCGGCCGAGCTGACGTCGATTTACTGGCACTTTATGGATGGGCTTTGGATTTTCCTGTTCGCACTTCTAACTCTGGGACGGTGAATCGTGCATGACGTAAAAACCGACGCGGCGCTGGAATCTGCATGGTCCGGCGGAAAATCTCCCTTTGCGATTGGTTCCAAGAAATTGGGGATGTGGCTGTTCATCGTCTCCGATACGCTCACGTTTTCGGCGCTGCTCATTACGTACAGCTACTCGCGGCTCACCAATCCTGATTGGCCTCGGCCGTTTCCCATTAACCCCGCCATCATCTTCTCGACGACCATGACGGTGGTGCTGCTGGCCAGTTCGCTGACGATGGTCATGGCTGTAATGGCGGCGCAGCGCAATGACCGCAAGAAGACGGTCATGTGGTTGGTCGCCACGATGATCGGTGGACTGCTCTTCACCGGGCTGCACTTGACCGAGTGGATGAACATGATTTTTAAAGAGCACTTCACCATTACCGGAAATCCGGAAGGCTCGCCTTTGTTCGGCGCCGTGTTCTTCGGGATCACCGGCCTGCACATGACGCACGTCATGATCGGCGTCATTTACCTGGGGATCGTGGCGGTCGGCTACGGGCGCGGCAAGTTCTCGGCCGAAGATGTCGAAGTGAACGGCTTGTACTGGCACTTTGTGGATTTGGTCTGGATGTTCGTGTTTCCCATGATTTACTTGATGTCGGTGAAGTACTAAGCCTGCGATTCGGGAGAAAAAGAGATCCATGAACACACAAGCGCATGCGCAAGAAGCACACGCGGGTGCCAGCGTCGGGACCAACATAGGCGTTTGGGTCGGCCTGGTCTTGATCACCTTCCTGGAAGTCTTTCTGGCCTACGAGGAATTGCAGCCTTCGGTCATGTTGAGCATCCTGGTCGTTTTGTCCGTGGTTAAGGCCGCACTGATCATGTCGTTTTTCATGCACTTGAAATATGAAAAATTGGGCCTGGTGTTGCTGCTGATTCCGGCGACGATTTTTTGCCTCTGCATGATGTTTATATTTTTCTTCCCGGATGCCTTCCGGTTGCTACAAATGAGGCCGCATTGAGGTAGAATGGACGGGCGGCAGGAACGCTTTTGGAGGGAATTGGAATGCGCGTGAAATTTGCCCTGGCAGCCCTACTCGCGATTCTGGCTTCGGCGCCTGGCGCCTTTGCACAGGGCTGCGCGCTCTGCTACGCGTCGGCTTCCGCATTGGGCGCGTCCGGGCAGCGCTCCCTCGACTGGGGAATTCTCGCGCTGCTCACTCCTGCACTGGTCTTGTTTCTCAGCGTAATGTTCCTGCTCTACCGCCGCGCCACCGCAGCTACCGTCTAAGTCAGGCACGCGTCAGTCCAGCTGAATGGTTTGCCCTTCCCCGGTTGAGCGATGAAGTATCCGCCCTGTTCGATCGATTATTTCGGACCGTAATTTTCCTTCCGAGTCGCGCTCGACTACCGAGGCTGTCCCCGCATCAAAGCTCTCCGCTTTATCGAACCTCGGCCCAATTGCAGTTGCTCCGCTCTGATTGATGTATCCCCACAAGTCGCCGAATTTCACGGGCGCGAGGCCACCGCAGAAATGGAGCGCTCCGTCAAAACGCGGCGGAATCGCCCAGTTCCCGAGTTTGTCGATGAACCCGGCCTTTAGCCGGCCGTTTACTTCGATATAGGCGGCGGCGATACCCTCCTGGAACGGAAGAAGGGATGCGCCGCTGAACTTCGGCGAGATCGCGAGCTGCCCTGAACTGTCTACATATCCAATCTTGCCGTCCTTGGACCAAAATAGTGCCATGCCGTTCTCGAGTTCTCCACCCAAGTGGGGGCCGGGTTTGACAATCCACCTGCCGGTATGGTCAATCAGGCCCCGCGTGACAACCTCGTGCCGCGCGAATCCGACAAGTGCCGCGCCGTCCTTGAATTCAAAGGCGAATTCGGTTCTTTTTCCGAGCATTTTGGGTCTCAAAACTGTGCGCCCGGTTCGGTCGATGTATTGCCACTGCTTATTTAAATAAACAGCTGCCAGGCCTTCGTTAAAGGGGCGCGCGAACACGAATCTGGCGGCAATTACAAGGTTGCCGGCTTGATCCATGTAGCCCCAGCGGTTGGTTTCTTTTTCGACCGCGGCCAAGCCCTCGGAAAACGGACCGGCTGACAGCCGACCGGGCTGCGTCCGAAGTACTTCTGTTCCGTCGGCGGTGAGGTACGCCCACCCATTTTCGCCGCACCTGTAAAAGAGGAACAGGCCATCAGACGCCTCTCCGCCGGAGCAGTATGCCTCTGTCGTAAGAATCTTTCCGTCGTCGCGCATCAATGCCCAGCCGCCGTCCAGGGAGACAGCGCCGACGTTAAGGTACGAGCAGCCGTGCACGGCCTCGGTCTCCTGAGCGCTCACAGTGACCGGCCACGACACGAGAGAGAGGACGGCAAGGAACAGCGCGTAACGAGGGTGGGGTTGGCGGCGCGGATAGGCCAGCAGCGATACGGACTTTCGGGGGCCGCGTCCTTTGGACATCTCGACCATCGCTTGCGCACCTTCTCGCGCTGAGTTAGGAACGCTCAACTTCGCGCACGACTTCTGCGACGCGCTGGATCTGTTCGCTAGTCATTTCCGGGTAAAGCGGTATGGAAAGCACTTCGCGCGCGGCGCGCTCGCTCACGCGCAGCTCCCCGGGCTTTCCTCCGAGCGAGGCGTAGAGCGGCTGCAAGTGGAGGGGCACCGGGTAGTAGACCATGCTGGCGACGCCGCGCGCCTTCAGCTGCTGCTGTACGAGATCGCTGCGCACTTCATTCCCCCGGTCGTTCGACCTGGTGTAGCCGCCGGCGCGTCCCTCGACGCGAATCGTATACAGGTAGTAGACATGTTCTCTTCCGGGCGGCACGCGAGGCGGAACAATCCCGGGCAAATCCTGCAACAGGGAGTTGTATAACCGGGCGTGCGCTTGGCGGGCGGCGGTCCAGTCCGCCATATGGCGCAACTTCACGCGCAGGATCGCCGCTTGCAGTTCGTCCAGGCGGCTGTTCCAGCCTCGTTCGGTGCTGAGGTATTGGCCCGTTTGCCCGTGATTGCGCAGCGAGCGCAGGCGCGCCGCAAGCTTTTCATCGCTCGTGACGATCATGCCCGCGTCGCCATACGCGCCCAGATTCTTGCTGGGATAGAAACTCAGGCAGCCGAGGCGACCCATCGAGCCAGTCTTCCGCCCGCGGTAAGTCGCGCCAAAGGATTGCGCGTTATCTTCGATGACCGGAATGCCGTGTTTCTCCGCGACGGTGAGAATCGGGTCCATATCCGCCGAAAGGCCGAACAGATGGACAACCACAATCGCGCGAGTGCGCGGCGTAATCCGCGCTTCAATTTGGTCGGGATCGAGATTGAACGTTGCGGGCTCAACGTCCGCAAACACCGGGCGGGCGCCAAGCGCGCTGACCGCGCTTCCTGTGGCGATGAATGTAAACGCTGGGACGATCACTTCGTCTCCGGCCTTCACGCCGCAAGCATGCAGCCCGAGTTCGAGCGCCTCTGTTCCGGAGGCGAGTCCCACGCCGTAGCGCGCGCCGCAAGCCCCGGCGATTTCCTGCTCCAGCGCCTCCCCTTGCGGGCCGAGCACAAACTGCTGCGCGGTCAGGACCTCTTCGACGGCGGCGCGAATTTCGGGCGCGATGGTTTCGAACTGCGCTCGCAGGTCGAGCATCGGAATCATTTCCAGGGAGGGGCGTGGCGGCGCGGTCATCGCGAATTCGAACGGTCCCGGCAGGGAATTGGAGGTTTCACGGCGCGAATATGGTATCACGCGTCACTTGGACGGATGCCCGGGAATCGCGCACGTATCGCTCTCACAGCGCGCCGGCGCCCCGGGAAGGCTGTAGCGGTGTCGCGCGATAAATGCGTACACAGAGGGCCCCATCCAGCGCATAGGAGGCATGCTGGCGAAGCGTCCTAACCAAGCCAGCTTCGGCAAAACCCGGAGCAAGGCCAGCCACGCTTCGAATCCCTTGAGCCACGCGCCCTCCGGCGTTCGAACGTGCATTTCGTTGTCGAGCTCCACGCGCGGAAAGGGCGCTTGCTCCGCCACCGCGGGATCGTTGTAGTCCATGAATCGCAGCCGCGAGCCGGAATCGTAGGGCTCGACCTTCGTCTGCGTCCACCGGCAGAACGAGCAGGTGCCGTCCATGAAGATGTCGTATGTGGTCTGAGGCATTGGTTAGCCCACTGAGCATATCTATTATGGCACTGGCGCGCCCGAATAAGCACGCTCTCCTAGTGCGTCATGTTGCCTGATTCGGAGAACATCGCGACATTTGTGTGGGCTGCGATGTCGGGGCCTTACGGTCTGTTTGAGAACTTGATAGCGGCACGATTTTGTAGCGCCCGCCGTCAGGCGGGCATCTGGCTACATGATGCCCGCCTGAAGGCGGGCGCTACATAAGCCAGAGCACTCCTAACGGAGCCGGCCCGGAGGATCGGCCGAGGGAGGAATTTGAGGCGTCGCCGCAAGCGAACCCGAGTTTGCGGAGACCTTGGATGGCGCCGGTTGCGGCAAGCCAATCCCCACGTTCATTTCGAGATGCTCCTTGGCGCAGCGAGGACAAAAGGATTTGCCGGTGTCTTCGTCGCGCAGGCTGGCCAGTTCATAGCAGCCGTGGATGCAGTCGCAATATCCCGTCGTAGAAGCCGTCTTGATCGGCACCAGAGCCATTGTGTTTGTCCTTTTCTGAAGGATACTACAAGCGCCACGGAAATTGCGCAAGACCTGAGACGCAAGATGGGATTCATCCCCCTTCAACATCCGCCGCGGTGGTACTGCCCAGATTGTACAAGTCGCTGTTGTCCCAGTTGTCGTCCGGCGCGCCGCTGAAGGCGAATGCCCATCGGCGCGGCTCGTTTGCAGCGTGAATCGCGGCGCCGCGGTGAATCTCACTGTGCACTGAGTGGAATGCTGTTGCAGTTTTGGTGGCGCAGGCTTCCAGCCTGTGGGGGTTCGTCCTTGCAAGGACCAAAACCCACAGGCTGGAAGCCTGCGCCACTAAACCCTAAACGGCTTTCAGTTGGGAAAGGCGGTACGGCGTGCCGATGTTTTCCCGCAACTCCGTCCATAGAGTGGAATGCATCTTGAGAAACACTTCGACCACTTTTGGATCGAATTGTGTGCCCGAGCATCGCTGAATTTCTTCTTGCGCATGCCGGATCGACAACGCTTTGCGATACACGCGGTCGGATATCATGGCGTCCAGAGCGTCGGCGACCGCGAATATTCTCGCGCCGAGGGGAATGTCTTCTCCGCTCAGACCGCGGGGATAACCGGTGCCGTCAAAGTATTCCTGGTGCGACAGGACAATCTCCGCCGCCTCCCGCAGGAAGGGAATCCGCTTCACCATGTTGTACCCGATTTCGCAGTGGGTGCGCATGATGTCGCGTTCTTCCGGAGTGAGCGGGCCGGGCTTGCGCAAGATATGGTCGGGAATGGCCATTTTTCCGATGTCGTGGAGAAATGCGGCCCTGGCGATTTGCGGCAGTAGCGCCGGTTCCACGTCCATCGCTTTCGCAATTGCAATGGTGAAGGCCGTCACGCGCTTGCAGTGGCCTTCGGTTTCGGCGTCCTTCAAGTCTAGCGCGCCGCCGAGGGCTTCCAGCGTGTCGTC
Source organism: uncultured Acidobacteriota bacterium (assembly GCA_963800095.1). Taxonomy (GTDB): domain Bacteria; phylum Acidobacteriota; class Terriglobia; order Acidiferrales; family UBA7541; genus Palsa-360. The sequence goes on from CAWCZV010000008.1 coordinate 289,382, forward strand.
ATAGGATCGCTCCAGCTGCTCGAGAGCGCCCTGGAGCTGCGCGGTCCGCTCTTCGACCAGCTTTTCGAGGTTGCGCTGATAGTTCCGATTTTCGAGGACCAGGCGCCGGTGCTCGAGAGCGCGCCGCACGCTCAGATAGAGCTGGTCTTTTTCAAAGGGTTTCAGGATGTAGTCGTAGGCCCCTCGCCGGATGGCTTCCAGCGCGGTCGATAGATCGTGCATGGCCGTAACCATGATGACCGGAATCTCCGGTTCGGCCTTGCGCAGCCAATCTACCAGGCTGAGGCCGTCCATTTCCGGCATCACCATGTCGCTCAGGACCAGGTCGACCGGATGCTGGATCAGGAATTCCTTAGCCAGGCGCCCATTGCTGACGGAAGAGCACTCGTAGCCCAGCGCTTCGAGGAGAGTGGAAACGACCTCTCGAATCGCCTCTTCGTCGTCAACGATCAATAATTTGGTTTTGGCCACCCAAAGCCTCAAAGAAGTTTATTATACGGCAGGGCGTGTCTCCCCCAACGGCCAAGTGTCGAATTAAGAAATGAAGTGCTAAATTCGTAACTGGGCATTTTGCAGGGAATGAATCGTAGGAATGGGCTTGCGGGTCAGCGGGGAATTCTCGAGGTCTGTTCCTTAAGCGCCGAGTCCCCCGGGAAGCGGCCGCGCCGACAGTGCGCTAATCTTTGCCATGGCCTCATCCATGCGAGTGGCGAGTCTTCCCACTAATCCCGTCAGATGTTCAAGTTGCTGGAGCGGCAAATTCCCTGTGGAAAGGCGCAGCCACACAAGGGCGTACAGAATTTGAAATTTCAGGCTCAAAATGAGCCGCTCTGTTTCTTGCTCGTGGCTGACTTCCGGAGACATCGCCGCAATCATCCGGCCCAGCTTCGCGAGGTTTGAAAAATCTTCGTGTAGTCCCTTGAGAAAGCGCCGTGCAACCGCGCGCCGTTCGCGAAGCGCCTGTTTTGCCACCTGCGGAGGCGCGGTCCCCGCAAGGTATTGAGAGTCTGCCGCAGAAAGTGCCTGGCGGACCTGGGGGAAATACCCGTAATGCCTCGCCGTGGGGAGCGCATTGATCGCATCTGAATGCAAAGACGCGGGGGCCGTCTTTGGTGATTTGTGTCTGGGGATCAGAAGCCACACGAGAATCCCGAAGAGGGCAATCGCAAGGAGAATAGCGATGCTGAAGTCATTCATGGCTTTAGCAACTCCGCCAGCCTGTCATTAAATGCGCTCAGACGCAAATTGATCGCCGGCGACATTTCCCGATAGACCTCGACAGGCAGTAGCAGGGGGCTCTCCGATGGCGCAGGCACTGGTTTTTGAAGCGCGAAACACCAAATACCCATCGAAAACATGAAAGAAAAAAGGTGAACCGTGCTCCACATATCATTTACGCGCAAGAATTGGGGCCTCAATGCAGGCCAGAGGTCCTTTTGGCTGGCTAAGAACCAGGAGAACAGATAGCTCGCGTAGAGATTCCGAAGAATGGTGTTCCCGATTACGTCGACTGCGGAAATAAAGCAAATACCGACAGCGATTGCCCTTTGCAGAGGCTCAAAGGCGATTCCATAGTATTTCCGGATGAGAAACAAAACGGCAAGAATGACAATCGAAGCAAGGGCAAGATCGCGATCGAGGGTCGCCCCATAAATAGCAACCTTATTCGGTTGTCCCCAAGCATCCATAGCCGCACGAGCGAAGAGGAGGGCAGACAAGGCCGTGAGGACGCGCCAAACAAGCGCCCAGATGCCTCGATAGGCTCGGAGTCCGTAGCGGCACAGTTCCGCAATTGCAAGACTGCGCGCAGCCGCGTTCAAAAGTACGGAGCCCCAATAGGAATAATACGAAGTGTGTGAATTAAATCCGAAATACTCGTATGTGAACCAAACACCGATCGCGCCAGCCAGGATCACGTACGTGTAGGCTGCAAAAAGCGGAAGAATCCGCCACACCTTGCTGGTAAAGACAAATCCACACAAGATAATTTCGAATGATAAGGTGGACCAAAAAAGAAAGTTTTCCAGATGATTCATGAGTCCGGACCGAACCGCGAAATTATAACACGAAGAATGTGTTACACATGGGCCAATACTTCTTCGTGTCGCAGGTCAGCCCGGCCTCGAACGCTCAGTGTCCGCCGCCATTCCCACCCGGCAAGGGGACTCCGCCTTGGCGTAAGATGAAGTGTCCGCCGCCATTCCCGCCCGGCAAGGGAACTCCTCCCTGGCGTAGAACGGAATGATTAACCGATGCAGCGTTGACTTGACGTGTAACAGGGAGTAGCATGGTCAAGGCAAAGGCTGCAAGAAACGATGCGCTGATAATCTTTTTCATGGTGAATGACCCTCCAGAGTCGCCACTTTGATACACTGACGGCTATGCTTTGAGGTCGATTCAGACAAAAGAGTTCAGAAATCGGAACGGGTGGTCCCATGGAGTCGTTGGAGCGTTTCCAGCAAAGCCGTGCCGTCGTTGAGGATTTCTCCTCTCAAACTCTGGCGGCCATCTCCAGCGTTTTTGGGCGGCTCTATTACGTCAGTTCGCTGAAAGACTCGGATTCGGGCCGGTACGAGCACGAAGGCCTCACGAGCCTCTATCCCGAGAGCGCCGTCCAGGCTGCGCTTTCGCAGTGCCACGAAGAGCTATTTTCCAGGATTCTGGAAACGCCGTTGAGAGACCAGGAGCGTGACTTATCCGCGTGCCTGGCTTCGGCGGGCGAGAAGTATTGGGATGTGGTAGAGAACTGGCGTGAGAATCGCTATTTCCAGAGCATGTGCCCGGAGGGCTTGCCGGATTATCTTCAAGACTTGTTTTGTTCGAATATGGGCGCCCTGCTGGCCATATTTTCTTCAAGAAAGCCTAACTAGGACCCAACCGCATCGCGACTCCCACAACTTGACCGACGACTTCCGCTTCCTCGGGATAACGGTAAACCTCAGGCGCACAAGAAGATAAAGGGTGAGGGGTCAGGATTACCTTTCCGCTCTCACACTGGCACCAACAGCATCGAAACTGCCCGTGCAGCTCCAGAAAGTAAATCGGGCGCTCATACTCGTTCGTCCATCCGGAGTTTTTTATCTGCGTGAGTTTGGGATCGACGAGCACCAGGCTCCCCGGACGAAGAAGAGGGTGCATTCTCCTATCATCCGCTCCCACATATCCGTAGAGGTATCTCGAGGGCTGGTTGAAGAATGTGCCTTCCAGATCTCCCCACCGCTCGACCATGCGCGTTAAGAATTCCGTGCGGCGCGGGTCGAAGGCAGGATCAAACCGTATGGGAACCCGCAACTTGGCCGGCGCCGCGGCAAGATGTGTATTCGGAGCGCTGAGTTGGGTAGCGTCGGAAAAGTGCCCCTCGAAGGGAACCTCATACCACTCACAAACCTCTTTCGGGTCCAGGTGATAGATCACCGCCAGAGCATAAAGCTTGTAGAGACTGGGAGTTACATCTCGATTTTCGATATCCGCCAGCCGGCTCAGATGGACGATAAAATCGGGACGCCCGCGCTGGCACGCCAATTCATAACTTGCTCGCTCCACATCTCGATACGTCAGGCCGAGACGTTCGCGGGACCTGCGAAGCCTCGTGCCCGGCTGCATGTCAGGAGCGGGAAGTTCTCCCGGGTGGCTCAAACTCCGAATCGCCATGGCGCAAGCTACCTTTCTGTTATGTTTCCAGAACAACCGCCTTCGCGGCAGTTAGTCCATTTGGTGCATGAGAAAAGAATGCCTATGCAGTTTCCGATTTTGACAAAGAGCAACGAGACAGAAAGAATTCCACTCCGCTAAAATCAGTACCCCGAGCAATCGGCCCCGTTGCCGAAAAATCTCGAAATAGGCTTCGCGCTCGTGCGTTCATGTACAATCAAGATAGAAAAGTGAATTTGTGAAGAAGCGTATCGTGCCTGGATGCCCCCCGCTTGTTGCGCCCCACCGAGAGAGTGTATTAGAGTCGAGGCCCAAATGAACTCTATTTTTTCACATTATCGAAAGATTCGTCCGGCGGCTCGGCCCCTGATCGCCAGGGCCTTAATTCTCGCCGGCCTTGTCATTTTCAGTGCCATTCGGTTTGCGGCGTGGGCGGGCGCGCAGGCCTCCGGCGATGCAACCGCGGAATTCAAACGAATATCCGGGGAGCTCTCCGCGGCCCGGCTGGGCGGCGGGGACGAAAATGAAGAGCAGATGGAGAAAGCTCTCGCCTTTTTGGATTCCATCGCAGTTTCCGATTTGAATATTCCGGCGGGGCCGAACCTGGACGGGGCGAATCGGGGCCTGGCCGAGCTAACTTCCCGCACGCCCCCGGTGGGAGAGAATTACCGCCTGGTGAAACTCGGCGGCACTTCCGCGGCCTACGCCATGGTGATCAATTTCGGCCTCGGCGGGCCGGCAGCCGTGCGAATCTACGCGGGCAGCGCCGGTCACTACGCGTTGGCTGCGAAGATCGATCATTTTGTGCAGAAGGATTTTTTCGATAGCGACCTGGAACTGGTGTCCGTCTCGAACTCCGAACCTGTATTTGTCACCATTTCCGGCCGGACGGACGATCTGTCGACGGGCCTGTTTTCGGCCTGGAAGTTTGATGGACATCGCCTGGTCGCGCTATGGAATTCGGATTTGCTGCAGCAATCGAGTTATGAAGCGGATGAAGCGGGTTTTCGCCTCGCGTACTGTTCCCAGGTGGATGACGATCGTCCATCACAGTGCCTCAAGATGTCGCGCGACCTGTATCGTTTTCAGGCCGGAGAATGGAAGCGCATCGAAACGGCCGATCTGCCGCCGCCAACCCCAGCGACGAAATAAGCGTTGTTTTAAGCAGCAGCCGCAAGGGTTATCAAGTCTTTCCCTCCGTCGACATCCATTCGTCTAAAAATCACATCAAAATGTTAATCTGGTTCTCGCAACCGAAGGGACGGATCGCGTGAAACGAATCTTTGCAGGCATCCTCGCCGCACTTATTCTGGCATTTGGAGCTGCGGCGCAAAAGATCGCTCCACCTGCTTCTTTGGCGCCTCCCGCGTCCGCGCAAAGCCAGGAATTCCTTCAGGCGGCCGATGAAGTGCTGGCGGAAATGAGCAAACTGATTTCCCTGCCGATTCTTTCTCCGCTGAAAAAGAGCCTTCGCTCCCGGGAAGAAATTCGCGCCTACCTTTTGCAGAAAATGAAGGAAGACAAGGACGCCGACAAACGCTACGCGGACCAGAAAACCATGGAGAAATTCGGCCTGATTCCCAAGGACTATCCCCTCGAACAGGTACTCGTTAAAGTGCTGACCGAACAGATTGCCGGACTCTACGATCCTGACAGCCAGGAGTTTTTCATCGCGGACTGGACGACCCCAGCCGACGAGCGCCCGGTCATGTCGCACGAGCTGACGCACGCTTTGCAGGACCAGCATTTTCATATCGACAAATGGACGAACGCGGCGAAGCCCAACGACGACGGGGAACTTGCCCGTGACGCCGTGATCGAAGGCTCGGCCATGGCCGCCATGCTTGATTACGAGCTGGGCGGGAAGGGAAGCATCCGGGACCTCGGCGACTTCGATCCTGCCCTGCTGATGGGCGATTTGGACAGCAGCCCCGAACTCTCCAAAGCCCCAAAGGTGCTGCAGGACGAGTTGTTGTTTCCGTACCTCGCGGGGATCTCGTTCACGCAGCGCCTGCTCAAGGCCGGGAACGGCTGGCCCGATTTTTATAAAGTGTTCGATAAGCCGCCGGTATCGACGCAGCAAGTCATGCATCCCGATTTGTACTTGCAAGGCGTAGTGCCCGCCAAGATCGACCTGCCCGCGGCCAAAGGCGTGTTTTCCTCTGACTGGAAAAAGCTGGACGAAAATGACATGGGGGAATTCGGGGTGCAAGAAATTCTCAAGCAGTTCCTGCCAAAAGACCGCTCCACCGTGCTGGCCGCAACATGGGCGGGCGATCGGTATGCGATCTTCGAGAATTCAAAAAATAGGCGGACGGCGCTTCTGTTTCGAGTCCGCCTGTCGAGCGATGCAGCCGCGGCGCGCTTTTTCGGGGCCTATAGCGAACTACTAGAAATGAAGTACGACACGCGGACCAATTTAATGCGCCGCCCGAATTTCTTTTCGTTTGACACGCCGGAGGATGGCGTCTTCCTTCGTTGCATGGACTCCGATTGTTTCGTTCTCGAAGGCGGCAGCCGCGCGATGTTCGATCGTCTGACGATGGAAATGGGATGGCCGGCCGGACCAGTCGCGCCGGTGAACCTGAGCGAACCGCATGTCAAGGAGACGGCGTTTCCGGTTTACCCGAATCTCGTTGCCGATGACAGTAGGACAGGCTTCAGCCCGTCGCATTTGTGGTAAGACTGCAAAATCAAAACCGACAGGCTGAAGCCCGTCCTACTCGTGCACTGCGCAGCGACGCTCTAACCGCGTGAGGCGGCGGGTGAGACGCGCTTCGATTTTTCCTACACAAGCCTGAGTGAATCCTCTCGCGCGATGAGCTTCCTGCAATTCACCGATCGCGGCGCGTATCAAATCTAGCGCGCGCGATGGCTCCTTCACGCGGTGTTCATAGTAAATCGCGAGTTGCTCGGCGGCCTCGATGGCGGATTCGAGAGCTTTCTGCGCCTCTTCCGCGAGCAGGGGCGATTCGATGCGCTTGCCCGGAGCGGGCGCCTGGCGCAGTGCATCCCAGAGAGAAATCGCGCGAGTGTAATCCAGTTCGCGTTTCGCAAGCTGAGCGAGTTCGCGCTGCGCCAGACGCTCCACGGAATGCGGCAGTCCAAAACTGAGCGCGGTTTCGTAGAGTTCGCGCGCGCGCGTGGAATGGCCGCGCTTGCGCATCAGGCGAGAGAGGCCCAGGACATCGATCGCGTCGTGCGTCTCGGCCTTCAATGCGTTCGCGAATCCATTTCCGCTGTCGAGCAACGCGAGAATTTTCCCTGCGAGCGCGGCCAGACCGCGCAAGTCCATCTGGTTGTGGCGGAAGATTCCCACGAGCGGTTCGGCAGGTCCTCCGCGGAGATAATCGAAATACATTTGCGGAATCAGCGAGGAATCGATGTCGTCGTGGCGGGACCAATCGAGGGAGCGGCCATCGCGGCCCAGAACATGCCGCTCGAGATCCTTGAGGCGCACGGAACCGAGCCGCAGCCGCCAGAGCTGGCGCGCCGGGTGCAGCAGATCCAGATGCAGCTTGGGGGAGAATGCAGGGACAGCTCGCGTCATGCGATAACGCGTCTCGAGCAGCGGCCAGTCAAAACTTTTCCCGTTGAATGTCACGAGGACGGGCCGTTCCTTCATGCGCTCGGAAAGTTCCAGCAGCAGCGAATGTTCCTCATCGAGATCGCGCAGGAAGAACTGCTCGACTTGCAACCCTCCCGCGTCCCACCATGCGATGCCGACCATGAACGCATACGTGCCAGTGCCGCCCGCGAGGCCGGTCGTTTCGGTGTCGAGGAACAGCCACTGTTCAGGATCGATCGCGGCCTTCATGGAAGCGTCTGCATCGGCGGACTGGGGAAGCAGCAAGGAAAGCGAACGCACATCCGGCGAGCACATTTCCGGGGTGGCATACCATTGCCGCAAGGATAAGTGTTCGCCGTAATGATTCTGGTTGATCTGGGCTCGAAGAAGTTCCGCGAGGCGGTCGCCTCCGGCGGCAGCCTCCGAAACGCACAGGGCCGGAGCTTCTTTCCTGCGCGCGGGGCGCAACGCGGCGATGCGCGCGAATTTGTCGTCTCTGCTCACAATAATTGCACGGAGTTTGAAACCACGGATGCACACGGATGAACACGGATATGAAAAAACAATGAGATCGAGAGGGAATGAAACACATATATGAATTCTGTTTTCATAATCCGGTAGCCTTGTATATTCCTTGTTTTATCCGTGTCCATCCGTGTGCTTCCGTGGTTCCATTTTTGCTTTCATTCATGCGCCGAGACGCGTGAGGATCGCCAGGGCGGCTTCTTTGGCGCGCTCGCCTCGCTCGCCTACGGGCCCGACGCAGGAGGGGCACCCGTTTTCGCAGGGGCATGCGGCGATCAGCTCGCGAGTTTTTGCGAGCAGGATATTGTGCGCGCGGTACAGCGGCTCGGAAAATCCGATTCCGCCGGGGTAGGCGTCGTAGAGATATAGGTTGGGCTCGAAGAATTCTTTTTCTGCGAGGGCGGCTATCTCTTCCGGGCTTGCCGCGTCTTCCCACTCGATATCGGAACCTGGCGACGGCGGACGCTCGCCGATGGCCGTGCCGAGATCGCGCGCGTCGCACATCAGGAGCAGCGTGGCGATGGATTCCAATGCGTGGAGCAGGCCGAACATGCCGCTCTGGCGGTCGCTGACGGAAAAGGGAAGCGATTCTACAAGAGACCGTTCGAGGGTCAGCCAGAATGCCGTCGTGTGCATTTCGTTTTCGGGCAATTCGAGCTTGCCGTCGCCGACGTTTTCGTTCGTGAAGAATTTGATTTTCTTGAAGCCGATCACCTGCGACCGAACCAGCACGTCGCCGTGTGACCGCGCGGCCTGCGCGTCGGCGCCGCCCGCCTCGATCCTCTCGCCGGCCGCGCATTCCAACACGCGAACCTGCGTATAGCGGATGGCGTCGGTGTAGTAGTCCACATCGACGCGCTTCACGTACGCTTTTCGCTCCTCGAAGTTGAGCGCTTCGACATGAAATTGCTGTCCCTGGTGAAGATAAATCGCCTTGGGATGAACCGCGGTGAGCGCGCTCGAGAAATCCACTTCGCCGATCACTTCGGCCCCTTCCGTGATGTTCACGATCACGAAATTGTCCGACGTCACCGAGCGCAGGCTAATGGCATCCGCCGGATACGCTTCTTGTGTCCAGTGCCAGTGCGCGTCGGTGCGATGGAGGAAACCCGCTTCGGTGAGGCGAGCGCAAAGATCGGGGACATCCACGCCGCCAAATGTTTCGCCCGCCGCGATTGGCAATTCAAACGCGGCGCATTTCAGGTGATTGATCAGGATTTCCAGATTGTCCGGCTGGACGAAGGCGTGCTCGGGCGAGCGGCCGAAAAAATAATCGGGGTGCTGCACGATAAATTGGTCCAGCGGGGCCGAGGAAGCGACCAGCACGGCGCAAGAGCTTCCGCTGCGCCGCCCGGCGCGTCCGGCGCGCTGCCACGTGGACGCAATCGTCCCGGCGTAGCCTGCCATAATCGTCGCGTCGAGCGAGCCAACGTCAATCCCCAGCTCCAGCGCATTGGTTGACACTACGCCGCGAATGCGGCCTTCCCGCAAACCGTGCTCGATTTCGCGGCGCTCGCCGGGGAGATACCCTCCGCGATAGCCGCGAATCGCGGGCGATTGTCCGGGCTGCACCGGGTTCGCCTTCTGTAAATAGGTGAGCAACACTTCCGTATACAGGCGCGAGTTGGCGAACACGATGGTCTGCAGATTTCGCTTCAGGAATTCCTGGGCTACGCGCGAAGACTCGTTGATGTAGCTGCGGCGTATTCCCAGAAAACGGTTCACGACCGGCGGATTGTAGAAGACGAAAAATTTCTCTCCGGCCGGCGCGCCGTTTTCTTCGATCACCTCGAAATCGGTTTCCGCCAGGCGCGAAGCGAGTTCGCCTGGATTCGCGATCGTCGCCGAGGAGCAGATGAATTGTGGATTTGAGCCGTAGAAGCGCGCGATGCGCCGCAGCCGCCGCAGTACGTTGGCCAGATGGCTGCCGAACACGCCACGATAGGTGTGCAATTCGTCCAGCACCACGTAGCGCAAATTCTCAAACAGACGCTGCCAGCGCGTGTGGTGCGGCAGGATTCCGGTGTGCAGCATGTCCGGGTTGGACAGCACGATGTGGCCGCGCTCGCGAATCGCCTTGCGCGCGTCTGCCGGAGTATCGCCGTCGTAGGTGAAGACGCCGAAGCGATTGTCGAGACGCGCGGACAAATCGTGCAACTCGGCGAGCTGGTCCTGCGCGAGCGCTTTGGTGGGGAAGAGGTACAGCGCGCGCGTGTCCAGATTTTCAAAAACCGCGTTCAAGACCGGCAAGTTGTAGCACAACGTCTTCCCGGACGCCGTCGGCGTAACCACCACAACGTTGCGCCCCTCCCTGACAGCTTCCGCGGCCATGGCCTGGTGGCTATACAACTGCGTGACGCCTTTTTCCGCATAGGTGTGCGCCAGCTCGGGGCGCACCCATTCCGGCATGGGCGCAAACCTCGCATCCCGCGCCGGAATATGGTGCACGGCGGTAATGATTTCGCCGAGGCGGTCACGCTCCGCGAATTGCTCGACAATTTCCCGGACGCGCGCGAGCGTGACCGAGTCTTTCGTGGGCCGCACCGCTAGAGATTGAGCCACCGCTAGTCTCCTCTACACTTCGCCTTTTATTCGCTACCCTAACATGCCGTCGCGGGCTGCGCAACGGTCTTTCTGGCTGATGAAGTTCAAACTATTCCCGCAGGCAGGATCATTTCACGCGAATTCTGAAGTCCGCGCACCAAACTTCTCGAATTTCTCGCGGAACATTTCTACGCTCGGGAAATTTTTGCCGTCATTCGAGGGCCGGGCTCGACCTGTATCAACGGGCGAGTCGCGGGCCTGTCCTTCATCAGTCCCAACGACCAGTCGAGCAGCCAATTTGCCGTGAACTACTCTGCGCTCAAGTCGTGGGGCGCGGCACGAGCGGCCTATAGGGGAACAAAATGCGGATTGCCCGAGAAATCAGAAATAGAATTCAGGCCGTTGCGGCGGCCGTGACGATCTTGCTCGCTTTTGGAACAGCGGCGCACGCGAATGTAAGCGTAAAGCCTTCCTCCGTCGGTTTTGGCAGCGAATCAGTAGGTTCGACCAGCGGCTCGCACACTGTAACCATAACGAATGGAAACAGGCGCAGTATTACGATTTCCAGCATTTTTTCTTCAGCAACGCAATTTTCCTTTTCCGGACCTTCTCTGCCGGTCAATCTAAACCCCGGCCAGAGCCTGACTGGCTCCGTGTCGTTCAAACCGTCCGCTGCGCAAGCCTATTCCGGCTCCCTGGAATTCAAGCGATCTAACGGTTCGACGATTTCGATTGCCCTGAGCGGCACCGGGACGAGTTCGACGACCGTATCGGTCGCGCCCACAATCTCATCGCAGCCGGCCAGCGCGAAGATCGTCGCGGGACAAACGGCAACATTTAACGTTGCCGCTACCGGCACAGCGCCTATGACGTACCTCTGGAAAAAGAACGGCACGGCGATCGGCGGCGCGACTTCCTCCACGTATACCACTCCTGCGGAAACGACTGCGGACAACAATGCGCAGTTCACCGCCGAGGTGAGCAACACCGCGGGCAACGCAACCAGCAACGCCGCCGTGCTAACCGTGACGAGTACTACCGTTGCTCCCGCCATCACGACGCAACCTGCCAGCCAGACAGTGATCGCCGGAAAAACAGCTTCGTTCACAGTCGCGACTACCGGCACGGCGCCGCTCTTGTATCAATGGAGTAAAAACGGTAACGCGATTAGCGGCGCTACAACGCCCACGTACACGACTCCGGCCGAAACAACCGCGGACAATAATGCGAAATTCACCGTCGCGGTAAGCAACGGCGCGGGCAGCGCGACGAGCAATGCGGCAATCCTTACGGTAAGCGCCTCAACGCTTCTTCTCAATTCCAGTGCGACTTCCTTGAGCTTTGGCAGTGTGACCATGCCGAACAGCGGCACGCAGACCGTCACGCTCACGAATGCAGGCAATTCCATCGTCACGATTTCCACCGTCACCGTGTCCGGCGCGGGCTTCAATGCGACCGGCGCTTCCGGAGTTATGCTGAATCCGGGGCAAGCGGCGACGTTGACGGCAACCTTTACGCCAGCCTCTGCGGGCGCCGTGACGGGAAACATTTCCGTCGCCAGCAACGCCACAAATTCGCCGGATTCCATCACGCTTTCAGGAACGGGAGTCGCGGCCGTGAGTCACTCGGTGGCATTGACGTGGTCGCCGAGCGCATCCACCGTGATTGGGTACAACACCTATTCTTCACAGGTGTCCGGCGGGCCCTATACAAAAATGACCAGCACGCCGGATGCGACGACGTCGTACACGGATTCCAACGTCCAGGCCGGGAACACCTATTTCTTCGTCGTCACTTCGGTCGATTCCAGCAACGTGGAGAGTGCATTCTCCGCGGAGGTCAGCGCGCTAATTCCGTAATCTCAGAGCAGGACGAGAGAAGGAGCCGCGATTCCCGTCGCGGCTCCCCTTTTTTCCCATTATTCCTGGGATTTTTAAAATGCTTTCAGTTTCTGTCCCCGACAGTATGCCGCATCACTTCGGCAACCTCGCTTGGCTGCCACTCGTTGCCTGGCCACATGTTCGCCACGGTTCCGTCCGGTGCGAGCAAAATGGTGTTCATGCTGTGTGATATCTGGCTGTCTTCTTCGGAGTACTCTAAACCAAAACTGCCGACCAGCTTTTGCAGATCCTCCGGAGTCGTCGAAACGAAATCCCAGTGCTGGAACCCCTGTGGATCATGCGCCACATAGGAGAGCCCATACTCGCGCAGGACGGGCGGCCTGTCATAGTTCGGATCCAGGCTGATACTGATCAGGTGCGTCTTCTTATAGTCCTCGGGGTTTTTCGCCAGTTCTTTTTGGATGGTGGCGAATTGCCTGCTCAGCAATGGGCAATAGTCGGGAAAAGGGCAGCGCGTGTAGATGAACGTGAGGAGGACAGCCATACCTTTGAACTGGCTGAAGCGGAGCTTTTTGCCGTCTTGATTCACGAGCGGGACATCCGGAGCCGCGTCGCCGATCATGAGCGCGCGCTGCGCCGATCCTTCCGGAGAAGGCTTGGCCGCATTCTTACCGGTAACGACCAAATGGTCCAGGTAGAATTGGTTTGATTGCTCCACGACTACCTCTGCGCGAATCACGTCCGCAGGCTGGGCACGCTGAAATCCATCCGGATCCTTCACCAGATAGGGCATGGTCATCGCCGGCATAAATCCGGGGATGTCATCATTATGGATGATGAGTTTCTGGGTGGTGGGCTCCTTGCTGATGATGCGCCCGGTCAGGACGTAGGTTTTCTGCGAAGTCCCGCAACTATTCAGAACAAGAAAGGAACAGGCCAGCAATCCGAATCGCACCCAAGTGGACCTTATCGATTTCGCCATAGTAATTCTCCTCACCTCGATGGAGGCCGCTGCACGAACCGAGTCCGGAACTCGGATCCTCTTTGACGGCCCGCGATTTTCGCCCCGCGAAACTCAGTTCCATCCTCAATAGTGGAAGCGGTAGCGCAACTCGACGAAAATTTCGCGTGGGTTGTTGAAGTGGAATCCGCCGAAGGTCAGGCTGTCGTCCAGCATTACACGGCGGTTTCCCACGTTCAGGGCGCTTGCGGAAACGGTGAAATTTTCACCGAAATCTTTTCCAACGGAAAGATCGACCGTGGTATGCGCGGGCAAGTAGTCCAGGGCAGAGCAACAAGGCGCAACACCGGTCACTGCCGGACCATTTCCGTTGCTGAAGCCCGAGCCGTAGTAAACGTTGCCGGAGGCGAATGTTCGCCAGGGAAGCGTGGTTTGGAGTCCGACGTTGAGCGTATTCCTCTGGTCGTGATCCAACTGGCCGTAATCGGCGCTGGGCGTGTTGTCCACGGGGATGAGGCCGCCCGTGATGTTTCCCCTGGATTCACCAATCTGATTGGAGTAGGCGAGATGCAGTTGACCTCTTTTCCAAAGGCGGGGGGAACGCAGAGTCAATTCCCAGCCGCGGATCAGCGCTTCCGTCAGTGTGACCGGAATGAATACATTGGATTCGCCCAGGTTATTGTGGTCGAAGAAATTGTTCGCACGAGTGCGGAATGTGTCGGCATCCAGGCCCCACCCTTTGTAAGGGATGTTCACACCGAATTGATATTCTTCATCCCGTTCGCCATGTAAGGACCCAAAGCTATACCCTTGTCCGCTCGCTGCGTTCACGAGCGCGGGCCCGGAGAACGTGAGCAACGGCGGAGCCTGGTAGAAATGCCCGTAGAAACCGTGGAACACCCAGTCGAGTTTTGGAACTTGAATTGAAATTCCGACGCGTGGACTCGTGGCGCTTTCGCTGATGCCTCCCGAGAAGAACGACTCCCTCACTCCTCCGCTGAGGGTCAGCCACGAGGCAGCCTTAAATTTGTCTTCAAACCAGAATTCTTCCAGATTTCCACCGATAATCTCCCGATCCGGTAGAAGGTTTGGAGCGCTGCCATCGGTATAGGTGATTGCAAAGAGTTGGTTGTCATGCTGGTAGAAGCCGTAGTACCCGGCACTGATGCTGTTTCGCGCCACAGTCGCGCTGAAAGTGACCTGAGCCCCGCCATAAATTGAAGTCCTGTTGTCAGTCGTGTCGGTGGGAAAGTCGTTCGGATTGCCGATATAGTCCGCGCTATTGTAATGAAAGAAGGGAGAGACCGTCAGCAGGGCATTGGGACTGATGGTTCGAACCCAGGAGAAGTTTAGGAAAGTGTCCGCTTCACGCTGGCCATCAAACTGGTATATTCCCCCCTGGGGAGTGCCACTACTATCCACGCAGCTGGATGGAGGCGAACAGGGAGTGATGGAAATCGCGCCTGGAACGCCGTCAATCTCGGTGATCACGCCCGCGGAAACTGGAATCTGATAGTAGTCTCTGCGCGAAGATAGGACAAAGCGCAACTGGTCCTTCGGGTCCAAGTTGTAAATCAGCGAACCGAATCCGCCGATGCCGTTTTCCGCGTCATGAAGGACCGCGGGGGTTGGCGGCTGAAGTCCAAGATTGCTGCGATTTCCGCTAAGGCTGCCGTAGTAAGCAAATCGCTCCGTGTGCCCGCCGCAACTGATCTGGTCATTGGTTTGATAGAAATTTCCGAAGCTGGTGACGAGGTCGCACTCTTTGTCCCGCTCAAATCCCGTGCGCGGGACGACGTTGAAGACGCCATAAGTTCGGTCTCCGTAGTCGGCATCGTAACTGCCTCTCTGCACTTCCATATAATCGATGTCTTTGGGATCGAACTGTGGGCCTACATTGCTGGCGATATTGGTGTTCGGAACCGGCACGCCGTCCACCAGCCAGCTCACCTGGTGCCCGCCGCGGATGTGAAGTTGATCGTGGGTTACGTAGGATCCGGGGACATACTCCGTAATCATCGCCAAACTATTCGTGCGGTCGGCGCCAGGCGTATCTTGAATGGTCTGGCGGCTCAGAAGGGTTGTGGGAGTGACGGACTCCACGGATGCGCTGACCGGTTCTCCGGTTACCACTGTTTTTTCAGAGACGCCGGCCAGCTCCATTGGGAAGTGCAAAACGGGGCTCGAGCCGGAGGTTACGACGACGCTTTGCATGGCAGGTTGAAAATTTGCAATCGTCACGGTAACGGTATATTCGCCCAAGGGCACGGCGCTGAACTCGAATTCGCCGTCGCCATTGGTTTTCTGGTGCTGCGCCCAATCCGAGCGCTGCGCTTTCAGGTCCACCTCGGCATCTTGAATGGGCCGGTGCTGTGGATCGTGCACGATGCCGTGCACGGTGCCGAAAATTTCCGCGTGCGTGGGGGCCGGGGAAAATGCAATTGCGCAAATGGCAAAAGCCAAAACAATTCCTGGGCAAAGCAAAGACTTATTGAGTTTCATTTTCATCCTCACTCGAGTCGAAAGGCGGACGATCACGCTCGGACCGGCATGTAGCCCGGTGGAGCACACTTTTTCAATGTCGATCGTTTCGTCAGCTCGGGAAGGTGCGAGGAGGGGGAATCGGAGGAATCGTTGCAACGTAAGGGAAGAACAGGGGTGCCAACGCAGAGGCAGCCTCTGCTACGGCCGGCTCGCGAAGGGCAACGGGCGTTACGAGAACAAATGCGGCGGTTCCAACCATTGGTTTGGGCGCGGAGTCACAGGCCCGCATCGAGCAATCGTTTTGCCCTGGGATACCCATCGCATCGCAATTGCTCTTGTCCCCTTGCAGGTTGCGTCCCTGGCGATGGTGTACCGGACAATAGGCCGTGTCACAGCAGGCGGGCAAATCGGCGGCGGAAAGAGTCTCCGCCAAGGCGGAGACACCCGGCAGAAGCAGCGCCAGGAGGGCCGCGATGGCTGCGAATTTGCGCAGGATCTCACGCAATTTTGAGAGGCCTTTCCAATCCAGCGGTCTTGCAAAGCTTAACCTGATGCACCCGCCGTGACAAGCTTTCTCGGTCAATTTATTTGGAAGGAAAGCAATTCCTGGCTGTCCCTGTAAGCCCCTCTGAGCCCGCAGCGGACAGCCAGCCCCTCGCAGGGGCTCGGGGTAAAGAGTGGCTGTCCCACCTTCCGGTCTTGACACACGGCGCATCGCCCGCCAATATTCAGGGCATGGCACATTCCTTCTTGATTTTTGATTTTGGCGGGAACGAAGAGGCTGCCCAGCAGGCGCGCCATCGAATTGACGGGTGGAAGCAGGGTTTCCGGCTCGACAAGAAGCTCCAGGTCAAATTTGAACGCAAGGAGCCTGAGGCAAAGACGGCCGCTGCCTCGGCCGCACCGCCAAAGACGGAGAAATCCGGCGCAAAAGGAAAATCCAAGGCAGGCGCAAAATCAAAATCCGGAAGTGAACCCGCTGCCGAGGCTAGTCCGGCGCCGGCCGAGCCCGCGCAAATTCGCTTGATCGTACGTCTCGATTTTTCCGATCACGAAAAGCTCTCTCACCAGCGATGGATCGAGCGCATTCCGGCCGATGAGCTTTTTAAAGGCGCAAATCCGCGAGTGATTCGCGCGAGCGAACCGGAGTTCAAATCCACTTCAGATTTGTTTGATTCTTTGGATTGAGAAGTTTCGCGGCAGAGCCGCAGCGGGCGGATCCTTAGCTGTGGAACCCTTCCATTGTCTCCAGGGATGCAAACACGTAGGACAGAAACTCGTCTTTGCGAACACGCTCGCCCCTGCGAATCGCTGCGCCCAAACCCAATCCGGCCACAAGGGCCGCTAGCGACCATGTAGCCAAGACCTTAACGATCAGAATCCCCATTTTCTTCTCCCAGGCTCACTCGGAACCCGCATTGGGTACGGCACTACAAGAGCCAATCCGATGGTCCAATTGCACTTCCATAAACCTCTCAAATCCCTATACATAGAAAACAACCGACCAATCAGTTGCTGCACCCCTTCCGTGAGAGCTGGGTAAACTATATACGGCCCCGGAGCTCTTTACATCCTGCGCGTACTATAACTTACAGTACATCGCCGTTGCAATCCCCTCCCCATAAAATCTCTAAGATTCCTCCGGCTCAAGGGGCGCTTTTGATCTTCTGCCTGCCCATTCGGACGGCTAAACCTACCGGCCCAATTCTGTCCTTTTGACCAGCGTCTTATTTGCCGTTTTGCCGATAGGCTTCTATATGGACCTGCAGCCGCCTTAATGGCGGTTGTGTGGCAATCCCTGTCGGTGGACCCGAACGGTCGCAATTGGGTCGGAGGACTGCTCATGCGTGTGGCGTGTCGTCGGTCTGTGATTCTTCTAGGCTTCATACTTTTGTACTCCTTTTCAGCAAACGCCCAAACCTGGCGGCAAGTAGGCCCTCCTGGCGGAGACGTGCAGTCCCTCGCAGCTGCGCCTGGAAACGCACGCACGCTGTTTCTCGGCACTTCGGACGGGCACGTCTTCGGCTCCCGCGATGAGGGAGAACACTGGGACCTGCTCGGGAGAATTGGCGAGCACCACGACGACGTGATCATGTCCATGGTCGTGGATGCGCGCTCGGCCAACACAATCTATGCCACCAGCTGGACGCTTAGCTCCCACGGCGGAGGCGTTTACCGCAGTGCCGATGCCGGCCACACCTGGCAACTCATTGGTCTTGCGGGACTCGTAGTTCGCGCCATTGCTGAAGCGCCTTCTAACCCTGACATACTTGTTGCCGGCGCCACCGACGGCGTTTATCGCTCCGAGGACTCTGGAAAGCACTGGGCACGTATCTCCCCGGAGAAGCACGAAGACCTGCGCAATTTCGATTCGATTGCCGTCGATCCGGATGATCCCAATATCATCTATGCGGGTACCTATCATCTGCCCTGGAAAACGGTCGACGGCGGGAAAAACTGGAATCCTGTTCACCAGGGGATGGTGGACGATTCGGACGTCATGAGCATCACAATCGACCAGAACAACGCCTCGCACGTTTTTGCCAGCGCCTGTTCGGGCATTTATCACAGCCCGGATGGCGGATCGAACTGGACCAAGTTCAAGGGTATTCCTAAGGATTCGCGACGCACCGTGCACATTCTGCAGGACCCGAAACGCCCGATGACAGTGTATGCGGCCACGACGGAGGGACTCTGGAAGACGTCGGATGACGGCGCAAACTGGCGCCTGATTACGCCCGTGTCCTGGAGCATTCTTTCGATGGTGATCGACCCCGAGAACACGGACCGGCTGATTCTCGGCACCGAGCGGCTGGGCGTTCAGGTGAGCGACAACGGCGGGCAAACTTATCGCGCCTCGAACCAGGGATTCTCGCACCGGCGCATCGTGGATGCGGCGGTTGATCCCCAGCATCCGGAACGCGCGCTGGTAATGTTGACCAGCAATTTTGAGCCTTTGCTCGAAACGAAAGATGCAGGGCGCACCTGGACTCCGCTAGCCACCGGACTCAAGTCCGGTCCGCCGCGCCATATTTTTGCTTCGCCGGATGGCTGGTTCGCGGCTCCCGGTCCAGGCGGTTTGCTGCGTTACGATGGCGCAAAGAGTTCGTGGGTGCCGGTCAATCAGGGCACCGAAAAATCCGTCCCAGCGCAGAATCGCCGCGCCGCTTCTGTAACGAATGCATCTGCCCAGTCTGCGAAAACTTCGGCTTCGAAATCAGCGGCGAATTCTTCGTCTGCCGCAACGACAAAAACAACGGTTCCCTTGCATGCCAAAGTGAATGACATGGCGTTTGGCAATGACGCCTGGTATGCCGCTACGGAAGATGGATTGCTCGTTTCACGCGACCGCGGCCTCAATTGGAGCACGGTGCGCCTCGCACCTGCGCAGCAACCCGCAACAGCGACTCCGGCAGTAAGCACCACCTCGATTCGCACGGTAGTCACAGGCAAGGGTAACTCTTATGTCTGGGCGCTGACGGCCCGGCAACTCGAAGTTTCCGGCGACAGTGGGAAGACCTGGATTGCGCGGACTCTGCCTTTCGAGCCGCGAGGTTCGCTGCATCTCCACCCATCGGATGAGAACACAGTTGTGTTGGCGAGCAACCACGGCGTCTTCGTTTCTCGCGATTCCGGAGAATCGTGGCATCAGGCAAACCTCTCGGAACTTTCGATCGAGGATTTGGCCGCTGTCCGAAACGCCGTCGTCGTATCGACGGAGCAGGGAACCCTGTACCTTTCCCGCGACGGTGGAAAAACCTGGGGACATATGGACGGTCCCAATGCGGAGGGCACGATTTCCGCTTTGCGCTCGCGCGATGCGGGAAACCAATTGGTCGCGGCCTCTGCTACAGAGGGTCTGTATGTGCTTGAAATGGGCTCGGCTTCGTCCGCGTCCGCCGATCCGGATCCTGCTTCTCCGGCGGCGCAGCACTAGCTGGAAGGGAAGGATGGATATGGCGCCGCTTAGCCAAGAAGCGGGCCATGTAACGAATTTGTAGAGATTGCCTGCGCACCTTCGCTGCCGCGATGGAGTGCGCTAGCAATATGTCGGCGCTCATCCCCCCCGGTTGCGCCGTCATGCAACGCGGCCGAGCGTCTCCATCCCAGCACCACACCCTGGGATGGAACGCTCGCCGCGATTTTATTTAGTACCTGAGAATGGGTACCACGGATGCAAACGGATGAACACGGATTAGAGAGAAAGACAAGAGGGATCGCCTTTACAGAGTAGAAGTCAATTCCTTCTTAATAGCCGACTTGAATTTTTTCCTGCCTTTTGTCTTATCCGTGTTCATCCGTGTGAATCCGTGGTTTCATACGGGTTCTTTCTGGGGCGGGGAATGAGCTATCCGGTTGGCTACTTTTTGGAGAACATTTTCTTCTGTTTGTTCGCTGGCGGCGCGGCTTTGGATATAATGAGACGTACTTCCGAAACTAGCTGCCCTAGCTCAGCTCAAGGTGATTCGGATGCCGGTTCAGGCGCGCCCTAAGACGGCCACATACGATTCCAGCCGGTATCAAGGCCTATCCCGGGGGGATCTTCTTCGTATTTACCGCACCATGTTTCTTTCGCGGCGGATCGATGACCGCGAAATTCAACTGAAACGCCAGAACAAGACTTTCTTCCAAATCAGCGGGGCGGGGCATGAAGGCGTATTGGCCGCCGCGGGGCTGATCCTGCGGCCCGGCCATGATTGGGTGTACCCCTATTATCGCGACCGCGCGCTCTGCCTGGCGCTGGGCGTCACGCCGCTTGAAATGTTTCTTGAAGCGGTAGGGGCCAAGGATGATCCGAATTCCGGCGGGCGGCAGATGCCTTCGCACTGGGGCATTCCGCGGTTAAATATTCTCCCACGGTCTTCGGCCACGGGGATGCAGTATCCGCAAGCCGTTGGCATGGCGGAAGCTTCTCTGTATTTCGGAAAGTTTCCCCAGGCGCTGGAACAGGCTCAGCAGGCGCCGCTCGGCGACCACGTACGCCACCAGGCGGATGAAATTGTGTACGTCTCGGGCGGGGATGGGTCCACCAGCGAAGGGGAATTCTTTGAAGGGTTGAATTCCGCATGCCTGCGCAAACTCCCAATTCTCTTTTTGATCGAAGATAACGGCTGGGCGATTTCCGTTCCGGTGCAATTTCAGACGGCGGGCGGCAACATTGCGAAACTTGTAGCCAATTATCCAGGTCTCTTTCTGGAGGAGTGCGACGGCAGCGATCCCCTTGCGAGCCACGCGGTTCTCCAGCGCGCCGCGAAATATTGCCGGGCGCGGCAGGGGCCGGCGCTCGTGCACGCGCAGGTCACGCGGCCCTACTCGCATTCGCTTTCCGACGACGAAAAACTTTACAAATCCAATTCGTGTCGGGAAGAAGAAGCGCATCGCGATCCCATTCCGAAGTTTGGGCTATTTTTGGTGCGCGAGGGGATCGTCGATGAAAAAGAATTGGAAGCCATCGAGGCGGAAGTGGACAGAGAAGTCCGCGAATCGTCCGACCAGGCTCTCGCGGCCGAGCCGCCCGACAAAGAATCCATTCTAGTCAATCAGTATTCTCCCGACGTTGATCCGGCTTCTTCGCGCTTTGAATCCGCTCCTCAATTTTCCGGCGAACCGCGCACCATGGTGGAAATGGTTTCTGCGACGCTGGCCGATGAGATGTCGCGCGACGAACGGATCGTCGTGCTCGGCGAGGATGTGGCCGATTGCAGCAACGAAGACGACCTGAATGAGGTGAAAGGGAAGGGCGGCGTCTTCAAGGCCACGGTCGGCTTGCAGCGGCGTTTCGGATACGCGCGCGTGTTCAATACGCCGATTGCGGAGGCCTGCATCGTCGGCAGCGCGCTGGGCATGGCCGCTCGCGGGTTGAAGCCAGTGGCGGAGATCCAGTTTTTTGACTACATCTGGCCGGCGATGATGCAGCTGCGCAACGAACTATCCTTATTTCGATGGCGCTCGAACGGAGCGTTCAAGGCGCCTGCCGTGATTCGCGTGGCCACCGGCGGCTATTTGACTGGCGGAGCGATTTATCACAGCCAAAGCGGGGAAGTGCTGTTCACACACACGCCGGGGATTCGCGTGGTCATGCCTTCGACCGCGCTCGACCTCTGCGGCTTGTTGCGCACGGCGATTCGCTGCGATGATCCCGTGCTGTTTCTGGAACACAAACACTTGTACCGCCAGCCCTACAATCGGTCTCCTTATCCCGGCCCGGATTTCACCATTCCTTTCGGGCGCGCGCGTGTGGCGCGGGAAGGGACCGACGTGAGCATCATCACGTACGGCGCCGTCGTGCACCGCGCCGAAGTCGCCGCGGCGCAACTCGAACGCGAAGGCGTCTCCGTGGAAATTATCGATCTTCGCTCGCTCTCGCCTTTTGATTGGGAGGCGATCTGCTCGACCGTTCGGAAAACGAATCGCGTGATCGTCGCCCACGAAGACATGCTCTCCTGGGGTTACGGCGCCGAAATTGCCGCGCGTATCGCCGACCAGCTTTTTGATGAATTGGACGCCCCTGTGCGGCGCGTTGCGGCGATGGATGTTTTCTGCGCCTACCAGCCGAAACTCGAGGACGAAATCCTTCCACAAAGCAGCGGTCTGGCCGCGGCCGTCCGCGAATTGCTTGCCTACTGACGCGCGCTGGGTTTGGTTGCGCCGGCTCCTCCTGCGACTGCCATTCTCCTGAATGGCGTCCGCCAATCGGGAGATTGGCGTTCCCAGGCGTTGCAAAGCGAATCCTCGGCTGTTAGGTTTCTTGGGGTCTTTCCTGGAGGAGTGCAATCTTAACTTGTGAAAAATGCGGAGCGGAGATTCCTGACGGAGCCAGCTATTGCCGGCAATGCGAAACTCCCGTGAATGTCGGGCAAATCGGTCCAGTGTATGTTCCGCAAACCGTTCATCCTACGGAGGCGGTTCCAGCTACTAAAGAACTCCCCGTGTTGCCGGCGCGGCCGGTGTTCGCGGGTTTTTGGCTGCGAGCGGTTGCTTGTATAATCGACACCGCCCTGATCGTCGCGGTTTTTCTTTTGATTGCGTCGTTTTTTCCGTCCACTTTCGAAAAGTTGTTTCCTCCGGTCCCTGCTTCGCTAACGGACATGCCGCAACCGGCGCCAATTGTAATCGCCCTGCTGGTTTCTCTCGGTTGCCTGTACTACACCCTGTTTGAGGCGTCGAGCTGGCAGGCTACGCCCGGCAAGCGAGTCATGCGGCTCTACGTCACGGACCTGAACGGGAAACGCATCACGTTCTGGCGCGCGTTGCTCCGCAACCTGGCCAGGCAAATTTCGGGCTTCTTGTTTATTGGCTACCTTTTTGCAGGATTCACGGAGAAGAAGCAGGCGTTGCACGACATTCTTGCGAGCTGCCTTGTCTTGCGCAGGCCGTAGCATTTGTTGCAGGAAGCAAGGGGTTGAGTGGCGCAGGCTTCCAGCCTGTGGGGGTTAGTACCTGCAAGGACAAAACCCCACAGGCTGGAAGCCTGCGCCACTAAAATCACTTCCCTTATTTTTCGGATTGCCAGATGGGAATTGGCTGACCCATGTTGCGCGCGACGGCCATTTCGTACACGCGCGCTGCGGCCGCCAGATCCCACGTTGCAATCCCATTCGATTTGAACAATGTAATTTGATCGGTGTCCGTCCTGCCGGGCTCTTTGCCGGCTACGATTTGCGATAGCTCCTGCACTGCGTTCCATCGCGATTGGTCTTCTCCGAAGGCCTGAATGAGGTCGCCCGCTTCCATTTTGGATTGCTCGATGGAGTCGACCACAATTTTGTTGGCGCGGTCGACCGCGGCGGCATCCAGCTCGCGCTTCTGCGGCCAATTTGCTCCCATGGCGTTGATGTGCATGCCGGACGCGAGCCACGCGCCTTCGAGCACCACTTTCGTCGCGGAAGTCGCCGTGATGATTATGTCCGCGCCCTTTACGGCTTCCTCGCCGGTGTTCATTGGCTCCACGGGCACGCCGATCCGCTCGCTCATCTCGCGGCAGAATTTGGCGCGGCGCTCGGGATCGCGCCCGAAGGCGCGAACGCGCTCCAGGCGGCGCACGGCTGCGACGGCTTCGAGCTGCGTTCGCGCCTGGTATCCCGTCCCGATGATGCATGCGGTTCGCGCATTCGCATTGGCGAGATATTTAGTCGCGACGCCGCTGGCCGCGCCGGTGCGAAGCTGGCCGAGCGCGTCAGCCTCAATCAGCGCCGCCATCTCGCCGCTCGTCGACCGGAACAGGGGCACAACGAATCGCGCGACACCCTGCGCGACCGTATAAAGCTTCATGCCGATAAATCCGTGGACCGGATCGGCCGCCGCCATGTAGTGCAGGAGCGCGTTGTCCGGAAGCTTGATTCTGCGGCGCGGGTGCAGGACGAGTTCGCCGTTCCCCTGCTGGCGCAAGGACTCCTCCACGACTTCGAGCGCGACGGGCATCGTGAGGAGGGAGCGCACGTCGGCTTCGGTAAGCAGCAGCGTCATTGAGGCTCCTTATTTTCCAGGTGCATGCGGAAACGGAACACTTTCGGCGCGGAAGGGTCGAACACAAGCAGCTCCGCGTGAGGCGTAACGGCGATTTGAGGCGCCGCGATTGTCCCGACGCTCGGCCCAAGATCCGCATCGAGCTTATGTTGCCCATCCATGGCCCAAACGCGAATCTGCGTGGACGAAGCAGCCATCGTAAATACAAATTCGCCCGTCACGGCAATTCCTGTGATTGGACTGGGTTCTCCGGTTGGAGTATTCGCCGCAGGCCAGGATGCGATCGCAGAGCCGTCGGAAGAAAATTTTTCAATCCGCCCGGTGTTGAAGTACGCCACGAATACCGAGCTATCCGGTTCCGCGGCAATCCACGAGGGCCGCTCATCCGGCGAAGTGGCTTTTTGCGGGGCAGGCCAGGATTTCAAGAGGCGCCCTCGATTGTTGAACTTCAAGACGCGCGAGTTCATTGGATCGGGCACGAAGAGAGCGCCCGCTTCGTCGGTGCTGATGCCCATCGCGCCGGAAAAATGGCGCTGTGCGGGGCTCCGCCAGGTTTGCAAAAATGTTCCGTCGGGAAAAAAGACATGGATGCCGCCGTGCTGGGCGTCAACGACGTAAATGGCGCCGCCGGAATCCACCGCGATTCCCGCGGCATGGCGCACGCGCGTGTCTTCAAAGGATTGCAGCGGAGTGCCGCTCGATTCAAATTTGTGGACAAAACCCGCAGCCGGGTCGGCAAAGAAAATGTTGCCGAGCGAATCGGCCGCGAACGACACTGGCTCACCGAGCTTCCCCGGCCCGTCGCCCTTATCTCCCCAGGAGCCGAGGAATTCAAACGGCGGGGGAGGCTGCGGTTTCGGCGCGGGATTCGCGCGATTTCCGCAAGAAGCCAGGAAAAATACCGCGGCTAGCGCAGCTTGAGCAAATTTCCATCGCATCGGATCGGAGTTTAATTTCGCCATGCGGCAAACTTGCGTTCAGAGATCGAGTGATCTTTTCGAGTAGGATATTACCACGCGCTTCAAGCAGCGCTGGTTTGCTCGGTGGGAAAGTGCTTAATAAATCTGGAGCTTAATCGAAACCCGACAGGCTGAAGCCTGTCGTACTAAAACCTGCAATCAATTGCGAGTGCGCGCTGGGTGCGTGGCGGCATTCTTCACTCGGCGGACAACCGTCTGGTACATCACATACTTCCTATCCGCGCCGCCTTCGTCCACATCGGGAAATTGAAACTCGGGACCCTTTTCGCCGTTGGAAATGAGAATGGGCAGGCGTCCGCACAGATCGCTTTCGACGTACGCAGTTTCGTAACGCTTACGCACGTTGCCCCACGTATAGACGCGCAGCATGGAGAAGTCGCAAGGCCCGCCCTCTGCGCCATGCGATCCCGCGACGAGGTATTGCGGCGCTTCGCCGCCAGAGCCATCCGCGACGCGATTCAGTTCGAACCAGGCTACAACGTGCAGGTCGGCGGAACTGGCAAGATCTTTCACGGGGCCGGGCAAATCGAGCTCCACGAATCGCGCCAGCACCCATCCGGCGACCGGGCCTGCCAGCCCGCCGACAGCCGCCAGGCTGGATTGCGCCGCAACGGGTCCTCCGCTCACGGCGTCACCTGTCGCTCGCTTCACTTCCACCGGGCCAAGGCCCGAGGAAGAGATGCTGTCGCCGCTCGCCGGCGAATCGATCGCACGCAGGACTAGCAGCCAGTCTTCTTGCTTCGATTTTTGTTCCTCCGCGGCGGAGGTTTTCTCATCCTGCGAATTTTCCTCGGGGCCCTGGGCAGCATCCGCCACGGCCCGCTGCAAAATCAGCACGCGCGTTCCGCGCGCGAGCTGAAAGATGCGCTTGCCGTCGCGGCCCGGTTCGACGCGCACGTTGCTGACGGTCTTCGTCCTGCCCCGCGCCTGGATCGGAAGCGTGCGCGCGCGCTCCAAGAGAGAGGCGCTCTTTCCCCAAAGCTCGGAATCCATAATTTGCCGCGAATCGCGCATCCATCCGATGGTGCCCGAGGGCGCGCGCACTTGAGCCGCCGACCCCTCGACGCGCACGACTTCCACGCGGTCGCCGTAGTGCACTTCGCCGACGGATTCACGCACCTGCGCGAGCGTGTTCCAGAGAATGACGTCGCGGTCGCCTACATAACCGACCGAGATGACTTTAGGCGCGCCGGGATGCAGTCTCCAGTAGAGCAAGGCAGCGAGGATCAAGACGACGGGAATAAATCCCCGGCTGCGCACGATACGCCAAATCATTTATTGATCTCCGAACGTGATGCCGACGGCTCGCGCCGTGCGAACCATGCTTCCATTTGGATCCACCAGCCGCACTTCGCCGACGGCTTCATCGAGCGTCACGGATTCAATTTCACCCGCCCGGAGGCAAACCATTCGTCCGAACTCCCCGCGCGAAACCAGCTCGACGGCTTCGACGCCAAATCGCGTGGCCAGGATGCGGTCAAACGGGCTGGGCGATCCGCCGCGCTGAATATGGCCCAGCACGGTGACTCGGACGTCCTGCTTCAGATGCGTGTGGATGGAGTCGCCAATCATGATGCCCACCTGGCCGGGACGCGGCGCGGGGAACGGGATTCCGGATGGATCGCGAGGAGGCAGCTTCACGCCTTCCGCCACAACGACCAGCGAGAATTTTTTTCCTGTGGCGGTTCGTTCGCGCAGCCTCTCGCAAATCGTTTCGATCGTGAAAGGAATCTCGGGAATCAAGATCACGTCCGCGCCTCCCGCGATTCCGGAGTGCAGCGCGATCCATCCCGCATCCCTTCCCATCACTTCGATGACCATGACGCGGCCATGCGATTCCGCCGTGGTGTGCAGGCGGTCGATCGCATCCGTAGCGACGTGCAGAGCGGTGTCGAAGCCGAACGTAACTTCAGTGGCGGACAGGTCGTTGTCGATGGTCTTGGGCACTCCCACGATTGGAATTCCCAGGCGACACAGATCGCGCGCGATGGTGAGCGTGCCGTCGCCGCCGATGGCGATCACCGCGTCGATGCCCAGCTTCCTCACGTTCTCGCAGCATTTCAGCGAGAAATCGTGCTCGACCTTCTTTCCGTTTTCCTCAACCATATAGTGAAATGGGTTCCCACGATTGGTGGTGCCGAGGATCGTGCCGCCGCGCGGCAAGATGCCCGCAATCGATTCCACCGTGAGCGGCATGGTCCGTTCGGTCCAGATCAACCCGTCGAATCCATCGTTGATGCCGATGACGCGCCAGCCGTGCCCCAAAATGGCACCGCGCACCGCGCCGCGAATGACGGCGTTCAGCCCCGGGCAGTCTCCGCCTCCGTTTGCGATGCCAATGGTTTGGATGGTTTGAGCCATAGGTCCTCTGTGGGCGGCAGGCTACAGGGCCTGAAGCGCAAGAACGTATTCTACACCATTCGCGAAATGGGTCTCGCGAGTTGAAACTTATGTGCCACGAGTTTGGAGCATCGGTCGGAAATTCGTCCGATATGCGTTCCCCAATTGGCATCGCATTGCGGCAGAAATGCTCGAGGAGCGGCGTGTGTGCGGGCGCTCGCGGACGCCTAGGGAGAGGCGGGTTCGGAGATGCAGAAAACCTGGATAGTCTTGCAGGTTGCGTTGACGGCCAGGGGAAAGCTTTTTCATAAAACGATAAAGTGGTATCCTCCGCCTCAGATTTGGTGTCCTCAAAAATCGAAGCTGACAACGACGGAGCAACCCAAATGGACCGAAAAAAAGCGACGGAATATCCGCAGGAATTGCTGGACCAGTTTGACTTGTACGTTCACGGCGACATCAGCCGCCGTGAATTTCTGGATCGCGCGAATAAGTACGCAGTGGGAGGCGTGACGGCCGTAGCAATTTGGGAGAGCCTCCGGCCGAATTACGCGTTCGCGCAGCAGGTCCCCAAGGATGACGCAAGGATCAAGGCGGGATATGAAACCGTGGCCTCGCCGCAGGGCAATGGAAGTATCAAGGGCTATTACGCGCGTCCCGCGAAAATGGCCGGGAAGCTACCCGGCGTTTTGGTGATTCACGAGAACCGCGGCCTGAATCCCTACATCGAAGATGTGGCGCGCCGTCTGGCCGTCGCGAATTTCCTCGCGTTTGCGCCTGATGGCCTGACGTCCTTGGGCGGTTACCCCGGCGATGAGGAAAAGGCCACGGCACTTTTCCCCAAAGTTGATCAGGCCAAAATGTTTGAAGATTTTGTCGCCTCCTACGGCTGGCTCAAGGCTCGTCCGGAATGCACGGGAAAGATGGGCGCCGTGGGTTTCTGCTTTGGCGGAACGACGGTCAATAAACTGGCGGTGCGGCTGCCGGACCTTGCCGCCGCGGTTCCGTTCTACGGCGGCCAGCCCTCAGCCGAAGACACGGCCAAGATCAAGGCGCCTCTCTTGCTTCACTATGCATCGCTCGACACTCGCATTACGAGCGGATGGCCGGCTTGGGAGGAGGCTCTCAAAGCGGACCACATTACCTACACTGCATACATTTATGACGGCGCGAATCATGGTTTCCACAACGATACGACGCCGCGGTATGACGAGACTGCCGCAAAGCTGGCCTGGCAGCGCACGCTTGAATTTTTTAATAAGTATTTGAGGAGCTAGGTAGCACAGGCTTATAGCCTGTGGGCTTCCAGTTGATCTTGGCTGGATTGTTCACCTTTGCTCGGTCTGCGCCTGCGCGGCTCGGCCTGGGTGAATTGACGGAAACCCACAGACTGAAGTCTGTGCTACTGGGCCGCCTAATTCGGCGGCAGGCGATATGCAATCAATTCGCCCGGGTAGCCCGGGCCGCTGATGGCCACCACAATGTATTGCTGCCCGTTGAGCATGTAGGTCATCGGGGAACCGCTCTGTGGCGCGGGCATATAGACTGCTCCGGCGTCCTTGCCGGTGGCCTTGTCGTAGCCGCGCAGCATCGCGCCTCGCATTCCGGATGGCGTCGTTACATTCACGCCTTCACCGGCGATGACGAGAGTCTTGGTCGTCAGCGTGCCAATTAAGCTGGCGCTTCCTGTGCGCGGAATGGCTAAGCCTGCGAGCGCGGGATTGTTTCGAACGTTATCCGGCGTTTCTCCATGCGCGACCTGCCAAACGATTTCGCCCCTATCCAGATTGATCGCTGTAATGCGGCCGTAGGGCGGTTTCAATAGCGGCAAGCCCCGAACGGTCACAGGTGGTATACCACTTTCGGGATTTGGGGTTGGGAGTGGTGGCGCGCCCATGGGTCTGCCGTTGCTCGGCGTGAAACCTGCGGTTCCCTGAACATACTCCATATCCGAGAGTTTTGGGTCGGGCGAGGGAACGAGCCCGAGGGCGGAGATATCGCTTCGAGAGTATACGTACAAGATGTGCGTGTCGGGATCGTACGAACCGCCGGGCCAGTTCGCACCGCCAAGCGCTCCCGGCGAAACGATCGATGCGAGCGGCCCATCCGCCTTGCTCACCGAGGGAGGCGTAAACAGCGGCCCAATCCTATATTTGGAGACAAGTTTCTCCGCCTCCGCATGCAGTTCAGGCGTGAAGTTGATCAGGCTATCGTCGGATACGCCCTGGTTGTCGAAAGCGGGCGGCTTGGTCGGAAACGGCTGCGTGGGGGAATACCATTCCCCGGGCACATCTCCTTGTGGGACCGGGCGCTCTACGATTGGCCAGATCGGCTCGCCGGTTTCGCGATTGAAAACGTAGAGGAAGGCCTGCTTGGTCGGCTGCGCCACGGCTTTCACCGTCCGGCCGTTAATAGTGATGTCCGCGAGAATGGGCGCGCAGGGGATGTCCATGTCCCACAAGCCGTGATGGACGAGTTGATAGTGCCACCTTCGCTTGCCCGTTTCCAGATCCACGGCTACCAGACTCTCTCCAAACAAGCCGTTCCCCGGACGATCGCCTCCGTAGTAGTCGCCGGTCGGCAATTCCACCGGCAGGTACACGAGGCCGAGATTTTCATCCACCGAAATTTGTCCCCACACGCCGGTATTTCCGGTATAGGCCCAGGATTCCTTCAACCACGTATCGTTCCCGTACTCGTTGGGAAGCGGAATGGTGTGGAAAATCCATACGCGCTTGCCGGTTCGCACATCAAATCCGCGGACGTAGCCCTTCACATTTTTCCTGCTCCTTGGCACGCCACCGGTGAGATGCGCGGCGCCGACGATCACCACATTGCGTGCCACGATGGGCGTCGAATGAAGCCCGACTTCTCCGGTAACCAGATCAATATCCTGATCGTCGTCTTTTTTCAGATCGACCACGCCGCCAACGCCGAAGCTGGGCACCGGGACGCCGGTCTTGGCGTTCAGCGCGATGAGCCGGTAACCCGGCGTGACATACAGGATTCGCTCTTCCTTGCCGTCGGTCCAATAAGCCAGTCCATGCCCCGAGAGTTGCCTTGGCGCATTGACGCCGCGGTCGCCCTCATTCTCGCTGTGCATCCACAGAAGTTCGCCCGTGGCCGCGTCCAGTGCCACCACCGCCCGTCGAGTTCCGCCCGTGGAATAGAGCACTCCATGAACCATCAGTGGCGTGGATTCAAACTTAAATTCGGGTCGGGGACCGAGCGAGTCCGTCTTGAAGCGCCAGGCGACGGCGAGCTTATTGAAGTTGTCCGCATTGATCTGTTCGAGCGGCGAGTAGCGCGTGCTCGCAAGATCTCCTCCGTAAGTTCGCCATTCCCCGTTTTTCGCGCCCAATTGCGCGCGTGCGGGCATGGCCACGCAAAGCAAACAAACAACGGGAGCGGAAAGCACAATCCATCGAGAGAGCCGCTTCATCGACTTCCTCCTAGGCAGGGTCCTGCAAATGTTCTCGGCACAGAGTATCTGGCTGCGAAGTGCGCCTTATTCTGTGCCCATTTTGCGCCGTAAACAAGAATTTAGGTTTGATTGCTAGGTCGTCTTAGCGTTGCGACGGAAGCGCTCGAGGAGCGCCGTGTGCAGGCGCTGCCGGACATCTTCGGGGAGAGGGACAGGTTCGGAGTTGCAGAAAATCTGGATGGTTTTGCGGCAGGTGTCGACGACCAGGCGGCAGTCGGTGCAACGGGAGAGGTGCTGTTCGAGATCCATACGCATGGAGGAGTCAAGGACACCGTCGAGATAGCTCGTCAATTCGAGGATTACTTTCTTGCAGTTCACTGCGCTTCGCTCCGTCGAAAGTACTTGTTGAGTTTTTGGCGGAGTTTCAGCCGCGCCCGCAAGAGGCGCGATTTTACCGCCGCCACAGAGATTCCCAGAATTTGCGCGGTCTCTTCGGTGGAAAGCCCTTCCACGTCGCGCAAGAGAAAAGCGACCCGGAAAATCGGATCGAGTTCGCCGATCACACTGTTGAGAATTTCATTGAGCTCGACTTGAGCGAATTTCTTTTCGGGGGAAGGTCCCCAATCCTCGATTTCGCGAAAGACGGAATCGTCGCCGTCGGTGCCCGGCAGCGGCTCGTCGAGGGACACCTGGTTGGGGCGCCGCTTGCGCAATTTCATCAGGGCTTCGTTGACCGCGATGCGCACAAGCCAGGTGTAAAAGCGCGAGTCGCCCTGGAACCGGTCAAGATTTTGATAGGATTTCAGGAAGGCGTCTTGCATCACGTCTTCCGCATCTTCGCGGTTTTGCGTGATGTTCATTCCCAGGCGGAAAATCTTGCGCTCGTAGCGATTCACAAGCTCTTCAAATGCGGTCGTGTCGCCGCCTTTGGCTGCGGACACCAGTGCGGCTTCATCGTCGCGGACGATTGTGGAAGCCAGCGGTTTTGGGTCGGTGGCGCTCACGATCCAGTGTGCTCCAGGCGGCTGCGTGCAGAGGCCAGCCGCACTCATTTGGCAGGGTACCATAATTCTCCTTTGCATTTCCTGCCGGTCGGACCCTCCTCTTCCGATGCTGCCGGGTGCCCTCTCGATGCAAGTTTTTTTCATGTTTTGTGAGAGCACAAACGGAAACGGACGCACGCCGTCGGGGCGGCTCGCAATGGTACAATTGGGCGTTTCCTTTCAAAGGGGATAGGCCTTAGTTTCGCGTCCCGGCGGATGCGCTAAGAATCGTGCTGGTTTTGCAGGTTCGGTCAAAGCAAGAATCCGGGAGTGCGCGAATCTATACGAATTAAAATGCGGACCCTGCCCGATTATCTACGCAATGGCATGAAATTGATCATCGTCGGGTGCAACCCCGGCGACCGCTCGGCTCGCGTCGGCCATTATTACGCGGGGCGCGGGAACGAATTCTGGCCGCTGCTGTATGATTCGCGCGTGGTGCCCGAACTGCTCGATCACCGGGACGACAAACGAATGATCGAGTTCGGCATAGGGCTGACCGACCTCGTCAAGCGTCCGACGCGCGGGATCGAGGAATTGACGCGCGAGGAATTTGCCGAAGGGCGCATCTTGCTGGCGCAGAAACTCGAACAGTACGCCCCGCAAGTCATTGCGTTCAATGGCGTGGGTACGTTTGAGAATTTCGCGCAGCGGCGTTGCAAACCGGGGTTGCAAAAGGAGAGGCTGTACGGCGCGCAAGTGTTTGTGCTGCCGTCGACGAGCGCGAAAAACGCAAAGGGCCGCGGCCAGAAGCTTCGCTACTTCCGCCAGCTTGCCAAGGTGCTCGAAAAAATGCAGAAGTAGGGCGACAGGGGCCCCGGCACGAATTTCTTTCGAGCGTGCCGCGGAAGTGGCCGCTTCTTTCCATGTCAGGGCTGACATCCTCCAATATGGGTTTAACATTCTTCTTGCTAGGGGAGTTGATGGTGGCGGCCGCCGAGACGGGCATCGGAGGATTTTGGCTTTTAAGGAGAGAGAATCATCGTGAAAGCAAAAATTAAATTTCTGCAGAAGCCCTCTTGCACCACCTGCCGAAAAGCCAAGGCTTTTCTGGAAAAGCGGAAAGTGGAATTGGACCTGCGCGATCTGGGGAAGGACCGGATGTCGGTCGAGGAGCTCGACGAGCTGATCGGCAAGCGCGACCATCGCATGTTTCTGAACACACGCAACGAACTTTACCGCACGCGGAAAATGGGAGTGAATCCGCCGTCGCGCGACGAGGCTTTGAAATTAATGGCGGCCGAACCCAATCTGATCCGGCGGCCCGTCGTGCTGCGCGGTTCCGACATTGTTCTCGGCTACGATGAGGAAGCGCTGAAACGCATCGCGAAATAACGCGCCAGTTTGAAACGACTCACACTTATGAGCCTCAGTGAGAAAATCGTGATTCTTCAAGGCGACCTGACGGAAATGGACGTTGACGCTATTGTCAACGCCGCGAACAATGATTTGCAGCTTGGCGGCGGCGTTGCTGGCGCGATTCGGCGGAAGGGCGGGGACGCGATCCAGCGAGAATGCGACGACATCGGCAGCATTCCCATCGGCGGCGCGGCCATCACGACTGGCGGCAAACTGCGCGCCCGCTTTGTGATCCACGCGGCCAGCATGCAGCTGGGAGGAGGTACAACGGCGCGCGCGCTGCGGAGTTCGACGGCGCACGCGTTGCGCATTGCGGCGGAACGTGGACTGCGTTCGATAGCATTTCCCGCTGTCGGCACAGGAATCGCCGGTTTTCCAATTCCGGAATGCGCCAGGATCATGCTGCGCGAAGTTGCGGAACATTTGAAAAAACCCACGTCCCTCGAAAAAATCCATTTTGTTTTATTTGATGCCCAGGCTCTTTCCGAATTTGAAAAAGTCTTGGCGGAAATGGCGGCAGCCAGTGAATTCGAGGCCGCACCTGAAGCGGGGCGCAAATGAACGCACTCGCTGAAAAAGTTCGCGCCGAGCTGACCCAATACGAACACCCGCTCTTCGTGTTTGACGCGCTGCCGGCCGCGGAAGGCGTCGAAGTGGTGATCCGGTATTCTCCTCCCGAGCCGCAAGTGCACACCTACGTGTTCCTGCTGCGCCCGCGTGAAATTGAGAGCAAACAATTTCCCTGGATTTTTCAGAAGCAGCTCTACGATTGCCTGCACGATTTCATCATCGAAATGTTTACATGCAATCCGCAGCGCCAGGACGTATGACGGCCGGCCCCTCGTCCGAATCCGGCGCCCGGGCTGAATCGCCCAAACCAGGGGAACACGCGCGCGCCCTTACCGAAATTCTTGCCGGGCGCATTCGATCCGGCGGCCCTATTTCCTTCGCCGAATTCATGCGCGAGTGTCTCTATCATTACGCTCACGGCTATTACTCGCGCGCCAGCTCCCGCCGGTTCGACGACTACTACACGAGCGTCGACGTGCATCCGATTTTCGGGCGTCTCGTTGCGCGGCAATTCGCGGAAATGTGGGAACTGCTCGGCTCGCCTCGCCCGTTCGTCGTGGCGGAGTCAGGCGCCGGAGTCGGCCGCCTGGCCGGCCACATCCTGGATTTCAGCAAGCATGCGCTCCCCGAATTTTATGCGGCGCTGGAATACGTCGCGGTCGAGCGCTCCGGCGCGCGCCGCGCCGAGCATGCGGCGTGCCTTGCGGATCATGCAGCGGCAGGACGCGTCTCCAGCGCCGCCGAAATTCCCGGCGCGATTTCCGCCGGTTGCATTTTCTCGAATGAATTGCTGGACGCTTTGCCCGCGCACCGCGTTGCCGTGGAAAATGGCGCGCTGCGGGAAATCTACGTCGGATTCGAGAGTGGGCGATTCATCGAGGTCCCTGGCGAGCCCTCCATGCCCGCGCTGGAGCGGTATTTTCACGAGCAGGGAATTGCGCTTGAAGAAGGGCAGCAGGCGGAAGTGTGTTTTGAAGCGTGCGATTGGATCGAGAGCGCGGGGCGCGCCCTGGAGCGCGGTTTTGTACTGACGATCGATTATGGCCACGAGGCCCGCGCTTTATATGGCGAACATCACAATCGCGGCACGCTGCTCGCTTATCGCGATCACTCCGTTACGGAGAATCTTCTCGATGCTCCGGGCGAGAAGGATTTGACAGCGCACGTCAATTTCACCGCTGTGGATTTGTGTGGGCGCCGCTCCGGCCTCCTGCGCACAGGTCTCGTTACGCAATCGCAATTTCTGGTCGCACTCGGCCGGGGAAATGAATTCGCCGATTTGTATGAGCCGGGACAAACGGAAATGGAAAAACTGCGCGCCCGGCTTTTGCTGAAAAACCTCATTCATCCGGAAGGGCTGGGGGAAAAATTTCAGGTACTGATCCAGCACAAGGGGATCGAAGCGCCACGGCTCACGGGTTTGTCCGGGTGGTAAGTAGCACAGACTTCAGTCTGTGGGTTTTCATTTGATCTCGGCTGGCACGCGCGGCCTGGGTTTGCGAATGGAACCCCACAGACTGAAGTCTGTGCTACTTAGGCCCCGGTTTCGCTGTAGGCTTTCTTCAGGGATTTTTCCGCTTCTGCTTGCGCGCCGCCCGTGTCGTCGGCGGTCTGCTTGGCCTTGCTGTATTCGTTGACGGCGCGTGTGCGGTCGCCCTGGATGTCGTAAATCCGCCCCAGGTAGATATGTGACCACACTTCGGTCCATTTCGTGGTCAGGTCCGTGGCGCCATCGAGCGCGTCACGGAAGGATTGCGCGGCCGCGGCGTAATTCCGCTGATAGAAAAACGCCTCGCCCATGCGGAAGTCGGCCAGCGCATTCTGGCGGTCCTGCTCGAGCGCCTTCTGATACTGCTGCACCGCATCGTAGTAGCGGCCCAATCCGGCAAGCGATTCCCCGCGCGCAATGATGCCGCGCACGCGCAGCTTCTGGCTCGATTTCAAAATGTAGTCGTGCGGGTCGATGACAATTCCGTTGGGCTTCGGCCGCCCGAACGTCTCCACGGTGAAGGGAGATTCTTTTCCGGAAATCGTGATCGTTTTGAATTCGGGATTTCCTTCGGTCTGGACTTCAATCTCTACATCCATGTGGAAGACGTCAAGATTCTGCTTCGCCTTGCCGACAATCCGGAAGCCTTTCTTGGTACGGTAGATCACATACTCCAAATTGAATTCCGGGACTCCCGTCGAATGAAGCCACTGCGTAAAGAATGGGCGCAAACTGGCCGGCTCCGCGGAAGCGGCGGGCGCGTTCCCCAACTTGAATTCCGCGGGCGCAGGCTGAGCCTGGCGCGTCTCCGCCAATTGCTCGAAATCCTGAATTCGCGCGGATTTGCCCGCATACCGCGAGTAAAAATCCTTCAGCAGGGCGCTGAAATTCGCGTCGCCGACGATCGCGCGAAGCATGTGAAATACCATCGCGCCCTTGTTCACGACCACCGATTGATATTCCTCGGAGCCCGGCTCCAGCCGCCCGGCGTCGGCGATGGGAGCGGAATCGTCGAACATCAGCGCGCCCACCGCATAATCCTCGAGTGCCTTGTTCAGCCCATCCTTGCCCGTAGATTGCTCGACAAACAATCCTTCCGAGTAGCGCGACAATCCATCCGTGATCCACACGTCGGAAGTGGTGGCAGGCGTAACTTGCGCGCCCCACCACTGATGCGCGGCGAGATCGGCCAGCAATCGTTCGTTTGGCTTTGCCGACCATTGCCGCGCGCTCACCAGCAGCAGGCCCGGCGCGGCAAATCCGTCGACCGTCCCGTCAGGGAGTTGCGCGACCGTCAAGCCGGGCTCGGGCAAAGCGCCGAAATCATCGTTGTAGAAATCGAGGATGTGCGCGACCGCGTCCGCATAAGCCGGCGCCGTGTTTGCCGTTGCAGGCGGGGTGTAGATGGAATAGGCCGCGCCTTCCGCGCGTTCCGGGCTCAATTGCAGCGGCGCTATGACGAATGTTCCCGCAGGTTCCGGCTTATCCACGCGATAGGTGTACAGCATCCGCTCGTTTTCCATGGAGGGAGGCGGAGGCGCGTTCATGGGCGATACCGGCGCCCCGTGCTTTGCGTTCCCCAGCACGGGAGGCGGACCGGGAAGTGAGGAAAATTTGGGAGTGACCGATTCCGGCGCTCCCGCCGATTTTCCGGTGCCCACCACCGTCATGGTTCCGGGCACTTCGATCTGGAAAATACCGGTATACCGATTGGAGGGAAAATCGGTCAGCGGAAACCAGCGCGAGGGAAGCAGCAAGTATCCGCCGTCTTTGGCGATGTAAGCCATCCGCACGCCTTGATCGGGATTGTTCATGCGGCTGGAGAGCGGGCCGCCATAATCGAAAAACAGCGTGACCTTCCCGCCGGCGGGAACGGTATCGTCGAGCGTGATGTGAAGTTTCAGGCTGGAGTTGTCGTCACGATCGTAGGATACGGGTCTGCCGGAGACGTTGCGCACCGAGTTGACGCGCAGATTTTGATTCAGTTCCACTTCCACGACTCGCCCGGCCTCTTTTGCCGCGAAGTCGACTTTTGCTTGCGCATTCATGACTTGGCCGACGGCGTCGAGCGAAGCGCGCACTTCATAGTAAGTGGCACGGAATGCGGCAGTGGGAATGCTTTGGACCGGCGCGACGCCGCGGCCCGGTCCCTGCGGGGCTCCCGGCGATTGTGCCCAGCCGGGAATAGCGAAACCCGTGAGGGCCGCCAAGAATAGGAGCAGTCGGAATTTCGACATGAAGCTCAGGTGCCTTTCTTTCCGGCGGAGGCCATCCAACGTAATAGGATACCAACTTGGGCTGATGAGTTGCCAGTCCCAGCTTCCGTTACGCTAACTTGTGTTACGGCGCATTCAACATGCCTGCGATCAAGTCGGCCGCGCGCTCGACCGCGCCGGGAGGACCTAGCTTTTCGCGAACTTCCGCGAGGCCTCGGCGCATCTCCGCTCGCGCGCCCGGCGTATCGAGCAGGCGAATCGCCTCGCTCGCCAGCCGCTCGGGAGTGAAATCCTTCTGAACCAGTTCCGGCACGACCCGCCTGCCCGCAATCAGATTGACCATGGCAAACAGGGGCGTGCGCACGAGCAATCGAGCGATGGCCGCTGTGATTGGAGCGAGGCGATAGACGACAATCATGGGCGCGTCCATCAATGCGGCTTCGACAGTCGCTGTGCCGCTGGACACGATCGACAGATCGGCCGCACCCAGGGCGTCGTAGGTCGCGTCTTCCACCACGTGCATGGCCACGTCGGGCCCTAGATAGCGGGAGATCTGAGCCTGCTTCACTCCTGGCGCGAGAGCCAACACGAATTGCACTTTGCGATCCTTTTGGATCAGACGGCAGGCTTGCATCAGAGTGGGCATGTGGTGCGCGATTTCGCCGGATCGGCTGCCCGGGAGGAGCGCGACAATCGGCTTGCTTGCGTCTAGTCCGCAGGCGGCGGCAAATTCCGCGCGCGTTCTCTTCGCCGCCACATTTCCCACGAGCGGATGACCGATAAAGTCAGCCTTCACCCCGCGTGCGCGGTACCATTCCTCTTCAAAAGGAAAAATGCAAAGCCCGCGCACGAATCGCCTTCGCACCAGGTTCGCACGCCAGGGTCTCCAAGCCCAGAACTGCGGGCACACGAAATAGACATTCTGCACGCCTTGGCGCTTCAGCGCGCGCGCAAGGCGCAAATGAAATCCCGGGAAATCGGTTAGGATCGCGAGCTGCGGCTTGCGCCGCGCCGATTCGTTCAGCAGCCGCTTCCATACGCGCTTCAGGGCGGGGTATTTCTTCGCGATTTCGACAATTCCTACCAGGGAAACTTCGGAGCAGTCGGCTACGAGTTCGACACCGGCATCGCGCATGCGCGTCCCGCCCATGCCGAAAAGCTGAACGTCGGCGCGAGCGCGCAATGCCTCCGCGAGCCGGGCCGCGTACATGTCGCCGGACGCTTCGCCTGCGGAGATGAGGATTTGTGTGGGAGGCATCGTGTAGCGCCCGCCTTCAGGCGGCACTTTGGATCCAAGCACATGCCCGTCCGCCGCGGCGGACGGGCGCTACAAAGGCCGGCTAGTCATTCCCGGGAACGGACGTGCCTGCTTCGCTCCCCGCCGTCTCGAAGGACGCGCGCAGCTCCTGGTCTTTGTACTGAAGCTGGTACAGGCGATAGTAGATCCCGCGCTCGGCGAGCAATTGCTGATGGGAACCCTGCTCGCGCAATTTGCCTTTGTGGAAGACGAGAATGCGGTCGGCGTGCTGGATGGTGCTGAGCCGGTGCGCGATGACGAGCGCGGTGCGGCCCTCGAGCAAACGGTCGAGCGCCTCACGGATCAGGATCTCCGTTTTTGTATCCACGCTCGACGTCGCTTCGTCAAGAATCAGGAACCGGGGATTGTGTCCGAGCGCCCGCGCGAAGCTGATCAATTGGCGCTGCCCCACGGAAAAAGTCGCGCCGCGTTCGCTGACGTTTGTTTCGACGCCCTCCGGCAAAGACGCCAGCAAGGAGCCGAGTCCCACTTCGCGCAGCGCGGATTCCACGCGCGCGCGGCTGATGTCCTCGTCGCCCAGGCGGACGTTCGATTCCAATGTGCCCGTGAACAGGAACGGGTCCTGCAACACGATACCGAATTGCCGGCGCAATTGGTGCACGTCGTAGCGGCGAATGTCCACGCCATCCAGCAGAATTTGCCCCTGCTGAATTTCGTAGAACCGCAGCAGCAGCTGGATGAGCGTGGTCTTTCCCGCGCCGGTGTGGCCGACGATGGCGAGGGTTTGCCCCGGCGCGATGTGGAAGGAGACATCGCGCAATACCCAGTCATCGTCCTTCGGATTTGCTCCGCCGTGGTAGGCGAACCACACATTGCGAAATTCGATGTCGCCGCGCGGCGCGGAAAGAGCAAGAGGAGCTTCCGCCAGCGGCGCTGGCAGAGGCTCGTCGAGCAGCTTGAAGATGCGCTCACACGCAGCCATGGCCGACTGCAGGATGTTGAATTTTTCGCTCAGGTCCTGAATCGGGCGGAAAAAGAGTTGGGCGTACTGCATGAAGGCGATGAGCGTTCCGACCGTCACGGCGCCGGCAAACGAGAGCAGTCCGCCGTACCAGAAAACAATCGCGATGGCCGTCATGCTGAACAGCTCGACCGCGGGAAAGAAGACGGCGAAGGCCGTGATCGCGTCCTTGTAGGCCTCCATGTGGATGCGGTTCAATTCGGCGAATTGCTCCTGCGATTTGCGTTCGCGGTTGAAGATCTGCACGATGCTCATGCCGCTGATGTGTTCCTGCAGGAACGAGTTGATGCGCGCGATGGCCGTGCGGATGCGGCGATTGGCGTCGCGCACGCGGTCGCGGAAGATCCACGTGGCAATCATGATCAGCGGCAGGACCGCGAATGTAGCCAGCGCGAGCTTCCAGTTTTTCCACATCATCACCGCGCCGATGCTCAGCAGGACGATCGCGTCGTTGGCCATGGCCGCGATTCCGGCGGCGAACAAATCATTCAGCGCGTCGACGTCCGTCGTCACGCGCGTCACGAGTCGCCCGACCGGGCTGCGGTCAAAGAAACTCATCGGCAGGCGCTGCAGGCGCTCAAAGATTTCTTTTCGCAGGTCGTAGAGCGTCTGTTGCCCGACGTTTTGCATGATCCGGACTTGCAAATATTGAACCGCAAAGCTCAGAAGCAATGCGGCAAGCGATAGCAGCGAAATGATGGTGACGCCGCGCAGCGCGACTGTCCGGGCAATCGATTGATCCAGACCGGGGACGATGTAGTTGTCGACGGTGAATCCAAACAGGTAAGGACCCACAACCGTGAGAGGACCGACCAGCAGTGTCAGGAAGACCGCAAAGACCACATTCCACCGGTACGGCCGGAGATACGTCATCAGCCGCCGCAACAGGTGCGAGTCGTAAGCCTTCCCTAGTGCTTCCTCTTCGCGGAAGTCGCTCATTCGCGCGCCAACTCTTCTTCGAGCAATTGTTTGTGGTACAAGTCGGCGTAATATCCGCCGCGCGCCAAAAGTTCGGAATGCGTGCCGCGCTCGACGATGCGCCCATCGCGCAGGACCGCGATCTGATCGGCGTGCTGCACGGTGGAGACGCGGTGGGAAATCAAAATCGTCGTTCGCTGCCGCAGGATCGCGTCGAGGCGCTTCAGAATGCGCTCTTCGGTCCCCGTATCCACGCTCGAAAGGGAATCGTCCAGGATCAGGATTTTCGGATCGCGAATCACGGCGCGGGCGATGGCGGCGCGCTGTTTCTGGCCGCCCGAAAGGGTAATTCCGCGTTCTCCAACCATGGTATTGAATTGCGCTGGAAACTCTTCGATTTCAGCGGCGATGCTGGCGACGTCGGCGGCGTCGCGAATTTCCTCGTCCGTCGCGCTATCCACGCCGAACGCGACATTTTCGCGCAGCGTCTCGCTGAACAGGAACGTGTCTTGCGGCACGTATCCCACCGCGCGCCGCAACGTTTCGAGCGGCCATTCGCGGATCGGACGTCCGTCGACGAGCAGCGTTCCCGGAGGCGCTTCCCACAGCCGCGCAATCAGCGAGGCCAGCGTCGATTTCCCGCTCCCCGTGGGCCCTACAATGGCGAGGATGGAGCCGGCCGGAATGCGCAGGGAAATATCCTGCAGCACGGGTTTGTTGGTCGCGGCGTTGCCGTTCGTTTTCGCTCCATCGGCGTCGCTTCGCACGGTTGGATACGTGAAGGTCAGGTTCCGGAACTCGATTTCGCCGCGGATTTCGCCTGCGTTGTCGCGGACCGCCGAGTCGTTGATCTTCGACTCCGAGTCGAGAATGTAGTTCAGTCGGCCCATCGATGCGCCGCCGCGCTGAAAGATGTTAGTCACGAATCCCAGTGCAATCATGGGGAAAATAAGGCGCGTCATGAACGTGTAGAATGCGACCAACTCGCCGAGCGTGATCCGGTTCAAAACCACAAGGCGCCCGCCTTGCCAGAGCACCAGAATAAACGTCAATCCGAACAGCATCTGGAGCAGCGGCATGAACAAGCTCCAGAAAAAGATCAGGCGCAGGTTGCGGTTGATGTATTCGCGGTTGGGCGCGTCGAATCCGCGAATTTCCGCTTCTTCCTGGCCGTAGGCGCGGACGACGCGCACACCGGCCAGATTTTCCTGGGCCTTCGCGGAAAGCACGGCGAGCGACGCCTGAATTTTCCCGTACAGCGCGTGAATCTGCCGGCCAAACACCCAGACGCTGACGGCCACGATGGGAACGGGGAGCAGCACGTACACGCTGAGCGTCGCCGAAATCCAGAACATCAGGATCACGGCGAGCACCATGGTCGCAATCGTGTTCGCGCTGTACATGATGCCCGGACCGAGGACCATGCGCACCGAGTTCAAATCGTTCGTGCAGCGCGACATCAGCTCGCCCGTGCGGTTGCGCACGTAGAATTCCGGCTCCATCAGCACGAGCTTGGACAGCAAGTCGTTTCGCAGGTCGTACTCGATGTCGCGCGAAAGACCGATCAGAATTTGCCGCGTGCAATACGAGAAGACGCCTTGAACGGCGCAGATGATGACCAGCGCCGAACAAAATACCGCC
Organism: uncultured Acidobacteriota bacterium; assembly: GCA_963800095.1. Classification (GTDB taxonomy): domain Bacteria; phylum Acidobacteriota; class Terriglobia; order Acidiferrales; family UBA7541; genus Palsa-360. The sequence goes on from CAWCZV010000008.1 coordinate 331,681, forward strand.
AGCGTGTGCGGATCCTTCGGGTGATAGTAGGGGAGAAGGAAACCCAAAGTGATGTGGGTCAGACGACCGAGTTGCGCAAGAGGGACCTCAGCGCCCTTGATGCAATCCGTGATGACGCCGAGGATTAGCGGCAGAAGCGTGCCGGTTATTCCCATGCCGGCCTGCGTAATAAAGCCGATGACTACTTCCGTTTTGTGGCGCGCCACGTACGGATACAAGCGGGTAAGCTGCGACCATCCCGAGACGCGCTTGGGCGCTGTTTTCGGTAACGATCCGGACAATGTATTTGCCGCTGCGCTCATTTCAGAATGGACTGTGGAGTCTCCAGTGACGGGACCTCGCTCAGATACCTTTCATGAGACTGGTCGAACGATTGATAGCGTTTCGCGTTTTTGTTCCAGCGTACATCGAAAGCCGGAAACTTTTCCTCGGAACTTTGATTCGCATTCGCGTTGGCGAAGCTTTCCGCTGGCATGAATTTCATCTCCAGCCCTTCTTTCGCGTCCTGTGTGTATTCCAGCCGCCAGCCGGAAGCGCGTCCCACAACCGAGCCTCCTAGATAGCCGCTCGGATTTTTCAAATGCTCGTCACACAGAAGAACTTCGGAGCATTTTCCGTCCATTTGTTCGAGGACGGCCGCCCGAGTCACGAAAATCGGCGATTTTGCCCCGCCGCCTGATGCTGCTTGCTTCGAGATCCGATTGATGACCAGCAGCTGTTCTCTCCCGTTCAACGCAAGATCCCCTCGTGCAAGAATTTCGGCTTGTTTGCCCAATGCCGCTTCCGCAACCCCGCCCGCCTCATCCGCTACATCGGCGCGTTCGGAGGCGGCCTTCACCTCAGCGGACGCCGGCTGCTGGGACGAGCGGCACCCTGCCAACGATAGCGCCATAGTCCAGCACAGCGTTCCCACAATAGTGCGCAGTTTTCGTGTCCTCATCGTCAGTCAGCGCACTATAGGCTTGGGAACGCCAGCGTAACTTCGACCACCCGCCCCGTATCCCGGGCGCACAGGACTTCCATCACTTGCGGAACGTCCGAGCCGGCCCAGTCAAATTGATAATACATGAGCTCCAGTTCTTGCTTGTTTTTAGATGCTGGGCCGCTGGAATTCGGCTCGCCATATAAAGCTACCACGCGATCCTGCGAATCGCCCATGCGCAGGCCCAGTCCGGTCAGCCAATTTCTGGGGTCCAGGAAATCCGGCCGCCGGTCGCTGCACTTGCCTTCCTGCGTGCCGAGCGTCGTGATGGTCACGCTTTGAATCACGGATTTGGCATCGATTTCCAAATGGATCGAACGCCCCGAACAATCGTCGCGCCATTCCCTGGATCCCGAATTCGGCTCCTCGGAAAGGCTCTTGCCCTTGAATCGTTTCTCCGCTACGGCGAACGTGTCGCGACCGGGCCTTAGGCCCGCGAGCAAGGTTTCATTGGTATGGCGTACCGCAGCTTGCCCCGCGCCGGGAGGAGAAGTTCGCGAGCCCGCCGCCACCACCAAGGCGCTCGCCGCCGCGAGCGCCAGGCTAGCGCACAGCCAGAATTTCATCGAGCCGTGCTTCAAAATTTTCCTCTCCCTCGGACCACAGGCGAAATCGCTCCACGGGCAGAGCCTCTTCCACCGCGCGCATCCAGCCCATGAGTTTCTGGATATTCTCTCTCGTTTTCTCCTGATATTCGCGCAAATTCTGCGGCTGCGACATCCACATCAGAAATCGCGCCTCTTCGGGATGCTGCGGCTCGGCCACGCGCCCGCTGTCCGCGGCGAGAAGCCCCGCGTGTCCGGTGAACAAATGCTCGAACCCAAGATCGGCCATGAAGTGCCCCGATTCGGCGAACACGCTCCCATCGTATTCGGGGCCATAACAAAAAATATCCATGCGCTCGGGCTGCAATTTCCAGCTTGCGGATTCCTTGTCGCGAATCCACAAATCCCATCGCGCCGCAACTTCGTAGCAAACATCGCCCGAGTGATGTTCCTTCGTCAGATTGACGATCTCCGCGGGAGTCGTCAAGTAACCGCGCAAATCGTATTCTTCGAGCGGCGTTTCGGCAAAATCCACGGCTCGAATCGTCAGCCCGGTAAATCCCGGCGGAGAAGAAGCAAGCGGCACGGTGGCGAGGAAATGCTCGAAGTGCGAGAGCATGTTCTCCTCGCTGAAGTCGCGCACCCAGACGCTCGCATAAGCACGGTTGGGCATCCGAATATTATACAGGCATCGGCCCAAAGGACCGAAAACGTCTGGCGCTGCAAAATTGGTTAGTTCCCGATTACGCGACTTAATTCGGAGTTGGCCGTGTGATCCGACGATAAGTTCCGAGTAGCCGACGATCCGCGAAATAGGGATTCTGGTGTTGTGTTGACAGTTTCACTGATCGCTCGTTACACTCTGCCACATTCGGGCCAAGCTCGGGGCCAGTTGCACGGTCCCAAGCTAGTCCCGAGGATGTATGCCGCTTTCAAAAAAGGAGGTATCGAGCCATGAAGAACATCGTTCTCGTCCACGGTGGTTTTGTGGACGGTGCTGGCTGGGAGGGCGTCTACAAGATCCTGAAGCGAGACGGCTACAACGTCAGCATCGTCCAGAATCCGACAATATCGTTGGAGGACGACGTAGCAGTTACCAAGCGAACTCTTGCAACGCAGGACGGACCTTCAATTCTCGTCGGCCATTCCTACGGGGGAGCGGTAATCACGGAAGCCGGAAACCATCCAAAAGTTTCAGCCCTCGTATACATCGCCGCCTTCGCTCCAGACAAGGGCGAGTCCGTGGGATCGCTGATTAAAGATCCGGTGCCCGGAGCGCCGGTACCCCCGATACTGCCCCCGCAAGACGGCTTTTTGTTCCTCGACAGGGCGAAGTTTCCAGCCTCTTTCGCTGCCGACGTGGACCCAGAAAAAGCCGCGTTTATGGCTGACTCCCAAGTTCCGTGGGGCATCGGGGCCATTAGCGGCGCGATCAGCGAACCCGCGTGGAAGACCAAGCCGAGCTGGTATCTGGTCACTACCGAGGACAAGATGATTCCACCTGACGCCCAGCGTGCTATGTCCAAGCGCGCGGGTGCTACGGTCGTTGAGGTAAAGGGAAGTCACGCCATCTACGTATCGCAGCCAAGAGCTGTCGCAGATCTTATAGAACAGGCTGCGACGAAGGTGAAGACCGCCACCGCTTAGAAAGTTCGCTTCGCACGGGCGGGGCCGAAGCCGAATCTTCGCAAAGCAGCACGGGCCAAAGGTCTATTTCGTTCTCGGCCTCGCGACCGAGGATGACGGTTTGCATTCCTGCCGAGTGAGGGCGTACTCGGAAGGAATCCAAGTACTTGATAAACGCACTAGCTGGAGGCTGAACCGAGTCTTGTTTGGAAACCGCTCAAGCGGAGAGACTTACCCCGCCGTACGGTTCTAGAAAACGTTTCTTGAGCTGCTGTTTCAAAACATCGTCAACAAACGCGGCATCCAAGCCCATAAGGTTCGTGCGTAACAATTCCTGCTCGCCCCAATCAAAAACACGCTGAAGACGTTCGTACTCTACGGTCAGAGTCGTCGGAGTGAGCATGCGGCTGTCGGAGTTGACGTTGAGAGAAACGCCGGCGCGGTAGAGGCGGTCGATGGGATGTTCCTCCATGCTGCGAATCGAGGGAATAATCTGGACGTTGGCCGTTGGGCAAAGCTCCAGGTGGATGCGTTTGCTGCGGAGATGTTCCACCAGTTTCGGATCCTCGATGCTGCGCGTTCCGTGGCCGATGCGGTGCGGATCGAGCAGGCGAAGCGTCTCCCACACGCTCTCCGGCCCAAGCGCTTCGCCGGCGTGAGCGGTGCGAAACAGGCCGTGCTCCCGCGCGTAGCGATACGCTCCCACATGAGCATCCAAAGGAAATCCCGCTTCGTCTCCCGCAAGATCGAGCGCCACGACTCTGCTGCCGCGAAACTTTTCCACCAACTTCGCGGTCAGCAAGGTCTGCGCTTCCGTGAAGTGCCTCAGCGAGCAAAGGATCAGGCCCGCCTGCATCCCGGTTTCCCGGATCAGGCGATCGACCTCACGTTCCACCACCGCAACAACGTGCTCAGGAATCAAGCCTCGCTCGGTATGCAGCAGCGGCGCAAACCGAATCTCGGCATAAATCACCCCATCTTCGAGGAGTTGCCGGAACACATCTTCTGTAACCAAACGGAGGGAATCCTCGGTTTGCATGAGCTGAAAACCCTTGGGCGCGCTGGAAAGGAAGTCCGCCAGGTTTGCGCACCGCGCCGGCGCGACGTAAGCGCGTTGATACTCTTCGCGCGTGACGGAAGGAGCCAGGGCGGAAACCGCCGGATAGCTCAGCGAGCAGTCCAGGTGGAGATGCAACTCTATTTTTGGGAGCAATCGCAGTTGCATAAGATCACGATAACCCGTGACTGATTTCTCGTCCATACGTCAGCGAATGGAAACATCCATGTTGACATTCCAAATGCGAAACCGTATGGTTACATATCATGCGTAACCGTAAGATTACATATTCGGCGGGCGCGGCCTTCAGCGCCCTCGCCGATCCCACCCGCCGCGCCGTCCTGGACCTGCTGCGCCGGGGCAGCCTGCCCGCCGGAGTCATCGCCCGCGCCTTCCCCGTTTCGCGCCCGGCCATTTCCAAGCACTTGCGCCTGCTGCGCCGTGCGCATCTGGTGCGCGAACGCCGCGAGGGCCGGCGCCGCCTGTACTACTTGAACCCGGCGCCGCTACGAGCCGTCGATTCCTGGCTCGAACATTACCGAAGTTTCTGGCAAATGAACCTTGCCGACCTGAAGACCTTTGTGGAAGCCGAGCACGCCAAGGAAAAATCCAGCGCTCGCGCAAAATCAAAAGAGAAGTAAAGAAAAGGAGAAAACATGGCCACACCAGAACTCACCCCCGACGCGGATGAACTTGTCAGCGAAATTCAAATCGCCGCGCCGCCGGAGCGCGTCTTCCAGGCGCTGGTCGATCCCAGCCAGGTGCTGCGATGGTGGGGACAAACCGGCATCTACCGCTGCACTGAATATCAAAACGACCTGCGTCCCGGCGGGAAATGGCGCAATGCCGGGGTGAGTGCCGATGGTCGCGCATTCGAAGCGGTTGGCGAGTATCTGGAAATCGATCCGCCGCGCCTGCTCGTCCACTCCTGGGTCGCGAGCTGGACGGGCGATGTGAAAACCACGGTTCGGTGGGAATTGGAACCAACAACGCAAGGCACTCTGGTGCGGATTCGCCATAGCGGCCTCTCTGCACATCCCGAATTGGCAAAGAGCTACAGCGGATGGCCGAGACTCTTAGGGTGGCTGCAGGCCCTATTAGAACGCGGCGAAACTATAGACGACCGCAAGCCGGCCTCCTGGAGCTAGTGGCAGCGTCCCATGGGCTATCGCATCGACGGTCGCGTGTCTTCCAGCAATTGGACTAAGATATGGGAAGCACACGCTGGGGGCCGTGATGAGCATGAACACGATCTTGATGCAGCGCCTGGGTCTGGCGCATCCGATTATTCAGGCGCCCATGGCTGGCGGCGGCGACACTCCAGATCTTGTTGCGGCAGTCTCGAACGCGGGGGCGTTCGGATCCATTGGCGCGACCTACCTAACACCCGAGCAAATCCGAAGCACGACGGCCGAAGTGCGCGCGCGAACGTCGCGGCCGTTCGGGATCAATTTTTTTGCTCCGCTCCCGCCCGGAAAGCCTCAAGAGAAACCAGAAACAATGCTGGCGCGGCTCGCGCCGTATTTCGCGGAATTAAATCTTCCCGCTCCCTCACTTCCGAAATCTCCTGCTATTCCGTTTGACGAGCAACTCGGCGCGGCGCTCGAAAGCGGCGCGGCATGTTTCAGTTTTACTTTCGGAAAGTTGCCCGGGGATGCCGTCAGCGAGATCAAGGCCCGCAACATGTTTCTCGTCGGCACCGCGACCACCGTGGAAGAGGCGATCGAGCTGGAGAAGTCAGGCGTGGACGCAATCGTGGCCCAGGGCAGCGAAGCAGGAGGTCACCGAGGCACCTTCGGCGGCGACTTCGCTGCCGCCATGGTGGGAGTGATTTCTCTCTCGTGCCGCAGGTCGTCGACGCCGTCCGCGTGCCTGTGATCGCGTCAGGGGGCATCATGGACGGCCGCGGCGTTGTGGCCGCGATGGCACTCGGCGCCTCCGCCGTGCAGATGGGCACCGCTTTCTTGGTCTGCCACGAAAGCGGCGTTTCCGATGCTTACAAGGATGCAATCCTGAGCGCGCACGAAGATCAAACCCGAATCACGTGCGCGTTTTCCGGCCGCCCAGCCCGAGGGATCGAGAACCGCTTTATGACCGAAGTCGAATTCAATCATGATGACGATGCGATACTGCCATTTCCGGTTCAGAACGCGCTCACGCGTCCACTGCGGACAGCAGCCGCGAAGCAAGGCCGCGCGGAGTTCTTGTCTCTCTGGGCCGGGCAAGGCGTGCGCCTGGCGCGCCGCCAATCCGCGGCCGAACTGATTGCCCGCTTGGCCAAGGAGATCGACGCCACCGTCACCGCCTTGCAAAAATCCGCCTCGGCTGCCGGCTAACCTGCGTTTCTCCCTAATACGTTGCTATCTAGTGGCACAGACTTCAGCCTGTGGGGTTTAGTGCTTGCAAGGACCAAAACCCACAGGCTGAAGCCTGTGCCACTTAAGAATGTGAGACAAGCCTTTCTTCAATTTGAAAAGGGTTTAAATAACTGGCGCGGAAGTACTCGCTACTTCTTATCTTCGGGTCCGGGCGCAGGCGGCGAAATGAGCCCACCGAGGCGCTGGCGCAGAGTCGCGCCCATCTCAGCAATCACGGCGCTGCACACGGCCTTCAGTTTCCTGTCCGTGGATTCGGCCAACTCTTCGATGCGGGCTTCGGATTGCTGCGTGAGCTTGGTTACCGTGGTCAAGAGCCAAGCGTTCGACGCGTTTTCCAGACGTTTCTTATGTTCGTCGATGGCGGCGTTCCCGACGGGGTCGAGCGCCATTCGGAACTGGCGCTGGAGCGCTTGAGATTCGTTCTGGAGGGTTTCCTTGGCCTCATCGATCCGAGCTTCCAGGTCCTGGACGCCCTGTGCCAGGGTTTGCTTCACGTGCTGCGACAGAGCGCGCTGAAATTCCACGGCGAAGCCGCGGGCGTCGCTTTCCAGCTTGGAACGGACCTGCGCGCCGTTTGCTTCCATGCTGGCGATATTCTGTTCGAACGCCGTTTTCGTTTTCGAGGCGTAGACTTCGAACTGTTCGCGTCCAAGCTGCGCGGCACGCTCGGTGAATTGCGAAGCCGCGGCGTTTCCCGCTTCCGCGATTTGCTGGCTGCCTCGTTCGGCGGCTTCCGTGGCGCTTTCCTGGATCTGTCCTTGAGCGTGTTCGACGTAACTCCGGCTGCAGTTGTCGAGTTCCCGCGCGAACATGCCGGACAATTCCGCGGCCTTTTCCCGCAATTGAGCCGCAGCCTGATCCGCGCCCTTCTGCAGGATCGTTTGCATCTGGTTCTGAACTTTTTTCTCGTACCAATCGGCGGATTTGTAAAGCGCCTCAAATGTGCCCTGGGTGGTTTCGGTGGCCTTGGTCTCGAGCTCGTTGATCCACCTGGTGATGGTTTCCCGCGCCGATTCGCCGAACTCGGTCTCGATCCGCGCGAACAGCTCCTTGCCGCGAGTTACAGTGTCCTGCAGATTGCGGTCGGAAGCCTGCCAGACGCGTGCTTGATGCTCGGCCAGAGTTTTCTCGGCCTCCTCACGATCGAACATCAGCTTGTTGCTGGCATCTTCGATGCGAGCCAATTGCGGCGAAAGCCGCTGCTCCAGATTGCTGACAAGTTCATCCACGGTTTGGCTGCCGGTGGCTTGCAGTACCGAGTGGAACTGTTCGGCCATCCCGGTGACGACCGATTCCGCCTGGCGGTTTAGTTCGCCGCTTTGCGCTTCGAGGATCGCCTGGCCGTGCTGCGCCAAATCTTCGGAGGCCGCCTCGAGCTGCGTCGAAAATTCGCGGCGTTTCCCCTCCAGCTGCGCGGCCGATTGTTGCAACTGCGTGAAGATGGCTTCGCCCCTGGCGATCTCCTGATTGATCGCAGCGCGAAGCATGGACAGCGTTTCCTCCGCGTCGGTGGCTACTTGGGATTGCGAGTCGCCGATGAGGGCGATCCGCTCCTGGAGCAGCTTCTCCAACTGCCGCCCGGTAGCCTCGGCGTTTTTCCCGAACTTCTCGGCGGCCAGCCGGGACGCCTCCTCGATCATCGTTTCCGTTTTTTGGCGCCATCGTTCGGAGGCCTCTTCCAAGTCGGCATCGAGGACGCCGCGCCAACCCGCTTCTCCGATCGCGGACGCGGCGGCAATCTGGTCTTTCAGGGTCTTGGCTGCATGATCCATCTGCGCCAGGCGAGCTTGGGCATCGGCAGAGCGCTGGTCCATCTGTTCCTGCCAGAGGCGCAGCTCATTCGTCGCGGCCTGTTCGGAGCTTAAGCGCATTTGCTCCACTGCCACTCGAGCCTCGTTTTCACTGGCTCCGAGGGCTCGCGTCGCGCTCTCCACTTTCTGCATGGCGGCGTGAAGTTGTCCCTGAATTCGCAGCTCGAAATCGGTCTGCCGCGCGCGCTCTACTTCGGCAAGTTGGGCGTCCATCTGTTGCCGGGCTTCGCCGATCTGCTGGCTCATCTCGCGCGCCATTTCCTCGCGCAGGGCCGATAGGACGGCCTCGCGCTCGCTTTGTCTTTGCCGCTGAGCTTCCTGCTTGATCTGCTCGGATTGCTCCGCGATGGCGGCAGCCGCCGACTTTTTCGCCGCATCCGTCAATTGCGCGTGCAGGTCGGCCATCAGCATGCGGGTCTCCGCAGCCACGGCTTCATTCGCGCTCTCACGCGCAGTGCTCAGAATCTGTTGCCTGGCCTCGGTGACCAGGCGCGCCACCTGCAGCGACAATTGATGCGATGTATCGCCGCCGCCGGCCGGCAGCGGAAGCACGCGAACGTTGTCCTCTACGGGCTCGGGTCGGGGCGTATGAGCCGCAGCCAGTTCTTCCGGTGTGGACCAATCTTCATCCTCGGAATCAGGATGCCCCATGGCTTCGGATGGAGGTGCAGTGCCCAAGTCGGGCGCAGACGCGGAGTCGGGGAAGGGAAACCAATCGCCGGGAGGGAAGGCAATTCCCCAAACATTTCCTGAAACTTCCAGTTCCACGCCGACCTGAAACAGCTCGCGCACCGTGCGCGGGCGCTGAATCCAGGTGACGCGGCCTCGTACGGTCCGCGCCGGATGGCCCGGCTCGCTGTGGGGGACCTCAAGGGTGACCCACATATTTTTGAGGACGTAGTGTTTGGATTGGTAGCGGGCGCCGTGGCAATTAATGATCAGGGTTGAAGTGCGCTCCTGAAACGGACGTCCGAGCGCGTCCACACCCGTAACGGTCAACGGGACAGCTTGTACAATTCGAGAGGTGCGCCTCTTCTGGGCTTCCTGATCGGGATGAAGATTCGATTCCGCCACGATAGCTCCCCACAGTCAATTTTCAAGCCTAACACTGCGGCCCTCAGGCGTCGAGGCGCAGGGAAGGCCGATTTCGTAAAGGTTACGCCCCTTCCGTCGGCTTCGTGACGCCCATGCCCAGAAACGGAGTTCCCAAATCCACGCCGTCCCCTCAGGCATGTTCAAGAACTATGCCGGGACGACGCATCTTCACACTGATTTGCGGGGAATGGAGAGGCTGGGCGCCTTCCGAAAGAGCAATGTACTACAAAGGCTGGCTGATGGCCAGAAGGATCGGTTACATATTTTGGCGCGCATTGGAAAACTCACTGGGCTGCAGCTGGGAGAATCAGTGGTTGCGGCGCCTGTCGGGGCAGCTCTGAGGTATCCGGGTTGCAACAGCTCGTCTCGAGCTTCGCCAAATCTCCCTGCATGTCCGGCGTTTGCCGCAAGTGGGCCAAGGTTTCTTTCAAGATCGCGGAAGCGACTGCATCGCCAGGCGCAACGAGACGATAGTGCATCCATCTTCCCTGTCGCCGCGCGACGACGATGCCCGCGCGCCGCAGATACGCCAGGTGCCGCGAGATTTTTGGCTGGCTGATCTTGAGGATCTCCACGAAATAGCAGACGCAAATTTCCTTGTCGGCGATGAGATTGAGGAGACGAAGGCGCGTGCGGTCGGCCAGGGCGCGAAAGAGAAGATCGAGCGGGAACGGTTTTTGCTTGCGAGGCATGCCCCGCATTATATATGGCTTGACAGATGTGAGCAAGGTGGCGTATCGTCCATACATACGCATGAGCGTATATATGTTTCTCGGCTGGGAGGACCTATGGCAACCGAATCCGTAAAAGCGCGTAAGGCTCATGTTGCGATCCACGTGAAAGACGTGGGCGCGAGCATTGAATTCTATGGAAAACTTTTTGGGATTGAGCCCTGCAAGGTGCGAACCGGATACGCGAAATTTGACGTCGTGAATCCGCCGCTCAATTTTACTTTGAACGAATGGATCGAAGCAGGGCAGGTAGCATTGTCCCACATGGGAATTCAAGTGGAATCGACAGCCGATGTCCTTGCCGTACGCCAGAGTTGGCTGGAAAGAGGCTTGCTGCCCCGCGATGAGATGAAAAAGGAATGCTGCTACGCGCTGCAGGACAAGGCGTGGGTCAGCGATCCTGACGGGAACGAGTGGGAAGTCTTCGCCGTCCTCGAAGACAACCTTCCAGAAAAGCCGGTTGCGCAAAAATCGTGCTGCGCTCCCGATTGCTGCGCGCCTGTTGCTCCCTGAGCGTCGGCGCATTTGCCCGAAAGGACTCTTCATGGAGAAGCGCTATAACGTCCTCTTCTTGTGCACCGGAAATTCCGCCCGTTCAATCATGGCCGAGGCGATTCTCAATAGGAAAGGCCGGCCCAACTTTGTCGCCTATAGCGCGGGCAGCCACCCATCTGGAATAGTCCGTCCGGAGGCGCTGCGGCAAATTGAGTTGGCACGCATGCCCGTGGAAACTTTTCGCAGCAAGAGTTGGGATGAATTTGCAAAGCCTGACGCGCCGCAAATGGATTTTGTGTTCACCGTTTGCGACAACGCAGCCAGCGAAGTTTGCCCCGTCTGGCCCGGCCAGCCGATGACCGCGCATTGGGGAGTGCCGGATCCTGCCACAGTTCAAGGTTCGCCCCAACAAATCGAGCGCGCTTTTCGGGAAGCTTTCATGATTCTCGACCGCAGAATCTCGCTCTTTCTGTGCCTGCCACTTTCCACCCTCAGCCAATTGGCGATCAAGAAGGAAATTGACCGCATAGGTCTGCAATGAAATTTTCCCTCTCGCGGCGTGTCGCGGCAGAATTTCTGGGAACTGGATTCCTCGTGGCCGCTGTCGTCGGCTCCGGCATCATGGGCGAAAGCCTTTCCGGCGGAAACGTTGCCATCGCATTGCTGGCCAACACGATCGCGACCGGCGCCGCGCTCGCCGTGCTGATTCTGGCTTTCCTGCCGATATCCGGCGCGCATTTCAATCCCGTGGTGTCGATCGCCGAGGCATTCCGGGGCGGAATCACGTGGAAGGAAGCAGGGCTTTACGTCACGGCACAAGTCTGCGGAGGAATAGCAGGAACGGCCTGTGCAAACATCATGTTCGCACTGCCCGCATTTTCAATTTCGCATCATGCGCGGACGGGCGCGCCGATTTGGTTCAGCGAATTCGTCGCGACGTTCGGATTGCTGCTGGTGATCCGGATAGTCGCGCGATTTACCCCCGACTGGCTTCCGTTTGCCGTGGGAGCCTACATCGTTGCCGCGTACTGGTTTACCGCGTCAACGTCTTTCGCGAATCCCGCCGTGGCCATCGCCCGCTCGTTGAGTGACACGTTTGCGGGAATTCGTCCGGTGGACGTTCCCGCATTTCTCGCCGCGCAATTGGCCGGCGGTTTTTCCGCCGCGATCGTTTCGGATTGGCTCAGCTTTCGATCGAGTGATGTGTGAGGTTTGGGTGGCACAGGCTTCAGCCTGTGGGGGTTAGTCCTTGCAAGGACCAAAACCCACAGGCTGAAGCCTGCGCCACTCAAGCCATCCTCGAATCGAGCCTTGAATGTCCGGCCATGTGACGCGATACTGGCGCCATGCCGGAAATCGCATCCAAATCAGCCCTGCGCGTCCGCCAGCTGCGAAAAGCGTACAAAGATGTGGTCGCAGTCGACAGTCTCGACCTCGAAGTGCAAGCGGGCGAGTGCTTCGGCCTGCTCGGGCCGAATGGCGCGGGAAAAACGACGACGGTAGAAATCTGCGAAGGTTTGACGCAGCCGGATTCGGGAGAAGTGGAAGTCCTCGGCCTGCAGTGGAAGTCGGACGCGGCGCAGCTGCGCCAACGCCTCGGCATTCAATTGCAAGATACGCAACTCTCCGAAAAACTCACCGTGCATGAAACGGTCCGCCTGTTCCGCAGCTTTTTTCGCCAAGGGGCCGGAGCCTCCGAGATCATCGCGCGCGTGCAACTCGAGGAAAAACAAAATTCGCGCGTGGGCGATCTTTCCGGCGGCCAGAAACAGCGGCTGGCCCTGGCTTGCGCCTTGGTCGGCGATCCCGACTTCCTTTTTCTCGATGAGCCCACCACGGGTCTAGATCCCCAGGCCCGCCGCCAGCTCTGGGAATTGATCGAGGAATTCAAAGAGTCCGGCCGCACCATTCTGCTCACCACCCACTACATGGACGAAGCCGAGCGTCTCTGCGACCGCGTGGCCATCATGGATCATGGCAAAAAGATTGCGCTCGGCACGCCCCGCGAATTGATCGCCGCAACCTGCGCGGAACAAATGGTGGAGTTTACGGCGGGCAACGTGTCCCATGCGCTCGACGTACCTGCCCTGCGCCGCATCGAAGGCGTTCGTGAAGTTCGCACGGAAAATGGCGCTGTGCTGCTGCAAGTGGCCGAGCTTCACACCTCTGTCCCCGCCTTGCTCGCTGAATTGACGCGGCAGCACGTTCCGCTGACCGAACTGCGAACTCACTCGGCGACATTGGAGGACGTGTTTGTAACTTTGACGGGGCGCCATTTACGAGATGAGTGACAACACCATTTCCGACGTTCAAGCCGGCGTGGCCGGGAAGAAGCTTCCTCGCGCAACTTCGCTCGCGGACCACGCGCTCGTACAACTGACCCTGGTGCGCTTTCGCGAGTTCGTGCGCGAACCGGAGGCCCTGTTCTGGGTCTTCGTGTTCCCCGTTCTTCTCGCGGCCGGCTTGGGCATCGCTTTCCGCAATCGCCCGCCGGAAGTGCTCCGAATCGCGGTGGTCTCTCCGGAGTTGGCTCAATCCCTGCGGCAAGAGAAGCTCCTCGAAGTTCAGCAGCTGGACTCGGAAGCGGCGCAAGAAGCGCTGCGCACGGGGAAAGTGGCGTTGCTCGCCGCGCCGGGAGCGAGTGGCGCGGTCGAGTATAGGTATGACGACACGAATCCCGAAGGCCGCGCCGCGCGCCTGCTCGCGGATCGGGCAATCCAGAAAGCGGCGGGCCGCGTCGATCCGGTGGCTACAACCGACCAGCTGATGCGCGAGACGGGCTCGCGCTACATCGATTTTCTCATTCCCGGATTGCTCGGCATGAACCTGATGGGCAGCGCGATCTGGTCGATGGGATTCGCGATCGTCGATGCGCGGCGCAAAAAACTTTTGAAGCGCCTGGTGGCAAGCCCCATGCCGCGGCCCTACTATTTACTTTCGTTTCTGCTTTCGAGGATTTTGATGCTGGTGGTGGAAGTCGGAGTGCTGGTCGGTTTCGGAGCTTTGCTTTTCCATGTTCCCGTTCGAGGTTCGCTATTGGATCTCGGGGTTGTGTGTCTCCTGGCCTCGCTTTCCTTTAGCGCGCTGGGACTCTTGCTGGCCTCGCGTGCCAGAACGATTGAAGCGGCTTCCGGCCTGATGAACGTCGTGATGATGCCGATGTGGATCGCGTCGGGCGTGTTCTTCTCCTCGCAAAAATTTCCGGACATGATGCAGCCGTTCATCAAAGCGCTTCCCTTGACCGCGGTCATCGACGCGTTGCGCGCGAACATGCTGCAAGGCTCGAATCTCACGCAGATGGCTCCGCAAGTCGGAATCATCGTCTTTTGGCTGGCAATCTGCTTCGCGCTGGCGCTAAAACTCTTCCGCTGGCGCTAGGAGTTGCGAGGAGATGGAGTGGCTTAGCTTTCGATCGAGCGATGCTTGAAGGTGCGCTGGCCCTTGCTGTAGCTCGCCACGGTTTGACCCTTACCGAAGAGTTTGTATTTGTAAATTGTGAGGCCTTCGAGGCCCACGGGGCCGCGCGCGTGCAGCTTTCCGGTGCTGATCCCGACTTCCGCGCCCAGTCCGTAGCGGAACCCGTCGGAGAATCGCGTGGACGCGTTTTGAAAAACATTTGCTGCGTCGACGAACTCCATGAACCGGGCAGCGACGTCATGGCTCTCCGTGACGATGGATTCCGTGTGCCGCGAGCCGTACCGGTTGATGTGCTCGATCGCTTCGTTGACTCCGTCCACAACCTTGATGGAAATGATGAGGTCGGAATATTCCTTCTTCCAATCCTCTTCCGTCGCCGGAATCACTTCCAGTCCCTTCGATAATTCCAGTGTTCTCGAACAGCCGCGCACCTCGACACCGGCCTTGCGGAATTCCGCGATCATAAGCGGCAGAAAAACAGGCGCGATCTCTTCGTGGACCAGCAAAGTTTCCATGGCATTGCAGACCGCAGGATATTGAACTTTGGAATCGTAGGCGACATCGATCGCCTTCTGAAGATCCGCATCGTTGTGCACGTACACGTGACAGATGCCTTCGCCGTGCCCGAGAACGGGAATGCGGCTATGCTCGGTGACGTAGCGGACAAATTCATTCGATCCGCGCGGCACGATCAAATCGATTTCGTCGTGCAAGGTCAAAATCTGCGCCACGTCCTCGCGCGTATGGATCAGCACGACGGAGTCAGCCGGAATGTCAGGGAATGCAGTCAGCGCGTCGCGCCAGATCGAAACGAGCACGGCGTTGGTCTCCGCCGCTTCCGCGCCGCCCTTGAGGCACACCGCATTGCCCGACTTCAGGGCCAGGGAAGAAATTTGGGGAACAACGTCCGGGCGAGACTCGAACACCACGCCCACAACGCCCAGCGGGCAAGTCTCCTTGTGCAGAACGAGATCGTCGTCCAGCTCCATCGTCGAGAGGCGCCGGTGCAGCGGATCGGGCAAGCGCGCGACATCGCGCACGCGCGCGGCCATTTCCGCGATGCCTCGCTCCGTCGTCCGTAAACGCGCAAACATCGCGCGAGACAATTCACCGCGGTCGACGGCTTGCTGCGCTGAGGCGCAGTCTGTTTCATTCGCCGCCAGTATTTCTTCCGCGCGAGCTTCGATGGCGTTTGCCGCGGCCAGCAGCGCCTCGTTCCGGCGCTCGCCCGAAAGCGTCGCCAGCACGTGCGCGGCTTTGCGCGCCCGCCGGATGAGCTGATGAATGTCGGAAGATTCGAGCTGTTTTTGCACGACGCTCATTTGCGGTCCAGTAAAACAATATTATCGCGCTTTACGAGCACAGTTGCACGCTTGCTCGTCCGGCCGCCGCCCTCGGGCGCGTGCGAACCGTTGCCAGTTTTTCCCTCAGCGATCAGGCCCTGCGCATCGCCGCGCGAATAATCCGAAATCCCGCGAGCAAATTCCAGCCCCTCCGCGTCCACGATGCTCACGACTTCCGCGGCGTCAAACTCCCCTTCGACACCCGTGACGCCGGAAGCCAGCAAGCTCGCCTTGCCGCCGGTGAGCGCCTCGCGCGCTCCCGCGTTGACGATGACGCGCCCGCGAACCCCCGCGGCATACGCGATCCACCGCCGCTTTCCCGCCATCCGCGTTTTCGAGAGAAACACCGTGCCCGCCGGCTCGCCTTCAAAAATTTGCCCCAGCGCATCCGGTTTCGTGCCATTGGCAATCACCGCGACGCCACCGGCCTGCATGGCAATTTCCGCCGCTTCGAGTTTCGTCAGCATGCCGCCGCGCCCTCCCTCGGAAGGGCCGAGCGCGAGCGATTTCAATTCCGGCGTAATTTCCTCCACCAGGGGAATCACTTTTGCGCCCGCCTCCTTCGATCCGGACGGCCCGAGTTGCATCAATCCGTCGACGTCGGTGAGCAGGACGAGCAAGTCGGCTTCGATGTGGCTCATCACCAGCGCGGCCAGACGATCGTTGTCGCTGAAGATGCGTTCGCCCGCGCGAATGTTCAGGTAGTCCAGCTCGGCCGTTGAGACCGTATCGTTTTCGTTGACGACGGGCAGTACGCCAAGTTTTAGGAGTGCTTCCATCGTTTCCCGCAGGTTGGAATACCGCGTGCGGTCCACGAAGTCTCCCTCGGTCAAGAGCACCTGCGCGAGCTGTACGCCATGCGTCTGAAATAAATTTTCGTATTCATGCATCAGCAGGCTTTGTCCCACCGCCGCGCACGCCTGGCGCATCACCATGTCATTCAACCGGTCGCGATGCAGCCCGAGCCGCCCGCGCCCGAGCCCGACGGCGCCCGAAGACACCAGCACGATTTGCCGGCCGTCCTTCTTCAGGCGCGCGATCGTGTGGGCTACTGGGGCAAGATGCTCGGCGTTGAACTTACCGTCGCCGCTCGTCACAATTCCCGTGCCCAGTTTGATCACCGCGCGGCGAGACGCCCTCAGCCGTTTCTGCTGTTCGCTTTCCAATGGATCGTCCTCAAACTTAGAACAAATACTCTATCACCTTCGCCCGGCAGTTCGGAAAATGCCGGTGCGGAGAGGGTTTGTGTAGCACGGCCACTCCTGGCTGTGCGGTTTTGACGTAGGTAAGCGACGACTACCCAAATTGAAGACAATTTCAAAACCCGCAAAGCCAAGAGTGGCTGTGCTACTTGAACCAATCCTCGCCCCGCGCGCTCCTGAGTTCGAGACAAGAAACACCCGGCATCCCATTCCGCCTGCCCGCCATTCCGCCGTGATAGGCTTACATTGTCGCGCAACAATTTATTTTTTGCGTTACTTGCTGGAACATGACCGGTCAAACACCAAAATCATCTCATCGCGTTCGTCTCGTGACGGGAGTCACGTTGCTCCTCTTTGCCATGGCGGCGGAACTGGCCTTGTCGGCGCGGCAGCAATCCCAGACTTTTGACGAAGGCGTCCACATTTTCGCAGGCTACCGGTACTGGAAGGACTTCGATTTTGGAGCCAATCCCGAGCATCCCCCGCTCGTAAAACTCGTCGCCGCGCTCCCTCTCTTGCGCTTGCCCCTGCAAAAGCCTTCAATCCCGGACGCCGATTTTAAAATGGTGGAATACAGGACCGGCCGCGATTTTCTTTACGGCAACGACGCCCGTACCATTTTGTGGAGAGCGAGAATGGCTGCGGCCACCTTCACCCTTCTCCTCGCTCTCACCGTTTTTTCCCTGGCGAATTCCATGTGGGGCGAAGGGCCGGCATTCATGGCGTTGGCGCTGTTTGTCTTCGAGCCCAATTTTCTTGCTCACGGCGCGCTGGTCACCACCGACATCGCCGCGACGTTCGGAATTTTCCTGGGCGTCGGCAGCTTCTACCTCTATTTGAAGAAGCCCTCCGCGGTCCGTCTCGTCGGAGCGGGGTTCGCCGCGGGCATTTGTCTGTCCGCAAAGCACTCGGGAATTCTCCTTTTTCCGATGCTGGTATTCCTCGCCGCCGCCGAACTTGTGAACTGGGACGATCTCGCCGCGCGAAAATTCACTCCCGATTTTACGAAGAAGGCGCTTCGCCTCGTCGCATCCCTTGCGGCCGTTGCGGCGATTGCTGTCGCGATGTTGTGGTCCATGTACGGGTTTCGCTTCGCCGCGCGTCCCTCCGGACTGAATGTGAATCCTCCCCTTCCGGAATTTACGCAGCAGATGGGGCGCGACTCCTCCGCAATCGTCCTGCAGATGGCTCGCTGGCATATGCTCCCGGAATCGTATTTGTACGGCATCGCGAGTATTTCTTCGGCGGGCAAGATTCCGACCTTCATTTTCGGAAAATATTATCCGTCCGCGCAATGGTTCTATTTTCCGTCGATTTTCATTGTGAAGTCCACGCTGGCATTTCTGTTCCTCTGCTGCCTCTTGCCGATGTGCGCTCCGCTCTGGGGCAGGGAATTCCGCAGGGAGATCCGTTTTCTAGCCATTCCCGCCGCGCTCTATCTCGTGGTGGCCATGTCTTCCGGGATCAATTACGGCGTGCGCCACCTTCTCCCGGTTTATCCGTTTCTGATTGTCGCAGTTTCATTTGCCGCCTGGAATTTGGGCCGGCGGCACCGCGCACTCGCTGCGGTCGTCGCCGTTCTGCTTATTTTCCACGCGGTGTCCTCCCTGCGGGCGTTCCCCAATTACATCCCGTACGCGAATGAACTGTGGGGTGGCCCGGCAAAGGTGCATGAAATCCTGGCGGATTCCAACGTCGATTGGGGGCAGGGGCTCGTGGCCCTGAAGCAATACATCGACCAGCGTCACATCCAGAATTGTTGGTTCGCATACTTCGGTCAATTGATCGTGGACGTGTCCTACTACGGAATCCCGTGCAAAGCGTTGCCCACGGCGTTTGCCGACTTGATTCAAATGCCGATGCCCATCCTCCCGCCGCAAGTCGATGGCCCGGTGTTCATCAGCGCCACGGAAATGTCGCGAACGTATTGGAGAGCGGATTGGATCAACCCGTATCTGCCGCTTCAGGAAAAGCCTCCGTCCTCATTGGTTGCGGATTCCATACTGGTTTACGACGGGAAGGTCGATCTTTCGGAAGTGTCCGCGCTGACTCACGAAAACCTGGCTTCGGATCTTCTGAGTGAACACAAATTCGACCAGGCGCTCTCCGAGGCCGAGGCAGCCGTCGCGGTCGCGCCAAACCGGCCGATCGCGCACGTAACACGCGGCAGAATTCTTCTGGCCATGGGAAGAAGCGCGGAAGCCGACGATGAACTCAGAAAAGCCGACCAGATAGCGAACGCAATCCTGGCGCAGGCCCCCCAGTAGAACAGACTTCAGTCTGTTGGTTTCCGTTAGCCAGCCGAGAACGTAAGGGGGGGAGTTCTTCCAAGCGCCCCAAATCGCGCTTTCCTCTTCTCAATCCGAACGAAGCGAGCAATCTCACTGTGCAGCGAACGATCAAAAGCCAAGAGAGATTCCTCGGTCGCCGCGGCGACCTCGGCATGACAAAAAGGTGAGTTTGGTTTTTTCCAGAAGATTAGTCTGATTTCGGATCAACGCCGCAGCGGGATCGCCCCGCCAGCCGGAAGCCAGCCCGTCTAAAGATCCCGCCGCCCTTCCATCGCTTTCATCATCGTAACTTCATCGGCGTATTCAAGATCGGCGCCGACGGGAATCCCTACGCCAATGCGCGTCACGCGCACGCCCAGCGGCTTGAGGAGTTTGGAAAGATACATGGCCGTGGCCTCGCCTTCGGCGTTCGGATTGGTCGCGATAATAATTTCCTCGACCGCGCCTCCCTTGAGTCGTTCGATCAAGCTTTTCAGGTGTAGTTGATCGGGTCCGATGCCGCGCAGGGGCGCGAGCGCTCCGCCCAGCACGTGATACATGCCGTTGTACTGGCGCGTTTTTTCGATGGCCATGATGTTGTGCGGCTCTTCGACCACGCAGATGGTTTTGCGGTTGCGCGTCGAACTTGTGCAGTACAGGCACGGGTCGACATCGGTGATGTTGTTGCACACCGAACAAATTCGCATGTTCAGCTTGGCGTCGCGGATGGCGTCGGCGAGGGCCAGCGCGCTTTCCGGATCGCTGCGAAGAATGTGAAACGCCAGGCGCTGCGCGGTCTTTGCGCCGATGCCGGGCAAATGTTTCAGTTGATCGATCAGCCGCTCGACGGGCTCGGCGAAATCAGGCATGTGAATTGTTCCGTGATGGAGTGAGGCGGGCCAAAAAATCCAGATTCACTCGCAATGCTCGCTTCAAAAAAGTTCTCAATGTGCGCGGTTTAAAACAAGCCGGGAATTTTCAGTCCGGCCATTCCGGGAATCCCGCCCGTCAGGCTTTTCATCTGGTTGGTGAGCTCTTCATCGACACGCCGGCTGGCTTCGTTCACGGCGGCGCGCACCAGGTCCTGCAGCAATTCCTGATCTTTCCCGGAAAAAACTTCGGGATCGATGTGAATTTCGGTGAGTTGCTTCTGGCCGTTCATTTTGACGGTGACCATGCCGCCGCCGGCCGAGGCTTCCACCTGCACGGTTTCGACCTGCTTCTGCAAGCCCTCCTGCATCTGTCGAAACTGCGTGAGAATCTGCTGCAGCGCTTTCACTTCCATGGTCTACTCCTCGCCCCGGCGTTTCACGTCGGAAATCTGGCCGCCGAATCGTTCCAGCATCGCGCGCACGATCGGATCTTGCTCGAACTTGGCGCGCAATTCCCGCGTGCCGTTGGAGGTCGTTCCTCCCACCGTCACGGCTTCCAGTTTAACACAGACGCGCACCGTCTGGCCGAGAATGCGGCTCGCAACGTTGCGTAAACGTTCCATGGGATCGCGCGCCTGTAACATCTCCGCGAGCGCGCGGCTCTCGGTCGGAAAAAATAATCGCACTTCGCCGCCGCTCATCTCCCAGCGCGAGGCGTGTCCCACGAGTTCGCCCAAAAATTTTTCCTGCGTGAGAATTGCGTTCTTGATGGAATCGACTTGAGCTTCCACGAGCCCGTCGCCCACCGCCGCGGAGCGCGCGATCACGGCGGGCATCGCGACAGGAGCGGGCGCCGCGTCCATTCGCGCCGGAACAGGACTAGGCTCTTGACGCACCGTAGCGGCAGGAGCCGCATTTTCAATGCGCGGCGGGGGTGCGCTCTGAATTCTTGCGGGCGCAGCGGCAGTTCCCGCGCCTTGCGATGTTGCCGCGGCAAACGCCGACGGAGCGCTGGCGCGCGCGATCGGTGGCGCTTGCACCGATGCGCTTGAGGATCGCGCCGGCGTAGTAGTTGCGGGCGATCCACCCTCAAGATCGGCGAGAAGTTCTTCGAGCGGCGCCAGGCGCGCCGCGTTCACCATGCGCAAGAGACCCATCTCCAGATGCAGGCGCGCATCCGGCTTGCGGCGAAGATCTTCGTCCGTGTGCAAAAGGATCTGAAAAAAGCGAGTGAGATCTTCCTCGCTGAAAAATTCCGCCGCTTTCTTCAATCCCGGGCGCTCGTCGGCGGGCGCGGCAATCAGTTCGGAATCCGCTCCGCAAACGCGCGCGACGAGCAGGTTCCGAAAATGGCCGATGGCCTCGCGGCAGAAATGCTGGAGATTTTGCCCCTCGGCGAGCAGGCGATGCACGAGCGAGAGCACGCGCTCGGCCGACCGCTCTTCGATCGCGCCGGTCAACTCGTCCAAAATTTCTCCGGGAACGACGCCGAGCAGTTCGCGGACATGCGCGTCCGTAATATTCGAGCCGCAATAGGCGCGCGCCTGTTCGAGCAGCGAGAGCCCATCGCGCAGGCTGCCTTCGGCGGCGCGAGCCATCACGGCGATGGCGCCCGCCTCCGCGGTCAGGCTTTCCTTTGCGCAAATGGCCACCAGAGCATCGGAAATTTCGGCGAACGAAAGAGCGCGAAAATGAAAATGCTGCGAACGCGAACGAATCGTATCGGCCAGATTTTCCGGCTCGGTCGTGGCCATGACGAAGATGACTTTGTCGGGAGGCTCCTCGAGCGTCTTCAGCAGCGCGTTCGAGGCTTCATCGGTCAGCATGTGCGCTTCGTCGAGGATCACGACTTTGTAGCGCCCGCCGGCCGGCGCGTAGCGCACCATCTCGCGCAATTCGCGAATCTGGTCGATGCCGCGGTTGGAGGCCGCGTCGATTTCGATCACATCGAGGGAATTTCCGAGGCCAATCTCGCGGCACGAATCGCACTCGTTGCAGGGTTCCGCGGCGGGTCCCTTCGCGCAGTTGAGCGCCTTGGCGAGGATGCGCGCGGTAGTTGTTTTGCCCACGCCGCGCGCGCCGGAAAAAATGTAGGCATGCGCGACGCGCCCGGATTGGATGGCGTTGGAGAGCGTGCGCGTGACGTGCTGCTGGCCGACCACGTCGGCAAACGTTTGCGGACGCCATTTTCGCGCGATAACCTGGTAGCTCATGATCGTTGAAACCCGGGAACGAAAAACTTAACACAGAGAACACGGAGGAGCACAGAGGGTCACAGAGAAAACCGCTCCCGCACTCCGAATGGCATCGCGCGCAATAAAAACCTGGCGCGTTTCAGATGAGAGGAACTTCGGGTACTCCGCGGCACACGAAGCGATCCCGGTACCGTTGCTCCCTTCCGGGCCTGGCGGGGTTCGCGGGACTTCGTCGCACGGAGCCCGAAGTTCCACGCATCGGCAGTCGCTCCACTCGGAAGCGGCTGCCAAGGCAGTCTAGCACAGCGACGCGCGCGAAAAAAGAAAACCACATGAGTTCTGAAAGTGATTTTTGTAAGGAATGCGGCCGGCAAGCCGCAGTTCTACGCGCACGGTCTTTACAGGCTGCGTGGCAACCAGAATTCAAAGTGTGTCACGGCCGCACAGCCTGTGGGAAATTTCGGTATCGAGGCGCCTTGGTAGCACGGCCATACGCCGCGGCGGATGGCTGTGCTACGCGATTTTTACAGCGCTGGATATGCGATTTGAACGAACGCGGCGCCCTTAAATAAGCCATTGCCCCAGACAGGATCGAGATCATCGAGAGGTTTTGCGGCGACCGCTTCGTCCATGGTCTTGCCGGCGGATTTCATTTTCTGGAGCCGGTCGCGCACTGTCGTCAGCATATCGCGAAATTTCATGAGGTCCGCCTTGTTTCCGAGCGGGCCGTGCCCCGGAACGATTTTCGTATTGTTGTCGGCCACGGCCAGAAGTTTCGTCGCACCCGCGATCATGCCGCTGACGCTGCCGCCGGTTCCGTCATCGATGTAGGGAAACATGCCGTTGAAGAACACGTCGCCCGTCTGAATCACGTTGGCCTTCTCGAAATGAAGATAGATGTCCGAATCCGTGTGCGCCGGCGGGACATGCACGAGTGACACGGTTTCGCCGTTCATCGTTATCTTATGGCTCTGCTGGAAAGTTTGCTGCGGCAGGGCATTCGCCGGGGAGGGCGGGAATGTCAGGTTCAGCACGGCGAGTGTGTGCGTTTCGGACATGCGTTTCTTTGTGTTCGCATGCGCGATGAGGGTGGCGCCCGCGGCGCGGACGTTCGCGTTGTTGTCGGAATGATCGAAGTGCCAATGCGTGTCGACGGCGGTTTTCAGCGGCGCTTTCCCGATGGCATCCAGCGCGCTCTTAAGCCCCGGCCACGCTGGCTGGACAAATGTATCGCCAATCAACTTTTCGTCCGCGCCATTCAGCACCACCACATTTCCGCCCGGACCCGACAGCAACGTGAGGCTGTCCGTCAGCGGTTTCGTCTGAATCGGCATGCCGCCAAATTGCGCGCGCATGGCCGCGACCTGGTCGGCCGCCGACTTTTGCTGCGGGAAGGCCGCAGTTGCCGCACGAACGAGTGTCGCAGGGAAGAAGCCAGCCGCCAGCGCACCGCCAGTCAAGCCAGCCGTGGCTCGCAACATTTCGCGTCGCGTGATGAACTTCATCGTAGGATTGGATTCCATGTCAAATCCTCCTCAATCAGGATGGTTATTTTGGTCTGTGCACAAGGCGGCAATATACTCTCCCATCTCGCCACATACAATCCCGCAGCCTCGTCGCTGTCCACCGTCTCCCGAACATATTCCCATATTGGCGTTTCGAAACACCTCCGCATACTTTCAAGGCAGCGCTCAGGGCGCTACGGAGTACGATATCTCCGGACGTTACCTCCGCATCCGGTCCGGCGCGCTCCCGCAGGGCGTTGCCGGGCGCACAGCGCCAGCGCGTGGCCTCACGTCACGAGGCAGAGCTCGCACACGGCCGCACGAGCGGCCGGCGCGATTGGATGGAGGATCCCATGAAACGTATCGTAATGTCTCTTGGTGTATCGTTTGGCGCTATTGTGTTGCTGTTCGCCGCTGCCGCGATTCCAGCTCGCGCGCAATCCCATGAACTTCTGCAGGGCACCGAGGTGCACCTGCGATTGCTCACCGGTTTAAGCACCGCTGTTGCCAAGAGCGGTGATCCCTTCGTCGCCGAAGTGACTCAGCCCGTTACCATGGGCAGCCAGGTGATTCTGCCTGCCGGGGCCCGCGTCCACGGCACCGTCGGCGGGGTCATTCACTCCCGCCATTTCTCGATTTTTCGCGGCCAGGCTGCGATGAATCTTTCCTTTCGCGATCTCGAAGTCGACAGCCGCATCTTCCCTGCAAAGATGAGCATTCTGCGCCTGGAACGCCCGTCATCCGGTGACCGGGAAGGAAAGAAAAGGAGAGACGTCAAAGTTGACGAGGGCCAGGTAGTCGAAGCCAAGCACGATGTCAAGGGCGATGTTCTCGGCGGAGCCATCGGAGTAGGCGGCGGGAGCCTTGTCGGCGTCGTGTTCAGCAACGTGTCGCGCGGTTTTGGGTTTGGGTTGATCGGCGCAGGCGTGTACATCGTGGAACGCAAGGGCAAGGAAGTGGATTTGCCCGCGCAGACAACCATCAGAGTCCGAATGGACAACACGGTCACCCTGCCCAGATTCACGGCCGACAACGGTGAAAGGGGATTGGGCAAGGCGGACTCCGAATAATCGAGGATCGCCTGAATCACCCCAGTCCCGGGGCTAACCGGCCGGGGATTCAAATTGCGCCTGGATGAAGTGAGTAGACTGCCCAAGGCTGGAATTGAAGAGCGTCGCGCTGGTTCTGACCGGGAACAACGCGGCGCGATCGGCTCGCTAAAGGTTCACTTTGCGGAAAGCTTTGAAGCGGAAATAATCGAGTGAAAGCCGGCATCGGAGAGTTCTTCTTCCCGGAGACTTCTTGCGCCGACAGCCAACCGGTTTTCTTTGCGTTTCACCCAAATGACTACAAACAGCCGGGGAAATTCATCTGAGAGATTCTCGCCCTCAGGGCCCAGAGGCTCAACGCCAAGGATGCTGCCCTCATGCACCGCGCCTCGCATTGAGAAGCGGCAGCCCAAATCGCTGACGTCTTCCACGCGCGCTCGTTCCGCGAACTGGAGCCCCGATTCATCCACACCGGAAATCTCCACTTGAGAATGCAGAAATAAGCGTTTGTAGGCACGGCGGTCGTCGATCATTTGGCATCGCGCTTAGGACTGCCGTTTTCCGGCAGGGACTTAATCTTGTCGAGCTTTTCGCCCTGGAGCAACCGGGCGCCGACAGTAGTGCCGCGCTCCTTCCGAGCGGCCCACATGATTTCAAAGAGCCGTGGCTCCTCACCCGGCAAGCTCTTCCCATCCGGTCCCAGCAGTTTCACCGTAACGGTGTCCCCTTGTTGGACGAGTCCGCGGGTAGAGAAGCGGCAACCGAAATCGCTCACATCCTCAATGAAAGTTCGCTCCGTGAAGGAGCGCCCCTCGCCATCTACTTCAGTAACCTCCACGGGAACGTGGACCAGGAAGCGCCTTTCAGCCCTCCTGCGTTCGATCAAAAACAGAGCATGATTGCTTTCTTCTTCGGGCACTATGGTTCCTCGGTTGTTCCAATTTGTTGGGGCACGCGCCGTGCCAAAAAAATGTCTGTTTGAATCGCAAAATACACGGTTTACTCCCGGACCTTGCTTCACTGGCGTTCCATAAAGAGAATCCTGTGCCGAAGAGGGACGTGTGAAATTGGCTTTGCTTTGGCCGGCTGCTTTTTGGTGGGCTTGCTCTAGCCTTTCGAGGTGAGGGGCGGCGCGCCAGTTTAAAGATCGGAACCAGCGCGCCACTTGCGGATTCTGGGCAGGATATTTGGGGGGCGACGTGTAGGTGTGTTGGTCAGGTCCAAATTGTTGTCTTCAGGGAAGACGCCTAAAGAAATGCAACTGCCGTGCCAATGAAGATCGAATTCCGCCGCACAAAATAAATGACTTCTCAATGCAGGCGAATCGCACGGTGTGCCAGAACGCGAATCTTGTTCGAGTCTGAAACAGGGAATTACGATCGCTCGCGAAACTTGAATCACTTGGGCTTACAGCACCACTGACGTGTTCGCCGGCTTCTTTTCAGCCCGTTTCAGGAATCGGTACAAACTGGTGCGCCCAATGCCGAGCATTTGAGCCGCCCGGACGCGATTGCCTTCGCAGGCCTCGAGGACGCGGCGGATATGCTGCCGGCGGACCTCCTCCAGCGGGAGTGGCCGCCAGGTGTCTCCGCCGCGGCCGTTTTGGGCGGCAGGCTTCTGCAGATTCTCCGGCAAATCGTCCACATCGATGAACTCGTTTACCGAGGTAAGGCAGGCGCAGGAAATCACATTTTCGAGTTCGCGAACGTTGCCGGGCCAGCCATGTTGGTACAGCACGGTCTGCGCCCGCCTGGTAAGGCCTTTAATCTGTTTGCTGTAGGCTTCGTTATATTTTTTCAGGAAGAATTGAATGAGCAGGGGAATATCGTCCAGGCGCTCGGCCAGGTTGGGCACGCGAATCTGGATCGTGCTGAGGCGATAAAACAAGTCTTCGCGAAACCGCCCGGCCAGAACCTCGGCGCGCAAGTCGCGATTGGTGGCGGCAATCAGCCGCACATCCACGTGGCGCACTTCCGGGGAGCCGACACGCTGGATTTCGCGGTTCTGGATCACGCGCAGAAGTTTGGCCTGCATGGGGAGCGAAGTTTCTCCCACTTCGTCCAGGAACACGGTGCCGCCATTTGCGTATTCGAACAAGCCGGGGCGCGTGTCGGTCGCTCCTGTGAAGGCGCCACGCATATGCCCGAAGAGCTGGCTTTCAAGGAGCGTATCGACCATCGCGGAGCAGTTGCACACCGCGAACCGCTGCTGCGCGACCGGACTCATCTGGTGAATCGATTTGGCGATCAATTCCTTGCCGGCGCCCGTCGCTCCAATCAGCAGGATATTGGTGTAGTGCCGCGCGACTTTGCGGACCATTTCGAACACTTCCACCATGGCCGGGCTTCGGCCCACGATGCCGTGAAATTCCAGGTCGCTCAGGAGTTGCTGCTCCAGACCGCGGATCCGCTTCCGCTTGTTGAACGACTCGGCAAGTTCGTCCAGGGATTTTTTCAGGCGCGACCGGTCAACGGGTTTAGGGACATAGTCGTACGCGCCGCGCTTGACGGCCGCGATGGCGTTGTCCAGCGAGTAGTACCCGGTCATGAGGAGGACGTAAACTCCGGGGTCGCGCTGTATCGCCTGCTCAAGGAACTGCAGGCCATCCATCCCCGGCATCTTAATATCGGACATCACCACGCGCACGCGGCCCTGATCGATCAATTCGAGCGCGAAGTGCGGGTCGCTCGTGCCTATGGAACTGAAGCCGAGGCAGCGGAGCGATTCCTGCAGCATTTCAACCATGCCGGGCTCATCGTCCAAAACGCATACAGTCATGGAATCGTCGGAACTGCCGCGAATAAAGTGGCCAGACTTGGGAGGTGCAGTCAGTGTGTTCATGATGAATCACTGGCAAGGCCAATGCCAAAAACACACTGGAAATGGGCCGGCCTGGCAATTCATCTTTTGGGTTTTCACCCTGCCAGGAATTTCTTGTAAGTGTTCTGTGGACAAGCAATTATGAGGAAGGCAGCAAGACCATTTTTTCACGGGGGGCAAGGGACTATATAAATTGCCCTTCAATTCACGACTCGGACCAAAAACCGCGTTCCAAATTGGAGAGAATCGCTCCTAACTTGTGCCAAAGGCGAATTGGCCTTGGCTAGCAGCGGACCTAGTTTGCGACGCTTTCGTCCATCTCGCTCAAATACGCGAAAAACTCGAATTCCTCCGCGGGATACCGGATGATTCCTCCAACGTCCGAATCCATCTGGCAGTAATTGCCCTGGATATGGCAAAGCTCGATTACGCGGTCCTCCGTGGAAGAGGTCGCGCGACGGATTTCCTCGCATGTGGCGAGCCGGTCATGATTCGTCGTGTTCATCGTCTCGGTTTTCATTGGAGGATCTCCTCGTGTTGCAGCTCCAGTTCCAATTCCTGCACGTCGCATACCCTTTTTCGATCCTCTAAGCGATTAGATGCACTTTTCTTTGCCAGAGATTCCTTCGAGCGCGGGTGTAATTGCGCCAGTCTCATCTGGCAACGCCCGTTGCGATCCATCGGCACCATACTCTGAACCTGATAGGCCACAGGAACCGACCCGCTCGAAGGCTCGGAGGACAGCAAGCGAACGAAGACAATGGCTCCTTCTGGCAGCGCACGATGCAATTGCACCTGTTTTTCACCCTCAGCAGTCCATCGCAAATCGGTTCTTTCCGCAAAGAAGCTGTTATCCAGCCCCCAGCCGGAAATTTCAACCCGGTAATCGCCGGGTGAGTTGAATGAGTTACCCATCGAAATCACACTCCTGCCTCTATCTAATGCAGACGACGGGCCAGAGCTGAAATATTCGCCTGCATTGAAAGGGAAGGATTTATGCCATTGCGCTTAAAGGAGAGCGCGGCGAAGAAGGAACAAATTGAGACACCTGTGCAATTTTGAAACAGCCGGTTAACGAGTCCAGGTCATCGCAATGGATAAGTTTCTCGTGGCGCAGCAGCTTAGCCGGCGTGAACCCCGGCGTAAAGCGCGTGCAGCGCATAGAAAAAAACAGGCTGGAAAATTCTATCGAACAGGGACCAGGCGATGATCAAACCAAGCAGGGCAAAGTTCCTGGAATGCTGCACCCAGTCGATATAACGTTGGGCTGCGCCTTCCGGCATCACCACCATGATCCCTGCATGGCCGTCGAGCGGAGGCACGGGCAGCAAATTGAACGTGCCCAAAAGTAGATTCAGAATGAAGAGGATACTCAGAGCCGAAGTGAGAAACGTCGGATCCGCCGCATTCGCCGGCGATACCAGGTTGGAATAACTCTGGATGGATTCGGGCTGTCGAAAGTAGCCGGCCGCCAGACCGATCCGTATCGCAATCCCCGCCAGAATCATCAGCGAGAAATTGGCCGCCGGTCCCGCCAGCGCCATCCAGGCCGACCGGCGCGGATACTGCCGCTGCCAGGCCGGGTTAAACGGCGCGCTCGCCCAGCCGATCATCCATCCGCCCACCAGAAAAGACAGGATCGGCACGACGACCATGCCAAACGGCGAGCGGCGAATGTGCGGAATCGGATTGAGCGTCACTTGGCCGCCTTCGGCAGCGGTCGTGTCGCCGCCAAGCTTGGCGACGAGCGCGTGCGCGGCTTCGTGGCATGTCGTCGAGAACAGAAAGACGAGATACCAGATCGCGCCCAGGGCCAGGTCGGGAGTATTCATCGTGGCGGCAATCGCAAAAGGTTTGGCTCCGGGGCCTGGATTCGAACCAGGATAACCAGCTCCAAAGGCTGGCGTGCTACCAATTGCACTACCCCGGAATCGTTCAGGGCCAAGATAGAGTAGCGTAACTGGCCGGTTCAGTCCATTCGGGTGTTTGCGGTGGATCACACTTTTATCTTCGAAAAATTGCGCCAACCACGGGGACAAACTTTCACACCTTCTTAGCAGGCATGGCAGGTCAGAATCGCTCTTAGGGCACCGGATCGTACGCGGCAATCGATCCGAAGTAAGCCACGTAGACGCGGTGGGTGGCGGGGTCCACGACGAGGGAATGACCGCCGAAATGGGTTGGAGCATTTTCGAGGACTCGATATTGGTCGGCGGAGTCCTGCTGAATTACGGTCATGGAGCCAACGCCGTTCGCTGAGTAGACGCGGCGCAGGACGGGATCGTATCCCGCGCCATCGACTCCCGCGCCAATGGGGAGAACTGCGACAATCGCTCCCGTTTCCGCGTTCATCACGATCAGCTTCTTATTCCTGGTAGTGCTGAACAGACGGTGGTGCGCGACGTCCAAGGCGAGGCCGGTGGGGCCCTCGCCGGGATCGAGCTTGTAGCGCTTGACCACGGCGCCTTTCTGCGGATCGACCACCACGAGTTCGCTCGTGTCCTCGAGGTTTTGATAGATCAGGCCCGTGCCGGGATCGGCCTGGGGGTATTCGGGCTCGCCTCCCAGCTGTAGTGTGGCGACCACTTTCTGCGTCGCGGGATCGATCAACATGCCGGTTTTGCCGTTGTGATTGCCGACGTAGACCAAATGAGCCTGCTCGTCGTAAATGATCGCGTCTGGATCATCGCCCGCGGGAATCTTTTGCAGCAGTTTGTTGGTGTTGAGATCGAAGACACCCACCACGTTGTCGCCGCTCGATGAGGCGAAGCCGAGATTGCGATCCGGAACGACGGCAATTCCGTGGACTCGGGTGAGTCCATCGATCGTTGCTACCGCCTGATTCGTGGCAGTATCCACGACGCCGACGAGGCCTTTGCTTGCGTATCCCGCATAAAGACGCGAGCCGCTGATCGTCATGTAGTCGATGAAGGGCCGTCCCAATCGAAACGGCGTGGGAATGGAGACAATGCCCGCCGCCTTCATCGTTTTGGCCGCGGGGCGCGTAGACAGGTAGATATTGAGTACGACGATGGCCAGGAGAATCAGCACTATCAATCCGGCAAACGCCTTCAGAAAAAACATGACTACTTTTTTCACACGAGCCTCCAGGCCAGCGGCGATTCAACGCGTGCGCACCACTCAACCGTGACAAGCATGCGGATAACCTGCCTACGACTACGTTTGCGAATGTATCTTTGTTTCACTAAATGAAGGGCGAGGCAAGCATTCCATAATCTTGGGGCTATGTGGCGGCGCATCAGAAAGCATCAGCTTCCACTCGCTACTTCACAGCTTCGATGGAGATGACATGGATGATGCTGTCCTTGGTGTTCACGACTCCCGTCACCTTGGCTCTCTTGCCTTCAAAGGGGAGCGCCGCGCGCGCATCATCAAGCTCATAATTCAAGTGAGTTGCATCGTCGTATAGGGCGAAATGATCGCAATTCGGCACATCGCAGTCCCACGCCAGCGGTTTATATTCCCATTCCACAATTCCGGTCAGGGTTTGGGTTTTGGCGTCTTGCTTAGCGTGCTTCCAGAAGGCGAGCGATGGTGAACGTTCGCTATTTTGTCGGTCTGTGAAAAATTCGTTTGCAGCAACCATGCGGTCCGCGACGGTGTTCGGGCTAACCAACGTCATTTGGAATTGACTCAGCGGAATTGTGCTCGGCGTCTGGAAACCAAGAAGAATTACCAGGATCGTGCTGAAAGTCATGGGACAAACCTCCAACAGCTATCATAAAGGTACGCCTGATGGTCGGGAGCGTCAATTCGAGAGGCTGCACTCCATACGGATCAGTTGAACCAAGTTCTGAAGGCCGTTCTACTGGAACACGTAAGGAGGGCGAGCCAGCCGAGGCTTCGGCGTAGGATGGCGGAGAGGGTGGGATTCGAACCCACGGTCGAGTTTCCCCGACACTCGCTTTCGAGGCGAGCTCCTTCAACCGCTCGGACACCTCTCCGCGGTTGTTCGCCCATTCTAACGGAGCCGCGACGGTACGGCAACGCCGGGCAAGACGCCGGTTGCGGACGTTGCTTCCGCCTAAATTATTGTTTGCTTGCCGTGCGAATGCGGATCGGCAGGAAGGCGGGGACTCGCTTGCGGTATGCCTCATAGTCCTGCCCGAAACGAGCCCTTAATTCCATTTCCTCCAGGCGAATCACAAGCAGGGCGAATGGGCACCAAATCACCAGGACTGCCCAAAGCAACGGTGTTCCAGCAAGAAGCGCGGCACCCAAGACCGCGCTGAACATTCCCGCGTAGCGCGGGTGGCGCACGCGCGCGTAGAGCCCGCCTGAAAACATTTCGCCCGTGCCGGTCAGTTCGGCGTGGCCGACGAGCCTTTGGCTGCCGAGTTCGCGTTCAACGCGCACGAAAAGATATCCTTCGATAGCGATCAGGGAAAAGCCCGCGGCTATCGCGATCCAGGGCGGGCGTGACGCGGCTAGCAGCGCGTGCCGGAAATGCCAAAGCACCACTCCGCCGCAAGTCCACGCCGTGAGTCCAGCAAACCAGAACGCAGCGCGAACCCGGCTTCGCCAGAAGGAATTAAACGGGTGCAGGATCAGCCAGTAGATTGGAATTGGAAGTTCAAAGAAAAGAACAAACCCGGCGACGGCATGGAGGAAACGCATTCAATTTTGCTTTCTATTGCTTCTTCACAAACCAGGAGTGCAGAGGCGAGTAGCCGATCAAGCCGAGAACCAGGATCGTCCCGCCCAATGCGAGCCACGTCCACTGCGTCCAGCCTTGGTCCGCGCCCCACAATCCCCAGCTCGCCACGCCCGCGCCCGCGACAAGGTAAAGAAGACGCGCCATGCCTGCAACATTCGGCTCCGCAGCCATCCAGGAACCTCACTTTTTCTCGATTTCCAGCGCTACGCATCTTATCAGATGTTCTGCGCTTGGCTTGCTCTTGCTCTGAGAGGCCCCTCATAAGACGGGGTTGACGCGGCGCGGATTTCCGGGGGACGATGCTGGCGCAACTTGGCCAACTCGAGGAGGCACCTTTGAGCGCTCTTGAAAAGTCATCCTGGAAAACCATGGAAATCGAAAAACTGAACGACAAGCTTTCGCGCCAGATGATTTCCGGGGAGAACGCAACCATTTCCCAACTCCTGCTGAAGAAAGGCGCCTCGGTCCCGCGCCACTCTCACATGAACGAGCAATATTCGTGGATCATTTCCGGCGCGTTGAAATTCGTGTTTGATGACCGGGAAATCCTGGTTGGCGAGGGCGAAATCCTTCTAATCCCGGCAAATGTGGCACACTCGGCTGTGGCGCTCGAGGACACGGTGGACGTCGATATATTCGCCCCGCGCCGCGAAGACTGGATCCGTAAAGACGATTCCTACCTTCGCAAGTAGGCTTGCCGGTGCGGGAGTTCGGC
>CAWCZV010000009.1:0-555371 GCA_963800095.1 uncultured Acidobacteriota bacterium
CAAATGATGGAAGAGAATGGGTCGATGTTTGGAGTTGTTGTTGCAATGACAGGTGCCCAACATGCCGCGCGGAAATTGAGCCTTACAAGAGTGTGGAAGCAACGCACACTAAGGTCTAGGGCAACGGAAAAATGCTTGACCCCTAGCGCCCCTATTTCCACGCATCCTCAGGAAGATTGACAACAATCGGCTCGGAAGTGCTTCTGATCACGACCCAGCGGAAAGGGAACTCCTTCGACCGGTTGATTTCCCGGTGCACGAGCCATGCCGGCACATGAAGAAAATCTCCCGCGCGCGCCGTGACGGGAATGCTCCCCGCTCGCCCCACTGGATGAACGATTCGCCTTCCAGCACATACGCGACTGTTTCCTGCAAGCCGTGATGATGGATTCCCGTTTGCGCTCCGGGCTCGACCAGAAACGTTTCCGCCCCAGAGCGCCGAGTGGATGCCCAGTTCGGAAGACACCGCCGCGAGCCGCAGCGAGCCCGGCGTCTGCGAGGTCCCCTCGCTGAACTGATTGGGATGGACGACGCTGATGGAGAGAGAGCCGCTTTTGCTCATGCCCGATTCGATGTACTGAAGCGCGGGAAGTTGCAACCCGGGAGCACCGGCTCCGCGACGACTACTTTTCCATTTTTATCGGATTGCTAGCATCGGTCCGCTTCACGGGTTTGGGCGGCTTCGTTCCCGTTTCAATGAAGGAGCTTCCTGATTTCTGATGAGCTTCTTGTGAGTACTGGTAAGCCTTGGCTGAGTATTCCATCGCGTGTTTCGAAAGCTCGTGTCCGGTCTGGTGATCTCCTTGGCCGTGATGCGTCGCAGCGACACGGTGGGCGTGCGCGGCAAGATCGTGGAACTCGGCGGCTCTTTGGTGCCAGTCGTTTCGGCCTAGCCTGCCTCGGTTGCGCATGAGTCGCTCCTTAAAGAGATCAAGCTGAATTGTACCATGCTGCTGTCTCCGGTCCCGTGTTGCTTACGTTCCCGGCCTTATGCAGCGGACATCCGCATCATCGGCACAGCTCCCGAGAAACGATCTTGCCTCCGTTGGCCACACGGAAGCTTTGCGGCTTAACAAACCCAAATAGTGATCCAGGTCACATCTTTCGGAGGGAGAACATGTTATCAAGGAGGGGTCGAAGGAGGGCGGACCTCGAACATTCTGGAGGTGAAGCAATTGAAGAGTTAGGGGGTAAATTCACATGCCACAACCACAAGAAGCTCGAATCGTTTGTAGGGAATGCAACAGTTTCTACGCCTCAGAAATTGAATTGTGGGAGCACATGCGAGAGGTACATCGCAGGTCTGTTTCAGAACCAAGCCCTTTCCATCATGGTGGTACACACCCAGAAAGCCGTAAGAATCGGTTTGGTACAACAAAGGAAGAATGGGCCAATGTTTCCGTGCATTTGAGGAATCACGTCCAAGTCCACTTCAAGTCGGAAGAGCTAAACGTCATTGACCGATTCATACTCCTTGCCAGCGAGGCCTCGATTTTCGACGAAGTGTGCCGGTAGGCGTGAGCCACAAAAAATACCCGGGGCGTTGCCCCGGGCGGGCGTGCTCTGCGCCATTAGCGCGACAAAGTGGCCGTTTTTTCAAGCGGAAGGAATTGCCAAAGAGTGATTTACAACGCCACGCCTAATCATTCCGGGTCGGCAAATTTCTGGCGTTATAGTCGAAATTTTTCGTCGCAATCGCAACCGTGATTCGCGTGTGCGCGTCATCCAATTGATTTAAAACGCGCGCCCGCAATCCGTTGTCGCCCAAATTTTCCTTTTCCGTGCCGCAATCCTGCTGCGCCATTTCCAACAATTTGAGACTCTTCGCGAGACGATCCGCCCACGGCATGCGCGCGTCAATTCGAGGAACGGCCCGCGGCTTCTTGCCCTCCGCGCCAATCTTTTTTTCGATCTCCGCCATGGCGCCGTCAATATTGGCGATCGTTAGGCTTATCTCATCCTGCGATCCATTGAGTGCTTGCGCCTCGTTCGTCCGTTGCAACAACGCGCGGGCCCAACGCAGATCATCCATGGTGCGGTCATAGCCCTGATGCTTTTGGCCCGCCAGGATTGTACCGGGCAGGGACAGAACTAATGCCATTGCCCCAAACCGGCACAGTTTCGAAGTTCTATACATAAGATAGACGCCTCCTCGCATATTCAGAATCCAAGGAACGGCAGCCTTTGGCGAGAGTTCATCCGATTTGGATGCCCGAAGAGTAATCAGCGGCTGGAAGCGCCGAGGGCAATCCAAACCGACTTGAGGAGACTCTTCCAACCTTTCCTTTTGCCTCATCCGGTAGCATAATCCATGGGCGGAAGGTAATGTACGAGGGAGTAAGGGGTCTCACGGACCGGGGGCCATCGAACGGGAGACACGGCAATGCCACTACAAAATTCGGACGTATGGTTCATCACCGGCTGTTCGACCGGCTTCGGCCGGGAACTCGCGAAACTCGTGCTCGACCGCGGCTATCGCGCCGTCATCACGGCGCGCGACAGCAGCAAGATTCGCGATCTCACCGCGGGCCACGAAGGCCGCGCGCTCGCCCTGAAGTTGGATGTCACGGACAAAGCGGAAGTGGCCGAGACCGTAAGGTACGCGGAATCGGCTTTCGGCAGCATCGACGTGCTGGTGAATAACGCCGGATTTGGTTACGTGGGCGCGCTCGAGGAAAGCGATGAGGACGAAGTCCGCGCCATGGTGGAGACCAACTTTTTCGGCCTCGCCAGGATGATCCACGTGGTGCTCCCGGGCATGCGGCGCCGGCGGCGCGGCAACATCGTCAATATGTCGTCCATCGGAGGCCTCGTCGGATTCCCGGGCGTGGGCTACTACAACGCCACCAAATTCGCCGTGGAAGGCCTTTCGGAATCGCTCGCAAAAGAAGTCGCTCCGCTCGGCATCAAAGTGCTGGTGGTGGAACCGGGCCCGTTCCGCACCGACTGGGCTGGCCGTTCTCTCAAGAAGAGCAGCCAGCAGATCCCGGAATACGCCGAAACCGCCGGCGCATTCCGCGAGCGCATTACGAGCAGGAGCGGCAAGCAGGTTGGCGATCCGGTGCGCGCAGGAGAGGCGATCATCAAGGCGCTGGAGTCCGACCACGCGCCGCTGCATCTGGTGCTCGGCCTGATCGCGCTGGAAACGGCTCGAACGAAAATAGAAAAATTAAGCGGTGAATTGGACGCCTGGGAAGAAACTTCCCTAAGCGCTGATTACCCCGAGAGCCACGCCGCCACGGCGAACTAAGTTCGACAGATTTATCAGCTCTGTCCGCATCCTGATCGCTCACCGGTTTGCCAAAGTGGCTATGGTTCCCAGACCTAGCAAGCGAGCGTCGGCGGTCACCAGCGTAAGGCCCAGCACCGCCGCCGTAGCGGCTAGGAAACGATCGGCAGGATCCTGATGCGCAATGGGCAGTTCCTGCGCTGCGGCAACGATTTCGTGCGTCAACGGAGCTTCACGCATATAAGCGGTCGCTTTGGTGACCCACTCCCGCGCGCCGCCCTGCAACTGGATTCGACCCTTGGCGTGCAACAGCAGAACTTCCCAGGTGCTCACCGGGGAAAGCCATAACTCATTGTTCCGATCTTTCAGTTCCTGATGCACGCGGCGCGAGAGCTGCTTCGGCTCTGCCAAGCTCCAAATCCAAATGTGGGTATCGAGAAGAAGCTTCAATGTTTTAGCGCCTCGATCGTCTCAATATCGATGACGGGTGAAATCACGTCGCCCACAATCTCGACGCTGCCCGCGAGGGAACCGATCCAACTTCTTTCGTCTCCCTCGCTCGCGGCAGGAACGACATCCGCGATCGCTTTTCCCCGACGGGTAACTCGCAGCGGTGTTTTTGTCTTGCTCACTTCTTGCAGGAGCGACAGGCACCTGGCCTTAAATTTGGAAATGGCAATCTCTCGCATCGGTTTTTTTCCTTGTGCTCAAGGGCATACTCCAAAGGCCACATTAGAATACCATGGTCATTCAATATGGTCATTATGTATCTGAGCCTGCATTGCCCGCGCTGACGAATAATCGCCAAGCGAGGCCATACGGAGAGAATGCCCGCGCGTGGTTTCGATCTCCTGTAGAAGCACACTCCCGCTCCCGTGCGCGTTTTTGGGAAATCACTTTGTCTTGGGTCCTATGTGGTTACGAACTGTTCGGCCACGGCATCGCAGCCAGCAAGGTCTTCTCGTGCGTAACGGCCTGGGGAAGTTTGATGGAAACTCGCGCAGCTACTTCTTTTCTGCTCCGGCTTCCTTCTGATACTTCAGGAAGACGTTATTATCCTCACAAACGAATTCCGCGATATTCCAGTCCGACTGAAAGTCAAAAACCCGCTTGGTCGCTAGGGTTTTTGTATACGCCTTGGGATCGTCCACGGTGATCTCATCCACCAGGTGGTCGTGATCCATGCGCCGGATGCGCTCTACCACGTGCAAGGCGTCCGAGTGCGGGTGCCCTTCGCTGTCGATCCAGGTTTTGTCGTTAAAACCGCTTGTGTCGACGACGAGCGTATCTCCCTCCCACCGGCCGATCGAATCACCCATCCACGTGGGAGTCACACTCTGATGCTTTCGCCCATCCGTGAAGATCTGCCGCACATAGTTGCCATATTCAAAAAACATAATCATTCGGCCGGGAACCTGCATGATCTCCATCGGGTAAATGGAAACCATATAGATGGCCGGCACACCCGGCGGCAGGCACTTTACAATCGGTTCGGTCGATGTCGTCGAGGCAACTGCGTTGGCCCCGTGAGTGGGCCGATTGACCTTGAATCGTTCCTCTCCCCAAGCGGTCAGAGGCAGTTTTTCCAGACGATTGCCCTGCGAATCGGTCCAGTTCGGCCGCGTCGCCTGGCCCACTACTTGTACCCAAACTCCGGTCACTTCAGAGACGTGAGTCCCGGCATCAGCATTACCTTGCCCTGCCCTTGCTATGGAAGGAGCGTGCAGGAAAAATAAGGACGCAACGGAAGTGAGCAGCGCAGTCCAGGCAATCTTCCTCGTTTTCATCAGCGCTTCCCTCTGTTCGTATCCCTGCCGGATTTACAACCCCTGTTTCGCGATGAAAATCAACCCCCGGACAGTTCCTCGCCGCTCGACAGTACGACTTTCCTCAGGAGTATGGTCTTCGATCCATTCCTCGCCGGACAACCGAAAATTGTGATTTGGTCTCCCGTCTTCACCGTGTCCTTCGTCCAATGGCTTTTCCTCGCCAGCATGTTTGGACTCTGGAGCTCGCCTTGCCATTCCTCGACTTTATCCTGATCGTTCTTCCGGGAGAAGTTAAGCAGGGCATGGGGATTCACAAACACGAAATCGGTCACAGTCACGTGCCAGGTAACCACGTTCGACATGTCGTAGTCGGAGACACCATGGTGTCCGAACATTGCGGGAGAGATCGCAAAGAGAACGGCGACCCCCGCCAAACAGATTACGATTTTATTTCTCATGTTGGGCTGCACCTAAAGAAAAACCTTCTTGCATGTAGTTTCATATCGACAGGAAATTCCGATTTTGGCCGTTAACCTGTGCATCGTACGCCTCTCCTGTCCTCGGCACAACGAATTTGCAACCAGAGCGGCAATTGCGCGACAAAGACAGTCATGCGAAGAACAGAAACTCTCGCGCATCGGGGTTGCGTCAAGCGGGGATATACCTTCTCATCATATATGATGGCAGATAGTTCCCCTTGGACAGTTATTTCGGATTGCGCACCGGAACGTCAGGAGGATTCTATTTCCGATAGGGCCGTCATACAGGTCAAATGAAACTGGGCAGCTTCCATTCTTGCCGCACTTGACTAAGCCGGGAAGTGTCAGGCAGCTTGGCTCCGTGTTTTCACCATTGAACATCCGGATAGAGACTTGGAATCCTCTTGCCCCGGTAAACAAGTTGGTTCGGAGTGCTCATATGCCAGACAGTTTGCGCGCCGGCCCCCGGGAGCACCTCATAAATGTTTCCTTCCCCAGCCCCTGCTGATTCGCAAAACTCCAGATTCCCGTTCTTCAGCACTTCCGCATTTCCTCCAAACGAGGAATACTCTGGCGCCCTAGGATGAGAAACGAGCGTCGCAGTCATCGAAGTCTCGTCGATCTGCAGGATCTGTGCTGTGCTATAAAGACAAGCTGGCTCTCCCATTGCGCCGCACGTGACGTTGGGTGGGAAAACACGGTCATCCCCGTTGTCAAAAAGCGCGAGCGAAAATATTCCCGTTGTATTCTTGCTGACAAAGGAAGGGCCGTGCTGCGCGTAAAACCAGTCCGTTGGATCAGTCCCTCCGATCAGCGCAAAGTCACCTTGATAACCCAGTTTCCAAAGGATGTCGCCGTTACCGTTTCCATTTCGATAGTCTATTTTCAAGAGCCAGTTCTGGTGTCGAAGCGAGACGATAAGGTTACTGTCATCCGGCGAGTAAAGGATCGCGTTCGTGTGCGTCCAGTCGGGGTTATCCAAAGTGAAACCAAAAGGTCGCCGGTTGGTATCCAGGTGGTCGAATTCGTTCCAAATCCAAACGGGCTTGTGATTCGGATCTAAATCAATGAGGACATCTCCAATTATTAGAGTTCCGGATATATTTCTAGAAGTGGAGGCAATCACGACCAAGTGGCCGTTCGGAAGGGGTGCAAAATCATGGTGAGTATAGAAGACGGAGACATTGCACCCGGCACATGTTGCCGCCGCCAAAGCGGCATCGAGGTCAGCGAGCGTCATTTGCCAAATTACGGTGCCGGCCAAGTCCACTTCCTGTATCACGGAGCCGGCAACGCCAACTGGGGCCACGTAGTCGATCAGAAAATGACCATTGGGCAGAAGCTTAACCGGTTGTGGTGTCCCGCCAAGGTTTCCATCGTTGTAGGTCCAAATCACATTGCCTTCCAGGTCCGTAGCCATGATTAGGGGCGCCTGCTGTGGCTGTGGAATTACCAAGTCCAGTAACTCAATTCCTTCTTGCGGCCTCATGCCAGGTGTCGTCGTGACTTCGATTGTTGGCAATTGAGCGAGCGGGAGCGAACCTGTGACAAACGTATTGTCATAATCCAAAAATCGGGCTCCGTCGCTAAACTTCACGATTGCCCTCATATGATAGGTTGTGTCCGCTGCCATGCCGGCAACGAGTAGGTTTACCGGGCCGCCGCCGTCAGGCACTGGTTGTTCCCACGTCTTCAGCACGTAATTGGTATCCTTGCCGAATCGCACCGAGACATTCGCGGGAGCTCCGGGTGAAATGGAATAGAGCGCGACTTGCACGTTGGCCGTCGGCGATACTTGACCCGGTGCTACGACATGTACGGTCGCGGTAGCGGACTTGGCCGGATCACTCTTGCT
The DNA here is from genome assembly GCA_963800095.1 of uncultured Acidobacteriota bacterium. Taxonomy (GTDB): domain Bacteria; phylum Acidobacteriota; class Terriglobia; order Acidiferrales; family UBA7541; genus Palsa-360. The sequence continues at coordinate 7,333 of CAWCZV010000009.1, forward strand.
TGTCGCAGTCACGGTTGCGGTTGTGCTTTGAGGGCCAAACGGTGCGATGTAGTTACCGTCAGCGTCGATAGTACCCACGGTTGCCGACCACCTGACTCCCGTCCGGTCTTTAGTCAGAGCTGTGAATTGAGCCGCGCCCCCTGACGCGACAGCCGTGTACTGAGGACTGACGGCTACCTCAGCGCAATGCGTACTTTCGTGGCAAAGTGGCTGGCACCGCGCATGTCCGTTTTCATCGTGGTCATCATCGTCATCTGTCCTCCGCATTTTGGGGCAATCTGCGTCCCGGCAAAATGGTTGGCACCTCTCATGATCTCTGGCGTCCGTCCAGTCATCGTCATTCCGACTGTCGGCAGCGCTTCGAAACTGAACCTGTCGGTCTTGCGAGAAAGCGAGCGGGGCGATCACGAAACACGCAACAACCGCAAGGGCTACTATAAGAAAGAGCTTCTTAGATTGTAGCATTTCATTTCTCCTCACAAGTTATTGCACTGATGCGTTGAAGCAATTTCATTACCGTTTTCTTAGATTCGACACGGTTGTTATTGACATGCTGCGTGACAATCGTCCAATTTTGTTCCATGTCCTCTTAAACCTAACAATTGCCTCCATTGTATCGCCCCTCTTCATGGGACGCTGTAATTGGGCGGGAAGAAATTCAGGAATCGGCTGGGCCAGTTAGGAACAGCGAAGTAGGGTGTGGGTATCAATGTGGGAATGTATGGATGGGGATTTTGGGTGACTTTAGAGCCTTTGCAAGCAGAGAATCTTTAGGGAAGCGTCTTACCTTCTTGGTCCAGGATCACCGTCACGATTTGGCAAGCACTCGAAAGACATTCTCCAATTGAATCGCAGGCCGGCCACATCCTCGTAAATCTTATAGGAATGCGGGAAAATGCCCTCTGGGGCAGCGTACCAATATGTTAGCCACTCATAGAATCAGGTGCGGCTTCTCGCCCGCCGCCCAAAGTGCCTTGACATGGCTCCGTCAAAAGCTCGTCCCTGCAAATCAAGACCAACGCCATACGTTTTGAGAACAATGCGCCGCCAGAAAAGCCGCGTCCAAAATCCATGGCGCGACCGGAATTCGCGTCCAACTGCGTCTAAATCTCGGGATACAATGGGGGGATCTTCGAGCAGGGAAGCCAGTAAAACCGACTGCATCAACAGGCTTTCTGGAGCGGGCGATGGGAATCGAACCCACGTCTAGAGCTTGGGAAGCTCCTATTCTACCATTGAACTACGCCCGCACTACGCTAACGCTACCAAACCCGCCGAAGTCTTGCAAGAATTCAATGGCCTGCGTTTCATGCTAGAGTGTCGCGTTGCGTTTGTCGAAGGCCGCGAGCCGCGGCGACACAGGACCTTATTGGGAGGATGTTTTGGCGTACCGGGATTTGCGCGAATTCATTGCCAAGCTCGAAAAAGAGGGTGAGCTGCGGCGCATTGCCGCGGAAATCGATCCGGTCCTCGAGATCACGGAAATCACCGATCGCGTGACGCGCGGTGGCGGGCCGGCGCTGCTGTTTGAAAAACCGAAGGGCTCGCGCGTCCCGCTACTCATCAACATGCTGGGCAGCGAGCGCCGCATGAATCTCGCTCTCGAAGTCGAGACCATCGACGACGTGGCGGCGCGCATCCGCGGATTTCTCGACATGCAATCGCCGCAGGGCCTGCTCGACAAAATCAAAATGTTGCCGAAGCTCGCCGAACTCGGCTCTTTTTTTCCGAAGTCCGTGAAGACCGGCCCGTGCAAGGAAATCGTTCGCCGCGAAAATTTCTCGTTGTTTGAATTTCCAATCCTGAAGTGCTGGCCACAGGATGCGGGGCGTTTCATCACCTGGCCTTTGGTCTTCACGCGCAATCCGGAAACAGGGAAGCGCAACGTCGGCGTCTACCGCATGCAGGTGTATGACGAGCGCACCACCGGCATGCACTGGCAGACGCAAAAACACGGCGCCGAACATTTCCGCCGCGCCCGCGCCGCCAATCCCGATGGCCGCATCGACGTGGCCGTAGCGATCGGATCGGATCCGATGACGTGTCTCTCCGGCATCCTGCCCATCCCTCCGGATCTCGATGAAATGATGTTCGCCGGTTTTCTCCGCCGCGAACCGGTGGAGATGGTGAAGTGCGAGACTTCCGCTCTCGAAGTGCCCGCGAATTCCGAAATCGTTCTGGAAGGCTTTGTGGACCTGAAGGAAATGCGCACGGAAGGCCCCTTCGGCGATCACACCGGCTTTTATTCTCTCGAGGGCGAGTTCCCCGTTTTCCACGTCACCTGCGTCACGCAGCGCCGCGATCCCATCTACCTCACGACGATTGTAGGCCCGCCCCCGCAGGAAGATTTTTTCATGGGGCACGCCGTCGAGCGCGTCTTTCTTCCCGTCATGAAAATGCAGTATCCCGAAATTGTGGACGTGGCCATGCCGCCCGAAGGCATCTTCCATAATCTAATGATTGTCTCCATCCGAAAATCCTACCCCGGCCACGCGCGAAAAATCATGCACGCGATTTGGTCGCTGGGGCAGGCCATGTTCACCAAAGTTGTCGTCGTCGTGGACCACGACGTTAACGTACAGAATTCGCGCGAAGTAGTATGGAAATCGCTGTGCGCGATCGATCCCGAGCGCGACGTGGAATTCGTAATGGGTCCCGCGGACACCCTGGACCATGCCTCGCGCATCCAGGACTATGGCTCAAAAATGGGGATCGACGCGACGCGCAAGTGGGAAAGCGAAGGATTTCGGCGCCCCTGGCCGGATGAAATTGTCATGGATTCTGACACAAAACGGCGCATCGACTCGATCTGGCAGACGCTGGGTCTGCCGCGATAGCACAAAGTTCCTTGGAAAGTGTCTGGAAAGCCCATACTAGTAATAGTAGTCCTAGTATTCACTAAACCCCATCCCTAGCGGTTTTTGCCCTTTTCCTGTCCACGCGGTCAGCCGCCTAAGCGGTATTCTTCAGAACAACTTGCGAATCCGTTTGCTTGACACTCAAGGTGGGGGATGCCAAATTCGCTGTACGCGGCAACTGCTCTGCGAGAACTGGATTTTATGCCGCGCTGTGTTCCCGGGGCCGTATGGGGTCCCAAGTGGAAAATCGACCGAAGCGACTGATTCTAGACGGCCACAGCAAGCGTGGCGGTCACAGCAGGTGATCCGAGAGACCGGGCCAGGGCAGGATGCGGCCAGGTCTTGGATCATGGCAAGTGCAAGTGTGAAGGCGGTTTCGGTGCCAAGGTGATCGGAGCAGATCGCTTGAGCGGATCGCAAAGCGAAGGTCGGAAGATCCGGCAAGCGAAGGATTCCTGAGGGGTTTGGACATGTTTGGTACCTCTAAACAAAAGGCTCTCGTCGGCTTGGATATCGGCTCCAGCTCCATCAAAGCCGTGGAGCTGAAGAACACGAAACACGGCTACGAACTCGTCAGTTTTGGGCTGGAACCCCTGGCCCAGGATACCGTGGTGGATGGCGCGATTATGGACGCGCCGCTGGTTGCCGGAGCGATCAGCAATATCTTTGATTCCTACAAAGTAAAAACGAAAAATGTGGCCACCGCGGTTTCGGGGCACTCGGTGATTGTGAAGCGGGTTACGCTTCCCTCCATGTCGGAGGAAGAGCTCTACGATCGCATCCAATCCGAGGCCAGCCAGCACATTCCGTTCGATATCGCCGACGTGAACCTGGACCACCAGCTGCTTGAGTCCGTGGACTCGCAAATGGATGTCCTGCTGGTCGCGGTAAAAAAAGACAAGATTCTGAACCACACCAACGTGCTGGCGCAAGCGGGCAAGAACTCCACGGTCGTCGATATCGACGCGTTTGCTCTGCAGAATTGCTACGAGGCGAATTACGACCCCGATCCCGGCCAGACCATCGCTTTGCTCAATATTGGCGCCAGCGTGATGAATATCAACATCGTGCGCGGCGGCATTCCCTTGTTTACGCGCGACGTTTCGGTCGGTGGCAATCAATACACCGACGCGCTCCAGAAGGAACTCGATTTGAGCTTCGAAGATGCGGAGCGGCTGAAGCATGGCGAGAACATCGCCGGCGTCGCCGAGGAACACCGCGCCACGATCCTGCGCTCGGTGACGGACATCCTGGTCCTTGAAATTCAAAAGACGTTCGACTTTTTCCGGGCCACCGCGACGGGCGAGAGCATCCAGAAGATTGTCGTCGCCGGCGGCAGCGCGCGCGTGCCCGGCTTGATGGACGTTTTGCGGGAAGAGTTTGCCATTCCGGTTGAGGAAATGTATCCGTTTCGCAAAATCGTGATCAATCCAGCGCGCCACAACGAAGACCAGATTCGCGAACTTGCTCCGCGCCTGGCCATCGCAGTGGGGCTCGCGCTCAGGAGTTTCGACGACCAATGATCCGCATCAACCTACTTGGCAGGGCGCGGCCGAAAGCCCAGCGCACCACCGTGCCCCTCGAGGCCACCCTGCAATACGTGCTGCTCGCGATTGCATTGGTCGTGAGCCTCGGGGCGCTGTACGGGCACTTCTTGTTGCTCGATCGCGAGAATACCAAGATCGCGGCGCACATCCAGAAACAGACGGGTGAAAAGGCGCGTCTCGAACAACTGAAGCAGCAGGTGGACAATTTCGAGAAGCAAAAAGCCGTCTTGCAGCAGAGGATCGGCGTCATCGAGGGACTCCAACGGAACCGCACCGGCGGCCAGGAACTCCTCGAAGCCATCGCCAACACCGTCAGCCGCACCGATACCCTGTGGCTTACTTCCGTGGACCGCAAAGGGGATGCGCTGACCATCAATGGCTCGGCGGGCTCCCTCAACGCGGTCGCCAACTACATCACGCAACTCAAGCGATCGGGGTACTTCCAAACGGTAGAAATCAAGGAATCGCACCAGGACTCTTCCAACAAGGCCGTGCAGATCTTTATGTTCAGCCTGACCGCGCAGTTCGGTCTGCCGCAATCCGCCGGCGCCGCGCCGGGATCCACCGGCACTGCCGCGCCTGCCGCCAACACGCCGCCGGCAGCCAGCAAGCCGGGGAAGACCTAGGAGGAGCGATGGCGATTTCGTTCCGCGAATATCCATGGTACCTCCAAGCGCTGATCTTCTTCGCGCTCGCGCTGGTCATTTTTGGAGCCGGTGAATACTTGCCCTTATCGCCCGTGGCGAGCATGCGGGGCACCCTGGACGAAAATATCACCAAGGATTCCAATTTGAATCGCCAGGTGGCGGAATTGCAAGTTTACGAGCGCCGTAATGCGGAATTCAAAGTGCAGATGGCCGCTCTGGAAAAGCAATTGGACACCTTGAAGACGATCGTGCCGGAAGAAAAAGAGGTGGACGAATTCATGCGTCTGCTTCAAGAAGCCGCTTCCGCCTCGGGCGTGCAGATTCGCAGTTTGACCTCCCAGGCCGTCGTCCCCAGGGACTATCACTACGAGCTGCCATTTACGATCAGCGTGGATGGCCCGTACTTCAGCATCGAGGATTTTTTCGCCCGGCTGAGCCGTCTGTCCCGAATCATCAATGTGGGCGACCTGACCTTTACCGGATTGGCTGATTCCTCGAAAGCGACTTTTCCCGTACGTCCCGGCACCACGGTCCTCGGGACGTGCACTGTGACCACGTTCTTTAGCAAGCCGATGGATGCGTCTCCGGCCCCGGCGGGCAAGAATCAGCCCGCCCGCAAATAGGCGGAATTGAGCCGACTGACTATGCGACTCGCAAAATCATCGCGAACCCTGTTGCCGCTGGCCTTATCGGCGGTCCTTGCGACGTGTGCTTTGGCGCAAGAACATCCGAACGTCCAGCCCAATGCGGTGCGCGATCAACTGACGAATCAAGCTTCGAACACTCCCCAGACGCCCAGCGCTCCGCAGTCCCCGGCAACGTCTCCGGCAAAACCTTCCGGCCCTGCAACTGCCAAGGCTCCGTCGAAGCCTCCCGCCAAGGCTAAAGCTCCGGCCAAAGCTCCAGCCAAAGCCAAGCCGCCGGCAGCTGACAAGGGCGCACCGGAAGCGGCCTCAGCGAATGCCGCCAAGCCGCCGGTCGAACAGCCCGCGGAAGAAAAGCCGACGGTGCGGCGCGATCCATTCGACACGCTGCTCACCAAGGCGCGCGCGGGCAATGCGCCGCCCGAAAATCTTCCGCCCGGAAAAGCGGGCCTGATTGTCGACACGCTGCGCATCAATGGAATCGTGCACAGTCCCAACGGGATGATCGCAATCGTGTCCAATTCGCAGCAGCGAGTTTATTTTCTGAAGGAAGGCGACAAATTGTACGACGGTTCTGTCGAGAAAATCGCCCTCGATGGTATTTCCTTTCACGAGTTTGGCAAGGACGCGTTTGGAAAACCGCTGGAACGCGTGGTCACCAAGCGACTTTATCCAAGTCCAGGAGAACAGCAATGAAGACCAATTGGCCGGCTCTCGGGTTCCGCTGCCTGTTGCTGGCAGGCGCCGCGTGTGCGGTTCTGCCCGCGAGCGCGCAAGTCGCTCCGCTAACACCCGTGAGCGCGGCCCCGCAACTGGCCTCGATCTCGGCGATCGAAGTCGCTCAGCCAGGACAGCAAACGACCGTGCGCATCAGTGGGACCGGCGAACTGCATTACAAGACTTCACGCCTGGATTCCCCGCCTCGGCTCGTCCTGGATTTTGCGGATACGCGCTTAACTGTCGAAAAGACCAGAGTGCCCAGCCAATTTACGCCCGTTCTGGACGTGCGCACCGGGCAACCGAACCCTGGGCAGTCGCGGATCGTGATCGATCTTGCGAAACTGGTTCCGTACAGCACGCAAGAGAACGGCTCAAACGTTACGATTTTCTTTACGGCCCCGGCGGCTCCGGCAATTCCCGTAGCGCTTCATCCAGCCAAAAAGCCCGCCCAGCTTAAACTGACGGCGGTCAAAGTGCCGAATATGCCGCTGCCCACCTGGCTGACGGGACGCGACATGGGTTTCGCGCGGCCTGCCAGCGGACCCGCGGCTCCCGCGCCGCAAAATCCGCCTGTGGCGGACGCTCAAACTCCGGCTGCCGCTCCCGCGCCGGAAAAGAAATATACGGGCGACCCGATCTCGGTGAACCTCAAGGACGTGGATTTGAAGGATTTCTTCCGCCTGATTCATGAAATCAGCGGGCTCAACGTTGTGCTGGACCCATCGGTTCACGGCACGGTGACTTTGGTCCTGGACGAAGTTCCCTGGGACCAGGGCCTGGACATCGTGTTGCGCAACAATGGGCTCACCAAGGAAATCGACGGCAACGTTCTGCGGATCGCAACGCAAGATACCCTGAAGCGCGAAGCCGATGCGCGCCGGGATTTGGCCAAGGCGCAGTCCGACTCGGTCGAGACGGTGACGGTAACGAGGGTCCTGAGCTACGCCCAGGCGCCCGCGATGGTGACTACGCTGAAAAAGTTCCTGACCGCCCGCGGCGACGTTTTTGCCGATATCCGTTCCAACACCTTGATCATTCGGGATATTCCCTCCTCGATCCCGAAAATCGATAACTTGATTCGCCAGATCGACCGGAAATCGCAGCAGGTGGAGATTGACGCGCGCGTGGTGCAGACCTCGCGTTCGTTCGCCCGCGAAATCGGCACGGAGTTCGGGTTCTCCGCTCCCACCGGGGTCACGGGAAACACGGCTTTCGGCGGATTGACTGGAATGCCGAGCTTTCTGAGCCCGGTGATTCACTCTGTGTCTACTCCGTTCTCTGCATCGTCGACCGGAGGGAATTCGATTCCGTTAAATACAAGTCTGGGCGCCACCGCGCCGACCAGCGGCTTTACCTTCTCCACGCAAGGCCACAACTATGCGATCGATTTTCTGTTGAGCTTGATGGAGACGCGCGGAGCGGGCAAGATTCTTTCCGAGCCCAAGGGCATCACTCAGAACAACGAAAAATTGACGGTGAAGCAAGGGCAACAAGTCCCAATCCAAACCAACATCAACAATACCATTACGGTTCAGTATGTGGACGCCTTGCTCAAGCTGGAAGTCACGCCGCAGATTACCTCCGAAGGAACCGTGTTCCTCGACATCGATGTGGAGAATACACAGATTGACAAGAGCATCTCCGTCTTGGGCAATCCGGGGCTGGACACGCAGTCCACCCAGACCAAGGTTCTCATCAACGACGGCGGCACCGTTGTGATTGGCGGTGTGGTTGTCACCAATCAGAATACGACGATCGACCAGGTACCGCTCCTGGGGAGCGTTCCCCTCATTGGCAACCTGTTCAAACACACGGCCATCAGCGTGTCTACTCAGGAGTTGATGTTTTTCGTGACTCCCCGAATTTTGCCGGGCTGAACTCCGCAAGGTACAATATCGCGTGACCCGGGAGGAGACCTCGGTTTCCTCCCTTTTTTATGCCGATCCCGACGACCAGCCGGTTAAAGCGACTCCGCCACTCACTGGATAAATCCGGGGCCGGTACATTGCTGGAGACGCACCCGGCAAATATCTATTACCTGTGCGGATTTTCGGGCGATTCGGGGGCCCTCCTGATTGATCCCGCCTCAGCCACCTTATTTACCGACGGCAGGTTCACGATTCAGGCCAAGGAAGAAACCCGCGGCATTCGCGTGCACATTCACAAGGGCCCGCTCCTGGAAGCGGTTGGCGAACACCTCCGAGCCAGGAAACGCCAGAGAGTTGCGGTTTGTCCTTCGCACCTCACTTTGGCGGGCTGGAAGACGCTCAGAAAGGCCGCAGGAGGCAATTTAAAGTGGGTTGCCATTGACGGCCTTGTGGAAAGCCTGCGAGCAATTAAGGACGCCGCGGAAATCGATCGCATCCGGGACGCGGCACATCTGGGCTCCCAGGTAATGGAGGAGGCGATCCGCTTGATCCGCCCCGGTGTCACGGAACTTGACATTGCTGCAGAGATTGGCTACCGGATGCGCCGGAAAGGCGCTTCCGGGGAGTCCTTCGAAGCCATTGTGGCTGCCGGGCCGCGCTCGGCGTTGCCTCATGCGCGTCCCACGGCGCGCCGAATTGGGAAAAACGAGTTGGTGGTGCTGGACCTGGGTGCTATACTGCGCCGCTACTGCAGCGATCTGACGCGCACGGTGCATGTCGGCAAAGCGCCCGCGCGGGTCCGCCAATGGTATCAGGCGGTCTTGGACGCGCAAGCAGCGGCAAGAGATGCGCTGAAGTCGGGAGTCACTTGTGGGGCTATTGATGCGGCCGCTCGCAACGTGCTGCAAGATAAGGGGTTAGGCCGCTATTTTGTCCATAGCACGGGTCACGGGATCGGCCTGGAAATCCACGAGGATCCCCGAATCGCTCGGGACCAAAAAACGATTCTGGAGACGGGTAACGTGGTGACCTTGGAACCCGGTGTTTACGTGGAAGGCGTTGGGGGAATTCGAATCGAAGATGATGCCCTGGTGACCCCGCGCGGCGCCGAAATTCTTACAACAACTCCCCGGGAATTCCTCGAACTCTGAGCAAAAAGATGAAGGGATCCAAAAAACAGTCAGCCGGTTCCGACATTTCCGTGCCGGGAGTCGACCTCGGCCAATTGGAGCGCTTGCTTTCTTTCATGTCCGAACACGGGCTGGAAGAGTTCGAATATGCGCACGGGGACCTGAGGATACGCCTGAAAAAGGCTATCCCGCAGCCGAGCGCGGCCCCGGTCCTGGCGCTTCCCATGGCGCAAGCAGCAGCTCCGCAGGTCATTACGGCGCAGGCCCCGCCAAATGCTCCCCAAACGGCCCCGCAAGCCGCCCCAGGCACCCCTCAGCCAGCCCCAGCTGCCGCCGCGGCGGACGAGCACATCATCAAATCGCCCATCGTGGGCACTTTCTACGCAGGGCCGAGCCCCGAAGCCGGACCCTTTGTCCGCGCGGGAGATCACGTCGAGGCGGGCCAGACGGTTTGCATCATCGAAGCCATGAAATTGATGAACGAGATTGAAGCGGATATCGCGGGGGAAGTGGCGCGAGTTCTAGTCGAAAACGGCCAGCCGGTCGAGTACGGCGAACCGCTGTTCGCGCTGCGGCCCACGGGGAAAAAGAAATAAGTAGCACAGCCACTCCTGGCTGTGCGGTTTTTTTCGCTCTCGCGGACGTTTGGAAAACCGCACAGCCAGGAGTGGCTGTGCTACTTTCGGCCAGAAATGTTTCGAAAAATCCTCATAGCCAATCGCGGTGAAATCGCCCTGCGCGTGATCGATGCGTGCAAGGAACTGGGCATCGCCACGGTCGCGGTTTATTCCGAAGCGGACCGCAACGCGCTGCACGTGCGCTTTGCGGATGAAGCCGTGTGCATCGGGCCGCCCCGCTCGAGCGAGAGCTACCTGAACATCCCGCAAGTGATCAGCGCCGCCGAAATTACCAACGTCGACGCGATCCATCCCGGCTACGGGTTCCTTTCCGAGAACGCGAACTTTGCGGAGGTGTGCGAGGCTTCGCACATCACTTTCATCGGCCCTTCGCCGGATTTGCTGCGCATGATGGGCGAAAAAGATCAGGCCCGGCGCGAAATGGCGGCCGCCGGTGTGCCCATCGTTCCAGGCTCGCAAGGAACCGTCGCGGACGAAGCCGCGGCACTCGCCGAAGCCGCGCGAATCAAGTATCCGGTGATCCTGAAAGCGTCAGCGGGAGGCGGGGGACGCGGGATGCGCGTCGTCCGCAGCGCGGAAGAACTTCCCGGAGCGTTTGCCACTGCCCGTAACGAAGCGCAGCAGGCCTTTGGCATACCCGATATGTACATCGAGAAATTCATCGAGCGCCCGCGCCACATCGAATTTCAAGTGCTCGGCGATAAGCACGGGCGCGTCATGCATCTCGGCGAGCGCGAATGCAGCATCCAGCGCCGCCACCAGAAGCTGATTGAAGAATCTCCCTCGCCGGCGGTGGATTCCAAGCTGCGCGCCGAGCTCGGGGCCCGCGTGGTCGCGGCGCTCGAACAAGTGGGCTACACCAGCGCGGGCACGGTTGAATTCCTGATGGACGAAGATGGCTCGATCTACTTCATCGAGATGAACGCCCGCATCCAGGTGGAGCATCCCGTCACGGAAATGGTCACCGGGGTGGACTTGATCAAGTCCCAGATTCGCCTGGCGACGGGCGAGCGGCTTGGCGAAGTCGTCGGCAAACTCGAGTTGCACGGGCACGCGATCGAGTGCCGCATCAACGCGGAGGATCCCGAAACGTTCATCCCTTCCGCTGGACACATTACCGTGTTTCGCACGCCGGGCGGCCCCGGAATTCGAGTGGATACCGCGGCGCACGCCGATGCCGTCATCCCTCCGTACTATGATTCGCTCGTTGCCAAACTTATTGCCTTTGGCGACACTCGCGCCGAAGCCATTGTCCGCATGCGCCGAGCCCTGGAAATGTTCGTGGTCGAAGGCATCAAGACTTCCATCCCCTTGCAGCGCAAAATCATGACGGATCCTGACTTTATTGCCGGCCGCCTGGACACCCACTTCCTTGACCGTTTCGCCACATCCCACGCGGGATAAACCCATATGAACCTTGTGTTCCCCCGCCTCTATGCCATACTCGATCCCACATTGCTCGCCATTTCGGAGCTAGATTTGGCCGAAGCGCTGGCAGGATCCGGGGTCGAGCTGATTCAATACCGCAACAAGACGGCTACTTCCCGGCAATTTTTCGAAATCTCGCGGCAACTCTCGAGCGCTCTCGGCCCGCGCGGCGTCCGGCTGATCGTGAACGATCGTCCGGACATTGCGATGCTCTCGGGCGCTGGCGGCGTGCATGTGGGTCAGGATGACCTGAGCGTCGAAGACGCGCGCGCCGTTTGCGGCGGGTTTGGCGGTAAAGACCGCTGGGTGGGGGTTTCCACTCACACCCTCGAACAATTAGCCGCAGCGGACCGAACTTCCGCCGACTACGTTGCCTTCGGCCCGATTTTTCCGACCGCGACAAAGAAAAATCCCGACCCGGTCGTCGGAACGGAACTTTTACGGAAGGCGCGGCAGATGACGAAAAAGCCCCTGGTCGCGATCGGCGGAATCACTCTGGAACGCGCGGCGGAGGTATATCGCGCGGGCGCGGATTCGCTGGCCATCATTCGCGATTTGATCTGCGCCCCGAACCCCGCCGTGCGGGCCCGAGAATTCCTCGACGTGGCGGCATCCACAACGTCACGCTGATCTGCGTCGGGTGCGGGCTCTACTTGGAGCCCGCCAGAAGAAGGAGCGGCCCGGTGTCTGAAGTGAAATCCAACATAGCGACGGCGATTCCCGCTGAAGCGGATTCCTCCGGATTCGTTCGCGGGCTGGGTTTGTTCGACTCGACGACGATCGTTGTGGGTTCGATGATCGGCTCGGGCATTTTTATCGTCTCCGCCGACATTGCGCGCAACGCAGGATCAACGGGAGGACTGCTCGCGGCCTGGGTGATCACCGGCCTGATGACGGTGACCGCGGCACTTTCTTACGGGGAGCTCGCGGCCATGATGCCGAAGGCCGGCGGGCAATACGTTTATCTTCGCGAGGCCTACTCTCCGCTCTGGGGATTTTTGTACGGCTGGACGCTTTTCCTCGTCATACAGACCGGCACCATCGCCGCGGTGGCGGTGGGGTTTGCGCGATTTCTCGGCGTCCTGTGGCCCGCAATTTCTCCCAATACGTGGGTCGTCTCCCCGATCGCTCTATCCGATAAATACGCGATCAGCCTTTCCGTACAGCAGCTCGTGGCTCTGCTCCTGATTCTTTTTCTGACGGCCCTCAATACCCAGGGTTTGAAACTCGGGAAGTGGATCCAAAATATTTTTACCTCAGCGAAAATGCTGGGGCTGGCCGCCCTCATCTTTGCAGGAATTTTCCTCGGCCGAAACGCCGCGGCGATTCACGCCAATTTCAGCGGCCTCTGGACGCTTCACGATCCCCAAACCATCGAGCCGGGCGCCGCCTGGATGAAGTCGTTCATTCCTTCCGTGACGGCCGCGTCGGGGACATTCGGCTTGCTCATCGCCTTCGGCGTCTCGCAGGTGGGATCGCTTTTTTCCGCCGACGCCTGGAACAACATCACGTTTACCGCCGGCGAAGTGAAAAATCCGAAGCGCGACATTCCTGTTTCGCTCGCCGTGGGCACGGCGGTTGTCATCACGCTCTATTTTCTGGCTAACCTCGGTTATCTTTCGACGCTCACGCTGCACCAGATTCAGACGGCCCCGGACGACCGCGTCGCCACCGCCACGCTGGCCGCGATTTTCGGAAATAGCGGCGCGACTCTGATGGCGCTGGCAATCATGATCTCGACGTTCGGGTGCGCGAACGGGCTAATCCTCGCGGGCGCGCGCGTCTACTACGCCATGTCGAAGGACGGATTATTTTTTCGCAGCATCGGGAAGCTCAACGCCAATCACGTGCCGTCGATGGGCCTCGTGCTGCAGGGAATTTGGGCGGCGATTCTGGTGCTGCTGCGCACGCGCCTTGTGAATGCGTCCACCGAGGCCGTGACCTACGGCAATCTCTACGGCGTTTTGCTCGACTACGTCATCTTCGCAGTGCTCATATTTTATGTGCTCACCATCGGCGGTCTTTTTGTTTTGCGCCGCAAGCGGCCGGACGCCGAGCGGCCTTATCGCGCGTGGGGATATCCCGTCGTTCCAATTCTGTACATTGTGACCGCGCTGATCATCATGCTGATTCTGATTCTGTATCAAACGCAGGACACCTGGCCCGGCTTGGTGATCGTGCTTCTCGGCGTCCCGGTGTATTGGGCATGGTCCCGGCAGTCCGCGGCGCACGAGTAGGACAGGCTTCAGCCTGTCTGGTTTTGATTTTTTCGTAAGCTCGAAAAAGCAGACAGGCTGAAGCCTGTCCTACACAAGGCGAATATGGCCAATCAATTGTTCCAAGTAAAGACTCACGAAGCGCTCGTCGAAGAGCTCCAGAGCGACAATCGATTGCGCCGCATTCTCGGTCCGATCCAGCTTTCGAGCCTCGGCATCGGCGCCATCATCGGCACGGGCATCTTCGTGCTGACGGGCATCGCGGCGCATGACAGCACCGGCCCCGCGCTGGTGCTCTCTTTTGTTGTGTCCGGGATTACGTGCGTCTTTGCGGCGCTGTGTTACGCGGAATTCGCTTCGATGGTCCCGGTCGCGGGATCGGCTTACACCTACGCGTACGCCACGCTCGGGGAACTCTTTGCCTGGATCATCGGCTGGGACCTGATCCTCGAGTATGCCGTAGCGTCGGCGACGGTCGCGCACGGCTGGTCTCACTACTTCCAGGATTTTCTGGCCATCTTCCACGCCAATGTCCCCGCGGTTTTCCGGAACGCGCCGTTTGACTACAGTCCCACGACGGGGCATTTGTCGCTGACGGGCATGTGGTTTGACCTGCCGGCGGTCGCCATCGCTTTGATCATTACCGCCATTCTGGTCAAGGGAATTCGGGAAAGCGCCAGCGTCAATGCGGGCATCGTGGCTTTGAAAATTGTCATCGTTCTGTTCGTGATTGTCGTGGGCGCGAAGTACGTGAACCCCGCCAACTGGCATCCCTTCGCTCCTTTCGGCCTGACGGGTGTTTCCTTCTTTGGCCACACCCTGCTCGGCCAAACCGGGCCGGGTGGCGAACCGATCGGCATGCTGGCCGGCGCCGCGCTGGTTTTCTTCGCTTACATTGGCTTCGATTCGGTTTCCACCCACGCCGAGGAGGCTCGTAATCCGGCGCGCGACGTGCCCATCGGTATCATCACCTCGCTGATTCTCTGCACCATTCTCTACATCGCCGTTTCCGCCGTCCTCACGGGAATGGTTCCCTATGACAAAATCAACATCGACGCGCCGGTTTCGGACGCGTTCCGCCAGGCCGGCTTGCCCTGGGCTCAATTCCTGGTTTCGCTGGGAGCGGTTGCCGGGATCACCTCGGTGCTGCTGGTGATGATGCTCAGCCAGTCGCGAATTTTTCTGGCCATGGCCAGGGACGGCTTGCTTCCAGGATTCTTCGGAGCGGTCCACGAACGGTTCCGCACGCCGTGGAAGTCCACCATTCTGACGGGAGTGTGCGTCGCGGCCATGGGCGCATTTCTTCCGCTGCGCATTCTTGCCGACCTCGTGAATATCGGGACGCTGCTTGCGTTCGTCATTGTTTGCGCAGCGGTGATGATCATGCGGCGCACACATCCCGAGGTGCACCGCCCGTTCCGCGCTCCGCTCGGCTCCGTCGTTCCGATCGCGGGCATTTTCTGCTGCCTGCTGCTCATGTTTTCCCTGCGCGTCGAAAACTGGTGGCGGCTCTTCATCTGGCTCGGAATCGGTTTGGTTATCTATTTCAGTTACGGTATTCGCCACAGCCGAATCACTTTGCAAGCCCGCGAGGAAAATGCAAAGGTCACGCTAGGCCGGAAATAGGCCGCAAGTGGCGCAGGCTTCCAGCCTGTGGGGGTTAGTCACTGCAATGACCAAAACCCACAGGCTGGAAGCCTGCGCCACTGGTGCCCAGCGAATAATTTTCGAGTAATCTCCCATCGCTTTTTCTGGCGTAGTATCCTGCTCATTTGCGGCGGAAGCTCGCCCGGGAGGATATGGCCTCAACATTTACAACGCGGAGTCGCGGCATTTGGGCGGGGATGAGTTTCGTCGATTGGATCGCGCTGGCGATACTCGTCTTGTACGGAGTGCTTTTGGGATTGCGCGAGTACAACGCGCAGATCCCGCCGTCCGGCTTTGTTTTCTTCCTGGCGATTTGCGCCGCGATTTACTGGCTGGTGCGCGGCTGGATCTGGGCGCGCGACCATCTCCTCTGGAGCCTGCGCAACCGGCTTGTGGCGGCGTATATATTCATCGCCGTCGTCCCCGTGCTGCTCCTCTTGGCGATGGCGGGACTCGCGGCGTACCTGCTGTACTGGCAGCTGGGTTCCTACGTCATTTACACCGAGATGGAGGAGCGCGAAGAGCGCGTGGGCGTGGTAGCCACTGCCATGGCGACCTCGTACGCCGCCGAAGCGACTCTGGGACGCACCGCGGCGGCTCTGGCATTGCCGGTGGACCCCGCCACGTACGTCAAGAATGCAATGACAGAATTGCCCGGGTTAAAGATCGAAACTGGCATCGGAGAAGAATTGCTCCCGAAGAGTAATGAGTCCGAGAGGGGCCGCTTCCGTGGGCTCGTTTTCAGCGACGGGCAGCTTGCATTGCGGGCCGTGGTTGCGCGCCCGACTCCCGCGGGACGCATTTTGGTTTCCGCGGTTGTTCCCATTACACCCGAACTGATCGACACGCTCGCGCCGGAACTCGGGCCGGTCCAGTTCAACGTTCTGCGATCTGAAAACGGCAACACGAAAACCGTGGTTCCAAACGTGATCGCCACGCAGCAGTTTGTGCCCGTACAGCAGATCGGGTCGAGCGGGCGGCCGGTTCCAGAAGCAGTGAATCCGTTCGACAAGCTGATCACGGGCATCGTGGGTCTTGACGTACGGGATTTGGACCAGAAACAGGGACAGGCAAGTCCCGTACGCGTGGTCGTGGCATTCAGCACGCGCCCATCGCTCTTGAACCGGCGTCTCTTTAGTCCGCTCGGAGATTTGGGCGGCGCCGCCGCGACGGCGCTGCTAGTCGTCGGCGCGGTCTTTCTGGTCATTGAAATCGGTTCCCTCGTGACGGGAATCATCATGACGCGGACGATCACAACGGCGGTCGACAATCTATACAACGCAACCCAGCACGTGCAGGACGGCGACCTCAGCTATCGCGTGCGAATCCCCCACCGGGATCAACTTGCGGCACTCGGGGAATCGTTTAACTCGATGATGCAGTCGGTTTCCACGCTGATCGAGGAACAGCGCCAGCGGCAAAAGCTCGAGAACGAGCTGTCCATCGCGCATGAAGTGCAACAGCAACTGTTCCCGCACTCGCTGCCGAATCTGCAGGGGATCGAGATCGAGGCGATTTGCCGTCCGGCGAGGGTGGTCAGCGGCGATTACTACGATTTTATACGCATCTCGCCCACGCGGCTGGCCATCGCGGTCGCCGATATCAGCGGGAAGGGAATCTCCGCGGCGCTCTTGATGGCCAACGTGCAAGCCGCTCTGCGCAGCGACGTCCTGCGCTACCGGAACGGCCAACCGGGAATTCACCTCGAGCAGATTGACACCGCCGAAATTGTCTCCCACTTGAATCTGCATTTGTTCCGCAACACTTCCGACGAGCGCTATGCCACCGTTTTCTTTGGTGTGTACGATGCGGAGACGCGCCAGCTCCATTACACCAATGCCGGGCATCTTCCCCCTCTCTACATTAGCGGCGGCAAGGTCAGGCGTCTGGAAACCGGCGGGATGGTGGTGGGCTTGTTCAACGATGTGCCGTTTCAGCAAGGCGCCGTGGAGATCGAACACGGCGGCATGCTGGTGGCCTACAGCGACGGCTTGATCGAACCGGAGAATGTGTACGGCGAAGAATTCGGCACCACGCGCCTCATCGACGTGGCTACACGTTATAAAGATGCGTCTTCCCACGTAGTTGCCGAGGCCATGATGCATGCCGCGGAGGAATGGTCCGGATCTCCCGACCAGGCGGACGATATGACGGTCATCGTCATGCGCTTTTCCGGACACCCGCAGGAGAAGCGCGCGTGAAAGTTCTGACCGCGGCACAGATGCGCGAGGCCGACCGGCTCACCACGGAACGCTACGGCATTCCCGGCATGGAATTGATGGAGAACGCGGGAACGGCCATCGCCGAATTTCTGCGCGAAAAGTTCGCGGACATTGCGAGCCGCAAGATCCTGGTCCTGTGCGGGAAGGGAAATAACGGCGGCGACGGCCTGGTGGTCGCGAGGCTGTTGAAAGATTTTGGCGCCACGGCGGTCGTTTTTCTCTTTGCGAATCCGGGTTCCGTCGAAGGCGATGCCGCGGCCAATTTAAAGCGCTGGCAACAAGGCCTTGGCGAATTGTACGTCGTGACGAGCGAGGCGGAATGGGAATCGGCGCGCGCGGCGCTCGCGGAAGCCGGCTTGATCGTTGACGCGCTGCTCGGCACCGGGCTGCGCGGGCCCGTGGAAGGCCTGCTCGGCAAGGTCATCGAAGATCTAAACGCGGCGCGGGCGAAGCGGCGCGGCAAAACAGTCGTGGTGGCCGTGGATATGCCCTCCGGGCTTGCTTCCGATTCGCAGGATTTTGGCGGGCCGGTGGTGGCCGCCGATTTTACCGTGACGCTCACCGCGCCCAAGGTGGGGCAGCTGGTTTTGCCGCACTCGTCGTGCTGCGGCGATCTGGTCGTGAAAGATATCGGAACGCCGCCCGAACTGCTTGAGTCCGACTCGCATTTGAAAATTCACTGGATCGAGCCGGCGGAATTCCGCGCCTTGCCGCTCGTGCGCGACCCGGTCGCGAATAAAGGAACATATGGCCACGCGCTGATCGTTGCCGGGTCGCTCGGGAAATCCGGCGCGGCAATTCTCTCGGCGCGCGGCGCGTTGCGCTCCGGAGCGGGCCTGGTCACCGTGGCGACGCCCCAGGATGTCCTGCCCATCGTGGCTGGGGGAATGCCGGAAATGATGACGGCCCCTTTGGCGTCTACCGAAGCTGGGACGGCGAGCCTTCGCAACCTGGATTACGGAAAATTTGCGGAGATTTTGCGAGGCAAGTCCGTTCTCGCCATCGGCCCCGGGCTTTCCATGCAAAATGAAACCCAGCAATTCATCCGCATGGTCGTTGGACAGACGGAACTCCCCATTATTCTGGATGCCGACGGCCTCAACGCCTACGACGGCATGGCTGACACTCTGAACGAACGCCATGCCGCCGCCATGGTGCTGACCCCGCATCCCGGAGAAATGGCGCGCCTTCTCGGCATCACCGTGAAGGAAGTGCAGGCACGCCGCTTGGACGTGGCGCTCGAAGCAGCCGGCCGCTGGCGCGCGCACGTGATCCTCAAAGGTTTTCACACCATTCTCGCGACGCCCTCGGGTTACGCCTACATCAACACGACAGGAAATCCCGGAATGGCGACCGGCGGAACCGGCGACGTGCTCACCGGAATCCTCGCCGGTCTGACGGCGCAGTTTGGCGTCGAGGATTGGGCGCGCGTGCTTAGTTTCGGTGTGTACCTGCACGGCCTCGCCGGCGATATCGCCGCGTCGCGCGTTGGGGAAGCGCCCCTGATCGCTTCCGACCTGATCGATGCGATCCCGGAAGCATACGCGCGAGTTCTCGCGGAGTGGGAACATGCCCGCTGACGAATTTGTCACGCACTCCTCGGAAGAAACCATCGCCAAGGGCCGGGAAATCGCATCGAAACTCCGCGCGCCTGTCCTTGTGTTGTTGAAGGGAGACCTCGGCAGCGGCAAGACCACGCTGACGAAGGGAATTATCAGCGGCCTGGGCGCCGCCAAGGAAGAAGACGTTACCAGCCCCACGTTCAATCTGGTTCACGAATTCCGCATTCGCAATCCGGCTGGCAATGAGATGAATCCTAACCCGTGCAAGGTCTACCACGTTGATCTCTACCGCATAGAAAACTTCCACGACCTCGAATCCCTGGGCCTTGAGGACGCCTTGTCAGAAAAAGCCATTGTGATTATCGAGTGGCCAGAGAGATTCACGTTCCGCACGGATTGGCCCACGGTCGAAATCCGCCTAGATCATGCTGGCGGAGATTCCCGCAATATCTCTATCTCGGATTTGAAAGTGGAGAATGGGTTGACGTGAATATCCGCACCCACCAAAAATGTGCGCTGCCCTAATATTCAGAAGTCCCTGAAAACCCCAGCACGCACCGCATCAACTAATATGGCGGTGAAATGCGTTTTCAGTTTCTATGCCCACGAAGGATTTCCACTATGGTTTCAGGGTCGTCCGTAAAGCGAGGTTTACCGATGCTGGCATTTGCCGGTGCTAGCCGACTTCTAAATGTTGCGCGGTGATCCCTTCGCTCACCGCCTTTCCAGGTTCGGCATCTATCGCATCCCTCGTTGTGTGCCAAAGCGCAAACCGTTTTCACTGGTCCAATCACTCTGGCTAAATTCATTAGCTTCTCCACTGGACCAAATTCATATTCCCCCCACAGGTATTTGGCGTCCCCAGAAACCCGGGCAAGAGTCGGCTTCGAGGTTTCAAAGAGCCTGTTGACACGGCGGTTACATTCTGCGGCCCAGTAGAGCGATGTCGCAAGAGCTCCAGTGGCACTCACCACCTGTGAAAGCGCTGCAATCATAGTTTTAAGTCTAAGACTATTCGCAGATGTAGAGATACTGGCTTGAGGGACGAGTTTAGGACAGCTATCTGTGTGGTAATTTACAGACTGCAACTTTCTGCCATTCGCCAGGGAGGAAGTGCGGATCCTATTCAAATAAATGATGATATGCTGCTAGTATCTTAGAAGGTACGACTCTTATCGGATGACAATTCCTTAACACTTCCTGCGCCGAATATTGACTGGGCGACATTTTTCTTTCCAAGTTCTAGTCCCCGGAGCATCACGTCGTCAATCACCACAATGCATCCTCGCAAGAGCAAAAATGGCCCATATCCGCCGGATTGTCAAAATGTCCGATCTGCTGTTAACGGGTTGGCTTCGCCGCCTTGTTCGCGCTTTACCCCCTTGTTAACCTGAGACTGAGCCTAGCGCAGCCCCCTATGCCTGAACGCACGTCCATGCTCTCCACCGCTACGCCCGCGCGCGTCAACCTGAGGCCCTATGCGGCGGAGCTTCCCCTCGGCACTCTGGCCGTTGGGGTGGACAACATCCATCATGATGTGTTCCTTAGCCCCACATTTGTGGAGACGACCGAGGCGTACCTGCTGGAATTCATCCGGCAAACCGCCAGTCTCCCTTTTCTCGCCCAGACCGACCGTTTGCAGCCAAACCGGCGGCAACCCGTGCGCCGCGAGGCCGACCGGAAGGCCGCTCGCTCTCCCGAGGCTCCATCCTGGAAACGCCAGCTTTCCGATCTTTTGCACGGCGGGCTTCAGAAGGCCAAGTACGAGAAAAATATCGAGGTCGATCTTCTGCTTCGCGTAACTTTGCTGAAATACCTCACGCAGGAAATCGGCACGCAGTTCGCGAACCTACTGCTGGAGGCCAAGGAGTGGATCCGGGGACGCGGTACGCATTTCGATCATACCGAGCATGCCCACGTGATCAAGGCGCGCATCGCCGAATTGCAGGCGGACCGCCGCAACTTGTTCCGGAACGTGGGCCAGCATGTGTTTCAGGCGATTCAGGAGATCGAGGAGAACGGGCTGGCGAGATCCCGGAAGGCGCTGTTCGGCGACGAGGGCTCGACGACCACTTACGACATTTTGAACAACCGCCTGGCCTTCGTAGAAGGCGGCAAGGACGACGTGCTCTTTCTCGAGCAATACATCCTGCTCGGAAATTATTTGCGCGATCAGGACCGCTTTGAGACGTTCGACGCCGTCCTGCTCGATTTCCTGCGGGAAGCCGTCCTGGCCGGAGAGCAGGGAAACGACCTCAACGATTCCTGGCGCGAGCACCAGAAACTTGTGGACGGCGCGGTGGCGCACCGGGCGGAAATCGCGCGCCTTGAGGAAGAGCGCGCCGCCCTCGCGCGCAAGCTGGAGCGCTCCGAAAGCCTGATGGGGCGCGTGGGATTTGGCTCCGATCCGGCTACTCTTCGCGCGTCCATTTCGGATGTCGAGAAGCGCCTGCGCCATGCGCGGCACAAACTTGAAGAAGCAAATCCACGCATTGAAGCGTCCCGCGGCGAGGCGGATTTCCTGGCCAAGCAGTATCAGGAGCGCCTGGGCGATTATCTAAACCAGCCCGAAAATGCGCGCCGCCTGTTCGACCCGTCCGCCCCGGGCGAGCCGCGCGGGAATGCGGCCGAAATGCGCGGGCGATTGCTTGAGGAATTGATCGTCCGGCTCGAGCAGCGTGATCTACTCGTGCACATTCTGGCCAGCTACCAGCTGCGGAACATCTGCCACGACTACTGCCCGCCGATCCACTTGCAGCAATTGAAAAAAGCCCTGGTGTCGCGCGAGGAATTCAAGCGCGTCGAGGATATTTTGAAGCAGTTTCCCGCGCGGCAGTACTCCACGCAGCGCATCGACGAACTCTCCAAGAAAATCCGCAAAACGCCGCGCGACGAGGTGCGCGCCGTCGTTCTCCGCTTCGCCGAAGACTTCATGCGGCTGCGCCGCGACGCACGCAATTTTGAGCGCCTCAGCGCGGCGATGGAGCGCGTCCATCTGGTGCGCAACGAGCGCACCCGCGAACTTTCCGAGATGAACCGCAGCCTTTACGAGTTCCTCCTGACCGAGGAAGTCCGCCCGGCTGAAGACCGCGTGGTCTCCCACACCATCATCAAAGCGGACGTCCGCGGCTCGACCAAGATCACTCAAGAACTCCTCGCCCGCGGGCTCAATCCCGCGTCGCTCTTCAGCTTGAATTTTTACGAACCGGTGAAGCGCATCCTCGAACGCTACGGCGCCGCGAAAGTCTTTATCGAGGGCGACGCGCTGGTGCTGGCGATTTATGAAACCGAATCCAACCGCGTGCAGCAACGCGCCGTATCGAAAGCCTGCGCACTGGCGCGCCAAATTCTGGCGGTTTCGTCCGCGTACAATGAGCGCCCGGACACGGCCGACTTGCCCCGGCTGGAGCTGGGCGTCGGCATCGCGTATCAGGGATCCCCGCCGACGTACTGGATGGACACCGATTCGCGCATTATGATTTCGCGCGCCCTGAATCTTTCGGACCGGCTGTCGAGCTGCTCCAAGGCCGCCAAGCGCATGTTGTCCGAGAATTCGTCGCAATTTCGCTTGTTCCTCTTTCAAACCATGACGGAAGGCGTGGCCGAGGACGAGGCTGACGAATTCCTGATTCGCTTCAACCTGAACGGCGTGGAACTGAATGACGAAGGTTTTCAAAAGCTGCAGGAAGAAATTTCCCTGACGCCGCTGGAAGCGGAATGCGCCATGCCCTGGGGCAAGGAACGCGTTGAATTCTTCTACGGAGAAACGCCGGTGGGCGAGGGGCTCGAGCCCGTCCTGATTCGCCGCGGATTCGTTCGCCAGATGCTGCCGGGCGGAAAAATAGGAGAGGCCGGCACGCGCCCCTATTACGAAGTCTGCGTCAACCCCAAAGTCCTGGAACTCGTCGAATCCCTCGCGGCAACGGCCGCGGCTCTGCGCGAATGAAATGGTAGGATGATGCGCGGGGCCCGAGTCGCCGGGTCTGAGCCATCCATGAGTAGAAGCAAAACCAAGCCAAAAAAGTTTAGCGCAGCAAGCGAAGCGAGGCGCCGCGCGCGCGAACTAGCAGGCCCTCCGCCCGCCGCGCGAGTGATCCCCGACAAGCGCCTGAAGCCGCCGAAGCACAAGAAGAAATTGGTGGAGGAGTAGGTAGGACAGGCTTCAGCCGGTTTGCTTTTCAGTATTAGAAAATCAAAACCAGACAGGCTGAAGCCTGTCCTACTTGAGTTAATGAATGTGCCGCGTCTTTTTCTGCATGTAATCCATCAGCAGGTACTGGCCGAGGGTGTAGGGCGTGGTGAAGTAGGCCTTGCCGCGGCACAGCTCCGTCACTTTTTGCACGAAGTGAACGAGGCTGTAATCGCTGGCCAGCATGAACGTGTTGATCAAAATTCCCGAGCGGCGGCAGCGGCCCACTTCCTCGAGCGTTTGTGTGACGACGAGGGGATCGAGGCCGAACGCATTCTTGTAAATGCGCCCGTCGTCGAGCGTGAGCGCCGACGGTTTTCCGTCGGTGATCATCACGATCTGCTTCATGTCTTTCTTCTGGCGCGACAAGATGCGCCGCGCGAGACGCAAGCCTTCGCGCGTATTCGTGTAGTACGGGCCGACCTGCACGCGCGCCAGCTCGCCGAGCGGCATTTCCTCCGCGGAATCGTGGAACAGCACGAGATGCAGCGAGTCCCCGGGATACTGCGTGCGGATCAGATGCGATAACGCCAGAGCCACTTTTTTGGCCGGCGTGAAGCGGTCCTCGCCGTAAAGAATCATGCTGTGGCTGCAGTCAAGCATCAGCACCGTGGCGCACGAACTCTGATATTCGGTCTGATGGACCATCAAATCCGGGTAATCGAGTTCAATCGGAACTTTCGATCCCTCGCGGCGCACGGCATTGAACAGCGTCCCGCTGATGTCGAGATTCAGTGTGTCGCCGAATTCATAAGGCCGCGAAATGCCGCCCGACTCGACACCGGTCGCCAGGTCGCGCGTGTCGTGTCGCCCGAAGCTGCTCTTGCCGAGCGATCCCATCAAATCCTTGAGCGTCTTGAATCCCAGAAAGTCGATTGTCTTGTCCGTGATTTCAAAGCGCGCTTCGTTTTCCCGGTCGCGACCTTGTCCGATCTGCCCGCGCGGCGTTTTGTCCGGCGGCGCCGTCACCTGCGGATTCCCCGTGACGTAGCCCTCTTGCATCAGACGGTCAATCAACTGGTCGATCAGCTCTTTCATCTTGGCGTCCATCTGCTCGGGCGTGCCGTCCAGCAAATCTTTCAACTCCTGATTGGGAAGCAGGTCGCCTTCCTCGAGCGCGCGCTGGATCGCCTGTCGCAACGCTTCCATCGACTTTTCCGGATCCATTTCGGACATGCCGTAAAATTGCGATTCAAAACCGCTCTGGAGAAAGAAGTCGGAGAGCCGCTTCACCAGTTCCTGCAAGTCGACGCCGTCAGCCGGTTCACCCGTGTATTTCGTGTAGCGAATGAATTTCGTCATAAAATAATGCCCACAACTTCTCACTGCTTCGCAGGTCAGCGCTTTGTAGGGCACGGCTTCACAGGCTGCGGAAAAATCTGCCAGTCTAGGTTCTTGGCTTTCCGAACCACTTTTTTTTCGAGTCCAGCGGCCATTTTTCTTGCTATTCCGCTCTTCGTTTCGCGGTTGTTGCGCCCCTCCGAAGACACCACGGCCTTCACCTACACCGCCGGAATCAGTTTCACGAGACGCAGCAGATTGGCCGCCGTGGCCAACAAGCGGAACAACCAGTTCACCTTCTTCACTCCGCGCACCTTCACCTGCCGTAGAATGCTGTTCAATTTCGCCCAACCAAACACTTTCTCGACTAGCTTGCGCTTCTTCTGGCTGATGGCGTAGCCCGGGTCGCACCGTTCCTGCTCGGTCAGCCAGTTCGGCCACTTGGGATTGGGTTCGTACTCGGCCACATGCGGGATCACTTTCCGCTCCCGCAATCCGGCGATGAATTCTTTCTCCTGATACAACTTGTCGGCTCCCAGCGTGATCGCCGCAGTGTGCTGGTCCACCCGCCCCGGGCTCCGGCCCCACTGATCCAGCATCGCCAGCGCCGCTTCTCGTTCGGCCGAGGTGGCGCATGGCGTGGCCAAGGCCGCCATCACCAGTCCGTTGCGATTCTCCGTTATTAGGTGTCCCAAAAAACTCGGCTGCGCTTGCCCCGCAGCGCTCTTCTTGAACAACCGCGCCTCGGGATCGCTCTTGGATTCGTGCGTGTCGCGCAGCAGCTTCTTTCCGCGCGATCCGCTTCCTTTCTCCGGCGGCTTCTGCTTGGGCACGAAACTCTTCCGGCTGGCCCAAGCCTGGATCAGCGTCCCGTCCACCGTGAAGTGTTCCTCGCTCAGCAGATCGTGTTCCCCCGCTTGCCGCAGCACCGCCTCCAGCAAGCGTTGCGACACCTCTCCCGCCATCAGCCGCTCCCGATTCTTCGTGAACACCGTCACATCCCACACCGGATCATCCGGATTCAATCCCACAAACCACCGGTACAACAGGTTGTAATCCAACTGCTCCATCAGCTGCGTCTCGCTGCGGATCGAATACAGCGCCTGCAACAGCAGCGCCCGCAACAATCGCTCCGGCGCGATCGACGGTCGTCCTCGGCGCGCGTACAGCGCCTCAAAATGACTCCACATCTCCTCCAGCCCGCGATCCACCATCGGCCGAATCCGCCGGAGCGGGTGATCGCGGGGAATCCGTTGTTCCAATGGAACGTAGCTGAATACTTCGCTTTGTTTTTCGTCTGGTCCGCGCATGTCGTCTTAGATGTGCAGCATTCTCTCCAGTTGCCAAACAGACGAATTTTTCCGCAGCCTGTGAAGCCGTGCCGAAACTCGCCGCGAATTCTCAGGGCTTTAGCCCCTGACGCCCGCGTCCAAGCTCCTAATTAAACTGCCGCCGCGGCGGGCGCGGCTGCTGCTCGCGCGGCTCGGGCGCCTTGGGGCGTTCCGCATGAAAGCCGCGCTCTTCATTGCGGCTGATGCGCTTGTGCGCCCACAATCCTTCGAGAATGAATTCCGCCGCGGCCGCCATTCCGGCCGGGCCGCTGCGCCCATCCGTTCCCAGGCGGTCGATGTTATCCATCAGTCCCTGAATTTTTTTGAGCTGGGACAATGCCTCCGAAGCCGGAGCGCTCTCGGGCACTTTCAATTCGCCGCCCAGTTCAAACCATTGCACGACCGGCTGGAGATTCGCGCCCTCCATGCGGTTCGTGAAAACCTTGCCCACCGCGCCGCGGATCAGCTCCCGCGCGATATTTTCCGCGCCGCGCAATTCGCCTTCGTACTCGAGCTCCATTTTTCCGGTGATGGCCGGAAGCGCGGCGTATACATCCGCGATGCGCGCCGAGGCGCGCGCTTCGCGATTGCGCACGGCGCGCTGCTCCGCGCTGCTGACCACGCCTTCCAGGCACGCAATCGGCAGGCGCTGGCTGACGCCCGAGCGCTTGTCGATGCGCTTGTCCTCGCGCGCCAGAAACGCGACCAGCTCGACGACTTCGCGCAGGTAATCAGGGATGTCGACCGAGGTCCGCCCGCCATCGCGCGCCACCCACGCTTCCTGCGCCGTGATGGAGACGCCTTCCTCCACCGTGGCGGGATAGTGCGTGCGAATTTCCGAGCCGATGCGGTCCTTGAGCGGCGTAATAATTTTTCCGCGCGCGGTGTAATCGTCGGGGTTCGCGGTGAAGACGAGCAACACGTCGAGCGGCATGCGCACGGGATAGCCCTTAATCTGAATGTCACCTTCCTGCATGATGTTGAAGAGGCCCACCTGAATTTTCCCGGCGAGGTCGGGCAGTTCGTTCACGGCGAAGATGCCGCGATTGGCGCGCGGCAGCAGGCCGTAGTGAATCGTGAGTTCGTCGCCCAGGGCGCGGCCCGAGCGCGCCGCCTTGATCGGGTCCACGTCGCCGAGAATGTCCGCGATGGTCACGTCCGGCGTCGCCAGCTTTTCCACAAAGCGCAGGTCGCGCGGCAGCCACGAGATGGGCGTAGCGTCTCCCTTCTCGGCAATCAAATCGCGGCACGCACGGCACAGCGGCGCAAGCGGATTGTCATGTATCTCGCAACCGGTGATGTACGGAATTTCCTTGTCCAGAAAGTCGATCAATCCGCGCAGGATGCGGCTCTTTGCTTGTCCCCGCAAGCCGAGCAAAATAAAATTGTGCCGCGCCAAGAGTGCATTGGCGATCTGCGGCAGAACGGTTTCTTCGTACCCGTGAATGCCCGGAAAGAGCGGCTCGCCGGATTCGAGCTTCTGAAGAATGTTGGCGCGAAGCTCGTCTTTGACGGTTCGGCGCGCCGTTCCAGGCGCATAGCCGGGAAGCTTCCGCAATTCGCCGAGCGTTGCAGGTTTGGTGGTCATCGAGGGCCCCTGATCGATTTGCACCCCCATTATATGCCACACGGAGGATTACTGCAGAATTCAGATCAAACGCCGGCTAAAGCAAGAGGAGCCGGCATCTCTTATCGCCGTGGAAACTGGCGCGGTGAAAATTCCAACATTATTTGTCTGCCGGTTGCTCCGGCTGAGGGGGGACGGCCGATTCCTTGCATGCCGCCCGGGCTTTTTCGAGCTGATTGGGGGTGTATTTCTCCGGAATTTTGACGTACTTGATTCTGTCCTTCACGGCGATGCGCGTCAACTCATCCGCGCCGTCCTGCCCGACCCATTTCTTCTGCGAAAGTTCATAGTTCTGCGTTTCGATCACTTCGAGCGCGCTGACCTTGCTTTGCGAGACTGCGACGCCCCAAAACTTGGTATTCTTCTCGGCGGACTGCTTGAAGATCACGCACCCTGCATTCTGACCGGTTATTCCGAACACAACCGGGTCCTCCTCCACTTTCGCCTTCTTATCGTTGGCCCGGGTCGGTGCAGCCAGCACAACTAGGAGCAAGCAAACACCAAATATTTTCATGGTCGCTTCCCTCCGGCATAGGATGCTGCGACGATTACCTGAGTATACTAAATTCAAATCTTAATTATATCAGTATTAAAAGCTGGAAAAGTCCGACACGAAGCGGGCCTATAGCTTGGCGTGGCCATTGCCCGCCGCCTTCCCACGAACGTGCTCCCGTTTTTGCAGTTGCGGATACCATTCGGCAAGGTGCGCGACGAGTCTGCCCTGGCGCACCGCTTCCGAGCGAATCTCCAGCAGGCCCTGACGGATTGCTACATCCACCGGCAATTCCGAAGCCACGTGATAGGCGAGCGAAATGCCCCCCTCGGTTTCAAACTGCGGCGCGTCCTCGCCGTAAAGAAGCTGGTGACACTGGTTGCAGAGCTCTTCGAGCCGCGCGGAAACGGCGGCATCGACTTCCGTGAAATCCTCATCGAGATATTCCACGTCCGCTTCCAGATATGGTTTTTCGTCGTGGGTGCGGACCAATTGAAACGCGCTTTGCCCCGCTGTCAAGATGTCGGAGCGGCCGTCTTCATATTCCTTCAGGATTTTCACGATCATCGCGGAACAGCCCGTCTGCGCGAGCTTTTCATTGTTGACGTAAACGATTCCGAATGGGGATTGCGTATCGATGCAGTGGCGCGTCATTTGCCGGTAGCGCGGCTCGAAAATATGCAGCGGCACAGCCTGGCCGGGGAAGAGGACGATGTCTAGCGGAAACAGCGGAATGCGCGCCGGATTCATGGACGTATCCGAGCCATGATAGCAGAAGCCGCGCGGCGAATCCTCACGGGTTTCAGTAGGACAGCCACTCTTGGCTGTCCTCTTTTGCTCCGCTGAGTCTGTGCAGAACTGGCAAGGACAGCCAAGTGTGGCTGTCCTACCAAACCAATTGACTACTGTTTTTTGCCAAGGAAGAGCGTGTCGTAGAGCCAGCCCGCCACGATGCCGCCTGCCAGCGGGCCGATCCAGTACACACCGTGGTTTGTCCAGTGATTTGCGGCCAGCGCCGGGCCAAAGGCCCGCGCCGGATTGAGCGCCGCACCGGTAAACGGTCCGCCGAACAGCGCGCCCATCGTGATGGAGAGGCCGATGGCAAAGCCTGCGATCTTGTTGAACGCGCCCTTCTCATCGACGGCTGTCGCAAAAACCACAAAGACCAGGAAAAACGTCATGATCCCTTCAAAGATCATGCCGTTGGTGCGTGAGATGCCGCTCGCCAGATCGGGCGTACCCAGTTGCACAGGTCCCCAGACATCGACGGGCAAGCGCCGCAGCAAATAAGCGGCCGCAACGCCGCCCGCAACTTGCGCGATCCAGTACGCCACCGTGTCAAACGTGGAAAACTTTCGAGTGACCCAAAATCCGATGGTGATCGCGGGATTAAAGTGGCCGCCTGAGATGTGGCCGAGCGAACTCACCATAATGCCCATGGCCAAACCGTACGCGAGCGCGATCCCCAGCAGTCCCAAGCCGATTTGTCCATTCGAGCTTGTGCGGAGAAACTGATCCGCGCAAATCGATCCCGCGCCAAAAAAGATCAGCGCAAACGTGCCGATAAATTCAGCGGCGAGCTTCTGCGGCTTTGAATACATAAAAACCTCTCCTGGCGGACCCGCTTGGGCCTGATCCGCCTTCTTTTTCCATTGGAGAAGCAGATTCTATGAGAAGTGGGCAGGCAGAGTCAAAGAATTGAATAGCGCAGGCCCGTAACTCGGCGAGCGTGGTCTTTGTGGGTCGCGGCTTCAGCCGCGACATTCACAGGAAATAAGAACTGGGCTTTAGCCCCTGAAGATTTGAATCTGAAATCTCAAATTTGAAATTTCAGATTCAGGCTGGTCAGCGCGTGCCGGCACCCAGCGGCACGCTGACCGGAGTCAGCCAGTTGTGACGATCGGCCTTCGTTCCGTTGAGGATCGCGAAAAATTCTTCCTGCAGCTTCTTGGTGATCGGGCCGCGCGAACCCTTGCCGACCTTGATCCGGTCGATCGAACGCAGCGGGCTGATCTCCGCCGCGGTGCCGGTGAAAAAGACTTCGTCGGCGATGTACAGCATCTCTCGGGGAATCACCTGCTCGCGGACCTGGATTTTCATTTCCTCGCAAAGTGTGATGACGGAACTGCGCGTAATCCCCGGCAGGACGCTATTTCCCACTGGCGGCGTGTACAGGACGCCGTCCATGGCGACGAAGATGTTTTCGCCCGAGCCTTCGCTGACGCAACCGTTCGTGTCCAGCGCGATGCCTTCGGAATAGCCGTTGGCGTGGGCTTCCATGTGAATGAGCTGCGAATTCATGTAGTTCGCGGCGGCCTTGGCCATGCTCGGCAGCGTATTGGGCGCCATGCGATTCCACGAGCTGACGCAGACGTCCACCCCTTGCTCGATCGCTTCCGGCCCGAGGTAGCGTCCCCATTCCCAGCACGCGATGTATACTTCGGTCGGGACGGCCATTCCGCCGACGCCGATGTCTCCGTAGCCGCGCAGCGCGATCGGGCGGATGTAACACGAATTCATCTTGTTCACGCGCACGACTTCCGCTGCGGCGGTTGAAAGTTCCTCGGCGGTGTACGGCAGCTCCAGCCTGTAAATCTTTCCGGAATTGACCATCCGCTGCATATGTTCGCGCACGCGGAAGATGGCGGGCCCGTTCTTGGTTTCGTAGCAGCGCAATCCTTCAAAGACCGCCGAGGCATAGCTGACCACATGCGAAAGGACGTGAATCTTCGCGTCATCCCATTTGATCAGCTTTCCGTTGTGCCATATTTTTTCCGTCGGCTTCATCGGCATCGTCGTTCTCCACGCTGCATTTCCACGCAAGATTTGTGCTGCTCGGAAAGGGACAGCCAAAATTATAGCACAGCGGTCCGCATGGCCCGCGCCGCGCGGTTGACTTCCTTCCATGCCGGCAATGCCAATTTGGTTGGTGCGGTTTAGGTAGCACAGACTTCAGTCTGTGGATTTCCAATTGATCTTGGCTGGCGCGCGCGATCCGGGTGAGCGAACGGACCCCCAAAGACTGAAGTCTGTGCTACTAATGCTCGATCCGCTCCAGCGAGTACGGTTCCCGGATCGATTGCAGATTCTTCGCGGCGTGGCTGCGCAAATCGCCGTTCAAGTTTTCCCAAACGCCCAGCAGGAGGAACGGAACCACCGCGGCGGCGACCCAGAGCTTGGCCCGGCGAGGGGCTTTGGTTTCCGGTTCCCAGCGGAAGAGTTGCGCCGACACGATGAAAGCGATCAGGGCGCAACCGACGAGAGAGGCCAGGTAAGACCCGAGGCTGTTCAGGTTGGTGTGGTCGATCATGGCGCGCTGCAGGCCGCTGACCAGATAGGTGGCCGGAAGGAAGAGTGAAATTTTCTGAACCGTCGCCG
This sequence comes from uncultured Acidobacteriota bacterium, assembly GCA_963800095.1. Lineage (GTDB taxonomy): Bacteria > Acidobacteriota > Terriglobia > Acidiferrales > UBA7541 > Palsa-360. The sequence goes on from CAWCZV010000009.1 coordinate 38,759, forward strand.
GCAGCATCGGGAAGGGAATCGTCGCTCCGGAAATAAAAAGAAAAACGAACCAGATGATCTGATTGATGATCTGGGTTTCCTGCATTGTGTTGGTCACGCTCGCGACAATCAACCCGAGGGAGGCAAAGGTAACCGTTCCGATCGACACCAAAATAAAGACGGAAAGTACGTTGCCCAGCCCGGCCATGTGAAACACCGAACGCGAGATATAGAACTCGATGGCAATCGTGGGCAGAGTGAGAAAATAGTTCGAGATCAGGCTGGAGGCGAGCATCGCGCTCGCTCCCACAGGCGTAACACGGAATCGCCGCAAGATCCCTTGTTCGCGGAACGTCACCAGTTGGACGCTCAGGCCCCAAAAGCTTCCCATGACTGTAAGCGCAAGCACCATGGCCAAGAGATATGGCACGGCTTCGGGACCGAACCGCCTGAATAGCCCGGCGTAGCCGAAGAGAAACGCGAGCGGCATAATCAGGCTGAAGAACAAGAACGCGCGGTTGCGCATGGCGAGGCGCATGCGACTCACCGTGAGTGACCAGGTATGGCCAAAGACGTGGCTCAATCGCGCAACCTTCTCCCCGTCAGCTCGAGGAAAATGTCTTCGAGCGACGGGGCGGAAATTTCCAGGCTGACCAGCTCGTTGTTCTGTTCTTCCAGGTGTTTCACCAGAGCCACGATCGTGCGCGGCACGCGGGTTGAGTACAGCAGATAATCGTCGGCTTCGGCGCGGCATTCGGTCACGCCTTCGAGGTTGCTCAGCGCGCCATTGGTTTCGGGTTTGGCCATGCGCACGGTGATCCGCGTAACCGCGCCGGAGCGCTGCTTCAGCTCCCGCGGCGTGCCCAGGGCGATGACTTTGCCGTGGTCCACAATCGCGACGCGGTCGCAGAGCTTTTCCGCTTCCTCGATGTAATGCGTCGTCAGCAGGATGGTTTTCTTTTCCTTTTTCAGCTCCTCGACAATATCGTAGATTTCGCGCCGCACCTGCGGGTCGAGACCCGCCGTGGGCTCATCGAGGAAAACAACGCGAGGGTTGTTCACCAGCGCCATGGCCAGGGCCAGGCGCTGCTTCTGTCCGCCGGAAAGTTGGGAATAAAAAGCGTTGCGCTTTTCTTCGAGGCCGAAGCGCGCGAGCAGTTCCTGCGTGCCGCGCCGCTGCGGATAGAAGCTGCCGAACAGGTCGAGGGCTTCGTGCACGCGCATCTTGTCCGGCAGGGCAGTGGCCTGCAGCGCCGCGCCGATCACGTACTTGAACTCAGCCCCGCTCGTCTGAGGATCGAGGCCGCAAACGCTCACGCTGCCGCCGTCGGGAGTGCGCAGCCCTTCTAGAATCTCGACCGTGCTCGTTTTCCCGGCGCCGTTCGGCCCCAGCAGGCCGAAAACTTCGCCCTCGTTGACGGCAAAGCTCACCCCGCGCAAGGCTTCCACGTCGCCGTAACGCTTGGTCAGGCCGGTAACTTCAATCGTCGCCCCACTCAGCATGAGTCCTTATCTATAACACAATCCGCTCGCGTGGCGCGAACGGCGCGGGATTCAAAAGTGGGTGGCTCTTTCAAGGATAGAATTTCTCAGAGCTTCGGAATACGCTTCCGGATTTCGGCTGGACAGGGAGGTGGTGTGCCGGTGCTTGCGCCCGGCTTCGCGTCCTTCTGGGATGGAGCTCCACTTTCTGAAACTGGTGCGCGAAAGGTTCCGGCGGCGCAACCAGAGACCGATCCGCGGGCAGAGGTTTCCGGCCCGCTGGTCAACGCCCTCCGGACCAATCGCGCAAAGGCAAAAGCTACATCACATCAAGAGCCCGGTTGCTCCCTTCAAATTGCAGCTCCTGTAAGACGTTCTTGGCGGAAAGTGTAGTGCTGTCGTATGGGGCCTTGAACGTCAGCGTTTTCCAGTCGCAAGGCGCCGTGACAACATTCTGGCCGTCGCGCTCGAAGATGACCTTATTGCCTTCGATGAGGACTTCGTACTTGCCAGGCGTGAGAGTTTTCCCATCTACCGTGGCTTGGCTTCCCAGGTCTATGGTCTTCTTTTGCACTTGAGTGGTTTCAGATTTGGGACGCGCGGATGCGAACAAGGGCATGGCCAAGAGGGCAACGGCACAAAGAAGGGCATTGCGGGTCAAATGATATTTTGACATTTGGATTCTCTCCTTCTCCGACAGGGAAGAAGGTTTTGGGCGGGCGTAGGGTCTCCGTATACCACGAATACACTGCAGTCCTCGCGGAGAAGCCCTACTTGATTAGACGCCGGCTCGATGCAAAAGTAAGCGGAAATCAAATCACCTGGACGTTTTCCCAGATCGCGATCCATGCCGGCGCGGCGCGCGCGGATTCCATTCGAAATTTCGAAAATTCAAGATTCTCTTTTCCGCCAGCTCCAACCCTTCCGTTTCGAGCAGCTTTCGCTGCAGCGAGGCGTGCGGCTCGCGAATGAGCAACCTGCCGCCGGCGCCCACGACGCGGTGCCACGGCACGCCACGCCCGCTAGGACACGCGGCCATGGCGCGTCCAGCGGTGCGCGCACCGCCGGCGAGCCTCAGGGCTTTGGCGACCTGGCCGTAGGTCATGACCCGGCCGCGCGGAATTTTCTTCACCAGTTCGTATACGGGATTCCAATTCATCGGATTTGTTACACGAATAAGCAATGATAAAGGTACTAGCTCAAATGGACTAGTGGCTTATACCTTTCGAACTATGGTCCGTTGCGGGTCACCCATGCACACTTACCGTCGCCAAAGAGAGATTCCGCATCTAAGTAACTAGGAGCATCGGAGAACTTCAAGAGAATTCGAGCGGATGCCGATGATGGGAATCGATAGAGACTCAAACTTGCCCGGCACACGGTTCGGAGAAGGATCTGAGGGAGTTACTCATACGAGGCAACTTTCCGAACAATTCGACGTCTAAATTGACAGCTGTAGTGGAAGTGACTTACACTACAGGTTCGATGTCGGAGCAGGGAGCGATCTATGGCTTTTCTACGCCGCAAAGGGAACACGTTTTACCTGGTGCATAACGTCCGCGAGGGCGACCGGGTCAAGCAACTGCACCTGGCCAAGCTCGGGGAGCGCCCCCGCATCACCGACGACGTTGTGAGGCAAGTCACCCGTTCGTATCCCTTTGTGGACGTCAACTGGAATGAATTGCGCGAGCAGGTCAACAACCGCATAGAGCTGTTCGATCCCAAGTCCAACCAGATTCAGAAGCTCGTTTCCACTTTGCGCACTCTCAACCTCGATCTGGCAGATCTGTTTCCCCCGTTACTGGACGTTTCGCACGCTCCGGAAGCGGGACAGGAAATCATCACGCAGCTCCGTCTGCTGCACTCCACTGTAGGAGTCAAACTCGACCAGTTTGATCGTGCCCCTCATCGGGGCGTGTTAGCGGACCGGAAGTTCCGGTAGGAGAATGGTCATGAGCACAAACCGCCCTGCACAACAACCACTGGACCCCACGCTGAGAAGCGTGGAGTCACAGGAATTCCAAGCCGCCCTCAAAAGCAAGGTCGTCGGCCAGGAAGAGGGAGTCCGCGCGCTGGTGGACCTGTATCAGGTCTTCTGCGCGGGGATGAGCTCGACCGGACGCCCGGTTGGCAACTTGCTGTTCCTGGGGCCGACCGGCTCGGGGAAGACGCGCATCGTGGAAGCGGCGGCGGAGATCCTGTTCGGAGACCCGCGCGCGGTGATCAAGGTGGATTGCGCGGAGTTCCAGCACTCGCACGAAATCGCCAAGCTGATCGGCTCGCCTCCGGGATACCTCGGACACAGGGAAACGCATCCGCTGATCACGCAGGAAGCGCTGGCGCAATATCACAAGGAAGATTTGAAGCTGAGCTTTCTGTTGTTCGATGAGATCGAGAAAGCGTCGGACGCGCTGTGGCAATTATTGCTGGGCATTCTGGATAAAGCGACGCTGACCTTGGGAGACAACCGGCGGGTGGACTTGTCGCAGACTATGATTTTTCTGACGTCGAACCTGGGCGGGGGAGAGATCACGGAGTTGATGACGGGCGGCATGGGCTTCGTGCAGCCGAAGGACAAGACGGAAGACAAGCTGGACCACAAGGTGGAACGGACGGCGCAGGAAGCGGCGAAGAAGAAGTTCTCGCCGGAATTTATGAACCGTTTGGATAAGGTAGTGGTGTTCCATCCTCTTCGTCACGAACAGCTCGAGCAGATTCTGGAAATTGAGCTGGGAATGGTGCAGCAGCGAGTGCTGGACACGGGGCGAGGCCAATTCCTGTTCCGCGTCACGTCGTCGGCCAGAAAGTTTCTGCTCCAGGAAGGCACGGACATCAAGTACGGCGCGCGTCATCTGAAGCGTGCCATCGAGAAGTTCGTGGTCTATCCGCTGGCGAACCTCTTGGCGACCGAACAGATACGTTTCGGCGACATGCTGGTTGTCGACTGGGACGGCAAGTCCGCTCACCTTTCGTTCCAAAAAGAAGGCGAAGGCGCGGTCGTCCCGACGCCGGCCAAAGCCGCTCGCGGCGCGGCCGCGCAGATGGCGAAGGCCACGGGCGGAAAAGTAATCGAAGCTCCCGCACAAGTCATCGTGCGCGAGGCAAAAGCGCCGGCGGCGTTGCCGACGGGAGCGCCTCCTCCGGTGGCCTCCGGCCGCAAGAAGGTCGATCCGCAGTAGCGGCCTCCTTCAACAAAACATACTGATCTCGATCAGGGCGGCCTTGAATGAATGGCCGCCCTGTTTTTTGTCCGTAATGAAGTGCCGAATCTGTCCACGCCTCGTCTTGTTCCAACGGCTTGTTTCAAAGTGATTAGATGTGCCCCTCGGCGAAACACTTCCATAGGGTTTCCAGCGGCGATTCCGGCATGGGTCAAGCCTCCGAGCTAGTAACCTCGCCAGATTCAGATGGATAAGGTCCTTATGGATTCAAAGCAGCTTTGGCCTCTGGGTTGCCAGATATATTCGTGCGGGCTCTAATTCAAACCGCGGCGCATTGAAATCGCCTGGGGGACCCATGAGGCCTGAGAGAGCAAGACTTGATCCGAACCGCCACAGTTTCGAGTCGCAGGAATTTGAATCTGCAATGCGGCGAAGAGTTGTCGGGCAGGAAGAGGGCGTTCGCGCCGTGGCCGACTTGTATCAGGTGTTTCGCGCGGGGATGAACTCCACCGGACGCCCCGTTGGCAACTTGCTGTTCCTGGGGCCGACCGGCTCGGGGAAGACTCGAATCGTGGAAGCGGCGGCGGAGATCCTGTTCGGAGACCCGCGCGCGGTGATCAAGGTGGATTGCGCGGAGTTCCAACACTCGCACGAAATCGCCAAGCTGATCGGCTCGCCTCCGGGATACCTGGGACACCGCGAAACGCATCCGTTGATCACGCAGGAAGAATTGGCGAAGCACCACACCGAGAAACTTCAACTGAGTTTTTTGCTTTTCGATGAGATCGAAAAGGCGTCGGACTCTTTGTGGCAATTATTGCTGGGAATACTGGATAAAGCGACGCTGACCTTGGGCGACAACCGCCGCGTGGACCTGTCGCAGACGATGATATTCCTGACGTTGAACCTGGGCGGGGGAGAGATCACGGAGTTGATGACGGGCGGCATGGGCTTCGTGCAGCCAAAGGATAAGACCGAGGATCGGCTGGACCACAAGGTGGAGCGGACGGCGCAGGAAGCGGCGAAGAAGAAGTTCTCGCCGGAGTTCATGAATCGCTTGGACAAAGTCGTAGTGTTCCATCCTCTGCGTCACGAACAGCTCGAACAGATTCTGGAAATTGAGCTGGGAATGGTGCAGCAGCGAGTGCTGGACACGGAGCGCGGCCAGTTCTTGTTCCGCGTCACCTCAGCGGCCAGAAGGTTTCTGCTGCAGGAAGGCACGGACATCAAGTACGGCGCGCGACACTTGAAGCGTGCCATCGAGAAGTTCGTGGTCTATCCACTGGCGAACCTCTTGGCGACCGAGCAGATTTGGTTCGGAGACATCCTCGTCATCGATTGGGACGAAGAGGATGAGTCCATCTCATTTCACCGCGAAGGCCGGGGCGCCGTCATTCCCGCGCCGCCGCGGCGTCGCGCGCGCACAGCCGCAGTGAGAACCGTCGCCAGCGTCTCAGGGGCGGATAAGACCAGGGCAGCTGAGCCGGACTTAGAGCCGATCCTGACCAGGTAGGCTGAGTAGGACAGGCTTCAGCCTGTCGGTTTTTCTGCCAGCATAGCGGACACCGAAAACCAACAGGCTGAAGCCTGTCCTACTTACGCCTGCGAGGAATGCGCTTTCGGTTTCCAGCGCAGCACGGGCTTGCGCGCGGCGCCGACTTCGTCGAGGCGGCCCACTTTCGTGGAGTGCGGCGCGGTCTTGACGATCTCGGGCGTTGTGGCGGCTTCCTCGGCAATCGAGCGCATCGCGTCCACGAACAGGTCGCACTCCTGCTTCGACTCCGATTCGGTGGGCTCAATCATCATCGCGCCGGGCACGATCAGCGGAAACGCCGTCGTGTACGGATGGAAGCCGTAGTCGATCAGGCGCTTGGCGATGTCCATCGTGTTCACGCCATTCTTTTTCTGCCGCGCGTCGCTGAAAACTACTTCGTGCATCGAGGGCAAATTGAAAGGCAAATCGTACACATCCTCGAGCTTCTTGCGGATGTAATTCGCGTTCAGGACCGCGTCTTCCGTGGCCTGGCGAATCCCCGGTCCGTAAGCGAGCGTGTAGGCAAGCGCTCGCACCAGCACTCCAAAATTGCCGCCGAACGCGCGCACCCTGCCAATGGATTTCAGCTTGTGGCTATCGAGCGCCAGGTGTCCGCTCTTTTCCACCAGCACGGGAATCGGCAAGTACGGCTCGAGAATTTTCTTGACCATCACCGGGCCCGCTCCCGGACCGCCGCCGCCGTGCGGCGTGGAAAACGTCTTGTGCAGATTGAGGTGCATCACGTCCACGCCAAAGTCGCCGGGGCGCGCGACGCCGGCCAGCGCGTTCATGTTCGCGCCGTCCATGTAGAGCAGCGCGCCGTGTTCGTGCAGGATTTTGGCGGCCTCGGCGATATTTTGCTCGAATATGCCGAGCGTTGAAGGATTCGTGACCATCATGGCAGCCACGTCGCCATTTACAATTTCTTTCAGGCGCGCGACGTTGATTTGCCCGCGCTCATCCGAGCGCACGTTTTCGACTTCGTATCCGGCGATCACCGCGGTCGCAGGATTGGTGCCGTGCGCGGAGTCGGGAATCAAAACTTTCTTGCGCGGGTGTCCCTGCGTGTCTTCAAGGTACGCGCGAATCAGCAGCAGGCCGGTGAGTTCGCCCTGCGCACCGGCTGCCGGCTCCAGCGTGCCCGTATCCATGCCGGTAATTTCGACCAGGCAGTTTTGAAGCAGTTGCAGAATTTTCAAGCAGCCTTGCGAGAGTTCCTGCGGCTGATAGGGATGTTCGGTGGCGATGCCGTCCAGGCGCGCGACGAATTCGTTCACCCGAGGATTGTATTTCATCGTGCAGGAACCGAGCGGATACATCCCGAGATCGATCGCGTAGTTCCACGTCGAGAGCCGCGTGAAGTGGCGGATCACTTCGATTTCGCTGACTTCCGGAAATCCTTCGACGGCCTCGCGAACGTAATCCGCGCCCAGCTCCGTGCGCGCGTCCACGGCGGGCACGTCGAGCGGAGGCAGCTCGAACCCGCGCTTTCCGGGCGCGGACTCCTCGAAGATCAGCCCCTCATTCCGGTTGACTTGGCGTCCGGCGATTTTGATGCGATTGGTCAATTCCATTTCTTCCTTTTTTGTTCAGTGACTTCAAAATCTGTCGCGCAGAAAATTTGTCCACTACTCGTGTGCGGCGCCCCGCGCTTGTGTTGCTCGGAGTCCCGGAGGGACGCCACATCGTAGCCCACCGTTTCAACGGTGGGTAAATTGGCGAAATCATTCAGAGCCCCGTAGGGGCGGCACAATCGGGGCGTCCTGTTCCGCCCCTACGGGGCTTTGCATTTCGCCCTCGAACCTACCCACCGCTCACGCGGTGGGCTACGATCTATCGTCCCTAACGGGACTCGTCCTGCAGAGAAGCCGCAGGCAGCATGGGTTCTTGTGACGCCGGCGTCCCGCCGATGATTTTCTGCCCTTCACGCATTGCAAAACTGCCGGCGAGACGCCGGCGCCACGTGGCCTCAAATCGGCTTCGATAAAATATCCCGGATCGCTTCGGCCATGCGTTCGATTTCGGCGCGCGAAACAGTTTCGGTGACGCAGAACAGGCCGCGCTTGGTCAGGTCTGCGAAGTAACTTCCGATCGGCAGCGGCCCGATAATTTTGTGCCGCAGCAATTCCGCGTTCACCAGCTTCACGGAGCGAGGAAACTCGACCACGAATTCGTTGAAGAACGGCCCCGAAAACGCCCGGCGCACGCCGCGAATTTTTTCCAGCTCTTCGAGCGCGAACCGCGCCTTGGCCAGATTCTGGGCCGCAAGTTCTTTCAAGCCCTCTTTGCCGAGGAGGCAAAGGTGAATGTTCACGGCCAGGGCGCAAAGCGCTTGGTTCGTGCAAATATTTGACGTGGCCTTCTCGCGGCGAATGTGCTGCTCGCGCGTGGCCAAAGTGAGCACGTAACCGCGCTTGCCATTGCCATCCACTGTTTCGCCCGCCAGGCGTCCCGGCATCTGCCGCACAAATTTCTCGCGCGTGGCAATCACTCCAGCGTACGGTCCGCCGTAGCTTTGCGGCAGGCCGAAGCTCTGCCCCTCCATCGCGACAATGTCCGCTTCAACGGGAGGCCGCACGGCGCCGAGCGACACGCCTTCGGTGATGGCGACGACGAGCAGCGCGCCTTTGGTGTGCGCGAGCGAGGCGAGGCGCGGAATCTGTTCGAGGACGCCAAAAAAATTGGGCGACTGCACAACCACCGCCGCGGTTTCGGAATTGATCGCGCCTTCCAGGCGATTCGCATCCACCTGCCCCGCGCTCGTAAATCCAATCTCGTCGATGCGCAGGCCGAGATTGCGCGTGTACGTCTCCAGCACCTGGCGGTATTCCGGATGCAGCGACCGCGCCACGACGACGCGATGCCGCCCGGTCAGCCGCTCGGCCATGAGCACGGCCTCGGTGGTCGCCGTCGAGCCGTCCCACATTGACGCGTTTGCGACTTCCATGCCGGTGAGCTGGCACATCAGCGTCTGAAATTCGAAGATCGCCTGCAGCGTGCCCTGGCTGATTTCCGCCTGATACGGCGTGTAGGAAGTGAGGAATTCGCCGCGCTGGATCAGCGAATCCGTGACCACGGAGCGCAAATGGTTGTAAACGCCCGCGCCGAGGAAACTCGTATATCCGCAGGAATTTTCCGCCGCGCGCGCGCGAAAATATTCGATGATCTCCTGCTCGGACATCGGAGCAGGGAGCTTCAGCGGCTCTTTCAGCCGGAATGCTTCCGGGATCGACGCGAACAGGTTTTCGATGGACCGCGCGCCGATGGCATCGAGCATTTCCCGGCGCTCGGCTGTGCTCTTGGGAAGATAGCGCATCAGGCCGAGGCTTCCTTTTCGGAGATGAACGCCTGATAGGCGGCGGCGTCCATCAGCCCGGAAGCTTCGGCGGGATTGGCGAGCTTGATCTTGATGAGCCATCCGGCGCCGTGCGGATCCGAGTTGAGCGTTTCTGGAGCTCCGGAAAGCGCGCCGTTAGCTTCGGTCACCTCACCGGACACGGGAGCGAAAATTTCGCTGACCGCCTTGACTGATTCCACGGTGCCGAACACTTGCCCGGCTGTGATCTTCGCGCCGACCGCGGGCATTTCCACGAAAACGACGTCGCCCAGTTCATGTTGCGCGTAATCGGTGATCCCGATCGTGCCTGTGCTGCCGGACACTTTGATCCACTCGTGTTCCTTGGTGTAGCGGTAGTCGCCTGGGTACATTACGGCTCCAGTAGGACAGCCACTCTTGGCTGTCCGGGTTTTGCAAGACGAAGTAGCACAGGACAGGCCCGTCTCGGCGGAACTGTCACTTTCAGTATGACAAAAGCGGACAGCCAAGAGTGGCTGTCCTACGAAATTCTACTTCGTCCTCTTGTAAAACGGCATCGGAACGATTCGCGCCGGTGCCTGATTCGCGCGGATCCCGATCGTGATTTCCGTCCCCACTGCCTTCGATGCCGCCGGAACGTATGCCATTCCAATATTCTTTTTCAGAAACGGCGCGGGCGAGCCGCTCGTCACGCGGCCGGCCGGCTCGCCGCCAATCGAAACCACGCAGGCGTCGCGCGCGATAAGGCGATCCTGCATCTCGAATCCCACAAGAGCGCGATCGATTCCTTTTTCTTTTTGCCGGACGAGAACATCGCGACCGAGGAATTCTCCCTTGGCCGGTTTGCAGATCCAGCCCAGGCCCGCTTCCCACGGCGTGGTCGTATCGTCAATTTCGTGGCCGTACAGGCACATGGAAGCTTCCAGGCGCAGCGTGTTGCGAGCACCCAGGCCGCACGGCAGCATACCTTCCCCGGAGCCCGCATCGAGAAGCTTGGTCCACAGCTTTTCGGAATGTTCCGGCGCGAAATAAATTTCAAAGCCGTCTTCCCCCGTGTACCCGGTCCGCGCGATGAGGCAATTGACGCCATCCACCTTCCCGAATGCAAAATAATAATAGCGGATCGACTCGAGCGGCACGGCCGTGAAACGTTGCAGGATGCCCAGCGCCTTCGGCCCCTGGATCGCGAGCTGCGAATAGCGCTCGCCCGCATTTTCAATTTGCGCGCCCGCGCGATTGTGCGCGCGAATATGCTCGAAGTCCTGATCCTGATTGCCCGCGTTGACGCACAGAAAATAGTGCGTGTCGGAAATCTTGTGCACGAGCAGATCATCGACAAAAGTGCCTTGCTCGGTCATCAATCCGGAGTATTGCGCCTGCCCGACCACCAGCTTTGACGCGTCGTTGCAAGTGACATGCTGCACCAGTTCAAGCGCGTGCGGGCCACGAACCTCAACTTCCCCCATGTGGCTGACGTTCGAACAATCCCGCCGCCGTGCGCGTCGCCAAGTGCTCGGCCACGATGCCCGAATACTCCACGGGCATGTCCCAGCCGCCAAAATTGACCATTTTGGCCTTGAGGCGGCGGTGAACGCCGTTCAACGCAGTCTTGCGAAGTTGGGTCGTAGTCGGAGATGTCACTCGAAATTCTCAGCAGCCGCAGAGCAAAATCGAAACTAACACGCGCCTTTGAAACGTGTCAAGAAAGGGGGCGGAGAACCCGGCAAGGTCCACAGGAGTTGCGCAGCACGGCACTTGCGGCTTGTTCTGCCGTACTGGGGTGGCCTATAGTGTTTTATAGACGAATTGGCGACGGCGCGCTTCGAGGACCCTGCGTACGGGCGGAGGAAGAATATGCAAACCACGATTCTCTGTTCGCAATGCGACCTGCCGGAGGCAAAGTGCGGGTGCGACCGCTATTGCTGCTATTGTCAGGGCCAGCAGAACATCCGGCTCTGCGTCGATGGCAAATATTACTGCCCGGATTGCCGGGAGGCCTGCGAAATTAGCGTGGCTCAATCCAATGCCCATTCCAATGGCTGACGAGCCTGTGCGCGTCGTGTTTCACCTGGACCAGGATTGGAATCTGGTCGGGGTATTTTGCTGCGCCGTGGAGCATCAGGCCATCCACGCGGGATTTGAGACCGAGGCCGGCGCGGAGCTGGCCAGGGCTGCGGGAGACGTTTGCCGCGAAACAATTTCGCAACTCGGTGGCGATGGCCCAGGCGTGGACGTTACCCTCGACACGTTCTCCGACCGCATCGAAATTGCCATCCATTGCCGCGGCCAGGTGCTGCCTGCCCTCGGGCTGGAGACGTTTGCTTTTTCCAATGCACAAACCGGAAGAGCGGGCGGGATCAGCGGCCAGGAATTGCTTTCGCGCGTGGACCGCGTGCTCTACAACGCCGAGGGCGGCGTGGCCCGGACCACGCTGGTCAAGTTCTTGCCTGCTCATCACTGAAACGTTCGCCTTCATTTAAAATCCAGTGTGCGAGGATCGTTGAGTAGGACAGGCTTCAGCCTGTCGGGTTTACGATTTGCGCTATTCGGAGAAAAAAGCGTTCAGTTTTGCTTCAACAGGACGTCGATGGAGCGCATCACTTCAAGCGATTGCCAATTCTGCGGCCCTACAATTTTGCGTGCGAGGCGGCCCTGGCGATCGATCAGATATGTTTCGGGATACATCGACGTGCCGTAATCCGTGGCGGTTTTCTTGGAGGCGTCGCGATAGGTGGGGAAGACCACGTGATTGTCGCCTAGAAACTTTTCGTAGGCGTCCTTGTCTTCATCCACGCTGATGCCGAGAACCACTCCGCCTTTGGACGCGATGGCCTGCTGCAAGGTGTTGAGAGACTGAGTCTCCTCCAGGCAAGGCGGGCACCAGGATGCCCAGAAATTCAGGACGACCACTTTGCCGCGCAGGTCCGATAAATGCGAGGCGCCCGCAATCTGCATGTCAAAATCCCTGGCCTTGCGACCCGCCAGGCTCGGTTCGCCCTGGCGATAGGATGGCGCCGCAAACACGTAGAGCACCGCTGCCACAAAGACCAAAGCGATGGGACCTAGAATCTTATGCTTCAATGTTTATTCTCCCGCCCCTCTATAATACATTCTTGACCCGGCTTCGCGCGAGCCGATTTGCTCTCGTGGGACAGCCACTCTTGGCTGTCCTCTTTCGTGCCGTTGATGCAATTTGAAACAGACGAGGGACAGCCAAGAGTGGCTGTCCCACATCCAATGAATCCCTATCCAAATGTTTCCGCGATCCTGCCCGCGCGCAATGAGGAAGCGACGATTGCGGCCGCCCTCAAGTCGCTGGCCGCCCAGCCCGAAATTAAAGAAATAATTGTAATCAACGATCAGTCGACGGACGGAACGGCGGCGGCACTCCAGCAGCTTTCTTCGCGCTACACGCAACTGCGCATTCTCGAAACGAAGGAGCTGCCCGCCGGATGGGTGGGGAAGAACTACGCGGTATCGCTCGGAGCGGCGCAGGCGACAGGGGACTGGCTGCTTTTCACCGATGCGGATGGCGTACACCTGCCCGATTCCACGGCGCATGCTCTGACCGATGCCGCGGCCGCCGACGCGGGCCTCGTGTCGTATTCGCCCGAGCAGGAAACTCACACCTGGTGGGAGAAGGCGCTGATCCCCTTCGTGTATACGCGCCTTGGGCACAAATATTCGTACGCCGCGGTAAATCATCCTGATTCGCCGGCCGCTGCGGCCAGCGGGCAATACCTGCTCATCCGTCGCGAGGATTACACGCGGATCGGCGGACACGCCGCGGTGGCGGGAGAAGTCCTTGAAGACGTGGCCCTGGCGCGGCTCGCCAAGCAGGCGGGATTGCGCCTGTACTTTGCGCCGGGAAACGGGATCATGCGCGTGCGAATGTATCGGACATTTGGGGCGATGTGGCAGGGGTGGACGAAAAACCTTTATCCCCTAACGGGCGGCACTTCTCGCGCCGTGGGGCGTGAGCTCTTCAGGGTGGTCCCGTGGATTCCTTTGCTGCTACTTCCGCTGACGCTGGTGCATCTAATTTGGGGTGTGCTGGGTGTTGCCCTGCTGGCAGGCCGCCATGCCGCCTATGTTGCGGACCTGCGGCGAAATCGTTTCCCAGCAGCGCTTGCCTTATACTACTTGCCGGGGGTTGCGCTCTACGCGGCGGCGCTGCTGAATTCGGAATGGCGCTATGCGCGGGGCAGCGTGGTATGGAAGGGGCGGGAAATTTCCGTGAATCGCAATTCGTGATTCGCAATTTGAAATTTCAGATTTGAAATTTAAAATTCGACCTTTCAAGAAAACCGTATTGGGGCGGAGATTCTTTATTTGAAATCTTAAGTTTGTAACGCCGGGTGAAAGTGTTTGGGGTTGAGGTTTTTATCTCAAATTTCAAATCTGAATTTTGCAATTCGGGAACAGTGCTTCCGGTCGGCGATACCGTATTCCTGAAGTAAGTGCCGCTTCTATGGTTTATTTGACACGCAAGATTGAGTTTTCAGCCTCGCATCTCTATCACAACCCGGCGTTTTCGGCCGAGGAGAACCGGCGCGTCTTCGGCAAGTGCAACAACCCGCATGGGCACGGGCACAATTACGTGTTGGAGGTGACCGTGGCGGGCGAGCCGGACCCGGCGACGGGCATGGTGCTCGATCTGAAAGAATTGAAAGAGATTTTGCAGCGCGAAGTGACGGACCGGATGGATCACCGCTTCCTTAATTATGAGGTTCCTGAACTTGCGGGCCAGATTCCGACGTGCGAAAACATCGCGGCGGTCATCTGGCGGCTGCTCGAACCGAAGATCACGCGCGGTCATCTGAATCGCGTGCGCCTGTACGAGACGCCGGACCTGTTCGTCGATTGTTACGGCGAGGGCAACGGCGCGCACGCGCCCGCCGGAGGCGGGCGATGAAGTTGCACCTGTCGAGGCGATACCGGTTTTCGGCGTCGCACCGCCTGCATAGCGCGCAACTCGGAGAGGAAGAGAACCGCCGCGTGTACGGCAAATGCAACAATCCGTACGGGCACGGGCACAACTATGTCGTGGAAGTAGCCGTTTCCGGCCCGGTGGATCAGGCGACGGGAATGATCGCGAACCTGAGTGATCTTGACGCTTTTGTCGATAGCGAAATCATCGAGCCTTTCGACCACAAGTACCTGAACGAAGAAATCGCGGAATTTCGCGAGAACGTTCCGACCACGGAAAATATTTGCATCGAGATTTTCAACCGCCTCAGCCGGTTCCCCCGGGCCAGGCTGGAGCGCGTGCGCGTAGAAGAAACAGGACTGAACAGTTTTGAATACGCAGGCGAGCCTGCCGGAGAGACCCATGACCGATGACAGAAAACGTTTTGAAGAGTTGACGCTACCCGAGCCGGGGAGCGCGGAATCATCCGCAACTATCGCGGATCATATGCGGAAAATATTGCATTCGATCGGAGAGGATCCGAACCGCGACGGCCTGCGCCGCACGCCCGAGCGGTTTGAGAAGGCCTTTCGCTTCCTGACGAGCGGCTATCAGCAGGACCCGGAAAAACTCCTGAACGGCGCGATGTTCACCGTCTGCTACGACCAGATGGTGCTGGTGAAGGACATCGAGTTCTACAGTCTGTGCGAGCATCACCTGCTCCCATTTTTCGGGAAGTGCCATGTCGCGTATATTCCCGACAAGAGAGTCGTGGGTCTGTCGAAAATTCCTCGCCTCGTAAACATGTTCGCGCGGCGCCTGCAGATCCAGGAGCGCCTGACGAATCAAATCGCCAACGCCATCCAGCAGAAAATTGCTCCGCTGGGTGTGGGCGTGGTCATCGAAGGGCGGCATCTCTGCATGGTGATGCGCGGCGTTGAAAAGGAAAGCTCGCAGACGGTGACCAGCGCGATGCTCGGTTCGTTCAAGGATAATCCGAAGACGCGCGAGGAATTTCTTTCATTGATTCACGGAAAGTAGCACAGCCACTCTTGGCTGTGTGGGTTTCTGGTTTGTACGCTTGCGCCATCCAATGCAATGACAATTGCAAAACCTGCACAGCCAAGAGTGGCTGTGCTACAAAAACCCATTCGAATATGTTCCCACAGAAGAAAATTTTTGCATGTGGCCGCGGGGCTATGGTAGTCTCCTAAGGTCGAAGAGAAGACGAAATCAGAGCAAAGAGTGGGTTGGGCGGAGAGGGCGACTTGATGGAAGCCAAGTCAATGTTGATCGAGCAATATCAAAAGCACGTGAAGGATACGGGCTCACCGGAAGTGCAGATTGCTTTATTGAGCGAGCGAATCAACTATTTGACGACGCATCTGAAGGCGCACCTCAAGGACCATGCATCGCGACGCGGGCTGATCATGATGGTCAACAAGCGCCGCCGTCTTTTGGATTATCTCAACCGTCGTGACCCGGATCGGTATCGCGAGATTGTCGAACGCCTCAGTTTGCGCAAGTAATCGCCCGCCGCGGCGGGCAAAATCGCGCCAACAACATCTCCCGACGTTCGCGGAGTTCTGTAGGATTCTGGCGGCCCGAGGCGAATGCGCCCGGCCGCTTTTTTTGTAGGCAGACTCCGCCGCACCGCTCGCAGTCGTTCATCGTTTTTCTCTTCCAAACAAAACGGGAAAAGTTTCTCCCGCACTCGAATGGTTTTCCGCGCGCGCATGGCCCGATGGTTCGGGACGCGGCGGAGAGTCGAAAGGACCACCGTATATGTCGCAAGCAGCACCCGCTCCCCATCAGGTTACCGTCGAAGTCGGCGGACGCACGCTGACTCTGGAAACCGGAAAAATTGCCAAGCAGGCCAACGGCGCCGTACTGGCGCGCTATGGCGATACCGTCGTGCTGGTCACGGCGTGCATGGATTCCAAGGCGAATGACCGGGATTTTCTTCCCCTCACCGTGGACTACCGCGAATACACGTATTCGGCCGGGAAAATTCCCGGCGGCTTTTTCAAGCGCGAAGGGCGCCCCTCGGAGCGCGAAATTCTGACTTCCCGAATGATCGACCGCCCGCTGCGTCCGTTGTTTCCCGAAGCGTGGCGCAACGAAACGCAAATCGTCGCCATGGTGCTGTCGGCGGACAGCGAAAACGATCCGGACATGATCGGGATCACGGCGGCTTCGGCGGCGGCATTTATTTCCGACTTGCCGTTCACGACGCCGGTCGCGGCCGTGCGCGTTGGCCTGGTCGATGGCAAGCTTGTCGCCAACCCCACGACCGCCGAACAGAAGACCAGCCTGCTGAACATTGTCGTGGTCGCGACGGAGCAGGCCATCGTGATGATCGAAGCGGGCGCGATTGAAGTCAGCGAGGACACGGTCGCCGATGCGCTCGAATTCGGGCACGAACAAATCAAGCACATCATCGCGGCGATCCGCCAATTGCATGACAAGGTCAAGCCGAACAAAGTGACCGTTCCCCCGCTGCCTTTTGATGAGGCGCTCGCCAAGGAAATCGAGCAGAAATACGGCGCGAAACTCCACGACGCTCTGGACACCAAGAAATATCCGAAGAAGGAAAGCTATCACCTGATCGACGAAGTCAAGAACGCGGTGAAAGAGTCGATTCCGGAAGAGGACGAAGAGAAGCGCACGCTGGCCATGCGGGCGTTTGAACGCATGCGCGAAAATTATTTCCGCGAGGATATCCTGCACCGCAACCGCCGCCCGGATGCCCGCGCGTTCGACGAAATCCGCGACATCACCTGCGAAGTGGGAGTGCTCCCACGCGCGCACGGCTCGGCGCTCTTCACGCGCGGCGAGACGCAGGCTCTGGCGACCACCACGCTCGGCACCAAGGAAGACAAGCAGCGGCTCGACTTGCTCTTCGAGGAAGAATCGTTCAAGCGCTTCATGCTGCACTACAACTTCCCGCCCTTTTCCGTCGGCGAAGTGAAATTCCTGCGCGGCCCGGGACGCCGCGAAATCGGCCACGGCGCGCTTGCCGAACGCGCGCTCTTGAACTTGCTTCCGCCCGAAACCGATTTCCCGTACGCCATGCGCCTGGTTTCCGACATCATGGAATCGAACGGGTCGTCTTCGATGGCCACGGTTTGCGGCGGCTCGCTTTCGCTCATGGATGCCGGAGTGCCGATCACCGCGGCGTGCGCGGGCATCGCCATGGGACTCGTCGTGGAAGGCGAAAAACACGCGATCCTCACTGACATTGCCGGCGCGGAAGACCATTACGGCGACATGGATTTCAAGGTTGCCGGAACGCGCACCGGAATTACCGCGCTGCAGATGGACATCAAAGTCGGCGGGGTCAGCGTGAGTCTCATGCGCAAGGCGCTCGAGCAAGCCAGGCGCGCGCGGCTGCACATTCTGGACATCATGGACCAGACGATTTCATCGGCCCGGCCCAAGATGTCCACCTACGCTCCCCGCCTGCATCAGTTGCAAATCCCGACGGACAAGATCCGTGACCTGATCGGCCCCGGCGGAAAGAAAATCCGCTCGATCATCGAGGCTACCGGCGTGAAAATCGACGTGATGGACGACGGCAAGGTGCACGTGTTCGCCAACAGCGGCCCGGCCGCCGAATCGGCGCTCCAGATGATCCGGGACATCACGGCCTCGGCCGAAATCGGCAAGACCTACCTCGGCAAAGTGGTGCGCCTCGCGGAATTCGGCGCCTTCGTGGAAATTTTCCCGGGCACCGACGGCCTCCTGCACATCAGTGAAATCGCCGAGCAGCGCCTCCGCGACGTGCGCGACGCCCTGAAGCTGGGCGACCAGGTCCTCGTCAAGGTCCTGGCCATCGAAGGCAACAAGATTCGCCTCTCGCGCAAAGCCGTCCTGCGCGAGCAGCGCGAAAAGCAGCAGAAGGAAACAGCCGGGGGAAGTGACTAGTGGCTAGTGACTAGTAACTGGTGACCCTTGAATCCCTAGTCCCGGCTAGGCATTTAGCTGGAAGAAAATAAGAAACGGGGGGGCGAATCGGCGCCTCCCCATTTTTTTCTAGGTTCTCTCATCGGGCCGTGCGAACGTCGGAAAGCCACGTTCCGACAATCCCGGTGGTCTCAATGGGTCAGTGCAACACTTGCTTGCAGTCTATCTGCCGGAGTCTGAAATCCCAAAGTTTTTCTTGGACGCTGATTTAATCGCAGTGCCACCTCGTCCAGCTCCGCTTGAGAATACCCTGACAAGTCTGTTCTTTTAGGAAAGTACTGGCGCAACAGGCCATTTGTATTTTCGTTCGAGCCGCGCTGCCAGGGGCTCTGCGGATCACAGAAGTAGACTTTCACCTCCGTATCCACCGTGAAGCTTTTGTGCTGGGCCATCTCCAGCCCGCGATCCCAGGTCAACGAGCGCCGCAGCGATGCGGGCAATCGACGCACGTGCTGGCTCAGGGCGGCGACCACGGTAGCCGTATCTTTGCTGGACACCTTGACCAGCATCGTAAAACGCGAATGTCGTTCCACGAGCGTGGCGATGTGGCTGTTCTTGGTGCCGCCAATGAGGTCGCCTTCCCAATGGCCGGGAATGGCGCGGTCCTCGATTTCCGCGGGTCTTTCCCGGATGGAAATGGCGTCGACGATTTGGCCACTCCGGTGTCCATTGTCACGCGCGTGTCGCGAGCGGCGGATCCGCCGCTTGGATCGAAGATGCTGAATCAGCTCTTTTTTCAGCACTCCGCGCGCTTGGATGAACAGGCTGCGATAAATCGTCTCGTGCGACACGCGCATCCTCTCGTCCTCGGGATACTGGATCTTCAGCCATCCGGAAATCTGCTCCGGCGACCAGTCCAGGATCAGTTTACCCGCAACGATCTCCTGCAGCTTCCCGTGAATGGCCAGAAGGCACACTTTAGGCCGCAAGGCCGACTCCCAGGCTTTCTGATCGGCGTCACTGGCTCGATACAGAGGTCGCCCGCCATGGCGGGCGACCTCTCGGCTCACCGTCGAAACGGCCCGCTGCAACCCTTTGGCTATCTTACGAATCGAGGAGCCGCAAGCGATCCCTCGAGAAATGTTTTCCCGCTCCGCCAGCGTGAGCGCTAGCGACGAGCGCCGACGCACTGCCGGAGCAATCCCGCCATGCTGCGCCAACATAAATTGAATGGATACATGGTCCTTGCCGAAGGCTCGCCCAATCTCATGCAAGCACTGTCCCGCCTTCCAGCGGCTCCACATGTCAATCCGCTGGCTCGCGGAGAGCTTCACCCGTCTACGATGCGTCATAAACACCACCTTTTAGAGAAAAGGTTTATAGCAGATGGTGTTGCATCGACCGGTTGAGCCGGCAGGACTTCTCAGGACTTGGCCGAGGTTATTCGAGCGTCGATCAAATTGCACCGGCCAAATTTATTGTGAAGGTGCGTCGCGTTCGATCAAAGCGATTCGTTTCACTTGATTCCGGCTTAGGTGCTGAAGCGTTCCGCCAATCCTTACTACGACCTCGGTGGGCGAAACTGATTCCACATCTCCGCTGAGCACTGAGCCATCGCGAAGCTCGACAGTGTCGTGGGCTGACGTTCCAAGTTCGTAACTCACGCTGCCTCCGGACGTATCTTCGGCAGTGATTTCTAGTGGATAGTTGCCTGTTTTGAAGCCTTCCTTCGCGAACTCTAAGATGTGTTTGCCGGGAGCAACTTGAATAATTTTTGGTGTAGTTCCAGCCTCAACTCCATCAATTTTTACATCCGCTCCCTGGGGCACAGAATTCACAGTGACAGAAATTGTCTTGATTGGGAGAAACGATTGCAACTCTGAAGGAAGAGTCCGAGGTGAAAGATCCATCGAGACCGGGATTCCAGACGCTTGTGCATCGGCATTAAACTTGACACTTCCTCCGGGTGCCACGTCGCTGATGGAAATAAAGCCGTCTCCAATTCGCACTTTATTCTTATCATAGAGGTATAGTGAAAAATCCGCTCTGGCTATTCTTTTGCCCCACTGGTTCTCCGCTGTGATGTCGATCGAATAAGTGCGAGTGCCGCCACCAGACCCGATTTCTTTGGGCTTGCCAAGTGTGAAGCGCAAGACGGGTGGACCGGAAGCGGGCCAAACAATCACCTGTGCCGGGGGATCCTTAGCTTCGCTAGCGAAAAGAACGAGAAATAGGAGTGCAAAGCATGCGGCGATTCGGTGTCGATACACGGATTCACCTCTGGAGCAGCGAGTATATCTAGACGGTATTTACCAGTATAGGCTTATCTACTTCGAGAAACAGTATTTCACTAATCATACTCGGATTTCTAGCGGATTGTCAGAAAACGGGCTTGCGCGGCCTGGGGGCCACATTCCGAGAAGCGGTGCCGGTTCAACCGGTCGATGCAACACCCTATAACCAGTTGATCTGACACTACTTCCAATCGAGAATCAATCTGTGTGACAGGACTCAATCAGAACCTAAACAGGGCTTTTGTTTTGTTTGAATTGACGCACGCGAACAAAATCAGTCTCCTAGACCCCTACGAGAGGACTTTGGGCAAGTGTTGCAACGACCCATTGAGACCACCCCGCTTCTCGGAAACTGGCTTTTTAAAGTTGGCTTGGGTGGCGAGCAGGGACTCCCAGTGAACAGTTAGATGAATTCCTATACGCGCCTAATGCTTGCTCCTACGGCTGCCAGCTTTTCTTCGATGCGCTCGTAGCCGCGGTCGATGTGATACACGCGGTCGATGACGGTTTCGCCTTCGGCAACGAGGGCTGCAAGGACCAGTGATGCGCTGGCGCGCAGGTCCGAGGCGATCACGGTTGTTCCCGTTAGTTTCGCGGGGCCGTGCACCACGGCGCGGCGGCCCTCGATGGAAATATTCGCGCCCATGCGGATCATTTCGCTGGCGTGCAGGAAGCGGTTCTCGAAAATTGTTTCGGTGATCTCGGAAGTTCCCTTGGCCTGCGTGGCCAGCGACATGAATTGCGCCTGCATGTCCGTGGCGAAACCGGGGTATTCCTCGGTGGTCACGTCGGCGGCCACGAGCTTTTTCGCGCCGCGAACTTTCAGTGTCCCCGGATCCGTTTCCCGGATGTCAACGCCGGTTTCCCGCAGCTTGGCGATCACCGAGGTCAGGTGTTCCGGCGCGCAGCCGGTAAGTTCGAGATCGCCGTCGGTGATGGCTCCGGCCACGAGAAATGTGCCGGCTTCGATGCGGTCGGGGATGATGGTGTGTGTTGCGCCGTGCAACTTATCTTTTCCGCGCACGCGAATCGTGGAGGTTCCCGCGCCTTCGATGTCCGCTCCCATTTTGATCAATAATTCGGCGAGGTCCGTGATTTCCGGTTCGCGCGCGGCGTTTTCGATCAAGGTTTCGCCCTTGGCGAGGGCCGCCGCCATCAAAATATTTTCCGTCCCGGTGACGGTAATTTTGTCGAAGAAAACGCGCCCGCCCGGCAATCGGCCGCCTCGCGGAGCGCGTGCTTCAACGTAACCGTGGGACATGCCGATTTCGGCGCCCATCTGTTCCAGCGCTTTCAGGTGCAGGTCCACAGGACGCGCGCCGATCGCGCATCCGCCGGGGAGAGAAACCCGCGCGTGGCCGCTGCGCGCGACGAGTGGCCCGAGCGTCAGAATCGATGCCCGCATGGTTTTCACCAGCTCGTACGGCGCTTCGGCCCCGTTGATCTGTTCCGCCTGCATGATCATCGCCGTGGGAGGAATCGCGGGCGTCTCGACGATCGCACCCAAATGCGCGAGCAGGCGCCCCATGGTGATGATGTCGCGCACGCGCGGAATGTTGTCGAGTTCCACGCGGTCGCTGGTCAGGAGCGCGGCGGCCATCGCGGGCAACGCGGCATTTTTCGCGCCGCTGATGCGCACCGACCCTTCGAGCGGCCTTCCGCCTTCAATCAGGAGTCTATCCATGTGGGTTGTGCCGGCCGCCTGCGATTGTTTTGGCGTGGTTAAGTGCGTTATGGACATGTCCGTGGGTGTCGCGCAAGAGGCGTTTGGCCTGCCGCGCGCTTGCTCCTGTCTTTAACATTATGAGGGCAGCGCCGAGATTGTGTCCGGATTGACGCAGGGCGCGTGTCGATTCGGCCACGCCCGCCCCGGAAGCCTCCATGAGGATCCGCAACCCTCGGGCCTGCAACTTGCGATTCGTCAGCGCCACGCCGATCATCCAGTTGTCGTACACGCGGCCGAGGCGAATCATCATGGTGGTAGAGAGCAGGTTGAGGACCAACTTCTGTGCCGTGCCCGCCTTCATCCGCGTCGAGCCGGTGATGACCTCGGGTCCAGTCGGCGTGACGATGCTGATCCGGGCCATTTTTGTGATCGGCGTTCGCGGGTTTGACGTGAGTCCAATTGTGACCGCGCCTTTTCTCTTCGCGTATTCCAGAGCCCCAAGGACGTAAGGCGTCGCGCCGCTCGCCGCGATGCCCACGACGGCGTCCCTGGTGCTGAGACCCCGCGCGGCGAGGTCTTTCCCCCCTTTCGTGCGGTTATCCTCGGCGCCTTCGACGGCCTGCGTGAGCGCGCGGCGTCCTCCCGCGATCACTGCTTGGACCATGCGCGAGGGCGTGCCAAATGTCGGCGGCAGTTCCGCGGCGTCGAGCGCCGCGAGGCGGCCGCTCGTTCCAGCGCCGATGTAAAAGAGGCGTCCTCCTCGCTCGAGGGCGCCCGCAATCGAGTCCACCGCGCGCGCAATCGCGGGAAGCGCGCCGAACACAGCCTTCGCCACGGACGCATCTTCACCATGAATCGCGCGCAAAATTTCGATCGTGGATTTGGCGTCAATCCCGCGCGTGCGTGGATTCCGCTGCTCTGTCGCTCTAGGCGAAGTCATGATTCTTGTGGCGCCGGCGTCCCGCCGGCGGTTTTTTCGATTTTCAACAATGAGCAGATCGCCGGCGAGACGCCGGCGCCACGAAAACCCATGCTCTTGCAATCGCTATGATGATTGTGATTTCCGTCCACTCGCATGCTTCTCAAGATATGAGCTGGAACACTATCTTCGCATGTGCGCACGCGGATTTGCTGTCCCGAATGTGCGGAAATCGCTCATTAAGTAAGGGGCGGCAAGTGGGAACCATGGTGGGGTAGAGGCACGGCATGCCGTGCCTCTACTTCGCCATTGACGCAAGGCCGAGCGATTCAATTACTGCATCATGCACAGCCGGCCGCACAGCCGCAATCTTGTCGTTTTCGCGTCTGGGATAGACGCGGTTGGTCAGCAAGATGACGAAAAGCTGGCGGTCCGGGTCAATCCAGATGGACGTGCCGGTAAATCCCAAATGTCCGAAGGTGTGCGGCGAAAAATACCGGCCGCTCGAGGAATTAGGCGTCGGCGTCATCCAACCGAGCGCGCGGGCATTGCCCGCAACAGCCTGCGTAGCAGTGAATTGTGAAATTGTCGCGCGAGTCAAGAGGCGATGGTGGCCGTAGATCCCGCCGTTCAGAAGCATTTGGCAAAACACGGCGAGATCGGACGCCGTGCTGAATAAGCCGGCGTGCCCGGCGACGCCGCCCATGGCGAACGCGTTTTCGTCGTGCACGGCGCCTTGCACGAGTTGCTTGCGATACGTCGTGTCATTCTCCGTGGGCGCGATGCGGTTCAGCAGGCTCTTCGGCGGATTGAACATGGTGCTCGTCATGTCGAGCGGCGCGAAGATTTGGTCGTGCGCGAGTTGATCCACCGTTTTGCCCGTGGCGCGCTCCAGAATTTCGCCAAGCAGAATGAAGCCGAGGTCGGAGTAAATCGTTTTCGTGCCGGGCGCGTATTCGAGAGGTTCCCTGCAAATCGCGGCGATGAATTCGCGCTTGGAATGGAGCGTGAGGAAATAGTCCTTGTGCGCGGGAAGCCCCGAAGAATGTGTCAGCAAATTTCGGACCGTGACGGTTTTGCGCCAATCGGCATTGGGGCCGTCATTCCATTCGGGAATGTAGCGCGCCACGGGCAGGTCGAGCCCGATGCGGCCTGCTTCCACCTGCATGGCGACGAGTGTCGCCGTTACAACGGGCTTGGTCAGCGAAGCGGCGTCGTAAATTGTGTCCACGTTGACGGCCGGCGATTTTGCGTCGTAAGTTTGCCGCCCGAATTCGCGAACGATCAGTTCATCCTTGTAGCCGACTGCGAGCACGCCGCCCGGAAACGCGTGATCGGCGACGGCATGATCGAGCACATCATAGGCGCGCTGTAATTTCGCTTCCGAGCGCTCGTCCGCCTCGCGCAATTCCATGGGATTAGCCGCGACATTGAGCCCCGCGCCGATCGCCGCCACGCCCGGAATATTCACAGGCAACCTGCCTCCGACTGCCGTCTGGCCAAACAGCGCGCGGCCCATGGCTCGCTGAGCGACGTCGCCGGTGCCGAACGCGGCGATGTATGTTTTGGCGGAAGGAAAACTTTCCGCCAGATACGGGCTGCCGAAGCCTGCGACGACCACGGGCTTTCCCGCGGCTAGAAGACGGTTGACGACGGCGGCTTCGTCGTCGGGAAGCCCGACGCTGCCCTTGCGATCGGTAACGCGTACGTAAAGCGCGGCAATCGCGACGTCGTACGTATCCGCCGGCGGCAATTTCACCGTATCGGCGCGCACAAAGCGCGTGTCCATGCGAACGGTGATGAGGGAATCGAGGCGCCAGCGAATTTCGTTTTCGAGGTTCCCGGCCGGGTACGGATCGCTGTCTCCGGAAACCGCGACGAGCAGGACGCGCGACGGCTTCGCCGCGTCCAGCGGGAGCAGGTGCTGGTCGTCGCGCAGGAGTGTGATGCCGCGATCGGCGATGTCCAGGGCTGCTTTATCGAACTCGGGCCGGTCAAAATTGCGCGCCAGGGCGTCGAGGTCCACAAGCTTCGATTTGTTCAGGCCAAGTTTCGCTTTGGCGCGAAGCACGCGCGTCACCGCTTCATCGACGCGCGACATCGGGATTCGACCGGACGCCACCGCCTCGCGCACTCCCTGGAGCGCGGCGTCCAGCACGGGCGGAACAAGCAGCACGTCGGCGCCCGCAAGGATCGATCGCACCGCGACCTCGCCGGGCGGATAGCGCACCGTCACGCCGCCCATGTCAAGTGCGTCGGTCACGACCAGGCCATCGAAACCCATTTGGCTGCGCAGCAGGTCGGTCATGATTTTGCGCGACATTGTCGCGGGCACATTCGGGTCGGGCTCAAGCGCGGGTACGGCGAGGTGAGCGGTCATGATCGAACCCACGCCGGCCGCGATGGCGGCGCGGAAGGGAACAAGCTCCACGCGATCCAGGCGCGCCCGGTCGCCGGTTACGGTCGGGAGATCGAGGTGCGAGTCCGTGCTGGTATCGCCATGGCCCGGGAAATGTTTCGCGGTGGCAAGGCCGCCGTTTTCTTCAACGCCGCGCACGAACGCCGCGACGAATTCGGAGACGCGGGCCGGATCTTCTCCGAAGGAGCGCGTGTTAATGATCGGATTTTCGGGATTGCTGTTGACGTCGGCATCGGGCGCGAAGATCCAGGGCACGCCCACGGCTCTGGCTTCCAGAGCCGTAATTTTTCCCATCGTGTAGGCGTCTTCCGGGTGACCCGCCGCGCCTACGGCCATGGCGTAGGGAAACGATGTGCCTCCTTCGACGCGCATGGCCGTGCCCCGCTCGAAATCCGCTCCGATCAGGAGCGGAACTTTCGCGTGTTTTTGCAGGGTGTTGACCAGGATCGCGGTCGGGTAGACCTGGCTGTATGCCACGCCGAGCGGCGAGCCTTGCGTCTGGATCGCGAACGTGCCGATGTGCTTTTCCTCGACATCGCTCAGAAGATCCTTGTAGTCTTGGCTCTCGGTGGAAAGGAAAGAGCCGTAGGCCCAGACGGCGAAGAGTTGCCCGATCTTTTCATCGAGCGACATCTGCTTAAGCGTTTGCGCGACCCAGCGCTCGCCCTCGGGGGAGAGCTTGGCCGGTTTCGGCGTGGCCGGCGCGCGCGGAGTTTTTTGTGTGCTGCCGGTGGTAGCCATGAGGGACAAAGCGAGCAGCAGGAGCCAGCGATTTAATGTTCGCATCGCGCGGATTCCAGTTTGGTCGCCCGCATTCCGCAATCATATATAGCACTCGCATCCGGGCGGAACAAATAAGATTGGAACCACAGATGCACACAGATAAACACGGATGAAAGCGCAAAAACATAGA
Source organism: uncultured Acidobacteriota bacterium (assembly GCA_963800095.1). GTDB lineage: Bacteria > Acidobacteriota > Terriglobia > Acidiferrales > UBA7541 > Palsa-360. Next base: position 65,257 of record CAWCZV010000009.1, read on the forward strand.
CGGCTATTTTGCGATCTGGTTTCGCGATGAATTGTGCGACCCAGGGCATTCAGAGGTTTTGCAATTCCTGTCTGAGGGTGTCCTCGATTTTGTTCTTTGTTCTATCCGTGTTCATCTGTGTGCATCCGTGGTTCCTGGTTTCAGTATGTGCCGCCCAGACGCTTACCGGGATTGACGTGCTTGAGGTGCAGAAATTCGCTCCGCTGGCGGGGAAGCGCGTCGGGCTCATTACCAATCAGACTGGGGTTGACCGCAATCGGCGCGGCACGATCGACTTGCTGGCCCACGAGCCGGGGGTGAAGCTGGTCGCTCTCTTCAGCCCCGAGCACGGAATACGCGGCAATTTCGATGCGCGTGTTTCTTCCACGACGGATGAAGCGACCGGCCTGCCCGTCTACAGCCTCTACGGCGAAACCGAGCGGCCCACGGATGCAATGCTCGCGGGTCTCGATGTGCTCGTCTTCGATATTCAGGATGCGGGCGTGCGCTTCTACACGTACATCACGACGATGGGATACGCGATGGAAGCCGCGGCGGCGCATCACCTCGCGTTCTACGTTCTCGATCGGCCCGATCCGCTCGGTGGAGAGCGCATCGAAGGGCCCGTGCTCGACCGTGACCGCACGAATTTTGTCGGCTATTTTCCGATGCCGGTGCGCATGGCGATGACGCTGGGCGAAATGGCGCAGATGTTCAACGCGGGAAAAAAGATCGGCTGCGATCTCCACGTCATCCGCATGCAGAATTGGGGGCGTCAGATGTGGTTCAGCGATACGGGGTTGCCGTGGGTGAGTCCCTCTCCCAACCTGCGTGCTCCGGAGGAGGAAATTCTGTATCCCGGCCTGGAAATTCTGCAGGCGGGCGGCGTGTCCGTAGGGCGCGGAACCACGCGGCCTTTTGAGTTGCTGGGCGCGCCATGGATTCGCGGCGAAGAACTCGCGGCCTACCTCAATCGCCGCGCGATTCCAGGCGTGCGATTCGAGCCCGAGAAATTCACGCCGGATTCCGGCTTGTACAAGGGCGAGCTGTGCGAAGGAGTGAGGGTTGTTCTGAAAGATCGCGATGCGCTGCAATCGATGCGAATGGGAATTGAAATCCCCTCCGCGTTCGGCAAACTATATCCCGGCAAATTTGACGCGGCAAAAATGATTGAGCTGGTGGGGAATGCCGCGACCATCAAGCAGTTGATGGAGGGGAACGATCCAGCGGCGATCGTGGCAAGTTGGGACAAGGACCTCGAAGCGTTTCGCAAAGTTCGCGCGAAATATTTACTGTACCGGTGAGGCAGGAAGCGGGTTTAGTAGGACAGCCACTCTTGGCTGTTCTCTGCGATCTCGCCAGGCCAAGAGCGGACAGCCAAGAGTGGCTGTCCTACAAAAACCGCAATCTGACCAACCTCTCCGTGGTAGATTGCGGGGCATGAAAATTTGTTCCTTGCTGCCCTCGGCTACTGAGATTTTGTTTGCGCTTGGGCTTGGCGACCAGGTGGCCGGCGTCAGCCACGAATGCGATTTCCCGCCAGAAGCGCGAACCAAAACTGTCCTGATCAAGTCGCGCATTTCACATACGGAGAGCCCGGCGGCGATTGACCGTCAGGTGCGTGAATTTATCGAACGGGGCGAGAGCCTCTACAGCGTCGACTTTGAATCGTTGCGCGCGATCGAACCAGACCTCATCGTCACGCAGGACCTCTGCCACGTGTGCGCCGCCACGCCGGACGATCTGGGCGCGGCGCTTGCGCATCTGGAGCGCCAGCCGCGAGTGGTGACGCTCAATCCGCATTCTCTCGCGGACGTGTGCGCGGATATCCGCGCGGTGGGCGAAGCGACGGGGCGCACCGAACAAGCGAATGCTGTCGTGGCCGAATTTGAAAGAGGCATCGCAAGCGTCGAGCGATCCGTAGCCGGGCTCGATCGGCCGCGCGTCCTGTGTCTCGAATGGCTCGATCCGCCGTACGTGGCGGGGCACTGGGTTCCGGAAATGGTAGAGCGCGCGGGCGGAGTCGATGTCCTCGGGCACCAGGGAAAACCGTCCTTCCGCGTGGATTGGGAAACTGCGCTTGCGGCGCGGCCCGAAGTGATCGCGATCATGCCGTGCGGCTACAGCCTTGCGGCAGCGGAGGCTGAGTTTCGCAATCTGCCGCTTCCGCATGGCTGGAATGATTTGCCCGCCGTGCGAGACGGCCGCGTCTTCGTTGTCGAAGCTGCAGGATATTTTTCGCGGCCCGGGCCGCGCCTGGCGGCTGGGTTGGGAGTTCTCGCTGGCGCGATCCACTCGGGGAAGCAGAATCACACGCTGCCGTTCGAATCAGATGCGCTGCTCGCTCGCGTTGCTACCGCTGGCCGCTGAATTCGGCGGTTTAGTGGAGCAGGCTTCCAGCCTGTGGGGGTTAGTCCTTGCAAGTACTAACCCCCGCAGGCTGGAAGCCTGCGCCACAACGCCGTTCGAACGAACTACAAAGCGTAGAAAGTTTTCCTCACAATTGCCACCAGAAAATCACTCCAGAAAAATCAATACGAGACTCATAGACGAACGAATGAAGCGCGCAAGCCACCAGATTACGGCCGTAGACATTTCGTCCGCCAGAAACGCCGCTGGCGCCCGCGGACACCCCTTCACTTTGCGGTGGCCGATGATTGGGTTGCGAGACTGACGAGCGCGCCGGTCGCAAAAGTGATGCCCGCGCTAAGTGGAACGTACCAGGTCCACAAGAGCGGCGTTCGAAAGTGGGCGTATAGAATTACTGCGAGTCCCACGAACATGCCGGTGAGGACTCCGGCAGCCGTTGAGCGCGGAAAAAGGAAAGTCAGCAGGAAAAGTCCGAGCAAGCTTCCGAGAGTGATGGCGGCGATGGTCAATCCCGCTTCGAGCATCGGTCCCCATTGCACGGTGCCAAGGATTGCAAGCGCGATTCCCCAGACCAGCGTCATCCATCGCGACCGGCGCAGCAGGCGCTCGGGATTTTCTTCGAGCGCTTGCAAGCCACGAAGGTGCTGAAAATCGACCACGCTCGACGCGGCCAGCGAGTTGAGCGAACCGCTGGCGTTGGACATCGCGACGGCAAGGATGGCGGCGAGGATCGCGCCGCGCGCGCCGGATGGCATGGCGGAAACGATGAAGTCGGGGAAAACGGAATCGTAGCTGCGGCCGGCAATCACGGCGGGCGCGCCGTGCCACGCGTAGAGCATCACTCCCAGCACGAGAAACAGCGCGAATTGCACGAGGATGACGACGCCGCTGGCGAGCAGCGCGAGTTTGCTGTCGCGTTCGGATTTGGCGGCGAGGAGCCGCTGCACGATGGTCTGGTCCGTGCCGTGGCTTCCCATCGTGAAGAACGTGCCGCCAATCACGCCGGACCAGAATGTGTAGAGTTTGGCTGGATTCGTCAAGCTGAACGAGAAATCAAAAATGCGAAATTTATGCGCCGGGGCGGCTGCGTGAACGATCGTTTCCCATCCTCCGGGAATGCGGTGCAACAGCAGAAAAAATGCGGCGAGCGAGCCGGAAAAATAAAGAATAAATTGCACGACGTTGGTCCAGATCACGGCCTTCATTCCGCCCTCGAATGTGTAGATCAACACGAGAGCCATGATCAGCAGGATGGAAGTGCGCTGCCCCGTGCCCAGCGCCGCCGTGACGACGAGCGCGATGGCCGCGACACGCACGCCTTCGGCGAGCACGCGGGTCACGAGAAACGTGGACGCCGCGACCGCCTTTACTTTTGCGCCAAACCTCCTTTCCATCAGTTGGTAGGCCGTATAATATTCCCCGCGGAAGTAGTGAGGCAGAAACAACAGGACGATCACCACGCGGCCGGCCAGATATCCGAGCACGAATTGCAGGAACGTGAGATTTCCGACGAAGGCCAGAGCAGGCGTGCCGACGATCGTGAGCGTGGAAGTTTCCGTCGCGACGATCGAGAGGGCCAGCGCCCACCACGGCGCCGTGCGTCCGCCCAGAAAATAGTCGCGGACGTTGCTCTGCCCGCGGCGGAACGCGATGCCGAACAGAGTAATGCCGGCCAGATAGGCGATGATGACGGCAAGGTCCAGAGAGGTCAGGCGCATGTTGGGAGCGTCGCGATGATAGGTGCGCATCCCGGATGCGTCAAGCGCGCGGGCCTGCTTTTCGGTGATTTCGTAGCACAGCCACTCTTGGCTGTATGGGGTTTGCGATCGTGATTGCGTCGGGTAGTCTTCACTTGCGGCTGGCAAAACCACACAGCCAAGAGTGGCTGTGCTACTCGGCTTCAGCAATGAGGTGCCATGGGCTACTCCCTAGGGTTTGACGGCGGCGGTACAAAGACGGATTGCGTTTTGCTTGACGCGAAGGGCAACGTCGTTGGCGAAGGGCGCGGCGGGTCGGCGAATCCCTTGCGCTCCGGATACGAGGCCGCGTTTTCTTCGCTGCACGAAGCTGCCGCGGGCGCTATCGCGGTAGGGGGAATTCGCCCGGCCGAGATCGCCGGTGTTTGCGCGGGCCTTGCGGGCGCGGGCCGCCGCAGCGTTGCGCGCCGCATGATGGTTTTTCTATCCGAAGAATTCCCGGCCGCCCTCACGCAGGTGGCCACGGATTATGAAGTTGCGCTGGAGTCGGCTGTCGGGTCGGCCCCAGGCGTCGTATTGATTGCAGGCACGGGATCGGTGGCGTACGGACGCAACGCCGCGGGGGAAACCGCTCGCGCGGGCGGGTACGGACCATTGCTCGGCGACGAAGGCAGCGCGTTTGAAATCGGACGGCGAGCCGTCGCCGCCGTGGCGCGTTCGCGCGATCTGGATGCGCCCGTCACGGTGATGGCGGAGATGATTTCCGCCGCGCTCGATTGTCCCGACTGGGACGATCTGATGCTGCGGATCATGAAGAATCCGGACGATGTTTTTCCGAAATTATTCCCGGTGGTGGCCGACGCCGCAAATGCCGAGGACAGCGCCGCGAAGGAAATCATGTTCGCGTCGGCGATCGGACTGGGCAACCTGGCCATGACCGTGATCCGCCGCCTCGGAATGAAGGGCCAGCAATTTCCGCTCGTGAAATGCGGCGGCGTGTTTGGCCGTTGCCACATGCTGGACTCGCTGCTGGATTCCGTGCTCGCGAGCGGCGCCCTGCGCGCAAAAATATTGCGTCTCGAAATTTCTCCGGCGGTCGGAGCGGCGCGAATGGCCGCGCGGTTGTCCGAAGCGCCGCCGCAAGCCGCTTCTCATGGCGCCTGAAGACCTCGCCGAATCGCAGTCCGCGCGCACGGCGGCCCGCGAAGAAATTCCCGCGCTGCTCGCCTCGGGCAGCGAAGACGCGCTCCGCTGCTTGATCGACAATCCGGCTTTCGACGAGACGCACGTGTGTCTCCTGCTGGAGCGCAAAGATCTCTCGGGCCTGCTGCTCGAGGAAATCAGTAAGCGCAAGACGTGGCGCGCGGTCTATCGCGTGCGGCTCAGCCTCGCGGCGCATCCGCACACGCCGCGCCTCATCGCCATGCGCCTTCTGCGCGAATTGCACTTGATGGACATCGTGCGCATCGGCCTGCTGCCGACTTCTTCCATGGAACTGCGGCGGCTCGCAGACGAGCGCGTCCTGACGCAATTGCCGCAATTGCCGCTGGGACAAAAATTGATGCTGGCGCGGCGCGGATCGACGCGCATCGCCGCGGGCATCGTCGCGCACGGGCCGGAACAAGTGGCGCGCGTGGCGCTCGACAATTCGTTTCTGACCGAATCGCAACTGTTGAAGACTCTCGCCAAGGAAGCGCTTCCCGCGCGGATCGTTGCTGTCGTGGCGAGACATGAGAAATGGTCTAAGCTGGTCAACATCCGCGTGGCGTTGCTGCGGCATCGTCACGCGCCGCCGGAACTCGTGCCGGCGCTCGTGCCCGGCCTGCCGCGCCGCGAGATCGAGGATTTGCTCGAGCTTTCGCGGCTCCCGGAATATGTGCGCGTCCACTTGCGCGAGGAACTCGCACGCAGAGGAAAAAGTGGCGGGCACGCATGACGTGGCGCAGGCTTCCAGCCTGTGGGGGTTAGTCCTTGCAAGCACTAAACCCCACAGGCTGGAAGCCTGCGCCACCAAACGCTATTTCAGAATGGCGCCCAATTCCGACGGGCGCGCGGATTCATGCATGCGCCATCCGAAACTTGACACTGTGCTACTCGGCACTTAGCATCCTGCTTGGGGGCAAGAGATGACCACCCAGCCTTTGGAAAAAGTTACCGTTAAAACCGAGCGCCGCCATTTTCAGCGCAGAAAATTCCGCGGGAAGATGGAAATGGAATGGGGATCCACGATATTGACCGGGGATGTGCGGGACATCGGTCCTAGCGGACTGTTTGTGGAGTTGACGCCGCCGCTTTGGGTCGGGGCGGCGTTCCGCGCGCGGCTGATGTTGAAACCTGTCCTCTTATTGGATTGCACCGTGGTCAGGGTCGAGCCGGCCACGGGGATTGCCGTCGTGTTTGAAGTTGCGGAAGAGAGCGGCAAGGCGCAGCTGGAAGCGCTCTTGATGAGTTTGTCTCCGGCATGACGCGATGCCTCGATTGCGGCGCCGATCGCATCGCCGATCAGTGCCCCGCGTGCGGGCTGACTTCCGCCGCGGCCGAGCTGGTGGTGCGGCGGCGCCTGGTGAAGCGGACGGCGTTTTTTCTGGTGGGCATCATCGTCTTTGTGGCCGCGAGCCAGTACTATCCTGCGCTCGAACTCGATTCCATCCTGATTTTCGGCGGCATCGTTTTTTTTCTTTCCCTCGCGCTCGGATATTGGATCGACTATCGCGCCCGGAAACATCAGGAAGTCGAGGTCATGAAGCGGATCTATTTCGGCATGATTCCCGTGCCGTGGATTTTCGCGGGCCTTCTGTTTCTGAACGGAAGGCTGGACACTTCGCGCCCCATCCGCGTTCCCGCAACCGTCGTGGGAAAAGTCGCCACAGGCGCATTCCCGCGCAGCCGGCGCCTCATCGTCACTTCCTGGCGGTATGGCCGGCCCTTTGAACATATCGCCGTCGATCAGAATGACTTCGATCGTTTCCAGAAAGGCGACGACATTATCGTCCAAGCGCAGAAGGGCGCCATGGGCATTCCCTGGGTCTACGGAGTGTTTCGGCAGTAGGAAATTTCGCGCGGCTTGGCCCCTGAGGATGATAAGCCAGTTTCTGAGAATCCCGTTTATCAGGCCCTATTGGTCTAATCAAGATAACCTGAGACAATTGCGAGCCAACAGGAGAAAACGTGAGGCCCACTTTTCGCGAAGTGTTGGCTTATTCCCACATTGCAGCCATTGCGATTGCGGTGCTTCTCGTTTGGTCGATTGATTCGGGGGTCAAAGCTGTATTGAGCCTGCTTGTCCTTGCCTTCGAGTTCTCTGACAGTGTGGTCACAGCTGGGTTAATGTGGTGGCAGAACGGCATTAATCTCATGAGGTCGCGGGATATGTTTTTCGACCCCTCGCTTTTCGTAATGACTATGAAATATTTTTTCTGGACTGTCAGCAGCTTTGGCGCAGCCTGGATTGTGTCCCGTTGCGTTTATGGTGTGGGGCCGCTCCGCACTTTGAGCACGTACCGCACCCGGGTTGCAAGGACAGACTATGTTTGATCGGTTGAAAGAGACGCTGGTGGAGAGCTTCGTCGGCGCTATTGCTCTTGGATACTTATTTGCGGAAGCAGCTCTGTACCTCGTGAATGTCTTCGCTGCGCCCGTTGCGGGATGGGTCAGGCGAATGGAATCTCCGGGCAGTAAGGCCACGGCAGGATTCTCGCTCCAAGCTGCATTGCCTCAGTTGGTCTCGTTCGTCGTACTCCTGCTGATCTGGTATGGCCTGCTGCGGTGGCTGTACTTCACGCCTCCCAAGGGGGCATCTCAGCAAGCGGCGAACGCCAAGTCCTGAGAAGTCGGGTGGTCTCAATGGGTCAGTGCAACACTTGCTTGCAGTCTATCTGCCGGAGTCTGAAATCCCAAAGTTTTTCTTGGACGCTGATTTAATCGCAGTGCCACCTCGTCCAGCTCCGCTTGAGAATACCCTGACAAGTCTGTTCTTTTAGGAAAGTACTGGCGCAACAGGCCATTTGTATTTTCGTTCGAGCCGCGCTGCCAGGGGCTCTGCGGATCACAGAAGTAGACTTTCACCTCCGTATCCACCGTGAAGCTTTTGTGCTGGGCCATCTCCAGCCCGCGATCCCAGGTCAACGAGCGCCGCAGCGATGCGGGCAATCGACGCACGTGCTGGCTCAGGGCGGCGACCACGGTAGCCGTATCTTTGCTGGACACCTTGACCAGCATCGTAAAACGCGAATGTCGTTCCACGAGCGTGGCGATGTGGCTGTTCTTGGTGCCGCCAATGAGGTCGCCTTCCCAATGGCCGGGAATGGCGCGGTCCTCGATTTCCGCGGGTCTTTCCCGGATGGAAATGGCGTCGACGATTTGGCCACTCCGGTGTCCACTGTCACGCGCGTGTCGCGAGCGGCGGATCCGCCGCTTGGATCGAAGATGCTGAATCAGCTCTTTTTTCAGCACTCCGCGCGCTTGGATGAACAGGCTGCGATAAATCGTCTCGTGCGACACGCGCATCCTCTCGTCCTCGGGATACTGGATCTTCAGCCATCCGGAAATCTGCTCCGGCGACCAGTCCAGGATCAGTTTACCCGCAACGATCTCCTGCAGCTTCCCGTGAATGGCCAGAAGGCACACTTTAGGCCGCAAGGCCGACTCCCAGGCTTTCTGATCGGCGTCACTGGCTCGATAGAGAGGTCGCCCGCCATGGCGGGCGACCTCTCGGCTCACCGTCGAAACGGCCCGCTGCAACCCTTTGGCTATCTTACGAATCGAGGAGCCGCAAGCGATCCCTCGAGAAATGTTTTCCCGCTCCGCCAGCGTGAGCGCTAGCGACGAGCGCCGACGCACTGCCGGAGCAATCCCGCCATGCTGCGCCAACATAAATTGAATGGATACATGGTCCTTGCCGAAGGCTCGCCCAATCTCATGCAAGCACTGTCCCGCCTTCCAGCGGCTCCACATGTCAATCCGCTGGCTCGCGGAGAGCTTCACCCGTCTACGATGCGTCATAAACACCACCTTTTAGAAAAAAGATTTATAGCAGATGGTGTTGCATCGACCGGTTGAGCCGGCACGGCTTATCGGAACCTGGCCGCAAGAGGAGTAGGGAAGGTTCAAGGTTTCTATCCAGCGCCCGAATAAGTCTGACGGCGAAGAAATTCGCCGGCGCCGGGCCGGCCTGTGAATGCACCGTTGTCGATGATGACGCGGCCGCGCGAAAGCACGGTCTTCGTTACGCCCTTCACGCGCATTCCCTCGAACATGGAATAATCGACGCGCATGTGGTGCGTCTTGGCGCTGATCACTTGCTCGGCGTTGGGATCGAAAATCACGATGTCCGCGTCGGAGCCGACGGCGATCGTGCCTTTGCGAGGGTACAAGCCGAACAGTTTCGCCGGGGCCGTGGAAACGAGCTGCACGAAACGGTTGGCTGAGAATTTTCCGCCGTGGACGCCGCCGGAATAAATCAGGCTGAGGCGGTGCTCGACGCCCGGGCCGCCGTTCGGAATTTTCGTGAAATCGTTTTTGCCCATTTCTTTTTGTTCCTTGAAACAGAAAGGGCAATGATCGGTGGAGACGACTTGCAGCGTGTCGCGCGCGAGGCCCTGCCAGAGTTTTTCCTGGTTCCATTTTTCGCGCAGCGGCGGAGTGAAGACGTATTTCGCGCCCTCGAAGCCGGGGACGTCCATATTTTCGAGCGAGAGGTGGAGATATTGCGGGCAGGTTTCGGCGTAGGCGGGCAGACCGCGGTCGCGCGCCTCGCGCACTTTTTCGAGAGCGTCGTTGCAGGAGAGATGTACGATGTACACGGGCGCGCCGGCCATTTCGGCGAGCGCGATGGCGCGCGACGTTGCTTCGCCTTCGGCGGTGGTGGGGCGTGTGAGGGCGTGATATTTCGGCGCGGTTTTTCCCTCGGCCAGGGCGCGCTGCACAAGCACGTCGATCGCGCCGCCATTTTCCGCGTGCATACAGATCATGCCGCCGTGTTTGGCGGCCTGGAGCATGGCCTTGAAGATCGTGGCGTCATCGAGCATGAACACGCCGGGATAGGCCATGAAAAGTTTGAAAGAAGAAACGCCTTCGCGGACCAGCGCACCCATTTCTTCCAGTTGCGTGTCGCCAAGCTCCGTGATGATGCAGTGGAATGCGTAGTCGGCCACGGCCTTGCCTTCGGCCTTTTTCATCCAGATGTCGAAGGCGTGGCGCAACGTCTGGCCCTTGTATTGGATCGCGAAATCGATGAGCGTCGTCGTGCCCCCGAAAGCCGCGGCGCGCGTGCCGGTCTCGAAATCGTCGGCGCTGGTGGTGCCGCCGAAGGGCATGTCCAGGTGCGTGTGCACGTCGATGCCGCCGGGGATGACGATGCACCCGTTGGCGTCAATCAGTTTCCCCGCGTTCTCGATGGGGAGATCCTTGCCGATGGTGGCAATCAGTCCGCCCGTGATGCCGATGTCGCTCGCGTACTTGTCCGTGGCGGTGACGATCGTGCCGTTGCGGATAATGGTGTCGAATCCCATCGTTCCCCCAATGCCGCCGGATTGAAGACGACGGTGCATCTTAGGCTAAGCGGGGAAGGATGGGCAAGCAGGCGCGGCAGTCTCCGAGGTTATACGTATTGGGTCAGTTTGCCCGTGAAGATGCCCGTTCCGTCCCGAAATACACGGGACGGAACGGGCGCTACATAACCGGTGCCTCGCGAGGTGTTGTAGCGGCCGCCCGCTTTTTGGGAGGGCAGCCTTCTACGCCACCCAGAGACAAACTGAGTTGCTACTTGGCTGTACTTGGCATTACGCAATGGCGGTATAATCGCCGCGACTCGCGGCCCGGATCTGCGGAACCGAATTTGGCGTTCTGGGTCTGAAAGTGCGCAACTGGGCCGCTAAATTTCTGGACAGAAAATCGGAAATGGAATAAGGTCGCCTCTATGAAAACAATTCCTTCGATCGCTAAGCTGACGACGTTCGGAATTTTCCTGGGGATGTTGGCCGCATTGCCCCTGGCAGCGCAAGAATCGGCGCCTAAACCGGTAGGGCACTTGCTTTTGTTTGCGGACACCGCAGTCTTTGCGCAACCGACGAACCCCGAAAATTGCACGCTGAGGAATCGATTCAAGAGAGGCGACAACGTTGGATTCCGCCTCTATGCCGTTGACGGAGGGACCGATAAGCCCGAGGAATCGGCTACGGTCGTGGTGCACATCGCTTTCGGCGGCAAGAAGTACGAACTGCCTGCCAAGTATCGCGCCATACCACAAAAGAACGAGAAGGGTATGAACATGCCGATCCGTCCCGGCATGTGGACCGCAAAGTGGGTGGTACCCGACGACGCCCTGACCGGCACCGTTCAATATTCCGCCACAGCCACCGATAAGTACGGCCGCAAGGCGGAATGGACGCCGAAGGGCGGCGAACCGTCCTGGGTAACCATCGTTCAGTGATGGAGGAGTTTCTGGTCCGCAATTCGCTCCGTTCCGGTAGTGTGACTCTCCTGGCTTTTGTTTTCTGCAGTTGCTTGCCTCTTACACTTTCCTCCTCGCTGGCTGCGAGTCAACAAGCAGCGGCAAAATCGGACGCTGCTTCCGTCCAGAAGCTGGAATTGAAGTACGATAAACCCGTGGTCGGCGCGAAAGTTCAAGTTGCAGCCGAGGGTTTGCCCGCCGGAGAAACCGTCGACCTCAATTGGAGGACGGTGACAGGCGGCTGGGTGATCCAGAATTATTATTATTTTCGCGGGAGAAAATATTCCGAGACGACTCTTTCGCTCGGAAAATTTCCGGTGAGCGCGAGTGGACGTCTCGATGCAACGTTTGCGATTCCTGAAGATTACGGCGGCGTTCACGACGTGATCGCGACCATCGGCGGGAAAACCGTCGCGCAAAATGGAATTGAAGTCACCCAGAGCTTCGAAATGACGCCCTCGTCAGGTCCAGTCGGAACGCCAATCGAATTGCGCGTCAAGGGACTCGGCTGGCGAGCGATGGAAAATACATGGGTCGTAAACTGGGACAATCGGGGAACCGGATTCGTCAGCGCCGCCGGCACGCGCGGCTCGGCCACGGCGCGCTTTCGCGCCACAGGTCCCGTCGGCGATCATTTCTTAAAAATCTACACAGGGTGGCAAGGGCAGAGTTATCTCAATTTTCAGCAGGCGCCGAACGCGTACCTGCCGCGCCCTGAATTCAAGTTTCGCACAACGCCGGGACCATCCTCGACGCCCGTTACATACGCGGACGAGTACCAGCCGTATTCCCTGCCGGAGGCCGAAGTTCACGTTGCGAATGGGAAGCTGAGCGTCAGTCCGACGCAAGGGCCTGTAGACACCAAAGCCATGCTGCGCGGAGAAGGTTTTCCGGCCAACTCGACGCTGGATCTCTTCTGGCAGACGTACGTTGGAAGTCGAGTTAGCGGCAACGGATTCGGGCCGCATGAAAATTCAATCGCGAAAGTGAAAGTGGGAAGCGATGGAAAGATCGATTTCCCGCTGACGATTCCTGAGGACCTGGGCGGCGAGCATGGGATAGAACTGCGCGATGGAGAGAAGTTGCTCGGGCGCGCTTACTTCGCCATTGAGACGACCATCGTGAGCATGGAGCCGGCATCCGGTCCGGCTGGAACTCCGATCACGATCCATTTGAAGGGCGTCGGCTGGACCGAGTACGACAACATGTTTGCGGCGACGTACGACAACGCTTACATGGGATATGCCTGCGGCTTTAATTCGCAGGGCGACGTGGCGATCACGTTCAAGGCGGCAGGGGAACCTGGGACGCACCTGATTGATCTTTTTCCCGGTATCTATCAAGGGCCGCCCACGGAAAATCAATTGTTGTATCGCATGCCGCAGCTCACCTATGCCGACGATCATCCGGGCAACAAGATTCCAGCGCTGCACTTCAAGTTCAACGTGACTCCGTAGCTCTCCGCGCTGATCCGAATATTTTGCCCTCTACAAGAGCGTGATCTTTTGTTTTGAGTGGCACAGGCTGAAGCCTGTGCCACTTGCGGCTTTTGCCGCATCACTGCAATTTCGTGGGACATTGCTCCAGTCGTGCGATGCTAGAATGGCGCTGGAATTCCGGCCCCGACGCCCGGTGGGAAAAATGGTCCACCGGGTTGCGTGTTTCAGGGGAGAACCCGACCTCGAGGTGAGCGCATGCCCCTTCGCGAGACCGCTCCGAAATTATCCCCGGAAAAATACGAGCAGAATTTTGCGGACATCACGCCGCCGATGAACGCGCGGCAGGCGGCCATCGAATCCGCGCGGTGTCTCTATTGTTTTGACGCTCCGTGCATTCAGGCGTGCCCGACGCGGATCGATGTGCCCGGCTTCATCAAGCGCATCATGACGGCGAATATGCGCGGGGCGGCGCGCGTCATTCTGGAAGCGAATATTCTTGGCGAAAGTTGTGGACGAGTCTGCCCCACGGAAGTGTTGTGCGAAGGCGCGTGCGTCATGGTCGAAAAAGGCGAGAAGGCGATCGAAATTGGCCGGCTGCAGCGATTTGCAGTGGACCATGTGCTGGACCGCAACATTCGGCTATTCCACGCGGGCAAGGCGAATGGGCGCCGCGTGGCCTGCATCGGGTCGGGGCCTGCGTCTTTGGCGTGCGCGGCGCTTCTGGCGCGAAAGGGTTACGGCGTAACCATATTTGACCGGCGAGAACTTTCCGGCGGGTTGAACACCTATGGAATTGCGGCTTACAAAACGCGCGTCGCAGATTCGTTGCGGGAAGTGGAAATGGTGAAATCGCTGGGCGTCGAATTCCGCCAGAACGTGGAAATCGGGCGGGACGTCAGCTTCGAGCAGCTCGAAAAAGATTTCGACGCCATCTTTATCGGAGTGGGCCTTGGCGAAACTTGGGCCATGGATATTCCCGGCGAGGACCTGCACGGAGTGTGCGGCGCGCTTGAATTTATCGAGCCGACGAAGTCGCAGCCATTTTCGCGCGTCGCGATCGGGCGACGAGTCGCCTGCATCGGCGCGGGGAACACCGCGATTGATGTGGTCACCGCCGCGCGCCGCCTGGGCGCGGAGGCCGTGTATCTCGTCTACCGGCGCAGCGAGCAGGAAATGCCGGCGTTCCGCTACGAATATGAGCTGGCCAAAAAAGACGGCGTGAATTTTCTGTGGCAAACGCAGCCGGTGCGAATCCTCGGTTCGGGCGGCGTGGTCACGGGACTCGAATGCGTGCGCACACGTCTCGGCGAGCCCGATGCGCGAGGAAAGCGCGCTCCAGAGACGATTCCAAACAGCACATTCACAATCGATGTGGATATGGTCGTCCGCGCCGTCGGACAAAAGCAGGCCACGGACTTTTTGCGCGCCGTGAAGGGAATCGAGGTTCGCAAGAATGGCACCGTCGTGACGGACGCGCAGCACCGCACCGGCAATCCAAAATATTTTGCGGGCGGCGATTGCGTGAATGGCGGCCGGGAAGTTGTGGACGCCGTCGCGGAAGGCATGGCGGCGGGGCGGGGAATCGACGCGTGGCTCGCCGTGGATGCGGGCGACCGGCGCAGGGGGAACTAGCACGTCATGGAAATTCCCGCATCGCTCAGCGAACGGTTTCCGTTTCTCGATGCGCTCGAGGAAGACTGGGAACCTGTTTCGCGCGTTGCGTTGTATGGCTGGCTCGGCTTCTACGCCCTGCTGCTCGGAAATGCGCTGTTCGGCGGCCACTTGTTTCAATGGTTCGATCTCGTTTTCATTCCGATCCATGAAGGCGGCCATTTGCTTTTCCGAATGTTCGGCGAATGGATCATGGTGGCCGGAGGAACTTTTCTGCAGTTGTTTGTCCCGTTCGCGCTGGCGGCCAATTTCGCGTTCCGCCGCCAGGTGCCCGGCACGGTTTTCTGCCTCTTCTTTTTCTTCGAGCAATTTCTTCCTATCGCGACGTACATGGCAGACGCGCGCGCACAGGAGTTGCCCCTCCTAACCGTTGGCGATTCGGAAGACGTCGTCCACGATTGGTTTTATTTATTTTCCCACTCGGGGCTGCTGGCGCACGATACGCAAATCGCAAGTCTATTTCGTTTTCTCGGCTGGGTAGGTATGTTTGCCACCGTGGGGTGGTTTATCTACCGTTCGACGCGAAAGGCATGAAGCAACCATGATGGATCAAAGTCACGAATCACGAATCACCAGTCACGAGTCACAAGTCACCAGTCACCGCCCCGGAGGCGCCCCATGGCAAACCTGCGCGTGAACTTCTGCGGGATCGAATCGCCCAACCCGTTCTGGCTTGCCTCCGGGCCGCCGACCAATACTGCCGGGCAGGTGATGCGCGCGTTTGACGCGGGGTGGGGCGGGGCGGTCTGGAAAACGATTGGCGAGCCGATCGTGAACACGTCGTCGCGTTACGGCGCGGTGGACTACAACGGGACGAAGGTGATGGGCTTTACCAATATCGAGCTCATCAGCGACCGGCCTACCGAGGTGAATATCCGGGAAATCGCGGAGGTGAAGAAGCGTTATCCGAAAAATCTGGTGATCGCATCGCTGATGGTGGAATCCAGGCGCGAGAGCTGGCACGAAATGGTGCGGCGAGTCGAGGGCGCGGGCGCGGACGCACTGGAGCTGAATTTCGGGTGCCCGCACGGGATGAGCGAACGCGGAATGGGTTCGTCCGTGGGGCAAGTGCCCGAGTACACGGAAATGATTACGTCGTGGGTGAAAGAGGCGGCAAAAACGCCGGTGATTGTGAAGCTCACGCCCAATGTCACGGACATCACGCGCGTCGCGTTGGCCGCGGAAAAAGGAGGCGCCGACGCAGTCAGCCTGATCAACACGCTCAATTCGATCATCGGCGTGGATTTGGAAACATTTTCGCCGAAGCCCGACGTGGGCGGGAAATCCTCACACGGCGGGTATTGCGGGCCGGCGCTGAAGCCGATCGCTTTGCACCTGGTTTCCAGCGTCGCGAAAACGGTGAAGATCCCGATTGTGGGGATCGGCGGAATTGGATACTGGAACGACGCGGCCGAACATATCGCGCTCGGAGCGTCCATCACGCAAGTCTGCACGGCGGCGATGCACTACGGATTCCGCATCGTCGAAGACATGATCGACGGCCTTTCCGCGTACATGGACGATCACGGCTTTCGCACGATTGCGGATTTTCGCGGTCGCGCCGTGCCGAATGTGAAGGATTGGGGAGACCTGGACCTCAATTACAAGATCGTCGCCGATATTCGACACGATCTGTGCATCGGCTGCCAACTCTGCTACGTGGCCTGCGAAGATGGCGCGCATCAGTGCATCGCGCCGTACACGGCAGCCGGGAACGGTAAGAAGAATCCCAATGGAATGGGAGTGCACGTTCCGCGCATCATTGAAGACGAGTGCGTGGGCTGCAATCTTTGCGCGCTGGTGTGCCCGGTGGAACAGTGCATTACGATGAGGCAGATCGACACCGGCTTGCCGTTTGAGAGCTGGAAGATGCGCGTGAAAAAATTGGCAGGGGGCTTGGGGTCAGCGCGATAGCAAACCAGAAGCCGAAAGAATTTACCGGGTGTATAGGGTGGTCCACCCGCAGGAGTTCTGCATCATGACAGCACGCCGGATCCGAATAGATTACACTGTCTACCCTCCCGATTTTAAGCCTGATGGCAGCCCATGTTGGGATTTCCGAACTTTCACTAAAGCCAAGCGCAGGGCGAAGGTGCTCGGCATAGGTGCACTTGTCTATCGCAATTTTAATGAGATCAACAAAAATGGGGAGCCTGGTGATTGGTGGGGAGACAAGCATTTTTGGCGGTGGACCGGCACACGATTCGAGAGACAGAGGGAGACTGGCAGGCAAGTCGGTTCGAACTGATTTTCCGGCGTTGGCACCTCTACTATAAGCGCGATGAACTTAACTCTTGTGTTAGATTTATTCTCGCCATGAAACGGATCGTGGTGGTGGGGGCGGGGTTTGGCGGATTGGAAGCCGTCACGCACCTCGACAGCCTGTTTCGCCGCGATCGCGACGTCGAAATTCTTCTCCTTAGCGATCAAAATTATTTGCTCTTCACGCCGCTTCTTCCTCAGATCGCGTCGAGTTACACCGATCCGCGCCATATCGTTCAGGCTGTTCGTGAAATTCGCGGCAGGAGAAAATTTCGGTTTCGCAGGGAAGCGGTGCGCGCTGTCGATGCGCCGAACCGGCGCGTGATCGTCGATTCGGGATCGATCGACTACGATGCGCTCATCCTCTCGTCTGGCTCGCGCACCGAATTTTTCAATACGCCCGGGGCGCGCGAGAACTGCTGGGATTACAAATCGCTCCAGCAGGCGGTGGAGTTGCGCGAGAGGATCATCGACCTGTGCGAGCACGCGGACCACACTGTGGACGCCGCCGCGCGGCGCTCGATGCTCACTTTCGTCGTTGTCGGCGGCGGCTACACGGGCATCGAACTCGTCACGGAGATGCGAGACTTTCTCTTCGGCTATGCCGCGAGAAAATATCGCGGGATCGACGCCGCCGAAATTCGCCTGATCGTGCTGGAAGCGACGCCGGATGTGCTGCGGGGGATTGGTCCGAAATTGGCGGCTCACGCGCGCAAGCGGCTGGATGTGAGCGGAATTGAAGTGAAAACTTCCACGCGAGTCACGCGTGTGCTCGAACGCTCTGTTGAGATCAATGGAAACGAGACTCTCGCAGCCGACACAATTATCTGGACGGCGGGAGTTCGCGCATCCGAGCTGATTGAATCTCTTCCTGGGCCGCACGACCGCATTGGCCGCGCCGTCGTGAACGCCCACCTTCAACTGGAGGGCTACCCGGAGGTTTTCGTCATCGGCGACTCGGCCGCAGCAGTGAATGCGCAGGAAGCGCCGCGCGTTGCACCGGTGGCGATTGAACAGGGTCGCATCGCGGCGGGCAACGTCGGACACTTGTGGCGCGGCGAGCCGCTCGAGACGTATGAATACGCTTCGAAGGGCATGCTCGTTTCTCTCGGAATGAACTATGCTGTGGTCAAGATCGCTGGGATTCAGGTGAGCGGCTACTTCGCTTGGCTGTTCTGGAATGCCGTTCATTTATACAAACTAGTTGGATTAAAGAAGCAGTTGCAAGTGGCCGGAGACTGGATGCTCGGATTAATATTTCCGCGGGATGCAGCCATTGTGCGCGAACCGCGCCGGTGCAAATTGTGCGGAACGGAAGAGCATGATCCTGCACCTCGCGCGATGGATGCGGGGACTTTTTAGTGGCGCAGGCTTCAGCCTGTGGGGGTTGGTCGAAGCACCGTCGGTCTTGCCACAACTAAAACCCACAGACGGAAGTCTGCGCTACTTGGCCTCGCGCGCCGCGCGCATCATGGCCCAATACACGACGAAGCTTGCGGCGAATCCTACGAACCAGGCGTAGTCGTATAGGCTGCGCAAGGCTGGCACGATCAGGCCGATGAATGCCACGCCCGCTCCGGCCGAAAGCGCCGCCATTGCGCGCCAGTTGATCCCGCGGGAGAATTCGTAAAAACCGCGGTGCTGATACAAATCCTCCACGAGAATGATTTTTTTGCGCACCACGAAATAGTCGCAGATCATCACGCCCGCGATCGGTCCGAGAAACCCGGAATAGCCCACGAGCCAATTGAAAATGTAATTGCTGTAGTTGGCGAGGAGCTTCCAGGGCTGAAACACAACCACGCCTACGACGCAGGCGATCAGGCCGCCGGTGCGAAAACTGATCAGCCGCGGCGAGAGGTTCGAGAAGTCGTTGGACGGCGAGACGAGATTTGCGGCGACGTTTACGTTCAGCGTCGCCAGCAGGAACGCCAGCATCGCCACGACGACGGCGATGGGATTTCCGAGCCGCGCAAGCACCTGGACCGGATCCCAGATCGCCTGTCCGAAAATGATCGCCGTGGCCGATGTGACGGCAATGCCGATGAAGGAATAGAACGTCATCGTCGCCGGAAGGCCCAGCGCCTGCCCAACTACCTGCGCCCGCTGGCTGCGCGCATAGCGCGTGAAATCGGGGATATTCAGCGCCACCGTGGCCCAAAATCCGACGACGCCGGTTAGTGATGGAACAAAAAATTTGAAAAATTCGCCAAACGTTTGAAATTTGGACGGCGCCGCGAGCATCGGCCCAAATCCGCCCGCCTTCACCATGGCCCATCCGAGGAGCACAACGCCGATCGCCAGCAAGAACGGCGCAGTGACCCCCTGGAGAAATTGAATGGTGCGGATTCCCATCACGATAACGATCACGTGCAGCAGCCAGAACAGGGCGAAACAGATCCAAACGCCGTTTGCAAAATTCTTCCACGCAGGAACGAGCGCAATCACCATCGCGTTGATCGCCTCGCCGCCGATCCAGGTGTTGATCCCAAACCAGCCGCAGGCCACGAGCGCACGGAGAACCGCGGGAACGTTCGCACCGGTGACGCCAAACGACGCGCGCGCAAATACGGGAAAGGGAATTCCGTACTTGGCGCCGGCGTGCGCGTTGAGCAGCATCGGCACGAGGACCAGAACGTTTCCCAGGAACACCGTGAAGATGGCCTGCTTCCAGTCCATTCCGCCTGCGATCATGCCGCTGGCCAGCAAGTAGGTGGGAATGTTGACGCTCATCGCGATCCACAGCGCCGCGTAGTTGTACGTGCCCCAGCTGCGGCGCGAGGCGGGAATCGGTGCGAGGTCTTCGTTGTAAAGGGAACTGGAGCGGATGGTTTCGGCGTCAAGGACGCCGGATTGGATGCCGCCCTGGCCGGGTTGTTCCGCGGCGCTCACCGATCAGTAGATCCCGCGCCGCAGATCGGGCATTTGAGGTATCTCGATATTGACTACGCGGCCTTCGTCGGCAAGCTTGACGAGAATACGCGACGCCGAGCCGACATCCTTGACGCTCCAATCCGAGGTCGCCACGGGCTTTGCCGGCTTGTCCGATTCTCGCCACAGAAGATCCTCGCCTTTGTGTTCGAGCAGTTCCGGCTTGATTTCATAGACTTCCATATTGCGGACGTAAATCACCAGGTAGCGAGTGCCGAGCTGAAGCAGAAGCGGATCAAATTTTTTCCCGGCCTGAAAAACATTCCACAGTTTCGGCGCGCGCGAATCGACTTGCAGGATCGCGTTGGGGATCGATTTCCAGACGATTTTCTCTTTGTCGGCGGCGCGGGAAACGCTCATCACTGCGAGACAAAGGCCCGCGATCCCGAAAAACCATTTTGCTCGATTAAAAATGCGTGCCAACTTCCGCACCTCAGGGCCAATTGACGGGCAACTGGCGCGACTTCACGACCACATATTTGTTCTTGCGCGCGAATTCCACCAAGTCCACGAGCAACTTCACGTCGTTCTCGCAGTACTTGCAAACTTCTTCCTTGCGGCCTTCGCGCCACCACTGGACGATGTCCAAGCCATTTCCCGTTTTCTGATTGCCCAGAGTTTCCCGCGCCAGGTCGTCGAGTTTGATGCGGTGTCCAAGCCGGCGATGCAAATCCACCAGCAGGTCAAACGACTTGCCAAGCAGATGAGTTACCGGCTGGTAGGCGCTGAGCACTTCAAAATCGAAGCGGTCGCCGTTGAAGGAAACGATGCGATCGTACCGGCCGAGTTCGGCAATGAGCGCTTTCGCATCCGCCTCAAACCAGCGCCGGAAGCGGTTCTGCGCGTCCCACGTTACGGCAACAGCAAGGCCGAAGCGCGCGATGCTCGACCAGCCTCCCTCAACCTCGTGCGACAGTCGGAGCGTTTCGATGTCAAAGAATATTTCGCGTGTCGGGTCGGGAAAAAGGCTGGGTGTCGTCGCCATTTGGTTTTTTATATGCGGCCGCCCTAATTTTGCATTTTCAGCAGCTTCAGGATACTGATTGTAGATCACCGGGTTGCAATATTAAAACTTTCTATGCAGAGCCCGATCCAGCTCGTATTTGCGCCGCATGAAATGAAGTGGAGCGGGTTGCGTCCGAGAGGCCGGCTATCGGGTCTTGTGCCGCAGACTCTGCAGGAATTCCACGGCCACACCCCAGGACCCGTCCGGCAATCGATCGAGGCGGGAAACACGCGCGGCGTATTCCTTGTTTATGCTTCCGGGGCCGGTCCAGTAGGGATAAGTTACCCGCAAGGACGATCCAATCTGATAATTTTCCTGAGTCCGGAAATAGACGCCGGTAAGGGAAACATTCTGCGTTCGTGTGGTCTCATCGCGTTGGCTTTGTTCGGTGGCGCAGCGAACGCGAATGGGCAGAGCCAGTTGATTGCGGCCGGATACACGGCGTTCGCTTTCACGGACCCGTGCGCACGCGAGTGGATCGGACACGTTTGCCTCAGGTCGCCTCGCGGGTACTCTTTGCGCCTCTTTCAGGTAATTCAAACGGTCGGGAATATTCCACGAAACTCTTGCCCGAATCGCGAGGAGTCCTTCGTTGATGACGTTGTCCACGGCGGAAAAGACATCTTCGTCCCAGCCGTCGATCTCGATGGCGGATCGGCGGCAGATGCGCAGCAATTGCAGCAGATCTTCCATCTCAAAGTTTTCTTCCGCCGTCAGGCAGGCTTGACGCCGGATCCATTCGTCGAGCGGCGCAAAATTGCCGCGCAGCATGGCTTGGGCGCAAGCGTCATACCAGCTCACGGCTAGCCGGACTCGCTCCTGGTAAGGGAGCAGGGAAAAGAGACATTGCCCGGCGGCTCCAATCGCATCGGCGGTCCCGGCGGCGAACCGCTTACAGCGCTGCTGTTGCTGGCGCGATTGCGCCTTCGTGGCTTCGGGCTTTTGGAGCAGCATACTTTTCCTTTACGTCTGTTTCGCCCCGGCGCTTCGAGGGACGGGCGCGAGGGCACTGGCGGCGATAAGTAAGAGCGAGCTACGAATCCCTGGTCACAACTCCGATTTCCCTCTCGATCGCACGAACGGATTCAGGCGGCATGGCGACAAACTCGACGCCTACACCTACACCTTTGAGGCAATAGCGGACTTCGCACCGAGTCTGGATCAACACGCCGGTTCGCGAAAGCCGGAAGCGAAGTTTCAGGACCGCGCCTTCAGGATATTCCGTGCCCGTATTGATGAACATGCCGTGAGGGCTGAGGTCCGGCGGCCGAACGTGAATGTCTTCCTCGAAACCTTCGTAAATCATGGAGAGTTCGCTGAGTTGCGGAGAGCGTACGTCCCTTCGGATTTCAGTATTCGACTTGTTTTCTTTTCTGTCCATGATCAGCGGACTTCTTCAGGAATCAAATCTACTTTCCGCGCCCGGCTAGAGGAAGACTTGGCCGCGCAACGCGTCCCGCACGACGGGCAATAATTGAATGTGGGAAGAATGTGCTGACGACACTCAGCGCATTCCACCCGCGATGTAGTGTCCATGGGCACGACTCGGAGGATCTCTTCCAGCGTCGTCGTCCCATTCAGAACCTTCTCCAAGGCGTCTTCTTGGATGAGACGCATCCCGCGCGTCCTGGCTGTGTCGCGAATCTGGTCGACGTTCCCACTGGAGCGAATGATGTTGCGAATGGATTCATCGAAGCGCAGCAATTCATAGATTCCAATTCGTCCCGAGTACCCCGTATGGTTGCACCTGTCGCAGCCCACGGGCACAGCCATTTTTATCGGGGTCTTGGACATGCCTGCCTGGGCCAGCCGCGCCTGAAAATCCGAAGTCGCAGGCCGAAGAGAGTGGCAGGGGCAGAGCATTCGGACCAAGCGCTGGGCCAGGATGCCTGTCACGGATGAACTGATCAGGTAGCCTGGAATGCCGAGGTCGAGGAGACGAACGATGGCGGAAACACTGTCGTTGGTGTGCAGCGTCGAAAGCACCAGATGGCCCGTTTGCGCCGCCTTCATGACGATTTCCGCCGTCTCTCTA
Source organism: uncultured Acidobacteriota bacterium (assembly GCA_963800095.1). GTDB lineage: Bacteria > Acidobacteriota > Terriglobia > Acidiferrales > UBA7541 > Palsa-360. The sequence continues at coordinate 88,097 of CAWCZV010000009.1, forward strand.
TCGCGAATCTCGCCCACCATGATGATGTTCGGATCCTGGCGGAGAATGGACCGCAGGCAGGTCACGAATGTCAGGCCGGCCTTGGTATTGACGTGCACTTGATTGATGCCTGGAAGTACATACTCGACGGGGTCCTCTACCGTGACGATGTTGACCGAATCCTGGCGTAGTTTGTGGAGCGAAGAGTAAAGAGTCGTGCTCTTGCCTGAGCCCGTCGGACCCGTCACCAAAAGCATGCCTTGGGGGACGGAGAGAAGCTCACTGAGTCCCTCGGCAACGTCGGCCGGCATACCCAGGTCAGTGTAAGAGGACAGCGGCGCACTCGTCTCCAGCAACCGGATCACAACCTTTTCTCCGTACTGTGTGGGCAAGGTCGAGACTCGCAGATCCAGCTGCCGTGCGCCCACGGAAACCATGAATCGCCCATCCTGGGGGGAGCGGCGTTCCGAGATATCCATATCGGAGAGGATCTTGACTCGCGAGATCAGCGAGTTTTGCAGGGCTCGCGGGATCATTTGGTGATCGTGCAACACGCCGTCCACGCGCATGCGCACGACGGTGTCGGAGGCTCGCGGCTCGATATGAATATCACTGGCCCGCTTGGCCATCGCCACTTGAATCACTTCGGAAACAAGAAGCACCGCCGGTGTTTTTTTCTGCTGCAGGTCGGCCTGTGCTTCCTGGATGGCCTCCTGGGTGGCTTGCCGCGAACTGGTAGAAATGAACTCCAGTTCCTCGAATGGCTCTCCCTCCGCCCCGGGGACAGTCCCGTAGGAAGCCCTCTGCGTTCCTTCGGTGGAGTAGTGTTTTTCGATGGCCTGCTGCAGCTCGATCCGAAAGGAGAGCCGCGGAGAAATCTCCCAGCCCGTCGTAAACCGTAACTCGTCCAAGGCGGCAAGGTTTTGTGGCGCGGCCATGACCGCAATCAGGCGATTCTGTTCCCTTCGCAAGGGCAGGACGCACAGGCGCTCCGCCATCGAACGGGGCACCAGCTTCAAGGCCACTGGATCCGGCACGATCGAGCCGCAGTCCAGGTAGGGGATGTTGGACACCTCTTCCAGGGCCGCCCCCAAGTCATCCTTGGCAACCAGGCCACGCTCCAGCATCAATTCACCGAGGTGGATCACCTTTCCCTGCTGTTCCCCAATGACCTTCTGGAGGTCTGCTGGGGAAATCATTCCCCGGTCACGCATTACTTCCCCAAGCTTTTTCTTCTTCAAGGAATCCTCGCCCTGGCTACAACCAACCCCCTTGCAGGATTTCGGGGAATTCGCCGGCCGTCGTTTTGCTTCGTGGAAGAACCTGAATTTAAGGTATCAGTCCCATGTCCATTCCGGAACACGGGAATTGGATAAAGTGTGCCAAGTAGAAACAGGGTCGTTTCATAGTTTGAAGGTAATTAAGGCGGCGATCTCAAATGGAATCCGTTGAAAGGGTCATCCTGAAGAGTTGGCGGAAGAGGAATCTAGGGATTTGAAACGCAGTGCATGGGCTTTGGGGGGAATGAACTCGTGCCGGTTACGTTAAACTTGAACTTCCTCGAATGACTTGTCGAGGATCCGGACGGCCTCGTCCACATCCGCCTTGCCGATATTCAGCATGGGGGAAAGCCGGATTACGTTGCCGTACAGGCCGCCCTTGCCAACGAGCAAACCGTACTCGCGCGTGCGTTCGAGAAGTTGCGTCGTTGCTTCGGGAGCAGGCTCCTTGGTTTCGCGATCCTTTACGAGTTCGAGCCCTATCATCAGGCCTTTGCCGCGCACTTCGCCGATCACTGGATATTTCTGCTGGAGTTCGTCGAGCTTGCCGCGGAAATAGTTGCCCATTTTCTCCGCATTCTCGAGAAGCTTTTCTTCTTCGATGAATTCGATGGTCGCTTTCGCCGCCACCGATGTCACCGGATTTCCGCCGAAGGTGGAAATCGTGAGGCCTTGATACGAGGCGGCGAGTTCTTTTGTGGTGATCGTGGCGCCGATAGGAACGCCGTTGGCCATGCCCTTCGCGCACGTCATGATGTCCGGAGTCACTTCCCAGTGCTCGATGCCGAACCATTTTTTTCCCGTGCGCCCGAAGCCGGTCTGCACCTCGTCCGAGATAAAAAGTCCGCCGTATTTTTTTACCGCCTTGAAAACGATTTTGAAATATTCGGGCGGCGGCGTGATGAATCCGCCGACTCCCTGAATCGGTTCGGCCATGAAGGCGGCGATGTGGCCGCTGGTGCCGGTCTGGATCAGATTCTCGACATCGTTCGCGCAAGCGACTTCACAGTCCGGATATTTCAAGCCCAGCGGGCAACGGTAGCAGTACGGATTGATCGCGTGCGCGATGCCAATGCTGATGATTCCCGACTTCCGCCACGGGGCTTGCGCCGTCACGCTCTTGGTGAGCGACGATCCGCCGGAATAGGCGTGGCGCAGGGCCACGATGTCAAAGGAGCCGGTGGCCATACGCGCCAGCAGGATCGCGGCTTCGTTCGCCTCGGTGCCGGAGCTGGTGAAAAAACTGGATTGCAGCGCGCCCGGCGTTAGCTGGGCGACTTTTTCGGCGAGCGCCACGATGGCTTCGTTGGGATAGAGCGTGGAGAGATGCTGCAGCTTGTCGACCTGTGCCTTGATCGGTCCCGTAATGCGCGGATTGGCATGGCCCACCGAGACAGTCAAAATGCCGCCGAAAAAATCGAGATACTTGCGGCCTTCAACGTCCCACACATGCTGCATGGAAGCGTGATCGGCCACCAGCGGCTCCTCATAGAAATTCGTGACCGCGGGCCAAATATATTCCTTATGCTTGCGAACCACTTCTTCGCTGCGCGTAGTCTGCTTGGGCTGCGTGGTCATGAAGGGTCCTTTTGGGAGCGGCGATCCGTGATTCGTGGCACGTGATTCCGATCGACAACATAAACGTAAAATCTCAAATTTCAAATCTCACATTTGAAATCCCAAATCAACTCTCAGATCAAAATGCAAGTTTCGACCCGCGAATCACGGCTTGCAACTCACGAAACACGGGCCACGGACCACGAGTCACGAAGCACGCACCTCAATCCGCGGCTTGCGTGCTGCGCGCTGACTGCGTGCGCGTGATCTCGCCGTAGGTTTCCGGACGGCGGTCGCGGTAAAACTGCCAGGTGTCGCGGACTTCCTGGATTTCGTCGAGATTCAAGTCGGCTACGAGCAATTCATCCTTGTCGCGGCTGGCTTGCGCGATGATCTTGCCGCGCGGGTTGCAGAAGTAACTCTTCCCGTAAAATTCCCCGATCTGCCACGGTTTTTCGATGCCCACGCGGTTCGAGGCGGCGACGAAATAGCCGTTGGCGGCGGCGTGCGCCGGCTGCTCGAGTTCCCAGAGATATTCGGAGAGCCCCGCGACGGTTGCGGACGGATTGAACACGATTTCCGCGCCGTTCAGGCCGAGAATTCTCGCGCCTTCGGGGAAGTGGCGGTCGTAGCAAATATACACGCCCACTTTGCCAAAGCGCGTTTCGAAGACCGGGTATCCCGCGTTTCCCGGCGTGAAATAGAATTTTTCCCAGAATCCCGGGTGGCAATGGGGAATATGGTGCTTGCGGTATTTTCCGAGATATTTTCCGTCCGCGTCGAACACGGCCGCGGTGTTGAAATACACGCCAGTCATTTCGACTTCATACACGGGGACGATCAGCGCCATGCCGTATTTCCTGGCCAGTTTTTGCATGCGCGACACGGTCGGGCCGTCCGGAACGGGCTCGGTCAACTCGTACCATTTCTGCTGCTGTTCCGCGCAGAAGTATGGGCCATAGAAAAGTTCCTGCAAACCGAGGATCTGCACCTTGCGTTTGGCCGCGGAGGCAATGAGCTTCTCGTGCTTGGCGATCATCTTCTCTTTGATTTGCGGAAGGGAAAATTTCGTGGGAGACCATTCGCAATGCGCCTGAATGAGACCGCAACGCACGATTCGAGCCATGTTGCACCTCCGCGGAATTTGCCCTGCGAGTGTACTCTGCGGCGGCGGCGCGCTACAAGACCCGCGCGCAAGGGCGCACGGGTACGCCAATCTCCCGATTGTCGGGTCGCATTTCGCCAATCGGGAGATTGGCGTTCCCGGGATTCAATACAATTCGTGCCAGGGGTTAAAAAGCGATCGCGTTTTGAACGCTACCGTCGCGGTTCACTTTCCACGGCTGAATGGCGTTGAAGTGCCCGACGACCGTATCTGTCGTTTGAAAGAAGTCCGGCCGGACGCGCCAGAATTCGGCAATTTCGGCCACCGTCGGTTGCACCTCGCCCTGATCGTCCGTCGCGCGGGATTGGAGCATGGTTTCCTGTCCATCCCATTCCCAGGCAAACCCGAACCGGGCATGAGCCTTTGGATAAACCGGACTCTGCATTTCCGCGGCCTTCCAGTTGCGCCCGCCGTCGGTGGACACTTCGATCTTGGTGATGGCGCCGCCGCCGGACCACGCCAGGCCCGAGATTTCGTAGAAGCCGGGACCGGAGAGTTTTTGCCCACCCGAAGGCCGCGTGATGAGGGATTTCGGACCCAGTTGCGATTGGAACCAGCGCGCTTTTCCGTCGATCCTCAAACTGGGATATTTTGTGGTTTCGCGCATCGCCATCACGGGCTCTGTCACAACTTTGATTCGCCGGAGCCACTTCACATTGTTGATGCCCTCCCAACCGGGGACGAGAAGACGCAATGGATAGCCCTGCTCGGGACGAATTGCTTCGCCGTTCTGGCCGTACGCGATGAACATGTCATCGAAAGCCTTTTCGATCGGTATGCTCTTCGAGTGTTTTCCTTTTTCCGCGCCCTCAGCAACAATCCACTTCGCGCCTGCCTGTACGCCCGCTTGCTTGAGGAGCAGGGAAGCCGGAATGCCCGTCCAGACGCTGCAGCTGGTCAAGCCGTGCGTGTCCTGCGCGTTTGCGTTTGCTCCTCGGCGTATCGCACCAGTCGGCCCGGTCGGAGCGCTGTTGCCGTTGCATTCCACGAAATGGACTCGGGACACGGAAGGCAAGCGCCTCAAATCCTCGAGACTAAAAATCAGCGGGCGATCCACCATTCCGTGGATCAGCAAATGATGTTCGCGCGGATCGATGTCCGGAGGTTCATACCCGTGGGAAACGATGTAATGCAGAGGAGCCGGCGTGACGATCCCGATCGAATCCTGAAGTGGAGTCCTGAATCCGAAATCCTTGTGATAGTCCGGCGGGCTCGTGAGCTGGGGCCAAGTGCCGAGGCTGCCGGTGCGGATGGAGGTCTCGAACCGGGAGCGCTCGCCGTAGGCGTGTAAGTCCTTCGGCCGGATGTCAGAAGTTTCGGCCTCGAGGGCGGCGTCGCTCGCAGTGCGTAATCCTGCCGCCGCCATGCCTGCCAGCACGGCTCCGTTTTTCAGGAATCGTCTCCGACCTTGCTTCTTTTCCATCGTCGGTCTCCCTGCACTTCGAGAATCGCCAGTCGCGCTTCCCGAAACGGCTTAGCTCTTCTTGACTTTCCGCGCCCATAGGTCCCAGTCCTTCGGAAATTCCTGATTGCCGGCTTCCGCCTGATGAGCCTCTTCCGGAGAGAGCGTCTCGATCTTCCTGTTGCCGGCCTGGATGTGCATTTCCGCGTTAATCTTCAGATACACGCTGCGGCCGACCGAATGCATGATGCTGTTTCCTACGGTGATCCCGCCGTGCCCTCGCATGAGGGCTCCCGGCTTGTCGCCGAGCGTCTGGGCGAGAGCTTTGCCTTTCGCTGCGTCATTGATCAGCATGTTCGTCATGCCGAAGGATTTGCGAATGTCAAAGGTGGGCAAGCCTGTGCCGATAAATCCTCCCATGTGGTAGATCGGCAGGAGCGGCTCGTTGATGGTTCCCATGAGCACGACGGTGGGCGCGTGCGTGTGCACGATGGACTTCACGTCCGGCCGCGCCCTGTAAATTTCGGCGTGAATCCAACGCTCACTGTAGAGCTTCCGCGTGTCGCCGTTGGCCGGAACGCAGTCGTAGTCGAGCTCCACGATATCGCTCACGGTGACCAAATCAGGCGCCAGCCAGCGCGAGATGTAAAAGTGATTCGGGTTGGCGGGATTGCGCACGCTCACGTGGCCGTAACCGTCGACTATTCCTTGATCCTGCAGAATGTGATTGGCGGTGACCAGGTCCGCGAGGAGGGCGTCTTTGTCCTGCTTGTCTTGCGGAACGGCTTCCGGAGGCGCAGGAACCGGCGCCGTCTTGGCCTCTTCCGCCGCGCCCAGCAACGCGCCTGTCAACAAGAGGCTGGAGCCGGACAGAAAACCCCGTCGGCCGAATCCGGCCTTGAGCAGATGATTTATCTCCATTGAAATCTCCTTGAAAATCGATTTGAATGCTTTGCCCCGAACGGAAACTTCCCGTGCGACCCGAGGTGGGAGCGTTTCCAAATCTCGACCAACACTCGGCCAACACTTGACGAACATCTGAAATGATTGGCAACTCATCGGATACACCGATTGGCTGCCCCGTGTCAATCAAGGAATGTATTTTGGTCTTGCGGCCGGCAAACTTGTTTTCCTATGTCCCCAAACGAACGAAAGTAGGCTATCCTGACGGCGTTTGACCTGAGAAAACATTGACGCCTGACCCAACCTCAGAGTTCTTGCGGCGATTCTACCGTGCAGTGCTCCGCGTCTTTCCCAGCTGTATCACGTTGACGCAAGCCGTTGCGTTCAACATGTTCCTGGCGTTTTCGCCCATGATTCTCGTCGTGCTGGGAGCGGTGGCCGGGTCGGCCGCGTTCCGGCAGGCGCTAGAAGGAATCATCGAGCGGCTGCGCATCGTCCTCCCACCTGGCACGCTCAGCATTTTCAATACTTTTCTAGGCAAGCACGGCCTGCAATCCTGGCAGTTGATTTCACTGGGTCTGGGCGGAACCGTGTTGGCGGGAACGCAAATGATGAAGCTGCTGATGGAAGGGTTTCGCACGGTCTATGGGGACGAGGAACAGTTGGGCGTGATCAACAAGCACGTGCGGGCATTGCTGCTGCTGACCGCGACCATCCTTCCTTCCATTCTCATCGTGAATCTGGTTGTTTTCGGCAGGACGGTTCGCAACAGGATGCTGCACATTTCCTCGATGCCCGTGCTCATTCGATTGATCTGGAGCGGCTTGTACATCGTGGTCTCCTTGCTGATCGCCTTGGGCGTGCTGACCGTGATTTACAGGGTAGGTCGGCCGGGCCATCATGGGTTGAAAGCTCATCTGCCCGGCGCGGAAGTGGCCACGGTGTTGTGGTGGACGGTCAGCATCGCACTCGGATTTTATTTGCGTGGTGTGCCTTACAGCCTCATCTACGGCGGGCTGGCTGTCACCATCGGCCTCATGCTCTGGATGCAATTGACCGCAACGATTTTGCTGATCGGCGCGGCTTACAATGCCGAGTTGCTTGATCAGCGGTAGGACAGCCACTCTTGGCTGTCCCGCACAATCTCAGCAGGGCAAAAGCGGACAGCCAAGAGTGGCTGTCCTACTAAATCGGAGTACAATGAGTGGGCCAGAGTTCGGTCACGGGAGGCAGCGATGGGCGAAATGCGCGTCGAGTGCTACGCCGGTTATCGGGCCGATGAGCGTCCTACCAGGTTTACCTTGCGCGGGCACACCTTTGAAATTATGGAAGTGGAAGACCGATGGTATTCGCCAGGCGCGATCTATTTTCGCGTCCGCACCCAGGATGGCGACTATTTTGTGCTGCGCCATGATGAACCCCAGGATGTCTGGAGCGTGGACGCCTTCCGTTCTGCTCGGGAACGCACCGATTTGCCCGAGGCCGGGCAGGTTGGGTGGAGCTGAAGAAGGAGGTTACAGGGGGGCAGGGTACAGGGGAAAACCCTGCAACCTGTGACCTGCAACCTGCCACCCAATCCCGTTCACGGAGTACCGAGCGTCTCCGCATAGCGTACTGTCAGGACACCCCTCCATTTCAGGCCGCAACTTTTCTCATTCCATAGGGTTAAACTGGATGCGTGCGTTGAAAGCCACGACCCTGCCGGGCCAGCCGCGCGAACTCCCGCAAGGGGAGATGGGGCTATGAAGAGAGTTTCATCCCGCAAAGACGAATTACGCCGGACTCGACCATCATCCCTCGCCGGGATGATTTTCATTTTCATTTTGGCTGCCTCCACTTTCGCAGGACCGTATCTTCTCGCCGCATCCGATAAAAAAGACAGCAAGGGAAAGACGGCTGAATCTTCAAAATCAATGAAGGGGGTGCCTACTGAGGGATTGACTGAAGATGAAGCCATACTGGAAGCGCTCAATCGACTGGGATTTGGGCCGCGCCCGGGAGATCTCGAGCGCGTCAAGGAAATGGGCCTGCAAAAATGGATCGATCAGCAGCTGCATCCGGATTCGATTGATGACTCCGCTCTGGATGCGCGCCTGCAACGGTTTCCCACGCTGAAAATGTCCTCCGCAAAACTTCTCGACGAATTCCCCGAGCCACAGCTCGCCGCGCGCCGCGAAGGCATCACGGTCGAGGAATACCGGAAGGAGCAGCAGGAACAGATGCGGGCAGCCATGCAGTCGTCCATGCAGGGAGAAACCCAAAACGAACCGCAACAAACCGGGGCTCAGGGCAGTGCGCAGAGCGACATCCAGATGGCCGATGCGATGCACATGCCGAATTTCGACACGGTGGACAACGATCTGAACGCCAATCCGGCGAAAGGGAAAGGGCAAGGCAAGGGGCAGGGCGGCTTCGGCAACCGCATGATCAACTACGAACAGGTTCGCCTGCCGCAGCGCATCGTCGCCGAACTTTCCATGGCCAAGATGACGCGCGCCGTTTACAGCGAGCGCCAACTTCAGGAAATGATGGTGGATTTTTGGTACAACCACTTCAACGTTTTTGCCGCCAAGGGCGCCGACCGCTGGCTCATCACCGAATATGAGCGTGACGCGATCCGCCCGCACGCCATGGGGAAGTTCCGCGACTTGCTCGGAGCCACGGCCAAAAGCCCCGCGATGCTGTTTTTTCTGGACAACTGGCTTTCGGCCGATCCTGTCGCGTGGCAGAAGTTGCAGCAGGAACAGCAGGAGCGGCGCCAGATGCGGGGAGGTCCTTTTGGTGGTGGCCCATTTGGAGGGCCGCGTTTTCCGCAGGGAGGTCCCGTGGCGAATGGTAATCCGAACGATCCGAACGCGAACGCAAAACAGAAGCAGGAGCGCGGCCTGAATGAAAATTACGGCCGCGAACTGATGGAATTACACACGCTCGGCGTGGATGGCGGGTACACGCAGGACGACGTCATCAACGTTGCCAAGGCGTTCACGGGCTGGAGCATCCGGCAGCCACGGCGCGATCCGGAGTTTTTCTTCGAGGAGCGCCTCCATGACAACAGCGTGAAGACTGTGCTCGGGCACCAGATTCACGAAGGTGGAATGAAGGATGGCGAGGAAGTCCTCGACATTCTGGCGCGCGATCCGCACACGGCGCGCCACATTTCGTATGAGCTGGCGCAGCGGTTTGTTTCCGACAATCCGCCCGCGGCGCTGGTCGACCGCATGGCGCAAACGTTCTTGAAAACCGATGGCGACATCCGGGAAGTTCTGCACACCATGATTTATTCGCCTGAGTTCTGGTCGAAGGAAGCCTATCGCGCCAAGATCAAGACGCCGTTTGAACTGGTGGCGTCGGCCACGCGGGCTGTCGGCGCGGACGTGGAAATTCCATTGCTGCTGGTGCAATGGACGAGCCGCATCGGCCAGCCGCTTTATCAGTGCGAGCCGCCGACCGGCTACTCGGACAAAGCGGATGCGTGGGTGAATACCGGAGCGTTGCTCAGCCGGATGAATTTTTCGCTCACGCTCACATCGAATCGTCTCCGCGGCGCGCAAGTGGATATCGATTCTCTTTTTGGCAGCGACACGGCCGCCAATCCGCACGCCACGCTGGACCGCGCGATTCAAGTCTTGCTAGGCGGCCAGGCCTCGCAGGAAACTCGCGACACGCTGGAAAAGCAGCTCGACGATCCGCAAATCCTGCAGGCGGCTCTCGACGACAAGGTCAAGCAGGTGAACGCAGCGATGATCGCGGGATTAGTTCTGGGTTCGCCGGAGTTTCAGCGGAGATAAGTAGCACAGGCTTCAGCCTGTGGCCTTTGTTTTTTCTTGGCGGCAATTTGGTAAGGAGAACGACGATGAAAGTTTCGCGACGCATTTTCCTGAAAAGCGGCGGAGTGGCCATGATCGGAATGAGCACGGTTCCCGCGTTCCTGCAGCGCGCGGTGGCGGCGACGCCAATGCCGAACAAGAAAAAACTGATCGTCGTCTTCCAGCGCGGCGCCGCCGACGGATTGAACATCGTCGTGCCGTTCGGAGAAGAAAACTACTACCGCATTCGCCCGACGATTGCGATTCCGCAGCCGCGCAACCGCACCGAAGGCGCAGCTGTGGACCTCGACGGCTTCTTCGGCCTGCATCCAAGTCTCGCGCCCCTTGGGCCTCTGTTTCACAACGGGCAGCTCGCCATCGTTCACGCTGCCGGATCGCCCGACACGACGCGCTCGCATTTCGACGCCCAGGATTTCATGGAGTCCGGCACGCCGGGCGTGAAATCGACGGACGATGGCTGGCTCAATCGCACGGTAAGCGGAATGAGCGAGCAGGACGCGTCTCCCTTCCGCGCTGTGGCGATGGGCCCGAACCTTCCGCTCACTCTGCGCGGCGCCGCGCCAGCAATCGCTCTTGCCGACGTCAAACAATTTCGCGTCATGAGCCAGTCCACCGCGGTCCAGGGCGGTTTTGAGGCGCTGTACGCGCAGACGGTAGACAAAGTTTTGCGCGGCACGGGCACGGAAACATTTGAAGCGATTGACATGCTGCGCAAGGCCGACCCTTCGCGCTTCCAGCCGGAGAATGGCGCCGATTATCCGAAGAGCCGCGTCGGCCAGACGCTGCAACAAGTCGCGCAGCTTCTCAAGGCCGACATCGGCATGGAAGTCGGCTTCGTCGATACGGGAGGCTGGGACAATCACGTGAACGAAGGCGGTGCGCAAGGGCAAATGTCCAACTTGCTGCGCGACATGGGACAAGGCCTGGCCGCGTTTCACCAGGACTTGGGCGACCGCATGGGAGACGTGGTCGTCGTCACCATGTCCGAATTCGGCCGCACCGCGCATGAAAACGGAAACCGCGGCACCGATCACGGCCACGCAAACTGCATGTTCGTCATGGGTGGGCCGGTGAAAGGCGGAAAAGTGTACGGCAAATGGCCGGGGCTCGGTCCGGGCCAGTTGAACGAAGGGCGCGACCTCGCGCTCACCACCGATTTCCGCTCCGTCCTCGGAGAAGTCATCGGCGGACACCTCGGCAGCAGCAATCTGCGCGCGGTTTTCCCGGGATTTGATAATAGCCCGGCGAAATTCCCGCGGCTGCTGAAGGCGTAGTTGCTTCATCGAATGGAAGAACTGTCAGGCTGCAACTGCGCTTAGTTCCATTTTCCTCTCGAAAACTTTTGCGGGTTTTTGTTTTGTGGCGCAGGCTTCAGACTGCGGAAGTGGGTCGGAGCACAGTCTTTCGTGGCGCAACGAAAACCCACTGGCTGAAGCCTGTGCTACTGGCTCGAACCAAAATATTAGTGGTACTCCAAATGGACCACTTCGCGGCGCGATTAGTTGGGAAATGAAAGTTGCGTTGCTCAAACTCCGATTAAATTTGGTACTATGTGCCATCTGCGCCATCACGAAATCAGTCTGACCAAGAAGCACGGGGCGAGCAATGCTTCCTGCTTGGAGGGTGCAACATGGCTTCGGTTAGTCAACCAGACCGTACTGCTTCCTCAGCGGGAGATCTTCCTGCATCCGCAGGCGCGGTAGCGTCTTCTGCATCGCCGCTCGCGCCCTGGGTACAGCTCATAGCCGGCGTCATCTGCATGGCCATGATCGCCAACCTTCAATATGGATGGACGATCTTCGTCGCCCCCATTGACGCGAAACACCACTGGGGAAAAGCGGCCATCCAGGGGACTTTCACTCTTTTTATTCTTCTTGAGACATGGCTTGTGCCCTTTGAAGCTTATCTTGCCGACCGCTTTGGTCCACGCCCCCTGGTGATGATCGGAGGGGTGATGATCGGGTTTTCCTGGGTGCTGTTTTCCTGGGCGAACACTCTCACTGCTCTTTACGTCGGCGGGATGATTGGCGGAGTCGGAACCGGCCTCGTGTACGGAACCTGCATCGGCAACGCGTTGAAATGGTTTCAAGCTCGGCGGGGACTGGCTGCGGGCGTGACGGCGGCGGGCTTTGGAGCGGGCGCGGCACTGACGGTATTGCCCCTGATGCACTCCTTGTCGGCCAGCGGATACGAGGCGACTTTCTTCCGTTTTGGGCTGCTCCAGGGAACCATAGTTCTGCTCGCGGCATTGGCGCTGAAGAAGCCGTCAGGCCGCGCGGCGGCACGCCGCGCGAACCCGCGCCTCCCCCAGACCAAAGTGGATCGCACGCCGTTCGAGACCCTGCGAAGCGGCGTGTTCTGGCTGATGTACATCGATTTCGTGCTGGTGGCCGCCAGCGGCCTGATGGCCACCGCGCAACTCGCGCCCATTGCCAACGGCTTTGGCATCGCCAAGAATCCCGTGACCCTGCTGGGCGTCACCGCGCCGGCATTGTTATTTGCATTGTCACTTAATAATTTAATGAATGGAGTGAGCCGCCCGCTCTTCGGCTGGGTATCGGACTGGCTGGGCCGGGAAATGACCATGTTCCTGACCTTCCTGGCCGAAGGCATCGGGATTTTTTACCTGGATCGATACGGCAGCAATCCCGTTCTTTTTGTGATTCTCGCGGGACTGGTCTTCTTCGCCTGGGGCAACATCTTCAGCATTTTCCCGGCGCTCACCTCGGATCAATTCGGCAACAAGTTCGCCACCACGAACTACGCGCTCCTCTATACCGCGAAAGGCTGCGCCGCGTTCTTCGTGCCCATCGGCAGCATCCTGGCCGCGCGATCCGGAAGCTGGCACCAGACGCTCGTGATCGCCGCGATCATGAACGTGCTCGCCGCCCTGCTGATGCTGGTGGTGCTGCGTCCGATCCGCGTGCGCGCCATCCGCCGCGAAGAGGCTCTCGCACCAGCCTCCGCCGATTAGTCGGAAAGCTGACGATCCGCCAAGGAAGCGATTTGGTTTTCCCCGATTTTTTCATCAGCGCTTGTTTCTGGTAACATGGTGGCCTCATCCTTTCAGCGTTTTCCATCTATCGGGAGGTTAAGTTCAAATGGCAAGCCCAATGGTTGAGATTCAGGTCACCGCACCGGTTTCCGAAGTCCACAAATCCGTGCTGAGTACCGAAGCCGTAGCCTTTCTCAAGAAGCTCTCTTCCACGTTTGAGGGAGAGAGGCAGAAGTGCCTCGCCCAGCGGCGAGAAAGGCAAGCGAGGATCGACCGTGGTGAATTGCCCGATTTCTTGCCCGAAACCGAGCACATTCGCAAGGCGGAATGGTCCGTGGCCTCCATTCCCGCCGACCTGATGGACCGGCGCGTGGAAATTACCGGACCCGTCGACCGCAAGATGATCATCAACGCGCTCAATTCCGGCGCGAATGTTTTCATGGCCGACTTCGAGGATTCCAACTCGCCGACCTGGACGAACAACCTGGACGGCCTCGTTAATCTGCGCGACGCCGTGAATCGCACGATCACGTACGTCAGTCCCGAAGGGAAGAGCTACAAGCTCAACGAAAAGATTGCCACGCTGCTCGTTCGTCCCCGCGGCTGGCACCTCGATGAAAAGCATTTTCTCGTGGACGGCAAACCGATCTCGGGCGCGCTGTTCGATTTTGGCCTGTTCTTTTTCCATAACGCGAAGAGCCTGCTCGCGCACGGAACGGGGCCTTATTTCTACTTGCCGAAGATCGAGAGCCACCAGGAAGCGCGCCTGTGGAACGACATTTTTAATTTCTCGCAGGACTATGTGGGGATTCCCCGCGGGACGGTTCGCGCCACGGTGCTTATCGAGACGATCCTGGCGGCGTTCGAGATGGACGAAATCATGTACGAACTGCGCGAGCACTCCTCCGGCCTCAACTGCGGCCGCTGGGACTACATTTTCAGCTTCATCAAGAAATTCAACAAGCGCCCCGACTTCATTCTTCCGAATCGCGCCGAAGTCACCATGACGCAGCCCTTCCTGGCTTCCTACGTGGCGCTGCTGATCCAGCAGTGCCACCACCGCAACGCTCACGCTATGGGAGGAATGGCGGCGCAGATTCCCATCAAGAACGATCCCGTGGCCAATGAAAATGCGATGGCAAAGGTGCGCGAAGACAAAGTGCGCGAAGTGAAGGCCGGACACGACGGCACCTGGGTCGCGCATCCCGGCCTTGTCTCCGTTGCCAAGGATATTTTTGATGAGTACATGAAGGGGCCGAACCAGATCGACGTGAAGCGCAGCGACGTGCACGTCACCGCCAAAGATTTGCTGGCCATCCCAAAGGGAACCATCACGGCGCAGGGGCTGAAGTGGAACATCGACGTGGGATTGCAGTACCTCGCGTCGTGGCTCGCAGGAAACGGATGCGTTCCCATCTACAATTTGATGGAAGATGCCGCCACGGCCGAAATTTCGCGCACGCAGGTTTGGCAGTGGGTCAAGCACGGCGCCAAGCTCGATACCGGTGAAACGGTGACGGCGAAAATGGCGCGCGACACGATGGCCGCGGTTCTGGACGGGATGAAAGCCAAGATGGGCGAAGAGAAGTTCAACGCCAGCAAGTTTCCAGCGGCGGGGAAAATTCTAGTGGGACTCATGACCAGCCCGGATTTTCATGAGTTTCTGACGCTGGATGCGTACGCTGTGCTGGCGTAGTTGTAGTGTAACTTGGATGAAAACGCTTTGTGGGTCGCGCCTTCAGGCGCGACCACATGACGGCCTGAATGATTGGGCTTTAGCCCCTGGCGATTTGGGCGGTTGTTGCCAACGGTGAGGCAGGGGCTAAAGCCCAACTTCGTTTTGGCTCGAATGTCGCGGCTGAACAGGCTGCGGAAAAATTCGTCTGTTTGGCAACTGGAGAGAATGCTGCACATCTAAGACGACATGCGCGGACCAGACGAAAAACAAAGCGAAGTATTCAGCTACGTTCCATTGGAACAACGGATTCCCCGCGATCACCCGCTCCGGCGGATTCGGCCGATGGTGGATCGCGGGCTGGAGGAGATGTGGAGTCATTTTGAGGCGCTGTACGCGCGCCGAGGACGACCGTCGATCGCGCCGGAGCGATTGTTGCGGGCGCTGCTGTTGCAGGCGCTGTATTCGATCCGCAGCGAGACGCAGCTGATGGAGCAGTTGGATTACAACCTGTTGTACCGGTGGTTTGTGGGATTGAATCCGGATGATCCGGTGTGGGATGTGACGGTGTTCACGAAGAATCGGGAGCGGCTGATGGCGGGAGAGGTGTCGCAACGCTTGCTGGAGGCGGTGCTGCGGCAAGCGGGGGAACACGATCTGCTGAGCGAGGAACACTTCACGGTGGACGGGACGCTGATCCAGGCTTGGGCCAGCCGGAAGAGTTTCGTGCCCAAGCAGAAGCCGCCGGAGAAAGGAAGCGGATCGCGCGGAAAGAAGCTGCTGCGCGACACGCACGAATCCAAGAGCGATCCCGAGGCGCGGTTGTTCAAGAAGAGCGCTGCGGGGCAAGCGCAGCCGAGTTTTTTGGGACACCTAATAACGGAGAATCGCAACGGACTGGTGATGGCGGCCTTGGCCACGCCATGCGCCACCTCGGCCGAACGAGAAGCGGCGCTGGCGATGCTGGATCAGTGGGGCCGGAGCCCGGGGCGGGTGGACCAGCACACTGTGGCGATCACGCTGGGAGCCGACAAGTTGTATCAGGAGAAAGAATTCATCGCCGGATTGCGGGAGCGGAAAGTGATCCCGCATGTGGCCGAGTACGAACCCAATCCCAAGTGGCCGAACTGGCTGACCGAGCAGGAACGGTGCGACCCGGGCTACGCCATCAGCCAGAAGAAGCGCAAGCTAGTCGAGAAAGTGTTTGGTTGGGCGAAATTGAACAGCATTCTACGGCAGGTGAAGGTGCGCGGAGTGAAGAAGGTGAACTGGTTGTTCCGCTTGTTGGCCACGGCGGCCAATCTGCTGCGTCTCGTGAAACTGATTCCGGCGGTGTAGGTGAAGGCCGTGGTGTCTTCGGAGGGGCGCAACAACCGCGAAACGAAGAGCGGAATAGCAAGAAAAATGGCCGCTGGACTCGAAAAAAAAGTGGTTCGGAAAGCCAAGAACCTAGACTGGCAGATTTTTCCGCAGCCTGTGAAGCCGCGACCCACAAAGATCTCCGCAAGAACTCCCGCACTTCTTAGTTCCACGGGATACTGAAGTTCGCTGTTTTACGGGCAAATTCCTTGGGTGCAGCCGCGCTTGCGCTCATCCGGAATATCCGCAAAATTCGGAGGCACGAAGCCGTTGCGATTGGGCATTTTCACTTGTGGCAGCGTCTTGGCGTCCAGGACGTCGCCTTCCTTTATGATGTCGCTCTTGAAAAGAATGAAGGCCGTCAGCGCATACACTTCGTTCGGTGTGAGCGTTCCACTGTCATCTCGCGGCATGGCGCGATGGATGAAGTCATATACGGAAGTCGCATACGGCCAGTAACCGCCGACTGTCCTGACGGGCTTGAGTGTCGTGAGGGTTTCCGTGTCAGCAATGCCTCCGACCACGCGAGGTCCGATTTTTCCACCTTCGCCATTGGGGCCGTGGCACACGGCGCACTTGGCAGCAAAAATGGGCGCGCCGTCCTTGGCCGAACCTTGTCCCGGCGGCAGACCCTTCCCGTCAGGACCGATGGAGATGGCCCAGGCTTCGACTTCCTGCTTGGTCGGAGCCCTGCCGATGTTCTTGTAGTCCGGCGTCTGCGCCATCGCCGTGCCACCAAGCAACAAGAGCGCCCCGCCAAAAACAATTCTAAGACTTGAAAATCGCATTTTTGACGCTCCCGTCGCGGTTGACTTTCCAGGGTTGAATGGCGTTGAAGTCGCCGACGACCTGTTGCGATTTCTGGAGAAAGTCCACGTCGGCGTTCCAGAGCTTGGCCACTTGGTGGACGGTCGGCTGGACGGTTCCCGTGTCGTCAGTGCAGCGGGATTGCAGGATGCATTCGTTGCCATCCCAAGTCCAGGGAGCGGAAAACCGCGTGTGCGATTTGCGCGCGATGGGTTCGTGCAGCGTCGCGTCGGTCCAGGTCTTGCCGCCATCGGTGGAAACTTCGACTCGTTTCACGGCCCCGTTTCCGGACCAGGCCAGGCCGGTAATTTCATGGAAACCGGGTCCGGGCATTTTGTATCCGCCGGCGGGGCGGGTGATCACCGACTTCGGCCCCAGGGTGAATTCGAACCAGTGCGATTTGCCGTCCAGCGTCATGCTGGGATAGCGGCTGGTTTCCATCATGGCCATATAGGGCTCGTCCACCAGTTCGACTCGCCGCAGCCATTTGACGTTGTTGATCCCCTGGTAGCCCGGCACGATCAGGCGCAAAGGAAAGCCCTGCTCGGGGCGCACCGGCTCGCCGTTTTGTCCGTAGGCGACCAGCGCGTCGTCCAGGGCCTTGCCGATCGGAATGCTCTTGGAATGCTTGGGCTCATCGGCGCCTTCCGCGATGATCCAGGTCGCGCTCTTGTGCATGCCGGTTTCTTTCAGGAGCAGGGAGAGTGGAACGCCGGTCCACTGGCTGCAACTGGTGAAGCCGTGCGTCTCTTGCGGGGTCGCATCGACGGAAACGCGCGCATCGCCGCCCGGGCCGCGAGGCGAGCTGTTGCCGTGGCACTCGACGAAATGAAAGCGGGTGACGAAGGGCAGGCGCTTTATTTCCTCCACGGTAAAAATCAAGGGGCGATCGACCATGCCGTGGATCAGCAGATGATGCTCCTGAGGGTCGATGTCGGGCGGCTCGAAGCCGTGAGAAATCGTGAAGTGAAGCGACGACGGCGTGATCATTCCCACGGAATCCTGAAGGGGAGTCCTCAGGCCGAACGCCACCTGTTCATCCTTCAAACGTCGCTCCGGATTATTGATGCTGCCATTTCGCACGTCGGTGACGAAATGAGAGCGTTCGCCGTAGAGGTGCAATTCGTCAACTTTTTCCAGGGCTGGTTCGGCCGCAGCCGCAGTTGGAAGAGCGGCCGCCGATGCTCCGACGGCCAGGCCTGCCAGCGCCGCGCCATTCTTGAGGAATCGTCTACGATCCGTTTGTTTCGGGTTCATATGGCCCTCCTGTCAGATTTACGGGAATGGTATCACAACGGTGAGGCAACGGAGTTTTTAAGGAGTCCGAAACGCCATAAGCTCATTCTGGGTTTCGTGTGCAACAAGGATCTCAATCGTCACTCAGGGGATGCCCAACAGCTTCCATCCCGAACCGTTGAAGTATGTCCTTCTCATGATGCGCACCTGAGCCACCCTCAATACCAGGTCTGGCGATTTCGTCAAAAAACTCTTCCATTTGCCCGGCGGGGTCGAATACGAGCAGCATCTTTCCGGGCGTTTTGCTCACACACCGAAACGCGTGCGGAACCGCACGCGGACCAAAAACGCTCGCACCCGGCTGGGCACGGAACCGCTGATCTCCGACCTGAAACAGAAACTCACCATCCAGGATGTACCACCATTCGTTCTGCTCGTGATGCAAGTGAAGGATTGGGCCGGCGCCCGGCGACACCACGCCCTCGAAAATCGCGGTTCTCCCCTCGGTGTCAGAGCCGGAAACTTTACACGATAACGAATCTCTGCCACGCAAAAGTATCGAGTCGCCTCGGCGGCTCATGCCTGGACCAATGTTATATGCGGCCTGAGTGGTCATCGATTGTTCTCCTGCAGTCGCGTAAAACCGGCGCCTCAAATCGAATCCCCTTATTTTCTCAGGGACAATGCCCGAGCTTGCAGCCGCGCTTTTTCCAATCGTGAATTTCATCCAGGTTCTGGGGAATGAATCCATCGCGATTGGGCATTTTGATTTTAGGCAGAGTCGCGGCGTCGATGACGTCATCTTCCTTGATGATGTCGTTGCGATAGAGGATGAACGCCGTGAGGGAATACACCTCGTCGGTTTTGAGCGATCCTTCCGCATAGCGCGGCATGGCCCTGCGGATGTAATCGAAAATTGTCGTTGCGAAGGGCCAGTAGCTTCCCGCGGTCATCTTGGGGTGCAGGGAAGTGAGCGTGCCCTTGCCGCCGACGAGCGCGGGCGCCTGCGCGGTGCCTTCCTGGTTTTCGCCGTGGCAGGCGACGCATTTTTCATTGAACAGGCGCGCGCCCGTCTTGGCATTTCCGCTGCCCGGCGGCAATTCCTTGCCGTCCGTGCCGATGGCGATGTCCATGGCCTGGACTTCCTGCGCGGTCGGCGTACGGCCCACGTTCTTGTAGTCCGGCGTTTGCGCTGCCGCGGTGACGCATGCGGCCACGGCAACGAAAGGCACAAGAAGATTAAAATGAAATCGCATTTTGGACACTCCCGTCAGGATTCACTTTCCAGGGTTGGATGGCATTGAAGTGGCCGGGAATCGTTCCCGTCTTGACGAAAAAGTCCGGCTCGACTTTCCAGAATTTCGCAAGCTCAACCACCGTCGGTTGCCGCTCGCCTACTTCGTCCGTGCAGCGGGATTGAAGGATGGTTTCCTCGCCGTTCCAATCCCAGCCAAACCCGAATCGCACATGCGCCTTCGGATAGACGGGGCTCTGAATTTCGGCCTCGCGCCACGTCTTGCCGTTATCGGTGGAAACTTCAATGGATTTGACAAGTCCTCCGCCGGACCACGCCAGGCCGCTGATCTCGTAGAAGCCCGCGCCATTCAATTTTTGTCCGCCCGAGGGGCGGGTAATGACGGTCCGGGGACCCATTTGAAATTGGAACCAGCGCGACAGGCCGTCGGGTCTGATGCTCGGGTACTTGGTGCTCTCCCACATTCCCATGTAGGGCTCTTCGACGAGCTTGATTTTCCTGAGCCACTTGACGTTGTTGATTCCCTCCCAGCCGGGAACGAGAAGCCGGATCGGGTAGCCTTGCTGCGGGCGCAGCGCCTCGCCATTCTGTCCGTAGGCGATCAGGACGTCGTCCATCGCTTTTTCGATCGGGATGCTCTTGGTGTGCTTTCCTTTTTCCGAACCCTCGCCAATGATCCACTTCGCTTCCGGTTTCACTCCCAAGTGTTTCAGGAGGATGGAAAGCGGCACGCCCGTCCACAGGCTGCAGCTGGTGAAGCCGTGCGTGTCTTGCGCTGTCGCGTTCGGAGAAACGCGGTATTGCCCGGTAGGGCCCGCGGGAGCGCCGTTCGCATTGCACTCCAGAAAATGAGCGCGTGTGACGGACGGAAACCGCTTCAAGTCGTCCATGGAAAAGATCAGGGGCTTTTCCACCAGGCCGTGAATCAGGAGGTGGTGTTCGGCGGGATCGATGTCGGGCGGCTCGTAGCCGTGCGCGATCACAAAGTGCAGCGAGGCGGGAGTGATATAGCCGACCGAATTCTGAATCGGATTCCGCCACCCGAAGTCTTGGTGATATCCCGGAGGAGCAGGGTCGTAGAGACCCATGGCGCCAAGGCGCTCGGCAGTTTCAAATCGCGAGCGCTCTCCATAGCTGTGCAAATCCTTCGCGGGCGCTGCGGATTTTTCGTCCGGCAAAGCTCCGGCTCTTGCGGCTTGCGCCGCTCCGACGGCCAGTCCGGCTAAGGCGGCGCCATTTTTCAGAAAGCTCCGGCGGCCGGAATCTTTCGGTTTCATGAGTTTCTCCTAGGAAGTGCTTTCCCGAGGTTTAACAAAGGCAGCGTTCAAAGTCAACGAAATGGTGCGGGAAATCTCTGCGACGGAATTAACCAGATACTCAAAAATAAAACGGCGCGCCCATCATCCGGACGCCCCGTTTTTTCCAACCTTGCGGGGGCGAACTTTTCCGTGAAATTGGCTGATTAGATGACGTTGTCGGCTCATCCTTCCGAGTAGACTTGGTAATGCTAACGACCAAGGCTCGGACGAAAGGAGCCGGCAACGCTATCTAATCAACCAGGTTCTTCAGAGGGAGCCGCAGAAAAACCCATTTCCTGTTTCCAGTGGCCCCGATCCACAAGACTGCTCTCGGACATTGGATCGTAGAGAGGCAGATCGAAGGGGAAACTGCCATAGAGAGGGCTTAGAAATTAGCGTTCGAAGAGAAAATAGCAAGTATCGGAATCACCTGACGCAATCCGCCGACTTCGGAATTGGATCAACTACCGGGTAACGGTAAGCATGAGGGTTGCGGAATGAGCGGTGGTTTGCGCGTTATTCTCCCCGGTTGCCGTGACGAGGACGGTGTAGGTCGTTGAATTTGGCGGTGGGGGCGCGTAGCCATTTGACGATCCGCCCCCGCACGATGCTAATAGAACAGCGCACACGACGCAAGGTATCGTCAGACGAAGTCGGTGCAGCGACTTTTCGCTGCGGATTCGGAACGAGGCAATTAGCAAAACGATTACACCGAATAGATACGAAGGAACAACAAAGATGTCTGCAGGATGCCACCAAACAGTTCGCCTCTTGCTTGCGGACGCGACTCCTGCTGCTGGCATACTCACGGTAAGATTTGTGGTGAGGATGGTGTTATTTCCTGTTGGGTTGAGGGGGGAAGGGCTAAAACTGCATGTCGCACTTGTAGGCAAACCGGAACAACCAAACGAGATGCTCCCCGCGTAGCCGCCAACAGGAGCAATTATCAAAGTGACTTTCCCAGTTTGTCCTGCCGGAATGGTCACGTCCCCCGGTGAAGTAGTGATCGAAAAATCGGGAGGTGGCGCGTTGACCGTCAAAATGACAACTTGAGAAGTTGATTGTGCGAAGTCGCCATCAGTATTGGCATAAGTTGCCGATATTGAATGCGTTCCCGGAGCTAGGCCAGCCACGGTGATCGTCGAGATGCCATTCGCATTGAGAACTGTGCTGCCAATCGGCAACGTACCGTCGTTAAAGTCGGCGTTGCCGATGGGAATACCTGCGGGGCTTTGAACAGTTGCAGTAAAAGTGACGGGCTGACCGGCGGGAGCAGGATTTGGTGTGGCAGTCAATGAAACCGATGTGGGCGCCTGCTGAATAAGCACGTTGACAGTCGGAGAGGTAGACGATGCGAAGGGCCCCTGAATCGGATACTGGACGCTGAAGCTGTAGTTGCCAACATCCAGATTGGAAAACGTGTAAGTCGCGCTCCCTTGGGCGTTGAGCGGGACAGAAACCATTGGCTGCGGTCCAATGTATAGGGTGACGTTTCCGGCCGGAGTACCGTTAGCAGATGCGACGGTAGCGGTGAGCGTGACTGATTGTGGAAACGTAATCTGAGTGGCGGAAGCGTTCAGCGCGAGGGAAGTCGGTTCTCCCACCACGACCACAGTGGTTGGTCTTGAAACACTTCCTGAGAGGGAGCTATTGCCACTGAAAGCTGCGGTAATTAAGTGAGTCCCAGCATTGAGACCGCTCGTCGAAAACGAGGCGACCCCTGCAATGTTCGAGGAGGATTGACCGAGTTGTGTTGTGGAATCAAAGAAGCCAACAGTTCCAGAAGTGATGCCGGATGGCGCTGTTACGTTCGCTTGAAAATTAACAGTATTGCCGTAGTTCAATTGCGAGGGCTGGACTGAAAGTGAAACTTGTGTTGCCTGCACATTGGAGGGACCAGAAGCCTCGAAGGCACCCATATCAATGACTGGATACGTCAGACCCGTCGCGTTCTGGATTCGAGCATTTGAGTCAAGATCCGTATTTGGCAAGTTCGGAGCCGAATTGTCTCCACTGTCGATCGCGGACGAACCAGCTTGTAAGTGGAAGTCACCAGAAGTTGGATTGGAAAACTTCGGGTCAGCTGAGATATTCCCGTTTGAACCGGTTTGATCTGGGCACCAGCCGCTGACCCGAGGCCCTCCTGAATTTAGAACATCATTGTGATCCGCGAAAGGTGGAATTCCACTGAGTTCTCGGAAACCTGGATAGCATGCAATCGCACCATAACTGTCCGCAGCTTCGATGATGTTGTTATAAAGCCCGATTTGGCTGACGTAGCCGCCGAAGGCAATCTGAGAACCATCCACGTAGTCGTCTATCGCCAGTGCGCTGTTTATTGTGATCGTGTTTCCGACGATCGTATTGTTGACGATAAAAAGATTGACTGGGCCTGTGTTGTAGTTGACCTCGGAGATAAGAGAGAGGTATAGCCCCCCACCTGCGGTCCCGGAGTTATTGTTGTAGATTAGATTCTGAACTAGGGTTAGCTCATCCCCTTCGATTAGAGAAATTGCCCCGCCAAAACCGATAGAAACGTTGTTCCTGATGATATTGTTTTTTACGATTGGCCCCGTTGCGTAGTCGATTCGGATGGCGCCGCCGAAACACTGAGCCTTATTATGTTCGATGAGATTACCCACAATTTCTGTGGGGGTGGCGGCCATCCCGGAAATGAAAATGGCGGAACCGTCGAGGTAATCACAGCCGAAGTCAAACCGAGGGTCACCTGCCGTAGCGGTATAAGAGATGGTGTTGCCCTGAATTAGTGGCGCCCCTAGATCCACTTCGATTCCAAAACCACGGTCGCCTGTAATGATGTTATTCGTGATTGCGGGGCTTGCCCCAGTTACGAGGATGCCATCCGTAACAACGGTCGTTTGAGTTGGCAACGGGGGCGCATCATCCGTGATGGTGAATCCATTAAGGACTGATTGCCTCGTTTCGTGATTGGTGAAACTTACAACGACTCCATTTTGTCCGCCGTCGATGGTCGTTTGCGAGGCTCCGCCAGCGCTTGTGACAGTAATGGCTTTGCCCATAAAGCTGATGTTTTCTTTATAAGTTCCCGGCGCGACCAGAATTGTATCGCCGTCAGCGGCAGCGTTAATGGCGGATTGGATTGTGGTCTGATCGGCTGGCACATGGATCGTGTTTTGGGCTCTTGCTTCAACTGAGGAAAGGCACAGCGTCACCATAAGCATATGAGACCGAAAGAGAGATGAGCTGGTCACAAGTTTCCCCAGAGTTGAAATCCGCGTAGCCGAGGGCTCTTAGACTATTCTGTGCACTAATTGTACGATAATAACAACCTTTTGTTAATAGTCATGGCGGGTGGCTTACCTTTTTAGGCGGTATTGATCTTCCGGGTGGCCGCTCCTTCGCGGTTTGAAGCTGTGAGAAAACTAGGCGTCATGGGTGTCAGGGATCCGTTCGGGATTTTCTTGTTCGGCTGGACCGCCGCTTTGCGGAATCAGGAGGTCAGGCGGTTGGGTTGCTGACTTCCTTCAATTTGCAGCAGGAGACGCTCGCAACTTGCCTAGACGAATCCACTGTTGCAAGTTGTAGGTGAGGCATGCCCAGAGCAGTTCGGTTTGGACTTTCACTAAGCCGCGAACGTGGAACTGCCGTAGTCCTAGCTTGCTCTTGATCCACGCGTGGCAAAACTCCACCACTCTTCCGCGGCGGCGATATTGTCTCTGTGCTTCCGCGCTGGCCATCTTTTCCCGAAATGCCCGCACCGCTGCGTTTTCTACCTGTCTCACCAGTCCGCGGCCGTGGCTCTGATTTCCCGGGCAGCATTCTGGTTTGCGGAGGCAAGGTTGGCAGTCGCTGCTTTTGGCCTCGTAACGATAAGCCACCAGTCCCCGCTTCTGCTTGCCATGATATTTCCCCTGGGGCCGCAGCAGATGGCCCTCCGGGCAAACATACCGATTCGTCTCGGGCTGAAAAACGAAAGCGCTCGGGGGCAGTCGGTGGGGAGCGGTCCTCCCCGTGGACGCGTCTTCTCGCGGCATGCTCCCGAGAAAATCCATCTTTCGTTCGGCCATCTCTTCGATGGCCGCGCGCGTGGTGTATCCCGCGTCGGCCACCATTTGCTCCGGCCTTCTGTGTAACCGTTCTTCGATGCGGTCCACTGCCGGAAGCAACTGGCCTGTGTCATTGGCTTGTTGTGTCACCGTTACGCCCACGATCAACCCGTGTGCCGCATCCGCGGAAATCTGCGCGTTGTAGCCAAGCGCCAATCCGCCGTCGGGCAGTTTCATCCTTCGCGCTTCCGGCTCGGTGACGCTAACACGCACCTTTCCCGGCTTCTTTTCCCGCAACTTTTCCAGCTCCTCCAGGGCCTTTCCCAAGCGCTCTTGCCGTTCCCGTTGCGCCCTGGCGCGCGCTTGCTTCACTTTCGGGTTGCCTTCATCGTTCCTCGGATCACCCATTTCCTCCACACGCCGCCACGCACGA
This sequence comes from uncultured Acidobacteriota bacterium, assembly GCA_963800095.1. Classification (GTDB taxonomy): domain Bacteria; phylum Acidobacteriota; class Terriglobia; order Acidiferrales; family UBA7541; genus Palsa-360. Next base: position 113,296 of record CAWCZV010000009.1, read on the forward strand.
TCCCAATGTTCCCGAATGCTGCTCTCCCACTGATAACTTCGCGGACTCGCCGCTGCGCGAATCTTCGTGCCATCCTGCATCACCTGGTCCAGCGTGATCAGTCCCTCCTTGCTCAGGGCTGCTAATACCTGGGTGAACAGTTCGTCCAGCTCTTTTTGCTTCTCCACCCGGAAATCCGCCAGCGTGTGGTAGTTCACTTCGTCGAGTCCCGTCAACCACTGGAAAGCCGGATCAAACTCGCACCGTCGCGCCACTTCCCGCGCCGATCCAATCCCCTGGGTGTAGGCGTACACCCATAAGCTAATTAGCAGTTGCGGATCGAACGCCGGACGTCCGCCTTCTTCTACACTGCTCTCGATGGCCTGATAAAAGGCACTCAGGTTCAGCCGTCCCACAAGCGCCCAAATGGCTCTCGCCAGATGATCTTGCTCGACGAGCCTCTCGACATCTACAGCTCGCCAGCTCATCTGTTCGCGGTTCACTCGACGAATCAACGCCTGCTTGCTGGTCACATTTTCTTCGCTCATGCGCCGAGCATACTCAGCTTCATTTCCTTTTCAAGACCAGATTGGAATTATTTTGGAAGGTTTCTTCACAGCTTCGGTTTTCGAAGGGGCGGAGGGTTTGGTTTTTTCTCTCGAATGATATTGTGCGCGTTTGGGAACAGAAAAAACGCGAAAGGGTGGGCCGCTCGCCCGGATACCCAAAAACAAAACGGGGCGCCCGTCATCCGGGCACCCCGTTTTTTCCAGCCTTGCGGAGGCGAACTTTTTTATTAATTCGATTGGCGGATGCGCATCCCGTAGAACGATCGGTAAACGAAGACGAAGGAAACGGCGAAGAAAGCGGCGGCGAGCGCGCGCGTCAATGTGCCGCCGGAGGTCGCCGTCAGCTTCACGGCAAGTTCCACGGCGAGCAGGCCGAAGAGCGTTGTGAACTTGATGACGGGATTGAGAGCGACCGAAGAAGTGTCCTTGAACGGATCGCCGACCGTATCGCCGATGACGGTGGCGTCATGCAGCGGCGTTCCTTTTTGTTTCATTTCCACTTCCACGATTTTCTTGGCGTTGTCCCATGCGCCGCCGGCGTTGGCCATGAAGATGGCTTGATAGAGGCCGGAGATGGCGATGGACATCAGGTAGCCGATGAAAAAGAAAGGCTCGAGGAAGGAAAAAGCCAGGGTGGCGAAAAACACGGCGATGAAGATGTTCAGCATGCCCTTCTGCGCGTATTTCGTGCAGATTTCGACGACCTTTTTGCTGTCCTCGACGGAAGCTTTTTCCACGCCTTCGAGCTTGATGTTGGCCTTGATGAACTCGACGGCCCGGTACGCGCCCGTGGTCACGGCCTGCGTCGCAGCGCCGGTGAACCAGTAGATCATGGCGCCGCCGGTGATCAGGCCGAGAACGAAGGGCGCGTGCAGGAGGGAAAGCTTTTCGACATTTGTCGTGAGGCCGTTGGTCAGCGCCATGATGATCGAGAAAATCATGGTTGTTGCGCCCACCACCGCCGTGCCGATCAATACGGGTTTCGCGGTAGCCTTGAAGGTGTTGCCGGCGCCGTCGTTCTCTTCGAGCAGATCCTTGGCGCGCTCGAAATTGACGTTGATGTTGAAATCCTTCTTCAATTCTTCTTTGACGTTTGGAACCTGCTCGATCAGCGACAATTCGTAAATCGATTGCGCGTTGTCCGTCACCGGGCCGTAAGAATCCACGGCGATCGTTACGGGCCCCATCCCCAAAAAGCCGAACGCGACAAGGCCGAAGGCAAACACGGGCGCGGCGATCATCAGCCCGCTTAAGCCCAAGCGGGCAAACAGGTAGGCGATGGACATCAGGAAAACCATGGCGATGCCCAGATAATACGCGGAGAAATTTCCGGCCACGAAGCCCGACAAAATGCCGAGAGACGCGCCGCCCTCTTCCGCCGAGGTCACCACTTCCTTGACGTGGCGCGAATCGGTGGAGGTAAACGCTTTCACGAGTTCCGGAATCACCGCGCCCGCGAGCGTGCCGCAGGAAATGATCGAAGCCAGCTTCCACCACTGCGTCGAATCGTTCCCGAGCGCGGGAATGATGACGGCGGAAATCGCGTAGGTCAGCGCGATGGAAATAAAGGAAGTAAGCCAGACCAGAGTGGTGAGGGGAGCCTCGAAATTCATTTTGTCGGCATTGCCGTATCGAGCTTTTGCGTAGGCGGCATTGATGAAGTAAGCCGCGGCGCTTGCGACCAGCATGGCGATGCGCATCACGAAAATCCAGACCAGCAACTGGACCTGCACGACCGGATCCTTCACGCCCAGCAGGATGAAGGTGATGAGCGCCACGCCTGTGACGCCGTAGGTCTCGAAACCGTCGGCGCTCGGTCCGACCGAGTCGCCCGCATTGTCGCCCGTGCAATCGGCGATCACGCCGGGATTGCGCGCGTCGTCTTCCTTGATTTTGAAAACGATCTTCATCAGATCCGAGCCGATGTCGGCGATCTTGGTGAAAATGCCTCCGGCAATGCGGAGCGCCGCGGCGCCCAGCGATTCACCGATGGCGAAGCCGATAAAGCACGGCCCCGCGTAATCGCCGGGAACGAAAAGCAGGATGAAGAGCATCATCAGCAATTCCACGCTGATGAGCATCATCCCGATGCTCATGCCCGCTTGCAGCGGAATCTGATAGATAGGGAACGGCTTGCCGCGCAGACCGGCAAACGCCGTCCGCGAATTCGCGAAAGTATTTACGCGAATGCCGAACCACGCCACTCCGTAACTTCCGCCCATTCCCAGAAGGCTGAACAACAGAATGATGGGAAGTGTAACGCCGATGGGCTTATCCGGCACGGGCGAGAGAACGCCGAAATACAGCACGATCACGACGGCAATGAAGACCCACAGGAAAAGCAGGAATTTGCCCTGCGTGAAGAGATACGTCTTGCAGGTCTCGTAAATCAGCTCGGACACTTCGCGCATGGCGCGGTGCACCGGCAAGTTCTTCAGACGGTTATAGATGGTGAGGCCGAAGATCAATCCGAAAATGCAAAACAAAATCCCGATGGTCAGCAGTTTGTGCCCGTCCATGCCAAGAAAAGTGACCTGCGAAAGGTCGGGCAGTTTCAGGCTCGCCTCGCCTGCGGGATTTTCCTGGGCCGAGGCGGATGCAGCGCTCAGCAAGGTCAGCAGGGCGCCTAGCGCGCCTACTTTTGCGAATCGGCTTCTAAGCGAGCCTAGGCCCGCGAGCCAGGTACACATCAGTGATCCTCCGTCGAAAACTTACGTTCGGGCAAAAGCGCTATCTTGCCGTCTGTTCCCGGCACACCATTTCGCCCTGTCTTCATTCTTCAGGGCGCGTATGGGATGGCTGACCGGATTTGGTACAGGTTGCCACTTCAAGAAGGGGCGGAAGTGCCTCACTTTGTCCCGGTCATTCAACTGCAAAGTGACAATTCCAATTTCGGACTACACCCATAACCGCTTACCGGGGCGGCACAAAGCTCACTTTTATAACATGCAGGGGTAGGGGGGGTCAAACCGTTTCACGGGGTGTTGCTGAGAATGCAAACTCGGACCGGAAATCATTGAGGTGGGGAACCTGGTCTCTGGTGGCGGAAATGCCGAAAATTTCTGCCTCGGATTAGTAACGTCGGGGTAACTCTTCCGGCGCGGGGTCTTTCTAAGCCGTATTGCCCAGTGCAAATTTGGGACACAATTAAGAAACTTCTCAGATGGTACCCCCTTGATTCGTGAGGAGAGTGCCGGTTTGGCAGGTCAGAAAGCTGCTCGCCACCGTTGGGAGCGTTGCCGGGAGCGCGCCGGCAGGAGGCACGTGCAGTGCGCAGGGATTCCGCGGGACTCAAGCTGGAAATCGCCTTTGGATGTCTTATCGTCCTCCTGATTGGCGTCGGATGGCTGGGCTTGAGCCGCATGGGGCAGATCAACGCCGCCGCGAACCGCCTTTTTAATGAGCGTTGGGAAAAGCTCTATAGCACTCGCCAAGCGGCTTCCTATTTCAATTCCAACTACCGGATCGCGATTCGTGTTTTCCTGATGAAGCCCGGAACTGAGGAGGAAACGGCCGCGCTGGTGGCGCAGTTGAAGGAAAACATGGTGAAGGGTTCCGCTGCCTGGAAGAAGATCGAAGCGGAACCGGCCACTGCCGAGGAAAGAGAGCTACTCAATAAGATAAGTGCCGCGGGCGTTCCCGCCAACGAGAGTCTTCAGAAATCATTGAGTTTGCTGGCCGATCAGGGCAAGGCGATGGAAGCAAACAAAATGATGGTCAACGAAACGCTCCCCCTGATGAACAAGTATCGCGACTCGTGGGGCCCCTACATGGAATATCAGGAAGACCAGGTGAATCAGGCCAGGATGCAGAGCCGGGAGGGTTACGCTGCGGCCTGGCAGTTGTCGGCGACGCTGATCTTGCTGGCGATTGGATTGGCCGTCTGCATCGCGGTGTTCGTAACTCGCAGGTTAAGCCGCGAAATGCGGGACCGGGAAAAAACTCAAATCGCCATCCGGAATCTCAACGAAGGCCTGGAGAAGAAAGTCGCGGAACGGACTGAAGAATTGGCTCGCACGGTGGACGTGCTCAGGGAGGAAGTGAACGTACGGGGAGCGCAGGAAGTGGATCTCCGGCGGCTGGCGGCCATCGTGGAATCGTCCGACGATGCCATCATCGCCATCACATTGAATGGGATCGTTACGGATTGGAATCCCGGCGCGGAGCGCATGTTGGGATATCTCCGAGGCGAAATGATCGGCCAGCCAATTTCGCGGATTGTCCCTCCCGACCGGCTCGGCGAACCGAACCGAAGTTTGCAGCGATTGATCGCTGGAGAGCAAGTCGACCGCCATGAAACCGTGCGCGTGAGAAAAGATGGCAGGCAGATCCACGTTGCACTGACTGTCTCGCCTCTTCGAGACGTGCAGGGCAAAGTTATTGGCGATTCGGCCATTTTTCGGGACATCAGTGAACGCAAGATGATTGAAGACGCCCTCCGAAGGTCGGAAGCTGGATTCCGCTCGTTGGTCCACAACGCGCCCTATGGGATCCTGCGAACGAAGCCGGATGGAAGGATTGTGCAAGCCAATCCAGCCATGGTGCGAATGCTCGGGTACGCTTCCGAACAGGAAACGCTGGCCCTGAACATGGCCAGGGATGTGTATCGCCGCCCAGAGGAACGCGCGGAGGCGACCGCGTGGACGGGCAAGCAGGATTCGGTCCATGGAGTGGAGCTGGAATGGAGACGCAAGGACGGGTCGATGTTTGCCGTGCGCTGCGATACGCATGTCGTAATGGACTCAGAGGGGTTCCTGGAATTTCTGGAAACATTCGTGGAAGACGTAACCGAACGGCGCGAAATGGAGCTGCAACTCCGGCAGGGGCAAAAGATGGAAGCCATCGGCCGCCTGGCCGGAGGAATCGCGCATGATTTCAACAATCTGCTCGGCGTCATTTCCGGCTACGCCGAACTGGTGTCGGAGCAAATTGACCCGGTGGGCGAGGTGCACAACTCCGTGGAACAAATCCGGAAGGCAGCCGAGCGGGCCTCCGCCCTCACCCGGCAACTTCTTGCTTTCAGCCGGCAGCAGGTTCTGGAAACTAGGATACTGGACTTGAACTTAATTGTTGAGGACATGGTCAAGATGCTGCCGCGCCTTCTCGGCGAAGACATCGAACTGCAAGCTTCGCTCGACCCGGGACTCGGCGCGGTGAAGGCAGATCAAGGACAGATCGAGCAAGTTCTCCTGAATCTGGCCGTCAACGCGCGCGACGCCATGCCCGGGGGCGGAAAACTAGCCGTTAAGACGGGCCGCGTTCGTTTTGATTCCGAAGTCGCTGCAAAGCATCCGTCCATGACACCTGGCGACTATGTATTGCTCTCGGTGAGTGACACCGGGTTGGGCATGGACAAACAAACGCAGGCTCATATTTTCGAACCTTTTTTCACTACTAAGGAGCGAGGGCGGGGCACGGGTCTGGGTTTGGCAACCGTCTACGGATTCGTGAAACAGATCGGCGGGTACGTTTGGGTGGAAAGCGAGCCCGGGGTTGGATCCACCTTCGAAATTTATCTTCCCGTGGCCTGCGCGGAAGCCCCCAAGAAAGCCCCGGTCGCCGCCAGCACCGCTTCGGGACGCGGAGAGGGAACGGTTTTATTGGTGGAAGATGAGGAGTCCCTGCGCACTTTAACGCGCAGCATTCTCGAACAGGGCGGGTACACGGTCATCGAGGCCTGCAACGGAATGGAGGCGATCGAGATCGCCAGGGAAGCTACGGGTCCCATCCATCTGCTCCTTACGGATATGGTGATGCCTGGAATGAATGGGCGGGCTGTGGCGGAAAAAGTAGAAGAATTGCATCCGGGAATACGAGTTGCCTACATGTCCGGATACACGGGATTTACGACCCGCGAAACCGCCAGTTTGAATGGGATCATTATCGCGAAGCCATTCACTCGCAATGTCCTGCTGCAAAAATTGAGTGAAGCGATGGAGTTTGAGCCGAAACCGGCCCGAACCTGACCGCGGACTCGTGCCATGCGCCTTCCATTGGTGCGAGCTTCAGCCAGCATTCTTCTTTGAATAATTGAAAATCAAACAGCTTGAAAGCTTTCTTCGTTGCTTACATCTTTTTTTGCGCGGTGGGCGGAAGCAAGCCGTTCATGCGCAGGTGCATCGAGAGCCCGGCATAATGATCCGCGAAATCCGTGATGACCGCCAGGGCCGCTCCCAGGCGGGTGATCTGCTTTCCGCCGAAAAACGGCACCATTTCGGATAGATTGGCGTCCGTCATTTTTGAAAATTGCTCACCGCAATAGTCCATGGACGCTTTGAGCCCGGCGACCAATTTTTCCTTGGAATCGGTCTCGGAGCTTTTCGCGAACGGCGTTGCCGGCGGGGTAAAAAGTTTCGAGCAGACGGCGTTATTGACATCGCCAATGTGGCCGATCGTTTTACCGAAGGTCATATTTTCGGGAGTGGGCCTGAAGCTGTACTTTTCCGCGGGCATGATTTCGGCGGTCGCCACCAGGTTCTTTGCATAATCGTCGAAAACGGCGCGAACGCTGGCGGTAAGAGGATTTGCCGCCGCGCCTTGCGCGCGGGCGATCATGGGCGCCACCAGACAAATTGATACAAGGCAGATCAATCGTTTCATTCGGGTATTCTCCTTTGAGATCACTCGGTCAAGGCAGCATACGACGGATGGCGGACTCATTCAAGCGGGCGGCCTTTCGTAGCGCCAGCGTCCCGCCGGCAGCCTAGCGTTGCGTGGAATCAAATGAATTGCCGGCGAGACGCCGGCGCTACTAAGCACCGACGCCGGCATGAATTCCCATCGCATCGGAACGACTACGTGTACTTCACCAGCGCCATGAATCCGAAATCCATGTGCAATTGCATGTGGCAATGGAAGAGGGATGGACCGGGATGGTCTGCCACGAAATCGACCTCCGCGTCGCTGAAGCGCGGAATGTTGACGATGTCCTTCTTGATGCCGGCCGTGGTTTTCCCGCCGATTTTGACGATCTCGAAATCGTGGCGATGCAGGTGAAGCGGGTGCGTGTCGCCGGTCTGATTGTGGAAGACCATGCGGTAGCGCTTGCCCTTCTGAACCATGAGCGGGTCCGTGTCCGGCCATTGTTTGTCATTGATCGTCCATCGATTGTAATCGACGCGGTTGCCGGGAATTTTCTTGAACACGAGGTCGAAGGTTCCATCCGGTGCGGGGTGCGGGTCCTGCGTGCCGAAGGGCGTGTAGTCCCAGGGTGTTTTGGGGACTTTTACCCAGGCTGGCTCGCCTGTCTGGCCCGCGTATTCGATGACGATGCCCAGCCCGTTCATTCGCTCTTCGTCGTCGATCGAGCCGAGGATCCAAACGCCCGGCTGATTCATCTCCACGACGGCGTCGACGCGCTCTGCAACACCCGTGGTCAGCACGTCCACGGAGGCTTGCGTTGGAACTGGGTTGCCGTCCATGGCGATCACTTTGAATTTGTGCCCCGGAAGGGCGAACGAGATGTCGTCGGTCGCGCTGGAATTGAGCAGGCGGAAGAGGACGCGCTGGCCTTGCTTCACGCGGATGGGATCGCCGTGGCCGAGGGCTTTGTCATTGAACGATCCGCTCTTGTAGGCGATTTCCCAGCCGTTGTTCGGCGGTCCCAGATGCGCGAGCGAAGGCCCCCACTGATGCGCGGCCAGAAAAATTTCCTGATCGTAATTTCCCGGCTCGCTCTTTGGTTCCACGTAGAAGAATCCGAATTGCCCGTTGAACGTGCCCATATCGAGATTTCCCTTGGACGGCATGTGTGTGTGATACCAGCGCGAACCGATAGGCCCCGGCACAAAACTGTACTGGCGGCTGCCGTGCGCGGGGACGACCGGCGTTCCTTCTTCCATGGAGCCGTCCACGTCGGAAGCGACGAATTGTCCGTGCCAGTGGACAAGTTCCGGCATGTCGGTGTCGTTGTGCACGTCGACGGTGACGCGTTTTCCTTCGCGAAAGCGCAGGATAGGCCCGGGAACTTTGCCGTTGTATCCGACGGTCTTGATCACATTGCCCGGCGCAATTTCGACGCTAACCGGCGTGATGCGAAGCGTCACGTCGGGCTTGGCCAGCGGAAGCGCGGCCACCGAAGAAAATCGCGGCACGGAAGCCAAAGCCGCGCCCACGGCGCTCACACCAGTTGCGGCCAGGAACTCTCTGCGATTCAGCATGGTAGACCTCATGTCTTCAAGAATGGATCGAATGGAAATGATTGTGAAGCGCCATAATCCAATCGCCTAGCGACAGTGTCAAGCAAGAATCCTGCAAAATTTGAGTTCCACTCACGCGGCGTGCCGTTGTAATGACTCTGATACAATCGAAGCCTTTCAAACTTCACTTATGGAATTACAGGCGCCGAAATTTCATCTGCCACACTGGCTGCAGGCGATTGTCGCCTCCACGGGAGGGCTCGGACTTTTCCTGATCGCGTTTCTCGATTCGTCGGTCCTGACGTTTCCGGTGATCAACGATCTTTTGTTGATTGATCTTTCCGTCCAGTATCCGGCGCGGATGCCGTACTACGCGGCGATGGCGACAATTGGCTCGGTCGCGGGATGCCTCTTGCTCTACTACATTGCGCGCAAGGGCGGGGAGGCGATGTTTCAAAAGCATGCCGGGCCGCGCGCCGAGCAGGTTCACGCTTGGATCAAGCGGAACGGTTTCCTTAGCATTCTGGTGACGGCGCTCTTGCCGCCTCCGACTCCCTTCAAAGTATTTGTGATCGCGGCGGGCGCTCTGGAAATGCCGGTCCGCACGTTTGTACTGGGCTTGCTGGCGGCGCGGGGCATTCGCTTTTTTGGCGAAGGTTTTCTTGCGGTACGTTACGGGGATCAGGCAGGTCCGTTCATCCTGAGTCACAAGCTGGAAGTGGCGGGAATTGTATTGGGCATTGTCCTGGTGCTCTATCTGGCTTCGCGCCTCGCGTTTGATCGGCCTATCGAATCTTGAGGGTCCGATATGCTGGTTGCGGGTTTTAGTAGCACAGGCTTCAGCCTGTGGGTTTTGGGCCTAGCAAGGACAAACCCCCACAGGCTGAAGCCTGTGCCACTCAGAGATTGAGGAATGCTCAATTCGCCGACGCGGAATCAAATTCGAGATGTTCGCTGACGACGAGGCTCTGCGCGTTCAGGTCAATGACGGCGATGAGGCCGCGGCGGCCGGCCAGTTCGGAGGCGAAACGCATGTCGCGCAGGCGGACCTGGAAGCCGGGGCCTTCGGGCTGGACGCTGGCGAGAGGGAAACGCGCGAAGTTCAAGAACTCGATCGCGGTGGAACTGGCGACTGCATTCTTTAACGTCGCGGAAGATTCCGGCTTGAAGTGCACGTCTGCCAATTCGGGGTCGAATTCGCGGCCGGGGCCCAGGGGAACTTCCAGATTGAAGAGCGCGTTGTCCGTCTCCACGACTCCGGACCAGAGAAGCGGATTCGACGGCCTGGGAAAGGCCGCGACCACGAGAGGCGTTTGCCCTCGGTAATCGCGCGAATCGAGAAGTGCGATCGCGCGCTGGTGCGCAAACGCCCGGCCCGCGATGACCAGTACGACGAATATCAAGCCGACGATCGCTCCTCGCTGGCGGCCGTGGCGTTTCGGCTTCGATCCAATTTCTTCGAGCACCAGGCGAAATAGTTCGGGGATGAGCAAGCCGACGAGCAAGAAGAAAAGAATCCACGAGTCCACTGCGTCCACCAGGTCCCACGCATACCATTTCGGACTGAAAGGCCAGAACAGCTTCACGCCGTAGCCGTTCAACATGTCGAGCAGCAAATGCGCCCCCGCGCCAATCGCGCAAATTGCCAGTGCGGGGAAAATTCCGACCGCGAATTTCGGATATTTGCGGCCGGCGAGCCAGGAGGCTGCCGCAACCGCGGCGATGATCGCCGCGGTTCCAATGAGCGAATGCGTGATCGTTCTATGGCCGCGCAAAAACGTGGCCGCTCCGCCGAGGCGCGTGACCCAGTCGACATCCGCGATCAGGCCGGAGACGAGGAGCATCGGGGTGGCGGCGCGCGTGATTTTATTTAGTCCGGCGCGTCCGAGAGCGATGGAGGTTAGAGCGTGCGTTACGGGTTCCATGGTTTGTACATCTGCAAACGGCTGCAGAGAGCGATCAAGTAGCAAAGGCTTTCGCCTGCGGAAGCTGGCTCTTGCCGCCACAAAATGCCACAGACTGAAGTCTGTGCTACTTAAATCGTCGCGGGGAATACTACAACGGATCGGGCATGGCTAGGGTGAGGGCGTCGGGGATAATCCGAAACTCGACGGGGAGGTTGCCTGCGGGCTCTCCATCCACTTGAATCTGGACTTGGGACGCGCTGTTCGAGGCGCACCGAAGGCAGGTTGTCTTGAAGAAGCGGACGTATCGCGCGCTGCGCAGTTTGCCCGCCCAGATGAGCGGCAGGTAAGCGATGTAGCGCCAGGCGCTGCGCGTGGTGACGAAGGCGAGTTCGAATTGCGGCTGCAGAAGGTCAGCTTCGGTCGTGATTTTGAAAGGGCCGCCGTAATGCTTCGTGCGGCCCACGATAACGAGGGAGGCGTCAATGCCTGCCCCGTTGCCCGCCATCGTGGTGTGAAACATGGGGAAATCGTAGCGCGTCAACTGGCGAAGGCCTTCCTGCCAGTAGGCCAGAATGCCCGCCTTGAGCTTGATTTCCGGGCGCACGGCGGAAACGAGGGCGCCGTCGGCTCCGGCCCCGGCAACGCTCAGGAAATAGCGAGGCTCGCCGCTGGATTTTTCCGGGGTGGCGAGGCCGAGGGCGATGCGGCGGTAGGGTGCTCCGATGATGCGTTCGGCGGCGCGCGGCAAGTTCCACGGGATCTTAAGCTCCTTCGCGAGAACATTCGCGGTGCCGGCGGGCAGAACGGCAAGCGGCACCTGGCTGCAGGCCAAGCCATTCACAACTTCGTTTACCGTGCCGTCGCCCCCGCATACGATCACGAGCTGCCGCGACGCGTCGACGGCGCGGCGCGCCATCACGGTCGCGTCGCCGGCTGCCGCGGTGTTCTGAAGCTCGGTTTCAATTCCGGCGTTGCGGAAAATACGGCGCGCTTCGTCTAGTTTCCGCACGGCACGGCCGCCGCCAGCGGCGGGATTGACGATCAACACTGCATCGCGAACTTGCGTCGACACCCGGTCCACTCCGTTCCACTCAAAAGAATTCACGCAAAGAGAACTAAGATACCGTGACCCGGCGCCGAACGCACACCCTGTTTCGAGGCCGGGCGCGCATTGTATACTGAACGCCCGTACCTTTCGATTCTCCGAGGCCGCATGGCGAAGAACGCGACGATAGCCAAACAGATCGAGAAACTGCGCGAGGATCTGCGCCGGCACGAATATCTCTACTACGTGCAGGACGAGCCGGAAATCTCCGACGTCAAGTTCGACCGGATGATGGAGGAACTGAAGCGGCTGGAGGCGGAACACCCCGAGCTTGCCACGCCGGATTCGCCGACGCAGCGCGTCGGTGGAGCGCCGCGCAAGGGATTCGAGACCCGCCAGCATTCCCCGGCGATGATGAGCCTCGACAACACGTATTCGGCGGAAGAGCTGGAAGATTTCAACCGTCGCGTGCGCGAACTCACCGGACGTGAAAAAGTCGACTACGTCACGGAGCACAAATTCGACGGGTTGAGCATTTCCCTCGTTTACGAGGGCGGAGTTCTGCAGCGCGGCGTCACGCGCGGCGATGGCACAACCGGCGAAGAAGTCACCGCGAATGTGCGCACCATCCGCTCGATCCCGCTGCGCGTGGATGCCGCGGAGCTCAAGAAGCTGCGCATGCCCTTGGATTTTGAAGTGCGCGGGGAAATCATCATGCCGCTGCGCGCTTTTGAAGCTTTAAATGAGAAGCAGGAGGAAGAAGGCGGCAAGCGCTTTGCGAACCCGCGAAACGCCGCGGCTGGGGCCGTGCGCGTTCTCGATCCCGAGATCACGCGGTCCCGGTGCCTGGATTTCTACGGGTACTTTTTGCTGGCGGGCGGCCGAATGCCCACCCGGCTTCACTCGGAAGCGCTCGAGGCGCTGGAAAAACTTCACTTCAAAGTTTCCCCCGATTGGCGCGTGTGCCATTCGCTCGAGGCGGTCAGAAAATTCATCGATTCCTGGGAAGGCAGGCGCGAGAAATTGCCGTACGAAATCGATGGCATCGTGATCAAGGTCAACGAAATCGGGCTGCAGCAGGAACTCGGATTCACGTCGAAGGCCCCGCGCTGGGCTGTCGCGTACAAATATCCGGCGCGGCAGGAAACGACGGTCGTGAACGATGTCATTTTTCAGGTGGGCCGCACGGGCACGCTCACACCGGTGGCGGTGCTCGAGCCGGTGCAGGTTGGCGGCGTCATCGTCAGCCGTTCGACGCTGCACAACATGGACGAGATCGCGCGGCTGGGGTTGCACATCGGCGACACCGTGATCGTCGAGCGCGCCGGGGAAGTGATTCCGCACGTGATGAAGGTAGTCAAGGAAGGGAAGCCGCGCCGCGAAATCGTCGTGCCGGAACGTTGCCCCGAATGCCACAGCCGGATTCACAAGGACCCGGAAGAGGTGGCCTACCGCTGCGTCAATGCGAGCTGCCCGGCCAAGCGCAAGGAATCGCTGCTCCACTTCGCGGGGCGTCACGCCATGAACATCGACGGCCTGGGCGATAAAATCGTCGACCAGCTCGTGGACAAGGGCCTGGCGAAAGACTTCTCCGACTTGTACGAGTTGAAATTGGACGAGGTAGCCGGGCTGGAGCGCATGGCGGAAAAATCGGGGCAGAATCTGCTCGATGAAATTGCGGCGAGCAAGAACAACAGCCTCGCGCGCCTGATCTACGCTCTCGGCATGCGTTTTGTCGGCGAGCGCACGGGTCAGCTGCTCGCCGAACATTTCGCCTCGCTTCCGAAACTCGCCGAGGCGACCGCGGAAGAACTCGAGGAAGTGCCGGAAGTCGGCCCCAAGGTCGCGCAAAGCATCGCCGATTTTTTCTCCGAGCAGGCGAATCGGAAATTAATTCAGCGCCTCAAAGACGAAGGCCTGAAGATGACGGAAAAACGCGCGGCGCCCGAAGACACGCGCTTCGCCGGGAAGACATTTGTTTTTACGGGTGCGCTGGAGCGGCGTTCGCGCGATGAGGGCGGCGCGGAGGTGGCTCGTCACGGCGGAAAGGTGACCAGTTCGGTCAGCAAGCTGACCGATTACGTCGTGGTGGGAGCCGACCCTGGATCCAAATATGACAAGGCGCGATCGCTGGGCGTCACGATCTTGAACGAAGATGAATTCGATGATCTGCTGGCGGGGAAGCGCAAAACCGAGCCGGACCGGGCCCCTTCTCAAGGGGGCCCGGCGAACTCCAAGGGCAGGGGACGCTCGAAAAAGGCCGCAAGCAGCCGCTAAACCCTTCGGAAAGAATGAGTCGCTCCGGATACACATCGTGTAAAGATTACGTGGTCGAGCCTCCCGTGGCATTCAGCCTGCCAAACCCGCAAATCTTCCTATTTCTTTGTGGGCGTGAGACTTAAATATACAGTGTTTTTTATTCCAATATTGGACGGCCGCGTGCGATAGTTCAATTGAGTTTTGGGGGAAAACGGAGAAGTCCGGACTTTGGGCTACGGCACCCAGAACTGATAGAAAATCGTGGGGGAGACCGCAAAATGAGCAAGGCAATATTGTCCGCAACAATCACTCTCGCTGTAGGTACGCTGTTCATCGCCGGTTGCGCGACCAAGAATTACGTCAAGCAGAGCATCCAGCCGGTGGATCAGAAGATCGATCAGGTCGACAAGAGTTCGCAATCGCGCGATTCCTCGCAGGTCAGCGACATCAACAAGACGAATCAAGTTGTCGATGAAGATGAGAAGAAGCTGTCCGCCACCGACGAAATCGCCAAGACTGCCGACGGCACGGCGAAAGGCGCGATGGCCAAGTCCAACCAGAATGCGAAGGACTTGAACGACTTGCGCAACGTGGTCGCGAATATCGACGACTACAAACCCGCTGGTCAGACTGTCGTGCACTTCGCGATCGCCAAGGACACGCTCACGAAGGACGAGAAGGCCAAGCTGGACGAAGTGGCCACGCAGCTCGGCAGCCAGGCTCGTTACTTCATCACCGTCGAGGGATTCACGGACCAGACCGGGGATCAGGCTTTCAACGACCAGCTGAGCCGTGCGCGCGCCAATCAGGTGATTTCCTACCTGGTGGGCAGCCACGATGTTCCCGTGTACCGGATCCATATGGTCGGGCTCGGGGATCAGAAGCTGATCGACGAAGGCAAGGGCAAGAAAGCACGTGAAGCGAGCCGCCGCGTCGAGATCACCGTGTACACGGCCAAGCCGCTGTCAGCATCCGCAACCGGGGGAAATTAGCTCCGCTCCGTTCGTTGGGCTCCATTTATTGAACTGAGAGTGCCGGCCCTTGATGGCCGGCACTCTCACTTCCGAAAGCTGCTGAACGAGTGCGTCGAAACGCCGCATTTTGGGCCCCGATTTCTCACCAGTTTTCCGGTCCGAATCACTCAAGAGAATTCGCCAAAACTGAGTCGAGTGAAGAACTCGCAAAATGTTTTCGTGTGTCGAGCCGTGTCTGTCCTTGTGTATTTCTCCGTGACGCTCGCTGAACAGCTAGTCCATGCAAGGTGATATACTTTGTAAGGCGGGCAGGCCGGGTGATCGCTGGGCCAGCCTTCGCAAGAAGGCCGGCCGGGAGGAAAGTCCGGACACCGTGGTCTTCGCGTTTTACGCTTGGGACGAGAGTCATGGCACGAGGTGCCCGGACTAAAGTCTTCGGCGGGAGACGCCTCAGACTGAAGGGCAACGCGCCTGGTAACGCCAGGGGGCTGACTCTTCGTGCGGTTCGCGCGAGCGAGGCGAGGTTTCGGCCACGGACAGTGCCACAGAAAATAAACCGCCGGTGCAATGCGCCTCGGTGGCCATCTGAAGGAAAACCTTCAGAGGGCCTGAAAGCAGCCCGCGCAAGCGGGTTGCGGAAGGTGATAGCGCTTGGCAAGGGTGAAACGGTGGGGTAAGAGCCCACCGCCCCGGCAGTAATGCCGGGGGCACGGCAAACCCCGCGTGGTGCAAGGCCAAATAGGAGGGGAGAGCTGGCCCAGCTCGTTAGGACCCTCGGGTAGGCTGCTGGAGTCCAGGTGCGAACCTGGACCTAGAGGAATGATCGCCACGGCGCAGAGACGGCAACGTCCGCGCGCCGTACAAAATCCGGCTTACAGGCCTGTCCGCCATTTTTGATTACAGAGTTGCTTGGACCTTTTCTCGTTTCCGTCTTCCTCAGCGACCCCAGCCGGCTTTTCTCGATTCTGCAAACTCCATCAACATCTAGCGCGATCCAAAAATCGAATTCGGTTCGGTAAATTACATATCGAAGCCAGAGTTTTCCATCCGAACCGGCGCGAAACGGGATTCTTTCTACAGTTCTTTTTGACGCGGGCTACATATGCCAATGGATTGAAGATCCGCAATGCGCGGAGTAGCGTCGAGACCGTAATGTTCGGAATCTAAAATGCGTCATTCGATTGAATTCATATTCCGCAATCGACAAATCAATTTGAGGTGAGGAAGAACATGGCCACGATGACTCGAATTCCACGAAAATTGTTCAATGCTCTCGAAAAGCAATTGGCATCACAAAGAGATGAATTGCGAAGGCGTATCGACCGGCATCGATTGGATGTGGTGATGGATCGCGAGCACGACGACGAGACAGCAGCGGCGGTTGAGAACGTATC
Source organism: uncultured Acidobacteriota bacterium (assembly GCA_963800095.1). Classification (GTDB taxonomy): domain Bacteria; phylum Acidobacteriota; class Terriglobia; order Acidiferrales; family UBA7541; genus Palsa-360. The sequence goes on from CAWCZV010000009.1 coordinate 129,561, forward strand.
AAGGGACATTCTGGCCGCGACATTGGAGCGCGAGCGCCGGACTCTCAAGGAAATCGAATCGGCGCTTGCCCGGATGGAAAAGGGTGAATACGGAACATGTGACGGATGCGGTGTCAAGATCCCCAAAGCGCGGCTCGACGCACTGCCTTGGGCGCGCCTGTGCATACACTGTGCGGAAAGGTCCCTGAATTCCAGCGGCCTTCGCGTGGCATTTTGATGCGATTGAGACGAAATTGAGGCCCCGGGGAAGCCTCCAAGGGCTACATTGTCAACCGTCCTGAAAATACATAGAATCCTGTATATCGGGAACCGGTCCCGTTGAGATACAAGATGTTAGGGGATGTATATCCAGATTTAACTTTCGCGAACCGAACGCGGAGGGAATGAAAGGGCCGAGAACAGGTCACCACTACACCCAGCGATCAAATTCGAAAACGAAAGACGAAGGACAAAAATGGGAACACTACGAATCATGATAGCTGATGACCACGACCTGGTGCGCCGAGGGCTCAAGATGCTCCTGGAATCGCATCCAGGATGGAAAATATGCGCCGAGGCGCACAGTGGACGCGAGGCTGTGACGATGGCGGAAGAGTTCCGGCCGGATGTCGCAATCATGGACATCAGCATGCCCGAATTGAATGGAATCGAAGCCGCGCGAAAAGTTAGAAAAATCTCACCGAACACGGAGATGCTCATTTTGTCCATGCATCACACCGACCAGCTCGTCCGGGAAATTATCGAGACAGGAGCGAAAGGCTATATCATCAAGTCGGATTCGGACCGGAGCCTCGTCGCCGCCGTCGAAGCTTTGGCGGTCCATAAGCCATTCTTTACTTCCTGCGCCACGGAAATCATGCTGGAAAGCATCCGCACCAAGGGGACTGTTTCGGAGGTCCCTCAATCGATTCGCGACCGGCTCACGCCGCGTGAACGGGAGATCGTTCAGTTGTTATCGGAAGGGAAGAGCAGCAAGGAAGTGGCGGTCATCCTCGGGATCAGCGTAAAAACTTCGGAGACTCATCGCGCCAATATCATGCGCAAGCTGGAGATCCACTCGGTGAGCCAGCTTGTCCGCTACGCAGTTCGCAATCAAATTGTCGAGGCGTAAGCGAGTACCGGAAATTATTCTTTCCCTACTTCATGTGAGCGGCGGAGCTGCGCCCAGCGGCTATTATTTTTGGCCTGCGCTCTGAATCGTGCCCGTTCTTGAACACGATAAGATCTTCCAATTCGGTAGAAGAATTTTCTCGACAGGTTTCGACGCCCTACCACCACTTCGATTAAGTGCTGTGAATTCATAGCTATCGATTCATGCCTGTTTGGTTTGCCTCTTGCATCGGACAACGATGGAAGTTATCTCGGTTGATTGGGGGCCATCATGGAGAGCACCATAAACAAGCGAAGGGCGATCAGTATCTTGGCGGTTTTTGGGGTCATCGTCTATTTGGTTGCTGCTTGGAATCTTGGCGACAGCCAGGCAACCTAGCGGCGCCACTAACTATCTTCATTCAGAAGGATGGTTGATGAGATTTCTCAGGGCAGAGACCAATTCGCTTCCTACCGCTGACTTGGTCACAAATGCCTGCGCTCCGGCCTCAAGAGCAGCGGAACGAATTTGCGGGGAATCGTGCTGGGTGATGATTACAATTTGAGGCTCGGGACTTTCTTTTCTGATCAGCCGCGCCGCCTCCAGACCGTTTAAACGAGGCATGCTGACATCCAGGACAACAATATCCGGTTTAAGGGATTTGCATTGTTCCACGGCGTCCACACCGTCCACGGCCTCGCCGCAGATTTGCCATTCCGAGGATGGCTCCAGCAGGGCTCGAAGACCGCGCCGGAATATCTCGTGATCATCTACGATTAGCAACCGCGCATTCTTCATCTCGGTCCGTTGCAAGGCAGCCTCTGCAGGAGTAAAGCACACAACCATTGGCCCTTTCCTGCCGCACTTCTGTGAACTACCCGAAAAAGGTAACACCAAAATACCAAGAGGGACGACCGGGAGGTCAAGACTAGCCCAGACTTGAGGCAATCAAAATACAGGATTTGCTGTATTTGAAAGCGATTAAGGCTCAAGACGGAATGTCGCGGAAACGAGGTTGACGCAGCTCATCAAGGGTGTGCGTCCTTTGCACAATCGTGATTCACTTGTGCAACGATTTCTTTCGTAGGAGTGTGCGTCGCGAAGAACCGGTTGTCGGACTGCTTTCCCAACTCCGCCAGTTTCAGGCGCGCATTTTCCAGACCCGTGACACACATGCGCCAGAGCAGGTCTCCATTGGGATAAACTTCGAAGATGTCGTCTTCGCGGGCCACGGCGATCCCTCGCTTCTCAGCCCCGCATGAACCCACAGCGAAGGCAATTTAACATCGGCGGAACTATCAGACAAGTTAAACCACCGGAGACTAGTACTCCAAAGAAGCGATCTCGTTTTGAAGGGGATGGTTTTCGCCTCGTTGGACAGACACACCTCCGCAAATGGAACCGGTCGGAGCGGCGACGGGATCAGCCGCAAGCGCGAAGCGGATTACCAGGACATATGGTTAGCTGCAAAATGGAGGCTGAAATGAGCGCGGATCGGCCTTGGTCAGGGCCATACTTCCACCCAGTGCCGCTTGGCCATCAATCCCATTTGAGCCCCTATCCATCCGCAATCGCAGCGGAGGTCGAAAGATCGCGCATCGGTTTCTTCCGGATTTCGTTCATTCGTCGCGATCGCTGAAGACATGGGATTGCTGCAGGTCGGGCATTGAAAGAGAAGAATATGAACGAACGGTTCGGCGCTTCCGCTCATGGGAACCTCCCTCGGTTTAGAGCCTACAAAAGCGCGCAGAGTCAGCCCATACCGCAGGAGCGGAATCTTCGAGTATTAAAAGCCTTAGGAAAAAAGCGCCTGTCAGTTTGAATTTCTTACTTATTAACGAAGTGGTGAACAATCGGCGGAACATCCAGAGCTGCGCCTCTAAGATCGGAAGGCAGATAGGGCGTCCGCGAAGCCCTGGGCCCGGTAGCACAGACTTCAGTCTGTGGGTTTCCAGTGAGTATTCTGGGCCGAACGCGCTAGCCAAGATCAAGTGGACCCCCACAGACTGAAGTCTGTGCTACTAAAACCCGCCGTAAAAAGAGAAAGCCCAATCGACAAATGTACATGCTTCATGCGGGTCCAAAAACGGCCGCGAAACATTGCTTATTTATTGAGCCACTAAGGGCTTAGCAACGGGCGCCTCTATTGGCAGGCGGATTGCTCCTGTAAGGAATTATGAGGCTGTGAGTCGCGTTGACACGGCCGCAGGGCACAAAGCGGCGGGGTCATGACACCCTTGGGCATTTTTGCTGTCGGCTACCATGTTATTTCGTCATGGTTGATGTCCATGCTTGCCGTACTGGCGGTATTCGTCTCCGTCATTTTTTGTCTTGTGTTCGTGGAATTCATATTTGAGCGCGCCGCCATAGGCCAGGCTTATACGGTGAAGACCCATTTATCCGACAACGAGGTCCCCTCCACAGGCAATAGAAACGCGATGTAGGTTCGTCCCTCTGAAATATTCCGACGCGCAATGGTTCCTCGCCCCGTGTTCTCAAACTGCTGCCAGTTCATGCAATGAAGCCGCTCAGGTCCATCCGTGTATTCCGCGGGGTTTCTAAATGGATCAATGGATTTGCAAGCAGGCCTCGATAGGCGAGCATGTCAGAGGGTTTCGGAGTCTCGTTCCATCGAAACCCAATGCACTGTGAGTCAGGAGGCTATATGGAAATGGGACCTTTTGACGCCAAAGCAGGGCCAGACCGTTTTTCAACCAGTGACGAAATCCGTGCGGCAATTTCCTTTCTGCCTGACTTTTTCGTGGAAGGGAACAACAGGCAGTGGGAAGTGGCCTCCGATCGCGGTGGCCACGTGCTCGTTGATATTGAGGAACAGGAAGCTCTGATTCTTCTGGAGAAATTGGACACGACAACCAACTAAGGAAACTTGTCATTCTCCGAAGGAAAAAATGTGTCCACGACGTTACTCCAATACCAGGTGAAGGGAGCCAATTTACAGGGTTCCCTTGATAGTCCCTCTGGGATGTTGGTGGTATCCATTGGAATGCAATACTAGGGGCTGGGGAGCTTCCTCTGATATGAAATTAAAGTAGAGACGACTCCATGAGCCGAGGCTTTACGCAGTCGAGAGGGAAAGACAGAATGTCGGATGCCCGAATGAAATTCCGGGGCTTCATTGAAGAAAGTCGCTTCTTAAAATCCGATTGGCTAACCGGGTCCAATGGCAGGGTTCTGGCCATCGATCGCCAGAAGATGCATTCACGGAAATCATCAGGCGAAGGACTCATGTCCGCGCTGTTATCCGAGGACAAGGATCTCGCATCAATTCTGCAGGAAGTGGACGACATCACGAAGAAATTCCAATCCATTGCTCCCGATACTCAGGGTCTTAGCAAAGCTCTTCATCGATCGGTGATGTGCGCCATCAAACGCTCTCTTCTGGATCGAGAATTCCGGTCTCTTGCCCTGATGGATGACCTGACGCGCCTGTATAACCGCCGGGCATTTTATACGTTAGCGGCGCAGCAACTCAAAGTGATGCGCCGGAAAGCGCAAGGCCTTCTGCTTTTCTTTGCCGACGTCGATCATCTCAAAAATATCAACGACACATACGGGCACAGAGAGGGAGACCTGGCCCTGGTCCGCACCGCGGACGCTCTGGAACGGACATTTCGCAACTCGGATATCCTGGCTCGACTGGGCGGTGATGAATTTGCCGTGCTGGCTTTGGAAGCATCCTGTCAAGATCAGGACGCAATCCTTCGCCGGCTGGAGAGTCATCTTGAGGAAGCGAGCGCGGAGGAGCCTCGCTACAATTTGTCACTGAGCGCGGGTGTGGCGAGATTCGATCCGAAACATGGTGCGTCGCTGGGGGATTTGCTGGCCAGAGCGGATCGGGCCATGTACGAACAAAAAAGCACGCATCCCAAAATGTGGATGGGCCGGCCATGAGCGTTCGCTTGTTGATGCAAGTCTCCCGGCCCGTATCCGCGAAGAAGACCTGACCGAAGGGCGGCAAAACTCGAAACAGGCGCAAAGCGTGAAGCCGATATTTCGAGTCAGGCTTGATTCTCGAATTTGCGCAGGATATTTGTCTGATTCTCCGAAGTCTCGAACGTAGTTCAATCCTTCTAGGTAGAGTAAGATGTAAATCGCACGAATTATAAGGATGACTACAACCATACCATCTGTGCGATTGTTTGCTGAGGCGGAAGGCCCAATTCGCGGCGAGCTGTTCAGTGCAGAGCGCCTCGAGCAACACGCCGAAAATCTTGCAGCCGCCCAGGTTACCTCGGAGGACGCTACAGAGGGGCGGCCTCTTCTTCCACGAGTTTTGGAAAATGGCCGTGTCCTGCTCGAGTATTATCGCGCGACAGCCAGCGCGATTCAGCAGGGAAGCTCCATCACCCCGGCATCGGAATGGCTGGTTGACAACTTTTATATCGTTGAGGAGCAACTTCGCGAAATCCGCGACGATCTGCCGCCGGGATTTTATCGAAGATTGCCGAAACTAGCCTCGGGCCACCTGGAAGGCTATCCCCGCGTTTTCGGCGTTGCCTGGGCGTTCGTCGCGCATACGGACAGCCGATTCGAGCCGGAACTTTTGCGCCGGTTTGTGAATTCCTATCAGCGCGTACAACCCCTCACCATCGGCGAACTGTGGGCCCTGGCCATCACCCTCCGCGTCGTGCTCGTTGAGAATCTCCGCAAGCTGGCGGACAGCATTGTGCGCAGCCGGCGCGCGCGCGAAGAGGCCGACCGCCTCGTCGACGGCCTGCTCGGCAATAATGATCTCCCGTCGATTTCTCCCGTCGTCCTCCGCCGTTTTGAGCAAGAGCCCCTTGAAAGAGCGTTTGCCGTGCAGCTCGTTCAGCGTTTGCGCGATTTGGATCCGAAGGTGGGTCCGATCCTGCTCTGGCTCGATAAACGGCTGGACGCGCAGGGAACTACGTCGGATGAAATCGTCCGAGCCGAGCACCAGGATCAAACGGCAATGACGGTTACCGTGCGCAATGTAATCACGAGCATGCGGCTGATGTCTGCCTTTGATTGGCATGAATTCTTCGAGAGCGTCAGCCTGGTGGATGAGGTTCTGCGTGACGGCAGCCTATTCGCTGAAATGGATTTCTCGACTCGGGACTACTATCGCCACGCCATCGAACAACTCTCCCGGGGCACGGCTTACTCGGAAATTGAAATTGCCAGGCGCGCGCTGCAGCACGCCAAACATGCGCGCGCGAAACATCCGAGCGAGCCGCCGGACCGGCTGAATCATGCCGATGACCCCGGATACTATCTCATCTCCAAGGGGCGCGTGGAATTTGAGCGCGAACTGGGATACCGGGCGCATTGGAGACAAAAACTTCTCCGCCTCTACGTGAAGACGGCAGTGCCGGGCTACCTCGGGACGATTCTGGCTTTGACCGCATTGATTCTGGCGCTGCCGCTGGCTCACTCCTGGGAACAAGGTGTGGCCACGAAATACCTGGTCCTCCTTGGCCTGATCGGCGCGATTCCGGCCTCTGATCTGGCCATCGCCCTCATCAACCGCGCGGTGACATCCCTACTTGGTCCGCGCGCCCTGCCGCGTTTGGCCCTGAAAGAAGGCGTGCCTGAAAACTTGCGGACAATCGTTGTGGTCCCCACATTGCTAACAGGCCTGGATGCCGTGAAGGAGCAAGTGGATCGTCTGGAAATCCATTTCCTGGCGAACCCGGACGGAGATCTTCGTTTTGCGTTGCTGTCTGACTGGGTAGACGCTCCATCCGAGAGATTGCCCGGTGACGACGAGCTACTCGCTGCGGCAGCCGGCGGGATAGAGAGATTGAATCAGCGTCACGGGCCTGCCCCGGGCGGCGGCGAGAGGTTCTTTTTATTTCACAGAAAAAGAGTGTGGAACGAATCTCAAGGCAAGTGGATGGGGTGGGAACGCAAGCGCGGCAAGCTGCATGAGCTCAACAGTTTTTTGCGCGGGGGTTCCCACACAACGTTCATTCCCGCGGGCGGGCGGCATCCGGAAGAAATCCCAGGCGTGCGCTACGTCATTACGCTCGATGTAGACACGCGCGTGCCGCGAGGCGCTGTGGCTCGTTTGGTGGGGACCATGGCGCATCCCCTCAATCTGCCGAAGTTCAGCGCTCGTGAGGGACGCGTTGTGGAAGGATATTCGATCGTCCAGCCACGGATCACTCCCACTCTCCCGGCCAATCGGGATGGCTCTCTCTTTCAAAAAATATTCTCTGGGCCAAGCGGGATGGACCCTTACGCCTTCGCGGTCTCCGATGTCTACCAGGATCTGTTTGGAGAGGGAACTTATACGGGGAAAGGGATCTACGAGATCGACTCATTTGAGGAGGCATTGAACTCCAAAGTTCAGGACAACACCCTGTTGAGCCACGATCTTCTGGAAGGCATCTTCGCGCGCGCTGCTTTGGCATCGGACATCGAGTTGTTCGAAGAGTTTCCCTCACACTACGGGGTCTCCGCGGCGCGGCAGCATCGATGGGCGCGCGGCGACTGGCAACTGCTGCCTTGGTTATTCGGGAAGGGCGGCGCATCGAGGGGCAAGAGCGAGCATTTCACCATCCCTCTGATCAGCCGCTGGAAAATGCTGGACAACCTGCGGCGCACGCTGTCCGCTCCCGCCTTGTTCCTGACGCTGCTCCTGGGCTGGCTCATCCCCGGCTTGTCGCCCTGGGTATGGACGGGATTTGTACTTTTAACGATATCGATCCCGCCGCTGCTGCCTTTTCTGGCGGGCCTGCGCCCGCTGAGGGCCGGAACGTCCAGACGGAGTCACATTCGCGCGGTGCTCGCGGACCTCTTTCTGGCGATGTCACAGATCGGGCTCACGATCACTTGTTTGGCCTATCAGGCATGGCTGATGGCCGACGCGATTGTGCGGACGCTGTTTCGCATGTTCGGAACGCGAAAGAACCTGCTGGAATGGGTGACCGCGGCGCAGGCCAAACACGCCGCGGACCAGGAAATATCTGGAATTTTCAGGCAAATGATCGGCGGGGTTTTTCTCGCTCTGGCGGCAATTGTAATCGTCATCTTTAGGTTGCCTCATTCCGTGCCTGTTGCACTGCCGTTTGTTGTTTTGTGGGCTACCGCGCCGATATTCGCGCTGCGGATCAGCCAGCCCCCGCGCCTCACGGAACTGGAGCCTCTCTCATCGAAGGATGCGCGAGAACTGCGTCTTATTTCCCGGCGGACGTGGCACTTCTTTGAAAGCTTTGTCACCGCCGAGGACCATTGGCTTCCGCCCGACAATTTTCAGGAAGATCCCAAGCCCGTCGTGGCTCATCGAACCTCGCCAACGAATATAGGTCTCTATTTGCTCTCGACAGTTGCCGCGCGGGATTTCGGCTGGCTAGGCACGCTGGACGCCGTAGAGCGTGTGGAAGCGACTCTGGGGACCATGAAGCAGATGGAGCTTTTCCGCGGGCATTTCTACAATTGGTACAACACGCTCGATTTGCACCCGCTCGAACCGAAATATGTTTCCTCCGTGGACAGCGGAAATCTTGCCGGCGATCTGATCGTTCTGGGAAACAGTTGCCGCGAGTTGGCTCACAGATCAATGGCCGATGCTCGAATGTTGACCGCGCTGAAAGATACGATCGTGTTCTTGCGAGAGTCCATGACCGGCGCTGGGGAAACGCGGCACAGTCAGGCGGTGACACGGAAGCAACTCAGCAATGAGGTGGACGCGCTCGAGTCAACGCTCGATCTATCGCCCGTAGATGCCATGGAGTGGGCCTCGCTGTTCGTCGAGTTAAAAGAGCGCGCGCAGACCATCGATGATATCGCGCAGGCACTGGCGCAGGAACAAGGCGATTCGCGGACATCGGAATTGCGCGTCTGGGCGGCTGCAGTCAGGGCTTGCGTGGAAGGTCACGGTCGCGACATGGAGATCGTGAATCCGTGGTCGCGCCTGCAGCCGAAGCAGAAGTCCGAGATCGTCGAAACCCTGAGCAAGCAGGCACCGGAATGGACGAATCTTTACGCGATCGTTCGGAAGATTCCGGCCCTGGATGATGCATCAAGATACTTTGGAGCCGCGCTGCGCGAACTTGCCGGTCTTCGTGAACGATTGATTCGTGAATCATCAAAAGACGCCGATTTGCTGGCGCGAATTGGCACGCTAACCAACGCGATCTCCCGTTGCGCGGATGATTCCGAGGCCCTGGTTCAAAGGCTCATCCAGGTGGCGCAAACGGCCGATGCGATGTTCTTTGCGATGGATTTCAAATTTCTCTTCGACAACACGAAAAAGCTTTTTTCCATCGGATTTCGCGTTCAAGACGGCACCTTGGACACAAGTTTTTACGATCTGCTGGCTTCCGAAGCTCGCTTAACGAGTTTCATTGCGATCGCAAAGGGAGATGTTCCGTCCTCGCACTGGTTTCGACTGGGCAGGTTCATGACGCCCGTTGCCCGCGGTTCGGCGCTGATTTCGTGGTCAGGATCGATGTTCGAATACTTGATGCCCGCCCTGGTGATGCGTTCGCCGGAGGGCAGCATGCTGAGCCAGACTTACAGGCAAATCGTGCGCCGCCAAATCGATTATGGCGATGAACGCGGTGTGCCGTGGGGGGTCTCGGAGTCCGCTTTCAATGCTCGCGATCTGACCCTGACGTACCAATACTCCGGCTTTGGAGTGCCGGGCCTTGGGCTCAAACGCGGCCTCAGCGAAGATATCGTCATTTCCCCGTATTCCACTGCGCTCGCCGCGATGATCTTTCCTTCCGCTGCTTTGGAAAACTTCAAGCGAATCGCCAAAGCCGGCGGCAAAGGCAGATACGGTTTTTATGAAGCTCTCGACTATACGAAGACGCGGCTTCCCGAGGGCGAAGATGTGGCTGTCATCCACGCATTCATGGCACATCACCAGGGTATGTCATTGGTGGCATTGGCAAACGTCCTGGAAGACGGCGTCATGCGGGCCCGGTTCCACGCCGACCCGATCGTGCAAGCCACCGAACTGCTTTTGCAGGAACGCACGCCGCGCGATGTGCTCGTGGCGCGGCCGCGGGCGGAAGAAGTTTCCGCCGCCGCAAAAGTTCGCGACGTGATCGCGCCCGTCGTGCGCCGGTTTACCACGGCGGACGATCCGACCCCGCGCACGCAATTGCTCTCCAACGGCAACTACACCGTGATGCTGACTGCGGCAGGATCGGGTTACAGCCGCTGGCGTGACATCGCCATAACGCGTTGGCGAGAAGACGTGACGCGGGATTGTTGGGGCGCGTACTTCTTTATTCGTGATGAACAGTCCGGAAATATCTGGTCGCCCGGCTACCAGCCCACCGGGGCCGAACCGGATTCTTATGAAGCGGAGTTTTACGAGGACCACGTCGAATTTGTCAGGCGCGACCGTTCGTTGAATACCAAGCTGGAAGTGGTCGTTTCTTCAGAAGAAGACGCGGAAGTGCGCCGCATCTCCATTACCAATCAAGGAGCGCGCATACGCGACGTTCAGGTCACTTCGTACGCGGAGCTTTCGCTGACTTCGCAGGCGGCGGACGTGGCGCATCCCGCATTCGCAAATTTGTTCGTGGAGACGGAATTCGTTTCCGACATGGGCGCATTGCTGGCCACGCGCCGCAAACGATCGCCGGACGAACCATCCGTTTGGGTTGCTCACGTGCTTTTCGTGAAAGGCGAAACCGTCGGTGACCTGGAATACGAAACCGATCGCGCGCGATTTCTGGGACGCGGGCATGATGCTCGTAATCCCATCTCGATTGTCGACGGCAGGAAACTCTCGAACACCGTAGGTTCCGTCCTCGACCCGGCAATCAGCCTGCGGCGCACCGTGCGCGTCTCTCCCGGGGAAACCGCGCATCTTGTATTCACGACGATTGCAGCTCAGACCCGGGAGCAAGTCCTCGATCTCGCGGATCGCTACCGGGACGAAAGAGCATTTGACCGCACCTTGACGCTGGCCTGGACGCACGCGCAAGTGCAACTTCATCACCTGGGCATCGGTCCTGACGAGGCGCACCTGTTCCAGAGGCTGGCCAACGCTGTAATTTACCCGGAAATTTCGCTGCGTCCGCCTTCGGACCAACTCAGCCGCGCGAGCGTAGACGTGTCCACATTGTGGAGCCTGGGAATCTCGGGCGATTTGCCGATTATTTTGGCGCTCATCGACAACGAGGAGGACGTTGAGACGATCCGGCAGTTGTTGCGGGCGCATGAGTATTGGCGCATGAAACAATTATCGGCGGACCTGGTCATCGTCAACGAAAAACCGCCTTCCTACAACCAGGATTTTCAGGGATCGCTGGAAGCTCTGGTCCACGGAAGTCAACTTCGGCTTTCACCGGATTCCGGAAATACGCGGGGACGGATTTTCCTTGTGCGGGCGGATCTAATCAGTCCGCAGACCCGCGCGCAACTTCAAAATTTTTCTCGTGTGCTGATTCTTGGCCGTCGCGGCACTCTGTCGGAGCAAATTGGACGATCCCAGTCCCAGAGCCGCGAGACTCTGGAGCTGCCCGCGCGGCGGCGAGCGCGAGTTGAGGACCGTCCTGATGTGCCGCTGCCGGACTTGGATTTGGAATTCTTCAACGGCGTGGGAGGCTTTGACAAAAATGGGCGCGAGTACGTGACGGTTCTGGGAGAGGGGTTGCGCACGCCTGAACCGTGGGTCAACGTGATCGCCAATCCCAACTTTGGGTTTCTAGTCTCGGAGTCGGGTTCGAGCTTCACGTGGTCACTGAACAGCCACGAAAATCAGTTAACGCCATGGTCCAACGAACACCTCACCGATCCGTCCGGGGAAGTGATTTACGTGCGCGATGAAGCGACAGGCGAGGTCTGGTGTCCCACGGCCCTGCCGATCCGGGATGAAGCGGCTGTCTATATTGCGCGGCATGGGCAAGGCTACAGCCGCTTCCAGCATGAATCTCACGGAATCGCTCTTGACCTGTTGGAATTTGTCCCTCCTGGAGATTCGATCAAAATCTTTCGATTGTCGCTGCGGAATAATTCGGGCCGCGCGCGGCGCCTCTCGGTCACAGCTTATGTGGAATGGGTCCTTGGAAGTTCACGGACCGCGTCGGCGCCCTTTATCGTCACCGAAGTAGATCAGGACTCGGGAGCACTCTTTGCCCGGAGCGCGATGAACAATGAATTTGGAGGACGCATCGCCTTTGCGGACCTGGCGGGAAAGCAAACTTCGTTCACGGCAGACCGGACGGAGTTTTTAGGCCGGAACGGAACGCCGCAGCGGCCCTATGGCCTGGAACTCGGGCGCACGCTCTCTGGAAAAGTTGGCGCCGGCCTTGATCCCTGCTCCGCGTTGCAGGCACCGGTTGATTTGCGCGCCGGCGGGACCGCCGAGGTGATCTTCTTTCTGGGGCAAACCGAAAACAGAGAGCAGGCGCGCGAATTGCTCCGCCAATATCGCACGAAAGACTTGGATCAAGTTCTGAGCGAGGTCACAACGCGTTGGGATGAAATCCTCGAGGGCGTGCAGATTACGACGCCCGATCGAGCCATGGATTTGCTCGTCAACCGCTGGCTTCTGTATCAGACGCTCTCCTGCCGTGTTTGGGCCCGAGCGGGATTTTATCAGTTGAGCGGCGCCTTCGGGTTTCGCGACCAGCTCCAGGACGTCATGGCCTTGAATACCGCTCGTCGTGAAATCGCGCGCGAACATCTTCTGAGGGCCGCCTCCCGCCAGTTCGCCGCCGGCGACGTCCAGCATTGGTGGCACCCGCCTTCCGGCCGCGGCGTGCGCACGCGAATTTCCGACGACCGTCTTTGGCTTCCCTATACAGTCATCCAATTCATCGAGGCTACGGGGGACGCGAAAGTATTGGACGAAGTTGTCCCGTTTCTGGATGGAGACGAATTGGCCGAGGGACATAGCGAATCGTATTTCCAACCGAGCAAATCTGCCGAGAGCGCATCGCTGTTTGAACATTGCGCTCGCGCTCTGGATTGCAGCCTGGGAGTGGGCAGCCACGGTCTTCCGCTGATGGGTACAGGAGACTGGAATGACGGCATGAATCGCGTCGGCCAAGGGGGCAAAGGAGAAAGCGTCTGGCTCGGCTGGTTTCTGCATACGATCCTCTGGGAGTTTTCAAAAATTGCGGACGCGCGAGGCGAATTCAAGAGAGCGGAAACCTGGAGGTTGCAAGTCAGCGCGTTAAAAGCGGCGCTCGAGCGTGAGGGGTGGGATGGAGGCTGGTATCGCCGCGCTTTTTTTGATGATGGAACTCCGTTGGGCTCTGCCGCAAATGCGGAATGCCGGATTGACTCCATCGCGCAATCGTGGGGAATGATCAGCGGCGCGGCGGAACCGGGAAGGTCTGCGCGTGCGATGGCAGCGGTGAATGAACAATTGGTGCGACGGCCAGACGGATTGATCTTGCTCCTGACGCCGCCGTTCGACCACACGACTTTGGATCCCGGTTATATCAAGGGCTACGTCCCCGGCATTCGGGAAAACGGGGGGCAATACACTCATGCCGCGGTGTGGACGTTAATGGCATTCGCAGCGCTCGGCGACGGGGACAAAGCGGGCGAATTGCACCGCATGCTCAATCCGATTCATCACTCGGCTTCACGCGCGGGCGTGCAGCGTTACAAAGTTGAGCCTTACGTGATGTCGGGCGATGTGTACGGTGAACCTCCGCACGCGGGTCGCGGGGGCTGGACCTGGTACACGGGCTCGGCCGGATGGTTCTATCGCGCGGGAATTGAATGGATACTTGGATTCCGCGTGCGGGGAACCATTCTCAGTATCGATCCCTGCGTTCCCCGGTCATGGCCGCATTATTCCATCCATTTCCGATATCATTCGGCTACCTACAAGATCAGAGTGGAAAATCCGCGCGGCGTTTCCCGCGGGGTTGCCCGAGTGGAGTTTGACGGCAACGCGGTTCCAGGCCCCGCGAACATTCCGCTAGCCGATGATGGTGTGGAGCATCAAATCGTCGTCATTCTTGGCTGACCGCGTCTACTTCTTCCTACCTTTCGTCAGGCCACCGGTCCGTCTTTGCTCGCAGTGGAACGATTCGTGGAATATCGCCCTTTATTCCCCTGGTCGCGACCAAATTGTTCGTGACTGAGAAAACATTCGGCACGCCGTTCGCATAGATGCCCGCGGCATTCTTGTCTTCTTCGGTATCCACATTTGAAATGGAAACAGATTGTGTGACGGCTGTCCCATGCCCCGAAGGCACCTCTGTCCAACGAACGGAAGGGAAGGAGGGGGAAGGCAATTGCCTTCCCCCGTTTGGCAGGTGTCAGTTATGGGCTCTTGAGGTAGGAGAAGCTTTTTCCAGTAAGGCGACCAAGTGTTGCGCGGAGGATGGAGTTGCCGGCGAAGGACCGAGTACTATTTCGCGTGCGCCGATCTTTCGGCCGTAGAGTGCTTCATCGCCCTCGTCGTCAGCCCGCAGTGAGGCGCCCTCGAGGGAGACACCCGCAAACAGGCCGCGGGCGCGAGAGTAAGTTAGGATCTCAGCCCGCATGTAGGCGTCCGTGTTTGCTTCCGCTGTGCGGCCCACCGGCCCGGCTGCAGCCGACACGTCGCCGCCCAGTTTCACCTTGCTATGCAACAGGCTGTTTGCGCCGTGGTCGTTCATGATCAACAACACAAAATCCGTGGCCTCCCCGCCGATCTGGAAGCCAAGGCTCCCGCCCTCCAACACCATCATGGCAGGAGCTCCCCATCCTCCCGACATGGTTTTGCCGCTGCGGCAGGCCATCGCCCCACGGCCATAACTTCCGCCCACGATGAAAGCCGCCTTGAGAACGGAAGGAATCACGACAACGCACTTTGCTTTGTCGAGCAGGTCTTGTGGTATGTCATCCGGGACATTCAGAATCTCGCCCATGACCGTCCCAGAATTCCTCAAGCGGTCTTCCTGCTTTTCCTTCTCTTTCGTGTCAGCGGCTGAAGTCACGGCGAAAACCACGAGAATCGCCAGCAATAATCGGAATAAAATCTTCATTTTTGGTTCCTCCAAAGTTCCAAGTTGTTTCGACCTCTATCCGGTCCAGCTGGTTCAAGAGTCTTTTTGAATTCGTGAAAATCTCCAAACGAGAGCATTCATCGCGATTGCTCCGGTCAGGGCCTTACCATCCTGTTGACTTCACGCCCTGCGAATCAGGCCACCCAGGAGCGAAGCCACAAAGAGGATCAAAAAGATGAAAAACAGAATTCTGGCGATCCCGGCTGAAGCCGCGGCGATTCCCCCGAAGCCGAATACCGCTGCTACCAACGCCACTACGAGGAAGATAAGCGTCCAGCGCAACATGGGTGACCTCCTGGTTTCGAAATCGATTCCGACGATTTCCGAACGCGTCCATGATCCCTCGCCTCGATGGAACCAACAATCCACGCTCTGGCGTATTTTGGATGGTTAAAACACCTGATTTCCGGAATCGCTTTCAATTCTATGATTCGCCTTACTCTCGCGCGCTCCATGAGGTCTGCAGCTGCGCAAATTCGGCCGATGAGATAGGTCTGCGGGCGAAGAGACAAGGTCCAAACACTATGCAGACTAAAGGTCAGCAATCGCGTGTACGACTCTGCATTCTTTCCAACAGGCGACGCCCATTCGACGGAAAAGTCATCGCCGCGGACTGCAGTATTTGTCCCATTAGAACGACGGCTCCCCAGAAAATAATTCCTGCGCAGAAAATGAACAGGATGTACCAGAAGTGGCTCAACGCGCTCAGAATGACGAGAACGATGAAGGACAGGATTTCGCAGCTGTAATCACTCTTTTTCCCGGTGTCGGCAGATTCGGTCATTTGAACCCCTTGTCATCAAGAACGTGCGAGCAGAAAGCGATTCTTGCGATCCGCGAACCCTTGATTCGCGGGCGCGCCACGGCGGCGCCCAGAATGCGGTAAGTGCCGGCGATCAACAATCAGCGCTTTCCTGTAGTTCGGGCTTGGATTTTACCGAGGAGGTGATCTTCCAGATTGTTTGGTTTTCTTGCAAATAAATCTTTGCGCGACGATATTGAAGGCTATAATGGAGGTCCCTCCCTCGCCATAGTCATGCAGGCATACAGGAAAAATCTTAGCGGGTCTAAAGCATTGGCGGTATTTCCACTTAAGCCCCATCCCATCATGATCAGCTTGCGGAGCTTGCGTCGATTTCCTTGGAAGCCAAGGCTGCGTCGGACTCAGTGGAAATTCAAGTTCCCAGGTTCTAGAGAGGAGGGTCCATGAATCTAGCGGTCGTACTGAGGGAGCGTGTCGAAAGCTATTTCACGAGGAAATCCGTGAAAAATATTAAACGGACTCCAGGAAGGCCCACGGTGTTGATCGCGACGATTGACACGGAAATTCGGGAAGCCCTGGCCGATCTTCTGGAGATGGCTTCCATCAATGCGATTTGGGTGGGGAGCGTGGAAGATGTCAAAACGATAGTCGCAAGAGAAAGAATCGCCGCGTGTCTTTGCGGGTTCTGGCTGCAGGACGGAACGTACAGGGAAGTGATCCGGCATTTACGGCGCGAACGATTGGATATTCCCGCGATTATTGTTTCCGCGCCTTCTTGCCCGCAGGAATATCGAGACTATCTTGCAGCGATGAACCTGGGAACCCTCGAGTTCCTGTGTTATCCCTACCAAAAAGCCGAATTCGAGAGAGTGCTCGAATCCGCAATTTCGGTGCATTCTCGTTCCGCACGCCAGCAAGATCGCGAAAATGACTTCGATTATCGGGAGCGCGGCGCGGCCTAGCTCAGCCATTATTCTTACCGTATTTTGTATTCGTTCTCAAAATCGTCTTATTTTTATTCTCATTGATGGCGGTCTGATCAGAGAGCGTGGCAAGAGTGCATCGCCAAAAATAAATTTGACCAACGACCCGAGGGATACAATTGAATTGATACATCACACTACAGCTTTGACCCCTCGCTCTCTAGGGTTTTCCCTGTATGCACTTCAGCGCTTCTCCTGAGTAGTATCCCCTAGGCGGTCAGTTCCCGCCGTTGAAGTCTCTTTACGAAATCTTAAGTGTGGCGTCTTTCCGGCACAGTCGCTCTGCTGCCAAGATGGATGTTCAACAAATGCCGACGGTCATTACAGATAGCAACAAAAGATTTAAGCGCGGATCCCTCCAATTCTGGCATTGGGCCCTCAAGTACAAAAAGTTTGCGGCCCAAAATGCGCCCTAGATTGCGCGCAATTAATCAGAAACGCGAATTTTAGATTCTCACCGTTTGGAGTAGAGCATGAAACGAAGCGAAAGCAATCTAGCAACCGAGAATCCAACCGAAGATTTTAAGCCGGCCGCAAAAAGCAATGGGCGAAGTCAAACCCGCAACGGATCCGCGTCTTCCAATTTAAGCGTGATTCTCATGGCCTTGCAGACGATGCGGGACGGCGATTTCTCCGTGCGGCTCCCTGGGGCGTGGGTCGGAGTAGAAGGAAAGATCGCGGACACGTTCAACGACATTGTGGCCTCAAACCAGCAAATGGCTCATGAATTGAGGCGCGTTGGGCAGGTTGTGGGCAAGGAAGGAAGAACGCGGGAACGCACCAAATTTCACGAATCAAAGGGCGCCTGGGGCGAGATGGAGGTCTCGATCAACACTCTTGTCGAGGACCTGTTGCGCCCAACCGCGGAAGTTACGCGAGCCATTGCGGCCGTCGCGCAAGGCAACTTGACTCAAATCGTGCGCCTGGACGTGGATGGACGTCCGCTGGAAGGGGAGTTCCTGCGGTCGGCCAATATCGCCAACACGATGATTCAGCAGCTCGGTGTTTTCACTGCTGAGGTCACGCGCGTGGCCCGTGAAGTGGGGACCGACGGCAAGCTCGGCGGGCAGGCGCAGGTTCCCGGCGTGGCGGGCACGTGGAAAGATCTGACCGACTCCGTCAATTCGATGGCCAGCAACTTGACCGGTCAGGTGCGCAACATTGCCGAAGTAACGACCGCCGTTGCAAGCGGCGACCTATCCCGCAAGATCACCGTCGATGTTCGCGGCGAAATTCTGCAGCTTAAAGAGGCCATCAACACGATGGTGGACCAGCTACGGTCCTTTGCCTCGGAAGTGACGCGCGTGGCGCGCGAGGTGGGCACGGAAGGCAGACTGGGAGGGCAGGCCGTGGTGCCCGGCGTGGCCGGTACATGGAAGGACCTGACCGATTCGGTGAACGCCATGGCCGGAAACCTCACGGCGCAGGTGCGCAACATCGCTGAGGTGACGACGGCCGTGGCCCGCGGAGACTTGTCGCGCAAGATCACGGTGGATGTGAAGGGCGAAATTCTCGAACTCAAAGACACGATCAACACCATGGTGGACCAGCTCAACGCGTTCGCCGGCGAAGTCACGCGCGTGGCGCGCGAAGTGGGCACGGAAGGCAAGCTCGGCGGCCAGGCACAGGTGCCCGGCGTCGCCGGAACCTGGAAAGATCTGACGGACAACGTCAACTTCATGGCCAGCAACTTGACCGGCCAGGTCCGAAACATTGCTGAGGTGGCCACGGCCATCGCCAGTGGCGACCTCTCCCGCAAAATTACCGTGGACGTGCGCGGAGAAATTCTGCAGCTCAAGGAAACTCTCAACACGATGGTGGACCAGCTCAACCGGTTCGCCGGAGAAGTGACTCGCGTGGCCCGCGAGGTGGGCAGCGAGGGCCGGTTGGGCGGACAAGCCAATGTGCCCGGCGTGGCGGGCACGTGGAAAGACTTGACCGACTCCGTGAACTCGATGGCCGGAAATCTTACGGCGCAAGTGCGCAACATCGCGGAAGTGACGACGGCCGTGGCCCGCGGCGACTTGTCCCGCAAGATCACGGTGGACGTGAAAGGCGAAATCCTCGAGCTGAAGAACACGATCAACACGATGGTGGACCAGCTCAATGCATTCGCGGGCGAAGTAACTCGCGTGGCGCGCGAGGTCGGCACCGAAGGCAAACTTGGCGGCCAAGCTCAAGTCCCCGGCGCCGGCACGTGGAAAGATCTCACCGACAACGTGAACTTCATGGCCAACAATTTGACCGGCCAAGTCCGCAATATCGCCGAGGTGGCGACGGCCGTGGCCCGCGGCGACTTGTCCAGGAAAATCACGGTGGACGTGAAAGGCGAAATCCTCGAGCTGAAAGACACCATGAACACCATGGTGGACCAGTTGCGGTCCTTCGCCTCGGAAGTGACGCGCGTGGCGCGCGAAGTGGGCACCGACGGGAAGCTGGGCGGCCAGGCTCTGGTGCCCGGCGTGGGCGGCACGTGGAAGGACCTCACCGACTCGGTCAACTCAATGGCCAGCAACCTGACCGGCCAGGTCCGCAACATCGCCGAAGTTTCAACAGCTATCGCCACGGGCGATTTGTCCAAGAAAATCACGGTGAACGTGAGCGGCGAAATCCTCCTGCTGAAGGAAACCATCAACACGATGGTGGACCAGCTCAACGCCTTCGCCGGAGAAGTGACTCGCGTGGCCCGCGAAGTGGGTAGCGAGGGCCGGTTGGGCGGACAAGCCAATGTGCCCGGCGTGGCGGGCACGTGGAAAGACTTGACCGACTCCGTGAACTCGATGGCCGGAAATCTGACGGCGCAAGTGCGCAACATCGCGGAAGTGACGACGGCCGTGGCCCGCGGCGACTTGTCCCGCAAGATCACGGTGGACGTGAAAGGCGAAATCCTCGAGCTGAAGAACACGATCAACACGATGGTCGATCAGCTCAACGGGTTTGCCGGCGAAGTGACGCGCGTGGCGCGCGAGGTGGGCACGGACGGCAAACTGGGCGGCCAGGCTCAAGTGCCGGGAGTAGCGGGCACGTGGAAGGACCTCACCGACAACGTGAACTTCATGGCCAGCAACCTTACCGGGCAGGTCCGTAATATCGCCGAAGTGGCGACCGCAATCGCCACCGGCGACCTGTCCAAGAAAATTACCGTGGACGTTCGCGGCGAGATTCTGCAACTCAAGGAAACGCTGAACACGATGGTCGAGCAGTTGCGTTCATTCGCCGGAGAAGTGACCCGCGTGGCGCGCGAAGTCGGCAGCGAAGGACGCCTGGGTGGAGAAGCCAACGTGCCGGGAGTGGCGGGCACGTGGAAAGACCTCACCGACTCCGTGAACGCCATGGCGCGAAACCTGACGGCGCAGGTCCGCAACATCGCCCAGGTAACCACGGCCGTGGCGCGCGGCGACCTGTCGCGCAAGATTACGGTCGACGTGAAGGGCGAAATTCTTGAGCTGAAGGACACCATCAACACGATGGTGGACCAGCTCAATGCTTTCGCCGCGGAAGTCTCGCGCGTGGCGCGCGAAGTGGGTACCGATGGAAAACTGGGAGGCCAGGCGAAGGTGCCCGGCGTGGCCGGAACCTGGAAAGACCTCACCGACAACGTAAACGTCATGGCCGCCAACCTGACCGAGCAGGTGCGCGGAATCGTGAAAGTGGTTACCGCCGTTGCCAATGGCGAGCTCACGAAGAAACTGACGGTGCAAGCCAAGGGCGAAGTCGCGGCGCTCGCCGATACGATCAACAACATGACCGACACGCTGGCAACCTTCGCCGACCAGGTAACGACGGTCGCGCGCGAAGTGGGCGTGGAAGGCCGTTTGGGAGGCCAGGCCAACGTGCCCGGTGCCGCCGGAACCTGGAAAGACCTCACCGGAAATGTGAACCTGCTGGCGGATAACCTGACGAACCAGGTGCGCGCGATTGCCGAGGTTGCCACCGCCGTGACCAAGGGCGACTTGACCCGCTCCATTCAAGTGGAGGCGAGCGGTGAGGTGGCCGAATTAAAAGACAACATCAACACCATGATCGACAACCTCCGCCTCACCACGGATCGCAACACCGAGCAGGATTGGCTGAAGACCAACCTCGCGCGGTTTACCGGGATGTTGCAGGGGCAGCGCGATCTGACGAGCGTCGGTCGCATGCTCTTGTCTGAACTTGCGCCGCTCGTTGGCGCGCAGCAAGGCGTCCTCTACCAGATGAAGACGGAGGAGTCGGCAGAACTGGTCATGCTTTCGGCGTTTGCAGACAATGGCAAGGATGGCCATCCCGTTCGGGTAGCGGTGAGCGAGGGGCTCATCGGGCAATGCGCCGCGGAAAAGCGGCGCATGTTGATAACCGACATGCCGGAATATGCCGTGCCGATCCGTTCGGGGCTTTTCCAGGCCGTGCCGCGAAACATTATCGTGCTTCCCGTGCTGTTTGAGGATCGCGTCAAGGCGGTGATCGAGCTGGCCTCGTTAAGTTCCTTTACCGCGTCCCATCTGGCGTTTCTGGAACAATTGACGGCCAGCATCGGCATCGTGCTCAACAGCATCGAGGCCACCATGCAGACGGAAGGATTGTTGCAACAGTCGCAGCAATTGGCCATCGAGCTCCAGACGCAGCAAAAAGAGTTGCAACAGACCAACGAGCAACTGGCGCAGAAGGCGCAACAGCTGGCCGAGCAGAACGTGGAAGTGGAACGCAAAAACCAGGAAATTGAGCAGGCGCGGCGCGCTTTGGAAGAGAAGGCGAAAGAGTTGGCGCTCACTTCCAAATACAAGTCCGAGTTCCTGGCCAACATGTCCCATGAATTGCGCACGCCGCTCAACAGCATTCTCGTTCTGGGCCAGCAACTCAGCGATAACCCCGACGGCAATTTGACGCACAAGCAGGTCGAGTTTTCACGCACGATTCATGGCGCTGGAACTGACTTGCTGAACCTGATTACCGACATTCTGGACCTGTCGAAGATCGAATCCGGGACGGTTTCCGTGGAGGCGGAGGAGGTGTTCTTCACCAGCCTGCTCGACATGGTCGCTCGCCCGTTCCGCCACGAGGCGGAAAACCGGCGAGTTGACTTTGAAGTACACACGGATCCGCGTCTGACCCGCAGTCTGGTCACCGATTCAAAGCGTTTGCAGCAAGTGCTCAAGAATCTCCTGTCCAACGCGTTTAAATTCACGGAACAGGGGAGTGTCAGCCTCTCTGTCTCGGTCGCCGAGAAGGGTTGGAGCGGATCTCACCCGGTCCTTGACGGCGCCGCTTCCGTCATAGCTTTTGAAGTTGCGGACACCGGCATCGGCATACCGGCGGAAAAACAGAGAATTATCTTCGAGGCATTTCAACAAGCCGACGCAGGCACCAGCCGCAAATACGGAGGCACGGGTCTAGGACTCGCCATCAGCCGCGAACTGGCCAGCCTGCTTGGCGGTGAAATTCAACTTCGCAGCACGCCCGGGGAAGGGAGCACCTTCACGCTCTACTTGCCTCAGACCTATGTAGGTCCGGCCACGGGCGTGGGAGTACCGGAGAAAAAGGCTCTGCCGGCTGCTTCCTCGGGCCAAACATCCAGCGGCCTTGTTTCGGAGCGATTGGTCGAGCACATCCCGGACGATCGTGAAAATCTTCAGCCGGATGAGGCCGTGTTGCTGATTGTCGAAGATGATCCGCACTATGCCCGCGTCCTGCGCGATTTGTCGCACGATAGCGGGTTCAAGGTCCTGATGGCCGGGCGGGGAAGTGAGGCCCTTGCCCTTGCCCGCGAGTTCCACCCGACCGCTGTGTCGCTGGATGTTTTTCTGCCCGATATGCTGGGCTGGACTGTGCTCAACCATCTGAAGCAGGACCCATCCACCCGGCATATTCCCGTTCAGATGCTCACTCTCGATGAAGACCGCCACCACGGGCTGTCCCGCGGCGCATTTTCTTTTGTGACCAAGCCGACGACGTCCGAGGAACTGGGAATAGTGTTGACCCGCATCAAAGCCTACTCGATGCCTCGCCGCAAACGGCTGTTGATTGTGGAAGACAACCCGGCCGAACAGTTGAGCATACGGGAATTGCTGGGTCACGACGATATCGACGTTTCCAGTGTCACCACGGGCGCCGAAGCTCTTTCGACGATCGAAGAGCAATCCTTCGATTGCGTTGTGCTCGACCTGCGCCTTCCTGATATGTCTGGATTTGACGTGTTGGAACGCCTGCGCGACATGCCTACTCTCAGCGATTTACCGGTCGTCGTTTTCACAGGAAAAGAGCTATCGCCTGAAGAAGATGCTCGCCTACATGTGCTGGCGCGGAGCGTTGTGGTCAAGGGCGTGGAGTCTCCGGAGCGGCTGCTGGATGAGACGGCGCTGTTCCTGCATCGCGTCGTCGCCGATCTTCCCGTCGCGAAGCAAAACATGCTCGAGCGTTTGCACCGGTCCGATGATGCGCTGGTGGGGAAAAAGGTTTTGGTGGTGGATGACGACGTGCGGAATATTTTTGCGCTGAGCAGCGTCCTCGAACGGCGCGGGATGTCCGTACTTTCCGCGGGCACGGGAAATGAAGCGATCTCCATTATGGAGTCAACGCCTGACCTGGCGATTGTCCTGATGGACATCATGATGCCGGAGATGGACGGGTACGAGACGATGCAAGTGATCCGGCAGAACCCTTCCTTCCGGCGCCTTCCCATCATCGCGTTAACTGCCAAAGCGATGAAAGGGGATCGCGAGAAGTGTCTGGAAGCGGGCGCTTCGGAATATCTGGCAAAGCCGGTGAATACGGAGCAACTCCTTTCGGCCTTGCGAATGTGGTTGCACCGGTGAAGGCCATGTTTTGGCGCGCGAGTAGATGGCCACGTTTTGGTCATCTGCGTTAGTGCGAATCTTATCTGAAGAGAAGAGGACTATGACGATGCGAGAAAAAGTCAACATTCTCATGGTGGACGATCAGCCTGCCAAGCTGTTCAGCTATGAAGTCATACTCAACGAACTCGGGGAGAACCTGATCAAAGCCAACTCCGGAAGAGAGGCGCTCGAATATCTGCTCAAAGAGGACGTTGCCGTTGTGCTCATGGACGTCAGCATGCCCGAGATCGACGGTTTTGAACTGGCGGATATGATTCGCCAACATCCGCGCTTTCAGAAGACTGCCATCATCTTCATTTCGGGCGTGCACCTCACCGACCTGGACCGGCTCAAGGGATATGAGCGCGGGGCTGTGGATTACATTTCAGTTCCCGTCAATCCGGAACTGCTGCGGGCGAAGGTCAGTGTTTTTGCCGACCTTCACCGCAAGACGCACCAATTGGAGGTTTTAAACCGCGAGCTTCGCATGCTTTCGAGCAATCTTATCGCGACCCAGGATGACGAGCGGCGCAGGATCGCTCGCGAGCTGCATGACAGTCTGGGACAAGAGTTGAGCGCCGCGAAGATGATGACAGACAAAATCGTCATGCTGAACCGGTCCGCGGAATCGAAAAATGAAGCGGTCGAGATCAGCAACCTCATCGATCACGCCATTCAGCAGGTGCGCAGCATTTCCTATCTCCTGCACCCCCCATTGCTCGATGAGATCGGGTTGCAGTCGGCGCTTCAATTTTACCTGGAAGGATTCACCAAGCGCAGCGGCATCGATATCCAACTGGAGACGCAACCCCCCAACTTTCCCCGGCTGTCTCCCGAGATGGAGACTGCAATCTTTCGCATCGTGCAGGAGGCTGTCACCAACGTCTTCCGGCATTCCGGTGCGCGCGAAGCATGGGTAACCCTGATGAAGGACGATAGTCAGATCGTAGGAACAGTGCGCGACAACGGCAAGGGAATCTCTGAAGGAGTGACGGAAGGCCGCCCCGACCGAATTGGCGTTGGGATTGGCGGCATGAGACAACGGGTCAAGGAGTTTGGCGGCGACTTGCGTATTGGGAATGCCAACCCGGGAACTTTTGTGGAAGTCACTGTTCCAATCGAACCGCTGGCGCGCGATTCCCAGAATGGCATAGCCGCCCTTAACAGGCTGGCTCACCGGCAAGTTGCTCTTTAGCCGGAGCCATCCTTCCTTGCGAACTTCTCGGGACTGTTAATCACCGGGGCTAATCTACAGTTATCCGTGTATATACAAATGCACCGGCATCGTTTTACAGTTGATGAGAGACATCACCCGCAATGCGTATATTCATCATTGATGACAGCGAATTTGCTCGAGCCGGCCTAAAAGTTTTGCTCGCCGGCCGTTCGGATTGTGAAATTTGCGGCGAGGCCAGTGACGGCAGGCAGGCGGTCATGAGAGTCATCGACCTCAACCCTGACCTAATCATTCTAGATTACTCGATGCCGGGCATGGATGGGCTGCAGGTCGCCCAGGAAATTTTCAAGGCCTTGCCGGCGGCGCTCATCCTGATCTGCACGCTTTTTCCCTCCCGCGAACTCGAAAGGGATGCGCTGAAATATGGCGTGAGGCGCGTAATTTCCAAGACGGAAATGAGCAAAGAGCTGGTCGCAGTGATCGAGGAAATCCATCACGACTCGAAAACAGTTTCCTGATGTAGCCCGGATGTCTACCAATTGATTTTGGGCTGAGTGCATTCTTTTCTGTCAGTCTATATTCTTATTTGAACTTCTGCTGGCCTCCCACTGTCCTGCGAAACCGCTGAGGCACATTTCTTAGAAATTCCAACGAAGACTCCCTACACAGCTTTTTCCATACGAAATAAAGGAAGCGCAGTATTCCTTTGGATCCGCGCACGTGTTTTCATCACATCTAGTCCCTCTGCCGCAAGGCCGCCAGCCAAGCCGGGCTAGGGAGTAGTTCGACAATCCGGAGCTGGCAAGTGCAAATACATCAACGCATTCTGGTAGTCGATGATCATCCTTGCTTCCGCCAGCTGCTTCGTACCTTTCTGGAACACAATCCGAACTGGGAGGCGTGCGGGGAAGCCTCCGATGGCTGCGAAGCTATAACCAAAACGACTGAGCTTCATCCGGATATCGTTCTGATGGATTTGGACATGCCAAGGTTAAATGGGCTCGAGGCCACGCGCCAGATTCACAAGCAATCTCCCTCGATTCGAATTCTCATTCTCACCTTACACGACAATTCAATGCTCCCGCAGATTGCACAGAACTCGGGCGCCCAGGGATATGTCCTCAAGTCCGAGTCGCTCGACGTATTGACGCGCGCGATCGAGACCGTGGGCGAATCGGACCAGTTTTTCGTATCGTCCAAGCAGTAGAGGCATGCCGGACGCCTCTACCCAAGCGCAGAATCGCCAACGGATGAGTTTCAGTGGGAAGCCGATGACGCCGGGGAAAGCGAAGGCCCGCGGGAGCAAAGCAAGAAAAGAAGCCCAGTCAATTTTAATTGAAAATAAGATTCCAGCGGGATCGATTAGTGCACTTTGGGCGCAATTGCAATGCGGCTCTTGGCATGCCAGAATTCTTCGATGTCCTCGAGCGTGCGTCCTTTTGTTTCGGGTACGAAATAATAAGAAAAGATTCCGGCGGCAATCGCGCACACACCGTAGAACCAGAAGGTCAGGCTCGGTCCCAACTGTTCCACCAGCGTCAAGAATGTGAGAGTGACAACGAGGTTCGCCCCCCAATTGAACGTTGCCGCAATCCCTTCAGCCGAATTACGGATTTTTAATGGATAAATTTCAGAGATCAACAGCCAGAAAATCGGGCCGAGACTGATTGCAAACGAACCGACATACGCCATCATGCTGATAACCGCCAGCCAGGCCATTCCGGTCGATTGGTGCGACACGCGAAACACATACCCCAGCAAGCCAAGCGTGACCGCCATCCCGGCGATCCCCGTCAGCAGCAGGGGCCGGCGTCCTCTCCGGTCGATCAGCCACATGGAAAAGATCGTCATGAGCACGTTCACCGCGCCGATGCCCGCGGTTGCAAGAATCGCGCCGGAAGCGGACGAAATTCCCGCGCTCTGAATGATGAGCGGAGCGTAGTAAATGACGGTATTTATCCCCGTTATCTGCTGAAAGATTGCCAATCCGATTCCGACGATGAGCGCGGGCCGAATCGCGTGCGTAAACAGATCGGAAAAGCGGCCGCTCTCCGGCGCTTTTGTCACGGACTGTTCGATCTCCCGGAATTCCGCATCGATGTCCCCCGTCCCGCGAATGCGCGCCAGCATGGCGCGGGCAGTTTCGCCCTGCCCGCGCCGCAAGAGCCACCGCGGGCTCTCCGGCAAGAAGAACATGCCCGAACCAAAGATGGCCGCGGGAATTACGGCCAAACCGAACATCCATCGCCAGCCCTGGATTCCCGCAAACGCATAATCCACCAGATAGGCAAGGAGAATGCCTACAGTGATTGCAAGCTGAAAAAGAGAAACCTGCCAGCCACGGGCATCTGCAGGGGCAACCTCGGAGATGTAAACCGGCACGCCGCTGGAAGACAATCCAATTCCAAAGCCGACGATAATGCGTCCGACGGCCAGCATCATGGGCGACGTCGCCATCGCGCAGAGGATGGCACCCAAGGCAAAAATAATCGCCGTGGCGATCAGCAGCCTTCGCCTGCCAAACAGGTCGGCCAGGCGTCCCCCAATCAGAGCGCCAACCGCGGCGCCCGCAAGCACGCCGCTGACAATGACCTCCAGCGCGAATGTCGAGAGAGCGAATTCACTCCGGAAAAAAAGCTCGGCGCCGGAAATTACGCCGGTGTCGTAACCGAAGAGCAGCCCGCCCAGGGCAGCGAATATAGCAGCGAGATAAACGAACGCTTGGTTGCCTGATTTCGTTGGGGTAGGGCCAATGCGCGAATGCGGTTCTGTTCTCATGGCTTCGACCTCGGATGGACAAAGTCTGAGCTGGGTGGACAGCCGATTCAGTTCGTGATGTAAATTGTTAAAAGCTGATATTGCTCCTCGTGCCTATCCGTTTAGCTCCACTCGGTACAACTGATTGTATGTGGTGGGTTGCTGCTGGCTACCCAGTCCGAGAAGCGTCTGGAAGGCGGCCATCGGTGTTCGCCTGCGATTAAACCGAAAAACGAACTCGTCCAGGTAGGCTTGAAGATGGGCGTGGCCGACGCCGTGATGGGTGCCACGAAGCCAGGTCTTGAGGTTCCCAAAGACACGATGGATGCGCGGCAGAATCTGGGTCGACCTTCGACGGTCGCCCTGCGTGTGCGGTCGGTGCCGGTACCCCAGCTTCGGGAGGGGGTCGTAGCCTCCCCAGCCGTCAGTGACTACAATCGCTCCCGCAGCCACGTTCGTTCTCACGAAGCCGGTCAGAGACCGGGCCGAGACGTTGGGAACCACTTGGAGGCGTACCCTTCCGGAAGCTTCGCCCCTGACCTCTACCGCGCCCACAACGATCGCCTTGTCAAGGACGTGGCGCCCCCCACGTAGGCCCACTTCTCGCCCGCCGATGTAGGTCTCATCCACCTCGACCTTGTCCTTGAGAGGCTCCCGATCCGGGTGCACCATGGCGCGACGAAGCTTCTGCAGCATGGCCCAGGCCGTCTCGTATCGGCGGAGTCCCAACTGCCGCTGGAGTTGGAGCGCTGAGAAGCCCGGGGTCTGAGTCGAGACCAGGTAGGCGGCCCAGAACCACTGTGTCAGCGGGACTCTGGTTCGGTGGAGCACGGTCCCCGCCGTGACCGAGGTGTCGTGCCTGCACGCTCGACACCGCCACAAGAGACGGGTTGGTAGTTCGAGGGCCTCGCCCTGCTGGCACCGTGGACACTGGAAGCCCTCGGGCCATCGGCTCCGCGCAAGGTACTGGCGACAGGCGGCCTCATCGTTAAAGAGCCTTCTAAACTCGTGCAATGACCGAGGATACTCCGGGCGCATCGCACCCGACACTATCCCTTGGGGCCTGTGGAGTCAACCGGATAGGCACATTGCTCCTTATCGCCGTACCGCACAGTGTATTACTGATCCTTGCCCAAGTGGGACATCATATCCGGTGATTCGTGCAATAGCTCGAGAAATACCGCGTTCGTCCAGCCAAATCCGGTCACGTTTTGCGCGTATCCGTCGACGACGCTGGTTTCCGAGGATCTTGTAACCACGTTGTATTTTTCACGAATGGTGTGATCCCGCTTGAAATTCTCTAAAACCATCGAAAGAAAGTTTCCGCTGATCCGGTCCGCCTTGCGATTGTATCCGTAGCGGCGCAACCCTTCGACTGCCAGGAGTTGGATCGGAGCCCAGCCGTAGGGAAGATCCCACTGCGCCTGGCTCTCAGTCCGGCTCATCGCCAGCCCGCCGGGCTGCTCAAATAAATTGAGATTATGCACGATGGCCCGGGCCTCCGCTTTTGAGGCCAGGCCTGCCCAAAGAGGATAAAATGTCGTCGCATATTCGTACTTCGAACGCTTTCCAGTTACCACATTGTAGTCAAAAAAAAGTCCCCGGCTCGCATCCCAAAAATATTGAATCATTCGCTTGCGTCTTTCGGCTGCTTTACTTTTCCAATTCTCGGCATCTTCCGGATGTCGGAGAAGGATGCTCATCCGCTCCATGTCCGTTTCCGTCTTGTAAAGCAAACTGTTCAAACAGACCGGGGCAAAATGATGGGTCCCGGCGCCGAAGGGGCCGAAGCGAAACGTCACGTCAAAGCCGGACTCCCGCATGCTTCGGTCGCCCTTATAAAAATCCGCGGACAGCGCTACCCAGGATGCCGGTCCACACTCGGACGCCCCGACATCAGCCGTCTCTGGATCGCACACGAAGACTGGGAACCGTGGCCCCTGAATTGCTCCGGCTGAGTGGCTATCGCTAGCATGGACCAGAAATGATTTGAAGGAAGGGGCATGAGCCAGGAAAAAATATACCGCGCCACGATAGTAGTGGCTGGGATCTCCCATGATTTCCGGAACCGGACCTTCTCCGTGATCGAAATAACGGGAGAGGCCGGTATTGCCGGCTAAGTGTGGTTTCTGATTCCACTGTTCATAATCACGCAGGGCATAGCGATATGCCTTTTCGAGCCACGGAAGATTGGGTTTTCCTTCCGCCTTTTCAGCATCATAAACGGCCAGGATCATGGAACTCAGAAAAGGAGGCTGCGAGCGAGTCAAGTAATAGGTGCGATTGGCATTCAATACGCCGCCATAGTGATCGATCTCAAAGAAAAAATTCTCGACCATTCCTCTGGCCAGCTCCGCTCGATGCTCGCGAAGCAAGCCCAGGATAATGAAATAGCTGTCCCAACCGTACATCTCATTAAATTGTCCGCCGGGCACAACATACGGGTTTGCGAGATATAAGAGTCCCTCGGTTGCAATCTTGTTTGGGTCAATTTCTCCCGGCCTCGTTATCTTGGTTGGAAGATGTTCCACTCGTACGCGGCAATGTTTCTGCAGTTCCGAAATTGCGGCCGGAATCTCCATCCCCTCTGGAAGATACAAGACCGCCTCGCCGCCTGTCTTGGTGTCTTCCAGGCTTTCGCAGCGGTTCATCGTGCGCGTCAAAGTATCCCAACCGGCGGAGATATACTCCAAAATGTTGGAGAGCGAATTCGGGGATGTGGCTGTCTCAGCCATCGGAGTGGTCCGGCTTTGGCCGGAATTTGTTATCGGAATTGTCGACATCACCAGAGCTCCTTGAGCCAATACTGAGCAGAAGATCTGAAACCTCCTGGTGGCGTGAAACATTTCAGCCTCGCCTGGCCGCAACCCGCGCGGTCATTCTGACTACCGAAACCGATATCCGGCATTCAGCTCGCATCGGTAATACCTCGCCTTATCCTTTGCCACGCTGACGTTGCAATCGGCCCAGCTCAAGACGGGGATCGGGCCAAGCGGAAAAATAATATTTTCTCCATTCAGTTCCGCCTCGACGCTGGGTCCCTCCGCCGCAGGCGGCAAAGTAAAATTCAACGATGTGCCAAGAATGATCGGATACGTCATCCGCACCAGATCGGAGATTTGAGGGCGGAACACTTCCGCCTGAAACAAGAAGGTGGTCGTATCCGACCAATCGCGTACCGAGACCTTGATGGTGCGCCCTCCCTGAGAGAAGCCGTCATAGTCAATTTTCGTGAAAGGACAGGGGCCCGCAATACAGGAAACCCTGGCATTTCGAAAAACGCTTCCTTCACCCGCATCCAGCGATTCGGAATTGACAGCCGCTTTCCACTTGCCGTCCGGTGAACAGGGCGCGCTGTTCTGGCACGGAATGTTGCCCACGTTTTGAACCTGAAAAGTCTTTACCCCGGTGCCGATATTCTCCTGCGACGTGGCTTCCGTGGAATATCGGATTCGGACGTTTGCCACGGTAATTGCGGGATGATCGGTCGGCACCGGCTCTTGTTCAGTATCCCTGCGAATTGGGACGAGGTGAACGACAATGAGTTTGTCGCTCGCCAATTCGGTGAGCTCCAGCGGAACGTAATCGGGGTGGATAAACCTGAGCGTAACGGATTGATTCAGGCTGACCCCGCGAATAAGAGGAAGTGCGAAAAAACCTGTAAAATTAGACTTCGTGCTTGTTGCCGCAAGGCCGTTCGCCTCGCTAATTTCCACGTCCATAATGGGGGATTGCTTGATCGGATCGTCATCCTGCTTGATGACCGCGCCTCTCAATTGGGTCGGACGGTTTTGGTAATTGCGGAACATGGCAATGCTCAAAAAAATGGCCAGCAAGCTGCCAAGAAGCGCCACGATAGTCCAAAGAACAGCCTTCCGCCCCTGGAACATCAAGTCACCCTGTCAGTTGGATGCGTCATGGTCATAGGATGGTGCCCCAATCCCTAGTTCGTTTCTAATCCTAATGTGGCGAAATCGCCACGTGTTTCTCGCTGATCGTGAGGCTTCATTTGAATTAAAGAAAGTCTATAATCAGTCCGATGGCTGACGGGCGTCTCGGCAGAAGGAATCTAAGTCGTCGCGAATTGTTGAGAGGGCTGGCCGGCACGGCTGCGTTCACTCCTCTCGCGAGATGGAGCCGTCTATCTCCCTTGCAGATTTCAAGGGAACATTCTTCCCCAGAGGGAACACTCCCCAAGTCAAAAACCCTCTCCGATCAAGACGATGCCTTTCTCAATGAACTGCAAGCCGCGAATTTCCGCTATTTCTGGGAGCAGGCGAATCCTGAGACCGGTATCGTCAGAGACCGCTGCAACGTCAGAACTCCCGACAAGAGCGATTTAGGGAGTATCGCCGCGACGGGTTTCGGACTGACGGCTCTTTGCATTGGAGAGAAGCGCGGATTCATTTCCCTCGCCGAGGCCAGGGAACGCGTGTTGAATACGTTGCGATTTCATTGGAGAAAACTTCCGAATCATCGCGGATTTTTTTACCACTGGGCCAATATCAATACGGGCGAAAGACTGTGGGATTCGGAAGTCTCTTCCATTGACACCGCGATTCTGCTCTGCGGGATACTCACCTGCCGGGAGTATTTCGAGCACTCCGAAATCAGCACGCTGGCCTCGGATATTTTCAATCGCGTGGACTGGGGCTGGCTGTCGGAAGATACTTCGCTCCTGCCTCACGGGTGGCGGCCGGAAAGCGGCTTCCTGCAATATCGCTGGGACAACTATAGCGAAATGATGATGATGTATCTGCTAGGCCTAGGATCGGAGTCCCACCCGCTGCCCGCCGAGAGTTGGAATGCCTGGCAACGCACGACATTTGAATATGACGGCATTCGTTATATCGGTTCGTTCGCGCCTCTATTCGTACATCAATATTCGCAGGCCTGGTTTGATTTCCGGGGCAAGCATGACAAATATACCGACTATTTCCGAAACTCGGTCATCGCGACCGATGTTCACCGCCGGTTTTGCATTGATCTGGCGGGTGAAT
Organism: uncultured Acidobacteriota bacterium; assembly: GCA_963800095.1. Taxonomy (GTDB): domain Bacteria; phylum Acidobacteriota; class Terriglobia; order Acidiferrales; family UBA7541; genus Palsa-360. Next base: position 162,104 of record CAWCZV010000009.1, read on the forward strand.
TTTCGGATTACAGCGACGATCTTTGGGGCATCACCGCTTCCGATTCCGTTCGAGGGTACGTTGTATGGGGAGGGCCGCCTCTGACGGGTCCGGTGGATGGAACCGTTGTTCCTTGCGCCGCCGGAGGCTCATTGCCGTTCCTGCAAGGCCCTGCATTGCGCGTGCTGCACACCGTGAAGGACCGATACGGAAACGGGGCCTGGTGCCAGTACGGATTTGTGGATGCCTTCAACCCACTGACGAACTGGTACGATCACGACGTCATCGGGATCGATACCGGTATCACGATGGTGATGGTGGAAAATGCGCGCTCCGGATTCGTTTGGGAAACGTTCATGAAGAATCCGGAAGCGCAACGCGGCATGATGCGCGCCGGTTTTCAGTCTTCTCCCGCACTGGAATTGCAGGATAGAAACCCCTTTTCCTACACCGCGGCTTTGGAACGGCTCGATCGGAAGGCGAATCAGCGGAATTCGATGAGGGCTAACCCTTGGGGCGGCAAATCGATCGTAAGTTGACCGTGTTGGACGTTCACTTTTTCTGGCGGAGGGAGATTCGCCGCGCTGCGAAGCGCCTGGATTTGGGCTGGTGTTGGGTAAGCCGGTTTGCCCATGGCTGCGTAGACGCGCACGAGCGATCCATGCGTCGAATCGAGTCGATAGACCGTGGCGCGATGATTTTCCCCCAAGCCTTTTATGGTGATGATCGCTCGTTTGTCTTCACCAGCTGCTTCTGGCGGGAATAAATTCCATACGGCCATGACGATCGTGCCGTCCTCGCGCCGAGTCACAATCGCGGACGACGAATCAACCGTAATTCTCGAATTTCCCAGACGGTGTAGCAATTTGAATGCGTTGAAGGAAGGTTTCGGCAGATCATCTTCCGCAATCAAGCCGAAGCCCCCATAGAAGGGCTCTTTTACGACGCCCTGTTCTTCAAAGACATCTGAAAACGCCCAATAGGACATCATCGAGACCAGGCCATCGCATTGTCGAATCGTGTCGGCGAGCCAGGGGCCCATGAAATCCGCGTCGGTCACCTCAGGTTCGTTCTTATAGCTCGCATTGTATTCGCTCCAGATCAGCGGCAAACTTGGCCGTGGTGAAGCTTCCACCTGGTCATGCACTTTCCGCACGGCGCGGCACACGAAATCCGTTCGGGGTATCTTTTCGTGCGTGCCGAATACGTCTTCGCTCAAGTCGTTGGCGTAAACGTGACTGGAAACAAAATCGACAGGGACATTATTTTCCACTGCGTGGCGAATGAAGCGATCGGCCCAGGCGGCTTGCGCGGTTGCAGGACCTCCAACCCGCAGCCTGCTGTCGACTTGTTTCAAAGTCTTCGCGGTCGAATCGTACAATTGAAAATAGGTCTGGTCCTTGGGCACCCCCCCCCAGAAATCAAGGTTGGGTTCGTTCCAGACCTCAAAGTACCACTGGGAAACCTCTTCAATTCCGTAGCGTTCGATCAGGTGCCGCGCGAAATGGGCGATGAGATCGTCCCATTTGTTCCAATCTTTTGGCGGCGAAACATTCGGCTTGTACCAGAACGAGTGGAGAATCGGTTCCGCGGCAAGCTTGCCGGGCATGAAGCTCAGTTCCACAAATGGGCGGACATGGTTTGCCAGCAGGCCGTCGTAAATTTGATCGACGTAAGAAAAATTGTAGACGGGCTTTCCTTCCGAATCCTCGTCATACAGGCCGACTTCATCATGGAAAATCGCATGAAATCGTATATATTCGAAGCCTGTGGCCTCCTCCACTTCGCGGAGGTCGCGCCGATAGCTGTCGCGCAGCGAAAGGATAGCCCGCCCGGACCCGAACATTTTCTCCCAGTAATGAGGAAATGGGTGGCTGGGCGCCTGAAGATCCACTTCGATCTTTTCCTCGTGAACCTGCCCCTTGGCGATCCCGGGTTGAAAAATAAGTAAGAGAAACAGAATGGATGGCAGAGCAGGGAGGGCTGTCTTTCGCTTGATACCGATCAAGAGTTGGAACTCCGATGCCGACTAGGTGCATGATCGACCTGGCGTGATGCTGCAGTTGCTATGAGTCTAACCCGCCTCCATTCTACGGCAATCAGCGGTAGTGCGCCGCCTGGAGTTCGAACATTTCCGCATAACATCCGCCGCTCCGGAGAAGCTGGTTGTGCGCGCCCTGCTCGGCAATCGTCCCATTTTCCACAACGAGAATGCGGTCCATCATCCGAACCGTGGAGAAGCGGTGGGAAATCAAGACGGACATTTTGCCTTTGGTCAGGTCGGCAAAGCGCTGGAAGACCTCATGCTCGGCCCGCGCATCCAGCGCGGCGGTCGGCTCGTCCAGAATGAGCAATTGCGCGTCGCGCAAATAAGCGCGCGCCAGGGCTATTTTCTGCCACTCTCCTCCGGAAAGGTCAACTCCGCCTTCAAATCGGCAGCCAAGCATCTGCTCGTAATTATGGGGAAGCTTGTGAGCGACCGTTTCGGCAAGGCTCTTGAACGCCGCGGCGCGAATCCGAAATTCGTTGTCTCGCTCCTCAATCAGCCCCGTGGCGATGTTATCCGCCACGGTCATGTCGTAGCGCACGAAATCCTGAAAGATCACTCCGATGTTCTTCCAGAGATCTTCAATGTTGTATTCACGCAGGTCAATCCCGTCCAGCAGGATCTGCCCGGAAGTGACGTCATACAATCGCGTCATCAGCTTGACGATGGTTGTCTTCCCATGCCCGTTCGCACCAACTAGGGCGATCCGCTCGCCGGGCTCCAGGCGGAAATTGACGTTTTCCAGGACCGGCTTGGATTTTCTGGGATAGCCGAAAGAAACATTTCTGAACTCGAATCCCTCGCGGATCGGACGCGGCCCCGGCAAGCTCCCCGCTTTGGAATAAATTCTGGGCCGAACCGCAAAGAACTCGATCAAATCCGTAAGGAAAAGGGCGTGGTCGGCAATGTGCGAAAATGTCGAAAAGACGGCCTGAATGTTGGTGCTGGCGCCGGCAATTGCCCCGGCCAGGAAAGTCAACGTACCAAGAGTCAACGTGCCGATGACGGTCAGGTAGATCCCGTAAGCATACGTTCCGTAATATCCAACCGTTCCGAGAAGGGCCAGGAGAGAGCCCAAAATCAATTTGCGTCCCGCGAGTTCCACATTCTGATGATGGATTTCATTGGAAATCGACTGATAGCGGCCCGCAAAAAACTGACCGAGTCCAAACAGCTTCAGCTCTTTTGCGCTCTCCTTGCTGGTGCCCAGGATCCGCAAATAGTCCAGTTCGCGGCGGGCGGGGGTTTGCTGCACGCTGAGCGAATATCCAAGGAACGCGAATTTGGTCTCCGCGAGGAATTGCGGCACGACGCATACGATCAGGGCAACCAGGATCCAAGGGGAGATCACACAGATTCCGGCGGCAAGCGATACCGTGCTGACGGCTTGCTGGATCAACACCCCGCTTTCCTGAATCATACCCACGCGGTCGGCCCCTTGCACTCGAGCGCGCTCCAACCTGTCATAGAACTGCGGATCTTCATAACTGCAAAGGTCAAGGGTAGCCGCGTGCCGCATGATCCGAATATTGACGTGCCGCGTATATCTTTCGTTCAAACTCGTGTCACAAAAATCGACGAGCCGCGCCAGGATAATCACGAGGCACGCCAACCCAAATTCAAGCGCGACCAGACCCCAGAATCCTCCGGGCAATTTCGCTTGATGCGAGGTAACAACATAGATGGCGTCGATAATCCGGCGCGTGACCATCAGCATCGCGACCGGGAGAAGGGCAGCCGTCAACCGGATCATTATGCTCGCCGCGACCACTCCAGGCGCCGCCTCCCACACCATGCGAAAGATCGGGGGGACATTTTTTAGGGAATTGAAGCGGTCATGCCAGTCCTGTTTGGGCATCCACACGGTGTCGGCATTCATCTTTTTCTTAGTAGTCGTCATTGGGGTCCAGTTTGAATTTACCGTCGCTCGGTGGGTGTGCCGATGCGTCGCCGAAAGGGCTCGAGGGGATCAATCTGGGCATGGATCCTGAGGGGTTGAGGCCATTGGCTCGATGCGATTCTCTTTGCTTGCTCTTGCCTCCTTGATTGCGCGCTAAGTATCGCTAGTACTAACGGAATGGGCCTGAGCACGTTGAGTTCCACCGCAACGCAACCGTAAGTTCCTTTGGAATCTTCAGCATTGCTTAAGCCGCCCTAAGCGGCTACGCGATTTTTCCGCTCGATTATCGACTTCTTTACACGCAGGAATAGACGGCATGTCCCTGTGAACAAAGAAGATTTGTTGTTGGGGGGATGAGAATAGCTGGAGTAGGTTGACTACAAAAAATTCATCTTCCTGCTGTTTCGGGACGCAATTCGGTATTTTGGCACGTCCTGTGGGACTTCATACTCCTAGGTAATCATGGCACGGATGGAAGTGCGTCCCCGCACTTGCGGTCTGACACAGATCCCTAGCGAAGGACAAAAGTTCGGCATCCCACCTAGTTCAGCTTCAGCGAGACGCTTTCTTGGGAACCTTCGCGCCTTTCTTACGTGCTTCTGACAATCCGATGGCGATCGCCTGCTTCCTGCTTTTAACGACTCCCCCCTTTCCTCCTTTACCTGATCGCAATGTTCCACGTTTTCTCCGACGCATCGCGCTCTTAACCGTCTTGCTTGCGGCTCGTCCGTATCTGGCCATAATAGCCTCCCATCTCCGTGAAACAGATTTACGCATAACGATAGCAATTGAGAATTTGCTCCGCGATAGTCGACTTTCAGTACACCTCCCATCGAATACCTATACGCCTGCTGAGGATCACTTCCGGCCTCCGTACACTTTGCTTAACTCAGATATACCAGAAACGCCGTGTGATACGCCTTACCCAACTCCGTTATCAGGCCGAGCCTGGATCGCGCCCTTCATCCATAGATTTTACGGTGCAGCTGCAAACAGCGACAAGAACGGCGCCGTGAAATACGGACCATGCTCGAGAGCGACCCGTGTCTGGAGGTCTGCGGGGAAGCAGTGGACTGCAAGGATGCCTTGGAGAAAACGCTGGCCCAGGTGCCCGACTTCCCGGTTCTGGATATCAACATGCCGATTATGAACGGGCTCGATGTTCTGCGCCAAATCGTTCGTCACAGGCCGCAAACAAAAGTTCTGGCAATTTCCGTGCACGATTCCAAGCAGATTGTCGAGGAAATCCTCGCCGCGGGAGCGCACAGTTACCTTTCGAAAGCGACAGCCGGCCAGCACCTTGTGCACGAAGTGGGTTTGCTGCTCAATGGCCGGGTTCAAGCTGAGCTCGCCTGAGCCGGGTATGGATTCATGACGATTTCCGCCCTCCCTGAAGCCGGATGTGCCAGTTCGGCACGCTCCATTCGTTTCTTAAATTTCTTCGTTCGAAGCCAATTTATCGCTTCTTGATACAGGCATCACCGTATTGGCAATGCGCATGACTAAGAGTACGCTAGCGTACATAGGTGCTCTCCAGCTTAGGCTGTCACCTGCGGAGGGCCCCATGCCCAAACGAATATTTATTGTGGATGACAGCAAGATCGTACGGCAGTTGGTCCGCACCTACCTTGAAACCAGGCTGGAACATGTCGTCTGCGCGGAAGCGACAGACGGGCTGGATGCGATCCACCGCGCCAGGGAAGTAGAGCCGGACTTGATCGTCCTCGACCTCAGCATGCCCTTGATGAGCGGCCTGGAAGCGGGCGCGATCTTGCACGACATGTTGCCAAGAGTCCCGATTATTCTCTTTACGATGCACAAGGAAATCGTTTCGGAGAACCGCGCCCAAGCTGTTGGCATTCACGCGGTGGTTTCAAAAATGGATCACTTCGATGTTTTGCTTGATGAAATTCAAAAGTACGTGGGGGTAGCTAAAGCAGCGACTGCGTGATCTGCGGCGATGCTTGTTTGCCTTCGCGCTTCTCCGGCGCGGAACTCCCTGCGGGCGCAATCCTCCGAAGAGCTTCCGTTAGGAATACAAACTAAGGCGCTCTTCCGATCCACCAGAGAACTTTCGCTATGATTTTCCAGTTATTTTTGCGGTCCATGGTGATGGACCCGTACTCTCGATTTTCCGGGTGCAGAACTTCCGTGTGGTCATAGCGCCGGAAACGAGAGACCGTCAGTCCGACATTCTTGTGCCAGGCGATCACAACTTTCCCGTCCAGTTTGGCCCGGTTGGTTTGCGACGAATCGACGATGAGGATGTAGTCATTGTAGATCAGCGGATTCATGGAATCTCCACGGACGCGCAGGCTATACGTGGAAGTGGGATTCGGGCACCATTCCTTAGGAGCCGCAATGATACTTTCGATGGGCGCGTCGTGAAGGATCGACATATTGTCGCCTTTTTCGCCATTCGTGGCCGCGACGATCTTCAGCAAGGGGATCGCCACCAGTTGTGACTTTTCCGGTTTCCTGGCGCTGGCGCCTGCGTGGGCAATTTGAAGATCATACAGATTGGGGTGCGGAAAGCGGCTCCGCAGTTTCGGCAGGACTCGCATCAAGTCCTCGCTGCGCAAGCCGGCTCGTCCCCAAAAAAACCAGCAATCCGGATCACCCGCGAGATTTCCAAGCTCGATGTACGTGTGTGACGGCGGCTCCTGCGCGCCGCGCTCCCAGCGGGATACACCCATCGCCGACGAATGGACCTCATATCCGAATGCCGTCTGGCTCAAACCGAGCCGCTGGCGCAACCGGGAAATCATCGAAGCCCAGTCCGGCTTGGTCGAGGCTTTCGTCTTTTTTGACGGGTTGTGCATTGCGGTGGGCTGTCCCTGTTTCTTAGACCATTTTCCAGCGAAAGAACATATAGCTTAATACGTAGTGTACGCTGCCGTACAAAACTTTTAAAGGAATTGAAAGATCTAAAGGCCGGGAAGCAGGAATCCGCCGTCCACGGCGAGGGTGTGGCCTGTAATGTAGGAACCTTTTTCAGAGGCGAGGAGCAGCGCAATTTCCGCGACGTCCGACGGTTGTCCAAGGCGCTGAATCGGCTGCTTTGCCAGCACGGCTTCTCGTTGCGCTTCCTCCTTCCAGTAGTGCTCGCTAAGCGCCGTCTGAATCAAGCCCGGCGCAATGGCATTCACGCGCACGCCTTTTGGCCCCAACTCCAGCGCGTACGATTGCGTCATCATGATGAGCGCGGCCTTCGTCATGCTGTATAGAAGGCTGTGGCGCTGCGGGCGAAGTCCTGCAATCGATGCGATGTTGATGATCGATCCGCTGCCGCGATCGCACATTCCGGGCGCAACGGCCTGCACCAGGCGGAAGGCGCTTTTGAGATTGATCTCGATCATTTTGTCGAATTGCGCCTCGTCGATTTCCAGGCACGGTCCGAAGGAAATATTCGTGGCCGCGTTGTTCACCAAAATGTCGATCGGCCCGAATTCCTTTGTCGTGGTTGCAATTAAATTTTCAATTTGATCCGCGCGGCCGACGTGGCATGCGATGGGCTTCACCGATGGCCCGATCTCGCGGGCGGCCTGGTCAAGCGTTTCCTGCTTGCGTCCGCAAATCACCACGCGCGCGCCTTCACGGGCAAAGACTTCCGCGATGGCGCGGCCAATGCCGCGGCTTGCGCCCGTAACGATTGCCACTTTTCCGGTCAAGCTGCCCACAATTCCACTCCTCGAAAATTATTTCGCCGCCGCGATTGCTTCAAGTCCCGCGAGCCGCATCGCCAACGCAATGGACCGCGATGGGTCATAGGCGCGGAACATCGCCAATTTCTCGGCTTCGATCGAACCCTCGGCGTGCACCGCAAGAACTGCTTGATAGCCGCCGTAAACGCGCGTCGTCAAGTCGCTGATTAAGTTCATGATCGCCATGCGCCGCTCCGCGGGCCACGCGCCGGGCAGATATTTTTCCAATACCGGCCTGACTTCGGCTGAGTTCCAGTCCATGCCGCCAGGCCCAGTAACGAGCAACCCTCCGGCGAGGTCCTGCACGGTTTCAATGGCCTGGTGAAACTCGCGCGCGAAGGTCCATTTAGCCATGTTCGTCGTGAAGACGTTAGGGCAGGCAACGCCGTTTTCCACTTTGCAGCGAAGCGCGGCAAGTTCTGTCAGCCCGCGCACGGTTTCGGCATATCCGCCGAGCCACGTCAGCTTGTCGCGCACATGTCCCGCTCGATCGATGCCATTCGCTTTCGCCATCAGGATTCCCGCGCCCACCACCGCGTCCAGCAGTGGCAGCTTATAGCTCACCGCTGTGAATCGATGAAACTCGACGAACGTGAGCGCGGTCGCGCCGGCCAGGTCCGGCCGATCCACGTAAAACACGCGCTCCCAAGGGACGAACACATTTTCAAAGACCGTCAGAGTTTCCACCATTTTGTGATTCGTGGAAATGGGGCGCGTGAAGGGATCATCCGTGCCGTGCAGATAGTCGGACGCGTAGAGGCGAAGCCCGGGTGTAGCCACGGGAACCGCAAAGGCGAGCGACCACGGTTCATCGCCCGGCCCCATGGACCGGCTCGGCAGCACGATCACCTCGTCCACGTACGGAGTGCAAGAAGTATGAATTTTCGCGCCGTTGACCACGATGCCGTCCGCCCGTTTTTCGACGACGCGAACGTACATGTCCGGATCGCTCTGCTCGGAGGGACGCTTGCTGCGGTCGCCCTTCGCATCGGTTTGCGCGACGGCCATGGCGAGGTCCTTATCACGGCAGCGGCGGTAAAACGTCTCGACGCGCTGAATTCCTTGCGCATCGCCGCTGCGGGCGAGGACGCGTTTTAGCGCAAAGAGCGCGTCAGTCCCAATTTCCTTGATCAGCAGCACGAGCGTTGCGCCCTCGGCCGTGCCGGCTTCAATCAGTTTCGAGCGCGAAAGCAAATCCTGCGAGTGGCGAGGCATTCGGTAGTAAGCGGAGTATTCTTCCGAGCCTTCGCGGTGGACGGCGAGGTCGCGGAACTTGGGATTCTCAGCCATTTCAAAATCGATGGCAGCATGCCGGGCCGCGACGCCCAGCTCGGGATGGTCAACCACGTTCGGCACGCGCTCGCCCCGGTAGTACACTTCGCGGGTGTCGCGCAGCCCCGCGAGAAATTCGGCAGCCGTTCGCAAAGCCATTTCAGCGCCTCCAGAGGGTGAATGCGGATTCTACTAAATCGTGATGGCGCGCGCTCTTTTGAAATTTGCAAAGTAGGACAGGCTTCAGCCTGTCGGGTTCCAACGTGTCGTGCCACCAGAAGACGACAGGCTGAAGTGGCTGCGGAAAAACTCGCAACAAGTCATTCCGAAGGGCTGGGTTTGCCCGAGGAATCTGCTTCTTCTTGGGTTTGGCGAAGAAAAGCAGATCCCTCGCTTCGCTCGGGATGACAAAAACCACTTTTTCCGCAGCTTATTGATCCTGTCGATTTCTTATATGTCGTGGCACCCAAAGACAACAGGCTGAAGCCTGTCCTACTCGCCGCTCAATCTGCGACGTAAAACGTACTTTTGAATTTTGCCGGTCGAAGTTTTGGGAAGCTCTTCAAACAAAATCTCTCGCGGCGCTTTGAAACGAGCAATCCGCCCTGCAACGAATTCGATCAGCTCCTCTTTTGTGGCGGACATCCCCTGCCGCAGGACGACAAATGCCACTGGAATTTCACCCCACCGCTCATCCGGGCGCCCCACGACGACCGTTTCCAAAACCGCGGGATGTTCGGCTAGCGCTTTTTCAATTTCTACCGATGCGACGTTTTCTCCCCCGGTGATGATGATGTCCTTGGCCCGGTCGCGAAGCTCGATATATCCGTCCGGAAAGCGCACGCCCAGGTCGCCCGTGCGAAACCATCCGTCGGACTGGGCGGCGAGCGTGGCCGCTTCGTCGCGATAGTAGCCGATGGTCACGTTATTGCCGCGGATCACGATTTCGCCCAGGGTTTCGCCGTCGGCAGGAACTTCATTCCCACCGGCGTCGATCACGCTGATCTCCCTCGTGACGACATTGCCGACGCCTTGTCGCGCGTTCAATCGAGCCTTATCGCTCTCCGACTTCGCGTTCCACTCCGGCTGCCAGACATTGATGACGGACGGGCCGTACGTTTCCGTCAATCCATACAAATGCGTAACGTGCAGATTCAGCGCCGCAAGCCGCGCAAGCAGCGCGGGAGTCGGAGGCGCGCCTCCGGTGAATGCATGGACCGGATGGCTGACTTTCCCGCCGTCTGACGATGCGGCGGCTTCCGCGATCATCGTCAACACCGTAGGCGCAGCGCAAAGATGCGTCACGCTTCCGTTACAGAGTGACGACCAAATAGCCATCGGATCGATCTGGCGCTGGCAGATGTGGACCGCGCCCGCAGCCGTTACTGCCCATGTGAAGCACCACCCGTTGCAGTGAAACATGGGAAGCGTCCAAAGATAGGCGCTGTCCAGGCCGAGGCGCGAGTGAAACGCCATCGCGAGTGCCTGCAGGTATGCCCCGCGGTGCGTATACGTCACGCCTTTCGGGCGGCCAGTACTTCCACTGGTGTAGTTGATCGCTAGCAGAGACATCTCGTCCATCAGTGTAGTGGGGCAGGGCTCCGAAGATTTCAGCAACTTTTCGTACTCGCTGGATTCATCGCCCGCGAGGATCAGCCGCACTCCCGTCGACGTGGAAAGCGCTCGCGCGGCCTCCGCCAATTCGTGCGTGGCAACCAGAATGCGGGCGCCGGAATTTTCAAGGATGTAAGCCAACTCCTGTTGGGAAAGCCGAATATTCATGGGCACGAGTGCGCAGCCTGCCATGGGCACGCCATTGTGCATCTCCAGCATGACGTGGCTGTTGGTGCAGAGAGCCGCGATTCGATCGCCGTTCTGAGCCCCTATGCCTCGCAGCATTCCTGCGAGGCGATGCGACCTCTCTCCAAACTTGCAATAGGTAAAGCGGCGATCGCCATCGATGACGCCTGTGCGCTCTGCAAAGATTTTCGCGGCGCGATCGAGAAAGTATGCCGGGTTCAATGGATTCGCCGCGCTCAGAGGCATTTCCCGCTCCAGTCAAAAGTGAACCTAAATTAACATTAACCTGCATTTCCCATTAGAAATATCGAGTAGCACAGGCTTCAGCCTGTGGAGTTTCGTCCTTGGTAGGACCAAAACCCACAGGCTGAAGCCTGTGCTACTGAACGCACTCACAATTGGTAGAGGAAAAATGCTCCGAGTGCAGTGAGGACGAGCCCATAGATACGCTCGAGCCTGCTAGCTCTTGTGCGAATTGCAATTCGCGCCCCAAGGTAAGAAAACGGAACCGAGCCGAGCGCAACGAGCCCCGTGACCGTCCATGATATATGTCCGAGGTAGGCATGGACGATGGTTCCAGGTACCGCCAATACGGCGGACACGGCGAGCGAGCAGGCAAAAGATTTCTTGATTGGCTGCCTGAGGAACCGAGCATAAGCTGGCGCAAGCAAAAATCCACCGGCATTAGCCAACAGCCCTGACACGATTCCAACGGCGGTTGCAATGAGCACCAGCCGGAGACGCCAATAGGACGGACGATTTTCCGCCAGTGGAGGCAGTGAAGATCCGTCGGATTGTTTTTCTCTTGGTAAAAACAAAAAAGAAAGTCCGAAACCAAGTACCAAAATTCCCGTGACGATCAACAAAGGACGCGCGCCGGTGAACTTCGTGAGAAGGGAGCCCAGGATTGTCGTGGGAACCCCTACAGCGATGCTCCACCAGACGATTTCCCAATCCAGCAGACGAGATTGCCAGTATTCCCCGGAAGCGACGAGCGTCCCCGGAATTGTTGCAGGCAGCGGCGAAGCCACCGCGATAAATCCCGGGTAGCCGACAAGGCTCAAGAGCGGCGTCGCGATCGCGCTCCCTCCTTTTCCAAATAGACCTCCGAGAAACCCGACGACAATTCCGACAACCAACGCTCCGAGGTGCTGCAATTTTCCGCCTTTCGTAAAGCGCAAAACGTCCTCTCGAAAGTTTTGCCAGACGATTTCGAGAAAGTCCAGACGGAACCTGGATTGAAAGTGAGGCGCTTAGGAAAGTTCGACAGGCACTACATCCACGGAAACATCCATCCAGTGCCGCTGGCCGCCAATCAATATGCCTCTTGACGGGCCTACATCGTCGTAATCTCTTCCCCAGGCCAGCGTGATGTGGCCGTCGCTTGGCATGAGGCCATTCGTGGGATCGAATTCCACCCAGCCCGTGCCCGGCACGAATACGCTGACCCAGGCGTGCGACGCATCGGCGCCGGTGAGCCGTTCTTTTCCCGGCGGGGGAGAAGTCACCAGATAGCCGCTGACGTATCGCGCTGAAAATCCGAGCGAGCGAAGGCAGCAGATTTGCAGATGCGCGAAATCCTGGCAGACGCCCTGATGCGAATGGAAAACTTCCTCGACCGGCGTATCGATTTCCGTGGCGCCCGCCAAAAATTTGAAATCATGATGGATGCGCTCGGTCAAATCCAAAACGCACGCAAGGAATGGCCTCCCGGGCTGGAAGGAATGGCGCGCGAATTCGGCAAGCTCCGCAGACCAGGGCACGTGCGGCGATTCAAAAACGAATTCGCGGGCGGCCAGTATTCCCCGCTCGGGCGCGATGGACAAAATCTGCCGGACCTGCTCCCAAGTCGGTCCCTGAGTAACGTCGTACGGCCCCGAGGGGAGGACTTGAACCTCGCTTTGCGCGGCGATTCGCAGGACCGTGTGCGGCTCCTGCAAGCTGAACCACGTGACATGATTTCCAAAATAATCGAAGCCTTCGTTTTTCACCGTGGGCGACGGCAGCACGAGAAGTTGATACTGCAAACAGGTTTGCGTATCGTGCTCGCGCGGCCGCATGCGCACCACGTTGTGCGACAAGGGAATCGCTTCCTCGTATCCGTATCGCGTGGAATGCGTGACGCGGTATCTCACTCGTGCTCCTCGCGAATCCCGCTGATTTCCTGCGATACGACGGCGTGGGAAAAATACAATTGCGCAATGGCCTCGGATAGCTGGCCGATCTGTTCCAGGATGCCGGAAAGAAGGATGTGAAATTCCTGGCGCTCGCGGCCCGACGCAACCGAACACAATTCCACAAAATCGGCGAGTTGAATTGAAGTGCGCAGCTTGAGAAGCAGGCGCTGATCGAAATTGCGATCCGGATGCGAAAGGTCGCGCGGCAGCGCCGCAAGGTGCTGGTCGATCAATGCAAGCTGGAACGCCACGGACCGCGGGTTGGTTTCATCCGCGAGCAACAGGTCCGCCACGGCATGGGTTTCGAGGTGCGTCATGTACCTGCGGCGATAGGTGAGCGAGCTGTCTCCGATCTCCAAAACGGCTTCGAGCAGGACAGGGTCCGTATCGGGTTCCACCAGCGAATCCCGCAAGAATCGCGAAATAAACGCCGCGCGCTCGACGCGCCGCCCGATGTCCAGAAATCGCCACGCCTGGCCGCGCGTCATCGAATCAGAGGCGAGCCCGGCAAACGCGGCCAACGTCACGATTAGATGGTCCAGCAATTCCAGGATGCCCGAAGCATGATCCGTGGGACCTGCCCTAAAATTGAAAACGGCACGATAAATTTCCTGAAGGATGCGCCAGGCATCGGTGGAAATCGTGTCGCGCAGAACTCTTGCCAGGCGGTGAAGATTGGCGACGCTGCCTCGCAAGCCCTCGCCTTTTGCCTTGCCGAGCATCGCGTCGATGAATTCGCGTTCGAGTTCCGCCCCTGTCGAACGAATCGGCTTATTGCGGCAAGCAGAGGCCAGGACCTGAACCGCATGAGCGCTGTCAAAGCCGGTTTGATCGATCATGCGCCCGATGGCTCCTCGTGCGAGGCGTGCTTGCGCATCGGTGCGCTCCGAATAGCGTCCCAGCCAGCAGAGGTCCTCGGCCAGGCGGCTGGGCAGGTCGCTCCCGCCTCGGCTGATGGCAATGGGTTGGGTCGTCGAAGGGAGAAGCGTGACAGGGCTGACCGGGCCATCGGACAAAATCCAGGTATCTTTGCTGCGGCCTCCTTTTTGCAAGGACACGACAAGCGTATCGTTCGATTGCGTGATGCGCGAAAGCCCGCCGTTCATGACGGTGTAGGAATTGCCGTAAGCGCTGAGGTAGGAGCGAACGACGAATCGCCGGGGCTGAACATCCTCGTCGATGAGCGCAGGAGTCGTGCAGGACATGACTTGTTTTTGCGCCACGAAACGGGCCGGATGCGCCCTGATTTTCTGCTCGAGCGCCGACAGCTCTTCGCGCGTAAGATTTTGGCCGAACACAGGGTCCTCTCCCTGCGTCGGATACGCGGACTTAACAACCATTTCAGACAAGCGCTGCGCGACGAATTCCAAGATGTCAGGTTGACCGCACCACCAGGTTTCCACGGAAGGCAACTTCAATTCCTCGCCCAGAAGATACCGGCACACCGCGGGAAGGAATGGCAGAAATCCGGGCGCTTGCAGAACGCCGCAGCCGACGGCGTTGGCGACAGCCACATTGCCGCGGCGAATCGCCTGCAACAATCCCGGCACACCCAGGTAGGAATCCGGAAGCAGTTCGAGGGGGTCGCAGAAATTGTCGTCCACCCTTCGAAGGATAACGTCGACGCGCTGCAATCCTCCCAGCGTCTTCATGTAGACGATGGTGTCACGAACGGTCAAATCGTTCCCTTGCACGAGCGCGTAACCGAGGTACCGCGCAAGGAAGGAATGTTCGAAATACGTTTCATTGTACGGGCCCGGGGTGTACAGGACGATGCGCGGGTTTTCATGGTTGGCCGGCGCGAGTTCCGTCAGCGTTTCCCGCAGGGACACGAAGAACGGCGCGAGGCGCTGCACCTTGCATTGGCGGTAGACGGACGGCAGCGCGCGGGAGAGGACGATCCGGTTCTCAAGTGTATAGCCCGCGCCCGAAGGCGCCTGCGTGCGGTCGCTAAGAACTTCGAACTGCCCGATCTCGTTGCGCACCAGGTCTGCCGCGTACAAGTGCAGCCAGCGGCCCTGCGGCAGCCGGATCCCGTGGCACGGGCGGAGAAAGCCGGGATTGGCCCACAGCAATTCAGGAGGCAGCACGCCATTAAAAACCGTATCCGCCGGGCCATACAGGTCCGCCAGCAGACGGTCCAGCAACTGCGCGCGCTGAATCAAACCTTCGCTGATGCTGTCCCAATGAGCGCCAGCGATGAGCAGGGGAATGAAGTCCAGGCTCCAGGGCCGGTCGAGTCCGTTCGGATCCCCGTATACGTTGTGCGTCACGCCGTTCTGGTGAATCAGCCGCCGCGCCAGTTCGCGTCGATGGCTGAACTCGCCGGGTTTCAGCTCATCGAGCAGCGAAACAAATTCCCGCCAGTGCGGCCGGAGAGACCGGTCGGCCTTCACCATTTCATCGGGAAGTGGGGAATCGATTCCGTAGTTGTCGGCAAAACCGCGTCGCAGAGGTTGGTCAGTTTCGATGCCACCCGGAGTTGTAGGTCCTTGCATATTTTCTATTGAAGATACTTTACTTCAACCTGAGATCCAGTGTGAATGGTAATTCCTTCGTGATTTTTTCCTCGCCAACAGCCATTGGCCCGGGCGTATGCCCGAATTTGAAAAATCGCGCGATGCGCCGGCTCTCGGCCGCGTACGCGTTGATTGGGAAGCTGTCATAGCTCCTGCCGCCGGGATGCGCGACGTGGTAGGTGCATCCGCCGATCGAGCGGCCGGACCATGTGTCCACCACGTCAAAGACCAGCGGCACATGGGTTCCGATCGTCGGATGCAGGCAGTTTGGCGGCTGCCAGGCGCGGTAGCGTACGCCGGCGACAAACTGGCCATTCGTGCCCGTCGGATGCAAAGGCACGCGCCGCCCATTGCAGGTGACCACATGGCGCGGGTCCACCATTCCGTTTGCGAGCACCTGCAATCTCTCGAGCGAAGAATCAACGTACCGCGCCGTTCCGCCTGCGCTCGCTTCTTCGCCGGTCACATGCCAGGGTTCGATTGCCTGCCGGAATTCCAGTTCGATCCCGCGCTGCTCGATTGCACCGTATAGCGGGAATCGAAACTCGAAATGCGGATCGAACCATTCGATGCGCAGCGGATAGCCGGCCTCGTTCAGGTCAGAAACCACATCTTCCAGGTCCTGACGCACAAAATAAGGCAGCATAAAACGGTCGTGGACTTCGGTGCGCCACCGGACCAGTTCGTGGCGATATGGGTTCTCCCATAAATGCGCGACCAGAGCGCGGAGCAAGAGGTGCTGCGTGAGGCTCATCCTCGAATGCGGCGGCATTTCAAAAGCGCGCATTTCCAGCAAGCCGAGGCGGCCCGAGGCCGTGTCGGGCGAGTAGAGTTTGTCGATGCAGAACTCGGCGCGGTGCGTGCTGCCCGTTGCGTCGACGAGCAAGTTTCGGAAGATGCGGTCCACCAGCCACGGTGAAGTGCCGCCATGGTCCGGAATCTGCTGAAACGCGATTTCCATTTCGTAGACCTGATCGTTGCGGGCCTCGTCGATGCGCGGCGCCTGGCTCGTGGGTCCGACAAAGATTCCGCTGAAGAGGTACGAGAGTGCGGGATGGTTGTGCCAGTAGCCGATCAGGCTGCGCAGCAATCCCGGATTCCGCAGGATGGGAGAATCGGCCGGGGACGCTCCGCCGATCAGGATGTGATTCCCGCCCCCCGTGCCCGTATGACGGCCATCGAGCATGAACTTTTCTGTAGCGAGGCGGCTCAAATGTGCTTCCTCGTAAAGCGCCGTCGTGTTCTTGACCAATTCATCCCAGCTTGCGGACGGATGGAGATTCACTTCGATCACTCCGGGGTCCGGCGTGACTTTGATCGCGTGGACGCGAGAATCGTGCGGAGGCGCATACCCTTCGACGAGCACGGGCATCCCCAAGTCGGCAGCCGTGTCCTCAATCGCCGTGACGAGGCCAAGATAGTCCTCGAGGTAGCGCTGCGGGGGCATGAACACGCGCAAAATGCCATCGCGAGTTTCCGCGCACAACGCCGTCCGAACCGCGCGCGACGCCGACTGGCCTGGGGCAGGAGGTAGATCGAGCACAATGGTTCGGCGGCGCGACCGCTGCCGCGCCGATACGCCTTCCAGAATTTGTTCCACGACCCTCTGCGCGGGCTGATATTCGCGAATTTCTTCTTCGTAGCGCTGCTGCGCGGCCAGAGCGGCGCGCTCAGGCAATGCCCCGCGGACCGCCATCGGGTCCTGCTCAATGACGTGATCCACTTCGGAGGGGTGAACCCAGGGGATGGAATCGAGAGGCAGACGGAATCCCATGGGCGAGTCGCCGGGAATCAAATACATTCGCTCTGGCCGGAAGAACCATGCGCCGGTCACCCAATCGCTGCTGCCATCGGTGTAGTATTCGCGCTTCAAGGGCAGCGCGTAGCCAACGACATGATCCAACCCTCGTTCGAACACACGCGCAAGGCGCGCGCGATCTTCCGCATTTTCCAGCTTATTTTCGAATGGATCGACGTTGACGGGGAGGCGCCGTTCTTTCCACATGTAATACCAGGTGTCTTCGTAACCGGGCAGGGCGTGCTCCGAGTTCACTCCCAATCGCTGGCAAAGGCTAAGCATAAAAGCGCGCGCGTCATGGCTGGTCAGCTTGCCCGAAGTATTCTCGTTGGCGACGAGCGCCGGATCGCGCCAGATCGGCTCGCCGTCCTTGCGCCAATACAGGCCCAGCGCCCAGCGCGGCAGGGATTCACCCGGATACCACTTGCCCATGCCGTGGTGCAGGAACCCGCCGGGAGCGAATCGATCGCGCAGCCGCCGGATCAGCGTGTCCGCCAGTTTGTACTTTGTCGGGCCTACCGCGGCGGTCGTCCATTCCGCGGCATCCATGTCGTCGACGGAGACGAACGTCGGTTCGCCGCCCATGGTCAGCCGCACGTCGCGCGCGGTCAAATCGGCATCCACTTGGTGGCCGAGCGATTCGATCGCGGTCCACTGTTCGTCGGTGTAAGGCTTGGTTACGCGCGGATCCTCATGGATGCGCGTGACGGACATGGAGAACTCGAACGCGTCTTTGCCTTTCGGTTTCTTCTTTTCCGTGTCGGGTTCCGTACTGACGATGGATGCGTCGTCATACGAAAAGCCGCCCGAAATCGCGGCGGCGGTTACCGGCTCCGCCGAGCACGCCAGGGGGATATGCCCTTCGCCTGCCAGCAGTCCCGAAGTTGGATCGAGTCCGACCCAGCCGCCGCCCGGCAGGTAGACTTCCGTCCAGGCGTGCAGGTCGGTGAAATCCCGGTCGGTTCCGCTCGGCCCGTCGAGCGATTTGACGTCGGGAGTGAGCTGGATCAAGTAACCGGAGACGAATCTCGCGGCCAGGCCAAGATTCCTGAGCAATTGCACCAGAAGCCAGGCGCTATCGCGGCAGGAGCCGCTACCGAGTGTCAGTGTTTTCTCCGGGCTCTGGATGCCGGGCTCCATGCGAATCAAATATTTAATCCGTTTCTGGATTCGCTGATTCACGTCCACGAGAAAATCGTTGGTGCGAATTTTTTCTTTCCGCGATTCACAAATGAGGGCCTCCATTTTTGGCCCCACGTGCCGTCTCTTGAGGTAGGGGGAGAGTTCTCTCTTCACGACCGGATCGTACTGGAAGGGTATTTCCTCAGCGTATTTCTCCAGAAAGAAGTCGAAGGGATTGATAACGGTCATGTCCGCCACAAGGTCGACTTCGACGGAAAATTCCGTCGTTTTGTCCGGAAATACGAGCCGCGCCAAATGATTGCTGTAGGGATCCTGCTGCCAGTTAATGAAATGGCCCGCCGGAGTGATTTTAAGCGAATAACTGGGGATGGGCGTCCTGCAATGTGGCGCCGGGCGCAGGCGCACGACATGGGGCGACAGCCATACCGGCCTGGTATAGCGGTAGAGAGTCTTGTGATTCAGCGCAACCCGAATGCTCATGGAAATTCATACCGCGGAAATGTGCCATTCCCACGCCCAGTGTCCATTGGATCTGGCGAAACCGTTGCAGAGGAAATTATACAGGAAACGATTGAGCGACCGGCCGAAACTCCCTTTCAACTTTTTTATGATCAGGATATGAATCAACGCTGTTTAGGCTGGGATTGGTGTTCCGATGCGGAAGCCCCTACCAAAAGCCTCCAGCGAATCTAAGGCATTTACCGTATGGAAGATGGGACGCTTTCCGCTCATTGTTGATTTACTTGTTGGTCAGCGAATGATCCCCCGATCTCGACCGGAGTGGAGGCGAGAGACGACGTCGGAGAGTTGAAGGGGGCGGTACTATTACCGCATCCTCCCATTTGCGTGAACCCAGATTTCCACGGGGAGAATCTTGAGATGTCCCTTCGCATATTGGTTGCCGACGACCATGACGTGATGCGGATCGGGATTAGAGAATTGCTCGCAACGCGAGAAGGCTGGGAAATTTGCGCGGAGGCGCGCGACGGCCGGGAAGCGCTGGCGAAAACCGGGGAACATAAGCCGGACATCGTCATCCTGGATGTCAACATGCCGGAGTTGAACGGCATCGAAGCCGCGAGGAGAATCCGCAAGAAGTTCGTGAATACGGAAGTGCTGATCATCTCCTTCGAATATTCCGACAACCTGATTCGCCGGATTATCGAGGCCGGGGCGCGCGGCTTCGTCGTCAAGGCCGATTCGGAGCGCGATCTCATCGCGGCTGTGGAAGCCCTCTCGAATCACCGGCCCTACTTCACGCCCCGCGCGGCGGATGTGACCCTGGGACGGCTACGAGGGGAAGGACCCGGGGGATTTAGGGAATTTGCCGGAAACCGGCTCACACCCCGCGAGCTTGAAATCGTGCAGCTGCTCGCCGAAGGGAAGAGCAGCAAGGAAGTGGCACAGTCTCTTTCCATCAGCATCAAGACAGCGGATACGCATCGCGCCAACATCATGCGCAAATTAGATCTGCACAGCGTTACCGATCTTGTCCGGTATGCCGTTCGCAATCAAATTGTGAAAGATTGAGAGCAAGGTGGAACGGGCTTCAGACTTGCGCGAAGGAACTGCGCCAGAGTGAAGCGACGGCCGAAAGTGCCGGTGTTTCCGGCTACTGCGCGGCAAAGACCAGGAGCGCGTTGCCGGGCGTGCCTGATGTAAATACGTATCCGGAACCGACAAACACCATGCCGCCGGCGACGGTTGGGCCGGGAGCCGCCATCGAGCCGCCCTTGGCTGGGACATGGTTTACTGTGTCATAATCACGGATCATATTGTATTGCCAGAGTAAATGCCCGTCCTCCGTGGAGAACGCGCGCAACATGCCGTCCCATCCGCCCGAAAATATAGCTCCGGGAATTGCTGTAATGGCCGAGGTTTCGCCCTTCGGGCCCGGGCCCGGCGTCGGCGGGATCGGGGTGAACCATTTTTGTTCGCCCGTGTCCATGCGGACCGCCGCCACCCCGCCCGTTCGCAATCCGAAGTAGGCATATTGATCGTCTGCAGCGCCGCCGAAGGTAATCATGCCGAGGGCGAGTTTCTTCACCAGTTGCGCTTTCCAAACCACCGTGCCTTCGCGATCAGGATCGTGACCCCAGACCATGCCGCTTTTTTGCCCCGCCACCAAGATCCGGTGCCCGTTCGGCAATGTCCTCAAGATGGGAGAAGCGCCAAAATCGTAATCGGGGCCGATCTCCGAGGGAGGAAGGCAATTTTCCGATTTGATTTCGCCCCCACATCCGGAAAGCCAGGCATCTGCTTCCGTATCCTGAATCGACCACATCACCTTGCCCGTCTTCAGGTCCAAGGCCATGATGGCGTCCGTATTCCGGGAGACGGGATTGGTATAGGCATCGCCGGTACCGATGTAAAGAGCGTGATTCTTGGCGTCAATCGTGGGCGTATTCCAAACTGCGCCGCCGTTCGGGCCATATTGCTGCACGCCGTTGGAATTTTTTGTCGTGGGTTTCGGAGGATCCGGAACGATGTAGGTTTTCCAGGCGGTGCGGCCGTTCATGGCATCCAGCGCGACGACGCTGCCTCGAAACGTGCAGCAGGGATACACGGTACTCCAACCCCCGGAACGTTCCTCCTGGGATGAAACCGGCACATACAGTCGATCTTCATACAGCATCGGTGCGCCCGTAATTTTGGCAACGGGGTGGTCTTCCACTTTTACTTTCCAGATTTCTTTCCCGGTTGAGGCATCGAGCATGTAAACGTTCGCCCGGATGTCTCCAAAGTAGACGCCGTACTTGGCCGCGCCTTTTCCTTTCACAGGTCCAATGCTGATCGCGGTGCGCACGCCCGCGTCCGCCTGGTAGGACCAATAGACACAACCAGTCTCCGCGTCGATGGAATAAACCGCTCCCGTGTCAACACCCAGGAATACACGCCCGCCCGCGACCGTGGGCTGGCCGTAAACTTCCTCCGCGCCCGGAAAACCGAAAGCCCACTTCAATTTGAGGTTCGGCACCTGGCTGGCGGTCAAGCCCGCTCCTTTCGCCGATTGGAAGCGGGCGTTCGAGACGTCATTGCCCCAGCCGTTCCAGAGCGGTTTCGACGACAAGTCGCCGATTGGAGAGTTTCCTGGGCACGGGTTAGGCATGAGCTTGGCGTCCGTGATCTTCGCAATGTCCACCTTGTGGCGTCCCAGATAGAAGGCGACTTCGCGCAAGTCCGCGTCCGTAACGCCTGTGAGGGATGTGTGAGGGGCCTTGCCAAGGGCGGCGTAGATCCCTTCCGAGGTCATCTTCCAAAGCGACAAGACATCAGGAGCGGGCGTCGCGCTGCTCGGGTTTCCATGGCAGGTGGCGCAGTGCTGTTCGAATATGACAGCCCCTTTCGTGGTCTGGGCGTTCGAATTGCCCGCGGGCCAGAGCATTGCAATCAGGACAGCCAGAATCCAAGCGGATCGTTTCATTGGAGGAATCCCCCGAGCCGTGAATTTTATCGTGTGTTTCCTACTGCCAGACAATATACCCCCGTCTGCTTCGAGTGACAATGCGCGGGGTTAGTGGCACGGACTTCAGTCCGTGGGTTTTCGATTTGCGGGCGAAACTGCCGGCAACCGAACGAAACCCCACAGACTGAAGTCTGTGCTACTGGCGCCCCTCCACGAACCACGCTTGCCACTGGGAGAGGAAACGATATGGGAATCCGTGCTAAGTGTATTGAAATCGCTTCACCTGGTCCTGGTTCCAACTGATTCCCGTTCCCGGAAGATTTGAGGGCGTAACGGCTCCGCCGGCTACCTGTAGCGGCTCCGCAAGGATTGGTGCGGCCCAGTCTACGTATTCGAGCCAGTGCTGCGTGGGGGTGACGGCGAGCAGGTGCGAGCTGACCTCGGGAAAAAGGTGCGACGAGAGTTTGATGCCTTTTCCGGCGGCGAGCGTTGCTGCCTGTAGCCAGCCTGTCACGCCGCCAATCCTGCAGAGATCGGGCATCATGAAGTCGGCGGAGTTTGCGGCCAGGGCTGATTCCATGGCATGCACGCCGATGAAATTTTCGCCGATCTGGATCGGGGTCGCGAGCGCGCTGGCGATGGCCGCGCAGCCGGAATAATCATCGTGACGGATGGGTTCTTCGATCCAGGCGAGTCCTTCAGTATCGAGGGCGCGACCGCGGTTCAAGGCTTCGTCGACCGAGAGAGCCTGGTTATAGTCCGTCATGATCGCGATGTCGCTCGGCACGCGTTTTCGCACGGCGCGAAATGCGGCAAGATCGCCTTCCAGTGTTGGATAGCCGAGGCGAAGCTTTACTCCTCGAAAGCCGCCTTCGAGCAATTGTTCCGCTTCATCGGCGCACGCTTCGGGAGACATCAGGCCGAGGCTGTTGCTGTTATAGGCAGGGATAGGTTTGAGTGCTCCGCCGAGGTATGCGGCGAGCGGCAAGCCGGCCGCTTGCGATAGCGCATCCCAGCAGGCGACATCGAGACCCGCCATCGCCATCCAGATGACTCCTTGCGCGCCGATGAGACGGAATTGACGCAACAGCTTCGCGCCGATTTCCACGGGATCAACCATGTCGCCCTTAACTAACAAAAGTAATTCCTGAAGGACGCGCGCGATGATCTGCGCCCCTAACGGCATGTAGCAAAATAAATAGGTGCGGCCCGTGATTCCTTCTTCCGTTTCTAGATCGATCAGAAGAAGAGGCGCGGAGCGAACGGTCAGGGCGCTGGTGCCAAGCGGCAGCTTCATCGGGACAGAAACCCAGACGGTTCGCAGCGAGCGAATCGTAAGGCGTGGATGTTTCATGCGACGCTCTGCCTTCCTTGCACATGGCGCTGGGAATTTACGGCCTTTTTATAGCACAGTCTCGAACGAGTCATGAGATGTCCTCGCTCGACGAAGAGAAGTGCAGGTGCCGGGCCATGCTACAGGCCCAAAGCTAACCGTTCTTGGCCTCCAACTGCCACAAGGTCGAACCTGGATTGACATGGGACCATGAAGGGGGTAGGGTCGCGTTCAAGGGTTGGGGTGATTTTGCGCTTCCAATTGAAATGAACGCTGCGCTTCAGTCCAACGGGAAATTTACCGTACGCACCGCAGTGCGAAAAGAGATTTGTGGATCGCACGAGGGACAACACAATGAAGAAAACTTGCTGTGAATTTTCGCTTGTTTCATTTCTGGTTGTGTGCGCGCTCGTGCCGCAGGCGTGGGCTGACACAGTGGTAGTGGCCTGCAAATCGGAATTCCAATTGGCGCTGGTGGACCCAGCCACCGAAAAGGTGCTGGTGAAGCTGCCCACTGGCCGGGGGCCGCACGAAGTCGCGGTGTCGCCGGACGGGCGCTTCGCCTATGTCTCCAACTTCGGCCGATACAGTGTTTATCCCGCAGGCGACACGGAACACGACAAAGCGAGCAATTCGATCACCGTCATCGACCTTGCGGACCGAAAGGTGAAGACCACCTTCGATCTGGGCACTCACACAGGGCCGCACGGCATGACCGTGAGCCACGACGGCAAGCTCGTCTGGGTGACCACGGAGACGCCGCAAGCCGTCCTCGAATTGGACTCCGCTACGGGAAAAATTCAGCACGTGTGGAATACAACGCAGGAACGCAGCCACATGATTGTAGCCACACCGAAGGAAACGAAGTTTTACGTGACCAACACGGTTTCGGGTACCGTCAGCATGGTTGACCGGTCCACGGGCGAAGTAAAGGTGATCTCGACGGGGCCGGGCACTGAGGGCATTGCCATTTCGCCCGATGGAAAGGAAGTCTGGGCAGCCAGCCGCACCGACGCGAAAATTTCGATCATCTCGACTGCCACCGATGCGATCGTGGCGTCGTTTCCCAGCGGCGGGAAAAGTCCCAAGCGATTGGAATTTACTCCTGACGGGTCGCAGGTCTGGGTGACCAATTCCGGCAGCAGCCAGACGACGGTGTTTGACGCTCACGCCCGCGAATTGATCGAGAGCCTGACCACGTCCAATGATCCCAGCGGCGTTTCCATTTCTCCGGACGGCCGGCGCGCGTACATTACTAATTCCAGCGCCAATCTACTGACCTTCGTGGACGTGGCCTCGCGAAAGATCACCGGTACTCTGGCGGTTGGGACCGACCCCGACGGGATTGCCTGGTCCGCGCGATGACTGAAAGCCCAGCTGGCAAAAGACGGCCATGAACCAATCGCCGTTTATTGGCTCACATGCCGCTTTCCTGTGGCTGACAACCGAGCAACATGACCTTGATAGCTTATTGCGGGGGTGCCCGCAGGCATTCCTGGGTAAATACATCGCTGTCACTTCCCATGACAGTGGCCCTCTGACTCCTACTGAAGAAGAGAGGGGTGCTGGGTGGCAGACACGAAATGAAGTTGCATACAGCCCTCCAATTCAAACAGTGGCGGGATTGCCGCACGGAATTTGTGGAGGATTTGACGAATGGTATGTTTTCGAATCCCCAACCGACCTTGGAGAACTCTGGCACGGTAATATCTTTGAGAAACCCCCGACATCAAGGCTAGTCTCAACATTCGTGAACTATCTTGGCTTTGCCCTCCACAACCCTGAGGTCGAAGGCCTCGTCAGTCATTTCTGGAAGCAACTTGATTGGATTCAACCCGAGTCTTATATCGCCGACGGAAATGCATTTCTAACATTCGTCACTCGCAACCAGGAACTGTTCGCCGCCGTTCGCAAAGCCCTCAGCAGCTAGGTTCCACAAGTCCTTTTCTCAGAACTGACCCAGTACCAATTTGCCCGGTTTATGGGGCATAATGTCAACTATCGCTCCAAATTTCGATCTGGGTAAAACAGAGCAGAACGTGGAGGGGGCATGATGTCCCAATTAAAAATCCTGGCTCTTGCAGGCCTTGCGCTTTTCCTTTCGGCGTCCTGCTATGGCGCGACGCTTTCCGGAACCGTGAAAGGGCCGGATGGCGCGCCGGTCGAAGGCGCGTTTGTGCAGGCCCAGAATACGAAGACTAAGATTAGTTTCTTCGTCTTGTCGGATCACCAGGGACATTATCGCGTCGAAAAATTGCCGGCGGGCAATTACCGCGTGCAGATCAAGGCGACCGGTTTGCGCGCCGATCCCAAGAGCGGCGTCGCTCTTACGGAGGACCAGAACGTGTCGCTTGATTTCGCGCTCGAGACCGGCACGGTGCGCTGGAACGAGCTCTCCATTTACCAGGCGAAAAAACTTTGGCCGGAAGAAAATGCCAAGCAGCAGATTTTTACGAAATGTTTTATCTGCCACGGATTTCAAACCCGCATGGCTTCGGTGAGGCGCGATGCCGACGGCTGGCAGGACCGCGTCCAATTCATGCGCGACGCCATGCATTTCAGCCTCGGTTACCGGGTTACGGACCAGGACGCCACGGAGATAGCGACATACCTGAACAAGCTATATGGCTCGGATTCCGTATTTCCGAAATCTCCAACCGAATTGCCCGCGTACAAAGAAACCGTGAGGCCTTTCTCCAGCGAGGCCATGAACATCGCCTACGTCGAATATGACATGCCTGGGCCGAGCCGCATGCCGTTCAGCGCGGCTCCGGCAAAAGACGGGTCCGTATGGATTCCGAATTTCGGAATTGGAAACAAGATCACGCGGCTCAATCCGAAGACGGCCGAAATGCAGGATTTTCCTGTTCCGAATGTGGGGACCGCCGCGGTTCACTCCGCCGTCGCTGCGCCCGATGGCTCTGTCTGGCTTACGGAGCAAGCTTCCGACAAGCTGGGCCGCTGGGATCCCATCACGCAGAAGATCACCGAATATCAGGATAAATATGGCGCCGGCATGGAGGGAAGGGAAGACGGCGGGTCGCGACACACGGTTCGAATCGATTCCAAGGGCATGGTTTGGTCGAGCGGCTACCCGCTAACGCGCTTCGACCCCGAAACCGGGAAATTCAATGACTTCCCTGAAGCGGCGCACACCTACAGTCTTGATTTCGACAAGGATGAGAATGTCTGGTTTACAGATCCTGGGACAGGCCAGATCGGCAAAGTGGATGCCAAGACGCTGAAAGTGACGCAGTGGACTCCGCCAACCCTCAACACGTACGAGCGCAGAATCGTGGTCGACACCGATGGGACGGTCTGGTTCGGCGAATTTCAAAAGGGAAAAATCGGCCACTTCGATCCGAAGACGCAAGCTTTTAAGGAATATGATTTGCCCGGCGGACTGGACACTTTTCCGTACGCGATGGGGATCGGGCTCGACCACAGCATCTGGTATTCGTCCTACTATTTGGATGTGATCGGCCGCCTCGATCCCAAAACCGGAAAAGTGATCGAGTATCCGTTTCCGCATTCGGAGAATACCATCCGGGAATTCTTCCGCGATTCCGAGGGCCGGATGTGGTACGGCTCGCCATCGAACAACAAAGTCGGCTATTTTTATTTGACGGGCGCGACTGTTCCGGCAGGGAATTAAGAAACAGGACAGGCAAGCGCCGCGCGCCGAGAAAGCGCGCTAAGATAGAGATCATTCGGGCCCTATGAACACACAGGCGAACAATTCGAAATTCGGCAACGTGGTGCGTGTCTCCAGCGGCAATTTTCTGGAGATGTACGACTTCATGGTTTATGCGTACTACGCGTCGTACATCGCGCATGAAATTTTCCCGTCAAGCAGCGCTTACGCATCGCTCATGATGACGCTGGGAACTTTCGGCGCGGGCTATCTAATGCGCCCGCTGGGAGCCGTTGTTCTCGGCGCGTACGTGGACCGGCATGGCAGGAGAACCGGGCTCATCCTCACTTTATTTTTGATGGCGATCGGCACGCTGGTGATCGCCTGCACTCCTGCTTACAGGACGATCGGGATCATTGCTCCCATCGTGGTGCTGCTTGGGCGGCTATTGCAGGGTTTTTCCGCTGGAGTCGAAGTGGGCGGCGCGTCCATCTACCTTTCCGAGATGGCGACGCCCGGGCACCGCGGATTTTATTGCGCCTGGCAGTCGGCGAGCCAGCAGGTCGCGGTGATTTTCGCGGCGCTTCTGGGAGTCGCGCTCAGCGCCGTCGTGCCGCCCGATGGGATGGCCGCGTGGGGCTGGCGTGTTCCGTTTTTCATCGGCTGCCTGATTGTCCCGCTGCTGTTCTGGTTGCGCAGATCGCTGGCGGAGACGGAAGTGTTTCTCGCGCAAAAACATCGTCCTGGAATTTCGGAGATCCTCGCCTCGCTCGCGTCCAACTGGAAAATCGTGGGCATCGGCGTACTTCTTTCCACGATGACGACGGTGTGCTTTTATCTCATCACCGCGTACACGCCGACTTATGGAATCGAAGTGCTGCACCTGACGAGCCGTGAAAGCCTGCTGGTCACGTTCTGCGTGGGCATGTCGAATTTTATTTGGCTGCCGACGGGCGGCGCGATCTCCGACAAGGTCGGACGGCGGCCCTTGCTGATTCTAATTACAGTCGTTGCGATTGTGACCTCTTATCCCGCGATGCTGTGGCTCGTTAGCGACCCATCGACCGCGCGCCTGCTGATCGTGGAACTGTGGCTGTCCATGTTCTTCGGCGTGTACAACGGGGCGATGATCCCGCACCTGGCGGAAATCATGCCGCCGGAGATTCGCACCTCCGGCTTTTCATTGGCATTTAGCTTGGCGACAGCGATTTTTGGCGGATTTACTCCGGCGATTTGCACGTACCTCATTCACGAGACTGGAAACCGCGCCATGCCGGCGCTTTGGCTGTCCTTTGCGGCTCTTTGCGGGCTCGTCGCGGCGCTCGCCGGCGGCCAGCGTCGAGCTGTTTTGACGGAACTCGAAGCCAGTGTGTCCTCGCAGTGAGAGCGGCAAATACAACAATTGTCCACGTTGATGGTATGTAATATTATCGTGCGTGACAGGATGTGTGTTCTGGAGAATCGAATCGTAAACTCCTTTTCAGAGCTGGAACGGTGAAATTCGACCCCCGGTGTCTCAAAATCGGAGTCCCCGCACTTATTCAACGATGCCAGTTTGCGAGTAATGGATTGCATCGCTCCCATAGTTCTAGTGAATCTCGTGTAATACCTGGTTCGGTCGGCCTGATCCTATGCTTGTTCTACGCTGTAATTGCCTGGGGGCAGGGTGGGAAAGTGCCAAATGAACCTGAATCCCCTTCGGTCTTGTACTATCTGGATTCTTCCGCCCGACTGGTTCCCCTTGAACCTCAGATCGTCCGCGTAAAAAGAAAGTTTCACGCTTTAGGTTTCACTGGGGTCACAGCGGTCTATCAGGTGGGAGGGGAGAGATCCCCGGTGAGGCTAAAAGCGGAGCAAAAACTTGAGTTTGTAATTCGCATTGATGGCAAGGTTGATCCGCTGGAGTTTGTCCAGTTTTATCGCTTCGAGGGAATCGAGGGTTCACGTGTATTGCCGATCGAAGATTTTGATGCGCTAGGTCGACTGACTAGGATTTCACTCGCCTCCGCTATTGTTGATTTCGATGCTGCAAAGTATGGGGCTTCTTCTTTTAGGCTTACCCCCATCCAAAAGCTCGTGCCAGGCGAGTACTGCTTGACAGTCCGTCTCGCAACCAAACCGGAAAATAAAAGTTCAGGATTTTGTTTTGGGATCGACACAGTCGGGAGTTAGGGCGCGATGAAGGAACACATCAAATCACAGGTGGTCGAAGGTATTGCACAGGAACACATATGAAACACGGATGCGCCGCGCTTGCATTAGGGTTGGTGTTCCTTTCAGTCGCGTTAGCACAGGAAGGAAAAGTTCTTGAGCCCGAAAAAGTTTCGGTCTTTTATTTATTTAGGACTTCGGGGGGCTTCGTGGATCTCGAGCGGCAAACTCCAAATCTCATTCCCAAGGGAATACGATCGCTGCTCGTGATTCCTGGCGAAAAGTCTCCCGTACGCTTCGATGCCAGCGACGAGATGCAGTTTGTTGTGCGGGTAGCGGAGGATTATGATAAAGCGACTGCGACAATGCAGCTCTTCCGATTTGAAGTGCAGAATGGGACGCGCGAGTTTCTGGCGAAAAATGAGGATCTTCGCAAGAACAAGATTGGCCTGAAACTCAACGCTGAGAAGTACGGCACTTCCTCAGTGAAGGTAATCCCATCACAAAGACTAACGCCGGGCGAATATTGCCTGAGTAGATCAACGATTAGCCAAGGATATTGCTTTGGGGTAGACGTTTCTGGAAATCAGTGAGTAAAGAGCCAGGTATTAGAATCGTTGGCCCGCGGCTATACGTAGGCGATCCAGCGGCCCGCTGCGACAATTCCGAACCAAAGCAAAATCGAAATCAAACCCGCCGCGCGCGCGCTTAGCGGCGCCACCGGATCGTTCTCCCACTTGCCCACACTCTTGTAGGCGATCTCGTGGAACACGAACGCATTGAGCCCCGCGACAAGGATCAGCAGCATTTTGATGTCGAACCCGAGATTTCCGTACATTTTGGTGGCCTCGGAGGAAAACAGCAGGAGACCCGTGGTAACTTGAATGAGGAAGCCTGCCCAGGCCCAGGGCAGAAAACGCCTCGCCAGCTTGGAAACCGGCTCGTCGCGAAACGTCAAACCCATCAGGCGCAGATCCAAAATCGAAGTGGCGCCTACGAGCAAGATGATTCCGAAAATATGAACGGTTTCTATGACCGGAAACAGCCACAGGGATTCCCGAATGGTTGTCCCCACTGACGTCGCCTCCAGCCACTGACAAATTGCAAAAATAAAATGCATTTCTATGTCCCTCGCAGTTGATCGGATCGGTTGTGCATGCAAAAGCCGCGATCAATATACACAGCCGGGGTTGGATGCAGGGTTTGCTGTGTGATTTCCCCGCCTCTGATTGGCGTCCCCTTTGACGCGTGGCGCATTTTCGCCGTTTCGCGTGCAAACGCACGGCACACGCATAACGCGTCTTCGCTTGAACGATTCATTTAGTTTAACCTGATTTGCAACCTGAGACCATACGCGAAGCGGCGTTCCAGGCTAACTTGCAGCGGCCCTTTCACGGGTGCGAAGTCTCGAATGGGAGGAATCATCGCTGGGTAGCCTCCTCGGATCTTCTGTACGGACATTCGGAAAAACTATAAGCTTCGTCTTGAACATGTGCGCGGGGAGCGGTTCGAGTGGATTGAATCCTCGTGATATTCCGAATTCGTGGAGGAAATGATGGCGAGGCGATGGGCGATCCTGTGTGCTCTTTCCTGTTTGGGATTGTTGGGCTGCAAGGCAAAATCGGCCGCCGAAGCCAAGATTCCCCAGGAAGAAGTGGACCGCAAGAATCCAATCGTATCGAATCCCGCCTCCGTTGCGGAAGGGAAGCGGCTGTGCGGCGCAACGGATTGCGCTCTTTGCCACGGGAAGGACGGAGACGGCAAGGGAGTGCTGGCCAAGGACATCAACATGAACGTCCACGATTGGAGGAAGCCCGAATCGCTGGCGCACTTCACGGATGGTGAACTCTCCTACCTCATTCTGAAGGGCAAGGGCCGCATGCCCGCCTATGATGGGCGGGAAACTGCCGAGCAGGTCTGGCAGATCGTCAATTACATCCGCTCGATGCCCACAAGTGATAACGCTCCCAAATCCTAGGCGAGTTCTTCAGCTATCAGAATCGGATCCGTTGCAGTTTTGGAAAGTGAAATTATCGATGCCCGCCCGCTGATCCCATGGACCCGCTGGAATGTGAACCCGAGCTCACTGCCGAGGTGCTCGGACTTGAAGATACGCTAGTTGCGGGACTTGTACTCATCGTTGCCAGGCTACCGCCTCCGCGCGCACCGTATCCTCCCCGGAATCCGCCCATCGATGCCCCGCGCGCAAACGCGGGCGAGGGCGGAGAGTGTGGCGCCATCATGGCTTGGGGAGCGGAATTGAGCCGCGCCACCCGCAACACCGAGGTCGAGGCGCTCGGCCCTCGGAGAGATAATGGAGCGCCATTCCCCTGGGCGAGTGAAGCGGGAGAGGATTGCACAAAGGATTTGGGGTTTGCGGGTCCACGAGCGAGAGAGGTCGCTTTCGTCGATTGCATTGCTGGCGCGATAGAGTTTGGCGACGGCGCGGCAACCGCCTCCAGGCTGTTCCCGCCTTGGGCCAGATTCATGCGGGGCCCCGCCTTGATCGCGCCGCCAGCGCCTTGCCCCGCCAGAATCACGGTCGACGGCAATGCGGCCAGCTGAGTCTTCGAGGGTTTAGATGATAGTGGCGGCCCATTGGGAATCCAGCCCAATTGATTATTTAGATTCACCCATCTTGCTGTCGCGGGAGTCCAGGTATTCGCGCCGACCGGCAACCATGCCCAGCCCACCCCCGGAGCATTTACCCAAGATCCAAAGTGATAAGGGAGCCAGCCCCATGGCTCGCCGCCCATCCAATTCCAACCCAAGCCGCCCATGAACTGCCATTGGCCATCCATAAACGGCATCCAGCCCATACCGACGCCGTAAGGCATCCAACCAGCCCCATATCCCGGGATGTACGACCAGACTCCATAATTATAGAGATCGGCGAAACCTTCGGTATAGGAATCGATCCCGAGGATAGCGGAGGTTTCGCTTTGAGCCGAGTTCACCGCATCTTCACGATGAGAAACCCATTTGTCGAAGTCATCCTGGGGCGGGCTGCTGGCTACCACTGGTGTATCCGAGCCGGTTGCTCCCACGCGCAAAGTATGGCCTCCGCTGAGAAGAGCGGGAGCGCCGATGTGAGAGTCAACTGCCACTTTTCCGTGGAACACCGTCACCCAATTGTCTGAGGGGGATATATCCAAGCGAAAGCTTCCATTCCGAGGGACATTCAAATCCAGATTGGGAGCGGCAACCGAAATGACATCCTCCCGCTTGAGTTTTGCGCTGATAATGGCGGTTCCCTGCGGAACCGTAAGCTTGGTAAGGCGTCCTCCGTTCTGCAGTCCCAATTCCGAAAACTCCACTGTCGTATTCGTTGCCAGGCGCATAGTCAAGGAGCTTTCAAACTCCACCTCGGCGAATCCGTTGGCGGTCCTTATGGCGAAGCCTTCCTGGATCGGCAAATTCTGGCGTGCATCCTGCCAATCTTGTCCTGGGCGCTGGTACTGAACGGTTCCTTCCACGAAGCTGAGGCGCACGATGCGTATGTTGCTGTAATCCTGGGACTTCGCAGGTTGAGCGAGCAACACAAATCCCATCGCGAGCATTAAAGAACCCAATCGGTTTTTCATAGAGACTTTCCCCAACCAGCGCAAGTTGCTTCCCACTACCACTATGATGCTCCAAAAGAGGGCGAAGTGACTGTATATTTTTTAGGATTCCCACTATAGCTCGCAGACTTCAACGCTGCGGTCGCAACTTTAGTTGGCGGGGATACTCAGCGATCCTGCTTCCATCAGAAACGTGGCGGATTTTATTTGACCTTGGTCCATGTGGAATCAGGATTGAACACCGACAGGGACTTGGCGAGTTGCGTGGTCATGGACCCCAGGTCTTTCTCATAGACGACACCGCCCTGGTTGACGATGAAAGTCATCACGCCAGAGACGCGGTATCCAGCGGGAAATGCCACGAAGGCGAATCCGCCGGTCATCTTTCCGTCGACAATGTATTTGCGAGCCCCGCCCGGCGCCTGTTTGCCTTGCTCGGTTAAGATCCGAAAATAATAGCCACGTAATGGCTTCCGATCGGAGCGATTGTAGCTAGCTTGGGCCAAATAGGGGCCGATTGGACTTTCGTCGGGCTCCTTACTTCCCGGCCAATACAGGCCGTTGCGCTGACCCTGCTCGCTGTTGAATTTACGCGCGTATTCGTGGTCGCCGGCTGAATCCGCAACCTCGGAATAATATTCATTTTCCGCGTCCACCAGGGCGTCGAGCACGCCAATCGTCTCCAATTCATTTTCGCCGATCCGCCGATACAGGATCTCGCGCCTGCCCAGGCCGGAATCGAAATACCAGGCGCCATCTTTTTCCACCAGGGGAATGGGCAGGGGCCAGTTTTCAGCGCCAACATACAGAGTTGTTTCGTTGTCGGGTTCCTTTACCAAACGGTGCATTTGCCCATACTTCTCGACGAAGAGATCGGCGTCGGCCTTGCGGTTCGCCGGATCTTCCGTCCAAACGATGACGTCTTTGGAATCTGGCCCGAGAATGAGGAGCAGACCGTCCTCATCGTGATTGCGAGCCGCCGAGTAAAGAGCTTCCGCCGCTTCTTGAGGCGAAGAGAAAGACTTCAGTCTCGGCCGCGAAGTGGATTGCACATGCGAGGACTCCGCCTTTGGTTGCGGTGTGGTTTGCGTAGCAGAACCTTTTGGTGAAGATTGAGACTGCGATGCTTGATTGTCTTGCCCCGCGACAGATCGAGGCGCCCCGGAAAACACAGCGATCACCAAGAGCGCTGTCACCCAAACGTGCGTCCCGAAAAGGGGCTTTATGTGAAAGATCATGTCGCTAGTTCCTTAACTGGGCAGAATTTTGTTCAGCCACTCGGCTTTGCCCGAAAAATATTCCGTACTGCTGGGTCATGACCGCTAGCGGTGGCCACCCCCGCCATGGAAGCCGCCCCCACCGAAGCCACCTCCTCCATGGAAGCCGCCTCCACCGCCGTGGAATCCCCCGCCGCCGAATCCGCCTCCATGAAAGCCGCCGCCAAAACTGCTCTGGCCACGTGAAGAGAAACCTCTCACCGTTCCGCCATCATTGAAGCCGCTAAACGGCCCTGACCGAAGTCCTCGCTCAGGGCGTGGCGCACCGAATCCGCGGCTAAACCCCGGTTCTCGCGGGTAGGACCGGGCGAAGCCAGGATATCCGCGGTAATAGTTGTAGCGGTTGAAAAATGCAGGGCCGTATCCGTAATAAGGCCTCCCGCCGAAGTATAACCCGCGGTTGTACCAGTCCATCCCCCACCGGTTCCATCCCCAGCCAAATCCGAGAAACGGACCTATCCCGAAACCAATGCCAAAGTTGAGACCAGGGCCACCCCACCAAACTCCCGGCACGTCAACCCAGCCGGGCCAAGGATCGATTGGGTAGCCATAGGCGTCCCATGGATTGTAGGCGGGGACATAGACTTCATTATCTTCCGGACTGGCAGGCTCGATAGAAATGTAGCCATGCTTGTCAATCACATGGATCTGGTCATTGCTCTTGAGAGTTTTATTCTTCTTGGCCTCCCGGCGCATCGCCTGGATGGCATTCATGACGTCGGCCTGCTGGTTGTAGTAGGCGTCGCCGAGTTCCGAGGTCCAAGAGAGATTGGAAGCCAAATTCTGCAGCACCGGAGGAAATGGCAACAGCTCTTTAACGCTTGGATCCCACGATTGCTTGTCGGCATCGGCCGCAAGTTCCTGAGGCGAGAAGTTGCGGCGGGGCGCAAGCCAATTGTTCGCCTCGGTAATTTGTACGGGATAACTTGAGGCTGCCAGGAGGGAGGCGACGAGGGAATCCGGATACAGCGCAATCGGCGCTACGAGTCGCTGCAATTGTTCCGGTGTTTCCAAGTCGTAATGCTGGCTGGGGGGTGGGCCTTGTTGCTGTCCGGCTGGCCCTTGCGCCGCGAAATCGGAAATCGCTGCCGCGGCAAGGATTATTAGGCAGAGTATGGAGGTCTGCTCAATGTATCGTTTCATGGCTCCTCAAGGATTGTGATGCTGTAAAATTTAAAAGGTGACGCGAAATGACGGGAAAATTTTTCAAAATACATTAAACGCGGTATCTGCATTTCAAACGAATCACGAGGACTTGACTCCGATGCCGCGCCGTCGTAAACGTAGTATGTGCTGCACTTGTAAGAACCGAGGCCCATACCGTGCTCCTGTTCCCAAAAATCCGAACCAGTTTGCAGAGAAGCAGCGTGTGGAAAATTTCGACGCTTCGGCAAACTGGGATCGTCGCCGTTTTTGTTTTTCTGGCCTGCGCTACCATCGGAATCCTGCACGCCGGGCAAGAGGCGGGCAGCGCGAAGCCCTCCGGCCCTGCCGCTCACGGCGTTGAACTCACGATTCTGGATAGGACATGCAAGCCGTGCGAGGACTTCTATCACTACGCGAGCGGCGAGTGGCTGGGCAAGAATCCCGTGCCCGCTGCGTACCCGAGTTGGGGGCGCTTCAACGAGCTGGCCGAAAGGAATCGCGAACTGCTTCACCAAATTTTGGAAGCGGCGGCGGCAAATACCAAGGCGACCCCCGGCTCGAATGAGCAGAAAATCGGGGACTTTTACGCGAGCTGCATGGACGAAAAACAGATCAACGCGGAGGGGGCCAAACCGCTCGACGCGGAATTGGCGCGCATCGGCGCAATCCAGAGCGTTGCGGAGCTTGAGGCGGAAATTGCGCGTCTGCAGGGCATGGGCGTCCGCGCGCTCTTTAACTTTGGTTCCACGCAGGATGAAAAGAATAGTTCACAAGTGATCGGCAGCGCGGACCAGGGCGGCCTCGGTTTGCCCGACCGCGATTACTACACGAAGACCGAAGATAAATCGAAGCAAATCCGCCGGCAATATGAAGAGCACGTAGCCAAAATGCTCGCGCTTTCTGGAGGCGATGCGGCCAAAGCCGCTGCAGAGGCGAAAGCAATCTTGGAACTGGAAACCAAGCTGGCCGAGGCTTCCATGACTCGCGTCGAGCGGCGCGACCCGGAAAAGACCTATCACAAAATGAGCCGCTCCGACCTGCGGACGCTCACTCCCAACTGGTCCTGGGAAAATTATTTTCAGGAAATCGGCTACGCCAACATCGATTCGGTCGACGTATCCGCGCCGAAATTTTTCGAGACGGTGAGCCAGGCGCTCACGGAAACGCCTCTCGAAACCTGGAAAACGTATCTCCGCTGGCATTTGGTGAATTCAGTCGCGCCGTATTTGTCCGATCCGTTCGTGGGCGAGAATTTCAATTTCAACGGCCGCGTTTTACAAGGCACGACAGAATTGTTGCCGCGCTGGAAGCGCTGCGTTTCCGCCACGGATCGCCAGTTGGGCGAGGCGCTCGGACAAATATATACACAGAAATATTTTCCGCCCGAGGCCAAGGCCCGGGCGCTGGAAATGGTGAATCATCTGATCGCCGCCCTGCGCGACGATCTGAAAACCCTGCCGTGGATGAGCCCCGCGACGCGCAAGCAGGCGCTCGCCAAGCTCGGCACGTTCGCGCGCAAGATCGGCTATCCGGACAAGTGGCGCGACTATTCCGCCTATGCTGTGGATCGCGGCCCGTACGCGCTCAATCAGATGCGCGGCGCGCAATTTGAATTCAAGCGCGACCTGAACAAAATCGGGAAGCCGGTGGACCGCACGGAATGGGGCATGACGCCTCCCACGGTGAACGCCTACTACAGTCCGGAAATGAACGAGATCGTTTTTCCCGCCGGAATTCTGCAGCCGCCGTTTTTCGATATGAACGCCGATGACGCGTCCAACTACGGCGCGATGGGCGCCGTAATCGGCCATGAAATGACCCATGGCTTCGACGATGAAGGCAGAAAATTTGACGCGCAAGGCAATCTGCGCGACTGGTGGACCCCGGAGGACGAAAAGAATTTCAACGAGCGGGCTGCGTGCGTCGAAAAGCAATTCGACAGCTATGTCGTTCAGGACGACATTCATGAAAACGGCAAGTTGGTGCTCGGCGAGAGCATCGCGGATCTCGGCGGGCTGAATCTCGCCTACCGCGCGCTTCAGAAAGCGGAGAAGGGCAAAAAGCCCGCGCTGGTCGGCGGATTGACGGCGGACCAGCGCTTTTTTCTTTCGTTCGCGCAAATCTGGGCGTCCAACGACCGTCCGGAATTCGAGCGCCTGATGGTGAACACGAACCCGCATCCCTTGGCGCGCTTCCGCGCCATCGCCGCCCCGTCCAACATGCCGGAGTTCGCTCGCGCGTTTGATTGCAAAGAGGGAGACGCGATGGCAAGGCCCTCGGCGATCCGGTGCCAGATCTGGTGATTAATTTGTTTGGCCAAGTTTATTTCTTAGCTTTTTTGTCCGGGAAGGGAACGAATTTGTAGCCGAGTCCTCGCACGGTCACTAGGTGGCGGGGATTGGAGGGCTCGTCCTCGATATATTTTCTCAAGCGCACGATGAAATTGTCGATCGCGCGCGTGTCGGTATCCTCTTGCAGGTCCCACACATTTTCCAGAATCGCTTTTCGGGAAACGGGATGCCCCGCGTTTTGGACCAGGTAACGAAGCAATTCCGATTCCATCAAGGTCAGTTGCACAGTTACCTTGCCGGCCCGCAACAAGAGGTTTTGAAAGTCGACGAGGATATCGCCAAATCGAAATGTGTCCGGCGGACCCTCGCTGCGCACGGCGGGCTTGGCCGCGGCCTCGCCTGCGCGGTGCTCCCACGTTTTGCGCCGCAGCAAGCTTCCCACGCGCGCGATGAGGATGGATAGGTTGAACGGCTTGGGCAAATAATCGTCGGCACCGGATTCAAAACCCTGCAGAACGTCTTCCGGGCGAGAGCGTGCAGTCAGCATCAACAGGGGAATGTAATTCTTCGTTTCGCGCAAGGTGCGCGCCACGGTGAAGCCGTCCTTGCCGGGAAGCATCACGTCAAGTACCAGTGCGTCGAAATCTTCTTTGCTTTTCAAGAGACGCTCAAGCGCATCTTCGCCATTGCCCACCACCTGGACGGAATAGCCCTCCTGCTCCAAGTTGAAACGAAGGCCCTCCGCCAGGTGGGCTTCATCTTCCACTACGAGGATCCGGCTCATACGGGATAGGCCCTCGGGAGCCGCAGCGTGAACGTGCTTCCGCGCCCCGTGCCTTCGCTTTCGGCGAACGCATCGCCGCCATGCCGCCGCGCGATCGAGCGCACGATGAACAGGCCGAGCCCGGTCCCCTTGACGCGGCCGGTGGCGGAACTGGCCACGCGGTAGAATCGCTTGAAAATGCGTTTCAGTTCGGGATGAGGGATTCCGACTCCTTTGTCCCGCACGCGCAGCAAGATCGTGTCGATGTCGGGAGACAGCAGATCGACCTCGATTTCTTTTTTCTCGCCGGAATATTTCACGGCATTTTCTACGAGATTGAACACGGCGGTGCGCAATTCCTGGGGATTTCCGCGCAAGTAGATTTTTTCATCAGCAGCACCCGCGAATTGGAGAACCTCAGCGGGCAAGTGATGGCGCAGCCGCGTAAGCTCCACCGTCTCAGTCACAATCGCGGAGAAGTCGACTTTCTCCCAATTCTTTTTGCTGCTCGCGTGGCGCGCTTCGCCGGCCTTCAGAATTTGCTCGACCGTCCCCAGTAGCCGGTCCGTATCCTCGAGCATGATGCGATAAAAATCCTTGTGCTGCGCCTCGGTGAGCTGCCGCGTCTGAAGCGTTTCCAGGTACAGCCGAATCGAGGCAATCGGAGTCTTGAGTTCGTGCGTGACCGCGTTGAGAAAACTATCCTGCTGCTCGTTCTTGTGAATTTCATGAACCAGAAAAACTGTGTAGACCACCAGCCCCGCGATGATCAGCCCGAAGAAGATGATGCCTAGAACCAGGGGAACGACTTCTCGCCAGTTGAGGACAATCCAGGAAACGTTCAGCGCCACCGCCAGTCCGATCAGGAAGGCGCCGAGCGTTACGAAAATCGCGATTTTTTTAGCACGTCTGGTAAAGCGCATCGCAGGTCTCTATCTGACCATACTAAACGAGACGCGCACAAAAAAAAACCGCGGGGCGGCCATAGTGGTGAATCCCGAAATAGCCGGCTGAGCCGGCACTTAAGAGGCGCCAGCACACAACCCGTGCGCCCGATGTTGGCACTGGAATTGGAGATGATCGTGGAAATCGAGACGTTACGCGATTCCTCGGCCCAATCTAACGTAGCCGCAATGAACCCTCAACAGGAATTGACATCACCACAACTTTATTCCTGATCTCCGAAAGTGATCCCCACGGCTCTCGCGGCCCGCACCATACTCCCTTCGGGATCGACCAGGCGCACCTTGTCCACGGCGTCGTCGAGCGGAACCGATTCAATTTCACCGCCGCGAAGGCATACCATGCGCCCGAAATTCCCGCGCGCCGCCAACTCCACGGCTTCCACTCCGAATCGCGTGGCCAGGATGCGGTCGAAAGGACTGGGCGATCCTCCGCGCTGAATGTGTCCCAGCACGGTAACGCGCACATCCTGCTTCAGTGTTTCGTGAATCGCGTCGCCGATCAGAATGCCAACCTGGCCCGGGCGCGGCTTGGGAAAAGGTCTGCCGAAAGGATCATTGGGAGGCAGTTTCACCCCTTCCGCCACGACAACCAGGGAGAATCTTTTTCCTGTCGCGGCACGTTCGCGCAATTTTTCGCAAACAATTTCAATAGTGAACCGTATTTCCGGGATCAGAATGACGTCGGTCCCGCCGGAGATTCCGGAATGCAGCGCGATCCACCCCGCATTGCGGCCCATGACTTCGATCACCATCACTCGGCCATGCGATTCCGCCGTGGTGTGCAGGCGGTCGATGGCGTCGGTGGCGACATGCAGTGCCGTGTCAAAACCGAAGGTAACTTCCGTGGCGGAAAGATCGTTGTCGATCGTCTTGGGCACTCCCACAACCGGGATGCCCATCCGTCCAAGATCCCGTGCGATCGTAAGCGTGCCGTCGCCGCCGATCACGATGAGTGCATCCAGCCGCAGTTTTTCCATGGTCCTGCGGCATGTCAGGAAATCATCGTTCGTTACTTTGCTACCCGGATCGGTTGGATGGTGAAACGGATCTCCCCGGCTCCGGCTCCCCAGAATAGTGCCGCCGCGGGGCAGGATCCCTGCGATCGACTCGACCGTCAGGGGTACAGACCGCTCCGGCCAAATCAGCCCGTCGAAGCCGTCGCGGATGCCTACAACGCCCCAACCGTGTCCAAAAATGGCTCCGCGCACGGCGCCGCGAATGACGGCGTTCAGGCCAGGGCAGTCTCCACCCCCGTTGGCGATTCCAATAGCATGTAGGGTTGGGCGCATACATCCTTGGTGGTCCCGCAATCGAGCCGTCATCCGGTTGCTGCCGCCTTAGCTGTTGGCCGTGAGGTACTTTAATGGTAGTTACCGACGCAACCCTGCGGCCTAGAAGTGGTTGGCATGCGGGTTTGCCGGAGGAAACAAAGAGAAGGGGGGCGATTCTCACTTCGTTTTCAGTTTGAGCGCTGCGCGAGCTTTTGTCAACTATTAAATAATTATAATATTATAATGGTCATTCTGATCAGGAGTTATGTAGAGTCGGCTCCTCCGTTTCTTCGACTTTGACCGCGCCGGTACTCCCTTCGTTTCTGGTCTCTCGACGCAGTTTCGCGCCGAGGGGAAGGAGGCCATCTTTGGGGTTTTGAAGGAATCATTCTGCGCTATCCACGGCGATCACCCATTTGGCGGGGATCCCATCTCACAAAGAAGCCTCGCAAAGCAAGGCCGCCGGTCCGGATTCATTCATTCCTCCCAATCA
Source organism: uncultured Acidobacteriota bacterium (assembly GCA_963800095.1). Lineage (GTDB taxonomy): Bacteria > Acidobacteriota > Terriglobia > Acidiferrales > UBA7541 > Palsa-360. The sequence continues at coordinate 202,736 of CAWCZV010000009.1, forward strand.
ATCACCGTAAATATTATCTTCAGGGCGATCAGGCGTATGCCGATGACTACCGCTAAGTATAAGACCATAGAAGTGTCTGGCCCGGCCAATTGTGCGCTCACAATCCCACCGATGTAAAAAACGCACACTAACAGAAGGCAAGCAAGAAGGATTACACGCAGGTTTGCTTTGCTCACAGCAAGTACCCTGACACCGACAATTATGAAAAGGATAATGTCATAGGGGTGCTGGCCGACGAATTCGAGGAGACTGTCCACGACTAAAACTCTCTTTCGAGCAATAACTTCTACAGATTCCCATCACGGGCACCTGAGCCAGACCTGCCATACGAGATCGTCAGTGACCTGCGGGATGGATACGCGATGGTAAGAACTGTCGAATTGGCGTGCGCTCGATTTCGGACAATCGCGCCACATGCCCCCGGGAATTCATCCTTCATGTTTTTTCCTCTTTAGACTCTTAAATAAGTGCATGCCAGATTCCATCACTGGCTGCTTAGAATACTGATGCAAATAGATAACTAATATGCAATGTAGCATCGGAAGATTGCAGCATTTTGCCCTCAGGGGTCAGTGCAAAACCGGCCATGCGGGATCACTTCAAAACCGGCCATATGAGATGGCCCGGGACGTGATCCTTTTTATCCCGCTTTCTCCTGATCAGGCAAGCCTGTTTTGGTTCTCCAACTTCTTGGCCCACATTTGAGGATATGACCGTGGTGGAGAAGGCGGTCGAGCATGGCGGTGACGGCCGCGCTGTCGCCGAGCAGCTTTCCCCAGTCCTCGACCGGTCTGTTCGAGGTCACCAAGGTGCTCGTGCGTTCGTAACGGCGCATGACGATCTCCAGCAGCTCTTCTACCGCTGTGGGCCCTAGCTTACGCATCCCCAAGTCATCGATGATCAGCAGAGGCACGGTGGCCAGAACTTCCATGTGCTCTTTGCGTTTTCCGTCGAGGGTCGCTTCGGCGATTTCCTCGAGCAGGACGTGCGCCTCACGGTAGATCACCCGATAGCCTTGGCCGATGACCGCCTGCCCGATGGCCTGGGCCAAGTGACTTTTCCCGGTGCCGGGCGGACCAAGAAAAAGTGCATCTTCGCGGCGAGCGATGAACGTGGCCGTCGCCAGATCGAAGACCATGCTGCGATTTATCTTCTTGTTGAAGTTGAAATCGAAGTTGTCGAGCGTCACCTGCGGATCGCGAAATTGCGCTTGTTTGCGGCGCCGTTCCAGCAGTCGGTCGCCGCGACGAGTCAGTTCATCGGATACCAGACAGGACAGGAAGTCGATGGGAGCCATCGGTTCCGCTTGCGCTTGCTGCAGGCGCGTTTCTAGCACCGCCGCGATGCCGCCAAGACGCAGTAGTCGCAAAGCACGATTTAACTCGATCAGGTTCATTCGGGTTGCTCCTTGATTTTGAGATTGATGAAATCGCGATACTCGGTAAGTTCACGGATCAGAGGATCGATCTGGCGCAAAAACATTTGTGGGTGCGGGTGGCGCTCCAGATAACGGCGCACGAAGCGGTATTCCGCAACGCCGATGTCGACAGCGACGGCACAGGCATCTTCGACCGCTGCGGTTCCGTATTTCTTCATCAGGGAAAGCACTCCCAGGATGCGGCGGATTCCTGTCTCTGCTTGCTGCTGATAGATCAACTGGCAGAGCTTGCCGATCTGAGTTCCGGCGTGCTCGGCGCGCCGCAACAGCTGCGCCGTGCTCAGCGGCATTTTCTTGGGGTGGTCTTCTTCCTGGATGCGATATCCGCCGCGTTTCTGACGCAGGTGCTCGCGAAGAAGCTGGTTGGTGTTGGGATGCAGGATGCGCACGTACAGCATGTCCCATTGCACCTTCACCGGCCGCCCGATCCATCCTGGCGGCAAGCTGTAATAGGCGGCCTCCACTTCCACGCAACCGTCCAGATGGACGACGCGTTCTCCGTATTGGTAGTAGCGGAAAGGTTCCAGGGGTAATGGCAGCAGGTGCGGTTTTTCTTCGGCGAACATGGCTGCGACTTGGCGTTTGGTCGTGCCATGGATGCGCGTGTCGGCCCAGCGCTGTTCCCAGCGATCCAGATACGCTTGTGCTTCCTCCAAGCTTTCGAAGCGCATCCCTTTGAGCGGAGTTCTCTGCGTGTGACCGATGCCTGATTCCACTTTTCCTTTGCGATCCGGATCTTGGATCCGGCAGGGCAAGGCCACCACGCCATAGTGTGCGAGGACATCTCGAAACAGTGGGTTGACCGTGGGATCGTAGATGTCGGGAACCGCCACCCCTTCTTTCAAGTTGTCCAGAACCACCACTCTCGGACAACCACCTAGGCGGCGAAAAGCTTTCTCATGCAGTTCGCCCCAGATGCGTGCGCTCGATCGCCATACCAGCAAGCGTACGGATTTCCGGCTGTAGCCCAGAGTCAGCACGAACAGCCGCGTGCGGCGATACTTGCCACTCTGCGGTTCGCGCACCATCGGACCGCTGCCGTAGTCGACTTGAGCTTCTTCTCCGGCTGCAGTGAGGATAATGCCCGCTGCTTCTGGACGTTGTGGTCCTCGAAGCGTGCGCACGAAGCGCTTCACCGCCTGATAGCCGCCCGCAAAACCGTGGTCGGACACCAGGTCTTGCCAGATCGCCTTGCCATTGCGTCCACGGGCGAGACCCTGCTCGATCAACTCCCGGTACTCTTCACAGACACTTGCCGATGGAGGAGAAGGGGCACTCGCAGCGCCCTGTTCTTCTGAAAAAGGCCCTATAAAGTCGGGGGTCACTCGTATGGCCGGTTTTGCCGGCGCTCGGCGCCCCCATCCGGGCAGGCACACAACTACCCCGGCAGTTTTCAGGTAAACGCTCGCTGTTTCCCTTCGCACACCTGTGGCTTCCTCGATGCGCCGTAAGGACCATCCGAGCTTCCCTAATGCGATAACTTGATGCTTCTTCTCTTCGCTCAAGACATTGCTCATGCCGAAGGAGCCTATAAGGGCTCCTCTCGGAGTCAATGTCCCGGGCCTGACTATGGCCGGTTTTCAGCTGACCCTACATGGCCGGATTTGGGTGATCCCTGAGGCATTTTGCGCACATTAAGACAGCCTTGGCCAGTTTCATGCAAGTCAAAAGTCCGATCTTTGATGGACACAGAGGGCGTTTCCTGATCTTACCGCACCGCGGACGGGTCCTGATAAACAGGTCTTATGGGGCGCCAAGCACACATACAGCTACACTGAAGTAAAAAAGGACAATATCAATGTTGGGAGTCGGTCAAGGAATTTTTCTTGAACGCCATATCACTAACATCGAGTTCCAGTTTGACCGTGGATCAGGGGTAACCCTGAAGCCTTGGTGTGCCGTGCTTCCATTCCGGAGCCAGCGCGAAGTGATCCCGGTTTGGCATTTTCACCTTGGGCAGGCTCTGGGCGTCCATGACCTCGTCCTCCCGGATGATGCCGTTCTTGAAGAGGAGATAGGCGGTCAGCGCGTACACCTCATTGGGTTTTAGTGTGCCCTCTTTGGTGAGTGGCATGGCGCGGTTAATGTAGTCCCATATCGTCGTAGCGTACGGCGAGTGGAACGACATGAGGTTCGAATCGTTCACGCAAGGGTTGAGGCAAGGATAGGGGGACTTGGTCTTGCCGTCGCTCTTGATCAAAGTAGGAGCTGGGCCCCCTGAACCTGTTTCTCCATGGCATCCGAAGCAGGCCTTACGAACAAAGAGTCCCGCGCCTTGCACGGCGGTTCCGCTTCCTGGCGGGAGCTCCTTTCCCTCGGGGCCGATCGAGATATCCCACTTGCGGATTTCTTCCGCGGTGGGAGTTCTCCCTACACCATAGTTGGGTGACTGTGCCTTGCTAATCTGGCTTAGCCCCAGAATCATCACGAGTAGGAGTAGCTTACGCGAGCCCATTGTGAACGCTCCCATCGCTGGCCACCCTCCACCCGAAAACGCTATTGTCCAGGCCTTTTATCTGGAGATCTTTGTCGTTTGGCACATTCCAGTATTTCGCGATTTCGGCTCGCGTGGGTTGCACGGTGCCCAGTTCGTCCGTGCAGCGTGACATGATCACGCACTCCTTCCCGTCCCACGTCCAGTGGAAGCCAAACCGGGTATGCGCCATGGGATATGCAGGGGATCGAAGCTCAGCGGGCGTCCAGGTCTGCCCGCCGTCGAGCGAGAGGTCCACGCTTCGAACAGCACCCGACCCGGACCAAGCCAGGCCAGTGATTTCATAGAATCCGGGGCCGGGCAGCTTTTGCTCCCCGGAAGGAAAGGTGATGATCGATTTCGGCCCAACCTGGCGATTGAGAGCAGCGACACGGGCATCGGCGGCAAGATGTCCGTAATCGTTGTAGGTCATGTAGTGCTGGTCCACAACCTTGATTCGCCGCAGATACTTGACGTTATGAATTCCTTCATAGCCGGGTACGATCAACCGAAGCGGGAAGCCGTGCTGGGGACGCACTGGCTCGCCATTTTGGCCGTAGCAAACCAGACAATCGTCCATGACCTTCGCTAGAGGAAGGCTCGTCGCGCCTTTCACGGTCTCCGCGCCTTCCGCCACGACGTAGGACGCGCCACTTTGCACGCCGGCTTCTTTAAGCAACAGAGACAGGGGCACGCCGGTCCATTCGGAGCAACTGGTCATCCCGTGCGTCTGCTGCACGGTTTTATGCGTGGGTTTCGCGCGATTCCCGCTGCATTCCAGAAAATGGGTGCGGGTCACATAAGGCAGGCGCTTTAGTTCCTCCACCGTAAAAATCAGCGGCCGGTCCACCATGCCGTGGATCATCAGCCGATGCTCCTGGGGATCGATGTCCGGGACATAGGAGCCGCGATGGGTCGCCACATAATGCAGCGACGAGGCCGTTATGATTCCCACCGAATCCTGGATCGGCGACAACACGTGAAACGTCATTCCGAATTCATCTGGGGACATCCTCTCCGCCACGGGAATTCGGACCGATTTCACGTAACGCGAGCGCTCGCCATAGGCGATCAGATCCTTGTTCTCTTTACAATCTTTAGTGGCCGCCTCAGAAGGCGACATCTGGGCTTCGGCGGAAGGCACCACTCCAGCCCCTGCGGCCAAGCCAACCAATGCGGCGCTATCCCTCAGGAATCTTCTTCGTCCAGATAACTTGGAACTCATGGGCGCTCCTTCGCGGTTGAAGTAGCCAGGAACTGTGTTCTTGGCCTTCCCAGTAGCTGGGAGTATACATCCGTTCGGACAACAACCAAAAAAATCCTGCCGCGCCAGGGTGTCGATCGGATCACTGCTCCAATAGATTTGCAAGGCGGACGGATAGCGCCACCTAATTCTCTATGAAAATCCGGCGCGGGTTTCCGATTTATTGCTACGGAGTCTCTAGGAAGTGTCGCGCAGATACCATTTCGGAGGCTCGATGGGACTGGATTTCAGGGGAGGGAGCCGGCTGGCGAGCATGGCGTCGTCGCATCGCGTCAGTCACCTCCAGGCGATCTTTAACCCCGACGCACTGCATGATCCTGTGGACATGGTTCTTGACAGTTTGCTCGGAAAGGTTGAGAAGAGATGCGATCTCCTTATTTGTCATTCCGTGACTTATGAGCGGAACAATCTGCTGTTGCCGCCGAGTCAGCCCGAATTCGCGCTTGATCCGCCCGCTTGGGCAATCCACTTGTTGCCGCGAAAAAACTTCAAATAGATGCGCGCAAAGTTGGGGAGGACAGATGGCTTGTCCTTGCGTCACCGCGCGCACCCCGGAGACGACTTCCGCGGCGGAAGCGTCTTTCAGCAGGTAACCTGCCGCCCCGGCGCGTACGCAATCCAAAAATATTTCCGGATCATTCTCCATATCAATCAGGACCACTTTGATGCCTGGGATTTGTTTGTTAGTTTGGGAAATCAATGCGCATTCCGACATGCGCGCAGATACCGAATCCAGAATTAAAACGTCGGTGCCGGATGTGCCGAGCAAGGAAAAAACATCAGCCACGCAGGCAGAGACGCCCGCAACTCTGAACTCGCCCTTGCGGATCAGCAGCCTGGCGAGCGTCTCCCGCAATAACCGGTTACTCGCCATCAAGAACACGGACAGGGGACAACTCTTCACAAGGCCACTCCACTCAGAAGCAGTGGTCACAGACCGCCATTACTGGATAACACCGACCGCGGTTACAATACCATACAAGAAAGGCTGTATGCCAGATTTTGAATATTATAATATCTTAATACTATTACGACTGCCTTCAGTCGATTCTAGTGTCAAAACGGGAAAGACATGCGAAATGGAATTTTGGCCTTCTTTTTGTTTGGTATAGGAGCGATCAGCTTGCACACAAACCGCGACCCCTTCTTTCCAGGTGCTCCACCTGTTTATACTGCTCTTGGAAATCAGATCGCACAATCGGAACTTTGGGCGGGACTTAACGATAATATCGATTTGTAACATATGGATCTTAGATGTTGTTTTGGGGAGACGGGATGTATCGGAAAGCGGCATTGAAACCGGTACCGGACCTGGTACGAAAATTGGTACGACAAATGGTACGAAAGTAGACTCGCGCCAAATCATTTCGTTGATATTTGTGGTAGTTTCCGTGGGACTGAATCCAACTCCTTTTTGAACCTTCCTTTTTCGCCCGCATTCCCCTAGTGTGCGCGTGGGTTGAACCGATCGGAAGATGGAGCAAAACGTATGACCCAGCACATTCGCGTTGTGGTTGCCAACCGGCCCCGGTTGATGCGCGAGTTGGTCGTGGAAACAATCAGCGAACAACCCGACATCGAAATTATTGCGGAGATTCAGGACGAGGACAAAATTGTCGATGCAGTGGAGGAGAAACACCCGGACTTTCTGATCATCGCATTGAACGAATCGGACCAGCGCCCTCCTCTCTGCGACATCCTGCTTCGCCGTTATCCCGAAATGAAAATCCTGGCCCTCGCGCCGGAGCGGAATAGCAGCATTTTCTATTGGGGATCGTTCGATATTCACGAAAGCTCGGTGGAAGCTTCCGAGGCGGGAATCCTGAGCGCTTTGCGCCGCAAGGGCCAGCAAATCGTCGGAGGTTAAGTATGCGTCCGGATATTCATCGGTTGTCCGATCGCCAGCGGACGGTGAACAAGCGAAGCACAATTGCGATCGCTGCATTCTTGCTGCTGGTTGCGTGTTGCGTACCTGCAGTGCGCGCGCAACAACAGAATAGCGACCCGACCAAGACCTCGGATTTGGCGGTGCAGAACTTGAGCCGGGTGGCGGCCTCTGCTGCGGAAATCAAATCCGTCTTACTGAAGGATTCCGGCTTGATGGTGGAGTTAAAGCGCTGGGTAGCGAAAGATGCCACGGACCACGGCCAGATCGTCAGCGATTCAGACCTCACCGATGACGCCATGTTTGAAAGATTGGAGTCGGATGTTCCATTCCGGGCCATGGCGACCCTCCTTGTTCAAAAATATGGGTATCTCCTCCCAAAAGTGAACCCTCAGTCTGAGGCCGGGAAAGAGAGAGAGCTGCTTATCCAAGAAAGAACGAAATGGCTCGCGCAGCAGCAAGAAGAGGAACTGACGCAGGAACGTCAAGTGAGGTCAAGAAATCAGCAAAATAACAGGCTCTGCGACGTTCAGCAGGAGAGCGAATGTAACGAGGAGCAAGCGCGTCCTTCGTCTGTAGGTGAACCTAGACAGGAGCTTCAACAGGGGCAACCACCCTCCAGAACTGTTCCTGGAGATTCACTGCCATCCAACCCTTTCAATCCCCGTGGAAATGACCTAACCCGCGCAGCGCTCACGCCAAACGATGAGGATTTCTCGAGCACATCTTCCCGACTCCCATTTATTGATACTTACGGATCCTCCCAGTCCCTCAATAATGTCAGCGTAAGCGCCTCTGGGACCCTGAATTCACGAATAGGAGGAGATGGACCGTCAGGTTCTCCCTTAGCCAGCGCAAACCCTGGACTTGGGAATCAGAGCGATGGATTGCTCGCTGCATTTGGAAGCGGAATTGCACCCGGATTGGGTATGGCAAGCGGTGCGCCAACTACTAGTTTGAACGGAATAGCAGACAGCCAGGGAGTGAGCCCTACAGCGGCACCTCCGATTTCGTCGAATCCTTCGACACAGTCTTTCACAGGCCGTTCCCGATCGACTTTACTCCCTGAACCGCCAGAAATGATTCGCGAGAAGAGTCCCTATGAGGACATTCCATCACTTTACGATATGAATGTGAGGGCGGTCACCAGGCCAGCTGCTCCGAAGCGATTTGGCGCAGAAGTGTTCGAGAATGGAACGCGAGACTCCCAAATGATTCCGATGGATCTTCCCGCCGGCCCCGACTACGTCGTCGGGCCAGGCGATGGATTGTCCGTCGATCTGTGGGGAAGCGTATCGCAACGTCTTTACCGCGTTGTGGATCGTGAAGGCCGCGTGAGTTTGCCTGAGGTGGGGCCGATTCTAGTCAGCGGGAAGAGCCTTGCCTCGCTTCAGCAGAACTTGCAGCAGATATTGAGAACTCAATTCCGGGATGTCTCGGCGGACGTTTCGCTTGCTCGCCTTCGAACTATCCGCGTCTACGAAGTGGGAGATGTTTCTAATCCCGGGGCCTACGACATTAGTTCGCTTTCGACTCCCCTCAACGCATTATTTGCGGCTGGCGGGCCTACTCAACGCGGGTCCATGCGCATCCTTAAACACTATCGCGGCACGCAACTGGTCCAGACCGTCGATGTATATGACCTTCTGCTGCATGGAGTGAAGACGGACCTGGCACGGCTGGAAAACGGCGATACGGTGCAGGTTCCGCCGATAGGGCCGCAAGTCACTGTCGAGGGCATGGTCCGCCGCCCGGCGATTTATGAGTTGCTCGAAGAGAAGACTCTGGCGAGCGTGTTGGATTTGGCGGGCGGCCTGCTGCCCACCGCGACGCTGCGTCACATCGAAGTGCAACGCATCGTGGCTCATGACAAGCAGACCATGTTGAGTGTCGACATTCCCGAAGTGGGAAATGCCGCGGAAGTAACCAAGACACTCGAATCGTTTGAAATTCACGACGGCGATCGAGTGCGAGTCTATCCGATCGTTCCTTATAACCAGGACACGATTTATGTCGAAGGGCACGTCGTGCGTCCGGGCAGATATTCCTATCGCGCGGATATGAGGGTTACCGACGTAATTTCATCTTACAAAGACCTGCTGCCGGAGCCCGCCACGCGATATGCGGAAATCATTCGCCTGAACGCGCCGGACTTTCACCCGAGTGTGGAAGGATTCGATTTGGCGGATGCCCTGAACGATCCTGCTCAGGCTCCCATTTTGCATCCGATGGACACGATTCGAATCTTCAGCCGATTTGACTTCGAGAATCCTCCGACTGTCTCCGTGCTCGGAGAAGTGCGCGCGCCGGGAACTTACCAAACATCGGGCCAAATCCGTTTAACCGACGCCGTTCATTTGGCCGGAGGACTTACCCCGGACGTTGAGACAGGGGACGCGCAGGTGTTCCGCTACTTGCCGGATGGAAAATTCAAGATATTTAGTGTGAGCCTGAGCCAGGCGCTTGCAGGAGATCCGGTCGAGAACATACTTTTGCAACCACGGGATCGTCTGCTGATTCACCGCAATCCGGACGCCGTCGAGCCTGCCAGCGTTTATATTCAGGGCGAAGTGGCAAAGCCGGGCCGCTATCCGCTTACGACCAATATGAGCGTCACGGACTTGATTCGAATTGGCGGAGGGCTCAAACCCAGTGCCGACTCGCAGACGGCCGATTTGACCAGATACCAATATTCAGATCAAACAAAATTGACGGGCCAACATGAATCCATCGCGCTCTCCGCGGCGCTGAAAGGCGACACCCATTCGAACAATGTACTTCAGAACGGAGACGTTCTCACGATTCGCCAACTGCCGGGTTGGAACGATCTCGGCGCCTCCATTACCGTAAAAGGCGAGGTGAAACATCCGGGGACCTACGGCATACAACCCGGAGAGCGCCTCAGTTCGGTATTGGAAAGGGCGGGCGGTTTCCAGGCAGACGCGTACCCGTACGGAGCGATCCTGCAGCGGGTGCAGGTGCGTGAGATGGAATTGCGGTCTCAGAACGAAATCATCTTACGCGTAAAGGGTGCGCAAAGCAGTCTTGAGGCCCTGCCCGAGACAGATGCAAAGCTAAAGGAAGCAAAACTCCAGGCCATTCAACAATGGCAAACAACGCTTGATCAATTGAGCAGCAATCCTCCGCCAGGGCGCGTCACGATTCGTATTTCTTCCAAGATCGATCGCTGGAAGAACACGGCCGCCGACGTGGAAGTCAGGGCGGGAGACGCCTTAGTTATTCCCAAGAGGCCGAGCTACGTCATGGTTACGGGACAGGTCTACAACCCCACAGCCGTATCTTTTCGCCCAGGAAAAAGTGCGAAGTGGTATCTCAGCCAATCTGGCGGCCCCACGCAAGTTGCTTTTACCAAAGCGATCTTTGTAATCCGAGCCGACGGCTCCGTGCTCGGTTCAAAATATAACCTGTTGAGCGGGGCTTCACTGAATTCTCCTCTGCAGCCAGGGGACACCGTTGTCGTTCCGGAGAAAGCGCTGGGCGGTCAGGGCTTGCAGTGGCAAACCGTTATGCTGGTCGCGCAGACGGCCGCGTCCATCGCCAGCACTGCGATTATAGCGCTGCACTATTGATGAGCTGAAGACTAGGCATGACTCGACGGAATGTTAAATGCGCGCTGATTTGTTGGTTGCTGGTAGCTGGTGAAACTCTTTGCGTGAGCGGTTATGCAAAGCCGCAAAGGCAAGACGCAAGCACGCCACTTGAACCAGTGAGCGCGGAGGCGGGAGACAGGAATTCGGAGATTGATTTGCCAACGAAACAAACCGATGACGCGTATGAACCGGTCAACGAAAACACAAACGCTCTTGGAGTATCCTTCTTGAAGAATCTGCTGTCCGACCAAAAGGCGATTTGGACGAGTCCGACCCACCTTCGGTGGGCCGACGGGACTTGGTTGTTTCCGCTTGCCGCTGCGACGGCGGGTTTTTTTGCCACCGACCGAGCCGTTCCCCCGGCCCTCTCCACGGATCAGAATAAATTGAACCGTTACACAAGTTTTTCGAATTATGGGCTGTATTCACTGGTTGGCGCCGGCGGCGGACTCTACATTTGGGGCAAGCTCTCGCACAACGACCACCAAAGGGAGACTGGCGTACTCGCGGGAGAAGCTGCGATCAATGCTTTCGCCGTGGATTCTGCAATGAAGTACGCGTTTGGCAGGGAAAGGCCGTACCAGGGACAAGGGCAGGGCGACTTTTTTCAGGGTGGAGACTCGTTCCCCTCGGATCATTCCGCCGTGGCCTGGTCGATTGCCAGTGTCGTCGCCCATGAATACCCCAGTCTTTTCACGAAGATTGCCGTATACGGTTTAGCCACGGCAGTGAGCGCGTCCCGAGTCCTCGGAAAACAGCATTTCCCTTCGGATGTGGTGGTAGGCGGCGCGATCGGATGGCTCATCGGCTGGCAAGTCTATCGCACTCATCACGACCCCGAGGTGGGCGGTGGCGGCTGGAGCAGCCTATCCGGGATCGAAGATGGCGAAGAGAGTCGGGATCGCCAGCACATGGGATCGCCGTCGGTTCCTCTGGATAGTTGGGTGTATGCAGCAATCGAGAGACTTGCGGCATTGCGGGCCATCAATACCCAGATCATGGGTGTGAAGCCCTGGACTCGCATGGAATGCGCGCGCCTCACGGAAGAAGCCGGCGAAACTTTGCAACAGGGCCAGGTGATGAATGACGAGGAAGCGGCTCGGCTGCAGGCGCAACTGGAACGGGAATTTTCCTATGAAATCGGTTTACTCGACGGCGGGCGCAATCTCACGGTAAATCTCGAATCCGTTTATGGCCGGGCGGTCTCGATCAGCGGGCCGGCCCTGACCGATAGCTATCACTTCGGACAAACTGTTTCTTACGATTTCGGTCGTCCGTTCGAGCGCGGAACGAACGGCCAAGTCGGCGGATCATTCAGCGCGGACGCAGGGCCGCTCACACTATACATTCGCGCGGAGTACCAGCATGCACCTTCCGGGCCAGCCCTTTCTAGCGCACAGGTCAACGCGATCTCCGTCGGTGACGCCGTCCCTGTGTCAGAAGTGCCGGCGGGGCCGATCGCGCCGACCAATCGACTGCAACTTCTTGATTCATACGTCGGCGTGAATCTCGGGAATTGGCAAATTACCCTGGGGAAACAGAGTCTTTCCTGGACCTCCGCACCCGGCGGTTCCATGATCTGGAGCGATAACATTGATCCGGTCAACATGGTCCGGTTAGTCAATCCCGAGCCGATCCGACTTCCGTACTTTCTGCGATATTTCGGTCCGGTCCGCATCGACCAATTTTTCGGCCGCCTGGAAGGGCATCCTTACGTTCCGCGTCCGTTTATTTATGGGCAGAAGATCAGCATGAAACCGTGGTCGTTGCTGGAACTGGGATTCGCGCGCACCGTCGAAATCGGAGGCCAGGGAAGCGCGACCCCGCTCACTTCAAAAATGTTCTTGCAAAGCTTTTTGGGAACTTACAATAGTGCTCAAAATTCAATACCGGGCAAGACCAGCACCGAAATGGATTGGACGTTTTACGTCCCGCACGTTCGAAACTATATCGTTCTCTATGGCGACGCCTACGCGACGGACGACCAGTTGCCACTCAAGAATCCGCCGAAAAATCCGTGGCGTCCCGGCATCTATATCACGCGATTTCCCGGAATCCCCAAACTTGACCTTCACGTGGATTCCGTTTCGACCGAGCAGCCAGGCCTCACTTTTGACAAAGGGTATGCGGGGGGGCCGGTCAACGCGGGCCGCTTCAACTATTGGAACTTCCAATATCCAGACGGCTACACAAATGGGGGCGACCTGATTGGTAACGCTGTTGGAAGAGACGGTCGGACCTTCGAGGGTTGGCTGACCTACTGGCTTTCGCCAACCAATAATGTGCAATTCTTCTACAAACACAATAAAGTCGCCGCCGATTTCATCGCGGGAGGCGGATCTTGGCAAGATTACGGCGTCCGAAATGAGATGCATTTGCGGTCGGGTCTCTACGTAAGGACTGAAGTCCAGTATGAGAATATTTCCAGCTATCCGCTGCTTTTCAATGGACCCCAAAGGAACATTACCGCAATAGCCGAAATAGGTTTCTCCCCTGGAGAAAGGTTGCGCAAATGATTGCAACGGATATAAATCCCCGTTCCCTTAGATGTAGAAAAGACGGGTGCCGGGGCATTAGGCCTAAGGTGAGTGAACCGCCAGTCGGCAAACGGGATCGTGACCTGGCGTCTGAAAATCCGGGGCGCTGTTCCGCTTTTTGTGTTCGTAGCTTGCACGATATCCGATGTTCTCTGGAAAGGGTTTGCTAGTCCCAAAAATCATGAGTGGAGAATTGCCATCGGTGACGCAACGGCGATCGAACGGGGAAGAGACGCCCGTGGATCCACAGGATAGGGCTACGCTCTCCAAGGCATTGGAAGACCCGTCCCTTCAGGAGCCGATTATCGCCAGTCTCCGGCTTTTCTGGGAGGAGCGCAGGTTCTTGTTGCGCGCCGGAGTCTATGCATTGCTCGCCAGCGCGCTCCTCTCGATTTTGATTCCCGTGCAGTATCAGACGGTGACTCGATTGATGCCGCCCGATAGTCCATCCGGATTGGGAATGGGATTGCTGTCCGCAATGACTGGGCGCGCGGGCATGGAAGGCTTAGGGGGGATTGCCGGCGACGTTCTGGGAATGAAAACTTCCGGGGCGCTGTTCGTGGGTGTGATCCAGAGCCAGACGGTGCAAGATCGGCTGATCGGGGAATTTGATCTGATGGGCGTGTACCATGCCGCGAAAATCGAAGATGCAAGGAGGGAGCTTGCGGCGCATACGGAAGTCTCCGAGGACCGCAAGAGTGGAATTATCGCGATCAACGTCACGGACCACGACCCGAAGCGCGCGGCGGCAATGGCGCAGTCCTATGTCGTCGAACTGGACCGCTTGGTGGCGCAGGTCGGCACTTCCTCGGCACGGCGCGAGCGTATTTTCCTGGAAGAGCGACTGAAAGCTGTAAAAGCAGACCTGGATAATTCAGCAAAAAATTTCAGCGAGTTCGCGAGCAAGAACACGGCGATCGATATTCCGGCGCAGGGAAAGGCGATGGTCGATGCAGCGGCCCGGCTGCAAGGGGAATTGATCGTCGCGCAATCGGAGCTTGAAGGCTTGAAGCAAATCTATACGGACGAGAACGTGCGCGTGCGGTCTGCCAGAGCCCGCATGGACGAGCTTCAAAAAAAATTGAACGAGATCGGCGGCGCAGGAACTGCTGGAGCGGAAAAGAGCGATAACTCGCTTTACCCGTCGATTCGGAAGTTGCCGATTCTTGGGGTCACTTATGCCGATCTGTACCGGCAAACGAAGATCGAGGAAACAGTGTTCGAACTGCTGACCGAGCAGTACGAAATGGCCAAGGTGCAGGAAGCAAAAGAAATCCCAAGCGTGAAGGTGCTGGACGCAGCCATTGTGCCGACCAAGAAGTCGTTCCCACCGCGTACCCTAATCACCGCCTTGGGAGCTTTTCTTGGATTCGCGCTGTCAGCGGCCTGGATTGTCGGAAGAACGCAATGGGAGTCGGTGGAGGCCAGCGACCCGCGAAAGCAGTTCGCGCTGGAGGTGCTTACGACGACCCGAGCGAGCCTGCCCCGTTTTGCACGCAATGGAACGAACGGCAACACCAATGGACACAGGACGCGGGTTTGGTCAACGCCGTCGGAACCGGGAAGCGACGCGAAAGACGAAAACGGGAATCACGATACGGAATAGTTGCCGAATGATCTGTAAGTGATTGATTGAACATTGGTTAGGTCACATCAAGCCTTCTAAGGGACGGGGCGAAGCTTTATACAGTGCCTTCGGGGCCGCCACGAAGAAAATGTGGGCACGGAAATCATGACAACGACCGCTACAACCATCTCTAGCGACAACCTAAGCGCAGTCGAGTGGCAAGGCTTGCCGGCGGAACACTTCGAGGCGCGATGGTACGCAGCTTACACGAGTTCGAACCACGAAAAGCGTGTGGCGGAACAAATGGGCGTGAGAGGAGTGGAGCACTTCCTGCCGCTGTACGCGTCCATCCGGCGGTGGAGGAATGGGCGCGTGACCTTGCAGCGGCCGCTGTTCCCTGGATATGTGTTTGTGCGCATTGCGCTGCGGGAGAAATTGCGCGTGCAGCAAATTCCCGGTGTGGCGTGGCTGGTGGGGTTCGATGGAATTCTGGCGGCCCTGCCGGACGAAGAGATCGAGGCGCTGCGCGCGAGCCTCGGAACCGGTATGCAAGCGGAGCCGCATCCGTACTTCACGTCGGGGCGACGGGTGCGGGTCACGAACGGCCCGATGGCTGGATTGCAAGGAGTCCTGAGGCGCAGGAAAAATAATGCGCGTCTGGTGGTTTCGCTGCATTTGATCCAACGCGCGATGGCAGTGGAGATTGATGAGGCCGACGTGGAGCCGGTAGCGGATTAGAGAAGATTTTTCCGCTCTTGCACTTGTGCAGTTTGTTGCTTTCCAGTTTCGGTTGTTCGACCAAACCCTGATCGAGCGGCTTGTGAGTAAGGAGGACTAACAAGGGCATGGCTTCTGCGATCGAAATTGAAGGCGACCGGGTGGCCCTGGCTGGGGCTCCAATTCTAGATCGCGACATGACTGGAAAGCTCTCCCTGCGGCTGGGACGCAATTCCAGATCTGGGATCTGCCGGGTCGCTGTTCTTACTGCGGTTTATTTTGTAACTTATCCTTACATGTTGCATCGGCTGGGCACCGAGCGGTTCGGTATGTGGGCGCTTGCTCTCGTAATCTCGCAGTCTCTTGGGACGCAAGATCTCGGAATCGCAGGCGCTTTAATGAGGTTTATCCCGGAGCACTGGAACAACGGCGGCAAGAATCGGATCCAGGAGCTTGCCAGCACCGCCATCTCGCTCCTCGCGGGAATAGGATTCACACTTGGAATCGCTGTCTTCCTATTTCGACACTGGATTGTGAGCCTTTTGAATATCCCTTCTCCGTTGCAAACCGAAATGTCTTGGTTGTTAGTCGTTATGGCAGTGGTCTTTTTTCTCAGTCTGATTAGTTCGGGGTTAACCGCAATACTGGTTGGCATCCACCGCATGGACGTCAGTAATGTCATATACACATCGGCTGCGTTGATCCAGGGTGTGGGTGTTTTTTTCGCGCTATCGCGAGGTTATGGCCTCTTAGGATTGGCCGCAAACGCCGCGCTGATGACGTTCCTTTGGGGTTCGGCAACCTGGATCTTGCTGCATTATTTCATACCGGAATTTCGGTTGCGCTTTTCCATGGTTCGTCGTGCCGACTCAGTTTACTTACTGCGATACGGACTGAACATTCAGGTCGCGGGAATCGGATCCTTTCTCACCATCCCGCCAATCAAGGTTCTATTGAGCCGGTACGTGTCACTCGCTTCAGTTTCCTCATTCGAGTTGGCTTCCGGGATGGCGCTGCAGTTACGTTCGGGTTTTCTGATGGCCGCGATGCCGTTAATCCCTGCCTCTGCGCATCTCGATTCGGAAAAGGCCTCCGCTCACCTTGGGCAGCTTTATCGCCGGAGTCTCCGGTATATCGTGTTGGTTGGCTTGCCCGTGTTCAGCCTTGTGGCGGTCCTGGCGCCAGGCTTCGTCGAGTTCTGGCTACGCAGAGAGACGCCGTATGTTGCTTCTACGCTAGCCTTATTGCTGGTCGGTTGGTTCTTCAACACCCTCACTTTGCCCGCGTATTTTATGTTGCAGGGGCAGGGTCTTGCTCGCTATCAGATGTATTCAACGGCGCTGCAGGCGACGTGTTCGGTGGTCTTTGGATACATTCTCGTTCAAATCTTTGGGTACTACGGCGCCGTAATTGGACTCGTAGCTGGCCTCTCCGTCGCTGCCACCTATCTGCTCTGGCAATACCCGCGGCTGTGTCAAGGTAGCCGAGGCACCCTGTTCGACGGCACGCTCCTAAAAGCCATAGTCATTAATGGGATCCTGCTTACGCCCCTGGTTTTGAGACCGGAATGGCGGCAGACGCATCGCCTTTTTGGGCTGTTTTTGTTGGCCGCCAGTTACTTGGTCATTTATTTAGCGCTGCTTGTCGTGTTTGGCGGCCTCACCGAGTCGGAGCGGAGGGACATTGCATTTGCATGGCCCCCAAATATTGTTCGAAGGTTGATGAAGGACGCAGTGATTTCGAAACCGTCACAGGCGGAGCAAAATGGCGGGGTCCCGCGAACCAAATGGGAAGAGAGATGAGGAATGTCTTGAAGAGGGCCATCGAGCCGGATACCGCCTTCGATTCTTGTTTATTGGGAGGATGTCAGTGAGGTTCTCAATTGTCACGCCGACTCTGAATCGAATGAGCTACTTGCGGGAGTGTATTGAAAGCGTGTTCGAACAGGATTACGAGGATGTGGAACACGTGATTGTTGACGGGGGCTCAACGGATGGCACAGTCCCGATGCTTGAGTCACTCACCGCACGCTACGGAAACAAGATTCGATGGATTTCGGAAGCGGACCGCGGCATTTCCGATGGAGTTAATAAAGGTTTCCAGATGGTTACCGGAGACGTAATTAACTGGATTGGATCTGATGACAAACTCGCGAAGGGCGCGCTTCCAATGGTTGCGAAGTATTTCGAGGAGAACCCATCGGCACTCTGGCTTTATGGATCGTACGTCATGATTGATGGAAAAGGCGGGTTTCTCCAATTGAGAAAAGCCGCCGAGTTCAATTACAGGCGGTTTTTGCGGACAGGTTATATATGTGGCCCGAGCCTTTTTGTTCGGACGGAACTCGCCCGGCGGGTGGGTCCAGTCCGTGAAGATCTAATGTATGCAATGGACTTTGAATGGTGCCTGCGCATGGCAGGTGTTGCCCCTCCCCACAAATTGGACCCCGTCCTGACATATTTTCGATGGCATCCTGGGTCGATCTCAATGGGTCGACGCATGGTCCAACTGGACGAAGGTTTGGCAATTTCACTGGCCTACGCACGGAACGGTTTAGAACGCGCTCGGGTCATTGCATTTAACAGGACGATGAAAGCCATGTCCTGGGTTAGAAGGCTCGCGTGGCGATTTCAACCCAATGGTTCTCATTCCTAGGGGCACCTCAAAGATTAATAGAGGCACGATTTCGGAAATCTATAGGATCTTGACCGAGCGATGAAATGTTTGTCACAACGATATCGGATCTTGCATCTAGCGGGAACCTTGTTTGCTTTGCGCCTGCGCGGTATTTCGGTTGATGTGGCGTTGGGCGGTTCAGAAAAAAAATGAGTGCCAAGCATTATGAGCACAGCCCATCCGAGTCTAATAAGCGAACAACAGAGCGCTCTTTCGGGACTGCCGCTTCTTTCCTTTTGGATAGTCACTCTCTCTTTACTGCCTATTGCGGCATTATGCGGGGGCATGGTTGTTCTGCTGATGACCCTGTCTGTCGTCCTGGCCGCGATCGTTTACAAACGGCCGCAGGAAGCGGCCGGCGCAGGAATACTATACTTGTTTGCCTGCAACGTGCTGCTTCCTCACTCGGCACGGTTCGACGGCGTTACAAGACCCTGGGAAATGTACTACTGGGCGGCAGGGCTGCTGATTGTTACTGCAGGCGGCGTTGCCGGTGTTGGGTTACGTCGCGTGCTGACAGTACCGCGCTCGGCGAAAGTGTTCCTTTTGGTCGCACTCCTAGCGGCCTTATATGGGGTAACTCATGGAGCGTCGTTTAGCTATGTCGTCCGGCAGTTTTACGGTGTCCTGCTTCTAGTTGTGTATTTCGGAATTGCTCTCCACTCCGGAAGTGAGGTGCTCCTCCTGCGCAGGATCCGAACATTCGGCGTGCTTATCGCCTGCTGTTTCGTCATATATTATATCGCCGTCTTCGGGGAGTATGGTTTCCACAAGGAAATCGGTTTTAACGCCACAGAAGCATGTCTGCTCGCCATCGTTCTGTTCATTCGCGGCACGGAGCGTGGAAAACTAACATGGGTGATTGGGGGCATCGCCCTGCTTCTTGTCCCGGCTCTGTTTTTTATGCGGGGCGCCGTGTTGACCTTTCTGTTGGCGCTACCGATTGCCCTCGCGATAAAAATAAAATCTAAAAAACTGAAGATCCTCTGCTGGTCGGCTGTGGCAATTGTCGGGCTGCCGGCGATTTACCCGCCCGTGGCCCAGACGGTGATCGATCAAATAAGCAAGATTCCGAGCATGGAGAAGATTCTCCCTCCGGGGATAGAAGATGCGGATACGCTTTTGGACCGGACAGTCCAACTGGTGGCCGCCGCCACCACCGTGCAAGCTCATCCTTGGCTCGGAGCGGGCCTTGGCAGCGATATCGAATTTGAGAGCGCGATCATGGGGTCTCAGCAGGTCGCGTTCGTGGACAGTGGCTGGGCCTACCTTCTCCAAAAAATGGGGCTTGTTGGCGCAGCCGCTTTCCTTTGGTTCTTGTTCACCGTGTTGCGGGGAGTCCGAAGCGAGTCGGTCGCGCTTTCGGCATGTCTGTTGTCCACGACGATGGTCACTCTATTTAGTCAACCGGTGTTTTTTCACTTCACGATGGCGCCTTTTATGGGAACTTTTGCCGGTCTTCTCCTGGCCAACAAAAATAACAACAACAATAGCGTCGCATCCCAGCGTCTCCTTGTTGGGTCGAGTTAGGGATTCCATGCGTTTCATGATTTCGGTGAATTGGAAGGGTATCGCCGGTCGCCGCCGTTTGAGTAACCACCCGATAGTTCTACTTTGATTTGAGAACAGATAACATACCTCCGAGGGCAATGAGCGTGCCAGACCGAGGGTAGCAATAGGAAGAGTTTTCTCTCGAGCGCGGCAATGGAACCAGGAGCGTATCGTCAGTGAGTCTCAAGGAAAATTTGCGTCGGCTATTGCCATCCGCGGTGCGGCCAAGGCGAATCTTGGCAGGGCCTCTTCGAGGAGGGTATCTGGTGACCTCCTGGCACGATTATCCGGCAGCCCTTCTCGGTTACGCGGAGGCGGGGCTTCTCGCTTGGTTTGCGAAAACAGTGCGCCCTGGAGAAACATGGCTCGACTTGGGTGCACACTATGGCTACACATCAATGGCCCTGTGCCATTACGTCGGCCAGACGGGTCGTGTGTTTGCCTTTGAACCCGTATTGTCAACAGCCGGCCATCTCAATTCGACTAGGGAGGCCAACCGACTCTCCCAGATGACCGTCGTTCCCTTCGCGCTCGCCAACTTTGAAGAAATAACGTCGGTAAAGGTCGAAATTCGGAAAGCGATGGCGCAATCCGCGGACATAGCTCCAAATCAAGCATGGGTAGAGACGATCTATTGTATTGCCCTGGACACCGTTTGGGATCGCCTGTGCGGGCCAGTCGACACGATCTCCGGAATCAAGATTGATGTGGAGGGCATGGAATGCGAGGTGTTACGCGGGATGATGGGAATCCTTCGCAAGCACAAACCCAGACTCGTGGTTGAAATCCACAAGTCTCGGGGCGTGGAACTTGAAGCTGTCGCCCCCATACTTCGCGAGGCAGGTTATGACCCGCGGGGATGCGTACTTGAACCAGCTTCGGACTTGGACAGGAACTACGAATTCGGCGTGGATCAAGAAGGGTCCGAGATGGAGTCGGTGCGGCAATTGTCCGAGCGCCAGTCCAGGAGTTCGACTTTACTTATTTAGGTTTGGGCTTCTCTCACGCGTTCGTAACGCTTGATCAAGCAACCGAAGACTTGTTTTGAAAAATGGATCTGAACATAGACCTGCCAATTCTGCCAATAGGTGAGTTCTCCCGCGCAACTCTTGGTCGGAAGATCCGGCCTTTTTTAACACATGAATCGAATCGTTTCGATGAGCTCCTGGTGAGAATGTAACCGCAATCTCGCCGAATTACGAAGTTAACTCCGTTGGACGTGGTGAAGAAGACCAAGGACGAAACAATGTCGATGGATGCGTATTGCCATCTCTGTGCTCGAATGGTCCCTGCGGGAGCGAGTTACGCCCGCAGAGGTCCATGGTCTTATCTCCAGTGTCCTTCTTGCGGCCTTGTGCTCCTCCATCCGGTGCCGGATGAGGCAGTCCTTCGCTCTTACTACAACGAAGACTACCAAGTAAATTTCGACAATTACTTCAAAGGGGTTCGCCGTCGATCCAGAGCGATCTTGGAGCAACTGGCAAAACAATTTCCCGGCCGCGGACGATTGCTTGAAGTCGGTTGTTCTTATGGCGGCTTCATGGCCGAGGCCCGGCGGGATGGATGGGATGTGACTGGAATCGAGCTGAGCGAAACGGCAGCGAGCTATGCTCGCGAGAAACTGGCCTTGCGGGTTCTCTCGGGAAGCGTGCAAGATCATCTAGACCAACTGGGAGAGCCATATCAAGCGGTGGCACTGTTCCATGTGATTGAGCACGTGCCGAACCCGGTACAACTCCTGGAATTGTGCCGAAGACTAATAAAGCCAAAAGGGCTACTGATCTTAAAGACTCCTAATATCTCGAGTTTTATCGCAAGGCTAACGGGAGGTTCGTGGCACTGGGTTTCTCCTCCAGCACATCTCTATCTGTATTCACCCAAGACGCTCGAAATGCTTCTGAAGAAATCGGGATATCAGCCCCTGGCGTTTCAATCCGCGCAAGGAGACGCGCATAACAATCTGTTTGCGGCAGCGTCGGGAATCGCGAGACAAGCGCTTTCTCGGTCAAATCCTCAATCCTTATCGCATGCGCGGCAGACTCTGCCGGGAAGGCTTGTCGAAACGTCCTGCGAGGTCATTTATTACCTGCTCCGTGTTTTGATTGACCCTTGGCTCGGCGCAAAATTATATCAACCGGAGTTATACGCGCTGGCTATGAATGCGGACTGATTGATTCGCTTGTTCGTTGCAAATTCTTCGGGCCAGTGGCAGGTGAACGCCGCACAGGCGGTAAGCAGCGTCGTCTATCATGCGTTCAGTTTGGCGGTTGACACGTGGCTGGGCAGAAAAAGGTTGCAGCCGAAGTTGGTGGCGATTGCAGGGAACTTATCGCGGTGTGAGGTCACGAAGGGGTCTGTATGCTCTGGGTCGCAAAGCAAAAAGTAAAGAGACTCATTGAATCTTCTGGGTATGCAGTCGTGAATACGAGGGTTTCGGGGGTCGGTTATCAGCGTGCGTTTCCGCAAGCGGTCTACGCTCCTTGGCTGGCCGACAAGGAGTTTTTGGACTGCTATGAGGGCGTGCGATCCCACACTCTCGTGGATCGGTACAGATGTTGGGAGATCTGGGATTCTCTCAAAGAGAGCGCGAAGCTGGATCAAGGAGACTGCATCGAGATCGGCGTATGGCGTGGGGGAACGGGTTGCCTGATGGCCAAAAGAGTTCAGAGCCTGAACCTCGACTGTGAAGTTTTCCTGTGTGACACGTTTTCGGGGGTAGTGAAAGCGGGGCCCCTGGACCCGGAATACACCGGAGGGGAGCACGGAGATACCACAGAGCGCTCAGTTCTCGATCTGGCTAAACGGCTGAATGCCAGAGTGCATGCGCTTAAGGGAATATTCCCGGAAGAAACTGGAGTGCAGGTCGAAAGCCGAGTGTTCCGATTTTGCCATGTCGATGTTGACGTCTACCGGTCTGCGCGCGAGACGACAGAGTGGATTTGGCCTAGGTTGGTTTCACGCGGGATTGTCGTATACGACGACTACGGATTTCAGGGATGTGAGGGAGTAAGGAGATTCGTAGATGAATGGAGAGCTGCTACAGATTGCATTTTCTTTCACAACTTGAATGGGCACGCTATTTTCGTAAAGCGCTAGGCCCTCAAACGTGGAGGTTTTAGTCCGGAGTCTCATATGCGAATCCTATACATCGTGCCGTTCGTGCCATGGGCCGTCAAAGCAAGGTCATTCAACTTAATACCACGACTGGCGAGGGGGCACGAAATTGCCCTAGTTTGTGTGTCCGACGCAGAGCCGAACGCGGAGCAAACGGCTTGGCTGAGCAGGTATTGCAAAAAAAGAGTGTACGTTCGACACACCAAATTGGAAGGAATGGCGCAATGCGCGGCTGCGCTGCCGATGAGGACGCCGCTGCGGATCGCTTATTGCAAGTCCAAGAAGGCGAAGGAGGCGGTACAGAGGGTGTACGAAGAATTGCGGCCGGACGTGGTCTACGTGGAGAGGTGGAGGGCCCTGCAGTTTGTTCCAGAGGTGCGCAGTGCGCCGGTCGTGTGCGATCCGACGGATTCGATGACGCTGTTCAACCGCCGACTGATGAAAGGCGGCGCGCCGTGGGAGAGGCTGTTGGCCTTAGAAGAACATCGGAAGTTCATGAGATACGAAGGAACCCTGGCGCGGGGAGCGAGCGTTTGCGTGTTTTGCTCGAGAGTAGACATGGAGTGCGTGAAGGAACAGGCTCCGGAAGTGCAGTACGAGTTGGTGCCGAACGGTGTGGATTGCGAAAAGCTCTTTTTCAAGGAGGAGAGCGAGGAAGAGCCAGGAAGGGTGGTATTCACCGGGAGTTTTAAGTACGGGCCGAACCGGCACGCGGCGAAGTATTTTCTGGAGGAGATTTTTCCTCGCGTGCGCAAGGACGTGCCGGAAGCAAAGTTTGTAGCCGTGGGGAATGGAGCGGCGAAGGCGCTAGCGGAATACCGGGGACGAGCGGGATTTGAAGCTGTGGACTTTGTGCCGGATCTGCGGCCGTACTTGGCCAAAGCGGCGGTGGCGGTAGCGCCGTTGACGGTAGCTGCCGGCGTGAGCAACAAACTGGCGGAAGGATTCGCAGTCGGAACGGCAGTTGTGTCGACACCCCTGGCGTGCGGAGATCTGCCAGTAACGACCGGCCAGGAGCTGCTGATCGCCGAGGGAGCGGCGGAATTCGCCCGGCAGGTGGTGAGATTGTTGCGTGACGCCGGACTGCGGAGGCAGTTGGCGTTGCGCGCGAGGCTGTTGGTGGAACAACAATACGACTGGGAAATTGTGTCAAAGAAAATGGAGACGGTGTTGCAAAGGGCTGTTGGAGTAGGGGCGGACGAAACAAATCAGCAAGCAATTGCGACGGCATGAGTGATTCCTTCCTGGAACAGAATCCGAATTCAGAATTGGCAAGAAAAGAGAGCGGTGGTCTTCCGGCGGCGGTGATTCTTGCGGGAGGGCTGGGTACGAGACTGCGCGCGGCTTACTCAACAGGGCCGAAATGCATGGCTCTAGTGGGGGGCCGTCCATTTTTAAATTATTTGTTAACTTGGCTGAGATCGCAAGGCGTGAAAGAAGTGATCTTGTGCGTGGGATACAAGAGGACACACATCCAAAAATATGTGGGCAAAGGTCGAAAATGGGGATTGCGCGTGACGTATTCGATCGAAAAAGAGTTGTTGGGGACGGGCGGGGCCGTGAAGAAAGCGGAGTGGCTGGTTTCTGGCAAGAGGCTATTCGTAGTAAACGGCGACACGTTCCTGGGCGTGAATTTGAGTGAACTGTTCAAGTTTCATGTAAGTCGCGGGGCGCTGGCTACATTGGCGGTTGTGAATGTGGCAGATGATCGGCGGTACGGATCGCTGAGGCTGGATCATGAAGGGAAAATCACTGCTTTCCTCGAGAAGGGTGAAGGAGATTCGGACCATAAATCGAATGGAACGACGAAATCGATCAACGGCGGAGTCTACATTTTCGAGAAGAAATTGTTGAACCACATTCGCACCCCTGGACCGGTGTCGCTCGAAAAGAACGTATTTCCCCAGATAGTCGCCAGGAAGAACAAGAAAGTATACGGCCTCTTGACGGACGCTTATTTTGTGGACATTGGCGTTCCAAAAGATCTTTGGAGGGCACAACGTGAATTACCCGAACGGTTCCACGTCAACGATTCGCACTAAAGCGCCTCTCCGAATCAGTTTTGCGGGTGGCGGAACGGATGTTCCACCGTATCCCGAAAGAGTGGGTGGTTGTGTGTTGAATGCGACGATCGACAATTACGCGTGGGGAAGCCTGCGGCCCAGGGATGACGGGCGGATTCGGATCGAATCTGTGGATTTAGGGATTTTGTTCGATTGTTTGGTGGAAAGCAAAATGGAATTTGACGGGCAATTAGATTTAGTAAAGGCGACAATTGTCCGTTTGCAGGCCCAGGAATCAAAGGGATTTGATGTTTTTTTGCACAGTGACGCGCCGCCCGGATCGGGCCTTGGTTCTTCATCGGCGTTAATTGTAGGGCTGGTGGGTTTGGTGAAGGAGTTCAAGAACTTGCCTTTGACGGAATACGAAGTCGCAAATCTAGCTTACTTGATTGAAAGGCACGATTTGCGAATACAGGGCGGACATCAGGATCAGTATGCGTCAAGCTTCGGAGGATTTAATTTTATCGAGTTCTATGGAGACCGCGTGATCGTAAATCCGCTGCGGATCCATCAAGACACAATCAATGAATTGGAGCACAACCTTTTGCTGTGCTATACGGGCACGACGCGCAGATCGGACCGCATTATCGAGGACCAGATGAAAAGGTTCGAGGAAAATCAAGAGGACACCCTTCGCGCATTGGGAGAACAGAAACAGCTCGCATTGGACATGAAGAATGCATTGTTGAGACGGCGCCTGGATGATTTCGGAGATTTATTGCATTCGGCGTGGGAGTCCAAGAAGAAGCTTTCGCCGCGAATCAGCAATAGCCGGATCGACGAGATGTATGAGACCGCCCGCAAGATGGGGGCATACGGCGGCAAAATCACGGGGGCGGGCGGCGGAGGCTACATGCTCTTCTAT
Source organism: uncultured Acidobacteriota bacterium (assembly GCA_963800095.1). Taxonomy (GTDB): domain Bacteria; phylum Acidobacteriota; class Terriglobia; order Acidiferrales; family UBA7541; genus Palsa-360. Next base: position 228,497 of record CAWCZV010000009.1, read on the forward strand.
TGCCAGTTCGAGAAGCGGCACAAGGTGGCTGAATCCTTGAAGCAACTAGGAGCTTCTCCCGCTGAATTTGCCTTCGAGGGCAAGGGGCTCCAAGTTTGGAGAGTTCATGAGGCCGTCGTGAGACAGTTTGCAGTGAGTGATAAAGCGGCCGCAGGAACGCGTTGAAGCCAAGACACACGGCACACATCGTAGTTGTGCGCATCCTCCGCGAAATCCATGAAGGACATTTCCTGCACCAAGGCAATCTTTCTTGACCGCGATGGAGTGGTCATCCGAAAGGCCTCGGACGGAGAGTACGTTACGGACTGGTCTGAAGTGGAATTCTTACACGGCTCAACGGACGCCATTGCTGCCTTTTGCCACTTTGGCTACAAGGTGATCATCGTCACGAACCAGCGCGGTGTTGCCACGGGAAAGATCAAGCTCTCCAAACTGAATGATATTCACTCCAGGATGAAAGAGGTCATTGCAACCCGCGGAGGCAGTATCGCGGAGATTTATTTTTGTCCCCATGATATTTCAGATTGTTGTGAGTGCAGAAAGCCGAAAGCAGGCATGCTCTTGCAAGCGGCCGGGGAACATCAATTGTGTCTCCCCGACTGCTGGATGGTCGGAGACGCCGAAACCGACATTGCGGCAGGCAGGAGCGCCGGTTGCAAGACTGTTCTCATAACGCAATCGGAAGGATTCCACCTGTGGACTCTGAAGCCGGACTTTTCCGCGGAGAATCTGGCGCTAGCCGCCGATTGCATTCTTGGTCGACCCACGAAATTGGTCAGCGTGCACTGAAAATACGTTGGAGCGCGTACGGCCTGTTCGACTGAATTCCAAGCCCTCCATGTTTACTAGCGCAATTTAAACTCGCTTCCTAGCTTTCGACTCCTAAAACTCTTGTTTTGTCCGTGTGAAACGGTGAAGACTCCATGGTAAGAGGCCGCTTTAACAGGACTCATCTACTCTTGCGTTTTGTGACCGTTTCCCTGCCAGTCGTTTCGTTTGGACTTGCAGCGTATGCCCGGTTTTCCTTTGGAGCCAAGTACGTACCAACGAAGTCGGTCGATTCGTACGCGTATATCGGGCTGCTCTTGGTTGCGACGATTACTTGGGCTCTTGTCGTCGACCACTATCACGTTTGCGATCTGGAACAGATATTTGCTCCGACCGGGAAGACCAAGCGCACGTTTGTCGCCTGCACGGTTACGTATTGCGCTGTATTGGCTGCCGCGTTCTTCTACCGAGACACGACTTTTTCGCGTTTGTTCATCTTCATCAGTGCTCTAATCCTATTTTGCTTGGGCAACGCAACGCGGATTCTTTTCCGTGTTTTTCTGTCCTGGCGAAACGGAAATGGACAGTGTGCGAAGATTCTGATTGTCGGCACCGACCAGTTTGCTCAGCGGACCGCCAGGTCCCTTCGAGGCGGTCAAGTTGTGCCCTGCAAGATCGTGGGATTTGTGCGATTGCCGGGACAGCAGGTCCTGGTCAACGGCTGCCCGATACACGAGTTGGACGACATGCCGAAGTTGGCCGTTGGAAATGGAATTGACGACGTCGTGCTCGCGATTTCTCCGGGGCACTTGGACGATGTGGCGAACATCTTGACGAAATTGAAGCCCCTCTGCGCTCCCGTCCGGATGGTTCTGGATCTCGGTGAGAATATTGTCATCCAGGAGAAACTTTTCAATTTCGGGGGAACCATGATGGTGGATCTCCTCCCGACGCCTGCGGAGTCTCCCAGTTACCTGGTGCAGAAACTTGTTTTCGATGTGGTCTTTTCAAGCATTATTCTTCTGCTAGCTTTGCCCTTGATGGTCGTGATTGCAATCGCGATCAAGCTGACATCCCCGGGCCCTGTCTTGTTCGTGCAAGAGCGCGTGGGCCTGAACGGCAATGCGTTCCGGATGTACAAGTTTCGTACCATGAAGGTCGATTGCTCCGAGCAGTCCGACACAGGATGGACCACAGCGAACGATCCACGCCGAACCAAATTGGGCACGTTTTTGCGCCGGTCGAATCTGGATGAACTCCCCCAGTTCTTCAACGTCCTGAAGGGAAATATGAGCATTGTTGGTCCCAGGCCGGAGCGTCTGCATTTTGTAAAAAGATTTCTGCAAGATATTGATGGCTATAATAGGCGCCACGTTTTGAAGGTCGGAATTACGGGATGGGCGCAAGTGAATGGATGGCGCGGCGACACCTCCATCAGCAAACGCATCGAGTATGATCTTTACTATCTTCGGAACTGGAGTATCACATTCGACTTGCAGATCATGCTGCTCACCATCTTTCGCAGCTTTTTCCAGGGGAATGCGTATTAAGAAGCCTCTGGATATTTGAATTCCTCCTTGGCTAGTTCGCGAGCTCTGTGCAACCCGGTTGCACGATTGAACCTCTGATCTTCCTTCCGCACGTCCTGCCCCAGTTCTGTCCCCTTGGTCAAGCCCACCTGCTCCAGTTCCACCTTGATGGAAAGGGAACTGGGCAGTCTCGATTTGGCGCGCCATCACTTCAACCAACTCGCCCATCTCCTGACGCTGCTCTTCCGTGGCGGAGGCCTGCCGGTATTGAATCTCCGGGACGCGTTTCCTGCTCAACTGACGTATAATCCCGGGCGAAGTCTCACACCCGGGCTGCGATCCCCTTAGGGAAATTTCAGGAGGAAATATGTCAGGAAGAAAATGGACCATGCTCACGCTGTTGCTCGTGCTGGGAGCCGCAACAGCATCCGCGCAAGATGCGAAGACTGTCATTCAGAAAGCGCAAAAGGCCATCGGCGATGTGAACTCAATCCAGTATTCCGGCAGCGGCAAGGCCGGAGGATACGGGCAGAACTGGAGCCCGAACGTGCCCTGGCACGTCACCAACGTCATTAGTTACACCAAGACAATTGACTACGCAAACCGATCCGCAAAAGAGGAACTCACCCGCACACAGCTCGACCCCCCGACCATGGCGGCGAAGCACCGTTTGGGGGCGAGCAGAAGCAGGTGAACATCGTGAGCGGCCAGTATGCCTGGAACCAGCCGGGACCAACGCCGCAGCCTGCCCCTGCTACTGCGGATGAACGGCAGCTTCAAATCTGGCTGACGCCTCAGGGCTTCCTGAAGGCCGCGGCGGAAAACAACGCAACCGCGAAAGCAGGGAAAGACGGGGCGAAGAAAGTCACCGTGCTCACTTTCATGGCCGGGAAGAACAAGGTCGTGGGAGACATCGACAATCAGGGGCTGGTGACAAAAGTCGAGACGTGGATTCCCAGCACGGTGCTCGGCGACATGCCGGTGGAAATCACCTACTCCGATTACAAGGACTTCAGCGGAGTCAAATTTCCTTCGCACATCCTTCAGAAGCAGGGCGGCTGGATGACCCTGGACCTCAACGTGACGGATGCCAAGGGAAATGTGGAGATGGCCGCGTTGCAAGTGCCTGATGCGGTGCGCACATTCACGCCTCCTCCAGTTCGTGTCGTCTCACAAAAACTGGCGGACGGCGTGTGGTTCCTGGGCGGCGGGTCGCATAACAGCGACTTGATCGAGTTCAAGGACTACGTGGTGGTAGTCGAGGCTCCGCTGGACGAGAACCGCTCCAATGCCGTGATCGCCGAAGTAAAGAATCTGGTGCCCAACAAGCCGATCAAGTACTTGATCAACTCGCACCACCACTTTGATCACTCCGGCGGTCTCCGCACCTACGTGGCGGAGGGAGTCACGATCATCACCAACGAAGCAAACAAGTCGTTCTACGAAAAGGCCTGGAGCGCGCCGCGCACATTGGCGCCCGACAAGCTTTCGCAGAATCCGAAGAAGGCCACGTTCATCACGTATAAAGACAAATACACACTGACCGACGAAAACCGTACCCTCGAAATCTATCGCGTGGAAAACGACAACCACAACGAATTCATGAGCTTCATGTATCTGCCGAAGGAGAAGATTCTGATCGAAGGGGATGATTATACGCCCGCGGCTCCCGGGGCCCCGCCGATGGTGCCCGTCGCCCTGGCCTTCAGCAACAATCTGTACGACAACCTGCAACGAAAGAAGATTGAGGTCGTCACGATCGCGCCGCTGCACGGCAATGTCGCGCAGTGGTCTGACTTCCTCAAGGCCATCGGCAAGTCCGGAGATTGACGCCGCGTCTCCGGAAATGCCGGTCAAATTAACTTTACACTGTGGCAACAATTTGGCGTGCCTGACAGGTTAACGGGGAAAAGCAAATATAAAGGAGCAGCGGCCTCTGCCGAGCCAGTCCGACGGTTAGTGTCGGTGCGTCGAAAGTCGAGGTAATTTCCTAACGGCTTCGCGCTTCTGACCGCTGCTCCCAAGAATGGATGGTCATGCGGATGCTTTCAGGACTGGAGTCCTCCGGACCGTTTTTCGACCCATGGTCCGTATCCGTGGAGCCTCTCCTTCTTCCACTCGAAATATGCGACACCTCTCAGGCAAATGCAGTGATCCGCGTCATGCATCGATGTGACCGCCGACACCTTCAGTTGAAAGCTCTCCCGCATAGTCAGAAGCTTCTTATTGCAAGCAAACATGAGAGTGTTAACATCGCGTGCGGATACGAGTGCATCTACGTGGAGGTGATCTCAGATGAGAATCAGTCCTCATTCCCTCGCGTTTTTGATCGCATTGGGCGCCATTATCGTCCTTGGCGCGGGCATTACAAGCACCAGAGTAATTGGCCAAACCGTTGCGAGCGGCTCGTCGGAGAAATCGAGCGCTCCCGCGGCGCACACGGCTCCCAAGACTTCGTGGGGCGCGCCAGACCTCCAGGGCACATGGAGTAACACGACTGTGGTCCCGTTCGAGCGGCCCAAGGAATTTGGCAATCGGGAATTCAAGACTGACGCCGAATACAAGAAGGCTCAACACGATCTCCTTGGCCGCGATGAGCTGCCCGGCCGGGACAGCCGGGAAATCAACGGGAAGGACATCCGCGGCACGGAAAAAGACGTGGCTCGCGCTTACAACGAGCATTGGTTCGGCGACAAGCCCACGGAAGTTGGCCGCCGCACGTCCATGATTATTGACCCGCCTGACGGGAGGATGCCGGCGCTTACTCCGGAAGCAGAGGAAAGAATCAACAAGAAACGCGAATACCTCGCGGCGCTCCTGCAAGGCACTTCCGGTGGCAGGCCCGGACCGATCTCGCCGCTGCGGAGCGAGCCCCCGCCCGACTACAACATCGATCGCATGAACCGCGCGGATGGCCCTGAAGACCGCAGCAGCGTTGAACGTTGTCTGCTGAACAGCCTTCCCGTGATTCTCCCAGCGGGACTGTTGACGCCGGACGGAAGACCGTTCGGAAATTTCGGGGGCGTGATGCGCATCGTCGAGAGCCCCGATTCCGTCGATTTCTACTACGACATCGGCCAGGGAACCGGATTCAATCGCGTCATTCCGATCGCCAACCGGCCGCACCTGCCGAAAAATATCCGCCAATACTGGGGCGATTCAATCGCGCGCTGGGAAGGCGCTACGCTGGTGGTGGATGTTACCAACTTCAGCGAAGAGACCAATTTTCGCGGCTCGCGCGAGAATCTCCATCTCATCGAGCGCTACAAGCGCATCGATCCCGCAACCCTGCAAATCACGATTACAGCCGAGGACCCGACGACCTGGGTCAAGCCCTTCACCTTCGTGCAGGAATTACGCAAGAACGCCGATAAACCGAACATGGTCTACGAAGGCGGGTGTCACGAAGGGAATTACGGAATGCTCGGCATGCTCGTGAATACGCGTGCCGCGGAAAAAGCGTTCGCTGAAGGAAAAGGTCCAAATCCCGCGCTTGAGGACAACGCCACGGGTGGCGCCGGCGACCAATAATCCTTTTCCGCCGCCTTCGCTAGTGCGAGGGTCGATTGTTGCGCAGCGACACTTCCATCTGCAAAGTGCCTATTGATTTCCCGCTCGCGTCAACGTTCATAAAGTTTGTCGCCGACGGGCACCTTGCGAGTAACGTCGATCACGATCGTTTCGCCCTCCCAGTGCTTCACCAGTTGTTTCTTCCGCAGATGTCCCAGGAAAGTTTCCTCCACCAGCTCGACGCACTTGTACTCCATCAGCTGCGCGTTGGGTTCGAGCTGACGATACAGGACCATGCTCATTTTCCAGGGACGCGTGAAAACATTTGGATCCTCGATCGTCACTTCATATCGCAGCGCGTCCGGCCGCGGCGAAGAATTGACAGGCGTAAACCGCTCGACCACGTGCAGCGCATCGCTGTGGAAATCGCCGGAACGCGAGAACCAGGTTCGGTCGTTGAAATGGCTCACGTCCACGACCAGCGTATTGCCTTCCCAGTGGCCCACCGAATGGCCCATCCACGTGTCGGCCGGCGGCGGGTCCACGGAATCGAGGTGAATAGTGCGGCTCGCCCCGGCGAATTCGAACGACATCTCGATCTTGTTCGTGCCCTGCGTGATCTGAAACGGATAGGGCATATACATCGCCCGCGGAATTCCCGGCATATAGCAGCGGACTTCCGGGTCGCGATCGAGCCAGTGTTCGGCATTCTCTTTCTTTTTCGCGGCAGCTTCAGGCTTGTACGGAATCGCGTCGCCTTCCACGACACCGGGGCCGGGGGGCACACCGCCGACCGAACCCAAAGCGAGGACGGGCGCCGCGAGTACCGGAACATCGGGATATACGCCGGGCTGCGCTACTGCCGGACGCATCGAATGGGCCAGCAGATCCCAGTTCGCGGTCGTCGTCGCCTGCCAGATGCCATTCAAGTTGGGATGTCGATCCGAAGCGGGCGCGGGCCGGGCCGCCTGCTTGGTGGCATCTGTCTGACCGGTCATTCGAATCGCGGCCAAACAAAACACGACGCCCATCGCGGCGCTCGCAATCAAAGCAGTCGAAAGATTCAATCGGATTCGCATGTTCGGAGTCTCCCTGTGGGGCCGTTGTCGGCGTAAGGTAGCGAGATTCCAGCGCCACGTCAACTAAGCCCGCCTCCAATTCATTTTCGACAACGGATGGCGAACCTTCGTCATTCGCGGATCGAATTGCAATCCTCTGGACACCGGCACGGTAGTTTGACGATAATGGCGCCATCCGGCGGTTGCGAAATCGCCTCGGCTCTCTGGAAGTTTCCTCGGTTATCTCGGCAGCAACGGGAGGTCACTCATGCGCAATCGACCCCTCACATCCATCGGGGTGGCGGCCGTCGTCGTGTCGGCGCTTGTTCTGTTCAGACCGACGCAGGTGACCGTCGCACAGCAGACTTCGGAGGCGGCTCTGAAAACACAGTGGGGCGAACCCGATCTGCAAGGCATTTGGACAGACGAGTCGGATACGCCGTTGCAGCGGTCCCCCAAGTACGCGAAGCAGGAATTTTTCACTGAGGCGCAGCGAGCCGAGTTGGATAAAGAACGAGCCGCGCTGCTCGGCCGTGACAAGCGTGTGGAACGCGGAACGGAACTCGACGTGGCCGGTGCTTACAACTCCGTATTCATGATGTTAAAGCACACCGGCACGCGCACTTCATTGATAGTGGATCCGCCCGATGGCCGCATTCCATCCCTGACTCCGGAAGCGCAGCAGAGGGCGGCCGCGGAGAAACAATTTCGTTTGGCTCTGCTGCAAGCGACGGAGACTTGCAAGACCGAATCCGTGGCGTGTAGCGGCGGCAAGTACGATCCGACCCCGTCGCCACGATTTTCGGAACTTCCTTCCCGCTACAATACCGCGCGCATGAATCGCCACAATGGTCCCGAGGATGGCTCGTTAATGGACCGGTGCTTGACCGGCGGCCTGCCCGAGTTTGGAACGGCCTACGGCGGAAGTTTCCGCCGCATCGTGCAGACGCCAGGCGGCATCTCGATGTTCTACGACGTTGGCCAGGGGCAAGGCTGGCAACGCAATATTGTCATGAACGGAAGCCCGCACCTGCCGGCCAATATCCGCCAGTGGTTTGGCGATTCGCGCGGCCACTGGGAAGGCAACACGCTGGTGATTGACGTGACGAATTTCAGTCCGAAGACGGATTTTCTGGGCTCGCGGGAAAAATTGCACATGGTCGAACGCTGGACGCGGACCGGGCCGAAAACGCTGGAGTACGCGGTTACGATCGAGGATCCGACGGTCTGGACGCGGCCCTGGACCGTGAAGGAAGAGTTCACCAAACAAAGCGAGCAGGAGAACAAAATTTATTACGAGCCTCGCTGCGTGGAAGGCAATTATGCGCTGCCATCGGTGATGCTGTCCGCGCGGATGGCAGAACGCGCCTTTGCCGAAGGGCGAGGTCCTGACCCGGCCAAGAGCGACAACGCGACAGATTTCGTGGGCGTTGAAGACGATCCATTACAGTAGCGTCGATTTCCGAGGTAGAGGGAGACCAACATGCGCGGCCGATTCTCACGCTCGATGTTTACGGTCGCATTCGCTGCGGTCGCTGCCAGCGCCGCCGTTTCTGTGTTCATCACGCGAACGTCTAGTCAGACGCAGGCCGTTTCGGCCGCGCGGCCGGCCCGCGTCGGCGGCAAGCCGAACTTCAGCGGCATCTGGCAAGCCAATAACGAAGCCAACTGGGATTTGCAGGCGCATGCGGCGCTCCCCGGCGCCGTCACGCAGCCGGGCATTTTTCCTTATGACTACGCGCGCGTGCCGGCGGCGCCGGTTCTCGCGCTCGGTGCGGCAGGCGCCGTACCAGGATCGCTCGGGGTTGTGCAGGGCGACGGTCAGATCCCGTATAAACCCGAAGCGCTGCCGATAAAGAAAGGGAACGCGGAACACTGGATTGATCGCGACCCCGAGCTGAAGTGTTATTTGCCGGGCATTCCGCGCGCCATGTACATGCCGTATCCTTTTCAAATCACGCAGAGCACGGACAAGATTCACATGGCGTACGAATTCTCGAACACCGCTCGCACGATTCACTTGGACAAAGTCGCGGGGCCGCCGGACGATACCTGGATGGGCCACTCCGTCGGACACTGGGAGGGAGACACGCTCGTCGTGGACGTGACGAATTTCAACGACCGGAGCTGGTTCGATCGCGCCGGAAATTTCCATAGCGACGCATTGCACCTGGTCGAGCGCTTCACGTTGATGTCGCCTGACATCATTCAATACGAAGTGACTATCGATGACCCCAAGGTCTTTACGCGGCCGTGGCGGATCGCCATGCCGCTCTATCGCCGCGTGGAACCGAATATGCAGCTGCTCGAGTTTCGCTGCAACGAATTCGTCGAAGAGTTCATGTACGGAGGCCTTCGCAAGCAACAATTGGTGAAGCACTGGGAAGGTGAAACCATGTCGATCGATATCACCCGCAAAGTTCCACCGGGTGACCGCTTTTATGATTGGTATGGAGGTAAGTAATAGGAACGGGCGCTGCTCATCCCAAACCGGGATCGTCGAGCCGCCGCGGGCTGCGGCGTCCATCATGGTTCTGCACGCGGCAGGAGGCTGAGTCGATGCGAATGAAGCTTGGAACAGTCGTCATCGCGGTTTTCGCACTATGCGGCGGAGCAGCGCGCGTCTCGGCGCACCACGCGTTCGCGGCGGAATTCGACGCGAATAAATCGGTAAGCTTCAAGGGGACAATCACGAAAATGGAATGGATCAACCCTCATACCTGGCTGCACGTCGATGTGAAGAAGCCCGACGGCACGGTGGAAAACTGGGCCATCGAAGCGGGTACGCCCAATGTGCTTTTCCGGCGCGGCTTCACCAAGGAGTCCTTGCTGCCCGGCACCGAGGTCGTGGTCGATGGCTACCAGGCCAAAGACGGATCGCATCGCGCCAATGGCAGGGATCTTACCTTTCCTGACGGGCGCAAGTTGTTCCTCGGCTCGTCCGGAACCGGCGCTCCCTACGAGTTGACGCCTGACCAGAAAAAATAGCCGGGACTGCGCTCAATCTCACGCGCACGGGGATGATCCTATTCAGCTCCCTACATTTACGTTCAGTTTGCCGGGATTGCTTGGAAATTGGGACACAATCTTGAAATCACAGAGAACTAACTGAGTTCCGAGTGCAACTTCGTTTACTAGCGTCTATATGTTGTCTGGCCCTGGCGGTCTGCTACCTGGCGACCGCGCGCACTCCGGAGCTCGCCTGGGGGAACGCCGGGCGTCAGATTCGAGTGTTTTCAGCGGTGTCATTGCAGACGGGCGCCAGCCAAGGGATCGGGAGCTCTCTACTTTCTTTCTTCAGCCGCCTGGGGGATTCCTCGTGGAGCGTCGGCCTGCACGAATCGCGCTATGCCTATGACCTGATCGAATCGGTTCACGTGTGGACGCTGGCTCTCTTCTTCGGACTGGCGGTCATGTTCGACCTGCGCCTGCTTGGCTGGACGATGCGGAGCGTGCCGGTATCGGAAGTTTCCCGGCGCCTGCTTCCGTGGACCGTAATGGGCTTCGTGGTCATGGTCATTACCGGAACGCTCCTCTTTACCGCGATCCCCCTGCGGTCTTACCAGAATATTTTCTTTCGAACCAAAATGATCATGCTGCTGCTGGCCGGCCTCAACGTCTGGATTTTTCACTCGGGCGTTTATCGCCGGGTCGCCTCGTGGGATGTGGCGAGCTCTCCGCCGAGGGCGGCCAGAGTTGCCGGCGGTCTTTCTCTTGTCCTGTGGGTCTGCATCGTCCTTTCTGGAAGAATGATTGCGTACAACTGGTTCGACTGCGATCGGCAACCGCAGCGCCCGATCGTCAATTTCCTGACGAGTTGCGTGCCTACCCAATCGGAGGAACACTGATGTCGCTCCTGAATTTTTTTCAGTGGTGCGAACAGTCGGGAATCGGCGACACCATCCGGCGGTCGTCGTGGTTGTTCCCTGTAATCGAGGCGATCCACCTCCTTGGGCTTGGACTGATCGGGGGAGCAGTGCTGGTCGTCGATCTGCGCCTGCTGGGTCTTGGATTGCGTCGCCAGTCTACTGCGCAGCTTGCCCGCGATGCACAGCCCTGGCTGATCGGCAGCCTTCTACTGATGATGACTACTGGCGGCCTGCTGTTCCTGTCCGAATCGATAAAGCTGTATTACCATGAGGCTTTCTGGTTCAAGATGGCATCGCTCATTCTGGCCATCGTCTTTACGTTTACGATTCAACGCAAAGTGATCATGGCAGGCGAGACACGCTCGATGCCTGTTTGGAGCAAAATAGTGGCCCTCGTTTCGATCCTGTTGTGGTCCGGCGTGGGTATCGGTGGACGCTGGATTGGCTTTTCGTAAGTTGCAAAGAGCATGATTCGTTGCTTAGCTGCTTGCCCGGCGGCACTCCCCGCGTCAATTCCTCAAACACACTTCGAGCTTCTCGTTGATTCGTTGGAATATATAACGCGCCCACCACGCGCTCGAACAGAAATCATAAGCGGCTCGAGCCGATCTCTAAAACCCTGGCACGTCAGCCAATTCGTGTCGACCAGACGGAGATTCGCAACGCTTCTCAGTTCAAACTCGAGACGCTCGAACAACTCCTGTGTGGAGTTGTCGAGCTGAGAGTCGCAGTATTTCATGTAAAGCCGCTCGCAGGAGAGATCGATCGAGCGGGTCCTCCGGCTGATTCCGAGCAAGAGCAAATCGCGACGATTCAAGGTTTGCATCGGCATGAACAAAATTTACTGTCTCTATGCGCGCGTCGCAAGCGCAAGCACTGTGCGCCGGACGAGCGCTTTCGTCATGGGAAGTTTGTATGCATTCTTGGAGAGCTTCTGAGCTCCCACGATAGCCGCTTCGCCGGCCTCGGCCGCCAGTTCCGGCGTGATGCGCTGGCCGGTGAGCAGACGTTCGACATTAGACAGTCGCCAGGGAATCGGTGCGACACCGCCGAGGACGATACGCGCCCTCTGGCAGATTTCTTTGTCCATGTCCAGCACAACCGCCGCGCTGACGACGGCATGCGTCCATGCTTCGCGGTCGAGAACCTTGTTATAGGTGCTGCGTCTGCCGGCATGCCCGGGCGCCAGTTGCACTCCGGCGAGCACTTCATCGGCGGCCAGGACATTCTCTTTGGTCGCGTCCGTCTGAGGCAAGACGAAGAAATCCGCCGCCGGCACTACACGTTCACCCGAAGTTCCTACGATCCGGAACTTTGCCTCGAGCGCAACCAGCGCCGGAGCGGTGTCCGATGGGTGAACGATGTAGCTGGGGCCGCCTCCAAAAATCGCATGGAACCGGTTATCGCCCACAATTGAAAAACATTGGTCGCCGCCATTCTTGAGGCACGGAAAACCATTACGGAAATACCAGCACCAGGGACGCTGGCAAACGTTGCCGGCCAGGGTGCCAACATTACGAATCTGCGGCGTCGCTACGGTTTCGGCCGCTTCGGCTAGCACCGAGTACTGACTCCGAATTAATGGATGGCTGCCGAGAGCATCGAGGGTGATGAGACCGCCGATATTTACGCCGCCCGCCGTCGTCTGCGCCACCTGATCCAGTCCCTTGATCGTTTTCAGGTTAACAAGCACGTCCGGCTTGACTAGAAATTCTTTCACCATTCCCAAGAGATCGCTGCCGCCTCCGGCCACGGACGGTGTCTGTCCATCTTTTCGCGCCTGCTGCACGAACGAAACTGCCTGTTCGAGAGTCTGCGGGTTCTTGTTGGCGAAGGTTTTCATGCCTGTGCCCCCAGAATTTTGTCGCGCGTAATCGGCAAATCTTTTATACGACGGCCAATCGCATTAAAGACGCCGTTACCGACGGCCGCCACGGCGTGAACGATCCCCGCTTCACCGATGCACTTGGCGCCAAAGGGACCATATCCGTCGTCGCTCTCGATGAAGATCACCTCGATCTCGGGCGCATCGAGATGGGTCATGATCCGCGCACCGTAATAGCCGGCGTTAAGAGGCTGTCCACTGCGCCGGTCGTAGATCAAGTCCTCGTGCAATGCCATCCCGATGCCCTGCGTTGCGCCGCCTTTAATCTGGCTGGTTGCAGTCAATGGATTCATGATGCGGCCGGAATCGTGGACGGCAACATATTTGAGAACCCGCACCCGCCCGAGTTCCGTATCGACTTCCACTTCCACGAAATGCGCGCCAAACGATTTGCGCACCTTGCCCTCCGACTTCGGATTCGGCGAAGCGGAAGCAATCAGCGCGTTCTCGCCTTTCGGCGTTCCTTTCTCCGCAATCTGGCGCTTGAGGTCACGCGCAGCCTCGATGACTGCATACCCGGTCATGTCCGTGGTGCGACTGCCTGATTCCCCCACCGAGTAGGGAGAACGGTCCGTGTCACCCCACACGAGGTCAACATCCGACAGCGGAACACCCAGTTCCTCGGCCGCGATCATGCTCATCGTGGTTTTGGCGCCGGCGCCTATATCGGTAACGCCGACGAACACGGTATACCTGCCATTCGAATCGAGACGAATCACCGCGCTGCTCTGTCCCAGGGGCGACCGAATCGTCATAAAGGCCATCCCCGCGCCGCGCTTGATTGCTCCGGGCTCCGAACCCGGCGCATGCCAGCGTTTTTTCCATTCGAAAGCTTCTGCTCCGCGGCGGATGCACTCTTCCAGCGTGTAGTTCGAGTAGGGCACCTCGTCATTCGACTTTCGCGTCATGTTCTTCAGAACGAACTCGACCGGATCCATTTTCATCTTGTAGGCGACGTCGTCCATCATCGACTGGATGCCGAAGAAGCCTTGAGGAAACTCGGGCGCCCGGTAATTTCCGGAAACCGCCCGGTTGGTATATACGGGATAAACGGTGCTCTCAACGTTGGGGCACTGATAGAGTTCGACTCCAGTGATCCCTCCCGAATTCTTGCGGTATGGCCCCATGCCGCTGTAGCCGCGCAACTGGAGCGATTGAAGGGTGCCGTCGTTGCTCACTCCGACTTTGTAATATTGAGTCGTCGGCCAGCGGCCGTGGACGCCAATAAAATCTTCCTTGCGCGAAAGCTCCAGCTTCACCGGCGCGCCGGTTTCCTTAGCCAGCACCGCCGCAATTAGATCCGCATCCTGATTCTGGTTCTTGTTGCCGAATCCGCCGCCCATGTATTTGCAGATGACGCGCACTTTTTCATCGGGGATCCCTAAATCTCTGGCCATGTCATGGCGGCAATTCGAGGTGCCCTGGGTCGAGGTATACAGGGTCAGCTTGTCCCCTTCCCAACTGGCGACCGAAACACGCGGTTCCATTTGCGCGTTGTGCACGTAGGTTGTGGTGTAGCGATCCTCGGACACGTGATCGGCTGTGCGGAAGCCCTCTTCAACGTCTCCCCGCCGATAGACTTCCGGTTTGGCCTCGTTCTTCACATCAAGCGAGACATTGCCTTCCGGCCAGATCTTGACGCTTTCCGGGCGAAGAGCTTCTTCCGGATCGAGCACGAAGGGAAGAGTTTCGTATTCAACCGTGATGAGCCTCAGGGCCTCTTCCGCGATATGACGATCGGTCGCGGCGACAGCAGCTACAGGTTCCCCGAAAAAGCGCACCGGGTTGTTGAAGGCGTATCGTCTTTGTCGGGTGGTTTTCTTGATCTCGTCAACGTACTGCCTCCCGCCGGCGATCGAGCCCGCACCCCAAACGACAGTGCAATTCTCATGCGTCAGAACGAACTTGACGCCAGGCAGCGCTTGGGCTTTGGAGACATCAATCTTGCGAATTTGAGCGTGAGCATGCGGGCTGCGTAGTATCCGCGCATAAAGCATCCCGGTGAGATGGACGTCGCCGCTGTATGTAGCTTTCCCTGTGACGCGTTCCACGGCGTCAATGCGCGGGGTGGCATGGCCGATCGTCTTCAGTGAAGCGAGAGCGGGCATTCGGCTCATCGCGCGCCTCCTGCAACGGTGGAGGAAACTTCTGAATTGCGTCGGCGTTTTGTGGCGGCGACTTCCGCACCCGGCTTGGTCGATGCCGCCGAGCGGTCCGAATTGTCTATAGACGCAGTTACATTCTTAGTGGTGGCCGCCGCCAACACAGCTTCCACGTAGCGGTTGTAGTTGGAGCAGCGGCAGATATTGCCGGTCATGGCCGCCTGGACCTCGTGCGCGGTCGGATGAGGGTTGTGTGTGAGCAATCCTTTGGCGCTCATGAGCTGCCCCGATGTGCAAAATCCACACTGCGGCCCGTCATGTTCCACGAACGCCTGCTGAAGTGGATCGAGCTGCTCTCCATGGGCAAGACCCTCGACCGTCTGTACCTCTCGCCCGTCGGCCCAGACTGCCAGATTGCTGCAGGAGTAGACGGGTTTGCCGTCCAGCAAGACCGTGCAGGCTCCACATTCGCCGCGGTCGCAGCCAATCTTTGTCCCTGTTAGGCCGATATGATCGCGGAGCAGTTCGGCGAGAGTCCAACGATCCTCCACATCCAGCCGATGCTCAGAGCCATTCACCACGAGTCGAATCGCCGTACTGGGCACCCCCGATGCAACATCATCGGTCGCAAGTGGAATAGCGTCAGGCAACTGCACCTTAAGCGCGGGCCCTGCAGTTGCCACAGCTAGAACGGCGCCGGTGCCCTCGAGAAATTGCCTGCGGGAAATATCATTCTTGCTTTTGGTCATAAAACCTTCCAAAGAAAGCCAGGGGAAATCTCCTCAACAATATGCATAATTTACCCCACAACTGGGAGCGAGGGAATAACAAATGGACGGTTCCTAAAGCATAACAAAGCAAAGTCATATTAGGAGCGGACGAGCGTTGGGGTGAGGCCTGCGCATATGGACCAATCTGGATCAGCGTGGATTCATTCCGGAGTGAAGCCGGGCTGAAGTACCGGGGTCTCTAGAGATTATTTCTATCCCCGATGGCTTGCCTGTAACTCGGCCCGACTTTCAGGCGTCGAAGTGCAGAGTTACGGTGAATCAAATCGAGGGCGCGATCTATCCGATTATGGGCAGCGTCAGATCTCTAACCGCGATTCTTCAGCCGATTTCTGCCGCTTGACATCAAAGCGCTAAATGGCAATGATGGCGCTGAGAACCAATATGAAACGCGTCGGGATCGGCCTCATTTTTGCCATTGCGCTTGCTGGCGGATTCTCCCTCAGGACGATTGCCTTCGCACAAGCCCCTTCCGAGTCATTTCCACCTGTGGCCAGCGTCAAGCAACTGATGCTCGACCTTATCCATCCCTCGTCCAATGACATCCTGCTCGCGATCTACCGCGGCGGCCCTAAAGATGAAAAGGAGTGGGCGGCGGTGCGGCGCAGCGCGGTGACGCTGGCGGAATCCGGAAACATGCTGATGCTGCCCGGCCGCGCGCGCGATCAAGACGACTGGATGAAGGACGCGAAATTGTTGGTTGACGTCGGAAACTCTGCGTACAAAGCCGCACAGGCCAAGGATGGCAATGCGCTCGCAGCTCTCGCCGGAGCCGTGGACAATTCCTGTACGACCTGCCACAAGCAATACCGGCCAAACGTTTTTCCGAAGGACGGAGGGTCGAAATGAGCTATTCCCGCAGAAACTTTCTCAAGGCCGCCGGAATCGGTGTCGCGCTCACGGCCGTGACCGGGGAACTCGGGGCCGTCACCGGGGAATCATTGTTTGCGGCACCCGCGCTTTTTCCTTCCGTGGCTGCGCCCTTCTCGACTGAGAAAGCGATGTTCCTGGTCAACGGAAAGTCGTATGCCGCCGAATACGAAGCGCGCACCACTTTGTGGGAAGTAATTGCGATGAAGCTGGGCTTAACAGGCACCAACCGGAGCTGCAATCGCGCCTCTTGCGGGGCCTGCAGCGTCCTGCTGGACGGCACGCCGTTCTATTCCTGCCACACCCTGGCGACCGAAGCGGTGGGCAAGAAAATTCTCACCATTGAAGGCGTGGGCGACGAGAAAAACATGCACCCGCTCCAGAGCATCGGCCACACGCGCGTGGCCGCGGATTGCGGCTTCTGCACCGCCGGATGGGTGGTCACCGCGAAAGGGCTCCTCGACAAAAATCTGAATCCGAACGAGGATCAGGTGAAGGCGGCGCTCGCGGGCCACATTTGCCGGTGTTCGGCCTATCCCAACATTATTCGAGCAGTGATGGATAGCGCGGCCGTGATGCGCGGAAGCAAGACGCCCATCGAGGCTGAACCGGAATCCGTCATTCACATCAAGATGCCGATGGTGCGGGACTACTCGACGAGCGGCGGGCACCTGGCCGGCATTGACGTCATCGAAGGCGCAAGCAAGACCGTCACGAAGAAGTGGCAGGGGTATCCGCCGGAAAATCTCAACGTGTTAGGGAAGGCACGGCCTCCGCTGCCCGAAGTTGCCATTCCGAGGTTCACCGGAAAAGCGCAATACGCCAGCCGCGTTTGGTTCCCCGACCTGCTCTACACGAGGTTCCTCACAAACCCTCACCCGCACTCCTATATCAAGGACATCGACACGTCGGCCGCGGAGAAAATGCCGGGCGTGAAATACATTCTGACTTATAAGAATGCGCCGAAACTGCAAACCACCAACGTTGCTAGGGGCAGGATCTTGCCCGAACCTTTGCCGCGGGAGCTGAATCTTCAAGGTGAAGTTGCGGCCATCGTGGTGGCGGAGACCGAGGATCTTGCGCAGGATGCCGCCGACGCGATCAAGGTAACGTACGACGTACTGCCATTCGCCTCGCTGCTGAAGGACAGCATGGCAGCCAATGCGCCCGATCTGGGACACGGAAAAGGGAACCTCATCC
The DNA here is from genome assembly GCA_963800095.1 of uncultured Acidobacteriota bacterium. Lineage (GTDB taxonomy): Bacteria > Acidobacteriota > Terriglobia > Acidiferrales > UBA7541 > Palsa-360. Next base: position 246,076 of record CAWCZV010000009.1, read on the forward strand.
GTCATTCATTCTCGCCCGCGGATCTTCCCCATGTGACCTGGGCGGACAAGCATGGCGACATTGAGACTGGATTCGCCGAAGCGGACGTGGTCAAGGAATTCAGCTATCGCTTCGCGGGCGGCGTTTCCGTGCCGATGCAGCCGAGCGGAAGCGTCGCCAAATGGGACGGCGACAAATTGACCATGTGGGGCATGGGCCAGGGCATCTATCCGGTGCGGGCGACGCTTGCGTCGGCGCTCGGCATGGACGTCTCCAAGGTCCGCGTGATCAACAAATGGAACGGTTGCACGTTCGGCGCGGCGCGCATGGCGGCGGAAAGATTTTATCCGATGATCGCCCATCTGGCGAAAGTCACCGGCCGGCCCGTCAAGGTAATGCTGCCCAAGGATCAGGAACTGGCACAGTTGCAGATCAAGCCGGAGACCATCACGAAGTTCCGAGTAGGCGCAAAGAAAGACGGCCGCATCGTCGCTCTCGATCACGAAGTATACGTAAGCATCGGCGACCTGGATTTTGGCGTGCACGCCGATGGTCCGGGCAACGCGGCCAACCAAACCGAGTTGTATACGGCAAAAGTTCCCCACTGGCGATCGACGTGGTCCGCCTATCGTTCGAACGCGCCACGTCCTGGTCCGTCCCGGAGCCACATCCAGCAGGAGACGAAGTGGTCCTGGGAAAACATGATCGACGAAATGGCCGACTCCTTTGGCATCGATCCTGTGCAATACCGCATGATGCACATGACGCAGCTCACTCCGGGTGACACGCTCCATCAATACGAAACGATGCCCACTGTGGAAGTCCTGCGGGAGGGCTCCAAGGCATTCGGATGGGAGAAGCGCAATCCCGTCGCGGGCGGCGAACCCGGGAGGTTCAAGCGCGGATTCGGCCTGGGCATGTCGCAGCATCACGGCGGGAACATGGGCTATCACGAAGGGGAAGAGGCGTACGCCAAACTGGCGGCGCTTCCTGGGGCGAACATTTTTAGCAGCGACGTTGATGTAACCTCCGATGGGAACGTGACCATGAAGATCGCGCTCCCCGACAGCGGGTCCAACGCTGCTACGGCGCAGGCAGCCATGGTCGCGGAGATGCTGGGATTCACGACGTGCGATCAGATTCGTCTGGTTTGGGGCGATTCGGACCTCGCGCCGTTGAGCGATGAGTGGTTCGGTGGCCGCACGATCACGCTGCAAGGGGCGGCCATTTGCAACGCAACCGACAAACTGCGGAAGGACCTGCTCGCGCGCGCTGCCGATGTGCTCAAGATCGATGCCGCCAAACTTAAGATGCGCGACGGTGTCATCTCCTCGACCGAAGATCCGAAGAAGAGCACGACCTTCGCCGCGCTGGCCAAAATGAACAATGGCCTGATTCGGCAGACGGGCCGCGGCACAACGGGCGGCGAACGAACCGCGTTAAACAAAGGCGTGGGTGCGTGCTTCGTCGAAGTGGAAGTCGATACCTGGACCGGCAACTGGCGCTTCGTCCGATCGGTCTACACGCACGACACTGGGCTGGTGATCAATCCCGTCGTATCCGAATCCGACATGGTCGGGTCTTTAGTGGAAAGCACTCAAGTGGGCACAGAAGCAATTCCGTGGGATCGCGAATTTCCGGGCACGCGGCACTACAGCGTCGGTTATCTCTCTTACCGGCTCCCCACCATCATGGACATTCCTAAGTCCACGCAGGTTTACATCGACAGTCTGGAGCCGCGCTGGTACTACGGCGTGAAAAGCTTCAGCGAAACTACCATTGGCGCGGTGCCGGGCGCGATCTCGAACGCGATTTTCAACGCCTGCGGCGTCCGTATCCGGGAGCACCCCGTCACGCGCGAGAAGATCATGGCCGGGCTCGCTAGTAAACGCGCATCGCTTACTTCAGGGAGGCAGGCATGAAGAAAGTTTCCATCTACCGGCCAACCACCGTTGACGAAGCGATCCAGATTCTGTCGCAGCACGGCTCCAGCGCCTCCGTTTACGCCGGCGGCACGGACCTGCTCGTTCGCCTGAAGAACCGTTTGGAGCAGGCGCCCAGCTACCTCGTCGATATCAAGAAGATCGATCACCTTCGCTATATCAAGGAAGATGCGCAAGGCGGCGTCGAAATCGGCTCAGCCACGAAGCTGGCCGAGCTGGCCGATTCCCGGCTCTTGCAGGAAAAGTATCCGATGTTTGTGGAGGCGATCGGAAAGATCTCCTCTCCCGAATTGCGCAACGCATCGACGCTTGGCGGCGACCTGTTGCAGGAAGTATGGTGCCAGTATCTGCGCGGGGGCTATTCGTGCTGGAGAAACGGCGGATATCTTTGCTACGGCGCCATCGGCGATAACAGCTACTATCACTCGGCTATGGGCGGGCGCTTGTGTTACGCGGTTTATCCGGGCGACGCCGCCACCGCACTGATTCCTTTTGATGCCCGGGCGAAACTGGCGACGCCTCAAGGGGAGAAGGAACTTACCATCGAACAAATGGTTCCCGGCGACATGTTGGTGGACGGCAAGATCCAATCGCACGTCGTACGCTATAACGAGATTCTGACTTCCGTGGTCATTCCTCCGCCGAAGCCGGGCGTGCGTGCGTCGTTCGAGAAGCTCCGGCCTCGGGGAGTTTGGGATTTCGCCATGGCTTCGCTGGCGATCAGCCTTCAACTTCGCGGCAAGACGATTGAAGACTCGCGCGTGGTGTTTGGCGGCATCTCCGGCAAACCGTATCGCGAAAAAATAGTGGAGGCGTTCCTCAAGGGCAAGACCTTAAACGCGGAACTGGGCGAGCAAGCGGTCGCCGTTGCCCTCGCTGACGCAGCGCCGCTAAAGTACAACGCCACCAAGATCGACATGGCGAAGGGGCTCCTCGCCAGCGGCCTCGCAAGATTGAACGCGTAGGCGGCATGCAAACGATTGAAGCCCTGCTGCTGGAGCCGGTCGGGTGCCTTGCCGAGTTTCCATCCGCTCCATTCCATGAAATCGCCGTTCGTTTGTTCGGCCGAAAAAGGAAGGCCGGCTCGTCCGCCAGCCAGGCCTATTGGTATCTGCTGAACTTGATCGCCGCCGCCAAAACGCCGATCGACGCCGAAAAGAAACGCGTCGCGGAAGAACTTGAAGTCGAAGCCGTGGATGCAGCGAGCATCTACGAAGACGTCGCGCCCGCGCTTGCGGAACTAAAATCCATGGGCCTACGGCTTTTTGTCACATCGTCGCTTTCGCGAAAGGCGGCGGCGAGATTCATCGAGCGGAATTCGCTTGGAGAGTTCTTGTCCGGAGTGCGCACGCGCGATGATGCAGGAGGCGTGAAGTCAGCGCCGCTTCTGAGCGCGCTCAGCATTGCGTCTCTTCCACAGGAGAAGGCGATGTTTCTTACGGATACCGTGGAGGGAATTAAGGTCGCCCGCAGCGTCGGCGTACACCCCATCCTGATGATGAACGACCCCGACGAAGCCCAGCGCCTGGCAATGCACAATCCTGCGGGGGGCGTCGTCTCCTTGCACGAAATGCCCGACTTCATGCGTCTGATCGCGGCGCAAAATCAGAGAGGTTGAACCGCTTATTCGGCTTGTAGTGATCGGTGCTAGAGTAATGTCTGCTGGTCGAAGGCCAGAATCGAGGTGAGTGGTACCATGCGAAACCTCTATTTAATCGCGCCAGCCGTTGGGCTCGTTGCCGCTCTGGCTTTTTCATCTGTCCTGCGCGCGCAGTCTCCCGCAAGGCCGGCCGTGACAAATTCGCCTGTAGCGGCGAGTCAAGTGCCGGATTTATCGGGAGTATGGCGGGAGCGCGCGCCTGCCAGCGCTCGCGCCTACTCCGGCTTCGCCTTCACCAAAGATGAGCCTCCGATGACACCTTGGGCGGAGGCCAAATACCACGAAGCCAAACCAACCTTTGGGCCCAAGGCCGTGGCGGTGGAAGATTCCAATTCGCCGGACTACAACTGCCTGCCGCCGGGTGTTCCCTACATCTATTTCCGGCCGCACCCCGTAGAGATCATCCAAGGGTCGGGCCGGGTGATCATGTATTTCGAGTACGATCACTTCGTGCGCGAAATTTTCATGGACGGGCGCCCGCATCCGAATGATCTCGATCCGTCGTGGATGGGACACGCAATCGGCCACTATGAGGGCGATACGCTCGTCGTCGACACTATTGGCTTCAACGACAAGACATGGCTCGACCGGATCGGGCATCCGCACAGCGATCAACTGCACCTCGTGGAGCGGATCCATCGCGTGAATCACGACACGCTGCAGGATGACATCACGATTGACGATCCGAAAGCTTACACCAAGCCATGGAACGCGCAACTTGTGTTCCAGCTAAGAGCGGACTGGGATATCGGCGAATTCATCTGCGAAGAGATGATGTACGCGGGGCACAAGTAGGCGGAGCGCATTGATAGAAACCGTCATGGAGAAGTTGAACGCCGATGGGTGCGCATAATCACGGCGTACCTCGCTTCGCTGTAGCGGCATATAGTCCCGCGAATAGACTTCGGGAAAAAGAGAACGTGCTCCGATCGCGGCCGTGATCCTGTAAATGTTTGTATGGTAAACTGACCGCAAAGCAGTCCATTCTCCAGAAAAATGGTTTCATTGTACGGGATGAGGGCGCTCAGAACGAACGAGGTCTAGAAATCCAGCTCCGGAGGCTTCCGCATGAAAACCAAACTTGAGATTCTTTCCGCAGCCCTCGTTGGCCTTCTAATGCTTGCGGTTCCCGCGTTCGCTCATCACGGAAGCGCGGGTGAGGATACTTCGAGAATTGTCACGGTCAAGGGAACCGTCACCGACTTCCAGTACATCAATCCTCACGTGCAGATCTACGTCGAGGTGAAAGATGAGCAGGGCAACGTTCAGATTTATAATGGCGAAGCGTCGAACTCGCTCGTCCTGCATCGCGCGGGGTGGAACAGCAAAATCATCAAGGTCGGCGACCAAATCACGATGAACGGCTACCAGTCCAAGAACAAAGCGACGAGCCTGCGTTTGACGAGCGTTGTTCTCGCGGATGGCAGGCAACTCGAAACCTTCCCTCGCCTCGAGTAAGAAACAGCCAGGCGCCGTCTAGCGACGAGTAAGACGCGTAATGCCGGGCTCCCGGATTCGAGTACCGCCCCCATTTCATACTCCTCAGGTTTACCCGGGTCAGTTGACCGCGAAGCAGTAGAACAGGCCCACACCGTGTGAGAACGTAATGTCCTCCTGGCTGCACCCGCGCGTTGGGTGCGACGAGTTCCACGATCCGTTGCCACCGCCGTTGCGGTCGGAAAGCCCGATCTGGGCTGCCGGCCCCGTGTTGCCCTGGATGGATCCGTTTCCCGCGGCGCTGCTCGTCCAATTGTTGCAGGTGTGGTCCTTGTTATCCGTGTAGGCGCGGCCGTCGGTTTGCGAGCCGGTCAGCATTTCGTGCCGGTTGGAATTGGGATGCTGGGAAGCATACGCCCAAGTTCGGTCTTGCGGATCAGGATTGTCGTTCAGGCCGGGGACGATCTCGCCCTTCTCGGTGAGCGCTGATAGCTTCGTGATGTTGTTGCCGAGACGCGCTTGTTCGAGCGTATCACCGTGAAGGTCGGCGAGGTCGTGGGCGATCATATCGCCCTTGGCGTTGTACCACGGGCCTTGGCCGATGCGGTCGCGGGCATTGATGACGGGTTGATCGCCGCGCGCCTGCGTGCTCATGTAGGCGTGCCAGGTGTGGTTGCCGGCTCCGACCGCGGTAGCCAGTGCCTGGCAGTGCGCGTCCGCTCCGGCCAGGCCTCCGAGGTCGCCACCCTTGCCAATATTTACGCTGGTGACGAAGAAAGTCATGGGATGCTGCTGCGCGCGAACCCGCAGAGCAAAGGAGAAGTACGAGCCGAGCAGAACTGAAAAGGTGAAGATCACCGCAACAGAATATCTTCGAGTCATTCGTGTCACCTCGCCGTCAAGTGAAATGGGTTTTCCCGCTCTTCTTAATTACAACTCGCACCCGGCAACCGGGGATATCAGCGCCAGTCGGTCCGGTCCTCACTTGACCGAGAGAAACCTTTGGACGCGTTCGCCGGCCTGCACCTCACCGGTATAAATGGTGCCTTTCGAATCCGTAGCGATCATGTGCAGGCCGTGGAACTGGCCGCCGTAATCGCCCGCGCTGCCGATTCGGCCCAGCACTTTTCCGTCCTCCCGGTTGAGGATCCAGATCGTGTTGTTCGAAATATCCGAAATAAACAAGAAACGCTGTTTCGGATCGGCCGAAAAGGCCACACCGCCAGCGGAGCCTCGATTGCCCGTCTCCGTGGCCAGCAGGAACTCCTTGACGAACTTGCCTTCTTTCGTGGTGATATCGATGCGGTTGGCCCCGCGATCGGCAGCGTAGACCAACCCGTCGTTGGATATATTCAGAGTGAGATGGTTCCGGAACTCCTTGGGCTCCGGCCCACCGGGAGTGTATGCGCGGTCCTTGTCATCGGTCGTGATTTCCGACAGTTGGTGTCCATAAGCGCCCCAACCCCGCTTGAACGCAAAAGTGTCCAGGTCAAACACCATCACGCGCCCGCCCAAGTAACTGTCAGCGCAGTAGAGCTCGTGAGCCGCTTCGTCAAGCCGAACCTCTTCGATCTGACCCACGATCATCGGCGTCGTCGGGGGATACTTGGCACGGAACGCCGCGATGGCCGCCGCCCGAGCCGCGGGATCGAGTTGGTTGCCGCCGCGTCCGCCCGCCTGACCCCGCAATGACGCAACTGGACCAGGACCTCCTGGAGCGCGCGCCCCGCCCTCAGGGGCAGCATCGCCGCCACCGCCGCCCGGCTGGCTCTCCGGTACGCGAGGCACTTCGGCGAGAAGTTTGCCGGTGTTGGGATCGTATTTGCGGACCGTGTTCATCCCGTTGACGGAGTTCCCGATATAAACGAATCCCTTGCTGTCCACGGCCATGCCGTGGCCTTCTGGGGGGTCGAAGGAACCGATGACGTTACCGTTCTTGTCGATGTGGATCATCGCCGGCGGCCGGACGCAGCATTCGGCAGTGGGCGGATTTAATTCTGCATAGTTCTGCGTGCCGTCGATGTCACGCGGACGATCCAACACCCATACGTTATCATCCTTGTCTACCGCTAACCCCGTGACGCCCATCATCCACCACTTGTTGGGCAGAGGCAGTTTTGGCCAGTCGGGATCGAACTTGTAGTGCGGCGCGGCTTGCGCCTGCGAAATTGCCGGCACAGCCAACACGCCACAAAGCGAGAGCAGAATTGCGAGTATCTTGTTCCTTTGATTCGAATGAATGAGCATGGATGATTCTCTACTCCTGAGGTACTGACCCACCCGGAGCAGCTTTAGCGCCGGTGGGCAGCGCGGTCATCAGGGGAGAAGCCTGGATCGTGTTATGGTAGCTCTCCTCCATCATCCAGAATCCGTTGTGGTTCCCGAACACGCGGCTCGACCAGTAGGCTTTGCCGCCATAAGTCGGCTGCAGCATGATGGACACAACCGCGTCTCCGAAGTCCCACTGGCGCATCCACAACACCGGGGCTACTCCAACCGGAGGGCGGTTGCGAATCGCCGGATCCGCCATGGCCTTGGCCGTGTTGGCCACGCGTTCCGACTTCGGAGGCTGGACGCCATTTTCCGAATGGACCGCGCGAAGGTCTTCGCCCAGGTGCGCGTCGTGATGTCCGGTGCCGGACTCCTGATCCAGCCATCCATCGAGAGCGGCTTTCTCGTTTGCCGTTAGCGGCATGTACGGGATCTGTTGGCACGGATTAACGCAGGGTACTGAAAAGTTAGGTCTTACTTCGTGAACTGCCAGGGAGGGATCTATCGTAATCTCGTTGGTGTGGAGCAGCCGCCATCCCGCGGGGCGCTCCACCCAAAAGTGAGCGACATAGTTGTTTCCCACATTCTCCTGAATCCATACGACCTTTCCGTACTTGTGCTCGGTAATCTTCGCTGCCCCGGCGTCGGGAATTAGCGGTTTGAGCCCAGCCTGAAAGGCGTCATCCTTCGCCCACATGACCCCTTTTGAATCGATCCAGGAAAAATCCTTGTCGAGGAGCTTCTCGGCGGCGACACGATCGCCCTTTTGAAGGGCCTGCACAACGGCGCGATCGGCCTGAACGACCGGATCATCGGCGGCCGCAGCGGGCTTGCTTGTTACGAGCGCCAGCACCACGCCACCAAACAGGAGTCCGACGAACAGTGCGATCGCAATCCACCTTTTCATAGCAGTCTCCCTTCGGCCCGTAGTGTTAAATCCTTAGTTAAACGCATATTGGCTACAATTGGAGTGCGTTTCAGCCCTTATGACTTTTGGATGGGCGTAATCTACACCGGAACCCATCGATCTGCAATACGCCACTCAGGCTCATGAGTGCGAGGGCATTCCCCAGTGCAGGTGGTCAAGCTCAAGCAGAGTCGACTTCATTCGACCCGAAGCGGTGGCGGCCCATCTCGTTCAATCGCTTCAAATCAGCATTTGCGCTCACATCGCCGGCTGTAGTGATGACGGCTGGATGTAGACCGAGATTCTCGGCAGAGTCCGGCTCCGCCACACCTTCTGAAATCAACGCGTCAGATTCGAATATCGATGGCGGAAGCGCGACGCCCATTCTGGAAGGCTCGAGCGAGGCGAACGATCCAAATTTGCCCGAGGACATTGAGTGCGTCTCAACACACAGAACGCAATCCCATTGCTGCCCGGCGACCAAACTGCTGTTCGCGGCCGTTGCGTCCTGGCAAGTCAGCAGCAGAACAGGGAGAGATTCATAAAAACGAATAATGTTGATCGTCGTCGCCAGGCGCGTGGCCCACTGTGCGGCAGTCTCCGGCGTGAGTAGCGGCAGAACCTGCTCGCGAATGAATATTGCGTCGGCGCCAGCTTCGACAAACGCACGAGCGACAGCCGCGGTCACCTCACCGGCGAGATCCAGCGCGGCGGCATCCGGGGCACGATCAAGGTTTCCATTCCTATCTTTCGCCTGAGTAAGAAGCGCGGCCAGCGTGAACGGCCCCGTCACGCCGGCCATCAGCAGGGATTGACCTCTGACGAGAGGCTTCAGCCGCGCGATGACATCAACGGCGACGGGAACGCGCCCGCCTTTCGCTGCCTCATCAGGCGGGCGAAGTCCGTCCGGCAGACCGCCGGTCTCGCTGGGTTGCGGCCAGCGCAATGAGGCGCGCTGGCCCTGCGCGTCCCAATCGAGCGCGCCACCCAGCGCTTCGGCTTCGAGAAGCGGATCGTAATAACAGGTCACGCCATCCGAGCGCAACTGCGTGCGGATCTGCCGCAACGCGTTAGAAATCTTCGTGGGATTCGAAAGGAAATTTCGGAGCGGAAGATTCTCGATGCGCGCGCCGAGCGAAAACACAATCGGGAGAAAAAGCGGGCGCGGCGGCGCAATCCCTTCCAATATTCCTTTGACCACCTGCCGGGGATTGAATGTCTCCGCCATCCTCAGTTCAAGGCCGGAAAATCGGTCCGGTCGGCTTCGCGTCTGGCCAGGAGCCATACCACTGCAAGATTTCCTTCGGCGGGCTCAGCTTGTTCCATTCCCGCTCAAATTCATCGTACGACTTTCCCCGCGCGAGCCGCGCTCGGCGCTCCGCATCGCGCTGTTCTTTGGTTTTCTCGATGTCGAGTTTCCGCCGTTCGGGGTCGTATGCGATTCGATAGATGTTCTGCGCCGTCCAGTCCGAAATGATGTTCTTGCGAAGATCTTCGAGAATTTCGTGCGGGTCGCGCTCGAGCGGATCGCCGTAGCCCGGGCCGCCGCCACTGAAGCCGAACAGGAGGTCGCCCTCATCATAGACTTTCGGCGTCCGTGCGACGAGTTCGTAATTCCACTCGCCGTGAATTGCGCCCTTTTCGAGGATGGTGCGGAGATCGAGCGTCACGCTCGAGTTTCCATTGCGCATCGATTCCAGCAGGTCCGCCTTTCGCACGCTGATCCCAGGAACCGGCGCGGAAGCATAGCCGCCGAAGAGCGGCTGCCCGAGCGGCACCTTTGTGCCGTTGCCCATGCACATCGAGACGAGTTCCGGCATCTTGTGAATCATCCATTGTTGCACGCCGCCCGAGCCGCCGCGATGCAGTCCGTGGCCGCAGGAATCTTTCCAGTGCTGCGAAAGCGTGACTGTAATGGGCAGCTCGCTTTCGACTTGCTCGGAATCGGGAGCGCGGCCAAAAGCGCACCACGCAAACCCGTAGGCGTCCATGCCGTCGGAAGCGGCGCGCCCGCCCTGGCCCATCGTGTTGAGCGAGAAGGAGAGCACATCCGCAACCGCAAGCTTCCATTGTGATAATCCAGCGCAAATTTGGGACGTGTGCTGGCTGCCGGGCGCCGCCGCGATTTGCTGCCAAAGGCTCCCGCTCGAAAATGCCATCTTCGCAAACGCATTGTGCGTCGCGCAGCGCGTCTGCATGCCGATGAACACGCAGCAACTCGTCGCGGCCATCTTGTCTGGATTCAGAATGATGCCTTCCGGAAATACGAAATCGATCGGCGCAAACGTGGCGCTGCAAATTGGCAAGTCGTGGAACAGGTACTCGTAGAAGAAGTTGGCGATGTGGCCGACGACGGCTTGCGGATGAACGTTGTAGGAAGACGGATTCTCCGGCGAAGTGCCGTGGAAGTCGAAAATGAGCCGTTCGCCCTGCTTCGTGAGCGTGAGGTAGCAGGCGCGGACGAGAGCCGGCGTCCATCCGATCGCGTCGTTGAAGACGACCGCGCGGAATTTTCCGTCCGGCAGCGCCCGGATTTTCTTGCGCGCGCCTACTTCGGCCGTTTCGCACATTCGGCGCAGCAGTCCGACGACGAAATCCTGGCCACGCCTATCGGCCAGTTCGAGCAAGCGCACGCGCACGCGGTCCGCCGTCGTGCAGCGAGCACGCAAATCCGAGATGAACATGGCCGGCGCGCGAAGGCCGTACACGGAATAAAACTCGAGGAAATCGTTCCGCAGCTCGAAGTTTTCGCCGATTTTGATCGGCGGCAAATTGAGTCCTTCCTCGAAACGGGATTTTGCGCTGACGGGCATGCCGCCGGGCTCGATCGCGCCGGTTTCCGTAGTGTGCAAGGCCGCCGACGCCCAGGCAATCAATTGTCCTTTGTGAAAGACCGGCATGAGCGCGACCTGGTCCGGATTGTGGATGCCGCCGTAGAGAGCGTCGTTGGTGTACCAGATGTCGCCGTCGCGGATGCCGGGATTGTCCATGTAATACTTCTGGATAAATTTGATCACGATCGGCTGAATGATGGCGTGAAGATAGGTGCCGCAGGAGGCGTTGATCAGGTCGCCGTTCGCCGTGAAGATCGCGACCATGGAATCGCCGGACACGCCGAAATAACTCCGCGAGGAGCGCACGAAGACTTCCATCGCTTCGTCGAGAATGTCGTTCGTGATCTGGACGCCAATCTCGTAATCGCCTTGCTTAACTTTCGCGGCGCAATCTTTTTCGTAGGCCGTCGCGGGCGCGGGCTTCAGCCATTCGAGTTTTTCCGCCAGTGTCGGGATGGGCATGTTGTTCCCTCGCTCTTAATCGCGACTTGATCCTTCCAATATTCCGAGGCCCTGCGTGTCAATTGAAAAACGCATCGCCGGGGGCACGACGATCGTCGTGTATTCGCCTTCGATGACGGCGGGCCCTTCCACCACGTTGCCGGGGCGCAGCGATTCGTAAGTAAAGATTGGCGTCGCGCGAAAATCGCGCGTCTGCGGCCAATAGACCGGCCGCTCGCCTTTGCGCGCGGAGGATGGATCGCTTTTCTCCAACAGCATTTTTGGCAGGTGCACTTTCGGCGTTGCCACGATGGCTTTCAAAATAAAACTCTCGACGAAAATGCCGCCCTCGGGATTTACGACGAACGGGCTGAACGCCTCGCTGAATTCCTTGTTGAAAGCGTCGCAGATCGCACGGACATCGTCCGGCGCGCGCAGAGACATCCGCGGAGAAAGAGCGCGCTTCACGTGGAACTGACCGCCATAAAGCATGTCGAGTTCGAGAACGTATGCCGCTTTCTCCGGATCGAGGCCATCGCCGAGAAGATCCTTTCTGGCCTGTTCGAGCAGGCTCTCGACCGTGCTGTTGAATGTGGCGTAGTCCTCGGTGAGTTGCTGGCTCCCCGGAGTCATTAGGGTGAGCTTCTTCGAAGTCTCATAGACGTGCATGATGTCCATGGTGGACGAGCCGTAGGCGCAAAACACCGGCGAAAACGGAAACGTCACGGCCTTGCGGATGTCGCCCTTGAAACCCTCGGCATGCGTGGCGCCGGCGCCGCCGCCAATGAACAGAATGAAATCTTCCGGGCTGTAGCCGCGAAGATGAACTTCTTTCATAATCGCCGAAGCCATGTTGCCATTGACGATTTTTCGGATCAGTTCTGCGCCTTCTTCGACGCTCACGCCTAGCGGCTTCGCGATTTTTTCGCGAATCGCCTGGATCGAGCGATTCTTGTCAAGGCGCATCCGGCCGCCGTAGTAATAATCGGGATTGATGTAGCCGAGCACGACGTCGGCGTCGGTGACGGTCGGCTCGGTTCCGCCGAGGCTGAAGCACGCCGGGCCCGGCATCGAACCCGCGCTTCTCGGGCCGACTTGCACGCGATTCTGAAGCAGCTTGTTGATGGATGCGATCGAGCCGCCGCCAGCGCCGATCGAAAGCGTCTTGATCATCGTGATTCCGACCATCCAGCGGTCAATGATCGGCCGGAAATCATAGCTGCGAACGCTGTCCTTGACGACCAATCCCACATCGAAGCTGGTGCCGCCCATATCGGTCATGACCACGTTTTGGTAGCCGAGCGACTTGGCGATGTGGTGCGCGCCCATCAGGCCGGAAACAGGGCCGCTATTGAACGTCCGGCTCGCGGTGGTGCGAAACACTTCGGCGACGCCGCCGGAACTCTGGATCATCAGCAGCGGCTTTTTGTAGCCGCGTTCGCGGAGCTTGTCCCACATCGCGGAGAGCTCAATCTGCATCGAGCGCTGAAGATACGCGTCGAGAATCGCAGCCATCGTGCGTTCGTATTCGCCGAGCTTGCCGTTGACCTGCCCCGCAAGAACGACCGGGAGGTAGCCGATGTGGAATTCCTTGTATTCGTCGCGGATGATTTCCTTGACGCGCCGCTCGTGCACGGGGTTCAGGAAACCCCAGAGCAGCGACACGACGAAGCCCCGCGCGCCGCGATTTACGAGGTGGCGCACTTTTTCCCGAACATCATTTTCATCGAGCGGGCGAATCACCGTGCCCCTCGAATCCACGCGCTCCTTGATGCCGGTGATCAGGTCGCGCGGGATGAGCGGGTCCGGCTTCTTTTGAATCGCCAGATTGCGGCGCTCGGCCACGCGCGTGCCGTCAATCCATTGCGCTCCCCGTCCGATGAGAACGACGTCTTCGTGGCCTTCCGTTGTTATCAGCGCGAGGCGCGGCCCCTTTCGCTCGATCAGCCGGTTCATGGCGATCGTCGTCGAATACCGGATCATGTCGATCGTAGGCAGAAGCTCTTCCATCTTTTTTCCGACCGCGCTGGCTCCCTCTTCGATCACCCGGGAAAAACAAACGGAGAGATCGTAGGGAGTCGTTGGCACCTTCTTGACCAGCGCTTTGCCGTCCAAATTGAGGACGAGGTCGGTAAAAGTTCCCCCGACATCGATGTCGATGGAGTTCATTCCACGACCTCGAGACGCTGGTTGCGGATGACGAATTCGCCCTTACGCAACCGTTCCTTGAGCTGTTCGACATCGATTTCGATGTCGTGAGTGATCGGGTGGCCCGGCGGCAAGTATTCTGTTTCGACCTGCGTGCCGCAATCCGGGCAATAAAACTCCACGATGCGGACCCACAGCGGGTCGGGAGAAAAATTGAACGCACCTGGTACAATCACCGGATGGATCTCGCGCGGGTCGCGGTCGTGAACGAGACACCCCTTCTTGTAATTTTCCCGCGCGGCACCGAGTGAGCGCCCGCAGCGATTGCACATCCATTGTTCGCGGTCGAGATCCAGGTCGAGATACTCGGTCACTCGAAGCCGGTTTTGAGTTTCAGGCGACATCGTCAGCTCCCATTCGCGCCGCGTTCTGGGGCGCGTGCGGATTTCAGCCGCGCGTCATTTTCCCGTTGCCGTAAGCATCCATGGTCATCGTCCAGCCGTCGGGAATGATGTAGGTCGTATTCACGCCCTCGAGCACCGCGCAACCCGCCACGCGATTACCGGGGTGCAGCGACTCCCAACGATACACCTGCGCTTCGCCGGAGTGGCTTCCCCACGAAACATAGCGCGTGCCGATTCGAGCGTGCGAGGCATCGGCGCCCTGAAGCGGCCGCCCAACTAGCCGCGCCTTAGGCATCGCTTTCTTCACGCGAACGCGCAGCATCTCAAGAGAAGTGTCGTGGACACGCGACTCGCCGCGGGCTGCCAGCGCGGCCTTTAATTCTGACGCGCTTCGCAGAGCGGGTTCCGGACATGGCACCGTAACGGAATGCCCGTTGCTGCCTGCGACTTCAAATTCGATCGCGTAAGTCAAATCATCTGGACGGATTCCCTCGCCGAGCAGGTCCTTCACACATTCCGATTTGATCTCGTCGAAAAATTGCCGTAGCTTTCCTGCGCTTGCATCGGAAATATCGGCCTCCGGAATCGAGCGCTCGTAAACGTGGCAAATATCCGAAACCGATGAGCCGAACGCGCTGAACAGAGGACCGAGCGAGAAGACCAGCGCAGATCCGAGTCCGGCTTGCTCGGCGACTCCCGCGGCGAAAAGGCCGCCGTTCCCGCCGTACGCAAAGAGCGTGTGATGCGACAAATCCTGCTGCAATTCCGCCTGCGCGCCGGCAATCAAGTGCGCGACGGATTCACACGCGCGGTCGATAATCATCTTGCACGCTGCTTCCACTGGGAGACGCAGCGGCTGCGCTACCAGAGACTTGATCGCCTTGCGCGCGAGGTCGCGATCGATCGGTTTCGTCCCGCCAAGAAAATAATCCGGATTGATCAGCCCCGCAGTGATGAATGCGTCCGTGAGGGTCGCCTGGTCTCCTCCCAGGCCATAGCACGCGGGCCCCGGAAACGAGCCCATGCTCTCGGGGCCGAGATGCACTTCCGCGCCTTTCGGGCCTTTAAGCGGCTTGACTACGCTGCCACCCCCGAGCGCGATCGAACGCAAATAGGGCAGCGCGAGTTCGAGCGGATTGCCGAAAAGGTCCGAGGGCTTGCGATAGATGGGTTCGCCGCCGGAGAGAACGCTGATCTTCGCCGTCGTTCCGCCGATATCCATCGCAATCACATCGTTCAGGCCGTAGAGCTTCGCGAGATGCGCGCTCCCGAGAATTCCGAGAACCGGTCCGGATTCAATCGTGTCGATGGCCTTGGTTTTGGCAATTCCCGCGAAGCCGCCGTTGATGTGGCTGACAAGAAAAGTTCCCGCGTACTTGGAAGTTTCGCGAAGCTCGTCCTCAGCCTTGAACAATGTGGCCGCGAGCGCGCCATGCGTGTAGGCATTGATCGCCGCGCAGTAGGTGCGCGTCCGGTCATCGGCGCACTTCGAGATGTCGCTGCCGGCGAGCACCGGGACGGATCCGAGAAAATGGTCGGGATACTGCTGGTCGATAATGCGCTTGAACGCGATCTCGCGCGCGGGATCGCGGTGGGAATTGTGCAGGCTGATGCAGATCCGGCGCACGCCGCTTTCCAGAAGCGAGCGAGCGGCATTCATGATATCGGTTTCCTGCGCGGAGCCGTTGATGCCGATGACGTCGCGATCGTTCACCAGCCGGCCGAGAATGGCGCTCCAGCCGTCCGTGCCATAGAGGTTTTGCTCGTGCCCTTGCGTGACAAGCAATCCGATTCGCGGCCCGCGCAGCTCGGCGAGAACGTTCGACGTAATCGTGGTGGACCACCGAATCAGATCGACATTCTCGAGAAACGCAGCCGCATCCGGGAACCCCGTCTTATCGGCGGCCTGGTTGAGGCAGTCGAATAGACAGACGGTCAAGTCGTGCGGCGTCGTATCCACCTTCACGCATACAACGTCGTCACCGCTCGTGAACAAACCGTCGGTCAGCGTTCCGCCGACGTCAATGTCAACGGTCCACATGGGCCTGTATTCTGGCAGGTTCCGAGAGGCTGGCGAGCAAATTTTCCGAGGTGATGGACCAGCCGAAGAAAGATTCTACATTGTAGAGGGTGGCGCTGTAGAGGCTTCGGTCTCCCGCGGGCATGGTGGCATCGGTCACCAGGACCGGCCAGTAGTCGTGGAAGTACGCGTCGCGCAGGGTGGATTCGACGCAGACGTTGGTGGCGATCCCGGTGAAGAAAAGATACTGGATCCCTCGCATGCGCAGCTGCGAATCGAGGGTGGTGCCCGCAAATCCGCTGTAGCGCGTCTTGGTGATGACCACGTCGCCGGGCCGGGGCGCAAGCTCGGGAACGATTTCCGCGTCCCAAGTTCCTTCGGTGAGGATTTTGCCTTTCAAGTCCGGGCGCGAGCTCATGAGGCACATGGAGAGTTCCTTGCGCGGGTTGGGCGAGTTCGGCCCGCCGCTGTCGCTCAGGTCAGGCTTATACGCCATGCGCAGGTACACGACCGTGACTTCCTTGCTGCGGGCGGCGTCGAGGGTGGAGCGGATGACGGTGACAACGCGGCTAGCGTCGGTCAGGTCCACTCCCGCGATGTCCAGCATGCCCCCCTTGCTGGCAAAGGCGTTCTGCATGTCCACAACGACAACCGCAGAACGTTCGAACGCCACTTCGACGGGTTCAGGTCGTGTAGGAAGTAGCGGCATGGTCTGAGGCTTTGGTCCATTCATCAAGCAACTTGCGATTTCGAATCAGCCGCTGACAACCAAGGCCACTCTTCACCGGTAACAACACCAGCCGCATTGCAGTCAGGACCGGACCGCAATGCGGCGCGTTGCAATTTTGTCCGCCGTCAGAACGTGAATTTTGCCCCAAACTGCAGCTGCCTGGCATTGAACATCGTCCTGGGTAAGCCGAAGTTCGAATTCGGCTCGTACGGGATAAACAGGCTTACATTCGGACAAGGGCCCGCTGGAACCGACGGAACCGAGCAAGTCGGGAGCGAGTCCGTAATAGGCGTTGGGGCGAAAGCGCCGGCTTGAGGCACTCCGGGAACATTCGGGGTCGTTCCCGCCGTAGGGCAAATCATGGAGGCGGACTGATG
Organism: uncultured Acidobacteriota bacterium; assembly: GCA_963800095.1. Classification (GTDB taxonomy): domain Bacteria; phylum Acidobacteriota; class Terriglobia; order Acidiferrales; family UBA7541; genus Palsa-360. The sequence goes on from CAWCZV010000009.1 coordinate 263,227, forward strand.
CTCGATGGCGATCGATGTAGCGTCCTCGTAGTGAGTCGGAACGACCCCACCACAAAAGACGGGTGAGCCGTAAACCGAAGTGACCTCATCGACATTGGGACGGTTGAACAGGTTAAACGCATCCACGCTCAATTCGAGTTGCTGATGTTCGCGAACATGGAACGCGCGGGAGACCCGCAAATCCACCGTTCGTAGCCCATCCCCGTAGTAGGTGTTTCTCCCGATCACAGTGGAGCAGTTCTGAACGTCAGGGCAGCCACCATTCAAAGGAGCTCCGCCGACTCGATCCGTCGCCACACCGGCAACATCATTGAAGGTATCGTTCCCGTAAAAGAGGGTAAAGGGCCTTCCCGTTTCCAACGTGACGATGCCGCTGAGCTGGAAGTTTCGGTACCAACCCTTGGTGGGCGTCTGCGCAGTGAAATTGGCCACGAAGCGATGCCGCAGGTCCTGGTTGGAATTGGCGCGCTCGGCGGCGTCGTCAAATTGATTGACCGGTAGGTTGATGAAGGTGGTGAAATTCCCGTTATCAATCGTGTGGGAATACGTGTAGTTGGCGGTCAGACTGAAGTACTTCCCAATTTTCTCGATTCCTGTAATGGTCAGGCCATGGTAGATCGCGTTGGCCACGTCATTATTGTAGTCCATCAATCCACTGCTTATCGTTTGCAGGCCGGAATTGAGGGCTCCCGCAAACCAGGGACCCAAGCCGGCCAGTGCTCCAGTGCCGAGGGTGGGCGTGCCCGTACAGGCACTCATCGAACCATTGGAATTGAGCAAGCCGGGCACCCATTCTCCAGGCCCGCCGGGGAAAATCGTCAACGGATCTGTAGGCGTGCCCGATTTTGTCGTGCCTACCGGGCAAGGAATATTGACGTTATTCCCGCGAACCAGCCTGTGTGCTTGCACCATGAGGTAGCTGGCACTAAGCGCGAATCCTCCGCCAAATTGACGATCAATTTCCAAGCTGGCCTGCTCGGCATAGGGAATCTTGCTGTTGTATTCCATGCCGCCGTCGCCGACGCCGCAAGCCCCGTTCAACAGACAGGTCCCTGCCATCTCGATCGATCCACCGTCGACGCCGCTGTTTGGGATACCAGCCACTGGATCGTACTGGCCAGTCGCAATAATTCCTGCCGCAATCGCTGCGGCATGCTGCGAGGCGGGGAATCCAAAAAGCTGGTACCCCTGGCTGGCCTGAAGCTGATTCTGCGCAATACCGGTAAGATTCTGGGGCAGTATTCCAGCTGCACTACAAGCGGCGGCAATCGACGTGGGGGCATTATTACCGCAGAGATAGCCTGCCACAACCTTCTGGGTGTTCGGGACGAAGAAGAAAGTCATGTCGTAGCGATCATCAAATATTCCGAAGCCGGCACGAATGACTGTCTTGTTATCCGGCGAGTAGGCGATTCCGATGCGAGGTTGCCATCCTCCGTAATCGGGTTTTACGTAATCAGAAAGACCTGTTGCAACTTCCCACCTCACGCCATAGTTAAACGTCAACTTTGGCGTGATCCGCCACCTGTCCTCGGCAAATCCGGCCCAGTATCCGTAGTGGATCGGGTGGGTATAGTTTCCGAAAAGCGAGGGTGGATACGCATTGGCCCAAGTTTGCGTATTGAGGGGATTGGCGTTGGTAACCAGCGGCGCGCACGGAGTGAACGCGGTGGCACTGGCCCCACAGGCGGTAGGACCCGTCGGGAGCGGCGTTCCGGCGTACGTGAACACAACGCCATTGTCAGCAGTGACCGCGCATCCGGGGGCCGCTGCCGCAACGTCGCCCGGAACTGCGGCCGGCGTGGGCAACAAACCATTGTAGTACGTAGCGAAATCGGCCAGGCAGTCAATCGGGCCCCCTCCTGCGTCCGGTACGATCGCCCGCACCGGAGTGAAGCCGGGGAACGTGTCCGAATCCAAGATGTAATTGCCGTCAAACCCAAACTTAAAGACGTGATTGCCCTTGACCCAGGACAGCGCGTCGGAAAATTCCGCTCGCGACTCGTACTTCTGGTCGTCGGTACCGAAGTTGTGACCGAGTTCCAGGTCATTCGTGATGCTGAAGTCGGGCTGGCCTGTGGCGCCAGGGAAGTTGTAGTGTCGCCTGGCGTATTGCACCAGGGCGGTGTTGATCAGGTTAGAGCCAATCGTGGAATCCAGCGTCCCGAACAAAGATTGGTCGCGCACGTAAAGGTTTCTTCCGCCGCTCGGGACCCCGATGCCGCCGCCGTCAAGCGTCTGGCCGACGAGTTCGCCGGTGGCTCGCGTATCCTCCGCGCTATAGCGGATGCCCAGGTGGTGGTTCGTTCCGATTTGATCGTCGAAGCGCGCAAAGCCCCAATCGTCGTTCTCCGTTTTCAAGAAGCTATTGATATAACTCTGGTCGGTCCCCGTACAGGCGCTCAACGCGGAGAAGCAGCCTTCCGGCGCCAATCCCATTAGCGCTTTGGCGTCATCGAGCAATTGTAAATTCTGAAAGTTGGTACCTATTAGATCCGGGGGATACGACGGGGATTGGGCGCTGCGCTTCCCTTCATAGTTCACATAGTAGAAGGCCTTATCTTTTTTGGCGGGGCCGCCCACTGCGGCGCCGAACTGGTCTTGCCTGAACTCGTGCGGCAGCGGCGCGGGCTGGAGCAACCCGCGCGCATCGGTGGCGCTGTTCTGAAGGTACCCATAAATGGACCCATGAATGTTGTTGGTTCCACCCTTGGTTACGATGTTGACGATTCCGCCGGCGGCGCGTCCATATTCCGAGCCGAAGCTGTTGTTCACCACGCGGAATTCCTGCACCGACTCCTGCGGAGGGGTCGCACGCTGCACGCCCGTGTGCATGCTAACGAAATCGGCTCCGTCCACCATAATTTCGTTGCTGAACGACCGCATGCCGCCGAAGGAAATCTGTGTCGTTTCAAAATCCGTGAAAGTGGTTCCCAGGCTAGTGCGGCTGGTGGCCACCCCGGGAGTGAGCAGAGCGAAATCGGTGAATAGCCGCCCGCTGATGGGGAGAGATTGGATTTGCTGGGGCTGAATGACCTGGCTGATTTCCGTCTTGGTCGTCTCGATCACCGGCGTCTCGGTGGTCACCACCACGTTTTGCTCGCCGGAGGCGACTTTCAGTGAAACGTCAGCATTCGCCGACTGGCCGACGGTCAAAACAATCCCCGTCAGGGTGAACTTGGAAAAGCCGGAGGCTTCCGCCGTCAAGTCGTAGGTTCCGGGCGGCACGCTCGCGAGGATGTAGAGGCCGCTCTCATTGGTGGTAGCGGTGTAGGCGCGGTTGGTGCCAGTGTCACGAAGTGTAACAGTCGCCTTGACGACGGCGCCGCCGCTCGCGTCCTTTACTGTGCCGATCAACGTCGCGCCGGTCGAGCCCACTTGGGCGACCGCCGGATAGACGCCGGCGAATAGAAGAACCAAAACCACCATAGTCGCAAGAGTCCTGCGTGCCCTCATAGGACACCCCTTTCCATAAGAAATAGCCACCCCGTGATCGGAACTACTTGTTCGCAGTATCGGTTAAGATAACCCCGCTTGCGCACCTGTAACGCCAGTGCCACCCTTTGTCAAGCCTTTAATCGAACGGTCCGTGCGAATAGCGGCCAAAGACCGCTATTCGAAGCCACACCAGCATGGCACTTCTCGACCTCCCAAGCTTTTTGGAAAGCCAGGACTTTCCCTTACACTTTCAACCCGAATAACTTAAGCGCATTTTCCTTCAGGATTAGGGGCCGCACTTCATCCCGGATGGCGATCTTCTCGAAATCGGCCAGCCAGCGGTCCGGCGTGATCAGGGGATAGTCGGACCCGAATAGAACTTTGTTCTTCAGCAAAGTGTTCGCGTACTGAATGAGCGTCGGCGAGAAATACTTCGGCGACCAGCCGGAGAGGTCAATGTAAACGTTGGGCTTGTGAAGACAGATCGAAATTGCCACGTCCTGCCAGGGAAAAGAGGGGTGGGCCATGATGATGGGCATTGAAGGAAAGTCGACGGCTACGTCATCGATGGGCATGGGGTGCCCGTACTTCAGGCGTACCCCGCCTCCTCCCGGCATCCCTGTCCCTATTCCGCTATGCCCGGTGTGGAAAATCACCGGCAGTCGTGCCTCGGCGAAGACTTCGTACAGCGGGTACGCGAGGGAATCGTTTGGAGTAAATTTCTGAATCGGCGGGTGGAGTTTCAGGCCACGTACTTTTCCCGCGGAAACCAGGCGCTTCGCTTCCTGCACACCCTCCGCGCCCCGGTTCGGGTCAATGCTCGCAAACGGAATCGCAACATCGGAATTCTGCTCGGCAAACCGCACCACTTCCTCGTTCGAGACGCGCGGCCTTCCCGTAAGCTGCTCGTCCACCGCAAAAATTACAAAAGCGATCTTTCTTGAGCGGTAGTACTCGGCGAGCCCAGCTGCGTCCCGAGCGGCGCCGCTGTCGCCAAAATATTTCTTGGCCGCCGCGTCAGTCGCGGAGCGATCGTCAGTGGATTCCAGGTGGACGTGGACGTCAAAGGCCGCGAGCGATTCGACTTTCATCCGTGGAGAGGAACTCATCTGGGCTCCTTCGTGAGTGTGAGAACGTGGGCGGGAATCGGTTCGCGATAGAGATCTTCGACGAGCGCGGCCCGATTTCTCAGCACCGTTTTTTGATTGATGGAACCCTTGTCCGTGATTTCCTGCGCTTCGACGGAAGGAGGCGTGTCCAGCAGGATCGCCCGTTCGATGCGAGTGGTGCTCCCCGTGCTTGCCGAAGCAAATGAATCGAGCCGCTCTTGAAACACTGCGCGAACCTCGGGGCGCGCAAGAACTTCCGCCGGCGGCGCGTTTGGTGACAATCCCGCGCAGAGGGTCCGGCACATTTCTAGAGCAGGGAAGAACAACGCGGTTGTAAAGTCCCGGTCGGGTCCAGCGAGGACAACATCCTGGATGAGACTGCCGAAATGAGCAAGCAGGCGCATGCGCAAGGGGCCGACCCTCACCCAGGTTCCAGTCGAATTTTTGAATTCCTCGTTCAGTCGCCCATCGAAAACAAACCCTTTCAACGGATCCTGCGGATCAGCGAACTTGATTGCGTCGCCGAGCCGGTAGTAGCCCTCTTCATCAAACGCCGCGGCCGTCAATTCCGGGCGGCGCCAAAAGCCGGGAGTGATCGATGGGCCACGCAATCGCGCCTCTAGCTTTTCTTCAACCGGAACCAGCTTAAGTTCGACACCCGGGACAGGCAATCCCAAGGAGCCCGATGAGGCGCCTTCCATCCCCGTAGATAGAGCATACGGAGCGCTTTCCGTTGCGCCTAACCCGGTGACGACGAGAATCTCTTCCCCACAAGTTTCGAACGCAAGATCCTGGAGCGCGTCCCAGATGTGCTGGCTGAGTCCCGCAGCCGCGAAAAAAAGGAGATTCAAACGGCTGAAGAAAGTCTGGCGCAGATCAGCGTCAGTTCGCAGGTGTCCGACCAACATTTCGTAGCCTTTGGGCACATTGAAATATGCGGATGGCGCGATCTCACGCAGGTTGCGCAGCGTCTCGCCAAACAATTCGGGCGTAGGTCTGCCTGCGTCAATATATAGGGAGCCGCCATTGTACAGCGCAATTCCAAAATTGTGGCTTCCCCCAAAAGTGTGATTCCAGGGCAGCCAGTCGCATAGCACCATTGGCTGGTCCCCGAGCGACGGCATCATTTGCAGGAGCATTTCCTGATTCGAGCAGAGCATGCGGTGAGTAGTGATCACGCCCTTGGGCAGGCCCGTCGAACCGGAGGTATACAGAATTTTGGCGATGGAGTCCGGTCCGGTCTGCCGGTTTGCTTCGTCCACTACCGCTGATGGCTCGGACCTTTCCATCTCCTCCAGGGAAACGGACTGGATTCCTTCCGGGCGAGAGTTTTGAAAGACGATTTCCGTATCGCCCCGCGTGACTGCCTTCAGCGCCGGCGCGAACCGCGCGCCTTCGTCGGCGAACACCATGGCCGGTCCGAAGTTCTGCCACACATAAGAGAGCGCCGTAAATTCCCTGACCGCCAAGGAATAGGCTGGAGCAATAGGCGCGTATGGAATGCCCGCGTACATTGCCGCCATAGCGAGTAATGCATGCTCAATACTGTTTCCGGAAAGAATCATCAATGGCCTGCTGGCCGAAAGTCCATGATCGAGAAGCCCCCGCGCGAGCCTTCGCACCCGCGTCATGGCCTCCGGGTAGGTCACGGTGCGCCACTTGCCATCTGCCGCGCGCTCCGCAAGAAAGATTCGAGTTGGCGCATGGGCCGCCCAATACTCCAGGCGATCGGTGACGCGCGCGGGATACTCACCGAGCGGCTGCGGTGAGCGCACGTAGATCACGCCGTTGTTCCGGTGATCCACGATCGCCTGCAGCGAGGCGACGCGGACGGCGCGCACAGGTCTTTTAGTCAGCGATCGCATTTGGCCGCTTGTCCTCCGCACAGCCAATTTCAACCCGAGAGTTTCTCCATGATTGCTTGGAGCATTCCTGTTCCGGTGACTCAACTCTACCCGTAACCAGAGTAAAGGCAAGCGAGCAAAGCATCCGAAGCGGGTGAAAAACTATACCGAGAATAAGCGAGCGAGTCCGAGCTAGGCGGTGTCGCGTGGCCGATTATCGTCGAGAACTTTCTTGAAAAAGATACGCATTCTTCGACGAGCACTTGACACGGATGGTCCAAGACGATAGGAAAGCAACGAATTCCTTTTTGCGCGTGTGCGCGGACAAGTTTGCAATTCAGGTGGAAGAATGCCGATGCGAAGAACCGCGGAGAGGCCGAAGTGCAGCAACGGAGAATATCGAAGAGCTTCGTTTCTACCGATGTATTTATGCGTAGCCATCGTTGCTTGTCTTGGGTGCGGAAAGCAGCATCCCTCCAATACGTCGCAAACAAGTCCTGCGGTTGGAAGACAATCGAGAGAAGTCGATAGTGCAAGGATCATTCACGCCGACGACGAGCCGGGAAACTGGATGACGTATGGACGAACCTACAACGAGCAGCGCTTCAGCCCGCTCAAGCAAATCACCGATGCAAATGTGAATCAGCTTTCGCTGGCCTGGCATTACGACCTGGACACGCGGCGCGGGCAAGAAGCCACGCCATTGGTCGTGGACGGCGTGATGTACTTCACAACGGCCTGGAGCAAAGTGGTTTCTGTCGACGCCGCGTCCGGCGCCCTCCGCTGGGAGTACGATCCGAAAGTTCCGCCCGAATGGGCCGTGAATGCGTGTTGCGACGTAGTGAATCGAGGCCTGGCCGCATGGAAGGGAAAAGTATTTCTCGGGACGTTGGACGGAAGATTGATCGCCCTCGACGCCGCCACCGGCAAGCCTGTCTGGGAAACTCTGACGATCGATCCCAAAGTGCGTTACACGATCACCGGCGCGCCCCGTGTAGTGAAAGGGAAGGTGATCATCGGGAACGGCGGCGCGGAAATGAATGTCCGAGGGTACGTTTCAGCCTATGACGCGGAAACGGGAAAGCTCGCGTGGCGCTTCTATACCATCCCGGGCGATCCTTCGAAGCCGTTCGAAAGCCCCGTCCTGGAAAAAGCCGCAAAAACTTGGAGCGACGAGTGGTGGAAGAACGGCGGCGGTGGCACGGTCTGGGATGCCATGGCTTACGACCCGCAACTCGACTTGTTGTACATCGGCACGGGGAATGCCGATCCATGGGCGCGAAAAATCCGGAATGCTCATGCCGGAGACAATCTGCTGGCCTCGTCGGTCGTCGCTCTCAGGCCAGACACGGGTGAATACGTCTGGCACTATCAGGAAAATCCCGGCGACGAATGGGACTTCGACTCCGACGAACAGATCATCCTGGCCGATTTGCAAATCGACGGGCAGCTTCGCCAGGTTCTGCTCCACGCGCCGAAGAATGGTTTCTTTTACGTTCTGGACCGCGCCACCGGCAAGGTTTTGTCCGCGAAGCCCTTCGTCCCGGTGACGTGGGCCACCGGGATCGACTTGCGGACCGGCAGGCCTATCGAATCGCCTGAAGCGCGCTATGAGGCTAGCAACAAGCCTACCCTCGTTTCGCCCGGTCCTGGAGGAGCGCATACCTGGCAACCAGCGTCGTATAGCCCGGACACGGGACTGGTTTATTTTCCGGTGCTGGAGTCCGGATTTGTTTACAAGTCGGCGGAACATTTCAGCCACAGTTCGTTCGCTATGAACACTGGGACGGACGCGGTGGCCGCGGGCATGCCGCAGGACCCGAAGATCAAGAAAGCAATTTTGGGAAGCGTCAAAGGCCACTTGACGGCGTGGGATCCCGTCAAACAGAAGGAAGTCTGGCGAGCCGACCGGCCAGGGCCCTGGAATGGCGGAGCGCTTTCCACAGCCGGCAACTTAGTTTTTGAAGGTACCGGCAACGGCCAATTCGAAGCTTTCCGCGCGAACTCAGGCGAAAAAATCTGGTCCGCATCGACGCAGAGCGGAATCACCGCCGGGCCCATCTCCTACACCGTGAATGGTGAACAATACATAGCGGTTCTCGTCGGCTGGGGCGGTGTGTTGCCTCTCGCGGCTGGGGAGGTTGCCTTGCAAAATCCGCGCATGAATAATGTGCCGCGGATGCTGGCGTTCAAACTCGGGGGAAAGGCCAGCTTGCCGCCGGCGCCAGAGGCGAAGCCGCCAGTCCTAACGCCTCCGCCTGCAACCGCGAGCCCCGCCACGGTCAAGAAAGGGGAGGAGCTTTATCAAGTCTACTGCGGCCGTTGTCATGGAGATGTGGCCGTCAGTGGCGGAGTTCTGCCTGACCTGCGCTATTCCGGCGCATTGGCCAACGAGCAATGGTTCAGCATTGTGATGGACGGAATGCTCGCCCCATACGGGATGGTCGCATTTTCGAAAGAACTGTCGCGAGAAGACGCCGAAGCAATCCGGGCCTATGTTATTTTCAGAGGCAATCAGAGTCTGGCCGAGGAGAACGGAACTCAGAAGTGAACGACTGCTTCTTTCTCGTGGCCGGATCTCAATGCACGGCGCGTTCGGCTCCTTGCCAATAGGGAGCGCGGAGCTTTTTACGATCGGTTTTTCCGGCAGGTGTCTTAGGAATTTCCGCGCGGAATTCCACGGATTTGGGAGATTTAACGCCACCTATCTTCCTTTTACAATGCGCAATGACCTCGTCTTCGGTTAAGGACTCGCCTTGACGGATAACGATTAAAGCTTTCACAGCTTCGCCCCATTTTTCATGCGGGACGCCAATCACCGCGCACTCGTAGACCTGCGGCAGGGCCATGATTACCGCTTCCACTTCAACCGAGAACACATTGAAGCCACCCGAAATGATCATGTCTTTCTTCCGATCCACAATGTAGAAGAAACCGTCTTCATCGCGATATCCGACATCGCCCGTATGGTGCCAACCAAACGTGCGAACTTCCGCCGTGGCCTCGGGCAAGTTGAAGTAGCCGGGCGTGACGAGCGCTCCGCGAGCGACAATCTCTCCGGGTTGGTTGGGCGGCAGGAGCTTTCCCTGATCGTCCATAATTGCGAGTCGTACACCATAGGTGGCTTTGCCGCAGCTTCGCAAGCGCTCCGGGTGATCCCCGGCAGCGGCGGCGGCCACGGTTTCCCTGTCCAACCAGGTCATCAGCATGGGGACTTCTGTTTGGCCGTAGCACTGGCACATGCAGGGGCCGAAGATTTCCACTCCCTCTTTGAAGCGATCGGGCGACACCGGCGAAGCAGCCAGCAAAAGTATTCGGAGGCTGGAATGATCGGACCGCCGCACGTCGGGGTGGGCAAGCAAGGCATAAAACGCGGTGGGCGGGAGGAAGATGTGAGTTACGCGATGAGCTTCGATGCTGTGGAGGACTGCTCCGGCATCGAATCGCGGCAAGACCACATTGGTGGCTCCCATACCGAACATAGCGAATGCGACCGGTCCCGCCGCATGGGAAAGCGGGGCTGTGGTGAGACACACGGGAGGTCCGTCCGCGCACTGCCAGTAATGAGCGGCCATTTCCACGAAAGCGCTCCAGGAATCGCTCGTAACTCGAACCCCTTTCGCTGGCCCGGTGGTGCCGCCGGTGGCCACTAGACCGACCAGCCGGTTGGGATTCCCCCGCGGATCGGCCCAATCCGGCGGTTCGCTTTGAACCGGCTGCGCGATGAATTGCGCGAGCGAAGGGTCGCCATGAAATTCGGAATCGATACAAACGAAGTGGCGCAGAGCCGGCACTCGTGACTTAAGCTCTTCGACCTGCTCGCCGAAACTGCTGTGGTAGAAAAGCCAGCGGGTTTCGGCGTAGTTCATGAAATCCGCGTTGGCGTCGAGGGCATTGCGATAATTGATGGGGACCCACGTGCCTCCGGCGCGCAATATGCCAAGCATGCATACCAGCACGCGCGCGTCGTTCGGAGAGTAGATCGCCGCCCGATCTTCGTCGCACAAGCCGCCGGCCCACATTGCGCGGGCCACGCGTTCGCTTGCCACGCGCAATTCGCGGTACGTGTAGCGGGAGTTCCCGTCAACCAGGGCAACCCGGTCGGGAAAAGTCTCAGCAGCCTTGTCGAAATAATCGATCGCCTGCACGGTTGTTCCGCCGTCTTCAGAGCGCTTGCGCTGAGAAACGACCAGCCTCGGCTCCCCATACTTCGTCTGCGACTTCCACGACCAGCCGGAGTTTCGCCATTTGCTGCTCTTCCGTCAAGCGGTTGCCTTCCGTCGAACTCGCAAAACCGCACTGAGGGCTAAGCGAGAGCTGGTCGAGATCGATGTACTTGGCGGCCTCGTCGATGCGGCTCTTCAGCAAGTCCTTGGATTCCAGCTGAGGAAGTTTGCTCGAGACGAGGCCGAGCACGGCCGTTTTATGTTTCGGCACCAGGCGCAAAGGTTCAAACGTGCCGGCCCGCGCCGTCTCGTACTCCAGAAAGTATGAATCGACGTTAATCTTGTTGAAAAGGACGTCTGCAATGGGATCGTACCCGCCCTCCGTGAACCAGCCGCTCTGGTTATTGCCGCGGCACAGATGCATGGCCAGATGGAGGGAGGACGGGCGGTTGGCGAATGCGCGGTTAATGATTTCAGGATACAGATCGTTCAGCAGATATCGCGGATCGTCTCCACGAGCTTTCACCATGTTTTGAAACGTTTGGTTGCACAACGTGGCCATGGGCGGGTCGTCCACCTGCAGATATCGGCAGCCCGCATCGTAGAGCGAGTTCATTTCCTTTTGGTAGGCATCAACGATGTCAGCCCAGAAAAGGTCCATGTCCGGATAAGCGCCCTTCCGTATGGCAGAGCTCCCGGATGTGAAATGCAAAATGATCGGGGAGGGGAGGGTCACTTTTGGTGTTCGTTTAGTGACGGACCGAAGAAAGCGGAAGTGATCGGCGTAAATCGGCGCGCTCCATCGCATGCGCGATACAACCTGGGCCCAAGGGACGGGAATTTTGCGGCCCTCGTGGTCGACAAAGTAGGCCGCTGAGCTTTCCATCCGCACTTCCACACCGCCTAGGCCGCGCACGAAGAAGTCCGTATAAAAATCCTCGCGGCGAAACTCGCCGTCGGTGATGGATTGCAATCCAACCTGCTCTTGCTGGGCGACGACCCTGCGGATGGCTGCATCCTCGACGGTTTTCAATTCTTGAGCCGAGATTTTTCCTTGGGACCGATCCTGGCGAGCCTTCTTGAGTTCCGCAGGCCGGAGCAGGCTCCCTACATGGTCAGCGCGAAATGGCGGGTTATGCGGAGCGGCGGCTGTCATGAAAGCTCCTCCTGCTATTTTGAAAGTATCTTTTTAGCCCCGAGTGTTTCCGATCATCGGCCTGTTCGCCGTCTAGAGCAATCGGTTCCTTTTTGCATAGGCCGAAGCTCTTAGGCGACTTTCATCTTTGAGAGCCCGTGGTCTTCCAGAACTTTCAGGAGGCCGCGCGCCCCAAAGGCCTCAGCGGCGGAGGCGAAGCCGGCCTTGCGGGGACTCGAATGAACGAGATGCTTGGCCGCATACGCCTGGATCAGGCCTGTTTGTTTGTAGCAGCAATTCCCGAACAGGAAACATTGCATGAAATCCGTTGCTCCGCGTCCCACGATTACATCAATGGTGCGATTCTCCCGGGGATTCTCTCGCGGTGGCGTGCCCGCTTGAACTGAATTCGCCATCTCAGCGAGCCGGCGCTCGCGTTCCGCTTTGGGTAGAGGCGCGATCTCTTTCAGGTACATCTTTTCCGTGGCGAACACGCTCTCCATGATCTGCCGGTCCAACACGCCGCCAAAGGATTTTACGTTGGCGACTTGCGGGTGGTCCTTGAACCACACGGGGTGGGGGAACCCGCCCCATGCCAGAGCCAATTGCGTCTGAATCTGCCCGGGCGCAACAACTTCCAGCGCGGTCGCCGGCGGCCAGAGTTTGTACTGATTCTGCTCCAGAAAATGCGCTTCGGTCTGCAGTACCGCAAAAATGGTTTGCGTCGACCCGAATGTGGGAGTTCCCCGGAACATCGTCAGGATTTCGAGCGTGTCGATCGTGGTGTTTTCCAAACAAATGCGCGCGGCCGCGTCGCTTGGAGCAGACATGAAGGCGGTGGCAGGAGCCGCGAGCAATCCGCGCTGCGCGAAACCGTCGCTCCATTTCTCCGCGACTTGACGGATCCACGCTTGTTCGCCGCTGATGTCCAGATAGTGGCAGCCGGATTTTAGGCAGGCCTCGATCACCCGCGGACCGGTGTAAATGAACGGGCCAACCGTATTGCAAACAACTTTCGCGCCGGAGAACAGTTTGGCCAGTTCGTCCACGGAGTTTCCGACCTCCGCGACTTCATAGTCCGCCGTCTCAATTCCGGGCACCAGCTTCATCACCTGCTCAATCTTGGCGAGATTCCGGCCCGCGGCGATGAACGGAATGTTGTACTCGCGCAGGTATTCCACAACCAGCCTGCCAGAAAAGCCGCTCGCTCCGTAAACGACAACAGGTTTGCTTGCTGACATTCCTATTTCCTCATTTCCGGGCGGATCGACCCGTCAATTTGGGAAATTCCCGCTTCAATTTGGAGGACATACTAAAGGTCTGAATTGTTTGGAAAGAAGAAATCCGCGGCGCTTGGCGATAATCGCCCGGGAGCTCTGCCAATCAGGTTTGAACGTAAGCCATCGTGGTCTTGAACGCTTTCGAAACCGCTTGGTCCAGAGGCATCGGGCGAAGATCCTCGGACAGGACCTCGATCCCCCACGGTCCCGCATAACCCGTTTTCCGAATGCACTCCACGAAACCCTTCACGTCAAACTCACCCTCGCCGCAGAACCTGCGGTGGTTGATGGTGTCTTCATGCAAACTCCATGGCGCGGCAAACGTACCGTCGTTGAGTTCGACCCCGACGATCCATTTCAGGGGAACCTGCTGCAATTCTTCGTGCGGAACGCGCATCTTGGCCAGATGCCACAAGTCGAATAAGACGCCGCCATTCGCGGCGCCCGCGCCCTCAATCATGGTTAAACAATCCTTCAGATTATCGATCATGCCGAACGGCATCAATTCAAATCCGATTTTCGTGCCATGCTCGGCCGCATCGGAGCACAACGCGGCGAAGGCTTCGATGGTCTGAGGCATGGAATACTTTTCATGGTAGAAATCACCAACCTTAACGTGATGCGCTTCGAGCGCGACGGCTGCCTTTAGTAGTTTGCGCTTCAGAATATCAGACTGTTTCTTTCTGTCGCCTTCCAGAAACCAATCGCCCAGGAATTCCAATTCGATGTGCGTGATTCCATGATCGTCCAGGATCTGCTTCATCTCGGCCAAGCTTCGACTCTCAAGAGTGTGATACAGATCCGCGTGCCAGATTCCCATGCCTTTGAACCCCGCTTTTGCAATAGCCTGCACGCGGTCCTTGAAATCGAAGGGACTGTATTCCCGGTCTGTGTGCGGAAGCGCCCCACCCGAAATCGTCCAGTAGGAAGCGAGTAAATCGACATTGTTCGTCATCGGATTACCGGTTGTTTCCTGGAATGTCGGTCAGGCCATCGCCGCTCGTTTGGCAAGCACGGATTTGGCCGCGTCGACGATCTTGTCCTCGTTCGGCAAAACATAATTTTCCAGCGGTTCGCTGAAAGGAACGGAAGTGTCCGCGGCCGTAACCAAGCGCACCGGTGATTTCAAGTACTGGAGAGCGTGCTCGGCAATCTCTCCGGCAATCGTGATGGCAGCGGAGGCGTGACGCGGGGCTTGATCCACAAGCACAAGACGCCCGGTTTTCTTTACGGATTCCACGATTGTCGCGACATCGAGCGGCGCCAGCGTGCGCGGATCGATGACTTCAGCGCTGATCCCTTCTTTCGCCAGACGTTCCGCCGCAGCGAGCGATTTCTGCACCATCCAACCCGTCGCGACAATCGTCAGATCCGTTCCGGAGCGCTTCACATCCGCCAGGCCGAACGGGATCACCTCATCGCCTTCCGGCACTTCTCCCTTCTCCAGTGTCAGGAGGAAGTGCTGCAAGAAAATCACGGGATTGTCATCGCGAATGGCCGCCTTCATCAGTCCCTTGGCATCGGCCGGCGTCGAGGGGAGTGCGACCTTCAAACCGGGCGTCCCCATCACCAGATGGTACAAGCAATTCGAGTGCTGTCCGGCCCATCCGGCGGCAAATCCATAGCCCGCCTTGAAAACGACCGGAATTTTGACGCGGCCTCCAGACATGTAGCGGAAGCGCGGCGCCTCGTTAATCACCTGGTCGAAGGCGACGAGCATGAATTCACTCATCCACAATTCGACGATGGGCCGCAAGCCCGTCATCGCCGCCCCAATCGCCATGCCCATCTCCGCCGTTTCCGAAATCGGAGTAATCCGAATGCGGTCCTTTCCGAACATCTTCAGCATGGGATCGCGCTCGGTCATCCCCATGTTTTGCCCGTAGAAGATGACGTTCGGATCGCGCTGCATCTCTTCAATGATCGCGGTGGCGATCGCTTCGCCGTACATCATTTCCTTTGCCATGGCTCGTTCCCCCTATGCGTAAACGAATTTCAGCGCGTCTTCCACCGCCGGCTGCGGACTGGCCAACCCGAAACGCACCGCTTCGTCCATTTCCGCGCGAATTTTCTCTTCAATCCCGTTCGCGTCCGATTCCGTCATTACTGCGGCGGCGATCAGTTTCGAACGGAACTTTGGGATCGGGTCATTCGTCTTCGCTGCTTCGAATTCCGCTTTTCTCCCGTAGACCTCCACGGCCTCGTGTTTTGGGAATTGTGTCGGCACGGGCGGCACGGTGATCGCGTTTCCATGGGCGCTCAAACGGTAGAACTTGGACTCGATCAGGCTGGGACCCTGGCCGGCTCTGGCGCGTTCGGAAGCTTTCTTGACTTCGTCGTACACGGCGAGCGGGTCAGTGCCATCCACGGTCACGCCGGGGATGCTGTAGGCCTGTGCTTTCTTCGAAAGCGGGTCGCCGGCCGCGTCGTTTGCGTCCTCGAGACTCACGTGGGTGTATGCCTGGTATTCGTTATTCTCAAGAATGAAGACGACCGGCAATTTCCACACGGCCGCGATATTCAGCGATTCATGAAACGCACCTTGTTTTGAAGCGCCATCCCCAAAAAAGCTGTATACCACTTGGCCTGTTTTCTTCACCTGGGCCGTCAAAGCAACGCCGGCTGCGTGTGCGATACCGGCGCCAATGATTCCTGTGGCTCCGGGAAAATCATGATCGGGATCCGCCAGATGCATCGATCCGCCAAACCCTCCGCAGATGCCGTCTTTTCGCCCGTACAATTCCGCCATCATGTTCCGCGTGGATGTTCCCAGCACGATCGGATAACCATGGCACCGGTAGCTCGGCATCACTGGATCATGGTTATTTCTTGTGGCCAGCGACCCGACAATCGAAGCTTCGGCCCCGTCGCCGAGATGCGTGTGCCCGCGAATCACCCCCGGATGCTCGACGAACGTGCGTTTTACGCGCTCCTCGAACTCGCGGATGCGAACCATTTGTGTCCACATCCAAATCAGGCGTTCTTTCCCTAGTTGTTCCGACGGTTTCATCGCAGGCCCTTTCTCTCCTCAGTCCTGAGGAATTGCATCACCCACTTGCCCGATGTGGCAAACTGCGTCGCCCACCGGTACTTCGGCGCCTTCCCTGGTAAGAATTTTCAGCAGAATTCCCTCGACCGGAGAATCCAGTTCGTAGTTCACCTTCTCCGTCTCCAACTCGACGACGGCCTCACTCCGTTTCACGGCTTCTCCTTCTTGCTTGAGCCAGCGCACGACGTTGACCTTTGTCGTGGGCAAGCCGCCGGTCTTCGGCACTTTGAGCGTGGTTACGATAGGAGGCTCTCCTCTTCCGGTGGGGATTTTATTTAGAGCGATTCCCGTGCAGTGTAGGACACGCGCCGAGAAGGCCACGGCCCACTTCGTTCCGAGTGTTCGATAAACGCCCACGCTTTCATCCCAGGAGAAGGCAAAGCTCCTGCGCGGCGGCCCGAAGGTACGGCAGGAATCGCGTTTGCATGTCTTGCACGGAGACACGTTGCCCGTTCACTCCCGAGTTTATCGCGGCCACCACGCGTCCCGTGCTATTTTGGACAGGAACTGCCATCGAACGCAGTCCGACCTCCAGCTCTTCATCCACGATGGCATATCCGTCGCGCCGCACCGACAGCAGCGCCCGACGCAGCTGTTCGACCGAAGTCAGCGTGCGGTCCGTGTAGCGGCTGAACTCGATGCGCGGCAGCAGCGCTTCCATTTCTTCCGCCGGAAGATTCGCCAGCAGCACGCGTCCAATGGAAGTGCAGAACGCCGGCAGGCGCGTCCCCACCCCCAAATCGATGGCCACAATGCGCGTCACGTTTGCTCGCGCTACATAAACAATCTCAATCCCGTCCAGAATTGCTATCGAACTGGATTCGTGCAGGATGTGGCTGAGCCGTTCCAGCACTGGTTGCGCTACGGTGGACAGCGGCAGGGAAGATAAATACGAGTGGCCCAACGGTAGCACGCGAGAAAGGAGGTAGAACGTCCGCCCGTCGTCAGACCCGGCGAATCCTAATTTTGAAAGCGTGTGCAGGCATCGGCGCACCGATGCGCGGGGCAATCCCGTCCGCTTGCTCAATTGAGAGATGGAAAGATGGAGACTTTGCGGCGAAAATGCCTGAATCACTGTTAAGCCACGCGCAAGCGAGGTCATGAAATTTGGGTCGCCGATGAATTGATCCAGCTTTGCAGCAAGCGGCGGCGCAGGCTCGGAACGGGGAAGGGAAGGCGGCGCCGTCTCGTTGGCAACGGAAGCGGACCGAAGCTGCTTGTGGGCTACCGCGATTGAAGTCACGCCTGCCATGAGATCCTCCATAGAGGCCTTCGGCGGGGATATCGCGAAGGTATATCAACTGAGCGATGTACGCACGGATTTTTGTTTATCGATATGGATGTCCCTTTGTACCTTCCGCGGATTCCCCTTGTCGCTCTGGGCGCCCTCGCTACAGCAGCGATTCAAGGCGTGATGTCTGCAACTCAGCCCCAAACGCGGCGAGCAGTATCCACAACGAGTTTGAGCTTGGACCACTGCTGATCCTCGCTCAATAGATTTCCCTCCGCTGTCGAAGCGAAACCGCACTGCGGACTCAGCGCCAGATTTTCAATGGGAACGTATTTCGACGCTTCGTCAATGCGTTTTGCAAGCACGTCGGGATCCTCCATCCGTGGGACTTTCGAGCTGACGAGCCCCAGAACTACCGTCTTGCCCTTGGGGACAAACCGCAAAGGCTCAAAAGTCCCGGAGCGTTCGTCGTCGTATTCCAGCAGGAACCGGTCCGCCTCCAATGTGCCGAATAATTTTTCGGCGATCGAGTCGTATCCGCCTTCGGCGTACCAGTGGCTGCGGTTGTTCCCACGACACAAGTGAATGGCAAGCGTTACCCCGTCCTTCCGCGCCGCCAGGAAGCACGCGTTGTCCGCGCGCACCGCTTCATCGAGCGCCGCGTCTGGCTCGACTTTCAATTCCGTCTTGATCCATTCGCGCCACTTCGGATCCATGTAGTAGCTGTAGCGCGGAGCATCGATCTGGATGTACTTCACTCCCTCGGACGAAAGCTTGCTGAGGTCGCTTTTCATAATCGCCACGATGTCCCAAAGCAGCGCCGAATGGTCCTTGTAAACCTTGTCCGTGATGCCGCTCTTGAAAGAGATGGCCGGAAATTGCGTAGCGCTTGGCAAGGTCATCTTGATTGGCAGAGGACTCTGGGCCTTCAAGAACGGCAACTCGTGGCCCGTTAGCGGCCGCACCTGGCGCAGCTTCGAGGTAACGATTCCCGTCACGTTGCTAACCGAGGGGGCGGCTGCCTCTCCAGCTTTCCAGGTCCGCCCGACGCCGGCCGCCATATCGAACCCCTCGACCGCGTCCGTGAAATCGCTCATGAAATTTCGCCGCCGCAGTTCGCCATCCGTGACAACCTCAAACCCGAGCTCCTTCTGTTTGGCAAGCACGCGCAGGATATGCTGATCCTCGAGCTGCCGCAATTGATCTGGACTGGCGGTGCTCCTTGCTTTAAGCAAATCCGCAGGTCGCAGAAAACTTCCGATATGATCCGCTCTGAACGGTGCGGGCATGCTCTTACTCCTTTGGCGTTCCTTTGAGCGCAATTGTTTCCTGGAATCTTTCGAATGCCGGACCTGCCTGGTGCTCCTCTAACCTGCCCAGCGCCATGGCCAGCCTAGCGGCAATCTCGGTCACCAAGCTGACCTTTTGCACCAGTTCTTTTCCGCGAAATCGCAGAGTGGGACCGGCAATTCCTACGGCGGCGATAACACGTTCATGCGCGCTCAGAACGGGCGCAGCCACGCCACTCAAACCACGTTCCAGTTCCTGATGATCCACGGAATAGCCTCGCTGGCGGATCAGCCGCAGGTTTTCCTTCAGGCCCGGAAGTTGCGTAATCGTGAACTGCGTGTACGGCCGCAGCGGGTTCCTCTTGATCACTTCATGGAGCTCGCCTTCGGTCATGTAGGCCAGGATCGCTTTCCCCGCCGCTGTGCAGTGGGGAGGGAACATCGAGCCCACCGGTGTGCAAACGTTGATGATGGTGTGCGAAGAGTCCAAGCGGTCTAGACAAGTGACTCCGCCCGGGGTTGGTACCGCCAAGCTTACCGATTCCCGAGACCTTCGGGACATCTCCAATAGCAGACGGCGCGCTTCGCTTCGCAGCGTCCGGGACTCCACAGCCTTGTTCCCCAACTGGTAGAGTTTCAATCCGAGGCGGTATCGCTCGCTCTCCGCATTTCTCTCGATCAGCTCGAAGCTCTCCATCGCTTTCAACAGACGGTGCACGGTGGCCTTGGTCAATCCCAATTCCGATGCCAGTTGGGTCACCCCGGCTTCCGGCGCCTGTTCCCCCATGTACACCAGGATGCGCAGGGCCTTCTGCAGGGATTTGCTGGAACCCCTGTCTCTTTCAGGCCTTCCTGCGGTACTACTGTGGCGTAGAAATGTGGCTGTTGCCGGCGGCATGGCACCCCCCCGAGGCCTTGTTCCATAATCGCCTGGAATCGAGCGCTACTTATTGACCTGCGGCGGATTGTAGTTAAAATTTCGTTCGTGTCAATATGAAATTGCGTTCCACAGGATGGAACAAGCAGAGGGGTACGCAAACTCCCCTGCAAAAGGAATTTTGGCGAAGCCCAGCCAACTTGGTGTACGCTGACCCACCGTCTGCCGGATTTAGAACCATGACGAAAATCGGAAGTGAGTTTTGCCGCCTGCGCATTTCAACCTGTTTATCATGTGATTTTTATTCCGTGGGCGAACCAATTGCTTCAAGCAGGAAGTGAACCCATGGACCCACTCATTGCCCTGAACCGGCGGGAACTCCTGAAGACCACCACGGGACTGTTGACGGGATGGGTGGTCGCGGGAAGTCCACTGGCCCTGATCGCTCCCGCACGCGCGTGGGCGGTGGATCTAACTGTCTTCACTAGCGCCGAGGGGACTACGCTAATGAGCATGGCGCGCACAATTGCCCCGCACGACAAGCTGGATGACGCTGCTTACGCGCTGGTCATCCAGGCGTTGGACGGTGATGCCGGCAAGGATGCAAACACGCGCAAAATGATCGGAGAAGGTCTTGCGGCGCTCGGGGCAGGTTTCGCTGCCGGTTCCGAAAGCGAGCGGGTAGAGGAGCTAAAGAAGATTGAGTCTTCCGCATTCTTCCAACTGATGCGTCTGAAGACCCTGCAGGTCCTTTACTCCAACCCAATCGCCTACGCCTACTTCGGATATGAGGGCGAAGCGTTCTCCAAGGGCGGCTATCTTTTCCGTGGATTCAACGACCTGCGCTGGTTGCCGGAAGTGGCGGCTGAGGACAGTGGCCCGCTGTCGGCTGGAGTGTAACGATGGGAGAGCAGCGATATGGCCAGCATTGATTTCCAGGATCAAAGCGCGGTGGTCATCATCGGATCCGGCGCCGGGGGCGGAACGCTGGCGCACGAGCTGACTCGCCGCGGGATCAAAGTAGTTGTGCTTGAGGCCGGCAAGCGGCAATCAACGAGAACTTTTTCGCAGGTCCCTGGAGAAGCATTCCTTCAATTAACCTGGCTCGATGCTCGGACACAGAGCGGCAATTGGGGCGTAGCGAAAGACTTTCCGACCCTGCCCGTGTGGCATTGCAAGACCGTCGGAGGAACGACGGTGCACTGGACCGCAGCCACGCCGCGGTTCGAGCCATGGGAATTGCGCGCAAAAAGCACCTACGGCAAGGTCCCCGGCACTTCGCTGATTGACTGGCCGATCTCTTTTGAGGAACTCAAGACCTATTACTTGCTGGCGGAGCGCCGGCTTGGCGTGACGCGCCGCAACGATGTGCCCGGGCTACCCGCCTCCAATAATTTCAAAGTCATGTACGCGGGCGCAAAAAAGCTGGGCTACAAGCGCGTGCACACCGGCCACATGGCAATCAATTCGCGCGCCAACGACGGGCGGGGGATGTGCATCCAGCAAGGGTTTTGCGTTCAAGGATGCAAGATGGGCGCCAAGTGGAGCACGCTCTACACGGAGATTCCGCGCGCCGAGGCGACCGGCAACCTGGACCTGCGTATCGAGTGCATGGCCACGCGGATTGAGCATGCCGCCGATGGTCGCGTCAATGCAGTGATCTACAGGGATGGACAGGGCCGGGAGC
Organism: uncultured Acidobacteriota bacterium; assembly: GCA_963800095.1. GTDB lineage: Bacteria > Acidobacteriota > Terriglobia > Acidiferrales > UBA7541 > Palsa-360. The sequence continues at coordinate 284,332 of CAWCZV010000009.1, forward strand.
AACGACAGAAGGCGCGCATTGTCTGCATTGCGGGCAACGGCATCGAGACTCCGCGTCTTCTGCTGCTGTCGGATTCTTCGAAATTTCCGCATGGCCTCGCCAATTCCACGGGACAGGTGGGTCGGAACTACTGCCACCAGATTCTAGGCTTCGTCTGGGGAATCTTCGACAAGCCGGTCTATTCCTGGCGTGGGGCGACACTGGCGGGTGTCATCGAAGACGAAGTAAAAAACGACCCGAGCCGCGGCTTCGTGGGAGGATATCGAATGGAATTGGTCACCCTCGACCTGCCGACGCTGCCGCTCGTGGGTCTACCGTATGGATGGGGCCGGGATTTCGCGTCCATCATGGAGAACTATCGAAATCTCGCCGGCATGATCATCAATGGCGAGGATATGCCGCGCGCGGAAAACCGCATCACACTGAATCGCGAAGTCAAGGACGAATACGGTCTGCCGGTGGCCAACATTCACGTGGACGAACACGCGAACGACCAGGCGATGCGAAAACACGCGCAGTCGCAGATGTCTCGCGTGTACGATTCCATTGGGGCCAAACGTATCGTCCTCGGTCCGACCCCTCCCGCCACTCACAATACATGCAGCGCTCGTATGAGTGCCGACCCGCGCGAGGGCGTAACCAATGCCTGGGGCCAGACGCACGACATTAAGAATTTGTTCATTTCCGACGGCAGCGCCTTAACTACATCCGGATCAGCCAATCCAACCCTGACGATCGTAGCACTGGCGTTCCGGCAGGCGGAGTACATTAGCCGGGAAATGAAGGCGCAAAAAATTTGAACCCTCCAGCAGAGACATGTGCTTTGGCGGACTGACGAAACCTACGGAACAAGAAAATAATTGTTCATCGTCGAAGTCGTTCAGGGTTTAGCCAATCTGCCGGATGATTGCCTGCAGGACAAGCCAGAACTTTGGAGAAGAAATATGAAAGCTTATGAAGTCCGACAATTTGGGATTGAGAATTTAATTCAGGTGGAGCGCGCTGACCCGCAACCCTGCGCGAAGGAAGTCGTAGTCAAATTTCATGCGGTGTCATTGAATTATCGCGACCTGAGATTTGTCAAAGGCACGTATAACCCGAATGCGCGATTGCCCGCCGTACCGTTTTCAGACGGGGCGGGCGAAGTCGTTGCCGTCGGGGCAGACGTGAAGAGGTGGAAAGTCGGCGATCGCGTTTGTACCATCTTCATGCAAGGATGGCTTGAGGGATCACTTTCCATCGAGAAGCGACGGACCGCCCTCGGCGCCGGAGATTTGGACGGAGTTCTCCGCGAATATGGCGCGTTTGACGAAAACGGCTTGATTGAAGCCCCCGCGCATCTTTCGTTCGAGGAAGCGGCAACTCTGCCCTGCGCGGCCGTCACGGCGTGGAACGCGCTGGCCGTTTCAGGAAATTTGAAAGCGGGCGACACAGTATTGATACTTGGCACCGGGGGTGTATCGATTTTCGCTCTTCAGTTCGCCAAGATGCACGGCGCGCGCGTGATTGTTACCTCCAGCAGCGACCAAAAACTGGCAAAAGCGAAAGGCCTGGGCGCGAACGAATGTATCAATTACAGGAAAATTGTGGATTGGGACAAAGAAGTCTTGCGCTTGACGAATCGAATTGGCGTTGACCATGTGGTTGAAGTCGGAGGGGCGGGAACTTTATCGAAATCGCTCAACGCAGTTCGCATCGGAGGTCACGTAGTGGTGATCGGCGTCCTGGCTGGCGCCGGCGAGTTCGATCCAAGAAGTGTCTTGATGAAAGCCGTTCGGATGCAAGGCATTCTCGTGGGTTCGCGCCGGATGTTTGAAGAGATGAACAAGGCCATCGAAAGCAATCAACTGAAGCCGATGATCGACAAAACGTTTGCATTCCAAGAAGCAGCTGAAGCCTTGCGATATATGGAAAGCGGCTCGCATTTCGGGAAAATCGTGGTCAGATTGTGAATGGTGGAAACGAATCGATTCTCTGAGGAAGGATGTCCCTTCAGTCCTGATCCTTGCCGGTTGATGTATTCTTTTTCGTCCCCCAGTTTGATAAGGACCCATGTGAACCTTCTCGCGCGTTAGCAGGAAATTCGGCAGTCTCATGCGGAACAACCGCAAAGCCCCGCACTCTCGATCCCAGCTGCGTCAAAGCTCGCTATTCAGGCGTAGGAATGTCGTGGTTTGAGCTGTTGACTCGTTGCGCACATTTGTGACAGCCATCATGTTTGGTCGTGACGGCTATCACAGGACGAACCGCAATCGGCGGAATAATGTATCTATGAAAGAGATTCCATCAATGACCCAGAGGCGAACGGTGCGAACGAAAGAAGATTAATGTCAGGAACGAACGAAAGGCGGTCCAGCGTGGAACCTAATACATATACTCATAGAGCCACCGGCAAGATCAACTCTTCCACCTGCTTGAAACTGAAAATCCCTGAGAAGGCCCGGATTCTGATCGTCTGTGATGACGACCTGATAACGGAAAGGCTGAACATTTTTTTGCGGGAAGCAGGTTTCATTTCGGAGCGTGCAAAGAGCATTACGGAGGGTTGTGCATCCGCAAGATCCGGTCAGTTTCAGGTTGTAATCAGCGCACCGCTGTTGAATGACGGATCGTGGAGGCGCTTGGTCGATATTGCGACTCACTATAATCTTGGCTTTGTGGTCCTTCTTGTGACCAGCTCCTTTGACTTCAACCAATCGGCTGGAGCGCAAGAAAATGGGGCATTTGACGTTTTAGATTTGTTGCATGACTTGCCAAAAGTTGCCGAGGTTACCAAACGCGCTTTGTGGACAGCCTACCTGAAGGGTGCTGGCCCCAGTCCCGACGCTGCTAATTCCCCAAAGGCGGCATGATCTTATTGGGGCGAGCCACCGACCGTCGTCATATGACGTCACCTAGTGGTGAGCCCCAATCGGATTTGACCCAACAAGAAGGCCAACCCCCTTGGCAAAAGGGACGGGCAACTTCCTTTTCTTCGGGTACCCCCAAAGTGGATAGATCGATTCAGTCTGAAAGCCGTTGATTTCACACGCGTATCGCAGAAAAAAATCCAACCGTGGCAAGTCCAGAAATCGGTGTTGGACGCGCCGGCGTTAAGCGTCACGAGCTACTATTCGGGTTTGGGGTAGTCGGTACACGCGTGTTCATTATTCTTCCAGTTGGGCCTTAATCGGTAGTCCAGCTGCAATGTAATAGGTCGCGTATAAGCCTTCGGATCCTCGATCGTTTGGAATTCTCGAATGGAGCTTTTATCGTTCAGGCCAATTTGCCCACGTGGGCTTCGAGGAGCGTCCATGCGCGGTCGCCTATCGCTTTCTTCCAATCGGTATAGAACGGTCCTAGTTTGGCGCGGAAGGAGGCCACGTCAGCGTCGTTAAAAATCATTCCTTGCTGAGTGAGACGCGCGCGCAGCTCTCCGTTGAGCGAGACGGTGTCGGCCCTTTGCAAGCGCGCGAACTTCACCGTGTTGCGTTCAATGGATTGGCGTACGTCATCGGGCAGCCCCTGCCAGACCTTTAAGTTGGCAATCAGGTTGTATCCGGACCAGGAGTGGTTGGTCATGCTCATGTATTTCTGCACTTCGTAGAGATGAAAAAGTTCGGCGACATCGAGCGGGTCCTCCTGGGCCTCGACCACGCCGGTTTTCAGCGCTTCGTACATCTTGTTGATGTTCATGCCCGCGGGCAGCGCCCCCAGCGCTTTCCAAAATTCCAGGTAAACGGCGTTGCCGGGCGCGCGAATCTTCAGGCCCTGCAGGTCGTCGGCATTGCGGATGGGCCGAGTCGCGCAAGTAATCTGGTGAAACCCGTTTTCGAAGCAGCCGCCCGGGACGGCGTAGACGCCCTTGGCATTCAACTCTTCGCGAAGGTAACTCCCGATGTCGCCGTCCATAGCCTTGTAAACCTGAGCCTGTGTGCGAAATGCGAAAGGCGTGGCCTGCACATTGGCCGCGGGGACGATCGAAGCTAGCCCGTTGCCGGCGTTCGTGTAGAACTCAAGCTGGCCATCCAATAGCAGTTTGAGCGGATCAGGGTCTCCATCCTTAAAGTGATTATTCTCGGGGAAGATTTCGACTTGGACGCGGCCGTGCGTTTCGGCCTTGACGGCGTCCCACATTTGCACCAGGCGTTTGTGAAGCGGGCTGTCCGTGGGCTGATTGTGGTACTGGCGCATCGGAAAATCGACGGCGCGGACGCGCCGCGTGATAAGGAGCATTCCGCCGACGGCGGCGAGGCCCTGGGCAAATTGCCTACGCGTGACTTGGGAACCAGGCATGGGTTCTCCTCTCCAAAGAATTCTCGTGGGCAGGGCAAGCATACTCTTCGCGGACGAGAGGTCCAAACCGAAATTGCGATTCGAACCGATTGCCGTTCGAAAATGGCCTTGACTTTGGTGCGTACTACCATAAGCTGCAAATCACCATGAAAAAACAATTTCCGGTCTTACGCGTGGCTACACTTGTCATCGCATTTTTTAGCCTTGCACCTTTGGCTTCGGCGCATGAGCGCGATACATTCAAAATCGGCAGCAAGTACTACATCCTTACCGTGGGCTCGCTGAACGAACCCTTCGTGGTCGATAACATTTCGGGAGTGGACTTGCGCGTTTCGCAAGTCGCGGGACCCGCCGGCGCTGGTTCGAGCAAGGAAACTGGCAAAGGCACACCGGTCACTGGCCTCGAGCAAACGCTCAAAGTGGAACTCTCCGCGGGAGATAAAAAGGAAACGCTCTCCTTCGATCCTTCGGACGAAGCTCCGGGGGCCTACGCCGCGAATTTCATTCCCACGGTGCAAACCACATACAGCTACCGCATCTTCGGAACAATCAACAGCAGCCCCGTCGATCTCACATTTACATGCGCCGCAGGGGAAGTTTCCGAGACCGCGGAAGATAATTCCCAGTTGAAAGTTTCTGACACGATTACCCGACTCAAAAAGATTGGCGCGTTCGCGTGCCCGGCTCCAAGAAAGAACATGGGCTTTCCGGAACCGTCGCTTTCTTCCTACGAGCTGAATCAAAATACGCAGGACTTGGCGGCAGCCGCGCAGATGGCCGGCAAGCAGGCCAAAACAGCGCAGGCCTTGAGCATCGTTGGAATCGTATCCGGACTTTTGGCACTTGCTTTTGCGGGAATGGTTTGGAAAAGAAAGTAGGTCGGCCATACATGAAGTGCATGATTTCTGTGATCATGGCATTCGCATTCGCGGGAGTGGCATTTGCCAACGGCCTTGGCGGAGAACGCCTCGAAAAAGTCGTCGGCGACGTCATTGTGGACATTGGAACGGATCAGCCGTCGACACCGGTGGCGGGACAACCGATTGAATTCGACTTCAATCTTCTGAAGAGCGACACGCGAGAACCTTTGACGACTCCGACGAGCATAGGCATCGATATTGAGCGCAACGGGAAACCGCTCGTCAACTGCGACCTCATCACGGAAATGCCGAATACATTTCTCTTTTACACATTCCCGGAAGGCGGTGATTACACCCTGAAGGTAACGTTCTTCGACTCTAAGCGTGCTCAACAAGTACTTGCGACCGCAATATTTCCGATTACGATTTCAGGATCGGGGAGCAAAATTCGAGCCGTATACATCGCCGCATTATTCGCATGCATTATCTTGGGGCTTGTGGGGGGCTATTGGGGAGCACGCAAGCGAGCGGTTGGATAAAAGAAGCGACGGAAACTGCTTTGCTTTTGAGTTGGATTTCTCTTTATTCATCGATCGCGGGATTTGAATGATGCCATGCATACGAGATTCAGGACAATTTTCCGGGTATTTTGTCTCTCACTTCTGATCGCGGCACTGCCCGAATTCGCTTTTGCGCACGCGACGCCGATTCAATATGTTCCAGCCGCGTCGTCTGTTCTCTCGCAAGCGCCGACGGAAATACAAATCCATTTCAGTGAACGTGTGGAGCCGCGTGTTTCCAGTATTACGGTACTCGCTCCCGACGGTTCGCGCGCCGATCTTTCAAATTCCGCAGCCGACCCCGCGGATCCCAGAGTCTACCGCGTGGGCCTGAAGGACGGCGGCGCTGGAACTTATACGGTTTCGTGGCAAGTTATTTCGGCGGATGACGGCCATTTCGCGAAAGGCGCGTATGTTTTTTCGGTAGGAAATGCGAGGCCCGGCGGGACCACGGATTCCGGCGGATTCCAGACGGTTCACAGCTCGAGCGTTCCTGAAGCTTTAACCCTCGCCATTGAATTGATCGGCGATGCTTTGATTTTAGGCGCCTTCCTTGTATTCGCTTTCATCTGGCGGCCGATGCGCAAGCATTTCCCCGAAGTTCTCTCCGAGGAACATGAGTTCGTCAGGAGATTTCAGATTCTGATCGCTCTCGGATGTGTTCTGGCCCTGGCAGGCGGCCTTGCCTATCTCTTCTACAAAGCTTCTGAGCTCGCGAAACTTCAGGAATCAACTCTTGCGAAAGCGTGGGGCCCTTTCATTAGTACCACCTCGGCCCTTTCCACAATTTATCGCATGCTTGGCGTGGCCTTTCTGTTGATCGCCTTCCAAATCGTGCGTAAACGATTGTTCCTGTCCGAACGAATCTTAACAATCGAATATGCATTCTTCGCAGTCCTGGCGCTGATCGATTTCGCGCGGGCGCGGATCAGCCACGCGGCCGCCTCCAGCTTCGCGCCGGGGTTCGGCGTCTTGATGAATTTCATTCATCTTTTTTTTAAGGACGCCTGGATCGGCGGGATCATTGCAATGGGCGTACTCTTCTCGCCTCTCGTCCGGAAATTGCGGAACTTGCGGCTGGCTGCATTCACGCTCACAGCGTTTTCAAGAATCGCCAGCGTCGCCCTCGGCATTGCGGGTGTCACCGGGGTTTACGTCGTCTGGCTGCACCTCAAGAGTTTCTCGTACGTGCTTACGACGGACTGGGGGAAAAGATTCGTTGTCCTTTCCGTGTTTGCGGCGTTTCTGCTTCTCGTGCGCTTTTTCGACCAGTTGTATGTTGAGCCAGCAATCGCGGATGCAATCAAGAAAGGCGATGAGACGCAGTTACCCGGGGTGTTCTCGTGGCTCGGTTTTACCCTGCCCGCGGAGATGGCATTCGGCATCGCCATCCTCGCGGTCACTTCGCTTCTCATCATCACCACGCCTCCGCTGGCTCCTCATTTCAGTTTCGTGCGGTCTGCCATGAGCCAGGGGATTGCGCTCTCGCTTAGGGAGCAGCCCTACGAAAGCGGTAAATTTCTTGTGACCGCCGAAGATCCGCAAAAGGAAGCCGGCGCAAATGTGAAAAATATGGTTGTCACTCTCACGAATCAGGCGGCGGGCATCGGCCCGATCGTCGCGCCAGTCGATGAGAGATTTGCGGGTGGATATGTGTTCGCTGAAAATCTTCTTGCCCCGCCTGGAACTTGGACAATCAATATTACCGCCCAAAGAACGGGAGCCTATGATGCCGCCGCGTCGTTCAATGTGGAATATCCGCAGGAAATAACGGAGAGCGACGCGCACGCCGAGGACAGAACGTTTGGATCATTTGAAGTGATTCACATATTTGCAGCCCTTGTGATTCTCGCCGCTTCGATCTTCCTCTATCGCAAAAGCTCCAAATTGAATCAATTTGTTCTGTCCGCGCCCCAGGCAGCGCCGGCAAGCACGACGCTGACCTTCGCGCGACGAGGCACCTGGATTCCCGCGCTACTACTTATCGTTATTGTTCTCTTCTTAACTGGCGGACTTCCCGCGGTATCTCCAGGCCTTCTCGCAAGTCCATTTCAACGAGCCTGCGAGCAAGCGAACATTATGAATGTATGGCACGAAAGCGTTCCCGAACGCGACGGAAAAGCGACGGCGGATCTAGCGCTGCCCGGGTGCACGGTGGGCATCGGGCTTGGACAGTTCCATTTCGTGGATGCGCGTGAATTCGCCTTCTTTGTACGGCCCGCGCGGGCAAGATCTCAGATGGCGACGAATCCTGTGGTGCTCATGCCAAATATTCCCATCGTACTTACCTTCACGTTGCGCGACTACCAGGGCAATCCTGTCCAGGATCTTGTTCTCGATCACAATCGCATTCTTCATGTGGTTATTGCGAGCAAGGATTTCTCCGTCTTCTCGCACATCCACGTGGAAGATTTCGGGCCGGTAACTCCGGAAATGCTCAAGACCGCCGTGTTCCCCGTGCGCTATACATTTCCCAAACCCGGAAGCTATTTAGTTTCCGCGGATTTCACGGAAAGAGGATACCTTTTCTCCGATCAGTTCTACTTGAATGTTGGGCCTTCCAGCATGATGAGTGCACCGCAGAACGAAACCTTTTCACAGCGAGAAAATGTTGACGGCTACGACGTCACGCTCAGAACATCGCCGGCAAAACTAAAGGCAGGCGCCCCGGCAACACTCGATTACCACATTGAAAAAAACGGGAAGCCCTTAACCGACATGGATCCTTATCTTGCGGTTCCCATGCATATCAGCATCATCCGCGACGATCTTATGGGATTCCTGCACATTCACGGTCTTCTCCCAGTCTCTCTCGTTGGCAAACTGTTGGGCGAAAGCGCCCATGCCTCGCATCTCCTTCTCCCCAATAAATTCGGCCCTAATATCGAGGCAACCAACTTCGCGTTTGCATCGGCGGGCATCTATCACATCTTCGGAGAATTCAGCGTCGCAGGCAAAGTCGTCGTGAGCCAATTTACGGTGAAAGTGGAGTAGAGCCCGTCCAATTTTACAGCGCTTGCTAATGCGAAATGACTTCGAGCGCCAAGTTGCGCGTGCGCGGTCCGAAAATTCCGATCGAGAGAACCACAACCAGCATGGACGCCCCGATGAACGTGAAAACTCCCGCCACTCCGAAGTCGCGCAGGAAAAAGCCGATCATCAGGCTGGTAAAGACGGCGCTCAGGCGGCTCCAGGAATAGACGAAGCCCACGGCTCGCGCCCGAATGCGCGTCGGAAAAAGTTCAGCCTGGTACGCATGAAAGCTCGCGGACATCCAGTTATTCGCACAGGTCAGCATCACGCCAAACACAATCAGCCAGAGAGGATTACGCTGGCGGGCAAAGAGGATACCGAACCCCGCGATCAAAAGTGCGGTGACGACAATTTGCGACTTCCTTTCGAATTTGTCCGCCACGCTCACCGCGAAGAGCGGGCCAAAGGGAGACGAAATCGCGATGATGAATGAAAACTGCAGGCTCGAAGTAATCCCGATGCCGTTGGCGATCAGCAGCGTAGGCACCCACGAGGCGAAACCGTAGTAGCCGATGGTTTGAAAGAAGTGGAAGACCATCAGCATGAACGTTCGCGGTGCATAGGACGGCCCGAAAATTTCAAGAAAACTGCCGTGCTGTTCCTCCATCGTTTCAACCTTCGGCGGCGGGAGCGGGGCTCCGCTCTCTTTGCTGACGCGGCGTTCCATTTCGGCGGTCACGCGCTCCGCTTCATCCAATTTACCGTGGGCGATCAGCCAGCGCGGGCTTTCCGGAATTCGTTGCCGTATGAACCAAACAAAAATAGCGCCGACCGATCCAAGGAGCACCACCCAGCGCCAACCGTCAAATCCCCAGGGCTGGAGCGGCACGAGACGCCACGCAACCAAGGCTACGATCGGCACCGCGGAAAACTGAATCACTTCATTGGCCGCAAAAGCGCGGCCGCGAAGTTCCTTGGGCATCAGCTCGACAATGTAGGTATCGATCGTCACAAGCTCGACCCCGATACCGATTCCCGCGATCATTCGCCACAGGACAATTTCGGCGGCGGAATTTTGGAAGGCCATGATGGCTGTCGCGCAGGCGTACCAGAGCAATGAGGAAGTGAAAATCAGCCGCCGCCCGAACTTGTCCGCAGCGAAACCAAAAATAAGCGTCCCCACGAATAGCCCCGCGAAAGTCGCGGAAACAAAACTCGCGAGGCCGCTGAAGCCAAAGAAGGAGATCGACGCGCGGGAGAACAGTCCGCTACGGACAAGTCCCGGTCCGATGTAGGCCGTCAGAAAAAGATCGTAGAATTCAAAACAGCCGCCAAGGGAGAGGAGGAGGACAAGCTCCCAGATGTATCGCGTCGCGGGAAGACGGTCCAGCCGCGCGCTGATCGCAGCTGCCGCTTGGCCGGGCATCGGTTGTTCCGTCGTGGTCATGCTTCACGTTCCGCTGCGTTTCGTCTTGAGTCTGTTTCTGTTTTTCAGATACTGACGGAATATTTTGTTTCAGAACAGGCCCGGCCCGTCTCGAACTAGAGTATCCGCAGGGACAACCAGATTGAGATTCCCGAGTTCTCCAGTACGCAACGCGGGCAAATTCTGAACCACATCGAGAAATCTTCGCGACTCCTGCACGGACAGTATGCCGCCGGTGAGTGATTCAAACTTGCGCTTGTAATCTTCCCGGGCGAACGGTTTTGCTCCGAATGGATGCGCATTGGCAACCTGAATTTCGTCCGTGATGCGCTCAGCATTGCGGAGAAAAATGTCGACTCGGCCTCCGAAAGCTTTTTCTGAAGGGTCGCTGGAGTGATACCGGCGCGTCCATTCCGGGTCCTCGCGCGTCTCAATACTGCGCCACAGACGGACCGTGCCCGGCCGGCCAGAGCGTTCCGAATCATAGCTCTGATCGTGATGCCAGCGGCCATCCTCCAGCGCGACGGCGAAGATGTACATGATCGAATGATCCAGAGTTTCACGGCTCGCCTGTGGGTCCATTTTCTGAGGATCGTTCGAGCCGGTGCCGATCACCTGGTGAGTGTGGTGGCTGGTGTGAATGATGACCTTTTCGATTTGGGAGAGATCGCCGATTTTCGTGCGCATCCGGAACGCCAGATCAATCAATGCTTGCGCCTGGTATTCGGCGCTATGCTCTTTCGTGAAGCTATCGAGGATGGCTCGTTTTGGTTCGCCCGCCGCCGGCAACGGAACCGAATATTCGGATTTTGCGCCGCCCAGCATCGTCGCGATGACGCTTTCTTCTCCCTCATAGATGGGGCTTGGAGAATTCTCCCCGCGCACGGCGCGATCGACGGCTTCGATGGCGAGCTTGCCGGCATGAGCTGGGGCAAACGCTTTCCAACTGCTGATTGCGCCTTTGCGCGACTGGCGCGTGGTGAAGCTTACATGAACCGCCTGCTGGATCGCCTGGTAGATCGTTTCTACCGGAAGATCGAGGAGCGCTCCAATCCCCGCGGCCTGCGCTGGGCATAAGTGAGCGATATGATCGATGTGGTGTTCGTGAAGGCAGATGGAGCGAATCAAATTAATCTGGATTTCATACGCGGTGGCAATTCCGCGGATCAATTCCTTGCCGGATTTTTCCGCGGCCTGCGCCACGGCGAGGATCGGCGGAATATTGTCGCCGGGATGGCCGAAATCGGCGCCGAGGAAGGTGTCGTGCATATCCAGTTCGCGGACAGCTGTGCCGTTGGCCCAGGCAGCCCATTCGGGCGAAAAAGTCTGCCCGGACTCGATCCCGAAAATCGTGCCGCCAATCTTTCGCGGGTGAGCGAGCGCCATGGCGCGCGCCGAGACCGCGGGCCGCCGGTTGATCGCGGCAATCGCGACAGCCGCATTGTCGATGACGCGGTTTGCAATCATCTCCGCCACATCCGGTTCGACGCCGGCGGGATCAGCGGCGACTTGAGCGATTTTCCAGGCGAGCTGTTCTTCCCTCGGAAAATTCTCCGCCGAGGCGTGCACCTTCACGTGGCGCCATTGCATAGGTGTCCTTGGAATGAGTCAATGAAAGCTTGTTCCTGGGAAACACAATGCACAAGCAGCGGCGCGGTTTTTATTTGGGTGAATATTTCCGCTCCAATTCATCAAAGAGCGGTTTTTGCACCAGCCTTTGCCGCTCCGCGAAACTCGCGATCTTGCCGCTGCTCTCGTCCAGAAAACCGCAAGCCTTCAATTCCGACAACGCGCCCTGCATTCCCGCGATGGCTCCTTGCAAAGCGGCATTTGCGTACAGCACCAGGGCAAAGCCCATTGCAGCGAGTGCCGCGGCATCCACGATCGGTGTTTTCCCGCCGGGAACCATATTGATGACCTGGGGAACGCGCAAGAGAGCCGGGATGCGCTTCATCTCTTCGAGGCTCTCGGGCGCCTCGACAAATGTCACGTCCGCCCCGGCTTCGATCCACTTGGCGGCGCGGTCGATCGCTGCCTGAAAGCCAAGCCCGGCGCGAGCATCGGTGCGCGCAACGATCAGAAAATCCTGGCTCCGGCGGGCGTCGGCGGCGGCTCTGATTTTTGCCACCATCTCCTCCGCCGCAATCACTTGTTTGCCGCTGAAATGCCCGCAGCGTTTTGGAAAAACTTGATCCTCGATCTGAATGGCGTTCGCGCCCGCCCGTTCCAACACCTGAACCGTGTGTCGAACATTCAGAGGATTGCCGAATCCGGTGTCCGCATCGACGATGATGGGAAGCTCGACGGCCTCGCGGATAGCCGAAGTCTGCTGGGCAAGTTCAGGCAAGCTGATGAATCCGAGGTCAGGCAATCCCAGCAATGCATTCGTGACGCCCGCGCCCGTGATGTAGACCGCCTCGAAACCAAGACTGGCGATCACCCGCGCCGAAAGCGCGTCGGCTGCGCCGGGAACCAAGAGGCCGCGCCGCTCTTCCAATTTCGATCGTAGAAGCTTGCCGTACTGATCCAAGCCGACCCTCGAATCTCATTTCCGGAACATGTGATTGTAGTGAAAAAATCGGCAACGGGTGCAGATTTATTTGCTGAAGGGTTGTCGCGGCAAATCAATTCCATTCGCGCGTCTCATTCCATCGTCGATTTCGACGAAGAATAAGATGCTTGGTGGAGTTCCTTTATTGGATTGAGGGGGAAGACTGATTTACCGGATGTGCCTTGAAGCCTTGCGAAGCGAGGCTTTCGCGCGCTTCGGCGATGTCTTTTTGGTTTGTATAGGGGCCGACTTCGACATGGTAGGACTGCGTCCACAAGAGATTTTTGTGAATCAATACTGCGTGAAATCCTAGTTGGGTTAATTTGTCTACCGCATTATTCGCCCAGGTCTCGTCCTTGAACGTGCCCACCTCGAGATACAATTTGGGCGCCTTGGAGTCGTCGCCACTAGTCTTTAGGAGGGTCGATGTATTTGCTTGTACGATGGCTGGTTCGGGTACGGCGTTTGGCTGCAATGAATCTATCGCAAGCTCTTGGCCTTCACCTCTTGGGATGCCTACGGTCATCAGGAGCTCAGGTCGCGCCGGGCTCGCGAGGGTTTGAAATTGCGTCGGACTTTGTGCATCCGAATGCGCCTTCCGCTCGTCGGTGCGAACTGGCGAAATCGAGTGCTTCACGATTCGAGCGGGTTTCGGAGAGGCTGCCGGGGGCGTAGCAGGCTCGGATGAGAGATTGTGATTCGACAACACAGAATCGGACGACAGTTCCTTTTCGTTGATAGACCTGGAATCTTCGTACAGGTCAATTTCATTCGAAGCAATCGGGCTGAAAGAATACTCCGGCGGGTGCGACGGGAATCCGGAGACGGTTCCATCGGACGCCGCGACAGGCTGCGCGGAATTCTGACTCGCCGCCTGAATCGTTTGCGCATTGATCGTGCGGGGCTTCCACCCGCCAAAAAACAGAAAAACAGTTAAGGCGCCGACAAGGCCCGCTACGCCAAGCATGGCCTTGGGCTCCTCTTGGATTCGTACCAGAGGGGTCCAATCTTGCCGGGCCAGAAAAGCTTTCGCATTTTCAATGGCCGAGCGAAGTCGGTTGCGAATTTCAAGTTCCGCCCGCGCCATCTCGCGGTTGATGGCGACTTCCCAGGGACTGATGGGCCTGGCCTTTGCGGCCTTCACCAGAGCGATTTCGAGTTCGTCTACGGACTGAAACCGTTTTGCCGGCTCCTTCTGAAGGCACTTCATTATCACGGCATCGATGGAACGCGTAAGCTGCGGCACGATTTCGCGTGGCCGTTTCGGATACTCTCGAATTTGCTTCAAAGCCACCGCAACGGGAGTGTCGCCGTCGAACGCAGCAACCCCTGTGACCATTTCGTAGAGCAATAACCCCACCGCATAAATGTCGGTGCATGAACTCACGGGTTTGAGTTCAGCCTGCTCGGGCGCCATATACGACGGAGTCCCGACGATCGTGCCGGTCATTGGATCATCGCGCTGAACCATTCGCGCGATGCCAAAGTCCATGATCTTCACGGCGCCAGTCCGGTTCACCATGATGTTTGCTGGCTTCAGGTCCCGGTGCACGATTCCTTGGGCGTGGGCTTCGCGCAGTCCGGCGCAAATTTGCCGTGCAATCTCCAGCGCTTCGTTCAAAGGCAGTGATCCGGCGCGATTCAGCCTGGACAACAAGCTCTCGCCCTCGATAAATTCCATGGAAGTGTAGGCCGACCCATTCAAGCGGTTGAATTCATGAATTCGGCAAACATTCTTGTGCGTAATTTTTCGGGCGAGGCACATTTCTTTTTTGAAATTTTCCTGGACATCCGGGTCGGAAGCAATCTCGGGCTTGAGAACCTTCAGAGCCACGATTTCGCTGGTTTCGAGGTCGCGAACTTTATAAACGATTCCGGTTCCGCCCGTCCCAATCTGAGATAAGACTTCGTAACGCGGCGGGATGTGGGAAGAGGCCGCCGGCCTTTCTCGCACCTGGCGATAGGCTTCTGCATCCGTCCAGACCACTTCGAAGATATCTTCCTGTTCGGTGCGGCCGTCGATCGTGAGCTTGCTCAACCACCGGCAGTGCAGATCGGACTCTTTCGATACCGCTTCAAACATCGGGCGGGAAATAAGGATCTGCGCGGGCGCCGTGCGCTTCACGATGCGCGCCGTGACGTTGACCACATCCCCGAATAGATCATTCCCCTTCCGGAAACCGATGCCGGTGTGAACGCCAATGCGAACCTCGACGCGCTGATCTTCCGGCAAGGTCAAATTCAGCTTCAGGAATTGGCGCTCGATCTCCACGGCGGCGCGTACAGCCGCCCCGGGATTTGGAAATTCCGCCATCGCGGAATCGCCGATCGTCTTAACTACTGTGCCTTCATACTGTTGGATGGCGCGAGCGGCCAGCTCATCGTGGCGATGGATCATCACTAGCCCGGCCGTATCGCCATTGCGCTCAAAGAAGCTAGTCGAGCCCACCACGTCGGTGAACAGCACCGTCAGGGCATTCTTGTGCCTGCGGAGCTGCTCATCGATCTCAGCTCGTGCCTTTAGAAGTGCGTCGACATCGTCTGCGGAGCGCATAAATTCGGAACCCTACGAGTGTGAAGCAAGTGAAGGGAGTCGCCAATGGCCCCCCGGTAACATACCAGTAGTACGTATGTACTTAGGGAATCGCAATTCCACCAGACTGAGAGAATGTAAGTAATTGATTCTTATGGGATTGAGCAGAATTTCTTGGCCTGACGGGCGCGGCAGAGGCAGGCGGCAGATCGGGAGTCGGACGGTGACACGGAGTTTCCTTACGGCAAAAGATTGGAAACCGCCAGTCCGACGAGCCACGTTGGGAAGGATATCCGTTCGCATGGCGGGCTACGGAGTGCTGGAGCTTCCGCAGCGTGGCACTGAAGTATTATTCGTAAAGGGTGAAGCGATGGCACAGGTTTCTGGCAGCGGCGGAATGGCTGGCGGCGGTAATTGCGCCGAAGCCGGAGAAAGCGCTTGTTGCGCCGCCGCGTCAAATGTGTTGCCAGTCAGTGTAACGGGATCGCATCCTCCGCCATTCCAGTAGCTATTCGGGCTTCCGCTGGAAGTGATCGCGCTCGCAATATTGTTCGTGATCTGCGTGGGACCGCAAGGCGGATCGGAAGCATTGACTTTCCACACGTAAATGGCGGTGTTCCCGCCGCCGCTCACCGGCGTTGTATTCAAGATTTTGTTGCTGTCCACGACCGCGTTCATCCCATCTGTGATTCCAATCCCGCACTGGCCTGTATTGAGGAGCGTGTTGCTGCGGAATTCTTCATTTAGGGTTCCCGTATCAGCGATTAACCCGCATCCCGAACTGCTATGCCCGCCGGTGACGTAGTTACCCTGGGCGGTGACTCCGCTTATATTCGAACCGAAGTTGATCGAGTCTTCTTGAACCTCGGCGAATGCGTAGGTCGCGGTATCGGTGCTTGACAGCGTGTAGTTGTTCTGTACCAGCACGGTCGTGCTGTTGCCCCAGACCTGCACATTCTGGCCGCGGCTGTTCGCTCCGCCTCTAGGGTTCAGGAAGAAGTTTCCGATCACTGACAGATGGCTCTGGTTCTGTGCTTCAATGTTCGCTTCGCCGTAGGCGATCACGTTGCCCTGGATGGCAAGGTTGCTTGTTCCGCTTGCATAGATTCCGTCAGTAACATCGCAACACCCCGCCAGCTTTCCTTCCGGGTGGATGTAATTGTCAAACACGTTGATGGTATCTCCGCCGCTTACGACGATTCCGTTCCCGCTGCACGGGCCGATTTCCGACTGGCGGATCGTGATATTCGTTCCGTTGCTGATCGTCATGCAATCGCCATTTGGATTCGTGATGTGCAGATTTTCGATGGTCACATTGCTCTGGCCAGACAGGGTGATCGGACCGGAGGGAGTTAAGCCGCTGCTTGCGCTATTACTCACGCTAACGATCACACAAGCTGATGCCGTGTTTCCCGCCGCGTCGTACGCTTTGGCCATTATGGTGTGGGACCCGTTGCTGGCCGACGCCGTATTCCAACTAGAAGTATACGGACTTGCAGTGTCCGTCACTTGCAGGGAGCTATCCAAGTAGAATTCAACTTTTGCGATCCCGACGTTGTCCGAGGCAGTCGCCGAAATGATAACCGTGCCGGAAACTGTCGCGCCTGAGGCGGGCGAGCTAATGGAGACGACCGGGGGAATCTTGTCGGCGTTGTTGACGGTGAGCGAGACTGCGGCACTGGTGCTTGATTGTCCAGTAGAGTTGCTGGCAACAGCAGAAAGCGAGTGGCTGCCATTCGTGAGCGTTGTGGTGTTGAGAGAGAGGCTGAAAGGAGCTGTGGTCACCGGTGCACCGGAATTGTTGCCGTCCACCTTGAACTGCACGCTGGTGGTGTTGGAAGAGACGCTGGTCGAGACGGTGGTGGTTCCTGAAACCGTAGCGCCCGAGAGCGGCGAAGTAATCGAGATAGTGGGGGCCGTGGAATTGTTGACAGTGACCATGACGGTGGCACTGGTCCCTGTTTGTCCAGCAGAGTTGCCGGCTACAGCAGAAAGCGAGTGGGTGCCATTCGTGAGAGTTGTGGTGTTGAGGGAAAAGCTGAAGGGTGCTCGGGTCACCGCTGCACCCGAATTGTTGCCGTCCACCTTGAACTGCACGCTGGTGGTGTTGGAAGAGACGCTGGTCGAGACGGTGGTGGTTCCTGAAACCGTAGCGCCCGAGAGCGGCGAAGTAATCGAGATAGTGGGAGGCGTGGAATTGTTGACAGTGACCATGACAGTGGCGCTCGTCGCCTTTTGCCCGGCGATGTCGCTGGCGACGGCTGAAAGCGAGTGGGTTCCGCTGGAAAACGACGTAGTGTTCAGAGAAAAGCTGAAGGGTGCTTTGGTCACTGGCGCTCCCGAATTGTTGCCGTCCACCTTGAACTGCACGCTGGTGGTGTTGGAAGAGACGCTGGTCGTGACCGTGGTGGTTCCCGAAACCGTGGCGCCCGAGAGCGGCGAAGTAATCGAGATCGTGGGAGCGGTGGAATTACTGACAGTGATCGTCACGGTGGCGCTGGTCGCCTTTTGCCCGGCGATGTCGCTGGCGACGGCGGAAAGCGAGTGGGTTCCACTGGAAAGCGACGTAGTGTTCAGAGAAAAGCTGAAGGGTGCTCGGGTCACCGGTGCACCCGAATTGTTGCCGTCCAACCTGAACTGCACGCTGGTGGTGTTGGGAGAGACGCTGGTCGTGACTGTGATGGTTCCTGAAACCGTAGCGTCTGAGAGCGGCGAAGTAATCGAGATGGTGGGAGCCGTGGAATTGCTGACGGTGAGCGAGACCGCGGCACTGGTGCTCGTTTGTCCAGCAGAGTTGCTGGCGACGGCGGAAAGCGAGTGGGTTCCGCTGGAAAGTGTTGTAGTGTTGAGAGAAAAGCTGAAGGGTGCTTTGGTCACCGGTGCACCCGAATTGTTGCCGTCCAACCTGAACTGCACGCTGGTGGTGTTGGCAGAGACGCTGGTCGAGACGGTGGTGGTTCCTGAAACCGTGGCGCCCGAGAGCGGCGAAGTAATCGAGATTGCTGGAGCAGCAGAGTTGTTAACGGTGATTATTACTGTGGCGCTCGTTGTCATTTCTCCAGACGAATTTGAGGCTACAGCTGTGAGCGAGTGCGTGCCAGGGGATAATTTGGTAGTGTCGAGCGAAGAATCGAAAGGTGCGCTGGTCACAGTGGCGCCTACGCTCTTTCCGTCTACCATGAATTCCACGCTGGTCGTATTTGAGGAAACACTCGTCGTAAGCGAAATGTCGCCAGATACGGTTGCGTCCGGCGCCGGGGCGGTTAAGAAGATCGTCGGCGGCGTGGACTTGGACGCAGGTCCATTTTTCATGTCGGCGCTAGTGAGGCCGACACACCCAAAACAAAATAGCGACGAAATAAAGATAAAACAGTAAAAGTAGACAAATTCCGGGCGCTGGTTGACTTTTCCGTAGGACTTCGTCTGCAACGAGTTCATCGGCGTTCCCCGCCTGCAACGCGGGACTCCAGGCGGGGTTCACCGCCTCAGCCCTGCTCCTCGGCGTTGCCCCAACGCTATAATCCGGACAGGGATGCCCCTACTGGTCGCGTGGGCACATTTAGTTCAGGGTACTGGTCCTGTACTTGCCAGATGCGCGGTAAGAGGGGAGACGAAACGGATGCTTGCTTTGGTGTGTACTTCGGATGGAGAGTTTGTTTCTGGAAGTGGATTTACTCCGAGAGGAGTACCGGAAGGAAGACACTACGGGCAGCCAATCAATCGATTGTCCTTCGCACAAGCCTTTTGTCACGCTCCGGGAACACAGGGCGTCCCAGATACATACGAAGCTTGGGGTTTAACTCCAGCGCACAGTCCGGAATCGATGGAGAGAAAGCTGTGCTATACGTAAAGGTGGTTGAATCGGCTAGGCTGAGTAGGAGCGGGATATTTGAAACGGCGTTTTGCCGTTCTCTTTATTTAGCCAAATGAGGGGCCGGACGAGGAGGGTCCTTGCGCAGGCAGGCGTGCATGGTTCTGATGATTTGCTGTTGCCTATCGCAGTGCCTCTGCGGTTTCGGTGTTATGGCAGATTCGATGCGGAAGGCTTACGTCACAGATTCACCCGCTGAAGGCGAGTCCCGTCTGGATGGCGACCAAGTAACGGATCGCGATCATCCCGACCCTGTTACTTCTTCCATTTTTTCAATGTCGGTGCAGTCGGGAATCTTCAAAGACACGCCATGGCCTCCCATGCCCATTGCCGGAATCCGGCTGTGGGACACTTTTACAAATTGGAGCATGCTCGAGCCGTCACGAGGAACTTATGATTGGCCTGCCCTCGATCGCTGGCTGGACAAGGCGAATTCACATGGTGTCGATGTGCTCTACACGTTCGGTGGAACCCCGACCTGGGCATCTTCAAATCCAACGGGAGCTTGCGACTACAACCCCGGAGGTTGCTATGCACCACTGAACATGCAGGATTGGGACGACTTTGTGCGGGCCATGGCAACCCATGCGGCGGGCCGAATCAAATATTGGGAACTGTGGAACGAAGCGAATCAGCACGAGTATTGGAGCGGCGGGGTGCCCGCGCTGGTCACAATGGCGCAGCACGCTTATGCAATCATCAAGTCCATCGATCCTTCCGCCAAAATTTTTACGCCTTCAGTCGTTGGGGGCGCCACGGATACCTCGACCTTTCTCGATAAATTTCTAGCCGAGGGTGGAGGCCAATTCGTTGACGGTGTCGCATTCCACGGCTACGGGAATCCGATACCTTCCGTCCCGGAGGAGGGAGGCCGGATCGCAGACGCAATAAGAGGTGTGATGGTGAAACGGGGCATCGGAAGTAAACCATTGTGGGACACGGAATCCAGTTGGGGCCCAGCGAAACATCTTCCAAGCGAAGATGACCAGGTCGCTTTTGTGGCGCGGCATTACATTGTGCAATGGTCGAAAGGAGTGCAGCGAGACTACTGGTACGCCTGGAATGACACCATCACCGGAACGCTCTGGGACATCGGCAGTCGCAAAGTTCGCCGCGCGGGAATCGCCTATGGCGTACTGGAAAGTTGGCTGACGGGCTCTCAGATGACGGTTCCATGCGTCATGGCCTCGGACTCCACCTGGACCTGCGGCTTTATGCTCCGCGGCGGCGTGCCAGCACAAGCTGTTTGGAACAGCTCGGTTTCCGGCTCCTCCACCCTTCCGTTCCGGCCCGCGCCAAAATTTGTGGAATATAGGAGTCTTGAAGGCGGCACAATGCCGATTTCCGGAGGAAGCATTCAAATCGGGTCCAAGCCCATTCTTTTAATCGCAGGTGACGCGGGTGCAGGACGCGGCAGTCGAAATAATCCTCCACTGAAATAAGCAAGAATACTGGCAGTGTAATTTCGATCCTCCATGTGCCGCTCGAATCAGAATTCACCGAACGACGCCAGCTTTTCATTGGCTCAATAGAACGCAAACCTTCGGGCAAAAAAAAGCCCAAAGGCAATTCGCCTTTGGGCTTTCGAGGCACGACGACCGTCTTCGAGATATCTATATCACTTTGGCGCCGATGGAAGCGAAGAACACGCCATCACATCCTAGCCAGCGGAGGTCGCTAGCGGACGACTCCATCCATTGAGACTCTGAAGGAAATTCTCTATTGTCCGGTGCCGGAAAGGCTCACTGTTTTTGGGGCGCCGGTTGCGTTGTCGGTGATCGTGAGCGAGTTGCTATGGACGCCGGTGGTGGTGGGTTTGAACGTGACGCTGATCGTGCAGCTCGCGCCGCCCGCAAGCGGGCTTACGCAGGTGTTGGTTTGAGCGAATTGCCCAGCTGTGGCGATCTTCGTGATGGTGAGTGCAACGGTTCCCGCATTGGTCAGCGTAACGGTCTGTGCAGCGCTGACCGTGTTCACAGCTTGAGTGCCAAAGCTCAAGCTTGTCGGCGAAAGGATGATGTCCGTGCCATCGCCGGTGAGGGGCACGACTTGCGGGCTGCCGGTCGCGTTATCGGTAATCGTGATGGTTCCGGCCAAGGCACCAGGGGTCGTGGGGCTGAACTTCACAGTGATTGTGCAGTGTGCTCCTGCAATCATTGAAGTCCCGCAGTTGTTCGTCTCAGTAAAATTTACACTGGGTACAATGCTCGTCAGGGTTAGGGCAACGGTCCCCGTGTTGGTCAGCCTCACGGTCTTCGATGAGCTGGTCGTATTAATCTGTTGATAACCGAAGGCCAGAGTGGTTGGAGACAAGCTCACCGTGGTGGCACCGGTAGTCGTGCCAGTGCCGCTTAGACCAACCGTTTGTGGACTGCCGGCGGCGCTATCCGTGAACGTAATCGTACCCGGCTGGCTGCCTGCAACCGTTGGCGTGAAGGTGACGCTGATCGTGCAGTTTCCACCTGCCGCAAGCGAACTTCCGCAAGTGTTCGTCTGAGCGTACGGCGCGCTGGCGGCGATGCTCGTGATGCTCACCGCCGAAGCTCCTCCATTGGTCATCGTGATGGGCTGGGCCGCGCTGGTGGTGTTCAAGTTCTGATTGCCGAAACTCAAACTCGTCGGCGAGAAGTTGACGCCGGGTGCCAGACCCGTGCCGGTGAGCGGTATGGTATGCGGGCTTCCGGCCGCGTTGTCCGTGACCGTAATCGTACCCGGCTGGCTGCCGGCAGCAGTGGGCGTGAAGGTGACGGTGATCGTGCATTTCGCTCCGGCCGCAACGGAAGCGCCGCAGGTATTGGTCTGAGAGTACTGCGCGCTCGCCACGATGCCCGTAATGGTAAGCGTAGCCGTCCCTGAATTGGTGAGTGTGACAGGTTGTGTGGCGCTGGGCGTGTTCAGCGTCTGATTCCCGAAACTCAGGCTGGCGGGCGCCAGGGTCACTGCCGGGGCAGTCACATTCGTGCCGGTGCCGGACAGATTGACGATATGGGGGCTTCCGGTGGCGTTGTCGGTGATGGTAATCGTACCCGGCTGGCTGCCGGTGGCCGTGGGCGTGAAGGTGACGGTGATGGTGCAATTCGCTCCGGCCGTAACGGAAGCGCCGCAGGTATTGGTCTGAGAGTACTGCGCGCTCGCCACGATGTTGGTGATGTTAAGCGTGGCCGTCCCTGAATTGGTGAGTGTGACAGGCTGTGTGGCGCTGGGCGTGTTCAGCGTCTGATTCCCGAAACTCAGGCTGGTCGGCGCCAGGGTCACTGCCGGGGCAGGTGCATTCGCGCCGGTGCCGGACAGATTGACGATATGGGGGCTTCCGGGTGCGTTGTCGGTGATGGTAATCGTACCCGGCTGGCTGCCGGTGGCCGTGGGCGTGAAGGTGACGGTGATGGTGCAATTCGCTCCGGCCGTAACGGAAGCGCCGCAGGTATTGGTCTGAGAGTACTGCGCGCTTGCCGCGATGCTGGTAATGCTAAGCGTGGTCGTCCCTGAATTGGTGAGTGTGACAGGCTGTGTGGCGCTGGGCGTGTTCAGCGTTTGATTCCCGAAACTCAGGCTGGTCGGCGCCAGGGTCACTGCCGGACCATCCGCAGCAATGCCTGTACCTGTCAGACTTACCGTCTGCGGGCTATTGCCGGCGTTGTCGGTGATCGTAATCGTTCCGGGGCGCGATCCCGTGGCCGTGGGTGTGAACGTCACGCTGATCGCGCAATTGGCCCCGATACCTACGAAGCTGCCGCAGGTATTCGTCTGCGCGTAGTCTCCGCTGGCCGCGATATTGGAAATGCTGAGCGAGGCGCTCCCGGTGTTAGTTAACGTCACGACCTGCGGGGCGCTGGAGGTGCCAACCGTTGTGCCTCCGCCAGTACCCGCCTTGAACGTGGCGATAAGTGACGTGAGAGAGTCCGTTCCCGAAGAGGTCGCCGTGGCAGTCTGTGTCCCGGTTGCAGAAATTATCTTGTCTTCGGAAAAAGCGTCGGTTGATGCGCCGCTGTTGGGAGAGGAACGCGTATCTCCATATCCAGTGCCGGTTGTCCACGTCCCCGATCCGTTGTCCCTACCGAAATAGGCGAATACGTACTCGTTTGCCGCGGTTGTGGAACCAGCGGTAGAGACCGATGCGGCTGTGGCGTTGGTCTGAAAGTTCGAGCCGATTTGGTCAAGCACAGAGGAAGTCAACAACCCCGAGATCTCGTAGATGTGCAAGTGCAGGTTATTGGTTCCTGTCATGTGAACAGTTACGGTGTCAGATCCAGTCGAAGGGACAACCGCATAGTAGATACTGGCCAGAGAAGGCGTGCCGGCCGTCCCTGGATTGGTGGCAATAGCGAGGGACCACGTGCTCCCCCGCGAGTCCGTAATGGCAGGAGAAGCAAAAGAGTTCCCCGCATAGGAGCTGACGCCGACTACGATTAGGTTGTTTTGCGTAACATTGCTGGCGAACGTCGCTGCAAGAGTGGTGCTTCCCGTCCCGGTGGTACTCGTGTCCTGCACCACCTTGATGGCGGAGCTCCCAAACGCCAAGCTGCTGGGAGAAAGGCTCACAGTCGGTACGACGACCGACGTGCCGGTTCCGGTGAGGGTGATTACCTGGGGACTCCCGGCGGCGTTGTCCGTAATCGTGATGGTTCCGGATTGCGTGCCTGTGGCCGTCGGCGTGAAAGTTACATTGATCGTGCAAGTGCCGTTCACTGAGAGTGTAGATGGGCTGATGGGGCAGCTGTTCGTTTGTCCGTATTGCGCGCTGGCGGATATGTTGGAAATGCTTAGCGCGGAACTTCCCGTGTTGGTCAATGTTACAGATTGAGACCCGCTGGTCGTATTAACCGATTGACTTGGGAAGGTCAGACTCGATGGAGACAGCGTCACAGGGGAACTACCCGTCGTCGTGAATCCCCACAACGGACCGACCGCGGTTCCAGTCGAATTGCTGACGGTGACGTACCATTCATATGAAGAACCGGGGGTGAGACCCGGCCATGTGAAACTTGTTGTGTTGCCGGACAGAACACCTGAATTGCTGGCCAGCAGCGTAAAGCCGTTCCCGCTGCCCTGCATGTCATAGCTTACGGTAAAGTCGCCAGCAGAAGTGTTTTCAAATTGGTTGAGATAGGGTGAATAGGTCTGGACATGAATCTGATTGCTGGCGGGCAAAAAGTTCAAGATTCTGAGCCATCCATCGCCTCCGAAACCTGACTCTTGATAGTCCGACAAAAACGTGAAGATTCGATTCCCATTGAAAACGTCCGATCGCTGACCTTCCGGGGGAGTAAAATGCCCAGCGAGCATAAGGAAGAGATTTGGATTTCCGCTTAGCGCATTGTATGTGGACTGGCCCTGGCCGCTCCACGTCGCGTTAAAACCATTGTTGATCAGGTAATGGCTGACGACGATTCCGCGCCGGTTGCTGTACGTTTGGAGCAATCCATTCGCCCAAGCCAAAACGTTATTGAGTTCTGTGGCGTTATATTGCGGGTCCATATACGCGATGTTGATGAGAATGAAGTCCATGCCGCTGGCGCTGAACAATTCATATTGGTTGTCGTTATCTGTTCCATAGTGCCCGCCGTAGTAGGACTTGCCGCTGTAGCGAGCCGAGCCGAAATATTGATTGAATGCAGCCGTGTCGTCCGGCGCCCCGTCTCCGGTGGGACCCTGGTCATGATTGCCCACGCCGAAACTGTAGGGAATGCCCTGCGGAAGTCCCGTGCCAACGGGATCGTCCAGCAGGCTAACGGCGGAGTTCGCATTGATCCACTCCGTATTGTTCCCGTCGTTGTTTCCGTTCTGAACGATGTCTCCCAATCCAGTGACGAAAGCTATGTTGTTTGCAACTCTGTTGTTGACGATCCATTGCGTTTGCGCGGTAAAAATCGCCGGTGACCCGTTCTCCAGGCTGGCGGAGTAGTACTGCGTATCGGGGAGCTCGATGATCGAGAAATTCGGACCGGGCGCAGCTGCCGGTACAAGCTTGCCGTAGAAATTCACAGTCACGTTATTGGAATTGGGATCGGAAACGTTCACTTGTAACGTGGGAGAAGTGGAAACCCCGTTACTGCCGTCCGCTGGCGAATTCGACGTGGGGGGATTTGGAGGCGTGCCCGAGCCGCCTTGGGGCAAGGGAAGGGCGCGCAGCTTGGTGGGGACCACCTTGTTCAAGGAAATGGGATCGGTCGGTCCCAATGCAAGCAAGGTATCTTTGGGAGCAGTGAGATTTGTAGTTACAACTGCTGGGTTGGTGGAAGTATTGATGTTTGAATCCGAGGTACGAGCTGGAACCAACTTGACGCTGGGTTGCTTTGGAGTGCCTGGGCCTTTCCGTACGCGCGGCTTTGAGATTGGACGTTCAGAGACAGAGTGCTCCGGGGCAGGAGACTGGGATATACCGGAGGGGGCCGGTGCGGCGTTCGGCGGTGTTGCAGATGCAGTCTTCGGCGCAGCGGTAGTGATCCCGCTGGCGCCGCGGAGCAAAGCATAGCTCGCCAGCAAACCAAACACGACGAGCAACAGGGACAGTACCGGCCGCAGGCGAATCCTCTGACGGATCATTTCTTTTCCTCGCGTTTCTCTGCGACGTCTCTTTCCACGATCCTCTCTGTCCAAGAGAGTTTGCCGCCCAGCCGTCCACGCCACTCGCTAGGAGGACGAGGTCATAGCGAAGTGGCCGGCAAGAACTACACAGGAAGTTGATCGTGCAAAAAGAGGTGCAATAACTTTTTTAATTTAAAGGTCAAAATTGACGGGAAGTTAGAAGCCGTATGAGTTGAGTGTGAATTTAGTGGCGATCCATTTAGCGCTCACCTGGCCCGAATCCCGGGGCGGATGAATCATAGGGTTTCGTACTTCGTGACCCCAAGCAACTGTAAAGTCATCTTATAAACGAACACGGGATTATTAAGCAGATTTCGGGCGGTTCGTATTTATGAAGTGGCGTTCGAACGCCAACAGCGATCAGGTCTTGTGCAGGAGTACCTGCTGCCTCGCGCTCCGGAGGCAAGCGCTCAATTTGTCGGCGAGGATCTTGACATTCGGCTCATGGAATATTCCCGCATGATCCCCGGGAATCTCGTGGGTTTCAGAGCGACCCGTGAGCAATTCACGCCACCCGAAATAAGGATCACCGGCAGATAGCATCGGCCAGTCTTTACATCGGAAAATGACCGTGGGGCAGGCCAATGGCTCCGGGTCGTAAGCGCTTGCCGCAAAGAAAAGGACCTTGTCCAAGTTCGGTGAACGGAACCGGGGCTTCACAAACTTGGAGCGCGCGGAAAGACGCCAGACCATATCCGTGAACAAGGACTTGAGGCCTTTCCATCGATTGCGCATATATTCCGGGAATTCACCGACCCTCAGCCGGCTCAACTCCGCGAAACGAAAACTGACCCGAAAGGCCAAGCGCCTGAACCCGGCTGCAAATCGAACTTTTGCGCTTTGAAATGGGTTCAACGGCTCAAACAGAACCAGCAGATCGACATCCTGTCCTTGCATCGTGAGTTGCCTCGCGACCTCATACGCAACGACCGCGCTTACGCAATATCCACCCAGACTATAAGGGCCCTGCGGTTGTTTCTCACGAAGAGCCAACACAAGATCCTCGGCGATTACCTCCATCCGATATGGCGCCTTCAGCTGGTCAACTGTATAGGGTTCGAAGCCGAGGCTAAAGAAGGGTTGGTTTGATCCAAGCTGGTCGGAAAGAGACCTGCCTCGGGCACGCGGCCCTATCCAAAAGAAGGGAGCTTCATTTCCTTTGTGCTGGACAGCCACGGCATACGTCAATCTGTCGCTGGATTCTTCATGGGCTTCCAGAGCTTTAGCCAGACCAGCAATAGTGGCGCTGGGAAAGAAAGTGTGCATGCTTAAAGCGACGCCGAACACTTCCCGAATCTGCAAGGTAACTCGTATCGCCAGCAGGGAGTCCCCGCCTAAATCGAAAAAGTTGTCATGGATTCCAATGCTCTCGACCTTAAGAAGCCCCATCCAGATGGCAGCCAGTTTCTTCTCGGTTTCCGTGCGCGGAGCATGGAATTCCTTGGCAGCCGGAGTATCTTTATATGATGGAGCCGGCAAAGCCTTGCGGTCGATCTTGCCGTTCTGGGTGAGGGGAAAGGAATCAAGAAAAACAAAGTAAGCCGGCACCATATAGTCGGGCAGCAATTGCTTAAGAAACTTCTTTAGCCTTTCGGCATCCACGGACTCACTTTCACGAGCCACTAGATAAGCCACCAGCTGCTTGTATCCAGGAGTATCTTCGCGGGCCAATACCGTGCAGGACTGCACTCCTGGATGGCCTGCCAGCGTAATTTCGATTTCTCCTAATTCAATACGGAACCCACGCACCTTCACCTGGTGGTCTGCACGCCCCAGAAACTCCAGTACCCCATCCTTGCGCTGGCGGACCAGGTCTCCGGTCTTGTACAGGCGCGCTCCGCTCCGGCCTGAAAATGGATCGTCCAGGAACCTTTCGCTCGTCAGTTCCGGTTTGTTTAAATATCCGCGCCCAACGCCAGCGCCGCCGATATACAGTTCGCCCATCACGCCAGGCGGGACTGGATGCAATTCGGGGTCTAGAACATAGAGCTGGGCATTGGTAATGGGCCTACCGATGGGTACGGGGCCGTTGCGCGGATCCCCAGCCTGCACTTCGTAAGCACAGCAACCCACGGTCGCTTCCGTAGGCCCGTACTCGTTAAACAGGCGAGTTTCCGGAGCGAAGTCTCTCCACTTGGAGAGTCTCTCGGCCGGCAGGGCTTCGCCCGCAATGACAAGTACTTTCGTCATGCCAGCCATCTCTTTTGGACTGAGTTGTTGGTTCAGCAGTTCGAGGTGAGCGGGAGTGATCACGACCTTGCTTCGATTTTTCACTCGGCGCAGCGCCGCCAGCAGATTTTGCGCGCCCACATCCTCCGGGAGAAGTTCAATTTGTCCTCCAGTCAGCAATGGCGGGTACAAGCTCGCAACCGTGGAGTCAAAGGCAATCGAAGAGTGAACGGGAACAGAGCCCTTCCCCTCAACGGCGTACGTCTTGATAGCCCAGCAAAGATAATTGACCAAGCCACTGTGCTGAATCATTGCTCCCTTGGGCTGGCCCGTCGAGCCCGATGTATACATTACATAAGCCAAATTCGAAGGCACGGCCGTCGCAGGCAGATTGCCGGAATCTTCCAGAGCGATGAGCGGCCAGTCGGAATCTAAACGAACTGCATTTTCCAAGGCGGACGGAATCAGGAACCTACACTTGTTGTCCGTCAATAAAACTTTCATCCCCGTGTCAGCTACCATCAACGACAGCCGGTCCCGCGGGTAAGCAGGATCGAGGGGTATGTAGGCGCCGCCAGCCTTCCATACGCCCAAGAGAGCAATCACCATCTCGAGGGAGCGCTCCAAGCAAACTCCAACCAAACTTGCGGGTCCTACCCCGCGCTTGCGAAGATAGCGCCCTACCTGGTTGGCGCGCTGGTTCAACTCCCGGTAAGTCAGTCGCCGCCCTCTGCAGACGACGGCCACAGCATCGGGATCGCGAGCCACCTGCACTTCAAACAATTCGTGCACACAGGCATCGGGGAACGCCTCGTGAGTGTCATTCCAATCACGCGACAATTGGCGCCCCTCACGCTCGGTCAGGGTCCCATTTTGCGTCAACATTTCCGTCTCGAAGGTTTGCGAACTGGAAGTGAAGGCTGTCCCATGGTCCATGGTCTTCTCCGAGGCGATCAGCCGGAACATCGAATATTGAGAGAGGCGCTCAGCGTCGTTCATGTCTTCCTATCCCGCCACCCGGCTGTAAACCGATTGGCTTTTATTGCTCAACGTTCGCACTTCCTTCACGCCTCGCCCTGGCATGCGGGGTCCACTACTGATCTTCCCGGCGGCATTTCCTGCGTCCCATTTCTTATCAACTCAGGGAGTGCGGATTGAGTTGAGAGAGTCTTCTTGTACCAGGCGATCGTCTCCTTCAGTCCGGAGCGCAAGCTAGCTTCAGCCTTAAATCCAAATTCACGTTCAGCACGCGTTGTATCGAGACACCGGCGCGGCTGCCCATTCGGTTTGGAGCTATCCCATTCGATCTCTCCAGAAAATCCAGTAAGCTCGCGGATCAGGCAGGTGAGTTCACGGATTGAAATTTCCTGGCCGGAACCCAGATTGACAGGGTCTGGCTTGTCATAGTGCTCCGCGGCAAGCAAGATGCCGTGGACCGCATCCTCGACATAAAGGAACTCCCGCGAAACGTCGCCCGTACCCCACAACACTATTTTGTCTTCCCCGCGATTCTGGGCTTCCACACATTTTCGGATGATGGCAGGAATTACATGCGAGCTTTCGAGATCAAAATTGTCCCTTGGCCCGTAGAGATTGACGGGAATCAAGTAGATGCCGCGGAAACCATATTCCTTCCGGTAAGATTGCAGCTGGACCAATAACATTTTCTTTGCCAGCCCGTATGGTGCGTTGGTTTCCTCTGGATAGCCTCCCCACAATTCTTCCTCGCGAAATGGCACTGGCGTGAATTTTGGGTAGGAACAAACCGTGCCCGCGCAAACAAATTTTGCGACTCCCAATAATCGCGCGCACTCGATCAGCTGAATTCCCATGATTGCATTGTCATAGAAAAATCGTCCAGGATGTTTTTGATTGGCTCCGATTCCGCCGACAGTAGCCGCCAGATGGATAATGAGATCGGGGCGACTCCTTTCCAGGAGGCTCACTACTGATTGCTTCTCTCGGAGATCGCAATCGCGGCTCCGAGGGACAATAATTTCCGAACAACCTTGTTGCCGAATTCTACGGACTAAGTGGGATCCCAAGAAACCACTGCCCCCGGTTACCAGGACGCGCTTGTCTTTCCAGAAGTTCATACAATTCCCCTTTGTTGATTTCTACGAGATGATGGCTTGTCCTTGCTGTGCGCACAACAAATCGGAAACAGCGCTCTTCCATTGGTGCCAGCCGGCGAATTTGGTCTGGAGAATAAATTGGCCGGCTCCTTTCTGGGTGAGCCCGACGGCCTCCATATCGGAGTCCACCATGATTCGAACGAGATCCTTAAAGCTGACGGAAGGAGCCCACGACAGTATTTTCTTGGCCTTTCTGCAATCTGCTTGCAAATAATCTACTTCTGTCGGGCGCATGTATCTCGCATCAATCTCCACGAATTGTTGCCAATCGAGACCCACGTAATCGAACGCTTCCTCCACGAAGTCTTTAACGGAATGGACTTCACCGGTTCCTAGAACAAAATCGTCCGGCCTCTCCTGCTGTAGGATCAGATGCATCGCTGCGACATATTCCGGCGCATAGCCCCAATCGCGAACGGCGTCCAAATTGCCGAGGAACAGCTTCTTTTGTTTGCCGGCGAGGATATGCGCGATTCCGCGGGTGATCTTTCGGGTCACAAAGGTCTCGCCCCGCCGAGGACTCTCATGGTTGAAAAGGATTCCGTTGCTGGCAAATAGCTGATAAGCCTCGCGATAATTTACGGTCATCCAATAGGAGTAAGTTTTGGCAGCGCCGTAGGGACTGCGCGGATGGAACGGAGTCGTTTCGTTTTGCGGCGCCGGAGAGCTACCGAACATTTCGGAAGAGCTAGCCTGATAAAAGCGAGTCTGGATTCCACTGCGGCGGATGGCATCCAGCAGACGAACCGTGCCCAAACCCGTGGTATCCCCGGTGTACTCAGGCATCTCGAAACTGACCTTGACATGACTTTGCGCGCCAAGATTGTAGATTTCGTGGGGCTCCACGTTATAGATCAGGTTGCTCAGTTGCTCGCCGCTGGACAAATCGCCATAGTGGAGAAGCAATCGCGCGTCGGGATTGTGCGGGTCGTCGTAAATATGGTCTAGCCGTTGCGTATTGAACGTGCTGGCTCGACGGATGACCCCATGAACCTCATATCCCAACGAGAGCAAATACTCGGTGAGATAAGAGCCATCCTGTCCTGTGATGCCGGTGATGAGCGCGCGTTTTGCCATGATGCCCTCTCAATTATGTGATTTGGAGTACCGCGATTCGAAAAGCAACGAGAAGATGAATTTTGTGTTGTAAATGAGGTACCGGCGCCAAAGACGCCGCGGTTCCCGGTACAACCGAAACAACCATTCCAACCCGTTCTCTCTCATCCAGATCGGCGCTTGGGGCGTCTCGCCGCTATGGATATCGAAAGCCTGGCCAACTCCTAAAACGACGGGAACCCGCAGCTTGTCTCGATGTTCGCGCATCCATCGCTCTTGTTTGGGGCAGCCCAGTCCAACCCAGAGAACATCGGGGGCTGCGTGATTGATTTGTTCGGTAATCGCATCGTCTTCTTCCTGAGTCAATTGCCGAAAGGGCGGTGAATAGGTGCCTACGACTTGAACACTTGGGAAACGACTCTGGAGTTCATGCGAAAGTTTCTCCGCAACACCGGCCTTGCCACCGAGGAAAAAATGGGTATAACCGGCATCCTTCGTCATGCGGCAGAAATCGATCAGGAGGTCAGGTCCGCATACGCGATGATTCAGGGCGCGGCCTTGCCACCTGCCTACCCATATCAATGGCATTCCATCGGGAATACATAAGTCCGCGGATCGCAGGACCGCTCCGAACGATGGATCGTGCAGTCCTTCCATTATGACGTGCACATTGGCGACACAGATGTAGTGGCTCCGTTCCCGGCCTGCTATCCACTCTTCCATCTTTGCGATTACATCCGGGATTTGAACGGCGGCGATCGGTACGCCCAGAACCTTGAATGATGCGCCCGGTGTCATTTCTGCCAGCACTTGACTCACTTTTTCATCTCCTCATGCGTTCAGGGCGATTTCTACTTCATCCTTCTAATTGAAACGGTTGCTCATCCAGAATCAGCAGAGGCATCTTCCTGCGTAAAGAAGCATCCACTTTAAGAAAGAAAGCTATGGCTGCTCGGAATCCAGTTGGGGTGCAGCCAGACGGTTAAAGCGTGTGCAACGCCGAAGCCTTCAGCCGGTGATGGCTCGCGATTTCAAACACTTCGCGATTTTCATAGGGGCGTTTTGAAAAAAGGACGGTCAAGGCTCTGGGATCCTGCCAGACCCTGGGATCGTTTATGAGCTCCTTCATGGTTGGCCGTTCAATTTTCAGAAACTGCCAACGCAACGGCATGTCGCGCTCCTGCTCAATCATCCACTCGATGCCGTATCCCAGCTCCGCAAGGGTGTGGAGATACTTCTCGGTCGATGCCGTTCCCACGAGGTACGGGTGGATCTCGACAAGCAAACGCGGCCCGTACTTTTCAAGCGTCCTCCTCATTCCATCGATCACGACTACCTCGTAGCCTTCCAAGTCCATGCGCACCAGATCCACCGAAGGAAGGTTGTAGGGATCCAGGAGGCTGTCCAAGGTGAAGACGGGAACTTTCATCTCTCCCTTTGACGTCGGAGGCGGATGCAAAGAGTGCCAATTCGATTTCGCCGAAATATACATAAGGCCGGTACCATCCCGGTCGCCAATAGCCACTTTGTGGATGTAAATGTTCTGGTACCCGTTGTTCTTCACGTTGTTGCACAACTGTTCGGAATTATCCGGCATGGGTTCGATGGCAATCACGTTGCCCTGGGGGCCGACCAGGCGCGCTTCCAGCATCGCGTAGTAGCCGATGTTCCCTCCGATATCGACCGCGTTCATCCCGGGTTTCAAGACTTCCGTCAAGAGTTTGGTGGCCAGCGGCTCGTGTACTTTGTAGAGCGCCAGCTCGCGCGAGATCCCCGGGTCCCGCATAAAAACGGCTATCTCATGGCCCATTACGGTAAAAGATTTGTGCCCTCGAGCTCGAAACCACATCCACCGGCAGGAGTCGTATAACCACACTACCGGCTTGCTCACCTGGCAAAGGATCTCCACAAGCAAAGGCAAAGCTCCCTCTTCGCGGTACAATCGGCGCCCCATTCGCCATTTGCGCGCAGCCTGCTCGATGAGCGAAAAAGTGGGAATCGGCCGGCAGATCGTCGAAGTATTCAAAGTAGTCCTCGCTGAAATGGGATTAAAACCTGATCACCAGATTCGTCCGCTGTTGCCGGTGACGGTGTAGGCGAGCGCACCGATCGAAGCCAGTGGAGGAACCAAACTCAAGCGCGCTGTGCCCGGAATGTCGCCGCTATGCGCCGTGTGCCGCAGTTGGCGAACGTAAAGGCCGAAGCCATAGGGCAGAGCGGGAAATCGGAAATACCCTTCGCGCACGAGCGTTCTGTCCGCTCCGAAATGCGAGGAGGCCAGGACGGAATCAGGAAGTTCTAAAATGTCCCCGCGATATTTCCTTACATAATCGACAGCGAGAGTTAAGAAAGTGGCCACGCCCGGCCAGATGCCCGCTTCTTCGGAAGCAGCGCGCAAATCGGCGAAGTCCAGCAACTGTCTCTCGATGAGGCCGGCGGTATTGAGCACATCGCAAATGCGGATATAAAGATTGCGGTACATGCGCTGCAAAGTTCCGGCTATCACTCGCTCCTCAGGGGCGGGAATCTGGAACGTATATTCGCCGAAGCGCGCCGGCTGGCTCCGGGTGACAAAGCGTTTTGCCAGCTCCACATGTTCGCCGACAGGCCCAAGCCTGTTCACATGCAATTCCACGCGCTCGGGCAATCCGGGAAGAGCGAAACTGCGCTTGTGCGCAATGCGGTCTCCAGGCGTCCGGAAGCAATGGCGAGCTCGCAATTCATTCTTGAGCACTTGTACGAGGCGGAGTTCATCGCCCGCGGTGAACAGGTCCAGGTCGCTGCCAAAGTCCGGCCAATGATCGAGCGTCTTTATCACCGTGACATCGCAGCCGGCGGCCCTAATCCGCGCGCAAACCTTCTCGAGGTTCATTAGCGCTTTGGCAATGCGGCTGCGTTCACGGTCCAGCACTCCCTGCGTGAGCGCGACAAGTTCCACATCGTCAATCGCGTGCGCTTGCCGTTGCAGAGGCTGTATGGCCCGGACAATTACGTGGTGCGCGTCCGCGAGCCAGAAGAATTCTTCTCTCCCTTGTTCATCCAGGCCGGCAACGTGATGAACGGGCTCATCCGACCGATCGGGACAAAACACGAGCAGAGACAACGCGCGAAGGTGCGCTTCCGTTTTGAGATTTTTTTTCATTGGTCTTGATTTACAGGAGCAGTCTCGCCCGAGGACAAATTCGGACGATATCCTGAAACTCGATACGAATGTCCGGGTTGGCTTTCAAAACGCCACGCCGGATTCAGGCCATCGATCGTGTGACCCTTGCGCTTGGCCTCGTGGTTTCCGATGGCCCGCTCGTAAGTTTCCAGCAACATCTCGTAGTTGCGCGCCGCCGTGTAGGTGGTTTCATAGGAACGGCGGGCCTGTTTGCTCATCGCTTCCAGTTCTTCAGGATGCGCCCAGGCGTGTTCGGCCTTGCTCGCAAGATCCATTGAATCGCCAGGAGTGAAATGGAGTCCCGCGGCGCCATCTGTAATCAGGTCCTGCATGGCTCCGTGCCTTGACGCAATGACTGGTGTGCCGCATGCGAAGGCTTCGACCACCGTCAAGGGCAGCGCTCCCTCGTAGCACTCGCTTGGGAAAATCAGAAATCGCGCGCCTTGCATGACCGACATGGTTTCCTTCCACCCTAATCTTCCCCGGAAGCGGACATTGGAAAGCCCATGTTGCCGGGCATAGTCTTCGAGTTCCGCGCGCAAGGGGCCGTCGCCCACGATATGTAGCGGTCTCGTATTTCCCGCGGCCGCCCAGGCGGCCAGGAGGGTACGCGCGCCCTTCTCAGGAGAAAGACGGCCCACAAAAAGCGCATAGCTGCGATCGCCATCGCCTTTGCCGGGATCGGGATCCACGAAGTTCGGTTTAACTAAAATATTGTCAGCAGGAAGCCCGCCCGCGATGAATTTGCGGCGCGCGAATTCCGTGGGAGCCAGGAAGTATTCGATTAACCTCGACCATGTCCCCAGAAAACGGTGAGTCGTAAGCATCGCGGCAACTACCGCAGTCGCCTGGCTGGAACCTTGGTAGCATCCGTGGCGCACGCCTCGCCAAACACCGTGGCCCAGACATTCCTCGCAAACCTTTCCTTCACGAAAGAATGAACCGCCCGGGCACAGCAACCGGTAGTTGTGCAGCGTCTGCACCACTGGCACCTTTGCGTCGCGGCACGCCCAGTAGATCGATGGCGAGACCATTACAAATGTATTGTGGACGTGCACGATGTCGGGTCTTTCCCGCAAGAGTAACTCGCGGAATTTCCGCCGGGTGTCACTCGCCCAGATTGTGTTTTTGGCCAGCGTCAATTGGCGGACGGATACGTACTGCGAGGCATCGTGATTGCTACGCTGGTACTCAATCACTTCGTGCCCAGCGCCTTTTAGCAACTCACATTCATTCCGGAAGACGATGTCTTCGCCTCCCGGTTGCTGGTAGGTGTTATGGACGACGACGATTTTCATGCGGCTTCCGTTGCCCGTTCGAGCGCTTTGCTGTTGGTGGCATAAATCACGCCGGGCCGATTGGCGACGTAGCTGAACATTTCCTGCAACTGGTCCCAGAGACCGAATTCTTCCAGCTCCCAGGAATGGCCGTAGATGTGCCAGACGCCGCCTTCCCGGAGGACGTCGTCAAACATGGCTTTTCCCATGTCGACCCAGTTCTTGCACCGGGCATATTTCGAGAAGTAACGCGCCAGTCCGGACAGGTTTCCGCGTTTGCCCAGATTTTTCAAATAATCCAGTGGTGGGTGCGGGAACGCCTGCAGACTTGTCGGCATCTCAAACCGTCCAAAGCTCAGGGATTGAGAAAACATTCGCGTCGTCCGCGCGCCGAGGAATCCCGAATCTTGAACGCTGTCGATGACCTTGCTGTTGTAGCGCCCTCTTGGATAACAAAACATCTGTACTGCTTCGCCTAGCTGGTCCTCCAGGAGCTGCTTGGACCCGCATACTTCTCTTACTAGTCCGGCGCTATCGAGTTGGGGCAGCACCTGATGCGTTACCGTGTGCGCGCCGATCTCAATTCCTTGATTCCGGAAGGAGCGAAGTTCCGAGGCTCCCAGAACCGGTTTTCCATTTTCGCCGAAGAGAGGGACGTAGAACGTCGCCGGCAGTCCGCTCTTAGCGAGCGCCTCGGCAAGTCGAAGATCGCAGGGATGCCCATCATCCCAACTGGTGGTAATGATCGTAAGTTTAGACATTTCTCGTTTGATAATCCGTGATCGGAAAAAACGTTTAGGCGCTTACCGCGCGGGGTGCGCGCACGCTGAAGGATTGAGCGTCGAAACTGTACTCCCGCTGCCCGATGATCCCGATGCCCATGCCCAACATGAAGTAAAACGGCATGGAACCGTGGGAAAATTCAAATGTCGGCTGCACGCTTGCCGTCAAAAGAAATAAGAGAAAGCAGAGAAACAACCATAAGAGAGTGGCGGTGGCTTCCCCCGAGGCGGACCGCATCCGGAGGGCCCGAACGAAGCGCAGAAAAATCAGTCCAATGAACATAAGCCATAGCGACAAGCCCACGAAGCCTAACCGCGCCAGAACCGAGAGCGAGGAATTGTGGGGCTCGCGGACGGCGATGCCTTCTTCACTTACGAGATTCACCAGGACCTGCCCAAACCCTTCGCCCACCACCATGTTGATGGGGCTGGCCCGCAAGCGATCCCAAGCCTCGCCGTACATGTCGGCACGATCGACATCGTGGGACATTCGCGTATTCGGATCGCTCACCGCCAGGACGGTCTGGAATTGCTCCTCAACAAAAGCGAAACTGACCGGCCCCATGCGTCCCTGAAGTTTGATGTTCAGAGCGGAGACAACCAGGAGCAAAGCCAGGAGCACTCCGATTCCGCATCCAATCGTGGACGCAAAACCGGCGAGTTTTTTGGTTTCACGGAAAAGAAGCAGAACCACCAAAATGACGGCAATTCCAACGTAGGCGGACCGCACCTGCAGGATGGCCAGGGCGCCAAGTTGGGCCGCTGCCAAAAGCATCAGGATCCAGCGCGGCCAGCGAACAACGGATGGCGCGATCCAGATGAAGTAAATCACTCCCAGGAGCAACCATAGAGCGGTCTGTTGGTAATTTCCAAACAGCGGAACCGGATGAAAGACGCCAACGTTGGGCGACTTGGCTTGAATCGCATCGGCCCAGATAAAAGTGTAACTGTAAAAGAGATTGACAAGGAGAACGTAGAAGAGCCAGCGCTTCAGCAGTTGTACGCTCCGCGCATTTTGCGTCCATACCACACCCAGGACGATGATGACCGCCTCGAAGAACTTGGAAGCGTCACGGACGGCGTAAAATCCATACCGCGGCACATCAATCACCAAATGACAGAACGACATCAGCAGCAAGGCCATTAAGCATAGGACGGGCGGATCGAGCAGAATTTCCTTGATGGCGCTGAATCCGATTCGCCGAGCGACCAGAACGAGCGCCAGGAACATCAGCAAGTCGCCAATCGGGAATTTGAGCCCGCCGGCGCCCACGGCGAGGTTATCAAACCCGTAGTTGAGGACGATGGTGGCGGTCAGGGCTAACAGAACCATCAACTGCCACCATTCCATTTGCTGGCGGCACCACCGGAAAAATACATACAGAAAGACGCAAAGCGCCACCGCGCCCAAAACCGTCAGCGGATAAGCGGCCAGAAGGATACCCAGTGCGGCGGTAATGGCAAGAACAATCAGGATTCCTGCGTTTCGCCGCGCATCGAGAAATCTGGTAGCTGTGAAAGTGGACATTTTCGCGACCGCAAATATTTGCTTATTTCGCTAGCTGCCGATCGAAAGCGACTCGGTAGACAATTCCTCGGTACCGGGCGCGGACATTCGCTCATGAAGTTTGCGGGAGCGGACCATCAGGAATCCGGTCACCACGGAAACGATACTGGACAGCAGAATGGCTACAACGGCTCCGCGTATGCCCCACGCTTGGCATGCCGGGATTCCGACGAGTACGCACACGAGGCTTGAGCCGAAATAGATCGCAGCCACGCTTGCCGGCGAACGCATGGCTCGAATCGCAATGGTTGGACCCATGGCAGCTCCGGACAAGATCGACGCCACTGCAACCAGGGGCACGAGAGGAGCAATCCCCTGGTAGTGACCCGCGTACATAAGCTTGATCAGTTGCGTGCGGAAGAGACACACCAAAATCCAGTAAGCGCTCGATCCCAGGACAAAAAGCCCGGAGATCCGCCAGGCCTGTATCTTGACTGCCTCCCAGCCCTTTTCGTGGCCGAGGCGAGCGGCCTGTGAAATAAAGAGCAAGGAGAATGCGGCGAAGGTTTGCGTCATGGGCATGGCCAGGTTCAGCAAGGCTTTCAGCGCCCCTGATTCAGCCAGACCCGAAAAGTGAGCCACCACGGAATAAAATCCGTTCCATGGAATCCAGATAAACAGTACGCTGGCGCAGGCCCACCGTCCATATTCCCAGTGGCGCGCGAATACTTCTTTCACCGAAAGTGCTTCGGCGATTGCTTTTCTGTTGACCGTTGGTCGTAAACGAACCAGAAGCAAAAGGCTTGTCAGGAGGGCGGCGACTCCCATGACCAAAAAGGCTGCGAATGGTGAAAGCAAGTGGCCAACCGCTAATGCCCAGATTCCAAAGGTCAGAAGCGCCGAATACGCGATCGATCCGATCAGCGCTTGCCCGGGGCGAAACTGCAGATAGAACGCACGTCTCGCGAACCAAAAAACCAAGACACACGGGGAGGCAATGGCGATTCCTGAGAGTGCGGAAATGAGATGGCTATGTTGCCCTAAAAGGCGGAAAGCGATTCCGACTCCACCTCCTAAGGCCACTATGATTCCAGTTGCGGCGATCTGCACCCATAACAGCAGCCCTAAATATTCCCGGGCCGTTTTTCGGTAAATGGATGGA
This sequence comes from uncultured Acidobacteriota bacterium, assembly GCA_963800095.1. Lineage (GTDB taxonomy): Bacteria > Acidobacteriota > Terriglobia > Acidiferrales > UBA7541 > Palsa-360. Next base: position 323,217 of record CAWCZV010000009.1, read on the forward strand.
GCAAAAACCGACATGGGTTCCATTGCTAATGCAGAATGGACCAAAGAGAGCAAGACAAAAGTTGAAAAGGCGAGAGCATAAGCGCCGTACTGTTCCGATCCCAAATACCGGGCCAGGACGATACCCAGGAGAAAATTCGACGCGGAAATCAGCCCGTGGTCCATGATGGCTGTCGAGCACTTCACCACCCAAGACTTCAGATGACCCCAAATGTTAGTCAGGGAACGTACGCGCGATCCAAGTGAGCGTGCTGTTGATGAGAGATTACCGATCCGATTGGCCATGTAGGGCAATAGCGCCTTTGCAATTTCAGAAATGCTGGCCTCAACACTTCGGTCCGTGCGAATCACACTCGAATTCGGGAGTTCCGCAGCCAGAGTGGCGTACGCCTTACGCTGGCGCCGGAGTTCCTCTGGCGTGACCTCGTTCTTGCGGTTCAGAATGACATCTTCTTCCGCATCCAGTATCAAATACACGGGGGCTGGCAACGGTGTGAGCGCCACGGCAATTTTCTTGAGCCAAACGGGTCCGCCGTACCGATACCGCACGTGATCTACCAGGATGTCATGAAGGTTGCGGTCGATTGTGATGAGTGTGCCGCTGGACAACAGGGACCAGATCAATGTCGGATAGGCAACACAATAGTCCGCCACCACACCGAACAGCTTTGCGACCGACTTCAAAGCGCCCAAGGGTGGCTTCGTGTGCGGAGGATCGAAAGTCGGAACTTCAACTTTCGGGCCCGGCATCAGAACCTGTGGGCGCCACTGGATATTCCGCTTGGCGGTGAACAGAGGTCCGAAAAAGTCAGAAATTTTGGAAGTCGTAGTGGTCTTACCCGCCCCATCAGGTCCCAGAATTATGATCATGACGCCGCATGGGTGCAGCCTTCGGCGGAGCGAGCAACCAAGCTGCATGATCCAATACACAAGACAGTTGATCGGGGAACGCCGGAAACTGAATCGCAGGAGCCGATTTCTGCCTTGCTGCAGCGCTTTGTTCCACAGGCCATCGACGCACGCGGCCATGATGTCTTGCAGCGAAACATTGCCAAAAAGCCCGCCGGCGATTTCTACGACGGCGGAAAAGCCAAGGTGTTTCACGAGTGTCTTTAGCCGATTCTCTTCGCTCGTCCCGATTTCGCCTTCCAGGCTGATTTTTGACAGCAAGTAGCTGCACTCGTCGGCTTCACTCAGGACCCAGATATCTCCCTGCTTCTGACGCCGGACGAAGACTTCACCTTCCTTGCCGATGAAATGGCCCCAAGGGAATACTTCCCGGATTGTCAGGCTGAAGAAACGAGCATCTGAATCCAGGGAGCTGGCAAAATCATAGCGGCAATCATTCGCTGCCAGGAAGACGCGCTGAACCGGCAGAAACCCCTCTTCTCGCAACTGTTGAACCAACGACGGGAGCAGTTCGCGGTCTTCCGGATGAATTGTCAGCTCGAAGCCGCGAAGTGATTCGCCCGTCGCCGGATCAGGCCGACGCAGCAGGCAATAGCGCAGGCCGAGTTCCTCCAGCAGGCGGAAAAGCGTCCCGGAAAAATCGTGCGGACTTGGCTGCCATTCCGGGGCGCCCATCTGCGGAATTTTTAGCGGGGGAATAGCCGCCGCGGTTATTTGTGTCTCTGAATTCATATGTGTGTTTGGCTTAAGCGGGCTTCCGGGTGCGGCCCTCGTCCGGCCTCAATGTCGGAGCCTCGCGAAGAACGTCAGGCGGCGCCAGAACCTTTCAGAACTGCCGGGATAGTCTTGACCAGAATTTGCAGGTCCAGCCACAGCGACCATTTGTCGATGTACTCCATGTCGAGCTCCATCCATTTCTCGAAGGGCACGGAGCTGCGGCCATTCACTTGCCAGAGGCAGGTAATTCCCGGGCGGACGCTGAATCGCCGCCGGTGCCAATCCTGATCGAATCCCGCAAAGTCCCTTACCGCCATGGCCCGGGGCCCTACCAGGCTCATGTCGCCTTTCAGCACATTGAAGAGTTGGGGCAGTTCATCGATGCTGGATTTTCTTAAGTACTTTCCAAGGCGAGTGACACGAGGATCGTTCTTGATTTTGAAGACGGGACCGCTGACTTCATTCAAATGCTCGACCTCTCCAATTTTCTCCTCGGCGTCGGCGACCATGGTTCGGAATTTGTAGACAGAGATCGGTCTTTTGTTGAAACCCACCCTGTTTTGGACAAAAAAGATCGGCCCCCGCGAAGTAAGCTTGATCAGGACGGCGCAGATCACGAACAGGGGCGCAAGGCAAATAATGCAAATCAACGAGATCAGAACGTCCAGCACACGCTTGACCTCCAACGCCCACCCTTGCGGAGGCCCTGCGTTGAGCGTGACCAGGGAATCGTAATCGACCGGTACTCCTTTGGCCTGCGCCCGTTTGAGATCAAATAGGCTGGAAAGGAAATGAGTAGGGACGCCTTGCTCCTCGCAGACGCCCGCGATCCTTAACGCCTCGCGATAAAACGATTTGATCGGAAGCGTGATCACCACTTCATCCACCACGTTGGCGCGCACGAAGGAAGGGAACTCCTGGAAATCGCAGGCAAACGCATACCCCGATTTGGCGAACTCTTCCGTTCCCGGCCACTTCTTGTCGACAAATCCAAGGATCCGATAGCCCAGTACCGGTTGAGCTTCCAATTGCTTGGCAAGCATCAACGCGCGGGGATTGGTGCCCACGATCAATATTTGGCGGCTGTTGCGTCCGCGCATTCGGATTTGCCCCAGCAGGAACCGCAGCAGACGCCGGCTCAGCAGGACCGAGTCCGTGCTTAATGACCAAAATAGGATGAGTGACAGGGGATTGGTAATACTCGGGATGAACATGCTGCCCACGACGTAGAGCACAACGGTCGCAAGCGAAGTCGCTTTCAAAACGTCCATGGCCTCGGTATATTCGCGCCACAGCCGCTTGGATTCGTATAGATTGAAAAAAGAAAACAGCGCATGCCAGAGAATCACCAAAATCGTGAATAGCACGAAATTGCGCACGGAAATCCGCATGGCAAGGAACTTGGGCAACGATATCGCGCTGACTGCACGCAAGCTGGTTATGGAGGCGGCCAGGAGGGACCCCACCAATAGCGTCACGTCAAAAACCTTGAATATGATCGATAAGACGTAGCGGCGCGTCATGCCCACGATCGGAGACCTCTTTTTCCTTTGAAAATTAAGTTGGGGAAGAAATGAATAGGACTACGGCCGGTGTTGCCGGCCGTGTGGCTGTCCAGGTTGCTGCAAATTCGTCAAGTCCGAAAACGACAGCGCACGCCGGTGCAGGACGACCCCGAGTATCCGCCCTCCGGCGGCTTCGATTTCTTGCTTAATCTCGCGCGTTGCTTGCCGCGGGGTGAAGCTCGGCTCAACGATTAGAACGACGCCATCGGACAATGAGCTCAGATAGCCGGTAATCGAGTCGCGGGTTGCAGGCGGAGCGTTCACCAAAACATAATCGAAACTCGCCCGGAGTTCGCGTATTCGTGCGGCAAGACGCGGGGAAGCCAAAGCCGGACCGGAATTCAGTCCCAAGGATGGTTCGCCCGCGTTCATAACTCGAAGGCGCCCGCGACCGATCTGGCGCGTAAAGTCCATCACCGGCCCGGATTCGACCAGAGCGGCCGACAGTCCACTGCCGTTGGAGACGCCGAAGTAGGAGTGCAGGGTTGGGTTGGTCACGTTTGCATCGATTGCGCAAATGGAAGCTTGCTTGAGACTGGACAAAAACTCGGCGGTTTGTCCACAAATCAAGTCGCGGCCACCGTCCTTGTCCGCGGCGCAAAACACGACCGCTCGGGGGGACAAGGGGTTCGGAACCAGAAAGAGCTGCTGGACGAGCTTGAAGGTTTCACCGCGCGACGGTCCGGCGGATGGCGGTGCTTGCTCAGTCTGGGAAGTCTCCGGTACTGAAGGAATTTCGAATAAATGTTGGTCCTTCCCGGCCCGGTGCAAGACATCCAGGTTCCGGCTGTGAATGGCTGGTGCCGGAGAAGACTGCTTGAGCAAGTCCCGATCCCGCTGTGCCTGTTGCAGCATCTCGAACATTTTGCTCATTGCTGTCCCTCCGCGCGACCTGGAACGTCCTCGGGGGAAGGAGTTCGGATATCGGCATGAACTGGCGGGCTGGGCAAACGGATTTGCGTCCCAGCGATAATCAAGTCAGGGTCCCTAATTTCGGGATTAGACTTTTGAATTTCTCGCGTAACCTCGGGGTTGAATTGTCCGAGATGCTCTAAGCTTACTTCTCCAAGTGTTTGCCCATACTCAATCGTAACCACTACAGGCTTTTGCTGCGCCTTGGCCGCCGGCGGAGACGCTTTGCTAGGCGGCATTTGGGAGGCCTGACTGTCTCGAACCGCCGCGGATGGTTGCGATGGGTCCGTTGAACCTAGCGATGGAGCGACCGGTACCGCTTTGAGAGGCGGCTGCATGAATTCATGATCGCGCCAAGCAAACACGAGGCCGCCAATCGTCAGCGCGAAGGCAACAGCGATCACGGTCCCTCCGCGGATGGCTCGGCTTGTACCCGCAGCACTCTTCTCCTTCTTGTAGACATTCTGCAAGGATCGCAATGCAGCCCGCCATTGTGCCCGTAGGTCCGCGCGGCCCTGTATGGGCATGATGCCTGGCTTGCTTTGCGATGCAGCAAATGAGGAGTTCATCTCAGCGGGTTTTGGACGGCGCCCATCTTCTGCCGCTTGAGGCGAAGTAGCGTGCACCGCCGGTTGAAGCGGGCTTTCTTGAGGAATATTCTCGACTTCAAGTTGCACCGCTTGATGCGCGGGCACTGAAGGCTCGGCAGTCATTCCTGCCACGTCCGCGACGGCGATCGGCGTGAGGTCCTGCTCACTCTGACTTTTGTACTGCTGCGCCTGCGGAGACCCCTGATCGGTCAAAGGCAACGTGGAAGCCGCGGAAATCGGCAAAGAGCTTGAACTTCTGACGTCCACTTCTGCTTGCGGATCGTCCAATTCGGAGGGTGTTGGTGATGTTTCTTCGGAGTGCAGGCGCGACCGAAAAATAGCGTCAACAGGCCATGTCGTGCTGTCCGGCTCCGTCCACTTCGGACTGTCTTCCGCCGGCCTATCTTTGCTTTTCAGTGGTGCGCCATTTCCCCAAGCACTGCGAACAGCGTCGTGGAAATCTTGGTAAGTCAGATCGTTCGATGGTGAAATGCCATCAAACGAAACTAACGAATCTTCAGAGAGTTCCGGCGCAGCCGAGCGATGGGTGGTGAGGACTTCGAGATCGAGGTCCGCCATTACTTCAGACACCGTGGCGGCGTCGATTTGCGTCTGCCGCTTGGCAAAGCCAAGTGTCAAGGCGTTAAAACACAGGTTATTGATGATTCGCGGAATACCTTTGCTGTTCGCCGCAATCAAGTCAACGGCGGCGTAGCTGAACAGAGGGGGCCCCGAATATCCGGCCTTACTCAGCCGATATTCAATGTAGACCATTGTTTCCACCCGCGTAAATGGTTGAAGCCGGCTGATGGCGGAAATCCGTTGGCGCAGCTGCGTCAAACCAGGCTGGGAGAGCTTGTCCGCCAGTTGCGGCTGGCCGGAGAGAACGATTTGCAAGAGCTTGGTTTTTGAGGTCTCGAAGTCAGAGAGCAGGCGCACCGTTTCCAGCACCGAATCTTTCAGGTTTTGGGCCTCATCAATGACTAGTACGACGCGCCGGCCATTGCGCGCATTGCTGAGCAGCACAGAGTTGAGTGACTCATGCATGGCCGCCAGGTCTTGCTCGCCCGAATCGATCCCGAGGTCGTTGAGCAAGTGACGGAACATTTCCCGCGAGTTGCACTGCGTCTGAAAAAGGAATACGGTCTGCGCGGAATTTCGCAGGTATTCGAGCAAGTGAAAGAGCAGCGTTGTCTTGCCCATGCCCGGCTGCGCAATCAGGGCCAGGAATCCACAACCGGATTCTATGCCATAGCACAACGAAGCCAGGGCCTCTCGGTGCGCTGCGCCGAAATAGAGGAAGCGCGGGTCTGGAGTGCCCCCAAAGGGTTGTTCGCGCAGTCCGAAGTATTCTAAAAACATCTTGTCTCCTTACCGTCCGGCGTCCGAAACCGATGCCAGCACCGGCAAATCTAGGAATTCCTTGATGTCCTCGGAAGTCCGGAGTGACGGATCTAAATATTCAGCCACGCCCGCGACACCTAGGCTGACGACGATGGCCGCCAGAAGTCCTAACAGGAGGACCAACGGGCGCGACCTGGACGGCACCACCGGAACTGCAACGGGTTCGACCACAGCCACGTTGATAATCCGGCTTTCGTCCAGCGCGTCGGAAATCCGCGCCTCTTCCTGCTTCCGCATGTACAGCAAGTAGTTCGCTTCCTGGATGTTCTTCTCTCTCAAAAGCGCGTCTTGCGTAACTTCCAGCTGGTCCAGCTGGCTGGCCTGCTCATCATAGGCTTGCACGCTGCGCGATAGAGCCTGGGCGCGTGCCTGCTCGGAAGACAATTGGGATTGCGCTTTTGCCAGTTCCGAGTCCACCCATTGGTAGGTCGGGTTGCTGTCCGTGGTTTCGTCCATGACTTTGGACTTTCCCGCGGAATCAATGGCCGCCTGGGTTTGCTTGATTTCGGTATCGACTTCTTGCACCAGCCGGTAGGACGGATCGAATTTCTGAAGTAGTTCCGTGCGCTTCAACTGCAAATTCAGAAGCGTGGACTTCAGTTGCTCCATGAGTTGTGGATTGTCCGCTGTTCGCACCTGTGTGGTCAGGCGGCTGGGCACGGTCGACGCCTGGTTTTCGAGGGTCAGGATCCGCTGCTGAGTTTCCGAAATTTCCGCCTGCGTTTCCTTCAGATTTCCTTGAAATTCGGAAAGCTTCTGCAAGGTCGAGCTCTTCCGCTGGGCCGGTGACACCGTGCCATCCTTCTCACTGAATTCGCTGAGGCGGGCTTCGGCCGTCTTCAAGCCTTCCCCGTATTGCTTGGCTTGCTCCCGAAAAAACGCCAAGGTTCCGGCCGGCCGATGCACGGCCAGATGTTTTTCCATATAGGAATTGGCAAATACATCCAGGACATGAGCGGCAAGCTGGGGGTCGGAATCTTCGTAGCTGACGGAAATAAGGCTCGTCTTGGGGAGAACGCCCATGTCCATTGACCCTTGCAGGTTGCGCACCGCTGTAGTAAGAGCGTCGTGGGATCTGGTCGCTTCACTCGACAAATGGAGCCACGCGCCCCAGCGGGATCGGCTGATCGGTTTCTGAAGCCCGCAGATCGTGACAACCTTTTCCAGCAGATCCTGACTCTTCATCAACTCAATTTCCGAATTCAGATCCGTCTCCGAAACGGCGGCAGGCGCCGGTTGCTGCGTGCCTGAGGTGTCGGGCGTCACAACGAAATCCGCGCGCTCGCGCTTGACGAGTATCTTGGTGGTCGCCTTGTAGCGCGGCGGCAGCAGGAAAAGGGAGAGCAGCACTCCTGCCATCAATCCCAGAAATGAAAAAATCACCAGGCGGCGATGCCTGAGGCCGACCGTCAGGATGTCGCGCAGCTGAGTGAGCGGTGGCTGCGAATTCCTCTTGCGAGTGGGCATTTCTTCCATCGTGAGTCTCCTTTCTGTTTCACGCGCCATGCTTAGGGAATCGCCATTCCCAGTCCCGGAGTGGGGATGAATTCCTTAATCTTGGACAGTTTGTTCTTCGGCACGTAAATCAGGTCGCCGGGCCGGAGGTGAATGTCTTCGCCAAGGTCCGCATTGGCCAGCATGAGTTTGACATCCAGACGCTTTCCAGCCTGCCAGCCGCCGGGGACTTTTCGAAAGATAAAGACCTCGGAGTGCTTGGCCTTGTCGGTAAATCCGCCTGCGATAGCCACTGCCTCCGTCACCGTTGTGTCCCCGCGCAGTTCATACTTTCCCGGCTTTCCAAATTCACCGCCGGCGGTAAAATACGGCCTTTCGAAATCTTTCATTTCAATGTTGATAATCGGGTCGTGCAGGAAACTTCCATACGCTTTGTGGAGCGCCTCTGACAATTCCGGAAGCGATTTTCCCTCGATGTGCAAATCGCCCACTCCGCGCAGGCTTACGAAGCCGTCGGGTTGGATGCTGATCGTCTGGTCGTATTCCGGAGATATCGGAAATGTGATTTCCAGCACATCACTGGGCCGGAGCAGGTAGCGCGGATAGCGCTGCGCCAGTACCGGCTCAGTTGAAACGTGGCTGTCCGGCGCGACATCCGGTGAATCGCTTGTAGCATTCTGAGCGGTGGCGACGGCCGTCTGCTTTTGGCCCGCAGCCGGATGGACGCTCACGGCCACCAGAAACGCCATCGCGCAAAGTCGCAAGATTTTATACGTCATAGCAAGATCTCCTCAACCTATCGCCGTTTTTGACAATCCGGTTCGGTCCCTGAAATCATGATGAGACGCCTGCAGCGGAAGGGAGGAACCCGAGGACCTCGCAGGAATTCGAGACGTAACGGGCTCGACACTGAATGCATCCACTTCCACCGCCATGGATTTCTGAAGTAATTCAGCGGAAAGAATCAGCCGGGATGAATTTTTTTTACGGATCAAAATGCCTTCGATCCCCTCAAGTGGACCGGCCTTGACCCGGACGCGGTCGCCGCACTGAAGAAAAGGAAAGGGTTCCGCCCGGAGGCCGCTTGTGACCGCTCTACGTATCGCTTCGATTTCGGTCTCCTGAATTGGCGCGGGCTGGCCACCGATCCTCACGATGGAATGAACGCCGGGCGTGCTGAGAACTCTCGCGCGCCGTTCGACATTGCCGCGATAGAAAACGTAGCAGGGAAACAGGGGCAACGTGAGTCGCTTCCGGCGGTCATTCCATTGCCGAAGCGCCTCGTAAAGAGGGAGAAAAACCTCCAGGCCCCGCCCCGAAAAATTTTCGGCAACGGATTTCTCGTGCTGATGACGTGTATAGACTGCATACCAGTCATTCATTTGGAAATCTGAAATTGGCGTGTTCAACTGGCTCATCGGGGTGTAGCTCCGCCCTGTGACTCACAGAGAGTTATCTTTAAGATTCTCTCCGGTCGTCCTTCGAACTCTTCCTGCCAAAATCACGGAGTCGCCCCTGTTGCCGGCGCCTTGCGCCGAGCCAGGACTCCTCCTCAGGAACTCATTCGCCTATCAGGCCGGAGCGCCATGTCCCGCCGCCCGGCCAACCGCCTCGACTCACTCTTCGGCTCCGGATTTGCGAACTGGACCGTCGAGGTCCCACCGGCCGCTGATCCCCGGACCAAGCTTGTAAGCGGTGATATTCACAGCCAGAGCAGGCAGCTTGTCTTCTCCCAAAGGAAGGTCCAAGCGTACAACCTCACCCTCACAAGCCACTTCAAGCCCTGCCTGGTCGCCGGAGGAACTCAACAACAGGAAGTTCAATTCCACGTGTTCTCCGCGTCCCGCGCACAGCTCGCATCGGAACAGGACACCCGTCGAGCTGATATTCTCCGTACGGGCTTTTCGCCAGTCTTCTTCGCTGGCCACGCGGTAGCGAAGGGGAGCCTCGATCGGGAAGCGTTTGGAGCGCCTCAAATCGTGTTCGTCGTCATTCAACAATTGACTGTGCATTCATTCGCCTGTAACACAAAAACGATAACCTTAGCGTTATCTAATCAGTGCGCTTGCATTGAAAGTAAGCTGCAGTGCCCGCTTTTCCCCTGTTGCAGCGTGCATCATCTGGATTTCAGGACTTCCGGTCAATGGCTCGAAGGGGGGTAGCCCGGTAGGGGGGACTAAGGTGCCATGCCTGGCCCGGCCGGCGCATGCGCTTGGATCCGGCCTTAGTTATTATAATAATACATATATATAATAAAGGAAGTAAAGCACATCCTTGTCTTCGTGCATGCGCCGATTCCCGTCCCTGGTATTGGCGGGAAGGCGCTCCGCCGCATGCTCAGAAACCCCTTTAAAACACGTGCGTATTCAGGGTAGCCTTCCGCGCGGGGCGAAATATAGCTATCGTTACAGTAATAAATATAAACAAGTAATATTAGTGTCGCGCGGATGACGTCAAGTTGGGATGCGGGCAAGCTTCGAGCGCGCTCCCGGATGGCAGGAAGGGACGCAGACTTCTCTCCGGCAGACTGGAGGTTTCCGGTTGGTGAGCGCCGGCCTTTCCATAGCACTCCTCTTTTAAATATTCTGTGCTTGTATCCCGGCCGCACATTTACTATACTGTTTGAATTCTTCCTCTTTGAAGCGGGGAGAACAGGCGGCTCGCGTCCCCGGGTCCCGTTGAAACAATAGACAGCTTATTGTAGCTAGGCATCTCGGCGAGCATGCTCCGACTTGTATCCCTTTACCTCGGGTTGCGGGTTCAGGAGAACATTCGGCCAAACCGGATCGCCGGATTCGCTAGCTCGGGGATGGTTCGAAAATGGATCTGGCTCCCAGCCTGGGATCCAACGGCCAGAGCCACCGATATAGTGTCCGCTTCGGACCGGGGCCGGAACGTGCACTAGGTTTGGCGCGAGTCTGGACGGCAGTGGGTATCTTCCTGCTGGTATGCCTGCGCCCGCCCTCTTCCGATACTCTGTCGAATCAAGCCGCGCTCTGCGCATCCGCGTTTGTCTTTTACAGTTTTGTTCTCTTCATGCTGCTTCGGAACCCTCGCAATTGGTCCTACCGGGCCCGGCAGTGGCTCCACGCCGGTGACATGTTCTGGGCCGTCATCTTTCCTCTCGTCGTGCCCGAACCGCGAGTGTTCATGCTGGCGTTTCTGTTTGTTCTGACCGCGGCAGCGCTGCGCTGGAGCCCCAGTCGCGTCTTGGAGACGAGCGGAGCGATCGCTCTCCTGGCGGGCGTTGGGCTGCTGATCGAACGCGCCCTGCCGGGCGGCGGCTCTTGGGATGCATTTGTCTTTATGAAAGGCTCCTATTTCTTCTGGGGTATCTTCGCTCTTTTTGCCGATGGCCTGATCTGGTTTTTAGCCAGGAGGGAAGCCGCGCGGCGATGGGAAGCCGCCGCCGACTCGGCCCAGCGGGCTCAGTCCCGCGTCTCGGTCGAACTCCATGACGGCATTGTCCAGAGCCTTTTTTCCGTCGAGTGCTACATCGAGCGAATTCGTTCGAAGATCGACGATGCGTTCCCCGAGGCCTCGGAGGATCTTGAGAATCTTCAAGACCTTGTCCACAAGACCTCCGTGAAATTGCGGGATATCGTATGGCAGGAACGGCCTCTGGACCTCGGATCGAAATCTTTCCTCGAATATGTCAACAATTTGGTGGCTGAATTCGAGCAGGACACAGGCATAGCCGTGCGCTTCGCCTGGGATTGCGGAGAGATTTCTCCGCCTCCCTCGGGCGCCAGCGAACTGGTGCGAATTATTCAGGAAGCTTTGCTGAATATCCGGAAGCATAGCGGCGCGCGCAACGTCTCCATTCACTGCGGGGTGACGCGACGCAACTTGTGGTTCCGGATCGACGACGACGGCCAGGGTTTTGATTTCTCCGGACGTCTCGGGATGGTCGAGCTGGAAACCACCGCGCAAGGACCGTTCGTCATCCGGGAACGAGTCTCCGCTCTCGGTGGAGAACTTGCCGTGGAGTCCAAGCCCGGGCGTGGCGCGCGCCTGGAAATCGCGCTCCCAAAGGATGCCTTTGTATAACGCGACTCATGCCGTCCGCGTACTCATCGCCGATGATCATCCGGTGTTTCGGGAAGGTCTGCGCCTGCTGCTTGAATTGGACCGCAAGATTCGCGTGATCGGCGAGGCTCGCGACGGCCAGGAAGCCGCGGAGATGACGCGCAAGCTGAAGCCGGACCTGGTCCTTCTGGACTTGCGAATGCCCCGCTGCTCGGGGATCGAATCGCTCAAGCTGATTCAGAGATTGTCCTTTCCGGTGCGCGTTCTGATCCTCGCCACGGAAGTGGAAAAACATGACATCGTGGAGGCCCTCAAGCGCGGCGCTGCCGGAATCATCCTGAAAGAATCGACCACGGAGCTTTTGCGCAAGAGCATCCACGCGGTCGTTGCCGGCGAGTACTGGGTCGAGCGACAGAACATTTCGGATTTGGTGCAGGAGTTGACGCGGCGGCCTGGGCGCGCCTCCCCGGATGTGCCGCAAGGGCCCTGGCGTTTGACGCCTCGCGAACGGCAAATTGTCACGCAAGTAGTTGCGGGCAGGACGAACAAGGAAATCGCGCAGGAACTCTGCGTGAGCCTTCAGACGGTTAAACATCACCTCACCAACATATTCGACAAAGTCGGAGTGCACAACCGCCTCGAATTGGCGCTCTTCTCGGTCCACAATTCGCTGGGCGGGGATCAAAAGGTGCAAGTGGTCAAACAGACAGACGCGCCATTTCAAAACAGCCCGCAGTACTCCAACGCACCCCCGGCCCCTTCAAAACGAGCTCTGGGTTAAGACCTAGCGCTTTTCAAATTTCTGTCTGCCCGAGGGCAGGAAATCAGTACTAAACCCACAGTACTTGCCTCCATAGCCCCTCCGAACCATTGAGTTCACCGTCTTCCATTGCGAACATCGAAGCAGGAGAGTGTTGACCTTAGGAGGAGCGAATGGTGGACGGCCTTGTTTTCAACAATCAAGGTAGTGCCAATGAAAGGCTCTGGCGGGCCGTCATCGATAGCGCGATCGCGGACTGGGTGCGCGGTCCGAACGTGCACAAGCGCAAGGCCGAGTACTTTCTGTTTCAGGATGAAGAGGACTTTCCCTTTGTTTGCCGTTCCGCCGGATTAAATCCCCAAACATTTCGGGAGACCCTCTGGACAATTCGCGCTCAAGCTGCTTCCGATCTCAGCATGAACGTCGCTTAGCAAAACGCCAACCGGCGGCCTTCCCCTTTTGTGGCCACCAATTACTACTGCGCCGAGGCCCGTTTCGAAGTAATTTGCGAGCCTGTGCTCTCCCCTGAGGGATCGACGAAACCGATTCGATCTCCAAAATATTCGGTAAACCAAACTCTTCCCTTGACGTCCGCTCCGATGAACCGGGCGTAGGAACGGTCCGGCCGCTGCGGGATCGGGTATTCGGTGAAAAGTTCGGTTTTCGGGTCAAATCGAGTGACATTGTTGCCACTCATGTCCGCAAACCAGATGTTTCCATCGACCTGATTGTAGGTGACTCCATAAACCGTCGCGTTCGGTGTGGGCGGCCTGTAGAATTTCACCGCTCCCGTCTTCACATTCAATTTGCCGAATCGATGCCCCAAGAAGTCACCGAACCAAAGATTGTCCTGCGGATCGACTGTGATTCCTCGAATGCTGACCGTCCCTTCGGGGCGAATGTCTTTGGTTTCTCCGGTAGCAGGATTTAGCTTGACCAGCGTCCCCACTGCAATTTCACTGAACCAGACCATCCCCTCGTTGTCGACGGTGACGTCGTAAGACCTGCCCTGCGCAGGGTGCGATTCTCCCGGAATTTCTCCCCAATCCTGCATCGTGCCTTTCGGATAGGCCGCGGGAACCGGATACGCGTGGGAAGAGAACTGTTGTTTCTTCACATCAAAGCTCCACAAGTCTCCCGACGTTCCCCCTGAAAACCAAATATTCCCCGAATGATCCAAAGTCAAAGTATGGGCGGCGGGCGCTTTCTTTTCCGGCCAATAATATTGTTTCACCTCGCCGGTTTCGGGATCCACCGAGGCCAGCTTGGCCGGGTCATTGCTGTGCGCCAGGGCCACCCAGTAGCGCCCATCGCTCGCCACCGCTCCCGTGTGAGGGCGCGCCTTTTCAGTCAGCAGCGGGTATTCTTGAAACTTTTCCGTCTCCAGGTTAAATCGAGCCGCTTTGTTGCCGTAGAAGGATTCCTCGCCGAACCAGGCGACATTCGTTCTTTGGTCGATTTCGATGCTGTGCGGACGGGAGATTTTCGTTGGCACGTCATATTCGATCAGCGTCGCGCGCAGTGCTTCATCGGAGGGCTCGACGTGTTTCACATGGGCCTTGAGCTCCGAGGCGTCCGCTTCCAGATTGAAATAAGTTGAACTCGGTCCAAAATCTTTTTCCAACGCTGCACTGAGGGCGTCGAGTTCCTGCGGCGTGGCATTCGCGAAGGGCTCATCGGTGGCCCCGTGTGTCATCTGCGGTAGAAAATCCTTCCAGTCCGAGGCGGATTGGCCGCGCCTGTGTATGACCGTGGGCAAGCTGTGACATTCGATGCAGTGGGACCTCAGGAGCCTCGTCTCCGGACTATCCGACAAGAGACTCTCCAATTCCGAGCCGGTAAGGCGCCCCAGGCTGAGATTCGCCGGCACCAGATTGAAATTCGTTTCTCCCGCTTTCGCCGTGTCCACCGATACTTTTTTTACGGCGAAGCCGTACGCCTCGACAGTAACGTCGTAGGTTCCCGACGCAACTCCAATTTCATATTTGCCGTCTTTCTGAGAAAAGCGGCTGATCGTTTTAATGCCTGATTTGGCGCTGATGACCGCCCCGCGGATGGGTTTGCCGGAACTATCCGTCACGACGCCTTGAATCACAAAGGTCGAAGCAGCGAGAGGCGTAGTTGCGCACAAAACCGTTAGAAAGGCCCACAACATCCTGCGAGCGACTGTTTTCATACGATTCTCCTGCCTCGGGCGCGAGCCCAGCGGCACTTAGTATCGGCCAATCCCGTTGGGTTGTAACCTGCTGGGCGCATCCTAGCAGCTTTCGGTTAGCACTTCCAGATAGCCCGGCGCGGACCGCCGAAGGTCGGTACTGCCCCGTCCTTAACCAGAAGGAAACGCGTCGGGCTTTTTCCCAGCGCACCCTGTCCTCCCTGGTCTAAGCTTTTAGGAGCCAGCCGTGGAAGACCATGACGTTCCAACACCTCGATACCGTACTTATGTTTTTGGCAGTAATGCTGGCGGCGAGCCTGGTCATTACCGCGGGGACGCAGATTGTCATTGGCTTGCTCGGATTGCGTGGCACCAATCTTCGCGGCAGCCTGGCGGATCTGTTCGAAAACGCGACCCAGGATCGAGACGCAAGGCGGTATGCCAGGGTGATCGCGCACAGGGTCTTGCGCCACCCATTGATTTCAGACTCGGCATTCTCGCGGTTCTTCATCCGGATCGACAAACTTCCCTTCGTACCGGCCGACGCGGCGGGGAAATTGCGCTGGGCGGGCAGCGAAATCCCGTTGCAACCCTGGCTGTTCGGCGCGCTGACCGGCTTTTTCCTATGGCCTGCTACGCTGGCTATTTTCAATCGACTCTCCTCCTTGGATGTCTGTGAATATACGGGATTTATCGACCGCTACGTCCCGGTGCTTAGTCTCTGCGAACATCCCTGGCGCAGCGGCGCAATTGTCGGAGCGATATTTTTTGGCCTGCTCAGCCGTTGGCGGCTGGCCACGTCTGTCCGCGTGGATGAGCTGATCGGCGTGCTCGATAAGCTTTCCGCCCCGGCGGGCGGCACACTGCCCGATCCGGCCCAGCGGGCGATGTTGGTAATCGCTGGCGAGAGGCGTAGCCGGCCGCGTCCCAAAGCGAACCCTGCGTCCGCGCAAATTGAAGGAATCTTTCCTGATTCGCCGGAAGGGAGCGAGGGAGGAGTAGCCCTGTCCGTGGAAAAGGCCGTCGCGCAGGCTTCCGGTTACGCAACGGATGCGCGTCTGGAGGGCTTGGCGCTGTGGTTCGGTCGCGCCATGGAGCGGGCCTCACAACGGTTCACTCTGCAAGCCCGTTTGATTACTGTAGCCCTGTCTTTCGTTCTCGTTTTCGCTGCGCATCTGGACGCGATCCGCTTGTTCCAAACGCTATCTTCCAGCGCACAGCAGCGAGCTCAATTGGCCGCCAGCGCCGATGCCATGATCAAACAGGCCGAACAGATGCCGCGGGGAAGAGAAGGCGCAGGATCACAGGCAACGAGAGAAGCTGCGCGAACGGCTGTGCCTGAGGTTTACCGCAACGCGATGCTCGCTGTTCTGGCGGTCGCCCCCGCTCCAACGGAGCCGACAAAGGCAAAGCCGCGACGTGTCTCGCACGGCGGTGCCGGGCAGGCAGCGGGCGGTTCTCCGACGCTGTCGGATGGTGGCCTAGCGGCGCCCAATGAGATTCAGATATCGACGGGTGTCTCACAGGCTGCGGGGGAAGGCGGTCAAGCCGTGCCGGCTGTCTCTCAGTCCTCCACGGAAACTCCACAAAAAGAACGAGAGAATAAAGGTGCGTCGGCTAAGGCGAAGTCCGCAACAAAGGAACGAGAAAAATCAGAAGCGTTACCTAAAGAGGACGCCGAAACGATTGAAGCGAAAGTCAGAGCAACAAAGGCGCTCGAAACGAGGCCCGGGTTTGCCAGTAGGGAAGATGCTGTACTCTGGCTCCGTGACACTCTGGATGGAGATCCCGCGCTCGAAAATCTAACCGCTTCCTACGAACAAGAGGTCAACTCCGATTTGCCCGGTGACGCCGACAAGCTGATTGATCATTCCGCTTCGATTAAACGCGAACTCGCACGCTCCGAGTTCCAACTGCTCCCGGGAAAATCGCAGGGCTGGCCGCCAAACGAACACGAGCTTCCGGGCCTGCTGATTTCAGTTGTATTTCTCTGTCTGGGCGCGCCGTTCTGCTACAACCTGTTGAAGGCTATTGCCAGTCTTCGGCCCCTTCCGACTGTGAAGTAGGCCGATCCAGCTTACTGAACTGGTTTATTTTCCCTTGCAGGGGATTCCTATTCAGCTCCGAGGAACGCGAAACGCAGCAAGAAGAGTGCGGAGAGGACCCAGATGAGGGGACTGATTTGCCGAATCTTCCCTGTACCAATCTTTATGAAAGTGAACGAGAGCAGTCCCAGGCTTAATCCGGTGGCGATACTGAAGGTGAGCGGCGTTGCCACGGTTGTTATAAATGCGGGGAACGCTTCGGTAAAATCGTCCCAATGCACTTTGGCGAGTGACGCGCACATGAGCGCACCCACCAGAATCAAGGCCGGAGCGGTCGCATAGGTCGGAACGGCGGCAACGAGCGGGGCGCAGAAAATCGCTGCAACAAAGAGTGCCGCGATGAGGACGTTGCCGAGGCCGGTCCGCGCGCCGGCGGCGACGCCCGCGGCACTCTCGATGTAACTCGTGACCGTTGATGTCCCCGTCAGCGCTCCTGCCATCGTGCCGAAGGCGTCGGCCAGCAGGGCGCGGCTCGCTCGCGGAAACTTTCCGTTGCGCAAGAATCCGCCCTGTTCGCAGACCCCGACGAGCGTTCCCACGTTGTCAAAAAGATCCACAAAGAAAAAGACAAAGACCAGGTCGCCGAGGCCAAGTTTCATGGCCGAGCGAAAATCAAGTTTCAGGAATGTGCCGCCCGGGTGAGGCCACGAAAAAATGTGCGAGGGCACGCTCGTGAGACCCACAGGGATTCCCGCAATCGCAATGACGACAATTCCGATCAGAATCGCGCCGCCGATTCGGCGTGACATCAGGATGGCGATCAGAACCAGCCCGAACGCGGCGAGACGCACTTCCGAATCGGAGGATTTTCCCAGGCCCACAAACGTCGCCGAGTTGGCCACGATTATTTTGGCGTTGCGTAGGCCCACGAAAGCGATGAAGAAGCCGATGCCCGCGGCCGTTCCGTGTTTCAGACAATCGGGAATGTCGTTGACGATGTGCTCGCGGATGTTCGTGAGCGTCAGAATCAGAAAGAGCGTGCCGGACAAGAAGACGACGCCGAGCGCGGTCTGCCACGGCACGCCTCGCCCGAGAACAATCGAGTACGTGAAGTACGCGTTCAACGACATTCCGGGAGCGAGTGCGATCGGGTAATTCGCCCACAGGCCCATCACCAGCGTGGCGAGCGCCGCCGAAACGCAGGTGGCAAAGAGCACGCCCTCCACCGGCATGCCCGCTTCGCCCAGGATGCGCGGATTCACGACCACTACATAGGCCATGGCCATGAACGTCGTCAGGCCGCCAAGAAGTTCGCGGCGAACCGTGGTCTTATGTTCCGTGAGATGGAAAATTCTCTCGAGCAACGCGCGCCTCTCTGAAAAGTGCGCCACTATAGGCCGGAGCGGCCCGCGGCGTCAACGGTGAACCTCAGACGAGTAGCGTATCTTGTTCGGCGGCGCGTATCGAATTCTAGATGAAGGATCTTTCGATTCGTTTTTCAAATGCGCCAATGCTCCGCCGAACCTTGCGTCTAATGTGCCGGCCATGTATGGTACGGCATGCCCAGCCGCACCGAACCGAACAAGAATACGAGTGGCGCTACATCCCCCGCACAAACAGGATCGGTCCAAATAAAAATTAGTGAGTATGGATTGCGCGGCGAGGCGCTCTCCCCGATGGAGACGCTTGGGCAATCGGTCTCTACGATCGCGCCCACTTCCACTCCAGCAGCAACGATTCCGCTTGTGGCCGCGCTGGCCGGCAACGGCACCTGGCTCGCTTATCTTCTGGCGATGATTGCAATTCTCCTGGTGGCGTGGTGCATCAGTCGATTCGCGCGATACTCGGCCTCGCCCGGTTCGCTGTACACCTACGCGGCCATGATTCTCCCGCCCTGGCTTGGCGCCGTCGCCGCGTGGAGCCTCTTGCTCGCCTACATTGCCACGGGATCGAGCGTCATCGGTGGCTTCTACCACTACGCCAATTTTTTGTTCGTCGACGTTATTGGACATGGATTTTCCGGAGCGGCTCTGGCGCTGATCGTCACCGGAATCTCCGCGTGGATCGCCTGGCGCGACGTGAAAATTTCCGCCCGGCTGATGTTGTGGATCGAGGCGGTCTCCTTGCTCGTCATTGTTGTGGTCGTGACGCTCGTCCTCGCGCGCCACGGCTTTCACGTTGATCCCGGACAACTGCATTTAACAGCCATGACAGGCGGCGGCCTGCGACTCGGTCTGGTACTGGCGCTATTCAGCTTCGTCGGTTTCGAGAGCGCAACCACGTTAGGCGCCGAGGCGCGCAATCCCTTGAAGACAATCCCTCGCGTCGTAATTGAGAGCGCGGTAATCGCGGGCTTATTCTTTACCGTCTCCGCCTATTCGGAAGTGCTCGGCTTCCATGTTGCCGGGCAAGATCTGGGCACGAGCCAGGCCCCCATGCACGTTCTGGCCAACGTCGCTCGCGTGCCGGCTCTGGGAATCCTCATTGATATCGGCGCAGCGGTCAGTCTTTTTGCCGGAACGCTGGGCTGCATCACGGCTGCTGCGCGCGTTTTGCTCCTCATGGCGCACAACGGCCTCGCGCATGACACATTTCGCACGACGCATGCCCGCAACGAGACACCCACATTTGCAATCCTCGCCACGGGACTTGCCGCGGTTCTGCCCGTCGCCGTGCTGGCCTATCGCGGATCGAGCGGACTGGATGTCTATGGCTGGATGGGCTCTCTTGCGACCTACGGGTTCATCGTGACCTACGCGCTGGTATGCGTCGCGCTGCCGCGCTATTTGCGCGACCACGGCGTTTTCCGCCCCGGCGCGCAAATCGTTCCGTGGCTGGCCTTCCTCGCGATGCTCTCCGCGCTGGTCGGGAATCTATACCCGGTGCCCGAGGGCCCCTACGGCAAGCTGCCATACATCTACCTCGTGTATTTGAGCGCAGGGCTCCTATTGTTTTTCTGGCAGAAACGAAAAGAGAGCAGGGCTTGAATCAGTGAGACGCCGAGACTATTCGCATCCCTGGAACGGCGGTTTGGAATGAGAATGACGGAAGATGGGAACCCATAACCTTGGTATCTCGTTACATTTCCCATTTTAGGAAGGCGGCCCGTTCCATTTCTGATGCGCCGCTCGATGCATGCGGAAACAGATACAAATACCTGATGGCGAAGATTGAAAGATTATGCTTTTCATCCGGGCAAGAATGGCGTAAGTTCCATGAAATTATGGAAGGCCTTGAGTGGCAGTGAATAGGGGGGTGCAGCCTCATTTAGAAATGCCCTCAACTCGTGTTTTTGGATTTTCGATTTTCGACTTAAGAGAGGGGATTAAGTATGAAAATGCGCATCGTTCGTTCCGCATTGCTTCCAGGTTTATTCCTCGCCATGGCCTTTCTGACGATACCGAACGCTTATTCCCAGACAACACTTGGAGGGATCACCGGCACCGTCACGGATTCATCCGGCGCCGTCATCTCGGGCGCGACGGTCACCCTGGTCGGCGATCAAACGAAACTGAACCGCACGCAGACCACCAGCACCACCGGATCCTACAGCTTTGTGAACTTGCCCATCGGAACGTACACGCTTTCCTTCACGCAGCAAGGTTTTGAGTCGCAGAACATCCCTTCTATCGCGGTGCAGGCGAACCGCACCGCGACCGTGAACGCCGAACTGAAAATCGGCAATGTGAGTGAATCCATCACGGTGGAGGAGACGCCGCTGATGAACATGGTCGACACGACCAACGGGTACGTGATGGACAAACTGCAAATCGAATCGGTCCCTCTGCCCACAGGGTCGTTCACGGGGCTGGCGATTCTGTCGCCTGGTGTCAACGCGGAACTTTCGTCTGGCACCGGCGCCAATGCGGGCTTGGGAAACGCCCCAGTTTGGGCGAACGGCCAACGCGATACGAGCAATGCGTTTTTGTTAAATGGAGCTGACGCCAGAAGCCTGTTTAACGGCAAGAGCACAAGCGAAGTTAATTCGGCCCGCGTCGTCAATAATACAGGCATAGGCTCGACTAGTGCCATCAGCTCCCTTCCCGTGCAGAGTAGCGCGTCCGTCTACTTGGCGATAGGCGAGGCGATTCCTTCGCCCGCTCCGGAGTCTATTTCGGAAGTTCGCGTGAATACTTCGATGTACGACGCGCAGCAAGGCTCGACCAGCGGCGCACACATCGATATGAGCACCGCTTCCGGCACCAACAATATTCATGGTAGCGCCTACGTGCACCGTGGAACAAACTGGTTGAATGCCGATCCTTTTTTCTTTAATGCCGATCCCAATATCCCGGCAAGCGAGAAGAATCCATCGCTACACCGGTATACCGCCGGAGGGACGATTGGATTACCAATAAAGAAGGATAAATTGTTCTTTTTCGGAAGTTACCAATACACCCATGCCTCAGACGAGGAAATTGGCATCTCCCGCGCGTTCGTTCCAGAGGACTTCGGCCAGGCACTTACCACGACACCTCCTTCTTCAGGCACTACACCAAACCCCGGCTGTTCGGCGTCGAGCCCGCGGTCGGCGGCTTGCCTGGCGAACCTTGCAATGAACGATACCACATTCGCCTCACCTCTTAATTCGTCGTTCGCTCCCCTCCAGGTGAATTCGAATTTCAGTACCGCTTCGTGCGGTTCCGGGGTTTCAACCTCGTGCGCACTCAACCCCATAGCCTACACTCTGTTTAATTACAAGCTGCCGAATGGCCAATTCTTAATTCCCTCGGCAAATCAAAACTCTGTGGTTGCCTCGATTTTGCACAGCACGAATTACGGTGCGAGTGGATTTAGCCCTATCCAGTCTGCTCTTATTACCGCGTTCCCGGAAACTGCCGAAGTGCCTGGCACAGCCTTATTCCTGGCGCATCAGGCGGTTGCCGACCTGGATTGGAATCCCAATTCGTCGCATTCCTTCGCTGCCAAGTATTATTACCAGCATGATCCGACGATCGCTCCCTACGCCTATTCCATGTTCGCGGGCTTCGCGCAGCACCTGGACGCGGGAAGCCAAGTAGTGGCCCTGAGTCACACGCAAATCGTAAAGGCTAACCTGAGCGTAACGGAAGTATTTGGATTTATCCGGGAGAAGGCCTATAGCACGATCGATCAGCCGGCTGGCATCATGGGGACGGGACCGTCGAGCTTTTCGAGTCAGTGCCAGGCTCTCACCGGGGCCTCTGCAGCCGATTGCACCATAAACACCCTCGGCACTCCCAATTTCCCCGGGATCGGCGTCGTCTTTGCCGGGACAACAGCAACGCCTTACCCGTACTCGATGTTCGTTGGAGGGGGTTCGGCTGGCCAGGGTGCGTTTACCGGAGCCTTCCAGAATCGCTTTAATCCCTCCGCCAACGCTATCTGGACACTAGGCAGGCACACAATCATGTTCGGTGGCAGCTACGCGTATACGCAGCTCAACACCAAGGACGAACGAGACCAACTTGGGATGATCGCATCGGCGGATCTAACGAATTTCCTGGTCGGAAACCTTACGCCGAACAATTCGTACAACATCACCGCATTGCTTGTTGGGAATGCCAATCGATACTGGCGGGCCAAGGAGAACGGCGACTATATTCAGGACAAGTTCCAATGGAAGAGCAACCTGTCCATCACTGCGGGACTGCGGTTCGATTGGGATGGCGGCTTGACGGAAAAGAATGGCAACCTGTTTAATTTCGATCCGTCGAAATACTCGTATGACCCGACCACGGACACGGTTACCTCGAACGGTCTTATCGTCGCCGGGAATAACCCTAAGGCCGGAACGCCCGGTGTGAGTAATACAACCTTGACTGGCCGCCAATGGGGTTTTGCGCCACGTCTTGGCCTTGCTTGGAATCCTAAAATGTTCAACAGCAAGTTTGTCGTCCGCGCGGGTTGGGGAATGTATTACGATCGCGGTGAACTCTTCGCGTACTTGTCGCCGGGCCTTTCTCAGAACATCACAGGCGGCGGGCCTTTCGGGGTAAATCAACAGCAGCCATTCGTTGCGACGCAGTCCTGCGGAGTGACGGCCAATTGCGTTCCCACTTTGGAAAACCCATTCGGCACGGCTTCTCAGGTCATACAACCTGCTGGGAGCGCGAGTGGGGTAGTACTTCCGAATGCTTGCACCTTTGCGAACTTTGACCCCACGGGGTTTTCGGGGCCAGTCTGTAATAATGCAAACACAAGTAATCCGACACCGTTTTACTTGGGGGCCTACGCAAGGGGAAATAAGCTCCCCTACACGATGAACAGCACGCTGGACATCCAGTGGCAGCCGCGCAATGATTTGGCGGTGGATATTGGGTATGTGAATGCGCTCGGTCGGCATGAGATCATTCCCCTGCCGTTTAACCAGGCGCGGATTGCCTCCCCTACGAACCCACTCTGCGGGCCTGCTCCAGTTTGCGCCAACCCAAGCGGTTCGCCGCTTGCTCAATCCTACACGTACGGAATGACTGTGCAGGGGTCGGCGACTGGTTGCGCCACGTTTGCAAACTTGTGCCCCGGTAATCTTCCGAATGGACAGCCATACCTCACGAATCCTGAGGGCGGTAACGTGGACCTCCGCGTCCCGTACATCGGGTACGGAGCGGAATCGGAACTTTACACGGCCGCAGGCATCTCGTCTTACAACGCTTTGCAGGCGCACCTCGAGAAGAGGCTGAGTCACGGGCTTCAACTTGGAGTTTCCTATACGTACTCGCGCTCCTTTGACGAACAGAGCGCGTTGGGACTGTTCTACAATGGCAACAATCCGCTCAATCTGCGTGACGGCTATGGCCCCTCGGACTTTGATCGCACACATGTATTCAACATCGACTATCACTATGAGCTGCCGAAGTTGTCCATGGGCAATTCCTGGGAAGGTAAGGTGGCGAATGGTTGGGGCATCCAGGGGGTCGTAACCATACAGAGCGGGCAGCCCTTTAGCGTGATTGACTATTCCGGAGCCGTCGGTAGCGCGTTCTACAGCATCTACGACGGAATCACGAATCCTATCGATCCTCTTTGCAATGCGGCAGCCGTAAGTGCTGGCGCTTGCGCTAAACCCTGCACGCCGCAGAGTGCAGTCACAGGTGCGAACGGCGCCACTCCGGGTTTGCCTGCGCTGAACCCGGCGTGCTTCACGTTGCCCATTCTGAGCGCTGGATCGATGAATGGCGCAATTCCACTATGTACTTCTTCTTCACCATCTGGATGTCTTAGCGATACGTTTGAAACCGGTTTCACTTCCGGCCAGCGAAACATTTTCCGGCAATCGTGGCAGAGGCGCGCGGACCTATCACTTTTTAAGAACACCGCGATCACCGAGCGATTCACGTTGAAATATACTTTCGACGTTTACAATTTGACGAACACACCCAGTTTCGACATTCCCATCGACAACGTCACCCAAAACCTCGCCTTCAGCGCGTTTCCAATTACGGGTACCTGCCCATCTCCAACGATCAGCACCTCTGGCTGCTCAGGTTCTTTCTTCAATGCTCCGGGCGGCCTCGGCCAAGTTACGAAGACCATCGGCGCGCCGCGGCAGATTCAGATGTCGCTGAGTCTTTCGTTCTAAGGCTAGAAGCAGAGTTACAAATTCAGGGCGGCGGCACCCCATCGGGATGCCGCCGCTTTGCTGTTGCGCGGTAATTGCAGGCAGGAACGGATGAAACCCCGATTTTCATGTGCAGGTATTCTGGCGCGGGTTCCTAGTGGCGCGGGCTTCAGCCTGCGGATTTTCCTTCCTGCAGGAACCAAACCCCACAGGCTGAAGCTCGCGCCACTGAACCGTTGGGATGAGATTCCCAGCGGCCTCACACTTCTCCGATATCTTCGTGCCAAATTTCAGGATTCTTGCGAATGTATTCCGCCATCATCGAGACGCATTCCGGCGAATTCAGATCGACGACATTCACGCCGAGTGATCGCAGCCATTCGACGCCGCCCTGAAAATTTCTGCTGTCGCCCACAACGAGCGTGCCGAATCCGAATTGCCGGACGAGGCCGCTGCAATACCAGCAGGGCGCGAGCGTCGTCACCATGATCAGGTCGCGATAGCTGCGCTGGCGGCCCGCGTTTCGGAACGCGTCTGTTTCGCCGTGTATGGATGGGTCGCCGTTTTGCACGCGGCGGTTGTGGCCCTTGCCGATGAGGTGGCCGCTTTGATCGAAGATGGCTGCGCCAACCGGGATGCCGCCTTCGGCCAATCCTTGCTGGGCCTCCGATAGCGCTACTTCAAGCATCGACGCATAGTTCGCTTCTGGCTTCATCGTCCCTCGGTGAAAAAATCAAGAAATTGAACTCTTTCAAAAGATGTTCTGGCAGCGAAGACTGCCCGTCGACATTCTGGGCTCGGCGTTGGTTTATGTAGCGCCCGTCCGCGGCGGCGGACGGGCATCCGATTGTCCCCCCGAAGATGCCCGCCTGAAGGCGGGCGCTACATTTGCCGGGAAACTAGGAGGCGCTCCCTCCACTTGAGGCGACGGTCTTCGCCGGTTGCGATGGACCGGCGCCGGCTTGCGTTTTTGCGATTGCGCCGGCGATTTCCTTGAGATCCTCATGAGTCAGTTGCAGAGTTGCGGCTTGAATCCATCCGTCGACTTGCGCGGGGGTGCGCGCTCCAACGATCGCGCCGCTCAGGCCGGGCCACGAAAGCGTCCAGGCAACCGCGACCGAGGAGACCGAGGCTCCGTGGCGCGCGGCGATGGGCCGCAGCGCATCGCGCAACGCCAGATTGCGGCTGAGCGCGGGTTCCTGAAACTCGGGGCCACGCCGCCGCCAGTCGTCGCTCGCCATTTTCGCGACGCGCTCGGTGGTAAATCCGTCCGTCAAAATTCCGGACTGCATCGGGCTGTAACAAATCACGCCGGTGTCTTGGTTCTTGCACCAGGGAAGCAATTTGTCGGCGGTTTTGCGGCTGATCAAAGAGAAGATTGGCTGCAGCGAATCGACATGGCGAATCGCCTCGCATCGCTCCAGCAGATCCACATTGAAATTCGACACACCTGCAGCGCGAATCTTTCCTTCCTCAATCAATTTCACCATGGTGCCCCAGGAATCTTCGACGGGCGTTCCGGTCTCGTCCGGCCAGTGAAATTGGTACAGATCGATGCGCTCGACGCCGAGCCGCCGAAGCGAATCTTCGCATTCGCGCCGGATGGTTTCCGGTTTAAGGATGCGCTTCGCCGCTTGCATGGGATTGTTAGCGTCCCAGGTGAGGCCGCACTTTGTGAAAATGAGAGGGCGCTCCGACGCGGGCAACTCGCGCAACAGCTTTCCGACGACTTCCTCCGAATGCCCTAATCCGTATACGGCGGCCGTATCGATCCAATTGATGCCCAATTCCAGGGCATGCCGCATCGTCGCGACGGATTCGGCGTCGTCCTGCGGACCCCATCCGAAGGCCCATCCACCTCCGCCAATGGCCCACGAACCGAATCCCACTGTTGTGATATGAAATCCGCTCGAACCCAGCGGACGTGTCGGCAATCCCATGATGGCGCCTCCAATTCCAGTATTGAAAATCTATAGCGTACGCTTAGCGTCAAACAGTTTAATCGCGAATGCGTCAACGTTCCAGTTAAACGGACAAAGATGGTGGCGCGGGGAAACCCGCGAATTTGTTATCGACATGCGGTGTGTCTGCCGATAGACTTCCGCCAGTCAAGAGCCCGCAAAGGAGAGGGAAAAAATGCCGAATCGCCGGGATTTCATAAAGAGCGTTGTGGGCGCCTCCGCAGGCGTTGTTTTTGTCGGTTGCGATGTCTGCGCTGCGATGGCGGCGGGACGCTCCGCGCTATCCGCCAGCGGCGCAAAGCACAAGCCGGTCATGGTAGGGAAGCGCCGCGTGAAAACCGTGGACGTTCACTGCCATGTGAGCGTGCCGGAAGCCACCGAACTGCTCAAGGGCACGAAAATTGAGAGGCGTCTCGGCGCCGGAATCGCGCTCGGCGGCTACGATGACGCCGGACTGACTCCCGCACGGATTCAGCAAATGGACGAAATGGGCATCGACGTCCAGGCGGTCAGCATTAACGCGTTCTGGTATTCGGCTGATCAGGATCTGGCGAGCAAGCTGATCGACCTGCAAAATCAAAAGCTCGCGGAGATGTGCGCGGCCCACCCGGACCGCTTCGTCGCGTTCGCATCGGTGGCGCTGCAATTTCCCGAGCTGGCCGCCGAGCAACTCGAAGTCGGCATGAAGAAACACGGATTGCGCGGTGTGGCGATTGGGGGAAGCTGCGAGGGCAAGGAACTGTCGTCGCCGGAGTTCGATCCCTTCTGGGCCAAGGCCGAGGAGTTGCAGGCGCTGATCTTTGTGCATCCGCAAGACAGCCAGAACGCAACGGGCATCAAGAATCGAGTGCAAGGGAACGGGGTCCTGAGCAACGTCATTGGGAATCCGCTGGAGACCACGATTTGTCTATCCCACTTGATCATGGAAGGAACGCTCGACAAATTCCCGAATTTGAAAATCTGCGCGGCGCATGGCGGGGGCTTCCTTCCCAGTTATGACGGCCGGATCGATGCAGGATGCCGCGTGTTCCCGAAGCAATGCACAAAAACAATTCAGAAGCAGCCTTCGGAATATCTGAAAAAGATTTACGTCGATACGATTGTTTTCAATCAGGAAGCCTTGCGGCACTTGATTGCCGTGGTGGGCGCCGGACAAATCGGTTTGGGGACGGACTATCCTTTTCCGTGGGCATTCACTCCGGTGGATGACGTGATGTCGCAGCCGGGCCTGAGCGACGCCGATCGGATAGCGATCCTCGGCGGTACCATGAGCAAGCTGCTGAAGATTCCGGCGTAAAAAGTAGCACAGCCACTCTTGGCTGTGCGCCTTTGTCAAGTGCTCCAAAAACCACACAGCCAAGAGTGGCTGTGCTACAAAAACCGACAGGCTGAAGCCTGTCCTACTTGAAGAACGCGATCAATTTTTTGGCGAGGGGTTC
Source organism: uncultured Acidobacteriota bacterium (assembly GCA_963800095.1). GTDB lineage: Bacteria > Acidobacteriota > Terriglobia > Acidiferrales > UBA7541 > Palsa-360. The sequence continues at coordinate 350,697 of CAWCZV010000009.1, forward strand.
CTCCAGCATCGCGCCAAACCCCGCATGACAATTTTCCGCCATATGGTCCGGATTTCCGGTACCAGGGATGACGCAAGTCACGGCCTGGTGAGCGAGCACGAACTTCAGCAAGACTTGGGACCATGTATCGCAACCGGTTTCCTGCATCCACGGAGGAACGGGTTTCCCGCGCAAGGTCCTGAACAAACGTCCCTGTCCAAAAGGGAGATTCACCAGAACCGCCATTCCACGTTCCGCCGCGAGAGGCAAGAGACGCCGCTCTGCTCCGCGCTCATCGAGCGAGTAGTTGAGCTGCACGAAGTCGAGCGTCTCGGTGCGCATGATTTTTTCCATTTCGCCGTATGCGCTCGAAGAATAGTGCGTGATGCCGAGATATCGAATGCGGCCTTCTTGTTTCCACGCGCGCAGCGTCGCGAGATGCGTGCGCCAATCGACCAGATTGTGAATCTGCATGAGATCGATGCGCTCGCATCGCAATAATTTCATCGAATGATTCATCTGGTCGATGCCGGCGGCGCGCCCTTGGGTCCACACCTTTGTGGCGGCAAATGCCTTTTCGCGCGCGTGTTGCTCGGCCAGCAAATCGCCGGCAACTCCTTCGGCGCGGCCGTACATCGGGGAACTATCGAGGACCGAACCGCCGAGCGAAAACAGGTTGCGCAGAACACCGCCGAGCGCGGCACGCTCTTTGCTGCTGGAGCCGACGTTGAACCCTTTGTAAGTACCTATGCCGATGACGGGCAGCGATTCGCCGGTTGAAGGAATTATTCGGGTGAGCATTCGGGAATCCAATATAGTCCAACTCCTCCACTGAGGATAGCCCGAGCCGATCCCCGACAGTACGGGCAAGCTGCTGGGCATAAAGGGTTTGCGTCGAAGCCTCGACAGCCGGAGATCACCTCTGCGGAATCTCGCCGCGCCCTGCGAACCTTCCTTGACACTTCTTCGCGCGGGACAGTAAACTGCTTTGCCGAATTCTTCAGGGGACTTTGACGATGCTTCTCTCGCGCGATTACGTTGGATACATGGCCGGCGAAGTGGTGAAGCGCCTGCTCGCCTCCAAAATGATTGAAGCGCCGTCAGCGCCAACCCTTGCGCAGCGCGTGCGTGCCGCGATGCAGGACGAGATCAGCGTCGAAGACCGCCTGAACGAAGAAGTTCGCGAAATTCTCACAAAACATGCCGACGAGATGCGCCGGACGGGCGTTCAGTACCAGGAGATGTACAAGAAAGTGAAAGGCGAACTCGCGCGACAAAGAAAGCTGATCCTGCGTTGAAGCACAACGAAAGGGAAGTTCGATAACCCACTGATGCGACTCACCCGCGAAAAGTCCATTCGCCTTTCCCACGTGATCACCGATCTTCTAGTTGCCAGCGACGATGTCGAATTCGTCGAGGACCGGGATACCATCCGCCAGAAGGTCCTGACGATCCTGCAGGACCTGCTGAAGGAAGAAGAAGCGTTGGACGCCGAAGTCCGGAAAAAAATCAGCTCGCAGAAAAAAGAAATATTGGAAGGAAGCGAGGAGTGGGACCTGCTCTACCGCAAGTATTACGCGGAAGAGATGCGCCGCATGGGAATCGTCCACCAGCCGAGTTCGTCGTAGCGCTTGAAAGTAGCACAGGCTTCAGCCTGTGGGGTTTAGCTCGCACAAGATCAAAACCCACAGGCTGAAGCCTGTGCTACTTAACACCAAAATTCAATTTGGATTCGTTCCGTCGTCGGTGCGTTTCTTCAGCACAGGCCGGTCCGGATCGGAATCATCGCCGGAGCCGGAACCGCCGCCGGCTTGCGGCTGCTGAGAGCCGGTCGTACTTGGCGGAGGCTGCTCGGTGCGCGTTCGCAATGTGGGCTTATCGCCGGCGGATTTCTTTTCGTCCAGCTTGTTCCTGTTTTCGATCCTGCGCAGCCGCGCCTTGACCAGATCGAACTCCGAAGTCGTCACGATGTATTCATCGCGCGCCGGGAGAATCGTTGCGATTTCCTCCTGCGCTTTTTGCACGCGATCCGGAGTGGGCGGATGCGTGGAGAAAATTTTGGGGATGCTTCCGGGGTGGCGGCGTTCCTCCGCTTCGATTTTCTCAAAGAAGCTCACGAAGGCGTTCGGATCGTACCCGGCTTTGTACATGTACTGGAGGCCGAGATAGTCCGCTTCCTTCTCGGCGTCGCGCGTGAATTTCAGGTAGCTCATGGGAATGGCCAGGTTCAATCCCTCGTAAATACCATATCCGGCCGCTCCATACGGAACGAGGATCATGATCGGAATCGTGGCCAGCTGCATTAACTCGCCCTTGGTCGCCGTCTTGGTTCCATGGCGCGCGGCCACATGCGCGATTTCGTGTCCCATCACACCCGCAAGTTCGGCTTCTTCATCGGCGCGCAGGATTAGACCGCTATTCACATAGAAAAAGCCGCCGGGAAGCGCAAACGCATTAATTTCATCCGAGTCGATCACCTTGATCGTGAACGGCACCTTGGCGTCGGAATTCCGCACCAGGTTTTGCCCGACGCGATTCACGTATTCCGTGACCACGGGATCATTGATCATTTTGGCGGTCTTTTCGACTTCCATGGCCGCCTGTTTCCCCATGGCGATCTCGCGCTGCAGGGAATACAAGTTTATGCCCTTGCCGACGCCACGATTCCCGACGGAATTGACGTCCTTTTCGGAGCCGGGCTTTACGCCCTTCACGGTCTCGTCTTCGTCGGAGGTAGCCGTTTGGTCCTGCGTTTGGGGTTGCTGGCTCGCGTCTGTGGCGGCTGGCTGCTGCTGGTCCTGCGCTTGGGATTGCTGGCTTGAGCTTGTCGTCGCTGGCTGCTGCTGGGTCTGCCACTGCTGTTGAGCAGTGAACCCTGCCGGCGCGGCCAATAGCATTACAAAACCGATCCCGAAGATTCCGATGCAGAGGCGTCTCATGGCTCCTCCTGAAGGCTCCCGCCAGTACAGTATACAATACACCCGGACCAAGTAAGCATATTCTCTTTGCGATGAGATGTAGATGAGCACAAATAGGTTTTCCAGGCTGGCCTGGAAAACGGCGCACGGCAAGCAATTGACACTCGCCGGACTTCTCACTACCCTCAAGGTATGCCCATCGTGGCCCAGCACATCCGGATTGGACAGGTCTGGAAGAAGGTCGGAACCGAGGAAACATTCCTTGTAACCAAGATCTACAATGAAGCGCTGTCCACCATTGCCGTGCTTCGGCCCACCGGAGCGGCCACCGAGTCGATGGTTCGGGTTCGAGTCGAAAGGCGCGGCGAAGGCCAGACCTTGCCCGGCTACTCCATGGCACAGGAAAACGAGGGGAACTAGCGGCGTGGCACGCCCTAAACCGAGCGCACCGGCAGCTTGACCACGTCCTCCACCTGCATCACTTCCTTCACCAGAAACGGCTCGGCATATTCCACCCCAGCCAAGTGCCCGTAATACCGGGCGATCAGATTAACCTCGTGGTGCAGCCGGTCCAGGGGGATATCCACCTTTGACTTCTTGTCTTTCGTCTTGGGGCTGAACTGCGAGTGGTAGGCTAGGATGGCCCGGTACCGCCGGTCGAAATAGCGCGAAATGTCCACCACAAACGTGGGCCGGACTTCGCGGTAATAGACCGTCGAATACAGGATCTTGAATGGGCGAAAGGCTTCACCTTCGATCGGCAATTGCTTCAGTCCCGCGAGGAAGCAGCCTTCGTAACCCAGCCTTGCAGCGGTGTAATGGTCGGGGTGCCGCCCGTCCCAATAGGGGAGAATCACGGTGTGAGGCTTGAGCGCGCGAATCCGCCTCGCGACAGCCAGCTTCGTTTCCTTGGTGACTTCGAGATGGGCGTCCGGCAGCCGCAAGTTTTCGCGGTGCGCCACGCGCAGAATTCGAGCAGCCTTGGCGGATTCCTTCAAACGTGTTTCCGGCGTGCCCCGCGTTCCCATTTCGCCGGCGGTCAAATCCAGGATGCCGGTTTTGTAGCCCTGCTCGGCGGCTTTCAATAGGGTGCCGCCGCAAGTCAGCTCCACGTCGTCCGGATGCGCCGCAATCGCCAGCAGGTCCAGTTTCATCGCCCCTCCGAAGTTTCGAAGGATAACACACACCCTGCGGCATGGGCTTTCGCCGGCGTTCCAGAAGGCGGCGATTGAATTTCCAATCTTGCAGGTTGAAGTTAGTCTCTCATGACCAGATGCGCTAATTGCTCGGAGCTCATCAGCACGACGCCGATGTTGGTCATCTCATCCCGGCCGCGATCGTAGAGGCCGGAAATTGCGTCCTCGACGAGAGCGATCCGGAAATCGCGCTCGCTTGCTTCGTAAATCGAAGTGCGCGGGCAGTTTGGGAAGTTACATCCCGCAAATGCAAGGGAAGTGATGCCTAGATTCCGCAGGTGTCGTTCGAGGGACGTTCCAAAGAACGCGCCCCATCGGGGTTTGTAGATCGCCCATTCATTTTGCCCAAGAGGCTGTGCCGCGCCCGAGAGGAGCAGTTCGGCATCGAGTTTCGATTCCTGCGAGGGCAACAGCGGCGGCGCGAGCTCCGCGCCCGAGGTTCCCGAGCAGACGAGCGACGCGCCTTGCTCGACCGCGGAACGCCGGCACAGATCGGCGTTGCTGCCGTCGCGCTTGTAAAGCCGCACCATGTGGATGACGGGCCGCTGGGCGCGACGGAATGTCTCGACGAGCCTCCGCATTTTAGGAAGTATCTCGGAAGTCCCCGGAATCTCGAACGGCTGGCCATCAAGAAAATCGTTTTGCATGTCGATCGTAAGTAGAGCCATGGATCCGAAATCGGGCCGGGTGTAGTCGTTGTTCGAGCGATTTGGCATGGGCTTGTATTATAGGGGACATTCGGGTATGTCCACGCGGATCGGTCTTCACGGAGGCCTAGGTGCTCGCGACGCCGGGGAGGGCCGATGAAGCCGTCGCGCAATCCCGAATATCCCAACTCTCCAAAATTTTCTTCGGAGCGCCTCGCTTTGCCACCTGGATCATCGCCCGCCCGATTTCTTCGGTCGTCAGGATATACCGTGGAAAGAGGTGATGGAGCAACGGAAGTACGGGTTTGGCGAGCGCATAGCCGATTCGATATGCAGCTGTCTTGGAGCGCGCCCCGTGTATCGGCTGAATCACACCCGGTCGAAACATGTAGGCTGCTTTAAACGGCAGGCGCAGGATGGCGTTTTCCGTCTTGCCTTTGACTCGCGCCCACATGACTCGGCCCTTCTCGGAGCTGTCCGTTCCTGGCCCGGAGACGTAAACAAAAGTCATCGCAGGATTCAGCCGCGATAGTGTTTCCGCAGCTGCAATTGTGAGAGTGTACGTCAAGTTTTCATATTGCTGTTCGGACATCCCGGCAGATGAAACGCCCAGACAGAAAAAGCAGGCATCGAAGCCTTGCAATCCCTGTTCGATGCTTGAATAGTGAAACAGATCAGGCTGAACAATTTCATGCAGCTTCGGATGCTGCACTCCGGTAGCCGACCGTCCCACGGTTTGGACCGCCTCAATGCCCGGGTCGAGCAGGCATTCCCGAAGGACGCCTTGGCCGACCATGCCTGTCGCTCCAAAGATAAGTGCTCTCATATCGGACCAGTATTCCAAAATATCGCCAGTATTTCGAATCGCAATTTGAATCACCTGTACCAACCTAAATTTCAACCTGTCCCTGCGTACCATTGACCCATGCGGACCAGTCCCCTACCATTCCTGGAGGTAGCGATGCCCTCCTCGAAAGAGCGATGCGGCATTTCCCGCGGTCCACTGAGGGGTCCTGGAATGACTGACTTTCGGGCCAAGCGCGCCCCAAGTATTCCGGGCAGGTCCATCCACCCGGTTGCTGATGCAAAGATCTCTCCACTGACCGGCCGTGAAAAGCGCCGGGGCGTGCGGGTGAATTCGCGTGTTCCTATAGCTGTGGAGTGGCATGCAGGCGGGGAAGTGCTTCGGAAAGAAGCGCAAACGCGCGTGGTGGGCCCTTATGGCTGTATGGTGGTCCTCCCTACGAATTTGGAAGTCAAACAGACAATCCAGTTGACGAATATGGTGAGCAAACAAACGAATTCAGGGGTGATCGTTTGGCGGGGCCTGGAGCGCGCCGAAGGCTGGGAATTGGGAATTGAGCTGATCAATCCGCAAATGGGATTTTGGGGGCTCGACCTGTGACCATTGTGAAAGAACAACTGAATCGAGGGACCATCTTGATGCCGGGCGAAGAGCGCCGCCGCAGCCAGCGCGTCATTATTCGCGTGCCGGTTACGCTGCTGGTAACCGAAAACGGACAGCCCGTGAAGATTGCCGCCCACACGGTCGCCGTGAACATTCATGGCGCGATGGTGGTGTGCCCGCGCTCGCTCGAGGCGGATACGACGCTGGAAGTGGTGAACGGCCGTACGGATGAAAAGGTCGCCTCCCGCGTGACACGCGCTCCTCGCGATAGTTCCGAGGGCTTTCTGATTCCAGTGGAGTTCACCTCGCCATCCCCCAACTTCTGGCAGATCTCATTCCCTCCAGCGAATTGGAAAGCGCCTGAAAACTGATCGCGGCGGCTTACGCCAGGCCGTGCTCTCACACGCTTCCTAAGATCTCGTAACGGCAAGTTGCTCCGAATTCATAGCGACGCGCGAGGACGGTGCGCCCATCATTCGTATGGAGATCATGCGGGTGGCACTGCGAACCGTCAACCCTTTGCCAATCCTGCCCGTAATCCAGGGTTTTCATCGTCAGAATGTTAATAAAAGGCGCACCTCCAGGGTTTTGTCATGTGGTAATCCTCAGTGGACAGGGATAGCCTTTGACTGCGAGGGTTCGGGAAACACACGCCGGTAAATTTACGGGAAAACCCGGAACCAAATCCAGCATCCAACGGGATTGAAACGGGGCGTGTATCGCCTCTTAGTGTCTTAATGACCTAAACAGTTTTTTTGATATGGGACCTGTCAGCTATACGTTTGTCTTCTTCCTAAGCTTGGCCTGAGAGGAACCGTGAATTGCCCATTCCCTGGCTGTGCCTATATCCATGAGCGCGCACGCGATAAGAAGATCTTTCCGCGAGCGGTCCGCAATCTTCGCGCCATTCTTGCGCACTTGCGCCGGACCGCAATGCTGGCTGGCGCCCTCGTGCTCGTCGCACCGTTAGCCGCCTCCGCGCAAGGTAATGCTGTCCGCCAGCGGGTTACGGATCGAGTCGACACGGCTCAACTAGCCACTCTTTCGGGAAGCACTCACCCGCTCGCGCGCGCCCAGTACGATCAAGGCGCCGCGCCGCCGAATTTGCCGATGGATCGCATTCAACTCGTCCTGAAGCGCAGTCCCGATCAAGAGGCCGGTTTGCAGGATTTGCTCGAACTACAGCAAATCAAGTCCTCCCCGAGCTACCACAAGTGGCTTACCCCCGATCAGTTCGGGCAGCAATTTGGACCCGCCGACGCGGACATTCAGGCCGTTACCTCCTGGCTTGCGTCCTTTGGATTTCAATCCATCAACGTCTCGAGGGGACGCACGTTGATTGAGTTTTCGGGGACAGCGGCGCAAGTAGAAACGGCTCTGCATACTTCCATCCACCGGTACGTCGTGAATGGGGAATCGCACTGGGCAAACGCCAGCGACCCTCAGATTCCCGCGGCACTTGCGCCTGTCATCTCGGGAATCGTGTCCCTGCATGACTTCCGTATGAAGCATCTATCCGTGCGATCCAGCCAGATGGCCTCGCGAACCGCCAGCCCGGGCGCAAGCCCCGCGGTCACCTTCTCGGATGGTTCGCATGGGTTGGGGCCGGCGGATTTCGGGGTCATCTACAATGTGGCTGGCTCTGGAATGCCCGGCACGGGAGTCACAATTGGCGTGATCGCGCGGACGAACATCAGCAGTGTGAATGATATCGGCACGTTTCGCAGCATCTTCAGTTTGCCGTCAAATGATCCCCAAATCGTTTTGAATGGCCCCGATCCCGGCGTCGTGAGTCCGGACGAAGAAGGGGAAGCAGTCCTGGACGCAACCTGGTCGGGCGCAGTGGCGCCGAACGCCACCGTAAAGCTAGTCGTTTCCGAGGACACCAACGCGGCGGACGGGATATTTCTTTCCGAGTTCTACATTATCGACAATAACCTGGCCGATGTGATGACGGAGAGCTTTATCGGCTGCGAGGCAAACGTCTCATCGAATGAGGCGTCGGCAATCGAATTCGTGGCCGAGCAAGCGGCTGCCCAGGGGATCACCTACCTGGTTGCGTCGGGAGATGGCGGTCCGGATAGTTGCGACGACCAGACCATGATTCCGGCCTCCGATTCGCCGGCCTCCGTCAACGTCCTGGCATCGACGCCGTTTACCATCGCGGTCGGCGGGACGGAATTTAACGACACCGCGAATCCCAGCAAGTACTGGCACGCAACGAACGGATCGGGTGTTGAATCGGCAGTTTCCTATATCCCAGAAAATGTCTGGAACGAGAGTTGTACGTCCAATTGCGGGCAGCTGAACATCGGACTTTGGTCCAGCGGGGGCGGTCAGAGCACAATTTTCCCCAAGCCATCGTGGCAAGCGGGTGTTGCGGGGATTTCAGCCACAAATTCAAGGTTCGTTCCCGACGTAGCCGTAACTGCGGCCGGTCACGACGCATATCTTGTTTGCATCGATGGTTCGTGTCAGACAACGGGTTGTTGCTTTGCGGGATTTGGTGGCACATCCGCGTCCGTTCAGGCATTTGGCGGCATCATGGCCTTGGTCGTCCAGAAGACCGGCGAGCGGCAGGGGCAAGCCAACTATGTGCTTTATAAGCTAGCCGCAAGCCAAGCGGCATTGCTGACTTCTTGCAACGGATCAAACACCACTACTCCACCTATCAGCACATGCATTTTCAACGACACGACGTTGGGGAACACGAACATTCCGGGAGAAACAGGCTTCACCGCGGGCACGGGATACGATGAGACAACAGGTCTCGGATCGGTTAACGTCACTAACCTTCTCCAGCAGTGGAACAGCGCCATCGTGAAAGGAAGCACCACGACGCTCACCTTGAATAATTCGACTGCTTTTACACACGGGCAGCCAGTTCCTTTCAGCGTCACGGTTGCAGCGAAGGCGCCGGCGACGGGAACTCCGACCGGGGATGTTTCGCTCATCGCTGGATCAACGACCGGGCAGGGAGCCGGCAAATTCACTTTGACGAATGGTTCAACGCCGCCAGGTTCCACGACGACGTTTCTGCCCGGTTCGCCAGTCCCCGGAGGAAGCTACAGCGTGACCGCGCACTATGCGGGTGATGGGATGTTTCTAGCGAGCGATTCCACCCCAGTGAGCGTGATCGTAAATCCCGAGTCCAGCCTGACCACCCTGGGAATCGTAACTTCTACAAGCAACAACGCGATTTCCGTTGTTTACGGATCTCCGTACGTATTGGCTGTTCAGGTCACGAACTCCGGAGCCGTTCTTTGCAATCCCAATGGAGCCGGTGGGCCTGCATGCCCCACGGGAACAATTACTCTCACCGACAACGGGAATCCGCTGGATGGAGTGAATGGCAATTTCACGCTGAATAGCCTCGGTGAATTTGAAGATCAGCCGATCCAGCTCTTTGCCGGGACGCAAAACATAAAGGCGGTTTATGCCGGTGACAACAGCTTTAACGGGAGTACTTCAGCCACGGACGTTGTTAACGTAACGAAGGCGCTGACGACGACCGCTGTCTCTGTGAGTCAGACGACAGTGCCGCCCAGTACGAATGTCACGATTACAGCGACTGTTGCTACACAAAGCAATGCAATCGCCAACGCATCACAGGAACCGAATGGGATGGTCCAGTTTTCCGTTAACGGGACGACATTTGGTTCCCCGGCAGCAGTCATTGGCGGGGTGAATACGAACACTCAATTAGCGCAAGCTACCGCCTCTATTTTCACCACCGCGCTGGCAGGCGGGCAGAACGCGATCACAGCACAATACCTCGGCGACAGCAACTATGCGGCGAGCGGGGTCTCGCCTTCGGTAACGGTGACTGTCACTTTACCGACGGTAACAACATCCTCGTTGCCGACTGGAGTAGTCAACGCAGTCTATCCCTCAACGCAGTTGACGGCATCAGGAGGCGCTACACCGTACACCTGGAGTGTGACTGCGGGGAGCCTGCCCACAGGTCTGGTACCCTTGCCATCCACGGGCGTGATCAGCGGCACACCTTCCGCGACTGGAACATTCCATTTCACCGTTCAAGTGAAGGATTCGTTGGGTAATACGAATACGGCTGCGCTCACAATCACGATCAACGCCCCGCTCCAGGTTACGACCAGTTCCATTACAACTCCTGTTGACGCAGGCGTTGCCTATCCTTCGACAACATTGACAGCGACTGGCGGGGTTACGCCATATACTTGGATGATTACCTCAGGCAGTCTCCCAGCTGGCTTGACGCTATCCAGCGCAGGAGTAATTTCCGGCACTCCGATTGCCACAGCCGTCACAATTCCCGTCGGTTTCGCTGTGAAAGTGACCGATTCACAGGGCGACACTGCCACCTCGGTTGTCCTGGCTATAGCGGTGAGCGGCTTCAATTTCACAGCGGCGTCCATAAGCCCGATCACAATTGCTTCGCAGGGAATGTCGGGGATGGAGCTTATCACGCTGAACGTGGTCAACGGTTTCACCGGAACGGCCACTTTGACCGCCAACGTGACCGGTTCGCCGGCGGGCGCGACAGACTTGCCGGTCGTTACCTTCACGACCCCGAATTCAAATTTCAGTTCGTCAAATAACACGATGACTTTCAGCAACGCGGTGACCACGGGCAACGTGACGCTGAATATCGCGACGACGGCTGCGATGGGAGCCGCATTCCGCCGGCCCGCAGGTCCAATTGGCCGCGCATGGCCGCTTGCGGCCGCGGCGGTCTCGATGATTGGATTCTTTTTCCTCCTTGCAGCTCAGAAGAAGAGGCCCCGGGGATTCGTTCCACTGGCCGTCTTGCTCGTTGTAGTAGCTGTGGCGGGCGTGAGTTGCGGCGGTGGCAGCAGCGGCGGCGGCGGGAACCCGGGCACAACCACCGGCAGTTACAAGATCACGGTGGTCGCAACACCGGCGCCCGGAGGGACACAGGCGGCACAGACGGCAATCATTCCAGTGACCGTGAATTAGGAGTTCAATCGCTGGGCTTTCACGTATAGCTACTTCCAGCTACTTCTGAGGAATTGCGTCCGGATCCAAATTCCCGCCGGAGAGAATAATACCGATTCGCAGGTCTTCGCCTTCAATCTGGCGATGAAGGGCGGGGGACGCGGCAACCGCGCCCGAGGGTTCGACCGTGCTGCGCAGATGCTCCGTGATCAGGTGCATGGTTTCGACGATTTCTTCTTCGGTTACAAGAAGAATGCGATCGACGCGCTCGCGCAGAATCGCGAAGGTGCGCGGAGAGAGAGTTGCGCGCAGGCCGTCGGCGATGGTGAATTTGGTCGAGCCGGGCTCGAGCTGGCCGGAGGCGATAGAACGCGCCGCATCGTCGGCGTTGGCGGGTTCGCAGCCGATCACCACGATTTCCGGGCGCAGGGACTTCGCCGCGATGGCCGTACCGGAAAGTAATCCCCCGCCTGAGACCGGCGCGCAAATGATGTCCAGGTCCGGGATTTCCTCGAGGAGTTCCAGCGCCGCTGTGCCTTGTCCCGCGATCACGCGGTCGTCATCGTATGGGTGGATGAGCGTTCCGCCCGTGGAGCGCAGCAATTCCGCGGCGCCGGCTTCGCGCGCCGCGAGCGTCGGCTCGCAAAACGAAATGTCGGCACCGTAGGCTTCCACGGCGCGAACTTTCACTTGCGGAGCGTTGCGGGGCATCACCACCCAGGCGCGGATGCCGCGCATTTGCGCTGCCAGAGCCAGCGCCGCGCCGTGGTTTCCCGACGAGTGCGTCACCACGCCTCGCGCCGCTTCCGCTTCGCTCAACGAAAAAACCGCGTTCGCCGCCCCGCGAATTTTGAACGAACCGGAGAGCTGCAAATTTTCGCATTTGAAATACAGCAGCGCGCCCGCCAGCTCATCGAGGGGATAAGAAATCATCACCTGCGTTTCCTCGATATGAGGGGCGATGCGGCGGTGCGCCTCTCGAATCGCCTGGAGGCCGGGGCCCGCGAAAGATGGAGTGTCGGGTGCGCTCAATGAGAAAACTCTTAAGAAAGGCGCATTATGGCACAACTTGTCCCGGCGTGGTCCATGCCTATTGAAAGATGCGCATTTCCCTCGCTTCCATTTCAACGCACGGTAGAATCGATTTCACCCCCTTCCTACTTTGATAACCGCGCGCACTCCAACCAGCGAGCGGGGAGGAAACGATGAGCTCAAGTGAACGACGTATCGATACGCGCGTGAATATCCGGGTGCCGTTGCGATTCCGGGCGCTCAACAATCCGGGATCGACCGAGCAAACGGCGCAGTCGGAAAACCTGTCGCAGCGCGGGATGTATTTTATGACCGACGTGCCGCTGAAAGTCGGGACGCCCGTGGAAGTTTCACTCCGCATGCCGCAAGAGCTGGCCGTGAAGTCGACGGGCGATGTGAAGTGTGTGGCGCGCGTGGTCCACGTCCGGCAGAGCTCCACCCCGGGAGGCATGTTGGGAATCAGGCTGCACATCGAGCGGTATGAGGCCAAGGCGTCTGTGCGGGAACGCTGGGCGAGTTAAGCCGCGTCCTCCAACACACAGTATCCTCGAAACAAGGCGACGTTCATTTTCGCGGAAATGGGTTTCGTGGCGCCGGCGTCCCGCCGGCGATTTTGCAGCGTGCTGATGCAGGGAAAAAACCGCCGGCGGGACGCCGGCGCCACCAGACTTCGTTCAATTTCCGCTGGAGGAAATTCGGACTGTCGTTTTGGCGCTCGATACATTTTCAAACTGGTCGTAGACGCGAACGGTGACCGTGTGCTCGCCCGGCGAAATCTTCGGCAGTTGAAAATCGTAATTCTCGCGGGGCCCGTCGCTCAGACCCCCCGACGGGAAGACCAACGTCCAATCTCCCGCATCCAGACTGTACTGCGCGCGCGCGATGAAGCTCACCGGAGCGCTGGCCTGGAATCGCACACGCACGCCGGCGTTTACGGACTCCGCCGCGAGCTGAGCGATCGACGGAGGCGTATTATCCACGACGAAACGATCGGATTCGCGCTCGGAAGACAGCTCTTCACCGGCGGGATTTGACGGAGCATCGCTGGCAACGATCTTCAGGTAGTAAGCGCCGTCGGGCATCGAGGTCGTGTCCCAAGAATAGAAACGCGTGTCCAGCTTGTCTTTTAACAGCTTCCATGAGGTTTCGTTTTCGCCGCGAAAATAAATGGCGAATTCCAACTGGTCGTCGTTCGCATCGTCAGCGGTCCAGAGTACAGACTGGTACCCTTTTTGCGACATGCCTTGCGGGACAGAATCGAAATGCCCGGAGCCGGCCGGCGGCCCGAGCGTCGAGACGGAAGTGATGGTGAACGCAGCGTTGGTTGAGGATGCCGATGGCGGCGGTTGCGGCATGCGAAGCTGCGCGGGAGCCTGCAGGCCCGTGCCCGCCGTTGGCAGGGAAATTCCACTGACGCGCACGCCAGGATCTTGCAAGGCGATCGCGGTCACCTCAGGAGGAATATTTTTGGGCAGGTAGGCGATGCTGAACCAATCGATCGCGGGCGCGGGGCTGCCGCTGCTGCCGCCGCCGCGCAGAACGGCCTTCCACTGCACAAAGCGCGCGGCGGGGCAATCAAGTTTGTCGCCCGAGGGGTTTGTATACGGGCCCGCCCAGTCGCTCCAATTGGAGTCCGGATCGGAAGTATTTCCCGAGCGGGCATAGATCGCGACGCGCTGCGCGCCCGCGCTATTCGCGGAGGCAATATTTTCTCCCCACCACACCGTGCGGCCCCAGCGCGAAAAAATGTGAGCGTCAAACGGCTGCGATTCGTAGGAGCCCTCGGATTCGTTTTCCGGTCCCAGCGTGAAAATTTTTCCCGGATTGGCCGCGGCAAGAAACAGTTTTCCGCCGGGCGCGGTGGCGATCGCCGTGACCTGGCGCGCGGTCGCCTTCACGAGCTTCGAGAAGATGTGGTTGCCTTCGAGCTCCAGAACCGCGCCGTCATTTCCCGTTCCGAGGAGCAGCTTTCCGCCGGGGAGAAGTCCCATCGAGTAGACAACATCATCCCGCGCGCTCCACAGTTCCTCCGGAGAACCATCCGGAGCAATTCGATAAACGGAACTCGAATTTACGGTGAAGAACGGCGTAAAGGGATTGGGCTGTGTCTGCGCAGGTGCTCCGGCTGGGATTCCAGCCGGGCCAAGCGAAATCACAAAATTAGAGGACGTGGTTGTGTCCGTCGTTATGGGGCGCGGTTGACCGGGGGCTGGCGGGGTCTTCTCGCCTACCGCGGAGACGTACAGTTCTCCATTCGGAGCCAGTAGCAGCGACGTGATTTCCTTTTTCGAGGTTTCGTAGAGGACAAATGCGTGGCGGTTATTGGCGGCCTTGGGAATGCGCAGAACTCTCCCGCTCGGCTCCGTCCCTGCCAGGATGTTTCCGCTCGAATCGAGCGCCAGCGATCGAATGTGAGTTTCTTCGCTGGAATAAAAAACCTGCCCCTTGCCATCCGGTGCGACAGAAAAAATCTTTCCGGTGTCGCCTGTCGCAACGTATACGGTTCCGTCCTTGTCCACGGCCAGATCCCAGATGTATTTCATCTTTGGATCGAAGAAGACGGAGGATTGGCCGGCGGGCGTCACTTTATAGACCTTTCCGTCTGGGGACGTACCCACAAACAAATTTCCGGCGGCATCGAGAGCGATCGCCTGAGCCGCCAGCTCGGAGGATTCAAATACGCTGGTCGACTTGCCGCTGGCGTTAATTTTCAGCACTTTCGCGTTCGAGCCGCCCGCCGCGTAGAGATTTCCCTTTGCATCGGCACGGATTTGGAGGAGATAGGCGAGGTTGGCGTCGGCGAATTCGGCGAACTTCGGGGCAAGAAATATTTTGCCGTCGCTGCGCAGCGCGACGCCTTTCGCCGTCCCTTTGTCAAATTCTTCAAACGTGGTTTGCCGCCACCAGCGCGTGTGTTCAGCAAGCGCAGGGACCGCAATGGAGAACACGATTGCGGCGAGAAGAATCAATGCGCCCGGGCGGGCGAGGGCCGCGGTTGTTGCGCCGCGCGAATCGCGAGCGTTTGAAAATACATTGCGCATAAGACTCCTGAAGGACCCGTCGACGCGCGCCAGCCTGCCGGTCACTTGATTTGAATCGTAATGGATGTGGATCCCTGAACGATCTGATCGAGCGGCAGCGACCATTCTCCCGCCGCCGATTGCCGAACGACAAGAGAGCTCGCCGGGCCGCCGCGCTGGTCGAGAAGGTTGATCTGGGACGCGGGGACGTTCGGCATTACTTTGTCCTGCACCACCATGGTCGGCGAAGAACCGAGCAGCGTCACGTACAGGCGGTTGTTTCTCCGTTCCCGGTTCAAAACCGATATGAGCTGCTCCAGGCTGTCCAGGCGCGCCTGCGATCCGGAAACGACGCTCATGCGGTTCAACGTGGCCGAATCGCTGGCCAGAATTTGCATGTTCGTGCCGCGCACCGCTTGCGGAGGAATGGCGATCCGCACGTCGCGAATCACCGGAGACCCACGGTACGGGCGCAATTGCACGCGTACGGTGACCGTGTCGCCCGGCTCGGCTTCGGATTTATCCAGCCACGCGCCCTCGATCGTCACCTGGCGGCGGTCCGGCATGGACTCCATGCGGAGCGTCACGCGCTCGATGTTCGCGGTTTCAAACTGGTTCGAGAAAATCCTCTGGAAGATATTTTGCACCGAGGTCGAGACTGGCAAGCCGTCGGGAATGAAAGAATCAATCGGCGGGAAAAGATTGTCCAGCGTCACGCTGGAGTGGCCAGCGATGTCGATTCCCCCGGTCAAATGCAACGTGCTGCCTTCGCCGTACACACTGCTCTGGATCAGGCCGTTCAACGCCGCAATGCCCATCAGAATCGGCGTAAGCTTCGGATTCGACATCATGCCGAACGAAAGGTGCTTGTCACCGTCCGGCGTCGCCACAGTCATGTCGATGGGGATTAATTTCGGGGCGGCGCCAAGACTGCCCACGACAGCGGTCACGCGATCCTGGCTGAACGATCCGATCGTTCCGCCGACGTTCACAATTTTAGTCGATTCCAGATCGGAGCTGAGCGTGGTCAGAACGCGGGCCCGCGCCATGGGCATCTGAACGGAGCCGAATCCGAACAGCGGGTGCCCGCACACATACACGCGCCCGTCCACAATCGCCGTGACCGTGCACGACGCGTTCAGCGACAAATCGCCTTCGAGGAGCACAGCGCTGACCATGTCTCCAGGACGAATGTTTGCATCGTCAGGACGTGCGTCGATGCTGCCGCCCTGCGTCGCCGCCATGCCGTAGGCCGCAAATTCCTTCTCGAATTGCCGGATGGCCACGGCGCTGAAGCCCGAAAAGACCAGAGGGGAATCAATCGGTGTCAGAAAACTTCCGCCGGAAACGCCGGCCCGCGACGCCCAATCCGTGGGAATCTCGAAGCGCGCGTCCAATTGTTGTGGAGGCGCGGCCGCTCCCGGCGCCGACTCGGCGTGAATCGTCCCGGGCTGGCCCTTCGGCAGGCTCAAAATATTTTCAATCGGCGTAACTCCGGCCAGGGGTTCCTTGCTGAACTGGCCGAGCTTGAGGGACAGCGCCCCGGCAAGTTTCCCGTCGATATAAACCGGGCTGCCGCTCATTCCCGCGACCACGCCGGTGTGTTCCACTTTCGGGCCCAGCAGCTGTACGAGGATGATCGATTCCTTGGGCGCCAGAAAATTGGGCATCACGCCGATCACCACCAAATCGAACTTTTCGATCTGGTCGCCGGCAAAAATCGTGTACGCCTCGCCTTTCATTCCGGGCTGGACTTGCGAGAGCGGAAATATTTCAGGATCGGCGGCAAACAGCGCCGGCGCGAGCAGCGACACAAAGAGCGCGGCAAGCAGGATACGCTTGCAAGAAGAGAAGAGGCGTGCCGGGCGGCCTGATCTATTTACCTGCATTAATCTTCCATGATACGCGTGCTGTCTTCGGGAATCAATCATGAGGCCCGTTGGGTGGTCGCTCAGTCTCGTTGCGGTGAAATCAACGGCTGCCCGCCCAAAAAACGGGCGGCCTCTACAAAACCATCGCGAATTGGGCAGGACGGTTTTGTAGAGGCCGTTCCGTCCCGTGCTTTTCGGGACGGAACGGGCATGTACGTTGCTCCTACGCCTAGGTCAAGTGCGTATTTGTACTCGTAGACTCTGGTGTTGGAGAAAGTTTTTGTACAACTGGGCTAATTTGATCGACAAAGCCATTGGGTGTCAGAAGTTGAAGCGAACCGGTCATCAGCATTGCGCCCAGCAGGACTTCTCCTGGGAATGCGTATTTGTACATCCACTTCAGTTGGTCGAGCCCCAACACTGCCTGGGGCGAAACAATCATCCAGGCGCCCATTACCATCAGAATCCATCCGGCCAGTTTGGACAGGGTTAACGGGCTGCCTTGGTCCGCAAACGATGCGGGAGCGTTCTGAATTTTGGCTAACGCGGGGTCTTCCGGCCTGGGATAATTGCAAAAACGATCGTTCAGCAATGCGCCGACAAGGCCGTTGTTGGTGGTGTTGCCGGCCGTGGAGAACATTGGAATCAGGCCCGTATACATGGTCACAAACGTCGCGACGAATCCATCGATGTCCTTCACATGCAGCAGCACAGCTACAATCGGCGCCATAAAAAATGCGGCGCCCCCCGGGATGCCGGGCGATTCCAATCCCAGAACGAGCACCGGGGGAACCAGCGTCACGATCTCCGCCAGTGAGATGGGAAAATTGAGGAGACGCGCCACGGAAATGGTAACGAGCATGACGGAAATGGTCGCGCAACTCTTGTTCATCACCGTGCCGAAAACAATCGAGACTTCCGCCATTTCGCGAGGCAAGCCCAAATCGGATTCCGCCGAAACGAGATTCATCGCCAGGGTTTCGTAGGAGCCCCCCGTGCCGAATCCTGTGGGCCACACCGCCGCGTAGTACGAAACGAGCTGCTTCCAGGAGCGCTTCGACGTCAGCTTGACTATCGTAGCGAGGATGATGGACCAGCTCACGGTTACCAGGCCCACCCAGAGGGTTGTCCGGCCGTACGCGGACATGCCCTGCAGACCGAATTTCATGGGAATGCCGATCGCCAGGCAGCCGATCATCAGCGGGTAATACCACAGAAGTTTCTGAAACGACCAAAGCACGGCCTGGCTGCACATGATCAAGCCGCGCGCAACGGAACACAGACCCGGAATGACGGCTGCCACGTAGCCGGTTAATACCGCGATGACCAGGGCTTGGACCAGAGGCTGCTCGGTGAGCAGCGTGGAGAGGGATTTTGCTAATTGTTCAAACCACTGGCCCACCCCCAGGATGGGCGCGCCTGGAGCGGCAAACGGCAAATTGGTGAGAACCGGGATCCAGATCGTGACATAAACCAGAGAAGCAAATCCCAGCACAACGTAGGCCGCCAGGACCGACCCAAACAGGCGTCCGGCGCCCTGTCTGTTGTACAGCACCAGCTTTGCCGTGGCTCCGGAAAGGAGCGCAAATATAATGAGCGTTGCAAACGTTACAATCAACTTGGGGAAATAGGTGCCGCTCGTATAGATCGCGGATGCCACTCGATTCCCGCGAAAAAGGACGCCGATGAGCAGGCCGCCAGCCAGAAGCGCGACTACGCAAAACGCCAGCGGAATGCCGAAATATGCGCCGGGCTTCGCCTTCTTGCGGGAATTCTTGTTGGGTTCAGGCGTCATCAGAACCATTCCAGTCTTGGCAGAAATCATCCAAGACGTTACAAGCCGGCTTTCTCGCGAGCCCAGATAGTACCTCACCGATTCTACCGGCGGTCATTCCTTTTTGAAGGTTGTCTGTCCTTCGCGCACTCTGATATCTTTCGCGTATGCCAAAAATCGCGAAGTTAGAATGCTCCCGTTGCCGAAAATCTATTTCCGCCGAAACGCCGCAGACGCTGTGCCCGGATTGTTCAGGTTCGCTTTACGTCCGGTACGATTTGAGCCCGCTGCGCGGCCTAGCGGCGCGCGACAGGATCGCGCAGGATGCGTCCTCAGTGCCCTGGGCCGGAATGTGGCGCTACAAATCGGTTCTGCCCGATGCCAAGCCGGTCACGCTCGGCGAAGGCTGGACGCCGATGCTGCGAAGCCGCCGCTTCCCGAATGTTTACCTTAAGGAGGAGGGCGCCAACCCGACCTCCACGTTCAAGGCGCGCGGGCTCGCCCTTGCGGTCACCATGGCGCGCCACTACGGCCTGAAGAAGCTGGCCGTGCCATCCGCAGGGAATGCCGCAGGCGCTCTCGCCGCTTATGCCGCCGCCGCTGGTATCGAAGCGCATATTTTCATGCCGAAAGACGTGCCTCTTGCCAACCTCGTCGAGGCGACGGTCTACGGAGCCAAGGTAACTCTCGTCGATGGACTCATCTCAGACTGCGGGCGCATGGTTGCGGAGCTCAAAGAGAAAGAAGGCTGGTTCGACATCTCCACTCTCAAAGAGCCTTTCCGCGTCGAAGGCAAGAAGACCATGGGCTATGAACTCGTCGAGCAGCTTGGCTGGGAATATCCCGATGCGGTTTTTTATCCCACGGGCGGCGGAGTGGGATTGATCGGAATGTGGAAAGCTTTCCTGGAGTTGGAAGAACTCGGCTGGGTGCGCCCCGGGAAACGGCCGCGCATGATTGCAGTACAGTCCTCCGGGTGCGCGCCGGTGGTCCGCGCCTTTGAGCAGGGAGCAAAAGTGAGCCAGATGTGGGAAAATGCCGCTACGTTTGCGGCCGGGCTTCGCGTGCCGAAACCTTATGGGGATTCCATCATGCTGGAAATATTGAAGGAGTCCGGCGGCGTGGCCCTGGCTCTCTCCGACGAGCAGATTCTGACGTCGCTCAAGGACTGGGGAAAACACGAAGGCGTTTTTCTTTCGCCCGAAGGAGCTACCGCGACCGCCGCGTACGATCACTTGCTCGCCACGGGGTTCCTCACGGCAAAGGACCGCGTTGTATTGTTCAATACCGGCGGTGGACTCAAGTATACGGACGTGATCGGTCAGGCATTTGGCTTGCACGCTTCGGCAAATTAAATTGAGAATACCCGGCAAATTGCACTTTTGATTTGGTACGGCGGCAGTAAGATAACAGTATCTGCTCGATTAGGCGGACAGAAGCAAAGCCGCGCTCACGGAAACTGACCTTCCAATTCATTCAGGAAACCTTAAGTCCGTTCGATTAGTCTTACTTTCAGCGATGTTCTGGTAGGATGAACCCAGGCACAAACTTCGTGACGCAACAAACGGGCTGAAGAAACCAAGATGCATATCTCGGCGCCTTTCATACGACGGCCTGTTGCCACTTCCTTACTGAGCGTTGCAATTCTGCTTGCAGGCGGAGTGGCCTTCTATTTTCTGCCCGTTTCCGCATTGCCACATGTAGATTTCCCGACGATTTATGTTCGCGCAAATTTGCCGGGGGCGAGTCCGGAAACCATGGCCTCCTCGGTGGCCACGCCGCTGGAACGCCAATTCGGGCGCGTCGCCGGCATCACGCAGATGACTTCCTCCAGCCAGCTTGCTGCCACCGGGATCGTTCTTCAGTTCGACCTGGATCGAGACATCAATGCTGCTTCACGGGACGTGCAGGCGGCCATCAATGCCGCGGCGGGACAATTGCCTGTCGGACTGCCAAGCCTGCCTACATACCGCAAGATTAATCCAGCCGAAACGGACATTTTAGATATGGCCGTGTCATCGGACACGGTGCCAAGAGGCCAGCTTTACGATTTATGCGATTCTTTTCTGGCGCAAAAGATTTCACAGGTCGATGGGGTTGGGCTGGTCCGTATTTCCGGTGGGGCGAAACCTGCGGTTCGCCTGGATCTAAATCCGAACGCGCTGGCGCACTATGGAATTGGATTGGAGGAAGTGAACGCCGCGCTTGCGGCAGCCAATGCCAACACTCCCAAGGGAGCTTTGGAGAATCATTCCATCCGTTGGGTCGTGAATGACACCGACCAACTTCTTAGGTCAGCCGAATATGCACCTTTGATTGTCGCCTATCGGAATGGGGCTCCGGTCCGAATCAGAGACATCGCGAAAGTGTCAGACGGAATCGAGGATCTCCGCAACTCGGGATACTCGAACGGGAAAACGGCCGTACTGATGGGCATTGGCCGGCAACCCGACGCCAACATTATCGAGACGGTGGACCGCATCAACGCATTACTTCCGGAATTGCGCGCTTCCATCCCTCCGACAGTCACGTTGAGCACCAATTTTAATCGCACGACTACCATTCGTGCTTCCGTAAAGGACATCGAATTCACGCTGTTATTGACCGTGGCCCTCGTAGTCATGGTTATTTTTCTCTTTTTGCGCAATGCCTGGGCCACGATTATTCCGAGCATCGCGGTGCCGTTGTCCATCGTCGGAACATTTGGAGTGATGTACCTGTTGCACTACAACCTGGACAATCTTTCTCTCATGGCGCTGGCGATTTGCACCGGCTTCGTCGTGGACGACGCGATTGTGGTGATCGAGAACATCACGCGCTATCTGGAAGAAGGGGATTCGCCAATGCAGGCCGCCATGCGGGGCTCCCGGGAAATCGGATTCACCGTCCTGTCGATGAGCACCTCGCTGATCGCCGTATTCATTCCTCTCCTGCTGATGGGCGGAATCGTTGGAAGGCTGTTCCGTGAATTTTCGGTCACCTTGAGCGTGGCGATCGTCGTTTCTCTTTGCGTGTCGCTCACCACCACGCCGATGATGTGCGCTCGATTCCTGAGATCAGAAAAGGAAATACAGCACGGGAAAATGTTTCTGTTGATCGAGCGGGTGTTTCGATGGAGTGTGGAGACGTACGCGGCCGGATTGCGCTGGGTGTTACGCCACCAGCCGTTCATGCTTGCCCTTACGGGTGCGACGATCTGCCTCAGCGTTTATTTGTATGTTGTCATTCCCAAGGGTTTCTTTCCGCAGCAGGATACGGGTCTGATGACAGGAAGTATTCTGGGGGCCCAGGATACGTCCTTCCCCATGATGCAGGACAAACTAAAACAATTTATCGACATCGTCCTGAGCGACCCAGCGGTGAGGAGTTTGGCGGCGGATACTGGGGGCGGATCGGAAAATACCGGCCGCCTGGAAATTGAGTTAAAACCCATCGGGGAGCGGAAAGTCTCCGTCTATGACGTGATCGCCCGCCTCCGGCCCAAACTCGCTGTGGTTCCCGGGGCCACATTATACCTGCAGGCGAATCAAGACATCACGGTTGGCGGGCGTTTGAGCGGTTCGCAATATCAATACACGCTCTCCAGTGAAAATCTGAATGACCTGCTGGATTGGGCGCCTCGCGTGGAATCGGCCATGGAACAGATGCCCGAATTGCGCGACATTGCCAGCGATCAACAAACGCGCGGCTTGCAAGCAACCCTGGTGATTGACCGCGACACGGCGTCGCGACTCGGAATTTCACCGCTGGCAATCGACAACACCCTTTACGACGCGTTCGGCCAGCGGCAGGTATCCACGATCTACACGGAATTGAACCAGTATCACGTCGTGATGGAGGTCGATTCCGCTTTCCGGGACAGCACGGATGGGATTCGAGGCTTGTATGTGAAATCGGCAAAAGGGGATCTGGTGCCCCTCAGCGCCTTTACTCACTACGAGACGAAGAACACGGCCCTCGCAGTCAACCATCAGGGCCAATTTCCCGCAGTCACGATCTCATTTAATCTCGCAGAGGGAATCGCCCTGGGCGACGCCGTGTCGAAGATCGAAGCCTCCGTCTTGCGAATGGGCGTTCCCTCCGATATTCATCCGACATTCCAGGGGAATGCGCGGGCGTTTCAGTCTTCGCTGTCGAGCCAGCCGTGGCTGATTCTGGCCGCGCTGGTGGCTGTTTATATTGTGTTGGGAATGCTGTACGAAAGCTACATTCACCCGGTCACGATTCTTTCGACGTTGCCTTCCGCCGGGGTGGGGGCGCTCCTGGCGCTGTTGGCATTCCACACGGAATTGTCCGTGATTGCGCTGATTGGAATCATTCTGCTGATCGGCATCGTCAAGAAAAATGCCATCATGATGATTGATTTCGCGATTGAAGCCGAACGGACAGGAAAGACTCCTGAGGAATCAATTTATCAGGCGTGCCTGTTGAGATTTCGCCCAATCATGATGACGACAGTCGCGGCGCTCTTTGGAGGATTGCCGCTGGCGTTGATGACCGGGACCGGTTCCGAATTGCGCCGCCCCCTGGGGATCAGCATTGTGGGTGGCTTGATGGTGAGCCAAGCCCTGACCCTCTACACAACTCCGGTGATTTATTTGTATATGGACCGCCTGCAATTGCGGCTTAGGGGCCACAAAAGGGAAAGAATTCTCGCAGGGCATACCACTCCGCATCCGGCATCCGCCAAGTAGTTGGTACGCATCGAACCGCTATTTCTCGCAACTTTCCGAGTGGCACAGGCTTCAGCCTGTGGGTTTTGGTCCTGGCCGGCACTAACCCCCACAGGCTGAAGCCTGTGCCACTGGGCACCGGTTGCAAAACATTTCTTCCCGGAGCACACTTTCTTTATGAGCACATACGACCTGATTTGCATTGGAGCGGGGCCCACGGGGCTGGCTTGCGCCATTGAAGCCAAGCGCGCCGGCATGCGCCCGCTGGTGATCGACAAAGGGTGCCTTTGCAATTCTCTCTACCATTACCCCGTCAATATGGTGTTTTTCACGACGCCGGAACTTCTGGAAATCGGCGACTTGCCGCTCACTAGCGCCGCCGAGAAGCCGACGCGCAGCGAAGCGCTCAAATATTATCGCAAGTGCGCCGAGCACTACGATCTGGACTTGCGGCTCGGCCATCGCGTGGAGCGGGTCGATGGCGCCGACGGAAAATTCAGCGTCCATACGCGGGACGAGCAGGGAATTCCCGCGCAATTTGCCGCAAGGAAAATTGCGGTGGCCACTGGCTACTACGACCTGCCGAATCGCATGGGCATTCCCGGGGAAGACTTGCCGCACGTTTCGCATTACTACACCGAGCCGCACGCGTTCTGGCGCCAGAATGTAGTGATCATCGGCGGGAAAAACTCGGCTGCGGAAGCTGCCCTGGATCTTTACCGCAACGGCGCGAAAGTCACTCTGGTTCACCGGCGCGCGGAACTTGGCTCGACGATCAAATATTGGGTTCGGCCGGACATCGAGAACCGCATCAAGGCCGGGCAAGTTCGCGCGCTTTTTGAAACGCAGGTGAAGCGAATTGAAGAAGGCCGCGTGGTGGTTTCCAATCACACGGGCGAAACGTCACTGCCCGCCGATCAGGTCTTCGCGTTGACGGGGTACCATCCGGACTTCCAATTCATGCGCTCGATGGGAATTTCGCTTGACCCGGAAACCAATAAGCCCACCATGAACCCGCAAACCCATGAGAGCAATGTCCCCGGAATTTTCGTCGCCGGAGTGGTAATTGGCGGAAACCATACCAGCGAAATTTTCATTGAAAATGGGCGGTTCCACGGGAAACAGATTGTCGCTGCATTGACAGGCGGACGACTACATTCCGCTTCGGGTATTTGAACTATATCCCACATGTTGGCTATTGCTGTTGAATCTCTACATCCGTTGGACAGTCCTGGATTGCGAGAGGCTCGTCATTCGGTATGGACTCAAGTTTCCCTAGTGTATACGTTCCGGATTCTGAGGGGCCTTTCTTGGGCTCGAAGCGGTATGTTCCTCCGAGGTCGCCGTCGCGCCGTTTGCCGGTAAAGGTGGTCTTTCCGACCGCGCTGGTCACGGAAAATCCAAAATTATCGCCTGCATAGTGACCCCTTACAGGGCCGCTTCCGGAAAGGGGCAGTTCGACGGCCATGCAACCCGATAGAGACCCATTCGCTTCGAGAACGGTGATTCTGAACTCGCCAGACACGTTTGAAGACTGATTGCGAATAGTTCCCTCAAACTCTTCAACCCGAAACTTCATATTTCCAGAGTAGAGAGGCCATTGGAAATATGCTGGTGCGTCTCGGAATGCGATCGCTTGATAAGCCATTAAGGCGCCATATCCGAGGAGGACCAAGGCTGCGTTCGAGCTAACCAGCCATCCCAATGCGGACCAGACGGGGCTCTTGCGTCTTGCAGGCGAATACGGCGCTGGAGGCGGGTTAGGAATTGGAGCATGGGTTGTGTCGGCGTTCGTCTGAGACCGCGTATCCGATGGTTGAGCGGCAGATGCGGCTTCGGCCCGCAATTGATTGTCATATTCGACGCGGTGCTTGCTCAGAATTTCATATGCTTCCTGAATTTCCTTGAACTTTTCCTCCGCCTGCAATACCTCCGAAAGGGGAGCATTTCTCAGCGTGTCAGGGTGATACTGCTTGGCAAGTCTTCGGTGAGCTCTCCTGATCTCGTTTGTGGACGCAGTCGGAGAAACGCCCAGAGTTTGATAGTGGGTCATAGCTTCCATCTCAAGGTCCGACACGCTTCGAGAGCAAGTTTCCGGCCAATACTTACCATGTGAGGGGGGACAGTAGCTATACTATCAGTAATATCTTGCCAATTCCAGTTTTCGGGTTGGCCCGGATTTGGCGACTTTGTATCGTACGCCTCACGCGGCGTTTGACACTATTTTCCGCGCGATGCTACATTGAATTGCACAGGGCCGAAGTAGCTCAGTTGGTAGAGCAGTCGATTCGTAATCGACAGGTCTCCGGTTCAAGTCCGGACTTCGGCTCCATCGTTTCTTTAAACCATTTTAGTCAGAAATGATACCTACGGATAATTAGCACGAATTGAACGAGTTGAATCCTGGGAACGCCAATCTCCCGATTGGCGTCACGCAATCCGCCCGCCGCGGCGGGGAGATTGGCGTTCCCGGGTACCGAATTACACGTCCCACTTTGCATCCAAGCCGGCTATTGCGAAGCCTGGCTATGCTCGGCTTTTGTTCGCCCCCAAAGATCTTCGCTGGCGATCCGCGCGCCTTCGGACATGGCTTCCAGCTTCGCCCACATGATTGTGGGATGAACGCGCCGGTTGAATTGCTCCTGCGCGAAGCCGCAATCGGTACTGGCGATGACGTTTTGGCGGCCGACAAGGCCGGCGAACCGCAGGATTCGTTCGGCCACTAGTTCCGGATGCTCCACGACGTTTGTGCCGTGGCTGACGACGCCGGGAGCCAGGATCTTGCCTTCCGGCAGCTTGACGTCCTTCCAGACTCGCCATTCGTGCTCGTGGCGGGGATTGGCGGCCTCGATGAGGTAGGCCCCGGCGCGCACCTTGAGAATGAGATCGACGATCTTCCTTAGCGGAACGTCGGTCGTGTGCGGCCCCGGCCAGCTTCCCCAGCAAACGTGGTAGCGCACGCGGTCTTCCGGGATTCCTTCTAATGCGTGGTTCAGGACATCGACGTGGCGGCCTACCCACCGGTAATAGTCCTCGAAGCTTGCCGGAGGCACCATCCTGTCGTACGTCACGGCGGCGCGGGCGTCGTCCAGTTGCAGCAGGAATCCGGCGTCCACGATAGCGCGGTATTCCGTCCGCAATGCTTCTGCCAAGGCCACAACGAGGTCTTCGTCGTTGCGGTAGTATTCGTTCTTCCTGTCCGGGATGGCGCTGGAGGGAGCTGCCACTGGGAGGAATGCCTCTTTTACTTTCACGCCCTGCAGCCCCGCTTTCAGGTTGTCGATGTCATGCTGAAGCTCGGCGAGGCCGGTGTATTTCACCGGGGCGACGCAAATCGCTTCCTGCCTGGTTACGTTGGACCAGGTGCGATCGTTTCCACCTTCGAGCTCCGCGTAAAACTCCTTGAAACGCTCCCTGTCCGCGCCTCGCGCAAACGGGTTCGCTCCCGGTTTCACCGGCCGCATCTCGAATCCGCTCACGCGCTTCAAAGCGTAAAGAGACCAACTGGTGGACTTGCCGAATTCGCCGTCGTTCACGATGTCGATGCCCGCCTGGGCTTGCCGCCGCACGACTTCGGCGACGGATTGTTTTAGGCATTGCTCGTAGGCGAGCACGTCTGCGGCATTGCCGTTCTCCCGAGCGCGCACAAGTTCGAGAAGCCGGGGCGGACGGATCAGGCTGCCAACGTGCGTAGTCAAAATGCGATTCGAGCTGCGTTTCATTTGGAAGGGACCTCAGGGTTTGAATTCGATCAGGAGATTGCTGATTGGAACTTTGCCCACGTCCTTGGAAGCGTGGACGACCGCCGGCCTCCACATCACAACGTCCGGCACAAGTTCCCGGGTTTCCTCTTTTCCGTCCGTCCACTGCTGCACCATCGTGTCGTTCAGGAAAATTGCCAGGCGCAGGTTGTGGCTGTGGGGCGCGGCGTACTCGCCGGGCTGCATTTTTTCCGCAAATACGGTGAAGTCTTTTCCGTCGAACAAGATTTTGTTGCCGGGAGGCGGAGGCGTCCCGGCGCTTGGTGGCATTACTTTCGGATGGGTCGGCTTAATCGCCACCTCCAGATAGTCTCCACTCCTGGGTGGAGTATAGCGTTCGCCCGCCTTGAATACTTTGATGTCGCCGCGCTCCATCTTTTGGCCATTCAATTCGACTGAGCCGAGTGCCACGACGACTCGCTCTCCACAGGCAGTTGCGGCCATCGCGCATGGCGCGCTATTTTTGAACACTCGAACGTAATCATTTTCGAGCAGCGGACTCGTCTGGACGGCCTGAAGCAGAAGCAACGCCACAAATATCATGTTCATATTCTGTACGCCTTTCCGAATCGTTGCTTCGCAGCCGCCGCGTAGTGTACAGCAGGGAAGCCGCTAATTCACCATTCGCCGGACGCTTTCGAGCGCCTGGCGCGCGAGCGTGTAACGCGGCTCGATGGCCAGCGATTTTTGAAAAAGTTCGCGCGCGCGGTTGATCATGCCTTTGGCGAGATACACGCGCCCAAGATTGAAGTAAGGAAAGTGCCGCGGCTCATAGCGCTTTGCCGTCATGGCCTGTTCGAGCCATGGAATGGCTTCGTCAAAGCGGTTGAGGTCGATCAGGTAGGCGCCGATGTCGTTGTACGGATTGCCGAAGTCAGGGTCGATCTCG
Organism: uncultured Acidobacteriota bacterium; assembly: GCA_963800095.1. Lineage (GTDB taxonomy): Bacteria > Acidobacteriota > Terriglobia > Acidiferrales > UBA7541 > Palsa-360. The sequence continues at coordinate 378,803 of CAWCZV010000009.1, forward strand.
ATGGCGCGCTTGCACTCCGCGATCGCTTCTTCGATCTTTCCCTGGAAATGATAGGTCCAGCCGAGAAATGTGTGAGCCTCGGCGGTGGGATGCAGCGCCAGGGATCCCAGGTAAAGCTCGACGGCGCGGTCGTAATCGCCTTCCATCTGCGCCGCAAACGCTTCCTGGAAGCGTTGCCTCGCTTCCGTCTCGTGATCCGATGGCATGGCTCATTTAGAGCACAGCGCCGGAAGCGTGTCAAACTTCCATACCAGGATGAAGTGGAAATAAACGGGGTTCCCGACATCGAAAGTCCGGAGGGACGGCACATCGTAGCCCACCACGGCAGTGGTGGGAAAATATGCGCAAAACGAAAAATAAGCCCCGGCAGGGGCGACACACGGTACGAGTGTGCCGGACTTCGCCCCGCCGGAATTTATTTCGAGACTCCGAAGCCGTCGATCTGCACGTCGAGCTGGTGATTGATCCGGATACCGTAGACGCCGTCGGTCTTCGCGGCAGCTCCTGTTTTGGGCAGCGTGGTGACGACCGTGCCGTTGATGACGAATTCGATTTTGTCGCCCTTTACGCGCACTTCAAGAGCGTTGGTAGCCATCCCGCTGGCGTCGGGCTTTTTCACGGCGGCGTTCGCGGTCTTGGGCGAAACTCCTTGAGTGGAAGAACCATCGCGCCGCTTGATGAGATACGTTCCGTCGTCCGTCACCATAAAATAAAGGTAGCTTTGCGCGGCGCCTTCGAGACCGTTTCCACCAAAGATGAGCCCGTAGTATTCGTCGTAGCCCGTCGATTTGATCAGCTTGAAGGTGCCTTTGAGCGTGTAGTCGCCTGTGGCTGTATTCGCAGGGTTCCAGTAGATTGCCGCCATCGGATTTACGGCGTGAAAGCCAGACCCGCTGACCGTGAACTTGTCAGCGCCCGGGGCATCCGGGTCGGATGCGTCTGAGCTATGGTCGGACCGCAACTTCCAGCCTTTTGGGGCTTGCGCGAATGCCGGAGCGGTGGCGAGCACCGCGGCCAACAGGAATCCAATGAAGTGCTTCATCTCGATGCCTCCTCAGGAAATGGCTTCCCAAATCATACTCCCGTTCCTAGTTTGTTTCCCTCGGATTTGTGTAAAGCCCGTCCGCCGCGGCGGACGGGCAGCCGGCCAATCGCAAGATGCCCGCCTGAAGGCGGGCGCTACAGTCGATCCCGTGGCCATTTTTCAGATTCAACCTCGGCGTAACTGCGGGCACGTTTATCCGCATGCTAGAATTCTAGTGTGCCCAAACAAATCATCCGCCCTGCCCGCACGATCAGCGGTTCGCTCGAAGTTCCCGGCGACAAATCCATTTCGCACCGTTACGCAATGCTCGCGGCGCTCGCCGAAGGCCAGAGCGAAATTACGCACTTTTCCGCCGCGGCCGACTGCCGCAGCACGCTGGATTGTTTCTCGCAGCTCGGCGTGAAAATCGAAATTCAGGGCGACTGCATCCGCATCGCCGGTCTGGGCCTCGACGGCCTGCGCCGACCGCGCCACACGCTCAATGCCGGAAATTCTGGTACGACGATGCGCCTGCTCGCCGGAATTCTGGCAGGACAGGAATTCCGCTCGACCCTTGAAGGGGACGCTTCGTTGCGGAGCCGGCCGATGCGCCGGGTGATCGACCCGCTCACGCAGATGGGCGCGCGGATTCACGCGCGCGAAGGAGGCTTCGCCCCGCTGAAGATAGACGGCACGCGTCTCTCTGCCATCGATTACACACTTCCCGTTCCAAGCGCGCAAGTGAAGTCGGCCGTGCTTCTCGCCGGATTGTTCGCGGATGGAGTGACCTCGGTGACGGAACCGGTGCGTACGCGGGACCACACGGAATTGGCGCTCGCCGAATTTGGCGCGCGCCTCGAGCACGAGGGCCGCACGATCCGCATTCATGGACGGCCGCGTCTGAAGGCCTGCGCGCTCGCGGTTCCGGGCGATCTTTCGTCCGCTGTTTTTTTTCTGGCTGCGGCGATGGTGCTTCCGGAATCGAACGTTGTAATTCACAATGTCGGCCTGAATCCAACGCGGTCGGCCGTTCTCGATGTTTTGGGCTCGATGGGAGCGCCGGTCAGCCTCGTGTCGATTCGCAGCGAACATGGAGAGCTTGTCGGCGACGTTTCCGTACGCCGCGAACCTCTCAAGGGAGGCTCGATTGAAGGCGACGCCACCGCCCAATTGATCGATGAGCTTCCGGCAATTGCCGTGCTGGGTCCGTACACCGAGCAGGGAATCGAGATCCGCAACGCGGCCGAACTGCGCGTGAAGGAAAGCGATCGCATCGCAGTCCTGGCAGAGAACCTTCGCCGGATGGGCGCGAAAGTGGAGGAGCTTCCCGATGGATTGCGCGTGGCGGGCCGCTCCGCGGGCCGATTGCACGGCGCGGAAATCGAGCCGCACGGCGATCATCGTATGGCCATGGCATTCGCCGTCGCCGCGCTCGGCGCCGAAGGCGAAACGGTGATTCGCGACGCCGAATGCGCCGCGGTATCTTACCCGGAATTTTTCTCCACGCTGGAGCGGCTGGTCGAGCGATAACGGCTCCATAGGGAAGGCGCGGCATTGAAATTTGTATGAATACTCTGTAACAAGACTTCAATACGTCAATAGGGAGTCCGCGCCATTTAGAACACAGGCGCACCTCCTTTCTTGACACCCCGTTGCCGCAGCGGTTAACCTCGCGTGCGAATGCTTGGAAGACTCCGTCGGATACTAATCGGGCTGCTGATTTTGGCGGGCGTGGTGGCGCTCGCCTATCACTCGCGCCATAAGATTCATTTGGCCGACTTTACGTGGAAGAAATTTATCTCCAGCGTCGGCCAGGCGAATATTCTCCTTCTCCTGCTTTGCCTGGTTGGGATCTACGCGTGTTATGCGATCCGCGCGGTCCGGTGGCAGCGATTCTGCAGGTATGTCGGCCCCACTGATTTCATGAACACATATGCGGGGACGCTGATGGGCTTCGCGTCCATTTTCGTTTTGGGACGAGCAGGCGAGCCCGTCCGGCCCTTGATCCTGGCGCGCAAAGAACGTCTCCCCGTGTCCAGCATGTTCGGAATTTTCTTTTTGGAACGGTTCTGCGACTTTTCCGCGGCCGCGGTCCTCGCTTGCCTCGCCTTGCTTGTCTTTCCCAACCGCTTGTCCGATGCCGGTGCGGACATGAATTGGGTGGATAGCGCCCAGCGCGGCGGCTGGCTGTTGTTCGGCGCGATGACTGGCCTGATTGCAATTCTAGTCGTATACCGCTTGCATGGAGCGGCGATCCTGGACCGCGGCTTGGAGCGTTGGCGCACCGCGGGCGGTTTCCGAAGCCGCTTCGCTTCGGCGATCACGGGAATCAGCGAAGGTCTGCAAGCCATCCGGACGACTTCCGACTTGCTGGCGGCGATTTCCTATACCGCGTTGCACTGGATCCTTGCGACGCTGATCTACCTAGGGGTCGCCAAGGCATTCGGAGAAGCCTTCCTCCACTCCGATATGAATTTCTCGGGCGCGATGCTGCTGCTTGCCGTGACGCTGGTCGGATCGGTGCTGCAACTTCCCGGGGTGGGCGGCGGGGCGCAAATCGCGAGTTTCATCGCCTTGACGAAAATTTTTGGTGTCGAGCAGGAACCCGCGGCCGCGATCGCAATGGTCCTCTGGATCACGACATTTGCCGGATCCACGCTGGCCGGAATTCCCCTGTTGATCCACGAAGGCCTTTCGATGGGCGAATTGCGCCAACTGGCGCGCGCTGAAGCCGAGGCGGAAGAGTCCGGCAAGCACATTTCAGTGCCGGGGGCGAATGGCATGAAACCTTCGGGCGCGGCAAAGGAAAAGTTGCGAGGAGACTCGGCGCGGTGAAGTGCCCATTTTGTTCGGTCATGGAAGACAAGGTCATCGACTCGCGCGAGGGCCGCGCCGGTGATCTGATCCGCCGCCGCCGCGAATGCCTGAAGTGCGGCCGGCGCTACACGACCTACGAGCGCATCGACGAAATCCCGTACATGGTGATCAAGAAGGACGGCCGCCGCGAGCGTTTCGACCGGCAGAAAATTCTCCAAGGCCTGCTGAAATCGTGCGAAAAGCGGCCCGTGGCCACGGCGAAGCTCGAAGCGTTGGTGGACGAGGTGGAGCGTTTTGTCCACGAAGCACCCGAGCGCGAGCGTCAGACCAGCGAAATCGGCGAACTCCTGATGAACCGCATCAAGAAACTCGACAAGGTTGCGTACGTCCGCTTCGCTTCGGTCTATCTGGATTTCAAGGACGTGAAGGAATTCATGTCTGAGCTAAAAGGCCTGCTGAAAGACCGCTCGAAAAAGTAGCTCCCGCCCGCAGCAAAATTAGTCGCAGAGAAAAGGCCAGGTTTGGTGGCGCAGGCTTCCAGCCTGTGGGGGTTGGTTGCGAGGAGATCGAGCCTCGGCGCGACTAAAACCCACAGGCTGGAAGCCTGCGCCACCAAGATCGTGTGAAGAAACTTACGTCGATCAAGAAACACAGTGGGCCCGGAACAATCCGGGCCCACGGCATCAAGCGAGAGGGAAGAAGCGTTACCCGATTCGCAGGTTGTTTTCCACCGAGAAGACTCCAGGAACTGAATTCGCGACGATCCCCGCAATATTCTTGTCCATTTGATTCATGACCACGCCTTCCAGAGTCACGTGCCCATTTTTCACGATGATATGGACTTGCGGGATTACGCCCATCGTGTATCGTCCGAGGTCCGCGTGGGAAAAGACCGCGCGGAATTCGGCGCGACGAATCTGATTATCCAGGGGCGAGGGCGGCAGTACCTCGATGTTGTTCACCACTTTTGTCACGCCGGGAATTGATTTTACAAATTTTCCGGCGTCATCCTTGGTGACGGCATGCTCGCTGGTCACCTGGCCGCTCAAGGTCACTTCGGTGCCGTTCACCTGGTATTCCAGGTTGTCGAACACTCCGTACCAGGGAAGCATCGCCAATTCGTGATGAACTTGGTCGTTGAGCGTCAAGGCGTTAGCGCTCGTGTTGGTGCCTGCGCTGGCGCCGGCAGCGCCCATCGTGAAGCCCATCGCCCCGACCAAAGCCATTGTAAATAAATACTTTAGAAGACTCGCACGGATTCCCATGAAAGCTCTCCTTTCCGCGGCCTCGTCCGGCCGGCGTTCCCTACAACCTTACACTTACTTAGATGCGACATTGGCGCGAAAAGCAACCTGGGCACAAAGCTCGCCGAACATTTCCAGACGCAGCGGCCGGGTCTGGTAGGATGTCGCAAGGCGTCGGGTTATTTTCAGACTGCCAAGGGCGAATTCGAAATGGGAACGAAGACTATCTGGACGATCGCGCATCGCGGTGCTTCCGGGCACGCGCCTGAAAATACGATGGCCGCGTTTCGCCGCGCGGTGGAATTGGGCGCTCGCTTCATTGAAACCGATCTGCAGATCACGCGGGATGCGCGGGTTATAGCCATTCACGACTTCACGCTGGACCGCACCACGAGCGGCAAGGGCCAGGTGCATTTGCTGACGCTCGAGCAAATCCGCGCCCTGGATGCCGGCTCGTGGTTTGGCGACCATGGAGCCGGTGCGTTTCCCGGGGAACGCGTGCCGACGCTCGCCGAAATACTCGATTTCGCGAAAGAGCATGACATTATCTTCTACCTCGAAATCAAATCCGGCCCGGCATGGGGAGTCGAGCACGCCGTCGTCGCGGCGTTACGCGACCAGAACGCTTCGGCGCGGGTCGTGATTCTGTCGTTTGATCCGTCCGCGCTTGATTCGGTCCACCGGCTTGATTCCACGATGATGACCGGACTCTTGTGCGAGCACCCGTCCAACGATTTAGTGGAGCGCACGGTTCGCGCGGGAGCGAGGCAGCTTGTCGCGGGCGGCGACCTCATCACGTCCGCCGTGGTCGACAAGGCCCATCACGCGGGGTTGCAGGTGGTGGCCTGGACGATTAACGAGCCGGAACAAATGCGGCGGCTGATCGCAGCGGGCATCGATGGAATCATCACGGACTATCCCGACCGGCTTCTCAGCGTCCTGCGCGAACCACTTGGATAACCTAGGTTCCTGTCCCTCTGTGTTTCTCTGTGTTCTCTGTGCCCTCTGTGGTAAAGCCTCTTCCGGTCACGCCGAATGGCCTTAACACAGAGGACACAGAGAAGGCGAAGCAACAGAATCGCGGCTATCAGCGGATTAATGTGAACAGCGCCACAAACTGGGAGACGGTAAGCTGTTCCGCGCGTGCGTCGGGTCGGAGATTCGCTTCCCGCAATACTTCCTCTGTCAGGTCGCCCAGCCGCGCCCGCAGATTGTTGCGCAATATTTTTCTTTTCTTCGCAAAACATTCCTTCACGAAGTCAAGAAATGCGCTTTCATCTTCGACGGAATTTTTCGTGCGTGCCCCCGGCATATGAAAACTTACCAGCGCGGAGGCAACTTTGGGCGGCGGCCGGAACGCTCCCGGAGGAATCCGGAACGCGATCTCCGGCCGGCTGAACCACTGCGAAACCACGGAGAGGTACCCGTAATCGCGGCGCCCCGGCTGCGCGACAATTCTCACGGCGACTTCAAACTGAATCACGATATGAATCGCCGCGATCCGGTCCGCATGCTCGAACAACCGACGCAAAATAGGGGAAGTAATGTAATAAGGCAAGTTTCCGTAAACCGAAAAACGCTCTCTGCGCGTCAGTTTCTCAAAATCAACGGCCATCACATCGCTTTCGATAACCTCCACGTTCTTGTAAGGCGCAGTGACTTCGCGCAACCGTCTGGCAAGGCGCGAGTCGAGTTCTATGGCGAATACTTTGCTGGCGCGTTGCGCGAGGCGCGCGGTCATTTCCCCGTGCCCCGCTCCGATTTCTACCCACACTCCATCATCGATCCGAACGGCGCGCACGATCCGTTCCTGCCAACTGGCATCTGTGAGGAAATGTTGCCCTAGCTTCTCGGGTGACATGGCAGGGAAGTGTACCAAGAGGAGGGCAGCAGTAGGGGCATCCGCAGGGGCGGACGGTGCCCCTACTGCCACTTTATGCAGTTACGAGCCTGCTGTCTGACTCATCGCCGCTGTCATGCGCTTGCGCATCTCCTCGGGCGAAACGTCCTCCACATGAGTCGCAACGGACCACATGTGGCCGAAAGGATCGAGCACCGACCCGGAGCGATCTCCATAAAATTGATTTTTTATCGGCCGCAGCAGCTTGGCGCCGCTTTCCACGGCTTTTTGTATCACGCCATCGACATTTTCAACATAAACGTGCAATCCCACGGAAAACCCTCCAACCGTTTGCGGGCTCATCACTCCCGTGGGCGGATTCTCGTCAGCCAGCATCACGATCGAGTCGCCGATCCTCAGTTCCGCGTGCATGATCTTGCCGTTCGATCCCGCCATGCGCACGACTTCCGCCGCGCCGAAGACGTTCTTATAGAAATCGATCGCGCCGGCCGCGCTCCTGACGAACAGATAGGGAGTTACGCTGTGATATCCCTCCGGAATTGGCTTTACGGTGGCCATAGTGTCTCCTCGTTTGGACGGGAATGAATTTGCGGACGGCAATCCGCGAGCCTGCCCAAATCGGCTAGGCAAAGAAACTTTAATTCTACATCCAAAGTACTTTAGTGCACGTTTCAGACTACGGGTTGTAGTGCATGCTAGACCTAAACCCGGCGGGCTGAAGCCCGCGCTACTAAACCCGTTTCGAACTCGCTATGGTTCCTGAGCGTCCTTGACGGCGGCAGAGGGTTTCAGTACGTTGGAAGCTTCGAGTTTGCCATGAAAATACTCTTTGTCGCGTCGGAAGGGCTGCCGTTCTCGAAAACGGGCGGCCTGGCGGACGTGGTTGAGGCGCTGCCCAGATCGCTGGTCGCGCTCGGCCACGAAGTGACCGTGCTGCTACCGCGGTACCGCAATACGCGGGCGGTCGCCGTCGCCGTGCCGAGCCTTACGATTCCGACGGGCGACGGCCTGCGGTTCCCGGGAATTGTGGAAGGGGGAACGCTGCACGGAGTCTACTATTATTTCGTGGATGACCCGGAATACTTCGACCGCGAGCAACTGTACGGCGTGGGAGGGAAGGATTATCCGGACAACGCCGAGCGTTTTGCGGAGTTTTCCTGCGCGGCCATCGAATTCTGCAAGCGCGTTTGGATGCCCGAGGTGATCCACTGCCACGACTGGCAAGCGGGACTGGTGCCCGTGCTGCTGCGCACGCGGTACGCAAAAGATGACGCTCTTCAGGAATTGCTTGTCGTTTTCACGATCCACAATATGGGCTATCACGGGGCATTTCCGCGCGACACGATGAAGAAAATCGGCTTGCCGGAAAGCTTGTTCACCATTGATGGGATGGAGTTTTACGGGCGTGTGAATTTCCTGAAAGGTGCGCTTATCTATTCCGACTTTTTGACGACGGTGAGCCCGAAATATGCGGAAGAAATAAAAACGGTGGAGTACGGCCATGGTCTCGACGGCGTCATACGGAATCGCGCGGACCGCCTCACTGGAATCCTGAACGGCGCGGATTATGCGGCGTGGAGCCCGGAGCGCGACAAAGTCATTGCCGCGCGCTATTCCCCGAAGGATTTGTCAGGCAAACTCGCGTGCAAAAAGAATCTTCTGGAAGTGTTCGGCCTGCCTCCGGAAACCGCGGACAAGCCGGTAATCGGCATCGTCTCGCGCTTTGCCGGTCAAAAGGGTTTCGACCTGATCGAACAAGTTGCAACCGATTTGCTGAATGAAGATGTGGCAATCACTGCCCTCGGCGCGGGTGAAGCGAAATACGAAAAACTGTTCCGCGAACTGGCAAAGACATATCCCACAAAATTCAGCGTGAGAGTGGCATATGACAATATCCTCGCGCACAAAGTCGAAGCCGGCGCCGATATTTTCCTGATGCCTTCGCGGTACGAGCCCTGCGGCTTGAATCAGATCTACAGCTTGAAGTACGGGACGGTGCCCGTGGTGCGCGCTACGGGAGGCCTGGACGACACGATCGATGCGTTCGATCCTGGAACAGGACGCGGCACCGGGTTCAAGTTTCAGGCGTATGATGGTCCTGCGCTTCTCGCTGCGATCCAGCAGGCTCTTTCTATTTTCCGGAATGAGCCGGCCGTGTGGCGGCGCATTCAGTTGAACGGCATGGCCAAGGATTTCTCGTGGCAGGTTTCGGCGATTGAATATGCCAAGCTGTATGAAAGGGCCTGGAATTCCAGAAACCAAAAAGCTGCAACTTCATCCAATGTAACTAGGGCAAAATCGGTTAAGATGTCGCCGGTAATTCCAATCGGAAAGGGTTCTCATGGCAGATAATGTTAGCAATGTAACGGACAGCACGTTCCAGGCGGAAGTGATCGAGGCGAGCAAGACGCAGCCCGTGATGGTCGATTTCTGGGCGGAGTGGTGCAGGCCTTGCCTGATGCTGGCGCCGACCGTGGCGGAAGTCGCCACCGCCTACGCGGGAAAAATAAAAGTCGTGAAATTGAATGTCGACGAGAACACCAATTCCGCCGGCCAATTCAACATCCGCGGCATCCCCACCCTCCTCATCTTCAAGGGCGGGCAGGTCGCCGAGCAAGTCGTCGGCGCGGTTCCTCGCGACCAGATCGAGAAAGCCGTTCAGCGCCACCTCTCGTAAGCTCACCATGCCAGATCGAACTCGCGCCGGGATACTTCAGCCGCCCCGGCGCAGATGCCATTGGGCGCAAAGCGACCTCATGGCCCGTTACCACGATGAGGAGTGGGGCGTGCCTGTGTACGACGATCGGTGCCTTTTTGAGTTTCTGATCCTCGAGGGCGCGCAGGCGGGCTTGAGCTGGGAGACCGTCCTGCGGAAGCGCGACAGCTACCGCGAAGTCTTCGACGGCTTTGACGCTTCCAAAATCGCACAATACGACGCTCGAAAAGTGCGCGCTCTGCTCGCCGATCCCGGAATCATTCGTAATCGACTGAAAATTTCTTCCACCATTTCCAATGCGCAGGCGTTCCTCGAAGTGCAACGCGAATTCGGCAGCTTCGATGCCTACATCTGGCGATTCACCGGAGGGAAAACGCTGCGACACACGAGGCGCGCTCCTAGAGACGTACCCGCGCGAACCGAGGAGTCCGACGCCATGAGCAAGGCGCTGAAGAAGCGCGGCTTCCGTTTTGTCGGCTCAACCATTTGCTACGCGTTCATGCAGGCTACCGGCATGGTGAACGATCATCTCCGCACGTGCTTCCGGTGGGCGGAAATGCGTTGAGGTCCCCCGTGGCGCAGGCTTCCAGCCTGTGGGTTTTAGTTGCGCCAAGGCTCGATGTCCTCGCAACAAAACCCCACAGGCTGGAAGCCTGCGCCACTATATCCCAATTATTTCGCGAGAAGGCGCAGCGCGCTTGCGGGGTAGAGAGCGAGCAAGCGCCCTTGAGGCGGCGAGACTCGTTCCAATTCCAAAAGCGCGAGGCCGGCTTTTTTGAGTTCCGTGATTTTCGCGCTGGTGTGAAGGACGTGGCCGATAACGAGGTGCAGATGCGGTTCGTGGCCGAAACACAGAACAACTTTGGCTTTCATCGATTGCAGGTCGCGCAACAAATCGGACGGAGCGCTGGTGCCCTTCAAGGCGTCCGTGCGCAGGATTTTCTTGGACGGATAGCCGATTGTTTCGCAAAAGATTTCCGCGGTTTGCACGGCTCGCAGCCACGGGCTGGTCAACACAGCGTTCGGCTTCACGTCCAGAGCACGCAAGCCGAGCGCCGCGGCGTGAGAGCGCTTCATTCCTTTGGGAGTGAGGGGGCGCTCGGTGTCGGGCGGGCAATTGGGATCTTCGCGGTCCACGGCGATGCCATGGCGGATCAGATAAAGATGCATCATTAAGCGACCCTCGCCTTCTCCTTCTCAACCATCAGGACGCGCTGGAACGACAAACGCAAATTCATCTCCCGTTCGAGAAGCCGGGCTTTTCTTTCGATCCCCGCAAGGTTCAGCCGCGAAGCGTCGCGCAATTCCACATGGATGCGGACCTCGCGCGGTCCGCCCTCGACGGTGAGCTTGGAGATGCCCTGCCGGTGGTCGCTCTCGAGGCGCTCGGCCAGGCGCAGCATTCCGGCCAGAAGCCGCGCTTTCTTTCTTTGATCGCGATTGAGCGTGGCGAACACGGGATGTTTTGTGCTGGGCTCGGACTTTCTGTTGTGATAGCGAACCAGGCAGGCCGTCATGTTTTTCGCCCAGCCGCGCAATTCGGGAATTTTCGCGTTGTGGATAAGATATTCGCCGTGACGGTGATGCGCTTTCCGGTTGATCAGCACGCCGCAATCGTGAAGCATCGCGGCGGAGGCCAGGATGGTCCGCGCCTCAAAATCCAGATGATGGTACGGCCACAGCTGGTCAAAGAGTTGCAGGGCGAGCGCCTGGACTTGCTCCGCGTGCTTCAAGTCGCAACGCACCCGGCCGGCGAAGGACTCCGCGCCGGCCAGCATGACTTGCGAATGTTTCCGCTGCTCATCGGTAAGTTCGGGCGGGCCCATCTGCGCCGAGGCAAGTTCGTAAAGCAAGCCCTCGCGCACTCCCACGCGCGGCGTAATCATTTGGCGAAGGCGCAGCCACCAGGCCACGGTCACAAGAACGATAGCCGCAACTCCCATCACCTCGGCGCGGTCCCTCCGCACGGAAAATGATTTCATGCGCTCTTCCACATTGAGCTGCAAAATGTGCCAAAGCCGGTCGCGCAGTAATCGGGGATTCAGCGTAGTGAAGCCGCCTGCCCTTGGGCCCGAAGCCAGCCCGGCGAGGGTTTCCGCATTGCCGCCGCAAGCCACGGTATAAGCCACGGAGGGGCGCGGACGGCAGGGCAGCGCGCTTTGTAGGACGGACAACACGTGCAGTCGTATATCGTATGCGGTGTGTTCGTGAATTACGCCCTGCGCGCGGAACGCTTCCATCAAGCGGACGGTCCCGAGAGGCAGGCCGATGCTTTCCTGCAAGACGCCGCGCCGCAATTCGTTCAATTCAAGGCTGCCGCCGCCAAGATCGAGAATGAAACGCGGCGGATCGGAATCGCGAAGCGCGCGGAGAACCGCGACGCGAACGAGGCGCGCTTCTTCCTCGCCGGAAATGACTTCCAATTCGATTTTGGCCTGGTGGCGGATGCGTTCAATCAAAACGTGGCCGTTGCGGGCTTCGCGCGCGGCGCTCGTCGTCACGGCGCGATACGCGGTGACGCCGCGGGCGTCCATGATGCTTCGGAATTGGCGAAATGCGGCGGCGGCGTCGCGCAGAGTTTTGCGGTCGAATTCCCCGGAAGTAAATACCGAATGGCCGAGCCTCACCGGCGCGCGCACCGACTCCACAATTTCCCAGTCGTCGGTGGAACGGATGCGCGCGATCATCAGTCGAAACGCGTTGGACCCGGCGTCGATCGCCGCGAGCTGGATGGGTTTGCGAAGTCTTAACGCCACAGGGGAGCCAGCGCAGCGGATGGCCGGTAGTGCGTGTGTTGAATGCCGAGATGGGCGGCAATGCGCTTCCGCAAATCCGTATTGACGGAGACGACGCTCGCCTCGCCATCCATCGCCAGGAATCCGTGGCGCTCGGAGAGCAATTCAAATTCTTTCTTAATTTTGGCCTGATACAGGATGAAGGACTGAAACAAATCGTCCGATAGCGAAAGGTCCCGCCCGGACTCCCAGTAGCTGATCGCATGCGACTTGCGAAACTCGCGCTCGAACGCCACTTCCGGGCGCACGTTGAGCCAGAACGTGAGATCGGGGCGAACCGCCATTTCGTACAGGCCGTTCAGGTAGTCGCGCTCGATGCCGCGGGCTACCGCGCGGGCGATCAAAGTATAAAAGTATCGGTCCGCGAGGACAACAAAATCGGAACGCAGGGCCGGGATGATGCGGTGCTCGAGCTGGTCGTAGAAATCGGTGGCATACATCAGCGTGAGCGTCATCCGGGTAATCGTGTTTTCAGCCAGTAGCGCGTCGATATCTTTCGCGACGAGGCCGGACCGGCGCAGGCCCATCGTCTCCACGGCGAAGCCTTCGGACTCGAGCCATTCCGTCAGCAGGGAAATCTGAGTCGAGCGGCCCGATCCGTCCATGCCTTCAATGACGATGAGGGAGCCGCCGAATTCCTCGTCGTTCACGCCGGGGAGAGGCAATCCGTAGTTGCGCGGGGATGCGCCCGAGGGAGTGAGTCCTTTTTTCGAGGAGCCATTTTTCCGGCCCGTTTTCGGGGGTGTCACAAGGCCCTCCGCGCGGACTTTTTGGGCGCGAATCGCGCCAAATCGATGCGGGCTTTTACCATCTGGCGCATCTGCTTTTGCAGCGAATTCACCGGCAGCGTCCCGTCCATCACCACGAACTTGTCGGATTCAATCATTTCGTCATATTGAGCAAGGATGCGTCCCTGGAAAATTCGGAAACTTTCCGCGCGGTCCAGGGACAGGTTCAAGTCCATGCCCGCCTCGTAATACTTCAGCTTCGGGCGTCCGCTCATGATTCGCTTGACCGCCACATCCAGCGGCGCGCGGAAATAAAATGTAATGTCCGGAACCGGAGCGAACCGGTAGAGATTGCGCAGCCAGCGCGGGGAACAGTTTCGCGCCACGTCGCGCGCAAACGCGGTGTAGACGTAGCGATCCGCGAGGACCAAGTATCCGCTGTGGAGCAGCGGCAGGATTTGCCGTTCGCAGCGGTCCGCAAAATCCGCTGCATGCAGCAGCGAGAACGTGGTGGGCGTCAGAAGCCTGCGCTGCTTGCCGCGGCGCGTGGCGGACTTAACGAGCGGCGAGGAGTTCCACTCCGTGAAATGAAGTCGATACCCGCCGATTTCCAGCCAGCGTTTCAATAAGTAGAGTTGGGTGCTTTTCCCGGAGCCGTCAATGCCTTCCACGACGATCAGGGCGCCCGGGTACTTCCGGGAAGGCTCCAGACGCAGAGAAGGCTCTTCCGAGATTTCCACAGGGCTGGTGGGCGGCTGCTCTACCGCTGACAATGGGCGCGAAGTCAAAACAGGGTCCCCCGAGCGTCCATTATACGCACACTATGTAAAAGTTTGGTGACAACTAGATGAGTAGAGGATGAACGCGTCGGGCCAGAGATTGTTTTAGTAGCACAGCCACTCCTGGCTGTGTGCTTTTGTAGGCCGCGCCCGCAGGTATCCCCCCGACAGCGCTCGCAAAACCCACACAGCCAAGAGTGGCTGTGCTACTTACTGTCCCCAGATTTTCTCGCGCGAATCCTCGAATGGATAGACGTGCACCATCCAGCCAAAAATCACGGGGTAGAACGTCCCGCCGGCCTCGGTGCAGGCTTCCTTGGTGAGGATTGAGCCTTGCAAGCCGAACTTGGTGAGGTCGGCGTGGCCGCGTTCTCCCTTGGGAGGCATGCAGAGCTTTGTATGCAGGTGCCATTGTGCAACGCTGAGCGGGACGCGCTCGTTCAATTGCTCTTCCGACACGCGCTTGGGCATAGTGTACATCGCGCCGATCAAGTCGTAGCCCGTCTTCGTCTTTTTGTAGAGCAGGGAAGTGGGCCGCGTGGGATCGAAGCTGAACGATTCGAGGAATCCGTTGTAATAATTCGTGAAGTGATACTCGGCCTGCGGAAGATTCGGCATGAAAATGCGGAAGCCGTCGGCGAGCGCAACGTGGTAGTCCTTATATTTCTCGATGGACTCGCGCAATTCGCCGGCGATCTCGTCGGCTTTGGCCCAATCCTGCGGCGTCGCGGTGCGCAGCTTGGTCATGTACATGTGCGGGCCCATCTGGTGATGGTGCATGTGGCTCATCGCGTCCATGGCGCCATGCTCGGTCTGCTGATCCTTTTCGTCCGCGCCCTGGCCCATCTTCATCCCGGGCATGTCGTGATCCATGTCCATGCCGGGCATGCTATTGTCCATCCCCGGCATATTTTGATTCTGGCCGGAATCGTTGCCGGTCTTCTGCCGCTGATCCGGCTGCGCCGTCTGCCGCGCAACGAGCTTCGTTGCAGCCCCGGTAAAGGCGAGCGACATGATTGCGCTAAGAGCGATAGGAAAGATCTTCCGAGTGTTCATGGTCCTGTCCTTCTCCACACTATTCTACGCACCATTGCCTAGGAAATATCAAGTGGCAGGTGATTTGTTCCACTCATGCATATGGAAACGGCTAGTGAAGGGTGAGCCCGTGGGTCGATTCGAAGAGCGATAGGACGCGGATTCTGGGTGGGCGCTTTCTAGGGCTTCTTCAGCATTTCGTCCGTCTGCTGCTGGAGCCGACGGCTCATCGCGTCCATATGCTGGCGCATGATCGGCATCATAGCCGTCATGGATTCTGCCGTGACGGCGGGCATTTCTCGCAATAACTTTTGACCTGTCGGCGAGTTATAAAAAGCGACGAGGCCGTCCATATCGCCCTTCGTGAAATGCTTCTGGTACGTCGGCACCATGGCCTGCATCATCTCGTCAAACGGCATGTCCTTCATCATGGCGTCCATCATTTTGTTCGTCCGCGCTTCAAAATCGGCGGGAAGTTTGTCTTTGTCCTTCAGATACCGGTCGTGGTTCATCTGCTGCATGGACTTGGTCATGGCGTCCATCATTTTCTGCATCATGTCCTGGGAATGAACCGCTTGGAGGTATCGTTCGACATCCTCTTTCGAGGCCGGAGCGTTCGCGCCGGTATCTTGGGCCAGACCGCTGCAGGCAAAGCAAAGACAGAGAATAACGCCAATCAGGATGCGCTTCATGAACGACCTCCAGGAATCCATGAAAAGTATAACTGCTTCACTATATTTATCCAGAAGTTCACGAAAGGCTTGTTGGCAACCTGTAAAGTCTAGTGCACTCCGGACCCGGAATTGACTGGGGGACGGGGCCAAGATCTTACGAAGCCATTGCGCGTCAATTGCCACAGGATCGTGTAGCCATTCGGGAGGGTGATCTTCAGCATCGTCAGTTTGTGGTCTTGGTCGTATCCGCTTTCATAGAGCAACTTCTCGCCGTCCGCCAAAGTCTGCGACAGAATTTCTCCCAAGTAGCCGTATGTGTTTACGAGCAGCGGCCGATGGTGCGCGTCACGGACGGCGGTAAGGCGATTGGCGGGATCGTATTCGTAGAACTCTTCGCTATTTTGGGAGTCACGCATGTGCACCAGCCTTCCGGCTGCGTCGTATTCATACTGGATTACATGCCCCGAACTTTCTCTTCCGGAGGTGATCCGATGTATCGTGTCGTAGGTGAAATCGATTGATTCCCCGTCCGGCGCGCGCACTTCTTGCAGATCGCTCGTTTGGTTCCGCTGAATCGAAAAGTTTTGACCGGACGCCGAACGAATGCCGATCAGGGCGCCCTGCTGCCACGTTCTCTCTGGCCCGCTCGATGGGAATTTGTATGTCCAGCCGTCCCTTGTTGCGAGGTCCCACCCGTTGCCATTCCATGCCAGAGAGGAGAGGCTGAACTGGCCCCCCAGGGAACTGGCCGCACGATATTCGGCGTTCGCAAAGCCTGTGCCAATAGAAGTTCTGGCAAAATGAACTCTCTCTCCGCCCGCCAAAATCAGTTCGATCCAGGAAAATGTCTGGGAATCACCCACCGGGAAAATATCATAAGAGTCCGTCGCGCCAATCCCAAAGGCGCGGGAACGGTCATCCTGGGGCCGATACTTGCGCAAGAATGGAAAAGAGGGCTGCCCCTTGAATGAGAAATCCGCGCGAGACATCACAAACAGCGGAACCCCCGTATACGTTTCGAATCTTTCGAATCGGCCATCCCCTTGTGCATCGTTTACGCAACGCAGCCGCCAGGCTTGCTTCCCATTTGGGCCCTGGAGGATCGTCACACAGGGCGCTCCAACGGACTCAAAGGCGGCATTGCCATCCTGGCCGCCGAACGACTCGCCCATCCTATCCACGTCCGAAGCGGTGTACGCATCAACTGACAATGCGCTCGTGACGTTCCGAACTGCGGTCGAGCGGAAAGTGCAAGAGAGCCAGATTTCTGGTGATCATCTTGCGCGTTCGAATGGTCAACACCTCCGGGTTGGCGCCGGCGTACCAAGGCATTTCGTAGAATCGCGCCGTGGAGATGATGCTAAAGGGGCCGCTATAAAAATTAGTCCCATATCTCAAATTAAGGGATTGGTAGTTCAAGTCCCGGCTGGTCACTCCTAACATCACGGAATCCATGTCCTCGGCCATTTCTGGCTGATTCTCCGCCATGGACATGAGAGCTTTTTCGGCAATCACTTGTTTCGCCCCAGCATCCATGTCTTCGGGTCCCAATTTTTGGGTAGGGAGCAAGTCCACATCCATGCCGAGTCGCGCCGTGTAGTACGCAGGAAGGTCCTTTAAATCAGAGGCGGCAGCATCGTCCAGCGGCAAAAGATAGACACGGCCCGTCGCCGGGTAGTGAAAAATCTGCTGCTGCGTAGGTGGTGTTAAATCGATTTTTCTCGACCTGTCGCCGGTTTGCAATATTTCGCGTTCGATGTCCCAATTGCTACCGAGGCGATTGGCCACCACGTAGAGCGTGCCCTTACCTTTTGGGCCACTGACAGGCGCCGCCAGAATCGCATACCCCGACGAGATGGAATCCTGGAGAGCGCCCCGGATTCCTAGACCAACTCTGATCGGTTCCCCAAGCGCCGCCTTGGCCTGTGCCGATTGGGTCACCAGTTTCATCGCCGTCGCGAAAGCAGGGCTCGCTCGCAGCCGATGGTCATACAGATAGAGCAAAGCAAATCCTGCGAGAACCACGACGACCGCGATCGCGGGACCGACGCGATTGCGCGAGAGTTCTGCCCTGGGAAATGCCGACTGCGCGCGCAGCTGCGATTCTGGATCGGCAACTGGCGCTGTCATGATCTCAGTGTTGAATACGGCTTCGGAAAGAAGCGGCATCACTTTGAGTGCTTCAAAAAAGAAGCCGCCGAGGCTCAGTGCCAGGCCGAAGACAGCCATCCCGATGGGAACGAAGGATCGTGCAATGTTCATATCGGCCACTCTGGACTCGATGAGTACGAGAAACCCGAACCAGACCAACATGAAGGCCAGAGAAAAGGGGTGCATATACATGAATACATTCACGCGCGACCCCGTCGGCATGGGATTGATCTTTCCCCGGATCATGGGGAGGAACGAATTGCGGTACTGAATATTCCGGCGGATTCGGAAAGTGAGATTCTCAACCGAACCGAGAAATGGAGAACTCGAAGCCTGCGGACGTTTCCAGGAGGATGCCAAAGTTCCCCACAGATTCGGCGTGGGGCTTACGACGCGGCGAATTCGCTCGGCCACGACGTCTGGCGGCGCGGGCACACTTAGCTGGAAGGAGTAAAAGGGCATAGCGCTTCTCTATTTTACCGTTATCCTCGAGCGCCATATATTCCATTTGTTCAATGATGATCAATCAACAAAGACCAAAAACAACATCGCGGCTACGAATACGAGGCTGGCGAAGCCTATTTCGAGCGAAATGGGCGTATCCGGAGATGCCGGAATAGCGTCTAATTGGAAGACACTATGAATACCTCCAACAACGATGACGGGAAGCGCTTGGCGAGTTTGAAAAGGATTGTCACGGTCCTGATCGTCGCCAGCGTGTTTTTCGCGCCGCGAGTACAGGGTCAATCTGCGCAGCCCGCGCGGGTTCCCGATGCCTTGCACCAACTGAATGATTCCGTCGAAGCGCTGGTTCAGCGCGTATCCCCAAGTGTCGTTCAAATCCTTGTTTCCGGATATAGCTCCACCGAGGACACGGGCCAGGGGCAGATGAGCGTGGTGATCGGCAAACAGCGGACGATTGGCTCGGGAGTGATTGTGGATTCCGAAGGCTACATCGTGACCAACGCGCACGTCGTGAAAGGCGCGGAGAAGATCGAAGTGGTCGTGCCTCCGCCTGCCGTAGCTGAGAACGCGCCTGACACGCTTCCGGCAAACCGCGAACAGACATACGAGGCGCGGATTGTCGGTGTTGCGCGGCAGCTCGATCTCGCCGTGATCAAGATTGAGGCGCACAAATTGTCCGCGATCCCCATCCGCAAGGCTATCCTGCCAAAACAGGGCGAAATGGTCTTCGCGTTCGGAAGCCCCGAGGGGCTGCGGAACAGCGTGACGATGGGCGTCGTGAGCGCCGTTGCACGGCAGCCTGATCCCGATAGCCCTCTTGTGTACGTTCAAACAGATACGCCCATCAATCCGGGCAACAGCGGTGGCCCGCTGGTGGACCCGGATGGCGAACTCGTCGGAATTAACACCTTCATTTTGTCCAGCTCGGGTGGCAATCAAGGTCTAGGCTTTGCCATTCCGGCGGGCGTTGTGGCCTATGCCTATCCCCAACTCGTGAAGTATGGCCACATCCACGAACCCGAAATCGGAGCCATCCTTCAAACCATCACGCCGGAATTGGCTGCCGGGCTGCACTTGCCACGAGATTACGGCGTAATAGTCTCCGATGTCGTGCCCGGAGGACCCGCGGATCAGGCGGGCCTGAAAATTCAAGACATCATTGTGAGAGTAGATGGGATACGAACGGGAAGTCTTCCCCTATTTAGTCAGAGCCTGTATATGCACGGGAGCGGCGAGCATGCCAAGCTCGAAGTCCTTCGGGGCTCGGACCGCCTGCAATTGGATGTTTCTCTCGAGGAGCGGCCCCACAAAGTAGACAGTCTGGTGGATTCGGTTGACCCGGTAAAAAATCTGGTTTCGCATCTCGGCATTCTTGGGATTGAACTCAATCCTGATCTTGCCCACTCGTTGCCCGACCTGAGAATTCCCAGCGGAATTATCGTCGCGGCCAAGACGTTGGGTGCGGGAATAGGAGAGGTTCCTTTGCAAACCGGGGACGTAATCCACGGGTTGAACGGTACCACGGTTACGAATCTGGCCGATTTACGAGAAGGTTTGGCAAAGTTGGCGCCGGGTGACGCGGTTGTCTTGTTGATTGAGAGATACGGACAGATCATCTACGTCTCATTCGTGATGTAGGAAAACAGGAACATTCATTCTACGCAACAGCCAGTGCCACCTCAGACCGTTCGAATTGCCGAAATGCGGTGAAGTATTTTTTTACGAAAAGTTGTGATCGGGCTTGCGCCAGCCAAGAAACTCCAGTACGCTGACTGAGTTGTCAGCGGAGTCTCCCCACCTCACCCGCTATTCGTTGCTCCGGTTGCAGTTCAATTTCAAGCGATGGAAGGATGGAGCATGACGCGCAAGAGCACTTTGGCGAGCCTTGTTGCGGCGGTTGCGCTCAGTTTGGCGCTGACTGCCTGCAAGGATACGAAGACCCTGCAAGAGAACGAGCAATTGAAGGCCCAGGTGGCGGACCTTCAGAAGCAGAACGGCGAAATGGGAAACAATCTCGAAACCGTGACGGCTGCCCGCGATGCGTTGACGCAGGAAAACGAGTCGCTCAAGGCGCAGATCAAGGCCATGAAACCGAAGACGTCCAAAAAGAAAGCTTCGAGCCGTAAGCGCCGCCGGAGTTAGGCATGTCAGATCCCGGCGGTTTTGGAACCTGCGGATGATTTGGAATAAGCGAACCGGTTTCTATCTCAACTTCAGAAAAGGGAGGCAAGGATCATGAAAACGTTCGAGGTGCAATTTCGCTATCGCGATCGAAATGAGGAAACCGTGGAATCGACGGTGAACGTGGATGCGTCGAGTCTTCCGGGAGGCGTAGCCAAGGCCACTCGTGAGTTCGTCAAGGGCCTGGACCGGAAACAGAGATTCGACATGAACAAGAATGGCCTCGAAATCATGGCCAAGTCCACCGGCGCGGCAACCGAAGCGAAGGCAAAGTCTTCCGCAGAAGCCGCGGGCTGAAAAGCCGGCGGATCCGCCAAAAGAAAACGAGTCGCATCCGGCGCGAACCGTAAGGGTTGAACCCGGGAACGCCAATCTCCCGATTGGCGGGCCTTGCATGACGCCATTCAGGAGAATGGCGTTCCCGGGCGGAGCCCCGAACCGCTGAAACTGCCCCGATTTCAAATTAAAGAGTGCAAAAAGTTTCTTGACTAGAGAAGGCCCCCGACGTACGGTCCACCTGACCTTTTGTAGAGGATCGTAAAATTGCGCCTGCCTGCTCAGGCAAAGCCGTGCGAGTTGGAAAGGAAAAGCCAATGAAACGGGAGCTCGCTTTTGCCGAGAAGCAAATTCTCGATCCTCGCTCGCAGGAGCAGTCTTTTTCGCGCCGCAAAATTCTTGCGATGTTGTCCGCGGTTGGTGCTGGGATGGCCGTGTCCCCGCGCTCTTTCGCTCAAAAGGTTGGGAACGGACCTCGCATCATTGACACCCACCATCATATTTATCCGCCCAAACACACGGCCAACAACCTGAAGCGAATAGTGGATGACGCCCCGGCTGTCCCGAGTTCCCTTTACACGAATTGGACGCCGCGCTATTCGCTCGACCAGATGGATCAGAACGGCGTCGCCACCGCAATCGCTTCGATCTCAAGTCCCGGCGTTTGGTTTGGAAATAATGAAGAAGGGCGCAGGAATGCGCGAGACGTCAACGAATACGGCGCGCAACTCGTCAAGGACTATCCCGGGCGTTTCGGAATGTGGGGCGCGATTCCATTGCCGGACACGGAGGGAAGTCTTCGCGAAATCGAACACGTGTTTGACGTGCTGAAGCTGGATGGGATCGGCCTGTTGTCAAGCTACGACCATGGGAAATTGCTCGGCCATCCCAATTATGCGCCCGTCATGGATGAGCTCAATCGGCGGAAGGCCGTCGTTTTCGTCCACCCCACGGTGTCCTGCTGCGGGGACCCTATTCCTCGCGTGAATATTACGTCGATCGAGTTTCCCACGGATACCACCCGTACGATTACGGACCTCGTATACAGCGGAACGCTCCTGCGCTGCCCGGACATTCGATTTATTTTTTCGCACGGAGGAGGAACAATTCTGATGCTGCTGTCACGCCTCGCCGGCGGCGCCCTGACGCCGGAAGAGCGAGCGGCAACCATTCCAAACGGATTCGAGCATGAATTGCAAAAACTCTACTACGATATCGCCAGTGTCGCAGTCAATCCCACCGCCATGTTGGCGTTGTTCAATGTGATTCCCAAGGAGTATATTTTGTTTGGGTCGGATATTCCGTTTTGGACCATCGAAAAAATCGCAACGGCGATGAACAAATTCGATATTTCCGCCAGCGATCTTCGCAAAATCCAGCGAGAGAACGCGCTCACGTTAGTGCCGCGCTTCAGGGCGTGAAGTTGGTAAGGAAAAAATAAAGAAGGATTATGCGGTGATTTTGCCTGGGAACGCCAATCTCCCGATTGGCGTCACGCAAGCCGCCAATCGGGAGATTGGCGTTCCCAGGAATCAAACATCCCGTTGACGCAGCGACAAACGCCGGCTAGAGCCTCATTTGCTGGCGCGCTCGTTGGCGCTGGCGAGGTAGAAATATCCCACCCTGTTATTCGTTGGCGTGGCGAACCAGATCCGCCCCTGAGCATCGAGGAAGAATTCCCGCATCATGGCTTCGGAATGCGGGAATGGGTATTCGATCACTTTTCCGGTATTCGGATCCAGGCGTCCAATCAAATCCTGATCCGTGGAGGCGTACCAGATCCCGTTGTCCTTGCCGACGATGATCGCGTAGGGCGTCGCGGCCGGGCCGGGCAACGGGTACTCCTTGAACATTTCCGTCTTCGGGTCAAACCGCCCGATTTTATTTCCCGTGCGTTCGCCGAACCACACGATCCCGTCGGAATCGATCGCCAGCCGTTGCGGAGTGCCCTGCGTCGGCGGAGACCACTGCGTCACTTTTTCCGTCTTGGCGTCAATCCGGCCGATTTTTCCGTCTTTCTTCAGCACGCAAAACCAAACGTTGCCCTCTTTATCGAAGGTGATGCCGTAGGACGACGGCACTTCCATGAAGTGTGTGTACTTGCCGGTCTCCTGATCGTATTTGCTGAGCGGGCTGCCGGAAGACCACAGATTTCCTTTCGCATCCACGCGGACCGTGTGCTTGTCCGACCTCTCTCCCGGCACGACGACTGAGTCTTGAAATTCCGCGATCTTTCCCGTGGCTGGATCCAATTTCGCCAGCTTGTCCAGCGCAAACTCGGTGAAGTAGACCATGCCATCGGGCCCGCGCACGACCGAATGAACGCCCGCCGTCTCTTCAAAAGGCAAAGGGAATCGAGTGAGTTCGCCCGTCTTGGGATTGAGTCTCGCGACCTCGTTTCCTCTCCCGTAATACGGTATCCAGAAATTCCCGTCCTTGTCCGGAGAGGCGCTCCAGGGCAGCCCTTTGGAACCGGAAACGTCGTACTCGACGTAGACGATATTCATGGCGTCGTCGCTGAACGGCCGGACGGTCGCTTTATAAGCCGGAAGTTCTGCCGGACTGCGCGGGACCGTTGAGTCTTGCCCAAAGACAGTATTCAAATAGGAGATCACTTCGCCCGCTTTTTCGTCGTTGAATCTCTCGGACAATTGAAACGCCATGGCGTCCCGCATGTAGTTGACACGGTCGCGCCAGCCATCCTCGTCGCGGCGAACGGTGGCCATCCTGGTTTGAAATCCGTGGCAGATGAAACAGTTGGTCGAAAGAACGTCTTTTCCTTTTCCATCCGGCATGAGCTGCTTGCCTTGATAGAGATTCAGGTCGCTCCAGCGCACCGTCCCTGGTTTCAGCGCAAATTCAAAAGAAATATTCTGGTCCGCGGCAAGGCTTACGGCGCTGTGCGGTTCCGTGGAAAAGCCAACCGCTCGCACGCGCACTTGATATTCTCCGGCCGGCAAGTTCTCCACCCGGTAGCGCCCTTGCTTGTCGGATAACACGCTGACGCTTATTTTCGTCTTCGCGTTGACGGCCTGAACAAACGCTCCTTCAAACGGCGCGCCGTCCGGCCCCTTCACCGTTCCCGTGACCGTCGCAGCAAAGGCGCAGGAAGAAGAAAGAATTAGAAAACTCGCAAACGCCGCAAGCTTGCTGATGGATCGCATGACCTCTCCTCGCTAAACGATAGGTAACCGGAGACAACCGGACCCAGTTTCACCGTTAGTTAGCGACTATACACACGCCAATGTCCCTATTCAACGCATTTAGGAATCGCAGCAAGCGGGTGAGTAATTCCATGGGATCCTCTCTCCCCAAACCATTAG
This sequence comes from uncultured Acidobacteriota bacterium, assembly GCA_963800095.1. Taxonomy (GTDB): domain Bacteria; phylum Acidobacteriota; class Terriglobia; order Acidiferrales; family UBA7541; genus Palsa-360. The sequence goes on from CAWCZV010000009.1 coordinate 402,872, forward strand.
CCCCACGGGCCGCGCGCACTCCTACTATTGAAATGACCAGCAGCCGCGTTTCGGGACGTTGTTCCATCATCGGAAGCTTGAAAGATTTCCACTGTTGACAGAATTGTATCGCGAGCCGAACATAAGGGACGGTAGACGAATTGAGAATTGCGCTCGATTTATTCCAGTGCGTGTGATTCTTGATTTGAGCATGAAACGAGCGGCCGTTCCCCCGGCCTAATTGGCTTCCAACCTCGGTTTTTCCTTGGGATAGCTGGACGCCGAAGATCCGCTCCCTCCGCTTTGAACGATTAAATATTGCTGTCGAACTTGTCCCGGATTGTGCTTCACGGGAGAGCAAGCTCGTCCGCAGCCGCGAAGCCGGGAAGGCTTGAAATTTCCTTGGTTCCAATTTCGATTTGGGAGAGGACTACCGATGAAATCTATCCGTACATTTAACGTCCGTCCTTCACTTCCGTCGCCCTTGCAACCGCTGGTGCGCCTTGCCTACAACTTGCGGTGGAGCTGGGACCACGCGGAAATCGATCTGTTCCGCAGGCTTGACCGGGACCTTTGGGAGGCGTGCAATCGCAATCCCGTCCTGGTCCTGGGCACCGTTCAACAATCCGTCCTCGAGGCCGCGGCGAAGGACGATTCCTTTTTGGCTCACATGAAAGGGGTCGTCGATAAACTTGATTCCTACATTTCGGGAGAAGGCTCCTGGTACCGGCGAAATTACGGCAAGGAAGACGACATGATTGTGGCTTATTTTTCCGCCGAGTTTGGAATTACCGAGTGCCTTTCCATTTTCGCCGGCGGACTGGGCGTTCTGGCCGGCGATCATCTGAAAGCCTCCAGTGATCTGGGCCTTCCGCTCGTGGGTGTCGGGCTTCTCTACCAGCAAGGGTATTTCCGTCAATACCTCAATGCCGCCGGCTGGCAGCAGGAAGCATTTGAAGACAATGACTTCCACACTTGGCCGATTGAGCTCATTCCAAACGTGAAAGTGTCGATCGACTTGCCGGATGGAAAAGCGGATGCACAGGTCTGGCACGTGAATGTCGGCAGGATCCAGCTTTTTTTGCTGGACGCGAATCTGCCGTCCAACCGGTCCGAACACCGCAGGATTACCGCGCAGCTCTATGGCGGAGATTTGGAAATGCGTATCCGGCAGGAAATTCTACTGGGGATTGGCGGATATCGAGCCCTGGAAGCGCTCGGCATGAAGCCGACCGTGTATCACATGAACGAAGGACATTCAGCGTTTCTGGGCATCGAACGCGTTCTTCGCCTGATGGAAACCGGGAAATTAACTTTTTCCGAAGCGCGCGTCCTGGCTTCTGCAAGCCTGGTCTTCACGACGCATACTCCGGTGGCGGCCGGGCACGACTACTACCAATCGTCTTTGATGGACCGCTATTTCTCGGAATTCATGAGGCGGTTGGGGATCAGCCGCTCCGAGTTTTTGGGCCTCGGCCGCCAGGATCCAGCGAACGAGTCCGAGGATTTTTGCATGACGGTTCTGGCTCTGCGCCTCGCTTCCCATAGCAATGGCGTGAGCAAGCTGCACGGCGCGGTGTCGCGGCAGATGTGGAATCGCGTTTGGAAAGATGTCCCCGAGCTGGAAGTTCCCGTCGGTCACGTCACCAACGGCGTTCACTTCCGAAGCTGGGTTTCCCTCGAAATGAATCAGCTATACGACCGCTATCTCGGTCCCAAATGGCGCGAAGAGCCCGCCGACGCAAAACTCTGGCAACGCACCGAATCCATTCCAGCCGGGGAATTGTGGAGAACGCACGAGAGGCGCAGGGAACGGCTGGTAGGCTACGCGCGGCGGAGGCTGCGCGCTCAACTGCTTTCTCGCGGCGCCCCCAAGTCGGCCGTCGAATATGCCGATGAGGTTCTCAGTCCGGACGCGCTGACGATCGGTTTTGGCCGCAGATTCGCTTCTTACAAAAGGGCGACGCTCTTGTTGCGCGATCCCGATCGCCTGGCGCGGATCTTGAATGACCCGGACCGGCCGGTTCAGATCCTCTATGCGGGGAAAGCTCATCCGCAGGACGACGCGGGAAAGCAATTGATCCAGACCATCATCAATCTCGCGGAGCGCCCGGAATTCCACCGAAAGCTGGTCTTCCTGGAGAACTACGATATGGCCGTCGCGCGCTACATGGTCCAGGGATGCGATATCTGGCTCAATACGCCGCTGCGTCCTCTGGAAGCGAGCGGCACGAGCGGAATGAAAGCGCTCGCCAACGGCGTCCTCAACGTCAGCACGCTGGACGGTTGGTGGGACGAAGCCTGGCAGATGGGTAAGGACAGCGGGGGAGACGTTGGCTGGGCCATTGGCAGCGGTGAGAGTTACGCGGATCCCTACCAGCAGGATCAAAGCGAGGCGGAAGCTCTATATGAACTCCTGGAGCATGAAATTGTTCCCACATTTTACGATCGGCGCTCGGACGGCCTGCCGCGCAAATGGATTGCGCTCATGAAAAACTCGTTAATAAAGCTTTGTCCTGAGTTCAACATGCAGCGGATGGCGATGCAATACGCCGACGATTCCTATGTGACGGCTCACCGGCGATTCCGGAATTTAAGCGCGGCAAACGCGGCACGGGCAAAAGAGGTCGCGGCGTGGCTGAGAAAAGTTGAAACCGAATGGCCGCGATTGAGTGTAGAATCGGTTGGCGAAGGCGTTTCTGAAATTCGTCTCGGCGAAGAGGTTCTCGTGTCGGCAAAGGTGACGCTGAACTCGCTCTCCCCGGAGGATGTAGCCATCCAGGTTCTGACCGGCCTTGTCGATGCGGAAGGCAACCTCAAAGATCCTGTGGTGATTCCCATGCGGCTTTCGGAACGGGATGCCGCGGGAACCTATCTGTTTCAGGCTGTTATTCAACCTTCCGCAAGAAGCGGGTTGCACGGCTACGCGATCCGCCTTTTGCCAAATCACGCGGATTCCATCAGTCCGTTTCTGCCGGGCCTGATCAAGTGGGCGCTGGCATCGTCGCCCGTTGCTGAATTGCAAGCTCGCTAGTCTTCAGCAGTCTCCCAGCCGAGCTGGCTTCCATGTCGAAGCGTTTAATCAGTGCGTAACTTTCAGCGCATAGGGTCACATGGAAGCCCGGAAAAGGAGATTCAAATGGCCGTCACTTATCTGCCCGGTTCCGTCAAAGTCGTCACATCGGAAAATCCCCTTTCGCATGAAGAGCAGGCCAGGATGGACGCCTACTGGCGCGCGGCAAACTATCTTTCCGTTGGGCAGATCTACCTGCTCGCGAATCCGCTCTTGCGCGAGCCGCTCAAGATCGATCACATCAAGCCGCGCTTGCTGGGCCACTGGGGCACGACGCCCGGTTTGAATTTCATTTACGTGCACATGAACCGGGTAATCAAAAAATTTGATTTGAACGCCATCTACATCGCCGGGCCCGGCCATGGCGGTCCGGGACTCGTCGCGAACACGTATCTCGAAGGCACCTACAGCGAATTCTACCCCAACATCCAGCAGTCCGCAGAAGGCATGCAGCGCCTCTTCAAGCAATTCTCCTTTCCCGGCGGGATTCCGAGCCACGTGGCGCCGGAGACGCCCGGCTCCATCCATGAGGGCGGGGAGCTGGGCTATTCCATTGCTCATGCCAACGGCGCCGCTTTTGATAACCCCGAATTGCTGGTCTGCTGCGTCGTAGGCGATGGGGAAGCGGAAACAGGAGCGCTTGCCGCGAGCTGGCATTCGAACAAATTCCTGAACCCCGCGCGCGACGGCGCTGTTCTGCCCATCCTGCACTTGAACGGCTACAAAATCGCCAACCCCACCGTCCTCGGCCGGATGTCCGACGGCGAGCTTGCGCAGCTCTTCGCGGGGTATGGATACGATCCCTATTTCGTGGAGGGCCGCGAACCCGACGCCATGCACCAGCTCATGGCGGGGACGCTCGACACGGTGATTGCGGAGATACGCTCCATTCAGCAAAGGGCCAGGTTGCAGGGCGCCACAGAGCGTCCTCTATGGCCGATGATCATTCTTCGCACGCCCAAGGGTTGGACGGGACCAAAAGTCGTGGACGGAAAGCCCGTCGAGGACACTTGGCGCGCGCACCAGGTGCCGCTCGCCGAACTCGCCACGAAGCCGGACCACCTGCGACTTTTGGAAGAATGGATGAATAGCTACCGGGCGGTGGAGCTGTTCGACCACAGCGGAAAACTGATTCCGGAGCTGGCCGCGCTGGCGCCCAAAGGGACTCGCAGAATGGGCGCGAATCCCCATGCCAATGGGGGACTGCTTCTGAAAGATCTGGTGATGCCGGACTTTCGTGACTATTCCGTGCAAGTCGTCAAGCCGGGAACCGCTAATGCGGAAGCTACGAGAGAACTGGGAAAATTCCTGCGCGACGTCATGCGATTGAACAAAGAGGCAAAAAACTTTCGCGTGTTTGGCCCGGACGAAACCGCCTCGAACCGGCTCGACGCCATCTATGAAGCGACGGATAAAATCCTGATGGAGCCCCTGCTGCCAACGGACGAGCATCTTTCCTGTGATGGCAGGGTCATGGAAGTGCTGAGCGAACACATGTGCCAGGGCTGGCTCGAGGGATACCTGCTCACCGGGCGGCACGGCTTTTTTTCGTGCTATGAAGCGTTCATCCACATCGTGGATTCCATGTTCAACCAGCATGCCAAATGGCTCAAAGTCACGAATGGAATTCCATGGCGGCGCCCGATTGCTTCACTAACTTATTTGCTCACCTCGCACGTGTGGCGGCAGGACCACAATGGTTTTACTCATCAGGATCCAGGATTTATAGATCTTGTCGTGAATAAGAAAGCCGACATCGTCCGCGTCTACTTGCCTCCCGATGCGAACACGCTTCTCTCCGTCGCGGATCATTGCCTGCGCAGCCGGCATTACGTCAATGTGATCGTGGCCGGAAAACAGCCCGCTCTGCAATATCTGAATATGCAGTCCGCCATCCAGCACTGCACGGCCGGAATCGGCATCTGGGACTGGGCCAGCAACGACCAGGGAGCGGAGCCGGACGTCGTCATGGCGTGCGCGGGAGATGTTCCCACGCTCGAAGCTCTGGCGGCAGTAGACTTGCTGCGCCAGCACTTTCCCGACTTGCGCATTCGCTTCGTCAACGTGGTGGACTTGATGACGCTGCAACCTCCGAGTGAACATCCGCACGGCCTGCCGGACGCGGAGTTCGATTCGATGTTCACGATCGACAAGCCGATTATTTTCGCTTTTCACGGATATCCTTGGCTCGTCCACCGCCTCACTTACCGCCGCAAGAACCACGATAATCTTCATGTGCGCGGATACAAGGAAGAAGGGACGACCACTACACCTTTCGACATGACCGTTTTGAACGACCTGGATCGTTTCCACCTGGCCGCGGATGTGGTGGACCGCGTGCCTCGCCTCCAGCGCGTCGGCGCGCACTTCAAGCAGTTCCTCCGCGACAAGCTGACAGACCACAAGCAATACATCGTGGAAGTGGGCGATGACATGCCGGAAATTAAGAATTGGAAGTGGCCGTATTAGATCTGAGTGGCGCAGGCTTCAGCCTGTGGGTTTTGGGCCTTCCTTGGACTAACCCCCACAGGCTGAAGCCTGTGCTACTAAATTCCCGGAAAAGGGTCCCATGAACATCCTCGTTCTCAATGCCGGCAGCTCCAGTTTGAAATTTCAAATCATCGCCACGGACCTCGCCCGGATCCGCAAGGATAAGGACGTCCGCGTGCTGCGCGGCGAGGTCGAGCGAATCGGCGCCGAAGCGGTCGTCACGGTGCAAAAGGGCGATGGCCCCAAGCAGAAGCTCACCGAATCCTTGAAGAATATTTCCGGGGCACTCGATTTCGTCATTCGCTGGGCGGCCTCGCCGGACTCCGGCGTTTCGGAAATCGAGAGCATAGCCGACATCCATGCGGTCGGGCATCGCGTGGTGCACGGCGGCGAAGCCTTTACGGATTCCGTTCTGATCACCGACGAAGTGATGTCGGGAATCGAGAATTGCATCGATCTCGCTCCCTTGCACAATCCCACGAATCTTCGGGGAATTCGCGCGATGCGCGATTTGCTGGGCCCGAAGGTTCCGCAGGTCGCGGTATTCGATACGGCGTTCCACCACTCCCTGGCGGAGCGCTCCTATTTGTTCGCGATTCCGTACCATCTGTATCTTCGCTACCGGATTCGCCGCTATGGCTTCCACGGCATATCCCACCGGTACATGGCCTACCGCTACCGCACGATTCGCAACCTGTCGCGGGAACAAACCAACATTGTGAGTTTGCACCTCGGGAACGGATGTTCCGCCGCGGCTATTCGCGGCGGGCGATCCGTCGACACCTCCATGGGCATGACACCGCTTGAAGGATTGGTGATGGGAACGCGATCCGGCGACGTCGATCCGGCCATCCTGGGCTTCATCGCCGCCAAGGAAGGCATTTCCCTGCACGAAGTGGAGACGATGCTGAACAAGCAGTCCGGCCTGCTCGGAATTTCCGGGCTCACGCACGATATGCGGGTCCTGCAAGACGAAGCGCGTCAGCACGATGACCGCCGTGCAAAACTGGCCATCGATATTTTCTGCTACCGAGTGAGGAAGTACATCGGCGCGTTTCTCGCGGCCATGGGCGGCGCGGATGCCGTCGTGTTCACAGGCGGGATCGGGGAAAATTCGCCCGGCGTCAGAGCGAACATTTGCGAAGGGCTTGAATGGGCCGGATTATCGTTGGACGGCGAAATGAACCAGAAAACAGTTGGCGTGGAAGGAATGATCAGCCGCGACGATTCTCGCCTGGCTGCCTACGTCATTCCCACCGATGAGGAATTGTTGATCGCTCGAGACACGGCTCGCTGCATCCTGGGCGAGCCGAACCCGCAATAAGGCATTATCTCAATTTTTTTCAACGGTCAGTCAAGCTTCCGTTTCATCTCGAAGAATGCGCTCCAATTCAAACGGAAATTCATTCCTGCGAAATGCCGGTGTGCCGTGGCAATCCTGCCCGCGGCGCAATGTAGGCAGCCACCAGCATCCGTTCTCCACCGGGAAAGTATAAAAGATGGAGACTTCCGACCCGATGAGCTCGGATGCGAGTTGCCTTCGTTGTTCCGGGGAAACCGTGGAATCGAGAAGAATAAGGTCGTATGCGCCTTTCCTCACATATTCCGGCGTGACGGTTTGCGGCGCCGCGAATGACAATTCGCTCCTGAACTTCCCAAGCGACCTTAGAACCAATGTTCCCCAGGAGCCATTCCGGCCAACCAGCGAAACGTTCGGAGACGATACGGCGGTCGCGACATTCGACTGCGAAGGAATAGAGGAATCTGTTTCGAATGGACTGGACACGTACTCGATCGCGGGTGCTACCTGTGGTCGGCTTGACATGCAACCCTCCCTAGTCGCGCCGGGAGAGGGGCTTACTGTGGAAAAGCTTACAGCGCGGCAAATCCAAGTTGCACGCCCACAAAGTGGTAGTCAAGGCGAAGAGAGGAAGAATTTTTGAATTTCCTAAGTGTAAACAGCCCGCTCGCGTCCTCAGGGCTTGGAAGGGAGGGCACCATGAGGAGCCGCAGTCCCCGGGGCTTCTTGTGAAGTGAGATTGACCAGTTCGTTTTCTTCCAGCGCGTCCGGGGGGTTGACGACAATGCGGTCCGAGAGATCGATTCCTTGAAGCACTTCCAAGGTATTGCCAAAGTCCCGCCCGATCGTGAGTTTCTTGAGAACGATTCGGTTGTCAGGGCCGACGACGGCGGCCATCGTTCCATCCGGGCGGAACAGAAGCGCGTTAACGGGCAGGGAGAGCCGCTGGCCGGTAACCTTGACGTCAAAATGCACTTCCGCGTACGCCCCTGGCAAGAGGGTGCCGGAAGGGTTCGGGACGTCCACTTCCGTCAGGAGGGTTCGAGTGTTGGGATCGATGGAGTTTGCGGTACGAACGACCTGTCCGCAGAAGCTCCGCTGCGCGAGTTCCGTCAGTGAGAGGCAGGCCTTCAGGCCGAGATGGATGGAAGGGGAATACGCCTGCGGCACAGCCACATAGACGCGCATCGGATCGATCTGAGCCAAATCGAACATCTCCTTGGTGGCCGTCCCGCCATTTCCGGCATTGATGAGCGTGCCGGGGTCGACATTCCGCTGCGTGATGATCCCCGTGAAGGGGGCATACACATGTTTGAAAGATTCCATCTCTTCCAGGCGCTTGACGTTAGCATCCGCCGATTGCGCCATGGCGCGCCTGGCGGCGAGGTCGCCGTTGGCATTGTCGAGGTCCTGGCGTGAAACGGAATCGGACTTGATCAGGTCCTGGTAGCGCGTGGCCGTGAGAGTCGACAAACTGAGATTGGCCTGTGCCGTCACCAGATCGGCGCGGGCTTGGGCCAGTTGCTGGTCAATCTCCGGGGTATCGATGTCGGCAAGGATTTCGCCCTTCGCGACGTGGCTGCCGATGTCCTTGTACCACTTCTTGAGGTAACCGTTGGTTCGAGCATAGATGGGAGACTCGACTTCCGGTTTGAGGGTTCCTGGGAGCACCATATCGGAATCGGCATCGATCGGAGTAGCGTGTATCACCGAGACGTAGGGAATCGCCATTTGTTCGGTTTGTTGCGCGAGCGCCTTGTGTTCCGCCGTGCGTTGCGAGACGGCATAGATTCCCAGAATCAAAAAAATAATAAATAGAATGAGAGACCAGCGGAGCAGCGCACCCGGCCCTTTGCCGGTCCCGCCGGGCTCTTCCTTAAATTTTGATGGTTCCTGCAGCTCAACCGGGTTCTGTGGCATTCCCTATTTGCTCCCTGAATTCATTACTCCACTACTCAATTCCAAGTTCCGCGGTGCCGACGCCCTCGTCCGGACGATGCCCTTTGTGAACCAACGAAAATACGCAAGGCACAAAATACAAAGTTGCGAATGTGGCGACGATCAGCCCGCCTATCACAGCCCGGCCCAGAGGAGCGTTCTGCTCCCCGCCTTCTCCGAGCCCGAGCGAGAGGGGGACCATTCCGATGATCATGGCAAAAGCGGTCATCAGCACGGGACGAATGCGCACATACCCCGCCTGGACCGCCGCCTGAGTCGAATCCAGTCCCTCGTTCAAGCGTTCGCGCGCGAAGGACACCATCAGAATACTATTGGCTGTAGCAACGCCCATGCACATGATCATGCCGGTCAACGACGGCACATTCAAGGTGGTATGCGTGAGCAATAGAATCCAAATGATCCCTGCCAGCGCCCCGGGCAGTGCGGTAATGATGATAAACGGATCGATCCACGATTGAAAATTCACCACGATCAGGAGGTACACCAGAATGATGGCGACGCCTACGCCGGCGGTCAGCCCAGCGAAGGACGAAGTCATGGTGGCCACTTGCCCGCGGCGGACGAGCTGCGTGCCGCGAGGGAGCTTGCCTTGAAAGTCCGCCAGCACTTTCTGGATATCCGCATCCACACTGCCCAGATCGCGCCCTTCCACGGAGGCATAAACGTCTATCATGGGCTGGGCGTCATACTCGGTGAGCAAGGCCGGCTCGGTGTTTACGCTCAAGCCCGCCATATTTCCCAAAATCTGCGGGGTTTTGGTCAAGGCCGAGGAAATTGGAATGTTATCGAGCGTTTGCATGGAGTCGATTTTGTACTGCGGCGCCTGCACGGCAACGTTGTATTCATAGCCGCTCGCCGGGTTGACCCAGAACGATGGACTGACCGTGGAGCTCGAGCTCAGCGTGAGCAAGACGCTATTGGCCACGTCTTGTGGGCTCAAGCCCACGGACTGCACTCGAGTACGGTCGAGATCCAGAAAAATCGCCGGATAGGAGCGCAGCTGCTGGACGTGGACGTCCACCGCGCCGGGAATGTGCTGGATACGGTTGGTAATTTGCTCCGCCAGTTGATAGTTGGCCTTTTGGTTTGGGCCAATTAGCTGAATATCGACTGGCGAGGGCACGCCGAAATTCAAAATCTGGCTGATCATATCCGCCGGCTGAAAAAAGAACTGAGTGCCGGGGAACTCTTCGGCCAAGCGTTCCCGCAACTGGTCAACGTAATATTTAGTTGGCATTTTGCGCTCGGCCTTAAGGCCAATGAGAATTTCGGCATCCGACTCGCCAATCACACCCGAATTGCTGTAGGCCGTGTTGACGGTACTGTTGAACAAGCCAATGTTGTCGAGGATGTTCCCAAGGTCTTCCGGGGGGATGACACGACGGATCAGGTCGTCCACGCCGTCGGCCTCCCGCGCGGTCTCTTCAACCCGCTGTCCCGCGCGGGCACGCATGTGCAAACGAATCAGCCCTGCGTCCACGGATGGGAAGAAGTCACGGCCTAGCAACGGAAGCAGGAACAGGGAAGCCACGCAGAAAACGAGGAACAAGGCCATAAAAAGCCAGGCGTGCTCGAGACAGAAAGAAAGCGACGCGCGATAGCCGCCGCGCATCCGGTCGAACCCGGCCGCAAAACCGCGCTGCGCTCGCGAGAAAATATCGTTTCCGGTGGCGTGTTCCTCGCCGTGGTGTTCCCTGAGAAGGTACATGGCCATCGTCGGCACCAAAGTCCGCGATAGGAGGTATGAGGCAAGCATGGCGAAGACCACTGCTTCGGCCAGGGGCACGAACAGGAATTTCGCGACGCCGGTCAGAAAGAACATGGGCACGAATACGATGCAGATCGAAAGCGTGGAGACAAATGCTGGCACGGCAATTTGCTGCGCGCCGTCCAGGATCGCCTGAATGATTTGCTTGCCCTGGGCGAGGTTTCGATTGATGTTTTCGATTTCCACCGTGGCGTCGTCCACCAGGATGCCGACGGCGAGCGCCAGTCCGCCGAGCGTCATGAGATTAATCGTTTCGTGGAGCGCGCTCAAAACCGTGATGGAGACCAGAATCGAAAGCGGGATCGAGATGGCGATAATTAGCGTGCTCCGCCAGCTTCCCAAAAATAGAAGGATCATCAATGCGGTCAGGCAGGCGGCTACCACTCCTTCGCGAACCACTCCTTGGATGGCTGCTCTCACGAAAATCGATTGATCGAATAGCGGTGTGATCACCGTTTGCGGCGGCAGGATGTTCTTGATTTGCGGCAGCTTGCCGTAGACTTGCGACACGACGTCAAGGGTGGAAGTGTCGCCAGTCTTGTAGATCGCTAGTATCACGCCACGCTGTCCATCCATGCGCGCGATGTTGATCTGGGGAGAAAAACCGTCGCTCACATTGGCGATGTCCTTTACGTAGATCGTTGCTCCGTTCGCCGTCTTAATCGGCAAATTGTTGAGCGCGGCAAGCGTATCGGGTGCCCCATTCATCTCCACGTTAAACTCGGTCGAACCCATCTTGACCGTGCCGGAAGGCAAGACCAGGTTCTGCGCGGTGACGGCAGTGATGACGTCTGTAGGCGACAGTCCTTTCGACTGCAGCGCCGGGATGTCTATATTCACCGAAACTTGGCGTTGTTTTCCGCCAAAAGGCCAGGGAATGGCCGCGCCGGCCACCGTGGCCAGTTGATTGCGGACGATGTTCGCTCCGAAATCGAACAACTCCTGCTCGGACAGGCCCTGGCCCCTCATTCCCAACTGCAAGACGGGTACGCTCGACGCCGAGTATGTGAGGATGAGCGGAGGGGAAATGCCGGGGGGCAATTGCCGAATCATAGTTTGAGAGATGGCAGTGATCTGCGTGACGGCCACATGAACATCCGTCCCAGGATGAAAAAATACCTTGATGATCGAACGGCCCGCCACTGTCTGTGACTCGGTGTGCTCGATGTTATCCACCACCGTGGTCATGAAGCGTTCGTACGGCGAGACGATACGGTCTTCCATCAGTTGTGGGGACAACCCGGAGTAGTTCCAGCATACGCTCACCACGGGGATGTCGATGTTGGGAAAAACGTCGGTGGGCGTGCGCATCAATACGATCGGCGTCATCAGCACGATGACAAGCGCAGCCACGATAAACGTGTAAGGCCGCCTCAGCGCAATCCGAACGATCCACATCCGTGTGCCCTCGATGGTCCCAGGAATCTTACCGCGAATGATTTCGCGAGCGGAGTTCCAACATACTACTTTTCCGGGAACTGTGCTTATTGGATGCCCAAATCTTCCGGCCCGTTACATAAGTTATAAGGTGAATTGACGGGAGAGACCCGCTCTGCAAGCCATCCGCGCGAGAACTGGCCAGCGTTTTCCAAACAGGGCGATTGCCTTCGATGACCATACATCATGGACTGAGAATACTCGGATAAGGAGCGGAAGTCGTGACTGGCATCACAACAAGTTGCGCGGTTTATCACGAGGCAGAAAATAGAAGGATTGAAATTATTTTTGCATTGCTGTTATAGTGCTTTGCGCGGGCGATAGGCGGCCAGAATTCATTGTAAATGAAATTTTAGAAGTACTCGCATCACAGCCCGGCGGAATAACAATATGGTGAAGGCTGTGCCGCAGGGTGGTATCCCCCTTCATTGGTCGAGGGCGCTGTTTCCCGCATTAAACTGAGGCTGAGTTTGCGGCCGTCAGAGAGGCGCTAAGACCGTCCAGACTGTACACCTCGGAGTGTCCCCCCGAGGGCGGCACGTATGGCACAAATCTTTCATCGCAGTACGAACACGATCTCTCGCGTCAGCATCTACGGCGCGGTGATCCTGATTGCGATTCTGGGATATGCCGTCAACGTTGTGAATCAAACCTCGTACGTCACCGAAGTGCACAATGCGCGGCCGCAACCTGTTCCATTCAGCCACAAACATCACGTGGGCGAACTTGGTCTGGATTGCCGCTATTGCCACAGCACGGTGGAAGATTCCTCCTCGGCGGGTATGCCTGCGACGCAAACGTGCATGGCGTGCCATTCGCAAATCTGGACCAGCGCGGCCATCCTCGAACCGGTGCGCGCGAGCTACCGCGATTCCACGCCGATTGCCTGGACGCGCGTCAACGCGCTTCCGGACTTCGTCTATTTCAATCACAGCATTCACGTCGCCAAGGGCGTCGGCTGCACGACTTGCCATGGGCCCATCGCGGAAATGAACATTACCTGGCGCGAACAGAGCCTCTACATGAGGTGGTGCCTCGAGTGCCACAACGCGCCGGAAAAATATTTGCGACCAAGGTCCGAGATATTCAACGCGTTTTACAAGCCTCCCGCGGACCAGGAAGCTTTGGGTAACCGGCTGATGAGCGAATACAAAGTGCGGAGGCTCACGGACTGCACGACGTGCCACCGCTAGACTGAGGCAACTGGGAATTCATGAGCATCGATCGAAAAAACGCCGGCCAGCCCGATGTGGATATTTCCGCATTGCGCAAGGCCTCGAACGGCGGCGAAACGCCCCGGTTTTGGCGCGGGCTCGATGAGCTTGCGGACACGCCGGAATTCCGCAATCACAAGGAAAATGAATTTCCGCATGGGGCAAACGATCCCGACTCGAAACTCGACCGGCGAGACCTTCTGAAAGTGATGGCGGCTTCCGCCGCGTTTGCCGGCCTCGCCGGTTGCACGAAGCTGCCCACGCAAAAAATTGTTCCCTACGTTCGCCAGCCGGAGGAAATCATTCCGGGCAAGCCGCTCTTCTATGCGACCGCGGTGACGCTCGGCGGCGTGGCTACCGGTGTTCTAGTCGAGAGCCACATGGCGCGGCCCACGAAAATCGAGGGAAACCCCGATCACCCCGGCAGCCTGGGCGCCACCGATGCATTTTCGCAGGCTTCGGTTCTGAGTCTCTACGATCCGGACCGCTCGCAGGCGGAAATTCACGACGGACGCATCGGAAGCTGGGCGGAGTTTGAGGACGAGTTGTCCACCGCGCTTGGGGCGGAAAAGGGGAACAGCGGGTCCGGCGTGAGGCTCTTGACGCCGACGATCACGTCTCCGACGCTCGGGGATCAAATCAACACGTTCTTGAAGGCGTATCCGTCCGCGAAGTGGGTGCAGTACGAATCGGTGACGCGCGACAACGTGCGCGAAGGCGCGAAAATCGCATTCGGCGAATACGTGAACGCGGTTTACCGCGTGGATCAGGCGGATGTAATTGTCACGCTCGATTCGGATTTTCTGACCAGCGGACGGGGATGCCTTCGCTACGCGCGGGAATTTGCGAGGAAGCGCCGCGTCGAGGGCCCCGAATCGAAAATGAATCGCCTGTACGCCGTCGAGTGCACGCCGACGAACACCGGGGCGATGGCCGATCACCGGTTGCGAATGAGGGCGTCCGACATTGAAAGTTTCACTCGCACACTCGCTCGTGAGCTTGGTGTGAACACAGTTGCCGCCCCAACGGCTCCTCCGAATGTTCCAGCCGGCTGGATTTCAGCCCTGGCCCGCGACCTGAAGCAACACCCTGGCGCGACTCTGATTGTCGCCGGCGATCAGCAGCCGCCGATCGTGCACGCGCTCGCCTATGCGATCAATCAATCATTGGGAAATTTCGACAAGACGGTCTATTTCACTGCTCCCATCGAGGTGTCGCCGGTAAACCAGTGGGATTCGATTGGCCAGTTGGCGGCGGATATTCGCGCGGGAAGCGTCACGACGTTGCTGATTTTGGGCAGCAATCCTGTGTATGACGCGCCTGCCGATTTGGGCTTCAAGGAAATTCTGCCGAAGGTGCCGTTCACCGCGCGTCTCGGACTCTACGAAGACGAAACCTCGGCACTGTGCCATTGGCACATTCCGCAAGCCCACGAACTTGAATCGTGGGGCGACGCCCGTGGATATGACGGCACCGCTTCGGTGATCCAACCGCTGATCGCGCCGCTCTACGGCGGAAAATCTGAAGTCGATTTTCTAGCCGTGCTCAATGTGCAAGCCTCCAAACCGAGCCACGACATCGTGCATGACTTTTGGCAGGCGCAGCGCCCCAATGTGGCGCGATTCGATGTCTTTTGGGAGAAGACGCTGCGGGATGGTGTTGTCGCCGATACGGCCTTTCCGCCAAAGCAAGTTTCGCTCAAGTCGGGGATCGGCGCGGAAACGCCGGCCACCGCAGCGCAGGGCCTCGAAATTGTTTTTCGCCCGGATCACACCATCTGGGACGGCCGTTTTGCAAACAACGGCTGGCTGCAGGAATTGCCGAAGCCGCTGACGATGCTCACCTGGGATTCGGTGGCCATGGTGAGTCCGAAAACGGCCGAACGCCTGGGAGGCAGTTCGCGAGTCAGCGATTACCTTAATAGCGAGGATGCGGTTGAGTTGAAATATCGTGGCCGGACGATCGTTGCGCCGGTATGGGTGATGCCAGGCCACGCCGATGAAAGCGTCACGGTGTTTCTCGGTTACGGCCGCACTCGCGCCGGGCGCGTCGGAACGGGCGCCGGTTTTGACGCGGGATGGATTCGACCGCTCGCCACGCCGTGGATCGGCACAGGGCTCGAAATTCGCCGAACGGGAGACAGGTGGGCGCTGGCGACGACGCAGACGCAAAGCTCGATGGAAGGGCGTGAGCCGATCCGCATCGCGACGCTGGACGAATATCAAAAAAATCCGAAGTTCGCGCAAGCCGATGCGGACGAGAATCCTCTCTCGCTCTATCCCCCGGTGAAATACGAGGGCAATCAGTGGGGCATGTCGATTGACCTGAATGCTTGCACCGGTTGCGGCGGCTGCGTGGTGGCCTGCCAGGCGGAAAACAACATCGCCGTCGTTGGAAAGAAAGAAGTGGCGATCGGCCGCCACATGCACTGGATCCGGATCGATCGCTATTACGAAGGCGGCGTGGACGATCCCGGCACATATCACGAGCCCGTGCTTTGCATGCATTGCGAGAATGCGCCTTGCGAAGTTGTTTGTCCGGTGGCTGCGACAGTTCACAGTTCCGAGGGCCTGAACGAAATGGTGTACAACCGGTGCGTGGGCACGCGCTACTGCTCCAACAATTGCCCCTACAAGGTCCGCCGCTTCAACTTCTACCTTTATTCGGATTGGGATACGCCCAGCCTGTTCGGAATGCGAAATCCGAATGTGAGCGTGCGCAGCCGCGGCGTGATGGAAAAATGCTCCTACTGCGTGCAGCGAATTAACGCTGTAAAAATCGAAGCCGAAGAGCAGGACCGCCCGATCCGGGACGGCGAAATTGTCACCGCTTGCCAGCAGTCGTGCCCTTCGGAAGCCATCGTGTTTGGAAATATCAACGATCCGAATAGCCGCGTATCCAAACTCAAAGCCAACAACCGCGACTACAAATTACTGGAAGAGTTGAACACCCGGCCCCGAACGACGTATCTCGCGAAGTTGCGCAATCCGAATCCGGAGATTGAAAAGACGCAGGCCGTTTAGAGCGGAATGAAATATGGCAGATAGTCCAAGCCACAAACTGGCGGCGGCAGAATTCGCGAACGCACCGATTCTGGGTCCGGGGCACGATTTCGCTTCCGTCACGGACAAAATCAGCGCGATTGTCCTCACCCGGCGCACGCCGAAGTGGTGGATCATTGGCTTTCTCGTCTCTTTTGCCCTGGTCATACTCCTGACGGTGTCGGTCACCTATCTGCTTGTCTATGGGGTTGGCATCTGGGGAATTCAAATTCCCGTGGGATGGGCTTTTGCGATCGTCAATTTCGTTTGGTGGATCGGGATCGGCCACGCCGGCACGCTGATTTCCGCGATCCTGCTTCTCTTGCGCCAGCAGTGGCGCACTTCGATCAACCGGTTTGCGGAAGCCATGACATTGTTTGCCGTTTCCTGCGCGGGATTATTTCCTCTGATTCACATGGGGCGTCCCTGGCTGGCCTATTGGATCTTTCCGTATCCGGACACCATGAAGATGTGGCCCAATTTCCGGAGCCCGCTGGTGTGGGACGCGTTCGCGGTGTCGACGTATGCAACGGTTTCGCTGCTGTTCTGGTTCATTGGCCTTATACCGGATCTGGCCACGCTGCGCGATCGGGCGAGAAACCGCGCCGCGAAATTGATTTATGGTTTGCTCGCCATGGGATGGCGCGGCTCGGCGGTTCATTGGGAGAGACACGAGACGGCCTCTCTTCTGCTGGCCGGTCTCGCGACGCCCCTGGTCGTCTCCGTCCACACGATTGTGAGCTTTGACTTCGCTTTCGCCATCGTTCCCGGATGGCATGCGACGATTTTTCCTCCTTACTTCGTCGCGGGCGCGATTTACGCGGGATTCGCCATGGTGCTCACCCTTTCGATTCCGGTGCGGAAGCTTTTTCATCTCGAGGATTTCATCACCATGCGGCACCTCGACAACATGGGCAAGGTGATGCTCGCCACCGGATTGATCGTCGGTTACGGCTACATGATGGAGACGTTTACCGCGTTTTACAGCGGCAATCCATATGAACGCTTCATGATCCTGAATCGCATGACCGGGCCCTACGCCCCGGTGTACTGGTCGCTGATCGCCTGCAACATCGTGACGCCTCAATTTCTGTGGTTCCGAAAAATCCGCGCGAAAGTGGGAGCGCTGTTCGCCATCGCCATGATCGTGAATCTTGGGATGTGGCTCGAACGGTTCGTCATTGTGGTGACCAGCCTGCACCGCGATTTCCTCCCTTCGTCCTGGGGCATGTTTTACCCGACCCGGTGGGACTTCTTTACGTTCTTCGGAACGATAGGGCTCTTCCTGTTCTTGGTATTTCTTTTTATCCGCTACTTGCCGCTGATCTCCATTTTTGAAATGCGCACATTGGTGGCGAGCGAGGAAGAGAAGAAGGCGGCCAACTGATGCGCGATGCGCGAATTTATTTTTCGTCCACGGCAACGATGCGATGAAGCCAGAAGAAACCATCTACGGAT
Organism: uncultured Acidobacteriota bacterium; assembly: GCA_963800095.1. GTDB lineage: Bacteria > Acidobacteriota > Terriglobia > Acidiferrales > UBA7541 > Palsa-360. The sequence goes on from CAWCZV010000009.1 coordinate 420,591, forward strand.
TGATGGCGGAGTTTGCCACTCCCGAGCAATTGCTCGAGGCGGCCCGCCAGACGCATGAAGCGGGCTATCGCCGCATCGACGCCTTCGCGCCGTTCCCGATCGAAGGCCTCGCCCACGCGGTCGGGTTTCACCGCACGCGGCTGCCTCTCGTGGTCATGCTTGGCGGGATCATCGGCGGGTGCGCGGGATTTTACCTCCAGTATTACGCCGCGGCGGTGAGTTATCCGATCAACGTTGGCGGCAGGCCGATGAATAGCTGGCCGGCATTTATCCCGGTCACATTTGAAATGACCGTCTTGTTCGCCGCCGCTGCCGCTGTCTTCGGCATGCTGGCGATGAACGGGTTGCCAACGCCCTATCATCCGGTCTTCAACGTGCCGCGGTTCGCGCTGGCTTCGCGGGACCGGTTTTTTCTTTGCATCAAGGCGGGCGATCCGATGTTTGACGTGGAGCTAACTCGCAAATTTATGCTGACTCTCAACCCACGCGAGGTGATTGAGATTGAACCGTAGCGCGCGGTCGCGTAAACCGTACGCGGGCGGTTGGATGCCGGCCGCTCTGGCGCTGCTATTCGTGTGCGCCGGGTGCCGCCTCGATATGCACGTGCAGCCGCGCTACAACCCGTACGATCCGACCGACTTTTTTGGAGACGGCCAATCCGCGCGCCTACCGGTTGCGGGGACGGTTCCGCGCGGTGAATTGACGCTTGGCCCGCAGGAATTGCTTTACACAGGGAAAGTGAACGGCCAGCCGTCGGACGTTTTTCCATATCCCGTAACGCAGGAAATCGTGGAGCGCGGGCGCGAGCGCTACAACGTTTTCTGTTCTCCCTGCCACGGATTTGCCGGTGACGGCGACGGCATGATCGTGCAGCGCGGATTCCGCCATCCGCCTTCGTTTCACGAGGACCGCATGCGCACAGCGCCCGTGGGGCATTACTTTGACGTGATCACGAACGGGCTCGGCGTCATGTACCCGTACGGCTACCGCGTGCCGCCGCGCGACCGCTGGGCCATCATCGCGTACATCCGGGCTTTGCAATTCAGCCGGCAAGTGCCGGTCGCCGATGTGCCGGAAGCGGAGCGGGCAAAATTGATGGGCCAATCGAAATGAGCGAAACCGGAGAAACAACGTTGGGTCTCGAGCGCCTGCCGATGCGGCTGGTCCTCGCGGGAGGCGTGCTGCTTGCGATTTGCATCGCGGGCGGCATTGCGGACAAGGCCGAATTCTTCCGTTCCTATCTGATTGCGTACCTGTTCTGGATTGGCGTCACGCTGGGTTCCCTGGCGCTCTTGATGGTGCAGCATCTGACGGGAGGGAGGTGGGCGCTCGTTATTCGGCGCATTCTCGAAGCGGGCAGCCGCACGCTCCCGCTCATGGCCGTCGCGGCGCTGCCGATTCTAGCGGGAATGAAGACGCTTTACAGTTGGTCCCGCCCCGGCCAGACCGATCCGGCCGTCCTGGCGAAGCAATCCTATCTGAATCCCGAATTCTTCATTGCGCGCATGGCGTTTTATTTCGCGGTCTGGTTCACGCTGGCGTATTTCCTGAACGAGTGGTCCAAGCAGGAGGATGCGGGCGAGGCAGGCCTCGCGCTTTGGATGCGCATGGAAGGATTGAGCGGAATCGGTTTGGTAATCTACGGATTTACCGTCACGTTTGCGAGCGTCGACTGGGTGATGTCGCTCGAGCCACACTGGTACTCCACGATTTATGGGATGCTCTTCATGGTTGCGCAAGCCCTCTCGGCGATGGCATTTTCAATCGCCATCCTGATCTGGCTTTCCGACCGACAGCCGCTCTCACAGGTCGTAAGGCCCGCGCAATTCCAGGACCTGGGCAGCTTTCTGCTTACGTTTGTGATGCTCTGGGCTTATCTGGAATTCTCGCAATTTCTGATCATCTGGGGCGGAAACCTATCCGATGAAATTCCCTGGTACATCCGCAGGATGGAAGGGGTTTGGGGGAACGTCGGGCTGCTTCTGGTTATTTTGAGTTTTTTCTTTCCGTTTTTCTTGCTGCTGTTCCGTCATGTGAAAAGAAGAACGCGTTCGCTGCTGATCGTGGCTTTATTGGTTCTCATGATGCGCCTCGTCGATATGTACTGGATGGTCTTGCCGGCGTTTGGAGGCGGAAGCGTTCATCTCACCTGGATGGACGTGGCGCTCCCGTTCGGCATGGGAGGAATCTGGCTCGCCTACTTCCTCTGGCAGTTGCAGCGCATGCCGATTTTGCCGGTCCACGATCCGCGAATGGAAGAAATTGCGGGGCAGGCGGTCGAACATGGATAAACCAAACAGCACTCGTGCCACCACGCCCGGCTACGAAACGCACGACGCCGACGCCGCCGGGGTATTTAAATTTCTGGTGGCCTTGGGAATCGTCCTGGTGGTCGCGGCTTTGACCTCCTGGGGACTGTTCCGCTATTTTTCGACGCACGCCGTGAATCAGGCCGCTTCCGATTCTCCCTTCGCGGACACGCGGCAGTTACCGCTCGGGCCGCAACTGCAGGTAAATCCGCGCGAGGACTGGCTGAAATTCCGTGAAGAGCAGGAAAAGTCACTTGAAACCTACGCATGGGAAAACCGCTCCGCCGGAACCGTGCGCGTGCCGATAGAAGAAGCGATGGAGCTGCTCGTGAAAAAAGGCTTGCCGGTGCAAGGCGCGCCGGAAGCGCAGCCGGCCGATGCAAAAAAGCCGGCGCCGGAAGGGGGCAAGAAGCCATGAGTTTCAGATTCCAAGCTGCGATACTCGTGGCCCTGGCGGGAATTGCCGCTTCTCCCGCGAACGCGCAGCAAGTCAGCACGCCCCCCATATTGAGCAAAGTGGGCATCACGCAAAATCTGAACGCGCGGATTCCGCCGGACCTCATGTTTCGGGATGAAACGGGGAAGTCCGTGCGCATCGGCAACTTTTTTGGACAAAAGCCGATCGTTCTCTCCCTCGTCTACTTCGATTGCCCCGCGCTCTGCACGGAAGTCCTGAACGGGCAACTGCGCACGATGAAAGCGATCTCGCTCGATCTCGGAAAGGATTTCGATGCGGTGACAGTCAGCTTCGAGCCCAAAGACACTCCGGCGCTCGCCAGGGCCAAGCGGGACGTTTATGCCGGGCAGTACGGGCGCCCCGGAGCTGTGGACCACTGGCACTTCCTGACGGGCGAACAGCAATCGATTGACGCCCTCACGAATGAAGTCGGGTTTCGTTACGCGTACGATTCTTCGATCCGCCAGTACGCGCATGCCGCCGCCATTCTCGTTCTCACGCCCGATGGGCGCATCGATCGCTACTTTTACGGCGTGATCTACCCGGCGCGCGACCTGCGCCTCGGGCTGGTCGAAGCCTCGGAAGGCAAGATCGGAACTTTGACCGATCACGCGCTGCTATATTGCTACCAGTACGATCCCATGACCGGCAAGTACGGCGTTGTTGTGATGAATGTGCTGCGCGCGGCGGGCGGCTTGACCGTGCTGCTCCTGGGAATTTTCATGACTTTGATGTTTCTTCGTGAGCGCAAGAAGGCATCCGCTGTCCCTCCGGCGGCCGGCGCCAAGGCGCGTTGAGGAAAGTGACGTGAGGATACGAACTTAATGCAGAGCTTTCCATTTCAGCCGGAACAGGCCTCCACGATCGCGAGGTCGGTGGACCAGCTGTACTATTTCCTGACGGCCGTCACGCTATTTTTTACGACCGTAATTTTTTCGATCATTTTCTATTTCATGATCAAGTACCGGAGGCGCGCGCCGGACGAGCGCCCCAAGGCAATCGAAGGATCGTTCCCGCTCGAAGTGCTTTGGACCGCCATTCCCACTCTGATCGTCGCGGTGATTTTCGTCTGGAGTTCCACGTTGTATTTCCGGAATTCGGAGGCGCCCAAGGGCGCGATGGAAATCTTCGTCACCGGCAAGCAGTGGATGTGGAAGGTCGAGCATCCCGAAGGGCAGCGCGAGATCAACGAACTGCACGTGCCCCTGGGCCGTCCGGTGAAGCTGACCATGACTTCGGAGGATGTGATTCACGATTTTTTTGTTCCGGCCTTCCGGGTCAAGAAGGACGTTCTGCCGGGGCGCTACACTTCTCTCTGGTTTGAGGCCACGAAAGTGGGAACGTTCCACTTGTTTTGCGCGCAGTACTGCGGCGCCTTCCACGCGGGGATGCTCGGTTCGATCATCGTCCAGGAGCCTGACGAATATGAACGCTGGCTCGCGGGGGGAGCGCCGGGCGAATCCATGGAGCAGGCGGGAGCAAAGGTATTTCAGGCCAGCGGCTGCCCAACCTGCCACTTGGCCGACGGCACCGGCCTAGGCCCATCCCTGCTCGGAGTAGCCGGGCATCCCGTCAAGCTCACGACAGGTGAAACCGTCACGGCAGACGATGCGTATATGCGCGAATCCATCCTGTTGCCCAAGGCCAAAATCGTTCAGGGGTACAGCCCCATCATGCCTTCCTTTCAGGGGCAGATGACGGAAGAGCAACTCAACAATGTGGTGGCCTATCTTCGCGCACTCGGGCAGGCGCAACCGAAGCCAAAGGAAGAGGGGAAGAAATGAGTACGGCCACGCTGGAACCACGCGTGCGCGCTCAGAGAAATTATCTGAACGCGGACTACGGCTGGAAGTCCTGGCTGTTTACGCTGGACCACAAACGCATCGCGCTTTTGTATATGGTTTCGGTCACGTTCTTCTTCATCATCGGCGGGTCGTTCGCCGTCCTGATGCGCATTCACCTCGTCGAGCCGCAGGGCGCGCTGGTGCAGCCGGAAACCTACAACAAATTATTCACGCTGCACGGCGTGGTGATGATTTTCTTTTTCCTGATTCCGTCGATCCCCGCGGTCCTGGGAAATTTTCTGGTGCCCTTGATGGTGGGCGCGCGCGATCTGGCCTTTCCGAAACTGAATTTATTGAGCTGGTACGTCTACATCGTGGGGGGCCTGTTTACATTGTACTCGGCGATCGCCGGGGGCGTGGATACCGGTTGGACGTTCTACACGCCCTACAGCAGCACCTACTCGAATACGCAGGTCACGGCCGTGGCGATCGGCGTCTTCATCACCGGATTTTCCTCAATCCTGACCGGCCTGAACTTCATCGTGACGATTCACAAAATGCGGGCGCCGGGTTTGACCTGGTTCCGCATGCCGCTCTTCCTGTGGTCCATCTATGCCACGAGCATCATCATGGTGCTGGGCACGCCGGTGCTGGCGATCACGATTTTTCTTCTGGCCCTGGAACGCTTGTTCCACGTGGGCATCTTCAGCCCGGCGCTCGGCGGCGATCCTCTTTTGTTCCAGCATTTATTCTGGTTCTACTCTCATCCTGCCGTGTACATTATGATTTTGCCGGCGATGGGAGTGGTCAGCGAAATCATTCCATGCTTTTCAAGGAAGCGCATTTTCGGATATAAAATCGTGGCGTTTTCCAGCGTGGCCATCGCCGTCCTTGGATTCCTCGTGTGGGGACACCACATGTTCGTCACCGGGCAATCGGTCTATGCGGGGCTGATCTTTTCCTTGCTCAGTTTCCTCGTCGCAATTCCCTCGGCCATCAAAGTGTTCAACTGGACCTCCACTTTGTACAAGGGGTCGATTTCCTACGAAGCGCCGATGCTGTACGCCCTGGGATTCATTGGCCTGTTCACGATGGGCGGCCTGACGGGCCTGTTCCTTGCTTCGCTGGCGACCGACGTGCACCTTAACGGAACGTATTTCATCGTGGCTCACTTTCACTACATCATGGTCGGCGGCGCGGTGATGGGATATCTCGGCGGCATCCATTTCTGGTGGCCGAAAATTTCCGGGCGGAAATATCCGAACGGCTGGGCGGCGCTTGCCGCGGCGATTATTTTCATCGGCTTCAACCTGACGTTTTTTCCGCAGTTCATTCTCGGCTATCTGGGCATGCCGCGCCGCTACGCATTCTATCCGGCGGAATTTCAAGTGTTGAATGTGATGTCTTCGGCGGGCGCCACAGTCTTGGGCGTCGGCTATTTGATCCCGCTCATTTACCTGATCTGGTCGATGCGCTACGGCCCGGTCGCGGAGCCCAACCCGTGGGGCGCCACAGGGCTCGAATGGAAGACGGCGTCTCCGCCGCCAACGGAAAATTTCGCGGAAATTCCCGTGGTTACCGAGGAAGCGTATGCGTACGCCCCTCAGGAGGCTGCCGGTGATTGACGCCGAAGCGCACGCACAACAGGCTGGCCTTGCGCACCAGTTCGAGGACCTCGAACAGCAGCAGGAGGCCGATGCCCTGGGAATCTGGGTTTTCCTCGTAACGGAAATCATGTTTTTTGGCGGGCTTTTTGCCGCCTACGCCATTTACCGCTGGCTCTATTTTGCCGCGTTTCAAGGCGGCAGCCATGTTCTGGACATTCGTCTTGGAGCCGCGAATACCATCGTCCTGCTCGCCAGCAGTCTCACCATGGCTCTTTCGGTGCGTTCGGCGCAGACCGGCAATCGCCGCGCCCTCGTCCTGTTCCTCGTCGCCACGATGATTCTTGGCGGAATCTTTTTGGGCGTCAAAGCGTACGAGTACAACCAAAAATTCGTGGAGCACGTGGTTCCCAGCCTCGATTGGGCGCCGGAGGGTGAAACGCTGGCCCGCCTCGCTCCCGGCGGTCTCGGTCACGCGGAGATGTATTTCATTTTCTATTTCGCGATGACCGGCCTGCACGCCCTGCACATGATCATCGGGATGGGATTGTTGCTCTGGCTGGTCCTTCGCGCGCGAAAGGGAAGCTTCACGCCCCATTATTTCGCGCCAGTCGAGGTTGTGGGTCTCTACTGGCACTTCGTCGATATCGTCTGGATATTCCTGTTTCCGTTGCTTTACCTGATAGGCGGTCGCTACTAATGTCACAGCCGATTGTGCCGCAAAAAACGTACGTGATGGTTTTCCTCGGCCTGATTTGCCTCACCATCTTGACTACCGGAGTGGCATTCGTCGACCTCGGACCGTTCAACACGGTGGCAGCGCTCGCCATTGCGTTCGCGAAAATGCTCCTGGTGATTTTGTTCTTCATGGGCGTAAGGCACAGCAGCGGCTTGATCCGGATCATCCTGGTCGCGGGTTTTTTCTGGCTCGCCCTTCTGATCGCCTTCACGATGAGCGACTATCGCACCCGTTCCTGGACCCCCGCGCCCGATTCCTGGTCCACGACCGCCCCGCCGACTCACCCATAACGTTAGCTTTCTCTGTGCCTTCTGTGTTCTCCGTGTTAAAGGTTCTTTCTCGTTGGCGCTCCTAATGAAGTAAAAACTTTCAACACAGAGGGCAGAGAGAACACAGAGAAACCCTCGGGACTCGGTAAAGTTTGGATTGACTTGGGATAGGGCTCGAAACAGAAAACCCGTCCGTTTTGGCGGACGGGCTTTCCAGAGGGGAGAATAGTTCCGTGCCTATGCGCGGAAGGCACCAGAACTCTTTGTCCTCGCCGGAAGTCTAGAGGACGTGAAACAGGAATGTCAAGCACAGAAATAGCTGAATCTAAATGATTATAAGCTTATTATAATGAGGCAGTTAGCTGAGACAGTTCGAGCAAGGCTTGAGATATTCCTCAGAGTTTTCAACAGGTTCTTCAGATTCCTAGTAGAAGTCCTTTGCCTTGATCGGTTTGCTGGAGATGCCCAACTGCAGAATTTCGATCTGCTTCTCGCGGTCAAAAATCTTGTTGGGGAGGAAAATTTTTACCAGGATGCGAATTCCGCCAAAGCCGATTCCCGCGGCAACCGCAAAAATCATGATCGCCCCGGTTCCCAGAAACGCTTCCACAATCATGCTGCTGATGCCGGGCTCGGTATATGATTGCTTCGGCTCATCCCAAGTTACGTTGCTTTCGTAGCCGACTTGGTCGAGTATCTTGTTCGCGGCCTGTCTGGACGGAGCTCCGACCACGACTGCGACGTACGAACTCACTCGCTTGCCGAAAAGCACATTTTGACCCGGTTGCACTCCGCCGGGTGGATCAAAAATAAACCGCCGCAGGATGCCCGCGAATTCGGCCGCGGCGACCTGCTGCGTGGGATAGGACGTGATGAGCAGGGTCTCGTCCTTCCCGGCTACCTGGTAGTGGGCCAGGATCGTCTCCGCGCTATGATCGTACCCCATCCAGTCATCCGTCCCGAGCGGAACGAAATGCGCCAGACCAAGCGGGCCGATCACATAGCGCACGGAATTCTGAATGCGTCCCTTTTCGGGAAGATGTTCGCCGATAAATGGATACGGCGTGTGATCCGCTTTCTTGTCCAGCAGATCGGCGAGTTGCTTCAAATCGGCGTCGGAAGGTCGCGCCTGCTTTGCCTGCGCCGTAACATCGAGGAGCATTTCTCCCACGACGATTAAGGCGCGGTCGTGAGAAACGCCGGCGTAGGAGCCCAGATTCGCGTCCGTGAGCGCCTCGTTACGCAGAAAAGTGAATGCGCCGTAGGCGAAACTCGGGTCCCGCAGGCGGTAAAGCGTGATTGAGGCAGCCTGAGGTCCTTGCGTATAGGCCCTCTGCTCGACCGATTTCACGATGTATTCCCGAAAGGCTGCTGTATCCGGTCCGAGAAGGGGATCGAGGCCGGTGGGCGGGATGGCCGAAGAAAGCGATGCGGCGGTCCAGCCTGCGAAACTGGACGGCAGAATACCCTGTGCGGCGGCCGGAAACGCCGCTACTAGGAGGCACAGCAAACCAAGACAAATCCGAAGGAGTCGGCGCATGTCGCTCTGTATTAGACGCTAGAAGTTTACTGCGAGTTCCCGGATCGCGCCACTTTTCCCGCAAAATTTTCAGCGGCGGACCGGGATTGATTGGAAGTCAGGCTGTTGGTGCTTTGCAGGTAGCTCTCAATGCCGCGGTAGAGGCCGTCGGCGACCCGCTGGCGGTTCTCGGGGTTCTTGAGCCACTTCTCGTCGCTGGGATTGGAAAGGAACGAAATCTCGGCCAGCACGGAGGGCATGTCCGCGCCGATCAAGACGACAAAGGGCGCCTTGCGCACGCCGCGGTTGCGGTCGCCACGGTTGAGGTTCTCCATATGTTTGGAGAGGGAGTCCTGAATCATGGTGGCGAGATCGCGGGATTCCTCGATTTTTTCATTGCGCGCGATTTTGGCGACGATATCCTGCAAATCGTGGACGCCGTTTTCCGACAAGGCGTTTTCGCGGGAGGCCACTTCCATGGCGTCGCTCGATCCCGTAAAGTTCAGGTAATAGGTTTCGATCCCGCGCGCCTTGTGGTCCTGGCTCGAATTGGCGTGGACGGAAATAAAGAGGTCGGCCTTGGCCTCGTTGGCGATCTCCGTGCGGCGTTCGAGCGGAATGAAGGTGTCATCGTTGCGAGTGAAGACCACGTCGGCGCTGGGCAAACGCTGCTGAATGATCTTGCCGAGTCGCAGGGACACATCGAGGCACAAGTCTTTTTCCATGAGACCGGTTGGCCCGATCGTGCCGGTGTCGTGGCCGCCGTGCCCCGCATCGATCACGATTCGGCCAATCTTGAGTCCCAGTGCGCGGGTCAGGGAATGTTGCCCGTCGCGCGTTAATTCAGGCGTGGGAGGCGGCCCCATCTCCTCCGCTTGATCGTGTGCTGACTTCGTCGCGCGGCTCGATTTTTTCGGCGTCAGCGGGCGAGTGGGAAGCGGCAAAATTTCAGTGTCCGCGGGCGCTGCCGCTGCCGACAATGTGGCGCTGTCGGTATCACTGTCCTGCGCGTTTACGGTTTTGGTCGACGCAGCGACAGCAGTTTTCTGCGAATTCTTGTCTGGATTGCTTGCCGTTTTTCTTGGCGCCGGTTCCGTTTCGGCCGTGGCGTCGGCGGAAGGTGATGGAGTCGAGGCGGTTTGCGCTTGAGCCTGGACGCTAGAAGCGTCTGTTGATGGAGCGGGCGCGGATTTGGCCGCTGCTTTTTCAATTGCTTTTGGCGAAGCCTTGGCCACGGTTTCCTTGGCAGGCTTTTCCGGCTTCACGGGAGGCGCGTCTGTCGTCGTCGGCCCAGGCGGAGGAGTCGTGTCGCGCGCGGCCGCTTCGGCCGCGGCGGAATTGCCGTACACATCCACGACCAGTCGGTAAGGATTGGGCAACAGAAACACGGAGTAGTCAGAGACGCGATTCACTTCCAGCACAACACGCACGACCCCGGCTTGATATTGCGCGACGCGGACGGTTTTCAGGAAGCCGCCGCTGTCTATATCAATCGGATTGTGGAGCAGCGCGGAGCTGACTTTCGCGCCTTCAATGTCAAAATAAATCCGGTCGGGCCCCGAAATGCGCGCCGCCTGATATTTCACTTTCGTTCCGACATCGATCACGATGCGAGTGTAGGTGTCGGCGTTCCAGGTGCGAATCCGCGAGACTTGCGAGCCGGAGCCTGCCGTGTCGGAATTGTCCGCGGAGGAACCTTGTCTCGTGTCCGTCGTCGGCGGAGTCTTATCCGCGGAGATCGTTTTGGGAGCAATCCTGTCCGAGTGTTCCTTGGCGGCCGGAGAAGCCGTGGGCGGTTTTGCCGTAGCGCTCTCCGCATTCAGCTTGTCGAGGATGACGCGAACTTCCGCGGCATGGGACGAGCGCGGGTGCAGCGCCAAAAACTGCTGGTAAGTCTTCTGCGCGACAGCGGAATCGTGCATATCGTCCTGCTCGATGTGCGCGATGGCCAGCAGCGCGTCCTCGCGGTACTTGCTGGTCGGATATTGCTGCATCAGGAATTGGAAGGATTCGATGGAGCGTTGATAATATTTTGCGTCGAAGAGATCGCCCATCGTGCGGAACAGTTCAGCCACGTGGTTGAGCGACGCGGGAACGTCCGAGGCGTGCGAGGTAATCAGGTAGACGCGCTGATACTCGATGACCAGGGCCGTGTAATCTTTTAGTGTGCGCGCGCTCTCGGGCCGCGCTTCGAGCGCCTCGCGTGCTTTTTCCGCGCGGTCAAATTGAGCGTTCGCCGTATCGCGACGGGAAGGGGCGTTATTGTTTGCTCGGCTGGCGCCGGAGAAAAGCGACAAAACCAGCACAGCCGCGAAAATGACGCGCAGGGTTGGCCGGATTGTAGCGGCTCCATGCCGCAACGTCTGCCTCATTCGTTCGTAAAAACGACCCGTCCGTCTGCTTCCACCGCGCGGTAAATGGGACGCCGCTCATCAAATGCTCGGGGGAGCCGATCGGATCCGGGCCGGAAGTAGGAATCGGTAACCTTCTGAACGTAATTTCGCGTCTCTCGATACCGCGGGATGCCCCCGGCACGGTCCACGGCGCCCGGGCCGGCATTGTACGCGGCCAGGGCTTTGTCGAGATCGCCATTATACCGCTCCAGGAGCATGTGAAGATAGCGAACTCCGCCGTCGAGATTCTGCTTGGGATCAAACGCGTTGTTTACGCCCAACTGCTGCGCGGTTCCCGGACCCAGTTGCATCAACCCAAGCGCGCCTTTTCGGGAAACGGCGCTCGAATTCCAATTCGATTCCGTCTGCATCACGGCTCGAACCAGCGCCGGATCCACACGGTAACGAGCGGAGACTTCGCGAATCATTTGCTCGATTTTCTCCCGATTGGCCTTGTCAGCGGCGGACATTTCGAGAGACGCTGCATATGACGATTGGGTTGTGCTCGGCGTAATCCCGTTGGCGGCGGTCTGCAGGAGCGGAATCCTTGCCGACCGCACGACATTGACGGGCTCCGCATTGATGAAAACCCGTTTGCCGTCGGAATCCTTGTACGAAACGATTTGCCCGTGAGCCGGAATAGCCCATGAGGCGAGCATTCCCACAAGGATCAACACCGAACTGGAGAGGGAGCGCATAATGTTCAGTTCTGGGAAGGCAGTGCGATTCTGCTTCCTTTGAGACAGACCAGTCACCGCGACAGGGAGAAGGTTCCTCGCCCCGGACGTTCCTGGCACTGCGCAGCAATTATAACAATTGGTCGATCAGGGGGTAAACGTGTTCTAGGGCGCTTTTTAGGCCAGGTGTGTCTTTTCCGCCAGCCTCGGCCAAATCAGGCCTGCCGCCGCCCGATCCGCCCACTTCTTTGGCGATAGCCTGTATGATCTTGCCAGCGTGTAACTTAGAGGTGAGGTCCTTAGTAACACCGGCCAGAAGGGCGACTTTGCCGTCCTCGACGGTGCCCAGGACGACCACCCCGGACCCGAGCTTCTGGCGGAGGCTATCTACGAGCTGGCGCATGGCTTCCCGGTCCACGCCATCCAGCTCGGCTGAGATGACCTTGACGCCTTTGATTGTGCGGGCCTGGGAGGCCAGATCGTCCAGTCTTGAGAGGGCGCCTTTTCGCTTCATGGCTTCGAGCTGCTTTTCGAGCTGTCTTTGCGTTTGCTCGGTCCGCTCGATGGCAGCCGACAGATTTTCTTCATTCACTCCCATGCGCGCGGAAATTTCACGAAGGAGTTGCTGCGCGCGCTGGTAGTCGGCGAGGGCGGCTGCGCCGGTGATGGCTTCGATGCGGCGCACTCCGGCGGCGGCGGATTGCTCAACGACGATCTTGAATACGCCGATGTCGCCCGTGCGGCGCACGTGCGTGCCGCCGCAAAGCTCCTTGCTGTAAAAGCCGCGCGGCGCCGACGGGTCGGGAATCGTGACCACGCGGACGTTCTGCTCCGGGTAGCGGTCGCCGAAAAAGGCGAGCGCGCCGGAAGCGAGCGCGTCGTCCAGCGTGGTGATGTTGGTCTGGATCTCGCTGTTGAGCAAAATTTCGTCGTTTACCTGCTGCTCGATGTCGCGCAGCTCCGCCGGATCAATCGCGGCGAAATGCGAAAAATCGAATCGCAGGCGCGCCGGCTCGACGAGAGAGCCGGCTTGCTTGACGTGCGTGCCGAGGATGTTGCGCAGCGCGGCGTGCATCAGGTGCGTCCCTGTGTGATTGCGTTTGATATGCTCGCGCCTCGCGCCGTCGGCGTCGCCCGACACGCGATCGCCCACGGCGAGTTTTTCTTTCGCGACCACGCGGTGCGCGATCAGCCCCGCGATGGGATAGTACGCGCCGCGCACATCGGCGAGGTACATCGTGTGCTCGTTGTTCCAGAGCGTGCCGATATCGGAAACTTGTCCGCCCGATTCCGAGTAGAACGGCGTGCGATCCAGGATAATTTCGCCTTCCGCGCCCGATGGCAATTCATTCACCGCGCCGCCCTTTGTGACGATGGCCTCGATGCGGCAATCTCTTGCAGTCGTTGAGTAATAAAAATCCAGCTCTGTGCGATACGTTTCCGCGAGCTTCGTGTAGACGGGATTCGCGACATCCTTGTGCCCACCCTTCCACGACGCGCGCGCGCGAGTGCGCTGCTCCACCATCGCCCGCTCGAATCCAGGCCAGTCTACGTGCAGTCCTGCGTCACGCGTCACGTCTTCGATGAAATCTCGTGGAAGGCCATACGTATCGTAAAGTTTAAATGCCTTTTCCCCCTGATAAACGGGCCTGGCGATAGCGCCAGTGAGTCCTTTACCTTCACCCATCTCGTGCTCAACGTCCTGTTTGATCAGCTCGGAAGGGGCCGAAAGAGATCCGTCTGTCATCAGGGGTCTAATGTCATCCATGAGCTTTACGAGTCCGAGATCGAGCGTATGGGCAAATCGTTTTTCTTCGCTAAGGATAATCTTCGAAACGCGATCGATCGATTCATCGAGTTCAGGATATGCGTCGCGCATCGAAGCATGAACCGCCCAGGACATTTCAGCCAGGAAAGGCTCGGCTGTGCCTAGCAGGCGTCCATGTCGTATCCCGCGGCGCATGATTTTGCGCAGGACATAGCCTCGGCCTTCGTTGGAAGGAACCACGCCGTCAGAAATGAGGAACGTCGATGCGCGCGCATGGTCGGCAATGATGCGAAGGGAGGCGTCGCTTCGCAACGAGGCGCCTGGACGAGTGCCGGTGAGTTCTCCAGCGCGCTCGATGAGCGGCAAAAACAAATCCGTATCGAAATTGCTAATTTTGCCTTGCAGGACGGCGGCCAGGCGTTCAAGGCCCGCGCCGGTGTCGATGGAAGGTTTTGGCAATGGCGCGACCGTCCCTGACGAGTCGCGGTTGAACTGCATGAAGACGAGATTCCAGATTTCAACGTAGCGGCCGCATTCGCAGCCAAATTTGCAGTCGGTGTGTCTTTGATCGGATGCGTCGGGACCCATGTCATAGTGAATTTCGCTGCATGGACCGCAGGGGCCGGTGTCGCCCATGGCCCAGAAATTTTCTTTCAGGCCGGGGACGGGAATTACGCTATCGCGCGGAGCGCCGACGTTCACCCACAGGTTGAGTGCTTCTTCATCGATGCCTAGAACTTTTCCGGGTGCAACTTCGGCGCCGCCGAAAACCGTGAACGTCAGCTTATCCACGGGAATACCGAACCATTTCGGTGAGGTGATGAGTTCCCAGGCGTAGGCGATGGCGTCCTGCTTGAAATAATCGCCGAAGGAAAAGTTTCCGAGCATCTCGAAGAACGTGTGGTGGCGGTTCGTGAAGCCGACATTTTCGAGGTCGTTGTGCTTGCCGCCGGCGCGCACGCATTTTTGAGACGACGTGGCGCGCGTGTATTCGCGCTGTTCGAGGCCCAGGAACACGTCCTTGAACTGGTTCATCCCGGCGTTGGTGAACAGCAGCGTGGGGTCGTTCGTCGGGACGAGCGAGGAACTGCGCACGACGCGGTGGCCGCGGTCGGCGAAGAATTTCAGGAACGTGCTCCGGATTTCGTTGCCGCTGGGCAAGAGAACCTCGTGAATCGTGACTTGTGACTGGTGATTCGTGACTGGTGATCCGAGGAGTGTATCTAGATCCTCGGTTCACCTTATTCTCCGAACTCACACTTCTTCGAAAACTAATTCACACCGGCAAAGCATTATGTCAGACGGGTGGCGCACTCGCAAAGTGGGCAATGGCTTTTCGCCTGGGAACGCCAATCTCCCGATTGGCGCTTTGCAATCCGCCAATCGGGAAATTGGCGTTCCCGGGAATCACCGCGGTTGCGACGGAGATGGTAGCCTCTGACACCGAAAATGACTCGCCTGTAGACAAAGGCGCACGGATGCGTTGAATCCATTTATTGAGTTTGACCGGTTTTGCGCTGGCCGGTATCTTGCTTTTTCGTCTGTTTTGCGTGAGCCTGTGAAGAAGGCGGCGACTCAAAATCCTATGTACTTGAAATGCGCCCACCCGGATTGCTCGTCTGACTTTGATTACGGGCAAGGGCGTCTATTCCGCTTTCAACAAACTCCCGACCAAGAGAAGCAACCCTCCCACTGGCACGCCGTCAAGCACTACTGGCTTTGCACGAGGTGCTGCGAGAGCTATACCATCGAATACCAAAAAGGAATGGGAGTTTTGCTCATGGAGCGGCTGGAAAAGCTGGCCAGCGAGCAGCCCTGCTACTACATTCTCCAGGCGGAAATTGCGCCCAAGCCGGCTTTGCCGCGGCGCCTCGCTCGTTCCAGGGCTCGTCAGAGAAAACAAAAGGGCGATTTGGCTTCGCCAACAGTTAGTGCGATGGAAGTACTCGAAAACCGGAATTTAGAAAGGAGGGGATAATCCCAATGAATGAAGAAATTGGCAAAATGGCAGGCGAAATCTGGCATACGCTCGAAGCAAACGGTGAAATGACGCTGGCCAAGCTAAAGAAAGAATTGAATGCCAAATCACCGCTTTTTGACTGGGCGATCGGCTGGCTGGCGCGCGAAGATAAAATCGTCTTGACAGTGGAGAAGCGTTCCGTCCGCGTGTGTCTCAAGGGATGGCACACGCAAAGCGTTCACGCCGCCTAGTTCTTACGCAAGTAGAAGTGCTGAAACGTCGAAGCCGGCGCCCAATTCAGAAGCCTCTAAAGGCGGCTCCGCTCGACTCACCTCAAAAATGCCGCGATCCCCCTAGACTTCCTCGCCGGGACTTTCCGGAAGTTCCTCCATCGTCCGCTTAGCCATTGCGCTCAATTCGCGCCGAATCGTATCCGCGGAAAATCCGGCGCGGAGCAAGCTGCGATAAAGCGAAGCGACGCGCCGCTCGTCAAGCGGGCCGCGCAGCAACTTGATGCGGCGTTCCAGCCGCTCCCGCACCAGGCCGCTCTCGTTCGATTCGGCGGAACGCTCGGCAAGGGCTGCTTCGATGTGGCGGTCGGGAACGCCGCGCGCGCGAAGGTCCCGCGCAATGCGGAACGGCCCCTGCTTGCGCAATTCGGTGTGCAAACGGACAAACTGGCGCGCGTAGCGCGCGTCGTCCAGATAATCCAGCTTCTTCAAGCGCTCGAGGACGCCCTTCACCACATCCTTGTCTTCCGCGCGGCGCTCCAAGTAGGTACGCATCTCGTACACCGAATAGGCGCGGCGCGCCAGGCTGTTGATAGCGGCCGCGTAGAGATCGCTCTCAGTGGAAAGCTTTCGCGAAGAGAAGCGCATGGGAGGAGCATAGAGGGAGAGGAAAAGGAAGTAAAGGAAAGTGAGGAAGCAACGGAAGAAAAGGAGGTAGAGGAATTAAAGCAAGTAGAGGAAGTGATGGATCGATCGTAACAAGTGGGTTAGTTGCGATTCAACTTGTTGATTTCAAACCAAGGCCGTAGCAATCTCGCGGTGGAAGTTCCTATCCTCTACTTCCTCGCCTTCCTTTACTTCCTACGCTAACGTTTGCCGGAGCGCTCGAACTCGTTCATGCTCTGTTCCATTTCCTCGCGAGCCGAGTCGGATGCGGAGCGGATGCCCTGGATGCGCAGCTTGAAGTCGTCGGGGTTGGAGGCGCGCAAGAGCGCTTCTTCGTAGGTGATGAGGTTGCGCGAATACAGATCGAAGAGCGATTGATCGAATGTCTGCATGCCGTACTGGCTGGTGCCGGCGGCGATGGCGTCGTGGATCAGGCGCGTCTTGTCCGGATTGATGATGCAATCGCGGATGTACGCGGTCGCGATCATCACTTCGACCGCGGGAACGCGGCCGCTCCCATTGGCGCATTGCACCAGGCGCTGGCTGACAACGGCCTTCAGCGTGGCCGCCATTTGCAGGCGAATCTGTTTTTGCTCGGGAGGCGGGAAGACCGCGATGATACGTTGAATCGTTTCGGTCGCGTCGAGCGTGTGCAGGGTCGAGAACACCAAGTGGCCCGTTTCGGCGGCCAGCAAAGCGGTGGCAATGGTTTCGAGGTCGCGCATTTCGCCGACCAGAATGACGTCGGGGTCCTGGCGAAGGCCGGCGCGCAAGGCGGTTGAAAAGTTCGCGGTGTCCACTTCGACTTCGCGCTGGTTGATGAAGCTTTTTTTGTCGCGATGCAGGAATTCAATGGGGTCTTCGATGGTGATGACGTGATCGGCCCTCGACATGTTGATCCGGTCGATCATCGCTGCAAGCGACGTGGATTTGCCGGAACCGGTGGTTCCCGTCACGAGGACCAGTCCGCGCTGTTCTTCGCAGATACTCTCGATCACGTGCGGGAGGTTGAGTTCCTCGATTGTGCGAATCTTGGTTGGAATGACGCGGAGCACCATGCCGACGTTGCCCCGCTGCTGGAACACGTTGACGCGGAAGCGTCCCAGGCCCGCGACGCCGTAGGCCATGTCCAACTCCGCCGTCTCCTTGAATTTTTGTTTCTGGCGATTGGTCATCATGCTGAACGCCATGGAGAGCATTTCTTCCGGAGTGACGCGCGGAACATCGGTGAGTGGCGTGAGCGAGCCGTCGATGCGCAGACAGGGATGGTTTCCGACTTTCAGATGGAGATCGGACGCTTTGGTTTCAACGGCGCGGCGCAGAAGATCGTCGATGCTCAGGGCCATGGCTTTACCTGTCTCCGTGAAGAGTAGCGCTCCATCGACCGTAGCACTGGGGCAAGGGACGAGCAAGCACGCCGGAACGAAGTGATGCCGCCTAGTAACGGGCGATTTAAATAGCAGTAAACGGGGGTGTTACGAGAGGTGAAGCTACGCGATATGGTTTGTAGGTCACGGCTTCAGCTGTGACACATGCAAGCTTCGTTTAACTCGGCTTTAGCCGCTGGCTTTTTTCAACGCGAGTTGATAATCACAAACATGCATTTCCAATCGGAAATTGTCGTCAACACAATTCCGCCAGCACCGCTTCCATCTCGGAGCGCGCGTGCTCGTCGCCCGCGCGCCGGGCCGTAGCGATGCCGGCGTTTAGCGCGGATCGGGCCTCTTCGGTGCGTCCGGACTTGGCCAGGAATTGGCCGAATTGAAAGTACCCGGCGACGTATTCGGGATGCGAGGCCAGAAGCGCCTTGAAATGCTCGTCGGCAGCGGCGGCATCGCCGGAATTGGCGCACTCCATGGCCAGGCCGTAGCGGGCGAACGCATCAGTGGGCTTGGCGGCGACGAAGTCTTCAAGGATCTGGCGGCGCGTTTTCTTCTGTGGCTGGGTTGAGGTCATGCGCATAGTATATTCGCGCAGGGATAGAACGCCAAATGGCTAGTAGGACAGCCACTTTTGGCTGTCCCCGCGAAATCTCAGCAAGGCCAAAGCGGACAGCCAAGAGTGGCTGTCCTACGAAATCCGTTCGTTCGCAATTGGACCCGCTATCAAGGGAGCGCGTATCCACCAATGAAACACTCTTCAAATCAGACGAAGGCGAAAATCCAAGCAGATAAATTGTTGCCAGACCGCTCCGTCAGCGCTTCGCGCACCGAGATGACGGAGCTTGTGCTTCCTCAGGACTCGAACGTCCTCGGTAATATTTTGGGCGGGCGAGTGATGCACCTGATCGACATCGCCGGCGCGATCGCCGCGTACCGGCACTGCCGGCGCCAGGTGGTAACGGCATCGGTGGATCATCTTGATTTTTTGAATCCAGTCCGCGTGGGAGATTTGATTGTCCTCGAAGCTCATGTCAATCGCGCGTTCCATACGTCGGTCGAAGTGGGCGTCGAAGTCTTCTCGGAAGATTCCGCAGCGGGCGTGCGGAATCACACCACCACGGCGTTTCTCACTTTTGTGGCTCTCGATGAAATCGGTAAGCCGGTCCCCGTCCCGCCGTTGATTGTGAAAACGAGTGAGGAGCGGCGGCGCTATCGAGAAGCAGGCCAGCGTCGCAATTTGCGTCTCAAGGCGCGCAAGAAGCATTAGATGGATAGGAAAGTCGGTTCTAAGATATCTCTTCTCCCGCTTTTCTCTGTGCCCTCTGTGATCTCTGCGTTGAAGGGTTTTGGGGTTCGCGAGTCGCGCAAAAATTCAAAAGCATTTAACACAGAGAACACAGAGGGCACAGAGAAAACAAAACCGAGGCTTTCAATACCGAGATCAACCACGCACCTTTAATTGACTTGAGCCATCCAGGCAATCGGCGTGGTGGGTTGCGGGCTGCCCCCCGCGGGCTCGTCCGTGACGGCGAGTGCGGCAATTTCGGTCATCGGCATATTCACGGGAGCCACCAGCGCAATCTGGCCGGCAGCGTCGGGATGGAAAATCGCGATGCTGACCGGCTTTCCTGTCTTCGGCACAAACCAAAGCTGCAGCGTGCGCGCCGAAGGCATTGAGGGCATCTGATCCGCCGTGATCGCGACGCCCATGTGCGGATGCAAGTAGGCATGGACCATCGGCATGTTCTTGTCCTTCGGCATGAGTTTAAGCGGCTTGGAATCGGGCGACATCATGACCATGGCGACCATGCGGTCCATTTCCAGTTGATTCTGAAGCGCCTGATTCTGCATGGTGGCGAGCTTCATTTGTTTGCGCAGTTGGGCCAGCTGTTCGTTTTGAGTGTTCATCTGGCGAATCGTGTATCCCGTGATGAGCGCGAGCGCCGCCGCCGCAACCCAGGCCCACGCCGGGAACATCGCTCGCGGCTCGGACCTTTTTGGCTTCTCGATTGGAACGACCGTGCGCGACGCGTCCGCGGAGGGCTTGACCGCGTCCACGATCTTGCCTCGCAACGTGGCCGGGGACTGCGCATCGGGCGCGGCATGCGCCAGTTGCGCGACCACCCATCTCGCTTGGGCCACCCCGGAGATGCACTTATCGCCCGGACGCGCCAGATGCGCCTCCAATTCCGCGCGCTCTTCTCCCTCCAGCACGCCGAGGGCGTACTCTTCGTAGAGCGCGGCGAGTTGTTCGCAATTCATCACGAACTTGCCTCCCCAAGCGATTCCCGAAGCCGCAGCAGCCCGCCGCGAATCCAGCTTTTCACCGTGCCGAGCGCTTCGCCCGTGGCCGCGGCTATTTCGCTGTGCGACATGCCCTCGAAGAAGGCCAGCTCAATGGCGCGCCGCTGCGCTTCGGGAAGACAGGTCATGAGGGCGCGAATTTTTTCCGCGCGCCTGGACTGATCGATATCGCCTTCAGGATCGGGACGCACTACTGCGGAAGGGAGAATATCGGAATCCGAATCTTCGCGGCGGCGCTGCTTTTCGCGCTTCAGGCGCAGAAAATCGAGCGCGCGATTGCGGGCCATGGTGAAGAGCCACGGCTCCAGAGGCCCGCGCGAGATTTGAAAGCGGTCCGCGCTGCGCCACAGTTGCAGAAAAACGTCCTGCACGATTTCTTCGGCCGACGAGGGATGCTGAGCGATGCGCAGAACAAGGGAATACACCGGCCTGCCGTAGCGGTCGTAGAGAGCCTCGAGAGCGCCGGAGTCGCGTTGCAGAATGCGTTCCATCAGGACAGCGTCGGTCGGCTGTTTGCCCTCGGGCCACGGTTGGACGACTGCAAGCAGCAAAATTCCGTTCCCTTTCGGTTCCTCTCTTACTACGGAGAAACGAGACGATTGGATGAGTCTCGAACCGGCAAGCCTATATCGGGCAACATCTTACTACGACATCCCAGTAGGACAGGCTTCAGCCTGTCGCTTTCTTTCAAGCATGCAGAAGAGAAACCCGACAGGCTGAAGCCCGTCCTACTAAAATCAATTCACGCGTGCGCGACGGCTCCCACACCTGCAACTCCGATCGACGCGAGATAGACGCGAACCGCTTCGGCTGTCCGAAACGCCTGCTCGACGCAAGCCCCGATGGATGGGCCGGACAAATAATTTCCGGCAAGAAATAATCCCGGCATCCCCGCGGTGAGCGCTTCGAGCGATTTCACGATTTGGGAGTGGCCCAGGTTGTATTGCGGTATGGCGCGCGCGTGGCGATTCAAGTTTGTCGTTACAGGCTTTCCCGTGATGCCGAGGACGCGCGCGACTTCGGCGCAAATGGTTTCGGTGATTTCTTCGTCGCTCAATTCGCAAAGCTTGGGGTCGGTGGCGCCGCCTGCAAAGCTGGTGATGCAAACCATTCCATCCGGCGCGCGCCCGGCGAAGAGCGCGGAGTTGAACACTGTGCCGAGAACGCGCAACCCTTCGCTGCGCGGCACCAGGAAACCGAATCCGTCCGGAGGACGCTGCATCTGTTCGCGTCGATAACACGCGCACACAACCGCGACGGGCGCATATTCGATTCGCGAGAATAAGGGAGCGAATTTATCGGAAAGTCCAAGCAGGATTTGCGACGCAATATTCGTGGGAGTTGCGATGACAACCGCGCTGGCCGGCAGCGTCTCGCTATGATTGTGGCGCGTAATGTCGACTTCAAACCATGGCTTCCCGTTGGCCTTGCCATGGCGCAAGCCTGCAACGCTGGTTTCGAGCAGAAGCGAACTGCCGAGACGCGCGGCGATCGCTCGCGGAAATGTTTCCATGCCATCGCGAAACGAGCACAGTGCGGCGCGCGGCTTCCCCTTCACGGGCCGCGATTTCATGGCCCCTCGGAGAACGCTCCCGTATTGCGCTTCGAATTCGTGAATCTTTGGAAACGAAGCGCGCAAGCTCAACAGTTCCGCATCGCCGGCATACACGCCAGAAACGAAGGGGGCGACAAGCAGGTTGAGCAACTCCTCTCCGAATTTGCGGCGAACAAACGCGGCGATGGATTCGTCTTCCGACGGCGGCTGCGTGCGGCGCAGGATTTCTGTGACGAGGCGCCATTTCGTGCCGGCCGAAAAAAGCGGAGTCGTAAGAAGCGAGGGCGGAGCGAGCGGCGCAGGCACCAACCGGCCGCCCACGAGAATGTAACGTGGAGCGCGCGGATTGGCGCGCAAAAGCTGGTCTTTCAGCCCGAGCGCGTTGATGAGGCCGGCGAGCGGCTCAGTGGTGAGAAAGCTTTGTGGGCCAAGCTCAAAGCAGAATCCGTCCTTCTGCTTGGTGCCAATGACGCCGCCGGGACGGCTCGCGGCCTCCAGCGCGCGCACTGGAATCCCGGCCTGCTGCAAGTGATACGCGCAGGCCAGGCCGGAAACTCCTCCGCCAATCACAAGTACGGGATACGCAGCCTGCGCCGGAATGGACACGAAACCTCGATGGGTCGATCAGAGCGTTTTTGAAAAAAGCTGGCGGCTTTCGAGCTTCTGCTTTTCGAGATACGGATCAAAGACCATGGCGATATTGCGAATAAAGATGCGTCCCAGGAGCGTCGTACGTAACACGCCATTTTCGAGTTCGAGCAATCCGTCGGATACGAACGGGGCGAGGCGTTCAATTTCGGGAGCGAAGGTTTGGTCAAAGTCGATCGCGAATTCCTGTTCGATCTCGTTTTTGTGGAGGACGCCGTGGCACAGAATGCGGCTGATGACGGCGCGGCGGAGCAGATCGTCCGTAGTGAGACGGTAGCCGCGCATGGTGGCGAGGCCGCGGCGTTCGATGCGCTCGCGGTACGGAGCGACGTCGCGATCGTTCTGGGCGTAGCATGCGCCGATGCTACTGATCGCGCTGACGCCCATGCCGTAAAGATCGGCGCCGGCTTTGGTGGTGTAGCCCTGAAAATTTCGGTGCAGCGTGCGTTGGCGCTGAGCCACGGCCAATTCGTCGCCCGGCCGTGCGAAGTGGTCCATGCCGATGTATTGGTATCCAGCGCCAAGGAAACTTTCCAGGCCCGCGCGGAAAATGCGGAATTTTTCCATTCCCTCCGGTAGCCGTGTGGCGAGCGCGCCTTGCTGTTTGCGCAACCAAGGCACATGCGCGTAGCTGAACATCGCGACTCGGTCCGGCGACAGCGCGATGACCTGTTCCACGGAATGCGCGAAGCGTTCGGCGGTTTGCAGCGGCAAGCCATAGATCAAGTCGACGTTGATGCTGTCAAAGCCGAGCCGCCGCGCCGCTTCGATCAAGTCGCGCGTCATTTCGAGCGGCTGGATGCGGTGAATCGCTTCCTGCACTTCGGGATGAAAATCCTGAATGCCCATGCTGAGGCGGTTGAAGCCGAGCCGCCGCAGCGTTTCAAGATGCGCGTGCGTCGTCACGCGCGGATCGATCTCGATGCCGATTTCCGCGTCCGGCGCGAACGCAAACCGCTCGGCCGTGAAGCGGAACAGGCCCTCCATTTGTTCCGGCGTCAGATACGTAGGCGTGCCGCCGCCCCAGTGAAATTGCACGACGGGCCGTTCGCGGGAAACGAAGCGGCTGACGTGCTCGATTTCTCGCTCGAGAATTTCGATGTACGGCGGCGCGACGCCGTGATCCTTGGTGATGACCACGTTGCAGGCGCAGAACAGGCACAAGCTCTCGCAGAAGGGAAGATGCATGTAAAGCGAAACTGGAGTGCGCGCCGCATCGGCCGTCGCGTAGAACTGCTCAAGATCATCCGGGCCAAAATTATCCTGCCAGACCGGCGCTGTGGGATAGCTCGTGTAGCGCGGCCCCGGCCGGTTGTATTTCTCGAGAAACTCTTCGGAAATTTCGAAGCGTTCCCGATTTAGCTGCAGATGGAGACTCGAATCGTTCATATAATAGGCGGGCTGCAAGTACAGCCCGCACCCGACAGGCCTCTACCGGGCCCTTTCCACGCGCACCTTATCGCCGACAGGGGCGGACTGGCCCGCCTGAACGAACGCGCGCGCATTTTCCACCGGCGTCTGCTGCAAGATACCGTGGCCCAGGTTCAGAATGTGGCCAATGCCCCCTGTGCTCTCGACAGCCTCGCGGGCCGCTCGGCGCACGCCTTCTTCCGGCCCAAGTAGCAGGCACGGATCAACGTTGCCTTGCAACGCGATGCGCGGTCCGACCAATTCGCGGACGGCCGCGAGATCCACGCGCCAATCCAGGCTCAACACGTTCGCTCCCGATTCGGCCGCGGCGGTAAGCAAATGGCTAGACGCCTTCGTGTAGAGGATCACCGGCGCATCGCCCGCGCCGATTTCTTCAATCAGAAGCTGCGTGGCAGGCAGGGCAAATTCGCGGTATTGGTCGAGCGTAAGTTCGCCCACCCACGTGTCGAAAAGTTGCACCGCGGCCGCCCCCGCCGCGATTTGCGCCCGCAGATAGCGGGCCGTGGCGCGCGCGATGCGTTCGAGCAGGTTTCGAAAGAGTTCCGGATCGGAGTAGAGCATGGTCTTTGCGGCGGGGAACCCGTCTTTCCCGTGGCCTTCGATCATGTAACAAGCCAGCGTCCACGGCGCGGCCGCAAAGCCCAGGACAGGGACATTGGGTCCCAGTTCGAGGACGAGTCCGCGAATCGCGTCCATCAGGAAGCGCGTTTCCTGCTCGGGATCAAAGGATGAAAGTTCACGGATTTGAGCTGCCGTTCGAATGGGAGACTCGATCACGGGCCCCTTATCCGATAGTTCGAATGGCAGACCCATCGCGCCGGCTGGAATCAAGATATCGGAGAAAACGATGACAGCATCCACGCCCAGGATGCGATAGGGCTGAAGGGAAACCTCGATGGCCAGTTCGGGCGTCTTGCAGACCTCCAGAAAATTGTGCTTCGCCTTAACGGCGCGGTACTCCGGCAGGTAGCGCCCAGCCTGGCGCATGATCCAGACCGGGACGCGCTCGACAGGCTCGCACCTGCATGCGCGCAGGAAGAGCGCTTTCCGGTTCACGGGCTCGGAAGATTGTGTCATCGGGATCAGGCTTCCCATTCATCATAGCAAAAGTCAGCGTTACCCGCATGAAGGTGAGGTCACTTGGAGGCAGGGGAGTTCCCCTGAATCTGACTTTATTTTCCAGCGTATGAGTTGCTGAATTCAGCCGAGCGTCAGAATTTCATCATCGAACTGCGCGTCATCGTCACTTGGCTGGTTACGCCGGCCGGTCCACCCTTGAAGAGGTGGAAAGCCGCGTATTGCTCCATATACGTATCCTCTGACGACAGGCAATCGATCGGGATGATTACCTTGTAGCCGCGCTGCGCCGCGCCACCGCCGGTGCCGATGCCCACGCCCTGAAACGAAGTACCGCAGACGATGACTGTCTTGATGCCGCGCGCTTTCAGCTTTTCGTCCAGATTCGAGCCAATGAATTTGTCCGGCCCGTTCTGGCGCGCCCATTCGCCGTCTTTTGCCGTAAATGCCGGATCGATCTGGTCCGCAGTGGTGGCATTCCCGTTGCTGCCGACAAAGCTGTACCACACCATCATCCCCGCTTTGCGCGCTTGTTCGTGTAGCTTCTTGACGGCGGGAACCGTGGCCACGCAGCGCGGGCGCGCGCCGCAATTGGCCTTCATCATGTCCAGAATGAGCAGGGCCGTCGTCGAACCTTCGACCGTTACCGATTTGAGCTCGGGCGGCGGCGGAGCTTTTGCTGTGGCCCAATCGTCGAGAATGTCAGTAGCAAAAGCCGACGCAGCAAAGGCAATCATTACCGCGATGGCCGCTGCGGCTGCGCCGCGCAGAAGAGTTCTCTTGTTAAGCATCATGCCTCCTCGAAATAGTCTGACCCGACCGTATCTCAACGAACCAGTCCTAGCCGCCACTTTCTGCGGCATCGTACGCTTCCCCTGCTCTCCATACAATAAATTTGTCGCTGCCACTCCTAAATCCCATTCGCTCCCCATGGCCATCCACCGCCCGGACACCCCAAGGCTGCGTAGAGATCTCTCAATCCTGACAGCACTACGCCTACCCCCATTGCGCTGACAACGATGCGCATCCATTCCGGAATCGAAGCAGGCTCAATAACGAGACCTGTTGGGCTTGTCCACCAGGAGTTTAGTGTGGGGGCGAGACTGGCCAACATTGCTCCATACATGATTCCCATAATGGCGTGCGTCACGCGCTCGCCTGCGTACACATCTCCGAGATCTTTTCGGACCGCGATCTCGACGACAAAATCCCACAGCGTCAAAATAATTTCGGCGACGATTACTCCGAGCAAGACGGTTGTCCAGGCGCCCTTCCAAGCTGCCCACGGTAATGTGCAAAACAGAACCCCGTACAGGAAATCTCGGGCGGCGTGCAGGAGCAGCTCTGGTGCGGCACGTCGACCGCGTGCTGGGAGCTGAGCCTTCCATTCGTGGTAGAAGAGCGTGTCGAAGGCCCCAATGAGTCCCTGCAATCCCAACAGGTATAGTGCAATTATCATCGTTTCAGGTCCCATGGTCCCATTTTTCCTCGCAATGGGTTGGCGGCGCGGGCTGATCGATCGAAGAAAGACATTTGCAACAATTGTACCCCACGGATAAAGTCGTTTGTCTTGCTAGCATTTTCCCCGCGCCAATAAGGGGGGCGGTCTCAATGGGTCGATGCAACACTTGCTCGCGCTCCACTCTTAGGAGTCTTCGAGGCTGATTTCGTTCGCGGGCGTCAATTCAAACAAAACAAAAGCCCTGTTTAGGTTCTGATTGAGTCCTGTCGCACAGGTTGATTCTCGATTGGAAGTATTGTCAGATCAACTGGTTATATGGTGTTGCATCGACCGGTTGAGCTGGCAGGTGTTCTCGGAGACTAGCACGGCACGGCAGCCGCGTATTCGTGCTTTCGTCCTTGGGAATTGGCTATAATGTTGAGGCAATGGACATTTGCGGCGGGCTGCAAAGAACGCCCCTCCGCGGATGCTTGCTTACTGATGACAAGCCCGTATGTGATTGCGACGCTTCTTTTTTACGCGGCGAGCCTTGCGCTGTACATCTGGAATTTGCGCGAGCCTTCGCGTGTGGCGGGGATTGGCGCGACCTCGTGCCTGGTGGTGGGGCTGGTGCTTCACTATCTGGCGCTGCTGGCCAGGTCGCGGCTGATCCATGCCGTGCCGTACGATGATCTTTTCGGTTCGCTTTCGCTTTTTGCGTGGCTGCTCGCCGCTACCTATCTTTGCCTTGAGGCGATTCACCGGCGCCGCGCTGTTGGTCCGTTCGTGTTGCCAATCGTCCTGGGAGTTTTTCTGCTCGCGCACCTGCCCGAAGCGCGGCCGGTCAAAGCGCCGCCGGCGCAAGGGCCTCTCTTTGCTTTTCACGTTACGCTAAACATCCTGGCATATTCGGCGTTCGCGATTTCGTTTGTGCTGAGCATTATTTTTCTGGTGCAGAACTGGCGTTTGCGCAATCGAAAGCTGGGAGAGGTCGGATGGCGGTTTCCGGCCCTCGATGTGCTCGAGCGCATGACGCGTAGCAGCGTCCTGATTGGCTGCGCTTCACTCGCCGCCGGCGTCACCGCCGGTTTGATCACGGCGCATAGGCTCGAGGGAAGTTACTGGAACGGTGATCCAAAGGTGATCATCACAGTTCTGATTTTCTTGATCTATGTGGGCTATACGGTTTTGTCCCAGACGGCGGCGTGGCGTGGGGCGCGCGCTTCGGCGCTGTGCATATTCAATTTTATCTTTGTCATTTTCAGCTACAGTATCGTGAATCGGTATCTGTCACATTTTCACCGGTTCTTTTAGTTGGGTGCGCGAGTAGGGAATTCGGGGGACTGATCGAGCGATTCGCAATGGAAATTGTTCTCATCGGACTGAATCATCGCACGGCCTCGGTCGACCTGCGGGAGCGCGTCGCTTTCACTCCCGAGCAGGCCCGGGAAGCCGCCGAACAATTGCGTTCGCGCGGCATTCTCGAGGAATCGCTGGTCCTTTCGACATGCAACCGCAGCGAACTGTACGGCGTGCCGCGCGAAGACGCGGCGGATAGCGCCGGAGCGGTGGAATTGTTCGTGGCGTCCTTTCATCAACTTTCTCTCAACGAATTGAACGGCTCGCTCTACCGGCATCGGGACAGCCAAGCCGTGCGGCATCTGTTCCGCGTCGCGGCGGGGCTCGATTCCATGCTGCTCGGCGAAGCGGAAATTTTGGGCCAGGTGCGCGACGCCTATCAGATCGCGCTTGACCGCGGCGAAACAGGCCCTGTCCTCAACCGCATGTTCCAGGCTGCTCTGGAAGTAGGAAAACGCGTTCGCAACGAAACGGAGCTTGGCGCGCGGCCTGTGTCGGTGGCGTTCTCGGGAGTAAAACTTGCCGAACGCATTTTTGGAAAGCTGAACAATCACCGCGCATTGATCATCGGAGCGGGCGCGACGAGCGAGCAGGTCGTCCGCCACCTCTGCGACCGCGGCGTCAAGCAGTTGCGCGTTCTGAATCGCACGCCGGAACACGCCGTGGATCTCGCCGCGCGATTCGGCGGCGAAGTCGTCCCTTGGGAGAACTTGGCCGCCGCGCTGGATTGGCCGGACTTGATTGTGACTTCCGTTTCTGCGAGCGAGCCCATCCTGACGCGAAGCATCATCGAACATGCCATGGCGGCGCGCGGCAATCGGGCGCTGCTCTTGATCGACCTTGGAGTTCCCCGCAACGTCGCGCCGGATGTCGCAGATGTTTACAACACCTATCTCTACAACATCGATGACCTGACCGAAATCGTCGAGCAAAACAAGAAAGCCCGCGTGGCCGAAATTCCGCGTGCCGAAGCGATTATCGACGAACAAGTCGATAAATTTTTGCATTGGCAGGCGGGCGTCGCAGCGGGAGCGGTGCTTGGTGATCTTCGCAATAAGCTGGCGTCCGAGCATGAGGCTTTCGTGCAGGAGCGCCTCGCCTCGATGCCGAACCTCTCCGAGGAGGATCGCGCACAGGTCGCCGCGATGCTGCGGGAATTTCTCGATCGCGTGGTGATTACTCCCGCCGAACGCATGCGGGGCATTCCGGAATTGCGCAGAAAGCTCCAAAACTTTGAAGCGATTCGAGATTTGTTCCGCCTAGACCGGGAGAAGCCTTGAAAGCGCTGCGAATCGGCACCAGGGGCAGCGCGCTCGCGCTGTGGCAGGCGCGGAGCATCGCGCGGGCCTTGCGCGAATCGACGGGCGTCGAGCCGGAGATCGTGATCATCAAAACTTCCGGCGACAAATTCCAACAAGCGAGTTTCAGTCAAATCGGGACCAAGGGAGTCTTCATCAAGGAACTCGAAGACGATTTGTTGGAAGGGCGCATCGATC
Organism: uncultured Acidobacteriota bacterium; assembly: GCA_963800095.1. Taxonomy (GTDB): domain Bacteria; phylum Acidobacteriota; class Terriglobia; order Acidiferrales; family UBA7541; genus Palsa-360. Next base: position 449,659 of record CAWCZV010000009.1, read on the forward strand.
TGGCTGTCCACAGCATGAAGGATGTGCCGACGGAAATGCCCGAAGGCTTGACGATTGCCGCGATTGGCAAGCGCGAAGATGTGCGCGACGCGCTGCTATCTTCGAGCGGGGCAACTCTCGCGTCGCTGCCGCAAGGCGCGCGCGTTGGCACAAGCAGTCTGCGCCGCCAGTCGCAATTGCTCTACGCGCGGCGCGATTTGCGCTTGCTCGAACTTCGCGGAAACGTGGACACGCGGATCGAGAAGCTGAGGCGCGGCGATTACGACGCGATTGTGCTCGCCAAGGCAGGGCTCGACCGCCTGGGTTTAAGCGGAAACATCAGTCAGGTGCTGCCACACGATGTGAGTCTGCCCGCCGCGGGACAAGGCGCGATCGGGATCGAAGCCCGCACAGGAGACGCCGATTCGTTGCGGGTACTGACCCCGCTGGAAGATGCGGAAACTCGTAGCGCGGTGACCGCCGAACGATCTGCGCTCGCAGGCCTCGGGGGCGGCTGCCAGGTGCCGATTGGCGCATGGGGCCGCGTTGAAAACGATAAACTCGCACTCGACGTCGCCGTGCTCTCACCCGACGGAATGCAACGCATGTGGGAAAGAGATTCTGGATCGCCCGAAGAGGCCGAAGCGATAGGCAAGCGAGTCGCGAAGAAATTGCGCGATGGCGGCGCAGCGGCTTTGCTGGAGCGGGAAAGTCGCGGGACGCGCGCATGAGTGCGGGCAGGCCGCTCGAGGGAAAGCGTGTCGTCGTCACGCGCTCCGTTGAACAAGCGCGTGACCTGATGGCGCGCCTTGAAAATATGGGCGCGACCGTCTTGCTATTTCCAGCTGTAAGTTTTTCCGAACCTACCGATACGGCTGAGCTGGATCGTGCGATACGCTCGCTTGCTTCCTTCGATTGGATTTTGTTCACCAGCGCGAATGCAGCTCGATTTTTTGCCGGCCGTTGCCGCAAGCTGGGCGTGGAGCCGAGCCAGGAAGGAAACTATCTCTGCGCTGCGGTCGGTCCGGCGACCGCCAGCGCCGTGGCCGCGGAAGGATTTTCAGTCGATCACGTCGCGCAGGAATTCTTAGGTGCGTCGCTGGCTCGCGAACTCTCTGAGTCTCTCGTCGGGAAGAAAATGCTGTTGCCGCGCAGCGAGCGTGCACGGCCCGATCTGCCGGATGCGCTGAAGGCTGTCGGCGCTGAAGTCACGGAGGTCGTGGCGTATCATACGGGAGGAGTAGGCGTGATCGATCCCGAAGTGATGCAGGCAATTCGAGATGCCGAGGTGGACGTGATCTCTTTCTTTAGCCCGTCTGCGATTGAAAATATGCGCGCTGACCTTGGCGAGGAAGTGCTCTCGCGTCTGGGAGCGAGAGCGGCGTTGGCTGCCGTCGGCCCAGTGACGGCCGCGGCATTGCGGAGCGCTGGCTTGCCCGTCGCCATCGAAGCGCCGCTCGCGACAGCGGAATCGATGGCGCGCGCGATTGCCAATTATTTTTCACGGAGCACGGACTCAAAAGCGAGGGCCATATGAGTTTTCCGGTGACGAGACCGCGCCGGCTGAGGCGCAGCGAAGCGATACGTTCCCTGGCGCGCGAAACGCGGCTGTCGGCGCACGGGTTCATCTATCCGATGTTTGTGTGTCCGGGGAAAAATGTTCGGAATCCAATCGGTTCGATGCCCGGCGTCGCGCAGCAATCGGTCGACACGTTTCTGGAAGAATGCCGCGAAGTGGAGCAGCTCGGCATCCCGGGAATCATTTTGTTCGGCATACCCGAAAAAAAAGATGCGCTCGGGACCGAAGCCTATGCGGCGGACGGCGTCGTGCAACGCGCGATTGAGGCCGTTCGCCGCGCCAATTTGAACTTGCTCGTGATGACGGACGTGTGCCTCTGCGAATACACGGACCACGGGCATTGCGGCATCGTCGAAAACGGGGAAGTGAAGAACGACGCGACGCTCGAATTGCTCGCGGCGGAATCGCTCTCGCACGCGCGCGCCGGCGCTGATATCATCGCGCCCTCCGACATGATGGACGGGCGCGTGGGCGCGATTCGCAAAGCGCTGGACATCGGCGGATTTCAGGATGTCGCGATCATGAGCTACGCGGCGAAATATTGTTCCGGATTTTACGGGCCCTTCCGCGAGGCTGCGGAATCCGCGCCGCAATTCGGCGACCGGCGCGGCTACCAGATGGACCCGGCCAATGCGCGCGAGGCGCTTCGCGAAGTCGAGTTGGACCTCGCCGAGGGCGCCGACATGGTCATGGTGAAGCCGGCGCTGGCCTACCTCGACATCATTCAACGGGTGCGCGAAACATTCAGCATTCCAGTCGGCGCGTACAATGTAAGCGGGGAATATTCGATGGTGAAGGCGGCTGCAGCGAACGGCTGGATCGAGGAAAAACGAATCGCGCTGGAAATCCTGACGGGCATTCATCGCGCGGGCGCGAGCATCGTGCTCACGTATCATGCAAAAGACGCGGCGCGATGGTTGAAAAACTGCTAGACGCGAGTTTCGGGCCTGCGGAGAACTCCAATCGGGAGCGATTTGGGTAGCACAGCCACTCCTGGCTGTGTCGGTTTGTAGACCGCAGGTACGCCACGCATTCAAATTCGATTGTAAAACCGCACAGCCAGGAGTGGCTGTGCTACTTAAACGATGAGCTCACCCAAACTGGTTAAAATGCAGAGGCCTCGCTCTCAGGAAATATTCCGGCGCGCGACGGACGTGCTCGTCGGCGGGGTGAACAGTCCCGTGCGCGCGTTTCGCGCCGTAGGGGGCGAACCCATCGTCGTCGATCGCGCCGCCGGCGCGCACCTGTGGGACGCCGACGGAAACGAATACATCGATTACGTTTGCTCGTGGGGAGCGCTGATTCTGGGCCACGCGCATCCGAAGGTCGTACAGGCCATTGCCGATCAGGCGCGCCTCGGCACAAGCTACGGAATGCCAACCGAACTTGAAGTCGAACTTGCGTCGCGCATCCGGAAGGCGCTTCCTTCCTGCGAAAAAGTCCGCTTTGTAAGTTCGGGCACCGAGGCGACCATGAGCGCCGTGCGCCTGGCGCGCGCCGCCACCGGCCGCGACCTGATCGTCAAATTCGAGGGGTGCTATCACGGCCACTCGGACAGTTTTCTTTCCGAGGCGGGCTCGGGCCTTGCGACGCTAGGAATCGCGGCGTGCCCCGGCGTGCCGCAGGCGCTCGCCGAGCTGACGCTTAATGCCCCGTACAACGACGCCGCGGCGGTGGAAAAAGTGTTTGATTTGCATCGCGGCAAAATTGCCGCGGTGATCGTTGAGCCGATTGCGGCCAACATGGGAGTCGTTCCGCCGAAGCCCGGATTTCTTCAGGCCTTGCGCGATCTCTCCTCGCGGCACGGAGCGTTGCTGATCTTCGATGAAGTGATCACGGGTTTCCGAGTCTGTTACGGCGGCGCGCAGACGTTATTTGGAATTGCTCCGGACCTGACGACGCTCGGCAAAATCATTGGCGGAGGATTGCCAGTGGCCGCATACGGAGGCCGCCGCGATTTGATGGATCGCGTCGCGCCGCTCGGGCCGGTCTATCAGGCGGGAACGCTGTCCGGCAACCCGCTGGCGATGAGCGCGGGAATTGCTTCGCTCGATTTGCTGGCCGCGCCCGGATTTTACGAATCGCTCGACGCGCGAGCCAAGCGGCTGGGAGATGGCCTCGCCGCGGCGCTCGGCGAAACGGGCGCTCCCGCCACGGCGGTTCGCGCGGGTTCGCTCCTCACGCTGTTCTTCTCCCGCGAGCCGGTTGGGGATTATGCCGCGGCGAAAAAATGCGACACCCGGCACTTTGCCGAATTCTTCCGCGGCATGCTCGATCGCGGTGTTTTTCTCGCGCCTTCCCAGTTTGAAGCTTTGTTCGTTTCATCGGCTCACTCGGAGCAGGATATCGATCGTACAATTGCGGCGTGCCGCGAAAGCCTTGTTGTCGCACCCGGTTAAAAGATTGAGGCCTGCCAGGGGATTTGGCACCCGGTCACGATTGCTATATAAATCAGACTCGTCGTAGCGCCGGCGTCGCGCCGGCGATTTTCATGCGACCTCTTGAGCGCAAATTCGCCGGCGAGACCCCGGCACCACGAAATACCTGGCATCATGAATGATTTGCATCCTGTCTCTCGCAAGGAGAATGAATCCATGGCGGACGAACTGAGCGAGCTTCAAGAAAATGCCGAACACGGACGCGAAAACCCTTCTCTGGCCCCCATTTCCGTCACGATGGCCATCCTCGCCGTGTGCGTGGCCGTCGTTTCCTTGCTGGGGCACCGGTCGCACACCGATGAACTTCTGATGCAGAATCGCGCGACCGATCAGTGGGCCTACTACCAGGCCAAAAATATTCGTCTCCACAATTATGATATGGGCCTGGACATGCTTCCCCTGATTGACTTCAAGGACAAAGAGCAGGCCGGAAAAGTCCGGGAAAAATATAAAGCGCAAGTCGACCGCTATGCCAAAGAGCAAGCCGAAATCGAAGAGCAGGCCAAGGATCTCGAAGGCGAATCGGCTCGCGCGCAACGCAAGGCGGATCGCTTCGACATGGGAGAAGTGTTTCTCGAAATTGCGCTCGTGATTTCCTCGCTGGCGCTGCTCTCGCGAAAGCAAATTTTCTGGTTTCTGGGAATGATTTCTGGTCTCGCGGGGCTGGTGGTTGCTGCCACAGGACTCCTGATGCACTAACAATGGGAGGCTCCATAAACCCCATCGCCAACAAATACCTCGATCGGTTGGCCCGATCAGCGATTATTATTGGCCCCCTCATTGGGCTGATGGATCTCATCCAAAGATTACCGGCGCTCTAACTATCGTCACGCGATTGTTGTTGTTTGTCTCTATTTCGTTGCCTTCCCTATTTTTTCGAATTGGTGGACTCGGAAGCCTGCAAAATAGCCGGTTTCACGTCGCGCCCTTGACTCAAATCTCTACCTCCGGTATATTTTGCTTCGCCATGAAGTTCTCCGCGCGACACCACCGCCATCATCACCATCACGGCGTACGACCGTGTCCGCGGAGGCTTGAGTAGCGCTTCGAAATTCGCACTCATTGGCCCGCTGGCGCGGTAAGCGCCAGCGGGTTTTTTATTTTGTAGCCATGTCTGTGAGGAGTCGGGGGAGACGATGGACCTTGATTTCAAGAAACTCGACGGTTTGGTACCCGCGGTGATTCAGGACGCGGGCTCGGGCGAAGTCCTCATGCTGGGCTTCATGAACGCCGAAGCGTATGCCGCAACGCAAGCGAGCGGCGAAGTCACATTTTTCAGCCGCTCGCGAAATAAACTTTGGCGCAAGGGTGAGCAAAGCGGCCACGTGCTGAAAGTGCGTGAAGTTCGAGTGGACTGCGATGTGGATGCGTTGTTGATCCGCGTGGATGCGCTCGGTCCCGGCGTTTGCCATGAAGGCTACCGTTCGTGTTTCTTCCGGCAGCTTTCTCCGGCCGGTGAGGCCAAGTTAGTGGCCGAACGCACGTTTGACCCGAACGCGGTTTACGGCAAGGAGGCGCGCCAATGAGCGTACTTCGCCTCGGAATTCCCAAAGGCAGCCTCCAGGACGCCACCATCCAACTCTTCGGAAAAGCTGGATGGCGAATCTCGATCAACCCGCGCAGCTATTTTCCCGGCATCGACGATCCGGAAATCAATTGCATGCTCGTTCGCGCCCAGGAAATGGCGCGGTACGTCGAAACGGGCGCGCTCGATGCGGGCATTACCGGCCGCGATTGGGTCTTCGAGACGGGCTCGAAGGTCGAGGAGATCGGCGAACTGATGTACTCGAAGCAAAGTCTCGCGCCGGTCCGCTGGGTCCTCGCGGTGCCCGAAGATGGGCCGGTGCAATCCGTGAAAGACCTCGCTGGAAAAGTGATCGCCACCGAAGTCGTGAACCTCACGAAGCAATATCTTGTGCGCAACCAGGTGGATGCGCGGGTAGAGTTTTCCTGGGGCGCGACCGAAGTCAAAGTGCCGCAACTTGCCGACGCCATCGTCGAAGTCACGGAAACGGGATCGTCGCTGCGCGCGAATCATTTGCGGATTGTCGATACCATTCTGGAATCACGAACGGTGTTCATCGTGAATCATGCGGCTTCCGCCGATCCCTGGAAATCCGAAAAAGTGTCCAATATTTTTCTTCTGCTTTCCGGGGCGATCGCGGCGTACACGAAAGTCGGCATCATGCTGAATGTGCGCAAGGAACATCTCGCCGCGGTGCTCGCCGTGCTGCCCGCGCTCAAGAATCCGACCGTCTCCACGCTGAGCGATCCGGCATGGATCGCGGTGAATACGATCATCGACGAGGACGTCGTCCGCTCGATCATTCCGCGCTTGAAAGCGGCGGGCGCGCAGGGGATTGTCGAATATCCGCTGAACAAGATCGTGCTTTGAAGAAAGACTGGAACCGGATGCGCATACTCAAACTAACGGATGCGGTAGCCGCGAAATTTCTCGCGCGGCGCAGCTCGCACGACGCGGCTGCGGACCGAATCGCCGCACGCATCCTCTCCGACGTCCGGAAGCACGACGACCCTGCGCTATTTCGCTGGGCGCTGCGGCTCGACGGGCTCCGGCTCACGCGAAAGTCGCTGTGGATCACCCGTGCGGAAATCCGCGCCGCGAGCCGAAATGTGCCGCGCGATCTAGTGCGCGCCATCGAGCACGCCGCGCGAAACATCCGCCGCGTCGCCGAAGAGCAGCGTCCTCGCTCGTGGACGATTACGGTCGAACCGGGAGTCCGCGTCGGCCAGCGAGTCACTTCGCTCGGAACTATCGGGTGCTATATTCCCGGCGGACGATTCTCGCTTTTCTCGACGCTGCTGATGACCGCGATCCCCGCGCAAGTGGCCGGCGTGAAGCGCATCGTCGTGGCGTGTCCGAAACCGAGTCCCGCGTTGCTCGCAGCTGCTCAATTCCTCGGCGTGACGGAAATTGCCCGCATGGGCGGCGCGCAGGCGATCGGCGCTCTCGCGTATGGCACACATTCGGTCCCGCGGGTGGACAAGATTTGCGGCCCCGGCAATCGCTTTGTCACTGCTGCGAAGCGCATCGTGTCCAATGATTGCGCGATTGACATGCCTGCTGGACCGACGGAAGTGTTGATCCTGGCCACGGCCGGATCGCCGCGCTATATCGCTGCGGATATCCTTGCTCAGGCCGAGCACGATCCCGACGCCGTCGCGCTGCTCGTCACACCATCGACGCGACTGGCCAATGCAGTTGCAGCCGAAGTCGAGAAGCAAATAAGCAACTTGCCGAAAACGAATCCGGCATGGAAATCGCTGCGCCTCGGAAGCGCGATTCTGGTAGCGCCCTCGCTTGCCGCTGCGATTCAATTCGCCAATCGCGTGGCTCCCGAACACTTGAGCATCCCGGATACAAATGAGAAATTGGTCGAGAAATTATCCGAAGCGGGAAGCGTGTTTCTTGGCCCGTGGAGCGCGCAGCCGATTGGGGACTACGCCAGCGGCACAAATCATGTTCTCCCGACCTCCGGCTGGGCGCACGCGCGCGGCGGCCTGAGCGTTTCGGACTTCCTAAAATGTTCAAGCACCCAGGAAATCTCGCGTGTTGGCTTGAAGCGCCTCGCGCCGGTCGTCACTGCCATGGCCCGTGCTGAGGGTCTGGAGGCGCACGCCCGCGCCGTTGAGGTGCGCCAGTGAAACGCGCGAAGCTCCCGAAAATCCCAGTGCGAAAGGCAGTTTTGGCCCTCGCTCCCTATAACGCTCCGGAGGAAGGGCGCGCCAAGAAACTCCGCCTCGACTTCAACGAGAACACCGTGGGATGTTCTCCCGCGGTCTTGCGCGCTCTCTCGCACATGACGGCGGAAGAGATGGCGATTTATCCCGAGTATCAACAAACGTCAAAGCGCTTGGCCCGTTTTTTTGGCGTCCGTCCGGCGGAAATGCACTTGACGAACGGCATTGACGACGCATTGCATCTCATCGCGGACACGTTCATTGAGGATGGCGACTCGGTCTTGGTCATCGAGCCCACTTTCGACATGTACCGTTTCTTCGCTGAGCTTGCGGGCGCGCGCGTCATGGCCCTGCGGTATGACGGGGAGATGCGATTTCCCGTCGACGCCGTGATTCGCGCACTGCGGCAGCCGCCAAAGCGCTGCCCGCGCGTCCTGTATATCGCGAATCCCAACAATCCCACCGGCACCTTGGTGCAACGCGAAGAACTGCGCCGGATATTGCGCGCCGCCTCGCGGACCTTGGTCCTCGTCGATGAAGCCTATTTCGATTTTTCGGGGCTCACGATTCTCTCGTGGATTCGCCGGTATCCCAATCTCCTGGTGGCGCGGACGTTTTCAAAATCCGCGGGGCTTGCCGCATTACGGGTAGGCTGCTTGTTCGGAAAGCCTGAAATTCTTGCGGCGATGCGGCGCGCATGCACGCCGTATCCCGTGAATTCGGCGGCGCTCGTGGCTGTGGAAGCGGCCATTCGCGATCCGGGTTTTATACGCAACTACACGCGCGAAGTTTTGCAGAGCCGCGCGATGCTGGAAAAGGGCCTCGTCCGCTTGGGCGCGAGGATTTATCCAAGCAGCGCGAATTTTGTCCTCGCGGATTTCGGCCCAGTGGCGCATCGCCTGGTACGCGCCCTCGAACGGAAAGGAATCCTCGTGCGCGGCAGGAGAGATTTTCCGCGCGCGGGATTCGTTCGCATCAGCGCCGGCACACGCGCCGATACGCGCAAAGTGCTCCGAGCCATGGAAGGAATCCTGTGAAGCTAGCGCCAAAACTCATTATTTTCGATGTGGACGGCGTCCTGGTGGACGTGCACGGATCATTTCACAAGTCGATTGTCGACACTGTGCATTTTTTCACAAAGCAGCGCGTCACCTACGCCGAAATTCACCAATGGAAAAATCGCTCCGGCTACAACGATGACTGGCGATTGACGACGGACTGGATCGCGTCGCTCGGACCGGCGGTTCCATATGAAGAAGTGAAAGCGCGTTTCCAGAAATTCTATTGGGGAACGAAGTCGAGCCCGGGGAATGTGGCGCGGGAACGCTGGCTCGTCACGCACAAACGTTTGGAGCGCTGGTCGCGGCGCGCCGAGCTTGCTCTATTTACCGGCCGCACGCGCCAGGAATTGCGCCACACGCTGGAGGGCACCGACGCGAACGATATTTTTCGCAGGTCGGTTACCATGGACGACGTAAGAAAAGGGAAGCCGGACCCGGAAGGTTTGCGCCTGCTGCTCAATGGCACGCCTCGCCGCGAAGCGCTCTACCTTGGCGATAACATCGACGACGCGCTCTCCGCAAAGCGCGCGCGCGTGCCGTTCCTCGGCGTTCTGCCGCACGGCAGCGAGGCGCACCAGGCGCGCGCAAAACGCCTGCGCGAATTGGGGGCGATCGATATCCTGCACAGCGTTCGCGATCTGGAGAAATTGTGGGCATGAGAAAAGCAAAACTGCGCCGCACGACCACCGAAACGGACATTCGCGTGAGCCTGAACCTCGACGGCCAGGGCCGCGCAAAAATCTCCACCGGAATTCCGTTTCTCGATCACATGCTGACGCTTGTGGCGCGGCATGGCGCCATGGACTTGGAACTCACCGCGCGAGGCGATCTCGAAGTCGATCAGCACCACACCGTCGAAGACACGGGCATCGTTCTCGGCGAAGCAGTCCGCAAGGCGCTCGGCTCCAAGCGCGGCATTTTGCGCGCCGGGTATTTCCTCATGCCGATGGACGAAACGCTCGCGGCGGCGGCCATCGACTTCAGCGGGCGTCCGCACCTCGTATGCAAATGGAAATTTTCGGCGAAGCATGTCGGCGGCCTGCAAACGGAATTGCTCGAGGATTTCTTCGGCGGCTTCGCGCAAGCCGCCGGCGCGAACGTTCACCTTCGCCTCCTCTACGGCCGGTCGTCGCACCATCAGGTGGAAGCGATCTTCAAGGCGTTCGCCAGGGCGCTGCGTTTTGCGGCTACGCGCGATCCGCAATTGAAGCGCGTGCTGCCGAGCACGAAAGGTCTGCTATGAATATCGCACTCGTGGAATATGGAGCAGGTAATCTTCCTTCCGTCGAGCGCGCTCTTTCGCGCCTCGGTGTCGAATCGCGCCGCGCATCCACGCCGGAGGCCCTCGCGGGCTGCGATGCTTTAATTCTTCCCGGGGTCGGCCATTTTGGCGCGCTGATGCGCTCACTCGGCGAGCGGTCGTTTGTAAAGCCGCTGCGCGAAGCAGTGTCACGCGGAACGCCGCTACTGGGAATTTGTCTGGGACTTCAGGCCATGTTTGCCACAAGCGACGAAGCGCCAGGGGACGCGGGCCTCGCGCTGTTTCCGCAGAAAGTTTCCGCGCTGCCGCCAACCGATCGCCTGCCGCATATGGGCTGGAACCAACTGCGCCGCGCGCGTCCCAGCAAATTACTGGAAGGCGTCCCGCAGGACGCCTATTTTTATTTCGCGCACTCCTACGCCGCCCTCGATGCGGGTGAGGCGGGCGTCGCGTTCTGCGATCACTGCGCCTCGTTTGTCGCCGTGCTCGAGCAGGGAAACATTTTCGCGACGCAATTTCATCCTGAAAAATCCGGCCCCGTCGGGGCGCAAATTCTTTCTAATTTTGTTCGGCAAGCGGACCCGTCCGTCCGGCAGGCGGGCGGCAAGGGATGAGCCTCGCGCACCGCATCATTCCATGCCTTGATACGGACGGCGAGCGCGTCGTCAAAGGCGTGAACTTTGTCAATTTGCGCGATGCGGGAGACCCGGCTGCGCTCGCGGCACGGTACAACATCGAGGGCGCGGATGAACTCGTGGTTCTGGACATTGCCGCCTCGCGCGACCATCGCCCCACGTTTCTCGAAACGATTCGCCGCGTCGCTGCCGAACTCGCAATCCCCCTGACGGCTGGCGGGGGCGTCGCGAATGTCGACGAGGGCCGCGCCATTCTTCGCGCGGGCGCCGACAAACTTACGGTGAACACTGCGGCGATCCGCAATCCGCCGTTGCTGACGGCGCTCGCGGCGGAATTCGGCTCGCAAGCAGTCGTCCTTGCGATTGACGCCAAGCGCGTCGGCGATCGTTGGGAAGCGTTCGTTCGCGGCGGCAGCGTCCCCACCGGAATCGATGCGGTCGCGTGGGCCCGCCAGGGAGTAGATTGCGGCGCGGGAGAAATTCTGATCACTTCCATGGACAAGGACGGCACGCGTTCCGGATTCGACTGCCCGCTCACAGCTGCAATTTCGTGCGCGGTTTCGGTTCCAGTGATCGCCTCGGGCGGCGCGGACACTCCGGAAACGTTTCTCGAAGTGTTCCGCGAAGGCCGCGCGGACGCCGCTCTGGCCGCGTCGATTTTTCACGACAGCATCCAGGGGCTCGGCGCGCTCAAACGTTATCTCGGCGAAAATGGAATATCGGTTCGCCAGACAGGCTAACAAGCCTGTGAGTTGAGGGCCGAATCTTTGTAGGGCACGGCTTCAACAGGCTGCGGAAAAATTCGTCTGTTTGGCAACTGGAGAGAATGCTGCACATCTAAGACGACATGCGCGGACCAGACGAAAAACAAAGCGAAGTATTCAGCTACGTTCCATTGGAACAACGGATTCCCCGCGATCACCCGCTCCGGCGGATTCGGCCGATGGTGGATCGCGGGCTGGAGGAGATGTGGAGTCATTTTGAGGCGCTGTACGCGCGCCGAGGACGACCGTCGATCGCGCCGGAGCGATTGTTGCGGGCGCTGCTGTTGCAGGCGCTGTATTCGATCCGCAGCGAGACGCAGCTGATGGAGCAGTTGGATTACAACCTGTTGTACCGGTGGTTTGTGGGATTGAATCCGGATGATCCGGTGTGGGATGTGACGGTGTTCACGAAGAATCGGGAGCGGCTGATGGCGGGAGAGGTGTCGCAACGCTTGCTGGAGGCGGTGCTGCGGCAAGCGGGGGAACACGATCTGCTGAGCGAGGAACACTTCACGGTGGACGGGACGCTGATCCAGGCTTGGGCCAGCCGGAAGAGTTTCGTGCCCAAGCAGAAGCCGCCGGAGAAAGGAAGCGGATCGCGCGGAAAGAAGCTGCTGCGCGACACGCACGAATCCAAGAGCGATCCCGAGGCGCGGTTGTTCAAGAAGAGCGCTGCGGGGCAAGCGCAGCCGAGTTTTTTGGGACACCTAATAACGGAGAATCGCAACGGACTGGTGATGGCGGCCTTGGCCACGCCATGCGCCACCTCGGCCGAACGAGAAGCGGCGCTGGCGATGCTGGATCAGTGGGGCCGGAGCCCGGGGCGGGTGGACCAGCACACTGCGGCGATCACGCTGGGAGCCGACAAGTTGTATCAGGAGAAAGAATTCATCGCCGGATTGCGGGAGCGGAAAGTGATCCCGCATGTGGCCGAGTACGAACCCAATCCCAAGTGGCCGAACTGGCTGACCGAGCAGGAACGGTGCGACCCGGGCTACGCCATCAGCCAGAAGAAGCGCAAGCTAGTCGAGAAAGTGTTTGGTTGGGCGAAATTGAACAGCATTCTACGGCAGGTGAAGGTGCGCGGAGTGAAGAAGGTGAACTGGTTGTTCCGCTTGTTGGCCACGGCGGCCAATCTGCTGCGTCTCGTGAAACTGATTCCGGCGGTGTAGGTGAAGGCCGTGGTGTCTTCGGAGGGGCGCAACAACCGCGAAACGAAGAGCGGAATAGCAAGAAAAATGGCCGCTGGACTCGAAAAAAAAGTGGTTCGGAAAGCCAAGAACCTAGACTGGCAGATTTTTCCGCAGCCTGTTCAAGCCGTGCCGTAGAGTATGCAGAATCGGACCGGCTTTACAGGCCGCGGAAAAAATCACTGATCTGAGACTCTTGGTTCTTCGAACTCTGGGGAGGCGCGATTTTCCTGCCGTTTTGTTGCTCGTTCTGCGATCCTTGCGCCCTTCCGCAGACACCACGGCCTCGACCTACACCGCTGGAATCAGTTTTAACAGACGCAGCAGATTGCCGGCCGTGACCACCAAACGGAATAACCAGTCGACTTTCTTCACCCCGCGCACCTTCACTTGCCGCAGAATGCTGTCCAGTTTGGCCCAGCCAAACACTTTCTCGACCAACTTCCGTTTCCGCTGGCTGATCGCAAAGCCCGGATCTTGACGCTCCTGTTCGCTAAGCCAGTTCGGCCAGTGCCGATTGGGTTCGTACTCGGCCACGTGCGGTACCACGTTTCGTCGCCGCAACCCGGCGATGAATTCTCTTTCCTGATACAACTTGTCGGCTCCTAACGTGATCGGTCGCCCTGGCGGGTTCCCACCGCCCGGACTGCGGCTCATCTGATCCAGCAGCGCCAGCGCCGCTTCTCGCTCAGCCCAAGTGCTGCAGGGCGTGGCCAAGGCCGCCCGCACCAGTCCGCTGCGGTTCTCGATCAGCACGTGTCCCAGATAGCTCGGCTGCGATTGCCCCGCCGCACTTTTCTTGAATAAGCGAGCCTCCGGATCACTTCTGGATTCATGCGTGTCGCGTAACAACTTCTTCCCTCCCGACCCGCTCCCTTTCTCCGGCGGTTTCTGCTTGGGCACAAAACTCTTCCGGCTGGCCCAAGCTTGGATCAGCGTACCGTCCACCGTGAAATGTTCCTCGCTCAGCAGATCGTGCTCCGCCGCTTGCCGCAGCACCGCTTCCAGCAAGCGTTGCGACACCTCCCCTGCCATCAGTCGCTCGCGATTCTTGGTGAACACGGTCACGTCCCATACCTGATCGTCCGGGTTCAATCCTACAAACCACCGGTACAACAGGTTGTAATCCAGTTGCTCCATGAGCTGCGTCTCGCTGCGGATCGAGTACAACGCCTGCAGCAAGAGCGCCCGCAACAATCGCTCCGGTGCAATCGACGGCCGCCCGCGCCGCGCGTACAGCGCCTCAAAATGACTCCACATTTCCTGCAGTCCGCGATCCACCATTGGCCGAATCCGCCGAAGTGGATGATCGCGGGGAATTCGATTTTCCAAAGGGATGTAACTGAACACCTCGCCTTGTTTTTCGTCAGGTCCGCGCATATCGTCTTAGATGTTCAGTACTCGATCCAGTTGCCAAACGGGCGATTTTTTCCGCGGCCTGTTTAGCCGCTGGCGTTTTGATCTGTGAGCAGCCACAGAAATTCTAAGGGCCCAAGATGATGATTCCATGCATCGATCTGCAAGATGGACGCGCCGTCCAACTCGTCCACGGCCGAGAACGCAAACTAGCGGTCGACGATGTATTCGGCCTGCTTGACCGCTTCGGCCGCTATCCGCTGATCCACGTCATCGATCTCGACGCCGCTATGCGAAAGGGAACGAACGCCAAGCTCGTGCGCGAGTTGTGCGCGGCGGCGAAAAAGCGCAAGATGCGTGTCCGCGTGGGCGGCGGAATTCGCACCGTCGCGCAAGCCGCTCGGATAGCCGCCTGGGGCGCGGAGAAAATTATCGTCGGCAGCGCCGCGTTCAAGGACGGACGCGTGAACGCCATTTTTCTAAACCGTCTGGCCCGCAAGATTGGACGGCGTCGCGTGATGATCGCGCTGGACACCGAAGGCGGAAAAATCCTGGTGCGCGGCTGGCAGGACAAATTGCGTTTGCGCCCCGAAGAAGTAATCCCTGAACTCGAAAAGTACGCCTCTGAATTTTTATGCACCTACGTGGACGCCGAAGGCACGATGCGCGGCACGAATCTAGAATGGTTCCGCACCCTGCGCCGCGCAACCCGCCGCCCCATCACCGCCGCGGGCGGCATTCGCAGCCGTAAAGAAATCCGCGCCCTCGCGCGCATTAGAATGAATGCCGCCGTCGGGATGGCACTCTACACGGGCAAGTTGTCTTGACGGAAAGGCTACCTGATCGCCATTTCAGATCAGAAATTTCAAATTTGAGATTTCAAATTTAAGATCCAAGATCTCCCCAAATCATCGATCACGAACGCGCGGTCAAAAATGCAATCTGTAAAATCCCAAATCCAGATTTCAAATTCTGAAATCTCAAATCTCAAATCAGGGTTTCTCAAGCTGCGCGGTCATCCTCAGGCGGCGAGTGCAATTGCCAGAAAGCAGGATTCGTTCGCGGAAACGCGACGCCCGTCTCCACGGTTCGGCTGTGGCGCGTTCCCAGGAAAACGACGCGGCAGTCCTGTTCTTCCTGCGTCAGCAGGTTTGTGAGCAATAAGGTTTGTCCCTTCTGTACCGGGACGCTCAGCAGCAACAGGGCGCCGTTCGCATTCACGTTCAGCGTGTGCGCTTCTTCATGGAAGGGTTCTTTCTCCGGTCCGTGCCCGTACACGTACACGGAGATGTCGAACGCCCAGCGGCGGCTTCTTCGCCGGTCGGGATACTCCGCCGCCTCTTCTGCCGGCGGTTCCGGTGGTGTTTTGGTGGCGCGAACCAACTGCGCGTGTTTCAACGTTTCAAAAATTCGGCTCATAGTTCGTCATACGGCCCGGCTGGGATTGGTCAAGCCAAAAACAAAATACTCTGAACATGCGCCACTAGGGAAAGCAATCCGCGTTCCCGTTCGAATGGGTAACCCCGGACGCGAACCCCGAAAGGCCGGTGGCAAGCCATTTTCTCCAGCCCACTTGCGCTGCTTCCAGAGTAGCATCACTCTAATAGAGAGGGCGCAACTTTCGATTCGTGATGTCCGGATCTCACAAAATTCGAAAAGAAGGCACAGGCACGATCCGTGTCGGCCCCGCCGGCTGGTCCTACGCCGATTGGGCGGGCATCGTGTACCCCGCGCGAAAGCCGTCCGGCTTCCACGAAGCCGCCTATCTTTCCGAGTTTTTCGACACGATCGAAATCAATACGTCGTTCTACCAGCCGCTGCGGCCCGAGCATTGCCGGCATTGGATGGATCTTGTCTCCGCCAATCCCCGGTTCGTGTTCACCGCGAAGCTGTGGCAGAAATTCACGCACGAAATGGATGCGGGAGCGGAAGACGAGCGCGCGGTCCGCGCGGGATTCGATGCGCTGCGCGATGCCGGAAAATTGGGCGCCGTGCTGCTCCAGTTCCCGTTCTCATTCCACCGGACCGACGAAAACATCGCGTACCTGGGCAAACTCCTGAAACGGTTTTCCGATTATCCGCTTGTGGTGGAGGTGCGCCATGCCACGTGGAACGACAAAGCCTTCTATGCGATGCTGCACGAGCGCGGCGTCGGCTTCTGCAACATCGATCAGCCGGTGATCGGCCGCTCGATGAAGCCGAGCGAACGCGCGACGGCCCGCGTCGCCTACGTCCGCCTGCACGGCCGCCGCTACGACACCTGGTTCAGCGACGATCCCGCCACGCCGCCCTCGGAGCGCTACAACTACCTCTACACCCAGCAGGAACTCGAGCCCTGGGCCGCGCGCATCCAGCACGTCGCCGAAACCGGCGACTCCACCTTCGTCATCACCAACAATCATTTCGAAGGCAAAGCCATCGTAAACGCGCTGCAGCTCGTCCACCTGCTCACCCGAGCAAAAGTGAAAGTCCCAGAGCCGCTCCGCCAGCGTTACCCAGAACTCGACCGCATCGCCTCCGAACCTCCCGCCGAGCCGCTGCTGTTTCCTACCTAGAGAGGATCGTCCTGGCTGATGGACCAGTTTTCGATGAAATGAGTTCACGGTGCTGCGCGGAGATCTGGATGACTTTCCGAATCCTCTGAGATAGACTCCCGCTCCAGCCCTCTACCGGAATTGGAGATTGCTGATATGAACTGGAAATTGATCTTTCAGCTTTCGCTGTTCGGGCTGGCGATGGGCATCGCCACTGTATTCGTGATTCCCTCCAAGATCGAGCCGGCGTTTTGGCTCGTCATTTTCTTGTTCTGCGCCTACGTAATCGCCAAGCGCCGCCCCGCCATGCTTTTCGTGCACGGCCTGCTGCTCGGACTGGCGAACTCCGTCTGGATCACCGCCGCGCACGTTTTGCTGTTCGACACCTACATCGCCCGCCATGCCCAGGAAGCGGCGATGATGCAATCCATGCCAATGCCCGGTTCTCCCAGGCTGATGATGGCTCTCACCGGGCCGGTGGTCGGCCTAATCTCGGGAGTGGTAATCGGCCTATTCGCGCTCGTAGCAGGCAAACTGGTCAAGAGCCCTTCCGCGCCTACCTACAAAGCGGCGTAACCCCTTAGTTGCAGCCCTCCGCAGCTCACTTTTTTCACGTAATTATCCTTTTCGACTGCACTATACATTCGCTTTTTATTCGCCCATACTGTAGCTCATCCCCGGTCCCCCGGAACGCGCTATGGCTTCAGACCCTATTTCCGTTGCACTGGCCGCGCCGGTGGCGCTATCGCCGCCGACGATAGGAAAGCCCTTCGCTGCTGCTCCCCTCGACAGAGCTCAGGGTAAACAGGGTAAACCCTGGGCGCTGTCTCCGGCTGGCCTGGCGGTGTTTTACGGGCGGCCGGAGACGCCGCGGCTGTTCCACTATTTTTTGCCGCGCCTCTTGGCCGAAGGGAAGCAGGTGCTGTGCCTGGACGGCGCGAACCGGTTTGACCCGTTGCTGATCGCGCGTCTGGCGCGGCAGCGGGGAATTGCGGCGGCGGAGTTCAACCGGCGGATTCGCGTGGCGCGGGCGTTCACTTGCTTCCAGTTGACCGAGCTGCTGGTGCGCGTGCCGCGCTTCCTCGAAAAATTTGCCGTCGACGCGCTGATTGTGACGGCGCTGCCGGACCTGTACTTCGACGAGGATGTGCGCGACCGCGACGCTGCGGTAGCGTTCCGCCACGCGCTGGACGCGCTGCGGGCGCTCGCCCCACTGCCGCTGGGCGTCGCGGTGTTTTCCGACGCCACCAGCCACGGCGGGCCGCGCCGCGCGATGTTCACGCAGCTTACGGCGCAGGCGACCGAGCTATGGCGATTTGCGCTCGATGGAGAGGACGGCAAGCTGCGCCTGGTCGGAGAAAAAGGAGGGGGCAGGTTGCAGGTGACAGGTTGCAGGTGACAGTGCCTCCTGACTCTTTGGTTTTCTCTGCGTTCTCTGTGCCCTCTGTGGTGAAAGGTTTTGCCCGCGGAAGAAAACATTTAACACAGAGGACACAGAGAACGCAGAGGGCACAGAGAAGAGCCGCACGAATCACGGGTCACGAATCACGAGCCACGGACGCTATGGGCCGCACGGTTCCCACATTCCGGCAACTGATCGAAGACGCGATCGCGCGGTGGTCGAAATTCCGCCGAGCCCTGCGCCGCGAGGATCAGGAATATTTCGACCGCCTGTTTCGCCGCGTGCGCTCTTACACGCAGGCGGCCACGTATCAGGCCAGCGACAATCCGATGGAAGCCATCCTGCTTTCCATCGCGCTCGACCAGGAAAAGCGGCTGGACGCGCTCGAGCGCGCCGCGCCCCGGCCGGCCGGAGCCGCCCTGCCGCTAGAAACGGGTGCGGGCTCTACTCTTGCGCTGAACGCTTCCGGTGAAGCGTGGAGCCCGCCGGAAACGGGTGCGGGCTCTACTTGGAGCCCGCCGGAAAATTGTCCAGAGCGACTCGATGCGCCCAGAAGCCCCGACGAAAATGAGCAGCCCAACAAACAACCCGATACACAGCCCGACACAAACCAGCAACGCCACAACCATCAGCGGATGGATCTTCGATCTCTACCCGAGCCCGCACGGGATGACGCTGTGGCTGATCGGCCCGAATCAGACGCGCCACCGGCTGATTGACCGTTTCACGCCGGCATTTTACGTGTCAGGACCGGACGCCGTCCTGCGCCGCCTGCGCGGGGAAGCTGCGCGCCAGCCGCACGCGCTCGCCTGCCGCGCAACCGAGCGCATGGATTTGTGGGAGCAGCGCCTCCGCCCCGTGCTCGAGATCGAAGTCGCGCATCCCAATGAATTTGCTTCCTGGACGCGCTGGGCGCGCCAGTTTGATTCCGCGCTGCGGCTTTACAACAGCGATCTGATGCTCGCGTCGCTGTACTGCTGGCAGCGCGGCGTGTTTCCGCTGGCGCGCGTCGAAGCCGAAGCCGACGGCGAGGGCCGCGTCCTCGCGCTCCAATGCCGTGACACCGAATGGGCGATTGACTACGAGCCGCCGCCGTTCGAAATCCTGCGCGTGCGCCTGGGCGGCCTGAAGGGCCCCAAAAGCATTGACCCCCGGCATGGCGCACCGTTCGAACAAAGGGCCGCACTCGAAATCGAGGTGGACGGACGCCAGTTCGAACTTGACGAAGCGGGCGAGCCCGCCGCTGTCGCTTTCCAGCATCTGCTCGCGCGGCACGATCCCGACCTGATCCTCAGCGATTGGGGCGACGCCACAATCCTGCCGCGGCTGCGCGAACAGGCCGCGAAGCTGCGCCTGCCGCTCACGCTCAACCGCGATCCCTCCGCCGAAATACACGAGAGCCGCGCCCGCAGCTACATGAGCTACGGCCGCATCCTGTTCAAGAACAGCGCGACCACGCTGTTCGGCCGCCTGCACGTGGACACGCAGAATTCCTTCATCGCCGACAAGTGCGACCTCTCCGGACTCTGGGAACTGGCGCGCATCACCAAACTCCCGGTGCAATATTGCGCGCGCACATCCACCGGCACGGGCATCTCCTACATGCAGATGGAACTCGCCTGGCGCGACGGCGTGCTCATCCCCGAGCAAAAAGCCGAACCGGAAGATCCCAAGCCGCCCGACGAACTGCTCGTGGCCGACCGCGGCGGCCTGGTCTTCACGCCGAAAACCGGCTTTCACGCCAACGTCGCCGAACTCGATTTCGTCAGCGAGTATCCGAGCATCATGGCCCGGTTCAATATTTCGCCCGAGACGGTCAATTGCCCGTGCTGCCCCGACGCGCCGCGCGTGCCCGAACTTGGCTACCGCGTCTGCCAGCGAAGGCGCGGCATCACCAGCCGCGTCGTCGAGCGGCTAATCGCCAAGCGCAGCGAGCTGAAGAAATGTAGCGCCCACCTTCAGGTGGGCATGTGCGTGCATCCAAGATGCCCGTCCGCCGCGGCGGACGGGCGCTACACAGACCGGCCCTGTAGTGCAGAAGCAGAAAAAAAGCAGCGCTACAAACTCCAGCGCGACGCGCTCAAATGGCTGCTGGTTTGCTGCTTCGGCTACACCGGCTATAAAAACGCGCGCTTCGGAAAAATCGAGGCGCACGAAGCGATCAACGCCGTCGCGCGGGAAACGCTGCTGGTGGCCAAGGAGATCGCCGAAGACCGCGGCTACGAAATTCTGCACGCGCTCGTGGATTCGTTGTACGTGCAAAAACCCGGCGCGACGCGC
Organism: uncultured Acidobacteriota bacterium; assembly: GCA_963800095.1. GTDB lineage: Bacteria > Acidobacteriota > Terriglobia > Acidiferrales > UBA7541 > Palsa-360. The sequence continues at coordinate 469,840 of CAWCZV010000009.1, forward strand.
GACGACTACGAAGCGCTCAACGCGGAAATCGCCGCGCGCACCGAGCTCCCACTGGCGATCGAGGCCATCTATCGCTACGTCGTATTCCTGCCGTCGCGGCAATTTGAAGACGTGCCCGTGCCCAATCGCTTTTTCGCCGTTGCGGAAGACGGTGCGCTCAAAGTGCGCGGCCTCGAATTGCGCCGCCATGACACGCCGCCGCTCGTGGCGCGCATGCAGCAGGAGGTGCTGGAGATCCTCGCCGAGGCCCACGATTTCCCGGCCTACCTGGCCAAGCTCGAAGAAGCCCGCGAAATCCTGCGCCGTTGCGAGGAATCCGTGGCCGACGGCAACGTCGCGATCGAGGATTTAATCATAAGCAAGCGCCTCACGCGCGAGCCTCGCGAATACCGGAAAGCCAATCAAACCGCCATCGTCGCGCAGCAACTTTTCGGCAGCGGCGTGCGCCTGCGGCCCGGCCAAACCGTCGAGTACATCATCACCGACAGCGACAATCGCGTCCCCAACGACCGCGCGCGCGCCTACGCGCTATGGGACGGCTGGTTCGGATACGACCGCCGCAAATATACGGAGCTTTTGCACGACGCGTTCGATCCGCTCGCCCTGGTCCGCTGCGAGCAACTTCCCCCGAGCAAACGGAAAACCGGCAAAAAGGACAGGTAAAACACGCCTGTCCCGATTCTGACCTAATGACCGTGATCGTTCCCACAACCTTATGTCTCACAATGGCTTTAGGGAGCATCTAACCATACATGGCTGTTCTCGAAGGAATTAAAAACCTGCGGCGCGTGGAGCGTCCGTGGTGGCTGGCAGTGGTGGCCTGCAGCGGAGCTGTAGTTCTGGGCCACTTCTTGCGCCAGCTCAATATCGTATTGAATCCGCTGGCCTGGTCGAGCGCTGAAATTATTTCGGCCATGCTCAGTTTCACGATCGCCGCCAGCGTCTTGGTGCGATATTACGGCACGGGAAATCGCATTTCGCTTCTCCTGGGGTTGACCTTCGGGGTTACCGGCATCATCCATTTGGGCGCCATTTTTGAATTCTACGATCATTTCCTGAAACCCTCGGAGCAAGTCCGGGTTCCCATTTCCTGGATGATTGGGCAGACGCTTCTCGGCCTGCTGCTCCTAGTCGCTTGCGTCATCAACAAGTGGCTGCCCTGGCCGCGCGACCCCGGAAAAAATGTGCTCGCGATCTCCTCGATTGTGGTCAGCGCAACTTGCCTCGTGGCGGGCACATTCCTGATTCTTCCCAGCACTCCCCCGATCCAGCCGCACAGTCCCACCCCGCGCGTCTGGGAATTGCTCCCCGCGGTCATTTTTCTGATTGCCGCCGTGGCCTTGAATGGCGTCAGGGAAAGTAACGACTTTGCATTCGATACGGCCCTCGTTTGGGTGGCCGGGCTGAATGCCATGAGCCACCTGATCGCATCTCAATCCGCGCGTTTGCTGGACGCCTCGGCCGGCTTCGCGGAACTCGTGAACGCCATCAGCTATATCGTTCTTCTGGGCGCTACCCTGCTGGACAATGCGCGGCTCTTCCGCCAGGTCCGCACACTGGCGATCAGCGATAGCCTGACGGGACTAGCGAATTACCGCCACCTGATCGATATTCTGCAAAGCGAGCTGGAACGTTCGGGACGAACGAACCGTCCTTTTTCACTTCTGCTCATGGACCTCGACGGTCTCAAGAAGATCAACGATCGCCACGGACACGTCATCGGCAGCCGTGCGCTGTGCCGCGTCGCCACGATTCTGCGGCTGAATTCCCGGTCGATTGACACGGCGGCCCGCTACGGCGGCGACGAATTCGCGCTGATCCTCCCGGAAACGAATGTCGCTGCCGCTCACCAGGTGGTCGATCGCGTGCGGAATTGTTTGGAAGCGGATGAGGAAGTTCCGCAACTCACCATCAGCATCGGCGTGGCTACGTTTCCGAAATGCGGCAGCACCGTTCAACAGTTGCTGGAGTTTGCGGACCGTGCTCTCTATGTGATGAAGGAACAATCCAAGCGGGGCAGGTTGGAAAAGCGAAAAAGCTCTTGAGGGCTGGTTGAAGCGGTGAAAAAACTCTATTTACGCTGACTGGGCCGTTCCGGCAGGCTTCCAGAAGTCCGGATTCGGCACCGGGAAACTGACGGATACTTCGCTCGTCTGAATGTCCTGGATGCGGACGCTCACCACGTTGCAGATCTGCTCTTGCGAAGTGCCATTGTTGATGAGCAGCAAATCCTGCCCTTCCAGAACAGGAATTGCCAGTAAGAAAACCCCTCCGTTTACATTTCCTCTGACTGCTTTGGCCTGCTCGTAAAAGACCTCTTCGCACGAGGAGCGGCCATAGACCGTCAAGTCGATGTCCAGCTCCTTCCTGGGGGTCACGCGGCGCTCCGGCAACTCCATCTCGCCGAGGATATCCGAGGTATCGAGTCCATTTTTGGACCTCGACTCGCGTGCGCTCTTGATAGCGTCGAAGATGCGGCTCATTGGGCGTATCCTAGCAAGTTAATCGAGCTTCAGTGAACAGACACCCGGACGAGATATAGTCGTAAAAAAATCCATGCAGGCCAATAGGTGCATAGTTCTAAACTCCTCTGGTACTCAGGGACAGGTACTTTTTATTGGACCGCCGATCGCCATTTGGCCGACGGAATGTTCCCCCAAATTGCCCTCGCTTTGTTTTGAGATGGCCTTGAACCAGCCATGCCACCGTGAGAGGATTTCTCCTGCGGCGCCGCGGCACAGGTTGGCTCGCTGCGGCCACGGCAACCGGGTAGGAGGAGACTGTGGACCGAAGGGAATTCATGAAATTCGGTGGCGTCGCCGCAATCGAATTGGGCGCGGCGAGGCTGCTGATGTCTCAGGCACAGCCCGGCATGCCTGGCATGCAGCCGGCCGCTGCCGCGCAAGCAGATTCCAAAGCGGATTTCACCCTCCGAATTGCGCCCGTGACAGTAGAACTCACGCCGACACGCATCATCAGCACCATCGGCTACAACGGAACTTCTCCCGGCCCAGTCCTTCGCATGAAAGAAGGGAAGCCTGTGACGGTCGACGTCATCAATGAAACCGACGTTCCCGAACTCGTTCATTGGCACGGACTATTCATTCCAGCTGACGTGGATGGCGTTGAGGAAGAGAACACTCCCATGGTCCCGCCGCACGGCCGCATCCGCTATCAATTCACGCCGCGCCCGGCCGGGACGCGCTGGTATCACACCCACACGATGGCCGGGGCGGACCTGCACCGCGGCGCCTACACAGGTCAGTTCGGCTTTCTCATGATCGAATCTGCGAACAATCCCGGAAATTACGATCAGGAAATCTTCCTCGCCCTCCGCGAATGGGAGCCTTTTTTCAATCCCGAAGAAGAAGATGACGATGATGAATCCAACGCCGGTCCGCAACCGGAGCGTCCCAAGGTTCTCGACACGAACCCGTCCGGTCTCGAAGTGGGCTACCAGATGTTTTCCATCAACGACAAAGCCATGGGAGCCGGCGAACCGATTCGCGTCCAGCCCGGGCAGAAAGTCCTGATGCATCTGCTGAACGCGAGCGCGAGCATGAACCGCCGCATCGCCCTCGCCGGCCACAAATTTCAAGTCATTTCTATGGATGGCAATCCTGTGCCCACCCCGCAATCCGTGGACGTGCTCTATATCGGCCCCGGCGAACGTATCGACGCCCTCATCGAAATGAAACAGCCGGGAGTGTGGATTCTCGGCACAGACACAGATGACGTGCGCAATGCCGGCATGGGCGTCCTCTTCGAGTACGCAAATCAACACAAGCAACCGCAATGGGTAGCGCCCGCGAAATCATTCTGGGACTACACGATCTTTGGGCGCGCGGGAACGCAGCCTGCGCCGGACGCCACCGTCGACATGATTTTCCAGAAAATTCCGAGCGGCGCGGGACTATTCAACAGTTGGACCGTGAACGGAAAGGAATATCCGCACGATCAGGAATTTGTTCTGAAGCAAGGCGGCCGTTACCGCCTGGTGTTTCGCAATCGCAGTGAGGACGATCATCCGCTGCACATGCACCGGCACTCGTTTGAAATTGTCGAGATCAACGGCAAGACAACGGCGGGCGTGATGAAAGATACCGTCATCGTTCCCGGCTATGGCCGCGCCACAGTCGACATGGTGGCGGATCAGCCGGGACTAACGCTGTTTCACTGCCACATTCAACAGCATATGGATTACGGATTCAAAGCGCTGTTTCGCTACGCCTGATTGGCACGCGTCGCCCGATTACTTCTTTTGGTCCGGTGAAGGCGTCTGCGTCTCCTTGGCCGCTCCGATCTTGACGGTCACGCCGAATCGCTTGTAATTCTCATATTTCACGGTCATGCGAATTGGAACGTCGCCGCTGCTGAAGCGCAGAATGTCATTCGAGCGGGTGTACGTGGGGAACCAGTAGTGGCCTTCGATGTTTTCGCGAAAGGTTTCAAATCGCGGAAAGACATTTTCCTCTCCTTTCTTGCGGATGTCCGGAACAGCCTTGCCGTCCGTCTTGACGATTTCAAGATCTTTGTCCTCTACCCAGATGCGCCCCTGAAAATATCTCTGATTTTTTTCGATCGTTTTTGGCGCCACGTCGAAAACGTAAGTCGTCAGTTCATCGAGCGGCTCGTGGTCGACGTATTTGATGTTGTACTTGGGCAACTCCGTCGTGGTCAGGACAAACGGCTGCACGTGCTCGAGGTCGTCCAGGTCTTGTTGCGACAGGGTAATGCGCTCAAGCGTGGGAGCAGGTGCATAGGTCGTGTGCTCATACCGTTTGCCGGAGGGAGTGAACACGATTTCACTGGTCTCCGTATGTTCGCCGTCAGGCCGTCCGCTCGTATCGAGCGTCTGGATCGTAAAGGTTTGCGTGTATGTGAAATTGTCGCGCTCGAGCTTAAACTCCGCTTCTCGCGCCGCGAATTTCTGGATGATTTCCTCGATCGGCATCGTCGGCGGCCCGAGGGTTCCATCCTTCGGAGCCGCGCTGGCCACCGCGCTCGTTGACCCCTGTTGTCGCGCTGCAAGCGGGAGGAATGCGCAGACCACAAGCAAACACGTCAATAAAATAATAGCCGTTCGTCGCCCCTGACTTGCTGTGAGTTGGGATGGAATGTCTGCCATAACTTGCTCTCCCGTTGATTTTCTCCGTGCCCTCTGTGTCCTCTGTGGTGAAAATCTTTGGTCCTTCAGGATTGGAGCCTTCCCCGGACGCAGAGGTTGCCTCTCCAAATTGGCCATTGCGCGCCAGCCCGTCAGGATAACGTGAAGTAAATCGCGAGCCAGGAGCGCGAATCAAGTTTACCTCTTTCCTCCGAAACTGTATCGCTCCTTCGGGATAGGAAAGCAGGGCCGATTGACAGTAAACTTGGATGTCTGGTACGTTCCCGCGGCCATTCCTTCTTTGCGCCGGAAACTTGTGTGAGTGAAATACTGTGTGCTTTGCAGAAAGCAGGCGATCTTGTCCACGGCACAGGCCAAATCCCGCCGTCTCACCCCCATCGATTGGGTCATCTGCGGCGTGGCTTGCTTTGGTTTCGCATTTGACACTTACGAATTATTGGCCCTCACGCTCACCGTCCAGCCGGCCTTGACCGAATTCCTCACGGCCAAGCCCGGAAGCGCCGAGTTCAATCACTGGATCGGTTTTATGTTCTACATTCCCGCTATTGCCGGCGGAATATTCGGCTTGCTGGGCGGATACCTGATCGATCGCTTCGGCCGCCGACGCGTCCTGATTTGGAGCATTCTGCTGTCGTGTTCTTCCACGCTAGCTACGGGCTATTCGTCTTCCGCGCCACAACTGTTGATCTATCGCTGCATCACGTTTGTTGGCGTATCGGTGGAATTTGTTGCCGCGACCGCTTGGCTCGCCGAATTGTTTCCGGAAAGAGATCAAAGAGAAACCATTCTTGGCGCAACGCAGATTTTTGCTTCCACGGGCGGAATCCTGATGAGCGGCGCGAGTTACTTGAGCCTGTCGTTTGGCCCGTTGCTTCCCGCCATTCATGGCGGCCATGATGCCTGGCGCTACACGATCTTGTGGGGAATTCTTCCGGCCCTTCCGCTTCTCCTCGTGCGCCCATTCTTGCCCGAATCGCCCATCTGGCAGAAGAAAAGGGAAGAAGGCACGCTCCAGCGGCCCAGCATTTTGGAATTGTTCCATCCGGAATTTCGCAAGACGGCTCTGTTGAGTTGTTTCATGATGGCGTGCGCCTATGCGGCTTCCTTCGGGATGTTGCAGCATTTTGCGCGCATCATTCCGGGCGCTCCCGAGGTCAAAATTCTGGCTCACGCGGACCAGCAAAAGATTGTGAGTGCATTGCAGGGAGTTCAGGAAGTTGGGAGTCTGTTTGGGCGTATTTTCATGGCGGGTCTTGCCATTTTTATTATTGGCCGAAAACGCCTCCTGCACATTTTCCAGATTCCCGGGCTGCTGTTGATCCCGCTGGTTGTGCTCCTTCCGGCGATGCGCGATACAGCAATCCCAGCCTGGGGAATTTTTGTTCTTGGCCTTGTGTCCGTCGCCCAATTCAGTTTTTGGGGAAATTATTTGCCGACGCTGTATCCGACGCACTTGCGCGGCACCGGCGAAAGTTTTGCAGCCAATGTGGGAGGGCGGATGCTGGGAACATCCGCCGCCCTGATCACGACCAGCCTCGTGAGGTACATGCCGGGCGGCACCCCCCACGCGGCAGCTAGGCTACGCCGCGGGAATCGTCGGCTTCCTCGCCTACGCCGCCGGATTCATCGCAAGTTTTTGGCTCTCCGAGCCGCCAGAAAAAATAATCACCGAATAGCTCAGGCTCAATGTTTGGTTCTAGTGGCGCAGGCTTCCAGCCTGTGGGGGTTAGTCCTTGCAAGTACCAACCCCCGCAGGCTGGAAGCCTGCGCCACTGAGAGGCCCTATGTCACGCCAGCTTCAGCCGCATCAGCCTTCGCGCATTCCCCTCGTAAATCTTGTGGCGATCCGCGGCCGACATCTCGACGCCCTCGACGCAGCGAATCGTCTCCCGAATGTATCCCGGCCCCTTCTCCGGATCGAATGGCGAATCGGACGCGAATAGAACTTGGTCGGCCCCGTAGAATTCCAACCCGCACCGCAAAGCCGGTAGCGAACCAAACGTCGCCGTATCGGCGTAAAACATTTTGAAATAATCCTGCGGCCGCTTCTTGAGTTTCCGCCCGACCATGGCCAAATCCTCTTCTTCCGTTCGTGCCCCCAACTGATCGAGCCCGGCGCCCGTTCGTCCGGAAAAGTAGGGAACCATGGCGCCCAGGTGGTGCGCGATGATCTTGAGTTCGGGGAAGCGGTCGAAATACCCAGCGAACAGAATGCGGCCCATGGCGATCGAAGTTTCGTATGGCCAGCCAAACACCCACCACAGTTCGAATTTGGATTTCTTCTCGGTCACGTAGTCTGCGAAATTGGATGACCTGCTCGGGTGAAGCCAGATCGGCACGTTGCGCTCCGCAACCTTTTCGAAGATCGGCAGGAAGTCCGGTTCATCCAGAGGGCGCCCATTCACGTTCGAATAGAATTGGAAGCCGACGGCCCCCAATTTCAAGACTGCGCGATCGATTTCTTCCACTGCTGCCGCGGGATTGTTCATCGGCAGCGCCCCCACGAATCCAGGAAAGCGGTCCGGATGCTTCACCACCAATTCGGCCATGCCATCGTTGGCGATTTGCGCGAGCTCCGGTGAGAGTTTTGCGTCACCCATGGCTTCGATGGGAGGCGCGGCCATGCTCACGACCTGGCAGTATTCATCAAAACGGTCCATGAACCGGAAACGGGCGTCGAGGTTGACCATGGCCGGGATGTTGGCCGTGCGTTTCTTGATGGTCGTCCCGGTTTCCGGCAATTTCATCATGCGGTCGTAGTAATTTTGCGGAACAATATGGCAGAAGATGTCGATTTTCATGAAACCCTTCTTTCTTGAATTTGAACTACGGAAAGTGCCGGGCAATAACAAGAATCGTAGAGACCATTCGTGCATCCGATGCTTGTTTGATTGACGTGGAAACATATCAAGCCCGGCGCGGAGTGTCAACGCAACCGGCGAGTTGAAAATCGGGAATTCCGGTATACTCGGCCACAGCGTATATTTTCGTTCGTGTTATGTCGTCCCTGCGATCCGATTGGTTTGGGGATCCAATCGTTGAGCGACACTTGGTCGAAGTAACTGGCCGTTTTCGGAAAAAGGAATCACCAGCTCAGTACCGGAGGAAAGAATGAAACGCATTTTGATCACGACTCTTCTCGTCGCATTCGCTGCTGGAACTGCGTGGGGACAGGGCGGCGTGCAAACCAAGACAAATGTCGAGTACGCCGTTCACGACGGCGCGTCTTTGCTTGGAGATCTGTACTTGCCCGCGAGCGGCGGCTCACATCCAGCGATGATCTTTATCCACGGCGGTGGGTTCGCACGCGGGTCCAAGGCCGGCTACGGGAACACCTGGGGGCCGTACCTGGCTGCGCGAGGATATGTTGTGTTTGCCATCGACTATCGACTTTCTACACCCGCTCAGACAACCTGGCCGCGGGCCCTGCTGGATTGCAAGGCTGCGGTGCAATACTTGCGAGGCAATGCTGCAGCGCTGGGCATCGATCCGGATCGTATCGGCATCGGCGGCGATTCTGCGGGCGCATCGCTGGCAACCCTGGTTGCGGTCACGCAAGACTTTCCGCAGTTCGCCAATCGCTACCCAAAGGATGCGTACGCCTCCGCCAGCACAAAGGTCAAGGCGGCCATGCCGATTTATGGCGTATACGACATGACGGCTCAGCAGAAATACGAGTCAGGAAGTGCGAACGGCGCCAAGGGCCTTGAACAGTACATCGGGGGAACGCCGAACCAGATGTCCGGCGCGTACTTTGAAGCTTCGGCGCTCAACTACATCCGCGAGGCCGCCGTGAGCCTCGGCAGCGTAGCGACGCCAAACGCAGGTGCCAAAATACCCTGGTTTTTGGCGTGGGGGATGGTGGACCCGGTCGTGCCCCCGGCCGGCCAATCCGTTGTGTTTGTTCAGGCCCTCCGCGATGCAGGCGCGACTGTGACCGCAGTGCCGGTTCCCAAGACAGACCATTTTTGGTTCCCCGTAACCCCGGTAACCGGCAAAGAGGGAGAGCCTGCGTGTGAGGAAATTACGCCTGCAAAATTCTCCTGTAGCGGAGCAACACCCAACGATTTCATCGTGTCTCAACTACTCGATTTTCTTGCGCACAACTTGTGATCGGCGTTGGAGGCGCGAGCCATCCCAGGGTCCACTCAGTGTTTTTGCGAACCGGCCGATGGGTAACCCTTTGCAAAAGCGGATACAACCTTATGTTTGGCCCAGGAGTCAAAACGAGCGAAGATAGAAATTGTCCGCGAAACGCATCAGACGAAGTCTCTTCTTTTCTGGTTCATGCGGCCAATCCGGGGATGGCGCAAAGGCAGCCAATACTGCAAGCCGTCAGAATGTACCATCCGCCGGGCAATTCCATCTAACACGTGATCAACAGAGTAGGGCGAGTGCGAGATTGGGGAGCGTGTTGTTGAAGAAGCAGCAAAGCAGGCCAAAGTTAACTCAGTGGATTGTCTGTGGGGCTTTGTTGCTCTCCGCCTTGGTTTGCGCGGCTCCCGGAATTGCGCGCGCGGGCGATCCGAGTCCCCAGGCCGCCACGGCAACCATCTCGGGCAGGGTGAGCGTCGCGTCGAGTCAGGGCGTGAGCAACAACCTCTCCGCGATTACCGTGAAACTGACCGGCCCTGCGCCTGCTGTCACCTCGCAAGAGGCGGTCTCGGACACGGAAGGGCGTTTCGAATTCGCTCGTTTGGCGCCGGGGAGTTACAAGCTGGAAGTTACAGTCGAGGGATTCAAACCGTGGTCCGCGACTGTGGCGCTCGTTGCCGGCCAGGACGCCGTTCAGGATGCCGGCTTGCAACTGAATTTGGTCGAGGAAAACGTCGAGGTCAAAGGCGAAGCAACCGAGATTGCAACCGAGAGCGTCAGCGCGACCGCAACGGTCAGCGAGCAACAACTCGAGACCCTGCCGCTTCGCACCGGTAAATTCACCGAGGCGCTTTCCGTAAGCCCGAGCGTGATCAAGACGCAAGAAGGACGATTGAATTTCAACGGGCAGGCGGAAAGCCAGGGCATGCTGCTCGTGGATGGGGCGGAGAATGTGGATCCGGTGGCGGGAAGTTTTGCGATTCCCGTGCCGGTCGATGCCATTCAGTCCATCCAGGTATTCAATACTCCGGACAGCGTGGCTTACGGCGGATTTTCCGCGGGATTGACGCGGATCGACATCAAGCCTCCTTCGCCGTTGTGGAATTACAAGTTTCTCGATTTCCTTCCATCTTTCCGCGGGAAAAATGACAGTCTGGTCGGTATAGCAAATATGACCCCGCGTTTCGAGGTGGGAGGGCCAATCGTGAAGGACAAACTAAATTTCTCCCAGGATCTGAGCTACGAATTTCGCCGGGACCCGATCCACGGACTGACTTGGCCCTTCAATGAAACGTACGTCTATGCCTTCGACTCCTTTTCGAATTTGCAGTGGATTCTCTCGCCAAAGCATTTGGTTAACTTCAACCTGAACCTTTTTCAATCCACTAATCTCTTTGCAAATATCGATTCGCTCATCCCGCAGTCCGCTTCCGTGAATTTTCGCCGCCGCGGGGGTTCGTTTGGATTTTCGGATGCCTACCAGTTTGATTCCGGAATGGTGTTGACCACCGTCGTCCGCTACACGAATTTTTACACCGACGCCCACGGACAGGGACCGGAACAAATGACCATGAATCCCGAGGGCTGGGGCGGGAATTATTTCAATGTATCCTCGCGGAATGCAAACCAGATCGAAGCCCTTCCGGTCCTGCAGCTCCCCTCTAAATCGTGGCTCGGCCACCATGATATTCGGTTTGGATTCGACTTCCTTTACAGGACATTCACCGGGAGCACCGTATCCCAGCCGATCAACATCCTGGCAGAGGGTTGCACACCGGCCGAACTATTCGCCAACTTGTGCACGCCCGACCAGCAAATCTCGTTTGCAGGTTCCGGCGTGCTGCAAGGCTCCGATACGGAAATCTCGGAATATGGCGAGGACCACTGGACGGTGACGAAGACTCTGTCTCTAACCCTCGGCGCGCGCTTGAGCACCCAAACCATCGGCCTCGACGCTGCTTTTGCGCCTCGCGCGGGCGTGGCATATTCCATTCCGAGTTGGAAGACGGTCCTTCGCGCCGGTGCGGGGTTGATCTATAGCCATGTTCCCTTGCTCGCCCAGGACTTTGCCGACAATCAGACTCGCGTAATTGCCTTTTCATCCACTGCACCCAGCCCCTACGCGGGCAGCACCATCACATTGCAGAATGTCTACCTTCCGGGTGGATCCCTCGCGAATTCCACAAGTCCGGAAGATGTAGGCAACAGTCCCCGGACTTTCACCTGGAATATCGAGAGCGAAACTGCCGTACGAAAGAATGTCACCCTTCGTGTCGGCTACTATGAGACTCATACAGACGATCTTTTCCTGGTGAATCCGATTCTGCCTCCGGCCGGAACGGGCGCGACGAATGGATTTTTGGCCCTGGAGAACACCGGGACCGCGCATTATCGCCAGGCGCAAGCCACCGCTCGTTACAGCCCGAGCGAAAAGGGCGAAGTCAACGTGTCGTATTCCTGGAGCCGCGCGCGCGGCGACCTCAATACGCTCTCGGATACATTTATCCCTTTCCAAGTCCCAGTGATCCGCCCGAATGTTTATGGTGTTCAACCCTCCGACATTCCGAACCGCTTGCTGGTCTGGGGTTTTGCCCATCTGCCGGTCTGGAGCCTGGTATTTAGCCCCGTCGTCGACATGCACTCCGGCTTCCCTTATTCGAATGTGGATGTCTTGCAAAACTACGTGGGCGTCCCCAATAGTCTCCGCTTCGAAACCTATTTTTCGCTCGACGTAAAAGTGTACCGCGACTTTCCGATCCACATCCCGTTTAAAGAGCGCCCCTCGGGCAAAGTGCGGAAAATCCGCGTCGGCGTTTATTCGCTGGACGTCACGAATCGCCAGAATCCCCACGACGTCTTCAACAACACCGCCTCTCCAATCTTTGGAACATTCGACGGATTCCAGCGGCGCTTCACCGGTCTGGCCCTCAGCCTCGGCGAGTGAGCTTTCCCGAAGATCCGGCGATTCCAATGGACGAAGAATCGTATGATGATTTTCCCGGGCTTAACCCCAAAAGTTCGTTCCATACAGCTCACACGATTGAGACTGCGGTATTGTGGTTTCTGTAGGAGATATCGCTTGACGCGAGCCGTTTCCCATCCACGCTGGGGCAATTCTCCCTGGTCCATTGATTTTCAGCCAGCGGCCGCCTCTATGCCCGCTGAGGCTGACTTCGCAATCATTGGAGGAGGCTTTTCAGGTTTGTCGGCGGCGGCGTGGCTGCGGCGATTCGCGCCCGATAAGACTGTGGTTCTGTTCGAATCCGCGGCGATTGGGGCAGGTTCGAGCGGCCACACGGGCGGTATGGTCCTGTCGGAGACGGCTGCCGGCGCTCTTCCCGGCTTGGGAAATGTGCTGGCCGGATTCAGCTCCATCCTGAAGGAACTCGCGGTCGATTGCGATCTCGCTCTTCCCGGAATCTACGAGATAGGCCGAAGCGGCGGACTGGCCGATTCGCCTATCTCCTGGTCGGATTCCGGGATGGTTCGCGCGGTGAAGCAGGTACCCGGCGGAATGATCGATCCGGGAAAAATGGTAAGCGGCCTGGCTCGCGCGGCGGAAAAGAGCGGGGCGCATATTTTCGAGAATGCACCTGTCGAGGAAATTGAATTTGCAGATCCTGTGCGCCTGCATTTTTCCGGCGGACAACTTCGCGCGCGCAAAGTCCTCGTGGCGACGAATGGAATGTCTCTCGAACTGAGCGAACTTGCCGGCCGCGGGCAAACGAAATTTACGCTCGCCGTTGCGACCGAACCTCTCACCGCATCCCAACTCGAGAGCCTGGGGCTGGCTTCTGAAAGGCCATTCTACACAATCGATTTTCCGTATTTGTGGGGGAGAATCCTGCGCACAGGCGGCGTCATCTTCGGAGGCGGCCTCGTCCACATGAATGATTGGCGCGAACTCGCAAGCCTGGATGTCGAGTCAGGGAAATCCGCGGAGCTCATCGCCCGGCTCGAATCTCGTGTTCGCGCGCTGCACCCGGCATTGCAAAATGTGCGTTTCGCGAACCGCTGGGGCGGGCCGATCCTGATTGCAAACCAATGGCGTCCGGTCTTCGCGCAACATCCCCGAGGTCCGCACACAGTCGTGCTCGGAGCATTCAGCGGCCACGGAGTCGCGCAATCGGTATATCTGGGACGCTGGGCCGCCGAAGCCTTGTGCGGAAACAGATCGCTGCCGGATTGGAACGAGGCCGAAGAATCCGCTTAACGCGGGCAAGCAGGGCTTCCCGATTACCAGGTATTGTACGGCGTAGCCTCAAACGGAGAGACCTGATCGGAACTAGAGTGGACGTCGGTAACTCCCGGCGAAGTCTGCAGAGGATCGAGCAGCACCTGCTCGGACTCCGTGTGCCAATCCTTGTTGTGCGTGATGGGGTCAATCGGAATGGACGACATATATTTTGGAACAAGATCATCGAGCGACGAAGGGCCGGCCTCTTTATCGAGGGTGTACTGCTGAATCGCATTCCGCATGATGAACAGATCCTGCTTGAGCGTGGCTTCTCTGGCGCGCACGACCGATCTCTCATATCTTGTCGCCGCGATGCCCGCCAAAATCAACATGATCGTGACGACGATCATCATTTCGAGCAGAGAGAATCCGGCGGCAAGTAGGCGCCGTCGAGCAGACGAAGTGCGACCCCGGAAGCTTCGCGAACCGATGCCCGTGATGTGGAAAGATTTCATCCGCGCACTACCAGTCGGAGTATTTCGTCCCGTCCGTCGCCGTCGCCTGGGATTGAGAATAAACGTCGAAGACATTGCTTCCGCCCCAGCTGGTGGAATCCGGGTCGTCTTGCACGGACCGCAGGCCCCAATCGGGCTTGCCGGTCATAGGGTCCACCGGAATTTTTCGCAGGTAGCGCACCTTGCTGGGCGTGTCGGACATGGCTTGGCTGGCGCTGCCGGTTGACCCGAGGGACGGAATGCCGCCCGCCGCGCCCTGGCCGAATTGTGACGCCCCGCCTGCCTGTCCCGCTCCCAATTGCGGCGTCCCTGCCGATCCAAACTGCGTTGTATTGCTCGCTCCAGCCAGCGCCGAGGCGCTGATCCCGCCTGCCCCGCCTCCGCCGGCGCTCACCGTCACGCCATCGACGAGGGTCTGCAGATCAGGGGGATAGTTCTGGCTGCCGACTTCCGTGCGGATCAAATTCTTGTCAGCGTCATCCTTGTAACGATCGATCGCATTTCGCATTTCCCGCAAATCGTAGCGCAATTCCGATTCTTTGCGGTGCTGGATCGTGATTCGGAACATGGGAATCGCGGCCGTGGAGAGGACCAGCAGAATCCCGGTTGTGAGGATGAGTTCAAGCAGAGTCATTCCCGCAACCCTGTTTCTTCTCGTGCGCGGGAATAAGTTCTGTCGGCGCATGGTAACGTGGCCCTCTGATTTACTGCACTTTGACGGTTGCTTCGCCGGTGATAACCTGGATCGGCCGCTGCTGGGAATCTTTTGCGTTCACCTGCACGATCGAAAGCTGCGAGTTGCCCGGCGCGAGGCCCTTCACGACGATCCCCACAAGCGTGCCCGACCCGCTCACTCCGGGCGTATTCGGCATGCGGGTCGCCGAGATAATGGCCTGCCCGCGCTCCTTATCCACACGCTCCACGATGGCGACTTCCTGCGTTCCGCCCGAGAGGAATCCGCCCTGGCGAACGTCCTCGATGGAAATCACCGCCGGATTAAATTGCAAAAGCATCGGGATGGAGTACAGGTCCTGGACATTTTGAACGGTGACGCCAATCGTGGTCGTTTCGCCCGGTTTCAAGGCGGCCGTCACGGGCTCAAATTGCAACGTCGCATTTTGGGAAGCCGGCGCACTCGCCGATGCGGGCGCCACAATCGCCGCAGGAGCCGCTTGAGGAACTGGCGCAGCCTGCGCCTTCGGCAGATCAGGCGACATGACTGCATCCGCCAACCGCACCTCGGCGTTGGTGTCCGTTCCAGACGAGATGCTGCGCAAGTTCTCCGCGGAGATCGAAGGAATTCGCACAATGTGCGGAATCAGGACGATCAGGATTTCATCCTTTTCGTGATCGACCGTGTCGCTGGAAAAGAAATTCTTGAAAAAGGGAATCCTTGCCAGGCCGGGTATGCCATTGACCGTATTCGTATCGGTTTGCTCGATCAGCCCGCCAAGGACATTGACTTCGCCGTCCTTAAGACGAATGTCATGCTCGATGCTGCGCTGGCTGATGATCGGCTGGTTGATTCCGCCGATGTTGGTGGAACCGGTCTGCGACGAAACCACGATGTTCACTTTCATGCTGATTTCGTGGTCCGGGTGGATGCGCGGCGTGACGTCCACATTCACGCCCACGTCGAGATACTGAAACTGTGTGTTCACCAGAGGATTGAGGGCCCCGGCGCCGGTCGTGCCGATCCCGGCCTGGAAGCTGCCCGTGGCCACGGGGATGCGATCGCCGATGCGGAGCTTGGCGGTTTGCCCGTCGACGACGCGAATTTCAGGATCGTCGAGGATTTGCGTCGATGTATCCGTCATCAGAAAATTCGCCGTCGCGCCCGGCATCGTCACGCTGTAACCCTGGCTGAAAATATTGGGATTGTTGATCAGCTGGCTTATGGTGGCCGCGCCGTTCGTTGTCGTCGATGTAGCGGTCGAGGCACTCGCAGCCGTCGTGCCGGGATTCGCGAACGACGCCGAGACGCTTGTCGGCGGCGTGATCCCGACATTGCGCATGCGGTCGCGCCGCGCTTCCATGACGGCCACCTGAATCACGACTTCCGGCTTGGCCTTGTCGATGTCGTCGATAATTTTTCCCGCGAGTAAAACCCGGTCCGGAGTGTCGCGGATCACGATGGCGTTCTGCGCGTTGATTTGCTGCACGCGCCGCAAATCCAGCAGTTGCCGGATGCTGGTTACAATTTCCGTGAGTTCCTGCGGCAGCACTGTATTGTGCAGATAAAATGTCTTTACAACTTCTTCCTCGTAGTCCTTGCGTTTCTGCGGCTGGTCGGGGACCACAAAAATAATATTGGACGTCACCGGACGCCAGAATGCCTTGCTCTGCAGCGCGCTGATGTTCAGCGCCTGCTCGAGCGTCACGTTGGTCAGCTCGACGGAAATTCGCCGGGAAGTGAAATCCGGGTCGAAGATGACGGTCAGCCCGGCCAGCTTTCCGATGGCCTCAAAAACCGCCTTCGAGTCGTTCGTGGCCTTCATGTTGATCGGGGCGCGCGAAAGGGGCTGGATTACGGGCGGTCCGGACATGAGCTTCGGTTCTTCTTCCGAAGCGGGAGCCGCGTTTTGCGTGGTTCCTTGCCTGACGTTGATCAGATCCATCGTGGCTTTCAATTCTTGTTGCGCCACGGCGCTTGACGGATCGATCATCTGGGCCTTGCGGAACTCCGCCAGCGCCAGGTCCAGGTTGGCTTGATCCCGAAAACGCCGGCCCTGGTCGACGTGCCACTGGGCGGCTTCAAAACGCGCCCTCGCCGCCTTCAGTTTGTATTCCGTGTTGTTTGGAGAGGCTTGGAGGGCCTTGTTGTAATCGTCGAGGGCAGTGTCGTAGTCCTTCAGTGCCTCCGCCTTTGAGCCTGCACTGGTCTCTTGGCTGGCCCTGGGGCATCCCGTCATGAGTACGGCCGCCGTCAGGACTAATCCACACAAATTCCGAAGGTTCATCCGCGCTCCACTCGGTGCATTACCACCGCGTAAGTCTAGCACTCGCACAAAACTCGAACAAGGGGTGACGTAATTTTGAGTGTGTAAAAAGAAAGAGGGTGTAGGTTTTGTTGTGACGAGCAACAAAATCTCCGGTAAAGGAGCCTACACCCAAATGAGGATCAAGAATAACACACAGCGGTTTGAAGCGTTTGTGCGGGACCTGCAGGAAAGCTTCTGGGGGGATTTCCAAGGACGGACGCGGGAAACGTTGCAGAAGCTTCTGGAAGCCGACTCCCAGCAGCAGATGGCCGAGTATCTGGGGCTGCAGTGGCATGAGCGAGCGGCGGGAGAAGCGGGGCGCATCGACTACCGGAATGGGTATTACGAGCGCGCGTATGTCACCCCGCTAGGGCTGATTCGTTTTCGCGTATCGCGGACGCGGCTGCACTCGTTTCTGCCGCGGGGGATGCGGGCGCTGCAGCGGCGCAGTCCGGAAGTGAGCGAGATGATCCGGCAAGCGTTTTTGCGAGGGATCTCGACACGCGGCGTGGGCCGGGTGGTGTCCCTGCTGACCGGGGAGTCGGTGAGCGCACAGACGGTCTCGCAGCTCACGAGAGTGCTGGATGAACAGGTAGAGAAGTTCCACCACGCGCCGCTGGGCGATGAGTGGTGCTATCTGATCCTGGATGGGGTGTGGTTGAAGGTTCGGAGGGCGTTTGGGCCGCAGAAAGTGCTGCTGTTAGTGGCCTACGGAGTGCGCAGCGATGGTCGCCGTCAGCTGCTGGCGTTTGTGCGGGCCAAGAGCGAAAGCCAGGCGGGGTGGGAAGGATTGTTGAATGATCTGTATCGCCGAGGATTGCGGGGCCGACGGTTGCAGTTGGTGATCACGGACGGTTGTCCGGGGTTGGCCGCGGCGATCCCGGCAGTATATCCGCGAGCGCGGCACCAGCGCTGCTGGGTGCACAAGATGCGGAATCTGTGCGAGGCGGTGCGCCGAGCCGACCACGACGCCGTGAAGCAGGACGCCCAACGCATTTATCGAGCCCCGAGCCCAGGCGCCGCTCGGAGAGCGTTCGAGCGATTTCGGTTTCGTTGGCGGACCCAGTATTCCAAGTTGGTGGAGCGCCTGGAGCGGGATCTGCCCGCACTGCTGACGTTTTTTGAGTTTCCACGTCACCTGTGGCAGAAGCTGCGCACCACCAATGCCATCGAGAGATGCTTTGTCGAAGTGCGACGGAGGACTCGGCCCATGGTCGTGTTCATCAACGTCGAAAGCGTGGATCGAATCATCTATGCGATTTTCAGTCGTTTTAACGAGGACTGGAAAACCCACACCCTCAAACTATTTACACAGGCAGCTTGACATCACCGAACAAGGTGCGAACTTGATTCTAGCAACAGCACGCAGCTAAGATAGCTTGCTGTGGCTAAACCGCCAAAAAAACAAGAAAAACTGGCTGAGTTGGTGGTGGCCCAAAACCGCGCCGCTTCCTACAATTATCACCTTCTTGAGAGGCTGGAAGCGGGCATGGTGTTGCTTGGCACCGAAGTAAAATCTCTCCGCGAGAGCAAGGCGAACCTGCGCGACGCCTACGGTGTGATTCGCCGCGGCGAGGTTTGGCTCGTGAATTTTCATATCGGCGAGTACCTTCCGGGAGGTCCGTATAACCACGGACCCCTCAGAACCAGGAAATTGCTTCTCCGCAAGGAACAGATCGGCAAATTGGAACGAAAACTGGATGCCAAGGGGCTTACGCTCATTCCCCTTCGGATTTACTTCCGCGAGGGCATCGCCAAGTGCGAATTGGCGCTCGCCCAGGGCAAGAAGAAGTGGGACCGCCGCCAGACAGAACGCGATAAAGAGGCCAAACGGGAAGTCGGCGAAGCTATGCGTCAGTTTCGTCATCGTTAAGCGGCGGGCAGCAAGCAATGGAACGGAACCAAGTTACGGATTGATTGCAGAAAGTTGAATTTTTCGCGCGGTCCTCGGACGGGCAGCGCCATCTCATTCAAAGAAGGGAACTTATGGAAATCACGGTGGATACCCGCGCGCTTGCAAAGCTGGAAGCGGAAGCTCTCGTGACGTACGCATTCGAGCAGGAGAAGCCCGTCGAGGGCGTCCTAGCTCAGCTCGATGAGGCTGCCGGTGGCGCGCTGACGAAGCTGGCCGCGTCCGGCGAGCTTACCGGCAAGATGTTCGACACGACCCTTCTGTATTACCCGCAAGGGCTGGCGGCGCAGCGGCTATTGATTGTGGGCGCAGGGAAGAAAGACAAATTCGGGACGGCCGAGCTGCGAAGGCTTGCCGCTGCGGCGGTGCGCACTTTGAAGTCGCGCCAGGTGAAGCGCGTGACGTTCCTCGCGCGCGAGAACGATCGCAGCGCCGTGGCGGCGCAGGCCATCGTCGAAGGATTGATCCTCGCGAATTTCGATTCCGACAAATACAAGACCGACAAAAAGCCCGGGAACGAAATCACCGCGGCCGCGCTGGCCGGTTGGGAAGAATCCTCGCGCACCGCTGCCGATCTCGGTTTGTCGCGCGGGCGCATCATCGCCGACTCGCAGAATTTCGCGCGCGAACTGGGCAATGAGCCCTCGAACCGAATGACTCCGCGCATACTGGCCGACCGCGCCGCTGCCATGGCGCGTGAGGCGGGCCTCGCCGTCGATATCCTCGATGAAAATAAAATCGCGGATTTGAAAATGGGCGCGCTGCTTTCGGTCGCGCAGGGAAGCGTCGAGCCTCCGCGCATGATCATCATCACGTACACGCCCGAAAAATTGAATCCATCCGCGCCGGTGTTGGGACTGGTGGGAAAAGCCATCACGTTTGACACCGGCGGAATTTCCATCAAGCCCGCGAATGACATGGAGAAAATGAAATACGACATGTGCGGCGGCGCCGCCATGATCGGCGCCATGCGAGCGATCGCCACCCTGAAGCCGTCGTGCAAGGTAATCGCCGTCGTCCCGTCGAGTGAGAACATGCCCGGAGGACGCGCGCAAAAGCCCGGCGACGTGCAAATTTCCATGGCCGGAAAATCCATCGAAGTGATCAACACCGATGCCGAGGGCCGCCTGGTTCTGGCCGACGGCATCGCCTACGCCAAGCAGCTTGGCTGCACGCACCTGGTCGACGCCGCAACGCTGACAGGCGCAGTAGTAGTCGCGCTCGCCAACGTGAACGTGGGCGTGTTCGGTTCCGATCAGGCCTTCACCGATCAACTCCTAGCCAGTTCAAAAGTAGCTGGCGAAAAAATGTGGCCCTTGCCGATCGACGACGACTACCGCGAAATGATCAAGAGCGGCATCGCCGACATCCAAAACGTCGGCAGCGGCAAAGGCGGCGGAGCAATCGTCGCAGCTATGTTCCTCAAAGAGTTCACCGGCGACACGCCGTGGATTCACCTCGACATCGCCGGAACAGCTTGGCAGGACGACGTGAAGCCGTGGAACGCAAAGGGCGCGACAGGTGTGGCTGTGCGCACGCTGGTTGATTTGGCAATGAAGTTTGGAGCGAACGGTACAACCTCGAAGTGATATACGAATTAGATGGTGGCTGAGTTTCCGAGTACTCCGTCATTTCGGGAGGATCTAGGAGGCGTTGCACGCGGCCAGCGCTCAGGAGTAGGTTCACGAGATATAATTGAGACAAGTGGCCCACGAAAGTCGACATTGGAAGGGGGCTAAATGTCTGGAACAACTTTCAGATTGAAAGGTGTTGAATGTCGTCCCGAGAAGGTCAAAGGAGATTGGTCGCGCGGCTACGCTCTTGACCAACACACTGTGTCGAGCGTGCCGGACGGAGCGGGCGGATTTGTTACCACGCGCACTGCACTCGGCCAGTTGGTATACGACCTCAAATACGGCCAGAAGAAGATTTGCGCGAAGACATTGGCGCGGGTTCTTGCCGAGTGGAGTCGTCGCAAATTTGATTTGGACAAAATTGATGGCGTATTGGGGATTCCGCCTTCGACAACGAGAAAGTTCCAGCCCGTTCCAGCGATCGTTAAGAAGATGTCCGAGATTTTATCCTTGCCAGACTTATCGAAGAAGCTCCGAAAGACGAAATCGACAAAGTCCCTTAAGAATGTTGTGGATCCCGTTGAACGCGCAAACGAACTTGCTGGAGTCTTCAGATTTGATAGGGAACAAGAAGTCAGAAGGGTTCTCTTGGTCGACGACCTCTATAGGTCTGGAGCGACCGCCGGTGAAGTTGCCCGCACCTTAAAGAAAGCCGGGGTTTCAAAGGTATACTTGGTGACTGCGACTAAAACGCGGGTGAACCGATGAATGTGGAAAGACAAAAGATATTGAAGAGTCCAGCATTGGGGGAACCCATACGCGTCTTCTCCGAGGACACTCGATTCCCCGCCAAGCTGCTTACTTTGAAGCAGCCTCCAAGAGAGCTTTACGTTGCGGGCAATCTCGCACTCTCAACACGGCCAAGCGTGGCAATTGTAGGTTCGAGACATTCTTCGGAGCACGGCCTGGAAACCGCTGCGAGAATTGCTCGCGCTGTCGCCGAAGCGGGCATCGTTGTGATTAGTGGATACGCCAAAGGGGTCGATACTGCCGCGCACCTCGCAGCGTTGGAGGTACGCGGGGACACGGTGTTTGTACTACCCTTCGGGTTTAAGCACTTCCACATGAAGCGGGAGCTTAAACCTCTGGTAAACCCAGAGCACATGCTCGCAATATCCCAGTTTCCTTTCGGGCAGCCTTGGTTCGCTAGTGCCGCGATGAAACGCAACGAGGTGGTCTGCGGGTTAGCGGATTGCGTAATAGTGATTGAGGCGGGCGAGTCAGGCGGCACAGTTGAGGCGGCGCGAACCGCACGTGCGCTCGGGAAACGCCTGTACATTGTAGACTTCAAAGACCCTGCACCTTCGGCGGCCGGCAATGCATTCTTGATTTCAACCTTGCACGCCCAACCCGTTAGATCTCTTCGCGACGTGATGCTCCTAATTCAAGAGACAGCAAACGGCACGCCCAGACTTGAGCGAAACTACTTGAGCGCGCAACCGGCACTTTTCTGAAATTGAGAATGAAACGGAATAGGCGGGTGGCATAGCCTTTGAAGAGGGTTAGAACTTCCAGGTGGCCGCTCCTTCGCAGCTTTGAAGCTGTGAAGAAACCTTCCAAAATAATTCCAATCTGGTCTTGAAAAGGAAATGAAGCTGAGTATGCTCGGCGCATGAGCGAAGAAAATGTGACCAGCAAGCAGGCGTTGATTCGTCGAGTGAACCGCGAACAGATGAGCTGGCGAGCTGTAGATGTCGAGAGGCTCGTCGAGCAAGATCATCTGGCGAGAGCCATTTGGGCGCTTGTGGGACGGCTGAACCTGAGTGCCTTTTATCAGGCCATCGAGAGCAGTGTAGAAGAAGGCGGACGTCCGGCGTTCGATCCGCAACTGCTAATTAGCTTATGGGTGTACGCCTACACCCAGGGGATTGGATCGGCGCGGGAAGTGGCGCGACGGTGCGAGTTTGATCCGGCTTTCCAGTGGTTGACGGGACTCGACGAAGTGAACTACCACACGCTGGCGGATTTCCGGGTGGAGAAGCAAAAAGAGCTGGACGAACTGTTCACCCAGGTATTAGCAGCCCTGAGCAAGGAGGGACTGATCACGCTGGACCAGGTGATGCAGGATGGCACGAAGATTCGCGCAGCGGCGAGTCCGCGAAGTTATCAGTGGGAGAGCAGCATTCGGGAACATTGGGATCGTGCGTGGCGGCGTGTGGAGGAAATGGGTGATCCGAGGAACGATGAAGGCAACCCGAAAGTGAAGCAAGCGCGCGCCAGGGCGCAACGGGAACGGCAAGAGCGCTTGGGAAAGGCCCTGGAGGAGCTGGAAAAGTTGCGGGAAAAGAAGCCGGGAAAGGTGCGTGTTAGCGTCACCGAGCCGGAAGCGCGAAGGATGAAACTGCCCGACGGCGGATTGGCGCTTGGCTACAACGCGCAGATTTCCGCGGATGCGGCACACGGGTTGATCGTGGGCGTAACGGTGACACAACAAGCCAATGACACAGGCCAGTTGCTTCCGGCAGTGGACCGCATCGAAGAACGGTTACACAGAAGGCCGGAGCAAATGGTGGCCGACGCGGGATACACCACGCGCGCGGCCATCGAAGAGATGGCCGAACGAAAGATGGATTTTCTCGGGAGCATGCCGCGAGAAGACGCGTCCACGGGGAGGACCGCTCCCCACCGACTGCCCCCGAGCGCTTTCGTTTTTCAGCCCGAGACGAATCGGTATGTTTGCCCGGAGGGCCATCTGCTGCGGCCCCAGGGGAAATATCATGGCAAGCAGAAGCGGGGACTGGTGGCTTATCGTTACGAGGCCAAAAGCAGCGACTGCCAACCTTGCCTCCGCAAACCAGAATGCTGCCCGGGAAATCAGAGCCACGGCCGCGGACTGGTGAGACAGGTAGAAAACGCAGCGGTGCGGGCATTTCGGGAAAAGATGGCCAGCGCGGAAGCACAGAGACAATATCGCCGCCGCGGAAGAGTGGTGGAGTTTTGCCACGCGTGGATCAAGAGCAAGCTAGGACTACGGCAGTTCCACGTTCGCGGCTTAGTGAAAGTCCAAACCGAACTGCTCTGGGCATGCCTCACCTACAACTTGCAACAGTGGATTCGTCTAGGCAAGTTGCGAGCGTCTCCTGCTGCAAATTGAAGGAAGTCAGCAACCCAACCGCCTGACCTCCTGATTCCGCAAAGCGGCGGTCCAGCCGAACAAGAAAATCCCGAACGGATCCCTGACACCCATGACGCCTAGTTTTCTCACAGCTTCAGCTTTTCGAAGGGGTGGAGGGTTTGCATTTTCTACTGGCCGTATTACAGAGTTAGAGTCAAAAGGGGACCCTTCTAAAACCGAAATGGGAGGCCACCCAGAAAAGTCGATGCCGTTCCTCAGCCATGACGTGAAACAGGCGAGGAGCTTAGACATGAGAATTCATTAGTAAGCAAGCAACGAAAGGGCTGGCCACCCACCAGATTGGAATCCCACCCGACACAACTCTATGTTCTCCAGGGAACTTGCGAGGAGCTCTGAACTATGATATTAACTAGGTGAATTTTGTCAGTTAATACTCAGGTGCTTGAAGTCCATGATTGGTATTCGGCACCCTCACTGTCTCTCACCGCGCCCGCGTCACAGCGAAGCCGTAGTAGCATGCACAATCGTTTTGGGATTCATCACTTTCGGGTGCGGCGGGCAACAACCAAAGTCGGACTCACCACAGCAAACTGTCCAATATTATCCCACTCCGCAAAAGGGACCCGCTGGCAATCATGTCGATGATTTTAGTCCGCTGCCATCATCTCAACTGCCAGCCTTCCCGTGGCCACCTCCAAAAGCTTCAGCCGAAGAGGTCCTTCCTTCGTCGCTCTTTGAAGCGACGCATGTCAATACGCTAGGGGACATCGCCGGTGTCCTTTCTGCAGGCCTAGACCAAACTGGTTACGTGGAGCGAAGCTATTATTCGGTTCCTTATGGGTTCTCTCTGGTTACCCGGTTGGAGCAGATGTACCCGGATGGCAGGCCTAAACCGCCGCCTGGACGGTTCTCTGTGCTCCCTGTTCCGCTTACCCGATTTACTTTAAAGGATTATCTTCGGGCCTTGTTTAAAGCGAACCCGGGATATTACAGGCTGATCGTCTTTGTAACCACTAGCCAACCATTTTCACAGTCTCCGGCACCGCCTCCGGAAAGTTGGCCAAAAACTCTGTTGTCAAGAGGAAGCAACACATTAACTCAGGAAATTGCTGAAGAGCTTGCTACAACTGACACGAGGTGCACAGCCCTTATTTACGAATTCTCGAACCCACCGAAAGGTGCGGGGTCGGGTCCAGTTTCCGTCGATCCAAGCGACCTCGACGCTAAGACACATCTGCAACAGTCGGGCCTATGGAACGCGTTACATTTGAAATAAGAGATGACTAATCTGAAAGCGAACGCGGGAAGAATTCAAGTGCTGGTTCTAGCCTGCCAGGATGCCAAGACGGAGGAGTAGTAACCGCGAGCAATGTCTAAAGATAGCTATATCCAGTTGGAGATGGTCCGATCCCGACTTGCGGGAGTTTGGCTCATTGGTGGGCTGCTAATCTTCACCATTGTGATACTACAGTCTCTCATTGGCCATTTTGGAGACCAAATGTACAAAGTGTGGCAATGGCTACTGCCATCGATAATGCCGACGATGACGATGGTTATTTCGGTTCTGGGAGCATCAGCTCTGGCGCCCTTCTTTTCAGGATTGGTTGTGAGGAAGACCTTTTATCGAACAGCGGAATATCTCTCGATTTTTTATCTATTTCTTCTACTGTTAACCATTCTAATACAGCCTTTTGTTTCAGCTTCCGTGGATGAAGAGATAAAGTCCCTTAGCTCATCGAACCTATTTCTTGGTCCTTTGCAGGGACTGGTCGGATCGGCCCTTGGAGTCCTCTTCGCCTCAAAGCAGCCACCGGCTTCGTAGAACGCAAACGTCGAAGGGGCGACGCTATTCCCACCGCTTCGCTGTGTACCCCGAAACTGATCGATTGTCGGAAGATTGCAACGCTTATTCAGGGGATTTGAATTCTAGATGCCCCATCGCGGCGGGTGGCACACCCTTTTGAAAAGGGTTGAACTTCCGGGTGGCCGCTCCTTCGTCCGCTGCGGCGGAAAGGGGCGGACGGTTTCGCTTTTCCGCTTAGGCGCGTCTTTGCAAGAGCAATGCCGGTTGCTCCTTGGCAATCACTAACAGGCGCAACGCGGATCGGTTTGGGGTGCGATTCCCCTGCTCCCAACTACGAATGGTGCCAACGCTGGTGCAAAGAAAGTCGGCGAACTCTGGTTGGCTCAGGGCGGGTGGCATAACCTTTGAAGAGGGCTAGAACTTCCGGAGTGCTCTGAGTCAACCGCAGCACTCTGTCTTGGCGCGGACAAAATCATCCATCAGCGGCAACGCAGCCCAGGCTATTATTCTGAACTGTGACTGTAGTGCCGAACACTGACACCAACACCGCGCCTCGGACGGGCTTCCTCCGCTCCGTTTTTCGATGGCTTGTCATCGGCGAGGTGTTTCTTTGGCTGCTTGCCGCGCTGATCCTTTTGGCCGCCCGGTGGGTCGACCCACCGACCACCGCGGTGCACATCCAGCGCCACTTCCAGGCCTGGATTTCCCGCACGCCGTATCGCGAACGCTACCAATTCATTCCGCTTAGCCAAATTTCGCCCGATCTCCAGCACTCGGTGATCGCCGCAGAGGACACGCACTTCTACCAGCACCATGGATTCGATTGGCACCAGATCCAAATCGCTGCCGAAGAAGATATGGAAGGCGACCGCACTCGCGGTGCTTCCACTATTACGCAGCAACTCGTAAAAAACTTATTCTTCGGAACTGGCCGCTCGATCCTCCGCAAGGGCGCAGAGGCCACGCTTGTACCGGTGGCCGAATTCGCGCTCGGCAAGCGGCGCATTCTCGAGATATACCTCAACGTGGTCGAATGGGGCCCTGGTATTTATGGTGCGGAATCGGCGTGTCGTTACTACGACGAAACCGCTGCCCGGAATATCGGCCGGCAACAGGCGGCACGGCTCGCTGCAATTCTGCCGGCACCACTGAGTCGACGACCCGAGCGCATGAATAAATACAGCGCGATCATCCTCAGGCGGATGGACCAAATGGGTTGGTAATCGTGGTCTCTTGTGTTGGGTTCTGGGAGGTTGCAAAAACGCGGGTGCGACGTGCAAGCTGATAAGCATGCCGGAATTGCCGGATATCGCCGCTTACATCAGTGCGCTCGAACCGCGCATCGTCGGGCAGCCGCTTGAGCGTGTGCGACTGGCGAGCGTTTTTCTGCTTCGTACCGTGGAACCGCCAGTTTCGAGTGCGGAGGGCCGCATCGTTCGCGAATTGCGGCGAATCGGGAAGCGAATCGCGATCGGTGTAAAGAGCGATCTCTGGCTTGTGCTGCACTTGATGATTGCGGGCCGTTTGCACTGGCGACCGCCTGGCGCAAAGATGTCGGGCCGCAACAGTCTGGCCGCGTTCGATTTTCCGAACGGTTCTCTCGTCCTTACCGAAGCTGGGTCGAAGCGCCGCGCATCGTTGCATGTGCTCTCCGGCGAGGAGGGCTTGGATTCCGTCGACCCGGGAGGAATCGAGATTTTCACGAGCGATCTGAACTCATTTCGCGACGCGCTGATGGCCGAAAATCGCACCCTCAAGAGGGCTCTTACCGATCCACGCTTGGTCAGCGGCATTGGCAACGCGTATTCGGATGAGATTCTGCATGCGGCGCAACTGTCGCCGATTGCGCTCACGCACAAATTGGGGCCGCAGGAATGGGAAAGGCTGTTCGCTGCCACGCGCGAGGTACTGACAGTCTGGATAGATCGGCTGCGCCTGGAGGCGGAAACCGCCTTTCCCGAAAAGGTGACCGCATTTCGCGAGGGCATGGCGGTTCATGGACGCTATGGAGAACCATGTCCGAGGTGCGGAGAAAAGATTCAGCGCATTCGGTACGCGGACAACGAAACGAACTATTGCGCCCGATGCCAGACGGGCGGAAGACTTCTTGCGGATCGAAGTTTGTCGCGGCTATTGCGGTCGGACTGGCCGCGTACGCTCGATGAACTCGAAGGTCTAAAACGCCGCTAGAAGTGGAACGTTGTCTCACAAGCTCACGGATTGTCGGTTGTGCGGTAACAAGCCCTTAGTCCGCAGAGACTTACATCTTTTCGGGCGATTCGATTCCTAGCAGCTCCAGCGCGGCGACGAGCTGAACTTCGACGAGGCGGCTAAGTTGCAACAGAAACTTCTTTTTGGCGGGATCGCTTTCCGTGAGTATGTGGTGATGGTGGTAGAACAAATTAAATGCCTGCGCGAGTTGGAAAGCGTACTTGGCTACGAAGGCGGGTTCTTGCGCGCCTACCGCTGCATCGATTTGTGTATCAAGCGATGCCGCGAGGAACGCAAGCTCCCAGAACGCGTTTCCGTCGGGACCGGCGAATAATCCCGTCGCCGCGTTCGCGTCCACGGTTTCGAGCGAGGACAGATCGAAGTCCGGCTGCTCGTCGCGCAGCTTGCGGAAAATATTTCGCGCGCGCACTACCGCATACTGGCAGTAGGGGCCGGTTTCGCCCTCGAAGCTGAGGGCGTCCTTGAAGTCGAAGGCGATGGTGGCTGTGCGCGTGAATTTTAATAGGAAGTAACGGAGCGCGCCGATGGCGATGGCGTGCGCGATGGCGGCTCGCTCCACGTCGGGCGTGTCCGGGTGGCGTTCGTCCACTTCGGCGCGCGCGGCGGCTTCCAGACGGTCGAGCAGGTCGTCGGCTTTCACGCCGAGGCCTTTGCGGCCGCTGACTTCGACGTACGGTTTCTTCGCGTCCTCCTCGCTCAACGAGTAGCCGAGCTCCGAGGCGCAGCGCGGGGTGAGAGCCACAATTTCGTAAGAGAAGTGAACCGAGCGATTGGCCTGTTCTTCATAGCCGAGCGCGCGCAGGCCGGCGGTCACGACATTTTGCAGATACGCCTGCCGCGCGTCGATCACGTTGTACACGATGGTTGCGCGGCCAAATGCGGGCGCGGCGCGGTCGCCGATAGTGGAAACGCTGGACCACAGCGTGTGGCCGGCGGGATAGGTGTGAAATTTCTCATAGTGAAAATCGCGCCCGAGCAGGCCGAATTTCCAGAGCTGATAGGCAATGTCCTTGCCAACGTAGGTGACCGTGCCATTCGAGCGGACGATAATTTTTGCGTCGTCGTCCTCGCCTTCCCCCTTGCTGTCCGCGGAACCATCATCGAGGCTCATGACCCAGCAACCGGCATTCTTTCCCGCCTCGGCCATGTGAATTGCATTGCGCTGCTTTAGCAACTCGAAGGCCGCGTCCCAGAATTTCAAATGGAGAATTTCGCTCTCGCGCGGCAGCAGGTCGTATTCGATTCCCAGCCGCTCCATGGTGCGGAGGTGGCAACGAACGATGGCCGGCGCGACGATATTCGCCATTTCCGCGGCTCCTCCCGCGCCCTCCTCGATCGATTTCAGCATTTCGCCGCGCAAATTCAGGCGCGCTTTGTCTTCCTCGAAAAAGCGGCTGACGCTCGCGTACAAATCCCAGCAGTAGTAATCGAATTTCGGCTCCGCGGCCAGAGCGCGCACTTCCGCCGCCGTTTTCTTGGCGATGTGGAGGAAACCGATGACCACATCCGCAACCTGCACGCCCGTATTGTCGATGTAATTTTGCACTTCCACCGGCTGCCCGGACCGGCGAAGCAGGCGCACAAACGTATCGCCCAGCACGGCATTGCGCAGGTGGCCGATATGTGCGGCTTTATTCGGATTGATGTTGGTGTGCTCCACGATGCATTTCGGAGCATCGGAAGGAGCGCCGGCTCGAAGCGTTTCTGCTTCCTTCAGCGAATCGGCGAGAAATACGGCCCGTGAAAAATAAAAATTCACGTAGCCGCCGCCCGCGATTTCGACGCGTTCGACTCCGTCGATGGGCGCAAGCTGCGCGGCAATCTCCTGCGCGATCTGACGTGGAGCGCGTTTCAGCCGCTTGGCCAGCTCGAAGCACACGGGCGTGGCCGCCTCGCCCATCTCGATGCGCGGAGGCTTCTCCGTGACAATGGCCACGTCCTGCTGGTAGTGCTGGCGGATATGCACCGCGAGAGCGGCGCGAACGCGGGCTACGAGAACGTGTACCAAGTGGCTCCCATCTCGGAAGAGAAACAGCGATTATAGGGAACGCGGAGCGAAAGTTGAAGGCGGAATGTTGGGCGAGAGATGTGGCGCAGGCTGAAGCCTGCGCCACTTGGGCCTACTTCGCGGCGCTCTTGCTGCCGGTGTAGGTCACGCGCCAGACGCTATTGGAGGCGTCGTCAGTGAAAACCAGCGCGCCGTCGCTTGCCACGGTCACGCCCACGGGGCGTCCCCAGACATCGGCATCGTTCACAACGAACCCGATGACGAAATCTTCATACTCGCCTGTGGCCTTCCCGTTCGGCGTATAAAGACGCATCACCTTGTATCCCGTGCGGTGAGCGCGGTTCCAGGAACCGTGCGAAGTCACGAAGAGGTCGCCGCGATATTCGGCGGGGAATTGTTTCCCTTCGTAGAAGGTCAACGTCAAGGGAGCGGAATGGGATTGCAGCAAAACGTCCGGAACAATGACTTTCTCTTTCAGCTCGGGATGTTTTCCCGCAAATCGCGGATCCTGGTTGGGTCCCGTGTAATACCACGGCCAACCGTAAAATCCGCTTTCCTGAATGTGCGTTACGTAGTCGGGCACGAGATCGTCGCCCAGCGCGTCGCGCTCATTCACTGCGACCCATAGCTGTCCCGTCTCAGGGTGCATCGCCAGGCCGGAAGCGTTTCGAACACCGGCTGCGTAAATTCGCTGCCCGGTTCCATCCGGGTTGAACTCCAGCACATCGGCGCGATTCGTTTCCGAATCATCATCGGCAACATTGGCTTTGGACCCGACTCCGACATACAGCTTCTTTCCATCATTCGAAAACACCAGGCTTCGAGTCCAGTGCCCGCCGCCGTATTGAGCGCCGGCCGGAATGCTCGCGACTACTACCTGAGCAGGCCCGCTGGCCTTCAGGTCGCCGTTCTTGTAAGGGTAGCGGACAATG
Organism: uncultured Acidobacteriota bacterium; assembly: GCA_963800095.1. GTDB lineage: Bacteria > Acidobacteriota > Terriglobia > Acidiferrales > UBA7541 > Palsa-360. Next base: position 500,334 of record CAWCZV010000009.1, read on the forward strand.
GAATTCGTGTTTCCGATGTAAACGTACTTCGGATTCGGTCCCGGGGGATAAAACGCGATTCCGTACGGCATGGTCAGGCCGGCTGCAAATATTTCATTCGTCACGACCTTGCCGTCGGCGCCAAATCCGCGCAAGGCGCGGATCCTGCCAGGAATGCTTTCCGCCACGAAGAGGTCTCCGTTGGGCGCGGTGATAATCGTCCGGGGAGATTGCAGCCCTGTGAGGGCCTGGTCAATCTTGAAGCCTTCGGGCACCTTCGGCCAGGCGTCCGCGGGACGCGGAACGACCTTGGATTGATTGGGTGCGGAATCGGTGGCGTAGGGCTTCGGCAAATCGGCAGCCTTGATGAGGTAGCGGTTGCCAGGGCGCTCATTCGTCCAGTCGTTTAATGGGCCCTCGCCCTTCATCATTTGCGGTGCGCCACTCGAGTTCTGCGCCTGCGCGCCCGCAATGAAAATCAGGCCCGCCGTGAAGGTGGTGATCCAAAGCGCAGCAGGAAGCTTGCCTAGGATTTTGAGTTTCATGGTGTGTCGCCTCCCCAATGATTCTCGTCTTGTAAGACAGTCCGTTTTTTGAAAGCGTTTCGCGGCTAATCGGCATCTTAACAGCAGCGCTCGGCCGTTTCCAGTGGTGCGCCAGGAGAAGGCGGGGAAGAGCGTTGCAGCAGCGATAAGAATATACTAATGCGCTGGACTGCGCCGTGTATTCGGGATAGCAACCCATCCAAGAAAGTGGAACTCCTTCCGCCGGCAAGCGTAATTCATAGTGTAAGCGCGGGAGAACAGTCCAACCGGTGTAGATGGTAGAGCCAGTCGAAACACGTGATGTCGAACTTTTGAGGCGTCTCGCAGCGGGAGACGATGACGCTTTTTTGGAGTTCTACCGCCGCCATCAGGGCGGGCTCTACAGGTACGCGATGCATATGAGCGGAAGTCCCCAATCGGCTGCGGACGTTGTTCAGGACACTTTTTTAACGCTGATTCGCCATACCAGCAAATATGACGAAGAAAAGGGTACTCCCGCCGCGTTTCTTTTTGGCATCGCGCGGAACCACTTGCGAAAGCTGCATGAAAAAGAGGGCCGGTACGTGCCTTTATCCGATGAGTTGGGAAGGGGCCTTTCGACGGATGGAAGGGGTGATCCTGGCCACTTTAATGGCAATGGCCACTCTCCGGCAAGCTCGGGCCAGGCGGAGATGATTGTGGAGGGTTTGGAGCGCGCGCAAATCTCGGAGTTGTTGCGCGAAGCCATCCTGACGCTTCCCGATCACTATCGCGAACCCGTAACGCTGTGCGATCTCGAGGGCAAGAGCTATGGCGAAGCGGCGGCCTTGCTCGATTGTCCTGTGGGAACGGTGAGGTCGAGGCTCAATCGAGCACGTTCGATCTTGTTGGACAAGCTCCGTCCAGCGCGGATTGGGGCCAGGGCGAACTGGGCGCGCCCGGGAGAAAAGACATGACCGAAATGACGTGTCGGGAATTCGATGAAATCGTCCACGGATTTGTGCGCATGGAACTGCTGGACGTGAACGCCCGTGAGGCGGCTCTGGAACACGCCGCGCACTGTGAGCTTTGTTCGCAGCGGATGGGGGACGCGGCGGCGCTCGCGGAAGCTTCTGAGATGATGGGCCAGAGCGCGCGTGGAGAGCAGGCGCCCCCTCGCGTGGAGGCCTCGTTGCTCGTGGCGTATCGGAATCATCATCATCGCGCTTCCTGGCGGCGCAGTTTGGAGTGGGCCAGTGTGGGAGCCGCCGCGGCGGTGCTGCTGATTTTCCTGTGGACCGTTAGCGGCCGTTGGAAGGGGCAGTCGTCGTCTCCGGTTCCCAAGAAGGATGTCACATCTCAATCGGGAATGCCGCTGGAGGCGAAGGCGCCTGCTAGCTCGAAACAGGTTGATGCGGCGACGGCGGCGGATGCGGAAGTCGCAGTCGCTCCTGTGAATGAAACGTCTGCGACCTCTGATTTCGTGCCTGTGCCATTTACTGGCGGGATTACTCCGGACGATCCCGGCATGATTGTGCGCGTCCAGTTGACGAGGGCTTCTTTAGAACAGCTCGGCTATCCTGTCGCTGAAACTCCGGATGAGGATTTGATTCTCGCGGATGTTTTGGTGGGTGAGGATGGGTGGCCGCGCGGAGTGAAATTGGTTCAATAGGATTCGGGGTGGCTGCTCCAGTCAGATTATTTTTGGCATGAGCGGACGTATTTCAAGGTTCAGTGATGGGAGGGTAAGAAAGTGAAAAGGATTGCACTCGGCCTAGCTTTAACGGCGGTTCTTGTGCTTGGGGCGGCTCAGTTCGCGGGCGCGGATGGTCCGCCAGGGCGTGGATCTTTCGGTCATCGCGGTGGTCATGGTCGCCCAAATGGGGGCCTGCGTAGCTGCATTGCCACTTCCAGTTCGCCGTGTCCCCAGTATCAGTTCACATTCACAATTACGAACGTGGAGCCGGTCTTGGTGGGAGGTTCCGCGAGCACGATTACGAACACCACGACCGGCATTATCGCCGGGGACATCAACGGCAGCACGTATCGCGACGTGAAGCTGTCCGGGATTGGCCGCTGGGCATCCCAGGGAGGCTCCGCGGAATTTATCTACATTAAGAACCTGGACCCTTCAGTCATGATGAATTACATCGTGAACGTAACCAAGGGGACTTACGAGGAGTTTGCCATTCATCCGCAGACCCCCGCAGCGAACTGGCAGGGCAAGGGACCCCGCAACGGGAGCGGATCAGGCGACCGTCCAACGCCTACCCCGATCACGAATTACAAAATTTCCGATGGGACTTATACCTGCCCGACGGCTGAACAAACTTCGATTACCCATACCGTTCAGCTTCCCGGGGTGAGTGGGACCACCACCATCACAACCAACCGTGTGTATTGCCCGGCCCTGAGAATCGTTGTGGAAGAGGATCACAATGATCCTCGGTTTGGCACGAGAACCTATCTGTTGAGTGCCTACATGAATCCTCCGCAGGTATCATTCAATGCTCCGGCAGGTGACAGCCTCGTGCAGAAGAAGGCCTGGCACGGTGGAGGCCCTAAAGGCGGAAACCACCGGCCGCCACAGCAGCCTTAGGACAAATCCTCCACTACCATTTTCTCGATACAAGCCTAGGGGCACGCCAAGTCCGGCGTGCCCCTTCCCGTTGTAGGTGTCTCGGATTGCCACTGCAGGGCACTTGACAGCCCGCAGCGGTGATTTGACAGCATCCGACAGCGCGCTTACTATCGAAATTCGAGTTCCCGGTGCGGAGCTTGCCGCCGTTGACGGGCGGCCTGCCATCGTAAGGGTTCACCCTAAAATTCTAAACGGAAAGGGCGAATGAGCACTCCCCGAGCCAAGCCAAAATACTATTTAACGACGCCGCTGTACTACACGAACGGCATGCCGCACATCGGACATACCTACTCGACGATCGTTGCGGACGTAATCCGGCGGTACAAGCGCATGCGGGGATTCAACGTCTTCATGACCACGGGCGCCGACGAGCACGGCGTGAACGTCGAGCGGTCGGCGCAAAAGGCAGGGAAGTCTCCCCAGGAATTTTCCACGGAAATCGCCGTGCAGTGGCGGCGGCTCTGGGACGATCTGGGAATTCCGGGCGACGAATTCATTCGCACGACGGATGAAAAGCACCATCGCACCGTGCAATGGCTGTTCAAACGCTGCCGGGATAACGGTTTCATCGAAAAGGGCCGCTACACCGGGCAATACTGCGTGCACGACAATGCCTACGTTGTGGACGCGGGGCCCGGGGATGCTTGTCCCGATTGCGGGCGCCCAACGGAAACCGTCACCGAAGAAAATTATTTTTTCAAACTTTCTGAATTCCAGCAAAAGCTCCTCGATTTCTACGCGGCCAATCCTGATTTCATCCAGCCGGAGAGCCGCCGGAACGAGGTTCTGAGCTTCGTGAATGGCGGCCTGAAAAACATTTCGATTACGCGGACAACGATCCGGTGGGGCATCCCGGTGCCGGGCGAAGCGCCTCACGTCTTTTATGTGTGGTTCGACGCGCTGATCGGATATCTGAGCGCCGTGGGAGGCCCGAATTACGACCAGCGCGGCCTCTGGCCGGCGGATTTACATATCGTCGGCAAGGAAATCATCCGATTTCACGCGGTGTATTGGCCCGCGTTCTTGATGGCGGCGGATTTACCGCTCCCCGAGCAAATCTGGGCGCACGGCTGGCTCCTTTTCGATAGCGAAAAGATGAGCAAGTCGCGCGGCAACGTGGTGCGGCCGCGGCCGATCGTCAATGCGATCGGCATCGAGCCGCTGCGCTACTACTTATTGCGCGAGATCGTGTTCGGACAGGATGGCAGCTTTTCCTACGATGCGCTGGTCACCCGTTACAACAGCGATCTCGCGAACGGTCTCGGCAACCTGGCCAGCCGCACGCTCACGATGATCGAGCGGTACTTCGGCGGCGAAATTCCAAAGCCCGCGCCCGTGCAAGGTGGGGAAACAGACGCCCCCAGCACGGCGGAATTTGCCAACGAAGCGCTCACGAAGGTCATGCATTTATACGACCGGTTCAGTTTTTCGCTGGCGCTGGAGGCGATCTGGGAGATCGTCGCCATCATCGACAAATACATCACAGTCGAAAAACCGTGGGCGCTCGCGGAAAAGCCGGAGGACCGAGCGCGCTTGGCGACGGTGCTGTACACGGCCGCGGAGGGACTCCGTATCGTCACGGCGCTGGCGTATCCCGTTCTGCCGCAGGCGACGCAAAAAATCTGGAATCAGTTGGGTCAGACGGAGCCATTGAGCGGAGTCCAGTTGGACCTTCTCTCCTGGAGACAGCTCAAGCCTGGAACGAAAACGGGAAAGCCGGAAGGAATTTTCCCGCGCGTTGACAAATCCGAAACGATTGCGAGGATTGAAGCCATGGAGCAAGAACAGAACAAAGCCCCGGAAACTCCGGCTGCCGCAGCGCCAAGCGCAGCCACTGGAACTGGCGCCGCCGCGGCCCCGGCCGTTGCAGCCTCAGCCAAGATTGGTATCGAGGAGTTCGCGAAAGTGGAGATGCGCGTCGGACAGGTCAAGACCGCCGAGCGCGTGGCGGGCGCGGACCGGCTGCTGCAACTGCAGGTCGATATCGGCGACGAAGTGCGTCAAATTGTCGCGGGCCTGGCGCTGGCGTACAAGCCGGAAGAACTGGTGGGGCGCAAAGTAGTAGTGGTGACAAACCTACAGCCACGGAAACTGCGCGGCGTTGAATCGAACGGCATGATTGTCGCGGCCTCAACCCCGGATGGGACGCCCGTGCTCGCCGGTTTCCTGGAAGATGTGCCCGTGGGGGCGAAGCTGAAGTAGGACAGGCTTCAGCCTGTCGCTTTGTATCCAAGCTGCAATCGAAACCCTGACAGGCTAAAGCCTGTCCTACCATGAACCTGACCGATTCGCACGCGCATGTGGACGTCTCCGACTTTGACGCGGATCGCATGGCCATGCTCGATCGCGCGCGCGCGGCCGGAGTTGGGACTATGCTGGCGATCGGCAACGGACCGGAAATTGAAAAGCTGGGTGCGGCCGTTCCCTTTGCCGAGAAGCACGAGTGGATCTACGCCACGGCCGGGATTCACCCCCACGAGGCGAGGCACGCCACGGACGCGCACTACGCGGAGCTGGAGCGGCTGGCAACGAACCCGCGCGTGATCGCCTGGGGAGAAATCGGCCTCGACTATCACTACGATCATTCGCCGCGCGACGTGCAAGCGAGCGTTTTTCGCCATCAGCTCGATCAGGCGCGCGCTGCAAGCCGCCCCGTGATCATCCATTGCCGCGAAGCGTGGCCGGATTGCCTGAAGACCCTCGAGGAAGACTGGCGAAGTTCCGGCCTGGGCGGAATTTTTCATTGCTTTACGGGAACGCTGGAAGAGGCGCGCCGCGGCATGCAGATGGGTTTCCTGATTTCTTTCGCGGGCAATGTGACGTATCCGAAGGCGCAGAATCTGCGGGACGTGGCGAAGGAAATTCCACTGGACCAGTTGCTCGTGGAAACCGATTCGCCATACCTGGCTCCTCAGTCCCACCGGGGCCGAAGAAATGAGCCGGCCTACGTCGAGGAAGTAGCGCGGACCCTCGGGAATGTGAGAGACTTGCCAGCAACCGAGGTAGCCGAAATTACGTCGGCAAACTTTCGGCGGTTCTTTGGTCTGGGTCAATCCGGAAATCGCACTGGGGCAGTTCCTGGAGGGGTGTCATCTCACTTCTGACGGCGAAGGAAATATTCGATCTCGTTCGCGACGACCTGGTCAAGGTCGAGCAGGAACTTGCGCTCCAGAACGGCTCTGCGATCGAGCCGGTGGCGGAAATTTCGCGCTACCTGCTGGCCGGCGGAGGCAAGCGCTTGCGACCGGCCCTGTTGCTGCTTTCGGCGGGATACGCGGGATACCGCGGAGGCAGCGCGATCCGGTTGGGCGCCGTCGTCGAACTGATCCATAGCGCCACGCTGATTCACGACGACGTGATCGACGGCGCCAACACGCGCCGCGGGCGCCCGTCGGCCAATTCCCGCTGGGGAAATCACCGGAGCGTCCTCGCCGGCGACTGGCTATACATGCAGTCGTTTCAAATGGCCCTCGCCGAACGCAACTTCAAGATTCTCGATGTTTTGATCGAGCTCACGCAAAACATGGTGGAGGGCGAGCTTCTCCAGCTGGCCAAGCTCGGACGGATGGATTTGACCGAGCAGGATGCGGTGGAACTCGCGGCTCGTAAAACGGCTTGCTTGTTCGCGGGTTGCGCTCGGCTGGGCGCGGTTCTTGGCAATCTGGACGATGCGGGCGAGCAGGCCCTGGCCGATTACGGACATTATGCGGGGCTGGCTTTTCAGCTCGTGGACGACGTCCTGGATTTCACAGCTTCTCCGGAAACGCTGGGCAAGCCCGTGCTGAGCGACTTGAAAGAAGGCAAGGTTACGCTTCCGTTGATCTACGCGCTGGAGAGCGACGGCGCTGCGGGAAAACGCCTTGTGCGCACGGTGCTCGAGGAAAAAGGTTTTGAGAGCGTTCGCCCGGAGCAAATCACGGCGCTGGTACAGGAGTCAGGGGCGCTCGACCGCACGCGGGCGGCGGCGCACGATTTTGCCGCGCGCGCCAAGGCTTGCCTGAACGGAAATGGGACTTCCGATTTTGGCCGCGCGCTGCGCACGGTTCCCGATTTCATTCTCGACCGCGACAATTAACAAGCGTCTCTCGCCGCTGATTTTTCCTATGCTGCCGTTCAAGGTCATCTATCACCCGCAGTACGATTTGGACCTCGGGCCGCACGTTTTCCCCTCGCAAAAATTCAGACTGATCCGCGAAGCTCTGCTCGCCGAAGGAATCGCGGAGGCGAGCGATTTCCTGCAGCCGGAGCCCGCGCCGGACGAGGACATCTTGCGCGTGCACACGCCTGCCTACGTGAACAAGCTGCAAACCGATTCCCTCACGCTGAGCGAACGCATGAAGCTGGAAATTCCGCTTTCGGAGCTGACCCGGGAAGCGTTTTGGCTGGCGGCGGGAGGATCGACGCTGGCAGGACATAAGGCCCTCGAGGACGGGTTTGCCGCCAACCTCAGCGGCGGCTTTCACCACGCCTATCCAGGGCATGGAGAAGGTTTTTGCATGATCCATGACGTTGGCGTGGCGATCCGATCTCTTCAGGCGGCAGGGAAGATCCGGACGGCGATGACAGTGGATACAGACGTTCATCACGGCAACGGCACGGCGGCGATCTTCGGAAGCGATACGAGTGTTTTCACGCTCTCTATCCACCAGGAAAATAACTACCCGATGCCGAAGCCCCCTTCCGATGAGGACATCGGCCTACCGGATGGCACGCGCGACCACGAATATCTCGACGCCCTGGAAGAGGGATTTCTGCACGCGCTCAAAAAAATGACGCCGGATTTAATTTTCTACATCGGGGGAGCGGACCCATACCGCGAAGACCAGCTCGGCGGGCTGGCGCTCACGATCGAAGGCTTACAAAAGCGCGACCGCCTGATTTTCGAACATGCGCGCGGCAGGGGAATCCCGGTGGCGTCCACGCTTGCCGGCGGCTATGCGCGGCGCGTGGCGGATACCGTTCGAATTCACGTCAACACGATCGTCGCCGCGCGCGACGTGGCTTTACAGAAGCCTTTCACCGGGAACAAATAATCGAGTCGGAAGATCAGTGGAGCAGGCTTCAGCCTGTGGGGGTTTGTCCTTGCAAGGACCAAAACCCACAGGCTGAAGCCTGCGCCACTGTCTTGCCAACATTCTCCAGCTTCAATGACGATGACGAACTTGCTAAGGAACTGTTGCAGCGGAAGCTTTGGTGATCGCAGCTCCGGCCAGATCGGCGAAGCCGTCCGGTGCGAAGCCCTGCGTGCGGTAGGCAATTTTGCCGGCCTTATCGAGCACGAGAATGGTCGGAATCGATTCGACGTGAAACGCCTGGTTGACGCCATCGGCGAAGACCAGCGTCCCCCCGGGTTTCTGATCCTGAAGAAAAGGCGCAACAACGGATTCATCTTCATCGGTGTTGATCGCCAGGAAGACAACGTCCTCGCGCCCTGAGAATTTCGTTCGGACGTCGGCCAGCATCGTTTCCATTTGATTGCAGTAGGCGCACCAGGTGGTCCAGAAATTCAGGACGATGACTTTTCCATGCGATTCGGCCAGCTTCACGGGGCCGCTGCCATCAACGTGCCGCAAACTGAATTGCAGCGGATCGGTCACATCTTTGTTGTAAACCGGCGTGTCGGGCTTGTCCGCCTTGGCCATTTCGCGGCTGCGATCGTAGGCCGACAACACGATATCGCCGAGGCCCGCGCTCGAATCGTGTGAGAATCGCCAAAGATTTCCCATCCGCAGGCGCAAGAACTCGAGATCCAGCGGAGGCCCGTTCGGGTCCGCGGGCTCCTGGCTGGCCAGGACGAACGCTGTGGCATATTGCCGGATGGCTTCGTCAGCGTGCTTGTTCTCTTCCGCGATTTCACCAAGGGTTCGCGCGGCCTCGGCGTTTGGCGAGAGGCGGAATCCAGCCGTCAGGTCTTTCACGGCGTCGTCATCCTTGTGCAGGTGGTGTTGCACGCGCCCGCGCAATACGTATAGATCCACCATGAACTTATTGCGTCCCGCTTGCCAATCCTCCAGCGTCATTTGTTGCGGACGCGATTCCGGGTCAGCCTTCGAGACGCGGTCGATCAGGCGCGTGTCGTAGTCGATGGCGCGAAGCTGGCTCGCTTCATCTGGCAATTTTTCAAGGAGCGTCACGGCAAGGTACATCGACTGGCTGTCCTCGGGCTGGATGGCGATGACCTTCTCCGCGTAATCCAGCGCGCTCTTCTGGTTATGAAGGTTCATTTCCGATTCGAGGAGGGCGCGGTAAATCGCCCCGCGGCGGGGCGAATCCGGATACTTGACGAGATAGGCTTCCAAACTCTTGACCAGCGTGGCGCTGTCATTCCCGGCCTGGCGAACGACAATCTGCAATTCGGCGTCGGGGTCGGGAGCGGTGTCCGGAGCGGGCGCCGCAGCGGCATCGTCACTCTTGGGCTTCGCGGGCGGCTGCGATGCTGCGGGCGATTTCTTCGCCGGCGCTTTCGGCGGAGGCGCCGACGGTGGCTGTGCCTGCTGCCCCCAAGCCACGCCGGTCATGATCAATGCCATAAGACATGGAAGGAAACGCATTCGCCGTCGCATAGGCGGCGATTGTAACTCGAAATCAATCGGTATGACTGGAAAAACCGCGCGGGACTCTACTTGAAGTCTAACAGTACGTCCACTGTGTGGCGGCTTGTGTCAGGGCGAAGCAAATGGCCGAATTCGTTGTAATGAACGGGCAAGTCCCCAAAAATATCCCGGCTGGGCTTTGACAATATTTTCAGATGCAATTCGTAGTACCCATCGTCAAAAATCTGGCCGGGAGCGATCTGCCATGCCTGCCGCAGACGCTTTTCCGCGTCGACGGACAATCCGGTGATGACCATGTCTCCCATGCGGTACTGCGAACCTTCAGAAATGCTGACGCGATAAGAAATATGGTGGGCCGCATCATCGAATTGAGGCCCGGCGTTGAGCTTCATATCGAGATAGCCGCGCTGTCCGTAATAGGATTCGATTTTCTGCCACAGGGCTTCGATCTTCATGCCATCCGCAACGTCGCCGGGCTTTAGTTCAACGACCGCGTCAAGGCTTGGCGATTGCACGGCCATGTTTCCTTGCCAGGAAACTCCCTTCCACGAATAGGCCGGACCGGGAGTAATGGGAATCAATAGCTCCACCGCGGATTGCTTGGGATCGTTCATGTCGGGAATCAAGTGCGTTTGCGGGGGGCCGATTTGCGCTCGCAGGAAACCTTTTGAGGCGTAGAGCGGCCGGACATGCTCGTTCTCGAAAACTTCGACTGCAAAGAGGGAATAGGGCTGGCCTTTGATGTCCGAGACGCGGTCCTTCAGACGCTCGGAATCCGTGGCAATGGACTCCCCAAACTGAACGGATTGGACACGGAGCTGGACGCCGTCGATCCGAAACTGCATCACCATGCCATCGCCCGATGCCGCCGTGAGAAGTTGGTGCGTCACGCTCCCCTTGATTTTTTGCGAGGCCAGTAAATTTTCAATGACGGCCGTCATTTCATCGATCATCGTCCCGTCGCCCGGAGCTTCGCCGGTAAACAGTCCGACCTGGTTTCGGATTGCATCTCCGATTTCCGCGCTGGTGAACCAGGGAAAATTGTCGAACACAATCGGATAAGTGGGAGCCTCCTGGACCTGGAACTCGAGGTTAATCGCATTCCCATTCGACGTGTAACGGAAGTTGACCGCTGAAAATATGCCGAGCGCGGCGAGGCGGTTGGTGGCGTCCTGGATTTGCCCCGCGGTGACCACGTCGCCTGACTTCAGGCCGCTGGCGGCGATGATCTGGTCCGCCGGGAATTTGCGCGCCCCGGTGACTTTAATGGCGGCGATGGTAGAGCTTGGCGGAGAAGGCGCGGCAGGCGCCTGCCCGCGCACCGCGAGAGCGGCGAAAAGAAGGAACGGGGTGACAATGATTGCAATATAAATGCGTTTCACAACAGCAATATAGTACGTGATTTGCGATGCAGGATAGAAATGGAATTTGGGAATTAGTAGGACAGGCTTCAGCCTGTCGGGTTTGCGTGTTGAATTATTCTAGTGGAAAACCGACAGGCTGAAGCCTGTCCTACTCGACCGTAACGGACTTGGCCAGGTTGCGCGGCTGGTCCACGTCGCAGCCGCGGCGGACGGCGATGTGGTAGGCGAGCAATTGCAAGGGAATCACTTCGAGGAGCGGCGCGAACATTTCCATCGTGGCTGGCACGACGATGATGTAGTCGGAGGCTTCGCGGGCCAGATGATCGTTTTCCGAAACGACGGAGATGACGATGCCGTCGCGGGCCTTCACTTCCTTGATATTCGAGACGCTCTTCTCGTAGCGCGTCATGGATTCAGGATCTTTTTCGTCGCGCGTCGCCAGCATGACGACCGGCAGGTTTTCGTCGATGAGCGCATTCGGCCCATGTTTCATTTCACCCGCGGGATATCCTTCGGCGTGAATGTAGGAAATTTCCTTGAGCTTCAGCGCGCCCTCGAGGGCGATGGGGAAGTGGATTCCGCGGCCGAGGTACAGGAAATTGGTGTGGCGGAAAAACGTGCGGGCCAGAGCTTCATAGATTCCCGTTTCGTCGCCTTGCAGGACGGTTTCCATTTTGTGCGGTACGCGCATCAATTCCTGAAGCAGATGCTTCTCGCAATCCTCGGTGAGCGTGCCGCGCACCTGTCCGAGATACATCGCCAGCAACATCAGGGCGGTGAGCTGGCCCGTGAACGCCTTCGTGGAAGCGACGCCGATTTCGGGCCCCGCGTGGGTCAGAATCGTTCCCGCCGCCTCGCGCGTGATCATCGAACCGTACACGTTGCAAATGGCCAGCGTCTTGGAGCCTTTCTGCTTGGCTTCCCGCTGCGCGGCCAGAGTGTCCGCGGTTTCTCCGGACTGGCTGATGCAAATGGTGAGCGTCTTTGAATCGACGATCGGGTCGCGGTAGCGGAACTCGCTGCCGTAATCCACTTCGACGGGAATTTTCGCGAGCTTTTCGATCATGAATTTGCCGGTCTGCCCGGCGTGCCAGCTCGTGCCGCAGGCCACGATCTTGACCTTGGTGAACTCGCGGAACTCTTGCTCGGCAATGTCCATCTTATCGAGGAACACCTTGCCGGAATCGAGCGCCACGCTGGCGAGCAGCGTGTCGCGAACGGCCCGGGGCTGCTCGAAGATTTCCTTCTGCATGAAATGCTTGTAGCCGCCCTTTTCGGCCATGATGGGGTCCCAGGAGATGTGCTGCACGGCGCGCTGGATGGTATTGCCGTCGAGGTCCATGACGCGCACGCCCTGCGGAGTGAGCACGGCAATGTCGCCGTCCGCGAGGAAAAACATGTCGCGGGTGTGCGCGAGGATCGCGGGGATGTCGGACGCGACGAAATATTCGTTCTGTCCGAGGCCGATCACGGAGGGAGGACCGGTGCGCGCGGCAACAATTTTGTTCGGGTCAGACGCGGAAAGAATCGCCAGGGAATAGACGCCCGAAAGCTGGCGCACGGTTTTCCGCACGGCGTCCTCCAGCGGGCCGCCTTCCTTCATGTACCTCTCGACGAGGTGAGCAATAATTTCGGTATCGGTCTCCGTGACGAATTTGTGGCCCTCTTTTTCTAGTTCGCGCTTCAGATCCACGTAGTTCTCGACGATTCCATTGTGGACCACGACGATGTTGCCCGTGCAGTCGCGATGCGGGTGGGCGTTTTCTTCGGTGGGACGGCCATGCGTGGCCCAGCGCGTGTGCCCGATGCCGTACGAGCCGTCCATCGGGGATTGGCGAATCGCTTCTTCCAGATTGTGCAGCTTGCCGGGCGCGCGGCGGATTTGCACTTTTCCGTCCGACCCGACTACGGCGATGCCGGCGGAGTCATACCCGCGATATTCGAGGCGGCGCAGCCCATCCAGAATTAAAGGGACAACTTTCTTGGATCCAATGTATCCGACGATTCCACACACAGTTTCATCTCCGGACTTTTAGCTAGGCGACAGACCTGGAGGCCCGCATAAAAAAGAGTAACACAAGAGAATTGCGGATTCGGGCGTGTGAGACGGGGTGTTTCCTGAAGCGAACAGCTAGCGCTTTTCCAGGAAATTGCGATTATTCCACGATTTCGTACCGAAATTCCTCGATCACCGGGTTCGCCAGGATTTCCCTGGCCATGCGCTCGACCTGCTTTTCGGCGGCTTCGCGGGCCACGCCGTTCAAATCGAGGACGAAAAATTTGCCTTGGCGAACGTCGCGGACTTCGCTAAATCCCAGAGAAGAAAGGGCATGCTGAATGGCCTGGCCCTGCGGGTCGAGGACCGTGCGCTTCGGCATGACCCACACATGTGCTTTCATCGCCGGCATTATACCAAGCCCAGGGCCGCAACGCCGGAATGAAATTTGTCGAGCATGGCGTGCTTTTCCTCGGGGCCCAGGAAGGAATGGTGGAAGCTCGCCTCGGCGAGGCGGACGAGTTCACCGGGAGTGAGCCCCATGCGATGCGCGTGTCCGTATTCGTCGCTCACCGTGGTTTCAAACATGGCCGGATCGTCGCTCGAAAGCGTCACGGGAAGGCCCCGCCGGAAAAAAGACGCCAGCGGATGCTGGTCGTATCCGGCTGTGGGGCGGCCAATCTGCCTGGCCAGCGCGCCGGTGCGCAGATTGCTCGTCGGACACACTTCGAGGGGAATGTTTCGCGCGGCGACGAAGTCCATGGTGCGCTCGTCGCGCATCACGGCGATGCCGTGGCCGATGCGTTCCGCGCCCAGCAGTTCGATGGATTCGCGGACGATTTCCGGTCCGCCAATTTCCCCGGCGTGGATCAGCCGGTGCATGCCCTGGCTGGCCACGAAATCATAAATGGGCCGCAGGTCGATCGTGGGGAGGCCCAGTTCATCGCCGCCAATTCCGTAGGCGATGATGTCCGGTGAGCGTAATGCAACCGCCAGCCGCGCGACTTCCATTGCCGGCGCGGCGCCCCACTGGCGGACGGCATCCCAGATATATTTCAGCTTCACTCCCGGGACCTTGGCGGCGGCATCGCGCAGCGCGACAAAATTGGCGGCGGGATCCTGATTGCGGCGAAACATCACGCCGATGGAAAGCGTGACCTCGGCGTAAAGAACGTTCTGGCGCTGCATGGATTCAGCGAATCGCCGGGCGATCAAGGCGTAATCTTCGGGGCCGCGCAAGAATGAAGTGATCCAGATGAAATTTTCGATAAATTGGTCGAAGGTGCCGGGGGCGTAACGCGGGGCGGTCTCTTCCGGTGTGAGAGTGACGCCGTGGCGCGCGGCGAGTTCCACCACGGTGGAAGGCGCGATGGAGCCTTCCAGGTGAACGTGCAGCTCAGCCTTCGGGAGCGCGGTAAAAACGGTTTCGGATAGAGGTTGTATCATTTTGCGACTGCTCCCGGCTATCCATTCAGCGCACTTCGCTTACCTCGCCAGGAAAAGTAGACCACAAGACCGATGGTCGGCGAAACAAGGAAACCGAGCCGAATTGTTTTTTGAAAACTGGCCATTCGTTCTCAACCGTCCGCGATAAAACAAGAGCGCTTCGGCTAGTCCCGTCAGGGACGACAGAACGTAGCCCACTGCGGGAGCGGTGGGTAGGCGGAAGAGGAGAGAACCAAGCCCCGGAGGGGCGACACTGGGTTGGTCAAGTGCCGCCCCTACGGGGCTGTAAATGATCGCACTGCGGACCCCACCGCTCCCGCAGTGGGCTACGTTCTGTCGTCCCTCCGGGACTCCAGGCAAGACAAGAAACCGCCAACGCACAAGACTTGTGGTCCAAATTGCTCGCGAATGATGCTAGTCATCACGAGCAGAACGCCGCTGGCAACTTCCCCTTGCGCCGCAAGTCCGCTCGGCTATGATGGCTTCGCCTTTTCACTCACGACGACGAGTTTCGCTTGACGGCAACATCCACTCCAGTTCGCGCGCGGCATGCCGGGCACGGCAGGCTGATCACCACGCTGGGTGTAGGTTTCGGGATTGCTGTTGCCATAGGCAACACCATCGGCGCGGGAATCGTGCGCGACCCGGGATCGGTGGCGGCGCTTCTGCCTTCAACTTGGCTGTACTTTGCCGCCTGGGCCACAGGCGGCCTGTACATGACTCTGGGCGCGCTGCAGTTTGCCGAACTGGGCGCACTGCTACCGCAGAGCGGCGGACAATATAATTTCGCTCGGACCGCCTTGGGCGACTACGCCGGATTCATCGTTGGCTGGAGCGACTGGATCTCCACAGCTGGTAGCTTCGCTGCCGTATCGATTGTTTTTGGTGATTATACCGGCGATCTAATTTCCGCGGTTCAAGCCCACACCCACGCGATTTCCGCCGGCGTGATTTTGCTATTTGCGCTGCTGCAATGGAAAAGCATGAAAGTAGGCAGCGGTGTGCAGGATATGACCACGATTCTGAAGGCCGTGCTGTTTCTGGCGGTGGTCGCAGTTTGTTTTTCCCATCCCGCGCCGCCAGCGGCTTCCGGAGCCCCCCATCTCGCAGCAAAAACCGGATGGCCGCTTTTCGTAGCTTTTATACTGGCGTTGCAGCTGGTGATCTACGCATATGACGGGTGGTACGGCGTCGTGTACTTCGGCGGGGAAGTCCACAATCCGGGGCGGGACATTCCGCGTGCGATCTTCGGCACCGTAATTTCCGTCCTCGCGATCTATTTCCTGGTGAACGCGGCGATCGTGCACCTGGTGTCGGTGCGCGAGTTTGCAGGAAGCGATTTTGCGATGGGCATTGCCGCGCGCCGCGTGCTTGGACTCGCAGGCGACAACTTCATCCGCATCGTGGTCGTCGTCGGCCTCTTGAGCAGCGTCAACGCGATGGAAATGGCAACGTCGCGAGCGCTCTACGCCATGAGCCGCGACGGCCTTTTCTTTCCACTATTTGCGCGCGTGAATGCCGGCGGGATTCCGGGCCCGTCGCTGTGGCTTTCCACCGCGGTGGGCCTGTGCTTTGCGATGTTCAGCTTCGAGCGGGTGGCGGCGATTCTCGCGTCCTTTTTCGTGGCCGATTACGCGTTGTCGTTCGTTTCGCTCTTCGTGCTGCGGCGCCGAATGCCTGCAAGCACGCGCCCGCATCGTGCCTGGGGCTATCCGTGGACGACGTCGCTGGCTCTCGCGGCCTCAATCGTGTTCCTGGTAGGAGCGCTCGCGTCGGATCGCGAGAACACGCCGTTGACGTTCCTCGTGCTGGCCGCGAGCTATCCGGTGTACCGCGCGCTCAAGTGGGCATCGCGGCGCAGCGCAGCACGCGCGGCGCTATCTTAGACAAATAATAGGTACAGCGGAGGACTTCCCCGACCTTCGGTGAGACTAACTACAATTGTTCTTGGAAATTTGCCGCGCGCAGTGGGCATTATTCCGATAAGATGACTCGTGCCTATCCGTTTAGCTCCACTCGGTACAACTGATTGTATGTGGTGGGTTGCTGCTGGCTACCCAGTCCGAGAAGCGTCTGGAAGGCGGCCATCGGTGTTCGCCTGCGATTAAACCGAAAAACGAACTCGTCCAGGTAGGCTTGAAGATGGGCGTGGCCGACGCCGTGATGGGTGCCACGAAGCCAGGTCTTGAGGTTCCCAAAGACACGATGGATGCGCGGCAGAATCTGGGTCGACCTTCGACGGTCGCCCTGCGTGTGCGGTCGGTGCCGGTACCCCAGCTTCGGGAGGGGGTCGTAGCCTCCCCAGCCGTCAGTGACTACAATCGCTCCCGCAGCCACGTTCGTTCTCACGAAGCCGGTCAGAGACCGGGCCGAGACGTCGGGAACCACTTGGAGGCGTACCCTTCCGGAAGCTTCGCCCCTGACCTCTACCGCGCCCACAACGATCGCCTTGTCAAGGACGTGGCGCCCCCCACGTAGGCCCACTTCTCGCCCGCCGATGTAGGTCTCATCCACCTCGACCTTGTCCTTGAGAGGCTCCCGATCCGGGTGCACCATGGCGCGACGAAGCTTCTGCAGCATGGCCCAGGCCGTCTCGTATCGGCGGAGTCCCAACTGCCGCTGGAGTTGGAGCGCTGAGAAGCCCGGGGTCTGAGTCGAGACCAGGTAGGCGGCCCAGAACCACTGTGTCAGCGGGACTCTGGTTCGGTGGAGCACGGTCCCCGCCGTGACCGAGGTGTCGTGCCTGCACGCTCGACACCGCCACAAGAGACGGGTTGGTAGTTCGAGGGCCTCGCCCTGCTGGCACCGTGGACACTGGAAGCCCTCGGGCCATCGGCTCCGCGCAAGGTACTGGCGACAGGCGGCCTCATCGTTAAAGAGCCTTCTAAACTCGTGCAATGACCGAGGATACTCCGGGCGCATCGCACCCGACACTATCCCTTGGGGCCTGTGGAGTCAACCGGATAGGCACAAGATGACTTACTAGGACTTTGGCCAGCAGACGATCAAATCTCATTTCTCAATTCTGGAGTAGTGACACAAAAGCCTTCTGGCACTCGGTAGAATTGGTCGTAACATCGAGGATGGCTCCATGAAAAGACTTCCCCTAATGCGGCAAGCTCTGATACTGCGAATTGCGTGTTTGTGTCTGTACATCCTGAGTGCGCTGGTTGGATCAGCGCAAGATACATGGCACACGGTTCCGACTGTGGCACTTGGTCCAAATGATCCGGATTTAGCAGGGGCGGCGATTGACGCCGTTGCAACACGTGGGCAGAAAGAGTCAGGAGCACGAATTGTCGTTTCTGGACAACGGAAATGGGGAACAGCCCTGATTGGAATCTGGATTGACAGGTTGAATGAAGTAATTCCCGAAGATGACTTATGGCCATATACCGGACCGCCCCTTGGGCCCGAAGCACGGAATCCGCACATGATAGAGATCACGCTTGTGTCCCAAAAAGGCAAAGTTCAATTCAACTCGCCAATGGTTATGGTATCCGGCGGCAGTTTCCCAAAGGGAATAGCTGATGATGAGTATTTGTTTGCGACAAATTGTAAGACAGACAAACGGTTCAAGACGTTTATAAATGAGATGAACGCGGGTTTCGATTACGGACTTGTGACGATTGGTCGGGGTGTTTTTTCGCCGCCAATTGAGATCAAATTCGGAGGTAAGGGTATCAAGGGTCAATTGATGCCAGCGATGGACTGGGTCAAGGCTAGAGCCGATAATTTGGCCAAGGCGAGGGCTAATACGTCAACGAAGTAATGCCAAGTCCCGTGAAACGGTGCCAGCTCAACCGGTCGATGCAACACCCTATAACCAGTTGATCTGACAATACTTCCAGTCGAGAATCAATCTGTGCAGCAGGACTCAATCAGAACCTAAACAGGGCTTTTGTTTTGTTCGAATTGACGCCCGCGAACAAAATCAGCCCCCTAGGCCCCTACGGAAGGACTTTGGGCAGGTGTTGCATCGACCCATTGAGACCACCGGGATTATCGGAATGTGGCCCGAAGTCGATGAAAAGGACGAGTGGCCAGCAATTGGGCCGGAAGAAGTTTGTGCGGCTGCACTATCTTTCGCAGTTTGAAAAGTGACGCTTCCTCTTGCCTTTCAATGCAGGGGACCGTCGCGAAAAAACGAAAAGTAAAATTACGCCCAACTCAGATTGGCGTACAACTCCATGAGTTTTTTCGTGCCGTGGTCGGAGAACCGTATGGTGAACTTGCGTTCCGGCTCTTCGCCTTCCACGGCGATGATGGTTCCGGTGCCGTAGGTGGCGTGGCGCACGCGCTGGCCGATGAGCGGATTCGCATTTTGCTTGCCGAGGCGCGGGGAGGCGCTCGAACGCGTACGGCTGGGGACCTCGCTCACGGTGCGCGAAGGGGCGGCGATACGTTTCACGCGGCGTGAAAATTCTTCCTCGCTGTATGAGTACTCGGGGTCCGGCTCGTAGCGGCGCGTCTCACCCGCCTCGGCGAGGGAACCGGCCGCCGTATCGATCAACTCCGCGGGGATTTCCTGGAGAAAGCGGGACGGCATGGAGCCGGAGAGGCGCTCGGAACCGTACATGCGGCGGTACACGGCGCGCGTCAGCGTGAGTGTTTGCTTGGCGCGCGTCATTCCTACGTAGCACAGTCGGCGCTCTTCCTCGAGTTCTTCATTGTCGTTTTGAGAGCGGCTGTGAGGGAATATGCCTTCCTCCATGCCGGTCAGGAACACGTGATCGAATTCGAGGCCTTTGGCGCTGTGCAGCGTCATGAGCGTGATCAGGGCGTCTTCGTCAAAGTTGTCGGCATCGCTGACGAGGGCGGCATGGTCGAGAAAATCGGTGAGCGTTTCGCCGCGCTCGGCGCCTTCCGCCATGGCGTTGACGAGTTCGCGCAGGTTGTCGGCGCGCGCGGTGTCTTCGCTCGAGTCGCGCTGCAGGAGCATGTCGAGGTATCCGCTGCGCGTCAAAATGGACTGCAAGAATTCCGCGGGCGATGATGAGGCAATTTCCTGCTGCAAGCTTTCGATCAATGCATGAAAATCCCTGAGCGGGGCGAGGGAGCGGCCCGAAGCTGAGGGATCGAGCATCTTGCCGATGGCCGCCCACAGGGAAATATCGTGCTCGCGCGCCACGGCGGAGAGCGATTCGATGGATGTTTTTCCGATGCCGCGCGGGGGCGTATTGATCACCCGGAGCAGGGCGATATCGTCGTCCGGGAATATCGCCAGGCGCGCGTAGGCCAGCGCGTCCTTCACCTCGGCGCGCTGGTAAAACGAGAAGCCGCCCAGCATGCGATAGCGCATGCCTCGCGCACGCATGGCCTCTTCAAAAGAGCGCGACTGCGCGTTCGTGCGGTAGAGCACGGCAATGTGAACGGCCGGGTCTTCCCCGTGCAGGATGCGGATCGCGTCGGCAATGTACTCGGCCTCAGCTTTCGAGTCGCGCCCTTCAAAAAAAGCCAAGTTGTTTCCTGAGGAGCGCGTCGCCTTGAGATTTTTGCCGAGACGGCGGCGGTTGTTCGAGACGACGCCTGCGGCGGCGTCGAGAATTTTCTGCGTCGAGCGGTAATTCTCTTCCAATCGAACGACGCGCGCGCCGGGATAATCCTCGTCAAAGCGGAGAATGTTGCCGATATCGGCGCCGCGCCAGCGGTAGATCGACTGATCCTCGTCGCCGACGACGCACAGGTTGCGCGACTCGTTTACAAGCAGCCGCAGCAAGTCATACTGCACGCGGTTGGTGTCCTGGTATTCGTCGACGTGAATGTAGCGGAAACGCGTCTGCCAGGCCGAGCGCGCTTCCGGAAATTCGCGAAGCACTTGCACGGCGCGCAACAGCAGATCGTCAAAATCGAGAGCGCCGGCCTTGCGGAGAATGTTTTCGTACTCCGCGTACACTTTCGAGGCGGTAATTCCCAGGGGATCGTTGTGCTTGGCGGCGTCCGCGGCAATCTGCGCGGGAGTCTGGGCATGATTCTTCGCGAAGCTGATGCGCTCGAGAAGGCCGCGGACTTTCTCACCCGGGTCCGTGATCTTCAAATGTTCCAGCGCAAGCTTCACGGCCGCGATCTGATCGTCGGCGTCAAAAATCTTGAAATCGCGGGGCAGCCCGAGGCGTTTCGCCTCGCGGCGCAGGAGCCATGCGGAAAACGCGTGAAATGTTCCGATCCACGGATCGTCGAACGCTTTTCCCTGGCGGACGAGCAGATCGCGGACGCGCTCTTTCATCTGTGCCGCGGCTTTGTTGGTGAACGTCACGGCCAGGATCGCGCTGCCGGGCACGCCCTTCTCGATTAAGTGCGCGATCCGGTAAGTAATGGCGCGCGTTTTGCCCGTGCCCGCCCCGGCGAGAATCAGGACTGGACCATCAATGGTGATGGCGGCTTCAAGCTGCCCGGAATTCAGTTCGTCAAGGAGTGTCATATTGGGAGGGGGGCCGGTTTAGGAAGCAACATTCTATCCGACCGGGTAGCGTTCGGCAAATTCGCGCTCACGCAGGTAGTAACCCATTTTCTGTGACGTTCTGGTGCGCCGAGGCGGGGGTTTTGGTAGCGCCGGCGATTTGTCCGATCTCCAGTTACAGCAAGATTGCCGGCCCCTCTTGCATCGGGACAAGCGAGACGCCGGCGCTACCTCTAGTCCGCGAACCGGCCGTGCCGACTACCTTGAGGGAGCAGCAGCGAGATCGATCTCAAAAAAGAAGAGAGCTTTGTTGTCCGTCATGAAGGCGAGATCCGGGATGTAAAGGTGCGTGTTGCGGATTGCGCCAAAATCGTGGTTCAGGTCAAAGAAGAGGAACCCGTGAGTGGTGGCATGGGGAGGCAGAACATCGGTGCCAAGGGCAACCGATCTCAGCGTCGTGGTCATCTCAACCCAATCTTTACTATGGCCAGTACTTGGAGAGGAACCGGGAAACGGGAATGGACGGTGCGCGCGAATATTGGTGTTGGCTGTCAAAAGCGTGCGATCGGCGACGTCCTCGGGAGAAAGTGCGCCCAGACGCTGGCGATCCTGGCCGGGCTGAGAAATGACCAGTTGGATCGTTCCGGGGTTGAGACGAATCGGGACGTTATTGTCATTCTTGAAATAGACATCGATGGCGATGATGCCGGCGGCGTAGAAGGAATCCTTGCCGAAGACTTCCTTTTTGTAGCGTTCAGCTCTCAGATAGGGATCGGCGACGATGGTCAGGTCCTGATGCGAGTCGCGGGCCGGCAGCGACATGGGGTCCGGAGGCGCGCTTTGTCCTAACGCACTGAGAGGGAAGAGCATCACGATTGTAAGGATTGCACGGAGCATGATCTGGGTGGCTATGATGCGTCTTCCCTGGGAAAGGTTCACTCACTATTCGTATGCCAACGCCAGCGGTGCGCCTATAATATCCGGTTTGTAGCGGCGATTGGGATTGTTCTGGATTTTTCCCGGACAGGAGACGGCTCGCCGAGGGCCTCCAGGGATGTATGCGCTCTATAGTCTGCTGACGGCCGCGGGGATGCTCCTGCTTTCCCCGTATTTCCTGCTGCGCGGGTTGATCCAGGGGAAATACCTCGGCAACATAGCGGAGCGTCTCGGATGGAGATTTCCGCCTGAGTTGCGCGCTAAAAACTCGCCGGGCTCGGCGGAAAAATCGATCTGGATTCATGCGGTATCCGTGGGCGAAGTTCTTGCCGTGCTTCCCCTTGCCGAGCAGCTGAAAAGAAGATTTCCGCAGTTCCGCCTCGTCGTTTCCACCACGACGGTCACGGGCCAAAAGATCGCGCGAGAACGGATGCCGTTTGCGGACGCTATTTTCTATTTTCCTCTGGACTGGCGCGGTCCCGTCAAGCGGGCTCTCGATGCGGCCCGGCCAGCAGCGGTGATCATCGTGGAAACCGAGATCTGGCCTAACTTTCTGCGCGAGTGCCGCCGCGCGGAGGTGCCGGTCATTTTCGTGAACGGGCGGCTTTCGGAACGCTCGTCCCAGGGCTATCGCCGCGCGCTTTCGTATTCCGCGGGCGCTCTCTCGGGATTCCTGAAAAATGTGTTAAGCGACGCGACGCTTTTTCTGATGCAAAGCGAGGAGGACGCAGCGCGCCTGATCGCTTTGGGCGCGCCGGGCGAGCGAGTCCTCGTCACCGGCAATCTCAAATACGATCTTGCCGAGCCAAACGAAAGCCCTCTTTCTGCGTGGCTGGAGGCCGAAGTCGCAAAGAGTAATCGCCGTCCGGTCGTCGTTGCCGGGAGCGTGCTTGCCAATGAAGAGGTTCCTGTCTTGCGGGCGTTTGCGGAAGTCGAGCGCGAATTTCCACGCGCGCTCTTGATTCTCGCGCCGAGAAAGCCGGAGCAATTCGACAAAGCGGCAACCGTCATCGCCGAGTCGGGACGAAGATTGCTGCGCCGCCGGGACGTCACCCTCAATGGAGCCGGAAGTGCCGCGCTTTCGGAACCGGGCAATGTGTTCCTTCTCGACAGTCTCGGCGAGCTTGGCGAATTGTATCGCCTTGCCGACGCCGTATTCGTAGGCGGCTCGCTCGTTCCCGGCGGCGGGCACAATATCCTCGAGCCGGCCGCGTTCAGCAAAGTTCCGATTTACGGTCCATCGATGGAAAATTTCCGCGAAATGTCGGGGAAGTTTCTCGCGGCAGGCGCCGCGATTCAGGTGAGGAGTTCGGAAGAACTGGGCGCCGCATGGTCGGGGTTGCTTCGGGAACCAGAACGTGCCGCGCGCATGGGGACCTGCGCGCGGGAATTGGTGGACCGGAATCGCGGCGCGACGCGGCGAGTCCTGGAGCGCATCGAGCGTGTGGTTCCTTCAGACCGGGGCGGAAGGTGAAGCGCTCATCGGGATGGCTTCGTCTGCTGTGGCCTTTGTCGGTTGTCTATTCTCTGATTGCGCGCGCGAAAGCCTGGTGCTACGCGCGGGGCATTTTCCGAAAGTGCAAATTGCCGGGGACCGTCATCAGTGTGGGAAATCTGACGGTTGGGGGCACTGGCAAGACGCCTGTGGTGCTGGCAATCGCGGAGCGACTCGCGCAGGAGGGAAAGAACACGGCGATTCTGAGCCGCGGGTATCGAGGAACGACGGATACCGGGGCGAGTGGTGTTCCGCAAAGCGATGAAGTCGCGCTCCTCCGCGAGCGGCTTGCCGGAAAAGTCCAGCTTGGCGTCGGGGCGGACCGGTACAAGAACGGCGTGGTTCTGGCGCGGCACGGAATCGAATGGTTTGTGCTGGACGACGGGTTCCAGCACATGAAGCTTTCGCGCGATGCCGATGTCGTTCTCATCGACGCGACGGATCCATTTGGCGGAGGCATGGTGCTGCCCGCGGGCCGTTTGCGCGAGCCGCTCTCGGCGCTGCGGCGCGCGGACATTGTGGTCGTCACGAGGAGCGTGCAGGCGCCCTCGCCCGCCATCGAAGCGATCGTTCGCCGGCACACCAGTAGTCCCATCTTCTACGCCTCCACGCGCCTGGAAAGCGTGTTGCGCGTTCCGAGGCTCGATGTGGCCATGCCGCAGCAGGATTGGACGAAGGCGCGATTTCTGGCGTTCTGCGGAATTGGGAACCCCGCCGCATTTTTCGAGGACTTGCGCACTTGGGGATTTCAGGCGGTTCAGCAACGCAGCTTTTTGGATCATCATGTGTACACGGCGCGGGACGCGGCGCAGTTAGAGCAGGCTGCATCAAATTGCGGCGCCGACGCGCTGCTCTGCACGGAAAAAGATGTGTGGAATCTCCGAAACGTTCAGTTCACGGCGCTTCCAGTGTATTGCTGCCGGATTTCCTTTGATCTTCCTGAGACCTTTTGGAGCGCTGTCACGGACGCGGTCGGACGAGGGAAAGCGGGCGAGGCGCGATGAAAATTCTCGTTCGCGCGCCGAATTGGGTGGGCGATGCAGTGATGGCGATACCGGCATTGGAAATGATCCGCCGTACGCGCGCAGGCGACGAAATTTGCATATTGGCCCGGCCCGTTGTCGGCGATCTGCTTTCAGGACAACCGATTGCGGACCGGATTCTGCAATACGATTTTCGCGGTCGGCACCGGGGATGGCTCGGGCGTGGAAAGCTTGCAGCCGAATTGCGAAAAGAAAAATTCGACATTGCCGTGCTCCTGCAGAATGCGTTTGAAGCCGCGTGGCTGGCGTGGCGCGCGGGTATTCCCGAGCGCATCGGGTATGCCCGGGACGGGCGCGGTCCGCTCCTGACGAAAGCGATTCCGGTGCCGAAAGTTGGCGAGATGCCCAAACACGAATCGCATTACTATCTCGAATTGCTGCGCCGTGCCGCATGGATTGAGGCCTCGCCGGCAATCCCGCCGATTCGTCTGTCCGTCTCCGATGCGGCGCGCGCAGCGGCCGAATCCGAGCTGCGGCGCGCGGACGCAAGAGAAAACGCATGGCGTTGCGCGATATCCCCCGGCGCTTCCTACGGCGCGGCCAAGTGCTGGCCTCCCGAGCGCTTTGCGCTCCTTGCCGATCGCCTGATTTCGGAATGTGGCGCCGATGTGATATTTTTTGGCACAGCAGGTGAAAAGGAAATTGCAGCCCGCATTCGCTCCAATATGAAGTCGCGCGCGATTTCTCTGGTCGGCGAGACATCCACGCGCGATCTGGCGGCGCTGTTTGCTTCCTGCTCGCTATTTATCGGCAACGATTCCGGAGCCATGCACGTGGCCGCCGCCGCGGGCCTTCCGGTCATCGGAATTTTCGGCTCGACGGATCCGGAGGGCACTGCTCCTGTGACGGAACAATTCACCTTGATTCGCGAAGCCGTTTCCTGCAGCCCGTGTTTTTTGCGCAAATGCCCGGTGGATCACCGTTGCATGACGCGGATCACCGTGGATTCCGTGTTCAGCGCCGCGATGCGCGTCAAAAATTCTCGGAATAATATTTCTGTACGGAGCCCTGAGAATGTCTGAAACGCAACCTTTGCGCCGCGCCGTGTTTCTGGACCGCGACGGAACGATCGGCGAGGAGATGGGCTACGTCAATCACATCGACCGCTTTCAAATCTTTCCCTATGCAGCCGAAGCAATCCGGCAATTGAACCAGGCGGATATTCCGGTAATCGTTGTGACGAACCAGTCCGGCATCGCGAGAAATATTTTTCCGGAATCGCTGGTGCACGAAGTCCACAAGAAGATGGTTGCGCAGCTGGCTGCGGGCGGGGCCTGGATCGACGCGATCTACTTCTGTCCGCACAAGTCGGAAGACGTTTGCGAATGCCGCAAACCGAATCCGGGGTTGCTCGAGCAGGCGGCGCGCGAACATGCGCTGGATTTGCCTGCTTCATGGGTCGTTGGCGACCGTTACGCCGACCTCGAGATGGGCCATGCGGCCGGGGCGCGGGGAATCTTGGTGATGACCGGTTACGGCCGCGGGGAATACCAGTTGCATCGCACCACTTGGCCCAGGCAGCCCGACGCGCTGGCCGAGAATCTAAGGGATGCGGTGCGCCTGATTCTTCGCAATGGCGGCGGTGCGCCGAGTCGAAATGAGTGAACGCGAGGAGCGTTTCCTGGTCGTGCGCCTGACGGCGCTGGGCGACATCCTGCACACGGTACCCGCAGTCGCGGCGTTGCGGTTGGCCCATCCAGGAGCAAAAATCGATTGGGTTGTGGAACGGAAATGGGTGCCAGTGCTGGAGGGAAGTCCGGCGATCGATGAAGTGATTCCGTTCGATCGCCGCTCGGTGTGGGGCGCGCTCGAATGCGTTCAGCGCCTGCGCGAAAACCGGTACACGTGCGCCATCGATTTTCAGGGTCTCTATAAGTCATCCATACTCGCCGGTCTTTCCGGCGCTGGCCGCCGCATTGGTTTCGATCGCGCCTGGGCGCGCGAAGAGGGCTCGGCCATGTTCTATACCGAACGTGTGATCCCAACCGGGCGCCACGTCGCCGAGTTGAACTATTCGTTGGCGGAGCAGGCCGGAGCATCGCGTCCCGCAGCGCCGGAATATCCGTTGCGCGTCCCGGCGGGTGGCGCGGCATCGATTCGCGCGCGTCTGCATGATCTCGGGATTGTCGGGGAGTACATCGTGGTTGGCCCGGGCGGAAGCTGGCGCGCGAAATGCTGGCCGCCGGAGCGGTATGGTGAATTTTGCCGCGAGTTCGAAAAGAAAAACGAGATGCGCGTGGTTGTAGTCCACGGTCCGGGGGAAAAATCCTTAGCGGAGGAAGTAGCGCGCGCGGCAACTCCCGCTCGCCCCACTGTCCTTGCGACCACGATAGAGGAACTGATGGGACTTTTGGCGCATGCGCGGTGTTTGGTCGCGGCGGATTCGGGTCCGCTGCATTTGGCGGCGGCGCTGGGCACGCCGGTTGTGGGTTTGTATGGCCCGACCGATCCCGCGCGCAATGGTCCTTATGTGCCCGGTGCGGTGATCGTGCACAAGGCGCGGCCGGAAGAGATCAGCTACAAGCGGCGTTCAAATTACTCGGCGGCGATGCTGCGAATCACCGTCGAAGACGTGCTGGCTGCGACCGATACGCTTCTGAAGGCTCCTGCTTGAGTTCCACAACAAATTTTTGGATCCAGTGGCGTGTCCGCATCGGATATCCGGTCGGCATCGCGGCGTTCTGGTTTGCCAGGCCGCAAATGAAATGGCTGCTCTGCGGAGTGGGCATTGCAATCTGCGGGCTCGTCCTGCGCGGATATGCCGCGGGACACCTCCGCAAGCACAAGCAATTGGCGACCTCGGGGCCGTACGCTTTCACACGGAACCCGTTGTATCTAGGTAGCGTGCTTCTTGCCCTGGGATTTTCAGTGGCGAGCCATTCGTGGATTTCCACTCTCTTGCTGGCCGCCTATCTCGCGATCTTTTATCCCGTCGTAATTCGGCGGGAGCAGGGTGAACTCAAGACGCTCTATGGCGCCGCATTTGTGAAGTACGCATCGCAGGTCCCTGCGTTCTGGCCGCGGCTTTCCCCCGCAATGGCGTCGACGGAACGATTCTCGTGGCCGCTCTACCGGCAGAATCGGGAGTATGAAGCGGCCATCGGCCTCGCGGTAGCGATGGCCATCCTATGGACGATAATGCTGTGGCGTGGCGGCGCATAGTAGGACAGGCTTCAGCCTGTCGGTTTTCGTAGGACAGCCACTCTTGGCTGTGTAGTTTTTCCATCACTTAACAAAGGCGCACAGCTCTGCCGCGGCGGATGGCTGTGCTACTCGGGCGCGTGCAGAAAAGTGCTTACGCTCAGCGTGCTGCCATCCGTACTCGCCGTGATCGCCCCGTCACGATCGGTCCGATAGACGTGCACGCCTGCCGCTTCCAACCGCTCGGTCACTTCCGGTGAAGGGTGGCCGAAGCTGTTGTCTCTCCCCACGGAAATCGCCGCGAACGCCGGATGCGCGGCGGAAAGAAACGGGTCGGTCGTCGAAGTCTTGCTTCCGTGATGCGCAACCTTCAAGAAGTTCACTCCTACGGGTTGCTCCTCGGCAAGAATTTTGCGCTCCGACGGCCGCTCGATGTCTCCCGCCAGCAGCAAGGTTTCAGCGCCGTCTGTCAGACGCATAACGAGTGAATCATCGTTCTTCGCGGTCTGGCCCTCCGAGAGATCGTCCGGCCATAGGATGCTACCCGACACGCCATCCTCGAAGAATGAATCGCCTTGTTTCAGATGCCGGATCACCACACGGTGCGCTCGCGCGGCCGCAAGGACTTGCCGGTAGGCTGCGCTCTGAATATCGCGGCCAACCCACAATTCCCCAACCCGAAAATTTTCAAAAATGGCTGGCAATCCTCCAAGGTGGTCTTCATGAGCATGCGTGAGCGCCACAACATCAATTTGTTTCAGCCCTCGCGACCACAAGTACGGCGAAACGACATCTTCGCCAACATCAATCCCGGAGCGCATGCCGCCCGAATGAAAAGTTCCGAGTTCGCCGCCTCCGTCGACCAGCATGGTGCGCCCGTGCGGGAAGGAAAGAAAAAGGCTGTCGCCCTGGCCCACGTCGAGCACCGTCAATTCCAGGCGCTGGGGCGTAAGACGCGGCGGAAATGGATGCGTGGCGATGATGACGGCAGCGGCCAGCAAACCGATTGCGGCGCTCGATGCCCACCAAGCTTTCCATCGCAAACGAAGGGCTGCGGATAATGCAATCGCGAACCCGATGAAGATTGCCATGAGAGCGACGGAAGGTCCCGGAATGCGGTAGCTGGAGGCGTGCCAGCCTGCGAACCATCGGACCGATGCGTCGAGCATCGCAAACAGGAGTCCCAGAAGCGTGGACATCCATCCCGCGAGCGCGCGAGACACGAGAGTTGCGGCAAGAGTGAGAAACCCAATCGGAACCGCTAGTCCCGTCAGCAAGAGCGCTGGAACATTAGCGAATGGCCCCGCCAGTGCGACGCGATGAAAATAATAAGCGAGCGGGGGAAGCATTCCGAGCTGAAGGATGGCGGATATAAAAATGATTTCCCAGAAATAGAAAGCGGCCCGAAAGGGATGCACGAGCAGGGCGGACCCGAAAGGAGCGGCAAACCGCGGCAGGCGCGCGGAAATCCATGCACTGGCGGCGCGCATTTCCAAGCGGAATTGAATTACGCGCGGGGCGTGAGATACGTCGCGCGTCACGTCGGATAGGTGGTCAAGCGCGAGCCGGTAAGGCTCGCTCGAGCGCGCGATGAAGGGAATCGCAATCGCTCCTATCGTGGCCACCGCTGAAAATGACAAGAGGAAACTCGCATCGGTGAGTTCCGAAGGCCGCGCGGCGAGAATCCCCAACGCCGCAATGGCCGCCACGTCGATCAGATCCATGTGGCGATAAATGAGTTTCGCGGATAAAAATATGGCCGCCATCAGAACGGCGCGCAGGATCGGTGGGCGATCCTCGACGATGCACGCATAGCAAGCGAGCGCAAGAATCGTAAGAAGAATGCGCGGGAAGAGCGCGAGGCGCAGGCGGCGTCCTGCCCACAGAAAAAACGCGGCGAGCGCGCCGACATGCAATCCCGCGAGGACCAGGACGTGATAGACGCCGGTTTTCTGAAAATCGACCACATGGTCGCGCTCCACAAAACTGCGGTCGCCGAGGAGCATGGCGCGAGCGAGAGCGCCTTCGTCCGGCCGGGATGCGAAAAGATCGTTGAGTGAATTTAGGAAACGTCCGCGCACCCGGGCAAACTCGTCGAAGAGAGTCAATCGAGGATGACCCACAATTGTAAGAAGCTGGCCATTCCGCAGCGAGCCCTGCAATTGGATATTCTGCCGAGCGAGATAGCCGCGAAAGTCAAAGCTGCCCGGGTCGCCAAAATTGTATATAGGACGAGCACGCACAAAAGCTTCGACGCGATCCCCGGCCCGCGCCGGGGGCGGAGACACGCTCGCCGATTCCGCGCCGTAGTAGGTTAAGCGCAGGCCGCCGGCGACTGGCGTGACTCCCGCAGACGATTCGACTTCGTCCAGATCGATTTCATAGCGCGTGCCCCACGGCAGTTGGAGCGGGTCGCCGCGCAGGCGTCCGCGCCAGCGCAAGGCCGTCTCCGCGTCTAGCTTCCCTGATTCGATCAGACTGCCGGCAAGATTCGGAGGGACGGACGCGCGCTCCAGATGGGATGCGGCCATGCCAAGCGATAGCCACACTCCCGCGGCGAAGAGTGCCGCGGGAAGAATCCAATTTTGGCGGAGTGAGACGTATCCGAACAACAAAAATAGGAGCGCAGCAAAAACAACAATTCGGGGGCTCAGCAGGGCAGATTTCTTCAGCTCGATCGAGAGGAGAATTCCTCCCGCAAAAAAGGCAACGGGGAAGAGGGAAGGCAGCTTCATGCGCGCCGTCGTAGCCGCACCAGCACCTCCATATGATAGGTTTGTGGGAAAATGTCAAACAAATTCATGCTTTCGATGTCATAAGGTCCGGCACCATTCGTGCCAATGAGTTGCGCGAGATCGCGCGCCAATGTAGCAGGGTCGCAGGACACGTAGTGGATCCGCGCCGGGAGAAGTTTCTTCAGGTGAGCGAGTGCTTCCGTTTCCACGCCGGCACGCGGCGGATCGACGACCACCAGGTCGGGCGTCTCATGCCAGCGGGAAAGAAATCCCTCGGCGGTGATGTGGCGTGAAGAGGGCGACGCGCCTCCGCTCTGTTTCAAATTGGTCTCGAGATCTTTTGCCGCGGCAAGGTTCGATTCCACACCGATCACGCGCTCGAACTGTTTGGTCAGAGCCACGGTAAACAATCCCACGCCCGCAAATAAATCAAGCGCGAGGCGCCCGCGAACCGTTCCGATCACGGCATCGACCAGCGCTTCTATCAGAAAGCGATTGACCTGAAAAAACGAGAGATGCCCCACGCGATAGGGCGCGCCACCCGCGGCATAAGTCAAATATCCCGGGCCGGCCAGCTGAAATGTATCGGCGCGCCGGTCCTGGATCAGAATCGATTCCACATTGGGCACGGATTCGCGAAGCGCCGCCGCGATAGATTCGGGAGAATCGGAGAGACTTTCGGCGGAAAGATTCAGAAGAATCTTTTCGTCACTCGAATCGGCAAACGCTTCGATTTCATCGATAGCCGGGAGAACTTTGCCCTGCGAGACCAGCTCACGCAGCCGGGAAAATGTGTCGGCGAGCCGGGGAGAAAGAATCGTGCATTCCGTGACAGCGCAAAGCTTCGTGCTCCCCATCTCGAAATAGCCAATCCCCGCGCTGCCCGCCGAGCCTCCCTGCTTTGCGCGGAGTTTCCATTGCGCTCGATTGCGATATCCGAACGGCGGTGAAGCTTGTGTCTCGATCGCGCCTGCCCACTGGATGCGCCCGATGCGCCCGAGCGTCTCGCGAAGAATCTCCGCCTTGTACCGCAACTGCGATTCATACGGCATGTGCTGGTACTGGCAGCCGCCGCAGCGTCCATAGTGCGGGCACGGAGCAGGCACGCGATCCGCGGAAGGTTCCACAACGCGTTCCAAACGCCCGCGAATGAATTTCTTCTTCCTTGCGGAAGAATCAATCTGAACGAGCTCTCCCGGAAGGACCAGCGGGACAAACACGGTGTGGCCGTCGTGGTGCGCCAGGCCGTCGCCGCCATACACAAGTTTTTCGATTCGTACTTCCATCCGGGTCGCTTTCCGATGCGGGGGGTGTGATCCTCGGCCGGGGGCCTCAGGTCAGGTAGAACAAACTCAGGCGAGGAAGATTATAGCGCTCCCAGAGCCGTTTCTGCATGTATTGCCGCTCGAGCTGCGAAAGTTGCGCGGAACTCATTTTTCGGCGGTGGGGCGCGAGTTGCTTGTCCATTTCGCGGCGGATCTCGAGAAGAAATTCTTCCGGCGCGCCGGAAGTCAGCGCGGCGGTGAGTTTTTCTTCCACGACGGTCAGCCGCCGCTCCAAGTCTTCCAGGTCCAGCGCGCTTGGGGATTCCACGAGAGGCGACAAGTCCGCAAGGCGCGCGCGCGCTTCTTCCACGCGCGAAGCAAGGTCCGGCTGCGCCGCGCGCACGGTCGCGCCTGCCGCCGAAAGACGTTCGACATTTTTGTTGAAAAATGTCCGCAGTGCTTCGCGCGAAAATGTTTCTTCTGTTTTTATTCCAGTTGTCGCGACGGGGCCCGTCCCCGCCGCGGTTTCCTTTTCTTCTTCCGCGGCATCGAGCACCGCATCGACGCAATAGGACAGGCTCTTCAATTGACGGCCGCCAGCAGCGCGGCGCGATCGCCCATAGCTTTCAAATGCTCGGTCGATGCCTTTCAAGACGGCGGACAGCGGAATGCCCGCTTTCTGCCACGTTTCCACAATGGCCCAGTCCAGCGGGGAAACCAGAAGATGCGCGCCGCGCTTCTGCCAGAAATATTCCTCGATTTCGGTGAAATAATTGAAGTAGTTCAGCCCGGCCATCGCTTCGTGGGAATTCAAGATTGGCGTTTTCTTTCTTTCGCGGCGGAAAGAGGAATGGGCGTTTTTTCGGCGCCGCGCGCGGAGGAGCGCTTCGCCGTCTGGTTCCGCTCCCACACGATGCGAAGGCCCTCGAGCGTCAGAAATTCGTCGATGATTTCGATATGCCGCGAAGCGCGCGCGATCAGAGGCGCCTGCCCTCCGGTCGCAATCACGCGCGCCGATTCACCGAGCGCTCCCTTGATGCGCGTGACGATTCCGTCCACCATGTCCGCGTATCCGTAGTAGAGGCCGGACTGCAGCGACTGCATCGTGTTCGTGCCGATAATTTTTCCGGGGTCCTTGATCTCGACGCGGAACAAGCGTGCCGCGCGCGAGAAAAGCGCTTCGGCCGAGATGCCGATGCCGGGAGCAAGCACTCCGCCCATGTACTCGCCACGAGCGGAGACCACGTCAAAATTTATGGCCGTGCCAAAATCCACGACAATGCACGGCCCTCCGTATTTCGCAAACGCCGCGACCGCGTTGACGATCCGGTCCGCTCCCACTTCCTGCGGGTTGTCGTACAGAACGGGCATCCCGGTTTTCACTCCCGGCTCGATGAACAGGGCCTTCACGCGGAAATACCGCTCGGACATTTCCTCGAGCGTGGAATTGAGCGGCGGCACGACCGAGCTGATGATCACGCCGCTGACCGACGACGGATCGATCCCCGCCAAAGTAAAAAGCTCTCTCGTGAGGATGCCGTACTCATCGACTGTCTGGTCGCGCGCCGTCGTGAGCCGCCAATGCGCCACGAGCTCCGCGCCGCGGAAAAATCCGAGGACCGTGTTCGTGTTTCCGACATCCAGAGTCAGCAGCATCAATCCGCCTCGGAAAGAGTCCCCGCAATCACCGGCAAGATTTGTCCGTCGTCGCGCCGCACGCGCAGAAGCCCTTCGGGTTCGAGCCCTTCGGTCGTGCCGGTGTAAGTTTCGGATGCCGTTTCGATCCGCACGCGCTTTCCCCGAGCATAGCTTGAAACTTCGGAAAACCGCGCCACGATCGCTTCCGGCCCTTCCGTCACGAAGCGATTGTAGTAGGAGTCGAGGTGCCGCAGCAACCGCGCGACGATTTCCACGCGGGATTGCGCGTGCTTGGTTTCAATACGCAGCGACGTGGCGATCTTCGATAGTTCCTCCGGAATCCGCTCGTGATTCACATTGATTCCGATGCCCACGGCCACGAAATGAATTTGATCCTGCTCCGCGTTCATTTCCGTCAAGATGCCGCAGAATTTCTTGCGGCCGAACAAGAGATCGTTCGGCCAGCGCAGGTCGGGCGCAAGGCCGGTTTGCTCCAGGATGGCTTCGCGCACGGCGAGGCCGGCAGCCAGCGTGATGAGAGGGGCTCGCTGCGGCGGGATCGGCGGGCGCAGCAAAACAGTCATGTAGATGCCGTTTGTCTTTTCCGAGTGCCAACTGTGCCCGGCGCGCCCTCGCCCCGCCGTCTGCTCCTCGGCGATCACGACCGTCCCGTGCGGTTCCCCGCGCTCCCCCAGCGTCATGGCGACGGAGTTAGTCGAGTCGACTTTGAAAAAATGGAAGATGCGCTTCCCAATCGGCCCCGTATGCAGCCGCCTGTGCAGCAACTTAGGCGCGAGAATGTCAGGCACCTTTTCGATCTGATAGCCGGTGCCCGTATGGCCCTTTACGCGGACACCAAGGGCGCGCAGCTTCTCGATCCAATTCCACACGGTGCCGCGTGTCACGCCGATTTCGCGGGCAATTTTCGCGCCGCTGATCACGATCATCGTATTGTCGGCGAGCAACGCGAGCAGCGCGTCGATGCGGCGGTCGGTCGTGCCCGGAAAAGTGTTGTGCGCCATAGTAAGTTCAGATTTGGTTTAGGAGATATCCAGATGATTCCATTTGAAATGAATTCTGGCTCATATCCGGCTCAATCACTTCGTAGCAACTTCTTTTTTCGAGACATCAACCGCGTTGACGCGCCAACGGCGCGGAGGTAGACAGCCCGGGGCAACGCCCCGGGGGACGCACCCGAGATACGTGTTCCGCCCTGAAAGGGCGGGGGATCTCTGCGCCCTTTCAGGGCGCCACATCTATCGATTCCCAAACCCAGGGCGTTGCCCTGGGCTAGCGCACGTCGGCGCTTTCAGCGCCGGAATCAAAGATTCTTTTCAAGCTGCGCGAGTCGTTCTTTCAACTTCTCAAGCTCCGTGCGACGCTCGGCGAGCGTCGCTTCGAGACCTTTCACGATATTCTCGGGCGCGCGGCTGCGAAATGTCTGATCTTCTAGGCGCGATTGTTTCGACGCAATATCCTTTGTGAGGCGGTCGATCTCCTTCCGCAGGCGCGCGACTTCAGCCGGCACGTCAATCGCGGCATCGAAGGCGATGAACAGCTCGAAATCCTTGTTGGATCGCACAACCCCCTTCGTCGAATCGAACGGCGGCTTGGAAAAGGAAAGGGAAGAAAGGTTGGCAAGCCGCAAGATGGTATCGAGGCTGCGTTCCACGGTGCACTGGACAGGAGCGTTCGCCGGGCCTAGTTGAGCGGGCAGCTTGGCCTTTTGGTCGAGCTTCATTTCCGCGCGAATGTTCCGCGCCGAAGAAATAATTTCCTGCAACAAAGCGACCTGTTCTTCGGATGCAGCGTCGATCCGTTCGGCGTGCGGCTCCGGAAAGCAGTCGAGGGCAATCGAACGCGCGCCGGGGCGCTGCGGCAACTGGTGCCACAATTCTTCGGTGATAAACGGCATGAACGGATGGAGCAGCCGCAGGGCACTCTCGAATGCCGCGAACAAATTCTTCCAGGTGGCCGCCGATTTCGTCCGGTCGGGCGAAAGCAATTCCGGCTTCACCCATTCGATGTACCAGTCGCAGAAGTCGCCCCAGAAGAAGTGATAGACGACATGGGCCGCCTCATGAAAACGGAAATGCTCGAGGGCATCATTCACCTGCGCGGTCGCGCGCGCTAGCCGCGAGAAAATCCAACGGTCGATGAGCGCCACGTCGTCGCCGGCGGCATAAGGAGCGGATGCGCGAACGCTAGGGGATGCCAGCGCCTCCAAAGTTTCGCCGCCCGCCGCTTCGTACTTGTCCAGATTCATGAACACGAATCGCGCCGCGTTCCAGATCTTGTTGGCAAAGGCCCGGTAGCTGAGAATTCGATCCTCGGTCAGAACGATGTCGGTGCCGGGCGCGGCCATGCTCGCCAGAGTAAAACGCATCGCGTCGGTCCCGAATTTCTCGTTCATCTCGACGGGATCGATCCCGGTGCCCTTCGACTTCGACATCTTCTGGCCTTCGGCATTGCGCACGATCGAGTGCATCCAGACCTGCTTGAAGGGAACCTGTCCGGTAAATTTCAAGCCCAT
Organism: uncultured Acidobacteriota bacterium; assembly: GCA_963800095.1. Taxonomy (GTDB): domain Bacteria; phylum Acidobacteriota; class Terriglobia; order Acidiferrales; family UBA7541; genus Palsa-360. The sequence continues at coordinate 536,003 of CAWCZV010000009.1, forward strand.
CATGATCATCCGCGCGACCCAGAAGAAAAGAATGTCGTAAGCGGTGACCAGCAAACTCGTTGGATAATATTTCCGGTAGTCGGGCGTATCGTCCGGCCAACCCATGGTAGAAAACGGCCACAATGCCGAACTAAACCACGTTTCCAGCACATCAGGGTCCTGCGTCAATTTGCCCGAACCGCACTTCGCGCATTTGGACGGAGCCTCGCGCGCGACGATGATTTCCTTGCAATCACCGCAATGCCACGCGGGAATCCGATGTCCCCACCAAAGCTGGCGCGAGATACACCAGTCGCGAATGTTGCGCATCCATTCAAAATATTCGGTGCGGCGATTGTCGGGCATGAGCTCGAACGTCGCCGCGTTCCACGGCCGCGATCGCGGGCTCGGCCAGCGGCTTCATTTTCACAAACCACTGCGTCGAAGCGCGCGGCTCGATAATCGTTCCGCACCGGTCGCACGTTCCGACGGCATGGGTGTGGTCAGCGACTTTTTCGAGCAGCCCCGCCGCGTCGAGATCCGCAACCACGCGTTTCCGTGCCTCAAACCGGTCGAGACCGGCATATTTTCCCGCTGCGGCGCTCATTTTCGCGTCGTCGGTCATCACATCAATTTCGGGCAGGTTGTGCCGGCGCCCAATTTCAAAATCATTGGGATCGTGCGCCGGGGTGACTTTCACCGCGCCCGTGCCAAAGTCGCGGTCCACGACAAAATCATCGACGATGGGAATTTCACGGTTCATCAGCGGCAGCAAAACCATTTTCCCGATCAAATGCTGGTAGCGCGGGTCGCTCGGATGAACGGCCACAGCCGTGTCTCCCAGCATCGTTTCGGGCCGCGTGGTGGCCACGACGACGTATTCCTTCGTCCCCACGATCGGATAGCGGATGTGCCACAGGTGGCCCTGCCGCTCTTCGTGTACGGTTTCGAGATCGCTGATCGCGGTGCGGCATTGCGGGCACCAGTTCACGATGTAGTGCCCGCGATAGATCAGGCCATCCTCGTAAAGGCGCACGAAGACTTCGGTGACGGCGCGCGAGAGTTCCGGCGAAAGCGTGAAGCGCTCGCGCGTCCAGTCGCAGCTCTCGCCGAGCTGAACCATTTGCCGCGTGATCGTCCCGCCGGATTCGGCCTTCCATTCCCAGACTTTTCGTTCAAACGCTTCGCGGCCCAGGTCGCGGTAATTGATGCCTTGCGCGGCAAGCTGGCGCACCACAACGCGCTGCGTCGAAATCCCCGCATGGTCGGTTCCGGGCAGGTAGAGCGTGTTGTAGCCCTGCATCCGCCGCCAGCGCGTCAGGATATCGATCTCGGTGTGGTCGAGCATGTGGCCGATGTGCAGCGATCCGGTCACGTTCGGCGGCGGGATGACGATGGAAAACACCGGGCCGGGCGCGTTCACGTCGGCGCGAAACAGGTTTTCCTCCGCCCATTTCTTCGCCCACCGTTGCTCGATCAGTTGCGGCTCGTAAGCCTTGGGAATCTCTCTCGGCATGTTCTCCAGCCCTGTGGTTAAGACGATTACTATACGGACGCTCGCGCGGACGGTCAAATGTGCTTGTGGCGCAGGGACGCGCTATCCATTGGAATTTCAAAAGGAACGGCGGAGGGAGGAAGCTTCTAGCGTTTCGTGACTTCGCGATGGACGAGTGCCTGAACGACGGGCCGCAAAAATTCCTTGGTGATGATATCCACTACTTGCGGCCGCATCTTCTCCAATACGCGCTGGACGACGGCCTCGACCAGGGCCGGATCCGGCGAACCAGGCAGCGCGGAGTTTGCCGACGCGGGGTCGGCATTTGCCGCGGCTGCCGCGGGAGGCTGTGCAATAGAAACAGGTGCCGGTTGGGTGTTTGCGGCGGGCACGGCGGGGGCCGGTGCGACAGGTGGCGTCGCGGGCTTGGATTTCTCCGCAAAGGGCTCGACGGGCTTGGGCTGCTGGCCCGCAGTCAAATCCGCCCAATCCTGTTTGAGAATCGAACGAGCCGTATCTTCCGCGCTTTGCTTCAACGTCTTCGAAACAGGAGGTACAGAATTCGAAGGCGCGGGTTCGGCGCTTGTGACGGCTGCCAACGGATGCTGCTCGACAGGAATCGGCGACGCCTTGGCTTTTTCCGCGACAGGTTCGGTTATCTTGGCCTGAAGGTCGGATGCCAGGTCGGCCCAGTCGTCCTTGGGAATCGAGTGCGCGGTATCCTCGGCGCTCTGCGCAATGGGTTTCGCGGTCGTCTGCGCGGGCGTTGGAGGGGGCGGCGGCTCCGGCGTTCGAGTAGAAATCGAAGACGGCGCAACCGGCGTCGGGCCCGCTTTAAAATTGCTCGTTTCAAGCACGCCGGCCTGATCGCTATCTGAGGCCTCTGTAGCTTCCGCGCTCCAATCCGCGGCCGCCTCGGGGATTTCCTCGGCGGGCGGAGGAGGGGCGGAGGCCATCCACTCGATCGGATTGGCGGCGAGATCTTCAGGCTTTCCGGGTTCCACAGTCAGAGAAGCCTGCGAGGCCGCATCGTGGGCGATTAAGGGCGTCGATTCCACAACTGTGGAAGTCTGCCCCGACGCATCCTGTTCTTCGCGTACCAGTTCGAACGGCTCCGGCTCTAGCGGCTGCAAAAAGTCGGAATCCGTGCGGGACTTGGCTTCCTCATCCGGCGTCCAGGCCTGCATGGGAGGTTCAGAGGATTCATCCGCTTCATTCTCCGATTCCGAATTTTCCTCATCGGTCTCGGGTTTGGGCTCTTCCGTTCTCCAAAAAACCGGGTCTCCCAGGGACGAATCGCGGGAACTCGTCAGGATTTGGTCGTCGCCAACGGGTTCGATCTCTCCTGTCCCCGACGGTGCGGATTCCTGAGTGGGAGTCTCCAAAAGCTCCCCAAACGCGATGGGGGCGTCGCCCTCGCCGAAGGAAAGACGGTCCACAGGCGGCCGAAATTCTTCCAAGGGCAATTCTTCCGATATTTCCGGGGCAGGGGGATGTTCCTCCGCAGTTGCGACTCCGCCAGCCTTGCTTTGCATGGAAACCACGGGCTTGGAAGCCGCCACGGTCACGAGCCGGTCGCCAAGGGTGCGATCCAGCAGTGTTTTCACCATCGCAATCAGCGGGTCTGGCGGAACAAATGGCTTTTTCAGGATTCCGTCCGCCCCGACGCGCTGCGCTTCCTGCTCGTCCAGAGGGTCGAAGGCGCCCACCAGCAGAACGACCGGCACATTCGCGAAACGAGAATCTTTTTTCACATATTCGCAGACCTCATACCCATTTCGCACGGGCATGAAAATGTCGGCGAGGACGAGGTCGGGCGAGATATCGGCAAGTTTCCTTACGGCTGCTTCGCCGTTGTTTACCGCAACTACTTCGACACCCAGGTCGGCCAAGGCAAGGGCTACCGTCTTCTGGACGTTGCTGTTATCGTCGGCTACCAGAATCTTTGCCACGTGCCGTCCTCCCGATTACCGTGGGCGCGAATATCCCCTATTGCGCGGGGGCGCAATATTCCCCAGTCCATTCGTAACACTATGGTCCAAGTGAGTCAATAAAGACCGGACGGGCATGTGTCTGAATGAACTAGTTGACCTGATGACCAGTATTCGGAACAAGGGGGACTTCCGGTCTAATCAATGCTTGCGTGCTAGAACGGGATGAGTTTCCGGAGGCCACTCTTTTTCTTGCTGGTAGATTCCTGGCTCGTATCGGCGGGGGGTGCGGGAGACGCCGCGCTAGCAGGTTGCGTTGTGTCCGTCGCCGCCGGAGCCGCCGCGTCCGAGGCCGCCGGTGCCGCATCTGGTGCAGGAGTAGTTGCCGGCGTATCAGGCAGGGCATTCGGACTTCCCGGAGTTACAGTTTCCACCGTCGCCGTATTTCCGACGCTGGAGGTTGTGGCCGCGTTGGCGTTTGGCTGCAATCCAAAGCCGATGGTCTCATCCCCGGATTCGCTTGCGGGCGTCATGGTCGGAGGGCCGCTGCGAGCGGCCGTTGAGACATCCGGGCTGGACTTCAGAAAAGTCACCGTTCGCTTTATCCTGCCCGGACGGTCGGCCGACTGTTCCTTTTGCATTCGTGCGACGGCTGTGGGATCAGGGGGCGGAACCGGGACGCCAAATTTGACGAGCTTATTCTTGGCGTCGCCCGCGAGAGAAGAGAGCGGGTAATCCTTCACGATCCGGCTGTAATACTTGGCGGCAATTTCGTTGTGCTCGCCCTTTTCATAGATTTGCCCAAGCATCCAGTTGGCTTGATCCGCTTGGCTGTAGAGGGGATAGCGATTCGTCAATTCAATGAGGCGAGCGCCCGAGGCTCTGTAGGCGCCGCGGATGTAATAGAAACTGGCAACTCTGAAATTGCCTTCCGCTAAAACTTCCTGGACGTCGCGCAGGTGTTGCTCGGCCTGGGGAAGGAGAGGGCTGCTGGGATATTTTTCCAGGAAGGTTTGGAATTCGGCTTCCGCCTGCACGGCCTCGGCATGGTCGCGGTCCGGCTTTTCCATCTGGCGGTAGTGGGCCATCGCAATTTGCAGCTGGCAATCCGCCGCCTCATCTAGGAAAGGGAAGAAGGTAATGAAATCCTTGCATTCGACGATGGATTGCTTGAGCCCCGCGGTTCCCCCCTCTTTGTAGTACGAATTCGCGATCGCCAGCTTTGCCTTGGCCAGGTATTCGCTGTCTGGATAGGTGTTGATGAGGGTTTCCAAGGCCAAGCGCCCGGTGGTATATCGGCCGCGCTTGATGTCGGACGTGGCCTTCGTGTAGAGAACCTTATCGGGCTCGACCGAGGTTCCGGCGACGGGAGCCGTATTTTTCTTCCCCAGACACCCGGCAAGAAGTGTCGTCCCGAGTGCCAAGAAACATATGATTCGGCCTTGTTTCAACTTTAATCCTTTAATCTGGCGGGCTCCACGCTTCACTAAGCGTTCAGCGTAAAAGTTTAGCCCGCACCCGAATTCCGGCAAGCATTCCGCCGCGGCGGACCCCGCCTATGCTTCAAACTCTCTGTGCCAGCGCTCCGTCGGCCGCTTGCTTCATCGCGCGGACGGCTTCGGCTGCATCGGGGGTATGGAAAATGGAGGTTCCGGCAACTAGAATTTCGGCTCCCGCTCGTACCAGATCTGCCACGTTTTCCGGACTGACTCCCCCGTCTACTTCGATCCGGAAGGCATGATTATAGCCCTCTCGAATTCGTTTTAGCTCGCGAATCTTTCCAAGCGCCCCGGGAATAAACTTCTGCCCGCCGAATCCCGGATTTACCGACATCACCAGAACATGATCGACTTTCCCGAAGATTTCCGAAAGCGCCGACACCGGTGTCGCCGGATTTATCACGGCCCCCGGCTGGCATCCGTGCTCTCGAATCATTGAAAGCGCCCGGTCCAGGTGCGGTGTCGCTTCCTCGTGGACGGAAATCATGTCGGCCCCCGCTTCCGCAAATGCCTGGATGTACAGCTCCGGATTCTCGATCATCAGATGCACGTCCAGGGGTAGCCGGGTTGCCTTGCGCAAGGAAGTCACGACGGGGACGCCGATGGAGATGTTGGGCACGAAATGCCCGTCCATTACATCCACATGGAGCATCGCTGCGCCGCCGCGTTCCACCGCGCGGATGCCGTCTCCCAGGCAGGAGAAGTCCGCGGCGAGGATGGACGGGGCGATTTCAACGGGATAATTCACGATTTCTCCGGGGACATCTTAGCAGATTGGCGCTTTTGCTTGCACCGTGCGCTCTACAAGGAAAAATTATGCTGGCCAAGTTCCGAGATCCCTACTGCGCCACAACCATCTCGATGACGGATTCGCTCGTTATTTTGGAGCCCGGTCCGGGCGTTTGCTCCGTGATCGCACCCTTGGGCCACTCCGGAGAAGAGGCGTACGTGGTCTTTGCCAGCTTGACCCCGGCTGAGGTGAGCAGGCGATCCGCTTCCGGCAGGGACATGCCCACAAGCCACGGCATCACGTACGCGGCAGGCGAATCCGCCTGCGCGACGAGCAAATCGACCCGAGGACTGGCCGCCTTAATTCCGGGGAGCGGGGTCTGCTGCAAAACGGTGTCGGACAGGGCGGACGGAGCCGCGAACGCTGTCACTTCGCCAAGTTGTAGTCCCACTTGCGGCAACTGGATGCGGGCAACGCGGAGAGATTCTCCCACCAGCGAGGGTGTGGTGACATTTTGCGGGCCCAGGCTGAGGACGACATGCGCGTTTTGCGCGACCTTCATTCGCTCGCCTTCCGGAGGGCTTTGCCGCGCGACGGCATTTGCCGGCAGGTTGCTATAGATCCGGTCGACCACTTTTAATTGTAGTCCCCGCCCTTGCAGAATGGCTTGCGCATCGAGTGAGCTCTTGCCCACAAGATTGGGCATGGTCACTTCGCGGCCCTGAATAGCGAAACGCATCGCCGTCACGGCGCTCAGGAACGCCGCCGCTGCCAGGATGAAGACCAGCAGCCCCATGCGAAAAACCCATTCGATGCGCTCGCGAAGACTCATCGATTCACCGCTTCCAATTTAGCACGCGCGGTCCGCGCCTTCCAGCGAGACGCAAGAAAAAGCATTTCACCGCAGAGAACACAGAGGACACGGAGAGTAAGAGGAGAAACTAATGGAAATTTCAAGGGCGCAAGAGATTCTCCGGTTTTCTCTGTGACCTCTGTGTTAAGCCTTCGGTTTTTGCCTTTCGATCACGGCGGCAAAAAATCCATCCGTCCCATGCTCGGGAGGAAAAGTCCGAAAGAAGCCGTCCGCGCAAGCAACGCTTTCCACGCGCACAGATTTCCGCAAGAAACTTTCGATGGCGCCCCGCGGATCGGCGACTCGGAAGTCGTCTCCAAACGCATCCAGTACTTCGCGGACGACGAACTCGTTCTCCTCCGGCTCGAGCGAGCACGTGGAATACACCAGCCGCCCGTCCAGCGCCAAATGCGGGAGAGCATTTCGGAGCAGGAGTGCCTGGCGGTCGTGCAAATCCTTCAAGTCTTCGGCGCGGAGCTTCCAGCGAATTTCCGGGTGGCGGGCGAGCGTGCCTGTGCCGGAGCAGGGAACGTCCACCAGAATGCGATCGAACGCGCGTTCGAACGGAAGCGGCTGCGATCCGTCCAGGACCACAGTCTCCACGTTTCGAACGTCGGCGAGTTCGAATCGCTCCCGCATGGCGCGCACGCGATTCGCGTGGAGATCCGCGGCGACGACATGGCCCTGCGCTCCTGCCGCGCGCGCCAGGAGCATGGTCTTGCCGCCGGGCGCCGCGCAGAGGTCGAGTACAGAATTGCCGGGATCGGCCGCCACAAGGCCCGCTACGGCCTGGGAAGCCTCATCCTGGATCGCTACCCAGCCTTGCCGGACTGCTTCGCTAGCAGCAGGGTTTCCGCCTTCCAGAACCAGGGCGTCACGCAGCAATCGTCCCGGCTGAATACGGCAGCCTGCCCGTTGAAGCGACATGTTCGAATCTTCGCGCCGTTGCGGGTCGAGCAGATATCCTGAAAGAATGGGCACGCGATTGTTTGCTTGCAGCAGGCCGCGCGTCCACTCTTCTCCATAGTTTCGAAGCCAGCGCTCAACAATCCAAGTCGGATGCGAATGTTGAATCCCAAGCCGGTCTGCAAGTGGGCGATCGGCGGGAAGAAGTGGTGCGACGGCTTCGGCTGGTGAGTGTCCGGAGAATGGTTCCGTGGCGGCCTTGCGCAGGATTGCATTCACCAGAGTTGCCGCGGAACGTTTTCTTGCCCGCTTCACCAGCTCCACCGATTCGTGGACGGTGGCGCGCGCCGGGACGCGGTCGAGAAAAAGAAGTTGGTAGACGCCCAACCGGAGCGCGATCCGAACCTCAACGTCAGCCGTGTTCGCCGGTTTCTGCAAATAGCGGTCGATGACGAAATCCAGAAGTCTCTGCCAGCGCAATACGCCCAGCGCGAGTTCGGTAGCCAAGCCAGCATCCTCGCTCTTCACCGTCTCGACCAGCTCGGCGCGCAGCACGTCATCCGCGTACGCGTTTTGTTTCGCGACGCGCAGAAGAACATCGAATGCTATCGTTCGTGCTTGCGAAATCGGCATGAGCAAACATGGAACCACACTATGCCGAGGAAGGGAAACGATGATGTACGAGGGCAGTAGGACAGTTTCCGATAAGCACGAATTCACAGATGGGATGAGAAGGCCGGTCTCCGGCGGGATGCGATATGCTCCCAATCGTCGACGCGCTCGAAGCGCAACGGAAAGGAGACCGGCTTATGAAGAAGACTAGCACTGTGCAGGCATTAAAGAACGAAATTTTCAAGGGGCGAAAGCTGACGATCGGCCTGGATCTGGGAGATCGTTGGTCGTTCTACTGCGTCATGGATGAAGCAGGCCAAATCATTTTGGAACAAACACTGCCGACGACACCGGAAGCGATGAAGCAGACCTTTGGAAAGATACCGCGATGTCTCATCGCACTGGAGACCGGAACACATTCTCCCTGGATAAGTCGGCTGCTCACCGAGTTGGGACACGAAGTGATCGTGGCGCACGCACAAAAGGTGCAATGGATCACCAAGAGCAGTCGGAAAGATGATCGGCACGATGCTCGGACCCTGGCACGACTGGCGCGAGTGGATCCCGAGTTGTTGGGGCCCGTGCGGCATCGCAGTGCCAAAGCGCAACTGCACCTGACGGTGATCCGAGCGCGGGCTGAACTAGTGAGTGCTCGAACAGCCTTGGTGAACGCAGCACGCGGGTTGGTGAAGTCTTATGGCCAACGACTGCCCAAGTGCGGCACGTATCAGGTGAGCGAGAAGCTGGCCGAGGGATTGAGCGCGGAGTTGCGCGAGGTTCTGGTGCCGCTGTTTAAAGAAATCGAATCGCTGAACGAGCACATCAAGGAATACGATGAACGGATGGAGAAAATCGCCAAGGAAGTTTACCCGGAAGTGTCCTTGCTGAAGCAGGTGAAGGGCGTGGGAACCCAGATCGCACTGACGTATGTGCTGACGATCGAGGACCCGTATCGGTTTCCGAAGAGTCGCGAGGTCGGCTGTTTTCTCGGGTTACGACCTGGCCGCAGGAACTCTGGGGAGAGTGAACCACAGAAGGGCATCAGCAAAGAAGGAGACCGCTATCTGCGGACGATGATGGTGCAGGGAGCGCACTACATTCTGGGACCGTTTGGAGAAGACAGTGATCTGCGGAGATGGGGACTAAAGCTTGCGGAGCGAGGAGGGAAAAATGCCAAGAAGCGAGCGGTGGTGGCCGTGGCTCGAAAGCTGGCGGTACTGCTGCATCGGTTGTGGGTAGGTGGAGAGGTGTACGAACCACTGCGCAATAGCCAGAAAGCGATGCGGGAAGTGGCCTAGAGAGTTGCGATCCGAGGAGCCAAGCTCAACCGCCGAGTCCAGGTGACTGCGACTAAGTCCTGGGGCCCGACTCTCACCGAATCGGTGGGACGAGAGGTCGATTCACAGGTAGCAGCACCTACTGAAACGAGAACACCCAACTTGCACCGAGCGAATATCGCTCACCAAAGAGTGCGGATGGAAGGATGGCGACAGGGGCGGCCCGGTTCTTAGGAAGACCACTCGACAATCAAAGGCAACTACAAAACCGACTTGACACTAACCGGCCTTCTCATGGAAGGACTGGGAACACCCGGTCGAAATTAGCTCATTCCGATAACCTGGCTCATTGGCGGTTTTGTCCTAAATCGATTGCGTTGTGACCAGTCGACTGAATGCCTTCGCCATACCACGGTGTCGAGAATGCACCGGGGTGAACTATGACGCGCACCGAATCGCCCGGTTCCACTTCGGAATATGTTTTGCGGTCGACCCTGAAGGTTGCTTCAATGGCCCGCTGGTTCCACGAAAGGCTTACGAAGAGATCGGGGCCACCATATCTTCCCTGGCTTATCTGCTTGCTGATCACACGCGACGGGACCTCCATAGCCGGACTCCCATCGAGAATTCCGTTCAGGAAGAAGTACCCTGCGGGTATAAGACAGGTGCCTGTCACAAAGACAATTAATAATCTAACGAGTGTGGCATACCGCGTTTTTCGGTCCCCAAGGACAATTGCTAATCCGACCGCGACTAAGAAAGACACGGCCGGGATTACGTAAACTATCGGAGAATTCGGCCCGAGCGGAGGATAGAGGCTGATAGCAAGTATATTCCCGACAGTAATTCCGCTAATTGCGACCGGGAGACAGAGGGAAAAGGTTTCGTCAATGTCAGCCTCGCGACTGACACAGGTCCAGCACTGATCGCCGTCGAAGGCTTGTCCACATTGGGGGCAAATCTGTTTCTTTGGAACCACCGGTTCTGGTAAGGGATGTTCATTGATCGTGGGAGATAAAGAGTTCCGAAGTTCCTCTCCCGTCGAAATCGGGCGGCACACTGGACACCTTCCCTTACCTGAACATAGTGTGCATTTTCCGAGATACAATCGCCCTTTGCCATAGCACTGAGGGCATAACCCGGTTCCCCCGCAGGATGGGCATGTGTACCCCATTTTTCACTCCTAGAGCGAATCAGAAGTCCGCAGGCAGGCTGTGGCGAACAATTCCTTCCTGCTTTCTCAGCACAGTAGGCCTATGATTGGGTGCATGCCAGATTCCGTTGCCAGCCTCTAGAAAGGTGACACAAATACGCGGCTTAGATTAATTCCGCATGAGCGGCATGCAGGTAGTGTGCACAATTACAGACAGACCGGGATAGTTTTATGCAATTTAAATGTATCCGTTCGAACGCACGGAGGACGCTTCTGACCTTTCAGCGATTCGAGCGAGATTGGCGCTTATTCAGCCCAAGTCCTGAATAAACGGTCTCGTGCCTATCCGTTTAGCTCCACTCGGTACAACTGATTGTATGTGGTGGGTTGCTGCTGGCTACCCAGTCCGAGAAGCGTCTGGAAGGCGGCCATCGGTGTTCGCCTGCGATTAAACCGAAAAACGAACTCGTCCAGGTAGGCTTGAAGATGGGCGTGGCCGACGCCGTGATGGGTGCCACGAAGCCAGGTCTTGAGGTTCCCAAAGACACGATGGATGCGCGGCAGAATCTGGGTCGACCTTCGACGGTCGCCCTGCGTGTGCGGTCGGTGCCGGTACCCCAGCTTCGGGAGGGGGTCGTAGCCTCCCCAGCCGTCAGTGACTACAATCGCTCCCGCAGCCACGTTCGTTCTCACGAAGCCGGTCAGAGACCGGGCCGAGACGTCGGGAACCACTTGGAGGCGTACCCTTCCGGAAGCTTCGCCCCTGACCTCTACCGCGCCCACAACGATCGCCTTGTCAAGGACGTGGCGCCCCCCACGTAGGCCCACTTCTCGCCCGCCGATGTAGGTCTCATCCACCTCGACCTTGTCCTTGAGAGGCTCCCGATCCGGGTGCACCATGGCGCGACGAAGCTTCTGCAGCATGGCCCAGGCCGTCTCGTATCGGCGGAGTCCCAACTGCCGCTGGAGTTGGAGCGCTGAGAAGCCCGGGGTCTGAGTCGAGACCAGGTAGGCGGCCCAGAACCACTGTGTCAGCGGGACTCTGGTTCGGTGGAGCACGGTCCCCGCCGTGACCGAGGTGTCGTGCCTGCACGCTCGACACCGCCACAAGAGACGGGTTGGTAGTTCGAGGGCCTCGCCCTGCTGGCACCGTGGACACTGGAAGCCCTCGGGCCATCGGCTCCGCGCAAGGTACTGGCGACAGGCGGCCTCATCGTTAAAGAGCCTTCTAAACTCGTGCAATGACCGAGGATACTCCGGGCGCATCGCACCCGACACTATCCCTTGGGGCCTGTGGAGTCAACCGGATAGGCACAAACGGTCTTATCGGAAACTGGCCCACTACCTGCAGGGACGTAATGTTGTTATTTCCTGCGCATCAATAAAGGCGGATGATCGGTTGCGTCATTGCTAAGATTAGATTATGAAGACTACTACTATGACATATATTCTTCACTTCACAGGTAAAGGTCAGGTTGTAGTCCCGTGGCGACTGAGGAAGGAGTTGGATATCAAAAAGGGGACGCGCGCACTTGTGTTTCAGGAGGGAGACGCAATCGTGCTGAAGGCGATCACGCCCAGTCACATCGGGAATCTCCACCGGTCCTTGAAGGGCTCGGGAGTATTGAAAGCGCTGATGGATGGCCGCAAACGGGCTCGGGAACTGAAGTGAATTCGATTCAAATTTAGTCAAACCCGTCGTCAGCATCCAGGCGCGCGCCGTTCGCAAATTGGCGTGCGGAGATTTTCTTGCGCCCTTCGATTTGTACGGCTTCCACTCGCAGGGCAGTCTCTCCTCCGCAGGTAACATAAAGATCTTTCTTTTTGTCGATAATTTCGCCGGTTGCGAGGTCGGCCCACTCCGTGCTGGGTGTTGCGGGGCGGCCCCACAATTGGCACGTTTGCTCTCGAAACGTGGTGTACGCGCCAGGCCAGGGGGTGAAGCCGCGCATTCGGTTGTAAATCTGTGGCGCGGGGAGATTCCAGTCGATTCTCCCATCTTCCTTTTTTAGAATCGGCGCGTAAGAGGCGCTTTTCTCTTCCTGCGGAACCGGTGAAATTTCACCGCGATCGAATCGCAGAAGCGACTCGGCGATAAGGTCCGCGCCGAGAGCGCTCATGCGCGCGGCAAGCTCCGGCGCGGTTTCGTCTGGGCCGATCTCAAGCTCGCGTCGCAAAAGCGTTGGGCCGGTATCCATTCCCGCGTCGATTTGCATGGTGGTGAGTCCGGTGATGGTTTCGCCGTTCGCAATGGCCCAGTGGATCGGCGCGGCGCCGCGGTAACGGGGCAGCAAGGACGCGTGCAAATTGAGCCATCCGAGACGGGGAATTGTTAAAATCCTCGCGGGAATGATCTGTCCGTACGCGATGATGACGACAGCATCGGGCGCGACGCGCTTCAAGAATTCCTGCGCGGATTCGGACTTAATCGTTTCGGGTTGATAGACGTGCAATCCAAGTTCGAGGGCTGCTTCTTTTACCGGCGAACTGCTGACGTGCTGGCCACGGCCGCGTGGACGGTCAGGCTGCGTGATGACGGCCCCCACCGAAAATTCCGGACGCTCCGCGAGCCGCCGGAGAGAGGGCACTGCAAATTCCGGCGTGCCACAAAAAACGATGCGCAGGGCAGCCATCGCGGTGAAAGGGAACTACCACTCGCCGGTCTTCCGCAATTTGCGGATCCGGCGCTTGATCAAGTCTCTCTTGAGCATGCTGAGGTGCTGAAGAAACAGGATGCCGTCGAGATGGTCGATCTCGTGGCAAAAGGCGCGGGCGAGCAGCCCCTCGCCGCGCATTTCAAAGAATTCACCCTTCAGATTTTGAGCGCGCACGGTCACGTACGCCGGGCGCAACACATTTCCGCGGAATCCAGGCAGCGAGAGGCATCCTTCTTCTTCGCGCTGGTCGCCCTCCACGTGAATGATTTCCGGATTCGCAAGCACCAGCTTGGCCTCGGGATTTTTCCCGACGCTCACGTCAACCACGGCGAGCCGCATCGAGCGCCCAATTTGCGTTGCGGCGAGCCCGACGCCTTGGGCCACATACATGGACTCGAACATGTCCTCGCAAAGCTTGGCGAGCTCGTCGTCGAATTTTTCCACAGGCTTGGTCGGCGACTCCAGCACCGCCGCGCCATATTTTGTAATCGGATAAATCATCTCAGCATTTCACCCAATTCATTGAATCCACAGATGCACACAGATAAACACTGATAAAGACTGATCTTATTCTCAGAAATAGATTTTATCTGATCTGTGTTCATCTGTGTTTATCTGTGGCTTCAAAATTCCTTCAACTGCCGCAGGTACCCATCGAAATTGCGGCGCATCTCGGCGAGTGAGTCGCCGCCGAATTTTTCTATCATCGCTTGTGCGAGGACCATCGAAACCATTGCCTCTCCGGCGATTCCGCCGGCAGGAACGACGCACACGTCGGAGCGCTCGTACGCGGCGGAAATGGGCTGCTTTGTCACCATGTCGACCGTGCCAAGCGGGCTCCGAAGCGTGGAGATCGGCTTCAGGTATCCGCGCACGATTACGTCTTGGCCGTTGGTGATGCCTCCCTCGAGCCCTCCGGCGCGGTTCGACGGACGCGTAAATTTTTTGGCGGACGTGTCGTATTCGATTTCGTCCATGACTTCGGACCCATAAGAAGTGGCCGCCGCGATTCCCGCGCCGATTTCCACACCCTTCACGGCCTGGATCGACATCACCGCCTGCGCCAGCCGCCCGTCGAGTTTTTCGTCCCACTGAGCGTGAGAGCCGAGGCCGGTGACAACGTTGTGCGCCACCACTTCGAAAATGCCTCCGACCGTGTTTCCGGCGCGGTGCACGATGTCCACTTCACTCTTCATTTGGGCTTCCGTCTCGGCGTCAATGCAGCGCAAGGGGGAATCCAAATTTTCGCAGACCGCCTGGATCTCACTCCACGCCGCGGCGCGTGGCAGGCGCGCCTTGCCGACCGCGATCACATGGCTCAGTATTTCGCATTCAAATTGGCGAAGCAGCAGCTTGGCAATTGTTCCCGCTGCGACGCGCGCGGCGGTCTCCCGCGCCGACGCGCGTTCCAGGATGTACCGCGCATCATGGAGATTGAATTTCATGGACCCGGCCAGATCCGCATGGCCTGGGCGGGGCGCGGTCAACCGGCGCTCGGCGCTCTCAGTGTCAGGCAGCTTTTCAACGGAGAGGGCTTTTTCCCAGTTGGCCCAGTCACGATTTTCGACGCGCAGAGCGATGGGCGCACCGATGGTTTGCCCGTGCCGCACTCCGGCCAGAAATTCGACGCGATCTTTTTCAATTTTCTGGCGCCCGCCGCGTCCGTAGCCCAGTTGCCGCCGGTGCAATTCCCGCTGCACGAACTCAAAGTCAATGGGCACACCCGCGGGCACGCCGCTGATCCATGCGATCAGCGCCTGACCGTGCGATTCCCCCGCAGTGACGAAGCGAAACATGGAAGGCTCGACATTCTAACGGACCCTGCACGGCGCGTAAAGTAATGAAAGGTCGCAGTAGCGCGGGCTTCAGCCTGCGGGGTTTAGTTCTTGCAAGGACGAACCCCCGCAGGCTGAAGCCCGCGCCACTTGAAGCAAATTGTGTCCACGGATTGATGGACGATGCTTGACGTCCCTTGCGGCGACCAGTACGCTGTTTCGGAACTCACCCGCGCTCGGAGAACACCCGACGGCGAACGATGGCGACGACCGACCCAAAACTTCTTGAGCCCGATTCGTTTTCAGTGACTGGGGCTCTTTCCGATGGAGCCAAGCGATGGGTCATGCATGTGCAGGAATACTCGCTGCTGTCGGCCCAGTCGGTCGCCAGATTATTTAGCCCTCCCTACTACGTTTCCGATGTCTTGGACCAGATGGACATTATCGGCGTCGGATCGCTGCCGATCGTGTTGTTGACGGGCTTTTTTATCGGCGCGGTCATGGTTTTGCAAACCGCCGCGCAATTTGAAAGGTTTGGACAGACGGCGCTCACGGCGGACGTGGTTTCGCTTGCGCTGGTCCGCGAATTGGGACCGTCGATTACGGGGCTGCTGGTGGCGGGGCGCAACGCTTCGGGGATGGCGTCCGAATTGGGATCGATGATCGTGACCGAGCAAGTGGACGCGATGCGCGCGATGGGCACCGATCCGGTCCGCAAGCTGGTAACGCCGCGCGTGGTGGCCACCGTTCTGATGTTGCCGCTGCTCACGGCGATGGCGGATTTTCTGGGGCTGATCGGCGGATACCTCGTCTCCTTTTTCACGCTTCGACTGGGCGCGATCACCTTCTGGACGCGCGCGATCGATATTTTGGAGTTTTCCGACCTGATGCAGGGGCTGACCAAGCCGATCGTCTTCGGTTTCATCATCGCGACGGTGGGGTGCTATCAAGGATTGAATGTGAAGGGCGGAACGCAAGGCGTCGGGCGAGCGACGACGCAGGCGGTGGTTACCGCTTCCGTGATCATTCTGGTTTCCAACTTCTTCCTGACGAAATTGATGCTGTACCTTGCCGGGCACCTCTTCTAACCAAAGTAGCAATCGTCCGCGCGAGGCGGACGTTTCCATCTATAATCTCAGGGAGGATGGCGACGCCGGTTCTACGGCGGCGTGGACGCATCCCTTCAGAATGAGCGCGACCGCATCCAGCCAACCTGTTCTCTCCCTCGAAAATGTCAGCATTGGTTTCGACAAAGGCAACGTGCTCGATGACCTTTCGTTTTCCGTTGCTCCGCGTGAAACTAAAATTCTAATCGGAGAAAGCGGGTCAGGAAAAACGCTCATCCTGAAATTGGCCGCGGGCTTGATTCAGCCGGATTCGGGAACGGTGCAAATGCTGGGCCACCACCTTGGGCACATGTCGGAAAAACAATTGCTCGCATTCCGAAGAAACATTGGATTCGTGTTTCAGGAGGGCGCGCTGTTTGACTCGCTTACAGTGGCCGACAATGTATCGTACGGCCTGCGGGAAGAACACGTGAAAGAGGAAGAGATCGAGCCGCGTGTTCGCGAATCCCTGCGATTCGTGGAAATGGAAGACAGCCTGGACAAATTCCCTTCCGAACTTTCGGGCGGCATGCGGCGCCGCGTCTCCATCGCGCGCGCTCTCGTGACGCAGCCTCTCGTGGTTCTCTATGATTCTCCGACGGCGGGTCTCGATCCGGTTACTTCGCAAACGATTATCACTCTGATTCTGCGCCTGCGCGACACGCAAGGGGTCACCTCCATGCTGGCCACGCACCGTTTGCAGGACGCCTTCGGCCTGGCCAGTTACCGCTATGACGGCCAGTCCGGCCGGGTTGTGCCCATCGCGCACAACGGAGCCACGCGCCCCTCCGGTGCGGCGACGACTTTCGTCGTGCTTCGCGAGGGGAAAGTTTATTTCGAGGGAAGCCCGCCGGAACTGGCGGAAACGCGCGATGCATATTTACGGCGCTTTTTGTTGTAACTTGGATGGCGCGGTACGGGAATTCGATGAGGAGGAGCACCGATGGCGCAACACAAACAATTGACGTGGACCGAACTCCGAGTTGGATTGTTTGTTCTGGCGGGAGCTGTTTTGCTCGCCGTGGTCATTTTCTATGTGACCGGCGGCAGCGGGTTTGGGCCGAAATACCGGCTCCGCGCGTACCTGCCCGAAGTGGACGGGCTGACGGTCGGCGCGCCCGTCCGCGTGGACGGGGTTGACGTTGGCAATGTGGAAAAGATTGAGATCGCTGTCCCGAAACCGGGCGCCCCGGCGTCGAAGGACCGGAACATTGAAGTCGATTTGCGTCTCGACAAGAGCTATCAAACCTACATCCGCTCGGACTCCTCGGCGGGACTTATTACCGAGGGGCTGCTTGGCAACCGTTATGTGGACATCGACCGCGGATATGTAGGGCGCGTCCTGGACAATAATGATGAAATACCGGGCCGGGAAGAGAAGGCCCTGAAGGAAGTGGTCGAGCGCAGCGCCGACCTGATGGACAGCCTCAGCTCCATCACGAAACAAGCCAGCGCGGTGCTGACGGATGTGCGGAACGGGCGCGGCTCCCTGGGCAAGTTCATGGTGGACGAGACCGCCTACAATCACCTGAATAGTTCGCTTGAAAACGTCGACCACATGATGGCAGGCATCCAGGCCGGAAAGGGTACGCTGGGAAAACTCGTCACCGACGACGAAATGTATAACCGCGTGGATTCCATCGCGGGCCGAGTCGACAACGTGCTGGAAGCCGTCCAGAACCAACAGGGCACGCTCGGCAAACTCGTCTACGATACAAGCATCCACGAAAGCGCGAAGAAACTTATCGACAACAGCAACGCGTTTTTTGCGGATGTGCGAAGCGGCAAAGGCACGCTCGGAAAACTCGCCACGGACGACTCCCTGTTCATGCAGTACAAGCAGGCGGGCGAAAATCTTTCCAGCGCGACGGCAAAGCTCAATTCCAACGAAAACACCATTGGGAAATTTTTCGATGACCCGAAATTCTACGATAACTTTACAGGGCTCGCCGGGGACATGCGGCTGCTTGTGGGTGATTTTCGCAAGGACCCGAAGAAATTCCTGCACGTGAAGTTTTCGGTTTTTTAGAGCTGAGGTCTCGCCGGCAATTCAGAGTTTTGAAGATGCAGGAGCTGGGAAAATTGGCGTAGCGCCGGCGTCCCGCCGGCGGGTTGGCCGCCCTTCTTATATCGGAAAAAGCCGGCGAGACGCGGGCGCCACGAAAATCTGGCTTGCATCGCAGATTTTGCCCCTACCAGACGCGAGAAGAATCATCGCGAATCGGGCAACAGGAAGATGGCGTAAAACGTGGCGGCGAGCGTCATAATCGCTCCGGCGAGAAAAATCTGGCCGGGATGAAGGTGGGCCGCCGAGGAGAGCGCAAAATAAAGGCCCGCGGCGAGAAATACGCCGACAAAGGACAGCAGATTCGCAGCTGCGATGACGCCGCCCTTCTCCTCTCGTTTTGGCCGATGCTGGATGAGCGCGTTGAGTGGAACAGCGTAAAAGCCGCCGAAAAACCCGAGCAAACAAAGATCGACTCGCACCGGCCAAATGCCCAGGCCGTGCCGCGAAACCAGAAATCCAAAAACAGTCATTCCGATCCCGCCAAGGGGAACCAGGCGGTATTCAATTTTTCCGCGCGATAGGTACCCGGCGGCGAGGCTGCCTATTCCGATGCCGATTCCCACGGCGGCCTGTAAATAGCTGATCTCCGTTTCGTTCACACGCAACACGTCGTGTCCATACACGACGATCACGAATTGCAATAGCGCGGCCAGAAACCACAGATACGTGTTCCCCACGACAGCCCAACTTAGGACACCGTCTCCCGCGATGAGGCGAAGTTGTCCACCAAGGTCGGCGAACGGATTGGCTCGAAATCTCCGGTCAGGGTCGGCGGCAGGCACGCGTGAGATGCCGAGGCTCGTGAACAAGCCGAACATCGTGAGCCCAAGAAATATGACGCCGGACCAAAAGTGGCGGCCACGAAACGCGTCGGCCAGGAATCCCGCGAACATTACCGCGGTAATGGATGCAAGGAACGTGCCGAGTTCGATCACGCCGTTTCCCCACGAGAGTTTATTTTCCGGGAGCAACTCGGGCAGCAGCCCATACTTTGACGGGCCGAATAGCGCCCCCTGCGTGCTGATCAGAAAAACGGCGGCGGCCTCCATGGTCAGATTCCCGGCGGCGAGTGCGGCGATCGCAAAAAGTCCCACGCCAATCTCAAAAAGTTTTGTGCCGATCGTGACGCTGCGCTTGCTGTAGCGGTCGGCAAAGTATCCGCCTGCCAGCGAAAACAAAATGAAGGGAATAGCGAACAGGGCGCCGACGAGGAGAATGAAGCGATCGCGCACAACCGGGGCGAAATTTCGCTCAACGACTAGGTAGAAAACGAGGAACTTCAGCCCATTGTCGTTGAACGCGCCCTGGAATTGCGTAATGATCAGGCT
>CAWCZV010000010.1:0-1282643 GCA_963800095.1 uncultured Acidobacteriota bacterium
TCCCAGGACGAAGACGTGCGCGTGACTTGGGATTCCGGGCGCTGGCTGATGAAGCGCGGGGATTTTCGCGCCGAGTGGAATCCGTCCACGGAGCGTGGGCGCATCCAGCAGACCATCAATCCCTATTCGCTCGATTCCGTGCTGCGCATCGTGCATACGCTCCTGCTGGCCCGCGAGGGCGGTTTCCTTCTGCACGCTTCGAGCGCCATACGAAATGGCCGGGCGTTCCTGTTTTCCGGCGTCTCCGGCGCGGGCAAGACCACCATGGCCAGGCTGGCCCCCGCGGACGCCGCGCTTCTGACCGACGAGATTTCCTATGTGACCCGGCGGAACGGCCGGTACACCGCAGTAGGGACGCCGTTTTTCGGCGAACTGGCACGTGTCGGGGAAAACCTGCAAGCGCCCATCGAGGCTTTGTACCTGCTCGCGAAAGGGCCGAAAAATAAAATCG
The DNA here is from genome assembly GCA_963800095.1 of uncultured Acidobacteriota bacterium. Classification (GTDB taxonomy): domain Bacteria; phylum Acidobacteriota; class Terriglobia; order Acidiferrales; family UBA7541; genus Palsa-360. Next base: position 452 of record CAWCZV010000010.1, read on the forward strand.
AGCCCATCGTTGGGGCCGATGCCGTGCGCGGGTTGCTGGGAAACATCCTGTTCTTTGCGCGGGATCCTGAGTTTGTGAAATTGGTTTTCGATTCGGCATTCGAATTCGTCAGGCACATTCCCGTCCGCCGGCTGACGTTTGTGCCCGATACCTCTGTCTGGGAGCTCATCGTATGAACAACTCTCGTTATGTGGCTCGAAGCACGGCCATCGCTGCGCGCGCGCTGGGCGACGAAACGATGGTCATGTCCGCAACCAATTCCACTTTGTTCACCCTGGACGAAGTGGCGTCGGTCATCTGGGATGCGGCGGACGGCGTGACCCCGCTCGAGGAGATCGTCGCGAATAAAATTTGCTCGCAATATGACATCGCGCCGGAAGTGGCCCTGAAGGATGCCGAAGCGCTCGTCGAGAATCTTGCGGAACACGGCATTCTGCTGCTTTCCGACCAGCCGCTGGCCCGCTCGAGCAGCACGCGTAAGGAGGGTTAATGAGCGGCTTAATGTCGGAAATGGCCGCCAAGGCCCTCAAATTAAATATTCCGCTCAGCGTGCAACTGGATTTGACTTACCGCTGCAACGAGCGCTGCGTCCATTGCTACCTCGACCACGACGATCATGGAGAGATGAACACCGCGGAAATCAAGGGCCTTCTCGACCAGATGGCGGATGCCGGAGTCTTCTTTCTCACCATCAGCGGCGGCGAGATCATGATGCGCAAGGATTTTTTCGAGATCCTGGAGCACGCGCACGCACGGACGTTCAGCATAAAACTCAAGACCAACGGAGTCTTGATCCGGAAGAAGGAAGCCGAGCGCATCCGCGCTTTGGGCGTAGAATCGGTGCAAATCAGCGTGTATTCGCATCGCGCCGATGTGCATGACGCCATTACGAAGATGCCCGGCTCGTTCCGGCAGACGATTGAAGCGGTGCGATTATTGCGGACGGTGGGCTTGCACGTCACCATGGCCAATGTGCTCATGGTCCAAAACGCCCAGGATTATCCCGGCGTGAGGGCGCTGGCGAACGAACTGGGCGCGCAATGCACGCTCGACCCGACCATCACACCCATGATGGACGGGGACAGGTCCATCCTCGAATTGAACGTGGACAAGGCTGCCTTGCGGGAAGTTTTCCGCGACGGAGCGCTGGTCGGAAACGTGGAGGAATTTTGCGCGCCGCCACAGGGCGTCGACGAAGATGCCTTGGACATGCTGCCCTGCAGCGCCGGCCACACCGCTTGCTACGTCTCCCCATACGGAGAAGTCTATCCTTGCGTCCAGTTCCCTCTGCCCAGCGGCAACGTGCGGCGCACCAAGTTTGTCGACATCTGGCGCGATTCGCCGCAGCTCAAGGAAGTTCGCTCTATCACGCTGCGGGACATGCCCTCGTGCTCCCAGTGCACGCATGGCGCAACTTGCACTCGCTGCCCGGGGTTGGCTTACCTCGAAGGAAATATGCGCGGGCCTTCTTACCAGGACTGCGAAAAATCCTACGCACGCACCGGGATTCCCAGCGAGAACTTCAAAGCAAGAAACGCATCCCCGCAATCTTTCCAGTCTTTGAAATTGGTGCAGATTCAGGGTTTGCAGCCTGCCGAGCGAATCTTTTCCGCCAAAGCGTCGGAAGCCAGTGCGGTAGGCGCCTAACTTTTTTTTACTCGCTTTTTTTCTGCTAGACCCTCGCCGTACCCAGCCTGATTCTTATTTCGTTACCGCTTCCGGCGGATCACGAACTTCGGTGCCGACGACCGCGGCCTGATCGATTTGCTCCATGAGTTTCTGCGCCAGGGTTTGCACGTAAGGTTCGATGAAGATGCCGCCCAGGTCGGAAGGCAACTCGATGATCTCCAAGCCGCCGGCGGCGATTCCGCCCCAGCCATTGAACGGATCGCGCAAAAAGGAATAATTTCTTCGCGGCTTGCAGATCGTCATTTTGCCCGGATAGATGACAGGTTTATAGGCAAGGAATGCGCGATCGTTGATGTCCTCAATAAATTCTTCCTCGGTCCCAATGACCACGCCCCGGTGCGGATTCAACTTGAAGAGATGGACGAACTTGATGCGCCATCGTTCAATTTCTCTTCACAGGGCGATCTTCGATTTTTCCGTAAAGTAGGCGATCTGGCTCTTGAGGCCCAGCTGCAATATGTCCGAGGAATGAAAGATGATTTTCAGTCCCAGGTTCCCCACTTTTTCTCTCAGGGTGAACTGTGGGGGAATTCCATTGAAATTGTGCGTGTCGATCACGAACAGCAGATTCACTTGCTCTTCGTCTCGGACCAGTTTCTGTGCGATTTCAACGGCCACTTGCCCGCCCATGCAGAATCCGCAGAGGTAATAAGGCCCCTCCGGCTGCAGCTTTCGTATCTCTCTCAAGTAACTTTCGGCCATCTCCTCGGGCGTCGTCAGGTAATCGTTGCTGCCGTCAAGTCCTCGGGCCTGCAGGACGTAAAATGGATAGTCCGGGCGCGGAAATTTGAATATTCAAGCGCGCTTCCTTGGTCTAGACAGCGCTAGAGCATGACTTTGGCAAGACCCTTGCCCCAGAATGAACCCGCGTGTCCCATCTTGCTCGCGTAGTATTCATGTTTTGCGACGGGTGTAAACACATCAAGGCTTTGGGATAGCGTCTCGATAAAAGCTCCGCGAGCCTGCACATCGAGTGTCGCCCAAAAAGAGTCCATGTCGGCGAATCAGTCCTTACTTTAACACAGCGCCACCTAACCCGATGATTCCCCCGGCAATTTCTGACCCACATTGGAGGAACTGCATTCGTTGGATGGATACTTCCGAAGAGGTCTGCCTCAACCACAGCGGTACAGTGCGTTCCGCTACGCCCCCGCCACAAAACCAATCGTAGTCCGGTTGGCCGGCAGCCAAAATCCACGGAAACGCTTGAGGAATGAGAGCGTCTGAATCCGGAAAATCCCGGGCTATTCGGAAGGTGATCGGTTCCCCAATCATGCTTGGACTATTCAAGATAGAATGAGAGCTCATCCGGGGATATACGAGCGATTATCGTTCCGCTGGGAGAAGAGAAGGACGAGTTATGGTCTCCTTGTATATCAATAACTTGCATAAATTTATAGTCCAGCAAGGCACGCTCTTGGGGTTATCTTGAAGGTGATGGAAAATACTCACCGTAACTTGCCATTCGGTTCCTCGATAGCACAAGATAATCGCTCAGGTGACCGGTGAAGTGCTTGTCAATCAGATGCATACGCACTGCCTGGTCGACAAGCACTCCACTTTGTTGGCCGGCTGTTTTTCCGGGCGTAACCGCTATTGCAAGGTTGACTGTGTCAGCTTTACGGCGCTGTTTGCGTTCGTACCAGGGCTCAGAACGCCGAAATAGATGCTGGAAGCTTGCACGGCGCTGCTGACATTGTCCACGACGATTCCGCTCGTGCCACTGCCCTCGGCTGTTGACGCGCCAGCGGGACCTGAGCTATTTATAGGAAACAAAACGTTTGGGAACAAATTGCCGAAATCGGTGAGGTTATATTCAACGATATTCGGCGACAAATTCGCGAGCCCGCCTACGTAGAGTTGATCGGTGCTCCCGTTCAAAAATTCGGTGAGGGGTGAGAACTCGACAGGGGTGGAACCAGTGACGGTGAAGGTGTTCGCTGCCGGGCCAGAAACCATAGCGTGGCCGGTGTTGAACCCTACTCCGTAAAGGGTATCCAAGGTGCCAGCGCTGTTGAGCGCCCATTCATAAATCAGCCAATCAGCGGTAGTGCCGCTGGAAAAATAGGCGTTATTAAATGCTGGGGCATGAAGCTTAAAATTTGCCCCTGCACCCAATGTCGCCGTGGCTGGTAATGGTGAACTAAAGCTTGTCGTACCGGCTTGGACTAATACTGAGGCCCCTCCGGAAGAACCGCTCACAACATAAACGAATCCGTTGACCGCGTCTATCATGGGTGGATCTACAATTCCTCCAACATTCCCATGCACCGTCGTGCTACCGTCTCCCACGGACAACGGGGAACTCGGGAGTGCGACTCCGGCAGGGCTAAATCCATAAAGCTTGCCGTCCGAGCATCCGACAAAAATGTTCCCTGTTTTACCATCCACAACGGGGCCAGTCAGTTGCCCTGTACACGCGGTAGCAAGCCCCCCACCCGTTCCCCAATTGCCATCTAGGCTCGGCGCTGGAGACCCCCCATTCGTGCAGGACGGATTTGTGCAAAAGACATTCTGGATGCGGAACAGAACGCCGGAGTCATTGCCGACATAAGCCAAGTCATTGGCATAGTCCACGAACGGCGAAGACAGCGTGTCGCTTTGTGTGGTTCCCATCGCCAGAGCCAGGTCCGTTACAGCTCCCGCGGCCGGAGTTGTCGTAGAAAAGCCGCTGGTAATGGGTACAGGTGAAGCGACAGACTGTAGATTGCCTGCGTTTACTCCATCCCCACTTTTCCCGGCAAGGACGTGAAAGTGAGCCGTGGTGCCCGATCCTGTTTCAACAAATGCGACCTTGGTTCCGTCGAGTGAAAGAGCAGGAGACGTTGCGACGACGCCACCCGCCGCCGTGATGTTGTACGACCAGAACGTTGTGGCCGCCACTCCGGTGTCGCTTCCTGATGGGGTTCGATTGCAGATGCCATTGCCGGGGCTCGTCCCACTATAAAGGTTATTGAAGGCCACGATGTTCGGCTGAGTTCCGCTGCCGGCCACATTTACGGGATACACGATGAAATCGGTTGCGCAGTTCGCCGCGGCATTAACGTCGAAAGTAAATTTTGCGGGGTACATGCTCGCTGCCACTCCCCCAGTTCCCAAGCTGATACTCCAGTCACGGTTGACGTCGCTTTGTACAGGGAGGAAGTGTCGAGGACCCCTTACCCGGTGAAAATCCTGCCGTTCCGCCTCCTGCCAACTGAGGATCGCCCGCGAATCGTGCTGCAAGGCGATCAGGGAATTGATCTCGCCAATGCGCGGATAGACCAGGTGACTCGTGCTCCAATCCTGCACTATGCCATTGGCATGTTCCGTTGGCTGTGTCGCTGGCTGTGCCGCTGCCTGCTCCCCCGGGAGATTTGTAATCAGAGATTGGCCGTTGGAGCTGCAGCCAAAAAGGCCAACCACGCAAAGAAAACACAACGGCAGAAGGGATGCGGAAAAAGTTTTTCGCACGACGGTTCTCCAATCGATTCAGTGCAGTACAGTATTCGGCCCATGGCCACTTTACAGATGGTAGTTTTATCAGACAGGACACCAGAGTCTACTGCCGCGTCGTCGCAGGACGCGTTGAATGTAATAACCATATATACAACATTATATAATGGGGGTAGGTTATCAGCCGCAAATCGAAAAGTTGCAAGGAGCTGGGCGCCTGGCAAAGCCAAACCGGCCTCTCAGCACTGGCGGACTGGAGTGGTATAAGGTGAGATTTGGATTCCCGTGAACAGAAAAACGCGAATGCACAGCACAACCCCGATCTCACGGCCAAAAGCAGAAGTGAGGCCGCCGCCGCTCCACTGGATGAACGCTCCCAGGAAGTCGAGGCGAATGGCAGAATCCATAGAAAAGACGCAGGCCCTCGATGATCTAGCCCAGTTCGCCGCCGGCATTGACGGTGCATTGGAGGCGGGGACCGTTGACTCTCTCTGCCAAGTCAAGCGCGTGTTAGGGATTCATCGCAACGAGCTCTTTGCGCAAGGGGACCAAGCCGTGACTATTGGAGAGCGCTTGCGTGCTTTGCGCAAGGAAAAGAAGCTCTCACAAAGAGATATTGCGAAAAAACCGGCGCTGCTTCGCTGCAACTTGTGGCGTCTGGAAATTGGCCGTCAAGTTCCGACCATCGAAACACTTGAGAAAATGGCTCGCGCTCTGGAGATCCCGATCTACCAACACTTTTACGATGACGAAAAGACTCCAAAGCTACCGAATCTTCCGAAACGTAAGTCTGCCAAAGACATTGAGTGGCGCAATTCCAGCAAAGCCGCACATTTGCTCGCCATGTTCTGTCGCCTGTTCGCCCGCATGAAAGAACGTGACCTGGGATTGGTGCTGTTCATGGAACAGAAAATGACGCGGCGGAAGGTCGTTTGACCATTTGAAACAATGACGGGATTTCAAGGTCGAACGGAATTAAGCAATACAGCAATCCTATGAAAGTCTAGAAACTGTCTTTGACCGCTCGTAAATACTCCCACATTGACAATCCTCGTCGTGTTGACCCCGATGCGTTGAAGCGATGAGCAACCGGAGAGATCATTACATCTCCGCAGAAGAGAAAAATAGGAACTAATGCCTCATTGCGTCCGAGGCGCCTGATTCTACTTCACTGGTCGCTTCCTTCGCCGGGGAAGCTCTAGACGCCTTGCGCAAGGCAGTATGAAAATTCACATTTTCCTTTTCACAGCGAAACCACCCTGCCAAGGTGGTCCTGGGGACATCCCCTTCGACGGGCAGGACGCGATGGAATAGCTTGTTCGCAACATGCATGAGAAGAGCGTCGCGTGGCCCCTGAGTTGCGAACTTCATGCAAAATTTCATCTGAGCTGCGATATCGGATCCGCAAAGTCCCGCTGCAATACTCTTGCGCCGTCAAATTTAGGGAAAACGTCACCATGCGGTGGTCGTACACATCCTTGTGCCAGACGATTCGGTCGCCGGTGGTAGAATTGAGCCGGTAGATGGGCCCCTGAAAATCGGCGATCCTGTGGCAACCCGTGATGCGTTGAACGAGGCGTTGAAATTCCGGTGTGTTGAGAAGAAATAAGAAAAGATTGTATGTGTGCGGATCGTCGATTATGGATTCCGCGACGACGCCGTCATCTTCCTTCTGTACAGACGGCGCGGACTCGATACGTTTCAGGATTGTCGCCAAAAGATCCGGTTCAATCAACTTCGGCAGGATGATGTAATGGTCGCGTTGGAATTGGGCACGCATTGCCCGGAGGTCCGCCGCGGAACCCGAGAAAACAACTCCCTTGCGTGTCAGCTGACTCAATTCAATTTCACAGTTGAAGATGGTGGCTCGGACCATAGGTGAAGTGCTTGTCAATCAGATGCATACGCACTGCCTGGTCGACAAGCACTCCACTTTGTTGGCCGGCTGTTTTTCCGGGCGTAACCGCTATTGCAAGGTTGACTGTGTCAGCTTTACGGCGCTGTTTGCGTTCGTACCAGGGCTCAGAACGCCGAAATAGATGCTGGAAGCTTGCACGGCGCTGCTGACATTGTCCACGACGATTCCGCTCGTGCCACTGCCCTCGGCTGCTGACGCGCCAGCGGGACCTGAGCTATTTATAGGAGGGAAAACGTTTGGGAACAAATTGCCGAAATCGGTGAGGTTATATTCAATGAAATTCGGCGACAAATTCGCGAACGCGCCTACGTAGAGTCGATCGGTGCTCCCGTTCAAAAATTCGGTGAGGGGTGAGAACTCGACAGGGGTGGAACTATTGACGGTGAAGGTGTTCGCTGCCGGGCCAGAAACCATAGCGTGGCCGGTGTTGAACCCTACTCCGTAAAGGGTATCCAAGGTGCCAGCGCTGTTGAGCGCCCATTCATAAATCAGCCAATCAGCGGTAGTGCCGCTGGAAAAATAGGCGTTATTAAATGCTGGGGCATGAAGCTTAAAATTTGCCCCTGCACCCAATGTCGCCGTGGCTGGTAATGGTGAACTAAAGCTTGTCGTACCGGCTTGGACTAATACTGAGGCCCCTCCGGAAGAACCGCTCACAACATAAACGAATCCGTTGACCGCGTCTATCATGGGTGGATCTACAATTCCTCCAACATTCCCATGCACCGTCGTGCTACCGTCTCCCACGGACAACGGGGAACTCGGGAGTGCGACTCCGGCAGGGCTAAATCCATAAAGCTTGCCGTCCGAGCATCCGACAAAAATGTTCCCTGTTTTACCATCCACAACGGGGCCAGTCAGTTGCCCTGTACACGCGGTAGCAAGCCCCCCACCCGTTCCCCAATTGCCATCTAGGCTCGGCGCTGGAGACCCCCCATTCGTGCAGGACGGATTTGTGCAAAAGACATTCTGGATGCGGAACAGAACGCCGGAGTCATTGCCGACATAAGCCAAGTCATTGGCATAGTCCACGAACGGCGAAGACAGCGTGTCGCTTTGTGTGGTTCCCATCGCCAGAGCCAGGTCCGTTACAGCTCCCGCGGCCGGAGTTGTCGTAGAAAAGCCGCTGGTAATGGGTACAGGTGAAGCGACAGACTGTAGATTGCCTGCGTTTACTCCATCCCCACTTTTCCCGGCAAGGACGTGAAAGTGAGCCGTGGTGCCCGATCCTGTTTCAACAAATGCGACCTTGGTTCCGTCGAGTGAAAGAGCAGGAGACGTTGCGACGACGCCACCCGCCGCCGTGATGTTGTACGACCAGAACGTTGTGGCCGCCACTCCGGTGTCGCTTCCTGATGGGGTTCGATTGCAGATGCCATTGCCGGGGCTCGTCCCACTATAAAGGTTATTGAAGGCCACGATGTTCGGCTGAGTTCCGCTGCCGGCCACATTTACGGGATACACGATGAAATCGGTTGCGCAGTTCGCCGCGGCATTAACGTCGAAAGTAAATTTTGCGGGGTACATGCTCGCTGCCACTCCCCCAGTTCCCAAGCTGATACTCCAGTCACGGTTGACGTCGCTTTGTACAGGGAGGAAGTGTCGAGGACCCCTTACCCGGTGAAAATCCTGCCGTTCCGCCTCCTGCCAACTGAGGATCGCCCGCGAATCGTGCTGCAAGGCGATCAGGGAATTGATCTCGCCAATGCGCGGATAGACCAGGTGACTCGTGCTCCAATCCTGCACTATGCCATTGGCATGTTCCGTTGGCTGTGTCGCTGGCTGTGCCGCTGCCTGCTCCCCCGGGAGATTTGTAATCAGAGATTGGCCGTTGGAGCTGCAGCCAAAAAGGCCAACCACGCAAAGAAAACACAACGGCAGAAGGGATGCGGAAAAAGTTTTTCGCACGACGGTTCTCCAATCGATTCAGTGCAGTACAGTATTCGGCCCATGGCCAGATTACTTGCCGGATTCTATTCGCGCCGAGATTCTGTGCCTCGTCGCTGCTCAAATTCCTGAAATGCAGTAACCATATTTGCAATACATGCAACTCAAGATAGCTTATCCAGTTGATCGAGAAGCAGCATCAAGCTGGTCGCCCCGCAAAGCCAAAGCCGCCGGTCGGCGTCGGCAGACTAAATTGTATAGTCCGAGATCAGAGTTCCGTCAAACGAAAAGTTCGAATGCACAGACCACCCATCCAATCACTTGACCGAATGCTTGTCTGATGAATCCAAGAATCAAGAAAACAAAACAATAAAACGCTTCTTCAAGAGCGCAGTCGCGGGAAGCCTATGGTCCAGCCCAATGTTGCTTGCGCCGTCGAGCCTCCGCTTTCACACTGGCGCAAGACATCCTTGGTTGATCCAGTTTCGGCCTTAGGTCCGCTCCGTCAGTTCGCGGTGCAATGGATATTCCAGGTACGCCCCGATCTTGCCGGATGCGTTATCGTGATCTGATTCGTCGTCGTTTTGGAAATATAGGTGGAAGCGATGTCGGCGGCGGCAGTCGCGTTCGTCGGTGTCATCGTGCAGTGTCCCGAACTGGTCAACCCGGTGACGGTTACAGTGTCGGTCGTCGCGGCGGTCGTGCTGAGTGTCGCGACCATAATCGCAGCACTCGGGCCGGAGATAGCTTCGAGCGTCCAGTTCACGCCGTCACAGCGCACAGTCCCCTTATGCGATCCGCCGCCGGTAACCGTTGCACCAAGAATGTTTGTCGCAGAGTCTGTTATTTCGCTAACTGTCCCTTCGCCGAACCCGCTGCCGCACGTCGGCAGAAGCGCGAACGTTTCTGGTATCAATCTTGAAGATAAACCAGAGAATCCACTAGGACTCACAATCGTTTTACCTGTTCCCGTCACGTATGGCAAAAACGCCCGCATAGGAGCGGCTGCAGTGTCGGAATAAGATGTGGTAGTTATAGCCGTTGCGACCCGATACCACTCCGAATTTATGTTGACTAAGCCCGCGGCTGAAACGCACTTTGACGAGCAACGGTACACGTTATGAGCAATTGCTCCTTGGCTTCTGATCCAGGTTAAATTCACGGTCTGGTTGCCGCTAGTCGTTGCAGCCGCATTGGAAGGCAACGAAGCGATCGTGAATCCTCCATCCGCGCCCACTTCTATGACAGAATATGTCCAGGTTCCCACCGGAACACCGCCACCAGGTGCAACCGCAGTGCTTACGTTAGTTGCCTGGGCAAGCGGCCAGATTAAACTGTGCCCATCCCCAAAGGAGACAAGTTCATTGAATACCTGCATCGCCTCATTAGTAGGACAATACGGAGTCCCACAACTTCCAACAACCGCCGTGGAATAAGGAGGATTGACCATAAATGGAGTGCCTGAAAACGCGCCTTCGCGATTAGGAGCGGTTTGACGACCGTTAAATAGAGTATTACCACTATATGCTAACGGTAATACTCCACTTACAAATGGGTCGCCAGCGCCACCCCCGCCACTGTAACTTAGGGATAGTGTCTGCCGTTGGGTGTTTGATAAGTCAGTGACCGCTGGCTCTGTTTCGGTGTCTTGGACGGAATTGGATATGGCTACCCCGACTTCGCCACCAGTGCTAAATGATGTAACTTCAGGGCTGATACCACCCTGTCGATATAGATTAGTGAAGATAAGACTCGATCCTGCGCCCGTCTGGAATATTGCAAATCCTCTTCGACCAATCTGTGTGTCGTGGAACTCGGCACTAAACTCTATTTGTGTTAGCCCCTCTCCATTAAAATAAACAAGGGGTGTCCAACTTGAATTCGGAACCTGAGCTGGGCCACCACCAAACAGAACCTTGTAGAAATACTGATTGTTGATCGTCCCAGTCGTGTCTCGAAGAATTAGGTCACGTCCCCAATAACTCGAATTCCCTGCCAAGTTGACATCAAAACTTACATACTCCCATTGGGTCGGAGCAGAGTTATCCTCCACCGCCAAAACGCCACCATTGGTGTTGTTGTCGTAGATAGAAAGGTTCTGGAACAGTGCGCCCGTCCCGTAGATGTACAGCAGTGGATTCGCAGTAAGCGAACGCACTGTGGCGCTCCCGGTGTAGCCAAACTGAGGAGTTCCACTCTGCCCCCAAATGCCGTTCCAGTTTACGTTGCTCTTGACCGCAATTGTCTCGTTCGCCCAGATAGGGCCAGATTGCCAAATCGTCATCTCTTCAGGAAGTTGAAGATAAGAATTCACTATGAATGCACAAGCCTGATTGCATCCAGCGGGAGCTTGCGGAATGTAGATAGCACCACCACGCAAAGCGTCGGAGCCTGATCCAGAATGATGATAGGAAATTGAATTTCCAGCAGCGAGGATGGCAGGCGCATCATCGAACAAGGCAGTTTGCCCGCTGGCGGTCTGTGATGCGGCATTGGCTACCGTCAGTGTTGTCCCTGAGATGTTAGTAATTGTCGTTGTGAGCGGATCGTTTGTGTTTACCGTTGGTGGTGGCGTAAGAGGGACATATGCGGGGAACGCCTGGTTATCCAGAAATGGCGAGCCGTAATCCTCAAACACGGTATCTAAGAATCCATTTTGGATTCCCTGTGGCTGGGTAACACCGATCAAGTGCTGGGCAGAATCGCCGGGACGTTTCGCATAGATATAGTATTCCCACGCTCCGGTAACGGGCGTCCAAGAAATGAGATTGTCAACAAAGATTGTTGCGTTGCCGGAAGATTCAGCTAGAACGTCGCCCGCATAATTTCCCATTCCATGTGTGTCTATGGGCGTATTGAAAAATTCAAATTGTGTCGAGCTGTCCCGTTGAGCTACGTCAAAGCATCCGTTAAACTGTTGGCCGGGCGTATTTGAAATGCAAACCATCGTGCCGCCCAAACCAGTCCCAGGGCTCATCAAATTAGGAATGGAAGTCACCACCTTGACGTTATTTCCTGATCTAGTAATGGACCTGATTGAATAGGTTATTTCGCCTAGCGTCGTCGGACCATTGGTAATGGTGGTAGTTGGCCCCGCCGCAGTTAAAGCACCGTAACGGTCGCGCGCAACAACCGAATAGGCATAAGTAGACCTCGCTGCCGATCCATTACGTGTTTGCGTTCCCAGCCCCATTCCAGGCTCTGCTGTGGTTTCTGAAGGCACTACGGTAGGAGCCGTAGGCGTGCTCATCTTATTTGTCGACCCACAACCAGAGATAGTGATGCCATCTCCTACGAAAAACCCAGAACTGGACTCGACAGCAATAGTCGGTGAGCCATTGCAACTCGCTTTTGTGGAGGGCACTGGAGACACTGCCCTACCTCCGAACGCGGTGATGTCGGCCCACGGGTCGATGCCCTTGAAACGCTGAGGAGCAGTCTGCTGCCCACGGACGACGGGAGTGACGATCGCGGAAAGAATGAGTAGAACAAAAGCAAAGGCCTTTTTCATTGGTTGGAAGCTCCTAGTTCTTCAATATGATGATCCAGTTTGCGCCGTCACTTTGCCCGCGAGTGCAGCTGAGTGCGTGGCTGGCGTGCGTTTTGACCCATGGAAGTGACCAGCCCGAGTTTTTGTACCACAGCGAGTGAGAGAGGCTACATCAATTGATCGGACCGGCTTTTTTGTACCAACCCTAGGGTGAGTTTTCGGCTGTTTGCATTCCAATGAACTCGCGGCTAGCCGCGAGTTCATTGGCGAACTCGGTAGGCGTCCTCTCCCCGAGAGCCCTGTGAGGCCGACTCTCGTTGTACTCCCTGCGCCAAGTCTCCACGATCTGCTGGGCCTCCGTCAACGATGTGAACCAATGGGCATCCAGGCATTCCGCCCGAAACGTTCCGTTGAACGATTCTACAAAGGCATTATCCGTTGGTTTCCCTGGTCGGGAAAACGCCATTCGCACTCCGTTCTGATATGCCCATAAATCCATCACCTGACTGGAAAACTCACTTCCGTTGTCACAGTAAAGAAACCTCGGAACTCCACGATGGATTTTGATCCGATTCAGGGCAAGCACCACATCTTCGCCATTCAATCTCTGCTTTGCTTCGATCACCAAGCATTCCCTGGTGAAGATATCCACTATGGTCAGCAAACGAAACTTTCTTCCGTTCGCCAGCTGATCCGCCACAAAATCCATCGACCACCCCTGATTCGGGCCCATTGGATGAAAGTGTTCACGCCGGTGCTCCGTTATCCGGCGACGGCGTTTCTGCCGCTGATGCAGTGTTAATCCCTCTTCTCGATAGATTTTCTCTACCAGGTATTTGCCTACTTTCCAGCCCTCGCGATTCAGCCCTGCAGGCCACCTGATCTCGCCCCACCAGTCATCACACGGCGCCGACGCGAATTCGCCTCCCCCAAAACAAAAAAGCAATGCTCCTACACTCGGAACATCGCTCTAACCGCTTTATCAATCTCGTTTCGTAACAATCTGAAAGGGGGCGCCCTTTTATAATGCGTTTATCGGGACTTGGCTGTCAAAGCTCTGCCATATGGCCGAGTGCGCTGGCTGGCAAATTCGTTGAATCCAGAGCAGGTGAAGCGTAAAATGTCGCCGCCATGAGTTACAATCTGAATTCCGAGATATACAATCAAAATGAAACGAATTTTTAAATCAATTGCGAAGAAGCTATTCCCGGACCCCTACGCCCACCTTGATCCAAACAAGAAACAGCTTATTGATTTTGCCTGCCAAGAGCTTGGTATGTGCTCGTTTGCCGACCTAGGGGCTGTGTGGAACGTGGACGGTGGCTACACATTTTACGCGATGGAATCGTACAAAATCGATTCCGCAGTGATCGTCGATACAGATTTGACACCGGCGGTTCTAGAAAGGCAAAAAAAGTATGCCAATTTAAAAATCATCAAGGGGAACTTTGGTCAATCCAATATTCGTGACAAGATTGGCAAAGTGGAGGGGGTATTCTTCTTCGACACTCTGCTTCACCAAGTGAAACCGGATTGGGACGAAATCCTAGGAATGTACGCCGATGTCGCAAGAATATTTCTGATCCTTAACCAGCAGTACATTAACTTCGAAAAAACAACGAGGCTGCTTGACCTTGGCCGAGATGCTTACTTTAGAAACGTCCCGCATTCCGCGAATGAAGAACCCTACAAGACCTATTTTCGAGACCTAGACGCGATTGATCCCGATTATAAGAGGCCCTATCGCGATATTCACGCCATCTGGCAGTGGGGGATTGTCGACGCTGACCTTATTGGCCGCATGAGCGAGCTGGGATTCAAGATGCAGTTTTATAAGAATTGCGGGTCATGGCCGCAGTTGCAAAACGTGGAAAACCACGCTTTCGTTTTCTGCAAATCACGTTCTGCGGCACGATGAATGTATTTGTGGCGATTACGAATCGCAGGAAATGCCATTCCTGCTCTACCAACTGAGCTACCTCGGCATCGCGCTTGCCAGTTTAGCATGAACCGTATGCAGCCTGCGTTTCCGTCACGGGAGGCGCTGCTGATTAGTTCCTTTTTCAATTCTTTTCTCCGAAACGTTCGGGTAAAGTAGGATGGCTTTCTGGGAATGCCAGGCTCCGTAGCGGCAAGCGCGGTGTTCGTCAAACGGAAATAAATGATCTGTGGAACGTCGCGACCTCGCAGGGGCCGTTGTTTCGCATAGGATGTGCGAGAAAGAGAGCAAGTTCAAAATTACGAGTGGCCCATTTTGCAGCTCAAAGTCGTGCCATAGTCGAATAACAAAGTTCTGTTTAGATTTTTTAACAATATGGTGCCTTTGGCCAAAGAGATTTTTCGAAGCCGCCGCGTCACCACCGTCGATGGATCTGCGACCCTACCCATCAGGGATGAAACGCCTGAACATGTTGTTGAATTTCTGAAAAGCATTGTAGTTCGAACTAAGGCCCGGGCGACAGCGGAAGTGGGTCTCGCCTTTGGGCTCTCGGCACTGTCCATCTGTGAAGGCCTGCGCGAAAACGGCGGCGGGCGGCACATCGCCGTCGACTTCTACCAAAACACGGCATTTTCGGGGATCGGGGTCGAAAACGTGCGCCGAGCCGGATTCGGTGATCTTCTTGAGTTCCGGGAAGAGCTATCTTACGTCGCCCTTCCGCAAATACTTGCAGAAGGAACACAGCTCGATTTTGCTTATATCGACGGCTGGCATACATTCGATTACGCACTTGTGGACTTCTTTTTTTTAGACCTCCTACTGCGCGTCGGAGGTATCGTAGCAATTGACGACTGTTCTTTTCAGGGGGTGCACGCCGTCTGCCGATATATTGCTCGAAATCGCGCCTATCGTGTAATCGGCGTCTCCGAAGACATCACCTCGTGGCGGGCCTCCAAGACCAGGCAAATGCTGGAACTCGCGGTCCGATCAAACCGCACATTGCGACGAGTCGTCAAGTCGGAATTCCTTCATACGGACCTGAGCATGGGATTCACCCGCGATACTCGATGCATCGCTTTTGAGAAGATAGCTTCGGATGCACGCACTTGGGACACGCACCACGAATTCTGATTTAAGGCCCCCAGTTCCCTAGAAACGGGGTGGTTTCAATGGGTCGATGCAACACTTGCTGGTAGTCTACTTTGTAGCAGTCTACCAGGCCCATTTCATTGGCGAGCGCTGATTCAAACGGAACACAGCCATGTTTAGGTTCTGATTGAGTACTGCCGTACGGATCGGTTCTCTAGGGGAAGCGTTGTCGGATCAACCGATTAGATGGTGTTGCATCGACCGGTTGAGCCGACACCGTTTCTCGGGGAGCGCCGGGTTAAACCGGCATGTTGCAGGGAATGAAAGAGTCCTACAGGAAAGGAGCCAGCGACTCCATCTTGGCCCTCAGTCTTGCAGGCGTCATCGCGAGATGCCGCTTGAAGCGTAGACAGGGGTATCGGTGGGCCGGGCTATTGAGCTTCGAAAAACGGAACAACAGGACGCCGACTCTCTCCTGAGAAGAGGAAGGCAACACGGCTGTTTCGCGATAACGCGAGCGAGCAGTCGGTCCTGCGTAGTCTTAGAACCCGCGCACGCTGAGAAACAACATGCACGAGAACCGGGAGACCTCTGGAGCGCCTCGGCCCGAAAGGGAACGAGGCCGGTCCGCGAAGGCGCAAAGCCAGAAGGCGGACGCGCACGCTCTGGAGGAGTCGGACCGCACCATAGTATCGATGAACCAGACGAACAAAGAAGAGCGATCTTCGGCGGAGACTGGGGAGAAAAGGGTGCGGGCCAAGGAGAACATCGTTCTGTCCAACACCGACCCGACACAGAGCGGGGCACGAGTGTCCCAGGGACTGAGCGGTGTGCGAGAAGCAGCAAAGAAAAGGAGACGAGAACGGTTCACGGCTTTGCTCCACCATGTGAGCGTGGAACTACTCCGGGACAGCTACTACGCCTTAAAGCGGCAAGCAGCACCGGGAGTAGATGGCGTGACATGGCCGGAGTATGAAACCGGGTTGGAAGGACGGCTTACCGATCTGCACAACCGGGTACAGCGCGGAGCGTATCGGACGCAACCCTCACGAAGAGTCTACATACCGAAGGCCGACGGGCGACAACGCCCGTTGGGCATCGCGGCGCTGGAAGACAAGATTGTCCAGCAAGCCGTGGTGACCATTCTCAACCAGATCTACGAGGTGGACTTCCAAGGATTCTCGTACGGGTTCCGTCCCGGTCGCAGCCCGCACCAAGCGCTGGACGCGCTGACGGTGGGCATCCAAAGGAAGCGCGTGAACTGGGTGCTCGACGCCGACATCCGAGGCTTCTTTGAGAACGTGAGCCACGAATGGACGATGAAGTTCGTCGAGCACCGCGTAGCCGATCGCCGGATCCTGCGCCTGATTCAGAAATGGCTGAAGGCGGGGGTTTCGGAAGACGGCCAGTGGTCGGAGAGTAAGGTAGGAACGCCGCAAGGAGCCGTGGTTTCTCCAATCCTTGCGAACGTGTACCTGCATTACGTTTTCGATCTATGGATCGAGACCTGGCGCCAGAAAGTGGCTACGGGAGACGTGATTGTCGTCCGTTACGCCGATGACCTGGTGGTAGGTTTCGAAAACCGAATGGAAGCCGAGCGATTCCTGGAAGCATTTCGGGAGCGATTGGCCAAGTTTGGACTGGAACTCCATCCGGAGAAAACGCGACTGATCGAGTTTGGGCGGTTTGCCGCCCGAGATCGGGAGAAACGTGGTGAAGGGAAGCCGGAGACCTTTACATTCCTGGGCTTCACGCACTATTGCGGGAAGCTCCGGAGCAATGGAGCATTCACCGTCTGGCGGAAAACGGCGAAGAAGCGCATGGTGGCGAAGCTGCAGGCACTTAAAGCAGAACTACGCCGCCGCATGCACGAGCCGGTTGCCGACGTCGGTGCATGGCTGCGAAAGGTTGTGAACGGCTATTACCGCTACCATGCGGTCCCCGGCAACATCGATCGGTTGAGTGTCTTTGGACAACGCTTGCGACGATTGTGGTGGCTCATTCTACGCCGACGCAGTCAACGACGAAGGTCGTGGGACCGGGCCCTCCGGATCTTCAAGCGGTGGATTCCAGCCCCACGCGTTCTGCATCCCTATCCTGTCGCTCGCTTCCTCGCCACTCATCCAAGGTGGGAGCCGTATGCGTAGAAGCGCCCGTACGGATCTGTGCGGGGGGCGATCAGCGATGGTCGTCCCTACCGCGTCACCTGGCCGCCTACAACTCCTCTGATTTGCTCTGGCGCCTGCGCTTGAAGTTAATTCATTACGTCGAGGGCGGAGGGGAAGCCCACGATGCATAAGCCAGAAGTCGAAATCGGGATTTCCGGCTAATATGTGGGAGTGTGCCCAGCGGGGAGTGCAAATGCAACCAATCATGCGAAGGACTTTCTCGATTTTCGCACCCGGCGTGTCGCTGCGCCGGAGGGTCGCGTTAAGCCTGGCCATTGTGAGACTGATACTCGCACCGGTCATTTTGGTCGCAGTCTACTATTTGTTTGAGATGGGTTGGATTGTCGATCGCATCGTGAGCGTGGACGCGCCTGCGGCCACTCTCGCGCAACAGGCTTCGATCCAGATGCTCGAAGCGCGCCGCGCCGAGCGAAACTTCTTCCTGCTGTACGACGACGCGGACGTAAAAGAAAACGACGAGTCGCTCAAGGCCGTCACCGGCATCCTGACCCAAATTCGCAACCTGCAGCCGGAGGAGCAGACGACCATTCAGAACGCCCTGAACGCGGTCAACCTGTACAAGCAGCGATTTGCGGCCGCGGTTTCGTACCTTTCGCAGCCGGGTGAGGCCCAGCGCGACCGCGTTGCAGCCGTGGTGCGGAATTACGAAAGGGATTTGAATGGTCTGGTGGGGCGGAATAGCCGCAAGAGCAGGACCAAGCTCGTTGATGAGCTTCGCGCACAAGTGGACTCGTTCGATACACAGATCATGTCCACCCTTCAGGCTAGCGACCCGAAGTTGCGGGAAGTTGCCGGCGATCTGGATACATCAAGCCATGAGGTCTTCAGCCTCACTTCTACCCTGGAAATGAGGAATTGGCGGCGCGTTCAGGACGACCACCAGAGCGCACAAAGGCTTCTGCATCGCGCCGAGTGGGTATTGAGCATCGTTTCGGCTTTGACCATTCTCCTGAGCGTCTGGATAAGTTTCGTTCTGCCGCGCCAGGTTGTGAAGCCGCTACTGATGCTCAAAGAGGCAGTCGATCACGCCGTTTCAGGAAAATATCAGATCGAATTCGAACTGCAAGGAAAAGGCGAAGTTGTGGAGCTTGCGAAAAGCGTGCACGGCCTGATAATGCACTTCACCGCCACGCGCCAAACGGCGTAACCAGCCTGGCTCCCCGGGATGTTGCAATGTCGCGGGTTCAGAAGTCCTCTGCCATGAATTTGGACTCATCTTCGGCGGAAAAAACGATTTACGATGCGATACCATGAGACCCCATTTTCATTCCCGGTGGTGCGCCTGCGGCGCATGAAGTTTTTGCCGGAATGTGGCGGTCTATTCCGCGCTGGGGTGAATCACATTCCGTTTATCAGGATCTGGGGAACTGTTGGGTCTTGGGAGGGGATTTTTTAGAGACAAATTAGGGCGCTTTCCCAATCCACCAGAGAACCTTAGCCAAGATTTTCCATTTGTGTTTGTTATTCAGAACAATCGACTCGTATTCTTTGTTTTCTGGCTGTAGAACTTCCGTATGGTCGTAGTGGTGCAGGCGGGACACCATCAATCCCATGTCTTTATGCCACGCAATCACGACTTTGTCGTTTAATTCGGAGTGGTCTGTTTGCGAAGAATCCACGGCGAGGACGTAGCCATCATTGATTAGAGGCATCATTGAGTTCCCACGTACTCGCAAGCAGGTTGTCGTAGAAGGATCTGGGCACCACTCCTTAGGAGCTGCAATCATGCTTTCGACCGGCGCGTCGTGAAGTAACGTCGAGCTGTCACCCGTTCCTCCATGCGAAGCCACCGCAACTTTCAGTAGAGGAATCGCTACGAGCTGCGGCGTGGTTAACTTCTTATCCCCACTGCCTGCGTGCACAATTCGAAAGTCGATCACGGGGGGTGGACGGCTGAATTGCCTCCCTAGTCGCGGCATGACGCGCATCAGGTCTTCTGTCCGCAGGCCAGCTCGGCCCCAAAAATACCAACAGAGTGGAGCACCCGCGAGATTTCCAAGCTCGATGTAACTGCCTGCACTTGGCTCCTGACCGCCGCGCTCCCAACGCGATACGCCCATCGCCGAGGAGTGGAGCCGTAGCCCAAAATCCGTCTGACTCAGATTTAGACGCCGACGTAAGTCGGAAATAGACGTCGCCCATTCTTGTTTAGGTAAAATGTTCGATTTGCCTTGCGACTTTCGCATTGCGTTGCCGCCGCTCGGGAGACATTTTGTCGAGTTAGGTTTAATCGACCCGTTATACAAGGCTTCAGAGATTATCTCCAATGGGAAAACCCTGCAATACGGGAATCGCCGTAGGTTCTCTCAGATCGATTCGTTTTTATTTTTCACTACGTGCGCACGACACTGTACGCAAACAAAGAACTCTCCCTCGTAATTCACTCACCTTTGGTGCTACTAACAATAACGATGTATCGTCGTTGTTAGGTGTTCCCCGGTCCAAGTGAAGGTGTCTTCGTGCAAGACCCTTTCAAAGGACGTATGCAAAGTCTCTGCAACGAAGCAGCGAACGAGCAAGACCCGAAGAAACTACTTGAACTTGTCCGAGAAATAAACCGCTTGTTCGACGAGAAATCGAAACGCGCGGTCAAAACCGCCGACGAGAAATAACCGGTGTTTGGTTTGACATTTAGGCCCTGCTCGATAGGTTCACTACCGCTGCACCGATTGCGATTTACTGATTTCGGTGACTCCTGATAAGCTCGGCAACTGGGAATCCGGTCATTCCCACATTCCGAGAAGCGGCTTATCGGGACTTGGCCCCGGCTTTCGCTGACAAATGCCAAATGCACACGTCGATGATGGTTGTCAGTCTCTCTTCTTTTGCGAGGCCAGATCTAATCCCCAAAAGTCCGCGCAGTCCAGAAGATCGAGCCCCATAAGAAATTGAGTTGGTTCACCTTTTTTCAGCCAAGCGACCCGCGCGAGCGTTCGCAGCTGATTGCCCGGCTTTTCGACCCAAATCTTCTCTCCGATTTCCCATAACCAGCTCGTTGTGATGCAAGCTCCCTGCTTGCTCACATCGACCGTGTTCGTCAGCTCCCGCATCTCAGTGGAATCCGTTTGTCGATAGACGAGAATGGGCATGTTACGACGTATCCTCGCATTTCTCTGAACACGTTTGTATAGCTGTGCCGCGGACAAAGTTAGATTGAGGAATTTGTCACGCCGCCCAGGATCCAGGAGCTTCGCACTTGCGACCAGAGTCGTTGTCTGGCTGATGAGCTCAGAAAGGAATTTGAGAGTCGCGGTGTGATCTGCTCTTTCTGACGCGATCTGTTGCAAACCCGCACCATACTCCTCAAGACGCTTCGCAGCTCTGTCGTAGAAATGGTTTCGGCAAAGCCGACATGCATCCAGAGCCGCCTCCGGCTTGCTGCTGCAGCCAGCCCATGCGCATGTAAGCTCACGCGTGCCAGTGCCCCTATGCGCGGTCTCTTTACGCATCAGCTTTCCTCCTTATGAGATCCCGTTACTTGACTCCGACATCGAGCCCTGCACTGGACAATGCACGTGGCTTGCCTTTTTCCAACTCGGCAACATCTCTGGATTCAGCGAGTTACAATCGGCTGAAAATGATAACTAAACGCCAGTGTCCAGTTGGCATATCGGTTGTACGCCTAGAATGCAGTTAATAGAAAGCGGTGGATCGATTTCATCTGCCTGCTGCTGCCTGACGAATTATGTCGAGAGCTATAGCCGCTTGAAGATAGGTCCTCATAAACGGGTGCCGGCTCAACCGGTCGATGCAACACCATCTGCTATAAATCTTTTCTCTAAAAGGTGGTGTTTATGACGCATCGTAGACGGGTGAAGCTCTCCGCGAGCCAACGGATTGACATGTGGAGCCGCTGGAAGGCGGGACAGTGCTTGCATGAGATTGGGCGAGCCTTCGGCAAGGACCATGTATCCATTCAATTTATGTTGGCGCAGCATGGCGGGATTGCTCCGGCAGTGCGTCGGCGCTCGTCGCTAGCGCTCACGCTGGCGGAGCGGGAAAACATTTCTCGAGGGATCGCTTGCGGCTCCTCGATTCGTAAGATAGCCAAAGGGTTGCAGCGGGCCGTTTCGACGGTGAGCCGAGAGGTCGCCCGCCATGGCGGGCGACCTCTGTATCGAGCCAGTGACGCCGATCAGAAAGCCTGGGAGTCGGCCTTGCGGCCCAAAGTGTGCCTTCTGGCCATTCACGGGAAGCTGCAGGAGATCGTTGCGGGTAAACTGATCCTGGACTGGTCGCCGGAGCAGATTTCCGGATGGCTGAAGATCCAGTATCCCGAGGACGAGAGGATGCGCGTGTCGCACGAGACGATTTATCGCAGCCTGTTCATCCAAGCGCGCGGAGTGCTGAAAAAAGAGCTGATTCAGCATCTTCGATCCAAGCGGCGGATCCGCCGCTCGCGACACGCGCGTGACAGTGGACACCGGAGTGGCCAAATCGTCGACGCCATTTCCATCCGGGAAAGACCCGCGGAAATCGAGGACCGCGCCATTCCCGGCCATTGGGAAGGCGACCTCATTGGCGGCACCAAGAACAGCCACATCGCCACGCTCGTGGAACGACATTCGCGTTTTACGATTCTGGTCAAGGTGTCCAGCAAAGATACGGCTACCGTGGTCGCCGCCCTGAGCCAGCACGTGCGTCGACTGCCGGCATCGTTGCGGCGCTCGTTGACCTGGGATCGCGGGCTGGAGATGGCCCGGCACAAAAGCTTCACGGTGGATACGGAGGTGAAAGTCTACTTCTGTGATCCGCAGAGCCCCTGGCAGCGCGGCACAAACGAAAATACAAATGGCCTGCTGCGTCAGTACTTTCCTAAAAGAACAGACTTGTCAGGGTATTCTCAAGCGGAGCTGGACGAGGTGGCACTGCGATTAAATCAGCGTCCAAGAAAAACTTTGGGATTTCAGACTCCGGCAGATAGACTGCAAGCAAGTGTTGCACTGACCCATTGAGACCACCCATGGGGATTCAATTCACGGAAATGCCCCGCGAGGTCAGAAGGCGCCTGCTATCCCATTTCGCCAGTCTGTCTTGAGCTCATTGGCGAAACTGAGAAACCGGAATTTCCTTGGTTGTTCAGTTCGTTGGATTTCGCCCTGAACGGTGCCAACCTTAGGCCGCACTCACGATTCGACACTCAAGTCCCGAGAAACGCATTATAAAAGGGCGCCCCTTTGAAGTAGGTTTTGATCTCTCGCATCAACGCCTACAGGAAGGAGCACCCTCATGAATGACGCTAAGTATATTGGGCTGGATGTTCATCAAGCAACGATTTCGGTGGCGGTTCTGGATTCTGTTGGCAACCTGGTGATGGAAGCGATCCTGGAAACAAAAGCCGAAACGATTCTCCAGTTTATTGGTGGTCTGCGCGGCAGTTTGCATGTGACCTTGGAAGAAGGAACCTGCGCAGCGTGGTTGCACGATCTCCTGAAGCCGCATGTGGCACAAGTGTTGGTGTGTGATCCGCGCAAGAACGCACTCATCAAAGCCGGGAACAAGAGCGACCGCATCGATGCTCGGAAGCTTTCCGACCTGTTGTACCTGAACAAGCTCAACCCGGTCTATCACGGCGAAACAGGAATGCGTGTGCTCAGGGAAGTGGCCCGCAGCTACCTGGCTTTGACCCGCGATACCACACGAGTGATGAACCGCGTAAAAGCCCTTTATAGGAGTTGGGCGATTCCCTGCGCGGGACAGCGCGTGTACGCCCCACGCTATCGCTCGGAATGGCTCGCCAAGATCACCGAACCCGGCGTGCGTCGCCGTGCGGAGATCTACTATCAGCAGTTGGACGCATTGCGGTCGTTGCGCGAGCAAGTACGGCGAGATCTGTTGGCCGAAGGCCGGAAACACAGCGCGATGAAATTGCTGCGCCAGATACCTTCGATTGGACCCATTCGAGCCGTTCTGTTGATTGCTCTGATGCAGACGCCGCATCGTTTTCGCACCAAGCGGCAACTGTGGGCCTACAGTGGTTTGGCATTGCAAACCTCCACGAGCGGGGAATACCGAATCGTGGAGGGCCGGCTGAAACGCTCCAGGAAATTCCTGGCCATTCGCGGGCTCAACGCCAACCACAATCACGATCTGAAAAATATCTTCAAGGGAGCCGCGACCCGGGCCGCTGCCGTCCCCGGCCCGTTCCAGGAGTTCCACGCCGGTTTAGTAGCCCGAGGGATGAAGCCAACGATGGCGCGCCTCACCCTGGCGCGCAAGATCGCCGCCATCACTTTGCTCGTTTGGAAGAAAGGAGTTCGTTTCGACGCCGAACATTTGAAACAGCAAGCAGCTTGAGCGTCTGTCGAGAGTCCATCCCGGATTCATCTCGGATAATGACCGGTTGGTTCTCCAGACGCTCTGGTTCGAGGGCGAGTATCCAGAATCCCGTTAGGCGTGTGCTTTGGGCACTGAGTCTTTCGAGAAACCCTATGCACCGAGTAGCCGGACGGGATTGCTCCCGTCCAGCCCTCTAAGAACTGTGCGTGAGAGTTTCCCCTCACACAGCTCAAGCCCTTCGAACGCCTCTTTCGGGGAGACGCGGTTTCGATACCTGAAGATTCTGGCGATGAGCCCTGTCGTGGCACTCCGGATGAAGTAGAACGCGGTTCTCGGCACTGTTGGAACCACCCAGCACCCGGGGGACGCAATGGTGAAGGCGCCAGCCCGTGACGCGGGTGATTTTCGTATTGCACACAGGGCAGAGTCCGTGTTGTTCATGCCAGAGATAGCGAAGTGTATGAGTACCCCGAAACGTGTCCAGCATGTGATCTCCTTCGCGTTTCTCAAAGTAGGTTTCATACGCGGGATCGTACGGGTTAGCCTCGCTTCTGACCTTGACGTGTCGTTTAATGGGGATGCGACTCGCGAGCAGCAACCGCACCTTAGTTGGTTGCCCCTGCTCATCACATGTTTCCCCGAAGAAGCACCAGTCACGGCCCCGATGCCGCTCAAAATATTTCCGTTTGAGCCAGCGTGGGTCTTTATTCGGGTGTCTTCTTCGGGCCCACTGCCACAGACAATAGAAGATTGCGCGATCAACGCGATGGAACGTGCGTTTGCTCGCCGCGTGCCGATGATAATTTGCCCAACCCCTTATTTTGGGGTTGAGTTCCTTAATCAGATCGGCGGCAGACATTCCAAGCGTGGCTTTAATCGTTCTTCGGATTCCATCCAGGAGGGTCTTGATGTTTTTCTTGGATGGCTTGATGAGCAGTTTCCCATTGGGGTATCTGCGCACGTTTTGTCCGAGGAAATCGAAGCCATTCGTCACCTGCGTGATGAGCGTCTTCGTAGGGGAGAGTTCAAGCCCTCGTTCGTGCAGAAACTGCTCAACGAGAGGTTTGACTCCTTCCTCCAGTAATTCTTTCGATTTACCGGTGATGACGAAATCATCCGCATAACGGATGAGATTTACAGAGGGATACTTACCTCCCAGAGACTTGAGGCGTGTTCCCGTTGGGTATTTTCCCTTCAGGAGTCGTTCAAGTCCGTCGAGCGCGCAGTTAGCGAGCACGGGGGAGATAATTCCACCCTGGGGAGTCCCGTCCGTCGTTTCGTGAAGGACGTGCTTTTCCATATAGCCCGATGTCAGCCATTTTCTTAGAATGGCTCTATCCATAGGAACGTGGTGTAAGAGCCAATCTTGGCTGATTTTATCGAAACAGCTTTTGATGTCTCCCTCAAGGATCCACTGCGTGCTTGCGTGTCCCAGTGCGTTGAAACACTGGTCGATCGCATCGGCGCAGGACCGCTGTTGACGAAACCCATAAGAGTTTCGATCAGCTTTGGTCTCCACAACGGGGTCCAGGGCCAGCAAATGTAGTGCTTGCTGCCCTCGATCAATCATTGTGGGAATTCCGAGCGGGCGCATCGTTTTGCCGTCTGATTTCGGGATGTAGACACGTCGAAGAGGCCGAGGTTGATAGCCCCTATGCTTTAGTTCATGCACTGCCTTTATCTTCTTCTCCGGTGTGTCCCAGATTTCTCCGTCCACACCAGGGGTTTTCTTGCCAGTATTCTCCGTCACTCGTCGAACGGCGTGAACTTTGCCGCTATACGAGTGGGTCAGCAGTCGTTGCAAGGCTCGCACCTTGCCCCACCTGCCTTCCTTCGTCGCCTGCACGATACGCACTTGGAGTCGGCGAACGTTGCGATGGATGGTTTGCCAATCAATGGCATACCATTCCGCCGCTTCGCTTGAGACCGCACCGACAGCTCGCACTGTCGTCATCTGCATTGCCTCCTAAGCCGATTAGTCAAGTTCTCTCGTGTAAAGGACCAAAGAGAAGTCAGCTCGCTTTCGCGTTCGGTAATGTTGTCCGTGTTGGGGACTCAACCGATATCCGCTCCATTACAGGGCGGCATTCGCTTTCTCTCTCATCTCCTACCCGCATCGCCGTCGATCGGCCTTGCGGCTTCACTTCCCCTTGCGGGGAGCGGTACGGGCTTATCCTGTTCCGTTGGAGTGACACGATAGAGTAGGTGTTCTCTGTACGCCGACAGTGTTGTTCGCCCATGACGGAGGAGAGAGGAACCTCCGTGCCCACTGTAAGAGAAGCCTATAAGCATCTTCGGCTTCCTGTTATTGACGACGCTTACGAGAATTTGCATATTCTCACCGTGCTATCAACCCTGGGCCCTCACCGCCTTGATGCTGGCAGATGCACCGTCGCCTCGCGGTTCCGATGCCGATCTTTCGATCGCGGGATACGTTGTCAGAGCGCTTTAGACAGGTCGTTGCCTTCCTGCCAGAGCTCCTAGAGTACTCATCATGGGAGATGAGGTCCGGTCGAGATCTATTTCGCCGGACAGTCACTTCAACAGCTTTCAGGTCGCAGCCCCTCGGACAACCAGAAAAAGCGATAGGCGAAAAGTCTCAGATAGAACCATGGTTGGCACTGCCCAGCCGGTCTGCTTGAGTGCGTCAGGAACTGAACGGCGTCGTTACGGCAGCACGATGAATCCGCGGAGAGGGAAAACTTACAGCGTCTCGTTACATTACTGGGGCTGGACGGCAAACACTCGCTGCTTTGCCGTCGCAGGGGAAGCATTTGTCTTGACATCCCTTTTTATAGAACGGGATTCTCGGAATGTGGGAATCGCCCCTGGCCTCAGAAGCGGATAAGAAAGAACCCAGTGACCCGCCTGACCTACTTCTGCACCTCAATGCTTTGCGGATCGCTGACTACGATCTCAGGCGCTCCCCGGTATTCGGTAATCTTCCCCGTTACGCAGATTTGCTTGTCGCGGTACTTTTCTTCGGGTGTCCCGAACTTCTCCCGATTCTCTCCCCATATCAGGATAGTGAAGACCTGACTGGGATAAGGTTTGTCTAGATTGAGAAATGTCGGCTTGCCTCGGGTTGTTGCAGCATAGCGTGTGCTCGCCACTTTGCCACAGACTGTGTTTTGCTCGCCGATGTGATCTTTGGCCTCTGCCGCCGTCAACGTCTTGAGTGGAAGAGACTGGGCGTTGATGCCGAACGGCGCAAACACAAGGAATGTCAGTACGGCCGTATTTACCCATAGTTTCGATTTCAAGGGGCTCTCCTTGACAGAACTCGTGGGGTAGGGTTTACTGCCTCCTTAATACTCTCATCCGCTAAGCAGGTCAAGGAGAATAGCCATCTGGGGATTGGCCAAAGGCCGCGAGTACGTTTTGCAAGTGGGCCAGCAAACTTTGAACAAGAACAACGCTCGCAAGAAATGGAGAAAACCCACGCTATGAAAATTCTTATTCGGGGCCTGCTCTGCATGTTACTGCTCTCTCCGTCTTCCACTGTCTCGATAGCTTCACCTCAGCAAGAAACGACGAAGAAACAAGACCAGGTATCGACAACTTTCGACTCGAAGACCACTCTTGAAGACGGGACCCCTCTTAAATTGCGGATCTCACAAACGGTCTCATCAGCCGATGCTCACGTGAATGATCGCGTGGAGTTTGAAGTGCTGGAGGACATCAAAGTAGAGGATATTTTGGTAATCCCCAAAGGCGGAATCGCATGGGGGACGGTCACGGAGGCACAGCCGAAGCGGTGGGCAGGTCGAGGTGGAAAGCTCGAAATTATCATGGATTCGGTCAGGCTTATTGACGGAGAAAAAGCCGCAGTCCGTGCAACAAAGGAAGTCAAGGGAGGGGGCCACGCAGGAGCGATGACAGCCGGAATCATCGCGTCGGGCGTATTATTTTTCCCGGTCGCACCCTTATTTCTATTCATCCACGGCAAGGACATCACCATTCCGAAAGGAACTGAACTTCTTACGTTCGTCAACGGCAATTTTGCGTTGGATATGGCGAAGTTCAAGCCAACTGAAACAGTACTCACAGCCGCTCCTGGACAGGCAAATAGCGACACTCAGACCGGCACCAGTTCCGATGTCGCTGTTACGTCTAACCCACCTGGAGCCGACATTGAGCTAGACGGAACATTTGTTGGGAGTACGCCGTCCACGATTACCCTTACTGCGGGAGATCACACAATCACAATCAAGAAGGCGGGTTTCACGCCTTGGGAACGGAAAATCAAGTTGAGTGGCGGAAATGTGCAAATATCCGCCGAATTGCAAGCCAGTGAGGGGACGCAGGCGCAGCCTACCCAATGAGGACCTCAACTGGGAAAGGCAGAAGACAGAATGGAATTGGACGAGGCGAATGAACTGGTAATCCGCGAGGCGCTCCGTCGGCTCGGACCAAAGGCGCGGCTCGATCCGGCTCTCCTCCAGGATCAGATCGGCGAGGTACTCAAGCAGCAAGGGGAAGCGATCTTCGCGCAACTCAGCGAAGCGGCACGCCAGCAGCTCCGCAGAGAAGGCTTGAGAATAAACGAACAGACCGTACGGCTAGAACGAATCAATGAGGCGATTCGGTACGGCCACTCGCTAGTAGCCAAGTACAAGGTCGAGACTCTCGGTGAATTGCCGCCCGAAGAGCAAATGGAGTTTGCACGACTGTGGGCTATTGCCACGGGCGGCTTGAACTTCCACGCGAATTAGGAAAAGCACTCTGCGATCCCGATCCCGTTCAAAGCCTAAAAAGCCACATTCCGATAAGCTGTGCCGGCTCAACCGGTCGATGCAACACCCTATAACCAGTTGATCCGACAATACTTCCCATCGAGAATCAATCAGGACGGCAGTATTCAATCAGAACCTAGACAGGGCTTTTGTTTTGTTTGAGTTCACGCCCGAGAACGAAATCAGCCTCCTAGACCCCTACTTGAGGACTTTGTGCAAGTGTTGCATCGACCCATTGAGACCACCGGGATTCTCGGAATGTGGCTCAAACTAACCGAAGCGAAAAAACAAGTTTCCAGTATGCGGGTCTCACGGGGGGTATTCGATGTGTAATACAAACTGGCCACTGCTGCAGGTTACGTATGCGGTCAGGCAGGAAGCTTTGACAGTGTTTCAGTGAAGGCAGACAGCGCCGATTCTTTCTTGCAGAACGTGAAGCGGATTCCCGAAATCAGCCACCAAGCTGTTCGCGATCATTATAGGTGAACTCTCATGGTTCACCTGGTACGGGTCCAAACTCGGGTGGAGGGATACGGCGTTTGGAAGCCGTTTCATAGGCCGAGGCCATTTTCAAAATGATATCTTCCTTTCCGGGCTCCGCCCGAAAGACGAGGGAGAAGGGCAGACCGGGCGGCGGCAGTGTTGTAGGCGTGTCGTTGCTTGTCGGAATGTATCGCTTCTTATCGGCACTCAATACAAAAACGGGGTCGTAGACCGTTCGCACATACCCCGCAGGAATAAGGACTTCGGTGACACCGGCGAAGGGTCCCATGCGGAGCTCGCCACGAATATCATTGGGAGGCTCCGGCTGACCTGCCAAGCCGATCTTCCCGGGCGGGAGTGAATAGTGGACACGCACCACGGCGTCGAGGTGGTTCTCATAAATAACTTTCATCTCCACGCGCCGCAATAGCTCGCGCATCATAATGTGCTCGTCGATCCCCTGCCGATCCCCGAGCGCATTGCGCATGTCTTGCATCTCTTCCCAATTCTTGAATGCCGCCCGCTGATCATCTCCCCAGAACTTCGACCGCGCATTGAGAGTGGGGAAATCGATCAAGGTTTCAGTGAATCCGCGTTCTTTCCAATCGGCCGCTCGCCGCGAGGCGTATTGGTTGAAGTGGAATGTGAAGGCATTGGGCTCAATCTCCTCCTCGATCGCACGAATGTTCAAGTTTTTCGGGATGGGCACCCGTCCTTCAGCCAAATCGAGGAAGTAATCAATAGGTTTGATCGTGCCGGATCCGAGCGTCTTCCCCGGCGCAAACTCTGTCGGCTTGATCTTCTCGGCGAACTCGGGGAATTGAGGCTGGCCGTCAGGCGTGAGGCGATAAAGAATATCGGGGAAAAATACGGGGACAAGTTGTGCTAGAGCTTGGGTATAGGACGGGTTCAATTTTTTTATGTGGGGATCATCCGGCCAGAGAGGATCGACGGATTCGACCAAAGTTGCTCCCAGGTAGTCGCCCAAAATGGTTTTGATTTCCTTGGCTGCTGCTTGAGAAATCGGCTCGTCAGCCTTGATGCCCGGGAAAGTCAGCATCGATTCACGGACAATCCCAATGCGCATTCCGCGCAGCGAGCCACGAGTGCCCGGTGAAACCGCGCTGGCGGCGTAGGGCTTATACAGAACACTCGATCTCGGAACCGTGGTGAAGATGTCGCGCGGATCGTAGTATCCGTTGGCCTGATCCTTGAGCGCATCCAATACTCTTGCTGCGTCTTTAACCGTGCGGCACATGATGCCTGCGCGATCCAGGTAGATGTCCGCACCGATCGAGCCGCCGAGAAATGAAATGAGCGACTTGTGAGGCAGGATCAGCGCCACCGCGTTGTGATTGGAGGGGCCTCGGCAGGACATGCTGGTCTCTTCACAAAGGCTACACGTCGCAAGGTTTGCGCTGACGGAGACGCCCGAGCCAGAGCTCGATCCCAAGGAGGCGGCTCGCGTGGTGTCATAGACATCGCTAGGATTTCCGGCCCAGCTGCTGCGCTGGTAACCCTGGGTCGAGACAAACACCTTTACGGGCCTATTCGTGCCTCGCTCCCCGCCGGCGCCGCCGCGAATGGCGGGAACCGGACGCCCGTTGTACTCCGTGTTCGCTGTTTTGGCATAAATAATCGCGCCTTTTTCCCGAAG
The DNA here is from genome assembly GCA_963800095.1 of uncultured Acidobacteriota bacterium. GTDB lineage: Bacteria > Acidobacteriota > Terriglobia > Acidiferrales > UBA7541 > Palsa-360. The sequence continues at coordinate 31,243 of CAWCZV010000010.1, forward strand.
TTGCGCCACAAGTGTCTGGTCCCGGGCTGGGAAATCGATATCGTAGTTGGCGTCCGCGCCTCCCGTGCTGCGCATGTCTTTGGCGTCGTACGAGTCCTTGAATGAGAAAACGACACAGTACATGGGCATTTTCGCCAAATCCGGATTCCTGCCGTATTGCGCATCGAGCTCCGCCGCGCGTTCGAGGGCATCCGGTTGCTTGCGGAATTCCTCGCAAACCGCCGGCGAGCCGGGTGGCAGAGACCCGTCAGAGGGACGCCGATCGCGGTCGCCCTTGCACGTTACCGAGCGCTCGCCGCGGATATTGATCGTGCCGAGTGCGTTGAGCTGACCGGCGTTGGGAATGCCGATGGTCATGCCGTACTGTTGCTGCACGGTCGGATCAGATTCGGTTGGTTCCATCCTGCCAAACTCAATCGGCGGTCCGGCATACTGATCGAAATTGGGCAGCAGAGCCAATATGGAAACCGTCTGAGTAGGAAACTTGAGCGGCGAGCCTGCGCGAACTACCCCAGGCGCCGGCGGGATCGACGCGCCGTCTTTGGTGACCAACACGTTGCTGACCCCGTTATACGCTTTGGCTCGATTGATATAGAGCTGGACTACTCCTCGGCAGGTGACCTGGCCATCTCGGATGGCCCGATGGAGATCGTCGATCGTCGCTTCCTGGAGGTGGAAGCGAGACTGCTGCGGATACGCGGCTTCAGCCGCTGCTAATATCGCGGAAAGCAAGAAGATTGCTCTCTTAGCCCTGACCATTGAACCTCCATAACTTCCGTCGCGCTCAGTTTCCTTCGGCTTCGCTTAGGATTTTGCGGCGAATTTTAGCACAGGGCCAGCGTAGGGGCACAGGACACCTAAGTTTGGGAGTGGGGGCAGTTTCCGATAAGCACGACTTAACGGGACTTGGGGAACTGACACTTTGAAATTGTCGTTAACGATTCTATTCTCGATGACAATACAATAGCTTGCTTGCCAGGTCCTGTGCCGGCGCTAGCTCTCTGTGAAGTCTCAGGAGGTCCCATGCGTAGTGCGAGGTTGTTGGTAGTCTTGTTCTTCTTAACCTCTTCGACGGTCTTTGCGGCAACCAAGGCCATCAAGTTCGGCAAATTGGTGGATGGGACAGGACGGGTCTTCACCAACGCCGTCGTGATTGTTGAAGACGACCACGTGCGAAGCGTCACAAGCGGCAATGCGTCGATACCGAGCGGCGCCGAGGTCATTGATCTTTCCCGATATACTGGCGTGCCGGGCTTGATCGACGCTCATACCCACATCATGTGGTACTGGGACGGTATTACCACGCCGCGTTCTGAGCCTGCTCGCCATCCGGCAGTCACAGTATTCCTTGCACAGGAAAACACGCAGAAGGCGCTCGAGGCGGGCGTGACGACGATTCGAAATCTGAACGCTCCCGATGGAACGGATCTGGCGATGCGTGATCTGATAAACATGGGCAAGATGATTGGCCCTCGCATGTTCGTCTCAGGCCTCGGAATCCGGATTACTCGAAGTACCGCGCCGCCCGCGCCCATCGGCATAATGGCCGATGGAGTGGATGGCGTCATCCATGCGGTGCGGCAAGTCCTCGCGTCCGGGGCCGATTGGGTGAAGATGTACGGATCGACCGGCGGCTTCGACGATGTGACTGGGTTTCAGACTTTCACATTTGAGGAAGTGAAGGCCGCGGTCGACGCTACTCACGCGCTCGGAAAAAAATCGCGATTCATTGTTACGGGCCGGCGTGCGCGCGCGATGCCGTTCGCGCGGGCGTCGATTCGCTCGAACATGCGACGGACATGGACGATCAAACGATTGCGGAAGTCGTCAGAAAGAAGATCTACTACGTCCCGACAATCGATCACAACCAGTACTACGTGGAGAACGCCGACAATGTCTACCACTTTCCGCCTGGATCGAAAGAGCGCCTGCTCGATTACATACAGCGCAATTTTGAAACAGCGAAGAAAGCGTTCCAGGCCGGTGCGCGCATGGTCGTCGGTTCGGATGCCGTTTACAACGGCTGGGGTTTGAACATGCGCGAGCTCGATTGGTTTGTGAAGATGGGAATGACGCCCGCGCAGGCGCTGAAGGCGGCTACGACCGAACCTGCTGCCATGCTTGGAATGGAGAATAGCCTCGGCGCCGTCGCGCCGGGTTATTACGCCGACATCGTCGCTGTTGAAGGCGATCCCCTCGTCGACATCACGGCAGTTTCTAGGAGGGAAAACGTCCGTTGGGTGATGAAAGCGGGCCGCGTCTTGGTCGACAAAACGAAAACCACGGGAAAAACGAACTGAGCGCGCAATCTTAAAACGTCGGCGACTGACGTTTCACCGCGCTAGGAAGATACATTTTGCCGCGTCGGCGCGGAGCCAGATAAAGATCGGCGCAGGATCTTCACTGTCGCCACGGGTTTAAGACCGGATCTCCGCTCAATACTTAGTCAGCGATGACCGCCACGCCCTGCATTTCGATCAGGATCCCGGGCAGTGCAAAATCAGAAATCGTAATCAAGGTGCTTGAAGGGAACTTGCCGTCCGGGAACATCTCGCGGCGCACCTTGAGGAGCTCGTCGCCATAACGCGGATCCTTGAGAAAGATGGTCATGGTCACCAGGTTCTGAAGGCTTCCTCCGCTGGCTTTCAATGTGCGGTCCATCAACGTAAAAGCTTCCCGGGCCTGGGCCTGGAAGTCGCCCACGATCTTGCCGTTTGCATCTGGCGTCACGTTATGGCCTGCGAGCCAAACAATCCTGCCGCCCTTGGTAATTACCGCCGGTGCGTAACCACGCTGCTTCTGATACGCGTTGCCCTCTATGTATTGTACGGAGGGTGAGGGTTGCTGCGGAGCAGAGCGGACATTGGCTCCTGTCAGTAACCAGAAGCCAGCTCCCGCGATGCCAAGCACTCCGACTAGTAAGCGGTTCATAGTGGATTCTCCCTTTTGGGTCGTTGCCCGTCTGGTTGTTCGACCGCCGCGAGCATATACCCTGATCGGGAGATAAATTCAAATTGCTTTATAGATTCACGGCGAGCTGTAAGGAGACAAACCATTGAGGACAGAGACATCGACCAGTTCGCCCGAACGCGCCTTCGCGGCGAAACGCTGACCGATCTGGCGAAGTTGACCGGCTCCCTCAGCTCCATTCTAACTCGGTGAACTACTGCAGACTTCCCGACCAAGTCCTTCCATGAGAAGGCCGGTTAGTGTCAAGTCGGTTTTGTAGTTGCCTTTGGTCGTCGAGTGGTCTTCCTTAGAATCGAGCCGCCTCTGTCGCCATCCTTCCATCCGCACTCTTTGGTGAGCGATTGTCGCTCGGTGCAAGTTGGGTGTTCTCGTTTCAGTAGGCGCTGCTACCTGAGAATCGACCTCGGTTCCCACCGTTTCTGTGGGAGTTGGGCCCCAGGACTTAGTCGCAGTCACCTGGACTCGGCGGTTGAGCTCGGCTCCTCGGATCGCAACTCTCTAGGCCACTTCCCGCATCACTTTCTGGCTATTGCGCAGTGGTTCGTACACCTCTCCGCCTACCCACAACCGATGCAGCAGTACCGCCAACTTTCGAGCCACGGCCACCACGGCTCGCTTCTTGGCATTTTTTCCTCCTCGCTCCGCAAGCTTCAGCCCCCATCTCCGCAGATCGCTGTCTTCTCCAAAAGGCCCCAGAATGTAGTGTGCTCCCTGCACCATCATCGTCCGCAGATACCGGTCTCCTTCTTTGTGGGGATTCCGATGAAGGTGATCGGGGTTCCGGGCTGATGGTGATCAGCGTTCCGGGATCGAAGTGATCAGTCGTCGGAGCGAAGCGACGCTGGCAGTTGGATTCTCCAAAAAATGATCCCGGTCGTCAAGGGAAAGATCGTCGTCGCCGAAGCTGTGGGAAAGTGGAAATCGCTCCTGCGATTTCCAAGGGCGCCTTTGGCCCGGCTTTTCCACAGCTTTTCGCCCGCCAATGGTTTTTCATTTTTCTCCTTTCTCTCCCGGTTTTTTGCGCATCGATTCACCGCGCATCTCGATCCGATGAGCGTTGTGCACCAGCCGGTCGAGGATCCCGTCGGCTAGCGTGGGATCGCCGATCTGCTCGTGCCAGCGGGACACCGGAAGTTGCGAGGTCAGGATCATCGAACGCGTCTGGTAGCGATCTTCCGCGATCTCCCAGAAGTCTCTGCGCTCGGATTCCGCCAGCGGTGCCATGGCCCAGTCATCGATCACCAGAACGTCGATCCGGTTCAGGCGTTTCAGCAGTTGCCCAAGACTACCATCGGCTCGTGCGAGATTCAGATCGCGGAACAGCGCTGCGGCCCTGGTGTAGTAGACCGCATAGCCGTCTCGGCAGGCTTTCTGCCCGAGTGCCGAAGCTACGTAACTCTTCCCGACACCGGTGGGTCCGAGCACGAAAATGTGTTCGTGGTTCTTTACCCACAGGGACTCTTGGGTCAACGCACGGATCGCACTCTTGTTTAATCCCCGTTCGGCGCGATAGTTGATGTCCTCCACGCAAGCACCTCCCCGCAAGCGCGAGGCTTTTACCCGCCGGGTCAACGCCTGGTTCTCTCGCCAGTTCCATTGCTGGTCGATGAGCAGTGCGAGGCGATCCAGAAAACTCAACTCTCGCGCCGCCTCATCCTGTTCCTGCCGTTCGATGGCTTCGATCATCCCGTGAAGTCTGAGGGCGTGCAGTTTTTCTTTCATCGGTTGTTGGAGCATCGCTCAGACCTCCTCACTGAAGTACCCGGCGCCTCGGATGTTGTCATGGGGCAGAGGCGGAGGAGGAGGAAGAGTCGGCGGTTCGGCCAGTGGTTGCTGGTCGAGCGAGTTCTTCAGGATCGATTTCACGCTCTGGTAGCGGCAGGCTCCAGTCCGCAACGCTCGATCCGCTGCGGCTTCCATCCTTGCGGCCGAGTACTGTTCCGCCAGCCGGATGATCCCCAGACACGATCGATAGCCCATCTCCGGATGCGGCTTCTCGGCCAGGATGCGCTTGAACAGCCGTGCCGTAAGCGGCCCGGTCTGCTCGGCCCACTTCACCATGCGCGAGGGCGTCCACTCCAGATGCGCTTGGTGACTCTTCGGCCGGTGCTCGTTCTCGGTGATAGCTTGGCCGCGGGTGCGACCGCGGAGATGCGAAGCCACGCGCTGCCCTTGATGAAAAATCTCCACCGTGGTCGGCGTGGAGCGGACTTCCACCGGTTCCTGGACCAGCGTGTACGGCACGCTGTAGAAGTTGCCCTCGAAGGCGATGTGGTAGTCGATGTTCACCCGCGCTCGCGACCACTGGCTCATGTCGAACCGTTCGGCGGGCAACGACCGCAGGGCGCTGCGTTCCAGCGCCGCGAACACGCTGGCACGCGATCCCTCGCGCTTGCGGAAGGGCCGCTGGTTCAAGCGCTCCAGCAGTTCCCGGATCGCGCGGTTCACCTCCTCCAACCGGAAAAACTTCCGATGACGCAGGGCCGCGATGATCCAGCGCTCCACGACTTGCACGCCGACTTCCACCTTGGCCTTGTCTCTGGGCCGGTAGGGACGCGCCGGTACCACGCCCACGCCGTAATGCATGGCCAGTTCTTGGTAGGTGGGGTTGAGATCGGGATCGTAGCGGCACGCACGGCTCACTCCGGTGCGCAGGTTATCCGGCACCAGCAACCGCGGAACGCCGCCAAAGTACTCAAAGGCGTGCATGTGGGAACTGAGCCAGGTCGTCAACTGCTGGTCGCGTGTGGCTTCGGCGTAGGTGTAGGAACTGGCGCCCAGCACCATCACGAACAGCGACGCTGGCCAGACCTGGCCGGTCACCGCATCGTGCACCGGAATGGTCGCGCCCGCCCAGTCGATGAAACCCTTCTCCCCGGGTGGATGCTCCTGGCGCAACACCACATCCTGCTTGCCGCGCCAGTGCCGATACAGCTCGCAGAAGCGGCTGTAGCCGTATCCTTCCGGATGCGCCTGCCGGTATTCTTCCCAGACCAACTGCCGCGTCAGATGACGATGCTGCTGCAACTGCTGGTGTAGAGCGGCGAAGTCGGGATGGGCTCGTTCGCGGGCTCGTTCGAGGGGACGCTGGTCTCCGAACAGGGCTTGCTCAATGTGCGGCTCGTCCCAGCCTTCTGGCAACGGCCAGCAAACCCCTGCCGCCGCTGCTTTCTTCAGGTAGCTATGCACCGCTCCTTGACTGATCGAACAAGCTCGGGCGATCTCCCGTTGCCTCAGCCCCAGCTCGAAGCGGAGGCGAAGTACTTCCTTGATCTTGCGCATGGACAATCTCCTGGTTGGCATGCTGTCTCTCCCTCAGTTTCCTGGGGAGAACAGCCTGCCCTCTGTGATGTCCAGCGCTACTTCGTCCCTGTGGAAAACATTCCGGGATCATCCGAATCACCGTTGTGAAAATCGCGATCAATTGATCACGATCAGCTCGGAATCGGTGATCATCTTCCCCCGGAATCCTGATCACGATCATCCCGGAATCGTGATCACGATCGCCCGGAACCGCCGATCACCATCCCCCGGAATCCGCATCTTTGCTGATGCCCTTCTGTGGTTCGCTCTCCCCAGAGTTCCTGCGTCCAGGTCGTAACCCCAGAAAACAACCTACCTCGCGACTCTTCGGAAACCGATGCGGGTCCTCGATCGTCAGGACATAGGTCAGAGCGATCTGGGTTCCCACGCCCTTCACCTGCTTGAGCAAGGACACTTCCGGGTACACTTGCTTGGCGATGTTCTCCATCCGTTCGTCATATTCCTGGATGTGCTCGTTCAGCGATTCGATTTCTTTCAACAGCGGTACCAGAACCTCGCGCAACTCCGCGCTCATTCCCTCGGCCAGCTTCTCGCTCACCTGATAGGTGCCACACTTGGGCAGTCGTTGGCCATAAGACTTCACCAGCCCCCGTGCGGCGTTCACCAAGGCGGTTCGAGCACTCACTAGTTCCGCTCGCGCCCGGATCACCGTCAGGTGGAGTTGCGCTTGCACACTGCGATGCCGCACCGGTCCCAATAGCGCGGGATCGATTCGCGCCAACCGTGCCAGTGTCCGAGCATCGTGCCGATCATCTTTTCGATTGCTCTTGGTGATCAGCTGCACCTTTTGTGCGTGCGCCACGATCACTTCCTGCCCCAACTCACTGGGCAGCCGGCTGACCCAGGGGGAATGGGTTCCGGTCTCCAGTGCGATGAGACTTCGCGGTATCTTTCCAAAGGTCTGCTTCATCGCTTCCGGTGTCGTCGGCAGTTTTTGTTCCAAAATGACTTGGCCTGCTTCATCCAAAACGCAGTAGAACGACCAGCGATCGCCCAGATCCAAGCCGATGGTCAGCTTTTGCTCCTTGAATATTTCGCTCTTGGATGCCTGCACAGTGATAGTGTTTTTCATAGCCGGTCTCCTGTGCGCCGGTTAAACCGGCGAGATGTAGTGAATGCAAAAATCATACGAATGTGAAGTAGCGACCCACATCGGCCCCGAGTCATGCGGAGCCGCTCGCAAGGGCGGTGTCGAAGCGTTGACAGGGGAACGTGCGGGCCGGGTATTGAGCCGCGTAAGCGGTTTACTCCGGGACGCCGACGCTGTAGGAGAAAGCGGAAGGCCCCATCGGGTGCACCGATATCGCGAGGTGTGCCAGAGTCCCGCGCGGTCAGAGACCCCGAGCACGTACGCAAGCACCTCGCATGGGAACCGGGAGATCCCAAGTTCGCCCAGGGTAGCAGTTGCTTTGGGACGCATCGGGAAGTCTAAGGACACACGCCGATGACGAACGGACCTGGGAAGTCGGACAGACCTGCAGTACCTGAGAAGTCCCCGAACAAAGCCGGGCAACCGGTCGCGGAAGGGATGGAGGGAAGAGGTCTGGCCAAAGGGAACCTGCCACAGCAAAACGCGTTCCGGACACCGAGCCGGGGTGACGCGTCGAGTGCGCTGGAGCGGGTACGTCAAGCAGCAGGAAAGGATAAGAAGTTGCGGTTCACGGCGCTCTTGCACCACATCTACAACCTGGAAACACTGCGGATGGCCTACTTCCGCTTGAAGAAGGAAGCGGCGCCGGGTGTGGACGGTGAGACGTGGCGGCACTACGGTGAGGAACTGGAAATGAATCTCCAGGACCTTTCCGAAAGGCTGAAGCGAGGAGCGTATCGAGCGAAGCCGGTGCGTAGGGTGTACATCCCGAAGGCCGACGGGCGGCAAAGACCGCTCGGAGTCCCGGCGCTGGAAGACAAAATCGTCCAGCGTGCGGCGGTCGAGGTGCTGAACGCTATCTATGAAACCGACTTTCTCGGATTTTCGTACGGGTTCCGGCCAGGGCGAAGCCAACATCAAGCGCTGGACGCGCTGTACACGGGACTGCTGACGAAGAAAGTGAACTGGGTGCTCGATCTGGACATCAAAAGCTTTTTCGATGGGCTTTCCCACGAATGGCTTGTGAAGTTCGTCGAGCATCGGATTGCAGATCAGCGCGTTGTGCGGCTAATCCAGAAATGGCTGAACGCCGGCGCGCTGGAGGATGGGAAACGGATACGCGTGGAAGAAGGGACGCCCCAGGGCGGAAGTGCCTCGCCGCTCTTGGCCAACGTCTATCTTCATTATGTGTTCGATCTGTGGGTCCACGCATGGCGTCAGAAGCACGCGCACGGCGATGTGATCGTGGCGCGATTTGCTGATGACATCGTGGTCGGATTCCAGAGCAAAACGGATGCCGAACGGTTTCGGGTGGAACTGACCGAGAGAATGCAGAAGTTCAACTTGGAGCTACATCCCGAGAAAACACGCCTGCTGGAATTTGGTCCGTTTGCGATCATCAACCGGCAACGTCGTGGAGAAGGGAAGCCGGAGACATTCGACTTTCTCGGCTTCACGCATATCTGCGTGAAGAAGAGGAGCAACGGAATGTACACGGTTCTGCGGCAAACGACACGCAAAAGGTTGCAGTCGAAGCTGAACGAGGTGAACGCCGAGCTTCAGCGACGCCTGCACGAACCCATCCCCGAACAAGGTAAGTGGCTGCAAGCGGTGGTGCGTGGACACACGCGCTATTACGGGGTGCCCATGAACACACCGGCGCTGCGCTTGTTTCGGTTCCAAGTAGGGCGGCTCTGGCACCGTACGCTGTCCAAGCGTAGCCAGAATGGCCGCGTCCTTTGGGATCGCATGCGGCGCTTGATCGCTCGCTGGTTGCCGCTGCCTTCTGTCTGTCATCCCTATCCCCTGCGCCGCACGGGCGTTCTTACCTAAGGCAAGAGCCGGATGCGGTAGCGCCGCTTGTCCGGATCCGTGGAGGGGGTTGTGAGCAATCATGATTCCTACTCCGACTTCGGTTGCGCTTCAAGCGCGTAGACCATAGGGAGCGTATCGCATCCCGCCGGAGACCGGCCTCCTCATCCCATCTGAGAAACGGGGGATTATCGGAATGTGGCTCAAGGTACCTCAGGCCCAAAAGCCAGTTACCGAGAAGAGGCCACCTAGTCGCACCCCTCGGCATTTTTCACGGTGATTTCATGCCAAAATGGGCACCCGCGCTCCGTACGGCCTGGAGTTCGGCCCATCGTAGAATTCATGGAGGGAAAATATGTCCGAACAGAAGGGGTTTTTCGAATTGCTGATGGACTTCTCGTTTCAGCACTTGATGACCGCGCGATACGCGAAGTTTCTCTACGCGCTGCATCTGTTGGTGGGACTGGTCGTGGCTATTTGGCAGGTCTTCAACGGCTTCCAGGTGTCCACCACGCAAGGGCTACTGGTCTTGCTACTGGCAGTTGTGGCTTATTTCTTTTGGATCCTATACGTGCGCATCAGTCTCGAATTTCTGGTGGCCGTATTTCGCACAGCCGACGCGATAATCCGCACGAGCGGCAGCAGCCGCGATTCCTGAAACGCAAAACAATTGGACCGAACACAGCCGGACGTGGCAAGCCACATTCCGAGAAGCACGACTTCTCGGGACTTAGCCGACTTGCGATGAGCCGGTTTCCAAGTTGCTCAAAAATCCCTCACCTCAATTGGTGTCTAGTGCGAGTTTGCTGAGGGAATCTTGGCATTCCGAACTAGGATTCGAGACTCGACCTAAGGCGGTGCGCGAATCCACGCTCCCGAGGTAGCAACCCGACGGTCCAACTGATTTCAATTGAGGAACTTCCTTCGCTGAGCTTTGATTTTAATGGCGAAATTCAGCATTATAATTAGCGGTATGCTTTACATTCGTACTGTATACCTTAAGAATTTGCCTTCGGCTATACTCTCGACCTATGTAGGGTCTCGGCGATGATTGATCTGGAACAAGACGCGCAGGGTCAAGGTGGTGCGGAACAAGACCTCCAAGTCTTAGTGGCCGACGATTCGCTCGTGTATCACAAAATGGTCGATAATGCTCTTTGTTACCAGCCCTATTCCCTCCTTCACGCGAGTACCGGGCGGGAGGCACTAGATTTGTTTGCAAAATATTCACCCCCTATTGTCATCACGGACTGGATGATGCCCGACTTGACAGGTCTGGAATTGTGCAAACAGATTCGAGAGCAAGCAACGAACGCCTACACTTATGTAATTTTGCTAACGAGCATGTCCGAACCTGATAGCCTAGTGAAGGGGCTAGAGGCGGGTGCGGACGAGTTCCTGTCGAAGCCGTTTGATCCCGCGGAGCTGCAAGCGCGTCTCGGAGTGGGCCGCAGAATCGTTCAACTCCACCAGCAGGTCGAAGACAGAAACCGACAGATCAAAGAGGCCAATCGCATCGATCCTTTGACGAGCCTCCCCAATTACATGGCAATCCAAGAATGGGCGACGTGGCAGGTCAAGGGCGGCGCAGAGAACGGATATGCGGTCTGGGTGGTTCTCGCCGCTGTGGATTCCATTGGACAGATTGAGGAGAAATGGGGTCGCATAGTAGCCAGCGCAGTTCTCAAGGACTTTGCCCAAATCATACGAGAGAAGTCACGCTCTTCCGACATGTGTGGACGCGTGAGCGACGAAAAGTTCTGTCTCATAATAACGCACTTATCCAACGCCGACCTTGCGACAGCGATCGAGCGATATCGCTCCTCTTTTGCGCATCACCAGATCAAAGTTGGCGGGAGCATCGCGACGGCAACAGCAAGCTTTGGGGCAGTTCGCTTCGATGGTTTACAGCCTCCGGATTTCACCCTCCTAGCAAGCAATGCAGATAAGGCCCTTAAAACAGCGATGCAAGCAGGTGGGAATCAATGTACGATCGTCAGCGCTTCTAGACCTGCTTGATTGGCAAGAATACAAGTCCTCGGTTACATTCTATTTACGCGGTTGATTTTCTTGTACCGACGCGTTGATCGAAGAGCGAGCACCTCGGCGCGCAATTCGGTCCCAAGTCCTGTTTAGGTTCTGATTGAGTCCTGTCGCACAGATTGATTCTCGATTGGAAGTATTGTCAGATCAACTGGTTATAGGGTGTTGCATCGACCGGTTGAGCTGGCAGGACTTCTCAGCACTTGGCGCGAAGCTGTCATAACCCGTCGCGCTTTGGGCCGATGTATGTATAGGAACCAGTTAGACACATATACACTTTGGAAGAGACGCGGCTTCCTTGTTCTCTTATAATTTGTTTATGGGAAGACCATTCTGATTCCATAGCATCTCCCCAGTCGAACGAGTAGAAATTGCCAAAGCGATCATCGACAGACAAGCCTTGCGGAAGCGAAGAGACCGAGGGGGCGCTGCAATCTTCGGATGCGTCTTATCGACTGCTCTTCGAGAAACACCCGACACCATTGTGGGTATTCGACGTAGAGTCTTTACGCTTTCTGGCAATCAACGAGGCAGCACTTCGGCAGTATGGCTATTCGCGCGACGAATTTCTGGCATTGACCATCCGGGATATTCGCCCGACTGAGGACATCTCTGCCTTGCTGGACAATGTCACGCAGCTACGCACGGGACTCGAAAAAGGAGGCAGGTGGAGACATCGAAGAAAGGACGGGTCGCTCATCGAAGTGGAGATCATATCGCATGACTTGGAGTGGGCTGGGCGGCGGGCTCGCATGGTGTTCGCAATGGATATTACAGAACGAACACGAACGGAAGAACGGCTGAGCCGAGGTGAAGAATCTTATCGCCAGCTTGTTGAGGAATCTCCTGATGCGATGTTGGTCCATCGGCAGGGCACAATCATCTTTGCAAACAGCGCCTGTGCCAAACTGTTTGGCGCTGCCTCGGCCAATGAACTCCTAGGGAGGCAACACCTCGATACCGTGCACCCAGATGATCGGGAGGTTGTGAAACAGAGGATTCAAGAGTTCGCTCACGACCTGGAGTCCGTGCGACGGCACGAGATCCAATTCCTCCGTCTCGATGGAAAGGGAATTTATGCGGAGACGGTGGCTAGGTCTGTCATCTATAACGGTGAGCCTTCGGTTCAGGTCATGTTTCGCGACATTTCCGAGCGGCTAGAGGCAGAAAAGAAGCTGCGACGAAGAGAAGCGGATTTGGCCGCCGCGCAACGGATCGCCCACCTAGGCAGCTACGAGATGGATCTTTCAAACTTGGACGAGTTTGATAAGAATCCGCTACGCTGGTCGGACGAAAACTTTCGCATCTTTGGGTATGAGCCCGGACAAATCGCGGTTTCCGGGTCAACCTTCCTGAGCGCTGTACATCCCGAGGATAAGATCCGAATCCAAGAGGAGCTTATGAGAGGCATTCGCGAGGGAAACTCGGTCAGCCTCGAATATCGGATCAGCCAGCCGAATGGCGCCGTGCGCTTCATTCACTCACACACAAATGTGGTTCGCGACGAAAAAACCAATTCTCTACTGCGCCTGGTTGGGACTGCCCAGGACGTCACTGAACGTAAGAAGGCAGAAGAGAGGTTCTTTAAGGCCTTCAATGTGAACCCGGAACCCATGACGATTGCCACTCTATCGGATGGCCGCTACATAGACGTGAATGAGAGTTTCCTTCGTGTTACCGGCCATGAGCGCGAGGAGATCATTGGTCGCACGTCCCTGGAAGTTAAATTCTGGAATTCTCCCGAAGATCGGGCCAAGTTCGTCGAAATCTTGATGGAACAGGGGGCAGTGCGCGATTTGGAAATCACTTTTCTCACCAAGTCTGGTGAAGAGCGCACCGCGCTGGATTCGGCTGACGTTGTTGAGTTTGACGGCGAGAAATGTGTCATCGCCATTTGCAAGGACATCACAGAGCGGAAAACTTTGGAGAAACAGCTGCGCCAAGCTCAGAAGATGGAAGCGATTGGTCAACTTTCCGGTGGGATCGCCCACGACTTTAATAATTTGTTGAGCGTGATCATTGGCTACAGCGAAGTGATGGAAGCGCGTCTACCCCCCGACGATCCTCTGCAAAAGATGTGCGAGCAAGTAAAGAAAGCCGGACAAAGTGCTGCTTCTCTGACCCGCCAACTTTTGGCTTTCAGTCGCCAGCAAGTATTCGAACTAAAGATTTTGGATCTCAATGCGATTGTCCGCAATGTGGAAAAAATGTTGCAACGTTTGATTGGTGAGGACATAGATTTCAGTACCTCACTGAAACCGGCATTGGCAAGCATAAAGGCGGATCAAGGACAAATCGAACAGGTCCTCGTAAACCTAGTCGTGAACGCACGGGATGCTATGCCGAACGGAGGGAGACTGCGCATTGAGACCGCCAACGTTGACTTGGATGACGACTACGCTCGCCGACACCCGCCTCAACGGGCTGGTTCATATGTGCTCTTGACGGTCTCCGATACCGGCGTAGGAATGGATGCAGAGACTCAAGCCCACATATTCGACCCGTTCTTTACGACGAAGGAAATCGGCAAAGGGACGGGGCTAGGGCTTTCGACAGTCTATGGAGTTGTTAGGCAGAGCGATGGCCATATCTGGGTGTATAGCGAGCTGGGGCACGGTACAACATTCAAAATTTACTTGCCTCTGATTGGTCAACCGCCTCACTTGGAGAAGTCAACCCAGGACCTGGCTGATACCTTGCGCGGCACGGAAACAATACTGCTTGTGGAAGACGCCGAAGCCCTTCGAGAACTGACGCGCAGTTTACTGGCCGAAAACGGCTATACCGTGCTCGAAGCTGGAGATGCCGAAAATGCAATTGAAATTGCTCGCAAGTACAATGGTCCGATTCATTTGCTGCTCACCGACATGGTGATGCCGGGAATGAACGGGCGGATGTTGGCCGACAAGTTCGCTTCCATCAGACCTGAAATGAGAGTGGTCTTCATGTCGGGCTATACAGGTTTCACGCATTCTGGGCTCATCGACTCTGACCTAATCCTTCTTCCCAAACCCTTTACGAAGGACATTTTGCTTCGCAAGCTGCATGAGATCTTGGCATTGAAAGACGAGTTAAAGGAAAGATAGGAGCAAAGAGAGAGATTTACCTTGAATTGACTGGACCGTATCCAGCGTTCCGATTCCCGCGATAAGCAAGTATAAAGTCCCGGGCCAGGTCTTGATAAACGACTTCTCGGGACTTGGCCCAGCATCCGATTCTTTGCTGCTGCGCATATCGCCCGTCGATAACTCAAAGGGCACGCGAGAGACAACCAAAATCGTGCATCCGAGGGAATCAATACAACATTATGTCAGCGAATCGGCAATCTTTACGATACGGACATTAAATTCTGATCTGAGGTACTGAGATGCCCTGCATTCTCATTATTGATGATGATAAATCGCTCCGGAAGATGCTTAGGTTCCGACTCAAAGATTCGTACGAAATTTTGGATACGGCATCCCCGAAAGATGGTCTGATCTTGGCGCTACAGCACAAACCAGATGTGATTCTTGTGGATCTGATGATGCCGGGGCATACAGGCTTTGAAGTTTGTCAAACCATCTCTGCCTTGAGCTTCACGGAGCTTATTCCTGTTTTTGTTGTCTCAGGGGCGCCCAAGACGCTTTATAAGGATTTCTGCTATACGCTTGGGGCAAAGGCCTATTTTGAAAAGCCATTTGAATTTGATTTGTTGCAGAAGCTTCTGGCGGACACATTGAGCAACCACCGCGAAAACCACCGAATCGAGCCGCGCATCCGGCTGAGACTAGGCATAAAGTTGCGCGGGATAGATAAAAAGGGAGACCCCTTCGAGGTCTTCTCTTCCACTGACAACGTCAGTCGCCATGGCTTTGCCTGTAACCTCGACATCATACTGAGTCAGAATACGGTCGTTGAGCTCTTCTTATGGACTCGAACGGTCAATCGATTTATCGGGCAGTCTACGCTCGTTTGGCTCGACCGCCCCGAGACGGCACTCACCCAGAGGTGTGGGTTCCGGTTTATAGAAGAGCCCCACGAGTGGATCTTTTGAGACGCAACGCAAGTGATTCAACATGACGCGACCGTGCCTAAACGTTTTGGATCTGATCAGTTGGGTTGCTTAAAGAGGGCGGGTCAGATAAAAAAGTGTCTTGAATCCTACCCGCGATCGGAAGGGTACTCAGGTGAGACCGACAGGGCGATGTGCAAGCCTTTAGGAATTGGCAGCTTGCACTGAGGGTCGGCCAGCTCCTGAGAAACAGGTGCCAGCTCAACTGGTCGATGCAACACTTGCTCAAAGTCTTCTTGTAGGAGTCTAGGAAGCTGATTTCGACCGCGGGCGTCAACTCAAAGAAAACAAAAGCCCTGTTTAGGTTCTGATTGAGTCCTGTCGCACAGATTGATTCTCGATTGGAAGTATTGTCAGATCAACTGGTTATAGGGTGTCGCATCGACCGGTTGAGCCGGCACCGATTATCAAGACCAATCCAGCCGAAGGGAGAAAGGCTTTCGGGGGAAAATTCCAGCCGGCTTGGTGAGGAGAACATCAAGGGCCGGCAATGATTTACTGAGCTGTGGTCCACCGACATTGCAAACCCGCCAAATCTGATGAACACGAACCACCCCATTACTTCTAAACACTTGCTGAAATGCCCGTTTCAAGTAACTTGGCCAACTCTGGCGCAACCACGGGCCGGCTGAAATAGTATCCTTGCCCCTCATCGCAGCCATGAGCCTGAAGAAATGCCAACTGCTCTAGAGTTTCTACACCCTCAGCGATGACCCTGTGCTTGAGACTTTTGCCCATGCTGATGACAGCACTTACGACGATATCATCATCTGAGCCTGCGATAATATCGTGCACGAACGACCGGTCAAGTTTCAGGGCGTCGATGGGAAATCGAGTCAGATAGCTTAAGCTGGAATAGCCGGTGCCAAAGTCATCCACGGCCAGTCGCACACCGATGGCTTTGAGTTCTTTGAGCGCACAGGCAGTGGACTCAGCATGTCGCATGAGAACGGTTTCGGTTAATTCAAGCTCGAGATATCTGGGATCTAGGCGGGCATTCTTCAGTGCAAGTTGAACGCCTTCGAGAAACTGGTCGCTCCGAAATTCCAGCGACGAGATGTTGACTGCCACGGGGACGGTTAGCAGGCCGGCATCAAGCCATTTCCGAGTTTGCTTGCATGCCTCGCATAGTACCCATTGGCCGATTGCTACAATCATTCCGGTGTCTTCGGCGATGGCCAGGAATTCCCCTGGAAGAAGCAGCCCACGCCCTGGATGTTGCCAGCGTATGAGTGCCTCGACACCTGTGATGGTTCCTATCTTGAGATTTACCTTCGGCTGGTAATGCAGCAACAACTCCTTGCATTCAATAGCACTTCGCAGCTGGCCTTCCAGGGATTGACGCTCGACGGCTTGAAGACTCATATCCGGCTTAAAGAACTTGTAATTGTCGCGCCCACATTGCTTGGCGTGATACATCGCCGTGTCGGCGTTCTTGATCAGCGTCTCTGCATCATCTCCGTTGTCGGGGTAGGTGCTTACGCCAATGCTCGCAGTAATGCGAAGACGGTGTTCACCGAAGGCGTGCGGCTTCTTAAGCTCGGCGAGGATCTTAGTGGCACTGATGGCTGCATCTGCTGCGTGGGCGACTTCCGGAAGCAGTAACACAAATTCATCGCCGCCCATTCGGCTTACCGTGTCAGATTTCCGGACACAAGCCGTTAAGCGTGCTGCTGCAGACTGAAGAAGTTTGTCGCCCACGGTATGTCCGAGGGAGTCGTTGATGTGTTTGAATCCGTCCAAATCCAGGAACAGCACTGCGAGTTGGTGGTGATTGCGAAGGGCCAGTGAAATGGCTTGGGTTAATCGGTCCCTGAGCATCAATCGGTTGGGCAAATCGGTAAGAGCGTCATGTTGGGCCAAATGAGACATTTGCGCCACCATCGATCGGGCCATACTGACATCATGAAACACGATCACTGCCCCGGTGACGTGACCGTCCCGGTCGTGTATAGGAGCAGTGGAGTCTTCGATTGCGCACTCATATCCATCCCGTCGAACCAATATACAGTTCGCGGCTAGTCCCACAGTCTTGTTTCCCTGGACTGCTAACTCCATGGGATTTGATGAGGGCTTATGCGTAGCGCCGTCAATGATTTGGAACACGTCATTGAGCGGATGACCCATCGCCTCCTTCCTGGACCATCCAGTCATGTTTTCCGCAACTAGATTCAAGTAGGTCACGTTGCCCGAGACGTTGGTGCTCAGCACAGCGTCCCCAATGGAGTTTAGGGTGACCTGGGCACGCTCCTTTTCAATGAATAATTCCTGTCGTGCAATTTCGCGCTCAATGATGTTGCGGATCGCTCGTGCGAACGCATAGCTGTCTAGGTGACCCTCTAGAAGGTAGTCTTGTGCTCCGTGCAGCATGGCTGTCTTACAGATGCCTTCGTCATCCGGGCCACCAAGAACAACGAGTGGAGTGGTGGAAATTACCGACAAAAGTCTGTCTAATGTGTCGATGCCACAGCTATCAGGCAAGAAGAGATTGAGAAAGATTGCCCAAACGTCTTTGTGAGCCAATCTATCGAGGCTGCTGGAGAGGGTTCTGACCCATTCGAGATTTGTTGGATCACCGCCTGTAGCAATCAAGGCTTCTTCAAATGCCTTGGCATGACAGGGGTCATCGTCGATGAGAAGAATATCGTTGTCCGTCCGGCTCATTGTAAGCGTCCCTTGAACGTAAAGGCCATTGCAAGCTGCCAAACAATCAAAATTGCACATCCAACGCTAACTATCCGGGCAGCTTTAATAATTCGCGTAAATCCCATTTAGTCACACTATGTGACTCTGGGCACAAATTAAATCTTTACGGCATTAACTCTTACGGTTCATCAGAGACAGGGTCATTCACCACGCTGGGATGTACTCGAATGAAGAAAATGGATATGCAGCACGACACAGAGTAGGGAACGAGATTCATCGAGGGGGCGCTCCTTTCTGTGTTTCGCAATGCTCATTGCATGGAGTGAGCGTAAGTAATTCAAAAAAGTAGAACAAGTTTTCCGAACTCGGAGGCAAGTCCCTCTTCTAAGAAAGTGGCCGCTATGTCATTCATTCTTCAGGGAAGCGCGGAGCCACTTTGTTTCGCTCCTGTCTGGGCGGAGCCCGGTCAATTGCTTATCGGAAACTTGATCGGACCCATTTTTTTGTGGCACGCTCAGGAAAACGCCCGTTTCTTATGGAACGCAGCGCCGCTACATGTGCTGATCTGATCTAAAATTGGTGACTGTCGGATCATAGACCGGTCAACTGGGACGCAATGGAGATCACATTGAAGCATTTTGCGACTCTCGGATTGTCGGCGTCTTGCCTGGTCCTTGCAGGCTTGCCACTCGCTAGTCTTTCGCAATTTCAATCAACCAAACCGCAAGGAACATGGTCGACGAAGGCACCGCTTCTCACGCAGCGTGGCGAGATAGGCGTCGCTGCGTTGGACGGTAAGATCTATGTCCTCGGCGGCGAAGCACTCGGCAATTCAGCTTCGCAGCTCAATCAGGAATACGACCCGGAGACAGATCGCTGGCGCAATCGTGCGCCTCTCCCGCATGCAATGACGCATACCGCGGCCGTCGGATTCAATGGAAAGCTCTACGCGATCGGCGGCTTTACCAAAGATGTCCATGTTGGGGCACTCGATCTCGTTTTCGAATACGATCTCGCGACCGACTCATGGCGCCAGCTTGCTCCGCTCAGCAGCCCGCGCGGTTCAGTCGGTGCGGCGGTGGTCGACGGCAAAATTCACGTGATCGGAGGGCGCGGACTTAATAAAAGAACTGTCGCCACGCACGAGGTCTATGACCCCTCGACCGGGAAATGGAACAAGGCTGCACTGCTGCCTACAGCCCGCGATCACATCGGAGTGGTTGTCGCGGATGGGCGAATCCATGTCATCGGCGGACGCACCGCGGGGAACACCGATAACACGAATCTCCACGATGTTTACGACCCTTCAACGGATTCCTGGCAATCGGCAGCCCCACTACCGACCGCGCGAAGCAGCGGCGCTGCAGTCTATTATCATGGGTTAATACTCTATGTCGGTGGCGAATGCAATCGGAGTGGCGACACTTTTTCCGAAAACGAAGCCTACGATCCCAAGACGAACAGGTGGCTGGCGCTTGCGCCGGTGCCTGCGGGACGGCACGGCTTCGGCGCGGCTTCTGTGGGGCGATATGCCTATTTCGCGGGTGGCGGTCTGGGATGCGGTGGTGGGAGTGCGTCGGACCAGTTGCTGGTCTTCAGCCTATCCTGAGGGCACGAAGACAACGGCAGGTAAAAACTATTTCCCTTCGGCATGACGGATAAAACTTGGGTCCAATTTCCACTTACCGATTTCCCGGGACTTAGCTGCAAACAATCTAGTACTCCGGTACAGTCTAGAATGAGCCTTGCGTGACGCCGGGCTCAATGGCAAACTTCCAGTGACTTTAGGTTATTCGCCAGAGCGGGCGTAGTTCAACGAGAACGGGAGGCTTCCCGGCTTCAGGTAAGGGTTCGACGCCCTTCGTTTGCTCCAAACTTGCTTCCGAGGTTCTCAGCCCAATTACTACCACATAATCTTAGTCACTGATAAACATGTGTTATCGGAGTGTGGCCAATAACAGGGACGGAATCCCTGCCTTCGTTGAAGATCGCAACCTTGTAATTCTTGTGGGCGGAGGTTATGAACTGGTCCTGGGGCGCTCTGGCAGGTCATTCTCGCCTCCCACCGATATGGGAAGGCGGACTGAACCACGCATGTCGGAGTGCCCAACCTCAAGACATTTCAGCTTAAACGGCCTTTCGTCCCACCATCTTCTGCGCCATAAGCAACAGGATGCTTTGATTTTTCGCATCCGTTTGACCGAGGAACTTACGAAACTTTGCCAGTACCCGCGCGTCCTTACTCGAGGCTCCGAACAGTTTGGAATCGGCTTCCCGCCTCGGCAGATCCAGCGGCTTGGGCGGCTCTTCGCCGTCGTAGAAGAGTTGGTACATGGGGACTTGGAGGGCGCGGGCAAATTTCTCAAGTGTCTCTACGGCCGGCACGGTATGCCCGTTCTCGACTCTTGAGATATAGCAGCGAAGCAATCCCGTTCTTTGCTCAATGTCGCCTTGTGAGAGATTTTTTTCCTCACGCAACGCACGTAAACGTTCTCCGATAATCACGGTTCAATCCTCCGTAGAAAAATGTCAGCACAATCCAATAGCTCAGCGTGACGGCCAATGATTACTTAGTCGCCTAACGGTGAAGCTTGTGGAGCATTGCCTCGCCTTCTGCCCTACTCAGTACCCCCTTTGTCATGAGAGCTATGAGAAGTTCACGCAGGACAAAATCAGGGTTTTTCGTTGAATTCGCTACAACGGCATCTGTTTCAGTTCTTTCCGGTGGCTCCGGTTCAGGTAACGATTCCCCGGTTAAT
Organism: uncultured Acidobacteriota bacterium; assembly: GCA_963800095.1. Taxonomy (GTDB): domain Bacteria; phylum Acidobacteriota; class Terriglobia; order Acidiferrales; family UBA7541; genus Palsa-360. Next base: position 51,941 of record CAWCZV010000010.1, read on the forward strand.
TCATTGAGCCACTTCTGGAAGATTCGAAACTGCCGTGGGATTGCGGAAGTGAACGCGACACCCATGCCCATGCCAACCTGGGAGAATGTATCTTTCGCATCAGCTTCAAGGGTGACTTCGTCCTTAGTCAAACGAATCTTGATAACTGTTCCGGCTGCGAAAGGGTTAAGTGTGTCCACATAACAACCTCCGAGACCAACGTCGGAGGTCCGCGCGATAAGCTTTGCTTGTGATTGAGGGTCAATCGCTTCCACCGAGACGGTAAACGGGAAACGGGAGTGAAGGCGGCGTTCGGACTGACGATGCTCAATACTGGTAGCTTCCGAAGAGCCGTGGGGATTTCGTCCTTCAGTTTCTGACATTATCGCTTTCCTTTTTCTCACGTCGAGGGCATGGACTTTCTTATTGATCGCTGGCTCGCGAGACTAAACTCAGGAAGTAAACCAGAGACTGCCTGTTCAAGGTCATGTGCGCTTGAAGCCTGGTCAGGATAGCTAATTGCATCAATCTTGAACGTGAACCGATTTGCGGCACCCGCCATATCCGTCAGACCTTCCGAAACACGCGCGCAAATTTGTTGGGCAATAGATACGTCAACTCCCGGCAAAATTGCCCCGAAGTAACCTGTCGTGAAAACGTAAATCGAATCCTGTTCACGCAGTTTCATGTAAATGGCCTTAGCGGCATCTCCGAGAGCCGATGCAGCGTCGGTTGACTCAGCCAAAGCTTCACGTAAGTGAATTGCAACTACTAACACCGACAGCTCGTAGTTTGCCGAGACTGCGCGCCTGTACTCCATCGGCAAGCGATCCTGAAACGAATCGAAATTTGGCAAGGCTTGTAAGAGATCGGCGCTGGCCTGCTTTAGCGCATGTGAGGAACGCGTACGATCTTCTGCGATCTGATACCGGAGCCTCTGGATGGTCTTCTGACGATCAATTAGGTAACCTGTCAGGAGGACGGAAAGAACGCAGAAGCCAAAAAACGCACTGGCCAGCGTCCGATTGGTTGGAGCTGTAGGAGAAAACACTACTGGGTACATGAAAAGAACGAGACCACCCGCCAAAACAATGATCGCGACGGAGGCCGTCAGAATTAGCTGCATCTCACGACGTTCCAAGCTCCCTGAAGGGATTCGATCAAATAAATGCATCATGACCTCCCCACCTGAGCTTTATGGTCCCGGAACCGCAAAGTGGTACGCGCCTATTCTTCTATAACGCCAACGCCATAGCTGACAAGTTCTAATGAAGTATGCTAGCCTACCCTTATACAATAATGTTTACCGCTAGTCGTATCAAGTATATCATATGCCTGTGGGAATCCTATGGACGAGCGTTTCTGGATTCGGCGGCTTCCTTGGCGAAAAAAGAATAAGGCGGATTCAAAATCCGCTCAAATCAAGTTTGCACCACAACTTAAGGTCACTCGTGAGGATGGCTGGAGATACCTGGAATTACAGCTAGTGAATCGCTCTAGTTGGAGAGTGTGGGTCCAGGAAGCTAGCGTTGTCCTGGCCGATCTTGATGCCGATATGCAAACTGTACCTCCTACCGGGCAAGGCAGATTCCAAATTCTCCAGAATGTCGGACCGAACGAAACATCAAGCGTGAGTCTCGCGAGGACGATCTACGACGCTGCGGGCAGGCCACCGGGACCGTACTCGTGCCTTGTCACTACTAATGTCCGCTATCACGTCTTCGATGAGTGGTGCAATGCGAAGCTTGAGACATGCCGTGTTGGAATGGCGGCGCTTACCGCAGTCGGTCTTCATCGTGCACATTGGTACGACGAGAAGATCAAGAAGATCAAACAGATCAACGATTCGGTCTTACAGCGAAAGAGCATAAAAGCTAAGCAGCATTGTGTTGAAAGGGGCTCATACATGATTGTCGAAGCGGAACGCCTTGTCTGTACGAATCCTGAGTGTGGAGCGGAGTTTGTTGTTACGAGGAAGCCCGCAATTGAAAAACAGAAACTGCGTTGCTGTTGTGGAAGCGAGTTGAATAAACTCTATCATTCGCCCGTGCTCAGAGTTTTGGGAACGGGCAGGTCAAATTCCGAATACGCACTAAAAAAGATCTGAGCTCGGGCCAGTGCTCCGCTTTCCGAACTGCTGACGATGATTGGTGGAAATAGTATGGGGCTTCGGTCTACTCGCCGGGCACTATGTCACTCGCTCATTGTTGAGGTAGAGGCCGTCGATCTGAAATCGGGCATTCAGATTAGGGAGCGCACCAAAGACTTAAACCTCTACGGATGCGGCATGAGCACAGCGACACCTTTTCCAGAAGGAACCAAGGTCATGCTCAAGATGGCCTAAGGAGCAGAGAAAATTACAGCTTTCGGCAAGGTGATATATGGCCGACAGGACATCGCCATGGGGATCGTCTTCACAACCGTCGAGCCGGAAGACCAAAAACTTCTTGAAGATTGGATCGCAGAACTTTCCATTCCACAATGAACGCTAGACGATCCATGGCGATGGCATGGTGGCACCGATTCCAACCAAATCACTCCGCCGAACCTCAGAAGGGATTCGATCTAAATAGTTTTGTCGGCTGAATTTGAACTTGATTCCAATGGTTCAAAAACAGAGATGCAATCGCGACCGGCCTTCTTTGCTCGGTACAATGCCTCGTCAGCAGCGTGTATTAAATCTTCTGAATTGTCCCCGTGTCCGGGATAGGTCGCAATGCCCGCTGAAACCGTGATAGTGCCAAGCGTCTGGCCGCGATGATGAAGAGAAAGGTGCTTAATCGCATCGCGAATGCTCTCTACGCATCTATGAGTTCCCTCAGTATCCACTTCAGCCACGATGAGGGAAAATTCTTCTCCGCCATAACGACAGGCTAGGTCTCCTGCGCGCACCCGGCTTTTAATCACTCCAGCAACTTCCCTGAGCAGAATGTCTCCAACTTGGTGACCGAAGGTATCGTTAAAATGTTTGAAGTGATCCAAATCAAGCATCACCAAGGAAACATTGCGGCCTGTTCGATTTGCACGGTGTAATTCCCGGTTTAATGACTCCTCTAGATAACGACGGTTGTAGAGGCCCGTAAGCGGATCACGAATCGATTGATTGCGAAGTAATTCCCGGAGTTTAAGGTTCGCCAGGGCTAAAGAGACACGCTCTGCAACTGCATTAGCCCGGCGGGTAAGAGTGGCTTGTTCAACCTGCACCGCTTGTGGCGAAGGGGCCAGGAGGCTCGTCTTGTCTTCGACGTACAGAAGGCCCAAGGTTTCTCCCTGGGCTACTAAGGGTACGCAGAGATAGTTCATGGCGCCGGATACACGGACATGAGAACAAGGCAATGGCGAGCCGGGACCTCCATAAGGCCTCCCACGCCGCAGACCCCAACAATCATCAGGATGAAACACTGGCTCAATCGTGGAGCAGTTGTTCCAAGTGGTGACGGCTTCCACGAGATCACGTGATGAATTGAGGATGCAAAGTGCGCCCGGTCGGAGGCCAAGAATACCGGAGAGGCTATTTTCGCTCATCTTGTACGCTTCTTCGACTGTCTGACAAGACTGCAACATATCGCCCAATTCGCTCAATTCCTTGCTTTCTCTGGCGAGCGCCTCTGATTCTAGCAATGCCGCCTTTAACTGCTCGTCGGCTTTTTTGCGATCGGTGATGTCACGTAAAAAGACAACACCCCCTCGTTTCTCACCTCTATTGTTGAGCAGCGGGCCTCCGGCAGCGAGCATCCATCGAGCCTCTTCCTCGTTATGTGGACGAACGCAAATCTCCAACCCAGTTTCTGAACCTCCCGCCAGAGCGCGACTCAGCGGCAACTCTTCGGTCTTGAACAGCGTTTCGCGATCGTTCTTATACAGGCCTAGTAATTCAGGATATTTCTCGCTTAGCTCGTCCGCAGGAGCGCCCGCGTTGTAACGGAGCCCGACCGGATTCCGAAGAATAATCTTACCGGAAGTGTCGGCGACGATAACGGCGTCGCTGCAACTATCCAGAATCGATTGCAAGAGTTCCTTCTGTTCGGCAGCAGTATATTCTGCTTTTTCACGGCGGGAAAGTTCGCGGTTAAGAAGGCCAAGCGTGAGAATCAAGAACAAGAACACGGAAACACCCAGAAATGCATTGATCTTGGTTTTTCGGCTGTAGCTCATTTGTGCTGCGGCGGTTCGTTCCTGTAGAAGCCCTCGCTCCGCGTGGTCGAATGCATCTAGCAGCTCTGTGAGTTGAGTAGATATTCTAGCGCTTTGGTCGTTGAGGGCATCCTGCTGTTTGCCGTCATCGCGAGATCTCTGATGCAATTCCACTGACTCTTTCAAGAGTGATAACCGCGATTTTATGAGCGGTTCCATTTGTGTGAGGCTCATCTGCTGCTGAGTATTGTCTGCCGTTACCTTGCGCAGCGTCGCGAAATCCGTCAACGCTGATTTGTACGCAAGACTGAACGTATCGATTTGTGTTGGGTCTGCCCAAAGACTGTACGCTCGACGAGCAGCAGCGGCATCGTAAACGTGCGACCGGAGTAATTCACTAGCCTCAAGGACATCCCGGCTGTGAGAAACCAACCGGTCGTCCTCTTGTGTGCTGCGGTTTCTCTCGAAGGAAAACCAACCTATTATTGCGAGTGTAATCAGCGCCGCAAAGAACGCGATATTCGTCTTGTTTTTTAGACTCAAAGACTCAGCCCTGCCGTTTCGTCGTGCGGCAAATTGATTCTCTAGTAGAACTTAACAACTTATCCGATTCTAAATCCCTTTGCATGGTCGAAATTGACGGGATTAGTGTTGGTGTCCGACTGGACAATGGCATGCAAATGGACTGGGCATTGGAGCGGGACAGATTGACCGCGAATTGCGAAGTCTCCCAAGCTACCGAATCTTCGGAAACGAAAGTCCGGCAAGGACAACCTTTGGGGCAACTCCGGGAAAGACGCATATATGCTCGCCGAGTTCTGTCGCCTGTTTGGCCGCATGAAAGATAGTGACCTGAGATTGGTGTTTTTCATGGCACAGCAGATGGCGAGGCGGAAGCCCGTTTAGGCTGAAACGCCTTGAAGTTGGGAACTCCGACATGCGTGGTTCAGTCCGTTTTCACATTTGATGGGAGGCGCGAATGACCTGTCGGAGCGCTCGTCGCGCAGGCTTGTTTGATGGAGTCCAATCTGGAAATCTGGAGTAAGATGCAAGGCATTCGCTGTTCCTGGGAGATACAGATGAAAGGTGTCGTACTCGCGGGGGGGTTGGGCAGTCGCCTGAATCCGCTTACCAAGGTGACGAACAAGCATCTGCTCCCTGTCTATGACAAGCCCATGATTTATTACCCCATTCAGACGCTGGTGAATGCGGGCATCCAGGACATCCTGGTCGTGACGGGCGGAAAAAACGCCGGCGAATTCTTGCGGCTCTTGGGCAACGGCAAGGATTTCGGTCTCAAACACGTGAACTACACTTACCAGGAAGGTGAGGGCGGGATTGCCCACGCGCTCGGCCTGGCCGAATTTTTTGCGGATGGAAAGCCCATTTGCGTCATCCTTGGGGACAACATCATCGAAACCAACATCTGCCGCGCCGCGGATGACTTCCGCAGGCAGCGCAAGGGCGCGAAAATCATCCTCAAGCAGGTCACGGATGCGGATCGCTTCGGCGTCGTGGAGATCAAAGGTGACCGCATTGTCGGCATCGAAGAAAAGCCCAAAATCCCGAAATCGGACCTGGCGGTGATCGGAATTTATTTCTACGATGCCACCGTTTTTGAAAAGATTCACCGCCTAAAGCCTTCCGGGCGCGGTGAGCTCGAAATCACCGACGTGAACAATTTCTATATCGAGGAGGGCACTCTCACCTACGATAAACTGGAGGGCTGGTGGACGGACGCTGGAACGTTTGAGTCGCTCCTCCAGGCGAACAATCTTGTGGCCAAAACCGGCGCGAACAAGATGACCGGAAACGCCGTACCGGCCGTGCTTGCCACACGTGGGGAATGAGCGCGATGAAACTCATCGTCGCCTGTAGTACGGGATTTATCGGCTCGAATTTCATTCGTCACATTCACGGACTTGGCAAGAAATGCAAGGTCGCCAAATCCGACAAGCTCCCTTATTCATACCACCCCATCCGATGAAGACGATTCGGCGGACCCGCTGAATGCGTACGACATGACGCCTTCCGTCAACTTGGTCTTCCGGCTCGCGGATGAACCCCCTCTTCAGAAAATACGATTAGCTGGAAGGTAACTCTAGACTTATCTTCCAGGCCTGTTTCTCCTTCATATTAGAGCAACCCTTCTGCCGCAAAACCTCAGCTTTTTGGTTTACTTGCCGATTTTTTTGATGGACTTCCGCTAAAATGGGGAGACTGTTCCGATGTGTGAACAAGACCGGCTCGATTTGGGGCCGCGGCATCACCGAAAAAGTTGTCTGGTGCATGGTGAAGGAGTGCGCGTCAAAGGCCAAGATTGAGAGATTGGCACCGCACGATCTGCGGCGCTATGCCGCATGGAAAACTATGCCGAGTCGCCATCCGAATGCGCTGTGGCTGGCGGATTTCCTGTTAGACGTCTCGGCATAGTTTGAGGTCACTTTCTGGTATCCGGTGGACCAGGAGGTGGTCTATGCATCGATTCTTTTCGAAACCTGAAACTCTATTGAGGTTGCGTCGGGGACCTTTGGGCAACTACCTGGATCGGTACGCCGACTGGCTGTCCGAGCAGGGCTTCTGTCGGGTGCACGCCCGGTTACAGTTGGTCCAAATCGCCGATTTCAGTCTCTGGCTCGACAAGCGGGGACTGACCATCATCAATGTCCAACCCGCGACAATCGATTCCTTCATCGAAGATCGACGGCGAAGGGTTAAACCTCGCGCTGAGCGGTCCACATTACAGCGCTTCCTGAAACTGGTGAGACCAGAGGCATGTACACAGGTTTCTCCACCCCTTACTGCTTCCCAAGTCCTTCTCCAGGATTTCCGCCGCTATTTTCTGGAGGAGCGCGGAGCCGCCCCCGTGTCTTATCTCTCGTTTCAACCAATTCTCCACCAATTCCTTTCGGATTGCTTCCCTGATGGCACCATCGACTGCGCGCGTCTGACTGCGAAAGATGTGATTGGATTCGTTCGCCGTCACGCCTATCGTCACAGCCCAGGCCGTGCCAAGCTGTTGATTACAGCCCTGCGCGTTTTCCTTCGCTATTTGTGCCAGCGCGGGAACATCACGAGCGATCTGGCAGCCAGCGTCCCCCGTGTGGCCATGTGGCCAGGATCAACTATCCCGAAGTTCCTTTCTCCAGACCAAGTTCGCCGAGTGCTGGCGCAGTGCGATCCGAACAGCGCCATCGGCGAGCGGAATTACGCCATTCTGCTGCTGCTTTGCCGACTGGGATTCCGTGCCGATGAGATCGTGCGTCTCACCCTTGACAACATTGACTGGGAGAACGGTCGCCTCAGCTTCCGCGGCAAAGGCGGACATTGGGCTCAGATGCCTTTGCCGGCCGACGTCGGAGAAGCCATCGTTCGCTATCTTCAGCACGGACGCCCCCATTCCCTATGTCGTCGCTTATTCCTCCGTCACGCAGCGCCCAAGACTGGTTTCGCCAACTCGGGAACTATTTCCACTTTGGTCCGGCGGACGATCATCCGAGCTGGCATCAGCTCCCAGCGTAAGGGTTCACATTTGTTCCGGCACAGTCTTGCTACACGTATGGTCAACGAGGGGTCTTCTTTCCTGGAGATTGCCGAACTGCTGCGGCACCAATCGATCGAAACGACAAACCTCTATGCCAAGGTCGATTTTCAGGCGCTCCGAAACATCGCACTGCCGTGGCCGGGAGGTGCGCAATGACTCCACTACACCAAGCCGTCCAGGATTACTTGGTTCTGCGCCGCAGTTTGGGATTCAAGCTCCGTTGTACCGGGGCTTTGCTCTTGAAGTTCGCCGCCTTCGCCGAGTCCCGAGATGCAGAATACGTGACGATCTCACTGGCCCTGGAGTGGGCTACCCAATCCCCTCATCAGCAACCAGCCACCTGGGCCGCACGAATGAAGGCCATTCGGGTCTTCGCTAGATTCCAACATGCCATCGACCCTCGGACTGAAGTCCCACCCTTCGGCTTGCTGCCTTATCGACCTCCTCGTTTGCGGCCCTACCTTTACACCGACGAGGAGATTAGGGGCTTGCTCGAAGCCACAGCGCGCTTGCGTTCCACGAGGGGAATGCGGCCTCACACCTACCACTGTCTGCTCGGTCTCCTGGCCGTATCGGGCCTGCGTATCAGCGAGGCCTTGGCACTCCGGGAGCAAGACGTTGACCTCCAGGAGGGGATACTCACCATTCGTCAGAGCAAGTTCCGGAAGTCACGATTGGTGCCTCTTCACACTTCGACGGTGAATGTCCTGCGTCATTACGTCAAGCGGCGAGATTTGCTTCTTCCTACCCGAAGCAGTGATTCTTTCCTCGTCTCCGATTTGGGCCGCCTGCTGGAGGTGTCGGCCGTGCGCCGCACGTTTTATGAACTCTCCCGCTGGGCTGGCCTGCGACAGGGAGTCATCAACCGCGGCCCGCGCCTCCACGACTTCCGCCACCGCTTTGCCGTCGAAACCCTAATCCGCTGGTACCGTGCCGGGCAGGACGTGCAGCGTCGGCTTCCCGTGCTCTCTACCTACTTGGGTCATGCCCATGTCAGTGACACCTACTGGTACTTGACGCATTGCCCCGAATTGATGGAGTGGGCGGTCAAGCGGCTGGACAGTCAGTGGGAGGTGCGGCAATGAACACCGCCTGCCGCGTGTCTTTTCTACTCCAGAGGTTCTTCACCGAACGACTCATGAACCAACGGAATGTGAGCTCCCATACCATCGCTTGCTATCGCGACACTTTTCGTCTGCTCCTCGAGTTTATTCATCAACAAAAGCACCGAGTACCTTCTCAACTCACCTGGGAGGACTTCGATGCATCGTTGATCGGGGCCTTTCTCGATCACTGTGAGAGAGACCGCCACAATGTGGCTCGCACCCGCAACCTTCGTCTCGCTGCCATTCGTTCCTTCTTTCGCTATGTCTCCTTCCAGGAGCCCGCTGAGGCCGCCAGAATCCAACAGATCCTCGTCATTCCCAATAAGCGCCAACCGCGGAGGCTGATCGGGTTCCTGACTTATCCCGAGGTGGAAGCTCTGCTCGCTGCCCCGGATCAGCGCACCTGGAGCGGACGCAGAGACCACACCTTCCTCCTGCTCGCTGTTCAGACCGGGCTGCGCCTCTCGGAGGTGACCGGATTGCGCCGGCAAGATGTCATCCTAGGTACCGGCGCCCACGTCTACTGCCTGGGCAAAGGCCGCAAGGAACGTCGCACTCCGCTTGCGAAACGCACAGTTGACGTTTTACGTGGCTGGCTCCGAGAGCCACCGCGCGGTCGGGATGATATCGTGTTCCCAAACGCGCGCGGCGGCCGTTTGAGTGCCGACGGCGCGCAGTACCTGCTCGCAAAGCACTTGGTGACGGCCCGCCAGAACTGTCCGTCACTTCGCGAGAAACGCGTCACGCTACATGTGCTTCGCCACACTACGGCAATGGCGCTGCTTCAGGGCGGCGTCGATACCTCGTCCATCGCGCTGTGGCTTGGGCACGAATCACCTGCAACCACCCACATCTACCTGGATGCAAACTTGGCGCTCAAAGAACAAATTCTGGCCAAGATGGGAACTTGGGATGGAACGAAAACAGGGCGTTACCGTCCGGAAGACCCCGTCTTGAAGTTCCTGAAGAGCCTGTAAGCGGGTCCAAAACTATGCCGCGTCGTCTAACAGGAAATCCGCCAGCCACAGCGCATTCGGATGGCGACTCGGCATAGTTTTCCATGCGGCATAGCGCCGTTCATGCCGATCACGGCATGAGCGGCGGACATGCGCACGACTATGCCACGAGTCAGGGGGCGAGCTGGAGCAAATCCAGTTCCTGCTCGGGCATGTCAGCGTGCAAACAACTGAGCGTTACTTGGGCTGCAAGCAAAGGCTTCGGGAAGCGGCCGATGACAAAATAGGGCTGGAATCCTTCCGGTCCTTCCCAGCTGATGGATATCCCGGAAGCGATATTTTGGCAACGCCGCCTCTGCCAGAACTATTTTGTGAAATATCTTTCAAAAAGGTGCTGCGACCGCTTTGCGCCTGCCTCAGTCAATAAGACTGATTTTGCTTTCGTTGCTGGATCGGAGATGTAATCCTTCCTGTGTAAACGATCGAGGACGCCCCAGCTGTGGCCCTTCCAGGCCCTCAATCTTGGCTTGTCTTCAAACATAGTGAGATACAGCAGGGCCAGTACCATGTCGTCGACCTTATCTTCATCTACGTCCATGAGGCACCCCCTTAGTAACAGGATGCCATAGCTTAAACGTTGGGAATAAGCGCGCAGAGAAATATTGAGGTTCTCGATTCCACCCCAGTTGGACTTCGGCCACATGCCGATAATACCTGCCAGCTCAACCGGTCGCTGCAACACCATCTGCTATAAATCTTCTTCTTAAAAGGCGGTGTTTATGACGCAAGGGAAACGAGTGAGGCTTTCCGCGGTGCAGAGGACGGACCTGTGGAGCCGTTGGAAGGCAGGAGAGTCGTTGCATGAGATTGGGCGGGCCTTCGGCAAGAGCCATGTGTCGATTCAGTTTGTGTTAGCGCAGCACGATGGGATTGTTCCGGCAGCCCGCCGACGCTCGCTGCTCGTGCTCACGCTGGCGGAGCGGGAAGACATCTCTCGAGGGATTGCTTCCGGTTCTTCGATCCGTGAAATAGCCAAAGGTCTGCAGCGAGCTACGTCGACGGTGAGCCGAGAGGTCGCCCGCCATGGCGGGCGACCTCTCGGCTCTTCAACCATCTTTGCATCAACCAATCCGTGTATCCTAAGAAGAGCATTCTGAGCAAGACTGATCCGCTCAGAGGAAATCTCACAAATAAGAGAAGATATCGGCATAATGAAATACGCCATGAACGCGTTGGAATCACAATTGCAAAATCACGGAGAAATGCTGGAAGCTGTAGTGGGAATGAAACACACTATCACCGCTTTGGAAACTGCGTCCGAAAAGCAGGGCAACAGAATCGGAAAAATTGAAGGTCACGTATACATCGTAAAAGCGATCCTGTGGGTCTTGATTGTAGCCGCCGGGATTATCGCGGCCAGCGTCGGAATTCTCGATCTATTTAAGCACTATCAGATTTTTCCCAAATGACACTACTGCCCCGGATGAGAGCATTGTTGAGGAAGTCCGCGTTTCAGCGCAGAGTAGGTGGGTGAGGAATCTACAACAAGACGAGGAGCCCGAGCCGGTTCAGCAGACCCAGGATCAGGAACTCGATGTTGTCGAAGAGGCATTGGTGGAGTCATTTCCTGCGAGCGATCCACCGGCGTGGATCGGGATAGAAACGAAGAAAAAGGCAGCGATCGGGAAAGTATAATAAATTCGCAATTGCACCTCCGCACCGACTATCAACCGATAACAAACTGTGTAAACGCAATTGTCGATACGACCGGAACTGTACCCAGGTTTGAAACACGACACAGTACCATTACTGTAGTCTTGTTGGTCCCTCAGACTTGAGCATAGGAAGGCCCACCTATGCGTATATTGAGAGCCAATAGTTTGTTGTTGACCGTTTTCGTATCCTTCTTACTTCCTGTTCTTGCGCAGGATCGCACAGGTCTAACCGCCCGTGACTATTACAAAGAACTCTATGCCGCTGGTGGGTTTGACCACGTGGCGGGCGGCCGTGCCTGCTTTCAAGATGATCCAAAGGTTGATAGCTTCTTCATTTTAAGGGAAAGCAAAAGTCCCCCGGATAATACTCTAGCTGCTGGTGCTCCCGACAAGTTGCCAAAATCAACCAAAGAGGACTTCCTTATGGTTCGCGGCTACGCGAAGGGGATTCCGTGGCGAGGCGAAGAGTTCTTGGAGAAAGACGACGAGTCCTGGATTAGCGATCAGCGCATGTTGGACGAGCACACGCTAATTCGAATCAGGTTCAACCTCAATTGGCAGACTCTGCGCTATAAGTACGCCGTGGAAATCTTGAATATGGATTCAACCTATCGAACTGAAGAGGCATCATTCGGACATTGCGAGAAAATTCCCGGTAAGGTGCAAGAGGGTAGTGAAGATTGATCAGTAGGGGAGATACCGCCTAATGCTGACCGTTCCTCGGCCCGCGCTGTTCGCCAACCCGCACAGGGATGGGCCTTCAGGCAAAGATCGCTGTTGCCGAAAACAACAACTTGTTACCAGACGTGGTTGCCTCCCGCGGAGAAGTGTCAGTTAATAGACAGAAACTGTTCCGCTAGTCCACCAAGGAGGATTCCATGCTAGATGTGAAATCACTTATTCTCATGCTGCTGTCTAGTTCCTGGGGTGTCATTACGGTTGTTCTGATCGGTGCCCTGGTTTATTGCGGAACGCTATCGTCAAGGGAAGCGGATCAAATCTTTCTTGACGATGCGGAGCAACATTATTATCAGGAACAACAGGCAATCATTGCGCCGATGTCGCGTTTGCGGAGACCTATCATCGCACTCTCCCTGGTGTCGGGGATACTCTTTCTGAGTACCATCGGCGTTTGGATCTATCAAGGGTATTCAAGCTTCTAAAACTGGTGAGATTGCGGATATCAGTAGCCTCAAGCAGCCAATAGAACGGCTTATGGGATTGTTGCCCGGTATGAATTCAAGGGCATTAAAGTTGAAGCCGGATCAGATGAAGCGATTATACATCGCTTCCGAACTCACTTGCCCTCAGTGCAAATCGAGAGTTGTGTATAGGACAAAACGGAGAGGCATATTGGAGCGGATCATTCTGTATCCTTTGGGCTTCCGGGCTTACCGATGCAAATATTGTGACCATCGCTTCTGTTCCAGATCGAAGTCCCCATCGCATGCTTAGAAAAGCGAGCGCCGCCAAGTCCCGGAAGTCCTAGTGCTGTATCGGAAGCGCGCATCGACAGAAGAATGATGTGCGGGCAGGCTGCTCCGGCGCGGTTTCGATACAGCGACTTGAAGGAAGCCGCCCGGCGGCGGACGCGGGCCCTATGGGGATTGAATGGGATGCAGGGGTGGTGTCCAGGTGTGTCGAGCTGTTGCCGCGGGGCACGGAAGACAACGGCGGATGCTGTTGAGTTGGGTGAAACGCAAGACGACCGGGGAATAAAGACTGGAGAAGCTGGAAAGAGCAGGTTTGTAGAAGCGCAAGGCACAGAGAGATTGCGCGCGCCGCGACACGCAAAGATTTCGTGATGTTGATCGTCGACTCATGTGGCAACTGTCACCGGGACAGGTGGAGAGCGGAGTTGGATCTGGGCGGAAGTGAATCGCTCGATGGCCACCATCGGCCCACCGCACTTGGGGCAAAACCAGAGATCACTAGCAGTAGCTATGGAAGCTTCCTGCCTGGCTTGTGGTGCTGAACCGAGCAACTGAAAACAGAGTGGCAAGGTCGTGGCACGCCGGCGATGGGCCAGGAAGCCGAAATGCCGGATGCGCACGAAACCTTTCGGGAGGACGTGCAACAGGAAGCGACGCAGGAACTCATCAAGCGATAGGGTGAGCAACTTCTGTTCGTTGTTGTGAGCGGAGTCGCGCCAACGGAAAGTGACTTTGCTATCCGCAAAGGAAACCAAGCGGTGGTTGGAGACGGCCACGCGATGGGTATAGCGCCCCAGATACTGGAGTACAAGTTGTGGGCCACCGAAGGGACGTTTCGAATAGACTACCCAATCTTTTCGGAATAGCGTTCTCAGCCACGATGAGAAAGTCTTCGGCTGAGCGAGCGGTTGCAGACCGCCGTGGAAATCCAGCTGGCCATCCTGGAAGGCGCGTTTGAGGGCCGCAACAAACTTGCCGCGAAAAACACGCCCGAGCACTTTGACGGGAAGAAAGAACGCGTTGTGTGAGCTGATCCAGTGGGAGTGGTCGAATGACGGCCCACCGGCCGGCACCACGCAATGGACATGCGGGTGAAGTTGGAGTTTCTGATTCCAGGTGTGCAGCACGCTGAAGAAGCCGATCTCCGCACCGAGGTGTTTTGGATCACGTGCAATCTCCAGAAGCGCTTCCGCACTGGTGCGAAACAGGAGATCGTAGATGACCGTCTTGTTCTGCAAGGCGAGTGGCACTAGCTCGTGAGGCAGCGTGAAGACCACATGCACATAGCGCGTCGGGAGAAGCTCCTGGCGCCGCGCCGCAAGCCAGCGGTCGCGAGCACCGGCTTGACACTTCGGGCAGTGCCGGTTGCGGCAAGAGTTGTAGGAGATGGCGCGATGTCCGCAGCGGGTGCATTCATCCAGGTGGCCGCCAAGCGCGGCGGTGCGACACCGTGCAATGGCCAGCAGCACTTTGACGTGCTTCCAAGTGATCCACTTACGGCTTCGATCGATGAAAGCGTCTCCCGCGGCGCGGACTAGATCGGCCACCTCCAGCGGTGGCCGGCTCATCTACTGGTCCTGTGGAGATTCGTCGTTCAGCGTCAGCGAGTCCAGAGGACTGGCGGTCGCGTTTAGATGACGTTGCGAGAGATGCAGATAGATGGTGGTCTCTTCGAGATCGCTATGCCCCAACAGCATCTGAATGGTACGCAGATCTGCGCCCGCTTCCAGCAAATGCGTGGCAAAGCAGTGGCGCAGCGTGTGCGGATGCACACCATCCGGAAGGCCAGCCCGCCGCGCAGCCCTTTTGCAAGCATGGTAGATCACCTTGGGGGTGATGGGGTGATCGCTGGCATGACTACGCTTGCCAGGGAACAGCCATACGCTCGGTTTTCGTCGCAACCGGTGCCAGTGTTGCCGGAGTTCGTCGAGCAACTTTGCGCTGAGCAGTACATCGCGGTCTTTGCGGCCTTTACCGCCTTGGACGTGGATCACCATGCGCTGGCTGTCAACGTCACTAACTTTCAGGCGTGCAAGTTCGGCACGGCGGAGTCCGGTGGCGTAGAGCGCCATCAGCAGAGTGCGATGCAACGGAGGGCGAGCTGCATTGATGAGTCGCGTCACTTCTTCCTGGCTGAGGATCGTTGGCAGGTGAAGGGCCTTCTTCGGGTAGGGCGTCTCGGTAATGCTCCAGGTTTTCTTGAGCGTTTTTGTGTAGAAGAATCGGAGAGCTGCAAGATGTTGCGCCACCGTGTTCGGCGAGAACTTCCGCTCGTGGAACAACGCGGCTTGATATTCGCGGATGTGTCGCGGGCCTAAGCGATCCGGGGAAGTGTGGAAGTGTCGAGAAAAATCTTCGACGGCGCGAAGGTAACAATCGATGGTAGTCTCGGCGTAATTACGACGCTGGAGTTCTTCCAGCATCATTTTTCTAAGATGGGTCACAGGGACCTCCTTGTGACCCAAAACTTATCTCACCCAACAAGCAACCAATGCTCGGCTTACCTCACGCGTAGCGTCCGCCGCCGGGCGGCTTCGTTCAAGTCCGCTTATCGGAATGTGTCTTTTCAATCGTGACAAGGCTCAAGATGTACGCAATATAAGGTCGGGCGACTGAATGAGCATTGCGGGGCTAGCTAACTTGTGTGACGCGAGCCATTTTCACGACTGGGGATTTCTTCTGCCGCTCTGCAAAACCGGCGGCCTTCTTATGATCCGAGTAGGTGCGGGCAAACCGCTCACCGTCATTGTAAAACACAGTCACCTGCCAGTGATGGTGTTTTCTCCGTTTGTCTTTACCGAATCCCGGACTCTCCCAAATGGTCATTCAAATATATATATCACGTCGAACATCTTGTCCACAAACGAACCATTTTTATGGCCGGGGAGTCTAGGGCCTTCCGGGTTGTGCAGCACCCTCGATCTTTCTGATCATCTCGTCGGCTGTCAAGACCTGACCGAACACGAGGCCACCGAATCGGTTGGAGAAGAGGTCGATTCTCAGGTAGCAGCACCGCTGAAACGAGAACACCCAACTTGCACCGAGCGAAGATCGCTCACCAAAGAGTGCGGATGGAAGGATGGCGACAGAGGCGGCTCGGTTCTAAGGAAGACCACTCGACGACCAAAGGCAACTACAAAACCGACTTGACGCTAACCGGCCTTCTCATGGAAGGACTTATTCTGACCGCCTTAGCCTAATGGCAGGGTAATGTACAGCGTTTGCAGTATTTTTCTCTGAAATAAACCAATGTTGGATATCCGACAGGACGTCATGCCGACCCTCGCTGGATTGACTGATGCAAAAATCCGTCCTACTCGTAGACGACAGTCAAATAGTCCGAAGAGTCATGCGCGATTTCTTCGAAGCGCAAACAGATTGGAAAATCGGAGGCGAGGCTGGCGACGGCGCTGAAGCGATTCAAAAGGCGAAGGAACTAAGGCCCGATTTAATTCTCTTGGATTTCTCAATGCCGAACATGAATGGCATGCAAGCTGCGCCCGTACTCAAGAAAATGTTGCCAAAGGCTTATATCATTGTCTTTACGATGTATTCTGAAGCCTTGGGCTCGACACTGAGTTCAGCAGATGGTGTGGATTTGGTTGTTCCCAAGGCAGAGGGTCTAACGGTTTTGGCGAAAGCACTTCAGGGCCTAGTGGCAACCGCTGGGCTGATTAACGGTGGGGCCAACGCAAATCACTAAGAGTCCGGCTCTGCAAAGCATCCCTAGCTCCACATATTGCGATCCTTCTAGCTACTCAGATAATGGGGCCAAATCCCGATATGTTTTATGGGAATGTGGAGCTTTCCGGCAGGTGTGCCTCCAAATCAATTGCGTTAGCTTGGAATCAGTTAATATCCGGGCCGAGACCGCCAAGTCTTGATAAGTCCGACGGTCTCAATGGGTCGATGCAACACTTGCCCAAAGTCCTCTCGTAGATGTTTAGGAGGCTGATTTCATTCGCGGGCGTCAACTCAAGGAAAACAAAAGCTCTGTTTAGGTTCTGATTGAATCCTGTCGCACAGATTGAATCTCGATTGGAAGTATTGTCAGATCAACTGGTTATATGCTGTTGCATCGACCGGTTGAGCTGGCAGGACTTCTCGGGACTTGGCTCCTGATCCACTGGTAGCCAGCATGTCGGAGTGCCCAGCCTCAAGACTATTCGGCTGAAACAGCCTTCCGCTTCGCCATCTTCTGAGCCATCGACAGTACCAATCCGAAGTCACCTTCTTCCATGCGACTGAACAAGCGGCAGAATTTGGCAAGCATACGCGCGTCTTTGCCCGAGCTGCCCCACACCATGTCATCGGCAGACTTTCGTTTCAGTAGATTCGGCAGTTTGGGTGGTTCTTCGCCATCGTAGAAGAGTTGGTACATCGGAACCTCTAGGGCGCGGGCGAATTTCTCCAGCGTCTCAACAGCCGGAACCGTATGCCCGTTTTCGACCCGGGACACGTAGCAACGAAGCAGGCCGGTCTTCTTCTCAATGTCCCCTTGCGAATACTTTTTTTCCTCACGCAATTGACGCAAACGATCTCCGATGACCACGTTGTTATCCTCCATAGCGAGTGAATGAATCCAAGAATCTACTTAGGTTGAATTGAGGACGGGAGAGATTACCCCAAACTGGGACGAATGGACAGAAATTTTTAGGCGAGGCCAACATTCGATGGTGTGCTGGAAGATTTAATCCACCGATTCACGATTGAGCCACCTTCCGATAAGCTTATTGGAATGTGTCCTTTGGACACTCACACAGTCAAATTCCCACATTCCGAGAGCGCCGATTTTCAGGGCCTGGCTGTCAGCCTGGATGGTGATGCTTGCAGCGTGAAGTGATTCACGCCTGGTTCAGGTGTCGTGCTAGCATGCTGCGAAACGGCGAACGGAAAGGAAACCAAGCTCATGACTCAAATCTGCGTAACCTGTGGAACTCAATTTCCACCTTCGGGCGAGACTCCGCGCAGCTGTCCCATCTGCCAGGATGATCGTCAATTCATCGGACCCCAGGGGCAGGAATGGATTTCGCTAGATGATCTGCGGAAAGCGCATCGTAATGTCTTCTTCGAAGAAGGCTGGTGCGTTTGGGGGATTCACACAGAGCCGGAGTTCGGAATTGGACAGAGGGCGCTGCTCTTGCAAAGACAGGGCGGCGGATTCCTTTGGGACTGCGTCAGCTTGATCGACGCTAGTACGGTCGGACTTGTGAAGGCCCTTGGCGGGCTATCGGCGATTGCGGTTTCCCACCCGCACTATTACTCTTGCATGGTGGAGTGGAGTCGCGCATTTGGCGGCATTCCAATCTATCTGCACGAGGCGGACCGTGAATGGGTGCAGCGTCCAGACCCCACGATTGTGTTCTGGAATGGAGAAACCCATCGGCTGAGTGACGATCTCACGCTGATTCGTGTGGGCGGACACTTCAGCGGCTTTCAGGTGCTGCACTGGGCTGCCGGCGAACATGGCAACGGTGCGCTGCTGAGCGGTGACATGCCCCAAGTCTGTTCGGATCCCGAAACGACATCCTGCAAGAGTAGTTGAAGCCCGGTTCAACGCTTTAGAACCAGGCCACTCTTTGCTGTATCTGAATACGTGCGGACAACCTCAAAACCTTTGGACTCTGCATACTTTTGTATTGCCGAGGATTGATTTTCAAGTGAGTACTGCTGATGTTCTGTCGACATGCGCAGGTACTGAGCGGCTGGAATAAGCTGATTGACGGTCATGGTGCCTCCTATGCGGAGGCAGATCGGCACGGACAGATAAAACTTTAAGGAAAAAACAGTAGTAGGTTGCTCGTGTGAGAAGGGGGGCAACCTTGCTACTCCTTCTTCACCTTGGCTTTTAGCGACATGGACACTAACAGTTTTGAAATCTCATGATTCAATGTCGCTTCAATTTTCGGAGACTTGCGTTCACTGCGTGCCACGCGGCTTACATAAGAAGGATGAACTCCTAACTTATCGGCCACGCGGCGATAAAGGCCTCTCATTCGAGACGCAAGTTGAAGGCGGGATTTACCCATTGACAAAGTGTCTTGCCTCAGCTGGAACTGGAGAGGGCGTTCTTCCGTTAAGATAACGGAGAGGACGCATGCGAAAAGAGCGAAAACACTACACCGCAGAGGAGAAGGTGGCCATTCTACGACGGCACTTGTTGGATAAAGTGCCGGTTTCTGATCTGTGTGAAGAACTGGGCCTGCAGCCAACGGTGTTCTACCGTTGGCAAAAAGAATTCTTTGAGAACGGTGCTGCCGCCTTCCAGGGCAAGAGCCGTCCAGACCACCAAGCCGAACAACAACGGATTGAATTTCTGGAAAAGAAGATCCAGACCAAGGACGAGGTGTTGGCCGAACTGATGGCCGAGCACATCGCCTTAAAAAAAAGTCTTGGGGAGCTCTGACCCAGGTGTGGGTACCGCACGATGTGCGGGACGTAGTCGTGGATTTCGTCCGGTGTTGGTCGGAAAAGACCGAGATCGGCGCCGGACGATTCATTCGTTGGTTGGGTGTGCGTGCCAGCAAGTTCTACGACTGGCGAGAGCGCTACGGGCGCGTCAATGAACACAACGGTTGGGTCCCCCGGGATTTCTGGCTCGCGCCGTGGGAAAAGCAAGCCATCATCGCCTTCCACCAGGAACATCCCTTGGAAGGCTATCGACGACTGACGTTCATGATGCTGGACGCGGATGTGGTGGCCGTCAGCCCCTCCAGCGTTTGGCGCGTACTCCAACAGGCCGGATTGCTCTCCCGATGGAAGAGTAAGCCGTCGCGCAAGGGGACCGGTTTCGAGCAGCCGCTGCAGCCGCATCAACACTGGCACATCGATGTTTCCTACATCAACGTGAGCGGCACGTTCTACTACCTGTGCAGCGTTCTGGATGGCTACAGCCGTGCGATCGTCCATTGGGATCTGCGGGAATCGATGACCGAAGCGGAAATCGAAGTCATCTTGCAACGAGCTCGGGAGAAATATCCCGAAGCAAAACCGCGAATCATCTCTGACAATGGGCCACAATTCATCGCACGGGATTTCAAAGAGTTCATTCGCATCGCGGGAATGACGCACGTGCGAACGTCGCCTTACTATCCGCAATCGAATGGCAAGCTGGAGCGCTGGCACAAATCGCTAAAATCCGAATGCATCCGACCCGGCACACCGCTGACCAGAGAAGATGCGCTGCGCTTGATTCAAACCTACGTGGATCACTACAACACCGTACGCTTGCACAGCGCCATCGGTTATGTGACGCCGCACGATATGCTTGCCGGGCGACAGGCGGAGATCCACGCGGTGCGCGATCGCAAGCTCGAACAAGCACGTCACCAGCGGCAGCTACGACGGGCGGCAGAATCGCTTGCACATTTTTCGAACGCGACTACAATGACCTCGCCAGGTGAAACAGAAGCGGGCTCTGCAGGGATGCAACCATGCTGAGGGATAACTTGGTAGGCCTCATCGAGCCGATGCAAATCAGCGCGGGAGCTGATCCTCTCGCGCTAAGCATCCAGAAACAGGCATCGGACGATAGGCCCTCATGCCTTGAAAATCCCCGCCCTGAAAGGGCGGAATCTTCACTAACGGAAAACGTCACCTCTCCATTTCAGGCTGAGCCAACACAAAAGTCTAACACAGAAATTATCAGAGTGTCTTTCAAATTGTCATCATATATGACATAAGTGTCTTAACCTGTCGGTGGGCACTCAGCATGTACCGGAAGGGTCGTTCTCCCTAAGATCAGAAGCCAACTCCTAATAAGTCAGGGCTTCTCGGAATGTGCCTTTGCTAATCCGTCTTTCTCTTGCTCGTAAGCAAGCGAATCGAGAATCAACAGCTTCCGAGTTGGCCGATAGTTATAGGCCCTAAGATGGAAGGGCGGCCCTTGCAGACCGCTCCCCATGTACTCCTATTTCTTGTCCTTAATCAAATTGGCCACTAACCCCCGCAGCTGCTCTGCGCTTCCTGCGGCGGCAGTGAGAAGCTGTGAAACCGTGAGGGGCCGACTGCGATCGCCGCCGGCGTGGCGTTCGAGATACCAAGGATTAGCTGCGATAACTGGAATCGTTCGCGGTTTGAACCTTTGTGTGGCAATGATATAGGATGCTCGACGGGAGCTCCGGCAGGTCATTCACGCCTCCCACCAAATGGGAAAACGGACTGAACCAGGCATGTCGGAGGGCCCAACTCCAAGGCGTTTCAGCCTAAACGGGCTTCCGCCTCGCCATCTGCTGTGCCATGAAAAACACTAATCTCAGGTCACTTTCTTTCATACGGCCAAACAGACGACAGAACTCGGCAAGCATATATGCGTCTTTCCCGGAGTTGCCCCAAAGGTTATCCTTGGCAGACTTTCGTTTCCTAAGCTTCGGTATCCTGGGAGGCCCTTCGCGAACGTAAAAGAGCTGGTACATCGGGATGTCGAGAGCACGAGTCATCTTCTCAAGTGTCTTGATGGTCGGAACTGCACGGCCAATTTCCAGGCGCCAGACGTTGCAGCGAAGCAGGCCCGTTTTTTTCGCAATATCTTTTTGTAAGAGCTTCTTTTCCTTACGCAAAGCACGCAAGCGCTCTCCAATAATCACGGCTTGGTCCTCGCTAGGTTGTGAATGATTCAACTATTAACCGGGTTGAACTCGCGTCATGAAATCATAACCCAAACGTCGAAGGGCGCATATGAATTTTGTGATGCGCAGTTAATCCTTAATCCTAAATGGAGCGCTGACCTTGATTGACTCTAATCGGACTCTCGCGTTCTTGGCTCGTGCCGACTCACACCGCAGATTGGGTGAACGGAGTTGCATCGAAATTGCTACACTTGCAGCGGCTAGCTTGTTGGGAGTGCGCCACAAAGGCGCCGGGCCCATCCCGCTCGATCGCTTTCCGACAACTTGATGGCGTCTGTCCCGGAAGTCTCCAGAACCTAATGAGACTGCACGAGTGTCGAGTTCAATTACACCTCGCCGAAACTGTTTGGGCGCCACCCGTTGAGGTACTTGTCCATGAGCGCGAAGAGACATTTGTCGCCTTCGGATTTGTCGCTTTGGGGGCTCTTCAATGCGTTGCCGCAATGTGGTTGCTCAGATCAACTTGGACAGGTACTATGCATCGCTTGGAGTGAACCAATTGCAAGGTGGCGAGCAACTGATTAGGGTCTTAGTGGCCGACGACTCAGCCATTTCCCGCAAGCTCGTCGAGCACACATTGAGTGAAAGACGGTATTCCTTGGTTTTCGCCAAAAGCGGGCGCGAAACTGTCGCCCTTTTTGCGGAGCATCATCCAGCTCTTGTAATTGTCGATTGGATGATGCCCGACCTGACAGGAATCGAAATCTGCAAGCATATTCGAACGAAAACGCAAGGATCCTATACTTACATCATCCTTCTGACCGGCATGTCAGGGAAGGAGAGTTTAATTGAGGGATTGGCAGCGGGAGCTGACGACTACCTTACGAAACCTTTTCACCCTGAAGAACTCATTGCTCGAGTCGGGGTGGGCTTCAGAATTATGGAGCTCCAACGAGAAATCGAAGTCAAGAATGCCATATTGCAAGAACTTGCCCTTACCGATCCCCTGACCAACCTTCCAAATCGGCGCGCAATTGAAGAATGGGCGGCGCGGCAACTGAACGGTGCGGCCAGGTACGGCTTTTCTTTTTGGGTTGCCCTTGCCGACTTGGACCATTTCAAGACTGTCAATGATGCCCATGGACACGACGCGGGTGACACCGTCCTCAAGACGTTTTCTCAAATTCTGAAAAAAAAATCTAGACGCAGCGATATTTGCGGCCGTATCGGAGGCGAAGAATTTCTTTTTGTGTTGACGCATGCGACCAAGGAGGACGCCGTCCGTGTGATCGATTGTATCCGCGCGGAATTTGAGGCAACGAAATTCAATTTCAACGGCAACAGCCTGACAGTGACCGCAAGTTTTGGGCTTGTAGGCTTTGCTGGAACGAAGGCTCCAGACTTCAATCGCCTCGTCACCCATGCAGACTCAGCTCTCTATTCTGCAAAGCGCCTGGGGCGCAATCGAGTTGAAGTTGGAGAGATTCAACCCTTGTAAACAAAAGCCAGGCCCTCCCACCTCCTAAATCGGATGCCGGTGGCTAAACGAGGGATTGTTTAGCTTGAAATCCAGTCACTTTGAGCGGATGATGCCCGATGTACTCGAACCCACGGAATCCAACTTCAGCCTAAAACGATAACAAGAAGAAAAAGGAGCCCGGGGAATTGGGATTCATCTACTGGATCGTTGTGGGCCTTATCGCGGGCTGGCTTGCGCGTAAAGTGATGAACGGGGGCGGCTACGGCACCCTGCTCGACATCATCCTCGGCATTGTTGGTGGTCTCTTCGGAGGTTAGGCTTTTGGAATGCTCGGCATATGGCCGGAGGGGGAATCATCGCTCGATTATAGTGGCGTTCGTTGGTGCGGTGATTCTCGTCTGGATCACACGCCTATTGAAGAAAGCCTGAACCGCTTCAGTTGGGGACGTGTTATTCCTGTCCTAAGATCGGTTAGCAGACTGAGTCTGACATCTTCGATGACTCCCTCATTTCTGGAATAAACTCTCACAATGTGGGCAACCCGGCTTTACGACACCCCTCTTAACGTGATTTTTGAAATGCGCCGCCTTCATTGATATTTCGGAGCGTTGCTCCGGAGTTCTAGAAGCATTCAATTTTCGCATCATCTCTGATCTGATTTCCGGGACTATTGCAGCGTTCGCTTTCTTTGCCCATGCAGAACGTATTTCCGGGGCCGTGTTAGCCATTCGTCGAGATGTTGCGGCACTTATATTTGCGCGACGCTCGGGCGTGAACTTGATTCCTGTATGGGCGATGCTCATTTTCAAACGGGTTTCTTTCGTGTGCGTCTTACCTAAATGGATGGCGCTCATCTTTGCTCTCGCCTGCGGTGTATGCGTTCTTCCAGGCCTACCTCGGCGAGCGGCGCTCATCTTTGCTCTCGTTTCCGGTGTATGCTTTCTTCCTAACGTAGAGGCGGGCATCTTAGCTATGCTTTCCGGCATATACTTCCTATCCGAATCGCGTTCATTCGAGTCGTATTTCCGATGTAGGTGCCTGTTCCTGCCACCGAGAGTAAGGGGCTGAGCCAGGAGTTGGCGTTATCTTTGATGCGGCGCAATGACTTGCCACGTGATGATTCCCTGATCCCTCGGCTAATTTAACGCCGATTCCGAGGCCTGGATCGCGCAACCGCACGTGGTGCTCGACGTGCCCCTGGTTCGCTACACTTACGCGCTTTTACTGTAACCCCGATTGAGTCATCTTGACAGCCGAGTTCGTTGCACCCGTCCCGCTCAGAGTGCCGAAATAGATGCTGGCCTCCCCGGCACCGCTGCCGACATTATCGATGACGATCCCGCTGGTGCCAGTGGCTTCTGCGGCCGTCGTCTGGCCGTTGCTGAGACTTTGATACGTCCAAATCATGGCGGGATCTCCGCCGCCCGCAAGGTGGCCGGTCGGGTTCCAGGTGAAGCCCGTCAAAGAGCCTCCGATGGCGACGCTGTTACCCGCCGCTCCGGCGTTGGAGCCGGCGCCACTGATTGTAAGGAAAGTGTTGCCGGCGTCATAGCTTAGGGAAATCCCGGCAGTGGTTTGCTCCGCCGTCGTGATAGCCGCCGCGATGTTCGCGGCCAACGTGGCTGTGCTGACAGCGGCCGCTCCCGCCCAGTATTGAAAGTTCGGGGCAGTACTCGAGCCGTTCGTGCCCAGAGTGCCAGTGCCGGCGCCAAGGGTGGTGGAGGCGTTCGCAGCGCCATTGATGTGAATGGAGGCGGGGTTGCTGGCGGCCAGCACATCCGCATTCGCTCCCGTGCCCGGCGTTTTGGCCGTCACGATAACCGTGTTGGTGGCCCCGGCAGCCGCTCTGACGGTCGGGTCTGGGCGGACGCAGGTGTTATAGCAAGAAGTGCCATTGATAGCGTTAATCAGATTCGTCTGGTCAGTCGCCAGAGTGGACGAACGCGCAATACAGTTCTCACCGGCGGTACAATTGCTCTCGGTAGTGCGCCAATCATACACGGTACCATTGATAGTGATTGTTGAGGGACCGGGTGGCTCCGAATTAATGAGGATCGGGCTGCTCGCAGCCGTCGGCGCGCTGGCTGTCAGGGTCAGTGTTCCGATCGTCACAGTAGCGCCGTTGATCGCGCTATTCGCGGAGACGGTTCCGACAGCGCTGGCATTTGTGGTGGTGCCATCCGTCGTTGATCCCGCTCCCGTGGTCCAAACCGGCGTGGTGGTGCCACTCGTCCCTCCGACTACAAGACATCCGCCTCCAGTACACCTTTGGAGCTGTCCCATCGTGTCCACGACCACGCTAGTTGAAGTGTAAGTTGAAGATGGCGTCCAAGGGCCGATCGTCGGGGCGGTGCCGCTAGTTATGTTGAAGCTCATGACGCAGCCGCCCGCCGTCGTCGCGGACGCGCCACACGAAGTGGATCCGACACCCCCGAAGAGCCAGTCCGTGCTCGTGCTCGAGTTGTAGAACTCAGTGAGCGGCGAGCATCCAACGTTGCCGTTGGCGAGGACCGGTCCCGTAACCGCCGCACCCAGAACGGGTCCGCCGGAATAAGTGATGGGGATTTGGTACAAGGTGGGATTCCCGCCCGGATTTCCACAGACATAGAGGTTCCCCGCGGGTTGTGCGAAATTTGATGACGTGAAGTAAATGTGGTCGAAATCGCCGTCGTATAGCGGGACTGTGGCACTGTTAGTTCCCACGATAGCGGCCGTACCTGTGGTGCCGCTACCAATGTTTCCGCTGGAAACGTTGAATACGATCACAGCGCTATTCGTGGGGGCGACGACACTGGCACCAACGAAAACGTATACGGTTCCGGCGGCGCTATCCAACATCGGGGCATCCACAATACCTGTTCCACTACCCAATTGGCCCGACGCGGTCACGCCACTCGATCCACTCCCAGTTGTGCTATTGACGGAGTACAGGAATCCCGCCGAGTCCCCCACGTACACTACGTTGTTGTCGTTTACGGGCGCAGTAAGAATCTTGCTGGCCTGACTGGACACGATCGCAGGCCAGACATCGGCGCCCGAACTGACTACCTCGGCAGGAGCGCCGTTGAAGACCGGCGTAAATTTGTGAAGCTTTCCGCTGTCATCTCCCACATATGCCACGTCGTGCGCATAATCATAGAACGGCGACGAACGCGTGACGCTCACGCCGCCGTTCATGACCAGGGCTACGTCGGTCGCTGTGTTCCCGGTTCCCGGCGCGACTGGAGCGGAGATGGTGCCGTTACTGCCGCCGGTCCCTGCACCTTTAAGCACGTGGAACTTGGATCCGCCTGCTATGCTTTCAACATATGCAACCTGATCGACACTAGGCCCAAGCACTGGGGAGGTTTGAACCGTTCCGGTTCCGACGAAGTAGGAGAACAGCACTGTTGGCGCGGTACCCGTGCAGGCACCGGTGCCTCCCGCGTTTACGTACAGGTTTTGGTAGCCAACAATGTTCGGCTGGCTCCCCGAGACGCCAGCTTTGTTCACGCCGAACACCACGTAATCACTGCAACTCGGAGTGCCGGGCCCGTTGATAAACTGCCACTTTGCGGGATACATACCCGGTGCAACCCCGGCTGTGCCGAGAGAGGCGCTCCAGTCCCTCTGAAAAGTGATTTCTTGTTGCCCCACTCTATTCCACTTTCTAGGCGGCCGATGCGCAGCTCTCTTGAGCTGTTGGATACCAAAGCGCGGATCACTGACGATTTTGTTCCACTTGTCGAACGAGCCGCTCTTCACCGCCTCGCCAAACGTTCCAGGATTGGAGAACACCTTATGGTGGTGACTCCAGTCGTCGGGAACGCCGACGGTTTCTCGTTGCGCAAATAGGGGACCCGTCGTGAGTGCAGCTATCACCATCACACCCGCGAGTCGCAGGGCTGCATTCCTCACCTCGATCAAACCCTCGGCGAGAAGTTTCTGAAGCAGGCCAACCAAGTCCCGAGCGCACCGCTCCGGCTCGACTTCGTATTCGCCGGTGATCGCATTCTGAATCTCGGCGACTTCGCAAGGCTCCTGTATCAGATTCCAAATTCGGGCCCCCACCGGATCGAGACCGTAATAGACACCGCTCTTGATGTTCAGGATCGCGGCTTCCCCGGCAAGGTCGCAGGATACTTGGTCCTTGGCCGCTACGACGACGGAATGATCGGATATCGCCAGACTCATACACACTCTCCATTTCTACTCGAAGTCAGAAGCTGATTACTTAAATGAGTTCGCGCGCGGGATGCACTCGAATCCCGCAAGTAGCCCGCCTGCCCAGTTTGGGGAGACGCCGGCCAGTGCGCGGGATTGTAGCGGGTCTGGCGTGGAACGGCAATTCAATTTCGACATCCCCCAAGTCGCGGACATGTCAGAAGGCCTTGTTTCGCACCTTTGGATAGAAAACAAAGGCGGTCGGTGAAAAACTTCGCGCTCAGTCTAGCAAAAGTCGAAAAGCATTTTCCCTCTGCGGCTTCCGAATGGCGGGTGCTCCTGCATCCCACCTCCCGAACCGCGATTTTGGGCCATGCCTCGACGCGCGAGTCGTTGCCGCCGATCGCGGCATTGCTATTGTTCGCGGTCCTTTTGCTGCCCATCTCTTTCGCGATTTTTTCCTGGGCCCTGCGGCGGACGAAAATCACAGGCACCCTCACGCATTTCTGAAGTTGCCGCGGTCCTTCCCACATTGAGAAGCGCGCTAAGAGGTTACAGTTGAAAGTTAAGAGTTTTCAGCTCAGAGGCGGCATTTGCTCTGAATTCTTATTTGAGGAAAATGAAACTGCGCGATGGGGCCGGAATTCCGGCCCCATCGCGCAGTCAATAGCGGGGAATTGTTACTTCTTCTTGGTCGACTTCGGAGGCGCCTCACCGACCTTGGTGGTGATGCCGACGCCCATGGCTTGCAGGGATTCCAAACCTTGCTTGGCCTGCGCGCCGATCGGCCCGTTAGGATCGAGGTCAATCGCATGTTGGTAGGCTTCCACCGTGCCGGGCTGCATCACGGGAGTGATCTTGTCGCCCACGGTCTTGAATTCCATGGTGTTGACCAGAGCGATTCCGAGGAGCAGCCAAGCCGTGGCGTTCTTGGGATCGAGCGTGGTGGCCTTTTGCAGGGGCTCGATGGATTCCTTCATGCGGTTGGAGTTGTAGAGCACGGTTCCGAAATTGCGCCAGGCCAGCGCGGCGTCCGTCGGGTTCAGGTCGACGTACTTTTGATAGGCTGCCCGGGCGTCATCGACTTTCCCGAGTTTCGCCAGATCGTTCCCGAGGTTGTTGTAATTGGCGGCGACATCCGGCTTCAACGCGATGGCCTTCTGGTAGGTATCCGCGGCTTCCTGCCATTTACTCATGCTCTCGTACGCCTCACCCAACCGGGACAACACGATAGAGCGGTTCGGATCTTCCGGCTTCTCCAACTGCAGCGCGGCAGAGAGCTCCGTAACAGCCGTGCCTCCCGCCGTAGTAATTTCGGCCTTCACAGGGTCTTGCTGCTCTTTCGGAGTCTGCGCCAGTTTCGTCTGCGCGGCTTTCATTTGCGTGATCGCGGCTATGCCGGCGTCATAATGAGTCTTCAAGGCCTGAAACTGCTGTTCCGCCTCTTGCTGCTTTCTAATGGCCTCAACGGCGGCAAGTTTGCCTTGTTCCTGCAGTTCTTTCAAATTGATGTCGAAGGTAGGAGCAGTGCCAGCCGTAAGCTTTAGCCCGGTCTGGTAAAGGAGCATGTCTTTCTGATCCTTGTCCTTGCCTTTCAAGTCGACGTTGTAGGTTCCGCCCGCCAGGCCGGGAGCCGAGTAGTGCCCCTTGGCATCGGTCGTGACGTCGATTTCTTTGCTGGTTTCCACGCTTTTGATCGTCAGCGTTACGTCGGGATAGGGTTTGCCCATCATATCGAGCACCGTCCCCGACAGCGTGGCATTCTGCGCATAGGCAGCAGGCGCCATCCATGCCGCCAGCGGCCCGGCGATCAGTGCGAGCAAAGCTGCCATCCTGATTGCTTTCATTCGGTTCATGATCTTCACTGCCTCCTAGCAACGCAGATCCGCGCGGGGAGTTACCCGCACGGTTCGTTATTATGTCTCAACTCGGACCCGATAAGCGATAGGATCGCCGATCCCCGCTTCGGCAAATGCACTGAGCCGCAGCCGACAACTATCGCAGGCGCCGCACGCCGCATCTTCAAACTGGTAGCAGGACCAGGTTCGATCCAGCGGCGCACCCAATTCCATGCCGCGCTTTACGATTTCCCATTTTCGCATACCGATGACCGGAGTCACAATTTCAATATGCGTCTCAGGACGTGTTCCCTCGCGGACCAACTGCTGAAAGACGCGGTAATATTCGGGCCGGCAGTCCGGGTAGCCGGAACTGTCCTCCGCGACGGCGCCGATCAAGACCGCTGTAGCCCCAATGACCTCCGCCCAGCTTACCGCAACGGCAAGGAAATGAGCGTTACGAAATGGGACGTATGTGGGGGGGATTCCGTTCCCGCCAATTGGGGCTCCAGTTGACCCCTCCGGCACGGCGATGCGGGCATCGGTCAGGGCCGAGCCTCCAATTTGCGCGAAGTGGTCCAATTGCACGACCAGGCGGTCGTGGATACCGTAAAAATCGGCGATTTCGTCGAATGCCTGCCGCTCGCGGCGCTCGGTACGCTGGCCATAACTCGCGTGGACCAGGGCCAGGTCGTGCGTCTCGCGCGCGATCGATGCCGTCACGCAGGAGTCCATCCCTCCGCTCAGCAAGACTACCGCCTTGGGTCTCCGACTCATGGCCTGAAATAACTCTTCCTCTTTGCGGTTAGATGCAGTCGTGAATCTCGAAGTCTATACGCCGCGAGTGGCCGGATGCCAGATGAATTTATGAATTTGCAGGCCTAGCCTTACCGGCAAACCGTCCGCCAAAATCCACTCCGTCAGATCCTGTGAATTCATGCCCGGCCATGCGCCCTCAGGATCGGCGTGCACTGGTGACAATATCACTTGGTGGACGCGGCGCGCTAGATCGTGTTGCGATATAAAGTCGCGCGCGAATTCATAGTCGCGCCGGCTCGAGATCACGAATTTGATTTCATCTTTGCTATCGAGCGCTTGTAAATTTTCCATTTGAAACGTGTCCGGTTCTCCTGAATCGGGGCATTTGACGTCCACAATCTTGATGACGTCGCGCGGAAGCACAGCGACCGGCCGCTCGCCGCTGGTTTCCACCATGACGCGATAGCCGACGTCCAAAAGTTTCTGCGACAGGGGGATCACTTCCGGCTGAAGCAGCGGCTCGCCTCCGGTCAGTTCGACGAGCGAAAGTTTTTGCGAATTTCCCGCGGCGCCGGGTTGCGTTTGCGCAGGAGTGTTGGACAACTGATCCACGCGCGCCAGGACTTCTTCGACGCTCATTTTCGTGCCGCCGTGGAACGCGTATGCCGTGTCGCACCACGTGCAGCGCAAGTTGCATCCGGTAAGGCGGACGAAAATGCAGGGCAGGCCTGCTCGGGTGCCTTCGCCCTGGATCGACCGGAAAATTTCCGTGATGGTCATGACGCTTCTAATGGCTCCCAGGCGAGGCTTTTCGGCGCTTGCGCCTATGGACAAGAATGACCGCCGCGACAATCACGACCGCCGCCGCTACAAAACGAAATGGCTCCAACTCATACCCAAGCCAACGAAGCACCAAGATATAGCCCAGCCCCACGGCAATGGCCGGCAGAATGATGATGAGGAAAGAGCGGTTCATGGCAAAAGATGTCCGATCAAGACCAGTACGTCGCCGAAGTCGTGTCCGTCTCCCAGATCGTGACGCGCGCGATGCGCGCTCCCTCGGGCATCGCTTTCATCTGCCGTGAAGTCTCGTCATAGAAAAACTTGGCGAGATTTTCGGCCGAGGGATTGATGACGTCGAAGGGCGCCTGATCGTTCAGGAACTTGTGGTCCACTCCCTCCACGATGTCGCGGATCACGCGCTTCAAATGCGTGAAATCGTAGAGCAGGCCGATGGAATCGAGGCCGGGTCCTTCCAGAATGATTCGCACTTTGTAGTTATGTCCGTGCGGATTCTCGCACTTTCCCTTGTAGCCGCGCAGGGCATGCCCCGCGGAAAAAGACTCGTCAACGCTGACTTGAAACATCGATTTCCCTTTTAAAATGTTGCGCGAGAATCCGGGCCGGTCGCCGATACAACACCGCTAATTCAATTTCTGCATGAACCGTTCGACTGCGGCGATGTCCCTGGTGGTCGCGTACGCCGGAAGCGATTCCATGAAGATTTTACCATACTGCATGCGCTGGATGCGGTTGTCGAGAATGGCCAGAACGCCACGATCGGTGCGCGAGCGGATCAGCCGCCCGAAGCCCTGCTTGAGCGCCAGAACCGCCTCAGGCACCTGGTATTCCGCGAAGGCGTTGCGGCCGTCCTCTTGCAGCGCCTTGACGCGCGCCGCGACGATGGGATCCGAGGGCACGGCGAACGGCAGCCGGTCCACAATCACGCAAGAAAGCTGCTCGCCGCGAACGTCGACGCCTTGCCAGAAACTCGAAGTGGCGAAGAGCACGGCGCCGGGCGTGGTCCGGAATTTTTCGAGCAGGGCCGTGCGCGGCGCGGAGCCCTGGATCAGCAGCGGGAAACGCACGCGCGTGCGCACGCGCTCGTACAAATCGTTCATCTGGCTGTAGCTGGTGAAGAGGCAGAACGCCCGCCCGCGCGAAATCTCGAGCAGCCGGACGATTTCCTGCGCCGCGCGTTCGGGGAACGCGGCGTCCCGCACATCCGGCAAAGTCGCCGGAACATAAAACAAGGCCTGATCGCCGAAATCGAATTCCGAGGGCAGGACGCGCTCGCTGGCCATGTCGATGCCGAGGCGCTGCTTCAGAAAATTGAAGCGCCCCTCGACCGCCAGCGTCGCCGAAGTGAGAATGATCGTATCGAACGGCTCGAACAGGCGCTCGCGCAGCAGGGCGCTCACGTCGATCGGCGTGGCCGCGACGAAGACGCCTTTGTTGCGGCGTTCGAACCAGTAGACGTAATTGCCTTCGCTCGATTCGAACAGAAATTTCAATTCGCGGCGCAGTTCCATACCCCGGCGCGCGATGTTCAGCAACTCCTCCGGCTTTGCAGGGAGCGAGGCGATTTCCGCTTCCAGGCTTTTCAGCGCGTTCACCAGGGCGTCGTAGGCCTCGCGGTTTTGTTCAAGGAAGCCCGCGCGCTGCGTCTTGTCGAAGGGAAACCGGCCCTCGCGCGCCGGGAACGCCTCGAAAAAGCTGCGCGCCCTCTCGCGCATCCGCACGATCTGCTTTTGTAGGGGCGCGCCTCCGGCCTTGGTGACGCGCGTGGCGATCTCGGCGTCGCGCGCCAGCTCATCGAAACGATAATTGGAAATCTGCCTGCCGAAGTAATCGCTGGCGACATCCTCGATCTCGTGCGCCTCATCGAACACGACCGCGCCGTATTCGGGAAGCACGCTGCCGAAGTCGTCCTGCTTGAGCGCGAGGTCGGCGAAAAAAAGATGGTGATTGACGATGATCAGGTCCGCCTCGGCGGCGCGCTGGTGCATGGCCGTAAGGAAACACCGGTTGAACTCCGGACATTTTGAACCGGTGCAGGCGTCGCGGCGCGCGTCGAGCCGCTGCCACAAATCCGAATCGTCAGGCAGAAAATTGAGTTCGGCGCGGTCGCCCGTCTCCGTGACTTTTTCCCAGTCGCGGATTTGCGCGAACCAGTCCACTTCGTCAAAACCCTTCAGCGCGGGCTGGTCGCCCATCAGGTAGACTTTCTCGCGGCACAGAAAATTGCCGCGCCCCTTCATCACGGCCACTTTCAATTCCGGCGCGAAATATTTCTTCAGAAACGGAATGTCCTTCTCAAAAAGCTGTTCCTGCAGCGATTTCGTGGCCGTAGAAATCACCACGCGCCGCCCGCTGCGAATCGCGGGAATCAAGTACGCCAGCGTTTTCCCAGTGCCGGTCCCCGCCTCGACAATCAGATGGCGCTTTTCCTTGAACGCGGCTTCCACCAGTTCCGCCATCTCGAGCTGCGTTGGCCGGTGCTCGTAGCCCCCAGGCATGTATTTTTCGATTGCGCCGCCCGGCCCGAAAATTTCCGCGATCGTGGGTTTCTTCAAATCAGCGGTATCCGCAAGGGGTCGCATCCGTTCTGGCTGCATCGATGCTGCAGCTACCGCTTGGACGTTTTCTTTGGCGCGCTTGGGCATCGGGAGAGGCGAATCGTTCGCGTCGGGACGTTCCCCGCAACAATTTCGAAAAAACCGCGAACCGCTAAAATAGCACACAGGCAAATGCTCCGCTATTCGCCCTCCATCGGGTTTCCTTCTGCATGACGCAAAAACCTGCCCGCCCTGACAACCGGCTGCCTATACAAAACCTTCTTTCCACAACGGAGGACGGTTTTTATTGAGTGTGTTCCGTCCCATGTTTTCCGGGGCGGAACGGGCAAATTCGCAGTCAAAATTGGGCCGCTACCACTTCCTTGCCACTGGCATACCCAGCCGTTATACTGCCCATCGCTTCTCGAGGAGAGAGCCCCCTGTTACCTTTCGAACCAGTCGATCAGTTCCTTCAGCGCCAGAAAAAACTTGCCGAGATTGAGGCGCGCGGACACGATCCCTATCCGCATAAATTCGATTGGACGGCAACACCGCCGGAACTGTTTGAGCAGTACGGCAATGCCGACGCTGCCACGCTCGACGCCGCCAAGCCGATGGTCCGCGTCGCCGGCCGCATTCTCACGCTCCGCCTGCATGGAAAAGCGGGGTTCGCCCACATTTACGGATCGGGACAGCGGCTGCAAATTTACGTCAAGCTGGATAATGTTGGGAAAGAGTCGTACGAGCTCTTCCAATTGCTCGATCTCGGGGACTTGATCGGCGTCGCGGGACACTTGTTCCGGACGAAAACGGGCGAACTCACCGTCTGGGTCACCGAAGTTACTCTATTAAGCAAAGCCCTTTTGCCCTTGCCGGAAAAATGGCATGGGCTTTCGGACGTGGAAATTCGCTACCGGCAGCGGTATCTCGATTTGATTTCCAACGAACGGGCCCGCGGAATTTTCATCCGCCGAGCGCAAATCGTTCGCGAATTGAGGCGATTTTTCAACGCCCGCGGCTATATCGAAGTCGAAACGCCGATGATGCAGCCTATCGCGGGCGGCGCGGCGGCCCGGCCGTTTGTCACGCACCACAATGCGCTCGATCTGGACCTGTATTTGCGCATCGCGCCCGAACTCTATCTGAAGCGTCTCGTGGTCGGCGGCCTGGACCGCGTCTATGAGATCAACCGCAATTTCCGGAACGAGGGCATTTCCACCTCGCACAATCCCGAATTTACGATGCTCGAATTTTACGAGGCCTACAGCGATTATCACGATCTCATGAAATTGACCGAGGAACTTTTCGCCTCTCTCGCCACGGAAGTGACCGGTTCCACGTTCGTGAAATATGGCGAGCACGAAATCGACTTCTCGAAATTTCAGCGACT
This sequence comes from uncultured Acidobacteriota bacterium, assembly GCA_963800095.1. Lineage (GTDB taxonomy): Bacteria > Acidobacteriota > Terriglobia > Acidiferrales > UBA7541 > Palsa-360. The sequence goes on from CAWCZV010000010.1 coordinate 86,323, forward strand.
CTCCATGCGCGAAGCCGTTTGCCGGTATTGGCCCGACGGCGCCGCGCCGCCGCCTACGATAGCGGAATTAGCCGCCCCCGGAGGCCCGCAAGCGGCTGGGCATCGCTACAACTCCTGGGCGCAGTCCGCGGGCCGCGAGCCTTTGCTGGGACTCGCGAGCATGAAGGACGGCGAAATTACCGGGCTGCTGTTTGAAACTGTCGCCGAGCATCAATTGATCCAGCCCACGATTCTGTACGATTTCCCGACGGATATTTCGCCGCTGTCCAAATGCCGCAAAGACGATCCTTCGCTCGTCGAGCGCTTCGAGATCTATGTTGCGGGAATGGAACTCGGCAACGCTTTTTCCGAGCTGAACGATCCCATCGAGCAGGAGCGCCGTTTCCGCGAACAGGTCGAATCCGGAGGCGAAGAAGCCCCGCGCGAAGTGGATATGGATTACATTCGGGCGCTGGCACACGGCATGCCTCCCGCCGCAGGGGAAGGCATCGGCATCGACCGCCTCACCATGCTGTTCACCGATACGCATTCCATCCGCGAAGTCATCCTGTTTCCCTTGCTGCGGCCCGAAGCCTCGGGACAAGCCGCCGCTGCGGGCGCGTCCGATTCCACGGAGCAGGATTCAGGCGAAAAGAAATGAGATTTGCGTGGCTGGTCGCGCGGCGCTACTTGCGGTCGCCTTACAAGCCCGCGGTGCTGCGGCTCGTGACGCTGTTCTCCGTGATCGGAATCGGCGCGGGCGTTGCGACGCTCGTGATTGCGCTGTCCATGAACACCGGCTTTCGCCGCACGATTCAGGACCGCCTGCTCGGCGTCTCCGCACACGTCAACCTTACGCGGCCCGGCGCCGAAGGCATCGAGGATTACGAAGCGCTCGCCGAAAAGCTGAGCCACGTCGCCGGAGTGCGCAGCGTCGCGCCTGCAATTTACCTGACCGTCTTGCTTTCCGGCGGCGGCCACGCGCGGGGAGTGGTGATCAAGGGCATCGATCCCGAACGCGAGCGCCGCTTCGATGACGCCCTCCGCCGCATCGTTTCCGGCGCGGCGGACTTCACACCGGACGCGGACGGCTTCGACTCCATCGTCGTCGGCCACCTCATGGCGGACGAACTCAACCTTCGCACCGGCGATTACGTCACGCTGACGAGCCCCGAAGGGCGGCTAACGCCCTACGGAATGGTCCCGCGCTCGCGCCGCTTCCGCATCGCCGGCGTTTTCAATTCCGGCTTCTACGATTACGACGCCAACTGGGTCTTCGCCAAGCTGGCCGCCGCGCAAAATCTGGCCGGAGTAGGCAACGTGGTGAGCGTACTCGAGTTCCGCGTGAACGATGTGGACCGCGCCGCGGAGGCGGCCCGCGCGATCGAAGCGGCTGCCGGCTCGGGATACACGACCACCACGTGGGAAGACGAAAATCGCGCGCTCTTCCGCGCGCTGCGCCTCGAAAAACTCGTCACCGCGCTGTTCATCGGCCTGATCACGTTCGTCGCCGGTCTGAACATTCTGGTCGTGCTGTCGATGAGCGTCACCGATCGCGCGCGCGACATTGCCGTGCTGATGTCTCTCGGCGCATACCGCCCGCAAGTCCGCAATATTTTCATGTTGCAAGGCCTGACCGTCGGCGTGATCGGCACAGTCTCCGGCCTCATCGCCGGTTACACGCTCTCCTGGGCCGCCGGCTCCTATCACCTCATCCCCCTCGATCCGCAGGTGTACTCGGTACCCTACGTGCCGTTCGTGTCCAGCGCTTTCGACGGCATGTGGATCGCCGCCGCCGCATTAGCCATCAGCGTCGCCGCCACGCTGATCCCCGCGCGCGCCGCCTCGCGCATTTTGCCGGTCGATATTCTTCGCTACGAATAACAGCAATTAACACAACAGGGATGGCTTCCACCTTACGCTTGACTTCCGTATAGCGTATCTATACACTATACGAATGATCCGGAGCTGCCGGCACAAAGGATTGCAATTGTTTGCCGAAACCGGGTCCAAAGCAGGAATCCAACCCGCCCATGCGAAGAAACTTAGAAATCTGCTCACCGCACTGGACGCAGCTAGCAGCGCCGCGGATATGAATGCTCCCGGTTACGGTTTGCACGCGCTTCGTGGCAACCTTGAGGGACATTGGGCGGTGAACGTTAGTGGGAATTGGCGGCTGACATTTTCATTTCAAGACGAGGATGCGATCCTTGTGGACTACCAGGATTATCATTAAGTAGGAGAAACCATGATTTTCAACCCCGCACATCCCGGACAAGTTTTGAAGGACTACCTTGGCGGCATGACCGTCAAAGAGGCGGCGGCACGCCTGCGTGTGACGAGGGCGACATTGTCCCGCATCCTCAATGGACATGCTGGAATCACTGCGGGGATGTCTCTGAGGCTGTCGGCGGCGCTGGGGACGTCGCCGGAGTTCTGGCTGAAGATGCAGGTGCAGTACGACCTCTGGCACGCTCGCAAGAAAGTGCCAAAAGTGCGGAGCTTCCCGCATGTAGAGAGTCGCCAGCTGCATGGATCCAATCCGTTGCAGAAGTAACCCGGAGAGCGCCAATGGCCCAAAGTGAAATTATCTTTTCAGTTGAGGAGTCGACCGAGGGTGGTTATCAGGCTCACGGGTTAGGACATGCAATCTTCACCCAGGCGGATTCGAAAGAGGAGCTGAAAGCGATGCTCCGCGATGCCGTGGCCTGTCACTTCACCGAGGACGCCAAACCGAAGGTAATTCGACTGCATATGGTCAAGGACGAGGTTATTCCGGCTTGAAGTTCAGCAACACTGGCCTCCAGCGCATAACGCCCCATTATCATGGCTCTTTGCCCACCGCCGGGCCAAAATCAACTGCTTCGTGCTGATTTTTCGAAGTAATCCCATTGAGCAAAGTGTCCAAGTCATACGTTTCTTGTCGGACAGGTTGAATCACGATCCTCCCTGCCTCCTCGCGCACGTCCACCTCCTCACCGAGATTAAGGCGCGCGGCGCGCATTACAGAGGCCGGAATCCGCACCGCCGCGCTGTTGCCCCATTTCTTCACCGTCGCTCGCACAGCTCGCCTCCCATGTATATACTTTGTATCTACGGTATGGCTGATTTGGCAGGATGTGTGAACAATAGTAGATACGCAGGCTCGCCGATGCGTCGCGCTGACGCAGTTCGCCGAACCTCTCGGATGGACGTATAATTCATCTCCACGGTCGCGAGCATTTTGCGTGGACAAGGATCGGGTAAAGGAACTCAAGATTGGTTAAAGACAGTGCGACGCGTTGCAATCAGGCTCAGCTTCAGCGGCTAAACAGGCTGCTGAAAAAATGCCTTGTTCTGTCATTCTGAGCGAAGCGAAGAATCTCTCTTTGATTTAAGTATAAGAAAAGAAACAAGGAGAGATTCTTCGCTTCGCTCAGAATGACAGCGCTTTGAGTTTTTCCGCAGCCTCTAAAGCCGATTCAAGAGTGAATCGTTGCAGCCGGGCTGAAGCCCGGCCCTTGTATCTTCGTTTTTGGGGTAAGTTGCCGGAGAGGCAAGTGGCTCCGGCGGGAGAGGCCGAGCGGCCTGGAGGCCGGGAGTGAAAACTCCTGGAGCCTGTTTTGTAGATCGGCCCCCCGCCCTAATTTCCTAAAACTGAAGAGAATCACAGGCCACGAGAGCCTGCATCGACAAGCTCAGTTGGAAATCACGCAGGGTCGGGGAGCCGGAGCTACAGCCTACTGCAAAGGAGGCTCGATGGACAAGATCGAAGCGTGTGGAATCGAGGTCAGTGCAGCAGAATTGGTGGTGGCCCTGAGCAGGAAGGCGCAAGAAACGGTGCTGCGCCGATTCGCGAACACGGCGCGCGGGCATCGGCAGTTGCTGCAAGCTCTCACCCGCGGGGGGAAGCGGGTGAGAGCTTGCATGGAAGCCACGGGAGTGTATGGGTTGGACGTGGCCCTGTTGTTAAGCGCGCACGCGGGGATCGAGCTGATGGTGGCCAATCCGCGCGCGGTGCGGCATTTCGCTCAAGCCCGGATGCAGCGAAGCAAGAACGATCAGTTGGACGCGGTAATGTTGCGGGAGTTCGCCCGGCGCATGGAGTTCACGGCCTGGACGCGGCCGGATCAAAGCACGCTCGAGTTGTGGGCCATCGCGCGACGGCTGGAGGCGCTGACCAAGCAATGCACGGCGGAGAAAAACCGCCAGCACGCCGCGGGAGTTTCGCAAGCCCTGCCCGCGTGTGTGCGAGCCAGCGTGGCGCGGACGTTACGGTCGCTGCAGCGCGAGATCAAAACACTGCGTGACTCGGCCAGGCGGTGTATCGCGGGCGACGCCGGATTGCAGAGGCGCTACCAACTCCTGTGCACCATGCCGGGAATCGGGGAGATCAGCGCCCTGCAGATCCTGGCCGAGTTGGCGCTGCTGCCGGCCGACCGCGATGTGCGCCAATGGGTGGCCTACGCGGGGTTGGATCCTCGCGAACACAGCTCGGGAAGTTCGGTGAAGAAGCATGCGCGGATCAGCAAGGTGGGAAACCGGCACCTGCGCTGCGCGCTGTTCATGCCCGCGCTGGTGGCCAGCCACTGCGAGCCTCATCTCAGAGGGTTTTATGAACACCTGGTGGCAGCAGGCAAAAAGAAAAAACAAGCGCTGACCGCCGTGGCCCGGAAAATGTTGCACGCCATCTTCGGAATGTTCCGCTGGGATCGGCCCTACGACGGCGCCCGCGTCTACCCGTTGCCGCTCCCCGGACTTGCTACTCAAGCTACAAAAATAGCTTGAAACTTAAGAGAGAATCTACAAAGCAAATCAAGGAACGAGTCAGCCGGCGAATCAACGCTCGTCGCGCCACTTAAAGAACCGAAGGATTTTGAGCACGGCGCACGCAAGGAGATCCACATGACCGAGATCACCAGGCGAGGGTTTGTGAAAGGGGCGGCCTTGGCGCCGCTGGCGCTCGGGCCGTTTCGTTCGATGGCTCAGCAAGCGGCGGCTCCCGGCGACCGGTTCGATTTTGTATTCGCGGGCGCGGGGCATAACAGCCTGATCTGCGCGGCCTATCTGGCCAAAGGCGGATACAAAGTGCTCGTGTTGGAGGGGCGCCCCACGATTGGCGGAGGGACAAAGACGGCGGAAGTTTGCCTGCCAGGATTCAAAGAGGATTTGTGCTCGAGCGTGCACGCGGGAATCGCCAACAACCCTCTCGTCCGGAACAATGAACTCAATCTGCGCGACTACGGCTACGGCGAATACATCGATCCCGATCCCGTCATGCACATTCCTTTTCAGGATGGCGCGTCGATCACCGTTTGGCGCGACCTGGACCGCACCTGTGAAACGATCGCGCGCGTCTCCAAAAAAGACGCGGAAACATTTCGCCGGATGGTGGCCGAATACAAGGCCTACACCGCAGCCACGAGCGCGAGCCGGGGAGGATCAGGTGAGGGCGGCGCGCCCAAGATTCCCAAGGCGGGAGTCTGGCAGCGCCGCATGGCGATGTCCGGCTATGACCTCGTCTGCGAACTGTACGAAAGCGATTACATGCGCCGGGCCAATCTGGTGACCGGCCACTTTGGCTCCGTTCCGGGCGGAGATCCGGGTACGGGCGCGCAGGCATTTTCGCTGGTGGTGCAGCACCTCAGCGGGCGCGTGATTCCCAAGGGCGGCTCGGGCACATTGAGCGTGGCGCTCGGACGCTTTATCGAGGATCACAACGGAGTGGTCCTTACCAACAAGCCCGTCACGCAACTGATGATCGAAAATAACAAGTGCGCGGGCGTGAGCTGCATGGGCGGCAGCACCTACCGCGCCGAAAAAGGGGTGGTGTCGACCATTCATATCAAGAATCTGGTGAACATGGCCCCGCGTGAACTATGGGGCGACGAATTTCTTGAAGGCTTGGAATTGTTTCAGCCCGAGCACGCCATGCTCAGTCTGCATTACGCTACCACCGAACCGCCGAAGTATCCCCTCGCGACAGGCGGCACGATTTCAACGTGCGAGGCCGCCATCGCTCCCCCGCTCGATTACTACCTCGAAATGAATTACCTGGAAGCTCGCGGGGAGGTGAATCTGGACACGCCGCCGGGACTTCAGATCGTGAGCCCCAGCGTCGCCGATCCGAGCCGCGCGCCGGCCGGATGTCACACCGTGAAAATTGAAAGCAATCTGCCCTATGCCCTGAAAGAAGGCCCCAAGCACTGGGACAACATCAAGGATCAAGTCGCGGACGCGCTCCTCAATCACTTTCGGAGATTTGCTCCGAACCTGACTCCGGACAAATTTCTGGGAAAATTCATCGAGAGCCCGCTCGATATTGAACGCATGAACCCGTCCATGTGGCGGGGAAGCACCCACGGCGGCGCGATGAATCCCGCGCAAATCGGAAATATGCGCCCGGTGCCCGGCTGGGCCAACTACCGGATGCCGATTGCCGGGCTCTATCAGACCGGAGCATGCACCGCTCCGGGCGGCGCCGTCACAGGAATGCCGGGACGGAACGCCGCGACCGTAATCCTCAAGGATTTCGGGACGAGCCTTGAGGAAGTGGTGGCGAAAAAATCGGGCAAGACGTCGTAGAGATTGGAAAGGAGTTCGCGGACATGTTTCACGAGGGCGGGAGGAGTGCTTGTGCGGAATGAACGGATTGTACTAATGGTCGTCGGACTCGCGTTTGCGTTCTTGGCTGCGGCCTTGCTCTTGCGCGTGCCCAGCGCGGAGGCGCAGCAATCGGCAGCGACTGCGAACGCGACGAAAGAAGTGCCGGACAATCCAGCCGAGCACCCGGCACCTGCTCAGCCGGTCCCATACAGCCACAAGACGCATCTGGCATTAGGTCTGGAGTGCGCTTACTGCCACACCAATCCTGAGCCCAGCAAGTTGATGACTTTTCCTCCGACGAGCACGTGTATGTCCTGCCACACCACTGTGGCCACTAAGAAGCCCTCGATCCAGAAGCTCGCCTCCTTGGCCAAGTCGGGACAGCCCATCCCGTGGGTGCGTGTTTACACTCTTACTGAGGGAGTGAATTGGACGCACCGCAAACACTTGGAAGCCTCCATAAAGTGTGAAACCTGCCACGGCGAGGTTGCCGAAATGGCGGCGATGTCCCAAGCGACGAGCGTGACCTCGATGGGCGTCTGCATCAATTGCCATAAACTCCGCAACGCTCCGACTGTTTGTCAAACCTGCCATTCTTGGCCAGCGGACTGAAGAACACAATCGCCCGGCAAGCGGCCGTGCTATCTGCCCCAAAGCCGATGTGGGAGCAAATAGGTGAGCCCGGCGAAGGCTTCCCAGTGCGTGGACGTGCCAGTTAAACCTTTCTCGAAGCCGGTGTCGAAGATCAGATTTTTGCGTGCGGCGTAGCTGGCGGCCCAGAGATTGCCGATGGCGTTGCCGCGCAGGAAGGGTTGGGAGAAGCGCCAGATCTCGCCGGAGAGAGCGAAACCTTTGCCGAGCGGGTGGGAAATCGAAAGCGTCTGGCCGAACTGGAGCCTGCGCACCCGGCCTTCGAGCACTTCGTTGAAGATGGCATTGGCATCGTAGTGAAAACCCTTCACGTCGGCGCTGGCGTAGAACACCGAGGAGTTTAACGGGCTGCCGATATCGAGTTCGGGCGCGCCGCCGTCGTAGACGCGGCGGGAATAGCTGGCGGAAAGCGTGGGCTTCGCGCCTTCGCCGGGCAGGAGCACAACTTGCGCGCCGAGAAAAACCTCCGCGACGCCATTGGCGGAAACCCCGTTCACCGTGTAGTGGACGGCGGGCTCGGAAGCCTCGACGAATTCGAGGCGGCGCGTGACGGCGAGTTTTATGACCTCGTTGAATTCGTAGCGGGTCGAAAATTCGGGCGAGTTCGTGGCGCCCAGCGTGCCGGTTTCAAATTGCAGATAGCCGACGGGCGTGAGCGTGGCGGGATTGCTCACCGTAGGGCGAGCGGGATTCGCTTCGGGCTCGTCCGACTGCGCGTTTTGTTGCGTGGCTGGCTGCTGGGATTGGGCGGCGGCCGGCCGAGCGGTAATCGTCGCGGCCAGCAAGGCAACGATTAGGCCAAAGCGCGCGCAACGGCGCATTCCCCAAAAATTGCTTCCCTCCCAAATTGGATTCCCGGTTCGCACCACCCGATGATATCTCACATGCGATAGCTGACAGAAAGTTGCTTGCAACGCCGCATCGCACTCCGATATATGTCGAACGAAAGATCTGGCTCCCGTGTTAACCCCTTGATATTGAAATAGGCAGGCAAAGAAAATTCGATGAGCCTTCCGTCTCTTTGGCGTCCCGGTTGCACTTATAAATGGCGTAAGCTTGGCCGGCATGAAGAGTGCCTCCAGAGGTCCCAAGGGGTCCTCCGGGCCATGGTACAATCGCAGCCGTATCAATGACTTAGGAAGCTGGACGGGAAGTGTCAAAATAGATCACTATTTCCACAGGTACTCACAGGGCATTAAAGAGAAATCGTTTGTCCCCGTGAGCGAGTGACCTCAGAATGGCAGGTCGGCAATCGAGCGGTGCGACGAAAAAGGGCATCTAAGTGGAGTAGATAGGGATGTGGTTTTGAAGTGCGACGGGACGGAAATTGGGACCGGTCCCGCAGGAAATTCTAAGGAAACATGTCAGCAGAAACGACAGCTTCGGCAAGCACATCGGCGAGCGGCGCAACCTACGCAGGGGCGCTGATTGAGACGCGAGAATTGCGCAAGATGTATGGTGCGGGCGAGGCCGAAATCACTGTGCTTTCCGGTGTTAACGTGACTGTCGAATCCGGCGAGTTAATCGCAGTGGTAGGCCCTTCGGGAGCGGGAAAAAGTACTCTTCTGCATTTGCTCGCTGCGCTAGACACGCCAACAAGCGGTACAGTATACTTCGAGGGGAAAGCGATAGATTCGTTTCGGGAAAATGAGCTTGCGAATTATCGCAACCGGTCGATTGGTTTTGTGTGGCAGAGGCACCACCTTTTGGCTGACTTTACGGCAGCCGAGAACGTGGCGATGCCGCTGCTGATGCGCGGCGCAGGGTACGATGAGGCGCTCGAAACCTCCGAACGCTGGCTCAGGGAAGTCGGCCTGGGAGCGCGAGTTACACAGCGTGCGGGGGAGTTATCCGGGGGGAGCAACAGCGCGTGGCGATCGCCCGTGCACTCGTTCAACATCCGGCCCTTTTGCTGGCCGATGAACCCACCGGAGACCTCGACGAGCGAAACGCAATGGCCGTTTTTGAGCTGATGCAGCGGTTGCATCGCGAGCACCGGCTTACCTCCATCCTGGCAACGCACAACACGATTTTGGCGGGGCGCGCGGATCGCGTGCTGCAATTAGAGCACGGAACGCTCCAGCCGGTTGAAAAGACGTAGACCATAACCCTGGTTTTTGCACTGAGGGAGAAACGAGTTGACCCGTGTTTGAACGCTACACAGAGAAGGCACGACGCGTCATATTCTTTGCGCGCTACGAAGCCAGCCAGTACGGGTCCCCGTACATCGAGACCGAGCATCTGCTGCTCGGCTTGATGCGCGAGGACAAGGCGCTGGCCAATCGTTTCCTGCGTTCTCACGGCTCGATCGAGTCGATCCGCAAAGAGATCGAACAGCGCATTACCATTCGCGAGCGCATCTCCACGTCGGTGGAAGTGCCCCTCAGCCAGGAATCCAAACGCATCCTGAATTTCGCCACGGAAGAAGCCGAGCGACTCGGGCACCGGCACGTCGGCACGGAACATTTGCTTCTCGGAATCCTGCGCGAAGAGAAGTGCTTCGGCGCGGAAATCCTACAGGAACGCGGCCTGCGGCTTTCGACGCTGCGCGAAGAACTGGCACGCAGCGCCGGTGAAAAAACGCCCGCGGCGCGCCCGAAAGAAACCTCGCTGCTCGCCGAGTTCAGCCGCGACCTGACGCAAGCCGCGCTCGAAGGCCAACTCGATCCGCTGGTGGGCCGCGAACGCGAACTCGAACGCGTCATTCAGATCCTCTGCCGCCGCACGAAAAACAATCCCGTTCTGATCGGCGAGCCGGGCGTCGGCAAAACGGCCATCGTCGAAGGCCTGGCGCAGCGCATTTCCGACAGCGACGTGCCGCCCTTCCTGGCCGACAAACGCATCCTGTCGCTGGATCTTTCCTTGATCGTCGCCGGCACAAAATACCGCGGCCAATTCGAGGAGCGGCTCAAGACCATCATGAAGGAATTGATGGAGAGCCAGAACTCGATCGTCTTCATCGACGAGCTGCACACCCTGGTAGGCGCCGGATCGGCGGAAGGCTCGCTCGATGCCGCCAACATTCTGAAGCCCGCACTTTCACGCGGCGAAATCCAGTGCATCGGCGCGACGACGCCGGGCGAGTACCGCAAGTCCGTTGAAAAGGACCGCTCCCTGGAACGGCGTTTCCAGGCCGTGAAAGTGGGCGCGCCCTCGGAAGACGAAGCAATTCAGGTTCTCGAGGGCGTGCGCGAGCGCTATGAGAAATTCCACGCCGTCAGCTACACCGACGAAGCCATCCGTTACGCCGTCTATCTCTCGAGCCGTTACATTCCGGACCGCTTCCTGCCGGACAAGGCCATCGACCTCGTCGACGAAGCCGGCGCGCGCGTCAAGCTGCGCCAGGCCACGCTGCCCGACGAAGTGGCCGAAGTGCAGAAGCGCGTGAAGTTCATCACGCACCGCATGGAAACCGCCATCGCCAATCACGAATTCGAGAAGGCGCGCTTTTACTCCGAGGAAGAGCGGAAGGAAAAAGAAAATCTCCGCGCCGTCCGCGAACGCCTGAAGCTCGACGACACCAACACCGGCATCGTTACGCGCGAGGACATCGAAGAACGTCGTGGCGCGCTGGACCGGAATTGCCGTTACTTCGATCAAGGAAGACGAGCAGCAGAAACTGCTGCGCATCGAAGTCGAACTGCACAAGCGCGTCATCAGCCAGGACAAATCCATTACCGCCCTGGCCCGCGCCATTCGCCGCAGTCGCGCCGGACTGAAAGCCCCGGGACGCCCCGTCGGATGCTTCCTGTTCCTCGGCCCGACCGGCGTCGGCAAGACGGAAGTCGCGCGGCGCCTCGCGGAGTTCCTGTTCGGCAGCGAAAAATCGCTGATCCGCTTCGACATGTCCGAGTACATGGAGAAGCATTCCGTCTCCAAACTGATCGGCGCGCCTCCAGGCTATGTGGGATACGAAGAGGGCGGGCAATTGACCGAACGCGTGCGACGTACGCCCTATTCGGTGATCCTGCTCGATGAAATCGAAAAGGCCCACCCGGACGTGTACAATATCCTGCTCCAAGTATTCGAGGACGGGCAATTGACCGACGGCTTGGGCAATACGGTCGATTTCCGCAACACGATTCTGATCATGACTTCGAATCTGGGCGCGCGGCACCTTCAGAAGCGGTCCACGATGGGTTTCCAGTCGGCCGCGGAAGAGGGCACTGCAAAGAGCATGGACGAACTCGTGCTCAGCGAAGTGAAGCGCGTGTTCAATCCGGAGTTCCTGAATCGTCTGGATGAAATTATTCTGTTCAACCCGTTGGGCGATGAAGAACTTCTCCGCATCATCGATCTGCTGGTCGGCCAGACCAACGATACTCTGATCCACCGTCAGGTGCAGATTGTACTGACGCCGGAAGCACGCCAGTGGGTCCTCGACAAAACTTGCGGGGATCGCAGTTATGGCGCGCGTCCGCTGCGGCGGGCATTGCAAAAGTACGTCGAAGATCCGTTGTCGGAAGCGCTGATTCAGGGAGGCCTGCAGCGCCCGGCCACGCTGGAAGTCTACGTAACAAATGACGGGCTCGGATTCCGACCGGTGGTCGAAGCAACCCCGGTATCCCACTAGCGAATCCTACGCGCGCAGGCCGGGTTCATACTCTTGAGCCCGGTTGGGGGGAGCGTACAATATTGTTTCGGGGGAAGCGGCCTTGAGTATTTCCCTGGCCGCAAGAAACTACTCGTGTTTTATCTTGGTGTTGCGCGCAAGCATGCTGTGCCTGCTTGCCGCCGTTGTCGTGTGTTTGGCGCCCGGCTCCCCCGCACGTTCCCTTTCCGGGCAGGCGGCGCAGCAGGCGCCCGCCGCAGCGCCCGGAACTCCCACCATCGAGCGCATCGAATTCCAGGGCAATCGAAGGATTCGCAGCGAGACGCTTCGCGCGCGCATTTTTTCCCGCCCCGGCGACGCGGTTAACGACGAAGCCCTCCGGCGCGATTTTCACGCCCTGTGGAACACGCAATACTTCGAGGATATCCGGCTCGAAATCGAGGACAGCGCGGACAAGCCCAATCAGAAAATCATTATTTTCTATTTGACCGAGCGCCCCATCGTCCGCCGCATTCAATACAAGGGCAACAAATCGGTCTCCGAATCCGACATCCTGGACCGGTTCAAGGACCGCAAGGTCGGCCTCTCGATTGAAAGCCAATTCGATCCCACGAAAATCAAGAAAGCGGAAGTCGTACTGAAAGAGTTGCTCGCCGAGCACGGCCGCCAGTTCGCCACCGTCAAGCCCACCTTTGAACGGCTCCCCGGCACGAACGCCGTAACGCTCACCTTCAACATCGATGAAGGCCCCAAAGTAAAGGTCGGCAAAATTCTGTTCACGGGCAACACGGCGTTTTCGGCACGCAAGATCGTTCGCACCATGCGCAATTCGAAGCCTTACGGGATCCCGCTCGGCCCTGTGCCGCCATACTTCATATCTGTTCTCTCCAAGACCTTTGACCGCCCCAAACTCGATGAAGACATGGAAATCGGAATCCGCGGCCTCTATCAGGACAACGGTTACTTCAAGGTAGTGATTAAGGATCCGATCGTCCAGAACGTGACCCTCAAGGAGGGAATGTTGCCTAAAGGCGTGCCCCTGGTCGGAGTCCATGAAGGCCGGGCCACCAACATCACGATTCCCATTGAAGAAGGCGATCGATACCACATGGGCACGCTTCATGTGCGCAACGCGAATCCGGATGAAGGCCTCTTTTTCAAGACCGCGTATCTGGAATCGATTTTCCCGATGAAGAAGGGCGAGATCTTCAGCGCGGCAAAAGTCCGCAAAGCCATCGAGGACTACACGAAGCTATATGGGAATTTCGGGTTCATCGATTTCACCGCCGTTCCGGATACCGATATCCATGACGACACCAAAACGATTGATCTGGTGTTTGCCTTCGACCAGCAAAAACAGTTCTTCGTCCGGCGCATCGATTTCACCGGCAACACCGGCACACGCGACAAAGTCATCCGCCGCGAACTGCTGCTCAATGAAGGCGACATGTTTCGCAACAACTTGTGGGAGCTGAGCCTTTTGCGCCTGAATCAGCTGGATTATTTCGAGGCGGTGAAGCCGGAGAACGCCGAGATCAAGCGCAACGTCAAGCAAGGCACCGTGGACATTCTTCTGAAGCTCAAGGAGAAGGGCAAACAATCCATCAGCTTGACGGGCGGCGTCAGCGGTTTTGCCGGCACCTATATCGGCTTGACCTATCAGACCAACAATTTTCTGGGGCTCGGCGAAACACTCACCCTGTCCGGGAACGTTGGCACCCTGCAACGCAACGTTTCCTTCGGCTTCACCGAACCGTATCTGTTCGACCGGCCGATCAGCACGGGTTTCACCGTCTTCGGGAGCCGCTACAACTTCAATCAGGCGCAGCAATATTCACTGGCGTTGGGCTATCAGGTGCAGCTCAATCCCAACACCGTGCAAAACTACATCCAGAACAGCGACGGCTTCACTGTTTTTGCCAGCTATCCGCTGAAGAAGCTCGGCTTCACCCGCCTGGGGTTGACGTACGGATATACCATTACGAGCATCACCGGACTAAGCACGGCATCCACGGCGTTATTCAACGTTTTGCAATTTCAACAGCTTGAGGGGCCGTCCTCGCTTTCCGGCATCCACGAAAGCAAGGTGACTCCCACCTTGAGCTACAACACCGTGGATAATCCGGTGAACCCCACGCACGGCAGGAGCCTCTTTCTTTCCAGTTCCTTCGAGGGCAGCATCCTCGGCGGTAACGTGAATACGGTTTCGGAAGTCATCGAGGCCAAATACTTTCGCCCGAATTATCACCGCCGCAACGTCATCGCAGTCCGCTTCCTTGGTGCCTTTGAGTCGGGATTCGGGGGCAAAGTGATCCCTCCGTTCAGCCGGTTTTATCTGGGAGGCGAGCAGGACTTGCGCGGATTTGATATCCGCACGGTCTCGCCGGTTGTGTTTGTGCCAACGCTCACTACAACCTCTGTTTCGTATTCGAATCCAAGAGTGCTCGATGGCAACGGGAATCCTACTCCCGGCGTGATCAATATCCCGACGCTGAGTTATCAGACTTCGTTTCCCGGCGGCGATACTCAGGTGGTCGGGAATTTCGAGTACCGCATCCCCATCGCACCGCACGTGGCCATGTCGATTTTTGGCGATGCGGGAGCGGTCGGGGATGTGCTGCAAAGCCAGCTACAGCTCAACACATTGGATTACACAACCCTTGTCCAACAGTTCCCCGGCACGACGATTAGCCGCACGCTCCAATACCAGCCCGGAACGAATTTCAAGCCTCGTACCTCCGCGGGTCTGGAACTCGTTGTGCAGCTCCCCATCGTGCAGGCGCCGTTCCGGATTTATTGGGCGTACAACTTTAACCGGATGTCGGAGGTGATCACGGCGCCGGTGACGCAATTCCCGGGACCGGTCTCGTCGTTGACGACTGCTTGCACCCAGACGACGAACGATCCCAATCAGTGCCCGTGGAATATCTACAAGGCTCAGGCGCCTTTTGCGGACGTGTGGAATTCCCAGGTAGCGCCGCAGATCGTGAATTTATTCAACAACCCGCAGCGGACGAATTTCTTTGACCCGATACGCACGTTCCGGTTCACGGTGAGCCGGACGTTTTGATTGCGGACTTTACAGGGCGGAATCTAGTATGTGCGATTGCATGCTCAAGAGTCATGACTAGCGCCATAAACCAAAGCGTGTGCTGCGCGGGGGAATGTCGAGAAATCTTGGGAGGATTGGGATGAGGTGGTGGAAGGTTTCTACAATACTCACTCTGGCGGCTGCGCTGGGCGCACTCGGTTGCGGAGGAAGCAGTTCCTCCGGCGTTTCCATTACGATTTCGCCGACCACCGCCAGCGTGATTACCAACCGGACCCAGCTCTTCAGCGGGGCGGTGACGGGGAACAGCAACACGGCCATCACCTGGACCGTGACTTGCGCCACCGGAGTGACGGCAAACACATGCGGCAGCATCGACGCGACCGGGCTCTACACCGCCCCCGCCACGATCCCAACGATCACCTCCAGCGGCACGACTACGATTGAGCCGGCGGTCACGATCACGGCGACCGCGCAAGCCGATACCACCAAAGCCGCGACTGCCACCCTGACCATTGTCACCGGAATCAGCATCGTCATTACTCCAACCACGGCGACCGTGGGCACCGGCGAGTTTTTCCTGTTCACTGCAACCGTCAACAATCCGGGGTGTAATCTCACCTCCAATCCCACTTGTGAGAATGTCACCTGGTCGCTTTCCACCACGCTGACTGGAATTGGCACCATCGGCTCGACCACCGGCGTCTATACGGCGCCCACAACGGTCCCCTCGCCGAGCACTGTCATCATCACGGCCACGTCGGTGGCGGACACTTCGGTCACAGCGACTGCAACCGTCACCGTGGAGACCGCGACCACTCCCACGGTGACCTCGGTGAGCCCGAACGCAACAGCATTGGGCGGGCTCTTCCAGGATATCTACATCACCGGAACCAACTTCATTTCGACAGAAAATGTTTATGTCAACGGCGTGCAATTGGCCTCCACCTTCGTCACGAATGTTTCTACCTCGGTGATCCGGGCACGCATTCCGGACTTCCTCCTGGCTGTGCCGCCGCCCTCCAACCAGTTTGTGATCGGGGTTTCCGAGCAGTCCGGGCCGATTCAAACGTGCTCGGACGCGTCACAATGCGAAGTGACCGTGGCGGGAGCGCGCCCCGGCGTTGTTGGGCCCTCACCGGACAGCATCCCGCAAGGCACGGCGGGAGTCCTGTCATTCAATGTGGATGGGGGATTCTTCGGAACGGCAGGCGCGCCGGCCGTCACCGCAACCTACAACGGCCAACTCCGGGCGATCCAGCTCCCTGCCAGCCAAACCATCAACAGCACGCGCCAATTGCAAGTAACCATCGGAGGCAGTTCGAACTCGAATGATTTCACGGTGCCCGGTCTGTATCCCGTGGACGTGATAAGCACTACGGACTCCACGAAATTCGCGGCCACCAATCTCGCGGTTCAGACAAATTACAACAATACCAGCGCTTTGATTGCCCCTACAGTTGTGAACCAAATCCCGGTGGGCTCGACAGCTGCCTCGGCGCCCAGCGATGTGGCCATCAATCCCGCGACTGGCATGGCTGTCGTGGCCAATATGGGATCGAACGACATTAGTTTGATCGATCTCAGTTCGGTTACCAGCGCTCAGCTTGCCGCCGGCAGCGTTCCCGCGGTTCTTGCTAACATTTGCACGGCGGCCGTCGGCGCGGTCCCGACGGGCGCGCCTCCGGCATGCCCGCCTTCCGGACCCTCCAGCGTTTCGGTCGACTACGTTCGAAATATCGCTTTGGTCGTGAACGCAACGTCGAAAACCATTGCTGTTGTGGACCTCAATACAAAGGCGGTTACTTCCGTAGTTGCCGTCCCGCCCTCGGGTGTGGGCACGACGGACACTCCAGCGGCGATTGGCATTAACCCGATCACGGGCCGCGCCCTGGTGGCCATGCAAGCGAGAAACTACGGAGCCTTGATGGATTTGACGCAGAATCCGCCGGTCTTCGCGGGCATCGTGTCCATCAGTACCGGGGCGAATACACGCGTTGCCGTTGAGCCGCATCTCAACTGGGCTTTGGCGACGCCCGGTACTCTCGGCTCCTTGGGCATCGTGGACTTGAACCAGCAATCGAGCAACGCGATCACCGCGATTTCCCGGACGAATAATGGGACAACCAATGTTGTCACGGTCACCGTGGCTTCCACCCCGTCGTCCCCGCCTCTCTCGGTGCAGGTCAATGACGCGGTGCAAATTCAGAATGTGGCCTTTCCCGCGGGCACGGATCCCTCGATCGCTATGCAAGCCCCCTCATTTAATGGATTCTACGCGGTGTCGTCTGTCGGGCCGGCGTCCAACCAGTTCAGCTATACGCAAACCGGCGGGGCCCTGCCGAATGTGGCGACTCAGACGATCCCTCAGGCCGCCGTCGGATCCGTAAATTATGCCCAGCCGGTAGCGACTGTCGGTGTGCCTATTTCGGTCCAGGGGATTGGAATCAATCCGGAGACGCAGCAAGCAGTGTTATTCGATCCCACGTCGACCGGGCTCGTTTCCTTCTTCAGTTTGATCGATCAATCGGTCTCCTCGCTGTCGCTCGTAAAAAACAATGCCGCGGATGTGGGGACCAGCGCCGGGGCATATAGTCCGCTAACCAATACCGTCGCCGCAGTCAACTTCTCCAACAACACTCTTTCGGTGATCGATCCGACGGCGCCCCGGCGTTTGAATGACGGGCAACCGTATCCTACACGGCCTGGCCCGGTCGCGATCGCCGTCGATCCTGGCACGAACTTTGCGGTCATTGCCAACCAGACGGACAATAGCGTAAGCGTCTTGAGTCTGGGACCGGTTCAGACATTCTCCATCACAGAGACGAGTCCAAAAACGTTCGTGACGACCTCGTCGATCGGCAGCCCTCCGAGCGCGGGCCCGCAACAGCTGACTGTCATCGGCAAGGGACTTACTTGCACGAGCGGAACGACGACCCTGATCGTCCGCCTCGACGGCCAGGCGCTGCAGAACATCTCCTGCGTTGGCAATGGCGATCGCCAACTGACCGCGACCGTGCCATCCAATATGCTCGGTTCGGCGCATCGCTTTGCGCTGGATGTCGTGGATTTAAGCGGCAACGTTACCAATGCCGAGGATTTCACCGTGGAGCAGAGCGTGGACGTCAGCAGCACCGGTTGCCCCTCCCCGCAGCCCTCGGGCGTCGCCATTGATCCGGAACAAAACATCGCCGCCGTCTCTTTGTTTGGCTGCAATTCTCTGGCGCTTATCAATATGACGCAAGGCAGAGGCAACACCGTGGCTGTGGGCACCAACCCGATCGGTGTCGCTGTGATCCCGCGGCTGCACGTCGCTATAGTTGCCAATAACGGCGGGTCGGGAACCGCTTCGATCGTCGATGAAGAGCAGCAAACCGTGACGCAGACCGTTACGACGGGCTCAGGGCCTATCGGCGCGGCTGCGGATGAGGCCACCGGCGAGTTCGCGATCGCCAATAGCGTGGCCAATACCGTTACGGTGGTGAACGCCGTTACTGGAGGGACCTCCAGCATTTCGACGGGCCAGCGGCCCGTCGCGGTGGGCTTCAACTACGTCAACCATCAGGTGGCTGTGGCCGCCTCCAGCGGGAACAGCCTGGGAATTTCCGATGGCGCGGCGGCCAGCCAGTCTCAAACTTTCACCGTCAGCGCTCCGACTTCCGTGATTTATGATCCTGTCACGACCGATTGCGGGTCCAACAGCAACGGCACTACGACAAATACGACCGGATGCTTTATCGTGAATTCAAGCACGGGCAACTCGGTGAACGTTATCGACCCGGTCACTTCGGTTCAAACGGCGTTCCGCATCGGCATTAACCCGACCGCCATCGCCTACAACTTCCTGACCAGCACGCTGGCCAGCACCAATACCGCCAGCCATACCGTGACGGTAGCCGACTTCCTTGGCCAAAAGATCCGCGCGGTTCTGACTTTGCCGCCGGTCACTTCGGCGAATTCCAATTTCGCGCTCAATCTGGCCTTTGAGGGAGCGCTGCAGTATGCGTTGGATATTCACCCGTTTACGAATGTCGCCGTCATCGCGGACACGGCGAACGGGCGCGTCCTGTTTGTGCCCTTGCCGCGCTAGAATGGTCGCGGCCAACTCCGGGAGCTTTTGAGCGCATCGCATCGAGTACCGGACAAGGGTTTGCATTGCAGCGGGCTCCGCGAGACCCGGGAAAGCAATTCCGATTGACGCCCGTGAATTCGGACCGCTATAATCCGCGATTTGTGATTTTCTAGAGGGAAGAGAAGGAGTGAGGATGATCGTCAATTCACGTAATTTAGGCACTTTGGCCGCGCTGGCCCTGTTCTGTCTGGCTCCGGCTCGCGGCATCCATGCGCAAGCCGCCGCCGGCGCCGCATCGGCCCCGTCCAGGATCGCCGTCATCAATATCCGGAATGCCATTGTGGCCACGGCGGAGGGCAAGCAGGCGCAAGCGCAATTGCAATCGCAATTCGCGCCCAAACAAAACGAACTGCAAACCCTTCAGAAACAGATCGAAGATTTACAGCGCCGGATGACCGAAGGGGCGCGCACCCTGAGCGACGACGAGAAGGCCAAAATGCAACGCGAGGGCGAGTTGCTGTCGCGCCGCCTGCAGCGGGGCAATGATGACTTGAACGAAGAGTTGAACGCCGCGCAGGGCGAAATCGTCGACGGCATCGGCCGCAAGATGCTCGAGGTTCTGGACCGCTACGCCCGGGAGAACGGCTACACCGCTGTTCTGGACACCTCCGCGCAGGGCAGCCCCGTCGTGTACGGCTCGTCTCAGTCCGACATTACCCAGGATATCGTGCGGCTCTTCGACCAGGCCTATCCGATCAAGGCCGCGTCAGGCGCGGCGGCTCCGGCAGCGCCGAAACCAGCGGCTCCGGCTCCCGCGCCGGCGAAGAAGCCCACTCCGTAACGCGGCGGCTTACGCGCCTCTGCGCGTAGGTTCGCGGATCATTGAATTTTTTCGGCCAGGGGCGCCTCAGGTCGTCCTTGGCGTTTTCTTCTTCCCCCCTGATTGTATGGAATCCGCGCCGATCGTCCGGCAACCGTTTGGCAACGGTGTTCGAGGATATGGCAATAACACTTAGAGTGGAAAAGGCAGGGCGGCCACCTCGAACTCTAATTATATTTGCCTTTTTTTTCGCTCTTTGCGCTCTCGTCATGATCGTCAAGACCGGCATCGACGCCTACCGGGAAAACAAGCAGGCGAAATGGCCAAGCGCAATCGCCACCATCGCTCGGGTAACCGTCCAAAAAATTCCCACGGGAAGTCATGGCGAATGGTACATCGAGTCTGCGGTGCGCTACAGCGTCGACGGCGAAGAGCTGACGTCAAGCACTCGCTCGCACGGCGGCGCATTATGGGAAGAGTCTTCCATGCGCCGGTGGGCTTCCCGGCATCCGCCGGGCACGCCGCTCGCGATTCGATACGACCCCCAGCATCACGACAATGTCGTTCCGGAAGCAGGGGACATGCCGGAGTCCGGACCGCAAGCGCCGGACGATCTGAAGGCGGTCCTCCTTTTTTCGGCCCTGACAGTCACCTTGGCAATCATCGGCCGAATCCTCCGGCGCAGACAGGGGGTCGGGCTGCCGTGATGAGGATGAATTGGGAATCTGAATGGATAGTGCGTTAACTGGCCCGCCGCGATTGCGAAATAGCGGCGTGACGCGGAGTATCGGCGTGGGAACGATCGGCCGGGTGGTCCATCCTTTGAAAGGGTTTTGAATTTCCGAGTGCGGGTGCCCCATCCTTGTCCGCCGCGGCGGACAAGGGTGGGGATTTTTCGGACCCTCCACCTTCACATTCCCGGTCGTATTGGAATCTTATCCATTTCTGCGACATGCACGACTCAAACTGATTTAGACGAGAAAGCTGGAAGCACGCAACCCATGTGGATTTATCAGGGTGCAGACCACTGATCTGATTAAGACCTTATCGGGAGTTATCGGGCTTGCAATGCGGCGGTCCGTTCCGTCCTGCCTAGGGTTCTACGTTTATCGGCGCACCGTCGCTCAGTTCGTGGGATGTCTTTCGGAACGAGCGAGCAGTTCCTTCAAATACTGCTGCCAAACCGCGGCATAGTTGTACGTGCCGTGGCCGTGGGTCTGGTCCGATGCAGGCAGCAGAATAAATTTACCGTTCTTGACCCGCTCGATCTCGCGCTCCGCAATGCCTAGTTCGGGGGGATTAATGAAGTCGTCCGCGGAATTGATGTACATCACGGCGGCTTGGATGCTCGCAAGCTTGGATGAGGGATCGTAGTCGCGCGAGGCGCTAATAGCATATAGAAAATCATTCGCATCTAGGGTTGCGGTTGTGCTTTTCACAAAATCATCGAGATATTTGTCCGTGGCGTCGCGCGTCGGCTGGTCTTCTTGCATGCGCAATGGGGCGCTACCAGCGATGAGAATAAAATCCGCGGCGATCTGGAGCCCTGCGCGGGGCTCGTTGGTATACTCGCCCCCCTTCCAATCGGGGTCTTGGCGAATCCCATCGATGATCATCTTGCGCCAGATGCGGTTGCGTCCGGCAACCTGCACAGTCTGGCAGGCCAGTGGCATCAGCGCGTCCATAAAATCCACATACGTTTCGCCCCACACCCAGGAATGCATGCAGCCCATTGACGTGCCAAGGATGAGACGTAGATGGTCGAGTTGGAGGCCTTTGGTAACTAGTTCGTGCTGTAGTGCGACCATATCGGCGTAGTCGTACCGCGGAAAATGCGCGTGTAGGCCGTCGCTTGGTTTGGTAGATTTGCCGTGGCCGATGTTATCGGGGATGACGATGAAATATTTATTCGCATCCAGCAACTGACCCGGACCAAAAAGGACGCCCGCGAAGATCGGCCGCAAGAACGTAGTGCCCTCAAACCCCGTAGGATGGAGGATCAGAACAGCATTGGTCGTGTGGCCGTTCGCATCCCTCACAAGCTTACCAAGGGTGCGATAGTGGATGCGCACTTCCGGCAGGGTCTCGCCCGACTGAAAATGGAAATCGCGTACGATGAAGTCCCGTTCCTGCGGCTCGGGCCAATTCTGCGCCGATTGATCGCGTTGCTGAGTCCGCGCCGTGGCGACACTAAGGAAAAAAAGTACGATCCACAGGTGTGCGAACCGAGTCAGAGTATTTTTCATTGGAACCCTCGTCTGAGCGCCACTTCAGTGTTTTATACAGTCCGTTTCAATCATAGTGCTGCCACAAAGGCCCTGTAGCAGCTTTTCGGGATGGGCCCGGCCTTATCTGGGATTTCCATTTTGATCTCCCGGATGGGCACCCTTATACACCCAAGGCCCTTCCGAGTGAAACAAAGTGTGGGGCGGGTGGCCCAGGCATTGAATGGTTTTGAACTTGCGGGTGCCCCAGCCTTCATTTTTTGAAGGCTGGGGTTCTTGACGTAGCAAATAAACGAAAGACCGTGCCACCCGCCAAGGGTGGGGATTTTCGGACTCTCCAGCTTCGCATTCCCGATCGTATTGGAATCCAAACCCTTACCCTTTGACGATGAAGCTGTGAAGAAACCTTCCAAAATAATTCCAATCTGGTCTTGAAAAGGAAATGAAGCTGAGTATGCTCGGCGCATGAGCGAAGAAAATGTGACCAGCAAGCAGGCGTTGATTCGTCGAGTGAACCGCGAACAGATGAGCTGGCGAGCTGTAGATGTCGAGAGGCTCGTCGAGCAAGATCATCTGGCGAGAGCCATTTGGGCGCTTGTGGGACGGCTGAACCTGAGTGCCTTTTATCAGGCCATCGAGAGCAGTGTAGAAGAAGGCGGACGTCCGGCGTTCGATCCGCAACTGCTAATTAGCTTATGGGTGTACGCCTACACCCAGGGGATTGGATCGGCGCGGGAAGTGGCGCGACGGTGCGAGTTTGATCCGGCTTTCCAGTGGTTGACGGGACTCGACGAAGTGAACTACCACACGCTGGCGGATTTCCGGGTGGAGAAGCAAAAAGAGCTGGACGAACTGTTCACCCAGGTATTAGCAGCCCTGAGCAAGGAGGGACTGATCACGCTGGACCAGGTGATGCAGGATGGCACGAAGATTCGCGCAGCGGCGAGTCCGCGAAGTTATCAGTGGGAGAGCAGCATTCGGGAACATTGGGATCGTGCGTGGCGGCGTGTGGAGGAAATGGGTGATCCGAGGAACGATGAAGGCAACCCGAAAGTGAAGCAAGCGCGCGCCAGGGCGCAACGGGAACGGCAAGAGCGCTTGGGAAAGGCCCTGGAGGAGCTGGAAAAGTTGCGGGAAAAGAAGCCGGGAAAGGTGCGTGTTAGCGTCACCGAGCCGGAAGCGCGAAGGATGAAACTGCCCGACGGCGGATTGGCGCTTGGCTACAACGCGCAGATTTCCGCGGATGCGGCACACGGGTTGATCGTGGGCGTAACGGTGACACAACAAGCCAATGACACAGGCCAGTTGCTTCCGGCAGTGGACCGCATCGAAGAACGGTTACACAGAAGGCCGGAGCAAATGGTGGCCGACGCGGGATACACCACGCGCGCGGCCATCGAAGAGATGGCCGAACGAAAGATGGATTTTCTCGGGAGCATGCCGCGAGAAGACGCGTCCACGGGGAGGACCGCTCCCCACCGACTGCCCCCGAGCGCTTTCGTTTTTCAGCCCGAGACGAATCGGTATGTTTGCCCGGAGGGCCATCTGCTGCGGCCCCAGGGGAAATATCATGGCAAGCAGAAGCGGGGACTGGTGGCTTATCGTTACGAGGCCAAAAGCAGCGACTGCCAACCTTGCCTCCGCAAACCAGAATGCTGCCCGGGAAATCAGAGCCACGGCCGCGGACTGGTGAGACAGGTAGAAAACGCAGCGGTGCGGGCATTTCGGGAAAAGATGGCCAGCGCGGAAGCACAGAGACAATATCGCCGCCGCGGAAGAGTGGTGGAGTTTTGCCACGCGTGGATCAAGAGCAAGCTAGGACTACGGCAGTTCCACGTTCGCGGCTTAGTGAAAGTCCAAACCGAACTGCTCTGGGCATGCCTCACCTACAACTTGCAACAGTGGATTCGTCTAGGCAAGTTGCGAGCGTCTCCTGCTGCAAATTGAAGGAAGTCAGCAACCCAACCGCCTGACCTCCTGATTCCACAAAGCGGCGGTCCAGCCGAACAAGAAAATCCCGAACGGATCCCTGACACCCATGACGCCTAGTTTTCTCACAGCTTCAGATCACAAAGGGTGGGGCACCCGCAAATGCCAAACCAGTCCCTCGGCGTTGAGGTGTCGGAGTGGTATAATCCAACCACGCGAATTCCTGAATAGAAAAACGCGGAAGGGTGGGCCACTCGCCCGCCAGATACGCGGAAGCCATAAAATTTCAAACTGACTAAAAGCGAGGCCACGGACAGGCGCAATCTGACGTACGGCGGCGGTAACTGGTCCGATTAGGACGGAAACGGCGGTTCAACGAGAAAATCGGCGGTAGAGGCTTGCAATCAAAAAGAGGTCCAATGCCGTCGCAAATGTGTGGCCAAGCGGCTTCCGCCGCCCATCCAATGGCCAATATGAATACGCCTTGTATCAACCATTCCATATCTCGCAATTCTTACTGTACTTGAGAGCAGGACATCTGCTGGCCCGAGGGACAGATTCGGGAGAGGTAAGCGGACCTGTACCATGTCGAACATTGGCCTGTTCGAATTCAAACTGACCCACTACCCCCGCCTTCTGTAGCTTGCTTTTGAAGGAACGGGTGACTATACTAGAAAAGCCTAAGCCGGACGCAATCCTCAGTGGGCGAGAGCCCACTTTTTTATTGGTAGCAGACCGGAACGCAAATTGCCGGCTTTAGGGGGCCTTGTCGCCTGGTTCGGGGGCGACGGGAAGCGGGAACGGGTGCGGGCTGTACTTGCAGCCTGCTAGAATAAATGGAACTGGAGCGCATCCGCGAGGCGGCCGAGCGCGTGGCGCGGTCGCTGGGCATAGACGTGGTGGACGTGGAATGGAAGGTTGGCAAGCAACGCTTCCTGCGCGTTTACATTGATAAGCCGGAAGGCATCAGCCACAGGGATTGCGAGACGGTCAGCAACCAGTTGAGCGTCATCCTCGACGTCGAGGATTTGGTGCCGGGGCCGCACTATATTCTGGAGGTAAGTTCTCCGGGCCTGGACCGGAAGCTCACGAGGCCGGCCGAATTCGAGCGATTCGCGGGGCGGCTGGCGAGAATTTCGACGATGGAACCGGTGGAGAACCAGAAATTTTTCGAGGGCCGTCTGGCGGGTGTCGCCGACGGCAAGGTGCAGATCGAAGTGAAAGGCCGGGTGATTGCTTTGCCGATGGAAGGAATTCGCAAAGCGAACCTGGTGGTTGAGTTTTGAGATGAGGGACAGATGGCCAATCTGCTATATCAAACCATTGAGCAGATCAGCCGGGAAAAGCACATTGAACCGGAGGTGATCGTCGCGGCGATTGAAGACGCGATGATCGTCGCCGCGCGCAAGTATTACAAGACCGAAGAAGATCTTCGCGCCAAGTTCAATCCAGATTCCGGGCAGGTCGACGTGTTTGCCGTGCGCCCGGTCGTCGAAGAGGTTACCGACCCGAAGAAGGAATTCACGCTGGCCGAAGCCAAGCGAATCGACCCGAACGCCGAAATCGGCAGCGAGGTCGTCATCCCCAAGCCCACCGACGTGCTGGGCCGCATCGCCGCGCAAACCGCAAAACAAGTGATCATGCAGAAGGTGCGCGAGGCCGAGCGCGACACCATTTTCAACGAATACAACGGCCGCGTCGGCGAGCTGGTCAACTGCGTCGTCAAGCGCACCGAAGGGCCGGACGTGATCGTCGATCTGGGGCGCGCCGAAGCGCGCATGCCCAAGCGCGAGCAGTCGCGCCTGGAAACCTACAACATCGGCGACCGCCTGCGCGTCGTGATTCGCGCCGTGGACCGCTCGGCGAAGGGACCGCAGGTGATCGTTTCCCGCGCCGATCCCGTGTTAGTGCAGCGCCTGTTCGAGATGGAAGTCCCGGAAATTTACGACGGCACCGTGCAGATTCGCGCCGCCGCGCGCGAGGCCGGCGAGCGCACCAAGATCGCCGTGCAGAGCCGCGACAAGGACGTTGATCCGGTGGGCGCGTGCGTGGGCATGAAGGGCATGCGCGTGCAATCCATCATCCGCGAATTGCGCGGAGAAAAAATCGACATCATCCCCTATTCCGAAGACACCGTGCAGTTCGCGCAGAAGGCGCTGTCTCCCGCCAAGGTGACGCGCGTTCAGATCATCGATCCCGAAACGCGCCACCTGGAAGTGATCGTCGAAGACACGCAGCTTTCGCTCGCCATCGGCAAGAAGGGGCAGAACGTGCGCCTCGCCAGCAAGCTGATCGGCTGGAACGTGGACATCAAGAGCGAGGAAGAAAAGCGCCAGGAAATCGAAGCGCAAATGACCGCGCTCACGGCTCCGGGAACGCCGCTCTCCGAGCTTAAGGGAGTCGGGCCGAAAACCATCGAACGAATTGAATCGCATGGAGTCAGCTCCATCGAAAAACTCGCCGACATGACGCCGGAACAGCTCACCGAAATTCCGGGCATCGGCGAAAAAATGGTCGAAAAGATTCAGTTGTCGGTCGCCGCGTATTTCCAGTCGCTGGAAAATCCGCAGCCGGAAACCGAATCGCTTGAGGCGCTGGCCGAAGAGGAAACTGCCGGGGACGCCGCGGAACAGGCTGCGGCTACCGAGGAAACGGCCGAAGCCGCCGATGTTGCGGCGGAAGAAATTGCGGCTCCGACGGAAGCGGAAGAAATCGCGGAAGCCGCGGCCGCGCATGGCCAGGCCGGCGGCGCGGCAGAGCCGGACGCGCCAACCGAAGATTCAGACGAGCACGGAAACAAGTAGCCGCCCCGGAGGGCAATGACCGATTCGAACCAAATCCGAATCAACGAACTGGCTCGCGAGCTCGAGGTCAAGGCAAAGGCCATCATTGACTATTTGCCCGAAGCCGGCGTTACCGAGAAGAAGACGCATTCCAGCTCGATTGAGGTAGAAGCCGCGGTAAAAGTGCGCGATCACTTTCGCGCACTCGCCGAAGAGGAAGCAGCGGCCGAACAAAAAGCAGTAGCGGATAAAGCAGCGAAAGACGCAGCCGCCCGAGCGGCTCGCATGAAACCCGCCGCAGTCGCTCCTCCTCCGGCTCCTCCAGCGATTCCTCATCCACCCGCTCCTACTATCGCCGAACCGAGCCGTCCTGCAGCGCCTTCGGCAGGCGCGGTCGAAGCTAAACCCGCAACGCCTGCTCCGGCTCCAGCCATTCCAAGGCCGGCGATCGTTCCACCCGCGGAGCCCGCGAAGGGTTCTCCAGCGCCAAGCCCAGCCGTTGCCAAGGCGCCGGCGCGTCCGCCTGTTCCTGCTGCGCCACCGCAGGCTCCTCCTGCAGCCGCGAAGCCGCCCGCAGCCGCATCTGTGGCCGCGCGCCATGCAACTTCTCCTGCGCCTGCCGCAGCGAAGCCTGCTGCAGCCGCGAGGCCGCCTGCCGGCGCTAAGACTGCTCCGGCGGCGCCCAAACCAAATTGGAATCCATTGCCCCCTGGTGCGCGAGTGAATCCACCGGCTGCGCCAAGGCCTACTGCCAGCGCGAGGCCTGTTGGCCAGCCCTCGAGATTTCCGGCGCGCCCAGGACAGGGCCGTCCGGGGCAGCCTGTGCCTGGACGAGCAGGCCAGCCATTGCATGAGCGAGCGGGCGCGCCGCGTCCCGGCGGACGCGCTGGAACACTCCTGCCTCCGGACAAGGCTCCGCCAAAGGCCGAGCCCGGCAAACCGATTTACGAACGCAAACCTGCCGCCAGGGCGCGCCCCACGATGGAGAAGCGCTTTGAAGAAGGCGAGCGCAAGCTGCATCCGGTCCGCGCACGCATGGGCGTCGGCGAGCAGCGCCGCAGCGCGCAGATTGAGCGCGCTCCCGCGCCTCCGCCACGCGAGCCGCGCCAGATTACGATTACCGAAGGAGTTACGGTCCGCGATCTGGCGGAAAAACTCGATGTGCGCGCGAAAGACGTTTTGAAAATTTTGCTGGATCGCGGGATCTTTGCGAGCATCAACCAGGCGCTCGATACGCCGACCGCCACGAGTCTCGCGGAAGCGTTCAATGGAATCGTCAACGTCATCACGTTCGAGGAAGACGTCGTCCGCGAAGTCGCCCTGGAGGAGAAGCCCGAAAACCTGGAGCCGCGCCCGCCCGTGGTGACCGTGATGGGCCACGTCGATCACGGAAAAACCAGTTTGCTCGACGCGATCCGCGAAACCGAAGTGGCCGCGGGAGAGGCCGGAGGAATCACGCAGCACATCGGCGCGTCGGAAGTTCACATCGATGGACGCAAAGTCGTGTTCATCGACACGCCGGGCCACGAAGCCTTCACGCGCATGCGCGCGCGCGGCGCAAAAGTCACCGACATCGTGGTGCTGGTCGTCGCGGCCGATGACGGCGTGATGCCGCAGACGCAAGAAGCCATCGACCACGCCAAAGCCGCGGGCGTGCCCATCGTCGTGGCCATCAATAAAATCGACAAACCGGGCGCGGAACCAGAACGCGTCAAGCGCCAGCTTTCCGAGCGCGGCCTGATGCCCGAAGAATGGGGCGGAGACACCGTCATGGTGGAAGTCTCCGCAAAGCAGAAAAAGAATCTGAACAAGCTGCTGGAAATGCTTTTGCTCGTGGCCGATTTGCGCGAATTGAAGGCCAATCCGAAATCTCCCGGCGCGGGCACCGTGCTAGAATCCCGCGTGGACAGGGGCCGCGGCCCGGTGGCGACGGTCCTGGTGCAGACCGGAACGCTGAATGCCGGAGACGTTTTTATTTGCGGCGCGGTGTACGGAAAAGTTCGCGCCATGTTCGACGATCACGGACGCCCGGTGAAAAGCGCGGGGCCTTCGACGCCTGTCGAGGTTCTGGGCCTGCAAGGCGCTCCCGAGGCCGGCGACCAGTTCCAGGTGGCCGACGAAGCGCGCGCGCGGCACATCGTCGAATTCCGCCAGGGAAAACTTCGCGAAGCGAGTCTCGCGCGGTCGGCGGGAGCACGCATCACGCTCGACCAGTTGCACGAACAGCTCCGCGTGGGAGAGGTCAAGGAACTTCCACTGGTAATCAAGGCGGACGTGCAAGGTTCGGTCGAAGTGCTGAGCGAGATGCTGCCAAAACTTTCCGATGACCGCGTGAAACTGAAAATCATTCATGCCAGCATCGGCGCGGTAACGGAGAACGACGTTCTTCTCGCGTCCGCTTCGGGCGCGATCATCGTGGCGTTCAACGTTCGGCCCGACCGCAAGGCTTCCGATCTCGCGCAGCGCGAAGGCGTGGAGATTCGCCCGCACTCGGTGATTTACGAAGTGTCCGACGAAATCAAGAAGGCCATGACGGGGCTGCTCGAGCCCGTCTTCAAGGAAACGCACCTGGGCCGCGCGGAAGTGCGCGACACTTTCCGCGTCAAGGGCGTGGGCATGATCGCGGGCTGCTACGTGGTGGACGGCATCCTGAAGCGCGACGCCGACGTCCGCGTGTTGCGCGAGGGTGTCGTGATCTATACGGGAAAGATCAGCTCGCTCCGCCGCTTCAAGGACGATGTGAACGAAGTGCGCTCCGGGTTTGAGTGCGGCGCGAGCGTTTCCAATTTCAACGACATCAAGGTTGCGGATGTTCTGGAATGTTTCCACATGCAGAAGCTCATTCTGGCCGAAGCGACTGCCTGATTTTCGCCGCGCCCCGCTGGCGGGGCCTGTCTTGCAAGTGTTTGCAGGGATGAAGATGCCGATCGGTCTGCTCACCCTGGAAATTTATATCCCCGAGGCGCACTCGCTCAAAGATAAGCGGCAGGTGCTCCGCAGCTTGAAGGACAGGCTGCGGGGGAAATTCAATGTGGCCGTGGCGGAACTGGAAGGGCAGGATTCTTGGCAGCGCTCGGTGGTGGGCGTCGTGAGCCTCGCCAACAACGCCGGATTTCTCGAACAATCCTTGCGCACGGTGCTCGAGGAATCCGAAAGGCATCTGGGCCGCGATCTGGTCGGCCACGAACTGGAAGTCCTGTAGCGAAGTTTTGCATTTTAAGGCAAGGGAACTTTCTTATTTTAATATCCGGTGAGACGACAATGACGGTTGCAGGGCATCGGCACGAACGTGTGGCGGAAGAGATTCGCCACGAATTGGGAATCATGGTAGTGGGGGAGTTGAAGGACCCGCGAATCGAGGGGCTGGTCACGATCACCGAGGTTCGCGTGACGCCCGACCTGAAGCACGCGCGCGTTTTCGTCAGCGTGATGGGCAACGAAGCCGAGCAGAAGAGCACGATCCGGGGACTCTTTGCGGCGGTCGGTTACATTCGCCACGAACTCACGGAGCGGATCCAGTTGCGCCGCGCGCCCGAAATCCATTTCATCCTCGATCACTCCGAGGAATACGCCCAGCGAATTGAAGACCTTTTGCGGCAGACGAAGAAGCCCGCGTCCTGATCCGTTTTTGTGGCGCAGGCTTCCAGCCTGTGGGGTTTGGTCCTTGCAAGTACTAAAACCCACAGGCTGGAAGCCTGCGCCACTAGAAGTGCTTCACGCCAGAGCCCGTGAGAATTTCAGGCTAATTTCCATGCCAAGAAAACCGCAAGCCGCGCCGCTGGACGGCGCCCTGGTCATCGACAAGCCGCGCGGCAGGACGTCGCACGACGTGGTCGAAGCCGTGCGCCGCATCGTCGGCTTCCGGCAAATCGGCCACCTCGGCACGCTCGACCCGCTGGCGACCGGCGTTCTGGTGCTGCTGCTCGGGCGCGCCACCCGGCTCGCGCAATTTTACGTGGGGCGCCGCAAGCGCTACGACTCCACGTTCCGCTTCGGCTTCGCCACGGACACCTACGACGCCGATGGCGCGCCGCTCGGTCCGGACGCGGCACCGCAAATCGATCGCGCAGAAATCGAGCGCCTCGCCGCCGAGCGCGTCGGCCGTTTTCCGCAAATGCCTCCGCCCTATTCCGCGAAAAAAATTCACGGCCGCCCGGCGCACGAACTCGCGCGCAAGAAAAAACCGGTGGAACTGAAGGCGGTGGAGATCGAGGTCTACGATTTTCACGTGAACGAAGTTTCCGGCTCGCTGGCGAAAGTTTCGATCGAGTGCGCCGCGGGCACCTACATCCGCTCGCTCGCCCACGACATGGGCGCGGCCCTCGGCTGCGGCGCGCACCTCGCCGAAATTGTCCGTACTGCGGTGGGCGAATTTACTCTGGATCAGGCCGCGAAACTGGAGGATCTCGAACACGCCGCGAAGGAAGGAGACCTCACTCGTTACATCATTCCCCTCGAACGCCTGCTTCCGGAGCTTCCGAGCGTCACGATTCTTCCCATCCTCGAAAAGCGCGTGCGCCACGGCTCGAAATTCAATGTGCAGATCGCGCAAATCCAGCCCGGCCGCATGAGCGCCGCGCAAGGCGCCACCACCGAACTCAATTCCGGCGAATGGAAGCCGGCGCGCCTCCGCGTCTTCAGCCAACAGGAACGCCTGATCGCCATCGCCGAAGCGGTTGTGCCGCGCACGTACCAGCCTGTGGTGGTCCTCGAAGCAGAAGCCTGAACAAGTTGCTTGCTGGGGAATCGGAAGAGTCTGACCTGGCTATTGATCCTTATCCAAGTATTCGTCGGGAACGTCGTCTTCATGCACTTCCTGGGTCTTGATTTCGCCTTGGTCGGCATCGGGAACGTTTTCGACGCCCTCCACGACTTCGGCTTCGAATGCGTTCCCTTCCTCGAGTAGTTCGTCCACGCTCTCGGAATCCGCGCCCGCGGAGTTGGACAAACCCTGTAAATCGCCCGATTGACCGCCCGAGCTTGCTCCGAGCCCTTTGGACTCGAACGCTACTGTTCCCACGGCTTGGCTCTTTCCCCGCGCTCTACGCTTCTTCTGTACTGTTTTCTTCCTTGGTGCAGCCTTCTTCGCGCGCGCCTTTTTCTTTGGCGCCGCCATCTTGCTTGAAGTTTTCTTGGGCTTGTTTTTGTTTTTATTCCTGTTCTTTTTGGGTGCCATATTCGCAGTTTACCACTTGTGTCGGGCGCGTCCACTGATCATCTGCCAATGAACGTCTGCAGCCGCCGAAGTCCATCCTGAAATTCTTGCTCTGGCGTGATAAGGCTAAGCACGAGAAACCCTTCCCGCTCAAAATTGAAGAAGTGGCCGGGGTGGACGAGCACGGAACAGCGCTCGAGGAGCGCAACGGTGAGATCTTCATCTGTGCCCGTCATCGGCACGCGCAGGATGGCGTACCAGCCGCCTTCGCGGTCGAGGCGGGCGAGGGACTTTGATTCGCGCAATAGAGTGTCCAGCACAGAAAGGTTCGCGGAAATTCTCTGCTGCAATTGCGCCTGAAGCGCGTGCCG
This sequence comes from uncultured Acidobacteriota bacterium, assembly GCA_963800095.1. Taxonomy (GTDB): domain Bacteria; phylum Acidobacteriota; class Terriglobia; order Acidiferrales; family UBA7541; genus Palsa-360. The sequence continues at coordinate 118,494 of CAWCZV010000010.1, forward strand.
TAGGGAGAGAAATTTCGGCAGGGCGAGCTGCACCGGAGCGCTTGGAGATAGATAAGTGTCCGCGATGATTTCGAGGCGGTCGATCGCGGTTTGAACCACTGCATCGGGTCCGCTCACGACCGTCCAGGCCAATTTCATCTGGGGAAGCAGCGAGATTTTTGAGAGGCCGCTCAGCGTGAACGTGAGCGCCGCATCGGAAAGCGCAAAGGTTTGCGCTGGCGTCGCGCCGCTGCTGTAATCGAGGAACACTTCATCGACCACGATGGCCATTTCGCGTGAAGCGCAAATTTCCGCGAGTTCAGCGGCCTCGCGCGGCTTGACGAACGAGCCGGTGGGATTGTTGGGATGCACGACCAGCACGACGCGCGAACGCGGCGTGAGCGCCGCGCGCAGCGGGGCGAAATCGATTTGCCAGCCGTGATCGTAGAGCAGCGGGTAGGGAACGAGACGAATGTCGGCGAGGTCGGCCAGAAATTCAAAGAGCGGGTAGCTGGGCGCGGGAACCAGAATTTCGTCGCCCGCTTCGCAGAGCAAACGGAAAATGTGGCTGTAGGCTTCGCTCGTTCCCGAAGAGAGCAGGATACGTTCGGGATCGACGCGCGCAACCGATCCGGAAAATCCCGCGCGCCCGGCGTAATATTCGGCCACCGCTTTCCGTGCTTCGCGCAAGCCTTTGCTTTCCGGGCGATAGACAAGGCCGCGCGGGTCCGTAAGCGCCGCGAGAATTTCCCCCTCCGGATAGGAAAACCCGCATGTCGTGGGATTCGACGCGGTCAAATCGAAGAGTTCCTTCCCGCTTCGCCGGTGCTCTTCGAGAGCCCGCGTCAAGCGATTCGTTTCCAGACGCCAATTCGTGCGCGAGGCAAACATGGGTGCGAGAAATGAGCATTGAATTTATACCACGCCAGCGAATTTCCCACGGACGTTCAAAGGAATTCGGGGTTGAAATCTGGATACGCCAATCGGGAGATTGGCGTTCCCGGGGGCGCCGCCGGCTGGCGCATCCTGCGGCGGAGCCACGGCAGCCATTTGTTGCGCCTGCACTGGACTTCAGTCGCAGGGCCGAAAATTTTGGCCAAGAAATTCCCTAGCCCTGGGATCCGCCGCCGTTCACTTTTGTGCCGGGAGTGGTGTTTTGGGTCGCGGGGTTGTTTGCATTCGCGGCGTTTTGCTGCGTCGCCTGCTGCGCCAGCGCTTCGAACTGGTTGACGAGAGCGGCATACGCTGCGGGATTGAAATTCTGAATCTGCGTGGCGATGTTATCGATCTCCTGGATCTCCACCTTGCTCAGTCCAAGGGCGGGGAGCGATGCGTTGAGGATCAGAATTTTTTCCTGCACATTCGTGGTGGGGACCGCCTTGGGTGCCGGTGGCTGTCCCGCAGGATCGGGCGCGAACAATTGGCCCGGGTTTTGTGGCGCATTTGAGTTCGTCGCCAAGCCCGGTTGCGGATTGCCTGCGTTCGTAGTTGTGCCTTGGGCAGTTTGTGCGGGAGATCCATTCGGGACGCCGTTGGAGGTAGCCTGCTCAAACAGGATATTCGCCGCAACAGCGCTAAGGGCCCCCTGGCTCACCTGGAAGATCCCTGCGTCCTGCGCGGCCGTCTGCGCGGAATTGCTTTGCCCCGACGGCGTGAAAGTGTCTTCGGTTACCGCCGGGTTCGCCGCGTTTCCAGATGCAGGTACGTTCGCACCCGCCGGCAGATTTCCTGGCTGTCCAGATAATTGATCCGCAAGAATTTGCACGAGACTTCCAATACCTTCAACCGCCATCATCCACCTCCGCGGCGGGAAGGTCTTCCAATGGGCCTATGCGAGCCGCAAAGTTCGGGTACTACGTTAAACATCATCGGTCGGGGTCATTGGAACTTTACGATTTGCGTGCGAAGGTCGAGGGTTTGTGTACCGGAGTGAGACAGCAAGTCATCTTGCTTAATTATGCGTTTCGAAAACTTGCTTGCTGGGCTTGAATGTCGCCAGCCTGTCGCGGGCGCCGCGCAGTTTCATTCGAATTGGAAGAGGACAATTTCGGGGTTTGATCCCAGCCGCATGGGCGGGCCCCACGTGCCGGCGCCACACGAAGTGTAGACCGCAAGATCTCCGAAGCGATTCAATCCATAAGCGTACTTTCCATAAATGCGGGAAACGATAGCTGTAAACGGAAAATACTGTCCGCGGTGAGTGTGACCGGACAGTTGCAAGGAAATGCCCGCCTCTGCCGCGACCGGCAAGCGGTTCGGATTGTGAACGAGCAGGATGCTGGCTACATTCCGGTCCAGGTTCACTTGCCGGAGGATCGATCGGAACCTCTCCACATTTGTCGAATCGTGATAATGGACGCCCACGATCTGGAGTCCGTCGAGAACGATTTTTTCGTTCTGGAGCACGCGAATTCCGGACTGCCGGACGGCATCGAGATACTTCGTGGGGCTGGAGAATTGCTCGTGATTGCCCGTGATGAAGTAAGCGCCCAGAGGCGCGGAAAATTCAGACCAGGGTTTGGCCAGCCGCGCGAGGTCCACGGCGGTCCCGTCGTACAGGTCGCCCGGGATGAACAGCACGTCCGGATGCAATTGCGAAAGTTTCCGGACGATGCGGCGGAGAAAGCCGGCGTTTCGCACATGGCCCAGATGCAGGTCACTGACCAGGGCGGCTGTGCGCCCTCGCCAGGCAGCTGGAAGATTGGGCAATTTGATGGTGACGCGCACGACACGGGTCCACGCTGCATTCACGATGGCGGCAATGCCCGCGAGAAGAGCGAGACCAAAGCACACGGCTGCGAGCGCGTGCTTTTCAACATGCATTCCAAACAGGAGCGGCACGCCATACAGAATCCAGCACGCGCATGCCGCAAGAAAAAAGAAACTAAGGAAACCGAGCCAAACCGAGGCGACCGTGTAAGCGGCCCGGACCAGCGGGTTGAAATATTGGTGCGCAAGCAGGGATGCCGCGACGAAGCTGACGGACAAAATGGCCAGCGCAATTCGCAGCTCCGCCACACGCGAAGAATCCTGCACGCCCCAGAAGAACGTCCAGGTCGCATACAAGGCAAGGTGCACGAGAAAAAGAAACGCCTGGATGATGGAGACCGCGACGGGAATTCTCACTCGGACGCCGTGGGAAGAGCGAGCAGGGGATTGCGAGGCGGCAGTGAGTTCGGGAGTCCCGGGTTCCATCAAAGGATGGGATGCCTTTCAGTGGGGTTCGATGCACATGGTGATCATGAATTTTGCCTCGTGGCGCAGGCTTCAGCCTGTGGGGTTTGGTCGTTGCAAGCACCAACCCCCGCAGGCTGAAGCCTGTGCCACTAGTGAATGACCCGTTCGTCGGTTTCGACTTTGCCGTCGCGAACATGGATGATGCGATCGGCGCGCCGCGCCACGTCGTGTTCGTGCGTGACGAGGATGATGGTATTGCCATCGCTGTGCAGCCGCGTGAACAGGGCCATGATTTCATCGCCCGTTTTTGTGTCCAGATTTCCGGTGGGCTCGTCGGCCAGCACAATCGAGGGCGAATTCACCAGGGCGCGCGCCACCGCCACGCGCTGGCGCTGCCCGCCGGAAAGTTCATTGGGCTTGTGAAGCATTCTCTCCCCGAGATCGACCGCTTCGAGCGCGCGTTTTGCCCGGGCCAGGCGCTCTTCCGAGGGAGTGCCGTTGTAAATCATGGGGAGTTCCACGTTGTGCAGTGCCGTGGCGCGAGGCAACAAATTGAACGTTTGAAACACGAATCCGATTTCCTTGTTCCGGATGGCGGCGAGCTCATCATCATCCAGTTCGCTCACGAGGCGCCCGGCCAGCCAATATTTCCCCGCGGTCGGCGTGTCCAAGCAACCGATCAGGTTCATGAGCGTGGATTTGCCCGATCCTGACGGCCCCATGATGGCGACATATTCGCCCTTGCGAATCGTGAGATCGATTCCGCGCAGGGCGTGCAGCTTTTCGCCGCCCATCTCGTACGTTTTCCAAAGGCCTTCGGTCAAGATGGCTACGCCTTGATCGACGAGGTCCTGACGGAACGTATCGGGTGCGACGGCTCTCTCGGGCATTCCTCAGTTCCCCAATCCTGCGCGTATATTCATTTAATTTTCGTCCGTCGCTTTCGGCGTGGAGTTGTCCACTTTAACGCGCGCGTCAGGTTTGAGCGTGCGCAGGGCCTTGTAGCTTCCGGTGATGATCTGATCGCCTTCCTGCAGGCCGCTCACGACCTCAATGTCGGTGACGCCGGTGATTCCGGTCGCGACGGGAACGAATTGAGCGCGTTTGTTCCGCACCAAAAAGACGCCCTGAACTTCCGGATTTTTTTCGAGAGTGGAGGACGCAGCCCCGTCAGACGCGGCACCAGGCGCGGGGCGGCCGGCAGCCAGCGTGACCGAATTTTGCCCGTTTTCCTTGGCCGCCTCGTCCAGATCTTTTTTGGTTCGTTCCGCGAGCGCCTGAAGCGGAACCGTCATTACATTTTTCTTTTGCGCCGTGGTGATCTTGGCCGTCGAGGAGAGCCCGGGACGCAAGCCATCCGGCGGATTCTGAAGCGTCACGACGACCTTAAAATCCTTCGCTTCCTGGTTGCCCGTCGTGGACTGCGTTGAAGCGAGGCCCGAACTGCGCAGCACCGCTTGCGTTCCGACTTCGGTCACTTTTCCCTTGAAGAATTTTCCCGGAATCGCGTCGATGGTGACTTCCGCGTCTTCTCCAAGCTTCACGCTCACAATGTCGGTTTCATCCACCATGACTTCCGAGGTCACCACGGACATGTCGGAAATCGTCATGAGGTAACTCCCGGTGGCATTTTGGATGCCGGGAACGACGTTTTCGCCGACGCGAACCGCGATATAGGTGACGACTCCGTTGATCGGAGCGGTGTACGTCGTCTTGTTCAGGATGTCGCTCAGGCGGCCCAGCATCGCTTGATTCTGGGTCAATTGGGAGCGCGCCTGGCCGAGTTGCGCGCGAGACTGCTCCGCGCGGGCCTGCGCGGAAGCCAGCGCCGCCACGGCGCCATCGTACGTGGCCTTCCGAGTATCATAATCCTGCTTGGGAATCAGCCCATCCTTGAACAGGAGTTGGCCGCGCTCCCAGTCGAGTTTTGCGTGCTCCAGGTCCGCCGCGCGCGACTTGATGTCCGCCTGCGCCGATACGTCGTTGGCTTCCGCGGATTTCACTCCTGAATCGGCGGCGGCAATCCCGGCGCGCTGCGCGCTGACATCGGCGGCGGGCTGCACGCTTTCCAGGCGCAGCAGAACGTCTCCTTTTTTGACGTGGTCGCCTTCCTTCACCGCAATTGCCGTGATTTTGCCGATCCCTTCGCCAAGAACGTTTGTATAAGTGAGGGGTTTGACTTCTCCCGAGGCCGTGACGATCGAAGTCAGATCCTGGCGCACCGCGGGCGCGGTCTGGACGGTCACGACACCCTTATTGATCTCCCAGACAGCAAGCCACGTACCTCCGGCCAAAACAGCGGCGACACCCGCACCAACCCCGATTTTTTGCCACGTGTTCATGGGTTTGCAATTCTGGTCTTAATGTACCGAGCAACTTCCTCCAGCCGCCATCCCTAATTCTTACGCAATGAGAACTTCAAAAGTTTCCCGGTGGTGCACACCACATGGGGCAAGTCACCCTGCGTGCCCAGCAAGCGGGCATGTTTCGAAGTGTTTGCGCGTGAGGCCGGAATCCTCCTGGTTCGGGGAAGCGCCCGAGCCGGGCCCCACTCGTCATGCAATTTTACAGTCATTTCGGTGCGGAAGAAAGGTAATTGCCTCCGTTCCCTTATCAGTTCAGGTACTCGCCGTGTCGGCCAGATATTTCACTGGCCAGAAAGGCTGTTCAAGCGGCTGGGGCTTTAACATTCGGATGTGCCGATTGGGGAAAAGGACAACCCGGATTTGGAAAAATGGCGGGCAACCCGGCAGCGCTCGCCTAGTTCTTAGTATGCATCGGTCCCAATCAGGCGTTGTATTCACGGGGAGATAGAGGGTCTAGAGCGCCAGGATGGGCAGGTGAGATTCCTTGGTTGACGCTTGCAAAAGCGGGGGATAGAATCTAGCTTCCGAATCAGGGGCGAGGTACGCTTATGAACCGCTTGGGACGCATTTCACTGACGTTGCTGCTGGGCGGAGCATTGCTGATGCCCTTTTGCCCGCGTTCCCATGCTCAGGACCAGGATAAAGATCAGAAGGACACTCCCGCCGACAAACAACAGGACTCCGGAAAGAAAAAGAACGACGACAAGGGCAAGAAGAACCTGAAGAAGCTCGAAAAAGAGCTCGCGACCCCTTACAAGAAATGGCTGGAAGAGGAAGTCCCTTACATCATTACCGGTGAAGAACGTTCGGCGTTCCTGCAATTGCAGACCAATGAAGAGCGCGAGCAGTTCATCGAGGCGTTCTGGCAGAGGCGCGATCCCACGCCGGATACGGTCGAAAACGAATTCAAGGAAGAGCACTACCGCCGGATCGCCTACGCCAATGAGCGCTTCTCCTCGGGAATTCCCGGGTGGAGGACGGATCGCGGCCGGATTTATATCATGTGGGGCCCGGCGGATCAGGTCGAATCCCATACGCAAGGTGAATTGTATAACCGTCCTCTGCAGGAAGGAGGCGGGCAAACCACCACCTATGCGTACGAAGACTGGACTTATCATTACATGGAGGGGATCGGACAAAATATCACCATTGAGTTTGTGGATCCCACCGGCACTGGCGAATTTCATATCACCATGGACCCGGGTGAAAAGGATGCCATGTCGCATGTGCCCGGGGGCGGTCCAAGCATGTTGGAACAGATGGGCTTGTCCACCCAGGCCGCGCGTTTCACCCGTTCAGACGGTTCCACCGCGCCCTTAGGACCTGGGGGAATGAATGCTATGGACAGCCAGGACGAATTCACCCGCCTCGAGCAATTTGCAAAAGTCCAGGCCCCACCGCCGGTCAAGTTCAAGGATCTCGAAGAAGTGGTCAGCTCGCGCATCCTTCGCAACCAAATTTCATTCGATTATCGGTTCGATTTCATGCGGATTACGGGCGACACGATTCTTGTCCCGGTGACGGTGCAGATTCAGAACAAGCAAATGACCTTCCGCGATCGCGACGGCGTGCAATCCGCGTCGCTCAATCTGTTTGGGCGAATCAGCTCGATGACCGGGCGCGTGATCCAAACGTTCGAAGACGTGATCCAGCGCGATTTTCCTGATTCCCTGCTTGAGCCTTCGCTGAAGGGCTTTTCCGTTTACCAGAAGGCCGTTCCTCTCCGGCCGGGTTTGTACAAGCTTGACCTGGTGATTAAAGACGTGAACAGCGGGAACGTGGGGGTCGTGAATACACGACTGGCGGTTTCTCCCATTCCGGACGACAAACTGGAAGCCAGCTCACTGATCCTTGCCGACCAGATGGAGCCTGTTTCCTCCAAGGACGTTGGCGTGGGTCAATTCGTGCTGGGTTCGACCAAGGTTCGCCCCAAACTGGATGCCGAATTCCATGTCGATCAGCCGCTGGACGTCTACCTGCAATTTTACAATTTGAAGGTCGACGACAAGACCCACAAGAACAACGTCTCCCTGGATATGAAGGTGACTCAGGGGGACCAAACCGTTGCCCATGAAGTCAAGACGGGCGACCAGCTCCAGCAGAATGGCGAGCAGGTAACATTCGAACAGGTCATCCAACCCAAGACATTACCTCCCGGCAAATACAAACTGGAAGTTCAAGCCACCGATCTGGTGACCAACCAGACGGTTTCGCGTACGGCGGATTTCACCGTTACACCCCCGGCGGTGACGCAAAAAGTGGCAGTGAATGGAGCCACAGGAAGGTAACCAGTCCCTATGAAGTCGATTTGCCGAACTCTGGGCTGGGTCACGGTGGTTGTGCTGGCCATAGCCGCTTCGGCAGCTGCGAAGCCGGGTTATGGCACGATCTCAGGCGTCGTTCTGGACCCCTCTGGGACGCCGCAGATGGGCGCCAGCGTGTGGCTGATCTCGGAAGACGCCGGCGGCCGCATCGTCGCGCAAATCCTTTCCAATCAATATGGCTCGTTCTTCACGGATCATCTCAAACCGGGTAGCTACGCCGTTCGCGTTGCCGTGGCGGGATTTCTGCCGTCGATGGAGCGCCACGTCGCCGTGATGTCAAATCTGACGACCCTGCTGCGCGTGCAAGTGGATACCTTGTTCTCATCGCTGGATACACTGCGACGCAAGTCCGATGCTCCCGCCGAACAGGACGACTGGAAATGGGTGCTGCGTTCTTCGGCAGCGACTCGCACGATCCTGCAGTGGAAAGACACTGGCAACCAGACCGCTTCCAATACCCCGGGTCCGGACTTGGACCTCCCCGATGCACAGCGGCCACGCGCCCTGGTCCAGGTGATGAACGGCTCATTGCGGCCCGGATCTGCTTCGAATTTTCCAAATGCTCCCGCGACTGCTGTCTCTTACGACCAACAGCTTGGTAGCCTGGGGCGCATGCTGGTTGCCGGCCAGATGGGTTACGACAGGGGAGCGTCAGGTTCATTTGCCAGCGTTTGGCTCCCGTCCGGCAATGCGGAAAACGGCCCTGAAACCATATTCGTTTGGCGGCAATCCAAATTCGGCGCCGAGGGGATGGCGTTTCAGGCCATGCGGATCGATCACACCGAGCAGTTTGAACTGGGCGATCGATTCGTATTGCGGGCAGGCGCGGAATATCTTCGCGCCGGAATCGTTTCTTCCGTTTCTTCGCTGCGCCCTCATGCGGAATTGAGCGCCAGCCTGGCTCCAGGCTTGATAGCCACAGCGATCGTTGCGGCTAACCCTCCCTCCGAACAGTGGGGTCGAACGGGAGCGCTTGAATCCGCAATCGACGAACTCGATAGCCTTCCCCCCGTTCTGTTCCACAATGGCAGTCCGGTAATGGAGGGCGGCTGGCATCAGGAACTTTCGGTTAAGCGAAAGATGGGTGGCCAATCCACCTTTGAGGTTGCCGCGTTCCATGATTCGGCGCGCGATCAGGCCGTTTTCGGGACCGGACCTGCAGCGAGTCCGGAATTCGTTCAGGACGTCTTCTCACCCGCGTTCCTTTACGACGGGGGCAATTCCAGCTCCTGGGGTACTCGCGCGGCGTACCGCCAGAAGCTCTCGGATGACTTGGAACTAGCAGCGGTCTATGCTTGGGCGGGGGTACTTACGCCCGGGGGTGAGTCCACTTCCGCGGTATCTGATCTGCGCGATAGCTTCATGACCAGCAACCATCACAGCGTGGCGGCTCGCATTTCGGGCAAGATTCCGCGATCTCGTACGCAGTTTTCAGCAAGCTACAAATGGGTTTCGGGCACCGCGCTGTCGCGCATGGACCAATTTGGCGAGGCGGCCTACCAGATGGATCCGAACCTGCATCTTTCAATTCGCCAGCCACTGCCGGGATTCAACGGGCGGTGGGAAGCATTGGCCGATTTCAGCAATCTTTTGGACCAAGGATATGTGACAGTGAGCGGGCAGGATTCTCGAATGATGCTCGTTCCTGTTCTGCGATCGTTCCGGGGTGGGGTGAGCTTCCAGTTTTAGCTGGGCAGGACCTATTAGAAACAGGAAAGCGCCTTCCATAAAGTGGAGGGCGGGAATTTCTGTCCCCCTTCCCTCGTTCGATCTGCATCTATTCGATTGAAATTCATATGGTTATTGATTTGAGAACACTTATATAATTTGGAAGCAGGGTTGCACGACATGTCTTTTGGCGGGACTTTGCAGGGATAATCGGTGAGCGCTCCAATCAACGACAATCTTCGGGTCCGGTTGGGCGCAGCCGTTCTAGCTCTGGCAACTCTCGCAGCCATTGTCTTTGGCATCATCAATTTTCAGCAACGGTCCATGTTCACGGCGCCCGATGACGGGGTGTCGTGGATCGAAAGGCAACCCGGGGTTGTTGCCTGGCATGTCGCTCCAAACTCTCCCGCCGCTAACGCCGGCCTGCGGACCGACGACCGCGTTCTGGCAATTAACGATACGCCGATCCATAGCTCGATCGATGTCACGAAGCGTCTGTGGCGAATCGGACTGTGGTCGCTGGCCCATTACCGCATTGAGCGGGGCGGCAAACAGTTTGAAGCGCAACTTGTAATCCAGCCTGCAGCGCGGCCCGCCTCGATTGAAAATTATCTGAGCGTCGTGGGAGTGCTCTATCTCTTCATTGGCCTGTTCATTTTTGCCCGCCGGTGGAACGCGACGCGCGCCGTGCATTTCTACATTTTTTGCCTGGTGTCTTTCGTCTTGTACTCCTTCCAATACACCGGGAAACTGACGCCATTCGATTGGGAAATCTATTGGTCAGCGATCGTGGCCAGGCTCTTGCAACCGGCGTTGCTGTTGCATTTTGCGCTGGTATTTCCGGAGCGCCGCCCTGTTTCCAAAGGGCACGGCGCGATTCTGGGCGCCATTTACGGCGTGCCTGGAATTCTGCTGCTGGTGCGAGTTCTGGTCGGACTTCGCGAATTGGGATTCATGCCGTCGATCGAAGCGCGGAACACGCTCGACCGGCTCGATCTGGCGTGTCTGGGAATTTACTTCCTGCTTGCGGCGCTCGTTTTTGTTTTCAGCTATCGCCGCGCAACGTCCGGAATCCTGCGGCAGCAATTGAAGTGGGTAACCGGGGGAGCGCTGGCGGGCATTGTTCCATTTCTGTTGCTTTACATCGTGCCCTTTTTCCTCGGAGTTGTGCCGCGGCCGTGGATGAATTTCTCCACAATTTCGCTGGTGCTCATCCCGCTGAGTTTCGGATACGCCATCATCCGTTACCGCCTGATGGATGTGGACATCATCTTCAAGCGAGGTCTCGCCTATACGGCCGCAAGCGGCGGCGTGGTGGCCGTCTACATCGCGATCGTGGCGGTGATCGGAGCGCTGTTCCATACCGCCTGGCCTTCCGGAATGATGGGCGGAGTGATCGCGATTGTGGTGGCGGCATTTTTGTTCCAGCCATTCCGCGATTGGATTCAGGCGCGGCTGGACCGCTTTTTCTACAGGGACCGTCTGGACTATCGCCGCACGCTGATTGAGTTTGGCCGCACGCTGACTTCGGAGGTGCGCCTCGACCCGATGCTCGCTTCGGTAATGGATCGAATTTCGCAGGCTCTCCTTGTGGACCGGCTGGCGATTTTCATCGAGGACGAGAGCCATCCGGGCGCGTATCGCATCGCGCGATCGGTCGGCGTGCGGTACGCGGGCGCGCTCGATCTGAGTTTTCTGGATGGCGGGAACAAACCGTTTGCGCAGGGCATTCTCTTTTACGAATCGGCGCGCGCGGCGCGGGAATCTTCTCCCTCCGTGCGACAGACGCTCGAGCAGCTCGATTTGAATTACTTCATTCCTTGCCAGATTCGCGACCATGCGATCGCCGTCCTGGGCCTGGGGAAAACGGTTGATGGCGACTTTTTGTCGAGCGAGGACGTTCGAGCTGCTGCACACCATCGCCGGGTATCTGGCCATTGCGCTCGACAACGCTCAGCTGTACAACTCGCTCGAACAAAAAGCGGCGCAGATCGAGCGGCTCAAGGATTTCTCCGAAAATATCGTCGAATCGTTGAATGTCGGCGTGCTGGCGGTGGATTTCGGCGGCGCGGTGGAATCCTGGAACACGCAACTCGAGGGGCTGATCGGCGTGCCGCGCGAGGAAGCGGTCGGCCGAAAGCTCGAGGACGTGCTCCCTTCCGATCTCATGGCGGAAATTACAGCGCGTTCCGGCGATGAGCGCGTCTCCAGCCTCTACAAATTCCATATGCAGAACCGCGAGGGGCGGAACCTGGTGGTCAACGTTTCGATTGCTCCCCTGGTTGGGAAATCGGGAGACCGCATCGGCCGCCTCATCCTTTTCGATGACGTCACGCAGCGGATGCGCCTCGAAGAGCAGGTGTTCCAGAACGAGAAGCTCACTTCTCTTGGTTTGCTTGCCGCGGGCGTGGCCCACGAGGTCAATACGCCGCTCGCCGTGATCTCGAATTACATTCAAATGCTGGCCAAGCAGCTTCCGAGCGGCGACCCGCGCCACCAGTTGATCGAGAAAGTCGTCAAGCAGACGTTCCGCGCGAGCGAAATCGTGAACAACCTGTTGAATTTTTCGAGGACGGGCGCGTCGGAATTTACGGAAGTGAATTTGAACGCCGTGGTGGAAGAAGTGCTGACCTTGGTCGCGCACCCATTCCGCACGGGTCAGGTGCAGGTGACGCGGAACCTGCAGCAGGAATTGCCGGCGGTGCTTGGCTCGACCAACAAGCTGCAGCAGGTTTTCCTGAACCTTTTCCTGAACGCTCGCGATGCCATGCCCTCCGGCGGCGTCGTCGAGATCCGCACCGCGGCGCACAACGGATCGGTGGAAGTGGAAATCATCGATACCGGCGGCGGCATTCCCCGCGAAAACCTGAACCGGATCTTCGATCCCTTTTTCACCACAAAATCCTCAGGACGCGGCACCGGCCTGGGCCTCTCCGTGAGCTACGGCATCGTCAAGGAGCACGCCGGGAAAGTGGACGTGCGCTCCACGCCAGGCAAGGGGACATCGTTCCGGCTGGAATTCCCGGTGGCGCGGAAAGCGGTTCATGTCTAAAGGCGCCATCCTGGTTGTCGACGACGAATCCGAAATTCGAGAGGGCCTGGAACTTCTGCTCAATACGGAAGGCTACTCGACATCGAGCGCCGAGTCGGGCGAAGCCGGGCTCACGATGCTCGAGGAAAAACCGTTCGACCTCGTTCTGCTCAACGTCAGCCTTCCCGACCGCAACGGCCTCGACCTGCTGCGCGAAATTCGCCGGCGCGATCCGAATCTTTCCGTCGTCTTGATCACCGCCTACGGGTCCATCGATATGGCCCGCGCCGCGTTCAAAAGCGGCGCGCAGGATTACATCACCAAGCCGTGGTCCAACGATGAGTTGCTCGTCCAAGTGGCGCAGGCCGTCGAGGGCCGCCGCCTGCGCGAAGAGAACGTCCAGCTCAAGCGCGCCCTGAAGCAGCGGTACAACTTTCCGAACATCATCGGGAAAAGCGAAAAAATGCTGGCTGTGCTCGATCTGGTCGGCCAGGTGGCGCCTTCGCGCTCGACCGTGCTGATTCATGGCGAGAGCGGAACGGGCAAGGAACTGATCGCCAAGGCGATTCATTCGGCATCCGCGCGCGCGGACAAGCCGTTCGTACCGATCAACACGGGCTCCATCCCCGTGGACCTGCTCGAATCGCAATTGTTCGGGCACGTGAAGGGCGCGTTCACGAGCGCCGTAGCTTCGAAGAAGGGGCTCTTTGAAGTCGCCGATCTGGGAACGATTTTTTTCGATGAAATTTCCACCATCGGGCCAGAGACGCAAGCGAAGCTTCTGCGCGTGATTCAGGAGCGCGAATTCATGCGCCTCGGCGGGACGGAAACGATCAAGGTCGACGTTCGCATCATCGCCGCCTGCAACGTGCAGCTGCTCAATCTCGTTCGCGAAGGCCGTTTCCGCGAAGACCTCTATCATCGTTTGAACGTGATTGCGGTTCCCCTGCCGCCTCTTCGCGAGCGCAAGGAAGACGTTCACCTCCTGCTCGACCATTTCCTCCGCATATTTTCCAAGGAGAATAACCGGCCTTTAGGGCGCTTCACTCCGGCGGCGCTGCGGTTGCTGGTGGATTACGATTGGCCGGGGAATGTGCGCGAACTGGAAAACGTTGTCGAGCGGGCGGTGGTTCTGTCTTCGCAGGAATTTCTGGACGTTCGAGCTCTTGCCGGAAAGCGTGCGGACGAGGGAACTCCTCGGCGGCGTCCGGCTGCAACTCTCCGAATTCATGCCGCCGCTGCCGGGCGAACACGGCTCGCGAGCGGGCGCGGACAGCTCGAAAGCTTCCTTGTTTCAAATCATGGATGAGATCGAGCGGCGCGTGATCTGCGACATGCTGGAACGCACGGAATGGAATCAAACCGAGGCGGCGGAAAATTTTCAGATTCCGCTTTCCACGTTGAATCAGAAGATCAAGCGGCTGGGGATTGACGTGCGGCGGCGCGGGGTTACGCGATCTGGTGCCGCCGAATCCTCCGCTTCCGCCACCGGAAAATAGAAGAGGTTTCAAGTAGCACAGCCACTCCTGGCTGTGTGGTTTTGTGAGCCTCACCCGGTATTCGATCCGCGGGCGATTGCAAAAACCACACAGCCAGGAGTGGCTGTGCTACTTAACGCCACATCTCTCAGCTTTTTCGATTGTCTCTGACTACGGCGTCCTTTAGGGCTGCGCCGTCCAGCTTGACGTCGGTCAGGTCGATTTCGCGGAAACTGGCGAGCGCGAGGTCCGAGCCGGAAAAATCCGCGCCGCGAAGATTCGCCTGCCGCAGAACCGTACCCCGCAAAATCGTCTTGTGCAATTTCGCGGAGCGCAAATCGCCGCGGAACAGTTCCGTGCCGCTCAAATCGGCCTCGCTCAAGTCCGCGCCTTCGAGCCTGGTTTCCGTAAAATCGCAATTTCGCAAATCCGCCTGGCGCATGTCCGCGCGGCTCAAATCGGCGTGGCTGAGTTTCGCTCCGCGCAGGTCGGCTTTGCGCAGGTTGCTTCCCGCGAGATTCGCGCCGGTCAAATCGCGTTTCTTCAAATCCGCGCCGGAAAGATCGGCGCCGGAAAGATCGGCGCGTTCCCCGCCCGGATGCCCCTTATGGAATTTCTCGTGCGCGTCCAGGATGTCTTTCAGCTTCTTGCCTTTGTGTCGAATGGTCTCCGCCTTCCTCGGCTCTTTTTACCGCCTCACAACAGTCCGAGTAGTCCTGTCGTCCATCTGCAATTGTTATGGTTTGCTCTGTTATTCTACCGGAAAGCGGGTGATGATCAAATCGAATGCGATGTTTTGCCAGTGAGGGCGCATGGATAAAATTAACGTCATCGTCGCCGCCTTGGACCGGGCGCCGGAAATTATTCTTCCTCTCGTCCGCGAGGTCCCGGAAACAATCCTGAAGCGCCGCCCGAAGCCGGGAAAATGGTCGGCGCATGAACACGCCTGCCACCTGGCCTCGGTTCATCCGCTGATGTCGTCTCGGCTGGATTTGATGCTGGCGGAGTCGCACCCCCGCATTAAGCCGTATCTTCCGCACCTCGACGACGAGGAAGACGCTCTGTTGAAATTGAACTTGGACGAGGCCATGGCGCGATTTTCCCGGGACCGGCGGGAACTGATCGAACGATTGAAGACGCTTTCGTCGGCGGATTGGGAACGCACCGCCGAGCATGGAGAGTACGGGCACTATTCCGTCTTCATCATGTTTCGCCATTTGGCGATGCATGACATGTTCCATGCTTACCGGATTGAGGAATTGCTCCTGAAAAACGATTGGGAGTGACTTCGCGCCGATCCGGCGCGAACCTGTGATAACTTGGGCATAGGATGACACTGGTAGAGAAAATCAAGAATCGGGCGCGTGCGCATCTTCAGCGCGTCGTGTTGCCTGAGGGCGAAGACCCGCGCGTCGTTGCTGCTGCTGCGGCAATTGCCCGGGAAGGCTTCGCGAAAGTCACCTTGCTCGGCCGGAAACAAATCATCGGGTCGGCCGCCGCGGATTTGCATTTGGCGCTGGGGGACGTCGCGATCGAGGATCCGGCTACGAACCCGCGCACAGAGGCGTACGCCCAAATCTATTACGAACGGCGCCGCGCGCGCGGCGCGACGCTGGACGAAGCGAGAGACATCGCACGGCGCCCGCTCTATTTCGCGGCGCTGAGCGTGGCCGCCGGGGATGCCGATGGGACTGTGGGAGGCGCGGCTAACACGACTGGCGAGACTGTGCGCGCGGCTCTGCATGCGATCGGCCTTGCGCCGGAGGCGAAGCTGGTTTCGAGTTTCTTCGTCATGATAATTCCGGAGCGCCCGGGTTTGGACCTGGGGTCCGCAGGCGCGCTGCTCTTCGCGGATTGCGCTGTTGTGCCGGACCCGAATCCCGAGGAACTTGCCGAAATCGCGCGCGCCACTGCGGAAAATGCGCGCCCGATTCTTGACGCAGAGCCACGCGTCGCATTCCTGTCATTTTCAACCAAGGCTTCGGCGAGTCACGCGCGCGTTGAAAAAGTCCGGGAGGCGCTGCGCATCCTGAAGGCGCGCGCGCCGGAAGTTGCCGCGGACGGCGAACTCCAGGCCGACGCGGCGCTCGTTCCGCGCGTCGGGAATTCCAAGGCGCCGGGCTCGATCGTTGCCGGACATGCGAATGTGCTGATCTTCCCAGATCTCGATTCCGGCAACATCGCGTATAAACTTGTCGAGAGGCTGGGAGGCGCGCAAGCGCTAGGCCCGATCCTGCAGGGGCTGGACCGGCCGGCGAACGACCTTTCGCGCGGCTGCTCAGCCGAGGATGTTGCAAACGTCGTGGCCTTCACGGCGCTGCAGGCCATCGCGAGAAAAGAAAAAGCTTTGGAACCACAGATTCACACGGATAAACACGGATAAGGAAGAGGATATAGATTTCTTTTCGGAATTGTGACAATGGCGACACGACATCGCAATCTTGGATTTTCTTTCCCTGCACTTCTTTTGTTTTTATCCGTGTTCATCTGTGTGCATCCGTGGTTGATTTCCGCGCCTGCATTCGCGCAGGAGTCTGGCGATCAGGAAGTTGCGGTGAATCTGGCCGAGGGGCGGATCGTAATTTGCGCGGCGAAGGATGCAATTATTTTGGCGGCGATGGACGTTCACGGCGAGGCGGGTTCGCACCCTCCGGAGATCACGATACTTTCCGCGGAGCGCATTGGGGTGATGCTCGGGGCGGTCGAGTGGGTGCAGCCGGATTCCAAGGACAAGCCCATACGGCTCGACAACGAATTCCACAGCCTCATCGCCGCGGCCCTGAATAACGGCGGCAAGAAAGACGATACCTTTCGCGCGAGCGACATCGAGTCCATCGGCATTGCCGTGCTCGAGCGCGTTCGAGTCCTGGCGGGGATGCTGCACCACAAAATTAGCCTCGGCGAAGATGAACCTTTGATTCGCATCGTTCTCGTTGGATTTGTGCGGGATTACGGCCCCGAGGCTTGGGCCATCGACTACCACATCGAGCAGGACGCACTCGGGAACGGTATCTGGCGGACGCGAGTGCTGCGTCCGAGCTACAACCAGCTATATCCTCCGGAGAAGGGCAAGCCAAAAACGTTCATGGAGGTTCGCTACCCGCCGGAGAACCGCGCAAACGGGGAGCCCGAACTTCTCGACCTGCTCCAGCAGAATGATTCGCGCCTGACGAAAATCCGCGCCGCTAATGAGATTCAGGAGAAGTCCGTGACGCTCGCCGCGGAGGGGCAGAGCCAGAAGTCCGACACCGCGAGTCTTGTCAATTTCTTGAAGGCGGCCCTTCCTGCGATCGCGCCGCCGGAGACAAAACTTACCATGGCCAAGGTCGATTATGACGGAGGGTTCCAGTGGATTCTGCAGCCGCCGAAAGCTCCCGCCCCACCGCCCAGCGAATCACAGCAGGACAAAACGCCACAGGAAAAAACGCCGGAAGAGCCTGAGCGGCCCACGCTCCGGCACAAGTCTGAAAATTGATTGATGATAGTTCCGCGCCGTTGGAACTATGGAGTTCCTTTGTTGTCGGCAGGCTTTGCTGTCGCCGGTGAATCCGCCGCTACCGGGGCGCTCGTCTGCGGCGTGAAATCGGACCATTTGACGATCACGCGGACCGGCACGCCGGAAGGGAGGGTTTCATCCGAGCGAGAGTATCCGGGGAACCACAAATTTTTGCCGACCTGCTGGCGGTACGTCTCGAAGACCGTGAACGGGAGATCGGAAGCGGTGACATCGCCGATCTCGGTGACCCATTTGCCCATGGTTTTCACGATGACCAGATCCTGCACGTCCACCCAAACTACGCCGGAAAAATAGGCGTGGGCGCGTTCCAAGGCGCGCGGTTTCACTGAGAAAAAGTAGGTGGTCAGCTCGTCGAGCGGCTGCTTTCCGCCGTATGTGATTTCGTATTTCGGAAGCATTGCAGTCGTGAGTGGGAACATCGGCACTGGGGCGAGCAGATCGGAATCTCCCCTCTGAATGTCGAGGGTATGAAGGGTCGATGGCTTTCTGCTCACCGGCTTTTCGTACATCTTGCCTTCCGGAGTAATCCGCAGCTGCGTGACGATTTCGAGCTGTCCGGTGGGCTTGTTGTCGGAGCCGATCTCCTGGATGCGCACGTCTTTCTGAAAGGTGTAATCCTTGATTGTGCGAACCATTTCGTCTTCTTTTGCCGCAAAACGGCGGATGATTTCGTCGGGCGGCAGCGTCGGAGGTTCGGGCTTGCTAGGCGGCGGGGGCGCCGGGAACTTCGTGGATTCAGGCGGCACCATCGGCCCGGCTCCCTGCGCGCGCAGGGAGGCAGGCGCGGCGGCGAGAACCAGGGCGAGCGCGCAACACGCGGCCAGGAGGTTTGATCTTTGGATCATGGAATCTGCTTCCATTTGTTGGATGCAATCCGCCGGTATTTTGCAGCATGGATTCGTGAAAAATCGGGCGTCATACTTCCCGGACCTGTCATCAGTGTATCGCGGGCGCTATACGTTTGCTACAATCGCGCGGCTGCAAAAACAAGTGCGGGCGTGAAGTATTGTCGTGGAAACGCAGGCCAAGCGATTTTACGTGTCGGGCAGGGTGCAGGGGGTTGGGTTCCGCTTTTTCGCCGAGCGAACAGCAGTAAGTCTGGGTGTGGGCGGATATGTGAAGAATCTGTTCGACGGGCGCGTGGAGGTTTATGCCATCGGCAGCGAGCAGCAGATGGATGCGCTGAAAAACGCGTTGCAGCGCGGCCCGCGCATGGCTACCGTGGACCGGGTGGACGAACACGACGCGGATCTTCTGCGGGAATATGCGAACGTGTTCTCCATTGAACGTGATGAATGAAATCAAGTTGAAGCACGGTCTGCAGCGAGCACGATCTATTTAAGAACAGCAATTCATTTGGAAAGGCGGAGCAAGCGGAATGAACCATTTGAAGGAATTCATTCGAGAGGTTCCCGATTACCCCAAGCCGGGAATCCTTTTCTACGATCTTACGACGTTGCTGCAGAATGCAAAGGCCTTCCACAGCCTTGTCGATGAACTGTGCGGCCACTATGCGGGCAAAAAAGTGGACGCTGTCGTCGGCATCGAGGCGCGAGGATTTATTTTGGCGCCGGCGCTGGCGTACCGGCTGGAAGCGGGCTTCGTTCCCGTTCGGAAACCCAAGAAGCTGCCCGCGAAAGCCGTATCTGTCACCTATCAGCTCGAATATGGCACGGACACGCTCGAAATCCACGAAGACGCGATTAAGCCCGGCCAGAGCATACTTATCAGCGATGACCTACTCGCTACAGGAGGTACCGCCGCGGCGACCGTGGAACTCGTGCGCAAGCTGGGCGGAAAAGTGGTCGGCGCATCCTTCGCCGTCGAACTCACGTTCCTAAACGGCCGCGCAAAACTGCCGGGTATCGACGTCTTTACGATGATCCAGTACGACAAGTAGAAGAAACACTTTGCATCCACAGATGAACACAGATAAACACTGATAAAGAAAAGGATTTCTGTTTGAAAAGCTAAGTTAGTGGAGTCGCGGCAGGAGGTCTTGATAGGTCGTTTGCTTTCCTTTTTGTTTCCTTTGATTTGGTTTTATCAGTGTTTATCTGTGTTCATCTGTGGCTGCTTTCCGCGCTGGCGGACTACCTCGAAGAGAACTACTCCTGCGGCTACGGATACGTTTAGTGCGCGCACGGGGCCGCTGGTCGGGATTGAAACCAGGAAATCGCAGCGCTCGCGCACCAGAGCGTGCAATCCCTTGCCTTCGCCGCCCAGGACAATTCCCACCGGGACTTTGAAATCCACTTCGGTGTGGAGCTGCTCGGCGCGTTCGTCGAGGCCCACAAGCCAATAGCCCGCTTCCTTCATTTCCTCCATGGCGCGAGAAAGATTCGTGACACGCGCCACCGGCAAGTGCGCGAGCGCTCCGGCGGACGCGCGCGCCACGGTTTCCGTAAGCCCGGCGGCGCGCCGCTCGGGAATGACGACGCCCTGCGCTCCGGCCGCGAGCGACGTGCGAACGATGGCGCCGAGGTTTTGCGGATCTTCGACGCCGTCGAGCAAGACCAGCAGTCCTGGAGCGCTCCCCGCCGGGCGCGGTTTCAACAGGTCGTAAAAACTCGCGACCGGCGAGGATGAAACGAAGGCGACGACGCCCTGATGTTCGCGAGTTCCCGCGGCGCGGTCGACCTGGATGCGCTCCTCAAAGCGCACGGGCACGTCTTGCTTTCGCGCGAGCCGCACCAGTTCTTCGATCCGGTTGCCGTGCGTGCCTTTGGCAACCAGCAGCGAATCAAGCGGGCGGTTTGCTTCCAGGGCTTCGCGAACCGCGTGGATTCCGGTAAGGCGGTCCATTTCGAGCCGTTTCTCCTTTTCGTCAAGAGCGGAGCAGAATTTCAGAATTCGAGCGCGAACGGATTTTACCGATGGGAGGTTACCGGTCAGCGACGCACCGTTTGTGCCGCCCCTGCCGGGGCTTCTTCGTTATGTTCTCTTCCGTTTCCCACCGCTCCCGCGGTGGGCTACGATCTGCCGTCCCTCCGGGACTTTCAAATAGGAGGTAAGCGCATCATAGCGGCGACGAGTCCTCGTCTCCGATCCGACAAACAGGAATCGAATCGCGTCCCATAGACTCAGCGATCGAGCGTGGCGATGGCTTGTGCGGCAATCGCTTCGCCGCGGCCGATAGCGTCGACGGATTCGTTAGTCTTCGCTTTCAAATTGATCATGGAGGGAGCGATGGCCAGCGCTTTCGAGAGCGCCTCCCGCATGGCGGGAAAGTGCGGGCCGAGTTTTGGCTTTTCCGTGATCACGGTCGCGTCGATATGCACGATGCGAAATTGATGTTTGGCGAGCAGATCGCGAATGTGCTCCAGAAATCGCAGGCTTGATGCGTCCTTCCACTTCGGATCGGTGTCTGGAAAATGCGTGCCGATGTCGCCGAGGCCAGCGGCGCCCAACAGAGCGTCGCACAGGGCGTGCGCCAGCGCGTCGCCATCGGAATGGCCGACCGGCCCTTTGGGAAATGGGAGTTCAATGCCGCCAAGGATCAGCTTTCTTCCTTCGGCGAGGCGATGGAGGTCGTATCCAATCCCTGCGCGGGTCATTGGCCCGCGCGCTCCTGGCGGAGATAGAATTCGGCAAGCTCCATGTCGCCTGGACGAGTGATTTTCAGGTTGCGATCGGATCCGACCACGACGTGGACGTCGCGGCCAATGCGCTCGACGAGGCCCGCTTCATCCGAAGCCGTCACTCCGTCCTGGCGCGCTCGCCCGAACGCTTCGAGAAGCAAGGACGCGCGGAACACTTGCGGAGTCTGCGCCAGAACCACGCGTTCGCGCGGAATCGTGGCCGTGATGAGCGCGACGTCGTTCGGCAGGCTCGCGCGCTTCACTTCCTTCACCGTGTCCATCGCCGGAATTCCCAGGATCGCGGCGTCGCAGGCGTCCGCCTCCGCGATCACGCGCTCGATCTGGCTGAGGGTTACGAGCGGCCGAACCGCGTCGTGCACCAGAATCAAGTCGGTTTCAGAAGGGACTTCGGCAAGCGCGTTGGCGACGGAATCCTGGCGCGAATCGCCACCGCGAACCACGTGAACGGGCCGGCCAAGATTTTCCGACTCGACGCTGGCTGCCACGGAATCGATTTCCTCGGCTCGCGTCGCGATGACGAAATCCGTGATCGCGGGGCAGGCCGCGAGGCGCCGCAGCGTGAAGAGCAGCACGGGCACGCCGTCGAGCATGAGAAACTGCTTCGGCGTGTCGGCGCCCATTCGAGTCCCTAGCCCTGCGGCGGGCAGGATGGCGGTTACGCGATTCATCATGACCTCGGTGATGGAGCGGAAAAGCTTACACTAAATGGAGACAGTTATAAACTAACGTATCCACAGGCTAAGTGGCACAGGCTTCAGCCTGTGGGGTTTAGTCCATGGAAGGCCTAACCCCCACAGGCTGCCCTTCAGAAATGCTCAGGGTAAAATGCCAGCGCCACTCTTCTCGTCACATCACAAAAATAGAACCAAACGAGAGATTTCTTCGATTTGACGGTCCGGGCTCCGCACGCTACCCTGCCTGTACGCTGACCTGCAACCGGTTCGCTGAGCGCTGTCCGATGAACTTAATCTTTCTAGGTCTTAATTAAGGAGATCCACCGGAAACCATGACGAAATACAAACTCGAATACATCTGGCTTGACGGCAAAAAGCCCATTCCTGATCTGCGCGGCAAAACATTAATCAAGACATTTGAAAAGCCGCCCACCCTTGCTGAGTTGCCCAAATGGGGTTTTGACGGCAGTTCCACCATGCAGGCTGAGGGGCATAGCTCTGACTGCGTTCTCAAACCCGTGGCTCTGTATCCTGATGCAAGCCGCAAGGATGCCTACATTGTAATGAACGAGGTTTATCACGCGGACGGCACCCCGCATTCCACGAACATGCGCGCTACGATCGAGAACGATCCGGACTTGTGGATTGGTCTGGAGCAGGAATACTTCCTCTTTCAAGGCGGACGTCCTCTCGGCTTCCCGGAAAACGGCTACCCCACCACTCCGCAGGGACCCTATTACTGCGGCGTCGGCTACAAGTACATGGGCAGCCTGGCCCGCAAAATCGTCGACGAACACCTGGAACTCTGTCATGCCGCGGGTATCAATCATGAAGGCATCAACGCGGAAGTCGCCAAGGGCCAGTGGGAATTCCAGATTTTCGCCAAAGGCTCCGCTAAAGCCGCGGATGACACCTGGACCGCCCGCTATTTGATGTTGCGTCTCTGTGAGAAATACGAAGTCGATATGGTTCTGCATTGCAAGCCTATCAAGGGCGACTGGAATGGATCCGGGATGCACTGCAACTTCTCGACGAAGTTCATGCGCGAAACGGGCGGCAAGGAATATTTTGAAGCCCTCATGAAGGCGTTCTACGACAATATTGCCGCGCACATCGCTGTGTATGGCCCGGATAACCATTTGCGCTTGACCGGTCTGCACGAAACGCAAGCCATTGATAAGTTCAGCTACGGTCTCTCGGATCGCGGCGCTTCGATCCGGATGCCTATTAATTTCATCAAGGACGGTTACAGGGGCTATCTGGAAGATCGCCGCCCGAATTCGGAAGGGGATCCTTACCAGATCGTTTCACGCATTCTGAAGACGATCAATAGCGTCCCGAAGCCGGCCATGGCCAGCGCGTAGCTGGATGAGGGAGTTAGACGGAGGATAGGGCTCCGCGGTGATGCTAACTGCGGTCCCGCTTTCGCGAGAACCAACAGCTTCCCGCAAGGAACAAAACGCCCCGGCTTGCCGGGGCGTTTTGTATTTGTGGCATTGAACGACCGCTCGTGCGAAGGCGGTGAATTTGCAGTGATGGATTGCTCGATCTCGAATTGCAAAAACCAGACAGGCTGAAGCCTGTCCTACTTGAGGGCCAGTATCCGGTCGGGGTCGACCCGAACGACAACGTACGTAATCGATCCCTCGATTGCGCTAAACCAATGCGGGACACCCGCGGGAATAACGACCACGTCGCCCGCTTTTATCCGGCGGCTCACACCGCCCTGGATGGAGGTGCCGCTTGCGCCGGGGCCGTCTTCGAGCCTAACGGAGATGGCGTCGGCAGGTCTCGGCTTCGCATTCATCATTGTGCCGCCGGTCACGAGCGTCGCCGCGCCATCCGTCACGTGATAAATTTCCGTCACCTTGTAGTGCACGGCGACGACGCCGGGCGGCGTCTGCGGCCGGTGGATTACGCCGACGGCGACGTTGTATCCCCCGGCGTCCACCACGCGAATGTTCGGCAGGGGATTCGTCGCCGAATTGGGCGCTCCATTCAGATTGGCTTGGATGTCCGCCGCGCTGACGTAGGTGGCGGGCAGAGTGCTCGTGGACGAAGCTGCATTTTGGGGGGCAGCCACGTCAGGGGCTGCGGCAGAAAGCACAAACAGAAATGCGAGAAGTCCCAACATTACTTTCATCGCCAACTCCATTGTTGCGACTAAATTTACAATTCGGAATTTTCGTTTTGGCCGCGCAACTGACCGATACCATATACCTCGCCACCTATGTGGCAATAGCCAAATCTTTGTAGGGCACGGTTTCAACCGTGCCGTAAGGTATGCGGAGTAAATACGGCTTTAGCCACTGGCCTGTTGGAATGCGAACTGCAAAGCACGCTCTTCTGCCTGTGGTCCAAGTGGCGGGAACACATTTGGAAACCCACAGGCTGAAGCGTGTGCTACTGGTTCGCTACGCGAACCGAACCTCACCCAGTGCGGCTTTGACGCGCGCCGGCGTTAGCGGTGCTTGGCGGACGCGCGCGCCGGTGGCATCGAAGATTGCGTTGGCAATGGCTGCGGCGGTGGCGCGGCTGGAAGGCTCTCCCGCGCCGCTCGATGGAAGTTCGGGATGGTTGATCAGAACGATCTCCACTCGATCCGGAACGTCGGATGCTCGCGCGACGGGATATGTAACCCAATCCACGCTGGTCACGTTGCTTCGGTCGAATGTCACTTCTTCCTTCAGGCTGCGGCCGAGCGATTGGATCAGGTTGGCCTCGATCGTGGTTCGAAGCGCTTCGGGATTGATGATCAAGCCGCAATCGTGAGCGCAGACAAACCGCGTCACGCGAACCGCTCCGGTCTTGCGATTGACTTCCACTTCGGCGACGGTCCCAACGTAAGTGCCGTTGCGCGTGCTTAGGCCGATCCCGCGGCCTTTGGCAACGTCGCCGCCAGCCGCGGCCTTCTTCGGGGATGGGCGAGTGTCCCAACCGGCTTTTTGAGCTGCAGCAGCCAAGACCGCTTTCGCGCGCGGGTCTTCCAGATGCTTGAGGCGGAATTCGATCGGATCGGCGCCGGCTGCGGCGGCGATCTCGTCCATGAAAGATTCGGCGGCGAAGGAAGTGGCCGGCCCTTCAGGGTCGCGCAAATGGGTGGTGCGCAGCGGCGAGGCGCTGTCATGAAACGCGGGAGTGACGTGCGCCGTGGCGAGAATATTTTGAAACGCGTACGGCGGCGATTCCACGCCCCATTGCGCGAATTCATCGACACCCGTCGTATTGGGAATTCCGGTCAGTTGGGCTCCCAGATAATTTCCCGCATCGCCGGGACGAAAATGCGTCTCGCCGCCTGAAAACGCTCGTGAGGTGAATTGCACTGACGTGGCTTCGCCCTGCGCGTCGAGCGCCGCGGCCAGATCGCAGACGACCGCGGGTCCCTTGGTGCCCCACGCGGTCATGTCTTCGCGCATCCATTGGACGCGCACGGGTTTGCCGGCGGCCTCGGAAAGCAGCACGGCATCGGCGGCTGCGTCTTCGAATCCGGGGCGGCCGTACGAGCCGGCATCTTCCACCCAGACGACGCGCACCGTATCAATCGGAACGCGCAGCAACTCCGCGAAACCCTTCTGCAAATCGTGCGGCTTCTGGCCGCCGGACCAGACCGTGGTGATGCCGTCCGTGTGAACGTCGGCGACGGCGCAGCCCGGGCCCATCGTGGCGTGCGACTGGAACGGAAACTCGTAGCTCGCTTCCACTTTTTGCGCGGCGTTTGACAGCGCCGCGGCGGCATCTCCTCGCTTCAGAGTTTCCTTGCTCGCTTTCGGCGCCGCCGAACGCATGTACGCATACAAATTTTTTTGCTCGGGGAACGCCTGCTTGGGCGCGGTCCAGGTGACCTTGACGGCTTTGGCGGCCTGGATGGCGGCCCATTCACTTTCCGCGACCACGCCGACGAAATTTCCCTTCACAATAGTTTTTACGAAGCCGGCGATCGCCTTCGCGGGGGTTTCATCCATGCTCACAAACGCCGCGCCCACTCCCGACGGCCGGATCACGCGGCCATGCAACATCCCCGGAACACGGACGTCGGTGACGTACTTGAAATGGCCCAGAATTTTAGGGGGAAGATCCTCGCGCGGCACCGGCTTTCCCACAATCGTGTACGCGGAAGGATCCTTCGGTTTACCTGAGCCCACGACATTCAGCGAAAATCCGTCGCCTGAAACCTTCAGCGCATCGTTCAGGTCACCCGCGCCAACGAGCTCCGCGTACGAAACGCTCCTCGATGTGTCGCCCTTCGCGCTCCCCTTCACACGCACGATGCCGTCTATTACCTCGAGTTCATCGGCGGGCACGCCGAGACGCCGCGAAGCTAATTCCGTGAGCAGATAGCGCGCGTTCGCCGCGGCGTTGCGCAACGGCTTCGAGCCCAGCATGATGGAAGTGCTGCCTCCGACGCCGCCTTGATTGGCGGTTGAGGCTGTGTCTCCCATGACCAGGACAACGCGATCGACGGGAACGTCCAATTCCTCGGCGACGATTTGCGCGTAGGCCGTTCCGACTCCCATTCCAATTTCCGGCTTGCCTGTGAATACGTGGACCAGCCCTTCCTTGTCGATACGCAGCCACGAATCCAGGCGGCTGGGAGAAGGAGCGGCAATGGTTTCGGGCGACGCCGCGGCCAAAACGCGCGAGAGCACGGCGGAATCCGCCAGGCTGAAACCGATGAGCAAGCCACCCGCATCCTTTACAAACTCTCTTCGGGATACTGTCATTTTGGGAGCCATGATTTTATGCGCTCCTTTTCGCGGATTGCGATGCCCGGCGGACCGCGGCAAAAATGCCGACGTGGCTTCCGCAGCGGCACACCAAGCTTTCAAACGCGTTGCGCATTTCGGCATCCGTAGGACTGGGATTCTTGTCGAGCAGCGCTTTGGTTGTCATCACCCAGCCGTTCAGGCAGTAGCCGCACTGGAAAGTCTGTTCCGCGATGAACGCGGCCTGCACGGGATGCGGTTTCCCCGCGGTTTCCAGGCCCTCAAGCGTGACGATTTCTTTGCCGACTGCGCTTGCCACGGTCAATTGGCACGACCGCACCGCGCGATTGTCCACCAACACGGTGCACGCGCCGCATTGCCCGACGCCGCAGCCGAAGCGCGGATTATTCAATTCCAGATTGTCGCGAAGGACGTACAGGAGTGGACATTTCGGGTCCACGTCTACCTTGTGCACCCGGCCATTTACTTTCAAGGAGGCAACGCTCATGAGCACCTCACAACCGCGATTGTAGTACACAGAATCGACCATCGGATAGAGAAGCCTGCTGAATGCACAGGGCGGAGGTTCTTCCATATTTATGGCATTTATGAGAATATGATAGACATGAAATCGGAAGCCGTCCGAACTACCGTGGATATTCCCGCATCCCTCTACCGGAGACTCAAGGAACAAGCTGCGGCACAGGGGCGGTCGGTCCGGGAACTCATTCTGGCGGGAGTCAAAACCACGTTATTGGAGGGCAAACGCCAGCGGACGAAACGGGTGCGCTTCCCTTTGATCGTTTCCAAAGGCCCCAAAGTCGATCTTACCAACGAACAAATCTATGAACGCGTTGAATTTCCTTGATGCGAACGTTTGGCTCGCTTTGCTCTGGAGCCGGCACGTTCATTCGGAAAGAGCGAGGGAATGGTTCGATCGGTCCGCGGACGAGCAATTCTTCTTCAGCCGATTCACGCAATTAACCGTTCTTCGGCTTCTCACCACGGAAAGCATAATGGGAAAAGATGTTCGGAGTATGGCACAGGCCTGGGATCTGTGGGACAAGGTTTGGGCAGACCCGCGCATTGCGTTCCTTCCGGAACCCGAAAATCTCGAAACTGAGTTGCGCGCTCATACCCGTTTGTCCAGCAGATCCCCGAAAGTCTGGGCCGATGCGTACCTGCTTTCCTTCGCCATTGTTGCCGGCTTGAAGTTGGTCACCTTCGATCGCGCGATCCAATCAAGCAGGGCTGATATTCTTTTTCTCTGAGAACACTATGCCTTTATTGCCGGTCCGCTGGGCGCTGTGGGAAATAATTCTCGGAGACTGAACCCGCTGATCCGCCGTGCCATCATCTGTGTCGCGAAGTTCAGGATTCGGTCCGCCGCGGGCTGTGGCCTGAGACCGCGCGAGTGGATGTTCGAGATGAGATTTCGATTTGCGTCGGTATGAGACTTGCTGGGCAGGTAAGCCATGTAGGCGGATAAGCTCTCCGCTGTGGCAAGGCCTGGTCGCTCGCCGATCAGCAGGACAACTACTTTCGGCGCGAGAATTTCGCCGATTTCATTCAGAATGCCGACGCGGCAGTGGCGAATCACGAAGGGATTGCCAACGGTCCAGCTGCGCGCGCGGGCTCCTTCGCGAAGCAACGGCAAAAGGGAAGGCACTTGCGCGGCGATTGCCGTGACCGAGAGACCGTCGCCGATTGCAAATTGAATGTCATTCTCCCGCGGACAACGCCCTATCAATTCCTGCCGTGAGGTTTCGTTCAAGCGGCGTCCCAGGTCCGGTTGAAGTAGATATTCTTCCTTGGAACGCGCCTCGGTGCAGACCTCGAACGGATTCCACTGCTTGATGAACGCTGCGTCGAAGACAACTTCCAAATCCAACTCCGTGCGGACGGCGTCGCGCGCGGCGGCGTGGGCTTCACGCAGCTCCAACTGCGTGGAGGTGCGATATGCGGCCCCGGCACGGCCGGCCAAAATGCGCGCCGGGGTGCGTTCCCGAATTTTGCGCAGGACTTCAGGGAAATCGGCGGCGAGGAAGGAATCGGCGTCGCGCGGCATTTAGACAATTTCTCCCAGGGAATTTTCCAGCCCTTGCATCAGTTCGCGCCGCGCGGACGCCTCGAGCAGTGCGGGCTCCGCGTCCCGGAAAATTCCCTTCGCCTGGAGCCAGCTCAAAAATTCGGGAGCGGGACGCAGATGGAAAAGTTTTCTTGCGGCCAGCGCGTCATGGTAGCTCGTGGACTGATAGTTCAGCATCACGTCGTCCGAGCACGGAACGCCCATGAAATAATTGCAGCCCGCGGCGGCAAGAAGCACCAAAAGATTGTCCGCGGAATTTTGATCGGCCGCCGCGTGATTCGTGTAGCAGACATCGCAGCCCATCGGGAGTCCCAGCAGCTTGCCCATGAAATGATCTTCCAGGCCGGCGCGAATGATCTGCCTCTCATCGTAGAGATATTCCGGGCCGATGAAGCCCACGACGCTATTCACGAGGAAAGGATGGAACACGCGGGCGACGCCATACGCGCGCGCTTCGAGCGTCAACTGGTCAATCCCGTGATGCGCTTCGGCGGATAGCGCGCTCCCCTGTCCCGTCTCGAAATACATCACGTTCGTGCCCTTCCAGGGAACGTCGCGCTGCGCATGATGTTCGAGGACATGCTCGCGCCCTTCGCGCAGCATCTGAAGGCTGACCCCAAAACTTCGGTTGGCCGCCTCCGTCCCGGCAATGGATTGAAACAGGAGATCCACCGGGGCGCCGCGTCTCATGGCTTCGAGTTGCGTCGTGACATGCGCGAGGCAGCACGATTGCGTCGGCACGCCATAAGCACCGATCAGCCGGGCAAGAGCGCGCAGAATTGCGTCAACCGTTTCCACGGAATCCGACGCCGGGTTCACTCCGATCACCGCGTCGCCGCATCCGAAAAGGAGGCCCTCAAACGCCGCCAACAAAATCCCTCCGATATCATCCACGGGATGATTGGGCTGGGTGCGGATTCCCAGAACTCCGCGCTCGCCCATCGTGTTCCGGCAACGCGTCACGTTCCGGATTTTGGCTGCGGCGAGGATGAGGTCCTTGTTGCTCATAATTTTGGCAACGGCCGCCGCGATTTCGGGAACGATCGCCCACTGGAGCTGTTTCAATTGTTCCTCGCTCGTGGCGTCGTCGAGAATCAATTCACGAAATTCACCCACAGTCATGCTCTGGATTCGCTGGAACCGCTCCTCGTCGTAGGATTCCAGGAGCAGCCGGCTGACTTCGTCGTGGGAAGGATCGATCAGAGGTTCTCGGACGATTTCCCCGAGTGAAAGCGCGGCGAGCTTGCGTTTCGCGGCCACGCGTTCGCGCTCCGAGCGCGCGGCGACGCCCGCCAATTGATCGCCGGACTTTTCCTCGTTGGCCTTGGCCAGCAAGTCGCGCAAACCGCGAAATATAAATTGCTCAGCCATGGATTTCCCAAAGGCGAATCGAGTACAACGTAGAAAGTAGCATCAATCGCAAAGGCGAGAAAGGTCGAGGGATCCATCCGGCCGGGTTCGATCCCAATCGAGGTTTGCACGGATCACGGGCCACGGATCACGGGCCACGGATCACACGTCACGGAATTTCTGGTGCCCGAAAGAGGACTCGAACCTCCACTCCCTTGCGGGAACTAGCTCCTGAAGCTAGCGCGTCTGCCAATTCCGCCATTCGGGCTTGTAAGCGGGTGTTGCGAGGCAAATTGATTGTGCCCGCCCGCGGCAGCGTTTGTCAACGCGGGGCCGCGCGCGTCCGATGTCCCCACCTGCTGCGCTCGGAGGCGGCGCGAACTGGCCGAGACGGCCGGGGTTCATTGTTTGATTTACTCAAAAGTTAGTCAACGGTTGACAGCGGCGGCTGGGTTGTCATAGCCTATGACGCGTTTTGCTTTCACTAGAATTGGTTGACAGGTTGATCGATACACCTCAGTTCAAAAATCAGCGGCAGGGCGCGCGCGTCGTGATGCGGGTCCCGGTAGAAATACGTGGTACCGCCGCGGATGGCAATCCGCTGGAGGAATCCACGCATACCGGCGTCGTTGGCGTGCTGGGCGCGATGATCTGGACGTCCCGGAGATTGCGAGTCGGGACGGAAGTGGAGCTCACCAACCGTTTTTCGCAGCAGACCGCCAAATTTCGCGTGGCCTGGGTGAAGGACCAGCAAGACGGCGAACTCTGGGAAACCGGCGTCGAATCCCTCGAACCGCTGGATGACTTCTGGGGGGTGCGATTCCCGCCAAAACCCGGTAATCATTAGATAACAATGCCCGTTAATCCCCACGGTTTGATGCTATAATTCGCTCAAGTTTTTGCCATTGCAGGACGGCGAAATTGCTCGTTCCCATTCCGCCCATTGCCGTTCTTGCGGGGAGGAAACCTTGGAATTGCCTCGATCACTGATTCTCGATCTGCTCATGATTTCCTGGGGCGTCATCACCGTTGCTTTGGTGGTGCTGGTCGTTTACCGGGGAACGCTCTCATCGAAAGAAGACGATCAGATCTTCATTGATGCCGCCGAACAGCATCATTACCAGGAGCAACTGGTGATCATCGCCCGCATCTCACGTCTGACCAGGCCGATTATCGCTCTCGGAATCCTGTCCGGAGCGCTGTTGCTGGCCAGCGTGGGGGTTTGGGTTTACCAGGGCTTCAAAAGCTTCTAGGGCCTGCCGGGCTGGGCCGAATCCATCGGGGTGGCGGGCTCGGGAAGCGTGGAGTCCACAACCGAGGAGTGGTTCAGCGCAATCAACCATCGGTCCGCCTGCTTCACCAGGAAAAGGGTTGTGTGCCCGCGGAATTGAACCACTTTGCCCTCCGACTGCGCGGCATACACGAATTGGTAAGTGGCCCAGGCGGAGTTCCCGTTCACCTTAATGAGAGTATTTGTCCGGTCCATTCGCACGCCGCTGATTTGCGCGCGCTGAGCCTTATAGTCCTTCAGGAAATTGTCCCAGCCGATGACGGGCGGTTCCCACGCGCCGCTGACCACGACCACATCGTCCGCATAGTATTTACGCAAGGAATCCGCGTCGCCGATTTGCCAATATCCCAGGGCTTCGCCGATGGATTGATCGATGGCCTGCGCATCCGGCGCGCGCATCGCGGATTTAAGGTCCTCTCCGGGATCGGCGGGAGGCGCGTTTTTATTCTTGTCCTTTTTTTGAGCGCCCGCCGGATTAGCGACGGCCATCAAGGCGAGCGCCAGGATGATCCAGATCCGGAAGCCTCCTGCAAATTTTATTGCGATTTGTCTCATGTCAACTCCCCGCCGGTGAAGATAGCACGAACCCCATTGCGCCAGCCGGGAATCAGCGGGTGAAGTGTCGTGCCAGTGCACGTGCACTCGGAGCGGAAATCCGTCACTTGAAGCGGGTTTTTCGCACGACGTTGAGGCCAAATGTCCCGTTTTCATCGCGCAAGGCAACCACGGAGAATTCGCGGTTGACCGTGTATTCGATTTGAATCACTTGATACTGCGTCGTGGTGACATCCGTAATGTAGGTGATCACAAGGCCGCGGGTGACTTGCTGCTCAATCGTGACGCTGGCAATAGAATTTTGCTGCGTGTTCAACGTGGCCACCGATGGACCCACGCTGAAGTGGCTGACCCCGAACAGGCGCTGAATACGCCCGCCCAACTGGCTGGAAATCGCTTCCGAGAGGAGCGCCGAGGCGCCCACTCCCGCGTTTTGCCCGGTGGCGGTTCGCGCCGCGCTTTCTTCGCCGGTTTGGCCCAGTGCAAGCAGCTCAATGATATCGCTCGAGGGCAAAGGCGGGTCGGACCGGTACGCCAGAGTCAGCCGGCTCGCGGGACCCGTGAAATCGAGAGTGACTTCATATTGGCGGATCGTCGTCGTGGCCTCGACGTTCAGC
Source organism: uncultured Acidobacteriota bacterium (assembly GCA_963800095.1). Classification (GTDB taxonomy): domain Bacteria; phylum Acidobacteriota; class Terriglobia; order Acidiferrales; family UBA7541; genus Palsa-360. Next base: position 150,915 of record CAWCZV010000010.1, read on the forward strand.
ACCGGGTCCAGACGGAAGGGATTGGCGAAATTGATGTCTCCACGGGCGATGGTGTACTGATTGCCTCGAAAACTCATTTCCCCGCTCAACAAGTGAATGTGGCCGAGGAGAATAGGATGCTCCCAGGTTCCGCGCAAGCGCAGATTCGCGTCGGTTTGCAGCCGCGCGCCTGTCCACTCCATGCGCGCATCGGGGCTGGATTCCGCCTGGATGTCGAATTGCAAATTTTGCAGGAACGAAGATGTCGTGCTCGGCCCGGTCGCCGGCTCTTTTGACGAAACCATGAAGCTTGCCAGGTCGAACCCTTCAGCCATCAGCAAGCGATCCACAACGATCCGCCCGGAAAGCGTCGCTGATTGCCTGTTTCCGGAGAGGCGCAAGTTGCCGCCCATGAGCCAGCTCATGCCGACAGGATAGCGAATGCGAACCTGATCGGAACGCGCATTGAGCACGTAATTCAGCGGCCCTCCTCCGTAGGCCACCGTGCCGCCAATGGTGAGGCGTCCGCCGCCGGTCTCGGCCACGACGTTATCAAACACCATGCGATTCGCGTCAAAATTGAAATCACCGGCAACGTTGCTCAGCCCCGCTGGGAAATCGCCGTATCGCAAGGAAGCGCCCTCGATGTGAACCTTGCCGTTGAAGCGCGGCGTAGTCACGGTTCCCGCGACTAGGGCATTGATCTGCGCGCGGCCACTGGCTTCCAGTTGTGGGTAGAACCCTCCGAGCAACTGGAGGCTGACCGCTCCGTCCATGCGCAAATTGAGGGCTTGATCGCCGGCGAATCGCGCCGAACCGGACACGCGAAAGTCCGTGTCGGTCCCGCGGAGACTGGCCTGCTCGACGCGCACCTCGTCCCGGCGGTAGGTCAGCCGCACGGGGCCGACATTTTCCAGTTTCACCGTTTGAAAATCGAACGTGAGGCGGGAGAGATTTGCTTCCACAGCCAGCGTTTCTGGACGCGCCCCAAATCCCGCGACATCAAAATGGCCATCGACCAGACTGTGGCCATACAACCGGGAAAGATGCAGGGCCGAGACGAGGAAAGGATTGAAATCGATTCGTTCCGCGGTGACTTGCGCCGTCACCGGATAGTCGCCCCCGAGTCCGATGTCCAACTTTCCGGCAAGCCGCCCCGACGTCATCGCCGAATCGATTGTTGCGTTCAGGTGCTGCCCATCCGAATCCACTTTCCCGTCAAAGCTCCCCACCACATCATTGCCCAGTTTCAAGTCAACCAGGCGCAGCGTTGCGTGTAGCTCCGGCGCGCGCAGCGGTCCCTGGCCGTGGGCTTGCAAATTGAGGCGGCCTCCCACGGGCAGGCGCGCCATTTGGATTTTGTCGATCGCCTCCAGCGGAATCGCCGCGCCCGTGAAGTCAAATGTCACGTCGCCTGTGCCGGTGTGATAGTCGAGATTGCCTGTCACGATACCCGTGGGCGCCCCGGGGGCGTGCGCCGCCAGGCGCACTTCGGCGTTGGCAATTCGCACTTCGCCGGGGTGAATCGACAATTGTCCGCGCGCGCGCTCGAAGCGCCAGGACCCTGCCGTCGCATTCGACAGATCGAACAAACCCGCGAACTCAGGTTCCGCGCGAGTCCCTTTTCCATGAAATTGCCCGGTCAGCAGCCCTCGCGCGGCATAGGATGTCCCCAACATTTTTTGCAGATCGTCGGTATCGGCTCCCACCAGGTTGACATCAAACGTCCATCCGCTTTCGGGAGAAAAACCCCAGTTGTCGAGGTCGAGTCCCAGTTCCAGTTCCGCGGAGGACCGGCCCCTGCGCGCGCGGCCTCGAGCGATATGCAGTTCATCGGGCGAATAGGTGAGCTCCCCTTCGAGATCGTCCCAATACAACGCGCCATACTGCGCTTCGCTTCCCTTGAAGCGTCCCGCGAAGGTGGGACCGCCCAGAGGCCCCGTCAAGCGTCCGTCCCAATGGAAATGGCCGCCGATCACTTGCCGCTCGGCGCTCGGCCCGCGCAGCCGGTTGATGAAGTCGTCCCACAACGTGAGGTCTTCGGTGTCCACCGTCATTTCAATCGAAGTATCGACTGTGCTCAGTGCGCCGCGAAACTGGATGCGGCTGGAAGGAGTTGAAATTTCGCCCGGCGAGAGTTGGAATTGTTTGTGGTCCATGTCGTAGTGAAACTCAAAATGCGCCGCGGTGGGAATTTGTCCCGGCGCGGGCGTGGCCGGAGGGGTCCACACCGATTGTCCGCGCGAATCGACGTGCTTGAAATCGGCGACCCATGTGGTTGTGGCGTCCGCGTCCATGTGGCTGCCCCAATGCAGGGGATTGATGGGCAGGCTCGGGTTGTCTTCCGCGGCAAGCGCCTGATGCAAGTCCAGGCCGCGAACTTTCGATTCGGCGCGAAAATCCAACTTCGGAAGATTTACGCGCACGTGGCTGGTTACGTTTCCGCCGAGCACCAGTGCTTCCAAATCGGGCAAATCAATTGTGCGATTGTCGGCGTGGTAGCTGCCATGCGCGGAAATATTCCCGGGATGAAACCATTGGTATTTCAGGGTGACCCGGTCGGCCGTATAGCGTCCGGTGAAGTTCATCTGCTCGCCGGAGTATCCGCCCTCGCCCGCAAATTCTATGTGCGCGCCCGGCGCATTTCGCTTGCGCAGGATCGTCCACAGATCCTCAAGGCGCAGCTGGCCCCGGTACCGGAAGGTCCAGGCGGGCTTCGCGAAACTGGCGAGATTTGCCTCCGCATCGATTTCGCTGCCGGCCGTCTTCCATTGCAATTGCGTCAAGGAAAAAGAATCCGGCCGGAGAGAAAATCGCGCGGAAAAGTTCGACGTGAAGGGCAAATCATGCAGCGCCGCAATTTCGAGTGTTCGCGAGCTGACCTGGCCCAGGTAAACGGAGCGCCCGCCTTCGTCGGCGTAGTTCATTGCAAACTCAAAATTTCCGCCCTTGGCCTGGAGCGGAATTCGCGTGTCATTCCACAGGATCTCGCCGTCCTCCAGACGCAATTGCGCAATCTTCAAATCGAACAGGCCCTTCATGCTCGGAGTACCGGTGCTCACGGGAACCCTTGGACCCGGAAAGTTCGTCGAGCCGTCTTTTTCGACTTGCACGTGCGTCGAGAATCGGGACATCTCCACATTTCCCAGCGAAATCTTCCGGCCCCAGAACGATTCGACGTGAATGTCGAACTGCAATACGTCCGCGTGAAAGAGCGGCGGACTTCCAGCCGGCTCGCGGCCATGCAAGGTCAATCCGTCGAAACGCGCGGTGAGCAGCCGCCAGGTAAAATGAAAATTTCCCAGCTCGACGCGCGCGCCGGTACTCTTCTCAAGCTCCTGCACGATCGTGCGGCGGGCCCAGCGATCCGCGAGCCCGCTGGCAATCGCAATCGCAATGGCCAGCCCGGCGACGACCGCCAGGGCGACGGCGAGGCCCAGTCCGTGTTTCAGCCCGAATTTTCGCTTCGTTTCGCTCATGGTCCCGAATTTCGACGGCGCGTCACGGGGTGGCGCCGGCCTTTTCGATTTCGATCTTCAACCGCGATTTTGTATCGTCCAGCCACTTCGCGGTCAGGCCGCTGATCCCGCGCTGGACGAGCACTTCGCGGATCTGCTGTTCGACCCCGGCCCGGTCCGGAGCAGGCTGCTTGTTTTTCGCAAGCTCCGGCAGCAGCTCCTTCTGGTAATACGCGTCAATGTCCGCGGGTTCGATCTGCACGGACGGCCGGAATTTATAATCGACGTAGCGCTCCACATAGATCTGCCGGCTCAGCATTTGCCGCACCTGATCGGCGGAAAGGCCGAGGTCGTTGAGACGGGACGCGTACTTCTCCGGAGTTCCAAATTGTCCCTTGAGCCGCGCCAGTTCCCGATCGACTTCCGATTGCGCGGGCTGCGGGAAATGGGACGCCGTGGCCTCGGTCTCGACCACCCACTGTTCGATCAATTCCTCAAGCAGCTTATCGTCGCTCTCCGCATGACCATCGATTAACTCCTGGAAAGCTCCCAGTTCGCGCACCTGGCTCTCGAGAATAATGTCGCCTTCAATGCGCGCCACGATGCGATCCACCACGCGCGCGGACTGAGGCGTCGCCGGTCTGCCGAACGCTTGCGGCGCGCGCGCCGCAGTCAAAAGCATGACGAAAATAAGAATCGCGTGGCGCATCAGAACGTCGTCCCCAAGTTGATGAAGAATTGGAACGCGGGGAGCCTCGCAAGAGTTGTCAGGCAGGCCGCCGATGAGGTGGCCGGGCACGTGCCGCCGCTCTGAATCAGGTATCGCGCGGGGTTCAATTGATAACCGAGATCGAGCGCTACGGGTCCGATCGGCGTGCCATAGCGAAATTCGATCCCTGCCGTGTGCGAGAAATAGCTCAAATCGTTCGTGCAGTTCGTCAAACACACGTTCGGATTGGCCGGATCGAATGTAGGTGCGGGCGGCGCGGTGCGAAGCGAGATTTTCCGGATGCTCGGGAACACATTGCCGGCGTCATAAAACACGGCGCCGCCCAGGCGGTCGCCGATCAGCGGCAAGTGCATCGGAAAGCGCAAGTCCTGGTTGAAGATGAGCTCCGATTGTCCGCCGATGGGGAAGCCGGTGACGGGATCGCGCGGCCCCGCCTGGTTGAGGCCGAATCCGCGCAAGGATGTGCCGCCGCCGGCGAAGAAGCGTTCGGGGAGCGGGATATCCGTCGAGATCGAATTGCCATAAACCGTCTGAATGCCAAATCGCGTAGAGCGAGCAAAGACCAGCCGCCGGCCGATTGGAGTGTAGGTCGAATTCTGCAAGTAGACGCGGATGAAATTCGCGGACGAGCCGATCGCTTTCATGGCCACGCTTACGTCCACATTTTCAAAATCACCGCGGCTGGGATCGGACACGCTGTTGCGGCGGTCTCGAACCCAGTTCACGTCGAATTCGGAAACTTCCGTATTCTGGCTGAACAGCGGAATTTCCTCGACGGCGATTTGGAGATTGCTGGCGACCACATGCCGGTAGACGTACCGGTACAGGATCGAGCTGCTGGAAGAAAGTTTCTGGGCGAGCCCCACGGAAGCTTCCGCCCGCCGGGAATCAAACGTTTGCACGTCCCGCGAAGTTTCGTAATAGGTGGAGAGCTGCAAGCTGAAGTTGGGATTCGCGAAATAATTGGGCGCTATGTAAGTAAGGAGCGCGCGGCCCTGAATCGTGCTGGCCCGCACCTTGAAGGAAAGTGAGTCCGCGCGTCCCGTCAGATTCGCCTTGGTAAGTTCCAGCGTGCCGCGCGGCGCGAAGCTGACGGATTGAGAAGTCGGACTGGTGGAGCTGCCCAGGCGTTGGGCCTCAAATCCCAGGCCGTACGCGATGGTGTAGCGCCTGGCCTCGTCCACCATCACCACAACCGTTTTTTTCTCGTCCGCGCCCTCCGGATTTTGTGGCGCGATCGAAACGCGGCTGAAAATCCCCAGGTTGTAGAGTTTCCGCTGCGTCTCGACGACGGTGCCTTCGCTCAGAGGCTCGCCCGCTTTGATTCCCACTTGGCGCGAGATCACTCCGGGGCGCGTGTGCTCGTAGCCGCTCAGCAGGACCTTTGCGACCAGCACCTGGGGTCCTTCCGTGATGTGATACGTCAGCCGAACCATGGGACCTTCCTTCGGCCCCGCCGCAGGCAATTTCTCAACGTCGGCGGCAAACTGGGCCTCCGAAAAACCCTGGTCATAGTAGGTGGCAAGAATGTTGTCACGATCGGATGACACGTTGAATTCGGAATAGGGCTGTCCCTTGGAGGAGCCAACCACGCCAAGGAGTTCATCCCGGCTGAGTTGCTGGTTACCTTCCATGTCCAGACTCGCCACGCGGGTTTGCTCCCCCTCCTGGATGACAAACCTCACGGACAGGTCTCCGTGGCGCCCTTTGTAATCATCGACGAGTTGGCTCTGCACATTACAATCTTGAAATCCGTTGGCCTCATAGAGGGTGTGAATGGAAGTGACGTCATCTTGCAGCAGCTCGGTCGAATATCGTCCCGGCGATGCATAGGCGGCAGGCTGAATTTTTGTGCGGCCCCGGAGAAGATCCGAGCCGAAGTATTTATTGCCGGTGAATTCCACATCGACCAGGCGGTGGTGGTTGCCGCGCAGGACTTGATAGGTGACGACTCTGGCGGCCCGGCGCAATACATGGCTTGTTTCATCCGCGGGAGCATCCGACGCGGCGTAGTTCACTTGCGCGTCGAAGTATCCGGCGCGTTCAAACCAGTCGCGCAGAGAACGCCGCCCTTCCTGGAGCAGGTCCTCGTCCACCGCGCCTTCCTGGTAGATGGGAACCAGCTTGCGCAAAGTCGCCGCCGGAACCTTCGCGCCCTCCACGACCACGCGCACTTCCAGCCCCGCATATAATGTGAAATCCACCGGCACGCGATTCGTCTTTGGATCATAAGCGCCGCGGTGGATCGTGACTCGCGCTCCAAGATAATCTTTGCCCGCCAGCCATTTTCGCGCCCGATCTGCCGCGCGATTCAGGCGGTCTAAAGTCACTTCAGCTCCCTCCTTGAGTTTCACCTGGCTTCGAATCTCCGCGTTCGCATATTCCGTCTGGTTTTGGACGGTGATGGCGCCGACGCGCGCCCGCGGGCCGGGGGTCACGCGCACCAGAATATCCATCTGGAGCGTTTCGGGATGCGGCGTCGTTACATAATCAAGCTTGGCCTGATATTGTCCATCGTCCTCCAGGGTTTGCCGGAGGCGATCGAGCGCCTCCTTCATGTCGCTTTCACGGAATGGCTCTCCGACGTTGAGGCGCAGCGCGGAAAGCGCCAGCGCCTCTCCCGGCGGCTCGCGCAGTCCTTCGATCTGAACACGGTTGTTGTAGAAATTCTGACGCACAACGAAATCAAGGCGAACGCCTCCGGCAACGTCAGCCAGTTCGGCGCGCAAATCCGCATAGCGGCCGGAGCGAAAAAGTTCCCGAAGGCTTGCGCTTTCCGCTTCCATGGAAAATGTCTGGCCGGGCTGAACTGTCAGCTCAGGAGGATTTTGTTTCAGTACCGCGCCGGATTCGGCGACCACGCGCACTGCAACGACGCGCGGCGGCTCACCGGAAAAACCGCTCTGCGCCGCGAGAGGGCTTGCGCAGAGGAACCAGAACGCCGGAAGCCATGCGGCGAACCGTACGAAGGGACGATGGACGATCGGCATCACTCTTCACAACAGAGCTAGGTTAGCATAGCCGAGGTTGCCTGCCCGCCGCGAATTCTGCCCGGCACGCGGAAAACGCCACTTGATTTCCCGGCACGGCATCGGTGGGCTATCATGACGGTAGGACACGCTTCAGCCTGTCGGGTTTAGAGTTGCCGCGAGCGCAGGCCCAAACCCGACAGGCTAAAGCCCGTCCTACTGGATCAGCTCATCTCCATGGACCCAAAATCCTACGAACGCTACTCGCGGCAGATTCTCTTCGGCGAAATCGGCGAGGCGGGCCAGCAGCGCCTGCTCGAGTCCTCAGCCGTCGTAGTAGGCTGCGGCGCGCTGGGAACCGCCCTCGCAAATCTGCTGGTGCGCGCGGGCGTCGGCAAGCTGCGCATCGTGGACCGCGATTTCGTCGAGCCCTCCAACCTTCAGCGGCAGACGCTGTTTGAGGAATCCGACGCGCAGGAAGCCCTGCCCAAAGCTGTCGCCGCCGAACGCCGCCTGCGCGCCATCAATTCCGGAGTATCGGTCGAGGGCATCGTCGCCGACGTCGGCCCGAAAAATGCCGTGGAATTATTGCGCGGTTTTCCGCTGATTCTCGATGGGACGGACAACTTCGAGACGCGCTTCCTTCTGAACGATGTCGCGATCCATTTGAATGTTCCGTGGATTTACGCCGCCGTGGTCGCCAGCTATGGCGTGACGCTTACAGTGCGTCCCGGCGAAACGGCGTGCCTGGCGTGTGCCCTCGAATCGGAAAGCGGGAACGGCTCGCAGGCGACGGGCATGGAAGACACCTGCGACACCGTCGGCGTCCTCGGCGCCGCCGCCGGCGTGATTGCTTCGATCGAAGCCGCCGAAGCCATCAAGCTGCTCACCGGCAAATCCGCGTCGGCGGGAGGGCGTCTCATTTCCTTTGACGTCTGGTCTGGAAAATTTCAATCCGTGCGTGTGGCGCGCAATCCGGATTGCCGCGCCTGCGTGCGCCGCGACTTCCGCTACCTCGAAGGCGAAGCGCAACCTCACTTGACGATGTGCGGCCGCGACTCCGTGCAAATCCACGAGCGCCGTCGCCAGCTCGATCTCGCCGCGCTCGGCAAGCGCATCGCCCCAACTGTTGCAGAGGTGCGAGAAAATGGTTTTCTTCTGCGCTTCCGCGTCCCGCCCTACGAGATGACCGTCTTCGCCGACGGCCGCGCCATCATCAAAGGCACGCGCGACACGAGCGTCGCGCGCTCCCTCTACGCACGCTACATCGGGGTTTAGTAGCACACGCTTCAGCCTGTGGGTTTTGGTCCTTGCAAGGACCAACCCCCACAGGCTGAAGCCTGCGCCACTTTCGCATCAAATCTCACAAACATCGTGCTTGGAATGCAGCCGCGTAAATCCGCGCCCCATGGCATTCAGTTGCTTTTCGCCCAGCGTTTTTTCAATGCGCGGAAACACTTCGTTTTCTTCGAGCCGCACATGATCGTGCAGCAGTTTTCCAAGCCGGCCAATTTCTTCTGCTGCAATCGGAGTCTTCGCCGCCAGCCGCTCTTCGAAATCCCGCACGGCGGCGCGAATCTCGGCATGATCGGCGAGGATTCTTATGACTTCGGGATCCCGGTCAAGCCTCGTGTGCCGCGCATACGCGGGCAGCAGCACTTCCTCCTCCTCGCGAAAATGCACGTGCCCCGACTTGTGCCAGAAGCGCACAAACTTCTCCGCCTGGCGCTCGACCGCCGCCGCGCGTTTATCCACGGGCGCTTCCGCCGCGCGCCGCATCCCCAGCGCCTGAATCAGCGCGAAGTGGTGGTGCTGGCTAAGTGGGTGCAAACTCGGATGGCGTTTCACTGTCAAACTAAATTACAACGAAAGGGTCTAGGAGGCTACCCGCTCCGGCCGATCGGCTGCCGCAGAGCGGCGCGGTCCAGGTTTTCTCGCAGGTTCATTAAAGTGAGGAAGGTGTTCAGGATGCGCGCCTTCATTTCGTCGGCCAGGGGCAGGCCGCTGGTCGAAGCGCGGGCCAGCATTTCCCCATGCTCGCCGATGTAATGAATGATTTCGACCTGGCGCGCGTGAGGGGTCTTCCCGTAGACGGTTTCCCGGCGCATCTGGGCGCAGTCGTTTTCGACTTTCAGAGTGAAATGAAGCACGCAGAGGTGGACCGGTTCGAGCGACGCCGGCACCTTTCCCTTGCAACCGTGTTCTCCGCATGCGGTCAGCGTAAGCATGGTAGGGGGCATACCCCGAGTCTATGATTGTAAGCACCGCGCATGCCAAAAATCCACTTCCTCGGCGGAACGTGCGCCGAATCAGCCATCTGTCCGCCCGGCCAATGCTAGTTCCCTTTAGAGGGCCTAATAGGCCGTTTCGTTGGTTATGCCGGGGTACAATATCCCGGGCATCGTGCGCCTTAGTACCTTACCGCACCCGCGCACCCCGGCAGAAATAGCCGCCGAGCGGCCCAAAACTGAACTGATCTGGAGACTCAGTTTCATTATGGCAAACACAATCGAAGGCACAGACCTAATCCGCTGGGACCTCAGCCTCCTGTACGCGGATATCGCCGACCCGCGCCTGGATTCCGACCTCGGGGAGCTCACGGCCATGGCCAAGCATTTCTCCCTGACGTACAAGGGCAAGCTGGCGGAACTGCTGGGCGGGGCGATCAGGGACTATTCGGAAATCGAGATGCTCAGCGGCAAAATTAACTCCTACCTTTTTTTGCGGGAGAGCACGGACCTGACCAACGCGTCGATCAAGGCCAAGCACGCCGCCTTTCAGCGTGAATTGAGCGCGATCCGGGGAGAGCACCTCACCTTCTTTGAATTGGAACTTGTCCAGCTCGGCGATGACACGCTCAAGAAATTTTACGCAAGCGATCCTGTCGTTTCCAAGCACCGCCCGTGGATCGAACACATACGCACTTTCAAGCCGCACTTTTTGACCGAGCCTGTCGAGTCCGCCCTGGTGAAGCGTTCGCCGTTTGACTCCAGCTCCTGGAGCGATTTTTTTGACGAGGTGGAAGCCGATCTCAATTTTGAATTCCGCGGCGGGACGAAAAACCTCACGGAAATGATGCACCTGATCGCCGAATCCAAGGATTCCGACGAGCGGGCCGAAGCCTTGCAATGCGTGAATAGCGGCTTGGCCGGCCCGTTCGCGAAATATGCCGCTCAGACGCTCTACATGGTCGCTGGTTTGAAAGCGGTGGAAGACAAGGAGCGCGGCTATGCGCACCCCATGGATCTGCGCAACAAGGCCAATCGAATTCCAGATTCGGTCGTCAACGTTCTCCACAATGCCGTCACGACCCTGGGCGGTTCTTTGTCGCGGCGCTATTACAAATTGAAGGCGCGCCATTTGGGGCTCGCCATTCTTCGTTGGAGCGACCGCAACGCCCCCATGCCGTTTGCCGATACGACCAATATCCCGTTTGGCGAGGCCGCGGACATTGTGAAGACTTCTTACCAAAGTTTCAGCCCGACTCTGACGGCGCTCGTGAAGACGTTTTTTACCGACCGGCGCATCGATGTGCCCGTGGTCAAAGAAAAACGGAGCGGCGCCTTCAATTCCTCCCATGTTCTGCCCGGCGGGCAGGCCGTCTCCTTCACGCTTTTAAATTACCTGGGCTCCAACCGGGACGTGATGACGCTCGCGCACGAACTCGGACACGGCGTGCACGGCATCCTCGCCGGAGAGGCGCAAGGTCCCTTGATGTTCCACGCCCCGATTGCCTATTGCGAAACGGCGTCCGTGTTCGGCGAAATGACCACGTTTACTTTCCTGAAGGATCGCCTCATTCGTTCGGGAGACAAGAGCTCGCTTCTGGCGCTGATCATGGCCAAGATCGACAGCACCATCAACACCGTGGTTCGCCAGATCGGCTTCTCAAACTTCGAGCGGCGCCTCCACGGCATGGACGAGTCCTACTCGGTGTGGTCGGAACCGAAGAAACGTTCCGTCGAGGAATTGGACGCGATCTGGCTGAAGACGGCGCAGGAACTCTACGGCAAGGAAGGCGAAATTTTTACTTACGAAAACTCCGAGCACCTGTGGGCGTACATCCCGCACTTTCACAGCCCGTTTTACGTCTACGGCTACGCCTTCGGTGAACTCCTGACGCAAAGCCTCTTCGCGCAGCGCCAGCGCCTCGGAGCGAAGTTTGAGCCACTCTACCTGGACTTGCTGCGCTCCGGAGCCACTAAAGACGTGGTGGAACTTCTCGCGCCGTTCGGCCTGGACGCGCGGAACGAGGCCTTCTGGAAGGACGGCATCAGCGTGAGCCTGGGCGCCTTGATCGAGGAAGCGGAACAACTTTCACGTGCCATGGGCGTGATCTAGGAAAGAGTTGCTCGCGGGAACTGCTGAACATTCGGATAGTGGGCCACATTCTGAGACGCAATATAAAAGGGCGCCCCTTTGAAGTAGGTTTTGATCGTTCGCATCAACGCCTACGGAAAGGAGCACCCTCGTGTTGAACGACAAAAAGTATATTGGAATGGATGTACACAAGGAAAGCATTTCGATTGCGGTGAGGAATGAGGCGGGAAAGATCGTGATGGAATGCGTGATCGAGACGAAAGCCAGCATGATTCTGCAGTTTGTCGATGGGCTGCGCGGAGACCTGCACGTCACGTTTGAAGAAGGAACCTGGGCCGCCTGGTTGTACGACTTGCTGAAGCCGCACGTGACGGAATTGGTGGTGTGCGATCCGCGAAAGAATGCCTCCATGAGAGAAGGCAACCAGAGCGACAAGATCGACGCGCGTCGGCTGGCCGAGCTGCTGCGCCTCAATCATCTCAACCCCGTCTATCACGGCGAACACGGCTTACGAAGTCTGAAGGAACTGGTGCGCAGTTATCTCACCATTACCAAAGATCTCGGACGGGTCATGTCGCGGGTGAAGGCGATCTATCGCAGTTGGGCCATTCCTTGTACCGGCAAGCAGGTCTATGCGCCGCGGCATCGCGCGGAGTGGCTGGCGAAAATCACCGAGCCAGGAGTGCGCCGGCGGGCCGAGTTTTACTACCAACAATTGGATGCACTGAGAGTATTGCGTCAGCAAGTGCGGCGGGATCTGCTCGCCGAGAGTAAGAAACACCCGGCCTGGAAACGGCTCTGCCAGATCCCGTCGATTGGCCCGATCCGGGCGGCCGTGTTGCTGGGCATTCTGCAGACCCCGCACCGTTTCCGCACCAAGCGGCAGCTATGGACGTACAGCGGATTTGGCATCGAGACACAAAGCAGCGCCGATCACCGTAGTGTCGACGGACAGCTGCAACGAGTGAAGAAACCGGGCTCCATTCGCGGACTGAACCGTAACTGCAATCACGATCTGAAGAATCTGTTTAAGGGCGCGGCGATTGTGGCCTCCAGCAAACCCGGTCCGTTTCAAGAGTTCTACACCGCTTTGCTGACCAAGGGCATCCGGCCGGAGATGGCGCGTCTGACCTTGGCCAGGAAGATTGCCACCATCGTGTTGATCGTGTGGAAGAGAGGAGCGAGCTTCGACGCCCAACATCTGAAACCACAAACAGCTTGAGTGTTTCTAACCGAGTCCGCTTCATCTCTGGGAATTTCTCTGGCGGTGGCCGTCGGGTTCTCGAGACACTCTGGTTCGAGAGCGAGTCTCAGCTGATAAGTTAGGCGCTGCGTGCTTCGGGCACTCAGTCTCCTAGAGGACCCTAGGCACCGAGTAGCCGGACGGGATTGCTCCCGTCCAGCCCTCTAAGAACTGTGCGTGAGAGTTTCCCCTCACACAGCTCAAGCCCTTCGAACGCCTCTTTCGGGGAGACGCGGTTTCGATACCTGAAGATTCTGGCGATGAGCCCTGTCGTGGCACTCCGGATGAAGTAGAACGCGGTTCTCGGCACTGTTGGAACCACCCAGCACCCGGGGGACGCAATGGTGAAGGCGCCAGCCCGTGACGCGGGTGATTTTCGTATTGCACACAGGGCAGAGTCCGTGTTGTTCATGCCAGAGATAGCGAAGTGTATGAGTACCCCGAAACGTGTCCAGCATGTGATCTCCTTCGCGTTTCTCAAAGTAGGTTTCATACGCGGGATCGTACGGGTTAGCCTCGCTTCTGACCTTGACGTGTCGTTTAATGGGGATGCGACTCGCGAGCAGCAACCGCACCTTAGTTGGTTGCCCCTGCTCATCACATGTTTCCCCGAAGAAGCACCAGTCACGGCCCCGATGCCGCTCAAAATATTTCCGTTTGAGCCAGCGTGGGTCTTTATTCGGGTGTCTTCTTCGGGCCCACTGCCACAGACAATAGAAGATTGCGCGATCAACGCGATGGAACGTGCGTTTGCTCGCCGCGTGCCGATGATAATTTGCCCAACCCCTTATTTTGGGGTTGAGTTCCTTAATCAGATCGGCGGCAGACATTCCAAGCGTGGCTTTAATCGTTCTTCGGATTCCATCCAGGAGGGTCTTGATGTTTTTCTTGGATGGCTTGATGAGCAGTTTCCCATTGGGGTATCTGCGCACGTTTTGTCCGAGGAAATCGAAGCCATTCGTCACCTGCGTGATGAGCGTCTTCGTAGGGGAGAGTTCAAGCCCTCGTTCGTGCAGAAACTGCTCAACGAGAGGTTTGACTCCTTCCTCCAGTAATTCTTTCGATTTACCGGTGATGACGAAATCATCCGCATAACGGATGAGATTTACAGAGGGATACTTACCTCCCAGAGACTTGAGGCGTGTTCCCGTTGGGTATTTTCCCTTCAGGAGTCGTTCAAGTCCGTCGAGCGCGCAGTTAGCGAGCACGGGGGAGATAATTCCACCCTGGGGAGTCCCGTCCGTCGTTTCGTGAAGGACGTGCTTTTCCATATAGCCCGATGTCAGCCATTTTCTTAGAATGGCTCTATCCATAGGAACGTGGTGTAAGAGCCAATCTTGGCTGATTTTATCGAAACAGCTTTTGATGTCTCCCTCAAGGATCCACTGCGTGCTTGCGTGTCCCAGTGCGTTGAAACACTGGTCGATCGCATCGGCGCAGGACCGCTGTTGACGAAACCCATAAGAGTTTCGATCAGCTTTGGTTTCCACAACGGGGTCCAGGGCCAGCAAATGTAGTGCTTGCTGCCCTCGATCAATCATTGTGGGAATTCCGAGCGGGCGCATCGTTTTGCCGTCTGATTTCGGGATGTAGACACGTCGAAGAGGCCGAGGTTGATAGCCCCTATGCTTTAGTTCATGCACTGCCTTTATCTTCTTCTCCGGTGTGTCCCAGATTTCTCCGTCCACACCAGGGGTTTTCTTGCCAGTATTCTCCGTCACTCGTCGAACGGCGTGAACTTTGCCGCTATACGAGTGGGTCAGCAGTCGTTGCAAGGCTCGCACCTTGCCCCACCTGCCTTCCTTCGTCGCCTGCACGATACGCACTTGGAGTCGGCGAACGTTGCGATGGATGGTTTGCCAATCAATGGCATACCATTCCGCCGCTTCGCTTGAGACCGCACCGACAGCTCGCACTGTCGTCATCTGCATTGCCTCCTAAGCCGATTAGTCAAGTTCTCTCGTGTAAAGGACCAAAGAGAAGTCAGCTCGCTTTCGCGTTCGGTAATGTTGTCCGTGTTGGGGACTCAACCGATATCCGCTCCATTACAGGGCGGCATTCGCTTTCTCTCTCATCTCCTACCCGCATCGCCGTCGATCGGCCTTGCGGCTTCACTTCCCCTTGCGGGGAGCGGTACGGGCTTATCCTGTTCCGTTGGAGTGACACGATAGAGTAGGTGTTCTCTGTACGCCGACAGTGTTGTTCGCCCATGACGGAGGAGAGAGGAACCTCCGTGCCCACTGTAAGAGAAGCCTATAAGCATCTTCGGCTTCCTGTTATTGACGACGCTTACGAGAATTTGCATATTCTCACCGTGCTATCAACCCTGGGCCCTCACCGCCTTGATGCTGGCAGATGCACCGTCGCCTCGCGGTTCCGATGCCGATCTTTCGATCGCGGGATACGTTGTCAGAGCGCTTTAGACAGGTCGTTGCCTTCCTGCCAGAGCTCCTAGAGTACTCATCATGGGAGATGAGGTCCGGTCGAGATCTATTTCGCCGGACAGTCACTTCAACAGCTTTCAGGTCGCAGCCTCTCGGATAACCAGAAAAAGCTATGGGCCAACGAGTCCCCAATAGAACTATGGTTGCCAAATTTGACCACGTTCTGCTTTGTGGGTTTCGGAACTGACAGGCTTCGTCGCGAAGAAGTGATGAAAACCGCTGGTAGAGAAAATCCTAACCGCTGGACGATACTGTCCAGCAACCGAGCACCTGGTGCGGGCGGTCTGAACCAATCCTGCTCCATCCAGTGGGCTGCGAAGCAAGAAAAATTCCGGCCGATGCAGGAGTGTTTTTTCTTGACTTCTACCTTTATAGCGTTGGCCGCCCCTGCGGGGTGGTTATATGAGCCAGAAACTCCTGCAGAGATATCGGTGACCGTGAACTAACCTGGTGCAGTTTAGGCGTAGTATCTGAGGCACAACATTGCTCGGCAGCTAAGGCCGATTTTTCTATGGAGCGTTTCTGCCCGATTTATAGCATGGCTCCGGTAGCGGCGATTGTGTGGATGGTGGCGGGCCTTGTCCTGGAAAGGAGAATGGCCTGACCCCGATGGAGAGATTGAGCAGTTTTCGTCAACCGGGCCGAGCCATGTTGAATTGAACACGGAGAGGTTCCCATGAAAGCCAAGCCAAAGGAGCCAGTCCCAAAAGCTACCGGCCAGTCTACGCAACCCCATTGGCACCAGATGAACCGCAAGCAACGGCGGGACATGGAACGCAAGATCCAAAACGCAGACCTCAGTTTACAGCTCGTACATCCCGATGCCGCTGGCGTTGACATCGGCAACGAATCCCACTACGTGGCGGTGCCGCCAGACCGAGACAACCAATCAGTACGGCACTTCGGGTGCACAACAGCTGAGCTGAGAACCATGGCCGTTTGGCTGAAGCAATGCGGAATTCGGACCGTGGCCATGCAATCAACGGGTGTGTACTGGATCGCAGTGTACGACGTTCTCGAGCAGGCAGAGTTGGAAGTGTACCTAGTGAACGCACGGGAGACGAAGAACCTGCCGGGGCGCAAAAGTGATGTGCAGGAGAGCCAATGGCTGATGAAATTGCACACCTACGGGCTCTTGCGGAATTCGTTCCGGCCGTCGCAGGAAATCCGCACGATGCGGACGTACTGGCGGCAGCGCAAGGATTTGGTGGAGAGCGCGGGTCGGCACATTCAACGGATGCAGAAGACCCTCACGCAGATGAATATGCAGTTGGCCAATGTCTTGAGCGATGTGAGCGGGGTGACCGGACAAGCGATCATTAAGTCCATTCTGGCGGGCGAACGCAATCCGCAGAAGCTAGCGGCGTTTCGCGATCCACGGGTGAAGGCAAGCGAGAAGGAGATCGCGCGTAGTTTGGAGGGGAACTGGCAAGAGGATCTGTTGTTTGTGCTCCAGCAGGAACAGGCGGGTTACGAGTTCTGCCAGAAGCAGATGGCCGAGTGTGATCGCCAGCTCGAGCAGTATCTTCAGCAGATGGAGGATCGGAGCCAAGGAGCCCCCCTGCCGGAAGAGAAGCGCAAGGATCGGCTGCAGAAAAAGAAAGGAAATAAGCCGCAGTTCAACTTGCGCCAGCAATTGTTTCGCATGACAGGCACAGACCTAACCAAGATCGACGGCATCAACGTCATGACCGCGGCGACGATCCTCAGCGAGGCGGGATGGGACATGACCAAATGGAAGGACGAGCACCATTTTGTTTCCTGGTTGCGGCTATCTCCAGACAATCGCATCAGCGGAGACAGAATCATTGGAAAAGGCCGGCTGCCAACCACCAATCGGATCACTGTCGCTCTGAAGCTAGCGGCCAGCAGCCTGCGAACCAGCCAGAGCTATCTCGGAGCGCAGTTCCGTCGATTCCGAGCCCGGCTGGACACCCCTGTCGCGATCAAGGCCATGGCCGCGAAGCTAGCCCGCTTGGTCTATCGCATGCTCCGTTACGGGACCAAATATGTGGACCACGGAGCACAGTTCTACGAAGTTCAACAGCGTATCCGAGACATCCGACATCTCAAACAGAAAGCCGCCAAGCTGGGATTCCAACTCCTCCAAGCTCCCGCACCTGCCGCCTAAACGCCGAAGGAGTTTCTGGAGAGAACTTATCAGGAGGTAGACGGTTATTGACAGGGATCAGAATTGTGGCGGTGGGTTTACGTTCAATAGTTCGTGGCGGAGAATAGGCAGTGAGGATAGAAACTCCGATGCCAGAGATTGCCGCTGTCGAAAGCAAACGAGGTGCGGTCGTCTTGCTTATGCTGATCCTCGGCGGGGTGATTGGACTGCTTGTGGTGATTCCGTCGGAACCGCAATCAAACAGATTTTTTGGGGCATGTCTAATTGCGGCTGGAGCCATGAATGTCCTTCTACATCGGAGGGTCGGGCGACAGCTTTTTCGACGGGTGCATTCAAGGTCTCCGCTTATTTCCAATTTTTGGAAACGTATGGGACAAGACGGAGTGGAACTTCTGTATCTTGGAATTGGAATCATTCTCGCCGCAGCCGGGCTGTTCCTCCTGATAAGGCACGCATAGAGGGATCATCGCCCTTCTCGGTTGACAGTACCCCGCAACCAGTCTCACGTGGGCCAAGTCCTGAGAACTGGATTCTCGGCAAGTGGAAGGTGCTTCTTGGGAATCACGTGTGCGAGAGCAGATTATTGATTAATATTGTCGCGCGCGAGCTGTTGCGTGTATATTGCGGCCCAACGGAGAATCAAACGGGAGATCCCTGCCAAATGGAAAGCACTATGAGACGTTTCATCACGAACGCGTTCGTCACCGGAATTGTGTGCGCCGGGATGGCGGTTTCCCTCGGGGTTCGCCCGATTGCTGCTGCCGATAGCAAGGATGATCCGAGCGTCCTGCAAGCAGACCACGCTTTGGTCGCGGCCCTCGGAAAGGCGGACAAAGCAAAGGCCGATAAATTTCTCGACGCGGATTTCATGTGGACGAACTCGGCTGGTGAAACCTTGAGCCGGGCGAAGGTCCTGAGCGGCCTGCCCAAGCCCCCGCTCGGCGATGAGAACGGCTTGCAGGTGACGGAGTACACATACGGCCAAGTGGGAGAGGTGCGGGTCGGTCGCGGTAAAATGCAAGTTCTGCGCGTATGGGTGAAACGTCCTGCGGGCTGGCGGATTCTCCACTACCACGAGGTCGCCCTCGCCGAGCATGCGGGAGCCAGCGCGCTGAGCGCAAACGATTGCAACGTCCCTTGCAAAGATGTGCCGTACCCGCCGAAGGACGACGCGGAGAAGGGGATCCGCGCTTCCTGGGCGGGGTTGGAATTGGCGCTCACCGACCACGACGTGAAAGCCTGGACTCCCCATTTTCCCGACGAGTACTTGATGGCCACTTCGGGCGCTACGAATCCGATCACCAAGGCGGATCGCATCGCCACAATCAGCAAGCCCGGCTCCGCTCGAGTCACTTTGTGCAGACCCCGATGGGTCGCCGGGGAATTGTGCGAGTCGCAGTTGGCAGCAGTGCCGCCGGCGAAGTTCTTTCACTTTGGGGACTCGGTCGTAATCATCTCGCGGAACAAACCGTACATCGGCAAACCCGAGCTGAGCACTCGAATCTGGCACGTCGACCATGAAGGAATCTGGCAGATGATGGAGAGCTGGGACACGGAGATTCTATCCGCGCCCGCCGCGGTGCCAAAACCGTAATGCTCCGATCTCAGCGTCGGCAGAAAAGCGTCAAGTGCCTCTAAACTGGAGGTGGCTCATGAAAAACAGACGAGTAACTCTCATCGCTCTGGCCAGCGTCCTTCTCACGGTTTCAGCCCCGGCGT
This sequence comes from uncultured Acidobacteriota bacterium, assembly GCA_963800095.1. Classification (GTDB taxonomy): domain Bacteria; phylum Acidobacteriota; class Terriglobia; order Acidiferrales; family UBA7541; genus Palsa-360. The sequence continues at coordinate 169,908 of CAWCZV010000010.1, forward strand.
TGGCGCATCACGGGACGGCGGCCTTTGACATGGTCAACGTGACCACGGTGAAGGGAACCGTGACGAAATTCGAGTTCATGAATCCCCACGCCCTAATCTATATCGACGTGACAGGCAGCAAAGGCGAAATCGAGCATTGGATCGCGGAGGAGAGCAGCAACAACCATCTGAGCCGGAGCGGCTGGGACAAGAATACATTGAAGGTGGGAGACCAGGTCACTGTTGCGGGCCATCGCGCCAGAAACGGCGCGCGTGTGTTGGAGTTGCAATGCTCGGAATGTTCGGTGACGGATCCGCAAGGCAAGGTTTGGCCATACCAGTAGATCGCCGGGCCCGCCCTACGCTTCGGTTTGGTCGCCGCGGAAGATGGATGGTTTTCTTCTTCTGTTGTTCCGCGCCGCCTTGGTGACGAGGATTCGTTCTGCCGGAGAAGTTTTTCAAAATGCGCAATAAATATAACTTAATGAATTTAGGTTTGGTGCTCGGAGCGGTTTTCGTATTCTCTGTCGCACTACGCGCTCAGACTGCCGAGAAGTCGGGAGCAGCAACGGCCCGCTCTACAACTCCCTCGGTAGATCTTTCCGGAGTTTGGGAAGCGAACATGCCCGGCCTCAAGTGGGCTACCTATTCTTTTACCCCGGACATTCCCCCCATGACTCCGTGGGGAAAGCAGCGGTACCTGGCCGTGAAACCGTCCTACGGACCCAGGTCGTTCGCGGACTCCACCGACTACGTGAATCCGACAACCGGCAAGGACGTTGGGTGCCTTCCTCCCGGCGTGCCACGAATTTATATTCAGCCGTTCGCGCTGGAGATGATTCAGACTCCCGGACGCGTGCTGGAATATTTCGAGTTCGATCACCATATCCGCCAAATTTTCACCGACGGGCGCCAGCATCCCAAGGACCCGGAGCTTACCTGGATGGGGGATTCGATTGGCTGGTACGAGGGAGATACTTTCGTCATCGACACGGTCGGCCTGAACGAGAAAACTTGGATCGATCGCGGAGGTCTTCCGCATTCCGACCAACTTCACGTCATCGAGCGCATCCGACGTCCCAACCATGACGCCATGGAGATCACCATTACGATCGACGATCCGAAGGCCTATACGAAGACTTGGTCGGGATATCGAAACTACAAGCTGGAACCCACCTGGAACATCAAGGAATTCATTTGCGCGGACAATGGCGACTACAACGAAGATTTTATAAAGAATAGCGGGGCCTATAGTCCGGCAAGCCCTTCAAAGCAAAAGACGAAACCAACGAAGCCCCAATAGCAGGCCGGCCGATCAGCTTGCGAGCAAATTCCCCTCGCTGTTCCGATTCGTAGAGCGCTATGCTAAACTGTCGTGGCAATAAGCAGGGATTCGTCCCCCAACTTGTTTCCCAAGAGGCGATTATCATGTCTGGGCATTCGAAGTGGGCCACAATCAAGCATAAAAAAGCGGCTACCGACGCCAAGCGCGGCCGCATTTTCACGAAACTGATTCGCGAAATTACCATTGCCGCGCGAGTGGGCGGCGGCGATCCGGATTCCAACCCGCGCCTGCGCACCGCGATCCTGGCCGCCAAAAATGAAAACATGCCCAACGACAACATCGAGCGCGCCCTGCAACGCGGCATGGGAACGCTCGAAGGCGAGCAATACGACGAAGTGAATTTTGAGGGCTACGGCCCCGGCGGCGTGGGCATGATCATCGAAGTGGTCACCACCAACCGCAACCGCGTCGTCAGCGAGATTCGCCACTTGATGAGCAAGCACGGCGGAAACATGGCCGAAAACGGCGCCGTAGGCTGGATGTTCCATCGCAAGGGCGACATCGTCGTGTCCAAGGAAAAAGCCAACGAAGACAAGATGCTCTCCCTCGTTCTCGATGCCGGCGCGGAAGATTTGCGCGACGACGGCGAGGCCTGGGAGGTGCTGACTCCACCGGAAAGTTTCGAGCCGGTTCGCGAAGCCCTGGTCAAGGACGGCATCACTCCGGAATCCGCCGAAATCGGCTGGGTGCCGCAAAATTACGTGAAGCTTACCGGCAACCAGGCCGCGCAGATGATCCGGCTGGTCGAAGCGCTCGAAGAGCACGATGACGTCCAGAAAGTTTCCGCCAACTTCGACATCGACGAAAAAGAAATGCAAGCCGTAATGGCCGCGCAATAGGTTTAAGTAGCACAGCCACTCTTGGCTGTGTGCTTTTGTGGGCTGCGCGAGCGACTACCCGACCCAACGATGCAAAACGCGCACAGGTCCGCCGCGGCGGATGCCTGTGCTACAAGAGGCTTTGCGCGCTGCGATTGCACGACTCCCAACACACGCCTCCGAAAAAATTGTGGCCGCGCGCGGCGCGCCGCCGTACACTCATTCCCGTGCCGCTCCCCTCTCGAACGAATGAAAATTTGATCCGCGTGCTGGGCGTCGATCCCGCCGCGGCGGGCGCAACCGGATACGGCGTGATTGAAAGCGACGGCCGCCGCTGCCGCATGCTGCGTTTCGGCGCCCTGCGCGCCACGCGCAAAGGCCCCGAACATTTTCCCGAACGACTCCGCGAAATTCACGCCATGCTGGCCGCATTGATCGAGGAATTCCGTCCGCACGGCGTCGCAGTAGAATCGGTTTTCACCGCGCTCAATATGAAAACAGCCCTGAGGCTGGCCGAAGTTCGCGGCGTGGTTTTGCTGGCCGCGGCGCAACAAGGCATCCCCGTGTGCAGCTACTCGCCGCGCGAAATAAAAGCTTCCGTGGCGGGCTACGGAAACGCGGCCAAGGAGCAAATGCAGCTGATGGTGCGCGCGCTGCTGGGCATGAGCGAAACGCCCGAGCCCGCCGACGCCGCCGACGCGCTTGCCGTCGCGCTCTGCCACGTGCAGGCCGAACAGTTTCGCGCCCGGCTGGGCGCCGGGACCCTGCGCCCCGCCGCGGAACCTGAGTGCGCGCCTTCCTTTCGCGGTTCACGCAGCCGCGGCGCCGCTTCGCGCATCTCATAGTCACGATGACTCGAAACCGTTTTTATTTTCAATTCCTGGCCCTTCTCGCCTGCGCCTGGTTTCTTGCGCCGGCGACCGGCGCGAATCCTGGCGGCGCGACGATTATCTACCGCCGCGTTTTCAAGAACAGTTCCCCTGAATTCATTGAAGTCAAAATCGGCGACCAGGGAAAAGCGACTTTCGACATCCGACAGCTGGACGAAGATGCCGATCCCGAGCCGTTTGAAGTCAGCCCCGCCGTGCAGAAACGAATCTTCGACCTGGCCGCCGAGCTGAAAAATTTCGCGATCCCCAACCTCGACATCCAAAAGAAAATTGCCAATCTCGGCCAGAAAACTTTCCGCTACGAGAACGGCGCGGAAGCGCACGAGACCTCGTTCAATTACACGCTGAATGCCTCGGCCAATCAGCTCATGCAAATCTTCGAGGGACTCGCCAGGCAGCAGCAAGACCTCGTCCTGCTCCAGCGCCAGGCCAAGTTTGACCGCCTCGGAGTCAACGACGCCCTGATGCAATTTGAATCGGACATGGACCACCGTCTCCTGCCAGAGCCCGAACGCCTCTTGCCGATCCTCGATCAAATCGCCGCGGATTCGCACTTCGTCGAAATCGCCCGTTCGCGCGCCCGCGCCCTCGCGGAGCGCATTCGAAACTCCCGCGACCACTGATCCTCAGTGAATTCCAGGATGGTTTTGGTAGCACAGCCAAGAGTGGATGTGCTACTTGAATCATGTCCTGAGAAAATGGAGGAGACGCAATTCCTTGCCGGCGCATCTAAATAGCTAGAAAGAAGTCCGACTCGAAGCCTATGAAATCCCTGTTGAGGTACCCGGCGGCTCTCGTTGCCTTCCTGGGACTAAGCCTGTCCCAGACGCCCGCGGCGAGAGCTCAAGATATCGATTCCGTCCGGGTCGTTCGACTGAGCCGCGCGGAGGGGCAGGTCCTCGTCTCTCATTCGGGAAGTGACGCCTGGGAAGAGGCGCCCGTCAATTTGCCGCTGCAGGAAGGCGATAGCCTGGAAACGCAGGGCGGGCTTGCCGAGATTGAATTTGAGAATGGCGCGACTGCGTATCTCGCCGAAAATTCCGTTTTGAAAATCGCCCGGCTCGGCTTTGCCGATGGCGGCCGGGCGACCGAACTCAGTCTCACCCAAGGTACGGGAACCTTCTACGCCAATCTCACCAGCATGGATTCTTTTCGCGTTCTGGCTTCCACATTCGACGTTGCGATTCCCGCGCGCGCCGAATTTCGCGTCGATGCTTTTCATGACGGCGCGGCTGTCGAGGTGTTTCTTGGAACTGTTTCGATCAGCACGGCAAAAGCTTCGACGACACTGACAAAAGGGCAAAGCGTCGCGGTCCACGAACGCGATTTTCAGGACCTCAACAACATCGCGCGTCTTCCCGAAGAAGATGCGTTCGACCAGTGGGTGACCGAGCAAGGCGAAATCATCCGCTCGGGGAACAAGAACACTCTCGCCTACATCAACACTCCCAATTATTACGGATTGTCGGACCTCGCGATCTACGGCAACTGGGTAGACATTCCGCCCTTCGGACTTTCCTGGCGTCCCTTCAGTGTGGGATTCAGCTGGATGCCCTACGGCAATGGCAATTGGAATCTCGATCCACGTCTCGGATGGATCTGGGTGAGCAACGAGCCCTGGGGCTGGATGCCCTATCACTTTGGAGCCTGGCTGCTGTCGCCGACGCTTGGCTGGGTCTGGGTGCCGGGAGGTTCCGCGGGGCTGCGGCACTGGGAGCCCGCGCGCGTGAATTGGGTGCACGTCGGCAATCAAGTGGGATGGGTGGCGAGGAGTCCGCTCGATCGCAGCGGCGCGCCCGCAAATCTTTCGGCGGGCGTCGTCACGCGGCCGGTACGGTCCCCGCGAAATGGAAACGAAGGCAACGAAATTGTGACGGGCAAGGAACTGCAAAGCGCCACCTTGCTAAAGGAACCGCCGCGGGAATTTAGTTCGAGCCTTGCGTCAGGCAAGCAGCCGTCCGGAATTTCTTCCGCGGTTCGGAAGGAGCCGAACGCCGCGAATGGCAATCAGTCCATCGTCTTCGATCGCGGAACTCATACGTTCATCAATCGCGACGGAAGCGGACCGGACGTCCGGATGCGTGCGCCCGTGCCCCTTGCGAGTCCCATGCCTAAAATCGGAGCAAACGGCGCGATTCCTCGTGTGATGATCCCTTCGGCCCAATCGCCGCAGGTTCCTCCGAATCGCGTCCACTTGCCACCGCCCTATCCGACGGTTCCGGCCACGAATGGAGCTACCGCGGCGAACGGATCGCCGCGCACTCAGACGCCCGCGCGCGCACCCGCTACGCCTCAAAACCCACCCAGCGCGGCGCCTCGTCCAACGGCGCCACCGCCCGCTCCGCCGCAACCTTCGCCTCCCCGCAATACGCCCGGACAACTTGGTTCCGCACCGCACCCCGCTGTGCCGGCGCAGCAATAGTGGCACAGGCTTCAGCCTGTGGGTTTTTGTTTCGGCATGCAAACAGCAGACAGGATGAATAAGGTGCGGAAAAATTAATTTATTTTGTCATTCCGAACGAAGTGAGGAATCTCTCATTGGTTTAAACGCAGGAACAGAGCGATTCCTCGGCGCGCAGCGCGCCGAGGAATGACAAAAATTGGGGTCTTCCGCAAGCTGTGTAGCCTGTCCTACTTACGTTCCTTGTGTCTCACGAGATGACAATCCCTGCATAGCCCACGACTTCCTGCATATCGCCATTCACCTCTCCCGAAGTCGCATAGCGGACCAGCTCGGCCTGCGTGGCTCCCAATTCTCGCGCGGCGATCAGCACGGCAACCGCGGCGGCGTATCCGCACATGGAAATTCTTTCATCGCGCACCGTGTCGAAGAGTTTGCGCGGCTCGAGAGCGAGAATTTGATCGATGGCCTTGTGGTCCTTCACGCGGGTGACGGCATCGCTCTCGTAGTGGTTCATGTCCGAGCTGGCAATGAGCAGGGCCGGCTCGCGCTCCGCGGCAATCACGCCGGCGAGCGCGTGGCCCAGCGCGTCGAGTGATTCCCATTGCGCGGGGCCGATCACGATGGGCACAAACGCGAACGAAGGAGCGAGCCGCTGCAGGAAAGGAAGCTGGACTTCGAGAGAATGTTCCGAACTATGCGCCACGGCATCCTCGCGCAACAGGGGAAACGCGCGAACAATGTTTTTCGCCAGAGGCGAATCGATGGGCGCCATTCCGAGAGGAGTCTGCCAGGCGCCTTCGGAAAGAATCGCAAGGGGAGCGCCGCGCGGAAAATGCCGGGGGCCGAGCAAGATCACGCGCGCGGGAATTTCCATGCGCCGGTAGACTTCCCCGGCAACGCTGCCCGAATAAATGTATCCGGCGTGGGGAACGAGGCAGGCGCGTGCGCGAATTTTATTTTCCTCGCCGCCCGCCGCAAGAAAAGAATCGACCGCGGCGCGCAGGCGCTCCGGATCATCTGGATAAAACCGGCCGGCGACAGCGGGAAGGCGAATCATGGCGAGCCCTTGGGGCTCATTTCGGTTTGGAGGGTTTGCCCTTGATCTTGTAAGCGATGTTTTCGCCGGGCTTGTACCAAACGACTACATTGTCGCCGAACTGGTAGCCGCCCGCATTCAGAATGTTTTGCATTTTGTCGCGGATCGCGGGGGAATAGGTGAAGGTGTGAAGTTCGCGCGCGTCGGCGACGCCGCGCACCTGGAGCGACTGGTACATCATGTGCATGACCACAAAGTGCGTCTTGATGATTTTCTGTGCTTGAGGGGAGAGGCCGGGGGCGTTCTGCGCGCCAGCGCCCGGCGCGGAGCTTGCCGGCGCCGCGCCGCAGAACGCGAACGCCGCAGCGAGCAGGAGCGAGCGAGTTTTATTCCGCGTCATCGAGCGTAATTTTCAGCGACTTCAGAAAACGCAGATCCTGCGGCGTCATTTCAAATTTTGGCGCCTCGCGATCTTCGTTCAGAATTTCCTGGTCGACCTGAATGTGCAGGGATTCGAGAAACCGGCGGTCGTTCGTGGTAATTTTCGTGTCGTCGCCATCGCGTCGCGCCAGGCCGATCGTCGCATCCAGCTTCAGTACAATATCGAATCCCGCGGAACGCACGTCGGAAATCGCTTCCGAGATGCGCCCGGATTCCGACACCGTATCGTTGATGGCGTGTCCCAACTCGCGCAGCAGTTGTTTCAGATGATCATCCAGTTGCACGATACCCCCTTCTGCAAAACTTCCCTGCTTTTAATTGTAGGACGCAGCGCCGCGGGAAACAAGTCCCCGGTCGCGGCGGCGCGTGTTCAATCCGCCTACGCCTCCGGACACTGCATAATGTTCCATTTTGAAAAGTGCGTCGGAGTTCTGATTTTAGGAGGTCGGGGCTTCAGCCCCGACGTTCGGGCTTGCGAATTCGCGGGCTTTAGCCCCTGAAGCTTCAGGGCCTAAAGGCCGCGATCCTGTGTTGCTGATCGTCCGACCTGAAGGTCGGACCTCCCGAACAGCAACTTCAAATTCGATCGTGGCGGACAGCTCGAAAGCATGAGACCACCGAACAACGCTGAACAAGCGGCCATTTTGTACTAGAATTCAATCGTGGCCACCCAACCCATGGGACTCTTCGCGGCGGTGCGGCATTCTCTCCGCATCCTCTGGCGCGCCGCGCGCGAGCTGTTTCACGAGGTCACCGGAGCCGTGTTTTTCATCCTCGCCGTGGCCGCGCTCCAGGCCGCGTGGCGCGCCTGGCACCGCGGAGCCGGCCGTTGGCTCGTGGGCATGACCGCAGGCTACTCGCTCCTGATGATTCTTTTTGGCGTGTTGTCCTTCCGCGACTCGCGGCGTGTCCGATGACCCCACCTCCCGATCAAACGGCCGAAAAGGCGCCCGCAACGGGCGAACGAAAGGAGCGCTTCACGACGCTCGGCGGCATTCCCCTGAAAACCGTCTACACGCAGGAAGACCTTGCCGGGCAAAACATCGAAGCCACGATCGGCGTCCCCGGAGAATTTCCCTACACGCGCGGCATTTACCCCACGATGTACCGCAGGCGTCTGTGGACCATGCGCCAATACGCCGGATTTGGCACGGCAGCTCAATCCAACGAACGCTTTCGCTACTTGCTCGGAAAAGGGCAAACGGGGTTGTCCGTTGCATTCGATTTGCCGACGCAGATTGGCCACGATTCGGACCATCCCCGCGCCGCCGGCGAAGTGGGAAAAGTCGGCGTCGCCATCGATTCGCTGGAAGACATGGAGGCGCTCTTCGACCGCATTCCCCTGGACCGCGTAACGACGTCCATGACGATCAACGCGACTGCCGCGATTCTTCTCGTGCTTTACGCCGCTGTCGCTAAGAAGCAGGGCGCGGACCTGCGGAAAATTTCCGGAACGGTTCAGAACGATATCTTGAAGGAATTCATCGCGCGCGGCACGTACATCTATCCGCCGCGCCCGTCGATGCGCATCGTCACCGACCTCTTCGCGTGGTGCCGCACGGAGCTCCCCGCCTGGAACATGATCTCCATTTCCGGGTATCACATTCGGGAAGCGGGCTCGACGGCGGCGCAGGAAGTCGCCTTCGCGCTGGCCGACGCGATCGCCTACGTCGATGCCGCGGTCGCCGCGGGATTGGCCGTGGATGAATTCGCGCCGCGGCTTTCGTTTTTCTTCAACGCGCACAACGATCTGCTCGAGGAAATTGCCAAGTACCGCGCCGCGCGCAGGCTCTGGGCGCATCTGATGCGCGATCGCTTCGGCGCGAAGAATCCCGATTCGATGATGCTTCGCTTTCACGTGCAGACGGCCGGAAGCTCGCTCACCGCGCAGCAGCCGGAGAACAACATTGTGCGCGTCGCGATTCAGGCGCTCGGGGCCGTGCTCGGCGGCTGCCAGTCCCTGCACACGAATGCGATGGACGAGGCGCTCGCGCTCCCCACCGAAGACGCGGCGCTACTCGCCTTGCGCACGCAGCAGATCATCGCGCACGAAACAGGCGTCGCGAACACGGCGGATCCGGTCGGCGGTTCCTACGCCATTGAAAAGTTGACCGATGAAATCGAATCGCGCGCGAGGGAATACATTGCGAGGATTGACGCGCTCGGCGGCGTGCTGCGGGGCATCGAGACCGGCTACGTGCAGGGCGAAATCCAGAAAGCCTCGTACGACTATCAGCGCGCGATCGAGCGCGGCGAGCAGATCATCGTCGGCGTGAACCAATTCGTCGCGGAAAACGAAACGCCCATTCCAACCATGCGCGTCGATCCGGAACTCGAACGCGCGCAGATCGAACGCGTCCGCGCGCTGCGCGCCCGACGCGATTCCCCGCGCGCAACCGCGGCCGTCGCCGAAGTCGAGCGGCGCGCGCGCACCTGCGAAAATTTGATGCCCGCGATCGCCGCCGCCGTCGATGCGTACGCCACCGTTGGCGAAATCTCCGATGCCTTGCGCCGCGTTTTCGGCGAGTACACCGAATCGGTGGTCCTGTGACTTTGTGGCACAGTCCGCCGCGGTGGACTGTGGGGTTTGGTCCTTGCAAGCACTAACCCCCACAGGCTGAAGCCTGTTCCACATGCCGGATCATGCTACTACGAATATGAAGATCATTTTGGCCTCCTCCTCCCCGCGCCGCGCGGAAATCTTGCGCGCCGCGGGAATCGCGTTTGAAATTTGCGCAACGCACATCGACGAGGCGGCCCTTCCGGGCGAGACACCGCAAGCGATGGTTGCGAGGCTCGCCGAAGCAAAAGCGCACGCGGCTGCGGCGCATTTGGGTGCCGCCGTGCGCGAGTGCATCATCGTGGGCGCGGACACCACAGTGGAACTCGAAGGCGAAATCCTAGGAAAGCCGCGCGACGCCGCGCACGCGCGCGAAATGCTCTCCCGGCTCGGCGGGCGCACTCACAACGTCCTTACCGGAATCTTCCTTCTGCGATTACCGGGGAATGCGACGCGCGCGGCCATCGAAAATTCAGCCGTGACGTTTGCTCCTCTCAACCAGGAAGAAATCGACGCCTACGTTGCGACCAGCGAGCCGCTGGGCAAGGCGGGGGCATACGCGATTCAAGGAATCGCCGGACGCTACATTCCAAAAATTGAGGGCTGCTATTTCAACGTCGTGGGGCTGCCGCTGGCGAGATTGTATGCGCTGCTGCGCGAACTGGGCTGGCGAGACGATGCGTAATCGACAAACAAAAAGGGCGGTCTCGTGGACCGCCCTTTCACACGAATCCTGAATCGATCAAACGTTTGAGGAACTACTTCTTTTCCTCGGTTGCCGGTGTCGAAGTTGGCGCGGCGGGAGGTGACACTTGTGTCGACTGCGCGGGCCCTTGCCCTGCGCCATGCATGCCTTCCTTGAAACTCCGGATCCCTTCGCCCAACCCGCGCATCACTTCCGGAATTTTCTTGCCGCCAAACAATAGCACCACGATGGCCAGCACGATCAGCCAATGAAATGGGCTGAACTCTCCCATAATGTACCTGCCTTTTGAGTCGCTTTCCGTCCATTTGACGGGTACAACGCAGGACTCAATGGCGAAATTATAGCACGTTCCGGGTCTCGTTGCCGCTAGTCAGAATTCAATACCATGAGCTGGGGATATCCGGCTGGAACTTGGCGGACCTGAAACGGGAAACCCAATTTCACGGGAGCGCCGAGGTGATTTCTTCGAGGATTGCGCGCGCCGCCGCTTCCGGATCGGAAGCGCCAGTGATCGGCCTGCCGATCACCAGGTAATCCGCCCCCGCACGTATTGCTTCCGCAGGGGTAGCAACGCGCGCTTGATCATCAGTCTTGCGCTCCCGTCCACCAGCCGTACCGCCTCCGTCCCCAGGACGTATACCGGGAACGACGATCAGGAAATCCTTCCCGCAAGCGCGCCGTATGCCCCGGATTTCTTGAGGGGACGCTACAACACCGTCCATGCCAGCTTTCTGAGCGAGCCGCGCCAATTGCACTACTCGCTTGGACGCCGGGCCTGTGATCCCCACACCCCTCAGAGCTGCATTGTCCATGCTCGTCAGGATCGTGATTGCCAGGAGTTTAGGAACACGCAAGCCAGCGGCTTTTGCCTCATCCCTGGCCTTTGCAGCCGCGCGCATCATTTCCGAGCCCCCCAGGGCATGTAGGTCGAGCAGTTGAACCCTTGACAGGGCCACAGCGCTAGCTACGGCGCCCTTGACCGTATTCGGAATGTCGTGGAACTTCAGGTCCAGGAATATCCCTGGCCCAAGGCTGCTCAATTTCGCAACTGCGGAGGGTCCTTCGGCAGTGAATAAGTGTATATTTATCTTTAAGATGCCAACAAATTTAGAGAGGGACTGAGCTAATTGGAAGGCCGAATCTAGGGTTGGAAAATCAAGCGCGAGGATTACTTTCTGCCGGGCACGCTCGTTCACGGACGTTTTGGCACCTCCAGGAGTTCGACGCGCATGCGCGAAATGCCTTTATCTAGAATCCCCAGCCGACAGGCAACCAGGTAGGAGACATCCAGTTCGCGATCATCGATAAATGGACCGCGGTCGTTAATCCGGACGAGCTCGGCGACATGGGTCTTGAGATTGGAGATGCGCACCAGGGACCCGAAGGGAAGGTCCGGACTGGCCCCAGTTGAGGCATACATGTCGTATTTTTCGCCGCTTGCGGTCTTGCGGCCCTGAAACTTGCCGCCGTACCAGCTGGTCTTGGCGGTCCAAGTCCTGATGGGCTTTAGGGGTTGGCTGACATGGGCCACAAGGGGAGCTTCCAACCCTTGGGCCACGAGGAACATCAGCGGCAACCATCGAAGGGCGGCCCAAACCATGAAAAGTCGCCTACGCATTGTTTCCCCCTGTCATAGGCACAAGCAATGCTAACATGCACAACAAGGCGGTTCAACAACAATCGGCCCGGAACGATCCAATTAAACTATTGATACTATTGATGTTAAAGTTCCTACAGGTTTTTTCCAGCTGATCTAGGATGTCTATACACGCGTTAGGCTGAGAAAAATTGGCCGTACCGACCTGTACGGCGGAGGCACCGGCAATGACATATTCCAAGACGTCGTCAGCCTTCTCGATCCCTCCAAGGCCAATTAACGGTATTTTGACCGCTCGGCTCGCCTCATGGACCAGCCGGAGGGTAATAGGCTTGATCGCTGGGCCTGATAACCCGCCTGTGGCCCGGCCCAGCCTCGATTTTCGGGTCTGGATGTCAATGCTCATGGCCTGGTAGGTGTTTGCCACCGTCAGGGCATCTGCCCCGGCTTCCTGGGCCGCACGGGCGATTACCGTGATATCTGTGACGTTTGGCGAGAGCTTGACCCATAGGGGGCGGCGGGCGGCCTGGCGGGCGGCAGATACGACTTCCGATACCATCTGGGGGTCGCTCCCAAACTGGATTCCGCCATGCGCAGTATTCGGGCAGGAGATGTTGAGCTCGTAGCCCGCCAGCCCTTCTGCATCCTCCAGGATCCGAATCACTCCGACATACTCTTCCACTGTGTAGCCGAACACGTTCGCTATGACCGCCGTGCGGTACTGGCGCAGGGACGGGAGCTTCTCTGCGACAAAGGCGCGCACTCCCACATTCTGCAAGCCTACGGCATTGAGCATCCCCGAGGGCGTCTCGCACAAGCGGGGCGATGGGGCGCCAGCCATTGGCTCGAGGGAAAGGCCCTTGACGACGATTCCGCCCAGACGGTTCAAATCCACGAGGTGCGCAAATTCGATGCCGTAGCCGAACGTGCCGCTGGCGGCCAGAATGGGATTGGTAAGGCGCAATGCGCCGACGTTCACCGAAAGGTCTACCGCGGCTGGCACTGTCACTCGCGGGATTCTAGCATGCGGGTTCGCGCGCCAGTGTGGAAGGCTTGTGGAAAAAGCGCGGAAATCCGGCGTCGTTCCCGCTACGCGCGCTTCGAGACCGGGCGGCTCTATGCTAGGATGTTCGGCCAATGCGCATTGTTGAAAAGACGCAATTGATGACGGCGACGGAAATCGATCGCACCGTTCAGCGTCTGGCCCATGAAATCGTGGAAAAAAGCGGCGGTACTTCCAATCTGGCATTGATCGGTATTCGCCGGCGCGGCGTTCCACTGGCTAAGCGGATCGCGCAGGCGATGCGCGGCATCGATGGAGTGGACGTGCCGGTGGGAATTCTGGACATTACTCTTTATCGCGACGATCTTTCCAAAGTTGCCGCGCAGCCGGTTCTGCAATCGAGCGACATTCCGTTTCCGGTGGACGACAAGGATCTGGTCGTCGTGGACGATGTGCTGTACACCGGACGCACGATTCGGGCGGCCATGAATGGGCTCTTCGATCTGGGGCGCCCCAAGCGCGTGCGCTTGTGCGTGCTGATCGAACGCGGGCATCGCGAATTGCCGATCGAGGCGACGTTCGTCGGGCGCGGCGTGCAAACCAGCGACGCCGAAATCATCGAAGTGCGCTTGAATGAGATTGATCAGGAAGAGCGCGTCATGCTTGTCGAGCGCGTTCCCTGACGCCGGCTGCTGCTGCAATGCGCCTGGCCTAGATTTCGAGGATAGTTGTGCCATTTCGCTTCGGCCACATGCTTGGGATTGAACCGCTCAGCGCCGAAGAAATTTTATTTCTGCTGGACCAATCCAAACCCTTCCAGGAAATCCAGCGGCATCCGCTCAAAAAATTGGCGACGCTGCGCGGGAAAACCGTGGCGCTGGCGTTTTTCGAGCCCTCCACGCGCACGCGCATCAGCTTCGCCACGGCGGCGGCGCGGCTCGGCGCGGACCAGATGAATTTGCAGGCGGAATCGTCGAGCTTGAAAAAAGGGGAATCGCTGCTCGACACCGTCCGCACACTCGATGCCATGAAGCCGGATTGTATCGTAATGCGACATAGCTCCTCGGGCGCGCCGGATTTTGTGGCGCGGAATCTGGCCCTGCCGGTGATCAATGCCGGCGACGGCACGCACGAGCATCCCACGCAGGCCCTGCTCGACGCGCTCACGATTCGCGACCGGCGCGGCACGCTCGAACGGCTGAACATCACGATTCTCGGCGACATCCTTCACAGCCGGGTCGCGCGCTCAAACATTCACCTGCTCTCGAAATTCGGCTGCCGCATCACGCTCTGCGGGCCGGCCATGTGGCTGCCGCGCGAACTCGAGTGCCTCGTTCCCGCGGGCACCGCGATCCGGCGCGTTACACGCATTGCGGAAGCCCTCGAAGACGCGGATGTCGTCATGACATTGCGTGTTCAGCAAGAACGTCTTCACGAACCGGCATTGGCTCTCGATGAATATATTCTCCAATATCAGCTCACTCCGGAGCGGCTGCGCATTGCGAAGCCGGATGCCCTCGTTATGCATCCGGGGCCGATGGTTCGCGGGCTGGAAATCGATCCCGCCGTGGCCGACGGGCCGCAATCCTGCGTGCTCGAGCAAGTGACCAACGGTCTGGCCGTGCGCATGGCCCTGCTGTTTCTGATGATCGGCGCGGACTCCTCTTCGGAAAGGGATTCTTCTCATGCTGCTGATTAGCAATGGGCGTGTTCTCGATCCCGCAAGCGGGACGGATGCGCCGCGCGACATCCTGCTCGACGGGGATCGCATCGCTGCTGTCGCGCCGCAAGGGCAGCTTGCGGCGCGCGCCAAGGGCGCGGAAATTTTCGATGCCACAAATTTGATCGTCGCGCCGGGTTTTATCGATTTGCACTGCCATCTGCGAGAGCCGGGCGGCGAATCTTCGGAGACGATCGAAAGCGGCACGCGCGCTGCCGCGCGCGGCGGATTTACGGCTGTATGCCCGATGCCGAATACGCGGCCCGTGAACGACAACGCGTCCGTGACCCGCTCGATCCTGGAACGCGCCGCCGCAGTGTCGCCCGTGCGCGTGTGGCCGATTGGCGCGGCGTCGATCGGCAGCAAGGGCGAGGCGCTTGCGGAAATCGCCGCGATGAAGCAGGCCGGAATCGTCGCGGTTTCCGACGACGGCCGGCCCATCGCCACGGCGAAACTTTTGCGGCAGGTGATGGAGTATTGCCGCGCTCTGGATTTGCCGGTGATCGACCACTGCGAGGACAGCTCGCTGTTTGCCGGCGCGGTGATGCGCGAGGGAAAGCAATCCGTCCGCTTGGGCCTGCGCGGAATGCCCGCCGCCACCGAATCGCTCGCCGTCGCTCGCGATGTGCAAATGGGCGAGCTGACCAGTTGCCGTCTGCACATCGCGCATCTTTCGGCGCGCTCTTCTCTTGAACTCGTGCGCGCCGGCAAAGCGAAAGGTTTACCCGTCACCTGCGAAGTGACGCCGCACCATTTCACGCTCACCGACGAAGACGTCGAATATGACACGCGCTACAAGATGAATCCGCCGCTGGCCTCGCGCGAGGACCGCGACGCTCTCATCGCTGGCCTTGCCGATGGCACCGTGGACGCCATTGCCACAGACCACGCGCCGCACGAGGCAGCGCTCAAAGACGTGGAATTTGACCGCGCGCCATTTGGCGTGACCGGTTTTGAGACGGCGATTGGCCTCGGACTTGAGCTGGTGCACGCGGGGAAATTTTCGCTGATGCGCCTGGTGGAATTGTTCACGTCAGGGCCAGCGCGCGTACTGGGGATCGAGCGCCGCATCGCGGAAAATGCGCCGGGCGATCTGACGATTTTTTCCACCGAACACAAATGGACATTCCGTGCGGCAGAATCCGCCAGCAAGTCGCGCAATTCGCCGTTCGATGGCCGCGAATTTCGCGGCACCCCCATGGCGGCCATTGTCGCAGGCCGCATCGCCTACCAACGATAGGGAATCCACAGATGAACACAGATAAACACTGATAAGGAAAAAGAAATATTGAAGATTAAGTTGGGAAAAAGCGATATTGCGTCAGTGCTTGCCTACTGATTTTCTGCTCTTTTGCTTTTATTAGTGTTTATCTGCGTTCATTTGTGGATTCGTACTTTTTGATTTTTTAGTGGGCGCCGGGTTCGGCGGCGGGGTGCATGCCGTGTTGAGGGACTTCGTGGACGCCGCGGGTGGGGGGTTCCTGGTGGATGCGGTAAAAATGATCGAGCGGGCCGGGACCTTTTCCGATGGAGTAACCTTTTTCGATGGCTTTGGTCACATAGGCTTTGGCGAGCAGCACGGCTTCTCGCAGGGGGCGGCCGCAGGCAAGTTGCGCGGCAATCGCCGACGCGAACGTGCATCCTGAGCCGTGCGTATTTTCGCTCTTGAGGTGATCGCCGCCGAACCGCAATACTTCTATCCCGTCAAAGAGAACGTCGATGGCTTTCTCCATGTGGCCGCCCTTGACGACCACGGCGCGCGCGCCGCGCTCGACGATCTTGCGCGCCGCGGCTTCCATCGCAGCATGATCCTTGATCGGAATGCCGGAAAGAACCTCGGCTTCGGCAATATTGGGCGTTACCACCGTTGCGCGCTTCAATAATTCTTCAGAGATATATTTGATTCCGCCGGCATCGACCAAATCGGTTTCGCCCGAAGTGGATTTCATCACCGGATCGAGAACGACGTGCGCGACGCCGGCGCGATCCAAAAATTCCCCAACGACAACGGCGTTCCCGCGATGGCCCAGCATTCCGATTTTCACGGCGGCAATCTTGATGTCTTCGAGGAGCGCGTCCAATTGTGCGCGCAGCTCCGAGGCGGGAGTGTCATGGACGGATTTCACGCCCTGCGTGGACTGCACCGTGAGCGCCGTGATGGCCGCGACGCCGTAACAATTGTGCGCGGCGATGGTCTTGAGGTCTGCCGCAATACCCGCGCCGGCGGATGGATCGAAACCCGCGATCGTCAGGACGATCGGCGGAGCCACATTCAGGTGATTGGACAATGTTTCGAGTCCCTCCGCTGCAAAAATCGCCCACAGAAAAGTGGACCGGCTGCGCAAGTGCGTCGCGCGAGCCGGCAATTCGAAATGTACGCGCGTGGCCGCCCACGCGCAATAGAAATTTTCAGGAATGCGTAGATAGTGGAGAACAGTTTGTCGAAACACGAGACAAAAAAAGAATGACTCGTCTCAGGGGAATAAACCGCGGACCAAAGTGGCGTCGGCGACGCGCCCGACAGCCAGAATGTAAGCGGCCGCGCGCGGATAAACGTGGAACTTGCGCATGGTTTCGTGCACGTCGTTAAATGCGCGCCGCATCACGAATTCCAACTTGGAATTCACTTCCTGCAGTTGCCAGAAAAATCCCTGCAAATCCTGGGTCCACTCGAAGTAGCTGACCGTGACGCCGCCGGCGTTCGCGAGAATATCCGGCACGACGAACACGCCCTTGCGGGAGAGGATTTCATCCGCGTGCGGCGTGGTGGGACCATTGCCGGCCTCGGCGACAATTTTCGCCTTGATCTGGTCGGCGTTGTGCAGCGTGATGACATTTTCCAGCGCCGCGGGAACCAGGATGTCGCACTTCAGTGCCAGAAGTTCGTCGTTGGAGATGCGGGACGCGCCCGGCATTCCGACGACCGTGCCGGAACGCTCCTTGTACCGCAAGGCGCGCAGCGGATCGATGCCGCGCGGATTGTGAACGCCGCCGCGGGAATCGCTGATCGCGACAATTTTCGCTTTTTTCTCCGCAAAGAGTCGCGCTACGGCTGAGCCGACATTGCCAAACCCTTGAATAGCGACGGTCGCGCCGCGCAAATTAATTTTTTTCACCTTGCAGGCTTCCTCGACTACGTACAGGACGCCGCGCCCGGTCGCGTCGGTGCGTCCTTCGGAGCCGCCAATCGAAACCGGTTTGCCGGTCACGACGCCCGGAGCCGCATGCCCGACCGTCATGGCGTACGTGTCCATAATCCAGGCCATCGTTTGCGCGTCGGTATAAACGTCCGGCGCGGGGATGTCGACTTCCGGTCCGATGATCGGCTGAATTTCCGAAGCATAGCGGCGCGTCATGCGCTCGAGTTCGCCCTTGGACATGCGCTTGGGATCGCAAACGACGCCGCCCTTGGCGCCGCCATAAGGGAGATTTACCGTCGCCGTTTTCCAGGTCATCCACGCGGCCAGCGCTTTCACTTCATCGAGCGTGACATTGGGGTGATAGCGCAATCCGCCTTTCGCCGGTCCGCGCGATACGTTGTGCTGCACGCGGAATCCGGTGAAGACTTTCGTCTGGCCGTTGTCCATTTTCACCGGGACCGAAACTTCCATCACGCGTTTCGGCGTGCGCAGAATCTGGCGCAGGCCCGGATCGAGCTTCAAGTATTCCGCCGCCATGTCAAACTGGATTTGCGCGATGCGAAATGGGTTCAAGTCTTCGCGCGGCGCCATCCTCGGAAGAATGGGTTGAGGGACCGGTTTCACGACCGTGGCCATGGACGTTTCTCTCCTTGAGGATTGCGACTACGCACTTGCCGCGCGCTGAGAAGAGCGCTCGTACCGCGCGCGACACTCGCCACAACAGAAGTGCAGCACCTGGCCCGCTTGCTCCAAAGGAAATGAAATCTCAGGTGAGACGTACGTGCCGCACCAGGGATCGCGATGCAAAGGAATCGCGGACCGAGTCACCGTCGGATGAGGCACGGCTGCCGGCCTTGCGCTTCCGAAAGCCCGCGCGAGCAGCTTGCCCATCAGCCGCGCTAGCCCTCGACTCACCCAACGATCGATTCGCTCTTGTAAATTCACCCGCTCGACGCTTCCCAGCGGCTCGTCGTGGCCCAGCCTGCCGCGCGTGTTCTCCGGTCACCCACTCCGAATGCGTTCCGAGGAACCAGGCGGGCCGAAGCCCCTTGAAAGATTTACTGCGCCTACTTAAAGCACGGTTCATGACCGCGCAATAAGCCGAGTGTAGTCAACCGGGAAAAGCGGTGTCAACCAAAGAACCCGGATATTTTGAGCGTAGATGCTCTGGAAACACGTCTCTTAACGCGATTGATAGGGGGAATCATGGCAAGTCATTCATACTAATGCACTTAATGTAGATTTGGCATCCCGCGACCAGGGAAGGTAATGTTTGTGCCACCGCTTTCGAGAAGGCCCCAAATTCCCGCAAGAGGCGGCAGGACGGCTGCGAGGGTGGCCAGGTGCCGGAAACAAATGGAGAGTAGATTTAAGGCTTTGCCGGGATTCGATCGGTTCCCAAATAAGGGCGCAGGACTTCCGGGATCACGACAGAGCCGTCAGCTTGCTGATAATTTTCCATGATAGCCAGCCAGGTGCGCCCCACGGCAAGGCCCGAGCCGTTCAGTGTGTGCACGAATTCGCTTTTGCCGCCCTTGGGCTTGAAGCGGATGCCGGAGCGGCGCGCCTGGAACGATTCGGTGTTGGAGCAGGAAGAAATTTCCATGAACTCGTTCGCAGAGGGAAGCCAAACTTCGATGTCGTACGTTTTTGAAGAAGCGAAACCCATGTCGCCCGTGCAGAGGCTCACGACACGGCAGTGCAGGCCGAGCTTCTGAAGAACCTGTTCGGCGTTGGCGACGAGGGATTCGAGTTCGTCGTAGCTCTGGTCCGGACGCGTGAATTTGAACATTTCCACTTTTTGGAATTGGTGCTGGCGCTTGAGGCCGCGCGTGTCTTTTCCTGCCGCGCCTGCTTCGGAGCGGAAGCACGCCGTCCAGGCGCAAAGCTTGATCGGCAGGAGATCGGCGTCGAGCGTTTCGTCGCGATAAAAGCTGGTGAGCTCGACTTCGGCTGTCGGCGTCAGCCACAAGTCCGTGCCTTCGAGGTGAAACATGTCGGCTGCGAATTTCGGCAACTGGCCCACGCCGGTGAGTGCCGCCGTGTTCACGATGAACGGCGGGAGAATTTCGGTGTATCCGTTTGCCGCGTGCGTATCGAGAAAAAACGCAGCCAGAGCGCGTTCGAGACGCGCTCCGAGGCCGCGGTAGACGGCAAAACGCGTTCCGGCCATTTTCGCCGCGCGCTGGAAGTCGAGAATTCCGGCGCTCTCGGCGATTTCCCAATGCGGGCGCGGCTTGAAATCAAATTTTGGCGGCGCGCCCCAGCGGCGCACCTCGACATTGTCGGTGATGAAGTGTCCCACCGGGACGGAACTGTGCGGCCGGTTAGGCACGGTCAACATAAAGTCAGCGAGCAACTGATCTAGCTCTGCTATGCGTTCGTCAGCCAGCTTGATTTCCTCGGCGACCCGTTTCATTTCCCCCAGTAATGCGGAGGCGTCCTCGCCGGCTTTCTTGCGTCGCGCAATTTCCTCACTGGCTTTGTTTCGCTCAGCCTTCAGCCGTTCGGCTGCGGTGATCCTCTCGCGTCGTTCTTGATCAATTGCGCGAAATCGGTCGAAGTCAATGACGGCGCCGCGATTGGCTACCATCTGTTCAAATTCTCCGAGGTGTTCGCGAAAATATCCCAAGTCATGCATGCCGGATAGGATACATGAAGAGAGCCGGTTCATGACTCGTGATTCGTGTATCGGGGGAAGTCGATAGTGGAAGCCCGGGAACGCCAATCGGGAGATTGGCGTTCCGGGGAAAGCTGTTAACTCTTAACTTCGCGGCTCTCACGGCTCTTCTTTTGGCCGACCTCAGGCGTGCTAGCATAAATCGGAGCCAAAAATGGCAGACGAAGTCCAGACAGAGGAAGTACTCGCCCGTTCCGCGCGACACGCGCCGCGTGGGCTTGAATTTATCCGCCACCAGATCGAAGGTCCCGTAGCGCGCCTCACGCTGCAGCGCCCCGAACACAATTTATTGAATGAGCAGATGCTGCGCGAACTCGCGGCAGGCATCGCGATGGTTGCCGAAAACGGCGCGGTGAAGCTGATCGTTCTGGACGCCGCCGGAAAAGTATTTTGCGCGGGCGTGGATATCGGCGAATACACCGGCGAGCGCGCGTTTTCGATGCTGGACGCTTTTCACTCCGCTTGCATCGCCATGGTGGAAGCCCCGCAGCCTGTGATTGTGGTCGTGGACGGCGCGGCGATCGGCGGCGGCGCGGAACTCGTGGCCTACGGGGATTTGGTGGTGGCCACGCCGCGCGCGCGGTTTGCCCTGCCGGAAATCACCATCGGAATGTTTCCGCCGCTGGCTTCGACGATGTTCCCTCACATCGTTGGACCGAAGCGAGCGCTCGAACTCGTCCTGACAGGCGAAGCCATTTCCGCCGAACGGGCTCGCGACCTGGGCCTCGTGAATCGCCTGGTGCCGGAAGCGCAACTGCAAGCCGCGGTGAACGAGTTCATCGTGAAGATCACCGCGCAATCCGGTGCCGTGTTGGGCATGGCCAAGAAAGCGGTTCTCGCCGGAATGGGAATGTCCCTGCGCGACTCCCTGCGCAATTCGATGAGCATTTTCCTGAACGAACTGTATCGCCTCGAGGACTCTCAGGAAGGATTGCGCGCGCTGCTTGAAAAACGCAAGCCACAGTGGAAGAATCGTTAGGTACGTTGAACGCGTCTCCCCGCCGCGCGGGAGATCCGTATGGACGATCCGCAAAACATTCCTGAATCAATTCCCCCCGAAGAGTGCGTCGATCCCGGCGCCGGGCATGAGCCGATACCGTCCGCGGAAATGACTGCGGCGTCCGTCTCTCCGAGCGAGTCGCCCGGGGATGGAAGGACAGCACCTGCATCCTATGAAGACGCGGCGTCGCGACGGCGCAGTTTCCGCCACAATTTGTTTTTGCTCCTTTCGCTCTCGCTGGCCGCGTTCATGTTGACGTCGTGGATCCTGGTTCGTGTCGACGCGCCATTCGGTATCTTCGCCACCGGCCCTCAGGAAATCGTTCGCGCGCAGCTTCGCGCGCTCGATCGCGGCGAATTGCGCCCGGCCTACGACATGTTTTCGCCCCGCTACCGCGGGCAGGTTTCCTTTGACACCTGGTACGAGTTGTTCGTCAGGCACTGGCGGATGTTTCACGCCGATGTAGTGCGCGCGGACACGCCGGCAATCAGCGGTCCGGGCGTCACACTGGAAATCTATCTCCACGGCGCCGACGACAAAGATTACCGCGCGCGCTTCACGCTGATCCGCACCGACGGCCGCTGGTGGATCGACGACGTCCACTGGACGCAAGAGCCGGACGCCCGCGATTTCTCGCGCACCTGATCTTCTAGTGCTCTTGATGGTAGTCGAGCAGCGTTCGTGGAGAAAGTCCCTATAGGATCTGATGGCCAGTGTTGACACCCGCCATCACGCAACATAGACTGCCATTCGACATTTAGCAGGTTTGGGATGCGGGGAAGGCCGTGAGAATCGGCCACGGTCCCGCCACTGTGATCGGCGAAACGCCGTAAGTCAGGACACCCTCCCGGGCCGCCGTAGCCGGCACTCTTCGCGAGAAAGGGTGCGGCTTTGTGCGCCTCGTGTTTCTCGCGAGGCTTTTTTTATTTTTTGGCCGCAATTTGGCAAGATGACGCTTGAATCCGCCGTGTACGCACTATGGAAATGAGCGGTCATCTTGTGAATGAGAGTGGGATTCAGAACCAAAGCAGCACAGGGGCTAAAGTCCAATTTTCTGGAAACTATGTTGTCGCGGCTGAAGCCGCGACCCACAAAGATCGTTCATGAGAGAGCTTCTAGAAACTGAACAAGAGAAACGCCGCTTCGCCGCGCTTTGCATAACGGTGGCGATGCTATTTCTGGTTCTGTGCGATGCGGCGATCGCGGGACAAACCGGCGCCGAGCACACGGCCCCTTTGACCGGGCGCGAGCTCGCGGACGAAGACGGGCGGAGAGTCCGGGTTCCGCGAGAAGTGAATCGCATCGTTTCACTTGCGCCGAACCTTACGGAAATAGTTTTTGCGCTGGGCGACGGAAATCATTTGGCGGGCGACACCGATTTTTGCGATTATCCGCCGGAGGCTTTGCAGAAACCGCATGTAGGCGGGCCCGTGAATCCAAACCTGGAAGAGGTTGTGGCGCTGAAGCCCGATCTGGTTGTGGCAACGTCGATTAACCGGCGCGAAACGGTGAACGCGCTGGATCGCATCGGCTTGCCGGTGTATTCCGTGAGGGATCCACATTCCGTTGAGGAGATGATCGCCTCCGTGGAACATCTCGGCGACGCTTTAGGAATGGAAAAATCGGCTGCCACTCTCGCTGAAGATCTTCGCGGCCGCCTCGCCGCGCTGGACCGCCGCCTCACCGGCGCTACGCCGCGGCGCGTGCTTTTCGTTGTGTGGACCGATCCGTTGATTTCGGTTGGACGCGACTCATTTATTGCCGACGCGTTGCGGCGCGCGGGGGGCCGCTCCGTCGTGAACACGAAGGCCGAGTGGCCGCATGTGAGCATGGAAGAAATTGTCCGGCTTCAGCCGGAAGTTCTGGTTTTCGCCAGCGCGCACGCCGGTGACACGCACCGCGACATCGACGAATTGCGCACGCGTCCCGGTTGGAAAAATCTTGCAGCGGTTCAGAATGGCAACATCGTTGTCGTCAGCGACGCCATCAATCGCCCCGCCCCGCGAATGATGGACGCCATCGAGCAACTCGCGCGCGCGCTTCACCCGGAGGCATTCGCCAGTGGCGCACGCTTCAGCCTGTGGAGTTTAGTCCTTGCAAGTATCAAACCCCGCAGGCTGAAGCGTGCGCCACTGGCTCCAAAGATCGAAGAGGCCTGCGCATGCGCCCGCTAACACTCCGTCGATTGCTGTGGACTTGCGGCGGCCTCGCGGTGTTGCTGCTGGCGTGCGTGGTGCTCGCTCTGAAACTGGGCGCCGTTCCCATCTCCGTCACCGACCTCGTCCTGGATCTCGGACGGATTGCGATCGGCCGGGCCAACGAATTGCCGACCGAGTACCGCCTGATTGTTTTTGATTTGCGCCTGCCGCGCATTCTGCTCGGGATTTTGGTGGGCGCGGCGCTTTCGGTTGCCGGAGCAAGTTTCCAGGCGTTGCTGCGCAACCCGCTGGCGGATCCTTATGTTCTGGGTGTTTCGAGCGGCGCGGCGCTGGGCTCGATCCTCGCGCTCATCCTCGCGCCGGGTTTGGCGCTAATCACGCCGCTGGGCGCTTTTCTTGGGGCCATCGCAACCATCGCGGGCGTTTATTTTCTGGGCCGGCGCGAGGGGCAGCTCGATAGCACAACGCTCTTGCTCGCCGGCATCATTTGCGCGTCGTTCTTTTCCGCGATCATCCTGTTTCTGATGACGACCCTTACCGGGCGCGACCTTCGCGGCATGGCCTACTGGCTGATGGGGGATCTGTCCACGCCGGTGTCGGCGGAGATGCAATGGATTTTCACGGTGGGCCTCATCGCGGGCATCGGCGCGATTTACAGCACGTCCGCGGATTTGAATTTACTTCTTACGGGCGAGCGCGAAGCCATCCATCTTGGCGTGGAAGTGACGCGCGTGAAGCTCGTCGTTTACGTTTCTGCATCGCTTTTGACGGCGCTGGCCGTTTCCGCCAGCGGCGCGATCGGCTACGTCGGCTTGCTCGTGCCACACGCCGTGCGGCTGATCTTCGGGTCGGATTACAGGCTGTTGATTCCGGCTTCGGCGCTATGTGGCGCGATTGCCATCGTACTGGCGGATACGCTTGCGCGCACCATTGTGTCTCCCACGGAATTGCCGGTGGGCGCGATGACGGCCATGGCCGGAGCGCCTGTGTTCATCTATTTACTTCGGCGAGGGCTGAGATGAGCGCGCACGATACTTTCGCGCAAACGGCCGGCGGTCGCGAGGACCGGCCGCACCACGAACAAACCGTGCGGCTCAATGTTGAACAAGCAAGCTACGCTTACTCGCCGAGCGAGCAGTCCGCCCCGACGTTCACGTTGGGCGCGACCAGCTTCCAGGCGCGTGAACGAGAAATCGTCGCGATTCTCGGTCCCAACGCCAGCGGCAAATCGACGCTATTGCGGTTGATCACCGGAACGATCGCGCCGCTTTCGGGGCGCGTGGAACTCGACGGCGAAGAAACCAGCAGGCTCGACGTGAGAACGCGCGCGCAACGCATTGCGGTCGTGCATCAGGAAAGCCCGATCGTTTATCCAGCCCTGGCTGGAGATTTTGTGCTGCAGGGCCGCTTTCCGTACGGGCGGGCGCTGCGATTTGCGAATCCCGAGGACATCGACATCGCCCGCAATGCCCTCGCGCAAGTTGGAGCGGAACACTTGTCGAAGCGCACGATCGGGGAACTGTCCGGAGGCGAAAAACAGCGCGTGATTTTGGCGCGGGCGCTGGCGCAACAGCCTCGGCTGATTCTGCTGGACGAGCCCACGCTGCACCTGGACATTGGCGCGCAGGTGGAATTGCTCGAACGCTTGCGCCAACTCGCGCGGGAGAATCACTATACGGTTGTGGTCGTGACGCACGAGCTTGGACTCGCCGCGGAGTTCGCCGACCAGGTGGTGCTCTTGCAGCATGGGCGCTGCCTGCGCGTCGGCCCGCCCGCCGCCGTGTATCAAAAGGAATTACTGGAGCAGGTGTTTGACGCGCCGCTGGATGTGGAGCTGGGTCCCGCCGGGAGGCCGCGCGTGAATTTGCGCGCGCGCCGCGGCGAGGACATTACGTAGCTTTTTTCTTATTTGCACAGATGCACCAACCGCTGAATTCGGAGGGTTCGGTGGCGCGGGCTTCAGCCTGCGGGGTTTGATACTTGCAATTACAAAACCCCACAGGCTGAAGCCTGTGCTACTCAAAACGCTCCGCCACAATGGCCGCAGACTCCGTGCCGGGAAGACGGTGCAAAACCGTCGCCGCCGCGCGACTGTAAGGCGGGAGAAATTCCGCGCGAGCCACTGCCCTGAATTCCGGGGCGGGAAGGCCGCGCGGCGCAATGCCGCCGAGCCAGGAGACCGACGGAGTCCGCAACCGCGAAAGCCGGAAACGATCCCGGACACGCGGACAACCTTTACCTCCCGCGCGAGCCGGGAGAGGAGGCTCCTCATGCGTATCTCCGTCCGTGTATTGCTTTCCTTTTGTATTTCCGCTTTTTTGGCCGCCTTGTTTATTGCGCCTGATACCGTGGCACAAACGCAAACCGCTAAAATTTCCGGCGTCGTCACAGACCCGCAAGGATCGGTGATTGCTGATGCTCAAGTCAGCGCCGAACCCATTCCTTCGGCCGGTTCACCGGCGCACGGGGTGTCCGCGAGCGACGGCCGATTTAGTTTGACGCTCGCGCCGGGGCGCTACCGCGTAAAGATTGCGCGAGATTCATTCGCGGCGGCCGAACAGGAAATTACAATTGCCGCAGGAGAATCGCGCGAGCTGCAGGTTCGTCTGGCGCTCGAGCCGCTTTCCTCGAAAGTGGTCGTCACCGCGCAAGCGCTGCCTCTCAAAGCCGACTCTTCGCCCGCTCCGCTCACCATTTTGACGCGCGGACAAATCGATCAGCGCGTCGCAACTTCGCTGCCCGATTTGCTGGTGACGCAGCCCGGCTTTAGCCTGGGGCGCACAGGACCCGAGGGCGGACAAGCGTCGCTGTTCCTGGACGGCGGCAACTCGAATTATACGAGAGTGCTGGTGGACGGAGTGCCGGCCAATACTCCGGGCGGGCTCATCGATTTTTCCAATTTCACGCTCGACAACATCGATAAAATCGAGGTGGTCCACGGCGCGGAAAGCGCGCTCTACGGTTCGGACGCGATGGACGGAGTCATCCAGATTTTCACGCATCGTGGCACAACACGCATTCCGGAATTCACGGCGTTCGCGGACGGCGGCAATTTCTCTACCGGACGCGGAGGCGCGGAGCTTTCCGGCCTGCTTGGCCGATTCGACTATTCCGCCGGGGTCTCCGATCTCCAGACGGCGGGCCAGGGCCTCAACGACGCATTTCGCGATCGCACGCTCTCGGGAAATTTCGGCTGGCGCATTTCCGATACCGCGCGAATCAACCTCGCCCTTCGCGATAACGACAGCCAAGCGGGCACGCCCGGGCAGACTCTTTTCGAGCCGGCGAATCTCACCGACACTATTTCCTTGCATGATTTCGACGCGGGCCTGCATGCGGATTTTGAAACGGGCTCGCACTGGCATGATCAGTTGATCGGCGCCGAAACTTATTTCCGCGAGTTCAACTTCGATCCGTTTTTTCCCTCGTTCTATCAATACAATCGCGCCGGCTTCACGGGGCAATCGACGTATTTGTTCCGAGGATTCGGAGTCACCGCCGGGTACGAATATGAAGTTGAAAACGGATTTCTCAGCACCCCGGCCAACGGAGGACTCACTCTGGCGGTGATTCACGCGCGCCGCAACAATCAGGCCGGCTTCCTGGATATCCGCTGGCAACCGATTGCGAGGCTCACGCTGAACGCCGGGGCGCGCGCGGAAGATAACGCCGATTTCGGAACACGCGTCGTGCCGCGCGCAGGTGCCTCTTATGCCTTGCGCACGACGCAGGGCGCTTTCGGCGACACGCGCCTCCAAGCCTCCTATGGGAAAGGCATCGTGGAGCCCAGATTCGACCAGTCCTTCGGCATCGATCCATGCTTTCCTGGCGACCCGACGCTGCTTCCTGAACAGAGCCGCACGGTGAACGCCGGGATCGAGCAGAAGCTTGCCTCGGATCGCGTGCGTGTCACGGCGGAATATTTCGACAGCCGCTTCTATAACATCGTCAGCTTCCAGTCGGTCGCGCCTTCGGCCGGGTGTTTGGCGATTCATGATCCCTTCGGCGCCGGCACGTATTTCAATACGAACCTGGCGAGAGCCCGCGGCGCAAATTTCTCCACCGAAGCGCGTCTCACGCACTGGCTTTCAGCCTCGGCGAACTATACGTACGATTCAACACGCGTGCTCTCCGCGCCCAACAATTCAGATCCGAATTACATTGTGGGCAGCCGCCTTTTACGGCGGCCGGTAAATTCTGGAAACATCGTGCTGAACGCTGCATTCCGGCGGATGGACTGGAATCTCTCCGGCTATTTCACGGGCCGCCGCAGCGATAGCGATTTTCTGGGACTCGGGTTTACCAGCAATCCGGGGTACGCGCGATTTGACCTCGCGAGTTCCTACAGGCTGATTCACGGTTTCAGTTTCTACGGGCGAATCGCGAACCTGGCCAACAAACAATATCAGGAAGTCCTTGGCTACCCTGCGCTCGGGCGCGAGTTTCGCATCGGCGTGAAATATACGACGCGCCATGAGTGAGGCTAGCGTGAAGGAAGACGTGCTCTTCTGCTGGAGCGGGGGAAAAGACAGCGCGATGGCGTTGCATGCTTTGCGTGCGGCGAACGACTGCCGAATCACCGCTCTGCTCACGACCATTACGGAAGAGTACGACCGCATCAGCATGCACGGCGTGCGCCGCGTGCTGCTCGAACGGCAGGCCGAATCGCTCGGCCTGCCGCTTCACGCGGTCTTGATTCCTCCGCAATGCATTAATGCAACCTACGAGGAGCGCATGAAAGAAGCGCTCTCGCTTCATTTCGCGCGGGGCGTGCGCCGCGTAGCCTTCGGCGATATTTTCCTTGAAGACTTGCGCGTCTACCGCGAGAAAAATCTTGCACAGGTTGGCATGCAGGCAATGTTTCCGATCTGGAAGCGCGACACGCGCGAGCTGGCGCGGGAATTTGTGCGCCTCGGTTTCCGCGCGATCACCGTCTGCGTCGATCCTCGCGTCCTCGATGCGTCCTTCGCGGGGCGTGAACTGGACGCGTCATTCTTCGCCGATTTGCCGCCCGGCGTGGATCCCTGCGGGGAGAACGGCGAATTCCACACCTTCGTTTTCGACGGCCCGGTATTTAAGACGCCGATCGCTTGCCGCGTCGGCGAAAAAGTGTTGCGCGAGGGTTTTTGTTTCTGCGATCTGCTGCCGGAATGAGAGGAGACAACCTTGCAATCGAACAAGGAAACGACCAAGGATAATGGAAACTGGCTTCATCCCCGCGCGGCGTTGATCACAGGCATTGTTCTTGCCGCGGCCGCGCTCCGCATCGTTCCGCATCCCCTGAATTTTGCGCCGATCGGCGCCCTGGCGCTGTTTGGCGGAGCTTATTTTTCAAGCAAGCGAGCCGCCGTTGCCGTCCCGCTGCTCTCGCTTGTTGCAGGAGATATTTTTACCGGCTTCCACCCGCTCATCCCCTGGGTGTACGCAAGTTTTCTTGTGAGCGTCGCCATCGGGTTTTGGCTGCGCCGGAGAAAGTCCGCACCTCGCATAGGCGGCGCCACATTAGCTGGCGCAATCCAATTTTTCCTGATCACCAACTTCGCGATGTGGGCGTCATCGATTGGAAACTATCCAAAGAATTGGGGCGGATTAGTCGCGTGTTACTTCGCAGGCTTCCCATTGTTTTGGAACACGCTGGCGGGTGATGCGTTCTACGTCGCGCTGCTCTTCGGCGGCATGGCGCTGGCGGAAAAGCGGTTCCCGTCGCTGCGGGAACCGCTCGTCGCCGAGGCCGGCCGGAAATTGGCTTTCCGCTGATTTGAGCCGGAACCGTTCTACTTCAGTTTGTCGGCAACTTTGGCGATGCCGGCAGCCGCGCAGGCTTCGTCCTTATCGCCGCCGGGAGCGCCGCTGACGCCGATCGCGCCAATGGTTTCAGTCCCCGCCTTGATCGGAACGCCGCCCTGCATCATGACGGTGCCCGCAACATTCGGCGGAGGCGACATCGCGCCAAAGGCCTTGGCGGTTTCCCCCAACGTCCTTCGGAAAAACAGCGCCGTGTAAGCCTTGCTCCGGCTGAGGTCGGGCGTGCCCGCGCCGGAGCCGTCGTCACGGAGAAAGGCCTTGAGCAGGCCGGCATTGTCGAGGATCGTTACGCTGACGCGGTAGCCGTTGGCCCGGCATTGCGCCACGGTCGCCTGCGCCATGGTTTGCGCCATTTCCATTGAGATCACTTTTTGCGTGAGCAGGTCCTGTGAAAGCGCGGTCATCGAGGACGCGCCCACGAGAAGAAGCGTAGCTACAGCCAACACCGAAAAGCGAATATGGGACATTGAATTTTCCTCCAAGCATCGACGATGCGATGAGGACCGCATCCTACAGGCATCGCCAAACCCAAGTCAACCGAGGATGCCTCGGGTCAACGATTCCTTGCGTTTGAGGCGATGCGGTAGTACATAAGCTGGCAATGATACGCGAGGGCCCGGACCATCCTGCATGGTGGTGAATTTCGGTGGGCCGGTTCTTGGTCAAATTCGATACGCGCGGGGGGATGCCATGCGCAAATTTCACGGCATTGGTTTCTTGCTGGGATTTGTCATCACATTCGTTGGATGTCAAGTCAACCAAACGACTGCTCCCGCGAGCGCGCCGCCCGCGGCCGAGGCCGCGCCCCCGCTGATTCTGACCGCGACGGTTCCGCTCGAAGGCGTGAAAGGGCGTTTCGATCATTTTGCTTCCGGCAAAGGCAAGGTATTTGTTTCGGGACTGGGCAACAATTCCGTGGAGGTCATCGACCTCTTCCAGGGAACCCGCTCCCACGAGATCACCGGAGTGCCGAATCCTCAGGGTGTGGCGTTTTCTCCAGAGGCCAACAAACTGTTCGTGGCCAGCGAGAAAGGCAAGCTCTACATCTACGACGGCGATTCGTACAAGCTCATCTCCACGCTGGATTTTGACGGAGGCGCTGACAATCTGCGCTACAACGCGGCGACCAAACGAGTCTATGTCGGCTGCGGCGACGATGAGAAGAACTCGGCGATCGCCGCGGTGGACGCGATGACCAACAAGCGTCTCGACGAAGTCTATAAACTCGGAGGCGAGCCGGAATCGTTCCAACTTGAAAAGAACGGCCCCAACATCTATGTAAATGTCCCGGATTTGAAACAAATTGTGGTGATCAACCGTAACACAAAGGAACTCACGCGCTGGCCGGTGACCGTGGCCCAGAATTTTCCAATGGCTCTCGACGAAGCCGATCACCGGGTCATCGTGGGCACGCGGGAACCGGCCACGCTCTCCGTGTTCGACACGGCCACGGGCAAAATGGTCGCCTCCGTGCCGACCGTTCAGGACACGGACGATTTGTATTACAGCGCTGAGCGGAAACGCGTTTACGTGCCGGGAAGGGCAGGTTCCATTTGGGTTTATCAACAGACTGATCCCGATCACTACAGCATAATCTCTAAGATTCCCACGGTGGTGGGCGCGGGCACGGCTGGATACTTTGGGAGGCAGGGGAAGGGATTCGACCGTTTTTATCTGGCGGTTTCCGCTGGCGCCAACACAAACGCCGAAGTAAGGATCTATACTATGCAGGATTGAAGGTCATAGGCCAGTCTATAAGGTCCACGGAAAAAGCAATTCAAATAGACGAGTGGCAGAACGATCTTGAATTGAAATCAGATTGATAAGGGAGGATTGATCATCATGCGTCACAGAAACATGGCAGTCATCACGGGTGCGACACTGGGCTTCGCCGTCTCTCTTCTGTTTGCCGGGTTCGCGCGGGCCTTACCCGCGAATCCTGATACCTCCGGCTATCATATCGTGAAAAAAATCACGACTGGCGGCACGGAAGGCTGGGACTACATCTCGATGGACCCTGATACCCGGCTCGCCTACATCGGCCGGGAGAATCACATCGACGTGGTAAACGTGGATTCCGGCATGGTCGTCGGCAAAGTGACGGGCTTTGAGGGGACTTCCGGCATGGTGCCCGTCCCCGAATTCGGGCGCGGCTACGCGACCAATGGCGACGCCGGCACGGTGGTCATCGTGGACCTGAAAACACTGGCAAAAATCGGGAGCGTGAAGGCGGGCAAGGACCCTGACTCCTTTACCTACGAGCCCGTCACGAAACGCGTCTTCATCATGAACAGCAGCAGCGCCAACGCGACGGTGATCAACGCCAAGGATGGCACTCTCGCCGGGACGGTTGCTCTTGCAGGGCAGCCCGAGGCCGCCGTCTCCGACGGCAAGGGCAAAGTCTACGTCAACATCACGGACAAGAATGAAATCGTCGAGGTTGACGCGCAGACGATGAAGGTGACACATCGCTGGCCGCTCATGCAGGGGACGGGTCCTTCGGGGTTGGCGATCGACCGCAAAAATCGCCGCCTGTTTTCCGCCTGCGATAACCAGAGAATGGTAATCATGAACGCGGACACCGGCAAAGTGATCGCCGCGTTGCGCACCGGCGCTGGCACAGATGGAGCCGGCTTCGATCCGGAGACAGGGAACGCCTTCGCATCGGCCGGCGGTTCGGGAACCCTCACCATCATTCATGAGGATTCCCCCGACAGCTTCAAAGTGCTCGAAGAACTTGACACGCAATCGGGCGCCCGAACCATGACCGTGGACATGAAGACGCACAATGTCCTGGTCGTCACGGCCAGGCACGGCCACGGCGCGACGCACGACAAGGTCCTGCCCGATACGTTCGTCGTACTTGTTGTGGGTAAGTAAAAATAGGCAGGGCGCTCGGTCGTCAGGAATACGCTCACGGCTCGGCTCAGAAGACTTTTGCTTCGGGCAAGCCTTTGAAATGTGCGTCGGAAGTGACGAGCAACGCCCCGGCCTCTAATGCAGTTGCGTAGATCATCGCGTCGGCCATGGCCAGGCGCCGGTCCAGGCTGATCCGCGCCGCGAGCAATGCCAACCGGTCGTCGATCGGCACGACGCGGGCGCGCAACGCCGCGGAAAGAAACCTGTCGGGGGCCGTGGAACACTGGACGGAAAGCAGCTTCTTGTAAACCTCGTAGAGCACAATCGCGGGAACAATCAGGCGCTCCTCCCGCTCGAAATAGGGCGCAAATCGATCAGCCAGCGGCCCGTCTCCCAGGAACTGAATCCAGCCGGAAGAATCCACCAGGAAAAGTTCAGAGCCTTTCGGCATGATCGCGATCGCTTTCTTTCCACTGAAGGCCCCGCGCCAGGCCGCGAAGGCTCTTTGGTTTGTGCGAAATCTCCAGGCGAATCTGCCCGTCGATTTCGTAGATCGCCAGGTCCTGCCCCGCACGGAGCTTGAGGCGTTCGCGCAGCTCTTTGGGAATGACCACTTGAAATTTTGGGGAAACCCTGACGGTTTGCATAGTCTTGCCCTGGGATCATTTTATCGATATCAATTTGGTATGTCAATATAACTATCGATCTTGAATTCGTATTACATAGTAAGCGTACTGAACTCGACGCCGTTAAGCGCGACAATCTCCCTCGGTTGCCAGGTAAAGATCCCAAATCATTCGAGAGATGCCCGGACTGCTCCCGCGTTCCGTGTCCGATTTTGTCCTTGCGTACAGTAGTTCAGCAGCTCGCGGCGAGGCATAGTTCCCTACAGGCAATCCAGAAGCCTGGGCTTTACTTTCGGCGTGCTTTCTTATGGACAAATGGAAAAAATTCGATTTGCTACGTTCACTGCATTTCGTGCTTCTGCTGGCGGCCGCGGCGCTCACCGCTTGCACGGGTACGACGAAAAGTTCGCCGGCCTCCAATCCCACAACGCCTCCTTCGGGATCGAGCGTGACGGTTACCGTTTCACCGGCGAGCGCGAACGTGCGGGCCGGCGCGACGGAATCCTTCGGCGCCACGGTTGCCGGATCGTCGAACACGACCGTGACGTGGCAAGTGAACGGCGTGGCCGGAGGCAGCGCTGCAACGGGCACGATTAGCGCGTCCGGCGTTTACACCGCGCCTCTGACGGTTCCAAGCTCCAATACTGTGACCGTCCGCGCCGTAAGTTCGGCCGACGCCTCTTCAACAGGCAGCAGCGCGGTCACGCTGCAGAATCCGGTGCCGGTACTCACCGGCATCGCGCCGACATCGGTTCCCGCCGGTGCGTTCGCGATAACGGTAAACGGCAGCGGATATGCCAGCGGCGCCCAAGTTCTCCTCGCAGGCGCGCCGCTGGCTACAACTTTTGTGTCTTCTACACAGCTCACGGCGACGGGCAACGAGGCATCTGCCGGTGCTTTTTCCATCGCGGTGATGAATCCCAATCCCGGAAGCGCGACTTCCGCCTCCCAAAATTTGCAGGTGACTTCGACCAGCGGCGGGAATCCGCCGCCGAGCTGCAGCGGAATGAGCCTCGGACAGAGCGCCAGTCTGAACGGATTCTTGCCGTTTCCGGCGGACAATCTCTGGAATCAAGATATTTCCAATGCTGCCGTTGACCCGAATTCCAGCGCGATCATTAATTTCATCGGCTCCGGCATTGGATTGCATCCGGATTTCGGCTCGGGACTTTACAACGGCCAAAGTATGGGCATCCCGTATTTGGTTGTAGGCTCGCAGCAAGGGCCGTTGCCGATTATTTTTACGGCGTACGGCGACGAGAGCGATCCGGGGCCGATGCCGATTCCCGTAAGCGCTTTGATCGAGGGTTATCCCGCTCCTGGCAGCGGAGACCGGCACGTGCTCGTGCTCGACAACAACAATTGTTGGCTGTATGAGCTGTACAGTTCCTATCCGAATGCCGCAAGCTGGAACGCCGGATCGGCCGCCGTGTGGGATCTCACTGCTGACGAACAGCGTCCGTACACTTGGACGTCGGCCGACGCTGGCGGTCTGCCCATTTTTCCGGGACTCGCGCGGTACGATGAAGTCGCAGCGGGCCACATCAACCACGCGCTGCGATTCACGTTGCAATCGAGCCGCGCCGCGTTCGTGCCGCCGGCTTCGCACTGGGCCGCGAATTCCTCGAACGCGCTCGCCGCGCCGATGGGCATGCGCCTGCGCCTCAAGGCGAGCTTTGACATCTCCTCGTTCTCCGCGGCGAACCAGGTGATTCTCACGGCGCTCAAAAAATATGGAATGATCATGGCCGACAACGGCTCTTCGATGTACATCAGCGGCGCGCCGGACGACAACTGGGACAACAGCGACTTGCACAATCTGGGCAGCGTCACCGCGGCGGACTTCGAAGTTGTTGAGATGAATCCCATCTACACGGCCGCGAATGTTCCGGCCGGAGCGAGTCCCGCCATCCCAAGTTTCACCGCGAGTTCGCAAATTATTTCCGCGGGCACGCCTGTCACTTTGAGTTGGAACGTCACCGGCGCTTCCTACTTGATCTTGTCACCCGACGTTGGAGCCGTGCGCGGCACGAGGGCAACGGTCTCGCCGACCCAGTCCACGATCTACACACTGTACGCCACGAACGCTTTTGGACGGACCACGGCCACAGTCAATATTACGGTGCAGTGAGTAGGACAGGCTTCAGCCTGTCGGTTTTGGTTTTAGTTCTAGCTAGATTGAGTGGGAAAAAGCAGACAGGCTGAAGCCTGTCCTACTTTCTCAGTGTGTCATCGCGTAAATCACATAGTTCACGCCGAGGCGCATTCCCAGGTCGGAAAATTTCACCGGATAGCCCGGCACATTTGACCACTCCCACGAATCGCCGACATCGGAATTGAATGAAATCGCCACCATGACGCGGCCATGGTCGTCGTAAATCCCCATCCAGTGCGCGTCGATGCCGCCATTCTTGTAGCCCAGGCGAAGATGCTCGGCGCCTGTGATGCGGTAACGATCGTCCAGGTCAAACATCGTATGGAAAATCGGATCGTTGTTTGGAATGTCCACGATGGGACGGTCCGGAAAAGCTTTCTTGATGCGTTCCTCAAACACCTGCCACTCGGTGGTTCCGTGAAAATCGTCAGCCATGAAAAATCCGCCGCGCAACAGGTAGTCGCGCAGCTTCAGCATCTGGCGATCGGTCGGGCCCCATTCGCCGACCTGCACGGCATAAAGGAACGGCCAATTGTAAACCTCGTCGCCATCATCGAGATTCACGCATTGTTCAACGGATCGCGTGTGGATGCGCGTCAAGCGGCGAACGGCCTGGGAGAAGGCCCGGTCCGCCGGCGGATAATCCTGCGTCCAAAGGGAAAGGCCCAATCGCCAGTCTCCGTCGAAGCGTCCGCGGTAGCCGTCATTCCATCCCGGCGGATACATCAGCCGCGCAAACGCAAATTCTGTTTTTTCCTGATAGTCGGGAGGAAGCGGTTGGACGCCGTACTCGACGGAAGGATATTCGCGGAACGGCGCCTGGTAGGCATAGGCCACCCCCACCAACGCAAACGCGCATCCCAGCAGCCACCATGCCTTCACAATTCGCATCGCCGGTTCCCTGAGGCGAGGATAACACGGGTGCGTGCGCCGCCGCATCTGCCTGCAATCCGGTGGATTTGCCTTTGAGATGCAGAGACGGTTTTAGTGGCGCAGGCTTTTTACCCCGAGCATTTCTGAGGGGCAGCTTGTGCGGGGTCGTCCTTGCAAGGACGAAACCCCACAGGCTGCCCCTCAGAAATGCTCGGGGTAAAAAGCCTGCGCCACTTCTTAGGCCTGTCGGCCGTGTAGCCTCCGGTCGACAGACAGCAGCGCGGAATTGGACAGCACGGCGAAAACGACGAGGATCAGAATAAGCGACATGATCGTGGGTATGTTGCGCAGATCTATCGCGTTCATGAGAAGGAAGCCGACGCCCTTTTGAGAAGCGAAAAATTCACCGAAGATCGTGCCAAGCAATGTCAGCGAAAATCCGAGCCGCAGGCCCGAGAAAATTTCCGGAACGCACGCGGGCACCCAAATGCGGCGAAGCATTTGCCAGCGCGAGAGATGCATCGTCCGGCCGCACTGCACATAGATAGGATTGATGTTTCTGACCGCGCCAATCGACGAAATCATTATGGGGATCACGCCGTGAAGCGCGCCGAAAACCACCTTGGCCCAAATGCCCAATCCAAAAATAAGCAGAATCACCGGATAGAGCGCAACCTTCGGAATGGTATTGATATCCACAAGCAGCGGTTCGAGAACCTCCGA
This sequence comes from uncultured Acidobacteriota bacterium, assembly GCA_963800095.1. GTDB lineage: Bacteria > Acidobacteriota > Terriglobia > Acidiferrales > UBA7541 > Palsa-360. The sequence goes on from CAWCZV010000010.1 coordinate 206,427, forward strand.
GCACGCCCGCCAGGTGCCAATAAGGATGCCTCCTAATGTTCCCAGCCCGAAGGCAATCAGCAGGGCGATCAGAAATGCGCGGATCGACTCCCCGATGTCCGGCCAATAAATCGGCATCTTGAGCATCTCCCAGGCGTTGACGAACGTGGTCCACGGAGGGGTAAGCACTCTCGGGCCAAACACGAGGAAAAGCGCCTGCCACAAAATCAACAGCGAGGCGATGAAGCCCGCCGTGTAGAAGGCTTGGCGCGTTTTCATCGGGCCCACCTTTGCAACATGCGTTTTGAATAGTAGCGCAGCGTCGAGTTCAGCAGCGTTGCGATGAGCAGCAACAAGACAATCAACCCGTACATCGCGCGATTGTCGTAATTGTCGTACGCGAAAGAAATTTGATGGCCGATTCCCGTCGAGGACAAAATGAATTCGGTGCTGATCACTCCGATGACGCTGTAAGAAACCGCCAGCGTGACCCCGACAAAAAGATAAGGCGCCGCCGCCGGAAGCTGTATGCGAAAAACGGAAGCGAGCGCCGAAACGCGATGCGTGCGTCCCACCTTTAGGAATACGGGGCGTATTCGGTAGAGGCCGTTGATCGTATTCATCGCCATCGGCACGAGGCCGAACATCACCGCGATGATGATTTGCGGGACGCGGTTCAATCCGAAGATCACAATGAGCATGGGATAGAAAACAATGGGAGGCACGGCGGAGTAAGAGGTGAGAAACGGTTCGAGCGTGGCTCGCAACAGCGGCACGCTATAGATTGCAAGTCCCGTCAGAAATCCGCCGGCAACGGAAATTCCAATCGCAAACGCGATATTGACGAGCGAAAAATAAAGATCGCCCTTGATTTCTCCGGCTGCCAGAATTTGCCATGCCGACGCCAGCATCTCGCTCGGAGGAATCATGACCAGACGGGGAATGACGCTCGTGCGGCAAAGAATTTCCAGAAGCAATCCCGCGCCGGCGACGATCCCGATTCGCATCCAGGCATATCGAGTCATGCCGGTCCCCTCGATTCCGTCCGTCCAATGGCCTTCATGGATTCTTCCCGCAAGATCGTCCAAAGGCGCGCTGTGACCGCTCCGAACCGCGCGTCCTCGACAATTCGCGAATCGCGGTCCGCCGGCCATCCGGTCGGAATAATTTCGAGCAATCGGCCGGGCCGTGCCGACATCGCCGCGACGCGATCGGAAAGCATCGCCGCTTCATCGAGTGCGTGGGTAATCAGCAGAATGGTGGCGCCCGTTTCGCGCCACAAGCGAAGCAATTCGTCGCCCATCAAGAGCCGCGTCTGTTGATCGAGCGCCGCAAACGGCTCATCGAGCAATATCAGGCGCGGTTGCAGCACCAATGTGCGCGCGATGCACACGCGCTGGCGCATCCCGCCCGATAGCTGCGCGGGATAGGATTTGGCAAAATCCGCGAGGCCCATGAAACCAACCGCAAAATCCACGCGCCGCTTGGTTTCAGCGGGATCGACGCCTTCATTTTCAAGACCGAAGGCCACGTTGTCCCAAACCGTCAGCCAGGGAAAACTGGAGTCCTCTTGAAAAACAACGCCGACGCCTTCCGGAACCTGGCCGCGAACCGCGCGCCCTTCAAATTCAATCGTTCCCGCGGTCGGCTCGGCCAGGCCGGCGAGCAGTTCGAGGAATGTGGATTTTCCGCAACCGGAAGGTCCGACGATGCTGAGGAACTCGCCTTTGTACAAATCGAGATCGATGGGGCCGAGGGCATTCACGGGGGGCTGGCTGCCGCAGCCTGGATAGACGCGTGTCACGCCTTCGACGCGCGCATGCACGGCTCTCGTTGCGTCGGGCAAATGTTCGATCTCGCGTTATGGAATTTTGCGGTGCAAATCGGCCGGCAAGAAATCTTGATCGATCATGGAATTCCAGTCCACGGAACCCGTAAGTTCGCCGGTCACGTTCATGGCGTGCAATACTACGTTCATGCCGGACATGTCAAAATTGCCGGCGCTCCACCATTTGCCGAATTTTTGCAAATTGTTTTGCAGTGCGTCCTTGGCAACCGCCGGCGGCAAATGATACGCGCTCGACAGAATCGACGCAGCCTCGTCCGGATGAGCGTAGATGAATTCGACGCCCTTGCGGCGCGCCTCGATGATGCCCCGCAATTCCTTGCCGCGCGATTTCGCGAATGCGCCTGTCGTGATGCCCACGGTCTGGGTCATCGGCGGCAAGAACGTCCTTGGCGTAGAAAACGATTTTGTATTTGCCGCCTTGGTGGACCTGCATCGAATAAAACGGTTCCGTCATGATGGTGAGGTCCGCGGCTCCGGTTTCCACTGCCGTGATTCCCGCGCTGTCGGCGCCCACGTCCAGCATCGTGACGTTGGACTTTTTCATGCCCATCTTCTCGAGCAGCAGCAACAGAAACATTTCGCTGACCGATCTCGGCCGTGAGTACGCGAGCCGCTTGCCGCGAAGATCCTTTGCCGAGTTGAGCGGAGCGTCCGGCCGTGTCACCCAGATTTGGTCCCAACCTTCGCCGCACGAATTGATAATTTTGATGTCGAGCCCTTGCCGCGCCGCTGTGATCGCAGCCGGAAGCGCGACTTCCGCATAGAGCGAACCTCCCGCCAGAAGGCTGCGCACGCCGCTGCCTCCGCCTGCGCCGCCGATGATGCCCGTGATATTTACGCCCGCGTCCTTGAAATAGCCCTTTTCGAGCGCGATCGTATACGGCAGTCCGTTCAGCGCGCCGGCATAGTGCGTCACGACAAGTTTGTCCGCCTGCGCGTGAATCGCCGCCGATGAGGCGAGCAGGAGCGCCGCCGCGAAGACCCATCGACCATGTCGCTGAAGAATCATTCCACGATTCCCTGTGTGGGACGGTAACGAGTTGTAGCGCCCGCCTTCCAGGCGGGCATCCCGGTTACACCCCAGTGCCCGCCTGGAAGGCGGGCGCTACAACGCCTCGCTGTGCCCGGCTACTCGTCCATCGCATTTGCAGCGAACACTTCCTCGAGCTTGGTCAGCCGCGGCGTCAGTCCTTGCTCGAACGAATATTGCGCGGCCGTCTCGAGCACGTGGCGATTCGCCTTGATCCCGTGGGTGACGACCGGTTTCGCAAGCGCTTCATTGGCTTCCCTGGAGATCAGGCCGGCCCCAAAATGATAGCTCGCGTGCTCAAGCCGCTGCTCGTTGGCAACCTCATTCGCGCGCTTGAACGCCTTGAACAGATTTAAAACCGTCCACGGATGCTCTTCCGCAATTTCCCGCTTGATCACCATTCCATGGTTGATCGGATAAATGCTGGTCTTTCGGTAGAAACGGATCCCCTCGGCCAGCGCGTCGGGAAATATCGGCTTGATGTCCGGGTGATGCCAAAGATCGGCGGTGCTGCGGTCAATCATGTTGGGATTCACAAGATAAAAGAGCGTCGCTTCGAGTTCGCCCGAGAGCATCATCGTGCCGATATTTTTTTCGGGCGGAATCTGGTGAATGGTCACGCCCGGCGGCGAAGTAAATCCCATCGCGCCACGGTGGCTGTGCGAAGGCAGCCGCTCCATCCAGAATTCCATGTCCTTCGGCGCGACGCCGAATTCGTGCTGGAGGATTCCCCTCGACCAGAGAGCGGCCGTCTGCTGGTATTCGGGAACGCCCACGCGCCGGCCCTTCAGGTCCGCGGGTTTTTCGATGCCCGAATCGCGCCGCACCAGAATTTCCGTGTGAAAAAATCGCCTGGTCGTAAAAACGGGAAGGCCCGCCCAGCGCTCGTCGCCGTTGGCCCTCGCCATCATCAGCGAGGAAAACGACATTTCGGAAACATCAAAATCGGCGAAGCGCAACTGCCTCCAGAAAAGTTCCGACGGGTGGACAATACTGGGAACCAAATCGATTCCGTCGGCAGTCACCTGGCCATCCAGAATGGGCCACGTGCGCGGATTCGATGCCATTCCGATGCTGAGCTGAAGTTTCATAAGTAGCACAGCCACTCCTGGCTGTGTGGTTTTTGCCACTCTCACGCAACTGCGAACGATCGACGTTTGCAAACCAGCACAGCGAAGAGCCGCCGGGCTACTCGAGCACCGCCCACGCTTCGCACTGAACCACCATCGTGCCCGCGAAGTGATCATAAAACATGGTGTGCCGCGCCGGGCGCGAATGAGGATCGGGAAACATCACGACCCACTCCTTGTTGACCTCCGCGCGAATCTCGGGGCGCTTGATCCATACGGTCACGCGGATCACGTCCTCGGGCGTCGCTCCGGCTGCGGCAAGAATCGCGCGCAAATTCGCGAACATGAGGGCGCATTGCGCAGCAACGTCCTCCGGAATTTTGCCCGTGCCCGTGTCCGTCCCGGATACGCCGCCCGTCGCGACAATATTTCCGATGCGCGATACCGCGGGAATCGGATTGGCGTGGCCCAATCCCTCAACGTCGAAAGATTTTCTTTTGCTCATGTCGGCGTATTTCTCCATTTACGCGAATCCGGCCGTCGGCCAAACCGGTCCGCGGAAGAAAGCGCTTGCAAAATTCGGATCGCTGGAGACGAGCGCGCTATTATGATGTCAAACATCGCGCCGTTGCAACTGCGCGCGTCCTTAAATCGTTTCTTAATCTTCTCCGCTTGACGATTTGCCTTGCGGCCTCAGAAGGGCGATGGTATTCATTTCTCCACAGTCGTTTGGGAGAATCAATGGCTTCCATTGTGGCCGGGATCGGCGCGTCGCATTCCATCATGCTGATGACCAGGCTGGAGGACTGGCCGCACTTCGGCCAAGTCGACAAAGTGCGCGCGAAAAATTATTTCGATAAAGCAGGCAATCCGACGAATTACGAAGCCCTGCTGGCGATGGCGCCCAAGGGACTCGATGAGATCCTGCTCCCGGAGGCGATGCGTGCGCGGTATGAGCGATGCCAGACGGGCCTCTCTAAATTGCGCAATGCGATCGAGCGCATCGCGCCGGACATTATCGTTATCATCGGCGACGACCAGAAAGAAATGCTGCTCGAAGATAATCTCCCCGCTTTTCTCGTCTACTGGGGCAAGGAGATTTACAATCGGCCGACCACGAAGACGGAAGCCTGGGATTGGTACACCGAAGCGCGGCGCCGTTATTACGAACCGGTGGCCAAAGCGTTCCCGGTGGCGTCCGATCTGGGCGAATATCTGGTCGGCGCTTTAATGGAAGCGAATTTCAACGTCGCCCAATCCACGCGCCAGCCGGAACACGTTGGTGAAGGAGAGGGCCACGCCTTCGCCTTCCCGCGCGAAGTGCTGATGCCCAACAAATCCGTCCCGGTCGTCCCCGTTTGCATTAACGCCTACTATCCGCCGAACCAGCCTTCCGCCCTCCGCTGCTACGATTTCGGAAAGGCCCTGGCGCGCGCCGTGAAATCCTGGCCGAAGAGTGCGCGCGTCGCCTTCATCGCCACCGGCGGCCTCAGCCATTTCTGTCTCGACGAAGAGTTCGACCGCAACCTGATTGCCGCCATGCAGCACAAGGACCCGAAAGTAATCGCCTCGGTGCCTCCGGCAAAGCTGAAATCCGGCAGCGGCGAAATCCGCAATTGGATTGCCCTAGCCGGCGCGATGGAATCCTTGAATTTGAATTGGTCCGACTACGTTCCGTGCTATCGCTCACTCGCCGGAACCGGCACAGGCATCGCCTTCGCCATCTGGGAATAGAGCACAAGACAGGCGGTTTCAGTAGCACAGACTTCAGTCTGCGGATTTCCATTTGATCTTGGCGAGCATGCCAATCTTGGTTTGAGATTGATGGTGGCTGGCGCCGGCGGCCCGGGCATTCTACCGGACCCTCACAGACTGAAGTCTGTGCTACTGACTTGGTTGCCGCGCGCGCACGGCGGTGCGATAATCCGGCATCGAGAGAGACGCTCCGCGAGTGGAGACTCTTCAGGGGGAAGTGATGGGAGTGCGAGACGCTTGGGTTGAGAAGCGATTGAAGGAAACGGCGGCGGCCAACGGCACCAGAAACGTTTCGCAGATGCACTACGCGCGCCAGGGCGTGGTGACCGAAGAGATGGAGTACGTGGCGCGGCGCGAGAAGATCGAGCCGGAGTTGGTGCGCAGCGAAATCGCGCGCGGCCGCGCGATCATCCCCGCGAACATCCATCACAAGGCGCTGGAGCCGATGGGCATCGGCATCGCGTTCAAGTGCAAGATCAACTCGAATATCGGGAACTCGGCGACGACCTCGCACATCGACGAAGAGCTGAAGAAGCTGCATCACTCGGTGCACTACGGCGCGGACACGGTGATGGACTTGTCGACGGGCGGCGACATCCCCACGATTCGCAAAGCAATCATCGAAGCTTCGCCCGTGCCGATCGGGACGGTGCCGATTTACGAAGCGCTGTCGCGCGTGAAGCGCACCGAAGATTTGACGATTGGGCTGATGCTGGAAGTGATCGAGGAGCAGGCCGAGCAGGGCGTGGATTACATGACGATCCACGCGGGGGTGCTGCGCGAGTTTGTGCCGCTGGTGCGCAACCGCATCACGGGGATCGTGAGCCGCGGCGGGGCGCTGTTGGCTCACTGGATGAACACGCACAAGCAGGAAAATTTTCTGTACGAGCATTTCGAGGCGATCTGCAAGATTTTCAAGAAGCACGACGTGAGTTTTTCGCTGGGAGACGGCCTGAGGCCGGGATGTCTTGCGGATGCGAGTGACGCCGCGCAATTCGCCGAATTGAAAGTGCTGGGCGAGTTGACGGAGAAGGCGTGGGAGCACGACGTGCAGGTGATGATCGAAGGCCCGGGCCACATACCGATGGATCAGATCGAGCTGCAGGTGAAAAAGGAAATGGACTTGTGCCACGAAGCGCCGTTTTACACGCTGGGACCGCTGGTGATCGACATCGCTCCGGGGTACGACCACATCACGAGCGCGATCGGAGCGGCGATGATCGGATGGCACGGGGCGTCGATGCTGTGCTACGTGACGCCGAAGGAGCATTTGGGCTTGCCGAACGCGGAAGACGTGAAGCAGGGCGTGATCGCGTACAAGATTGCGGCGCACGCGGCGGACGTGGCGCGGCACAGGCCGGGCGCGCGGGACCGGGATGATGCGCTCTCCTACGCGCGATTTCTGTTCGATTGGAACAAACAGTTCGAGTTGTCGCTCGATCCGCAAACGGCGAAGGCCATGCACGACGAAACGTTGCCGGATGATTTTTACAAGGATGCGAAGTTCTGCTCGATGTGCGGCCCGAAGTTCTGTTCGATGAACGTGACGCAACTGGCGGAATCGGCGGGCGGGCAGGACCAGTCCGAGCGGCAGCAGAAATTCGTGGAGCTGTTGGCGAAGATCGAGAAGTAAGTGGAACAGGCTTCAGCCGGTGGGTTTTCGTTCCGCAGCCAAGGCCGCGCGCGCTAGCCAAGATCAGGTGGAACCCCACAGACTGAAGTCTGTGCCACGAAAACCTACCTCCCCGGATCCAAATCTCTCATCACAACATGAAGCACTTGCATGGTGCGCCGCGCATCGCGCTCGGTAACGGTCAATTGCGAATTGCCGTCGGCGTCGGAGATCTCTCGATACCTTCGCGCGATTTCGGGCAGACGGGCGCAACCACCGCGAATGAGTCCAGTCTTTTCAGCGGCGCCAAGGCGATCGTTGAACGACCAATCACCGATCTTTCCTGCGGGGACTTCGCCGGCAGCCAGCGAATCGAGTCCCCTGTATTCCAGCGCATCCGTCACGATCGATTCGAGAATTCCGCTGGAGGTAATCAGCGACACGCCATAGTTGCCTTGTTCCAGAGCGTCCCGGCTGTCGGCATAGGCCTGCTCGAGAACCGGGCGGAGCTCGACGTTGTGAACGAAATCGAACCGGTGAGGAAGCGGCACGACTTGAGGCGATCCCAAAGCGCCATGATCAGCACCCATGTGTGACAGCGAATTCACAGCTTGATCCAGAACGCCGACAAGGCGCTCCACGATCTCCGCCGGCGCCACTGTTTCGATGACCTGGCCGGACGCCGTTCGCAACAAAAACGCTTCGCTAAACGAGCGCGCCAGCCAATGGGCTTTGCTGCCGCCGGACAATTGATTGATCGCCACGCCGCAATCCTGCTGCCAGGCGCGATTGGCCACGAGCGCGGATTTATCGGAAGGATCCTCAGCTAAAGTTTCGCGAAGCCGGCGTCCGCGGCGGATCAGGCTATCCAGATGCGAAAGATTTGAGTCGATCTGCGCTCGCAGGCTCTCGTCCATGGATTGCGTCTCCGGTTACTTGGAGGGCGGGTTCGGACCCTTGTGCGCGGGCACGTGCAAATCGGCGATTTGATCGATGTGATTGTACATCGCTTGCGAAGCTCCTTCTACGTCCCGGCGGCGCATCGCGGCGACCACGGCCTCATGCCCGTCGATGGATCGCGCGGGGCGGCCCTTCTGCCTCAGCGATTGCGTGCGCGATTCCACGAGCAAATCGTTAAGCGTCGCCATGATGCTCATGACCACGCGATTGCGCGTGGCCCGCGCCAGAATCGCGTGAAACGCCGTGTCCTCGGCGATGGCCGATTGGCCGGCCTTCAGTTTTTGGCGTTGCGTTTCCAGGATGCGTTGCAGATCGGCCAAATCTTCCTCGGTCGCGCGCAGCGCCGCGGCGCGCGCGACGGCGGGCTCGAACATCCGGCGCACATCCAGAAGCTCATCCTGCAAATCGGACCGGTAAGCCATCACCGAAGCCAGGGGGGCAACGAGGCGGTCCACGGAAAGCTCGTGCGGAAACGTTCCCTGACCATGCCGAGTCTCGAGCAGGCCAATCGTTTCCAGGGTGCGCAGGGCGTCACGGATCGAGCCGCGGCTCACGCCGAACCGTTCCGCCAGATGGCGTTCCGAGGGCAGCGGCTCACCCGGCGGGAACGTGCCGTCCAGCATTAAGACGCGGATCCGATCGGCAACTTCCTCGGCAACGCGCGTTTTCTTGATCGGAGTAATGAGGTGAACCTCATCGCCGGAAGAATGCGCAAAACGCTTGACACCGTTTCGGGCCGATGGTACATTTTCGTTATCGAGTGGTTCAATCACTGGTCCACTGTACCACAGATCGCGATGAGTGAAAAGCTTTTTGAATTCGTGACCACCGGCTCCCCCCGCGCCGTCTCCGGCGCGATGGAGCAATTGGCCATCGGCCAGGGCAGCCTGACCCCGATCGTCGTGCCATGGGAGAGCGATGGCGCCACATTGTGCATGGCCGTCGCCTCTACCCAGGGCGAGGGTTGGGCCCTAGAGCACACGAACTTGGGAACGATCCGCCTGACCGATATGGGAAATGAAACCACTCGCGTGGAAATTCTTCTAGACCTTCAGGGTCATGCGGAACATCAGAAGCTCGCCAAGCTCTTCGCCCGATTCAGCAGCCAAATCCAATCTCAATTCCAGGTGGCTCAGTGACGGAAATAGTTTCATCCTCACTCGCGGCCACGCTCACCTTGCGCGTTGCGGAAGCGCGCGTCGAGGATGTGGGCCGCGCCATTGCGCGCCTGGCGCCGGCCGACATGCAGCGCGTCGGCGCGCGACCCGGCGACGTAGTGAAAATCACCGGCGGCACGTCCTCCGTTGCACGCGTTGAGCTTTCCGACGAACAGCACGAAGGCGTCGTCCAGATCGACGGCACCGCGCGCAGCAACTGCGGCGTGGGCTTGCAGGAGCAAGTGACGGTTGCCGTCATTGAGCACTCACAGGCCGTGGCTGTGCGGCTATCGCCCATGTGGGTGGGCGCCGCGCCGGCGATCATCGCACCCGAGCGGATCGTCGAGGATCTGACAAACGTTCCAGTCACGCAGGGCTGCGTCGTGCGCGTACCGACTTTTGCAAAAGCGGTGAATTTCCAGGTTGTACGCACGATTCCCTCTGGGCCGGTCGTGATCGGACCGCGCACCGATATCCGGATCGTGGAGGGTGAGCAGACGGCGACCCGAGCTCCTGCGGTTTCCTACGAAGATATTGGCGGGCTGGAGCGGGAAGTGGCGCGCGTCCGCGAGATGGTCGAGCTGCCGCTGAAGCACTCGCGCATTTTTGAGCGATTGGGAATCTTCGCGCCGAAGGGGGTGTTGTTATACGGCCCGCCGGGCACGGGAAAAACCCTGCTCGCGCGGGCCGTGGCGGCGGAAAGCCGCGTGCATTTCATTCCGCTGAACGGCCCGGAAATCATGCGCAAGTTTTACGGCGAGAGCGAAGCCAAGCTCCGCGAAGTCTTCGAAGAAGCGGCGCGCCGCGCTCCCTCGATCCTCTTTATTGACGAAATCGACGCCGTGGCTCCCAAGCGCGCTGAAGTTTCGGGCGAAGTTGAAAAGCGCGTCGTAGCGCAACTGCTCAGCCTGATGGACGGCTTCGTGTCGCGCGGCCAGGTGATCGTCATCGGCGCGACCAATATTCCCGAGGTTCTTGATCCGGCGCTCCGGCGTCCCGGGCGGTTCGATCGTGAAATCGAAATCGGCGTGCCCAACACGCAGGCGCGGCTCCAAATTCTGAAGATCCACACACGCTCCATGCCGCTCGCGCAGGACGTCAACCTCCAGGAGATTGCCGAGCATTCCCACGGATTCGTCGGCGCCGATCTCGAAGCGCTGTGCCAAGAAGTTGGCATGATCGCCTTGCGCGGATTCCTTGCCACCGCGCCGCTGGAAACCGACGGCGCTCCGCCCGCCGACTTGAGCGGGCTGCAAGTGACGCGCGACGATTTTCTTGCTGGCCTGAAGGAAGTCGAGCCCAGCGCAACCCGCGAATTTTTTATCGAGAAGAGCCCTTCGACTTTTGCGTCCCTCGGGGGCCACACCGATTTGAAACGGTTGCTCGATGCCGTTGTCGAGCACTCGCACGTGCGCAACGATATCTACGATCAGGTAGGCCTCGCGCCACCGCGCGGCATCCTCTTCGTCGGACCTTCGGGCACCGGCAAGACGGCCATGGCGCGAGCGCTCTCGGGCGAGAAGCAGATTCCGCTGATCGCCATTGACGGCCCGCAACTCTACTCGAAGTGGCTCGGCGAATCCGAGCGGGCGCTGCGGGAAGTTTTCAAGAAAGCCAGACGCGCCGCGCCCTGCATCCTGTTCTTTGACACCATCGATGCGCTCGCGCCGAAGTTCGGGGCCGATCATCTGGGCTCCGACATTTATCAAAGGATTCTCAGCCAGCTCTTGCGCGAAATCGACAACCTGCGCGACGTCAAAGGCGTGCTCCTCCTGGCGGCGACCAATCGCCCGGAGCGCGTCGAGCCCGCCCTCTTGCGCAGCGGAAGGTTTGACTATATCCTCCCGTTCGCCAAACCGGGCGCCGCGGACCGGGCGGCTATCCTGCGGCTCTGTTGCCGGCGTGTGCCGCTCGCGCCCGACGTGGACATCGACGAGCTCGCATCCCGGACCGAAGGATCGACGGGCGCCGATCTCGAAAGCCTGAGCAAGAAGGCCACATTGCTGGCGATTGCGAAGTATCAGGAAGGCGCGCAAACGACTCCGTTCGCCGTTCGACGAAGCGATTTTCAATCCGTGCTGGAGTCCCATCGCGGCAGCCCCATGCCGTTGAGAGACGCGGCGCGGCCCGGCGATGCCGATGATTTTAAGATAGCAACGCATATCCATCTTGAAGACAAAGAGGATCGATCATGAGCTATACCGAACTCACCGTGTGGACGCGCGGCATCATCATGGACAAGGAGGGCCGCGACATCGTCAATTCCATCGCCGCTTCGGCCCGGAACGAGGGCAAATTTTCCCAGGCGATGGAGAATTACGTCGACAATCCCGACCGCACCAACGCTCCGACGCGCAAGTATTTGCGCGTGAGCGACAGCGAAATCGAAAACGCGCTGACCTACGAGAACGAGCATCCCAACATCGTCGTTCTGGTCGAAGGCACGATGGTCAAGGGGTGGGACTACATGCGCGGGATGCCTCCGGGCGGAACGCTCATCATCAACACGCATTACACTCCCGAGTACATGATCCGCTTTGTGCCCGGCGCCGAGCGGCTGTCGCAACTCGTCTGCGTTGATGCCGCCAAGCTGGCCGATCACAAATGGCTCTACTACAGGCTGGGCGAACTCGGCCTCGACCGTCTTTCGACCGAAGGAGCTGCCGAGCGAAGCAAAGCGGTTGCGCCGGACATTGCCGCTCCACTGATCGCGGCGGTAGTCAAGACGACAGGCATCTGCAAGATGGAAACGATTGAACCGATGATTGCGAACAAAGCGGCGTTCCATGCGGCGCTCAAGGAATTGCACATCATGCCGCTGAAGCCGGTTGCTGCTTAGAATAATTTTATTGCGGGTGCGGGCTCCACTTGGAGCCCGCCAGAATGAGGGTTAAAAATGTCGACTAAAGGAACACGCATTCCCGATTGGCTCAACGTGCCGTTTGCCGGGATCACCCCGGCTCCGTCACAGGATAAGGGCCAGGATCTTTTTCCGACCGGTAACTGGCGGTCGATCCGGCCTGTCTACCGGGACAAGCTGCCGCCTTGCAACAACGCCTGCGGCACCAACGAAAAGATCCAGGGCTATCTCGACCTGGTGAAGCGCGGCAAGTACATCGACGCCTACTCTCTAATCAAGGAAGACATGCCGTTCCCGTCCGTCACGGGCCGCGTCTGCTATCACCCGTGCGAGCAGGCCTGCAATCGGGGGCAATACGATGAAGCCATCTCGATCCGTGCGGTCGAGCGGTTTCTCGGCGACCTCGGCCAGGCGCTGGCGCGCGACGTGGTCAAGCCTGGGCCGTCCAACGGCAAGAAAGTCGCCGTGATCGGGTCAGGGCCCGCCGGGCACAGCGCCGCGTACCAACTGGCGCGTCTTGGGTACAAAGTAACGATTCTGGAGAAGTCGCCGAAAGCAGGCGGACTGAATCGCGGCGGCATTCCGGACTGGGTTCTGCCGCAAGCAGTGCTCGATCGCGAGATTCAACGGCTCGTCGAGCTCGGCATTGAGATCAAGACAAACGTCGAGGTCGGCAAAGACGTCACGCTGGACGATTTGAAAAAGAATTATGACGCCACCGTCTTCGCCGTGGGCCTTACCGAGTCCAACAGCGCGCGAGCCGAGGGCGAGGACAAGCCCGGCGTAATTTTCGGCCTTCCATTCCTTCGAGACATTGGCATGGGCACATCCAAAGTGAAGCTCGGTCCTCGCGTCGCCGTCATCGGCGGCGGAAACACCGCGATCGACTGCGCGCGCGAAGCGCTCCGGCAAGGCGCCGTCGAAGTTACCATGATCACGGTTGAAGGCAACCGCCAGGAAATGCCGGCCTCTCCCGAAGACCTGCACGACATGCTGGAGGAAGGCGTCGAGTTGATGCACGGGCGGGCCATGACGGCCGTCCTTGGCACCGGCAAAGTCGAAGCGTTGCAACTGCATCCGGCGCGCTTCACCGGCAAGATCAACGCCTCGCCGATCGCCATCGATCGAGAGGCTCCCGCCGAGCGTTTTGCTGTCGACAACGTGATCATCGCGGTCGGGCAGAAGGCGAAGCTCGACTGGATGCCGGCCGAGTTCAAGACCGAGCGCGGCACGATCAAGATCGACCAGTTCGGGCGCATCGGCAACACCAACTTTTTCGCGGCAGGCGATGTGGTGCAGCTCGGTTCAGGCCAGCCGCTGATGGTGGTGAATGCCGTCGGCGACGGCAAGCGCGTGGCATTCAATCTGGACAAGGTGCTCCGCAATGTCCCGCTCGAGCCGCGAACGGTTCCCATCGATGTGATCGTCGACTTGAACCGCATGAACATGACGTATTTTCCCCACTTCCCGCGCGTCAAGCAGGCCATGCTTGCACCCATGGCGCGGCGCAGCACCCAGCAGGAAGTCATCCTGGCGTATACCGAAGAGCAGGCGAGCGAAGAGGCCAGCCGGTGTTTCAGTTGCGGCACCTGCAACGCTTGCGACAACTGTTACCTGGTCTGCCCCGAACCTTGCATCGTGCGTTCGGTGCGGTCAAACGGGCTCTACAAGATTCTGGTGGATTACTGCAAAGGCTGCCGCGTATGCATCGAAGAGTGCCCGACAGGGTGCCTCGAAGGCGTGCCCGAACTCGATTTCGATTCGGGCGTAATCCGGATGGACACGGCCTTCGCGATCTCGCAAGGTTTGCATGGTCGGCAGGCGGAAGAGCTAATCAATTTGGGAGACCGCCCGGCGAAGAGCATTTAGTAGGACAGGCTTCAGCCTGTCGGTTTTGGTTTTCGTGTACGGCGAAATGCGACAGTCCGCCGCGGCGGACTGTCCTACAAGTTAGCGTCCGCCAAGAGGTGGACCGCGCGGAGTGAGACATGGCAACGCTCGTCGAAGGAAGAAAGAAGACGGTTCGGATCAACGGCTGCGTCGCTTCGGCGCAGGCGGCTAAATACGCCGACGTCGATGTGATCACCGCCTACCCCATCCGGCCGTATACGGCAACGATGATGGCGCTGGCGCAAATGGTGGCCAATGGAGAGCTCGACGCGGAGTACATCGTGGCCGACAGCGAGCACTCCCAATTGAGCATCGCGCACGGCGCTTCTTCAAGCGGCGCGCGCGTGTTCACCGGCAGCTCAGGCGTCGGCGTGCAGTACGGCTACGAACTCTATTCGCCGATCTCGGGCAGCCGCATGCCGGTGCAGATGATGATTGCTGACCGCACGCTCGATCCTCCGGGCGATTTCGGTTCCGAACACACGGACGCGCTATCGACGCGCGACATGGGCTGGCTCATGGGCTGGTCGTGCGACGCCCAGGAAGCGTTTGACAATCACATCATCGGCTACCGGATCGGCGAAGATCCGCGCGTCCTTTTGCCGCAGATGGTTTGCCAGGACGGCTTTTTCGTTTCGCATATCGTCTGCGACGTGGAGTTGCCCGATCCCGGCCAGGTGAAGGAATATCTGCCGCCCTACAAGCACCCGTACCCGCTCGATCCGCGGCATCCCGTGTCGCACGGTCCTCAGATCATGCCCGAGCAAGGTCCGCCGCTTCAGCTCGAGCGCGCCCGCGCCATGGAAGGCTCGATGGCGGTCATCGAGCAGGCGCACACGGAATTCGCAAAAATCTTTGGGCGCAAGTATGACCCCTGGGTCGAAGAGTTCATGACCGATGACGCCGACGTAGTCTTTTTCTTGCAGGGAGCACATGGAGTAACAGCGCGCTATGCCATTAAACACATGCGCGATCGCGGCGCAAAGGTCGGCATGGTGCGGCTGAGGACGATCCGGCCCTATCCGACCGATCGTGTGAATGAAGTTCTCAGCAAGTTCAAAGTGGTCGGCGTGATTGAGACCAACATGGGGCTGGGCAGCGTGAGCAGCGGGGGTTCGCTCTATGCGGAAGTTTGCGGCGCCCTCTATGAGAGCAAAAAGCGTCCCCTGGTTGTCTCGTTTATGGCTGGAATGGGCGGCGAGGCCATCGTGCTGAAGGAATTCTACTGGATGACGCAGAAGATGCTCGAAGCGCAAAAGCGCGGGAGCATCGAAAAGCGTACGCATTGGGTCGGTTTCGAGGAGTAGTTCATTTCGAGGAGTAGCCGTCAATATTGATGGGACGGGCTTGAAGGCTTGCACTATGATGGTTGTGGTGCAGGAATTTGGGACCGCCATCCGGAGGATCTAAAATGTCAGTCATAGAAATCGAGCGACAGATATTGCCGATGCTGGGCAGCCCGAACCAGGGCGCGCGCTTCTACAATCCTGAATTGCCGGCGAGCGAGCCCTTCGTCCCCGGCCACCGCACCTGCGCCGGTTGCGGGCCGTCCATCCAGTACCGGATGACAAGCAAAGCGTCGGGCGACAACACCATCCTGGTCGGACCGACCGGATGCATGTACGTCGCCAACAGCTCGTACTTGTGCACGCCCTACAACGTGCCCTGGGCGCACACGCAGATCGGCAGCTCCGGCAGCTTCACTGCGGGAATCGCCGCCGCCTATGAAGCGATGATTCGCAAGGGCAAGTGGAAGGGCGCCTTTCCGAACATCATCTGCGAGGCGGGCGACGGCAGCGCGTCCGACATCGGGATCGGCTCGATTTCAGGCGCGCTCTATCGGAATCATGACTGCCTGATCATCTGCTACGACAACGAGCAGTACGCGAACACCGGCATTCAGGCTTCCTCGCGCACGCCTTACGGCGGCATGACGACGTTCTCGCCGCCAGGTCCGAAAGTTCCCGAAGCGAAGACGCTGTTCCCCAAGGACCTCGCCCGCATGATGGCGGCCGGCCATCCCCACTGCTATGTGGCCACCGCGAGCGTGGGTTACCCGATCGACCTCATGAACAAAGTGCGCAAGGGCTTGAACCACAAGGGCGCGTCGTTCCTGATGGTCTACACTCCCTGCCAGAAGGGCTTCGTGTACGAGACGCCGCGCTCGATCGATCTTGGCCGGCTCGTCGTGGAATGCGGCCTCTACCCGATCTGGGAATGGAACAACGTAAAGCGCGAATACGATTACAGCTTCCGCCCGCAAAGCATGCGGCCGGTATCGGAATACTTGAAGCTGCAGGGCCGCTTCGGACACTTGCACGCCGAGCACATCGCCACGCTGCAAAAGTTCGCCAACATGCAGTGGCAAATGATGGGCGTTCCTCTTCCCGAGGCCTTGATCAAGGCCACGGATGCGAAAAATCTGGTGAACATGGGGGCTGCGGAAGCGGCGGCCGCCGTGGCGGAGACGGTATGAGCACGAACAATCCCAATCCCCTTCCTGCGGGGGAAGTGCAGGATCTGTATGCCGTAAGCGAAGGAAAGAAGCACGGGGCGACGCGTGAGGTTCGGCCCGAGGCCGCCTTTGACAAATACTATACCGTCAAGCGCGTGCATGCCGGCGACGCGATCCTCAACGACAACTGGCACACGAACGAAGTGTTCAGCCACGCGCGGAATAATTTCGAGGGCTACACCTTCGCGATGCGCACGCTCGAAGCCTGGGGCGCGATTTTCCAGAACGACCACCGCGCCTATTACACCGCGGGTGGCCGCATCTGGGTTTTGGATCTGGAGCCGTCCGAAGGCAAGAAGGCGAGATTGCCCGGCAACTACGGCACGAAGTAGCATCCGGTTGCGGCGCATCCTGCTCATCGACGATACGCCTGAGATCGCCGAGCTATTGTCGTTCGCTCTGCGCGATCGCGGCTTCGAGGTCTTCGCCTCCGGCTTTGCCGACTCCGTGAACGACCTGCTGGTGGAGCAGCGCGCCGAAGCGCTGGTGCTGGACTGTTCGGTGTACAACATGAGCGAGTCGCTCTTCGACACCGTCCGCAACGACCCGAATCACGCCGAGCTTCCCGTCGTCATCATCAGTGATACTCCCGAAGAGGCGGACAAGAGCCTCCGTGCGCGGGACGCCAAGAAAGTCATGTTGATCCCAAAACCATTCACCGGAGCGCAGGTGGCAAGAGCGCTGACCGAGCTGCTCGGACCTTAGTGGCGCAGGCTTCAGCCTGTGGGGTTTAGTCCGCGCAAGGTCCAAAACCCGCAGGCTGAAGCCCGCGCCACCGCAACACGGAGAGAGATTGCTATGGCTTCCTGGAGCATGGACAACTGGCGGTACGTCGAGCGCCAGGCCGTAACCGACCCGAAAGGGAGGCAATGGTCTGTCGCGCTCATGGACATCCTGGGACAGGAGGGCGATCCCGAGATGCCGAGTAAACTCCTCGAGCTGCAATATTCTTCAGGGCGATTCTTCACCCTCATCTATTCGGCCACCGGTGTCGTGGTGTATGAACGTGGCTACCCGTCGCTTCCCGAAGCGACAAACGTCTACGAGCGCTTGATCGTGGACGTGATGGACGGTGAGCTTGATCCATCT
The DNA here is from genome assembly GCA_963800095.1 of uncultured Acidobacteriota bacterium. Taxonomy (GTDB): domain Bacteria; phylum Acidobacteriota; class Terriglobia; order Acidiferrales; family UBA7541; genus Palsa-360. Next base: position 224,193 of record CAWCZV010000010.1, read on the forward strand.
GTGCCTGTGTTTCGCGAAGATTTGGAAGATTAACCGCGAAAATCGATTCAAACGACCGAACTGGCTGTTGGGGCATGAAAGCCTCAAGCAAAAGTGGAATACCGACATACGCCAAGGTTCGCAAAGAGAGTCGCCCGACCTTCAAGGATTGGAGTTGTCGACTTCAATTTGAAGGGTGATTGCGTCGAGTTGATAGTCGCCATTTGAAGTCGGGCTGACTGAAGCGGTCGAAGCGGCTATCCTGACCACCAGTCCGAGGTCCTTGCGGGGAATTATCCGTTTTTCGCCGAAAACGGATTTTTGTATTCCATGAGCGAGGTCGTTTGCCACGAAATCGCAAGGCTGTATGCCATGCCATATTCCTGGTGGGTCCAAGAGATTTTGAGCGCCGGGCTTGTCCGCAAAACGATGAAGCACTAGAGTAACCACTGCTAAGTGGTTTCCGATAGAGAAGTCCTGATCAAGCGAGAGAACGTAGACGGTGCTTCCGTTAGTGGTTTTGATTGGGAAAGACCAGCGGTCTTTGGAGGAATGCGAGGAGAAAGATACACTCGTTCGCACCGGGATTATCCGTGGTTTTGCTGCTGCATTGCATAGCATGCCTGATGTCATCAGGGATACCACAAAGACGGGCTGGGAGAGGCGGCTAAAGTGGATCATCTCAATCCTCCACCGACATCTTGTGATTTATTCCCTCAGCGAAGAGAATGTCAAGCGTGCCCATTCGCATGATTACGAGACGGCTTGCGCGGAGGATCGTCTCCTAACAATTCCGCCAACACTATTGGTGCGCGATCGGGAAATTCCGCGATGATGCGCACATCCCCGCCCATCGCCCTGACCGCTTTTCGCAGCGTCGACAGCAAAAGATCGCTGCGTTTTTCAAGCCGCGAGACGCTGTCCTGGGTGATCCCGAGCCTCTTGGCGACACGGGCCTGCGTGAGCTTGCGGGCCTTCCGGAGATCGCGCAAGCTCATTTCCTCAGCGATTATCTCAATCGCACGGGCCTCTACCTTCTTGCGCTCAGATGGGCTCAGTTTCCGAATGATTTCATTCACGTTCACAGGCATGGTTACGTCCCCCTCCAATCCGGGTAAGATGGGCGTCAAAACGCTTGTCGGCTTTCCGTATCAGTTGGCGATAGAAGCGCTTTTCGCTCCCGCCGGATTTGTCTCCGGCCACGAGCAGAATCGCCTTCCGCTTGGGGTCAAAAGCGAAAGCCACTCGCCATTCACCATCTGCTGCGCTGAATCGCAATTCCTTCATGTTGGCGTGGCGGGAGCCTTTCAGAGTGTCAACGCGTGGCCGACCTAACCGTGGTCCAAATTCTTGTAACACATGGGCCAAAGCGAGAAGCTCATTGCGGACACTTTGGGCGAGCAAATCAAATTCCGGTTTAAATTCATCGGCCATCTCAACGGCCCATTTCACGGTCATAATATGACATATACTCCATATGATGTCAAGTCCATATTGTGAGCTGCTGATATTGCCCGTGGCAGGAACCGAATCAGTCGCGCCGGTAAAAATCTATGGGGTCTTGAATATTTCGGGCAAAGCGTCGGCCGCGCGGCCCATGGCTCGGGCGAGGCTGAGCTTGGCGATGTTGTAGGCGAAGACGCCGTTGATATAGTCGAATTCGGCGTTGGTCACCTCTTCCTGCGCCTGCACGTAGGTCACGTTGTCGATGACGCCCGCTTCCTTTTTTTGGCGCGTCAGCTCGAGCGCTTCCTTGTTGACATCGACATTTTTTTGCCCGACTTCCACCTGGCTGGCGGCGGCTTGCAAATCGAGATAAGCGCTGCGGACGTCGCTCTCGATCTGGCCTTTCAGGTCTTCGTACTCGGCGCGGCGCTGGGCGAGTGAGGCGTCGGACTGCTGAATGTCGGCCTCGGTGCGGCCGCCTTGCCAAATCGGAATTTTCAGGCTGGCCGTGGCGGTGTAGGTGGTTTGCAACTGGCTGGGGTTGACGCCGATGCCGCCGTAGTCGGCGGTGGCTCCGAGCGATGGGTAACGCTCGGCGCGGGCAGCGGCGTGGGCGCGCTCGGCGGCGCGCACCTGAGCGTCGGCGGCTTTCAAATCGGCGCGCTGCTGATAGGCTTGCGCGAGCGCTTCTTCGACGCCCAGCGGAGCGGCTGGCGAGAAGGGAACTTCGTCCGTGAGGTCGTATTGATCGTTTGCCGGAAGGCCGATCATGCGCGCGAGATTTATTTTTTGCTTGGCCAGATCATTTTTGAGCGAAAGCAGCCGCTGCTGGTGCGTCAGAGCCTGCACCTGGCTGCGGTCGGCGTCCACTTTAGCGATGAGCCCCTGTTCATTCTGCTGTTTGCTCTGATCGTATCCGGCATTCGCGCTATCGAGCTGCGCTTCTTCCGAAGCCATGCGCGCTTTCGCCGCAATCGTTTGCAGGTAGGCGCCGCCGACGGCAAGCACAATGAGTTCCCGCGCGTCCTGCGCAGAATATCGATTTGCATTCGCGACATCGCGCGCGGCGCGGTAGTTATTGATGGCCGTGAGATCGAGAAACGTCTGCGAAAGATGCGCGCGAAGATCGATGTAGTTGAAGGGACCAATCACCGCGGGAATCGCGAACCCCGGAAAATTGAACCGGAATCCGAGCGCCTTGAGGTCGGTGGTTTGCACGTTTTCGTTTATCGTGCCGTTGAGGTTCGGGAGCAAGTTGCTGAGCGCCGACTTGCTCTGTCCTTGCGCTTGCCGCAGGGCCTGAGTCGCGCCCGTTTCGCCAAGGTTGTACGCGAGCCCGCGCTGGACCGCTTCCCGCAAGCCAAGCTTTCCGTTGAACGGCATCTTCGCGACACCAGGCGTACTTCCCGCGTACTCGCCTTGCACTTGCACGCTTGGACTCAGCGTGTTCACGGTGGCCGTGGTGCTCGGCGCGGGCGCCTCGGAAGTTTTTACCGTGCCGCTTGTTTGCGCCGTTCGTCCGGAGAGCGGGAGTTGCACGGCCTGCGTGCTTCCCGATTGTCCGGGAGGCGGGCCGAGTTGCGCGAGGGCCGGCGCGGCGAGCAATAGCGCCGCCGCGAGAAAAGGCGCCATGCCGGCCAAGCGCGGGCCGCCACGTTTCGTGAAATGATTTGAGAAAAATCGAGCTTCTATTTGATTGCACATAAGACTCCCTTGAGCCGGGCCTAGCTAAGTTGTTTTCTGAATCGCCAAATGCTCAACGAAACGAGCACGACGGTGAAGGCTAAAAGAGCGAGGAAATTGGGCCATAGCGTCCCGATCCCGCTTCCCTTTAACATCGCGCCGCGGGAAATCATCCCGAAGTGTTGAATAGGGTTGAATTGCGCAACAGGTTGGAGCCATTTCGGCATCGCTTCCACCGGCGTGAACGCGCCGGAGAGCGAGGTCAGGGGAGGATTCACGAAAAAGAGCGTGAGCTGCGCCTGCCGCGCCGACTTTGTAAACGTGGCGATAAACGTCCCGATGCTAATGCCGCACAACAAACATAGGGCCGCGGCGGCGATGACCAATAAAACATTTCCGCGGAAGGGAATTCCGAACACGACCCGCATGATCACGATCGCCATCGTGCCCATCATGCACAGCAGCACAAAGAGCGGAAAAAGTTTTGCGACGATGATCTGCGTCGTCGAAGCCGGCGACATCAATAGCTGCTCGAGCGTGCCGGCCTCGCGCTCCTTCACAATCGCCGCCGCGGAAATCAGCGAGCCGTTTAGGATCAGGAGCACGCCGAGAATCCCGGTTACGATAAACCACGTGGGCTCAAGCCCCGGATTGTACAAGTAGGCCGGATGCAGCAGGACCATCCCGAGGCGGCTCACGTTGGGCGCCGCGATCTCCTGAAACTTTGCGTGAATTCCTTCTCCCGCGAGTGTCTGGTTGTAAGTCGCGATCACGCCTTGCGCATATCCTTCGCCGATCGTAGCCGTGTTGGAATTCATGGCGTTCAGCAGCACCTGCACGGTGGCGGGACGTCCGCGCTGCAAATCGCGCGCGTAGTCGTACGGGATCACGAGCCCGGCATCCAGATTACCGTCCGCGATCTTCTTGCTCATTTCGTTCGCATCGAGATAGGCACCCGCGCCCTGGAAGCTTTTACTTTCGGTCATGATCGCGACAAGCTCGCGGCTTTCGGGAGTCCTGCTGTCGTCCACAACGCCGAGGCGCAGGTTGCTGACGGTGGCATTAAGCGCGAATCCGAAAAGAAGCAGTTGCAGCGTCGGAGGCAGGATCAACGACATGGCCAGCCGCCGATCGCGCAAGATCTGCCGAAATTCTTTGCGGATCAAGGCCAGCATGCGGTAACCGAAAAATGCGCGAAACGTATTCATGTCTTAATCCTTCAACTGCATGCGCCGCATATTGCGCCACGCGATGAAATAAAAAATGGTTCCGGTCAGCGCGATCGCGAGCACTTTAAGCCACACCGACGGCCAGCCTCCTCCCGCCAGGAGCGAGTCGCGCACGATTTCGATGTAGTAGCGGCCCCAGACGAGATTGGAAATCCAGCGAATCGCGGCGGGAATATTTTGAACGGGGAAGAGCAAGCCGGACAACATATAGACCAGGAGGAATCCGGTCAGCGCAACGGCCTGCATCGCGGCCACCTGGCTCGGAATCGCCGCGCCGATCAGGTTGCCGAAGGCCGTCACGGTAAACATGTACAGAATCGTGGCGACAAGAAACGGCGTGGGGTCGCCGGCGAAGCGCAGCCCGAACCCCATGAACAATATCGCCATCATGATGATGGCTTCGGCGGTTGCCACGATCATGAACGCGGCAATCTTGCCGAGCAGAAATTCATGCGCGGAAATGTTCGAGACGTAGACCTGAAGGATCGTCTTCTGCTCGCCTTCCTTTGACATGGCCAGCGTCGCCAGCAGCGGCGGAAAAAGGGACATGGCCAGGACGAAGATTCCGGGCCCATAAAATTTCTGCGACGAGCGGCTCGGGTTGTACCACAACCGGATCGCGGCGGTGACGGCTTGCGGGCGGGTCGCCCCCGCGTTTTCCGCGTTGTACGCGCGAACGATTTGCGCCGCATCGCCCGAGATGATTTGCGCGGTATTTTCGTCCGAAGCATCGACCAGAATCTGCACCGTGGCGTCTTCGCCGCGCGCGATCTGGCGTCCATATTCTTCCGGGATGATCAGCGCGCCGCGCGCTTTGTTGGAAGCGAAAGCTTCCTCCGGCTGTTTGTCCGTGGGCCACGAGGCGACGTGGAAACTCAGCGACTGGCGAAACGCGTCCACCAATTTCTGGGAAGCCTGCGATTGATCGAGGTCCTGCACGATGATGGGAAGATCGCTCACGGTCAGCGAGATAGCAGTGGTTTGCAGCAGCAGCAAAATCACGGGGAGCAGGAGCGCCAGCATCACCGCAAGGCGGTCGCGAAGAAGTTGCGTCAACTCTTTTTGGGCTTGCGCAAAAATTCGCCGCATGATTTGCCTCTCTACTCCTCCGCGCCGATCTTGCCGCGCTCGCGGGCCTGCTCGACAACGCTGATGAACACGTCTTCCAGCGAGAAGCGCCCTTCGCGCGCCTCGAGCACTTGGACTCCTCCGGCTTCCAGCCTTTGCGTGTTCTCACGAATGCCGGCATTAACTTCGCCGTCCGTGATGATGTGAAGCCGATTGCCAAACAACGCAACACGCCAGTGCTGCGTTTCAGACTTCAAAAGGTCGGCCGCGCATTGCGGCTGGTCCACGCGAAATTCCAGCAGGTGGCCGTGCTGCCGCGCTTTGATTTCGCTCGGTGTTCCCTCCACGAGCAGTTCGCCTGCCACCATTAAGCCAAGCCGGTTGCACTGTTCCGCTTCCTCGAGGTAGTGCGTGGTCACAAGAACGGCGGTGCCCGCGTCGGCGAGGCGGTTGATCATCATCCAGAAGGCGCGGCGGGCCAGCGGATCGACGCCCGAGGTCGGCTCGTCGAGAAACACAATGCCGGGCTCGTGCATGATGGCGCTGCCGAACGCGACGCGCTGCTTCCAGCCGCCCGGCAAACTGCCGGTGACCTGATTTTCCTTGCCCTCGAGTCCGGAAAAATCGAGCACCCAGCGTTCTTTCTCTTTGAGCTCTTCCGCGGGGACGCCGTAGACGCCGCCGAAGAAATCCAGGTTCTCCGCGATCGAAAGGTCGTCGTAGAGCGAAAACTTTTGCGACATGTAGCCGATCTGCTGCCGGATCTCGGTCGAACGAAATGCGCCGCGCCCGCCCGCAAGCTGCATGTTTCCCGTGGAGGCTTCGAGCAAGCCGCACAGCATCTTGATCGTCGTCGTTTTTCCCGCGCCGTTGGCTCCCAGCAATCCATAAATTTCGCCGTAGCGCACTTGCAGGCTCACGTCGTGCACCGCGGTGAAGGAGCCGAATTGCTTCGTGATATGTTCCGCGCCGATCGCGATCTGGCCGCGCTTTTCCTTGTGGTCGCGGCGGGAAGGGAAGGGCGTGTCCCGCATTTCCTGGCTGAGGGAACGGAGCGTCGCGACAAATGTGTTTTCAAGCGTGGGAGCATCCACGCGCACGCTATCGATCGCGATTCCTTCCGCACGCATGACCTCTTCCATCTTCCGTTGCGCGGCTTCGGGCGAATGCGACAGCAAATCCAGGCGGTCTCCGAAGCGCTGCACGTCAAAGATGTCGCTGTTCGGGCCCACTACTTTGCTGACGGCGCGCAGGGCTTTGCGCAGATCGGACGTGCCCAGTTCGATGCGCTTCGCATGCAAGCTTTCGCGAAATTCATCGGGCGTGCCGATTTGCAGGATCTCGCCAAGATGAACCAATGCGATGCGGTTGCACCGCTCCGCTTCGTCGAGATACGGAGTGGCGATCAGCACGGTGAGGCCCTGCCCCGCGAGGTGCGCGAGCGTGTCCCAAAATTCTCGCCGTGAAACCGGATCCACGCCCGTCGTCGGTTCATCGAGCAGCAGAATGTCCGGCTCGGAAACGAGCGCGCACACTAGCGCCAGCTTCTGCTTCATGCCGCCGCTCAACTGGGCCGCCAGCCGCTTGGAGAAGCGGTCCATGTCAAACATTTTTAAATAGCGGGCGCCGCGCTCGTCGATTTCCGCGGGAGGGACATGCCGCAATTCGCCGATGTAGCGGATGTTTTCGGTTGCGCTCAGGTCGGGATAGAGGCTGAACGTTTGCGTGAGATATCCGGTCCGCGAACGCGCGTCGCGCGCCGGCCTTCCGAAAATCTCCGCTGTGCCGCCCGTGGCTTCCATCACCCCGGCGAGAATTTGAAATGTGGTGGTTTTGCCCGCGCCGTCGGCGCCGATCAGGCCGAAGATTTCCCCGCGTTGCACCTCGAAGGAAATTCCGCGCACGGCCTCGAGAGCGCCATAGCGTTTCTTGAGGCCGCGAACAGCAATGGCGGCCCCGGAAGCGGCAGCATCTCGCGCGCGAGGATTTTCGAGATCCGTGGCGGCAACGTTCATTGTGCGGCTCGTTTGTGCGGCGGCCACGCAGTGCCGCTCGTCAAGATTTCGCCGTCCGCGGGCATGCCGGGTTTGGCGAAGCCGATCCCCTGCGTCAATTGCACCTTGACGCCCACAACCTGTTTCACGCGATCGTCGCGAAAATACGTATTTTCAGGAGTGAAAGTCGCTTGCGGGTCGATGCGCAGAACGGAGCCGTCCAGCGGTTGATTTGAATTCGAGTCGAGAAAAATATGCGCGGGCTGGCCGACTTTTACTTTGCCAATTTCGCCTTCCGGAATAAAACCGCGCAGATACACTTTGGAGAGATCGAGCAGAGTCACGATCGCCGTTCCAGCTTGCACCACTTCGCCGGGTTCGGCGGCGCGAGTGAGCACGGTACCCGAAAATGGCGCGAGCACGGTCAAATCAGCCCGATCCGCTTCCGCCTGCGCGAGCGTCGCCTGCGCCTGCGCCGTCTCCGCTTTCGTCGCGGCGATTGTGGATTGCTGTTGAGCGATCTGCGCTTCCGTGCTGGAAACCTGCGCGACGCGGATTTTCGGATTGTCCAGGTTTGCCTGTGCGGTTTCCAACGCGCCGCGGGACGATTCCACCTTGCGCTGCGAGGCGGCTACCACGGCAGCTTGCTGGTCGGCTTGCACCTCGGCCTGGAGTCCTTGTTGTTCGGAAGCGGCGCCGGTTTTGGCGAGCCTCGTGTAAGCATCGCGGTTGAATTCGGCGAGCCGCAACGCGGCTTGCTGCTGCACGAGGTCGGCTTCCGCGGTCGTCAGATCCGCCTGCGCTTGCCGGACGCGGCCCCCCGCATCCATCGTCGATTGGCCCGTTTGCAATTGATTCTGGCGCAACTGTTCCTCTAGCACGGCGATTTGATCGTGCGCACCCTGCATTTTCGCCTGCGCGTCAGCGAGCGCGGCGCGCGCCTGATCCTCTTTCGCGCGCACCTGCGCATCGTCGAGCCGCGCGATCACTTGCCCGGCCGTTACGGTGTCGCCCTCGCGCACGGTCACTTCGAGAATTTTTCCGCTCGTCTTCGGCGCCACCGCGGAATCGTCACCCTCGATGCGCCCGCTGAGCGCGATGATGCTGGCTGGCAAACTCGGCGTGGCAAAAAATATTTTCCAGATGACGAGCGCGGCGAAGATGACGCCCGCAATGAGGAAGATCCTCGCGACCCGCGAACGCGGCGCTTTATTTTCCGCCGATGGCGGTGCGCCGGATACGAGCGGCGGAGTGCGCTGCTCCGCGGCGGGCGGCGGCGCTTGCGTCATCGTGCTGGTTTTTAGTTCATCCATGTTCTTTTCCTTGACCCACCTTCTTCAAATACGCCATTGAGAAATCCGCGATATGGTCCGCGATGCGGTCCAGCTGATCCGGCGTGAGTTTCAGTTCGGGCTGCAAATGCGAGAGGACCGGCCAGGAGAACGTGTAGAACAGAATTTGTCCCACGATGCTGTTCACCGAAAGCCGTGTGGTCTCGTGGTCCGGCGGCAGGCCAATGACCTCGCCGACGGCCTTCCGCACGCGGTCATAAATCGGGCGCATGCCCTCATCCACCACGCGGGCCATCGCCGGGGTGGGCTGCGAGAATTCATGGATCACCAGGCGAAGGTGCCAGTCCGGGCGCGTTTCCTGGCAAAGGCTCATCAGGCGCGCCCGGATGACGGCACGAATGGTCTCTTCGGCAGAGAGGTTGGCATCCAAAGCGGCGCTCATGGCCGCGGTTTTGGCCGCGCGCACGGAGTGTCGCAGGACCTCGGTGTACAGCCCCATCTTGTCGCCGAACGTGTAATTCACGGATGCGACGTTGGCGCCGGCGCGGCGGCAGATTTCGCGGATCGTTGCGGCGCGATAGCCGCGCTCGGCGAAGACGTGTCCGGCCGCCTCGATCAGCTTGTCTCGCGTCAGCTCCGGGCGCTTGCGCTTGGCGATCGCGCGGGGCGGAAGGGAAACTCGGGATGTGGCGCTGCGCGGCATATCAAACATATGTTTAAAACATCTGTTTGATTTTGTCAAGCGGAGAAATTTGAGGGTGGAGATTACTCGGCTGTGCGGCGAATCGCCCGGGTGGTTAGTTCTTCCACGAATTCACCCTTTGCGTTTATGTAACCTAGCCGGTCTTCCCGGAACTGCGAGGCGAGGGCCCTCTTTAGATCCCCATAGATCTTGGCGTCCTGCGGATGAGCCCGGAGATAATTTCGGAACGCCAAATGCCTCCGAAACTCGGCACTCCTAGGCGGGCAAACGTAAAGATGATGGGGCGGATCGCCGGCCGGCGCCAGGAAAGCTTCCCGGTCGGGAACACCCAAGGTTCCCTGATGGATGTAGCCCACGCTCGCGAGACGCTCGATCGCGGCAGGAAACTTCGTTTCGGATACTAAAAGCACGTCAATGTCGATAATGGGTTTGGCGGCCAGATTGGGAACTGCTGTGCTGCCAACGTGCTCAATGGCTGCCGCCATGTCCCCGAGGGTTTCGGCGATTCGATTGCGAAGAGACTGAAAAACGACGGGCCAGTTGGGGTCGTAGTCCTGCACGATAACAAGCTTTGCCGTGGCTGATTGAGGCATATAGATGTCCACAAAATAGGATGACGATGGGCCGGGCAAAGTTGCTAGAAATTGTGTGAACGAGGAGGGTGAGGAAACAGAAAGGCGCCGGTTGAATCCGATTCAACCGGCGACCGAAACCGTCCAGGTGATCTTAAACGTCCAAAGCCATCGAGACGGCCGACTCAGGCGACAGAATTCTCGATTTCCCTGCGGAATGGTATGACTCCGGGAATCAACCACTTCTCCCACATTTCGTCAACTTTCTTCTGGAAATAATCGAAATCTTCATCCACGAAGTGGGCAAAGCGGCCCTGCCTTAGCAAATAGTCTTTCACCGGGCCTCTTTTGTAGCGTCCGGATGCGATCTCTTTCGTTTTTCCCACGAGCCGCAGCACTCCGTTTTCGATTTCGTACAAAGGCCAAATGCCGGTGGTGACCGCAAGCTCTCCCAGTTCGTGCGACTGGATCGGGTCGTAATCCCAACCCTTGGGGCAGGGATCGAGAGAATGGATAAACGTCGGGCCGCCAATCGAGAGAGCTTTGCGAACGCTGTTCATTGCCTGCAAGCCGTAAGACATGCAAACCGTCGAGACGTACTTGCATTCAGGATGGCCGGCCGCCAGCATCCCCGCCATGTTTTTCTTCCAGCGGTGATGAAGGATGCGCTTCACTTTGCCCGGAGGGCTGAAGGTGGTGTTCGCGCCGTAGGGCGTGCTGCCGGACAGTTGGATGTCCGTATTCGCGTACGATTCGTTGTCGTACATCAGGATCAGGCAGTTGTAGTCCGGATGCGTCAGCGTCGCCGAAATAGCGGAGAGGCCCATGTCGGCGCCGCCGCCGTCGCCGCAGAACGCAATGACATTGATCGGCTCCTTTTTCATCTTGCCCTTGCGCATCAGCGATTTCAGAGCCGCGGCCGTACCGAGAGCGGCTGATCCGCTGCTGCCCAGCTGCGTGTGCATCCAGGGGATCACCCAGGACGTGCTGTAGTAGGTCGTGTTCGCGACGTACATGCAGCCCGTGCTGCCGAGCACAATCGTCCGCGGGCCCGCCGCCTTGGCCATCATCTTCATCACCAGGGCGGACTCGCATCCCTGGCAGGTTCTGTGCCCCGAAGTGAAGAACTCTTCGAGCGGAATATTTTTCTGACCCTTGATGGGGTCCAGTTTTGGGAGAGTAACATCGAATGTTGCCATGGCTAAGACCTCCTGGCCGCCGGAGGCGGCACGAGCAAGAAATTCTTTATTCGCGAACTCCAATCCACTGCGTCAGCGGCTGCTTTTTTCCCGCGGCCGCGTCGTACACGATTCCCGTCATTTTCTCGACATCCTGCAACAAAACTTCGCGCCCGCCGAGGCCGCAGATGAAGCCCAAAACCGGCGGATGTTTGGCGCTGCTGTTCATTGCCGCCCGCACTTCCGTGGCGAGCACTCCGCTGTGGAAGGGCGAACCGAGGGAGAAGTCGCGGTCGATCACGCCCACGCCCTTGAACCGCGACAGGCACGCGGCCAATTCCTCGGCGGCAAACGGACGGAACCAGCGCATGCGCACGAACCCGACCTTCTTACCCTCCTGGCGCATTTTGCGAATGGCGACCTTGACCGGAGTGGACAACGTGCCCATGCCAAGCAGAACCACATCCGCATCTTCGGTTTCATATTCCTCGAAGAACGGGTTGCCATAGCTGCGGCCGAAGATTCTCTCGAAGTCCTTATAAGCCTCGCGGATCACCCCCGCGGATCGCTCCATGGCGGCAGCGGTCTGGCGGCGGATTTCCATGAGCCAGTCTTCATTGGCTTGCGGCGCTATCGTGATGGGATTGTCCGGATGGAGCAGCAGGTCGCCTCGGTCATATCTCGGCAGGAATTCGTTGACCTTTTCCTGGGACGGAATCTTCACCAGGCCCTGCGAGTGCGTCAGAAAAGCGCCGTCGCAACTTATCGCACAGGGCAAGAAAATGCGCCGGTCTTCCGCGACGCGGTAGGCGATCAGGGCGGTGTCCAGCGCTTCCTGCGCGCTGTCCACCCAAACCAGTTGCCATCCGAGGTCGCGCACGGCCAGGGCGTCGTTGTGTTCCACGCCGAAAGCTCCCGGATCGTCGAGCGCGCGGTTGCCCACCATGGCGACCATCGGAACTCGCAGCGCCGGCGTGACGGTGAGGGCTTCAAACGCGTACATCCAGCCCACGCCGCTGCTTCCGCAGAAAACGCGCGCCCCAACCACTGAAGCGTGCTTAACGATCTCGAATTGCGAGTGCTCGCTCTCGGCCACGATGTATTCGCAGTCGAGGTCTCCGTCGGCGATCAGTTTGGCGATGTACTGGATCACCGTGTCATACGGGCGAATCGGGTAGCCCGTAATCACATCCACGTCGGCCAGTTTGCACGCGACCGCGATTGCTTCGCTTCCGGTGATCAGCTCCACTTTCTCCGGTGTTTGTCCCTTGTCGAGTGTTACCGATGGCGCTGCCATGTTGGCTCCTTCCCTGTTTCAAAGTCTTTTCTAAAAGGAATCTCTCAGCCCTACAAATCATTTTGACGCCGGTTCTTTCGGCGTTCCCGGCAAAAACTTCTAGTCTGCCGGTGGTGGAGTGGGCTTCGCCATCTCGGCTATCTGCTCCTGATATTGGCCGCGATAACGGAACCCGTGGGATCGCTCTTCCCGGTTCTCAATCTTGCTGTTGAGGAAAGCAAGGTAGCTCGGCTGGTCTTTCCGCCACATCTCCCACTGGCTGGAGTTGTCGTGGAACTCGACCTCGTTCACCATCGTGACGCAGTCCTTCACCGGGCAAACGGCCTCGCACACGCCGCACCCGCAGCAAGCTTCCATGTTCGCGTCGTAGAAGCCCTCGGGCGTAACGTCAAAACAGGAATCGGGGCATTGCAGCCAGCAAAGCGTGCACTTGATGCAAGTGTCGAAGTTGAGGATCGGCCGCATCGTTCGCGTGGTGAACTTCTTGAACGTGGGATTGCGCGCCGGCTGGAAGCCGCCGACCGCCTGATTCAGCGGGTCCTTCATGGCATGTCCGGCTGCGATGTTCGGGATGGTTATTCCATCGCGCATCTCCTGCCACTTCGGCATATCGAACTTGTATGGTATTTCGGGATTCCCCTTGCTGGGCGGAACGGTCACCGTCGAAATCCGCTCGTAGGAACGAGCCGCGGAAACGGCCTTCAAATCTCCGCCGGCGTCTTTCTTGATAATTTTCTGCACGGACTCAAGGCTGAACAATTCCGGAAGGAGCTTGGCGATGGCGCCCAGAATGCGAGCGTCGGTGTGGTCATCCTTATAAACCCAAAGGCCTGAAAAACTCGGGATCCCTTTCAAGATAGCCAGCTTGTACGGAAATTCCTTGCGGTGACACATTGAAATCAGGGATTCCGGCTCCTCGCGCGAGGTGACGATCAGCGTGCTGTCCGGTTTCAGAAGGCGATTGATCGGCTGCAAGCCGTACCATGCCCAGGACTCGACGCCCTTGCACAAGGTGTCGTCCACGGCGATGGTGATATCCACTTCCTTCGGCTCATACTTCGCCATTCCCTCTTCGAGCGTGAGGTTGTCGGTGGCGACAATCGCAAACGCTTTCGCGGGAATCCCGTTGCGCTCCGGGCTGTCGCCGTAGCGCCCAAAGGAGATGCCCGGCTTTCCTTCCTCATGCGCCGCCAGCACAATGGCACGGGTGATATTCTTGGCGAGCGTCTTCTGAAAAATTCCCCGATAGACGACCTCAACTGCAAATAGCCGGCCCATGGGAAGCCTCCTTTTTCGCTACATCTTTTTCAATACCAATCCTTCAATCGTCGTAATATGCCTGCGCATGGCCTTCTCGGCGGCAGCCGCATTCTTTCGCGCGATCGCATTCAGGATTCGCCGATGGCTGTTCAGCGATCTTTGCGGGCGCCCTTCCACCTGGAGTGATAGCTCCCGGCTGTCTCGAAGGTAATCCATGAAAACGTCGAGGACCTTCAGGACCACGCTGTTTCGCGCAGCTTGGGCGATCGTGTAATGAAACTTTGAATCCTCTTCAATCGCCAGCTCGCCCCGGTCTATCTTCGCCTTCTGGCGGCTCAAAATCTCCTCGAGCTGGGCAATTTCTTCTTCCGTCGCATTAGCCGCGGCGCGCGCCGCGAGTGTGGGCTCGACCATCAAACGAAATTCAAGCAGCTCGCCGACGAGCGCCCTCTTCTGCATCAGCATGACCGAGAGTTGATTGACTAGGGGAGCGGCGGAGAGATCGCGGACGACCGTTCCTTCTCCATGGCGCGGCTCGACCAGACCCATGGATTCCAGCGCAAGGATCGCTTCGCGGAGGGAACCGCGGCTGACGTGCAATCGTTCCGCCAGCTCGCGTTCCGGAGGCAGCATGTCACCGGGGCGAAGCAGGCCATCACGAATGATATCCTGAACCTGCTTTACCACCTTCTGGTAGAGTTTGGTCCGAGGGACCGCTTCGAATTCCGCTTTGGCTGGAAGCATCCGCTATACCTCAATACCCGGATGGTCCGATGACTAGGCCGAATGGGTGCACTCAACACCCATGCGTTCGATTTGTCAAGCAGTATTTTTCATTTTTTTCTTGACCGGTACTATCCTTCGTCCCTGCCACGCTGCGCGCATCGATGAAAATCATGAACGGAGGCTCGCGTGGAATGACAGGCCTCTCCTGTCCATGGCTCTCCTTCAAGTTGTCGAAAGGGATGGCAGGCCGGTGCGGACTTGAACCACGGACACCAATTGTGTCAATTTTTCCGGCGATTTGTGAACCGAACAGTTGGACGGAGTTTAATTCGCTTTGGATCAATTCGCCGGCTCGAAATTTGCAAGCAGGGCAACCTCGCCGCCCGCATTTTCCAGCGCTCACCAGGGCGCTCAAAAATTACGATGACTGGACGCTATGCTCATTCGCCTGCAAATGCTAAAATGACGGTCGCAGAAAACCAGCCTAGGCCCGTAGCTCAGTTGGTTAGAGCGCTACCTTGACACGGTAGAGGTCTGCGGTTCGAGTCCGCACGGGCCTACCAATCTTTTCAATCCGTTAGATGGAGCGTTTTCTCCGAAAACTGAAAGAAACCTCACTTCCGATTCTTCACCTGTGATCGGGCTAATCGGCTGCTGAGGTGCTCGTCATCGCTAGTGCGACAGTGTTCCACCCTGTTGACGTTCGCAGGAGAACACTTCCGTGCACTAGCGTCGGACTTGTTCGTTTGACCGTTTATCTACACAGCGCGGGGGCCCGAGCCACCGACCCAATCTCCAGCGACTCGTTTTGTTCTTACGAGCACATTGATCAGAGCCGTTGGGCGATGGCGGGCTTCTCTTTGAGCGCTTTCAGGACACGTTCCGGGGTGAAGGGGATTTCGCGCAGGCGAACGCCGGTCGCATCGAAGACGGCGTTGGCGATGGCTGCGGGAACGACAACGATCGGAGTCTCCGCGGCGCCGGTAGCCGGCAGCTCCGGGCGGTTGATGAGGTGTATCTGTACATCCGGAACATCCTGGAAGCGGAGGACCGGATAGCTTGCCCAGTCCAGACTTTTCACGCCGTTGGCATCGAAGATTACTTCCTCAAACAGCGTGCGGCTCACTCCCTGCATGATGTTTCCTTCAATCTGATTTTTCACGCCGTCGGGATTGATAATCAGGCCGCAGTCATAGGCGATGGTGACCCGCGTAACCATAATCTTTCCGGTCGAAGTATCCACTTCCACTTCAGCCACCAGAGCGGGGATACTGCCATTGCGCACGTTTACGGCTACTCCTCTTCCTTTGAGAATTTTTTCGCTGCTGGCGGGCGCGGGGGATGGCCGCTCTGTCCATCCAGATTTCTCGGCCACGGCGCGCAAAGCTTCGACGATGCGCTTGTCGTTCTTCAGATAAGCCAAGCGGAACTGCACCGGATCGATGCGCACTTCCGCGGCTATCTCGTCCACGAAGGACTCCGTGGCGAAGACGCGCGGCGGTTCCCCCGGGGATCGCAAGGAAGCCGTGCGGAGAGGCATAGGCTCGGCAAACATCCAGGGGATGGTCTTCGATTCGATCTTCATGTTCTCGAAGTTGTAAATCTCCCCGCCCCCGCCGGCGCCATTGGGATTTCCAAAGTTGGTCGGCTCAATGCCGATCTGCCTCTCGGCCAATTGCGGGGTGCCTTGCGATTCGGTCCAGGGGAGGCTGCGATCCAGGAAATCCCAGGCCGTCACTTTGCCGTGGGAATCCACCGCGGCGCGAATCACCTGCAATTGCTGCGGTCCTTTCGGGGCCCACACCTGTTCGTCGGCACGCATCCACTGCACGCGCACGGGCCGGCCCACGGCACGAGACATCAAGACAGCATCTTCGGCGGCGTCATCAGCCGTCAGGCGGCCGTAGCAGCCGGAGGACTCGATGAAATGCACGTCCACGTTTTTCTTGGGCAACTTCAGCATGGTGGAGATGCGATCGCGTGTCGTAAAGGGGCCTTGCGCGCCACTCCAGATGGTGACGTGGTCCCCTTGAACATCCGCGATCGCGCAGGAAGGCAGCATCATGCCGTGGTTTTGGAACGGCCAGTGATAGGTTGCTTGCAGAGTTTTGGCGGCCTGTGTGAAAGCCGAATCGACGTCTCCTCTTTTTATGGTGATCAGCTCTCGCACCGGCTTTGTATCGGTCAGGTAAGCATCCACGGCTTCCCGGTTGGCCGGCAATCGGGTTTGCGGTTCCGACCAAGTAACCTGCAACGCCTTAGCTGCCTGGATCGCTGCCCATTCCGTTTCCGCCACCACGGCTACGAAACTTCCTTCTCGAACAACTTTAACGACGCCTGGAATGTGGGCAATGGAACTCTCTTCGACCTTCAATGGCTTGGCCACGGGCGTGTGGGGACGGATCGGGCGGCCATGCAACATACCGGGGACTCGAAAATCGGGTGTGTACGTGTATTCACCGGTAAATTTCTGCGGAATATCCACGCGAGGCACAGAGGTGCCGACAATCTTGTAGTCCTTGTAGCTCTTGGCCTGTACTTCCGGCGCCACGACCATCGCTGTCTGGTAACCCCTGGCTGTGATCTTCACGTTGAAATGCATGCCGCCGATGAGATCACCGTAGGAAACCTTTTTCTCAGGATGATCTGAAACACTTACGACACCATCCGTAACAGTCATTTGTTCGGCTTTGGCGCCAAGACGGGTCGATGCGAGCTTTAGTAGCTCAGCGCGAGCCGCAGCGGCTGCCTGCCGCAACTGCGGGCCTCCTCTGAGAATGGTGTTGCTTCCGACGGTGCGGCCCTGATCCACCGTTTTCGAGGTATCTCCCATGCCCATGGTGACTCGTGCGAAGGGCACGTCCAATTCCTCCGCCACGATCTGCGCGAGCGCCGTCCTCGTGCCCGTGCCGATGTCAACTTTGCCGGTGAACATGGTGATGCTTCCGTCCTGCATCACGGCCAGCCAGGAGTCGAGCTCCCTTGGATCGAGATAGTCCCCAGGCCCGGGCGTGAACGTACCGAGATCCACTCGTTCGACCGCGTAGGGGCGAGGTTCCAGCGTTTCCTGCGACTGGGCCAGGGCACGGCTTAACGGTCCGTACAAACTGAAGCTGACAACTAGAGCGCCACTGCCCTTGAGGAGCTGTCTGCGCGAGATGGATTTGGTATCAATGCTCATGGCTCATGTCATGTGTCCCGGCCGTTATCGAGCTGGGGCTGCGCTGTCGTTACCAGTTGGAGCCGCGGCGCCACTACCGGTCGGAACTGGAACAGGTTCGCCGGGGCGGAGGCGCGGGCTGAACTCCACGCCGTCGTCTCGAACCGCTTTCACCCAACTGCCCGCGGGCTGTCCATTCTTCAACGGATGTACGGTGAGGGTCAATTTCGTGCCGGGAGCGAGATCGCTCTTTTGGATTCCGTTTCGCATCAGCACTCCGGGCCCTTCCGCCTCGAAGCCCCAGGTGGTCACCGAGCCGTCCTTGTTGGTCACGTCCACAATCAACCAGGAATGCGGGTTGGTGTACTGAAACTCTTTTACGACCCCCTTCATCGTAACTTCCTTCTCGTCGAATTGGGATACTCCATGATGGGCCTCGGCAATCAGAGATGAGAGGGCTAACAGCGCCATCACAAATACGGTCGCGCGTCCAATGCGGATCATCGGGGTTCCCTCCCTAGTGATTGGATTTATTATCCGATTTGTCAGTGAACGTAAAACCTTTGTAATCGGTAGCGCCTTCTTGCGTCCTGGTTACATCGTTATTGGGATTCTCGCTGCAGTCCCAGTAGCGGATGCGGAGGCTTTTGTCAGGATTGGGAACCAGCGTGTACAGGCGCTGGACATACCAGGGCTCGAGATAGAGCCTGGGATCGAAGAGCCATACATCGATCGCGATCGTATTCGTGTTGATCCGCTCCCAAATTTCGACCGTCTCCATGTCCTCACTCTGCAGGGGCTGATTCCGGCCCATGGGCCGGCTTTGAAGCTGATTGGTGTGGATCACCAGTTTCTGCCCGTCCCAGAACCCGATCGAGTCCCCCTCTGGCAAAGGATAGCGGTCTCGCTCCGGCGTGTGGCCGCGGCCGTCGGTGTAGATTCTGCGAATCTCGTTGGCCTGCTCGGTCAACACCCAAGTCTCATCCGGCGTGACGATCTGTTCGCGCATAAATGGTTCCGTGAGCCAGCGCGGGAAACCTGCCGGGCCGCAAGCGCTCAGATTGTCATCGTAGATTTGCCCTTTGGCGGTCATTTCCTGACCATGCTTCAGCTCGGCGATGGCGACCGGCGTCAGCTTCGGTTCCATCGTGCTTCCGGGGGCGGGGCGGAAATAACACTGGCTTCCGCCTAAACAATTCTGAAAACTATCCACGCTATCCGCAGTCCATATGCCCGTCCAGTCCGGCAAGGGCGCGCGCGGCTTGCTCGCGGCCTCCTTCTTCATCGCGGCATAGAAGTCGGAAAGATTCTTATACTGGAGGGCCAGATCGTGCTTGCGTTGCCATTCCGCCACAGATTGCCTCGGCGTTACCGAAGCCTTCCCCTGTTGTGCGGCTGACGGAGCTGTTTGCGCGAGGAGCGGAGGCGAGGCGACTAACAGGAATGCAAATACAGTCCATCGATTACGCATTGCAAATACCTCACTGCGGTATGCCGCGCCACACCTGGCAACTGAGATCATCCTTAGCAACGATGGGATGGAATTTCCTGTTCCCGCATTGTCTTTCCGCGAACCATACGCCAGCGGCGGTCCGGCGTCAATCTCAGATCGTGCATCTTCGCTACCCGTTTGACACGGGAGAGGGGTGGAGAGGTTTGCGGTTGGAGTCCGCACGGGCCTACCATTCATTCAATCTTTTGGAGCGTTTTCTCCGGAATCCAACAGAGACTTCACCTGTGATCCTTAATCTGCGTATCTTGACGGGAGAAATGGCCATAAACTCAGAAGCTCGTCTGATCCGGGCAACGCGAGAGAGACGTACCTTTGGGCAGAAGGTGGGTGGTGGAAGAAGAACCCCCTTCCGCTTTCAGAAGAAGAAGTGCAATTTGAAAGTTCGTTGATAATGCAGGCTGAAAGATTTGCATCAGAACCTGTTCTTAGGCCGCGCAATTGCGTTAATGCTCGCTCCGTCCGGAATCAGCGCTTCAAGTCTGCCCGCATCGAGCGGAAGCGGATTCCACGTTGTGGCATCCTGCAGGGAATATCCGGCATCCCGCAAAAGCGAGACAAATGTGCCGAAGCTGTTGTTGTGTTCGGCTTGAACATAGGGTGAGATTTCAATCACCAGGAGAGGCTGAAACTCTTTCAGGACTCTCAAACCGCCTTGTAACACCTGCAATTCCTGGCCGTCAACATCCATCTTAATCAGATTCACGCGGTCAATGCCTTCGCGCTCTGCAAAGTGATCGAGGGTGTCCACGGAGGCGCCGCGGGTGGCCTCAAGCCGGCCGCGGTGCTTAGGGTGTACGGAACTATTCTTCTTGAGCGGCCAGCTCGCGTAGATTTCCGGTTGGGCCAGCCCGGAAGGTTCGGCGGCCAATACAATCTGCCACGGATGGGTGCGTTCTTCGAGGTCAGGATTCAAAGCCAGGTTGTCTTTCAATTTTGCGAATGCAAAGTCAGTGGGCTCAAAAGCGAATACCCGGCCTGCCGGTCCGACGCTGCGCGCCAATCCCAACGTGTGCGCCCCGATGTTGGCGCCGATATCAAAGACAACATCGCCGGGATTCACCAACTTCTGCAGAGTAACCACGGTGGACCGCTCGAAGTTTCCTAACAAGTAAATAGAGAAATCGATCCCCTCGCTCAGGTCCAGGCGCCACCGGAGGCCACGGCGCCGGACCGTGGCGAAGTTATCGTTGCCGGCAATGGCCCGCCCAAAAGCGATGCACCTGTACGCCAGGGCCGCAAGCTCTACTTTTGTTTTCGTTCTCAGCATGGTTATGGCGACTATGCGCGTGCCCGGCCGCGGTCAGATCATCCCTTCCAACGAAGTCATCCTGGACGCTGCGAACCCACGGCGAAGGAGCAGGGTGGAGATGTTAGGTCATCCCTCCAAACGGTTCCATGCATGCCAGCAGATGCCCAACATCCGCAAGCCGTTGGAAAACACTTTGGTCATCTTTGTGACGCCGTGGATGCGTTCCTGGTAGTGCACGGGAACCTCGACGATCTCGAGATGTAGCTTGCTGGCCCCGAACAGCAACTCGTAGTCGCCCCACAGATCCTTGATTCCCCAGCTTCCCAGATTCTCCTCCATGCGTGCCCAATCCCTGCGCCAGAGCACTTTGGTTCCGCACAGCGTGTCCTTGATTCGCTGGTCCAACAAAAACGAAAAAGCCACCCCGAACAACTTGTTGCCAATGATGTTCGCAAATTTCATCGCGAGATCCGGCATCGGGTAGACCAACCGGCTTCCGTTGACAAACTCTCCCCGGCACGTCGCCAGTGCGTGGAGAAACATAGGCAATTCTTCCGGCATAACAGTCAGGTCCGCGTCCAGAATCATCAGCACATCGCCTCGCGCAGCACGGAAACCCGTCCACACATTTTCCGCCTTGCAAATGCCTGGACCTTCCACCATGCGAATGTCTCTCCATGGATATAGCGCCTGCATGCGCCTGATTTCGTCCGCGGTGCCATCGTTGGACTTGTCATCGCAGAAGAGGATCTCCGTGTGGCGGCCCATTGCGGGAAGACGCTCAACGGCATGTTGTATGTTGCCCGCTTCATTGCGGCACGGGATGACGACTGAGACTGTGAGATCTTCTTCGCGTCGCGGTTCTGCCAGCGGCCGGGCAACCATGACTTGCATCAAGCAGAGTCTTCGCAATCCCGGAAGCCGTGCGACAAAATCATTCATCACCCTTGAAAGAAGCGGAATCCACTTTGGAAATAACATCATGCGATGCTTGCCGACCGGGCGGAACCCCGCCAGCTTGAGAAATCCCCAGAGGTCGTTCTCACTGACCCAGTTCGGTTCAACGAACCGTGAACGCAGGCCGACATTGCTGGCAAATTGGAGAATGGGCTGCCATAACTGATTGTAATTGATCACGACGATCTTCGTTTCGGGCGAACAATGCCGCCGCACACTCTCGAAGGCGCGCAGAATGTCAACTGTATCGAAGATATGATTGAAAAGAATGTAGTCAAACGTTTCGTTCAGTTGCAGGTCTTCCGGATTGCTTCTTACAAAATGGAATTCCGGGTGCTGACGTTGCGCGCACTCAACCATGGCGTCACTGATTTCCACGCCGACTCCGTAAGAGGGTTCCACTGCAGCGAGAAGCTGACCGGTTTCGCATCGAATCTCGAGAACGCGTTTCCGCGGCTCTACGATGTATTTCAGAACCCGCTTGAGCCGGTCATAGAAATATCGATTGGAGTGAATCCACTCGTCCCGGCGCTCCGCAGTTGCTTCCTGATGTTTCCTTCGAGCTTCACGGACTTCGTCCAATGCATCGGGGCCCCAGGTGTTTTCTGTTGTGTGGGCCGTTGTGGTCATGGACATCGACGTTTCTCTTCGCACTGAGCCTGGAGAACATTCAGCCGCGTCCTTGCAGTATCCGACAAACCGCGGATACACGCGGGAAATCTTCAGGGCGCAGTGAGCACTTGAGCAACCTGCCAGCAACTGGCGCGATTTAGAAATTCGCCCATGTTAGGCTGAAAGAGTCCGAGGAATTCGACGAGGAACCCTACCAGTATCCCATGCCTATCCTTACTGAAAAAGAGCCGGCGCGGCTTCCGTCCCAGGGGCGCGGCATGTCCCCGGAGCCCTGGGTAGCGCGTTCGTCGGTTGCGCGCGGCTCAATCGCGGAAAAATCGGCCTTCATCGGGCTGGCCGTGCTGATCCTCTATGCCACGGTCCGCAACATCTGCAACACCATAGTTAAACCCATGTGGTACGACGAAATCTGCACCGTGCTCCTATCTCAGCAGGAACACATTTCCAGGTTGTGGCAAGCCCTCTCGCGTGGCGCCGACAGCGCTCCGATCACCTTTTACCTGCTGGAACGGATCCCGGCGGCATTCATCCATAATGAAAACCTGGCTTACCGGGGCATCTCCATTCTGGGTTTTGCCGTCACGCTCTTCTGCTTGTTCGTTGCCATAAGAACGCGCAAGGGGAGCGCAATCGCATTGGTTGGCGCCGCGGTTCCACTGACCACCGTTCTTTTCGATAGATTTGCTGTGGAAGCGCGCGGGTATTCCATGCTCGTTGCTTGCATCGCTTTCGCGATCGTCTGCTACCAGCGCGTTCCGGAGCGCCGGTGGGTGATTTTGCTTGGTCTGAGCCTGATTTTTGCTGAATCGTTTCACTATTTCGCGGTGTTCGCCTTCCTGCCGTTTCTTCTGGCGGAAGCAGTGCACTATGGAATAACGCGGGATTTTCGCAGGAGCGTTTGGACAGCGCTTCTTGCCGGCTTCGTGCCAATGGCATGCTCATGGCCTACGATCTACGGCATGCAGAAAACTTTCGGCCAGCATTACTTTACACAACCTACTTTGGAAACGACCCTGAGCAGCTATAGCGAATATTTCCCCAGGACCGAAATGTGGGGAGCCCTGTATTTAGTTGCAGCGGCGGCCATCGTGGTTCTCTTTACCTTGCTGGCGACACTTCGAAAAACTTCTCAGGGTGAACACCCTGTGGGCGCACCGGTGCGGGAACTCGCGCTGGTGCTTGGCCTTTTGAGTTTGCCGCTGGTGGGCTTTGCGGCCGCGGCAGTGGCCCACAGCGGGATGAACTCCAAGTATCTCCTGTCCTCCGTGCTTGGGTTCTCCCTCGCACTCGGCTTTTCCCTCCCAAGATTACCGCGCTGGGGCCTCTTTCTTCCGGCAGCTTCCGCGGCCGTACTGCTATGTGTGATCGTGCCGCAGGAGTTCCAATTCTGGCGGGGCTATAACGGCCAGTTTGTATCTCCGACGGAATTTGAGGAGAATTTTGTGAGCGCCGCGGGCCATCCGGACCTCCCGGTGGTTATTTCTGATACGCACGATTTTATGCGGTTGCAGCATTACACGAAGAAAAGTTGGCAACAGAGATTTGTCCTCCTAGTCGATCCAGAGCAAGCCGTCGTCTATACCGGGAGTGACACAGGCGACAAGCAACTGGCCATCTTACGCCAGTACACCAATCTGCCCATTTACGACTTCCAGCCATTTCTCGCGGAACATCCCGCCTTTCTACTCTTCTCCAGCAAGGGCGGGCTCGAAAGCGATTGGTGGCCTCGCCGACTGAAACATGATGGATTCAAGCTACAAATGGCTTTAGTGGTGCCCAAAGAGCTCCACGACTATCACCACCGCGTAATCCTCGTGACGCGCTAGAGCATAAGTGGTTGCGCGAGATCAGGTCGCCACTCCATGTATTCACGGATCCCGCCGAGCATCCAATTTCCCGCAGCCTCTTCGTAGTTCGCAAAGGTTTCGATGTCGATCTTTCTTTCCGGATGACCGGTGAATCCGTCCGGAATCCGGTCGTACCTCTCGGTGTGAGGGAATACCACCATCCTCGGGTATTTTGTCTTCCCCCGTGTAGGAGCGGCGAAGTCAAATGACCTGAGCCGCCGCCTAAATGAATGGCCAGCAATACCCCGCTGTTGTATTATTTTTTCATTCGAACGAACGGCAAATGTTGGTATCGGAGCGGACTTCAACGGCGCGGTGTGACAAGTCTCGATGGACTGAGATATGTGCTTTTGAAAGCCCCATCGCCATCCTTGGCAACCTGCTGCGTGCTACAGGCCTTCGGTTCTTTGCGGGGGGCAGCTCGAGGAGATTGTGCAATATGGACGAGCCACAGATTTACACCCGGCTGGGCGAAATATTCCAGGATGTTTTTGATGAAGACTCAATAAATTTGACTCCTAAACTGTCGGCCAAGGACGTAGACGGTTGGGACAGCCTCACTCACATTCGCCTGATGCTTACGGTTGAGAAAGCGTTCAAAATCAAGCTTTCCGCCCCGGAAATCGGAAAACTGGAAAATGTGGGCGACTTAGTGGCGCTGATCAAAGCGCGGACATAAAAGGGACCGTTGCGCCATGCAGACAGGTGGGCCAAAGCATGGAGGAAATCTTCACGCGCAAGAGAAATCGGGGACGGTCATAGCGCCAATGAATTCACTATATTCAGAATTGCAGTGGCTGCCGCGGGCCTCGCGAGAGTTTAGGGAGAAGCTGAAATCTTTGGGGAATTCGGACGCCGACCTCGGGCGCGAATTGCAGTCGCTGGCGTCGCACGCCCTGGACGTGAATCAATTGACGAGCCTTGCCAAGGCCATAGGCAAAGCGCGCGCGGAGGGCAAGTCTCTGCATCCGCTGGTGCCATTCCGGCTGGCGATGCTCAGCAACTCAACGATCGATTTGATTGTGCCCGCGCTCGCGGCGAGCGCCGCCCGGCATGGCCTGGGGCTCGAAGTGATACAGCCCTCCTACGACCAGGTGGCGCAAGAGGCCTTCACTCCGGATTCCAAGATCAACCGCTCGAAACCGGATGCTGTGTTGCTGGCGCTCGATTATCGCGCCCTTGCGTTGAAACTCTCTTTGGGGGACGCGGAAACATCTTCCGCCACGGTGCAAGGCGTCCTGGACTACCTGAAGTCGCTTCGCGAAGGGATCCGGGCGAATTCGAATGCCGTTTGCATTTTTCAAACTTTCGCTCCGCCTGTGGAAACGCTCTTCGGAAGCCTGGACCGGGCGCTGCCGGGGACGCTGAGAAACCTCCTAGGCCGCATCAACTGCGAGCTAGCTGCGTATGTTCTTGGCTCGGGGGATGCGCTACTTGACGTAGCCGGCTTGGCGGAAACTGTGGGTCTCGCCGACTGGCACAACCCGTCGCTGTGGAATATGGCGAAGTTCCCTTTCTCCGACGAACTCATCCCGCTTTATGCCGATCATGTTGCCCGGATGGCGGCGGCCATCCGCGGCAAGAGCCGAAAAGTTCTGATTCTCGACCTCGACAATACGGTTTGGGGCGGAGTGATCGGAGACGACGGTTTGGAGCGCATCAACATCGCGCAAGGCGATGCCACAGGCGAAGCGCATTTGGCGCTGCAGTCTCTTGTGCTGGACTTGCGCCAAAGAGGAATCGTGCTCGCCATATCCTCGAAGAACGCCGACGAGTTGGCGCGTGCGCCTTTCGAGCGCCATCCCGAGATGTTGCTGAAGCTGAATCACATCGCCGTCTTTCAGGCGAATTGGAACGACAAAGCCACCAACATCCAGGCCATCGCCGAAGAACTGTCAGTTGGTTTGGACGCCCTGGTGTTTCTCGACGACAATCCCGCCGAGCGCGGGCTGGTGCGCAAGTTACTTCCCCAAGTGGCTGTGCCGGAGCTGCCAAATGAGGCCGCCTATTACGCGAGAACTCTTGCCGCCGCCGGCTACTTTGAGGCCGTTACATTTGCCACTGAGGATCTCAAGCGCGCGGAATTCTATCAAGGCAACGCCAAGCGCGCCGATCTGCAAAAGCAAGTTGGCGGCGTCGATGCATACCTGGCATCGCTGGGCATGACGATCACCTTTCAGCCCTTTGACGCGATCGGGAGAGCACGAATCGTACAGCTTATCAATAAATCTAATCAGTACAACCTGACGACGCGCCGGTACACCGATCCAGAAGTGGCCGCTGCGGAGAACGATCCTGACGTCTTTACTCTCCAGGTCCGGCTGACGGATATCTTCGGCGACAACGGCATGATCAGCGTGGTCATCTGCCGGCCTGGCGAAGTCGGAGTGTGGGACATCGACACCTGGCTGATGAGCTGTCGCGTACTTGGACGCAGTGTGGAGCACATGGTGCTCCGGGAAATTCTCAAGCATGCCCGCGCCGGCGGCGTGTACAAACTGAGCGGCGCCTACCGGGCCACGGATCGCAACAAGCTTGTCATCGACCACTATGCCAAGCTCGGATTCACGAAGGTGGGGGAGGAAGCGTCCGGGGTGACACGCTGGGAACTGTTCGTCAAGGATGCGGATCCCGAAATTGCGCCGATGAACGTCGTTTCACACGGCTTTGCGGCTAAGGGGGAGTCACTCGTGTGACTCAACCCAACACCAGCTATCCGGAGAACTTGAAAGAAGCGAAACTGCCACGGTGGGATTGGATTCTGCTCCCCGTGCTCAGCCTGCTGACGATTTGTCTTATCGTGGCTTCTTTAGACTTGATTAGCCGGCGGATGTTTGCAAGTTTGTCCGGAGCAGCGGAAGACTGCCTTGTGTTCAACGATCCTTCGACCGGCGTTCGGGGGATTCCAAACAGCGTCTGCCGGGAAAAAATTCCAGAAGGTGAAGTAACGGAATACCGGTTCAATCGCTGTGGATATCGGACGGAATTGGATTGCGGACCCAAGAAGTCCGGCGCTTACCGGATTGTGATGATCGGCGGATCGTATGCCATGGGAGCGCGGGTACCGAGAGAAAAAACCTTTGCCGCCTTGCTGCCCGCCGAACTCTCGCTGCGTACGAGGCGCGATGTGGAGCTCTATAACGAAGGCATGCCTTGGCGACCCCCGCACATTACCGCTCTTCACTTCCAGGAGGTTTTGGCAGCGAAGCCGGACATCATTCTCTGGATCATCGTGCCATCCGATGTATGGAACCCGGTTTGGCAGACGACTCAACAAGAACCGGCGCAACACCTGTCGGCATACCGCAAGGTAAAGCGGTTTCTGGGGGGCGTCTTGATTCGCGCGAATGCGGAGTTATATTCGCGTTGCGGGATTTTGTTTCGGCACTTTTTGTATGAGAGTCAGAGTCAGTCCATTACTTCGTATCTGGCGGAGGAGCCCGACGCGCCTTATACAAGGAAGATTCACGGCCCGGAATTCATGAAGGATGAACCGAGCGCGGAATGGGAGAGCCACCTCAGGGATCTCGACAGCGACGTCGCGGAAATTTTGGCTCAGGCCAGGGCCGCGGGCGTGCCCTTGGCGGCGACGCTTCTGCCGGAGCGCGCTCAGGCGGCCATGATCTCCAGGGGAGAGTGGCCGGCGGGCTTCGACCCTTTCAAGCTGGACAACGAACTGCGCTCCATGATTGTTAGCCGCGGCGGAATCTATGTCGACATCCTGCCGGCCTTCCGCAATATACCCAATACCGAGCGGGGCTTCTTCCCGCTCGAGGGCCATCCCAACTCTCAAGGGCACCGGATGATCTCCGCACTGTTAGCTGAAGAACTTACCGAAGGCGGGATGCCTGTGATCGGAGTAGCCGCCACCCAGAACGCTGTTTTGGAGCAAGGAAGATAACGATTGGACACAGCTTCTCTCCAGTTTGTGGTTTTCGGCCTGATCGTGGCATTGATCTCAAATATCAGCCGCTCCCGCACATGGCGATCGATTGTGCTGATGTCGGCCAGCCTCGTGATTCTCGCCGTGCTGGTGCGAAACCCTCTTGCCCTTTTGCCTCTCGCCGGGTTCTTGCTTCTGGGTTACGCCGGGCTCGTGCTGTTGGAGCGCGGCTGGTCCCGGTCCCTGGTCTGGAGCACTCTAGCGGTCCTGTTTGCCTACGTCTGGTTGAAAAAATACAGCTTCCTGCCGGATGGAATCTTTATCGACCATCCTTATTTCACACTGGGGCTCTCGTATATTTTCTTTCGCATACTGCACCTGCTCATAGAAACGGGGGCCGGAGACGCCAAGTGGCACATCGGCCCGGGCGCTTACCTGCTCTACAATCTCAACTTCACCACGCTTGTCTCCGGCCCCATCCAACGCTATGACGAATTCGCGCGCGACCAGTTCGCGGACCAGCCGATCGCGCTGGGGCCGCGCGTAACAGGCATTCAATTGGAACGCATCATTCGCGGATTCTTCAAGGTAAATGTGCTGGCGGTGCTGTTGCATTTGGTACAGGAAGACGCACTCGCACAGATGCAACCGCCGTTTCCGCTATCCCTCAAGCTTTTTGCCGCAGTCCGGCTGGCAGTCGTGTACCCGTTCTTTCTGTACGCGAATTTCTCCGGGTATATTGACATTGTGATCGCATTGGCGCGGCTCATGCGAGTGCGTCTTCCCGAGAACTTCAATCGGCCTTTTTCCGCTTCCTCGGTCCTTGAATTCTGGAACCAGTGGCACATTACTCTTTCCAATTGGCTGAAGACCTACGTCTACAATCCTCTTCTGATCGCTCTCATGCGGCGGATTCCCTCGCTCGCGATGCAGCCCTTCCTCGGAGTTTTCTGCTTCTTCGTGACGTTCTTCCTGATTGGCGTCTGGCATGGACGCACTTCGGAGTTCATTTTCTTTGGAGTTTTGACCGGTGCGGGGATTTCGTTCAACAAACTGTGGCAACTCGGACTGACGCGCGCATTGGGGCGCAAGGGTTACAGTGGGCTTGCCAAGCATCCCCTCTATGAAGCTTTTGGCCGCGGACTGAACTTTGCATGGTTCGCCTTTACACTTTTCTGGTTCTGGGGCAATTGGAAGCAGATTGACATGATTTTTGCCGTTTTGGGCCGGGGCCAATGGCTTGGCGTTTGGCTGTCGGTTTGGTGGTTGGCCACGGCGGTGTTGGCATCCTGGGAATGGTTGCGCGCCGCTCTGCTGTCGATCGAGACCTCCGAGGGGCCGCTGCTCACCAGCCGTTATGCGCTTGTCATTTATGCGACTGCGCTCGGCCTGGTCGCCCTTGTCATGACGGGCCTGTTCAACCAGCCTGCACCGAGCATCGTCTATAAAGTATTTTAGGCTCATCCCCGCGGGGCGGCCCAGCAGGAGGATCATGACGGGTAAGAAGTTTGGTTGGCGAGCCTGACTAGCCCATCCTGGGGCCCATATTCACTTGCTACTCTGCTTGCACTAATTCAATCAGCAGATCTACTTCGGTCATAAGCCAGGCGATTGGCCGCATTTCAAATGCTACCGCCGGGGTGGGACCGCTCACCAGGAAAGACCCTTGCTCGGTAAGATGGCGGATTGCGGCGTTTATATCAGGCACCTGGTAGCAAACATGATAGATGCCTCCGCCTTTTTTGAGCGTTCGATCGACGGGTGAAGTCGGCCCAAGAGGGGCGACGAGTTCTACAATCGTGTCCCCTTTCCCCCGGCTCAGAAAGCAGACCGACACATTCTGAGTGGGATCGTCAAATGGGCCTGATTTTACCTCGTAGCCAAAAAGGGATTTGTAAATCGGAATTGCCTTGGATAAATCCCGGACCGCGATTCCAATATGATGAAAGATAAATTGTTCCATCAGCGGTCTTTTCTCACCCTCCGTAAGATGACCGGGAAGCTGGTCGGATGTCAATATGGTAGAACGCGACTCGATTCTTGACCAAGTCCGGCCGGGTATCTCGTGAAGATGCGGTTCCTTTCGGCGGCATCGAGACAAACGAGTCCGCACGGGCCTGCCATTCCCGCGCAATCCAAAACCCATTTCTCCTTCAACCGCCAAAGGACCGCCCGCCGGGGAAGTCCACAGATGGAAATGCCCCGGATTGTTGCATTCCGCCACTGCTGGATATATGTTGCCGTGCGGCCAGGAAAGCCGGGCGGATATTTCGGGGGCGGAGGAGAAAGACATGAAGCGACGGATCGTGTTAGCGTTGTGCGTGTCGGTTGGAATTGGTTTGGCGCTCATGATGCCGGAGGTGCAGGTGCATTCCGCGGATAAGGAACAGCGATTTCCACTACTCAAAGTGGAGAAATTGAACGATCAGCAGCGCCCGTTTGCGGATGAAATTCTGAAGGTCTCGAGCATCGGGATTTCCGGTCCGTACAATATGATGTTGCGCAGCCCGGTCATGGGCCAGCGCATGTTCGCGATGCTCGATTACCTGCGTTTCAACACTTCCGTTCCCAAGCGGCTGAATGAGTTTGCGATCCTGATCCAGGCCCGGCTGTGGACCTCGCAAGTGGAGTGGACGGCTCACTATCCGCTGGCGCTCAAAGCAGGACTGCCGCAAACGGTGGCCGATGATCTCAAGGTTGGCAAGCGGCCGGCGTCCATGCAAGCGGACGAAGAGGCTGTGTACGATCTCTGCATGGATCTTGCGAAAGATCACATGGTCAGCGATGCCTCATTCAAAAAGGCGCGCATGGTTTTCAGCGATCAGCAAATCGTCGATCTCATCACGGTGAGTGGCGTCTACATAACCTTAGCCATGTTGAGCAACACGGCAGAGGATCAGACTCCGGGAGGCAAGACGCCGCCCCTGCAGCCGCTCCCAGCGCGCTGAATTTCAAGTAGCACATGCTTCAGCCAGTGGGGTTTTGTCCTTGCAAATACGAACCCCCACAGGCTGCCCTTCAGAAATGCTCAGGGTAAAAAGCCTGCGCCACTGATTCCCAATCCAACTATTTCAAGTCAGGCTGATTCGGCGTCGCCGTCATCACGGGCGAAGCCAGAATATAATTGTGATAGCTCTCCATCATTTGCCATAGGCCGGACTCGTTCGGAGCGAGCACGCGGCTGGACCAGTATGCTTTGTCGCCGTAAGTCGGCTGGACCGAAACCATCACCACCGCGTCGCCGAAATCCCAGGTGCGAATCCACAAGGCCGGAGCCGCTCCGACCTTGGGAGCGTCGGGATTCGCCGCTTTGCGTTTGTTCATTCCGATGATCCGGTCGGCCTTGGAAGGCGAAGCACCGCCGTACGTGCTCACGACGCGTTGATCCATATTATCAGCCACGTGCACTTCCCAATTTGCCTGGCTGGATTCTTGCGTTTGCCATTCGTCGAGGGAAGCCTTTTCGCCCGGGGTCAGCGGTTTGTACGGGACGGCCTTGCACGGATTATTGCAGGGAATTTCATAAGTCGGCTCGACAGTTTTGAAATCCCGCTTGGGCATCGATGCAATTTCGGTCGCGTGCAGGAGTTTCCAGCCGGCCGGGCGCTTCACCCAAAATCTCGCCGAATATTTATTGGCCTGGTTCCATTGGATCCACACAACGCTCTTGCCATATTTGTGCTCGGTGATCTTGACGTCGTCTCCCGCCGCAATGAGTGGCTTCAATCCGGCGCGAAAAGCGTCTTCCTTGGCCCACATGATTCCTTCGGAGTCGATCCAACTGAAATCCGGGTCGAGCCATTTATTCGCGGCTACTTTGTCGCCTTTCGTGAGGGCCGCGGCCACGGCTTTGTCCGCGGTTACGACGGCATCATCGGCAGCGGTCGCCGGCAGGCTAGCGAGTGTAGCCATCAAACCCACACACGCTATCCCCATAGCGACTAAATTCCTGACTGAATAATTCATACTTCCTCCTTGGATCGGTCAATCCGTGCATTCTATTACAACCGCACATGCCGGGGATGATTTGTTGTAGTGGCCCAGTGGCGCAGCCAATCTTGGCTGTGCGTCTTTGTTACGTGTTGGAAAAACCACACAGCCAAGAGTGGCTGTGCTACAAAAACCGGTCCCTCGCTGACTTTTTCCGCAGCCTGTTCAGCCTGTGGGGTCTGGTCCTTGCAAGGACGAACCCGCACAGGCTGAAGCCCGCGCCACTAGCTATCCGCCGAATTATTGTCCGGACCCGGAGCCGGAACATCCCAGCCTCCAGGCGGTGTGACGCGCGCGACTTCGGCGGGCCCCCAGGTATTCGCAGCATAGGGAAAAACCGGCGTGCCTTTTTTCAACACGGGATCGACAATGCGCCACGCTTCTTCCACGTAGTCTTCCCGCGCGAAAAGCGAGTTATCGCCGGCCATCGCCGCGCCCAGCAATCGTTCGTACGCATCCATGTCGCCCGCCCCCGCGGAACTGGTGGCCACCATTTCACCGGCCTGAAGGCTCACTACTTCTCCCGGCGCCAGGGACATCAGTCCCATCGCAATCACAACATCGGGACTGAGACGCAGCCGAAGGTGGTTCTCCGTCAATATACTGTCGGGGAGGAGCGTGGGAGGCTTGCGAAACTTGGCCAGTATTTCCGTACAGGTGATCGGCAAGTTCTTGCCGGCTCGAATAAAAAAAGGAACGCCCTTCCAGCGCCAGGAATTGATCTCCAGCTGCAAGGCGGCGAAAGTTTCCGTCTGCGAGTCCTTGGCGACTCCGTTCTCGTTGCGGTAGCCCTGGAACTGGCCGCGTATCAGATTTTTCTCTTCAATGGGAGGAATCGCTTTGAGCACTTTGACTTTTTCGTCGCGCAGGGACTCGCTGTCGGACCGGACCGGAGGCTCCATCGCCAGGTTGGAGAGCACCTGAAATAGGTGGTTCTGAACGACATCGCGGATGGCCCCGGTCACGTCGTAAAAGGCCCCGCGGCCCTGAACTCCGAAGTCTTCCGCCATGGTGATCTGCACGCTCTCGATATAATGGCGGTTCCAGAATGCCTCCGAGAACGCGTTCGCGAAGCGAAAGACTAGCATGTTGTCCACCGGCCGCTTGCCGAGGAAGTGATCGATGCGGAAAATGCAGGATTCATCGAAGATGGAGAGCAGGATTTTGTTTAGCTCCAGGGCCGAAGCCATATCGTGCCCGAAGGGCTTTTCGACGATGACCCGCGCATCTCCGGCGCCGTGCGATTTCGCGATATTTTCGACCACGGTTTCAAATAGGACCGGCGGAATGGCCAGATAATACGCGGGGCTATGCGCGTCTTTCAGCTGATTGCGCAGGGCCTCGAACGTGGCCGGGTCCTGGTAGTCGCCGTCCACGTAACGCAGCAGGCCGCACAGCTTTTCAAAAGCTGCGTCATCGACTCCGCCGTGTTTTTCCAGGCTGTCCTTGGCCCGCGCGCGGAGCTGGTCCAGATTCCATCCCGCCTTGGCCACGCCCACCACGGGCACGTTCAGGTTTCCTCGCTTCACCATCGCCTGGAGCGCCGGGAAAATCTTCTTGTAGGCCAGGTCGCCGGTGGCCCCGAAGAAAACCAGCGCGTCGGAATTCTGATTACTCATCAGTTATCTCCTTACACAGTCTTGCGCGCTTTCGGCGGGCTGTTCTATTTGCGCTGTCAGACCCTGAGGTATTCTACATTCGCTCTAACCGGCGGCTTTCAGGGGATTGCTCTTGCCGAGCGCGGCGCTCTTGGACGCGATCACCGCCATCAAGTCGTTCCAGGACGCCACGAACGATTTCGCTCCTTCGTCCTGAAGCCGCGCAGCCAACGCGTCAATGTCGATGCCCGCCATGCCGAATTCCGCGAGCACCGTCTCGCAGTCGCCGCCATCCTGGGGCATGAGCCCGGCCAATTCGCTGTGAGTGGCCAGCGCTTTCAATGTAGCCTCCGGCATGGTGTTCACCGTGTATGGCGCGGCCAGGGCCTGGACGTACAGAAGCTCCGAAGCCTTCGGATCTTTATTTCCCGTGCTGGCCAGGAGCAGACGTTGCGGGCGCGCGCCCAAATTGTAGGCGCGCCGCCACCGCTCCGAACTCTGCAGCGCGCTTGCGGCCTTGTACGTTCGTTTCGCGATGGCAATGCCCAGCTGGTTGCGGAGCTTCTCGGGAACTTTTTCGGCGACGGCGACATCCCATCGGCTGATGAACACGGAGGCGACCGAGTCAACTTTCGGATTGAGTCCCGCCGCGATGCGCCGCTCGATGCCTCGCAAAAATGCATCGGCCGCGGCCAGGTATTGCTCGCGCGAAAACAGGAGCGTGACATTCACAGGCACGCCGGAAAAGATCGCCTCTTCAATCGCGGGAAGGCCTTCCTTGGTACCGGGAATCTTGATGAACAGGTTCGGGCGATTCGCGCGCGCAAATAAATCCTTGGCTGCAGCGATCGTACTCGCCGTGTCATACGCCAGGACAGGCGACACCTCCAAGGAGACCCATCCGTCCACACCGTTCGTCTTTTCGTGAACAGGCCGAAACAGGTCCGCCGCACGGGTGAGATCTTCGAGAGCCAGCCCGAAGAACAGACCCTCGCCGGATTTGCCGTTCCTTAATTGGCCGGCAATCGACGCGTCGTACGCACCGCTATTCTTGATGGCATGGTCGAAGATCGTGGGATTGGAGGTAAGCCCCGTGACCGCCCACTCGTCGATGTATCGTTTGAGCGTGCCGTTATCGAGCAGATCGCGCGTGATGTTGTCGAGCCAGATGCTCTGGCCCTTATCGTGAAGCGATTGCGGCGCATTCATGTTGTCACCTCGGGCGTCGGGAAGTCGCAATGCTTAGTGTCGAGTGGATCAGCAGCGGTCCTCGTGGTTGACGGCAATGTTGCCGAAGCAGGGCGTCCACCCTCTAAAGGGTAGCACAAGCAACTCGCCGCAATCTTGCCGCGCGTAGGTGGAACATGGCCTTGTGATTCGGTTCCTCAAGGCCATCATTTCCACCGATTGCGCCGATCTCCGCCTTCCTATGGTGACGTCACGGTCAGGGTGAGAGTGCTGGGCGTGTTCGCCGTCTCGGCGCCAAGGCCCATGACCGTCACCGCATAGGTTCCGGGCGGCGTACCGGTGAAAGTTGTCGTCGAACTGGAACTGCCACCCGTGCAGCCGTCAAGTGGCGTCAGCACCGCGAGCAGCATGCATGCGGCCACCAGCCATCCCAACTTCCGGCGGCGCGCGCGGAACAAGATGATGGACGACGCCAGCAGCCCGAAGACCAACAACCACTGCAGCTTCATCCAATCCGAGGGCGGCAGGAAGCGGTGCGCGGGAGGGACAACCGAGTTCGCTGTCGTGCCGATCGTGACACTCACTGGAGCGGAATTCTGGGCCGCTGTGAGCACGGCCGGGTCCGGCTGGAACGTGCAGGTCGCCAGTACCGGCAGCCCGGAGCAGGCGAACGTTACGTTCTGCGGTGTCGCGCTTGGCGAACTAGCAGTAACTGTGAAGGGGGGAGAGTTTTGCCCCGCCACAACTGTCACCTTGCCCGGCGAGGGAGCGCTGAGCGTTAAAGTTTGCGAAGTGTTTTTAACAGGCTTCGTAACAGCGGGTAACTTGCCGGCCGCGTAGTTGGAATCACCCGGCGGCAAGCCGGGCACGCCCTGGAAAGTCCCATCGCCGTTTCCCATCAGCGCATACGCAGCATTCGGCAGGTAAGCATCCCCGCCATACACGCCATTCCCGCCATATCCCGTCCACAAGTCAATATTTCCGTCTCCATCGAGGTCCGTCGCCACCAGAAATCCGTAGTTCGGAATTGTGGGATAGGCTGGCCCCGCCGAAAATGTTCCGTCCCCATTTCCCAGGTACGTGCGAATCGTCGAACCGTCGTCCGTCGCGAGGTCCAACTTTCCGTCCTTGTTGAAATCGGCCGCCACGATCGACGGAGCAAAGTGGTTCGTAGCGGTGTTGATCGGCGCAAAAGCCGCCTGCGACATCTGCGTGAACGTAACTCCGTCCCCTTTTCCGAGAAATATTTGGGCTTGAACGGTCACGATGTCCTTGATCCCGTCCCCATTCACGTCCGCAGTGATAAAAGCGTCGTGGTAATGGAGGCTGGTGTGTGTCGGAGTAAAGGTTTGCGGCGGCTGGAACGTCCCATCGCCGTTGCCGATAAAAATGGAAAACGCAAATGTGGGGGAATCCGAACTCACCAGCAGATCCAAAATCCCGTCGCCATTCAAATCGTCGAGCACGCCGTATTGGGCGTTCGCGCCGGGCAGTGCGTAGTCAATTCCCGGTTGGTAGCTGCCGTCGTCGTTCCCGAGGAACACCGTCACGGAAGATTGGGCTGCGTTCGAGTTGATGGAGACCAAATCCGCATTTCCATCCTTGTTCAAATCTCCACTGAGGAGCGAGATGGAAGCGATCGGCGTGGCCTGGGTTGTGGGTTGCGTGAACGTCCCGTCGCTCTTCAGCCCGCTGGTAACGACGCCGGATGTGCCCGGCACGGCGACGAGCTCCCGCCCGTTCTTCCCTGTCCCCAGAAAAAGGAATGGCCGGGAGGTGATTCCCTGGTTGGGATCGGCACATCCCGCGAGAAACTGATCGGGTGTCGTGTTCAGAGACGCACTGTCGTGAAGCGCCTTTTCATAATGCGGAATTTGCGCATTGGGTGTGACGCTAACGGTCGCCGAATCGGAGGCGTAGGAAAAATCAAAATAGGTCAGTGAACAGTCGGCCTGCCGCTGCAATCCACCGACAAGCGCGGGCGGGACCGAGAGGGCAGGAAGATTTCCAAGTAACGGAGCGAGTTTCAGCTGCGCGGGGTTGCCCGAATTGATGGGGACTTCGAGAGGAACCGCGGACTGATCGACATTTGCGGAGGTCGTCGACTGTACCCGCGCGGCGGGCGAGTCCGGGATGTTCCAATCGTTCGGAAAAAGTCCAGCGTGATTTCCATAGCACCCCGAGAGCCAGGTCCCGGCAATTCCCAACAGCAAACTGATCTGAAAGATTCTCCGCAGAATTGGACCTTCTCCCATTGGCAATTTCATCTTGGCCTCGTCTCTTGCGCCCGGTAAAGTTCATCTCGCGATTCTCTTCAACACCGATGGTCAGATGCGACACAAGACTGGAGAGTTGTTGTAGATCCCTCGACCCAGAGGGAGGGAACTCCGGTCGGTAAGGGTCCTGCTGCAAGCAAACCATCCGCCGTCAAACCTTTTCCGCACTGGCCATGAGAGCGGAGACGGTGATGGTGGTACAATCGCAACTCCGAGTCAACCTATGCCCGACGCCCCAGCACTTGGCGAAGCCGTTCTCGATGTCGTTTCGCCTGAAAACACCCGCCGGTCGGTCCCCGTCACCGAGTCGCCGTTTTCGATTGGCCGCGGCGAGGTGGGAAATCATCTCGCGATTCCCGACCGCCGCATTTCGCGCAACTGCGCGGCGATTCTTTCCGAGGGCGGCCAGTATTTTTTGGAGGATCGCGGGAATCAGCTCGGCGTTTTTGTCAACGGCGAGCGAATTACCAAGCGGACCTTGCATGATGGGGACGTAGTCACGTTCGGCCTGGACAATTCCTACCAGATCATTTTCCATCCCACCGCACGGGAGATCACGGTTGAGAACCTCCTCACCCGCATGGGACGCATCTCCAACAGCGAGTCTTCTCCCATCGGTCTCGGCAAACTCAATTTGCTCCTGGAAGCGACCATGCTGCTGCATTCGCAGCTTCCCCTCGATGCCGTCCTCGAAGCCATGCTGGATCGCGCCATTACCATCACCAATGCCGAGCGCGGCCTGTTGCTCGAGGCCACGCCCGAGGGATCGCTTCTCCACCGCCTCGCCCGCCGCGCCGGCGGCGGAAGCATGCCCACGGAAGGTTTCTCTCCCACGCAAACCGCTCTGCGCATGGCCATCGAAAGCAAAACCGGCGTGATCACAGGGGATCTTCAGCAAGCCGATCTCATGCTTCAGGGGGCGCAGAGCATCGTCGCGCAACGTCTTCGCTCCGTGGTGGCAATACCTCTTTATGCCATGCCGCGCGCGAGCAGCGCGGAATCGATCGTTGACATCCAGCGCGGGCAATTTTTGGGCGTTCTGTATCTGGACTCGCGGCGCCCCGCTGCCTTTTCCAAACTCGACCGCCAGATTCTCGACGCTCTGGCCGTCGAAGCCGCCAGCATTCTGGACAATGCCCGCCTGGTGGAGCGCGAGAGACAACGCCAGCGCCTCGAGCAGGAACTGAGTATCGCCCGGGAAATTCAACAAGCGCTTCTGCCTCGCGGCTTCCGCGATTTTCCTCACCTGGCCATCTCCGCCGTCAATACTCCGTGCCACGCCGTTGGCGGCGATTACTTTGACGTTTTCCCCATGAGCGAGGACCGCACCGCCTTTGTCATCGCCGACGTGGCCGGAAAGGGAATTGGCGCCGCTCTGCTCACCACCATGCTCCAGGGCGCCCTTACCGGCATGACACTCGGCGCCGATCCCGCGCGTGTCTTCCACCATATTAATGATTTCCTTTGCAAGCACTCCGACGTCGGCCGCTATGCCACGATGTTTTTTGGGATGCTCGACCTCCATGGCAATCTCGACTATCTCAACGCCGGCCATCCATCGCCGCTGCTTCTGCGTCGCGGCGCGGTCAGTGAAATTTTCACGGAAGGCTCTTTTCCGGTGGGGCTGATTCCGGAAGCCAAATACGCCGCGGTTCGCGTGACGCTCGAGCCCGGCGACACGCTCGTCCTCTTTAGCGACGGCGTCACCGAAGCCGCGGATCTCGAAGAGCGGATGTTTGGTATTCCTCGCCTCAGCGAAGCCCTTGCCGGCCATCACGACGCGCCGCTCGATCAACTCCAAAAGAGGGTGGTTGATTCCGTTGAAAATTTTGCGCGCGGGGCCAGCCAGGCGGACGACATCACACTCCTCTTTATCCGTTACCGCGCCGCCTCGCAAGCCGCCGAATCCGGATCCTAGGTAGCACAGCCAAGAGTGGCTGTGCTACTCGATGAACCGTCCCTGCGTGCATGAGGCCGTGCTAAAATAAAAATTTCCACCCCATGGATACGCCAAAGAAAATAGGACGATACGAAATCCTGGAAGAGTTGGGCCACGGCGCGATGGGAACCGTGTATCGCGCGAAGGACCCGGCCATGGATCGCGTCGTCGCCCTGAAGACGATCATTTCGCTCGTGCTCTCCAGCGACCAGGGGAGCGACTTTCGCGAGCGGTTTTACCGCGAGGCGCGTGCGGCGGGAGCTCTGGCCCATCCGGGCATTGTCCCCGTGTTTGACGTCGGCGAACACGAAGGCTTGCCCTTTCTGGTGATGGAGTTCATCAGCGGCAAGACGCTGGCCGATGCCGTGAGAAAAGGCGAGCGGATGACGCTCGACCGCGTCTGCGAAATGGGCCAGAAGATCGCCGAGGCGCTTGGGTACGCGCATCAGCACGGAGTTGTTCACCGCGACATCAAGCCCGCCAATATCCTTCTCACTTCCAAAGAAGCGCATGGCATCGAGCGCCCCAAAATTACCGATTTCGGCGTGGCCAAGCTGGCGGCCGGGCATACGACGCTTACAGGGCAAATTCTGGGTACGCCCGCGTTCATGCCCCCGGAGCAATTCACCGGAGCGCCGATCGACGGTCGCGCGGATATCTTTTCACTCGGCGTTGTCCTGTATTGGATGGCGACGGGCGAGCAGCCTTTTCCCGGCGAAAGCATGACGGCGGTTTCCTACAAAGTGGTGCACACCGAACCCGTGCCGCCGCGCAAGCTGAATCCGTCCATCCCCTTAAAACTCGAAGGCATAATTCTCAAGTGCCTGGCGAAGAATCCGGACGAGCGGTACCAGACGGGCGAAGACCTGGCGCGCGATCTCGGTGAGCTGCGGACGGTAAGCACGTCCATGGGACTGAAGAGCGCCGCGCCCGAAGTAGCAGCCGATGGGAGCGACCCGAATGCCACGTACATAGAAAAACCTGCCCCGACGCAGGCTGGCCGGACCGCAGCACCGCTTCCTATCGCGCCCGCAGTTGCGCCTAAAAGCAATTCGACCAACCTTCTAGTTTTGGCCGCCCTGGTCGTCGTAGTGATCGTTGTGGGAAGCTGGTACCTGCTGCGGCACAAAGGGACGCCAGCTGCGCAGCCCGCGCCGCCACCATCCGCAGTGGCGAGCGTTACGCCGCCCGCGCCAGCGCCACCCGCCTCAATCATGCCAGAACCCGCAAAACCGGCGGCTGGCGCTCCAAAGAAGCCGGAATCGAATGTGGCCACGGCGGAAAAGGCCCCACCTCCGAAAGCGAAAACTCCCGCGCCAAAGGCAGAGGCCCCCACTCCAGAACCCGCTGCGCTGGACTTCAATCCGAAGTCGCTCGACCCCAAAGCAAACGCAAGGCTTAAGATCGACGCCGTTCAGGTGCCAGCAGGCCTTGATTTTACAGTGGAAATGAATGGGAAGCTTTACTTGCGGAGAAGCGCCGAGGGAAATAAAACGGAATTTGACGACCTGTACGTCCCTCCCGGGGTGCAGGAATTTCGGGTCACGGCGGGGAGCGGCTCGGTGCGCAAGAGTTCGAACACCGTGAGCACCGAGTTCGTGGCGAAAAAGCGCCACACGCTGAAGATTGAATTGCGAACGCAAGGCACCCCCACGGGCGCCGGAGTCCCGCAAGGGCTCTACGCGGACACGCAAATCGTCCTGACGCTGAAGTGAAGGGGATTAGCGCTGTAACAATCCTGTAACACTCTGTGGAGTATCATTCAGCCTGCCCTGTAAATTCACTTGCGCCATCCGGCTTTGATTTCAATTGGATTTTTCACGGCTGGAATAAGGTAGGGAGCCAAAGAAATGCCAATCTCCACGGAAGAGCTGGAAGGCGGAATCACCAGGGTCATTCTGGAAGGCCGCATGGACATCGAGGGCGCCGCCGCCGTGGACATGCGCATGAACGTGATTGCGGGCACCAAGAAGGCCGTAATCGTCGACTTGCAGAAAGTTTCCTTCCTGGGATCGATGGGGCTGCGAGCCCTGGTCGCTCCGGCCCGCGCCATCAAGGGCCGCGGAGGCAAGATCGTGATCTTCGGTCCTAACGAGCTAGTCGAAAAAGTTCTGAAGACGAGCGGCGTGGACACCATGATCCCCATCCATCACGAACTTCAAAACGCCATCGCGGCGCTACAATAAGCCTCGCACTAACTGCCGGAAGGACCAGCGCGCCTCATGACTGGGAACGGCAACGACACAACCGGTGAGCGGCTGAATCTGCGAAGCCGGATCTCCGAATTGGCGCATCTTCATCCGTGGATCGACCGCCTGGCATCGCGGCACAAGATTCCCGCGAACACTCAGTTCGCGATGAATCTTTGCCTTGAAGAGGCCATCTCGAATATTATCCGGCACGGGTACTCCGGCGATCCGGACCATCCCATCGCAGTACGATTCATCAACCCCCGCGAAGACTTTTTTGTTTTTGTCATCGAGGATGAAGCGCCGCCCTTCAACCCCGTCGAGTCGCCGGAGTTGCCGCCATTGAGTTCGCTCGAAGACATTGCGGTCGGCGGCCAGGGCATACGTCTGCTGCGGCGGTTTGCCGACGCGCTCGAATATCAGGCGACGCCCACCGGCAACCGGCTGAGCATCGGTTTCACTGCCGCCGGTTCCGCGATCGCAAAAAAATGAACGCGGCCTAAGGCTCCCTCGCGATCTTTAACTTCGGTCTATTTTGTGTTGCACGGAAGAAAAGTTAATCCAGATAAAAGGAGAACGTCCCATGCCAACGATCACAGTGAAGGACGGTACCGAGATTTACTACAAGGACTGGGGAAAAGGGGAGCCTGTCGTTTTCAGCCATGGCTGGCCCCTGAGCGCGGACGCCTGGGAAGATCAGATGATGTTCCTGGCCGACCGGGGTTACCGCTGCATCGCGCATGACCGCCGCGGCCATGGCCGTTCCAGCCAGCCCTGGAACGGCAACGAGATGGATACCTACGCCGACGATCTTGCGGCGCTCACCGAAGCGCTCGCTCTGCATGACGCGATCCACGTCGGCCACTCCACCGGCGGCGGCGAAGTCGCCCGCTACATCGGCCGCC
Source organism: uncultured Acidobacteriota bacterium (assembly GCA_963800095.1). Taxonomy (GTDB): domain Bacteria; phylum Acidobacteriota; class Terriglobia; order Acidiferrales; family UBA7541; genus Palsa-360. The sequence continues at coordinate 265,947 of CAWCZV010000010.1, forward strand.
ATGGCACAACGCGTGTTGCCAAGGCTGTGCTCATCAGCTCGGTGCCGCCGCTGATGCTGAAAACGCCGGCAAATCCCGACGGGTTGCCGATCGAGGCATTCGACCAACTTCGCGCCGGCGTCCAGGCCGACCGCTCGCAATTTTTCGAAGACTTGAGCGCGCCCTTCTACGGCGCTAACCGCGCCGGCGCAAAAGTCTCGCAAGGCTTGCGGGATTCTTTCTGGCTTCAAGGGATGCAGTGTGGATTCAAAGCCGCCTACGACTGCATCAAAGTCTTCTCCGAAACGGATTTCACGGAGGACCTCAAGAAGTTCGACGTGCCCACGCTCATTCTTCACGGAGACGACGACCAGATCGTGCCCATCGGCGCCTCGGCCCTCCATTCTTCGAAGCTGGTCAAGGGCGCCACGCTGAAAATCATCCCGGGCGCGCCGCACGGCATGTGCTCCACGCTCAAGGACCAGGTCAACGCGGAACTGCTGGCATTCATGCAGCGCAGCCAGCAAGCGTCGGCGTAAAGAAAAATTCAGGCCTGAACATTTGATGCGGGCGGGACCATGGAAAAAGGTGACGTTAGAGGTGTAGTTGTCCGCGGCAGCGCCGCGGGATTCGCGCAGGAAATTCACGCGGGTCCGCATCGTCTCCATGCGGACGAACCGGCGTCTGCCGGAGGCACGGATACGGGGCCGTCTCCCTACAATCTGCTGCTTGCCGCTTTGGGTGCGTGTACTTCAATGACCGTGGCGATGTATGCTCGCCGCAAAGCATGGCCGCTAGACGAAGTGACAGTCCATCTTCGTCACTCGAAAATTTACGCCGCCGATTGCGCCGAATGCGAAACCAAGGAAGGAATGCTCGATCGAATCGAACGCGACATTCATTTTGTAGGCCCGCTGACGGACGAACAGCGCGCCAAACTGTTGGAGATTGCAAACAAATGCCCGGTCCATCGAACCCTCACGTCGGAAATTGATATAGTGACGCGAGCAGTTTAAGAAGGTGCGGAAAAGGTTTTAGTAGCACAGCCATCCGCCGCGGCGGATGGCTGTGCTACTCGACTTTTTCGCGAAGTGACCTGTTTCTGTATCAGCAAGAAATCCAAAGGAGATGTCCATGGCCCCCAGCCTAGTCCTGCTCTTGGCATTTCTGATCGGCGTCGTTTGCGGCTTGCGTTCTCTCACTGCGCCGGCCATCGTGGCTTGGGCCGCTCACCGGGGCTGGATCCATCTCAACCACGCGCGCCTCCACTTCCTGGGTTCGACCGCCGCCGTCGTGGTCTTCAGTCTGTTCGCGGTAGTCGAGCTGGTTGCCGATCAGCTTCCATCAGCGCCTAGCCGGACAGCGCCACCGGGTCTAATCGCCCGCATCGTTCTCGGCGCATTGTGCGGAGCGGCCATCGCGGTGTCGGGTGCGCAATCCATTGCGATTGGCGCTCTCCCGGGTGTAGCGGGCGGCGTTGCCGGAGCGTTTGGCGGCTACCAAGTCCGCACGCGCTTGGTAAAGGCGCTGAAGGTTCCGGACTTCGTGATCGCTACACTGGAAGACGCGTTAGCAATTGGCGCGGGTCTTTTCATTGTGACGCGATTTTGAACATGCGCTTGCTTTACTTTCCACAGTGAGTGTGTGCTACAGTTCCAGTGGGAGCGTTGAGAGATTTCCGGCGCGCAGTGTTTTTCCCGGCTTGTGTCTCAGAGGAACCCTACCACTAGGGATAGACAGTTTGAGCACGCGGCAACAAGATTTTGTGCTTATTTCTGCATTTCCCCCTTGACAGATTTTTCTCTCTTGATTACATTGCGCCCTCGGATTCAGGGATCGTGATTCGACAAGCGGCCGGCAACATCACCCCCGAGTACACCGCAAAGTCGATTGACGCAACCCGTCGAGATTCAAAGAGACATCAAGGAGGCTCTCTTTTACTCCCCGTGGCCGGCGCTCCCAGCGCGGTCGGCGAGGGACAGTGTAACGCCTGAGCCCGCAAGCGGCAGGGGCGATACGCATAGGGAGGTTTTTTTCTTTTTTCGGGTGCGGATTGCACTTTTACGCGAAACGCGTCAAGTGGAAATTTGAGCCCGTAAAAAGATGCTCGTGAATCCCCGGCGATAAGAATTCGAATCGAGCAGTGACCTGCTGAGAATCAGGGAACTGCCTGCTCCCAGCCACGCATTTCGGGAGTAAAATATAAGGGTTCCCTCTGCGCGGGGGAGCCTACCTGCGCGGAGGCGATGATGGCACAGACGAAAATGGCTTTGAATCAGAAGACGCCGCTGCAAACCGGCGCGATGCCCGCGGACGTCGAGGTCCGCACCGGCCTCGAGTTCGAGCGGCATTTTACCGACGGCCGCACCTCGCCGTTTGACGCGGTCGAGTGGGAACGCCGTGTGGCGCTGATCGGCAACGAGAAGGGCAAGACGATTTTCCGCCAGGAAGATGTGGAAGTGCCGAAGGGCTGGTCGCAGACCGCCACCAACATCGTCGCCTCAAAATATTTTCACGGCAAGCTGAACACTCCCGAGCGCGAAAATTCCGTGCGCCAGCTGATCGGCCGCGTGGTGAACACCATTGTCGGCTGGGGCGAAAAGGGCGGCTACTTCGCGAGCGCTCCCGCGCGCGACGCCTTCCGCGACGAATTGACTCACCTGCTCGTCGAACAGAAGATGGCCTTCAATTCGCCGGTCTGGTTCAACGTCGGCGTGCAGCCCAAGCCGCAATGCTCGGCCTGCTTCATCAACTCGGTAAAGGACGACATGGAATCGATCATGAACCTGGCCAAGATCGAGGGCATGCTGTTCAAGTGGGGCTCGGGCACGGGCACGAATTTTTCCTCGCTGCGCGGCAGCCGCGAAACGCTCTCCGGCGGCGGCATCGCCTCCGGCCCTGTAAGTTTCATGAAGGGCTTTGACGCCTTTGCCGGCGTGATCAAGTCCGGCGGCAAGACGCGCCGCGCCGCCAAGATGGTGATCCTGAACGTGGATCATCCGGACATCGTCGAGTTTATCGACTCGAAAATGAAAGAGGAGCGCAAAGCGCGAGTCCTCATCGAGCAGGGCTACGACCCGGCGATTGACGGCGAAGCCTACTCCTCGATCTTTTTCCAGAACGCGAACCACTCGGTCCGCGTCACCGACGAATTCATGCAAGCAGTCGAGGACGATCGCGACTGGTGGACCCGCAACGTCAACGACGGAAATCCCGTCGAAAAATTCAGCGCGCGCGAATTGCTGCACCGCATGGCCGAATCCGCCTGGCAGTGCGGCGATCCCGGCATGCAATACGACACCACGGTAAACCGCTGGCACACCTGCAAGAACACCGCGCGCATCAACGCCTCGAACCCCTGCTCGGAATACATGTTCCTCGACGACACGGCGTGCAACCTCGCGTCGCTCAACCTGATGAAGTACCTGAACGCGAACGGCTCCTTCGACGTCGAAGCGTTCCGCCACGCCGTGGACATCACCATCACGGCCCAGGAAATCCTGGTGGACAACGCCAGCTACCCGACGCCGCGCATCGCCGAGAATTCGCACAACTTCCGTCCGCTCGGCCTCGGCTATGCCAATCTGGGCGCGCTGCTGATGTCCATGGCGCTGCCGTATGATTCCGACGGCGGGCGCGACATGGCCGCCGCGGTCACTGCGCTCATGTGCGGCGAAGCCTACGCGCAATCCGCCCGCATCGCCGAGCGCCTGGGCCCCTTCTCGGGCTACGCCGTCAATCGCGAGCCGATGCTTGAAGTCGTTCGCATGCACCGCGATTCGCTGCGGCCCATCAAGCCCGAAAACGTGCAGCCTTCGCTGCTCGGCGCCGCGCAATACTCCTGGGACATGGCGCTGGCCCTCGGCGAAAAATTCGGCTACAAGAATTCGCAGGTCACCGTCCTCGCGCCCACCGGCACCATCGGCTTCATGATGGACTGCGACACGACCGGCATCGAGCCGGACCTGGCGCTCGTGAAATACAAAAAGCTTGTCGGCGGCGGAGTAATTAAAATAGTAAATAACACCGTCCCGGCCGCGCTGATGAAGCTCGGCTACTCGCCGGAAGAAACCTCGCAAATCGTTTCCTACGTGGACCGCAACGGCAAGATCGAGGGCGCGCCCGGCTTCAAGCCCGAACACTTGCCGATCTTCGATTGTTCGCTCGCCGCCGTTGGCGGGCGCTCCATCGCTTGGCGCGGCCACTTGAAAATGATGGCGGCGGCCCAGCCCTTCCTCTCCGGCGCCATCAGCAAGACGATCAACATGCCCGAGGATTCCACGGTCGAAGACATCATGCAGGCGTACATCGAATCGTGGAAGCTTGGCGTGAAGGCCGTGGCGATTTATCGCGACAACTCGAAAGGCTCGCAGCCGCTTTCCGCCGCGGGCGATAAGAAAGACACCGCGCAGCAGGGACAGCCCGCAGCAGTGGCCGCCAAGCCGGCCGAAGCAGCGTCGGCTGGTTTGGCCGAACAGCGGGAGCTTTTCATTCGCGCCCATCGCCGCAAGCTGCCGAGCGAGCGCTCCTCGATCACGCACAAATTCTCCATCGGCGGCCACGAGGGCTACATCACCGTCGGCATGTACGAAACGGGAGAGCCCGGCGAAATTTTCATCAAGATGGCCAAGGAAGGCTCGACGCTCTCCGGCTTCATGGACGGCTTCGCGCTTTCCGTTTCCATCGGCTTGCAGTACGGCGTGCCCCTAAAGGCGCTGGTCGATAAATTCATCAACACGCGTTTCGAGCCCGCCGGCTACACCGGCCATCCGGCCATCCCGTACGCCAAGTCCGTCCTCGACTACATCGCGCGCTGGCTCGGCGGCCGTTTCATTTCGCCCGACTACCTGACGCACAACGGCGACACCGCACTGCCCGTAGCGACAGTGACGGCCACGCCCGCGGTGCCACCCTCGATGATCGCAACCGCCGACGACGATCCGTCACCGGCAGGCGCAGGCCCGCTTGCGATGAATGCTCGCAGCGAATCGCGCCCCATGTTCGACGGCGCGCCCACCTGCTCAGAATGCGGCATGCTCATGACCCCCAACGGCGCCTGCTACAAGTGCGAAAATTGCGGCGGCACGTCGGGCTGCAGCTAAGCCAATTCATTCCAAAATAAATTCACCAAAGGGCACGGTTCGCCGTGCCCTTTTTCTTGTGTGGTTCCAGTGGCGCAGGCTTCCAGCCTGTGGGGGTTAGTCCTTGCAAGCACTAAAACCCACAGGCTGGAAGCCTGCGCCACTTGGCCCGCCTTGCCCGACGCTTCGCCGTATGCTCCAATGTTTTCCCGATGCTAGCCACTATCCCCAACCAAAAACACGTGGCCGTAATTCAAAAACGCTTGCCCCGATTGAGGCCGGGCTGGGCTCTCGTGCGTGTCCGCCTCGCGGGAATCTGCAACACCGACATCGAAATTCTGCGCGGCTACCACAATTTCCACGGCACGCTCGGCCACGAATTTGTAGGCGAAGTCGCAAGCGTCGCCAGCGCGAAGGATCGCAACTGGATCGGACGCCGCGTCGTCGGCGAAATCAATCTGGCGTGCGCCGGCCTAGGATTCCGCAAGCCATGCAGCTATTGCCGCCGCGGAATCCCGACGCACTGCGCCCGCCGCCGCGTCCTCGGAATCCTCGGCCACGATGGCGCATTCGCCGAATTCCTCGCCCTGCCCATCGTGAACCTGCACCGCGTGCCCACGGGCATTCCCGATGAAGCAGCCGTTTTCACCGAGCCGCTCGCCGCCGCATGTGAAATCCTGGAACAAGTAAACATCCGCGAGCACCGCGAGGCAGCTGTGATCGGCGACGGCAAGCTCGCACAGCTCATCGCGCGTGTACTGCGCGCGTCAGGCTTGCGCGTCGTAATGATCGGCAAACACGCAAGCAAATTGGGACTCGCAAGTCTTGCGGAAATCCAAACGCAGAGGTTGTCCTCTCCCCGCGCGCGCCGTTCGAACCAATTTTCACTGACCGTCGAGGCGACAGGCTCGCCCTCGGGTCTGGCGCTGGCGCAGCGGATCACTGTTCCACGTGGAACACTCGTTCTGAAATCCACATTTCACGGCGCCGCCGACGTCGAGACATGGCCGATCGTCGTAAAGGAACTGACTGTCATCGGCTCGCGCTGCGGCCCTTTTCCGCGAGCACTTGCGCTCCTGCGCTCAGGGCGCGTGGACCCGCAGCCCTTGATTTCACGCGTCTTTTCTTTGAAGGACGCAGCCAAAGCGATTCGCTTCGCGCAGCAGCCAGGTGTGATGAAAGTGCTTCTTCGCGTTTCTTGACTTTCTGGAAGGCCGCTGTCTAGACTTGATCTTCCCGCGCAAACCATGACTCAGGCGGAACACAAGACGATCGTTGTAGGTGTCACCGGAGCTTCGGGGGCGGTGCTGGCGCAGGCGGCGCTGCGAATGCTCGAAGCCGATGCGCGCGTGGCGCGGATTCACCTCGTGGTCACGGACACGGGCGCGCGCCTGCTGGCCCACGAATTGAGCATTGCCACGACCGACGCGAAAAAGCTGCCCTCTCTGCTCATCGGCGGCCGCGCGGCGAAGACGGAAGTGCTGCCGAACAAAGACGTGGGCGCATCGATCGCCTCGGGCAGTTATTCCGTTGATGCGATGGTGGTGATCCCGTGCTCGATGGGCACGCTGGCAACGATCGCCGCGGGGACCAGCGACGATTTGATCGCGCGCGCCGCGGACGTTTGCCTCAAGGAAGGCCGACGCCTCGTGCTGTGCGTGCGTGACACTCCGTTCAGCCGGATTCACCTCGAAAACATGCTGCGCGCGCAGCAAGCGGGCGCGGTGGTCATGCCGGCAATCGTTTCGTTCTATCATCAGCCGAAAACGATCAACGATCTTGTCAGGCAATACGTCTATCGCGTCCTCGCGCAAATGGGTTTGCCGCAGGACGAGATGTACCGCTGGGAAGGCCAGGCGAAAGGCAAAGCCCGCGAGGCTTGAGATAGCCGTAAATCGCGCCATTTCATTCGATCGGAACGGAAAAAGCTTTAACACAGAGGGCACAGAGGACGCAGAGAACATCTGATGCGCGGCGAGAATACAAACACGCGTCCGATCCACAATGACCGCGATAAATTGAAAGATTCTTCTCCCGCTTTTCTCCGTGCTCTCTGTGTCCTCTGTGTTATAGCTTTTGGTGATTTCCGGTGAGCCCGACCCGCATCCGCACGATCCTCGAAATGATCAAATTCGAGCACTCCGTCTTCGCGCTGCCCTTTGCGCTGACGGGAGCGTTGCTCGCCGCGCGCTATGCGTCGATTCCCAGCGCAACTTCTCAAGCAAAGTCGGGCTGGCCTTCCATCGCACAAATCGCGTGGATCATCGTCGCCATGGTGGGCGCGCGCTCCTTTGCGATGACGATGAACCGCATCATCGACCTGCGCTACGACCGCGAAAATCCGCGCACGAAAACGCGCGCCCTCGCCACCGGCGCGCTGACAGTGACCTTCGCTTGGACATTCGCCGCCGCGGCTGCGGCAGTGCTGGTGATCGCGGCGTGGCAATTGAATCCTCTGGCGTTCAAACTCTCGCCTGTCGCGCTCGCCGCCCTGTTTTTCTATTCCTACACCAAACGATTCACGTCCTGGTCGCACCTGGTGCTGGGTTTCTGCCTGGGAATGTCGCCCGCGGCGGCATGGATTGCCATCGCCGGCTCGCTCGACGCGCGCATGCTGATCCTCTGCGCGGCGGTGACTCTGTGGGTCGGCGGCTTCGACGTGCTCTACGCCTGCCAGGACCTCGAGTACGACAAGTCGGTCAACCTTTTTTCCGTGCCCAAACGCTTCGGCGTGGCAAAGGCGCTGGCCATCGCGCGCGCGATGCACATCCTGATGATCGCGCTCCTGGCCTGGCTCGCGTGGAGTTTCCTTTTGCCCTGGCCCGCGTGGGCGGGAATCGTGGTCGTCGCCGCGCTCCTGGCCTACGAGCACTCGCTCGTTTCCGCCAACGACTTGAGCCGGATGAATGCTGCGTTTTTCACCGTGAACGGTTATATTAGTCTCTTGTTCCTGCTGTTCTGGGGCGCGGCGGTAGCGCTGAAGTAGCACGTAAGTAGCACAGACTTCAGTCTGTGGATTTTCGTCAGTCCGCCCGGGCCGTGCGCGATAGCCAAGATCAAATGGAACCCCACAGACTGAAGTCTGTGCTACAAGAAGCCGTACCACAAAGAGAATGAGCGACCTTCAAATCAACGACGCGCAACTGAATCCCATCGCGGAAAAAGTCTTCGCGGGCGAGCGCCTGACCGCCGAAGACGGCATCACCCTGTACCGTTCGCCCGACCTGCTCGCCACCGGCTGGCTCGCCAATTACGTCAGGGAAAAGCGCCACGGCAACACCTGCTTCTTCAACGTGAATCGCCACATCAATCCCACGAACGTCTGCGTCGCGCACTGCAAGCTATGCGCCTTCGGCCGCGATCCCAACGCCCCCGGTGCGTACACGTTCGCGCTCGAGGAAATCTATCAGCGCGCCGAACAAGGTATGCGCGAGGGCGCGACGGAATTCCACATGGTCGGCGGCCTGCACCCCGATTTGCCGTTTGAATATTTTCTGGACCTGATGCGCGGCCTGAAAAAACGCTGCCCGACGGTGCACCTCAAGGCCTTCACGATGGTTGAGGTGGGCTATTTCTCGCGCATCTCGAAGCTCTCGATTCGCGACACGCTCGTCGCGCTCAAGGAAGCGGGCGTCGATTCGCTGCCCGGCGGCGGCGCGGAAATTTTCAACCCGCGCGTGCGGAAAATTATCTGCGATCACAAAGTGAGCGGCCGCCAGTGGCTCAACATCGCCCGCACCGCGCACGAAATCGGCCTGCGCTCGAACGCCACGATGCTCTACGGCCACGTCGAAAGCGAAGAGGAACGCGTCGAGCACCTGCTGCTCTTGCGCGAATTGCAGGACGAGACGCACGGCTTCTCGGCGTTCATTCCGCTCGCGTTTCATCCGGACAACACGGGCCTCGCGCACCTGCCGCCGCCCACGGGCTACCACGATCTAAAATCCATCGCGATTTCACGCCTGCTGCTCGACAACTTCGATCACATCAAGGCCTACTGGGTGATGCTAACGCCGAGCATCGCGCAAATCGCCCTGCGTTTCGGCGCGGACGACCTCGACGGCACGGTGGTCGAAGAAAAGATCTACCACGACGCCGGCGCCAAGACCGCCGAGTTCACCCCCCGCGTAGAGCTCGAGCGCCTGATCCGCGAAGCCGGCCGCATCCCCGTCGAGCGCGACACGCTCTATCGCCCAGTCGACCGCTCGAAGATGCCTCCCCCGCCCGGCCCGCGTCCCGATGTAACCCTATCGATTCATCTCTAGATTTGTGGAAGGGCATGACGTAAACTAGTACCCTCAACACCATTCATGAACAGTGTTGAATCGCGGTGTGAGCTGAACCAGACGGATTTGAGGCCAGCTATGCGACATCAATTTGTCCTGGACAAGAAATCAAATCGCATTCTCGATGAATTGGCGGAATCCCGCGGCGGGAATCGCAGCCTGGTCGTTCGTGAAGCCATCGGGGTTTACGCGGCGCTCGAGGAATACCTCGAAAAGATTGAGGCGGATCCGAAGTTCATCGAAATGATGGAGAGATCGGCCGCAGACATTCGAGAAGGACGTGGGCTTTCGCAAGAAGAAGCGGAGCTGTATGTTGCAAGGAAAAGAAAGCGAAAATAGTGGCTCGAATTGTATGGTCGCCACATGTTTTGGATGTGATCGCGGAACTTCCCCCACGTGAATCCGATCTGATCTTTGAGAAAACTAAGATTCTGGCGCGGTTTCCCAGGCTGTTCCCAGTGCGTGCGAAGGGTAGGTTTCGGCGCTACAGGTGGGTTCTCGCTGGGCACTGGATCGTCTACTATAAGGTTTCGGGCGACACCGCGTACATTCGAATTTTGTGGCCCGCGCAGATTCCCTAGCTTTCCACCCCTGTTGATCCCGCGGGGACGCTTCTGCTCCTACGTAGCATCTCCAACGTCTGCTTCTTTCGCAAAAATTCCCACCCTAGCAATGCATAGAATGGCGCATAGCAGAGCCACTGAAAAAAAAGATCGAAATGCCACACGCCAAGCGCGCGATAGTTGAGGAAAATTTTGTACGAGAGAAATTCAAGAATCGTGAGCAGCAGCCACGCCGGGCTGGGATAGAAGCACAACAGCGGCACAATCCACGTGAAATACCAGGGATATCCGTTCGGCGCGAAGAGGAGCACCGTGCCGATCAGAAGGAACGCAGCGCGAGTCGGGTCTGCACGACGTATCGCCAGCCACAAAGCCAAACCGATGACAACGCCTTCGCCGACTCCGGCGGCAATTTCATGCGAGCCGGTAAACCACAACAGGACGGGATAAATGCTGGAATGGTAGTTCCGGAAAATCAACTGGTAATACTTGAGCATGCCCAGAAATTCGCGCCAGCCATGCCGGTAGGGCCAGACGCACACCGCCGCCAGCGCCGCGCAACCGCCGGCCGCGAGCCACCCGCGCAACTTCCCGGGCCAGCCCGCGCGAAAAAGCGCCAGCGGCAGTAGCACGGCGGGGAACGCTTTGGCCAGCGCCCCGGCCGTCAGCGTAAGCGTTGACATTGCCGGAGCGCGTCTTATAATCATGAGCGTAGCGACTACGCCGGCGATGGCGAGTGCGTCGTTGTGGCCGCTTGAGGCGAATTCGACCACTACTAGCGGATTCCAGGCGTAAATGGCTACCTGGTAGTTCCGTCCCCCAGTCGAACGGATCCACCCGGCGAGCAGCGCCGCGACGGCAAGATCGGCGAGCAGAAACGGCAGCTTGAAACCAATTATAGGCGTGCTCCAAGTAGAGCCCGCACCCGCCGTGTCCGGAAACAAGCGCCACGTCGCGCGAAACACCAGCTGAGCGAGCGGCGGGTACATCGTGGGTATTTCCGGCACAGGCATGACGTACCAGCCCGGATCGCGCAGCGGCGCAAGCCGCGGGTCCGTTGGCGCTACCGCATAGGGATTCCAGCCTTCGTTCTGGACGTGGCCGTCCCAACGGTAGCGATACAGATCGGTCGAGAGCGACGGCAGCTGCGGGAACAAAGTCAGGCGAAAGGCCAGCGCGCCCAGCAGGACGAGCCACAGCACGGCCCGATTGTCGCGCGTGTGTTCGAGGGCGTACAGAGCGATGAAGTACAGAACGCCGCCGCCCAGGGCCAGGGCCATGAATTCGGGGATGTGAATGGAAAGGTCCCCGAGGCGGGCCATCGCGGCAAAGACCGCTTCGAGCGACACGATGGCGACGAGCGCAATAATAATTTGGGGTTCGGGCCGGCGCCGCGGCGCGCTCAACGTTCGCACTCTCGCGGTTTAAGTTTTCGCGGATTGTATTTTTGCAAGGGGGGCTTTCCGTTTTGATTTTCGCGCAACATACGATCAGTCTGCTTGCAGTGGCGGCGCAAAGCCCGTTCTCGAATTATTGGACCAAGCTCACCGACCCGGGCCGCAATCCCTTCCGCGGCCTCTACCAGCTCAACGCGTTTGACTTGGCCATCATGATCCCATATTTCGTCGTCCTGGTGATCCTGGCCGCGTACGGGTTGCACCGCTATTTCCTGGTGTACGAGTATTTCAAGAATCGCCACAACGTCCCCGGCCCGCCGCCCGCGGTCGCCGAGTGGCCCAAGGTTACCATACAGCTTCCCATCTACAACGAGCGCTATGTGATCGAGCGCCTCGTTGACGCCGTCGCGCGCTTCGATTATCCGCGCGAACTGCTCGACATTCAGGTGCTCGACGATTCCACCGACGAGACGCAAGAAGTCGCGCGCGCCTGCGTCGAGCGCTACCAGGCGCTCGGTTTGCCGATCCACTACCTGCATCGCACCGATCGCACCGGCTACAAGGCCGGCGCGCTGGCCGAGGGACTGAAATCCGCGACGGGCGAGTTCGTCGCCATCTTCGACGCCGATTTCCTCCCGTCGCCGGATTTTCTGCGCCGCACGCTGCCCTACTTCACCGATCCTAAAATCGGCATGGTGCAGGGACGCTGGACTTACCTGAACCGCCATTACTCCGCGCTGACCGAAGTCGAGACGATCCTGCTCGACGGCCACTTCGTCATGGAGCACGGCGCGCGCTCGCGCAGCGGCAGCTTCTTCAACTTCAACGGCACGGCGGGCGTGTGGCGCCGTCGCGCCATCGACGAAGCCGGCGGCTGGCAGCACGACACGCTCACCGAGGACACCGATCTTTCCTACCGCGCGCAGCTCGTTGGCTGGAGGTTTCTCTACCTGCCGGACATCGAATGCTCCTCCGAGTTGCCCGTGGAAATGAACGCGTTCAAGGCGCAGCAGGCGCGCTGGGCCAAGGGCCTGATGCAGACGGCCATAAAAATATTGCCGCGCATGCTGCGCTCGGACGAACCCACAAATATCAAGGCGGAAGCCGTCTTCCACCTCACCGCCAATATCAGCTATCCCTTCATGGTGATTCTCTCGACGCTGCTCCTGCCCGCGATGATCGTGCGCTTCTACCAGGGCTGGTTCCAGATGCTGTTCATCGACTTGCCGCTCTTCATCGCGTCCAGCTGCTCGATTTCCGGCTTCTATCTCACGTCGCAGCGCGTCCTGTATCCCAAGACGTGGAAGCGCTCGATCCTCTACATGCCGTTCGTGATGGCCGTCGGAATTGGCCTCTCCGTGCGCAACGCCAAGGCCGTCCTCGAAGCGCTCTTCGGCGTCAAATCGGAATTTGTGCGCACTCCCAAATTCAAGATCGAAGGCCAGGCCGGCACCTGGAAGAAAAAAGGCTATCGCAACCGCTCCGGCTGGATGCCGTATCTCGAAATCGCTTTGGGACTCTACTTCGCGATAACGGTGGTGTATTCCATCCAAAATGAAAATTACGCCACCGCCCCGTTCCTGTTCCTCTTCGTCTGGGGTTTCCTCTACACCGGAGTGATGTCCGTAGCGCAAGGCTGGATCGAGCGCCTCCGCTTCGGCGTGCAACCCTCCGCCGCATCAGCCGAGGCTCGCGCCTCCGCCTCCGGCGCACCGGGGTTCTAGGGTTTATCGGACCCGTTCGGATATTTCAGCGCGCGACTAGCCATGAGTGAAGCCTGCTTTCTCACAACGTTCACGCCGTTGGTCAGAACTGCAGCAGGCCGACGAGCTTGGCAATCCGGCTTGAAGCCGTTCATCGATGGATCCTGTCGACGAGAACCGGATCTCGAGTCACCTTTTCCGTCCATCTCCGCACTATGCCGATTCACTAAATTCGTTCCACGCTTGGAGGTGGGAAGTCGAGTGGCATATCTGACCGCTAAGGGCAAATACAACGGAGACCGCGAGTTTGGATGGCGGCTGGTGGCAATTCTTTCCGTCATGCACCGGTTTCCGAATCACGGGGAAGCAGCTGACTGGTATTTGCAGAACGGCTGTCCCCTGCCAAGTAATTGCATGGTGGTGGGGAACGCTCCTAAGGAGCTAGAGCTTACACATCGCATTGTTCCGAAGGAGGTGAAGGAAAAGGTTGACCTCGGTTCGGATCCGGAACTAGCAATTCGCTACTGGGATGCACTTTACAAAGGTCGCGCGAATACGTGTTCCATATTCCTTGTAACAAAAGCAGAGCTATTGGAGTTGGAAAATCCGCTACAAGTCCTGGAGCGCGATTTTCTGGAAACACTCGGCAAAGTCCCGGGAATGCAGAACCCGCCAAGAAAAACCTCTGCTGAACTGGATCGTCTCGTAGACCTAGTCCGGGACAGAAACCGCCGCATCGCTCCAAACAATTGACAGTTCTGGTCTGTATAATTCTTCCTAGACGTAAACACGGGGGACTTGTTCCATGACCAGGGCTAGGCTGACGCGAACGAATCTTTTGCTTGAGGTCCAAAAAGTCCGGCGGCTTCGCAAAGCGCTACAGGCACGAAGCAATTCAGAGGCTGTGCGCACGGTCATCGAAGAACGATTGGCCGTGGAAGCCGGTCTTCAAGCACTACGCAGGTTGCAAAAGTGCGGCGGCTTGGAAGACCTCCACCAGGCCCCCGCAAAGAGCCGATGATTCCACTTCCGGCGGGTTCCCTTCCCCTCGATGTCGGCCCTCATCTTTCTTCCACCGGCTCCGGATGAATCGTGACGCGGGCGATTTGCGGGAATTTTTCCTTCACGAGGATTTCTAGCTCGCCGGTGACGTCGTGGATTTGGGTGATGGGCAGGCTTCCATCCATGGCGCAGTGGCAGGACACCAGGATTTTGTGCTCGACCTGGCGCACGTGCACTTCGTGGCAATCCACCAGCTCGTGAAATTCGTGAGGCAGCGTGTTGATGTACTTTTCGATGGCGCGGCCGAGGCCGGTCATCTCGCCGCGCTGGCCGTCCACGGCGGCGATGTGCGTGCCGAGCGGTTCGATGTGGATATTCACTTTTGCGTGGGCGCGGTCTGAAGATGCGGCCACGCCTGGAAGTTTGCGGATTTCCTCCTCGAGCTCGGTCGCGCGGCGATGCGCCTCCCGCAAACTCAAACTTTCGTCGACTTCCAGGTGCATCTCGATAAACAGGCGGCCGTCGAGCTGGTCGGCGGAAATTTCGTGCACCGCAAGGCCGAGGCGCGCGGCGATGACGCGGATGGCGTCAAACAAATGCTCTCCCACGGCGGCGCGCGGTTCCATGTGCACCATCACGTCCGCGGGGACAATTTCGCCGACTCGGCGCTCGACGGCGTCGGAAATGGCGTGCACCTGCTCGAAGCTGGCGGAGCGCGGAACGCTGATCGTAACGTCCACGAAGTGCTTATTTCCCGCGCGCCGCACCCGCACGCGCTCGGTGGAAATCACGCCTTCGAGCCCTTGGACTTCTTTCGTGACGCGCTCTTGCAGGCCGGGGGGCGCCACGTCCAGCAACGCCTCGAGCGTACGTTTCCCCAGCCGAGAACCCACCCAGATCACGATGGCCGCGACGACGAGCGCGGCGATCGGGTCGGCATTCTGCAGCCACGCGATGCCCCAATGCTGCCCGGCCCACACGGCTGCCATTCCCAAGATCACTACAAACGTGCTCCACACATCCGTCGAGAAATGAAGCGCGTCGGCTTCCAGTGCTTCGCTCGGATATTCCCGCGCCACGCGGGACAGCGCTCGCGAGCGGACCACATCGATGCCCATCGCGATGCCGAGAATCACCATGGCCAGCGCGCTCGGCTGCAAATGCACCTGCTTGAACAGGAGGCGCACAAACGCCTCGAAGATGATGTACACCGAAGTCGCGAGAAGCAGCCCTGTTTCGACGAATGCCGAGAAATTTTCAAATTTTCCGTGGCCGTACGTGTGCCCGGAATCCGCGGGCTTGTCAGACACGCGCACCGAAAGCCACGTCAGGATGGCCGCGATCAAGTCGAGGCCGGAATGCAGCGCCTCGGAAAGAATGCCCAGGCTGCCCGTGGCGGCGGCCAGAAACACTTTCAGGCTCACCAGAATAATCGCGGAGCCGATGGACCCAAGCGCCGCCATCTGCTTTGCCGATGTAGGAGATCGTGTGATGAAGGAATCCTCGAAAAGGATTATACGATGGCGGGAGCCGAAAGTAGGACAGGCTTCAGCCTGTCTGGTTTTGACTTTTGCAACTCTGGAAGAAATCAAAAGAAGACAGGCTGAAGCCTGTCCTACTCTCGTCAGTTAATCGGAGGTGGAGGAACGAGCGGCAAACGTTCCGGCTCGCCGCGCGCGCCGTGGACTTCCACGTCATCGAGCAGCAATGAAGGCGCAATCACGGTTGACGGCACTCCGGAATCGGCCGAGCCGAACGCGGCCAGCGCCGTCCCGGCAAAACCCGCCTGCTGGCTCTGCATAAAATCGAAAGCAGTCGCGTCGTTTCCAACGGCGGCGATATTGCGCACGGCGCGAAGCGTAAGCCCGGTGAGGCGCGCCCCGCGAATCAGCGACTCCCTCCCGTCCGCGACGTCAACGCGGTACACAAGCAGCGGCAGCCGGTCTCCGGTGGCCGCGCCGGATGCAGCGCCCATGACGATGTCGGAAAGATCTTCCTGTTCGCGCACGCCGAGGACAGGATTATCCATTTCGCGCACGAT
The DNA here is from genome assembly GCA_963800095.1 of uncultured Acidobacteriota bacterium. Classification (GTDB taxonomy): domain Bacteria; phylum Acidobacteriota; class Terriglobia; order Acidiferrales; family UBA7541; genus Palsa-360. The sequence goes on from CAWCZV010000010.1 coordinate 281,999, forward strand.
CAGGCACCATTTGTTGCCGTTCTGCTTGCACTCGTCCATGAATTTTTTCTTCATCGCGTCCGGGGAAATTCCATCCAAGGATGTGAAGAACAAATTGCTCGCCATCGGGCGCGGGTCACCCAGATACGCGGCGCGGCCGTGGCCATTCGAATGATCGAGATCAGGTCCCGGACGGCGGGACATCAAAAAATTCAGCAACAGGCCGCTATTCACGAGTTCCACGCGCTGTGCTTTCACGCCCTCTTCATCCACATCATATGTGCCGAGCAAGTCCCGCCCCTGAAACTGCTTGGCCGTCGGGTCATCCAGCAGCGAAACCGAGCCGGGTAGAACGCGCGAACCGAGTTTGCCGGTCCACTCGCTGCGCCCGCCGAGGCGGTCCATCAATTGGTCGAAAGCGGATTGCATCGCCAGCGGGCCGCGCGCCCCGGAAAGGGACGGCCCCAGCATTTGCGCGAGCAACGAGCCGGCCGCAGGCGCTTCGAACAGTACCGGGCCATCGTAATCCGCGGCGGGAGGCGAAACGCGCAGCGTGATCAATTGCTCGCCGGCCTTTTCGAGTTCCTTCCGAACGGCGTCGGCCGCGGGCAACTCGTCGGGACGGTGGCGATAAGCGGCATAGAAATTGTGCAGGGCCATGCCGTCGTCCGACTCGGTTTCGAGGCTGGCTTCAATGGCCGCCAGGCTGTGATTGGCGCGGACCTTGGTTCCATCGGTATTGAGCAGATAGCTCGTCGTGTAAATCAGGTGATACGTGACGCGCGAGCTGTACAACTGCGGGAACTGTTTTAAGGCGGCGGAAACTGTCCTGGCCTCCTGCTCCCAGTTTCGCGTGGTCCAATCGGGGTCAGTCAACGGATCGACCATAACGGTGGCCGTCGCGGGCGAAAAATCGGGAATGCTGGGCGCCCTCGCCAGGCGCGACATGAACGCCTGCTTCTTGGAATAATTTTCGACGGCGGCTTTGAACGCCTGATCGCTGGCGAGCCAGAGATCCTGGCGCAAGGAATCGTAATCGCGATCGATCCCGACGGTGCCCGTGGAGCCGAGGAAACCGCTGAAGCCTTCATCGGTGATGAAGTTGGAGCTGTCGAGATTGTCGTCTCCCACGCGAACGTCCACGCTCATGATGCGGTTGCGGCCGCGGGTCGAGGAAACCAGCGCGCCAAATTCCGCGACAATCGTGCGCACGTCCAGATCGAGTACGCGGTACTGGATGTAGTAAGGGCGCGCGGGCTGATTCGTGCCCGGAATCGTCAGTTCGAGGCGCGTGCGCGAGCGGTCCAGTTCATCCTGCATCGCGGCGAGCGTGTGATCGGAATCCGCCGCCGCGGCGGCTTGTGCCGGCTGGGCCAGCGTCGCAGCGGGATGCCGCGGCGGAGTTGCACTAGCAGGCCCCGCGCACATCAGGGAAAGTGCGGCAACAGCGGCGAATCCCAGGAAACCATTTTCAATGGAAATTTTCATTGCGCCTTTCATTACGCTCTTCATGAACAGTTTCATTAGCGCACCGCCTTCTCGTCATGCGCGGGAGGCGGCAGGATCGGCGGCTTGTCGGTTGACGTTTCCTTTTTCTGGACTTCCATTTCCGTAATCAGGATGGCCGGAGCCGAGGCGGAAACCGGCACGGAACCCGATTCCGCTCCGCAGTATCCGTTGAAAGTTTCCATCGTGTCGCCCGTGGCGACAATTTTGGTGAGCGAAACGAGCGGCGTGCCCACGATGTCCACGCCGCGAACGAGTTCGTCGGGCCGGCCGTCCGCGTACACTTTGTAAACCACCAGCGGCTGCACCTGGAACGCTTGCGGCTGGCCTCGGCCGGTGAACGTAAATCCGCCGGCGATATCGTCAATCAGCAGGCCAAACGGTTTTCCCTGGTGCTTGATTTCCTCGATCAGCTTTTTACGCAGCTCGGCGTTGCTTACGGTGAGGCTGCTCTGGACGATCAAGTTTCCCTGCCGCGAAACCGGCTGCGCGCCGATCTGGCGCCGGCCGTGTCCGTTGGAAACCGGGAAGCCCTTGAGCGGCTGCCGCGACATTTCAAAATTTTTCAGCACGCCGTGATCGACGAGCGTCACGCGCTCGGATGGAGTCCCTTCATCATCAAAGGGATAAAAGCCGATGAGAATGTCCTTGCCGAGAGTCCGCTGGGTCGGGTCATCGTAGATGGAGAGAAATTTCGGGAGGATCGGATCACCCACCTTGTTGGCAAACGTCTGGCCCTCGTTGATATCTTTCTGGCGGAAACCTTCGGCGCGATGGCCAAAAACTTCGTGGAAGAAAACGGCGGTGGCGCGGCCGGTCAAAAGCGCGGGCCCGGCGTACGGCTCGACGAGCGGCGCGGCCACCAGCGCTTCGAGTTCCTTGCGGAGAACCTGCCCCTCCGCGAGCACGGTTTTATCGTCCGGCGCGTCCGACGGGTTGGCCCAGTCAAAATTGTAGTAACGGTTGATGTCCATGCCGTCCGGCGCTTTTCCCTGAATGAATAATTCCAGACGGTAGTGGACCTGGCCGAATTGCAGGCGCGTGCCCTCGCTCGTGACCTGGTACTGATTATCGCCCGTCGCGCTGAACGTCACGATGGAATTCAGAATCTGCGGGGATTCACGAAACGCACGCGTGTAAAGACGAACTTTTACTTCCCAAGGTTTGCGGTCGGGATGGACGGAAACCTCCGGGCCGTAAAACGTTTGCGGTTTTTCGCGCGCAAAATCCGGCGCATGCTCCGCGTCCGTCTGGACCTGAACTTCCTTGCTCGTACTAATCTTGATCAAGCCTTCCGAAGCGGCGCGGAATTGTTTGTCGGTCTCCTCCCACATCGCACGGCGGAGCACGTCGGGAGCGTCATCGACCGGCACCGACATCCCAAAACTGCCCTGGCCGGGATTGGAATTGCCGACCTTGTGCGTGTTATCCAGATCGTAGCTTCCCACGCGCACTTGCGTTTCGAGCCACCGCGAATGGCTGTCCTCGCTCGATAGGAGCGCCCCGTTCGAGCCCATGACCTCGGAGCGGTCCGAAGAAGTCAGGATGTAACTGACGAAGTATGCCGGCGGAGTGGCCTTGGAAAGAATTGGCATCTCGCGGTCCAGCTCATGGCTCATCGTCGCTATCAGAGGCGATGGCGCGACCTGGGCCGGCTGCTGTGCCGGCGGCGCGGGAGTGGGTAGACCGGCGGGTTTATTGGCCGCCCATGTATTCAACGAAAGTAACGACGCGAGTAACGCGAGACCGAGTGTTTTCACAGAACTGCTCCATTCCGCCGAGAGAGGATGCAAAAGTTAAGATAACCAGTGTAAGCCTATGCGCCGCCGATCTCAACGCGCGCGTTTCAATCCGTTCTTCGAGCGGCGGTCCTGAGAGCAAGTATCCCAAAGTTAGTTGGATGCCGGAAAATGGCCAGGCGTCGCCACAGGCCCCACTAACGTTAGACGCCGGAAGATGGAACTTAGTGTACGAAAAAGAAAGCACGGAGGCCAAGGGGATCCTGGCTCCTGTGGTAACAGGATTGCAGTCCAGTTGTTACGACTATGGAGCAGAGCCAACACCCTTGGTCGCCGCCGGAGGACGGGTGCCGCGAGTGGCGATCGGGACGACGATTGCCGGGACTACGACGGCCACCGTCAGCCCAACGATTTGCAAGGTGGTGAGATGATGCACCGGAGCGCCTGGGATTGTCGCCCCCACCGAAGTCGCATTCGCCGCTTCGGTCAATTCCGAGGGAGTCGCTTGCGCGGGCTGGTCCGGAGCCTGATGGCCGTCACGAATCGTGGCCATTTGTCCCGCGAGAACATCCACGCAGAGGCCGTCCAGATTGCAGAATTTTACGTGGCCTTCATACACGATGATTTGGAACAGACCGTTCATATAGCCGAGAAAAAAGTCCGTGCCCACCACGCCCGCAACGCCCACCCCCGTATGAATTTCAAATTTGGCATTGGGCTTGGATTGCTTGACCACCTGCGAACGCACGCGCCCGTACGTCAGCTCGATCTGCGTCTGCTGCGCGGCCGCATTGTGCTGCGTCACCGTAAGCGTGGAGCTGGATCCGACATTCAATACGGACCCGTCATCGAGCGCGACCCGCGCGCGTCCCCCGTCGCCCGTCTTGACCACGTCGCCCCAATCCACCAGCGTTTTCACGATGGCAGGCAATTGCTGTGGCCCGCGGGCGATGGCCACTTCGGGAATCGCGCGCGAAATCTGGCCGGCCTTCTGCCCTACCTGGGCCGGAACTTCCGGCGGCACGGCGATCGACAAAGACGCGAGGACAGCCAGAGCAACCAGGAACGGGGAACGAGTCTTCATAAAACTCTCCTGAGAGGGTTTATTCGCGCCGAGCAACAGGCCCCTTAATTACTGGATGCGTCGGCCACTGTCAACGCCGGGAACCTCGTATGTCCCGTAATTGATAATGGGAGAAGCAAAGGGTTGGGGCAGCGATTGTACCCCTGAAACGGCCAGAGGCCAGAAGAAAGGCTTGGAAGACGATAGGCGCGCTGGACGAGCCTCAATATGGCGGATCTTCGGACGTGGCGGCGCGGCTTTCCCGAGTAGAACGCAGGATTCCAGTGTCATCCAGATAGAAGTTCCGGAAGCCGTAATTTCCGGCCCGGGCCTGAAGCGAAAACGAGCGGATAGTCCCATCGGCGTCAACGGGACCGGGCGTGTACTGGACCTGATAGTTGACGCTCTGCGCGAGCTGCGCGGCAAGGCGCACGCGCTCGCCGACGGCCTCAAACTGTCGCGGATAAGCGCCGCCCTGCACGGACGCAAAATCGACCAAAGCCGTCCGAATCTCTCGCAGCGACTCGGCGGCGCGCGCTTCCGCCTGCGTCGTGGGATTGCCCTGGCGCTCGGGAACGACGAACCACAGGAAACTCCAAATCGCCGCGAGCAGCACTCCCAGCAGCACGCCCCACCGCAGAAGAATTTTGCCGAGCCCAGGCTTTGCTTTGGGCGCTTCCGAGCCGGCGACCGGCGCAGTCAGGTCCGCGCCGCAATGAGGGCATAGCTCGGTGGCCTGATTGATTTCATTCTCGCATTCGCGACACGTATACATTCAGATGGGTGAGTTCGAGAGCTGTCCTTGGATGTGTTTGGCGGTCCCGCGCGCGGGTCGTCGCAATTCATCGTAGCGAAACGCGCAGGCATGAGTCAATTCGGGCCCGCTGCGATCGCCGCGAGCCGCGCGAGGAAGACGGAAGGGAAGGCCTCAGTTTTTAGTCAGAACATAGTGGGGAATTGGATTTTCTTGGCGGCAAAAAAAATGGAGGAAGCCGCGGAGACTTCCTCCCATGATTCTCATTGCGCTGCGTCGAAAATCCGTTGCCTCAGCCGAGCGGCGCGCTGCTGGAATCCGCCGTGCCGCTGGAGGTGCTCCGAATCGTGCCACTTTGATCGGTGAAGAAAGATCGCTGGCCGCTCGATCCCGGCGCCACGGGAGTGGCAGTAACCGTATAGCTGAGCACATTGCCGGCAGGATCGCTCGCCACGGGTACATACGCGAATCTGTAACCGCTCTTGACGCCGCCCGCGAGCACGGAGTCAATCAAATCCGCCGCCGCCGACGTAGCGGCAGTCCCGCCCGCAGCAGGTCCCATATCGGAAAGGGCATGAGGGAATCCGCCATAGCTGTTCGAATACAACAGGGCGCTTTCCGTCAAAGCCTTGAGCGCTCCCACCGCCGCGGTCTCGTTCGCCTGGATTTTGGAACGCATCAGGTTCGGAATCGCGATGGCTGCGATGATCAAAATAATCGTCACCACGATCAACAGCTCGATGAGGGAGAATCCCTTGCGTTTGTTACGGCGCGTCTTCATGCGATCTCCTGTTGCGTCACGCGAGGTTCCCCGCGAACCTTCGCTCTAGATTGAACCCTTTCACTCAGAAAGCGCAGGGGCAGGGAACTCTAGCCCACTTGATACTCGTAATTGAAGCCGTATTTTACACCCAGAAGGGGAGTAGCGGGGTGACCAGAAAGTACCTTTTTCAGCCACCCCTAAGCTTTGGTAGTCCTGGGTTGGCTATGATGCATCGAAATACCTGGAACCGGCCGAATTCATGCCCAAAGAATCGCCTCTCGCGTCGCTCGACCAATTCCTGGCGCAATTCCCGGATCTCGCCGCGGAATTGCACGGGGAGGCCATGTGCGCGCGTTGGGGACTGCCTCGAGAGGCGTTTGCCGAGAGTCTGCGGCGCAGCGCCGAGAAGCGCTTCCGAGGCGCGCAGCCCGATCCGGGCGACGTTGAGGCCTACCTGAAGTCGCTTCACCTTGAGGACCTGGCGCTCGCCTGCGCCTGCAGCGAAGGGATCGAGCAAGCCTGGGAGTTTTTCATCGCTCACTTCCGCCAGGACCTGCGCAACGCCGCCGGCGCCATGCTTCGGGGATCGGGCCGGACCGACGACGCGCGCGCCGAGGAACTGGCGGATTCTCTCTATGCGGAACTTTATGGCGTTCGTTCCAGCGCGGACGGCCGGCGGAAGTCCCTGTTCGAATATTTCCACGGGCGCAGCAAGCTATCCACATGGCTTCGCGCAGTACTCGCCCAAAAACAGGTGGACATGTTTCGAACGATTGGCAAAACGGTTTCTCTCGATGCCGAATTGGATGGCGATGTGCCGAGCGATCTCGCCGGGCGCGCCGCATCCGTCCCCGCCGATCCTGACCCTGATCGGGAGAAGTATATTGGGCGGTTCGAAAGGGCGCTCTCCACGGCGCTTGCGAGCCTGACGCCGCGCGAGCGCATGATCCTGGCCTGCTATTACGTGGATCAGCTCACCCTGGCGGAGATTGGGCGCATGCTGCGCGAGCATGAGTCGACCGTATCGCGGCAGCTCGAACGCATGCGGTGCGCGTTGCGCGAAGGCGTGGCGCAAGCGCTGCGGCGTGAATCGCCTGCGAAGAACGGTCGCCCGGCGGAACCGGCGCTCGATATGGCGCAAGTGGAGCTGGCTTTTGAATACGCCGTGGAGGATTGGCCGTTTGACTTGTCGCAGGCGCTCTCGGCATCAAGGCCGGCCGCGGACCCGTCGGAAGAATGAAGCGCGACCCGGCCGAAAAGGGCCACACGGCAAGATGATGCAAGATTTTCGAATGGAACCGTTCTAAACGAAGGAAGAGCTTAGATGGACTCACAAGACAGAGACGAAGCCAAAATCCGGCAGCGCCAGGAATTGCTCGCCCGGCGCCTGGGCGAGGCACTGGATCAGATGAAGCCCCACGGCGAGGCGGAGTGTCCCGACGCCCAGGTTATCGCGGCCTATGCGGAGCAGGCGCTCGGGCCTGCCGAATCGGCCGAGTGGGAAGGCCATTTCGCGGCGTGCGCGAGGTGCAGAAAGGTTCTGCGCGTCCTCGCCGCATCAGCAGACGCGCCTCTGGCCGAGAAAGAAGTCGCTCAGCTCGGCAAACTCGTTTCTGCTGTTCGCGCCTCGGTTGAAATAACGAGGGGATCTGCCGGGCGCGCTCGTCCAGGATTTATGGATTGGCGCGCGCGCTGGCTGGCTCCCGCTATTGGCGTGGCCGCTGTGCTGGCTGTGTGGTTCGTGATGCGCCCTCCCTGGCGCGCGACGGATCGAGGCGCTTCGGAAACTCTTGTCGCGCAGGCGCCCAAGGAAGAAGTGCCTTCGAGCCCGGCGCCAGCCGAGCTGGACCAACTCTCGAAAAGTGCGCCCCAGCAGCAGGACCGGAAGACGGCGCCCGCGCCTTCGCCGGATCGTCTCTCCTCAAATGCTGCGCCACTGAATTCGCCTGCAGGGGCGCCGGCGAAAGGCCGTGCGGATGCAGCCGCCTCCACGGACAAAATTTCGCCTAGCGCGGATGAGGCAAGAAGTTCTCTTCAAAAGGAAAAGAAACTGAGCGCGTTGCCGGATGCGCGTGAGCTCCAACCTCCGGCATTCTCTCCTGCTGCGCCGGCGCCTCCGAAAGCGCAAGCCGCGATGGAAGCTCAATCCGCGCCTCAATCAGAGGCGAGAGATACAACGAGCACGACGGGTGCGGCAGCTGCGCAGGCCGGAACAAAGGCGAATGCGATCGGCAGCGCGGTGTCGCGTGACAAAGAGGTGACTACGCTTCAAGGAGGAGTGCAACCGAGCGCACGAAATGAGCGAGCCATTGCCGCATTTCGGCAAATCCAAAATTATTCCTCTATGTTGAAATCACCCTCGGGCTCAACCCTGTGGCGCGCCGGAAATGGCGGGGTGATCGAGCGTTCCACCGATGCGGGAAAGACATGGATTTCGCAGACGAGCCCATCCCAGGACGACTGGCTTGCGGGCGCGGCGGTTTCCGACACAGTTTGTTGGGTTGCGGGCCGGAATGGCACGATTGCGCGAACCATGGATGGAGCGCGCTGGGAGCGCATCTCGCCGCCGGCGCAGGCCGCCGGGACTGACGCCAAATTGCCGGACTGGATCGGCATCACGGCGCACGATGCGCTCTCCGCTACGATTACGGCGAACGACGGGCGAAAGTTTGCCACGGCGGATGGCGGGAAAACCTGGCAGCTGCAATAGCAAAATACCCTGCAAGAAATTCGGGCAGTCCCGTTCTAAGCAGTGAAGGACGAATTCACGCTTCTACCGGAGACTGCCATGAGAAACGCCACCCTATCGAGATTCGTTACCGCCGCCGGACTCGCTGCGCTACTGGTCGTGCTGCCGTTCCTGCACCGCACGGTATCTGCAAGTTCCGCAAGCCAGGCCCCTGCACCGGCTGCCGACGGAAACATTACAACCACGCTAACGGATCAATCCGACCTCGCGCTCACTGTCTACAACTCGAATCTCTCACTCGTGCGCGACGTGCGCCAGCTTACTTTGCCGTCCGGGGAATCGCTCCTGCGATTCATGGACATCGCCGCTTCCATCAATCCCGCGACCGTGCACTTCCGTTCGCTCACGGAGCCTGCCAAGCTGAATGTTCTGGAGCAGAATTACGAGTACGACCTGCTCGACCCGAACAAATTGCTGCAGAAATATGTGGGGCGGGAAGTCACCATGATTCGCGGAGATCAGGAAGTAAAAGCCACTTTGCTTTCCGACAATGGCGGGCAGGTCTGGAAGATCGGCAACGACATCGTCACGAATATTGGATACAGCAGCCTGCGTTTCCCCGAAGTGCCGGACAATCTCTACGACCGGCCCACGCTGCTGTGGACGCTCCAGAATTCGGGCGCGAGGCGCCATCGAGTGGAAGCCTCGTACCTGACATCGAATCTTTCCTGGAGCGCCGACTATGTGCTGAATGTCGCGAAGGATGAAACGAGCGGCGATCTCGACGGCTGGGTCACGCTTGTCAATCACAGCGGCACCGCGTTCAAGAACGCCTCGCTGCAATTAGTGGCGGGCGATCTTCACCGCGTCGTCGCCCAATATGCCGTGGATGAAGTGCGGGCGATGAAGTCGATAACGGCAGCGGCAAATGCTCCCGCCCCCTTCCAGCAGGAATCGTTCTCCGAATATCATCTCTATTCGCTGAATCGCCGGACATCGATCTTCGATCAGGAATCGAAACAGATCAGCCTGCTCAATGCTTCGCATTTTCCAATGCGGAAAGTGTACGTGGTAAACGGGCAGTCCTACTATTACCGTTCGGTTGTGCAACCGGGCGCGCCCGTGAAAGACCCCGTCCAAGTTTTCTACAAATTCAAGAACGAAGAGAAAGCCGGGCTGGGGATGCCGCTGCCCGCCGGCACGATTCGCGTGTACCAGCAGGACTCGCGCGGGGGATCGCTCTTTGCCGGCGAAGACCACATCGATCACACACCGAAGGATGAAGAGATCAGCCTGCACATCGGCAATGCGTTCGATATCGTGGCCGAGCGCAAACAGACGGACTACAAGAAGCTTTCCGACCGGCTCTATGAATTCGAGTACGAGATCACGCTGCGCAACCACAAGGACGCGCCCATCTCCGTCGAAGTGAACGAACCGATCGGCGGCGATTGGGAGATGGTCAACTCGACGTACAAATTCACGAAGACCGCCGCGTTCGCAGCGCAGTTCGATGTGCCGGTCGACAAGGACGGCACGTCGGTGCTGAAGTATCGCGTTCGAGTGAAGTATTAGACCGCGTTGGGCCGTTTTAGTGGCGCAGGCTTCCAGCCTGTGGGGTTTGGTCCTTGCAAGGACTAACCCCCACAGGCTGGAAGCCTGCGCCACTTAAACCGTCCGCCTTCCTCGCTACACCAATTATTTTTTCCTTCGCTTGGGTTTTACTCCTTGCGGCTTCTTCTGCGCTTGAGCTGTGACGATCGCTTCGGCTTCGATTTCCACCAGCATTTCGGGCGACACCATGCCGCCGACCTGCACCATCGCCGTCGCGGGGCGAATCTTGCCGAAAAATTCTCCGTGCGCGCGGCCGATTTTTTCCCACTCGGCGATGTTGGCGACGAACATGCGCGTGCGCACAACGTCTTCCAGTCGCGCGCCGGCCTTGTGCAGCGCCGATTCGATGTTGCGCAGCGTTTGCACCGTCTGCGCGTAGGCGTCGCCCACGCCCACGAGGTTCCCATCCGCGCCGGTAGCCGTCGTGCCTCAAACGTGCACCGTATCGCCCACACGCACCGCGCGCGAATAGCCGATGATCGGCTCGTATTTTGTTCCCGTCGAAATATTCGTTCGTTTCATGGTCGTCTTCTCTCACGGCTTGAAGTGGGGGCTATTCTGCCACGAACATGTACTCGTTGAGAAACTGGACAACGCCTCTCGAATCCACTTAAGCTGGAGTCGCGTGGAAGAAAAGCTTTAACACAGAGGTCGCAGAGAACACAGAGAAGAAATTCCGGATTTCACCGCGCTCTCCGAGTCCTCTGTGATGGAAGTTTTTGACTGCTGCGTGGCCGCAAAATAAGGAGCCGCTCGTTGCGCTGCAACAACATTCTCGACGCCATCGGACATACGCCGCTCGTGCGTTTAAACCGACTGACCGCCGGAATCGCCGCCGACGTATACGTCAAGGTCGATTACATGAATCCGGGCGGCTCGGTGAAGGACCGCATCGGGATCTCTATGATCGACGATGCCGAACGCAAGGGGCTGCTGAAGTCCGGCGGCACGATCATCGAGGGAACCTCGGGCAATACCGGGATCGGCCTCGCGCTCGTGGGTGCGGTGCGCGGCTACAAGCTGGTGTTCACCATCACGGACAAGCAATCGAAGGAAAAAGTGGATCTGCTCAAGGCGCTGGGCGCCGAAGTCATCGTCTGCCCGACGGCGGTCGAGCCCGACGATCCGCGCAGCTACTATTCCGTGGCGAAAAAACTCGCCAAGGACATTCCGAATTCCTTTTACCCGAACCAGTACGAAAACATGATGAACCCCGAGGCGCACTACCGGACGACCGGCCCGGAACTTTGGGAAGACTCCGAGGGGAAAATCACGCATTTCGTATGCGGCATGGGCACCGGCGGCACAATCAGCGGCGTGGGCCGCTACCTGAAGGAAAAAAATCCCGGAGTCCAAATCATCGGCGTCGATCCGATCGGTTCGCTGTACTACGAATTCGTGAAGACGGGAAAAGTGGGCAAGGCCAAAACCTACGTCGTCGAAGGCATCGGCGAGGACATTTTCCCGGCCACCATGGATTTCAAGGTCGTCGATGACGTTGTCCAGGTGAATGACCAGGAATGTTTCGTCTGGGCGCGGCGCCTGGTGAAGCAGGAAGGAATTTTCACCGGAGGCTCGGGCGGCGGCTGCGTTTCGGGCGCGCTACGCGTGGCCAAAACGCTGCCGAAGGGTTCGTTCGTCGTCGCGTTTCTGCCCGACACGGGAATGCGTTATCTCAGCAAGGTGTACAGCGACGAATGGATGCGCGAGCGCGGCTACGTCGATTCGGAAGTGCCGCTCACCGTCGAAGACGTTGTCAACGCGAAACACAAAGTCGCCAAAGACCGTGACTTGATTGTCGTGGGGCCCGACCAGACCGTGTTCCACGCGCTGCACACGATGCAAACGCAAGACATCTCGCAACTGCCCGTGTTTGAAGCGCAGCTGCCAGTCGGCGCGATTTACGAAGACCAGATCCTGAACCTCGCGCTGCAAGGAAAAGATTTGCGGAAGATGGTGATCCGCGAGGTCATGAGCGATCCGCTTCCGACGGTGTCCTGCGAAGCCCCAGTCGAGCGGCTCACCTATCTGCTGAGCCACGAGGAGCCCGCCGTCTTCGTGAAAATGAACAACGGCCACCTCGAAATCATCACCAAATACGACGTAATGGGCACGATAGCAGGCCTAATGGAGCAGAAGCGGTAAAGTAGGACAGGCTTCAGCCTGTCGCTTTTTTGCTGCGCTTCAAAAGAAAACCAGACAGGCTGAAGCCTGTCCTACGCCTTCTCCCCGCGCTGAAACAATTTGCCGAATTGATCTTGCGAAGCCGGAGAGACCCCGACAATGGAAAGGTTCGCGCGCACGTGCTCGACGCGGCTCATGCCCACGAGCGCCGTCGTGATCCCCGGCGTCGAACGGACAAATTGCATGGCGCGCTCAGCGTCGGATTTCATCCCGAGCGCGCTCGTCACGAACGGCGGCAATCCGCGCGAAAGTTGCCCCTGAAGCATCGAAGCGCTGGCGACGAGCGTGATGCCCAGCTTGGACGCGGCTCCGACGATCGGCACGCGCGCGCCATCGACCGGCTGATTGGCGCGCGTCAAGGCCTCGGTCATCCCCAGGTTGCACGGCAACTGCACGAAGCGAAAATGATGCGATCCTCCGGCCACGTCCCGCGCAAGCGATTCCATCGCGGCGAGCGAAAGAAAATCCTGGGCGTTTTCGGTTTGGCGGAACGCGTTCCAGGTGGCCAACCCATAAAAATGAATTTTAGCCGCGGCCACGGCGGATTCGAGAAATTCAAACGCGCTTCGCAGGCGCGTGTTGAACATCTCGCGCGGCACTTCGCCCAATTGCGTTTCCGGATTGTGCAGGTAATAGACGTCAATCGTTTCAACGCCCAGATTGCGGCGGCTTCGTTCGAGCTGGTCGGCGATAAATTTCGGCGCCATCGAGTGGCATCCGGCGGCAACGTCTCCTTCTCGCAAGATGCCGGTTTCCACGTACTCACGATTGAAATACTCGCCGGCGTCGGCGGGCAGGTCTCCGTCCGGCGTGAGGAATCCGCCCTTCGTGCAGATCAGCAATTCTTCGCGCGCATAGCCGCGCCGCGTGAGTTCCGCAAGGGCCGCGCCCACGGAACGCTCCGAGCGCTGGAAGCGATAGTTGATCGCGGAGTCGATTACGTTCACGCCGGATTCGACAGCCTCCACAATTGCATCCGTGTAGGCCTGGTCCGTGCGCGCGTCCGGCTCTCCGAGATACGTGCCGATCCCGAGCGAAGAGAGCCACAGGCCCTGCTGCTCGCGAAAGTGCCCCTCGGCGGCGCGTCCGGCAAATCGCGCGGCATATTTCTTCGTGCCATCCGGTGTCGCAAACGTGGCCATTTCACCTCGCAGATTGGAGAGCCGCAATTATACTCGGACTAGCGAAGAACACGAATGTGATGGAGCATTGGCGCACGCCTGGATGTCACTCCCGGAATTCTGAATGATCGCGCCGCACATATGAATGTAACGATGGGTTTTGTAGCGCCGGCGTCTCGCCGGCAATTTTTCTGCCCTCGACAAACCGCAAAAATGCCGGCGAGACGCCGGCGCTACGAAACCCTCAGTCGCACGCTACGACACAACAAGGCTGCTCGATGCAGGCCGCCGGATTCCCATCCGTTCCAGACGCGGAATAACTTCCTGCACGAAATAAGGCAACTCGTCCAAGTAATTGATAAAGTCGATCGCCACGCCGTCGAAGCCTGCTTTGTGGAAGCGGTTCAATTCTTGCGCGACACGATCCGGATCGCCGTAGATGGAATAGTTCTCGCCGTATCCCAGAACTTTGCGATCGTTTTGGATTTTTTGCCTCATTGCTTCGGTTGAGAAAGCGCGCGCATTGGAAGGTCCGGCAAGCAGGCGCATCAAGTGCTCCAACGCTTCCCAGTCGGCATGTTCCACCGAGCGGCGCAGGTATTCATCGACCTCTTTCTGGCTGGGCCGGCACACGACACTCACGGGAATCCAGACTTGAATTTCGCGGCCGAGTTCGCGTGCCAGTCGTTTCGTTTCTTTGATTCGATCGCTCGCGTCTTCGGGATTCGCGCAGTTGCCAAAGTGGAGATCGTCAAAGTGAAGATCCGAGTTGCGAATCGCGAAACCGCGCCCCGCCGGAGAAACGCCCGCATTCATCATCATAGGATTTTTGCCGCCGTAAGGCCCCGGCAAACCTTCGACCGCCGCTAATTTATAAAATCGTCCCTCGTGCGCGGACGGGCCGGCGCAGGACCAGACTTTTTTGACGACTTCCCACCACTCCTGCCCCTGCTCGTACCGCATGTCGTGCTCGTACTGCGGGATGCCGAACATCTGAAACTCATTCCGGTTAAATCCGCAGACGATGTTCAGCCCGAAGCGGCCGTGCCCCACATGGTCCGCGGTGACCATTTGTTTCGCTGCAAGAACCGGATGGATCATCGGGACATGCACGGTTCCAAAGACGGAAATCCCGCGAGTCTGCGCCAATAAGCCGCAAGCCCAGGTGATTGTTTCAAAAGACGTGCCGTTGACGTCCGTCGCCCCTCCGAAGCCTTTCCATCGGGCGATGGGCACCATGCACTCAAACCCGGCTTCATCCGCGAGCCGCGCGAGTTTCAGGTTGTTATCCCACGAGGCGTCCCACCGTTCCGGAAGGGTGGTGAAGGATAAGCCGCCGGAACAGTTGGACCCGAAGAGCCCCATCTTGAACGGGTTGCCGTCGAGGATTCCCGGATTGCGCTGCGGCATGAACGATTCCCCCAAGTGATTGCCCAACTGAGCGGCTTTACTCTCAACTCTTGACTGTCAACTGTCAACTGCCGGCGGCGCGAGCAGACGCGAGCAGGCGCGCAAGATGCGGCGATAGGGCCACTCGCTGTTGCGGCGCGCGCTGGCTTCGTCCTGCGGCGCGGCGGCGGAGAAGCGCGCCGTGCTTTCGCGAAAGAAAATTTCCCCGACGCGCGGCTTCTTGTGGAACCAGCGCGCCAGCAAGCTGAGTTGATCCTCGAGTTCGCGATAGCTTTGTTGCGAGGCGGCTGCCTTTGCGGGAAGTGAAGTTGCGCCACCCGCGCCTTCCAGCCACTCGCGCAGGATTTGTTCGACCGAGCGGGGCTCGCTGGCAAGTTCCGCGAAGCGCAGCAGGCGCGGCTCCTCGATGCGCCCGGCGCGCACCGCGAATACGGCCACCGTATTTTCTTCCGCCGCTCGCTGGAGAACGACGGCGTTGAGGTCCTCGAGCCGCCGCGCGAGATCGGGCAATCCGCGCAGCGCTTCCGCGGCTTTCTCGATCCGGCGATGAACGGCGGCGGCCCGCTCGAAATCGAGCGCTTCGCTGGCCGCCTCGCGTTCGCGCTCGAGTTCCGCCGTGAGCGATGCGCCGCCCGTCGCGAGAAACGCGACGACGCGGCCCACTTCCACATCGTAATCTTCTTTCGTGCAGCCCGCGAAGCACGGCGCAAGACACATCTTCATTTCCGAATAGATGCATCCGGGAAAACTCGGATCGCGGCGAATCTTGATCTGGCAGCGCCGGATTTTGAACAGGTCGAGAAAGCCGGAAGCGAACGTATCGGCCGCGCGGCGCGACGCAAACGGCCCGAAATAAAATCCGTTCGCGCCGATGCGCCGCGTGGCGTAACAGCGCGGGTACGCGTTCGTGAGGCTGACCTTGAGCACAGCGGGGGGCCGCAACCGCAAGCGCTCGCGATATCCCACGGGCCAAAGCCGCCGCGCATGCTGCCAGTGCAGAAAACTCAATTCAAACGGCGAGCCCACGACGCGATAGCGCACGCGCGCCGCAAAGTCGCGCAAATTCAGCCGCTTCGAAGCAGGATCGGGCGGCCCAAGCAAGCGCGCAAGGCGCTGCCGCAAATTCGCCGTGCGCAGCATGTACGGTTTCGCACCGATTAAATCCGCGCGAGATTCGACGGCGAAAACGGCCGGCCGCGCGGGGACAGCGGCGAAGAATTCGCCGTCGCGCGCGGGGTCGAATTCAGCGGTGGAATCAAGTTCTTGCATGGAAGGGCAATGGCCCGTGATTTGCGACTCGTGATTCGTGCAAGAAACAGAATACGACGCGGACGAGGTCGCGGGAAGACGAAAATTGAGATTGCAAATTTGAGATTTGAAATTTTGAATCTCAAATTTCAAACCAAGAATGCCGATTGTTCCACGATGCAAATAGCAGCAGGATATGGCTGGCCAAACAATGCGAATCGCCGCGCATTACAAATGGCCACACCGGAAATATTCACTGCATCTTGCCTCTCTGTATTCATCAGTGTTTATCTGTGTTCCCGCCGCGGCGGGTGGATTCAATGGGACTTTAACACCCACGCGGCAATCACCAGCCGCTGAATTTCGCTGGTGCCCTCGTAGATTTCCGTGATGCGCGCGTCGCGGTACATGCGCTCGACCGGATATTCGGCGCTGTAGCCGTAGCCGCCGTGAATCTGTATCGCCTTGTGCGTCGCGCGCGTGGCCAGCTCCGAGGCGAATAGTTTTGCAATCGATGCTTCCATGGAGAAGCGGCCGCCCGTATCCGATTTCCATGCAGCCCTGCGCACCAGCAGGCGAGCCGCGTCGATTTCGGTGGCCATGTCGGCGAGCATGAACTGAATCGCCTGAAAATCCGCGATGGGGTGGCCGAAGGCCTGCCGCTCTTTCGCGTAGGCCAGCGCCTGTTCCAAAGCGCCTTGCGCGATGCCGGTGGCCTGCGCGGCGATGCCGATGCGTCCGCCGTCGAGCGTCGAGAGCGCAATCTTGTAGCCTTCGCCTTCGTTCCCGATGCGATTCGCGGCGGGCACTTCGCAATCGATGAAAGATAATTCCGTGCATGCCGTGGCGTGGATGCCGAGTTTTTTTTCTTCCTTGCCAACCTGGAAGCCGGGGGTACCGCGCTCGACAACGAGCGCCGTGATCCCTTTTTCGCCCTTCGACGCGTCCGTATTCACGTACACGATGGCCGCATCGGCCACGCCGCCGTTGGTGATCCACGCTTTCGTGCCGTTGATGATGTAGCGGTCGCCCTTGCGGACCGCCTTGGTCGCGAGCGCCGCCGCGTTCGAGCCGGCTTGCGGCTCGGTCAGCGCGTAGCATCCGATTTTTTCGCCGCGCGCGAAGGGCAGGAGAAATCGTTTCTTTTGTTCTTCCGTGCCGAAGCGATGAATCGGATCGCAATACAAAGAATTTTGCACGGAAAGGATGACGCCGGTGGAAGCGCACACGCGGGAAATTTCCTCGATCACGATGGAATAGGAAATGTGGTCGAACCCCGCGCCGCCTTCGGGTTCCGGCAGCGCCACCGCGGTCAGGCCAAGCTCCGCGGCCTTGCGAAACGTTTCGCGGGGGAAATGTCCGGTCTCGTCAATCTCGCGCGCGAGCGGTTTGACTTCGTTTTCGGCGAACTCCCGCACCGTGCGCTGCAGCAAGGTCTGTTCTTCGGTGAGCGAGAAGTTCAAAGGCGGCTCCCGGAAAGATGTAGCGCCCGCCTTCAGGCGGGCATCTTCGTTTCAAGCCCGTGCCCGCCTGAAGGCGGGCGCTACAACGCCAGCGCCTTGCGAAGCTTCGTGTACGTCGTGGAAAGCTCTTCCGGCTCGAGGCGCGTTTCGCTCACCGTGGTCATGAAATTCGTGTCGCCGGTCCAGCGGGGCACGAGGTGCATGTGAAGGTGATCGGCAATGCCGGCACCGGCCGAGCGGCCCAAATTCATGCCCAGGTTGAGGCCGTCCGGATGGTAGACGTCTTCAATCGCCTCCTGCACGCGCTGCGTCAGCATCATCATTTCCGCCGCGGTTTCTCTTTCGAGCCCGGAAAAATCCGCGGTATGCGCGTACGGGACGATCATCACATGCCCCGTGGTATACGGGTACCGGTTCAGAATGACAAAATTTTTCACCGCGCGCTGAACGATGAGCCAAGCTTCGTCTTGATTCGCGGCATGAGCGTTGCAGAAGACGCAACCGACGAGGTTTTTGACTTCGGCAACGTATCGGTAGCGCCACGGCGTCCAGAGGTAATCCATAGGGAGTGTTGGCTGCGGACAAAGAAGGGCCCGGGTCCGCCACGCGCCTCTAACTTTGCGGCATGGCCGGCGCGGAACCCGATCCAGGGGCTGCCGGCGCGCCGGTGTTGACGTGATCCTTCAACTCCTTGCTGGGCTTGAAGAACGGGATCTTCTTGGGCGGCACCTCGACCTTGGCGCCGGTCTTCGGGTTGCGTCCGGTCCGCCCGCGGCGCTGGCGCGTTCGGAAACTGCCGAAGCCGCGAATTTCGATGCGGTCGCCTCCCTGCAGCGCGCCGATGATGCTTTCAAAAATCGTTTCGACGACCGCCTCGGATTCTTTGCGTGGAAGTTCTGTGACGCGAACCACTTCTTCAACCAGGTCCGCCTTTGTCACGGTGGAATCGTTCATTGATGTATGCTCCGCCTGCTCCTAAAAATTGCACCACTCGGTGCTGGCCCCGGGCGCGACTCGGGAACGCGCCACTGGCTCGCTGGAGAAAATCTCCCAGCGGGCTGCCTTTGGTGGCAATTCCATATCACCAAACGAGGCTGAAGGGAAATATTATTTACACTCCGGCTGGGGGTCCGCCGGAGCCCTAACTACAAGGAACGCTTGGCCATAATTGCATCACCGATCGTGGCTTTCGCCGATGACTTCGTCGACCGGTAATCCTCCATGTCGCGGCGTTCCGCCTGCTTTTGCGCGCCACGGTAGCTGAGCCCAATTTTATGCTGATCCAGGCTGATCTTGACGATCTTGAATTCATAATCGCGCCCGGGATCGAGCAACCCGCTCTGCCGGACGCCTGGACGCGGCGGCCCTTGCGGTTTATCGCCTTTGTTTTTTCGATCGTCGATCTCCGAAATGTGGCAGAGACCTTCGATCCCGTCGCCCAATTCGACGAACGCTCCAAACGTCGTGACGCGCGACACTCTTCCGCGCACCAGGTCGCCGACTTTGTGCTTCTCAAACCACGTCGACCAGATGTCGTTGACCTGTTTGACGCCGAGCGAAACCCGCCGCGTGCCCTGATCGATCTTCAACACTTTCGCTTCGACCGTGTCGCCCTTCTTATAAACCTCGGAAGGATTCTTGATTCGCCCTGTCCAGGAAATGTCGCTGACGTGAATGAGCCCGTCGAATCCTTCCTCGATCTCCAGGAAGGCGCCAAATTCGGTCAGGTTGCGGATTTTTCCGCTCACCACCGTGCCGACCGGATATTTTTCCGCGAGCACTTGCCACGGATCGGATTGCGCCTGCTTCATCCCCAGCGAAATCCGCCGCTCGTTCGAATCAACGCCCAGCACAATGACGTTGACATCGTCGCCAACTTTTACCATTTTCGACGGATGTTGCTTGCGCTTGGACCAACTCATCTCGCTGACGTGCACCAAGCCTTCAATGCCCGGCTCGAGTTCGACGAACGCGCCGTAATCCGTCAGGCCCATGATCTTGCCGGTGAGCTTCTTTCCCTGCGAGTAGCGTTCCACCACCGAGGCCCACGGATCGGGCAGCAATTGCTTGCGCCCGAGCGACACGCGCCCTTTTTCCTTGTCGTACTTCAGGATTTTTACTTCGACTTCCTCGCCCGGCGAGACAGCGTCCAGCGGGCTCGCCACACGGCCCCATGACATGTCCGTGATGTGCAGCAGTCCGTCGATGCCGCCCAGATCCACGAACGCGCCGTACCCGGTGACGTTCTTGACCACGCCGCGCACGATCTGTCCCTCGGCCATCGATTCGAGCATCGCCTTCCGCTGCGACTCCACCTGTTCGTCCAAAATCGCGCGGCGGCTGACGACCACGTTGCCGCGCTTGCGGTTCATCTTTAGCACGCGGACGGTAAGCTCGCGGCCCTTCCATTCGTCGAGGTCGCGCACCGGATGCAGATCGGCTTGCGATGCCGGCAAAAATGCGCGCACGCCGATGTCCACCACCAGGCCGCCCTTGATGTGGTCCACTATTTTTCCAGTGATGTCGGACTTCGCCCGGTAAGCCTCTTCAATCTTGCCCCAGGCGCGGCGCCGCTTTACGCGCTGGTACGACAGCAACACCATCCCTTCCTTGCGATCGCCGGTGCGCTGGATTTCGACCGGCTGCCCGACCACCAGAGGGAACGGGCCGTCCAGTTCCGCGAATTCCTGCGCGGGAATCAGCCCTTCGGTCTTGCCGCCAAGGTTGACGACCACGCCCAAATCGGTGATCGCCACAACCTGGCCCGATTCGATCTCGCCTTCCGCCGGCGCCTGATGAGGCGCGGCGTATTGCTCCATGAGCTGTTCCATCTCCGCGTTCGATTCCGTCGGAGGCTCGCCGGTATCCAGCGCGGTTTCCACCATCTCGCTCACGTTGGAATGTTCGACGGCGGCAGCGCCGTCCGGCGCGGCCACAGGCTCCGAGGGAGTGACGGTAACAACGGCGGGCTCGGCAGGCGGCGCGGGTGCAGCGGCGACAATTGGGTCTTGCGCCTGAACTTCTGCTGCCGGGGCTTGCTGCGTTTCTGCGTTTGTGGTTTGTTCCGGCGCCGCAGTTGCGGCGGTTGCGGTCTGTCCGGCGGAAAGCTCCGCGCCGGGGTTTTCATTGTCGGAAAACATCTTACTGCCTCCAGTGAGGTCCCTGCCTCGCTCCCAACAGGAAACGCTCGGGTTGTCTTCCGAGTCACGGGGAGGTGCAAGGAAGGAAGTGCGGTTTCCCACCCAGGTGCCGCACCGAGGGGATGATACCCGCGCTTTGTGGCCTGTGTCAATGAAAGTGGTAAGGCGGGCGTGATTCGTGATTTGTGATACGTACAACATGCCAAGTTGCAGCTTAGATTTAGAATTTGGAGTTTTTGATCGGCGGTATCGTCTTGCAAGGAATGGGTGTGGAGTCTGCCCCACGGAACGAAGAATCGCTCTTATGCTCAGACAGTCCCGTTAAGGACGAAAGAACGTAGCCCACCGCGTGAGCGGTGGGTTTGCGCGAGGGCAGGGTAAAAGCCCCGGAGGGGCGGCACTTCGTGAACCAAATGTGCCGCCCCTCCGGGGCTTAGATTGGTCGCGCACCGTACCCACCGTTCAAACGGTGAGCTACATTGTGACGTCCCTCCGGGACTTCGAACAACACAAAGGCAGCACGCGGGCCTTTTGCGTTACGATTCACGAATCACAAATCTTCGTTTATGACCGCATCCGTCCCGCCTGGCGGACTTCGCGGCGGTAATCGGGAGCGAAGAGCTCGATCGTGCGGCACATTTCGTAGAGGCGGGAGCGGATCCGCATGCCCAGCCGGTCGGTGAGAGAATCCTCGCGCGCGGCAGAGACTGCCTGACCGGAGGGGAGTTGGGGTCTCCGCGAGGCAGGCATGGGAGTTGGCCCCGTGGTATCGAGATAGTTCGTCGTTAGCAGCGTGATGCGCCGTTCGTTGTACCGGGAATTGAGAATGTGCCCGACGGTTTCGAGAGCCCACGGAGAAGGCTTGCTGGCCCCGAGATCGTCGAGGAGCAAAACGTCGGCCGTCAGCACGGGTTCAAGCACACCGAGTTCGCTGGTCTGGCTTTCCGGATTGTAGCTTCCCTGAATTTCCTTGAGCAGCTCGCGGTAATCGTAAAAAAGTCCGGTGTGGCCGCGCAAAACAATTTGCCGGAGCGCGGAGACGGCGAGATGCGTCTTGCCCGCGCCGCACGGGCCCATCAGCAGCAGGCCCGTGTCGGTGCCGGCCGGATAATCGCGGGCAAACGCTTCCGTGACCAGCTTGGCCTGCTCAAGCCCGTGGTTCCACCGGACGTATTCGGGACCGTTCTCGAGGTCGTAAAGTTTGGTATCGAAATTATCGAAGTCGCAGTGTTCGTAGCGGTTTGGAATGCGCGCGCGCCCCATCGCTCGCGCGGTGCGGTCCTTGCCCGTGCAGTCGCAGGGCACGGCCCAGACACGCTTGAGTGCGTCGCTGCCCTCGACTGGTTTCATCCAGGAACCGCGCGTCAGTTTTTCTTCTTCCGCGACGCGGTCGACGGTCTTCCATCCCGTGCCGCCGCACAGCGGGCAATCCGGTTGCGCCATGAAGCCAGCATAGGCGCGCCGCGAAAGTTGCGCAAGTTGTCCCGCCCTGTGGAAAGTGTCGTGCGTGTGGAAAAGCAGGAAATGGAACCACGGATGCACACGGATTAACACGGATGAAAAAAGTGATTCATGAAAAGACGAAGAAGCTCGAACGATCGCAGCAGAAATTCACACGGAGGGATGACTTTCACGGGTCACGGATCACGAGCCACGAATCACGGTTACTTGTGAACGCGGATCACCTTCGGCGGAGGGACGCGCACCAGGGCGTCGTCCTGCGGACGCGCGGTCACCGAGCGGAGGCCGCGCGCCAACTCCTGCTGCACGAACGATGTGAACGCTTCCATCTGGTGCTGCATTTCAGCCATTTTCTCGCGCATATTCAAAATGATTTCGATTCCCGCGAGGTTGACGCCCATTTCGCGCGTCAGCGTGAGGATCACTTCCAGGCGTTCCAGGTCGGAGTCTGTGTACAGCCGCGTGTTGCCGTCGGACCGCGACGGCTTGAGCAGCCCCACGCGTTCGTAGAGGCGCAGCGTTTGCGGATGCAGTTTGTACAATTCCGCCACCGCCGAAATCATGTATCCGGCGCGGGCCTTTTTTCGTTTTGGATTCACGCGCGTCATGGCTGCGCTCCTTACGCCTTGGCCCGGTCAAAAAGATCCTTGCGCGGATCTTCCGGCGCGATCTTCTCCAGTTCCTTCAAGAGTTCCCGCACGCGCTCGTCCACCGGTTTCGGCACCATCACTTGCAGTTCCACATATTGGTCTCCACGGTGTCCGTGGGTGCGAACCGAAGGCACGCCCTTTTCGCGCAGGCGCAACTTCTGCCCGCTGTTCGTCCCCGGAGGAACGCGCAGGAGCGAACGCCCGTCGATCGTGGGCACTTCGATTTTCGCGCCTAGCGCTGCCTCGGTGACCGTGATGGGAACGGTGGTGTAAACGTCGTCGCCGCGGCGATCGAAAAACGGATGCGGCTGAACGTCGGTGATGATGTAGAGGTCTCCCGGCGGCTCGCCGGCGGTTCCCGCATTGCCGCGTCCGGGCACGCGCACGCGGGAGCCGGTTTGCACGCCAGCTGGAATTCGGACTTCAATCGTGTCGGCGCGCCGCACGCGCCCTTCGCCCCCGCAAACGCGGCAGATGTTTCGAATGCGCCCCGTGCCGCCGCAGCGCGAGCACGTCAGGTTGAAGCGCATCTTCCCGCTCGTCTGCGCGACTTGCCCTGAACCGCCGCATGCGGTGCAGGTTTGCGGCTGGCCGACCGTGCCGGTACCGCGGCATTCCGTACAAGTCTCGAGGCGCGAGATCGTGAGTTTTTTTACCGTGCCGCGAACGGCTTCCCAAAAACTGATTTCGATCTGGTATTCGAGACTCGAGCCCGGCTCGGCTTCCGAAGGCGCTTCGGCCGCCGCGCCGCCTCCGCGAAAGAATTGGCTGAACAGATCGCGGAAGCTCGGCCCCGCGCCGCCCGCGCCCTGACCGCCGCCGAAATCAAACCCGCCGAAATCAAAATGGACGTCCCCGGCATTTCCGGCGCCGGGCATTCCTCCAGCGCCAGGAGTTTCAAAGCCGAACTGATCGTACATCTGCCGCTTCTTGCTGTCGGAGAGAACGTCGTAGGCTTCCTGCACCTGCTTGAATTTTTCTTCCGAGGACTTGTCGCCCGGGTTCAAGTCAGGATGATATTTCCGGGCAAGCTTCCGGTAGGCCTGCCGGATTTCCTTCTGCGCGGCCTTGCGGGAGACGCCCAGCAGTTCGTAGTAGTCCTGTTTTGTGGTCGTGGCCATGTGAAATTCAGTGACTCGTGATCCGTGACCGGTGACTCGTGAATCCAAACCCAACATCTCGTCCAAAAATCGCAGCTGTTGCATGCCGCAGGAAGCCTTGTGGGTCGCGGCTTTAGCCGCGACATACCCAGGGCCACTGGAGTTGGGCTTTAGCCCCTGAAGCTCACCTCACAATTTTTCCCAGTGCGCGTTGATGGCGGCGAGTTCCTGCTGCTCGCGCTGGTGTTCGTCGCGGCGGCGCTTGCGTTCTTCGTCGAGCTTTCCGCCCATGGCCGCTTCCTTCTGATTGGCGCGGTCGATCCACCGGTCGATCCACGCCGTTCTCGCTTCCACGCTCGGGACATCGGAGCGGAATCGAATGAACGCTCCGCTGACGTCCACTGCCCGTGGAGGGAAGTCCGGCGGCGGCGCTTGCTGTGTTTCGTAAAACAATCGCTTCCAGTCGGCTGTAGGCGTTTCCGAAAGCGCGATTTGAATCATGAACAAATCTTCCCGCAATTTCTGAATGGCGTGCGGCGGCCCGGTCCGCTTGATGCCCTCGTACGTCGTCAACGCTGGCTCCTGTCGGTTAGGGTGTAGCGCCCGCCTTCAGGCGGGCACCCGCGCGGATGCCCGCCTGAAGGCGGGCGCTACACTTCCCGTTTAATTCGGCTTCTTCGTTTCATCGACGTCCACGTACTCGGCGTCGATCACTTCGCCTTCCGGCGCCGAGCCGGTTCCACTCTTCGGAGAGCCCGAGGCTCCATCCCCGGGGCCTCCAGCGCCTGCCTGCGCTCCACTCGCCTGCGCGGTCTTGTAAAGCACCTCGGCGAGCTTATGCGAAGCGGTTTCAAGTTGAATCGTCGCCGACTGAATCTGGGGGATGTTGCCGCCGGCGAGCGCGGACTTCGCCGCAGCAACAGCTTCCTCCACGGGCTTGGTGTCGGATTCGGAAAGCTTGTCGCGATTGTCGGCGATCAGCTTCTCGACCTGATAGACGCGGTTGTCGAGAATGTTTCGAGCCTCGATCTCCGCAAGCTTCTTCTTGTCGTCTTCGGCGTGCGACTCGGCGTCGGACCGCATCTTCTCGGCCTCTTCCTTGCTGAGGCCAGTCGAGGCGGTGATCGTAATCTTCTGCTCTTTGTTCGTCGCGCGATCCTTCGCGGAAACGTTGAGAATGCCGTTGGCGTCGATGTCGAACGTGACCTCGACTTGCGGCAATCCCCGCGGTGCCGGCGGAATTCCCATCAGATGGAATTTGCCGAGCGTGCGATTGTCGGGCGCCATCTTGCGCTCGCCCTGCAGCACATGAATCTCCACCGAAGGCTGGTTGTCCGCCGCGGTCGAAAACACTTCCGACTTGCGCGTCGGAATCGTTGTGTTCCGCGGGATCAACACGGTCATCACGCCGCCCAGGGTTTCCACGCCCAGCGAAAGCGGAGTCACGTCCAGCAGCAGGATGTCCTTCACCTCGCCGCCGAGCACGCCGCCCTGAATCGCCGCGCCCACCGCGACGACTTCATCCGGGTTGACGCCCTTGTGCGGTTCCTTGCCGCCAAACAGTTCCTTGACGATTTGCAGCACGCGCGGGATACGCGTCGAGCCACCGACCAGCACCACTTCGTCGATTTTGTCCGGCGTGATGCCCGCATCCGAAAGAGCCTGCTTCGTCGGCCCAATCGTTCGCTGCAGGATGTCTTCCATCAACTGTTCGAGCTTCGAGCGCGTCAGCTTCAATTGCAGGTGCTTTGGACCCGACGCATCGGCCGTCAAGAAGGGCAGATTGATGTCAGTCTCCTGCATCTGGGACAACTCGATCTTCGCCTTTTCCGCGGCTTCCTTCAGCCGCTGCACGGCCATGCGATCCTTACTGACGTCGATGCCCTGATCTTTTTTGAATTCCGCGATCAGCCAATCGACCACGCGATTGTCCACATCATCGCCGCCGAGGTGAGTGTCGCCGGCCGTCGCCTTCACTTCGACCACGCCTTCGCCCACTTCCAGGATGGAAATGTCGAACGTGCCGCCGCCAAGATCGTAGACCGCGATGGTCTCGTCCTTCTTTTTGTCGAGGCCGTACGCTAGCGCCGCGGCGGTAGGCTCGTTGATAATGCGAAGCACTTCCATGCCCGCCACTTCACCCGCCTGCTTGGTCGCCTGCCGCTGGCTGTCGTTGAAATATGCCGGGACCGTGATGACCGCTTTGGTCACCTTCTCGCCAAGAAAATCCTCGGCGGCAGTCTTCAGCTTCTGCAAAATCATCGCGGAAAGTTCCGGCGGGGTATAGGCCTTGCCGAAAATTTCGACGCGCGCATCGTCATGCGGCCCTCTTGTAACTTTGTAGGGCACGCGCTTGATTTCGTCGGACACTTCATCATACCGGTGGCCCATGAACCGCTTGATCGAATAGACTGTGTTCTCCGGATTGGTCACCGCTTGGCGCTTGGCCACCTGGCCGACCAGCCGCTCGCCCGTCTTGGTGATGGCCACGACCGAAGGGGTCGTTCGCCCGCCTTCCTGGTTCGGGATCACCACCGGCTCTCCACCCTGCATCACGGAAACAACCGAATTGGTCGTCCCGAGGTCGATTCCAATAATTTTACTCATAGTTGACTCCCTTCCTCCCTATCTCGCCCCATCAGATGCGGCATGAGTGCATTGGACGCAGCTAGTTTACATATTGAGTGTGTTGTTGTCAAGTATTTTGACTGCCTTATATCCTGCTTATTTGCTATTAGTTATGGACATTTTTTGTTTTCACTCGCCGTTTTTCCTCCCTTTTTCTCTGCCGGATGGCTGTGGGGGCACGACTTGTCCTGCCCCTACAACTGCGACATTTCGGCAGCGCAGACCGACAATGTTTGGTTCCAAAGCTTCAGAAATCAGCCCCAGGCGGATAACCCCGCGTTTTCTCCATACGTCTATGAGTGCAGAAAGACCCGATTTGGGGTTAGAATGCGGTGCACACAAAATATCAAGGAGATGGTCGCGTGAAATCGCCCTTCGTCCGCCCAATCCGATTTCTAATCCTGTTTGCGCTATGTGTTTTGGCGACGGCCGCCTTCGCCAAAAAGCAGGCGAAACCGCCGACCGCTTCGAGCGCCAAAGTTGCCGCGGCGGCTTCCAACCCGACGTTTCAAAAAGCGATTGGAAATCCCAACGCACCCATCACCATGGAAGTTTTTGGCGACTTCCAATGCCCGGCCTGCCGCGGTTTCTTTGAAGGCACGACCAAGCAGGTGATCGACGATTATGTAATCCCCGGCAAGGTGTATCTCATTCACCGCGATTTTCCGCTGGACATGCACCCCTACGCTCGCCAGGCCGCCCGGCTGGCCAATGCCGCCGCGGAATTCGGGCAGTTTGAAGCCGTCGAGCGGGCCCTCTACGATCACCAGGATGAATGGTCCACCAAGGGAAATATCGACGAGGTGATCGCCTCCAATTTCCCCGCGGCGCAATTCAAGAAATTTCAAACGTTTGAAACGCAGCACATGAATGAAATCAACGCCTCGATCGAGCGCGATCGCTCGCTCGGGATGCAGCGCAACGTGAACCAGACGCCGACGGTGTACGTCACGGCGCACGGCAAGACCGAAGCCCTTCCCGGCGGCGGCGTGGACTACAAGCTGCTGAAAAGCTATTTCGACTATCTCCTCCGCCAATAATCATGGCAACCACAGCGATTCCGTCGGAGACTTCGCCGCGCACGGCCACATGGCCCAGGACGCTGCTCCTCGTGGGGCGCGTCGTGCTGGGTTCGATTTTCCTTATTTCCGCCTACACCAAGCTTCACTTCAACGGCAGCTGGCACTTTGGCGATTACCATTTCTTCTTCGCCATGGCCGTCGACTCCTACAACATGCTCCCGCTCTGGGCCGTTGAAATTGTGGCGCGAGTCCTCCCTATCCTGGAAGCGCTCTTGGGAGCATTACTGGTTTTGGGCGTGGGCCTGCGGTGGGTGGCCTCGATTACCAGCGCGTTGATTCTTGTTTTCATCGGCGCCATGACGCGCGCTTTGATTTTGCACATTCAGATCAAGTGCGGCTGCTTCGGCAACGACGATCCGCTGACGATTTGGACATTGCTTCGTGACAGCTCCTTCCTTGTACTGGCGCTCGCCGTCACCATCGGCGCATTTCTCCTTACGAAACGGCGGGGCACAGTATCTTCCTGATCCGCGCATCCCTTTCCCTTGTTTGCGTTAGAATGAAGCTCCCATGGTAGAGCTGCCGCCGATCACACTCCGTTTGCGCGGCCGGAAAGTTGTCGGGCGCGTCGCCTTCATACTGCTGCTGCTGGGCTCGATTGCCGTCGGCGCCGCCGCAGGCCTGCTTTTCGTTTATTCCAGCGATCTGCCGCAGATTCACGCTCTCGAGGATTTTCAGCCCGACGTCGTTACCGAACTTTATGCGGACGACGGCCAGATTGTCGGCAACTTCGCCTTGCAGCGCCGCGTGCTCCTCACCTACGAACAATTCCCGCAGGTCCTGAAGGATGCCATTCTGACCACCGAGGATCAGCACTTCGAACAGCATTGGGGCGTGGATTTCACGCGCGTGGCCGGAGCGGCCTGGAAGGATCTTGCCGCGCATCGCGTCGTGGAAGGCGCCAGCACCATCACCATGCAGCTTGCCGGAACGCTTTTTCTGGACCGCACCGATCGCAGGATGGGCCGAAAAATTCAGGAAGCGCTGCTGGCCCTGCAGATCGAGCGGCACTACTCGAAAGAGCAGATTTTTACGATGTACTGCAATCAGATTT
This sequence comes from uncultured Acidobacteriota bacterium, assembly GCA_963800095.1. Lineage (GTDB taxonomy): Bacteria > Acidobacteriota > Terriglobia > Acidiferrales > UBA7541 > Palsa-360. The sequence continues at coordinate 310,647 of CAWCZV010000010.1, forward strand.
ATCTTTCCCACGGGAACTACGGATTTGAAGCGGCCGCGGAATATTATTTTGGCAAGCCCGTGGGCAAGCTGAACGTGCAGGAAGCGGCTTTGCTGGCGGGATTGATTCGCGGCCCGAGTTATTCGCCCATCCTTCATGCGCAGCGAGCTCTCGCGCGGCGCAATCTGGTGCTCGAGCTTATGGCGCGCTCGGGAAAGATCACGGAAGCGCAGTCGAAGCAAGCCATCGCGCAGCCGTTGGGCCTGCATCTGCAAGCGCCGCGAAATACGCTGGCGCCGTATTTTGTCGAGGAAATCAGGAAATATCTCGAAAGCACTTACGGCACGGAAATGGTGCACCAGCGCGGCCTGCGCGTGTATACGACGCTCAACGTCACCATGCAGCAGGCCGCCGACCGCGCCATTCGCGACGGCCTCCACGCCTACGACCGCCGGCACGGCTGGCGCGGCAAGCTGGACAACATCCTCGTGGACAAGACCGACACGCTGGACTCTTACGATGACGATGACTGGCGCTGGCCCATCAATAAAGGCGATTACGTGCAAGGCCTCGTGACGGCCGTGGACCCCAAAACGGCGACGATCAAAATCGGGACGCTTCACGCGCTGCTGACGCCGCCGGATTTTGCCTGGACCGGCCACAAGTCTCCCTCTGAATTGTTAAAGCCCGGCGACCTTGTGGAAGTCGGCATCAAGGAGATCAACGGAAACGTCGCGCACGTTCAACTCGAGCAGAACGTCGGCCCGCAAGCGGCCATGGTGGCGATCGACAATCCCACGGGTGAAATCAAAGCGATGGTCGGCGGTTACAGCTTCGATGAATCGAAATTCAACCGGGCGACGCAGGCGCAGCGGCAGGTTGGGTCTTCCTTCAAAATCTACGTTTATTCGGCAGCTATGGAGCAGGGCTTTACTCCCTTTGACACGATTCTCGACGCGCCGTTCACCACGATGAGCGGCGGCCAGCCGTACTCGCCGCACAACTACGACGAAAAATTTGAGGGGGTGATTACGCTGCGCCGCGCGCTCGACGGCTCGCGCAACGTTCCCGCCGTGAAGCTGGCCGAAAAAGTAAGCATGAACAGCGTGATTGACATGGCCCGCCGCTTCGGCATCACCAGTCCCTTGCCCCCCTATTTGCCTATCGCGCTGGGAGCCGCGGATTTGAATCTTCTAGAGCATACCTCGGCGTTCACCGTGTTTCCCGACGACGGCATCCGCATCGATCCGCACATGATTCGCCGCGTGACCACGTACGACGGAGCGCTGCTCGAACAGGCGCATCCCCTCGTTCACGACGTGGTGGAACCCGAAGTCGCGCGCACGATGACGGCGATGCTCCAGGACGTTGTCGAGCGCGGTACCGGCACTCCCGCGCGCGCCTTGGGCCGCCCCGCCGGCGGCAAAACTGGCACGACCAACGATTTCACCGACGCCTGGTTCATCGGCTTCACTCCGGAAATAACCGCGGGCGTCTGGGTCGGCTACGACGATAAATCCGTGTCGCTGGGCAAGCCCGAAACCGGCGCGATCGCCGCGCTGCCGATCTGGCTCGAATTCATGCAGGGTGCGCTGGATGGCAAGCCAGTTCTAGCTTTCCAAAACGTTGTGCCTCTGGAAAAAGTCGCGCTGACCAAAAATGTAAAAGTGGATACGCCGGACACCGCTCCCACGGAAGCCGGCGAAGGCCCGACCACGCTGGAAGCCAATCCGGGAAACAGTCCGTCCGTGCCTGAGAATTTGCCGCCCGGCGAAGCTCCCGCCAAAGCAATTCCTCCGCAGCAGAATCCTCCCGCGGCGCCAAGTCCTCGCAGCTAGCGCAGCGGGTTAGGTGGCGCAGGCTTCCAGCCTGTGGGTTTTGGTCCTTGCAAGCACTAACCCCCACAGTCTGGAAGCCTGCGCCACTGGTGCCGAACTGGACTCCGCAGTAGGATACGAAGACTGAAATTTCCATTTCGATCGCGCTTTCGCTGCGTGACGAACGCTAGCGAAGGAAGGATTGCAGATGCCCACTCGGAAAAAATGCGGAGAGTGTTTGTTCACTGTCCTGCTCATTTCACTATCGGTCTTGCTGCTGCCGATCTTGGCCAAAGCGCAAACTCCCGCGCGCGGAACAATCGCGGGAACTGTCTCGGCGGATCAAGGCCAGGTGCGCGGCTTCCGCGTGACGGCGCACAATCTGCGCAGCATGATCTGGTACGTAGTTTTCACAAAGGACGGAAAATATAACGTCCCGCAAGCGTTGCCCGGCCCCTACGAGATCAGCGTCCTGCAGGACGGCTACGACTCGCCAGTGCAGAAGACGGATCTCGCCCCCGGCGAGACGCGGACGGTGAACATCGCTCTCACGAAACAGGCAGAAAAACCCAGCGACGTTGTCTACAAGACCTTCGACGAAATGTATCCGCCCGGGCCGGGCCTCGACTTGCTCAAAAAAAATTGCATCGGATGCCACGGACCGGATTCCTACAACACGATGCATCTCACCGAAGCGGGCTTTCGCATGGGCCTGCGCAAAATGATGCATGGCCCATTCAATTTGGGTGGCGTCGTGCCTCCCATGTCGCATACCGTCATCACCAAAGCGGAACAGGACGCCATGGTCCAGTATCTCGCGGCCAATTTCGGCCCGAACTCTCCCAATCAGCGGCTGAAACACGATCCTTATCCGGTGGACGAAGACGCCCTCTCGAAAGCGATCTATGTGGAATACGATCTGACGAACTTGCCTCCGGCGCCCTCAATCAAAAAATCGGAAAAACAGGAGGACAATGCCGGCCTGACCATAAGTTCGGAGGCGCGCGAAGCGCACCTCGTGGCGGACCGGATGAAGAATCCCGATCCGAAGCCGTACCTGCACGATCCCTTTATCGCCAAGGACGGCACCATCTGGTACGCCGATCCTCCTACCAACGCCATGGTCCATCTCGATCCACGAAACACCGATCCCGGCGAGCGCTGGAAATTTTTCCCTTTGCCCGCGGATGCTCCCGGATTTGTTTTCGCGCACGGAATCACGCTGGACAGCAAAGGGCATGTCTACTGGGCGGAAATTTTCGGCGGGATGGTGGGCGAACTTGATCCTGCCACGGGCAAGATGACGCGGCATCCGCTGCCCACCGTCGGTTCGTTGCTGCAAGTGGTCACCGATCAGAAAGACAACATCTGGTATGACGACGTGCACGGCGAAGGTATCGGCAAGCTCGACGCGCAGTCGCGGCAAATCTCGCAATTCCCGACGCCCACGCCGGACCTCGGTCTCTACGGAATGGCTGTCGATCCCAAAGGAAATATTTGGTCCGCCGCCTACGCAAAAAGCATGGTCGTGAAATTCGATCCGGTAGCGGAAAGCTACACGGAGTATCCGGACCCAACATCAGGCGCCAGCGCGCGGCGCATCGGCGTGGACTCCAAGGGCATCGTCTGGTTTTCCGAGTGGACTGGTGGCGCGCTTGGCCGCATCGATCCCGATACCGGCAAGATCACCGAATACAAGCTCCCCATCCGCTCGCGCCCGTATGAAACGTGGCCCGACAAGCTCGACAACATTTGGGCCAGCGACGACTTCAACAATTCGCTCGTCTATTTCGAGCCGAATGCACGGAAGTTTACGTACTACCCGCTGCCGCAAGTGTGGCCCGTGGCCGGCGTGCCCAAAGTGGAGATCGAGGCCAACAACACGGTTTGGCTCGGCTCGCGTTTTACGCAGCACATCGTGGCGATTCATTTCTACCCGCATGGCTATTCAGCAAACGCCCCTCCGCTGCCGTAGATCCAACCTAGACGGGATGCAGGGTGCAGATCATCTCGATTTCAATATCCCCGGTTCGCTCGAGCACATTCCGCCGGCCTGTCGCGCGAAAACCGCACCGTTCGTAGCATCGCTGGGCATGAGGTGTTGTCTTCGTTCACGATCAAACGAACGCTCGACGCGCCCATCTCCGCTGCCCAAGATTTCACGGAAGAGACTAGCGCGTCCGCCGCGCCCTTTCCCCTCGCGTCCGGGCGCACCCACATGGCCGTCAACTGAACGACCGAAGCATCGTTTTGGTCGGGCACTCCGGCCGCTAGTCCGCAGGGCTCGCCCTCAGCTTCGAGGATGAAAGTCGCGCTGGGAGCCAACCACCGGCGCCAATCCTCCAATGTCCGGGCCGCCTCCCGCTCATAAGTGGAACTGAAGGCGCGCGGAGAGTCTGCGAGCGCCTGAAGACGCACATTTCTGAGCGCCATCTCGTCTCCAAGTATTGCCCGCCTCACCTCAAATCGCATGGCTTCGCTCGCCCACGGATGACCCTGCGGATGGCGGCAAGTCCCCGACACCATAGGACGTCACCGGAAGGGGTCCCATCCACCGGGCTTGAGAGGGTCCCGACGGCCGTCCCTCTTCACCAGCACCAATTCTTTCTGTTTGGTTATCTCACCCATCACCGTGATAGGCACGCCTCCGACTTTATGGGGTAGACGGCCAGCGAACTTCTTCGGTATCGTGAAAAGCAATTCATAATCTTCCCCGCCATGCAGGGCCAGTTCTAGTGGGTCTAGACCCACGCGCTTCAATTCTGGCGGGATTTTCACTACCGCGATTTTCGTCGCCCACACGGTGGCGCCGACTCCGCTCGCCTTGCAGATGTGCCCCAGGTCGGTCGAAAGCCCGTCCGAAGTGTCGATCATCGACGTGGCGCACCGGTGGGCGGCGAGCCACTCCCCCAACGCCAGCCGTGGCTCCGGGTAAAAATGCTTCTTCAAAAGCTTGGTCCAGCGCTTCCGTTTGTAGATTTTCCGTTGAATCAGCCGCAAACCAAGCTCCGCCTCTCCCAGCCTCCCGCTAACGCACAGCAAGTCTCCCGGCCTTGCGCCAGACCGCAAAATTGCCTTGCCACGATCGATCTCACCCACGACGGTGAGGCTGGCTACAACTACCGGGTACTTCGTCGTATCGCCTCCCGCCAGGATCAAGCCGAACCGGCGGGCCGCGCGCGCCATCCCGTCGAGGAAATCATCGAGCCAGGTCCCAGTGCAGGAGTCCGGAAGCCCCAGGGTCAAGAAGAAGTATCGCGCTCGCGCTCCCATCGCGGCGATGTCGCTCGTAGCCCGAGCGAGCGCCTTATACCCGACGGCCTTCGCCGGGTGAATTTTCCTGAGAAAGTGCACGTTTTCGAGGAATGCGTCCGTGGTTACAACCCATTCGGCGCCGTCCCTCAGGCGCAACACCGCGGCGTCATCGCCGATGCCCATACGCAGGCCGTCTCCCTTGTTAGGGAACCGCCGTCTGACCCGTTCGATCAGTTGATCTTCGCTGACCATCGTTTGACCATCAGTACAGTTGTCCAAAACCGCTTCTTCGTGGTTCCATAGATGACATCTTAGGGTATGGTCGCCGATCGCGTAAGGAATTCGAACGTCCCGAACCGGGAAATTAAGGGTTGACTCTGCCTAAGTCTGAAACTAGACTTGGCGCGGGTTTGGTTTCGTACCATTGCTTCCGGTTCACACGGCTGAGTAGATTGCATGAGCCGCTCAGGGGATGATCGGCTCCAGCTCCCTCGAAAGTAAAGCGTGTTTTGCTTTAGAGATTTCAGACTATGAAGCCTGAAGCCTATACATTTTTTGTGGCCTCCAATCGGAAGGGAAGTTTCCGCAAGATCACCCTTCCCGGCTATGTGCTGCATTTGGTGGCCATTCTGGCCGTGGTGGGCGGAGTGACCGTGATCGCGGCGGCCGGCTCCTACACCCGCATGCTCTGGAAAGTGGGCAACTACAATACTCTCCGCCGCCAGCAGGACACCCTCAAGCACAATTACGAGAAGCTTCAGTCCAGCGTTAAAGACACCAACGACCGGATGAACTCCCTGCAATCGCTGGCCACCGAAGTCGCCATGACCTACGGTTTCATGCGCTTTCGGCAGAGCCCGTTCGGCGTGGACGAAACTTTGCAGGCGTCGAACAGCGGGTTCGATCCATTCGATCAATCCGTGGCGCAATTCAATTTCCTGGAAAGAAACGCGGGACAGGCGGCTCTTCCGGCGGGCAACCTCACGTTGCTCTCCTCGGCGGGCCTAGCGGACCTGACTTCCACGCCGACTCTGTGGCCCGTGATCGGCCATCTGACGGGCACCTTCGGCGAGCGCATGGACCCGTTCAGCGGTGAGGGCGCCTTCCACACGGGCGTGGATATCTCCTCCCAGTACGGCGACTCGGTGCGAGTTTCCGCCGACGGCGTGGTCATCGAGGCAGACGAACGCGCGGGCTACGGTCGGCTGGTCGTCGTCGATCATGGATTTGGAGTGACGACCTACTACGGCCATCTTTCGAGCTTCAACGTCCTCGTTGGGCAGCAACTGAGGCGCGGCGATGCAATCGGCAATGTCGGCGTCAGCGGCCGTTCCACCGGCCCGCACGTGCACTACGAAGTCCGCATCAACGGCGCGCCGGTCAACCCGATGCGCTACCTGCGCCAAGCCTCCGCCGCGGACTGATTTTCCTGTCTCGGAAATTTCCCCAAAAGTTTGGATGGAGCAGGTTTTAGTAGCACACGCTTCAGCCTGTGGGGTTTTGTCCATGCAAGGCCCAACCCCCGCAGGCTGAAGCCTGAGCCACTTCACGCTGCGGCAGTTTCTGGATTATTGGGTCTTATGTGTTTCGCCGAGTTTGAAAACGTCGGGCGTCAGCTCAATCAAAATGCGGACCCGTTCCGCCGCTTGCGTGACTTCCGCGCTGGTCAATAAAGTCTGAAGCATCGCAAGGGTTGCTTTGTCCATCGACTGATTCGGTTTTGCATTTTCCAGGCCCGCGCGCGCAAACATCCGCATGAGTTCCAGCGCGGACTTGATTTGCAGCGCGTCCGTGCTGTTGTCGCATTCCCCTTCGAGCGAAATGCGCAGGTCGTCGCCCTCGGCCCGCGCAGCCAGCGTAACCCACTGCACGGATCGCGCCAGGCTCATCAACTGGGCCGACGCGGCTCCCTGCATTCCGCCCAAGCCGGCATTGTCCGGAATCGGCGGCACGTGCGTGATCATGAACATGGCGGCGCCGTCCAGGCGCGCGGCCCGTTCGCGGGCAGGGTCAACGGCGGCGGGATCGTTGGAATTCGCCGCGAAGAGAGGAGCAATGCTCGGCCCTGTGACGAGCGCGAGGCGATGATCGTCCAGGAATGTGAGGGAACTCGTTCCCATCGGATCTTTCGCGGGGAAAAGAAACACTTCGCGCCCTTGCTGGTGATCGAGTTTTCCCTTTTGCGCGGCGTAGTCGCGAATTTTCGCCCGGTCAAAACGTCCCTCGGCGATCACCACGTTTTTCGTCGGCTCTTTGCTGGACGGAGCGGGCCACGACGCAACCACCGCGCGGTCCAAATCCTTCTCAAAATCAAAACCCGTCGAGCGCACGAAATCCGCATAGTCCTGATTGGGGACGGCGATGGGCCCCTTGTCCGGCCGGTGCTGATAAAAGGACGAAGCGCGCATGGCGGCGAAATCCAGATAGACCAGCGTGGGCGCTCCCGCAGGCAGCGCGGAAAGCAGATCCGGAGCGGGCGAAGCATTCGCGGTCTTCCCGTGCGCGAAACTTAGATAGAAAAGCCCGCAAGCAACGATCGTGCAAGCCGCGAGGGCCGCGCCGGCGCTACGAGTTTTCCTGTTTTTTTGCATGACAAGTCTTTTCCCGTCTCATTCTCTCAGGTGTCGGGACCGGGTGCAATAAGGCTGTGATTTGGTAGTTCGTAAATTTGTCCCGCCCATTCCCGCACGCGCGTGGAAATATGCGATGACGGAGAATTTCGACTTCGCGGCGAAACCATTTTGAGTGGGAGAACTGCTTACTTGTTGGAGACCGGTTGCAGTCGCTCAGCGTGTGCGGCGGGCCGGCCTTCTTGCGGTTCGAATCAACCGGCGCAAAGCTGAGTTGACGGATTGATCGTCGGGGAAATGTTCGGCCACGTCGGGCGAAAGAAGCACGAGGTTGGTTCCTGCCGCGTAACGCGCCGCATATTTTCCTCGGACACCGCCCCTCAATTTTGACAAATCGTACTCGGGCCGCAGTTCGTCACGCCGTTTCCGTTTTTCAGTTTTCTTGTTCATATTGCTTTCGCTCGGCTGGCGTTGTCTGGCGCGCATTTATGATTCTAATCCTATCACCGCGCTCGGCGTGCGCTACGATTAAAAGCCGCCTTGCGTTCGACATTCCAACGGTGATGAAGCGCTGTTCTTGCTCGGAGTGATCCGGGTCCTGATAGGTCAGAGCCAACGCATCGCCAAACACCGTCGCCGCTTCGTGGAACGAAACCCCATGCTTCCGGCGATTGTGCGCCGCTTTGCTCGGGTCCCATTCAAAATTCACGGCTCTATCTTACCTCAATGCCGCCGATCCAAGTTTCTCCGGAATTGGCAGTAAGCAGTATTATATAAGTGTTATAGCGGTCGGGTTCGCCTTTGATTTTTTGGTGGTGCTGCTTCCACGAAAAGATTTGTTCCCCAGCTAACACTCAAGGGTATAGAATAACTGTTCCAGCACGGACTTGAAGATCGGACGCGGGTGTGGGCTCAAAATTGAGCCCACCGGCTAGTGGGTGAGGTTTGCACAGGTCTTCCACAGGGGGCCCTTGCAATTCGAGTTCCCTTTTGTTATATTTCATCGGTTTGCGCCGTGCTGGCGTAGCTCAGTTGGTAGAGCATCTGATTTGTAATCAGAGGGTCGGGGGTTCAAATCCCTCCGCCAGCTCTGCCAAAATTTTTCGAGTCAGGGGAAGAATCCCAATTGATTGCGGGAGGCAGGTTCCTGCATCGCGAAGCAAGCGTGAAAGTGTCTTTTGTCATTGCAAACTTCGCGGATGCACTGAGGCCTTCTTTGCTTCAATTTTACTTCAATCCCCCCGTGCGGACGGGTGGGTGAGTGGCTAAAACCAGCAGACTGTAAATCTGCCGCTCCTTGCGGGCTACGGAGGTTCGAATCCTCCCCCGTCCACCATCTGGTCGCACCGCTCGCGGCGAACGTTCGTGGCGAGCCGCTGGAGATAACCTGAAACGTGAACCGAATGCGACCGTGATTTTTTTCCTAAGGCCAGTTTGCGCCGTGAAATTTTGTTGGAGCATGATTTAGAGCGTCAAAGATTGCGCTGCATGCGGCAAACAGAACTCGCCTGGGTAGCTCAGATGGTAGAGCGCGTCCTTGGTAAGGACGAGGTCACCGGTTCAATCCCGGTCCCAGGCTCCAGAGGTCGCGGGTGCGGGCTGTACTTGCAGCCCGCCGGAGATTTGTTTTGGCAGGCAGGGCGGGGGTAACTCAACGGTAGAGTCTCGCTCTTCCAAGGCGATGGTTGCCGGTTCAAATCCGGTCCCCCGCTCCACAGATTCGGTTTCGGCTCTATTTGAGCGCCTTCTTACGAGGACTTGAAGCGATGGCGAAGGAAAAATTCGAGCGAACCAAGCCGCACCTGAATATCGGGACGATCGGGCACATCGATCACGGCAAGACGACGCTGACGGCGGCGATCACCAAGGTGCTGTCCAAGCACAACCCCAAGGTGGCGTTCCGGGCGTTTGATTCGATCGACAATGCGCCCGAGGAACGCGAGCGGGGAATCACGATCGCGGTGTCGCACGTGGAGTACGAGACGGCGAACCGTCACTACGCGCACATCGACTGCCCGGGGCACGCGGACTACGTGAAGAACATGATCACGGGCGCGGCGCAGATGGACGGGGCGATCTTGGTGGTGGCGGCGACGGACGGGCCGATGCCGCAGACGCGGGAGCACATACTCTTGGCTCGGCAAGTGGGCGTGCCGTCGATCGTGGTGTTCATGAACAAGTGCGACGCGGTGGAAGATCCGGAACTCTTGGAGCTTGTTGAACTGGAAGTACGCGAACTCTTGAAGCTGTACCAGTTTCCGGGGGATGAGATACCGGTGATCCGAGGCTCGGCGCTGGGGGCTTTGAATGGCGAAGAGAAGTGGGAAAAGCAGATTGATGCGCTGATGGAAGCGGTGGACAAGTACATTCCGCAGCCGGTGAGAGATGTGGACAAGCCGTTCGCGATGCCGATCGAGGATATTTTCTCGATTTCGGGGCGCGGTACGGTGGTAACGGGGCGCGTGGAGCGCGGCAAGGTGAAGGTGGGCGAGGAAGTAGAGATTGTGGGATTCCGCCCGACGATGAAGCGGGTAGTGACGGGGATCGAAATGTTCCGGAAGCTGCTGGATGAAGGAATGGCGGGAGACAACGTCGGTTTGCTCTTGCGCGGGACGGAAAAGGAAGAAGTGGAGCGCGGGCAGGTGCTGGCCAAGCCGGGGTCGATCACGCCGCACACGAAGTTCAAGGCGGAAGCGTACGTGTTGACGAAGGAAGAGGGCGGGCGTCACACGCCGTTTTTCACGGGCTACCGTCCGCAGTTTTACTTCCGCACGACCGATGTGACGGGCGACGTGAAGCTGCCGACAGGCGTGGAAATGGTGATGCCCGGAGACAATGTGAGCGCGGAAATCAGCTTGATCACGCCGGTGGCTTTGGAGAAGGGGCTGCGCTTCGCGATCCGCGAAGGCGGGCACACCGTCGGCGCCGGAGCGGTTTCGGAAATCATCGAGTAGGTCTGAGGGAATCATATGCGCGAAATCATTACGCTGCAGTGCAACGATTGCAAAAACCGGAATTACACGACCACCAAGAATCGGAAGAAGCATTCCGACCGGATGGAAACCAAGAAATTTTGCAAGGCGTGCCGCAAGCACACGGGTCACAAGGAAGTGAAGTAAATTGGATTTGATAGGGGAGTAGGTTCAACGGTAGACCATCGGTCTCCAAAACCGAGAGTGGGGGTTCGAATCCCTCCTCCCCTGCCACTTTGGCAGCCGATGGCGGGCGCGGCAGAGTAGATGCAGGAAACGGGTTGAGGGCGGAGAGAGAAGCGAGCGATGGCGACGCAGGTGGGAAAATTGAAGACCGATGATACAGAGGGGCGCGGCTCACCACTAGAGATGCTGGGCTTTTTCGCCCGCCTCGCGGAGCATCCCCGCCGGTGGCGCGGCTTTCTGCACGAGGTGCGCGTCGAAATGCGCCAGGTCACCTGGCCGACGCGGCGCGAGGTGTTCGTAACCACCTGGGTGGTGATGGTCACGGTCGCGTTTTTCGGGGTCTTTTTCTTCGGCGTGGATAGCGGCGTGAGCTGGCTCGTCCAGCGCATCATCAAATTTTTCGGGCACTGAGGTATCCGTTGGATATGGAAAAGCAGTGGTACATCATCCACACCTATTCGGGATTTGAGAAGAAGGTGAAGGAGAGCCTGGAAAGCCGCGTGGCGGCCTTCGGGCTCCAAGACAAGATCGGCCGGATGATGATTCCGACCGAGGATGTGCTGGAAGTTCGCGGCGGCAAAAAAGTCGTTTCCTCGCGCATGTTGTATCCGGGATACGTCCTGGTGGAAATGGATATGGACGACTACACCTGGCACGTCGTCCGCAACACGCCGCGGGTCACCGGATTTGTCGGATCGGGCGAGACGCCCACGCCGCTTTCGGACACGGAAGTGGAAGGCATTCTGCACCGCGTGACTACTTCCGCGGACCGGCCGAAACCGAAGCTGGTGTTCGAGCGCAACGAGCAGGTGCGCATCATCGAAGGGCCGTTCGCGAATTTTACGGGCGTGGTCGACGACGTGAACGCGGACCGCAACACGCTTAAAGTTTCCGTCACGATCTTCGGCCGCTCGACGCCGGTCGAACTGGATTTCGTGCAAGTCGAAAAGATGGCGTAGTTTTTTCGCTGCGGCCCGCCGAAGGCCGGCTGCGCGCAGGGGAATCAGGGGAACTTAGATGGCAAAGAAAGTACAAGCAACCGTAAAATTGCAATTGCCGGCAGGCAAAGCCACGCCAGCTCCGCCCGTCGGCACCGCGCTCGGTCCGCAGGGCGTGAACATCATGGATTTCGTCAAGCAGTTCAACGCCAAGACTGCCAAAGAACCCGATGGCATGATCATTCCGGCGCTGGTCACGATCTACAGCGACCGCTCGTTCACCTTCATCACCAAGACGCCTCCGGCTTCCGAGCTCCTGAAGCGCGCGGCCGGAATCGTCAAGGGCTCGGCCGAACCGAATCGAACCAAGGTCGGCAAGGTGACGCGCAAGCAGGTCGAGGAGATTGCCAAGACCAAATTGCCGGACTTGAACACCACAAGCCTGGACTCGGCTGTGCGCACGGTCATGGGCACGGCGCGCAACATGGGTCTGGAAGTGGAAGGGTAGCCCTTCGCGGGGGCTCAGGGTAAAGAGGAGAGAAATGGCCAAGAAGCCGGGAAAAAACATCACCAAGGCGCGCGCCACCATCGAAGCGCGTCCTTACAAATTTGCGGAAGCCGCCGAAGCGATCAAGAAAGCCCACTTCGTCAAATTTGACGAAACCGTGGAGCTGGTCGCGAACCTCGGCGTCGATCCGAAACAATCGGACCAGATGGTGCGCGGCACCGTGGTCCTGCCGCACGGCCTCGGAAAATCCAAGCGCGTGCTGGTGATCGCCACGGGCGAAAAAGTTCGCGAGGCGCAGGATGCCGGCGCGGATTTCGTCGGCGGCGAGGACATGGTCCAGAAGATTCAGGAAGGTTGGACCGACTTCGACGCGGTGATCGCCACCCCGGACATGATGCGCTCCGCCGGACGATTGGGAAAAGTGCTCGGCCCGCGCGGCATGATGCCCAACCCGAAGACCGGCACGGTGACGTTTGAAGTCGCGCAGGCGGTGAAGGAAATCAAGGCCGGAAAAGTGGAGTTTCGCGTGGACAAGCAGGGAATCATCCACTCGCCGATCGGCAAGGTCAGCTTTGACGCGGCGAAGCTCGCCGAAAACGCGCACGCGCTGATCGGAGCGATCCTGAAGGCCAAGCCGGCGGCGGCCAAGGGAAAATTCGTCAAGAAAGTCACACTGACGTCCACCATGGGCCCGGGCGTAACGATCGACGAAGCGGAAGTCGAAGCCGCCGTTGCAGCCTAAGGCGGCGCGGGAATTTTGCAGCGCAGCCTGACCAAACTAGTTTCAGAATTCGGAGCTGGAAATGAAAAAGCGCAGTGAAAAACAGGAAGATCTCGACAAACTGAAAAATCAACTGGCCACGGTTTCAACCGTGATCCTTTCCACCTTCCAGGGCATCACGGTGGAAAACGACAACAAGCTGCGCCGCGCCGTCGAGCAGGCCGGCGGGCATTACCAGGTCGTGAAAAACACGCTCGCCGAACGCGCCGCTTCCGGCACGCCGATCGAGCCCCTGTTGAAAAACCTGACGGGAACCAATTCCATCGCTTACACGGCGACCGATCCGGTATCGCTCGCCAAGGCGCTCACCAAGATCGCGAAAGATGTTCCGGCCTTTCAGTTTCGCGCCGGGATCGTCGAGGGGCGCGTGCTTTCGATCGCGGAAATTCAGCAGCTATCGTCGCTGCCCTCGAAGGAAGAACTGATCAGCAAGATCATGTTTCTGGTCAACGCGCCGGCGCAGCGCATCGCCTCCGCGCTGGCCGCGGTCAACCGCAACCTGGCCGTCACGGTCAGCGAAGCGGTGAAGGCCAACAAGTTCGGACCGGGTTCCGCGCCAGCGCCGGTCGAGACGGCTCAATAAAGAATCTAATCTGCATCTAATGAGGAGAGGACACAGCAATGGCAAATAAGGTGGAAGCAATCCTGGAAGAAATCAAGGGCCTGACCCTGCTCGAAGCGGCTGACCTGGTCAAGAAAATGGAAGAGACCTTCGGCGTTTCAGCGGCGGCTGCGGCTCCCGTGATGATGGCGGGCGGCGGCGCGGCGGGCGGTGCGGCCCCGGTCGAGGAGAAGACGGAGTTCTCGGTCGTGCTCACGGACGTGGGCGCGAACAAGATCAACGTCATCAAGGCGGTCCGCGAAGTCACCAGCCTGGGCCTCAAGGAAGCCAAGGACCTGGTCGATGGCGCGCCCAAGCCGATCAAGGAAGGCGTGAACAAGGACGAGGCGGCCACGATCAAGAAGAAATTCGAGGACGTCGGCGCCAAAGTCGAAGTGAAGTAACGGTATCGGAGTAACCCAGCAATTCCGGCGCGAGGCGGCCCGGCTTGGCCGAGCCTGCCGCGCCCTGAGGGGTTTGCTTACGCAAGTTCCAAAACGTGATTTGTCAACCTTGACTCGGTCCCGCCGGGACCCGGGGCGGCGGTGTCTGCCATGCCGCCCGTCGGCGTTTCGGCCCAACCCTGCGCAGTTCGTGAGGTCATAGCATGCCGAATGGAAACGGGAATCATCATATGCGAGAGCGCGAGCGCCTGGATTTTTCCAAGATCCGGAGCTCGATTCAAATTCCGAACCTGATCGAGGTTCAGAAGAATTCCTATCAGCGATTTCTGCAGATGGATTTGCTTCCGTCCGAGCGCGAGGACGGCGGCCTGCAATCGGTCTTTACATCGGTGTTTCCGATTCAAGATTTCCGCGGCCTCTCGCAGCTGGATTTCGTGGACTACTCGATCGGGAACTGGGAATGCAAGTGCGGCAACCTGAAGGGGTTGCACCACCTGCGCGCCACGTGCCGCAATTGCGGCGCCTCCGTCGTCACCAATCCCTATCAAACGGGCGACGTGCTGTGCACCAAGTGCGGCACGTTCAACAAGAACACGCCCACCTTTTGCGAAAAGTGCGGCGACCCGGTCGGCATGCAGCTGAAGTACGACGTGAACGAGTGCCAGGAGCGCGGCATGACCTACGCCGCCCCGCTCAAGGTCACCATCCGTCTCACGATTTACGACAAGGATCCGGACACCGGCGCGAAAAATATCCGCGACATCAAGGAACAGGAAGTTTTCTTCGGCGACATTCCGCTGATGACCGACAACGGCACCTTCGTCATCAATGGCACCGAGCGCGTGATCGTCAGCCAGTTGCACCGCTCGCCGGGCGTGTTTTACGAATCGGCCAACAACCGCAGCTATTTCCTCGGGAAAATCATTCCGTACCGCGGCTCGTGGGTCGAGTTCGAGTACGACACCAAAAATATTCTGTACGTGCGCATCGACCGCAAGCGCAAATTCCTCGGCTCGATTTTCCTGCGCGCGCTGGGCATGAAATCGAACGAGGAAATTCTGCGCACGTTCTACCAGGTCGAGCGCGTCACGCTGCGCGATGGCGACCTGCACTGGAACCTTTCCGAGGGGCTGATCGACCGCAAGCTGTCCCACGAAATCAAGAGTTCCAGGAGCGACGAAGTGCTGGTCGGCGCGCACAAACGCATCACCGAAGCGCTCTACAAGGAGCTCGTCAAGGCCAAGGTGCCCGCCGCGCACGTTTCCGTCGCCGATCTCGAGGGCGCCTACTCGGTCGCCGATCTCGTGAACCGGCAAACCGGAGAAGTTCTCCTGGAAGCCAACAAGCCGCTGACCGCCGAGATTTGGACTTCGCTCGCCGAAGCGGGCATTACCAGCGTCGATATCTTTTTCCCCGATCGCGACAACGTCGGCGTGGTCCTTTCCCGCACCCTGGACAAGGACGCGATCAAGTCGCCCCGCGAAGCGCTGATCGAAATCTATAGGAAACTGCGCCCCGGCGATCCGCCAACGCTCGAAACGGCCACGGCTTTGTTCAACGGGATGTTCTTCGACCCGCGCAAATACGATTTCAGCCGCGTGGGCCGCTTGAAATTCAACATCAAGTTCGGCCTGGAGACGCCGCTCAACACGCGCACGCTCGATGCCGCCGATTTCGTCGCGGCCATCCGCTACCTGATGAAGCTGCGCAAAAACATCGGCACGCTGGACGACATCGATCACCTGGGCAACCGCCGCGTCCGCGCGGTCGGCGAACTCCTTGAGAACCAGTTCCGCATTGGCCTGGTCCGCATGGAGCGCGCCATCAAGGAAAAAATGTCGGTGTACCAGGAAATGTCCACCGCCATGCCGCACGACCTCGTGAACGCCAAGCCGGTCATGGCCGCGATTCGCGAATTTTTCGGCAGTTCCCAGCTTTCGCAGTTCATGGACCAGACCAATCCGCTTTCGGAAATCACCCACAAGCGGCGCCTCTCGGCCCTTGGGCCGGGCGGACTCTCGCGCGAGCGCGCCGGATTCGAGGTGCGCGACGTCCATCCCACGCACTACGGACGCATCTGCCCGATCGAAACGCCGGAAGGTCCGAACATCGGTTTGATCAGCTCGCTGTCCTGCTACGCGCGCATCAACGAATTCGGATTCATCGAGTCGCCCTACCGCAAGGTAAAGGGCGGCCGCGTGATCGATTACGTGATGATCGTCAACTCGGGCGAAAGCGAATTCAAGGCCGGCGAAATCATCGAGCGCGATAAAGTCGAAGCGGTCAACGAGGAACTGAAGCGCCGCAAAGTCACGAACGATCCGTACTGCTTCTACCTTTCGGCTTGGGAAGAGGACCGCTACGTCGTCGCGCAGGCCAACGTGCCGCTGGACGAGCGCGGGCGCATCACCACCGAACTCGTTAACTGCCGCCAGGCCGGAAACTTCGTCCTGAAATCGCGCGACGAAGTCGATTACATCGACGTCTCGCCGAAGCAGCTCGTCTCGGTCGCGGCGAGTCTCATTCCGTTCCTGGAAAACGACGACGCCAACCGCGCCCTCATGGGCTCGAACATGCAACGCCAAGCCGTGCCGCTGATTCGCGGAGAAGCTCCGCTCGTCGGCACCGGCATGGAACGCGTCACCGCGCGCGATTCGGGAGCGGTGGTCATCTGCCGCCGCGACGGAATCGTCGATCAGGTTGACTCGGAACGGATTATCGTGCGCGTCGAGTCCGACCACTCGGGCGTTCTTTCTCGCGAAGTGGGCGCGGACATCTACCAGCTCATCAAATTCAAGCGCTCGAACCAGAACACCTGCATCAATCAGAAGCCGCTCGTCCGCGTGGGCGACCGCGTCCGCCAGGGCCAGGTGCTGGCGGACGGCCCGTGCACCGATCGCGGCGAACTGGCGCTCGGCCGCAACGTTCTGGTCGCGTTCGTGCCGTGGCGCGGGTACAACTTTGAAGACGCCATCCTAGTCAGCGAAAAGCTGGTCAAGGACGACTACTACACTTCGATCCACATCGAGGAATACGAAATCGAGGCGCGGGACACGAAACTTGGCCCCGAGGAAATCACGCGCGATATTCCCAACATCAGCGAAATGTTTCTTCGCAACCTCGATGAGAGCGGTGTGATCCGCATCGGCGCGACCGTGCGGCCGGGAGACATCCTGGTCGGCAAGGTCACTCCCAAGGGCGAAACCACTCTGACGCCGGAAGAAAAACTTCTCCGCGCGATCTTCGGCGAAAAGGCCGGCGATGTGCGCGACGCTTCCCTCTACTGCCCGCCGGGCATCGAGGGCACCGTCGTCGACGTGAAAATCTTCTGCCGCAAGGGCGCCGAAAAAGACGAACGCCACAAGGCCATCGAGGCCGCGCAGGTCTTCAAGCTCGAAAAGAACTTGTCGGACGAAATCCGCATCCTCACCGACGAGCGCCTCAAACGCCTTTCCGTGCTTCTCGAAGGCAAGGCGCTGACGGCCGACCTGCACGACGAAAAGACCAACAAGCGCTTGATCACCAAGGGCACCGAACTGACGCGCGACATCATCGAAAAGATCGCCACGCGCAACCTCAAGCGGTTGCGTCTCGCCGATAAGGACCCTCTGCTCATCGAGAAAATCGACGAGATTGAGGAGATGACCTCGCGCCAGATCGACGTGCTTAGGAAAATTACCGAGGAGCGCAAGGAAAAGCTCCGCAAGGGCGACGAACTTCCTCCCGGCGTCATCAAGCTGGTGAAGTGCTACATCGCGATGAAGCGAAAACTTTCCGTCGGCGACAAAATGGCCGGCCGCCACGGCAACAAGGGAGTCATCGCGCGAATTGTTCCGGAAGAAGACATGCCATATCTGCCGGACGGCACGCCCGTGGAAATCGTTCTGAATCCGCTCGGCGTTCCGTCGCGTATGAACGTCGGACAGATTCTCGAAACGCACCTCGGATGGGCCTCCAAGGAACTGGGCCGCAGCGTGGCGCGCCTGCTCGATCAGAACAAGCGCTCCGAAGCGTTGCGCCGCTGGTTCCGCGAAGTGTTTTCCGACACGGCCATATGGAAGACGCTCACCGACCTGGACGATGACACGCTGCTCGAATATGCCGACAGCTTCCGCGAAGGCATCCCCATGGCCACGCCCGTATTCGACGGCGCGCGCGAAGCCGAAATCCGCCACCTGCTCGAAGTGGCGGGCCTGCCAAACGCCGGAAAAATCACGCTGTGGGACGGCATGACCGGCGAGGAATTCGGCCAGGCCGTTACCGTCGGCTATATCTATATGCTGAAACTCTCGCACCTCGTCGACGACAAAATCCACGCGCGGTCCATCGGGCCGTACTCGCTTATCACCCAACAGCCGCTCGGCGGCAAGGCGCAGTTCGGCGGGCAGCGCTTCGGCGAAATGGAAGTCTGGGCGCTCGAAGCGTACGGCGCGGCGCACATCCTTCAGGAATTGCTGACCGCGAAGTCCGACGACGTCTATGGCCGCGCGAAAATTTACGAGGCCATCGTCAAGGGCGAGCCAGGCATCGAGCCGGGCGTGCCCGAATCGTTCAACGTCCTGGTCCGCGAGCTGCAGTCGCTCTGCCTGGACGTGGAATTGATGAAGCGCCAAAAAGCCGCGGAAAAACCAGCCGCGGATTAGTCAGTTTTCTTTTCTTACTCCCGGCACGCCGGGATGTCTCCGATGAATTCCACCGGAGCAGGAGGGACATACCTTGTATCGAAGCAGCCCTTATGATCGTGCCAGTTTAATTGCGGATTTCGATTCCATCCGGATCAGCCTCGCGAGTCCGGAAAAAATCAGGTCCTGGTCGCACGGCGAAGTCACCAAGCCCGAGACCATCAACTACCGTACCTTCAAGCCCGAGCGCGACGGCCTGTTCTGCGCGAAAATTTTCGGTCCCGTCACGGACTGGGAATGCCTCTGCGGCAAGTACAAGCGCATGAAGCACCGCGGCGTGATCTGCGACAAGTGCGGCGTGGAAGTCACGCTCAGCAAAGTCCGCCGCGAGCGCCTCGGCCACATCGAGCTCGCTTCGCCCTGCTCGCACGTCTGGTTCTTCAAGGGCCTGCCGTCTCGCATCGGCTACCTGCTGGACATCTCGATGCGCGACCTCGAGCGCATCCTGTATTTCGAGGGCTACGTCGTCATCGATCCTCTGGAAGTTCCCGGAATCAAGGAACGCGAGATGCTCCCCGAGGAAAAATACCGCGAGCTGCAAAAAGATTTCCCCGGGCAATTCCGCGCGCAAATGGGCGCCGAAGCCATCAAGGAACTTCTGAAGCGCGTGGACATCGAGAAGCTCTCCGAGGAATTGCGCGAAAAAATGAAGGTCGACCCCAGCCTTCAGAAGCGCATCAAGTACGCCAAGCGCCTCAAAGTGGTCGAATCGTTCCGCAAGAGCGGCAACCGTCCCGAATGGATGATTCTCGACGTGCTGCCGGTTCTTCCGCCGGAGCTGCGTCCACTCGTGCCCCTCGACGGCGGCCGCTTCGCCACGTCCGATTTGAACGATCTCTATCGCCGCGTCATCAACCGCAACAACCGCTTGAAAAAGCTGATGGAGCTGCACGCGCCGGACGTCATCGTCCGCAACGAAAAGCGCATGCTCCAGGAAGCGGTGGACGCGCTGTTCGATAACGGGCGCCGCGGACGCGTTTTGCGCGGCACGAACAACCGCCCGCTGAAATCGCTTTCCGACACGCTCAAAGGCAAGCAAGGCCGCTTCCGCCAGAACCTGCTCGGCAAGCGCGTCGATTATTCGGGACGCTCCGTGATCGTCGTCGGCCCGGAACTCAAGCTGCACCAGTGCGGCCTGCCGAAGAAAATGGCGCTCGAGCTGTTCAAGCCGTTCATCTACCATCGCCTGGAAGCGCAGGGCCACTGCACCACCATCAAGCAAGCCAAGGAAATGGTCGAGCAGCAGGAGTCCGTGGTTTGGGACATTCTCGAAGACGTGATTCGCGAGCATCCGGTGCTCCTGAACCGCGCTCCCACGCTCCACCGCCTCGGCATTCAGGCGTTTGAACCGGTGCTCGTCGAAGGCAAGGCCATTCGCATCCACCCGCTCGTCTGCACCGCGTTCAACGCGGACTTCGACGGCGACCAGATGGCCGTGCACATTCCGCTTTCGCCCGAAGCGCAGGTGGAAGCCTCCGTCCTGATGCTTTCGGCGAACAACATTCTGTCGCCCGCCAACGGCCTGCCCCTCGCCGTTCCGACGCAGGACATGGTTCTCGGAATTTACTATCTGACCAAGGCCAAGCCCGGCGCCAAGGGCGAAGGCCGCGCCTTCGGCCACACCGAGGAAGTCGTTCTCGCTCTCGAGTCCGGCGAAGTCGAACTGCTCACGCCGATTCGTCTCCGCTACGAAGGCGAGATGATCGATCTCACCTCCGCCTACGACGATCAGGACGTGCCGCACGCCGAATCGGTCACGCTCAAGCGCCAGTTCATCAACACTACCGCCGGGCGTGTGATTTTCAACGATCACCTGCCCAAGGAAATGCCGTTCATCAACGGCCTCATCAAGAAAAAAGGCGTGCAGCAGCTTTGCTATTACTGTTACCTGCGCTTTGGATTGAAGCGCACCGTGCAGATGCTCGACGAGCTAAAGGAACTGGGCTTCCACTACGCCACCAAGTCCGGCATCTCGATCGGCATCGACGACATGGTTATCCCGGGCGACAAATTCTCGCTCGTCGAAAACACGGAGAAGGAAGTCGTCAAGGTGCAGCAGCAATACCTGGACGGCGCCATCACCAACGGCGAACGCTACAACAAAGTCGTGGCCATCTGGAGCGACATCACCGAAAAAGTCGCCGAGCAGATGTTCAAGGCGATGGAGAACCAGGATAAGGAAGGCATCATCAACCCGATTTACGTCATGGCCGATTCCGGCGCCCGCGGATCGAAGCAGCAAATCCGCCAGCTTTCCGGCATGCGCGGCTTGATGGCCAAGCCTTCCGGCGAAGTCATCGAAACGCCCATCACCTCCAACTTCCGCGAAGGCCTTACCGTGCTGCAGTACTTCATCTCGACGCACGGCGCGCGCAAGGGTCTTGCCGACACGGCGCTCAAGACGGCCGATTCCGGTTACCTCACTCGCCGCCTCGTCGATGTGGCGCAGGACGTCATCATCAGCGAAATCGATTGCGGCACCGCCGACGGCATTTACGTCGAACCGATCACCGAGGCGGGCGTCGAAGTCGAGCCGCTGCGCGACCGCATCGTGGGCCGCGTCTCTCTCGACAAAATTAAAGACTACGAAGGCAACATTATTGTCGACGTGAACCAGGAGATCAACGAGGAGCTGGCGAGCGCCGTGCAAGCCGCCGGCATTGAGCGCGTCAATATTCGCTCCGTGCTGACGTGCGAATCGCGGCGCGGCGCCTGCGCCCGCTGCTACGGACGCAACCTGGCCACGGGCCGGTTCGTCGAACTCGGCGAAGCGGTCGGCGTCATCGCCGCGCAATCCATCGGCGAGCCGGGCACGCAGCTCACCATGCGCACGTTCCACATTGGAGGAACGGCGACGCGCATCACCGAACAATCCAAACTCGAGTCTCGCAACAGCGGCTTCGTCCGCTTCATCGACATGAACGTCGTGCGCGGCCGCGGCGAGCACCTGATCGCCATGAACCGCAACGGCTTGATCGCCATCGTCGACGAAAAGGGCCGTGAAAAGGAGCGCTACCACGTGGTCTACGGCGCGCGCCTCCGCGTCGAGGAAAATCAGCCCGTCAAGCTTGGCGAACTTCTGGCCGAGTGGGATCCGTACACGTTCTCGATCCTCACCGAAGCCGGAGGCACGATCCAGTTCAAGGACCTGCAGCCGGGCATCACGATCGAGGAGCAGGTCGACGAAGTTACCGGATTATCGCAGCTCGTGGTCACGCTGCCTCCGGGCGATGAAAAACACGCGCCGACGATTCAGGTTCGCGACTCCGCCGGCCGCACCCGCAAGAAATATCTCATGCCTTCCCGCGCGCACTTAATGGTGCAGGATGGCGACGAGGTGCAACCCGGAGACGTGCTCGCGAAGATTCCTCGCGAGACCACCAAGACCAAGGACATCACCGGAGGTTTGCCGCGCGTCGTCGAACTCTTCGAGACCCGCAAGCCGCGCGACCCTGCCGTCATCAGCGAAATCGACGGCGTCGTGAAATACGGCGAAATCAGCAAGGGTCTGCGGAAGATTTACGTCGAATCGGAAGACGGCCGGACGCAGAAGGAATACTCGATCATCCGCGGCGTGCACATCAACGTGCAGGAAGGCGAACACGTCAAGGCGGGCGAACCGCTGATCGACGGCCCGCTCAACCCGCACGATTTGCTGGCCGTGCTCGGCGAAAAATACACGCAGGCTTATTTGGTCAACGCCATCCAAGAGGTCTACCGCCTCCAGGGCGTCAACATCAACGACAAGCACATCGAGACGATCGTCCGCCAGATGATGCGCTGGGTGAAAGTGGAAGACGTTGGCGACACCGCTTTCCTCCTCGACGAACAGGTGGACAAGTTCCGCTTCCGCGAGGAAAACGACCGCATCATCGCCGAGGGCTCACGCCCCGCCACGGGACGCCCGCTGCTCCTCGGCATCACCAAGGCGTCGCTCTCGACGGATTCGTTCATCTCCGCCGCCAGTTTCCAGGAGACCACGCGCGTCCTCACCGAAGCCGCCGTCGCGGGCAAGGTGGACTACCTGCGCGGCCTCAAGGAAAACGTCATCATGGGCCGCCTGATCCCGGCCGGCACCGGCCTCGAGCGCTACCGCAACATCCAACTGCTCACCGAAATGCCGCCCCCGCCTCCGCCCGAGGAGATCATGCCTCCCGCCGATCTCTCGGCGGAAGAAGCCGCCGCGCTCGACTTCCTGCGCAAGGATGCCGATGCGCTGGCGGAGGGTGGTTCGGACTAACGGGAAGTTCACTATTGGAAGGAATATTTGGGCGGCCTGATGGTTTGGGCCGCCCATTTTGCCCTTTGGAGGGAAGCTACGCTAGTTTGATCTCCGCCATCGCAAATCGTGTAACCAGCAACCGGCGAGGAAATAGATAAATCAAACCCAAATGTTATGCTTCTTTGCGAACTCGCTTCCAAGGGTGTCGATGACGGTAAGGCGATGCAGCGCATCAGCATCCCTGCGTAGTCCGACTGCCCTGTGGCGATATTCACCAGCTTCGATGTAGGACATTTCCAGCTGTTTTCTCACCAGAAGGATCGGCCTTATTCCAGTTTCTATTAGCTCTCTAAAGTAGGCTTTGTCATCGTCCGAGAAGTCTGCAGCATCGATTGCGAAGGCAATGTAGGCTCCCGTTGCCAATCCTAGGTCTTTGATGTCTTTCTTTTCCTTGTCTCTCAAATCGAGGGTGGTCTTGCATTCGCCGATGATTACATCTACGTCCTCTTGGAACGTATCCGAGGCAAGGATTGCGAAGTCGCGCTCACCTGCCCCATCGGGGCCGCTGTAATCAAATGACGAGACTACTTTGGTGTCCAAGCCAAGGCAAAAGCGAAAGAAGATAAGCACCAAAACCGTTGTCATACACCCGGACATTTTTCCTTCGAGTCGAAACAAGCCATTCGAGACGTAGGACCACGTCTGACGATCCAGCAATGGCACCAACTGAACATGGAAGCACTTCTTGCATTTGAACTGCTCTGCGACTTCGCTCAGATGATACCAGTCACAGCGCTGACACTTTTCGCATTGCAACTCAAATCCTTGGCGTAGAAGCTGTAGCGACATGAGATTCTCTAGGATCTCACGACCCTTCGTTCCTTGATCTTCTTTGGGTGGGATCGCCTTGTAAATTGATTGCCGCACGAAGTGCGCTGATTTAGGCGAGCCATTAGATAGAACATCCACAAGTTGGCGGACACCAGCGTTTTGAAATATCTGGCAACGGTGAATTCCACCCAACTCCTCGATAATTCTGTCCAACGCAAGGCCAGCAGAGCTCGTCTTAAGATAGGTAAATCCACAATCCTTTAGGTAGGCTGCCCAGACATTTGTTACCTTCGGTTCATGCACCAGGCTGTGATCGTGATCACCACGTGCCATAGTGACGATGCCATTCTTGCTTACGCGTGCCGCTGCCGGACCAAAGGAGTATCCAAGGCTGTATTCAGCCACTTTGTCACAACTTGGCTTCAGCCATGGCAATCTAAAGGTCGTGTCTTCATTCGCCCCGAATGCGGTCAGGTCGATCGCCCAGTGCTGGGATTGATCACCTTCGGATAATTCGCAGGGCGGCGGGAATTGAATTTCTCCTGATGTGTCACTCATCATGACGTTTCGACTTATTTCTTGTGAAGTTGCGGCGCGAACTTGTATGTCCGGCGCGACGCCGTCGTACCTTACGCCGAAGCGTGGGACCCATCCCATAACAGACGGCGCCAGCTCAGAGTCTAAACTGATGAACCACTGTCTCACTTCGGTGGAAACATCATCTTCAACGCTGCGAGCCTTCACGATTGTCGGGCCCGCGAACGGCCTGGGCACGGACGGGTCCATTGACCAACGCGCAAAAGCCTTCGCACGCTCCGCGTAGTCCTTGTAGCAATCGACAGGAAGACTGAATATTCGAAACCCGGCGGCCCTCAAGTTCCAATAGTCCACGACATCGTGCATTTGAGTTGGGTCCAAGAGAAAGAAAATGTCAGAGGATCGGGGCTTCGGCGAACGTATTCGTAGGTCGAACTGTGTCGCCATGATTGGAAACATCAATTCTTGCTTCGGCGCTTTACGGAACTCTTCGTCGTAGGTGACGGGTTTTGCGCCAAAGCGTTCGATTAGAACCTTCTTTCCTTCATCAGTATCAGCAAACACTCCAAAAACCGCGGCGAGGTAAGTCCTCAGTGGCCCCTCGTCCTCCATGTAAGCAAACTTGTGAGGAGGCTCCTTCGAGAAGCGCACTTCGCTGCGCCAGTAGTTTCGAAGGAACGGCCAAACCTCCAAGAAAAAAGGAACCTCGCCTCTGGCCCAGGGATTCCAACGCAGCGCATCTTTGGTGAAGGTTCGTTCTTTGAAAACATCGAAGGATGCAGGCAAGGCGGATCCGTCACAATTGATTAGCAAATCGGGATCGAACTCGCGTAAGAGTAGGCGTATCTCTTCCGCATAGGATGTATCACCAAATTGGTAGTGACGACCTACTCTTTTTCTTGTGCTGTCATCCAACACGACGACGGGATTGAGAAGTCCGCCCCACAGTAGTGTATTTACACGGAAAACTTCCTCGAGAATCGCTGGCTCTGGCTTGTTAATGACAAAAGCAATCCGAGCAGGTCGTATATTGCAGGAGACGTGTAGAACGCGGAGACTCATGGCTACTCGAAATTGATCTTAACACTGTCTCAGAATGGCGGGTGGCCAATCCTTGGGCGGGTGGCCCGCCCTTTGGCATCCCACAGATTTGTTCTCGCCCCACGGTCTAATACTACTCCCGTACGTCCACTCCGAGTTAAGATTCTGCACTGTGGGTGGGACGGGTGGCCCGGCCGGGGTGCGCCACTCTTCCGTCTTGAAGGGTGGGGGATGTGACGTGCATTAATTCAAGGGAGGAAAGCTATTCGGTTTCCACGCGTACGTCCGCGAATTTTCTGAAACCAAGATCGAAAGTCGCGACCGGGATCCTTGCTTCCGCCGCGGTCGCCGCAATCATGCAATCCACGAAGTGAATCTTCGTTTTTCGATAGCGTTCGAGGGCGTCGAGATGAATGGGGGCACGGTCAATTTCAATTCCGGGACTTGAGATTAGCGAACCGAGCGCCGAGGCAATCTCTCCCCGCGCACACTCGTAAAAAGATTCAAGAACGAAAACGCATTCGGCCAGCACGGCCGGGAGCACCACCATCACAAGGTCGCCGTGGTCGCAGGCCTCGAACAGCCTTCCGGCAGCCTCGGCGTGCCGTTCATGATCCTGTACCAGATAGCGAACGATGAGATTGGTGTCGACGAGTCTTCGCTTGCTCACCGAATGCCCTCGCGCTTGCGGGCTGCTGCAGCCGCGGCGTCACGGATTTGAGCGAAGGACATGCCCTTGCCCTTTTTACTGGAAAGGGCGCCTTTGAGTGCCCGAACCCCGGGATGCACGCGGATGGTCGCGTGATCCCCGTGCACGACGTACTCGAGTCTGTCGCCCGATTTGATGCGCAGGGCCTCCCTGATCCTGCCGGGAATGGTTGTTTGTCCTTTCCTCGTCACTGTAGAATGCATTGAGGAATCTCCTTACATTAGCAAATTGCATTACCTTCTCATTATCCCTTATTTCGTCTTCTTTGACAATGAAAGTCGAGACCACGCCGCGTGCCCATCCTCGCGGGGTTACCGGGCGTGGGCGGGTGGCCAACCCTTCCGCTGCAATGCGTGAACGCGGAGTATCTGATTTAGGTTTTCCGGGTGGCCGACTCTTCCAGCCTTTGGAAGGGTCGGGGTTTTGACTTTCTTCCCGCAAAAAGTAGACCTTCCCGCCCCTCAAAAACCAGGAGAGCTCAGGCACCCACAACTTCGAGCACGGCTCAAACGCTCGACCAGACACTAACATTCACGCTGCCATTGCGTCCGCAACTTCAACTCCAACTCACAGGCCCGGCATCTACCACACTTCCAGGCGCCCTCAATGGCTTTGACAAGTATACGTATATACGTATAATTATATACGGTGGAACGCGAGTTAAAGCCGGTGAGGTGGATCGGATCCTGCCTGGAGGATCTGCGATTGTTTCCGGCGGAAGTGCGAAAGGATGTCGGCTATGCCATCTACGCGGCGCAAAAGGGAGACACCGATCCGTCGGCCAAGCCGATGAAGGGCTTTTCTGGGGCGAGCGTGATGGAAATCGTTGCGCCCTTCGACGGCAACACCTGGCGCACGGTCTACACGGTACGCCTGAAGGGCGTTGTTTACGTATTGCACGCCTTTCAGAAAAAATCAAAATCGGGGATCGCCACGCCAAAGAAAGAAATCGATTTGATTCATGGGCGACTGGCAATCGCTGAGAAATAGTACAGAGAGGAAGGTCTGAAATGAAGAAACGAGGAAAGGTCTCCAAGAAAGACGCCGTTACAGCAAGTAGCGGCAATGTTTTCGCCGATCTTGGCGTTCCCAATCCCGAACAGGAGTTGCTGAAGGCTGAGCTGACGCTGCAAATCTACCGCATCATCAAGCAGCGCAACCTTACGCAAACGCAAGCCGGAAAAATCTTGGGTATTTCGCAGCCCCACGTTTCAGCGCTCGCCCGCAATCGCGCCGGCAACTTTTCCGTTGGGCGTCTTCTCGACTTCCTGACGGCTCTCGGGCAAAACGTGGAAATCACTGTAAAGCCTGCGCGCAAAGAACAAGGCGAAATGTCCGTCGTCCTAGCCTGATACTCGGACCTAGCGCGACGATCCGGGAAGCTTGAGGGTTTTACGGACGCGCCGAAATCGGCTGTCATCTCTCACGCTGGACGGGGGCGGACTTCCATCCATGTTTCACGCGGGAACTCAACTCAAGAAGGCGCTTATCTTTGTTCACCGATGGATGGGTGTGAGTCTTTGCCTGCTTTTTCTGTCCTGGTTTGCATCGGGAATTGTCCTGATGTATTGGGACTATCCCATGGTGTCGGAGGCAGATCGATTGAACCGGGCGCCAGTGCTGGATGCAACCGGGATTCGGCTTTCGCCGCTGGAAGCCTTCGCGCGGATGCAAACGGATCTCCAACCCGACCACGTGAAGCTTGGTATGTTTGACGGCCGGCCAGTGTATAGGTTCCGTTTTGGCGACTCGGAGTCCATCGTCTCCGCGGTGGATGGCACGATGCAAACAGAATTTCCGCCGGAGATGACTCTCCGGATCGCTTCCTCGTGGACTGGACAGCCTCCCGTAGACGCCAAGGTGGAAGAGAACACGGAAGAAGATCAGTGGACGGTGGCCGAAAAATTCGAAGATCTCCGGCCCATGCGCAAGTACAGTTGGCCGAACGGCGAGCAAGTGTACATCTCCACGGTGACGGGCGACGTTGAGCAATACACGACTCGAGCGTCTCGCATGGGCGCTTACTTCGGCGCCATTCCTCACTGGCTCTACTTCACGCCATTGCGAAAGCGTGCGAGCGTCTGGGCCAGGATTGTGATCTGGGCCTCCGGGCTGGGAACGGTTGCGGCGCTCTTCGGAATTATCATTGGCGTTTCGGCGTACTCCCCGTCAAAGCAATACCGCAAGGAGGGAGCGCCGTCGAGCCTGCCGTACACCGGCCAGAAACGCTGGCATTCGATTCTTGGCCTTATTTTCGGGCTGCTTGCTTGCAGTTGGGCCTTCAGCGGGATGCTTTCCATGGATCCATTCCCCAGGTTGCAAGGAAAGACTTGGGATAGCACAGGCGCGCGTCTGGTGGAGGCGCTGCGCGGCGGCTCATTGCACCTTGCGGATTTCACTGAACGTCCGCAAGATGCGCTAGCCCGGCTCGGGTCCGATTTTCACGTGAAGGAACTGGAACTTGATTCATTCGCTGGAGAGCCGGTCTACTTGGGCACCGGCGAACGAAATCAGAGCCGCATCGTTCCCGTCCGCGGCCAAGCGGCTGCAGAGTTCGACCGGAATAAAATCATCGATGTGATTGGAAAAGCGGCTCAGCCGTATGCACTGGCAGAAGTAAGGCTGGTCACCCAATACGAAGCCTATTACCTGGATCGCCAGCACCGGCATCCCCTGCCGGTAATTGTTGTGCGTTTAAGTGACAATGAAAATTCCACATACTACATCGATCCGAAAACCGCTCGGATCGTACAAAGCTACAATTCCCACGCGCGCTGGAACCGCTGGCTCTACCACGGCCTGCACTCGATGGATTTTCCTTGGCTCTACAACCATCGTCCAATCTGGGACATCATCGTTCTGATCTTATTGACCGGCGGCGCGGCCCTCTGCGTTACTTCCTTGGTGCTCGCGTGGAGGGTGTTGCGCCGGACGTTTGGACAAGACTTTCCGGGCCTCTCGTAGCGTTGCATTGAAGAACAGGACACTTGTTTGGAAATCGTCGCTCGCGGAGACTCAATTCACAGGAAATTTTCCGACATCAATACTAAAAAACATTCTCAGTTTCTCAGGCCCGCTGCACCAGGGCCATCATGTCGGGCGTGTAACGCTCTCCGACGATTTGAAACTGCGCGACGCGCTCCGCAATTTTCTTCCGGTCGCTCTCGGTCAGGTTTACGCGGAGCGCACCCATGTTGTCCTCCAGGTAGCGAAGCCGCTTGGTCCCGGGAATTGGAATGACATCTTGGCCCTGGGCGAGGACCCAGGCCAGCGCCAGCTGTGCAGGCGTCACGCCTTTTTCCCCAGCCAATTCCTTGACCGCCGCAGCCAGCTTGAGATTTTCTTGCAGCGCCTTCTCTCCGAAACGGGGATTCGTCCGCCGCCAATCGGTCGGGTCGAGATCACTAAGCTTTTGGATCGCGCCCGTCAGGAATCCGCGCCCAAGGGGGCTGTACGGGATGAAAGTAATGCCAAGCTCGCGGCAAGTCGCGAGCACGCCGTTGGCCTCCACTTCGCGCGACCAAAGCGAATACTCGCTCTGCAGCGCGGTAATCGGGTGAACTTTCGCGGCGCGCCGCACGGTTTCCGGACTGGCTTCCGACAGTCCAAGCATCCGGACTTTTCCAGCCGAAACAAGCTTGGCCATGGCGCCAACTGTTTCCTCAATCGGAACCTTCGGATCGACGCGATGCTGATAATAGAGGTCGATCGTTTCGATGCCCAGCCGCTTGAGGCTGCCCTCGCATGCACGCTGAACGTTCTCGGGGGAACCATCGACGCTCCGGATTCCACCGGGACTGATGCGGAAACCAAACTTGGTCGCGACGATGACTCGGTCGCGAGGGATCTCGCGCAGGAAACGGCCAAGCAGTTCCTCGTTCTTGTACGGACCGTAAATTTCGGCCGTATCCAGGAAGTTGCCGCCGAGCTCCAAATACCGGCGAAGGACTCGAAGCGATTCCTCGTCATCCGTTGGTCCATAGGCAAAGGACATTCCCATGCATCCAAGTCCAAGCGCGGAAACCTGCGGTCCATTCTTTCCTAATTTTCGATGTTCCATGATTCCCCCTCGCGTGCTCCCTTGTAGGATGTCCTGCGATCGATGAAAGGTACGGCCCACAGGCGAAAAAGGCAATCCTTCTCGCCGATACCTAGCCGCCGGATAGTTGAGCGAACGGATTACGGATCGTGAGCCGTCCGTCGATCGTTTGGCCATCCTGAAAATCCTCGGAATAGAGGATCGCGCATCCAGATTCGAGCGCGGCGGCGACCACCAGGGCGTCGTAGATCCCGTAGCCGTGTTGTTCTGCAATCTTGACTGCCGCCTCGTGCATTTCCATCGTGATGGGAAGCGGGGAAGGACACAGAACGCGAAAAGCATCGAGCGCTCCCTTCACGTCGCGCCAGGACATCAAAATCTTTCGCCGGGCGACAGACACAAATTCATTCAGGATTTGCACGCTGATCGTTCCTCCTGACGAGAGAAGTTCCTCGGCTCGCGCGTTCCGTGGGTCGTCCAGCGCCACGGCATAGATCAGCACATTCGTGTCGAAGAAAGCTTCAACGCGCACTGGCCTCTTCCCGGTCAAAAACAAATCCAGGAGGCAAAGGGCGCCGGAGCTTGCGCAGGCGTGAGAGAGCGCGCTGTTTGCGTGGATCGCGGCGCACCTCAAAGACACGCTGGCCCGCGATCCGAATCTCGATCTGGTCGCCTTCCTGGAGTTCGAGCGCGTCGACTACGGCCGAGGGTAGCCGCACGGCGAGGCTATTTCCCCATTTGGATACTTGCATTGGCCCTCCTAGATATACCTAACAATTGTATATCCTAAGACGCATTTGCGCAACGCCTCATCGGCTGGCTTGCTGCCGTACCAGTCCACTCCCGGCTCCTCTACCATCAGTGTTAACAACTTCGCTATCCTGCCCCAGTCTTGCGTTGCTCCCAACTTTATTCCCCGCCATAATTTTCAGGCAAGGCGAGCCTCCCGGTTCTCCCGCTCATCTGGAGGCGCCTTCCAATACAACCTGCTGATGAACAACGATTCCACGCCCCGCGCGGATGCCCCCGCCGAATCGCCGTCGGCGCCATTGGAACGCGACCACCTGAGCCGTCGCGAACGCGGAGTCTGGCGCGCCGCCCTCCTGCTCCTCGGCGCTCTGGCGTTGGCTTTCGCGGCAATTTCCTGGCAGCCCACCCAATCGCTACCTCACTATCTGGTGGCCCTGCCTGTGGGTCTGGTGGTCCTGGTGTTCCTGTTCGTGGCCTATGCATGGAGTAAGACCAATGAAATCGCGGAGTTACGAGGCCTCGTCCGCGGTATCGAGCAGCGCACGAACGTCGTTCACAACAACGACCAGCTCGATCAACTCTTTTCGCTGATTTCCAGATCCCAGCAAGGCTATCGCGACCTCATCGACACCTTTGAAGACCTCTTATTTTCCGTTTCCAACGACGGCAAGGTCCTTACCGTCAACCGCAGCTTCGCCGATCTGCTCGGCCTTTCCTTTGCCGATGTTGTTGGTCGTTCGCTGGACGAGTTCTTTGAGCTGCCCGAAGCCAGCGACCGGCTGGCCCTGGAGCATTGGCTCCCGCGCTTTCTCCAGCGGCGGCGCTGGACCGGCGTGGTTCGCGCGCGCGTCAAGCAGACGGGAGCGCTCCGCTATTTTGATTGCGTCCTGCACGCCATCGTGCGCGACGACGTGGTCCACGGAATCAGCGGCTTTGCGCGCGATGTGACCAAGGAACGCGAAAGCGAAACGCGCTTCACTGAGCTGTTTCAAACCCTGCGCGAAGGCGTCTATCTCGCGGCCGTGGATGACCGGATTACCGAAGTCAACCCGGCGCTGGCGCAAATGCTCGGGTTTGATAATAAGGAAGACTTGCTCAACCGCGAGATCGCATCCCTGTATCGCAGGCCCGAAGACCGCGCGGAAGAACAGAACCAGTTGAACGACCTCGGATTCCTGCGCGCGCATGAAATCACTCTGAAGCACCGGCAGGAGGGGCGCGATGTGGTTGCTGTCCACACGACCGCGGCAATCCGCGATCCCGCCGGAAAGTTTGTGCGCTACCAGGGAACTTTTGTGGATGTCACCGAGCAGCGCGAAATGGAGCGCCGCCTCCACCGCGAACAGGAATTCGCGGGCCGCCTGATGGACAGCTTCCCCGACCTGGTCATCGCTCTCGATACCGATGGCCGGTACACGTTCGTCAGCCCCCAGATTTTCGAAATTCTCGGTTTCCGTCCGGAGGAATTGATCGGGAAGAGGATGGGAGGCCGCACCGATCCCGCGGACCGGACCGCGATGCTCGAGATGTTCGACGATTTGATTTTCAAGCGGCTTTCCGAGGGCCAGATCGAGTACCGCACGCAGCACAAGAACGGCGCGTGGCGCGTGTTCCGCGCCTCCGCGCGGCCTCTCCATGACGAAACGGGGCGCATCAACGGCGTCATCGCTTCGGCGCGCGATATTACCGAACAGCAGCGGCTCCAGCAGCAACTCATTCAGTCCGAGCGCCTCGCGGCCATGGGCCAGATGATCGCCGGCGTGGCCCATGAACTGAACAATCCCCTGACCGCCATTCTGGGCGTCACGGAATTGCTTCGCGACCAGTCCACCGATGAAAACGCAACCCGCCAGTTGGACCTGGCACATCGCCAGGCGCGCCGCGCCGCGCACATCGTGCAGAGCCTGCTAGTTTTCTCGCGCCCCTCGACGCCGCGCAGCACGCTGCTCCACTTGCCGGATTTGCTCCAGCGCACTTTGCAGCTCCACGAACATTCCCTGCGCTCGAATCAAATTCACGTGGATCTGGCCGCGCGTCCCGATCTCCCCACCGTGCTGGGCGATTCCAATCAGCTCACGCAGGTGTTCCTGAACCTCATCGTGAACGCCGAGCAGGCCATCCACGAGGTGCGCGACCGCGGCACGCTGCGGATCCGTTTGGGCGTCGTCGGCGAGCGCGTGTTGATCACGTTCCAGGATGACGGCGTGGGCATACGCCGCGAATTGTTGCCGCGCATTTTCGATCCGTTCTTCACCACCAAGCGCCCTGGCCGCGGCACGGGTCTCGGCCTCAGCATTTGCATGGCGATTGTTCGCGAGCACAACGGCGATATTTCCGCGCAGCCCTTGCCCGACGGCGGCTCGGTTTTCACCGTGTCGCTGCCGGTCTGCACGGAGTCGGTCGCGATCGCCGAACCCGCCGCGCCTGCCGCGAACGCTCCCCGCGTCGAAACCCCCGCGGCACCCGACTTGGCGCTCTCCCACAAGAAAATCCTGGTTGTCGATGACGAGGAAAGCATCCTGGAACTGGTGACCGATACCCTGGGCGCCCGCGGCTGCACGGTGGATCGCGCCTCCTCTCCCAAACAGGCTCTCGAACTCGCGAATCGAAATTCGTACGACGTGATCCTGTGCGATTTGAATCTGGAATCCGGCTCCGGAAAGGTGGTTTCCGGATTCGACCTTCACGACCAAATCTTGGAGAAACTGGCAACCCGCTCCCGCCCTCGCCCAGTTTTCATTTTCATGACCGGCGACCTCATTGACGCCGCCGTCGGCGAACAAGCCGGCCGCGAAGGCAACCGCTTCCTCCAGAAACCGTTCCGCATGACCGAATTGCTCGCGCTCCTGAACGATTTGCCTTCTCCCGCCGTCCTCCAGCCAAAGGACAGCTCCGCCTAAGCCAGAATATCCACTGAGCACGCCAGCTCTTGACCAGTTTTGAATTTTCGGGTGCCGCACCCTTGCGGTGTTCAAAGGTGCGGGTTTTCGCTCCCGTCTCCTGAATCGCTCCATCGACCGATGCCAATTCTGCTGGGGCTCCAAGCCATTGCTTAATCCTTGTTGCCACTGTATACCACAGCGTGGTAGACAATCTAATTGTCGAAAGTAAACGCTAAGGAGAGAAAATGTGGCAAGGAAGCGAGTAAAGATTTTCGACGAACTGAGAGAGGCTTTGGAGGACGTGCGCGATTACCGCCTGGGCAAGCGAACGGATCTCCGCGTAACCGAACTCCCGGCGCCGCCGAAGAGGATCGCCCCAGCGGAGATCCGCCGGATTCGCCGGGCACTCAAAGCCAGCCAGACGCTATTCGCCGTCTACCTGAACGTCAGCCCGAATGCAGTCCGGAGCTGGGAGCAGGGGACGCGCCGCCCACAGCACGCAGCGCTGAAACTGCTGGCGATCGCAAAAAGGAACCCGCGCGCGCTCCTGAGCGCGTAAATCGCCGGCCAAAGAAGAAACTCACCGAAGATGTTCGCATGTACCCCTGCTTGAGATTTATCAAGGGCGGGGCTTTTGCCGGCACTTACTCCTATTTTGTTTTTGGTCCCGGAAGGTCGATTCCGAAATCCCAGACATAGCCATTGATCCCGTCGTCGGTCATTTCGACGAAGACGTATTCGCCGGGCTCGAGGCGCTGGTCGACGGTGTAGCGGAAGACGCCGGTGGCGGGAGTCCACGTCTGAATCTCGATGTCGGTGGCTTTGTGGGTTTCCTGGCCCGTGAAGTGGATGCTGATGTCATCGATGACGCGGTGGCCGCCCTTGATTTCCGTCCGAATCAAACGGAAGCGCGGCTCGCGCGTATCGGCGGGACGCATGAAGAATTCCGGCTCGGGCGTGTTGAGGCGCATGGCCGCGTGCTCGCCGGGGATTTCCATTGTTTTTTTGCTCGGGATCAGCGACACCCCGCTCAAGATTTTCTCGACTTCGCGGCCCGTCGACATCTTGATGACCGCTGTGCTCTGCTTCATTTCCCGAATCGATTTGTTGCGGTCCAGGGCGTAGAAGCCAACCGCATCCGGAAGAAAGAGACCCGGCTTGATTTCCATGCTGCGATCGACGTCGATGTCCTTGGTCAACTGGGCCACTTGGGAAGCATGGATTTTCGCTTTGAGTTCCGCATCTTGAGAAGCCTGTTCCGCTTCGGCCTTGTGCGTGGCGTCCCAGTTCACCAGACTTGTGGGAATTTCCTCCCACTGCGATCGCTCCACGCTCCAGTAACGCACCCGGTCGCCTTCCACCGTGTACTCGCGCGCCAGTTGAAATGTCCCGTCCGTCAGGATCAGTTTCTTGCCTTTGGGAAGAGCGACCGGGATCTGGCCCGCTACGGCAGATGCCTTTGAATCAGCATCCTGTTGCGCGGCCAAAGAAGGGTGGACAAAAGTGCCCGACAGGTTGGGCAGCACGACGAGCAGCGCCGCGAGGAGAATTACGATTTGCGCCGGGAACTTCATGGTGTCCGTGAGTGACCCGCTTCCTGCACAGGTTTTACGATGCCGGTAAGCCCGTACAGGTTTTTCCGTATGATTCGAGGATAACGCTCAAGCGCCCAGCACGCAACGGCGGGGTTTAAGTAGCACAGCCACTCTTGGCTGTGTGGTTTTTCCAGCACTTAGCAAAGGCGCACAGCCAGGAGTGGCTGTGCTACTAGAGTAAATACCAGCCAATTGTCTCGTAGGAGAAACGAAAGAGGATGGCCCCTCAGTGCTCGCAGCGCGGAAACAGGGCGGTGAGGACGCTCAAATCCGTATTGGTGAACAGCCAGCGTTCGACCTGCCCTCCGGCGGCGCCGGCGGCACGCACGAGAGAGCCGAGGTGTTTGCTGCGGGCCACGTCACGAAGGTGCTCGGTGCAGATTCCCGTCAGGCTGGAAATTTCATCCTCGGTGAAAACTTTCTGAGTGGACTTGACAGTGATCATTCTCCGCCATCCTCCGCTGTTACCAGCACTGATCAGATTCTTCAAAAAGGGAATTCGTTACACCACAACACTTATTTTCCTAGCAAGAGTCCTGCCGTTTGCTTGATCCCGCGACACATTACTCCTTCGAATTTTGCAAACATCACGTATCACAAGCTTTAGCGGTAGATAGTGGAAGAGAAAAATCGAGTCGGGAGGCGGGGACCGAACTTCCAAACTGAAAAAGTGTGTTATTTTTTGTACTCTTCTACGAAAATTTGTGCACCTTTGGAACACTCCGTGGTTTGGCACTCAAAAGTCGGTTCGACAGATCCTGATCAAGCTTTGTAGCGCCCGTCCGCCGTGGCGGATGGGCATCTTAGGATCGGGGCCGGTGCCCGCCTGAAGGCGGGCGCTACAAATTCTGCCCGCCGGCCTGCTCAAATGCGTGAGCCATGTGAAGCACGCGATCTTCCCCGAAAGCCGGCCCATAAATTTGCAGCCCCACAGGAAGACCAGCGGACGTCTTTCCGCAAGGAACTGAAATGCCCGGCACGCCCGCCAGAGAACCCGTAACCGTATATATGTCAGCCAGATACATTTGCAGTGGATTGGCGGTTCGCTCACCCAGGCGGAACGCCGGCACGGGTGAAGTTGGCGTCACGATGGCGTCCACTTTTTCAAACGCTTCGCGGAAATCTCGGGCGATCAGGGAGCGAACCTTTTGCCCTTTCAAGTAGTACGCATCGTAATATCCAGCCGAAAGGACGTAGGTCCCGAGGACGATGCGCCGCTTCACTTCGGCGCCAAAACCGCGCCCGCGCGTCTTTTTATACATCTCGATCAGCGTCGCACCCGGAACACGCGGGCCATACCGCACGCCGTCGTAACGCGCCAGATTGGAGCTCGCTTCAGCCGTGGCGATAATGTAATAAGCCGCGATCGCGTATTCCGTGTTCGGCATGCGGATGGAGACGCGCCGGCAACCGAGCTTTTCCAGTAGAGAAATTCCCGCCTCGATCTTCTTTCGCACTTCAGGATCGATCCCCTCGCCGAAATAATCGTCGGGAATGCCAATGCGCAATCCGTGCAGGGACCCGCCGAGTCCTACGGCGTAATCGGGAACGGGCACAGAGGCCGAAGTCGCATCCCGCGTGTCGCGCCCGGCGATGACGGACATCAATGTGGCGGCATCGCGGGCCGTGTGAGTGAATGGCCCAATCCTATCCAGCGACGAGGCGTAGGCGATCAAGCCGTAACGAGACACGCGGCCATAACTTGGGTTCAGCGCCGTGACACCGCAAAACGAGGCCGGCTGCCGAACCGAGCCTCCCGTATCGCTTCCAAGCGCCGCCACAGCGAGATTCGCGGCCACCGCTGCGGCGGAGCCGCCGCTTGAGCCCCCGGGTA
The DNA here is from genome assembly GCA_963800095.1 of uncultured Acidobacteriota bacterium. Taxonomy (GTDB): domain Bacteria; phylum Acidobacteriota; class Terriglobia; order Acidiferrales; family UBA7541; genus Palsa-360. The sequence continues at coordinate 347,780 of CAWCZV010000010.1, forward strand.
CATGATCGGTCGCCACAGGGTTGCGCACCGGGCCATAGGCGGAGTTTTCGTTCGAACTCCCCATGGCAAATTCGTCGCAATTTGTTTTGCCGAGGACAATCGCGCCCGCATGTTCGAGCCGGGTGACTGCTGTGGCGTCATACGCGGGCCGGTAGCCTTGCAAAATGCGCGAACCGCACGTGGTGGGAATGCCGCGCGTGCTGATGACGTCTTTCACGGCCACAGGGACGCCGGCCAGCGTAGGCAGCGCGTCACCGGCGGCGATGGCGGCGTCGATCCGGTTCGCCTGGGCGTAGGCGCGCTCAGGCGAAAGAGCCAGAAAAATGTTGAGTTCGGCGTTGCGCTGCTCGATGCGCGCATAGAATTCTTTCACCAGCTCGCGCGCCGAAATTTTTCGGGCATCGAGGGCCGAGCGAACCTCCGGTATCGTCCATGCGGCCGGGGCGCTCACTTTTCGATCACCCGGGGAACTCGGAAATAGGGCGCCTCTGGGTCGGGCGCGCCCTGGAGCACTTCCGTGATCACATCGGCGCGCACGACGACGTCATCGCGCAGGACCGAATCATCCGTGGAGGCCGCAACCACTTGGGTCAAAGGCTCGACGCCCGAAGTGTCTATCTCATTCAGCTTGTCGATGTAGGTGAGGATGTCGTCGAGGTGGGCGCGATAGGTATCCACCTCTTCGTCCGACAGCTCCAGGTTCGCCAGAGCCGCCACTTTCAACACGTCTTCTCTGCTGATTTTCATAACCCGGCCGAACCCCTCGGAATCAAGTGCAAGATTCTAGCACAGGCGCCAAATTGGTCCTGCAATCGCGCCCGGGCCACGAGCCTGTTTGCATGCCGCCAAGTGCAGGGGCCCCTAAGAATGTGCGTCAGAACCGAAGATTGGCTCGGTTTTTGTAGCGCCCGTCCGCCACGGCGGACGGGCGCTCCACGAATCAAAACCGAGTTCTCACGAAGACTCTAAGGACGGCGAATCGAGCCAAAGGGGAAAAGGCCGGGAATTTGATCAGGCATTGGCAATCTCGCCACGGCCGGGCCCATACTTCCGATGTCTATAGTGTGGCAAGCCACTGAATTCATGAGACTTACATGGTTACCTAGTCCCAGTACCCCGATACCAAAAAAATTGAAGCTGGCCGCCTATCGGTCATTTTCACAGGCTGTGTTTACAATGGCATTGCAGTCAGAAGTGTCGCGCGGACGAGTTGTGCGCTAAGTCCACGCACTGAAGAGTGAGCAAGGCAAGCGATCTTAGAAGTATACGTTACCCGTTTCCGAGGATCTGAAGAGAACAATTATGACCTGGCTCACTCCCGCGATGGCAACCAATGTCGCATACGCAGCTTGCATGCTTCTTTTCGGGCTGCTTGTTCTTTCGGTGAGGAACAGAAAAATGGCCTCCAGATCGTCCTACTCGCCTTACGCTTCGCCCCTGTTCGGAGCAAGCCGTCCCGCTCCGAAGAGCCAAACGGCGCAAGTTTCGCGCCGCGCGAAAACTGTGGTCCAGAATTCCGGACTTCTCCTAAGTACAGGTCTCGATTACACGCCCCGCGAACGAGCGATTCCGAAGGCGCCAGACCGTTTCGTGAACCCGTTGGCTGCGCCATTGATTTTTCCAGCTCTGCAAATTTCAGAAGAGGTGAAAATGAACTCCCCGTCATTTCCATTCGAGAATGTTGATCCCGTTGCGCTGGCTGAAAGGTCCGAGTCTGCTGTACTCGAGACGACATCCACAATTCACCAACGCATTCCCAGCTTACAGGAAGCGTACGGGATGCTCGGGATGGAAGAGCTAAGAGCGCGGGAGATCGCGGTCGCGCCGGATCCTCATCAGATGAACGATAACGCTTCAGAAACGGCCAGCGTCGCGGAGAAAGACGCTGTGGAGCAGGTGTCGGTCGAGGAAGTCGCGTTTGGCCCGCAGGCGCAGCCCGTTGAAACCACACCGGAAAAAACGGCGCCGGCAAATCTGCTGGACTTTTACGGGCTGCGGCAACAGCCCTTCGACGTTACCCCGGATCCGGCATACCTCTATTTAAGCCCGTCGCACCGCGATGCGCTGACGACTCTCAAGCAAGGAATCGAACATTTCCGCGGGTTCATGATGCTCGTCGCCGAGCCCGGCATGGGCAAGACCACTCTTCTGAACAAGCTGATGGAAGAGCTGAGCGATTCCGCCCGCGTCGTGTTCTTGTTCCAGACGCAGTGCAGCTCGCGCGAACTGCTCTGCTTTATCCTGAATGAATTGGAAGTGGACCACACGGGGATGGACGTCGTGGCCATGCACCGCGCGTTGAACCAGGCCCTGCTCGAGGAAATGCTGCGCGGGCGCCGGTTCGTCCTGATCGTGGACGAAGCGCAAAATCTGCAGGAACCGGTGCTGGAAACGATCCGCCTGCTTTCCGATTTTGAGACTTCCCATTCCAAGCTGATTCAAATCGTATTGGCCGGGCAACCGCAAATCGCGGAGACGCTCATGGCGCCCAGCCTCGTGCAATTGCGCCAGCGCATCGCCGCTCTCGCCAATTTGAAATCGCTCACTGTCTCCGAGACTGCGGCCTACATCGAGCACCGCTTGCGCGCCGCGGGCTGGAGCGACAAAATGATTTTCTCGAGCGACGCTTTGGATCAGATCGCGGAATCGAGCGAGGGCGTTCCCCGAAGCATAAACAATTTGTGCTTCAACGCGTTGCTCGAGAGCTTTCATCGCGGACTGGACATCGTCGACGCGGATATCGTCAAGGAAGTGGCGGAGAAGTTGAACCTCGAGGCGCTGGTGCGGCCTCCGCAGATGGACGCCGATTCTCATACCTCTGCCGCGCCGGAAGCCAATGCCGCCACGCAACTCGCGCGCGCCCTGGCCGCCGCGCTCACCCCGGAAGCCGGGCCGGATATCAACTCCCCGAATTTCATCGGGCCGAAGCCGAAACCCGAAGTCGTCCTATCCGGCAACCTCTCGGAAAAAGTCCGGAGCCAGGGCTGGAGCAAGCATCACGAATACAGGATTCTGGTCAGCCTGGAACGCGATCCCATCTCCGGCATCCCCGTCGCCGAACGCTACTATTGCTGCAGCCTCTACGTGGACGAAGCCCAGGCCGCCGGCCTCAAGCCCGGCAAGCCCGTGCGAATCAAGATTGAGCAGGATTAAGTAGCACAACCACTCCTGGCTGTGTGGGTTTTGGATGCTGCCCATGTGGCTACCAACCTAGCGGCAATCCCAAAACCCGCACAGGTCCGCCGCGGCGAATGCCTGTGCTATATCACCCGGGCATCCAACCTCGCTAAGTTTCCTGGTATTCCAAGACAACGCAAGAAGCTGCCTCTTGACTCTATATGTATCCTATGACATATTCTGTCCATGGCATGGGACGTTGAGTACACAGACACATTCGCGGAATGGTGGAGAGGAATATCGGAGGAAGAACAAGAAGACATCGCCTTTAAAGTGAAACTTCTGGAGAGGGTCGGACCTGCCCTTGGCCGTCCGCATGCCGATTCCCTGGCGAAACAGTCGCAGTATCCGAACATGAAGGAACTCCGCATTGTCCACGGGGGCGACCGTACCGCGTTCTCTTCGCTTTCGATCCGCGGCGAGTGGCGATACTCCTTCTGGGTGGACGCAAGGCGGACCAAAAATGGTACAAGACCGCAATCCCAGCAGCGGACAAGCTATATGGAGAGCACTTGACTCAGTTGAGAAAGGAAAGATTGATCTAGCACTCCTTTGGAGGAAAGAAGAAAAAACGATGGCACAAAAATTTGACAAACTGTTCCGGAAAATGTCGCCGGAAGCACAGAAACGCGTGGAAGAGGGAGTTGACGCGGAATATGGGGCTCTGGCGTTGGCGGAGCTCAGAGAGGCGCAAGATCTTACGCAAGTGCAATTGGCCGAGAAGCTTGGAATCGACCAGGGCGCCGTCTCCAAAATTGAGCGAAGGACCGACATGTACCTGAGCACCCTCCGGAACGTCATTCAAGCCATGGGTGGCCAATTGGAGTTGACTGCGCTCTTCCCAACAGGAAGGGTTCAGGTCCTCACGTTTCGTGGTAAGGACCGCTCGGAAAAGAAAGTTGGAAAACGACGTAGTTCCCGGACGACTCGATAAGACACAATTGCGCTTGGTTCACCAACGTCGGAGTATGTGAACGCTACTTGAGGCTATTTACGCCAACATTCCCGGCGTCTTCAAATACTTGTCCACGATGGCTTCGGCGGTGCGATACGTCAGCGCGAGGATCGTGGGAGTGGGATTGGCCGCGCCGCTATTGGGAAACGTGGACGCGCCGATGACGAACAGGTTGGAAATGTCCCAGTGCTGCTGGTGCATGTTCACCACGCCGCGGTCGGGTGACTTGGCCATGATGGTGCCGCCCTGGACGTGCGTGGATTGGTAGCGGGTCACGTCGTAGTTGAAATAGCCGGGGAAGGGGTTCACTTCTTTCGCGCCCATGGCGCGGCCGATCTCGACCATTTTCGCGTTCATGAACTCGACCATTTTCCGCTCGTTTTCCCGCCAGTTGATCGTCATGCGCAAAAGCGGATCGCCCGCCGGATTTTTGTACGTGGTGTCGAGATCGAAATAGTTTCCGGCGTAAGGAATGTGCTCGCCGCCAAATCCGATATTGGCCACGCGGTCGTACCATTCGATGGACGCTTTCTTCCAGGCCGAGCCCCAGCGCGGCAGCTTCATCGAACGCGGAAGATCTCCGAAGGTGGAGATCGGCTGCGTGCCCGTCATCGTGGCGCCGATCACGCCGCCCCGGATGAAACCGACGTTGCTGTGATCGAAGACATCGGCGTCAAAATCAGCCATGCGGATTCCTGTTCCGCCGGCGCCCATAAACCGGTTGAGCGGCTTGTCCATAAACACGTTCACGCCGAACTGCAGCTGGTGCGTGAGATTTTTTCCCAGCGTGCCCTTGCCGGTTGAGGGATCGTAGAGCGTGCCGATGCCGGAAAGAAACAGCAGGTGGTTGTTGCCCAGCGTGTACGTCGCCAGAATCACCAGATCGGCGGGCTGGAAAATTTCCTCGCCGGATTCATCGAAGTACGTAACGCCGCGCGCGCGCCCGCCATTGGAACTCTTGTCGTGCACGATGCGACGCACTGTGATGCCGGTGCGCAGCGATACGCTTTTCCGATTTCGCACCACGGGCAGATACACGCTGGTGGGCTGCGCCTTGGCGCCGATCATGCACGGCGTGCGTTCGCAGAATCCGCAGAAGGCGCAGGGCGGGCGCGTGACGCCGTCGGGATTCGTATACTCCACGCTGGGGATCGCCGTGGCATTGACGAAGGGATGGTAGCCCAGCGATTTCACCGTGGCGCCGAACAGGGTGGGGAAATACGGCACCTGGGTCGGACCCATTGGGTATTCGGAACTGCGCGAGCCCTCGAAAATGTTGCCGCCCTCGATTTTTTTCCCGTTCAGATTTCCCGCTTTTCCGGAAATGCCCACCTCGCGCTCGGAGCGCGCATAGTACGGTTCCACTTCGTCATAGGTGATGCCCCAATCCTGAATGGAGTGGTCTTCCGGCAATTTCTGTTTACCGTACCGCTCGACGGTTTTCGAGTACATCTCGAAGCAATCGGGCATCAAGCGCGGGTAGACCGCTCCCCAGTGCTCGCCCGTGCCGCCGACGCCGGTGCCGGGAAGGAACGCGCCGAATTGACGGATGGGGCGAGAGCGTTCGTTGGCGCTGTATCGCAGCGCGATGGCATCGGTCGATGGGTCTTGCATCATGTGCTTGCGGACAAAAAATTCCAGCTCGTCCATGCCGTCGATGTATTCGGCCATGCGCGGGCGGCCGCGCTCGAGAATGGTGATGGAGAGCGGCGTGCGCCCGCTCAGTTCCTTGGCCATGAGCAGGCCGGTCCAGCCGCTGCCGATGATGAGGACGTCGGTAGAGGGAAGGGTCTTCATGATTTCTGGGCCTGACCTTCATCCTCGGTCGTGCGAACTTTTCGTCCGATGGATTGCTCGAGGCTGATGGGTTTGGGGCGGAAGGCTTCGCCAAAGTGCTTGGTCAAATCGTCGTAGTTGCTCATGCGCGGGCCGGGAAATCCGACGAGTTGCCAGCCGACCATATCCACGTTGCCGCCGTGAACGGGATCGCAGAACATGCCCTCGATCGTGTTTTCGCGCAGCAAGGCGAAGAGGTGCGTATTCTCAATCTGCTGGAGCTTTTTGTCCTGTTCTTCGGGAGGAAGGCGGTCGAAGCCCTTCAGTCCTTTCAAGCCTTCACGATACGTTTCGCGCGGGGTGGCTTTGCCCTGGTAGCCGAATTCGCGCGGAGCGTTCTCATCGAACGGCCCTTGCGTGTAGCGGTAGCGGTCCCGCCCGTAAGGTCCGGCAAGCTGGCGATCGATGTAAATCACCACGCCGGCTTCCTTGGCGCCTGGACCCGAATCGTCGGTCGGAAAAATGCGCGCCGCGGCAGCCGCGACGATCAGCGCTTCCTCTTCGGTGAAAAAGCGCAGCGGAATTTTCAGGGTTTGGGCTGCTTTTTCCTGCGCGAACAGGCGCGAGGCCCGGCGGTCCAGCGAATACACCAGCACGCCGCCGATACTTGCCGCGGAAAGAACGAGAAATTGTCTGCGACGCATGAGGGGGGAGTTTACCACAAGAATTGCGGCCAGTTAGCGGCGCAACGCATCGATCTCCATGCGGCGGTTCGTTCCTTCCACATCATGCGGATCAATCCCAGTGCGACCACGCGTTGCCTTCCTTTTCATGTTTTTTCCTGGCGAGCGCCTCGATGCGAATCCTCGCCGAACACTCATCGCAAATCGTGTTTCCAGAAGGCTTGCCGCAGATATTGCAAACGTGCCTGGCGTGTTCCGGCCTGACCGTGGCTGGTTTCGTTGCATTCACCTGAGTCTCCTTCCATTACCGAACTCGGCGGGTGTACCGAGCGCCGATCCTCCGGGTTCAGTATATCGCAAAACGATATAATGAGAATCTTCCAGATAAAGCGACCCAACTCAAGAATCGTTTCGACAATTCTGACGTTATGGAAGTCGAGGCTCTAGACGCTGTCCCAACTCAAGGAAGCAAACTTGAAGAACTTCAATAGCGAAGCCTAGGCACATCGTATCCCCCCTCGTCCTTGAGGTAGTAATCCAAGAAGACCGGTGGAAGCAAGCAGAGATCGAGCGGGGAGCGAGGAGTGAGCCGCTCGATGATCTGCCAGGGAGTGAGATTTTCTTTGTGGGAGTTGGGCCGCGCCAGGTTGAAGTAGAGCTGGTAGGTGTGGACCTTGGCGAGGAAATCTCCACGGCCGGAGAACGACTCCAAGTCAAAGAACTCGTCTTCTTCGAGGCGGTGCACGGTTTCGACGTCGCTCTGGTAGGTGTGAGCGGCTGGGGGAATCCGCACATGCTGGCTGTCGCCGAGGGCTTTGGGGAAATCGCCTTTGAATTCACCGCCGTTGTCGGTTTGCCAGACCAGATCGCGCAGCGAAACGCCATAGCGATCCAGGTGCTGCTGAATGCGAGAAGCAAAGACGGCACTGGCCGCGGCACTGCGCCGTTGGGCAAACGACCAGAACAGCAGGCCGCTGCGAACGTCGCGGGCGGTGTACTGGACGACGGGCAAGCCGAGGAGCTGGGCTTGTGCCCAGTAGTGGGGGATATCGTCAAGATCCTTGGTATCGGCGCTGATTTGTTGAAACACGGCCCACTGCGCTTTGATGTGGGCCAGGTCTTGTTTGCGTTGATATTTGCGGCGGCGTTTTGGCATCAGTCCGTGCTCGCGCCAGATGCGTTCCAGGGCGGCGTGGCTGATGGGCAGATCGAATTCGCGGATCAAGCGGCGCGCGCCAAAGGTCGGCAGAGTTTTGCGCAACTCGATCAGTGGAGTTTCTCGGGCAGCCGGAGTTTTTTGAGACTGGTGATGGCGCGCTCGGGAGTGATCGAGCAGGCCGGAAGGGCCCCGCTGTTGATACCGGCGAAGCCATTTGCGAACGGTGGGCACAGTGGTGGCGAACAGATGCGCGGTGGACTTGATGCCGCGCTGCTTGGCGCTTTCGACGAGTCGCAGGCGATGGTTGTAAGGGTTTTTCATTTCACGCACCAGATCGAAATAACGGGAGGGGGCGGTCATGACGATCGGATTTTACGCGGGGCGCGCGGCCCGGCTCCTCCCCCCTCCGCCGGGCCGCGCGCCCCGCCCCCAAATACAAATCCAATTCCTTCCTGCGCTTCTCACTTACACACTTCAACCACGCCAGGGGGATACGATGTGAGTAGGCTCTCCCACTTGAAGAACTTCAATGGCGGCTGGTTCACAAAACAAAAGAGTACGGAGCGGCTATGCAGCAGGGCGGAACGGCATTAGAACTTCGTGACCGTGTCGTCCAGATTGGCGGAGGCAAACTCGCTCACCATCACTTCCTCTTCGCGCATGGACGGACGACGCTCGCAAAGGGAAAGGAAGTGGACGAGCGCTTCCTGATAGGCGGGGGTTTCGCTGTTGCGAAGGGCTTCTATCGAGTCCCACACGGAGATTACGGTTGCTTCCAATCCTTCTCCCGGGCCGGTTCGCAGCACGAGCAGGCCGTGGAATCCAGCCTGCCGTTGCAGGATTTCCATTCCGGTTTTGGCCGCAGCCGTAAACTCCTCGATTTTTCCGGGGAGGATGACAAGCTTCCAGACCCTCGCGTACATTTGCACCTCCGGGCGGGTCAGGCTGAAAGATGGGGTGGCCATTGCTAAGTTCCTTTCAAGCCAGTGTAGATCGAGAGGCCATCGAAGTGCCTCAGTAAGATCGGAAACTCAATCGGTTGTGTCAGACTGCAAATGCGCTCACTAGACTCGAGCAAAACCAAGGTCGGACGGATTCCATCTGGAATTTCCGTTTGAGCTTCCTCTTTGTCCGAAAGCCTAGTCCTCCAGCCTCGTCGTGTCAACCGCAAGCGGCACTGGCTCATAGGCAGTGAAGCCAGTGCGGCGACTGATTCCGCCATCAAGTCTACAGGGCACAGGCGTGACGCGGCTCACGTCGCCATGTAACCCGCATCACTGAATTCTTCCGAAAAAGGAACAGACTGAGCACGCTTTTACGTCAACGTGCACAACCGTCTGGAAACTTTCATGTCTGGCGACGACCTGTTGGAATCTCGAATCGCCCATTACTTTCAGAGGAGGGGCACATGAATCCGAATCAATCTGGCAGGAGGCGATTCTTGAAGGACGGTGTGGCGCTGGCCGGATTGGCTGCGGGAGCGCTAGCCATACGGTCCGCGAGCGGCCAGACACTCGGGTCGGCGAACGACCAGGCGCTTGAGGGAACGCCCGGCGTCGGCGAGGGGCAGCACTTTGATGCCATTTACGGCGTGCGCTCCCGTTATGAGACTGCGGGGCGCATCGGCGGGATAGGCGCTTACTCAACAGGCCCGGACGGGAAGGTCGTTCGCCCTTACATCGGAGGATTAACCCCGATTCAGAATTTGATCGGGATCATCACGCCTTCCGCGCTCCATTACCACAACACCCACGGTTACCCGCCTCCGGACATCGATCCCCAGCAGCATCGTCTTCTGATTCACGGCATGGTGGACCGTCCGATGATGTTTACCATGGAGGACATCTATCGCCTGCCTTCGGTGACCCGAACTCATTTCCTCGAGTGCAATGCCAATGGCTTCACCACTCCTCCTCGGTTGGCGCCCGGAGCGACAGCCCAGATCACGCACGGGCTAATGGCTTGCAGCATTTGGACCGGAGTGCGGGCGTCCCACATCCTCGAAATGGTGGGCGTGCAAAAAGGGGCGAGTTGGATTGTTGCGGAAGGGGCGGAGGGGGCTCACCACTCGAAGAGCATTCCACTGGAAAAGATCATGGACGACAGCCTGATCGTCTACGGCCAAAATGGAGAGGCCGTGCGCCCCGAACAGGGTTACCCATTGCGATTGTTAGTCCCCGGTTATGAAGCAATCAACAGCATAAAGTTTCTGAGACGAATTAAAGTGGTGGACGGGCCCTACCTTCAACAGAGGGAAACTAACGCGTACCAGACCGTGGTACAGGCCGGCAAATATGCGGATGGCAAAGCACGCTGGTTCCAATTTGAATTGGGACCGAATTCCGTGATCACTCGCCCTTCCGGCGGACAGCGGATTGGGAGCCAGGGATTTTACGAGATCACCGGTTTGGCTTGGTCGGGTGCAGGCGCTATCCGCAGGGTTGAAGTATCCACCGACGCCGGCCGGACGTGGAAGGCCGCGGAACTCCAGGGGCCTGTACTTCCAAAGGCGCATACAAGATTCACGTATTCATGGAAGTGGGGAGGAGAAGAAGCTGTGCTCATGTCCCGCTCAACCGATGATCGCGGCCAAGTTCAGCCATCGTTAGCGGAAGTGGGTAAAATCTGGGACGTGACTGTGGATTATCTTAAGAAAGCGACGGTAGGTCACACCAATGCCATTCAACCCTGGAAGGTCGCGGAGGATGGGAGGGTTTACAATGCGATCGTCTAATCTTTTTGTTCTAGTGGTGGCACTGGCGACTTGCGCCGCGGCCGCAGCGCAGACGACCCCTTATCAAAATATAGGCAGGCTCGCGACCGCCGAAGAAATTCAAGCCTGGGATATTTCTGTCAGCCCTGCGGGAAAGGAACTTCCGCCCGGAAAGGGAACCGCCAAGGAAGGCGCCTCGATCTATACGGCCAGGTGCGCGGTATGCCACGGGCAAACCATGGGAGAAGCGGGCCCGCTGGGTCCTGCTCTCGTGGCGAAAAAGGGAGGCAATCTAAGGGGCACGATAGCAGCCTGGCCGTATGCGACTTCGATCTGGGACTTTATCAACCGCGCCATGCCCCGGTTTAATGAGGGAACGCTCAAACCGGACCAGGTTTACGCTCTGACCGCCTTTCTGCTCTTTCGTAGCGGGATTATCAAGGAAGACGACGTCATGGATGCCAAAAGTGTGACGGAGCTCCAAATGCCGTACCGGAATGCGTACGTCCCTTCAAACCTTGCGGAAATCGGCAATATAAAAAAGCGCGGTTGCAATCTCGGACATTGCCCGGGGCCTGAACCTACGGCGGCGCATTGATGCTTCGCCCGTAATCTTCTTCGATAACTGGGCCTTGATGGTAGAGGAACTCTGTCAAGAAATCCGCTCGCGTCATCCCTCTCGGTCACAACCAAAAACGGCAACTCCCAAACTGATCCTATGGGATCGATTGCCCGCCGTGCATCCGTTGGTAGTCGATCCGGTAGGGTCGATAGGTTGCTCGAATCGTGAGCAGCATCAAAGCGGAGGCTGAGCCAATCGTGATGGCAAGTGAGGCCCCGATCATTTTTTCGTTTTGAAACACGTAGTCGTTTAAGAGTCCGGGCAGCAAGGGACCCAGGCTGAGGCCGCCCATATTAAGAATCAGAAGAAACAGAGCCGATACCTGGCCTCGCACCTGGTTCGGGAAAATAAATTGGATGGCGGCATAGGAACTCCCAATCGGGAGTGCGAGAAAGAAAAGCGCGGGAGCAGCCGTAAGCAATGTGCGATCGGCTTGTTTTGCCGTCATCGCATATGCGAACAGAATTCCGGCCCCAATGGAGCTGACTACGGCAACACGAAGCGGGGCCTCCAAAACGCCCTTCTTTTGCCAGTGATCGCACAGCCGGCCGCCGGCGGACATTCCGAGACACCCGAATACAAGGATGATCAAACCAAGGGCCCGGCCGGACTGCCCGGCGGACCAACCGTGAATTCTTTGTAGAAATGCAGGGGCCCAGCCAAAAAAAGCATAAGCTCCCATTGACTGGAAGACCATCCCTACGGATATCCCCAGAAACGACTGCCATCGCCTTCTCAACTCCGCGACAACTTCATGGAACTGCAAGCGAACTGGGGTGCCGTCCGATGCCCGCAGCAGCTGGCGCCGAATGGGTTCACGCACCGTGTAGAGCAGGAGAGCTATCGCCAGGCCAGGTGCGCCGACGATCAGAAACGTGAAACGCCATGGGGCGACCGCACCCAGGAGAGGCAGTGTAACCGCGGGCATTCGCGTTACGGCGTCCACCACGGACCCGCCTGCGATCAGCGCGAGCCCTGAACCGATGAAAATGCCCATGGAATAGACGCTGAGCGCCCCGCCAAGTTTTTCTACCGGAAAATAGTCCGAGATCATCGAAAAGGCCGAGGGCGACAAGGTCGCTTCACCTACGCCCACTCCCATGCGCGACAGGAACAGCGACCAGAAACTCCTTGCCGCGCTGCAAGCGCCGGTGAGGAAGCTCCAAAGGACGACGCCCACGATAATTACATTGCGCCGGTTGCGAGTGTCGGCGAGCCGGCCGAGCGGCAAACCCATCAGGCCGTAAAATAGAGCAAACGCGACGCCTTGCAGCAGCCCGATCCGGGTATCGCTGATGGCGAGGTCACGCTTCAGCGGCCCGACCAACAAGCTGAGAATTTGCCGGTCGACAAAGGAAAGCGTGTAACAAACCATCAGAATCAATACGACGTACCATGCGTACCGAAGGCTTGGCTCGTCTTGTGTCGACCGTAAAGAAGACGCGGCGGCTTCTGTGGACGGGGCTAAAGCCGCTGCTCGCTCGGATGATTTCATTTGTGGTGGAAGCGAATTCTATCAGGCCACGCCTATTCCCCACCGGGAAATGTAGCGGTCGGCAGCGCGAAGAGGCTTTTAGCGAGCCGGGGGACTGATCTTTTTCAAAGTTACGCCGGCCAATTGCGCCGTAGCGGCCAGCGTCGTCTGCGCCGCGTTCAAACCAAGAAGAAAATCCTTGTCGTTGTATGTTGCATAGAGGTCGGTGGGCTGATGCCACTGAGGGTCCCAGCCGTTGCCAATCTGCGTGCCGCGCTCGTTTTCCCGCACGCTGATCGCGGCTACTTCGTTCATGAATGACGACGAATCCGTATTCGTCATGTGGCTGCCGATGGTTGCCGGATAATCCGTTGCGTACTTTTCATCGGCTTGCTCAAGCGTCCAGGCAAGGGCTTGCGACTGTGCGGCGAATTTTGAATTCAACTGAAATTCGATATTGAAATCCGCTTCCGGGCGCTGCTCCTTGCTCACCGTGCCATCTTCGCGGGGCGCACCATGATCGAACAGCATGATGTCGTGCTGAATCATCCCGAGCCACTTTGGCTCAGGGTATTGGCCTGATCCTGGCGGGCTTTCTTTGCCTTGGAGGTCCTTGCGCTGCTCGACGTACGCGGCGCTGCCGTTCAGGCCCGTTTCCTCATTGTTCCAAAAAATAAAACGAATCGAACGCTCGGTCTGCACCTCTGGACTGCTCAATATGCGGGCCAGCTCCATCACCAGAGCCGTGCCCGATCCATCGTCGTTGGCGGCTTCGCCCCAGCCGATGCCGTCAAAGTGGGCGCCGAGGATGTACATTTCCTGGGGGCGCGTGACGCCGACCTTCGTGCAGAATATTTCTTCCCGGAGTCCCGGCGTTGGCGGTTGGGAATTGAGGGTACGCAGTTTCGGGTCTGGTTGCGCGGTCGGATCATTGTTCACACCCGTGCGAACGCGCAGCCCTCTTGGCCGTCCTCCCCCGACGGCAGTGGCCGTGGCCGGCGTAGGCGTGCCCGGGCCTCCCGCGGTGTTCGCCATCGTGTTGCGTGTGTCTGGAGAGGGTGGCTGGTAGTTGTACTTGAGGCGCTCGAAGTTTGCGCAGCCGTAACTTTTGAGCTGGGCTTTGATCCAGTCGATGGCGTGGCGATTGCGATCCGTTCCCTGCTTTCGATCGCCGAATTGCGTCAGCCCCTTGATGGTGGCTTTGTAGCGCTCCAGATCGAGCCGATCGACGAGAATTTTTGCTGGATCAGTAGCAGTTTCCGCTTGGGCTTGCGACGCGGCCGCGCTACTGGGTTGGACGAGTGCGCATGGGATGAAGCCCGTCGCGAAAGCGCAAGTCGCGGCGATCACCAGTGTCGATCGCATATCCTGTCTCCGCTCAATGCATTCAGCGCCCGGCCTGCTCCAACTCTGCTGCCGCGGCATTGATCAGTGCGCTCTCGCTATCCAGGACTTTCGCGACGCGCACGATTTCGGAATCGGCTTCGGCCCAATATTTTTCTTCAATGGCCTCGCGAATCCCGGGCAGCGTTTTGACGCCGTAGCCGGAATATACGCCGGGCGCATAGAGCATGTGCTTGTACCAGGGGCGGCGCGGCAGCCCTTCGGGAGTCGTGAGACGGCGTTCGCTTTCCATCAGCTTCTGATTCAGATCTTGAAGCGTGGCGCCGGAAACGCCGGCGGGCCAGGCCATCTTCACCGCGGCCTGATAGCGTTCCGCGCTGCGCGTGAGCGCATCGGCGGCGTTGTCGAGTGGAGCGAAATTTACGTACGGTGGAACATCCACGTGGGGCGGAGGCACCTTGGGGCGGCGCGGGTCATCGGTGGCGGTGAAAACGCCTTCCTCGATTTCCTTGTTTCGCTCGATCGCTTCCCCTCTCTCGTCGTCCGCCAGTTTCTTCAACTGTTTTTGATAGAGGTGAATCGTGTCGGCGAGGCCCGTAAATTCAAAGGGAAGCAAGTCGGCATTCGCCAGGCGCAGGACGGCCGTGCCGCCGGTTTGCGAAAGCGCGCGCCCGTAGACAAAGTCTTTATCGGCGAAATGCGTGTACCAGTAGAAATCGTCGTACGCCGAGTGATAAATCCCCGAGTTGTCCTCGCCTCCGTAGCCCACATTCAAGGAAGCGATGCCGATGTGATCGAGGAACGCGGTGTAGTCGGAGCCCGAGCCGAGCGCTTCAATACGCAGATCGGCGCGCTGCCGCAATTCATTGCGATCGTCTTCCGTCTTGGCTTGCTCAATCTTGCGCAACTGGGAGCGGCGCGAAACGCTCAGCTTTGTTTCCGGATCCTGGATGTCGCGAGCGACGTCGTTCACCAGATGCTCCAGCGAATGAGAGCCTTCTACTTCGAGGTAGCCGCGCTGGTTGCTGTCGCTGTTGATGTAAGCGACGGCATGCTGCGCAAGCTCTTTGTCGTGCTCTTCCACCCACTCTGTCGAGCCGAGCAACATAGGTTCCTCGGCATCCCAGGCGCAGTAGATGATGGTGCGCTTGGGTTTCCAACCCTGCTTCATTAACTCTCCGAGCGCGCGCGCTTCCTCCAGCAGAGCGACCTGCCCGGACGTCGGGTCTTCCGCGCCGTTCACCCAGGCATCGTGGTGATTGCCGCGGATCACCCATTCCTCGGGGTTTTCCGCGCCCGGGATCCGCGCAATCACATCGTAGATTTCCTTCATGTCCCAATTAAAATTTACCTTCAGATGAACTTTCGTTTTGCCGGGGCCCACGTGATAGGAAATCGGCAGGCCGCCGCGCCATTCCTTTGGCGCCATCGGCCCGTCCAGAGCGGCCAGCAAGGGCTGCGCGTCGCCGTACGAAATAGGAAGGTCGGGAATTTTGGTGAGACCTGGAGCATCCTTGATCGCCAGTCGCTTGGCGTTGGGCGTTGCGCCCACGCCCGGTGTTAAGGGATCGCCGGGACTTGTGGACGGAAAATCCAACACGCTGCCGCGCTGCACGCCGTCGGAGGGACGCATGGGACCTTGCGGGAAAACATCGTCCACGGCATAGCCGTCGTCGGCCGGATCGGAATAGATCAGGCAGCCGATCGCGCCATGTTCGGCGGCAACTTTGGGCTTGATCCCGCGCCAGGAGTTGCCGTATTTGGCGATAACGATGGCTCCTTTTACGGAAACTCCCAGCCGATCCAGTTCCTCGTAGTCCTTGGGCAGGCCGTAGTTGACGAAGACCAGCGGCGCGGTCACGTCACCGTCGATGGAGTACGCGTTGTAACTGGGAAGCTGCTCGCTCTGCTGGTTGCTGGTGGGGTCAACGGGTAGCGGCGGCTCCTGCAATTTTGCAGTGAAGTGCGTGGGCGCGACCATCTCGAGCACGCGTTCCTTCGGCGTGGGATACAGGACGGTAAACGTTTCGATCTTCGCGTCCCAGCCCCATTCCTTGAATTTTGAGAGAATCCACTCCGCGTTTTCCTTGTCGTACGCCGATCCGACGTGGTGGGGGCGGGCGCTCAGTTTGCGCATGTACTCGCGCTGGTTGTCGGGACTGGGAATGGCTCGAAACTTCGCCTCCAACTCGCGTTCGGCTGCGGAGCTTGCGCGAGTGAAACCCTGGAGCGGTTCGTCCTCCGCCCCAATGGAAACGAGGCCAAATAAGAAGACAAACAACATTCCCGTGATCGCCATACGTCGCATCGCTGCTCCTGACTTTCGCGTCTTGGCTGCCATTCTGGCAAGCTATGGGAGAGAAGCTTACTGCAAAGAATTTGCGAGGCCAAGTCTTGCGATTCCCCGAAACAAAGGCTCAGATATTTCCGGCTCGTTTGGGATTGATTTCGCCCATCAGCATCAAGCTGCGCTGCGAAAAGGGGACGTAAAGCAGCGCCGCTGTCGACGCAAGCGCGAGGCCGACGCCGATTTGATCCACGAGCAAAAACGGCGCGAGCGCCCAAAGTCCATCCAGAGGAAATACAAAGGGAAATAAGCGCAGGAATTTCACCGATAAGCCGCGATATCCAAAAATCGAGGCGGTAAGCAGGTACAAACGGATGGGAATTCCGACGAGCGCGGTCACCAGAAGAACCGCGAGGAGCCACTGCGGATGCTCAACCGCCTGGGAGAGCACCGGTTGCACCCAGTGCAGTCTGGCCAGCGCGATCACGTAGAAGCAGAGGTACATGACTTGAATGAGCGAAAAAAGGAATTGCACGACGCCGCGGGGCGCGGGCGGCAGGTCGTGCGAATCGCTGAGCACGAAGCTGCGATTCTGGCTGGAGAGAGGCACGGCTGCCGAAGTTTCCGCGCCGATGGCGGCGCTCTGCTTGGGCTCCCCGAATCGTGGCGCGCCATTCGCGACCACTTCCACCGAGGCGATGAAACGGTAGCCGCGGCGCGGGATGGTCTGAATGAATCGCGGATTGTCAGCCGAATCGCTCAGAGCGTCGCGCAGTTTGTTGACCGCTGTATTGAGGCTGTGGTCGTAATCGACGAACGTGTCCGCGGGCCAGAGCTGCAGCCGCAATTCTTCACGCGTCACCACGTCGCCGGGACGCGAGAGCAGCTGCAGGAGGACCTCGAGCGGCTGCCCCAGGACGCGCGGGCGTGGCTTGCCGTCCTTGCGCAACTCGCCCGTGCCGCCATCCAGCTCGTACAAGCCGAAGCGGAAAATCGATTTTTGATCGGTTGGTTCGGGCACCGACTCTTGCTCACCCACGCGATTCGCTGCCCATTCTAGAGGATGAATACTGATAAGACCATAACTTTATGGGATTTACAGAATGACCGGGATTCGATTGGAATTGAGCCATCCTGTATTGCCAGCGGACCGGGTTTTCGGGCAATCTCGCGACGTACGGGGAGGCAGCCATTCGAAATCGATTTCTATTTCGCCTGCAATCTGCGCTCGTCATTTTCCTGATGGCTGCGTCCTCTCCGGCTGGTGCGGCGGAACTAAGGCCGGAAGCCGCCCAAGGATTCGATCAATACGTACGCCTCACCGAACGCCGGATGCAGGGCGAGTTGGCGCCGGGCGGCGTGTTTCTCTGGGTCGATGGTTTGCCGGAACCGCGCCGCAGCGAGACCTATGCCCGGCTGCTGCGCGGCGAAGTGATTGCGGCGAGACTCCAGACCGCGGATCCTTCGGGCCAATCCTCCACGCCCGGCGCTCTGATTCATCACTGGGTGGGGACGATTTTCATTCCGGGAGTTTCGTTGGCTCAGGTGCTCGCGGTGGTTCAGAATTACGACCGCCATGCCGAGTATTACAAGCCTGAAGTGGTGCAATCGAAGACGGTCGAACACACCGGCGACGATTACAAAGTCCACTACCGTTTGAGGAAGAAGAAGATCATCACCATCATCCTCGACACCGATTACGACGTGCATCGCCATTCTCTCGACGCCGCTCGCGCTTACAGCAACTCCCACAGCACGCGAATTGCGCAGGTCGAAAACGCCGACCAATCGGACGAGCACGAATTGCCGCCGGGAAAAGACGGTGGATATCTCTGGCGGCTCAATTCCTACTGGCGATATTTCGATTCCGGCAGCGGGGTGTACGTTCAATGCGAAGCCATCTCGCTGACGCGCGACATTCCCGCCGGTTTGAATTGGCTGGTCGGATCGTTTGTCGAGAGCGTCCCGAAAGAGTCGCTCGAATTCACGCTGCAATCCACGCGCTCCGCGGTATTGCGCGGAGGAGTGCACGCTGGGCAATAGAACTCGCCCGATCTTTGCAACGGGAGGCTGAACATGACGGAGGAGGGAACGCAAGTGGCCGCGACATCGCTTGCAGCGAAGGCAATTCCAATTCAGAAGAATGAGAAATCCGTTCCGTTCAAGGATGCTTTCCGTTTTCAGGAAAGCTTCACGGCGGCGGCCGAGCGCAAGGCCCTCGCGTGGCTCGCGGCGCGGATGCCGGCGCGAGCGAATTCCGATCATCTGACGCTCCTCGGTTTCGTCGCCATGTTCCTCGCGGGCGCGAGCTATGCGTTTGCGCGAGCGCACCGCGCGGGCCTGATCCTCGCCACGTTGTTTCTGGCGCTCAACTGGTTTGGCGACAGCATGGACGGGACGCTGGCGCGCCTTCGGAATCGCCAGCGGCCCCGGTACGGCTTCTACGTCGATCACATGATCGATACATTCGGCGGATTGTTTTTGATGGGAGGACTCGCGGTGTCGGGTTTTGTCGACTGGAGGATTGCGCTCGGAATGTTTGTTGCCTTCCTGATGCTCTCGGTCCAGGTATATCTGGCGACGTACACCGTCGGAACCTTTCAACTTTCGTTCGCGAAATTTGGGCCCACGGAAATCCGAATTTTGCTTGTGCTCGGGAATGTGGCGCTGTGGTTTCATCCGGATGCGCGGATCTTTGGCTCGCCCTACCGGATTTTCAACGTCGGCGGGATCATCGCCACTGCGGGGATGTCTCTGATGCTCGTCATTTCCACGATCTTCAACACGGTGAAACTCTATCTCGCCGAGACTCTGCGCTAGCATGACAATCGCAATTGCCAGTCGCGCGGCTCGGTCGGCGCGGATGTGCGCCTATTTTGGCCGGTTAGCCGTAAGTGTCGCCCCGCCGGGGCTTTTCGAACGTGGTCTGTGCGTTTTCCCACCGCTCGCGCAGTGGGCTACGATCTGCCGCCCCGCCGGGGCTCCTCGCAATAAACAGTCAGGCTGATTTTGAACCGACAGGACCCCGGCGCGATTCGCTTGACAAGACCTGTGGCAGTGTCGCAGCATCGCAGCGACCCCGAGAGGAGTTACCACCATGTTACTCATTCTCCTTGAGCACCCGTTTGTTTTTTCATCCATCGTGCTGATCGTATTTTACTTGTGGATGTCGGTTCGCGTCGTTGGGCCGACCGAAGTCGGCCTGGTCATGAAGCGCTTCGCATTCCGAAAGCTGAAAGACGACAACCCGATCGCTTTTCACGGGGAAGCGGGCTACCAGGCCGATCTCCTGATGGCGGGACGCCGCTGGAAACCGTGGCTACTTTACGAAGTTCAAATGTATCCGTGGGTGCAGGTTCCCGCCGGTGAAATTGGTGTGGTCATCGCCCAGGTGGGCTCGCCGCTGCCGATCGGAGCGAAGTCGGCGGTTTACAAAAAAGTGTTCGGAAACTTTTCCGATCTCCGCTCCTTTGTGGCGAACGGCGGGCAGAAAGGCGTCCAGCGGCCGGTCTTTCCTCCGGGCACGCTCGCGCCCATCCATCCGGTCGGTTTTCTGATCATCACGAAAAGCCAGGTCTACGGATTGCCGGTCTCGCCGGAGCTTCGTTCCAAGACCAGCAAATTGGACGTGCTTTCGCCCGAGGCGTTCGGCTTGCGCCCCGAGCAGCTCAACTTGGTGCGGATCGAACCGAAGGCCACCGGAAAAGACGGCACGATGCTCGATATGGTTGGCATCGTGACCGTGTTTGAAGGCGATCCGCTTCCCTCCGGCGACATCGCCAGCCGTTTGGGCGGCTTCGCCGATCTCGACAAGATGGAAGCCGCGAACGCAACCGACGGCGACATCATCGAGGTGCTGCTCGGCAACAAAAATAATTTGCACAATAATTATCAGGATTTTCAAGCGTTCCTGGACAGCGGCGGGCGCATCGGCTTGCAGCACGACCCTCTCCTTTACGGCGCCTACGCGCTGAATCCGTTTCTGGTCGCCGTCGAGCTGGTTTGGATGTTGGTCGTGCAACAAGGCCAGGTGGCCGTGGTCAAAGCCTATGTGGGACTGCCGACGCACGACACCTCCGGGATCGACTTCAAATTCGGAACCTTGGTTCGGCCGGGGCACCGCGGCATCTGGCAGGAAGCGCTGAGAACTGGAAAATATCCGCTCAACCCGCGCTGCTACCAGGCGGAAATTGTTCCCACTTCGATTCTCACTTTGAATTGGGCCGACGAAGTATCGGCGGCTCACAATCTCGACGCGCAGCTGAAGCAGATCGTCGCGAAGAGCAACGAAGGCTTCGTTTTCGCCATCGACCTGCAGGTGCAGATTCACGTGCCGGACACCAACGCGCCGCGCGTGATTTCCATGGTCGGGACCATGATGAATCTGGTGAACGAAGTTTTACAGGCGGCGGTGGGCAATCATTTCCGCGACAAGTTGCAGAGCATGCCCGCCATTCGCTTCATCGAAACGCGCCAGCAAGTGCAGGAAGAGGCGTTCAAGCACATCAAGGAGCAGCTGGATCAATACCGCGTCGAGACGCGAGGAGTCTACATCCAGGACGTCATCCTGCCCCAGGACCTCGTCAAGGTTCTGACCCAGCGGGAAATCGCCAACCAGGAAATTGAAACCTATCGCAAGCAGCGCGCCTCCCAGGAAGAACGCATCGCCATGGAGAACGCGAAGGGAACTGCGGAAATGCAGGCCGACCTCGCCAAATCAAAAGTGGGCGTGGACATCAAGACCAACAATGCGAATGCGCGAACCGAAGAAGCGCGAGGCGAGGCGGAATTTATTCGCCAGACCGGTACGGCGAAGGGCGCCGAGGTAGAGGCGGTGGGCCTGGCTAGGGCTCGCGGCTACGAGGCGCAAGTTCGCGCGCTCGGCTCAAACGCAACGGCGCTGGTCAACGTCATCACCGCGCTCGCCGATGGAAGCACGAAATTTGTCCCGGACATTCTCGTGACCAGCGGATCGAATGGAGGTGGACCACTCGATGGCCTAGCCGCCACCGCGATGCGATACCTCGGAGGAAATGGAGGAAAAAGCCTGCCCGGAAGCCCGCCTGCCGAGTCAGCAGCTGCTCCTCTAACAAATCCACCCGCCAAAAAACCGGGGCAAAGTTAGCCCATGCGAAAGGCGAGAGGTTCCGCCTTGAATTCTTGAGGGATCGCCGCGCGTTTCCCATTTTGGGTTTCGAGTGAGCCTACAAGCGCCAGCTTGGAACGCAACAACATCCCCGACCAGTTCTCGGAATCCTAAACTCATTTCACGTAGTGCAAGCTTTTTAGTATGAGTGAGTTAAGAGATTGCCGCTGCGCTAGGGATGGTCTGCAACATGCTCGCTGGATTCTTGGAGGGGAATGTGTCCAGGAGCATGCTTGCAATCGGCTCGCGGACTTTAGCGAGACAGATTGGCGGCTTATTTGTTCTCAGCTTTGCCCTTCTTTCCGGCATTGCGTTCGGACAATCTTCACAACCCACCTCACAGCCCGCGGCACAGCCGGTAGGGCAGCGCGACCTCTCCGAGGTCCCCATCGAAGACCTGATGAATATCGAGGTGACTTCGGTTTCCAAGAAAGAACAGAAGATGTCGCAGGCAGCGGCGGCAATTTTCGTGATCACTCAGGAGGACATCCGTCGTTCGGGCGCGGCCAATATTCCGGACTTGCTGCGCATGGTGCCCGGGCTGGAACGTCTCGCAAATCAACGCCAATAGCTGGGCCGTTTCGGCGCGCGGTTTCAACCAGCAGTTTACTAATAAATTACTGGTGCTGATCGATGGACGCGCCGTGTATACCCCGCTCCTGGGAGGAGTGAACTGGGACACGCAGGTTGTGCCCCTCGAAGACATCGACCGGATTGAAGTGATTCGCGGGCCGGGCGCGACGATTTGGGGGGCCAACGCCGTGAACGGAGTGATCAATATTGTGACGAGGAGAGCCGAAGAAACCAAGGGCGGCCTAGTCACGGCCGGCGGAGGCACAGAGGGACAGGCGCAAAGCTCAGTGGAATATGGGGGCGCCATCAAGGAAAAAACAAACTACCGCATCTTCGCGAATTATTTCAACTACGGCTCCTTGCCCGCTTTGAGCGGCGGTTCCGGGCAAGATAATTGGAATCTTTTGCATAGCGGCTTCCGGGCGGATAGCAAGATTTCCTCAAGCGATTCGCTCACGGTTCAAGGAGACCTCTATACGGGCCAGGAAGGCGCCACGATCATACATGTTTATTCGATCGCCCCGCCCCTGGTAGGCAATTTGAACGTGGACACTCAGCTCTCGGGGGGTAACATTCTGGGCCGATGGAACCACTCCTTTTCCAGCCGTTCGGACACGACCTTTCAGTTCTACTTTGACAACTATGAACGGACGGGTCCTTCCTTGCGCGAACTCCGGAATACCGTTGATTTCGATTTCAATCATCATTGGGCTTGGGGATCGCGCCAGGACGTAATCTGGGGCGCTGGATATCGCCGCACCTGGGACAATACGCTCGGCACGATCGATCAGGCTTTCAACCCGCCCGATACCGCGCTCCAACTCTTCACATTTTTTGTGCAAGATACAATCGCGCTGAAACCCGACCGAGTATTCTTGACAGCCGGGACCAAAGTTGAAAACAGCTATTTTAGCGGATACGAACTCGAACCGAGCGTCCGCCTGGCGTGGACTCCCTCCAACTGGGTGACTTTCTGGTCCGCGATTTCACGCGCGGAGCGAAGCCCGGCCCGAAGAGACACTGATCTCATTGCACCGCTGACCGTGTTCCCGGATCCTGCGGGTACGAACACGCCCGTGGAAGTTATAATATTCGGCAACCCCCAATTCCAGCCCGAGCACGTCGTGGCATATGAGGCGGGTTTTCGAGCGCAACCCAACAAGCGGCTTTCAATCGATGTGTCGACCTTTTTCAATCACTACGACCATCTGGAAAGTTTGGAGCCGGGTCCGGAAGTCCTGGAGGCAAGCCCTCCTCCCGCTCGTTTTGTCATGCCAATTACGTTCGGGAACCTAATGTACGGCACAACGGAGGGCGGCGAACTCTCCGCGAATCTAAAATTGACGGATCGCTGGACGCTGAGCCCAGGCTACGCATTCTTGGAAATGCATCTGCATACCAATCCGTCGAGTCAGGACACATCGTCCGTCGCGGAATACCAGGGTTCGAGCCCCCAACATCAGGCCCAACTGCGGTCTCACGTGGACCTATCGCACGGTTTCTCATGGGACGCCAGCGCTTATTTCGTCGGCGCCCTGCCGATTCAGGGTGTGCCGTCCTATACGCGAATTGATACACAACTGAGATGGAAATTCGCGGAACGCGCGGATTTCAGCGTGGTGGGGCAGAATTTGCTGCGGGACCATCACTTGGAATCGATGGATGCATTGACGCTTGTCAATTCGTCCCTGATCAGACGCAGCGCCTACGCAAAATTGACCTGGCGTTTTTGGTAGGACGGGCTTCAGCCTGTCGGGTTTCGCCTTTCGAAAATTGCCAAGCTTCGTCAAGCCTTACGCCGTCCTGAAACTCAGCCGCGCAGCAAACCCGGTGGAATATCGTGTTGCCGGGCAAGATCGGCGAGATCATCGAGCTGGTTTTGGACTTCCTGCACCTGCGCTTGCAGGTTCGCGAGGCCCTCGGCCAGAGTCATGCCCGGGCCGTTCTTGTCCAGTGCGATGCCTGGATCGGTAATCCGGTCGGTCGATTGGGCGATCGCTGTTTGCTGCTGCTGCAACGCCGCTTGGCGCTTGTCCAGCTCGGCCTGAAGATTGGCGGCCTGATCGGCATACCAGGCGGGATCGTCGAGCCTGGTTGCATAAACTGGAAACGTGGTTTCGGCCGGCGCTGCGGGCGCCCGCGTCGTTACCACTGTCACTTCCTGGCCCACGATGGAGATCAGGCCGCGCGCGCGCAGCTGGTCCATGTCCTCATTGGTCCAGACTTTTTTCGGCTGATTTTGATTGCCTTGCGCGGGGCGAGGTTTCTCTGCCGCCTGCGAAGAACACGCAATGAGCAAAGCCAGAGCCGCCGCGATCGGGAAAGAGTAGTTCCGCATGAGTCCTCCTCGGCGGGGACAAATTCAGTGTACACCCAGGCTGGCTCAAGCGAAAAATGAAACCCAATAGTCTTAAGGGGCACAGAGTCGGCGGGCGGAGACATGAGCAGACATTACGCCAAGCGGTTCGCGGAATGACCAAGGCAGATCGTCATTTGGGCGGCAAACCGGAGCGCCTTCAATTGACCGGGATCGTGGCACTGATCTTTGCGCGAATGGAGGCGGCACGCGCTTCCAGGGGTTCGGCTTCGGCAGGCCGGTCCAATTTTCGCAAAAGCGCGGAATAGTTCGTGAGGGTCACGGCTACGTATGGATGGTCCGGATACTGGGTCTTCGCCCAGGTGTCCAGCGAGCGCTTGTAAAAGGATTCGGCCTGGTCATACTTACCCTCGTCTCGAAGCAAGGTGGCGTAATTGTCCAACATTTGGGCGAGCTTGGGATGTCCCGGAGCCAGCCTCATCGTATTCGTCATTTCCAGAGACCGCTCGAAGACTGGCTCCGCCGCCGCGTTATCGCCTTTTTCGCGATAAATTTCCGCGAGTTCAATGTCGCTCAACCAGAACCAAACGGCCCGGTCCGGCCCCGCCGACGCGGCGTTCTTTGAGATCACTTTCGGAGGTTTCGCAATCTCTTGATCGACAATTTGACATTTCTTGACGGTGTCCAGGGCTTCGTCATAGCGGTGTTCGTCGCGATACACTCTGGACAAATCCAGCAAATCGTCGGCCAGGAACATACCGTTGAGCGCCCCATTCGTCGTGCGCGTGGTATCTTCCATGGAAATAATCTGTTCGAAAAGTTCCTCGGCCTCGGGATCCTTGCCCGCTCCCAGGTAAGCTTGCGCCAGTTCCCTGTTGAGGCGCGTCAGAGAGATCGCGTCGAACGATTTCGGAATTTTGGATTCGGGGGACGGGTCCGCCTTTTGCCTGATTTCCAGAACGCGCTGAAAAAGCGGCCATGCCGCTGCATATTTCCCCTCAGCCACGTAGAGCTTGGCGAGCGATTCCATGTCGCCAATTTTGGCTCTGTCGTCCAGTGCGCTGAGTTTTTTGTCGATTTCCAGGATGCGGGTATAGTCCTGCTCGGCGTCCCCACCTCGTTGAACCCGCGCCAGAGGCAGCAGCGCCGTCCTCAAATCGTTATCCGATACGCCCGTGGATTCCCTGAGATCCACAATGAACCGGTAAATTTGTTCCGCGCCTTGGCGTTTGCCGCTCATGTCCAGGTTGCTTGCCACGAAATTCAGTTTCTTCACCGATTCGGGATCGATTCCCCCCGCCTTCTGCAAGATGGCGAGGCCTCGATTCCAGTTCGGCGCAGCTTCTTCGGTTTTAGCATCCGAGGCATAAATCATGGCCACGCCAACCAGGGCTAAACCCAACCGGGGATCGTCGTTCTGCAGGGCTGCTTCCATAATGGCGACGGATTGATTCGCTCGGTCTTCCGCCTCCCCGAATTTGCCCTCTTCCATGTATGCACCCGCAAGTTCACTCAATGTCGCTGCCTTCCGCAAGTCTCCGGCCGGAAACGTTTGAGCTTGCGCCAGCGCGGCCAGAAACTCGGCCTCCGCTTTCTCAAACTGAGGGTACGGGCGTGGGTCCCCCCATAAACGAATATACTTTTCCGTCATACCGTCCGCGTAGGCTTTTCGGCCCGCTTTCATGGATTTGTCCCATTCATCCCCCGGATCGCACAAGGACGGGGCTGCCAGGACAAGGAGGGAAATCAAGGCGAGAGCGAACGGCGCTTTGCGGGCCGAAGTATGGGTCACCAAGGAACTCCCTTCATTACCCTTCAGGCGGCGCTTGGAGCTGAGCTTACCGGCGCGTAAGCGAAAAACATCGGGTCAATATTGCGTGAAGTATGGATCTGGAAGGAAAACGTGTCAACCTTCTGCCCGGCGCGAAGGTTTCCATACACTAAGGACGCGCAGTGGATGCCGTGGCTGTTGGGGCGGTGCGCCGCGGATATTTGGCACGAATGTAATCGTCGACCAATTTGCGGAACGCGGCGGAAAGTTCGTCGTAATTGCCGTGCAGGGTGACTGTTTTTTTGCCGTCGATGTAGACCGGGCAGCTGGGCTCTTCGCCGGTGCCGGGGAGGCTGATGCCGATGTTGGCGGCTTTGGATTCGCCGGGGCCGTTGACGATGCAGCCCATCACGGCGAGCGTCATCTCCTCGACGCCCTCGTATTGCTGCTTCCACTGCGGCATGCTTTCGCGGATGTAATCCTGAATGCGCTCAGCGAGTTCCTGGAACGTGGTGCTGGTGGTACGGCCGCAGCCCGGGCAGGCCGTCACGCTCGGCGCAAACGAGCGCAGCCCGAGCGACTGCAGCAATTCGCACGCGGCGTACACTTCCTCGCGGCGGTCTCCGCCGGGCCGCGGCGTGAGCGAAATGCGAATCGTGTCGCCGATGCCTTCCTGCAACAAAATTCCCAGCGCGGCCGAGGACCACACGACGCCTTTCGTGCCCATGCCCGCTTCGGTGAGCCCGAGGTGCAGCGGCTGCTCGGTCTTGCGCGAGAGGTCGCGGTACACCTTGATGAGATTTTGCGGCTTGGAGACTTTGCAGGAAATAATGATCTGGTCGTGGCGCAGGCCGCACTCGAGCGCGAGCTCGGTCGATTCAATCGCGGACTGCACCATGCAGTTGTTGATGATCTCTTCGGAATCGAGGCCGAGGTCGCGGTCGGTGTTCTCCTGCATCTTGCGCATCACCAGCTCTTGATTGAGCGAGCCGCCGTTAACGCCGATGCGCACCGGTTTTCCATTGTCCACGGCGACCTTGCAGATGGTGGAAAACTGCTCGTCGCGCCGCGCTCCCGCGCCCACGTTGCCGGGATTGATGCGGTACTTGTCGAGGGCCCGCGCGCAATCGGGATATTTGGTCAGCAGGACGTGCCCGTTGTAATGAAAATCGCCGATGATCGGCGCCGTGCATCCCAGATCGCGCAGCCGCGTCACAATTTCCGCGACCGCCGCCGCCGATTCCGGCATGTTCACCGTGATGCGCACGAGCTCCGAGCCGGCGTCGGCCAGCTCCTTGCACTGCGCCACAGTGCCGGCAATATCCGCCGTATCCGTGTTGGTCATCGACTGGACGACTACCGGCGCGCCGCCGCCAACCTGGTATTGGCCGACCTTGACGCCGTACGTCTTCCGCCGCGTAATGGGGAAAATCTGCATGTTTTCCTTTGCACGCTAATGGTAGCACAGGCTTCTGCCTCTGGGTTTTGGACCTGGCACGGACGAAACCCCACAGGCTGAAGCCCGCGCCACTTAGGCGCTGGCCGCTTGATTGCCGCGCAAACCTAGAGTGTCCGCAACCTCGCGCATGGCGGCTATACAGAAGGCGATGTGTTCCTCGATGGGGACGGCCAGTTCTTCCGCGCCTTTGCGCACGTCGTCGCGGTTTACGCCGCGCGCGAAGGCTTTGTCCTTGAGTTTGCGTTTCACGGAATCGGGCTCGACCTCGAAGATGCTCTTGCCCGGTTTGACCAGGGCGCACGCGGTGAGGAAGCCGGCGAGTTCGTCGCACGCAAACAGTGTGTGTTCCAGCGGAGTCTCGCGTGGAACGTTGCAATACTCGGCGTGCGAAACGATGGCGCGAATCATTTCTTCCGGATAGCCGCGCTCGCGCAGGATCGCCGATCCGCCCCCGGGATGCTCTTCCGTGGGGCTGTGCGCGTCATTGGGCCAGCGCTCGTAGTCGAAGTCGTGCAGCAGCGCGGTGAGGCCCCACAAATCTTCATCGGCGCCGGACTTTCGCGCGTAGGCGCGCACGCAGGCCTCGACCGCCAGAGCGTGTTTGCGCAAGTTTTCGTTTTGCGTGTATTCGCATAGTAGTGCCCAGGCGTCATTTCTGGTTGGCATGGCTTTCTCCCGAGGCATGAAATGTTCGACGAATGTTCGCCGTCTGCGTCACCGTTTATCCAGCAGGGACAGCGTCACCGCAGCGGGTGGCTATCCTACTGACCCCGGCAAGGATACCGCAACCCCACTGTTTGTGCCGGGCTGTTATCTTCCAAAGCCCAGTGTGCTCTAAATAAAAGAACTTGTGCCTATCCGGTTGACTCCACAGGCCCCAAGGGATAGTGTCGGGTGCGATGCGCCCGGAGTATCCTCGGTCATTGCACGAGTTTAGAAGGCTCTTTAACGATGAGGCCGCCTGTCGCCAGTACCTTGCGCGGAGCCGATGGCCCGAGGGCTTCCAGTGTCCACGGTGCCAGCAGGGCGAGGCCCTCGAACTACCAACCCGTCTCTTGTGGCGGTGTC
The DNA here is from genome assembly GCA_963800095.1 of uncultured Acidobacteriota bacterium. Taxonomy (GTDB): domain Bacteria; phylum Acidobacteriota; class Terriglobia; order Acidiferrales; family UBA7541; genus Palsa-360. The sequence goes on from CAWCZV010000010.1 coordinate 376,304, forward strand.
GAGCGTGCAGGCACGACACCTCGGTCACGGCGGGGACCGTGCTCCACCGAACCAGAGTCCCGCTGACACAGTGGTTCTGGGCCGCCTACCTGGTCTCGACTCAGACCCCGGGCTTCTCAGCGCTCCAACTCCAGCGGCAGTTGGGACTCCGCCGATACGAGACGGCCTGGGCCATGCTGCAGAAGCTTCGTCGCGCCATGGTGCACCCGGATCGGGAGCCTCTCAAGGACAAGGTCGAGGTGGATGAGACCTACATCGGCGGGCGAGAAGTGGGCCTACGTGGGGGGCGCCACGTCCTTGACAAGGCGATCGTTGTGGGCGCGGTAGAGGTCAGGGGCGAAGCTTCCGGAAGGGTACGCCTCCAAGTGGTTCCCAACGTCTCGGCCCGGTCTCTGACCGGCTTCGTGAGAACGAACGTGGCTGCGGGAGCGATTGTAGTCACTGACGGCTGGGGAGGCTACGACCCCCTCCCGAAGCTGGGGTACCGGCACCGACCGCACACGCAGGGCGACCGTCGAAGGTCGACCCAGATTCTGCCGCGCATCCATCGTGTCTTTGGGAACCTCAAGACCTGGCTTCGTGGCACCCATCACGGCGTCGGCCACGCCCATCTTCAAGCCTACCTGGACGAGTTCGTTTTTCGGTTTAATCGCAGGCGAACACCGATGGCCGCCTTCCAGACGCTTCTCGGACTGGGTAGCCAGCAGCAACCCACCACATACAATCAGTTGTACCGAGTGGAGCTAAACGGATAGGCACGAAAGAACTAATGCATTTACCGATTTGACCGATTTGAACATCAGAATGGAAAAACTACTTGACACCGGAAGCGGATACCCCCATGATGTCGTTCGCGCCAGCTGCTGCCTTCCCCCCGTACGAAGTCCCTCTCATCCGCATGCCGGAATAGTCTGCGAGGAGCACCGGTGTCGGAACAAAATAGTACGAATGCAATAAACGGAACTAACGGAAATAAGGTTGCTGTGGATATCGACCTGGACCGCGAAGTAATCCGTTGCAAGACCTGCGGGCTCGTGCAGTATCGCACCCGCACGGGGAATTGCCGCCGGTGTCTGCGCTTGCTGCCGCCCAAGGTGGAATTTCTAATTCCTCCCCCCGAGCCGCAGGAGCTTCCAGGCGACGACCGGCAACTCTTCGAGAAATGGCCGAACCGCGAGACGGTGGAGAATATTGGTCAACGCATCCGGCAGTTGCGCGAATCGCGCGGGATGACGCAAAGCCAACTCCAGGCGCGCTCGCGCGTATCCCGGTCGTACCTGTCCCGGATCGAAAGCGGACAGATGACGCCCAGCCTCGGAACGCTCGAGAAGATTTCCGAAGCACTTGGCGTCGGATTGAACCGCTTCTTCGTCCCGGAAACGAACGGCGAAGCTCTCCTGGAAGATCCATTCATTCAGGGGCTGCGGCCGTTCCTAAGGCAGCTCGACTGGGAACAGTGGCAATCGATTCTGAAGCGCCTGGCCGCGATCAGCGACCACGTCTCGAGCGGCAACGGAGTTGTGCGTCCCTTGGCACAGCCACAGCCGTCCCGGATGGAACAACTGGCGCGTCGGATGCACCCAGCTGCGATGGGCCACCGGTAACAGTTCAAAAAGGAATCCATACAGACAGAACGGCGCGAACTCTTTCTCAACGGGGAGTTCGCGCCGTTACGTTTTCATTCACGTTTTCATTCGCTGCGGCGAAATTCCTCCACCGACAGGCCGCAATTCTCCAAGTCAACAAACCGATGAAAACTCGGCCGCGTTGTCGCGCCAACGGCGCGGAGGATGTCAGCCCGGGGCAACGCCCCGGGTATGGTGCCCGGGATTTATGGTCCGCCCTGAAAGGGCGGAAGGATTCCCTGCGCCCCTTCAGGGCGCAACACAATCGATGGATTCCGAAACCCAGGGCGTTGCCCTGGGCTTGAATCCTGCGGCGCTTTCAGCGCCAGAAGATGTGCTGGAGGCGAAAAAGGATTGACACTGTGGCTTTAGTCGCGATATGCATGTGCTAAATCTGGCGAACAGTGAATGCTATTGATAAACTGTCAACGTCGGTGATTTCTGCCATACCTGGATGATAGAGGCCTCAGCGAGATTCCATCCCGGAGGTTGCATGAAAAATGATCGAATCATGCGCGTTGCATTGACGATTGGCTTTCTGCTGATCTCGATCCCTGTCTTGGCGCATCACGGCGCTTCGGAATATGACATGACGAAAATCGTGTCCCTGAGCGGAACGGTGAAAGAGCTCCAGTTCGTCAATCCCCACACGTTGCTCACGTTCACCGTGAAAGACGATGCCGGCAAGACCAGCGAATGGGAGGGCGAACTCCCGAGCCCGAATCTTCTGTCGAGGAGAGGCTGGAGCAGGAGCACCCTCAAGCCCGGCGACCAGGTCACCATCATCGGCGCGCCCGCCAAGAACGGCGAAAAAGGGTTGCAGGTGAAAAAGCTGGTCTTCCCAGATGGCCACGAACTCCCGGGAACCGTGCTGCCGCCGGATTCCTCCAAATGAGAGCGCTAAGAATCATTTTGATTGGATGCGTGGCGCTGCTTGCGTTTTCGTCTGTCCTGCTGGCGCAAACTCAAAAAGCGAGCCAGAAGGCGGCGCATACCGGGGATTTGACTGGAGTCTGGTATCCGTCCTCGGTAAACACTTTCAACTTCATCTGGACCGACGCGCAAGGCCAGCACTTGAACGCCCTTCCTCTCACCGCCTGGGGCCAGGAGAAGTTCAAAGGCAACCATCCGATCGGCGGCGAATACACGGCGCTCAACTCCAATGACCCGAATTCCGAGTGCCTTCCCCCAGGCGTGCCGAACGTCTACACCCACGCCTATCCGGTGGAATTTCTTCAAGTCCCGGGCCGCACGATCATGTACTTCGAATACGGCCACTTCGTGCGCCAGATTTTCACGGACGGCAGGGAACATCCGAAAGATGCCAACCCGACGTGGATGGGCGACTCCACCGGCAAATGGGAAGGAGACACACTGGTAGTCGATTCCACCGGCTTCAACGATAAGACCTGGCTGGACGTTGCAGGCCACCCGCATTCCGAAGCGTTGCACATTGTGGAACGCATGCACCGAGTGGATCATGACACTTTGCTGATCGACATCACCCTCGAGGACCCGCAGGCCTACACGACCGTCCTGAAGACCCAGCGAAAATATATCTTGAAGCCCGGCTGGAACATCATGGAGTACATCTGCGAAGACACCCGGGTGAAGTTCGATGAGTTCGAAAAGAAAGTAGGCGCCAAAGGGACCAAAACCGCCGAGGCCGCGGTGGAATCAGGATCATCCCAATCCATCGTGGGCGATTGGAAGGGCACCATCACCCTGGCGGATGGGCGTACATTGCCCGCGGCATTTTCGTTTTCCGAGTCTTCCAATGGCTTGCTGACGGTGGCCGACCCCTCCGTATCCATGAACCTGCAATTTCGGAACGTAGCGGTAGCCGCCGGTGGAATCGTCACAGGCCTTACCTCCGATCAAGTGAATTTTCTTGGGAAACTTTCCGCCGATGGCAAGCAAATGACCGGAGACATTATCCTGCCAAGCGGAACCGGCCATAAAATCTCAATGAGCCGGCCTTGAAGAAATAATATCGAAACAGCAGCGAAAAGCTGGGCGTTACTTCAATCCTGCCTGCGCCAGCATCTCCAGAAACTGTCTTCGCGTTCGCATGTCGATCGACTGGGCGACCAGTTTTCCGTTGCGATCGTAAACGAAAGTTTTGGGAATTCCTTCGATCTGGAAGAGTTCGTTCACCTTTCGTCCGGGATCGAGCAGGACGGGATAGGTGACCTTTTGCTGTGCGATAAAAGGCTGCACTTTGCCTGCCTCTTCGTCTGAGATGGCCAGGATCACCAGGCCCTGATCCTTGAATTGCTGATAGAGCGTTTCGAGGTCGGGCATTTCCTTGCGGCAGGGCGGGCACCAGGTGGCCCAGAAGTTCAACACCACGACCTTGCCACGCTGCTCTTTCAGGGTCCATGTCTTTCCGCCCAGTTCCGTCAGCGTGAAGTCCGCTTGCTGGCGGCGCTCATTGTCCGCTTCAATTTTGGCGACTGCCGCGGCGTATTGCGGGTCGTCGAGCGTCGCTTGCACGTGCTCGTAGCGCACGAGTTCGGCGAGTTCGACGTAGGGCTGGGGAGGCCGGCCATTCTTTGCCGGAAGCGGCTGTTCGCGCAGCGCGGCGGCCAAGGTTGTCGCTACCTCCTGCAACATGTCGTGGCCGAAGTCTCCCTCCGTGGAAAGCATTGCAAGGCTGTTCGCCAGACGCAATTTATTCGCGGTCATGGGCAGCTGCCGAATCTCGATCGCCAGTTTTTTTGTCGCCTGCCCCCTGACGTCGTCTGGCAGCGAGCGAAGACCGCCGATCCGGTCCGCGATTGGTTTTTCCTGATTGCTCCAGACGACTTTTTGCTCCTGCGCCCGCAAAGATGCGGGGCGCGACGGGAATAATCCCGCTGCAGAAAGACTGAAGCCGAGGGCGAGGGCAGCCGCAGCGCTTGCTCTGAGACTTGGATAGGGTCGAATCACTTTCATGAACGGTTCGCTTCAACTGATGAGCAAACCCTGTCTTTCGTGCCACAGCCATCGAGGCAAGGTGGGTTTAGTGGCGCAGGCTTCAGCCTGTGGGGGTTAGTCCTTGCAGGCCCAAAACCCACAGGCTGAAGCCTGTGCCACTTAGACCCAAACTGCTACGTAATATTCGTTTGCGCGCTCAGGGCGATTTTCCAGCCGTCTCCGCGGTTCAAAAACACGCGCAGATTCCAGCTAGTGGGTTTCGCGTTGGGATTTCGCCCCTGAAATGTCTGCATGATCACCACGTTGCCGAATTCAAACATGCGCATGGACTGCACCGCGGAGCCGCCGGAGCCGCCGTTCTCTCCGTAGAGCTTGCGCTGCTCGGCTATTTCTACGACATGCTGCAATTTGGGCATGTCACTGCGCGGCGTGATGGTCTCGTGATTCTCGTCGGCATGGGCGGCCCAATCTTCCGGGTTCGGATGCCATTCGTCGTTTTTCAAATGAAACCACGTTGCCAGAGCTGCTTCTTCCACCGGATTCTCAGGCTTGTAGGGCAGCGTCTTGCAGGGATTTTCGCAGAGCTTGTCCGCCTCGGTGGGAGGAGCCGGAACCGCCGTGTAATCGGGCCTCTCGGCTGGAATGGGGATGTTCAGAAAGACGAATGCCTGCCAGCCCGCGGGGTTCTTCACCCAGAGATGGGCAAAGCGCTGGTTGTGGTGAATCCCGAGCACGCGCTCGACCTGGCCGAGAAAGTCCACAGTTCGCGCATCGATAGCGCCTTCGTTGTCGGCGGCGAACTGGGCCAGGTCCTCGAGGACTTGCGCCTTCGTGTGGATTTTGCCGTTCGCCTCGACCCACTGGAAGCGATCATCCAGGAGAGGGGCGACCGCCTTCGCGTCTCCCTTGGCGAGGGCGTCGGCTAAACTTTTGTCCGCCTGGCGGAAAGCGGACGTTTCGTCGGCAGCGGCGAGCGGCCCGCTCGATAGAGCAAGCAAGCCCGCGCCCAACAAGAGACCGGCAGCGAATGTGCATGTGAAGAAGCGTCTCATTGAATTCATCTCCTTACTGTTGACGCCTGGATGGATCATGATGCCAGCTATGGCCAGGCGAAAGGGGTGTGAGTCCGTGCCTTAGCGTCATTCCCGCTGACGGACATCCACGGCCGGATGATACCACTCCCGGTGGGTTACGCCGAGACCAGGGTTTAGTCTTGCCGCTCGCCGGCCTTCCTATCTCGTTGTGTTGCCCGCAAATAGCTTCCCTCTCGTATTTACCGTATTATACAAATAGTTATTACATTTGACGAAGCTTGCCCCAACGTGGGGAGAAACAATGGCGCGGCACTTGATAAAATCCGGCAAGTAATATGGCCATTGGCCGAAGACTGTACTGAATCGAATGGAGAACCATCGTGCGAAAAACCCTTTCTGCGTCCCACCTGGCGTTGTGTGGTCTGTGCGTGCTTGGCCTTTTTGGCTGTAGCTCCAGCGGCCAATTGCTGACCACAGATCTCTCGGGGCAGCAGGCAGCGGCACAGCCAGCGGCTACGCCAACGGAGCATTCCAACGGCATAGTGATGGATTGGAGCACCAGCCACACGCTTTATCCGCGCGTTGGCGAGATCAATGCCCTGGTCGCCGTTCAGCACGATCCCCGGGCGATCCTCAGCTGGCAGGCGGCCGAACGCCAGGATTTTCTCCGGGTAAGGGGTCCTCGACACTTCCTCCCTGTACAAAGCGACGTCAACCGTGACTGGAGTATCAATCTGGGAATTGGTGGAGTGGCGCCGACCATGTACCCCGCAAAATTTACGTTCGACGTTAACGCCGCGCCGACCTGTACAGCGGTATCGCCCGCCATTCCCGATTACGCTGTGTTCCCCGTAAACGTAGCCGGCAGCGCAACTCAGCCGAACATCGTGGCTTTCGATAATCTTTATAGCGGGACGACCCCGTCCAACGGCATCTGCAATCGCGCGGTCCCTCCGCCAGGCGATAGCGGGATAGCGGCGACAACATTCTGGTCATACAACATCACCGCGGCGGGAGGTAAAGTTGCAACGTCTCCAACTCTTTCGCTGGACGGAACCAAAGTCGCTTTTGTCGAATCAGGATCGGGCGTGGCTCATTTTCACGTTCTGGCCTGGAAGGCTGGCGATGGAGTGGACATTACCACTCCCAGTGCACAAAACGTTTTAAAGCCGGTATCGATCACCAGCGGTTTTGCCGCGCTCGCTCCGGTTGCGGGAACCGGAACTGTAACGGACCTGGCTTTGGGGTCAGCCGACGACACGCTCTCTTCGCCCTTCGTTGACTACACCAATGACGTCGCTTACATCGGCAACGACAGCGGCGTGCTCTTCCGCGTCATCAATGTCTTTTGCACAACCTCGGCCTGCACAGGTGGGGGGACTCCGGCACCGAGCCTGGATCCTACTTGGGGATCGTCTGGCGCGCTCACCATCGGAGGATCTTGTACCGGGAAGCTGACCGGCGCCGTAATCGACGGTGGCACAGGACACGTTCTTGTCGGGTGCGCGGACGGCAACGTTTATGGGTTTGACTCAACTGGAGCCTCACTCGGAACCGCGGTGACCGTGGGGAATGGCGCAGCGACGGGAGGAATTGTAGATCCGCTGATGATAGACGCAGTTAACGGATTCCTTTATGCCGTGAGCGGTGCCTCCGCCGGAGGAACCTCCGTTATGGTCCAAGCCAAAACGACAGACCTGAGTGGGGTGGTAACGTTGCCACTGGGTGCGGGTGGATCCCACAATCTTCATTCTCCAGCGTTTAACAGCGGTTATTTTTCCAGCGTCAATCCCACCCATTGGCTGCTTTACGAGTGGGCGTTAAGCAGCGGCGGCACTAACATCGAGCTTTACGGCGCCACGTTCAGCGCCGGTCACATCATGAATAACGCTATTAACCCCTCGGATGAAATTCAAATCGGTGGTTCCTCTCCTGTAGATTTCTCGCCTCTCACCGAATTTTTGAATGGGAGCAGCGATCAAGTCTTCGTCAGCGGGCTGACAGCTGCGTCGCCGAACTTCATTGAATATAACATGAACATTTTCATCAACTTGTTCCCGAACAGTTTCCCGCCTTCGGGGATCTCTGGCGCGACCACAACCGAGACGGGTGGAACGAGTGGAATGGTTGTGGACAATACCAGCGGCTCGGCGCAAGCCTCCAGCATCTATTTCGGCAATCTGAGTACCAACGCGGCCGTGAAGCTGACGCAGAGCGGTTTGAACTGACCGCCTTTTTCAGAGAATTGACAGTTAACGGAACGCGGCAGACAACGGCGAATCAGCATGTTTGTATCTGACCGCTAAGCACTTCACTCTTCACCCGAGCGACAATTATCCACAAGTGAGAAATTCGTGGTACTTAAGGGCAAAAGTTTGCCCTTTACTTCCTTGGCGCTCCGAAGACCTCTCTTGTTGGATTGAAAATTCATCGGATGTGATTGAAAATAAAGACTTAATTCCGTCCTTCCGCGCTCCCAACGGAAGGTGAATTGCTCTTCGACTGTTCGGTGTATTCTCATTTTAAGAGGAATGACCGAGATTTATCTGGAGACGCGATCGCACTTCGAGCCTCGAGGGATGTCCCGGCGCCTGACACAGTTCCTTCTCCGCGTTGCCCGGCACGGCAAATAGCATGAGCACAGAGATCGAAAACGAGAACATCAACATACCGCCTTCCGGTACTCTTCTGACGGAGCGCGAGTATCAATCTCTCGTCATCGACTTTAACAACACCTCCGTAACCTACCCCGCTGACAAGACCATCGTCGATTTGTTTGAGGCGCAGGCCGGGAAAACCCCCGATCAGACGGCATTGGTGTTCGAAGACCAGAAGTTGACTTACCGCGAACTCGACCGTCGCGCGAGCCTACTCGCGCACGACCTGAGAGGGTTGGGGGTTGGACCGGATGTGCTGGTTGGGCTTTTTGTGGAACGCTCCGCCGACATGGTTGTGGGCCTTCTGGGCATCCTGAAAGCAGGCGGGGCTTACGTGCCGATGGATACCGCGTTTCCTCAAGAGCGGATCACCTTCATGCTCGCGGATGCGAATGTCAAGGTGCTGCTGACGCAAACCAGCCTCCTGGCAAGCCTGCCAGCCGGCGCCGCTCGGGCCGTTTGCCTGGACACCGTCGATTGGAACTCCTCGAAAAAACCAGCGCGAAGTAATGCTCGCGTGCGCCCTGAAAACCTAGCCCATGTGATTTATACGAGCGGCTCGACCGGCCGCCCCAAGGGCGTTTGTATCGAGCACAGGAACATCGTCAACTACGCTTTGGGCGTTGCGGACCGGCTTCAGTTCAGCCCCGGCATGAATCACGCGACCGTTTCAACTATCGCCGCTGACCTTGGCAACACCGTCATTTTTCCGGCGTTGATCACTGGCGGCAGCCTTCACGTCATCTCGCAGGCGAGAGCAGAGAACCAAGCGATGCTTTCGGAGTACTTCCAGCGAGAGAAGATTGACGTCTTAAAAATAGTTCCGTCGCATCTGGCGGCATTGCAGACCGGGAAAAACCCGGAGCAAGTCATTCCCAGAAGCCGCCTGATCGTGGGCGGTGAAGCGTCTCAACTGGACTGGATCGAGCGACTCCGCCGCCAGTCGCCAAACTGCGAGATCTACAACCACTACGGACCCACGGAAACAACCGTCGGAGTGCTGACGTACCACGTTTGCGCGCAGCTACCCAGCACGCCGACCGGCAAGCTCCCATTGGGGAAACCTCTCCCGAATAGCAGGGCTTACATCCTCGATGAGAAGCGGCAGCCGGTGCCTGCTGGTGTGCCTGGCGAGCTTTACATCGGTGGCCGTGGCGTGGCGCGCGGTTACCTCAACCGGCCTGACCTGACCGCAGAGAGATTCATTCGAGACCCATTCAGCACCGAGCCTGGCGCGAGAATGTATCGCACCGGTGATCGCGCACGCCATTTGCCGGATGGGAACCTCGAGTTTTGCGGCCGGATCGACCATCAGGTCAAAATACGCGGATACCGCGTCGAACTCGGTGAAATCGAAGGGGCACTGCGCGAGCACGGCGGCTTGCGGGACGCAGTAGTGTCGGCGTACGAAGATGAATCCGGCAACAATGAGTTGATTGCTTACGTCTTGCCGAAACGGGCGAATCAATCTCTTTGGAATTGCAAAGCTCTCTACACTTTGCCTGACGGCTTGCCGGTCGCGCATTTAAACAAGAACGAGACCTCCTACATCTACAAGGAAATCTTCGTTCTTCAAGCTTATCTCCGGCACGGAATTACAATTCGAGACGGCGACTGCATCGTCGATGCGGGCGCCAACATTGGGATGTTCACCGTGTTTGCCAGCCGCCTCGCCCGCAACCTGCGGATCGTTTCCTTCGAGCCCAACCCCGCCGCGTATGCCTGTTTGGAGGCCAACGCAGAGGCGTGGGGCACGGGCGTGAAATGCCTTCCCATGGGTCTCTCCCGCGAAAACAAGACCGCGGAGATGACTTTCTTTGAAGGGTTTTCATTGTTGTCCGGATTCTATGCGGACGAGGCCACGGAACGCGAAGTGGTCAAGACGTATGCGCTCAATCAAGAGTCGGAAGCGGGAAACAGCGGGGAAATTGCCACGGAAATCGGGAAGATGCTCGAAGACCGGTTCCATGCCAAGACAGAAACCGCTCAGCTCCGAACCCTTTCCAGCGTGATCGCGGAAGAAGGTTTGGAACGCATCGATCTGCTGAAAATCAATGTTGAAAAAAGCGAGTGGGATGTGCTGCAAGGAATCAGCGCCGCGGACTGGCCCAAGATTCGTCAATTGGTCATCGAAGTAGACCAAAAGGGAAACCTGGAGCCCATCACCACGCTGCTGGAAAAGCAGGGCTATGACGTTCTTGTCGAGCAGGACCCGCTGCTGAGAAAAACCGAATTGTGCTACGTGTACGCCATACGGCCGTCCGCGGCGGGCCGCCTCTTGCGGCAAGAATCTGGCGAAGGGCATGTCCGCTCCCTGCCGCCAGTGAACGAAGAAGTTTTGACACCTGCCAGCCTGCGTAAATTCCTGAAAGACCGGCTGCCGCAGTACATGGTCCCGTCTCAATTTGTGCTGATGGAAAAGTTTCCGCTGACGGCGAACGGGAAGATCGATCGCCAGGCGTTTCCCCGTCCCGCCCACGAAAATTTACAGCCGATAGGCGAATTCGTCAGGCCACAAACCGAGACCGAGAAAGCCCTGGCCCTGATTTGGTCCGAAATGTTGAAGGTTGACACCGTCGGGATCCACGATGATTTTTTCGATTTGGGCGGCCATTCCTTGCTGGCCATTCGCGTCGTGTCGCGCATTCGGGATGTGTTCGGCGTGGACATTACTTTCCAGACCTTGTTCCAAAACCCCACGATCGCCGCTTTGTCCAAGGTAATCACGGCGGCCAAGAGTTCGGGAAATGTTCAGCGGATCGAGCGCCGCAAGGCGTCCGGACCGGCTCCGCTTTCCTTCGCGCAGGAGCAGCTCTGGTTCCTGGACCATCTCAGCCCCGGCAGCCCTGTTTACAACATGAACGATGTGGTGGATTTCCGTGGAGAGTACAACGCGGGAGCGATGCGCACAGCCATCCGGGAATTGGTCCGCCGCCATGAAATTTTGCGAACGGAATTCTCCCACAGCAGCGGACAACCCGAGCAGATCATCCTGCCGGAGATGGACCTTCCGCTCGTGGAACTGGATCTCGGTTCTCTTCCGGAACAGGAACGCGACCGGGAATGGACCCGCGTGGTGCGCGAGCAGGGACGAAAGCCATTCGAATTGTCGCGGGCCCCGCTGCTCCGCGCGACCATGGTTCACCTGTCTTCTCGCCATCACCGGCTGCTGCTTACCACCCACCACATTCTCGCGGATGAATGGTCGATGGAAGTGGTTCACCAGGAACTTAGGCAGCTCTATGAGGCTAATTCAGCCGGGCGGCCGTCCCCTCTTCCCGATCTGCCCATCCAATTTGCGGATTTTGCCGTCTGGCAACGGGAGTGGCTGAAGGGCGAAGTCCTGGAGAGCCAGACTTCCTACTGGAAGAAAGAATTGGCCGGGGCGCCCTCCATCCTGGAACTGCCCACCGACAAGCCGCGTCCAGCCACGCAGAGCTTCCGTGGCGCGACGGAGACTTTTCAGGTGCCCGGCAAGCTGATGGACCAGCTGAAAGCTTTGTCCCGGGAGCAGCAAGCCACATTGTTCATGGTTCTGGAAGCCGCCTTCATGGCTTTGCTGCACCGCTACACCGGCCAGGACGACATCGTTGTAGGGACGCCGATTTCCGGCAGAACGCACAGCGAAACAGAAAACCTGATCGGCCTGTTTTTGAACACCCTGCTCTTGCGCGCGAAATTCACTGACCGCCAGAGTTTCGTGTCCCTGGTGCAACAGGTGCGGGAACGCGCCCTGGGCGCCTATGCCCATCCAGATCTTCCGTTCGAAAGCCTGGTGGCCGAACTCGCGCCGGACCGCGATCCGAGCCGCATGCCGCTGTTCCAGGTGATGTTCATTCTCCATAACTCGGAAGGCGTCTCCCAGGTTTCCAAAGTGTCCGGCAACCGGGAGCTTGAGACCGGCACCTCGAAGTTCGATTTGACGCTGATTCTTTCCGAGAACGAGAAAGGCCTCGACGGATTGATCGAGTACAGCACCGATCTATTTGAACCGGCCACGATTCGGCGGCTGGCGGGCTACTACTCGAGGCTTCTGGAAGCTGGCGCTGCCAATCCGGAGCAGAACATTTCCGAATTGCCGATGCTGCCTGACGCCGAACGGCGGCAACTGCTGTTGGATTGGAATAACACGGCCGCCGAACTTCCCGTGAAGGAACTTTGCCTGCACCAGTTGATTGAAGCGCAAGCCGCGCGGACGCCGGATCAGGTGGCGCTGGTGTTCGACGAGCAGGAACTGACCTACGGCGAACTCAACTTCCGGGCGAACCAACTCGCACAGCACCTGACCAGGTTGGGCATCGGTCCCGATGTGCTCGTGGGGCTTTGCGTTCAGCGATCGATCGAGATGGTGGTGGGGATGCTGGGCATACTGAAGGCGGGCGGGGCCTATGTGCCGATTGATCCCAGCTACCCCAGCGCGCGCATTGCTCTGGTGATCGAAGATTCTCATTTGGGTTTCATCCTCACGACGGAGCAGATTCGCGCGGCCCTGCCGGCCACTCCTGCGCGCATCATTTCTCTCGACGGCGACGCCAATGCGATCGCAGCACAGAGCCCTGCGGCGGTTCCCGCTTCCGCGAACAAAAATAATCTGGCCTATGTCATCTACACTTCGGGTTCGACGGGCAAGCCCAAAGGAGTAATGGTCGAGCACCGCAACGTGGTCAATTTCTTTGCCGGCATGGACCGGATCATCGGCGTCGACCCCGGCATTTGGCTGGCCGTGACGAGCATCTCCTTCGACATCTCGGGGCTCGAACTGCTCTGGACGCTCACACGCGGATTCAAGGTCGTGATTCATGCGGAAGGAAACTCGGACAAAATTCCGGCGCAAATCCTCCGGCATGGCGTCACTCACTTGCAATTGACGCCGTCCCTGCTGCGTGCGCTGACTTTCGATCCGCCGTCCCTCAATGCGCTCGGCAAGTTGAAAAAAATCTTAGTCGGCGGCGAGGCCCTGCCTGCTTCGCTCATCGCATCGCTTCGCCAATCGTTCACCGGCGAGATTTACAACATGTATGGGCCGACCGAAACGGCTATCTGGTCCACCGTGTATCGCGTCGAGGAACAGCGAAGCAGCATTCCGATCGGCAAGCCGATTGTGAACACGCAAGTCTACGTTCTGGATTCTCAGCTCCAGCTCGTTCCTCCCGGCGGAATCGGAAATCTCCTGATCGGAGGGGATGGGGTCGTCCGCGGATATCTGAACCGGCCCGAATTGACGGCTGAGCGATTTGTTAGCGACCCGTTCCGCAAGGAAGGAAGGCTCTATCGCACCGGAGACTTGGCGCGTTTCCTGCCGGATGGGAATCTGGAGTTCATGGGCCGCGCGGATTTTCAGGTAAAAATTCGCGGGTTCCGAATCGAGCTGGGCGAAATCGAAACGACTCTCGAGCAGCAGCCTGGCGTCGAGCAGGCCGTCGTGGTGGCGCGCGAGGACCTTCACGCGGACAAGATTCTGGCCGCCTTTTTTGTGGCGAAAGCAGGCGCTTCCGTGAACACGGACTTGCTGCGCGGCGCTCTCGATGCGGCGCTTCCGAGTTACATGGTGCCGACTCACTTCATCCAACTGGAAAGACTGCCGCTGACTGCAAATGGAAAAATCGATCGAAACGCGCTGCCGCCCATTTCACTCCAGTCCAATATTTCCACGGAAGCCGGCGAGGAGCCGCGCGGCGAGTTCGAGCAGGTTCTCGCGAAAGCCTGGGCCGAAGCGCTGGGCCTGAAACGAATCTGCCGTCGGGACAATTTCTTCCGTTTAGGCGGCCATTCCCTGGCGGCACTGAAAATTGCTTTTAAGAGCCAGCAGGAATTCCACGTGGATTTCCCGCTACAGATGTTCGTGCAGTATCCCGTGCTCAGCGAGCAGGCCAAGAGGCTGGAAGAGATGCTCGTGGAGCAGGCCGATGCGAGCGTGCTGGAGAACTTGCTGGCCGATGTCATTAAGAACAGAGAGCTTGCATAATAGCTGATTGGTAATATAATGGGGCCAATCGCCCCTCCGTCGGATTGAGGAAGAACAAGCCCGTGAGTCTGGCAAGTAAATTAGACAGCCTTACCCCGGAAGAGCGGACGCAGCTCGCTCTGCGTTTGTCCCTGGCCAAGCGGCAAGCCGCCTCGAAAAAAGATACCGGTCTCCCCGCAGTCCAGCCGGATGCGCAGAATCGCTTTGAACCGTTTCCCCTCACCGATCTCCAGCAAGCATATTTGATCGGCCGGTCGGAAGGGATCGAGCTGGGCAATATTTCCTGCCACGGCTACGCCGAAGTGGACATGGACGATTGGGACAAGGAGCGTTTCCAATCCGCCCTGCAAAAAATCATCGACCGGCACGAGATGCTGCGTTGCATTGTTTTGCCGGAGGGCCGCCAGCAAATACTTCCTTCCCCGCGGAAATATGAAATCAAGGTAAACGATTTGCGCAAGCTGGATGCGGCCACGGCCGCGGCCCGGTTGGACTCCATCCGGGCCGGGATGTCCCACCAGGTCCACGCGTCGGACCAGTGGCCTCTGTTCGAGTTTTGCGTTTCGTTGCTGGACGCAAAGATCAGCCGGTTGCACATCAGCACCGATTTGTTGATCGGCGACGGGCGCAGCTTCGAAATTGTGTTTCAGGAACTGATGCAGCTCTATCGCGACCCTGAAGCGAGTCTCCCGCCCCTCGAGCTTTCCTTCAGGGATTATCTGCAGGCGCTCACTTCTCTCGAAGAGACCGGCGTATTTCGCGAGTCGCGCGATTACTGGACCAAGCGTATCCCGACGGTGCCGCCCTCGCCGGAGCTGCCGTTGGAAAAGAGCCCCGCTTCGATTACCCGGCCGGTATTCAAACGCCGCTCCGCGTGCGTGGACCCGGAGGCCTGGCGGAAGCTGAAAGAAAAGGCCGCCCGATTCCAATCGACGCCCGTCGGCACTTTGCTGGCGGCCTATGCGGAAGTGCTGGCCATCTGGAGCAAAAACCCGCACTTCACGATGAACCTCACTTTGTTCAATCGGCTGCCCTTGCATCCGCAATCGAATTCCATTGTCGGCGACTTCACGTCGGTAAATTTGCTGGAAGTGGATAATTCCACGCCGCCGACTTTTGCGGCGCGCATGCAGCAGCAGCAGGAAAGGCTCTGGCAGGATCTTGATCATCGCTATTTCAGCGGAATTCAGGTGATGCGGGACCTGTCGCGCTTTCAGCGAGTGGGACCGACGGCCATCATGCCCGTCGTTTTTACGAGCCTGCTCAATCTTGGCGATCAGGGCGATGGACTCACGTGGTCCAGCCGGCTCGGCAAGTGTGTCTATGCCATCACGCAGACGCCCCAGGTATATCTCGACTTCATGGTGTACGAGGAAAAAGGCGCCTTGCAAATCAACTGCGACGCAGTGGAGGAACTTTTTCCCGCCGGTCTCTTGGACGACATGTTTGGCGCCTACCAGCGCTTGTTGCACGATCTGGCCGCGGACGATTCCGCCTGGCAGCGAACGCTGGCGGAAAATGCGCGGCGCTTGATCCCGGCTGCGCAAATCGCTTTGCGCGACGCCGCGAACAGTACGGCAGCGCCCCTGACCGGCGATTTGCTGCACACTCCCTTTCTCAAGCAAGTGGCCGAACGTCCCGAGCACTTGGCCGTCTGCACTCCCAAGCGGCGTCTCACCTACCGCGAGGTCTACCGTTACGCTTGCCGGATCGAACAGGAATTGTTGCGCTGCTCGGTCAAGCCGAACGATCTCGTCGCCGTCATGATGGAGAAGGGCTGGGAGCAGATCGTCGCCGTCCTGGGAATTCACTTTGCGGGCGCGGCTTATCTGCCCATCGATCCGGAATTGCCGGCGGAACGCCAGCGCTTCCTGCTGGAGCACGCCAACGTGAAAGTGGCATTGACCCAGTCCGGCGTGCGAACGCGCTTGAGCGTGCCCGCCTCCGTCGAAGTGTTCGAGGTCGATCAACTGAAGCCGGCGGACGATGGCGCGCCGGCCGACCGGCGGCGGCAAAAGCCGGAAGATCTCGCCTACGTCATTTACACTTCGGGTTCCACGGGCGTTCCCAAAGGCGTGATGATCGACCACCGCGGCGCGCTGAACACCGTCCTCGACATCAATCAAAGATTCGGAATCGGCCCGCAAGACCGGATCCTGGCCGTTTCCCGGCTCAGCTTCGATCTTTCGGTGTACGACGCGTTCGGATTACTCGCGGCGGGTGGAACCGTTGTGATGCCTGCCGCGGATCTTGCCTACGACGCCAATCACTGGGCTGAATTAATTCTCGCCGAACGGGTCACCCTCTGGGATACGGTTCCCGCTTTGCTGCAATTGCTCGTGGATCAGGCCGGGAAGCCGGAGCTTCTCGGCGATTCCTTGCGCCTCGTCATGATGAGCGGCGACTGGATTCCTTTGGGCTTGCCGGACCAGATTCGCCGCGTGTTGCCCAAAGTAAACGTGGTCAGTTTGGGCGGAGCGACCGAAGCGTCGATCTGGTCAATCCTGTTTCCCGTTGGGAAAGTGGATCCGAATTGGAAGAGCATTCCCTACGGCAAGGCCATGCGCAACCAGAGTTTTCATGTAATGAACCAGGTTTTTGCGCCGTGCCCCACGTGGGTGCCGGGACAGCTGTACATCGGCGGCGTGGGGCTCGCCAAGGGATACCTGCACGACGAACAAAAAACGAGCGCCAGCTTCGTCGTGAATCCCGCAAGCGGCGAGCGCTTGTACAAAACCGGTGACCTCGGGCGATTCCTGCCCGACGGCAACATCGAGTTTCTAGGCCGTGAAGATTTTCAAGTCAAGGTGCAAGGCTACCGGATCGAGCTGGGAGAGATTGAAGCGCGGCTGCAGGAATATGCGGGAGTGGATTTGTGCATCGTGATCGTTCGCGAGGATACTCCGCGGGAGAAGCGCCTCGTCGGATACGTGGTGGCCAAGCCGGGAGCGACGGTTGATCCGGAGCAAGTGAAAGAGCATCTGCGCGCGAAGCTGCCGGAATACATGGTACCCGTGGCCATTGTGGTTCTGGACCGTTTGCCGCTGACGCCCAACGGCAAAGTCGATCGCAAGGCTCTGCCGGCGCCCGTGCGCTCGACGGCGGAAATAAGTTTTACGTCGGCTGCGTCGCGGGATTCGCTCGATCTGCAGCTGGTCAAGCTGTGGGAAAAGGTTCTGAACGTCCGGCCCATCGGCTTGCGGGACAACTTCTTCGATCTCGGCGGGAATTCGCTGATCGCCGTGCGGCTCTTTTCGGAGATGAGGAAATTATTTGGCCGGAGTTTCCCGCTGTCGGTTTTGTTTCAAGCGCCCACGGTGGAAAAGCTGGCGGACATGATTCGGAAAGGCGGCTGGTCGCCGCAGTGGATTTCCCTCGTCCCGATCCAACCTGGAGGAAGCAAACCGCCGTTCTTCTGCGTGCATGGAGGCGGCGGCAACGTCCTCATCTACCGCGAACTGGCGCGCCATCTCGGCGAGGATTATCCATTCTATGGCCTGCAAGCCCGAGGCCTTGACGGCAGCGAGGATTACCTGACAACGACCGAAGCGATGGCTGAAAGTTACTTGAGCGAGATTCGCGAGCTGCAGCCGGAAGGGCCTTATTACCTGGGCGGGTTCTGCATGGGCGGACAAGTGGCCGTTGAAATTGCGCAGAGGCTGGTCCGGGACGGAGAGAAAGTGAATCTGCTGTTCGTGATCGACACGCATAATTTCAATGGGGTTCCCCCGCAGTTCACTCTAAGAGAAAAAGTGGGGAACCTGGGACTGAAAATCATCTTTCATTCCTCGAATATCTTGAAGCTGAGCCTCAAAAGCCAGATCGCCTACTTTACGGAAAAATCGAAGATCGCCCTGCGCAGAGAAATTGAACGATGGCGCATCAAGTTCGTCCATCTCTTCAAGCTGAATCCGCACCGCGACGTGGTCATGGGGACCGAGGAAGAGTTTGTCGAGGACATCAACGATCGCGCATTCCTGGCCTACAAACCCGTAAGCTATCCGGGCAAAATGACGATCTGCAAGCCGCGAAGAAATTATGGATTCTTGCGAGATCCATTCAACGGTTGGGGCGGAATCGCCACCGGCGGCCTGGAAATCATCGAGTTGCCGTCCGACCCGGGCGGCATCTTCATCGAACCGTACGTGCAAACACTGGCGGAGAAACTCAAGGAGCAAATCGATCAGTCCGCTTCCGTGCGCGCCGAAGTTCCCGATCCCCCGGAAGCGGTTTTGAGGTAGGAATTTTGTGGCGCCGGCGTCCCGCCGGCGGTTTTTCCGGTCCCCACAGAATGCAAGAACGCCGGCGAGACGCCGGCGCCACAATACATTTCGGACCTAGCAGAATCCAAAACGTCCCCTGCATTTCTCCCGGTTGAAGAATGCTTCTCTCTGAATTATGCTTCTCTACGTCGAGGTGGGATCATGTACCTGCCCGTCCGAATCTTTTTCCCTACGGCGGCAATCTCGTGCCTCATCCTTTTCTCGCGGTCCGTCCCCGCACAGACGAACTCTGACGCAAACTCCACGACTTCGGTTGCAAGCCCCACGACGGCCGGCGCCACGGCAACCGCTGCCGCGGCGACAGCGACCGCCGAAAAAACCTACGAAGTGGACGTTCCCGCGACGACGGTGTGGCTCGATACGAAGATCGACCTGCTCGCAGGCCCCCAGATTCAGTTCACGGCCACCGGCACGGCGTCGTATCCCTCGACCGATTCGAAGGGGCAGTCCAAGGTGCAATCCTTCGGCGCCGAGGGCCTCGCTCGCGGGTGGCGCGACCTCATCCACCAATATCCCGTCGCAAATTCCGGCCATGGCGCGCTCATCGCGCCATTGGCTCGGGCGATGGCTCCCAGTCATTCGCCGTCGACCTGACCCAAAAGACGGCCATTCCAGTCCCTGGCCGGCTTTTTCTCGGACTCAATCAGGGCGTGCGCGAAGCCGCCCCCGCGCAGGGTTCCTTCCACGTCACGATCGCGGTGATTAGCTCCGGTACTGGCGATGCGAACGCGCCGTTTTTGCCGGACACTCCTGTCGGCAGCATAACCACGGATCTTCTGGAAAAAATTCCGCGCCGCGTGAAGGATCCCTCCGGCAATCCCGGCGATATGGTGAATGTTTTGCTGATCGGAACGCAGGACGACATGACGGCCGCATTCAAAACCGCCGGCCGGGTGCAGGTGGACCGCTCCGTGGAGGGCACAATTCTCAACGGCGCGCTGGCCACGTTTTCGAAAGAGGCCTACCTGACGATGCCCATGAGCATTCTCTACCTGTTCGACCGCCCGCAGGATTATGGCTTTGCGCACGCCGAGCCCGTCAAAGTGGTCGAATCGCGCAATCATCTCCGCGCCTGGAAATCTCCGTATGAAGCGGCCGGGCGTCCCGTGTGGTGCATCGCCGCCACGCACGACATTGGCTTCGAGCGCGACCAGCGCAACAACGGCCTCACGCACAAGATCGATCCCTCCATCGATGGCGAGCGCGAATATGTCAACGACACTCTTTCGAGCACTGGCCTAGTCGTTCAGCGCACCCATCTCACCCCGCCCAACGCGCTCCTCACGGCAAAAACGGCCACCGGCGGCGAATTCCATTCCGACGGCCGCATCCTCATCCTCGCCCTCATTCGCTCGAAGCCTTGATTTATCTCATCAAGGAAAATCCTGTACGGTCTATTTTTTATTGTGGGGCTATCCCTTTCGGAGGGCTGTGGATTCGTCACAATTCAGTGATAAGTGCCTTTGTACAACAGGCATACCTTGTCACAACTTTTGTTTTTGTCTATAAGCCATTCAGGAATAAAAAATGGAAGTCAAGAAGTGGTGGTTTTGGAAAGCCATGCTCATGGGTGGCATTCCGAAGGATAGACTCGGGTCAGGCGGAATTGCTTGCCGAAGGACTGATCGGAATTCCAGTCCTCCGGCGAACAATGGTTGAAGTTAGTTTTCCAGGTGCGCTTGCAAGACTTCGCCGGGAAGGCGAACCATCCCCGCGATCGAACCGGCAATCGGAGTGGGTTGGAAGCGTCCCAGATCGACAGGGCCGGGTTGCGGTCTCTCGGGAAATTTGCTGGTGTCGGCCTGCATTCGTTCCATGCGGATGCCGAGCGTGCGCTCGAGCTGCATCAGCTCCGACCGTTGTTCGCGGCCGAAGAGCGTGGAAGCAACTCCGCTCTTGCCCGCGCGGCCTGTGCGGCCCACGCGGTGAATGAAGTTCTCCGCAATTTCCGGCAGGTCGTAGTTGATCACGTGCGCGATGTCCTGCACGTGAATCCCGCGAGCGGCGACGTCCGTGGCCACCAGGATGCGATAGCGCCCCTGTTGAAAGCCCGTGAGAGCCGCGGTCCGCTGGGATTGCGAGCGGTCGCCGTGAATCACGGCGGCCGCGAATCCTTCGCGGATGAGGTTCCGGGCCAGCTTGTCGGTTCCACGTTTGGTGCGCGCGAAGACCAGGACACGCCCGGTTTCCTTCCCGAGCAGTTGCTGAAGCAAATCCTGCTTGTGGGCGCCCGAAACTTCAAAGGCCTGGACGCGCACATTGTCCGCGGGCTTCAGAGTGGACCCGAATGCGAGACGCACCGGGTTTCTCATATAGTCCTTCACGAGATGCACGACGGAAGCTTCGAGGGTTGCCGAAAAGCACAGCGTCTGGCGCTCCTTGGGAAGCACCGCTGCGATTCTGCGAATCGCAGGAAGAAAACCCATGTCGAGCATGCGGTCGGCCTCATCGAGGACGAGAACATGTAGTCCGCGAAAATTGAAGAGGTTGCGGCCGAGGTAGTCTTCCAGGCGTCCTGGCGTAGCGACCACGAGCCGCGCACCCGCGCGGATCGCGGCAAGCTGTTTGGCTTCGGGCAAACCGCCCACGACCAGCGCCGCAGGGGACAATTGCTTCCCGCGCAAGGCGTTGTACTGATCCACCACCTGCATGGCCAGCTCGCGCGTGGGAACGAGCACCAGCGCTTCGATGCCCTTGGATTTTGACGCAAGCAGGCGCTCGATGATCGGGATCAGGAACGCCAGCGTCTTGCCGGTTCCTGTCTGCGCGGTCGCGAGCACGTCCTTGCCTTCCAGCGCCTGCGGGATCGCCGCGGCCTGGACCGGAGTCGGCGTCGCAAATTTGGCGTGCGACAGCCGCTCCTTGGTGTAATCTGAAATCTTTAGTTCTGAAAAATTCTGCATGTTTCTACTTTGTCTTTTCTGCTGGCGGGAGCCGTCGCGGCATACACACGTTTTTTCAGCTTGGCTCTATGTGGAGCCTGCACCCGTGCGGGCACGCAACTGGCATGGCCAGTCCTAGTTTGAATTACGCTGAAGACTCACGGAGGAAATCAAAGGCGGGGTTATCTCAAATCGAACACGAACCAGAGGAACCACACCAAACAACCGATGTATTAAGCGCAAACGCAGTATAACACAGATCCCTCGGAAATCGCGGAGAAAAATCGCGCGGCGGGTGAACTACTTGCTACCCGCCGCGGCAAATGATGGATAGAAATCGACTTAAGCTACTTTTTTCGCACCTCTATAGGTTCCTGTAATTGAAAGGTGAGCTTCGTCTCGGGAGCAATGACGATGTCCTTGTCACCGGTATATGCAGCGCCCGCGGTGCCTGCGCCGGCCCCCGCCCCTGCTCCGATCGCCGCTCCCTTGCCGCCTCCGGCAAGTGCGCCAATGATAGCGCCCACAGCCGCGCCGCCTCCTGCGCCGACTGCTGTGCGCTTCCCTCGTCCCTTGCCGGACTCGGTTACTTCCGTCGTTTTCAGCCGGTATTCTTCCCCGTGCACCGTGACGGACCTGAGGGTCACCGTAATTGCGGCGTTCCCCTTGAACTTTCCCGCGGACTTGGCGTCGATCACAGTTCCGGTGGCCTTGGCACCTTTGGGAATAACGACTCTGTCGCCGACCACGACGGGTTCCGCGATAGAAGCGTCAAAGCGGTCCCCGGAATTGCTAGTTTTCGAGCTAACGGATTCATCGGCGGTGACCACGATCTTGTTGCCAGCCTTCACGACAATCGGCTTGGGGGCAAAAACAGATAGAGGAGCGGATTCCGGGGCGTTTTGCGCGCTGGATCCATCGGGTGCAGGTGCATTCGCCGCGGATGAAGTGGCGGCATTCCCCGTGTTTCCGTTAGAAGAGACGCCGGGATCAGGCGAAGTGCCTGAATTGCGGCAACCAAAGAGAGAAAGTACAATTATGAGCGTAAGATAGCGAACCAAGGAATGGTGCCTCATCGTTGAGCCTCCGATTCGAGTAGGGCGGTAGTAAAATGATAACAAAACACCGTTTCGGGAGGCGCCGGATTTCGATGCAGTTGTGCCCAATTTGTGAAGTGAATTCACTTCCTTGCGGATTAGGATCGGTCGTGGCAGGATCATTTAAAGTTCGTCAGGTTGATGGAACATCCGCGTTCAGAGACACTTGATGGAAACAGACAAGATCATCACGCTGCCTCCTGAAGAGCCCACCTTACCGGTCAAGCGCCACACTCGCGCGCAAATGGCGATTGCGTTCGGCGTGGCCGCGGTTTCGGATGCGCTGTCCATCTGGATTACATTTGCCCCGCCTTTCCAGTGGGCTCTCGACCTGGTCACCGCCTTCATTCTTTTTCTGATTTTCGGCCGGCGATGGGTTCTGCTGCCGGGACTTGTGATGGAGGCTATTCCGGGGATGGGCGTATTTCCCTGGTGGGTGCTTGTCGTGCTTTCGATCATCCTCTACGACGGCATCAAGAAGCCTCTGAAATCTTAGGACGAATTGTCACGGCTCCTGTGAGCTAACGACTCAGGTGGCACAGGCTTCTAGCCTGTGGATTTTAGTACTTGCAAGCACTAACCCCCACAGGCTGGAAGCCTGCGCCACTAAAGCATGTCAGAACTTTATTGCCCGGTGATCGTGAAACCAGTATGCTTCCTGAAGATTCTTGGAGATCCCCATGAACAATTTTTTGAATTCGTTTTCCCGGCGGAGTTTCCTTGCGGGCGCATCGTCGCTTGGCGCGCTATACGCTGCCTCGAGATTCGCCCCGCTGCCTGCGCTGGCGCAGGCGCTGCCCAACGACCCGCGCATCGCCCCGCAGCCGATCGCCGACAAGGGCTTCGCCTCCATTCGAAAGATCGGGAACGGTTTGTACGCCTTGATTTCCGACCGCTCGAAGGGTTTGCAAACGCGTTCGAATGGCGGATTCCTGATCGGCCGCGATGCGGCGCTCATGGTCGAGGGATTTCAGACGACCATCGGTTCGACATTCCAACTGGAAACGCTGCGTACGGTCACGCAGGCGCCCGTCCGCGCGGCTCTCAATACGCACTGGCACTTCGACCATACCCTGGGCAATTCGGTTTATGGCGGGGCTGGAATCCCCATCTGGGCGCACGCCGATACGGCGACTCGGATGGCCGCGTACTACCCCCGATGGCAGTCCGAAGACCTTGCCACGTTCCTCGCTCCATGGGAAAAGCGCGTTCGCGACGCCAAGACCGACAGCCAGCGCGAACACGCCAAGAGCGACATCGAAGGCCTGACCGGAATGTTCAAGCCCGTGAGCGAAGCCCTTCTCGCCCTGCCGAATCATCCGCTCGATCCCGCGAAAATGCCGATGGAGATCGACCTCGGCGGCCTCACCGTGGTGATCGAAACCTACATCGGCCATACGGACACCGACCTGATTTTCCGCGTGCCCTCGCAAAACGTGATCTACACCGGGGATCTCCTCACCGGCGGACAATACCCGGTCAACATCAACGGCTATCCGACGAAGTGGCGCGCGACGCTGGCCAAGTTCGCGACCTTCGACAAGAGCACGCTCTTCGTGCCGGGCCACGGCCAGATCATGGGCCTCGAAGGCGTCGCCGAAATGCGCTCCTGCTTTGACGACATCGCCGAACATGCGGAAAAATCGTACAAGGCCGGCGTCCCCGTGGAAGATGCCGTGGAACTGTACGTCGTTCCCGACAAGTACAAAAACTATCGCATGTTTTCCTGGGGCTTCGCCATCGGCCGCACCTACGAACAGCTTTACGCCGAG
Organism: uncultured Acidobacteriota bacterium; assembly: GCA_963800095.1. GTDB lineage: Bacteria > Acidobacteriota > Terriglobia > Acidiferrales > UBA7541 > Palsa-360. The sequence goes on from CAWCZV010000010.1 coordinate 400,538, forward strand.
TGGTCCGGTAAACCGGTGCAAATTCTGAACTACTCTTGAAAATGATTTCTGTATCCTACAAATACGCGTTGGAAGTCGGGTCGCCGACACCGATCACCTCTGCGCGCCAACACGAGGAATACCTGTCTGTCATGGACAAGCTGGCAAGCAAAGAGAATCCGACGAAGGAAGAAGAGAAGTATGCCGAGGTCTTGATGACCCTGATTAAAGTCTATGAAGAAGAGCATCAATCCATCCCCGACGCATCCCCCTTGGAAGTGCTTCGCGCCTTGATGGATGCGAATGACCTTCGTCAAAAAGACCTGGTCCCGATCTTTGGGTCCGAGAGCATCGTCTCGGAAGTCTTGAACAAGAAGCGCAGTCTCAACAAGAGTCACATCGAGAAATTGAGCGAACGATTCCGCGTGTCGCCAGGATTGTTTTTCTAAAATTGCAGGCGTTCCATTAGCTTGCTGATTTCGTCAAGTGGCTCGGGGGCTAGCGAAGAATTTTGCTAGTCCTTTTGGCCATTTAGGCAACGGAAATGAAATCAAAAGGCCCGCCCTTGAAAGGTATCAAGACCGGGGCACCCAACACCAGAACAATTAATCGGAATTAAGGTATAACAATGCCATTCTGTCGCCGTGTGCGGAGAGAGAGTGGAGACAAGTGGGCTGGCCACCCGTATGACGCCGACGCGTTCAGCGAGGAATGGTTCTTGGCGCGGATGAAACCAAGCACCAGTTACCTCCTGGGTTGGGGAAATATTTTGTCAGCGCCGATGCAAAAATCCCCATAGTGCCGTTTGAATTTTCCCCACCCCTTGATGTGGTAAACCGGAACGCACTCCAAATGGAGGAGGTTCCGAAACTTGTTAAGGGGGAGAGACGTGCAAGAACTCAAAGAACTGCAACGGCAAGGAATGAGCATCCAGGCGATCAGCAAGTTGACCGGCTGGGACCGTAAGACCATTCGCAAGTATATGCGGGCGGCGGGGGTGGTGCCGGAGTATGGCCCACGGCCAGTGCAGCCGAGCAAGCTCGATGCGTTTAAACCGTACTTGGAGGAGCGGCTGGGAGCGGGAGTGTGGAATGCGCGGGTGCTGCTGCGCGAACTACGGGAGCGGAACTACACGGGCGGCTACACGATTCTGACGGACTGGTTGCGGCCGCAACGCAGCGGGGCACGAGTGGTGGCGGTGCGGCGATTCGAAACTGCTCCGGGCAAGCAGGCGCAAGTGGACTGGGGACATCTGGGCACGCTGGAGATAGCCGGGCAGGAACAGAAGCTGCACGGCTTCACCTTCACGCTGGGGTACAGCCGCAGGATAGTGGCGGAAGCGGCGTTGGACCAGAAGCTGGGCACGCTGCTGCGTCTGCACGAAGTCGCGTTCCAGCAGCTCGGTGGCGTGCCGGAAGAAATTCTCTACGACCGCATGAAGACCGTTTGGCTGGGGACCGACGAGCGGGGCGAGATCGTCTGGCATCCGGTGTTTCAGGACTTCGCGCGCTACTGGGGCTTCACGCCGCGGCTGTGCCGGCCCTACCGCGCACAGACGAAAGGGAAAGTGGAAGCGGGCGTGAAGTATGTGCGGCGGAATTTTCTGTGTGGTTTGCAGGGACGCGAGCCTGGCAGCCTGAGCGATCTGAATGCGCAACTGCGCGAGTGGATTTGCGGTGTGGCGAACCAGCGCGTGCACGGAACGACGCATGAGCAAGTGATGGTGCGCTGGGATGTCGAGCAGTTCAGCTTGCAGTCGCTGGCGGGGCAGCCGCCGTATCCGTACGTGGATGGCGAGCTGCGCAAGGTGGCGCGGGACGCGTACGTGGATTGGCAAGGCAGCCGGTATTCGGTGCCCTGGCAGTATGCGGGCCAGGACGTGTGGGTGCAGGAAATTGCGGGGGAAGTGGATATCCGCACGGGGCGCGAGCGGATCGCGATGCACGGAAAAGCGCAGCGGAAACATAGTGTGCTGACGTTTGCTCCGCACCATCAAGGGATCCCGCTGGGAGCGCGAAGGGCGGAAAGCAAGATCCTGATTCACCTGCGGCAAAGCGCGCCGGTGGTGGAGACGCGCTCGCTGGCGGCGTATGAGCGTGCTGCGAACGGAGGCGGGCGATGAACACTCCGATCGAGCGGTTGCAGACGGCGCTGGAGACGCTGGGATTGAAAGCGGTGGAAGCCAGGCTGGAAAACTTACTGGAGCAAGCGTCGAAGCAAGAGCCGAGCTATGCGGACTTTCTCGATGAGTTGCTCAGTTGCGAGGTGGAAGCGCGCCGGACGCGTTATCTGCGGGCGCGATTGCAGTTGGCGCATTTCCCCTTTGTGAAGACCTTCGAGCAGTTCGATTTCAGTTTTCAGCCATCGCTGGATGAACGGCAGATTCGAGAACTGCGTTCGCTGCGGTTCATCCACGAAGCCAGCAACGTGATTTTGCTGGGACCGCCGGGCGTTGGGAAAACGCATTTGAGCGTGGCGCTGGCGGAGGAAGCGATCCGCTCGGGATTGGGCGCGTATTTCATCACCGCGCACGATCTGGCAGCGGACTTGGGGCGCGCGTATCGGGAAGGGCGGTTGGATCGCCGGATGCGCGTGTACCTGGCACCGAAAGTTCTGGTGATCGACGAAGTCGGGTATCTGCCGCTGGACGATCTGGGAGCGACGATTTTCTTTCAGCTGGTGAGCGCGCGGTACGAACGTGGGAGCATCATCCTGACCTCGAACAAGAGTTACGGAGACTGGGGATCGATCTTCGGTGATTCGATCATCGCCACGGCGATTCTGGACCGGTTGCTGCATCACTCGACGACGATCAACATTCGAGGTGAGAGCTACCGGTTGAAGGATCGTCGCAAAGCCGGACTGGTGCCGCCCCGAGGACAGGAAGGGGCTGAGGCCGCACCTCGCTCCTTGGCCTCGGACTCCGTTGCGCCCAAAACGCGCCAAAAGACGGCGCTGGGCTCCACTCCGTCCGAGGCCAAGGAGTCCCATTCATGAAGTTCAGGGGTGGGGAATTTTCAACCGGTACAACGGGGAATTTTCAGCCGGAGTTGACAATTTCTCGATCTCGCCGTGAGGTTCATCCTTTTTTGCTATCCAGCCAGCCGGTGACAAGATGCGGAGTCGGGAAGACGTTGGGTTTTCTACCCACTCGTACAACGGTGGAAAGGAATGCTTGCCAGACCCACTTTTGCCGCCGAAGACAACCCTCCATAAATCAATCAGAAAGCTAGGGTCGCGATCCTTTAAGCCGTCCCAGAGGTCCGATTTTTCTTGTCTTAAGCAGAGCAGAATCCAAGTGGCCGCGCGGCCGCTGTGCATGAGAAGCGCACCCTTTTGCGGGAGTGGGTCAAGAGAAGAATTGAATATCTCCCGACACCATTCCCAAGATGCAGCATCAATGGACCTTAGTAGGGGGTGCCTTGGGTTCCAAATTACGCAAGGCTCATGCAAACCGGAGTAAACGTCGAATTGGACGCCGCTAATGTGCGACCACTTTGGCGGAAAAGCACAGGTCATCCCAGCGGCATGCGTGGCCCCATCTATTGAGGAATCTCCTGTCCAGAGAGGTGCGACCGTAAATCTGTACAAGATATGCTGACTCGGGTATATGGCCACGACCCGGTTCGGGGACAAATTACGGCTATTCCAAGCCAGCCCGTCATAAGGGTCGTCATCGTTATACTCGCCCAAGCAGCGAACGACCGAAACGACGTTCTCCTTGAGTTTGAGTTGGCGAATTCGCTTCGCGGGCAAATAAGCAAAGATCAGCGCAGTTGTTAGGGGAAAGTCGACCTGCCGCCAAAATGCCCTTTGCTGACCGGGATCCTCGTCTACGGAAAGCCAATACGGACCGGTATGAACAAGAGATTCGCTCCCGACCTTCCGATAATTGAGCCAATCGTAGGGCGAACCAGAGTGCTCGTTGACAAATGATCTGACTAGATCTGTGCATTCTGCCTCCAGCCATTCAAGTGTCTGGGCACCGGGCGCTTTCAGCTCCACAGTCTCTCTATTGACGAGGATTCGGCCAACCTCGGGGCGAATCCAATCAATCTCGACGATCGCGAATTCAGAGAACCTAACCACGGAATGCCTGTCCACAGGCACCATTCCAGTACGGTGGCCAGGGGCTAGCCGAATACCTTTCCATGCGTAGAACGCGGGTACACTCGGAATATAGCAATAACCCATCCCAATTTTCTCAACGGCTAATTCCCCATCGGACCGCTGAGCTCGAAGAAAAACCAAAGACGGCCCTCCCGGCAGATCGAAATAAGGTAAGTGAATCCGGAATTGACCTAACTTATCTGGCAGCTCGCCTTCTTTCGTCGCGAATCGCATGCAGGACCGCGCTTCCTCAATCACCTGTTCCCAATGGCGTTCCTCGGCTTCAAGCTTTTCGCGTCGTGCAATTGGAAGCAGTTCACGGGCGATTTCGTCGTCCCGATGACTGTATCTGCTTGGGCGTGTCACCACCAAGCTTTTCAACCTCGTTTCGTCCCAGCACCAACCCGCGCCCAAACTGATGCTTCTGCTTTCGGGCAGAGTAGACGAGAGGCGAAAACGGCAGGGAGCGCGCATGAGAACTCGATCAACGTACTCCAAGACGGATGCGTACCAGTTCTTGGGATCAAGGCCCAACGCGTCAGGACCTATGTGAAATCGAACTTCCGTGCCACGTTGAATAGAATCATCTCTCTTCAGCTCTCCAAACGAGCCTATCCCCCCGGTTTCGAAATGCCAGCCGTTCGGTTCGGCGTCACCAGGCCACTGGCTTCGGCGAGTCCTGATCTCGACATGATCAGCAATCATGAAGTAGCTCAATACCCCGATCCCAAATTCGCCCGTCCTCCCCACTGAAAATCCAGCGTCCTTACAACGTCGCTCCAGCGAAAGAACGTCATGACGTTTTGCCGCACCGCTGATTAAAAGATGATCACGAATAATTGGCATTGTCATACCAATTCCGCTATCCGCACAGACAAGCCAAGCGCCTGACGAGGTCAATTCAAATCGCATATCTACATTGTGCAATTGTCCTAGCTTGGACTCCCAACTGGGATCAGATGGCTCTGGTTGGGACAATCTTTCATATGCGATCTGTTCGCGAACCGCGTCGAAGGCGTTCTGAATCAGCTCGCGTACGGCCACAAGCGGATTTCCATAGAGCTCAATACCAGAAAGAATATGTAGCAGTTTCTCCGTGTCCGGCCGGAAGGCACCATCTATATAAACGTAACTATTATTTCTAGGTTGGATGTCTCGATGCACGGATGGCGAGAGTTGCCAGCGATGTTCTAGATCATTGATTAGACCGGGACATTTTTCGAAGTGAGTCGAATCAGCAAGCGTTCTACAGAGTCTGAGTTCTTGGTCTATCTGTTCAACAGTTTCTTCGATTGCCCTGTGGACATACGCATTTTCTGGCCGGGCGGAGAGTACGATTCGATTGCCCTCCATTGCGAACGATATTTCCTTATCTTTCCACCAGTAGATCAAACTTTCGGGCGATATATCCCGATGTCGCAATATAACAAGCGGGGTGCGCTCGGGATCGAATTCAAGAACATCAGCAACGCGCAAGACAGCCGCGAGATATCTCAAATGAACAACCTGTGCGGGCGATCCTACGAGACGGGGGTTGAACCTTTCCTTTATTAATTCTTCGTAGCCATAGTGGTGACTGCGGCAAAGCACAACTAGATCATCAAGCCAGCCAGCATATGATCCCAACTTCTGAGCCGCAAGATTCTGACGAATCCATTCTTCACTCCAATCATTGTGGCGAAAGCGACAGTAGTAAGTAATGAGTTCACTAGCTAAATGTAAGGAGTCGGCAGCATAAGTTCCCTTGGATATAGGAGGCGCAATCCCTCGTCCCTCCTCATCAAGCCATTTTTGAAAGGCTGAGATTTCCGCTTGATTTAAGTCCGACGGAGTCCCGGATATCAAATAGCTGTAATGAGAAAATACCTTTCTCTGGTCCGGGGTCATCCCAATGTCATGCAAATACGCAGCAAGCAATAACAATGATATTTCGTAATGCGAGAGTTTCCGCAATAGGTCTGGTCCGACAATTTGAGCCATTTGCTCTGCGACCCGAAATGAATGGCCAGCGTCGTGGAGTGTAAAGTCGAGGGGAGAAGTTCCACCTGAGGTTAAGATCGTTTCGATATCCGGCATAGACTGCAGCAACATTGAGCGGGCAGAGTCAAGATCCGTCGCATCGCCTTGAAATTCAGCCAAAACTTGCCAGAGTCTGGTGTCTTTCCAAGAGTGGCGATCTTTGAAAGGGGACATGCAACTATCTTCCGGGTTGATTATCTTGTTAGTCAAGCCCTCTGCGCATAAACACAAACATCGACGACGCGAGCCGGTCCACCATAAGCATAGGCGCGTCCTCTACGCGATATTCGGGCGCTTCTTGCCGAAGCCAGTCGCTTGTTCGAATGCGTGGGCCATTTGCAGAACAGAAAAATCTTCTTTGTTGCGGCCAACGATTTGCACGCCTACGGGAAGTCCTTCCGGGGTAAAACCTCCCGGCACCGAAGCGGCTGGATTTCCCGTGGCCGAGATGTACCAGCAGGATTTCATCCAATCGATGTAGTTGTCGAACTTCACGCCCGCGATTTCCGTGGGGTATGGCGTGTCGACATCGAATGCGGGCAACTGCGTGGTAGGCAGGACGAAGTATTCATACTTTTCGAGGAAGGCCTGAAATCCGCGCCAGAGCTGGCCGTGAGCGGCGTCGGCGCGCGCTACGTCCATGCCTGTCAGCCGCTGCCCTTCCTCGATCTCGCCTTTGAGCGTGTCCTTGAAAGCGTCGGGGGGGTCGTGCAGGCGCGCGCCATACGCGTTCGCCGAACCGAGCGCGCGCAGCACGCGGAAGGCGATCTCCGCGGGGGCGAAGTCCGGCTCGGCCTGCTCGACGATGCAGCCGAGCGACTCGAACGTCTTCCGGTGGCCATCCACCACGGCGCGCACGCGCGGGTCGAACGGCACTCCGCCCAGGTCCTTGAACCAGGCCACGCGCACGCCTTTGAAGCTGCGGTCGAGAGGACGCGCGAAGAGGTCTCCCGGCTCGTTGATGGAGAGCGGCGCGCGGGAATCCGGCCCCGCGATCGTGCTCAGCACATAGGCAAGATCGGCCACCGAACGTCCGAGGCATCCCGATGTGCTCAGCGTCGACCACGCGAAGGCCGCTTTGGGGTTCGGCACGCGGCCGGCGGAAGGCCGGAAGCCGACCACGTTGCAGAAGGCGGCGGGATTGCGAAGCGAACCGCCGGTATCGGTGCCGCTGACAACGGGCGCGAGCCCGCAGGCGAGCGAGACGGCGGCGCCACCGGAAGAGCCGCCGCACGTCTTCGTCAGGTCGTAGGGATTGCGCGTCGCCCCGAAAACTTTGTTGAATGTCTGCGATCCGGCGCCGAATTCCGGCACGTTGGTCTTGCCGAGGATGATCGCGCCCGCGCGCCGCATCCGCTCGACAACGATATTGTCTTCGGTGGGGATGTAGTCTTTATAAAGCGGCGATCCGTATGTGGTGCGGATGCCGCGCGTTTCCAGGAGGTCCTTGTGGGCGACCGGCAGGCCATGCAGCCGGCCCAAAGTTTCTTTGTGCGCCTGCATCTCATCGGCCTTTGCGGCGGCGTCGGCGGCCATTTCCGGCACCAAGGTCACGATGGCATTCACCTTCGGGTTTACGCGCTCGATCTGTTTCAGGTGCGCGGCCAGCGCTTCACGCGCCGAGAGCTTTTTCGCACGGATCAGCTGGGCCATCTCGACGGCGCTCGTGAAACAAATGGAGGAATCCGCGGCCTGCGCTTCCGGAGCGCCATTCATGAGAAATGCCGCGGCCGTTCCCAGCAGGAGTTCGCGGCGGGTTGGTTTCATTTCGCTCATGGGCGGGAGTCTATCACGCGGAGGGTTTATGTAGCACAGCCACTCCTGGCTGTGCGATCTTTGCAATCGCACTCAAATCGGCGGCGCCGGTTCGGCTTACAAAAACACACAGCCAAGAGTGGCTGTGCTACTCCAGCTTCCTGCGCGCAAAAATAAATAGCGACGACGCGAGCAGGACGAACATCACGACGCCGAGCCAATCGTTTGTGGCCAGGCTGCCGATCCATTTTGTGCCGACGTTGAATTTGTCGGGCGTGACCCAGCCGCGAATTTCCATGAGCTTGATGATGATGGCCAGGAGGCCCACGACGCCGCCCGCGGCGATCAAGCCGCTGGAATAGAGCGCGCCGGGACTGATTTCGCTCTCGGATTCAGCGGTCTTCGGTTTGCTGCGCTCGACGAGCCAGCGCACGGCGCCGCCCGCGAAAATCGCCGCCGTGGTGGCGATCGAAAGATACGAGCCCACCGCGAAGGAAAGCGAGCGCACGCCCAGCAGCTCGATCGCGACGACGAGAAAGACGCCGAGCATGATCAGTCTCCACGGGAGCCGCCGCGTCAGGATGCCGTTGATGACCGTGGCCATCAGGCGCGCTTGCGGAGCGGGAGCGGCGTCGCTGCCGATTCCCTGCACCCATTGAATTTCAATCCGGCCCGTCGCGGGATCGTAGAGATATTTTCCGTCGGGAATTTCCTGGGAACTCAGCGCGTTGACGAGGACATACGTTTTTCCCGCGTGCTGATAATTTTGTGTTTCCACCTGTACGCCTTCGGGAAGCTGCGCGAGGTTGATGGGAATCACGTTGGGCGTGTATTTTTCGAGGCCCTTATTCATGCCGATCAGCGTGAGGCCGATAAAAAAGGAAGCCACCAGCACGCCGACGATCAATCCAATTTGCTGCCGCTGGGGCGTCGCGCCCACAAGATAGCCGGTCTTCAAGTCCTGCGAAGTCGCGCCGGCATTGGCCGACGCAATCGCGACGCCGCCGCCAATCGTAATCGCGAGCGCGGCGAACGCGCCGCCTGTCCACCCCGCCACCAGAAACATCGCGCAGGTGGCCATGAGCGTCGCGATGGTCATGCCGCTCACAGGATTCGACGAATTGCCGATCAACCCGCTGATGCGGGACGCGACGGTCACGAACAGGAAACCGAAAACGATCACCAGCAGCGCTGCGATGAGATTGGAAAACAGCCCGGTGCTCGCGCCCGGGATCGGCTTGAACGTGAGGAGCGCCCACATCATCGCGATAATCACGATGGATCCGATCAGCACGAACTTCATCGGCAAATCGTATTCGAGGCGGTCCGCCTGCGCGGCCGTGCCGGCGCGCTGGGCGCGAACATCCTTCAATCCCGCGGTGAGCGCGCTCAAGATCGTCGGCAGAGTTCGCAACAGCGTGATCAATCCGGCCGCAGCCACGGCGCCAGCCCCGATCGGGCGAATGTAGGCGGACCACAATTGGTCCGGCGTCATTTGCGCGATGGGAATCGTCGAGGGATAAAGCGGGCCAGTCAAATTCTGGCCGAAGAATCGAATGGAAGGCATCAAGACCAGCCACGAAAACACGCCGCCTGCGAAAATCGTGCCCGCGGTTTTCGGCCCGATGATGTAGCCGACGCCGAGATATTCCGAAGTGATCGCGGCGCGGAAGGACGCGCCCGGCAGCCACTTCGGCTGGTATTCCGGCTGGATTGGCCACATCTGCATCGAGTTCATCAGCCAGGTGTAAATGCCGCCGATGCCCAGCCCCCAGAACACGCTGCTAGCGAACGAGCCTCCGCGCTCGCCCGCGACCAGCACATCGGCGCACGCCGTTCCCTCAGGATAGATTAAATTCCCGTGTTCCTGGACAATGAGCTGGCGGCGCAACGGGATCATAAACAGCACGCCCAGCCACCCGCCGATCAGCGCGAGAAAAAAGACGCGCCAGTATTCGGTGTTGAGCGAAAAGCCCATGAAGATCAGCGCGGGCAAAGTGAAAATCACGCCCGCGGCCACCGATTCGCCCGCCGAGCCGGTGGTCTGCACGATATTGTTTTCGAGGATTGTGGATTTGCCGAACGCGCGCAGGATCGAAATCGAAAGCACGGCGATCGGAATCGACGCGGAAACCGTGAGCCCGGCGCGCAGGCCGACGTACACGGACACCGCTCCAAACAGCGCGCCGAAGATCGCGCCCAGAATTACCGCGCGCCAGCTGAACTCCGTCATCGCGCTCGACGCATCCACATAGGGACGAAACTCCGCGGGCGGCGCCGTTGAACTCCAGGGTTTGTTGGCCAAAAAACACCTCCCGGCATTGTGGCTCAGATTGTCTAGTGGCGCAGGCTTCAGCCTGTGGGGTTTAGCCCTGGCAAGGACCAACCCCCGCAGGCTGGAAGCCTGCGCCACTCATCTCCGCGGGCAAACGAAGAGAATGCACGCGGCGCTGGGCAACACGTGCAACGCGGATCGCAGTTTTCCGGAGGCCAATCGATTCGCCGCTTCTTCGATCCGCGCAGCGTTTTCCGCGTCCAGATCAAGGCGGTAGAGGTCCGCGCGGCGGCTGTATGAATATTTCTGATACGCCGGATGCTCATCGACGGCGATTTCCAGCAAGCCCTCCCAGAAACTTTGCCCGCGAAACATCCGGCGCTTGGATGCGGTCCTTTGATCCAGATCCAGCAGGTGCCTCGGATTTGCGCCGGCGTCGTCAAAGACGGCATTGGTGCACTTGCTTGCCACAAATGGGCGTGAAGGGTCGGCGTCCGGAAACCGCGCCAGCGCGGCGGCGAGTTCGGCTTCGTCCGCGTCAAATCCCGTCCAGGAATACCGGTAAAAATGATAGACGACCGTGCCGGAATGCAGAAGTTGCCGGACGCGCGCCGCGTCTTTTCCCGCGACGCTGAGGATCATGTCGAGAAGTTCATCCAGGCGAAACGTCTGCTTCACAAGAGGACGCACGGTCACGTACCCGGCTTCTTCCTCCGTGTAGCGAACGGGGATCGTTTCCGGCAACGGCACGTTGGGAGGATACGGAAGAGAAGCTAAAAAGTCGATATAGGGGAGATTGAAACCGATTGAAAACTGAGGTAACCGCAGGTTAAAAATTCACCCTCAACTCTTAACTGTCAACTCTCAACTTGCCTTTACGCCATTTTGGACAGGCGCTCTCTTACGCGGTCGGACAGCGTCTTGCCATCCACCGTCTTGCCCTCAAGCCGCGCTTTCGCCGCTTTGATTACCGCGCCCATCGCTTTGGGCGAGTTCGCGCCGGTTTCGACGATGGCGGCTTCGATCGCCGCGCTCATATCGGAATCGGAAGCGCCCGCGGGCAAGTAGGCTTCCAGAATACCGATCTCCTTCGTTTCCTTGTCGGCGAGGTCCTGCCGTCCACCCTTGGCGAATTGCTCGACCGACTCGCGCCGCTGCTTCATAAGTGTTTGCAATACTTGCAAGGCCTCGGTGTCTTCCAGCGGACGCACCTTTTCAATTTCCTTGTACTTGAGCGCCGACTTGATCATGCGCAGCACGCTCAGGCGCAGTTCGTCCTTCGACATCATCGCCGCGGTCAAATCTTTCTGGATGCGTTCCATCAATGCCATCTTGGTTTGCACGAACGACCGACCGTGTCTCCCCCGGCTTTAGGAATTCCTTGCTGTATGCGGAGAATTTCCGCTTCGCGGAATTTACTATAACACAGCGCCTCCGTTCAGCCGCGGCGGCACGGCTGCGTGGTGGTTTCTGTAGCGCCCGCCTTCGGGCGGGCACTTGCTCGAATCAAGGATGCCCGTCCGCCGCGGCGGACGGGCGCTACAGACCATACACTATTCGGCCAAACCCACGGCACTCTAGGCTCGGGCGGAGAGCTATGCTATTCTGAACATTCCACTCGGGCCGTTTTTTGGCGCGCCCGAGTGCGTATCGTCGGGGCGTAGCGCAGCCTGGCTAGCGCGCCTGGTTCGGGACCAGGAGGCCGGTGGTTCAAATCCACTCGCCCCGACCATTTTTCCCTTGCTCTATTCGCTCACCGCTTTTTGAATGCACACCTAATACAGGAGCAAACAACAAGACCCAGACCCCTCTAAAATCGCGAAGGGTCTGCCACCCGGAAAATCAAAACCAGTCACTCGGCGTTGACGTACTGGAGTGGTATCATTCAAACGTTATGCGCCGTCAAGAGGAAGGTTGAAGGAAGGGTACGCCACCCGCCAAACAACCGACCTCCAAAAAGCACGAACGCTATACCACTTGGTTGCACGCCTGGTTGTAAATGCGACTCCGTAAAGTAAGGAGACAAGCCGTGCAAATAAGGCGATCAATGGTGGCGGTTGTCGGTTTCTACTGTTTCTGTTTTGTTCACGTGGCGCTTGCCGCGCAGGTGAATGACCCGTGCGGCCTGCCAGCGGACTTACAGCGCGAACTGCTAAACAAATATCCACGGGCAAGGGTAGTCGCTATGTCTGACGTCCAGGACGATGACCGTGGCTTCTTTGAAGCGGACCACCGTGGTAGCTGTCCGGGTTTGACCAAAGTTGATTTTTACGGTGATGGTCAGCCGACCCTAGCCTTGCTCTTGATTCCAGCTACTGGGAACCACACTGATCTAGTTGTAGCCCACCAGAGGGGTCCCAGATGGCGAATTACTTTTTTGGGCACGGGCGGTCCTAGTCCATATGCACCTGTTGTATGGAGCCAACCCCCGGACAAATACAGGGATGTCAACGGCAAGAAGAAAATTCAAGCCACCAAACCCGTGATTGTCCTTTGTAAATACGAATCGTGGACGATCCTTTATGCTTGGACAGGCAGCCGCGTGACCAAAATCTGGCTCAGCGATTGGTCAGTCTTAGGGCTGATTAGATGAGGTTGTCCGGTGGGTGGGCAGGGCACGCCAAGTTCAATATCTTAACTCATAGTATAATTACTTGAGTAGTATAAGACTGTGGAGCGGACAGGATTCTGTGGCAAGGGAATGCAAAAGGGCCGGCCACCCGTCCCAAGCTAGGCAACAGCTTCCAATCCATTTTTAGCGACGAGTGCAAGCAGCTTCAAAGAAGCTCCTCTCGGATGTTTCTCGCCTCTTTCCCACTGGCTGACCAAGCCGGTGGTCACGTTCAGATAGCGCGCAAATACCGCTTGACTGGCTCGTTCCCGCCGCCGGAGTTCGCGAATCTGCTTGGCGCTTAGGGGCCGCACGGGCGTGAGGCACATGACATCGAATTTACGCATGGTCTGCTTGTCCATTACGCCGGCATCGTGAAGGCCTTGGGCTGTCTCGTGAACCGAGGCCAGCAGCGCACTCCGGTGCTGCTTGGATTTCGATCTTCTTGTGTTATTCATTACAGGTCACCTCGATCAACGGTCCCGACGCGACCGCTCTCATGATTTCCCCTTCGTTATAGGCCAGCATTTCCGCTGCGAGTTCCTTGAGCGCGGCCAATTCGTCTTGCGAAATGTTGGCCCGTTCGCTTTTTGCAAATCCATACACGAAAAACGCCCGCGCACCCCGCCGATACAAGATGACCACGCGGAAACCGCCCGACTTTCCCTGGCCGCGCCGGGCAATCCGCTGCTTGATCACGCCGCCTCCAAGTTCGGCGTCGATCAGGCCGCGTTCAGCATCGGCAGCCGCCGTACAGAGCGCCGCGTCATCCAAGCCCGCTTTTCGGGCAAATCGGGCGAACGCCTTTGTCTTCCATACTTTCAACAGCCCTCACATGGGTTCTCGTAAGGCCAAACTATATATAACACTTAGTGCTATAGATTTCAAGCGGAGTCAATTTTGTAGCTGCGAGAGCACCAAGCGCTAACAAGATTCATCGGAGTTCAACAAGTCGGCCGCAAACGATTCAGCAGCAATTACTTAGTCCGGACCAGGAGGTCGGCGGTTCCCTTCGGCAGGCTCAGGGCAAGCAAATCCATTCGCCCCGACCATTCTTTTCAAGCAGATACCCGGGGCTCCTGAACTTTTGTCCATTCGGCTGCGGGCAGGGCGGCAGCCAGTTAAACCCTTCTAATTCTCTCAAATTCAATGTTTATAGGGCTCTTGTGGCGGATTGTCATCCTGTCTTTCTACTGTTCCAGACTGGAAGTCCCTGAGGGTTAACGCTTAACACATCAAGTCCCCACAAAGTCGGGGTGTGCCGCCGGCTCCCAAATTATATTTGCTGTGGCTAACTGATGCCGCCAGTTTCAGAGGGAAGGCGAACAGGCAGCCTGGCGAGAGGGGAAGTCGCGGTATTGCACAAGGGGAGGGACAGTTGAACTACCAAGACACTTCAAACGAGAAGACTACTGAACAGGCGGGAGCCAAGAAACCGTACAAGACGCCGTCGGTACGATTCGAGTCCGTGTTCGAGGTCTCGGCGCTGTCGTGCGGCAAAATTTCCAGCACGCAAAGCTCCTGCAAAGTCAGCATGAAGGCTTCGTAGTCACCCGCTGAAAATGCGAGCGGACATTCAGGGGAATGCTTCGATCGAACTGGCCTGCGGATTGGCAGAGGAAGTTGTCCGCGCATTTGGCGAGGTTCGTCTTCGCGTCTTTGGCACGAGCATGGTGCCTTCCATCCTTCCAGGCGATTTGGTTTTGATCCAGCGGGCTAGCCTGCATGAAATTTCTAATGGAGATGTCGTGCTGTTCCTGCAGGAGGGACGATTGTTCGTCCACCGGGTTGTGGCCCGAAAAGAAGCGTCCTCCGCGGACCGTCCCGAGGAACCTTGCCTGATCACTCGCGGCGACCGTCTGCGTCACGAGGATCCTCCCGTTACCGCGCCCGAGTTGCTGGGGCGCCTGGTTTCCATCGAGCGCAACAATCAAAAAGTCGCTCTCCCGCCCCATGAGCCGAGCCGCCTGATCGTCCGCCTGCTTCAGTCTTCCGATCGCTTGACGTATCTCTATCTGTGGCTCGCCGCAGGCTGGCGGAATCTTTTCCTCAGGAGGGCCAAGTGTCAGGCGTGACGGCGGTGGCGCAGAGTTCCAGCGTGGTGGTCCAAATCGGCGGCCTTCCGATACGATTGCGCTGCGAGAGTCCCGAGTTCCTTCGCCAGATTGAAGAGCGCTATGCGGGTTACGTGGGTTCCTCGAACGACGCCGGTTTCGATTTTGAAATTGAGCTGGCTCCGCCGGGCGCCGTTTCCCAGGACGAAGACGTGCGCGTGACTTGGGATTCCGGGCGCTGGCTGATGAAGCGCGGGGATTTTCGCGCCGAGTGGAATCCGTCCACGGAGCGTGGGCGCATCCAGCAGACCAGCAATCCCTATTCGCTCGATTCCGTGCTGCGCATCGTGCATACGCTCCTGCTCGCCCGCGAGGGCGGTTTCCTTTTGCACGCTTCGAGCGCCATACGAAATGGCCGGGCGTTTTTATTTTCCGGCGTCTCCGGCGCGGGCAAGACCACGATGGCCAGGCTGGCGCCTCCGGACGCCGCGCTGCTGACCGACGAAATTTCCTATGTCACCAAGCGCGACGGCCGGTACTTTGCTGTGGGGACGCCATTTTTCGGCGAACTGGCGCGTGTCGGGGAGAACCTGCAAGCGCCCATCGAGGCTTTGTACCTGCTCGCGAAAGGGCCGAAAAATAAAATCGAGCCCATCGTTGGGGCCGATGCCGTGCGCGGTTTGCTGGGAAACATACTGTTCTTTGCGCGGGATCCTGAGTTTGTGAAATTGGTTTTCGATTCGGCTTTTGATTTTGTCAGCCACATTCCCGTCCGCCGGCTGACGTTTGTGCCCGATACCTCTGTCTGGGAGCTCATCGTATGAACAACTCTCGTTATGTGGCACGAAGCACGGCGATTGCCGCGCGCGCGCTGGGCGACGAAACGATGGTCATGTCCGCGACCAATTCCACGTTGTTTACCCTTGACGAAGTGGCGTCGGTCATCTGGGATGCGGCGGACGGCGTGACCCCGCTCGAGGAGATCGTCGCGAATAAAATTTGCGCGCAATATGACATCGCGCCGGAAGTGGCCTTGAAGGATGCGGAAGCGCTCGTCGAGAATCTGGCGGAACACGGCATTCTGCTGCTTTCCGACCAGCCGCTGGCCCGCTCGAGCAGTTCTCGCAAGGAGGGTTAATGAGCGGCTTAATGTCGGAAATGGCCGCCAAGGCCCTCAAGCTAAATATTCCGCTCAGCGTGCAACTGGATTTGACCTACCGCTGCAACGAGCGCTGCGTCCATTGCTACCTCGACCACGACGATCACGGAGAGATGAACACCGCGGAAATCAAGGCCCTCCTCGACCAGATGGCCGATGCCGGAGTCTTCTTTCTGACCATCAGCGGCGGCGAGATCATGATGCGCAAGGATTTTTTCGAAATCCTGGAGCACGCGCACGCCCGCACCTTCAGCATAAAACTCAAGACCAACGGAGTTCTGATTCGCAAGAAGGAAGCCGAGCGCATCCGCGCGTTGGGCGTGGAATCGGTGCAGATCAGCGTGTATTCGCATCGCGCCGAGGTGCACGACGCCATTACGAAAATGCCCGGCTCGTTCCGCCAGACGATCGAAGCAGTGCGTTTATTGCGGACGGCGGGCTTGCACGTCACCATGGCCAATGTGCTCATGGTCCAAAACGCCCAGGATTATCCCGGCGTGAGGGCGCTGGCGAACGAACTCGGAGCGCAATGCACCCTCGACCCGACGATTACGCCCATGATGGATGGGGACAGGTCCATTCTCGAATTGAATGTGGACAAGGCTGCCTTGCGTGAAGTTTTCCGGGACGGGGCGCTGGTCGGAAACGTGGAGGAATTTTGCGCGCCGCCGCAGGGCGTCGACGAAGATGCCTTGGACATGCTGCCCTGCAGCGCCGGCCACACGGCTTGCTACGTCTCCCCATACGGAGATGTTTATCCCTGCGTCCAGTTTCCTCTGCCCAGCGGCAACGTGCGGCGCAGCAAGTTTGTCGACATCTGGCGCGATTCGCCGCAGCTCAAGGAAGTTCGCTCCATCACGCTGCGGGACATGCCCTCCTGCTCCCAGTGCACGCATGGCGCAACCTGCACGCGTTGCCCGGGACTGGCTTACCTCGAAGGAAATATGCGCGGGCCTTCTTACCAGGACTGCGAAAAATCCTTCGCGCGCACCGGAATTCCCAGCGAGAACTTCAAAGCTAGGAACGCATCCCCGCAATCTATCCAGTCTTTGAAGTTGGTTCAGATTCAGGGTTTGCAGCCCGCCGGCCGGAATTTCCCCGCCAAAATGGCCGAAGATATGGTAGCGAGCGTCTAACTGAACGTTTTTTTGGCAGGCGTGTCATCGCCCGTTCGCGGCATCCCCGCCTTGACCTCACGTTGCGGCGAATTCAGATCCCAACGCTAATACAAAATGAATATCCGGTTCTTTCAACACCCTGTTAGAATTGCGCCGGGTGATCGCCGTGATTCCTGCGCTTCTTGTTGCACACGTTTTTGGCCTGGTGTTTTGGGTGAGCGGCTTGCTGGTGACGTCCATGGCGCTTACGCGCCACACCCAGGAAGCCTCGGCGGAAGCCCGCCAAGCTTTGGCTCGCCTGGAGCGCATCTTCCTGCGAGGGCTGGCCGATCCTGGAGCGCTACTGACCATCATGGCCGGCGCCAGCCTGATCATGACGAATTCTCACTACTATCTTCGCGCGCCGTGGCTGCATATCAAGCTGACATTTGTTCTGCTCTTGATCGCCCTTCACGGAATGGTGGCCGTCAGAACCAAAAAATTCGCCGGCGGACGAATCGAGATGCAACGAAGCGAAGCACGAATGCTGGTCTTGGCCACGCTTTTCCTGTTCCTGTCCATTCTCATAGCAACCCTGGTTGGCGAAGTTTATCTGACCTGAAAAAATACTTTGGTGTGCGTGATGTGACCGCTTGGGGAATTTGGCTTGGACTCCGCGCCCGCGCGAATCTCAGTGGCAGGCTACATTCCGATAAGCCGGGTGGTCTCGGAAACTGGGATCGGCTCTATTCCGAGAAGAGGACATGTGCGGCAGCCGGCTTCTATTCGCGCCGCCGCCCGAACGTGTAGACCAGGTTGAGCGTCGTTCGCAAGTTGGTCTGCCCCTGGATCGCCACGTTGGAATTGAAGTAGGAAGTGCGCAAGTACTCTATTTCCGGCCGCAGGGACAACGCTTCCGACATCCGGAATTGAAATCCCGCGCCGCCCTCCCACGCAAAGTGGTTCACGTATCCCCGCACCAGCGTTCCGTCGCTCTCGAAGTTCACGCCGGTCTCTCTCGCTCCGCCCGCCAGCACCTGCGCGTGGAAATCGAATTTCCGCCGCCGAATCGGATAGAAAACCGGCCCGCCCATGTACGTCAAGATGTCCGCGGCGCGGCCCGTCTGAAACGCATCGAAGGAACGCGAATACCCAACTTCCAGTTTCACTCCAAAGTGCGAATTCAGATCCCCGCTGGCCGACGCGAGGATCCCTTTCATCGCCAGGTTGCCCTGCGAGGGCACGGTCGACTTCACATACGAGTACCCGATACCCCCCTCAAACACCGGCGCGACCCCCGCAATTACGGGTCCCTG
The DNA here is from genome assembly GCA_963800095.1 of uncultured Acidobacteriota bacterium. Lineage (GTDB taxonomy): Bacteria > Acidobacteriota > Terriglobia > Acidiferrales > UBA7541 > Palsa-360. The sequence continues at coordinate 418,913 of CAWCZV010000010.1, forward strand.
CGCGCGCACCTGCGACGCCAGTCCCAGCGCGACCAGCAGGAGCCACAATTTGAGCATCGTTCTCATAAGCCGTTGTCGACTCCTCGCTTCTTTTGTCCACATTTCGCAGTCGTAATTTGACCTGATGGTAAAAATAAATTACGCGGCTAGCCCAGGAACCCCAGGTTGCTGGCCGAAAAATTCACCAGGTTCGGGAAGATGGACGGCAGGTTCGCCGCGCTGACTCCAAACCACGTCGCCAGCGTGGCCGCATATTGATCCAGCGCCGTCGTGGGGATCCACCGGCCATTCTGGTCGGCGTCATTCGGCCCGCCCAGCGCCAGCGTCGGGAACGTTCCGTAGATCGCGTTGCCTTTCACCGCGCCTCCCAGAATCAATTGGTGGGCGCCCCAAGCGTGGTCGGAGCCGCCGTTGGAGCTCGGTTCCAGCGTGCGGCTGAATTCCGAAAGCGTGAATGAAGTCACTTGATTGGCGACTCCCAGCTCTTGGGTGGCTTGATAGAAGGCCGACATGCTCGCGCTGACGTCCGAGAGCAGCGCCACCTGCTGCGGCAATTGGTCCGCGTGCGTGTCAAATCCGCCGGCGGCGCAGAAGAAGATCTGGCGTTGCACCGCCAGTGCGCTCCGCGCGGAAATCACCTGGGCCACTTGCTGCATTTGTTGTCCGAGATAACTGCCCGGGAATTGCGTCTGCAACGGCGGGATACTCTTCAGCGCAGCAGAGAGTACCTGCGCGAACTTCACCGCTTGTCCCGTGACCGAGTTCGCCGCCTGCACCATCGACAAGCCGCTGTCAAAAGTGAGCAATTGCTGAGTCGCGGCGTACCGGGCTTGCGATGCCGCCGAGGTGTCGAATCCATTCAAGCCGGGCGGCTGGCCGGGGTCCATCGAGAATGGCCTCGTGGTAATGCCGGTGCAGAAGACGGGACTGCCGGAGATCGAGAGAATCGGCGGAAACTGCGCGGCGGCGTTGAGCGTCTGGACATTGTCGGCGACCTTGCCGGCCCAGCCGGATACCGGTGTTCCGGCGAGTTGCGCGCTCTGCCACTGGTCCTGCTGGTCGGAGTGCGAGAAAAGATTTTCGGGCAGATTCTGAAAGGCTTGATAGCTCGCTTGCGTCGTGGGCTGCACTAGAGTCCCCACGTTGGCAATAATCGCCAGTGATTTTTGACTGTTGAAGTACCCCTGCATTTCCGGCATGTTCGGGTGCAGCCCGTAAATCGATTGCCCGTTCATTTGCAGCGGCAGCAACTGGCTTTGCGGCAGCGCCAACACGCTGCGGGCTTGCAAATACTGCGTGTACCGCGAGTCTGTGGGCACCAGCATGTTGTTGCTGTCATTTCCGCCAAACATGAAAATGCACACCAGCGCTTTGTAATCCGTCGTGCCTTGCGCCAGCGCGCTCACCAGCCCGAGTTTGCTCAGTCCGCTCACCAGGCTCGCGCCTGCCGCCGAGCAGCACGCCAATCGCAGCAAATCTCTTCGTGTGTGCCGAGTCATCTCTTTCTCCTCTGCCTTAGTGCTGCACCTCGTACATGGACGACGAAAGGTAAAGATAAATCGCTGCCTCTGCCTGGCCCGTCGTGTCCGTGGGATCGACAGCGGCGACGGCAGTGAGAATCGTTTGTTTCATTTGAGTCGGCGTGCTCCCGTGCAGGAACAGTGTGTCGAGCCACGCCACCATCTGGTCCGAAGTGCCGGCGCCGATAACGGGACTGAAATCCAACGTCGTGTTCTGTCCGAGGGCCTGGTACACCGCCGCGTTAATGAAGTTCATGCGCGCCAGGCTCGTGTTCGTGTCGAAGATCGCGAACTCGGGCCCATTCAGCATGGTGCCTGCAATCGGATTGACCGGCGGGAAGAAATTGAACACCGTCGCCGCATTAAAAATGTCTTGCGACATGTTGGCGCTCCAATTCGCAAGCCCTCCCGCGTCGGTTTTCGCGTGGAATGCCCGCGCGATGCTTGCAATCAGCACCACCGGCTCACGCAGCTTGCCGTCTGTCACAACCACCGTCGCCGGGTTGTCGCCGCGCCGCGCTTCCGGATCCAGCAGGATCGCCGCGACCATCGCCTGCATGTCGCCGCGTTTCCCCGACCCGTAGCTGTTAAACGTCCCGGTGTTGAAAGCTGTGGCTACCCGCTGTACGTACTGCGGGCTGGGATTGCTGGTGACCAGGTGCTCGATCATCTGCTGGGCCACGAACGGCCCCACGTTCGGATGATTGAAAATGATTCCCAGGGCCGCCGCTAAATCCTGCTCCGCGCTGCCGCCCGCCGGAATCGTTTGCCCCAGAATCGTTTTTGTTCCGCTATCGTGTAAACTTTCCACCGCCACCATCGGACCGCCGTAGAATTCCGGATTATGGTTTTGCTGCGGCTTGCCCGGCATCGGCGGGAACGTCCATCCGGTGAACGCGCGGCCCAGGTCCATGACGTCGTTTTGCGTATACGTCGGGATCGGATTTCCGCTGCTGTCCAGCACCGGCGATCCGTCCGGATTCAACTGGTTCAATCCCAGGGTGAACAACTGCATGATTTCGCGCGCGTAATTTTCGTTGGCGTGCTCACCCGGCGGCGGCGCGTCGTTGTTCACCATGTTCAGGAAATTTCCCATCGCCGGGGTCAACGTCACATCGGTCATCACATTCAGGTAATTTCCCAGCGCATCCTTGCTGAGCGCGCGGAGGTAATTCGTGTACCCCAGCGGGTCGTTCACGGTCTGTGCGCTCACCACCCAAAGTTCGTTCAGTGCGAACGACGTGCGCGTGCGCAACTGATCCCCGCCGGCAATGGCATTCAGGAAAAACGTCTGCTGCACATTGCTGACACTGTCATTTGGCCGTGGGTCCGGATAGGGCGTGACCGTCGAAGCGAACTGGTTCTGCAGGTACGTATCGAAGCCGGTCTCCTGGACTTGGTTCACGTTTTCCATGTCTGGCCCGAACGAAGACTCCTCCAGAAAACGGACTGCCGCCGCCGAACTCTCGGGCGTACCCGCGGTCGTCACCGTCACATTCAGTCCGTTGGAGGTTCCGCCGCCCGGCGCTGGGTTCGTCACTATCACGGCGACCGTGCCAACCGCCGGCGCGTTGCCGATCGCGGTGAGCATCGTCGGAGTCACGTAGGTCACCTGCATCGGTTGCCCGCCAAACGTCGCCGAGGACGTGCTCACAAATCCCGTCCCGTTCAGCGTGATCTGAAAGGACCCGAGTCCCAGAGTCGAAGGAGTGATCGACGTGAGTGTTGGCGGCGGATTGATCAGCGTCACGACGGCGCTGTCCGTTTTCGCGGGATTCGCGTTGCTGGCCGCCGTTACGGTGACGCTTCCGAGGCCCACAATATTGTTCGGCGCGGTGTAATTACCCGAATCATCCATCGTGCCTACCGTGGTGTTTCCGAAGCTCACTCCATTCACTGACCACGTCACGCTCAAATCGATCGATCCCGTCACCGTCGCCTGGAATTGCTGCACGTTTCCCGCGCCGAGCGTGGCGGTTTTCGGAGAAACCGTTACGGTGATATTTGAGTTCGGGCCGACCACCTGCACGTTGAACGGCGCGGAAGTCGAGCCGCCCGGATCGGGATTGACAACCGTGACCGGCACCGTGCCGACTTGCGCCAGTGTGGGCGTGCCCACGGCGATCAATTGCGTCGGCGCAATGAAAGTCGTGCTGAGCGGCACGGTGCCGAAGTTCACGATGGAACCGGAGGTGAACCCGGTTCCATTTACGGTCATTTCAAATTGCGTGCTCGCCGTGTATGTCGTGGGTGCAACGCTGCTAATCACCGGCAACGCATTTTCGAGCGTTACCGTCGCGCTGCTGGACCGCGTGGGATCCTCCACGCTGGTCGCAGTCACCGTAACCGTGTTCGGGGCCGGCAAAGTCAGAGGCGCGGTGTAAGTGCCATTTGCCGCGATGGTGCCGGTCGTGGAGTTGCCGCCGGCCACGCCGTTTACCGTCCAAGTGACGCTCGTGTTCAAGGCTCCCGTCACCATGACCGTAAAGACTTGTTGATTGCCGGTGCGCACCATGGCCGTTGCAGGCGCCACCATCACAGCGACTCCGCCCTGAACGATGAGGTTCACACCCGCGGAAACGCTTGCCCCGGGGTTCGGGTTATGCACCGTGATAATCTGTGTTCCCGCTTGCGCGCTCGTCGCCGTGCCCGTTGCCGTCAGTTGTGTCGACGAAACATACGTCGTCGTGAGCGCGGTAGTTCCCATGTAGGCGGCCGCGGTTTGCGCGAAATGCAACCCGGTCAGGGTTATCGTGAACGGGCCTTGGGCAACGCTCAACGGCGACACGCTTGTCAATTGCGGCACTGGATTATCCAGCGTGGCGCTGGCGTTCCCGAGCATTCGAGTGTTTGAAGTTTCGACCGCGCTGATGGTGACGGAATTGGGCGCCGGAGGAAATTCCGGCGCGGTGTACATTCCGTTTGCATCAATGGTCCCGATGGTCGCGTTTCCGCCCGCAATTCCGTTGATCGACCAGTTCACCGCCGGCTTGGACCCGTCGCCTGTTTTCGCGGTGAACTGTTGCTGCGCTACGCCGGGGATGGTCGCGGCCGGCGGCGTCACGGTCAACGCCGTCAGCCCAGGTCCACTCCCTGCTCCCGGGTCGCCCGGTAGAATTGCCTGGGCGCACCCGCCCAGCAAGACCGCCAGTGCAGCTAGCATCACTAGTGCGGAACGCTTCACGGTTTCTCCCCTGTTGCTTCCCAGCCTGCTGGCCGCACTCCCCCCGAGACGTCAATTGCGTCGGGCGCTTCAAACTGCGGTGAGACTGGTTTGGGGAGAGTACGGGGATTAATCGACGGGCGCTACTGGACGCACGATCAGATTCGGAGCACCTGTTCCGATGTACCTGTAATGTTCGAGCTGCCGAAATTATTTGGAGGAGGCGTTTACCAGGTCGATGACGTTAAAGTTCCACGGCTTTTGACTTACGTCGAGGCGGGCGACGGTCACCGGCAAATCGAAACGCCGCGGCCCCGCGCTTCCCGGATTGAGGAACAGGACGCCGCCGTGTTCCGTGCGGGACGGCTTGTGCGAATGTCCGCTGACGATGATATGGAATCCCGCGGCGACAGGATCCAGATCGAGCGCGTGAACATCGTGCAGAACGTAAATCGTTGCCGGGGTCGTCTCAATGACTTCGGTTTCGGGCAGGGCCAGCGCCCACGGGTCCGTATCCACATTTCCGCGCACGGCAAAAACCGGCGCGAGAGCCTTCAGCGCTTCGAGAATTTCCGGATTGCCCACGTCTCCCGCATGAATGATCAGGTCCGAGCCTTCCAGGGCGCGCAAGGCCTGCGGGCGCAGCAATCCGTGCGTGTCCGAGATCAGGCCAATCGTTTTGGGATTTCGTTCTCTTGCCACAATGAGATTATGCAACCGGACTCTCAGGTTTTGTAGCGCCGGCCTTCAGGCGGGCATCTGGTTGATTGCAAAGCGCCAATCTAAAGGTTGGCGCTACATTATTTGTGCGGAACAAGGCTGGCCGGGACGGGCGATTCTGGAGTACGATTCAGGGATTCAAGGTTGCGAGGGTTGCGGGCCGAACTTCGATTTTATTTAATAAATGATTTAAACGCGTACGGTGCGCTGATTAGGAGTAGCCATGCAACGAATACTAAAAATACTGGCATTGATGAGCGCGACGGTTTTTCTGGCCGCACTCGCGCATGGGGCGACCATCACCGGGACGGTGAAAGGGCCGGACGGCGCGCCATTCAAAGGGGCGTTCGTTCAGGCGCAGAACACCAAGACCAAGATTACCGTCAACGTGCTGTCTCACAAGGACGGCGCGTATCGAGTCGAGGATTTGCCGGCGGGAGAATATGTCGTGCGGATTCGCGCCGTTGGTTTTCAGGCCGACCCACGCACGGGCGTCATGCTGACAGCGAGTCAATCCGCGTCCATGGATTGGGCGCTGAAGCCGGGGACGGTGCGCTGGCGCGACCTTTCGCTATATCAAGGCGAAAAGTTGATCCCCAATATTCGCGGCAAGGAAATGGTCTTCGGCCCCACGTCCAATTTTCGCGACGCGCCCTGCCAAATCTGCCACGGCTTTCAAACGCGCATGGCTTCCGTGAGCCGCGATCTTGAGGGAGCGAAGGACCGCGTGGACTACATGCGAACCAGAATGCATTACCTGCTGGGCAGCATGGTCAATGACGAGCAAGCCGAAAGGGTGGCGTCCTTCATTGCCGCCGCATTCGGTCCAGATTCCGAGTTGCCGAAGTCTCCCGCGGATTTGCCGGAATACAAGAACCTGGTGCGGTCATATGACGACGACGCGATGAACATCGTCTACGTCGAGTACGATTTGCCCGGGCCGAATCGGATGCCGTGGAGCGCCGCGCCGGACAAGCAGGGCAACGTCTGGATGCCTTATTACGGCGGCGCGAACAAGATTGGAAAACTCGATCCGGAAACGGGGAATGTAAAAGAATACGACGTGCCCAACCCGAATGCCGTTGGAATTCATTCTGCGTATCCTGGTCCCGACGGCAACGTGTGGCTCGGAGAATTTGGAATTAACAAGATCGGCAAATTCGATCCGAAAACGGAGAAGCTGACCGAGTATGCGGATGCCTACACTCCCGGCAAGGAAGGCCTTGTCGCGGGCGGCAGCAAGCACACCGTGCGAGTCGGGACGGACGGAATTGCCTGGGCGAGTGGAAATCGAATCAGCCGCCTCGATCCCGCAACGGGAAAATTCACGGACTTCAGCGAGCCGACGTATGGCGTCGAGGTGGACAAAGACGGCAACTGCTGGTTCTCGGAATACAATGCGGTTGGGAAAATCGGAAAGATCGACGGGAAGACTCTGGAAGTGAAGACCTGGAATCCGCCGGGAAGCAACACCGTGTACTCGCGCAGGATTCAGATCGATTCAAACGGGATTGTCTGGTTCAGCCAATCCGGTGCGGGTCAGATCGGCCGGTTCGATCCCAAGACGGAAACATTCAAAAATTACGCTTTGCCGGGACCGAACGCGAGCCCGTACGCGATGAACCTGGATCGGAACCACGATGTCTGGTATTCCTCGGAATATCAGGATGAAGTGGGCCGATTGAACACCACTACCGGGAAGGTGACCGAGTATCCGTTCCCGCATGCCGAGATTACGTCGAGGGAATATTTCCTCGATGCGCAGGGACGCATGTGGTACGCGACGCCCTCGAACAACAAGGTCGGATATTTCTATCTGGCCGGGCAGGGCGCCATGGCCAAGAATGGCGGCCAGTAGGAGAAGCGGCGATGATGATGCAGAAAAGGAATCGAGTTCTTTTGTTTGGCGGCTCTGGAATTGTGCTTATCTTCATTGGTGTTTTTGCCTGGACGTCCTACGGTCAGTTTGGCCGTTCGCAGTATACGAGCCCTCCGGCGAATGTCGCGGCCACGATTGCGGGGAAGAAAATCACGATCGAGTACTACGCGCCCTCGATGCATGGGCGGAAAATCATGGGCGGGCTCGTCCCGTTCGGCGAAGTCTGGTGCACCGGAGCGAATTGGGCGACCAAGATTACGTCGGAAGGGAACTTACAGATGGGCACTCTGAAACTCCCCGCCGGGAGCTACAGCATCTGGACGCTTCCGAACGCCAACGAATGGATGCTGATCATCAACAAGCAAACCGGGCAGTTCCACAAGGATTACGATTCTTCGACCGATTTCGGTCGCACAAAGATGAATTTGAAGACGCTCGCCTCACCAGTCGAAACGTTCAAGATCGATTTGCGATCCGACGGCGGAAACAAGGGCACGCTGGCTCTCGATTGGGAAACGACGGAAGCGTCGATCCCGTTCACCGTGTCGCCTTGATGCAATCCCGGGAACGCCACACAATGGCGCCGTTTGTAAGTTGCGGCACGTCTACTTCGGTGTGCCAAACGTCACCCGTAACCCGGTGGAAAGAATCAGGTCATTTTTCTTGATACCGGTCGGCGGATTGCTCAGAAAATTGTCATTCAAACTAAATTGCCAGGCGAGCCATTTGCTGATCGCCGTGGAAAGCACGGAATTGAACGTGTACCGGTAGCCGCTGGGCCCGGTGAGGTTCGGAAAATAATTGAAAGTTTCGTTGAAGGTCGAGCGGCCGCCGAGCTTCGCGCTGAACGTCTCTCCCACATTGGCCTCGGCATTTCTTTGTGTGACGGCCGGGAAGGGATTAGTCGCCGGCGGAGGCGTGGGGTTCGGCAGCATATACGCCCCGAAAAATTCCTGGTTGTAGCCCGCCCCGGCGAAGACATCGAACTGCGCGTTCTTCGTCTTGATCAGGTGGCCTCCAATGCCGCCATCGACCACATTTTGGAGATTCAAATTCTGGAGCGCGTTGGAATTGAAATCCGTCGCGGCAAACGCAAACCATCTCGCGCGGAAATTGATGTCGGCGCGCACCCCGCCCGTGATTTGATGGGCGATCACCTGGCTCGGCGTGGTCGTGTCATTTTTCCCATACACCGCGGTGGCATAAGCCGTGATCTTGTCGCGATCCGTCTGGCGCACCGCCCTTCCCGCGAGATTGTAGGAAAGGGTGGCGGAATTTCCCCGCGTGAGGCTGAGCCCGGTGTCGAGCGTCCCGCTCCAGAAGTCGCCGAGGTGCGGATGCTGCAGTCGTTCCATCGCCGCGTCGTAGACGGCTTCTTCCGAGTCGGACCGGATCACCTGGACCGAATCTTTCGCGGCGGTCACCACTCCGGCGGTTTGCGTCGTCACCAGGATTTGTCCGTCTTTCGTGGCCACCGGCCCCACAACCATTTGTCCGCCCGCGAGGCCGACGTGCAGCGGTTGCGTGGAAGTGATGGAGTCAATCGCGGCCCACTGGAAAGTCACGTCGCCCGCGGCTTCCGTCTTGAGGACGAGCGTCTTGGCGTCCGACTTGACGATCGTGCCGGTCAGGCGGTCTCCATTTTTCAGGGAAACCTGGTCCGCGAAGACTGCGGGGCAGAACAGGACCATGGTCATCAGTAGGAAAAGGGAATTTCGCTTCGTGTTTCGCATAGTGTGTCTCCTCCTTTGGTAGAGGTTCTCCCATCCGTAGTAATGAAAGGCTGAAGTTGGCCGCGAGCTACGGCCGATGTATGGCGCAAACAATAAAAATCGGATTTCCCGATCTAGCCGGTGTCCCCTGTTTTGACATTCCGGCGAACCGATAATGTATACCCGGCCCCGCAGGTATGCAATCGCGCGGACGTTGGGAAGATGGGCCTGGTACCGGACGAGCCTGCGAATCGGATCAGAACAGAACCGAAGGCAGGCAGGCGCCTGCTGGCTCGTTGTAAAGGCCGATGGTCATCAGGGTCATGGGCTGGACAACGCGAAGGCCATTCTCAAGACACCAGAGAAACAGTCCGGCGTTTCGGGTAGGCACAAGAATGCCGGGCCCTTGGAACGCTTCGGCTTCGGCCAGCAGCGCCTGCAAATCGCGATTCGTCTCGCCGGCCGCGTGTCCAAAAAATGCAATGGAAGAAGCGTAGGCTGTGATGCGCCCTTCGGCTTCAGCTACTACCGCCGTTCCATGTTGAATGCCTTCGTTCAGTTCGCCCGAGCGGTCATGCCCGTGGATTCGTAAGCAGAGTTCATTACACACGCTGAGGTCTTGCGCCTGCGCGGCCCGAACGCGGTAGCCGGGCTGAGGCTTTCGGATCGCCTGGCCCTGCATGCAGGCCAGCGGCTCGCGGACGGCAAAGCCGAGCTTCGCATAAAGGGAGAGCGAGCGAGTATGGTACGCCGCCTGCACCAGCCGGATTCCCGCGAACCTTTGCTCCGTGGCGCGCTGCATTACGGCTTGCATCAACTGGCGGCCTATGGCCCGGTTCTGCGCACCAGGATCAATCGTAATCGGCCCCACACCGGCAATCGCATTCCTTTCATCCAAACAATTGCTGCCAACAATTCGGCCCTTCTGTTCGGCTACAACACAGAAAAATGCGGGGTGAGAGAACATCATCGAAAGGATTCGGATGGGAAAATCGGCGCTGGGAAAATCAGCAGGAAAATTGTGATGGGCGGAAAGCTTCCCGAAGGCTTCGAAACAGATTTTCCCGCACGGATCGGCATCGGCGGGAGCTGCCCGGCGAATCGTGACCAAATCCTGGTCGGGCATGGATGCTTTCGAAGGCGCAGGCATGTTCTTGCCCCTTAAACAGTGGTCTTATATACAGAAGGCGCTCCCGAGACAAGAGATTTCTTCCCAGGAGCGCGGGAAGCCAAGTCCAAGTGGATGCGAACTTTATGCCCCTCCCGGCTTTGACTACCGGCCTCGCCGCGCTTACACTCACGGGAATGGGTTCGCGGTCACGATATCCGGGCTCGTATGGTCCTCGCATCAATTGGGGAGGGATGCTGACGCCCGCCGTTCGCAATATCATCATCGCGTGCACCTGCGTTTTTTTCCTTCAAACGATCATCAAGCTGATTCTCCCGTTGGATTACACGGCGGAGTTCCAACACTTTTTCGGTTTGGTTCCCTGGTACGTCACGCGGCGATTGTATGTCTGGCAATTCGTGACCTACCTGTTCCTGCATGCCACGATCTGGCATCTGGTCTTGAACATGCTGTTTCTGTATTTCTTCGCATTGGATCTGGAAAGGACCTGGGGAACGCGGCGCTTTTATGAATATTACTTTCTGACCGGGATCGGCGCCGGCTTTATCAATGTCGTCATCAAAGTAATTCTCGATCCGCACGGCACAGGTTTTTCCTTTGCGATCCCCACGATTGGCGCTTCCGGGGCAATTTACGGCGTCTTGATCGCCGCGGGCATCCTGTTTCCGGACCGCCAGGTTTGGCTTTTTCCTTTTCCCATCTCGATTCCGATGAAGCTGCTCGTGGCGGGATCGATCATCATTGAGTTTTTTCTCTCCCTGGACGCCGGCGGGGACAACATCAGCCACATCACGCATCTCGGCGGGGCTTTGGTGGGTTATCTGTATCTTCGGCGGGGATTATTTCTCTATCGTTTTCGGAACAATTACCTGGACTGGAAACGTCGGCGCACCCGGCGCAAATTTGAAGTGTACATGCGCGATCACAAGAACGAGCCGCCGCGCGATTCCGACGACCGCTGGGTGAATTAGGGTCCTGTAGCACAGCCACTCTTGGCTGTGTGGTTTTGTACCATTACAGGTAGGCTACCAATCCAGCGATCATCGCAAAACCTGCACGGGCAAGAGTGCCTGTGCTACTTTCCACCTCTGCGGATTTGCCCTTCGTCGCTTCCAATCACGTGAAATTTCATGAAGTTGGTTGTGCCGCCCACGAAGAGCGGAGTCCCTGCCACAATTCCGACCACGTCTCCCGGCTGGACGAGACGCTCTTCGAGCAAGCGCTTTTCCGCTGCCTGGACGAGTTCCTCGATGTCCTGCACCTTGCCGATGGTGCGCGGGACGACGCCCCAATTGAGCGAGAGACGGCGGCGCGTTTCCTGAATCGTCGAGAACGCGATAATCGGGCGGCGCGGGCGATGCTTGGAAACCAGGCGCGCCGTGGAACCGGTTTCAGTGAATACGGCAATCACCTTCATGTGCAATTCTTCGGAAGCGTGGCAAATCAGTTCGGAGGCGGTTTCGGCGATGTTGAATTGCGCCGGGCTTGGGCGAAGGACGTGCGAATTGTTGGCTTCCGCTTCCCGAATGATGCGGTCCATCATCTGCACGGCTTCCAGCGGATAGGCGCCCGACGCGGTCTCGGCGGAAAGCATCAGGGCGTCGCTGCCGTCGAACACGGCGTTGGCCACGTCGGAGGCTTCGGCGCGCGTGGGACGCGGATTGAGCGTCATGGATTCGAGCATTTGCGTCGCGGTGATCACCGGGCGGCGCGCTTCGCAGGCCCTGGCGATAATTTGTTTTTGCACCACGGGAACTTTTTCCGGGCTCATCTCCACGCCCAGGTCGCCGCGAGCCACCATCACCGCGTCGGAAACATGGAGAATCTCATCCAGATGTTCGATCGCTTCGGGCTTTTCCAGCTTGGCGATAACGGGCACGTCTTGCTTTTCGCGTGAAATCGCTTTCTTGGCCTGTAACACGTCCTTCGCGCTGCGCACGAAACTCACCGCGACGAAATTTGCGCCTTGCTCCAGCGCGAACACCAGATCCTCGTGATCCTTTGGCGTGACGGCGGGAATCCGCAATTTTACGCCGGGCAAGTTGATGCCTTTGTGCTCGCCGAGAAGCCCGCCGTTGACGACCTTGCACAGCACGGAGGTCGATGTGGTCGAAAGCACATGCAGTTCGATCAGGCCATCACCCAGCAGAATGCGGTCCCCGCGCGAGACGTCGCGGGGCATGCGCTTGTAGGTCGTGCTCACGCCCTCGCTCGTCCCATCGATCGAACGAATCGAAATCGTAAAGCGCTGCCCGGTAACCAGTTGCACGGGTTGTTTGTTCTTCAGCGCGCCGGTGCGGATTTTGGGCCCCTGAAGATCGGCGAGAATCCCGATCGGCGTGGAAAGGCGCGCGGAAGCTTCCCGCAACCGCTTGATCGTCCGGGCATGATCTTCATGCGTCCCGTGCGAAAAATTCAGGCGCGCCACGTCCATCCCTGCGCGCATCAGCCGCACGATCATCTCGGACGAGTTGCTGGCGGGTCCGAGAGTACATACAATTTTAGCGCTACGAAAATTCATCGTTTTTGTCCGAACCCATTCTGCCTGGAAGGGGGTTTGAAAACTTCTTCGGCCTACTTCGTGGAGGCGAAGTCGCTCACCACATGATATAGGAAGACGACCCCCTTGTGGAAGCTATCGACGGGAATTCGTTCATCGTCGCCGTGCACGCGTGAACTATCGCTTTCGATCATCGGAAACGGCTCCAGGCCATACGCCTGTACCTTATGAAGGCGCAAGCTTGCCGAGTCCGTGGCTCCTGTGCCAAGAAGGGGTACGGTGATTGCGCCCGGAAATTCCTGCGGCGTGAGTCGCTCGATGGTCTGATACAAAGGAGTCGTCAGTTCGGAGGGAGGGGCATTTTCTCCGGAATCGGGCGCGAGCTGAAACTTGATTTGCGGGTCGTTGACGATCTTGACGAATTGGCCCATCAACTCCTCGATGGAATGGCCGGGAAGCATGCGAATATTCAGATTGGCGGTTGCTTCCGAGGGCACCACGTTCACCCGAACGCCGGCCTGCAACATCGTGGGCGCAATCGTATCGCGCAGCATCGAGTTCCACATGGGGCTTTCGTCGGCAAGATGCTTGACGGCGAGGTCGGCGCGCCCCGGCTGCTCCAGAGCGCGCATCCATTTGGCGATTTCGTCGTCTTCAATCTTTGCGAGCTGCTCGAAATAGCGCAGCGTGATGGTGCTCGGTTGCGCCGGCACCTGATACGTTCCCAATTTTTCGACGGCAGCCGCCAAATGAACGACGGCGTTGTCCGGCTTGGGCAGGGAGCCGTGTCCCGAGGATCCAGTCGCGATTACCGTGACGTTGTAGGCCACCTTTTCGCTGGCCTGGACGCCGACGTATTGCACCTTGGCGTCCTTCATCATCACGCGGCCGCCCTCGTTGAGCGCGTAGGCGCAGGCGATCTTGTCCCAATATTTCTGGATGGTCACCTTGATGCTGGCCGAGCCGCCTTGTTCTTCGTCATCGCTGGCAAGAAAAATGACGTCGCGGGCGAGGCGCGCGCCCGAGCGCTTGAGCTGGACTATCGTGGCGATGTTGGCGGCGAGCATGGCCTTGTCGTCGATCGAGCCGCGGCCGTACATGTAGCCGTCACGAATATTCGCCGCGAAGGGATCCACGGTCCATTTCTTGGCATCCACGCCGACCGTGTCCTGGTGCGCGACGAGGAGCAAAGCGTTGGTCGGGTCGGCCAGCGGGCCTGCCTGCAAACGCGCGACCACGATGCTTCGGCCCGGGGCCATTTCGATGACTTCGTTGGAAATGCCTTCCTTTTGAAAAATAGCGGAAATATATTTTGCGACCACAGCCTCATTGCCCGGTGGATTTACGGAATTGATGCGGACCAGATCGCTGAGCCAGGTCTGGGCTTCGTCAGCCAGCTTGTTGAGATCGGGCTTCGCCGCGGGCGCCTGCGCCCCGGCGCGTGCGCCGGCGGCCAGGGCCAGCGCGACGGTCAAGAGAATCCGCCCTGCGCGATGAATCATGAAGCGTTCCTCCAAGCGAAAATTCAGTCACATTCGCATCTAATTCATCGTACCATGCACTCTTGAGATGCAAGCCCGCGCATACGGGTGCATGTGCCGCGAAGAAAACTAGATTTGCACATCCAAGAGCTTCCTGGCGGCATCGAAATAACTGGACGATCTCGATCAGCAAGGCCTAGGGACAGGGGATTGGGTGCCCTTTCCCAGGGAAAACGCAGCGAATCGGTGAGGTTCGACAAGCCATGCACATGCTATTCCTCCGTAGAATGATCCTGAGCGTGCTCCTTTTCACGCTCCTCGTTCCTCCCGGCGAACTCTCCGCCTGGGCGCAGGACAAGGATAAGAACAAGCAGCCGCCACCGCCACAGACCGCTCCCGGATTCTCGATCTCCGTCACCGTGCCCGTGGTGAGCGTGGACGCCGTGGTCACCGATAACAACGGAAATTATTTGAAGGACCTCAAGAAAGAGAATTTCCGGATCAGCGAGGACGGCACGGTACAAACGATTACAAATTTCGCGCCCTCCGAAGCGCCCATCACGATCGTGCTGCTCCTGGAATTCAGTCAGATGGGCTATCAATTTTTTACCTACAACGCCGTGAATTGGGCCGCGGGTTTTCTGGGAAATCTCAAGCCCAACGACTGGGTAGCACTGGAGACGTTCAACATGCGCTCCAGCGTCGACGTGGATTTCACCCATGATCGGAACGAAATCATGCAGGGGCTGTCCACCCTTTACTTTCCGCCATTCCACGAATCGAATATTTTCGACGCTCTCTCCGATGTGCTGGACCGCATCAAGGATGTGAAGGGCAAGAAAGCCGTCCTCGTGCTTGCTTCCGGAATCGACACGTTCAGCCGTTTGACTCTCGACCAGACGCTGAAACGAATCCGGGAAACGGACGCTACGATTTTCACTGTCGGCGTGGCCGAACAGTTCTTCATCGCCCAAGCCCCTGGCGCATTCGGCCAACAGTTGACCTACATTCAGGCGCAAAACCAACTCAAGACATTTGCGGCGATGACGGGAGGCCGCTCGTGGCTCCCGCGCTTTGACGGCGAAATTCCCGGCATCATGCAGGAGGTAGCCCAGAGTTTGCGCAACCAGTACAGCATGGCCTATTCGCCCACCAACGAGACGCTCGATGGCAAATACCGCAAGATCAAGGTGGAGCTGGTGGCGCCGGACGGCGGTCCGCTGACCGTGCTCGACCAGAAGGGAAAGAAGGTCAAGTTCCAGGTGTACGCCCGGCAAGGCTATACGGCGCCGAAAACAAACGTCGATCCCACAACCACCAAGTAGCTGCGGCACATTCTAGGATTGAATTTTTGCGGCGAGTTCCCGCGCGCGCTCGGCGCTAAGTGAAAATTGCGCGTCCATTTCGGGATAAGGCGCGCCCTGTCGCGGGCGATAGGTTTCCAGTCCGGCTTTCAATTGGGCCTCGGCGACGCGCAGCCGAACAGCGTCCGTGCCGAGTTCAGCGGCAATCCCGGCCGCCAGGCGCACGGGAATTTTGTAGAGCAACCCTTCGTCGTCAAGCACCAGGAACTGGTAATCGCGCGCGTCCTCGTACTGGCCGCCTCGCACGCTTGGCATTTCTCCCTGAAACTGATACTCGTAGCGGCCAGTCGCCGTGCGAAGCCGCGTCCAGCCGGGTTGTGTCACTTCCGCCATCGGCGTTTACTTCTCCTTCCGCAGTCTAACTCACGCCTGGCGGCCTGCGGCAGACCTGTTTTCGGTGCGCGCCATTCAGGGGCCGCCAAGTTTTGATTTTCCGTGCCTGCTTGGTTATGCTCGCCTCGTTCAGGCCGGCGGTCTCGGCCGTTGGCCAATTCATCCGATGGACACTCGCGCAATTCCCGCCTCCCCGACTGCCGTGGCGCATGTGGAAACGAATCGCTCGTTCATGCGTTCCAAATTTCTCTGGATCGCGATGCTGTTCATTCTTCTTCTGGCAGCGGGAGTCTACTCTCTTCGCTATGAGCTGCGCAGCTATGTTTTTCTGATTCAGTTTCTCGATCCCCGCGCTTCCGGCCTCCTCGTGCGGCTGGAAAGCCATGCCCTGGATACGCAAGACCTCACAATTTCCACAACGCAAGGCCCCGTGCGAGCGAGGTTGTACGTGCCGCGCGGAGTTGCCCATCCGCCGGGGATGGTTCTCGTGCATGGGATTCATCATCTGGGGATCGACGAGCCTCGGCTCATGAATTTTGCGCGCGCGGCGGCGAGCGACGGTTTTTCAGTACTGACGCCGGAGATCGCGGCTCTGGCGGATTATCACGTCGATGGCGCGTCGATCGGCACGATCGGTGAATCAGCCGCCTGGTTGCAGCAGCGGCTCGGTACCGGCCCGGTGACCATCGTGGGAGTGAGTTTCGCTGGCGGACTCTCCCTGCTCGCCGCGTGCGATCCGCGCTATGCCCCGCACATGCGCGCGCTCGTTCTGATGGGCGCCTACGACAACCTCGGACGGGTTGTGCGATTTCTCGCAACCAGCCAGGCGGAATTCCCGGACGGCCGCATGGAGCCTTACGCCGCACACGATTACGGCGCTGCGGTGTTCGTGTACTCCCACCTGGACCAATTCTTTCCAGCCATCGATCTGGCCGTGGCGCACGACTCCTTGCGCGACTGGCTCTGGGAGCGCCCCGGCGATGCGCAGGCGCTTTTCCCGCGCCTCAGTCCGCCGAGCCGCGAGACGATGGAGATTCTCCTCGCGCGCCAAATCGCCCGGTTGCGCCCGAAATTATTGGACGCGATTCAAGCGGACGATGCGCAATTTTCCGCGATTTCGCCGGAGGGGAAGCTCGCCGCGCTTCGCACGCCCGTCTTTCTTCTGCACGGCGCCACCGACGATATCATTCCGTCCACGGAGACCCTCTGGCTGGAAAGAGATATTCCCAAGCCGTACTTGCGAGCCGCGCTGATTACGCCCGCGTTTTCCCACGTCGATCCCGACAAGCATGCGCAGTGGACCGATCAGTTGCGTTTAATCGAGTTCCTAGCCGGTGTTTTGCGCACCGCGGATTAATGTGTCGAGGAGGAAGCTCTTAGTAGCACAGACTTCAGTCTGTGGGGGTCCGATGGCATGCCCAGGCCGCCGGCGTCAGCCACGATCAATCTCAAACTAAGATTCGCATGCTCGCCAAGATCAATTGGAAATCCACAGACTGAAGTCTGTGCCACTGAAACCCACGTCGTCAGAACAAATCTCAAATTTCAAATCTCAAATCTCAAATCATGAATCATCGCTGTCCGGTCGCAGCTTGCATATGAGCCGGACGCCGCGCGTAAAGCGCCGCCGCAATCTTGAGCATTTCCTCACGGTCGGAAGCGAGCACATAGCCCCGTGCAATCATCCTATCGAGCGCCTCGGCATATAATTTCACGTAATTCGCCTGGCTGCCGTATCGCTTGGCAAGCTCTTCCGCCGAGAACTGCTGCCATCCGCCCAAGTTTCCGCATGTTGCGTCGATCGAAGTCGTCGCGACGGGCGGCAACGAAACAGGAACGGCTCGGCCGACCGGATACTCGACATCCGGGAAGCGGACCCCGCCCAGGGGTTGCGCATTCTCATCGATCAGGGGCAAGAAGAGTCGCACACCCGTCAGCGGATTAAAGTTTGGCATTCGCGATAGCGCGGGATCGGGATCCAGCGTAAAGAGAGTCGTGGGAGGCAGCTTGTGGACTTGGCGAGCGGACGGAACGTCGAGCTCATGCTCGAGCTCCAGCGTCACCGCGCGCAGGTAGGCGGAGTGCGGGATAGGATTGAGATCCACGGGCACGCCGCCGTTGCAGCGGCTGCCGCGGGCACTGCCGCCGCTCTGGTCAATTGGCGCGGGGGCGTGAGCGCTCGGCCAGTCGTAGCGGCGCATGCGCGGGTTTTTCGTGTCCACATCGGTGAGGCTGGCGCGCAGGCGATAGAAATCCGTGTAATTCGCGATGTCAATATAATAAGGATCGCTAACGTGGCCGCCCAAAATCTGCGTGGCGCGCAGCGGCTTTCCATCGGGCACGACGTAGGGGAATTCCTTCACGCCCGCCTCGGCCGCCAGTTCGTTGATGGCGATCCAGTTGCCCGTGCCATCGACCGCGATCGCGCCCTGGTACACCACGCCCCCATCGCTCGGATCGGCGTTAAAACCCTCCGCGAGATAGGTATCGATAAAGAAGCCGCTCAGGCTGATGCCGCCGAGAATGACCGTGCGGTACGGCCCGAATTCCGCCGGCGGTTTGGCGGCAAGTTCCGTGTGCCCGGCCAGCATCCGGCCAAAGTCGCGGATGATGACTTCGCCCACGCCCTCGGCTTGCACCGGAACGCTCGCGGCGATTCCGGTTTGCCACTGCACACGCGCGTAAGATGTCCCATGCTCGAAAAGAAATCCGTTTCCGGGATCTCCCCCGTTGGCCGTAGCCGACGGCGGCCCCGCCACTTCAACTTCGTGCAGCTCATTGTAGAAAACCGGCCTGCCCCGATTTTCAACTTCGACCAAGATCGCCGAATTTGTGCCCGCTTTTTCCGGCGCAATAATTTCAAACTCGGATTGGTAGTCGTAGTTGCCGTCGGCGTCGTGCGGCAATTGATCGAACCCTTCGATGGTGTCGCGTGGCGCAACGACTCCGGAAACAGTTCCCCAGACACGCTGGTACGCGACCCCGCCAAACGTCCCCGTCGGCTGCGAACCGGTAATCAATATACTCGTGATTCTCGATAGCTGCTGCGATTCGGCCGTTTCGGCCGGCAGATTCGTTCCGGGCGACGCCGCGGGCGGCATCGCATCGAAGCACAAACCACCGACAAGCGCTGCGCACAGAATGGTGATTGCCAAACCGAATTGCTTCAGTCGCGGAATGGGCATCGATCGTCCCTCCGAATCTCTGCTCACTCGAAGTATTATGCCGAACCGAAAATCAGTCTATACCAAGTTGAGACCGTCGAGCATGGAGGGACGCCGCGGCGAGGCCATTGTTCTAATTTATGCACCCCCTACGGCGCGTTCGATTTGCTCTCGTCCTGCAACCCCGCTACAATGAAGGTTCACACCGCACCTGCCCAATCCGTCCCGTTTATCGAGAAAGGCACCATGGCTTCTAGAACCGTCTGGCATTTTGCGTATGGCAGCAACATGAATCGCGCTCAGATGCTCTCCCGCACCGGGAAAATTTTGGAAGAGCACAATGCGTCCCTGCCGAATTACGAAGTCCGCTTCAACAAAAAAGTTCGCGGCGGCACGGCCGGAGCGAACATCCAGCCCGCGCCGGGAAAAACCGTTCACGGCGTGCTCTACAAAGTCGAAGAGGGCTCGATGCGTTCGCTGGACCGCTACGAAGGCGTCCCGGATCATTATCGCCGCATCGAAGTGCAGGTGACGCCCGAAGGCGGCCAACCCGTTCCGGCGCAGATCTACATCGCGCAGAAAGTGGAAAAGGGCTTGCGCCCCTCGGCTCCCTACTTGCAAGCGATGCTGGACGGCGCGGGCGAGCACAACCTGCCGGCTTCCTATATTGGTGAGATCAAGAGCGCTGCCGGCGCGGCGTAAGGTAGCACAGCCACTCTTGGCTGTGCGGTTTTTGCAATTGAAATTGAACCAGCACGTCCAGTACGGCTTACGAAACCGCACAGCCAAGAATGGCTGTGCTACCAAAGCCGAATAGGAGTGACCATGGCTACTTCGTCGTTGCCGCGGGCCGCGTCCCGCGGAGGCAGTTTCCTCGTGGAGTCGTGCACCCCGGAAGATGTTTTCTCTCCCGCCGAATTGACGGACGATCAAAAACTCATCGGCCAAACGGCGGAAGAATTCGTTCGCAACGAAGTGGTTCCCGTTATTCCCGATCTCGAACAGCACAAACCTGGTTTGCTGCCCGGGCTTCTGAAGAAGGCCGGCGAAATTGGCTTGCTGGGCGGAGGCGTGCCGGACGAGTACGGCGGCGCAGGCCTCGACAAAGTTTCGACGGTGCAGCTCGCGGAGAGATTATCCGCCTACGCTTCCTTTGGAGTGAGTCACGGCGGCCACGCCGGGATCGGCACTCTCCCGATTGTTTTCTTCGGCACCGAAGAGCAGAAGAAAAAGTACCTGCCCGTACTCGCCACGGGCGAAAAGCTTTCAGCCTACTGCCTGTCCGAGCCGCAAGCGGGATCGGACGCGCAAAATTCCCGCACGCGCGCAGTGCTCTCTCCCGATGGGCGCTCGTGGATTTTGAACGGGCAGAAAATGTGGATCACCAACGGTGGCTTTGCCGACGTTTATATCGTTTTTGCGAAGGTGGACGGCGAGAAATTTTCCTGCTTCATCGTGGAGCGCGGATTTCCGGGATTTTCCGCGGGCGCGGAAGAGAAAAAGATGGGCCTGAAGGGCAGTTCCACGACAGCCATCTTTTTCGAGAATTGCCAGGTGCCCAAGGAAAATCTGCTGCACGACATCGGCCGCGGTCACATCGTGGCCTTCAACATTTTGAACGCCGGAAGGTTCAGCCTGGGCGCGTACTGCACGGGCGGCTCCAAAGGCACGCTCGAGACCGCGTCGAAGTACGCCAAAGAGCGCGTCGCCTTCGGCAAGCCGATCGGAGATTTCGGCCTGATCCGCGCGAAACTGGCCGAGATGGCCATCCGGATTTTCGCGGTGGAGTCCATGATTTACCGCTCGGCGGGCCTCATGGACCGCGCCATCGCGGCGGCGGGGGACGGCGCGGACAAGTCGCAGCAATCGATGAAAGTGTTCGAGGAGTACGCGATCGAAAGCTCGATCAGCAAAGTCTACGGTTCGGAGCTGCTCGATTATGTTGTCGACGAAGCTGTCCAGATTTTCGGCGGCTACGGTTTTCATGAGGACTATCCGGTCGCGCGTTCCTACCGCGACTCGCGCGTGAATCGAATTTTCGAGGGCACCAACGAAATCAACCGCATGCTCATCATCCAGATGCTGATGAAGCGCGCGACCTCGGGCGCTCTGCCGCTGATGCAGGCCGGCGCGAAGTTGCGCGATGAAATCATGGCCGGCCCGTCGTTCGAGGAGCCTCCGGGCGGCGAGTGGGCCGAGGAAGAGCGCATCCTGGCCGGAGTGAAAAAAGCGTTTCTGCTCGTGGCCGGCGCGGCGCTTGAAAAATACCGCGAACGCCTCGCGGACCAGCAGGAAGTCGTTGCCGAGCTTTCCGACATCGTCATGGAATGCTACGCGATTGAATCCTCGCTGCGGCGCGTCCAGAAAGCGGAAGCAGCTCGCGGCCCGGCATCCACCGCCGTCATGGCGGACGCGGCGCGCGTGTTCCTGCACGATGCCGCCGACCGCGTCGAGATCGGCGCACGCAAAGCCCTCGCCGCAGTGCTCGAGGGAGATATGCTGCGCACCCAGCTCGCCGTCCTGCGCCGGTTCCTGAAGCGCGAGCCTGCAGACACGGTCGCCATGCGCCAGCGCGTTGCCGCAGCCGTTCAGGCAGGCGACCGCTACCCCTTCGAGGGCCGTTAAGCCGGGCCGCAAGCGAAACACCCGTAGGCCGGCCCCTGTGGAAAACGCAAAAATCTGCTCCTAAATCCTGTAGAATTCCTCTTTATTTCTGTACTAGTAGTCCTAATCCGCAGGTTCTACGCCCAACGACACGCCCGTACCATATGAAAAAGCGTGGCTTGCGGTTTAAATGGATATTGTCTCTTCTGGTAGGGAAGTTGCATCTAAGCAAGTAGCGTGAAGAAGGGGGCCATCTTAGTGAAGGTCAGTAAGGTATTCAGTGAGCGGAAAGCTCGGAAGTGGCTGTGGTTTGCACTTGGGGCGCTGGTTGCCTTGCAGCTCTATTTTGTGCAAGAAATGGTCGCGGCCCTGATGCTATTTACGGGGATTTTTATCGTTTGCGCCATGGTTGCCCTGGTCTTATATCTAGTGGATCGAGCCATCCGGTGGGGGCTTAGCCTGGCGGGAAACCAGGCAAAGCGTGCGATCGTGGCGGCCGAGGAGATCAGTAAAAAGCAGCTCCGCCGTCCACGTTCAGAGCCTGCCCAGTAATCGCGCTGGCCTGGTCCGAGCAAAGGAATAGGGCGGCAGCGGCGATTTCGTTGGCCGTTTGACCGCGGCCCTGAAGGATCGTATTTAGAAAACCGCTGAGCTGGACTTCCTTCGAAACGCCCAGGCGATCCGCGAGCGTTTTCCCTAAATCCTTTGACATCTTCGTTTCCGTGACCGGGCCGGGGCAGATTGCGTTCACGCGCACGCCTTTGCGGGCCGCCTCGGCGGCTGCGACTCGTGTCAGTCCCAGCATGCCCGCCTTCGCCGCGGCATAGGGCGATCCCCAGCCAAAGGCCGACTTTGCGGACAGGCTCGAAATATTCAGGATTACCCCTGAGCCGCGCGCGTACATTCCCGGCAGAACGAGCCGCGTCAGGAGGTAAGCGCCGCGCAGGTGCACGGCGACCACACGATCCCACTCCACGGGGCTGATTTCCTCGACCGGTTTCACGGGGCCGTACTCTCCCGCGTTGTTCACCAGGATGTCGACCCTGCCGAACTGGGATACGGCATCGTGAATGAGGCGCTCGCAATCCTTCTCGTCCGCGACGTCGGCGGGAACGGCCGCCGCGCGGCCGCCCGCTTCGCGAACTTCCCGCGCCACTGCTTCGATTTCCGAAACTGTGCGCGCCGCGACCACCACCGCCGCGCCTTCCCCGGCAAATTTCAATGCCATGGCGCGGCCAATCCCGCGCCCGCCGCCGGTAATGACCGCAACTTTTTCAGCCAGCAACATGCACCCCTCCGGAACGATTGGGCAGAATAACATCTGTATCGCGCCGAACAAAGGAACGTATCCAAGTGTCACGATTAGTGACTGCGCGAGCCTCGAGTGGTATGCTCCGCTCGTGCGCGGCGAGTCACAGCGAAGGATTTCACGGGCGGGCGGTTCGGCAAAATCGCTCTTGTTTTGCTCCGCATCAATCGCCGTTGTGGCCGCGCTTCTTGCGAGTATTGTCAAAACCGAATCATTTGCCAAACCGGTTGCCAATTCCTCCAGGTCTACAGCTGACCGCTTGGGCAATCACTACCTGATGCTGGTGAACACGGCCATGGCCAATCAAATGGATGCGCCGAAGCTCGCGCAATTTGATCGCTCCCCCTACGATGGTTTGGCAGTTTCTTTCGCGGGCGCGTATGACAGTTCACCGGTGCTTTCGCTCGCCCCGATGGAGGCGCGGATGGCGAGCTGGAAAAAGTCTACGGCCAAGGACATCTGGCCGTGGGTCTCCCTGAATCGCATGATCGGCGCAAACGATGCGGAAGGGCATCCACTCACCAAAGTTCCTTACTTCCAGCGATTCCAGGGATTGGATCTGGACGGCAAAGCAGGCGCGCAGAATGATTTTCTGGAAAGCTGGCGGAACGCGCTTCGCCTCGCCAGGGAGACGCGGGTTCCCGGGATTGTTTGCGATCTGGAGTTCTACAATAACTACAAGGCTTATGACCTGGCGGAACTCGCGCGCATGACGTCCATGCCGCGCGCGGACGTGGTGAACGCGCTGCGGCAGGTCGGCGCGCGCATGGCGGATATATCCGCTGCCGAATACCCGGGAGCGAGTATATGGCTCCTGTTTACCGGCTACACTCGCCCCGAATACAGGGTGATTGAGGGTCAGCCGTACTATCTCGCGGCCACGTACATTGCGGAAGGGCTGCTCGACCAAATTCAGCGGCATCATCTTCCGCTCCGCGTCTTGTCCGGCGGCGAAGTGGGCCTCGGCTATTGCCATAATTCCGTCGATGATCTTCGCCAGGCGATCGAAAAGCGGGCCGCTGACTTTGCATCTCTACTGCAGAAATACAACGGCATCCTGGAATTGGCCGGGACGATGACGCTCTGGAGCGATCGATCGGCCAAGAAGAACTGGGTGGCCCAAGGAGCTTGCGGCACCTCCTCGGCCGCCACCGTCGAAGATCTCGTCCCGTACATGGAGTTGCTGTTTCGGTCTTACCGCTACAACTGGCTCTATGGTTCACCCAACGGCGGGTATTTTGCTTTTCAGGCCGCGAGCGCGCCCCGCTTTGATGCCGCGATTGCGCAAGCAAAAACCCGCGCGTATTGAGGCCCGGGTAGCCGCCGGGGCTTTGAGATTGAGGCTGGCGGTATGCGGCTCTGGGTATGTTCCAGTTCCGAGAAGCCGGCAGGACTTCTCAGGACCTGACCGAACAGCAATACCGTGCTCCGCCGACTCGCTTTCAATCTGAGGCCACCGGCGTGCCAGCATAGGCTTTCATTCTTAGGGCTTCCAAGAGGAGGGCTTCGCTTTTAGCGTGTCACGCCGCTGCTGCCAACCACAATTCTGTACGGCGATACCACATCAATGTCCTGCGCCTTGCTTTTGACATGCACTTCCTGAAGCTCCCCGGGGGTCTTCCCGGGATTCGCGAGAAACTCCAGCAAATACTGATTCGCGAGGTGCTGGTTCATGTCGGCCAGGAACGGGGCTAGGGAAGGCAATGGGCCAAGACCCCAAAGGTAGCACTCGCCTCCGGTTTCGACCGCAACGTGTGAGAGCAGCACCTGCCCTCCATAGATCTTGGAAAAATCGGATGTCGCATAGTCGATGCTCGGATGATAGATCGCGTATACCATGGTTTCCGTTCGCTGCGCGGCTTGGATCGCTGCTTCGGCGGACGGACTTTTTGACAATGGCCCAGTCACCGTCGGGTCCAACCCGGTGGAAATCATTAGCACAGCATGGCGTGACGAGTCTTGCTTCCAGCCCTTGATTAAATCTGTCAGTGCGCCAAACGGATCTGCGGGCTTACTACCGAAAGGAGGAACAAGAGCTTTGACGACGCGCTCACGATCGAGACTCGGATTCTCGGCCACTTGCAGCCGTCCGTCCTGGATGTAGGCAACTCCTACAGAAGTCGTCGATGGTTGTGAAGTGATGAACCTGCGCAGCTCATCGAATTTTGAACCAAGCTCACAGCTAGAGCAGTTGTCCACCAGGACAAATAGCTCGAGACTGGCGCGGTCGCCACGGAATGGCTTCAAACTTGTGATCGTTAGCGTATTGTATTCCTGCGTGATAGTTAGGTCGTCTGCTGTAAGTACCGGTAGCTCATGGCCGTAATAATGACCCAACGTCACCACGATTCGTGCCGGAACCCTTGCGGAAGCCGAACTCTGGCCCCAGACAGCCAACGAGCAAGCAAACATCAACCAGATGAGTCCACCAATTTTGCGCATCTCCGTCCCCCTAAGACTTTTATAAAACATCCGAAACCTCAGTCATCCTCAGCCGCTTGCCTGCGCTCTTTTCTCCAAAGGATAGAAGTTTCGAAGCACCTGAACTCGAGTCTGGTTCCGCTCACGTCCGGCTCGTTCAGCGCTACTCTCAATTAACTCGTATAAGGCTCTAGAATATGTGACCTCGATCACGCATCAATATCTCGAGCTGCGAAGGAAATCACGCCACCCTGAGATGCGCTCCTTGTCACGGATGAATGTAAGCACCCTCATATCCGGGGATAGCACGGGGCTGCTAGGGTGTCAGTGCCTGAGAAACGGAATGTGGCTTTTCGGCTCATGGGCAGGATTCCCACATTCCGATAACGTTTATCAGGATGTGGCCCCCAGGCTTGGGCAAAATAAAAGCGCCGCGTCAGTGGCCTGTCCCCCAACACGGTGATGGTCAAG
Source organism: uncultured Acidobacteriota bacterium (assembly GCA_963800095.1). Taxonomy (GTDB): domain Bacteria; phylum Acidobacteriota; class Terriglobia; order Acidiferrales; family UBA7541; genus Palsa-360. The sequence continues at coordinate 444,683 of CAWCZV010000010.1, forward strand.
TTCGAGATCATCTTGTCGGGAATGTTCCGCTCTGCGTCACGTCCCTGCCGTTGAAAAACCGAGTGAGCTAGCTCTCCAGCTCTAGGGATCTCACCGAAGTCCGCGCCTCGCCTCAGGCAAAGGAGAGGTGGTTTCCCACCACCTACTGGGCGAGCTTGGGAAGATACTTTGCGTGGCACGCCTCACATGTTCCTTCGGTCTTGTCGCCGATTGCGCGCCTTGGCATCTTTGGCGTTTGCCGCCTTGAACGCCTGCGATCCTCTCTCCACAAGCGCCTGCGCGTTCTTCGTCCATTTTTGGATTGGGCTGACTATCCGGCGGCATTGGGCAAGTTCACATTGACCTCAAGACCATTCGAACTTAGCTCGGTTTTGAAAGAATCTTATGGGTTATGCGTAGTACTTGGTATGAAGCCGAGGTCCGTTCGATTTGTGCTGCCCGTAGGGAGGCCAGCGATGTCTATTAGAACGCTCTACGTTGAAGAACTCAAAGCAACAATGCACGGCCTGTTTACATGGCTAGGAGCAGCGGTCATTCTCCTGGCGCTCGGGGGTCTGGCAACAGCCAGCACACAAGAGGGATGGCTCGATGGCTACGGAATCATCGCATATGTCCTTGTGCCGCTCGCCTTCATCCCGTTGGCTGCGGGTGCGCTTGCGAGCCCACGCGCGAATCGGTTCGTCGAGAGTGTCTTCACCGCACCTGTCGAACGCCGCGACTGGTTTGCCGCAAAGGTCTTGGTGCTCCTCACGATGGCCGCCGCCTACTACGTCGCGCTCGTGCCCATGATGGTTGTGTACATCTCTCACGTAGGCCTGCCGCTGTTGTTGAAGAAGTGTCTACTTATGACACCTGGCCTTCTGGTTGGCAGTGTCGCGGTTGGCACCCTAATTGGTGTCCTGTTCATCGGCCGGAGCATTGCGGCACCTGCGGCAACGGGTGTGGGCGTCCTCCTCGCATATGCTGGTCTGTTACCACTCCAAGAGCTCCTCGTGGCGCAAGGCAACGGAGCTGGACGCCTGGGCCGCATTACCCTTGCCAGCCCTGCTGTGCTCCTGAAGAATGCCTTGGGCTTCACCGTCGCGGCGCGAACTATTCCGGCAACCAGGGCTCTGACGTGGACCAGCCTGCTGCTCGGGGTGATCGGAGCGTGGGCCCTGGCGACGTGGGTGTTCCTCCATGCGCAGGGCGTGGAAACGTGGGAAACCACTCCCCGCCAGCGATGGGGAATCACGCTGGCAATCCTCGCAATCGTGCTATTCCCAATTCTGTTTGCGGATCGGAATTACGACATTGCCGCGCCACACCCTAATAGCGCCCCGGCCATTCCTGGGCTTTTCGCCCGCGGCAACGGCAGCCTAGCCCTGACACCGCCGGGCGGGCAGCTTCCGGCGCGGTGTTGCGGCACAATTCTCAACCGCGATGAGCCAATCGGTACTGATGAAAGCACGCACCAGGATTTGTTCGTGCTCTTGCCCATCGGCACAGACCAGAACGTGACTGATCTGAGCTTGGCGATTGCGGGGAATGCGGGGTTGCAAGTCGAGACCGACCCGCGCGCCCTTGACTTCGCCGTGCAACACCTTGAAGCGCACACCTATGCGAACGAGCTTGGTCCCAATGCGTCGGACGGGCATCATCTGGCGACTGGCTGGATCGCTCGGGTTCCGCTTACGCTCCATCCTACGAAGCCATGGGACATCGGCGGAGACCGCTATCCACTCACGGTGACCGCAACGTACCACGTTGCTGGAGACTCCCAGGCGCGAACACTGCGGGGCCGCGGCGCGGTGGAGGCGCAAGTCCCCAGCGCGATCTATGAGATGGGCGTAGCGTCCGCGCTGTTTCCGGTCTTTTTTCTTGGAGCGGCGATTCGGCGCTGGAGGAGGACTCGATGAGCCACGCCAGCGATTATGCAGTCGAGACAGAGAACTTATCGCGTCGATTCGGGAACTTTGTCGCCGTGGATGGGATAACACTGAAGATACCGAAAGGGCAACTCTACGGATTTCTCGGTCTCAACGGTGCAGGCAAAACAACGACGATCCGCATGTTGACCACGCTCCTTCCACCGAGTGCAGGAACTGCAATGCTGTGGGGTCAAGATGTTACCAAGGAGCCGCTCGCGGTGCGCGCGCTCATCGGACTCGTAAGCGACGAAACCAGCGAGAGTCAATCCACATGGACGGCGCGCGAGTATCTAGGATATTTCGCCCGTATTCGACACATGCCGGACGCTGTAGATGGCGTCGAACACCTCTTGGACAACGTTGGCCTCGGAATGAAATTTCGCGGCAAGCTCATGGGCACCTATAGCACGGGCATGAAACGCCGCGTGGAGATCGCACGGGCGCTTATGGGCAGTCCAAAAGTACTTTTTCTCGATGAGCCCACCCGTGGACTCGACCTTCCGGCGAAGCGAGAGATGTGGAATCTCCTGCGAGACCTCGCAAGGAAGGAACAAGTGACAACGTTTCTGAGCAGCCATGATGCTCAAGAGATTCGCAGCCTTTGCAGCCAGATCAGCGTAATTGCGGAGGGAAAGCTCGTCTACACGGGGCTGACGCGCGAACTAGGAGCCGACCTCGATACTTTCGAGGAGCACCTCATAGAACTGCTGACCTGCCGCGGTCGCGCCACGTGACCTGTTCCCCGAAATTTGGTCCAGCAAAGACGTAGCTTCACTCGACGACACCGACCTGTGGCCTCAGTCCTCCTATTGCCGGTCGTCAACCACGACGTTTTGAGCGGCCTGCTGGCCCTGCGCGTTGAATACCCTGACAGTCTCAGTTCCTCAAGGTCTGGCAAAAATCTTCGGGAGGGGACCGCTATGACATTCTCGGTCAGGTTCCAACCGCCTTTCACTCCATTACCGGATTCCTGGTCCCGGCGCTGAATAGTCTTTATATTGCTGTTAACCATCACGGGAGTACACACGCTGTGGTACAGGCGTATGGTGTCGTCCCGTAATTCCCGGAACAATCGAATGAATGTTGGAATTTCCAACGGCCGGAACTTAGACCACATTCCGATAATCCCTGCCGGCTCAACCGGTCGATGCAACATCATATAACCAGTTGATCTGACAATACTTCCCATCGAGAATCAATCAGTATGGCAATACTCAATCAGAACCTAAACAGGGCTTTTGTTTTGTTTGAGTTGACGCCCGGGAACGAAATAAGCCTCCTAGACCCCTACGAGAGGACTTTGGGCAAGTGTTGCAACGACCCATTGAGCCCACCAGACTTCACGTGAGCTGAGACAAGCGTGGTAGCATTCGTCACGGCAAAGCCTACGGACAATGGAAGAACCTCTCCGGTCCGAAATCACACAAGGCGCCACGCTGCGAGGCAATGAGTACGGTTGGAGAGCGGCAATCGTCAGGGCAGGGCCTGAAACATGTCGAAAAAAATCGGCTTTCTCTCGTTCGGGCATTGGACCGAGTCCCCCGGCTCGCAGGTACGCTCTGCGGCCGACTCCTTGCTTCAGTCTGTCGAGCTTGCTGTTGCCGCGGAAAACCTGGGCGCTGACGGCGCATACTTTCGCGTTCACCACTTCGCGCGCCAGCTCAGTTCGCCGTTCCCGCTGCTTGCCGCCGTTGGTGCACGCACGCGTACCATCGAGATCGGCACGGCCGTGATCGACATGCGCTACGAAAACCCACACTACATGGCCGAAGACGCCGGGGCAGCCGACCTGATCGCCGGCGGCCGACTGCAACTGGGCATCAGTCGCGGCTCGCCGGAACAGGTGATCGACGGCTGGCGCCACTTCGGCTACACGCCGGCGAAAGGCGAGAGCGATGCGGACATGGGACGCCGGAATGCTGAGGAGTTCCTCGATCTGCTGAAGGGCGAGGGCTTCGCCAAGCCCAACCCGCGGCCTATGTTTCCGAATCCGCCCGGGCTGCTGCGCGTCGAGCCGTATTCGGCAGGCCTGCGCGATCGCATCTGGTGGGGCTCCGGCTCGATCGCCACCGCACGCTGGGCCGCGAAACTCGGCATGAATCTTCAGAGTTCAACGCTCAAGGACGATGAGAGCGGCGAACCGCTGCACATCCAGCAGCGCAAGCAGATCGAGGCATTTCGCGACGCCTGGAAAAAGGCCGGACACAGCCGCACCCCGCGCGTGTCGGTCAGCCGAAGCATCTTTCCGCTGGTGGACGACCTCGACTTCGCCTATTTCGGGCAGGAGAAACACGACCGCGATCAGATCGGCTTCATCGACGCGAACACGCGCGCCGTCTTTGGCCGCTCCTATGTCAGTGAACCCGATGTGCTGGTCAAGGAACTCGCCGCGGACGAGGCGATTGCCGCCGCAGATACCTTGCTTATGACAATCCCGAACACGCTCGGAGTGGACTACAACGCACACGTGATCGAAAGCGTCCTGAAATACGTCGCCCCGGAGCTCGGCTGGCGCTAACCCGAAGCTCGCAGAATCCCGTGAACCCGGCAGATCGTCCTGCAGTCATGAAAACTGGGAAAAAATGGCGCAGTGGGACAGTCCGGTCGCATGTTGGGGCCAGAGAAACGCATTATGGGAATGTGGCCCGAGGCCAGTAAGGGCGCAAAAGCCAGATTCAATGAGAAGATTTGACAGGTGTTGGCTATCATGGCGAGCATGATTCTTTGCCTGGCCCGCTGGCGGCGGAACTCATCACCTATTCGACGCAAGCAAAGGTGTGTCGGACCCAATTGTGCCGCGCTGCGCGATCCAGACGAGCAGCAACAGGGCCGGCACGGTCACCACAGTGGTCAGAAGAAAGAAGGGCGCCCAACCGAGCTTGTCGGCCAGCACGCCGCCCGACGAGGCCACGAGTGTGCGTCCGACCGCCGCGAGTGAAGAGAGCAGCGCGTACTGAGTGGCGGTGAAGGCCGGAGAGCACAAAATGGAGAGATAACTCACCAGAGCTGAGCCCGCCATGGCACCCGTTAGATTCTCGGCGGTGACACAGAGTCCCAGATAGATGATCCGGTGCCCACCCACGGCTTGCAGCACGTAGAACAAATTGCCCACCGATTGCAGCACGCCGCACAACATGAGGGAGCGCAAGATCCCGAAGCGCGCGGTCACCACGCCGCCGATGAGCGCCCCCGCCACGGTTGCGAAAAATCCCACCAGCTTGGAGACTGCGGCGATCTCGTCGAGTGAAAAACCCAGCGAGACATAGAGGGGCGTTGCCATTACCCCCGCCAGCGCTTCGCCCAGCTTGTAGCCGACAATGAAGACGAGGATCACGAGCCAGAGCGGCCGGCGCATGAAATCGGCGAACGGCCCGGTCACCGCCGTCGCCAGCCATTCGCGAAGTCCGCCTCCTCCGTCCGTTCGGCTGCGACGCAACGGCTCGGCCGCCGGCTTGGGTTCGGGGCCGAACAGGAATACAAGAATTCCCACAGCCAATAGAGCCGCCATGGTGGCATAGGCCGCAAACCAGCCAAAGCGCGAAGCAATAACCAGCGCGCCCGCTCCCGAGACCAGCATAGCGATGCGGTAACCGGTCTGGATCATTCCCGCGCCGGGGCCTTGCAATTCGGGCGCAAGAATCTCCACACGCCAGGCGTCGATTACAACGTCCTGGCTCGCCGAGAGAAATGCAACGAGCAGCGCCAACGCTCCCATCCGCGCAAGATTCTGTTTGGGATTACACGCTCCCAGGCTGAGCGTCGCGGCGATCAGCGCGATCTGGATCGTTACTCCCCAACCGCGCCTTCGCCCCAGCGGCAGCGGCGCGGGCAGGCGGTCAATCAGAGGCGACCACAAAAATTTGAAGGCATACGGAGTGCCGACCAGGGCGAAGGCGCCGATCGCGGCGCGGCGCACGCCGGCGGTGGCCAGCCACGCCGAAAGGGTCGAGAAGGTAAGGAGTAGCGGGAGACCGCTGGCGAATCCGAGGGCCAGGACCTGGAGCACATTGCGATTCGTGTAGGCCTTGATGGAGCGCTGCCAGCCGGTGGCGCTCTTTTCCGCAATGCTGGAAGTTTCTCCCATCGTAATGTGAGCTCCGCGCGGCCAGAGAAACATTTACGATGGCTTTGCGCGCGCTCCATGCATGATGCGCACAATGTCTCCCGGGTGCAAGACTCCATCAGCTCCAACATTCCTTTAAGGAAACACTCCCGGATAAGAGTTGTTCTCCAATCGCGACATCCCCTGAGAAACAGGACTCGGAATGTGGGTTGGAATCCGCAATCAGACGGAAGGGCACATTCCGGGAAGCCGAGCAATTGGGCATTGACTTTTGCCTCCTCCGAGTACGGCGAATCATCTTGATTCCGTATGGAAAAGGACTAGCATTCGTGATATGAAGGCTACCCGCAAATCGCCCGGGAGACCTTGTTCCAGCGTGACGACCCGCCAGCGGAATAGTTGCCAACTGAAAACAGATCGCTACAGTCTGTCTGCCGTCTTGAGCTGGAAACAAGTGCTTCTGTGTGGTTTGGCGATGGTAGTTTCGGTCATACCGTTGTGCGCACAAAGAACTAGATACACTCCGGGCTTCGGAGCGGGCGCCAAGCCATCCGTGAATGTCGTCCATAACTCGACATTTAATACCAACGCGACGGGGGATGAAGAGAGTTGTTTTCCATGGAAATTGGCGGCAGTGCGATCCACAACCGTGAGTGTTACGAGGTTGAAAGTTCCGCCGAACGCAAGGATCGAATATGAGAAGGCATGTGACGCCTCCAATAAAAATAAGTTCGAAGAATCCGAGCAGCACGCACGCGGCGCGATTGACAAATTCCAAGACTATTCAGCTGCATGGGTGATGTTGGGGGTGATTCTTGAAGAGCAACATAAGGCGCAGGAGGCTCGCGATGCCTGCTCTCATGCAGCCGCAATCGATGCGACCTACTTGCCGGCGTATCTTTGCGCGGCAGAGGTTTCTGCCCGGAACCGGGAATGGGAACAAGTGCTGAACGCGGCGGACCTGGCCCTGGGTCTCAAATCGGAAGGCGATCCGTACGCGTATTACTACCGCGCGAAGGCTTACCTTTACATGGCCAAACCCGTTGAGGCAAAGAAAAGTGCACTGCAGGCCGTGGAGATGGACGTAAATCACGATGAGCCGTCTTTTTATTTGCTCCTGGCCGAAATCTATGACCGCGAGGGTGACAGCGCGAATGCCATAGCCCAGCTCCAACAATTCCTGAAACACCCCACCGATCGTCAGCAAGAGAATGCAGCGAAGCGGTTGCTAGCCAAACTTGAGTCGCAACAATCCAAAAAATAGACGCGCCGGCATGTCGGAGTTGCATTTTGCAAGCTTGAGTGCGCGGGCCCTTGCCCGTGTCAGAGACAAAAGCCAGCTGCCGGTAAGGGGGATTCTCGTCCCATCTGAGAAACGCGCTTGCCGGCAAATGACCGCCATGTGTTATAAAACCAGCCTTACAGGGAGCAAGAAAGGAGCGGAAAATGAATCGTCGATTTGCACTGCTATTGGCGCTTACCGGAGCGCTAGGAGTTGGGGCGCTTCACGTTCTTGCGCAACAGTCTGGCAACCCGAGGCAGGAAGGGCAGGCCAACCCTTCGGCCGATCCCGATGCCGACCGCAGCAACACCGGACCCGCGCGGTTCCCGCTCGCAGCGCCCGCCGGCAAGGATTCCGGCGCGGTCACGAAAGCGCCGACGGGAGCTGCGAATCAAGGAACCGTTGACGAGAAAACCTGGAAGTACGGCCACCGGTTTGATCCGCCGCCGGATGCCAAGATCTGGAATCCGGTAAAGCTCAAGATGATGCGCGGCGAGAAGGTGACCGGCGGAACCGTGTCGGCAGCTTCCGATCCATCGACCTACTGCGCGATGGCCAATGCCGGATATGACTTCATCTGGACGGAAATGCAGCACAGCCCGCGCGAGTGGGAGAACGTAGCCAAAATGTGGCAGGCCTGCCCGCACGCGAAAGCGGTGCCGGGAGTTCGCGTCGCCTATGCGAACGAGCGCGAAATTCAGCACGCCATGGATGAGGGCGCGCTGGTCGTGGTGATCCCCACCGTTCGAACGTTCGATGAAGGTGTCGCCGGGAGAGACTGGACCTATTTTCCGCCGCTTGGCAAGCGCAGCCAGGGCGCCGGGCAGGCGTATTCGGCCGCGTTCTGGGGCAACGTTCCCGGCGGCTATCGCAATACCATCAACCAAAACGTGGTACTGATCGAGATGATTGAGACCGTTGGCGGCGCCGCGCAGGCTCGCGAGATCGCAGCCATCCCGGGAGTGGACGCCTTATTCGCGGCCAGCTCGGACCTCGGCAATTTTTCCGGGTACAAACAGGGCGATCCGGATTACGAGCGCCTGATCAACGTGGTGCATGACGCCGCGCTGGCCTCCGGCAAGCGCCTGTGCGGCCCGTTCGCGTGGCTCGATCGCCCCGACTTCACCTGCTTCCAAAACGGCAGCGAGACGGCGGCGATCGAAAGGGGCGTGGCCACGGAGCTTGGAACTCTGAAAGACACGCAGGGCAAACCTGAAGTCGGGCCGTACGCCAAGTAGCAGAGAATGCTTTTCGACGCCTTGCTGGCAGGAGGCATGCGCCCGGGAAACGCGCGGCGAAACTCAATTGAGAAAGCTACTTTTGGTACTCCCAACTCTGTGGTAAAGATCGTTCGTGTCAACTGACCCCCAAGAACGACGAGAGTATCCTCGAATTGATTTGTCGCAGGCCGTCCGCATTCGTCCTTTCGACCCGAATTTGCCGCCGGAATATTGCACAACAGTGAACGCGTCGCAGGACGGCCTGTATTTTCCCACTCAGTCAGCTCATTACGCGCTTGGGATGAGCGTCTATGTGACGACTGATTTCCAACCGGACAGCCCACTGAACTCAACCTTTGTGGGAGTAGTCGTACGAATCGACAAACTGGAATCCGACGAACGGGGAATAGCCATCCACGTGCTTTCTCCGTCAGGGACGGCGGCCAACTGATTTCAAGCGAACGAAATTGATTGGAAGCCGCACCTGCCGGAAATTCCCACATTCCGAGAAGCCGACTTCTGCGCGACCTCGAACGGCAATCACCAGGGAGAAGTAGAAAGGCCGCAACTTTCTCCGTGTCCTCCGTTTTGCTCCGCGTCCTCTGTGTTGAGCTTTTGCGATCGGGCACCGAAAAGCAAAACAGAGAGCGCACAGAGAAAATCCGAAATGGGCCTGCGGTCGACCAAGGCTCCCACCCATGCCTAATAGGATGAGAAAGATTTACAAGCTGGCGACAAACTTATGACAATTCCCGGTCGCGACTCCGCCTACGATCACGAGCCAAGCAGGTCAGAGAAGGTTCTGTGCCCAGTCACTCCGACCGAAGGTTCGACCTCCCTCTGCTCCTGACTTCCCTAAAGGAGAAATGAGGATGCATGAATTTAGTATGCAGGTTTGTAGGGCTGCAGTCGCCGCTTGCCTTGGGCTAGTCCTTCTCATGGTTTCGGCCCCGGCCCAAGCGCAATATCACCTAACTAATTTAGTTTCGAATCAAATCGATGAGAATGCCCCGAACACCGATCCACTGCTGGTCAACGCTTGGGGATTAGCCCGGAGCGCCACATCGCCGTGGTGGGTCAGCGATAACCTTTCGGGATGGTCGACTCTCTACAATGCAACCGGAACACCACAGGCACTCAAGGTCTTGATTCCCACCGCCGGAAACGGACCGGCCTCGCCGACAGGCCTAAACGGCCCTGGCACACCGACGGGAATCGTTTTCAACGGATCGAAGACGGATTTCCAGATTCAGGGCAAGTCCGCGTCTTTCCTTTTTGCAACGCTAGATGGCACGATCAGCGCCTGGGTACCGGCCGTGAACGCCAACCAAGCGATGATCGCGGTGGACAACTCGGCCAGCAAAGCGATGTACACGGGCTTGGCCATCACCAGTAATCCCTCGGGGAACTTCCTCTACGCGGCGGACAACACCAACAATCATATCGATATGTACGACAGCACCTTTACGCTGGTGAAGTCGTTTGGGGATCCGGCGATCCCAATCAACTTCTCTGTATTTGGCATCCAGGACATCAATGGCCTGGTTTACGTCGCGTATGCTGTACCGAACGTGGGCGCCGAGGGTTTCATCGACGTCTTCCAGGAGGATGGTACCCTCGTGAAGACACTGATCCAAGGACTGCCGCTAAATCAGGCCTGGGGCATTGCCCTGGCTCCCAGCAATTTTGGGCCGCTGAGCAATACTCTGCTGGTTTCAAACAACTCCACCGACGGCACCATCAACGCGTTCGATCCCAAAACCGGGGACTTTGTGGGTACGATAAGGGACGAGCACGGGGAGAAGATTATCCTCAACAACCTCTGGGGAGTCGCCTTCGGCGGCGGAACCTCAAACAATGGAGCACAAAACGAACTGTTCGTCACCGTCGCCCCGGGCAATGGAGCACAAAGCGAAATGGCCGGTACCTTTGCATCCATCGTCTTCAAACCACACCATGATCATCACGATCATGATGACGATGATCACTGATGACGGGGGCCGCCCGAAATAGGCGGCCTTTCTACTTGGGGGCCGTTAGTGCTTTCGTCAGCTTCCCCAATTGCGGGCAAAACGGCGCGGAAGGGCTGCCGCCCCCGGGTAGAACCTTTCTTCTCCCGTTTCTCCCGGAACCGGATTTCTCTCGAGAATCGGGATTACCGGTATCTGGAAAATTAATGAATCCCACCCTCGTTGTCTCCACTGCCGCGTTGCTGTTATGCTGATGTCGTAATCCCGCATTTGGAGGCGCCATGTTCCATTCCCTCCCATCCCCAGACGAGCTGCTGGTGACTATCGTACTCGCGACGCTGGCCATCGGCCTGCCGATTGTTTTGGTGTTGTCGATCCGTTTTTTATGGGACCGTAACTTGAACCTCGGCCGTTCCAAGGAACTCGAAAAGCTCATCTGGCAATTGCACCGAATCGCCAGCGCAATGGAGCAACAAATGAATTCGTCGACTTCCTCCACTCAGCTGGCCGTGCAAAAGCCTCGCGATGTCACGCCTCCGCAGCAGCCTGCTACCCAGCTGCCCGTTCCTATGCAACGTGTTACAGCTAGTACTGAGGCCGCGGCACCTGCCACTCACGCCACGCATCCTGTTCAAGCGGAACAACCGGAGTTTCCGCCGGCAGCCACCCCGCCGGCCTCGGTTTCTCAAACCGCGCCCCGAGAACCTTCGGCCCAAGGCGAACGGCACGGGGTAAACTCCATGTTCGGCTTATGACTCTTCTGGTTATGCAATGCCAAGGCCCTCTGAGTTCCGCTTGAGTCCAGCCCGACTCATGAGAAGCAGGATTATCAGAATGCGGCCCGGAGCCCCATCCTGAGGCAGAAAGCCACATTCCGACCACGCCTGAATTATCGAAGTCGGGCCTACTGCCTCAACTTTTGAATGCCGGTGCTTTTGGCGCTATCCTACAGACCTGCATCCATCCAGCCATAAATTCATCCATTGGGGGAAACAATGCCGAATCCTGGACGCCGTGATTTCTTGAAAAATTCCATGGCCACGGCGCTCGCGCCCGCCGCTGAAGGAGCGCTGCGCCTTCGGGGCCTGTTTGGCGATTCTGAAACTGAGCAGACGCCGCCTGAGGTTTTTTTCAAAGGATTTAAGACCGAGGAAATCAAAACCTCGGGCGCGACCATTCATACAGTTTACGGAGGCAATCGCACCGGCCCGCCCTTGCTGTTGCTCCACGGCATTCCGGAAACGCACTTGCTGTGGCGCAAGGTCGCGCCGGCGCTGGCGCAGGATTATTTCTTGGTGATGACGGATCTGCGCGGGTATGGAGACAGCGGCAAGCCGCCCGGGGGCGGCGATCACTTCGCCTACTCGAAGCGGGCCATGGCGCAGGATCAGGTGGAAGTGATGAAGCACCTGGGGTTTGAAAAGTTCGCGCTCGTGGGCCACGATCGCGGCGGACGCGCCGCGCACCGGTTGGCTCTGGACCATCCGGAAGTTCTGACCAAGCTGGTCATTCTCGATATCGTGCCGACCTATCTGCTGTACCAAAACATCAACCAGGAATTCGCCACCATCTTTTACCATTGGTTTCTTCTCGTTCAGCCGCCTCCGTTTCCCGAGACGATGGTCGCCAACAGCGCCGAGTATTTCCTGAAGTGCACCCTGCTTTGGCTTGGAGGCAGCAAGCTCACAGACCCGCTGCCGGACTGGATCAGCCCCGCGGTATTTCAGGAATATCTCCGCACCTTCCGCAGCCCCGAAACAATCCATGCGATTTGCGAGGATTACCGGGCGGCAGCCTCCATCGACTTGGCGCACGACAAGGCGGACCTCGATAAGAAAATTCAATGCCCGCTGCTCGTCCTCTGGTCCGAGAAGGGGCCGTTCCATCGCCTGTACAACGTTTTGCAAACCTGGCGAGACCGCGCCGTCCGGGCGGAGGGCAAGGCCATGCCGACGGGGCATTTCCTTCCGGAGCAGATGCCGGGGGAATTGACGCAGGAACTTAGGGGATTTCTACGGAGCTGAGGGTTTTGCAGCACAGCCACTCTTGGCTGTGTGCCTTTGTCAAGCGCCGCAAAAAGCACACAGCCAAGAGTGGCTGTGCTACTGGAAAAGGTTGCAAGCCAGGCCCTTGTGTTATAAAACGTGTTCCGTCCCACGACCGAACCAAAATTGTTCTCTTCGCGCCCAGAGGCCAGTGGAAATTCGTCACGCCTCGGTGCGGACGCGAGCCGATTTCAGAATTTCGAGGAGGATTTGTGAGCCAATCCGTTAGCACGGTGAGCCGCCTGGAGACAGTTTCCACCCGGCAGGTTTCCGACATAGTGATCGCGTACACCATTTTGCGATTGTCCTTCGGGGCCAATATTCTACTCCACGGCCTGAGCCGCATTCTCAATGGACGCCCCGCGTTTCTTGCTTACTTGACCCACTACTTCGAGCATGCGCACCTGATTCCGGCGGGCGCGTTGCCGGCGTTTGGCGCGGTGCTGCCCTGGGTCGAAACGACGCTGGGCTTGCTCCTGATGCTGGGGCTGTTTTCGCGATTTACCTTGATTGTGGGCGCCCTGGTAATGACGGCCCTGGTAATCGGCACCAACCTGGCGCAGGACTGGCTGGTCTCAGGGCTGCAGTTGCCCTACTGCTTCATTTATTATTATTTGCTAATCCATCTCGAGCAGAACCGCATGTCCCTGGACGCGTGGTGGGGACTCGGAGGGATTTAAGCCAGGGCATGGCAAAAACCCGCACCCTTGAAAACCCGCAAGGGTGCGGCACCCGTCAATGTATTTTTCACAACCTCCTTCAAACCAAGCTTCCTACCATCCGTCAAACCAGTGTCCCTCTGCCCGCCTGTAACGGGATTTCAGGCCTCCGGCAACAAAACCGTGTATTGCACTGCGAGAAACTCGTTCTGGCAGCGTGGTTTGCGGGTACCGGGCGGCGTGCTAAATTTTGACGTTGGGTGAAATTCCAGCGATAGACTCATGCCAGTCCAAAGACCACCAATTGCGCCGCGCCAACAAAAGGTCTCTCATGTAGAGATTTACTGGAAAACTGTTACCTACCGCACGGTCGCCATTTACCTACTACTGGTTTTTGCCGTTGTCCTGGCCACCCTATACCTGATTTTTCCGGAGGCGTTCACCGGCGCGATCGCCAAGGTTTCACAAGCGATTGGCGCGGCCACTCCTCCCACCGCGGAGCTGACCGCGAAGCAGGCGAAGTTCGTGAATCTGGACGGCCGCGTGCAGGTCAAGAAGGTGAATTCCGTGCAGTGGGTCACGGCGGATTACCGCATGGCGCTTGACAAGGGCGATTTGATCCAGACGGGCGGCGACGGCGCCGCGCGCGTCACGTTCGCCGACGGCACGACGTACACCGTGCAGTCGGATACGCTCGTCACCGTCGAGGAAAATTCGGTCGGGCGGGACAGCGAAACGCGCGTGGCCATGCACATCACTTCCGGCGCCGTGGACTTGGCCACCGGCACGTGGGATTCTCCGAAATCGAAGGCTGAAGTTTCATTTTCGAACGCGGTGGCCTCGGTCCAGCAGAACAGCCGCGCGGCAGTTCGCAGCGATCCGAAAACGAGCGAAAGTGAAATCACCGTGTCGGCCGGTACTGCCCAACTCTCGACGACCGACGGCCGCCAGCACGTCGAAATCGGGCGATGGGAGCGCGTGACCGTGCCGTCGGCCGGAGGGAACGTCGTCAAGTCCAATGTCCTTGCTCCCCCTGACCTGGCGCAGCCTCTGAACCTGCAGCCCCTGATCGTACCGGACCCGAAGCACACCCCTGTGCGTTTCGAATGGAAACCTGTACCGGAAGCGGTCAGCTACGAGCTGCGCGTCAGCCTGACTTCCATGTTTTCCCGGATTGTGGAAGACCGGAAGCTGACTGGAACGTCCGTGGATATTGCAGGTTTCGATCAGGGTGACTACTTCTGGGATGTCCTGGCCACGGACCAGGAGAAGCGCGTGAGCGCCCCGAGTGATACATTTAAGTTTACGCTCGCGACACAAGGCAAGGGACAGGAGATGTTGCTGGAAGTCGGAAGTACCGAGTTGCATGGTAACGTGGTGGAGATCACCGGGCGCACGGAGCCGGGCGCAGCGCTGATCATCAACGGCGAACAGGTCGCGGACATACGCGGCGACGGCTCGTTCAAATATTTCACGGCCCCGTTGACGCGGGGCAGCCAAACCATCGTCCTTACTGGACAGAACCGGCGCGGCGGTACGGCGATCAAGCGCGTCGAGATTGTGATTCCATAACCGGACGGCCGGTGCGGGACCTGGCAGGATCCCGCTGGAAAAAATGTAACGGAGGGGAAGCCGGGGGGCCCCCACCCGAGGCGGCACCCAGCAGCCGCTCGAGCAGCCCGGCACTGAGGGAACTATGTTGAATAACGGTTACAACCTTCGCTCGGTCTTCAGTTTGTTTTCTTCCGACCTGGCGATCGACCTGGGGACGGCCAACACGCTGGTTTATGCCAAGGGCAAAGGCATCGTGGTGAATGAGCCTTCCATCGTGGCCATTAACAAGAACAGCGCCGAAGTGGTGGCGGTGGGCAAGGAAGCCAAGGAAATGCTCGGGCGCACGCCGGGCAACGTGGTCGCCATCAAGCCGATGAAGGACGGCGTGATCGCCGATTTCAAGGTGACCGAAAAAATGCTCACCTACTTCATCCAGAAAGCGCACAACCGGCGCATGCTGGTGCATCCGCGCATCGTGATCGGCGTGCCGAGCGAGATCACGCCGGTGGAAAAGCGCGCCGTGCAGGACTCCGCCTATCGCGCGAGAGCGAGCGAGGTGTATCTGGTGGAACAGGCCATGGCTGCCGCGATCGGCGCGGGCCTGCCGATCGAAGAGCCTTCGGGAAACATGGTGGTGGACATCGGGGGAGGCACGACCGACATCGCCGTCATCTCCATGAGCGGGATCGTGTATTCGCGCTCGGTGCGCGTCGCGGGAAATGAAATGGACGAGGCCGTGATGCAGTATTTGAAGCGCAAGTACAACCTGCTGGTGGGCGAGCGCACGGCCGAACAGATCAAGATGGAAATCGGCTCGGCGTATCCGCTGGAAAAGCCGCTGACCATGGAGGTGAAAGGGCGCAACCTGATCGAGGGCGTACCGCGCACTGTCACGATTGATGACAGCGAAATTCGCGAGGCGCTTTCCGAATGCGTGGCCACGATTTTGAACGCCTGCCGCGTGGCGCTCGAGCGTACCCCGCCCGAGCTTTCCGCCGACATCAGCGACCGCGGGATCGTGCTCACGGGCGGAGGCGCGCTGCTGAAGAATCTCGACAAGCGCATCCGCGAGGAAACCGGCTTGCCGGTTTCGATTGCCGATGATCCGCTGGCGTCGGTGGTGCTCGGGACGGGCAAGATGCTGAGCGATTTCCGGCTGCTGCGGCTGGTCTCGATTGATTGAGCGCCAGTAGCACAGACTTTAGTCTGTGGGTTTCCATCTGGTCTTGGCTGGAGCTTTAGAACTTGGCTAACGCGGGCGTTCCTGGATAGCGAATGGACCCCCACAGACTGAAGTCTGTGCTACCAAATACTTGAAAGTTGACAGTCTTCCCCAATGATTGCAATTCCCTCACGGCACAAATCACTGACGTTGCTGGCGACCGTCGTCGTCGCGCAGGTGTTGCTGCTGGCCGTGCAAATTAAGCGCGAGCGGCAGGTGCGGCTGATCCGCGTGTGGGCGGTGGAACTGATTTCGCCGCTGCAGCGCATCGGGTCCTGGACGATCAATGGCGCCGAGCACGGCTGGGGCGGATACATCGGCCTGCGGAGCGCGCAGAAAGAAAACGACGCCATGCGCGCCGAGCTCGACCGGTTGAAAGTGCGCAACGCCGAACTTGAAGGCCGGGCCCTGGAAGCGGACCGGCTGGCCGTGCTGCTCAATTTTCGCACCGCCCATGCCGATACTCCCATGATCGCCGCGCGCGTGATCGGCGCGAGCCCGGACTCCGGGAGCCTCGTTGTAAATATCGACCGCGGTTCGCGCGATGGCATTCGGCGCGACATGGGCGTCATTACTCCGGACGGCGTGGTCGGGAAAATTTTCGCCGTCTATCCTGACATTTCGCAGGTCCTGCTGATGGGCGACAAAGATAGCGGCGTGGGCGCCCTGCTGGCGGACACGCGGACGCAAGGGCCCGTGAAAGGAACGGGCGAGCCGCTGCTTTCGCTCGAATACGTCAGCAGCGACGAGAAGGTTACGGTCGGGGAAACGGTGCTGACTTCCGGTCAGGACCGCATCTTCCCGAAGGATCTTCCCGTGGGCAAGGTCGTGGACTTTGCATCGGACCCGAAGTCGCCGTTCATGAAGATTCGCGTAAAGCCGGCCGCCCATCTGGACCGTCTCGAAGAGGTTCTGGTCCTTCAGACGAGGCAAGAGTTGACTCCAAAGAAGTCCCCGGATGCCGAAACCGCGCCGCCCGTATCTTCAGCCGCACCGAAGGCGGCCGTGGCGCCGGCATTGACGGCAAAAAAGCCAGCAGACGGACACTGAACCAGGCCGTAGGAACGCAGGCAGGAGACGATGG
The DNA here is from genome assembly GCA_963800095.1 of uncultured Acidobacteriota bacterium. Lineage (GTDB taxonomy): Bacteria > Acidobacteriota > Terriglobia > Acidiferrales > UBA7541 > Palsa-360. Next base: position 461,692 of record CAWCZV010000010.1, read on the forward strand.
AAAGCACAGAAGTCTATATCGGGCCCGAGCCGCACATCGAAGTGCACAAGTACTACGCCGGGGTTGTGCCCGTTGTGGTGCTGCTCGCGCTGGTGCTGCAAGCGTTTTTCCCCATCTACATCCGTTCGGCCAACTATCTCGAATTACCTTTGCTGGTGACTCTTTACTTTGCGCTCAGCAAGCGCAATCCGTCCTCGGGTCTTCTGCTGGGCATGGTGGTGGGGCTGCTGCAGGATAGTTTGAGCCGCACGCCGCTGGGCCTTTACGGAATCGCGAAAACGCTCGTAGGCTACCTCGGCTCCTCGCTGGGGGCCCGGATCGATGTGGAACATCCCATCGCGCGTTTCCTGCTGACGGCCGGGTTCTACTTGTTTCATCACGCTGTCTTCACACTGATGACCAGAGCCCTGCTGGCCCAACGGAATGAAAGCTATCTGACGGTTCCGATATTGATCGCCTCGCTCGTCAATGCCGTGATCGCCATTATATTGTTCCCGCTGCTGGACCGGTTCAGAAAGCCGTCCTGAAATCAGGGTTATCCGATACGATGCGTGCGATCTTGCGCATCCTTGGTGCAAGTGATAGTGTGAACGACGGTTAGGTGTGGAGAAAGCCCACAAGGTGTGCGGGGGATGAGGACCGCACGGAGTCGCTTTGGCCATTTCTTTAATGAACGATAAACGGCTGCCGACAGAGCGGCTGACAGTCGTTTCGTATGTCATCGTAGGGGTGATCTCGCTACTGCTGTTTGGTTTCTGGAAGCTGCAGATCATTGATTCGGATCGCTATTCGCAAATGGCCGAACGCAATCGCGTTCGGTCGATCCCCATCATCGCCCCGCGCGGCTCGATGCTCGATCGGGAAGGCCGCGTCCTCGTAGACAACTATCCCTCCTTCAGCGTCTTGTTGTTGCGCGATGCTCCCGAACAGGTCGAGAAACTCCTGCCGCAGATTGCCGACGGTCTGGGAATGACGCTGGCGGATGTGAGGCAGGAGATGGAAGCTTCCCGGGCCATGCCGAAGTTCCAGCCGATCGTGATCAAACCGGAAGCCAGCCCATCCGATATCGCGTTCATCGAGTCCCACCGCGTCGACATTCCGGTGCTCGAAATGCTGATGGTTCACCGCCGGCGCTACCCGCACGGCGATATGCTCGCCAACGCGGTTGGCTACGTGGGTGAAGTAAGCCCGGAGCAGGTGGAGGCTTCCGATTCCAGCCTGAAACCGGGCGACATCGTCGGCAAGACAGGCCTTGAACGCCAATACAACGAAACGTTGATGGGGACGGACGGCCTGCGGCGGGTGATCGTCAACAGCATTGGGAAAGAAGTGGGCCGCCTCGAACAGAAGGACGCCATTCCGGGTAAACCGATCCAACTGACGATCGACTACGATCTGCAAAACATTGCGGATACCTATATGGCCGACAAAGAAGGCGCCGTCGTCGCCATGGACCCGCGCACCGGGGAAATCCTGGCGATGGTTAGCCGGCCAACCTTCGATCCCAACGATTTCGCCATCCGCATTCCCACGGCGGAATGGCAATCTCTCAATACGGATCCCCGGACTCCCCTGCTGAATCGCGCCATCCAGGGACAACTTGCCCCCGGGTCGGTCTTCAAGATTGTCATGGCCACGGCGATGCTTGAGTCCAAGGACGTCCCCGCGAATTTCACCGCGTTTTGCCCGGGGCACGCTCAGTTTTACGGACGAACTTTCCACTGCTGGCGGCCGGCGGGACACGGCATCGTCGACCTCCACAAAGCCATTGTGGATTCCTGCGACGTTTTCTTCTATACCCTTGGGCAGCGCCTTGGAATTGACGAAATTCATAAGTACGGCGCCGCCCTGGGCCTGGGCAAGCGCACCGGCATCGACTTGCCGGGCGAAGAACCAGGTCTCATGCCTTCGGAAGAATGGGTCCAGCGCGTCTACCACCATAAATGGTATGCCGGGGAAACGATTTCGGTGGCCATCGGACAAGGCTCGGTTACAGTTACTCCACTTCAACTCGCGCGCATGATTGGCGCCGTCTCCAGTGGCGGCGACTTGCCCCAACCGCACCTTTTGAAGAATTTGAGCGCAAAAATGGATCGCTTTCCACTGGCTGAGGACACGGTCGAGCAAGTCACGCAGGGGATGTACGGTGTAATCAACGAAGGTGGCACGGGATCGAGCTTGAAACTTCAGAATATCGAGTTTTCCGGCAAGTCGGGAACCGCCCAATTGATGAGCTACGAGGCGGGAAGCAAGCTGGGAAAGAAGGGCAAGGAAACCAACGGGTGGTTCGTTGGATACGCGCCGCGGCGCAATCCGGAGATCGTGGTTGCGGCGGTTGTCCAGGGCAGCAGCGAGCATGGAGGAACCACGGCGGGACCCGTTGTGCGGGACATCGTCAAGGCGTATTACGACAAGAAGAGCGGAATAAAAGTTCAGGAGTATACGGCGAAGCAACAAGGGCAGCCCAAGGTACTGGCGACCTCGGTGGACGATCCCTCCTTGGAGCCGGATCCGCCCGCCCGGTAAAAATCAATGCAGAAGGGCACAAGTATTCGCGATTATGACTGGTGGCTGCTGGCGACAGCATTCGCCATCTGCGGCGTAGGCGTGCTCGAAATCTGGTCCGCGACGCACGCGAGCCACCTCGCCGGCATGCACGTACACCAGATGGAATGGATTGGCCTGGGCTTCGTCCTGATGCTCCTGTTGTCCCGCGTGGACTACCACACGATCATGGATCAGGCGCCCGTCTTGTATCTGGTCGCGATCATCGCGTTGATCGCGGTTTTGGCCATGGGACACACGCGCTTTGGGGCCAAGCGCTGGCTGCCGATCCTGGGCGGCCTTTTGCAAGTGTCAGAACTCGTGAAGTTGATTATAATAGTGGTGTTGGCGCGCTTCTTTTCGGAGGTGCGCACGGAGCAGCTCAGCCTGGGGGATTTGATCAAGGCCGCCGCTCTGATGGGTTTGCCGCTTGCGCTGATCATGCTGCAACCGGACCTGGGGACAGCGCTGGTGCTTGTGCCGCTGGCGGCGGCGGGGGCCTACCTGGCAGGCTTAAATTGGAAACATTCCCTGGCCATCGTGACGCTGGCTGCGATCATGGTTCCGGTGGGCTATCATTTTCTCAAGCCTTACCAGAGAGAACGTGTTACAACATTCCTGCGGCCTGAAGAGGATCCCAAGGGCGCAGGGTATCAGATCCTGCAATCGAAGATCGCCGTGGGTTCCGGCGGATTTTGGGGCAAGGGGCTTGGCAACGGGAGCCAGAATCAATTAGGCTTCGTGCCGGTCCGATATTCGGATTTCATCCTGGCGGCGCTTGCGGAAGAAGTGGGATTTGTGGGAGTTTTCGTCGCGCTGCTTTTGTATATGTTCCTGCTATTGCGTCTGGTTCAGAACGCCCAGCGCGCGCACGATCGAGCGGGCATGTTTCTGATCATGGGCGTGACGGCAGTGTTAGGTTTCCATGTCCTGGTGAATGTGGCCATGGTGATTGGATTTATGCCGGTCACCGGAATTCCGCTGCCGTTGATGAGTTATGGCGGTTCGGCCACATTGTTCGTGTTTTTGGCTTTAGGGCTGGTGATGAACGTCCGTATCCGGCGTTTCGTCAACTAAGCCGGTAGAAATGCTTTCCGGCCCGCGCCGCGCTGTGAATAAGTGGACGGCCCGCCGGCGAGAAACAAAAATTTTGGAGCGAGGCAAGCGCCGCATGCCCAGCGGAAGAGCAAAATCAAATCTAACTTCCCCGGCCGTCCCGTCCGCCACGGCGGATTGGACCGGGCGCACACTGGTGCGCCGCGCCGGAGCACGGCCATGCCCTCCGAGGAGTTTTCATGTCGAAGGAGCTAGTGATCTCCGCGACCCCGCACGAAACGCGGGTCGCGATTATGGAAGATGGACAGCTTTGTGAAATTTACATCGAACGTGAAAAAGAATTTGCTTTAGTCGGAAGTCTTTACAAAGGCCGCGTCACCAGAGTTCTTCCGGGCATGCAGTCGGCCTTCGTTGATATCGGCCTCGATAGCGACGCCTTCCTGTACGTCAGCGATTTTCTGGAACATCTTGAGGAGTACGACCACGTGGCGCCGGTCGAGCCCAAGTTCCGCAGGCCGGAGCCGGCCAAGAGCGGCGAAGTGTATCCGCCGACCACGACGAACGGCGGCGTCATTCCTCCACCAGTTCATGTTCCTGAACCTTTAGTGGAAGTCGCGCCCGTTGAGCCTGTTGAGGCATTTGAAGCTGCTCCTGCTATTACGCCTCTTGAAGGCGAGACGTTCCAAGTTGCTGCCGCAGGCCAGCAGGCTGCTTCCGAAGGCGGCGCTTCGCCTTCGGCTCCGATGCCGCGCACGCAGCATCCTCCGTTCCCGCAACGGAATGATCGCGACCGAGGTCGTGGCGGCTTCGGCAATCGCGGTGGACAGGGCGGGCGCAACCGTCGCTGGGGGCGTCCCGGCCAGGGACGCGGCGGACGCGACCGCCGGCCCGGGCGCGATTTGCCGCCGTCGAAATACGCTTCGCCTTCGGATGCGAGACCCCCGCGCGAGTCCCAACCTTATGAACCGGCGGCCGCGGATTTCGAGCCCGTCATTCTGCCGGGCGAGTCGCTCTCAAAATTCAAAGATCGCGTTCCGTCCGCTCCTGCGGCGCCTCCATCTGAACATCCTTCATTCGGCGCGGAAACTTCCGCCGCTCCGCCTGTGCCACGGGCGTTCACGGACGAAGAATTGTCCGCAGGATTGCCGGGTTCGCTGTTTGCGACTCCGCCGGCAGCGGTTCCCGAAGAGCACGAAGCCCATGCGGCGGATCAGAGAGCCGAAGCGCCCGCCAGCGCGCCGGAATATGCCGATGCTTCGCCGGACGCGAAAAGAGAAATCGCGCGCGACCTCGACAGGCTCGATCCCAGAACGGGCCCGGCGGCGATCACGGACGCGCATGCCCCGAATAGCTCCGGCCTTTCCGAGGAAGATGTAAACTCGCTTGCCGAACAGCTCGCCGAGGCCAAGCATGAAGAAGCGCAGGCCGATGCCGAAGAGCGGGCCGAAGCGATCGAAGCGGTGGCCGAATCGTATGTAGAGCCCGCTGAACTCGAAGAGTTGCAGGAAGCGCTGGATTCCGATCACGAAAGTGATAGAGAAGGCGACCAGGACGCCGATCACGAAAACGACCAGGAAGACGATCACGAGCACGCGGCGGCGGAAGCTGACGCCATCGCCGACGAAATGCATGACGAGGCGCTGGCCGCGGAGGCGTCTCCAGGACATGGGGCGGAGCACCTAGAAGAACACGAAGAAGGACGTGGAGAAGAGCACGGGGGAGAACACGCTGGGGAACACGCCGGGGTTGAAGGAGAAGTTCACGAAGAATTCCACGAGGCCTCGGAAGCGCCGCATGCGGCTGAGGGACAGCCGCCGACGAGCGCGCGCATTTCCGAACAGCCGCGCGCCCGCTTTCAGCGTCCCATGCGCCGGGGAAACCGCCCGCAGCGCGGAGGCCGCCGCCCGGGACGCCCGCATCAGCCCGTGCAGCACGGCCACCCGAGGCACGAACAGCACCGCCGCCCGCAGCTCATTTCCGAGATGCTGAAGGCCGGCGAGGAAATAATTGTACAGATTGCAAAAGAACCGCTCGGTAAAAAAGGCGCGCGCATCACGAGCCACGTGGCGCTGCCCGGCCGCTTCCTCGTCTACATGCCCACGGTCGACCACATCGGCGTCTCGCGCCGCATCGGCTCGGCCGAAGACCGCTCGCGCCTGCGTCGCCTCGTGACCGAAGCCAAGGGAACGTTCCCCGGCGGCTTCATCGTCCGCACGGCCGCCTCGGGCGCGAGCGACGACGAAATCCGCACCAACGTCGAATTCCTCGGCCGCACCTGGGACACCATTCGCGCCACCTCCGAGCAGCGCCGCGCGCCTTCCTTGCTCCACCGCGACCTGAATCTCGTCCAGCGCATCCTCCGCGATTATTTGAGCGACGATTACGTCGCCATCTGGCTCGACAACGAGGAGGAATTCGCGAAGGTCGTCGAATTCGTGGGCCGCTTCCAGCCGAAGCTCGTCCCGCGCGTGAAGCTGTACACCAAGGAAGCGCCGATCTTCGAGGAATTCGGCATCCAGCAGGAACTGGACAAGGCGCTGCGCCCGAAAGTGTGGCTCAAGTCCGGCGGCTACATCGTCATCAACCACACCGAAGCGCTCGTGGCCATCAACGTCAACACCGGCAAATACGTGGGCCGCGGCTCGACGCGCCTCGAGGACACCATCGTCAAGACCAACCTCGAAGCCGTAAAGGAAATCGTGCGGCAAATCCGCCTGCGCGATCTCGGCGGCATCATCGTGTGCGACCTCATCGACATGGAAGAGCGCCGCAACCGCGAAAAAGTCCTGGCCGCTCTCGATCTAGCCTTGCAGCAGGACCGCGCGCCCTCGAAGGCCCTCCCGTTCAACGAATTCGGCTTGGTGTGCATCACGCGCAAGCGCACCAAGCAAGCCCTGGAACGCGTCCTGTGCCAGCCCTGCCCGTACTGCACCGGCTCCGGCATGGTCAAATCGATCCCCACGATCTGCTACGAGATTCAAACCGAAGCGAAAAAAATGGCCGCCGACCTCGACGCGCAAAACCTCACGCTGCGCGTCAACCCGGAAATCGCCAAGGCCCTGAAGACGCGCGAGTCGTCCCTGATCGAAGATCTCGAACACTCCACGCGCAAGACCATCATCATTCAGTCGGATCCGACGCTGCATTGGGAGCAGTACGATATTTATTAGCGTGGCGTCCCATGGGCCGAGGCGGGCCCATACTTTGCGAGCGTGAGACTTTCGCCCTTCGAAGGCTACGCTGCTGCAATCGCTACAAACTCTCTGGAATCACGGAGTCTGCGTTTTGAGTATTTGTTGTTCAACGTGCCTTGCCCCGAGAGGAGAAATGCGGGCCCGTTGAAGCTGCGGGTCATATTCGATTAGCCTGCTCTTGTGAAGAACGCGCAAGATGTTCTTCCGAAACACAGTCGCGTTGCTGTATTCAACCCAGCGAAGCAGATCTTTTTCCGGCACCCAAGCGGGCTTTGAGTAGAGAAGTACGAGAGTCTGGTCGTCATTTTTCATATCAGGGTCGAGCACGCGTTTGATCTGGTCAACCTCCCAAACAAGGCCGAGCTTGCGTTCCACGAGCGCATCTACTGTTTCTTGTGCTTCTTTTGTCGAGATTCCGTGAAAAATACGGACAAGTTCGGCCAGCGTCCAGCTTGCCATTCCGTATACGGCAGTTGCATCCATGAAGTTGGGGTCTACGTCTCCCCCGACGTGGCCAACTCCTCGGTTATTTCGGATTTCGTATAGCGCCGGGAGCATTCGGGGGATCAAGACCCGCAAGCTGCGGTCACCGACTCGGCTCGGCAGCGCTGCGGCATTCTCCAAAGCCTGACATGCAAGTAGCATGTTTCGCGGCTTAGAAGGCTTCGATGGAAATGAGCCGCTGACGATACCGTTGACAATAGAATAAACCACTTCACAGAACTTACCGCCGTTGAGTTCTGCTGGCTCCCATCGATGCTCTGCAAAGTTTGTGACGATTTCCTGATAGCTTTTGAAAAGAGGTTCTCGCAAGCCCGCAGGGATGCCCGCCAGCGCCTTTGATGAGTCGAGCATCTATTCGCCTTTGGTCAGCTGTTTTATGAGTTCCGCTCCACGCCTGAGGCCTGGAGCAGTCAATCTCCAGCCAGCGTCCTTTGAACCAGCCAGCAAATTCCCCTTATCGCTCATGAACTTGGCGTGATTTGTGTTGTCGTAGCATCCCAATTCTTCACAAACTTTTCTGGCATCTTTGTCACTGAAGCTCGCCTGTCCGGAGGCCAGGAAGGCCACCAAACCTTGAAGCACATAGGCATTATGGGATTGTTCTTTCTTTCCTTTGCCAGGCACTTCCGAAACTATGACGGCAATTCCCGCGTCGGTGATATCGAGTACCTGCTCAAGCTGAGCCGCTGTAAGGTCGTTTTGCTTCATCCAACGCGTCGCAGCGGAAGAGAGGGCACCGGACATCTGATCGTGCTTAGTACGCTGAGCCTTCGCTCCCCCTCCTGCACCTGGATCTGCCGGACTGCCCCCCTCACCGATTGAGAATTCTCCAAGCATCGTGAGCGATGCATTGACTGTCTTCAGCCGGTCTTCGGAATTAAGGGGTTCGAGCAGTGCCACAATTTTCCCAGCTATTTCTGCGATCTTCGATCCCGTCGTTGTTTTTTTGTCCATCGTGCATCCCAACTGAAAGAACTAGAGCTATCCTGCCTTCAGTGCGCTTGGATATGCAATTAACCATTGAAAATAATATCACATTAATATATACGTTAGTATAAGCAACTGTTCTAGAATGAGGGTTTAGCGGCTGATCGGGAGGCTACATTGTCTAAGCCAGATTACAAAGAATTCGTAAAGCAGGCGGAAGCGGCCGTCGCATCCATAAAGGATGGCGACTTGAAAGCGATCGCGTTCGGCAAAATCCTGGATACTCTTCTTGGACAAGGAGGCGGCCCGACAGAACAAGGCCGTGTTGTTCAATCCAATCGAGGAGCTGGAACTAAAAGAAGATCGACCACCGCAACTAAGCCGGCTAAGAAGAGGAGCGGCCCCAAAGGCCATGCGGAAGAGTAAATTGAAGAGGGTTTTTTTAAAACTCCTAAAACGCTTGCGGCCATTCGGGCGGAGCTAGGCAACAGAGGACATCACATACCGGTGACCTCCTTAAGTCGTCCAATGATGCTTTTGTGCCGAGAGCGTCAACTCCGTCGGCAAAAGGCTAAGGACGGAAAGAAGCAGGTTTTCACGTACTCAAACTGGTAGAGGAATGGGCCGGGCGGGTGGCACAGCCTTTGAACGACTTTGAACTTCCGGGGCGGGTGGCCCGGCCTTTCCTTTGAATTTTTGGGCGGGTGGGCCGGCGGGTGGCACAGCCTTTGAGTGGTTTTGAACTTACGGGTGGCGCACTCTTGTGGTGTTTAAGGCGGGTGGCTCAGCCTTTGAGCGGTTTTGAATTTCGAGGGCCGTCGGGAGTCGGGCCCTTGCGACGTTCAAGGGGCAGGATTTATCATCCTCGATCCATAGTTTTCATCGCGCACGACGTGTTCTGCGTGGAAGAAACTGGTTCTCGGCGAGCATTGAACTCAATGCGCAGCCTATGGAAGCTGGTATGAGAAACTAATCGCTATGTCTTGGCGGTCGGAGGTTTCTGGATGACCCTCGGACTCTCGGATACTGACTTCGGTGGGGTGTACAGAGACGGGAATCTTCTCATTATCACGAGAAATGGCACGCTTCCCCCGGTCTGCATACAGTGTGCAAAGCCGATCGAACAGGAGCCGTTTCACAGGAAGTATTCCTGGCATCCATTCTTTATTTATTTTTTGTTTCCGTTTAAGTATTTGCTCCCCTTCGGGGGCGATAAGCTCTACGAACTCATCGCGGGCTATGCCGGCGAGGAGCTCGAGATCGAGGTTTATATTTGCCCGAAACATCGGGCCAATCAGGTCTTGATGGCCCTTGCACAGTTAGCTGTTTCCGCAATCGGTTTGTTAGTTTTTATTTTCGGACTTGGAGTTGCAAATGACTGGACTATCTTGATTGGTCTCCTGCTCATCCCAGCTTCGAATATTGGCGCATCCGTGCTGCCGCAAAGACTGAGACCTATATACATCAACGAGAGTCATGGCACTTTCAAGGGTGCCGGCGAAGCTTTTCTGGACCAGCTCAAAACAAAGCCACCGGGCGTGATGATTAGAGTCTAGAGGGTCGAATGTGGCGGGTGGCACAGCCTTTGAGTGGTTTTGAACTTACGGGTGGCGCACTCTTGTGGTGTTTAAGAGTGCGGGTTTTCCGATCCTCGGCGCGCCGCCCTCCGAACTCAAATGACAAATGAGTGCTGTTGCGCTAGGCTAGAATTATGGAGAACATACGCGTCGATCTGCCCTCGGCCCTTTTGAAGGCTGCGAATCTGGAGCAGGGCAACCTTTCGCAGGAGACCGCCCGGCGGGTGGCCCGGCCTTTGCTTTGAATTTTTGGGTGCCCATCCTTGATGATTTTCAAGGGTGGGGCTTTCGGCCTTTTTTTCTTGTGCTCCGGATTTTCTCAATCCATTGCGCTCATCTTAGGAAATCGACGCACGTCAAAATCCCCACCCCTCAAAAGGTGGACGGCTGGGGCACCCAAACTTCAAAACCTTTGGCAACGTCCGGGCCGCCCGCCAAGCGGCTATTTATATCCGGCATTCATTTTGTTCCTCTCTTTTCCACGGCCTCAGCAGCCAAGATTTTCCGATCTGGATGCGACTCGAAGCGCAGCCCGCCCGAATTCAACACGCAACGCTCCCCCGCAGCAGCGCCACACGTAGGACATCGGATGGAAGACTGTTGCTTTCGCGTTAGTTCTTTTATTTTCATTTCTTGTCTCCGCCGCTCCAGGGCGTCGCGCTTCGGCAGTGGTCTCGGGCCGGAAGCGGAGCCATCTGACCGGGTCTATGTTTTCTTGACGGACATGGGGCGATTTTGCAGGAACGCGACGATCAGTGCTCTATTTATTTGCAACCCACCGTTGTAGTTAACCATGCCCTTCTTCTTAAAATTGTACATAAATTTACTTACCCTAGGGCGGGTGGTACCAACCATCTCTGCCAGGGTTGATTGGCTGACTTTCAGGGGGGAGTCCGACTTAGATTCCTTGGTTATTTCCCCAAACAACAACAGAACCCGCGCCAGCCGCCTTTCGCTGAAATTGAAGAATTGGTCTATCAAATCTTCCTCGATTCGAACAACCCGTGAAAGCAAATATTCGACGAACAGCCTTGCAAACCGCGGGTTTCTCCTGAGCGCGCGAACCGTCCTCCCCTTTTGCAGTCGAATGACACTGGATGATCCAATTGATCTCGCCGTGCAAATCCGTAGAGATTGGCCTGCCAGGCAGCCTTCGCCCAGAAAGCTACCTCGCTGTAGGATGGCGATTATAGCTTTCTTGCGCGCACTGACCGCCGTGAGCTTCACCGTCCCCCTTTCGATGTAGAAAACAGAATCAGCTGGATCTCCTTGCGAAAAGACGACCTCCTTGTCTCGGTAGTTCCGAAAAGTCATGGCAGTACGGAATAGTTTGCGGAGAACCGCATGACTGACACCAAGACTGCGTTTACTCGCCATTCTGGTCTGCTCCTTGAATGAACTCAGGAAATTTGTTCAGCGGTGCCCAATCGTAGACTCCTAGGACCAAACCGTCTAGATGGTCAAAGTTGACCACATACAACGTGTACAAAATTGAACATCCAGAAATGAGCCATTGTGTGTGGTAGAACGACGGCGGGCGGGCCAGCCTTCGAACGATTTTGAATTTTAGGGTGGCGCATCCTTGTGGTGTTCAAGGGTGCGGGTTTTCTGGTCCTGGATTCTCCTTTTCCCGCAACCGGTGGCACAGACTTCAGTCTGTGGGGTTTCCGGTTGAACTTGGTTTGTTGGCCAATGCGGCTGGAACGAAACCCCGCAGACTGCCCTTGGTAGATTCAGGGTGAAAAGTCTGTGCTACTGGGGGCTTGGTGGCGCAGGCTTCCAGCCTGTCGGGTTTTGTCCTTGCTTGGACTAACCCCCACAGGCTGGAAGCCTGCGCCACCAAAACCCGCACCCTCCACAAAAACCGTGAAGAGTGCGGCACCCGGAAATCCAACGCCTCCCAAACCAGGCCCACACGCCGGGCAATCGGCCCTTCGGCGCCAAGAGAACCTGTACTACAATTCCCACGCAGCAAGGAGGAGTTGCCATGTCCTTCTACGAAAAAGGCCCCGTTCGCATTCACTATGAGGAGGCCGGTTCCGGCTTTCCGTTGCTGCTCATCGCAGGTGGAGGATTGAACTCGACAATCTCCGGCTTGCTTCGCGGCGACCCTTTTAACCCGATCGAGGAGTTCAAAGGAGAGTACCGCTGCGTCGCGTCGGACCTGCGCAACGCGTATGACGGCCAGTCCTCCGGCCCGCTTGAGATCGACCGGCCGTGGGATTCCTATACCGATGACCATCTCGGCGTGATGGATCACCTGGGCATCGGGAAATTCATGGTGCTGGGCTTCTGCATTGGCGGACCATTCATCTGGAATCTTTTGCGGCGGGCGCCGGATCGCATCGTCGCGGCCGTGCTGGCGCAGCCCAGCGGGTCGCGTCCGGAGATACGCGACCTTTTCTACGAGACCAATATGAAGGGCTGGGGTCCGGAAATGGTCAAGCGCCGGCCCGAGATCACGATGCAGACGGTCGACAAATTTCTGACCAGGATGTACCGCACCAACCCCGACTTCGTCTTCACCGTGACACGCGATTTCGTGCGCCATTGCCAGACGCCCGTACTGATTCTGCCGGATGATATTCCGCCGCATCCGTACGCCGTCGCCATGGAGGCGGCGATGCTCGCGCCAAACGCCGAAGTGAGCGTGTTCCCGTGGAAGGAGCCCAAGGAGCGGATTCCCCTGGCGGTGCGCCAGATACATTCCTTCCTTCGGGCGCATCGTCCTGCTTCGGCTTAGACAGGGGCGTGGCCCAGGCGTTGCTATTTCTGGGGCGCAGTTGAAGACTGCTGCTTTTGAGCTTTGAGCCGGCGCGAGACTTCGCCTAGTGATTCAGGTTGAGGATCTACTACGTGGATTGAATACTGAGAAGCGGACGCGGGTGTTGTTGAAGTCGCTGCCACCGGCGTGGCGGCAACTTGTTGTTGCGAAGCGGCCGCGGGAGCCGGCTTGATTGGCGCCGGAATCTCGATTTTTCCGTTTGCTTTCCAATCGGCCAGAATCGCCGCGCAGGAATCGTTGGTGGACTTTGAAACCGCACGAGATATGTTGGTCGTCAGAATGTCGCCGCGACGGTTTGTCACCGTCACCTGGTTGTTCTTAAAAATCAGTGCATGGGATGCCTCGTGGTTCAGTCCCACCGTATAGTCCGCGTCCGTGACGTTTAGAGTGACGATCACGCCATGACACTGTTTTGAAAAGTCCTTTGCCAACTCCATCGCCCGATTGTGAACATCCTCCGTCAAAGGGGACGAACCAGCGATCCAGGTACTCCCCCCGACCGTGCTTGCATCCATTCGGACATCCGTGTTTCCAGTTCCGTTGATATAGACTCGCGGTTTCTCTTGCTGGGCGAACGCTGCCGGCCCAATTGTCAATGCTCCGGCCAAAAGCAGGCTCTTGACTCTCACGATGAGCTTCACTGACGTGCCCTCCTAGGTTCAATTTTGAGGGAGGGCACAAGATGACGTGAATGGTACTGTGTCGTGTCTTAAACCCTGGGGGCGGGGCTCAGACTTTGAGCGATGTGACCTTCGGGGGGAACGCCCTTGCGAGGACTAACCCCCGCAGGCTGGAAGCCTGCGCCACTAATCCGTTGGAGTTAGATTTGCGCCGCTACCGAGGCGGCCAGGTCTTGCACTTGTTTGTCCCGGACCGCATCCGAAGCGCTTGAACCGACTTCAATGAAATAGCGGACGCTACCCTTGAGGACGTGTATCGCGTGGGACTTGTCAATATATGCGGAATCCCCGATGCCTGTAGGCTTCGAGATTGCCGGGTACCACGCCGACAATTTTTCGAAGGTCTGCTTGGCTTCCGCCGGCGAATGATCGACATAAACGATAAAAGTGACGCCTTGAGAACTACTCTTCTGCCCGGTGAACTGGCAGTTCGTGCCGGAATTCAGGCCCATGTATGGCGACGGCGCGGTAGCCTTTTGTGGTGCGCCGAAGGGCTGTCCCAGCGTTTTCTGCAGCTGCTGCGGCGCAAGCAGCGAGCAAATATCGGAAGGCAAATCCTTCGCGGCGGCAGCATTCGCATGGAAAGCGAGCAGGAAGAATGCAAGGGTCAGCGCAATACGCAAATCGCAAAGCGGGAACCGCAGGAGTCGCATATGAACCTCCTCAAACTGGAATTTCCGATTTGACTTCCCGGCCGGACAATAATTTATAACTGATTCCCTCAGTCCGCAACGCTTCAGTCAGATTTTTGACAGTGCGGGTGCCCTGTTCTTGACGTTTTTCAAGGGCGGGTTCTTGGTATGAATCCCTGCGCGCAGGTAGAGATGACTTTAACAACAGCCCCGCCCTACGAATAGCGAAGTACGGGCCGCGCGCCATCATTCAGGCGGAAGGCGCACGATTTCTACCGAACAATGGGCGTGACGCAGGACCGCCTGAGACACGCTTCCGAGCATGAATCGCTCCAGTCCTTTTCGTCCATGAGAGCCAAGGACAATCAAATCGGCGCCCCACGTTTTGGCATTGTCGAGGATGTTGGACTTCGGATCGCCCTGCACGACGGCTGTCGTCACGTTGACGCCGGCAGAACGCAATGCATCCGATGTCTTCGCAACGAATGCTTTCGCCTCCTCAACGGACTCCATTGGGGGCACAAATACAGTGACTTCGGGAGCCATCAACGATGCAGGCGGCTCTATTACGTGGAGCACTCGCACTTCGAGGCCTTGCAGCTTGTAATGCGAGATCACCGCCTGCACGGCTGCGTCGGAAAACTTAGAATCGTCGATCGCCAGAAGAATTTTCATTAGGAACTCCTTTCCCATCACCGCCCGGAATAAATGACTGCGGCTTTCATTTCACATGGCCAAGGAGCCGGGCTCCGAACAAACTACTTCAACATGGGACAAAGATCATTGGTCCACGCGGCATCGCGAAATTCTCAGTTCCCGGGTATGCGTACGATCTCGACCGAACAAGAGGCATGACGCGAAACGGTTTCGGCAACGCTCCCCATGAGGAATCGGTCGACTCCTTTCCGTCCATGCGATCCCATTACGATTAGCTCGGCTTTCCATCGCTTGGCTTGGTCGATGATCTTGGAGCTCGGATAACCCTCCTCGACCGTTGTTTGCGTTTTGTAGCCCGCCTTGCTCAACAAACTTTCAGCGTGCTGCACCAGTTCCTGGCCGTGTTTCAAACTTAACTCGCGGAACCCCGACCCATAGGACGTTGGGATGGGTATAGGTAAATCGACAACATTCAGTACTTTGACTTCCGTTCCTTGGGGTTGAAATTGCGCGATTACGGCTTGCGTGGCAGCCTCGGAGAATCTAGACCCGTCAATGGCAAGTAATATTTTCATTTTTCTTCTCCTTGAGGTCAAATTTAATCCGCCAATAGCGCTATCTCTGTGACGCAGATCACGCGATCATGCATTTCGAAAGTTGATTCCGTAGCGTGGAGACGCTGGGGGCACCCGAACTTCAAAAGCTTCCGCAACGTTCGGGCCACCCCCGCCCCAATCTGGTATTTGACCCGAATGACCAAAATGAGTAATTTCTTGAATCTGGAGTCTTCAGATGCCTTTGCTCAACCCTCGTTCTTATTTGTTCGTTCCAGGTAACCGGCCCGATCGTTTTGCGAAGGCGTGCGCAGCCGGAGCCGACGCGGTGGTCCTCGATCTGGAGGATTCCGTCGCCGCTACGGACAAATTGAAAGCCCGCGAGGCAGTGGCGGTGTGGCTCACGGCCGCGCAGCCCGTGCTGGTGCGCGTCAATACTTCGGACAGCGAATGGTTTCGCGACGACTTGAGCCTGGGCCGGAAGCCGGGGATTATAGGTGTCTTGCTGCCCAAGGCCGAACGAGTCGAAGAGATTCGCTTCGTTGCGGATCATTTTGGCGCCGAGTTGCCTATCCTGCCGCAAATTGAAACGGCGCAGGGCTTCCGCAACGCTTTGGCGCTGGCAGGCGCCAAACCTGTGCAGCGTCTGCTGTTCGGCTCAATCGATTTCCAACTGGATCTCGGAATGGCCGCTGAGGAAGAGGAGCTATTGTATTTCCGCTCGCAGATCGTTCTCGATTCGCGTCTTGCCGGAATTCGGGCTCCAGTGGATGGCGTCACCACGGACATAAATGCAATGGAGCGGGTACGCGCCGACACCTTGCGCGCGAGGCGCTTGGGCTTTGGCGGAAAGATGTGCATTCATCCCAAACAAGTGCCGGTCGTCAATGACGGTTTTACTCCCAGTATGGAAGAAGAAGCGTGGGCGAGGAGAGTTGTGGAGGCTTCCTCGGAGGCTCCGGGCGCGGCGATCTCAGTAGACGGGAAGATGGTGGATCGTCCAGTGCTCGCTCGGGCAGAAGTCATCCTTGCGATGGTGGAGCAACTGCGCCAACGCTAGTTGGGGGCATGCTTACTGCATGCTCTCCCCCGAGTAACGTGGCTGTAACATCGCCGGAGTAGGCTTGGCGGCACAGAGGACATGTGCAGATGCGCCGAACCTCCCTTGAGGATCCGCGTTACTACATCAATCGCCACCTTTCCTGGCTGCAATTCAATCGCCGCGTGCTCGAAGAGGCCGCCGACTCGAGCAATCCGTTGCTCGAACGCGTGAAGTTTTTGGCGATTACGGCGAGCAATCTGGATGAGTTTGTCGAGGTCCGTGTCGCCGGGTTGCTCCAGCAGGCGGAACAAAGGCGCGGAGAAATCGGCCCCGATGGCGTCGCGCCGGGCGAATTGCTTCCGCAGCTTGCCGCGGAATTGCAGGAATTCGTGAAGGACCAGTACACCTGCTGGAGAGACGAACTCGTTCCGGGACTCGCCGCCGAATCCGTTCGCGTGCGAAAGATGAATGAACTGAATCCAGAGGCGAAGAAAGTCGTCGAGAAATTTTATTCGGAACAAGTCGAGCCCCTTCTGACTCCGGTGACGGTGGACCCGGCCCATCCATTTCCGCGCGTATTGAATAAGGCGCTCTGCGTCGCATTTCTCCTGCGGCGCCGGAGAAAAAAGTCCGACATCTATCTGGGCGTGGTGACCGTGCCGCGGGCGCTTCCCCGGCTTTTGCGCCTGCCCGCAGCCGAGGGCGTGATCGAGTTCGCGTTCCTGCACGACATCGTGCACGCATATTCGCAGCGGCTTTATCACGGCTACGAGATCCTTTCCGCCGCGCCGTTTCGCGTCACGCGCAACAGCAATCTCTATCTGCGCGAGGAGGAATCGCGCAGCATTCTGGATTCGGTGGACACGCAGCTCCATCTGCGCCGGAAAGGAGCCGCTGTCCGCCTGGAAATTGAGGAGGGCGCCGACCCTGAAATTATCGAGCGATTGCGGTCGAACTTCGCTCTGGCCGCTTGGCAAGTGTTCCAGGTTCACGGGCCTATTAATTTGTCGCGGCTCTTCAACCTCTACGAGCAGACCCCGCGTCCGGATCTGAAGTTTCGGCCGTTCACTCCGAAAGAGTTTCATTTGAAGCCGGGATTCACCAGCATGTTTGAGCACTTGCGGAAACACGACGTGCTGCTGCATCACCCGTACGATTCGTATTCCACCGTCGTGCAGTTTATCGAGAGCGCGGTGCATGATCCCGACGTGCTTTCGATCAAGCAGACTTTGTACCGGACGAGTGAGGACTCGCCGATCGTGCGGGCGCTGATGCAAGCGGCGGCCAAGAAAGAAGTGACGGTGGTGGTCGAACTGAAGGCGCGGTTTGACGAAGCTTCCAACATTCGCTGGGCAAAAAATCTGCAGGAAGCCGGAGTGCAGGTGTACCACGGGCTGGTGGGGCTGAAGACGCATTGCAAACTGGCCCTGCTGGTCCGCCGCGACAAGGACGGAAAGGTGCGGCGCTATGCGCATCTTGGAACGGGCAATTACAATCCGTCTACGGCGCGTTTTTACACAGACTTAAGTTTGTTCACTCACGATGCGAAGATCACCGAGGCCGTGCATCACGTTTTTAATTACCTTACCGCGTATTCCGAGCGGTCCCACTATGGCCCGCTCTCCGTCGCACCTCTCAACCTGGGGAAAAACTGCGTCAGCCTGATCGAGCGGGAAGCCGCGCACGCGCGTGCGGGCCGCCCCGCGTTCATCGTCGCGAAAGTCAATTCTCTACTCGACGAGAAAATCATTCAGGCGCTTTACGCCGCCTCGCAAGCGGGCGTCGATATTGAATTGATTGTTCGCGGCGGCTGCGCGCTGCGTCCCGGAATTCGGGGGATCAGCAGCCGGATTCACGTGCGCAGCATTGTGGGCCGCTTTCTGGAGCACAGCCGGATTTTCTTTTTTGCGAATGGAGGCCAGCCCGAAGTGTATCTGGGCAGCGCCGATTGGATGCCGCGGAATCTGTATGAACGCGTCGAAGTGATGTTCCGCTTGAAAGATCCGGCGCTGTGCCAGCAGGTTTGCAGAATGATCCTCGCTCCCTATCTTGCCGACACAGAAAAGGCCCGGCTCCTGCAGGCGGATGGAACCTACGCGAGGGCGCACAAGACCCGAGGAAATTCTCGATCGTGGAATGGCACGCGGTTCAGCGTTCAGGGATTCCTGATGGGCCTGTCGGAAGAGCGGGGAGTTGGGGAAGAAGCTCTTGGGCTGGCGCCTATTTTGAAACTGCAAAGTTCGCCCAGGTTTGAGATCCTCTTGAAGAACTGGAACCCGGCAAACGAAGCATAGACGTTCGCGTTTGAGCCTGAGGTCGGCGGGCGGAACTAGCAACGCAAAGCCAAATCCCACACGCTCTGCGAAGCGTAAAGCGTGTGGTCCACGTGGAAATCATTCCAAACAACAAAGCTGGTTTCGCTCACGAAGGGGTTACGGCTTTTTTCCCGCCGCATCTCCAACGATACGTGGAGCGGCTTGGCTCACGACGTTGCGCTCAGGTTTATTCTTCTTCGGTTTCTTTTTTTCACGTCTTGGTGCGTCTTTGTTTCCCATGTTTGCAGCTTGCCACGGATTGCCGCGTTTGGCTAGAGCCAATGAAGTTCCGGCCCCACTTCTCCGAGGGATTCATAGCCTTTCACTAGAGATGTCAGGTAAGATGACCTATCCGGTACCATCGCGGGGAGTACGTGGGTGCGGAGGTGCCATGCTTCGCAAGTGGTCATTCATAGCTGTCTCGCTTTGCCTGTTTTCGGCTCTGTTGGTTGCAGGCGGAGTTGCGTCTCAGTCCGCTCCGCCTGAGCCCGCGGCACAGCAGAAAGGAGCGCAGCAGCCTGCGTCCGGGCAGTCGGGCTATGTGTTGAAGGTGACCACTCGGCTCGTGACGCTCGACCTCATCGCTACCGATTCCCATGGCAACCCCGTGCGCGACCTCAAGCCGGAGGACTTGCAAATTTTTGAGGAGCACAAAGCAAAGCAAAAGATCGAGCATTTTGAATATTTTGAAAAGATGGCCGGAGCGGGCGCGCCGGGCGGCTCCAATTCCGCCATTCGCAAACCGGCGAACGTGCTCTCCAACCAATTCCCGCTGGATCAGTTGAAGATCCCGCCGACAGTCGTGTTAATGGATAGCCTGAACACTCAGACGGCCAACCAGCAGCAGGGGCGCGCTCACATGATCCAATTGTTGAGGACCCTCCCGCCGGAGACTCCGGTTGCGGTTTTTCTCCTGGGAAGTTCCTTGAGAATCCTGCAGGGGTTTACCAGTGACGGGAGGCTTCTGCGGGCCGCGCTGGATCGGGCGGTGGCAGGGGCTACAGTTGAAGAGGACCCGCTCCTAGACACTCAAAATACATCCAGCTACATACAGAATGCGACTGCCGGCGTAGTCGGGAACCTGGGTTTGCAGAGCCAGTTGGGCGAGGTCCAGAATTTTGAGAAGGAAGAGTATGGGATGACGGTCGATCTCCGGGCGAAGGAAACTCTCGGAGCGATGGCGCAGATTGGGCAATACCTCAGCGGGATTCCCGGCCGCAAGAATTTGATCTGGGTTTCGGAATCTTTTCCGTTTTCCATCGCGCCCGACCCGGACACCGGGAACAATCCGTTCGCCGGCCTCCGGAGTTACGCCGATCAAGTCAAACTCGTTGCCAACGTCCTCACGGATGTCCAAGTGGCCGTATACCCGTTGGATGTTCGAGGGCTCCAAGCGAATCAGTCGTTATCGGCTTCCCAGGATATCAACCTCACCCAGAATCGAATGACTGGGCCTGCGATGGCCGGCCGGTTGAACCAAGAGGACACCGATCTGCTGCAAGCTCAAGGGACCATGGAGGAGCTTGCCCAGGACACCGGCGGAAAAGCGTGCAAGAACAACAATGACCTGTCCGGCTGTTTGATGACGGCACTGAAAGACAGTTCCTCCTATTACGAAATGTCGTTCTACCCGCAGAAGGTGAATTGGGACGGGCGTTTTCACAAAATTGTCGTGAAGACCTCGCGGCCGGGGGTGAAGCTCACCTATCGGCGCGGATACTACGCGCTGGATGCGCCTTCGCTGGCGAAGAAACAGCAGCCGGAGGATCATCTGCGCCAGGCGTGCGCCGATCAATTGCCTTCGACAACGATTCCTTTGACTGTACAGGCTGTGGCTCCTGGCCAGAACGGAAGTCCGCAAGGCGGCCTGCAATATATGCTCTTGATTTCGGCAGCCGGGCTGGGGTCGGTTCAAGGTGATAAGTCCTATAGCCTGAACATCAGGATGGCGGACTGCGAGTTTGCTCAGAAGAATACGATTTTCAGATTCAACGAGAAGGAATTGACGAAAACAGTTTCTGCCGAGGTGTTCCGGAGCTGGCAGTCTACCGGCATTCCCGAACACGTGGCCTTGCTGCCGGCCGCGGACACTCAAAGAATCCGCTTGGTAGTCCTTGATGCCTCCTCGGGTCTGACCGGGGCCATCGACATTCCCGTGCTCCCTTCGGAAATTGCGAAGGCCACGGCGCCTGTCTCGCCACCCGTGCCCGTCGCGCCACCGGCGCCGGTCGTGACGACTCCGTATTTGGAATTGCCGGACAAAGTGAAAGCGCCTTCGCCGCCCAAGGTGGTGGCGTCTCTTACGTTCCATTTGAATTCCGGCGCTTCTGGAACCCTCGATTGGAGCGGCGACACCCTGCTCTATCATGCAGAGGGTGACATGCCCCTGGACCAGGCTGCCAAAGGGTTTTCCAGCTACGCATTCGGCGGCAGATTTCATTGCCAGGACGGGCATTTTGTTCCACTGAACCCAACGGATGGCGATCCGACGCTACAGTTTTCGTTTCATAACAACAGCGGAAAGTTGGTCGCCGTGGACCTGAAAGGCGAGCAGCCTGTCTATCTGGGCGATCTTCCCGTCGATCCCAGCGCGCAATCGCTCTTCGATCAGGTGTGGAAGTCGAGCCACTGCCAAGAGCAATAAAGTTCATCCATCGACCGGCAATCCACATTTTGAGCGGACCAGCGACTGGGCTAGAATCGCGATCTGTGGCCTCCGAAGCCGAGATCCGCCTGGGCACGTCCGCCTTTACCGCCGCGGGCTGGGAGACAGCTTTCTACCCGGCCGGGATGAAACCTGCCGATTACCTGAGCTTCTACGCGACGAAATTCGACACTGTGGAGCTGGACAACACGTTCTACCGCACGCCCGCGATTTCAACTGTGAAGGGCTGGCATGCGAAAACTCCGCCGGGATTTTTATTTGCGGCGAAGGTGCCGCAAATCATCACGCACGAGAAAGCGCTGGTGGACTGCGACGAGGATTTCCGTGAATTTCTGAAAGCAATGGATTGTCTCGGCGAAAAACTGGGCCCCTTGCTCCTGCAATTCGGGTATTTCAATAAGAAAGCGTTTGCCGGCGTGAATGAATTTCTGGCGCGCCTCGTGCCGTTTCTAAAAAAGATCCCCAAGGGCTACCGTTTTGCAGTGGAAATCCGGAACAAGAATTGGCTCGTGCCTGCATTGATTGAGGTGTTGAGGGAACGCCATGTCGCTCTCGCGCTCGTGGATCATGTGTGGATGCCGCGCCCCAGGCAGCTTTTCGACCGTTTCGACCCGATCACGGCGGATTTTGCCTATGTGCGCTGGATCGGCGACCGCAAGGGAATCGAGGAGAAAACGAAAACGTGGGACAAAATCATCGTGAATCGAACGGCGGACCTGGGCGAGTGGGTCGAGGTCTTGAAGAAAGTGCACGAGCGGAAAATTCAGATTCTCGCGTTTGCCAACAATCACTATGCAGGGTACGGCCCCGGCACGATCGAAGAGTTTAGAGGGCTGTGGCGGCGCGCAAGCAGGTAATGAATTCTGATTGGAGGAATAGAAGAGAAGTCACTCGATGAGCGAGGGAACGCAGGTTTTTGTGGCGCCGGCGTCCCGCCGGCGGTTTTTTCCGGTCTCCAAACATCATAAAAACGCCGGCGGGACGCCGGCGCCACGAGAAGTCGCCCGCCTTGCTGAATTCCCAGCGGGACGCTAATCCTCAATCCTGGATGGCAAGTTCAGATCAATGCAATACAGCTGATTCTTCAATCAGCCCGGCAGTCTGTTGCTCGGCAGGCAAATTGGTCCGCAGCCGCAGGCTCGTAAACGTCGCGGCCGCGGCGCACAGAGCGGGAATCGATCCGGCAAGTAAAATTTCGCGCGGGGTCCAATCCAGTTTCAGCATCACGCCGCCCAGGATGGGGCCCACAATCGAACCGATTCGTCCAACTCCAAGACACCAGCCGATTCCCGTGGACCGGATCGAGATCGGGTAGAACGTGGCGGCGACAGCGGACAAGCCTCCCTGTGCGCCCTGCACCACGAATCCCAAAACGAACGTGATCGTCATCATGAGCGGAAATGAAGTCGAGTACGCCAGCGAAGCGATGAGCAGCGTGGTGCAGAGGAACTCCGTTAGCAAGACAGTGAACGCGCCCCAGCGGTTCATTAAATTTCCCTCGACGAAGGATCCCGCAATGCCTCCGACGCTGAACAGCATGATCGCCGTCATGCCCGCGGTAACCGGCTTCCCGGTCTGGCGAAGCAGCGCCGGCAGCCAGAACACGACGAAATACAGCATCAAAAGATTCATGAAGAAGGGAATCCACAACAGAATGGTTCCGGCCGCGCGGCCTTGCGTGAACAAGTTGACGACCGGAGCGTTTCTACGCTGATCCTGATGCTCGGAGGGGGAGACCGATGTTTCCGCAAGCTCGGGCGAGATTCGCGCTAGAATTTTCAAGATTTTTCGCTGATTTGCGCCGGACACTTCCAGGTAGCGCACCGATTCCGGAAGGATTGCGATCAGGAGCAGGGCCAGCGTGAGCGGCAGGACTCCTCCCGCGTAGAAGACCGACTGCCAGCCCCAACGCGGAAGCATCACGGCGCTCACCTGAGTGCCCAGCACGGCCCCGGTAGGCATTCCGCAAAACATAATGCTCACGATGACAGCAAGCAGGCGTTTTGGCGCGTATTCGGACATCAGCGCCACGGAATTGGACAGCGCGCCGCCCAGCCCAAGCCCGGTCAGGAATCGGAACGCGAGCAATTGGTCAAAGGAAGTGCAACGCGCGGTGAGCATGGCGAACGTTCCGAAGATCAATGTGCAAGCGACGATCGGCCATTTCCGTCCCCACCGGTCGGCGATCGGGCCGGACAGCATGGAAGAGATCATCAAGCCAACGAGCGCGGCGGCGAAAATGGGGCCGAAGGTTTTTACCGGGACGCGCAGGGTATCGGCCATGGAAGGCGCGAGAAAACCTATGCTCTGCGTGTCAAAGCCGTCGAGCACGATGACCATTCCGCATAGAGCCATGGTCCAGATCTGATAACGGCCCATGGGCCGCCGATCAATAATTTGGCTGACAGTCGGAGCGCGCTCCATGCAGTCTCCCGGGACGTTCACCGTGCAAGTGCGATTGTGAAGGAAGAATACTACTGTTTCACGGAGATGTACTAGCGGGACTCTCGAACGCCGTATGCAAATCCATGCGCTGAGTTTCGGGCTTGGTTCAATACTGTCCCGCGCTCCTAACCTTGAGCAGGCGGGCTCCGGGAACAGTCTCCAGGAAGGTCCGGTCCGCCAGCGCTTCTTCCAGATTCCTTCGCGTTAACCGGGCATGTTCGCGCGCCAGGCTTTCCGCGCGGGCGCCCTCCCGGTGTTCGATGGCATCGATGAGCCCCCGGTGATGCTCTTCCGCGATGGGGAGGATTTGCTTCGAGCCGGGCAAAGTTCTGGCCAGGAGCACGCGCGAGCTTGGGGAGGCAAAAGGGAGACTGTAGATTTGCTCGATGGCGCGGCGAAGGATTTGATTGTTCGCGAGGTCCAGGATGGCGTCATGGAAAGCTTTGTTCAAATCGAGGTAACGGGTGAAACTTTCAAGATTTATTTCCGAAATTTCTTCCATGGCGCGATTGATTTTGCGCAGGGGTTCCAGCTGAGCGGGATTGTTCAAACGTTCGGCCGCGAGCCTGGCGGCAGCGCCTTCCAGGATGCCTCGGGTCTCGATCGCGTCCCAGATATCGGTAATGCTGAACTCACTTGCTGCAAAGCCGGTATGGGGCAGCGCTTTGACCAGGCCTTCGTGCTCCAATCTCTCGAAAGCCAGGCGTAACGGCGTGCGGGAAACGCCGAGCTTCGCGGACAAGGGAATCTCGGCAATTCGCTGGCCAGGGCGCAACGCGCCGCGGAGCAGCATATCCCGCAGCCCCAGCGTGGCGCGGGACACTTGCGAGGCGCTGTCCCGGAGTGTTTTTGTTTCACCGATTGCCTGCGCGCGAACTACGGCTCGCCTCATATATGTTGCTCCTTAAAAATTCCGAGGGATGAAAGACCGCCACCAATGCTTCCGGGCACATTGTTACCATCAAGCGCGCTCAGCGACAACTGGATTATTCGCACGGCGGGGGTGCCAGGATTCAAATCATTTGTTAAAAATCAAGAATCGATAGTCTTTCTTGAGCGCAATCACACTCCGACGATTTCCATTTCATTCCTGTCGCCATTACGGAACTATAGCGATGGCTTCCCGATTCATGCCGAAATTGGCGCTTCCCGGGTCCATGGCGAGCACTTGTAATTCCATCGGTCCCGGCGCGGTGTTGGGCACATCCACGTGAAACGTGTTTTGCACTCCCGCATACGTCATAGGGATTTCAGACTCCACTTTGCCGTTCCGGAGCAGCCGCGCGACCACGCGGATCTTGTTGGCGTCCCACAGGCCGTCCGGCTCCGTCGGACAACCGCAGGCCATCGTAACGGTAGCGCGCACTTCAAACGGAGATCCGGCCTTGACCTTGGCATCGGGCAGCGGCGCGAGCGGCGTGATGATAAAACCGTGAATCTCCAGCAGTATCCCTTCGCCCAGCACATCTTCGCCCGGCACCAGAAGAAGAGTTTTCGACGAGCGCTGCGTGGCTTGCGCGTTGCCGAGCGGCCCTTCCGCCGATACTTCCACAACGGTGGGCTTTTCCAGGTGTAACACGGCAAGGTAACCGGATGTGTCTCCGGCACTGAAGACTGCCATCCCGCGCGTGTGCGGCTTTTTCATGATCACGTCCGTATCGCCCGTCCCGCCTTGTTCCATTCCTTGCGCGAGGATTTCTCCCGTAGCGACGTCCCGGACGGTGATCCGCGCACCACCTACGTGCGTTCCAATAACTTTGGCGTCGCGCGCGATCGCGCGAATCATGATCTTGGTTTCCTTCCCGCCGGTTTGCGCGAAGAGCGGTGAAACAAGAATCAAAATGGCAAACGCAACCGCACTAGACAACCTTCGAGTCTTCATCGATGACCTCCGTTGATGGGTCAAAACATACCACATTTCCAGGCAGATCGATGGTGACAGCTTACCGAGACGCGCCCTGCGTCGCACGGTGGACGGCGCACAATAGACGAGCGTATGATTTACGCCAGTCGGAAATCGCACGGACGTTTTTGGACCGCTGCGACCAAAGGAGAAAAATCCATGAGCGAATTCTCACGCCGAACTGTCCTGGGTGGAGCGGTCGCGGCGGCCGCCGCAACGATGTGGACCGAGCCGGTGCATGCCCAATATGTTTGGCAGAAGACCGATTGGCAAGCAGGGGAGTTCGATGCGGTGACGCATTCGACGCGCCGCATCAAGCAGGCGCTGCACGCCTTCTCCATCAGCGACGCGCGGGTCTTGAGGACCGCGAAGAACTCGCTCAATGGACTTCATTTTGGGGCCGGTGTCGCTCCCGACCAGATCCAGGTCGTATGCGCGTTGAACGGGTCGGCAAACATGCTGAATTACAGCGACTACGTCTGGCAGAAGTACAAAATCGGAGAGTGGGTGAAAGAGAACGATCCCAAGACCGGAGAGCCAGCCGTCCGCAACATTTTTTTCCCGAGTAAGGCGGGCGCCTCCATGAAGTACGCGTCCGATGACCCCAGCAGCCCCGACTCCGCCTATCAGGACGCCACGGTTCAGGGGCTTCAGGCGCGCGGTGTGAAATTCTTGAGTTGTCACTCTTCCACCGAAGAGGCGGCGCGAGCGCTCATCAAGATGAACAATTTGACTGTGGATCCGGAGGAAGTCGTAAAGGATATGCAAGCCCACGTTCACCCCGGCGTCATCCTCGTTCCGGCGTTGGCGGCGGCGCTTGCAATTCTGCAGAGTGACGGGCATTACAGCTACATGGCCGTCGGATAGCCAATCGTTTACGAAAACAAAAGGTGGGGTGGGATGGGGGATTCTCAGCAGGGATTTACGAGACGCGGTTGGTTAAAAACGTTCGGTGCCGCGGGAGCCACCTTGGCAGCCGGGCAAATAATGGGCAGACCGGAAGCGGCGGCGCAGGAGCCCTCCGGTCTGCAACCGGCTCCTGAATTTACCGGCCCGGGCGCAAATCCGTATTGGACATCGCCGGGACAATTCGCGACGTATCCTCAGAAGGCGCCCCTGATTCTTCTGACCGACCGGCCGGTGCAGCTGGAAACGCCGCGCCATTATTTTCTGTCGACCGTTACTCCCAACGATGCGTTTTTTGTCCGCTGGCATCTTCAGACCATTCCGAATGCGGTGGATTTGAAAGAGTGGCGGCTGCATGTGGAAGGAAATGTCGACCGCCCGCTGACGCTCAGCTTTCCGGAATTGACGACTCGATTCAAGAATGTATCACTTGCTGCCGTGAATCAATGCTCCGGCAATAGCCGCAGCCGGTTGCAGCCGCGAGTCGCGGGAGGGCAGTGGGGAAACGGCGCGATGGGCAATGCCGCGTGGACCGGCGTGAAACTCCGCGAGATTCTCGATGCTGCAGCCGTGAAGAAAGGCTCGTTGCAAGTACAATTTGAAGGGCTGGACCGGGGCCTCGGACCCAAGGGCTTCGGCTCGAACCGGTTCATGAAGTCTCTCGATTTAACGAATCCTGTCATCGAAGAATGTGTGGTTGCTTACGCAATGAATGGCGAACCGTTGCCGATGCTTAACGGATTCCCCGCCCGTCTGATTGTGCCCGGCTATTTCGCAACGTATTGGCTGAAGTCGCTTTCTTCCATTCGAGTCCTCGATGCGCCCGACGATAATTTCTGGATGAAAGCGGCGTATCGGATTCCGGACACGCTGCGCGGGGACACGACTCCAGAGGAAATGAAATCCGGGAAAGTCGCGACGGTGCCCATCGCCAGGATGCCAGTCCGCTCGTTCCTCATCTCGCCGGATGGTTCCACGAAGATTCCCGCCGGTTTTCCGCTGCGTCTGCGGGGCATTGCGTTCAGCGGTTACGGGGGCGTAAAAAAAGTCGAAGTCTCCACCAACAATGGAGCGAATTGGAACGACGCCCGCTTGGAACCGGATGCTGGAGAATATTCCTTCCGGACTTGGTCGCTCGATTGGACTCCCAAGGCCGCCGGACGGTATCAGTTGGCGGTTCGCGCGACGGACGCGAAGGGAAATGTGCAGCCCGACGAAGGGGTCTGGAACCCGGGCGGGTACTTGTGGAACAAGATCGAACGCCAGGAAATCGTGGTTGGAGACGCGAGCTAATAGGAGCCAAGCATGCGCTCACGCAAATGGTATTTCACGGTGGTTATAGCACTGTCCATGCTTGCGGCCCGCGGCCTTTACGCCGATTTTCACGCCGGAATTTACACGCAGGCGGGGCCGGAAACAATTCACCAGATGTTGCCGAACGCGGCTTCCACGGATGCGACCTACGATGCGGGCCAGTATCCGATCTATTATCCCGAACTCGCGGCAGGCGAGGGCAAGGATGAGGTCGAGAACAATTGCGAGCTGTGCCACAGCCCGCGTTACATCACCATGCAACCACCATTGCCGGCGCAAGGGTGGGCGGACGAAGTCAACAAAATGAGAAAAACGTACGGCGCATCGATACCAGATGACACTGCGCAAAAGATTATCCAGTACCTCGGATCGCACTACACTCCCGAAACCCGAAAGCGGTAGAATAGCGGCTATGGGGTCACAATCTCACCTTGCCCGGAGGATGTCCATGATTCGAGTGATCGCCATCCGATGTGGGTTGCTTGCCGCTTTTGCCTTTTCCGTCCTCATATTTTTTTCGACAAGCTCGGCCAGCTTTGGCGCGCCGCCGAAGCCGGGCCAGGCCGCGGATTCAGCCAAGGCCTGGGTGGCGCCGGACACCTCGACGATCCCCGCGGGACCGCTCGGCGACACCATCCGCCTGGGCATGCACGTTTTCAACGACACGCCAAAATATGCGGAGCGTTACGTCGGCAACAAGATGAGCTGCACGCATTGCCACATCGATGGCGGCACGGTATCGAAGGGGATGCCGATGGTCGGACTGCCTGGAATGTTTCCAATGTACCGGGACCGTGAGAAGACCGTCATCACCTTCGAAGAGCGGATCCAGCAATGCTTCCAGCGCAGTGAATTTGGGCACCGCGTCCCCAATGACGGTCCGGAGATGACAGGTTTAGTCGCCTATGTGCAGTGGCTGTCCAAGGATCAAGTGACTGGCCGCCCATTTCCGGGACGCGGGCTCGTTGATCTTCCGGAACTCAACGGAGACGCCGCGAAAGGAAGCCAGATCTACTTGCAGCAATGCGCCCTTTGTCACGGCACGGAAGGAGCAGGGAAGCCCCCTACGATTCCCGCGCTTTGGGGGCCGGATTCGTACAGTGACGGCGCCGGCATGAACCAAATAGCTAAAATGGCGGCGTTTGTGCAACACAACATGCCGCAGACCGATCCCGACACCCTCACGCCGCAGGAGGCGTATGATGTTGCGACGTACGTCCATAGCAAGCCGCACACTGCGTTTGTTATGAAAGACCACATGTAGTTAGCTCTCTGAATTTCGCATCGCACGATGAGAAAAGAAAAATCCCACCTTTGTGAAAACCGCAAGGATGAGGCGGCTACGACCTCTTCAGTTTGTCCCTATTGACGCGCTTGGCGGTTCAGGTTGGAGTCAACGATGAATGCACATTCTGAAAAGCACGTCAATATTGGGGCGCTCGTCTTCCCGCAGATGGATCAGATCGACCTCACCGGGCCATTTGAAGTCCTCTCGCGGCTTCCCAACTCTACATTTCATCTGATTTGGAAAGAATTGACTCCGGTGCGGGATTTTAGGGGATTGATCATTACGCCGGAGATGACCTTTGCGGAAGTTCCGGCGCTCGATTTGCTTGTCGTGCCGGGAGGGTTTGGACAGGAAGCCTTGATGGATGACGATGTTGTATTGAAATTCATCCAGGCAAAGGCCGCAACCGCTTCTTACGTATTTTCCGTCTGCACCGGTGCATTGTTATGCGGCGCGGCGGGCCTGCTCCGAGGTGTCAGATCCACCACGCACTGGTCCGCGTTTCATTTGCTGCCTTATTTTGGAGCGATCCCCGTCAACGCTCGCGTGGTCGTCGATGGCAAGCACGTCAGCGCCGCGGGCGTCACGGCTGGACTCGATGGGGCGTTGCGAGTAGCCGTGCTCATGTGCGGCGAGCGAGTCGCGCAGCAGATTCAGCTCGGAGTCGAGTATGCACCCGATCCGCCCTTCCGCAGTGGCACTCCGCAGACAGCGCCACCCGAAGTTCTCCAAGCCGCGCGCGCTTCCGTACAAAAGATCACTGACGCGCGGCTCATTACTGCGCAGCGCGTTGCGGCCCGCCTCGGTATCAATGTTGACTGAAACTTGGGAGACGAAAAATCCACTCAGTGCGCAGCGCTCCCACGGACAAGCGCGAACTTCTGAACTCTTCTGCCCGTTTCGACCTCGCCGGTGTATAGGTTCCCCTTGGAATCTGAAATGATGGCGTGCACGTGGTGGAATTGGCCCGCGTTTCGGCCCGCGTGGCCTGTCGTGCCCTGAACGGAACCGTCGCTCCGGAGCAGCGTCCAGATCACGTTATTTTCGCCGTCGGCCACGAGCAAATACTTCTGGGCCGCGTCGTGCGAGAAGGCAAGGTCATAAGCCGAGCCGTTGCCGAGCGTCTGCGGGCGCAAAATGAATTCCTTTATGAATTTCCCTTCCTTCGTGAAAATCTGGATTCTGTCGTTGATTCGATCGCAAACGTACACCAGCCCGTCCTTCGAGATGTGCACTGCATGGATCGGATTCCTGAACAGCTGGCTCGGCGTATTTCCGGGAGTGTATGGAACGAGATCGGTGTCGCTCGGGGGATTTCCGTAGGCGCCCCACATGCGCTTGAATATTCCTGTTTCAGAGTCGAATACGATGACGCGCCGGTTCAGGTAACCATCGGCGAAATAAATCTCGTGTGCGTTTTCGTCCAGATCGATCCCGGCCGGGCGGCCGAGGATGCTTATGTCCAAATTGTTCATGGGCTCGGCGGAAGGATGGCCAATCTCCAAAATAAATTTCCCTTCGTTCGTGAGCTTGATTGCCTGCCGGTCTTTCGCACCATTGCCGGTAATCCAGACGTTTCCGGCATGGTCGACAAAGATGCTGTGTTCCGAATTCGGCCAGTCATAGCCCTGGCCCGCGCCGCCCCAGGATTTGAGAAGATTGCCCTCGGCATCAAACACGAGAACAGGCGGCGCGGAGACGCAGCATTCCGAAGCAGGAGGAGTTTGGGCCGCGCCGAGATCATCCTTCGTGTTCGAGCCCGGACGCTGCAGCACCCAGATGTGGTCTTGCCCGTCGACGGCCAATCCGCCAACCTGCCCCATGATCCAGTTGTTGGGCAATTGTTTTGGCCACGACGCGTCGACCTTATATGCCGGCGGCGCCTGCGCCCTCGCAACCGTACACACGCCAAGCGCAAGCAAACAAATACCAATCGAAAACAAGACGCCTTTCGTCCATCCAGTAAGGCTGGGCATGACAATCCTCCAAATCGCGAGCCGCGTTCTCGAATTCGGTTTCCAGGTCGAACGGGAATATACACCCGACCGCCCTGGCTGAGAATGCTTCCGTAAAGTTTTTCGACCAAATATGTGACGGGCAACGGGAGAATTCAAATGCTGCTATCATTTGCAGCGCTCCCAGTCACGTAAGGGCAGCCTTAGACAAAAATGTCCGGATTCTAAGTTCGCGAAAAGGGACAACATGAAAAGAAAAATGAGATTCGTTCGAATGGCGGCCATGTTCGCCGGGCTAGCCATGGCGGCCGGTACATTGGGTCCGGGGCCAATACGCGCGCAGGGCAACGCGCCGAAGTTCGAAGTGGACCCGTCCTGGCCCAAGCCAATGCCGAATCTCTGGGTGACAGGAGGAATCGGGGGCCTTTGCATTGACTCGCGCGACGATGTGTTCATCCTGAACCGGCGCGATTTGACGGACAACGACCTCGATGCCGGGCATCAGGCCCCGGTGGTGATCGAGTTCGATCCCGAGGGCAACGTGGTGAACTCCTTCGGCGATCCGGATACGACGCCAAACAACCCTCATGGCTGCACGCTAGACGCGCAGAATAACGTGTGGGTGACCGGCACGAGCGACGGCATCGTGCAGGAATACACGCACGACGGGAGCAAACTCCTGTTCCAGATCGGCAAGCGGGGCGTGGTCGATTCTTCCGACGGCACGGCCAAAGGGAAAGCCCTGAACTCCAGCCACGCGGGATTCTTCAAGCCTGCGGGCATCGTGATCGATCCCAAGAACGGCGACATCTACGTGGCGGACGGCGAAACTCCCGGCGGCAACCACCGCATCGCAGTGTTCGATCGCACCGGGCAGTTCCAGCGGCAATGGGACTTGCACCGCACGGAGACAGAGACCGGGGACGCGTTCGTGCCTGTGCTGCACTGCGTGGCAATGGACAACAACGGCTTGGTCTACGTTTGTGACCGGCGGGGCCACCGCATTCAGGTGTTCGACAAAATGGGCAATTTCCAGAAGAACATTCCGGTCGAGTTCGAACAGATGTCCACGCTCCCCGCTGGCCCCGAGCACGTGCCCGGCGCGCTGGGATCGGCTGTCTGGGTCGGCTTCTCGCGCGATCCGGGGCAGAAGTATATGTACGTGGTCAATCAAGACAACGAGAAGATCGATATCCTCGATCGGGCTACCGGGCAGGTCCTTTCAAGTTTCGGCCGCGTGGGGCATCAAGCGGGCGAATTTACGTACGCGCATTTCCTGGCGGTGGACTCGAAGGGCAACATTTATGTGACCGAAGTGGGGACGGGAAAGCGCATTCAGAAATTCAAGATGGTGGGTGGCAAGTAGCTTCAAGTAGCACAGGCTTAAGCCTGTGCTACTCAACCTACAGATGCAAAAGCTTCATGGCGTTCCCCTTCAAGATGGCGTCGCGCTCCGCGGCCGGGTAGTTGAACTGGTCGAGGACATTGCTCGGATACTCGACGTCCCTGGCGGCGAAAATATCCGTGCCGACGACGATGCGGTCCGGTCCGACCATGGTGACCAGGAATTGGAACGCCTCGGGATAATAGATCAGATAGTCATAGTAGAACCGCCGCAAGTAATCCCGGAACGGGCGCGCCAGCGGAATATGCTGATTGGGGAAATGAGAGAAGAAATGCTCGATCCTCCCGGCGAGATACGGGAAGGAGCCGCCCGCGTGCGGCAACACCATTTCCAGCTTCGGATATTTGTCCAGTATCCCGGACATCATTAATTTAGTCGCCAGTACGGTGTGGTCGGTGGGCGCGTCGAGGCCGGCCGCCAGATTGGGCGGCCCGGAAACCCGGTCGCCGCCGTAATTGTTGGCCACTCCATCCATCTGATGAAAAATAATCGGCAGGCCCAATTCCTCAATGCGCGCGAGGACCGGCGCAAAGTTTGGCTCGATGATGTAATCGTGCCGTTCGATCGAGTCCGGCAAATGGACGGCGCGCACGCCCGGTTTTCCCGCGATGCGGTTCAATTCCTTCAAGGCCAGTTGAGGATCGCGAACGGGCATCTCGATCCCCAAAACGAATCGGTCGGGATGCTTCTTGTGCACTTCGATTCCCGTGTCGTTGATGATCTGCGCGAGATGCGCGCCCTGTTCCGCGGACGCCCATTGCCACGGCATCGAGCCGGACAGCGTGAGGCAATGCATCAGGACGCCGTGCTCGTCCATCCATTGCAGCCGCTTTTCGAGATCGTAATTGAGCGGATAGGGATTGACGAGCGGCATGCCCAAGTCCGCCAGCGCTTTGTTGTAGGGCTCGGGCGACCAGTGCGCATGGCAGTCAATCGCGACAGGTTTTCCTACTCCGCCTTTTCCAGGTTTCGCATCCCACCAGTCCACGCCTTTCTCTTTGGTCTGCGCCGCAACCCCGGCGGGGAGCGCGGTCAGCATTGCGCCGCCGACACCGATTTTCATGAAATCGCGTCTTCCAACAGTGGAACTTGATGCCGGTGCGTCCGAATTTTTCATCGTCCATTCTCCTCACGAGCTAGCCGATCTTTTTAACGATTAGTGCTTGAGAGCCGTGCACGCACACACTTGAGGGCGTGCGATCCGGGTAAAAGTTCCGTTGTGACTTTTCGGCCGACGGGAAACATACACCCGACACGATCCGCATTCAAGCGTGGGAGACTCGCAGAAGTGGGAGGGTGCAAGAGTGCGTCTGCCCTTGTGGCGCCGGCGTCCCGCCGGCGTTTTTGCGATGTGCGGGGAGAAGAAAACCGCCGGCGGGACGCCGGCGCCACGAAGCCCTCCTTACTCTCTCTAGTTGCGGGAATTTGTGGAATATCTAGTTATGAGAACTTTCGAGTCGGCCATAAGGATCCGCTGCATAAACGATCTTTCCGCCGACCATGGTTAGAAGTGATTCGATGCTTTCGAGCTGGTCGAGCGGCACCGTCATGTAATCCTTGGAAAGAACAGCGAGGTCGGCGAGTTTGCCGGGCTCGAGCGAGCCTCGTTTGTCCTCGTCAAAAGAGAACCAGGCGCTCCCGATCGTGTAGGCGCGAAGCGCGTCCTCGCGCGTGGGCGTTTGTTCCGGTCCGCGCTGCACGCCGCCGGCGTTCTTGCTGTCGACCAGCAACCAGCGGAGCGTGGTGAACGGATTGTATGAAGCTACGCGATGAGCGTCGGTCCCCGCGCCCATTTTCACGTCGAGTTCCTTTGCGTTTTCCACCGAAGCCGCGCTCGGCCGCTGGATGGTCCAGCCCACGCCCATCGCTTTCATGCGCCGCAGATTCTGGGCTGAGGCATTGGTCAGATGCGCGACCGACCAGCGCAAATCCGTGATGGGAAATTCCGCATTCACGCGCTCATAAATGGAAAGCAGCGTGTCCGCGGTTTCGTCCTTTGGCCAGTGCATCGTCACTGGCATCCCTCTTTGCGCCGCCCAGCGCACGATCTGGTAATACTTTTCTTTGTCATCGTCGGTCGGATGGTCGTTGTTGTTCATGCCCCAGGTGGGGCGTTCCCCGAGGCCGTTGAACTTCAACATGTCGTCGCCAAAGCCCTGTGGCAGCATTTGCGTCAAACTTTGCAACTCTTCAAATTCCTTGCCGGGAGTCGGGCCGCACAGGCTATAGGCGATCCGAACCGTCAGCTGGTGCTGCCGCCAGACCTTGAAGAGAGGCTGATAATTTTCAGGGTTGATATTATTTCCGCCGGGATCGCCGACTCCCGTAACGCCGAGCCGGTTCATCTCATGGAAAAATTTCTTCGTCCCTTCCACTTGTTCGTCGAAGGTCGGATGGGGCAGTCTTTCAAAAAGCGCGATGGCGACATCGAAGCCGTCGCCATCTTCAATCGCTCCGGTCGGCTTGCCGTTCGCGTCTCTTTCCAGCCTGCCGGGACGCGGCAAGTCCGCATCGCTGTTAATCCCCATCGCCTGGAAGCCCGCGGGCGTCATCACTTCCCATTCGTAATTAAGCTGCACGTAAACGGGATTGTTCGGCGCCGCCGCGACGAGGTCCGCTTGCGTCGGCCTGCGCTTTTCTTTGAATTGCGCCGCGTTCCAGCCGCCCGCGACGATCAACCAGGAGCCCGGCTTCTTCCCCAGCGAAGCTTCGTGGATCCGGTTCATCGCCTCGACTATGGAAGTTGCGCCCACCCAATTCACTTCGGTCGTGAACGTCTGGCCTGCCCGGATCGCGTGAATATGGGAATCGATGAAGCCGGGGATGACCGTTCGCCCCTGGAGATCGATCACACGCGTCTTCGGCCCTGCTTGTTTCCGAACGTCCGAATTGCTTCCAACCGCCGTGATATTGCCGTCGCGTATGGCGACGGCTTCGCGAGTCGAGAATTGGCGGTCGACGGTCAAAATCTTGCCGTTCACGAGGATAGTGTCGGCGTTTTGTGACCATGCCGGGGAGGTCGCAGCGAGCGCGACGACAGCCAGCAACAAGGTGCGAATGAAATTCGCGATTCGGATTCTCATATGGGTAGCCTCCAAAACTTCTTTAGTTGAGGCGTTTCGGCGCGCCGTCTTTTTGGTACCAGTCGACGGTCTCGCCGGTCGTGTTCACCGTTACGGCGCGCACTTCCGTGAAGTGATCGAACGACTCGACGCCTGTCTCGCGGCCCGTGCCGCTGTCCTTGAAGCCTCCCCAAGGCGACGCTGGGTCGAGCCGGTGATGATCATTCACCCAAACCATGCCGAAGAGCAGCCGGCTGGCCACGCGGTGAGCGCGTGCGACGTCGTTGGTCCACAATGACGCGGCCAAGCCAAACCTCGTGTCATTAGCGATGCGGATTGCGTCAGCTTCGTCTTCGAACGGCATGACGACTGTCACTGGCCCGAAAACTTCGTCTTGTGCGATCTCGGAGCGAGGATCGGCGTCGTATAGCACGGTGGGCTCGATAAAAAATCCAGTAGGTAGATCATTCGAAGCTGCCTTGCCGCCCGTCAGCAGTTTCGCGCCCGCGGCTGTTGCGCGCTCGAGCATCATCAGGATGCGCCGCCGGGATTTCTCCGAAATGACAGGCCCAAGCTGCGTCTGTGCGTCGGCAGGATCGCCCAGCCGGATGGACGCGGCCTTCGTTCGAAACCGTTCCAGGAACGGCGCGTACATGGAGCGCTGAACGAGGATGCGTGACCCGCACACGCAGGTCTGTCCCGCGGCGATGAACGCGGCAAACGCCGCGCCGTTGACGGCCCGCTCCATTTCCATGTCATCGAAGAGGATGACGGCGCCCTTGCCGCCGAGTTCCAGTGTAGCAGCCGCAAAATTGCGCGCGGCCGCGGCGCCGATCGAACGGCCAACCTCCGTGCTCCCGGTGAAGGTGACCTTTCGGATTTTCGGATGGGAGGCGAGCGCCGCGCCGGACTCGGCGCCAACGCCGTTGACAACATTGACGACGCCCTTGGGTACGCCGGCGCGATCCAGCAGCTCTACGAGGCGATTCGTTGTGAGCGGCGTCTGCTCGGAGGGCTTGATGACCACGCTGTTGCCGGTGGCGAGCGCGGGGGCCAGGCTCTTCGACAAGATCATCAACGGATGATTGAAGGACGTCATGAGCGCGACGACGCCGAGCGGCACGCGTTGCGTGTAGCACAGGTACGGCCCTTCGACTGGGATGAGGTCACTGCGGCTCGTGAGGGCGAGTGCCGCGAAATAGCGATAGAACTGCGGAAGGCGCGAGATTTGTGCACGCGTCTCGACAATCGGGCGGCCGTTGTTCAGCGTCTCGAGCTTGTAGAACGCCTCCAGATCGGCCTCGAACAAATCGGCGAAGCGATTGAGCACGCGGGCGCGCTCTTGGGCCGACGCCCGGCTCCACATTCCTTCATCGAATGCGCTCTGCGCGGCTGCGACGGCGCGGTCCACGTCGAATGCGCCGGCATCGGCGAGCCGACCGATCACGGCGCCTGTGGCCGGGTTAACGATGTCCAGCGTTTTGCCGCTCGCGGCATCGGTGAACTCGCCGTTGATGAAGAGCTGCGCGTCGTAGGTGATGGGCATGACGGTCATGGATTTCGTACCTCGGCAGGGATGGGAGTGACAACGGCCTCAGACTCGATCTCTTCGAGGCGGCGCTTTTTGGGTTCAACGCCAAGCGTGAGGACAACCAAAATCTCCACGATGAGAAGCCCGATCATGAAAACGAGAACGCCTCCAATCCCGTGCGACCGGAAAAGCGCCACGACGATGAAGGGCGTAAATATGATCGCGCCGCGGCCGAACGTATTGCAAATTCCCGACGCGCGCAGGCGAACTTCCGTCGGAAAAAGCTCAGGGATGTAGATCGCAAAAAGCAGCGCCACGAGGACATAGATCGGGATGATCAACGTAAAGCCCGTCATCATCAAAATAGCGGGATCGTGGATGAATGGATAAAAGCTTCCGATCAGAATGGTGAGCAGGGAAGCGCCGACGATCGTGGGCTTGCGTCCCCAGGAGTCCGCGGTGAAAGCGCCGATCGCGGAGCCGAGCGGCGCGCCGAGTGCCATGACGAGAGAATAGTTAAACGACTTGGCGATGCTGAGGCCCTGCTGAACGAAAAAGGTCGGCAGCCATGTGACGAAGCCGTAGAGCAAGCTGTTGATGACGATCAGGGAGACCGATCCCAAAATCATGCGCGGGAGAATCAAGGGGCTGAGAAGCGAAGAAAGTTTCCGTGAATGTTTCGGAAGCAGCGAAACCTTTGGAGGTGGCAGCGGCGCATGCTGCCGCGCGACTTCGTTCTCGATCGTCGACAACAACGCCTCGGCCTCTTCGGTGCGTCCGACGGATTCCAGCCAGCGGGGCGATTCCGGCAATTTTTTCCGCAAATACCAGACGACGAGCGCGCCGAGCCCGCCAAGAACGAACATGGCCCGCCAACCGAGACTCGGAATGATGAGCACTCCCAGCAGCGCGGCAACCGGCAATCCAGTGACGACGAAGACGGTCATGAAGCCCAGCCATTTGCCGCGGGACTGCGGGGGTACAAATTCCGTTAATGTCGAATAGCCAACCACATTTTCGGCCCCGAGTCCAAACCCGATGACGAACTGGATCAGGATCAAAACCTGCATGGAGGGCGCGAAGGCGGCGGCGATGGACGCGAATCCGAAGATGGCAAGATTCGATTGATAGGTGAAGCGGCGTCCAAACCGGTCGCCGAGGAAGCCGGTCACGAGAGACCCCAGCATCATCCCCACAAACGTGGACGAGACGAATTCCGCGTTCTGGCCGAGCGTGGAGAAGCCGCTCTTGACTGTCGCTCCGAGAACGATTCCGGCGAGGTAAATGTCAAAGCCGTCGAAAAACATTCCCGCGCCGATCAGCCACATGATCCGGCGATGGAAGGAGGACAACGGAAGCCGGTCGAGCCGAGCTCCTGCGTTCACGGGCACGGCCGGCTCACTTCTGCCTCGAAAGCACGGCCAGGCTGCCCACCGTCAAGGCCTCCGTGGCCAAACGGCAGTTCTGGTCGAACGAATTCTGTTGCGCCGTCTGAAAAAATTCCTTGCAGTTGCGGGCGGCATTCGGATCGAGGCGCAGGATGCGCTCGATGATGGCATCGACGTCGGATGAAAGTGTGCTTGCCGGGCTGACGTGCGAGATCAGGCCGATTTGTAGCGCCTGCTGCGGCTTGATCGGATCACCGAACAGGACGAGAGGAAACGCGAACCGCGGCAGCGCGTACTCGCCGAGATACGCCATGATCGCGGCCGGCGCAAGGCCGAACTTCATTTCGGGGAAACCGAGGGCCGCGCTTTCGGCGACATAGACGAAATCGCACACAATGGCAAGGCCGAAACCGAAGCCGAATGCGTCGCCCTGCACCTCCGCGACGCTGACGAGCGGCGAAACTCGCAACGCGCGCTTGAATTCAATGAGTCGCGCGGATTCGTGATGGATGGTCGCCGCGTCCCGCCCCGCGCGCTCGCGCCCCGTGCAGAAGACTTTCCCGCGCGCCCGCAGGCGCAAGACCCTCGCGCTCGGATTCGCTGCTTCGCGCCGAAGCTCCGCGAACATGGCGTCGAACATCGGCCCGGTGACTTCGTTCTCGTGCCCGGGATTTTCCAACGTGAAGTTCAAAACGTCGCCGGCCCGCTCGATCACTACTCCGGGAGCAGTCACACCCGTAGATTCAACTGGTTTGGATGACATGCCGACACGGTACACACTGAATGCAAGTCATGTCAACCAGAGTGGAAGGGCATTTTGTGCCAATTTCCGACTGTGGCGTCACTCGAGCACAATCGCAAGGAGCGCCGGCATCCTCAAGAGTTGGCATCGCTTCGACAAGACGTTTTACCGGCCACAGCGACATGGTGACCCACTTCGCAAAGTCGAGTGCGTGGCGTGACAACCTGACAACCGATAGGTTCGATAGGCGAGGGGGCTGGACCGCCCGCACATTTGTGGCTATCATCCCTCGCAAAGTGGCTCGCTGAGGCGTTCCGGGTAGGCGCACATGCGGACTTGGAGGGAAAAATGGCAAACTTTTGCACAAAATGCGGAACCCCGGTCACCGGACAGTTCTGTACGGCCTGTGGGGCGGCGATTGAGGGAGGTCCGGCGCAGACACAGAACGTGATGCCTCCCGCGGCACCGGCTTCCCAGCCTGTCGCCGCGCCGCAGGCCGCTCAAAAAAGTTCCGGCGCGAAGATTCTTTTCATCGTGCTCGGCGTTCTGCTCCTGTTCGGCGCCGTCGGCGTGGGCGGCATTTTCTACGTCGGCTATCGCGCCACGAAGAAGATTGCGGAAATGAAGAAGGACTACGGCCTGGATGGCGACACCTCTGGCCGTACGTCGTCTGGCGGCATGCGAACATTTCCGCCGTCGAAAGGGAGCGGCTGCAGTCTGCTCGAAGGCCAGGAGGCAGCCACGATTCTGGGAGTCGCCGTGGAGCGCGCGGAATCGGAGACCAACACTGACGATGGCGCCTTGTGCAAATACTGGGTGAGCGCAACGGAGCGGCGGCGGTTGATCGGCCAAGAGATCGCGTCGAGTGTGTCCGGAATGGGCAAAGCGGATACCAAGAGCGGACAGCAGGATATGGAGAAGCTAATTGGCGGGGCGGCGGGCGCGTTGATAGAGGCGAACGGCGATAACAAGGACAGTGACTTCGCGTTCAGCCTTCAGGTGTGGCGCAAAAACGGCAAGGACCAGTGGGAGAAAATGGAATCGCTACAGGCGCGGACGAAGGACGCGGCGGGGGCGGATTTCGCAGACGTGGCGATCCAGCCGGTCGATGGCGTTGGTGACCGTGCGACTGTGTTAGCCGCCGGGCACTCCATCATGGTGCTGAAAGGCGACACGTTCTTTTTGCTGGGATTCCAGCAATTCGTTCCAGGGCGGGATAAGACGGTCGCACTCGCGCGGGTAGTGGCGGGACGCATCTAGCGATACAAAGTCGATCCCGTCCCGAGACCGTGGCTGTCTGAATCGATGCTTCTCCAGTTATTCCGATCGAACCGGCATTGCAAAGATCCACATGTTGAAGTAGTTCCCGCCGATTACCACAACCCAGACGGGGATTGGATTCTTGCCCGCGCGCAGCCCTCTGCCTGGGAGAGGTCATTTGCTGCCGGCCCGTCGAAGCTTCGGCGGACTACTTGTGCAAACCGGATTCGCATTCACAATTCCCGGATCGCCGGCAACCCGGGAATTGGAAGGCTCGCTCGTTATCTTCCGGGTTGTCTGTCATTCGGTAGCGGATGAAGTTGCAGGAAGGCGGCTGCGGCGTCGCGGGCACGTCCCGCGATTTCGCGGAGCTTGGGTCGCTCGGCGACGCCGAGCAGCAAGCTGACCATCAAATTTCCCCAGAGCAGCCCGGCGAACTGCTCGGCAAGTTCGCCAGGACCGCCTGTTAGCAGTCCGGCCGCCAGGGCCTGGGCCATGATCTTACGCAAGGCGGCGCGGCTTGCCTCGCGTCCTATAGAGTTGAGTGCACGCGCCACTTCGGGGGCCAGGACCGCCTCGGCGATCGCCAGTCGGAATACCGCAATGACCGTGGGATCGCTTACCTCGCGGACGAGCTTCGTCCCGAAAGTCGCCAGCACCTGCTCCAGGGTCTCGCGATCGCGCAGTACGGGCAGGTCAGCGGGCATGTCCAGTCGCTTGGCGCGCTCGCTGATGCAGGCGATCAGCATTTCTTGTTTGTTGCCAACTAGCGTGTAAAGTTCTCGCTTCGAAACCCGCGCGCGCGTCGCGATCTCAAGCGTGCTGGTCGTTGCGTAGCCGCTCTCCATGAACGCCGCAAAGGCCGCCTCAAGGATGCGCTCGCGCACCGCAGGTTCGTCGCCGCCTTTCTGGCGGCGTTTTGACATCGAGGCTGTTGTCATCACCCTCACGTTGACGATCCCTGGTACTCAGGAACTTTTTGTGAATCCCGAAAGGCGCTGCAAGCATCTTGTACCTTGACAACGCTGGTACCGATGGGTACCATACTACGTCTGTGGTACCCCATGGTACCACGATTTGAAATTTTGTTGTCGGGCTACTCTCCGGTATCGGAGATTCGCCCCGACGAACCCTTAGTCTAATAGGAGATCAAATGTCACCGGAAACCATCTTCAATCTGCATCTCATTTTAGGCTATGTCGCGTGGGTGCTTTGCTTTGGCGTGTACATCCTGCCCCGGCTCAAGTCGATGGACCTGGTCGCAGCGCAACGCGCCATCGCTACGCTGCACAGTTTCCGCTTCTTCGGGCTCGTCTTTATCCTTCCAGGCGTTGTCGGCCCGAATCTGCCCGCCGCTGGCTTCGCCGCGTTCGCCGCCTACTGGGACCTGGCAACCGGGGTGCTCGCCATCCTGGCGCTTCTCACGGTGAGGATACGTCCGCTCTTTTGGCTGTTGGTCGCCGCCTTCAACCTCGTCGGGGTGGTCGATATCATCCTCGACTACTACCATGCCATCCAGGTTGGCCTTCCGGCGCTGGCGGGCCAATTGGGCGCCACGTACGCGATCCCGATCATCTACGTGCCCTTGCTGATGATCACGCGCGTCGGCGCATTCTATTTGCTGCTGCGCCCTCAGCCCAAGGCGGTTCGAGCCCTCGCCGGCGATGCCGCGGCATCTTAGAGTCCCCGCGGGTGTGTTCAGAAGCAGTTGAAGACAGAAGAGCCGCGCTTGTATGGGACCAGAGCTGGATGGAACTCAAGAGCGACGCAGCTGCTCAGTTTCCGGTGAGTCGGCTATTCGGAAACTGGCGCCCTGCCTCAAAGCTGCGCCGCAGTCTGAGAAAAGCATAAGGACCTCACGACTTCAGGCGCGGAAACAAACGCTCGGCATTGCCGCGATTGATGGCCTTCCAGTCGTCTTCCGAGAAGCCGGCGTATTGGACGAGCCAATCGTCCGTCAGCTCGTAATTCCGGATGGGCGCGTCGCTGCCGTACATGATCTGCGAAATGGGCACGATGTCTTTCAGCGCGTCCAGGGCGGGCGCGCGGCCTGCGTGCGCGGTGTCGAAATACAATTTCTTGAATTCGTACTCCACGCCGTGCGGGATTTTGTCGGCGCGATTCTTCGGAAAATCGTCGATGATGCGCGCGGCGAGCACGGGAAACGCTCCGCCGGAGTGCGAAAAGATGAAACGGATATTCGGATTTTTCGCCAAGGTTCCATCAAAGAGCAGGCTGTCGATGGCGCGCGCCGTGTCGATGTCATACTCGATGATGCCGGACTGTCCGGGGAGATTGCGGCAGCACGAGGCGCGCGCGGGATGGACGAATACCACCGCGTTGCGGCGGTTCAATTCTTCGTAGACTGGCGCGAAGGAGGGATCGCCCATCCACTTGTCCATGTAACTCGTCCAAAGAGCGATGCCGTCCGCCTTCAGCACGTCCAGAGAGTACGCGATTTCTTTCAGGCTTCCATCCGTGTCGGGCAATGGCAGCGTGGCAAAGTGGCCGAAGCGGCCCGGGTAGTCTTTGACCAACTGCGCGCCATATTCATTGTGTTGCCTGGCGAGGTTGCGCGCCTTCTCGCTCTTATCGCTCGTCGAATCCATGACCAATCGCTGGACCGGCGAAAAAAATGCCGTGGCGATTCCGTGCTTGTCCATCATGTCGATCGAAGTGGAGGGAGTCCAGGGCCTGGGCGAGAACCTGTCCGCGCGCATTTCTTCTTCCATGGCCTTGACGTAAAACGGCGGGAAGATGTGGTGGTGAATGTCGACGCGGCCGGCGTGCGGACGAACCGACGGTGAGGTCACCTGCGCGATGAGCCCGCTTTCAGAAAGAACCGCGCCCGCTCCGGCCACGGCCAGGGCTTTCAGGAAT
Organism: uncultured Acidobacteriota bacterium; assembly: GCA_963800095.1. Lineage (GTDB taxonomy): Bacteria > Acidobacteriota > Terriglobia > Acidiferrales > UBA7541 > Palsa-360. The sequence continues at coordinate 504,903 of CAWCZV010000010.1, forward strand.
TTCCTGCGCGAAGCGCCGGAGTCGAAAGGTTTTCCATTCGCATTGCCGAAATCCACGGATGTCTCGAAGTTTCCCGAAGCGCGATTCCCCATGCTTGTTTCCTCCCAGTTGCAAAAGAAGTGCGGGTTGCATTGCGGCGCAACATAACATGTTTCCGGGGCGCCTGTCAGCGGCGCGCGCACGAAATCAGCGCGGCTCGGAGGAAGGCGGGACAATGCTCTTGATCCGCATGTACGTGACGAGGTTGCCGTAGTGCTCGTTGTTGTGCGCGAGATTTGAAATTAGCCGGCTGATTCGCATCACGGGAGCTTTCGTGCCGTCGTCCCTTGTGCCTTGCACGATGTCCTTCGAATTCGCATCGGTGAGCATGGCATACGCGCCGTCGCAATAGGTCAAGGCGCTGTCCAGAGCCTTGATGAGATCGGCCTTCGCGGTTACTTTTTCAAAATCTGTTTCTTCCATTGGATTCTTTTCGCCCTTGGCGTCCGAACACCAGCGATAATTAAAATTGGCCAGATGACCGATCAGTTGCCCGAATGTCCGGACCTCGGGCTGCGCGCCGGGGCGGATGCCGTAGAATTCCTCGGGCATCTTTTCCGCGGTGCGCGCGATGAATTTCCGGTTGGTGGTGTAGGAATTGCGCAGCCAGGCGGAGAGGTCTTTGGGCGGAGCCTGCTGGCCGGTCTGCGCCGCCAGTGGAATTGCCAGCGAGAAACCTAGAAGCGCGCTGAAGATCATCTTCCCCATAAGTGGTCCCCCAAGATTATTTGAGCGTAGGTCTCTAAATTGCGCAGCTGATTTTTACAGCGTCGCACATTACAGGCTGCGGGAAAAAAATGTCATGTTTTGTCATTCTGAGCGAAGCGAAAAATCTCTCTTCGATTTAAGCACAAGAAAAGAAACAAGGAGAGATTCTTCGCTTCGCTCAGAATGACAGCGCTTCGAGTTTTTCCGCAGCCTGATTATACAGCCGGCTACCGTCGCGCACAATTTACGTGGCACAGGCTTCAGCCTGTGGGGTTTGGTTGCAGCAAGAGTGGACGTGCTCCGGCCAACCCCCACAGGCTGAAGCCTGTGCCACTACAAACGGAACTTGACATGGCCATAGGGCTGCCGTAACGTCATGCGCAAGGATAGATAGAAGTTCTGAATCCTGCTTCCGCCCCAGCCGAAAGAGAGGCCTATGAACCTTTTTGACGCGGTTCGATTGGTCTTGAAACAGAAGGGCCAGAACGTCTGGCACGTTTCGCCCGAGGCTTGCGTCTACGACGCGATCGAAATCATGGCGGACAAGCATGTGGGCGCCCTGATGGTGGTCTCGGAAAGCGAACTGGTTGGCGTCGTTTCCGAGCGCGATTACGCGCGAAAAGTTATCCTGCAAGGAAAGTTGTCCAAGGAAACCCAGGTGAAGGAAATCATGACGAGTCCCGCGATTTTCGTTACGCCGGATCACACCGTCGAAGACAGCATGAGAATCATGACGGACAACCACATCCGCCACCTGCCTGTAGTGGAAAACGGGATTGTTTTGGGAGTGGTGTCAATCGGCGATCTGGTGAAGTGGATGATTTCCGCGCAACAGCACACCATTTCTCAACTTCACAGCTACATCACCAGCCAGTATCCAGGTTGACCCCGGGCCGAACGAAGGTTTTCCCTGCCTCGTCAGTCTAGTTCCTTGCCTGAACCGGTATCGCGGAAAGGATTTCCGTTCCGCACCGCCGATCTTATTTCCCGGCGCGCTTGCTCATGCTTCCGCCGGCATCATTGCCCGGATCCACATCAAGCTCCATTAGCCGCAACTGTATGCCTTGTTCCCAGTCGGCCGATTCATCCGATTCTTTTTCCACGGTCACTTGCGCCGTCATGGCAACCACCACCTGAGAGGTTTCACTTTCACGACTCTGAGTCACCGTTTCGGAAACTATGGCGGACACCTTTGCCACAGCGACCGGCGCCGGAACTGCCGGCCGAGGGGCTTCCTTTTCACCATTTCGACTCACGGCTTCAGAAACCGCGGCAGGCGTTTTAGCCGCGACTGCCGGCGCCGGATGCGCCGGTCGAGGCGCTTCCGCCGCGGCGATCTGGAGTCTCGCTTTCATCAATTCTTCCGCGCCGGCGAAGAAATCCTCGCGGGAGATTTTTCCTGAATCCACGTCGGCCAGGATCGCGCGCTGCGCTTTGTACTCCTTGTTCTCGATCCCGGCTTTGCTCTGCAGCATGCGCCAGGCCTTGCGGCGCTCCACGCAGAACATCACTAACTGCCTCGAAAGAGAGCGGTACTCCACGTCTCCCTTGGGTCCCTGCACTTTTATGTAGACGCCGAAGTCAGGGATGTAGGACAGGTGATCGGAAACAAGATAGCGGCGGTAGACCACATCCTGTTGCGTGATGCGGACGAGCATGTTTTCCAACGAAATCATCTTGGCAGCGTCTTCTTTCTTGATTTTCTTCAGATGATTTCGGAAGCGCGCTTCCGTTGCGCACCAATGAGCGACGGTAAAGCGGTACGGCTCGTTCGTAGCCTTGAACTTCGTTTCGTACCAGTCCTTCTCGAGCGAAGGGTTGCCCTTTAGATCGAGGGCTTCCTGGTACGTTTCGCCAAGCCGCGGGTTGAAAACAAATTCCGGCGCCCCGCGGGAATCGCGAACGCGCTGAGCCTGGGTGAGGGCCATGTCATCCGCCACACCATGTTCCGGCTGGCAGGTGGTGAAGCACTGCAGGAAGGCCGTTCCGCGATACTCGATTCCGTCCAGGATGGCCCGGTAAAGTTTCGGAGCGTTCGCGATCGAGATTTGGGCGATGAAAGGCGAGCCGTGGCCGGCCAGGAAAGTTTCGGCCACCGTTTTCTTCTCGACGTTTTTGCCCTGCGTGGCGGCGCCAAAAACGTTCATGTCATTGCCGCCCAGCATTGGCGTTGAATCCGAGTTCTGGCCGCCCGTGTTGGAGTAAACCTGCGTGTCGAGCATCAGGGCTTTGACGTTCGGGCGGTTCTGGAGAATTACCTTCGAAGTGTTCTGATACCCGATGTCGCCCATGCCTCCGTCGCCGCCGACCACCCATACTTTCGGGAGTTCCAGGATCTCCTGGTCGGTCATCAGCGCGTCGGTGAAATGCGTGAATTCATAGTACTCGCGCGGATTAATGACGTTTTCTGTCCGCTGTAGCAGGATATCGGCCAGACGTTCGGGGACTACGGAACGGCGGGCGTGATCCACGATGAAGCTTTCGCCCAGCAGCCATCCCACGGTGATGCCGTCCTGGAAAAGAGAGTTCATCCACGGATACGGGTGCGGGTTGTTGGAAGGCGTCGAACCGTAAACGGTATTGCAGCCGGTGTGCGCGGCCATGGCCATTACCGACATACCGTTTGCAAGCCGGCCATCGATGGCCTGGAGATTCATGTGATTGAACGCTTCTTGCAGCAGCACGGTGGCAATCGCGTGGACGAGATCTCCATCCGTGATCTCGCCATGCGCGGCGATGCGCGCCTTGGTGTCTTTTTCATCCTCGCCGCCCAGGCCCATCACCAAATGGGCGATTGTCTGGCGCAACAGCTCGTATTCTTGTTGGTTTCTTGCCTTAAGTTCAGCCAGTTTCTGCACGCCGGTCTTCTCGAGATCGCCCGCTTTGGCGCGGAACCGCTCGGCCTTCGCGTGATAGAGGGGCCGCATGTACGCTTCCGTGACGGAAGTGATGGCCCGCAGCACGCTCTTCTCTCCGCAACCCGCGCACGCGCCGTCGCCGGAGACCAGCGCATCATAGTTGCGCCGCACCATCAGCAAATTACGCAGCGCAGCGGTCTTGGAATCCGTCGGGTTCGTATCGTTATACAGGCCCAAATATTTCTGCGAAGTGTCCGGCAAGAGGTTCAGGAAGGCGGTTCCGGTCTCGTGCTCCGCGTTGACGTCCTCGGTCTCCTGCACCATCCTCAGCGCATTGTGATCGCCGCAAGCGGTCACGCACGCAGCGCATCCCTTGCACAGGTCCGAAACAAAAATGGAGAACACGCCGCCGCTGCCCGGAGTCCTCTTCTCCGGTGTGGCAAAGATCGCGTTGGCCTTCTGGAAGGCCATCGGAACTTTCTCGATCACGGCGAAGAATTGGCGCTTGGCCTCGTCGGAGAATCCGTCTACCTCATTCGTAACCTTGCGGAGGATCTCGGGAAGGGGAGTGAGGGTTTTCGTGGCTACGGAAGCCTGCATTAAGGCGCGCGTACGCTTGTCAATCTCCGGCACCGACTTGAACATTTTCACGCGCTCATTCGGGTCGGTCACGTAATTCGCGATGGCGGTTCGCAGAACTGTATCCAATTCCTGGGAGCAATTCGGCAGCGCCGTGTCCGGACACACCGCAATGCACTCCATGCATTGCGTGCAATTTTCCGGAATGTAAAGGGGCGTTTCGCGACGCGCGACATATTTGGAGGCGGTGTCGCCGCTGCCGGCAGCCATTACTCCCACCGACGCGAGCGGCGAGGCCGGCTGATTGTAGCCGTAGTTGGAACGAAACTCGGAATCGAACATGGCGATTGTCGTGACTGGCGTGCGAGGACCCTGTCCCGCCGGAACTTCATGGGAACGGCAGCCTGAGCCGCAACCACCCTCGGCGGACGCGTTAGAAACCACAGGCAGCAGGGCCTCGCCGCGAAGAGATGACCTGTCCGGCGCTTCCATCTCTCCGACGCGGATTTCGTGCACTCGCTCAAAGCCTTGCGTCATGACTTCCATGTTGGAATTCACGACCGCGTCGCCCAGCCGGCCGAACTTCTTGACGTACTGCTTGTGAACGACGTCCCGGAATTGCTCCGGCGTAATTCGGAACTCCTGCAAAATCGGCGACACCGCAAAGAAAGCGCCCAGAAATGCGTTTCCTTGCATTCTCAGTTGAAGGTCGGCGCGATCGGTCGCGTTGCGGGCAATCACGAAGCCGGGCAGCGTGTAGACGCGTATCTTCTTGTCGATGATTTGCCTGCGCGCCCACATGGGCAAACGCTCCCACGCCTTCTCGCCTTCCTCTTCCGATTCCCAGATCAAGGCGCCGCCTTCGAGCATCCCGTCCAGCGGATTGGTGTGCGTGAATGCCTTCGGGTCGCAGCAAAGCACAACCGTGACATGGCGCAGATCGCAATTCACTCGAATGCGCTCGGGGGCGGCGACCATGAAGTAGGACGTCGGCGCGCCCTTTTTCTCGGAACCGTATTTCGGGTTGGCGCTGACGTGGATGATTTCCTTGGGATTGCCCCACTCGTCCACAACCTTGTCGCGATCGTAGAGCAGATCGTTCAAGTCGCCGATGATCGCGCCAAGATTTTTTCCGGTGGTAATAGCGCCCCAGCCGCCAATGGAATGGAATCGCACGGCCACCGCTTTTTCAGGGAGCAGCGATGGCGTCTCGTCCGATTTCACTTCGTAGGGATGATCGACGCCCAGGACGAAAAAGGAGACTCCGTCCGCAACGCCCTTGCCGTCCTTGCGGGTCCGCGTTCCAGTGGCAAATTCATAGGCGCCCAGAACGTGCTCAGGCCTGAAATCACGGGAGCCCAAGCCGTAGATGCCGGCAAAGAGCCGCGGCATCTGGTCCGGCGTAATGGGGGGAAGATTCGCTTCCGCGACGTGGTCCTGTGTGACGAGCGCCTTGGTCAAGGCCGTCCGGATTTCCCGGCCCATCGGGTTGTCCCCGGACATGGGCTCGTCCGTACGCTCGAGAACGATGACGTTGCGCTTGCCGGCGAGCGCCCTTATGACAGCGGCCTCCGGGAAGGGCCGGAACACGTTCAGGTGAATCGAGCCAACTTTGGCGTTGCGCCGCTCCCGCAGATAGTCAACGGCCGCCTCGATATTTTCAGCCGCCGAGCCGAGCGACACAAATACTGTGTCCGCGTCCTCTGTCTTGTATTCAGTGATCAAGCCATAGTGGCGGCCGGTCAAGTTTCCGAAATCTTTGTAGGCCTCTTCCAGGAATTGCAGAATCGGCTCCGTGAAATTATTGCGCCGCGCTACTACGCCCTGCATGTAGTGTTCCTGATTTTGTACGGGACCGAGGAGAACGGGGTTGGTCAGGTCGATCATGCGCGGCACGCGCCGGCGCTTCGGGCCAAACAGAATGCGCTGGCTTTCGGTCGGGCAATCGATCATGTCATCCGGCGCGCCCAGATACTCGCGCATTAGTTCCGACTCGTGCTTGTAGAACGTGCGCTCCAGGTGCGAAGTGAGGAATCCGTCCTGCACGTTCATTCCCGGAGTCAAGCTGAGTTCGGTCACGCGACGCAAAATGAGCGCCTGGTCAGCCGCTTGCTGCGCGTCTTTGCCGAATAAAATGATCCAGCCGGTATCGAGCGCGCCATACACGTCGTCGTGTCCGCAATGGACGTTCAGAGCGTGCTTGGTGAGCGCGCGAGCCCCGACCTCCAGAACCATCGTCGAGCACTTGCCCGGCGCGTGGTAATACTGCTCCACGCCGTAGACGACTCCCTGGCCCGACGTGAAGTTGACGACCCGCTGGCCGCAGACGGAGTGCGCGATGGCCCCGCCCTGTGCCGCGTGCTCGCCTTCCGCCTCCACCGCGATAGTGTTATGGCCGAAGACATTCAATTTGCCTTCCGCGTAGGCCTGCTGGTACAGCTCGCCACCCTCGGTGGACGGTGTAATCGGGTAGAAAATTCCCGCGTCGGTAATGCGAGTCTCGGTGTGATAAGAAACCAGTTGGTTTCCGTTGGCAGTCACGCGGATACCGGGATACCGGGGTTTTTCGCGCACGGGGCCCTCCTTGGCCGAGGTCATGCTGACGTAACCCCAAACACTTCAGGCACTCAGCAAAGGCCTAGAGCTGCAATATAAATTCGTATTGAGTAGCAAGTTAGCACTACTGCTGGACGTTCGCAAGCACTTGATTTCGTTGGGAATCAGTTCGATACGATGCACAGAACCATGGATCAAGGCGAAAAGAGATCTTCATAGACATTCGGTACGTCTGTTTGGTAGCCTCGCGGCACTGCTGCCCGGCAACGCCAAGATTGCGTGTTGAGCAGGCGGAGCTTGATTTCACTGACAAAGATTGCGCGCCTGCTCTTCGGCGTTCTCGTTGGCGGATCGAGCGGCCTCAATCGCCCATTGTAAGGAGGAGTCATGCAGCCACTCAGAATTCTCAAAATCCTGGGATTGGTGAGTGCGGTAGGTCTCATTTCCTCGATTGCATTCGGGGCGACGATCACGGGCAAGGTGACGGGGCCGGACGGCGCGCCCTTTCGCGCCGCATTCGTTCAGGCTCGGAACGCAAAAACCCGAGTAACGGTCATCGTGCTCTCCGGCAACGATGGGAAGTACCGCGTGGAGAATCTGCCGGCTGGCGATTACCAGGTGCTGGCGAAGGCTGTGGGGTACCGGTCCGACCCGAAGAGCGGAATCGTCCTGGCCGCGAATCAAAATGCCACTTTCGACTGGGCGCTGCAAAAGCAGATGGTGCACTGGGACGAGATACCGATCATTCAGGGCATCGACCTGTTTCCGGAAGGGCCCGGCAAGGATAAGTTCGCCCGCTGCGGCTCGAGTTGCCACGGTTTCGAACAATTTATCAACGTGCGACGGGATGAGGCTGGATGGCGCGAGACCCTCAAGGACATGATGTCCACCAGAATCGGCGGCAGCGTCGTGTACGGCACGATTAAGAGCGACCAGGATGTCAACGAAGTCGCGGCCTACGCCGCCAAGATTTTCGGCACGGGGCCGGGCGCGCTCCCGGAATCTCCCGCCGATCTTCCCGGCTATGTGGACTGGATGAAGCAGTTCAGCGACGAAGCGCTCAAGATCGTGTATGTGATGTACGAAATGCCGCCCGGACGCATGACCTGGGACGCGAACCCGGACAAGGATGGCAACATCTGGTGCCCGTATTTCGGGACTGTGAATGGCGTCGGCAGGTTGAATCCGGACACGGGAGAGCTGCAAGAATATTTGTGGGAGAGCCAGTCGCCGCGAGTGGGCACTCGCTCGGTGCAGATGACTCGCGACGGAGTTTCGGCCTGGGTCGTGGAAGAGGGTGGAACGCTGGTGAAAGTCAACGTCAAGTCCGGCAAGCAGACCAAGTACAAAGGGCCGGGCCGAACGATGAACACGGTGCGCGAAGATCCCAACGGAATCTTGTGGGTTTCCGGCAGCCCGTTTTCCTACCGCTTCGATCCCAAGACTGGAGTTTACACGGAACTGAAAGATGTTCCCGGCACGTATGGAGCGAATCTCGATAGGGCCGGCAACATCTGGTTCGACGAGGCCGGCGGACAAGGGCGAATTTTCAAGGTGGAATATAAGACGGGGAAAGTCTCCACCTGGACGCCGCCGCCGCAGCCCGGTTCGCGGCGCCGCTTTCAAGTCGATGCCAACGGAATCGGATGGCTCGCGCAGTATGACAGGGGACAGATCGTTCGGCTGGATACGGAAACGGGCGCGTTCAAGGAATACCAGCTTCCCGGTGAGCAGCCTTCACCCTATCCCATCGGAATCGATACGACTAACCAGGTCTGGTACGCCTCCGGGATCATGGACACAGTCGGGCGCTTGGATCCCGCCACTGGAAAGATCACCGAGTATCCCGCTCCTGCCGTGGGAAATGGAATGAGGGAACTCAACAACGATCCCAAGGGAAGAATGTGGTTCGCTTCGCCGGGCAACAACACTGTGGGGTACATGTATCTCGCGAAGTAGGTTTAAGTGGCGCAGGCTTCCAGCCTGTGGCTTTTGATTTTGCAATTGTCGAAAATGAGAAAACCCACAGGCTGCCCTTCAGAAATGCTCAGGGTAAAAAGCGTGTTCTACTTGGGGTTCTGCCCTACCGCGGGTAATCTGATCCGATTGGTGAAGGCATCCTCTTCTTCCGGAATGCAAAAGAGTTCCTCCATATAGGCTTTCTTTCCCGTAAGCAGCTTGTAGTTTTTCGTATCGCCCACCCAGGTGCTGGTGTAAGCCTTGGGATCCTCGACGACGAGCTGCAGAGACATGGTGTTGCGATCCACGCGCTTGTAGCGCTCGATCAAGTGCATGTCTTCGCTGTGCGGATCGCCGTAAAAATCGAGCCAGCTCTTGTCATTGAAGCCAACCGTATCCACGACGAAGGTGTCTCCGTCCCATTTCCCGATCGAATCTCCCATCCATGTGGGTTCCAGATCCTTGGGATGGCTTCGCCCGTCGGTCCAGATTTGGCGCCAGGCGTGGTCGCGCTCGAAGAACATGAACACGCGTTCCGGTGTCTGAAAGATCTCAAGCGGCTGCGGAAAAAACAGGATTCGTGGAATCCCGGTCGGATTGCACTTCAGAATCGGATCATTCCCGCCGCCTTGCGCTTTGGGGCCGTAACCCGGCTTCGCTTCATCGTATTTCGCTTTTGCCCAGGGCGTCATCGGAGGGTGATCTTTGCTCGGACTGGCGTAGATGCCCTGGCCGGGGATGTTGGCGAAAAATTCCCACATCCCGGACAAGTCATGAGGGTCGGCGGGAGCAGAAGCATTGTTCTTTGCCGCCGGCGGTTGCTGGCTGGGCATCTGAGCATGAATTAGCGCAGGCAAAGCGGGAATCGCCGCCAGCGTCGCAATCCAAGTGATCGTTACGATTCGGTTTCGCATCCTGAAGATTCTCCCTTAACTCGGGTTCCAATTTTCAAGCGTTCCGGTTTGGCCTGCGATTCCTTTGTCGAGCCCGCGCTCAGTTCTCCAGTTCCTGCAGGCCCAACACTTTGCCGTCTGGAAGCACGAGCTTGTGGAGAAAACCCACGGGCGCTCCGCTCTTGGCGGGAATGAGGGTGATGGAAACCTGATCGCCGGCCTTCACGCTGTCTTTCGTCCAGCCGGCCCGCACCAGTTTGCCCGGGCTATAGGTTTCCACGCTCCAATGCACGAGGCCGCCTTTGCCGTCTTTCACATCCAAATAAATTTGGGCGTGCGGATTGGTCCACGCAAATTCCGTCACGGCTCCCTTGATCGTAATGGGATTTTCGCTGTCATAGGAGGCATTGCCGTGGTGCGCCCAGAGAGGGATGCCGACCAGCAGGAGTGCCGCAGCCGCAACCAAAAAATTCAATCGATATCTTTTCATTTCATGCTCCCCATACGAATTCGTCAAGTAAATGAATGTATTACGACCGGCGATCCGTAAAACTTATTTTTTCGCGCGCCGCAAATGAGCTCTGTCCTTTTCGTTCTCCTCGCAAGAGTACGACATGATCTCCGTATTCTGGCGCGCGATGGGCAACGTGATCGACCAGGGCTCCGTAAAAAACTTCGGATCTTCATATGTAACGGTCCACTTGATGTTGTTATTGTCCACCTTTTGGAACCGTTCGACCAGATGCAGTTGGTCGCTGTGCTCGTGGCCCGCCGTGTCGAGCCAGGTCCTGTCGTCCAGTCCAACGGTGTCCACGACCAAAGTGTCTCCGTCCCATTTGCCGATCGAATCTCCGAACCAAGTCGGGTCGGCATCCTTCGGGTGGCTGCGCCCGTCCGTGTGAATGATGCGGAACGTGTGTTGGTTCTCGAAAAGGATGGTGAACACGGACGGGGTCTGCACGATTTGGAACGGCATGATTCCCGCCTGAATTCCCCGCGCCGGCCCGATCGGCAGGCATTTGGTCAGAGGGTCGTCGAACTCATCTTCCTTCGCAAATCGCGCGGCTCCGTACGGCGTGAACGGGGGCTGATGCCCCAAGGTCTTCGAGATGTCCGGCGTGAAGGGAGCCGACCACACTCCATTTAAGTCCGGCGGGCCAGCGGCCTGCGGATTTCCCGAGGCCGTGCGGCTGCCGCATGCAACCAGAAATAGCAAAAAGAAAAGCAAAGATGCGGTGCAGGCGATGCGGACGCGGAAATAATTCTTCATGCTCGGTCTCGATTCCACTCTCTCGTCGCCCTCACTTTATTTTTTGCCGTCCGCGGCTGCCGAGCCATACGCATTCTGGGAGACGCCTCCCGACCCGGCGGCAATCTCGCGTCCATCCGGGAGCTTGACGGTCGAGCAAGCCGCCAAATGCGTGCCGTCCTTGGCGCGAAATCCTTTGACCGTCACGACGTCGCCCGGCTTCAACGTGTCCTTCCGCCAGCCTTGCCGGTAAATCACGTTCGGAGGTCCGCCCTCGAATGCCCAGTTCACTACTTTGCCGTCCTTGCCTTTCACATCCACGTAAAAATAGATGTGCGGATTCATGAACTCCATCTTGGTTACGGTTCCGGTGAGTGTGAGGGGATTATCCCTGTCGAACTCCACGGAAAATCCATGGTGCGCAAAAACGGGCGGCGAGACAGAAAGCAAAAAGAAGGCTAAGCCAAGAGCAACAGACGACGTGGTTCTCAAAATCGCACCTCGAAGAACGATTTCAAGTATGCCTTCTTGTATAACTTAAGGATTCGCCGAGTCAAGCAGGATGATTTTCCCTGGGAACGCCAATCTCCCCGCCGCGGCAGGCGATTTTGGCAACGCCAATCGGGAGATTGGCGTTCCCAGGTCAGGACCGCATGCGTTTGGGTTGAACCAGGCGATTCGCATCCGCGTATGGAACTGCGCCTTCGGTCATCAAGGTAAAAACACCTTCCTCGCGAAGCTGGCGAGCCATGCGCCCGAGAAAACCAAGCGCAGCCCGCATCGGTCCTGACCCGACGCTTACGCGCGCAACGCCGAGATTCTGCAATTCCTCGACAGGCGGCGTGCCAACCGTCGCCAGGATGTTCAATGGTCCGGCAACTCCTCGCACCAGTTGCGAGATCGTTTCCGTATCCTTTACTCCGGGAGCAAAGAGCGACGGCGCTCCAGCCGCGTAATAGGCGTTCAGCCGCTCGAGCGTGCGCGCAAGCCGCGTTTCCGCGGGGCCGATGCCGTTCAGAAAAACATCCGTGCGCGCATTCAGCACGAAGGGAACACCCGCGCCGTCGACAACCTCCATCACGGCCTGGATGATTTCCTTCTGCAGATTCACGTCGGCGAGCGAATCGTGTTTTCCCACGACACCATCTTCGAGGTTCATTCCCACGGCTCCTGCCGCGATCACCGCTTGCGCCGTGCCCGCCACCTCTTCGGGCGTGCTTCCGAAGCCCGCTTCCACATCCGCGGTGACGGGCACTTCGACGGCTTCAGCGATGCGGCGCACGGAGGCCAGCATTTCTTCCCGGGGAAGTTTCTGGCCGTCCGGGTAGCCGAAGGAATTGGCGATCCCGGCGCTCGTCGTTCCAATCGCCGGAAATCCCGCATCCTCAAAAATCCGCGCACTGGCAACATCCCAGGCGTTCGGCAGGAGCAAAATCTTCGGGCCGTGGTGGAGTTCGAGAAACTGGCGGGCCAGCTCCGCTTGATTCCTTATCACCATATCCGCGCGATATTGTACACCGACTCGACGGGTGGGGATTTTCGGGAAGGCTTCACGTGCGTCTCACAGTCTTAGTTACCCGAGAAATCTAAACCCTCATTCTTTGACAGTCATAAAACTTGGGGCGCCTAGCTGTTTTGTATTTGCTTTTGTGATATGGGTCTGTAATCTTCCCGAGGGTGACGATCGGTCCGCGACCGATAGTCTGGCGGGAAACGCTGGAATCGTAACGCAATGAAATTCAATAGGGAGTGTGGCTCGCTCATGCGAAAGAAAATAGGAGTCCTTTTTTTCACGCTCGCGGCGCTTCTCACTGGCGTCACGCTTGCCGCTCAGAACGGCGGGCAAATCATTCGCCTCGATCCGGCATTGGACGCGCTGATCCCCGCCGGCGCTCAGATTGAAAAAGTGGCGGATGGCTTTGGCTTTTTGGAAGGACCGGTGTGGGTGCACTCCAGACCGCCGGGCTATTTGATCTTCAGCGACATTCCAGCCAACGCGATCGACAAGTGGAATCCGGCGGACGGCAAAGTTTCCGTGTTCCTGCCGAAGAGCGGTTTCGCGGGCGCCGATCCGGGCGACGCCGGCTACCAACTGAACAATGGGCACGCCGTCGTCACGCTGTATGGTTCCAACGGCATCACACTTGACAAGCAGGGTCGAGTCACGTACTGCCAGCATGGAGATCGCGGCGTCATGCGCCTGGAAAAGGACGGGAAGCGGACCGTCCTGGCGGATCGCTACGAAGGCAAGCGCCTCAACAGTCCAAACGATTTGGTTTACAAGTCCGACGGTGCACTTTATTTTACCGATCCTCCTTACGGCCTTCGCAAATTGGCTGACGATCCCAAGAAGGAGCTACCTTTTTCGGGCGTCTATCGCCTGGCGATGGGGAAACTGCAAGTCGTCAACAAGGATTTCCAGGCGCCGAACGGGCTCGCTTTCTCGCCGGACGAAAAGTATCTCTACATCGATGACTCGGCCTCGAAAACATATTGGCGCTTTGACGTGCAGCCCGACGGTACGCTCGCCAATAAAAAATTGCTGATCGACATGTCTTCGAGCAAGGAAGCAGGCGTGCCCGACGGAATGAAGATCGATCAAAAGGGAAACATTTACGGCGCGGGACCTGGCGGCATTTGGGTTTTGACGCCGGAAGGAAAACATCTCGGCACCATACGGCCTCCCGAAAATCCCGCCAATCTGGCGTGGGGAGATGCCGACGCGAAGACGCTGTATTTCACAGCCGTCACCGGGCTGTACCGGCTTCGAGTGAATATCCCCGGCATCCGGCCTTGAAGCGCTTAGAGGAGATTCGATGATGAGAAAAATTCATGTGGGAGCGCTGGCGTTGATCCTTAGCTTCGCGCCGCTCGCCTTCGGCCAAACGAAAAGCGCCGCAACTCCGGCCGGCGGCGAGGACTGGAAAGCGCTCGATCATAAGTGGCTGGATTCGGAAAGAACCGGCGACCTTGACTATCTGGAAAAATTCTTCGCCGACAGTTACGTCCTGGTGCTTGCCAACGGCCAGTCCTACACCAAGAAGGAGTGGCTCGGAATTCTGAGGAGCGCCGATCGTCCCACGCTCTTGCTGCTCGATCCCGAAAACATCCAGGTTCATGTGTTTGGGAACGTCGCGATTCTGACCGATCACACCACGATCAAAGGCCACGACAGCAAGGGCAACAGCCTGGACGGCGAGTTCAACGTGTTTCGAGTGGTGATCAAGCAGAATGGAAGCTGGCGAGCGACCGGCGTCGTGATGAACCAGGATCTGACCAAAAAATAAGCGCGGCCCGCGTTCCGTGGCGCCGGCGTCTCGCATGCGATTCAGAGAGTAGGGGACCCGGAAAACCGCCGGCGGGACGCCGGCGCCACAAGATTCAGGCACAAGTCGTTTCAGGAGGAACACCATGACGCGCGCATACGCATTGGCCGCAACTTTAGTTCTGACTATCGCATCGGGGGCCGTGGCGCTAGGCCAGGCGCCTAAGAAGCCAGCCGCCACCGGTGAAGACGTTGCCGCCACGGTCGCGATCATGGATCACATCTGGCTGGATGCGGCGCATAACCGCGACGCCGGGACTCTGAATTGGCTGTTCGCCGACGATTTTGTGGAAGTTCACCCCGGCGGATTTATCGTCAATAAGCAGCAACAAATCGATCAGATCATGGATCCCCAGCGCACGCTCAACGAACTTCACCCCGATGATATCCAGGTTCGTTACCTCTCGGCGGATGTTGCCGTGCTGACGGACACAACCACGATTAAGGGCGCGAGCGGCGGAGTCACTTACAATGGACCGCAACGCGTCATTCGCGTTTTCGTCAAGCAGCACGGCCGCTGGCGCGCCGCCGGTGCGGGCATCGTCCGCATTGCCGCCCAATAAGTCTTTCCCGGCACGCTTGTTTCACTGTAGCCGCGTAATCCCGAGGCGATCGGCGAGTTCATCGAGAACTTTCCGCTGCGCGTCGGTCAGCGGAACGCCGTGGGCCATGCGCTCGCGGTAAATTTGCTCTGAGTGCTCACCAGGCAGCCGGACTTCGTCGACGCCGGGTAGCGTCGGAGACGACTTCATCACCTCCCACACCTCATCCACATGCTTTTTGAAAGACTGCAAGTCCGCGAATGCTGAGATGTTCACGGCGACAATGGACTGCCCCGTATTGCTCGGCGTTTTCGAGTCCACAGTGTAATCCACCACATCGCGGCCAAACGCGCCGCCGTTCAATGTTCCAGCCAGCAAGCCGATCATCAACGCCAGCCCATATCCTTTTGGCCCTCCGATCGGAAGCAGGAATCCCTCGCTCGCGCGCTTCGGATCGGTCAGCGGCTTTCCTTGCCTGTCAATCATCCAGCCTTCCGGCATCGGCTCGCCGCGTTGCGCCTTGAGTCTGATTTTTCCAAACGCGGTGTTGGTCGTGGCCATGTCCAGCGAGATGACCGGATGGCGCAATGCCGGCACAGCGATGGCGATGGGATTGGTGCTGAGCAGCACTTCGGTGCCGCCCCACGGAGGCACTAAATTGGTGTTCCCCACACAGAAATACAATCCGATCATGTCCTGCGCCGCGATCATTCGCGGGTAAAGCTGAGCCGGGCCCGCATGATTGCTGCGGCGCGTTCCCACCCAGGCGACGCCGCACTCGCGCGCCTTCTCAATCGCCAGTTCCGTGGCCCGTATCATCACCAGATGACCGATGGCGTTGTCGCCGTCCACGAGAGCTGTGCCCGGCTGGTTGTTTACGACCTGGATGTTGGGCCGGGGATTGACGGCGCCGCTTTGGATCTGCTTGATGTATTGCGGCAGGCGGAACACGCCATGTGCGTCCCCTCCGCGCGCGTCCGCTTCGGCCATAAGTGCGGCCACCTGCTTCGCGTCTTCCGATGGAATTCCTACGGCCACCAGCACTCGCGACATGAATTCAATCAAAATTGGGATCTTAACAGGCGGATGGCCCGCTAGAGGTCTTGCAGTTTCGCTCATGCCTCTGCTCCTCAAACGCCCGAACTGCGATTATTTTGGTTTCTGCGACGCCCGGGCATTCGTGAGATGTTTCTTAAGTTTATGCGAAACGCACTTTTACGTCTGGCCGCTTATCGAGAGTCACAGTGTCGATGAAGCGCACCTGGCGTTCGTCCAGGGTGACCACCAGCGAGTGCGTGCGGATGCCTTCTCCGAAGAATCGAACGCCGCGCAACAGGTTCCCTTCGGTTACGCCGGTGCACGCGAAAATAATTTTCTTGCCGGGCGCGAGGTCTTCGGTGCGATAAATTCGTTTGCCGTCCTTGATTCCCATCTTGGCGAGGCGCTCTTCATGCTCGGGCTTGGACACCACCAGGCGCGCCAGAATTTCTCCGTTCAAGCAGCGAAGCGCAGCCGCGGTCAGCACCCCTTCGGGGGCGCCGCCGATGCCCATGACCGCGTGCACTCCAATCCCGATGACGGCGGCGGAAATGCCGGCGGAGAGGTCTCCATCGCCGATCAGGCGAATACGCGCGCCGGCGGCGCGAATGTCCGCGATCAGTTTTTCGTGGCGCGGCCGGTCGAGGACAATCACGACCAAATCCTCGACGTCGCGTTCGAGACGCTTGGCGATCGCGCCCAGATTGTCGGCGACGGGCGCGTCCAAATCGACGGCGCCCTTGCAGGACGGCCCCACGATGATTTTTTCCATGTACAAATCGGGCGCGTGCAGCAGCCCGCCCTTTTCGCTCGCCGCCAGCACAGTGATCGAACCGGGCGCGCCCGTGGCGCAGAGGTTCGTTCCTTCGAGCGGATCGACCGCGATGTCCACGGCGGGAAAATTAAATCCACGGACGTGCTGCGCGGCGCCGATTTTTTCGCCGATGAAAAGCATCGGGGCCTCGTCGCGTTCGCCCTCGCCGATGACGATCGTGCCGTCCATGGGCACTTCGTCCATCACCCTGCGCATGGCGCTGACGGCGGCCTGGTCGGCCAGGTGGCCGTCTCCACGGCCCATGGTCTTGGCCGATTCAATGGCCGCTTGTTCGACGACGCGCAAAAATTCCAGACTCAGCTCAATTTCCATGACAACTCCCGCTCACTGAAATTTTTTGGATCCGGCGCGCATTCGGACACCGTTCACGCGCGCGGCACGGCTAGAACATAGCCTATCCTAAACCAAGCGGCGCGGCGCACCTAGTGCAACAGCTTGTGGATTGTGTTCAAAGATTCTTACTTCAAAAACTGAAGCTCGCGATAGCCTGGAAGCGCCGCTGTTAAGATATATTGAGGGCAGGACAGAAAGGAATCCCCATGGTCGAGACCTTAGTGGACGCACGGATTAAACACCACAATTTTTCGCAAAGTGTGAATCCCGATTTGGCGGCGCGCTCGATATGAACATCTCGATTCTCGACGATTACTTCGATACCATCCGAACCCTTGCCTGCTTCCAGAAACTTAAAGACCATCAAGTGCAAATCTGGAACGATCATGTGCAAAATATAGAAAAGCTGGCCGAGCGTTTGAAAGATACGGAAGTATTGGTGCTGATACGGGAGCGCACGAAGATTCAGGCTCCCTTGCTGGAGCGCCTGAACAAACTGAAACTCATCAGCCAGCGCAGCGTCTATCCACACATTGATATCGACGCTTGCACCAGGCTGGGCGTGATTGTCTCGTCAAGCCAGCATGCGGGCACGCCCTGTTACGCGGCTGCGGAATTGACTTGGGGGCTGATTCTTGCCGCCGTGCGCCAAATCCCCCAACAGATGGCCTCGCTTAAGGCGGGAAACTGGCAAATCGGAGTCGGCGACACCCTGCGCGGAAAAACGCTCGGAATTTACGGCTACGGTCGCATCGGAAGCGTCGTTGCGGGCTACGGCAAGGCATTCGGAATGAAGGTGCTGGTGTGGTCAAACGAAGAGGCGCTGGCGAGGGCACGGGCGGACGGCTACGCCACAGCTCACAGCAAAGAGGCATTCTTCAAAGAGTGTGATGTGATCTCGCTCCACCTGCGCCAGTACAACGCGACTCGCGGAATCGTGACCGCAGGCGACTTAAGTCTCATGACGCCGACAGCACTGCTCGTGAATACCAGCCGCGCGGCGCTCATCGAACCTGGGGCTTTGGCGCGCGCTTTGCAACTGGGACGCCCGGGAATGGCGGCGGTCGACGTGTACGAGCAGGAGCCGGTCGTGGACAAGAGTTACCCGCTGCTGGGCATGAAAAACGTGGTATGCACGCCGCACATCGGCTACGTCACCCGCGATGAATATGAAGTTCAATTCGCCGAAATCTTCGACCAAATTGCGGCCTACTGCGCAGGCGTGCCGATCAACGTGGTGAACCCAGAAGTCCTAGATTCCTCGCGTCACGGCAAGTCGTTGCAAAACTGATTGGCGATGGAGTGTTACGGCAGCGGTTGAATGACCGTGTTCACCAGGTTCGGATCATTGAACGTGGTCTGGTCGCCGGCCTTCGCGCCCGCGATCGGCAGCAGACGCGCGCTGAGCGGCTTCGATAATTTCACGGAAAGAGTGGCGACGTTGCCGATGATGCGTTCGAGTTGCTGCGTCGAGACGTCACCGGGCAGCGGGACCGTGTCGAGCCCGGTGCCGCAGACGGCGGAATAGGCGAGGAGTTGGTCCATCGTCAGCGCGCCCTCGCCCCAGAGTTGCGCGAGGCGCGTGTCTTCCATTACAGGCATCATCACGCCGGTATAGCCCACCTTCTTCACGGAAATGTCGCGCAGTGCCGAGGTAATCGTGGCCACCGCGGTCAGCGTGCCGCTCGTGCCGAATCTGCCGCCCGTAAATCCGGCGGCTGCCGACGCAATCGATGCATATTTCATCGGCGCGGGAGAAAGATCGAGACCCATGTACGTCCAGCCCGTTTGCTGATCGATCTTGCCGGCGAGATCCTCTATGGCGAAGGCGTGCCTCCCCATTTCGGAAATCAATACCTGCCGCGTTACTTCCGGGTCGCGCTTCACGGCCATCACCGCGGCGACTACGTTCGCGGATTCGAGCGCGATCGCAAATTGATGTCCGAGCCCTTGATGATACGAGGCGGGATAAAACGGCGTGTAGGCCTGCACATTGGCAATGGCCGCGAAACGAAAATTCCCGAGGCCCTTGTCGCCGTGATCCTCGAGATATTTTACGATCTCCGCTGCCGCGTGAACGGCCTTCCAGTGGACGCCGTCGCTTCCGGCAACGACCACGCTGCCGTACACGTTGCTGCTCTGTCCCAAAATCTCTTCCAGAAGTTCCGCTTGCGCGGGGTCGTCCTTTTCATCCATCAAGGCGGGCCCAATGCTGATCGAGACGTTCTCTTGCTTGGCGAGCGTATCGAGATCGTGAAAAAGCGCGAGCGCCGCCTCTTTCGACATGCCGTGGGTGTATTCCGGAAACGGCTGCGTGGTGATGCGGATGGTTTGCACTTCATAACCGGCCAGTCCGTAGCGGGCCTTGGCGTTGCGCAACATCGTCAACGTATCGGTAAACTGCTGCTTGTATTGGCCAGGGTCTAGGCGAATGAACGCGGTGATGGTGCGGATTTTTGGTTTTTCTTGCGCCGAAGCGGGCGCGACAAACGCTGCCACCAGAAAGGCCACCAGAAAAAGAGCGTGCGCGAGGAACGGAAGGACGTGCGCGGAGCTGCCGCTATTGCGAAACATCAGGTCCTCCTCAAAAGTAAGCGGGTATTCCGGTAATACGCTCGCCGATGACCAGGCGATGAATGTCATGCGTGCCCTCGTAGGTATAGACCGACTCGAGATTGTTCATGTGGCGCATGATGCAGTAATCGTCGACGATTCCGTTGGCGCCCAGAATGTCGCGCGCCTTGCGAGCCGTTTCCATGGCCATCCACACGTTGTTCATCTTCAGCATCGAGACGTGCGTGGGGTCCAGGCGATTCTGGTCTTTTCGCCTGCCCACATGCAGCGCCAGCAACTGCGCCTTTGAAATTTCCGTGATCATGAATACCAGCTTGTCCTGCACGAGCTGGTGCGAGGCGATGGGCTTGTTCTGAAATTGTTTGCGCGTCTTCGCGTATTGCAAGGCCGTGTCGTAGCACGCCATCGCCGCGCCGATCGCTCCCCAGCCGATGCCGTACCGCGCCTGCGTCAGGCAACTGAGCGGGCCCTTCAAGCCCGCCACGCCGGGAAGCACATTCTCCGCGGGAATTTCGCAGTCGTTCATCGCCAGCCCCGAAGTGATGGAAGCGCGCAGCGAAAGTTTTCCATGCACATCCCAGGCCTTGAAACCCTTCGTGCCTTTTTCCACAAGAAAGCCGCGAATCTTGTCGTCTTCGCATTTCGCCCAAACCAGCGCGACGTCGGCGATCGATCCGTTGGTGATCCACATTTTCTCGCCGTTCAGAACGTAGCGGTCGCCGCTCTTCACTGCGCGCGTCAGCATGCCGCTGGGGTTCGATCCAAATTGCGGTTCGGTGAGGCCGAAACACCCCACGGCTTTTCCGCTCTGCAAGCGCGGCAGCCACTTCTCTTTTTGCGCGGGCGAGCCGTACGAGTGGATCGGATACATCACCAGGGCGCTCTGCACGGAAACGAAGCTGCGCAGGCCGGAGTCGCCGCGTTCGAGTTCCTGCGTCACCAGGCCGTAAGCGACGTTCGACATCCCGGCGCAGCCGTACCCTTCGAGGCTCGCGCCGAAAAATCCCAGCTCCGCCAGCTTCGGCACCAGCTCCATCGGGAAGGTCGCTTCGCGATTGTGTTTTTCGATGATTGGGATGACTTGCTCGTCGACAAACTGCCGCGCCGTCTTCCGCGCCAGCAACTCTTCATCATTGAGCAGGGAATCAAAGTCGAGAAAATCCACGCCGGGAAACGCGGGCATCAAGTTCTCCTGGTGTCATGCAACGCGAAAGAAAGGGCCGGCGGGGCAAGCCACGTTCGGAACGGATTGGCCGGGCCCGTCGCGCGACTCATTCTAGCGCGCCCTGTTTAGCCCCAGCAAGCAGCGCACGCGTATTTGACGAAGCATAGGGAATCCCTTACGATGGCGATTACTCTGCTGCATGGATCTCCCAAGGTCTGCCCCTACATTTGCCGATTCCAAACACTCTGGTTTTGCCTCTGCTCAATCGAAGCCAAGGTTGTGAGAAACTTTCTGCTGGATTGTGGAAGGATGTGAGGGCCGTGTTTGAAAGGAAGTACCGCAACGGTCCTGTAGATTTATGGAGAGCTAAAGGATACCCGGGATGAAAATCCTTTACATTTCCAAGGGACGCAAGCCCGACTATCAATGTGACATGCTATTTCACGGCCTTCGCACCTTGCTGGGGCCGGATGTCGTGGACGTCAACCGGATTTGGTTCATGTATGCGGATTCCTTTGGTCCCGGGAAGCATGATCTCTCCGAGTGCTACGGACGAGGGTTCACGCTCTATGGCCTTCTTCCGGACGACAGTCATGTGGACCGCGATGACATTCGCAAAAAAATCAAGAATCGGTACTTCGACTTCATTATTTACGGCTCCGTGCATCGCGATCAATCATTTCTAAGCAAAGTCCGTTCGAACTACCCTCCGTCCAAAATAATTTTCATTGATGGAGAGGATGGCCCAGGCACGGCCTCCGTACTGGGGCAGGGGATTTATTTCAAGCGCGAACTGGTTGACGCGGATGCCCTCCCAATTCAATTTGCCATTCCAAAGGAGAAGATAATTCTGGAAATTCCCATGAAGACGCGACAGATGTCCCTCCATGCCCCGTGGGAAATCCCCCCTGGCCCACGATACGAAAAGGAAGCCGATTACTATCGGGACTACGGCCAAAGCTACTTTGCCAGGACCAGGAAAAAGGCTGGTTGGGATTGTTTGCGCCACTATGAAATCATGGCGGCGGGGGCCTTACCCTACTTTGAGCGATTGGAGGAATGCCCTCCTCGAACGATGGAACTTCTCCCCAAAAGCGAATTGCTCCTTGCCAGGCGGATGCACGATAGTTGGCCTGCTCAAGAAGCTGGGTGGCCAGAGCTCATGTCCAAGGTAAGAACAGTGCTGAAAGAAAAACTGACGACGGAAGCCCTGGCCAAGCACCTCCTCGAAAGGATTGCCGTGTGAATATCAAGAACGCGCTGGCCACCGAAGGATGGATGAAGCCCTCCGAGTTGGAGTGGCTGGCAGAGAAGGCATCCAACCTTCGGTACGTTGTGTAAATCGGCTCATGGATGGGCCGCCCGACCACGGCGATGGCCGACAACATGGAGGGCCTCGGCGTAATCCTTGCCGTGGAGACCTGGAGGGGAAGCGAGGAACATGAGGCGCTTCTAAAGGATAAGGCGCTTAACTATGCGTATGATTTATTTTGCAGAAATCTAATGGCTCACATTGACAGCGGAAGAGTTTGTCCCATGCGCCTGCCGTCCCTGGAGGCTGCGCGAGTATTTCAGGCCATCGGCTACGCCGGTTTTGACATGGTGTTTATTGACGCCGCGCACGACCACGAAAATGTGAAAGCGGATATTCAGGCCTGGAAGCCGCTCGTAAAGCCCGGCGGCTTGCTGTGCGGACATGATTGGGAGCACCCTCCTATCGTTCAGGCCGTCCGCGAACTTCTGGGAAATCCAAAGTCGTCGTCAACCATCTGGTATTCCCGGATGGGGGATAAGTTGAAATTTCTTATTCCGCTGATCCAGGCGTATCTATTTACTCACCAAAGAAATCAACGCCGTGATGGACTTGCGCCAAACCCGCTCGGATGCTATAAAATCACTCCTTTATTCGGACAGGAATTGTCTGCAGGGGTGGGTGTGCACCTCAGGAGTTCCGGAGATGAAAATTGGCGGGCATTGTCGGGTGCCTTAGCGTAATCAGTGGAAATCGTTAACCAACTCGGTGAGCTGTTCCTGGCGGCTGTCCCCACGGTCATTATCGTTTTCCTTTTTTATTTGTTCATGCGCTGGAGCTTTTTCAAGCCCATGGAGCGCGTGCTCTCGGAGCGCCACAAGCGAGCCGAAGGCGCCCGGGTCGAGGCCGAAGCCAGCCGGGTAGCGGCGCACGAAAAGCAGCGTATCTATAACGAAACAGTGAAGAAAGCCCGCGCCGAAGTATTTGCCGAGCAGGAATCCCAGCGGCGGCGCACTCTGGACGAACGCCAGGCCACGATCAACGCCGCGCGTGCGACCGCTCAGGCCGCCCTCCAGGAAGCGAAAAAAGGCATTGCCGAGGATGTCAAGGCGGCGCGAGTCGAACTGGAGCAATCCAGCGGCTCCCTGGCGAATGAGATTGCCGAAGCCATTCTCGCGGGCCGGCCTTCCGGACCAGGCAGTTCTCGGGGCAAGGGGGCGCGATGAAATCCCTGCGTCGCTTCCCGCAATTCGCATCGGCCGCTCTCCTGATGATCTTCTTCATGGCGCTTCCCGTGCTTGCCGCGGAGGGCGCCGAGCCCGATCCCGCCGATACGACCGCAGGCTTGATTTTTCGCTGGCTGAACTTCCTGATTGTTTTTGGCGGCATCGCCTACTTGATCGCAAAGCATGGAGGAGCGTTCTTCCGCGGCAATGCGAAGGAGATCGCGGCGAGCATCGTGGAAGCCACGGCCGTGAAAGCGGAAGCCGAACGCGAGTTGCACGAAGTCGAAACAAAGATCGCCCATCTCGATCGCGATGTGGCGGAAATACGCGAGGAGGCCCGGCGGAATTGGGCCGCGGAATCGGAACGGCTGTACGCTTCGGGCCAATCCGAAATCGAAAAGATCGGTCAAGCGGCCCGGCAGGAACTGGCCGCTTCGGAGCGCGCCGCGCAGCAGCAGGTGCGCGAGATCGCGGCGTCCCTGGCGGTGGAGCGCGCGGGGGCCCTCGTGAGTTCCATGATGAACGCGGAGATTCGCGCCAGAATGTTTCAGTCGTTTCTGAGCGAACTCGGAAGGGGCGCGAATTGAAAGCCCTGGCGGAGCGGTACGCGGGCGCGCTGGTCGACGTGGCGCTCGAAAACAAGCAGGCCGACCAGGTCAAGCAGGAACTCGCGGCGTTCGCGGCGATGGTTCGCGAGTCGCCGGAATTGCACGCGTTTCTCTCCAATCCCTCGATCGCGCGGGCGGCCAAGCATTCCGCGATCGAACAGCTCGTCGCGCGCATGGGCGCGAGCCGCACCCTGCGCAATTATCTGTTCGTGATCGTCGACCAGCGGCGCGCCGGGATGCTGATCGAAATCGAGCAGGCGTTCAGCCGGCTGCTGGATGCCCGCCAGGGAATCACGCAAGCCACAGTGACTTCGGCCACGGAATTGACCAAGAAAGAACGCGAAGACCTGGGCGCGGCCCTGGGGAAACTGACCGGGGAAAAAGTGCAGGCGCAATTCACGACGGATACGGCCCTGATCGGCGGCGCCGTGGTGCGAATCGGTTCAACGATCTATGATGGTTCGGTGCGCACGCAATTGGAACGCATGCGCGCGCGGATGATTTCGGAATAGGAGTGGGGAATGGCTTCGATTAAAGCGGATGAAATTACAAAGATATTGAAGGCGCAGATCGCCAACTACGAGCAGGCCGTAGCCGTCGAGGAAGTCGGCACGGTGATCTCCGTGGGCGACGGCATCGCGCGCGTGTACGGCCTGGAAAAAGCCATGTCCGGCGAGATGCTGGCGTTTCCGCATGACATCTTCGGCATCGCGCTAAACCTGGAAGAGGACCAGGTCGGCGCCGTACTTCTCGGCGAATACACGCTGGTGCAGGAAGGCGACACGGTGAAGCGCACGGGCACGATCATGTCTGCGCCGGTGGGCGAAGCCCTGGTGGGCCGCGTCGTCAATCCGCTCGGAGTTCCGCTCGACGGTAAAGGTCCCATCTCCACCAATCAGCGCATTCCGATCGAGCGCATCGCGCCCGGCGTCGTGGACCGGCAGCCGGTGCGCGAGCCGCTGCAAACCGGCATTAAGGCCATCGACTCCATGATTCCGATTGGCCGCGGGCAGCGCGAACTGATTATCGGCGACCGCCAGACCGGCAAGACCGCCATCATTCTGGACACCATTCTGAACCAGAAGGGCGGCGACATGATCTGCATCTACTGCGCGATCGGCCAGAAACGATCGACCATTGCGCAGGTGGTAAAGATTTTGACGGATGCGGGCGCGATGGACTACACGATCGTCGTCGCGGCGTCGGCCACCGAGCCGGCAACCTTGCAGTACATTGCCCCGTACGCGGCCTGCGCGATGGGGGAATATTTCCGCGACTCCAAGCGGCATGCCGTCTGCTTTTACGACGATCTTTCCAAGCACGCGCAGGCCTACCGCGAGATTTCGCTGCTCTTGCGGCGTCCTCCCGGACGTGAAGCGTTTCCGGGCGACGTCTTTTATCTCCACTCGCGCTTGCTGGAACGCGCCGCGAAACTGAACGACAAGCTGGGCGCGGGCTCTCTGACCGCGCTGCCCGTCATCGAAACGCAGGCGGGCGACGTCTCGGCCTACATTCCGACCAACGTAATTTCCATTACCGACGGCCAGATTTATCTCGAAGCGGATTTGTTCAACAGCGGCATCCGCCCCGCGATCAACGTAGGCCTTTCGGTGAGCCGCGTCGGCGGCAACGCCCAGATCAAGGCCGTGCGGCAAGTGGCCGGCTCGTTGCGGTTGGACCTCGCGCAATACCGCGAACTGGCGGCCTTCGCGCAATTCGGCTCCGACCAGCTCGACAAGGCCACGCAGGCGCAGCTCGCGCGCGGCCAGCGGCTGACCGAAATTCTGAAACAGGGGCAATTTTCGCCGCTCGCGGTCGAGGAGCAGGTGCTCGTCATTTTCGCGGGCACGAGCGGCATGACGGACGATGTCGCCGTCGCCGATATCCAGCGCTTTGAGAAAGGTCTGATCGAGTACGTGCGGACTCGTTTCGGCTCGCTGCTCACGCAGATCGTCCAGAAAAAACAGATTACCGACGAGGCGCGTCCGGAACTGAAGCGCGCGATCGGGGAATACAAGGAGCAATTCCAGGCCAGCGCGGCTGCGGTCCGCGCGTAACAGGCTGCGGGAAAAGTAGTTTGTCTTGTCATTCCGAGCGAAGCGAGGAATCTCTCTTTCTTTGACTTTCGATCGAAGAGAGATTCCTCGGCACGCAGCGTGCCTCGGAATGACAAAATTGTGAATTTTTCTGCAGCCTGATAATCAGGCAAGAGAACTCATTCGATGCCCACACTTCTCGATTTCCGGCGGCGGATTCGTTCGGTGAAGAATACGCAGCAGATTACCCGCGCGATGAAATTCATCGCGGCGGCCCGGCTGCGGCGCGCGCAGGAGACGGCCGTATCGCTGCGGCCCTACGCCAGCGGAATTCGCGAAATACTGCGCTCGGCGATGTCGCGCATCGAGAATCCCGAGCAATTTCCTTTGCTGGCGCAGCGCCCCGAAGAGCGCGTACTCGTGCTGGTCACTTCCGGCGAGCGCGGCTTGTGCGGCGCCTTCAATGCCAACGTGCTGCGGCGCGCCTTTGAATTCCTGAACGAAAAGAGCGGCAAATCCGTGGAAGTCATCGCCATCGCCAAGAAAAGCCGCGACGCCTTCCGCAAGCGCTCGTGGAAAATCGCCGGCGACTACGTGGACGTGACCTCGCGCGCCGATCTCGGCAAGGCCAGGGAAATAGCCGCCGAAGTCATGAAGATCTATGAGGCGGGCGGCGCCGATTCCGTCTACCTGATCTACAACGAATTCAAGAACGTGATGATGCAGACGCTGCGCGTGGAAAAGCTTTTGCCCCTGGAGCGGGCGGCGCTCGGCGAACACGAAAAGGGCGCCCCGCCGCCGTCTTCCGCCGACGCAGTGGATTACATCTATGAGCAGCCCGCGGCTGAAATTTTCAACAAGCTGGTGCCGCGCTACGTCGAAATGCAAATTTTTCGCATGCTCGCCGAAAGTTCCGCCGCAGAGCACGCCGCGCGCATGACGGCGATGGAATCTGCAACGAGCAACGCCTCGGATGTAATCGACGCCCTGACGCTGCACATGAACAAAGTCCGCCAGGCCGCGATCACGCGCGAGATCATTGAGGTAGTAAGCGGAGCGGCGTCCGCGGGGTGAGTAGGACAGGCTTCAGCCTGTCGGTTTAAATGTGAGTCGGAACAAAACCAAAAGCGACAGGCTGAAGCCCGTCCTACTTGGCGCACTAAGGAGCACACATGGCGCAACACGAAACAGGAAACGTCGGCACCGTCATACAGGTCATCGGGCCTGTGATCGACGTCCAATTTCCGGAACATCATCTTCCGGAAATTCACAACGCGGTGCATATCACCAGCGAAGGCTTTCAAGGGCCCGAGCCGATCAATATCGTTGCCGAGGTCGCGCAGCACCTGGGCGAAGGGCGCGTGCGCACGGTGGCCATGACCGCGACCGAAGGCGTCGTGCGCGGCATGAAGGGTGTTGATCTCGGCGGACCGATCGCGGTGCCCGTGGGCCGCGCAACGCTGGGGCGCGTGATGAACGTCCTCGGAGAGCCCGTGGATGGCCTCGGCCCGGTCCAAACGGAGAAGCGCTATCCGATTCACCGCCCGGCGCCGTCGCTGGAGGATCAATCGACGGAACTTGAAATGTTCGAAACGGGCATCAAGGTGGTGGACCTGTTCGAACCGTACCTGAAGGGCGGCAAGATCGGCCTGTTCGGCGGCGCGGGCGTCGGCAAAACGGTTCTGATTCAAGAGTTGATCCACAACGTGGCGATGAAACACGGCGGCGTGTCGGTGTTCGCCGGCGTGGGCGAGCGCACGCGCGAAGGAAACGACCTGTGGCTCGAGATGCAGGAATCGGGCGTCGTCGTTCCCGGCAATTCGGAGAAATCACGCGCGGCGCTGATTTATGGCCAGATGACGGAACCGCCCGGCGCGCGCCTGCGCGTGGGATTGACCGGCCTGACCGTCGCCGAATATTTCCGCGATGAAGAAGGCCTCGACGTTTTGCTTTTCATCGACAACATTTTCCGGTTCGTGCAGGCGGGCTCGGAAGTTTCCGCGCTGCTCGGCAGAATGCCTTCCGCTGTGGGATATCAGCCGAATTTGAATACCGAGATCGGCGAGCTGCAGGAGCGCATCACTTCCACCAAGCACGGTTCGATCACGTCAGTGCAGGCGATTTACGTCCCTGCCGACGATTACACCGACCCCGCGCCTGCCGCGACGTTCTCGCACCTGGATGCGACCACGAACCTCAGCCGCCAGATCGTCGAGCGCGGCATTTATCCCGCGGTCGATCCGCTGGCCAGCTATTCGCGCATTCTCGATCCGCGCATCGTCGGCGAAGACCATTACAACGTCGCGCGCGCCGTGAAGGGCGTCCTCCAGCGCTACAAGGATTTGCAGGACATCATCGCGATTCTGGGCATCGAGGAACTTTCCGACGAAGACAAGCAGTCCGTGGCGCGCGCCCGGAAAATCGAAAAATTCCTATCGCAGCCCATGTTCGTCGCGCAGCAGTTCACGGGTCTCGAAGGCAAGTACGTGAAAATCGCCGACAACGTCCGCGCGTTCAAGGAAATCGTCGAAGGCAAGCACGACGATCTCCCCGAGCAGGCATTCTACATGGTCGGCACGATCGAAGAAGCGCGCGAAAAGGCCGAGAAAATGGCGGCGACAGCGTAGGGGGCGGTGATTCGTGATTCGTAATTCGTGAAAACCACAGCGCTGATCGGGCGCGGCTTCGGACCACGAATCACAAATCACGAGTCACGAATCACGAGCAAATGGCTGACACATTCACACTCGAAGTCGTCACACCGGAGCGGCAAGTCGTGCACGAAGCGGTGAACGAGGCGCAGATCCCGGTGCTGGGCGGGTACATCGGCGTGCTGCCGGGGCACACACCGCTGCTGGCCGAGATGGGAATCGGCGAGCTGAGCTACCACGTCGGCAATCGTGTCGTGTCCTGCACGGCGATTGGTGGGTTCGTGGAAGTCCTGGCCGATCGAGTTATTGTGCTGGCGGATCGCTCGGAGCGCGCGGAGGAAATCAACGTGGCGCGCGCCGAGGCTGCCCGTGACCGCGCCCAGAAGCGCCTGGCAACTCCCAACGATCCAAACGTGGATTGGAAGCGCGCGGAAGAATCCCTGAAACGCGCGCAAGTGCGGCTGCAAGTCGCGGCAAAGGCTGGCGCTTCCTCCGTTACCTCATCGGCGCCGGCGTCCCACTAAGCGCGCCAGGAAATCCCTCTGGAAGCGCTAACATCAAATAAGCTATGGAAGAAATCACAATGTATTGCACGAGCTGGTGCGTCGATTGCCACCGCGCCAAGCGATTTCTGAAGGATCGCGGAGTGAACTTCGTCGAAGTAAATATCGATGAGGATGTCGATGCGGAGGGCATCGTTTTCCAAGTCAATGAGGGCCGCAGGAAAGTGCCCACGATCAAGGTCGGCGACCGCTATTTCGCTTGCAGCCCGTTTGATCCCCACCTGCTTTCCTCCGAATTGAATATCCCCCTGAACAAATAGGGTTATCTCTGCGTTCTCTGTGCCCTCTGTGTTAAAAGGGTTTTCGGAGTTAAGGCACGGCTTTCAACACAGAGGACACAGAGAAATTCAAGAGGAGCGATCAGGCGAGTGCCAGTCCTGCTCCCCTTGTCATTAAGCCGGAAACTTCGAGTTTGTCATCGAGGAAAACCAGGTCCGCGTCCGCGCCCGGGGCGAGCACTCCCTTCCGCGCCCCAAGACCGATTTGTCGCGCCGGGTTCGCGGTAACCATTCGAAGCGCTGATGCGAGAGGGACGCCGAGCGCCACTATATTCCGCAGCGCGTGGTCCAGGGTGAGCGTGCTTCCCGCAAGCTTGCCCTCCGCATTGCGGGCCACTCCCCCCGAAACTTTCACTTCAAACATTCCCAGCTGGAATTTCCCGTCGGGCATTCCCGTGGCGGAGATGCCATCGCTCACCAGGATCACGCGCTCCGGCGTTTTCAGCTCGACAAGCATCCGCATCGCCGCTTCATCCACGTGAACTCCATCCGCGATCAGTTCTGCGCTCACTTTGGGCGATGTCAGCACCGCGCCGATCACGCCCGTCCCGCGATGTGAAAAAGGACGCATGGCGTTGAAGACGTGCGCGGCGTGGCTCGCGCCCGCCTCAATGGCGGCCTGCGCTTGCTCGTACGTGGCATCCGTGTGGCCGAGCGATACGACCAGGCCGGCCTGCCGCGCCGCTGAAATCAAATCCAGAGCCCCGGGCAATTCCGGCGCGAGAGTCAGAATTTGCGCGGTTCCTCGCGCCTCCCCAAGAAGTTGCGCGAGCAACTCGCGGGAAGGAGGCACAATCCATTTTGCGGGGTGTACTCCGCGCCGCGCTGGGCTAATGAAGGGCCCCTCAAAATGGATCCCCAGGATTTCAGCCGAAAGTTCGCGTGCAGCGTATTGGCTTGTATTCAGGATGAAGTGCGCGATGCCTGCCACGCTGTCGCGCGTTTCCTTTTCGCTGGCCGTTACGGTCGTTGCCACCAAGGAAGTTGTGCCGTGCGCCGCGACGGTGGCTGTAATGATTTCCAAAGCCTCGCTGGTGCCTTCCATCACGTCGTGTCCCCCCGCTCCATGGATGTGGACATCGACAAAGCCCGGCACGACGGTCTTTCCACTGGCGTGGAGCTCGCGCGCGCCACGCGGCAAATCGACTTTCCCTCTCTGGCCGACGGCGGAAATCTTGCTCCCCTGAATGACAATCACGGCATCGGATATTTCTTCGAATGGGGTGAAGGCTCGACCGGCATGGATGACAATCGGTTGCATAAGGACGGGATCATCCTACTTGAAACGCGGCGAAATTGGGAATCGCAGGCCTAAGGGATTGTTCCGGGCCGGGTACATGGACATGTTGATGGAGGTTCACCCGTATTCGGGGCAACCTTTATCCCCAGGCAGGGTTCTTGTTTCTGAGAGGGCGGCGGTGCTACACTTTGCAGCGTTATCTCGCCCCTCTTGAGGTGAATCAGGTTTGATCGTTCCATGGTCAAGGCACCTCCAGCCCGCTGTCGATTCGGTTCCCCATCTGCCCCCCCAGATGGCCATACGTTCAGGTGGCTGTTAAGAAACAGTAGTACAAAAGTCCTATTCAGACCCCCAGCCGAGGCCAGTACAGTTGTACCGTACGCGGCAGCGCCAGCATCGCTCCTGTCTAACCACAGGTGTTTAGCTGTCCCTACGCGCTCGGATTCCAAAAGATAGGCGATGTGACGATATGACAACGACAGTACAACACTTCTCGCAGGGGAGTCTTCGGCTTCGTCCGGCAACGCCATCGTCAGGTCAGAATCCCCAAGCATGGAAAGCCATGGTGGGAACCAAGCCTGTGAGCGCGCGCTTTTCACTCTTGCCCGAAACCAAGCCGCGTATGAGCGCACTCGGGACGAGCTTCGTCGTTCAGATCATCCTGGTAGCTTTTGTCGTCACCCTCCCTCTGCTGTTCCCGCAACAAATGATTCCGAGGGCGATGTACATGGTGACGGACATTGCGGGTCCGCCGCTGGATATTCCCGAGCCGCCGAAACCCAAGCCTCCGGCTCCTCCCAAGGTAGCGAAGGTGCAGCCTCCGCCTCCGGTGGAAAAGGTAGAGCCGCCAAAGGTGAATGTCGTAAAATTCTTTGCGCCGCCTAAAATCGTGGCGCCCAAGCCGAAACCTCGCCAAGTCGAAGCCGAACTCCCGAAGGTCAACGACACGTTTCAGCCGCTGAACCTGAAAGTGGAAACGGCCCAGCCGACCCGCCCGCGCGAACCGGTGAAGACCGGCCTGATGTCGGGCGGCAGCTCCGCAATTCCGACCATCACCAAGCCTACGCCAGTTGAGCAGGTTCAAACCGGCGGGTTCGGCGATCCCAACGGGGTTGCCGGGCCAAGCGATCCGAACAAGCGGGCGAATGTCGGCCAATTTGGGAATCCCGCATTGCCTCCGGGTCCCGGCTACGGAAATGGCTCGGGCGGCGCCAATGGCCAGCGCGGGATTATCGCCAGTACGGGATTCGGCAATGGAATTGCAACACCGCCGACGGGCGGGGCGAAGCGCGGCGGATCAGTTCAAACCGCCGGGTTCAATAATTCAAACGATCAAGTCGCCCAAACGCCAAAGAAGAAAGTGGACGACGCCCCGGCCGTCGAGCCGGTCGTAATCTTGGCCAAACCAAGGCCGGTGTATTCCGCGGAGGCGCTCAAGCTGAACCTGGAAGGTGAGGTTCTGCTGGAGGTGGTGTTTCCGGCATCGGGCGGTGAGGTGCAAGTGAATCGGGTAGTCAAGGGCCTGGGCCACGGTCTGGACGAGGCGGCCATGAAGGCGGCGCAACAAATTAAATTCAAGCCCGCGCTTTCCAACGGTCACCCGGTCGACTTTCCAGCAGTGGTTCATATCGTGTTTCAAACCGCATACTGACTTTTAACGAAGGTTCGGAGGGGATATGCGTATTTTCAAGACGGTGTTGGTGGTTCTGGCGCTCGGTGCTCTGCCGCTACATGCGGCCGATACGCCCAATAGCGCTTTGAGCCAGATTGTGGACCGTATCGTCACCACGGAAAAAGCGGAGATGAACTCTCTCAAGCCTTTTACGCCGCTGGTGGAAACGTACATTCAGAATCTCAGGGGAGACAACAATCTTGGCTCCGTTCCGGCCGGCGATAAATATTTCCTTGGCCGCGCCATTCTCGCCAAGGGCGTCGAACTGGAGCCCCTGACGGATGGCAATGACGCCGGTGGCGCCAAGAAGAAAATGTTCAGCGGCCTCGGCAACATGCTGTCCCTGTCTATGGAGTATCTGCCGCAGGGTTTCCTGCAGATGATCTACCTGGACACGGACGGCTTCGACAAGCAGCACTACAAATTTGATTATGTTCGCCGGGAATTTCTCGGTGAAGTCCGCACCCTGGTGTTCGACGTTCGAGCCTCTGCCCAAGTCGGGCAAGGGACGCTTCGCCGGACGCATCTGGGTTGAGGACCAGGACTTCCACATCGTCCGGTTCAATGGCGCCTACGGCGGCAGCTCGCGCACCAACTACTACTTCCATTTTGACAGCTGGCGCGTAAATACCGGCCCGAACCTCTGGCTGCCGGCTTTCATCTACAGCGAAGAGTCGGACTTGAACTTTGCCTTGTCCAAGCGGCTCTCCTTCAAGGCGCAGACCCGGCTGTGGGGATATAACCTCGGCCACTCCGCGCAGGAGCAGGAACTCAGCAAGATCCTGATCGAGTCGCAGACGCCGGTAAAAGACCAGACCACCACGGCGAACGACATCAATCCCGTGATGGCGCAACGCAACTGGGACCGCCAGGCGGAAGATAACGTCGTCGACCGGCTCGAGCGCCTCGGCTTGCTCGCGCCCGAAGGCGAAGTGGACAAAGTTCTCGAGACCGTCGTGAACAACCTCGAGGTGACCAACAACCTGGACATCCAGCCCGAAATCCGCTGCCGCGTGCTGCTGACTTCGACTCTGGAATCGTTCGCCATCGGCCACACCATCGTGTTCAGCCGCGGCTTGATCGATGTGCTCCCCGATGAAGCCAGCCTCGCCACCATGGTCGCCCACGAGTTGTCTCACGTGGTTCTCGGCCACCGCATCGACGGGCAGTACGCCTTCTTCGATCGCTTGCTGTTTGACGAGAAGGACACCTTCCGCCACTTCGGCTTCGCGCGCACCCAGGCGGAAGAAGATGCGGCCAACGCCAAGGCCAACCAGCTCTTGCAGAATTCGCCGTACAAGGATCAGCTCGCCACGGCGAAGCTCTTCATGGCCGCCCTCGAAACTCGCCAGAAGGACATCCCGAACCTGATCAGCCCGCACCTGGGCGATCGCGTTCCGGTTGGAATGTCGATGGCCTCCGCCGCGCCGATGGCTCAACCCCCGGCCGGCCCGAACGCTACGGCCGACTCGAAACCCGGGGCGTCTGCGATCGTCGCGTTGCCGCTCGGCGGCCGCGTCAAGATGGACCCCTGGAGCGACAAGCTCGAAATGCTGAAAGCCAAACCGGTGGGAACGGTTGCGGAACGGGAAAAGATGCCGTTTGAAGTCACCCCGTTCATGCTTTACCTGACCCGCCAGGTCAACTCCAACAGCAGCGCAGTCAACCCCAGCGGCGCAATCTCGGCGGATTCCAAAGCGGCCGCCGACGCCGCCGCCGGCAAAGCACCACAGCAGTAGAAACTAGAAACAAAGGACGCCCCCTCCAAACCGAAAGCGGCCAGTCCCACTCAGCCCGGGCTGGCCGCTTGGTTTTTTGTGGGGCTCGAGTCGCGCGATTTCCCTCATCAATTTCCACTCAACAAATATCGAGAAGCAGGGCGCATGGGCGGCCCTTGTAGTTGAACTTGGGGTGCCCCGTCCTTCGCGTTTGAAGGGCGGGGCTTTTGACTTGAGTTCTCGAGGTTTGCATCAGCTCACGTGATTGATGTCAACCCTGGCGAAGTCCTCCTTCTCATAGAACAGTCGAGCCAAAAGCCCCGCCCTTGAAAAGGCGTCAAGGACGGGGCACCCAAAGTTCAAAATATTAACTCAGAGTGGACGTACTGGAGTAGTATTAGACCGTGGAGTGCAGGCAATGTTGTGGAATGCAAAAGGCCGGGCCACCCGCCTCAGGGCGTTCTCACGGAATACGAGGCAGCTGCTACCGGGGCATGTCATTAGAGCGATGAACGCTAAGAATATATCTGGCAGCAAGCACAGGACAAAATGGGCAAGGGCTAGGGATCTCCTCCTTTATTGCTTGATCGGTGCTTGTCTAGTCGGATTTATTATCATTTATGGAAATTATCAAATAATAAATAAGCAATCCCCAGGTTTGCCGGTCAAGTGGATCGGATTTACAATTACGTCTCTCCTGGTTTTCTGGTGGGCGATCCGCACGTACCGACCATTCTGGAGCACCGCGAGATTTGGAGATTTCTCTCCCTTTTTGGCCTTATACACTTCGTCTTAGGGGTTGTAGTAGTGCATCGGATAACTGCAGCGTCTCTCTTTCCCTTCCTGATAGTTACGGCGCTCGAATCCATGGTATTGAGCGCGTATCTCAACCGGTTTGCGATCCATAGAGAACAGCCTCCAACAAATTAGCAAGGCAGGCAGGTGGCGCACTCTTTGAGACGGTGTTCATCCCCCGGACGGCCGCTCCTTCGAGTTTTCGAAGGGGCAGAGGGTTTAGCGGGGCGGGTGGCAAAGGCTTTGAGACGGTTTTGATCTTCCGGGTTCTATAAAAGGGGATGTCAAGAAAAAACACTTCCCCCTCCGCATTCCGCGGGTGGCGCACCCTTTGGGACGGTTTTTAATTTTGTTCCCTTGCAGGCACATCAGTTGACTGGGTCGACTCGGATCAACCCATTCTTGAGATTCCAGTAGAAGGGCAACAATCCCACTTAAAATCATTTCCCAATCCGAACAAATCAAATATATATTTGCGTGACAGGGGAGAGGGTGAATCCCCGTTGAAGATTTCTTGTGCAGGTTCGGAGGCAAGAAAAAATGTGGACGCGTGGAATTCGAGGTTTGGCGGCATTGGGTGTGCTCGTCGCGCTGGCTTGCGTGTTTGCCGGATCGAGGGCGAGCCGGGCCGACGATGATTCTTCGGCGAGCTTGATTGGTTCGTGGAGGGGCACGCGCCGGGCGCCGGGGACGACGGCGGTGCGGCACAACCTTTTGAGCTTCATGCCGGGCGGCGTCGCGATCGAAGCGGGGCCATCGGTTTATGTGACGGGCGCGAATTTCGCGAACGGAGGATTTGTCGAGACCGGGTTTGTCGGGACGTGGGTCAGCGAAGGGCACGGGAATTTCGTCGCGCACCTGATTGCGAATCTCTCGGATCCGCCGGTGAGCAAGGGAACCACGATCGGGACGGAAAATCTCACGTTCCGATTTCATATCGAGAACGGAAAAAATGGAAAGGAATTGAAGGGCACCCTCGAAGGCGTTTTCCTGGACATGGAAGGGAACACGCTGACGCAGATGCCCGCGGGACTTACCTGGGATGCCGTGCCGCTGACGATCACCTCGAATGGGTATAATTGAATTTGTGTGCGGTTTTTAGTGGCGCAGGCTTCCAGCCTGTGGGGGTTGGTGCTTGCAAGGACTAAAACCCACAGGCTGGAAGCCTGCGCCACTTGAGCCGATGGGCAAATTTTTCAGAGGCTAAACTTCGATTGGATTGGGGTATACTCCAAGTCCTATGCGACTACACAACACGATGGCAATCACGGCGGCACTGGTAATTTCAACGGCGTTTTCCGCGGCGGCGCAGAAGGCCGTCAAGGTGGAGATGCACGACGCGATGGGCAACAGCGTCGGCACGGCACAACTTTCGCCCGCGCCAAAGGGCGTGAATATTAAACTCAACCTGAAGGGCTTGCCCCCAGGCGAGCACGCCATCCACGTCCACGCCGTCGCGAAGTGCGAAGGCCCGGCGTTCGCCTCGGCCGGGGGACACTTCAATCCGGACATGAAGCATCATGGCCTGATGAATCCCGAGGGCCCGCACGCCGGCGACATGCCGAACTTCACAGTGGCTGCGAACGGGACTGCCAAAGTGACCGTAGTTGCGCCCGGGGTTACGATGGGCGATGACCCTCATTCGATCTTCACCGGCGGCGGAACGGCGCTGGTAGTCCATGCAGCCGCTGACGATATGAAGAGCGATCCGGCCGGCAACGCGGGCGCGCGAATCGCCTGCGGCGTAATCGCCAAGAATTAAGGGGCCCGGCGGGATTCCCGGATTTTCAGCAGCCGGATACCCCAATATTTTGGGCGCTTATTTCGCGCACTGCGGGAAATTCACAGGATTCTCACACCTGTGAAAAGGACCGCTTGACGAGCGAAAAGTTTCTGCTATACTTTCTATTCGTCTGACGAATAGTTGTGGTTGTATTCAGGGGCGTTCGGAGTTTAGAGAGACTTCTCGCAAGCGAGGTCAATTACGAACTCAGGATAGCAAATTAGTCGAGCATCGCGCGAACCCGTTCGCATATTTGCGGACGGCTTGGCCCGGCGCTCGACGCCGGGTTTTTTATTGTTTCGCCTCTTTGTAAATGGGGTGAACGTTCCACCGGGAGTGGGACGGTCCGGAAATTCAGGACACAACGTTCTTTGACAACTGAATAGGCTGGCATTTTGTGTTGCGGCTGGGATTCGCACGAATCCTGGACGCAATACGAAATCTGCAAATTCTGCTCGAGCAGAGCAAATTGTGGAAAGGCGAGCTTGCTCAACGCCACTTCGGGAAACAAGTCGGAGGTCTCTCTCCGGCAAGCGACCCGGGACGGCCACCTTTAAAGAGGGGTGGGCGTGACGGCTTGGGTAAGTTTTATGGTTAAGCTACTAAGGGCGTACGGTGGATGCCTTGGCGCCAGAAGACGATGAAGGACGTGGCAAGCTGCGAAAAGCCTCGGTGAGCCGCAAGCAGGCTTTGACCCGGGGATGTCCGAATGGGGAAACCCAACGTGATGAACTCACGTTACGGCCGGCTGAATCCATAGGCTGGTACGAGTCAACCCAGGGAAGTGAACCATCTCAGTACCTGGTGGAAAATAAATCTAACAGAGATTCCGAAAGTAGCGGCGAGCGAAATCGGAAGAGCCCAAACCGTCGTGTTTACACGGCGGGGTTGTAGGATCCCATGAGTAGAGTTACCAATCCGGAGGCTAGGTGAACCTGCTGGAAAGCGGGGCCACAGAGTGTGATAGCCACGTAACCGAAAGCTTACCGGACTCGAAGGGATATCCTGAGTACCACGGGACACGCGAAATCCCGTGGGAAGCTGGGGAGACCACTCTCCAAGGCTAAATACTCTCTGGCGACCGATAGTGAACTAGTACCGTGAGGGAAAGGTGAAAAGCACCCCTGCGAGGGGAGTGAAATAGAACCTGAAACCGTATGCTTACAAGCAGTCAAAGGGCTATCTCCGGGTTCGCCCGGCTGAATGCCTAATGGCGTGCCTCTTGCTTAATGAGCCGGCTAGTTATTGTCACATGCGAGGTTAAGCGCAAGCGAGCCGTAGCGAAAGCGAGTCCGAATAGGGCGAATAGTATGTGGCAATAGACGCGAAGCGGGATGATCTACCCTTGGTCAGGCTGAAGGTGGCTTAAACGCCACTGGAGGGCCGAACGGTTGTGAGTTGAAAATCGCTCCGATGAACTGAGGGTAGGGGTGAAAGGCTAATCAAATTCCGTGATAGCTCGTTCTCCCCGAAATGCCTTTAGGGGCAGCCTCGTATCAATTGCCGCGGTGGTAGAGCTCTGAATGGACTAGGGACCAACCAAGGTTACCGAATCCAATCAAACTGCGAATGCCGCGGACAAATATACGGGAGTGAGACTACGAGGGATAAGCTTCGTGGTCGAGAGGGAAAGAACCCAGATCTACAGCTAAGGTCCCTAAGTACAGACTAAGTGGGAAAGGAAGTGTGATCGCTCGGACAGCCAGGAGGTTGGCTTAGAAGCAGCCATCCTTTAAAGAAAGCGTAACAGCTCACTGGTCAAGCGATCATGCACCGACAATCCAACGGGGCTCAAGTCTGTCACCGAAGCTTAGGAATGCAATATGACTACGGTCATGTTGTTTTGGTAGGGGAGCATTCTGTGGAGTCTGAAGGTAGACCGAGAGGACTACTCAACGCCACGGAAGAGACCCTGCCGGCATAAGTAGCGATAAACACGATGAGAACTCGTGTCGCCGAAAGTCTACGGTTTCCTGAGGAAGGTTAATCCGCTCAGGGTTAGGCGGGTCCTAAGGTGAGGCCGAGAGGCGTAGCTGATGGACAACAGGTCAACATTCCTGTCCCACCTAATGGTCGTTATCACGATGGGGTGACGCAGAAGGATACAGGAGTCGGGTGATGGACGTCCCGATTGGTGTGTGTAAGCCGGATCCCGCAGGCAAATCCACGGGGTCATTCAACGGTGAGACATGCGACGAGACCACACGGTCATAAAGTCCTGGATTTCACGCTGCCTGGAAAAACCTCTAAGGAGAACATTAGGTGCCCGTACCACAAACCGACACAGGTAGACAAGGACAATATCCACAGGCGCTCGAGAGAACACTCGCTCAGGAACTAGGCA
Source organism: uncultured Acidobacteriota bacterium (assembly GCA_963800095.1). Classification (GTDB taxonomy): domain Bacteria; phylum Acidobacteriota; class Terriglobia; order Acidiferrales; family UBA7541; genus Palsa-360. The sequence continues at coordinate 543,722 of CAWCZV010000010.1, forward strand.
CATTAACCCCGTAACTTCGGGAGAAGGGGTGCCGCTGTAGGGTTTATAGCCCGAAGCGGCCGCAGCGAAACGCGCTCTGCGACTGTTTAACAAAAACACAGCTCTCTGCTAAGTCGAATACGACGTATAGGGGGTGACACCTGCCCGGTGCCGGAAGGTTAAAGCAAGGGCTCAGCTCCCGCAAGGGAACGAAGGCCTGAACTGAAGCCCCGGTGAACGGCGGCCGTAACTATAACGGTCCTAAGGTAGCGAAATTCCTTGTCGGGTAAGTTCCGACCTGCACGAATGGTGTAACGATAGAGCGACTGTCTTGGCGAGTGACTCGGCGAATTTGTGGTTCCGGTGAAGACGCCGGATGCCCGCACCTAGACGGAAAGACCCCGTGCACCTTTACTGCACTCTGGCTGTGAGTAACGGGACGATCTGCGTAGCATAGGTGGGAGCCTTTGATCCTCTGGTTTCGGCTGGAGGGGAGGCAACAGTGAAATACCACCCTGATTGTTCTGTCGCTCTAACCTGCGACCCGAGACGGGTCGGGAGACATAGCCAGACGGGTAGTTTGACTGGGGCGGTCGCCTCCCAAAATGTAACGGAGGCGCCCAAAGTTCGGCTCAAGCGGATTGGAAACCCGCTGTGGAGTGCAAGAGCATAAGCCGGATTAACTGCGAGACACACAGGTCAAGCAGAAGCGAAAGCTGGGTCTAGTGATCCGGTGATCCCGCGTGGAAGGGTCATCGCTCAACGGATAAAAGGTACGCCGGGGATAACAGGCTGATCTAAGCCAAGAGTTCACATCGACGCTTAGGTTTGGCACCTCGATGTCGGCTCATCGCATCCTGGGGCTGTAGAAGGTCCCAAGGGTTAGGCTGTTCGCCTATTAAAGCGGTACGTGAGCTGGGTTCAGAACGTCGCGAGACAGTTCGGTCCCTATCTGGTGTGGGCGCAGGAGACTTGAGAGGAGCTGTCCCTAGTACGAGAGGACCGGGATGGACGGACCCCTTGTGAACGAGTTGTCACGCCAGTGGCATAGCTCGGTAGCGAAGTCCGGAAAAGATAAATGCTGAATGCATCTAAGCATGAAGCTTGCCTTGAGATAAGGTCTCCCAAGACGGCTGCGGCCGTCTAAGAAGAGCGGTCGAAGACTACGACCTTGATAGGCGGGAGGTGGAAGTGCAGCAATGCACGTAGCTGACCCGTACTAATCGCTCGTTCGGCTTGACCATAAAACTTTCCCAAACTGTCAGAAATGTCGTGACTCGTGATCCGTGTCCCGTGACCGGTGAAAACCGCAGCGGGCTCAATCACCACGGCGGCTGAGAGTCTCAAAAGTTCTGGTCGGCAGATTTGCAGAAAACCCAAGTAACAAAAGCCTATTCAGTTGTTAAAAGTTGGATGGAGCCGCTTGAGGTTGTATTTTTCCAACCTCAAGCCTCCAACCTCCAACTTCCAGCTTTCCTGGTGGCCATATCGCGGGGGTCACACCCGTTCCCATCCCGAACACGGAAGTTAAGCCCCGCTGAGCCGATGATACTGCACGGGTAACTGTGTGGGAACGTAGGTCGCTGCCAGGATATTTTTTGGGCCTCGGTAAGAGGCCAAATGAAACACACGGCCCGTTGCGAGCAATCGTGACGGGCCGTTTTTTTGTTGCACGTAAGCGCCTGAATCCGATAAACCAGAGAGTACAGATGAATCCACGTGTCACAGTTCTGGCGACGCTTCATGTTGTTCAGGGGGCGGAGAAGCGGCTCGGAAACGTGCACGACCCGATGTATGTTGCGCTGCTCAACAAATTGATGATTTCAGAGGGGGTGGATTTTATCTTTGAAGAGGCGTCAGGGCTCGGGCCCACGATTGCCGAAAAAATGGCGCTCGAACAACTGGCCTTCGGACATTACGTGGATATCGACCCTGCCAGAGCCGAGCGAATGGAATACGGCATCCCCACCAACTCGAGCGAACCGAACATGATCGGAGCGCCGCCCACGGTGGCTTTTGCGAATTGGCAAATTCTGGAAGTGCACGCCAAGAGGGAAGAACTCTGGATCAAGCGAATGCAGCAGCATGAGTTCCAGAGCGCCCTCGTCATCTGCGGGCTCGTTCACTTGTTGAGCTTCGGGTTTCGGCTTCAGGAAGCGAAATTCTCCGTGCAGGCGATTAATTACGCAAACTGGCAGCGCAACCCGCTCTAAACAGCGGATGGAGGGCCGAATCCCAGGGATGACGTGGGAATCCATTTGTGATATGCTTAAGCATATGAGGACAACCATCAATCTGCCTGACGACCTGATCCTGCAGGCCAAGAAGGCGGCGCTGGACGCCGACACCACGCTGACGGAGATCATCGCCAACGCTTTGCGCGAGGCGCTGGCCAAGCGGCGCTCCAAGAAGGCGCGGCGCGATTTCAAAATCGTCGCATCAGGAAGCGGCGGACTTCTGCCCGGAGTGGACCTTGACGACACATCCGCTTTGCTAGACATCATGGATGGCATCAATGATCCTAATCGACGTTAACATCCTGGTGTACGCAAAACGTTTGGATTCCCCCAATCATTTGAAATTTCGCGCATGGCTGGAGGAAACTCTCCGGTCCGATTCGATCATCGGTCTCTCGAATTTGGTCCTAAGCGGTGTTGTTCGAATCCTAACCCATCCTCAGATCTTCGGCGCCCCAACTCAACTTGATGAAGCTTTGGAATATGTTAATTCCTTGCGAGAGAACCCAGCTTGCATTCCTGTTTCGCCGGGCGAACAGCATTGGGAAATCTTTACTCGATTGTGCAAATCAGCGGGAGCTAAAGGCAATCTCGTGAGTGATGCATTTTTCGCTGCGCTGGCCATCGAATCCGGAGCGGAATGGATAACCGCGGACCGCGATTACGCAAGGTTTCCCGGTCTGCGCTGGCGGCATCCCCTGGCCTGATCGTTTCCGCCCACCCAGCAGTGAACGCGTCGCCGATATTGAAGAAATCATCTCGAAGAGAGTATTGTAGCCTCACGATTTTGACCGAAACCTCCTGGAGGTAGCGATGTCCGTCTTAAAGGCACGTGCGTCTCGCCGAAATTTTCTGTTGGGAGCGGCGCCTGCGATTGCCGGCGGGATTGCTCTTACTCGTACGGCTGCCGAAGCCTTCGCTCAGCCCACTGGCAGCCAGTCGGAAAAATCCGGCGCGGGGAACGAAAAAATATGGAGCAAGGAATACTGGGCGCAGAAGGGCGACGTCAAGCTCTACATGTTTCGGAAACGCGTGGGCGCGCCGCAGGCCGGCAAGCCGCCCCTGTCGGTGCTTTTCCTCGTGCATGGCTCCTCGATGTCCTCCACGACGTTCGACGTAACCGTTCCGGGGCGCGGCGAATATTCGATGATGAACGTGTTTGCGAGGTACGGATATGACGTCTGGACGATGGACTTTGAAGGCTATGGAAAATCGTCGCGGACCGAGGGCAATTCCAATGTCGCGGACGGCGTCGAAGATCTGAAAGCCGCGATTCAAGTCGTGGCTCGTGAAACAGGGCTGCAGAAGTTCCACGTCTTTGGCGAGTCCTCAGGCGCATTGCGCGCCGGTGCCTTTGCCATGCAGCGTCCTGACCTCATTAACCGCTTGGTGCTTGCGGCGTTTACCTATACCGGGGAGGGTTCGCCCACGCTGGCCGATCGGGCCAAGCAGGTGGAGTTTTACCGTACGCACAACCGGCGCCCGCGCGACCGAGATATGATTCGCAGCGTTTTTACGCGCGACAAGCCCGGCACTTCCGACCCGGCTGTCGGGGAAGCGCTCGCCGACGCTGAAATGAAGTTCGGCAATGACATTCCGACGGGAACGTATCTCGATATGACGGCCAACCTGCCGATCGTCGATCCGCTTAAGATAAAATCTCCGTTGCTGATCGTGCGCGGCGAATTTGATGGAATCGCGACCGAAGTGGATCTCATTAATTTTTATACCAAGCTGACCGTTTCGGACCGGCAATTCATCATCCTGCCCGGGCTGGCGCATTCTCTTTCGTTGGGGCTCAATCGTGAACTTTTCTGGCACGTGATGCAGGCCTTTCTAGACATGCCGCCACGCGTGGATAGCTTTAAGAACGGTTAAACTTCCGAGCCTGCCACTCACGAAGGCATGGCAATTCACCCATGCAGGTTAGGCGACGGATTTATCAGAGCCCTTTTGGGCCGCTCCGTCATCCAAGGAAGTGAGATGATTTCCCCAACGGTAAGAAATTTCATGAAGCAGCAGGGCTTCGTCGAAGAGGCGGACTCTGTTTGCGACATGCACTTTTCCGGACTGTATTTTCAGCCGAGAATTATGGGGCCGCTGGTAGTCGTTGCCATTGTCCTGCAATCTCCCGTTTTCTTTTTCGTGCTTTCCGCGATCCTCTGGTGGAATGTCGCGTTTCCGCAGTGGAATCCTTTCGAGATGTTTTACAACCGCGCCATCGCCGCGCCCCGCAGGAGGCCTCTGCTCGCGCCCGCTCCTGCGCCGCGCGCCTTTGCGCAAGGCATGGCGGCAGCCTTCATGCTGCTGGCAGGGGCGGCGCTGCTGGCGGGCTGGATGATCGCGGCCTGGATACTCGAAGCATTCCTGGTAATCGCGTTTGCGGCGCTCCTGTTTGGAAAATTTTGCCTGGGCGCGTATGTGTATCATCTCTTGCGCGGAAAAATTGCGTTTGCCAATTCCACTCTTCCGTGGGCCCGTCCGCACGCATAGTACCTTCGCCGGCCAATTCCGTAACTGCTGCTCTACACCAGGCGTCGCGACCCCATCTAAATACTCAATGGAGGCGATGCCGGGAACGCCAATTTCCTGATTGGCGTCGCGGAAACCGCCAATCGGGAGATTGGCGTTCCCGGGTTTCAACCTCAAGTTCACACACCAATTTTGGAATCCAGATCTATTATTGCTGTTGAGGTGGCGGTTGTTGCTGTTGTTGGTTCGGTTGCTGCTGTGGCTGCTGCCCTGGCTGAACAACCGTCCCGGGCGACTGGCCGGGCTGGATTCCGGGGAAAAATGGCGGCCGGCCTGGTTGCGGCGGCTGGTTCGGATTGGGCGGTCCGGCTGGCCCGGGCTGCGGGGCGACAGCTGGCCCCAACGGCGGCGTGGCCGGCTCTCCCCGTCCGGCATAGACCGCCGGAACATCGTGCGGCGGCAAGCGCAAGGCGCGCGGCGTGACGAGGATGACCAATTCCGTTTGTTGAATGTTGGTCGTGTCTTCGCCCGTTAATAAGCCGATTCCCGGAACTGTCGAGGTCCAGGGCAAACCGCTAGTGCTTCCTATTTGGTTGGTTTGTAGGAGGCCAGAAATAACCGAGGTCTCGTTTTCACGCAGGCGAATCGTCTGTTCGATTTGGCGGTTGCTCAAAATAGGGATCCCGTTAATGTCCGTGCCCGTAAGGCTCTTGATGTCGAACTGAAGCTGCAGGGTGACCTCATCATCGTCATGAAGACGCGGCGTGGCCTTTATCTTCAATCCCAAATCCTCGTACTCGGCGGAGGGATAGGCGGTTTGCGACGACGTTGGATTTGTCGTCGAGGATTGCAAAGTGTTCAGCGTGACGGTCACGGTGTTGGAAGCGTTGTTCACGGTGACGAGATCGATCGAACCGCTGCCGATCAGGTCCGCCGCCGCTACCGCAAGAGGAGAATTCCCCGAGGGCAAGGAAATAGGAGTGTTGAATGTTCCATCCCCATTTCCGATCAGGAGATCCACATTGGGCGCCGATTCATCCGCGACGGCGAGATCCGCGGGTACGCCGACGAAGTTTGCGGAGGTAATTCCGGCCGGCCCGGCCCCGGTGGTAAGGATAGTTGGAGCAAGAAAAGTTCCGTCGCCGTTCCCCAGAAAGATCGAGACGGTGCCGTCGGTTTTGTTGGTCACCGCCAGATCAGCGTGTCCGTCACTGTTAAAATCCGCCGTGGTGACGCCCGCCGGAGCGACCCCGGTAGCAAGGGTCTTTTGCGCGGCAAAAGTACCGTCGCCGTTGCCGAGCAGGATAGAGGCAGTATTGTCATTACTGTTCGTAACCACCAAATCCGCATTGGCATTATTCGTGATATTGAATTGGCCGGTCGCAATCGCCGTCGGCAGCGCACCCACGCTCGGAGGGGCGGTCTGATTGGGCGGCGTCCCGAAAATTCCATTCTGCACGCCGTTGACCTTGTCGCCGAGGAGAATGGTCACCGTCCCGTCTGTTTGATTGACGGCGGCAAGATCAGGTTCTCCGTCACCGTCGAAATCCTGGGCGATGAGGGCGACCGGTTTGTTCCCCGTCGGATAGGATACCGCCGGCTGAAATGTTCCGTCGCCGTTGCCAAGCAGGATCATCACTCGGTTGTTGGCCGCGTCCGTCACGGCGAGGTCCATGAAGCCGTCATTGTTAAAATCGCCCGTGACGATAGACGAGGGGCTGACATTGGTAGTGACCCCGGCCGTCGTAACCGCCGGAAGCGCAATGCAGGACGGCGCGGTGCAGGGAGTCAGAGGCGCTACAAACGTGCCGTCGCCATTTCCGGTCAAGATCGAAATCGTCCCGTCCGTCTGGTTCGCGACCGCCAGGTCGGTATGACCGCCATTTTTTGAGTTGAATGTCGCGATGGCAACCGAGACAGGGCCGTTGCCCGTGGCGTAGCTCTCCTGGGGAAGCGTCGCACCGGAAAGAAGCGCTGCGGCAATCGCCGCGTTGGGCGTGGCCGAATCCGCGGAAAGCAATCCCAGATCGATGGGATAACGGTCGCCCACAAAAAACGTCGCGGGTTTTCCGTCCTGCGCGCGCAGCAAAATCCGCTGGGCGCTTTGGACCGTGCTAAGGGCCGCGCCGAAATTCGCGTTGACGCTGGGCATGGTGGCGAGAAAAATAGTTTTTCCTCCGCCGAATGCGATCAATGCGGGAAGCGCGGAGCCCGTCGCCGAGCTCACGGCGCTGCTCCCGAAAATACTTTGCAGAGTTTGAATGAGAGTACCGTTATTCTGCGACGCCTGGAGCTGCTGAATTGCGGGCAACGTAAGCATGAATGCGCTCGAGGAGGTGGGCGGCGTGATTCCCAGTTGATTTGCGGTGGTGCGGTCCAGTTCCAGGATATCGATATCCAGCATTAATTCGCCGTGGGGCTGTTCGATCTGTTCGAGAAGCTTTTGCGCGAGCGCCACGTTTTGCTCGGTACTGCGCACGGTGAGGGTGCGCGTCGCCGTATTCAGCTGCGTTCGGGAGATGCCGGTCATCTCGCGAATCATCCGCACCGCTTCGTTCATCTCGTCCGTGGAGACCGCCGCCGGGAGCAGAAATTCCTTTTCCACTTCGAGCGTGTACTCCCTCTCTTTTTGCGGGGTGTCTTCGGTGACAAACATCGTATGCGCATCCACAACGCGCGTGAACGTCTTGGTCTGGCGCGATAGGACCATCACGGCCGTGTCGAAATCCAGCGTGGGGACCTGGAACCGGACCGCGCGATCGGGCAGATCGCCGTCAAACACCATCTTCACGCCGAATTGTTTGCCGATTTCCTCGTACGCGCCTCGGGTCGTGCCGCGATAGTCGAAGGCCTGAGTTCCGGGTTTGAGAATCAAGCGGGGCAATCCGGCGAGACGCGGGCTTTTTTCCAATTCAATTTCAGCGGGACTCGGCGTCAATTCCGCCAGGCGCTCCTGCGCCACGACGTAGTTCGGGTCAATCTCCAGCGCCTGGGTCAGCAGCGCGCGCGCCCCGGGAATGTTTCCGGCAATGGCCTGACGTTCCGCGCTATCGACGAGCGATTGAATGACTTGAAACCGGGCGTGCTCCCTCAGCATGGCATATTCCCGGTTGGATGGATCGTACGTGGCCGCTTCGGTGTAGGCGGCGAATTCCGCTTTCCAGTCGCCGGATTGTTCCGCGCGGCGCCCCGCCTGGTAGGCGTTTTTGGCGCGGCCCTTATCCGGTTGCGGCACGGGCGTGGATGGCGGCTTGGTCTGTGCGGGAGCGGCGGCGTTTGACGCGGCACCCGGGGATTGCGGCAGAACCGGAGCCACGATGAGCAATCCCGCAAATGTGACCGTCACGAAGCGCCTCGCGACCATAATCCATTGGTCCCTTAGGGTGCGATTTGCGGGGTGACACCGGGGCTGAATCATGACTAGAATCATGTAGATTCATATTCTACCGTCCGGGGACGCACAAGGCGTTTGAAATTTCAAATTTGAGATCTGAAATTTGAGATAGGCAACCTTGACCCGGAGCGGATGGGCCGTGTACACTAGTATTTCCAGTTGCGAATCAGTTGCAACTAGACGGGGTCCCTTTCTGGGCCCCATTTCGGGTGCAGGCTTCGCCTTTGAACGGAACGGTCTATGTGAAGCGTGAGGCCGGCAACGCACCGTTAAGGACTGCTTTTTGCTCTCTGCTTTCCTCATTGCTCTTCGTGAAGGTGTCGAGGCCGCCCTGGTCGTCGGCATCGTGCTCGTGTATCTGAACCGCACCGGGCGCTCAAATCTAGCGCGATGGGTGTGGGGAGGCGTCCTCGCCGCGGTAGCTTCCAGCCTTGCGGTGGCCATCGCGCTCGAGCGCTGGAAGGTCAGCGAAGACGGCTTCGAGGGGTTGCTGCTCCTGCTCGCGGCCGTTTTCGTGGTCACCATGATCATCTGGATGAACCGCGTGGCGCGGCATCTGAAAACGGAAATCGAAAAACGCGTCGAAAAACACGCGGCGAAGTCCGAGTTCTCAGCGGGGATCGGCCTGGCCACATTCGTTTTCCTCATGGTGGTTCGCGAGGGCGCCGAGCTGGCCCTGATTTTGCGGGCGGTGGAACTTTCCACGGAAGGACTTGCCGTTTGGATCGGAACGATTCTGGGACTGGCCGTCGCGGTCGCCGTGGGAGTCTTCTTCTTCCAGGGGACGCTGAAAATTTCCCTCGGCAGATTTTTTTCCGCGACCAGCACGATTCTCATTATCGTCGCCGTGCAGTTGGCGTTGACTGGTGTTCACGAACTGAGCGAAGCCATGTGGCTGCCATCCAGCCGTGTGGAGATGGCCTACGTCGGTCCCATCGTTCGCAACGAGTTTTTCTTTTTCACCGTGATTCTCGGCGCGGCGGCGCTTCTGGTCCTGCGCGAATGGATGGCCGCACGCGGCCGGGCGACGGAGACCGTGCCCGACGCCGCGGAACGCCGGCGAATCGAATGGGAACGCCGCAAACAGCGCCGCTGGGCGTTCGCCTCGGCGTTCACCTGCACAGCCGTCATCCTGATTCTGGCCGCCGAATTCGCGTACACGCGCGTGACCGCCACGACCGAGGCTAAATCGATCCAGTCGGATAACGGGGCGGTGCGCATACCCCTGTCCGAGATCAGCGATGCGAATCTTCACATTTACAGCGTGGACGCGAGCGGAACGAGCCTGCGCTTTCTCGTCATTCGAAAGCCGAACGGAAGCTGGGGCACCGCGCTCGATGCCTGCCTGATTTGCGGCACCGCCGGATATCGCCAGGATGGTTCGAACGTGGTGTGCCGCAATTGCGCCTCCGCCATTTACATACCGACGATCGGGGAAGCGGGCGGATGCAATCCCGTCGGCGTTCCTTCGCGCCTGGACAGCGGCGCGCTGGTGATCGAACGTCTCGAAACTGGCCGAAGCCAGGAGCCGGGTCTCTCAATAATTAAAACCGCCTCGTAAGCCGGCAACGAGCCGGCGTCGTTCGGACATCAGGGGCTAAGGCTCGGCGTTTTCAGGCCGCTGAACGTCGCGGCTGAATTGGCTGCGGAAAAAAACGCAACGTGTCATTCCGAAGGGCGGGGTTTGCCCGAGGAATCTGCTTTTTCTTGGGTTTGGCGAAGAAAAGCAGATCCCTCGCTTCGCTCGGGATGACAAAAAGGATTTTTTCCGCGGCCTGTGAAGTGGCGCCCACAAAGATTTTCTGTGAGATAGCTTCGAGAGACGACGGACTATGTTTCTTCGAATCGTCAGCGATTCATTCACGCGAAAGCCGCGCCGCAAAATGCTCACGGCGGCGGCGCTGGCGCTGGGCATGGCGGTCGCGACCGCCACGCTGGAAGTGGCTCTCGACGTGGGAGACCGCCTGGCGCGGGAATTCCGTTCCCTCGGCGCGAATATGCTGGTCACGCCCGCATCGGACACACTGCCGCTGGAAATTGGCGGAGTCGATTACCGGCCTGTCGACGCCGGCGCGTACTTGCCCGAAGCCGATCTCGGCAAATTGAAAACAATTTTCTGGCGCAACAACGTGATGGGATTTGCTCCGTTTCTCGATGTTCCCGTGGCGATCGCGTCCGCCGGTTCGCAAGAGAATTCGAGCGGGGAATTGATTGGCACATGGTACAGCCACTCCGTCAAAGTTCCCGACGGCAGCGCGTTCACGACGGGAATTTCGGCCACCGATCCCTACTGGCATGTCGACGGCCGATGGTTTTCTGATGCCTCCGAAGAAGGTGTGGCAGGGATGGCACTCGCGCAGCGATTGAATTTGCATGCCGGAAGCAAATTAAAAATCGATGCAGCCGGCCACTCGCACACGCTTACGATCACGGGAATCGTTTCCACCGGAGGCCGCGAGGACAACTCTATCCTCGCGCCTTTGGCAATCGCGCAGGATCTGGCGAACAGGCCCGGCGAGTACCGGCGCCTGCTGGTGAGCGCGCTGACGAAACCGGCGGACGCTTTCTCCGAGCGCGACCCCGCCACGATGACGCCGGTGGAATACGACCGCTGGTATTGCAGCCCGTACATCTCCTCGATCTCGCACCAGATTCAGCAACAACTACCCGGCGTCGAAGTGCGAGCGATCCGGCAAGTCGCCGAAGGCGAGGGACGGATTCTGACGCGCGTCAGCGGCCTGATGTGGATCGTGACGATCGCCGCATTATTTGCTGCGGCCCTCGCGGTGGGCGCAACTTCCGCGACGACGGTGCTCGAACGGCGCTCGGAAATTGGGTTGATGAAGGCGCTCGGCGCGAGCCGCCGCGCCGTCAGCTCGTTTTTCGTTGCCGAGCAATTGTTTCTAGCCCTCGTCGGCGGCGTTCTGGGATACGCGCTGGGAATTGTGCTGGCTCGCGCTCTCGGCATTGGAATTTTTGGCGTCGCTCCCGAGCTTCGCTGGATACTGCTTCCGATTGTCCTGGTCCTCGCGGCGGTGGTAGCGCTGCTGGGGAGTCTCCTGCCGCTTGGGCGTGCCTCGCGCGTCGATCCCGCTCCCGTGTTGCGGGGAGAGTGAGGACGTGTCCAGCCGCTCGATGTTCCTGCGAATTTTATGGAAATTGCTCGGTGCCAGCCGGGGACGGCTGGCCGTGGCTCTGATTGCGCTCACGAGCGGGGCAGCGGTCTGTTCCGCGCTGCTCAACGTCAATCTGGATGCGGAGCGGAAACTGACGCAGGAATTCCGCACGCTGGGCGCGAATGTCGTGATCGCTCCGCCGGCCGGCGGCAGCGAAGCCGCGCTCGCCGACGCCGCCGTTCTGGATCGCATCGCCGCACTGCGCGTCCCGCAGATTGTCGCAACAGCACCCTATCTTTACGTGGCGGCAAATTCCGGCACTCAACCGGTCATTCTCGCGGGCACTTGGTTTGACCAGGTGGCCAAAATGAATTCCTGGTGGAAGCTCGAGGGCGGCTGGGTGTCTTCTCGCGATGACCACGAGCATTGCCTCGTCGGTTTTACCGCCGCACGCCAGCTTGGACTCGCGCCGGGCAGTGCGGTGCAGTTGCGTTCCGGCGATCGAAACATTTCCCTCACGGTCGCGGGCATTGTTACAACCGGCGGCGCCGAAGATAATCAAATCCTCACGAACCTCGATTCCGCGCAGGCCCTCGCGGGACTTTCCGGCCGCGTGAGCCTTGTGCAATTGAGCGTTTCCGGAACGCCTGCGGAAATCGAGGGAGTCACGCGCAAGCTCGCGGACAACTTGTCCGGCCTCGATGTGCGGCCTGTGCGACAAATCGCCGCTGCCGAAGGGACGATTTTGGGACGAATTCAGGGTTTGATATTCTGGACCATCGCGCTGATTTTGGTTCTGTCGATGCTCGGAGTCCTTGCGTCGATGGCGGCGCTGGCGATGGAGCGCCGGCAGGACGTTGGCCTGATGAAGGCGCTCGGCGGAACGGTCCAGCGGATCATGCGTTTGTTTCTTGCCGAAGCAGGCATGCTTGGCGCGGTGGGCGGCCTGCTTGGTTTTCTGATTGGCGTTGTCCTCGCGCGATGGATTGGCGAGCGCATCTTCGGCGTCGTCATTTCGGCGCGGTTTGAGGTTTTGCCCATCACGGTCGCGTTGACAATCGGCGTGGCGCTGGCCGGAGCTTTTCCCCTGCGCCTGCTCGGGCGCGTGCGCCCCGCCGAGATTCTGCGAGGAGAATGATGGCGCCGCTCGTCCAGGTCGACCAGCTCGAAAAACGCTTCGGCGAAGTCCGCGCGCTCGACCACGTGAGTTTCGAGGTGGAAGCGGGCGAGTGGATCGCCATCATGGGGCCTTCCGGCTCCGGCAAGACGACGCTCATCAACATTCTCGGCGGCCTCGATCATCCAAGCGCGGGCCGAGTCGTCGTCGACGGCCTGGAAATCGGCAGCCTGGGCGAACGCGAATTGACGCGCTACCGCGCCGATAAAATCGGCTTTGTGTTTCAGCAATTTCATCTGATTCCCTACCTCACGGCCTTGGAGAACGTGATGCTGGCCCAATATTTTCACAGCATCACGGATGAAAAAGACGCCGCGGAAGCCCTGTGCCGCGTGGGCCTCAGTGACCGTTTGCAACACGTCCCCGCGGAGCTTTCCGGCGGCGAGCAGCAGCGCGTCGCCATCGCCCGGGCGCTGATCAATCAGCCGAAACTGATTCTGGCCGACGAGCCCACCGGCAATCTCGATGAAGCGAACGAGGCCGTAGTCCTGAAACTGCTGCACGAGCTGCATGACGCCGGGCATACCATTCTTGTCGTGACCCATTCGCAGGCCATCGGAAATCTGGCCGACCGGCGCGTGGAACTGGAACACGGCCGCTTGGCCCGGATCAGCGCCCCCTCGCTGGCCAAGGAGTAACGCAGCCGCGCCATGCCCATTCCCCTCGATGCGCGAAGAAAACCGGCCAGCGTGAAAGTGCACGTGTCGACCGGCGCGGGAGTCGACATCACCTGGGCCGACGGCCACGCCAGCCACTACGGTTTCGCCTATCTGCGCGAGGAATGCCCGTGCGCGATGTGCAACGACGAGCGGATGAAAAAGGCGCAGGGGCAGGAAAAGGACATGCAATTGAAAAAGGAACATGCCCCGCTCGCAGCCGCTGCCCCGGCGCTGAGTTCGCCGCTGCTCCCCATGTTCAAGCCAAAACTCACCGCGAAGTCGGCGCACGCGGTCGGCAACTACGCCTTGCAGATTGATTTTAACGACGGCCACGCGGCGGGAATCTTCAGCTTTGATTACTTGCGAACCATTTGCCCCTGCCAGGATTGCGCCCGCGAATACCGGTCAAACCCCGACCAGTAAGTCTAAGTGTGAATACATAGCTTGGGGTGGTAACTCCTCGGCTACACAGTTCTCCTCTTGCGCGGACCTCGCGCTTCATTCTCACGTACTATTTTGTTTCAGCCCCCTCCGGAGGATCTGGTGTCATCCTATCAATTCATACAAGCGCACAAGCGTCGCAGCACCCGCATCGAACAAGCCATTCCGCTCGTCGTACAAGGCGTAGGGGCGTTGCGGGAACCCTATCAGGAGCAGGTTTCCACACTGTCGATCAGTTGCCACGGCTGCACCTACCAATCCAAGCACGAGGTTATTCAGGGTGAAACCGTGTACCTGGATATCCAGGTGCCGAATGGCGGCTCGGCGGGATGCTCGAGCAAGGCGCGCGTGAAATGGGCGCAAAAAGTCGGGGCCAAGGAGCGGTCTTTCCAGATCGCCGTGGAGCTGGAGATCGCCGGGAATGTCTGGGGAGTCGCATCGCCGCCGGCCGATTGGTTTCCACTTCAGATCCCGGAAGCGGTTGAGGCTGCTGCCACTGGGCGAGAGTTGAAAGTAGTAACGCGCAAAGAGCAACCAGGGATTACGGCGCCTGAGACTGCATCGAATCGCTCCGCCCAACTCGAAAGGGGCCAGGCCGCTTCGTCTTCAATCGCCCCGCTTGCGCAACTGATGGTCGGGCTAGGGCAACAGATTCAGACCATGGCATCGGAAGCAGCGGCCGCTGCTATTGTCGAGGAGAAGAGCCGGTTGCTGGAAGAGTTTCGCGCGCAATTCCGGGAAGAGGCGGTCAAGGCCATCCAGTCCGCGATGTCGGCCTCCAAGGAAGCGGTCGTGCGCCAGGCCATGAAGGAGTTGAGCGAAGCGCACGAGGCGGGAGCGCGGAACAACTACGCGCAGTGGATGAAAAAAGTTCAGCAAGACATGGAGAGCGCCAGGCAGCACCTGCTGATGCAAGGAAAAGAAGTGGGCCAGCGCCTCGACGGCATGGCCGCCGGCACCATCGAGCGCGTGCAACGCAACATGGAAACAACGCGCACGGAAGCGGTGGACCGCTTCGTATTGCGCCTTCGCGACCAGCTTGCGCCCATGCTCGTGGAAGCGAAAGATTCCCTTCAGAAACTGGAGATAACCGAAGCCGCATTCAAGAAGGAATCCGAGGCGATTTATGCGGGGCTTGAAAACCAGCTTGAATTTCACGCTAACGCAAGTTTGGCGAAGACCCAGGAGGAGCTGGATAAGAATTCCGCTGTCGTTGCCGCCAAGGCCAACGATGCCCTGCGGAATCTCTATCAAAGCTTTGAAAAAGCGGCGCGGGCCAATGCGGAATCGCTCCTAGGCTCCGTCGGAAGCCAAATGACCAGGATTCTGCAGGAAAAAGCCACCGAGGTTTCCCGCGAGTTTTCGAAGGGGCTTGAAGACTATACCCGAAGCTATCTCGAGTCGATCGGCAAAACGATCGCCGAGATTCCACAGAATATGCCGGGCCGCTCAGGACACTAGCCCGCCGTCCGATCTTCGATCTTTGGTTCAGCCAATCATCTGTTCCGGCTGGATGGCCAATGCCGGCGGCCTGCCCGGGACTTCCTTCGCGTCCTATGAATGCCAAGTAAAATTTCACGCGCCTCCGGCTCCATTTCGCGCCCAACTTCTTTCAGAAAAATCAGCTCAATCGGCGTCATTTTTTTGCGGTGACTTTCTTCGTCTTCCGACACCGGTGAGCCATCATGCAGCTGTGCCCCGCTAAAGTCGGTTGCCGCCTGGCTGGAGCGGCTCTTTGTCTGCGTGCTCGTCTCCCCCCCACTCGCTTGCCGCGAAGTTTGACCGCGTTTTGCCATCGTCCTGCTCTCCCTTCGGACTCATCATGAGCAGGACGAACACATACGGATGTGCGCAAAGGCACGAACCAACGTGATGTTGATCACAGAGGTAAAATAACTAACGAGGAAATGTCCGGCGGTGAGCGCGATGCATTTTGCTGAGAAGTTGCACGATGCCGCGTAACTCGCGTTGAATAGCTTTTTCAACGCGCGCCGATTGGCGTTCCCCGCGGGCGACACGGCTGACGTAGGAAGGATCGACCCGGAGCTTACGAGCAACCCGCGCGTAAAGCCCCCTAAGGAGTGAGACTAAGTTCAAGGGAGGACGGTAAAATTCAATAGTTGCCGGTAGGGCCGGCTGACTTAGGCGGTTTCCACTTGCAATCCGCCAGCGTGCGTTGGCGCGTTTGGACATGAGATCACCCGACCGGCCTTCCTGTCGGGAGTATACTCCGTTTCCTGGAACACAGTGACAGTCAATGAGCGGCGCCCTGGTTCATCCTCGGCGTGATGTTCTTTTCCTGCTGCGTGCCGCCGTGTACGTCGAAGGCCGCAGCATGTTCGTGAGAGGAGGCGTGTACCCCGTGGTCAAAGAAGCGCTGGGGGGAACGCTGGCGAAATTCTCCGTTTCGGCGCTCATGTTCGACTACGTTCTCGCGGGCCCGATCAGCGCCGTTTCCGCAGGACGATACCTGGCCGGCCAGCCTAACGAGTTGTTTGCTTACCTTCACGCAGGCATCGTGCTATCCGAGAATTCGACTGCGGCGTTTTTCGCCGTCCTGGTCACGCTCTTTTTCTGGCGGGAGAACACCAAGGGCGTCAATGAATCCACAAGGAAGCCGATGTCGCCGCCCGCCTGAAAGAGCACATCAATCGGAACAAAGTCGCGCACAGAAATAACGAAAATGGGAATTGAGCCAACATATAGGCGAGTGGCTGGTGACTTGCGACCGGTGCGAACTCGGCGCGCAAAACTCTCAATAACATTTGCTCGCTCTGCGTTCAGGCGGGCCGAAGTTCAGACGTGCAGTGCAAGCATTTTGTCGCCTTGGCCGGCACGGCGCTCAGGCAATAGGGGCAATCGCGCGTGGCTGGCGCGGCTGCGGGCGCCGGCTTCGGCGCGAAGCGATTGACCTGGCGCACCAGCAGGAATACCGCAAACGCCACGATCAGAAAATTGATGACGGTGTTCAGGAAGAGGCCGTAGTTGAGCGTCGCGGCACCCGCCGCCTTGGCCGCCGCGATCGTGTCGTAATGCGCGCCGGACAGGCTCACAAAAAGATTGGAAAAATCCACGTGGCCGAGGAGCCGCCCGATCGGCGGCATCAAAATATCCTGCACAAACGAGTTGACGATTTGCCCGAACGCCGCGCCGATAATGATTCCGACGGCCATATCGAGCACATTCCCCCGCATCGCGAATTCCTTGAATTCCTTGATCATCACAGCCTCCTCTCACTAGCTTCAGCAAAAGCGACAACGAAGACTAATCCGAGCGAAGAGACAGCACGGCTGCCAGGAAGCCGCGCAGAGCCAGGACCGCTCCGGCTGCCGCCAGAACGATCCCCACCCAGCGAAATTCGAGAACGGCAAGATTGACCATCATGATTCCCACGAGGACCAGCGAAGCGCCGCCCACGCGCGCGACGGTGCGACTCGAGGTTCGCGCCGCGCGCGAGGTTTTCACCCATGACCGCGCGCCCCAGTAAATGAGAATCGCTCCGAGGCCGAGCCACCCAGGGCTGCGCGGATTGAAGTTCGGAGGATTAAGAAACCGGTTGTTCAATCCAAGCCAAACCAGAAAGCCGCCGAGCAGAATGAAAATGAACTCGGTCATCATCCGGAACAAATTGGCCGGGCTTAGCATACAGGTTCGGACCGATCAGGCCCGTTCGATCCGCACGGATTTCAATTCGACGGCTTGCTTTGGCTTGTCGTTTGCTCCGCGCGGCACTTCCGAAATTTTGGTAGCGATGTCCATTCCTTCAACAACTTCGCCAAATATGGTGTGCTTGTTATCGAGCCAGGGCGTCGGCGCCACGGTGATGAAAAACTGGCTTCCGTTTGTGCCCGGTCCGGCGTTGGCCATCGAGAGCTTTCCCGGCTTGTCGTGCTTGAGGGACGCATGAAATTCATCGCCGAAGCGATAGCCGGGGTCGCCGGTCCCCGTTCCGAGCGGGCATCCTCCCTGAATCATGAATTGTGGAATCACGCGATGAAAAACGAGGCCGTCGTAAAATGGACGCTTCACTTTTTGCCCGGTCTTCGGGTCCTTGAATTCCTTGGTGCCTTCCGCGAGGCCGACGAAATTGCCGACGGTCTGCGGCGCTTCCTTTTCGAACAGGCGGACGACGATCGTCCCCTGCGAAGTATCGAACACGGCATATATGCCTGGTGCGCGGCTCAAGACCACCTCCTGTGGATGCCAAAATGCGCTGGCATTATCGCCCATTCCGGGCGGGGAGGCCAGCGTTGCCGCAAGATGTAGGACAGCCACTCCTGGCTGTCCACTTTCACTCTGGGAGGACTGAACGGGACAGCCAAGAGTGGCTGTCCTACAACAAGCGGAAACTGATGCGCCATCCCGCGAAAAGAGCGCGCCGCGATTTTATCGAAGCGCGCTCGCGCGCCGGGATGCTAAACTTTCGTCCTTCGCGGGCTGCATCGCGGCGTCGTGCTGGCGAATCCAATGGCAGGCAGGGAGAATACCACTTGAACAACGTCATTATCATCGGAAGCGGCTGCGCCGGACTGACGGCCGCCATCTATGCCGGGCGCGCCAACCTGAAACCGATCGTCATCGATGGCTTCGAGCCGGGCGGGCAGCTCTCGCTCACCACGATGGTTGAGAATTTCCCCGGATTTCCCGACGGCATTCTCGGCCCGGATTTGATTGAAAACATGCGCAAGCAGGCGCAGCGTTTCGGCGCGGAATTCAAGTCCGGCGCGATCACCGACGTCGATTTGAGCAAGCGGCCGTTCAAAATTACGGCGGGCAATGACACATATGAGACCCTTTCGCTGATCATCGCCGCGGGCGCGACGGCGCGCCTCATGGGCCTCGAGTCCGAGCGCAAACTGATCGGCTACGGCGTCTCCACATGCGCGACTTGCGACGGCTATTTTTTCCGCGGCAAGGATATCGCGGTCGTCGGCGGCGGCGACTCGGCGATGGAGGAAGCCAATTTTCTTTCGCGATTCGCCAGCAAAGTGTACCTGGTGCACCGGCGGAAGGAATTTCGCGCGTCAAAAATCATGGTGGATCGCGCGCGCGCCAATGAAAAAATTCAATTTGTCACCCCCGTGGTCGTTGAAGACATTTCGGATGTCTCGAAGGGCGGCGTGGAATATATGACGCTGCGCAACACCGAAACCAATCAAACTTCGAAGCTGGACGTGGAAGGCGTGTTTATCGCCATCGGCCACGTGCCCAATACCAAGGTCTTTCGCGGCAAGCTCGACATGGACGAGAACGGTTACCTCCTCACGCATCACGGCAGCCAGACCAAGATTCCCGGCGTGTTTGCCGCCGGCGATGTGCAGGACCATCACTACAAGCAGGCCGTGACCGCAGCCGGCTCGGGCTGCATGGCCGCGATCGACGCCGAAAAATTTCTTGAGGCCCATCCGGACCGCTGAAATCGCTCTTCATTTTACGGCGTTGCCGGCACGACTCCCATGTTACGCGCCCTGCTGCTCGCACTGGCCAAAAGCTCCCGGCTTCGCCGCTGGATTACTTCCCATGGCGCCACGCGGCTCATGGCGCGCCGGTTTGTCCCCGGCGAGGAACTGGCGCCCGCCATCGAAGCGGCGCGCGCCTGCAACAAAGCGGGGATGACGGTGAGCCTGGATCACCTCGGCGAAAACGTGGTCACGCGCGAGGATGCGGAACGCGCGCGCGCCTCCTACGAGGAAGCGCTCGACCGGATCGCGGCGCAGGGCATCGAGGGAAATGTCTCGCTGAAGCTAACGCATCTCGGCCTCGATCTCGGCGGGGAATTCTGCGCCGAGCAGTTGCGCACCGTCGCGCGCCGCGCGGAGGAGCTGGGAAATTTCGTGCGCGTGGATATGGAAGGCTCCGCCTATACGGACCGCACGCTGCGCATGGTCAGGCAGGCCCACGCGGAATCGCCCGCCGTGGGGACCGTCATTCAGGCATATCTCTACCGCAGCGAAGAGGATATTCGCGAATTGCTGGGCATCGGCTGCCGGATTCGCCTGGTCAAAGGGGCATACAAAGAGCCCTCGCGGATTGCGTTTCGCCACAAGAAAGATGTCGATGCAAATTTCATCAAGCTGATGAAGATCCTGCTCCCGAGCGGAACTTACCATGCCCTGGCCACGCACGACCCGAAGATGATTGAAGCCGCCATCCGCTTCGCCGCCGAGCAGAACATCACGAAAGACAAGTTTGAATTTCAGATGCTCTACGGAATCCGGACAGACTTGCAGACCCGCCTGGTGCGGCAGGGCTATCGCGTCCGCGTGTATATTCCGTTCGGCAAGGATTGGTTCCCGTATTTGATGCGGCGGCTCGCGGAGCGCCCCGCGAATTTGGTCTTCTTCGCGCGGAATTTATTTCGGCGTAACAACCCCCCCGTTTAGGTATTGTTTCTCTTCAGCCATCTTGCAGGGCCGACAGGCTTTGGTGGGGCAGGCTTCAGTCTGTGGGGGTTCGTCCTTGCAAGGACTAAACCCCGCAGGCTGAAGCCTGCGCCACTGGACTTGCCGAATCACAATCAGCCAAAATAAATCCATGCGCGCGATGATTCTCGAACAACCGGGCAAGCCTCTTACTCTTCGCAACTGTCCTGTGTCGGAACCCAAAGGCCGCCAGGTTCAACTCCAAGTGCTGGCCTGCGCCGTCTGCCGCACCGATCTGCACGTCATGGACGGCGAATTGCCGAATCCGAAACTTCCTCTCATTCTTGGCCACGAAATTGTGGGACGCGTAACGCGCGTCGGAGAGCAAGCGACCCTGCTCTCTATCGGGCAACGCGTCGGCGTTCCTTGGCTCGGCTGGACGTGCGGCGAATGCTCCTATTGCCGCGCGGGCCAGGAGAATTTGTGCCCGAATGCCCGCTTCACCGGCTACACGCTCGACGGAGGCTACGCCGAATTCACCGTGGCCGACGAACGCTACTGTGTCCTGATTCCCGAATCCTATTCGGACGCCGGGGCGGCGCCGCTGCTCTGCGCGGGCTTGATCGGATACCGTTCGCTGGTGCGCGCGGGCGACGCAAAACGACTGGGCATCTACGGCTTCGGCGCCGCTGCCCACATCGTTACGCAGGTGGCCCGGCACCAGGGCCGCAGCGTGTACGCCTTCACGCGCCCCGGCGATGAAGAGGCGCAGCGATTTGCGAAAGAGCAGGGCGCAACCTGGGCAGGAGCATCGGACGAACGTCCGCCCGATGAACTGGACGCCGCGATCATTTTTGCGCCCGTCGGCGCGCTGGTGCCCGCCGCGTTGGCCGCCGTCCGCAAGGGCGGGACGGTGGTTTGCGGCGGCATCCACATGAGCGACATCCCCTCGTTTTCCTATGATTTGCTGTGGGGAGAAAGATCCGTCTGTTCGGTTGCGAACTTGACGCGCAAGGACGCCGCGGAATTCATGGAAATCGCGCCAAAAGTTCCGGTGCGCACAACTACCCAGCCGTTCGCGCTCGAACAGGCCAACGAGGCATTAAATCAACTCCGAAGCGGAAAGCTGCAGGGAGCTGCGGTTCTGATGTCCCACAATGCCCTCTAGAATGTGGTTTAAAAATACCACATTTGTGGTATGATAATACTACATGTTCGATCTGCGTTCCAAGGCGCGCCAGCGGCTGCTGGCTTTTTACTTCACCAATCCCAAGGCTCGGCACCATCTGCGGGACTTGGCGGAGCGGCTGAGTATTGATCCATCCAATCTATCGAAGGAGTTGGGGCGTCTGGAGGCCGAGGGCTTATTTCGTTCGGAAGTGAGCGGCCGCCAGAAGTATTTTCAGCTCAACAGCGAGTACGCTCTGATTGATGAGGTGCGTGGTATCGTAACGAAAACAATTGGCGCCGTGCCCCTGATTGCACAATCCCTCAAGAAGATTGAAGGATTGCGCGAAGCATATTTGTATGGTTCGTTTGCGAGCAACCAGCAGGATATGGCCAGTGACGTCGATGTGCTCCTGATCGGGGCCCCCCGTGAGGAAATCCTGGCGGAAGCCGTGCGAAAACTGGAGCGCCATCTCGGACGCGAAATCAATTACACGATCCTGACGCCGAAAGAGTTTGAAGCCCGCCGCGCTCGAAAGGACGCCTTCCTGGAAAACGTCTGGCAAAATAAACGGGTCACGCTCCTGGGACCCGCATGAAAAAACTCAGGCCGCACCAAACAGACTGGGCGCAAATTGAACGCTTCCTCGTGAGCGCCGAGAAAAAGCTCAGTTCGGCCCAAAAGATTCTTGCTTTTGATGAAGAGGCCTGCCTCCAGCAAGCCTATGAAGCGATGCTAAAGGCTTCGCTGGGATTTATGTTCAGTCATGGTTTCCGTGCAAGAAGCCAGCTTGGCCATCATATCGCGATCATCGAATTCGTCCGGGCGCGGATCGACAAAAAATATGCCGGCTTGATCACGGTTTTCGACCGGCTCCGCCGGAAGCGAAATACGGCCCTTTACGACGATACAGGCTTTGTGTCCCATCACGATGCCGAACAGGCCATCGCGTCCGCCGCCCAATACTTGAAAGTCATTCGCGCCGATATCAGCGCACGAAAATCTTAATCATTTTGTGGAGTCCGGGCGGCGTCTGAGCGGCATCGCGGTCGCGCATCTCCAACGACTTGCCGCGCAACCAATCCAGGGTGCGAGGCGTGCGGCAGGCCCACTTCAATCGGGACGTGATATACTTTTTTCGAGGAGAAACCGGCTTGTGCCTGTGCCGGTTTGGTGATATAAACCGATACTTTCCATGCAAATGTTGGCCGGTTCTTGTTTTATTTAGCACTAGATATCCCTCGAAGGAGAGTCACGATGGCGTACGTAATCGCTGAGCCGTGTATCGGAACCAAGGACACCGCATGCGTCGACGTTTGCCCGGTCGATTGCATCCACCCGCGGAAAGATGAACCCAAATTCGAGTCCGAGCCGCAACTTTACATCAGTCCCGTCGAGTGCATCGACTGCGGCGCCTGCGTCCCGGTCTGTCCGGTGACGGCGATTTTTGCTTTGGAAGATTTGCCGGAGAAGTGGGCTCACTTCACGCCGATTAATGCGGACTGGTATACCAAGCAAGGCTGAACCAGACCGTCCGAAAACGGCAACTTGTCCGATTGGGTTTTCGTGCGGCGTTCCCTCTGCGTAGAATGGGCGCCGCATTTTTTTGGGATGGCGGATTGCGTCCTGGTTCGACACGTGAAGGGGCGGCAGGATCGCGGGCCTTTTTCATATACACAGGCACCTGCTGGCAATAATCTTCGTCTTTCCGCCGTAGTTTGAAACCTGGCGCCGGGTATCTCTTCTTCCGATCATACCCAACCGGAGCCCGAGTCAGAGGAGCCATACATTGTCATCCATGCGAACGCCAAAATCTTTGCAAGTAGAGGAAGTCTCGGCCAGCCGGCAAGAGCCGCGCACCAGGATCAAGAATAAAATCGTGCCTGCTGTGGCTACCATCGCGGGGACCGCGACGGCCGTGCCTCCACATGTGCTATCGCGCGAGGTCGTGAAGAACGGCATCGGCGGCGTCTTTTCGCTGGACGGCGCCAGGCTGGACGCCATTCGCGAAGTGATCGACAATTCGGCGATCGATCAGCGGTACAGTGTTTTTCCCCCGGAATACACGATCGAGCCGCGCCCGCTCGCGCAAATCAACGCGGAATATCAGGAAAAGGCCGTCGAGCTTGGCCTCCAGGTGGCCGAGCGCGCGCTGGCGCAAGCCGGCATGGTGCCCACCGACGTGGACCTGCTTGCTACGGTATCGTGCACGGGCGTAATGATTCCTTCGCTCGACGCCCATATCGCGACGATCATGGGATTTCGCCCGGACGTGCGCCGGCTCCCCATCACGGAGCTGGGCTGCGCGGCCGGCGCCGCAGGCCTCGCGCATACCTGGGAGTATCTCTCCGCGTTTCCGGACCGCACGGCCCTGCTGATTTCGGTGGAGATCCCCACGCTCACCTTTCAGCGCAAGGACGCCTCCCAAGCCAACTTGATTTCGGCTGTCCTGTTCGGGGACGGCGCGGCGGGCGTGGTCGTTACCGGCCGCGAAGCCCCTGGGCCGCGCATTTTGGCGTCCGAGTGTTTTTTGTTTCCCAATTCGCTCGCCGCGATGGGTTTCGATCTGCGCGATTCCGGCTTCCACATCGTTCTTTCCAAGGACGTGCCTGAACTCATCCGGGAACGGATCAAGGATCTGGCCGAAGGTTTTCTTGCGCGCCAGGGTTTGCGGCAAGGCGATATTTCCGCGTTCCTCCTGCATCCGGGCGGACAAAAATTGTTGTCCTTCATGCAAGAGGAATTGGGCCTCGACCGTTCCGACACGGAAGTTTCCTGGGACATCTTGCGCCGGTACGGCAATCTTTCCAGCGCCAGCGTTCTGTTCATCCTCAACGAATGGCTGGTTCAAAAAGAAATGCCGTCGGGGAGCTACGGCCTCTTGATGGCGTTCGGGCCGGGATTCACGGCAGAGATGCTCCTGCTGCAATGGCCATGACGTTTGCCTATATCTCCCTGCTTGTGCTCGTCGGGATCGGGCGTCTCGGTGAGTTGGCAATTTCGCGCCGCAACCAGCGTCATCTCGAAAAGCAGGGCGCTCGCAAAATTCCCGAACCACATTTTCGTTTCATGGTGCTGTTGCATACGTGCGTCCTCGTCGGTGCGGGCCTCGAGGTTCTGTTCCTTCATCGGCCTCTGATTCCCGCGCTCGCCATTCCGATGGCTACGTTGTTTCTTCTTTCCAATGTTCTCCGTTGGTGGGTGATCCAAGCCCTGTCGGGACGATGGACAGTGGAGGTAATGGACGCGTCTCGCGCCGGCGTGGTGAGTTCAGGACCCTATCGCTGGGTGCGCCATCCGAATTATGTAGGTGTTGTGGCTGAGGTATTTTCTCTGCCGATGATCCACACGGCATGGATCACGTCCATCGCCGGAACTCTGGGATATCTGGCGATTCTGCGACGCAGGCTAAGAGTCGAAGATGGCGTTCTCCTGGCAGATCCCGCCTATCGTCTGGCCATGGGCGAAAAGCCCAGGTTCTTTCCTCGAGTGTTTAAGCGGCATGCGAAAGCGCCCGGAGAAGAACGCGCCGCTTGAATCCCGGGAACGCCAATCTCCCGATTGGCGCGGCGCAAAATTGGAGCAACCCTCCAATCGGGAGATTGGCGTTCCCAGGCGTCAAAAGAATCACGTGATTAACGGCAGGGAGGCTTCGCGTCATGGCGCCCGATTCGCGGGGGCTTCCGGCTTTCGGGAATTTCTCCGGCCTCGAGAGCGGCGAGCCAGCCGCGAACCGCTTCGCGAAGCGCCTCAATTTCAAGCCCGCCATGAACTTCCGGGAAACAATCGAGTTTGAGCAGCCCTGCCTGAAGCAAGTTTCGCGTTCCCAATAAGTTCGCGCGGGAATAGTGGTGAAACGCCGCGGCCACCTGGATCAGGCCTTGCAGGAACATTTTGTCCGGGTGCGGCGTCTCGAGCCATACTTCTTCCCAATGCTCGTGGGCGTCGTAGAAGTGGGCGGAATTAAACGCTTCAAGTCCTTTTTGATACAGCCGATCTTTTTCGTGTGAATCCATGCGCGTTTTTGGACCTTGAGTCATCTCGACCGGCGAGTACGGCATCATAGCAGAGGCTCGAAGACGCTGTCCGCGAGCAGCCCAGGCCCCCCAGTTTCTAATAGAGAGAATCGTGCATTTGAATTTCTCCCTTCGTCACCACCCGCGCTATCATGGTTAGCCTGCGCGGTCGCGAGGTTCTTGCTTGTCGAAATTCAACTTGGTTCTGCTCATTCACGCGCACCAACCTGTCGGCAACTTTGACGACGTAATGGAACGCACCTACGAGCGTTCGTACTTGCCGTTCGTGGAGTGCGTCGCGCGTCACCCGCGCGTCCGATTGGGGCTGCACTTTAGCGGCTCGCTGCTCGAATGGATGGCGGAAAAGCATCCCGAGTACATCCAGCGCGTCGGCGCGCTGGTGGCCCGCGGCCAGGTGGAAATCGCCGGCGGAGGATTTTACGAGCCGATTCTGATCGCCATCCCCTACGAAGATCAGATCGAGCAGATCCGGCGTTTGAGCGATTTTGTCGAGGAACATTTTGGGAAACGGCCTTCCGGCGCCTGGCTCGCCGAACGCGTGTGGGAGCCTCAATTGCCCGCGGCGCTCGCGGAAGCCGGCGTGGAATACACGCTAGTCGACGATAGCCACTTTCTTACGGCGGGGCGCGAGATTCCGGAACTGTTCGGCTACTACGTCGCCGAGGAATGCGGCAAAACGGTGAAGGTGATTCCGGGTCTGCAGGAGTTGCGCTACCTGCTCCCTTTTGGCAGCGTCGACGATTCCGTCGCATTCCTTCGCCGCGTCGCGGGCGATCATCCGGGCGCGATGGCGTCCATGGGCGACGACATGGAGAAATTCGGCGCCTGGCCGCACACCTATGAACACTGCTTCCGCGACGGCTGGCTCGACCGTTTCTTCACCGCGATGGAAGCCAATTACGAGTGGCTGGAAATGGTCCCGCCGGGCGAAGCCCTGGCGACGCACGCTCCGCTGGGCCGCGTGGACCTGCCCACGGCGTCGTACACCGAAATGATGGAATGGGTCCTGCCGACTTCGGTGCGCCAGAAATTTCACGCGCTTCTCAGCGAATTTTCGGGCCGGCCGGATGTGCGCCGATTCCTGCGCGGCGGATTCTGGCGCGGATTTTTCAGCAAGTATGCCGAAGCCAATCTCTTGCACAAGAAAATGTTGCGAGTCTCCTCCAAGCTGCGATGCAGCGGAGGAAAAGACTCGAGAAAAGGCGCCAAGGGAGAGCTGCGGCGCGCCAAGGCGATCACGCATCTCATGCGGTCGCAATGCAACGACGCGTACTGGCACGGAATTTTTGGCGGTCTCTACGCCCCGCATCTCAGAACTGAATTGTGGCGCGAACTGGTCCGCGCCGAAACGATTGGCGACTCTCTCCATCACGGCGCAAAGCCCTATCAGGCCATCACGCACCTCGATTTCGACGCGGACGGCAGGAAAGAAATCGAGATCACTTCGCCCAAATTCGCGGCCGTGATCAAACCTTCCGACGGAGGCACGCTGGCCGTCCTGGATTTTCGCCCGACCGCGGTGACGCTGATCAATTCGCTCCAGCGTCGCGTCGAGGCCTACCATTCCAAATTGCAGAATGCGGCCCAGTTCGCCGCCAAAGTTGCCTCGATTCACGAGCAAACGCTTACCAAGGAACCGGGGCTCGAAAAGAGGCTGAAATACGATCGCTGGGCGCGAAACGCGTTCCGGCTCCTGCTTTTTGCGCCGGGGAAAACACACGAGGACTTTGAAGCGCTGCGCCTCGAAGAGAGCGCCGCGTTTGCGGGCGGGGATTATCGCGTCGAACACGCCACCGCTGACGAGATCAAGTTAAGCATGGAGGCGCCCCTGCGTCAGGTGATTGCGGGCGTGGATCCGGAATGCATCCTGGGCGCCGCAAAAGTTTTGCAATTTGAAAATCACGAGAAGGGCATTGACGTTCGTTGCCGCATCGATCTTGCGCCCAAACGCTCCGCGCCTCCCGGCCCCGGTCCCAGCGGACCCGCGCAATTCAATGTGGGATTGGAGATTGTGATCAATCTTCTGGCGCCCAATGTGCCGGACCGCTATATCGAATTCGCGGGCGGCCGAAAACCATTGGAATGGAGCGGCGTGGTTGACGGGCCGCGCGTGCGTCTTGTGGATGAATGGCAGGACGTGGCTGTGGAGATCGAGGCGCGCGGCGCCAGCCAGTTGTGGATCTCGCCGATCGAGACGGTTTCGGAATCCGAAGAAGGATTTGAGCGCGTCTACCAGGGATCGCAGATCATGGGCGTGTGGAACGCAGCGCTCAGTCCCACGGAACCCTGGAGCGCGGAAACAGTTCTACACGTATCGGCGGCGCGAAGCGTTTGAGGGGTTGAATTTGGTAGCACAGACTTCAGTCTGTGGGGTTCCGTCAGCAAGCCCGGGCTGTTCCCGAGGGCCAAGATTGATGAGCCCACACAACTGAAAACTTGCTCAAAATCCGAAATTTCGGCAAGCTCCTATGGAACCCCACAGGCTGAAGCCTGTGCTACTTGAAATCACTCTGCGATCAGCAGGCTTTCCGCAAAGGGCCACTCCGCATCAATCCACTGCGAATCGCAACGAAAACCGTTGCGCTGCGCCATCGCTGGAATCGCTTCGGCGCGGTATTTGTGCGAGCTTTCCGTCCAGATGGTTTCATCTTTCAAGAATGAGACGCTGCACCGCGATCGGGGAATGGCGACGGTCTGATCGCGCATCGAGCGCAAATGCATTTCGACGCGCTGATGCGCTGTGTTGTAGCGCGCTTCGTGGCGGAACGCCCGAACATCGAAATTGGCGCCCAACTCGCGGTTGATCCGCGCGAGAAGATTTAAATTGAACGCGGCCGTGACCCCGACGGGATCGTCGTAAGCCGCAAGCAATTGCGGGAGCGGTTTTTCCAGATCCGTGCCGAGCAGGAGCGCATCGCCGGGAAACAGGATACGGCGCACTTCGGTCAGAAAACGTTCGCCAGCGTCGCGATCGAAATTGCCGATCGTGCTGCCGAGAAACAGAACGAGCAGATGATCCCCCTCGTTGCGCCTGGCGGCAGCAGCCAGCAGACCGTCAAGATATGGCCGCTCAAATCCGACGATGCTGACGCACGCGATCTGCCCCAATTCCGTTTCACAACGTGCCAGCGCGGTAGGCGAAATTTCAATCGGGCAGTAGGTCGTGCGCTGGCGCGCCGCCAGAGCTTCCAGCAGCCAGCGAGTCTTCTTGCCGCTGCCGCTCCCCAGTTCCGCCACCAGAACTTGTGGCTTCAGCCGGGATACGATGTCCGCGGCATGGCGTTGCAAGAGCCGCTCGTCGGCGCGCGTCAACCCATATTCGGGCAGCACGCTGACGACTTCAAACAGGGCCGAGCCAATCTCGTCATAAAGATATTTGGAAGGAAGTTCTTTCTGGCCGGGGCCGCACAATCCGGCGCGCACCTCCCCGGCAAGATCGGGCCTTGAATGTTGAGCGATCACCGCGGTAGCCATGGCGTGTCCTCGATCCCTGTTGCAGAGATTAGTGTTCGACGCAGCGAAACTTCGCGTACACGTACGGGTAATGCGGTTGGAACCAGTTGCGGAACGACCGCCGGAGCATGCACGCGGCCGTGCGCGGCGAACCGCCCTTCATCACGAAGTGCTTGCCATCGAAGAAATTCGCCGAGTACCCGGGATAAAACGAAAATGGATGGAATCCCGGGAAAGGCGCAAACGGCGTGCGCGTCCATTCCCAACCGTTCCCAACGATGTCGGTGACGCCGAAGTCGCTGACGCCCTCGGCGTACGATCCCGCGGGAACCGGATCCCAGCGCTCAAAATCAAAATTGCCGTGCCGCGCGGCGGGCGCTTCCGCGCCCCAGGGGTATTGGCGTTCTTCACCGCTGCGAGTGCCGCACGCGGCTCGATGCCATTCTGCTTCGCTCGGCAATTCTTTGCCGGCCCAGCGCGCATACGCCGACGCTTCATCGTGGCTGACGTACACGGGCCAGTCAAGCGGCAGCGAAATTTCCGCAAACATGGCGCGATAGCGCCAGGCATCCCCGCACGGAATCCAAAACGAGGGATAGGTATGCTCCTGGGAAGTGATCCATTCCCATCCGGAATCGCTCCAGAGACTGCGTCGCTCATAACCGCCGTCGCGCATGAATCGCAGATAATCTCTGTTGGTAACATTGTAGGCGTCGATTGCAAATGAGGGTACTTCGACGCGATGCTCCTCGAACTCGTTGTCCCAGCCAAACGCCCCGTCTTCGGTGCATGCCAGTCCAAGCGCGGCCGTCCCAGCGGGAATTTCCACGCAGTGGAGGCCGCGCACCGGCGTCGAGGGTGGCGGAGGCGTAGGCTGGCTGAATTTGCTGTCTACGGGCAACTGGTGCAGCATGTAGCAGAGCGTTTCGGCGTGCATCAGGCGATGTTCGATGGCGACTTCGAGTAAGCGGCCATGTTCGAGGCGGGCGAGCGTAGGATCATTCGTGGCGGCAGTGCGAATCGCGGCGTCCAAATGCTCGCGGAGGCGCATGTTGTAATCCCGAATCCGGTCGACCGCAGGCCAATCCTTGGGCTGATCTGTAGGCAAGCCTCCCTCTACAGGATCGATGCCAAAGGCGAAGAGCTTGTCAAAGTCCGGATCAAAGGAAGAAAGGCCAAGAGGTTCCCGAAGAAGATTCCAATCGAAGGCCTCCAGATGCCCAAGATAAAATATTATCCGGTGGCGTTCCGGGACAGGGCGGTCGTACAGTGCTGCGGGGCGGACAATCTTGAAGAGTTCATCGCTTCGGCCGCGCGCAATTTGGAGGCGCGCAATAAGCTGATCGACGCGGGAAGATGGCGCGACTGCTGCCGGATTCATGCAGTTCCCCCCGAAGTACGAATTTGCTACGCAGCGGTCGGGCAGACCGTTTGAACGACTCAAGTCGCCTTTTCAGGCTCTGGTTTAGATGCTCCAAAGTGGGAAGTCAATGCATGCTTTCCTTGAGGACACGGAGGAATTGAGGCGTGGATTCGCTAAGTGATGGATTCCAGGATGGATATGCCCTGGAATTTCGAGCCACGACCTACCGGCTGCTTTCCGGCGCGGCCCTAGTTTCCGGCCTCAATCTCAGCATTGCTCGGGGCGAAACACTCGTATTGCTCGGGCGAAGCGGTTCTGGCAAGACAACCACCCTAAAGCTCATTAACCGCCTCCTGGAGCCCACCGAGGGCGAAATCCTCATCTCAGGCCGTCCTAGTGGGTCCTGGGACCCCATCCAGCTCCGGCGGGGGATCGGATATGTCATCCAGGACGCCGGCCTATTCCCGCATTGGACTGTGGAGCGGAATGTCGGCCTTGTGCCCCGCCTGGAGCGATGGCCCGCAGAGAAAATCCAGGGGCGCGTGCGGGAGATGCTGTCCTTAGTTGGCCTGCCCCCGGAGGAGTTCGCCCAACGCCGCCCATCCGAGCTTTCGGGCGGCCAGAAGCAGCGCGTGGGGGTAGCACGGGCGCTTGCCGCGGACCCTCCAATCCTGCTCATGGACGAGCCCTTTGCCGCGCTCGATCCGATTACGCGCGCCGACCTCCAGAAAGAGTTTCAGGCACTGGCGCTGCGCCTGCGAAAAACGATCGTCTTCGTCACGCATGACGTGCGAGAAGCCCTGTTCCTGGGCACACGGATCGCCCTGCTCGATCAAGGGCGCCAGGTTGGGGTGTATGCCCCGGCGGAATTTCTGAAGGCCACAGAACCTGAAATCCACGCTTTCGCCGCGTCGCTGGAATTCGGCGGGGCTCACGAGGGGGCGCAATGAATTGGTACGAGTTCTTGTTGCGGAACCGCGGCGAGGTGTTCGAACGAACACTCGAGCACATTGGCCTCGTTGGCGCGTCGATGGCGATTTCGCTCGTGATCGGATTGCCGTTAGGGGTCGCGCTGGTTACCCGGACCAAGCTGCAGCGCTGGGTGATCGGAGCCGCCAATGTCGTGCAGACGATTCCGAGCCTGGCGCTCTTTGGATTCCTGATACCGGTGCCGTGGATCGGCGGCGTCGGGGCCAGCACGGCCATCGTCGCGCTCTCGCTGTACGCCTTGTTGCCCATTTTGCGGAATACCTGCACCGGGATCGCGGAGGTCGATCCGGCGGTGATCGAGTCCGCTCGAGGCATGGGGATGACTCCGAGGCAAGTTCTCTGGCAAGTGCAGTTGCCGCTGGCCGCTCCCGTTCTGCTTGCTGGAATTCGAGTGGCGACCGCGATTTGTATTGGCATTACCACGATTGCGGCCGCGATCGGCGCCGGGGGCCTGGGAGTGTTTATTTTTCGCGGCCTGGCGATGGTCAACAATCAGGTCATTCTGGCGGGCGCGATTCCCGCGGCATGCCTTGCGATTGCGGCCGATACCGGATTGGGATATTTCCAGCGGAGCAGCGCCAGAAGATGAGTGGCGGCAACTCTTCGATGAGGAATTGTGGCGCCGGCGTCCCCCCGGCGATTTTTCCGAGTCCATACACTGCAAAAACGCCGGCGGGACGCCGGCGCCACGAAACCTCTGCGCCCCTTCGTGACTCAGAAGAATTGCACTTCGCGGCTCGGATTCGCCGCGCGGATTGCGGATTTGGCTCGCTGGTGCTGTGCATTTTTGCGTTGCTGCTCATGCTGGCCGCTGGCGGATGCGGCAAGCGAGGCGGGGACACCATTGTGGTCGGATCGAAAAATTTCACCGAGCAGATTTTGCTCGCGGAAATGTTCGCTCAGCAGATTGAGGCGCACTCGGCGTTGCGGGTAGAAAGGCGTCTGAATCTCGGCGGGACGGTAATTTGTCACGATGCCCTCGTCGCGGGAAAGATCGATCTCTATCCGGAATATACCGGCACGGCGCTCACGGCCGTTCTGAACGATCCTCCTCTGAAGGATCCTTCGGAAGTATTCCGCCGCGTGCAGGAGGAGTACCGCGCGCGGTTCAACGTGGAGGTGATGCCGCCGCTGGGCTTCAACAATACGTTCGCGATGGTCGTGC
Organism: uncultured Acidobacteriota bacterium; assembly: GCA_963800095.1. Classification (GTDB taxonomy): domain Bacteria; phylum Acidobacteriota; class Terriglobia; order Acidiferrales; family UBA7541; genus Palsa-360. Next base: position 575,735 of record CAWCZV010000010.1, read on the forward strand.
GCGGCGACGACGCGGAGAAGCTGCATCTCCGCACGATATCCAACGTCGCGCCTTACGCACCGAAATGGCGCGCGGGCTTCGGCTACGAATTCATGGAGCGGCCGGACGGATATCGCGGCTGGATGGCGGCGTATGGGCTCCATTTTGCCAACGCGCCGAAGATTCTTGATCTCGGCTTGCTCTATCGGGCGCTCGCGGATAAGAAGGTGGACCTGGTGGCCGGAAACTCGACCGACGGAGTGATTGCGTCGCTGCACATGGTCGCGCTCGAGGACGACCGCCATTATTTCCCGCCGTATGAGGCCGTGCCCCTGGTGCGGCGCGCGACACTCGAGAAGCATCCCGAAATCCGCGGCGCGATTGGCGCGCTGGCAAAGAAAGTATCCGAGGACGAAATGCGCATGATGAATTACGCGGTCGATGGCGAGCATCGCGATCCCGCCGACGTCGTTCGCGCGTTTCGCAAAGCCAAAGGACTGTGAGCAATTTGGCAGAGTCAGAGGTCTCCCCCTGGGAACGCCAATCTCCCGATTGGCGTCAAGCAATTCGTCCGCCGCGGCGGAGAGATTGGCGTTCCCAGGAAACCGGCGCCACCGAACGGTTGCTTCGACGCCCTGGATCTTTCCAGGGATTGAGTAACAACGGAAAACGTTGCGGAAGTTGCCCCGGACAAATCGTCTCTGCTAGAGTGCGTGCGTATGGCAAGGACTGATTTTCAACACGACAAACGAAAAATAATTCAAAGACCGCAGACGCTCCTCCCCCGGATATGAACATCGACAGCCGAAAGCTCACTCGTTTTGCAAAGGCCCTTCGCGGCAGACGGATTGGCGTGGCGGGCGATTTCATGCTGGACCGCTACGTGTGGGGATCGGCCACCCGGCTCTCGCCGGAAGCCCCGGTACCCGTCGTGGACTTCGCGAATGAAAGCGAGGTGCTGGGCGGCGCGGGAAACGTGGCCACAAATCTCGCCGCGCTCGGCGCCACGGTGCTTGCGTTTGGCGTGACCGGAGAAGATGAGGAAGGGCGCGCGATCCGTTCGCTTATGGGGGCGGCTGGAGTGGCCACGAAAGGAATGGCCGGCGACGCTTCGCGCATCACGACCGTAAAGACGCGCATCGTCGCGCGGCATCAGCAGATCGTGCGCGTGGACCGCGAGCGCCGCGAGCCGCTCGGCCGCGCGCTCGAAGATCGGCTAGTGCGCGCGATCAAGGCCGCGCTTCCGCGTCTCGATGCGCTGGTCGTGTCGGACTACGACAAGGGCGTGGTCACCGACTCGCTCGCGGATCGCGTGCTGACGGAGTGCCATCGCCGCGGCGTCCCCGCGCTGGTGAAGCCGAAGACGTCGCGCCTATTCGCGTATCGGGGCGCGAGCATGATTGTGTGCAATGCCAAAGAGGCCGGATTTTTTGTCACCCGCTCGCTCGACGACGACGAGTCGGTCGAGCAGGCGGGGCGATCTCTGCTGGCGCATTTCGGCTGTTCGGCCGTCGTGATTACGCGGGGCTCCGAGGGACTGAACGTGTTTGAAGATACGTCGCCGAAGGGTTTCCATGTTTCCGCGACGAGCAGCGAGATCAGCTACGCGCGCGTGGGGCAAGCGGGCGTCGATCGCTCCGCGCACGGACGCCAGGTGTTTGACGTGACCGGCGCGGGAGATACCGTGCTTTCCGTTCTTGCGCTTGCCGTCGCAGCCCGCGTTCCGATTCGCGAGGCCGCGGTTCTGGCGAATGCCGGAGCGGGTGTGGTTGTGGGAAAACTCGGCACTTCGACGGTTACGCAAATCGAGTTATTCGCAGCCGTGCGCGATCTTCGATAAGTGGCGCAGGCTTCAAGCCTGCGGGGGTTAGTGGTTGCAAGGACAAAAACCCACAGGCTGGAAGCCTGCGCCACAAAAACCGTCTGATATTTACGGGGGCGGGAAACTCATGGACTGGTCGGAGCGCTCGACCCAGAGCTGCACTTCGCGGTTTTGAGCGGACTTTATCGTCTCTTCGGCCTTGGGAAACGGATCGTACGCGCTGATCTCGACAACGATCACCACGCCGGTGCCCCCCTTCGGCGGCACTTCCGCGCTTTCAATCCGATAGGTCTTGATCGGGCTGTAATAGCCGTTGGGTCCCCAAAAACTGAGGAAATCCTTGTAGGAGAAACTGGCGTGCGGATGCCAGATCTGGTAAGCCTGCTGCGAATCCCCGGTTACGACCGCGTGCATGAAGTGCTCGACCGTGCGTTTTTCCGTCGTGTAGCGCAGAAAATACCAAACGCTCGCGCCGAGCAAGAGTGCCAGGACCACGCCGCTGATGACGTAGCGCAGCGCTTTCGATTGGGGTTCTTCGGCGCCGGCGTCGAGTATGCCCATGAAAGTTTCCCCTTCTCGCATACTAAATCTGCCTCTTGAAGAAAGCAACGGACAGGATGACCAGCACGACGGAAAATCCGGACAGGATGAGGATATCCGAATAGATGCCCGAGAATCCGGTATTTTTCAAGAGCAGTGCCTTCAGCGCGTGGACGGCATAGGTGAAGGGATCGACGTAGGAAATCCAACGCAGCCAGACCGGAAATCCCTCGACGGGATAAATGGCGCCCGAAGGAAAGTACAACAAAGTGTTCAGGACGCCAAATATCGCGCGCGGCACGAGCGGATCGCTGACGCGAACCATCAGCAGGAACATGAAACTGATCATAGCCACCGAAGTTGTGCCCAGCACAGCCCCGAGATAGAGAAGCCGCACCGGATCCCACAGGCGGTCGATTCCCGCGATCAGGCCACCGATGATGGTGATCGTCGTTCCGGCCATCAGTCCTTTGATCGCTCCGGAAAAAATGAGGCCCAGAATCAGCTCGGTTTTGGTGATGGGAGTGACGAGGTAGCCTTCATGCAGGCCGCGCGATTTGTCGTCGATAAAAGTGATACCCCCGCCGATCATGGCCACGATGAAAACAGACATGGCAATCGAGCCCGCGAGCAAATATTTGATGTATTCGATGTAGGGATACAGTTCGACGACCTGCAAGTCCACGAGAGGATTGAGGCGCGGCAAAGGGACGGTCAAGCGCTGTCCCGGCTGAAACGGGTTGAGTCCCTGATTAATGTCCTTCACCAGATCCTGCATGCGGGTGAGGACTTCGGAGGTGACGAAATTGTCCGTGTTGTCTTCTATAAAAGCGATGCGCGGGCGGTTTCCCTGGTCGACACGCCGCGAATAATCGACGGGAATATAAACCACGGCGCGGACGAATCCCGCGCGCAAATCGACGATGGCGTCGGAAACCGAATTGTAATTCTCCACCTTCATCGTCTGCGGCCCGGCCACGATGGCGTCGAAGCGTTCGCGGAGGTCGCGCGAGTAGACGGTGCGGTCCTCGTCCACCACTGCGATTTTGATCCCTTTGATTTTTCCGCCGAACGCGTAGCCAAGGACGATGAGCTGCATCAGCGGAAAAATCATGGAGCTCATCATCAGCGCGGGGCTGCGGAGGAATTTCCGCATGTCGCGTTCGATGATGGCGGAGATGCGCTGAAATTTCATTTGTTTCAAGCTACCTTTTATTTGTACAGATGGCTCACGTCGCGCTTCACCGTTTCGGAAGCGGCGTCGCGGAGCTGGCGTCCCGTGTAATGCAGGAACACGTCGTCCAGCGTCGTGCCTTGCACGGAAACGCGCCGCACATTCACGCCGCGGTCGCGCGCCAGGTCCATCAGCTCCCGCACGGTAAGCGGGCCGCTGGTCGTCGAGATGTGAATGATGCCGTCGTGATCGGCCACGCTTGAGACGCCGTTGAGTTTTTCGAGCGTCGCGTTCCAGCCCGCAGGGGGATTGTCGAATTCCGCTTCCACGATGTCGGCGGCCGGCACGCTGTCCTTCAATTTTGTGGGCGTATCGAGGGCCACGAGCACTCCGTGATCCACGATCGCGATCCGGTCGCAGAGCTTGTCGGCTTCGTCCATGTAATGCGTCGTCAGCAAAATGGTCAGGCCCGCGGATTCTTTCAATTTCGTGATCATTTCCCACACCGCCGTGCGCGACACCGGGTCGAGGCCCGTGGTCGGCTCGTCGAGGAACATGATTTTGGGCGAGTGGACCAGGCCGCGCGCGATCTCCAGGCGCCTGCGCATTCCGCCCGAAAAACTTCCAACCAATTTGTCGGTGAATTCCGTCAGGCCGACGGATTCCAATAATTGCGGGATCAATCGCTCGCGTTCGGAGCTCGTCAGTCCGTAGAGCTTGGCGTGGATCATCATGTTTTCGCGCGCGGTCAGCTCCGGATCGGACGTGAGCGCCTGCGGGATTACTCCAATCGCGTGGCGGACACCGTCGGCATCCGCGACCACATCGTGCCCGCCCACTTCGGCTGTTCCCGAGGTGGGCGGCGTCAGCGTCGTCATCATGCGAATGAGCGTCGTTTTTCCGGCGCCGTTCGGACCCAGCAGGCCGAAAATTTCCCCGGTTTGAACCGTGAAGCTCACTTCCTTCACGGCCACGAAATCGCCAAATTGTTTTTTCAATTTGGTGACTTCGATCGCGTTGTGGTTGGAGGTGTTCATCCCATTCTTCGAGTCGTCTTATATAAAATCAATTTGTTCCGACAGGCCAGTGGCGCAGGCTTCAGCCTGTGGCTTTTGGTCCTTGCAAGGCCGAACCCCCACAGGCTAAAGCCTGTGCCACCAGCTTTGCTCCGAGGGAAGCGGCGGCAGCAGCACCGTTGCGGTCATCCCGGACATGAGCGTTCGCCCCGTGTTGGGGATGGCCACTTTGATTTCAAACGTTTTGATGTCGCGCTTGGTGCGGCTGACGTCGCGCTGGGTCGCAAAATCGCTTTCCACGCCCTTGAACATGACGGTGCCATCGAGGACGTTGCCGGAAGGAAGCTGAACCTTGATCCGCTGATTGAGGCCGACGCGGTCAATGTAGGTTTCCTCCACATCCGCCTGCACCCAGAGATGATCCACGTCGAGAACCGTCACGATCGGCTCGCCCACCTGAAGCACTTCGCCCTGCCGCGCGGCGCGAACGGAGACGATGCCGTCCAGCGGCGCGTAAATTTTTGTGTACCCGAGGTGCACGTCCGCGGTGGCCTTATCGGCGCGCGCTTGCTGAAGCTGGGCGCGCGTCGCGGCGAGATCGCTTTGTTGGACGCCGACCTGCTTGCGGTTCGCAGTCGCCACGGCCACTTGCGCCTCCGCCGCGCGAACCTGATCCTCCAGGGACTTGACTGCGGCATCGGACGCTTGCATCGCCGCGAGCGCCAGGTCGCGGTCCTGCGCGGCGGCCACGCCCGCGTCAAATAAGCTCTGTGTGCGCTTGTACGTGGTCTGATCGCGCCACAGATTGGCTTGGGCTTGCGCGAGCTGCGAGCGCGTGGACGTCAGCGTGGCTTCGGCCTGGCGCACGGAAGCGCTCGTTTGATCGTCGGTCCAGCTGCGCGTTCCCGCGGCGGAAAGGACTTTGTTCTCCAGCATGTGGATATTCGCTTCGGCGGAATCGCGCGCGGTGATCCACTCCGCCGGATCAATTTCCGCGATCAAGTCGCCCTTGTGGACTTGCGACCCTTCGTCGACGGTGAGGCGGATCATGCGGCCGGCGATTTGCGAGCTCACGATCACGTCATTGCCGGAGACGATTCCGGTCAGCGGGATTTCTTTTCCCCGCGGCGTCGTTGTCAGGTACACGACCACGGAGATGGCGAACAACACGCCGACAAAGACGAAAAATTTGGACAATTTCATGGCGTTGCTACCCCAGGCTCGATACGACGGCGAGCACAGTGTTCCGCGCGTTCACGCGGCGGACTTCTCCCGCGATTAAATTGAATTACTGGCTCATCGTGTCGATGGATTATCGCAAGTGGCAGCGGTTTTTGGTAGCGGCAGCATCTTGCTTGTCCCGATGCATGAGGGGCCGGCGGTTTTCTCTCTCGGGAGCGAACACCGCCGGCAAGATGCCGGGGCTACCAGGGCTCTTCGAGAAGCAGTCGAGATCGTTTACTCAAGCAGTGGGACTGCGGTTCGGCTCGGGCGCCGGAGTGCTCTGGTGGCCGCAACGGCCGCGCATGCCTTCGCGGAATTTCTCGCGCTCTTCGGGCGTCATCTGTTCCCAGCGGCGCCTCATCTCGCCCCGCCAGCCAAAGCCGCCGCGGCCCGGCCGGAATCCCCCGAAGAGGAGCCGCCCCAGGACCATCAATCCCACGGCCTGCCAGAATGTAATGGCCCGAAGGCCGAACAGTCCCGGCATCAGATAGTTCCACAAGTGCGTGACCACGAAACCGAACACCGTGAAGGCTACGATGACGATGGCCACGACTTTCAATACTCTTAAAAACCTTCTTCCTCTCATGTTCATTCTCCTCATTTGCTTACAAAATCGTCGTAGATGGACTGCAGCCGCCTGCGAAGATAGAGAACAGCGTGATGTTTGCGAGAGAGCAAAGTGTTGACGCTGACCCCGGTTTCGGCGGAAATTTCTTTAAAGCTGATCCCCTCGAACTCATGCGCGAGGAAGACTTCGCGCTGTTCTTCCGGGAGTTCTTCGAGCGCCGCTTCGAGTTCTTCCAGCAAGATGCTTCGCGCATAGGCGGCCCCCGGTCCGGCATCGGGCGAGGGGAGCAGTTCTTCGAGCGAGAGCGATTCGCCACCTTCGCCGTCCGGATCGGTTGCGGCGGAAAACGGCTCGGGCTTTTTCTTCCGGAAGCGGTCGATGATCCGGTTGCGGGCCACGCGATACAGCCACGCGCCCACTTGCTCGATGGGCTTCGTCAAGCGGTAGGCTTCGATGAGCTCGTAGAAGACGTCCTGCAAGATGTCTTCCGCGTCGGACTCATCGGCGACGCGCCTGCGAATGAAATTGCGCAGCCGGCCTTGTTCCCGGCCGATCGTCTCGGTGAGCCGCTGGTCTTGCTCAGCCATGAGCCAGTATGTGCTCGCTGCCTTGTCCATCTACAGTTGAAGACGTTTGAAGGGCGAAAATATTGCAGAGTAGTAGAGAATGTATGTAGGGGCACGGCATGCCGTGCCCCTACTGAGAGTAATTTTATGACTTCGCGGTGAAAGGAAGGGACTTAAACGGCACCCTTGGCTGCCGCTTCGAGGGCGTCGCCGATGAGGATCGACGGCTTCCATTCATCCAGAAATACCGCGCCGAGGTTGTTGTAAAACTCGATGGCCTGTTTGTTCCAGTCCAGGACCTCCCAGCGCATGCAGAAATATTTTTCGCGCCAGGCGATGCCGGCGACATGCTTGATCAGCGCCGTGCCGATGCCGTGCTTGCGAAACGCGGGCCGCACAAAAATGTCGTCCAGAAACAATCCGACGCGCCCCTGAAAGGAAGAGTAAAAATCGAAAAAGATGGCGTACCCAACCGCTTCGCCGTCCCATTCGGCAATGACGGAGCGAAACTTCGGTTGCGGCCCAAAGCCGTCGCGCACGAGGCCCTCTTCGGTCGCGCTGACTTCGTTCTCGAGATGCTCGAACTCCGCGAATTCGCGGATCATCGCGGCGAGAAGGGCGGCGTCGTGGACCGTGGCGGGACGAATCGAAAGCATCGGCGTTATCCTGAAAACGGCGTTTCTGGACGCGCCATTATAGACTAGCGCGCGGCGCAATGTCGCCTGAAAGAGAACCGGCGTATTGAGTCAGTTTGAGGGCTTGTATTCGCAGTTTCCCTTCGGCTACAGTTCCGGCCTACGCGCGGGAGGAGACACCATGACGCCGCCAAATGCGGTTCCATCGGACGCGGAATTTTTCCAGCACCGAGGCTTCGGACAAAAACTGGGATTTGGCCAGCGGCCGGCCTTGCTCATCGTGGATATGGCCAAGGCGTTCACAAACCCGGAGATGCCTCTGGGCTCGAATCTGGACAAACAGATCGAAGCCATACAGCAACTCCTGCGCGCGGCGCACGATCGTGAGGCGCCCGTCATTTTCTCGACGGTTTCCTACGAGGATGAAAATTTGAGGGATGCGGGCATCTTCGGGATGAAGCAGAAAGGGTCGGCCTCGCTGCGCGCGGGCACCGAGGGCGTGCAGATCGATCCGCGGCTCGATTTCCGGAAGACGGATTCGCTGCTGGTCAAAAAATATGCCTCTTGTTTTTTCGGGACCGATCTCGTCTCGCGTTTGCTGGTGCGTCAGGTAGATACGCTGATCATCACGGGCTGCACGACCAGCGGCTGCGTGCGAGCCTCCGCGGTGGATGCCTGCCAGATCGGTTTTCGCCCGATGGTTGTGCGCGAGGCTGTGGGCGACCGCTCGCAGGCGGCGCACGACCAAAGCCTGTTCGATTTGAACGCCAAGTACGCGGATGTCGTTTCGCTCGCAGAGACGCTGCAATACTTGAACGCGCTCCGCGCCGCCGCTGCGCCGGGCCGCGCCGGGGACTGATCCTCGGGAGGAAATCCGAATGTCCGAGCCGCCTTCCGGAAACCCGCAAGAACACGGCCGATTTCCCTATTCCGCCATTGTTGACCGCAAGCCTCTCCGCTGGCCCAAGGGCGCTCGCGTCGCGATCTGGGTGATTCCCAACATCGAGCATTTTTTGTTTGACCGGCCGTCCACTTCCGTCACGCAAGTCACGACGAGCCTGGTGCCCGATGTGCTGAATTATTCGTGGCGCGACTACGGCGTGCGCGTCGGCGTCTGGCGCATGATGGAAATTATGGAACGCCACGGCGTCCGCGGGACCGTCGCGCTCAACTCCGATGTGTGCGGCCACTATGCACGCATACTCGAAGAAGGGAATCGCCTCGGATGGGAGTGGATGGGCCACGGCACAAATAACTCCACGCTCATCAACAAACAATCCGAAGCGGAAGAACGCGCGCTCATCGCGCATGTTGTCGGCACCATAGAAAAGGCCACCGGAGCGCGCCCGCGCGGCTGGCTCAGCCCGGCGCTCTCCGAGTCGCACCGCACGCTCGACCTCCTCGCCGAAAACAAGATCGAATACGTGGCGAATTGGGTGAATGACGAGCAGCCTTATCCCATGCGCGTCAAGACCGGAACGATGCTCTCCATGCCGTATTCACTTGAGATCAACGACATTCCCGTTTTCCTCGATCATCACCAAAGCGGGGAGACGTTCGGCCGCATGATTCGCGATCAATTTGACGGGCTGTATGAAGATGGCGCAAAAACGGGCCGCGTGATGGCCATCTCGGTGCATCCGTTCCTGATCGGGCATCCGCACCGCAGCAAGTATTTCGCGAATGCGCTCGCCCACATCACTTCGCGGCAGGAAGTGTGGCTCGCCACGGGAAGCGAAATCGCGGACTGGTACATGAAAAATTATTTGGGCACGAAGTGAAGCTCCAGACGCGGACGGGTTTTAGTAGCACAGGCTTCAGCCTGTGGGTTTTGGTCCTTGCAGGGACGAACCCCCACAGGCTGAAGCCTGTGCTACTTGAGCTCCCTTATTCGAGCGCTCCAGAGGTCGCCGCGGCGGGGAGTTCAATAGTATATTTCGTGCGCTGGCGTTCGCGGTGCTGTGCGAGCGCGAGTTCGATCAAGCGGTCGAGCAACTGGCGGTAAGGCAGCCCGGAAGCTTCCCAGAGTTTCGGGTACATGCTGATGGAAGTGAAGCCGGGGATCGTGTTGACTTCGTTGAGCAGGATTTTCCCTGTGCGATGCTCGAGGAAAAAGTCCACGCGGGCCATGCCCAACAAATCGAGCGTGCGAAACGCCCGCACGGCGTATTCCTGGAATTTTTTCACTTGCGCTTTTGTGAGCTTCGCGGGAATCAGGAGGCGCGTGCCTTCCTCGAGATATTTCGCCTCGTAATCGTAGAATTCGCGGTGCGGGACGATTTCGCCGGGAATGGACGCCTTCGGGTCTTCGTTGCCCAGAACGGAAAGCTCGATTTCGCGGCCGCGGATGGCGCGCTCCACCATGATTTTTTGCCCGAACTCGGCGGCAAAATCCATGGCCGTGGCGAGTTCCTTCGCGTCATGCGCCTTGGTCATGCCGACGGAACTTCCGAGCGCCGCGGGCTTCACGAAAACGGGGAATCGGAATTTCTTGCGAATGTCGCGCAGAACTTTGGCGCGCGATTTTTCCCATTCGGCGCGCGGAATCGCGAGGAAATCGCCCACGGGCAGTTTGGCCTGCAGGAACAATCGTTTCTGCACATCCTTGTCCATGCCGACGGCGGAGCCCAACACGCCCGAGCCGACGTAGGGAAGCCCGGCAAGGTCGAGCAGGCCCTGAACGGCGCCGTCCTCGCCAAACGTGCCGTGCAGGACGGGAAACACGACGTCCACCCGCAACGCGTCCGCCCGCGAATTGCCCGCAGGAACGAGCGCGGCCACATTTGGATCAGCGGAGAGCATCACGCTCTCGCCCGTGCGCAGCACTTCGGCGAGCGCAGGGGGCAGCATTTTGTGCGCCGCGGTTCCGGCGAGCCAGCGGCCGTCCTTCGAGATGCCGATGGGCACCGCTTCGTATTTTTCAGGGTCGAGCGCGGAGATGACGGACGCCGCCGAGACGAGCGAAACTTCGTGCTCGCCGGAGCGCCCACCGAATAGAATGCCGATTCGCAACCGCTTTTTTTCTGTGGTCATGATTGATGTGGTCCGCTTGTGGTGCTGGCATCTCGTGGCGCAGGCTTCCAGCCTGTGGGGGTTGGTGGTTGCAAGGACTAACCCCCACAGGCTGGAAGCCTGCGCCACAAAATACCCAGCTACAAAATTTTCTTCCCTAGTCCGGAGAGCACCATTTCCACGCCCAGCAGGGCCGTCTGGTTATGGAGATCGATCACCGGATTTATTTCGACGACTTCTAGCGACACCATCGCTTCGCTGTCCGCGATCATTTCGAGCGCCAGATGCGCTTCGCGATACGTCACGCCGCCGCGCACCGGAGTGCCCACGCCGGGCGCGTCGTCCGGATCGACGAAATCCAAATCGAGGCTGACGCCCACGCCGTCGGTGTCATCGCTCACGAAGCGCAGCGCTTCGCTCATCACATCGCGCATGCCGCGCTCGTCCACATCGCGCATGGTGAAGACATGCACGCCGGACTCCTTGATCAAGCGGCGCTCCTTGGGATCGAGATCGCGCACGCCAACGAGACACACATTGCGCGGCTCGACTTTCGGCTTGTAGCCGAGCAGCTCGACCAGTTCCGGCGCGCCGTAGCCGATGATCGCCGCGAGCGGCATCCCGTGAATGTTCCCCGAGGGCGAGCTTTCCGGCGTGTTCATGTCGCCGTGAGCATCGAGCCACAAATACCCCACGCGTTTCGATTGCCCGCGAAAAAAATTCGATACTCCCGAAAACGAGCCCACCGCGAGGGAATGGTCCCCGCCGAGCACTAGCGGAAAATATCCTTCCGTGAGCGCGCGCTCGGTGATTTCCGCGAGGCCGCGGCAGGTTTCGGAAATTTCGTTCAGGTACTTGGCGCGCTTTTCTCCATAGGGCTGTTCTTCGGGCTGCTTTACGCTCACGTTGCCTATATCTTCGACCGTGTGGCCCAGCGACTTGAGCCGCGTTTGCAGGCCGGCCACGCGCAGCGCTGAGGGACCCATGTCCACTCCGCGGCGGCTCTGGCCGAGGTCCATCGGAACTCCGATAATCCGAATTTTTTGCGCCATATTTGCGGCCAGTCCGGCTCGCCCCACGTGGGCGGGATAGCGGCGTGACTAAGGGTACACGCGGTAGATCATGCGGGGGAAGGGAATGACTTCGCGAATGTGCTCAGTTCCGCAAATCCAGGCCACCGTGCGTTCCAGGCCCAGGCCGAAGCCCGCGTGCGGCACGCTGCCATAGCGGCGCAGGTCCAGATACCAGCCGAACGCCTCTTCGGGCAGATTGTGTTCCCGGAGCCGCTTCAAGAGCAGGTCGTAATCGGCGACGCGTTCGCCGCCGCCGATGATTTCGCCGTAGCCCTCGGGAGCGAGCATGTCGAATCCCAGCGCCAGCTCGGGCCTCTCCGGGTCCGGCTGCATGTAAAACGCCTTCATCGCGGCGGGGTAGCGATGCACCATCACCGGGCGATCGTAGGCGCTCGACAGGATCGTTTCTTCATCTCCGCCGAAGTCGTCGCCCCATTTCGCCGGATTTCCGTGCTTCTGAAGAATTTCAATTGCTTCGTCGTAGGTGATGCGAGGAAAAGGGGCGGTGACACTAGCGAGCTTGGAAGTATCGCGCCCGATCGTTTCAAGTTCCTTCGCGCGGTTTTTGACCACCGATTGCACGACGTGGCTGACAAGGTTTTCTCCCAGCGCCATCATGTCTTCGAGGTGCGCGTACGCCGCTTCCGGCTCGAGCATCCAGAATTCGGTGAGGTGGCGGCGCGTCTTGGATTTTTCCGCGCGGAACGTCGGGCCGAATGTGTAGACCTTGCCAAGCGCCATGGCCGTCGCTTCGACGTAGAGCTGCCCGGACTGCGTGAGGTAGGCTTTCTCGTCGTCGATGTATTGCACTTCGAAGAGCGTCGTCGTTCCTTCGCAAGAAGCCGGCGTGAAGATGGGCGCCTCGGTCAGGACGTAGCCTTGCGAGTCCATGTATTCGTGCCCGGCGCGCACGGCTTCCGCACGGATGCGCAGGATCGCCGCCTGTCGCGGCGTGCGAATCCAGAGGTGGCGGTGATCCAGCAGGAAATCGACGCCGTGTTCCTTCAGCTGGATCGGGTAGGGCGTATCGTCAGGCACGCGCTGGACGACTTCGATTGCGGCGATCTGAATTTCGAACCCGCCGGGCGCGCGCTTGTCGGCGTGGATGCGCCCCGTAACGATTACGCTGGATTCCTGCGTCAGGCCTCGCAAGGATTCGAACGCCGCCGGCTGATCTTTCAATGAGACGACGCCCTGAATCGTTCCCGTGCCGTCACGAAAGATGGGGAAGAGGAGTTTGCCGGCTTCGCGCAGGTTGTACAGCCAGCCGCGCAGCGTGACTTCCTGACCGTCGTGCTTTCCCACGTCTTGAATGGCTACCACCGGCATCTGCTTCGGTTTCGCTCCTTGTGGTTTTAAATAGCACAGACTGAAGTCTGTGCTATTTGCGGCTTATCCCCGCTCCTGCTCGAATTTTTCGAAAACGGTGCGGACTCCGCGCAGCGTTTCCGCGAACGCCTGCACCTCGACGGAACCGGCTGCGACCGCAGGTTCTTTCAATTCCAGGACGATGGGCGCTTCGGCGGGCAGCGCCGCCAGCGTGGCGCTCCAATCGATGGTTCCCTCGTAGGGAAGCAGATGATCGTCGCGCTCGCCGCGATTGTCGTGCACGTGCGTGGTCGCGACGAAATCGCGGACGATTTCCAGCGCCTCCGGAACGCCGCCCTCAAGATGGGCGTGCCCGGCGTCGAAGCAAATCTTCACGCTCGTGAGGCGCGTCTGTTCCAGAAAATTTTTCAGGTTCAAGGGAGTGGCCATCTCGCCCGGCGTATTTTCAATCGCGATCGTAACGCCGCGCGCACGCGCGAAAAGAGACAAGTGTTCGAGCGAACTAAATGCCGCATCCCAGCGCCGTTCGTCCGGAACATCGCGTTGCCGCGCCACATGCTGAACGCAGTAGCGGAAGGGAATATGCTCCACCAGGTCCAGCGCGCGCTTGATTTCGTCCACGGCCTCCTGGCGCCGCACGCGTTCGGGATCGCAAATCGAGAGCGGCGCGCCGCTTTCCCGCATGAGATGGAAATCGCGCGTCGTGGGCGAATGAATGGAATGCAGCGTGAGATTGTTTCCCGCGAGCCACCCGCCCAACTCGTGCGCATCCTCGGCCGAGCGGTAATCGAAATGCCCGCGCGAGCAAAACAGCTCGATCGCGGAAACTCCCGCGCGCGCCGCTTCGCCCACCAGGGCAGCCGTCAGTTTCCGGTTTACAAAAAGATAGGTGGAGAGAACGCGTTGCATCGTCACAATGTGCGGGCCCTATCCATCGGGATGAATTCGACTTTATGCGAAGCCGCAAATCGCGTCAAGGCAAGCCCTCGCCGATCGGACGGCGGAATGGAAATTCGATTTGGAATTTGGGGGCTCGCGTTTTCCGGACGCTACTCTTCGAGTAAGAACTCGGCGTCCGGAGGGCCGGGAATCAGTCCGGCGTCGACGCCGCGCTTCAGGAATTCGTGTACGGCCTGGCGGCCGCGTTCGCCGTAGCCCAGCGTCCACTTGTTCACATACATGCCGATAAATTTGTCGGCCATGTCCGTTTCCATGTCGCGCGCGAATTGCATGGCGTAATTGACGGCCGCTTCGCGATGGTCCAGGGCGTAGGACACGCTCTCGCGGATGATCCGGCCGATCTGCAAGCCGGTCGTTCGTCCCAGTGCGCGGCGCACGGCATTCCCGCCGAGCGGAAGAGGCAGCCCGGTCTGTTCGACCCACCATTGCCCCAGGTCGACGACCTTGTGCATTCCCATCTGGGGAAAAAACAGTTGCCCCTCATGGATCAATAAACCTGCGTCGACCACAGAGTTTTTCACTGCGTCCAGAATTTGATCGAAGGCCATGGGCACGGGCTCGACGCGCGGCTCGTAGAGCCGCAGCGCCAGATAGGCCGAAGTTTGCAGCCCGGGCACGGCGATCCTGAGCTTTGGCAGGTCCGCACGCTTCATCGGGTGCTGGGAAACGACAATCGGCCCGTAGCCCTCGCCGAAGCTCGCCCCGCAATCCAGCAGCACGTACTTGTCCCGCAAAAACGGATAGGCCCCGAAGCTGAATGCGGTCACATCATAGATTTCCTGGCGGGCGGCCTGGTTGAGCGTCTCAATATCGGCGAGCACGTGTGAAAATGTCAGCCCGGGAGTCCGCACTTTGTGCGTCGCCAGACCGTAAAACATGAAGGCATCGTCGGAATCCGGCGAGTGCGCCAGTTTAATCTCTGTTGTTTTCCCGCTAGCTGGTTTCGTCGGCATTGCGTTCTGCGATCTCTCCCTTATGGCGTTATCTCCGAAGCCGTTGCGGCCAGCGCGGAGTCACTCCGGCCCGCACTCTTGCCAGGCACACTGGAGTCACACGAAGATCGCCGCCACACCCGCGTCACAGAGAGGGACATCTGGAGCGGATTCCATCAATGAGGAAGCCGCACTTTTGAGTGCAGAAGAGTAGCATACTCGGCGGTGGCGGACAATTGCGCGACATTTGCGCGCACATTTGCTGACCGGCGTGAAAGTCGGATCTCCTGCATATCAACAACTGGTTTACATATCTGCCGCCAGGCGCGCCATTGCGGTATCAAAGGAAACTTTTCCGTCAAGGTAGGGCAGCCAGTACAAGTCCAGCAACCCGCGAAAGTGCTCCCACGATCCGGAATAGAGTCCGAAACGCGCCGCGTAGGGAAGGTAAGCCGAGGGGCCGTTGCTTTGTTCGAACGTGAATGACATGGTTCCGTATTCCACATCGCGGCGCACGATTTCGCCCGTGGTGTAGAACAGAAGCGCATGCCAGAAATCCCGCGGTATGGGCTTGTCGCGCTCACGGAATTCGTGGGCGATGGCCGCGGTCACGGCGCCGGCCAGCGCGTGGGACGCCTCGTGAAACAACACTTCAAATCCGTACACGCCTCGATTGCGCGGATCGTGGCTGGAAATCGTGACGTGAATGGGGTCGAGCGAGGTGTAGGCCCCAAAGGGGCCTCCGTACCAAACGACGTCCACGCGCAGCCGCTGAGACGGCCAGGGCCTCTGATACACGTCCGCGAGTTGGCCGGAAAGCTCGACGCCCATTTTCTGGATCATGGGCGCAACCTGGGCGATCCATTCCCGGTTGGCGCGATCCTGCAGCGCCCACCAGTGCGCGCGATAAACGGGCGCGGCGCGTTCCAGGGTTTCGACCAGATCCTGCCGCAACCCGGATTTGCACAACGGAGTCGTTTTCCCTTCCAGGTCGGGGCAGGCCTCCATCGCCGAAAGCTGGTTGTTGATGATCTCCATGTCGCCATTCAATAAAAGGTCGCGGCCCGCCAAATCCTTCGAGTAAAACGTGACGGCATCCTGCCAGGCATGGATGTCCGCCTCCGGGAAATCGATCAGTGACACGGGAAGTTCGTCCGGCTGCGCCGCCCCCCTCACGGTTTCCGAGGAAGAGGAATTGCCTTTCAGCACGCGCGCCTGAAGATAGAGAAAGTGATGCAAGTTCACCCAAAATCCGCTGTGCATTTCAAAGACGGGAAGCGGCGACTCCGCGCCGGAGGGCTGACTGATTGAGGTTTGCTGCGCGCCGTAAACGGGAGGCGCCCCCGGGGAAGATGCCGCCCAGCCTGCCGCGGCCGGCAGAAAGAGCGGCGCAGTCATGAAGAATCGCAAAAACCAATGGCGGCGGAGAGGGGGCATGGCTGAACCCGCCATGTTATCGCCAAACGAGGCGTGGATGCCAGATTTCGGTAGCCGTCGGTTTTAGGGCGTCTCGAAATTCGGTTGAGAGCAAGTTTGCGGGAACGTGGATAACTTCAACGAAACATCTGGCGCAGCAACGCCGACCCTTCATTCTCTGTAATGATTTTCTTGCGGACCAGCAGATAGATCAGCTCGTTCAAGACCAACCGCATGTTCGCATTCGCTTCGGTCGCTCCGGCCTCGGGCTCCGTCTCCGTTGCGGATGCGGCGGGATCGGGAACCGGTTGGCCGCTCAGATCGGCGATCCAGGAGCGCAATACGGCCTGATGCTCGCGCTTGATTTCTGTAAACGCAAGCCCCATTCCCATGGACACGTGCGTGTAGGCGACGACCGCCGCCGCCTCAAATTCGCGCGTGTCGTGTTTCATACGAATTCGCACCACGGCGCCCACTGCGAACGGAGAAAGCGTATCGATGTAGCAGCCGCCGGCGCCCAGATCGGAGCAGCGGCCGGTCACGCGCGTTTGCGAACGAACTTCGAAGATTTCCGCGGCCGCCGTGAAGGGATATCGAACCTGCGCCCGGTTCTCGGGACCTCCGCTTTTCGGCGGCTCTTCACGCAAAGGCGCGGGAAACACAATCGGTGTGTCGGAGCGGTCGGGCATTTTACTCTCAAGGCGCGAAACACACTTCCGCGCCGGCATTTAGCTCAATGAGGGATTCCGCGCGGATTCCTGCGCGGAAATCGGAAGGGTAGCCCCATTGTGGCTCCGGCACGGATTGAGTGGCAAGAAGATACTGTGCAGGGTGTGACGCAAACGCGAGGGGTCAGGAGGGTCCGATGCGCGGATCGGTGGACGTGGCGACGCCGCCTTGCTTGTCGGCGCCGCGCAGGACGCCGGACGAGTCCAGGAAAAATGATCGCCGTCCTGTCTTGCCGTAATCTTTGGGAGAGGAGGCCAGGGAGAAAGTCTCCGCTTGATTTGCTTCTTCCTCCGGCAGGCCGCCGGCTGCGGGAGTAATGGTGTACCGGATCGTGTAACCGCCCTTGTCACCCTTGGCCAGATCCGCATCGAGCAGGCTGGCCGCCTCCGGCGAAACTCCGTTTGGCGGCGCGGGGCCCAGCAACGCAAGCGTGTCGGGCAATTTTCCGTACGCGCGGCGGTAGGTGTCCAGCGCCGAAGCCACGGAACGCAAATCGGCGATGGCCGCGTCTTCGCTCGCGTCCAGATCGGCCTGCTCCCATTGCTTCGCCATCGCCGGCACATCGAGCAGCATGAGTCCCACCGAGAGCAGCTTCCAGTTTCCGCCTTCGCGCACGAGGCCAAACGTGATCTTGCGCGGGTCCTCTCCGGCGATCGGGATTTCCATCGGCACGTAGGCGAGGTTTTCGCGCAACTTCGTCTCGCCGAGACGCATTTCCGTGGTGTAGCTCGGGCTCTCGCAGCGCACGATCTTTTGGCCGCTGCCGCTCGTGGAAAGCAGCACCCTGCCCGGTTCTTCGAGCAGCACGAATCGCTTCATCATCGCCGTGCGTTGCGCGCCGGGAAGCGCGCGGAAGGCGGCGGCGTTGTCCACCGTCAGGGTAATTGCAAAGGCCGGGGAATCCTGCCGGCAGGCGGCGGACAGCGCGTCGGTAAGCGCCGTTTCAGGATTCGCCGCTGCTTGCTGCTGCGCCGCGCCAGTATTGAGCGCTGAAAGCGCTACGATTGCTGCAAGCGCCAGTAGGACGGGCTTCAGCCTGTCAGGTTTTGATTTTGCGCGCCGCGACAAAAAAGCAGACAGGCTGAAGCCTGTCCCACTGTTTTTCACCCTACCCTTCACGATTTCGCTCCGCGCAATATTTCGGCGAGATTTTGCGTGAACTTGGATCGCGGCATGACGTCCTGGCAGCCCGCGGAGCGCGCACGATCCGCTAAATCCGTCTGCACGTGGGAAAGAAACGCGATCACGCGCCGCGGTCTGGCCTGCCCGTCCGCCGCGCCGTTCGCCGCGCCGTCCGCTGCACAAAGTTGCTCGACGGCATCGAGCGCCCCCTGCCTCGCGTTCAAGTCCACCAGGATGAGCGCCGCCGGGCTCGCCGCCGCCGCTTTCAAGAGTTGCTCGCCGTTCGCCGCCGTTTCCAACGTGACGCCGGTATGCTTCGCCGTCTCGTGCACCTTGGCCAGAAAAAATAAATCATCGATCAACGCAATCGCATCCGCCATGAATTTCCACCCTCCCAAAACTTCGCCTTCCCGATGTACCACGCGCGCCGCCGCAACACAAGCCGCAAGGGCAAGCCCGCCACTGAATTGTTTCATCTAGGATGCAAATAGTAGCCCAGGCGTCTCCGGTTTTCTCTGTGCACCTCTGTGTCCTCTGTGTTGCGTTTTTGCTTTCATTACGGCGGGAAGATCTCCTAACACAGAGGGCACAGAGGGCACAGAGAAGACCGAACCGGGAAGCTGCTGGGATCGCTTCCGCCGAAGATCGAAATGAGTTACAAATGATTCCTGCCATGAATTCGCTGGAACAAAAAATTCTAGCCGCCTTCGATGGGCCCGGCGCGCGCGAGAAATCGTTAGCGAATCTGGGAGATCCCGCGACCGTGAAGGGCGTCGTGTCGCAACTGGTCGAGCGAGGCTGGTTGCGCCCCGCCGAAGCGCCGGACACGTACGCCCGAACCGAAGACGGCCGCCTGCAACTCGCCGCCCCGCGCGACGTCACGATCTACTCGCGCCCCGGTTGCCACCTCTGCGAGGAGGCCAAGTCGCAAATCGCCCCCCTGCTGAAAGAATTCGGCGCGCGCCTCACGGAAATCAACATCGATGAAGACCCGGACCTTCGCGCCCGCTACGACTACAACGTCCCGGTCATTTTTCTCGGCGCGCGAAAAGTGGGAAAACACCGCGTCGATCCCGCCCAATTCCGCCGCCAGTTGCGCGACGCTTCCTAAATATGACGCCACTGCGGATTCTATCCACGTGCAATTACGTCCAATTAGTGACCGCTGGTAGGTTTCACGCCGACAGTCTTGTCGGGGATATCGCCGGCGCGGCCTTTGACGCGGTCGTAGACAGAGACTAGCGAGGTGGAGCCGAGGGCTTCGTTGTAGTAGGTGGGGACGCCGAGGGCGGTTCTCAGCTCTTCGTTGAACTTGCGCATGTTGACGAGCTGCTCGGCGTGCGCGGGAAATTTTCTGCCGTCGTCGGTGAGCAGGAATTTTTGGTAGCCTGCGTCCCAGAGGCGGACGAACTGGCCGTTCAGCAGGATGGTGGGGAGAATCGTCATCGTGTAGTGATCGTCGGAGGTGCGGCGGAATTCGGCGCCGCAGCCGTACTTTTCGACGCGCATCACGCCGCCCGTGCTGCTGACGAGGAAGCCTGTGGTCGACAGGCCATCCATCAACTTGGCCGGAAATTTATCTTTC
Source organism: uncultured Acidobacteriota bacterium (assembly GCA_963800095.1). GTDB lineage: Bacteria > Acidobacteriota > Terriglobia > Acidiferrales > UBA7541 > Palsa-360. The sequence goes on from CAWCZV010000010.1 coordinate 595,417, forward strand.
ACATTCCACATAGGCTTTTAGAATACGGAGCGCACGGTGGGGTGTAAAGGCAAAAGTCATTTGAGTAGTGACTTCCCCGGAATGGAAACTGAGAAATACTATGTGGGAGGGGTTTTTGTGGCGCCGGCTTCCAGCCTGTGGGTTTTAATCCTTGCAAGGACCAACCCCCACGGGCTGAACAAGCTGCGGAAATAATCAGCGAGGGACCGGTTTTCGTAGCGCGGCCACTCTTGGCTGTGCGGTTTTTCCAGCACATAACAAAGGCGCACAGCCAAGAGTGGCTGTGCTACTCAAGGCCGGAAGCGGCTGTGTTTATGCTAAATTAGCGGAATACAATTGTGCCGGTCCGGCATCTATAAGCGGACGTGGCGTTTAGCTTGTCGAAAAGACCCTCGACAAGGCTTGTGCGAGAGGGCAGAGAATACTGCGAGACATGAACACGGCAAAAAAACCTCTGTGGAGCGAAGCGTCGGCGAACGCGGGAACCATCGGCCGCAACGTGCTCGATTGCATTGGAAATACGCCGCTTTTGCGTCTCGAGCGACTCGGCCCGAACTATCCGAATGTGGAATTTTATGGCAAGGCGGAATGGTTCAATCCGGGCGGCTCGGTAAAGGACCGGCCGGCGCTGGAAATGATTCGCGAGGCGGAACGCTCCGGAAAACTGAAGCCGGGGCAGACCATCCTGGACGCGACCAGCGGAAATACCGGGATCGCTTACGCCATGATTGCCGCGGCGCTGGGCTATCGCGTGAAATTGTGCCTGCCGGCAAGCGCGAGCGAAGAGCGGAAGAAAATTCTCAAGGCTTTTGGCGCCGAACTCGTCATCACGCCGGGAGATGAAGGCTCCGATGGAGCGATTCTGCGCGCGCGGGAAATTATTTCCGCGGAGCCGGACAAATATTTTTATGTGGATCAGTACGGCAACGCTTCCAATTGGCGCGCCCATTACAAGACCACCGCAAACGAAATCTGGGAACAGACCGCGGGGCGCATCACTCACTTCGTGGCGGGACTCGGCACGAGCGGAACTTTTGTGGGCACCACGCGGCGCCTCAAGGAATTGAAGCCCGCGATTCGCTGCATCAGCTTGCAGCCTGACGCTTCTTTTCATGGCCTTGAAGGTTGGAAGCACATGGCGACGGCGATTGTGCCCGCCATTTATGATGCGACGCTCGCCGATGCCAACCTGGAAGTGGGGACGGAAGAGGCGTATCGCCTGGTCAAGCGGGCCGCGCGGGAAGAGGGATTGCTGCTGAGTCCAAGCGCCGCCGCGGCTCTCGAAGGTTGTTTTCATGTGGCCGCGTCACTCGGGCCGGATGAGCGCGCCGTCATCGTGACGATTTTCCCGGATTCGGGAACAAAATATTTGAGCGAGCGTTTCTGGGACGAAGCTTAACAGGCTGCTGAGGAACGGTTGCCGGGTTTAGTTCGTGTAGCGCCCGCCTTCAGGCGGGCAACTGCTTGAGTCTAAATTGCCAACCTGAAGGTTGGCGCTACGATCGCTTTCTAAGAGAGAGACTTCATGCTGCTGCTGGCGAAAAATTTGGAGCAGGAAATCCGCGATCACGGCGCGAAGGACTATCCGAACGAGTGTTGCGGCGCGATGCTCGGAACCGATGGCGACGCCGCGGGCCGGGAAGTGCGCGCATTGTTTCCGCTGATCAACCGGCGCGCCGATTCTCCCCGCAACCGGTTTTCGATTACGCCGGAGGATTTTCGCGCGGCCGAACGCGCCGCAGCCGAACGTGGACTCGACCTGCTGGGGTGGTATCATTCCCACCCGGACCATCCTGCAAGGCCGAGCGAATTCGATCGGGAACATGCCTGGCCGTGGTACAGCTATGTGATCGTGAGCGTGGACGGCGGCGTCCCGAAGGATTTGACGTCCTGGCAGTTGGAGGATGACCGTTCCAAGTTTCAGCCGGAAGTGGTTGTGCCGTAACGGGTTACGGGCCAGGGGAAGCAGGGCTGAGTTGCCGGTTTGAACCCTCGGTCGCGGTTAGCGCATCGGATGTAGTGGTTTGTTTGGCGAGTTACAAGCTTGCCTTGAAAGTTCTTAGCTCAACGGGTGACCCGCGACCTGATTCCAGCAAAGGGGAAACAAACGTATGGCCGTAAAGGTTATGATTCCGACGCCGCTCCGGCAATTTACAGGGAAGCAGTCCAGCATCGAGTGTAGCGCGGCCACGGTGGGCGAGGCGCTCGGCAGCCTGACGGGCACGTTTTCCGAGTTGAAGAAACATCTCTTTACCGACGATGGAAAAATTCGCAGCTTCGTGAACGTGTATTTGAACGACGAGGACATCCGTTTCCTCGACAAGGAAAACACGCGAACCAAAGATGGCGACACGATCAGCATCGTGCCTTCCATCGCCGGCGGTTCCGCGCAAAGCAAAAAGTAAGTCCGCGAAATGGCGGGAAGAATTTAGAGGAGAACGTCCGTGGCAATTCCGACCGACGCATTGCAGCAACAGGAAGTGAAGCTTTCCAAAGATGAGATTCAGCGCTACAGCCGTCACCTGATCATGCCCGAAGTGGGCATGGAGGGGCAGCTCAAGCTGAAGCGCGCCCGCGTGCTGACGATCGGCACGGGAGGACTGGGCGCTCCGCTCGGACTGTATCTGGCCGCCGCGGGCGTAGGGCATCTGGGCCTCGTGGATTTCGACGTGGTCGATTCCTCGAATCTGCAGCGGCAGGTCACGTTCACCACGGCGGACGTGGGCAAACCAAAGTCCGAAGCGGCCAAGGCGCGGCTTTCGGCGCTGAATCCGGCGATTGAAATCGTGTCGTACGAAACGCGGCTGACGAGCGACAACGCGCTTGAAATGTTCCGCGATTACGACATCATCGTCGACGGCACCGACAATTTTCCGACGCGCTTTTTGGTCAACGATGCCTGCGTGCTGCTCGGCAAGCCGAACGTGTACGGTTCCATCTTCCGGTTTGAAGGACAGGCGACAGTATTCGGATATCCGGGCGGGCCGTGCTACCGCTGCTTGTATCCCGAACCGCCTCCGCCGGGGCTGGTGCCTTCGTGCGCAGAAGGCGGCGTGCTGGGCGTGTTGCCCGGGATCGTCGGCTCAATCCAGGCGATGGAAACGATCAAGCTGATTCTTGGCGCGGGAGAGCCGCTGGTTGGGCGACTCCTGCTCTTCGACGCGCTGGCCATGCGCTTTCGGGAACTGAAACTCAAGAAGAACCCGGAATGCCCCGTTTGCGGCGAACACCGGACGCTTACAAAACTGATCGATTATGAGGAATTCTGCGGAATTCGTGGCGAGGAGGCCCCTGCAATGACGGACGGCATACCTGAAATTACGGCGACAGAGCTCAAGGCGCGGCAGGATCGCGGCGAGAAACTGTTCATCCTGGACGTGCGCGAGCCACACGAATATCAAATCTGCAATTTAAACGGGAAGTTAATTCCGCTCGGGGAGCTCCCGCGCCGCGTGAACGAGCTGGACAGTTCCGTCGAGATGGTCGTGCACTGCCGCAGCGGAAAGCGCTCGGCCGACGCCATCCATTTCCTGCAAACCGCCGGATTCAAAAAGCTGTGGAACCTGAAGGGCGGCGTCCTGGCGTGGGCGGATGAAGTCGATCCGCGGATGCCGAAGTACTAAGACGTGCATCCTGCGGACGGACGTGGTTTTCCCCGGGACCGCTCTCCGCAGATTTGCGATTTAAGATCTGAATTTCAGATTTGAGATTTGAAATTTCAGATCTGAATTTTGGGATGCAACCCGCAGAGGTCTCGTTTTTTCGATCATAAAGTAGGAGCACAAATGCCACCCACGAAAATAACGGTTCGCAATGACGGGCCCTTGCGCGTCGAAGGGGAAGTCGAACTCGTCGATATGGAAGGCAAGCCCTACGGCCTCGGAGGCCGCACAGCGGTCGCGCTTTGCCGCTGCGGCCATTCCGCTAACAAGCCCTTTTGCGATGGCTCACACAAGACCGCAGGCTTTCAAGACACGCAGCAAGCCCGGGATCTTCCGCCGCAGGCGCCCAAGGCCTAACCCACCTTCTTCAACAAGTTCGACTGCTCATAGAATTGATGATGTTACTACCGAGGAACGCCAATCTCCCGATTGGCGCTGCGGAAACCGCCAATCAGGAGATTGGCGTTCCCGGGTTTAAAGCCAATGCCAGCAAGATTATAAATCTCTAATCCTGCCTATCAATCCAGCGCATCAGTAGTGTCAAATTCGCCACTAGTGTGTGCCGTCTTGGGAAGGCCGCTGGAGTACTGGTTACATTCCTATCCATCCTCAGGGAACGGACTGCCTGACTCTTTGCAACTTCCCGTGTGCCAAATCTGCAAGTACTGACAGTTCAGCAATTTACAGAACTGGCCACAACTTTTCTAAAAAGGTTCTGAACTTGCTCCTCTTAGTTGCGCAGCAAGAAATGGGGCCCATGGGACTGCTCAACTGGGGGAGCGGTGAGTGTGCTGAATCAAATTCGGGTGTGGTGTTGGCGCCTACGGTGGTTTCTCGGAATTATAGGCGCGGTCGCGTTTCTGGCTATGGCTGCCAGATTGCGCCACCTTCCGTTTTCCTCTGAGCCCATACTCTATTCGTACCTGCAGATTGTCGGCAGCCTGCTTTGCTTCACGTATGCCGCGAACGCCTTGGTGCGGTTCCGCGGCACGCACGACCGCCTTACGCTGATCCTTGCCTTTGGATTCGTGCTTTCCGGCGCGATCGAAACAGCCGCGACATTCAATTTCTACGGCATTTTGGCTTCCGGCGCTTTCAGCCAGTTGCACGTGCCTCTGGCGTGGATGGTGAGCCGCACGCTCTTGGCCATGGTGCTGATTGCGGCGTTGATTGTAGAACGCCGCGTCCCGAACTCGCGCGATCCGGGAAGGGAGATTGCGGTCTCGCTCCTGGTGGTCGTCGGCGTGGCGTATTTGACCAGTGTGGCCTATTTCGGGTCGCCCCTGGAACCGGGCATGCACCCAAAGGCCTTCCTTTCCAGGCCGGGCGATCTCCTGCCGGCGATCCTGTTTGGAATTGCCGCGATTGGGTTTGGGCGCAGGTCGCTGCATCGTGCCTCCCCGGGCGACCGCGCATTCTGCCTGGCCCTGTGGATGAACGTGGGCTGCCACGTCCTGGCAACGCAATCCGAACGGTTACTCGATGCGCCGTTCACGATGGCCCAGTTCTTGAAGGTGGGCAGCTACGCCATCGTCCTGGGCGGGGCGCTGCTGGACAACGCGCGCTTGTTCGATCAAGTCCGGCAACTCGCGGTGACGGACTCGCTGACCGGCCTTTCGAACTACCGCACGCTCATCAACGTCATGGAAACGGAAATCCAGCGCTCGCACCGCACCGGGCGCTCCTTTGCGATTCTCTTGTTCGACCTGGACGGCTTGAAAGCCATCAACGACCAGCACGGGCACCTGGTCGGCAGCCGGGCCATCTGCCGCCTGGCAAGCGTCCTCCGGATCCATTCCCGCTCGATGGATACAGCGGCGCGATACGGCGGCGATGAATTTGCCGTGGTGTTGCCGGAAGCGGGCCAGGAAGCGGCCGCCTCGGTGAGCCGGCGCATCTGCGAGCGCCTGGCGACGGATGGCGAGCTTCCACGAGTAACGGTGAGCGTCGGCGCTGCCGTATTTCCGCAGGACGGGGAAACGATTGAGACGCTGTTCAATACCGCGGACAAAGCCTTGTACGGCATGAAACGCAGGCCGGATGGGATTCGGGCGCTGGCCCGCATTGCGGCCTGTCTGTAAGGAAATGGTGTGCGGATCCGCCGCAGCGGAAAATCCGCGGAATTACTGAGGGAAACGATGGCGCAAGTTTTCGATATCGAGCGACTTGAAAAAAGAATTCCGATGACCGTGGCAGTCCATATTTCCGGGCACGAATCCGCTTCCGCCGTGGAGACGACGTTCACCGAGGACGTCAGCTCGCGCGGGGCGCGGGTTCCAAGCATCCGCCGCTGGCGGCCCAACGACACGCTGAACATTGAGTCGTTGCCCGGCGATTTCCGCGCCCTGGCGCGCGTGGCCTACTGCCGCCCGCACCCGGAAGGGTATGTCATCGGACTTGAGTTCCTAGAGCCCAGTGGCCGGTGGGTGGTTAACGCCCCAGTCGGCTCAGGGAAACCGCTGCAAGGATAGGAGGGACACGCGAAGGCAAACAACTGGCGTATTGTGTTACCCAGAAGCGCTTGACATTCCGCGGGAACGGAATGGCAGGCGCTTTTGGCATTTGTGGGGAGAATGTGTGACTGGTGCTTGGTGACTGGTGACTGGTGAATCGTAATGCGTGACTCTCTTTAACTTGTGGCTGGCTCGATTTTGTAGCGCCCGCCTTCAGGCGGGCAGTTTGGATCCAAGCGCATGCCCGCCTGAAGGCGGGCGCTACACAAACCAAAACCGAGTTTTCACGCACACTCGGCAGGGACGGCACATTCCTCTCAACCACACTCAACCGCGCGAATTTGATCCACTGCCCGCTGCAGCCAGATCTTCGTATAGGCGGAGCGTTTCTTGCACCATTCGATCCGCGGAAAAGTGGTTGATAACGGTTTCGCGGGCGGCCCGTCCGAGGCGGGCTGCCTCATCGGGGTTCGCAATGAGGCGCGCGATGGCGGCTGCCAGAGGGCCTGGATCGAGTTCCTTCACCAGAAGTCCGTTCTTACCATCCGCTATGGCTTCTGGATTTCCGCCCCGAGCGAATGCCACGACCGGAAGTCCATGAGCCATGGCCGAAAGCATGGCGCAGGCCAGCGGTTCCTGGTGCGAGGGAAAAACGAAGAGATCGGTCGCGGCATACACGCTATCGACATCGGAAACAAAGCCCGGGAACTTCACGGAATCCTCGAGGTGAAGTTGCCGAACGAGTCCTTGCAGATTGGCTTTTTCACGGCCTTCTCCCGCGAGGAGCAAGACGCAATGTGGAAACCGCGCGCGCAAATCGGCAAAAGCGTGGAGCAGGAGCACGTGCCCTTTTTCAGGCACGAAAGCCGCGACGTTGCCGAGGCACAGGCTCTCTTGCGGAATCGCGAAACGGTGGCGCGCCCGGTCACGATCCGCTTGCGAAATCATCGCTGGAATTTCGACACCAACAAAAATCACTTCGACGCGGTCCGCAGGCAGGCCGCTCTGGAGCACAGATTTCGCGACGAAATCCGATACGGCGACAACGCGGCCGGCCGCGCGATACCGCGCCATGGAAATCGGATCGGACGACAGGGGGAGTTCCACACGGCGCGAGACGATCACTGGAACGGAGCGGTGCGCCCGCGCCAGCCACGCCGAGCTGAGCGCGTGAGGCTCGTTGGCATGCACGACGTTCACTTGACGCCGACGCACCAGCCGCCCGATCGCTAGAACGGCGGCAAGGCGCCGGCTCGCTTGGGAGACCTCATGGACAACAATGCCGGCGTCCTTCGCGCGGCGCGCCAGTAAGGAATCTCGAAGCGCGATCAATTCAGGAGCGTGGCCGCGGTTGAGCAAGCCCCGCAAGAGCAGGAGGGCCTGGTCCTGTCCACCACGGAAGTCCCGGCTGAGGTCGACAACCAGCGGGCGCAAGCTCAAGCCTCGCCGGGATTCGGCCACGATCGGTGCGTCAGTTTCTCGCCCGTGCGCAGCCGGCCCAGTTTTCGGTACTTGGTGTAGATGGATTTCGCGGACAACCAGGCGATCAGCCAGCCGCGCCGCCCGTCAAGGACGCCCAGCTGGAAAACGAGTTTCTGGAAGAATGTCCAGGGAGGTGCCACAATCATCGCGGCGCGCCAACTCCTGCGGCCCTGCGCAAACATGTCTTCGGCGGCCATGGTGGTATAGGCTTCGATCTTGGCTTTATGCTCGGCGAAGGAACGGACTGTGTAGTGGTAAAGATGGCCATCGAGCCGCCCGGCCGGCCCTTCCACGTGGACGCGCTCATGCAGAGCGCCGACAAACTCGCCCTTGTCGCGCCGGTAGAGAAATAATTTGCAATCGGGATACCAGCCGGAATGACGGATCCAGCCGCCCAGATAATTCGTCATCCGCGAGAAGGCATACGCGTTCTTGTCGGGGGTTTGCTGCTTCCACGCGAGCATCGAGGAACGCAATTCGGGACTCAATTCCTCGTCGCAGTCGATGGAAAGAACCCAGTCGTTGGAGGCAAAAGAGGCGGCGAAATTTTTTTGCCCGGCAAAGCCGTCCAGTTTGCGCGCATATACGCGAGCGCCGAAGGAGCGTGCGATCTCGCAGGTCCGGTCCGTGGAACCCGAGTCCACCAGAACGATTTCGTCGGCAATTCCAGACAGCGAGGCAAGCGCGCGCGGCAGGTCCAGTTCTTCGTTGTATGCGATCAAGGTTGCGGTCAGCGCGGGCATCGGGAATCCGAGATTCTAGGCGGCACGAAATGTGTGGGCGCGGGCTGCAATTATGCCATATCCGCGCCTGGCACTGCCGCCGTTTTTCCATGCGTCTGACGATCGGATCTGAACGGCTCGATGGAGGAAGAGGAGCCGTCGCGATCGAAGACAAGGACTTGCCCGAAGCAGAGGGATTCAACCAAAGAGAGTCCCGAGGCCGCCAGCTCCAGAACGCATTTGAGCACGGCAGGCAAACCAACGATCTGGGGGTGGACTTCCACAACCAGCCGGTGAACCGATGACAGATTTGCGCCGGGGAAAACTTGCGTTTCAATGCCTTCGATGTCGCAGGCAATCACATCCGGTTGAATCTCATCCACCACATCCTGAAAGGCATCGGCTTCAATCCGAATCTTTCTTGAGCCCTTAAACGGGACAAGGGATGATGCCGGAAAACTTCGCCGGACAAAAAACTCACAAGAGCCTTTTTGCCTGGCAATGGCTTTGTTCCGGATTTCCACATGCACGCCATTTCTCCGAACATTTTTTTCCGCAAGCGGGGCGATAACAGGATCCGCTTCGTAGCCCACGACTCGCCCGTTGTCCGAAGCTTTTGCCGCCGCGATCGACGTTAGGCCCAGCCCCGATCCCAAATCCAGAACGGTGTCTCCCGGACGCACCAGGCGGCGCACGAGATAGGCTTCGGCCGTTTCAAAATCATTTTTCCGCAGGGATCTGCGCACACTTCTGGAGACTGGCGGCCTTGGAGCATCGAGGACGATGTCTCCCACGACAAACTCAAATTCGCGGGGTTGGCGCCAATGTCTGATGATAGGTATGCGAAGAGCCAAATTGCGCCAGGCGACCATTTTGATCCTTCAATCCAGGCCGGAATATATCTCGTTATTGCCGTTCGGATTCCTGTAGTGCTCTTAGGATAAGGTATTGCAGGTCGTCCGCCCTCCACAGGCTTTTTCGTTGCGTTCCCCCACGCGTTGGCATGGAAACATCTGAGAGTTTCTTAGTCAACATCAAACTATTAGCCGCCCCGACGCAGGGAAGGCAGACGGATGGATGAATCTGCGAGCTGCGGTTAACACGCAATGAGAGTGGAAACGTGCGGAGATCAGCGAGGCGTTGCGAGCTTGGGCGTGACGCTCACCAAGATGACGGAAGTGCCGATACGGAATTCGGACAGGTGTTTCAGCTCCGCGACGCGGACGCGTTCGTCGGCGAAATAGGTCCCATTGGTCGAATCCATATCGCGCAGGCGGATGACCTCGCCCTTGATTTCGATGGCGCAGTGCCAGCGCGAAATTTCTTTGTCATTGATGACGATATCGGCGTCGGCTCTTCCCACAACGACGCGGGGCTTCTCCACCGAATAGACAAGACCGCGGGAGGGACCGGCGATCACAGACAGGGCAATCGCCTTTCCTGGGGGCAATTGCAGGGAATTTGCTTCGTTGCCACCGGCGCCGGCGAGCCAGGGCGCGCCGGCGCTGCGGGCAAACCCGGGCAGGGGCGTCAGGACCTGAGTCGCATCGGGACTGGGGCCAAGCTCGATCAAAGTATTTTTGCCGCACTTGGCACACTGAAACTGCACGCGAGGGAGACCCACCAATTGCGCGTCTGGAAGGGAATGCTGTGCGCCACAACTCGAGCAAGCGGCTTTCATCGGATCCTGCGGAATCAAACTCCACCCTTATGTTGAATGCACCGGTCCTGCCGGGGCTTGATGTCCCGTCACGATCGGTTTCTCGTCTAATTTAGCACGCCTATTTGGCGCTCGACGGGGAGTTCGCGTGCGATGTTTCGACAAGGGAACTATCCCCGCATAGGATTGATTGCAAGGGATTTCCAGGGCAGGTCTGAATCTTCATCTCGAATTTGAACGGTGCGGCTTCCTTGAAGTTCTTCCCCGCGCCGCCCTCATGGGAGTGCGCGAAGCTTCGTCCTACTGCACGAAGCCCACGTTGGGGACCGGGGTCGGCTCGGGAACTTCGCGGATGGGGCCGAACTGCATCTCGTAGCGCCTGACATTTTCTTCGAGCGCGCGCATGATTCGTTTGGCGTGCGCCGGGCTGACGATCACGCTCGAAACCAGCTTGCCCTGCGGCACATTCGGAAACACGTAGATGAAATGCACCGTGAATTCTTCCGCCGTGTGGTGAAACATCACCAGATTGGAAAATTGCCCGACCAATTCCTTTTCATCCGCCTTGATCTGAACCTGAACCTGTTCGCCGCCCGCTTGCGCCATGAATTCCTCCGTTGACGGAGACCGTTCCCGGCTTGCCCTGAGCGCGCGCCGCGAACGGTGAACCGTTCCATTTCCGACACTACCATATTCTCTCGGACAGCGGCACGAGCAACGTGCGAGCAGGTTTCGCCGGTTTTTGTAGCGCCGGCGTCTCGCCGGGGTTCTTGAATTCCGTGGGGAACAGCAAAACCGCCGGCCCCTCTTGCATCGGGACAAGCGGGACGCCGGCGCCACAACATGCCAATTAGATTTTCCAGCACATCCGGACGCCATTCTGATTGACTCGCCACTGGCATTAATGCTAGTTTATTTGAGATATTTATCTAGGTTAACTATGGCGCTGCCTCCCCTAACTTCTGACTCCGCTGACGCGATTTCGAGCACCGGCAATCCGGACGAAACCGCGTCCGCTACGCACATCAGTCTTCGCCCGCGAGCAGGTTCCCCCTCCCTTCCGGAGTCCTACCGCAGCGTTCCCATCCTGGCCGGAGCTTCTTTTTTTCGAAAAATGATTGCGTTTGCCGGGCCCGGCTACCTGGTTGCCGTGGGTTACATGGATCCGGGCAACTGGGCGACGGACCTCGGAGGCGGCTCGCGGTATGGGTACACGCTCCTCAGCGCCGTGATGATTTCGAGCCTCATGGCGATTTTTCTTCAGGCGCTTTCCGCGAAGCTCGGAATTGCCACGGGCCGCGACCTCGCGCAGGCTTGCCGGGAGCACTATTCGCGCCGGACGACCGCGGTTCTTTGGGTGCTTTGCGAAATCGCGATCGCGGCATGCGACTTGGCGGAAGTGCTCGGATCGGCTGTGGCGCTGAAGCTGCTGTTCGGACTGCCGCTGCTTGCAGGGGTGTTGCTGACGGGCTTCGATGTGCTGCTGGTTTTGGCGTTGCAGGGGCGCGGTTTCCGGGTGCTCGAGACGCTGGTCATCACCTTGATCATGACGATTGGCGCTTGTTTCGCGTATGAAATTTTCTTCGCGCGGCCGCTGTGGATCGAGGCGGCGCGAGGATTTATTCCGACGTTCCAGATCCTGAAAGATCGCGAGATGCTCTATCTCGCGATCGGCATTCTGGGCGCGACGGTGATGCCGCACAATTTGTACCTCCATTCCAGCATCGTGCAAACGCGCGCCTTCAAACTGGACGCGGGAGGAAAACGCGAAGCGATCCGTTTTGCCACGCTCGATTCCACACTGGCGCTTGGCTTTTCGCTCTTCATCAACGCGGCCATCCTGGTTCTGGGCGCCGCGGCGTTTCACGTGCGCGGCATGAACGACGTGGCGGACATCAGCCAGGCCTACCAACTGTTGACGCCGGTGCTGGGCGTGAGTTTCGCCAGCGTGCTCTTCGCGGCGGCGCTGCTGTGCTCGGGACAGAATTCCACGCTTACGGGTACCCTGGCCGGGCAGATCGTCATGGAGGGGTTCCTTCACTGGCGTCTCAGGCCCTGGCTGCGGCGCTTGATTACGCGGTCGATGGCCATTATTCCGGCGGCGATCGTGATTGGAGTCATGGGTGAGAGCCACGCGACTTCGCTTTTGATCCTGAGCCAGGTGATCTTGAGTTTTCAGCTGCCGTTTGCGGTCGTGCCGCTGATTCAATTTACCGGCGACCGCTCTAAAATGGGTGAATTTACGAATGGCCCGATCACGGCGATTTTCGGATGGTTCCTGGCTGCCGCCATTATCGTCCTCAACGCGGCGCTCCTCTGGCTCACCTTTGGCGGGAAGCTTTGAGTTGAAACCTGGGAACGCCAATCACTCCGCTGCGGCGGACGTCGCGAAAACGGCCCGCCGCCAATCAGGAGATTGGCGTTCCCGGGGGAAATCACCCGCGTGCCGGTTTGGAGCATCGGCTCCACTCGAATTTGACATGGAAGGTTTAGCAGGTGAAATCTGTCCTGTCTTATGGCAGAATTTTTGACGCCTCGCCAAATCTCGGTTCAATTGGAGACATCGGAATGAGTGGATTCGATAAGGGAGCTTCTTTGTGGCTGGCGCGAGTTGCAGGCGCTAGCCTCTTGCTTGGAATGTGCATTTTTGCGTTTGGACGAGTGGCGGCACAGGAAGCGGCGCCGCCCGCGCCGTGGGTTGCGCCGGATGACGCAAAGAAGGTGAAGAATCCAATCCCGCCCACTCAGGAAACTTTGGCTGACGCGGAGCAGCTCTTTTCGGATAATTGCGTCCTTTGCCATGGCGAAAAGGGCTTGGGAGACGGTCCGGGCGCCAAGACTATCAAGGTCAAGCCGGCGAACTTTACCGATCCCAAGCTTCAGGCCTCGGAAACAGATGGCGGACTATTCTGGAAAATGTCGAATGGGCGCGGTCCGATGCCTTCCTGGAAAGATACTCTGACCGACAAGGAACGCTGGGAACTGGTGGGCTACATCCGCAAGCTCGGCAAGGACGCTGCCAAGAAGTAAACGAAGTGACGAACTAGAAAAACAAGGGCGCGGCCTCCGCGATATTACCGGATGATCGCAGCCGCGCCCGGAACTCCCCTCTTACTTGACCGCTGCCAGGGCCTGCCCGACTTCCTTCATGTCCGGCACGACCGGAATATCGTAATTCTTGAACCAGGCGATCTTTCCCGCTTTGTCGATGATGGCGATGGCCCGCCCGGTGATCCCTTTTTCCGCGAGATAGACGCCGAATCTATCCGCTACGGCGCCGCGGGGATGAAAATCGGCGAGGAGGGGGTAGGTGATTCCCATTTTTTCGGCAAATGCCTTGTGCGCCCACGCGCTATCGACGCTCAGGCCGAGAACTTGCGCGTCGAGCTTTTCAAATTGCTTCAAATCGTTGACGAAGCAGGCGTGCTCGTTCGTGCAGACGGGGCTGAAATCGAGCGGGTAGAAAATCAGTACGACGTTGCGCTTGCCCGCAAAATCGGAAAGCTTGATATCCTTTTGCGATTGGTCTTTCAGGGTGAAGTCGGGAGCGGGCTGTCCTACGGCGATCGGCATGAAGCCTCCTAAGATTTGAAAAGAATGATTTGCAAGTCTCGCAGGGCGGCTTTAGTGCTGCTGTAGCCCGCCTCTTCAGAGGCGGGGTTTTTTGCAGCCACGCGCACCCCGCGCCCTGCAGGTCTCGCATGTCATACACATCTTGCTGCGGCGACGAAAAATCCCCGGGTCTGAAGACCCGGGCTACAGCAACTTCTCTCCCCGCCATGGAGCGGGCCCAAGGAAATAATCCCCATCAGAAGGAAACTCCAAGGCGTCCGGCCACGTTACCAAAGGTGCGGTCGCGAAGCATATATGATAGCGGATTTTTTCGAGCGCTGTCCCGGATTCTGGTAACATCGCCGCGTTATGGCGCGCATCGACATGGATCAGGCCTATCCGGGAATTTCGATTCGTCCGGGTTCGCGCACCTTGTGGGCGCGGCTTATGCGCTGGCCTGCGGAGTGCATCCATCTGGAAAACGGGCACCACTGGATGGCCACGTTCATTCCGGACACGCTGTATCTTCGCGGCAAGGCCAGATTGCGCCGCAAGCCGGCGCGGCCGGAAGTGTCGGTCTGCTTCGATTGCCTGGCTGGCCTGCTGGAGACGGAACTGGCGGCCTGCCCGAGCCGCGTGGTCGCGTTTGAGCCGGACGGGGAAAATTTCACGCAATATTTTTTCCTGGGAAAGGAAGATTTCGCCGCGGCCGGCCTGCGCTCGGAAGTCGCCGCCGCGATCCTGACGCGTCTTGAAGAAATGGACGGCGAGTGCAGCGATTGCGGCGGCCCGGCCACCTGGCTGTGGATTTCGCGGCGGGAAGTTTCCAGCCTCGACCAGACGGAGCGGATTCTGGCTTCGCCCGGGGCGCTCTTCTGCGCCAGGCACGGAGCCGCGAAATTGTGCGAGGCCCTCGGCCAAGTGGAAGAGGCCAATCTGTTTTACGTCAACGCGCCGTACGGAGATTCCGGCGCGTACGTCTGGATCTGAACGCCGGGTGAGGGCTGTACTTAAAGTCCGCCATAGACAATGACGCTGCAACAAATTATTGAGAAATATCTGACCATCGCCGGCGGCTATGCCTTCCTCGCGCCACTGGCGGATTTTGGGCTCTCCAAGAGCGCCGCCGAAGGCATCTTCAGCGCCTTTGACGAGGATTACCACATCAGCCGGTTCATGCATTTCAGCCAGGTTTCCGGCCCCGCCTACAATATCAACGGCTTCGAGCAGACCCATATTTCGATCGATGCGGATATTCAGTCCATTTTGTGAGTGGGAGAGGCTTCAGCCTGTCTGGTCTTGATTATTGCGCGGACAAAAAGCAGACAGGCTGAAGCCCGTCCTACGAATGGCGGCGCCAGAGCCAATAGCCGAGGCCGCAGACGAGCAGGATTGGGAGCGCGCTCATGACCACCGTCATTCCGAAGTAGGTTCCGGCGGTTTTGGGGTCGCCGACCATGCAGGCGGGACATGCCCAGGCCGCGCCGGGGAGCAGCGAAGCGCCAGTCGCGGCGATGAGGAAAGGTTTTGCAAAATTTAAGCTACGCATAAGCCCTCACAAATAGACGCGCAAATAGATCACCGGCCACAGCAGGACAACGAAATACCAGAACACTTGCGTGGCCGCGAACGTGGATGGAGCGAGCGTGCCGCGGCGCATCGGGAAATAGATGGCCGTCAGGACGGCGATCGCGACCACGGCGTGGACCGCGTGCGCGCCGACGATCAGGTAGAAGAACGCGCCGTGGGCGCTGGAGGTCATCGTCAGGCCTTCGCGGAGCAGCGCGACCCATTCCACGCCCTGCAGCAGCACGAAGGCAATTCCCGTGGCGATGGCGCCTGCCAGATAGGGGCGCGCTTTTTCGTAGCCGTCGCGCGCGCGGCGATTGGCTACAAACAGCAGCGCGCCGCTGAGAAGCAAGATGGCCGTGTTGAACGCAGTTCGTTCGACCGGCAGGCGCGGCTGGCCGGCGGGAGGCCAGACGCCGCCCGGCACGGTGGCGCGCGCGATAGTGTGGGCGCTCATCAGCGCTGCGAAAAACATGATCTCTGCGACGACAAAAATGATCACGGCCAGGACGGAGTTGGGCAGGCGGTTCCCAGTATCCGGCGTGGAGTGGGGCAATCGAGATTCGATCGTCGTGGTTGGGCTACTCATTTTTGGTTGCCGCACCCGCTCCGGATTGTACTTGCTGACTCGCCGGATTCTTATTCCAGTTCTCGCCGCTGTGCCTCATCACGTCTGGGGCCACGCCTGCGAAAAGAATCGCGATGAAGAGGAGGCACATGACCAGCAGATACGGCACCCAGCGTTTTTCAACCGTGACGTGCATGAAATTCTTGGCGACGAGATACGCTTTGACCAGCGCGACTCCGAAGGCGGCGATGAGGAGGACTATGCGAACATGGGACATGGAGCCGAGGACGCTCACGATGAGCAAGGCCACGAGGATGGCCCAGATCTTGACGTAATTGGGATGATGAACGTGAGCTTCAGTCGTCATTTTTCCTCGTCGTTATTCCTCACCGGGCGATGTACAGCAACGGAAACAGAAAAATCCAAACGATGTCCACGAAGTGCCAGTACAGCCCGATACATTCCACGCGCTGCAATTCCTCGTTTTTCGCCGCGTCCGCCGCAACGATCAGCATGATGATCATTCCCGCGAGGACGTGAAGGCCGTGCAGCCCGGCCAGCGTGTAATAGAACGACCAGAATCCGCCCGAGGAAAGCACGAAGGCTTCGCGGATGTCGATGGTCCACTCATATCCCTTCACGCAGAGGAAGATCAATCCACCGAGCGCTGTCAGGCGAAGCAATTTCGCGGCCTTGGGGCCGTCGTGCGCGTCCGCGGCCTTGTGAGCCAGCACGGCGAATAAACTCGAGGTGAGAAGCACGAACGTGTTGAACGCTCCCGCCCAGGTCAGCGTGTGCGAAGCGGACTCCGCCCATTCCGGGTGCCCGATCCGGTGCATGATGTAGGAAGCGAGCAGGCCGCCGAAGATCACGATTTCCGAGGCGATCACCCACCAGGTAATCAGCCGCGCGGTCGGAATTCCCGTGGCGCTTCGAGTATTGGAAATTGGTTTGGCGCTTGCGCTCATGAGTCCATTTCTCCGACGGGCCTACTCGGGAACGTTCTGCGGCAAAAAATCATCCGCGCGGCCCGGCAAGCCATATTCATAGGGACCGCGATATACGGTCGGCATCTCGGCAAAATTTCCATGCGGCGGCGGCGAAGGAACCGTCCACTCGAGCGTCGTGGACCTCCACGGATTCGGTCCGGCGGTCTTGCCGTGGCGCAGGCTCCAGATGAAATTGAACAAAAAGACCAGTTGGAAAGCCAGCATGAAAAGCAGCGCGATCGTCGAGGTGGTGCGCAGATGCTGTAGAGCGGGCCGCGACTGCTCCGCGAACTGGGCGTAATTGTAAACGCGCCGCTGGTCGCCGGCGATGCCGGTAATGAACAACGGAATGAAGATCACGTTGAACGGAATGACCGTGCCCCAGAAATGAATTTTTCCGAGCGTCTCATTGAGCATGCGGCCGAACATTTTGGGATACCAGAACGTCAGTCCGGCGAACACGGCGATGATCGCGATGGGGACGAAGGTGTAGTGGAAATGCGCGATCAGGAAATACGTATCGTGCAGGTAGATGTCCGTGCCGGAGGAGCCCAGAAAGATCCCCGTCACGCCGCCGATCATGAACTCCGCAATGAAGGCCAAAGCCCAGAGCATGGGAGTGTCCAGATGAATCGACCCGCCGTAGAGCGTCGCGATGTACAGGAACACCATTTCCGTGACCGGGACGGAAATCAGCAGCGTGGTGATCGAAAATATATTGGCCATGCGCGGGTCAATCCCGGCCACGAACTGGTGGTGCGCCCACACGACGAAGCTCAGGAACCCGACGGCCCAGGTGGTGTAGAGGACGGTCTTGTAGCCGAAAATTTTCTTGCGCGCAAACACCGCGATGATTTCCGCCACAATCCCCATGGCCGGAAGCAATACGACGTACACCTCGGGATGGCCGAAGAACCAGAAAAGATGCTGCCACAACAGCGGGTCGCCGCCGCGCGTGGGATCGTAGAAGCCGGTGGACATGGTCTGGTCAAACAGAAGCATGACCGCGCCGGCGATCAAGGGTCCTGCGGAGGCCATGAAGACGATGTTGGCCAGGATGATCATCCAGATCAGGATCGGGATGTCGTACATTTTCATGCCCGGCGCGCGGCTGTTCATCGCCGTGACGGTGAAGTTGATCCCGCCCAGCAGGAACGCCACGAATTCCAGCGCGACCGCGAGCAGCCACAATGTTGCGCCGATCGGAGTCAGGTTATAGGCGCCGCTGGCGGACAGCGGGGGATAGGCAGTCCAGGCGCCGCCAAACGGGCCGCCCTTGACCAAAAAAGAAGAGAGAAGAACGAGAGCGCTCAACAGGAAAATCTGATACGAAAGACGATTGATTCGCGGAAACGCCATATCGTCGCAGCCGACCATCAGCGGAATCAGGAAATTTCCAAATGCGGCGATGAGCACGGGCATGGCCACCCAGAAAATCATGATGCTGCCGTGCATGGTGACGAGCGCGTTGTACCTGCCCGGCGTAACGATCCCGTATCCGGGAACGTGCTGATTGGGAAAGCCCAGCTGCATGCGGAAGACGTATGCGAAATAGCCGCCGATCATGGCCATCGCCATTCCGGTGAACAAATACTGCATGGCGATCATCTTGTGGTCGGTGGACCAGAGGTATTTCCGAAAAAATCCCGGCTCGGCGTGTTGAACTTCCGTGCTCATCGCCGCACCTCCGCCATCGTCGCCGGGGCATCGCTGGCGGACGCGGGCATCGCCGGCTGCTCGGCCACGGCCGGACCCGAATTACGCATCAGCCAGGCGGCGTGGTCCTGTGGGGTCTCGACAATAATTCGGCCCGCCATCAACGCGTGGCCGATTCCGCACATCTGCGTGCATTGAATGTCGTACGTGCCGACGCGATTGGGGCGAAACCATCCGTTGATGGTGCGGCCGGGCAACGCATCCTGCTTGAGCCGGAAGGCCGGGATGGCGAAACTGTGAACCACGTCTCGCGACATCAGCTCGAAGTGATACGTGGTATTCACCACCACGTGCATTTCGCCCACGGTACGAATGTCATCGGCAGTGTCCAGGACGCCGTCAGGGCCGGGCTGCTGGAAGCTCCAGGCCCATTGCTGGCCGATGACGCGCACAGTAGCGTCGGCAGGAGGCATGACTTGCTTGATTTGGTACCACACCGTAATTGCTCCGGCGAGAATGACGATGTCGCACACGATGATCAGGTAGTGAGGAATGGAAACCCAGCGCTTCAGATGCGGTTCTTCCCCGGTGATGTATTGCGTTGGGCGCCCGTCCTTGGCGCGAAACTTGAAGACCAGGAGAAACATCATGCTCTCGGCGGCAATCAGCCAAAACCCCACCACCACAGCGATCAGGATGAAAAGGTGATCGATGCTGTGTGAGTAGGTCGAAGCTGCCGTAAAATACCGCTCCAGCATAGTGGCTCCAGCTATCTGACTAGAATAATTGCTCCCACAATAAAAGCAACCGAGGCCGCCACGATGATCCAAAAAACGGTCCTGGCGACTTGATCGGGCGATGTCTCGGCATGATCCATGGAAAGTTTTTCTCCCGCCGTTCGGCCTAGGGTTTCAGCGTCTCGGCATAGGCGACCACATTCCGGATCGCATCTTCATCCGGAAGAGCCCGGGCCATGGGGCGCATCAATCTGCCTTCGCGATCCTTGGGATTCGTGCCGCGAACGCCGCTCCTGAATTTTCTCAGCTCCGTGGCGAGGTACCAGTCGTCCACACCGGCAATCCGCGGGGCGCCCAGGTCCTGATTGCCGGCGCCATTGTCGCCATGGCAGGCCGCGCAAGTGGTGTACAGCGTCGCTCCGGCCTTTGGATCGCCGGGAAGCGAAGATGGGTGCGGGACCGGAGGCAGAGTCTCCACGTAGTGAGCCACTGCTTTGACGTCCTCCTCGGTCGTTACGCTGAGCGCCATCGGGCGCATGCGCATGCCTTCGACGTCGTTAAATTGCATGCCGCGAACGCCGTCGCGAAATTTGTTCAGTTCCCTTTCGACGTACCACCCTTTCATTCCGGCGATGTTCGGAGCTCCGATGGTAGGATTTCCCGATCCATCCGCGTTGTGGCAGGGGACGCAAGTCTCGAAAACTTCCTGGCCCCGAGTGGCGGCATCCGTCGTGCCCAGGCGACACCCGGAGAGATTTAGTCCGCTCATCAAAAGCAGCAGGGTCCAAAACGCAATTCGATGGGGAACGGATGTCTGAATTTTGAGCATGCTTAATCGCAAAGGAGTTAGTAAGCCGCGGATATTAGCAGCGGCTAGTATCGAAGACAAGCTGAACTTGCATTAAACACGGGTTTGACCTCGGGGAGTTAACTTGCAAGTTCTAAACTGGAACGGTTTTGCCTTGTCGGGAGGCACATTGAGTGACAGATGCTGACTAAATGAGAGCCTATTTCCGAACGACGGGAACGCCCTGGAGCCGCTCGCCAAGTCGATTGTGTTCCTCGCGAATCTCTTCCGGCAGGCGATCGCCGAATTTCTTGAAGAATTCTCCCACATCGGCATGTTCTTTGGCCCAATCGGCGGGATCGACGCGCAACAGTTCGTTCATGGTTTCGCGGGACACGTTGATGCCGTCGAGCGTAATGGCGTTCGCGGTGGGAACCGCGCCAATGGGAGTTTCTGTCGCAGCGGCCTTTCCTTCGATCCGTTCGAGCATCCACTTCAGGACGCGCGCATTGTCGCCATAACCCGGCCACAGGAATTTTCCATCGGCGCCCTTGCGGAACCAATTCACATGGAAAATCTTCGGCGGATGAGGAATCTTCTTCCCCATTTCGAGCCAGTGCCGGAAATAGTCGCCCATGTTGTAACCGCAGAAGGGAAGCATGGCCATCGGGTCGCGCCGTGGGACGCCCACTTGGCCGGTGATCGCGGCGGTCGTTTCCGACGCCATCGTCGCGGCGACGTAAACGCCGTGCTGCCAGTTCATCGCTTCATACACGAGCGGAGCCAGACGCGCGCGGCGGCCGCCGAAAATGAACGCCGAGATGGGCACTCCGGCCGGATCTTCCCAGCGCGGAGAAATCGAAGGCGCCTGGACCGCCGGCACGGTGTAGCGTGAATTCGCCTGCGCCGCCAGGCCGTTCGATGGCGTCCATGCGCGGCCCTGCCAATCCAACATTCCGGCGGGGGCATTGTCACTCATGCCCTCCCACCAGGGCTCGCGCTGCGGCGTCATGCCGACATTCGTGAAGATCGTATTCTTACGCAGCGCCGCCATTACATTCGGATTTGTTTTTTCGTTCGTGCCCGGAGCCACGCCGAAGAAACCGGTTTCGGGATTGATCGCGTGCAGGTAGCCGTCGGATCCGACTTGCATCCAGGCGATGTCGTCGCCGATGGTCCACACGCGGTAACCTTCATTTTCGAGAGCCGATACCATCATGCACAAGTTGGTCTTGCCGCAGGCGCTCGGAAATGCCGCCGCCATGTAGGTCACTTTTCCGGAGGGCGACTCCAATCCCAGAATGAGCATGTGCTCGGCCATCCAGCCTTGTTCGCGCGCCATCCAGCTCGCGATGCGCAAGGCGAAACACTTTTTGCCGAGCAGCGCGTTGCCCCCGTACCCGGAACCAATGCTCCAAATCAAATTTTCTTCGGGGAAGTGCATGACGTAGCGGCGGTCCGGATTCAAATCTCCCAGGGAATGCAGCCCTGGAACGAAATCCGTGGAACTGCCCAGGCGGTCCAGCGCAACTTTTCCCATGCGGGACATGATGCGCATGCTCGCGACAACATACGCGCTGTCCGTGACCTCGACCCCTACGCGGCTCTGCGGCGAAGCCGCCGGTCCCAGGATGTACGGAACAACGTACATCGTGCGGCCTTTCATCGAGCCATCGAACAGAGAGCCGAGGGTCTGCTTTGCTTCGGCCGGGGCCATCCAATTGTTGGTTGGTCCAGCGTGCTCGCGATCGCGCGAGCAAATAAACGTTATTTTTTCCGTGCGCGCCACGTCGCTCGGATCGCTGCGGTGGAGGAAACAGTTCGGGTACGATTTCTCATTCAGAGGAAACGTCTGGCCCTCGCGAACCAATTGGTCTTCGATGCGGGAGGCTTCCGCTTCCGACCCATCGCACCACTGAATTTGCGCGGGACGAGTCATGCGCGCAACCGATTCCACCCATTGTTCCAGGGGCGTAGACACGGAGCCTCCTCCAAATTTTTTCGGCATGCCAGCGGAAGACCCAATGGCTAGGGCAACATTGAGCCACGAATCAAGCAGCAAATATACACCGAAACAAAAAGTCTAAGTCACGCGGGAAGTAAACGCAAGTTGTCGCCAATGCGGAGGTGATGTCAAGCTGCCTGTGTAAATAGTTTGAGGGTGTGGGTTTTCCAGTCCTCGTTAAAACGACTGAAAATCGCATAGATGATTCGATCCACGCTTTCGACGTTGATGAACACGACCATGGGCCGAGTCCTCCGTCGCACTTCGACAAAGCATCTCTCGATGGCATTGGTGGTGCGCAGCTTCTGCCACAGGTGACGTGGAAACTCAAAAAACGTCAGCAGTGCGGGCAGATCCCGCTCCAGGCGCTCCACCAACTTGGAATACTGGGTCCGCCAACGAAACCGAAATCGCTCGAACGCTCTCCGAGCGGCGCCTGGGCTCGGGGCTCGATAAATGCGTTGGGCGTCCTGCTTCACGGCGTCGTGGTCGGCTCGGCGCACCGCCTCGCACAGATTCCGCATCTTGTGCACCCAGCAGCGCTGGTGCCGCGCTCGCGGATATACTGCCGGGATCGCCGCGGCCAACCCCGGACAACCGTCCGTGATCACCAACTGCAACCGTCGGCCCCGCAATCCTCGGCGATACAGATCATTCAACAATCCTTCCCACCCCGCCTGGCTTTCGCTCTTGGCCCGCACAAACGCCAGCAGCTGACGGCGACCATCGCTGCGCACTCCGTAGGCCACTAACAGCAGCACTTTCTGCGGCCCAAACGCCCTCCGAACCTTCAACCACACCCCATCCAGGATCAGATAGCACCACTCATCGCCCAGCGGCGCGTGGTGGAACTTCTCTACCTGTTCATCCAGCACTCTCGTGAGCTGCGAGACCGTCTGTGCGCTCACCGACTCCCCGGTCAGCAGGGACACCACCCGGCCCACGCCGCGTGTCGAGATCCCTCGCAAAAACGCTTGCCGGATCATCTCGCTCACTTCCGGACTGCGCCGCTGCAGCGCCCGCATCCCCCGCGGCAGAAACGAGTGCAGCCGCGTCCGCGATACGCGAAAACGAATCAGCCCTAGCGGGGTGACATACGCGCGCTCGTAATACCCATTCCGGTAGTCGATGCGCCCCGCTTCTCCCGCCGCTCGCTCATGCCACTGCAGCCCCAGATACTCGGCCATCTGCTGCTGGGAGTCGGCTTCCAGAAGCTTCTGCAACGTTTCCCGCGTCCGTCCTTGGAAATCCCCCCAGAAGCTTTCCTGCAGGTCCCGCACAAACGCTTCAAACCGCTGTGTGTTATTCTTGATCCTCATTTGGGTGTAGGCTCCTTTACCGGAGATTTTGTTGCTCGTCACAACAAAACCTACACCCTCTTTCTTTTTACACACTCAAAATTACGTCACCCCAATGCGGTTGTGCCGGGGGGCAACACTTCGATTCTGTTCGCCTTCGAAACTGTAGCCGGTAAAGCAAGAGTGAATTGAGGCCGATGGGATGGAAAAGAGCGCGGAATTTCATTTCCGGCCAGTGGCCAAGGGGAGTTAACATCTTGATGTCCAGACGGCTGTACTGTGGCCACGGCGGGCGTTCACGGATTGTGACATATGTCACAAACGCCTGTGCGGGTGGTCACAGATGAAATCCGGGTCCCGTGCCAAATTGATGCCCGCACGCTCTTAGGTTTTGCAACTCTTAGTACTCTGCGAGGGAAAAATGCTTGAGAGAATCACACGAAGACACAGAGTTGGCGCCATCGCACTACTCCCATTGTTTCTGTTCGCCATCCCTCATTCCGCGGCAGCGCAGTCAGACGGCCAGAAACTATTCGATACCAACTGCGCCAAATGCCACGGGCCTGATGGAACCGGGAATACGGTCGTCGGGAAAGCGGTCGGGGCGAAGGATCTGGGTGCTGCCGAGGCCAAGAAGCTGACCGACGCCGAAATCTTCACGCAAATCGATCAGGGCAAAGGGAATATGCCTCCTTTTGGAGGAACCCTGAATAAGGCCCAGATTGACAGTTTGATTCCAATCGTCCGCGAGTTTGGCAAGAAAAAAGCGGCCGCTAAAAAACCAAGTTGATTTTATGTCCCGGCGGCCTTTGCGCCAGCCGCCATCATCCCGAAACGAAGTAGCTGTGCGGGCGGACCGGCAGGACGCTCACATGGGCCCGACAGGCGCTTACCAAGGCGCTTGAATAGTGGTGTCTCAATTTGTGGAACCTGGAACGATGGAGTGAAAGGGGAGAAACAAGCATGAGCGATCAAAAGAATTCCTACCGGGCAATTCCGATCATTGGTTCATTCTTCGCACTGCTGATCAGTCTTTTCGTGCAGGTGCCGGCGGCTTCCGCGATCCCGAGTTATGCGCGGCAGACCGGGTTCCCGTGCAAGTCCTGTCACTATATGCCGCCAGAGCTGACCCCGCTTGGTCGGGCGTTCAAGCTTAACGGGTATACGATGACCGGGAAACCAACGGTCACTTCGCCGGGCAAGGGAAACGTGAGCCCCCTTAACATCCTGGAGTCATTTCCGCTTGCAGTGTTGTTCGATACTTCCTTCACGTCTTTGAAGACTCCTCAACCGGGTGCTCAGAACGGCAGCTTTGAGTTTCCTCAGCAGGCCTCGCTCTTTCTGGCGGGCGCCTGGGCCACGCATGTCGGGAGCTTCGTGCAGGTGACATATACCAGCCAGGGCGATCATTTCACCTGGGATAACTCCGACATCCGGTACGCCAATGCCACCAAGCTGTTTAAGAAGGACCTCGCATTTGGAATCACACTGAACAACAATCCCACAGTAGAGGATCTCTGGAACAGCACTCCCGCATGGGGTTTCCCGTGGGTGAGCAGTGATTGGGCGCCCGGACCGACCGCCGAAGCCATCCTCAACGGAGCATTAGCGCAAGACGTCGCGGGACTCGGCGGGTACGCTATGTGGGACAACCATCTGTATTTTGCCGCAACCGTCTACCGCTCGGCTCACATTGGCGCTCCGTTGCCCAATGCGGGAGTGGACGGGAGCGACGCGCCGCTGAGCTTTAACATCCGCGGGGTCGCCCCTTACTGGCGAGTAGCTTGGCAGCAAAACTCGAAGAACAACAACCTGATGGTGGGAACCTACGGCATGCATATGAAATCAACACCGGGAGCCATCACCGGCATGGAAGACAGCTATACCGATTGGGCCGTCGATTTTCAGGATGACCTGACGATTCCTAAATTCAGAGGCGACGTGGTCTCTTTCCGCGGCACGTATATCCGTGAAAACTCGGCGCTGGTCGCAACCGCCGGCCTTACGTCCCCGGGGGCGGGGTTCGTTCCACATCACCTCAATACCGTCCAGGCGAACGCGGAGTACCATCTCGGCGACAAGTATTCGGGCACAATCGGATGGTTCAATGTCGATGGCACACCCGATCCTTTGTTACTCAATGCAGGGTCGCTCCCTCCGGTCCCTGTGACCGGAAGTGCAAACGGCGACCCGCGAAGCGCAGGATACATCGCCAATATCTCGTGGTGGCCCGTTCAGAACATCGGCCTCACGCTCCAATACACCGGTTACACGCGTTTCAACGGCGCCGCCACCAACTACGATGGAGCGGGGCGCAATGCCGATTCAAACAACACTCTCTATTTACTCGCGCGATTCGTTTTCTAGGATCTTCAGGAAACGATCGCCGGTTCCTTATTTTTGATTCAGGGCCTCAATCGGCTGGCCGGGTTTGGTGCGCAACTCATCGAACCCGGCCGCTGCGTTTTGTTATGGAACTACGGCTTCCTCCAGAGTTCCAGTTCGGTTCCGCCATTCGGTAGGCACTCCTAAGCAACCATACCTGCCGACCAAAGAAAGCAGGTTGAAATCTTCTCCCGCCTTGGAACCTGAGTTGCAATGGCTATGTTGCAGCGATCTGGGCGATGAGGAACGATATTCACTTGCTCTTTCAGGCTTTCGTAGCTCCGGCCATTTTTGTTTCGGCCGAGGGGCTCCTTCTCCTCTCCCTCAATGTGCGATTGATGGGAATCGTCAGCCGCCTTCGATCGTACCTTCATGAGAAGCATCACGCCGCAAGGCAAGGCCGCTCGATCGAGGCGGATGCATACGCGTCTCAGATCGCTTCGATTGAAAAGCGGGCCGAAATGATTCGCCGCGCATTTGTGCTTACGCTGTATGGGCTGATCGGGACGATTGCAGCCTGTTTATTGCTTGGAGCAGGTCTGTATTGGCCATGGGCCGAAGGCGCGGCCGCCCTCGTTTTCGTTGTTTCCATACTAATTTTGTTGGCTGGCATGGTCTACTACGCTCGGGAAGTTCGAGTGGCACTCAGCTCGGTGCGGGAGGAAGCCGCGGATTCGCGATTCATGGATCTTCACGACCGCGCCGAGGTCTCCCAGGAAGAAAAAATGCCGCACGGGATGTAGGGCCGGGTGATGCTTCCTGGGAACGCCAATCTCCTGATTGGCGGGTTCACCGACGCCAATCAGGAGATTGGCGTTCCCAGGAAGCTCCGGAGGGGCGGCGCTTCGCGCCCTCGCTGAAATTTCCTGCGTCAAACCCCGCCTGAATTTACCTCGGATGATTCGTTGCCGGATTTCGACGCAATCGCGGCGCGGATTTTCGGCAATGCTGCGCGAGCAGCCGCTTCGCCCGCGGCCATCAGTTCACTCGTCTTCTCGAAATCGTCCCACAGGAAATCTTTCACGACCGGCTCAATGATGATATCGGCCCGGGCCCTCCATTCCAGGTCCGCGTGCCGTTGCAAAATGGCAAAGGAAAGTCCGATGACGTCCACGATGCTGGAAGGCGTGCGGTTGTTGGCCGCTTCCAAAAACACGGCGATAACTAAATCAGCCCCGATGCCCCGCGCCGCATCCACCGGGACAGGCGCGGCGAGGAATCCGTCCACCAGCATGCGGCCCTCGATCTCAACCGGCACAAACATTCCGGGATACGCGCACGAGGCTCGTAGCGCTGGGCCCAATTGCCCGTGCGAAAAATAGACAGCTTCTCCCGTACCCAGGTCGGTCGCCGCGATGGCCAGAGGAATCTTCAAATCTTCAAACGTGCTCACGCCAAGAAATCTTCGCGGATAATGTTCCAGCTTCTGGTTCGAGGCGAGACCCAGCCAGGAAAGTTTCCAATTGCCGAAGTCCTTGAACCGTGTGGCGCGGGCCTGCCGTTCGATTTCCGGGATAGTGTGGCCGCTGGCATAGGAGATGGCCAGCAGCGCGCCCGAGCTGGTTCCAGTTAGGTAATCGATCGGGATATTTTCCTCCTGGAGCACGCGCAGGACGCCCAGGTGGGCGATGCCCCGCGCGAAGCCTCCGCCCAGCGCGACTCCAATGCGGGGCCGCTCCAGCGGGGGCCCAGGCGGCTCGGCATACGCAAATTCACGAACGCGCCCCACCGCGCTCTGAAGCCAGGTCAGGACCTTCTTTGTATTGCTTTCGGCCATTGTTGGAATAATACAAGGTTAACTCTAAAACGGATGCCCGGCATTTCTCGTTGACCCCGGTTTGTCGCTTCTGTAACCTGCATGGGCGCTTGAAGCGTTAGTGGGACAGCCACTCTTGGCTGTCCGCTTTCGCCTCGCGGGGATTGCGCGGGACAGCCAGCCCCTCGCAGGGGCTCGGGATAAAGAGTGGCTGTCCTACAAAAACCTGATCGCAGGCGAATTGACGCACCACTGTAACGGGCCTAACCTAACAGAAATGGTAAAGAGAGCGATCGAAAAAGTCGTGGTCCTGGGCGCGGGCACCATGGGCGCGCGAATCGCCGCGCACATCGCCAACGCCGGCGTGTCGTGCGCGCTGCTGGACATCGCGCCGGCGCAGCTTACGCCCGAAGAGCAGAAGCGCGGGCTGACACTGGAAAATCCCGAAGTCCGCAACCGCATCGTTCGCGCCGGCCTCGCCGCCGCCGTCAAGGCCAGGCCCGCCGCATTTTTCACGCGAGGGCTCGAGAATCGCATCGTCACCGGGAATTTCGAGGATGACCTGAAGCTGTGCGCCGAGGCGGACTGGATCGTCGAAGTCGTCGCCGAAAATCTCGAAATCAAGCGCGCGCTCCTCTCGCGCGTCGCGCAGGTTCGCAAGCCGGGCACCATTGTCACCACGAATACTTCCGGCCTCCCCGTGCGCAGCATCGCGGAAGGGATGCCCGAGGAATGGCAGCAGCACTGGGCGGGGACGCATTTCTTCAATCCGCCGCGCTACCTGAAACTCGTCGAAATTATTCCGGGAACGGCGACGCGCCCTGAAGTAATCGATACTCTCGCCGAATTCTGCGATCGCAAGCTCGGCAAGGGCGTCGTCGTGGCCAAGGATACTCCGAATTTCATCGGCAACCGCATCGGAACATTTTCCATGCTGAATGCGATCCGCTTGATGAACGAGCTGGGCATGACGTTTGAGGAAGTAGACGCCTGCACCGGTCCCGCGCTCGGCTGGCCGAGGTCGGCGACGTTCCGCCTGGCGGACATTGTCGGCATCGACGTCCTCCTGCACGTGATCCGCAACATTTACGAAAATATTCCGAACGACGAATCGCGCGAACTCTACCGCGTGCCGTCGCTGCTCGAGGAAATGGCGAAGCGCGGATGGATCGGCGACAAGACGGGCAGCGGCTTTTACAAGCGCGTGAAAAAATCCGGCGGCGAATCCGAAATCCTCACGCTCGATCCCGTGAAAATGGAATATCGCCCGCAGCAGAAAGCGCGCTTCGCTTCCATCGAAGCGGGCAAGGCCATCGAGAACACGCGCGAGCGGCTGCGCATGCTGGCCGGCCCGGCGCTCGAAGGAAAAGAAGGCGACAAGGCGCAGAAATTCATCTGGGGCGTGATCTCCGGAATGTGCCTCTATGCCGCGCGCCGCGCGCCCGAAATTGCGGACTCGATCGTGGACGTGGACCACGCGATGCGCTGGGGATTCGTCTGGGAGCTGGGGCCGTTCGAGGCGTGGGACGCCATCGGCGTCGAGCCCATGGCGAAACAGCTCGAAAAAGAGGGCAATGCGCTGCCGCCTCTTGTCACGGAACTTCTTTCGTCCGGGAAGAAATCGTTCTACCAATCAGCTCAGGGTGAGACGTCGTATTTCGATCTTGCCTCCAAGGATTACAAACCCGCGCCGAAATCCGAAGGAATTATCCTTCTGAAATCGCTCAAGGAGCGCGCCAAGGAAATCGAGAAAAATTCCGGCGCGAGCCTGATCGATCTGGGCGATGGCGTGGTCTGCTGTGAATTCCACTCCAAGATGAACGCCATCGGCGGCGACCTGCTCGCCATGATTCACAAGGGCCTCACGCGCCTGCGCGCCGATTTCGACGCCATGGTGATCGCCAATCAGGGCGAGAATTTTTCCGCCGGCGCGAACTTGATGCTCATCCTGATGACCGCGCAGGAGCAGGAGTGGGACGACCTGCACCTCGCCGTCCGGCAATTCCAGAACACCACGCTGGCCATCAAGCACTCGCCGAAGCCGGTGGTCGTCGCGCCGCAGGGCCTCGCGCTCGGCGGCGGCTGCGAAGTGGTGCTGCACGGCACGCGCATCCACGCCGCGGCCGAAGCCTACATCGGCCTCGTCGAAACAGGCGTCGGCCTGATCCCGGCCGGCGGCGGCACGAAGGAAATGATTCTCCGCGCGAACGAACGCGCCGAAGGCGAAGAGGATATCGACCTATTCCATGCGCTTAAGCCCGTGTTTGAAAATATCGCCATGGCGAAAGTGTCCACAAGCGGGGAAGAAGCGCGCGAGCTCGGCTACCTGCGCCGCGCCGACCTCGTGGCGATGAATCTGGACCGCATGGTTGCCGACGCGAAGCAAACCGCGCTGGGCCTCGTCCGCGGCGAATGGCGGCAAACGGCGCCCGCGCCGGGGGAACCGTCGATCCGCGTCCTCGGCCAGGAGTTCAGCGCCGCCGCGAAACTCGCCGTCTACATGATGCTGCGCGGCGAATATATATCGGAATACGATGCATTGGTGGCGCGCAAACTGGGCCACATCCTGGCCGGCGGCGCGCTCACCTCGTCGCAACTCGTCAGCGAGCAGTATCTCCTCGACCTGGAAAGGGAAGCCTTCGTCTCCCTCTGCGGCGAACGCAAAACCCAGGAGCGCATCGCCCACACCCTCAAGACAGGAAAACCACTTCGAAATTAAACTGGATTTTTCACCACGGGAGTGAAAATCCCCGTCTCTGAAGAGCGGGCTACAGCTGCGTTATCCAGCGATGTTTCCGCAGACTGCCTAATGGAAATGCACAGCGCTTGCAAAGTCTTGAGTCTCCATGGCTCCCTCAGTGGGACAGGCTTCAGCCTTTCGGTTTTTGATTCTGCCCGCGGTACAAAACCCGACAGGCTGAAGCCTGTCCTACTTGGGCTGGTCCGGACTGGCTGGCTCAGGCGACTCCACGGATATGTTCTTGATGGCATGATCGACGGCGTCCTGTACGGCGACCTCATTGCGGCTGTGGTCGGTGATGGAGTCGTAAAGGAGTTGTGTTGGTTCGGGATTCAGTTCCCGATCGTATTCAGCGGTGATTTCGGCGCCCATTTGTTGGAGGGCCTTGATGGACTCGGCGTCCAGATCCGCGCCGGTGACCTCGATTTGTTTGCCCATGTAGTTCGCGGCGATTTGCTCGGCGACCTTGTCAGCGCTCTGGTAATAATATTCAGAAATCTGGCGATGTCCTTCCTCATGTTCGATCACGTGCGGAGTTACGCCGGTCGGCGCCCAGATGGTGATGTTGAGCTGCAGCGCTACCTTGATTGACGAGACGGTGACCGTCCCGTGCGTGGCATCCCTTCGCAGAGTCTGTCCGGCGATATTGGCGTTGGATATGAAATCGGAAACGCATTCCGCGTTTTCCCCAGCGGTCAGCGGCGGCATGTCGGACGGCGGGCTGGCCGGATCAAACGTGCGGCTCGCGAAATTGACGGGTTGCTTGGAGATGACCGGCTCGGCCGTCTCCTTGGGCTGCCGGCGCGATGGCGCCTCGCGCCAACTGAACCAGCCGAGGGCTAGCAACCCGACCAACAAGCAAAGCACAAGTATCTGGCGCAAGGGCGACACTGCCTCCATCTACTATTTTCCGAATAGGAGAGCCCCAGGACCACGAGTTCGTGGCGGAGGATGACGCGAAAGGTACCCTTAGCTAAGCGGCTTGCGGAAGGAGTCAAGTAGCACAGCCACTCCTGGCTGTGTGGGTTTTGCCATTGTCGCTTGAATTGCACCCGCCGCGCGCGGATCACAAAACCACACAGCCAAGAGTCGCTGTGCTACTAAAACGTCACAAATCATCATCGGCCAGGCGGCGGCCATGCCCGTTCGAATCGAGCCAGTGGTAGAGGTGGACCTGATACAAGTAGGAGGCGACGATTTCTTCGCCCAACTCGTGCGTCTCAACGCACAGGAACGGCACGCGAAGACCCGCGAGCGCGGCGATGAGCGACTGCGTGATCTGATTCGGGTTCGCGGGGCTATGTTCGTAGCGCGATTTCACCTGGCTCAGCGCGGCGCTGATGACCAGCAGCCGGTCGGGAAACGCGCTCATGCGGCGCAGGCGCGCGATGAAGACGGAACGTTCCACGTGGAACGAACGCACCAGATCGCTCAGGTCCTTGCGCTCGACAACGCACGTATCCTCCAGCCCCGCAATCGAATAATCGCCGATTTCCAGCGGCCTTTTCTCGATCCCGGAGAACCATCCGCCAAATCGTTCGAACGAAAACGGATTCTGCTCGCGCGTATCGACGACGATCGCTGGTTTCGGAGTGCGGAGCTGCGTTCCGCCGCGTTCGGCAACGACTGGCAGGACAGGATGAGCCACCGGCAGAGCGGTCATCTGCCATGTGAGAGGCGAAGTGATGAGCGTGCGGCGGCGCATGGAATTGAGGCCCGCTAGCATATCACGAGGCTTTCTCCGGCAAATCTCGGGCGCATATTTCTGCCGGGAACAAACGGCTGTATACTCTGCGCAGCCGAAAAGCCAAAAAGGCAATCCCTGTTTTGCGTTGCACGTTTGCGAAAATCCTCAAGGAGAAAACCCATGAAACGGAACGGTTTGATTGGGGTCATTTTTGCCGGGATCGTTTTGTTATGGGTGATTCCACACACATCAAAGCCCGCGTTCGGTCAGGCGGCGTCGGCCGAGGCCCTGCACATCGGCGAGGGCGGTTTGCCTCAATTCGAAAAGGACCTTAACTTCCCGAAGGTTCCGTCAAAGTGGAGGATGGGGTTTGGGTCCGATGTCGCAGTAGACGCTCAGGATCACATTTGGATTCTTAGCCGCCCGCACAGTCTTGCGCATCCCCGGTCAACGCCGCCTGATCTCGTTTCCATTCCGGCGCCGCCCGTCATGGAGTTCGACAACGAGGGCAACTTTATTCAGGCCTGGAGCGGGGAAAGCGGGCCCGGATATCAATGGCCATCGAACGAGCACAGCATCACCGTAGACTACAAGGGCTTCGTGTGGATCCTGGGCAATGCGGATGGCAAGATGAACAATCCCGCGAGTCTCCCGAATGACAACCAAGTACTCAAGTTTACGAGGGACGGCAAATTTGTGATGGCTATCGGCAAGAGCGGCCAGACCGGCAGCAATGCCACCGAAGTCCTCAAGGGTGGGACGAGTGTCCGCGTCTATCCCAAGACCAACGAAGTGTTTGTGAGCGACGGGTATGGGAACAGCCGCATTATGGTTTATGACGCGGACACGGGGCAGTTCAAACGGATGTGGGGCGCCTACAGCAACAAGCCGCTCGATATGGACCAACGGCCTCCCATTGAGCCATCCAAACCGAATGAATTGTGTCCCATGGTGTGCGGGATCTGGCCGACGTATCAGCAGTTTTCGGTGCCGCACGACATAAAGTTTTCCAATGATGGGCTCGCGTATGTCGCCGACCGGGGGAATAAGCGCGTGCAGGTATTTACGCCCGAAGGCAAATTCGTCGCGGAACAGTTCATTGGCGTCGACAGCAAGTACTATCTGCAGGCCAGGTCTGTGGCGTTCTCGCCAGATCCGGCACACCGGTTTCTGTACGTCGCAGGATCCCCGGACATTTACGTATTGAACCGCAGGACCCTTGAGGTTCTTGGCTCCTTTAACATTGGCTCGCCGCAAGGCGATCCTCCAGGCCACCTGATCAATGTCGATCATGAAGGCAACGTCTACGCGGTCCAGGCAGAGCTCAGCGGCGCCGATGGGCATAGTGGAGGCGCGGGCGCTTACAAATTCGCGTTCGAGGGATACGCGCCGAAGGTTTCCTGTCCGCCTTGTGCGTCCACGAAGCGCGTGCAGTAACCAGTCCTACCGCTCGGCGCCGGCACAAGTTGCTTTTTCCGTCGAAGGGGCATCCAATCGAAATGACAGGTGGCACGGGCCACGGATCACGAATCACGGGTTACCATTCACGAATCACTTGTAGCCAGAATCGAGTCACGACATGAGAGACGCCGTCATCGTCAGTTCCGTCCGCACGCCGGTTGGAAAAGCGTTCAAGGGCACGCTGCGCTCCACGCGGCCGGATGATCTTGCCGCAATCGCCATGCAGGAAGCAATTCGCCGGGTGCCGGGGCTCAATGCTGCGGATATCGAGGACGTCATCCTCGGCTGCGCCATGCCGGAAGGCGAAGCAGGGATGAACGTCGCGCGCATCGCCAGCCAGCGCGCCGGGCTGCCGCCGGAGGTTCCGGCCATTACGATTAACCGGTTTTGCTCGTCGGGCCTGCAGGCGATTGCCATGGCGGCCGAGCGCATCATGGTCGGCCACGCGGACGTCATTCTGGCCGGGGGCACGGAATCCATGAGCATGATTCCCATGGGCGGCAACAAAGTCTCTCCGAATCCCTGGCTGATGGACCATTACCCGGACGCGTATCTCAGCATGGGACTTACGGCGGAAAATGTGGCCAAGAAATACGGGATCACGCGCGAGAAGGCGGATGAATTTTCGCTCGCCAGCCACAAGAAAGCGCTGGCCGCGATTGCCGCCGGAAAGTTCAAGGACGAAATCGTGCCGGTCGAGGTGCAGACGACGGTCGTCGCTAATGCCGCGAATGGCCGTGCGGCTAAGGCCAAAACGACCACGAACGTTTTTGCAATCGACGAAGGACCGCGCGGCGACACCAGCATGGAAGCATTGGCCAAGCTCAAGCCCGCATTTCATGCGCGCGGAACGACGACGGCCGGGAACAGTTCGCAGACGAGTGACGGCGCCGCGGCGTCGATCGTGATGAGCGCCGAGCGCGCCAAGGCACTTGGGGCAAAGCCTCTCGCGCGTTTTCTTGGCTTCGCGACGGCTGGAGTGCCGGCGGAGATCATGGGCATCGGACCGGCGTATGCGATTCCCAAGGTGCTGAAACTGACTGGGTTGAAGCTCGATCAGATGGATGTGATTGAGCTGAACGAAGCTTTTGCCGTGCAGTCGCTGGCGGTGATCCATGAGGCGGGGCTTGACCCGTCGCGCATCAATCCCAATGGCGGGGCGATTGCGCTTGGACATCCGCTCGGCTGCACCGGGGCGAAGCTTACGGCGACGATCCTGCGCGAACTTGAGCGGCGCAACGCGCGCTACGGGATGGTTACCATGTGCATCGGCGGGGGGATGGGCGCGGCGGGGATTTTCGAGCGGGTTGCGTCTTAAATAAAGGCAAAGGCTTTTAACACAGAGGACACAGAGGGCACAGAGAAAGGCGGAGGAACCTACTTCACCTGATACTTTGACTTCAGCTTCTACCGGATCAACAGGTACGCGCCATATCCCAATCCCGCCCCCAGCAGGGATCCTACCACTACGTCACTCACGAAGTGCATTCCCAGGATGACGCGCGACACGGCGATGCTCACCGATAGAGCGAGCAAGGCCGCCTGCAGTTGCGGATAGAAGATGCACAGGGGGATCGCGATGGCGAAGGCACTCATCGCGTGGCCCGAGGGGAAGGAAAACTGGTCGGGCGGAAGGATTTTCGACCAGCAGTGCGACTCGAGCTGGCACGGGCGCTTTCTCTTGCTGGCTTTTTTGATAAAGCGAAAGAGCACGACGGTCGCGGCCTCGGCTGACGCGCTGGCGGCAAAAGCAATGAAGCGCATGTCGCCGCCGAATAGGAGCAGGGCGATGCCGACGGAATACCAGACCCAGCCGTCTCCCAGCCGGGTGGAAGCGATCATCCAGAAACGGAGCCATCGCGGCGGGCGCCAGCGGTGGACCTTCCTCATGACTTGATAGTCGCGGGCTTGTATGAACTCCCAGACCATTCTTCGAGCGGTCATGGTTGCACCTCATTTCCGCAAGCTGCTAATACTTCCGCGCAGGGGCCGGGTTGGGTGGCACAGGCTGAAGCCTGTGCTACTTGCTACGCCATCTGCTTCTGACGCACCGGCATGGCACCGAGGACACGCTTCGGGGCCGGCCGTGGACCGTTAATCGTGGCGCCCCAGCGGCGGACAAAACCCAAATCCACAAAATAATCGACGGCGACTCCCGCGGGAACCAGAGCGACGAGTGGAGCAAGCAGCAGGGTCCAGCGGTCTTCGCGCATCATTTCCCCGCAGAGCAGCAAAATATCGCGCGTCAGTTTCCAGTAGCCGCCCGATTCGCCGCACAGCCGGCCTTTACCGGCGCGCAGGCCGGCGAAGAACTCTTCCTTGTTCCTCGCGCCCGGCACTTCGGTGTACGTCGTGCCCACCGAAGCCAGCGCGTGCGCGTCACTTCCGGCCACCTGCGTCTTGCACCGCTTCCAGGCAAAGTCCGCGGCGTGCTGGTTGGCGGAAGCCAGCATCTGGCCGTTGCGGGCTTCGACGGCGGGAAAATATCCGGAAAACCATTCGTAGTCGTCCGCGTTTCGCCGCCCGGTCACGGAAGAAAATACGTGATTTACGGTGAAAAACAGGCGCTGTTCGGAAAGATAAGCGAGCAGCCGGATCATGTCGGTTCGCCGGCGGTTTATTTCAATGTGCTGGCGTTCGGTAATGTCATAAACCCCGACGTGAGCTTCGGTGCCGCTCGGCATCGTGCAGGTCGCCTCTTCGCTGACAAAGAAATCCGGGTAGCGGCGCAGCTCTTCGGCTCCGCCGATGGAATCGTGATCGGTTAGCGTGACCAAATCCATGCCGCGCCGGCGCAGCGTGGAGTAGACGTCCTTCGGAGCACTGTAGCTTTCCAAAAAAAAGTGACGCAGGATCGCGACAGGCAGGGTACCTGAGTGAAGCGAGTGGACGTGCAGATCGCATCTCATTGTGGAAAAGTCTCTCAAAAAGACTTTGCTAACTTGTTACGAGATGTTGAACAAGGTGTAAGAATCGTCTGTTACTAATTGAGCACAAATAGGTTAACGGACGAGGGGGTGCAACGGTAGATGGCAGACGGAATGTCCGGCCCGCGTGACCGAAGACGCCGCATCCATCTTGTTTTCTTTGACGCAGGAGGGGGCCACCGCAACGCCGCAACGGCTTTGCAAGTGCAAATCGAGCGGCAAGGCCTGCCATTGGAAGTGTCCCTGGTAAACCTTCAGGAAGTCCTCGACCCGCTGGATATCCTCCGCAAGCTGACCGGAATTCGCATCCAGGACATGTACAACAAGATGCTGCGCAACGGCTGGACGCTGGGCAGCCCGCAGCTCATGCGCGTCCTGCAGCTCGTGGTGCGGACGTACCACGGGCCGTCCGTGGGGGTCCTCAAGCAGTTCTGGGAGGAGCATTCGCCGGACATGGTGGTTTCGCTTGTGCCGCACTTCAATCGGGCGTTGCGGGAGAGTTATCAGAAGGCATTACCTGGCAGGCCCTTCGTTACGGTCCTGACCGACCTTGCGGACTATCCGAAGCATTTCTGGGTCGAGCGCGAATCCCAATATGTCGTTTGTGGAACGGACAAGGCCGTCGAACAGGCACGCGCGCTTGGGCATGTCGATGGCAACGTGTTCCGCACTTCCGGGATGATCCTGCATCCGCGCTTTTACGAGGCCGGCGAGGTGGACCGCGCTGCGGAGCGAAAAAAGCTGGGCCTCGATCCGGACCTTCCGACCGGAATCGTGTTGTTCGGGGGATACGGCACGTCGAAGATGCTGGACATTCTGCGGCAGATCAACCGGTCTTCCTTGCAGGTACAGCTCATCCTGATTTGCGGCCGGAATGAAAAACTGGCGCAGGCGCTGCGGCGGGAACCCACACGGACTCCCATCTATGTGGAGGGCTTTACCACGCAAATCCCATTCTACATGGCGCTCTCGGATTTTTTTATCGGCAAGCCGGGCCCGGGAAGCATCAGCGAGGCGCTTTCCCGTCATCTGCCGGTGATCATTGACTGCAATGCGTGGACGCTCCCGCAGGAACGCTACAACGCGCAGTGGGTGCGCGAAAAAGAAGTTGGCATCGTGGTGCGGAGCCACCGCCAGGTGGCGGGCGCCGTGGCGGAGTTGCTGAAACCGGGCGAGCTGGCGCAATTCCGCGCGCGCGCCGCCGCCATGGAAAACCGCGCAGTCTTTGAAATTCCAGCCATCTTTGAAAAACTCCTGAACGGCAGTCCGGAGAACGTTTTGGCGGAATCCGAAAGCAAAATTTGAAATTTCAAATTTGAGATTTCAGATTTGAACCTTAGATTCAAAATCGAGAAGTTTGATTCTAGTGGGATTCTCCGGGTGGTCGGGGCCAATTGACGATAATCGCGTTTCTCAGGCCCTATCCCGTCCGAGTGGGGGATTACTTCCGGTTTGCCCGTGACTCGGGCGGAACGATGGTGGGCATCTAGCTTGTCAGGACTCTACTGCTCCGATTCGCACCTTTAGTCAAACCCCACCCCGGAAGAAATCACGGGATCGTGTGATCGGCGTCACTGTGATGTTTCGCGATACCGAATACCTTGTGCGATGTTCGGCAAAGAAAGTCTGAGTCGCCGCAAAATTTTGGAGGCAAAGACATGACGAGGGAAAATGGATTTGGAGATGCTGCGGTGAGAGTTGGTTCTGCAGTTGGTAGGGTTGATGCCAAAGCTCACCAAGCAGCTCGCAAAGCAGTCAAAGCGGCACACGCGGCAAAACAAGAACTTGTCGCACTAACGAAACAGGTAGATGCACTCAAGAGGCAGTTGATGCAGAGTTCCAAACGGCTGAAGGCGGCATTGAAATAGCGCACCGGTGCGTTGAACACCTTGCCAAAGCCGAAGGCCTACCAGGCTGTATAAAACTCACTTAAGGAGACTTCTCATGGAAAAAATGTTAGTGGTAGTTTTTGACAATGAGCAAAGTACGTACGAAGGCTCTCGCGCTCTCAACCAACTCGATGCCGAAGGGAGCATCACCATTCACGCTGAATCAGTAATCAAGAAGGATGCCAACGGGAAGGTCTCCGTTTTGCAGGCCGAAGGTGATTTCCCGGTTCGAACCGTCGGCGGAACGGCAATTGGCAGCTTGATCGGACTGCTGGGAGGACCCGTTGGCTTTGGCATCGGCGCGGTGGCCGGAGCGTTGGCAGGTAGCATCGGCGACCTGTACGTTGCCGGAGTCAACGCGGATTTCCTTGATGACGTTTCCGCAGCACTTACGCCCGGGAAGTGCGCCGTGCTTGCCGATATCAGCGAGGAATGGGTGACACCGGCGGATTCCAGGATGGAGGCTGTGGGCGGCGTTGTGTTTCGTTCGCTGAAGACCACGGTTGAAGATGATCAAAGGGCCAGAGACGTGGCCGAGTTGAAAGAGGAAATTGCCCAATTGAAAGCCGAGCACGCTCAGGCGCGAGCTGAGCGCAAGGCGAAACTTCAGGCCAGGATTGACGCCCTTAACGGCAAGCTACAGGAAAAGCTGGACCAGGCCAAACAGAGGTCGGAACAGATCAAAGGAGAGACCGAAGCAAAGGTGAAAGCGTTGCAGAAAAGAGCAGCAAAGGCTCAGGGCGACGCCAAGAAAGCCATTGATGCGCGCGTCGCTCAGATTCGGGGAGAATCCGAAGAGCGTTCGAGACGCCTGAAGGGTCTGGCTGCAGAGCAGCTGAGAAAAGCGGCTGCTCAACTTGAGAAGTAGACAGTGGTGGCACTTCATCACGGCGGGGTCGCGTAGCAAGCGGCCCCGCTGTTGTCAAACCGCTCGACCTAAGAATTTGTCTTCCGGGATCGGGTAGGGTGCCCGAAGCCGGACAGATGGACGCATCGGAGGAGGGAACCATGTACAGAACTTTCGTCCGCACAACGGTCATGGCACTTTCCTTAGCATTCTTGCCGGTGGGATCCTTTGGACAGCAGGCGGATACGGCGTCACCGGAGCAAGCCAGAGCGGATGCGCGGAAGGCGGCCAAAGACGCGAAAGATGCGGTCCAGAAGGCGGTCGACAGCGCGAATCGTGCGCTAGAAACCGCAGCGAATGAGCAATCTCAACAGTCGGCGGAGAAGGTTAGAGCCGCGGCGACGAAGGCCAGTGAGGCCGCCAATCGCGCGGCCGACAAAGCAGACCAAGCCTACCAAAAAGCACTCGCGACCAACAAGGATTTGACCTCACGCGCGAAACAGTCTGCGAAAGACGCGGCAGAGGCTGCTACCGCAGCCCTGCAGAAGGCCCAGGAATCTGCCGCCGCGGCATCTCAGTCGAATAAGGAAGCTGCTCAGAAGGCCGCGGCTGAAGCCCGCGCGGCTATCCAGAAAGCGGCGACCGCTGCAAAGGACGCCCTCGACGCGGCGAAAGCCGCCTGGGAAAAGGACATGGCGGGGAGTAAAGCGAAGTAGTCGGAAGTGTGAAGAGCGGGCCTAGGATCTCTGGCGCAAATCTCCGGGCCAAACGAAAGTCGAACGATAGAAGGAGAAACTTATGAGCGCTACATCAGCAGCTACATTTGTGAAGAAGTCGGTCGGGTTGTCAATCGGGCTCAGCGTGCTTATGATTGTGGCGGGGATTCTGGCGATCGCTTCACCCTTGGCTGCCGGAGTGGCCGTCAACGTGTTGGTCGCCTGGCTGCTCGTTTTCAGCGGATGCGCCCATCTGGTGTTTGCCTGGTACACGCGGAGCGTCGGCGGTCTCGCCTGGGAGTTGCTGCTGGGGATTCTTTACATTTTCATCGGGGCATATCTGCTCGTGCATCCGTTGGCAGGCCTGGCGTCTCTGACAATTGCGCTGGCAGTGTATCTGTTCCTGGAGGCGGTCCTTGAGTTTGTATTGGGATTCACGCTTCGTCCGCTCCCAGGATCAGGTTGGCTCCTGTTCGACGGGATCGTCACGCTCATCCTTGCTGTCATGATCTGGAGGACGTGGCCGTCGAGCACGGCATGGGTCATCGGCACACTGGTGGGGATCAGCATGCTGTTCAGCGGCACTTCGCGCCTGATGCTTTCCCTAGCCGCGCGAAGCGTCACGAGTAAACTGGCCTAAACCCCGAATGACATCCGCACCGGCGGATTTCAGCGCACGGCCGCTTTGCGCGCATTTTTGCGCCCGCGGCCGGTTCAAAGAAATTGAACGAAGGAACAGTGCGGCGCTTGGGTAAACCTCGGCGTTGAAAGCTGATGTTCATACCGTGAATTGGAGGAAGACGGCGTGGGAGGACTGATCCCTTTAAGCGACGCATCCCGACGCCCGGTGCATTTCCCCATCGTTACGACCTGCATCATTGTCACGAACTTCTACGTTTTTGCGCTTGAACTGAGGGGTGGTGATGCATTCGTATCGAGGTGGGCGGCAGTCGCCGCGAGCATCACTGCCGGGCATAATTGGATTACCATCCTGACGGCCATGTTCCTGCACGGGAGTTGGTCGCACATTCTGGGCAACATGGTCTTCTTGTGGGCCTTTGGCCCCGAGATCGAAGACGCGATGAATCCGTTGCGGTATCTGGCGTTCTACTTTGGGGGCGGGCTGGTCGCTATGCTGGCCCAGATCGCGGTCAACCCTAGCTCCACTGTTCCCAACATAGGTGCGAGCGGCGCAATTGCTGCGGTCATGGGCGCATTTCTGGTGACATACCCTCGCGATCAGATTCGCGCACTGCTGATCATCTTCGTGTTTGTGCGTGTCACCTTCATCCCCGCCGCGCTTCTAATTGGTTTCTGGTTCCTCACTCAGCTCGTAAATGTCGGATCGGTGGCAGCAGTCCAGACGGGCGGAGTGGCATACGTGGCTCACGTTGGCGGTGCTCTCTTTGGGGCCGTTACCGCGCGCCTGTTTGAGGACCCGCGGCGTCTGGCCGCCTAGGGCGCTTACCATGCGAACGGACGCAAAGGAAGTTCCAGTCGCGATTGCTGCATTTCTCGTCATGATTGCCATCGCCGCCCTGCCCAGCTCTGCTCAGTCGATTCCTGACCTGCAATCATTTTTTCGGCAAGACATCGGACTGAGCCAGGATCAAATCGCCGCCATCCGAAACGGGCAGCCGGTCACGAAGGCCCTGCCGTCCCGTACGCCGGCCGAGGTCTTCTTGTTCGGCGCAATCTACATCCAT
Source organism: uncultured Acidobacteriota bacterium (assembly GCA_963800095.1). Taxonomy (GTDB): domain Bacteria; phylum Acidobacteriota; class Terriglobia; order Acidiferrales; family UBA7541; genus Palsa-360. The sequence goes on from CAWCZV010000010.1 coordinate 636,671, forward strand.
GCTGCCCCGGAGAGCTACATCCAGTTTGCCCGCGATTTCGATCGCCTTCGGAAGCTGCCCAACTATCTGGCGCTCGGAACATTCAGCAATCCTCCGCAGCCTTCTGACTTCAAGGGTTTTTCGTTCGACAGCGATGACATCCAGGACTTGAAGAACTGCAAACCTGGCGACTGTTTGATTCAGATGCCCGGGAGCTCCATGGAAGAGTTTCATCGATCCATTAATTGGTCTGTTCCCGAGGTGAGCGAACAAGTCAATCAGCACCTTCAGAGGGCGGCTGTGCAGCGTTTGCTCGCTTACGAGCGCGATGGCAATCAAGCACTGGGCATTTACAACGACAAACCGAATCCGACCGAGGTGCCCAAGCAATTCGCCTACATCCTCAGCTATGCCAAGGCTTTGCCAGAGCGCCTGCCCGATTTCTACCGCTACCTTCTCGACTATCCGAATGCGAAGCCCGCGAACGTCGAAGACACGTTCTATTGGGCAAGAGTGAAATTCGGTTTGAAGCCGACATTGCGTGTCGTGCACGTCGTGAGCATGCGCGGGGACCCTGCGGAGCCGATGGCATATGCCGTTGCCGAAAAGCAGCTCTATTCAAGCCACTATTTCGAGACGGCGCTGGACCTTTCCTTCTGTATCCGTGAGGGTAACGACCCGAAGCAACCCGGCTTCTATCTAATCATGGTCATGGGCTCCGAGCAGGCGGGTCTGACGGGTGCCAAGGGATCGATTATTCGCAAGGTCGCGGTGGGCCGCTCGGTTTCGAATCTCCGAGACGCGCTCACTACGATCATGAACGCTCTCGAAGGCAACGAAGGCAAGCCGTAGGTTCGACTTCGCGCCTCCTCAGGGATTGATTGTGGACGATTTGTCTGCAGTCCGGAAGTAATCCTCGAACCCCACACCACGTCACGAGTCGCGCCATGTCCTTCGAAGGCCTCTTATCGTCATCTGGCTTTTTTGGGCTTTGGCCAGGGGACGACGTTTCGAGCCGGACCGGCCCTTCGCGCAGCTAGTGACGAGGACTCCACGGAGCAGATCACCCGACTAAACCGCTGCGACCAAATTCACCTCCGGCCGGACAGTGGAGTTCAGGCCACGTGAGCGTCTGAGTCGGCCTTAGGGCAGGCGATTCACGAACCACGCCCCTCTGAACTTCGGGCAAGCGAATCACCAGTCACGATTCACAAATCACATGTTTTTCTTCACGCGCAGATCGCAGCCGGTCATTTCCGGGGGCACGGGGAGACCTAACACGCCAAGCAGCGTTGGAGCGACGTCGCGCAACGAGCCGCCGGGCGAGAGGGGGCCGGTGTCATCCTCCGTCGCCAGGATCAGCGGGACGGGATTGGTCGTGTGATAAGTGTGCGGGCCGCCGGTGACTGGGTCGATCATAGTTTCGGCGTTTCCGTGATCGGCGGTGACAATCCAGGCGCCGCCGCGCGGCTGCAACACCTGGCGGATGCGGCCCAGGCATTCATCCACAGCCTCGACGGCCTTGATCGCGGCTTCCAGAACGCCGGTATGTCCGACCATGTCGGCGTTGGCGAAGTTCATGACCACGGCGTCGAAGTCGCCTTTCTCGATGGCCTTCACAACTGTTTCGGCAACGCCCGCGGCGCTCATTTCCGGCTTCAGATCGTAGGTGGGGACCTTGGGCGATGGAACCAGAATCCGCTCTTCGCCGCCGAAAGGTTTCTCGATGCCGCCGTTGAAAAAATAGGTGACGTGCGCGTATTTTTCCGTTTCGGCGCAGCGCAGATTTTTCAGGTTTTGCTCGGCGAAAACTTGCGCCAGGATGTGCGCGATTTTTTCCGGCGCGATCACGTAGCGCAGCCACGGCCAGGCCTTGTCGTACTGCGTCATGGCGACGTAGAAAAGATTCGACGGGCGCTTCGGATCGGCGAATTCCTTGAAGCCCGGCTCGGCGATGGCGCGCGTCATCTGACGCGCGCGGTCGGCGCGAAAGTTGAAGAAAATCACGGCGTCATCGTCGCGAATCGGTCCGGCAGGCGGCGCGGAAGGCGAAGCGCCTGCCGCGATCACGATGGGCTCGACGAATTCGTCGGTCACGCCGCGCTCGTAGCTGCGGCGAATCGCTTCAACCGGGTCGGCCGTTTTCACCGGGGCGTCGCCGTGGACGACGGCGCGATAGGCGCGCTCGACGCGTTCCCAGCGGTTGTCGCGGTCCATCGCGTAGTAGCGGCCGGTGAGTGACGCGATGCGCCCGCAGCCGATCTCGCGGATTTTCTGCTGCAATTGCTGGATGTAATCGACGCCGCTGTGCGGAGGTGTGTCGCGCCCATCCGTGAAGCAGTGGATGAAAACGCGCTCGACGTGCTGCTCGCGCGCCATCTTCAGAAGCGCAAACAGATGCTGCATGTGCGAGTGCACGCCGCCGTCGCTCAGAAGGCCCAGCAGATGCAGGTTGCGCGCGCGGCCCCGCTCCATGGCCTCGACGAGGAGCGGCTGCTTGAAAAATTCGCCGTTGGCGATCATCACGTCAATGCGCGTGATGTCCATGTGGATGATGCGCCCGGCGCCCATGTTCATGTGGCCCACTTCGCTGTTGCCCATTTGCCCTTCGGGCAAACCGACGGAGGGGCCGGACGTTTGAATCAGCGTATTGGGAAAATCCTTCAGCAGGCGGTCGTAATTCGGTTTTCGCGCGAGGGCAATCGCGTTGCCCTTGGTTTCGGCGCGATAGCCCCAGCCGTCGAGTACAGTCAGTACAATCGGTTTCGGTCGTTTTGGCATTGGTTGTTGGAATTCAGCCGATATTATTTTCGCGCGAGCGCGGCGCGTCCCGGGAACTTCGCGGCGGCACCCAACTCCTCCTCGATGCGCAGAAGCTGGTTGTACTTGGCGACGCGGTCGGTGCGGGAGGCCGAGCCGGTCTTGATTTGCCCCGTGCCCATGGCGACGACGAAGTCGGCGATGAAGGTATCCTCGGTTTCGCCGGAGCGATGAGAGACAATGGACGCGTAGCCTGCCTTGCGCGCCATTTCAATGGCTTCGATGGTTTCGGTGACGGTGCCGATCTGGTTGAGCTTGATCAGGATCGCGTTACCGATTTTTTCGGAAATGCCGCGTTGCAAGCGCTCGGTGTTTGTCACGAACAAATCGTCGCCGACGAGTTGTGTTCTGCTTCCCAACTCAGTCGTCATATGTTTCCATCCGGCCCAATCGTCTTCGGCGAGGCCATCTTCGATGGAAACGATGGGGAACTGGCGGACCCAATCGACATAAAACTTCGTCATCTGCTCCGAGGTGCGCGCGGATTTGTCAGATTTTTTGAATACATATTTGCCGCTGGGCTTGTCGTAAAACTCGCTCGAGGCGGGATCGAGCGCGATGGCGACGTGCTCGCCGGGTTTGTAGCCGGCGGCTGCGATGGCTTCTAAAATGACTTCAATGGCTTCGTCGTTTGACTTCAGGTTGGGTGCGAAGCCGCCTTCGTCGCCCACCGCAGTGGAATAGCCGCGCTTGTGCAGCACCGCCTTCAGCCGATGGAAGACTTCGACGCCCATGCGTAAGGCGTCATCAAACGTCTTGGCGCCCACGGGCATGGCCATAAATTCCTGAAAATCCACGGAATTGTCGGCGTGCGCGCCGCCATTCAAGATGTTCATCATCGGGACGGGAAGCGTGTTGCCGGAAGGGTCGCTCGAATATCGCGCGAGATATTTGTACAGCGGCTGGCGCGCCGCCGATGCGGCCGCGCGCGCCGCCGCCATCGAAACGGCGAGGATGGCGTTCGCGCCAAGATTCCCTTTGTTCGGTGAGCCATCGGTTTCGATCATGCGGCGGTCGAGTGCGCCCTGGTCGGAGGCATCGAGGCCGGTGACAGCGCGGGCAATCTCGCCATTCACGTTCGCCACGGCCTTGAGGACGCCCTTGCCGAGGTAGCGCGATTTATCTCCATCGCGCAATTCGATGGCTTCGTGCTCCCCGGTAGATGCGCCCGAGGGCACCGCGGCGCGGCCGAGCGCGCCGCCTTCAAGGATGACATCCGCTTCCACGGTCGGGTTGCCGCGCGAATCGATTATCTGCCTGCCATGCACCCGCGCGATTTTCGTCGACATGCCGCCTCCTGGGGAAAGGTCAAAACCGAGAGCAACCACAGATGAACACAGATGAACACGGATAGGAGAGGGGAAAGTTCAGAGTTGACAGTTGAGAGTTAACAGTTAAGACGAGACCCCGCGCCCTAAGAATTCTTAACTCTCAACTTCTGACCTCTAACTTCTAATTTCTGACTTCCAGCATTCTCATTCCGGCTCCTCGATCATGGATTCTTCGCGGACGACGACTACGATTCCGCCTTCGGTGACATGATAGCGCTGGCGGTCGGCTTCGAGGTCGTAGCCGATTTCGGCGCGCTCGGGAATCGTGACGTGGCGGTCGATGATGGCGTTGCGCACGCGGGCATGGCGTCCAATGTTCACGTGATTGAACAGGATCGAGCTTTCGACATCGGAATAACTGTTGGTTCGCACGTCGTAGCCCAGCACCGAGCGATTTACGCGGCCTCCGGAAATGATCGACCCTCCGCCCACCATGGAATCCAGCGCCACGCCCATGCGGTTGGAATCGGCGAACACGGTTTTCAGCGGCGGATATTGATGCTGCCAGGTGCGGATCGGCCAGGTCTTGTCATACAGGTTGAAAACCGGGGAGACGGAAACCAGGTCCATGTTCGCTTCGTAGTAAGCCTCGATGGTGCCAACGTCGCGCCAGTATTGCGCGCCGACTTTATTCTCATCGATGAAGTTATAGGCGTACACGCGATATTTCGTGAAAATGCGCGGCAAGATATCTTTCCCGAAATCGTGCTTGGAATTGGGGTCCTCGGCGTCCGCCAGGAGCGCGGGAATCAGGAGTTGCGTATTGAAGACGTAGACGCCCATGGAGGCGTTGACCATATCCGGATGGAGGTGCGAGCGCTTTGGCGAGTCGGGCTTTTCCTCGAAGCCGACGATCCGCCAGTTCGCGTCGGTTTCTATCACGCCGAAGCGGCCCGCCGCTTCTTGCGACGGAACCTCGAAGGTCGCCACGGTCACATCGGCTCCGGAATCCACATGCTGCTGAAGCATTTTCTGGTAATTCATCTTGTAGATGTGGTCGCCGGACAGAACGATGACGTAGCGGGAGTGCTCGCTACCGATGGAATAAATGTTCTGGTAAACAGCGTCGGCGGTTCCGAGGTACCAATTGGTCGAGACGCGCATCTGCGGCGGCAGGACCTCGATGAATTCGCCGAGGCCAAGCAGTTGCGACCAGCCTTGCCGCGTGTGCCGGTTGAGAGAAAGGGCTTTGTATTGCGTCAAAACGAAAACGCGGCGGAGATCGCTGTTGATGCAGTTGGAAAGCGTGATGTCGATAATGCGGTAGATGCCGCCGAAGGGCACGGCCGGCTTGGCGCGGTCGCGCGTGAGCGGCCACAGCCGTTCGCCCTGCCCTCCTGCCAGCAGAACGCCGATCGCATCGCGCATCAGGGACATGAGCGCATCTCGTTACCCTGCCCCGAAAGGCCTTGGCCGGGGATGGGTGCTCCGATATTCTAGCAGGTACGGCGGAAAGTCCCATACAGCCCTGACAGGAAGCGTGCCTGACCCGAGGCCGGGCCCGAAAAAACAAAGCTTGACTTCGGTGGTCTGGTCCGCTAGAAGTGAGTGCCAATAGGCTGTTATATACGAGTGGACCTCTCATAGCACTTATGGTTAATAGCCATTATTGCCACATGCATCGGAAGGATGGTGATTTCTAAGTGGCTGAAGTCAGTATTCAAGAAGGTGAGTCTCTGGAAAATGCGCTGCGCCGGTTCAAGCGCAAAGTGCAACAGGAAGACATCATCAAGGAAATTAAGAAACACAGTTATTACATGAAGCCTGGTGAAAAGCGACGCGCGAAACAGGCGTTATCGCGCAAGCGGCTGCGCAAGAAGCAGCGGCGGGAGCTGGACTAAGCTCCCCCAGGCCAGCAAGACGACCCGGGATTTTCCAAAGCACCTTCGGACCAGTCGGAATTGGGACCCACGTTCTTCCCCGGCGTATCCCAGCAAAATCTGACTCAATCGGGGGTGCCGTGGGCTCTCCAACCAGCGTGGAGCCTCGGAGCAGCGTATGGAATATCACGATAAGGTCCTGAAGTGCGCGGAATGCAGTCAGGAGTTTGTTTTCACCGCCGGCGAACAGATGTTTTTCGCCGACAAGGGCTTCAAAAACGAGCCCAAGCGGTGCAAGGACTGCAAAGCCAAACGCTCTCAGAGCCCGGGTCCCGGTACCAACAACTTCCAACGGGCGGAAACCAAAACGACCTGCTCGCAGTGCGGAAAGGAAACCACAGTTCCTTTCCGCCCGACGCAGGGACGCCCCGTGTTCTGCCGCGAATGCTTCCAGCAGCGGCGGACCATGAGTTCACCGGCCTAGCTCGGGGGAGGGAATCGCGTTTGCCCCACGCTGCCTGAAGAGGCGGCAATGCGAATTTCTCCCTCGTGTCACTGTCGGATTGTCCGGGTTCTCCTCCGCGCCAAGATTTCGCCTGCCCAGTCCTTTCATCCCTTGGTCATCTCTTTTCACCAACCTACTGTGCATGTGTGGCCAATTGGTTTTCAGACGCTCTTGTAGCGCCCGCCTTCAGGCGGGCATCTTTGATTCGAGCAAGTGCTCGCCCGCCGCGGCGGGCGAGCGCTACAGGATATGGCCCAGGTTGGCACACAGAGAGCATAGGCGTGGTTTGCTGGAGATATTTTACGCCTTGCTTCCAAATTGAATCTTGCGCACCGCGCGTTTAAGATGGGCGGCGTGCGCGCGGCAAGTTTTCGCCGGTCTGCAACTGGCACGCGCCAAATTTCGGAAAGATCGGGAAAATGAAAACATCATTGCCGGACTCGGCTGTTCAATCCGCATTGCGAATCCTGGAAGGGCCTTCCGCCGCGTTCGCTCGCCGCTACCCCGGAGAAACGGGACGCCGCCAGCCGGTTCACGTCGTGTACGGCGGCGCACATTTGTTCCGGGCCGGCATCTCCAAACGGCTTGGCGATGTGGCCCTCGCGACCCTCGGGGAATTCGCGCCGGAGGCGTTCACCTTTGCGCGCGCCATCGGATTGCCGGGAGCGGGGGCGCTGCCGAAATCAGGGAAGCAGGCCGCTGCGGCCGAGCGGCAATTCGCCAAATTGCCTGAAAAACTGCGACGCGAAAACCGCGCGGCCTGGATGGCCCACACGATCTACAGCCGCGTGCTCGAAAAATTGCAGCGCGAGCCGGTCGAAGATTTCCGGATTGACTTCGAGGACGGCTACGGAAACCGGCCCGATGCGGAAGAAGACCAGCACGCGAAGCTCGCGGCCGAGGAAGTGGCCAAGGGATTCCGCGAGAATTCGCTGCCGCCGTTTATCGGCATTCGCCTCAAGCCCTTCTCGCCGGAATTGCGCGACCGCGGTATACGCACTCTCAATCTTTTTGTAAGCGCGCTGTGCGAGGCCACGCACGGACGCCTTCCCGCAAACTTCGTCGTCACTTTGCCCAAAGTCGTGATTCCCGAGCAGATGGCTGCGCTTGCCCATTTGCTCGAGGCGATGGAACCCGCGCTGGGCCTGGAAAAAGGTTCGCTGCGATTCGAGATGATGATCGAAACGACGCAGGCGATCCTCAACGAACGCGGGGAATCGAGTTTGCCGGGATTTCTGGAAGCATCAGGTGGGCGCTGCATCGCCGCGCATTTTGGCACTTACGATTACACGGCGAGCTGCAGCATCACCGCGGCCTATCAAGTGATGGACCACCCCGCCTGCGACTTCGCCAAACACATGATGCAAGTCGCGTTCGCGGGGACAGGCATCTGGCTTTCCGATGGCGCGACGAACGTTCTTCCCGCGCCGCCGCATCGCGCGGAAAAGGGAAAACGGCTCACGCGCGCGCAGCAGGAAGAAAATCGCGAAGCCGTTCATCGCGCCTGGCGGCTTCACTTCGGGCACATCCAACATTCGCTCATTTCGGCATACTACCAGGGTTGGGACCTGCATCCGGCGCAGCTTCCCACGCGCTATGCCGCCGTGTTTTCGTTTTTTCTTGAAGGGCTCGATTCCTCCGCTCTGCGGCTCAAGAATTTTGTCGAGAAAGCGGCCAAGGCCACGCTCGTCGGCGATGTGTTCGACGACGCGGCCACGGGGCAAGGCCTGCTGAATTTTTTCCTGCGCGCCATCAACTGCGGGGCGATCGGCGAAGTGGAAGCGGAGCGCCTGACCGGCGTCACCATTGAGGAATTGCGCATGGGATCGTTCCTGAAAATCCTGAAGAATCGCACAAAGTAAGAATGCGGTTTTTTCGCGCTTCAACTGCCGCGATAAGTCGAGTAGCCGAACGGGCTGATCAAGAGCGGCACGTGGTAATGCGTCCTCGCGTCCCGCACTTCAAAAGCTACTGGAATGTCGGAATAAAATGACTCCACACGCTGCGCATGAAAGTAAGCCCCTGCATGAAATGTGAGGCGGTACGTTCCCACGGCCAACAGCGCGTCCCCCAGCAGGGCATTGCAGCGACCGTTCTCGTCGGTAACGCCGACGCCGATGGATTTCCAGTCCTCGCCTGATTTCTTGTGCAATTCCACCTTGAGGTCCGCGGCCGGGCGGCCGCGTGAGGTGTCCAGGACGTGGGTCGTAATAGTGCTCATGAGGATCGCTGTTCGCCGGCAAGGAGTTTTTCCAGTCGAATGCGCGTGATCATTCGCTGTTGTTCCGCCGCAATCGAGAGTTCGCTCGGCAGATCATTTTGGAGGCGTTGATTCAAAATCGCAAGCATTCCTTCGGCGGTCTTGCCGGTTGCGCACACGATGTAGATGTAGCCGAATTTTTCAAAATAAGCGCGATTGGCCCGGGCGAGGCGCGACTTCACGTCGTCACTCGCCGCGCGCGCGCCGGCTTGCTCGACCGCGGCCCACTGGCGCGCGGATTCGGAACCGCTTGCGGGCTTGTCGCCGATCTGCGGGTGATGGCTGAAGGCTTCGAGCCAGTCGGCGCGCGCGAGGTTCCACCAGATTCCGTCGGCGGCTTTGTGGAGCGCTTCCACGGTTGCATAGGGCCGCCGTGATGCGACACTCGAGGCCCAGCGCGCCGAGCCGCAACAGTCCATCAGCGCCGATTCCGCTTCAGCCGAAGGCAGCGCATTGAATTCCGCAAGCGTCATTCTAGGAATCTCTCTTCGCCAAAGTTCCGAAGATGCGCAGCCGCGCCACGCCGCCATCGGGGTAAATGTGAAAACGCGCGTGCGTCGCTTCGCTTACATTCAGCAGCTCTTTTTCATAGACGTGCAGGGAATCGGCTTGCAGCTTCATCCTCGTCAATATTTCCTTCCAGGGAAGGGCGCCTAGCGCGCCTGGATCGGTGAGATCGCGCGGCGCGGCGCAGACCTCGAGCGAGCAGCTTTCGGGGAAATTGCCCTTGAAATGGGATGTGTCGACTTCGACGCGGCTGATTTTTCCCGCCGCGCCCAGACGCACGATGCACCAGTCGTGTCCGGGCCCGCGGCGCCGGCGCGTTTCCCAGCCGTCGTGCATCCCGGTCGAGCGGCCCGGCAGGATCAGGTTGTTGCGCGAGCCGAAGAACATGTCGCTCGAAACAATCACCCAGCCGCCGTGCTCGACTGCCGCGAGATCGATCTGGCCGCCTGTGCGGTTGAGCGCGGGCCAGTCCGGAATGACTTCGCCGTGGACGCGAAGGCGCGCGACGCCGCCGTCCGGATAGATTTTGAAACGCAGATGCGTGACCCTGGTCGATGGCGTGAGCGAAAACGGATTTTGAGCGTCGCCGGTAAGGGGAGATTTCGGCAGCATGGTATTCCACTTCGTTGCGTGGTCTTCGAGTTGAGCGAGGCCGGGATCTCCACCCACGGCGCACGCCTCGAGTTCGCAATACTCAGGAAAATTCCCTTTGAAATAAGAGGTATCCACCACGACGCCGTGAATCACGCCCGGAAGCCCCAATTTCACGATGCACCAGTCGCAGCCCGGAGTTCTGCGGCGCCGCGTTTCCCAGCCGTCCATCCACTTGCCGACGTCGGTGTATTTGTCCGCGATCCAGACGGGAGCGGAGGCCTTCAGCAGATTTTCCTTTGGCGCAAAAAATTCGTCATTGGCCGCGAGCACACGCCCGCCCAGCCGCTCGGCGGCAAGATCGATGTATTCGGTGAAATCCATCAGCGTTCGCCTCGCCGCAAGAGCGCGCCGCTCGGAGCGCCCGGGAAGCGCCCCCGATCATAAATCATCTCGCCTCGCAGAAATGTGGCTTCCACAACGCCACGCAGGGATTGGTTCGCGTAAGGCGTAAGTTTGTGCCGGTGTTGCAGCATCTTAGGCCGCACCATGAAGCGTCTCTCTGGATTCCAGACGACGATGTCGGCGTCGTATCCAATTGCAATCGCGCCTTTGTGTTTTTCCAGCCCTGCAATCCGCGCCGGTCCGCTGGACATCCAGAGTACCAGATGCCTGAGTGAAATATTTCTTCCTCTCAATTTCGTCCATATCACGGAAAGTCCAAGTTGCAAGGAGCTGATCCCTCCCCAGGCTTTAAAAAAATCGCCCGTGTCCAGCCATTTCATCGCAGGCGGTGACGGTGAATGATCGGACACGATGAAATCGATTGTGTGTTTCTCCAAAGCGGTCCAAAGCTTCTTGTTGTTTTGCAAATCCCGAACGGGAGGCGCGCACTTGAATTCGGTTCGCCCGCTCCCGATCGAGCCTGAGGCAAAGAAGAGATAGTGCGGGCATGTTTCCGCCGTAATGCGCACACCTTCATTCTTCGCGCGCCGGATCAGAGGCACCGAAAGTTCCGAGGAAACATGAACGATATGGACACGCGCTTTGAATTCACGCGCGAGGCGAATCATCATCTCGACCGCTTTCGTTTCCGCTCCAGGCGGCCGCGACTGCAGCCACGTCTTGTACTTTGCCGGATCGGACCTTGCGAGTTTCTTCGTTGCCTCTTCAATCGGCCCTGGCAATTCCGCGTGAACCAGAAGCGGCGTGTCTAGCGCGGCAAGCGCCGGCAGCGCGGCTCGGAGATCGTCTTCGTTGACATGTGCAAATTCCGGGACGCCTGAGGGGACAAGAAAACACTTGAAGCCGAAGGCTCCCGCTTGATGCAGTGCGCGCAGCTCTCCGGCATTGCCCGGCACGACGCCGCCCCAAAAACCAACGTTTACCCAGCATTTTTTGCGCGCTGCCGTGCGCTTGGTTTCGAGCGCCGCCGCCGAGGTCGTCGCGGGAATGTTGTTGAGAGGCATATCGATCAGCGTGGTCACTCCGCCTGCGGCGGCCGCGCGAGTGGCCGTCTCGAATCCTTCCCAGTCGGTGCGTCCCGGCTCGTTGATGTGGACGTGCGTGTCCACGAGGCCCGGCATGACGACGGATTCTCCCGCGTCGTAGATGTGTTTGCCCAAAGGAAGATCGTTGTAGCCGGAGATTGCTTCGATCGTGCCGTTGCGAACGCGCACCGTCGCCGCCCGAACTCCTTCCGGCGTCACGACGCGTTTGCTGCGGATCGCGTCGATGGTCGTCATTTCGCGAGCTGCGAGAGAAATTCTTCGAGCAGGTTTTGCGCGACGCGCAAGCGATACCGCGCGGTCGAGCGAATGTCGTCGATAGGCGCGATTTCTCGCGCGAGCGATTCCTTTGCCGCGGCGATGACCCCGGGCGTGACGCTGCCGCCGCAGAGCGCGTCCTCTGTTTCGACTGCGCGCAGCACGATCGGAGCCACGCTTCCCAGTGCGATCCGCGCGTCGCGAATCGACCCGCTTTCGACGAGCGCCGCGCCGGCAAAGCAAACTTTGGAAATCGCCTGCGCCTTGCGCGTGCCCACTTTCCGGTAGTACTGCCGCCACTTCTTGACGCGTCGAGGCAGCCGGACCGCGCGCAACAATTCATCGGACGCCAGTTGCATTTTTTTGTAGCCGGTGTGGAAACCGTGGTACGGGAGCCACCTCGCGCCGCGCGCCGAAACAAGTTCAATTTCAGCGTCATAGACCAGCAGGGCGGGCGGGGAATCAGCCGCCGGCGAAGCATTCACGATATTTCCGCCCAGCGTGCCGCGATTCTGCGTGGCGATGCTGCCGGTTTCGCGCGCTGCCGTGCAAAGCAGCGGAAACTCCTTCTGAAGCACGCGATGTTTCTGGATTTCCGTATAAGTCGTCAGCGCGCCTAATGTCACGTCAGCGGTAGTCACTTCGATCCCGCGCAAATCATCCAGTTTTGCGACGCTCAAAAAACGCTTGTGAGAGAGTTTTCCAGCCTCCAGCAGCACCATCAGGTCAGTGCCCCCCGCAAACGGTTGCCAAACTCCGGGTTCGTGCGTGAGCAGTGCCAGCGCTTCCGAGAGACTTCCCGGCATTCGCAAATCGTAAGCGGGAATGTAGGCCCTCATCGGCTCACCGGTTTATCATCACGCGACGTTTCGCAGGCGCGCACCACAGCCGCAAAAATCTTTTGATAGCCCGTGCAGCGGCACAGATTTCCCGCCAGCCCTTCGCGAATTTCGGCATCGCTCGGATGAGGATGCCGCTCGAGAAGGGCTACGGATGCAATGACCATACCCGGCGTGCAAATTCCGCATTGCGCGCCGCCACATTCGAGAAAAGCCTCCTGCACGGCGTTCAGTTGGCTGCCGCATGCAATACCTTCGATGGTGCGAATATCCGCTCCGTCCGCCTCGATTGCGGGGACGAGACAACTGTTGACGATGGCGCCGTTCATCAGCACCGCGCACGCGCCGCACTCGCCTTCGCCGCAGCCTTCTTTCGTGCCGGTCAGATGCATTTCCTCGCGCAAAACATCGAGCAAGCGCGCCATCGGAAATGCTTGAACGCGGCGCGGTTCGCCGTTGACCCTGCACGCGATGCCGACCTGGCTGACCGTTTCAGACAAGCGCGCCTGCCTTTTCCGCCATGGCTTCCATCAAGACTTCCGGGGTCGCGGGAATTTCGCGCACGCAAATTCCCGTCGCGTTTTCGATCGCGTTTACAATCGCCGGCGCCGGGCCGTCCATCGGCAGCTCGCCGATTCCTTTCGCTCCGTGCGGGCCAAAGGGATATGGATGCTCTTCAAAAAATACTCGAATGGGAGGAATATCCGCGGCGGTTGGCATGATGTAGTTGGTCATTTGTCCGTTGGCCATGTGCCCTTCGCGCCACACCACATTTTCGTAGAGAGACATCCCGATGGCCTGCGCTACGCCGCCCTCAATCTGTCCCGCCGCGAGCACGGGATGAATCACCTTGCCCACTTCCTGAACGGCGACAAAGTCGGTGACGCGCGCCTCAAACGTAACTGTATCCACCGCGACTTCGGCCACGTACACGGCCCACGCGTAGGTGCCGTAAGCGTCGCCGCTGTACGTTTTGTCGTCCCAGTGCAAGCCGGGAGGAGGTTCGTACTGGCTCCGCGAACGCAGCGGCCCGCGCGTTTCGATGTAACGCCTGCACGCGCGCACAAATTCATCTTCAGTGCACGCATCGCAGAGCAAGCCGCTTTCCAGTAATTTACGTTTCAAATCGAGCGCGGCTTTCTCGACCAAATTGCCGACGACCATTGATGTGCGCGAAGCAACCGTCGGGCCGCTGTTCGGCACGGCGCTCGTGTCCGGCTGCGCAATTTCGATGCGATCGTAGCTAATGCCGAGCGCATCCGCCGCAATTTGCGAAAACACCGTATTCGTTCCCTGTCCGATTTCAGTGCTGGCGGCAAGAACTCGGACGGTTCCTTCCAGTGTCGCTTCGAGTTCCACCACGGACGCCAGATAAACTTCTCCCGAGCCGGTGAAGCCCGCTCCATGCATGAAGGAGGCAAACCCGATGCCGCGCTTGATCGTCGCGCCGGAATTTTCACGCGCGAAGCGCTCGCGCTTGGCGTAATAGTCGCTTTCCCGGAACGCGCGATCTAGAAGCGCGTCGAAATTTACTTCTTCGCTGATCAGTTGTCCGGTCGCGGTCGTCTGGCCCTTGCGAATAAAATTTCGCCGCCGAAATTCGTCGGGTGTCAGATTCACGGCGCGCGCCACCTGATCGAGGTGGCGCTCCACCGCGAAAATACTTTGCGGCGCGCCGAATCCGCGAAACGCGCCGTGCGGCGGCGCATTTGTCGCCACGGCCCGCGATTGGACGCGCACGTTTGGACAGAGGTAGGGCCCCGCCGCGTGAATCGTCCCGCGCGAGAGCACCACGGAAGAAAGCGTCGCGTAGGCGCCGCCGTCAATCACGAAATCGATGTCCATCGCCACCAGCTTGCCGTCGCGAGTGACGCCGGTGCGATGCCGCGTGCGCGAGGGATGTCGCTTGGTGGTAGCCACCATGTCTTCCGCGCGGTCGTAAATAATCTTCACGGGCTTCCCGGATTTCCACGCCAGAAGCGCCGCGTGCCCCGCGATCATCGACGGGTATTCTTCCTTGCCGCCGAATCCGCCGCCCGTCTCCGCCTGAATCACGCGAATTTTTTCCGCGGGGAGACCGAACAAAGTAACGAGCGCCTTGTGCACGTAGTAGGGACACTGCAACGAGCCCCAGATCGTTACGCCGTCCGCCGGATTTGCCGTCGCAATCATGCCCTGGTTTTCGATGTACAGCTGTTCCTGCGCCCCGGTTCGATATTCGCCCTCGACGATGACGTCCGCCTGCGCCCAGGCGGCATCCACGTCGCCTTTTTCCATGTGATACGACTTGAAGACGTTATCCTCTCCAAAAATGACGGCGCGTTTTGCAATGGAATCCTCGATCGAAAAAATCGCAGGCAGCGGCTCGACATCGATTTGCACCGCGCGGCGCGCCTCTTCGAGTAGATACCGATCCGGATGCGCGAGCAGCACGATAGGCTCTTCGGGATGGTTGATCACTTCCGCGGCGAGGCAGGGCTGATCGTGTTCGATCAGTGCGATTTCGTTTTTTCCTGGAATGTCGGCGGCAGTGACGACCGTAAATTCGTTCCATGGAATGCCGTCGCCGAAACGAATCCCGCGGATGCGTCCTCGCGCGATGCTGCTGCGCACGGTCACGCCATGCAGCATTTCAGGAAAGACGAGGTCGTCCACATACCGGGCGCGGCCCGTCACTTTTTCCCGTCCCTCTTTGCGGAGGACGGAATGTCCGAAGAATTTTTCTTCCATATTTTGCCGCGCTGATGTAGCGCCCGCCTTCAGGCGGGCATCCGTTTGAATCCGCGATGCCCACTCGCAGCTGCGGACGGGCATCGCGGATGTAAGCACATGCCCGCCTGAAGGCGGGCGCTACAAAATCAATCGGACCCCTTCGAGTAAAACGTTGCGCCAATCGGCAGTTGCCGCTTTTCAATACCGGATCCGGTCGCCTTTTCGCGCCCATTCGCGAAACGGCTCGAGTCCCGCCTCCCTCATCATCGGCTCAAACGGAATTTTACGTTCACGGTGCGGGTGTTTCAATTCTTCGTAGATGAAGGAGTCGTCGAACCCGGCTTCCGCTGCGTCGCTCGCGGTGGCCGCGAAATAGACACGGTCCGGCCGCGCCCAGTAGATGGCGCCGAGGCACATCGGACAGGGCTCGCAACTCGTGTAAATCTCGCAGCCCGTCAGTTGAAACGTGCCCAGGGCGCGGCAGGCTTCGCGTATCGCGGTCACTTCCGCGTGCGCCGTGGGGTCGTTGGCGGTAGTGACTGAATTCGTGCCGGTCGCGATCACGCGCCCATCCTTCACCACGATTGCGCCGAAGGGCCCGCCTCGCCCCGTGCGGACATTTTCCACCGCCCGCTGGATTGCCTCTTGCATGAAGGAGTTGCTCATACCGCGAAACGCGCCCCCAGCGCGCACCCTGCGAATTGTACCGGAAAAGCCGATCCCGCCGTTTGCAGTTTTGTGATGTGCTCAATCGGATTTACGCATTGGGATCATCGGTTGGACTTTCGCAATTTTGCATGTAAAATTACGATTTGGTGTGGGGTTCTGCAGCAAACAGAGTGAATGGTTGCGTCACCAAAGCGCCCAGTGCCTCCGGCTTGGGACCCACGTCGGCCGCCACATGGAAGCCATTCATACCTGGCGTGGCCCTCTCGAAGAAAATTCTCGACTTTGGCTTGGGCAGATTAGGTTGTTTGTCCCGGATTGCCGATCGTGCGTGTGTGCCGCGCCGTAACGAACAGAGGGAGGAAGCCTGATGATAGTCGGTGTTCCCCGAGAAACGTATCCGGGGGAGCGGCGCGTGGCGCTAGTGCCCATCGTCATTCCCGGTCTTGCGAAAGCAGGCATGGAAGTGATCGTCGAAGCCGGCGCAGGCGCCGCCGCGGGTTTTCCCGATGCCGAATATGCAGCCAAGGGCGCGAAGATTATCGCGGATCGGGCCCAGGTGTTTGCCTCGGCGGACATCATCACGCAGATGCTCTGCTACGGTTCGAATGACCAGACAGGCCGCGCCGATTTGCCCCTCTTTCGCCGCAATCAAGTCCTGATCGGATTTCTGCGCCCCATCGGGTCTCTTGTTACGGTTAAAGAAATCGCGGATGCAGGCGTGACTTCCTTTTCCGTGGAGTTGATGCCCAGGACGACACGGGCGCAAAGCATGGACGCGCTTTCTTCCATGGGCACGATCTGCGGGTACAAAGCCGTCCTGATCGCCGCGGATACGCTTCCGAAAATTCTCCCCATGCTGACAACGGCCGCGGGCACGATCACTCCCGCGCGCGTGCTCATCATCGGCGCAGGCGTGGCCGGACTGCAAGCCATCGCCACGGCGCGCAGGCTGGGGGCGGTGGTCTCCGCCTACGATCTGCGGCCTGCGGCCAAGGAGCAGGTGCAGAGCCTTGGGGCGCGTTTTGTTGAGCTGCCCCTGGAAGCCAAGGACGCGCAGGACGCCAGCGGGTATGCCAAGGCACAGGACGAGGAATTCTACCGGCGGCAGCGCGAATTGCTCGGCAAGGTGGTCGCCGAAAGCGACATTGTCATCACCGCCGCCGTCGTTCCGGGAAAGAAGTCACCCGTGCTCGTGACGGCGGACATGGTCAAAAGCATGGCGCCGGGCTCGGTCATCGTCGACCTGGCCGCCGAGCGCGGAGGCAACTGCGAACTCTCGAAAGCCGGCGAGAAAATCACGGCTCACGGCGTCACGATCATTGGATATTTCAACTTCGCATCGACGGTGCCCCACAATGCCAGCCAGATGTACGCGCGCAACATCGTGGCGTTCCTCAATTTGCTTGTGAAGGACGGTAAGTTTCAGCTCAACCTGCAGGATGACATTATTCAGAGCACGCTGCTGACGCAGGGAGGGGAAATCGTTCATCCCCGCGTTCGGGAATTTTTCTCTTTGCCCGCATTGCCGGCCAGGTCTTAAGGAGGAGTGGATGCCCGCGGATTTCATTTCCAGTTTGTTTGTGTTCATCCTGTCGGCCTTTTTGGGATTTGAGGTCATCAAGC
Organism: uncultured Acidobacteriota bacterium; assembly: GCA_963800095.1. Taxonomy (GTDB): domain Bacteria; phylum Acidobacteriota; class Terriglobia; order Acidiferrales; family UBA7541; genus Palsa-360. The sequence goes on from CAWCZV010000010.1 coordinate 654,093, forward strand.
GTGTTTCGCCTTTGTTGCACACGCCGCTGATGTCGCTGACCAACGCGCTGGACGCCATCGTGGTGGTCGCGGCCATCATCATTGCCGGGAGGCATGAGAGCCGGTTGTCCACGATTCTCGGCCTCATTGCCGTGGCCGCCTCGTTCAGCAACATGGTCGGAGGCTTCGTCATCACCGACCGCATGCTGCACATGTTCAAGACCGGCAAGGCGAAGAAGCCATGACCGGGTTCATGACTCAGCAGCTCATCGATTCCACTTACATTCTTGCGGCCGTCGGCTTCATCCTGGCGCTGAAATGGCTGAGTTCGCCGGTCTCGGCCATGCGCGGCGTTCTGATTGGCGAGATTGCCTCGGCCCTCGCCGTCGTGGCCACGTTGTTCGATCCCCAGGTAAGCCAGTACAAATGGATCCTGATCGCCCTGATCATCGGCGCCGGCGTGGGCGTGCCTCTTGGCCTGGTGAAGATGACCGCCGTGCCGCAGCGAACCGCGATCAGCCACGCGTTTGGTGCTCTCTCGGCGGCGCTGATCGGCATCGCGGAATATTACGTGGCTGCGCCGCACGTGCCAAAATTTGAGATGGCCGAAATCGGCCTCGAAGTAATTATCGGCTCGCTCACATTTACCGGGAGTCTCATCGCCGCGGGCAAGCTCCAGGAAATTCTGCCTCAGCGGCCCATCACGTATCGAGGGCAGAACTTCGTCAGCTTGTCGGTGCTGGGCGCGGCGCTTGCTCTGATGGTGACGCTCGTCGTGCACCCGGAACTTACGCATCTCTTTCTCATCATGGTTGGCGTGGCGCTGGTATTCGGCATGATGCTGGTCACGCCGATCGGTGGCGCGGACATGCCCACGGTCATCTCGCTGTTGAACTCCTACGCCGGGTTTTCCGCGGCGCTCCTCGGCTTCGTGCTCAACAGCAAAGTGCTGGTGGTGGCAGGCGCGCTCGACGGCGCTTCCGGTTTCATTCTTTCCGTGAACATGTGCAAGGCCATGAACCGCTCGTTCACGAATGTGCTCTTCGGAGGCTTCGGCCAAATCCACGTCAGCGCCGCGGGCGCGGTGGAACAGCGCCCGGTGAAAAGCGCCACGCCGGAAGAGGCGGCAGCGATTCTTTCCGCAGCCAGCAAGGTCGTCATCGTGCCCGGTTATGGCATGGCCGTGGCGCAGGCGCAGCACAAAGTCCGCGAACTCTACGACATTCTGACCAAGCGCGGCATCGACGTGAAGTTCGCCATTCACCCGGTAGCGGGCCGCATGCCCGGGCACATGAACGTGCTGCTCGCCGAAGCGGATATTCCCTACGACAAGCTGCTCGACATGGACGAAATCAACGGCGAATTTCCGCAGACCGACGTGGCCCTGATCATCGGCGCGAACGACGTCACGAACCCCGCCGCGCGCACCGACTCGTCGAGCCCCATTTTCGGCATGCCAATTCTCGACGTGGACAAGGCGCACACGGTGATGGTCATCAAGCGCAGCATGGCCGCCGGCTTCGCCGGAATCGATAACCCGCTCTACTACCTCGACAAGACCCTGATGCTCTTCGGCGACGCCAAGGGCTTCGTAGGCTCAATCCTCCGCGAACTCTCCGGCGGCAGCCACGGATAACAGCTACTCTTGGAATATCCCGCGTCAGAGTGCACAAGTTTGCGCGTAAGTGGCGCTCGTGTTACACAAACCAGCAACGTCGCTACCTCAGCTTTGCCTTAATCCCATACAAAAACCGGTAGTTAGAGAGTGCAAGCACATGGCATGCAGAATGCCCTATGACGGAATAAGCCCTTGGCGCTCCCAATGGGGCGTTCACACTATGACGTTCCACTGCCTGTTAGCGGTATTGTCCCTCTGCGGCGTGTTGCGGGATCGCCCGGTCATGGCGCTGGCGGGCGTGCATGCGGCGGTGGCATCCTGGGACGGGATTGAGACACGCCAGGGACTCAATGCCGGATGGGGCGAGGGTGATCCACTCAGCCGGCCATTTGTGCACACCAACGCGGCGATGTTGGCGGCAGGCATTGTGGAAGTTGCCGGCTTTGCCATCGTTGCGAACAAGATGAGGAATTCGCGCCACCGGGTGCTTCGGGACACGTGGTTTTTTTGGCAGTCTGTTCCGATAGCGGCGCATGTAGTGAGCGGTTCCGCATGGGTAAGAGCAAGGTAAGCCACTCCAAAATTTAGCTACCTCAATCGTTCCAGTTCGGCGATCAAGTCGCTGCCGACGTTTTTTCCGCTGCCTTGGCCGGCTGATGCCCGCTGACCGCCGCGCCGGCGTCCGGGGCAATCAGGAAGCAGTCAAGCGTCGCCAGGACGCTCAAGATGGCGACGAGCAGAAACGCCACGTGAAACTCCTTCGTCGTTGGCGCTCCCACGGAATTTCCATCCAGATATCCGGCCAGGCGCAGCGCGATTGCGCCCACCGCCACGCCCATGCCCATCGACATTTGCGTGATCATGCTGAAAAAACTGGTGGCGGTACTCATGTCCGGCTTGGTGATGTCCGCAAAGGCAAGAGTGCCCACCGCCGTAAACTGCATCGAGCGGGACAGTCCGTTCAGAAATAATATAAAGAGCACGAGGATCGTCGCGGTCTGCGGGAACAAAAGGGCGCAACTCGCCGTCAAGATCGCGTTCAGCATGCCATTCGTCGTCAGCACGTTGCGAAAACCGAACCGCCGCAGAACGGGCGTCACGACGGATTTCATCAGCAGGTTGCCCGTGAACAGCCCCAGCATCAGCAGGCCCGACTGAAACGCGTTCAATCCAAAGCCGACCTGGAACATAAGGGGCAAGAGAAAAGGCGAGACGCTGATCGCGATGCGGAACAGCGATCCTCCCTGCAGAGTGATCGCGAACGTCTTGATTTTGAGAAGATCGAGATTCAAAAGCGGTGCGGGAGCGCGCAGGAAATGAAGTACGGAGAACAGCCCGAGGACGCATCCGGCGACGAGATACGCGGCCGTGGGCTTCCATTGCGCGCCTTCGCGGCCCACCAGCTCCATGCCATACACGAAGCTTACGCAGGCCGACGCGCTCAGCGCAAATCCGAGCCAATCGAACGGCTTGACGTGGTCTTCCCTCAGGTTAGGAATAATCCGTGACGAAAGAGCCATGCCGATGATGCCGAGCGGCACATTCAGGAAAAAAATCCAGTGCCACGAAGCGTATGTGGTGATGAAACCGCCGACCGGCGGACCTACCACGGGCGCGATCAGTCCGGGCCAGGTGATGAAAGTAATCGCATCGATCAAATTGTGCTTTTCCGTCGTGCGCAAAACGACCAGCCGTCCGACGGGCACCATCATCGCCCCGCCGATCCCCTGGATTACGCGCGCGCCGGTGAACGTCAAAATTCCATTGCTCAATCCGCACAGAATCGAAGACACGGTAAAAATCGCGATGGCGGAAACGAAAACGGTCCGAGCGCCCACGCGGTCGGCCACCCATCCGCTGATCGGAATGAAAACCGCCAGCATCAGCAAATAGGCCGTCATTCCAATGTTCAAATCGACCGGGTTGACGTGGAACGATTTTCCCATGTCGGGCAGGGCCGTCGCGATGACGGTCCCGTCCAGGTTTTCCATGAAGAAGGCGGTGGCCACCAGAATCGAAATCGATGTGGTCTTTCCCAGCGGAGATGCCATTATTTTGCGCGCCCCGCGCGATTTTCAGTGCCGGTCAACGCAATCGAAGGTTGGTGGAAGCGGCGCGCGGCCCTGCCGGAGAACTCCCTATTTTGCATTGGCAACATCGGGCAGTGGAATGGCTTCCGTCGGAAAATTCATGGGGTAGGGCTGATACGGATAAACTTTCGCTTTTTTGGCTTTCAGGTCCATCAGGATTTTGTCTTCGCAGGCGATGTCTTCTTTGAGCGACCAATCCGGACGCAGCTTGTAGACGATCGTCGACGACCAGGATCGCGTGTACGTTTTCGAGTCTTCAAAAGTGAGCGTGTTCTCGAGCGTGTCGTGATCCACGCGGCGAATGCGCTCGACGACATGCAGTGCGTCGCTGTGCGGATGGCCCGCGGTGTCCAGCCAACTTTTATCGGTCAGTCCCACGATGTCCACGACGAGCGTCGCGCCTTCCCAATGGCCGATGGAATGTCCCATCCAGGAGGGGTCCAGGTCCTCCGGGTGGCCGCGCCCGTCCGTCCAGATTTGCTCAATGGAGTTCCCCGTTTCGAACAGCACCAGCACGCGGCCTTTGCTCTGCAAAATTTCGAACGGGCCGACATGATTCATCAGGCGAGGCAAGCCGTACGGCGCGCAACTGGACAAGTAAGGATCCATATTGTCGTCATTGGCGCGGCCGAGCGGCCCGGTCCCACAGCCGACGAGTTCGCAGCGCTTCACCGCCCACGGCTGCATGGGGGGAGGCGCCTCGGGAGAAAAGTTGTACGGCAGGAAGCCCTTGGGTGTTCTTGGAGGGGACCAAATGCCGGTCAGGTCGGGAGTCGAGCCAGCCATTTGAGGGCGAGCCGCGCGAAGGTCAGTTGTTAGCCGCGGCAGCATCCCGAGAAGCAAGGCGAGCACTGCCGCAGAAGTCAGGGACGAGCCCAGCGCAAACTTTTTCATTCGAATGAACCTGTCCTTCAAATTTCGCGCGCCGCCGGTGGACTTACCAATTTCAGGTGGTGCTCAATATCCCGGAGGATCCACGGTGACTACCTGGCCGCTGGGCATGGTGACCTTTACGGGCCTCAGGCTTCTCATTCCGTTGACCATGGGAACGCTTTTCTTCTCGGGGTGCCCGTAGATCGTGACCTGGTCGCCCGGTTTGAACGTGCTGTGATTCCATCCGACGCCGCGGCTCATGACGTTCGGCGGATGAAACTCCACGGCCCAGGTTTCCACGTCGCCCTTGTCATTTTTCACGTCAACCAGCAGCAGCGGGTGCGGATTCTGCCAATCGAATTGCTTCACCGTCCCAGAGATGGTTCCCCACGCGTCGGTGTCCCACCGCGAGGCGCCGTGATGCGCGAAAACGCCGGATGAAATGAAACAGCCGGCGAAGACCATCATGGCAATGGCAAATATTTTATGCTTCATCTGGCCACCTCATTGCGTCTCGTGGATGATCAAACTTTACGTGTACCGCCTGCTTTTGTAAAGAGTTCGGGGAAGGGATGGATAATCTCCGGAGCTAAGACTCCACCATCTGGCTGGGAGCAGAAACCAAACTGGCCATGTGGATGATCAACCGTCTTTTCGATACTGCGGAGAGGTTCGTGAATTGAATTCCCATCCCTACGTCCACGACGGAGTGCCGGACGATCCCTTCCAGCGCGATGTCGGTTTGCCCGGCTCGCAGCGTGAAGGTAAGTTCCGATCCGGCCGGAAGCGGGTCCGGGTCGAGGACAAAAACGCCTTCCAGGCTTAGATCCCGAATGGGCGCGGACCTGTCGCCGTACGTGATGCGATTATCCGGCTTGGCTTGAAATCGCGGAGTAGCGCGCCTGTCTTTTGTGGGCATGGCTCTTGATCGTCTTTTGGATCGATGGATTCGGGATTAACTCCCGGACATCGGACCTTGGCGGCTTTGCCGCACAACTCTTGTTTCCGGCCGGCCTCCCTCAGCCGGTCGAAGATGATTTATGATCTCAGATTTTTCGACAGGAGCCTCTTAATTCATCCTCTCAGTTGCCGAGAATTTCGTTCCTAGCAACTGTCGGTCCCTGCGTCTGGCCGAAATGCACTGTCCCTGGTCGGCCTTTCAGGCGAGAGAGGTCGATATTCCGTCCATCGCTTTTTAGGGTTTGGCTGGATCGTGGCTGCGAACATTCGATGTCAATTTGCGAATGACAAATTCTTGAAGGAGGTTGGCGGCGGCGGATGCGCCCACTTCGATTGCCGCGTTCTCGAATGTCAACGCCGCTCCGTTGCGATCCTGCGCCGGATAGTAGAGATTGGAGATCCCCCCTGCGGCGAGGCTACCTAGAACATTGGAGTAATTCGCCTGCCAGCGTCCATTGTCACCCTTGCAGATCACGGAATTTGCAATCGCATACAAAATTCGCGATCGCGTGCTTCCGCTTCCTTTGTAGAAATACCGCGGGTCCTGTTTCAGGAGCGATGGCAATATGGCGCTTCCAATAAAAATATTGGTAACACTGTCGGCGTAGTCGGCGCCGTAGCGTTTCCCGTAACCTGCTGCGCCCTGCCCGTATCCGCTGAAAACATTGTTCGCCTGCTGAACTCCCGCCACGGCCCCGGTCAGCACGAAGGTGACCGGGTCCACGGATGTCTTCCAGGCAAGCTCGAACTTTTGCTTCGGAGTGAGCGGAGCCGCATCGGGAACGTAGCTCACATAAAAATTTGGAACGAAACCGAGCACGCGCTGCTTCTCCTCTTCCTTGATCTGTTCTTCCGCCACTTCCACGCGCGGGACTACGACCTGCACTTCCGTCTTTTCCGGAGCCAGCGCCAACGCGATCCGCGGGACGTTGTAGGTTTCCCCCGGATGCAGGGTTCCAGAAATTGCCTGCGTCGCGAAGCCCTCCTTCGCAATGGTCAATTGAAAAGGCCCGGAAGCGGCGCTGCCGAAGGAGTATTGCCCGTCGTCGCCCGATAGCGTCTCTTGTTTTGCGGATTGATCTTCTCTTGCAAGGTCCACTCGGGCTCCGGCGACGGCGTCTCCTCTTGGATCAACAATTGTCCCGCTGATACTTCCCGGCGATTGCTGAACAAGAAGCTGCACTGCGGCTGATGCTCCTGTTTCCGTTGCGGCCTGCTGAGACTGAGCCGGCGCAGGGGAGCCACACAGCAGGACACAAACGCTTAGCCAAACGAAGCTCCCGCTTGCAAGGACCGAGCTCCGCACGCTATGGCCCGAAGATTTCTTGTATGAACCTGCTTTCACAAAACACACGGTTATGTGCCCTTCTTGTTCCCTCAATGTTTGAGTGCGTGTAGCGGTTTGAGGTTGTGCGGCCCGTCAGGCCACACTTTATACGGATTGCCGGTTGAGGAAAAGCAGCGCGCAAATACCCGGCAATCGATCAGTGGTACGCGTTCCACAAGTCGTCGAAGAGTGAGGGTTGTGAAACTTCGCCATCGAGCCGATCGGCAGTCTGAGGGCGCGTGCGGCGAGCTCATTCCAGCTCAGCACACGCGCAATTTGTAAAACGCGGCAAGCGGCCAGATGTGTCCCGCTCGGCTCTCACTTGACTTCTTACTTAACGGGGACAAACCTCTGCACCCGCTCGCCGCCGAACACTTCTCCCGTGTAAATGTTGCCCTTGGAATCCACTTCGATCATGTGCAGGCCGTAGAACTGGCCCGCATTTTGGCCCATGCTGCCCAACTGGCCCACGACCTTGCCGTCTTCGCGATTAAGGAACCAGATGTGGTTGTTGGTCAGATCGGAAATAAACAAGAACAGTTGCTGCTTGTCGGGCGAGAAGGACACGCCTCCGGTCGAACCGCCCACACCGGTCCACGTGGCCATGGTGAATTCCTTCACGAATTTTCCCTCTTTCGTGGTGACGTCGATGCGGTTCGCCATCCGATCGGCGGCGTAGACCAGCCCATCGTGGGAAAAATTGAGCGTGAGGTGGCCCCGGAACTCTTTAGGCTCCGGGCCGCCCGGCGTATACGCCCGGTCCTTGTCATCGGTTGTGATTTCCGAAAGCTTGTGCCCGTAGGCGCCCCAGCCACGCTTGAATTTGAACGTGTCCAGATCAAACACCATTACGCGGCCGCCCAGGTAATTGTCGGCCGCGTAAAGCTCATGTTCCGCTTCATCGAGCCGAACCTCTTCGATTCCTCCCACGATCATCGGGGTCGTCGGGGGATATTTCATGCGGAAAGCGGTGGTTGCCGCCTCGCGTGCCGCGCGCTCCTCCGGAGTGATCTTAGTGCGCCCAGCCGGCAGGAACCCAATCACCGGTCCGTTGCTGCCGTGGCCCGGAGTGCGCGGCCCCGTGGGAGCGGCATCGCCTCCACCGCCGCCCGGCGGCATCTCGGGTGTGCGCGGCAATTCGGCGATCAGCGCTCCGGATTTCGGATCGTATTTGCGGACGTTGCCCAATCCGTTGACCACATTGCCGAGGTAGATGAAACCTTTACTGTCTACCGCCATGCCGTGCCCTTGCGGCGGATCGATCGAACCGATGACGTTGCCTGCCTTGTCGATGTGGATCATGGAGGGTGGCCGGACGCAGCAATCGGCAATCGGGGGAGTAAGCTCTGCTTCGAGCTCAATATCGGTCAGGTCGTTCGGACGATCGTGCACCCAAACGTTGTCATCCTTGTCCACGGCCAGCCCCGTAACGCCGCCCATCTTCCACTTGTTCGGCAAGGGTTTTGGCCAGTCCGCATCGACCTTGTACTTCGGCGCGCTTTGCGTCCGCGCGCCTCGAGCGCCAAACAGCACCAGCAAGCACAGGCCTGCCGCCAGGCCGAGTGCCATTGCAATTCTGTCCCTACTCATGGGGCCTCCCCGTCATTACCCGTTGGAAATTCTGTACTGACCATCTCGGTGGGAATTCTTATACACCTGAAGCAATCAGGAAGCCAGTGCCGGTGAAGGTTGCACCTGGCGCTCAATTTCAGAGACTTTTCCGGAGCGCCTTGATACCTCCAGATCGTAGAAATTCTGCAGATTAAGCCAGAACTCAGCGTTGGTATGGAAGAATCGCGCAAGGCGAAGGGCGGTCTCCGCTGTGATCCGGCGGCGTTCGTGCACAATTTCACCGATGCGGGTAGCAGGTACATGCAGTTCCAGCGCGAGCTTGTTAACACTCAAGCCGAGAGGCCTCATAAAATCCTCCCGAAGGACTTCTCCCGGATGGACAGGAGGCATCAATGTGTCCGATTTGACCATCTTTATCTACCGTTCCCCTTCCAGAGGTTGTCGCATAACTCGATCTCTCCCCGATGGAATCGATTAATCAGCGAGCTTACGGAAAGAGACCTAGTGATAATCGACGATTTCCACTTCGTAACAATTGCCGTCGCGCCAAACAAAACAGATTCGCCATTGATCGTTGATGCGAATCGAGTGCTGCCCTTTGCGGTCGCCTCGTAGTGCTTCCAACTGGTTTCCAGGCGGCGACGCCAATATTTGCAATTCCGTGGCTGCATGAAGCTGGAGCAACTTGCGTAATGCAACCCGCTCGATGGCGCGAAAACGCTTGCTGTGCTGGTAATGAAAAAGTTCCTCGGTTTCCCTTGAGCTGAAACTCTGGATCACACGTAAAGCATACTACGCAATACGTTATACGTCAAGCGGGCGCTAAGGCAGCGAAAGGTTGGTAGTTGCGATGAGCAGCCTGATTGGGGATTGATGAATCGAGATTCCTAGAAAGCTTCCTGAAGAAGGCGCAGCAGATCGCTTTCACTAAAGGGAACCGGACTGTTATCCAAAAGCCTTCGCACTGTGGACGCCATCTGTGAGAGTTGAGGAAGCTGCTCTTTTTTCAGGCCCAACGCACGCAAGCCTTTTGGTATTCCAACTTTCGCGGCAAGTTCCTCGACGAGTCCGGCAGCCTGGGTGGCAGCTTCCGCGTCTGCCTTGGAATTGAGCTTTGGATCCAAACTGCGCGCGATGAATGCCATTTCTGGGATGCGCGAAGGCGTGATGTTTCTCATTACCGTGGGCAACAGGACCGCATTTCCTAAACCGTGCGGGGTGTGCGTCGCTTCTCCCACGGGATATTGCAGCGCATGCACGGCGGCCGTTCCTGCGGATGAGAATGCCATCCCCGCCAGGAGGCTCGCCAATGCCATCTCTTGCCTTGCAGCGCGGTCGCCCGGCTGAGCTACCGCCGTCGGAAGGAATTTTGCGATCGCGGTGATCGCTTTGGTCGCAAGAACGTCCGACATCGGATTCTTGCCGACGAAGATTGCGTGCGGAGAGCAATCGGTCCGCACACGCGCGCAGAAGGATTCGATCGCGTGCGCGAGCGCGTCCATGCCCGAATGGGCCGTCACACTTGCGGGACAGGAAACGGTCAGCGCGGGATCCACGATGGCCCACTTCGGAATCAGAGCGCGTGATGCGATGCCGACTTTCATCGCGCGTTCAGGGTCGGCGACCACGGCGACTGGACTCACTTCCGATCCTGTGCCCGCGGTTGTGGGAACCGCAACGACCGGCGCGATCGGACCGGGAACATTATTTTCGCCGTAATAATTGGGAAGCAGGCCGGGGAATTTCACCAGAAGCGCCACGGCCTTGGACAAATCCAGGTTGCTGCCGCCGCCTAAACCAACCACTACGTCAGGCGCGTAAGTCTGCGCAACCGCGGCGGCTCGCTCGATGGTCTGACGGTCCACTTCAGGCTGTCCGCCGTCGAATACCTTGATCTCGGCTTTTCCCTCCGCCAGTTGCGCAAGGACAATCTCACAGACGCCGGCCTTGACCATGTTCTGGTCCGTGCAAACAAAAACTCGCGGACCGAATTCGCGCGCAACGTCCCGAAGCACATTTGCCGCGCCCCACCCAAAGAAAATTCTGCCCGCGGTCGAAAACCCCCAGATGGGTTCACTGCTTTCAAGACTCATTTCTCAGCCTTTCTGCCGCGAGCCAAACTTCTTTTGGAAGTGGTATCCCGGAGCGCATTCTCTCTTCTCGAAGCCCTCGCGCCCGGTCACCCGGTACGATAACACTTTGAATACCCTTCTGCGGCGGCGAGTGGCGAAGCTCATCGAGGTAGGATGCGACACGGCTCGCGAGTGTGGGTCCGCCTGCAAATGCCCCGGGGTTCAACAAAAGAAAAAAATCTCCCTTCGTGCAGCGAGACTCCGTATCCAAAGTACCGAGGACGAGCCGCCCGATTTCACCACCCGGCAAGAGCCCCGCGAGAATTCCAATGGAAATGCCGAGACCGTACCCTTTGGGTCCGGCCGCGGGAGTTAGCGAACCCTTCAAAGCATCATCCGGATTCGTAGTGGGATTGCCTTCGGCATCGATCGCCCAGCCGAGCGGGATAGGTTCGCCGCGATGTTTGCTGGCATAGATTTTGCCGATCGCGCTCGTGGATGTGGCCATATCGAAAACGAATGGCGCGGGCTCGCTTGGAACCCCGATGGCGATCGGGTTCGTGCCGACGAGCGCCTTTGTGCCGCCATGCGGATGAACGAGCGCTTCGCTTTCCGTCATCGCGAGGCAAATGATTCCCTCACGCGCCCGCTTTTCGCAGTAGTACCCAATCATCCCGATGTGGCTGCTGTTCCGAATCGCCACCGCGATGACCCCGCTTTGTTTCAGCTTTGGCTTTGCCCGCTCGTGCGCGGATTCGGCAACAAATGGACCCAATCCATCTTTTCCGTCAACGCTTAGGACGGAATCCGCACTCCAAATATATTCAGGATCGACGTTGACACGGATCAGGCGATTCTTGATGCGAGCCGCCAAAACAGGCAGGCGTTGCAATCCGTGCGAATGGTGGCCGCGCAGATCCGCTTCCGTCAGAACGTCCGCTTGAATCGAGCATTCCCGCTGGTTTGCTCCAAGCCCTGAAAGGACGTGAACGATTACCGCGCGTTCATCTTCCGAAGAAACGACGATTGAAGTCTCAATGGGAACAGTCATGCACTCTCTATGGCGGCGACTGTCTAGCTCAGAGCCTGAATGATTTCCTGGCAACTCAGGCGGTCGGCGATATTTTGAAGAGCAAAATTAATTCCCGCGTTTTGCCACTCGTCGTTGATAGTGGACGTTCCGTCGGTCGCCACGACGACCTCATAGCCCGAATCGGCGCCGTGGCGCGCCGTGTGTTCGATGGAAAAGTTGGTCCAGGCTCCGGTAATCACCAGGGAATCGATCCCGTATCCTTGCAGGATGGTGTCGAGCTTGGTGCCATGAAATCCGTTCATGCGCATTTTCTCGACGACAACATCGCCCTTTTGAGGCTCAAGCCCCTCGACGGGCGCCGCTCCCCACGTTCCACGCACCACAGCTTTGCTCTCCGCCAAACCGCGGAAGAGCGGCGCGTTCAGCTTGAGCCCGGGCGCGCCGGGCTCGACGATGTAATGAACGTGAATCACAATCCCGCCGGCCTTGCGCATCGCGGCAGCCAATCTTTTCACATTTTCAACTACATTCTGTTTCTTCGCATGGGCGGGCGCGCCGGAGGACGCGAACGCGCCTCCCTCGATAATGACGTCATTTTGCAAATCCTGAATGATCAGCGCCGTCTTTCGCGCATTGAGTTTCCGGTCGGCCATAATTCTCCTTAGCGCATACCCATGTATGCGACAGGATTTCCTCGAACTTTCATTTTTACGCGATAAATCGATGTCGAGCACGCACAGTACAGCTCGTCCCAGTTCCGCCCGCCCCAGTTTAAATTTCCGGCATGCTCGGGCATGCGAATCACGCCCAAATGCTCCGCCGCGGGGCTCAGAACCCAAATGCCGCGCGGGCCTGTCACGTAGATATTCCCACGCTCATCGACTTTCATGCCGTCGACGATGCCGTTTTCGAGAACGCCATCGCCAATATTCGCGGCGAAGATGCAGCTCTTGCTCAGCGAGCCGTCGGGGGCGACGTCGAACGCGCGAATGTGGGCTCGCGGCGAATCGTTCACATACAGAATTTTTTCATCCGGCGAAAAACACACGCCGTTGGTCTGGCCAAAATCATCCGCTTCCAGATGCAGCGTTCCATCGGGCGAAATTCGGAAGAGGCCCTGAAAGGCCAGATCCTGCTTGCGTTCGAGGCCAAAGACCGGCATCCGGCCATACGAGGGATCGCTGAAATAAATGGATTTGTCGGAGCGAAGCACCACGTCGTTCGGGCTGTTGAGCTCTTTTCCCTGCCAGTGGGAGGCGAGCACCTTGCGTTCGCCCGACGGAGTTTCCATCACAAGCGAACTGGTGACGTGCTCACACACATACAGGTTGCCCGCGGCATCGTAGGTCATGCCGTTGCACTTATTACTGGGTTTGCGGATTTCCTTGACACCATCCGCGGCGCTCCACCGGCGGCGCACGTCTCCGGGCATGTCACTGAAATACAGGCATTGTTCCTTCGGATTCCAGATGGGGCCTTCGGTAAACCAAAAGCCCGTGCAAAGTTTTTCGACGGCCGCATCCTTATCAATCAGCTTCAGTATCTCAGGCGATTTGACTTCGACGGCTTTGGTGGAATCGTTCATTCCGTTTTCGCGCCTCCTGAACACCCAAGCTCATCCGGCGGCCGGACGCGCTTAGCACTCGCTCAGCCAAATTTCCAATTTCAACTTTGTCAGCGCGCAAAACTATATGCTTGGAGCTATCGTGTGTCAAACTCACCGCACCAATACTCCATGTACCAGATTTGGCGGGCGGTATTTAGTAGCACAGGCTTCAGCCTGTGGGGTTTTGTCCATAGAAGGACTAACCCCCACAGGCTGAAGCCTGTGCCACTAAGAGCCTGCATTTTCCTGACCGTACTCGATCGATTATTTAAAACTATTGAGTCTTTCCCACAATCTTCAAAAACTCATCATTCGTCCCGACGCGCCCGTGGATCGGGACGTGCTGCGAGACATCGAGTTTTAGCTTCCGCATATTCTGATACAGCGTGAGCATCGCGGCCGTCGGAGCGGGCGGCTGCGCCCCCGGCTGCGGCGGGGAGTACAGATCGGCATTGATCAGAATCTTTTCCTTCGGCAGATAAGCCATCAACATATCGGCGCTGTGATTGCCCTGGCTGTACGACGGATCTCCTAACTCGTAGGCCATGTCCTGCACGTGGAAAATTTCCATCATGCGCGCGCCGTCGGTCACAACGTATTTTCCTTCGCCGCGCGTGTCGCCGCCCACCGTGTCAATCGGAGCGGGCCGCCGGCTGATCATGTACATCGGGCTGAAGATCGCCAGCCGGTCCGGGTCCAGGGTCCTCGGAGCCGGATAGAACATGATGTCGAGGTAATACTGCTTGTTCGACTCGTGCGTCACGATCGTCGTGCCTTGCGAAAGATACGTGCGCAGTCCGCCGGCGTGATCCATGTGGTGGTGCGTGTTGACGAGGTACCGAATCAGTTTGTTCGGAACCAGCCTGTTCGCTTCCGCGATCACCGCGAGCGAGCGCGCCTCGTTCTGCGGCGCTTCGACGACCGCGACGAAATCGTTGAATTCGACGAGCACGCTGTTGTGGCTCCCTCCACCCAGCAGCCACACGCCGTCCGCGAGCTTCTGGCTCTCCACCTTTACCGGCGGCGCCGTCGCCGTCCGCACCGCTTCGGGAACCGGCATCGGCGTCACCGGCACGTTGGCCTTCACGTCCGTCACGTTGATCTCGTAATAGTTGTGCGCCGGGTTCAGCCGCGGGTCGCCCTGATGCACATGGATTTGCCCGGGAAACATGATCCCGCCGAAATCCTTGTACTTCGTGTAGCGCATTTCGTAGTCCATGTCGCCGTACATCGGGTTCGGAAACCAGGTGTCGACCAGCTCGACCAGATTTTTGTCGTTGATCGTTCCGTTGAATTTGTATTTTCCCATGGTGAAGGAGACGACTGTCACCTTCCTGCCAAACTGCGACAGGCCAATGTCCGAAGCTCCCACGATGTTCAACGAGATGGCTTTCGCGTCGGACGCCGCCATCGCCGCTTTGAGGAATCCGAACGGAGTCAGCACGATCTCGAGTTGCCGCAGATCGGAATAAGGCACGCCGTCCAGATACATCCGCGTGAGCGGCACCGGCGCGTCGCCCTTCATGTCCCAGGCGTAGTTGCCGCTCAAAATGGACGTGACGTGATGCTCCGGCATAGGGGTCCTGCCGAGCGCCGGGTATTTTCCTTGCCTTGCGGTGTAATCCTCGCGCGACCATTTCGCGTCGTAGTCGATCACGCGCGTGTAGTCGGCGACTTCATAATGCGGCCAGTCTTCGGCAAGCCCGTACGTCTGGCCGATCTGCGAGAACCAGCCGCTCGCGGAGTATTGAATCGTCTTCAAGTTGGCGGCGCCCATGGCCTTGGAAGCCGCCTCCAAGGTTTTCCGGGCATCCACCGTCTGCGCGGAGGCAGTTCCGGCGAACAGGATGAACAGTCCAGCGAGAATACAGATTCTTCGCGCCATACGTTTTCCTCGCCCTCACAAATTCAACGGAAAAACCAAGGAATTTGATTTCCGTTTTGACATCTCGAATGGGGACTCTTATACACCCGAGGCCCCCGATTAGGACAGCGCCCAGTTGGAAAATGGAGTGTACCGAGGACGGCGGAAGCGTGAGACCCCCACCATAAGAATTCGCCGCTCAAGTCCATTTCCATTTTGCCGACTATATATAGGTCAAGGGATTCACAAGTTTTGTAAGACGCCGATACAGCGCCCATTCGGCGCGCTGAAAATTTCAAGGTGCGACCTTGAAATTCATCGGCCCCAAGCTGACTACTAACTTTCTTCCTGGAGAGGAATCGACAATGCTAAACAGAGCTGCAAAAATCGCCATCTTGGTTCTCATCCCGCTTTCTGCTTTTGCAATGCCGAAAGGGAAAGAAACCTCGATTCAAGTGGTCTCGCTAAAAACAAAAATCCACAACTCATCCTCGGGCGGCGTTTTCACGTACACGAACCTCTTGCTCACCGAAGTCAATGGTAAAAAAATCGTGTATGAATGCGTCCAGCGCGGGGACATCTGCCCCTTACTGGAGTCCGGGAAAACCTACGTCGCCGACCAGGAAGGAACTTATATCTACTTCCCGATGAGTACTCCAGAGGACAACAAAGTTTTTCCCGTCAAATTCAGGCAGGTGGGGACCTGGTGATCCCGCGAACAATGGAAAGCAAAGGGTGATCGTTTTCTTCCCGGAATCCCGTCAGAGAAATCCTATGTTCCGATAATCCCCATCTCGGAACTTGGTCATAGCACATTTCCTACTCGCCGAAAGAATTTGCAGTATCCCCCTCTGAAATTGTGTTCCCTCTGTGTGGCGCCGATCCCCTCTTGACGCGATCGCTCTGGTAGCAAATTCGTTGTCTAAAGCGCAGCAGAAGCGTACGATGCGCAAGTAAGATTTCCAAAATTAGAGGGTCCAGTTAGAATCGCAGTTGCCATCGCCAGGCAACGCAAGACCGTGTCGTTCGGGCGAAGGCGCGGCTTCAGCCGTGCCGGCGATTTGGACCTCGCCAGAAGAGAATTGGAGGTATCCCGTGAAAAATAAACTTGCGACGATTTTCCTCGGCTTCTTGGCGGTTTCAGTTCCGCTCTTCGCGCATCACGGCGCTGCCGCATACGACACGTCCAAAAAAATGACCGTGAAAGCGACCGTGACGGAATGGTTCTGGGCCAATCCCCATTGCTTCCTGAAATTCGATGCCAAGGATGACAAGGGTAATGTCGTTCATTGGGCCACCGAGACCAGCAATCCGTCGGACATGGTTAACCTCGGCTGGAGCAAGGATTCATTCAAACCGGGGGATGAGGTCACTGTTACGTTCACGCCTGTCAAGAACGGCGCGCCGGTCGGCCGTATCGATCAAGTCGTGCTCGCCGATGGCCACATTCTGAGTGCCCGGGTCGTTTTTAAATCCACCGAATGACCTCAGTAATCCGAATCGGTGTGAGGTCCAAATTTAAGGAAGGAACTCAGGAATGTTAAGGTTCTCTTTGGCCTGGACAATTACACTATTCTCGCCGTTGATGCTCATCCCGCTTGCGCGCGCTCAGTCCGCCCCAAGTCAGCAATCGAGCGCAACAACGAATCAGAAACCGGCCCCCGCTCCAATTCATGATATTTCCGGAATCTGGGACCCAGGCAACGACGGAATCCAGCCGCTTGGCCCGCGAGCCATGCCGGAAGACGGCAAGCCGGAACATCAGCTACCCTACACTCCTTTGGGGCTGGAGACGTTGAACTCCCACAAGCCGAGCAATGGAATTCGAAGCGTCCTTCCAGGAGAGACAAACGATCCAGTCGTTTATTGTGATCCGCAGGGACTTCCCCGCGAAGATCTTTACGAACTGAGAACCACTCAAATCCTTCAAACGCCTCTCAAAGTGTTCGTCCTGTACGAATTTGGCAGGCTCTGGCGCGTGATCTGGACCGACGGGCGGGATCTCCCCAAAAATCCCGAGCCAAGGTGGTACGGCTATTCGGTGGGCAAGTGGGAGGATGACTACACGTTCGTCGTGCAGACCACGGGGACGGATGAGAGAACATGGATCGACCGAGCCGGCCGCCCGCATAGCGGCGACCTGCGCGTCGAGGAGAAGTTTCACCGCGTCGATCAGGACACGCTGGAACTCACCGTGACAATTAACGACCCGAAAATGTATACGAAACCCTGGGTGGCTCTGGACAAGCTTCGTTTCAAACAGAAACCGCCCAATTTCGATGTCCGAGAGATGATTTGTTCCCCGTCGGAATTCGCGGAGTACAACAAAATAATCGGCAAACCTGCCAGCGAGAAAGGCGCTCAATAGCGCCTGCGTTCGGACTGGAACTAAAATGTGGAAGGTGACTGCCCACCCCAAGAGGGAGTAGCGCGATGAACGAACGCAAAATAGGCCGGCGCACTTTTCTCCAAGGGGCCAGCCTCGCTGCATTAAGCGCGGCAGGACTCTTCGATGCACGCGCCAGTCACGCGCAAGTTGCGGTGCCGAATTCAACCGGCACGGAACTGCCGAAGCTCAAAGCCCCGCCGCTTGCGTGCGACTGTCACCATCACATCTACGATATCGCCCGTTTTCCTGCCCCTTCGCCCGGAGCGGAGCCGAACGCGCGTGTAACAGAATACCGGTTGCTGCAGAGGCGCATCGGCACGACGCGCGATGTGATCGTAACGCCCAGGCCTTATGTCACCGACAACCGCGTCACGCTCGACGCCATCGCTCAATTTGCGCCCAATGCCCGCGGCGTCGCCGTCATTCACCCGACCATTACGGACGCGGAGTTGAAAGCGCTGGCCAGCGGAGGAATTCGCGGAATCCGCTTCTCCCTGGCCGCCCCCGTCTCCGCTGCGGTGACGACGCTCGACATGATCGAGCCCCTCTCGAAACGCATCAACGAGCTCGGCTGGCACGTCCAGATCAATATGGACCCCGATCAAATCGTCGCAGCCGAGGATTTGTGGATGCGCCTCCCTTCGCCCATCGTGTTCGATCACATGGGGCACATACCCCAGCCGATGGGCATGAAACACCCGGCCTATCCTCTCATTCGCAAGCTGGTTGATAAGGGCCGAACCTGGGTCAAGCTATCCGTGACGCGCGACAATACGAAGGACGGTCCTCCCACCTACGCCGATGTGAACAAGGTCGGCCAGGCCTACGTGCAAGCCGCGCCCGAGCGGATGGTGTGGGGAAGCAATTGGCCGCATCCGAACGAAACAAACAAGCCGGACGACGCCGTGCTGTTCGATTTGCTTACGCAATGGGCGCCGAGTGAGGCGACGCGCCATCGCATCCTCGTCGAAAACCCTGCGATTCTGTACGATTTTGGGAAGTCCAGCTGAGGCCGCCCTTGCCTTGGAGGTGTTGCTTTCGTTTCTGCCAGGCAGGATAAATCGAGATTTTCAAAGCATCAAATGCAATCCGGAAGAGTGAGTGCGGCCCGCAGGGATGCGGGCCGCACTTTGATTTTTAGAGGAGGGCAACTCCACTGCCCGAAGCCTGCGCTTCGAGCTTCCGTGCTTCGGCCTTGCGGCCTACCTGGCGGAGCAGCGCGGCGTAAAATTGCTGTGTTTGTTGCACAACAGGGTCGTTTGCCCCTAGATTTTTTTCTCGGATTTCCAGCGCTCTCTTGTACAGGGGTTCAGCCGCGTCATACTTGGATTCGCAGTAGTAGAGAAGCGCGAGATTATTCAAGCTGGCGGCAACACCGAGGTGATTTTGCCCCAGCGTTTGTTCCGCGCTCTTCAATGCCCGTTCCAGTAGGGGTTCGGCTTCCGCGTATTTCCCCTCGGCCCGGTAAATTTCTCCGAGAGTGCCTTCCGCTGTGATCGCTTCCGAGCTGTCCATTTGTGAAGTGTTTTCCCAGATCGCCAGCGCCTGGGCGTACATGGATTCGGCTTCCGTGTTGTTGCTTCGGGCGTGATTGATTTCGCCCAACTGGAACAGGGCATCGGCCGCTTCCGTGCTCGCCGGCTCGCCTGACTCGTTCCAGAGCTTCAGAGCCTGCAGATAGAGCGGTTCGGCGTAGGCATTCTCATTCCGCGAGTGGTAAATGCCGGCCAGACCCATCACTGCGATCGTTTCGTTGGCGGTTTGATCCTTCCCCAAACCTTCCCAAATTCCCAGCGCGCGCTTGTAAATCGGCTCGGCTTTGGCATCCATGCCTTCGTCATGATACAGGGCCGCAAGATTATTCAGCGTAAGGCCGGTCGAAGCTGTCTGGCTCGCGTCCTTCTCCAGAATGGCCAGGGCTTGCAGGTACGCTTGCTCCGCCTGGGGATACTTGGACTGATCCTGGTAGATGACGGCCAGGTTATTCAGGGTGATGGCAACTCCCGGGCTGTCGGCGCCCATCGTGTTTTGCTGGATCTCGATGGCTTCCTTGTAGGAAGCTTCCGCCAGGGCGTATTCGCCTCGCTGGCTGGCTGCCACGGCTGCGGAGGTAGCTGCACTCCAGTCCTGCGCCTGCGCGGGGGTGAACCGTCCGCCAAGGAGAACTAAAAGGGTGAATTTGGCGGCTAGGGTTATTTTGTTCGAATTCATCGGTTGTCTCCTCGTCTTGAGTCGCCGTACATCGTTTCAACAAGCCTACTTTCGCAAAAACAAGTGGGGACACCAATGAGGCATAAGTGCCAATTTGGGCAGACAATGGTATCGGTAGTCCTAGTACAGGTCCCGGGACTTTCGGCTTAGGGGGTTTGGAAATCGGCGGGTTTCTCCTAAGGCCATTATTATCAATACCATGCGTACAAATCTCCAGCGGAGATCTTTCTTGCCGGAGGGCCCGTTTGCAGCCGTTTTGTGAACTTCCGAGCGAAGTACAGGTAGGAGGACAATGGGAGCCATCCACCGTCGGACCTGCCAGATTTAGTCAGGAAACTCAAGATTCGCAAGTTCTTGTAGAGCCCGCCTTCTAGGCAGGCACTCTGGAACTAAGCAGATGTCCGCCTGAAGGCGGACGGTACACGTTTCAAAACCGAGTTTTCGCGCACACCCTGCGGGTGGACAATGCTAAATGAGCTGGAAAACTGGGGAGCTACCCAATGCGGGGATCTTCCGTGCATCGCACCATTTGACAACCTTCCTTTACATCGCACCAAGGCCGTGTTATTCAGAACCATATTTCAGGGATCGCTCGTTGATGAGCAGCGGCGAACTGGCAACCAACTTTAGCTTTTCGTAGAGCCCTAATACGACGACTGAGGCAAGGTCCGGAATCACCAGTCACTAACCACTAGTCATAGTTGACTGCGGAAATCCAACGGAGAGCACCGATGTCCAAATCAAATAAAACAGATCCTGCAAAAAAATTAGTGCAGCGCCGCGAATTTCTGGGCGGCGCGGCGACGATGGCCGGCGCATCCTTCATCGGGCGCGGGGCTGGAACCACCTGGCCGGAAATTCTGGCCGCGGCGCCGCCCGATCCTCCGCCCGCGCCCGAAATGAACGCCGCGACGGAGCGCAAGATGAAGCGCTGGCAGGAGCAACGCTGGCTGCTCGACGCCGTGGTGCAGACCGTGGGCCTGGAATGGGATCAGGCGCGCGTGGCGTACACGCTGGGGCCCTGCGGCCCGGACGCGACGGGCGATTTCATCGGCATCCGTTCGCGGGTGCGCAAGTACAACGACATCGCCCGCGAGTACACGCGCGCCGCCGTGCGCCGCGAAAAATTGGCGCGCCAGTTCGAGGCGGACGGGCACGCCATCGCCGCCCGCGAAAGTTATTTCATCGCCGCGCTGCTATATGGAAGCGCGCAATGGCCGATCTTCGAAGTGTCGCGCGAAAATCTGGCCCTCAATGAAAAGAAAGCCGCCGCCTACGCGAAGTACATGGAGCTCGCCGATCACGAAATTCGCAAAGTGGAAATCCCGTTTGGCGGGAGCGGGAAATCACTTCCCGGCTATTTGCACCTGCCGCCGAAGCGCGGGACGGGCCGGATTCCCGCGGTGTGGGCGATCGGCGGAATGGACAGCATCAAGGAAGTTGGCGTCGCGCTCTACGGAGACAAACTGCTCGAGCGCGGCATCGCCGTGCTGGCGCTCGAAGGCCCGGGCCAGGGCGAATGTTGCGTTCGCGAAATCCATCCGACGGCGACGAACTGGATGCAGGCCGGCCCGTTGGTTCTGTCATGGCTTCGTTCGCAAAATGAGATCGATCCCGACCGCATCGCGTTGTCCGGGGTGAGCATGGGCTCGTTTTGGGGGACGCAAGTGGCCTCAGTGGATGACCGGCTGAAGGGCTGCGTGTTGCGGTCCACCTGCCACGAACCCGGCATGAACACGCTCTTCAATGTGGCCTCGCCCACATTCAAGCTGCGGTTCATGTACATGGCGGGCTTCACCGACGAAGGGGAGTTCGATAAATTCGCGCAGACGCTTTCGCTGAAGGGAGTCGGGGAAAAAATCAAAGTTCCTTACCTGGTGATGGCAGGGGAGGACGACCAGCTAAGCCCGATTGAATACACGTACGCATTGTTCGAGACAATCTCGGCGCCCAAACAGTTGCTGGTCTATGAAGGGGCGGAACACGGCCTCGTCGGATCATCCGCCGCGGCGCTCGGTCCCAGCCAAACGACATACTTCGCGGACTGGCTCAAGGATCGCCTGGACGGCAAGCCCATGCAGACCAAGCACATGAAAGTGGATGCCTTCGGGCAGATTCACGAATCTACATTTGAAGAGGCGCGCAAGGCTCTTTCGATTCCTCTTCAGGTGTAAGTAGCACACGCTTCAGCCTGTGGGTTTTAGACCTTGCAAGGACTAATGAACCCCCACAGGCTGAAGCCTGTGCTACTTAAATTCTATTGTTCCACTTTGAATTTCACGGGCTTGATGAAGAGCTTGTCTCCCACTTGAACGGAGACGTTGTAATCGCCGGGCTTGCACTGAGGAACCTTCATCGTAATTTTATCGTCGCTTTGATCGACGATCGTGGCTTTGAAATCATTCTTGTCGTCGGAAAGAAACACGGAAGAAACAGAAGCCTTCCCTAAATTGCTTCCGGACACGGTCACCGTGTCGCTCACTTTTCCCGACGCCGGATCGACTCCCGTCACCTGCGGCGCGTTCTGCGCAACGGCCAGCGATGAAAAAAGAACCACCGCGGCGAGAAACACCCATCGTTTGTACGGATTTCTCCCGCGATCGGTGTTCGTTCCGTTTTTCGTGATTGAAAAAAGTGGAGTGTTGCCGAAGCCCGGGCCGCCGGCTGAGAGAGTGGCCATGATTCACCTCACGCAAGGATGCACGATTTAGAAATTCAATCTGCCGATGGGCAGGACCGTACACCCTAAGTCATGCCGTGTCAATGCTAAGAACACGCCGGGTATTTGTAGAGGCCTCCCGTTTTTAGGGCGGGCAGCCTTTTGTCTACTGCGCTCGCGCTTGTTCCTGCTGCTGCACTTGCTGCTTCAGCGCCTGGATGTCTTCCTTGCTGCGGAACTCCATGCGCGCCACTCTTCGCGTCCGCGAGTAGGGCAGAATGACTTCCAACTTGCCGTCGTGTTCGAGCAGGGAAACGTAGCGGGTTTCCGCGCCCAGAGTGGGGAACGGATACTCGCTCCACTTGGAAGTTTTGGGATCGAACTTGAGGACTTCATCCGCGTTCATCAAGTTGACCCACACGTTGTGGTCCTTGTCCACGGCGGATTGGTAGGGCATCTGCACATCCGGCCTGGGAAGGGGGACCATCGTCACCTTCAAAGTTTGCGTGTCGATCTTGGCCAAGCTTCCGCCCCACCAGTCGCACACCCAGACGAAGTGGCTCTCCTTGTCCGCTCCCATGCGGCGCGGGCCTTCGGCCCAGGGCACGGCCATGTTCCAGGTCGATCCATAAGCTTCATACATCTTGATTTCGTCGGGGCTAAACATCTGCTTGATGCCCGGTACAGGAGGAACCTTGACTTCGCTGACCTTTCCGGTCTCGAGGTCGGTCTTGGCCACGAGATCAAGATTCATCTCCGCCCACCAGCCGTTGCCGTCGGCGTCCGCGGTCAGGCCGTAGGTGTTGCCGATACCATCCGCATTCTTGTAGGTGGGCGACTTGTACTCGGAAAACTCTTTGGTCAGGGGATCGAAGCGCGAAGCGCCGTGAACCGTGGAGGCCCAGATCTTGCCTTTGCCGTCTACATCCACAGTGCCGGCTGCCACCGTCGGGCCCTCTTGCCCTTCCGGCGCTGTGAACACCTGAAGTGTTTGGGTTGCGGGATCGACCTCGACGAGGCGCCCGCGCCCACCAGCTTCACCGGGGGACATGTCGAACCAGATGTGGCCTTGCTTGTCGCGCATGGCACCGTGGCCGGTGGCGGCCATTCCGTTGAGGCCGGCGACGCGGAAGAACTTGGTCTCTCCCGTCTTGGCATCCACGCGGCCCATGCTGGCGTATGGCTGGGGTAGATTCACGCTGAACCAGATGTTGCCGTCGAGGTCGGCCTGCGCATCGTGAACGCCATTGTGGAAGAAGGATGAAGGCGTGCCCAGCGACCAGTCACTGCCGTTGATCAGCGCAAAGGTTTTTGGGGCGTCGTTGGGTGCGAACATCGCGACGTCATACTCGGTGAAGACTACGCGTGCCGCATCACCCGTCGGGCGCGGCTTGACCGAGAGCTTCATCGCGCTTTGCTCGGGCCCGCGGGCGCGCGCGAGATAGGCGGCGAGTTCCTTTTCGTGGAAGTCGATGGGCGCGGCAATCGGGCTGTTCGGGCCAAGGTAGCCGCCGCCCACGTTGACGCGCTTCATCGTTTCCAGAATCGCGGTCCAGCCCTGCTCGTCAAACTTGTTTTGCAGAATGTAATTGGGCTGATGGCAGCTGGTGCAGGTGTTTCGAACGATGCGCTTGAGGCGGCGATCGTCGGGCGTTGCTTCGGGGAGCGAGGCGAGGATTTGATCGCCAGTCAACTGGCGCTCGAAATCCCTAGAGGCATGGAGAATGAAATCGCGGTGCGTTGTATGGGAGAGCGAGGCGTCGCCGCGCGCGGTATCAAAGCCGTCGGCCTGGGCCCAGACGTCGTAGTGGCCCGCTGGCATCGCGGGAAAATAGTAGGCGCCGTCTTCGTCGGTGAAGACGGACTTGGTGATTGTCGAGTTGTCCATCTTCGCGGAGATCGTCACGCCGTTCAGTTTCGCGCCGGAGGCCGACTTGACTGTGCCGGCGAGTAGCGCGCCGTCGGGAGCAGCGTTGGCTGCGAGAGGTAGTATGGCCGCCAGGGCAAAGGCCAAGAAAGCGGCGCCGAGAATATTCCACAAGACACGAGTTTGTGTGTGATGCATCGCAGGCTCTCCTTTTTCCCGTCCAGATTTCCAGCCGAAATTCCGGCGACTTCTAGACTTCACCTAGTCGACCATGCCTCCGCCCGCTGCCACGGTCTTGGCGGGCTTCGGCACTGTCTTCAGATATTCCACGATCGCGTCAATCTCCGCGGGCTTTAATCCGTACTTGAATCCGGGCATTTTGCTCGTTCCGGTTCGAATCATTTCCTTGATGGCGTCTTCGTTTCCGTTGATCAGGTCCTTGTGTAGGTAAGTGCCATACATTACGAAGCCCGCGCGCGCCGGCGCGTGGCAGATACCGCAGCGCTGCTCGAAAATACGTTGGCCCAATTTCTGGGTGTCGTTCAGTGGTGTGGACTGGGCTGCTTGCTGCGCGCGCGCGGTAAACGGAATAAGGCCGAGGAAAATCACCAAAACCCATCGGAGGCGTGTCATGGAGGATGCTCCTCGGCAAACTCTACCACGAAAAGGGTTTGGTGGCACACGCTTTAGCCTGTGGGGGTTTGTTCGAAGCACGAGCGATCGCGCTCCGCTCAACCCCCACAGGCTGGAAGCCTGTGCCACTCAAACCCATGTGCCCGAGACAACGAGCGCTGCTGTCGGCAGCATCTAAGTTGGCTGTAGGATTGTCGACTGGGCCTGCTGATGCCCCCTCCAGCGATAATTCTCCGGTCCGGGCGAAAGTCTTACATGGTGCAGAGAACGGCGAGCCTCTAATTCCTTCTGCTGGAATGTTTTGTTTCATGGCCGGATGGCAAGTGGCGTGCGCAAGTCATTTATTCTATAGTTTTATCGTTCTGGTTTTTGGCCCGTGAGGTTCCCGACAGGGCCTGTGTATTTCGGGGGGATGAACGCCATGCGTACTCTGAAATTTCTGGTTGTGGCCGTAGTGTTTTGTTCCGCGCCGCTCGTGGCGCAAGTGAAATCGCTTCCACCCACCGGGGCGCTTGACCAGGTCATCTCCAATGTGACTTCCCGCGAAAAGCAGGAAATGGCCATGATCCGGCAGCACTCTCCCCTGGTGGAAACCTACATCCAGAAAGTCAGGATCACGGAAAGCGACGGGAGCTGGGTTCCCGATGGCGACCACTACTTCATCGGCCGCGCCGAATTTGCCAAGGGGCTGGACCTCAAGCCGCTGCCCACGCCCGGCGACACTTCAGTGCACCACATGGTCGGCAGCATGACCCACCTTTTCGATTTCGGCACCGAGTTTCTCCCGGACGGTTTTCTGCAAATGATTTATCTCGACAACAGCGGCCTGGACACGCAGAACTACAATTTCGACTACGTCCGCCGAGAATTCCTCGGGGAAGTGCGCGCTCTCGTCTTTGATATCACTCCAAAGAAAAAGTCGGGCAATGGACGCTTCATTGGGCGCATCTGGGTCGAGGACCAGGACTATACGATCGTCCGATTCAACGGCTCCTACTCCGGCCACAAATTTTCCAATCTGAATTTCCACTTCGACAGCTGGCGCGTGAACGCCGGGCCGAATCTCTGGCTGCCCGCGTTTATTTATTCCGAGGAAAGCACGTCGGCGAACCCGATCGTCAAGGCGCCGACCTACAAGGCGCAGACGCGGCTCTGGGGATACGACGCGGGACGATCCCGCCAGGAGCAGGAACTGAGCCAGGTGCTGATCGAATCCGCCTCTCCGGTGATCGATCAATCGAAGACGAACAACGATCTTGCCCCCGTACAGGAACAGCGCGCGTGGGACGCGCAGGCCGAGGACAACGTCATGGAGCGGCTGCAACGATCCGGCCTCGTGGCGCCGAAAGGCGAGATCGACAAGGTTTTGCAAACGGTCGTCAATAATCTCGAAGTCACAAATAACCTCGACATCGAACCCGAAATTCAATGCCGCGTCCTGATGACCTCGACCATCGAGTCTTTTTCGATGGGGCACACCATCGTGCTGAGCCGCGGATTGATCGACGTTCTCCCCGATGAAGCCAGCCTTGCGGCGATGCTGGCCAAGGAAATGGGCTACATCCTGACGACGCGCAAGCCGGTTGACACGCGGCTCGCCTTTTTCGACCGCCTGCAATTCGAGGACAAGAAAATGTTCGACCACTTCGACTTTGACCGCAAGCCGGAAGAGGATGCCGCGGCCAGCGCGAAGGCCTCGGACCTGCTGAAAAATTCTCCCTACAAGGATCAGCTCGGAACCGCGGAAATGTTCATGGCTGAACTCCTGGGGCGCGCGCGCCAGATCCCTAACTTGATCAGCCCTCGCGTGGGAGACGCCGGATTGCTCAAGCTCTCCGTGGCCGCGAAACCCGGCGGCGCGGAATCCGCGAGGCATATCGTGGCGCTGCCGCTGGGCGGCCGCGTCAAGCTGGATCCGTGGGACGATTCCCTGGCTCTGCTGAAGGCCCAGGCCGTTGGATCTGTCCAGGACCGCGAGAAAATGCCGTTTGAAGTGACTCCCTTTGAGATTTACCTGACGCGCGTGGGTTCCGAAAGCCCCAAGGCGTCGCAGCTCAGCGTGATTTCGCACTCCGGCAATTAACCGTTATTTCTCCACAATGCGGTGTGCGCGGCGAGCCAGTGGCGCACGCTTCAGCCTGCGGGGTTTGATCCTGGCAAGCACGAACCCCCACAGGCTGAAGCCTGTGCCACATCATAGGCAGGCGCGCTTGCGGCAAATCAGCGAATGCGTTAGCGTGTCTCCAGTATGCCTTCCGATGACGTCATTCGTGCCGAGACCAGAGCCGACGGGCTGAGAATCAAGCGAAACAACCTCCTGGCTGCGGCTTTGTCCGGGGCAGTCCTCGCGGGTATCTCCCTCTGGTTTTTCCCGCATTCCATACCCGGCATCCTGGGCGGCTTCGTGCTCGGTTTTTTCTACGCCAACGGATTCGAGTATTGCCTGCACCGATTTATATTGCACGGCCCTCGCGGCTTTTTTCGCCAGCAGCATATCGTGCATCACGCTACGCTGAACTCCCCGGAAATCGCCCGGTACGTCAACTTTTCGAGCAATCCGTGGGGAGTGGTTGGCCTTTTCCTGGCCAACGAGACGCCGTTTTTGCTTCTGCAGTGGTATTTCCGCAACGGCTGGACCGCGGGAGTATTCGTCGGCTTCGCGGTTTACTACATCGCGTTTGAAGAAATTCACTGGCGCATGCACATGGGCGGCTGGCTGCCGAAGTGGCTGCGTCCGGCGGCGCGCCACCACCTGCTGCATCACGCGCAGGACGCGGGCCGCTTCAATGTTTTCCTGCCGATATTTGACCGGATTGCGGAATGGTTTCAGCTGCAGCCGCGAATTCACGGTGACGAAGCTGGAAGATAAATCGCGAAGGAACGGTGCCGCGAAGTTTGTGGCGCCGGCATCCTGCCGGCGGTTTTTGTGGCCCGCCCTGGAAAATAAAAACGCCGGCCCCTCTTGCATCGGGACAAGCAGGATGCCGGCGCCACGAAATCCGAATCGCGCTGGTTCTAATCGCTTCCTGCGACACTCGCTAGAACTTTTTCATCTTTTTCCTGCTTATTTTGAAGCAGCGGACAATCGGGAGGCAGGAGGGCCAGCTTCTTCTGAATGATCTTGTCCGAATATTTCGCCAGGTAGTGGACGATGGTTTCGATTCGGATGCGGATGCTTCCGGCGGGCTTCGTGGAATCGAGATCGCCAAACTTGAAGAATAATGTGCCGGTCGCTTCCACGATTTTTTGCGTGGGCGTGTAAGTGGGCTGGTCCATGCCGCATTCATAACTCGAAAGCCGTAGCACGCAGGTGATCCACGGAAAGCGCGTCGCGAATTTCGCGCCCCACAGTATTTCATTCGTGTTGCTGCTGTTGGACGAAGTCCACACGTCGGAGATATCGAGCGGCGAGCGGATTTTTTTCGCCTGCACTTCCTCTCCGAAAATCCACTTCAGCAAATCGTCGTCCACCGGAAGGTATTGCAGCCAGACGATGGGATAGCCATGCGCCTGCAAATCGGATTCGATCTCGTGGCCGATTCCCGGGTCCATATGATACGGGCGCGCGAGCACAAGCACGCAGGGTTTTCCCTCGCGCGCGCACCAGGTCAGGATCTTCCGCGTTTCGGCGCGCGCCTTTTCATTGAATTCGCGCAAGGCCTTGTAACCCGAATCCACGGCGCGCTGCGTTTCCGCCAGGTCGATGTCGAAAACATCCTTCAGGCAATCGTACATTTGCTTCGGGACCATTTCCGGTTCGGCCATGTTCACGAACGGAGAGGCGTACTGGATGCCGTTGTCCTTGAACACGTCGCTTTCCTTCACGAAACCGGCGCGAATGTTTTCCGGCCCGGCCATCACGCGCGTGCAGGCCAGGTTTTCCGATACGTGTCCCCGCATGAAGGACGGCAGCGAATAAATCATGGGGCTCATGATGACGTGGACTTTTTTCTTGAGGCCGAAGACCAGTTCGCCGTAGTGGCCGCTCATGGCCTTCACCGGATAGCAGCAGTCAACAGTGCCGCGGCCTTTTCCGAATTCGCGGCCCTGCTCCTCGGAAGTGTCCGAGCTGAACACGATGTTTTCGGAGGCGATCCCGATTTCGCGCAGAAACGCGACCCAGAACTGGTGGGTGCTCCACATGTTCAGGACCTTGGGAATCCCGACGCGGATTCCGGAGCGGTCCTTAGGCGGAGACGGAATTTCGGCGGAAGCCTTCTTGCCGAACCATGTCTGCAATATTGGGAAAGGCATTCTTGGTTTTCTCGATCCCGGCTTTGATTACTTTCATTTCATTCAAATCTTCCACCAAACCCTTGGGGCACGAATTATTTACGATGACGCGTTCCCATCCGAGGGACAGCGGGACTTTGCTCCACGTACGTCCCTGGCCGCCCGGCAATTCGACATCGATGAAACTGCGCTGGCAGTTGACGGGACACCAGTTGCAGACGGTGTCCTTCGCGGTCGTCGTGGTATACGTCAATTTCTCGATCACGTCGAATCCGCGGAACTGCGAGCGGCCGCCTTTTTCCCACCAGTCGAGTGAAACGAGCGCCGCGCCGATTGCGCCGGCTTCTCCGGAATAGGGATGCACGACAACGTCCGCGTCGGGAACTTTCGAGCGAATGAAATCGACTTGCGTTTTCACCACGGCAAGATTCTTGTGCGTCCCGCCTTGCAGGATAAATTTCTTGCCCACCTGGTTGAGGTTATTCATTCCGCCGGCGTAAATCCACACGTTCAAGGGCAGAATCGAGCACAGGGCGGCTAGAATTTCCTCCGCCTGCCAGCCCTTGCGCTGCTGGTTGACGATGTCGCTCTGCAGGAAAACGCCGCATCCCATCGAAAGCTGCGGCATGGCCTGCGCGAGGAACGCCTTGTCGGCCATCTCGCTCAGGGGAATGCCGAATCGTTCGGCGACGCCCTGAAGGAACGCGCCGTTACCCGACGAGCATTGCGAATTCAGGCGGAAATCGCTGACGGTCCCATTTTTCAGGATCATGATCTTGACGTCAACGCCGCCGACGTCGCAGATGCAATCGGCATCGGGGAAGTAGTGCAATCCCGCGGAGGCATGCGCGATGGTTTCCACCACGCCGCAATCCGCGCCCAGGATGCCCTTCAGGAGATCTTTTCCGTAGCCGGTGATTCCGAGCCCCAGGATTTCGCCGTCGCCAATGGCTTCGCGAAGCTGGCGGAACAAACTTTTCGCGTCTTCGATGGGATTGCCCTTGCTCAACGCGTAGCATGAGAAGAGCAATTCCTTGTCGGGCCCGAGGCAGACGGCTTTCGCGGTGGTGGAACCGAAATCGCAGCCCACCACGACGTGATCCAGTTTTTTCTTTTCCACCGTGGCGGTGGCCGCTTTCAATTCGATATTTGCGCTCGAGGTCGCGTCCATCTTGGAATACACGTCGATGAACGTCCTCAAACTTTCTTCGTTGTCGCTCAGCCCGCCGCGGCCCTGCTTCTTTTTCTCTTCGTACTGGCCTTCCTCGATCCACCATTGCAGCTTTTTCGTGCCCTGGTAGATTCCGACGGTGTGCGGCTCGCCCATGGCCACTTCGACGCAGCCGAGCGCCGCGTAGTACAACGCGTCCTTCGGCACAGTGATGTATTCTTCGGGCGGCTTGCCGTTCGGCATCTGGATTTTTCTTTCCTGCCAGATGTGAGTGAGGTGCAATCGCCAAGCTTCCTGCAGCCCCTTGAAAAACAGGTTCGGTCCGCCGAGCAGCAAAACTTCCGGTGAAGGAGTGTTCCCGCGCGTCAATGTGGCGAGGTTTTGATAGACGACGGCCTCGAACAGGGAAGCGATGATTTCATCGACGGTGACGCCGGCCTTCAGCAGCGTGTTGGCATCGGCTTCCGCGAAGATCCCGCACTTGCTGCTGATCTTGTGCAGCGTGTGCCCCGTGTAATGCATCTCGGAAAGCGCTTCCGGAGCAATCTGCAGTTTGCGCGCCGTTTTCTCAATGAACGTGCCGGTGCCGCCCGAGCAGGCGCTCTGCATCAGGACTTGCTTGCTCTTGGTCGTCCCATTCCCGTTGAAGAAGATGGTCTTCATATCTTCTCCACCGATCTCGCTGACGAAGCGCACCGCAGGATGCAGCCGCTCGACGCTCGCCGCCACGGCCACCACTTCCTGAATGACCTTTGCTCCCACGACCGGAGCAATCAGTCCAGCTCCCGATCCGGTCAGGAAGATGCGATCGCGCTGCGGCGTCAGGCCATGCTGCGCCTCGAGCCGCGACAAAAACTGCAGAACTTTTTCGCCCTGTTTTGTATTGTGACGCTCGTAGGCCTGGGAGAGCACTTCGCCGGACGGCGAGGCGAGGACGTACTTGACCGTGGTGCTTCCCACGTCGACGCCGCAGATCATCGCGCCGTTCGCGCTGGGCGCCAGCTTCTCCGGCGTCTTGATTTCCATCATGCCGGGATCCCGCATGAGGGGCGCGATCTTAACGAAACTTCCGTCAGCCATGGAGGGGTCCTCTAGTGGGACAGCCACTCCTGGCTGTCCTCTTTGCAACTAATCGGCGCCTCGAACCCACACAGCCAGGAGTGACTGTGCTACTCAGTTCGCCTACAGGCTGGCGAGATGCAACGCGTAATTTGCAGCCGTGGATGCGTATCCCATATGCGGCACGGGGTACGTCGCCTTTTTCACTTTGGGATTCTTCTCTTCGATCTGCCGGATTTTTTCGAGTGTCAATCCGGTCTTGGCCATCGCTTCCACGAACTCGGACTGCGAACGCTTTTTCGCTTCCGTCAAAATCATCTGGCAGCGGGACAGCGCGTGGACTTCGGCGTCTCCCTTGATTTCGATAGGAGCATAGAGTAGATCGGGATGCCGCCCGAGCACGTTGGCCATGGCGCCCTGCGACATTGTGTTGGGCATGCAGGAATACGGCGAGAGCTCGCAGGTCATGTTGGCATGCTTGTGAAGATGCGCATGCAGCGCCTTGCCGATGAGCATGTGTCCTTCGCCGCCGCGCAGTTCGTGATGGAAGAAGGGCGAAGCCAGTTGCTTCAGTTCTTCCTGATCCGGCAATTCGTTCGGCACGTAGGCGAGCGCCTTGCGGAACCGGTTGTACGTTCCCACGTAGAGCTTCTCGAACCCGCGGATCATGGCCATCTTCATCTTCGCTTTGCGGTCAAAATTCGGCTTCTCCGGTATGCGCCAGAGGGGAGTGTGCAAGAGGTAGCCCAGCCACACGGCCACCGGAGGCGGCATCACTTCGGAGCCTTCCGATTCCAGCCAGCGCTTGATGTTGTAGTTGCCGTCGCCCTCATGCGTCTGCAGCCAGAATTCGCCGGTGATTTTCACTTTCGGCTTCACTTGCAGGCGGTCGACTTCGATCGCGTCAAATTTCTTCCGCACCACGCGCAACGCGTCCGCGAAATAGCCGGAGAGGAAATGCCATGCCAGCATTCCATACTTGTTGCTTCGCAGCGGCCGCTTCTGGAACACCTCAAAGAGATAATCCGCGCTCTCCTGCAGGACTTTGTCGGTCTGCCCCGGGTTGACCTCGTACGGACGAGTCAGATACTCCATGTCCGTGAGGATGTCGCCCACCAGAATGGCCCACACAATGCCGAGGCTCAGGGGCATATTGATTTCCAGGCCGCCGCCCTTTTCGGGCGCCTGGTCGAGCTGGTCCTGCGCCAGCAGGAAGAGGCGGAATTCCTTAAGGCCCATGCCGTCGAGAGCCATCTCATAGGATTCGTGGTATTGGCCGAAGCGGCAGGGGCCGCAGGCGCCGGCTGTCAGGAAGACGTAGTCGTCCAGGGTTTTTTGCTTGCCGCTGACGGCGACTTCGTTTTTCAGGAAATTCACCAGGCTGCCCGTGGTAAAGATCGTGGGGCAGCACGCACCGGTGTCGATCAGTTCCTTGCCAGCGTCCAGGTCCGCGCGCGCGATATTGGGCAGCGGCTTGGCGTTGTAGTTTAAATTGTTGAAGACGCCCTGAACCAGCCGCTCGTGCTTCCAGGTCAGGCCGCCGAACAAAATTGTAGTTTTCTCGCGCTGTTCCCTTGTGAAAGGCCGCGCCTTATAGGAAGTGTAGTGAGTAACTTCATTAACTGCGGTCGCCATGCGTTTCCTCCTTGCTCCCTCAGACTTATCCTAGGACCTAACGAAGGCCCGTGATTCCCAGCTTCTGCGTATATGTCTTTTGATTCGCCACGGCTGTGCGGCGGAAATATAGGAATGGAAATTGGGCAGACCGTTGCCCAGGCGTAGACACCAATCCGTGATTCGCACCTGTTTGAACGTTACTAAAACTCATGACCCAATCTCCATGAGGTCTCAGGTTCAGCACCGGGCAGGTGGAATATCCCGGGACTAAACTGGACCCTTTGCTTATAACAAAAGTAGCCCGCAAAAGCCATACCGGTTTCTTTCGAGTTATCTATAGTATAGGGGGCCCCTTGTCTGAGGCCCGGGGTAGGCTGAGCTATCGCCGCGAATACCGCGGATGATATAACCGGCATCCTCGGTATGGCCGTTTCCAAGCCAGAGCAATTGTTTGCCCGGTGCCAGGGGTACACGACTGGCGACACGGCATCGCGTCACCCGCCAGGCACGCTGCCATTTCCGCGTACCATAGTGTGTACCGTCTTTCGTTGAATCTCGAGGCAAACGTGCGCCGCCGCTTCCTCACTGCCGTGCTTTTCCTTGCCGCTTGCTGCGTCTGCCGGATTGCCAGCGCGGACAACGGAGCGCGGCCCGGCATCACATTTTTCCGCTCAGACGTAACCGTTCGCGAAAACGCCACACTTGAAGTCCGCGAAGAATTTGCCGTCCGCAATGCTTCATCCTTTTACAAACGCGGCTTCCAGCGGGACTTACCCATCTCCCTGACGGACCGGTGGGATACGCGCTACGTGGGCACATACCAAAAGGACAACGGCATTCGCGTGAAGATTCTGGAAGTGACGGAGGACGGCCAGCGCGTCAAGTACGAGTTGGGAAAGCGCTACGGCTACGCGCAGCTTTTCATCGGGGAACGCAACGTGGCGCTCGATTCGGGCGAGCACCGCTTCGTGATTCGCTATACCGTCGATTGGGCGATGATTTCGCGCGCGGGGCGCGACACGCTCTACTGGAATGCCGTGGGCTCCGAGCGCACGGTTCCGATTGCGGAAGCGATCCTTGCCGTCCATTTGCCCGCCGGTGTCCCGAGTGAAAACATCGAGGTCGAACCGAGAGTAGGCGGACTCGGCCTGAGTTTTCCGCGCCGGCCTGAAAACACACTCGAGCGGGTCGATGACGCCTCTGGCGCAATCGTCTATCGAGCCACGAACATGAACCCGCGCCAGAGCCTGAGTCTGGCCGTCAGCTGGCCGTCCGGCTACGTCCACATGCCGGAGTTCGTATTTCTGCGCCGCGAAGGCGGGGTGCTGGTCGCGCCCGCGCTGCTGTTTCTTTATTACTTGATCGCCTGGGTGTGGATTGGACCGGATCCCAAGCCGGGCGTGGTTGTCGCGCGCTATGAGCCGCCAGAGGGAATTTCTCCAGCCGCCGCGCGCTATATCGCCTCGGGAGTCACCGATGGGCGCTCGTTTGCCGCCGTGATTGCGCAGCTTGCGGTTCACGGATGCATTCGCGTGGAAGCCGATAACGGAAAATACAAACTGTCGCGGCTGATGAGCGATCGCGCTGCCGAGGCCGCTCTGTCGCGCGAGGAGAAATTTGTCCTCGCACTTTTATTTGAAGACGGCCCCGAGATTGTCTTGACCGGCGCAATGGACGAGCGCAACGCCGCGCAGAATGGCCGCTACGTTGCGCACATTCACGATGAGCTGGCCGATCAACTCGGCAAAAAATATTTCACGCGCCATTTCGGAATCATAGCGCTGGGCGTCTTAGCCACATTTGTGTCCGCGCTGGCGCTGGCCGTCACGGCTCGCGGCCGCGACACTTCTGCCGCGGTTTTCACCACGCTCTGGGTGCTCTTCATGGGGTTGACGATGGGGATGATGATCGAGTTTTCGTTCGCCTCGGCCTGGAAAAACGCTCTGCGCGCGGGGACAGGCTGGATCAAATTGCTTCCGGGCACGGCTGCATTTTCCATATTCGCCGCGGTGATCGTGTACCTGTTGAAAACTGTGGCTTCGGGCGTCTCGCTTTCTTTTTCCCTGATGCTTGTGGCGTTTCTGCTGATCAATCTCGGGTGGGGGCCGCGCCTGAAGCGCAAATCGCCGCTCGGCCGGCAAGTGTCGGATCAAATCGCAGGGTTCCGCCAGTTCCTGGAAAAGGTGGATCAGGACAAGCTGGAGCGCCTGAACCCCGCAGGCAGCGCGCAAGAAGATCTGGACCGGTTTCTTCCCTATGCAATCGCCCTTGAACTGAAGGAAGCGTGGGGCGATCATTTGTCGCAAACTTTCCTGGCCTCTACCGTAATCGGCGAAAATTAATTCCGGAAGGCACTGATTTTCCTGGGAACGCCAATCTCCCGATTGGCGGTTTGCGTGACGCCCGCCGCGGCGGGGAGATTGGCGTTCCCAGGCTCAGAGCAGGACCAAGCCGCGGCGAATGCCGAGGGACACGGCTTCCGTGCGGCTGCCAGCCCCCAGCTTGCCAAGGATCGACGCCACGTGAAACTTGACGGTGTGGTCGGAGATGTTCAGCCGCGCGGCGATTTCCTTGTTGCTTAGACCGGCGGCGAGCATTTGTAGAACTTCGAGTTCGCGGCGGGTCAGAGATTCGGCAAGCTCGTCGAGGGCACGCGAGGGCGCCGAACCGGCTGGGAGTCCTTCATTGGCATGGGATGGATGCAGCACCAGAAGCCCGCTGGCCACTGCGTGCAGCGCGGCGACGAGTTGCTCGGGAGAAATATCGCCCGGCAGCGCCGCGCGAATGCCGGCTCGAAGCGCGTCCGCCGACGCTGCGGGAGTCATGCCATCGCCAAGAATGACGACGCTGACATCCGACGCCGATCCGGATGCGGCGATCGATTCCAGCATGGGCTCGAATGGCTCGCCGGAGGAGTCAATTAGGACAACATCTGGCGCCGCATCGGCCAGCATTTCGGCTAAAGCGTCTATTGTCCCGTTGCTGGCAACAACCTGCACATCGCGGGCCGCGAGCAGATTCTCCAGCCCGGCGCGAGCCAGCGGGGAGGCGGCGACAATAAAAACGCGGATCACGCCGCCACAAGGCTCCTTGTCGGCAACGGGATTCCGAGCTGCACACTAACTCGGCGGATACGCGTGTAATCACCTCTCAGAAATTCGACACGCAAAACGCGTGGCTTGCTTCCCTGTAGTACGCTCGCCAGATCCTCGATTGCCGTGAAAGCCTTGTCTTCCGTCCCAAGCAAAATGTCGCCGGGCATGAGCGACGCCAAATCGGCTGGGCTGCCGGGCTCGACTTCGAGAATTACAAGTCCAAATGTCTTGCCCGCACCGGCAGGTCGCGGAATGAGAGCAGGATGAACCGTGACGCCGAGCCAGGCGTTTGCCGGACCGGCGGAAAGAAAATCGCGCACAGCGTTACTCGGAATGGCGAGCGCCAGGCGGCCCGCGACCATCGTGTTGATGCCGACGATGCGGCCGTGCGCGTTGGCCAGCGGCCCTCCCGAGTTACCCGGCGCCAGGCGCACATCCGCCTGCACCCACGCCTGCCGCCCGAGACCGCGAAGCGGGCCTACCGCGTGGATCACTCCGGTGGCAAGCGCGCCGACAAAACCCATGGGATTGCCAATGGCTATGGCGAGTTCGCCGGGGCGCAGTTGCGATGAATCGGCTGCGGCCACAGCAGGCAAGTCTGCGGCGCCGATGCGAAGTTGGGCCAGATCGCGGCGCGTGTCGCGCGAACCGATGGCGGCCTCGAATTCGCGGCCGTCCCAGAGTTGAACGTTTACGCGTGAACCACGAACGACGTGCGCGTTGGTCACCACAACGCCGTCGCGCGACCAGATGATTCCGGAGCCGGCGCCGCGTCCGCCCGAATGAATGAGCACAGTCGAGCGGCGCAACTGCTCCGCGATTTCTCCAAATCCCGGGATGGCCATGTTATTTGCCTCCGTGCGCGCGCTCGCCGACAACCACGCTGGCTTCCTGTGCCTTGCCGCCACGAACCAATTTGACCACAACCGGCTTGCCGATTGCTTCCGCTGCAAGTTGAGCGTGCACGTCCTCCACTCGCGTGATCGGATGCGGACCGAAAGAGATCAGCAGATCGCCGATCATGATGCCGGCCTTGTGCGCGGGGCCGTCAGGCTCCACTTCGACGACGATGGCGGCGGTTTTCTCATTGCGCTGCAGCGTTTGACGAAGCGCTTCCGGCAACCGGATTGGATGCAGCCCCACGCCGAGATAGCCATGGGGAATATGTCCTGCTTGCAGCAGGGCATCGACGACCCGGTTCACCGTGGAAGCGGGGACGGCAATCGCGCCGAAGCGCGCGAAGCGCGGAGTGGCAATGCCAATCGCGCGGCCGTATGCATCAATGACTGCACCGCCCACGGCTGTCGGCTGCAGCCCGACGTCAAGCCGCACGTAGGGAGAAAGCGGCGCGCCAATCCAGGTGCGGCGCTCGGACGCAACCAGGCTGACTGTGCCGAGAGCGGCTACCGGTCCGCTGGCGCGCGTCCTCCCAACCACGAGCACGAGGTTTCCAGGCTTGATCGTGGAGACATC
This sequence comes from uncultured Acidobacteriota bacterium, assembly GCA_963800095.1. GTDB lineage: Bacteria > Acidobacteriota > Terriglobia > Acidiferrales > UBA7541 > Palsa-360. Next base: position 691,494 of record CAWCZV010000010.1, read on the forward strand.
GCTGATTTCCGCCACGGGCGAAGCGGCTTCCGCGCACTTGAGAACGGCCAAGTCCGTGGACGCGTCACGGCCGGCGAGTGTGGCGGGCACGACGCGGCCGTCGGGCAAGGTCACGTGAATTTCTTCATCGCGACGCAGCATGTGTTCCGCGGTCACGATGACGCCGTTGCGCCACACGACGCCGCTCGAAGATCCGCGCGCCTCCGTGTGAATGGCGACGATGCTTGCCGCGGCTCGGTCGGTTTCCCGGGCCAGGGCATTGGATAGATCGATAAGTTCTGTGGACATGTTCTGAACCTCCAGGGACAAGATGCTGCAGACCGCGGGGCGCTTACATCAGCCAATCGGCTAGGTTCGGGCCTGGCCATTCGGGCGGACGAAACCTGGGAACGCCAATCTCCCGATTGGCGGCCTCCGACCCGCCAATCAGGAGATTGGCGTTCCCAGGACACTTCAAATCTTGATTTGAGTGAATCGCGGACCTATAGTTCCACGTAAATACGGCGTATAATTTTTAAGAGGGATATTTTGGATTTTGCATTCCCGTGCTGGTCCTGAGCCTGAAGACATGAAACTGAAGAGGAAAATCCGATGAGTTGTCGGGCTTCTCTGCCTGTGAGGCGAAATGTGCATGCCTGTTCAGCCGCCAAATGCGGTGCGCGGGGAAAGATCTTTGAGATGCGACTCGTGGCTTCCCTTGCGATTTTGGGAGCGGCGCTAGCGTTGACGCCGAATATTTTTGCTCAGACCGGCAAATCCTCCGAGGCGGCAAAAACTCAAGACGCGGCCGCGCCCCTCTCCCATGATTTGTCCGGTGTGTGGATGCAATACCCGCAGGGCGACCTTCCGGGAACTCCCGGCATGAATACCGTGAATGAAAGATTTCGCCCTCCGTTGACGCCCTGGGGGCAGGCGCAACTCGATGCCGCGAGACCCTTAGTGGGTCCGAAGGCCGTTGCGGGCGAAGAGAATAGCCCGACCTTGCGCTGCGATCCGGACGGTCCACCGAAAATTCTCAATCATCCCAACCCATTTGAGATCGTGCAAATTCCCGGCAGGATGCTCATGTTTTTCGAGGAGCAGCACATTTGGCGCACCATCTGGGCCGACGGACGAGAGCTTCCCAAAGATCCCGACCCGAGTTATTTGGGCTACGCCGTTGGCAAATGGGATGGCGATACTTTCGTAGTCGAGACGATTGGTTTTAACGACAAGGTGTGGGCCGACGCCTACGGTGATCCGCGCAGCGAGCAAACGCATCTCACCGAGCGCTACCGCCGATTGAATCATGACACCCTGGAACTGCAAGTCACCATCGACGACCCTAAGTCGTACACGAAGCCTTGGGTAAGTCCCCCAAAACTCCACAAGCTGGAACCGGGCTGGGAAATTGCGGAGTGGTTTTGCGCCGTCGAGGAAGACAAAGCTTACGACGAGGTCGTGCGGAAACCGGCCGGCGTTGCGCCCAAGAAATAAATGAGCCGCATCGGAGAGGAAGGAATGGGGATCGAGGAAGTAAAGGAGGTAGAGGAAGCAAAGGAAGTTGAGGATAAAAAATCTCGTCTCCAATTGCGCCTGCGCGATTTTTCCGTTCCTCAACTTCCTTTGCCTAATCTACTTGCTTTATTTCCCCTACTGCGACGAATGATCCATGCGATGCAGTTCACGGGCACGCTGGTTTTCATGGGAGCCATACTGTCATTCGGGCCAATTCTGTCCGCACAAACTGCGCCTGCCTTGTCGCACGATCTGTCCGGAGTCTGGATGCAATATCCCGACGGCAATGTGCCAGGAGTTCCCGGCATGAATGCCGTCGACAATCGAACCCGGCCTCCCTTGACGCCTTGGGGAAAAGAGAAGTTTGATGCCGCGAAGCCTTTGGTTGGCCCGAGAGCCGTTCCTGGTGTGGAAAATAATCCGGAGCTGCGCTGCGAGCCGGACGGTCCTCCGAAACTTCTCAACCTCCCCAATCCATTTGAAATCGATCAAATCCCGGGCAGGGTGCTGATGTTTTTTGAGCTGGGACACATCTGGCGCACCATTTGGACGGACGGGCGCGCCCTTCCCAAGGATCCCGACCCGACATATTTGGGATATTCGGTCGGCAAATGGGAGGGAGACACTTTCGTCGTCGACACGATTGGATTTAACGACAAGCTCTGGGACGATTCTTTTGGAAATCCGCGGAGCGACCAGACACACCTTACCGAACGCTACCGGCGATTGAATCATGACACTTTGGAAATGCAAATCATCATCGACGACCCAAAAGCGTACACGAAGCCTTGGGTAAGTCCTCCCAAGCTTCACAAGCTGGAGCCGGGCTGGGAAATCGCGGAATGGTTCTGCGTCCTGGACGAGGACAAAGCGTATGACGATGCAGTGCGGAAACCGGCCGGCGTTGCGCCCACTTCAAACAAGTAGGCAAGCCGAAGCAGAAAGGAAGTAGACGAAGTGAAGGAAGCAAAGGAAGCCAACGACAGAACCTCTCACACCTGTCTGCGAGAGGGCGGTTTTTCCTTTCCTCCACTTGCTTTACTTCCTCAACGTCCTCTAATTCCGTCTCTGCGTCGACAACCTCTCGCCATGCGGCTCGCTGGTGCGCTTGCTGCCCTGGGAGTCATAATCTTGTTCGCGCCGATTCTTTCCGCTCAGACCGCGACGCAAACAGAAACGCTAAAGGTACCCGCCGTATCCTCCCCGCTGTCGCACGATCTTTCCGGAGTTTGGATGCAGTATCCGTCTGAACCCGGGCCAGGTATCCCCGGCATGACTGGGATCGATGAAAGACTTCGTCCTCCGTTTACGCCATGGGGGAAGGCTCGGTTCGATGCCGCGAGGCCCATGCAGGGACCCACGGCCGTTCCGGGCCAGGAGAATGCTCCAACCCTGCACTGCGACCCGGACGGCCCTCCGAGAGTTCTCGTTCTTCCGAATCCATTTGAGATCATTCAGATTCCCGGCAGGGTATTCATGTTTTTTGAATTGGGACACGTTTGGCGCACCATCTGGACGGATGGGCGGGCGCTTCCCAAGGATCCCGATCCCTCTTGGTTGGGATACTCGGTGGGGAAATGGGACGGAGACACTTTCGTCGTCGACACGATCGGTTTCAACGATAAGCTCTGGGCCGATGTCTACGGCAGTCCGCGCAGCGATCAGATGCACCTCACGGAACGCTACCGGCGGCTGAATCACGACACTCTGGAAATGCAAATCATCATGGACGACCCCAAGGCGTACACCAAAATTTGGGTGAATCCCCCCAAACTCCACAAGCTGGAGCCCAAGTGGGAAATCGCGGAGTGGTTCTGCGTCATAGAAGAAGAGAACGCTTATAGCGATGTAATTAGAAAACCCGCCGGCGGAATCTCAACCGCGCCTAAATAGACGGTTTAAGGGAGAATGGAAGTAAAGGAAGCAAAGGAGGTAAAGGAAATAAAGGATAAAACTCTCGCGCCCGTTTGCGTTCGGGCGATTTTTCCATTCCCCTACTTCCTTTCCTTGGAGACCCAAAGCGATGATTATTGAAAACCTGGAACAGGTCACGCAAGCCGTGCTCGACGAGATGAAACGCACGCCGGACGCGCGCACCAAGGAGATTCTGGAGTCCATGGTGCGGCACCTGCACGCATTCGTGCGCGAAGTTAATTTAACCGAGAAAGAATTTGACAAGGCAATTAACTATGTCGTGGCGCTTGGCCAACTCACCACGGAGAGCCACAACGAAGTGAGGCTGATGGCGGGAACTCTGGGAGTCTCCACCCTGGTTTGCCTCATGAACAACGGCCCGAACGCAGCCACCGAAAGCTCCGCCAACCTCCTGGGCCCGTTTTGGAGAATGGATTCACCGAGAACGGAGAACGGTGGATCGCTCCTGCGGTCTGAGACTCCCGGCCCGGCTCTCTTCTTTAAGGGTTGGGTGCGCGATCAGGAAGGCAGGCCGGTGGCCGGAGCCGACGTTAACGTCTGGCACGCCTCTCCTGTCGGCCTCTACGAGAATCAGGACCCCGAGCAGGCCGAGATGAATCTGCGCGGCAAGTTTACGACCGACTCAAACGGGGAATTCAGCTTCCGGACCATCAAGCCTGCCGGGTACCCGATCCCGGTCAATGGTCCGGTGGGCGCTCTCCTCGGCGCACAGAGGCGGCACAACTTCCGGCCAGCGCACCTGCACTTCCTGGTTTACAAGCCCGGGTTTAAGACCATCACGTCGCAGATCTATACCCCTGACGATCCTCACCTGAATACCGACTCGCAATTTGGCGTGACCCGGGCGCTCGTTGGGAACTTTGTACTCCATGAAAATGAGCCGGCCCCTGCTCCGGAAGTGACCGCCCCGTGGTATTCGCTTCAGCATACTTTCATTCTTCAGCAAGGAGAGAGCTGGCTGCCGACACCCCCTGTTTCTAAGAAGGCCACCGAACGGATCGCGTAGGACAGCCACTCTTGGCTGTCCGCTTTCGTCCTGCCGATACTGCGCGGGACAGCCAAGAGTGGCTGTCCTACTACAATCGCGAATTCTCGCACCGCCAAGCCTGGCCGAATCTTTACAAGTGAAACAAATTCGTGGTTCAATTCGTATATAGTGAATGGCAGCGGTTCTTTCGCAGGACAATGCGTTTGGGACTCCGTAATCGGGATTTCGACCCAGGAACCCGCCATTGATGGAACCGAAAAATAATCTTGGGGAGAGGTTTCATGAAGGCCTTGGTCTTGATTCTTGCGATTGGTTTGCTTTTCATTCCCGCGTTCGGGGGTCCGCCTCCTGATTCCCGATGGTTGAACGGCATGGACCTTTCATGGGCGTTTCCCGAACCTTCCCCTGATTTTCCGCCCGAGGACAATAGCGTGGTCAAGCATCTCCCGGGCAGCACGAAATCTTACACACAGGGGCAGATCGACAATATTTACACTCCCCCGGACTGGTATCCCGAGGAGCACGAGCCGTTCCCCAAGGTTGTCGCGAGTGGAGAGGGGAAGGCCACTCCCGGCTGCGCCTCTTGCCACCTCGCGTCGGGAAGCGGGCACCCGGAATCGGCCAATCTGACCGGCCTGACTGCCGATTATATGATGACCCAACTGCACGATTTTCAGCAGGGGTTGCGGACCGACCCGCGCCACCGGATGAGCGAAATCGCCAAGGGCATGACGGAAGAAGACGTAAAGGAAGCCGCCGCCTATTTTGCGAGCCAAAAGCCTCGCCGCTGGATTCGGGTCGTCGAGACCGACATGGTACCGGAGACCTATATGAACGAGGGACGCCGGCGTTACGTGTGGCCGGGCGGCAAAATGGAGCCAATCGGTTCCAGGATAATCGAAGTGCCGGAGGATCCCGAGCGAGTGACTTGCCGCGATCCGCACACCGGATTCGTCGCGTACGTTCCGACGGGAAGCATTGCCAAAGGCGAGGCGTTAGCCATGACGGGCGGCGGGGGAAAGACGACGGCATGCATCGCTTGTCACGGTCCGAATCTAACGGGATTAGGCCCAGTGCCCAGGATCGCCGGGCATTCCCCTAACTACATCGTGCGCCAGTTGGCGGGGTTTCAGGTCGGCGCGCGCAACAGTGATTTGGACCAATTGATGAAAGGCGTCGTCGCGAACTTGACTCAGGACGACATCATCTCGCTAGCCGCTTACGTGTCCTCGCGCTTTCCCGACAAACAATAACGGCTTGCTCCGACGGGCGCCTTCCTGCTGGTTCCTTGGTGGCCTTCGGGGTCGTCCTAAAAACATGGGCGATTTACAGCTCGTGCGGTGCTGAAGTAACAAGCTCGTTTTCACTATTCATAGACATCCCTGCGGTGGGCGATGCGGGTGACGCTTACGGACTTGCGGTCGTCATCGATAATGTAAACGACACGGTAATCCCCGATGCGGATGCGCCAGAGATCTTTGTAGCCGCGCAGTTTTCTTCAGCCGGACGGTCTTGGATTGGCGGCCAGGCCTTCGATCTTTGGCACCAGCCGCGCGATGAGGCTGTCACTCAAGTTCTCCAGTTCCCTCCGCGCGGACGGTTTGGTTTCGACGACATACTTAGCCACGCAAGCGCCCGCGCTTGATCAGATCGGTTTTGACGGTTTCGAAGGGAACGCCTTTCTCCTTGCGCCGCCGTTCCGAGACCATCCCGTCGTAGAAATCCTCCCAGACCGCCCCGTGTTTACGAAGGTCGATTTGCACGGCCACCTTGCGGCCCTTCTCGTCGGTCAGAAATTGAATGCCGGTCATGATTGTTCCTCTCTTTGCGGCCCAATTTATAAGCTAGCCCCGTCGTCCGGTCAGGTCAAGGAGAGAGCGTTTTAAGGGGCAACATCGAACTCTAAAATGGGACTGGCCGCTCGTTATTTGGCGGTCTTCCAATCGTTTGAAAGGCTTGCCGAGGTCTGTCCGTTTGCCTCGCTTGAGGCACTCTCCTCGCTGCCGGGCGTCAGTGAGCCGACGTAGGAGGCAATGGCCAGCATGTCGTCCTGGCTCATGTGCGCAACGACGCCTTTCATCAGCGCGCCCAACGAGCCGTGGCGCGAGCCATCCTTGAAGTAATAGAGCTGGCGGAAAAGATACATCGGAGAATGTCCCGCGATGGCAGGCACCTCGCCCAGGCCGTTGAGCGATGGGCCATGGCAGATCGCGCATTGAATCGATTTTCCTCCGCCGCCAGTCGTCACGAATTCCTTGCCCTTGGCCAGGCTGCCCTTCGGAACATAGGCGATAAATCCGGAATGTGGATCGCGGCTCTCCGCTCGGGAAATATCCTGCGGCAGCTCGATGATCCGGTCGCCAATCGGCTCGTCGCCGGCGCCGGGCAGAGGCATGCGCATCAAATGCTGGTTGATAAAAGTCTTTGGCACACGATCGGTTTCGACCACCGGTTGCCACACTTTCGGTTTGAGCGCCGCGAACCACTCGCTGGCTTGCCGGGCGTCTTCGTCCGACAGATTTTTTGTCATATCGTTCATGGCCTCGCCCATCCTCAATCCCGCCTTGAAGTCGGACAGTTGGCGCTCGATATAAGCTGCCGATTCGCCGGCAAGATTGGCGGATTCCGGGTGGCCGAGCCCCGACGCCAGATGGCAGGAGATGCACCCGAGCACACCCCCTTCAGCCCCGTGCGCCACCACTTTCGGCATCGGGGCATGCTCGTCGGGAAACCAGTCCGGCGGATTTATGAAATCGTCGATCTGATCCTGTGTGTAGGATTTGGTGCTGCCGGGGACATGTTGCGGGCCGATTCGTTCATCTATCACGGGTTGAACTTTATCCCGTATAGGAAACGCCCACGGAATATCCGGGAGATGCCATGGCTCCGCCGATTGAGCGCCGATCCGCAAAGCGGGAATGAGCGCGAGGACTAAGGCGCAACTAAGAACCCTAAGCAAAGTCCCCAAGGATTTATGCGCACCGCTTGCAGGCCGCCGAATGAAGCGCCGGCACGTCTGGTCTTCCTTATTCTGCCTGTCCTCGCTGAAATGTTTTGAGTCGAAACGATTGTCACTCTGTGGAGTCTTCATTTTTTCTTTGTTTCCCCTGGTCGGATCCCATTCGTCAATGCCTGATCGCGAATTCAGCTCGAGCTGATCGCTCGATCGTCCTGAAGATATGTCGCCTACTTAGAAGCGGGCGCGACGCCCGCCGGCTTCCGAACGACCTGGTCATAATCCTTGTTTTCGTCCAGCACGCAAAACCACTCGGCAATTTCCCAGCCCGGTTCCAGCTTGTGAAGTTTTGGAGGACTCACCCACGGCTTCGTGTACACCTTGGGGTCGTCGATGATGATCTGCTGTTCCAGAGTGTCATGATTCAATCGCCGATAGCGCTCCGTCAAATGCGTCGTTGGGGTGCGCGGATTCCCGTAGAGATCGACCCACTCTTTGTCGTTGAAGCCGGTGGTTTCGACCACGAATGTGTCGCCTTCCCAATGGCCGACCGAATATCCAAGCCAGCTAGGGTCGGGATCTTTAGGAAGCGGCCGTCCATCGGTCCAGATGGTGCGCCAGACGTGTTGCTCCTCGAAGAACATGAACACTCTGCCCGGAATCTGGACGATTTCCCACGGATTCGGAAGGATGAGCACTTGCGGTGGACCGCTCGGCTCGCAGCGCAAGGCGGAATTGTCCTCCTTGCCTGCAATCGCTTTGGCCCCCTGCAAGGCTTGCGCGCTGTTGAACTTCTCCTGTCCCCACGGAGTCAATGGAGGACGATAGTGTTCATTCACGCCATTCATGCCGGGAGTTCCAGGCACATCGCCGTCGCGATACTGCATCCACACTCCCGAAAGATCATGGGAGAGAGGTGAGGCCGTGTCCGGAGTCTTGGTTTGAGCAAATGCAATTGGCGAGACAACCAGAGCCGCCCCGAAGAGTGCCAGCGAACCGGCGAGCCGCAAGACAAGAAATTTTCGACGGTGAAAAGGAAGTGAAGGAAGTTGAGGAAGTAAAGGAAGTAGAGGAACGGAAAAATCGCCCACGCACGAATGGACAGGCAAGGTTTTGTCCTCTATTTCCTTTGCTTCCTGCACTTCCTTCACCTCCATTCCTTCTTCCTCGGTTTGTCTATTTGCTGGGCGTCGTCGTGCCGCCGCCCGAAGGTTTTCTGACATCCTTATCATAAGTCTGCAATTCGCTCGACGCGCAGAACCACTCCGCGATCTCCCATTTCGGCTCCAGCTTGTGGAGTTTCGGAGGACTGACCCAGACCTTCGTGTAAGACATGGGATCGTCGATGATGATCTGCTGTTCCAGGGTGTCGTGATTCAATCGCCGGTAGCGCTCCGTCAGGTGCATCTTTTCGCTCCGCGGGTTGCCGGAGAGATCGGCCCACACTTTGTCGTTAAAACCGGCTGTCTCGACTACGAAAGTGTCGCCCTCCCAGTGGCCGACCGAATACCCGAGCCAGCTGGGATCGGAATCCTTTGGCAGCGGCCGCCCGTCGGTCCAGATGGTCCGCCAAATGTGATACTCCTCGAAAAACATGAACGTCCTGCCCGGAATTTGAACGATCTCCCATGGATTGGGAAGAATGAGAAGTTGCGGCGGACCGCTCGGATCGCAGTGCAGGGCGGCGCTATCTTCCTGGCCTCCCACGGCACGTGGTCCCATAAGCGGCTTGGCGGCATCGAACATTTTCTGTCCCCAGGGAGTCAGCGGCGGACGCGTACGATCGTCTACGCCATTCATGCGGGCGAATCCCGGTGCGGTGCCGTCATCATATTGCATCCAGACTCCGGAGAGATCGTGCGAGAGGCCCTTTGCCGGCGAAGAGCTTGCGGCTGGCGCCTTTTTTGTTTCCGATGGCTGGCTTGTCTGAGCAAACGCGATCGGCGAGAAAGCAATTGCAGCGACAAGCACACCTAAAGAAATCGTCAACCGGTGATGCATCTTAAACTCCTCGAGTCATTACGAAATGCCGGCGTGTGAATTCGTCTCAATCTGAAGATCCCCTGAATGATCAGCGCCCATGGGAAATAATCTCATCAGGCGTGCGTCGCTCACGCGCACCTCCTGAAGGCGATTGCACTCTCGTCTAGGCAGCTGAAGGGCTAAAACGCTTTTGCCGTCGACAATTCCTTGCCGTCAGAGAACACAACCTTCTGGAGAAAGGTGATCTTGGCCCCAACTTTGTTGGGATTGACGAACAGCGTGACCTGGTCCCCGGGCTTCAGGCTATCTCTGCTCCACCCGACCCTGTTCAGCATGGCCGGATTGGTCGTCTCGGCGACCCAGTGCTCGACCTCGCCTTTGTCGTCGGTGACATCGAAATAGACCTGCGTATGGGGGTTGCTGTACTCGAACTTCGTAACGGTCGCTTTCATGGGGACCGTTTTCGACATGTCGTAGGCCGAATTCCCGTGGTGCGCAAGCAGCGGGGCGGACACCATCAGGAAGCTGAAAATCACAGCGAATAGAATCGCTAGCTTGAACTTCATCGGACACCTCACAAACCAAAAATGCTGGGTTCACCGAAACCCAGTTTGCACGGATAATTCTCTGATTGGCGGAATTTTGCCTGAGTTTAGGTAACCACACGGGGCAAGTCGTGTCAAATAATTTTGATTGCTCAGCGCGCGCCAATTCGTGAAACTTGAAGAATCATTTAGCCCGCGCGAAGTGCTTTCCCCTCAATCCAAACTCGGCCAAACATTCATAACGGCGAGCAAACGTTTCTAAGCTAGTATTGTTGGAAAAATCGACTTTCCATACATCATCGCAAGGAGCTGAACATGGAATTCGACTCAATGCCCCAACTATCGCGACGTGCGTTGCTGGAAACGTTTCTTGCCGCGGGCAGCCTTCCCTTGCTGGCGGAAACTCCCGCCGATGCGCAAGTTCACGGCGCCGCGCCACGGCCCTTTCGCGTGGACATTCCGCAGGCAACCATCGACAGAATTCTCAAACGCGTGCGTGAGACGCGCTGGCCCGACCGGCTGGAGACGAACGACTGGCGCTACGGCGCCAACTGGGATTACATGAAAGCCTTGGCCGAGTACTGGACCACGCAGTTTAACTGGCGGAAAGCGGAAGCAAATCTAAACCGCTACCCGCAGTTTCTCGCGCGAGTCAGCGATTTCGATATTCACTTTTATCACGCGAAGGGACGCGGGCCGAAGCCGGTTCCCTTGATCCTTACGCACGGCTGGCCGGGCTCTGTCTTCGAGTTCCTTGAAGCAATCGGACCACTCGCCGATCCCGCGCGTTTTGGCGGCTCCCCGAATGATGCATTCGACGTGGTTGTCCCCTCCGTGCCGGGCTTTGGCTTTTCGTCGAAGCCCAAAGGCAAACCAATCGGCCTGACAACGACGGCGACGCTCTGGAACCGGCTCATGACCGAGGTCCTCGGTTACGCGAAATACGGCGCACAAGGCGGGGACGTCGGAAACGGCGTCACGAATCAATTGGCGCATCAATTTCCAGATTCGCTTCTGGGCATCCACTTCAACGGTGTGGGGGTTCCGCCGCCTCCCGAAGCGGAACAGACGCAGCAGGAGCGCGAGTGGGTGCGCACTGTCAACGCGTTCGTCGCCGTGGAAAGGGACTACTACAACGAACAACAGCACAAGCCCGAGACCGTCGCGTTCGCTCTCACGGACAACCCGCTCGGCACGGCTGCATGGATCGCCGAAAAGCTGAAAATCTGGAGCGATTCGCCGAATGATCTCGAGCCCGTCTTCACGAAAGACCAGGTCCTCACGAATATCATGATTTACCTGGTCACGGACACGATCGGTTCTTCCGTGTGGTTTTATCGTGGCAGGGTGGACGAACCTTCCAATCTCACCGGAAAAGTGAATGTGCCGACCGGCTTCGCTTCTTTCCCCCGCGAGTTGCCGACTTTGGATCCTCCCCAAAGCGTGGTCGCGCGAAATTTCAATTTAACGCAGTACACAAGAATGCCGCGAGGCGGACATTTCGCCTGCTGGGAACAGCCGCAATTGCTCGTGGAAGACCTGCGGAATTTTTTCCGAAAATTGCGAAGTTGACCGCGCCCGTGACGAACAAAATAGCCAGTTGTATCTTCGGCAGATGCAACTCGATTGGTAGGCCCTGGTGGACGATCTTGGAACTCGCGGCGGGCGTCTTAACGTCTAGCCCCTAACTTCCAAAATCCAATTTCTAGAATTGGTGGGCCCGCCAGGATTTGAACCTGGGACCGACGGATTATGAGTCCGCTGCTCTAACCAGCTGAGCTACAGGCCCGCACCGTAACTATAAGCGAAAACGATACTCACCGCATCGGCGAATGAGTTTGTTGCCCATGGGACGAAGGTGAAGTCAAAACCCCGACCCTTTAAAACCGAAAGGGTCGGCCACCCGGAAAAGCTAAACCAGTCCCTCGGCGTTGACGTACTGGAGTCGTATCATTCATGCGCAAGATGCTGTCAAGAGAAAAACGCGGAAGGGCGGGCCACCCGCCACGATGAGTGCGAAAGAAGAGCTTTGTAAATATGCTGCGTTGAGATACTAATACCAATATATATCGATATATACGGGAAATATACGCAAGTCATGGCTATCCCATCTAACCCCTTTACTCCGAACGCGCCCATTGATCCGCGCTATTTCGCCGGGCGCTTGAGTGAAATTACAAAGATTCAGGCAGCCTTGAACCAAACCCGGCACGGAAAAACGCAACACATCTTGCTCACGGGCGAGCGTGGGATCGGGAAAACTTCCTTGGCCACTTACACACGTTGGATTGCTGAGGAACCAAATGAAACTCTCGAAACTGACTTCAAGTTTGCGACTGCTTATTACACGGTTGAACGGGATCAATCTCTCGTTGATGTTTGTCGCGGACTGACATCCAAGCTTCTTGCAAACATTGACAAGGGGATTGCCCAATCTTGTATCGAAAAACTCAAGGGCCTGAAGCTACATTTTGCTATCCATGTTCCGGGAATTGGCGAATTGAAGGTGGACCCCGGCGAAACCGAGGAAGCGCAGTCCCGCCTGTATGGCGATTTTGAAAAAGCCATTGAAAAAGCGTGGGACGAATTGAAGGCGGCATACAACGGCATTCTCCTGATTGTCGATGAAATCCATAATCTTAGAACTTTTGAAGGGTCAGGCTCATTCTTCAAAGTTGTATCTGAGGCCTGGGCCGTGGATGGATACAGGAATGCTATGTTTACAGTGATAGGTCTCCCGAATGTGCCCGTGGACATTTCCGCCGATGATCCCTCCGCTCCACGAGTTTTTTCATACGTGGAACTCACGCGACTGACGACAGAAGAGTCCCTATCGATCATCCAGAAATGCCTAGAGGACTCGGGGAAAACTATAGAGTCAGATGCAGCGCGAACCGTCGCTTCTTGGTCTGGCGGATTTCCATATTTTCTTCATCAGCTAGGCTATGACGCCTTTGAGGCGGATACAGATGAAATCATTACGACACACGATGTAAACAACGGGCTTATCAAGAGTCTGGTGCAGTTTGAACGCATGTTCTTTGGAAAACTGTACAAGTCGGTCGAGGGAAAACAGAAACAAAAAATAGTTGATGAACTCTCGCAATACTTCACAAGCCCAAGAACTGCAACCGAACTTACGAAGAAGCTAAAGATTCCTAACCTTCACCAGTATCTCAAACCGCTACAGAAAGACGGAATCATCGAAAAAGTCAATTCTAGATACAGACTGTCTAGCCAGCTCTTATCAATTTATGTCCAACTCAAGATGTTGGAAGCGTTTGCCAAAAAATCGCCCGCTTCGTGAAGTGTAAAAGAAGAGTAGCCACAACCCTGAGTTGTCGTTTAGAAGATGGCGAGAAACGGAAGAACGCGGAAAGCCGAGGGCCGGGAAGTGTTTGACAGAGAGCGCGAAGGTTAAATCGCAATTCCGTCCGTCTGGATTAAATTCCTGGAGTAGTGTCCGTGTGGGATTGTTGACAGTCGCGTCAGCCAGAAGGATACCAATGACTGCAAGGATTCCTAGTAGATATGCCTACGGCGGTACTCTCCAGTGCCGTCCCGAAGGGTACAGCCCGAAGTAGACCGTGCCTCAAGATGGCGGCGAGAATTACCGCCGACCACCGAACCCGAGCGAGTAGACCGCTTCATTGCATCGTGTCGCGAACGCAAAAGCAGGAGAGGCAAGGACGCGGAACGGGCCTGGGCTCAGGCTGAGCAAACGGAATCCGGCAGATGACACTTCTATAGGAGTGTCCAAATGCCGGACAAGGTTTCGCTCAGTAAAAAAGCAATACAATTGATTGATAACTTTGAAAGAGTGGCGCTCCGCGCTCTGGAAGCTGCGGAGAATATATATATTCGTTCGTTTCTTTGTGCCTCGGCGCTCTGGCACATCTTTCACTGTTTCATGGGTAAGCACTAAGTATCACTGCCCTTCATGGCGCTTTGTACGCGACCAGGACATGTTGATGCGAGTGATATAATTGCAAAATTGACTTACGACGAAGCAATTGCAAAGCTGCCTGTTGTGCGCCATAGGTTGGAGGGCGCATTGGATAGATTTTACAGCCGCGACCTGTCAAGTGACGCAGTTGCGCTGGAGGCCGCAGCATTGGATATTTGTATGCCGATTCGGATTTTAGTCCACCACACGCGTCGTTCAACCGCTTTGCTGCGGGAAATTGATGCCGACTATCTAAGCAAACCTATACGCTTTCGCCCATTAATTGCGGCACGGCCACAAACGTTACCTTCAGGCGTCCAAACAATGAGCATAGCTATCCCGATTAACGTGTCTCTCCGGGTGGGAGGCGCAGCAACTCAAGCTTCAACTTTTACCCGGTATCAAGGCGACACAAATCCGGCCTCAAGGGTGTCTATGCACAGATGGTGGTTCGGCACTTGTTGGGACAGCGGCACAAACGAAATTTCGAACCAGGATATAGTCCTTTCGTTGGCTAACAAAGAAGGTGGGGCGCACGTAGACGCTAAATTATCAGCCAGCTACAGTGCTGCGAAAAATCAAGGACACATTATGATCGGGGCAAAGCCTGTAAGCGATTTGGCTAGGCTCGGAAGCTTGGTAGGAATAGCGGGCGACGAATTACTAGAACATCTGCGCGAAAATTATCCTGATTCGGCGTAGGACAAGAGTTCAAGAAGGAGGAGCCATATGAGATTCGGGGAAATTACCTTTCAGGGGCGGTGCCTCTTGTCCCCGCAGTGTATCCGCACTGTATCCGAAACTCCGCCAAATACACCCCAATGTCCCCATTCAAGCCTATTGCCCCCTTTGTAAGTCTATTGATAACCCAACGAGGCGGGGACTGACTAGGGGATTATAAGTCCGCTACTCTAACCAGCTGAGCTACAGGCCCGACACTTGTAAGCGATTGATTTTATAACATTCGTGCGAAATGAGGGGAATATCTCCCTGCCTTAAAATGATGCACCGTAGTAAATTCGTAGCACATCTTGGCCAGGGTGATCCGTTCTCGGCGGTGCTTGGCATCATGCCATCGGCCCGTGGTAACCTCTGCGGGCATCATCATCCGAAGACCGCTTGAGTGTAGTGGCTCTCTGGGCAGGCTCTCCGAGACTGCCGGGATCCTCACCCCAAGTCAAGAAGGAGAACCACTATGAAGCGTTTCAAAGGCGGAGCGCGAGAGACCAAAATCGGGCGCCGCGACTTCATTAAACTAGGCGCTGCTGTAGGGGCTGTAAGCGCGACAACGATGACGTCTCTGAACGTTCGTGAGGCATCGGCTCAGGCCGCGCAGACACTCTCCGCCGAGCCTTGGGCTGTTCCTCAAAAAGCAACCGCCAAACCTGTTTCGATCGATTGCCATTGCCACTGGGCGCCGCCGCGATACATGAAAGCATTGCTCGCCGCGGGGGACAAACGACCATACGATCCGGTGAACTATGACATGGAGAGAAGGATCAAATGGATGGACATGCGTGGAGTTCAAATGCTCGTTTTGACCCTGAACGGAGGCATGCCGTGGGGAATGGTCAAGCCGGAAGAGGGAGTGCAGATCGCTCAAATTTGCAACGATGAAGCCATCGATGCACACAAAGCACATCCCGACCGTTTTATTGCGGGCATCGAGGTGTTTGCCGCGGACCCTGTGCTCGCTCTTGCGGAACTGAATCGCGTGGCAGGCAAGCCCGGCATGCGCGCCGTTCATTTGCCGAACTCCATCGCATCGCGCGACTACCTCTTTGAACCTGCTTACCTCCCGTTTTTGGCAAGAGTCGAGGAACTGGGATATCCGATTCTGTTCCACCCACTGGATGAAGAGGCGAACTACTACGGAGGAAGAGCAAGACTAGCGGACCACGATTCGGATGTGGGAGGATTTAGCAACACTCTCGGCTTCACATTTGAAACTGCCACCACTGCGGCAAAGTTTATTGTCAGTGGGACATTGGACAGATTTCCGAATCTGGAAATCGTCCTGCCTCATTCCGGAGGATGCTTCCCATATATATTTGGGCGCGTGGATCACGGGTTGGCCGTAAGAAAGGTCAAGCTGCAACAGCCGTTCAAGAATTATGCCAGGCGATTTCATTACGACGTACTCACATACGATCCAGAAATCCTGCGTTTCCTGATCAACTATGTCGGATCCGATCGCGTGGTGATCGGGACAGATAACGCCTTTGGTGCTAACGGCCAGGCTATAGAATACCCGCACACGCTGGTCGACCAACTGAATCTTCCCGCGGTGGACTACGACCGGATCTTGAGAGGGAATGCAGCGAGGCTCTTCCACCTGTAAATTAATTTGGCTCAAGCAACGATGATGCACTCGGAGTCGGCACTGTTACTGTCTAGGTCGAGCAACGTGGATCGTTATTCTTGTGCCGAACTGTCGACTTGCGTACGCTGGCCGACCAACGCGCCGGTTGCGGCGTCGGGTTTGACAGGAGTCAACAGATAACCGGCCACCGCCTTCTTGGTCACGTCGGTGACCACCAGTTCATACGGCTCTTCGCCGTCTTTGTGAAGGAAACGCACCGGTTCATCCGCGCTTTGATCCCGCAACCACACCGTCCGGTGGGCCTGTGCCAGCGTTAGCGCGCCATGGTAGCGCCGATGCGAAACGTTCGTTCCGCGGAGTTGCAGGGTGATGCCGGGAGCCAGCTCGCGGTTCTGCCCTTTCGCGATTTCAAAATCGATCCGCCGGTGGTCGAGCTTCTGCGAAATGGCGCTAACGTCGCGCGCGTTGGATTCTTCCTGTTGGCGCACGCCGGAAAGATCGCGGCCATTCTCGTCGCGGACGGCCGAAATATCCTGCTTGAGATTCGCCTCGACCCGCGCCATCTGCGCGCGCTGATCCGCCTGTTCGGATTCCACTTGACGCAGCCGGGCATCGAGAGTCGAAGTGCGCGCGTCCATTTCCGCCGTAATTTGCTGGTGCAACTGCTGAGTCAGCTTCTCGGCGTACAGGCGAGTTTGCCTGGCATCGGCCGTAACTCTGCCTTCCAGGTTGGTCACGCGTTGCCCCATGCCTTGCCAATCGCCCGCTAGATCGTGCAATTTGCTCTCGGCGGCGTCCGCGCGCTGGCCGAGCATGGTCAGCGTGCCTTGGCTTCCAAACAGCTGCGTGATATGGGCATTCTGATTCTTGACTACGAGGTTGCCGTAGTAGGCCAGCGCCCCGAAAGCAGCGGCAAGCAGCACAACCAACACCCAAAGCGTTTTGGACTGACCTCGATGATCGGACTCAATGGCTACCGGCCGATCCGAGGACCACTCACTCTCATTGTGGTGCAACATCGGGTTGATGACGCCCATAGAATTCCCCCCTTTGATCCATTTCGCAGGGACTGGCACCTGGAACAAAGGCACGGATACTACCAGCTTTCCGTTGAAAAGATCGGAGCGATAAGTGATTGAATTTCAAGAAATTAGTGTGCTCATGGCCAATTCGCGGGTGTCCCGTACTTGGTACTGAACCCATGCAATTCTTGCATCCTCTCGGCATTTCCTTCCGCTTTTGGAAGACAACGGCACAGTGTCCAAGGTCAAGGATCCCGACGAAAATCTCCGCCCTCCCTACGGCCAGAACGGGGCTTCCAAACCTGATTTGATAACTATAGATATATTGATTTCGCTATAAAAAAATTAGTACACCGCCACACGCGAGGTAAATTTGCGGGGCGCAGGTGCGCCATTGTTGCCAGGTTTGCGAGGGTGGGTGGCCTTAGGCAGCTAGTCCACGTCTCGTTTTCAGTGGGCCAGGGCCACTCGAAGTAGTTTTTTGTTTACGGAGTCGCGACCGGCGCGCCCAAAATGATGTTCCCACCCAACTCGCTGCTGCTCGGCGCGGGGACTTGCGTTGCCGGCTGTGATGCGGCTGCGAGAGAATCGTTCTTCAAATGAACGCCCAACCAGAAGCAGCGAATCAATAGCGCACGCCCGCGAACCCGTTTCGTTAACTCGGTGTTGATCTACGGGAGTGGTATCATGCCGGCATAGCGGACAGGCAAGCGGAAACGAATGGCTGGGCCGCCTGGCCAAACACACAGCACGAGCAGTCTCGCCGGTAGTTCACCGGAAGTAGAGTGGACATTTTCATCGGAGCAAACGAACAGGCAAATGCTGAATGATTCCCTTCTATATTTTCAAAAGGAGAGACATATGCTTAGGAAATTCACCATCAGCGCGGGGGCCCTGGTTTTACTCCTCGGAACCATTGCACCTGCCTACGCGCAGCGCGAGCAGCAGGAACAACAGGGAAAAGAACAGAACAAGCCGCAACAAGGGGAACAACATCAGCAAGCGAAACCCGCGGAGCAACCGCGTCAGCAGCCGGCAAGTAGACCAGCGCAACAACCGCAACAGGGGCAGCAACATCAGCAGGCGAAACCCGTACAGCAACAGCAGCCTGCAAATAAACCTGCTTCACGGCCGCAGCAGGCCTACGGCGGCGTCTACCATGCCGGCGTCAAGCCCACCGAACCTACCCATGGCGGCGTCCACCCTAGCGGCGTCCCACAACACCAGGGGCAGGTGCGTAGCGGTTTCACTCAGTCTCGCGCCACTTCGTGGAGTACCGACCACCGCACCTGGCAGCAACGCGGCGGCTATACCGGTTACCGAATTCCTGACGACCGCTTCAAGCTCTACTTCGGGGGAAACCATTTCTTCCGGATTAGCCGCCTTCCGCTGCTCTTCGTAGGCGGGTATCCTCGCTTCCAGTATGACGGCTATTGGGTTACGTTCGTCGACCCGTGGCCGGATTCATGGCCTCCGACGTGGTACGAAACCGACGACGTATATCTCGATTACACCGGCGACGGGTACTACCTATATGACCGCATGTACCCCGGCATCGGGATCGCAGTCACTATCTCGTTTTAACGGGATCGAAGAGAACTACTCAGGTCCTATGGACTCGCGCCGCTCGTGCCGTCGGCGCATAGTTGTTCGTTTTCCGGCCTCAATGAGAATCCGGCGGATGTACTGCACTGTAAACAGTGACGCCTTCACGCTCGCCCTCCATCTCCCGGCCGAAATACCTCTTCCTGTGCTTTTCCTACGAGGACGGTGCTGATTCGTCCGGCTGCGGCGCGGGCGCCATCATGCCTTGCGCGGCGATGAGGTCGCGCGCCGGGCCGCGCATGGCGGGCCACTTGCGCGCAAAGGCCAGCCCGCCGAGGCAACTGGCGAGGCCGCCAATCGCAACGGTTATCGGCGCTCCGATGCGATCCGCCACCGCGCCGGCGAGAAGCGACCCGAGAGGCGACATGCCCAGAAACATCATCGAATACAGCGACATCACGCGTCCGCGAAGCTGGTCCGGCACCATCGCCTGAATGAGCGTGTTGGTGGCGGTAAACTGCATCATCATCGTGAATCCGGAAAGGACCAGAATCGTGAACGAGATCCAATACCAGTGCGACCCGCTGAACAGCACCAGAGAAGCTCCCAGCCCCGTCGCCGAATACGCCACGACCTTTCCCAAGCCGCGCAATTCGGCGCGCATCGCCAGCGCCAGTGCGCCGAACATCGCTCCCACTCCCACCGCGCCCATCAAGGTGCCGTAGGCCGAAGCCCCGCCGTGCAGAATCTTGACGGCGAAAATCGGCATCAGCACGGTGTAAGGCAGCGCCATGAAGCTCACGATGGCCACGAGCACGAGCAGCGCTCGAATCGGTTTCGTATGCCGCGCGAATCGGAATCCCTCGCGCAGTTTCTCCAGCGGCGCGGCGCCGTCGTGCACCGGTTTCAATTTTTCAATGCGCATCAGGAACAGGCCCGCGATCACGGCGAGATAGCTGATGCCATTGAGCAGAAAGCACCAGCCCTCGCCGACCACCGCCACCAGGATGCCGGCAATCGCAGGCCCCGCCACGCGCGCGCCGTTGAACATCGAGGAGTTGAGCGCTATCGCATTCAGCAAGTCCTCACGACCCACCATCTCGATTAGAAACGATTGCCGCGCCGGCACATCGAATGCGTTCACGATGCCCAGCACCGTTGCCAGGACAATGATTTCCCACACGGTAATCCGTCCGGTCATCGTCAGCGCCGCCAGGATGAACGCCAGCAGCATCGAAGCGGATTGCGTCGCGATCACTACGCGCTGCCGCGGCCACCGGTCCGCTGCGAGCCCTGCCAGCGGCGAGAGCAGGAAGATTGGAAACTGGCCTACGAATCCCAACACACCAAGGAGCTCCCCCGAACCAGTCATCCGGTAAATGAGCCAAGCCTGCGCGACCGTTTGCATCCAGGTCCCGACCAGGGAAATAATCTGCCCGCTGAAAAATAGTTGGAAATTGCGATGCTTGAGCGCGCGGAACGTCCCGGCGGCCCGGCCTTGCCCGGGCGCGGGATTCGCCGCAGATGCAACATCAACCGTAGTGGGAGGAGAGTCCGCCATATGTCAAGAAGTCACACGCCATTGTAGCGCACCACCGGCATCGGCATGTAGCACAGCCATCCGCCGCGGCGGAGCTGTGTGGTTTTTGCGCACTTACATTCGATGCACGGCCAAGTGCGGGCGTTTTTCGATCGTTGACCGTTCATGGCTCTGCGCAAAAAGAGAAAAACGCATAGCCAAGAGTAGCTTTGCTTCGTGGCTCCTGCGGACGAAAACAGCGCCACCCCGTTCCCTGAGCATGTGGTTTGGTGTATATTGCTGTTTAGCCGGAAAACCGAAATGGTTGTTCAGGAGTTACTCGTATCGCGTCTTCAATAACTGACAGCAATGCTTGAAGTTGTCATTAGCGAGGGGCTGCGTGCACGTTGGCGAATTCTCAGCTAGAGAGGGAACAATGCGAACAAGATTTTTCGTTCTGATTGCGGCAATGAGCATGGGATTCGCCGTCATTCAAGCGGCGCCCAAGCCCGCCCCTGCCGCTGCGGACCCGCTGGGTCCGGCGGCGCTCGCCGGACAAATTTCCTCGCAAGAGGAAGGCCCGATGGAAGGCGTTGTGGTCAGCGCCAAGAAGGATGGATCGACGATCACGGTCAGCGTGATCAGCGATAACAAAGGGCATTTCAGTTTTCCGGCAAGCCGCCTGGAGCCCGGCCATTATACGCTCAAGATTCGCGCGGTCGGCTACAACCTCGAAGCTCCCGCAACCGCCGATCTTGCCGCGCAGAAAACGACGACCGAGGATCTCAAGCTCGTCAAGGCAAAAAACATGATCCCGCAGATGACCAATGCGGAATGGATCATGAGCATGCCCGGCACGGACGAACAGAAAGATTTTCTGATGAACTGCGTAAGCTGCCACACGCTACAGCGCATCGTCACGTCGACGCATGATGCCGACGAATTCACGCAGGTGATCACCCGAATGATGGGCTACGCGCAGGTGAGCCAGCCGATCAAACCGCAGCGGCGCGTCGAACAGAATCGAGGCGGAGATCCCGAGCAGTACCGCAAGAACGCCGAATTTCTCTCGTCGGTCAATCTGAGTTCGGTGGCGCAGTGGGAATATCACCTCAAGACCCTCCCGCGCCCCACGGGCAAAGCCACGCACGTAATCATCACCGAATACGATCTCCCGCGCCCCACGATCGAGCCGCATGACGTAATCGTCGATGAACACGGCATGGTCTGGTACACCGACTTCGGCGAAATGTTCCTCGGTGAACTCGATCCCAAGACCGGCGCGCTCAAGGAATTTCCCGTGCCAAAGCTCAAGCAGGGGTATCCGGAGGGCTTGCTTGACATTGAAGAGGACAAGTCCGGCGATATGTGGGCGGGCATGATGTATCAAGGCGCGCTCGCCAAATTCGACCGAAAGACGGAGACGATCAAAACTTACAGCCTGCCCGCGCAATGGAACGATGACGCGGCCCAGCCCAACATGCTCGGCATGCGCTATGACGTGGACGGAAAAATCTGGACAGACAGCGCCGGGCACTATGACATTTTCCGGCTGGACGTCAAGACGGGCAACTACGAGCGCTTCGAGCCCATGAAGCAGCTGCCTGACAGCCGCCGCGGCACGATCTACGGAATCGATTCCGACTCGCACAATAATCTCTACATCACGGACTTCGCGACCGACTATATCGGCCGCATCGATGCCAAGACTGGAAAAGTCGATTGGTTCCAGACGCCGACCGCGAATTCCCGTCCT
Source organism: uncultured Acidobacteriota bacterium (assembly GCA_963800095.1). Taxonomy (GTDB): domain Bacteria; phylum Acidobacteriota; class Terriglobia; order Acidiferrales; family UBA7541; genus Palsa-360. The sequence continues at coordinate 713,509 of CAWCZV010000010.1, forward strand.
CGCCGCATTCGCACGGATGCCCAGGACCGCGGCTTCTTCGGTGAATATCAGGCCAACCGGATTGGAATGCTCGATCCCGAGACGAAGAAAATTACGGAATGGCCTCTGTCGATTCCGTGGTCCGGACCGTACTACGTCACGTGGGACAAGAGCGGAAACCTGTATACCGGAGGCATGACCACCGACCGCCTTGCGAAGATCGATCCCAAGACCGGTCAGGACACCGAATATCTCATGCCGCGCGACACCAACATGCGCCGCGTCTTCGCCGACGATTCCACGACACCGGCCACCATCTGGACGGGCAGCAACCACGGCGCCGCGATCGTCAAGATCGAACCGCTCGACTAAGAGCCTCTAGTCGCAATTGATTTGAAGTAGTTCGGGTGCCGCACCCTTGCGATTTTCAAGGGTGCGGTTTTTTTCTCGGCGCACATTCCTTTCAACCCAGTCCATGAAAGGTCCCCCAACTTTAAGGACGTTGCTTCCCGCGGCCAAACGGATAGTGTACGTAATCAATACGCACAAAAATTGACTATGGTCTTGCCGTCATGTACCATTTGAAAGTGTACATAATTTATGGGAGTCGTCGCCATGCCTAGAATCGCGGTGGAAGACAACAGCCGGATGTCCCTGCGGATCCGGCCGAAGGAAAAAGCCCTTCTCTTGCGCGCAGTGGCGCTGAAGCACACCGATCTGACGGATTTCGTCCTTCATCACGCCTTGCGCGCCGCCAAGGCCGTCATCGAGGAGGCGGATCACATTCAGCTCTCCAAAAGGGATAGCTTGCGCGTTTTGGACCTGCTCGAGAACCCGCCTGCGCCGAACAGGAAATTGCTGGCAGCCGCTCGCGCCTTGCCAAAGCCGCGGGCGTGATCGTGACTGCGTGGCACGAAGAGCCGATCAACAAGAAACACGATCGGGAATCGTTCGACTGCGGCGAAGAAGCTTTGAATGAATTCCTGCGCCGTTATGCCCGCAAGAGCCACGAATTGGGCGGCGCAAAAACCTTCCTGGCGATTGACGATGCCGACAAGAGAACCGTTCTCGGCTTCTATAGTCTGTGCCCTGCTTCGGTTGATTATTCCAAGACGCCGGAGATCATACGGCGCGGGCTGGCTCGCCATGACGTGCCCGGATTCCGCTTGGCGCGGCTGGCCGTGGATCTCAGAGTCCAAGGAAAGGGAATTGGCGGACAACTTCTACTTGCGGCGGGCAGACGCTGCCTCCTGGCCTCGGCGGAGGTGGGCGGCGTCGTGCTGGTCATCGACGCCAAAAATGAAAAGGTAGCAAGGTGGTACGGAGGATATGGCGCTGTCCCGCTGCTGGACGCGCCGTTATCCCTGCTGCTGCCACTCGCGACAATCAGTGCCGCGCTAAAAAAGGCCGGGAAATACTGAACTTAAATTCCATCCGGTTGCCACGCGTTCCATTATTGGAGTTGTCTAGGGCGCCGCAGTCTTGAGTCTCTCAAGGGTGCGATTCTTTCTGGGAGTGGGGCGCCTAGCATACCCTGTTATGATCGAGCGACTCATTCATGCCGATAACCGCGGGCAAACCGGACGAGAGCACGGCGGAGGCACTCATCCCTGCGGCTGCCACTAAGATATCGGCCACGCTGACCGCGCTGCTTTTCGGCGTAGTCGCCTTCCAATTAAACGCATCGATGGTAGCTCCCGCAGTACCGGAGATGGCACGCGCGCTAGGCACGACACCGTCTCTGGTCGGCATCTCGCAGACTTTGTTCTTCCTGGTCGGTGGAATTGCTGGAATCGTTCTGACCCGATACAGCGACCATGCCGGACGGAGAAGAATTCTGATCTACTCGCTTGTTGCAATGTCCGTGGGAACCGTTGTGGCGATGCTGGCGCCCAATGTTCAAACCCTCTATATAGGGCGCCTTCTGCAGGGGGCATCTGGCTCGGTGTTTCAGATCACCTACCTGATCCTCCGCGATATTTTGACGCCCAAACAGTTTGGCCCCGCGCTGGGACTCGTGACCGCGATCAGTTGTGGAGTCGGCGGGGCCGACCAGTTTTTCGGGGGCATGCTCTCCGACCATTGGGGCTTCCGATCGATTTTTTTCGCAATCCTGGTCATCGGCATTATCGCGATCTCCTTGTCAGTGCTTTATGTGCCGGAGTCCACCGCCTCTTCACCGGGCAGCATGGACTGGCCGGGCGCGGCAGCCCTGTCTGCAGCTTTGATTCTCGTCAATTTGGGAGTGGCTCGCGGAGGTTCGCACGGATGGGCGAACCTCGCGGCTGCTTCTCTACTCGCAGTAGCCCTCGCATGCTTCGTGACATTCTGGTTGATCGAGAAGCACCGCACTCATCCGCTCATCAGCACAACGCATTTGAAGTCGCGTCAGATATGGCCGATTGTCGCCACGACGCTCGCAACTCTTACCGGGGTATTCGCGGCCATCAACTTTACAGTCGTCGTTTTTAGTCAGGATCACCGCGTCGGCTACGGAATGTCGGCCACTGCATCCGCACTGATGTTTCTCTCGCCCGCGGCCGCCATCGGCGTTCTGGCGGCGCCGATCACCGGTTGGCTCGCCCCACGAGTGGGATGGCGTGTAATCATGTGGTGTGGATTGTCGTTGAGCATCGTTGCGTTGCTCGCTTCCACCATACTGCTCGATCATAGATGGGTCGTATTTGGAGCCTTCAGCCTGCTCGGCGTCTTTTACAACGGACTGGCGCTCACCACCATCAATGGCCTCGGAGTCATACTCTCGCCTGCAGATGCTCCGGGAGCGCTCCCCGGATTGAATGGCGCGTGTTTTCAAATCGGAGCGGGACTCGGCATTGCCATTGTCGCTCCAGTCGTCGCCTCGGGCACCTATGCCGGATATCAAGAGGCGATGTGGATTTCCGTAGCGATCGTGGGAATGGCGTTGTTCGCCTCCCTGTGGGTTCGAGGAGCAGCCGGCCAACACGAAGAAAAAATTTAGTACAGTCTCAGCAGAAGGCCGCCGCCGTAGGGGCACGACATGTCGTGCCCCTACAGTTTAGAGCTAGAAGAAAAATCAGGAGAATCAAGGATGACCGATCCGAAAAACAAAGGCCTCGTCGACAAAAGTGCTGTCGGTCTCGGCGAAAGACAATTTCATATCGGCGTCGCACGGGGAGAGGTGTCGACCGTCGCGTTGCTGCCTGGCGACCCGTTCCGCGTTCCTTTAATTGCGGAATTCCTCACCGATGTCTCCGAAATAGCGCATAACCGAGAGCACCGGACTATGACCGGAATGTACAAGGGCAAAAAGATCACGGCAACCTCAACTGGAATGGGCTGCCCGTCCACAGCGATTGCTGTCGAGGAACTGGCCAGAGTCGGCGTTCGATCCTTTATCCGAGTAGGAAGTTCAGCCGGACTTCAGCCCCAGGTAAAACCCGGCGACCTGCTCGTCAGCGAAGGGTCGCTGCGAAACGACGGAACGACCGCCGCTTATGCGCACGCCGGGTATCCCGCCGTGCCCGATCTGCGCATCACCCTCGAACTGGACCGCCTCGCGCGTCAAATCGCCGCAAGAGAAAAAACGTTTGCCGTTCACACGGGTATCTCCGTCTCCGACGATGCTTTTTATGCGGAAACTCCGGCCTGGATCAGCCAGCTGAATTCGCTGGGGATTCTGAATGTCGAAATGGAAGCATCCGCGCTGTACGTGGTCGCGCGCTTGCGCGGGCTGCGTGCCGGGATGATTTGTTCGTGTTCGAGCAACCTCGTCTCCGGAGCCAGCCTCTACGACAATGTTCACGAAGCATTGAAGAATGGCTGGATGCGCAGCATAGAAGCGGCGCTGGAGACCGCGGTGAGCCTCGACCTCTGATGAAACTGAACCTGCATAGTCATCTCGAAGGACGTCTACGGCCCTCTACCGCGGCTGCTCTCGCAGCCGAAGCCGGCGTGTCACCGCCCGAAGGTGGATGGGAAAAGGCTCTACAGCTGGATGGCCCTTCCAATCTTACGGTCTATTTGTCCAAGGTTGCGGCTACCTATCCATTCTTCCGGTCTCCCGCGCACATCGCTCGAATTGCCTGCGAAGCCGTGGAAGATGCCGCCGCGGATGGGACCGATTATCTGGAGCTTCGCTTCGGCCCGGCGACTCACGTGCATTTGGGATTCGATATGGACTCGGTGATGGCCGCGGTATGCGATGGAATTGCCGAAGGAATGAATCGCACCAAAATTCATGCAGGTGTGGTGATTGCGGCTTTACGCCACCATGACACGGAAACGAACATTGAAGTCGCCCGCGCGGCATCCCGATTTGCCGGCGAAGGAGTCGTTGGGTTCGATCTGGCCGGTGACGAGTCGCTCTTCAACGATCTGTCGCAATATGAAAAACCATTCGCGATCGCTCGCGCGGCGGGTCTCGGGCTGACTTGTCATGCCGCCGAGGCAGCGCCCGGCTCGGCTGCGCGGGAAGCCGTCAAGCGTTTCGGAGTCAGCCGCATCGGACATGGCACCCACCTCGCGGAGGACGATGAATCTTTACAATGGGTGCGCGATCGAGGAATTGTCGTCGAATGCTGTCCCACATCCAATTGGTTTACTGGCGCCATCGTGCGCAGGTCCGATCACCCCGCCGGATATTTTCGAGCGCAAAACCTGAAGATCGTTCTTGGGGATGACAATCCCATCCAGACAAAGTCGTTACTGTCGAACGAGCGCCGGGTATTGGTTGACGAATTGGGATTCAACCAACAGGACTTGAAAACCCTTGATGAAACCAGCGTTTACGCGGCGTTTGTTGAGGATGCTACCAGGCGAGATTTTATTTTGCGACTCGATGAAAAGCCCTGATCGCACTATAACTTCAATCAAACGATTGCAGATACACCGGGCTTTGAAAGATCTTGAACGTTCGTGTGCCGCACCCTTGTGATTTTCAAGGATGCGATTTTTTCTAGACTTGTCATTCAGCCTTTTCGGTTTTCAGTTTGCGTGGTATCCCGGCCCGCGCAGCGCCATGCCGGGCCGCTCGCCAGTATGATTTCCCCGGTCGATCACGATTCGCCCGTTGACCACTACGTAGTTGATCCCCGCAGGATATTGTTTCGGATTTGCGAACGTAGCCGTATCGCTGATTCGATTGGGATCGAACACGACGATGTCGGCCCAATATCCTTCCCGGAGCAAGCCGCGGTCCTTCAGGCCGAGCCGTTGGGCAGGCAGCGAAGTCATCCGGCGTACCGCATCCTCCAGCGTCAACACCTTTTCGTCGCGCACGTAGTGGCCCAGGATTCTCGGAAACGTTCCGAAATTTCGCGGATGTGGATGGCCTGCGGAGAGCAATCCCTCGGTGCTTAGCGACGAGCCATCCGACGCAATATCCACCCAAGGTTCACGCAGCGCTGTCTGCACATCCTTTTCATTCATCATGAAGGGCATGCACATCACTTGGCCGTGCTCTTCCAGCAGCAAATCGAAAAATGCGTCGGCCGGGTCCTTCTCGCGGATGCGCCCGATTTCTTCGAGGTTCTTGCCGGGGAGCGAGGCATTTTTTTCCGCGTGCGTCGCCCCAATCACGATCCCTTGCCATCCGCCGGATTGCCGGACGTAGTTCGAGTACCAGTCGGGCAGGCCGTTTTCGATGTCGTATTTGATACGAACGCGAAGCTGCGGATCACGCAAGCGCTCCATGGTCTTGTCGAGGCCGCCTTCCAGAGCCCACGGAGGCAGGAGCGGAAGCGTGGGATGGTTCGCCGCAATGTAAGGATATTGATTGGCATTGATGTCCACGCCGCGGGCGCGTGCGGAATTGATGAGCGCGACGAGCTCCGGCATCCGTCCCCAGTTGTTGGAACCCGCCACCTTGATATGGAAAATTTCCACGGGAACATTTGCCTTTTCGCCAATTTCGATCGCTTCGCGAATCGAGTCCAGCACCGTGTCGCCTTCGCCGCGCAGGTGCGTCCCGTAAATGCCGCCGTAACTCGAGACGACCTTCGCCTCCTCGATCAACTCCTCTGTTTTTGCGTATCCGCAAGTCGCTTCGAGCGCGTCTGCCAGGCCCACCGCGCCTTGTTCCATCGTCGAGGCGACCAACCGGCGCATCTTCTCCATCTCCTCCGCCGTCGGAGGACGGTTCTCGAAGCCAACCACGTCGTAGCGCACCTGGCACGCCGATACGTAGGAAGCGAGGTTGACGGAGCTTCCTGTTTTCATTAGCCGCTGGAAATAGCCGTCCAGATTGTTCCACGTCAGGTCGATATGAAGCGGCTTGAGGAGTTCCAGGTTGGGCCCGACGCCCTGTCCCTCGATCGGGCCCGGTGACGTAGCTTCCCCGGCCACCTCCGTCGTAACGCCTTGTCGAATTTTGCTCTGGGCGTTGCCGTCGTAGAGCAGCGTGTACTCGGAGTGAGTGTGCATGTCGATGAAACCCGGTGTGACCACTTGGCCGGTGGCGTCGATGACGCGCGCGGCCTGCGCGCCGTCGAGACGCCCGATTCGCGCAATGTGTCCGGCGCGAATTCCCACATCAGCCTTGATCCACGGATTTCCTGCCCCGTCGATGACATGCCCGCCTCGGATAATGACGTCGTAGGTCTGCGCCGAAACGCTCGGGCAAAGGGAGACAAGAATGGTGAAGAGTAGCCAACGAAGTTTTGGCATAGCGAACCTCCAAATCCCCCCGGAAAGATTTCCTTCTCGATGTACCGTGGACGCGCTTGCTAAATTTCAGGGCACGTTCTTCTGAAGCCAGTCCATGAAGAATTTTGAAATTTCAGCGCTATTTTTTTCGGACATGAACTGGTGCCCGTTCCCGCGTATCCCCACATCTTCGAGGTTCACGAACTTGGTATTTACGCCTGCCTGATTGAGCCACTTGGCAATGCAGTGGGCGTAAGGACGGTGGTAGCTCGCCTCGCCGGACACATTGAGAACAGGGATGCCTTCCAGGTTAACGAGCTTATGCGCGGGCTCCTGCTGGACCCAGCAAGGAATGAGGTCCGGCCCGTCCGCCTTGTCCTGTCTCACGGGGCGCAGTTCAGCGGCGACTTTAACCGGAGGATCGTAAGTCATCGGCATATTCGTCAGGCCCCACGGACGGCCCGGCCCTGTCGCGCCCCTTTCCGCGTTCTCGATGGGCGGCGCGATGGGTTCCGCGGCGATGATGCCTTTGACGAGTTTCGGCCGTGCGTCAGCCACGAGCCACCCGGAGGGCGCCACACCCGAGTGCAGCAGCAGGATGACCGGCTCGTGGATCAAATCCACCAATTCCTCGATGTCCTTCGCGGAAAGCTCTTCCATATCCTTGCCCGTCGGACTTTGCGTATCGGTCTTGGCAAAATAATCGAACACCGGGTCGCCCATTTTTCCTTTGTTCGGCCCGTCGCCCGGCCATTGCGTATGCTTGGTAGCCTGCGGCCAGCTGCTCTGCGGAGTCGAAGGCGGGCGCGCACCAGACCAGACCTCCTCCATCAAAGGACCGGAACGCGGCGGAAGCAAGTCGCCGTCCGCGCCGGGGACATAGGCCGACCGCCCTCTGGCCGGTAGATCCATCATGTAAACCGTGTAGCCCCGATTGACAAAGTCATAGGCCCAGCCCGGGCGCCCATCCGGCGTTTGCAGCAAAGCGACGTTGGTTTCTCCGCCTCCCGCCTGAATGAACAGGATCGGATACTTGTACCGGATCTTTTTCGGCACCCACGTTTCCACGTACATGGCGCCGCGCATCACTTCATGTCCCGGCTCGCCAACCCACTTTCCGCCCACATAAAAATGCCCCTGCCGCGCGATATTGGCCGTGGAAAATGTCGGGACCGAAGTCAGAGGAGGAACCACCGGCGTATCCTTTGCCGCTTGCTGTGCGCCGCCATTGGCGGCCCAAGTGAATCCCAGCACAACAAATACCGCAGTTAGTCTCCAAATCGTTCTCATCACACGCTCCCAGGAACGGTTTTCTCAAAATTTCAAATTTGAAATTTCAGATTTGATTTGCGTTCGGAACTATTAGAACGCGCCTCGATAAATTGTCAAGCATTCAAAGGGAGCCGAATAAAAGATTGAGACCGGCAGCTTGGGCAAACGCCCGGAAATCGCGGTCGCGTGTCAGCAGTGGAACATCCTCGTCGATACAGGATTGAGCAACGAGCGCATCACCCAAACGAGCCCTCCGCCCCCGCGACAGCACTTTTGCGCGGAGCAGGCCCGCTCGCTGCCAATAACCGGCTGTGGTTTGGATCAAGGGCAGATCAGCCAAGCTTGCGGCGACTTGGGATGGCAGCTTGGGATCACTCAAGAGTTCGCTGAGGACGACGGGCGCCATTACCACTTGTTTGTCACTGAGCGCCTGACGAAGAAGTTTTGCGTCGTTTTCGGTGGCACCCTCAAGATACGCGACCCAGGTGCTGGTGTCGGCCGCAATCATCGATCATCCTTGAGCTCCTCTACGGAACGCGAGAAGCGAACCTTGCCTCGGAATTGAAGCAGTCGAGCATACGCCTCCGAGGCTGCCATCAATTGCAGGCCGGCACGGACGGTCTGTGTGATACCGGTGCCACTGGCCCGCTGCGCCTTGTCAAGAAGCTCAGCCGGAACCTCAACGGTGATCTTGCGCGCTCTTTCCATAATGGAGAATTATACCATATTGAGGACCAGTATTGAATATGGTATTTCCAGCCCTAAGAAGCCGCGCGAATTTGCCTCGACTGCCGCAAGTCGCCTGGTCATTTGTAGATTTTGAATTTCCGGGTGCCGCACCCTTTGATTTTTAAGGGTGCGGGTTTTCGTCCGGTCCGTAGCTGGCCCGGGATTCTCCTCGACCGCTCCGGAACGTTTCACTTACTCAGTAAAAACAATCCCAACCGCGGTGCGCTCTTTATCCTCTTGCGCTTCGATGCGCACGACGTAGCCGCGCAGGCGCAGCGGGCTGTTGGTGGAACCGTCGATGCCGGGATTGTCGAGCTGAACTTGCAGTTCGGATTGCAGCTTGGGGCTGTGGTCCAGGTAGATGAGCGCGCCATGCAAGGTTAAATCGCTGATCACCGTTTCTTCTTCAAAGGCGTGGCCCGCGTCGGTCTGGCCGCTGACGCGCGCCCGGAAATGCGCGTCGCGCCGCAGACCTTCGCGCGAGGCTGGGATCACCACGTCAAGATCGCCATCGCCGAGCGTCATAACCATGCCCTCAGCCGCGGCCCACACATTCGCGAATTTTCCGCGCGCCTCGCGCAGAATGCTGTCCACGGCTTTATCGGTGGAATCCGGATCGTGGTGAAACAGCACCAGATTCTTGACTCCCACTTCCTCCGCGATTTTCACGCCTTCGAGCCACGACGAGTGGCCCCATCCCTTGCGCGTCGTGGCCAGCTGTTCGGGAGTAAACTGCGCGTCGTTGATAAAAATATCCGCGCCCGCGGCAAGTTCCAGCAAACTTTTGTCCAGCTTCGCGTTGCCCGGCTCGTTGTCCGTGGCATACACAACGGTCCCGGCGGATGTCTCAAACCGGAAGCCGAGGCACCCTTGCGGATGATGCAGCCAGCGCGCCGTTACTTGCGCGCCCGGCACGCTGATTTGGTCCCCGCCGCTCACTTCGGTAAATTCCCGCTTCGCGCACATCGCGTTGAGGTTCACCGGGAAATACGGATACGCCATCTGCGCTTCAAACACGCGTTTCAGGCTGCCCGCGCCGAGATACTCCGAACGGAAACTGTAAAAATGGAAGCGGTTTTGTTCCGCGTACAAGGGGGAAAAAAACGGGATGCCCTGGATGTGATCCCAGTGATAGTGCGTCACAAAAATGTGCGGCTCGTGCTTCTGAGGTTCCTGCGCCGCTTCCAAATGCCGGCCCAGCATGCGCAACCCGGTTCCGCAATCCAATATGATGCGCGCACCCGCGGGAGTTGTCAGTTCCAAGCAAGCTGTGTTGCCGCCGTAGCGCCAGGTGGCCTTGTCCACTGTGGGAGTCGATCCACGCACTCCCCAGAAACGCAGCGTGGCGACACGGTCTTGGGCAACCTTGCGCGATGGCTTGGCCGTTGGTTCGGCTGCGATGGATTGGGTAGAAGGCACGGAGGCTCGAATCGATGATCTTTTTCATACTAGGGAGGGCTTGGGGGTAAGTCAATTACCTTCCGGCGCGCATGTGCGTGAAAACTATATGCGTGACCAAATAGCGTTTCCCAACGTTCAACTGTCCCTCCGGGCGCGACTCCCAGTACAATAGGGCCGATGCATGTCCACGCGCATGGCCACGATCATTCCGCCGGCCATCCGCACCCTTCCCAGCAAATGACCAGCGGGGTGCTTGCCGGCGCGGTAGCGGCGACTCTTGTGCTGGTTGTCGCCGAACTCCTGGGCGGATACCTGGGCCATTCCATTTCCCTGGTCAGCGACGCGCTCCATAACCTTTCCGACATTCCCACGCTGCTGATTTCCTGGATCGCCTTGCACTGGGCCGCTCGGCCCGCGGACCACGAACGCACCTATGGGTACCAGCGCGCCGGTGTTCTGGCTGCGTTTACCAACGCAATCCTGTTGGTCCTGGTTTCGATCGGTCTTTTCTATGAAGCGTTCGAACGCTTCCTTCATCCCGTTGCCGTCCACGAAAGCTGGATGATCGGCGTCTCGATTTTAGCCTTGGCCATCAACGGCGGGATTACGCTCGCGCTCGTGCGCAGCCGGCGCGATTTGAACCTTCGCAGCCTGCTGATTCACAACTTTGGCGACGCGATTTCGAACATCGGGATTCTGGCGGGAGCCATCGCCATTCGAACAACGGGAGCGCAGTGGCTCGATCCGCTGATCGGCGTGGCCATCGCCGCGATGGTGCTCTGGTCCACCAAGAGCCTACTTCAAGAGGCCGGCAACATCCTGCTCGAAGGCCTGCCAAGGGGGATTCAACTCGAAACCGTGGCGCGTTCCATCCTGACCATCAAGGGCGTGCAGGAAGTCCACGACATTCACGTCTGGACGATTGGGACGGATATGGTGGCGCTCTCCTGCCACGTGCGAATTCCGGACATGCACATGGACGAAAGCGAAAAAATTCTTCAGGCGGTTTGCGTCAAGCTCGAAAAGGATTTCCACATCTCGCACATCACCGTGCAATTCGAGCGCGCCGGCCTGCCGCAAGAAACCAGCTACATCATGCCGCAACCGGTACAAACCTCGAAATAGTAGTGGCGCAGGCTTCAGCCTGTGGGGGTTTGGTCCTTGCAAGCACTAAACCCCACAGGCTGAAGCCTGCGCCACTAAAAGCCTCCCGCTACGAAGCGAGAATTAATTTTTAGATTCGATCCAGGCAGGTTAGTTGCGAATCTGTACCGTAGTCCCGCGGGCTTCATTCATCTGCTGGGTGGCGTCGCCATCGAGGTCAGACAACGCCAGTGTGTGGCGAATCCCTTCCGGCGTGACGTATTGCAATTGCGAACCGTCGACCGAGAATACAGACGCGAACAAAAGGCGCCCATCCCGCCTGACAAGAATGAAGTCGCCTACATCGCGGATTGGCATGTCTGCTTGAGGCGCCGATTCCGAGGCGGAAAGATTCACCGCGTCGCTCCCCGAGTCCGCGCTCTGCTGCGCCGGAACGGGCTGCTGAATCACGATAACTTGCGGCTGAGTCTGCGGTTGCGGAACTGCTTGCTGCTCCGGTTGATCGTAACCCAGGTCATCATAGTAGTAGGGATATCCGCCAAACAGAATTGGCACGAAAGAACCCTGTCCGCGACGGCCATTGTGGCCGAAGTGCGAAAAATGATTGTTGGCCTGCCCTCCGCTGATCGCTGCCAGGTGCGGGAAATCAAATCCCAAACCAGGTACGCCGGAGGTGTTGTCGAAATCGAACGAATTTGGGAAGGGTATAAGCCCCGAATTGATCCGTCCACTCGGTGAAATTTGAATCACGCTGGCGTGCCGTACGGATGGAACCGCAGTCCCAGTATTGCCCGTCGAATTAGCCGCTGCCCTGGCGGCAGGCCTCGCGCGCAAGGATTGCTGCGGAAGTGAGGCTGATCCGTTGCGCATCTGGGCCCCTGCCACGGAGCTGACTAAGAGCCCTGCCACTGCGAATGTGCGGAATTTTGAGGTCATGCCCCGCTTCCTTACTAGTTCAGATGCCCTTACGGTTTCCGCGGTTGCAGCTATCTATGCGCGCGGTGTGGATTGCTCGCCTAAACCCGCCGCACCGTTGACCCCACGTGCTTTATCAGCAGGAGTGATTTCGATTGGCCACGAGTTTGCCCATCCCGTCCCGGAAAGCGCGGGACGGCTCACCGAGAACGTTCTCCGTGAACGGAAAGGCCGCTACAAAAACGCTCTCCCTTGTTGCTGGCGGGTTTTGTAGCGGCCGCCCGTGTCTGGGGCGGGCAGCCGTTTGTTTCTTCCCACCTCACCCAGGTTGTGCTATAACCTTCGGGCCGTGGAGCGAACTATGCGTGTAGAGACAGATCGTGGCGTTCTTGGCGCGGATTCCGGCGAGCTACAGCGTGCTGAGGAGCATCCCATCAGTTTCTGCCCGGTTTGTTCCGAGCGGCTCGAGCCGAAGCGTTGCAAGCTGGTTTGCGGGAAGTGCGGGTATTACCTGTCTTGCTCGGATTATTATTGAGGCCCTCTTTTCGCGGCGCTGGAAACTCAAGTTCACAAATAAGCTTAAGTCAGGAGGATAGATCGTGGCACTGAAAATGACGGACCGCGTGGTGGATGGAGTGGCAGTGGTGGCGATGGAGGGGCGCATCGTGCTCGGGGAAGAGAGCACCTCGCTGCGCGAAAAGGTGAAGTCGCTGCTGGCCTCCGGCCAAAAAAAGATCGTTCTCAACATGAACAACGTGACCTACATCGATAGCTCGGGATTGGGCGCTCTGGTCGCCGCGCACAGCAGCGCGCGATCGCAAGGCGCGCTTCTGAAGCTGTGCCATCTCGGCTCAAAATTTCAGGAAATACTGCAAGTGACAAAGCTGGTCACCGTGTTTGAAGTCTATCCCACGGAATCGGCGGCCATCGCCAGCTTTTCCAAGTAAATCTGCAAGCAATTTCTGCCTGTCGCCGCTGGTCTAGGACCGGCGGCGGCACTCTTCCTGCAGCATCTTGCCAATCAAAGCGGCCTTCAGCTGCGATTTGGATTTGAGCTTGCGGAAAAAGCGCCCCAATCTTTTTGTCATTCCGAGCGGAGCGAGGAATCTCTCTTTCTTTTCATTCGTTTGCGTCGAAGAGAGATTCCTCGCTCCGCTCGGAATGACAAAACAGACTACCTTTTTCTTAACCTAACAGGTGAGAAGTAAAAATCAGAACGAATATTTCAGCCAGAACCTTATTTGACGCCCGCCGCTAATCGTGATGGCCGTATTGTTGAAATTTGGGTCGCCCATCGTATAGGTGGGTGTAAATAAATTTGGATGGTTGAAGGCATTAAACAAGTCGGTCCGGAAGGAAAGCGTCTGATTCTCAAGCTTCCATAAGTGGATTGGGAAATCGCGCTGAATGGCCGTGTCGAAATAGATTTGGCCCGGTCCGTAGAGCGAATTGCGGCCGACATCCCCAGGGAGTCCATACGGTATCACATAGTGAAATGTGGTGATGGGTTCCGGGTTACACGGATTAGGAGAAGTCAGTTCGCAGGTCAGGTCAAGAGTCGTCCCGGGACCGTACCCGTAGTATTGGCCGTCGATTCCGAAGGAATCGAGCGGTGCAGACGCGTTGACCAGATTCGGTCGCCCATTCGGATGATCATTGCCAACGCTGTCGAAGCCGGTCTCCACGGTGTTTGGCGTCCCGGATTCGATCGTGGCGATACCGGACCATTCCCACTCGTCGGTCAATGCTCGAAGGAACGCATTATGATGAACGTAAGGAACCTGCCAAACATACGCCGCCGTAAATCGATGGCGCCGATCGAATGCGGAGGGCCCCCAATCCGAGTGCTGGTCGCCCAGGATTTGCGAGAAGGTACTCAGACCCGTCGTCAGGTTTACATCCGAAGTATCGTCCAGGAACTTCGAATAGGTATAAGCCACGCGCAAAACTAAAGTGTGAATTTTGCGTTCCAATTCGGCCTGTCCCGAACTGTACCAGGAGTCTCCGGCATTCGTGCGAACTTCGATTTCTCCGAAATTAGGGTTCATGATTGAGTATTCCACAGCGGGATTGAAATCCTGATTCGCGAAAAGATGTTCGCCACGCGTTCCCACATAGGACAGTGTCATCACAAGTCCCAGGGGCAATTCCCGCTGCACGTCCACGTTCCACTGCTGCGTCAGGGGATTGTGCAGATTGCTCGCCATCGTTGTAATTAAGAGCGTAGAGGTGATTGTCGACGTAATGCCCGGGAATGTGGATGCATTTGGCACGCCGCGCCCGGCCGGAATGGAGAGGCTGCCGCCAAGAGTGTTTGGCTGTGATTCCGCGGATTGGTCAGTGATATTTGTAAACAGTCCATCATAAAAGATTCCATATCCCGCGCGAAGCACGGTCTTGCCGTCCCCGAAGAGGAACCTGCCCCAATGCGGCGCGTAGGCCAAGCCGAGGCGGGGAGCAAAATTCCTCTTATCCGGAATCTGTTTGAACGAAAACAAGCTCTCGAAGAAGGCCGGAGTGTTTGGGTCTGAGTACTCTGGATTTGTAGCATTCGGCAAGCCAACGCCCGCGCCAATGTTAAATGCCGGGTAGGGGAGGCCATTTGCCAGAGCGCCCCAGTATTCATAGCGCAGGCCCATGTTCAGAGTCAGGTTGTTCTTGATCCTCCAGGTGTCTTCGATGTAAGGAGCGAACATGTTGGCTGCTGTGTGGAGGTTTGGATTTCCGAAGCCCTTGGAAACGATACCCGGATTTTCACCGGAAAAGTCATCAATAAAATTTCCAAGAGAAGTGAACGACGCGCCGAAACTGTCTGTCCCGCCAAAGTTATACAAAATCGAGCCGCGTGGATCCAGCGGGTTCATATCGTTAAGGCTGAGGACCGTGATGTCCACTCCGCCTTTGATGGTATGGCGGCCGGTCGCATAGCTTAGCGCCTCCTGGACCTGCCAGGCGTCATGGGTTCGCCCTTGCGGATAATTGCTATCGACCCCAAAGGAAGGGAAATTAATGTCGGCACCGAAACTGACGAACGGAGTATTGGCGAGAGGACCGGCAAGCGTCGCCGGCGTCTGGGAAAACGAGAAGTCAATGTTGGTATACGACAACCGCAATTCGTTGACGAGCTTTGAAGAAATGGCATGAACCCATTGGCCGCGGAATATCTCCGAGGGGCCACCGGATTGCGTTTCGAAGGCGGGCAACGCCGCTCCTGAGGATGGAGACGAGGTGCCAGTATCCCGAATGGCGCTCCCGGTCAATGTGTCGTGGTCCGTGAATTGCCAATCCATTCTGTAATTCCAATCCACATAGTTGGAAGTGGCATTGACGTTCTGCAACTGGAATGGTCCGGTCTCCACGCTGGGACGCCCGCTCCCAAGAGCAACATCGATCGTATTCGGGGGCGTCGCCGTGGACTCCAGCGAACCAATCGCCGCCAGAAAAAGCGAGATATTGGCATTCGGCTCCAGAGATTTCAAAGTCGCAATTCCATTCGCTGTGGGCAAATCAAACAGGGGTCCGGTGAGTGTCTGGCGCTCCCGATTCCATTGCGCCGTGCCGAAAACGAAGAGCTTGTCCCTTTTTAAGGGACCTCCCAAGTCAAACCCGAAGGTATTGTTGTTGTCGTAGGGATTCTTGGTAACGGTGTTCGCGATTGCGTCTTGAGCGGGGATGGCCGCGAGCGCGGAGTTCCGGTTCATCTCCCACAAGTCTCCGTGAAAGTTGTTCGTGCCGCTCTTGTAGATGTAATTGGTAACAGATCCGCCGCCTCGGCCGTACTCGGCGCCATAGGCGTTCGTCAGGATCGCAACTTCCTGGATCGCGCCATAGTTCGTTGGCTGGTATGCCTGTCCGGTAGAGCCGTAATCGTCGTCATCCTGGCCATCGATCAGGAAATTGTTGGCTCGCGGGCGGCTGCCATCCACGGAGAAACCGATTCCGTCTGTTTGAGCATCAAATGGGATCGCACCGTGGCCTACCGGCGAGTCCTGAACTCCCGGCAACGTCAATGCCAGCTGGGCTGGATTAAGGCTAAAATACGGGAGTTGGGCCACTTCCTGGCGGCTGATATTTTCGCCAAGCTGCCCGGACTGCGTGTCAATCACTTGCCCCGCGGTGGCTTGCACCTCGATTGTCTGCACGGCCGCCGCAAGTCTCAATCTGCCATTGATCGTCGTTGTCAGCGACCCATTGATGACGACTCCGGTGACCGTAAGGGCTTCAAATCCCGGCGCAGTTACGGTGACGGCATAGATTCCGGGTTGCAGGCCTTCCATGCGGTAGGTCCCGACTGAGTCCGTGCGGGCTTCATGGGGCTGGCCGTACTGCGAACTTACGGCTGATACAGCCGCTTTCATCACTACGGCCCCAGTGGGATCCACCACCGATCCCACGAGCGTTCCGTTGCTCGTCTGCGCCCACGCTGCTCCAGAAATGAGCAGGGCCAGAAACAACATTGCGGCCCACACCAGACTCTTTGCCGCCTTCATTTTTCCCCCTCTGATTGACCTTTTCGGAATTCGCTCCGGCATACACGTTTGAGGCGGTTTGTCCGAGCTTGCGACGCCACGCAAGCTACGAAAGCATGCAGGAATGCGGGATTGGGAGAGGTATCGTCCCAAATCGTACCTCACGAATTGGGCATGCCAAGAGCCAAGCGGCCCAAAAGACAAATGACCACACCGAAACAGGACAGGACTACGATAAGAACTAAAGTCTTTTAGGTCAACACCATAAAAGCTACTTGTTTCGACAATGAAACTGCGCCATAAATTGTCAGACTATCAAAATAATGAAGACATTTTGGATGTGACAGAGATTTCCCGTGTTGTCGCAGGTTTTTGCTGGAATGACAGTGGCATGAGAGAAGGCCAGTCACGGCCTAGAGTATTTCCTGTATTTTTAGCAACCCTTCAATTTCAGTTTTTCAAGCGGTACATCGTGATACCGCTCATCAGCTTGGGAAAAAAATCCGTGGATTTTTGCGGCAGGACTTCGCCGCCCATGGCCATCTCCGCCACGGTTTCCACGCTGACCGGGTTCAATAAGAAGCAAATCTGGGCGCGACCGGAATCCACCTCGCCGATGGCCGTATCCATTTCGCGTTCGTAGGTGATGTTCTTTTCCGTCTTCACCGCGTCCTGCGTGATGTTCAGGCCGCGCTCTAGAATCAGCCGGTGCAGCAGGACGATATCGAGCCGCCGCTGCGCCGGTGAAACCCCTTGCAAGAGAACTTCAAGATTTGCTTCCTTCTTCAACACAAAAATGTAGAACGCCGCGTCGCCCGCATACGCTCCGATGGCTCGCTGCTCCCGGCCGCGCACCAAATCGCGCCGAAACTGTTCGTAGGCTCGCGGGCGGTCCGCGCTCCCGCTAAACGGATAGGAGTGCACATCGAACGCATCCGCCAGCGCGGCGCGGAATCCCGCGAAGGAAAAATTCGGAACATTGGCGACGACGCGGTGCGTCGGCAGGATCGTCAGCCCCTCGCCGGCCGTATTGAACAGCGTCATCATCACTTTTTCGTAGGGCGCGTTCGGGTCCACGCGGCCGGCGCGCGCGCGGCACTCGTCCCGATAGGCCAGCGCCGTTTCGTAGCGATGGTGTCCGTCCGCGATCACCAGTTTCTTGTCCGCCATTTCGCGGTGGATCGCCTCGAGGGTTTGCGCGCCGGTCACGGGCCACAACTTGTGCACGACGTCGTATTCGTCGCGAAGTTCAACGTCCGGCTTCGATTGTGCAGCCGCTGCGAGCAGGGCATCGATGCGCGCCGCCGGGTCGCTGTAGATCATGAAAAGCTGCCCCGTATGCGTCTGCGTGTGCCGCAGCAATTCCAGCCGGTCCGCCTTCGGTCCCGACAAAGTCTGCTCGTGCCGGAAGACAACGCCCGCCGAGTAGTCTTCGATTCGCCCGACGGCGATGAACCCTTTGCGGGCGCGCCGCTCGCTCGTCCCTGGCACCGTGTACTCCTGAAAATACGCGTAGAGCGATAGAGTCGCATCCTGCACGATCACTTTGTCTCGAATCCACTCGTCGAGCTTTTCCGCGGCGCGCGTGTACACGTTGTCCGCGGCTGTGTCTTCAGCGCGGGATTTTCCTTTTTCGATTGGAATCAAATTGTACGGGCTGGCCGCCGCGTATTTTTCCGCCATGGCCGGCGTGATCTTGTCATAAGGCTGCGTCAGCACCTTGGCCGGCTCCACAAGTTTCGTGTTGTACCGGTACGCCCGAAACGGAAAAATCTCTGCCATTCGCACTTCCTCCTGGTTGAAAAACACGCCGCCGCACGTTCCCGATTCAATTCACACGGAGACTTTGCCCGCGAAAAACGCAACCCTCTATATTACAATTAATATTTCGCGGAAGGCTGCCAAAGATTAAGTAGGACAGCCACTCTTGGCTGTCCTCTTTTCGAGCAGCAAAGTGGCGCTCAGCAAGGAGACCGTCGCGAGTGAGCAGCATCACGCGCGGCTGTCGAATGGCGGCGAACAAATTGAATCATCAAAAGAGACTCATGGAGGACCCCATCACCCGTTTTTCCGAAGTCCGCGCCCTGATCTTCGATCTGGACGGCACCCTGATCGATTCCAAGCTCGATCTGGCCCTCTCCGTCAACGCGACCCTCGCGGAACTGGGCCGAAGCCCGTTGCCGCACGACCAAATTTTCAGTTACGTGGGGCAAGGCGCGCCGGCGCTGATCGCGCGAGCCCTGGGCAGCGACGCCTCTGAACAAGATTGCCTGCTCGGCCTGGAATTCTTCATCAAGTATTATTCCGCCCACAAACTCGACAACACCGTGTTGTATCCCGGCGTCCGTGAAACGCTCGACGCGCTTCAAGGAATGCCGATGGCCGTCTACACCAATAAACCCGTGCGCGTCAGCCGCAGCATTATCCAGGAGCTGGGCGTGGCCGGCCATTTTCGCCACGTGTATGGCGGCAACAGCTTCGAGCGCAAGAAGCCGGACCCGATGGGCGTCGAATCGATCCTGCGCGAATTCGGCGCGGCCCCCGAGCAGGTGATGATTGTCGGCGATTCCGAAGTCGATGTCCAAACCGCGCGCAACGCCGGCACCTGGATCTGCGGCGTCACCTACGGATTTGGCAGCCACCTCCTCGCGGAGTACCCTCCCGATCTGCTCGTCGATAATCTTACCGAGTTGCTT
Organism: uncultured Acidobacteriota bacterium; assembly: GCA_963800095.1. Lineage (GTDB taxonomy): Bacteria > Acidobacteriota > Terriglobia > Acidiferrales > UBA7541 > Palsa-360. Next base: position 732,698 of record CAWCZV010000010.1, read on the forward strand.
CCGCACCTCTCTGGACCTCCCGTCCGGGCGCCGCGCTAGCCGCAGCCCATCGAGTCCGCAGCTGGCATAACTACTGACAAAATAGATTTTTGTCAGTACCCCTTGAGTTATACTCTGCCGATTCCGACTAGGCGGGAGTTCATGGCGATTGTCCCTGGCAGGCGTCTAGGGCCCTACGAAATACTCTCCGCTATCGGTGCGGGCGGAATGGGCGAGGTCTATCGCGCCCGCGATACGCGCCTCGACCGAATCGTCGCGATAAAAGTTCTGCCGGCTCATCTCGCCGACCGCGCGGAATTGCGCGAGCGGTTCGACCGCGAAGCAAAAACGATCGCCAGCTTGAACCATCCCCACATCTGCACGCTCTATGACACAGGACACCAAGACGGAATTGATTTTCTAGTGATGGAATACCTGGAAGGAGAAACACTCGCGCAGCGGTTGCTGAAAGGTTCGCTGCCGATCCAACAGGTATTGCAGTATGCGATTGAAATCTCCGACGCTCTCGACAAGGCGCATCGCAAGGGCATCACGCATCGCGATCTGAAGCCCGGCAACATCATGCTCACCAAGTCGGGAACGAAGCTGCTGGACTTCGGTTTGGCGAAGTTGACACAGGGGGCCGCGCCCTCTAATGCGCAGCTTTCAGACCTACCTACGGAGAAGGATCCCCTGACGGCGCAGGGGACGCTCTTGGGCACGTTGCAATACATGTCCCCGGAGCAGGTGGAAGGCAAGGAAGTGGATGCCCGCACTGATATTTTCGCATTCGGCGCAGTGGTCTATGAAATGGCGACAGGCAAAAGGGCTTTCGAGGGCAAAACCCAGGCGAGCGTGATCGGAGCCATCATGTCGTCCGAACCGGCACCGATGTCGTCGCTTCAACCGATGACACCGCCAAGCCTGGATCGCGTAGTGAAGATATGTCTCGCCAAGGAACCAGACGATAGGTGGCATGCGGCCAAGGACCTCTGCGACGAATTGAAGTGGATCGCCGGAGGCAGTTCGCAGGCCGTCCCTACTCCGATTGAGCAACTGAATGGCATGCGCGTACTCGGGCGGCGGCAGCTAATCATCGGTGTCGGAGCCTTGCTCTTGGCCGCACTCGTGACTGGACTTGCCGTCTGGCATCTGAAGTCGCTGCCGCAAGCGCCTGTCACCCGCACCGCAATAAATCTACCGCCGGGCCAACAATTAGCAGGTCTGGATATTGGTCCTGCCGTGGCTGTATCTCCGGACGGGACTCGCCTCGCATATGTCGCACGCCAGGGCGAGACCCAGCAGATTTATCTGCGTGCGATGGATAGCCTGGAGTCCAAGCCTATCCCCGGCACGGAAGAAGGGGTCAACCCCTTCTTCTCCCCCGATGGCCACTGGATTGGCTTTTTCGCAGACGGGAAGTTGAGAAAGGTTTCCGTGAGCGGTGGTGGTGTGTCAGACATCAGCGATGCTGTGATTCCCCGGGGGGCCAGTTGGGGCAGCCAGGGCACGATTGTCTTCGGAACTCTTTATATCCGATATCTTCAGCAGGTATCAGAATCGGGAAGCGCCCCGCGACCACTGACTCATTCCGAAAAAGGGGAGATCGGCCACGGCTGGCCCGACTATCTACCTGGCGGCAAAGCGGTGGTCTTCGCTACCGGAGTGAATGGACTTGGTTTCCAATCCGCGAACGTCGCCGCTCAGTCTGTCGGGACGAGCGAACATCGGAATCTTGTCCAAGGTGGGACCAACCCGCGGTACGCGCCCTCGGGGCACCTAATTTATGCGCTAGGTGGGAATTTGGTGGCCGTGCCGTTCGATCCCCAGCGGCTGGAGGTGTCAGGCGCGGCGGTCCCAGTTATAGAGGGCGTTTTGCAATCTCCGATCAACGGAGACGCCCAATATAGCTTTTCCGCCACAGGATCGTTGGTTTACGTTACGGGGAGCAGTCAGTCCGGCCAAAGCAAATTCGTGTGGGTAAATCGCAATGGGGCAGAGCAAGCCTTGGCCGCCCCTGCACACAATTACGAGTTCCCTCGACTTTCCCCCGATGGCCGGCGAATCGCCGTAACTGTCGTGGAACAGGAAACCCAACTTTGGCAATACGACCTCTCCCGGGAGACGTTGACCCGATTAACGTTTGAGGGGAAGTCGAATGTTAATCCTGCTTGGACACCGGATGGCAAGCGAATAGCGTTTCTCTCAAGCAAGGATGGAGCGTCGAACATTTTCTGGCAATTGGCCGACGGCAGCGGCGGGCTAGAGCGTTTGACCACCAGCGAATACGTCCATATTCCAAGTTCCTGGTCGAGGGATGGGCAACTGCTGGCGTTCATTGAAAACAATCCCACAACGGGACAAGATATCTGGGTGCTGCGGCTCAGCGACCGCAAGGCGCAGCCATTTCTCCAGACACCCTTTAATGAATCGGTGCCACGCTTTTCCCCCGACGCGCGCTGGCTAGCCTATGTCTCAAACGAGTCGGGCCGCTTTGAGGTTTACGTGCAGCCATATCCAGGCCCCGGCGGGAAATGGCAAATCTCCACGGAAGGCGGCATGGAACCAGTATGGAACCCGAACGGGCGGGAACTATTCTTCCGCAACGGCGACAAAATGATGGCCGTGGACATTGCCACTCAGCCCAGTTTCGTTGCAGGCAAGCCGAAAGTGCTTTTCGCGGGACCATACTTGCCAACCCCATTGACGACCCCCAACTACGACGTTTCTCCCGACGGCCAGCGCTTCCTGATGCTCAAGTCAAGCGAGCAAGGACAAGCGACGCCGATGCAGATCAACGTCGTGCTGAATTGGTTTGAAGAGTTGAAGCAGAAAGTTCCTGCGGGGAAGAAGTGATGGCGCTCGCTGCTGGTACACGTCTCGGGTCGTACGAAGTCGTCTCCGCCATCGGAGCGGGTGGGATGGGCGAGGTGTACAAAGCCCGTGACACGCGCCTCGATCGCATCGTCGCCATCAAGGTTCTTCCCGCTCATCTTGCCGACCGCGCGGAATTGCGCGAGCGCTTCGAGCGCGAAGCAAAAACCATCGCCAGCCTCAACCATCCGCACATCTGCACGCTTTATGATACCGGCCATCAAGACGATATCGATTTTCTGGTGATGGAATATATCGAGGGCGAGACCCTCGCGCAGCGGTTGCTGAAAGGTGCGCTCCCGCTGCAGCAAGTACTACAATACTCCATCGAAGTTTCCGACGCGCTGGACAAGGCCCACCGCAAGGGAATCACGCATCGTGACCTGAAGCCCGGCAACATCATGCTCACCAAGTCGGGGACCAAGCTGCTGGACTTCGGTTTGGCGAAGCTCGCGCAGGAGGCCGTTCCGTCCACACCGGATTCGCAGCTTCCAACATTGAAGAGCGGCATCACGGGCGAAGGAACGATCCTGGGCACGCTGCAATACATGGCCCCGGAGCAAGTCGAAGCCAAGGAAGTGGACGCGCGCACCGATATTTTCGCGTTCGGCGCAGTGGTTTACGAAATGGCGACGGGCCAGAGAGCTTTTCAGGGCAAGACGCAGGCCAGTCTGATCGCGAAAATTCTGGAGATCGACCCGCCACCCATCTCTTCGCTTCAGCCAATGACGCCGCCCTCGCTCGATCGCGTGGTGAAAAAATGTTTGGCCAAGGAGCCGGAAAAAAGATGGCAGGCAGCCAGCGATGTGTGCGACGAGTTGAAGTGGATCGCCGAAGGTGGTTCGCAGGCCGGAAAGCCGGCGCCCGTGGCCACCAGCCGCAAGAGTCCTTTTGGCGATGCGCGCCTCGCGTGGGTCCTCACGGCGGTTTTTTTCCTTGCGTTACTGGCTCTCGGATATTTCGTTTATTCCAGGCCGGCTCCGCAACAGTTGCATGCTGTCCGCTTTACCCTTTTCCCACCGGAAAAGTGGAGCCTGGCGGGTACTGGGGCGGTGACCACGGGAGCGACGGCTCCGGTGATGATTTCGCCCGATGGCCGGCAGATCGCATTCGTTGCAGTGAGCGAGGAAGGCAAAGCTCTTCTCTGGGTCCGCTCACTCGACTCGCTTGCTGCGCAGTCGCTTGCCGGGACGGAGGGCGCTTCAGCGCCTTTCTGGTCGCCCGACAGCCGCACACTTGGGTTCTTCGCGGGAGGAAAGCTCAAAAAAATTGACGTGTCCGGCGGGCCTCCGATCACGTTGTGCGACGCGCCGGACAATCGTGGCGGAACCTGGAATCGAGATGGACTGATTCTCTTTGCTCCGACCAATACTACGGCGCTCCAAAAAGTGTCCGCGTCGGGTGGCGCGCCCACGCGAGCCACAGTCCTTGGTCAAGGAGAGCTTGGCCACATCCGTCCGAGCTTCCTTCCGGACGGGCGGCACTTTCTGTACAGTACGATCGCACCGCGTCCAGGCTTGGGAGGGCCCATTTACCTGGGATCGGTCGACTCGGCCGAAAAGAAAATGTTGCTAGACGCCACTTCAGCTAACGCTCTCTACTCGCAGGGATATCTTCTCTTTTTGCGCGAGACCACTCTCATCGCGCAGCCCTTTGACGCGGAGCGACTCGTGTTTACTGGAGATGCATTTCCAATTGCCGAACGGATTCGAACCAGCGCGTCCACGCAGCCGTATGGGTACTTCTCTGCGTCTGAGAATGGGGCCTTGGCATATCAAACCGGAGCGGAAACGGCCAACTCCCAGCTGCTCTGGTTTGACCGCACAGGCAAGCAGATCGGCGTACTGGGTGATCCGGCCGTCTATGGCGCCGTGGAGCTTTCTCCCGACAACAAGCGAGCCTCTGTAAGTATTGTCGATGAAGGCGGTAAGGGTGTGGATATTTGGGTTTACGACGTGGCGCGCGGTCTGCGAACGCGGTTCACGTTCGGCCCGTCACAAGTTTACGAGGCGATTTGGTCCCCCGATGGCAGCCGCATCGTTTTCAACTCGCGCCGGAAGGGTTCCATTGATCTTTATCAGAAGGCCTCCAGCGGGGCCGGCAGTGAAGAAACGTTGCTGGAGAACAATGTCAACAAATATCCGGATAGCTGGTCTCCGGACGGCAAATTTCTTCTCTACGAAGGCCTTGGTTCTTCCAGAACCGCCGATTTGTTTGTCTTACCGCTGACCGGAGATCGCAAGCCGTTCCCACTCCTGCAAACGCAATTCGGCGGGACCGAAGATGGCCATATTTCTCCGGACGGCCGGTGGGTCGCCTACCGTTCGAGCGAGTCCGGCAGAAACGAAATTTATGTCGCGCCCTTTCCCGGACCCGACGGCAAGTGGCAGATCTCGACAGCCGGCGGAACCAAACCCCGATGGCGCCATGACGGCTCTGAGATCTTCTATCTGACGCCGGACAGTAAGTTAATGGTGGCGTCGGTGAGCGGAAAGGGCGCCGGCTTTGATGTGGGGGTAGTGAAGCAGCTCTTCGCGACACGCATTGTGACGTTCGCAGGATTCTATCAGTACGACGTGTCCGCCGATGGCCAACGCTTCCTGATCAACACATCCCCGGAGCAAGCGACGTTGGCGCCCATCACGGTGGTCCTCAACTGGACAGCGGGGTTAAAGAAATGACCATCGCAGCCGGCACGCGCCTCGGGTCGTACGAAATCGTCGCGCAGATCGGCGCGGGCGGCATGGGCGAGGTGTATCGCGCCCACGATACGAAGCTCGCGCGCGACGTGGCCATCAAAGTTCTACCTGCAAATTTCGTGAACGATCCGGAACGGTTGTCCCGCTTTCAACGCGAAGCGCGCATGCTGGCGGCGCTGAACCACGCAAACATTGCCACGATCTACGGCCTGGAGCAATCCGGCGGCGTGACGTGTCTGGTGATGGAACTGGTTCCCGGCGAGACGCTGGCCGAGCGAGTGAAGGCCGGCCCGCTCCCCCTCGAAGAAGCGCTAAAAATCGCCGCCCAAATTGCTGAAGCCCTCGAAGCCGCGCATGAAAAACAAATCATTCACCGCGACCTTAAACCCGCGAATGTGAAGGTGACTCAGGAAGGCAATGTGAAGGTGCTCGACTTCGGACTGGCAAAGGCGTTCGTCGGCGATTCCTCAACGGAAGACATCGGCAACTCACCGACATTGAGCCAAGCCGCCACGATGCAAGGAGTGATCCTGGGCACGGCGGCGTACATGAGCCCCGAGCAAGCGCGCGGCAAGTCGGTGGACAAACGCACCGACATTTGGGCATTCGGATGTGTGTTGTACGAACTGCTCACGGGCAAACAAGCATTTCAGGGCGAGGACACCACGGAAATTCTTGCCGCAGTCGTGAAAACAGAGCCCGACTGGAGTCGTCTTCCCAAAACCACCCCTCCAACTGTACGCATGCTAATCAAGCGATGCGTGCAAAAGGACAGGACTCTCCGTCTTCGCGATGCAGGCGATGCGCGCCTCGAAATTCAGGAAGCGCTGTCCGCCCCTTCCAATGGGAGCACAACTGCCGCCGCACCGGCGAAAGGGATCCACGCGCTCGGGTGGCGTTGGTTCGTCACCGGCATTGGGGCGTTGCTCTTAGTTGCTGCCGTCACAGGCTTCGCCATCTGGAATTGGAAGCCCACGCCGCCGAAGCCTGTCACTCGCACGGTCATCAATCTGCCGCCCGGCGACCGGCTGGTTGGGCCTGACCAACCGGCGCTAGCCCTTTCCCGCGATGGAAAACAACTTGCCTATGCCGCCATCCGAGGCGTCACCAGCCAGCTTTATCTGCGTTCGATGGATAGCCAGGATGCCAGGCCCATCCCTGACACGGATGGAGCCATAGCGCCTTTCTTCTCCCCCGACGGCCAATGGATCGGTTTTTTCGCAGGAGCAAAGTTAAAAAAGGTCTCGGTGAATGGGGGAGCGGCGGTGACCCTCGGCGATGCTGAGATCCCTTACGGAGCCAGTTGGGGCAGCCAGGGGACAATTGCCTTCGCCCCGAGATCAGGCTCGCCACTCTTGCAAGTGTCAGACGGGGGTGGTGCTCAACAGCCGGTGAGTCGTCTTGAGAAAGGGGAAAGCCTCCACATCTGGCCAGAGTTCTTGCCCGGCCGTAAGGCCATGCTGTTTGCTGCCGGAAATAGCCCCGCCGGTTTGCGAGTGGCCATCCAATCGGTCGCAACGGGCGAGCGCCGCAACTTGATTGGCGGCATGCAACCCCGCTACGCGGCGTCCGGACATCTGATCTATGCGCAAGGCGGAACGCTGATGGCAGCGACCTTTGATCCGCGGCGGCTGGAGATCATGGGCACCCCAGTTCCCATGGTCGAGGGAGTTGCGTATTCGCTTGCCTTGGCATCGAGCCAGTACAGCATCTCGGACAATGGCACATTGGTTTACGTTTCGGGTGGGACTCAGGCAAATCAACGGCGGATCGTGTGGGTTAATCGCAATGGCGCGGAGCAGCCCTTGCCGGCTCCTCCCCGGGCCTACGAAATTGCCCGCGTTTCCCCAGACGGAAGGCGCATCGCGGTGGAACTGGACGAACAATTCTGGCTTTATGATCTCGCACGGGACGCATTGACGCGTTTTACGTTTGAAGGGAATAGAAACCAAAATCCTGTGTGGACACCTGACGGGAAGCGGATAGCGTTTTTCTCAACCAAGGAAGGACCTACAAATCTCTTTTGGCAACTGGCCGATGGCAGCGGCGGGTTGGAGCGCTTGAGCACCAGTCAGTACGTCCAAATTCCGCGGTCGTGGTCCCCGGACGGGCAACTGCTGGCTTTCGATGAGGTTAATCCCAAGACGCAGTATGACATCTGGGTTCTGCGGATGAGCGACCGCAAGGCACAGCCTTTTCTCCAAACACCTTCCAGCGAAGGGGGAGCGAGGTTTTCCCCCGATGGTCACTGGCTGGCCTATGTTTCGAATGAATCCGGGCGCCCCGAAATATACGTTCAGCCCTATCCCGGTCCGGGTGGGAAGTGGCAAATCTCGACGGACAGCGGCACGGAGCCGGCATGGAACCCCAATGGCAAGGAACTGTTTTACCGTACCGGCAACAAGATGATGGCCGTGGACGTGACCTCGCAGCCCAGCTTTTCAGCGGGCAAGCCCCATATGCTCTTCGAGGGGCAATACTTTGCTAGCGACTGGCCGCTGATTAGCACAGCTTATGATGTGTCCTCTGACGGCCAGCGGTTCCTGATGGTCAAACCGACCGAGCAGGATTCCTCGTCGACGCAGATCAACGTCGTGCTGAACTGGTTTGAAGAATTGAAGCAGAAAGTTCCCACGGAGAAAAAGCCATGAGCTTGAACGCCGGTACGCGGCTCGGCCCGTACGAAATCGTTTCCAGCGCCGGCGCCGGCGGAATGGGCGAGGTGTACAAAGCCCGCGATACGCGCCTCGATCGAACCGTGGCGATAAAAGTTTTGCCAACGCATCTCGCGGGCCGCGCGGAATTGCGCGAGCGGTTCGAGCGCGAGGCCAAAACGATCGCCAGCCTGAACCATCCGCACATCTGCACGCTGTACGACACAGGCCACCAGGACGATATCGATTTTCTGGTGATGGAATACATTGAAGGCGAGACGCTCGCGCAGCGTTTGGTGAAAGGTGCGCTGCCGATTCAACAGGTCTTGCAATATGCGATCGAGATTGCGGACGCGTTGGACAAGGCACATCGCAAGGGCATCACGCACCGCGATCTGAAACCCGGCAACGTCATGATCACCAAGTCCGGCACGAAGCTGCTCGATTTCGGCCTGGCCAAGCTGAAGCAGGACGTTACTCCGGTTACTCCAGAATCGCAGCTCGCCACAATGCGGGGATCGATCACCGGTGAAGGAACGATCCTCGGCACGCTGCAATACATGGCGCCGGAGCAAGTCGAAGCGAAAGAAGTGGACGCCCGCACGGACATTTTCGCGTTCGGCGTGGTGGTCTACGAAATGGCGACGGGGAAGAAGGCGTTCGAGGGCAAGAGCCAGGCCAGCCTGATGGCGAAGATTCTCGAGACGGACCCGCCGTCGATGTCTTCGCTCACGCCGATGACGCCGCCGGCGCTCGATCATGTCGTCAAGCGATGCATGGAAAAAGATCCGGACGAGCGCTGGCAATCGGCGAAAGATATTTGCGAACAGCTGAGGTGGATTTCGGACAGCGGTTCGCAAGCGGGAATGACCGCCGCGGCCGTGCCGGAGCAAAAAATAAAGAAACAACTAATGTGGGGAGCCGCGGCAGTCGTCATAGCTGCTGTGGTGATTGCCGCAGCGGTGTTCTACCTGCGCCGAACGCCGCCAACTGAAAAGCAAGCGGTTCGCTTCACGATTGGGCCACCGGCGAAAAGTTCGTTTTCGACCGGGCTCGCCGCCGAGACCGTCTTCAGTGTTTCTCCTGACGGAACCAAGCTGGCGTTTTCGGCTGCGGGAGCATCGGGAGTGCGCCAACTCTGGATCCGCGCGTTGAACTCAGAGCAGGCTCAGGCGGTTCCGGGGGCGGAAAATGGAGTCTTCCCTTTTTGGTCTCCTGATAGTCAGTCCTTGGGATTTTCCGCCGACGGGAAACTAAAAAAGATCTCCTTAACCGCAGGGGGCACTCCCGAAACCTTGGCCGAGACTCCCCCGGAGGTGGGAAGCTGGAGCCGTCAAGGCGTGATTCTATTTTATTCCATCAATGGGCTCGTTCGCGTCGCAGAGTCCGGTGGCGCGGTCACGCCGGTCACGACGCTGGATGCCTCCCGGGGCGAAGTTTTCCATGACTATCCCCAGTTTCTGCCCGACGGAAAGCACTTCCTATATTATGTGTCCTGCACGAAACCGGAAAATAACGGGATTTTTGTGGGCTCCCTGGATTCCAAGGAACGAAAACTGGTCTTGAGCGCCAATTCGAACCCTCTTTACGTCTCTCCCGGCTATTTGCTATTCAGCCGCCAAGGGACGCTGATGGCGCAACCTTTTGATGCCGATCGCCTTCAATTGTCAGGCGAAGCCGTTCCAGTCGCGGACGATATTCTGTACAACCAGTTCGGCAGCGCCTCGATTTTTACGGCTTCCGACAATGGCGTGCTCGCCTATCGGAGCGGAACTGGAACGCTTCCGAAGACCCTGGCTTGGGTGAATCGAGATGGAAAGGAACAACCGATTCCCGCACCGCCCCACAATTATGCCTTTCCGCGCATTTCCTCGGACGGGCAGCGCATTGCCGCAGGGATCGAGGAACGGGATAGCCAGGTCTGGATTTACGATATTTCCCGCGATGCCCTCACGCGTTTGACGTTTGAAACATCCCCCAATGTCGATCCCGTCTGGACTCCGGATGGAAAGCGAATCGTTTTCAAGGGGAAGGGGAATCGACTCTACGCGCAGCCCGCGGACGGAAGTGGCACGGTGGAGGAACTTGCGACTGGGGATATCAGTCGGAACGCCGTCCCCTTGTCTGTATCGCCCAATGGGCAGGAGCTCGCATTTTCGGAAGATCGGCAAACGCGGAGCATCTACATCCTGTCCTTCAAGGATCGAACATCGCGCCTTTTCGACCAGAGCCCGTCCTACGAATCCTCGCCTCAGTTTTCTCCTGACGGCCATTGGATCGCCTATATCTCGCCCGAATCCGGTCGCAATGAGGTGTACGTCAGGCCCTATCCCGGCCCGGGCGGGAAGTACCAAATTTCGACCGAGGGCGGCACCGAGACGATGTGGAATCCCAAGGGCCGCGAGTTATTTTACCGGGACCGGCAAAAAATGATGGCGGTCGAATATACGACGACGCAGGCGGCGTTTACCGCAAGCAAGCCAAAAGTATTGTTCGAAGGGCCCTACACGCCCTCCCCCAGATCCTCACCTGAATACGACGTGTCTCCGGACGGCCAGCGATTCTTGATGGTGAAGGCTGCCGAGCAGACGCCCGGGCAGATCAACGTCGTGCTCAACTGGACCGCGGATTTGAAACAGAAGGCTCCAGCAGGGAACAAGTAATGGCGCTGGCTTCCGGCACGCGTCTCGGCTCGTACGAAGTCGTCGCGCAGATTGGGGTGGGCTGGAAGGGATAAGTTACTGCACGCGTCATTTGGGCGGCGCAAATCCACCCCACGTTCACTTCAATCCTTCTTCAAATCTCAAATACCGATACGGAACATCCCATCGCCGGATTTCGGGTGTTTCCGAATCACGCGGTCGACGCGGCAAGCATCTAAACACCAGGCTCGACGCAACTGGTTTCCGGGCGTTTTTTTCTGTACTCTGAATAGAGCGTGCCCCCTGGGCGGCATCATGGCGTCTAAGTTTGCATGCTGGAAAGGATCGGCGCGACCCGGCTTCGCCGCTCTGAACGGATTCATTGTTGAGGACACGCGCAAAGTTCGCTCGTATCGCTTCCGTTGCGCCGCTGCTGGCGGCGGTGCTGGCGCTTGCTTCTTTCGGATCGGCGCAGCAATCCAAGCCCTCCAAGAAAAAAACTAAACCTGCCGCGGCTCCTGCGGCGCCGGTTGCGATTGCCGTTCCATTTCGTCCGGGAGAAATTCTCGAATACCGCGTGCTGTTCTCGAAGTACGCGGTGAACGCCGCCAAGATCGAAACCAGCGTCGTCGAGCAGCGCAATTTCTTCGGGCGACCCGCGTGGCATTTTCGCGCCATCGCGCACACCATGGATACCACGCGCGCGCTGTTTGCCATTGACGACCAGTTCGATTCCTACACCTCCGCCGCCAACTTGTTTTCCCTGCAATACGAGATGTACCTCCACGAACAAGGGAAGGCCCAAACGAATTTGTACCGCATGACGGGCGACAGCGATCCCGCACCGGCCGATGTCACCGCGGTTCGCGTGGTTCCCGGAACGCGCGACGCGATCAGTTTTCTATTTAATTTGCGCGCCGCGGACTGGCAGCGCACGCCGGAACTGCGCGTCCCCGTATTCGATGGCCGGCGTCTCTATGATGTCGTCGCGCGGATCGATACGCCGCAAGGAACCGTCACCGTGCCCGCCGGGAATTTTCCAGCTTTTCGCGTCGCCTTGCATTTGTTCGATCACGGCAAGGAACTGACCGACACGCGTTTTTGGCTCTGGATTACGAAAGACGCGGCCCACACGCCGGTCCTCGTCGAAGCCGAAATCCCATTCGGCACAGCGCGGATCGAACTCACGCATTTGCCTTGAGTAGCACAGCCATCCGCCGCGGCGGAGCTGTGTGGGTTTTGCGATTGTCGAAAGTGTATGGATGCGTGGAAGTAGAGAAAACCACACAGCCAGGAGTGGCTGTGCTACTCAAATCTCAATCGTTGTCTGAACCGATGGACGAGGGTTCGGGCACGACCCAATCTTCCGGCGGGAAAGAAATCTGCCAAAAATCCGGCGAAGGCTTTAGAAATTCGACGCCGACCTGCGCTTTGCCTTCGGACATCGGACCCAAACTCGCCACCCGGCACGATTGCTCCGCCTTGGTCGCGCGGTTCGTCAGCCGAAGCTTTTGACCTTTTGCCACTTTAGCCTTCAGGGCGATGAGCGCACCGTGCGCGTTCACAATGAGGGTATTCGTTTCTTCTTCGAAGGCGGCGATTTTCGGAGCGTCTTCCGTGCGCACGATCACACGAAGGCTCAGGATCACCCGTTGGCTGCGCCGGCGGGACGTTTCAGGTCCGCCCGGAATTAGACTCCCATTGGCCATTTGAGTCCATGCTACGGGAGCTTCCGGCTTCAGACAATGATGGTGAAGATTATGCGTTTCAATAAGTAACGTGTACGGAAGGGCAGTTGAAAGCCCGGGTTCGCCCCATTAGACCAGGACGATTTTATTGCGATGGCGCGCGATGCGGCGCGTGGCGTTGCGCGTGTCGACCACCAGTTGCGAGGACTCGACGATCATCGGGTAATCGTAGCTGGTGTGATCGGTGGCGATGAGGACGCAGTCGTAAGCGGCCAGCGACTTGGCGTCGATCGGCACGGACTTCATCCCCTGGAAGTTGTAGTGGCGCAGCTTGGGAATCTCCGGGAAATGCGGATCGTTGTATTCCACCTTGGCGCCGCGGATGGTCAGCTGTTCGATGATCTTCAGCGACGGCGATTCGCGCATGTCGTCCACGTCTTTCTTGTACGCCACGCCCAAGACCATGACCCGCGAACCCTTCAGGGATTTTTGCCGTTCGTTCAATGCGGACGCAACCGAGTCCACCACATGATACGGCATCGCCGTGTTCACTTCGCCGGCCAGCTCGATGAAGCGAGTCGAAAAATCGTATTCTCGCGCTTTCCAGGACAGATAATACGGATCCACGGGGATGCAGTGGCCGCCGAGACCCGGCCCCGGATAAAACGGCATGAAGCCGAAAGGCTTCGTCGCCGCCGCGTCGATCACTTCCCAGATGTCGATTCCCATCCGCATACCCAGCATTTTTAATTCGTTGACCAGGGCGATGTTCACGCACCGGAAAATGTTTTCGAGCAGCTTGGCCATCTCCGCCGCTTGCGTCGAGCTTACCGGCACAACCTTGGCCACGATTTGCGCGTACAGTGCGCAGGCCGCGCGCCCTGACGGAGGATTCACTCCGCCCACGACCTTTGGAATTTGCGCCAGGCCGTATTGCTTGTTGCCCGGATCTTCGCGCTCGGGCGAAAACGCCAGAAAGAAATCCGTCCCGATCTGGTCATTGTCCGGACCGTGCGCGACCGGGCACTTCATCCCAGTCTCTTCCAGCACCGGCAACACCAGCTCCTCGGTCGTTCCCGGATAGGTCGTCGATTCCAGCACCACCAACTGGCCCCGTTGCAGATGCGGGCGAATGGCCTGGGCCGTGTCCTGCACATAGGAAAGGTCCGGCTCGCGCCGCTGATCGAGAGGCGTTGGCACGCAGATGATGATCGCGTCCACTTCGGCAAGCCGCGAGAAATCAGCGGTCGCACCGAAATGCTTGGATTGCACGAACTGTTGAATTTTGTTTTGCGGAATATGCTGGATGTAGGTTTGGCCGCGGTTCAGCTTTTCAACTTTTGCCGGGTCGGTGTCAAACCCGGTTACGCGATGCCCGGCTTCGGCAAACCGCAGTCCGAGCGGCAGTCCCACGTATCCACACCCGATAATTCCGACGCGGAGCTGCGCGCCCTTGAAGTATTCCGGCTTCCGATCGGTAGGCATCGCTGTCTTTTTCAACTCCTGTACAGTTTCCATTCAGGTCATCCTCGAGCCGAATATAGCAACTTTCCAATCGACGCAATACCCGCTCGCCGCGCCTCTGTGCCCAGTTGCTAATCACGAATGGGGCACATCAGCGCGACTGACGCTTATCTCAAGGCGTCGTGACACTGCGCTTTTGATAACACAGCAGGATCAGGTCGGCCCGGCGGCGGACGCCGAACTTGTTGAGCAAATTGGAAACGTGAAATTTCACGGTTCGCTCGGAAATATTGAGCTTGCTGCCGATCTCTTTGTTGGCCAGATTCTCCAGCAGCGAATTCAGGACTTCCTGTTCCCGGCGGCTCAAGTCCGCCGCGGTGTCCACTTTCAGGCGGCGGCTGTGCGATCCGGCCAGAACCGAATCGACAAACCCCGAAAGCACGGAGCGGGGAACCCAGAATCCGCCGGCGGCCACCAGCGGAAGCGCACGAGGCAGTTGCTCCCGCGCCTCGCCGTAGCTGAGCAAACCCTTCGCGCCCATCTGCAGTAGCGAATAACTTTCCGTGGCGTCAAATTTTTCGGCGACCACGATGATGCGCGCCTCGCTGTGCGTGTCGAGGATATTGGAAAGCAGCGCGCCGGCTGCGGGCTTGGCCACATGCGCGTCCACAACGTAAACGGTGGCCTTGGGGATCGGCAAATGCCTCAAATCCGGCCCCAGCGTCGATTCCAAATGCCTCGAAATCGTTTTGAAATTGGGATTTGCGAGCACTCGCTCGAATTCGCTCAGCACCAGCGGGTGCGGCGAAAGCAGGCATACCTGCAATGCGTTCTTTTTGGCCGTCTTTTTCACAGACTTCCAGAGTATCGGAACCAGGAACGCGGAGCAAGGCTCGGTCAAAGGCGAGTTGCGTAGACGCACAACGGTAACTGAATGGAGACGCGGGAGGCTAAAACGGGGCGCGCGGCGAGAACCCCAAAACCACGACCCTTTTGAAGCCGAAAGGGTCGGCCACCCGGAAAGGCTAAACCCGTCCCTCGGCGTTGACTTACGGGAGTAGTATAATTTGAACGCGCGCGTCCGGTTACAGAAAACGCGAAAAGGTGGGCCACCCGCCCAATGTTCTCGCAATCATGGCGGACTGCTTCAACTCGAAGTGAAGGTTGGATTGTGATGCGAATATGCATAGTTTCGGTGCTGGTTCTCGTTGGTACAGGAAATGCGATTTGCTTTGTGACCGGTTTCGCTGTCCCGCCAATCGGCATAGTGCACAATACACAAGAAGGGATCTTTGCACCAAAATGGGAAGAGTCTCGAGCCCACCAAGTCAATCCCGTTGAATCTGAGGCATTGATTGTCCCTGGAAAAAGCGTCGGACCGCTTCACTTAGGTGACACCGAATCGAGATTTCATACGCTATTCCCGGACGGGCCAAATATGGATTTTCGGCCCACTTACAATTCTGATTGTGGGACGAAGTTGCAATGGGTAGACCTTGACCCGGGTCACCCCCCCGCGCTAGGGGTGATCGTCCTGAGTCATAAGGGGACTATCACGCAGATTGAGGCTGGAACGCCTAGGTTCCGCACAGAAGATGGGATTACTTGGGGCAGTTCCCCCACGGAAGTTAAAGAACACTATCCAGGATTGAAATCGTATGAAGCAGTTGGTACTACATCGGAGTCTACCGGAGAGCGCAACCTAGTTTTCTGGATGGATTTGAAGAAAGGACTCGGGTTCGTTTTTGCCTTTTCACGCACTACCAGAGAGCGGGTTGTATACAAGATTATCGTTTTTTCACCAGGCGGCAAGTTTTGCCCCGAGGCTGACGCTCCTACGCCGCAGAATTGGCGCGAATTAGCGCCGTATTCCTTGGAAGCTCCAAATCATCGCGCGTCCTTTCACTAGACCTAACCGTAGCCGGTGGGTCATATATTGAGCTCTGCGGACGGGTGGGCCGGGGCTCTGAACGATTTTGAACTAGGCGGGGTTTTCGACTTGATTCTCGTACCCCGGATCAATTCGTGATCCATGTCCGTGTATTGTAGCTTCTCTCGCACCCTCCCCTGGCAGGGTTCCTGTTAGGACAATCTTCCCCGTGGAATTTGGCTTCGCGAATGCGGATTAGTTTACTCTCTGGGTAAGCGGGGTCGTATGTCCTCCAGCCAGAAAGTTCGGAGATATGCGCGCGTGCAGTTGCCGAAAGGCGCGCTTGTGGCATGGGAGCACGCGGGCAAACGGAAGATATCCACGGCCAGCGTTTTAGCTCTTGGGGGGCTATTTATCTCGACGCCGGAGCCTCCGCCTAAGGGAGAATTTATCCAATTGGTTCTGCAAGTTCCTGGCGGCGAGGTGCGCGCCCGCGCTTTGGTGTGCGATAGCCAGCCCGGCAAGGGCATGGGCATCGAGTTCAAAGTGATGGGGCAGGAGGCGCGCGCGCGCCTGGGACAATTAATGAAGACACTTACCAGGATATGATCCGGCCGCTGAACTCTTTCCTCGCAGACTCCTACTATCTTTAAGTTTTATCTTTGCGGGAAGGCGAACGCTTCAAACATGTCGGCGCGGGCTTTGTGATCGGAAGCGATGACTTTCAGCAGGTCCGCGACCGAGATCATGCCGCGAAAACGCCCCGATTCCTCCGTGACCACTAGGTGAAAGACGCCGTGCTTTTCCATCAGGCGCAGGCATTCATCCAGCGGGAAATCCGGCTGCACGACGAGCAGGTCCCGCGACATGATCTCCGAGACCCGCATCCAGGCCGGGCATTTGTTCTCCGCCGCCACTTTGTCTGATATATCGCTTTGCGATACAACTCCGGCCAGCTTGCCCGCGGCATCCAGCACGCCCACGGATCGCACCTGATGATCGCGCAGGTAGCGCGCCACGTCATGCACCGTGGTTTCGTCTCGGATCGAGTACACTTCCTCGCGGGATTGAATCAAGTCCACGACTCTCATTCGAGGACCTCCTGACGGGGCGGCACGTTTCTTGAGCCGAATATAGGCGCATGCCCGGCCCCACGCAACAGGATTCACCGTTGTGCTACCATTCTGAAACGCTCGGAATAAGCCGCAGATCATCTGCACTCCCAAATGCAAGTTGAACTAAGATGAGATTCGGCAGTTGCGCCGATCAATGGAGGGGTTCCCGATTCAAGCCAGACTCAAAGTGAGTGACTTGCCGACTGCCGAGAACGCGCGATGAACAAGGCCCGCGTGAAAAAGGTCCTTGTCGCGCTCGTCGTTTTTCTGGTCGCGATTCAAATTTTCCAGCCCCGGCGTACCAATCCCCCCGCAGTGCCCTCCAGGTCCTTAACCGCTCACGTGCACATCCCGGAAGAGGTCTTCGCCTCCTTGATCCATTCTTGCGGAGACTGCCATACGAATCAGACTCATTGGCCCTGGTACGGCCATGTGGCCCCTTTGTCCTGGGTGATAACCGATGACGTCAACGAAGGCCGCCGGCACATGAATTTTGAAGATTGGGAAGCTCAGGAAGACCCCAAACAGGCGAATGACCGCCTGGTCGACATTTGCGAGGAGATCAAGAAACAGGGTATGCCGCCTTTTTCGTATCGCTTGGCGCATAAGGATATTCGGTTGAAACCACAGGAGATAGACTCGATTTGTTCGTGGTCTCAGGCCTTTCGGGCGAATCCGTCTGGATCTGGCAGCCGCCCCTGAATGTGCCAACATGATTCACGCTTCGGAACCTAGGTGTCCTGTATGAGAAAACTTTTTCCTACCTGTTGAAATCTCCAAAAGTATTCGAGCCATGAACCTAGCGTAACAAGAAGGCCGGTATTCCATTTAAATTATTGAAAAATAAGGGGGATGTGCATTCTTCGGAGTTCGCGTTGTAGAGCAAAACTAAAAGCATTCCCAAAGTTAGTTTGGCTCATTGTGTGCAATTGATCAATGGGGGTGGGCGTCCCTTCCCCAAATTGACCCAGAACCGGGTGACATGGCGATCACAGCTATCTCCAAGGCAGGATTTGGTGACCGGACGGGAAGTCTCCCTCCGACCGACCTGATTTTCGGCCGTTCAGCCTCGATGCAGAAGGCCAGGCAGAAAATCGATAAAGTGGCCCAATCCGGCGTTCCGATCCTTGTTCAAGGAGCCAACGGCACTGGGAAGGGCCTTCTCGCCAGCTTTATACACCACCTTTCACCAATACCCGGCGCACCCTTCGTTAAAGTGAACTGCGCGGCAATTCCCGGGGCCCTGCTGGAAAGTGAATTATTCGGCTATGAGAAGGGCGCGTTCACGGGCGCGCACTCCTCCAAGCCAGGGCGAGTGGAGCTGGCTAATGGCGGGACGCTTTTTCTCGATGGCATCGACGAGATTGACATGTCTCTGCAGGCCAAATTGCTTCAACTGCTGCAGGACGGGCAGTTCTGTAGAATTGGCGGGCAGGAAGACCGGCACGTTCAAGTCCGGGTCATCTGCGCAACCAATCGCCGGCTCGAACTGGAAATCGCGAACGGGCGATTCCGGCAGGACCTATTTTATCGGATCAATGTAGTCAGCATCGAGCTTCCACCGCTACGTTCGCGCGCGGAAGATATTCCCGAGCTGGTGGCCTATTTTTTGCAGATTCACAAAGCACGGCATAACATGCAGGCCAAGCCCCTTTCTCCAGCTGCCATGCAGTTGCTTACTAGGCATTCGTGGCCCGGGAATATTCGCGAGTTGGAAAACCTGATTGAGCGATACGTAATTCTCGGGTCGGAAGACGCCATTTCCAGCGAACTCTTGAACTGGGAAAATACCCATGCGACACCTGAAATCCCCGTCGATGGACAGATTCATCTTAAGAAAGTGACTCGCCAGGCGGTGCAGGATCTCGAGCGGAAGATCATTTTGAGCGTCCTGGAAGCCAATCGCTGGAACCGCAAACGAACCGCCAGCGCGCTGAAAATCAGTTACCGCGCCTTGCTCTATAAGATCCGCCGGGCCGGCCTGCCCCGCAAACGGGGGATGAGCCATCCTGCCGCTGAAGTAGTCGATCCGACAGAACCTGGCGAATAACCAGCTTGTGAAAAGCTCAGTTAGAAGCGCGGCCCGCCATCTCTCTCGCTACTAAGGAAGGCCGTCGGAGCAGGGGCTCCAATTGGCGAATTGTTGAAAAGTAAGGGAATATTGTGGAAATCGGCTTCCACGCACCAAAAATCCACCCAGGATCCGCAGAATAAAGCAAAACTCTCTCCGGCTAACATATCTATATTATTATGTGTGTGTTATGGATGGCTTATTTTACGTTAAAACTGGTGAGAGAAATGTATTACCACAATGTGGTATCCTCCAGCATCATGACCCGTTTGCATCGAGCCCCCAATCTAGATCCTATGTTCCCTCCTAACTTAAACTAATACAAAGACTTAATTGGATTCTGAACATTGTTACCCGGCAGGCGGGTGCATGGCCCGTACTTTGCTCTATACATGATGGCCACATGTGTGGACTGTGTATCCCTAGTCTTGGTCCTGACTAAAGAGGTGGAATGGCTACTCGGGCGGACGAAAATCTCATAACAGTAGGGGCGCCTGATACTCGGGTTCGCACTTACCAGTATTTCGTCCATGGCGCCAGTCCAGCCATGCGGGCGCTGGAGCGCACCATTGCCGACATCGCTTCAACGGACATTCCAGTTCTCCTTGTCGGGGAAAGTGGCACGGGCAAAGAAGTTGCGGCCCTTGAAATTCACCGGCTCTCCAGGCACCGGAGTGAGCCGTTTGTAAAATGCGGGTGTTCCGGATTGACGGGAGATTCGCTCTCCGCGCGCTTGCAACTGACGGAAAATGAATCGGCGACGGAGGAAGCGAGCAGCGGGTCCTTGTTTCTGGATGGGATCAATCACCTCGAAGCGGCCGCACAGGGACTCCTGCTTCATCTTCTTCCCGACAGCAGCGGCACGCCGCCTCAGGGCTGCCACAGCATGCGCGTCATCTCGTCGACCACGCGAAACCTGGAAGAGGAGATGAAGAGCGGGCGATTTCTGGAGGAGCTGTACTACCGGATCAACGGAGTTCATTTGCGGTTGCCGCCGCTGCGGGATCGAAAAGAAGATATTCCCGCGTTGCTGGAATTTTTCTTCAAGAAATATGCTTCTCTTTTTGAGCGCCCCGAGCCGAACCTGAGCGAATCCACAATGAGTTTGCTGTTGCGGCATGCCTGGCCGGGAAATATCCGCGAGCTGGAAAATGTCGCGCGAAAAATCGTGGCGCTGGGAGACGAACACCTTGCAACTCACGACCTTACGGTTGAAAATGGGGCCAAGGCACACGACCCTCTCCCTGACGCCCTAAAGATTCCCGAGAACGGCGCTGCGCACATTCCGACTGGTTCACTGAAGGAGGCGGCCCGGGCTGCTTCGCGAGTGGCCGAGCGGGCCATGATTCTGAACCAACTCGAGCGAACGCACTGGAATCGGAAAAGAGCGGCGCGAGAGCTGCAAATCAGCTACAAAGCGCTGCTCTATAAATTGAAGCAGTTGGGTCTGGACGGTTCCGACCGCCCGGAGGAGCAATGAGGAGATCTGCAATGAACAAGACAATTCTATTTTTTGCCGCGTTGATATTGCTGGCAAGCGCAGCGAACACGCGGGCAGCGTTCCAGGACAAGAAGGCGGGCAAGGCGGATCCGCCCGTGGCTACCGCGAAGAATGATGCTTCCCCGGAAGACGAAACCAAACATACTGTCGTTCCTGCCACGACGGACCCGGCGTACGTCATTGGCTCGCAAGATGTGCTCGACATTAATGTCTGGAAAGAGCCGGACATGACGCGCGTCGTGCCGGTACGGCCTGACGGGAAAATTACGTTGCCGCTCATCAACGACGTGGAGGCGGCCGGCTCGACGCCGCAGCAACTGGCCGCAAGCGTGACCGAGAAATTGCGCAAGTACATAACGGAACCCCAGGTCACCGTGATCGTCACGCAGATCAACAGCCAGCGCGTGTTCGTGATGGGCGAAGTGCTTCGTGCCGGCGCGTTTCCATTGGTTCCCGGCACGACCGTTTTGCAGGCGCTCGCGAACGCCGGCGGATTTACGACCTTTGCCAACGTGAAAAAAATTCACGTGATGCGGATGGTCGACGGAAAGCCTACGGAACTGCCGTTCAATTACCGGGAAGTCATCAAAGGCGGCAATCCGGAACAAAATATAAAGCTGGAGCCGGGCGACACTGTCGTCGTCCCGTAAAAGGTGAAACCATGAAATTGCGAATCACAAATTGGACCCTCGTTGCCGCTCTGGTGCTTTGCACTTCAGCGGCACTTGCGCAGGACCAAAAACAGGATACGTCGCCGATCGATCCCAATGTTCCGCTCCAACCGCTGGATACGAATCCAACCCCCAGCGCCGGAAACGTGAATAGACCGCCCGTCGGCGCGGTTCGCGGCGTGGAGATGCCATTTGATACCCAGTCCTACGACCCGTCGCAGGTTACACCGGACACGAATACGCTGGCAGGAGCGGAACCGATCTCTCTGGGATCGCTGCAGCACACCCGCAATACTTTCGACCCCACCATTACGATTTCGCAAGTCGGACAAACTACTCCAGGCAAGGGTGGCCAAACGGTCCTGACGGGTGTATCCGTGGCCAGCGGAAGTCTGATTTTCAATCGCAACTGGAGCCAGTATCACTTTTCGACGGTTTACAGCGGTGGTGAAACGTTCAACCTGGGCTACGGCGCGGCATCTACTTTTTTTGGCCAGATCTCTCCCCACTATCAATATCACGATCTGAGCGTCACTCAGGAGGCCGCCTGGGCCCGGTGGCACGTTCTTCTTCGCGATGATTTTACGGCTACCCCGGGCGCCGCGTTTACCAGCCAAGGCATGGGAGGACCCGGATTGACTTCTCAATTTTCCTCCCTGTTGGGGACTTCCCTGAACAGCTTCGGGCAGCAGTTCCAGCCAGCCGAAACGATCAACACCAGCGAAGTCATGCGCTACCGGAACTCGATTCTCGGTCAGGCGGAATATTCCTTCAGCCGGAGGTCGGCGTTTACTTTCTCCGGTTCCTACGGCTTGCTGAATTTTGCCACCACCGGGTATTTCAACAGCACCATGGTGGACGGGCAGGCGGGCTACGATTACCTGCTCGATCCGTCGGATTCCTTTGCCATCCTGGCAAGCTACGGAAGGATCAATTATACGGGCACCGCGATTTCCTCAACTGGGACCTCCACGATTGGGACCGGGAACTCCGTGCAGGACTATGTGGGCGCACTGGCCTACGGAAGAAAAATCACCGGTCGTCTGGCGTTCCAGGTCGCCGCGGGGCCGCAGGAAATTTTATTTACCGGCCTCGGCGGGGTCGGTGATTTCCACACCATGTTTGTGTCGGTCAACAGCGCGCTGACATACGAGCGGCGCCGGAGCGGCCTTGCCTTCAATTATGGGCGAGGGCTGACCGGGGGATCAGGCGTGTTCCTGGGAGCGACGAGCAACACATTTTCCGCCTCCGCGCACCATGAGTTCACGCGCTTTTTGTCGGGGGGCATCAACGCCGGGTACGCATTGAATAACAGTCTTGCCCGAGCGGGCGTCGCGACCACGAAATTTGACAACTGGTTCTTCGGCGCGAACCTTGGCCGTCGTGTCGGACAGCACGCGCAAGTCAATTTCAATTATGGAGCGACGGAACAAAACAATCCCGCTACGTGCCTGGTAGCCAGCTGCGGCGGAACTGGGCTTCAACAAACGATTGGATTGTCCATAAACTGGCATCTGCGCCCGGCCGGCTAGGGCGGCTGTAAACTTCGATGTGTAGGAATACGGGAAATTCAGCGATTGTGGTTGGTATTCTGTCCCCGAGGTTCTTGAATGTATAAGAAGTTTTTCGGACTCAAAGAGAATCCGTTTAACGTCAATCCGGATCCGCGCTATCTGTACCTGACGCCGAACACGCAGGAAGCGCTGGCCTGCTTGACCTACGGAATTGAGACGCGCAAGGGCTTCATCCTGTTGACCGGCGAAGTCGGGACAGGGAAGACCACGCTGATCAACAAGCTGCTCGAATGGCTGCACAAGGAGCGCGTTTTCACCGCCTTTGTGTTCAACCCGCGGCTGAGCGTCTCGCAATTTCTCGATTTCATGATGGCTGACTTCGGCATCCCGTGCGAATCGAACCAAAAAGGGCAGATGCTGCTGAAATTAAATCAGTGGCTGCTGGACCGGTATCAGGCCGGGGAACGGGCCGTCCTGGTCGTCGATGAGGCGCAGAATCTTTCGCCGCAAATGCTCGAGGAAATCCGGCTGCTGACGAACCTTGAAACTTCCACCGAAAAACTTTTGCAGATCGTGCTCGCGGGCCAGCCCGAACTCGAACAAAAACTGAACCAGCCGCAGCTCCGGCAGCTCCGGCAGCGCATCACGCTCCGGGCCAAAACGCGCCAGCTCACCATCGAAGAAACGCAGGGATACATTCAGGAACGCATGCGCATCGCGGGAGCCGAAAATCCCGATATTTTCAGTCCCGAAGCGGTGGCGGCGGTCCATCGGTATGCTCGCGGGATTCCCAGGGTCACGAACCTGCTGTGCGAGCACGCGCTGGTGAGTTCCTTCGCGGATCAGAAAAATCCTGTGCCCGCGGAGATCGTGGAAGAAGTGGCGCGCGACTTCGATTTGCACATCGTCGACCCGCTGGCGCAGACGCCTTCGCCGGCGCCCGCACTGGCGATCCCCACGAACGGCGAGACCAGCGGCGACCAGCCGCCTTTGGTCGAATCCCTCTTGCAGGCGCTGAACACCCTTGTCGACCGCCTCAACCAGGCCGAAGCCCGCGTCGAATCCCACGCCGAATCCGACACGGAACAAAAGCGCTAAATTTCCTCTAAATGCCGAGCAGGACCGTGGCGTAATCCCGAGAGATGGCGGCAATACCCATCCGACGCCTTTTGCATTGGCGATTCTTGCCGGTTTGCGCCGGCAAAAAACTTATTCCTTGATTTGATGCTCGATCATTTTTTGATAGAGTAGGCGGCGATTGATCTGCAGGCGATTTGCGGCTTCCGTCTTGTTCCCCGAGGCGAGTCTCAGTGCGTTTTCAATCAGTTTTTTTTCAAGTTCTCCGACGGCTTTGTGAAACGGAAGCGACAGGAGTTCGGCATCGCTCGAGCAAGCGCTCGATGCAATCGACGAGGCGGCCATTTGGGGGAAATGATTTGGCATGATGACCCGCCCGCGAGCCATCAGCACAGCCCGCTCGACCATGTTTTCGAGCTCGCGTACATTGCCGGGGTACGAATAAGTTTGCAACATGAGAATGGCTTCCTCGGAAAAACCAATTGCGGGGAGACCATTGTTTTCACTGTACTGCCGCAAGAAGTGTTCCGCCAGGGGAACGATATCCGCCCGGCGGTCCCGCAGGGGAGGCACCGTAATTCGGACCACATTGAGGCGATAAAAAAGATCTTCGCGAAAAAGTCTCTCCCGCACGGTCGCATCCAGGTCACGATTTGTTGCGGCCAAAACGCGAAAGTCCCCGCTCTTGGTCTCGGTGCCGCCCAATCGTTCGAAGCTATGGTCTTGCAAGACTCGCAGGAGCTTCGCCTGGAGATTTTGTGACAATTCGCCGATTTCATCCAGGAAGATCGTCCCGCCTTCGGCCACTTCGAATCGGCCGATTTTTCGCGCCGCGGCGCCCGTAAAGGCTCCCCGTTCGTAGCCGAATAATTCCGATTCCAATAAATTTTCTGGGAGAGCCGCGCAATTGACGACCACGAAGGCGTTGTCTTTTCTGCGGCTGTAATTGTGAATTGCTTCCGCTACCAACTCCTTGCCTGTTCCCGATTCTCCGCAGATCAGGACTGTGGTATCCGTCTCCGCGACTTTTCCAATCATCTTGAACGCATCCAGCATCCGGGCGCTCGAACCAATTAATCGCCCTGCTCCCAGCGTATTCTGCCGTTCAATTCGAGCGCGAAGGTCCATCACCTCCCGGTTGAGCGAGGAATGGGCGAGGGCCCGTTCCACGGTCAGCGAGATTTCTTCAAGGTCAAAGGGCTTCATCACAAAATCGTACGCGCCGAGGCGAACCGCTTCGATCGCGTTATGGCTGGAGCCGAACGCTGTGATGACGATGACAGGGATCGCGGCCAGCCGCTGTTCATTCCGTATGTGATGGAGGACCTCCTCGCCTCCCATTTTTGGCATTCTCCAGTCGGTGAAAACCAAGTCGGGGGTAACGGTCCCAAGGAGATCGATGGCCTCCGACCCGTCTCCGGCTTCCAGGATTTCATGTCCCTTCCCGCCAAGAATCTCCGCGAGGGTCTTTCGGAGGTTGACTTCGTCGTCGACGATGAGGATGGTTTGGCTCATGACTGGCTTTAGGAAGCGCGCATAGTCTGCGCAACCTCATCGCGGACCGGAAGGATAATCCGCACGCTGGTGCCGTCTCCTTCCGCGCTTTCGACCTGAATTTCTCCCCCGTGGGCGCGGACAAACTCGTGGCAAATCGAGAGGCCAAGTCCAGTCCCGGAGGGCTTCGTGGTGAAGAAGGGGTCAAAGATTCTGCTGATCATGCTCGAATTGATCCCGTTTCCTGTGTCGCGGAATTCGACGCGGACTTTATCTGTCCCGGACGCGGATTTCACGGAGGACGTTACACTCACCCAAAGAGTTCCACCCGATTCGGTCATGGCTTCAATCGCATTCTGAATGACGTTGTCAAATACCTGCGCCATCTTGCTCTGGTCGATTGGGAGCATCGCGCCATCTTCAGGATAGCTGGTTATGATGTGGATGCCTTTCATTTGAGCGCTTTCCAGAAATCGGTTCAACCTCTGTTCTGTCAGTTGTTTCAAGTTGGTCGGCTCGGGCTGAAAATGGACGGGCCGGGAAAAATTCAACAATCGATTGACCATTCCGTTCAATCGCTCGATTTCCTCGAGAGCGATCGCGCACGATTCGTCCACGCGGGGACTGCGCGCTTCCCGCTGGGCCATCTGCACGCGCAATCGGATTGTGGCCAGCGGATTGCGAACTTCGTGCGCAACTCCGGCGACCAAGCGCCCCAGGGCGGCGAGGCGCTCCGCATGCCGCAATCGGTCCTCGATCTGTTTCTCCCGGTCAATATTCTCCCTTAAAGACGTTCCCAGGCGGTTGATCGCTTGCGCAATGCGCTGAATCTCCTCCGGGTCAGACCCTGGCGGGATTTGCGAGGTCAGGTCCCATTCCAAGTCCTGGAGACTGCTCTCAATCTTTCTGACACCCGCTTGTAGATTCCGGACCACCAAAAGAGTCAAAATCACGCACAGCAAGGCCGCTATGCCCAATACCACGGTAATGAGATAAGCCCGAAGTCGGTTGGAGCCGGGAAGGCTCTGCAGGCGCTCAATCGTCCACGCGCTCCCCCAATTGGATTTTTCGTTGCCAATGGGGGCCGCTTCGATCAGGAAGATGTCATTGCCTCCCGTCAAAACCCTTTCCGAGGGCATAAGAGTATTGGCTGCATTTCGTGCTGTTTCGAGAATTGCGGGCTGCATATCTTCGCGAGGCGCACTCACGGCGGGCTGCTGTTCACTCCCGCGGCTAGCGGCCGGAGTATAGCCGAGCAGAAGATCGCCATCGATTCGGTAAAATCCACCGCCAATCCCATCGACTTTTCGCAAGGCAGCTTGACTTATCTCCGAAGTTGATTGCGATGAAGAAATCAAGTTAAGGTCCACGGAGGACAACCCTCGGGCTTCACTTGCGGACCTTGCCTTATCCACATAATTTCGAGCCAGGTCATTCGCCGCCCCGAACAAGTGCCGTTTCTCGTTGTTCAGGACCGCTGATTTGGTGTACTGCAAGGCGCCGAGTGTCGCAATCAGAACTGCTATAAACAAAACGACGATGACTGCGCCCAGCAATGTGATTTGCCACCGAAAACTAAGCCTTGGGAGTGGAAGTCTGTTCAACATGGCAGCCTCCCATGAGATTGTCCTCTTCGTTCCGAACAGTGTTGACGAATTGAGGGTCCGTTGACAAGAGCCGTCGATATCTCACAAGCCTCGCTTGTATGCCGGTTCAAAGTCTGCGTTCCCACCTATGGTAAGGCCGTTTAAGGGGCCAGAGGTAGCGCCCTGTCGGGGATCGAAGAGTGCGCTACCTCTGGAGCCACATCGGGGACTAGGGCGTTTGCTGGTTGCGAAAATCCCCCAATTCTAATTTCCTGGAACACCGGACGAGCAGGATTGAAACGCAAGACCTGCTCTTATTTCTGGGGACGGTGTCTAAGGGCGATGAGCAGAAAAATGACGGTCGCATACGCTAGCCAGACTAAAGATCGAAACGTGTGGTAGCTCATGCTCCAATTCATCCTGCCCTCGCCTTCGACCGGTTGCCAAGTTAATGAGCAAGAGTTCTCACAACTAGATTCGCCCATTGGAGTAAGAGCAACCCGAATACCATGAAAAAAGCGTCATCCGAACCGCTTATTTTCTTAATTTCGATGGAGTTACCCAAGCAATCGCAAAACTCTCGCCCAGGGGGCGGCGAAGCTCGTGCTAAAAGCGAACGTCAAGTGTGAGCAAAGCGAACAGTTTAGACAGAATCTTGGCCTTCTGCGATTGAATAGCTGGCGGATTGTTCCGGCGATTTCAGACTAACACCACCGTGAATGCGCCTATGACCGTACTGCGGGCGCCCCGTTTTGTTTCTTGTACTTAGTGAATGGTTCGCCCTTCATTTAGCGCTTGTCTAGTGCTCCGCCACGATCCTCCGAATCTTCAATGGATGTCCCGGCTCAGGCAATGGCACGCAAATTGCCTTTAAATGGGAAAGGGCTGGTCACTTTCACCAATCGGAGCCATCAGGAGGAACGCTTGATCGACCAATTGGATTGCCATCTCGAAAATGGTCAACGCGAGCTAGCTTGTTTGACAACTGGCGATGGCGGCGAAAGTCTGAACGAATTGTTTGGAGACTGTATGCCGAGGCTGTTCAGGGTGGCGGATTGCGTCCTGCACAATTGTCACGACTCGGAAGATGCCTTGCAGGATGGCCTGCTTTCCGCCCTTCGTCACATCGGCCAATTCCAAGGGAACTCTCAATTCTCGACGTGGTTGTTTTCCATCATTCGCAACTCCGCGCTGGCAAAACTGCGCAAGCGGCGCGCCCATCAAACCCTTTCCATCGATGATCAGTTCTCGGAAGACGACAGTGAGATTGCTGCGTCGGAAATTCCCGCTGATCCCGGGCCGGACCCGGAACGAGCGTGCGCGCAGGCGGAGCTGTCTTACCTTTTCGCCCGGATTCTCGAAGGTTTGCCCCCGAACTACCGCGCGATCATTCGGCTGTGCGACTTCGAGGGCTTCTCAGGAAAGGAAGCCGCCCAGCGTCTGGGCCTGACCGTCTCAGCCTTGAAGGCGCAACATCATCGCGCCCGCCTGGCCGTTCGGGAATCAATGGGCCCGTGCTTTGCAAAGAAGGGCGGCTAGCACCGTGCTTCCTCCAGGTCTCTCGGACGAGGCGAATGGCGATGAAAAGGCCTTGATTGAAGCGCTCATGCAGGCGTTGAGCGCCTTTGTCGACCGCCTCAACCAGGACGAAGCGCGGGTCGAATCCGACACGGAACAAAAGCACTGAAGAAATTTAGTTTGGCAAAGTTTTTGTGAGCAGGTGGCCTGCTTTATTCTCTACGCTAGTCTCTCGCGTAGGAGTTGTCCCTCCGGCTGAGACATCTCCCGCTCATTGCAAATCCTCGTGGGTGCCCCTGAGCTCAATCAAACAAATTAAATCGTATGATGCACCACAGAGTGGAGATGCCGTCTCGCCAGGTGATTTTCTTGCCTTCCGCGTAGGTGCGGCCGGCGTACGATATGGAGACCTCGTAGATCCGCCAGTTGCCCTTGGAGATTTTGGCGGTGATTTCCGGCTCGAAGCCGAAGCGGTCGGATTTGAGCTTGATGTTCTGCAAGACTTCCCGGCGGAAGACTTTGTAGCAGGTCTCCATGTCCGTGAGTTTCAGGTTGGTAAAGATGTCGGAGAGCAGCGTCAGAAATTTGTTGCCGGCGTAATGCCAAAAATAGTGGACGCGCTGCGGGCCGCCCAGGAATCGCGAGCCGTAGACCACGTCGGCTTTGTCCTCGAAGATCGGTTCGAGCAGTTTTCCGTAATCCCTGGGGTCGTACTCGAGATCGGCGTCCTGCACCAGAACGATGTCGCCCGTGGCCGCCTCGAATCCGCGCCGCAACGCGGCTCCCTTGCCGGCGTTTTGGGGTTGAAACAGGAACCGGATATTTTCGAGGGACAGGCGAGCCTTGCCGTTCTGCACGGCGATTTCGCGCTTGCCTTCCGATTGCGCCTTGTCCAAATCCTCCAGCAGGCCGCGCGTGCCGTCGGTGGATTTGTCGTCGACGAGGATGATCTCCTTTTCGATCGGCGAGGCCTGCACCCGCAGCAGCACCTCCTCGATAAAGGCGCGCTCGTTATAGACCGGGATGACGACGGATACCTTCATTCCAATTCACGCGGCTCCTTCGGGAATTTGAGTAGGACGGGCTTCAGCCTGTCTCCGTTGCGACGAGTTACGAAAATAGAAGCAGACAGGCTGAAGCCTGTCCTACGCTACGAACCCATGATCGAGTACAGGTTCAAAGAACGCAAACGAAGAATTGGATGCATGGTTGCTCTCCTGATATGGCGACTCCCCGACATTCGCTCAGGACTTGCGAGTCTGGGGATAACGTCCCAGCATCGCGTTCCACCGGATCAACAATAATTCGAGGAACATTCGGATTCCGTCCGCCGCAACATTCACTTTCGTTCCGGAGTCGTGCGACCACCGCACGGGAACCTCCGCCACGCGCAGGCCATTGCGCTTTGCCAGAAAAAGGATCTCGGGGTCAAAACCGAAACGTTTCACGCGCTGCTGCTCAAAAATACTCCGCGCGCGCTCCATGCGAAACGCTTTGAACCCGCATTGCGTGTCGGAAAATTCAATTCCCATGATCCACCGCACCAGACGATTGAAGAAAATACCCGCCTGTTCGCGGACCACCGATTGGTGGATCTCGATAAGACTGCGGTCCACGGCGCGGGAGCCAATGGCGGCGTCATACCCCTGTTCCCTGAGGGCGGCGAGCAGCTTGTCGGCTTCCTCGATGGGCGTGGACAGATCCGCATCGGTGAAAAGCGCGATTGCCCCTTGCGCCTCGATCATGCCGTGGCGCACGCTGAAACCCTTGCCCCGGTTTTCCCCGTTCGAGACCAGGCGCAGTCCGGGATATTTTTGCCGGCAGGCCATGACGATTTCGATCGTCCGGTCGGAAGATCCATCGTCGACGATGATCACTTCAGCCCGGTAGGGCCGGCCTTGCAAATAGGCAAAGATGCAAGCGAGGGTTTTTGGAAGGCGGAATTCCTCGTTATATGCCGGGATAACGATGGAAAGGTCCAGGGTCGGCGAATTCATTTGCGATGGAGCCGCGTGAAACGCGCGGCATGCGGAACGCCTCCCAGTGGCGGGATTATATCGTCTGAAAAAGGATTCGTCTATGAAGTGTCACGAGCGCGCGCCGGCTACCACCTCGAAAGATGTGTGAGCTGAGCCATCTGGGGCGGCCAAATGGAACGCGCGGATGCAAAGGGATGAATCGATTTTGCAGGTTCAATGTCAAATCAGGATTTCCAGACAGACAAAAGGCAGGCCACCCTTTTGGCAGAGTTGCGACTGCCTCGTGAATAAGAAACGAAAGACCTATTGTGTGGAGGGTTCCGTGCGAATGATTTCGTAGCGCTCGATGACCGCGGCAATGCCGACACGAGAGGAGCCATTCTCCGGCCTCTTGTCGACCCGAACCACTTTGCCCATCGCGCGAATGAAAACTTCGGAACCGCGGGTCACTTCGGCGGGTAGCGTGAGCGTAATGTCCAGCTCGGCTCCCGCGCCCAGATCCTGATCAATTGTAAAGTAAACGCCGCGTGTGGAAATGTCGCGCGTCTTTCCGCTGCGCGAGGAAATTTCTTTTTCAATCGGCACCCTGATAATGACCGGCAAAGACAGGTCATATCGACGAGCAGTTCGACGCTCTGTCATCTTCTTCTTCCCCCGGACCCCTTTTTCAGCCCACTTCACCCACCCCGACTAAGAAAAAGGAGCAATTGAAGTTCCAAAGTGGTGGAACAATTTATGTCACAAGCCACTTCCTGCCGACGATCAAAGCAAAAACGAGTCTGTATGTCTCGATCTAAAGCCGTTAGGCCCTTCTGAAATATGGATTATTGCTCGTAATCCGCAGCCCCGACGTTGTGAGAGAGCTGGACAAGCTCCCATTTCACTAGTAATAAATACGCCCTTGGAAATGAGAAGTTCCACTTTTATACAGAGCTGTTGTAACTTTCTCATTCGGATTCCACACCGCTGACCGAATCGCGTTGCAGGCAATACTGGAAAATTCACCGCCTTCTATGACCAATCCGTTGCAGGTACTAGCCTCACTAGCTATGCCTGCCTGCCGGTGTAAGATCCGGAGGTACGGAACCTGAACTGGGAGTTCCTCCTCCATCTTTTTTATTACTCGCACGCGCCGGGCGCCCGGTATCAAGTCCGAACTGACGAATCTTGTAGAGCAGCGCTTTGTAGCTGATGCCCAGCATCTTGGCCGCATCCTTGCGGCACCAGTGAGTTTTTTCGAGGGCATCCGCGATCGCTTCCATCTCGGCTTCATCTTTCAAGCTGCGCACCAGCGCCTTCAAGCCCTGTTCGCGCACGGGCGCAGCTTCTTCTCTTGGAGAAATTCGCTGGCGCGTCGCGGACATTTCCAGCAGTTCGCGGAAGCTGCCCTCATCGTCTTCCAGAATGACGTAACGCTTGACGAAATTTTCGAGCTCGCGAAGATTTCCCGGCCAGGGATAGCGCACGGCGGCTTCCAGCAAATGCTGCGAAGGAACCATGGGTTCCTTTTGGAATTTTTCGCTGTATTTCTGAAGGAAATGGCGGAAGAGCAGCGGAATTTCCGAGGCCCTCTCGCGCAGCGGAGGAACATTGATCGAGAGCACGTTGAGGCGGTAGTACAAGTCCTCACGCAAGCGGCCCGATTTCATCGCCTCCTGAATCTCCACGTTGGTGGCGGCAAGGACGCGCACATCCACATCGATCAATTGGCGTCCGCCCAGCCGCGAAAACTGGTGGTCCTGAAGGACGTGCAGAAGCTTGGCCTGCAAATGGGGGCTCATTTCCGCGATTTCGTCGAGGAAAATAGTCCCCTTGGTGGCCTGCTCGAACTTGCCCGGTTTGGAGCGCACCGCGCCGGTGAAGGCGCCCTGTTCAAAGCCGAACAATTCGGATTCCAGCAATTCGCCGGGAAGCGCGGCGCAATTCACTTTAACGAACGCCTGATTGCGTCGCGTGGAGCGCATGTGAATCATGCGCGCGACGACTTCTTTGCCGACTCCGCTCTCCCCGTAAATGAACACGGGGACATCCACCGGAGCGATTTGAAGGATCTGCTGGCGAATTCGCACCATCTGCGGGCTGGCGGCGAGGAAACACAGGTCTTCCGTGATCGTGTCGCAGTATTCGCGCAACGCTTTGTTTTCCGCGCGCAACTGTTGCTTTTGCCGGCACTTCAGCATGGCCACGTCGAGCTCGGCTTTTTCAAACGGCTTGGTCAGATAATCTTGCGCGCCCAGGCGAATGGCCTCGACGACGGTGCCGACTTCGTTGGAACAGGAAAGCATGACCACGTTGAGGGATCGGTCAATCTGCATTAACTGCTTCAAGGTCTCGAGACCATTCAAATCGGGCATGAGAACGTCCAGGATGATGAAGTCCGGCCGTTCACCGTTTTCGATCTTCTGAATCGCTTCCGTTCCCGACGTCACTGCTTCGACCTGATACCCGTCCACCTCGAGCAGCGTGCCCAGATACTTTCGTATGCTGGGCTCATCGTCCACTACCAGGATTCTTTCCTTATCAGCCATTTGCCCCACCTTCATCTAGCCAGAATTCCGTTATACGTTGTCTATCGGCAGCAGGAACGTAAAGGTACAGCCCCGCCGCGGTTCGCTCTCCACCCAAATTTTGCCGCGATGCGCTTGCACCAGCCGCTTGGCTATCGCCAGCCCCAGACCCATCCCCGACGAGGTGCGGTCCACGCGCACAAAATCCTCGAAAATTTCCTGGTGATGCTCGGAAGCGATCCCGGGACCGGAATCCGAGACGGAGACCTTGATGCAATTGGGATGTTGAGCGCGCTCGCGCCGGCGATCCTGCGTCTGTACTTCCTCGGCGGACCGCCGTTCCCAGAAGTGCAACTCCGCGCGGAAAGTGACATTTCCGCCCGCGGGCGTGTGCTTGAGTGAATTGTCCAGCAGATTTGCGACCGTCTGCTGCACTTTCTGGTAATCGAATTTGAAAATCGGGATGTCGGTATTCAGAATCGTATCGAGCCGGACGTGCTTGCGCACAAACGCCTCGTGCCAGCGCGTCGCCAATTCGCTCAGGCAATCGCGCAGATCGTTTTCGCGCAGATGCAGAACCAGCTTGCCGCTCTCCAGCGCCGAATAATTCAGGAACATCGAAACCAGGCGAACCAGGCGCTCGCAACTTTCTTTCGATTCCTGGAGGATGTCCCGCTGCTTGTCGGTCAATTTGCCGAGGGAACCTGATAGCAGCAAATCGTAGTAGCCCTTGATTACGGCGAGGGGCGTCTTCAATTCGTGTGCGGCCGACGCCAGGAACACGGTCTTCTGACGGTTGACTTCCTGAAGCCGCAAGTACGCGGCAAGAAGATTTCGATAAGTGATCTCGCGTTCCTGCAGCAGCTCTTGCACGGTGTGCTGCGCGGCGGAGGCCTGGCCCTCGGCGGCGCGTTTTTCCACGTCCTCGATTCGGACGACCAGCCAGTCCGTTTCCGGCAGCCACTGGATGCGCGCGCGAGCCGCTCCACCGCAGCAATCGAATTTCGAATCGATCGGATGTTCGCCGCCCTCGATGCGGTTGGCAATCACGTTGGGATTGATGAGCAGCAAGTCGGAAAACAGATTGAAATGCGAGTCGATCGAAAAGCCGTGAGAGGCGAGGCACTGTCTCCCGCGCGAGTTGGCCTGCAGAATCCGTCCAGTCCGGTCGGAAATCAGAATGGGCTGGTCCAGCAAATCGATAAGGCTCGCGATCACGCTCGCCGGGATCGGTTCGTTTGCTGGCAGCTCGATGACAGGACCGCGTCTCACCAGGCTCTCCTCGGGACACTTGTCCGCTTTGTGGAAAGCGGAGAATTCCATTTGATTCACTTCGGTTTGTGAGCGGGAAACCAACCGGATACTGTCAAAACGCGACAGCGGTGTCAATGGTAAATGGGTTCTATTTTGCACAATTGTAGTAAACCTCTCGCCACCTTTGGGTGGACAGGTTGTGGAAAGGGAATTCCACGAGTTTGGAAGCCTGTGCAACCGGCTATAGATAAAGGACTTGTGGGCGCGCTGTTTTTGAGTGATTGCTGGCAATTGATGTGCTGCTTAAATGTGGGTACTAGTTCAAAAGTACTAGACTTTTTCGGAGGGAAATTACTTTCCCAAAATATATTTTATGACAAAGAGCGAGTATGCGCTTAACCCCCGCTGAGCGCCGGCGTTCTCAGCGGATTCACGTACAGATTCCAATGTTCGTCCGAGGGACGGACGCCGCCGGATTGGAATTTCTCGACCTCACAAAGACGCTCGACATTAGCGCCACGGGCGCATACCTTGCGACGGCTCGGGCCATACGAAACAATCAACTCATAAATCTGACGATCCCGGCTCCGTCGTCGCCTTCCGCAACGCTGCCGGCCGAAACTCCTCCGATTCAGGCGCGTGTGCGCCGCCACCGCGCCGGGGACGGATTCTATTTGGTAGGCGTGGAGTTCTTAAAGGCGCTGGATTAGGGCCGGAAAATACTCCAAAGTGAAACTAAGGTAACGGAAAATCCCCAAAGAGTATGAAAACTTTTGCACCTTG
Source organism: uncultured Acidobacteriota bacterium (assembly GCA_963800095.1). Taxonomy (GTDB): domain Bacteria; phylum Acidobacteriota; class Terriglobia; order Acidiferrales; family UBA7541; genus Palsa-360. The sequence goes on from CAWCZV010000010.1 coordinate 767,638, forward strand.
CACCCCAGGGTGTCCAGTGGCTATGATTTAGCAAGAGCCAGAAAGTTCTTACTCTCTCAGGCTCAATGTGTTACAAGGAATAGATTAATCGAGCATGTGCGCGGGGCTATGGCCGTTCCCGTGCACATGCTTCTACGCACTGATCTCCACGCCCGTCCCGCGTTGGGGTACTCTGGAATTTAAACGGTAACCTTGATGGCGCAAACTGGTGACCCCAACCCACCACGTTGGACGGCCGAGGAGTCTTTCCTCGAGCTCCTGACGGACACGCTCGAAACGCTGGATCGCTCCAGCCGCGGGCAATTCCTGCAGCGGTTCTTCCGCTCGATTGCGCAAATTGAAATCACGGAAACGCAAAGCCTCGATCTGTGGGATCAGGCCCTGGCGCGCAAACGCGAACTTTCCGAGAGCATCGGCAAAAGAGTCGCGTTGCAGGCAGCTTTGGTGGATGTGCTGGCCTCCGCAGGCCTGTTGCGTTTGCCGATCATGATGGAGTACGAGGAACTGCGTAAGCTTCAAATAAATGCCGCGACGGATCCGCTGACGAGCCTTTATAACCGGCGCTTTTTCGACGATTACTTTGAGAAAGAACTCAACCGGTCGATCCGCTATACGCACAAGCTCGCGCTCGTTGTTTTCGACTTGCATCGATTCAAGGAAGTAAATGACAAGTTCGGACATCCGCAAGGGGATGCGTTGCTTCAGATGGCGGCGGCCACGCTGCGAAAATCCTTGCGTACTTCAGACTATGCGTTCCGAATCGGCGGGGATGAGTTTGCGATCTTGCTTCCTCAATCCGACACCGAGCAGGCGGCCACACTGAGCCGCCGCTTGCGCGCCGCCTACGCCACATCCATCGAGCCTCTGAATCTTGGTATTCCCTTGGCTCTCGATTATGGTCTCGCCGTTTATCCGGAAGACGGTGAACTGCAGGAAGTTCTGATCCGTGTGGCTGATGAAAGGCTTTATCAGCTCAAGAACGGAACGCGCGTCCCGGAGCCTGCGCCGGCGGTGGCAACGGGCCCACGCCCGGCAGCACCGGAACCAAAGCAAAATGTTGCGCCTCCCCCGACGCCTGTCGTTGAACCATCTCCAATTAGCGAACCAAGAAAACCGGGCACGGAACGGCGGCGGTGGGAGCGTGTTTCCCTTGCGAATACGCGAGCCTATGCGCTGATCGGGGAGGGAGTCGAACGCACGGCCCGCGTAATGGACCTGGGTTATGGCGGGGTCGCTGTCGAGACTTCACGTCCGGAAGAATTCAACGAGGCCTTTCACGCCGTTCTGCACGTGCCCATTCTGCCTCCCGTTCGCGTCAGCTTGCGCCGCATTTATCAAAAGCAGGGAAGCTCCGGCGCGACGCGCATCGGGTGTTCCTTCGTGACCTGAACGTAGTAGGACCCGCGCGCCGGATTCATTCCGCGATTTTTTGTTTCAAGGTGCGGGATCGAAACAGAAGCGCCTGTTGGATGCGGGCCAGTCCCAATCCCCACCGCAACTCCGCCTGTTGCGCCGAGCTGCCTTCCGCCACCAGACGAATGCTTAGGCAAAAACCGCGCCGGTTTTCGGCTGTGAAATCGCAGGAAGATGTCCGCAGCGTGGCCCGGGCCGTATCTGTCGTGTCGCGTTCGAGGAGTTCCTTCAAACCGGAACAGAGATCCACGTAATGTCTCCGCTCCCAGTTGAGAGATGGCTCCGCAAACACGATGGTGACCTGCGACGCAAATTCATACGCAGGGCCGGCGGAAACAGCGGCCGGCAAATCCGATTTCGTGGTAGCGCTTGCCGTGGCGAAAATCGATTCCTCGCTGTTGACGGAACCCAGGAAATTCCGCAGCGGCAGGTACTGCCGCGCGGCGGCAATCTCTTCGATCGCCAGGGGGTTCGCGCGCAGGTCCAAATAGTTTTTCTCCGGCGGGAACACCGGAGCCGGCGACTGGTCTTCGGCCTCCTCCACAATCTCGACCCGCATAGGCGAAACCCTCTCTTCCCCAGGGATTGGACGGACGCTGGCAAAATCGAGCGCTATTCGAGGCTCTGGTGCAGGCGCTCGTCGTAAGGACTTCCGAGCATGGGATCGATCTGCTGGCGGAACTGGCGTGTGTGCGCGGCGGCTACGTGTTCGTCGAAAGCTTTTTTGTTCTGCCAGACTTCGACGATGGAGATGTGATTGCCGCGCGAGATTTCCGAGCCCGCTTCCACTCGGACGAGGCCCGGATCCTTGCGGGTATCCACAACGTATTGCTGCACCAATTTTGTTCCGTCGGCCGCCTTCGGGGGAATGATATCGACGTGCGTCACGACGTAGATCCTGTCGTGCGTCGCCTGGGCCTGCGCCAGGACGTGAGACGCAAGGCCGTAGGAAGCCATCACCACAATGGCCAGCAGGAAAAGGAACGGCTTGCGCATGGAATTCACTTTTGATTGGTTCGGCATTTTCTCTACCTCCCGGAAAGTTGTGTGCTCCATCGGTGAATCGTTCGCGCCCGGCTGAGCATCCAAACGGATTCCCAGCACGCATGTATATCATGTTGGCAGGGCTCGGCGAATCACGTATGATAGAAAATTGTCCGCTGACCAAGCGACGCGACTGTAGCCCCGGTGCCTGACCGGGAGCCGCGCAGACCGGCCAGCCGGCGGGAGACCTTCCATGAAACCGAACATTCATCCGGACTACCACCCGGTAACCGTGCATTGCGCCTGCGGGCACACGTTCCCCACGCGATCGACGATGAAGGGCGAGTTCCTGCGCGTCGAAATCTGCTCGAATTGCCACCCGTTCTTCACGGGCAAGCAGAAGCTGGTCGACACGGCCGGGCGCGTCGAACGATTCACCAAGAAATACGAAAAGGCCGCCGAAGTGCAGCAAGCCATCAAAGACGCCAACAAGAAGAAGCGATAGTACATCTCACGCTTTCGCCTATAGAGCATGCGGAAAGCCCCCGCTTTGTCATTCCGAGCGAAACGAGGAATCTCTCATTCTTTTGGCGTAGAACCATTGGAGATTCCTCGCTTCGCTCGGAATGACAGTTCCTGGGAATTCTTTGGCAATCCATTCATTCGTGTGCGGCTATTCGTATTTTGCGCGGCAGTGTAGAATGTCGCGCGAGATATGGCCGCTCAACCGATGACTTCTCCGCAGCCGGACCGCGTACCGTTTGAAGCCGCTGCGCCGCGCATCACGCTGCGCAATCATTTCGCGCATCCCTACGATTCGGCCATCGCCGCGGCGCGCACCTGCTACGCGCCGCGCCTCATCGGCCCCGAAGAGATTACCGACAAGCAGCGCCTGCAGATCGGGGCGTCCACGTTTTACGGCGGCCATCACACGGTTTACCAGCACGCGCACTTTGAATTTGGCCTCGAAAACGTCAGCCGGCAATTCGTTTGGTCGTTCCTGCACGCGCATCCGTTCTACAACTCCGAGCAGCAGAGCCAGCGGTACGTCCGCCTGGATCACGCGCTCGCCTATTTGCCGCCGCCAACACCCGGGTTCGGTCCGGCCGAACGCGCGATTTACGAAGACGCGATTGCGCGCGCCTGGGGCTATTACCAGGAGCTGACTGCGCTGTTGCAGGGCGACGCCCGCGAAATTCTCAGCGACATCTGGCACATCGGCCCCATGTCGCACACCAAGCGTGTGCAAAAAGTGGAACGGCAAGCGGAGAAACGCGCGATCGAAGTCGCGCGCTACGTCCTGCCCGTCGCGGCGGCGACCACGATGGTGCACACGCTGTCCGGCATCGTCCTTCACAGGTTGTGGCGGATGGCCGCGGCGTCGGATACGCCGGCTGAGGCGCGCGCGGTGATTGGGGAGATGGTCGCGCGCGTTCGCGAGATCGACCCGCAGTTTTTCGACCGCTTCGACAATGCGCCGATGGAGCATGAAGAAATGCCAGAGTGGTCGCACGCCAATTCCGTTGGCGCATCTACGGCGCACGGCGAAGAGTTCGCGCGGGAATTCGACGCGCGGCTTGCCGGGCGCGTCTCGCTGCTTACCGATTATTCGCCGCATGCGCCTCGCGTCGTCGCGGACGCCTATCGCGCCGTGCTGGGCTTCACCGAAAGCGCCTGCTCCGACGAAGAGGCGATCGACCGGCTGCTCAATCCGGCACGCAACGCGTATCGGCTGGAGACGCTCAACGTTGGTGTGCATGCGCCGATCCTGCGCGCTCTGCAGCACGCGAATTTCACGTTCGCGAAAAAAATCAGTCACACCGCCGATAGCCAGGACCAGCGCCACCGCATGGTCCCTGGATCGCGCCCGCTGCTGATGCTCACCGACACGCGCTCGCCGGACTTCGTGGTCCCCATGCTGATCGCCGGAAACTCGCGCGCTCGCGAAGTCTACGAACGCGCCATGGCCGACGCCTGGGCCGCGAAAAACGAATTGCTCGACCGCGGCGCGCCTCTCGAGATTGCGCTGTACCTGTTGCCAAACGCGAAAGCCATTCGCCTCGTCGAAACCGGCTCGCTTCTGCACTTGCTGCACAAATGGACGATGCGCACCTGCTTCAACGCGCAGGAGGAAATTTACCAGGCGTCAATGGAAGAGGTCGAGCAGGTCCGCGCGGCGCTCCCTTCGCTCGGCCGGTACCTCGGGCCGCCGTGCTACATCCGCGCCGGGATCGCCACGCCCATCTGCACCGAAGGCTCGCACTTCTGCGGCGTGAAAGTCTGGCAAGAATTTCCAAAAATCGAGCGGCGAATTTGATTGCCGAGCGTCTAAAACCCCGTCTGAGACATTAATGACGCGCCGCGGCAGCCTCGTCTACTACCTCGCCTCGTGGATTTGCGGCGGATTGTTTCTTACCGTCGCGATGTACTTGCAGGAACGCGCTTCGCCGGAAGGGATGGGGATCGGTCCATCCGGCGCGGGCGCAACGATTATTACAACGTATTTCCTGGTGCTGGTATTTTGCGCGTTTCTGTCCGTCGTGTTCGCGTTTCTGCTGCGCCTTTCCATGGATTGGCTGCACGCCGAAAGGCTCTGGCAGTGGGCGCTGGCGGGCGTCATTCTCTCTTTGCCGATGACTTGGGGAGTGCGTTGGGCGTCTCGCGCGACGGATGCCGCCGGATTGCAGGGCGCGGGGCGACAAATCGCAGTCTTGCTTTTTCTAGGCGTGCGCGGGATCGCCGAACGCCATGCGCTGCTGGGCTTGCCAGTGGCCGCGCTGAATGCTGCCGTTCTCTTTCTAATTCACCGAGCCTTTTCGCAAAAAGTCGATCCTTCAAGCGAAGTTTAGTGGCGCAGGCTTCCAGCCTGTGGGGGTTAGTCCTTGCAATGACCAAACCCCACAGGCTGGAAGCCTGCGCCACTCTAGCTCCTCCAGCGCAGCGTCACCGGCCCGTCGAGCGGATGCGCCATCGGCGCACCCGTCTGTTGCGCGGCGAGGTACGCCGCCTTCAACTGGAAATACCAGCGCGCTTGGCGGTCGGCGTCGTCGATCAGCATCATGCGCGGCTGCACTTTCAGGCCGGGCTGCTGCCGCTGGATCACATCTTGATCCTGAGCGATGAAACGCTTTCCGAAAAATTTCAGAAATGGCGTCACCGGAAACCAGCGGAACAGATTCCACGCCGCGACGAAGTCGAGGCGGCAGAGGTCGCGCCGGATCGGCGTGACTGTCGTGCGGTTGGTGAACCAGTACGCGCCGCAGCGCACTTGTTCGGTGCGCATATTCGGGAGCACAAAATCGATCTGCGTCGTGACTTCCTCGCCGTAAAAGCGCAGCAGCTTGTACGGCCCGCTGTTGGCCGAAGGCGCGTGCGAACTCATGCGGAAGCCCTGCGGGATCGGCTCGAACGTCTTCTGTTTTTCGCGGATGCTCCGGCGGCTGCGCCACCACCACGATTGATGCACGAACGGCCCGTGCGCCGGGTCCATTAGGCCGACGATGCCCGTGTCCATGCTGCAGGTGAGGTCGGCAGTGAGATGCGCGATGCGGTAGCGCTCGCTGAATTTCGGCAGTTCGGGGACGGGCGCGATCGGCTTTCCGTCAGGGGCGCGTTCCGCGGCGCGCCCCTCGGGATTCGCGAGATAAACCCAAACATAGCCGTCGCGCTCTTCGCACGGAAAACTGCCTGCATAGATGCGGTCGCACTGGAGCTTGGAATCCGCCGTGATCGAGGGGATCTCGCGGCACTGTCCCGTGTGCGCGTCAAAGCGCCAGCCGTGATAAGTGCACTCGACCGTTTGCCCGTCACATGAGCCCGCCGAAAGCGGAAACGCGCGATGCGGACAAACGTCGCGCAGCGCGAACGCTTTTCCGGCGGCGTCGCGCCCGAGTACAAGCGGGACATCCATTCGCATGGAAGTCACGAGCCCGCGGACGTGAAGCTCTTCGCTGCGCAGCGCCGGGTACCAAAAGCCCCACAGCAGCTCGCCGTCGATGCTCGACGCGGTCACACCCGGAATGGAGAGAGGTTGATTCATGATGACCCGCAGGTGCACGTCTATGATATACCGATCACTCGAGCTCGCAATGCTACGTGACCTGAATCGGGCGCGGGCGAGCTTCGACCTTACCGCTTTCGGGAATTTACCCTTTGGGAACACTGCGATCAATCTTAAGCTCTTCTACGGCACGAAATTCGTTGTGTCGATCGCAGGAGAAGCGTACGATTCGCGGAACCAAGCTCCCAATCGAAGATTCGAGTTCAAAGACTGGAGAGACGCGACGCTCAGAAAGGAAGAAACGAAAATGAAACGGCACACGTGGTTACTCCTGTTCTTGCTGGCTTCGCCTCTCTGGGCCAAACCGAAAGTCGACGTGCGGGTCCGGGTGAATGAGGGAATCGGAAAGAATCTGCCGCAGGATTCGCTCTCCAGGACCGGTGCCTCGATAGATGGGGCGCTTGTGGGAAACCAGGTCTTCTATCTGAACGTAACCGTGCTCTCCGACAATGCGGAGGCCGTGGCCAAGAACAACGGGCAATGGTGCATCAAAGGCGACGACTTGTTGGGCAGCATCGAATATCACGGAACGCTCGACGGCAATAATCTGGATATCGAGATACCCCAAAAGAACGGGAAAACCAAGAAGAAGAGTTATGTCATTTTCGATCACAAATGGCGCAAGCTATCCGACCTGTAGCGCCGTTTTCCGGCATGTCCGCCCTTCGGAACCCGAATCACTCCGCATCAATTGCATTTGTTGCCATTTCAAGCTATCTTATGAATTGCGAACTATGTTTGCCGCATTCTATTAGCCGCAATCCCACTTGGATCCCGCCACGCGGGGTCGCCGCACGAATCTGTTCTCTCGAAACGAAGCTCTCATTCCGATTGGAATTCTATTTGACAGGGGCAAGCCATGGCAGGGTTAACGCTGTACGAAAAGCTCGATCAGATCGAGAACCGCTACGTCGAAATGACCGCGGAGCTTTCCTCGCCGGAAATTCTGAACGATTCGGCCAATTACCAGAAGCTCGCGCGGCGGCACGCGGAGCTTTCCGAGATGGTCGAAAAATACCGCGAGTGGAAGCAGCTCGACAAAGGGCTCACCGAAGCCAGGCAAATGGCCGCGGAAGCGGACGACGCGGAGATGAAGCTGCTCGCGCAGGACGAAGAGAAGCAGCTCACCGAGCGCAAGGAAGCGGTCGAGCGCGAGCTGAAATTCCTGCTGCTGCCGAAGGACCCGAACGACGAGAAAAACGTGATCGTGGAAATCCGCGCGGGCACGGGCGGCGATGAAGCGGCTCTCTTTGCCGGCGAGCTGTTCCGCATGTATTCGCGCTACGCGGAGTCGCAGAAGTGGAAAGTGGAAATCCTGGAAAGTTCGCCGAGTTCGCTGGGTGGCCTGAAGCAAGTAGTCGCGTCGATTCAAGGGCAAAAAGTTTACTCGAAGCTGAAGTTTGAGAGCGGCGTGCACCGCGTGCAGCGCGTGCCGGCCACCGAGCAGCAGGGGCGCATCCACACCTCGGCGGCGACAGTCGCGGTGCTGCCCGAGGCCGACGAAATCGACATCAAGATCGAAGCGAAGGATTTGCGCATCGACACGTTCTGCTCCTCGGGACCGGGCGGGCAGTCGGTGAACACGACGTATTCGGCCGTCCGCATCACGCACATTCCGTCCGGGTTGGTCGTTTCGCAGCAGGACGAAAAATCGCAGATCAAGAATCGCGCGAAAGCCATGCGCGTATTGCGCGCGCGCCTCTACGAAATGGAGCAGGCCAAGCAGCACGAAGCCATCGCCGCCGAGCGCCTTGGACAGATCAAGACCGGCGACCGCTCCGAAAAAATCCGCACGTACAATTTTCCGCAAAATCGCGTGACCGACCATCGCATCGGCCTGACGCTGCACCAGCTCACGGAAGTCATGGACGGCAAACTCGGCCCGTTCGTCGACGCGCTGATGACGCACTACGAGGCCGAGCGCCTGAAGCAGGAGTTAGTCGAGGCGTAAAAGTGGCACACGCTTCAGCCTGTGGATTTTGGTTGCAGCGCGATCGATCGTGCCTCGACCAAACCCCGCAGGCTGGAAGCCTGCGCCACCTTCGCGCAGCGCTGAACAAGTAAACCTTTGGGATGGATTTGCAATATGACGCCCCACCAGTCACCAATCACCAGTCACCAGTCACTCCTCACGGCCCTCCGCGAAGGCATCGCGCAGCTTGAGAGCGAGCACGTACCCTCCTCAGCGCTTGCGGCGGAGTTGCTGCTGATGCAAACGGTAGGGCGAGACCGGGCATGGATTTACGCACATCCAGAACATGAACTCGATGCCACAGCGCGCCAGCAATATTTTTCTCTGATCGCTCGCCGCGCGAGCGGTGTCCCAACGCAGCACCTCACCGGCCACCAGGAATTCTGGGGCCTGGATTTCGAAGTCGCGCCCGACGTGCTGATTCCCCGGCCTGAAACCGAGCATGTGATCGAAGTTGCGCTCGAACGCTTGGGGGTAAGTTCAGAAGCAGGCTCTATCCGGCGCGAACAAAAATTTCGCATCGCCGACGTGGGCACCGGCTCAGGCTGCATCGCCATCGCGCTGGCGCACGAATTGCCCGCCGCACAGATCGTCGCCACAGACATTTCCGCCGCCGCGCTCATAGTCGCGCGCCGCAACGCCGCCCGCCGCGGCGCGCTTTTGCGCATTGATTTTCTTGAGTGCAATCTTCTGGATGCGTGCCGTCACGGGGAACGGGCCACGGACCACGAGCCACGCTCCTTCGACCTCATCGCGAGTAACCCCCCTTACATTGGCCGCCAGGAAATGGCGATGTTGCCACGCGAGGTCCGCGAGCATGAGCCCGCCGTCGCCCTTTTCGGCGGCGAAGCGGGAACGGAAATCTATGCACCGCTAATCGCGCAAGCGGCAAAATTGCTCAAACCCGCGGGCATCCTCGTGCTAGAACTCGGCCACGATTCCGCGGAACGCGTCTCGCGCCTGCTCGACTCTCCCGAATGGACAAACGTCGCTATTACTAACGATCTTGCGGGAATTCCACGCGTGGTATCCGCGAAGCGCCATTCCAATTGATCCCCATCAATAGAGTTAGCAGCGTTTTCCCGCATCCTTGACTTCCTCCACTTCCTTTACTTCCTCAGCTTCCTATTCTTCTGCGCTAGTATGTTTCGTGGGCGGAGAAAAATATGGACGAAACGAAAAATCCCTGGAGCGTGCTCTCGCGGGCGACGGCTTACGAAAACGATTGGATTCGCGTAGATCACCACGAAGTTTTGGGCCCTTCCGGCGGGCCCGGCGTGTACGTAACGGTTCATTTCAAGAATCAAGCCACTGGAGTCGTCCCCATCGACGAAAACGGGAATGTCATCCTTGTGGGGCAGTACCGGTTTCCGCTCCGCGCCTATAGCTGGGAAATTCCCGAAGGTGGCGGGGCGCATTCCGTCTCGGCTCTGGCATCGGCGCAGCGGGAACTCCGCGAGGAATGCGGTCTTGCCGCCGGGTGTTGGAAAGAAATTCTGGGCATGGACCTTTCCAACAGTGTTTCCGATGAACGCGCCACGGCGTTTCTGGCGTGGGAACTATCCGAAGCACCCTCGCAACCGGATGAGACCGAGTTGCTGCAGGTTGCGCGCGTGCCCTTCTGGGATGCGATCGATCGCGTGAAGCGAGGCGAGATCCGCGACGCGATCAGCGTCGCGGCTCTCGTTCGTGTTGCTTTGATGGCGTTGCAGGAAGAATTGCCTGAACAAATTGCAAAAGCGATTGGCCGGCGAGAAGGTCGCTAAACCCCGAACGCTCGTTGCCCCCAACCAGCCTGTTGCGGAAGACTTAACCTTTTTTGAGTTCGTACACGGAAGGGAATATTTTCTTTTTGAATGCCGCGGGCGCGAATGGTCATGAGCCGTTTTCTCAAGCGTATCGGATCCATTCCCGCGGAGGAGCAGACCGCTTTAAAATCTTTCTTGTCTTCAAAGAGAAATTGCTCTGCTTTGCGGCTGAAACTCAGCGGACCGCACATCCATTCTTCCAGAGTTTTCGTGATCACGGCGCGCCAAAGTCTCTCCTCCGCCGTTCCTTGATCTTGAATATGCAGGATGGAACTCTTAAACATGGTCTTGGCCCCCAGTTCAAATTTTTGTTCAGCTGAGTGCGGTAGTGTGTGCAGGTAAAGGACCACAGCCCCGCCAAAGCCAAAGAGGAACAGGAGGTTGACGAAACATTTCGGGCGATTGGCGAGGTTTTGTTCGGAACACGCAGCTTGGCCGCCCGTCGATCATTGATTCTTTAGTCACTTCCGTCCACTCCGGAAGGTGTGAACCGGGCTGTTGACGGCCTTCATCCATCGAAGCGCGGTTCAAGATTTTGGGAATTTTTGCGCGGTTGATATACAAATTACAATTCCGTTACAAATGAGACCGCAGAATTGGCGACATACCTAAACGGTTTTCGTATCCCTCAGAGATCGCATGGCTTCCGGACACGTTATTCTTCGCTCTATATTCGCCTTAGTGTATAGTAGCGCCCAGCATCCATGCCAAAGTTTGCCACTTTCCGGGTCAAGCGCGACTCCGCCTCGGAGTCCTCGCCATCCACACCCTCGACTTCATTTACCTCCCCTACTCCCATTCTTCACGTCGATATGGACGCATTTTTCGTGTCGGTCGAGTTGCTGGACCGGCCCGAGCTGCGCGGCAAGCCTGTGGTCGTCGGCGGGCAACCGGATCAGCGCGGCATAGTCTCTACGGCAAGCTACGAAGCGCGAAAATATGGGATCCATTCGGCGATGCCGCTGCGCACGGCCGGGCGGCTGTGCCCGCACGCCATATTTCTCGAGCCGCGTCACCATCTCTACTCCGAGTGGAGCGACCGCGTCGCGGCGATCCTCGGGAAATATTCGCCGGTCGTGGAAATGGCTTCGGTGGACGAGGCGTACCTCGACCTAGCGGGGACGGAGCGCCTGCACGGGCCGCCGCTCGCCGCAACGGATGCGCTGCTGCGCGAAATTACGGCGACAACCGGGCTGCCGTGTTCCGCGGGCCTCGCGCGAACGCGGCTCGTCGCCAAAGTGGCGAGCGACCAGGCCAAGCCGCGCGGTTTGGTTTGGGTTCCCGCCGAAAGCGAGGAAGCCTTTCTCGCGCCCCTGGACGTGCGGCGCATCCCTGGAATCGGCAAAGTGACCGAAGCGGCTCTCAAAGCGGCGGGCATCGAAAAGGTCGGACAGCTTGCCGCCACAGCGCGCGAAAAACTCGAGCAAAATTTCGGCCGGTGGGGCGCGGCCCTTTACCGCAAAGCGCGAGGCCGCGACACCTATGAATTTTTCGTGGATGCCGAGCCGAAATCCATTTCGCACAACCAGACGTTTTCGGAAGACACGCAGGACCGCGCCAAAATGGACGCGACGCTCAGTTACCTCACCCAAAAAGCAATGAAGCGGCTGCGCGAAGCGGGCCTCAGCACGACAACGATCACTTTGACAATTCGATATCAGGGATTCGAGACCATCACGCGCGCCCGCACGCTGCGCGAGCCCACGCATCTCGATCCCATCGTGTTTGAAACGGTGAAGAAATTATTCGAGCGCCACTGCGATCGCTCTCGAAAAGTAAGGCTCCTCGGCGTGGCCCTCTCTTCGTTCACCCACGGCGGCGAGCAACTCGACTTGCTCGACGCGTCGCGCCGCGAAAAACTCGAGCGCCTAGCCAAAGCCACCGACGCCCTGCGCGACCGCTTCGGATTTTCAAAAATTCAATTCGGCGGCTCGGTGACAAGAGCGCTCAAGGAAAAGGAAGATTGAGTGTCAGTCCGAATGAACTGAAATTCTGGCGTGCAGCCCGGCTACCTCAGGATGGAATCTCGCTAAAGCGATCGCGTGTGGCTCTCGGGCGCGCCGGACCGGAGTTTAGCCTCCAGATTGCCCAGGAATTTGGTACCACCGGATTTTTTATTCTCTTGGATTCGCTGCCTCACATTGATGTGCGGGATGACGCAAGGCCCGGACTTTCATGCTCGTTCCGTGCTCATTCACGAGCACATAAAGTTCCGAGCATCTTCCGCAGAGCCAAAAATGCTCGACGCTTTGGAACTCTGCGCGAGATTGACCACACGACGGGGACTTGCAAAATCGAACAAGTCGCCCTTCACGATAGTCAAATGGCACCCCGCAATCAGGATTCGAACATTTTGCGAACATGCCCACTCCTCTCGGCCGTTTGATCCGGCGACCCTTGCCTGCCAGTTCGAACGGCGGGCGTAAGCGTGAAACGCCGGCCGCCCTCGAGCTTCTTCTAACTTGTTGCCTTCGCTTCAACGCGGACTGATTGGGGGCGAGCGGCCTTGGGCATTTCGAGGTTTAAGATACCTTCCTTAAGGGTTGCCCTAACTTTGGTCGCGTCAACCTCTGCGGGTAGGTCAACAACCCGCAGGATCTCCTTGGCACAACCCTCCGAATAGACCGTCTTACCTTTCTTGCTCTCTTCCTGCGCTTCATGCTTGCCGGTAATTGTCAGACGGCGCGGTTCGACTTCAATCGTGAGATCTTTGGTTGTGAAACCGGGCACCTCTGCTCGAACGGACAAGCTGTCGTCCGTTTCTGCGATTTTCAGGTGTACGGGGTGAAGCAGTTCCGTCTCTGCACGGAACCAGTCCTCCAGGTCGCGGCCCAACAGGGCACCGCGGCCTTGGAAAAGATCGAAAGCGCGCCGAGCGATGGATTCCTGGAGATGGTTGATACGTTCGAACGAGGTCTTAGTTTCGGCCGCTTTCGACGATGTCGTGGCCGGAGCTGGAGCCGCCGCTTTTTGAACCGCTGTCGCCTTTTCAGCCATTCTCTTTTCTCCTCTGTAAAACATATGGCTGCCGGCCGCAAGGGACGGCAAAAGTCTCCGGGCCTAGCCAGGCACGTGTATAGCTGTTCTGTCTCGTGGAAGTCTGTCAAGAAGTTGACATGCCTTAAATTCCACGGGAGTGCGTTGGAAACTGGATTTTGGCCAGTTGTTCGTGATTCCCTGGTTCAAGGGACGCAGTTAATCTGCATGCCGAAATGCTTGCGCGGGGGCCTTTGAGGGCCTTGTTACATGCCGCCGTGTCTTGCTAGGATTCTCCCTTCAGAAAACTCAAATCCACGGGAATGACAGGACTGGTCGTATGACACCGAGGAAGCGCGCCGTATTCGATGTGGAATCATTTCTCACCTCTCTTGGAATAGTGGCGAAGATTAGAGATTATCGTGAGAACGAAGTCATCTATTCTCAGGGTGATCCCGCCAAGAATGTCCTGTTCATTCGGAAAGGCAGCGTGAAGCGTACAGTAGTGTCGCGGTCTGGCAAGGAAGCGGTTGTAGGCATACTAGGGCGCGGCGATTTCATAGGCACTTGGTGCCTATCAAATCATCCCGTTCGCATCGCAACGGTGACTGCGATTCTACCGACCAGCGTACTGATGATCAGCAGGCGGGATATGATTCGCGCGCTGCATGCGGACCATATACTCTCTGACCGTTTCGTGTCCTATCTGATTGCACGGACTGTCAGGATTGAAGAGAATCTGATCGACCAACTGTTTAATACCAGCGAGAAGCGATTGGCGCGCGTGCTCATGCAGCTCACTCACTACGGCCAGCATCAGAAGTTCGAAACGGTTATGCCGAAAGTGTCCCAACAACTGTTAGCCGAGATGATTGGTACCACGCGCCAGCAGGTCAGCACTCTAATGAATAAGTTCAGAAGACTAGGCTTCATCGATTATAACGGCGAGCTAAAGATCCACCACTCCCTGTTACATTTAACTCTCCGCGACTAAGAAACCGGCTTCGGACCCTTTAACCCAACCCTTCGTCTTATCGGCCAATGGGGCAAGCTCCTGTGCAGTTGCCAACTCGGAGGCTTTTGTCGAACCTGCCCACCGTATTGCAAGTCGGATAGAACCCGATAAGTTCTTTGGCTTGGCTTTCATGGGAACCTCTCCGTGTTCAATTCAACATGGCTCGGCCCGGTTGACGAAAACTGCTCAATCTCTCCATCGGGGTCAGGCCATTCTCCTTTCCAGGACAAGGCCCGCCACCATCCACACAATCGCCGCTACCGGAGCCATGCTATAAATCGGGCAGAAACGCTCCATAGAAAAATCGGCCTTAGCTGCCGAGCAATGTTGTGCCTCAGATACTACGCCTAAACTGCACCAGGTTAGTTCACGGTCACCGATATCTCTGCAGGAGTTTCTGGCTCATATAACCACCCCGCAGGGGCGGCCAACGCTATAAGATGGGAATTACCCTGCTGCCGCATTCTCTGACTCCTTTGATCATCGCTCCGACTGGCGCATAATTCAGACATGACTCCGCGCGAATTGGCTGAACATATCTGCGCGACGCTGCGCCATCACCGGCATCAGGCCTATCTCGTGGGTGGGTGTGTGCGCGACCTGGAACTGGGGCGCGTGCCTGCGGATTACGACGTTTGCACGGACGCGCGCCCGGAACGCGTGCAGGAACTTTTTCCGAACAGCCTCGCAGTGGGCGCGAAATTCGGCGTGATTCTGGTCGTCGAGAACGGAGTGCAGGTCGAGGTGGCGACGTTCCGCTCGGACATTGGTTACTCGGATGGGCGCCATCCGGATCGCGTGGTCTATTCAAAGACGGCCGAAGAAGATGTCCGCCGGCGCGACTTCACGATCAACGGATTGCTGATGGACCCGGCGACGAGGGAAGTCCTCGATTACGTTGGCGGCCGCGCCGATTTGCGCGCGGGTGTCGTGCGCGCGATTGGCGATCCGCGGCTGCGTTTTGCCGAAGATAAATTGCGCATGATGCGGGCCGTGCGGTTTGCCGCGCGATTCGGTTTCGTGATCGAGCCGGACACGACGGCGGCGGCAAAAAGTCTCGCTCCGCAAGTGCTGGAAGTTTCTCTGGAACGCATTCGAGACGAACTGACGAAGCTTCTCACCGAAGGCGCCGCGCGCCGCGGGTTCGAGCTGCTCGATGAAACGGGACTGCTCCCCGTCGTGCTTCCGGACATTGCGCGGATGAAGGGCGTCGAGCAGCCGCCGCAGTTTCATCCCGAAGGCGACGTCTGGATTCACACGCGCATGATGCTCGAAAAACTTCAGCCGAATTGTTCGCCCACGCTGGCCTGGGGGGTGCTTCTGCACGACGTGGGCAAGCCGCCAACCTTCGCCCCGGCAACCGGGCCGGGCACTCGCATCCGCTTCGACGGCCACGTGGAGGTCGGCGCGCGCATGGCCGAACACATCTGCCGCACACTTCGTTTCTCGAATGAGGATACCGAGCAGATCGAATCGCTGGTGGCGAATCATCTCCGCTTCAAGGACGTCCACCAAATGCGCATGGCCACGCTCAAGCGATTCGTACGCCTGCCGCGATTCGAAGAGCACCTGGAACTGCACCGCCTGGACTGCCTGGCCAGTCATGGCAGCCTCGAGGCCTATACCTTCGTCCAGCGGTTTCTTGTGGAAACTCCCCCCGAAAAAGTGTATCCCCCTAAGCTGGTCACAGGCGATGATCTCAAGGGCATGGGCCTTGTACCGGGACCCCGATTCAGGGAAATCCTGCTGGCCGTGGAGGAAGCCCAGCTCGAAGGGCGGCTCCATGACCGAGAAAGCGCCCTCCAATTTGCGCGATCGATCAGCCAGCCCTGAGCGAGAGGGGTAAAATTAGGTCAGGCGAGCTAAACGCCTCACCTTAACCGCTCAGCTTAAAGCAGGGCTAACACCAGATTCCAGCGGGCTCACGAGGTTTGTATTCTTGCCGATGTGAGCTATACACCAAGGAACTGGGGGGCGCGAATGTGGATTCCGGGCAACGCTGCTATTAAGGGTTTTATTTTTATTGCCTTACCTAGGATCATTTCGTTTGTGCGCCAACTTCTGATTCTTTAGTGGCATACACTAAAGGTTGTTGCTAATCATCGTGTTTCTTTGTGGTATCTTTTGGGTTCGTCCTGCATCTAAGTTAAGTGTCGAGTAAGATTGACGCTGTTTGTATTTGGAATTTAAGGGGGACCTAATGAGCGACAAGTCGATTCCAATTCCGAAAGAGCTTCCGATTCTGCCCGTTCGGGATACGGTACTGTTTCCTGGGGGCGTTCAGCCCCTGACCGTCGGGCGCGAGGGGTCGTTGGCCCTGTTGAACTCCCTACACGGCGACGAAAAGCTGCTTGGAATTGTGGCGCAACACGATCCCCGAGTCGAAGAGCCCGCCGCAGCGGATTTGCACCTTGTTGGCACAGCCGCAAAAATCCACAAACTCGTTAGGATGCCCAACGGGAACGTGGTTGTTTTCCTGGAGGGACTGCAACGAATTCGTGTGGTGGAACTGGTCAGCTTCCGTCCATTTCTGACCGCGCGTGTGGAGATCCAGCCGGACCTCGTCGGCGACCAGGACGCGGAATTGGCGGCGCTCGAGCGCAACGCCCGCGAACTGTTCCGCGACGTGGTGGCGCGCTCCCCGCAACTCTCGGATGATTTGCAGACTGCGGCACTCAACATCGAAGACCCGGTTCGTCTGGCGGATTTCATCGCCGCGAACTTGCCTTCTCTTCCTACATTGCTGCGCCAGGAACTATTGGAGACGGCCGATGTGCGGCGCCGCCTCGAAACCCTGATTCGCGAACTCTCCAAGGAGCTGGAAGTTCTCGAGCTTCGCAACAAGATTCAGGAGCAAGTGCAGGAGCAGGTCAGCCAGAGCCAGCGCGAGTACTTGCTCCGCGAGCAGCTCAAGGCGATTCACAAGGAGTTGGGCGAATCCGACGACGGCCAGGCCGAGATCGACGAGTTGCGCGAAAAGCTCGAAAAATCAGGCATGTCCGCGGAGGCGCGCAAGGAGTGCGACCGCGAGTTGAAACGGCTCGCGAAGATGACTCCTGCGTCCGCCGAGTACATGGTCGCGCGCACCTATTTGGAATGGATGATTTCACTTCCCTGGGCAAAGTCCTCGGGGCTTGAAGAGATCGACATCCCGAAGGGCCAGGCCATACTGGACGAGGACCACTACGACCTGGAAAAAGTGAAGGAACGCATTCTCGATTACCTGGCCGTGAAAAAACTGAAGCCCGGCATGAAGGGCCCGATCCTGTGCTTCCTCGGGCCGCCAGGAGTGGGGAAAACCTCGCTCGGGAAATCCATTGCGCGGGCGCTCGGCCGCAAATTCGTGCGCATCTCCATGGGCGGGATGCACGATGAAGCGGAAATCCGCGGCCACCGGCGCACCTATATCGGCGCGTTGCCCGGACAAATCATCCAGGGAATTCGCCGCGCCGAAACCAACGATCCAGTTTTCATGCTGGACGAAGTGGACAAGCTCGGGCGCGATTTCCGGGGAGATCCTTCGGCGGCGCTGATGGAAGTCCTTGATCCGGAGCAGAACGCCTCGTTCCGCGATCACTATCTGGACGTGCCGTTTGATTTGTCCAAGGTGCTTTTCATCGCCACGGCGAATATGATCGATCCGGTTCCGGAGCCGCTGCGAGATCGCATGGAAATCATCGAGCTCGCCGGCTATATCGAAATCGAAAAGATCCAGATCGCCAACAAATACTTGATTCCGAAGCAGGCGGAAGAGCACGGGCTCAAGGTGGGCGAACAGATCGAATTCACCGACGACGGCTTGCGCGAGATTATTCACAGCTATACGCGGGAAGCCGGCGTGAGGAATCTGGAACGCGAGATCGCCACGTTGATCCGCAAGCAGGCGCGGCGCATCGCCGAGGGCAAGACCGAAAAGCTCGTGGTGACGCCCGAGGTGGTGCACGAAGCGCTTGGCGTGCCGAAGTTCCGCGCCGAAAGGGAAGTCGAGGAACGCGTCAAGACTCCCGGCGTTTCGGTCGGACTTGTCTGGACGCCTTCCGGCGGCGACATTGTCTTCATTGAGGCAAGCCGCATGCGAGGCGGAAAGCAGTTCACCATGACCGGGCATCTGGGCGAGGTGATGCAGGAGTCGATGACGGCAGCGCTGACGTGGGTACGCGCCAACGCCGAACGCTACGACATCGATCCCGACTTCTTCCGGAAGCAGGACATTCACATCCACGTGCCGTCGGGCGCGGTGCCGAAGGATGGCCCCTCGGCCGGCGTGGCGATGGTCAACGCTCTCGTGAGCTTGCTCTCCGGCCGGCCCATCCGCCCGCGCGTGGCCATGACGGGCGAGATTTCGCTCTCCGGCATCGTCTTGCCGGTCGGCGGGATCAAGGAAAAAGTGCTGGGAGCGAAACGCGCGGGAATCCGCGAGGTGATTTTGCCCGCGGAGAACGAACCGAATGTGAAAGAGGACTTGCAGCCGCATATGCTCGAGGGAATGCAGATTCACTTCGTGCACACGGTTGACGAGGCCCTCGAAATCGCGCTCACCAAGCCCGTGCCGGTTGCGCCAGCGCTCAAGAAGGGCCAGTTGCCGCCGGTAGGGCCAGGGCCTCTGGTGCCCCCGGTTCACTAATCGAGTAAATCCTGAACAAAGCCCGGCTCTCGTTTCGAGCCGGGCTTTGTTTTTGGTAGCACAGCCACTCTTGGCTGCGTGCCTTTGTTAAGTGCTGCAAAAACCACACAGTCAAGAGTGGCTGTGCTACAAAAACCGATCTCTCGCTGAATTTTTCCGCTGTCTGTCCAGCATGTGGTGTTTAGTCCTTCCAAGCACCAAAACCCACGGGCTGAAGCCTGCGCCACTTGAACAATCAAAGTCCACTCCGTACTTGCGTGCTGGTAAGCTTTGCCCATGGCACGCGCACGCAAACTGTTTCCGATCTACGGAAGCGCTCTCGCGAACAACATGCTCGTGGCGCTCGTGCATGACCGCATCGTCGATCGTTTTGTGGCCGCCTATGTGGCTGAGCATGACCGCCGTGGAATTCTGGGCGGCCCGGCGCGCGAACGCGAACTGGCTGACACCGTGGGCCGCGAGATTTTGCTGGCCATGATTGTCGAAGTACACGAAGCATTGCCCGCTTTTTTCGGCAAGAAACTGCAGAGCAAACTAAAAAGCGAAGAGAAGGAGGCCATCGAAGCTTTTTCAAGCGAACTGATGGCCGCTCTGGCGCGCGCGCAGAACTGGAATGGGGAAGATCGCAGGCAGTTTCGTCGCGATCTTGCGTTGTACTTGGAATTCAGCGCGCGGCGGGAGGTGGTGACGAAGGCTCGCAAGCGCGGGAAAGCATCGGAAGAGGAAGCTCCCTTCGTCGCGCGCGTTGCCTTGCTGCTCGATCCGTCGATGCTGGAGCAGGCGCGGCGCGCCGCGCGAAAATTCCACGGCGGCGTGGGACTGCTGGCTCGAAAGCTTCTCCGGAAAACGCTTGGGTAGGACAGGCTTCAGCCTGTCTTCGGTCTGACATCTACGCAAACTGAAACCCGACAGGCTGAAGCCTGTCCTACTGGCGGCTACGAAATTCGCTCCACCTGCACGGCGGTGCCGTAGGCGAGCACTTCGGTGACGCCCTGCATGATTTCCGTGGCGTCGTAGCGCATCGCGATGACCGCGTTGGCGCCGTGTTCGGCGGCGTGCTGCATCATTAATTCGTACGCCTCCTCGCGCGTGTTCTCGCAAAGTTCGGTGAGGATCGTGATGTTTCCACCGATAATGGTCTGCAATCCCGCACCGATGGAACCGAGCAAGCTGCGCGAGCGGACGATGATGCCGCGCACGATGCCGAAATTCCGCACGATGCGGTAGCCGGGCAATTCCTGGGAAGTAGTCACCATCATGGTCTCCACGCGTACGGGCATGGCGGTTTCTCCTTGTGTACGGATTGGCTCCATAGCGATAGTAACTGGCCTATCCTTTGGCCTCGCGATGAAATTTATCTGGTATGCTCCGGCCTGCACCTCTTACTTATGGCCGTTACGGGGCAGGCGATGCTCACACTGTTCTACGTGCTCGTCCTCGAACAGATTTTGCAGGGCCTGTACAATCTTTGGGACGGACTGGGCTGGCTTCGTCTGGCGCAGCGGCGGGCCGGCGGCCATTCCGGCTTCTACGCGCCGCGCGTGGCGTTATTTTGCCCGGTGAAAGGCGCCGAGCCGGGCCTCGAACAAAACATCTCGGCGCTGGCTTCCTTCGACTATTCCGATTACGAAGTTTTCTTCGCGATGGCCAGCGCGGATGACCCCGCGCGCAAAATCATCGAGCGCGTTACCGCAGCCAGCAAGCACAAAGTTCACATCGTCATTGCCGGACGCCCGGAAGGTTGCGGAGAAAAAGTGAATAATCTCCGCGCCGCGATTCTGAAGGCCACGGAAAGGTTCGACGTTTACGTTTTCGCGGATTCCGACGGGCGCCCCGGCCGGAGCTGGCTCGCGCGTCTCGTGGCGCCGCTGGCGGATTCCAATCTCGGCGCGGTGACGGCGTTTCGCTGGTTTTTCCCGCAGACCGGCGGACTCTGGAGCGCGCTGGCTTCGGCCTGGAATGCGCCCGCCGCGACGTATCTCGGCGAGCACCACCGAAATTTCTGCTGGGGAGGAGGCACGGCGATTCGCCGCGAACGCTTCGAGCAATGCAACGTGATGGAATTCTGGAACGGATCGGTGAGCGACGATCTTTCGCTCACTCGGGCGCTGCGCCAGTCCGGACTTCCCATCCTGTTCGCGCCCGAGTGCATGGTCCCCACCATGTTCGACTGCAACGCGGCCGGCCTCCTCGAATTCACCAACCGGCAAATCATAATCACCCACGTGTACGAATCGAGATTGTGGGTCCTCGGCGGTGTCGGCCACGCGTTCTATTGCGCCGCCGTCCTGCTGGGCGTGGGATTATTTATCAGCAATCTCGTTGCGGGCGCACCCGCCATTCAGTTGCTCATGCTGGCAATTGCCCCGCCGGTGCTCTCCATGGGGCGCGGAGTGCTCCGCCTTGCCGCAATCATGGAAGTCCTTCCGGAATGGAAGACGAAGCTGCTGGCGGACGGCTGGATCTGGACATTCCTCGCGGCGGTCGCGCCTTTCCTGGCTTTGTGGAACACACTGGTTGCCATGTTCAGCCGGCAAATCCGCTGGCGCGGCATCCGCTACGAACTTATTTCGCCCGGACAAACACGCATCCTCCTGCGCTGATCTGACGCAGGACTCTCCGTGTCCTCGTTTTTCTCTGTGGTCTCTGTGTTTCATCTTTTTCTGGAAAGGCGCTCAACACAGAGGACACTGAGAAAAACGAGAACACAGAGACACATCAGGAGGACAGGAATTCTAACCGCGAGATATTCAGCCGCCGGACAAAAATGGAAAATGCGCCGATGCAGCCATGAAGAAAACCATCGGAAAACTCAGCCAGAAATTAATTTGCATGGTGAGCGTAGCCAGGCGCGCGAGATTCGCAGCTTCGGGCGGCATTGGCGTCCCTTGCTCCGATGCCGCGCGAGTCCACACGATTAATCGTTTCTGACAGCGCCAGGCAATCCCCCACACGTTCAGGAACAGGATCGTTCCCAGCCCGCCTCCGATCGAAATACAAAGCGTGCGGTTGCCCACTCCGGGTTGCGCCAAAAGCGAAACGACCAGCCAGGAAACGGCTGCCATCACAAAGAACACCAGTGTGCCCGCCACAAATGGATTTCCCAGCGGGCCCCCCGCGCGGAGCAGCGCCATCTCGATGGCAAACGCCGCGAGCCAGCACGCCAGCCATATTCCGATCCACACTCCCCACGCATGGGGCCGCCCCGCATTTACCGCGTCGGTCTTGGCCAGAATCATGAAGTAGCGGAATCCCGCTAGCCAGGCGACCAGGGCGCTCCACCGCAACCACCACAGCCCCCGGGAAGCGATTTCCGGAAATACCTTTGCGCGGATCGCGGGATCGAGCGCTTTTAGAGTCGGAGCGACCGCCAGGACGAAAAAGAACAGGAATCCGAGCCAAATAATCGCGGCCACGATGTGCATCCATCGCAATGCGATCTGTTCAATACTCGCGGGGCTGGCTGTGAACGCTACATCCAGTTTCCAGAACGCAATCAAGAAGAATGACCCTGCCGGCCGTTCAAATGAAAAGGCCATAAGGCCCCCTTTTTCATGGAGGTAACCGTTTGGGCATTGTATGCCAGGCCGCTCCCGGACGGAGATTCCTCTGTTCCGTTGTGAAATTTTTTCTGGTACATGGAAATCTCTACCAAAGGTCGGGTGAACACTGTAGCGGAGGATAAGTCAAGTCCTTCCGTTTGTGTGAACATAAATTCACACCCCGGATGGTAGGCGGCTTGCACAGAGTCTGTGTCATTTTGAATCTTGCGTTAAGGAAGGTCATGCCAAGAGGCATGGCTTGCGTTTTTCCGAGAAGATGCCAGGGGCGCAAATTCGTCCTCGGAATCGACTCCTATCCCGGTCTGCCGGTGTCCAAGCTCGGAATGTGCAGCCAAGCTCTGGAGATTGCCCAAGCTGAATTACTTTTAATTTATAAAAAACAAAATTGGTCCTTATCCCCAGCTTGGACTGAAAACTGTGAGGCTAACCCTGATACGCCGACGAAAGCAGTCCGCTGAAGCGCAAAATCAACATTCACCCTTTTTTCCACAAAGTTACGTTTTGTGCGAACGTTCATCGGGCGCGGTGCGTTTCCGCGTCGAGTCAGGTCCCGATGGCAGCATGCCTGTCGAAAAAATTGCAGGCTTGCTCGCCGTCCATTGCCTAGTGCGAGGCCAGGCCCCTGAAGATTACGAACTGATGGTTGTTCCCAAACTGTCTCTCCTGGATGCCGCGGCGGAGCGCGCCCAGGAACTTCTAGCCGCGGGCCGCGCACTCGGCGCGGGAGTAAAGGTAAGCCGCCGCGAACAGGAAGTTCTGGATTGCATCCTTCAGAGCCTCGCGAACAAGGAAATCGCCGCAAAACTGAACGTCGCCGAACGCACGGTGAAGTTCCACGTTTCTTCGTTGTTGGCAAAGTTTGGAGTCACCGATCGCGTGGCCCTCAGCCGCGAAGCTTCCCTCGGCCGCATGCCCGCGCTTACTTCCTCCGGACAGATTTCCCCGGAAACTTTGTTCGGCTTTCCGGTTCGCGCGCAACAAGGCACGCCGGAGGAATCGCCGGCGGCCAGCGCGCCCGAAAAATCTCCTGCTCCGCCCCGAGAAGCTCACCGCACGCGTAATCGCCTGTTGCCGATGTTCACGCGCGAGCGGTTTGCCACCTAACCCTTACTCCGCTTCCGAGAAAAGAAAACGGCCCATCCGGAGATCGATCCGGATGGGCCGTTGTTTTCTTCCTGAACATTTTAAAAATCACACCGATGAGAGACACCGAGCAATTCCCCGGCGAAATCTCCGGCTGGAACGATTACTTCGCAGCCGAGTAATGGCTCGCGACTTCGTCCCAGTTGACCACGTTCCACCACGCCTCGATGTAATCCGGGCGGCGGTTTTGATATTTCAGATAGTAAGCGTGCTCCCATACGTCCAGTCCAAGGATCGCCTTTCCGCCGGCCATCAGTGGATTGTCCTGGTTGGGTGTGGATTCAATTTCCAGCTTGCCGGGCTTGACGACAAGCCAGGCCCAGCCAGAGCCGAACCGGCCCACTCCGGCCGCCGCGAATTTCGTCTTGAAATCGGCAAACGAGCCGAAGGAAGACTTGATCGCATCCGCCAGCGCGCCCGCGGGTTCGCCGCCTCCGCCCTTCTTCATTAGTTTCCAGAACATCGAGTGGTTCCAGTGGCCGCCGCCGTTGTTGCGGACAGCCGTGCGAATATTTTCGGGGACTCGGTCAAGGCTCTTGAGAAGCTGATCGATCGACAATGCCTGTAGATCGGCGTGCCCCTCGAGGGCCTTATTCAAGTTCGTGACATATGCGTTGTGATGTTTCCCGTGATGAATTTCCATCGTCATCTTATCGATGTAGGGCTCCAGCGCGTCGGAAGCGTAGGGGAGCGGTGGAAGAACGTGGGCCAAAGGACCCTCCTTTTGTGACGTTGCAGCCTGCTGTGACATGGATACCTCCTCACTAGACTTGGATGATAGCTCAGTGTCACTGGGCAAATGCATTCTAACTCCGACCACCGGGCGGCACAACCCGAGTAGCACAGCCACTCCTGGCTGTGTGGTTTTGTAGGTTGAACGTGCAAGCCATCCCTCTATGGACAATTACAAAACCCGCGCATGTCTGCCGCGGCGGGTTCCTGTACTACCGAAACGGCGAACATAAAAAAATTCGCGAATTCAAACCGAATGCGAGTTCTGCGAAAGCTGGCTGGAGAATCCGAGCCGGCCGAGCGCCCACTGCGCGTGCTCCGCAATGTTCGCATCCTCGGACGCGGCCAATTCCGAAAGCCGCGTACAGATTTCATCGAAGCGTGAGTCACCCGCGCGCAGGCCGGAATTTCCAATCGCGACGCACGCATTCCTCAGAAGCCCCCGCCACTTTGTCCGTTTCATTGGGCTGCCGCGAAACACAGCGCGGAAGTCTTCCTCGGTGAGCGAGATCAGCCATTCCAACTCTGGCGAAAATAGCGAGTGTTCTCCTTGTTGGCGAGGCCGGAAATTCGGCAACGCCGTTACCGGCGCGCGGCGATTCCACGGGCAAACGTCCTGGCAAATGTCGCAGCCGAAGACGTGCCGCCCGATGGGCTCGCGCAATTCTTGCGGGATCGCGCCGCGCAGCTCGATCGTCAGGTAGGAAATGCAGCGCCGCGCGTCCAGAACGTACGGCTCAACGATGGCGCCCGTGGGGCATGCGTCGATGCACAGGCTGCAGTTTCCGCACAAATCCGGCGCCGGCGTTTCCGTGGCGCCCACAGAAGCGGTGAGATCGAGAGTGGTCACGATCACGCCGAGGAACAACCACGAGCCCAGTTCTTCACTGATGAGGCAAGTATTTTTCGCGAGCCAGCCAAGGCCCGCATATTTTGCGGCGACGCGTTCGACGATCGGGCCGGTATCCACATAGGTGCGCGCCTCAAAAGGTTCCGGGAATTCGCGGCGCAAATGCTCGATCAGCCTTTCGAGTTTTTCGCCGAGGACATTATGATAGTCGTCGCCCCAGGCGTAGCGGGAGATCCAGCCGCGAGGGCCCTCGTGCGGATTCGGTGGCGCGGACGCATCGGTCGAAAAGGGAAGCGCCGTGTTGTAATTGAGCGCGCAAACGATCACGCTGCGCGCGCCTGGCATTGCTTGCGCGGGTGAACGCCGACGCGCATCCTGCAGGTAGCGCATTTCCCCGGCGTGGCCGCGCTCGAGCCACTCCTCCAGATGCGCAAGCTCAGGAAATTCCGTCGCCGGAGCGATGCCGCAAAGATCGAATCCCGCCGCGCGCGCGAGTTCAATGGTTCGCGCCGCAGGATTGGCGTTCGTCATGAATCGATTTTAGTAGGACAGGCTTCAGCCTGTCTTGTTTTGATTTTCGCGGCGCGGGCAGATGTCAAAGGCAGAGGGGCTCAACAGCTTGCGGAAAAACTCAAACTTTTGTCATTCCGAGGCGCGCTGCGCGCCGAGGAATCTCTCTTTTTCTGGGCTTAAACCAAAGAGAGATTCCTCACTTCGTTCGGAATGACAAAATAAATTAATTTTCACGCAGTCTGTTCTACTGGCAAATTGTACCTTTCTCTCTCGGCATTTCATCCAAGACGTGGCAAGAAACGCGCATCACGTAAGAAAGGCTCAAGATGAACAAGCGCAAGCTGGGCAAGACCGGATTGGAGATCGCTCCCCTCGTTTTTGGAGGAAACATCTTCGGTTGGACCGTGGACCAAGCCACGTCGTTCAAGCTGCTCGATGCCTTCGCAGCGGCCGGTTTCAATTCCGTCGATACCGCGGACGTGTATTCCAAATGGGTGCCCGGGCACGCGGGGGGCGAGTCGGAAATCATTATCGGCGAATGGATGAAGCGAAGTGGAAATCGAAATAAAATTATCGTCGCAACCAAGGTCGGCATGGACATGGGCGATGGGAAGAAAGGCCTGTCGAAATCCCACATCCTGCGCTCCGCGGAAGATTCGCTGCGTCGTCTGCAAACGGATTACATCGATCTGTACCAGTCGCACGTCGACGACCCCGACACGCCGCTGGAAGAAACTCTGGGCGCCTACGCGGAACTTCTCAAGCAAGGCAAAGTCAGGGCCATCGGGGCCTCCAATCACAAGGCGGAGAGACTCACGGCGGCGCTCGAAACGAGCAGGAAATCCGGCCTGCCGTCGTATCAGACCCTTCAACCGAATTACAGCCTCATCGAGCGCACGGAATATGAGAGCAACCTCGAACCGGTCTGCGAAAAGGAAGGACTCGGCGTCATCAATTATTTCCCGCTGGCCGGCGGTTTTCTCACCGGAAAATACCGTTCGGAAAAAGATGTGGCGGGAAAGGCCCGCGCCCGCAACGTAGCGAAGCATCTAAACGAACGCGGCTTCAAGGTTCTCGCGGCGCTCGATCAGGTCGCGAAAAAATACAATGCCACTCCCGCCAGGATTTCTCTCGCTTGGCTGCTGGCGCGCCCCAGCATTACGGCGCCCATTGTGAGCGCGACGAATCTGGAGCAGCTGAAGGATTTGGTTTCTTCCGTAGACCTCGCACTGGACCGCGATTCCATCGAGTTTCTCAACAAGGCAAGCGCGTAGGAGCCTTGAGTAGCACAGACTTCAGTCTGTGGGGTTCCATTCGGAACCCGTACTGTTCGCTCGAGCCAAATCGAACAAGATCGCTAAATCAGTCGAAAACCCACAGGCTGAAGCCTGTGCTACTTAAGACAGAACTCTCCCGTAGCTTTTCCGCGAGTCCCTATGGCCCCGCGTGCGTGCGGCTGTTACAATACCGCCCAGTGAGCGATTGGCGACAAATTCAGGCACGCATCCGCAAAGCGAGAACCAGCGCGGATCCCCCGGGCCAGCTATCCGCCTTGTATGAACGCACGCACGACGCCATGGTGGCGTTCGAGCTCGCTCAGCTTTTTGAGAAAGCGGGCACGGCCGAGGAAGCCGTCCGCTGGTTCACCACGGCCGCCGAGCGTTTCCGCCGCCCACAATGGAAACAAAAAGCGGAAGAAGGCCTGGTCCGCCTGGGCGCGCCAATTCCGGTGCCGAATGCCACAATCCCGGGCGTAGCCGTCAGCGAAACTACTGCAGAGCCAGTGAGCCGATTGGAGCCGATCATTGCGGAATTTTCTGAAGAACAGCCCAACGAAACCGGGCAAGAGATGAACGAGGGCGAGCAGGAATCCGTTTTCGAACAGCCGCCGGCCGCAGCCGCGCCTTCAGCGGCAGCGCAAACTTCCGAGACTGGCCCGGACCGTCGCCGTAGGCGTCGTGGGCGCCGAGGCGGGCGCGGGCGCCACAAGGGCGTGCGTACCGCAGCTCCCCCATCGGCATCGCCCACTGCGCCACCCGCTCCACCATCCATGTTTGATCGTGTCGCGGAGCCGCGTACATTTCCAGCCGCGCGTCCCACGGCATCCGCGGAGATCGCGGAATCTCGGGTGCGCGAACCGGAACCAGTGCGCAGTTACGAACCCGCCGCGATTGGTTCCTCCTCGTCTGCGCGTGTTCGCTCGGGCGATCCCGCGCTTTCCTCGCGCATGGCGCAGCTCGAGTCTCAGCTTCGGCGTCTTCTAGCTTGTTCGATGCATTCTCTGGAGCAGGCCGATCAAGCCCCAGCCGGTCCAGGCGTTTTCCTGATTACGGACACGGACCAGACTACCTACTACTACGCCGAATCGTGCCAAACGCTGCGCGTCGGGATCGGGAACATGCTCCGCAGCGGGCGCGGCAGCCGCGAAGGCTCGAACCTGAAAGAAAAACTTGCCGAGCATCTCGGCATCAACGAAGCACGCGTCGGCAAATATCTGAAAGATCATTGCGGCGTGCGCTGGTTGCAGCTGGATGAAGGCGCGCCGCTCTTGGCGCATTTCGCTGTCGCCGTCCTTCGCCCCATCTCGAACGAATAACCGCCGCGGCCTTTCGCAATTTCTTTCGCAAAATTTTCATTTGCCTTGCGCTCGCCGTGGACAAGCTGTGTCTTGTGTGTCTACACTGCGCATGGCTTTTAGTAGCACAGCCACTCTTGGCTGTGTGCGTTTTGCGATTGCCAATAGTCCGTCGATGAGTTGAAGTCGAGAAAACCACACAGCCAAGAGTGGCTGTGCTACGTGGGCCGCGAGAGGAAAATCGTGCGCACGCAAATCGGCATTGTCGGAGCGGGTCCGGCGGGATTAGTCCTCGCCCACCTGCTCCACCTGCAGGGAATCGAATCCATCGTCATCGAAACGCGCAGCAGGAAATACATCGAAGAGCGCGTCCGCGCGGGCCTGCTGGAACAGGGCACGGTCGACCTGCTCATCGAAACGGGCGTCGGCGAGCGTCTCCAGCGGGAATGCCTCACTCATCACGGGATCGTCCTTCGATTTCACCGCGGCAGCCACCGCATCGACTTCAACGACCTCACCGGAGGCAAGACGGTTACGATCTACGCGCAGCAGGAGGTCATCAAGGATTTGGTCGCCGCGCGGCTCGCAGCGGGTCTGCCGATTCTCTTCGATGTCGAGGACGTCAGCGTGCACGGTTATGACGGCTCCACCCCGTCCATTCGTTTTCACGCCGCGGGGAAGGAAGAAATCCTGCACTGCGACTACATCGCCGGCTGCGACGGTTTCCATGGCATCTGCCGCCCCAGCCTCCCAGCAGGCGTGCTCACCGAATTCGACCGCGTCTACCCGTTTGGGTGGCTCGGCATCCTGGCCGAGGCGCCGCCGTCAAACGACGAATTGGTCTACTGCTACCACGAGCGTGGCTTTGCTTTGTTGACGATGCGCACCCGCCAGATCAGCCGGCTCTATCTCCAAGTGCCGCACGATGAAGATATCGAGGCCTGGTCCGACGACCGCATCTGGAGCGAACTTCGCAAGAGGACGGAGGCGGATGGCGGCTGGAAGCTGAGTGAGGGCCGCATCTTTCAGAAAAACATCGCGAGTATGAGAAGCTACGTCGTCGAACCCATGCAGTACGGCAAGATGTTTCTGGCCGGCGATGCCGCGCACATCGTCCCGCCGACCGGCGCCAAGGGCCTCAACCTCGCCGTGGCTGACGTTCGCATCATGGCGCAGGCGTTCGCGGAATTTTACAAGACCGGAAAAACTCAACTGCTCGAGCGCTATTCCGAAACGTGCCTGCGCCGTGTATGGAAAGCCCAGCGCTTCTCCTGGTGGATGACGTCCATGCTCCACCGCTTCGACACCGACAACGCCTTCGACCAGCGCCGCCAGCTCGCCGAGCTCGACTACGTGACCAGTTCCCGCGCCGCCATGACCAGCCTCGCCGAAAATTATGTAGGTTTGCCTTGGGATTAGGTAGGACAGGCTTCAGCCTGTCGGTTTTCCGTCTGATCCCAACAAGATAAAAAGGCAAAACCAGACAGGCTGAAGCCCGTCCTACTTAGCTCAGCGGCCGCCCGCCATCCACGGGAATGATTGCCCCAGTGGCAAAGGTGAGGTGCTTGATCGCGGCAATCACGGCGGACGCGACTTCGTCGGGCGCGGCGAGCCGCTTCAGCGGCGTGCGCCCCACTTGTTCCTCGAGCCACTTTGGATCCATCGACCGGATGAAGGCGTTGTCGACCACCCCTGGCGCGATCGACACGACGCGAATCTTCGGCGCGAGAGCGCGCGCCAGCGACTTGGTCATGTTGTCGACAGCCGCCTTCGACGCGCAATAAATCACGTTGCTGCCCATCGCGGTCAGCCCGGCGATCGAGGAAATGTTCACGATCACAGCGCCGCCGGGGTAGTTGCTTTTTTCGAGCAGGGGGCGCAGCGCGCGCACGGTCGCGAATGGGCCGCGCACGTTGGTGGAAAGAATATTTTCTATCAAAGCGTCATCGAGCGCGTCCAAATCGCCGTGCGGCACGAAGCGCGTCACGCCCGCGCAATTCACGAGCACATCGCAGAAGCCGTAGCGGCTGCCAATTTCCGCGGCAAACGTGGCCAGCGCCGCGCTATCCGTCACAGGCGAGGCAAGCGCTGCGTGTCCGCCTCCCGGCAAGCTCGCGGCAAGCGATTTGGCCTTCTCGGCGGAGCGGTTGTAACCGACCACCACGCGCATGCCTTCGCGCGCGAGCGCGCCGCAGATGATCGTGCCCATGCTCCCCGCGCCACCGGTGACGACGGCCACTCCCCGTTCATTTCGGGCATTCGCGTGCGAACCCTTTTTGCTAGAAGATTTCATCGTCTAGCCTGGCCTTTTTACGAGATTTACGAAAATCAGGATGAAACCTACAGCGAATGCTCGGCCGGATCAATCTGGATTGGTGGCGCAGGCTTCAGCCTGCGGGGTTTGGTGCTTGCAAGGACTAACCCCCGCAGGCTGAAGCCCGCTCCACTTTCAGGCCACGACTTTCACGCCATAGCGCCGCACGCGCAGGTCTGCCTGCTCCTTGTGCGCGGCAAAGCCCTCGAGCGCGCACAGCCGCGAGCAATATTCGCCCACCAGCGCGGCGGCCTCATCCGTAAGCACGCGCTGATACGTGCAAGTCTTGATGAATTTGCCGACCCACAGCCCGCCCGTATAGCGCGCCGCCTTCATTGTCGGCAAGGTGTGATTCGTGCCAATCACTTTGTCGCCGAACGCGACATTTGTGCGATGCCCCAGAAATAGCGCGCCGAAATTCGTCATGCGCTTCAGGAAATAATCCGGATCGCGCGTCAGCACCTGCACGTGTTCGGAGGCGATTCGATCGCCCTCCAGCACCATTTCGTCGAGCGTGTCGCACACGATAATCTCGCCGCAATTCTGCCACGCTTGCCGCGCGATTTCCGCGGTCGGCAGCCACGAGAAAAGTTTTTCAATCGCCGCTGGAACTTCCGCTGCGAGCTTTGCGGAATTGGTGACGAGGACGGCAGGGCTGCTCGGCCCGTGCTCCGCCTGTCCGATCAAATCGACAGCGGCCATTTCGGCGTCGCAGCTATCGTCCGCGAGGATGAGCGTTTCGGTCGGCCCCGCGAGCAAATCGATGCCGACGCGCCCGAATAGCTGGCGCTTCGCTTCCGCAACGTACGCATTGCCCGGCCCGACGAGCATATCCACAGGCGCAATCGTTTCGGTTCCGAGGGCCATGGCGGCGACGGCCTGCACGCCGCCGAACGCATAAATTTCGTCCGCCCCTCCAAAGTGCATAGCCGCGACCGTGGCCGCGTGCGGCTTGCCGCCCGTGGGGGGCGCGCTCGCGATGATGCGCTTCACGCCCGCGGCCTTGGCCGTCACCACGCTCATGTGCGCGGACGCGACCATCGGATACCGCCCGCCCGGAACGTAGCATCCGACGCTGTTCACCGGAATATTCTTGTGGCCCAAAACTACGCCGGGAATCGTTTCCACTTCCAGGTCCTGCAGCGCGGCCCGCTGCCTCAAGGCAAAATTGCGGATCTGCTCCTGCGCGAATCGAATGTCGTCGACCACCTGCTGCGGCAACGCGCGTACGCATTCGGCAATTTCACTTTCGGAAAGGCGGAAGGAGGCAGGCGACCACCTGTCGAATTTTTCCGAGTACTCGCGCACAGCCGCTTCGCCGCGATCGGCAATATCCGCGAGGATCGCTTCCACGGTCTTACGAACCTGCGCGCTGTTCTCGGCTTTCGCTTCGGCGGATTGGCCGCTCTTGATGTGGCGGATCATGGCGTGCTCCCCAAATTTGATCCGCCCAGTATACGACGAACTTTCCCGGATGCACGCCCATGGAGCCGAGCGTGGCTAAATTGCCGGACGCAGGCCATTCGCGAGCTTCTGGACGCGGCGAGCAAACTAACACGACCTCGCGCACGTTTCCAAGCTCGTGGCTGGAGTCTTACTTCACTCCAGCCACTACGTTGCCGGCAGGCCCTGGCAGGGCGCCAGGGGAATTGTTTGGATTGTGCCGCCTACGCCGTGGGATTGCCTGGCGCTCTTAGGCGGATGCCAAAGGTCACATTGGCACGGCGATGGCTTTAGCCTCGAGTTCGCCGGGGCCTTGGCTGGCAGGTTTCCGGGTCAGCCCGGAATTGAAACCTGCGGCCTTCGTCTCAAAAGAAGGCACTGGGTAAAGAAATACGGGGGCCAGGCCTTGCCCCACGTAACCCAGGCGTTCCGCAGCAGCTTCAGAGAGATCGACGATCCGGTGAAGGCGAAGATTTGGACCTCGATCTGTAATCGTCACAACCACGGATTCTCCATTTTTCACGTTCATCACTCGGACCTTCGTTCCAAGTGGAAAGTACCAACTCGCGGCCGTTAACTTGTGGCGATCAAATGGTTGGCCGTTAGCCATTTTCCGCCCTTGCCGTTGCTCCCCATACCAGGAAGCCGTTCCTATGTATTGAGTCTTTAACTTCTTGGCCTTTCCTTGAACCTTGGCCCCTTGCGATACCGCGAATACTGGGGTCATCCAGAGCAGGCTCGCTACGACTACTAAGGCTAGAACGCGTAGCTGGGTCCGCATGTGTGTGTCTCCTTTTCCCCGGTTCTACTCAGTTAGGTGTTCCCCCGGCATTGCCGGGTTTTTAGCCTCCTTTCCTTTCGTTAGTTGGCCTCGAAGAATTCCTGTCCAGTCTTCAAATTCGGCTCACGCACAGACCGAATCTGGGTCCTGACTCGTGGCTGCCGCTGAAACTGGACGGTTTAAGTCGTCTTCACTTAATACCAAGTCCACGCCTTCTGATCCGCAACTCCCACAGCGGCCGTGTCTGTCCAGTTCAACCTCTGCTTCACATCCAGCGCACCACCAATGCTTCATATAAGTAAGCCTCCTAAGACTATTCAAATGGGTGTATGAGGACAGTCTGGAACCAGGCTGGTTTTTTGGCGATAGGCAGATGGAGCCAATCCGCGGGTACGTGAGTACTGGGGAAATTTCTACCCAAATTGCTCTCTTGAGCGGATTCCTCAGGGACTGATTGAAAGCGCAGGATCCAATTATGGACCTTGTTTACAATGATTTGTGAGAGATTGCAATCCCCTGCTTCAACTAGAACTTGAGGTTGCAACCGCTAGGCCTTCGTACTGGTCACGGGCTTGACCCCTTGTGAGGCTCGCATCTGGAATGCCGGGCGGGCGGCCTCATTGACCGTGGATTCGGCGGGCAGCTGGCTAGGAAGACCGGCCCTGATCCCGCGGGCATGGTAGGTAGCTGGACGCCGACATGAGCAGCACACCTTGCCCTTTTCGTCGGTCAGGGTGGCTCCCGGCAACATCCCTACGCAAGCGAGAAGAAAACTACATGATCTTGGACAAATGCTTAAGACAACCAATGTTTGCGATTCTCCTTTCCAAATAGGGAGGAGGGAATTTCTACTATTGAAAATCAAGGGAACGACAAGGCCAAATTGTGGCGATGAGTTCACATTCGGGAGCAGAGCCAAAACAGCAGTTTCGGGCTGTTCCCATTGGCTGCACTCAATTGCAGTTCAGCCCACTTTTAGCCCCTTTTGGTACAACCCTGTGGACGTTTCCAGGGGTTAACATGCAAAGTAAACAGTGGGAAAGGTTTACCTAGACGCCAAGGGGGCGTAGTTGGTAGGCTAATCAGGCATCAGGGGCCGTTTTCTACTACTGAGGGCTCCCGTTCGGTTTTGATTGCCTAATTTTCGAATCGCAACTGTGGAGGTCTGGAAAGATGGCTCAAACTTTAGGTACACGTGCATGGAAAGCAATGGACTATGTCCTTTGCAAGACAGCGGGCGTGACCTTCGATACGATCCAAATTTTTAACAAGTACAATCCTAATCCGAATTTCACGCCTAAATGGTCCGATAAGCCGCTGCTGAAGTCGTGGGAGAAGTCCAAGCCCACGCTCGGCTGGCCGCGGCAAACCGACTCGCTTTGCCCGGGCTGCGTCAAGGACGCCCGCGATGCAATCTTCGAGGGAAAGAAAGACTGGCGCGACCTGATGCACGAAAAGGTCGGCGAGATCAAGGCGCAGATTATCGAGCGCGACGGGCAAGTCTGGATGGTGAAGGAATGCCCGATTCATGGCCGTTATGAAGACATGATGGCCATCGACTCGAAATTCCTGAACTGGATCGAACAGAATTTCCCCGGCCGCGATATCCCGGCCCACAATGACGAAGACCTGCACAAACACGGCTCCAGCACCGTCCGGTACGGGCGCGGCTCCGTGCTCACCGTGGACCTCACCAACCGCTGCAACATGATGTGCGATCCCTGCTTCATGGACGCCAATCAAGTGGGATACGTTCACGAACTTTCCTGGGAAGAAATCCAGGAAATTCTGGACAATGCGCTGAAGATCAAGCCGCGCCGGCAGATGTCCGTGCAGTTCTCGGGCGGCGAACCAACGATGCACCCGCGATTCTTCGACGCCATCCGCCACGCACGCAAGATCGGCTACAACAGCGTGCAGGCGGCGACCAACGGCATCGAGTTCGCCAAGAGCAAGGAATACTGCAAGCAGGCGTTTGAAGCCGGTCTGCGCTACGCATACCTGCAATTCGACGGTATCGGCAACGACGCGAACAGCCACCGCCAGGTGGGCAACCTGTTCGACGTGAAGTTGCGCGCCATCGACAACATGCACGCGGCGGGCATCGAGATCATTCTAGTCACGACGATCGTCAATAACCTGAACAACGACCAGGTGGGCGCCATCGTCAAGTTCGCCATGCAGAATCCGAACAAGATCTCCTTCGTGGCGTTTCAGCCCGTTTCGTTCACCGGCCGCGACGAGGAAATCACTCCCGAACGCCGCATGAAACAGCGCTACACGCTGTCGCATCTGGCCAAGGACGTCAGCGCGCAAGTCGGCAAAATCGAGCCGACTCGCGACTGGTTCCCCATTTCGCTGATCAGCACATTCTCGGCATTCGCCGATCTCTCCCATGGACCGGACGCAGCGTGGGGGACGGTCAGTTGCGGCTGCCATCCGAATTGCGGGGTGGGTACTGGCGTATTGATCAACAAAGATACGAAGGAATGGGCCCCTGTGCCCAAATTCCTCAACGTCCCGCAGCTTGTCGAGGACATCAAGAAGGTCACCGACGCGGCTCGCGGCAAGAACTTCTCCAATTTCACTTTCGCTCTGGCGATGCTCAAGAATTACAACCCCTACGGCGCGCCCTCGACTTTCCGCCTGATCGATTTGCTCAGGAAGATGGACAAGTCGTGGGGTCTGACTCCGAACCAACGCAAGAAATACGGCACGGCGGGCCCGGAGCGCACTTTTGAAGACGCCAAGAAGCGCCGCACCGATCCCTGGAATTTCCTGATGATCGCCGGCATGTGGTTCCAGGACCTGTTCAACTACGATTTCCGCCGCACCGAAATGTGCATCATCCCGTACGCGACGCAGCAGGGCGAAATTTCCTTCTGCGCGTATAACACGGGTATCGGCTGGCGCAAAATCATCGAGAACATGTACAAGAACGCGACCGTCGCCCAGTGGTACAAGGAACACGGCAAGCACGACATTTACGCCAAGGGCAAGGCCGTGAGCCTTGAGACCTACGAGCACTCGCTCGTGATCGACGCCCAGGACGCCGCGCGCGTCCGCCAGGTCGACCACGAAGTGCCCAACACCGCGGCCGAGGAAAATCGCGCCCGGCGCCGCGCCGATTTCCTGAAGGAAGAGGCCCGCGTCCGCAAGATCTACGAGGAACTCGTCCTGAAGCAGACGCCGCAGGAAGTTGTCCAAATCGGCTCGCTCACCGACATCAAGAAGGCGGCTCCGTCCGTCGCTCCCGTGACCATCAGCAACGCCAAGGGAAACGGGAACGGCACAGCCGCGAAGCCCCAGGTGGCCGAGCAGGTCGCCGGCGACTAGTCCTCTACAATCTCAAAACTTTCCAACTGCCCCTGGTTCGCTAGGGGCAGTTGCTTTTATGTAGCACAGACTTCAGTCTGTGGGTTTCCACTTGTCCTTCCATACACCGAGCCGCTCGGCTTTCGTCTGCGCGATTCTGTTCTTGCTCGTCTCTGCAATTTCTGGTTAATTTGCGGAAACCCACAGACTGAAGTCTGTGCTACTTTACGTCCGGAGGAAACCTGCGGTGGATGCCAGCGCGGCAATTTCGGAACTCGTGATTGCGAACCGCATCGTTTCGCATCTGCGTCTCGTCGATTCCTTCGGGCACGTCACCGTGCGCAATCCGGAAAATCCGCAGCGGTTTTTCATGGCGCGCTCGCGTGCGCCAAGCCTGGTCACCAAGGAAGACATTCTCGAATTTGACCTGGACAGCTCGCCCGTCGATTTG
Source organism: uncultured Acidobacteriota bacterium (assembly GCA_963800095.1). Classification (GTDB taxonomy): domain Bacteria; phylum Acidobacteriota; class Terriglobia; order Acidiferrales; family UBA7541; genus Palsa-360. The sequence continues at coordinate 804,170 of CAWCZV010000010.1, forward strand.
CGTGGAATGAGCCCGTACAAGGAGCGATATATCCACGGGTGCATCTACAATGCGCGGCCGGACGTCCTGGCGATCTGCCACAACCACGCACACGAGCTTCTGCCGTTGGCCGTCACGAAGACAGCCATGCGTCCAGCCCTACATTCCGCATCCGTCATCGGCCACCACGTGCCTGTCTGGGACATCCGTGACGAATTCGGCGACACCGATCTCCTAGTTACCTCCAACGAAATGGGAGATTCCTTGGCGCGCGCTGTGGGCAAAGGCAGAGCGGCGCTGATGCGCGGACACGGAAGCGTGATCGCCGGAAAATCCCTGCGGGATGCCGTGTTTACGACTTTCTATTTGCGCCTGAACGCGGAGGTCCTCATCAAGGCCATGTCCATGGGGAAAGAGGTTACTTACCTCTCCCCGGGAGAAGTGGACAAGTCGGGCGAGTTGCACTCCCAGCCCCTTAGCCAAGGGCGAGCCTGGGAGGAATGGTGCACGCAAGCCGGGGTTGCCAAACTCTCCCAATAATGCGAGATTGCTCAGCAACGGAACGAGAACTGCCACTTTGCCGGCCGCAGCCGGAATTCCTGATGGAGGAATCATGCCGGGCCTGAATCGTTGGTGGATTGCTGTAGCGGGCTTTTTCCTGCAGATGGCCCTGGGCTCGGCCTATGCCTGGAGCGTCTTTCGTATTCCTCTATCCAAGGAATTTGGCTGGAGCATTTCCGAGGTCACTTCCACGTTCCTGATCAGCTGGTTTTTCCTGGGGGTTTCGTCGTTCATCGGCGGACTGTGGATGAAGCGCCGCCATCCAAGAGTTGTAGCCATGACGGCGGGCCTTCTTTGGGGCGGAGGAGTTTTTCTGGCCACCTTTTCCGCGCACAAGCTCTGGTGGCTCTATCTGACTTATGGCGTGATCGGGGGCATCGGACTCGGGATGGGCTACGTGGTCCCCATCGCGGTTTTGGTGAAGTGGTTCCCTGAGCGCCGGGGATTTATGACCGGCCTGGCCGTGGCCGGATTCGGCATAGGGTCGCTGTTTTCCGCGCCGGCCGCCGGATGGTTGATGCGCCACGTGGGGCTCATGCCCACGTTTGCCTACCTCGGGATCGCCTACGGAATCGTTGCCATTGTCGCGGGCTCCTTTATGCAAAATCCGCCGGATGGCTGGAAGCCCGAGGGCTGGACTCCGACCGCCACCCAGGTTTCGCAACGCTCCGATCGGGATTACACGCTGGGGCAGGCGCTCGGCACGCGGCAATGGTGGATTATCTGCATCCTGATGTCGGTCAACACGATGTCGGGATTGTCGATCATCAGCCAAGCCTCGCCCATCCTTCAGGAAATGGGAAAAGCAAGCGCGGAAACGGCGGCGTTCCTCGTCGGCATCGTGGCCATTTTCAACGGCGTCGGGCGCATTTTTTGGTCGTGGGTCTCGGATCTAACGTCGCGGAGAATTGCATTCTTTTTAATGTACCTCGTCGAAGTGGGCCTCTTCTGGAGTTACAACTCCATCGACTCCTTGCCCATGTTGACCCTGGCCACTTTCGTTGTGGCGATGTGCTATGGGGGCGCCTATGGAATCACTCCGGCGTTTGCGGCCGACTATTTCGGGCCGCGCGAAGTCGGCTCCATTTTCGGCCTGATGATGCTTCCCTGGGCATTCGCCGCCGCCGCGGGACCTTACATCTTCGCCTATTTGCGGCAGGAGAACGGGAACTACACGCAGGCTCTCCATTTCATCGCTGCAATCATGACAGTAGCGCTTATCCTTCCCATCATTATTACCCCTCCCCGAGGCCGGAAAATCTCTGATAACTCTCCGGCGACCAGCCAATTCGCCGCGCAAGCGCTCCCTGGTGAATCCGCAGAGAGATAGGGAACGCAATTTCCTGTCTGTGGATTTTGGTTGCGCCGAGGAGCGAGCGCTTGGGAGCGATCCCCCGCAGACTGGAAGTCCGCACCACTTACCCTTTCCAAGAAACCACAATTGGGTCCAGTCCCGGACAAAACCCAATTGCGTTGCAACTTTCAAGCGAGTAGAATCCGCGGTATCGAACCGGAGTTTCAAGACACGCGCGCGAGTTGCTCGTGTCCGTTTTCCAACCTGTACGTTTTGTCTGAATCTAAAAAACTTGGAGGCAGCCCATGGCGCTTGAACAGAGCAAGCTGAATGAGATGCTTCATCGCGGCGTGAACGATTTCGGCGCGACCTTCCACGCCGCGTGCGTGATCATTGGCGACAAGCTTGGACTATACAAAGGGCTGGCCGCCGGCGGTTGGCAAACTCCCGCGGACCTTGCCACACGCACGGGAACGACCGAGCGCTACGTTCGCGAGTGGCTCGCTTCGCAAGCTGCCGGGGGATACGTCACGCTGGATGCTCCCACGGGGCGTTATCGCCTGACGGAGGAGCAAGCGTTCACACTGGCCGACGAAAAAAGTCCCGCGTTTCTGCCGGGGGCCTTTCAGGTTGCCCTCGCAGCCACGAAAGCGGTGCCGAAATTAATCGAAGCGTTTCGGACCGGCGAAGGCATGGGCTGGCACGAGCACGACCACGAACTATTTCACGGAACCGAGCGGTTCTTTCGTCCTGGGTACGCCGCGCATCTGGTCAGCGAGTGGATTCCAGCGCTTACTGGCGTTGAGGCGCGCCTCAAAGCCGGTGCGCGAGTAGCTGACGTGGGGTGCGGGCACGGCGCCTCGACGGTGCTGATGGCTCAGGCGTATCCGAAGTCCACTTTCGCCGGGTTCGATTACCACGAGGGCTCGATCCAGACGGCCCGGGCGCGGGCTCGGGAAGCCGGCGTCATGGACCGCGTGGATTTTGAAGTCGCTCATGCGAAGGATTTTCCGGGCAGCGGTTACGATCTCGTCACGTTTTTCGATTGCTTGCATGATATGGGCGACCCTGTCGGCGCGGCGCGCCACGTTCTTTCCACGCTTTCGCCCGGTGGGTCCTGGATGATTGTGGAGCCGTTCGCGAACGATCGCGTGGAAGATAATCTCAACCCGATTGGGCGCGTGTTTTATTCGGCCTCGACGCTGCTCTGCACGCCCGCTTCGCTTTCGCAGGAAGTGGGGCTGGCCCTCGGCGCGCAAGCGGGAGAAGCACGGATGCGGAAAGTGGTGACCGAGGGAGGATTCTCGCAGTTCCGCCGCGCCACCGAGACGCCTTTTAATTTGATTTACGAAGCGCGGGCTTAGTGCGGACAGTGGGGCATTCTTCAGCCTGCGGGGGTTAGTCCTTGTATGGACTAAAACCCGCAGGCTGAAGCCTGCGCCACGAATGCGAATTAGAACTCTTCCTCGTCGTCTGATGGTTTCTTCTTCGTGATTTTCATTGTCACGCGAATGCCGCGCGACTTCAGGTCCTTGAAGATCGCTTGCCGGTTCTCCAGCGGAATCGCCCCAGGAGGAAAAACGCCTGCTGATTCGCGCGGAAAATGTTTGATAAACAGCGAGGCCATGTGAGCCGTGGCGTAGGAGATGGGAGAGAGCGCCAGCCCGCGCTGGCGGATTTGATAGAGTGAAGGGAAGATCGCGTCGTAGCGCACTTCCATGGGCCGATCCTGCTTCGTGCCGCGTATGACGACGGCGGCGGCAAACCTGGCGTTTTGCAGCTTGCCCTGGCGGATCATGCGCGCCACCTGACGGGGGCTCGGCGTTTTCGGGAATCGGGACGAGACCAGTCCTCGCGACTTGGAAAGTTTTCCCTGCCGGTACCAGCGCCGCAGCCGGTCGAATTCGTTGCCGCCGATCTTTACGTCCATATCTTTCAACTTCAGAAAATAGGGGACGGTGCAGACTTCGTCCTGCGCTGCGAGGACGACGGTTGTCTCGCCGATCGGCGGCAGGAAACGGAATTTCTCCGGTTCGCCGAAACGTTTGCCGTACCGGAAGCGGCCGCTGCGCACGATGCGGGGAAGGGAAATGGCCTCATCAAAGGAAACCTCGGCCGACCATTGCGAAATGGGATCATCGCTTTCGATGCTTTCATACAGCCGAATGTGGACTACGTCCACGGAGTCCATCATCCCGGCGGCGCGAGCCACCAGCAAATTCGTCAGTCCTGGCGCGGCTCCGGTCGTAATGACGGCGGCGCGATTCTTCTTCTGGAAGCGCTCATCGAAACGAAGTTGCTCGGCCTTGAACGGATTGCGCGTGAGGTGCGCGCTCAGGTCGATGTAATGCGCGCGGATGCGCAGGGCGGCTCGCAGGACAATCTCATTGAAAACGGAGGCGCTCGCGTTCACGAGCAATTGCGATCCCCGCGCGGCGCGCACGATGCCCCACAGGTTCCGCGCGTTGACCTGAACCAGCGGAATCGTGCTCTTCTTGCCGAGAAAGCGGCGAGCGCGGTCGAGGTCGCGGTCGCCGCAGGTGACTTGGTGCCCCTGCCTGGTAAGCAGGTGCGCGAGATATGAGCCGGTCGCTCCGGCGCCCAGAACGAAGATGCGCATCGGGGCAAAACTCTACCACGCTTTTTGTAGCACAGGCACTCTTGCCTGTGTGGTTTTCTCGATTACCGACATAACGAAAAGCACACAGGCAAGAGTGCCTGTGCTACTTCAGCGTCTCCACTGGAAATGCGCCGCGCAATGAATGACAATGGAACCGCACCCGGCAGCCTTGCATCCAAATGAGTCAGGATGCGGTGGGACAATCGGAGCCAGAGTCCCAGGGCTTTCACAGGCAAAATTCATGGACCCGGAAGAACACGAACCGAAACTCTTCAGTCTATCGGAGGCGGAGCACGCCCGGCGCGAGGTCGAGCCGCTTCTGATTGACGCGATGGAAGGGCGCCGTCTGATGGCGGATCTGGAAGAAAGCTTGAGCGCCATCGCCAACCGGATCCAGATTATGGGCGGCGTCACGATCGATTACGACGTAGCCGCCCGGATGCGCGCCGAGCTGAACCGCGTCGTCGCCAAGGTCAAGGACGCTCTCGACCAGATCCAGGCGACGGGCTGCATCGTGAAGGACCTGGACACGGGCCTCGTGGATTTTCCCTCCATGATCAAAGAGGAAGAGGTCTACCTGTGCTGGCGGCTTGGCGAAGATCGCATCCGTTTTTATCACCGCCAGGATGAAGGTTTTTCCGGACGCAAGCCAATCAATCCAGAAGACACCGGCCCGCAGCATCCGATCCAATAACGAAAAACAATTCTTGCGCGGCCGCGTCTCGAGCGTCCGGGAAGGAATAGCGTGAACGAAAAATCCGAAGGCCGTCTCGCCCGAGCCGCAAGCCCTTATCTCCGCTCCGCCGTGCATCAGTCGGTGGATTGGTACGAGTGGGGCGAAGAAGCCTTTGCCCGCGCGCGCGCCGAGGACAAGCCCATCCTGCTCGACATCGGCGCCGTCTGGTGCCACTGGTGCCATGTGATCGACCGCGAAAGCTACGAAAATCCGCAGCTGGCCGCGATCATCAACCGGCTTTTCATTCCCGTCAAAGTGGACCGCGACGAGCGGCCCGACGTGGACGCGCGCTACCAGGCCGCCATCAGCACGCTTTCTGGGCAAGGCGGCTGGCCGCTCACTGGATTTTTGTTGCCTGACGGGCGCCCGTTTTTCGGCGGCACTTATTTTCCTCCGGAAGACGCCATGGGGCGTCCCGGATTCCGCCGCATTCTCGAAGCGGTCGCCGCGGGATTTCACAATCGGCGCGCCGAAGTGGAAGAGGCCGCGTCGCGCCTTGCCGAAGCGGTGGCCCATGCGGAAACATTTGCGGGCGGGCGGGGAGTGTTCGATTCGCGCGTCGCGGTGGATCAGGCCGAGTCCATTTTGAATTTATTCGATTCGCGCAACGGAGGATTTGGCCGCGCGCCGAAATTTCCGCATCCCGCGGCGCTCGATCTGCTGCTCGAGTGCCACCAGGCGGGCGGCGGCGCGCGGATGATGGAGGTTGCCGCGTTCACGCTCGAGAAAATGGGTTCCGGTGGCGTGTACGACCAGCTGGCCGGCGGGTTCCATCGCTATTCGGTGGACGAGCGCTGGTGCGTGCCGCATTTCGAGAAAATGTCGTATGACAATTCGGAATTGTTAAAGAATTTTCTGCACGGCTACCAGGTCGCGCGCGAGCCGTTTTTTCGCGAGATTGCCGAAGGCATCATCGATTGGACCAATGCCGTGCTCTCGGACCAGTCGCGCGACGGTTTCTACGCGAGCCAGGACGCCGACCAGACGCTCGACGACGACGGCGATTATTTTACCTGGACGCTGGACGAAGTGCGCGCGGTCCTCACGCCTGAAGAGTCGCGCATCGTCGAGCTTCGATATGACGTTCGAACCGCACGGCGAGATGCACCACAATCCGGCGAAAAATGTTCTGTGGATCGCGCGGTCCGTCGCCGATGTGACGAAGACGATTGGCGGCGGCTTGGAGATGTCAGCGGTCTTGCTGATCCTGGCGCGCGCGAAGGGAAAACTGCTGGCGGCGCGGGCGCTGCGTCCCGCGCCGTTTGTGGACACGACTCTCTACGTGGCGTGGAACGCGATGTTTGTCTCGGCGTATCTCGATGCGGCGGCAGTACTCGGAGGAGAGAAGGGCGCCGCGTGCCGCGCGTTCGCGCTCAAGACGCTCGACCGCATGCTCAGCGAAGCCTGGAGCGACGCACGCGGATTTGCGCATCGCATGGGCGGGGCGCGCCTCGACGGGTCGCTCGACGATCAAATTTTTGCGGGGATCGCGCTGCTGGACGCCTATGAGGCGACACTCGATCCGAAATATTTCGACGCAGCTCGGCGCGCCACGGATTTTGCCATTGCCGAATATTATGATGCGGAAGGCGGAGGCTTTTACGATCGCGCTTCGGGCGCGCCGCCAATGGGCGGGCTCGAAGTGCGCCGCAAGCCGCTGCAGGATTCCCCGACGCCTGGCGCAAATTCCTCGGCGGCCATTCTGCTCGACCGCCTGCACGGTTACACCGGAGACGCGCGCCACCGTGCGTGCGCCGAAGCGACGCTCGAAGCGTTTGCCGCCATCGCGCCGCAATTTGGGATTCATGCCGCAAGCTACGGGCTTGCCGCCTTGCTGCATGCCCGCGGGCCGTTCGAGGTCGTCATCACGGGCTCCAGCGATGATCCGCAGGCCGCCGCCCTTGAAACGGCCGCAAATTCCGTCTACCGGTTCGGCAAGGCGATTCTTCGAGTCACGCCAGAACGTATGGCATCTCCAGATGCTCTTGCGCCCGCATTGGCCGAAACACTTCCGCACCTTCGCGCCGACGTAGCGCAAGCTCTGGTCTGCGTGGGCACGACGTGCCGCCCGCCCGTCACCGATCCCGCCGCGCTCGTGGCGCTGCTGACGCAAAAACCCGTCGTACTCTCCGCCGAGTGAACAAGAATCTCTAATCGTGCCGATCCTCGAAGATAGAACAAGACAACGCCTGAGCGATTGAAGTGGCGCAGGCTTCCAGCCTGTGGGGTTTGGTCCTTGCAAGGACTAACCCCCGCAGGCTGGAAGCCTGCGCCACTCAAAATCACCAGCCGCATTCTGGGAATTGGGCGCTTAGTGTTCCGGAACTGGATCGTCGGCCGGAAAATACTTCGAGACGAATATCACGAGCGCTGCGCCCAAGTAGCCGAACGCGAAGTGCCAGGGCAGCGGCGAACCCGCGCGCCAGGGCAGAACAAAAGTCCCCTCTGCCGCAGGTGAGTGGATGACTCCAAACAGGCAAGCCAACGCGCCCACGATCAGGCACCAGGCGCTGCGTCCGAATCGGCGATCGATAAGTTCGGCCGTGGCCGCTCCCCAAATCAACGCCGAAATGATGAAACCATTCCCCAGAAGGATCACCGTGCGGACCGTTTCGCCAACGTCGCCGGTCAACTGCGTCACGTGCGCGCCGACGGCTCCCAGCGCCGCGGTCACTTCAAGCGCAATCAGAAACGCGAGAGAAGGCAGCAGCGAGACCGCAACCGCCAAGCCGTGCCGCGCCGGCGTCGCCAGAAAAGCTTCGGAAATCACTTCGAGACCGATGTAGACGAGGATCGGCGCAATCGCTGCTGCCGGAACCCACGCCACGAAGAACGGCAGATAGCCAAAGATGCCGCCGAGACCTATGAACAAACCGGTTAAGATCACGTAGCCTGCGCCCGCGCCCATTGCTTTGTAGGCCGGATGTCCGATGTAGGGCGTGCTCTCCACGACCCCTCCGCACAAGCCTGCCAACAAAGTGCAGAAGCCTTCAGTAAGCAGGATGGCCCGCGTGTCATACACATCTCCCGCAGCTGCGGCGCTTTCGGTATTGTCGATTCCTCCCACCACGGTGGACAGAGAGAATGGCAAAATGATCGGTAGGTAGACCCACGCAAGCGAAAGACCGCCGAGGAACGCCACTGTTGGCCAAGGGAAGGCAAAGTGAAACGCCGCGGAACTACCTGTCATTGGCGCCGCAACGAGAGGACTCATGATGTGAACCGCGCGGAGAAGTTGAAAGGCGGCGATGCCAACCAGCGCGGATGCAAGCGCTCCTGGAATTTTCCCCGGAATCTTTACTTTGCCCACCAGCGAAACCAGAATGACTCCGAACGCCAGCAAACCAGGAATCGGATCGGCGTACATTTTCAGCATCGGCAAAAGGGCGATGAGCGCCAGGCCCGCTCCGCCGATGGAGCCTAAGAGAGCGGCTCGGGGCAGTGCCCGCCGAACCGCATTGCCGAAAAACGAGAGCACAATCTTGAACACTCCGACAAGAACCGTCACTGCCATGCCCATCTTCCATGCCAGATACGCGTCATGAGTCACTAGATACGCGGGACCTAAAACACCGAAAGACATTCCGAAGATGCTGGGAGCGTTCAGACCGAGCGGCATCGCCGTCACATCGTTGCGGCCCGTCTCTTTGGCGAGGCGGCCCGCCATCCAAGCGTAAAAGAGATCGCCCGCGAGCACGCCCATGGCGGTGCCGGGAACCATGCGGTACAAAACGATCGACGACGGGAAACCGAATGCGCCGGTCAGAATACTGGCAAGAATCACCAGATTCGCGACGTTGTCGAACATCAGCGCGAAGAAGCCGTTCAGGTCCCCCGCCCGAAACCAGCGATAGCCTGTCGTCATGATGTTTATTCGTCTCCATCTGCCCGCGCGGAATGCCGGCGCGCAGGCGCACTTGATACTACAGATGGCTTCGCCGCGCGAAGATAATTTAAGGGAGATCGCCACTGTCCCGGGCGCGTTGTCGCAAAAATTCCGCTGGCAGGCCGAGCATGCGATAATCCGAACCATGTCTGCTGCCAGGAAACGCTCCGCGAGCAAGGCGTCTCGACAATCCGTCCGGAGCGAATCGGGCGCTCGCTTTCAAAATTTGGCTGCTTCCCTTGCGGAGATCGGAAGGAGTTTTTATCAGCGCGGATGGGTGTTCGGAACGAGCGGAAATTTCAGCGCGGTCGTGAGCGAGCGGCCTCTGCGCTTGGCGATCACGTCCACGGGATTGGATAAAGGCGCGCTCGACGCGGACCAATTCCTGGAAATCGACGAAACGGCGCGCGTGGTCCGCGGGAACGGGCTGCCCTCGGCGGAGACAGGACTCCACCTTGCCATCGTGCGCACTCGCGGGGCCGGCGCGGTATTGCACACGCATTCGCTGTGGAGCACGCTGCTCTCCGACGTTTTCTCCGGTGATGGCGCCGTGTCACTCGAAGGATTCGAGATGCTCAAGGGCCTGCGCGGCATCCACACGCACGAGCATCGCGAAATCCTTCCGGTCCTCCAGAATTCCCAGGACATTTCTCAACTGGCCGGGCAAGTCCGGTCTCTGCTGAAACGCGATCCAGCCATTCACGGTTTCCTGCTTCGCCGCCATGGACTTTACACTTGGGGGAAGGACCTGGCCGAAGCCAAGCGCCATGTAGAAATCCTGGAGTTTCTCTTGGAAATATTGGGCCGGTCCCGAAACGGAGTATAATGGGCGATGTTCCGGACACATTCGCGTAAGCGCGGGCAAGGAGTGCATCCCAATGGCTCTTCTGAGGATTCCAGACGAGAAGCGTTCTCTAAGCGAAGCGGGTGAGGTCACCAGTTACCTCGCGAGCATGGGGATAGAGTACGAGCGTTGGGAGCCGAGCGCATCGCTGGCGCCCGGCGCCACCGCCGAGGAAATCCTTGCTGCTTACGCGCCCAAGATCGATGAACTCAAGGCGCGAGGCGGATACGTTACCGCGGACGTAATCGACGTCAATCCCAAGACGCCGGGGCTTGACGCCATGCTGACAAGATTCAATGTCGAACATTGGCACGATGAAGATGAAGTTCGCTTCATCCTTGCGGGCAGGGGAGTGTTCCACGTTCATCCCAAACAGGGGCCGGTAGTCGCGATCGAGGTGGGAGCGGGTGACCTGATCCGGGTGCCTCTTGGAACTCATCATTGGTTCGACCTATGCTCCGACCGCTGCATTCGCGCGATTCGTCTTTTCCAGGATCCTGCCGGTTGGACGCCGCATTACACCGGGAGCGGCGCCGATCGCGGCTACGAGCCGGTTTGTTTCGGACCAACCTACATTCCCGCTCCCCCGGCGGTTAGCTAGCATTGGCGGCGCCGCCCGGCGGAAACTCGATTCAAGCCATCCTTCTGGACATCGAAGGCACGACCACACACATCGATTTCGTCCTGCGAACTCTGTTTCCCTTCGCCCGCCAAAGATTGGGGCAATTCCTCTTAGAGCATGGAAGTGAGCCCAGCATTCGCGAAGACGTTGCTGCCCTGCGCATGCAGCATCAGGCCGACGCTGCCGAAAAACTCAATCCGCCCCCGTGGGCGGATGACTCGCCCAGCGCCGAGCTAGCATCGGCGGCTGCATACGGTGTCTGGTTGATAGACCGCGACAGCAAATGCTCCGCCTTGAAATCGCTTCAAGGAAAAATCTGGCAAGAAGGTTATCGCACGGGTGATCTGCGCGGCGAAGTGTATCCCGATGTGCCGCCGGCCTTGGCCCGCTGGTCGCGCCAGGGGAAGAGCATCTGCATTTTTTCCTCCGGCAGCGTGCTTGCGCAGAAGCTGCTCTTTGGCAGCACAGCCGCTGGAGATTTGACCGGCTACCTCCGCGCCTACTTTGACGCGACTACCGGCCCCAAGAACGCGCCGGGAAGCTATCTGCGGATTGCCGAGACGCTCGCGCTCGAGGCGCAGAACGTTCTCTTCGTTTCCGACATTGAAAAAGAGTTGGACGCAGCCCGCGACGCCGGGATGCAAACGATGCTCTGCGTGCGGACGGCGTCCACGGAGCGGGTTGCGAGCCCGCACCGCGTGGTCCATTCCTTCGAGGAAATATTTGCCGGAAGCTAGTCCGCTGTAGCGGCATTGATTCGAGTGCTTGATTAAGTTACGACCGCGCCTGCAACGCAGCCATCGTGCGGGCAAATACCTCATCAGCAGATCCGACGGCATCCACTGGGGTCAGAAGCCCGAGATTTTTGTAGAACTGGATCAGAGGCGCGGTGCTTCGTTTGTAGGCTTCCAGGCGAATGGCGATGGAGGCGGGGTTGTCATCATCCCGCCGGTACAGCCGGCCGCCGCAATCGTCACAGACGCCCTCGGTTTTGGGAGGGCGCCACGTAATGTGGAAAACCGATTTGCACTGAGCGCATATCCGGCGCCCACTCAGACGCGTGGTGATTTCGGCCTGGGGCATCTCGTAGTCCACGACTGCGGTGAGAGAGAGTTTCTCATCGTCCATGAACAGCTTTAGCCGCTCCGCTTGAGCCAGGGTGCGGGGAAATCCATCCAGTAAAAAGCCCTTGCGGGAGCGGAGGGAATCACTTTGTTCCCGAACCAATTCCCATACGGTGGAATCGGGAACGAGGTCGCCATGGCGAATGCACTTCATTGCCTCCGCCATGGCCGGCGTTTGGTCGACTCCCTTCCGGCTCCCGGCGGCGCGAAAAAGATCGCCGGTGGAAATATGGCAAATTTCCAGGCGCTGGCAGAGGAGTTCGCCTTGCGTGCCTTTCCCTACACCCGGCGGTCCCAGTAGAACCAGGCGCCAGGCGTGGTGGAGTTCTCCTGTAGGAGGCGAGCTGTTCACTGAAGATTCTTCAATCCATTTGGGACGTTCGATTCTATCTTGTGCGTCCATTCACTCGCCCCATGGTTGCACAGAGAAGCGGATTCGTGATTGTTGCGGCCCAGCGGGACAGGCGCGAGAGTTAACGCGACGTTTGGATCAAAGCGTAACGGAACTCGATCTGTTCGCCGCCCGGTATTTTTTGCAGCCAAAACTCGAATGCGCCCGCCTTCGTTGAGATCGTCGTTGTAAGAAGAGGCTTGTTCTCCCACGGCACACCCGAAAATTTTACACCGGCGTACCCCGCGCCTATTTTCCAATGCTTTTTCAGCGCATATTCAAACTTGGCCCTTTCAATGACGTGGTGAATATGGGCGGAATCGTTCAGCGGAAAATAAGCAAAATAAACCGTTTCGCTTGTGAACTTCGGAGTGAAACGAACACGGAGCATCGACCAGGGCTGCAAATAGCGCGCGCTCGCGGCCGCCGGGCCTGTGGCTTGAACGTAGAGCAGCTCCTGATCCCACGAGGCTATTTTTCCATCATAGAGCGTGCGTCCGCCGCCTATGAAAAACTCCCGATAATTGCCGTGCGCAAAGTCCACGTAACCAATGTCGGGATAGATCCACTTTTTCCGAATTTGAAAAAACTCAAGATAGTGGATGATTCCGATGTGCGGCGAATTGAGGCTTTCTCCGGTGCGAGCAAAAAAAAACGATTTCGTCGGGTCTGAAGAAGTGTCCTCGTTAGGCGCAGCGTCCTGAGCGAAGGCGCTGATCGCGAAGCACAAGCAAAGCAATGTCGCATAATTTGCGGCGCGCAAGGATAATTTTGAAATGACGACGCTCCAAAGAAATGTCAATACGCGCAACGATACATCATTTGCGGCATTTCGTGAAAGAGGCGGCTCAACTCAAATGAGAGGATGGATCTCGACAAGCGCAATCGCGCACTGGGACTGACACGCGCCCCTAATGAGCCGCCGAATCGTCTCTAACGCTGCGCGTTCGCCATCTCCAAACCAATCGTGCGAAAACTGCTGGTCCCTTTTATCCAGCCCGTGTGGTCATCCACCTGAATTTGAAGCCAGAGATTGTTCCAGTCGTAGTAGACCATCTGCACGCCTTCCGGCGCGTTGTCAGCGGGTTTCAAGGAAGCTGGCGCCCAGGCCGCGAGGATCGTTACGACCTGCCCTGAGGCTGGCTTCTCGACGAGATCGAGCGACTGCCACCAAGTCACGATGTGGCCTGGCGCAATCCTTATATCCATTTTTGGAGAGCCACTATCATGATTGCTGAACAATTTGATTTCGCCCGAAGCCCGGGAAGGTCCAGATTTTTCGCGGCCAGAAGGAGCAGAGGCGGAAAACACAATCTGCTCGGGCATGATCTCGATGCGATGAGTGACCACGTTAAAATCAAGCAGCACCGAAAACTGAAAGAAGCCCGCACTGAAGGTTCTTGAGAGCGCGACGCCGGTACTCAGATGGGCAAAACCATCCACGCCCACCAGGGCCGGGCGGAACGGGACCAAGCCATTCGGAGTCGGATCAAAGTAATAGATCACGTGCGCGGGTTTCGCGCCGCTGCCTGGAAAATCGTCATGCGAAGTATCGACATCAAAAATCTCTCTGCCCGCATTGGCAATCGAAAAGATCCCCACATAGCTGAATGGGTTGCCGCCAGGCGCATCCTGAAAAAACTGGACTTCCCCGTCTTCGTTGCGAATCTCAAAATGTTGCACCCCGCCGGATTCCGTCTTCCCGCAAAGTCCCGTTTCTGACGCAACCATCAATTCGCCCTCTTGGGCGCAATACAGCTGGTAAGTGTGTCCGCTAGCCTTGACGGCTGCGCTGGGTGAAGTTTGAACGGAGGCTCCGGATAGAAGCGTGAGGAGAATGAGACTTGTCAATGAAATGGCCCACCTCCTTGAGCAAGGATACTAACAAGCAAGGAAGGGCGTCGATGGCAATTTCAAATGGATACAATCATCGAAACTCCGGGCGGTGCCGTTGATTGCTCATACGTTTCCTTAATGAAGCTTCACCGGAGCGTCGACTACAATTAATCTCATCGATCCAAAGGTCTCAGAACTCTATCCGCATTTGAAACGCGATCATTCGCGGCGTGCTATCACCGCCCAAACCAACGCCGAGTAATCCGGTGGGTGGAGAGGTGGTGTATGCGATGGCACCAAACCCACTTTGCGTAGAAGGTTTCCCCGGAATGCCGGCCAAGACCATGCTGGGAAGCGCAAAATTTGGATGGTTGAATACATTAAAAAACTGAGCGTCGAACCGCAGTTTCACTCGTTCCGTCAAAGGAAACCACTTTGTGAGGTAAAAATCGCTCCACGCAAAATCGGGCCCCCTAAGCGCGTTCCGCCCGAGGTTACCGAATTGGCAATTCACCGGCGTGTCGCCTCCATTGCAAGCGCCCGTACTCGGGTCAACGGCTGAGACAAATGCATTGGGATTGAGCCACTGAACCGTTCCCGGCTGCGTGACGCCTGGAATGGGATTGTGTTCGTAGAGAGGCACGCCGGGAACAACGCTCGCGAATTGTGGCCCGCTGCCGTTCACAATGCCATTTCCATTCGCTGAGTAGGCGGTGCTCAGAACGGAGAAGGGAAGCCCGCTGTGCCAAAACACGGTTCCCGAAATCTGCCAGCCGTTCAGCGCAAAGCCAAGAGAACGGTTCTGGACTTTGATCGGCAATTGATAGACATACTGCGCGGTGAGATTGCTACGGATGTCGTAGTCACAAGGGCCGTAGTTCCGTGCTAACTCTCCCGGGAGAGGCGAGAGGATTCCCCCCGCCGAGAACTGCAGGAATCCGCCATTGGAGACCTCGTCCATGCAGCGGCTCCACGTGTAGTTAATTTGTCCCATCAGACCGTGCCCGATACGCTTCATCGCCGTCAACTGCAGCCCGTCATAATGGCTGTTCGCACCGGTGGAAAATTGTGTCACCGCTCCGAATCGCGGATCGATCGCACCAATTCGTTGTGGATCGGCCGGGTTCACATAGGGGAATGGCGCAAAGCAGCCCGGGCAGACGGTTTGATAGCCATTCACCTGCGTCAAATAGGGCTGGTTGACTGCACGCGTGCCGACGTATTGCGCCTTGACGCTTCCCGTGGTCCCGAACTCATGCTCCAGGCCAAGACTCCACTCCATGAAGTATGGTGCATGAAGTTCTCCGTTGGGAACCGCCGTGATGGCGATCGGAGGAAGGCAGGTTGCTAAACTCGCCGGTGCGGAACCCGGCGGTAAGGATGCGCAGGAAGGCTGGCCCGGCTGAAATCCTGATCTGAATGTATGATTGGCGGCCACGGTCGCATCAACCGCGCTGTTAGTCACTTCGAATCCGGGCTCGCTCGGCGCAAGGGCTGTGCAGCCGAATAGCGGGTCGCAGCCCGCAGATTCTGGTTTGCCGACAGTTCCGAGAAGGCCTCCCTGGAACGTCTTGACGTAGGGCGGGTTGACGCCGACCAGATCGGCGATGCTCCCGGGTAAAAGGTCGCTGAAAATTCCGAAGCCGGTACGCAGCACGGTCTTCGGCTCAATTTGCCATGCAATCGCCATTCTCGGTTGCAGGATCGCGAGGGGCGTCGAGGAAAACACGTTGCCAAGGCCGGTTTGAATGGTGGCGTTTAGCGGTTGGCTTGCAACGTGCGAGATGGAATCGAAAGAGCCGCTGAGGCGGGCAATTTGGTCGTGTGGATTGAGCGGGTTGGAATTGAACGTGTCACGAATGCCGAAGGTCCACGTCAGTTTCTTGGTTACTTTCCACGTATCCTGAGCATACAGGTCGAGATTCAGGAAATTGAAAGGTTCGTTCGCCGACGCGGGGAAAGTTGTTGTGGCCGTGTTCGCAACCCCATAAATATATTGCGTCAGGTTAGCGTAGGTCACTGTCGGCACCGAGCCTTCTCCAAAGTCATAGTCGTTCAGCCGGAGGATGCGCGTGTTTGTCCCAAACCGTAATTCGTGCGCCCCATGGTTCCAGGCCAGATTGTCGTTGAGAAACAAACGGGAAGCGCGTCTTCCCTGAACCCATGTGTTGTCAAGTCCCCCAACGGTTGTAAAAGCATTCGCTCCGGTGCCTTGCAGCACGATGGGAAACGCGGCAAGAGTCTTCTGAAAATCGGCTGGCGCGAATAAACTCCCATACCACGAAAATGCCGGGTTGAAGTAATTCACCAGGTTCTGCGAAAAGACGTGGGTATATCCCGCTGCGATAGAGTACAGCGGTTGAGGGGAAACCGAGTCGAACACCGCATTGATTGGATCGGTGAAGGCAGCTTGCACGCCGGTATCGGCCTGAAGGCGAAACCAGGTCGTGTCTTTCTCATCGATGTTGTAGTCGACTCGAAGCGTCTGGACCTGTTCATGATCGTCGCTCGAATGCGAGACGCTCTGGCTATTCGCGCAGTAATTCCCGTCGTTAGGTATGGCGGGAGCCGCCATGCCCACATCGTAAGGACATCCGAGGACACGGGCTGGCGTGCCGTTGCTATTTCCGTACAGGGAAAACATCTGATTATAAAAGTGTATGGATTGCGGCGAGGGGGGGTCCAGATACTGGCCGGGGTGGTTCGGATCTGGATTGCCGATCGGGAGCTGCCCCAAAACGAAACCCTGAAATGCCTTACTCGGGACTAAAGTTGGCGTGACAATGGGTAGTGCAATCCGAACCCATTCGCTATCGAAGAAGAAGAACAATTTATCGTGAACAATCGGGCCGCCCAAACTGCCCCCAAAATGATTCACAGTGGCTCCCGGCTTCTGCCTTCCCGGTAACGCATTTGTGAAATAGTCCGCTGCGTTCAATATCGAGCCGTTCCACAACTCGTAGAGATTTCCATGGAACTGATTGGAGCCGGACTTGGTAACGTAGTCGACCTGCGACGCTCCATACCGCCCCTGATCGACGGCATAGGAGAGCGTATTGACCGTCACCTCCGAAATGGAATTCAGTCCGAGAACGAGATTGGTCGAGAGTCCGCTATTCAGATTGGTCAGCGGGTCGTTGGTTTCCAATCCATCGACGATGTAGCCGTTCGAGAGAGCGGGCAGCCCATTGAACTCCACGTTCCCGTATCCATTCGTGCCGCCGACGAAATCATTCCCGCTCCCCGCCGTGTTGATGAGCGCCCCGGTGGCAAACTGGAGAGGATACGTCAAATCGCCGCCCGGATTCGGAAGATTTTCCAGTGCGGGCGCGCTGAGAGTTGTTGCTGTATTCGCATTCTCCGGGTTCAGAATCACAGCTTCGCCGCTGACTTCAATGCTTTCTCTTGCTTGGGCCACCTTGAGGATGAAATCGACAGTCTGCTTCTGACCAAGGCCTGCGGCTACCGCGTCATTCTGCTGCGGATCGAAGCCTTGCGCTTCTACACGTACCGTGTAGGCGCCTGGCTTCAGTTGCGTGAAGTTGAATCGGCCCGAGTCATCGGTTGCGGCGATTCGCTGCAGCCCGATCTCCGCGTTACGGATCGTCACCGTGGCGCCCGGCACCGCCGCGCCGCTGGCATCGCTTACCTGTCCGATGATCGCGCTCGTGGTTTCCCCCTGCGCGAATGCTTCCACTGGATGCAGTGTAAGAACAAGAAGGGCGATTAGACTGAGGACGATTAGCCTAGAGGCGAAGACGCGCGGCATAGTTGTAGAACCTCTCGATTACAAGCTGGCAGGCGCTCGAAGAATCGTTGAGGGAGTCACCGTCGATTCCGACCCCGATTTGTTAACCGCCGCTAGCGACCTATATTAACTCAGATTAATAAGCAATATGAATTATAGTTTATGAAAGGATACCTAAGCTGAAATGAAGGGAGGTAAAGTAGGAATCATCGGGGCGAGGGATGAAGTTCGTGGGTTCCCACAAATGCGCGCACTCCCAACGGGGCAAACAGAAAAATGAAAAGCTCGATCAGGGGTCAGGTGTTAGAATGCGAATCTGATTCGGAGTAGCCGCGCGCCTGAAGAAATAATGTTTAACGTGAGGATCCGGCCACGCTTGGTTGCGCGACTGCTTGTCTTCAGCCGGAATGTCCTAGCGCCGGATTAAAGAAAAAGGAGCCACTCACAATGTCGAGTAACCAAAAGGAAGTCATGCGGCCGGCGAGAATTTGTCTTGGATTCGGGTTGCTGGCCTATTGCCTCGCGGCCGTGCCCGCCGCCTTCGCGCAGTATCCCACTCATTCCATGGTCAGCAAGGACGGGACCGCGGTCATGCTGGAGGACTACGCGAATCCGCCGCTCTCCAACGCGACGCACTCTGGCGCGAATACGGCTGCGATCGATTACAAGCTGCAACTCGGCCGCGTCTCATCCATGAGAGCGGAGCCCGCAAACGCCCCGCTCGCTTCCTCGCGGATCTTCGTCAACGATCAGAGCGGCACGCTCTATATCCTCGACACGAAAACAAAGAAATTCACGCCCTACATCAAGTTCACGGATGTCTTCCCGAAATTCGCCTCCGACAAAGGCAACGCCACGGGGATTGTTTCGATCACCTTTGATCCAGCCTACGCAAAAAACGGAAAATTCTATACCGTGCACACGGAAAATCCCGAATTGCCCGGGACCGCCGCGCCCGTCAACACTCAGCTCTCCAGTTTGAATCTCTCGGGATACACGACGACCGACCCGGTGAATCCGCCGGCGGGCCCCGTCCATCTCGAGTCCGTTCTGGTGGAATGGACGGATACTAATATCCGCAACGCCACGTTCGAGGGCACCGCGCGCGAAATCTTGCGCGTGGGATACGACCGCAACCACCCCATGGACGATACGATTTTCGATCCCCTCGCCAAACCGGGCAGCAGCGATTACGGAAATCTTTACATTGGCGTGGGTGACGGCGCTCAGGGAGAAACACCCGGTCCTTCGCACACCCTTCCGCAGCAGCTCAATACCCTGCTCGGGAAGATCCTGCGCATCACTCCGGACATCAACTTGCGTCCGAAGGACATGATCAGTCCCAACGGCCGCTATCGCATTCCCTCCACCGGGCCGGACCCGAATCCCTTCTTGAATGTGGCGGGCGCGCGCCCTGAAGTTTATGCCTACGGCCTGCGGCACCCGCACCGGTTCGATTGGGACGTGGCGACCAAGACGTTTCTGGTCATCGATATCGGCCTGCATTACTGGGAAGAAGTCGACATCGTCGCCAAGGGCGCCAACTACGGTTATCCCGAGCGCGAAGGCAACGAACAACTTTTTGTGGACGATGCTGGCAAGACAGGAAGCCTGGAGAATCCGCCTGTCGCCTTTCCCGATCGCGATCTCCTGCATGTTGACGGGGTCGAAGAACCGGTCGTGCCCATCTATCCGGCCGCAGTCTACAGCCATTGGGAAGGCGACTCGATCGGCAGCGGCTTCGTGTATCGCGGCAAGCTCATGCCGCAGATGCGCGGAAAATTTATTTTCAATGACATGACGACGGGCCGCATTTTTTACGTCGACCTTGGCGAAATGATCGCCACACACGGACAGCGCAATCACCAGGCGCAAATTCATGAGCTGCAAATCATGTATAAGAGCCCCTATGAGGCCTCCAGCCAAACCGCTGTGAATCGCCGCATGTTCGACGTCGTGGCCGAAACGTATGCGCACAAGGGAGGAACGCCTGCTCAGGACCGCGTTTTACCGGGAGCGGCTGCGGCCACGACAGGATGGCGAGACCCGGATCACAAACAGCCCAAAGCCGATCCAGAAGGCATGGCCTACGGCGGCGGGCGCGCAGATATCCGCATCGCCATGGGCGGCGACGGCGAAGTCTACGTCCTGAGCAAGTCCGACGGCATGATCCGGAAAATGACGGCTCTAGTCACGCCGCCTCCGCCGGCGAAATAAGCAGCGCGCATTGCGGCGTTTCTGAACCTGGGAACGCCATTCTCCCGATTGGCGAAGCGGCTGACGCCAATCGGGAGATTGGCGTTCCCAGGCTTGCTACCGCAACTTTCCATCCTTCCGCCGTTGGACGATTGTGTCCTGAAATACCGCCCTCCTGCGCCTCCGTGCAACCGAACCACACATGCGGTATCCTAATTACGTGGGACCATATTTAATGCTTCATGGCGTTCTGATTTTTCTCGGCCTTCTGGGTGGCGCGGCTGGGATTTCCTTGGCTTTTCTTTCTCAGCGCTATTGGTTTGCGCGGGTGTGGAGATTTGCTGGCCGGATTGGTAGGCCGGCCTGGCGCAAGGGAGTCCGCGGCGCGCTGATTGCCGCGCTTGTCGTGATCGCCCTTGTGGCGCTCGCTGCTCTGGCGAGGAATATGCGAGGAGTCATTTCTCGCGGCTCGTGGTTGTGGGCGTTTTTCGGTTTATGGGTGAGCAGTTCGATTTTCTCCTACCTGTTCATCAAAGCCGTCGCTGGCGCGGAATGGCTGTGGAAGCGTTCGCGAGCGTCGCATTCAGACAAGCCTATAGTTCCAGCTGCATCGCCCGCACTCGCGGTAGGCGGCGCTCATGGGGAAAGCATCAATCATTCCCGGCGCTACTTTTTTCAGGCCGCGGGCGTGGTTGCGGGCGCTGTGCCGTTCGTGAGCGCGGCGTACGGCTTTGCGGCGGAGCGATTCCGGTTCTCCGTGCGCGAAGTCGAAATTCCCATCGCCAATCTTCCTCCCGCTCTTGACGGCCTGCGCATCACGCAACTGAGTGATATTCATATCGGATCGTACATGCCAGTCGCGCAGGTGCGCCGCGCTGTCGGCATGGCCAACGAGTTGGGCGGCGATCTGACCGTCGTCACGGGCGATTTTCTGACCCGAAGGACGGACCCTCTCGAAGACTGCATCACGGAGCTTTCGCACCTGCGCGCTCCGCTGGGCGTCTGGGGCTGCAACGGAAACCATGAGATCTACGCGCGAGCCGAGGAGAAGTCCGCGGAGCTTTTTCAGAAATTTGGAATGAAACTCTTGCGCCAGAAAAACGTGGAATTGCGCTGGAAGGGAAGCGCATTCAACCTGATCGGCGTCGACTACCAGCGCCAGCGGGACGACGAGGGAAATCGCGCGCCGATGCTGATCGGCGCGGAGTCTCTGGTGCGGCGCGACGTTCCCAATATTTTGCTGTCGCACAATCCGAATTCGTTTCCGCGCGCCGCCGAATTGGGCATCGAACTATCGCTAGCCGGGCACACGCACGGCGGCCAGGTGCGCGTGGAAATCCTCGATCATCGCTGGAGCCCGGCGGAATTTTTCACGCCCTATGTCGCCGGGCTGTACATGCGCCCTCTCTCAGCTCCGTCCGATCTGAACGGCAACGAAATTCGAGGTTCCCATCCAGCCTCCAGCCTCCAATCTCCAACCTCCAGCATTTACGTCAATCGCGGGCTCGGTACGATTGGCGCTCCCGTTCGCTTAGGCGTCCCCCCGGAAATCACGCTCATAACTTTGCGCAGCGTGGTCTAAGTAGCACAGCCACTCTTGGCTGTGTGGTTTTTGCCACTTTCACGAGTCCACGTATCGTCAACGACCTACAAACCCACACAGCCAAGAGTGGCTGTGCTACTCGGCGCGATTTAAGTGGCGCAGGCTTTAGCCTGTGGCGGTTAGTCCTTGCAAGAACTAAAACCCACAGGCTGAAGCCTGCGCCACTTGGGTTGCCGCGCGCGCATTGCGGTGCGATAATTCGGAATCGTGAGAGAGATGCTCCGCGAGTGGAGACTCTTCAGGGGGAAGCGATGGGAGTGCGAGACGCTTGGGTTGAGAAGCGATTGAAGGAAACGGCGGCGGCCAACGGCACCAGAAACGTTTCGCAGATGCACTACGCGCGCCAGGGCGTGGTGACCGAAGAGATGGAGTACGTGGCGCGGCGCGAGAAGATCGAGCCGGAGCTGGTGCGCAGCGAAGTGGCGCGCGGGCGTGCGATCATTCCGGCAAACATCCATCACAAGGCGCTCGAGCCGATGGGCATCGGCATCGCGTTCAAGTGCAAGATTAACTCGAACATCGGGAACTCGGCGACGACCTCGCACATCGATGAGGAACTGAAGAAGCTGCATCACTCGGTGCACTACGGCGCGGACACGGTGATGGACCTGTCGACGGGCGGAGACATTCCCACGATTCGCAAAGCGATCATCGAAGCCTCGCCCGTGCCGATCGGAACGGTGCCGATCTACGAAGCGCTGTCGCGCGTGAAGCGCACGGAAGACCTGAGCATCGGGCTGATGCTGGAAGTGATCGAGGAGCAGGCCGAGCAGGGCGTGGATTACATGACGATTCACGCGGGGGTGCTGCGGGAATTCGTGCCGCTGGTGCGGAACCGCATCACGGGGATCGTGAGCCGCGGCGGGGCGCTGCTGGCGCACTGGATGAACACGCACAAGCAGGAAAATTTTCTATACGAGCATTTCGAGGCGATCTGCAAGATTTTCAAGAAGCACGACGTGAGTTTTTCGCTGGGAGACGGCCTGAGGCCCGGCTGCCTCGCGGATGCGAGCGATGCCGCTCAATTCGCCGAATTGAAAGTGCTGGGCGAGTTGACGGAGAAGGCGTGGGAGCACGACGTGCAGGTAATGATCGAAGGCCCGGGCCACATCCCGATGGATCAGATTGAGCTGCAAGTGAAAAAGGAAATGGATCTGTGCCACGAAGCGCCGTTTTACACGCTGGGGCCGCTGGTGATCGACATCGCGCCGGGGTACGACCACATCACGAGCGCGATCGGCGCGGCGATGATCGGTTGGCACGGGGCGTCGATGCTGTGCTACGTGACGCCGAAGGAGCATCTGGGCTTGCCGAATGCGGAAGACGTGAAGCAGGGCGTGATCGCATACAAGATCGCGGCGCACGCGGCGGACGTGGCGCGGCACCGCCCGGGCGCGCGCGACCGGGACGATGCGTTGTCGTACGCGCGCTTCCTGTTCGATTGGAACAAGCAGTTCGAGTTGTCGCTCGATCCGGCGACGGCGAAGGCGATGCACGACGAAACGCTGCCGGACGATTTCTACAAGGATGCGAAATTCTGCTCGATGTGCGGGCCGAAATTCTGCTCGATGAACGTGACGCAACTGGCGGAATCGGCGGGCGGGCAGGACCAGTCGGAGCGCCAGCAGAAATTCGTGGAGTTGTTGGCGAAGATCGAAAAGTAGGACAGGCTTCAGCCTGTCGCTTTTCTGCGCGAAAGAAAAAAGTCAAACCCGACAGGCTGAAGCCTGTCCTACTTCATTCTTCAATTCAATTTCCAATGCCAGAACCAACCGAAAATGAAGCACTCCGCGAAGAATTCAACCGCTGGGCCGAAGCAGGCCGCGGCGAAGGGATGGAAGAAGAACATCTCCCCATCGTCCTTCCGGTTCTTGGCCAGATGAATCTAGCCAGGGACGAAAATATTCTCGACGTAGGCAGCGGCGCAGGCTGGCTCGTGCGCATGCTGGCAGAGCGCGTCCCTGAAGGCCGCGTAATCGGCATGGACATTTCCGACGAAATGGTGCGCCGTGCGCGGCGCAATTATGTTGCAGTGGAAAATGCCATGTTCGTGGTGGGCTCGGCGGACGAGATTCCCTGGGACGCAAACTTCTTCACGCATGCGATTTCCGTCGAGTCAGCCTATTACTGGCCCGACCCGGCGCGCGGCTTGCGCGAAATTCATCGCGTGTTGCGCGAGGGAGGCGCCGCGTGGATTCTGATCAACTTCTTTCTGGAGAACCAGCATTCTCATCAATGGGCCAGCCAGTTTGCATTGCCCGCGCAGTTGCTGAGCGCCGGTGAGTGGGAGGCATTATTCCACGACGCGGGGTTCACCAACATCGCGCATCGCCAGATTCCCGATCCCACTCCCGCGCCCGAATCCTACTCGGGCCGATGGTTTCAAGATGCTGCCCAGATGCGCGCCTTCCGCCAGGCGGGCGCACTGCTTGTTCACGGAACAAAAACGGAGATGTGAATCAGCGGGCCAGCAACGTCGCGCGGAAGCGATGCGAAACCCCGTCAAAGTGATATTCTATGTTGGTAGAGGAAATCGGCGTACCGGTTTGACTCGCCTTGGCGGGGATGGATATACTCCCCCTTCCTAAGGGACTCGAGGAGACACATGGGCATTCTCGATCAGCGGTTTGAAAAAAACTTCATGATTTCTTCGGTGGACTACGTGTTCAACTGGGCGCGCAAGTCCGCCATCTGGCCGCTGACCTTCGGCCTGGCGTGTTGCGCCATCGAGATGATCGCCTCGACTACGTCACGTTTCGACATTGCCCGGTTCGGCGCGGAAGTGTTTCGCCCTTCGCCGCGGCAATCCGACCTGATGATCGTCGCCGGCACGGTGACCCTGAAAATGGCGCCGGTGCTCAAGCGCGTATGGGATCAGATGCCCGATCCCAAGTGGTGCATCTCGATGGGCGCCTGCTCGAGCGTGGGAGGCCCTTTTAACGCCTATTCCGTGCTCCAGGGCGTCGACCGGATCGTTCCCGTGGATGTTTACGTAGTCGGGTGCCCGCCACGCCCGGAAGGCCTGATCTACGCGCTCTTGAAGCTGCAGGACAAGATCGACCAGATGTCCCTGGCGAAGCGGCCCACGGAAATCCGGCTGCACCCGGGCATGGCGGAGGATTTTAAGCGCAACGTGATGGTCGCGCAGACGCCGTCGCCGCGCTGACCAGGCCTTAGCCCGCGTCTCTTACCCTGAGGTTAATCGAAGGACTGACGCGGGGATTTCCAGCGAACTCGTTTACCCTCTCGGAATGTGCGTCAGAACTCGGTTTTGATTCGTGTAGCGCCCGCCTTCAGGCGGGCATGTGCCTGGTTCCAAAGTGCCCGCCTGAAGGCGGGCGCTACAAAACCGAGCCTAAGAAGGCGAGCTAAAAAGCCAGGCAGTTTCAAACATCTGCTGAAGGAGTTGGCAAATGGGTTTTGTGCGTGCGGCGCGAAAAGATGAGATCCCGGCGGGTTCCATCCGCGAGTTTCAGGTAGACGGCCTGACGGTAGCTATCGCCAACATAGGAAGCAAGTTCTACGCGATCAATAACACCTGTCTGCACCGGGGAGGGCCCTTGGGCCAGGGTCAACTCCAAGGCGTCGCGGTTACCTGCCCCTGGCATGGCTGGCAATACGATGTGACCACCGGCAAGCTCGTCATGAATCCAGCGATTGGGGTCAAGACGTACACACTCGACATAAGGGGCGAGGATATCTGGATTGAAGCAAGTTAGTTCAAGCAACCGCTGAGAACCATGCTCCCTCCTAACTTATTTAAAAATAAGGACATAATTTTCACCTAACCACGAATTGCCGCCCAAAAATCTCTTGAGTCCGATTTTCCGGACTATGCGTCTAATTGTATAGGGCTGAGGAATCACGGGTTACTCCCATTATGGGACAACCCAGAAATGCATGAATTTTTGCACAACGGGCGAGGTCCCGTGTATAGTGTCCGACCGACAACACTCTCGGAGAACGATCATAATTCGGAGGCTGCCCGGTTTGACGACAATTCGCCCACCGGCAAAGAAGGGCCATTGGATTTTTTCGGTCAATCCGCACCAATATCATTGGGACACGCTTTTTGTGAAGGGCAAGGAGATGTGGAGGGGGGCTGGAACGCGTCCCGACGCGATTCGCGCCCTCAAACAGGTGCGCAAGGGTGATCGCGTGCTTTGCTACCATTCCGCGCCCGAGAGGGCTCTGTACGCCATAGCCGAGGTCACACGCGATCCTTACCCGGACCCGCACGACCGGGAATCGAAAATGATGGTCGCGGACTTGCGCGCCATGGAGCGTCTGCCGCGCCAGATTCCGCTGGACGAGCTTCGGAACAACGCCTCCGTTCGAAAGGTCAAGTTCCTGAAAAATGTGCGCCTGATCATTTCGCCAGTTACGGAAGACGAGTATCAGGAGATCTTGCGGATGGCGGGCATTGTTGCGACTCCGGGACTGCCGCTGCCGTAATTCGTGACTGGTGAATGGTGACTAGTGACTGGTGATTCGTGAACTCCCTTTTGCGGTAGTGGTTGCCAGTTTATTTCCTGCGGATTCCTCCAACTGTTAGCTCCACAATGCTCACCAATTTATTGTGCTATTTTGAATGAGACTTTCCGATGCCTGAACTTCCTGAAGTTGAAACCGTTGTGCGCGGATTGCGATTGTCGCTGCCGGGGCGCAGCGTTGTCGAAGTGCGCTTCGGCAAAACGGACTTCGTGGAGGACTCCGCGGCGATTGCGGAACGCCTCCCCGGAATGCGGATTTTGGAGGTCACGCGCCTGGGCAAATTCATCTGTATCGGGCTCCAGGCCTGCGGCGCACAAGTCACTTCACTTTCGCAGGCCTATCTCATCATTCATCTTGGAATGACGGGTCGATTGACTGTGATTCCTTCCGGAGAATGCGTTGCACCACACACGCATGGGTTTTTTGTTCTGGACGATGGCCGCGAGCTGCGCTACACGGACATTCGCCGCTTTGGCCGCATGCTTCTCGTGCCGGAATCGAAGTTGGCGGAATTCAAAGGACAATTGGGCCAGGAACCGCTCGAGATCAGCGCGGAGGAATTCTGCCGAAAACTTGGATCGAGGCGCGCTCGCGTCAAGGCATTACTGCTCGACCAAAGAGTCTTGCGCGGGATCGGCAATATCTATGCGGACGAAAGCTTGTTCCGAGCGCGCCTGCATCCGGCGCGCATCGGGGCAAACCTGACGAAAATGCAGCTCCTGACGCTCCACGGCGCAGTCCGCAAGGTTCTGGCCGAAGCGATCCGTTCTCGCGGCTCCTCGATCTCAGACTACGTCGATTCCAATGGCAATCGTGGCGAATTCCAGCTTAAGCACCGGGTCTACCAGCGCGACGGGAAACCGTGCTTTCGTTGCAAGGCCAAAATCAAATGGCTGATCGTGGCAGGCCGGAGCAGCCACTTTTGCCCAAATTGCCAGCCCGCCCCGCGGAGTCGCCGGCGCTCGAAGGGGACTTGAAACCACGGATGCACACGGATAAACATGGATAAAAACGAAAGGAAAAGAACCACAAAGAACACTGGTCTTTATTTCCGGAGATTCTTCTTATCTTTTATCCGTGTTCATCTGTGTGCATCTGTGGTTTCATTTGTGGTTCAGTTTTAGCTCTGCAGCCGGAGGGGAAGCGTGCGCGCCGTCGTTCAACGTGTCACCCGCGCCAGTGTCACCGTGGACGGCCATGTTGCTGGAGAAATTCGCGCAGGGCTCCTGGTCCTGCTTGGCGTCAGCCGGATGGACAATATCGAATCGGCGCCGTATCTCGCCGAGAAAATCGCGAATCTGCGGATATTTTCCGATGAAGCGGGCAAGATGAACCTGTCGCTGCTCGACATCGGCGGCTCCGCGCTGGTGGTGTCGCAGTTCACTCTGTATGGCGACACGCGAGGGGGGCGCAGGCCTTCCTACATTCAGGCCGCTCCGCCGGAGGAAGCGAGCCGTCTCTACGAGGAGTTTGCCCGGTCGATGCGCGCGCTCGGCGTAACGGTGGAAACCGGAGTGTTCCAGGCGCATATGCAGGTCGAGCTGGTCAACGACGGGCCGGTCACGATTCTGCTGGATTCCGAGAAGACCTATTGAGCGAGAAATTTCCCAGACCGCGCGGAGTACATGGATCAGGACTCGCTGTGAAAATCGGATTTGTATTTATATCGGAGGGCGATACAATATGAAGGTGTCCACCGGCGTGATGACGGCTGCGGAATTCCGCGCCCTCGCGGAGTTCCGATATCAAATACGGATATTCCTGAACGGCAGCGAGGAGGCGGCGCGCAACGCGGACCTCGAGCCGCAGCAGTATTTGCTCATGCTGGCCCTGCGCGGGCTGCCGGTCGGCCGTGAACCCAGCATCCGGGAGCTTGCCGAGCGGATGCAGTTGCGCCACCACAGCGTCGTGGAGTTGGTGGACCGTCTCGAAAAAAGGCAGATCCTGCGCCGGGAGCGGTCCCGGACCGACCGCCGCCAGGTGATTTTGCATTTGACCCCGCGCGGCGAGAAAATACTGACGAGGCTCGCCAAGCAGCGGATTTCGGAGCTTCGCACGGCCGCGCCGGCGCTGGTTCGGGCGCTGACAGCGGTGATCCGGTCGACGCAAGGCAGCCAGCGCCCTCGCCGATAACCATGCTGCCGGGCCGGCCGGCCGCAAATTTACCGCGCGTCCTTCCTGGATTGGCATGGCCTCGATGACTGCGGGAAATGGGGAGGTTTGTTTCTGTGACATTTTTCGCTCGAACGAGCGAGCCTGACGACAGCTCCCAAGGTCCCGTTCGATTCCGTATCGGTTTTATTTCCTTGCTGGCCTCGATGGTGGGAGTCATTTCCGGGTTCGTTGCATATCTCCTTTACAACCTGATCGGATTTTTCACCAATCTCGCTTTCTACGGAGTTTGGTCCTTCCATTTTCGCAGTGCGGCGGAAAATCGGCTGGGACTCTGGGTGATCATCGTTCCGGTTATCGGCGGGCTCCTCATTGGAATCATGGCGAAGTACGGCTCGCAGAAGATCAGAGGCCACGGCATTCCCGAGGCGATGGAAGCCGTGCTGACGTCCAAGAGCCGCATCGAAGCCAAAGTCGCGATCCTCAAGCCGATTTCGGCGGCGATCGGAATTGGCACCGGCGGGCCGTTCGGCGCCGAGGGGCCGATTATTCAAACCGGAGGAGCGTTCGGATCGCTCGTCGGGCAGTTGGTTTCAACGACGGCGTCGGAGCGCAAAGTTTTGCTGGCCTGCGGCGCGGGCGCCGGACTGGCCGCGATGTTCAACGCTCCGATTACCGGAGCGCTGCTGGCCATCGAACTTCTGCTGTTCGAGTTTCAGGCGCGTTCCTTCATTCCGCTGATGCTCGCCAACGCGCTGGCAGTCGCGGTCCGCCTGCAATTGTTCGGCGATGAAACGATGTTTCAAGTCGGCACCTTCAACTACGACCTCTACCATGGCATCCCTTTTTATCTTCTTCTCGGCCTTATTTGCGGGATTGCGGCGATCGGTTTTGCCTCGGCTCTGAAATGGCTGGAAGAATTCTTCGATCACATGAAGAAAATCCCCGCGGTTTTGCATCCGGCCATCGGAGCATTGGGCCTGGGAATTGTCGGCTACTTTTTCCCGCGCGTGTTCGGGCCTGGATACGCGACCATCGGGGATGTCCTGAATGTGCGCCTCGCACTGACAGCGGTGGTCTTGCTTCTGATTTTCAAGGCCGCCGTCGTGCTGCTTTCCCTTGGTTCGGGAACCTCCGGCGGCACGCTGGCCCCGATGTTCATGATGAGCGCCGCGATTGGCAGCACCTTTGCGATGGTCGTGAATTATTTAGTTCCCAGCGCGCACCTTTCCGTGGGCGCGTACGCCGTTGCGGCCATGGGAGCACTCTTGTGCGCCTGCGCGCGCGCGACATTTACGTTCATGGTCTGCGCGATCGAAACGACCCACGATTTTCACGCCGTGGTGCCCGTCATCCTGGTCTGCGTCATCGCCGACGCGATTGCCGTGCGCTATATGCCGTACTCGATCATGACGGAAAAACTCGCCCGGATGGGTTTTGGCGCGGGCCAGGATTACGAGACGAACTCGCTCAAGCAGCTCGGCGTTGCGGACGTGATGGTTCGAGATGTTGTTACAGTCCCACCGGAACAAAGCGTGCGGGAAGTAGCCGACCGGTTTGCCACCGGCGACTTGAAAACTTCTCGTCACCAAGCATTGCCCATCGTGGATTCCGATGGTCGCCTGCAGGGCCTCGTCACGCAAGGCGATTTATTGCGTGCTCTGCAAGTGGACCCGGAAGGCAGATTGAGCGTGCTTGATGCAGGCTCGCGCTCGCTCGTGGTGGCGTATCCCGACGAGCGCGTTTTCGACGCCGTGACGAAAATGCTGGAAAATAATATCGGCCGCCTTCCGGTGGTGGACCGCACGGACCCGCAAAAGATGGTTGGCTACATCAATCGCGCGAACGTGATGGGTTCGTGGCGCGCCCATTTGCATGAGGAATCGGTCCGCGACCGCGGTTGGTGGCGAAACCTGAAATCGGTGCCGGAAAATCGAGGCGATATCGGTGTCGCCGTTGGCTGGGTCGAGTCCGTCACGGAGGACCAACTTCTCCTCACGCAGAATTCACATTCCACCGGCCCTGCCGAAGAGTTTGCGCTGAGCATGCCCGTCCGGGGAATATTTCTGGGGGATGAAGTCCGCGTGAGTTACAGGAATCAGAACGGCCGCAAGGTTGCCTTGCGAATCGAAGAACTTTCCAGCTGGCAGTAGAAGTGAGTGGCACAGGCTTCAGCCTGTGGGGGTTAGTCATTGCAAGGACTAAACCCCGCAGGCTGAAGCCCGCGCCACTAACACCATCTAAAATCCGCCGCCACCACCGCCACCCATCCCGCCGCCCGAAAAACCTCCGCCGCCGAAACCGGAACCGCCGCTGCTTCGCGGAGCGGAAGCCATCACCGAACTCGCGCGCATGGTCATGTTGTCCAGACTACTGACGAACAAGATCGGATAGAAGCCACCATTGTAGTAGCCGCCCTGGTACCAGGAGGGCGGCTGCGAATAGATATTCTGGAATGCGCCGACCCATTTCTTTTCCACGCCCAGCGCCATCGCGAAGGGTAGGAATTTCTCAAAAGTTTCCGGCGTCTCGCCGACCCGTTCCAGGCGGCCAGCTTCGACGTGAGAGAGAAAATCCTCGAAGCCCAATACGCCCGCGAGGGCTTTTGCCCCGTCGGAGGTGCGCGCCGGCATGAACCATCCGAATCCGGCGATGATCCCACCCGAAAGAATCCCGGCCAAGAAAAACGGTGCAATCGGCATTCCCATTTTTTGTGAGAGTGCGTTGCCCAAGAAAAGCAGTAGAACGCTGACAACGATACCCCCGGTGACAAATCCGCTGCGCACGTAATCGGGCCGGTGCAGGAAATTGCCATGCTCCATCAACTCATCGAAAATGTTGTTCTTGATGCCGGGGAGATTCTTGTAGAACTCATTTTGCAGCGCGGAAAGCTCCACGTCGGCTTGCGCGCCATTGGAAAAGATTCCTGCGAGCAGCGCCAATTCGTGCGCCTTCAGGCCGGTCCATTCCTGGAGCCCCTTTTTCAAATGGAAGACGTATTCCTTGTTGTGGAGCAGCCCCATGATTCCCGACTTTTCTTTTTCTTCGATGACGATGAACCCGCGCACGGCGAGGTCCACGATCGTGGCCGTAATGTCCCGCATCGCCGCATCCTCGTCCACCAAAGTGCCGGCTTCCGCAGGACTCATTCCCTCCGGCGGCGCGTACTGGACGGCGACCGGACCGACGCGCGGATCGCGCCCGCGCGAGGACCACAGCCAGAACATGAACGCGAACACAAACATGGGAATGAAAATAGGCCAGTTGCTGACGAGGAATTGGGCGATGAGGTCGCTCGTCGCAGGCTCTTTCACGAAGCCTTTATCCCAGCCGACGACCATCGTCAGCCCTTCGTGAAACGAGAGCGGCCGCGTCATATATACTTCCACGGTGCTGCCCGACGCCGTGACCTCTGCGTCCTGTCCACGCGAGCGGTACGATCCGGTGAATTCATTTGTGCGTACGCCGGTCACGCCCTGCGGCAGCAGGATTTGCGCGCTGGCATCCCCGAGGGGCTCGTCCCACTCATCGCCGGTCACGTTCCAATACAATTCGTCGTGATCCTCGAAAAATTTCAGGCCGTTGCGAACCACGTAGTGCAGGTGAATGGTCCTTTCCGCGTCGGTCGCATCATCGACGTAGATTTTCCATTTCAGGTAGTGCCCTTGGCGCGAGGATTCGACCTTCAGGGATTGCCCCGCCGCATCGGTCGCGCTGTCGAGCTTCACGAAGAGCGTATAGTTGAATCCTTGCGGGGTTACGTATTCGACGGGGATCGTGCGGTACAGGCCATGCCACACGCCGATGAAATTGGCTTCGATGGTTTCGGTCACATCCAACGAGGAATCCGGCTCAACGATAATTTCCGCGGAAAATTTCTCGATTTTGAGCGTCCGCGCGGAAGCGGACGCGGCGAGCGCAAAAGAGAAAAGGAGCAATAGCGCCAGACGAACAAGGCTTTTGCAGGGGGTTGGAGGGCCGGGCTTCAGCCCGGCCGCAAACTCGCTGCAACGCACCGGCTTTAGCCGCTGAAGCTTCACTGGGCCGCGCATTTGCCTCGCATTAAAAGCCATCCCGGCTAAGCGCCTGTCGCGCCGAAGCTGACTTTCGGCACTTCGCGTTCGGCCGGAGCGCTGATCTGGAAGAATTCCCGCTCCTTGAAATTCCCCATCCCGGCGACGATGTTGGAAGGGAACTGCTCGATCATCGTGTTGAAATCGCGGACCACGGCGTTGTAGTAGCGCCGCGCGTTCTGCAGCGTGTCTTCAATCTGGTTCAGCGTGCCCTGCAACTCCGTGAAGCTCTCGACCGCACGCAATTGGGGATACGCTTCGGCCAGCGCGAAGACTTGCCGCAGCGCGCCGGTCAGCAGCCCTTCGGCTTCTCCCTTGGCCGCCGGCCCCTGCGCGGACATCGCCTGATTCCTGGCCGCCACAACGCCTTCGAGGGTGTCCTTTTCATGCGCGGCGTAGCCCTTCACGGTTTCCACAATGTTGGGGATCAGGTCATATCGCCGCTTGAGTTGCACGTCGATGTCCGACCACGCGTTGTCGCAGGTCACCTTCAGCCGCACCAAACCGTTGTAGGCGTACATGAGGTACATCACCACAGCCACCACAAAGACAATGAGGCCAATCAGCATGGGACATCCTTTCTTGATCGCAGGAAGCGCACCGACCCGGCGCCTGATTTCACTATAGGAGAGGCCGTGGGAACAGTAAAGGTTTGCGTATCTTCCATGTGCACAATGCGCTCTCGACCCGCTGCAAGTCGAAGCAAAGGCAGGTCTTACAAAACAAGAACGTTAAGACTTTTCCGTTAGCGGGCAGCTTGTTGATTCCCGTTGACATTCCTACCGACTCGCCAGAGACTGGGTTCCCTCTCTCCAGGGTCTCATGTGTGTCTCGAGGCGCTGGCAATGAGAAAAATTATCTTCGTCGCGGTCTCCCTCCTGGTTCTTGGTGTGCCCCTGCGTTCGCAAGTGGAGATGCCGAACCTAAAAGTGCGAGCAATCCTTGTCGACAAGGACCTGAATCAAAAGCCTGTTCCACACCTCTCTGTTTTGCTCGTCGCGGATTCAAACGATCCCGGCAATTCACACGAAGTAAAAACCGATTTTGACGGCAAAGCCGAATTTCAGGCGCCGCCCGGGAAATACCGATTGACCACTCCCCAGGGCGTGGATTTCCAAAGCCGCCACTACGCCTGGGAGTTAGAAATCAATATGAGTGATAGATCGATCTCCGCGGACCTGAGCAACGACAACGCTCGAGTCTCGGACCTGCCGGCTGTGGAACCTGCGCGCAAGGCGGATGACATGACCGCAATGTTTCAGAAGTATCAAAAGTCGGTCGTAACGGTCTGGAGTGAAATCGGCTCGAGCACGGGTTTCATTGTCGATTCCGCCGGCCTGGTCATGACCAACCAGCACGTGATTGGCCCGTCGGAGTTGATTTCCGTTCAGTTCGACGCCAAAAGAAAAGTCGCGGCGAAAGTCCTGGCGTTTGACGCGGAACGGGATGTGGCCGTTCTCTATGCCGATCTCAGCGCCTTCCCCGGCGCCGTGGCCGCGCCGATCGCCACGCCGCAGGCGGGCCGGGAAATTGCCGTCGAGGGCGAGAGAATTTTTACCATTGGCAGCCCCCTGGGACTGAAGAAAATCATCACGACCGCGATCGTGAGCAAGGTGGAAGACCGCGCCATTATTTCCGATGTGAACATCATCAATCACGGCAATTCGGGCGGCCCGCTATTCAACTCGCTCGGCGAAGTCATCGGAATCACCACCTTTTCGGTGCCGGGCCGAGGCGGGTCCGGGCTGACCGGGATTGTCCGGATCGACCAGACAACGCCGACACTGGAACAAGCCCGGAAAAAAATGCGGGACATTTCTCTGCCCAGCGCGAGATTGTTGCCCGTCGAACCCACCGATCCTTATCCGCTGGGTTCCTTCAAGGAGGCTCTCCGGTCCACCAAATTCGATAGAAAGCCGTACTTCCTGTCGATGGGCGGATTTGACGTGGCGCTCAGGACTCCCGTTCTCGATTACGAAACCCAGGAAGAGACCGGGCTTGCCGCCGCTCAGGAGAAGGAGAAAAGAACGAAGCAAATTAAAGGCGCCGTTCAGAATACTTTCGATCCGCTGGAGGATTTGCGGGATTGGAATGAGTACGTCGGCGCACACAAACCGGTACTTCTGGTGGAGGCGGAACCCCAATTGCGCGAGTCGTTCCTGACCGGATTGGGCCGCGAACTGACGCCCGCGATCGTGATGTACGCAGGCGGCTCCCGTATGAGATTCAAGGCCGATTTCTACAGGATGAAGCTTCTCTGCGGCGGCAAGGAAGTCGAGCCCATCCAGCCGGGCAAGGCCGCGAACGTCGTCAACGCCCACGGCTCATTCGTAAACGTAACGGACGCAACCTACGTAGGGATCTATTCCTATCCACCGGACGCGATCACGCCTTCCTGCGGCAAGGTCACGCTGCAAATTTATTCCGAAAAAGAACCCGGCAAAGCGGAATCAAAGGAATTGGATCAGAAGTCGATCGACCGCGTGTGGAACGATTTCCGGCCTTATCTTGCCGCACATGGTAGTGCCGGGAGCTCGGAATAATCTGAAACCCAGGCTCCGGCCCGCGCGGGGAGGAGACCCGGGAACGCCAATCTCCCGATTGGCGCCGCAATAGCCGCCAATCGAGAGATTGGCGTTCCCAGGCCATAGGCGGAACCTGCCTCCTTTTCACTGGCAAGGAATTAGCATTTGGGTTACTCTTGCGCCCGTCGGAATCTGTCACCGTCAGTGACATATGCATTTCAAGAACTTCAGCGCCGCGGTGTTTGGCATCGACGCCTATCTCATGGAGGTGGAGGTCGACGTTGGTTCGGGGAAGCCCGGCGATTTCAACATCGTCGGCCTGCCCGACATCGCCGTGAAGGAGAGCCGCGAACGCATCAAGGCCGCGCTGAAAAATTGCGGCCACGATTTTCCGTATCAGAGCGTCACAGTTAATCTGGCGCCCGCCGACATTCGCAAGGAAGGCTCGGCCTTCGATCTGCCGATGGCGCTTTCCATCCTGGGTTGTGAGGGCGCGTTCTTCGGCAAGCGCCTCGACCAGTACATTTTTCTTGGCGAGCTTTCACTCGACGGGCAGGTGCGCTCGGTCCGCGGATCTCTCTCGGCCGCGCTCGCGGCGCGCGAGCACAAGATCAAGGCCGTGGTCGTGCCGGAAGCGAATGCGCGCGAGGCTGCGGTCGTCGAGGGGATTGACGTGTTCGCCGTGCGCAATCTGCCGCAAGCTGTGGACCTCGTCAACGTGCCGGAATCGTTCGCACCGGTGCGCGTGGATGCCGGCACGATGCTGGCCGACGCCGCGCAATATAGCGTCGATATGCGCGACGTCCGCGGACAGCAGGCCGCCAAACGCGCGCTCGAAGTCGCCTGCGCCGGCGGCCACAACATTATTTTTATCGGGCCGCCCGGCGCCGGAAAGACGATGCTCGCCAAGCGTATCCCCACGATCCTTCCGCCCATGTCGCTCGAGGAAGCCATTGAAACCACGCGTATCCACAGCGTCGCGGGACTCTTGGACGACGCGCGAGGTCTCGTCGGCACGCGGCCGTTCCGCGCGCCGCACCACACCATCAGCGACGCGGGCCTGATCGGCGGAGGCGCGATTCCGCGGCCGGGCGAAGTGTCCCTGGGGCACCACGGCGTGCTCTTTCTCGATGAATTGCCGGAGTTCGAGCGCAACGTCCTCGAAGTGATGCGCCAGCCGCTCGAGGACGGCGCGGTCACCATTTCTCGCGCGGCGACTTCGGTGACCTTTCCCGCGCGGTTCATGCTCGCGGCGGCCATGAATCCCTGCCCCTGCGGATTTTTCGGCGATCCGACGCGCCAGTGCCACTGCTCGCCGCCCCAAATCCAGCGCTACGTCTCGAAAATTTCCGGCCCGTTGATCGACCGCATCGACATCCACATCGAAGTTCCCGCCGTGAAGTACAAGGAATTGCGCGGGAACGGAACGACCGAGGATTCCGCCGCGGTTCGCGAACGCGTGTTGCGCGCCCGCGAGCGCCAGTCCAAGCGCTACGCGGGCGAGCGAAAAGTTTTCTCGAACGCGCAGATGCCCCCGAAGCTGATCCGGAAATTCTGCGCCATCACGGAGGAAGGCGAAAAAATGCTGGAAAGCGCGATCGGCCGCCTCGGCCTTTCGGCGCGCGCCCACGACCGCATCCTGAAAGTCGCGCGCACGATCGCCGACCTGGACGCCTCGGAGAACCTGGAGACCCGCCATCTAGGCGAGGCCATCCAATACCGCACCCTCGACCGCACCTACTGGGCGTAGCAATCCATGAAAAGTGGCGCAGGCTTCAGCCTGCGGGTTTTGGATTCCCCCCGGAATTACCCCACGCAGAAGAAAAGCGCCAAGAAGGGCTCTAACTCGT
The DNA here is from genome assembly GCA_963800095.1 of uncultured Acidobacteriota bacterium. Classification (GTDB taxonomy): domain Bacteria; phylum Acidobacteriota; class Terriglobia; order Acidiferrales; family UBA7541; genus Palsa-360. The sequence goes on from CAWCZV010000010.1 coordinate 840,664, forward strand.
GGTGCCCTCGTAGCGGCAGGGCGCCGCGCCCACCTGTTGTTCGGAAAGAAAACATCATTTGACATATCGTACTGCGATATAAATAATAGAGGAAGGTCAAGCGACCTCCGACACGCTTGGCTCGTTTTGGGCATAAGGGAAGGGAGGTGGTAGTCCCCACGTCCCCCTTCCCTTCTTCTGACTACCCCCTCCATTTGCCGAAGGCGTCAGGGCGCACTCACTGGATATTGTCACTTGTGGCGGATATCTTCCGGAGCGCGCTGGCGATCGAGCGGCACGATCTGTAGCTCCCACTCGACCGGAACGGTGGTTGGCAGGAAACAAATCTTGCTGTCGCAGGCCTGGTATTCCAGGTTCCCCTTGACCGTAACCTTTTTCCCATCCGATCCCAGAGCGCCGCTGAATTCGGCCATGGAATTTACTTTCAGCTCCTGCCGAATACGGAATGTCCCTTCAAAGACAGGCACGCGTTCCTTGATGGCAGGCAGGTACAGAATCTTCGCGGAGGGATAGTTGGCTTGTCTCAACTCGAAATCGGGAAGGGGATCGATCGAAAGCTTGACCGTCTTGTATCCCTTTGTTCCCGGCGCATAGACATGCACATCCGGCGGGAGGCGCACTTCCGCCGTCAGCATCACAAGATTGCCCGGAACGGCGACGCGGTCCGATTGCCCCACGTTGAGTTGCAAGTGAGGGGCTTCGACGGTATCGCTGACTTCTTCGCCCAGCTCCGGGAACAATTTGGAGAGCACCGTATTCCCGGTCAGCCGCTCGCGATACTTCGCCTCGAAAAATTTCTCTCGAATCATGCCTTCCGTATCGATGAAAAAATATCCCGGCCGCGCCATGCCCGCGTTCGGTCCCACCGCTTCCGCATTCAAGACTTGATACATCCGAATGATTTTTGAATCCGGGTCGGAAAGAAGAGGGAAGTCGATCTTGCGCCGGTCGGCGAAATATTTCAGGATCTCCACGCTGTCATAGCTGATCCCGGCCAGCTTGATCCCCTGCTTCTCGAAGCGCTCTTTGGCCGCTTGCAACTGGATGAGCTGGCCTTTGCAGTAGGGGCACCAATCGGCGGAGCGGTAGAACAAAAGTACAGTGCCTTTCGATCCTCGAAGTGTCTCGAGAGTTTGCGTTTTGCCAAACTGGTCGCGCGCGGAAAATTCCGGAGCCTTCTGTCCCGCGCGAAGTCCAACTTCGGAAAACATCTGAAGAGAAGCAACGTGGATCGCGCTCCCCTCCAATGTGCCTTGAATTGTGACGCTGTCCCCCAAATGCCCCTTCGCCTGATCCTGCGGGTCGAGCGCGTAGACTTGCCGGATCGTATCGTCATACAGCGCCAGGGCTGCGCCAGCCGTTTCAGCAGTACACTTCGCCGCCTCGGCGAAAGCCTCATCGGCGTTGCACGAACCGTTGATGATGACACCCGACCACGACCCCGCCTTTGTGTTTTCAGATTGACCCGCCAGTGCAAAGGAAGCGGCAAGAAAGATTGCAAGCGTGCCCGCCCATATGTGCTTGTTCATATTCAAATCATCTCCGACTCATAAACGAATCGCGAATCTAAGACTGCCGGCGAACTTAGTAGCACAGGCTTCAGCCTGTGGGGGTTCGTCAATGCAACGATCAAACGCCACAGGGAAGCTTTTGCTACAACGGTTTCACTACGGTTCAGAATACGCTCACGCAGCCCCAGTCAGCAAGCACGCACAGCAATTTCACGTTATAATGAAGAGATATGCTTTCGTTGAACAACGTCACTATGCGCTACGCCGCCAGAGTCCTGTTCGAGGACGTCACCTGCTCGTTCCTCGAAGGGCGCCGCTATGCCATCACCGGCCCGAACGGCGCCGGCAAGACTACTCTGATGAAGATATTGGAGGGAGACATCGAACCGACGAAAGGTTCGGTCTCGCGGCCAAAGAAGCTGGGCATCTTGCGGCAGGACCAGTTTGCCTTCGACGAATTTCGCGTCATCGATACAGTCATCATGGGCAACGCCCCGTTGTGGAAGGCTCTCCAGGAACGGGATGTGCTTTACGCCAAGCCTCACGAGCAGCTGACGGACAAGGACGGCATGCGCCTCGGCGAACTCGAAGGAATTGTCGGCGACGAAGGCGGGTACACCGCGGAGGCGGACGCCGCGATTCTGCTCGACGGCCTCGGCGTCGAATCAACACTGCACGAGCGCAAGATGAGTGAACTCCAGGGCGGCCAAAAAGTCCGCGTCCTCCTCGCGCAAGCGCTGTTCGGCAATCCGGCGGCGCTGCTGCTCGACGAGCCGACCAACCACTTGGACCTCGATTCCGTGCACTGGTTGCAGGATTATCTTCATGAGTACCCGGGCGTGCTGATCGTCATCTCGCACGACCGCCATTTTCTGAACAGCGTCTGCACGCACACTGCCGACATCGACTACCAGACGGTGATCATGTACACGGGCGGCTACGACGACATGGTCCTGGCCAAGACGCAGATTCGCTCCCGCATCGAATCCGAAAATGCCGTGCGCGAAAAGAAAATCGCGCAACTCAACGAATTCATCGCGCGCTTCTCAGCCGGCACGCGATCCTCGCAAGTGATGTCGCGCAAGAAAGAAGTCGAGCGCATTCAAACCTCGGAGCTGGCCAGGTCAAACATCGCCCGGCCGTACATTCGCTTTGACATGAAAAATCCTTCCGGGCGGCATCCCCTCGAATTCAAAGGGCTCAGGAAGGCCTACGACGGCCACACGGTAATCGACAAATTTTCCGCGAACGTCGAACGCGGTGAAAAGATCGCGGTGATTGGCCGCAACGGGGCGGGCAAAACCACGCTGCTCAAATCGCTCGTTCGCAGCGCCCCCGGCTATATCGACGATGCCGACCGCCACTTTCTCGCCGACGCCGGCAACGTGAAGTGGGGCCATGAAGTAGCCGTCGGCTATTTCGCCCAGGATACGACCGACACAATCGCCAAGGACACGACCGTCGTCGAGTGGCTGCACCAGTTCGATCCGAAAGCGTCGCAACAGGAGTTGCGCGCTGTGCTGGGCCAGATGCTGTTCAGCGGCGAGGACGCCGAGAAATCCACACGCGCTCTTTCCGGAGGCGAATCGGCCCGCCTGATTTTCTGCAAGCTGATGCTGCAAAAGCCAAATGTCCTGGTGCTCGATGAGCCCACGAACCATCTGGACCTGGAAGCCATCAACGCGCTCAACATCGCGCTCCAGAAATATCCCGGCACCGTGCTGTTCGTCACGCACGATCACGACGTCATCGACGAAGTCGCCACGCGCATCTGGCAATGCAAAGGCGGCCACGTAGAGGACTTCAAGGGCACGTACGAGGATTTCCTGGTGTACGCAAAAGAGAAGGCTTCGTAGTCTTAGCCCTGCTGTTTGATAAGCCGCCGATACTCGTCATGGGGACCAATCCAGACCCAGATAAAGTCCGCACCCTCTTGTACTGCAAGAGCGCGGTGATTGATCTCCGCTCTCACGGACCACAACTTACCCACCTTCTTGAAATGGAGCGAAGGATGGGAGGGGTCATCTTTCAAAAGTTGGAAATTTTTTCGGGCGACTGTCTGAACACTTTCGGGTAGATTTTCAAAGAGGTTCCAGAAACGGCTGCTGGTGCGATGCATTCACAAATCCTTGAGATTCCCCTTGGTTTTTTCCTCCCGGGCCTCGCGCACCAGGAAATCGAGCCTTCCAGACTGAGCGTCGGCTTCAATTTCCTTATCCCACCTCTCCCAGTCCTTTTCTGACAACCAGCGAAAAATCTCCGTGAATTCCTCGCTGGGAAGACTTTCGATCTCTGCCTTGAGCTGATCTATCTTTGACATTTGATTTCTCTCCACTTGAGTTCCAAACCCAACGTCACGGGAATCGAGGGCTTCATTACTTGATATTATAACGCCACTCTATGGTTCAGACCTCGCCGTTTTCTTTGCAGAGCGGCACATTGAGGCAATGATGCCGTCCGCCAGGAAACTGATGATTCGCTTTCCGAATCGCGCGGCCCGAGACCTAGTGCCGCCGCAAAAAGAACGCGATCGTAATGGCTGTACTCAATACGGTAACAACGGCGCGAACGTAACGCGGATCCACTTTCTTGGCCATGTGCGCTCCGATGTATCCGCCAACGATCGCGGACACCAGCATCACCAACGTTTGCGGCCACCATACCTTGCGGGCGATGATGAACAATACCGCTGCAATACTGTTCGTGGCCGCGCCCATCAAGGTTCGATTTGCGTTCATCACATGGATGTCGGTAATCCCGTAGATGGTCCAGGTCGCCAGCATCAGGATTCCGATGCCACCGCCGAAATAGCCGCCGTAGATGCCGATAAAAAATTGGACGAAGATAACGGCCGCCGGGCTCATGTCAAATGCGCGCCGCAGTTTGGGAGCGATCCGCGGGCCAAAGGTGAATAGGAGTGTAGCGACCAGCAGAAGCCAGGGGATTACAAAGTCAAAAGTCCTTTGCGGAGTGAACAGCAAGAGCAGCGCGCCCACAATGCCGCCCGCCAGGCTCACGATCAACAAGGGCAACAGCGGAATGCCCTCCGATTTCCGCAAATCGCCTCGATACGCCCACGAACTGGCGAGTATGCCGGGGATGAGCGCAGTCGTACTGGAAGCGTTGGCAACAATCGAGGGCACGCCCGTGAAAACCAGCGCGGGGAAGGTAAGGAACATACCTCCCCCGGCCACCGAGTTGATCAGCCCAGCCGCCAACGCAGCGATGATAATCGATAAGTAGGAACCCATGCCCACCCCGAACTTTCCAACTTAACATCCTTTGTGCCTGGTTTCGTCACAAACCGCGGGACGTAATTTCTCCCAACCGCATGTCTTGGATTGACTTACCCGATTGCGCTGTGCTACCCATACAAGTCCCTAGGCGGGTTCCAACAGCTGGATGCCCTCAAAACCTCAGCGGATTGAAGTCGTTCTGGAGACGTTGATCGAGAGCATTGCTCTCGCCGAAGAAGTGGGCGTGCGTGTCGCCGCGGTAGCTGGATTCGGCGAGGACGATCAATACAAGATTGGCCTGGCCGTCCACGAAGGCGTCATGAACGCCTTTCAATACGGCAACCAACAGCGCCGCGAGAGAAAAATCCACGTGATCTTCGAGTTGCTTGAAGACAAGCTGGTCATCCGTGTGTTGGACCAGGGAGCGGGATTTCGCCTGGAAGACGTGCCCGACCCCCGTGATGACGAGAACGTCCTCGGCGATTCCGGCCGCGGAGTGCTCTTGATGAAGGCATTCATGGATGAGGTCGATGTTCTCTCCAGCACAGCCGGAGGCGCCGAAGTAGTCATGGCCAAGCGCCACAAGCGGTGAGCTTCCAACCGATCGGCAAGAGCTGGGCGGCGCGTTTCGCTCCAGACTCACCAAAAGAGCTGGGAAAGGCTTGGAATGAGCTTCAAAGCAATCAGCCGTGAAGTCGGAGACGTTACGGTGATCGACATGGACGGACGAATCACGCTGGGCGAAGGCAGCGCCCTGCTGCGCGACCTCGTTCGCGAAAACGTTGCCAAGGGTCGCAAGAAGATCGTGATGAACCTGGCCGGAATCAATTACATCGATAGCACCGGGCTCGGTGAGTTAGTCGCCGGATACCGTTTGGTAAAAAGCGAGGGCGGGGAAATAAAGCTCCTGAATCTGAATAAGAAAGTGACCGACCTCCTGCAAATCACCAGGCTATATACGGTTTTCGACATCCACAATCAAGAGACGCAGGCGGTTTCCAGTTTTCACCCTTAGGCCGTAGCTTCCTCGCGAACTCACGAAGTAATGGACGAGCAGCCGCCTCCTTCAAGACGCAATTCTTCAGCGATTCCCGAAACGGGAAATTCTCTAGACAGCCGCCCAATTTTGTTGTATTCATGGCCCGCTTTTGTGGGTCCTGTAATTCCGTAGGTGCTCGAAGGCCCGCCACGGTTTTCCGTCCTCGTTGAGTAACCAGGACGAACGGGGAAAGGTCACCGGTAACGGCGGACATTTATCTACCACCAACTGGCGTTACGCCCGGCAAACAGCGACCGCTCAAGATAGAGAGGCTACTAAGTTGAGCAGAGAACAAGGTGTGGTCAAGTGGTTCAACGCATCAAAAGGGTATGGTTTCATCCAGCGCCAGTCGGGCGAAGACGTGTTCGTTCACTTCTCCGCCATCCAAATGGACGGATACAAGACACTGAACGAAGGCCAGATGGTCGAGTTCGAGGTCAAACAAGGACCGAAGGGCTATCAGGCTGAAAACGTCACCGCAGCTTCCTGATCGGGTACACGTGTTCTGAGGGCCTTGTCCGGCGCATCCGGGCAGGGCCCTTTCGCTTTTAACGTAGCGCAGGTTTCGTATGGGCCGTTCGAGTTCTGGGCCCAGCCCTGGAATGAAACCTGTGGTACGATTAGCGATTCGAAAACCTGTGGAGGGAAGACTCTGTGGCGCAGCATATCTTGCGCAAGGACCTGAAGAAGGACGAGATCCGGGAGAAATTAGTCTCGGGATTCGAATCGGTCGCTTCGCATCAGCAGGCATTGTGGCTCGTGGTTACGGCGGCGCTGGTCGTGGCGCTGGCGGTGTTTGGGTGGAACACGTACGCGCGGCGGCAGACGGCCAAGGCCTCGGCGGCGCTCGACGATGCCATGAAAATTTTCCAGGCGCGCATTCGCGCCGCCGGGGAACCGTCCGACCCGGTGGAAGTTACCTACCTTGACGAAAAGAATAAGTTTTCCGACGCCGACAAGAAATTTCTCATGGTCGCGGGCCAATACGGGCGCACCAAGCCCGGGCAAATGGCTCGATACTATGCGGCCCTGTCCGAAGTCCAGCTGAAACAGTATGCGGCGGCGGAGAAAAATCTCGACCAGGTGGTTTCAAGCGGCGACGAAAATTTGGCGGGCCTCGCCAAATTCCAATTGGCCCAGGTCTATCTGCAGGAAAATAAGGCCACGCAGGCAGTCGACCTGTACAAACAATTGTCGGACAAGCCCAGCCTATTTGTTCCCAAGCCCATGGCCATGCTGGCTCTCGCGGATTATTACCGCAAGACCGATCCCGCGCAGGCCACGAAACTCTACAATCAGGTCAAGCAGGAATTCCCCGACGCGGCCCAGGAAGCGGATCAGGGCCTCGAGATGCTCAACTCCAAGAGCTGACCACTAAAAAGAGGGCCTTCTTTCCGGGCCGGCAGCACCCAAAATCAACTGCGTCAGTGGTGATGATGTTCTTCGGCGGGTTTCCCTGATGGTTTCGCCGCGCTGGGAACCTCCGCCGGCTCCTCTTCTTTTTCCATCTTGCCTATTGGATTGTAGCTTTCCATGTCCTTGATTTCTTCGGGGGTGAGATGAGACAAGTGGCGGATGAACAGGACAAGTTGCCAGCTTTCATCATCCTGGTCCGTATGAGGCTCGCCCCAGGCCGGCATTCCCGTCAACGGAACGCCGTTGCGTATGATGTAATATAGTTCGCCGTCGCCGAGGTTCTGGGTTGCCGGCAGGCGCATATCCGGCGCGCGGGGGTAGAGGTTCTTGCCCATTTCCGTATTGCCGCTTCCATCGTTGGCGTGGCATTGCGCGCAGTGATCGGCAAAGTGCTCGCGAGCATCCTTCATAACATCGGCTGTGGCCACATCCTTCCACGGGTTCTCATCTTCGCGGTCGAGCCTGGGAATGGCCATGTGGCGCAGGGCGCGCGCAACGCGGATCTCTGTCTGCGAAGGATCCTTGCGAGCGCTGATTCCGTGCCGCAGCAAAACCGCGCCGTACGCGAGCCCCGCGATCACAGCGGCGAGCAAAATCCAAAGGATTACTTTCGGGATTTTCATTTTCGCCTCTCTCCCTTGTTCCTGCCTCTGGCCATATTATTTCTCTTCTCCGGAAGATGGCCGGATCCGAACGAACACTGCTATGCCTGCCGGATGGGAACCGTAAACTGCTTTCAAACCTTCCGGCACGCCATAAACCGTTACTTGCGTACCAAGTGCTGAGCGGAAGTGGGGCGCGATATCGAAATCCCGATCGTATCCGATAGTATATCCTTGTACTCGCCCGATCGGCTGCTCTTGAAAATTCGGCGGAAGCGCGTTCTCGCCGAGGAGCAGTTCGTTCGAGCGGTCCACGTTTTCGATGCGCGTCCAGACGCGATTGCGCGTGAAAAAGCGCAACGTCGATTCAAGTGTGTAACTATTGAAAGTGGAATTGTCTTCAAGTGATCTTGTGCGGCCCCAAATCAACGAACTCGCCCAATTGCCGTTGTGAAGTGGACGGTTATACATGGCCGACGCCGTCATGCGCTCCTGATTTTCATTGGGGAAAAGACCTTCCGGACTCGCGATCCGGGCGTACGAATATTGCCCGCTCCAATTTCTTCCCGGCTGGACGGTTAGCCGAGTGGACCACGAATCGATTTTCCCCTGGCTGATGTTCCAGCGATTTTCGTTCGGTTCGCGTCCGTGAAAGCTGGACGCCTCGATCCGCGCGATGCGGTAGGTTACGCCCGCGGTGAGCACATCCTCCGCGATGTGCGTCGAGTCTTCCTGATGGTGGCCGAGCGCGGCCAGGGGATCTTCCGACGCGGACGCGCGGTGCGGGTAAGCAATCGGCCCGATGGCCGGATCGCCAATGGGCGCGGCATAAAACGAGAGCAGGCCGTTCTTCCCCCATTTCAGATCGTACAGTGCGGCAATCTCCATGAAGAAATTATGCGGATGCTGTCCGTCGGCAATGGGCTTCCCAAAAGCGGTTTCGCCTTGCTGAAACAGCAGGGGGTACTGCCGTCCTGTGATGGTCGCGGGTTCGAGGCTTAACATCGCACGCGCCGTGAACACGCCGGGCCCAGCGGTGCGCTGCGCCATGCCCATGAACCAGTTCGTCGAGAAAAATTTGTCTCCCCCGCGCGCGCTCGATTGCTGCTCGTCCAGCACGAATACATTTGCGTGGAACATCAAGGTCCACTTGCTTTTCTTCGTCATCAGCATGGGAACTGGAGTGGAATCGGGTTCGGCGCTCGTGCCCGATCCCGTGTGGCGGACGATTTCCTGCGGGAACGTTTCCGGATGCATGGTCATCAGATCGGTTCCACCCATGTTCATTCCTTGCATTTGCGTGTCGCTCATTCCGGGCATGCCTTGCATGTCGTCGTCTTTCTTGCCGTTTTGCTGCGCTCCGGCCGGCGCGGGAATTGCCAGAAGTAACACAAACATTGCGATCCAGGGCCGCATAAAAATATCTCCCGGGGATATTTCCCCTTGTATTGATGGAGTAGGTTTCTCTGCGTCCTCTGTGGTCTCTGTGTTAAATGATTTGCCTTTTTGCCAGGAAAAAGCTTTCAACACAGAGGACAAAGAGATCTCAGAGAAATGCTGAAAGAAAGGAATTGGGAGAGTTCTAGATCCGCAGACTCAGATGGAGGTGAATTCCGTCATGACCCTGGTACGTTGCAATTTCATCCCGCGCGCCGCGTAGCAATGTAAGTACACCATCGGCGCGGGGAGTTTCAGCAATCGCTAAAATGGAATGAAAATGTGAATCACCGGAGCGAGTTGTTTTTTCGAAAACGGCAGAGCCGTTATCGCATGCCTGCTTTTCGCACGGCCCCATTTCACCAATGGACGGATGACTCGCTTTCAACCGCGAAATCGCAGGAACCGTCTGTTGGTCTTCCCCATTGGCCATTCCCGGCATGGTCATTCCGGCCATGGACAAGCCGTCCATTTTCATGCCGCCAGGCGCCACGTCTTGTGATTTGGTTTGTTCCGAGTGGCAATCCGAACTCATCGCAGCGAACGCGCAGGAGACATCGCACGCCGCAGCAAACGAGGAAACTGACAGCAGTAGCGCCACGATCGAGCCCGCGAATATGCGCCGGATCATCATGCCAATTTCGATCCTACGACAAAGCGTTTCGCCGTTGCAACCTCGAGAGATAACGTACATCTTTGTTCAAAATTCAACGAGAATGCTCGCCACAGGAAATGTCTTACTTAACAGTGTTGTTTTCCGTGCAGACGTACTCTTGAATCTGCCAGTCCGGTTTCAGTTTGAAGGTTTTTTGCGTAGTCCATGGTTTTTTGTACGCTTTCGGATCCTCGATGGTGTACTCGTCCACCAAAGTGTCGTGGTCCACGCGGCGCAGGCGTTCGACGACGTGGAGGGCGTCGGAGTGCGGCAAACCCATCGGGTCGAGCCATGTCTTGTCATTGAACCCGACTGTGTCAATCACCAGCGTGTCCCCTTCAAATTTTCCAATCGCGTTGCCCATGTAGGTCGGCTGGAGATCTTTCGGATGTCCCCGCCCATCCGTAAAAATCTGACGGATCAAGGACTGGTACTCGAATATCATGATCACCCTGTCGCGCGCCTGCACGATCTCCCACGGAAAGGGCTGCAGCATCTCCCTGGGAATCCCCGGCGGTATGCATCGTTCCGTCGGGTCGGGCCCGGAATCGGGGTCCTGATGCAATTTCTCGGACTGCCGCTCCTTGAATTTTGCTTCGGCCCAAGGTTGAAAGGGAGGATCTTCCTTGGGAAGGATATTTCTGCGATATTCGTCGATAAACCACACGCCTGAAAAGTCGGGCGCGGCGGAGACCGTTCGCGTTTTCGCAGGTCCCGCATGCGGCGTTGTCTGAGCGAAAATAACGGGGGGCGAAGCGAATGCCGCTGCCAAGCAAACCCAGATGATGGATTGATTTCGCAATTTGAAACCGCTCCCTGTTTGCATCCCCATTCGGACTATTTGAATCCTTGCCCGTCGTACTTTTGGCCGTTCGCCACGGTAATGCTGATGAGCCGTATGATTTTTGATCCGTTTTTGGCAAGGGCGCCATTCACCACCAGTTGGTCTCCCGCCTTGATCATTTCCTTCTTCCAGCCCACCCGGAACAGCATGTTGGGACTGTTGCCTTCAACGCGCCACTCCTCGACGCTGCCGTTTTCGTCCTTCACGTCCAGGAAAATGAACACGTGAGGATTGGTCCATTCCACGTTGCTTACCATGCCCTTCATGTTGACCGGATGCTCCATGTCATACGACGAACTCGAATGGTGAGCGAAGAGCGGCCGAGAAACCACAATCGCGCTTACCACGAGCAGCAAAGCGACTCCGAGCCTGTTTTTCATGGCCACACCTTGTGATTGGATGATCGAAGTTCTCCCGTCTAAATATTTTCTTTGATATTTACTATACACCTGCCCAGCCGAAAATTCGCCCCCGAGCAACACGTCGGAAAGTCGCAAGTAGGACAGCCATCCGCCGCGGCGGAGCTGTCCCCCACAGTTTTGGCAGGGCGAAAGCAGACACCCAAGAATGGCTGTCCTACCCCCGAAACGATTCGAGGCCTGATGGCAAATTCGTTGTGTCCAGGGCAAGAGAATCGTACGATGCACCAGCCAAATGTAAAATTCGGGAATTCCGTGAAGGCGTGTCGATCAACATGGATCAGTGCGGTCCGGTGGAAACACGAAGAGGAGGATCATTATGGACGTGAAGCGGAATCGGGCGCGGGCATCACAGGATTGTCCTGGCACGGAAAGAAGAGCCCGCCACGATTTGTTGTCTATGAGCGCAGTCCTCGTTTTGGCGGCTATAGTGGCGTTTGCGATCGCCGGCTCGCGCCGAACTTCCGCCGCTCCCCCCCTGCCAGCCACTAAGGTTGAAGTGCCGAAATTTGTTGTCGATCCATCCTGGCCGCACATTCCGAACGGGTGGACGCTCGGCCAGGTGTCCAGCGCGGCGGCCGACGCCGACGGCAACATCTGGATCATTCATCGCTCGCGAACCGTGAAACCCGGCGTGAAGACAGGGCCGCCCGTGATGGAGTTCGATGCAGCGGGCAACTACATTCAGGGCTGGGGCGGGAAGTCGGGAGACGGCTACACCTGGCCCTCGACCGAGCACGGAATCACCGTGGATTACAAAGGGTTCGTCTGGATCAGCGGCAACGGGAACGACGATCAGATCCTGAAATTCACGAAAGACGGCAAATTCATCATGCAGATCGGGCATGCCGCGCAAAAGAAGACCAACGCGGATACCACCAGCCTTTGGAAGCCCGCTGACGTTTTCGTCTATCCCAAGACCAACGAAATTTTCGTTGCCGACGGCTACGGCAACAAGCGCGTCATCGTGTTCGATGCGGACACGGGCGCCTATAAGCGCATGTGGGGCGCTTTCGGCAACACTCCGATGGACGATCCCCCGCGCCCGCCCGCATTAACGGGAGAGGCCGCAAAATCGGCGGCGGAGGAAGAGGAGGCCACGCGCACACTGGCCACAGGCTTTGATCCCAAAGACCCGGGACCTTCGCAATTTGTACCGCCTGTGCACGGCGTCAAAGTTTCGAACGACGGCCTCGTCTATGTGGCCGACCGCGGCGGCAAGCGCGTGCAAATCTTCACGACCGATGGCAAATACATAACCCAGGTATGGATCGATCGCTGGTGCCTGGTAGCCGGGGCCGGTTGCAATAACGGCAACACAGCGGCGAGCGTGGCCTTCTCGGCGGACCCGGGGCAGCGCTTCCTGTACGTGGCCAGCAGAAGCCCTGCGCGAATCTGGGTGTTTGACCGCAAGACGCTGCAGCCACTGGACTCGTTCGGCCGGCCCGGCATTGCGCCCGGCGAGTTCGACGTGCTCCATCACATGACCACCGACAACAAAGGCAACCTGTACAGTTCGGAAGTGGAGGACGGCAGGCGAGTCCAAAAGTTCGTGTACAAAGGGCTGGTGATGATGCCTGTGCCTACGAACGGAGCAAATTGATTTCGCTTAGTTAGACGGTTCGCAGCGGTATGTAGGACAGCCACTCTTGGCTGTCCACGGATGTCCTTGAATGACTGCGAGGACAGCCAAGAGTGGCTGTCCTACCAAACACTTTGCCCCACTTTCGCTCCGAAGGGCTGCCTGACAATCTTCGGCGTCCCCACATAACACTTAATGGCATTCGACCGATCAGACCCCTTTGATTCGTCCGCGGCTGGAGCCCCTTCTCACCGGGGTTATACTACTAAGTCTTTATGATTCTGTAGATTACAAAATCTGTGCTGGACACGTTACCTGTACTTCTTCGGATGGCCCACTGGTTGCCTCTTAGTCTGTGGGGACTGGCCCAGGCATAGCGAGCAAATTGGCCGCATGAACTGGGGAGTCGGGAGGATCGGTTAATGATTCGCAAGTTACTCATCACGGGAGTCGCAATCCTGAGCGCCATCCCTGTGTTTGCAAACACCACGAAATTTGAAACAGGACAACTCGCCACGACGCCTGAGAAGCCGGTCGCGCTGCGCCTCATGAACGACCAGGAATTCTCGACCTTTCTCACGCGCCTGGATTCGGACCTGCTTCATTCACAGTTACGAATGAAAAAGATGGACGTGAAATCCCTGAGCCTCGATCTTCAGGAGAAGCAGGAACTGGAGAGAAGCTACAGCCGGTGTCTGCAGTCGCTCGACGACACCCGCGACGAAATCCAAAAGCTCTCGCAGAAGCAAACGCTCAAACTCGATTTATTTCTTTTGATCGACTTGAACGAACTCGCTCGCAATCTGGATGCGCTGGACGAGACTTTAATGAATCCCATGGCTGTCAACGGAACGAATGGATCCCAGAAGTCCCTGGGCTACGCCAGGGAAGTCCTGGGCATTGACGGCGCGCTGGCAACGCAGATTTCCGCGTTTCAACATCACTTTATCGCGTTCACCGGAGTCATCGACGCAACCCTCGATCAGCCCGAGCCGGCTGACTCTCAACCGCCAATGCAGAAGTAACATCGGCACAGAAACCTCCAACGATTTGGCATCACTCGCGCCGTGGCATAGAATCGTGCCATGGCACTGGCCTCCTATGCGATGGATGCAGTGAAATCGCGCGGCAGGCGTTATCCCGAACCGCCTCATCCCTACCGCAACGATTACGCGCGCGACCGCGACCGCGTGATTCATTCGCGCGCGTTCCGCCGGCTCGAGGCAAAAACGCAAGTCTTCACCACGCGCTTTTCCGACCACTTCCGCAACCGCCTCACGCACACGCTGGAGGTCGCGCAGATTGCGCGCACCGTCGCCGGAGCGCTTGAACTCAACGCCGATCTCGCCGAAGCCCTGGCCCTGGCGCACGACATTGGGCATCCGCCTTTCGGCCACGCGGGAGAACGAAAACTCGATCAATTGCTGCGCCCGCATGGAGACAGCTTCAATCATAATTTGCAGGCGCTGCGGATCGTCGAGCAATTCGAGCAGCGCTATCTGGATTTTCCCGGCCTCAATCTGACGTTTGAAGTTCGCGAAGGCATCGTCAAACATTCGCGCGATTACGACGCGGCGCAATATCCCAGTCTCTCGGAATATTTGCTCGACGAGCGTCCGCCGATCGAAGCGCAGCTCATCGATTTCGTCGACGAGATCGCATACAACACCGCCGACCTCGACGACGGCTACGAAGCGCATGTGCTGGACATCGAAATGATTCGCGCCGAGGTGCCTCTGTTCGCGCGTTTTTATGATGAAGTCGAGCGCAGCCACCCGCATGGCGCGGAGAAATTGAAATTCAACGAAGCCGCCAAGCGCGTCCTCGACTATTTGGCGACCGGCTTGATCGAGAACACGAGATCAATCATCGTGGCGTCGGGCGTGCAAAGCGTCGAAGACATCCGCCACGCGCCGCGCCGCCTCGCGGGCTTCAGCCCGCCCATGGCCGCCGAAAACGCGGCCCTCAAGAAATTCCTGCATACGCGTCTCTACAACAATCCTGCGATTGTCGGCGATCGCGAACGCTCCGTGGAAGCCCTCGCCCAACTCTTCACTTACTACGTCGAGCACCCCGCCGCAATGCCCAAAGCCTACGCCGAACTAGCGCAACGCGCACCCAAGTATCGAGTCGTGTGCGACTACATCGCGGGCATGACTGATCATTTCCTTCTTCGCCAGCACGCGGAGTTGCTAGGCACAGGCTCGGCACGGTCCGCGTAGGGCACTCTTCAGCCTGTCGGGTTTTCGTTCCCGGTCCTACACAAGTGCGACAGACTGAAGTCTGTCCTACACGTACCTGTTTCGAAGCATCCGCTTCGAACCGCGCAGTGCCTTCCTTGACATCACTCGGGCGGGACTTATAATGGACGTTGTGGGGAGTTTCAGGGATCCCTGCGCTAGCGGTGAAATCCGATGTTCCTAGACGTAAAAGACCTAGCCGTCCGCAAAATCCGCATCCGGAAGAGCTATGCCCCGGGAACGGTTGACTACCGCACCGGCGACTTCCGCCAGGCGGAGCCTCTGGAGGTCCGCGCGACCGCCGAACTCGTGGAAGGGCAGATCCGCGTCACAGGGGAGCTGCATACGCGCCTGGAGATGGTGTGCGCGCGCTGCCTGGAACCGGTCCATGAGGATATTGCCCGCGAATTTGACCTTTTTTACAAGCCCCTCGCGACCATGACCAAGGAAGAAGAGGAGCGTCTGAAGCTTGACGACACCGAAATTGCGTTTTTCGAGGGCGAAGGAATGTTTCTGGCCGATGTTCTGGCCGAGCAAGTCCTTCTGGCATTGCCGATGAAGGCGATCTGCCGCAGCGACTGCCGCGGACTGTGTCCCCAGTGCGGAGTGAATTTGAATAACGAGGAATGCCGCTGTGAAAGTCACGCAGCCGATCCGCGTATGGCGCCTCTGGCGCGTCTGAAACAGGACTGGTTCAAAAAGCAATAGGAATCCCAGGCGAAACACCATAGAATGCCTCATACAATTTTTGGGGCCATAAGAAGGAGTTTGCATGCCCAATCCAAAACGGCGTCATTCCCACGCGCGGAAGAACAGCAGGCGCGCTCATGATCATCTGAAAGCACCGGCCCTCGCCAAGTGCCCCAACTGTCATGAAATGAAGCAGCCTCACCAGGCTTGCCCGCAATGTGGCTATTATAAAGGCCGGGAAGTCGTGGACACCGGGACCTGACGCCCGGAAGTGTACGGCCTTTGCGCGGTTCCCCTACCGGAGTTGGAATGATCACCATAGCCGTAGATGCGATGGGTGGAGACCATGCGCCGCGTCCTGAAGTCGAGGGCGCAGTGCAGGCCGCGCGGGAGTTGGGCGTTCGAATCCTTCTAGTGGGGCTTGCACCTGAGTTAAAGAAAGAACTGGCGAAGCACTCGCATCGCGGGTTGCCAATTGAGATTGTTCCGGCGACCGAAGTCATCACCATGGATGACTCGCCCACGCAAGCTTTCCGGAAGAAAAAAGACAGTTCGGCGCATGTCGCGACAAAGCTGGTGCGCGGCGGCCAGGCCGATGCCCTGGTCAGCGCGGGGAATACGGGCGCGGTGATGGCCGTGGCGCGATTTGGGCTAGGTACGCTGTCTTCGGTGGACCGCGTGGCGCTGGCTGCGCCGTTTCCGACTTCACGCGGCGGGACGGCCGTTTTGCTCGACGTGGGAGCGAACGTGGATTCCAAGCCCGCGCATCTCGTCCAATTTGCCGTGATGGGCGAGATCTACTACCGGGCGATTTTCGGAACGCGCCGGCCTAAGGTCGCGCTGCTATCGATTGGCGAGGAAGAATCAAAGGGCAACGAGTTGACGCGCGAGGCGTTCAGCCGGTTGAAACTCTCCTCGTTGAATTTCACCGGAAACGTCGAAGGGCGCGATATATTCAACGGTTCCGTGGACGTCATCGTTTGTGACGGTTTCATCGGAAACATCGCCTTGAAGATCAGCGAAGGCGTCGCGCAGCACATTGCGGCGATGCTGAAGGAAGCGTTGCAGAGCACGATCAGTTCGCAAGTCGGCTACGTGCTCTCGCGCAAAGCCTATAAGAGCTTTCGAAAGAAAATTGACTACTCGGAATACGGCGGCGCTCCTTTGCTGGGGGTGAAGGGCGTCACGGTGATCGGGCATGGGAGTTCGAATCCCCTGGCGATCAAGAATGCCATCCGGGTAGCGACTGAACTGGTGCGGGGCGGAGTCAACGAAAGAATCGAGCAGGAACTTGCCACGATTCCTGTCCCTGTGGAAGCATAAGCGACGAAACGGCGGTTCATTCAATGGGAAAATTGGCGTTTTTGTTTCCGGGGCAAGGCTCTCAATACCCCGGCATGGGCAAGGAACTAGCCGCGAACCAACCGGCGGCCCGAAGTGTGTTTGACGAGGCAGACAAAGCCCTGGGATTCTCCGTCTCTGATCTGTGCTTCAACGGCAGTGAAGAGGCGCTGAAGCTGACTGCGAATACGCAGCCCGCGATTTTGACCGCATCCGTGGCAGCCTATCGTGTGCTCGCGCAGAATGGAGTTCAGCCGGCCTTCGTCGCGGGGCATAGTTTGGGCGAATATTCCGCGCTGGTGGCGGCCGGCGGGCTGGAATTTGCCGACGCGGTGCGCCTGGTGCGGCGTCGCGGGGAATACATGCAATCGGCGGTGCCCGAAGGCGTTGGCGCGATGGCGGCGATTTTAGGATTGGCTCCTGCGCAGGTTGCCGGGATATGCCGGCAGGCGGCCGATGGTCAAGTCGTGGCACCCGCCAATCTGAATTCTCCAGAGCAGACTGTAATTTCCGGCCATGCTGAAGCAGTGAAACGCGCCGTGGAACTGGCGTCGGCGGGCGGCGCCAAGCGCGCTGTCATGCTGGCAGTTTCTGCTCCCTTTCATAGTTCGCTGATGAAGCCGGCGGCGGAGCGGCTCGAATCAGATTTGCGCGCGACGGCGTTCCACACCTTGCGCGTGCCCTTGGTGAACAATGCCGACGCCGAGCTCACCACGAGTGGAGACGAGGCGCGCGAGTCGCTCATCCGCCAGGTTACTCTGCCCGTGCGCTGGGAAGAATCCGTGCGCGAGCTGATCGATCAGGGCGTCAACACGTTTGTCGAGGTGGGACCGGGGCGCGTCCTCACGGGCCTCTTGCGGCAGATTGACCGGTCGATCCACGTGTTCAACGTGGAGGATGAAAAATCCCTGCGCTCGACGCTGGAGAAACTCGCGCAAGCGCAGTCCGAATCCGCGGAAGCGTAATAAGTAGCACAGCCACTCTTGGCTGTGCGGGTTTTACGATCGCAGCGAAATCGGCGGAGTATAGCAATTCTCAAAACCACACAGCCAGGAGTGGCTGTGCTACACAAATCCCATGTTCAGCCTGAAAGATCGAGTCGCTCTGGTGACCGGCGCGTCGCAAGGAATCGGGCGCGCCACGGCGCTCGCACTGGCGCAGGCCGGCGCGCGCGTGGCCGCGGCGGCGCGCAACGCCGAAAAACTGGCGGGCGTCGTCGCTGAAATTGCTGCAGCCGGAGGCGAAGGCCTGGCCGTGGCCATGGATGTGGCCGACGCCGAGCAAGTGAAGTCCGGATTCCGCCAAGCCATTGAAAAATTCGACAAGCTGGACATCCTGGTAAATAACGCCGCCATAACTCGCGACGGCCTGGCCGTGCGCATGAAACCGGACGACTGGGACGCCGTCCTGCGTACAAACTTGACCGGCGCGCATCTGTGCGCGCAGCAGGCCATGTCCGTGATGATGCGCGCCCGGTATGGCCGCATCATCAACGTGACTTCAGTGGTGGCCGAGACGGGGAATCCGGGGCAGGTAAATTACGTCGCCGCCAAGGCCGGACTCATCGGCTTGACGCGCGCTCTGGCTCTGGAAATCGCTTCCCGCAATATCACGGTGAACGCCGTCGCACCGGGCTTCGTCGTTTCGCCCATGACTGACCCGCTGCCGCAAAACGTAAAAGACGCACTGCTCGCTCGAATACCGCTCGGCCGAATGGGATGCGACGCGGAAGTCGCCGCGGCCGTCGTGTTTCTGGCGAGCGAAGAAGCAGGCTACATCACCGGCGCCGTGCTCGATGTCAATGGGGGCTTGCGCATGGGATAGTGTGAAGTGGAGTAGGCTTCAGCCTGTGGGGGTTGGTCCTTGCAAGGGCTAAAACCCACAGGCTGAAGCCTGTGCCACCTGAGAATTTGCGTCACATCGCAATCAGAGTTAGGTTGACCTAGGGCGAGAGCGTACATAGAATGTCGGGTGCTCAAAATCAACACCCGAAGCAGTGAGAGGACGAGCCACACGAAGCCGGACAGAGCTCTTATCGGAGGCAAAACAGAATGGCCAGTGTCGATGAACGGGTAAAACAGATTATCGTGGAACAGCTTGGAGTGGATGAAGGCGAGGTGACCGCCACGGCTTCCTTTGTGGACGATCTGGGTGCGGATTCCCTGGACACGGTCGAATTGGTGATGGCCTTCGAAGAGGCCTTTGGGATCGAGATTCCCGACGAAGACGCGGAAAAGATCGCCACCGTGAAGGACGCAGTCGACTACATCACAAAGCACGGCAAGAAGTAGTTCAAGGGCCGCTGCAAAACCACCAGGAGAGAGTTGATCAAGTGAGCCGCCGGGTTGTAGTAACGGGTGTCGGACTAGTCTGCGGTCTGGGAATCGGCACCGATGAGGTTTGGAAAAACCTACTGGCGGGAAAAAGCGGGATCCGCACGATCACGCATTTCGACGCCGCCGCATTCGATTGCACCATCGCCGGGGAAGTCCGAGATTTCGATCCTCTCCACTGGGCCGAGAAAAAAGAGCTGAAGAAAATCGCCCGTTTCATCCAGCTGGCCCTGGCGGCCACGGATTTCGCCATGCGCATGTCGGAGCTGAAAATCACTCCGGAAATCGCGGAGTTAACCGGCGTGTATGTGGCCAGCGGAATCGGCGGATTCGACGTGATCGAACGCGAACACTCGAAGCTGCTGCATGGCGGTCCCGGGCGCATCTCCCCGTTTTTCATTCCCGCGGCGATTATCAACCTGGCTTCGGGGCACATTTCCATCCGCTACGGAGCAAAAGGGCCGAACTCGGCGACGGCGACGGCGTGCTCCGCTTCCGCGCACGCGGTGGGAGATTCCTTCCGCATGATCCAGCACGGGGACGCGGAAGTAATGATCTGCGGCGGCGCCGAAGCGGCCATCACGCCGATGGGCGTGGGCGGATTCGCCGCGATGAAAGCGCTTTCGACGCGCAACAACGAGCCGGAACGCGCCAGCCGCCCGTTTGACGCCGACCGCGACGGCTTCGTGATTGGCGAGGGCGCGGGAATTCTGATCCTGGAGTCGCTCGAATACGCGGAGCGGCGCGGCGCAAAAATTATCGGCGAAATTGTGGGATATGGAATGTCGGGCGACGCATATCACATCACCGCGCCCGAGGGGAACGGCGACGGCGCCTACCGCGTTATGCGTGCGGCCATTCGCGACGCGCGGCTCGAGCCGAACCAGATCGATTACGTCAACGCTCACGGCACATCGACGCCGCTCGGCGACGCCATCGAAACCAAGGCCATGAAGCGCGTGTTCGGCGAACACACCAAGAAGATTGCCGTCAGCTCGACCAAGTCCATGACCGGCCATCTCCTCGGCGGCGCGGGCGGCCTCGAGGCCGGCATCAGCATCCTGGCGCTTCGCGATCAGGTGCTGCCGCCCACGATCAACCAGGAGACTCCGGACCCGGAATGCGATCTCGACTACATCCCGAATCACATGCGCAAGGCTGCCGTCGAGCACGCGCTGTCAAATTCCTTCGGCTTTGGCGGGACCAACGCCGCGTTGCTGTTCAAGCGCTGGGATTCCCGGTAAGAAGCGGCCCCGAGGCGCTTGGTACCAACCTTCAGGTTTGGTATTCCACGAAATACTCGGCTCCTTTAGCAATTGCCTTTCTGTGATTGAAAGATGACTGACCAGCTTAGGAAGAGCTATTTGGGTACTTTGCCGAGAAAAGGCGTGCCGTTGTATATGGCCGTTATTCTGTACGGCTCCTTTGCTTTGTACCTTTTAACTGTTGGCTACGCCTGGTTTTATCTTCACACTTGGTACAACATCATAACGAAACTGGCGGGGGTCACTGCTATTGCAGCCTTTGCAGCTGTGTGGTTTAAGACACGCTCCGATATTCTACAGAGCCATTTTGAACGGCTCGACAGGGCTAGGAAACAGGCGTCTAGGTTGGTGACAACCGTCTATCAAAAAGTCAAGCGGGACATGGCGGCTAAAAGTTATCCGATAGGCGAGATTGTAGACAATATGGAGGCTTGTGCCTATCCGGTTGACTCCACAGGCCCCAAGGGATAGTGTCGGGTGCGATGCGCCCGGAGTATCCTCGGTCATTGCACGAGTTTAGAAGGCTCTTTAACGATGAGGCCGCCTGTCGCCAGTACCTTGCGCGGAGCCGATGGCCCGAGGGCTTCCAGTGTCCACGGTGCCAGCAGGGCGAGGCCCTCGAACTACCAACCCGTCTCTTGTGGCGGTGTCGAGCGTGCAGGCACGACACCTCGGTCACGGCGGGGACCGTGCTCCACCGAACCAGAGTCCCGCTGACACAGTGGTTCTGGGCCGCCTACCTGGTCTCGACTCAGACCCCGGGCTTCTCAGCGCTCCAACTCCAGCGGCAGTTGGGACTCCGCCGATACGAGACGGCCTGGGCCATGCTGCAGAAGCTTCGTCGCGCCATGGTGCACCCGGATCGGGAGCCTCTCAAGGACAAGGTCGAGGTGGATGAGACCTACATCGGCGGGCGAGAAGTGGGCCTACGTGGGGGGCGCCACGTCCTTGACAAGGCGATCGTTGTGGGCGCGGTAGAGGTCAGGGGCGAAGCTTCCGGAAGGGTACGCCTCCAAGTGGTTCCCAACGTCTCGGCCCGGTCTCTGACCGGCTTCGTGAGAACGAACGTGGCTGCGGGAGCGATTGTAGTCACTGACGGCTGGGGAGGCTACGACCCCCTCCCGAAGCTGGGGTACCGGCACCGACCGCACACGCAGGGCGACCGTCGAAGGTCGACCCAGATTCTGCCGCGCATCCATCGTGTCTTTGGGAACCTCAAGACCTGGCTTCGTGGCACCCATCACGGCGTCGGCCACGCCCATCTTCAAGCCTACCTGGACGAGTTCGTTTTTCGGTTTAATCGCAGGCGAACACCGATGGCCGCCTTCCAGACGCTTCTCGGACTGGGTAGCCAGCAGCAACCCACCACATACAATCAGTTGTACCGAGTGGAGCTAAACGGATAGGCACGTGGAGGCTTATCGTATTCAAGACATTTTTGCCCATCTCCATGTGGATTGTGAGGCAGCAAGGGTTGACATGTCTCAGCTTGTGAACGCCGCCCTGATAGCGTATTTGGAAACCTTGTCGAAATCGGAAGAGATTAGCAACGATCAGAGGGAAAGGATCATGGTTTCTTTGCGTTCGTTGGGAGCAGTTAAGGCTGAGCAACCGACGAAGAGAGATTCCTCGCTTCGCTCGGAATGACAGTGGAAAATGAACTTCCAACGAGCAGAGGAAGCGAACCCGGGGAGACGAATCGCAAGAATGTGAGGAACGAATGAAGATCGTCGTCTGCATCAAGCAAGTGCCCGCCAAGGACGCTCCTCTTGCCATCACCGACGCAAGCTGGATCCGCGAAACCGACATCGGATTTGAGATGAACGAGCCGGATAGTTACGCTCTCGAGGAAGCCTTGCGCCTGAAGGAAAAGCACACCGGGGAAGTAATTGCCGTGTCGATGGGTCCGGAACGCGTGAAGCAGACGATCAAGGAAGCCCTCGCCAAGGGCGCGGATCGCGGCGTGCACATCGCGGATGACAAGGCGCACACGCTCGATCCGCTCGGCGCGGCCAAATCGCTTGCGGCGGCGATCGAGCGCGAAAAACCGGACCTCGTGCTGACGGGTTTGCAGAGCGAAGATCAGGGCTTTGGGCAGACGGGCGTCCTCCTTGCCGAAATTCTCGGCCAGCCGCATGCCACGATCATCATGCAGATTGACGCGCAGGGCGGCGGCTTGCGCGTGAAGCGCGAACTCGAGGCCGGATGGTTTCAGTGGGTCGAGCTGCCGATGCCCGCCGTGCTGACGATTCAGTCCGGCATCAACAAGGTGCGCTACGCGACGCTCAAGGGCATCATGGCGGCGAAGAAAAAAGAAATCGCCACGATCGCGCGCGAATCGCTCGGCTTCTCGCATCAGCCGACGCAGCGCATCGAGCGTATTTACGTGCCGTCGAAAACCAAGAAGACGGAATTCTTGACCGGCACGCCGAAAGAAGCGGCCGCAAAGCTCGTCGAAAAATTGAAGCACGAAGCGCGAGTGCTGTAGGCCAGGATCGCCCACGATGAATATTCTCCTGATCACCGAACAGCGCGACGCGCAATGGAACAAGGCCAGCTTTGAGACGCTGGCCGCCGCGCAACAAATTGCCACGGAAACAAAGAGCCGCCTCGTGGCCGTGGTCATCGGCAAAGGTGTCGCCACACTGGCCGGCGAGCTTGCGGCAACCAAGCTCGATGAAGTGCTGCTTGTCGAGCATGACTTGCTCTCGGCGTACACGCCCGACGGTTACACCGCCGCCCTGCGCCAAACGATTGCGCAGGCCAAGCCCGATCTGGTGCTCCTGCCGCATACCTACCAGGTGCGCGATTTCGCGCCCAAGCTGGCCGCCTCGCTCGGCAAAGGCATGATCGGCGACTGCGTCGGCTACCGCCACGAAAACGGGAAACTGATTTTTGTCCGCCAGATGTTTCAGGGCAAAACAGCGGCGGATGTGGTGTTCGAAGGGGCGGCGCCGTGGTTCGCCACGTTCCAGGCTGGCGCATTTCGCGCGGATCTCGTCGCGCAAGGCGCGTCGAAGGCGCCTGTCACGTCCATTTCCGTGGAGCTCAAGCCGGAACAGATTCGAACGAAACCCCTTGAACTGTTTCGCGAAGCGAAGCAGGCCGTGGACCTCACGCAGGCGCCCATCCTGGTGGCGGTCGGCAGGGGCATCAAGGCTCCCGAAAATATCCCTCTCGCCGAGAAGCTCGCAAAACTTCTCGGCGGGGAACTGGCCGCGTCGCGCCCCATCTGCGACGAGGGTTGGCTGCCCATGGACCGCCAAATCGGCAGCTCGGGCCAGACCGTCGCGCCCAAGCTGTATCTCGCGCTCGGAATCAGCGGAGCCATCCAGCACGTCGTGGGAATGAAGGGCTCGCGCACCATCGTGGCGATCAACAAGGATCAAAACGCGCCGATCTTCGAAGTGGCCGACTACGGGATCGTGGGAGATCTGTTCGAGATTGTTCCCGCTCTCACTGAAGCGCTCGAAAAAAAGTAGCACAGCCACTCTTGGCTGTGTGGTTTTGTAAGTCGCACGCGGAAACTACTCGACCTAACAGAAGTCGCCAAACCCACACAGGCAAGAGTGCCTGTGCTACATAAGACATCCTACGTCCTGAGGGAACTGAGCTTTTCGACGCGGCGCAGCTCGGGGAAATTCCATGCCCACAGCGCGGTGATTAAGAGCGTTCCGACTCCGCCCATGATGACGGCAGGAACTGCGCCGAACCATTGCGCGGTGAGGCCCGATTCAAACTGGCCGATTTCATTGGAAGCGCCGATGAAGATCATTTCCACGGCGCTCACGCGTCCGCGCATCTCGTCCGGGGTGGCGAGCTGCACCAGCGTGGAGCGGACCACGACGCTGACCATGTCCATGGACCCGACCAGGATGAGCGCCGCCATGGACAGAACCAAGCTTCGAGAAATGCCGAAGAGAACCGTGAAGGCTCCAAAACCGCCTACGCACCACAACATGGTCAGGCCGGCGCGGCTGCGGAAGGGCCGGTGCGCGAGCAGCAGCGCCATGCTGCCCGCACCGATCGCGGGAGACGCGCGCAGGAGGCCCAGGCCCCACGGACCGGTCCGAAGAACTTCGGCTGCGAAGACAGGCAAGAGCGCCACTGCGCCGCCTAGCAGCACCGCGAAAAGGTCCAGGGAAATGGAACCCAGGATGATTTTCGTTCTTCCGATATAGCGCAGCCCCGCTAGGACGGATTTCAGACTGAGCGGCTCC
The DNA here is from genome assembly GCA_963800095.1 of uncultured Acidobacteriota bacterium. GTDB lineage: Bacteria > Acidobacteriota > Terriglobia > Acidiferrales > UBA7541 > Palsa-360. Next base: position 865,494 of record CAWCZV010000010.1, read on the forward strand.
CTCGGCCGAGGCTTGGAATGGAGCTTGATTTGCGACATGAGGAAAGCCGCCCCGGCTGCGGCCAGCATTGAGGTTGTGTAGACCGCCGCAGGGCCTTTGGCGACGGCGTAGATCAGACCTCCGAGCGACGGACCTAGAATCGTCCCGCCCTGGTTCACGGAACTGTTCCAGGCGATGGCATTCTGCAAATGTTCTTCCGGGATGATCTGTGGCAGCAGCGCGCGGCTCACCGGGTTGTTGAACGACCGTACCACCCCAAGCAGAACTACAACGGCATACATCGGCAAGACCGTTCGGAAGTTACTCAGCGAATAGAAGAGCAACAGTGACGAGCACACGCCAAATCCAGCGTAGCAGGCCATAAGCAGTTTTCGCCGGTTGAACGTATCCGCGGCATGCCCCGTGACCAGAAACAGCAGGATGCCCGGCGAGAACTGAGCCAGCCCCACCAAGCCCAGGTCGAGCGGCCGCTTGGTGATTTCATAGATTTGCCAGCCGACCGCGACCGACTGCATCTCCAGGCCGGCTACGACCAGAAAACGAGCCAGCTGGTAAAGCGAAAAGTCAGGATACGTGAAGGCAATGCGCCCCGCGTTTGAGGAGTTCCCGGATTCGGCCATCAGAGGACACTACTGTGCCATAAATTCAGGATTTGCACGAGAGGAGGGGAGAACAGCAACCGGGATGATGCAAAACGCCAAATTATCCTCGTCGCTTCCGCTGAAATGGTAGTATATTAGTAGTATGAAAGAGAAGACTTCCATCACACTATCCTCCGATATCCTGGCCAAAGTTGACCATTTGGCCGGTTCAAAACTTTCGCGCTCGGCTTTTATTGAAAGCGTCCTCCGAATTTATTTCCGAGAACGGGCTCGCAGGAAAACGCATGCCCGCGATCTGGAACGCATCAACGTCGCTGCCGACCGCCTGAATGCGGAGGCTGAGGACGTCCTCACCTACCAGGCATTGGAAGATTGACCGTATTCGCGGAGAAAATTCGTGAGACGAGGGGAACTGTACCGCGTTTTCAAGCCTGAACGAGATCCAAAGCAATATCGATTTTTTGCAATTGTGAGCCGTCCAGCACTCATCGAATCGCGTTTCTCAACCGTGATTTGTGCACCCGTTTTCAGCAATGGCGAGGGTTTATCGACACAGGTCGCGATCGGCCCCGACGAGGGCATGAAGCACTCGAGTTGGATCATGTGCGACAATCTCGTCAGTGTTCGTAAGTCGGAGCTCACCGATTACGTGGGATTGCTTTCAAGCTCTAAGTTGACGGAGCTCAATGAGGCGCTCAAGAAGGCCCTCGATTTAGATTGAGCCATCTCACAGTTCTCGGAGAGATGGGCAATCGAAGCCGTTCTTTGCCAAAATCCGTCCGCCGTTATCTGCGCAATGACAACCTCGCTTGTGAAAACTTGCAGCGGGCCGGGGCAATCGGTTACCGTCTATAGCCGGAGATGAGCGCTAAACCAACGCTCGTCGTTCACTTTAGGAGGACGAATGAAGCGGATGGGGATGGCAGTTTTGGCGTTCGGGCTTCTGGCCTGCGGCGTGAGGGCGCAACAAGCGCCGGCGAAGGCTCCGGCGGCGCCGCCCGCGAAAGCGCCTGCGGCCGCGCCAGCGCCCGCGGGACAAGCGCCCACACTCGCGCCGGGGTTTAAGACGCAAAAAGAGAAAACCAGTTATGCGATCGGCATGGAAATGGGCAAGGGCGTGAAGGCCCAGGGGCTCGATGTGGATCCCACCATTCTGATGCAAGGGCTGAAGGATGCGCTTTCGGACGCGAAGCCCCAGATGAGCGAGGCTGAGTTGCGCCAGGTGATCACCGCGCTGCAGCAGGAGATCCGGCAGAAGCAGATGCAGATGCAGGAGGCCGCCGCGGCGGAGAATAAAACGAAGGGCGACGCGTTCCTGGCGGAAAATGCAAAGAAGGAAGGGATGGTCGTCCTTCCTGACGGATTGCAGTACAAAATTCTGACATCCGGCCAGGGGAAGAAGCCGGTGGAAACCGACACGGTCCTGTGCAACTACAAGGGAACTTTCGTTGACGGGAGCGAGTTTGACAGCTCCGCTAAGGCCGGAAAGCCCGTGCCCTTTGAAGTGAAAAATGTAATTCCCGGTTTCAAGGAAGTCCTGCAGCTCATGCCCGTGGGTTCCAAGTGGCAAGTTTTTGTTCCGTCGAATTTAGCCTACGGCGAGCGCGGAGCGGGCGGCGTGATCGGGCCGAACGCTACGCTCATTTTTGAAATTGAATTGGTCAGCATTCAAGACAGCGCGCCATCAACGAACTTTTCAGACACCGTGAAACGCCCGGGCGCGTCTACGCCAACTCCGCCAGCCGGGGGCGCACCGAAGAATTGAGATTGGGCTCGAATGCCTGCCGCGTTTATCTGCGAAGGGGTGCGCACGCCGATTGGGCGCTACGGCGGCGCGCTCGCGCAGGTGCGCACCGATGATCTTGCCGCGATTCCTTTGAAAGTGTTGAAGGAGCAATTTCCCAAGAGCGACTGGGAAACGCTCGACGAATTGATTTTCGGCTGTGCGAACCAGGCGGGCGAAGACAATCGCAACGTCGCGCGGATGGCGCTGCTGCTCAGCGGTATTCCATACACGGTTCCCGCGATGACTGTGAATCGGTTGTGCGGTTCCGGGATGGAAGCGGTCACGGCGGCGGCGCGCGCGATTGGCGCGGGCGAGATTTCGCTGGCCATCGCGGGCGGCGTCGAGAGCATGAGCCGCGCGCCGTTTGTGATGCCCAAGGCCGGGACCGCGTTCTCGCGAACCGCGGAAATTTACGATACGACTATCGGCTGGCGCTTTCCGAATCCGCGGATGGTGAAACTGTACGGGAACGCGTCCATGCCGGAAACGGCGGAAAACGTCGCGGAAAAATACAACGTGGACCGCGCGGCGCAGGACTGCTTTGCGTTGCGCTCGCAGCTAAAAGCCGCCGCGGCGCAGAAGGCCGGAATCCTGGCGGAGGAAATCGTTCCAGTCCAAGTCCCCGGCCCTAAGGGAACGACGAAGACCGTTTCCGAGGACGAGCACATCCGCCCGGATACAACAATCGAAGCGCTGGCCAAATTGCCCACTCCTTTCCGCCAGAACGGGACCGTGACGGCGGGGAACGCTTCGGGGATCAATGACGGCTCCTGCGCGATGTTCGTGGCTTCCGAAGAAGCGGCTGCGAGCTTTGGCTTGCGGCCGATCGCGCGCGTTGTAGGGGCTGCTACTGCCGGCGTCGAGCCGGACTACATGGGGATCGGGCCGATTTTTGCAGTTCGAAAGCTGCTCGCGCGATGGAAGATTTCGATAGACGATGTCAGCATGTTCGAATTGAACGAGGCTTTTGCTGCCCAGGCGCTCGCTGTGACGCGGGAATTGGGTTTGCCCGACAATAGCGAAAAAGTGAATCCAAACGGCGGAGCTATCGCGCTGGGCCACCCGCTGGGAATGAGCGGGGCGAGATTAGTTTTGACGGCGGCGCGGCAGCTTCAGCGAATCAAGGGGCGGTATGCGCTCGCGTCCATGTGCATCGGCGTGGGGCAGGGGATCGCGATTCTGCTTGAGCGGGTGTGACGAGATCGAACTAGTGAGACGGTTCTCGTGGCGCAGGCTTCCAGCCTGTGGGTTTTAGTCCTTGCAAGTACTAACCCCCGCAGGCTTGAAGCCTGCGCCACTTACTGCTTCTTCATTCTGGCGACGCATCGTTCCAAATGTTCGTGCATTTCTTCGGCGGAGCCGTGGCCGATGCGGCCGTGGCCGGGGAGAACCCATTCGAATTGGCAGGCGAGCAGTTTTTCCATGGAACGCGTTTGTTCCGTCCAGGAATACCAGCAGACATCGCGGAAAGCGGTCAAGGTTTCGCGTTCAGGCGACCACGCGAGGTGATCTCCGGTAAAGAGCACTTTATTGCGGTAGAGAAAAACCTGGTGGCCGCGCGTGTGTCCGGGAGTGGGGATGAGCTGGAGATCGTCGTCGATCCGCTGGGGTGCCGTCGCTGTAATGACGCGCTCGATGCCGCGCGCGGCGGCGCTGTCGCCTTCGTGCATGACGCGCGGGCAATGGAAATGCGCGGCAAATTTGGCGTGGTCGGCGATGTCGTCGCGGTGCGAGAGGAGCATGAGGTTGACGCCGCCCATTTCCTCGATGCGTTTCGCGAGCGGATTGTTGAAACGCGGCGAATCGACGAGGACGTTCCCGCCTTGCTCTTTCGGACGGACGATCAGGTACGACCACGCGCCGAAGCTCGCTTCCGAATTGAATCCGCAGAAGTAAACGTCATCCACGACATGGGCAGGAAAAGCTTCGACGCCGGAGCGGGCGCTGCGGTGGGACACGGTGCCGATCGATGCGGTCGGGCAAGCTACCAGCGCCATGAATGCTCGATGCAGCTCGCCGGGATTTTGGGGCTGATGGAAGACGCTTGACTTGCCGCCGTGGTCGCGAAAGCTGGCGGGCGCGATCTGGCGGCAGGCGTCGCAATCGATGCAACTCGCGTCCACGAAAAATTCGCCATCCACGTTTTGCGGGAGCCGCTCGTCAATCTGCGCCATGTGGGATTTGATTCCTTTCGGCTCCGGACGGTCGCATATTTCACGGGCCCGTTCGCGGGGACGAAAACCTGACAGGCTGAAGCCCGTCCTACCTGAAAATACCTTATAATCCTTGCGCTCTGAAAGGGCCGCGATTAATTGTTTCCAGTTTCCGGCGAGGTGAGGCATTGGCGGCAAAAGTGGATCGCGCAAAATCCAAGTCTCGAGGCAAACCTGCTCCCGCGAAGAAGGCGGTCGTCCGCAGGAAGAAGCTGAAGGTTGCGATTGCGGGCTTTGGCACCGTGGGCAGGTCTGTCGCAAAATTGCTTTGCCAGGAAGCGAGCGACACGTTTGAGCTGACGCATATTTTTAATCGCGGAGTGGCGAGGAAAAAAGTGGATTGGGTGCCTGCGAGTGTGCGCTGGACGGAAAGCATCAATGAAGTGCTTTCCTCGGACATTGACATTTTTGTGGAACTGGCCGGGGGAGTGAAGCCCGCGGGCGATTGGATCCGCAAAGCGCTGCGCGCGGGGAAATCGGTGGTCACCGCCAATAAGCAGCTGATTGCCGAGAGCGGCCCGGAACTCATTGAGGTGGCGCGCGAGGCGGGCAGGCGCCTTGAATTTGGAGCGTCGGTCGCGGGAGGAATCCCGGCAATCATGGGGATTCAGGAAGGCCTGGCCGGCGACCGGCTTTTTAAAATTGCGGGCGTGCTCAATGGCACCTGCAACTTTATCCTGACGAAAATGGAGGCGACGGGCGCGAGTTTTGAAGCGGCGCTGAAGGAGGCGCAGGAACTGGGCTACGCCGAAGCCGATCCGACGAACGATGTCGAAGGATACGATGCGCGCGCCAAGCTCGTGATTTTGGCGCAAGCTGGGCTGCGCGTCCGCCTGCAAAGCGAACAGATTCCGTGCTGGCCGATTTCTTCCGTCGAGGCCGTGGATTTTGCCTATGCGCGCGAATTGAACTGCACCATCCGGCAGATTTCCCTGGCTAAGAAAGAGACGGAAGATGGGTTGAGCGTGCGCGCGTTTGTGCGGCCCGCGCTGGTTCCGGCGTCCTCGCTCGTGGCGCACGTCGAGGGCAGCAAGAATCTGGTGATGGCCACCGGGCAGTACGCGGGACAGATGGTGTTTTCCGGTTTCGGAGCGGGAGGAGATCCTACCGCGGTGGCCGTGGTTTCCGATTTGTATTCGATCGCGCGCAGCGGCTCGGCGTCATCCGGCAGCCTTTCTGAAGTTGAGACACCGAAGGATGTGAGTGGAGAATTCACGGCGCCTTACTATCTGCGCTTCGTGGTCAAGGACCGGCCGGGGATTATCGCGGCGGTCGCAACCATTCTGTCGCGGTACGGGATCGGCATCGACGCCGTGCTGCAGAGGCCGGGGCATCCACATTCCGCCTTGCCGTTCATCATCACTCTCGAAACCGCCCGCAGCGCCATGCTGGGCTGCGCGTTGCAGGAAATTAACCGGCTCGACTTCCACGTGGAACCTGTGCTTTGCATGCCTATCCTGGTGGACTAAGATTGCGATAGAATCCGGGCGATGTAGCGCCAACCTTCAGGTTGGCAACTGGTGATGTGGCAGATGCCCGCCTGAAGGCGGGCGCGACATGAACCAGAAAAGGGGGAGCCATGAAATCAGCTTCCAAGTTCGCTGGTCTTCTGACTATTGTTCTATTTTTCGGCACGCTCGTCCGAGCGGCGACAGTGACCGGATCGGTGAAAAGTCCGGACGGATCACCGTTCCGCGGCGCATTCGTGCAGGCGCAGAACACGGGCACGCGAGTCCTGGTCAGCGTGTTGACGGACAAGGACGGCCGCTACCGGATTGAGAATTTGCCGGCCGGAAAATATCAAGTACAAGTGAAGGCCGTGGGGTATCGCACCGATCCGCGCACCGACGTGAGTTTGACGGCGGAACAGAACGCCTCCTACGATTTCGCCTTGCAGCAGGGCATGGTGCGCTGGAGCGATTTGTCCCAGTATCAGGGCGAGGTTTTGTTCCCCGATACCAAAGGGAAGGATTTGCTCGTCGGACGTTGTTTCGCATGCCACGGGTTCCAGTCGCGCATGGCTTCCGCGCGGCGCGATGAAGAGGGATGGCGGGACCGCGTCGCGTACATGAAGGAATCAATGCACTTTTTCCTGGGCGGAGTTGGGAGTCCGTTCAACGATCAGAATGCGTCGGACGTTGCTTCGTACATCAATTCGCTGTTCGGCGAGGAATCTGTTTTGCCGAAGTCACCTACCGAGATGCCGAAGTACAAGGAACTGGTCCGGACTTTCAACGATGATGCGATGAAGATTGTCTACGTCGAATACGAATTGCCTGGCCCGAGCCGCATGCCGTGGAGCGCGTTCCCGGACAAAGACGGCAACTACTGGATGCCGTATTACGGCAACGCGAACAAGATCGGGAGGCTGGATCCGAAAACGGCGGAAGTGCAGGAGTATCCTGTGCCGAATCAGGGCACGGCCGCGATTCACTCCGCGGTGCCCGCAGCGGACGGGAGCGTCTGGCTGACCGAGCAGGGCTCGAACAAGCTGGGACACTGGGATCCCGCGACCCGAACGATTACTGAATTTCAGGATGCATATATTCCGGGCAAGGAAGGAACGGTTGCGGGCGGATCCAAGCACACGTTGCGGATAGACACGCAAGGAAGAGTCTGGGCGACCGGAGGGCCGCTCAGCGTTTTTGATCCGAAGACGAAAACGTTTACGCAGATCAAGGAAATACCTTCCGCCTATGGGCTCGTGCTCGACAAGGATCAAAATTGCTGGTTTGCGGAATTTGTGCCCAACGGAAAAATCGGGAAAGTGGACGCAAAGACGCTGAAGGTGACGAAGTGGCAGCCGCCTACTCCGGATGCGCGGCCCCGGCGCATTCAGATCGACACCGACGGCACGATTTGGTTTGCCGAATTTCAAGCCGGGAAGATAGGACAATTTGATCCGAAGACGGAAACGTTCAAGGAATATGCGCTGCCGGGTCCTGAAGCGACTCCCTATGCGCTGTCGATCGCCAAGAACCACACGCTGTGGTACTCGTCCGAGCATCTGGACGTGATTGGGAATCTCGATCCGAAGACCGGTCACGTGACTGAGTATCCGTTCCCGCAGGCCGAGAATACGATGCGGGAATTCTATCTCGACGCGCAAGGACGCACGTGGTTTGGCACGCCGGCCAACAATAAGGTGGGGTACTTTTATCTTGCGGGTGAGAAGCCGCGCGCGGGCGATTGAGTTGAGTAGCACAGCCATTCTTGGCTGTGCGGGTTTTGCCATCGCCGTCTAGCCAGCGCGATACGTGTGAGCAACAAAACCACACAGCCAGGAGTGGCTGTGCTACTTGGCGCGATGAACAGCGGCGCCGAAGGCTTTCCAGATGCGCCAGTTTCCGTCGGGCTCTTCCTGCATGCGCTCCGGATGAAATTGCAGCCCGACTAGAAAAGTTTCTTCCGGGTCGTAATAGCCCTCGACCAATCCATCTTTTGAGTATGCCATCGGCTGGAAGCGCGGAGCGAGGTCGCGGATTCCCTGGTGGTGATAGCTGTTCACGCGCAGCGTTTTCCTTCCGTACCATTTCTGCAAGGGACTCCCGGCGACAATGGAAAGCGGATGCCTGTAAGTATCGTAGTGGGCAAAATCGATGTGTTTCAGGGGCGACTTCTTTTCTTTTTGGACATCGCCATATAGCGTTCCCCCGCAGACAACATTGAGCAGTTGCGAGCCACGGCAAATGCCAAGAATCGGAAGGTGTCTGCGCAACGCGTGGCGGATCAGCTCGATTTCAATTTTATCTTTCAGGGGGTGAGTTTTTTCGAGGTGTGTGTAGTTTTCGCGTGTCGCGTTGAAATGTTTTGGCTCGATGTCCTCGCCTTCCACCAGCAGGAGGCCTCGCATGTCCGCCAGGTAGCCGGTGAGGCAAGCGTGCGCGCCTTCGACCACCGGAACCATGACCGGCAGCGCCTTTAGACGCACCAGAAGCGCGAGGTGAGCTTCGGCTACGTAATCGATAAATTTATTCTTTCGAATGGTTCTGCGCGTGACGACAAGAACCGTGGGGCGTTTCATCGGAGCAGCGTCTGGAGCGCGCTGACCAGCTTGGCGTCTTTTTCGCGGCCTTGCGAGGCGACGCGGATGTGGTACTGATCCATGCCGATTTTGTTCGAACAGTCGCGCACGTAGAGTTTGTGGTCCTTCAGGAGGAGTCCCTGCAATTCCGCCGCGGTCATGCCGCCTTTGATTTTGAATAAGACAAAATTTGCGCCGGTTGGATAGACGTCAATACCGCCGATGGCCATCAGGGAATCGTACAGGCAGCGGACATCGCCGATCACGCGCTTGCGGCCTTCATGGTATTCGCCGTCGGTGGCAGGGAGCAGGGACAAAAAATATTGCGCCAGCGTGTTCACGTTCCACGTCGGAATGAACTGGCGCATGTGATTGAGGATGTAGAGATTTTCACTGTAGCAGTAACCGAGGCGCAGGCCGGGAACGCCACAGTGCTTGCTCATGCTGCGAACCAGCAGCAGGTTGGAAAACCGGCCGGCGACATGAAGCAGGCTTGGAACCGGATCTCCCGCAAAATCGATGAACGATTCATCGACGATCACCAGCTCCATGTCCTTGGCCTGATTCAGAAAATCAATCATTTCTTCGAGAGAGAAAAGCTGTCCTGTGGGATTTCCAGGATTGATGATCAGAAGGGACTTGAGACCGCGCTTGCGCACCCAATCCAGATACTGCGGCAGATGGAGCGTGTATCGCTCGTCGGGATTCAGGGCATAGATTTCCGCGTCGCGCTGATCCTTGAGTTTTTCGATGTATTCGCCGAAGGTCGGAACCGGAACGGCGATGCGATCGATCAAAGTCGTGTTGATGAGGACGATGAGTTCGGTCGCGCCGTTCCCAATGATCAGGTGGGTCGGATTCACGTGCAATACGGCCGCGAGATGTTTTTGGCTGCTGGCCGGATTGCTCGACGGGTAGGACTTGATCAGATTGGGAAAATTGTCCTGGAGATCGCGCAGCATCGCGGCGGTCGGGTAGTAAGGATTGGCGATAAAACAGAAGTCGATGATTTCCTTGGCTTTTTCGTAACCGACGAGTTCGGCGAGCGAGGGCGAATGGGAGGTTTCGTAAAAGAGATGCCGGCGAAACTCGGCAGGTGAGAGAGCTGTGGCCGCTTTGTCCATATTCTTTTTGTAGCATTGTAAAGAAGGGCTTACAAGCTCTGGGTGTTTCGCGGCCGCGGTTTTGTAGCGTCCGCCTTCAGGCGGGCATTTTCGATTCGCGCGCAGATGCTCGCCTGAAGGCGAGCGCTACACTAGATCGCCGCGCCACCAGCGGGCTGAGAAGACGATGAACGCCGCGGCCAGCCAGCCGCTTGCGTACATGGGCTGCGCGCCCCAATGCATAATTGGGGAGTGCATCAGTCCGAACCAGGAGAAAACGGCGGCGATCAGGCACCACGTTGCGGCGCGCCCGAAATTTCGATCGATCATTTCGGTGATGAGCGCGGAGACCACCAGCACCAGGAAGAGAAATCCGTTGCCGAGCCCTTGAATCGAATTCCAGTAGATGGAGCGATTCAGCGCCGCCTGGACTTCGGGATTGGCGGCCGACAGCTTCAGCGCCGGCAAGGCGGAACTCACGGCGGAACTCACGACCACTCCGGCGGGCAAAACCAAACCCAACAGCACGGCGTTTATGTATTTGTGGTCCACATGGTGGAGCGTCGCGCGTCCCACTCCGATCGCCACGTACGCGATCATTGCGGCAAGAATTGCCCAGGGGAAAAGCTGGGCCATGAACAACGAGATTCCGCTTACGAACACGGCCATGAAAATTATTGCCGTCCAGAAACAGAATCCGATGCGCGCGCCCATCATTTTGTAGGGCGGGTGCAACGCGGCGACGACGGGGGTGATGATGCTTCCTGCTGCGCCGCACAGAAAAGTTCCGAGGCCGTCGCAGGCGACAACGAGGCGGGCATCGTAATTATCTCCGGCTGAGTTCGCCCCTTCCACCGATGCGATGTCCTGAAGCACCTGGTAAATCGCCATGGGCGCGATCACGGAAAGATAGGGAATCGCGAGACCCATCGCCTGCAGCAGGCCCGGAGTCCGCACGAAGGGAAGCTGCGCGGAAAAACCGCGCCAGGCGGGATGAATGTAGCCGATGGACAATCCAATGGCGAGGGGAATGAGCCACGCCACGAGGAAGGGCGGAATCTTCCACTTCGTGATCGGAACATTGGCCAGGACGGAGACGGCGACGATGGTCAGCGCGACGATTCCTACGAGAGCTTGATCGAAGATGCGCTGCAGCAGGACCATCGCAAGATAGGTGTACATCGCCGCACCAAACACCGTCATCATGGCGGGCCTGGGAATATATTTGCGGATCGTGCCCGCCAGCGGCGCCGCCACGAGCTTGATGATTCCGGTCCACACGACGGCGGCGGCTCCAACTCTCCAGGCAAGTTCTTGATCGCGCGTTTGTAAATACACGGGCAGCATGATCGACAACGTGTACGCGATGATTCCCGGGACATTGTTGATGTACACGTGGGCCGTGACGTTGGTGCGGCCCTCGCGCTTCGCAAGTCCCACGGCCAGCGCCGTCAGACCCATGGAGCCGACGAAAAATCCCAGGGCAAAGCCGGGCAACAGGTGCCCTACGCTGAAGCCCATGGCGATGCCGACCGGGACGAGCAGAAACGCGGGGATGATCATCTGCGCCACGTTGAAGCCGACCTGCGCAACCGTGGCGTCAATGTCTCCGCGCTCGAGCGCCCACCAACGTAGCGCGCTGGGCTGTCCGGTTTCCGGCATTTCGTTGTCTTCCTCTCAGGCGGTTCCGTGGAGCGTCACAATTTCAAATGAAGCTATCTCATAAATATGAAAATTTTACACTCTGAACAAATAGAGCAAAACGCCAAACTGTGAAAGGCCTGTAAATAAAGGCTTCTCGATGCCCGTAGATCGATAACTCATGCATTCGGAGTGACCTGAAACCATTTATGAGATAGCTTCATCTCAAATTTGAAATTTCAGATTTTTGTAGCACAGCCACTCTTGGCTGTGTGGGTTTTGCTGCAATCAAAAGCACACAGCCAAGAGCGGCTGTGCTACTCAAATCTTGAATGACTCCAGGGCTTCCGGCACGAACAGCTCCTGCGGGGTCAACAGGCGCTTGGCAAGGCCCTGCTCATGCGAGTAGCGCAGGAACGTGCTCAGCCCGTGCAGGTTGGGCTCGACGCCGTAAGGCCAGAAATCCTTGCCCATCAGGGTGCGCGTGTCCTCCGCATGGCGGATGAGCCAGGGGAGCATGAACTTCAGCGCCGCCGTTTCGTACAGGTCCTCGTAAACTTCGCGCTGCGCCAGGACAAAAGCCTTATACAGTGATTGCGCGACCCAGGGATTTTTTTCGTATACCTCGCGCCGGATGACGATCGTGTGCATGATCGGGAAGATTTTTGTTCGTTTGTAGTATTCGCGTTCCACCACTTCGTAATCCTCGAAGAGGAGGCGGACGTTTCCCTTTCCCTGCGCAAAACTGGAAGGGGTTCGCGGCGAGTAGATGGCGTCGATTTCTCCGTCGTGAAGCATTCGGGAAAGCGTCTTGTCTTCGGGAATATTTTCCAGCCGGATTTCGGGCGGTAGGGAAACCGTTTGTTTTTCGGTTCGACCGGGCGTTTCCTCGCCGCCGCGGAGATAGGTGACGCTGGAGACGGGGACATTGTATTCGTCGCTCATAATGCCGCGGATCCACACGCAGGCCGTCAGCTGGTATTCCGGATTGCCGACGCGTTTTCCGATCAGATCCTTGGGCTCGCGGATGCCGCTATTGCGATTGATGAAGATGCAGGAATGGCGGAAATACCGGGAAGGGAAGACTGGAATAGCGACAAACGGTTTGGGGTCCCGGAACATGGAAAGCGTGTAGGAGGAGAGAGACATTTCGGCGACGTCAAATTCCCTGTGGCGGATCATTCGGAAAAAAGTTTCCTCGACGGGGAGGTTGATGTACGTCAGGTCGATCCCGTCGATGGGGACGCGCTCCTCAAGCAACGCGCGCGTGCGGTCATAATTCCAGCAGGCCATCGATAAGCGAAGCTTGGACATTTTGAATCTCTCCGTCGTGAACGTCCCGCAACCGGCGTCTTCCAGCGTCCGCAACACACTGCCCGCAGAAGTGTAATGGTGCGCGAACCTGGGGGCCGAACCGCAGCTTCGACATCTTACAAGTGAATTTTAGCAGGCGTTTAAAAATATTTGATACGGCCCCTCGGGCCTGAGCGGTGGGCGGGGACATGACACTCCGGCGGTCGCGGCGCGATCAATGATATGAACAAACGCTCATCTCTCTTGTCAAGCAGGCGAGACTAGTGGTGTATTTCTCTATGCGGAAGCTTTGCGGAAAGCCGCGTTGAGTTCTTCGTCCGCGGTGGGGGCGTGCAGGATCTGATCTAATCTGAATTTCTTATCGAGACCCGAAAGAAGGTAGGAAATCCAGGCCTGGATGTTTTGGTCCAACACGTCTCCCGGGTGGATGATTTGATCCCAAACGAGCGTGGAATTACGTCTCATGGAACGCGTGGAAATATAGCGTCCCCACCCGATGGAAAGGCGGCTCCTGGTGGAGAACATCAGGACGATTCCACTTTCCCGAATCACGATTTCGAGACTGTGCTTGACCCGCTGCCGGTCGAAGGTAACGCGCAAGACGTTTTTCTGAGGAGGAAGAAAATCCAGCATTTCCAGGATGTGGTAGCCGGCCGCCCGGTTGACTTCAGAGACGACTCTTCCGATGCGGTCCGACAATTCGCATTCTTCGATTTGTCTCCAACACATGTCCCGGGCGAGATCCGCATCACTCTTGCGCACTAGATTGAGCCGCTGGAGCAGGGGATTAATCCAATATTCGTTCCCACGTCGTTGACTCACCGGGCATCGCCTCACTCGTTCGAGTTTTGTGCAGTTTCAATGCGAACGAACATCAGACCGTCCTTGTATGGTTCAAGCAGCTCAGAGGAATTCCAGCGATCCTGCGGTGGCCCCTGGTTCCAAGGATGGTCCGAACACAATCTAGGTTGGGGTCAGGATTGTGTCAAGGGAAAATTGGTTGCAAAACTCACGCAGCAGGAGTTCAAGCGTCGTGAAAATGGCGAGCCATGCGGGGCAGTGGCAAACCGCCGCGCAGTTTTGATTGCGTTTTTGAACCGCTCAAGGCGCTTGAGCGGCTCGCGCACATGTGGCGTCGATCTCTGCGACCTGCCGCCCGTTGCCAGCATCAGATGTGGATAGTTCTTTCGATCTCAAGTACTTCCTTCAAGCGGCATTCCAAGATCGCCGCGCTCGGCTGGCGAAGGAAACGCCGTTCCGTGGGTGAGTGGCGGCGCGAGGGGCAAATCCTCTAAGATGGCTGACACATGAGAATGGCGGGCGGATTCGGTGGCATGGGATCGCAACGCGGGATGGCTTCGCGCGCGGAGCGCGGGCACGGCGCGAGGCAAGGGCGAGCAGACGCCGCCGACGAGAGCAAGAAAAAACCGTTGCGGGTTTTGGATCAATTGCCCGAAATTTGGGCGTTGATGCGGCCGCGGCGGGGCTTGCTGGCGGTTGGCCTGGTACTGATGGCCATTAACCGCGTTTCCGGTCTGGCGCTTCCTTACACGACGAAATATCTGGTCGACAACGTGATGATCCATCACCAGACGCGGCTGTTGATGCCGCTGGTGGGTGGCGTGCTTCTCGCCACGATTTTGCAAGGCGTGACTTCGTACACGCTGACGCAAACTTTATCGAAAGCGGCGCAGCGGATGATCACGGAACTGCGCAGGAAGGTGCAGGAACACGTCGGGCGGCTGCCGGTCGCGTATTACGATGCGAACAAAACCGGCGCGCTCGTCTCGCGCATCATGAGCGACGTCGAGGGCGTGCGGAACCTGATCGGCACGGGTCTTGTGGAATTTCTGGGCGGCTTGCTGACGGCGGCCATCGCTCTCTACATGCTGCTGCGCATCAGTCCGGTGATGACGGGGCTCGCGGCTGCGCTCTTGCTCGTCAGCATGGTGGGACTGCGAAAAGCGTTCAGCGTTTTGCGGCCGATCTTTCGCGAGCGCGCGAAAATCAGCGCTGAGGTCAGCGGGCGGCTCACGGAATCGCTCTCCGGTGTGCGCGTGGTGAAGGGTTACCACGCGGAGGAGCGCGAGCACGAAGTGTTCACCAAAGGCGTGCAGCGTTTGCTCGACAATGTAATCAAATCGCTTACCACGATGTCGATGATGAGTTTTTCCACGACGGCTCTCGGCGGCGTGGTCGGGGCGCTCGTGATGCTGGTTGGCGCGCACGAGGTCATCGGCGGAAAAATAACGGTCGGGCAATTCATGAGCTACACGGCGTTTCTGGCGTTCATGATCGCGCCGGTGTTTCAAGTGGTCGGGATCGGCACGCAACTTACTGAAGCGGTTGCGGGACTCGAGCGCACGCGGGAAGTGCTCGACGAACGGCCCGAGGATCAAGACCCGCGACGCACGGTCACGCTGCCGGACATCGTGGGTGAACTCGCGTTCGACAACGTCAACTTCTCGTACGAGCCCGGCAAACCGGTGCTGCAGGACGTGAGCTTCTGTTCGCAGCCGGGGACGGTGACAGCCCTCGTGGGTTCGTCCGGCTCGGGGAAATCCACGATTATCGGGCTCGTCGCCGCGTTCCATGTGCCGCTTTCGGGGCGCGTGCTCGTGGATGGCGTGGATCTCGCCACGGTGCGTCTAGATTCTTACCGCACGCGCCTCGGCGTCGTGCTGCAAGAGTCGTTCCTGTTTGACGGGACGATTCGCGAGAACGTGGCGTTTTCGAGGCCGTATGCGAGCGAAGAAGAAATTCTGGCGGCCTGCCGTATCGCGCGCGTGGACGAATTCGCCGAACGCTTTCCCGAAACGTACGACACGATCATCGGCGAGCGCGGCGTGAAACTCTCCGGGGGGCAGCGCCAGCGCGTTTCGATCGCGCGAGCGATTCTGGCTGACCCACGAATACTCATTCTGGACGAAGCGACCTCGAGCCTCGATTCCGAATCCGAAATGCTGATTCAGGAAGGCCTGGCGCAATTGATGCGCGGGCGGACCACGTTTGTCATCGCCCATCGCCTGTCCACCATTCGCCGCGCGGATCAGATTCTCGTGGTCGAGGGCGGGAAAATCGTCGAGCGCGGCACGCACGCGTCGCTTTACGCGCTCGCCGGGCGATATCGCGAACTTTACGACAAGCAGCACGGCCTCGAAGCCAATCTGTTTCTGGCAACTGGGGAGGGAGAAATTACGGAGCCTACGGAAACGGTCGGGTCTCTGCCGAAAAATTCCGATCCGGATATGATTCGCCTGCTGCGTGACCGGCCCGCGTAGACGGTCGAACTCGGATTTAAGTAGCACAGCCACTCTTGGCTTGGCGCTTTTATTGAACGCGCTGAAAACCGCACAGCCAAGAGTGGCTGTGCTACTTAAACCCTTCTCCGGCTCGAATCCTTCTACAACTCCTTACGACGCGGCTGACGAGGATTGCGATAGAACAGCCTTGAGATTCTGTTGCTACGCCTGCCAATTCGGTCTATAAACCGAAGCGAATTCCGAACCAATCTTCTGGAGGAAAACATGCGAGCGATGTTGCCATTCCGGGTGATGATTTTTGCGCTGGCATTTGGATTTGCGGGGGCTGCGCTGCGCGCGCAATCGTGGGAAATGCCGATCGATGCGCAGCGGTGCCCGTCGAAGTGGGGCGCGAAGGATGAAGTGGGCTCCGGAAATTTGATGAAGCCGGAGATGGCGCTGAAAGCGGCGAAATTAATTCATACGGGCGAAGTGTTTACGCTCGGCTTCCACCTTTCGGCGGCGTTGCCTTTGATCGGATCCCGGCGGTTCGATCTCCACATGAAACGCAGCACGGCGACGGACCCGGGCACGCGCGGGGAGAATGAGGAGATCGTCATTACGGAGCTTGGGCAAGTTGGCACGCAACTCGACGCCTTCGCGCACCAGATTTACGGCGGCGAATACTACAACTGCATCACGAATCACGATATGAGTTTCGGCGACGGCGGCGCCTCCAATGATCTGGTTGCCGGCGCCCGGCAGGGATTTCCGAAACTTGGCGTCGAGAAAATTCCGGACATCATGACGCGAGGGGTGCTGATTGATGTCGCGGGCTTGAAGAATGTCGACATGCTGCAAGGCGGCTACGTCATCACGGCGGATGATCTGCAACAGGCGCTAACGAAAGAAAAACTGAAAATCGAAACGGGCGACGCGGTCATGATCAATACCGGCTGGGGCAAGCTCTACACCGTCAAGGATAAGGATAAATATTTGAAATCCTCGCCCGGGATCGGCATCGAGGCGGGAGAGTGGCTAATCAGGCAGAACCCGATGCTGGTGGGAACGGATACGTGCTGCGTCGAGGTGCGGCCGTACCCGGAACAAAAAATGAATCTGCCGATTCACGCGATGTTTCTGATCGTGAATGGAGTTTACCTCGTCGAAAACCTGAGGCTGGAGCAGCTTGCGGCGGCGCGCGCGTACGAGACCGCATATATCATGACTCCGTTGAAAATCGAGGGCGGTACAGGGTCGACCATCGATCCTATCGCGGTTCGATGAGGAAGAGTGGCGCAGGCTTCAAGCCTGTGGGTTTTAGTCCTCGCAAGCACTAAACCCCACAGGCTGAAGCCTGCGCCACTGGCGCCCCCCGCAAGGTTTGGATTTAGGACAGCAGACAGATAACTATGCGAGCGTCGCTGGCTCGGCGCCGCGCGCGACCTTGCGGGGTTGAACAATTTCCAGGTCGGGATTTTCCGCGGCGCGTTGCCGCACCAAGGCGATAAACGCGGCGGAAGAACGCGGCAGCGTGCGGTCGCGGCGATAGACGATTCCCAGCTCGCGCCAGAGCTCGACGTCCGCAATGGGGATCAGTTTCACTTCGCCGGCGCGGACTTCGTTGCGCGCAAAGCTCGCGCTGATCAGCGACACGCCCAGGCCCGCCGCCACGAAGCATTTGATCATCCCCACGCTCGTCAGTTCCATCGTGATTTGTAATTGCGGCTTATATGGGCGGAAGTGCTTGTCGAGCAACTGCCGCGTGTATCCGGTTCGCGGGAAAATCAAGGGCTGCTCGGCAATATCTTTCATGCGCACGGTTTTGAGTTTTGCGAGGGGATTGCGGGGATTGACCATCAGCATGACCCGGTCGCGGAAAATCGGATGGAATTTCAGACTTGGAGATTTCGCGGGAAGCGTCACGATTCCGACGTCAATCGATCCGTCCTCGACCTTTTGCAAAACTTTGTGGCTGAAGTTGCGGTAGATGCTGATCTGCACGGCCGGATAGAGGCGGTGATATTCCGCGAAAATTTCCGGCAAAACGTACAGGCACGTCGCTTCATTGGCGCCGAGGGCGAGCACTCCCCGCGGCGTGGTGGCCTTGTCGGCCACGGCGCGCTGGGATTCGGCGCGCAGGTTCACCATGCGCACGGCGTATTCAAAAAGGGTCTCTCCCGCCGAAGTCAGACGCACGGACTTGCGGCCGCGGTCAAAAAGCTTTTCGCCATACTCTTGCTCGAGCTGGCGGACCTGCGCGCTGACAGCCGGCTGCGAGCGGAACAATTTTTGGCCGGCGCGCGAAAAGCTGCCAAGTTTTGCAATTTCGATGAAAGTAGTGAGTTGGTCGAAATCCATATTGGAGTGCGGAATTATAGCAGAACCTTGGCGGGAGCCCGCAACCAATCCAAAAAAATAATGCGATGAATAGCAAATCTAGATGGCTAAAGGCGTGGGGACAATCGGGCCGGGAGAATGGTAAGATAAAGACTTTCCGGAAAGCCGGACTGGGAACGGGGTCGTAGTGTATGACGGGCCGATTTCCTGTATCAGGCTGTGTTTAAAGGGACCGTCCGGAATCGAAATTTACAAGTTTGTATCAAATGGTCAGTCCAGGGAGGCTGAGGGATTCCAGGGGAAACGGTTGAATCGGGTTAGCCGAATCGAATGCGTGCTTATCGCCGGCTAATTCTGCCGCCTTGGATCGTCAATTCCGGCTCAAATGAGTGAATTGTACCCATTTCGGGGCATCCCGCCTGCTCAGGGATTATACCGCCCGGAGCATGAGCATGACGCGTGCGGCATCGGATTTGTCGCCAGCATCGAGGGCCGGAAGTCGCACGACATCGTTCTCAAGGGCATCCAGATTCTAATCAATTTGACCCATCGCGGCGCTTGCGGTTGCGATCCGCAGACCGGCGACGGCGCGGGAATTCTGATCCAGATTCCCCACGCTTTTTTCGAGCGCGAAGCGGCGAGCCTGGGATTCTCTTTGCCCTCGCCCGGCGAGTATGGGGTGGGCATGGTTTTTCTTCCGGTCGACACGCAGGACCGGCTCATTTGCGAAGGGATCATCGAAAAAATTGCGCGCGAGGAGGGCTTGACGGTCCTCGGATGGCGCGACACGCCGATCAACGGCAACACGATCGGGCGACTGGCGCGCGCATCGCAACCTTACATCGAACAAATTTTCGTGCGCAGCGGGCCGGGCATGGATCAGGATGCGCTCGAGCGCAAGCTGTACGTCGTGCGCAAGCGCGCGGAAACCGCCATTGCGGCAACCGACCTAAAGGAAAAGGATTTTTTCTACGTTCCGTCTCTTTCTTCGCGCACGATCATCTACAAGGGATTGCTGCTCGCGCCGCAGATCACCGATTTTTACAAAGAATTGCTGGACCCCGATCTGACCAGCGCGCTGTGCCTGGTGCACCAGCGCTTTTCCACCAACACGTTTCCCAGTTGGAAGCTTGCCCATCCGTACCGCTACATCTGCCACAACGGAGAAATTAACACGCTGCGCGGAAACATGAACTGGATGTACGCGCGGCAATCCGTGCTGGCGTCTCCGCTGTTTGGCGACGACATGAAGAAGCTCATGCCGATCATCACCGCTGGCGGCAGCGATTCGGCCATGCTGGACAACGCCGTGGAGATGCTCACTCTTTCCGGCCGCACTCTTCCGCACGTGATGTCCATGCTGATTCCGGAAGCCTGGGATCACGACGCCACCATGCCCGAAGACATCAAGGCGTTCTACGAATATCACGCGTCGCTGATGGAGCCGTGGGACGGGCCGGCGGCGGTGGCTTTTACCGACGGGCGAGTGATCGGCGCGAAGCTCGATCGCAACGGACTGCGCCCCGGCCGGTTCCTGGTCACAACCGATGGCCTGGTGGTCCTGGCCTCGGAAGCGGGAGTGCTTTCCATCAAGCCCGAGGAAGTCCGGATGAAAGGCAGGCTGGCGCCCGGCCGCATTTTCATCGTGGACACGGAGCAAAAGCGGCTGATTACGGACGAGGAAGTTAAAAAGCAATTAGCCGCGCGGCAGCCTTACGCGCAGTGGCTCAAAGAAAACCAGATCACGCTCGATCATCTGCCGAGCCCGACGCACGTTCTGGCGACCAACCACGAAACGATCCGCATGCGGCAGCGTGCGTTTGGCTACACCGACGAAGACCTGAGAACGATTCTCCTGCCCTCCGCTCTCGGCGGCGAAGAGCCCGTGGGCTCGATGGGAATCGACACGCCGCTGGCCTGCTTGTCCGACAAGCCGCAAATGCTTTTCAGTTATTTCAAGCAGACGTTCGCGCAGGTCACCAACCCGGCGATCGATTCGATTCGCGAGGGCCTGGTGATGTCCCTCAATTCCTACATCGGAAGCGAAGGCAACATCCTGGAAGAGACGCCGAAAAATTGCCACACGCTGAAGCTGCGCCACCCAGTCATTTCCAACTGGCGGCTGGAGAAATTGCGCCGCGTGAGTTGGGGAAATTTCCTGGCGACCAGCTTGCCCATGCTGTTCCGCGTCAAGGGCGGCGAGAAGCCGCTCGAGGAAGCGATCGAAACTCTTTGCCGCCGCGCTTCGCTGGCGATCAAGTCCGGCTACACGCTGCTGATTCTGACCGATCGCGGCGTGGACCACGAATATGCTCCGATTCCGAGCCTGCTGGCGCTTTCGGCCGTTCACAATCACCTGATTCGCGAGGGAACGCGCAACCAGGTGGCCTTGATCGTCGAGTCCGGCGAGCCGCGCGAAGTGATGCATTTTGCCCTGCTGCTCGGCTACGGCGCAAGCGCTGTGAATCCGTATCTCGCGATTGAAACGCTTGAGGATCTTCACAGGGCCGGAGCATTTCCCGCGGAAACGACCTGGGACAAAGTTTTCAAAAGCTACATGAAGTCCATCGACAAGGGGCTTCTGAAAACGTTTTCGAAGATGGGGATTTCCACGCTCCAGAGTTATCAGGGCGCGCAAATTTTCGAGACGGTGGGCCTCAATCAAACGCTCGTCGAGAAATATTTTACCGGAACGTCGTCGCGCATCGAGGGCATCGGCATGGAGGTGCTTGCCCGCGAGGCGATCATGAAGCATGAATTCGCGATGCAGCCGCCGCACCTGTCCGATACGGAATTGCGCGTCGGCGGGGAATATCAGTACCGCGTCCGCGGCGAGCGCCACCTGTTAAACCCGACGACGGTCAGCAAGCTGCAGCACGCCGTGCGGCAGGAAAAGTTCGAGAGCTTCCGGGAATTCGCGGACATCGTGAATCAGCAGAATCGCGATCTGCAAATGCTCCGCGGCATGTTTGAATTCAAGGCGGCCGGCCCAGCCATCCCCCTTGAACAAGTTGAGCCCGCCGCGGAGATCGTGAAGCGCTTTGCGACCGGCGCGATGTCATTCGGCTCGATCAGCAAGGAAGCGCACGAAACGCTGGCCATCGCGATGAACCGCATCGGCGGGAAATCCAATACCGGCGAAGGCGGCGAGGACGAGGTCCGATTCACTCCGGACGCGAACGGAGATTTGCGCCGCAGCGCGATCAAACAGGTGGCCTCGGCGCGTTTCGGCGTCACCACAAACTATTTGATTAACGCGGACGATTTGCAGATCAAGATTGCCCAGGGCGCGAAGCCCGGCGAAGGCGGCCAGTTGCCGGGCCACAAAGTGGACGACGTGATCGCCCGCGTGCGCCACTCGATCCCCGGCGTGGGCTTGATTTCTCCGCCGCCTCATCACGATATCTATTCGATCGAGGATCTGGCGCAGCTTATTTTCGATTTGAAAAACGTCAATCCGCAGGCGCGCATTTCCGTGAAGCTTGTGGCCGAAGTGGGCGTGGGCACCGTGGCTGCGGGTGTGGCCAAGGCGCACGCCGATGTGATCCTCATCAGCGGCTACGACGGCGGGACGGGCGCATCGCCGATCAGTTCGATTCGTCACGCTGGTATCCCGTGGGAACTCGGCCTCTCGGAGACGCAGCAAGTGTTGGTCATGAACGATCTGCGCAGCCGCGTGCGCGTGCAAGTGGACGGCAAGCTGCAAACGGGGCGCGACGTCGCCATCGCCGCTCTCCTGGGCGCCGAGGAATTCGGATTTGCCACCACGCCCCTCGTCACGATGGGCTGCATCATGATGCGCAAGTGCCATTTGAATACCTGCCCCGTGGGCATTGCCACGCAGGATCCGGAGCTTCGCAAGAAGTTCGCGGGCAAGCCCGAGCACGTAATCAATTTCCTGTTCTATGTCGCCGAAGACCTCCGCCTCATCATGGCGCAGCTGGGCTTCCGAAAAGTCGACGAAATGATTGGCCGCGTGGATTGCCTCACGCAGCGCACCGATGTGGAACATTGGAAAGCGAAGGGGATCGATCTCTCTGCGGTGCTCTACAATCCGCCGATGCCAAGCCACGTGGGGCGACGCTGCACGCAGGCGCAGGACCACGGGCTCTACGACGCGCTTGACGGAAAGCTGATCGAGCACGCGAGCGATGCTATCGAGCGTTTGACGCCTGTGTCGCTCGATTTGCCCATTCGCAACGTGCATCGCACCGTGGGCGCCATGCTCAGCGGACGCATCGCGCGCCGCCACGGCTCGGTCGGGTTGCCTGACGACACGATTCGCATTCAGTTTCACGGCTGCGCGGGACAAAGTTTCGGCGCGTTCCTCGCCACCGGCGTGACGCTGACGCTCGAAGGCGAAGCCAACGATTACGTCGGCAAGGGGCTTTCCGGCGGGAGAATCGTGATTTATCCGCCGCGCAATTCGCATTTCGTGCCGGAGGAAAATATTCTGGTCGGCAACGTGTGCCTCTATGGCGCGACGAGCGGCGAAGCGTTTTTCAACGGCATGGCCGGGGAGCGATTCGCGGTGCGCAATTCGGGCGCCACGGCGGTCGTCGAAGGCGTCGGCGATCACGGCTGCGAATACATGACGCGCGGCCTGGTGGTGGTGCTAGGAAAAACAGGCCGCAATTTCGCTGCCGGAATGACCGGTGGCGTCGCTTACGTTCTGGACCAGACCGGTGACTTTGCTTCGGAGTGCTGCAACCGGGCCGATGTGGACCTGGAGCCGGTGACGGATACGAAAGACGTCGAAACCGTGCATGGCCTGGTAGCACGACACGCGGAGCTGACCGATAGCCCGCAGGCAAAATGGGTTTTGAAGCACTGGGACGCGATGCTCCCCAAATTCGTCAAGGTGTTCCCGCACGAATACAAACGCGTCCTGGGCATTCCGCGAATCCCGGCGAGCGTCGTGGCGGCGCAGGCCGGAACGATGCACGCGCAGGGTCAGGTGATTCGTGGGTAAGGTCACCGGCTTCAAGGAATACACGCGTGAAATGCCGGCGCGGCGTCCTGTCGCGGAGCGCGTTCACGATTATTTCGAGGTGTACCAGCCGTTCCCGGAAGAAAAAGTGCGCGTGCAGGGCGCGCGGTGCATGGATTGCGGCATTCCGTTTTGCCACACGGGCTGCCCGGTCAATAACATCATTCCGGACTGGAACGATCTCGTCTATCGCGACCGCTGGAAGGATGCGATCCGCGTCCTTCATTCCACCAATAATTTTCCAGAATTTACCGGGCGCATTTGCCCCGCGCCATGCGAAGCGGCGTGCGTCTTGGGAATCAACGAGCCGCCCGTCACGATCAAATTGATCGAAAAAACGATCGTGGACCGCGCCTGGGAAGAAGGCTGGATCAAGCCGGAGCCTCCAGAGACGCGCACCGGTAAGAGAATTGCCGTCGTCGGGTCCGGCCCGTCGGGCCTTGCCGCCGCGCAACAATTGAATCGCGCGGGCCACGATGTCACATTATTTGAAAAGAACGACCGTATCGGCGGCTTGCTGCGCTATGGCATTCCAGACTTCAAACTGGAAAAACGCGTTCTCGACCGTCGTCTTGAACAGATGATGGCCGAGGGAGTCCGCTTCCAGACGAACGCGCACGTGGGTGGCGTTATTCCCGCGCAGGATTTGCGCAAGGAATTTGACGCCGTGGTGTTGACGGGCGGCGCGGAAGCCCCGCGCGATCTCACCGTTCCGGGACGCGAACTCAAGGGCATTTATTTCGCGATGCAGTTCCTGCCGCAGCAGAACAAAGTCGTCGCGGGTGACACGATTCCGGATCAGATTCTCGCCACTGGCAAGCGCGTCGTCATCATCGGCGGCGGCGATACCGGAGCGGACTGCCTCGGCACCTGCCATCGCCACCAGGCGAAATCGATCCACCAATTCGAGATCATGCCCATGCCGCCGGCGGAGCGATCGCCGAGCACGCCGTGGCCGCTGTGGCCGCTGCAACTCCGCACCGAGAGCGCGCACGAAGAGGGCGGCAAGCGCGACTGGGCGCTCAATACGGTCAAGTTCACTGGCGACGAAAACGGCAACGTGAAAGAACTCCACACCATTCGAGTTGGCCCGCCGCCGAAATTCGAGGCCATGCCCGGCACGGAATCTGTGATCGAAGCCGACCTCGTGCTGCTCGCACTGGGTTTCCTCGGGCCTGTGAAGCAGGGAATGATCGAACAGCTCGGCGTGAATCTCGACGCGCGCGGCAATATCGCCACCGGCGCGGACTACATGAGTTCGGTACCAGGAGTCTTTGCCGCGGGCGACATGCGCCGCGGCCAGTCTCTCGTCGTGTGGGCCATTTCGGAAGGCCGCAAAGCCGCGGTCGCGGTCGACAAATACCTCATGGGAAGTTCCAGCCTCGCGTAAGTTCCCATTCTGAAATGATGTGCGTGATGTTTTTGTGGCACAGGCTTCAGCCTGTGGGGTTAGTCATTACAAGGACAAGAACCCACAGGCTGAAGCCTGTGCCACTGAAAACTATGGCAGCGGGACAATCCCCATCCAGAATAAATTGCGGCTGCCGACGTTGAGGTCGTATTTCCGCGCGAATTCGAGTTTCCCGTCACT
Source organism: uncultured Acidobacteriota bacterium (assembly GCA_963800095.1). Classification (GTDB taxonomy): domain Bacteria; phylum Acidobacteriota; class Terriglobia; order Acidiferrales; family UBA7541; genus Palsa-360. Next base: position 890,340 of record CAWCZV010000010.1, read on the forward strand.
TCGCACACGGAACACGGCCAGGCTGGCTGGAACCGTTTTCACTCCGTCCTTGTCATGCACGGACATCTGCATCATGTTGCCCGCGACGAGAATCCTGCCACTCGGGTCCAGGGCGAACGTGCGCACGTGAATTCCACGCGTATCAACATTCTGGATCAGCGTCGGCTCGCCCGTGTCCTGGTTGATCGCGAACACAGCGATGCTGTTCTCTCCGCCCGCGAAGACTGGCTTTCCCTCGAAATCCGTGGTGCCACTGGCTCGGTTGGCCAGGTACACGAACCTGCCGTTCGGATGCATGTGAATGGTTCCCAATGCCTGTCCCGGCCGAACATTGCCGGGATCGGCCAACGTATCCTTGGAAAACAAAGGGTCCTTGCTCAGCGTCCCATCCTGCAATTTCTCGAAAACGTCGAGCTTGTTTTGCCGCTCCAGCGAAACAAACACCCAAGGCCGGGAAGGATGAAAATCCAGATGCCGCACTTGAAAATTGAATCCTCCTCCCGGCGCGATCGAACTCCGATTCGCCAGCAACCCATCCTTGTAGCTGAATAGTTTCAGCGCGCCCGGGTCTTCCGGCTTGGTGGGAGTCGGCCCGTTCCCGCGAGTCATGAGAATCACCGTGTCGCTCGAAGGATCCACGCGCACCTGATGCCCGTAAATTCCCACGTCCAGCCCCGCCGGCTGTTTTACTTGCGTACCAATGGTCCCGTCCGGCTCGATCCGATGAACCGTCACGCCGCTGGGATCGTTGTAGGCGGCGAGCACGTGCGTGCCAGGGATGTCCGTGGTCACATGAATCGGGCGCGAGGGAAGCGCCGCAGGCTGGCCGTGGGGAAGCAGGGCCCCGGTGGCTGGATCGATGCGAAACGCGGTCAAACCGTGCTGGCTTCCGCTCGGTGCAGCGCTGTCCGGCGGGAGATTGCTGGGCCCGCCGTTGCTCCAGGCAATATAAAAGTATTGCTTCGATGGATGCTGCGCTGCTTCCTGCACATTTGCAGGAAGCGTCAGCGAGCCTCGCTTGACGAGAGCCGCGCCATCGACATCCACGTCATATTGCGTGAGTTCAGCGCCCACAGCGGCGTAGAGCACCACCTTGCCTGATCCCCCTGCTTTGCCGCCCGGCTTGCTCTCAAGACTTGTTTGAGTTTGTCCAATTCCTGTCACAAGCAAACTGAGAGCTGCGACCTTGAGCAGGGTTACCTTTGAGCACCGGATTGTGGATGGGATATTCCGCATCAATCCTCCTACATTTCTGAAAATTCCCGCGCCGCTGGTTCATCAGTCCATGGCGGCGCAGCTTGAGGTCTTCGGCTTCGTAGACCACACCCATCCCGCCGCCAAGCTGAGACAGAATGCGATAATGCGAGATGGTTTTCCCGATCATCGACGCACGAATAGAGAAATCTTAAGTGCCTTGCCGGGCCTACTTTATCGTATCTTCTGCTTTTGTTGTGGGCATAGTTATCTTTGGCCTAGTCCGAGTGGCGCATGCTTCAGCCTGTGGGGTTTAGCCCTTGCAAGGACCAAACCCCACAGGCTGAAGCCTGTGCCACTGGTATAATCCTGCGACCAAAGCAAACTCTTAGCATCCAATCAGGCTATCCTGGCCCCGAGCGGGGGAGAACCAAGTTCGATCATCGAATAGAGACCGATCATGGCGAAACCAATCTTATTGAGCGTGGATGACGACGCGGATGTTTTGCGCGCGATTGAGCGCGACTTGCGCTCGCAGTACGGCGCGGATTATCGCGTCCTGGGAAGCGGATCTCCCGAGAGCGCGCTCGATCTTTTGAAGCAGTTGAAACTCCGCAGCGATAGCGTGGCCTTGCTCCTCGCGGATCAGCGCATGCCGCGCATCGACGGCGTGCACTTTTTGCAGGAAGCCATGCGGATTTACCCGGACGCCAAGCGCGCGCTGCTCACCGCATATGCCGACACGACCGCGGCGATCGGCGCCATCAATCAGGCCAGCATCCATTATTTCTTCATGAAGCCGTGGGACCCGCCCACCGAGCATCTCTATCCGCAACTGGACGATTTGCTCGGCGACTGGCAGGCTTCGTACCATCCAGCCTATTCGGGAATTCGCGTGCTCGGCACGCGATGGTCGCCACGGTCGTATGAATTGCGCGATTTCCTCGCGCGCAATCACGTCCCCTATCAGTGGATCGACGCGGAAATTTCCGCGAGCGATTCGGAGACGAAACTTTTGCTGGAGACTCTGGGGCCGGAAGCCACAAGTCTTCCAGTAGTCCTCTTTCCCGACGGAACCAAGCTCCTCGAAACTACCCCGGTGCAGGTCGCGCAGAAAGTCGGCCTGCGGACGCGCGCGCAAACGAGTTTCTACGACTTGGCGATCATCGGCGGGGGGCCGGCGGGCCTCGCCGCCGCCGTGTACGGAGCGTCGGAAGGCTTGCACACGGTGATGGTCGAGCGCGAAGCGCCGGGCGGCCAGGCGGGCATGAGTTCGCGCATTGAAAATTATCTCGGCTTTCCGGCGGGGCTCAGCGGCGGCGATCTGGCCCGGCGCGCGGTGGTGCAGGCGCAGCGATTTGGCGTTGAAATTCTGGCGGCGGAAGCGTCCGAAGTCCGAACGGAAGGCCCTTACCGCATCATCAAGCTGGGCGACGGGAGCGAGTTTTCCTGCCACGCGCTGATGATTGCGACGGGAGTCCAGTGGCGGCGCCTCGATGCCCCTGGGATCGACCGCTTGCAGGGGGCGGGCGTCTACTACGGCGGCGGAGCGACGGAAGCAATTTCCTGCGCGGGAGAAACGGTCTATGTGATTGGCGGCGCGAATTCGGCGGGGCAGGCGGCAATGAATTTTGCCAAGCACGCGGAAAAAGTGTTCATCCTGGTGCGCGGAAGTTCTCTGTCGAGCACCATGTCTCAATACTTGATCGATCAAATAAAGGAGACGCCCAAAATTCAGGTCTGGGCGCACGCCAGCGTTTCCGAAGTACACGGCGAAACGCATCTCGAGGAAATTTCCGTTCTGTGTTCGGATACGGGGAAGATTGAGCGCGTCCCGGCAAGCGCCGTGTTTATTTTTATCGGCGCGCTGCCGCGAACCGATTGGCTGGCCGGCGTGGTCGAGCGGGATGATCGCGGTTTCCTCCTCACGGGTCCCGACCTGATTATCAATGGGGAGCGTCCCAAGGGCTGGTCGCTCGAACGCGATCCTTACTTGCTTGAAACAAATGTTCCCGGGATTTTTGCCGTGGGCGACGTGCGGCACGGCTCGGTCAAGCGCGTGGCTTCGGGAGTTGGAGAAGGGTCGGTGGCCGTGCAGTTCATTCACCAATATTTGAGTAAAGTCCAATGAGAAGAATTCAAGTAGCACAGCCACTCTTGGCTGTGCGGTTTTGTACGAGGCCCGAACGCCACTGGCGTAGTTACGATTTGCGAAACCCGCACAGACAAGAGTGGCCCTGCTACAAAAACCGGAAAGTCCAATGATCGAAAAAGCGGAACTGTTGCGCGTCCCGGCCTTTGCAGGCTTGCCGGAAGACCAGATCGAATGGTTTATCAGCCAGGCGCTGGAATTTCGCTTCAAGGCCGGCGACATTCTGATGACTGCAGGCGATCCAGCCGACGCAATGTTTGTCATTCTCGAAGGTCAAATCCAGGCGCGCGGCGAATTCGCCGGCGAGACAATGATCATTACTGTCGATGCAGGCCAGGTGACCGGGCGGCTGCCCTTTTCAAGAATGAAAGCGTTCACGTTCGGCACCCGCGCGTTGACCGACTGCCGCATTCTACGATTTCCGGAAACGAAGTTTCACGAACTCGTACAGAAAATGCCCGAGCTGACCGAACGCCTCGTCGGCATGATGACCGACCGCGTTCGCGAGACCACGCGCCGCGAACAGCAGCGCGACCGCCTCGCCGCTCTCGGAAAACTTTCCGCGGGCCTCGCTCACGAACTCAACAATCCAGCCTCCGCAGCAAGGCGCGCCTCAAGTCAGTTGCGGGAAATCCTGCAAAAAATTCGCGACGCTGCCCACGAACTCGGCCGGCGCGACCTAACGCCGACGCAGAAAGCGGAAATAGAAAAGCTGGAGGCCTGCATCATCCAGCACAAGGAGGCCCCGCCGGACACCCTGGCCATGTCCGACCTCGAGGAGCAGCTGGATTCGCTTCTTCGCAGCCACGGGCAGAACGATTTGTGGCAGCTTGCGGCTGGCCTAGCGCACCGCAACATTCACCCGGATGTGCTCGAATCTCTCTTTGCGGAGTTTGATCCCGGGACCGCCCGCGCGGCGCTCGTCCGGATTGCGGCGGTCGCCGAGGTGTACGGTCTGCTTGACGAAATCGAAAGCAGCGCCGCGCGCATTTCCGACTTGGTCCTTGCCATCAAGGAATACACGTACATGGACCAGGCGCCCGTACAAAATGTGGACATCGTGAAAAGTCTGGAAAGCACGCTCACTATTTTGAACCACAAACTCAAGCGCGGAGTGACGGTGCAACGCGAGTACGAGCGCATCCCTTTGCTTGTGAACTCATTCGGCAGCGAGCTCAACCAGGTCTGGACCAACCTCATCGATAACGCCATTGACGCAATGGGTGGCAAGGGCGAGCTTCGCGTGCGCACGTATCGCGACGATTCCTGCGTCGTCGTGGAAATTGGCGACAACGGCCCGGGAATTTCGCCCGAAGTCCAGACGCACATCTTTGAACCCTTCTTCACGACCAAGGGAGTGGGCGAGGGAACCGGCCTCGGCCTCGACACCGTGCAGCGCATCGTGAAAAAGCACCGCGGCAATATTCAAGTCACCTCGAAACCAGGCGACACGCTCTTTCAAGTGTGGCTGCCGCTGGCTGATACGCCCTCCTAGAATCTCGCTTAGCATTAGATAGTTATAGTTATGGATTGAAATTTGGGGACCAAGTCGCCTGCGCGCGATAGTTCAAGTAGCACAGGCACTCCTGCCTGTGCGGTTCTTGCGACCACTGCTGGATCGGCAGAGTACATGCAATCTACAAAACCACACAGCCAAGAGTGGCTGTGCTACTCGAAAAGCAGTCCGCCATTGAGTTTGCTCCCGATTCCCGATAGTCTCGCGGTGGCGAAAGGGCCGCCGAACAGAATCCGTGAGCGATAAACTTCTACAACTATTGCCGCCGGAAGGCATCAAGATTCTCCTCACGCTCTTCCTGTGTTTCCTGATTGGGCTGGAACGCGAAGAACACCGCGCCGCGGGCCAGCGGTACAGCTTCGGCGGCGTTCGCACATTTCCGTTGATCGGGCTGATCGGCTATGCGCTGGCACTGTTGTCGGGCGGGCAGCTGGTTCCTTTGACGTTTGGATTTGGCGTCATCGGCGCGTTTCTGTGGCTCTCGTACCGGCACAAACTCGAAACGTACAACGAAGCCGGAGTGACCACGGAAATTTCGGGGCTGGTCACGTACGTGATCGGCGCGCTGGTGTCGCGCGATCAATTGTGGATTGCCACCACCATCGCCGTGGTCAGCATGTTGCTGCTCGAGTTGAAGGAATTTCTCGAGAACCTGACAGCGAAAATCCCGGCGGTTGAGATTCTGACGTTTACGAAATTTCTTCTGCTGACCTTCGTCATTCTGCCGGTCGTGCCAAACAAGGATTACGGCCCGTTCGCCGTGAATCCTTTCAAATCGTGGCTAGTTGTCGTGGCGATCAGCGGCGTGTCCTACGGAAGCTACCTGCTGGAGAAACTGTCGCAGGGGAAAGGCGGCGTAAGGTTTTCGGCGCTGCTCGGCGGACTGTATTCGTCGACGTTCACGACCGTGGTCATGGCAAAAGAAGCCAAGAAGGCTGCGGCTCCGCACACCTTTGCGGGTGGCATCCTGATTGCGTCTGGTGTGATGTACATCCGTTTTCTTGCCCTGATCGGTTTTTTTAATCTCCAGCTCATGGATCGTCTGTTAATTCCGTTTCTAGTCCTGGGAGCCATTGGCGTCGCGGTTGGATGGGCGTGGTCCAGCTTATCCGATTCGTCCGGGACGGAGACGAAATCTGCGTATTCGACAAAAAATCCATTGGAGCTGAGCTCCGCGTTTTTGTTGGGGCTAGTGTTCGTCGTTGTGCTGGTCGCGACCAATTTTGCTCTGATCCACCTGGGCAACGGAGGAATATACGGGATGGCCTTGATTTCCGGGCTTGCGCCTGTGGACCCATTCATCTTGGGTCTCACGCAAACCGCGGGCAAAATGACTCCCATGGCCCTCGCTGTGACGGGAGTCATCCTCGCGGCGGCCAGCAATAATTTTGCCAAGGCATTTATCGCGCTGGTGCTCGCCGATCCCAAGACAGGCAGACAGAGCCTGATCCTGATGCTCGGGCTGACGGCGCTGGGCCTGCTGCCGTTGATTTGGATAGTCCGGTAGGTGCGAGAAATGGACGCAGCGGAAGCCACACCGGCGCATTCGGTTTTGGCATCCACGGTTTTTCGATTGACCGGCGTGTTGATTCTGGCCGCGATGCTGCTCGCGCCGATCTGGATCGCCGCGTTTCCTCCTCTGCTCGATTATCCCAATCATCTGGCCCGCGCGTTTGTCCTTGCGCATCTGAACGATTCGCATTTTTCATTCCAACAGTTTTACCGAGCCGATTGGGGCGCGTATCCCTATCTGGGTATGGACGCGTCGCTCGCCGTGCTCGGGCGGCTGTTTTCCATTGAGACCGCGGGGCGCGTGTTCCTCAGTCTTTGCGCCCTCGCGCTTCCCGGCGCGGCATGGTTTTTTCTTCGCCAGGCGCAGCCGGAGGCGGAAGCAGCGTCGTTGTGGTCGCTGCTGATCGCGTTTAACGTTTTTTTCCTGGAAGGGTTTCTGAATTTCGATTTGAGCCTTGCGGTGGGATTTCTGACGCTGGGGTTATGGCTGCGATGGCTTGCCAAGCCGGGAACAGGGCGATGGATTGCCGCTCTCGCTGCGTTCACGGCGCTGTATTTCACGCATTTGCTGGGCTTCGGAATTTCAGGGTTGATTGTTGTAGCGTACCTCGTGCTTTCGCGGCGTCCAGTCCGTGACTGGTTATGGAGTGGCGTGCTGGCATTTCCGGGCTTGGCGTTCTATTTGCATTCTTCACGCGTGGGGCTGAACGCGGGCAAAATTGTCTTTCACGGATGGGAAGACAAGCTGGACTCGCTCGGCATGATCCTGCACGGGTATTGGCCCTGGCTCGATTGGATTTCGCTGGCGGCGCTGGCGGCATGGTTCTTGGCGGCGTGGTGGCGCAATCCCGAATTTCGCTGGGACAAAAAATGGATAGCGATCGCCGCGTTTCTCTTTGCGCTGTTCTGGGTGATTCCCTGGATGTGGGGGGAAGGCTCGGACCTCGACATTCGCGTATTGCCTTTCTTGTTTGTGGCGATCCTTGCCACAGCGCGTGTGGGCCGGCGCGCAAAAACGCTCGTCGCGATTCCGCTTTTGCTTTTCGTCGCGCGGACCTTGAGCGTGACGCTGCATTTTAGGGAAGTGCAGCCCACGCTCGCTGGCCTCGCGCGCTCGTTTGATGCCGTGCCGCGCGGCGCGCTCGTGCTGCCCATCGTCGAGGGAGACGAGGACCCCATCGACCGCCCCTTCACGCATTTCTGGGCTTACGGAGTGATCCGCCGGGGCTGGTTCTCCCCATACTTGATGGACGCGCCCGGCGAGACGCCCATGCGGATCATCCACGACTCCTACACTCCCGACGGATTCTGGAATCTCGTGTACGAGGAACCCCCGGATTGGCGGCAGGTCCAGAATGATTACGATTACGTCTGGGCGTACGATGTGCCGCGATTTTCCGCGTCCCTCGCAGGGATCGGCGAGCGAATCTATTCCTCCGGTGCGCTCGAGGTTTACCGCATTCGAAAATCCCCGGAAACGAATGAGGCTCCGGACTCAATTCCCGCGCGCAAAAAATAGTTGCCTTTCCTCTGGATGCTGCCGAGTTGCAGAGCCTTGGGTTTTGGTGGCGCCGGCGTCCCGCCGGCGGTTTTGTGGCCGCTGCGATACCAGAAAAGCCGCCGGCGGGACGCCGGCGCCACAAGTCATCAATCTGTAACAAGAAATCGAATGTGAGAGGTGTAATCTTATCTTGGTACTGTGCTGCTGGTTTGCGTTCCAGTAGCACCACCTGGTGAGGCATAGGATGGAAATGATCAGAATTCGCAGAGTACTGTTTGCGATCGCGTTAGCTTTTGGACTTGTGTCGACGCCGCAGGCTGCGAGCGCGCAACAACCGGCCAAGAAAGCTTGGCGCTTCCTGGTTTCGGGCGACTCCCGCAATTGCGGCAACGTCGTGATGCCCGGTATTGCGGAAACGGCGAAGAAGAATCAGGCCGCGTTCTACTGGCACTTGGGCGACCTGCGCCGGACCTCCGGCGTCGATGAAGATATTGCGCATCAGCCCGAACACATCGCCAAGCCGCTCGATGTCGCGGGATACGAAACCATCGAATGGCCCGACTACATCCAAAGCCAGATCAAGCCGTTCGGTTCCACACCGTTTTTCCTGGGCATCGGGAATCACGAGACCATTCCCCCCCTTAAAACCCGCGAAGAGTTCCTGTTGCAATTTGCGGATTGGCTCGATTCGCCGGTCTTGCGCGCCCAGCGGCTGAAGGACGATCCCAACGACTACCGCATGAAGGCTTACTTCCATTGGATCGACCGTGGCGTTTCGTTCTACTACCTGGACAGTGCCACGTCCGATCAATTTGACGACGCTCAATTGAAATGGTTCGAGCGCACACTTTCCAAGGACCTCGCCGATCCGGCCGTTACGACGATTGTGACAGGAATGCATAAAGCGCTGCCCGAAAGCATCTCCGCCGGTCATAGTATGAACGAGTCGCCGACGGGGACCGAAAGCGGGCGCCGCGTCTATGCCGATCTATTGCGGGCGCGGGACGCAGCGCACAAACATGTCTACGTACTCGCGAGCCACTCGCACTATTACATGGACGGAATTTTCAACACGGAGTACTGGAAGCAGCATGGAGGCGTTCTGCCGGGATGGATCGTGGGCACGGCCGGGGCCGTGCGCTACTCGCTGCCGCCAAACTCATCCGATGCGCGCCGGGCTCTTGTCAACGTGTACGGCTCGCTGCTCGGTACCGTGCAGCCCAACGGCGAAATCAATTTCGAATTCGAGCAGATCCAGGAAAAAGATATTCCCGAGTCCGTCACCAATCGCTACGGCAAGGATTTCGTGCACTGGTGCTTCGCCGAAAATTCGGAGGCGAAGTAATAAGTAGCACAGCCACTCCTGGCTGTGTGGTTTTGCGAGCCGATTGCGGAACACAATCACATTCGCAAAATCCGCACAGATCCCTCGCGGTGGAAGCCTGTCCTCTTCAAGCCCTCAGATAATCCCCCTGCCAATCCTTAATCAATTGCTTGATAGCCTTGCGGTTTTCAAGCTTTTCGTCCAGGACTTTGCGCGCCAGCGCCGGCAGCTCCGCGTCGCCCGCAAAGCGCAAGGAAACCAACTGCCCGGGAGTGAATTCCAGAATGCGCGGCCGCAAATCCACCGGAAGGATTTCAGCAAGCCGCAGCCGCATTTCGAGACGAATGACGCGATCCTGCACTGTCAGCGCGAAGACGCGCGCGAAGAATGCGAGCATAAATAGCGCCAACGCCATCAGGACACCCATAACGGACCCATACGAAATGCCTGCTCTTACCAGATGAATGATTGTCCCGACTAGATTGATGAGGAACACTGGAAGAACGAACATGTGGAAAAGCGGGACAAGGCGGACGTGATTCTTTAAATTCTGCGGTTTCTGGTTCGCCATACTGGTTCACCATCCTCTCGTCTGCGAATTGGAATCTCAGCGCACGGGTCCGGGAAACGACGAAATCAGCATGCCCCGGATTCTAGCAGAGCTATTTGAGGAGCGGGTGCCGCAATTCTGCGGGTCCCTAGTAGGACAGGCTTCAGCCTGTCGGGTTGGCCTTCCTCAGACACGTAACGAACCCGACAGGCTGAAGACTGTCCTACTAAATTCCCAACCCACAATTTGATTCAGGGAAATGCAGGCCTAGCTATCGCTTCTGAAATTCCGGCGAGCCGAGGACCAGGCCGGTGATCAGCCCCACGTTCACCCGCGTCACGGGATCGTCAAGCTTCGCGCCCAGGATGCGAGGTTCCACCATTTCCTTTTCGAGCGTCGCGCGGGTCGAATCGGAAACTTGCCCTGCAAGGAACTCCGTTTCGACACGGTCGAGCGCTAATTTAGGATTCGCGCCAACATCCGCGCCCACCAGGGAATTAATGTCCACCTGCGCGCCGCGCACCTTGTTGCTGGTCAGAGCGACCGCAAAATTCACGCGGTTCAGGAGCGCCCCCGTGCTGACCCATGTGGCGGCTTTGTCCGAGTAGCCGTTGGGCGTCAAGCACTGGTACAACGGTTCGCCGATGCGCGCAACCCACTGCGCGAGTTGCAACGGCTGGTCCACGTCCGCGCCAAGCGTGCGCGCCGTGGATGCCACCAGCTCGAACGGCGTCTTTACTTTCGCGCGGAAAGCCGCCCGCGACCAGAACTCCGGCGAATAAATCATCGTCGTCAGCACGGCGCGGATGTCGCCCTTGGATTTTTCAAATGTTTTGGCCATGCGCGCGACGAGCGCCGGAGGAGGGTCGTCCGATACAAAATGCTCCGCCAGTTGCAGCGAAATATGGCGCGCCGTATGCTGATCCTTCACCAGCAGATCGAGGACTTGCTCGCCGTCCTTCAACCCGCCGCCTTTTATTTTTTTCCCGAGCACGCGCTTCGGGTCGGGATCGTGAATTCTGTCGTCGAAATAAAACACGGGATTTTCGCGCGCCGACTCGATCGTCCAGCCCGTGAACGCGCGCGCAACTTCGATCACGTCTTCCTGCTTGTACCCACCATCGACGCCGAGCGTGTGCAATTCCATCAGTTCGCGCCCGTAATTTTCGTTCAGCCCGCGCTTGGGCCCGAGCGGCGGAAGTTTTTCGCCCGGCCGCGCGCGCACCGGATGCTGCCTTAAGCGGTCGAAAGCGTGCGGGTCCGCGCTCGAGGAGTTATCGAGATAGAACAGCATCGCCGGGCTCTTCGCGGTGGCTTCGAGCAGATCGCGGAATTTTCCGAGCACGTGCGTGCGGATCGCGTCCCGTTCGTACGGGATCAGATACCAGCGGTCCGTGTCCTTGTAGATAAAAATATTGAAATGATTGAACCAGAAATCGGAAAGCTGCTCGGCAAGTTGCCGCTCGCTGTAAACGGCCCGGATCATTTTCGCTTCCATCACTTCGTTTACGATTTCATTCTGGTCCTTGAAGGGATGGGAATTCATTCCGCCCGGCCGTTTCGCCAAATCCCGAAAATGTTTCTGGTATTCGTCCACTTTCATCCCCAGCCTCTTGGCTGCAACGTCCTGCGGCGGATATTGTTCGAGCAGTTCCGCGGCGCTGAGCCCCAATGTCGGGAATTGTGCGAGGCGCGCATCCGCTACAGGGTCGCTGATAGTTTCCGGATGAAGCTGCGCCTGAATCCAGTTCTCGAGCCCAGTCTTTTCAATTTGTTCCACCTGGCCGGGCCGAGGCCCAAATCCAAGCCGGTTGAGGGCGTGCAGGATGGCTTCCTGTTGGTTCAGTTCACTGATTGGAAGTTTGCCGGCAAAGTTCGCATTCCCGCTGCTTTTGTCACTCCCGCTCGGTGGCAATGGAGGCGAATACATTGCCGCAGAGCCGCGGCGAGGCCCGGCCCAGGTTAGCGTCGCCAGAGACATCGCGGCCAGCAGTCCCGAACCAATGATTTCAGCCCATCGCTTCATGGTTCAATCATACGATTCTCAACCCCAAACGACGCAAAAAGTTCCGCTCCCCCGCGAGCAAACTCCCACCATGAGCGTGATTTCTCCGCGCCCTCGCTTTTTTCAGCGCCCTCTGTGTTAACGCCTTTGACTTAGCTTTTCGGCCGTAAAAGCTCAACACAGAGTACACAGAGAAAATCGAGAACACGGAGAAAGAAGCGACGCTACATGGTTGACACAATCCACTCGCAGCCATACGATTTCCTGTAAATTCAAACAGCGCGCACCGGCGAGCCGCATTGCGAAATCTCGCCTGCTTGAGAGGTTCGGGCGACCGGAGGTAGGGCATGAGTCTTAACGCACCAGGCATGAACCGTCGCAGCTTCCTCAAAACGAGCGCCGCCGGAACCGCCGGATTGCTGATCGGTTTTTATTTTCACGGCGATATCCAATCGTTGGCTGCGGCGGCCGATTCCCCCATCGTGCTCAATGCCTGGATCCACGTCGGCACAAACGACCTGGTAACCATACTCATCGACAAGTCGGAGATGGGCCAGAGCATCTTGACCGGCCTCGCGATGATCGCCGCGGACGAACTCGATTGCGACTGGAAGAAGGTCCGCACCGAATTCGCGCCCGCCGACAAAGTTTACTTCAATCCAAGATTCGGCGCGCAGGGCACGGGAGGCAGTTCCGGCACTCCCACATCGTGGGACCCGCTGCGCAAGGCCAGCGCGACGGCTCGCGCCATGCTCCTCGAGGCAGCGGCGCAAAAGTGGAGCGTCGACGCGTCGCAGTGCAGCGCGGAAAACAACACGATCCTGCATGCTCCCACGAAGCGCCGCCTGTCCTACGGCAGCCTCGCGGAAGCGGCGGCGAAACTGCCCGTTCCGCAGAACGTGGCGCTCAAGACGCCAAGCCAATACACCCTCATCGGCAAGTCCACGAAGCGCCTCGATACACCGGACAAGGTAAATGGCAGCGCGAAGTATGGGATAGACGTGCGCCTGCCGGGAATGCTCTACGCGGTGATTGCTCGCTGCCCGGTCTTCGGCGGCAAGGTCGCAAGCTTCGATTCGGCGAAAGCGAAGGCGATTCCCGGCGTTAAAGACGTGATTCAGATTTCCAACGGCGTTGCCGTGATTGCGGACAACACATGGACGGCGATGCAGGGCCGCCGCGCGCTCGAAGTGCAATGGGACGAAGGGCCGAACGCAAAACTCACGAGCGCCGAAATCAGCAAACAGCTTGCGGATGCCGCCACGAAGCCCGGAGCAGTAGCCCGAAAAGAGGGTGACGTCGAAGCAGGACTCGCCGGCGCGGCGACAAAGATTGAAATGGACTACGAGGTTCCATTCCTCGCGCACGCCACGATGGAGCCGATGAATTGCACCGCGGATGTCCGCGCGGATCGCTGCGACGTGTGGGCGCCCACTCAGGCACAGACCAGTTCCCAGGCCACGGCGGCGAAAATCACGGGCCTCGACACCGGCTCCGTCTTCGTCCACACAACTTTTCTCGGCGGCGGATTCGGACGCCGATTTGAAGCGGATTTTATCGGCGAAGCGGTGGAAGTTTCGAAGGCGATGAGATCTCCGGTCAAGGTGACCTGGTCGCGCGAAGACGACATGCAGCACGACTACTATCGCATGGTTTCGCATATGCGAGCCACGGCCGGCCTCGACGCGGACGGCTGGCCGGTCGTCTGGTCGAGCCGCGTTTCCTCCCCGTCTCTTCTGGCCCGGTTCGGGCCGCTCAAGGACAATTTCGATCATCGAAGCGTCGAGAGCCTAGACAGCGTCCCCTACGCGATCCCAAACATACTCGTTGATTATCAACTGGTAAACACAGGCGTTCCTATCGGTTTCTGGAGATCGGTGGGCGCTTCGCAAAACGGTTTTTTCCTGGAGAGCTTCATCGACGAAATTGCAACGGCCGGGAAGAAGGACCCCTATGAACTGCGCCGCCGCTTGCTTGCAAAGTCGCCGAGACACCTCGCCGTGCTCGAAACCGCCGCAGAAAGCGCGGGATGGGGCAAGCCGCTGCCCGCAGGCCGGTTTCGCGGCATTGCGCTTGTGAGCTCGTACGATGGCTACGTGGCCCAGGTGATCGAAATATCGGTGAATCGCAAGGAACGCACTCTGAAGGTTCACCGCGTGGTTTGCGCTCTCGATTGCGGACGAATTGTGAACCCATCGAGCATTGACGCGCAGGCTCGCAGCTCCATCGTCTACGGATTGACGGCTGCGCTCCACAGCGCCATCACCATCGACCGCGGGCGCGTGCAGCAGACGAATTTCAACGACTACCAAATGTTGCGCTTCGACGAAATGCCCGAAGTGGAAGTCCACATTATTCCCAGCGATCTCCCTCCCACTGGCGCCGGTGAATTTGTTGTGCCGCCGGTTGCCCCTGCGCTGTGCAATGCGATTTTCGCGGCGACCGGCAGACGAGTCCGCCGCCTGCCAGTCCGACCCGAGGATCTGGCCTAAACAGGAATTTTGTGGGACAGCCACTCTTGGCTGTCCGGTTTCGGCTGTACCGCGCGGGTACGGTAGGTCAAGAGCAGACAGCAAAGAGTGGCTACCCTACTAAATTCTGATCGTAAGCAATCCACGCTGCAACCCAGGTTGACACCAGAAAGCGACAGGTCTACCGTTTTAGATAGAGAAGAAAGACGGAATTCCCGGCTTAGGAGGTTCCATGGAAATTGACCGAAGGACTTTTCTCGATAGTCTCGGCGGTCCCGAAGCCGCCCGCCGGATGGACTCCGAAGCGCGAGCGGACGCCCTGGAATCCCACATGATGGCCCAATTGAACCGGGCGAAAACGGGCGATCCCGCGTGGGACCAAATAAAACCCGAGAAATATCCCACCGCTGCCGAGGTCGAGGCGCAAATCGAAACGCGGAAATACCGCGAGGGTGTCGGTTTCATGTACGTTCCGCGCACGGGCGAAAATGTAAGAAGGCTCCCGCCGATGCCCGCCAATCCAACGCTATTTGATTTTTTCAAATTCCGTTTCATGGACACGTCCAACCACGTCCTGCAAAGCGCCAGCCTGGCGATGAAGAACGGCATGAAGGAAGAAATTATTCTGGCTTGCCTGCTTCACGACGTGGTTCAGGAAATTATTCGCACCGACCACGGCTGGTGGGGAGCCCAACTCTTCGAGCCGCACGTCCCGGAAAAAGTCAGTTTCGCCATTCGCTACCATCAGGCCCTGCGGTATTATCCCGATCCGTCCGTCGGTTACGAGTATCCTGACCTTTACCGGCAATTATTTGGCGCCGATTATGTTCCCCCGCCCTACATCGAAGCGACCTACCAGATGGTTCGCAAGCACCCCTGGTACATGGACGCGCGCCTCGTCACGGTGAACGACTTGTACGCCTTCGATCCGAAGGCCGTGGTTTCCATCGAGCCGTTCATCGATATCATCGGACGCCATTTCAAGCAGCCGAAAGAGGGGCTGGGAAATGACGGCAGTCCGGTCGCTCACATGTGGCGGACGATTGCCAGACCTGATCAGCCTTTGTAAACGCGTCTCTCACATTGATGAGTTTCAGTGGCGTAGGCTTTAGCCTGTGGCTTTTAGTTGCGCCAAGGCTCGATCTCCTCACAACTAAACCCCGCAGGCTGAAGCCCGCGCCACTGAATACCCGCGTCTGACGATCCGCTGGTTTCCTTTCCACCGAAAAGGATTGTTGTGATACATATGGGCAAGAAAAACGTGGAGGAAATTGTGAAGAGGAAATTCAGCATTGCGATCACGCTCGTTGCGGCCATCCCGGCGCTGACTGCCGGACTATTTAGCCTAGTTGCTCTCGGGGCTTCGGCGCAAACCACGGATCTTCGCGTCATGGTCTCGGACGGCATGAAGACCGTCGTGGAAGAACTTACCCCGCAAATCGAACATGCAACCGGACGAAAACTCGCGGCCCAATTTAATTCCTCGAAAAATCTGAGGGACAAAATTCAGGCCGGCGAACCATTCGATGCCGCCATCCTAACCTCCGATGTGCTGGACGATTTGATCAAGCAGGGAAAAATCGCAGCCGCCGGACGTGCCGAAATTTCCCGCACCGGAATGGGAATGGGCGTTCGCGCCGGAGTCCCGAAGCCCGACATCAGCACGCCCGATGCCTTGAAACGCACGCTGCTGGCCGCAAAATCCATCAGCTTCAATCCGACCGGCGCTAGCGCGGCGCACACCTACGATATGTTTGCGCGCCTCGGAATCACGGACGCCGTCAAATCCAAATTGATCCTCGATGCGGAGGCGGGACGCCCTCAGATGAACGTCGCCGGAGGCAAGGCGGAACTCGTCATTTCGCTGCTTCCGGAGATTAAGTTTTTTCCGGGAGTGGATCTCGTCGGCCCGATCCCGCCTGATTTTCAAAGCTACATAAATTTCGCCGCCGGCATCGCAACGAACGCGCAGGACAAAGATGGCGCCAAAGCGCTAATTCAGTTCATTACTGGAGCAGCAGTTGTGCCAGTCCTGAAAGCCAAAGGCATGGAACCGCATAAGTAGCACAGCCACTCTTGGCTGTGTGCTCTTGGCAAGTGCCGCAAAAATCACACAGCCAAGAGTGGCTGTGCTACAAGACCCAATCACGCGCGAACAGCAGAGCCTCGCGCCGCGACGTATTCGCGCATATTGGTATCGAACGCCCGTTCGAGTTTCTGCACGAGCGGCCCCGTCACGACGGAATACCGGTGCCTCGAAATTTCGCTCACTCCCAGCAGGCTGCGATTAGTGGAAGTGATGAATACTTCGTCCGCGGCGTAGAGGTCCTCCAGCGTCAGCGTTTTTTCGCTCATCGGCACGCCCGCGCGCGGAGCGATTTCCAGAAGCACGCTGCGCGTCACGCCTTCCAGGCATCCCGACGAAAGCGGCGGCGTAAAAACCGCGTCGCCCTTCACGCAAAAAATATTTGCGGAAGTGCACTCGGCCACTTCGCCGCGCTCGTTCAGCAAGATGACTTCGGTCCAGCCCGCCTTTTGCGCTTCCGCCAGGTGCCACACGTTGTTCAGCCACGCCGTAGTTTTCACGCCCGCGAGCGGCGCGGCCGCGTGGCGGGCGTTTTCGGCCACGCCCAGGCGCGCTTCCCCCGAATACACCGGAAGTCCCGCAGTGCAGATCATCAAGTCCACATCGGGCATTGGCTCGCCGCTCTGCCAGAACCCGACGCGGTTATAGATCATGTAGATTCGTGCCGTGCCTTCCACCACTTGATTGGCGGCCAGCAATTCGCCCAGGTGCCGCCGCACTTGCGCCGGATCGAAAGCAAAGGGCAGCCGGATGCGCCCCGCATCTTTTTCAAGCCGCCGCCAATGGCGTTCGTAAGCGAAAGCCTCGCCCTGAAAAACTCGCATCGTCGTGAATAGTCCCCAGCCGTTCGTGAGCCCGGCCTGGCCGGGCGAAAGACGCGCCTCTTCAACGGGAACTATCCGGTCGTTATGAAAAATCAGCCGATGGATCAAGTGGACCTCGTGCGCAGCCTGCCGCCTTGCGCCACGGTATTCTAACTCACTCCGGCGAGTTGACGTTGCCCAAGCGGAATATTTGGTGATGAAGGAAGCAATTATTTCACCGGCTGCGGTTAGGGTTTCACGCAGCCGTAATGCGGTCTTCCGGCACTTCGACCTCGGTGACTCCGCGAAAGGAGAAAAGCAGCTTGATCAGGTACGCCGGCGGATTCTCGGAAGTTTGGCGCACGATGTGGCCAACAGCGGCGGTCACGGCGGCGTGAAAGAGAACGCCTCCGGACTGCAATCCGGCAAGATTCACGCGCACGGCTTGTCCCGGCTGAAGGGAAGCCACAAATCACCTCGCACCAAATTGTGTGCTCGTTTCCCGACGATTGCAAATTACACAGCATTGTCACTAAAGGGGGCGAGGGATAAGATGCAGCGGCGCGGCCATTTTTTCTGTTCGCGCCGTGATGGAGAAGCCCATGTTGCCGGCGAAATCGCATCGCACGTTCATATCAATTTTTGCTCTCGCGGGAATGGCTGCGCTCTCCGGCTGCTCGCGCGGGCCGAGTCCTCCGACAGCGGCGCTGGCATCGTTTTCGGGAGATCGCATGCTAAACCATATCCGTATTCTTTCCTCGGATGAATTTGAAGGGCGCGGGCCGGGCTCCAAGGGCGAGCAACTCACAATCAAATATGTCGAGGACCAGTTTCGCTCGGGGGGGCTGGAACCCGGCAACCCGGATGGAACTTTTTTGCAAAGCGTTCCTCTCGTCGGGATCACTCCGGATAGTGGCATGAAGCTCACACTCACAGGGCACGGGCGCACCCTCGAACCGAAATTTCAGGACGATTTCGTTGCGTGGTCCAAACGCGTCACAGAAAAGTCCGCGATCGACGCCGACATGGTCTTCGTCGGCTACGGCGTGCAGGCCCCGGAATTTCAGTGGGACGATTTCAAAGGCGCCGACGTAAAAGGCAAGATTCTCGTCGTACTCATCAACGACCCGCCCGTCCCCGATCCGTCGGATCCCTCCAAGCTTGATCCCAAAACATTCGGCGGCGCGGCCATGACGTACTACGGCCGGTGGACCTACAAATTTGAAAAGGCCGCGCAGTTGGGCGCCGCCGGATGCGTCATCATTCACCAGACCGACCGCGCCGGCTATCCCTGGGAAGTGGTGCGCAATAGCTGGAGCGGAACGCAATTCGACCTGGCCACGCCCGACAAAAACATGGGGCGCCTCGCCGTGGAAAGCTGGATTACGTCGGACTTCGCCACGAAATTGTTTCGCGCCGCCGGACAGGATCTCGACAAGCTGATCGCTGCCGCCGCCCGCCGCGATTTTAAGCCTGTCCCGCTCGGCATCCACGCCAAGCTGGCCATCCACAACGCGCTGCACACGATCGATTCACACAATGTAATTGCGAAACTTACAGGCAGCGATCCCGGTCTGAAGAATACGTACGTCGTTTACACGGCGCACTGGGATCATTTCGGCATCGGACCGGAAGTGAACGGCGACAAAATTTATCACGGCGCGGTCGACAACGCTTCCGGCGCCGCCGCGCTTCTCGAAATGGCGCGCGCGTACAAAGCGCTCTCGAGGCCCCCGCGCCGCACAATTCTTTTTCTCTCCGTTACCGCGGAAGAGCAAGGCCTGCTCGGGTCGCGATACTACGCGGAGCACCCTCTGTATCCCCTCGCGCGCACCGCGCTGGACATCAACATGGACGGAATGAACGTAAACGGGCTCACCCGCGACATCGTGCAAATCGGCCGCGGAGCCTCCACCCTAGACGATGTGGTCGAGGCCGTAGCGGCCGAACAGGGCCGCGCCGTTAAATTCGATCCCGAGCCCGAGAAAGGTCTCTACTACCGGTCCGACCATTTCGAGTTCGCCAAGAACGGCGTTCCCGCATTCGACCCTGAGGTTGGCGTGGATTTTATCGGCAAGCCGGATGGCTGGGGTCTCGAAGCGCGGCGATTATTTACCGCAGAGAGGTATCACAAGCCCGCCGACAAGATTCAGCCGGATTGGGACCTGAGCGGGGCCGTCCAGGATTCCCAGCTTTACTTCCTGGTTGGATACCGCGTTGCCAATGACCCGCACATGCCCGAATGGAAGCCGGGGGCTGAATTCAAAGCCATAAGGGATGCGTCACTGGAGGCAGCGGGAATTTCACAGTAATCCCATCTCTACAGTGAGATACCTATTGACTTATTCGTAGCACACCCTTATTTTTACCTTGATTGATGGAGGAGGTGGCGGTGCACAAGATTTGTGGCACCATTTTGATTGCGATCTTCGGGGTTATGTTGTTGCAAGCACCTGTGATGGCCGCTCCTCCGGGCACACCATCGGCTCCTCTCGGCGTGGTTCTGGCGGCTGAAAACGCGAATGCGGGCGTGGATGCTACCTTCAGTGGGGCGACAATTTACGACGGCGACCGCCTCGTGACCCAGGACATCGGAACGATGCGCGTTCGGCTCGGGACCGGCCAAATATTTTTGCACAAGAGCACCTCCACCCAAGTTCACGCAATTCCCAATGGATT
The DNA here is from genome assembly GCA_963800095.1 of uncultured Acidobacteriota bacterium. Taxonomy (GTDB): domain Bacteria; phylum Acidobacteriota; class Terriglobia; order Acidiferrales; family UBA7541; genus Palsa-360. The sequence goes on from CAWCZV010000010.1 coordinate 910,133, forward strand.
TTCAGCAGACCTGGACGTTGGAAGCGTCTCTGTTTCCTCATCGGAGGGACAGACCTTCCAATTGCTCGCGGACGGCGCGACCATTAGCCCCGCGAGTACCCACCCGACCTCCGCTCAAATTTCCAAAATTAGTCCGACCGAAGTGATCTTGACGAGCACCCGTGGGGCCCTCCTGGTCACGATGGGCGATGAAGTCAAGACGGTTGAGGCCGGCAGCAGCTACAAGATGGAAGTGGAATCCGAAGAGGCGGATCCGCAACAAAAACGGCAGGCTCCAGTTGCTACAGCTCGAAATCATTTCATCCTGATTGCCATCGGTGCCATTGGGGTAGTGACAGGTATCGTTATTTGGCGCGCTGTCGTCAGCCCAAATCACCCGTAGGAGTCGGCAGAGCCATTGGGATGATTTCCGCGCAATTCTCCCCCGCCATTTGCGCATAAGTTCCCGTCAGATTTTCCAATCAAGAGGGCGCATCCAAAACGCCGCACGTCATTTCATGCTTAACTAGACCGTGGGCATCCCCGCCCCGGCAGACAACAGCACTGCTTAGACCCTAAAAGCGAAACTCTGGCGAAACTTCAATCGATCCGGGATGTGCCAATATAGGCCCCCAGAACGGCTCCACGATAGGGCTGGGAAAACCCGGAAGCGGTTGATTCTTTGTACTTTCTCCCCTCTACCCTGGTGGCTCTTGAGGGGGGTGTATTTTACGTGTCCAGAATGATTCCCGTGTTTGACACGTTCTGTCCTTCTTCCTACCCTTATAGCGCGAGCCCTCGTGGAGGATTACGTGCGCATATTTTGTACCGCTATTTTGATCGCAATTCTAAGTTTTGTGTTGATTGGAGCGCCGGTAATGGCAGCGCCTGCAACTTCGCCCTCAGCTCCCTTGGGGGTTGTTGTGGCCGCAGAGAATGGCAATGTAGGCGCGGGCGTATCCACCAGCGGCGCGACGATTTATGACGGCGATCGCCTCCAGACTCCGCCCAATTCCACCCTTCGGGTCCGGCTCGGAACCGGACAAATGGTCTTGCGGCAGAACACCGTCGCCGATGTGCATGCCTTCCCGAACGGGTTTTCGGCAAACCTGGACAATGGAACCGTGATCGTTTCCTCGTTAGCGGGGCAGACTTTCCAGGTGATCGCGGACGGGGCAAAAATTCGCCCCTTGAACGCGCAGCCCACCTCCGGCCAGATCAGCATGATCAGCCCGACCGAATTAGTTTTGACCAGCACACGCGGGACGCTGGAAGTCAGCATGGGCGACGAGGTAAAGACCTTGGAAGCTGGCAGCTCCTACCGGCTGGAAGTGGAAGCCGAAGCTCCTGAACCGGATCCAAATCCGCAGTCTCCGCGTGCGACCGCGCGCAATCGCTTCCTCTGGATCGCGATCCCGGTCATCGGAGCGGTGGCTGGCGTCGTCATTTGGCGCGCTCTCGTCAGCCCAGCCGCACCTTGACGGCGAGCTGGCCAGGGGCAACCGCAGCCCTGCGCTCGAAAAAATCTACCAAGAAAAACTTACGGAATATCAGGGCGGCCCAAATTGGCCGCCTTTTTTTGTGGCTATGCTTGGATTCCCGGCTCACCTGAAGGATTTATTCACATCTCTTCGAAGCCGGAAGAACGCGGCCCTCTTGCATAGGCACAGTTTGGGCAACGTCTAAAATCGTCTGTAGCTGGATTGGGCATCAAACCGCAACGTGCGCCGGGCGCCGCCAACCCTTCTTGGTAAAATGACGTTATGCGGTCTCCCGCAGCGCATTCCCTTCGGTTCTTCGCGGTCTTATGCCTTGCCTCAGCCATTCCCGGTGGTGTATTCGCCGATACGATTTTTCTGAAGAACGGCAGAAAGATCACCGCCACGCACGTGGTTCAGGAAAACGGCCAGGTGAGCTACGAAACTCCCGCCGGGCGGCTGAGCTTTCCTCTTTCCATCGTCGACCGAGTCGTCCATGACGATTCCTCGCCGATTTCCACCGCGGGAACCGCCGCGGATCGCGCCGCGAACCTCCCCATTGCGCCGCCCAACGAACTGGCTGCCCCTTCCAAGGATACCGCGGCAAGCGCGGTCGTGCGAGACGGTGCCATCGACAGCGACTTGCTTTCGAGACTTGAATCCGAAGCGATTGCGAATCCCGCTCCGACGATCGTCGCCCGCGTTGTGGCCGCGGAAAGCGCCGCGGCGCAATTCGAAATCAGCGTGGGCGATTTCGAACGGGCAGTGGACCGCTACAATGTCGGTCTCCGCTTCGACCCCAACAACACCGCTCTGTTGCTGGAAGCCGCCTACCTACATTTGCGGCGGAGCGAGTACTCCGCGGCGAAGGATTTGCTGGAGCGCGCCCGCCGCCTCGATCCGGACTCAGCCGAAGCCGCCAAGCTATCCGGCTGGGCCTATTACGGGTTGAACCGCGCCGCCGACGCGGTCACGGAATGGAAGCATGCCATGGAGCTCAAGCCCGATGAGGAGACCCAGCACGCGCTCGAAAAGGCCGAGCGCGATGCCCAGGAGGAGGCCGAGTATCACGAAGGCGAGACGCTGCATTTTCGGCTCAAATACAACGGCGGGGCCGCACCGGAACTCGCTGAACAAGTTCTCAAAACTCTCGAGTCCGAGTACCAGGAGATTTCCGCGACTCTGAACTACGATCCTCCCGAGCCCATCGGCGTGATCCTGTACACCAATCAGACGTTCATGGACATCACGCGTGCGCCGAGCTGGTCGGGAGCGCTCAACGACGGCCGCATCCGCGTGCCGGTCGAGGGCCTCATCAGCATGACTGATGAATTGGCGCGCGTCCTGAAGCACGAACTGACGCACAGTTTCGTCGGCCAGAGGACTGGCGGGCGATGCCCCGTCTGGCTGCAGGAGGGCATCGCGCAATACATGGAAGGAAAACGCAGCCGGGTCAATGCTGGAACACTTTCCGCGGCGTACGAGAGCCACATGGAATTTTCTCTTCTCTCTTACGAAACCTCGTGGCTGAATCTGCCGAGGGACGCGGCGTCCAATGCCTACGCCTGGTCGCTCGCGGTGGTGGAGGAGATCGTCACCGTCGATGGCATGGATGACCTGGAAAGAATTCTCGAGCACATCGCCGCAGGTTCGTCCGCGGAAGACGCCGCTCGCGCCGTTCTTCATGAGGATTATTCGGAATTGATGCTTTCCACCGCGCAGTATCTCCGCAAGGCTTACGAGTAGGGCTTCTTCAAATTGTGGCCAATAGAGACGCAAGCAGCGCAGCGCGCTCAGCTAGCGCGCGGATCACTATGTTTTCGTTCGGGCTGTGCGCGCCCTCGCCGACGGCGCCCAGGCCATCGAGCGTCGGAACGCCCAGCGCTGCCGTAAAATTTCCGTCCGATCCGCCGCCGACGTAGGCTTCGTCAAGCGTGAATCCAATCTCTTTTGCCAGGGCCCGCGCCTTGGCATACAGCGCGGCGCTGCTTTTCCGCTCCATGGGCGGACGGTTGAACCCGCCGCGAATTTGCAGCTTTGCTCCACGCAGGATTGGCTGCAGCGCGCGGAATTTCCGCTCGAGAGCGCGCATGTCACCGCCGCGCACTGCACGCACATCCACTAGGACCCGAGCACTCTCGGGAATCACGTTGGTGCGCGTCCCACCTTCGATCACTCCGGCATTCACCGTGATCCCGCGGCTTGGCCGGTTCCAGGGTGAGATGCGCGCAATTTGAAGCGCGATTTCCTCGATTGCGTTGATGCCGTCTTCAGGATTCAGGCCCGCGTGCGCCGCGCGTCCCGTGGCGACGATTTCGATCTCACCGACGCCTTTGCGGCCCGTTTTCACGCGGCCATCGAGTCCCGCAGCGGGCTCGAGGACAAGCACCGCATCGCAGCGCTGCGCTTCGCGTTCGATCAAAGCTCGCGATGTCCCGCTTCCGATTTCCTCATCACTCGTCCACAAAAAAACGATTCGCTTTTGAGGCCACCGGCCTGTTGCAGTCAATGCGTCGACGGCAAAGAGGGCGATCACCAGCCCGCCCTTCATGTCAAATGCGCCCGGTCCATACGCGCGCCCTCGCGAAACTCGAAACGGCATCCCGGCCAGCGTCCCCAGACCGTACACCGTATCCAAGTGGCCCAGTACGAGGATCTGCCCCCTGACGCGTTTTCCTGGCGGATTCCACTCCGCCCGGACGTGGTTTCCTCGCTCCCGCTGCCGCACCAGCGTGACCCTGGTTCCGCGCCGCTTCCACTCCGCCGCAACGATTCTGCCGAAGCGGTCCACGGCAGCTTTGTCAAAGCTAGGTGACTCCGCGCGCACAAATTGCTCAAGAAGCCGCGTCATCGCCGCTTCACGCGGCCGCAGCCACTCCACGGGCGGCGATATCCGGGAAAACGCCTTCATCGCGCCGCTATGCTAACAACGCACCCGGCAAGGGGCAACTTCGTTTGCAGGCCGGCGCGTTGCGCAGATCATTCCATACGGCGCCGTTGGGAATAGATTCTTGAGCGTGGAAGGGAACGGAACCAAATCTCCTTATCGAAACCGACACATGATTATTACAATCTAGTTACAAACAGGTTAAAATCCTGTTAAAGGTCGGAGGTTGCTGACGAACAATTCCGCCGTTGGCCTTGACGCCATGAGAACAAAGGTCCGGACAAGTTGGCTGCTTCTTGCATGCATGTGCGTGCCGCTCTATTCGAGCGCCCAATCTCAGCACCCCGGCTATGCCGTTTCCGTCAGGGAACTGAGTATTCCACCGAAAGCCCTTCACGCCTTCGAGCAGGGCATCGAACTCCTTGCAAAAAAAGACGCAGCGGGAAGCTTGGCGCACTTCCAGCGCGCGATCCAGGAATATGCGGGCTATTTCGAGGCCTACGACAGGATGGGGGCGGCGGACCTGAAATTATGGCGCCTTCCGGAAGCGGAGCAGGCGTTTCGGAAGTCCATCGACGTGAGCGGCGGCCAGTATGCGCACCCGCTACTCGCTCTGGGCGCGATTCTGGACGATCGGGAAAAATTCGCCGAGGCCGAGTCAGTGATCCGCAAGGGTTTGGATCTGGATCCGGAATCCCGTACGGGCCATTATTATTTGGCTCTGGCGTTGTTCGGTTTGAACCGGTTGGTGGAAGCCGAGAACAGTGTCCGCGAAGCGCTTCGCCGGAAGACGGATTTCCCTGAGGCTTATCTCTTGCTTGCTGACATCCAAAGCCGCGAAGAAGATTACAAATCCATCGTCAACGACTTGGACGAGTACCTCAAGCTTGCTCCGGACGGCCCGGCGAGCGCCAGAGCCAAAGCCCTTCGAGAATCCGCGCAGGGCAAGTTGGCCCAATCGCAGAGCAACATTGCCCTCGTTCAGCCTCAGCCCTGAGCGAATTTCTCATATATTATGTGGCGCAGGCTTCCAGCCTGTGGGGGTTAGTCCTTGCAAGGTCTAAAACCCACAGGCTGGAAGCCTGCGCCACGTTTCGCATATAATTCCGCTGTATAGGCTACACTTACATCCTGCCGGAAATCGGCTGCAGGCCGCACACGTATCCGGCCCAATGCGGGCGCGGGCCATGCTCTTGGGCAGCCCGCCGGGAAAATTGAGGCGATGAAATGATTCTCGACAACGCGGGCATCCAGAAAATTCTGCCGCACCGCTATCCATTTCTGCTGGTGGATACCGTTCTCGAAATCGAACGGCTCAAGCGCATCGTCAGCCTGAAAAATATTTCCATCAACGAGGGTTATTTTCAAGGGCACTTCCCGGGAAAGCCTGTCATGCCGGGAGTTCTGATCATTGAGTCCATGGCCCAGACCGGCGGCCTTCTGTTGCTTTCGGAAATCCCGGAGAGAGACAAGAAGTTGTTTTATCTCGCCGCCGTGGATGAGGCTCGTTTCCGCCGGCCGGTCGTGCCCGGAGATCAGTTGCGCATCGAGGTAACAGTGCTGAAGTGGAAAAAAGTATTTTGCAAGCTGCAGGCAGTGGCAACTGTAAATGGCGATGTCGCCGCGGAAGCCATCCTGCGCTGCATGCTGGTCGACCGCGAGTCCGAGGCGGTGCCGAGCGACTCCACCGCGGACGATACCGTTGGTGTGCGCGATGAGTGAAGTTGATTCCCGCGCGATTGTTTCCGCGAGCGCGCGCTTGGGACAAAATGTCCGGATCGGCGCGTTCGCCGTCGTGGGCGATGGCGTCGAGCTCGGTGACGATTGCGTCCTCGAGCCACATGCCGTTGTGCGTGGGCCCGCGCGCATCGGACGCAAGAACGTTTTCGATTCATTCTGTTCGGTGGGCGGCGATCCTCAGGATCTGAAATTCGGCGGCGAGCACACCGAATTGATCATTGGCGACGCCAACCGGTTTCGCGAATTCTGCACCGTAAGCCGCGGCACGACCGGTGGCGGCGGCGTCACCCGGATCGGCAACGACAATCTCTTCATGGCGTACTCTCACGTGGCCCACGATTGCATCGTCGGCAGCTCTACCGTGTTTGCGAATGGCGCGACGCTGGCCGGCCACGTAGTGGTGGAAGATTATGTGAACGTCGGAGCGTTCAGTCCAGTTCATCAATTTTGCCGCGTGGGCCGCTACGCTTACATCGGCGCCTGCACCGTCATCACGCAGGACGTGCCGCCGTTTTCGCGCGTGGTCACCGAGCGCGAAACGAAATGCTACGGCGTGAACACCGTGGGCCTCGAGCGGCGCGGGTTCGATCGCGCGCGCCTGGAAACCATCGAGAGCGCCTTTCGCCTGCTGCTCCGCTCCAAACTCAACACCACGCAGGCCCTCGAACAGATTCGCGCGCAACTGAACGGTTCGCCCGATGTCCGGGAACTCGTGGAATTTATCGAATCGGCAGAGCGCGGCCTCCACAAGTGAATTCTTCCATGTCTATGCAATCATCGGCTATCCCAGATGCCGCCGGATGGGGCTTGATTGCCGGCAACGGACAATTTCCATTTCTCGTTTTGCAAGCGGCACGCGATCAGGGAATTGAAATGGCCGTGATCGCCATTCGCGAAGAGGCTTCCCCGGACCTCGAAAAAGTCACATCCCGTTTGCATTGGGTCAGCCTGGGCGAGCTGTCTCGCACGCTGGAATTGCTGCATGAGGAAGGCGTCACGCGCGCCGTGATGGCCGGACAAGTGAAGCACAACAAGATCTTCAGCTCCATTCGGCCGGACTGGAAACTGGCGAAGCTTCTGCTTTCGCTGCCGCTGAAAAATACTGATTCACTGATCGGGGCCGTCGCGCGCGTCTTGGAATCGGAAGGAGTTCAACTGGTGGACTCGACCTCGTTTTTGAAGCCGCTGGTTCCCGCCCCGGGCGTTCTAACGCGCCGCGCGCCGAATGAGCAAGAAGCGGAGGATATTTCCTACGGTCGGGAAATCGCGCGGCAGATTGCGGGACTCGATCTTGGCCAGACGGTGGTGATTCGCGACCGCGCCTGCGTGGCCGTCGAAGCCATGGAGGGCACGGACGAAACCATCGAGCGCGCCGCGCGCATTGCGGACGGAGGCTCGCTGGTCGTGGTCAAGGTGAGCAAGCCGCGGCAGGACATGCGATTCGATGTACCCGTCGTGGGCCTCAAAACCGTCGAAGTCATGCAGCGTTGCCGGGTCACCGCGCTGGGGATGGACGCGGGCCGCACGCTGCTGTTCGACCGGGCGCGCGTCATCGAAGCCGCCGACGCCGCCGGAATCGCAATCGAAGCATTTCCGCTGGAGGCCATCGGAGGGGCGGAACGGCCGGCGAAACAGGGGAAGTTGTGAGTCAGGGAATTCAGGGTGGCCGAAAAGTCCGCGTTGCGGTTGTGGGCGCCGGGGATTTCGGGCGGAATCATGCGCGCGTATACCGCGAGCTCGCCGATGCGGAACTCGTCGGCATCGTGGATGCCAGCGCCGATCGCGCCGAGAAAATCGCCGCCGAATTTTCGACAAAAGTATTCCCGGATATCGAATCGCTTGCCGGCCATGTGGACGCCGCGAGCGTGGCTGTGCCCACTGTCGAGCACGCGCGCGTCGGCTGCCGTTTGCTCGAACTCGGCATCGATGCGCTGGTCGAAAAGCCGATGGCGGCCTCGCTGGCGGAAGCGGATGAATTGCTCACCGCAGCGTCGCGCGCTGGACGCATCCTGCAAGTCGGGCACCTGGAGCGATTTAATCCCGCGATCGTCGCGGTGATGCCTGTACTGAACCGTCCGCTTTACTTTGAAGTTCATCGCCTCGGCGTCTTCACGCCGCGCAGCCTCGATATTGATGTGGTGTATGATGTCATGATTCACGACCTGGACATTCTGCTCGCAATGGTTGACGCGCCCGTGGTGGACATCAAGGCCATCGGAATCCCCGTTCTGACCGACAAAGTGGACATCGCCCACGCCCGCCTGGATTTCGAGACCGGCGCGGTTGCCAACGTCACGGCCAGCCGCGTTTCCACCGAGCGGGTGCGGAAGATGCGCTTCTTCCAGCAGCACGAATATATTTCCGTGGATTTCACGCGCCAGGATGCGCTTCGAGTGCGAGTGGCCGAGCCGGGTCCGCAGCCCAAGTTTGATTTTGCGACGCTTCCTGCCGAGCGGGAAGAGCCCCTCCGAGGCGAATTGCGCGCGTTCCTGGAATCCGTGCGGACGCGCCGCACACCTGTAGTGGATGGGGCGGCCGGCCGGCGCGCCCTGGCGCTCGCCGACCAGGTCATGGCAGGCATCCTGGAGCACGGCCGGCGCGTCCAACTGGGTGCCTTTGCTACCCCGCAGGCAAATCCATGATCCCGAGGATTCTAGTTCCGAAGAACGCCCGGCCGGTCGTGTCTCCCACAGACGCGCCGCCGCGGCGATTGAGCTCAGACCTAGATTCGCGCACGCTGGTGCCTTCGGACCTGCCGCAATTTGAGCTGGATCCTCACTCGTCGATTCCTTCCTATTTCAAGCTGGAGGTGCTTGGCGACGCCGTCGTTGTTCCGCGCGACATGCCCAACACCCCGCTCGATGCGGTCAGCAAGACGCCCAACTATGTGCCGCTGACGATCCTGGATTCGCGCGTGGCCGTTCCCAAAGACGCGCACGCGGCCAAGCTGGAGCCGAAGCAGATCGTTGCCATTCAAGATTTGCCCGACGTCCTCGATCCGGACGTTCTTACCACCGGCGAAGTCAATCTGATGACCAAGCCGGCGGTGGACCGCTCGGAGGCCTGGAACGCCGTGGCGCGGTTCGCCTCGATTGCGTTTCACTTTGTGGTGATTCTGCTGATCCTGCTCGCGCCGAAAATTTTTCCGTACCACCCGCCCACCGATGCGGAAATCGCGCGCAACATCACCAATCTCTATATTCCTTCGGATCTCAATCGATTCGCCACGGAACCGTCGGCGCCCCGGCCAAAAACTCCAGTGGTGAAGGTTGATCCGCGCCTGTTGCGGCAACTCGCGCCCCCGCGCGAAGCGCCGCCCGCTCCTGCTCTTGCGCCTCCCGAGCCGGTGCGGGAGGCTCCGGCACCTCCGAAGCCCTCGCCGGCCGCTCCCCTATCTCAGCCGCATCCAGCCGAGAGCCCCATCCGGCCGCAAACTCCTCCTCCCGATGCTCCATCCAGTCTGGTGCTGCCACGGTTTTCTCCGGGCAAGGCGTTGCAGGAATCCATGCAAGAGGCGATGAAGGGCGGCGGGTCAGAGAGCGTCGCCTCGGGAGGACCGATTGGTAGGGGATCTCCCGGGGGTGGCGGCGGCAGAGGGGGAGGGGGGCAAGGCTTTGCAGGCAATGCGGTGACAATACTCACGCCGACTGAGGGCGTCGATTTCAGCACCTATATTAATCGCGTGCTGGCCGAAGTAAAACGTAACTGGTACTCCGTGATGCCGGAATCCGCGCGCCTGGGGGATCAAGGAAAGGTCGTCCTGCAATTCCGCATCATGCAGAATGGCGTTGTGCCGGAGCAGGAGCCCGTGATGATGGGGAGTTCCGGCAAGGAACCCCTGGATCGCGCAGCGATGTCCTCGATTCGGGCTTCGACCCCGTTCGAACCGCTGCCATCTGCCTTCAGCGGCCCCTATATCGAGCTGAGGTTCATTTTCCTGTATAATATCCCCCTGAACTCACAGACTGCCCAGTGAAGCCCTCCCGCACACAAGTAGCGGGGTTCCTATTGCTGGCGCTGCTGTGTTTGATTTATCTGGTCATTCGGTACTGGAAATACCTCTGATGAGTGCTGCTCCGAAACTAACGCCGGATCAATTCGAAGAACCTGCCATAGCGGGGCGCGACTCGCGTCCGCTCGTCGCCATTGTGGGGCCCACGGCATCCGGCAAATCCTCCCTCGCCGTGGCGCTGGCCCGCAAGTTGAAGGGCGATGTGCTAGCCTGCGATTCCACGCAAGTCTACCGTGGATTCGATATTGGCACGTCCAAGCCCACGATCGAGGAGCGCGGCGGGGTTCCGCATCACTTGCTGGACCTGGTGGACCCGAGTTTCCCCTTCACGGCGGGCGAGTACCAGGCGCGGGCGGTTGCCGTCCTGCAAGACTTGCGTCAGCGTGCGCGACTGCCCATTCTGACCGTGGGGACAGGGTTGTACCTGCGCGCCCTGCTCGAAGGCCTCGCCGACGCCCCGGCGCGCTCGGAAGAATTGCGCGCGCGCCTGGAAGCCGGCGCCAACGCCCACAGCTTGCAATATTTGCATCGCGTCTTGCGGCGGCTCGACCCGGAAGCTGCGTTGCGGATCGGTTCTCGCGACCGCCCGAAGATGATTCGCGCGATTGAAGTTTGTTTGCTCACGGGGCGCCCGCTCTCGGAAATTCACCGGTCGGGCCGCACGCCGCTCGAAGGCTACCGTCCGATCAAGATCGGCCTTCAGCCCCCGCGCGCCGCGTTGTACGACCGCATCGAGCGGCGCACGCGCACCATGCTCGAACGAGGCTGGCTCGATGAAGTTGCAACGCTAGTCCGCAACGGCGTCCCGCAAAATTCAAAGCCTTTCGATTTCATCGGATACAGCGAATTGAATGCGCACCTCGAAGGCACCGTCACTCTGGCGGCCGCCACGAAAGCCATCACTCAGGCCACCCGCCGCTACGCCAAGCGCCAAGTCACGTGGTTCCGCAAGGAGCCCCTCGTGCATTGGCTCCCCGGCTTTGGGGATGATCCTGCAATTGTTGCTGCCGCCGAGCAGTTGGTGGCGGGACAATCACAATCCGGAGTCGCGGCCTAGTTGCGATTCTCTCTCGGGTGTATAATTACATTGTGAGGTTTTCCCAATCGACGCGTGCCCCCCGCCTGCGGTTTGTGTCCGCCGTTAACGCCGAATGAAGACTACACGTCCGACAGAAAGCCACGAGCGCGTGTACCTGGTAGGTGTGGGTCTGAAGCGAGCCTCGCACGTGCCGGGGATTGATGCGGGCGATGCCGAACGCGCGTCGCTCGACGAGCTGGCGGAGCTCGCTCGCAGCGCGGGTGCGCAAGTTGCCGGTAGCATTTTTCAGATGCGCGACAAGATCGACCCCGCCACCGTGATCGGGCGCGGCAAGATCGAGGAAGTGAAAATCGAAGCGCATTTGCACAACGCGCCCCTCATCGTGTTTGACCGCAATCTGACGCCAACACAGCTCCGCAATCTCGAAAATGGCACCGAATGCCGCGTGATTGACCGCACGCAGTTGATCCTGGATATTTTTGCTCGCCACGCGCGAAGCCGCGAAGGGCAATTGCAGGTCGAGCTCGCCCAGTTGAATTATGCGTTGCCACGGCTCGCCGGAAGCGCCAAAGAACTCTCCAGGCAGGCCGGCGGAATCGGGACGCGCGGCCCCGGCGAGCAAAAACTCGAAACCGACCGCAGGCGCATTCGCGAACGCGTGGCAAAAATCTCGCGGGCCATCGAAGCCATCCGCAAGCAGCGTTCGCTGCGGCGCGAGACGCGCCAGGCCGTCCCGCTCGGAACCGTTGCTCTCGTGGGGTACACCAATGCAGGGAAATCGACGCTCTTCAATTCGCTGAGCCGCGCCGGCGTGCTCGTCTCGTCAAAGATGTTCGCTACGCTCGACCCGACCGTGCGCGCCGTGCGCCTCCCGTCGAACCGGCGCGTGCTCCTGTCCGATACCGTCGGATTCATTCGCGACCTTCCGCCGGGATTGATCGCCGCGTTTCGCGCCACTCTGGAGGAAGTCCAGGAGTCGGCGCTGATTCTCCTGGTGACGGACATCTCGAATCCGCATCACACCGAGCAGGACGCCGAAGTAGAAAAAATTCTAAAAGAATTGGGCGTCGCGGACCGGCCGCGTCTGCACGTGCTCAACAAAATCGATCGGCTCACGCCGGAACAGGCAGCGGCCGTGAATGGCAATCACAATTCCTCGCGCGTCTCCGGGCTCACCGGCGAAGGGTTGGAAGCCTTACTGTCCCACATCGATGAGGCGATGCCTGTCGATCCCGTGCTGCATTTGCATTTCACGATTCCGCTTTCAAATGGCCGCGCGATTGCCCTCGTGCACGCCTTGGGCCGCGTATTGCATTCGGAAGTGCAAGACTCGGCCATGGCCATCGAGGCGGAAATTCCCGAATCCGTGGCACGGCAATTGAGAATCGGTCCTGAGCCAACGCTCGCCTGATGCATTTCTCCAATCTAAATTCCAGAAAATTTACACTCAGTCCCGATAGCGGGAATCGCAAAAAAACCCTCAAGAATCAAGGAAATCCGCGCGTATTTGAGGTTGCGACGCGTCAATGAAGTGACGCCCCATTGTGGAAATGTCTGTGGAAATCATTTTCCCTAGTCAGGGTCAGCGCGGAAAGCATCTCAACGGAAAGGTGGGACTAATCGCTTCCAGTATCCATAACTACATTATTTTAAATAGGTTGCAAGCATATATGCTGAATCATTCAGCATTTTGCCCCTTCTCCAAGCGATTGGTTGTAAAGCCATGATTTGCACAGCCTTGCGGCTGCATGTTGTCTATGAGTATACGACTTTGGTTGCGACTGTCCCGCGTGGAATTCAGCCTTTTTCTGAGTCCTGGAACTCATTTTGAGCAATCGTTGACTGCCCGCACCGGTGCGACTATAGTGGCTTACGCCTTGCAACTGGGCGGGTACATCCAAATAGGAGCGGGGAGTTGCCTGGGTGTGTCATGAACCTGCCAAACAGCCTGACGATTCTTCGCATCTTCTTTATCCCAGTACTTGTCGTTATCCTTTTGACCCGCGAGCCTAATATTGGATTCTTGGGAGTGACCATTAATTTTGCCGAGTGGGGCGTGCTCATTCTTCTGGCGGCCGCGGCCACGGATTGGGCGGACGGGTATTATGCGCGCCGTCGAAGCGAAATCACGACGCTCGGAATTCTGCTCGATCCCATCGCCGACAAGCTTCTGATGTCCGCCGCATTTATTTCCCTGGTGGAAATGCACTTGGTGCCCGGCTGGATGGCGGTGATTATCATCGGGCGTGAGATCGTGGTTCTCGGGTTACGCAACATCGCTTCCGCCGAAGGGTTTACGATTCCAGCTTCGGCGCTCGGCAAAACGAAAATGGTTCTGCAAGTGATCGCCGTGTGCGCGGTGATTCTGGCGGCCAAGCACGCCATCATTCGGCCGCTCGGAGTGCTGCTGCTGTGGCTGGTCGTTGGCAGCGCGGTGGTTTCCGCGTTTCAATATTTTCAAAAGTTTTGGGGCCGTGTCGACGGCAGCGTGAAGCAACGGCGTCACCTGAGAATTCTCGAACGGCGCAAGAACGCTCAGGATGTCCCGACTGTCCAGTAGCGATTGGCAGGCGCTGGTGGAGATTGCCCGGCGCGCGATTTCCAGCGTCATCCTCGAAAAACGTCTCCCTGACATCCCGCCTTACCCTGCGGTACTTTCCGAACCCAGAGGAGCATTTGTCAGCTTATATTGCGGCGGAATTTTGCGCGGCTGCGTGGGACAAGTCGAGAGTCCCGGCCTGCTCGCGGACGTGGTCGTCCGGTCCGCAATCAACGCGGCGTTGTACGATTTGCGTTTCCCTCCGATTGGCCGTGAGGAGGTCGCCAGCCTGGAAATCGAAATCTCCGTTTTGACCGCGCTGGAACGCATTCTTCCCGAAGCGATTGTTGCGGGACAACATGGGCTTATGGTGGTGCGCGAGTCCTCCAAGGGACTTCTGCTTCCGCAAGTCGCCACCGAACGAAAATGGTCCGGCCGGCGGCTTCTCGAGGAAACCTGCATCAAAGCAGGCTTGGCGCGGGATGCCTGGCGCGATCACGCGACGCTGGTGTTTGGTTTCACCGCGGAAGTTTATTCGGAGAAGAGACAGCGGATAATTTCCGAATCGTAAATTCGAAGGCGGATCTTGTAGCACAGCTACTCCTGGCTGTGCGCCTTTGGCGATTGCTGGAAAAACCACACAGCCAAGAGTGGCTTTGCTACGAAAACCGGTCCCTCGCTGACTTTTTTCTCACTATCCGCACCTTCAAGATTTTCTTCCCGCGAAAGCAATAAAAACGAAAAAGGATCCGATTCGCCTCGCGAATCAGATCCTTATTTTCTTCCGTGCGGATTGCGAAAGGAAACTCTGGCCGAAGCTATTCCACTTCCACGTAATCGCCGACGTAGATGTCAACTCGCGCATCTGTCACCATGACGGTAGAGGAATTGGGCCCGGTGCGCAGGACGATTCCTTCGCCCAGCACCTGGCGCGGAAGATTATCCCACTCGTACTTGACGGGAGTGCTTCCGTAGCCAAACGCCTTGTAGGCCATATCTTGGACTTGATAGGCCGTCTCGATGTGCGTTCCCTGATAACGGAATATGCGGAAGTAGTCTCCGACGCGAACGCCCTGCGCGCTGCCCAGGTTGACGTAGACGATTCTGCCAGTCCCGGTGAGCACATCATAATCCTTGGCGGTGACGACCATGGCCGTTTTCTTTCCCGAAGGCGCGGCGAAGGGATCAAGCTTCACGGCGTGGAACTGAGGAGCCGGACGGGCCACAAAGGGGCGCACAATGTCGCCACGCTGCATCATTTCACAGCCGAGGTCCATTACGGCGGTGGATGTCTTGGCGTCGACGTGCAGGACGCGCAACCGCCCGATATCCGAATATGTGGTGCCCATGGCCTTGTTCAGCATGGCCTGATACTTGAACCACACTGTCGTTGCCATGGCATCGCTGATGGGCCGGACCACTTCGAATTCGTCTCCGACTTTTACACCTTGTTCCCCACCTCGGTTGATGTAGACATAGTCGCCCGGGGAGAAGGTGGTCTTGTATCGGGAATTCTCACCGGAAATCACGTAGGAATCATGCGGAACCGGCTGGTCCGTCACCACACCGGAACAATACACTTGCTCCGGAGAGGGGGTGTTCCGCGGGATCGCCTGCGCTTTGGCAATTCCAGCGGAAATCACAAGGCCCAGTCCCACTCTAAGCACTTTAGTTAGAATGCGATAGCTAATTTTCTTGTCCATGAAAACTGCTCCTTGCGATGGCAACTTGACACATCCCTACACTGGATAAGACTGCTCATCAACCGTAGCACTGGCCCGATAGACCGTCAAGAAATCGTCGGGGGGCGCTTTACACATTTGTAACCCGCGTGATAGAAGCCTAAAGTTTAGATTTGGGGGTGAAGGGCGCTTGAAGGGTCTCTTCGGAAAAGATCGCATGTGCGGTGTCGTCGCCGCTGGAACGGCGAGAGAGATGAGGTCGCAGGTCCGTCTGGGCCTGCGCAAGACGCGCACGCTGGAATTGCGCCTAGATTATCTTTGCAGCGCGAAGGAGCGGGAAGATTTCCTTTCCTGGCTTGGCCGTAAACGCCCGCGCGCCATACTGATTGCCACGTGCCGGCGGAAAGAAGGGGGAGGGCTGTTTCAAGGCACCCGGGAAGAACAAATTGAGATCCTGGCGCAAGCGGCCCGCTCCGGCTGCGACTGGTGCGATGTTGAAATCGAAACGGCGAAGCATGTTGCCCGGGGTGAACTTACGCGAGCGCTCTCTCCCGCGCGTGTAATGGTGTCGCATCACGATTTCCGGCGAACGCCGCGAAGCCTCACAGGAATGATTCGCCGGCTGGAGCGCGCGGGCGGACAAGCGACTAAGATCGCAGCGCAATGTCATTCCGTTTCTGACAGCTTGCGCATCTGCGAATTGGCCCGCGGCCGCCGCGATGCGGTCGTGATCCCGATGGGAGAATTCGGACTTGCGGGACGCGTCCTGTCGCTGCGCATGGGCAGCGCGCTGGCGTATGCAGCGGTGGAACAGGCCACGGCGCCCGGCCAGCTTTCTCTGGATGCGATGATCGGCCTGTACCGGGCCGCGCAGATCACGCGCCGCACCCGCGTGTACGGCGTGATTGGCGATCCGATTGGGCATTCGCTCTCGCCCTTGCTGCACAACACTGCTTTTTGCGCGCGCCAATTCGACGCGGTATTTGTCCCGTTTCTCGTTCGGAATCTTCGAGAATTTCTGGGCGCGATGGGGGGATTTGGAGTCGCGGGCCTCGCGGTCACGATTCCGCACAAGGAAACGATTCCGCGTTTTCTGGACGACTGCGATCCGCTGGCCGCGCGCATTGGAGCGGTCAACACCGTTGTCGTGCGTGGTGGCGGGCGGTTGTACGGGTACAATACAGACTACGTCGGAGTCCTGCGCAGCCTGGAGAAACGGATGCGCCTCGCGGGGAGCCGCGTGCTGCTGTTTGGCGCGGGAGGCGCGGCGAGGGCGGCTGCGTTCGCGCTGGCGCAGGCGGGCTCGATCGTATGTATTTGCGCGCGGCGACCGGAACGCGCCCGCGCGCTGGCTCGCGCCGCCGGAGGGCAGGTCGTGGCGCGCGCCGACCTGGCACATGAATTTTTCGACGCGATTGTGAATTGCACGCCCATCGGGATGCACCCATCTGCCGGACGGGCAGGCCCGCATGGCGGCTCTCCGCTCGCGAGCGCGGAGCTGAATTGCCGAATCGTCATGGACATGGTCTACCTTCCGCGGGAAACGGAATTGTTGCAGCTGGCGCGGCGAAAGGGCATCGAGATTATTTCCGGCGTGGAAATGTTTCTTGCGCAGGGTTTCGCGCAATACGAAATTTGGACGGGCGAGCGCGCGCCGGAAAGCGCCATGCGCCGCGCAGTGGTGTCGGCGCTCGATCGGGAAGAAAAATTCAAAGCGCGCCGCTCGTGACGTGCAGCGCCGGAGAATCGCGCGGGAATCGCCGAAAAATTTATGATACAGCCTGACTTCAAATCCTTCTGCAAGCTGGCGCGGGAAGGGAATCTCGTTCCCGTGTACGACACCTTCACGGCCGACACGCTCACGCCGGTTTCCGCGTATCTGCGGCTGGCGCAAAACGCGCGGTACGCCTGCCTGCTCGAAAGTGTCGAGGGCGGGGAAAAGATCGCGCGGTACACGTTCGTGGGCGCGAACCCGAGCGAAGTGTTCCGCTATGTCAACGGCGCCTGCGTTCTCGAAAGCGATAGCCGCACGTCCTGGGTGCAGGTGAACCCGCTCGATTACCTGCGCAACCGCGTGGAGCGGTATCGCCCCGTGCGCGTGCCGGGCCTGCCGCCGCTCGTCGCGGGCGCGATCGGATATTTTGCCTATGACATGGTGCGGCTCATCGAACGCATCCCGGACACGACACGCGACGACGTTGGGATGGACGACGCCGTGATGATGTTTTTTCTCGGCCTCGTCGTGTTCGATCACGTGCGGCACAGGGTCTGGATCGTGCGCAACGTGTTTACCGGCGGGGAAGGCAGCCTGCGCGCGAAATACAATCAGGCCGTGCGCGAAATCCAGGCCACGCGACGCCGCCTCGATGTGCCCGTCACCGCGGAACATCCGAAGCGCAGGAAACCGCGCCCGTTCAAGGTCACGTCGAATTTTTCGCGAGCCAAATTTCTCGATGCCGTGAACAAGTCGAAGGAATACATTCGCGCGGGCGACATTTTTCAAGTGGCCATCAGCCAGCGCTTCGCAGCGAAGACCGACGCCGACCCGTTCGAGATTTACCGTTCCCTGCGCGTCGTGAATCCGTCGCCGTACATGTATTTCCTGAAGCTGAACGATCTCGCCGTGGTTGGCAGCTCGCCCGAAATGCTCGTGAAGGTGCAGGGCCGCGAAGCGTTTTACCGGCCCATCGCCGGGACGCGCCGGCGCGGTGCCGATGAAAAAGAGGACGCGGCACTGGAAGCCGAACTTGCCGCCGATCCCAAGGAGCAGGCCGAACACATCATGCTCGTCGATCTGGGGCGCAACGACCTGGGCCGCGTCTCGGAATACGGCACGGTGCGCGTCGAGAGGCTGATGTTTGTCGAGCGCTACTCGCACGTGATGCACCTCGTTTCCAGTTTGCGCGGGCATTTGCGCGAAGAGGTGGACTGCTTCGACGCGCTCGCCGCTTGCTTTCCCGGAGGCACGCTTTCGGGCGCGCCGAAAGTCCGCGCCATGGAGATCATCGACGAACTTGAGCCCACGCGCCGCGGCATCTACGGCGGAGCGATCCTGTACCTCGATTTCTCGGGGAATCTTGATTCCTGCATCGCGATTCGCACCATGGTCGTGAAGAAGGGCGTGGCGTACGTGCAGGCGGGCGCGGGCCTGGTCGCGGACTCGGTTCCTGAGACGGAATACACGGAGACGGTGAACAAAGCGCGCGCCTTACTTACCGCGCTCGAAATCGCGCACCGCGGCGACGATCCCGCACCGGGAGGCTTCAAGGCCAGGCATCGAAATAAGTAAGTAATCTGATATACAGTTCGGTTGTGCAGAACGTGTGGATAAGAACGCTGGATGGTGTTCGGTGTTGAATGATCCCACCCCTGAGCCTCGCACAGGTTTCCGAATTTACGTGATCGTGTCGATTGTGGCCTTTCTTTTCGTGGGTCTTTACATCGGCTGGATCTTTTATTCGCGGTGGGAGGCAAATCAAGCCATTGTAGAGAGGGCAGCGGAAAAGAAGCGTGCACAGGATCAAGAGACTTTCGAGGCCATGGGAGGAAACCGTTTTGAGATTCTTGAATTCTCCGCCGATCCCGTGACGATTCAGGCGGGGGAGAAGAGTTCCCTCTGCTACAGCGTTTCCAACACGAAAGCCGTGAAGATCGACCCGCTACCGGAAGAACCCACCTGGCCGGCCTTTGCTCGCTGCGTTCACGTTTCGCCGCGCAAGACTGCCAAATATACGATGACAATTGACGACGGTGCGGGACACACCAAGGCCGCGAGCGTCGAGGTCAAGGTTCAGTAGCACTGGCTTCAGCCTGTGGGGGTTCGTTGCGGCAAGAGTGCTCCCGTTCTGACGAAAACCCACAGGCTGAAGCGTGTGCTACTTATTTCTACGGATGAATAATTAATTTCTGCACGCGCCAGTTGGAAGTTTCCGCGGCGTATACCACGTTGTCCGAAGCGCAGGCGAGCTGGTGCGCGCCGGAAAACTCCTTCAGCTGGCGCCCGGACTTGCCGATCACGCCGAGCACTTTTCCGTCGAGCGAAACCTTGAAGATTCGTCCGGGGAATGTGGTTTCTCCGACATATAGAAATTGAGTCGGGCCGGGCGTGATGCAAATGGAATTGGGAGCGCCGATCACGGCGGCGAGGCGATCGCCGGTGGGAGTGTTGCCGTTGGTCGCGTGCGTTCCGGGTTCGGGCGGCACGTCAATCGTGAAGGAGCGCAGAAATTTTCCGTCGGTATCGAACACTTGAATGCGCCGGTTGGTGCGATCGCCCACGTAGAGATTATTGTTGCGGTCGATCACGATGGTATGGGGCAGACGGAATTGTCCCGGCGCCGTGCCTTTTTCCCCCCACGACTTCACCCAGTCGCCATTCTTGTCATATTTCGCGACGCGCGAGTTGACGTAGCCGTCGGTGATGTAGATGTTGCCGTCCGAATCCCAGGCCACATCGGTGGGTTGACGGAAGAGTCCATCCACGGCGGGAAGAGGGGGATTGGGGTGCCCCCACGGTTTCGTTTCTTCGTCGGCGCCTTCGGCGCGGCGTCCGAAAACCATGACCACTCGGCCCGCCTGGTTGAACTTTATCACCATGTCGGAACCTTTGTCGATGGCCCAGATGTTGTCGTCCTTGTCGATGCGCACGGTGTGGGCTTCGGACCACGCATAAAGTCCCTTGCCGATTTCGCGCAAGTACGTGCCATCGGGGGCGAACTCAAACAACTGCGCCGCCGCGGGAGCGTAGGCTGGACCGTTGGCGCTGTTGGACCGCGTGAACACGAAGACGTGCCCCTTGGAATTGACGGCCACGCCGGGAACCTCGCCGAAATTCATTCCGGGCGGAAGCTTGAAGAAATTGGGAACGGAGTCAAAAGCAAGTTTAGGTACGCTTTGCTGCGCGAACAAAGGGGAAGCAAGCAGCACGAAGAGCAGGAAAAGCCACATTCTTATCTTCATCGAATCCTCACCGCAGATCTGAATTGAATACCTTCACGAGCGTGCCGCGAGACTACGCTGGGAGCACGCGAGTGTCAATTAGACGCAGCGTTGTGGCGCCGGCGTCCCGCCGGCGATTTTACGGTGTGATGAGAACGGAAAAACCGCCGGCGGGACGCCGGCGCCACAAGAAGCCTGCATTCCTTCCTGACTCGAGGGGTTGCGTTTCACCGGCCAGGTATGCCTTGTGAATTAGGAGACTAGGCTTTTTTCTGCGTGTTGTTCAAGACGGCGTCCGGAATGATCAGGCGCTGGACGGGGCGGCCGCCGATGATGTGCGAGTCGATGATTTCATCAACGTCTGCGGGAGTGACGCCGCCGTACCACACTGCGTCGGGATAAACCACTACTGTTGGTCCGACCTCGCACTGCTCGAGACATCCGGACTTATTTGCGCGCACCTTATCGCCGTGAATCCCACGCTCGCGCAACTTTTCCTTGAATACGCGATGAAGTTCGGCTTCGCCCGAAGGATTGCAGCACCCGCGCGGGTTGCCTTCCGGCCGCTGGTTAGTGCAGATAAAGATATGCTTTTCAAACTTTGCCATGGGCCCTTGTGAGATATCTCCTTAAGCACTCATTGTACACGGCCTTTGGTAGGACGGGCTTCAGCCTGTCGGTTTTGAACTTGCTCGTGCCCACAAAAACCGACAGGCTGAAGCCCGTCCTACCAAAATCGTGTACTATTACATTTCAGGGGAATTGGGGCCAATCGCACGGCCATCGGCGGCGGGAGCACACCATGAGGGCGCACTCGGTTCGGGCCATCGCATTTGCAACTCTTTTGCTGGGGTTGTTCGCCGTCCGGACGGCGCGGACGCAACAGCAGCCGCCGCAGCGCGGCCCATCTACGGCCGAAGAGCGGGCCCGGGCCGTGAAAGTCGCGCACGAACTCGAAGAGGATCCACTCGCCAAGGACGCCAAGGACAATCGCGAATGGGTCATCCAATGGATCGTGGCTATCCCGGACATAACTGTCACTGAGTGCGATGAATATTTTGGCAAGCTGACCACCCCACTGCGCGGACATGTTAGAGAAATCGTCATGCAGATGGACATTTCAAGCGCAGCATTCATGATCGAGCACCCGGACAAAGCCAAAGACGAACAGGCCGTGGCCACGGCGGGCTTGCTCGGCTCGCTGAAAGCGTACCAGTCGATCCTCAAGGGAGAGCCCGACGCGCGCTGGCCCTACATGGACAAAATCATCCAGATGCGCGACCAGGGCAAGCTCGACGACTTCGTTTCCGACACCCGCCGCAAGTGCGCGCAGGACGAAGAAGAACCCGATCCGGACACGATCCGCGCAGAGGCGCGTTGATTTTGTTCCGCTGGTCCGCCAGCCGTAGAATTTCTGATTGATTTTTTCAGCATGCGTCCGCGTGTACGCGGCCGGTGCGGAGAACACTGACAAGAGTTGCCAGCGATGATTCTGCTTCTCGACAACTACGACTCGTTCACCTATAACCTCGCGCAGTTCCTCGGACAGTTGGGAGGGAAGCTGGAAGTGCATCGCAACGACCAGATTACGCTCGACGAAATCGCCGCAAAAAAACCGGAGCGGATCGTCATTTCTCCCGGACCGGGCACGCCGGAAGATTCCGGCATTTGCGTGGATGTGATACGGCGATTCTCGGGGCAGATTCCCATCCTGGGCGTGTGCCTCGGCCACCAGGCCATCGGATACGCATTCGGAGGGAAGGTCATCCGCGCGCCGGAAATCATGCATGGAAAAACCAGCCGAATCCATCACGATAACAAAACGGTCTTCAAGGATTTGCCGCAAGATTTTGTCGCCACGCGCTACCACTCGCTGATCGTTGAGGAAAAATCGTTTCCGGCCGATCTGGAAATCTCAGCGAAAACCGACGGGATCATCATGGGCCTGCGCCACCGCACGATGCGCGTGGAAGGCGTGCAGTTCCATCCCGAATCTGTGCTGACGGACGTGGGGATGCAACTCCTAAAGAATTTTCTTTCGATTTAGGTTTTCTCTGTGTTCTTTGTGGTGAATTCCGAAAAGCATTTAACACAGAGGACGCAGAGAACACAGAGTTCGGAGGAGCGCTCTTACTAGATATGCGCGAACGCGATAAGCGCGTCGAGTTTCTTGAGGGCTTGGGCGGAATCAATGGACGCGGCGGCGAGTTGCGCGCCTTCGAGGAAATCGGCGGCGCGGCCGGAGGCGACAATCGCAGCGGCGGCGTTGGCGACAACGATGTCGCGGCGCGGGCCTTTCTCGCCGGAAAGAATCGCGCGGATGAGGCCCGCGTTGTGCTCTGCGTCTCCACCCGAAATCGAGTCGAGGGGCGCGCGCTCCAGGCCGAAATCTTCCGGCGTGACCTGGTAAATCCGCACCACGTCGCGGTGCACATCGCCAACTGATGTCTCCCCGGCCAGCGAGATTTCGTCCAGCCCGCCCGCGCCGTGAACGACGAACGCTCGCTCCACGTCCAGTTCGCTGAGCACGAGCGCCATTTCCTCCACAACCTTATCCGAAAAAACTCCGGCGATCTGCGCGCGCGCGCCCGCCGGATTGGTCAGAGGGCCGAGCAGGTTGAACGCGGTGCGTCCCAGGCGTCGCCGCGCGGGCATGGCGTGCCGCATGGCCGTGTGCAGCGCGGGCGCATAGAGAAACCCGATCCCGATCTCGCGAATGGCCGCACCGACACGCTCCGGCGGAACGTCGAGCGAAACACCCAGCGCTTCGAGAACATCCGCCGAGCCGCATTTCGAGGAGATCGAGCGGTTGCCGTGCTTGGCGACGTGCACGCCCGCGCCCGCCGCAACGAAAGCCGCAGCTGTGGAGATGTTGAATGTCCCTGAGGAATCGCCGCCGGTGCCGCAGGTGTCCACAAGCAATTCATCGGGGCGCGATCCGTCCGCGAAAACGGGCGTCGCATGCCGCCGCATGGCGCGGGCGAAGCCGACCAGCTCTCCTACCGTTTCGCCTTTCGCGCGCAGTACTGTCAACAGCGCGACGATGGTCTCTTCGTTGGAGCGACCAGAAAGAATCTCCTCCATTGCGAGTTCAGCTTCCTGGCGCGAAAGGTCCGAGCCCGCCTCCACTTTTTTGATGAGCGCATTCATCATGGGCGGACAAGACTCATGTCAGGGCAGAGGTCCAACTGCGGCAGCGAACGCACGGCCGCGCTGTTCCGAATTGGCATGCTTTGCGAAATCACCTGGTTCCTTTCGCCTTGCCCGGTTCGAGTGTTCCCTATAAACTCTAAAGTTTCCAATGTAACTAAATTCTAGCACTGATGGACGGACGATGAAGATCCACGAATATCAGGCAAAGGAAATTTTCAGGCGCTTCGGCGTGCCCACGCCTCGCGGAGAAATGGTCACTACACCCGATCAGGCGCGGGCTGTGGCCGAGAAGCTGGGGACAAAAATCGTTGTGGTAAAGGCGCAAATCCATGCCGGAGGCCGCGGCAAGGCGGGCGGCGTGAAGCTGGCGAAATCGCCGGCGGAAGCGGCCGACCTGGCGAAGGCCATGATGGGCATGAAGCTCGTGACCCCGCAAACCGGTCCCGCCGGACGCATCGTGCAGCGATTGCTGATCGAGGAAGGCTTGGACATCAAGCGCGAACTTTACCTCAGCATTCTCGTCGACCGCGCCGTCGCCGCTCCCGTGATCATGGCCAGCACGGCGGGTGGAATGGAAATCGAAGAAGTGGCGCACAAAAATCCCGAGCTGATTCTGCGCGAAACGATTCTTCCGGCAACCTGCTTGCAGCCCTACCATACGCGCAAGCTGGCGTTTGGACTGGGCCTCTCCGGCGACGCGGCAGCTGCCGCCGGGCCGTTTCTGCAGGCGCTCTACCGCGCGTTCCTCGAAACCGATGCGTCCCTCGCGGAAATTAATCCGTTGATCGTAACCGGCGACGGCAAGCTCGTGGCGCTCGACGCAAAGATGGCGTTTGACGACAACGCGCTCTACCGGCACAAGGATATCGTCGAGCTGCGCGATTTGAACGAGGAAGATCCGCTGGAAGTCGAAGCCTCGACCTACAAGCTGAACTACATCAAGCTCGAAGGCAACGTCGGCTGCATGGTCAACGGCGCGGGCCTCGCCATGAGCACGATGGACATCATCAAATTGTCGGGCGGTTCGCCGGCCAATTTCCTCAACGTCGGCGGCGGCGCTTCGGCTGAGCAGGTGAAGAACGCGTTCAAGATTCTGGTGAAAGACCCGAGCGTGAAAGGCGTGTTCATTAACATTTTTGGCGGAATTCTGCGGTGTGATGTGTTGGCATCAGGCGTCGTCGCCGCGGCAAAGGAACTAAATCTCAAGCTTCCCGTCGTGGTCCGCATGGAAGGCACGAACGTAGAGAAAGGACAAGAAATTTTGCGAGATTCGGGATTGGGATTGACGATTGCGAGCGACATGAAGGACGGCGCGCAAAAGGTCGTGGCGCTTGCAGGAGGTGCGCGATGAGCGTCCTCGTCAACGAAAATACGCGCGTCATCGTGCAGGGCCTGACCGGCCGCGAGGGCGGCTTTCACGCCGGTCAGATGGTTGAATATGGCTCCAAGGTGGTCGCGGGCGTGACCCCGGGCAAGGGCGGGTCAAAACACGAAAATATTTGGGTATTCAACACCGTTTCGGACGCGGTGCGTGAAACGGGAGCGGACGCTTCTATAATTTTCGTTCCGCCGCCGTTCGCCGCGGACGCGGTTCTCGAGGCTATCGATGCCGGCGTGCCGCTCGTCGTTTGCATTACGGAAGGCATTCCTACGCTCGACATGGTCCGCGTGGCGGCCGTGCTGAAAAATTCCAAAACACGCTTGATCGGCCCGAACTGTCCGGGAATTATTTCGCCGGGAAAATGCAAGATGGGGATCATGCCGGGGCGAATTCACAAGCAGGGAAACATCGGCGTCGTGAGCCGCAGCGGAACGCTGACATACGAGGCCGTGCACCAACTGACGCAGCTTGGCATCGGCCAATCCACGTGCATCGGCATCGGCGGCGATCCGATTATCGGCACAACGCACCTCGATTCGATCAAACTCTTCAACGAAGATCCGGAAACGCACGCCATCGTGATGATCGGCGAAATCGGCGGCGACGCGGAAGAAAAGGCGGCGGCGTACATCAAGGACAACGTGAAAAAGCCCGTCGTGGGATTGATCGCCGGACAGACCGCGCCTCCGGGGCGCCGCATGGGCCACGCGGGCGCGATCATCAGCGGCGGGGCGGGCACCGCTGCGGAAAAATACAAAGCAATGGCCGCTGCGGGAATCCATACAATCCAGAGTCCGGCGGACATTGGCGTGACATTGGCGGCTGCAATTAAGTAAAAGGGGGAGGAGGCAAGGAGGCAGGGAAGCAAGGAGGCAGGAATGGCCATCCGGACTTATCGCGATCTGGATGTTTTCAGAGAATCCTATGCGGCGGCTCTCGATGTCTCTCGAATGGTTAAGCGCTTCCCTGCTTTTGAACAGTACGAGCTAGCCAGCCAGCTGCGTCGCGCGGCTCGATCAATCCCTGCGAACATATTTGAGGGGTGGGGGAAGCGAGCATCAACGCCTGAATTTAAGCGATACCTGCAAATCGCAATCGGTTCTTGCGACGAAACCAGAATGTGGTTGGACTTGGGTAAAGACGAAGGCTACATTTCAGACAAAGATTGTAAAGAAATCAAAGAAAGATATAACCGAATTGGCGCGATGCTGGGCAGCTTGTGGAAGCAATGGCGCGGCTCGGCGAGGTAGTTTCCTTGCCTCCTGCCTCTTTGCCTCCCTGCCCCAATCTTAA
The DNA here is from genome assembly GCA_963800095.1 of uncultured Acidobacteriota bacterium. GTDB lineage: Bacteria > Acidobacteriota > Terriglobia > Acidiferrales > UBA7541 > Palsa-360. Next base: position 936,254 of record CAWCZV010000010.1, read on the forward strand.
TTCATGGAGAATGACTGAATGGCAATCGAACGTACACTGGCAATCATCAAGCCGGACGCTTTTGGGCGCGGGCTGGCGGGCGAAATCGTTTCACGGATTCAGAAGGCCGGATTTCAAATCGTCGCGATCAAATCATTGCGACTCACGCGCAAAGAGGCCGAAGGTTTCTATGCGGTGCACGCCGCGCGGCCCTTTTTCGGCGAGCTGACCGAATTCATGAGTTCTGGCAAGGTCGTCGTGCTCGCTATCGAAGCCGAGGGCGCAATTTTGAAGTGGCGCGACACGATGGGCGCGACCGATCCCGCCAAGGCGGCGCCGGGCACCATTCGCCGCGACCTCGGTACCAGTATAGGAAACAATTGCACGCATGGCTCCGATGCGCCGGAGACAGCCGCATTTGAATTGGGATATTTTTTTGCCGGCTACGAATTGATCTGAACTTTTTCGATTCCCAGAAAAGGTCCGTTTCTGAACATTTGGGGGAATTGGTGGATAGCTTCTTGCAATTCGAGAACCGGCGCACGGGAGAGATCCTGCGGATGCGCAGAGTGCGCGACGCCGAGGGCCAAACCATCCTGGCCATCGAAGGATCTTTGCCGCCACGAGCGAGTGGCCCGCCGCCTCACGTTCATTTCCATCAGCGGGAAGAGGTCACTGTGAAAGCAGGATCACTCGGAGCCCGAATCGGAAAGAAGTCGATTGTCGTGCCTGCCGGGGAGTCTGCAGTCTTTCCCGCCGGGGCCGTTCATCTCTGGTGGAACGCCGGAGACGATTTGTTAGAGCTGAGTGGCAAGGCCATTCCGGCGGGTGACTTGGATCGCTACCTCCAGGCGCTTTTTGCGGTTCTCAACGCCAGCCCGTCCGGCAGGCCTTCGATTTTTTATCTGGCCCACGTGCTGTGGCGGCACCGGCACGCACAAGCGGTCATGTTGCCGCCACGAATTATTCAGCAGATTGTTTTTCCTTTCGTTCTTCTTGTCGGCCGCGCGATGGGCAAATACCGCGGGGATAGCTGGCCCGGCTCGCCTGCGTCGTGCACGGGCGCGCCGGAAGTGTAAGCCGCGAGATCTGCCCCGCCACATTCTTTCGTCACTTGCGATGTAATCCCCGGCAACCTAGCTGGATTCGGAACCGATGCGCGAACTCTGCCGAATCAAGGTTCACGGAGATCACATCGCATTGCCGTTAAATCAGACGCAGTGCGCGCGAGCTAGTTTCCACCGCTTGTGTCGAGCGCCTCGCCGCTCGCCAACACAACTTTCTGAATCCAGATTTCCGGCGCCCCCGTTTTGGCCGGAAAGCCGCTGATTGAAATCACGTCGCCGGCCTTGAGCGTGTCTTTCGTCCACCCTGATCGCATCAAGTGGTTCGGGCTAGTGAGCGCTCCCGCCCAATTCTGGACGTTCCCTTTGTCATCTTTTACATCGAGGGAGATCGTCACATGGGGATTGATGAACTGGAAGTTCGTCACCGAGCCTTTTACAGTGACGGACTTGGTCGTATCGAAGTTTGCGGTCCCATGGTGGGCGAACGCCATTCCAGAACCCAACAGAACGAACGTAATTAAAACGAGCGACGCTACCAGCGGATTCTTGACATATTTTTTTTCGTTTCTCCTCGTAGCCATGACCCCTCCAGTTTTTCCGCAGCCCCCACGCACAAGCACGGCAATGCTGGGCCAAAGCGTCCAAGCGGGCTGTGACCTTGGTCACCCATGGATGTGCGGGCGGTCACCCTGCCTCAAGCTGTTTCCTCGCAAATTGGGTAGAATTGAAACTGGTGGAACCCATGCGCGAACTCGGGCGATTGATGGTCTTCGCGGGCGCGGCGCTCGCGGCGGTTGGCGCGCTCGTCTTGCTGGCTGCGCGCCGGGGAGGGCTTCCGTTGCGGCTCGGTCGCCTGCCGGGCGACATTGCCTACCAGGGAAAACATGGCTCGTTTTATTTCCCGGTGGTGACATGTATCCTGCTGAGCGTGGGGCTGACGCTGATCCTGTGGCTGGTGCAATGGCTGAAAAGGTAAAACAATTCGAGTTGAACCTCGCGCCGGAGCGAAAAATCTGGAGCGTGGCGGAGCTGACGGCGCGGATTAGCGGCGTCCTTGCTTCGCAATTCTCGAATCTGTGGGTCGAGGGCGAAGTCTCCAACTATCGCCCCGCGCAATCCGGGTATCTCTATTTCACCCTAAAGGACGCGAAGGCGCAGGTGCGGTGCGTGTGCTTTCGCACGCAGGCGATGCGGCTGAAATTCCGGCCCGAGGACGGATTGAAACTGATCGTGCGCGGGTCGATCAGCGTGTACGAGCCGCGCGGCGAATACCAGATTTACGTCGAGCACATCGAGCCGTCTGGAGTCGGCGCGCTGCAGCTCGCGTTCGAGCAGCTCAAGAAGCGCCTCGAGGCCGAGGGACTTTTCGATGTGGCGCGCAAGAAGCCGCTGCCCATGCTGCCGCGGCGCATCGGCGTCGTGACCTCGCCGAGGGGCGCGGCCGTGCGCGACATTATTCGCATCTTGCGGCGTCGATTTCCGAATCTGCACCTGATCGTTTATCCCGTGCGAGTGCAGGGCGAAGGCGCGGCGGAAGAAATCGCCGCGGCGCTGAAATATTTCAACCGCAAACAACTGGTGGACGTCATCCTGCTCGCGCGCGGCGGCGGGTCGATTGAAGATCTGTGGGCGTTCAACGAGGAATCCGTGGCGCGAGCGATTGCGGCGTGCACGATCCCAATCGTGAGCGGCGTGGGACACGAAACCGATTTCACGATCGCGGATTTTGTGGCCGACGTGCGCGCTTCGACGCCTTCCGCCGCCGCCGAGATCGTCGTGCAATCGCGGCAGGAATTTCAGCGCCATCTTGGAGAACTGGAACACAAAATTTCGCAGCGCATGCGATACATTCTGCTTGAGTCGCGGCATCACCTGAAGGAATTGACCACGCACATGGGCTTTCGCCGCCTCGAGGATTTGCTGCGCCGCCACCGGCAACAGACGGATGAGATGACGGCGCGGCTCGGCGTCGCGCTGCAGGGCCGCCTCGAACGGCTGCGCCACCGTTACACGATTGCCGCAACCCGCATCGCGTCGTTTGATTTGCGCGCGCGAATCCGAACGTTGGGCTTGCGGCTCGTGCAACGCTCGGCGGAGCTCGGCATGCGCATGGAGCGGTTCCTCGTCGGCAAGATCCAGCTTTTAGAAAAGTTGCGCGTGCAGCTTGACGAGCGCAGCCCGCTGCGCGTCCTGCAGCGCGGCTACGCAATCTGCACGGACGCTGCGGGAAACGTGGTGAACGCCGCCGACCAGGTTTCCGTCGGCGCCGAAGTCAACGTACAGCTCGCGCGCGGCCGCCTGGGCGCGGAAGTCCGGACCCGCGAAATTCCAAAACCCTAATCCAAAGTTCAAGCGTGGACGCGACAGTTGGGGCACTTGGTGGCGCAGGCTTCCAGCCTGTGGGGTCTGGTGCGTGCAAGCACTAACCCCCGCAGGCTGGAAGCCTGCGCCACTCAAAGCCAAGATTTATTCGTCGGACGTGCTCGCAACCTTCAGCACGGCTAGAAACGCTTCCTGTGGGATGTCCACTCGCCCGACGCGCTTCATGCGCTTTTTTCCTTCTTTTTGTTTCTCGAGCAATTTGCGTTTGCGTGTGATGTCGCCACCGTAGCATTTGGCGAGCACGTTCTTGCGGATGGCGGCGACGGTTTCGCGCGCGATTACGCGGCTGCCGATAGCGGCCTGGATGGGCACCTCAAACATTTGGCGCGGGATAAGCTTCCGCAATCGCGTGACGAGTTCGCGCCCGCGCTCGTAGGAAAATTCGCGATGGCAGACGAGCGCCAGCGCGTCGACAGCCTCGCCCGCAATCAGGATGTCCAGCTTCACAAGGTCGGCTTCCTTGTAGCCCGCCAGGTGATAGTCGAGCGACGCGTAGCCGCGTGAGGCGCTCTTCAACCGGTCGTAGAAATCCAGGACGATTTCGTTGAGCGGCATCTCGTACGTCAGCATCACGCGCTGCGGCGAGAGGTACTCGAAATTTTTCTGCACGCCGCGCTTTTCCTCGCACAGCTGCAGAATCGCGCCGACCGAATCTTCCGCCGTGATGATCATCGCCGTGATCACCGGCTCTTCGATCTTCGCCATTTCGTTGGGCGGCGGAAATTTCGTCGGGCTGTCCACTTCGACGACGTCCCCGGCTGTCGTCGTGATGCGGTAACGCACGCTCGGCGCCGTGGTGATGAGGTTGATGTTAAATTCGCGCTCCAGCCGCTCCTGGGCTATCTCCATGTGGAGCAAGCCGAGAAATCCGCATCGAAAACCGAATCCGAGCGCCACGGAATTTTCCGGCTCGTAAAAAAACGCCGCGTCATTCAGTTGCAGTTTGCCGAGGGCGTCGCGCAAGTTTTCGTAGTCGCTCGCCAGCACCGGAAACAGGCCCGCAAAAACCATGGGCTTGATCGCTTCAAATCCGGGCAGCTGCGGCGCGGGCCGCGCGGCATCGGTGACGGTATCGCCCACGCGCGCGTCGGCCACCTGCTTGATGTTGGCGACGACGAAGCCAACGTCTCCCGCGACGAGTTCGTCGAGAACGACGGGCTTGGGAGTGAGCGCGCCCAGCGCTTCGACCTCGTACACCTGGTCGTTGAAACATAGGCGGATCTTCATATGCCGCGTGATCCGTCCGTTCATGACGCGCACCAGAATCACCGCTCCGCGAAAAGGATCGAACCAGGAGTCGAAAATCAGCGCCTGCAGCGGCGCTTCCGACGTGCCCGTTGGCGGAGGAATGCGCGCGACCACGGCTTCCAGCACCGACTCCACGCCGAGGCCGCTCTTGGCACTGATCAGCAGCGCGTCAGACGCCGGGATCGCCAGGACGTTTTCGATCTGCTCCTTGGCCTGATCGGGCTGCGCGGCGGGAAGGTCGATTTTGTTGATGACGGGAATGATCGTGAGATTGTGTTGCGATGCGAGAAACGTGTTGGCGACTGTCTGCGCCTCGACCCCCTGGCTTGCATCCACCACCAGCAGCGCGCCTTCGCATGCGGAAAGCGCGCGAGAAACTTCGTAGGAAAAATCGACGTGGCCGGGCGTGTCGATCAGGTTGAGCTGGTAATCGTTTCCGTCCTTCGCTTTATAGTGCAGACGAATGCTCTTGGCCTTGATGGTGATGCCGCGCTCCCGCTCGAGGTCCATCGAGTCGAGAACCTGCGCGCTCATCTCGCGCTGGCTGAGCGCGCCCGTCAGTTCGAGCAGGCGGTCGGCCAGCGTGGACTTGCCGTGGTCAATGTGCGCGATGATGCAAAAATTGCGGACGAAACGTGGATCCATCAGTTAGCCTGCCGGCGCGAGGTGTTTGCGCCGGCTAAAATCTCCTGTCTTAAGCGGTCTGGTGGCATTTTCCCGCGTAGGGTTTTGCACGGTGCAAAGCGCGAACCGTTCCGCAGCATTTCAGTGTGCCATAACTGACGGCGAGCCGAAAGCGCCCGAGGAGCCAAGCAGAGTCCGTTCCCTAGTCACGCGACCGGGTCGCCATGAATTTCCACTTCGTTCATTTCCACGCCGCACGCTTCGGGCAAGGGCAGCCGGCCGGTCCAGTTCGCCCATCCCCAGAAAATTGCAGTGGTCGAACTGAGCAAGCCCGCTACTACTCCGATCGTTCTCGGACTGTAGCGCGTTGAGGCAATCCCCGCCGCGGCCATGGAGAGCATCATCATCGACCAGGTCAGCGTTTCGATCGTGGAAAAGACGCGCCCTCGATACCGGTCGGAAACCGTCCTCAGCAAATACGAGTAGTTCAGGATCGAATTCATGGCAATGGCGGCGCGCGACACGAGGATATACAACAGCGCCATCTCGAACTGCGGCGTCCGGCTGAACAAAATGTACGCGCCGCCGTGCACCAGATAATCGACAAACACCGCCAGCTTGTACTCCTCAAAGGAGAGCCGCTTGCCCAGCCAGTTCGCAAACGTGCCGCCGAGAAGAAGCCCTATCCCGGCGAATCCCCAAATGGTGCCGATGCCGGCGGCCCCGCGATTGAACACAACTTCGCCGAACAGCGTAAACAGAATCTGGGCCGCGCCGCCGCCCGTGGCCCATCCCACCGCGAGCAGCGCAATCGCAAGAACGAGCGGAACCGAACGCATGTACCGCAGCCCCTCGCGATACTCATGCCAAGGGCGGATGACCTCCGCTTCCGTCAGGTCTTTGTGCTCGGCGCGAAACTGTTTGCCTTGAGGTTCCCGCAAATTCCAGATCGCCCATGCGGAAAACAGGAACGATAGCGCATTGAATGCGAACGCCCATTCATAGCCGATGCCGACCACTGTCGCGCCAAGAAACGTCCCGATCGTCAGATTGGTCCATTGGGTCGTTTGCGTCAGTGAATTCGCGGTGTGGATTTCCTCTTCGTTGGCGATGGTCGGCAGAATCGCGGTGCGCCCCGCCGTGAAAAACGGCGACGCGATCATTAATAGCGCGCTGAACGTGTACAAGAGCCACACTTGCTGCTGCCGCAGGGCCAGAATGAATCCCAGCGCAAAAACGGCTCGGGTGAGATCGCTGGCGATCATGATTCGCTTGCGGTCAAACCGGTCCAGCATCACGCCCGCCAGCGGTCCAATGGTGATCGCCGGTATGGCGCGCGACAGCATGACGCCCATGACGACCAGGCCCGAATGAGTCAGCTGCATCGCCAGCGCAAACACGGCGATATTGTTGAAGTTGTCGCCGATTTCGCTGACGACCTGCCCCATCCACATGCAGCGATAGTTGCGGTTCCGGCGAAGGAGTTCGAGAAATTCGCGCATTAGTCCAAGCAGCCCTCGTTGCAACACGGCCGGCTCGGCGAATGTTCTATGAAGAGGCGAGCGCTATGAGTTTGCATCCCTGAAAGTCTGACATAGTTCTCAACACCGCACACCTCCTTGATTGGCTGATGGTAACGGACTGCAACCGGTCCCCTTCGTCCGAACCCCGTAAGGGCCGTGAACCTGTGCACAGCTTGGAATTGCTGAATTGAGCAGCGCATCCGCGATCGGTTTGGCACGCCAACCCGCAGCGGTATATAGTATTTTTGTCCTGGCTAGTGTCGATCCGCGAGTCTGCGGTCGCAACTTCACATAGGAAAACCGTCCGAGCCCGCATGAGCGTGGACATCGTCAAACAACTGGAAAAGGCCAAGCGCTTCGTCGAGAAAAGCCGCATTGACGAGGCCATCGAGGCCTATCAGTCGGTGCTGTCGGCCGCTCCCAATCACCTTGAATCCATGCAGTCATTGGGCGACCTCTTCACCATGCAGAACCGGCCGGACCGGGCGGCCGTTTACTACGGGATGCTCTTTGACCACTTTACGGCTCCCAGGGAAGAGCCCAAGGCCGTCGCCCTGTACGCGCGCTTTTTGAAGCCGCACCAGCAGCCTCCGGAACGCGTCGCCAGATTCGCCCTGCTTCTGCAAAAGCAAAACCGCATGGAAGAGGCCATCGAACAATTCATGTCCGCGGCTCTCGCGTATGAATTGAGCGGCAAGGGAGACGATGCCCTCGCGTGCTTCGTGCGCATCGCGCAGATCGATTCCGAAAGTCGCGAGCGCCACATCGCCGTGGCCGATTTGGCCGAACGCCTGGGCAACCACGCGGCCGCTTCCCGGGGATACTTGCGCGCCGGGCAGCTCTCCACGCGAAACGATGACGAGGCGATTGAATTTTTCGCGAAAGCGCACCAGCTCATGCCGAACGATCGCAGCGCGTCCCTGATGTACGCCCAGGCGCTGCTGCGCAAGGGAGACGGGGCGGCGGCCGCCGCGCTGCTCGCGCCTTTGAGCGATACCGAAAAAGACGCGACGTTCCTCGAGACCTACGCCGAAGCCCTGATGCGTTCCGGCCAACTGGACGCCGCGCGCGCCGTCCTGGAGCGCACGGCGAATCAAGGAACGGGTTCGCCGGAAAAATTTTTCTCGCTTGCCACCGAGTTCCTTCGCGCCGGCCAGGAAGAAAAAGCCGTCAATCTTTTATCCGCCATCAAGAAGAGCATGCTCGCCGCGCGGCGAGAAACGGAATTCTCATCCGCACTCGACCAACTGGTTGGAGCGTTTCCAAAATCGCTGCGCCTGGCCCAGTTCTGGGCGGCCTTCTACGCTGAAATCAACCGCGAGACGAAGTATTTTGACGCCGTGGTTCGCCTCTTCGATTTGAACCTGGCGAGCGACCAGCTTCCCGGCGCCTGCGATGCCCTCGAAAAGCTCGTCGAAATCGATCCCTACGATTCGCGAAATCAGGGGCGCCTCGACCTGCTGAAAGGGCGCGCTAGCGACGAATTTTTAAGCCGCGTAAAGTCCCGCCTGTCCAACGCCGCGACACATCGCCCTGACGGCCACACGCACGAACAGTCCCGCGACAAAAGCAGCGAACCTTCGGCGGCCATACTGGGTGACGTACAATCCGGGCAGACCCTCGAAGACCTGCTCGTCCAGGCGGAAATTTTTGTTCAATATTCGCTTCAATCAAAAGCCATCGAGCGGCTGCAACGCATCGTGGAACTTTTTCCAGGGGAAGAAGAAAATAACGAACGCCTGCAAGGCCTCTTTGAAGCGGCGCGCTGGTGGCCGGAGGAGGGCAGCGTCCCGCGCAAGCCGGCCGAACCTGTGCGGGCGGCCGTCGAGGAGCCCCCGAATCGCGCCAGTACCGCTTCCCCCTATGCTCCCGAAACGCTGCGCGATCTCGCGAAAATTTCGGAAATCAATCAGAACGTGTTCCGCCAGCCATCGCCGCGCGCCATGCTTTCGGTTGCGGTGAACGAGGTGGGCAACTATTTGCGAGCGACAAGATGCCTTGCGGTGGTCGGTCCTCCCGGCCAGCCGCCACAAATGGCGTCGGAGTTTTGCGCCTCCGGTATTGAGGCGTCCCCCGGCAGCCAGATCGTGCGCCTGATCGGCCAGATTGAGCGCGCCACGCCTGACTCGCTCGGCGGCTTGCCGCTCGAAGCCACCGCCGCGCCCATCCTCCGCGAAATGGGCCTGGAAACTTCCCTCGGAGTCCAGCTCACCGACCCGGAGACGCAAACACCCGCCGGAATGATGATCGTGGGTTTCGCCGGGCCGCATGCCTGGAAACCAAACGAAACTTATTTCCTGCAATCCATCGGCGATCAAATGTTGATGTGCGTGCACCACACGCGCCTTCGCACACTCGTGCGCACCCTTGCCGTGGCCGATGAAAAAACCGGGCTGCTCGCTCGCGGCTCCTACATCGATTGCCTGCTCCACGAATCGCAGCGCGCGCGAACGCAGGGTGTTCCTCTGGCCCTGGCTCTGTTGCAGATCGACGGTGGCCCGGAACTTCTGCGACAGCAGGGAGAGGGACCGTTTGACCGGTACATGGAGCAGCTGGGGAAATCTGTGCAAGCAATCATCCGCCAAACCGACCTCGCGATAAAGTACACTTCCTGGGCGCTGGCAGTTGTTCTGCCGGACACGCCGCTCTCGGGCGCCCAGATGTTCGCCGAAAAGCTGAAGAAAGCCGTTGGCGGATTGCGTCCTCAGTGGGACGGAGGGCAGTTGACCATGAGCTTCGCCGTGGCCGAGGCGATCACGCGGCAGGATTACGATAGCGAGGACATCGTCACCGATCTGATCAACCGCGTGGAGGCGGGTCTCGAGGAGGCTCGCAAGCGCGGCGGCAATGAAATCGTTGCCCTCGAAATGGCGAAGAATTGAGGGATGCGGATGGCCTACGAAAACCTGCTCTATGAAAAGCGGGAACGCATCGGATTCATCACGTTCAACCGCCCGAAGGTTTTGAACGCGCTCAACCGGAAAACGATGGAAGAGCTGAAGGATATTCTGACCGCCGCGCGCGAGGACGACGAAGTGCGCGTCCTAATCCTGACCGGCGCGGGAGAAAAATCGTTTGTGGCCGGCGCGGACATCGCGGAACTCGCGGTGCAGACGCCGGTCAGCGGCAAGGAAACGGCCGCATTTGGACAGGGCGTTCTGCGATTGATGGAGACGCTGGGGAAACCGTCGATCGCGGCCATCAACGGCTTCGCGCTCGGCGGCGGATGCGAGGTCGCGCTGGCCTGCTCGATGCGCCTGGCTGCGAAGACGGCGAAGCTTGGCCAGCCGGAAGTGAAGCTCGGCATCCTCACGGGCTATGGCGGCTCGCAGCGCCTCACGCGGTTGTGCGGCAAGGGAGTCGCAAACGAACTCTGCCTGACAGGAGAAATGATTTCAGCGGAGGAGGCTCTGCGCATCGGCCTCGTGAATCACGTGTACGAGCCGGCGGAACTCTTGCCCGCGGCGGAGGCCCTGGCGAAAAAAATCGTTGCCAACGCGCCGCTCTCGGTCAAGTTCACGATGGAAGCCATCGAGCGGGGGACGGAAATGCCGCTCGAAGAGGGCCAATATCTCGAAACAACCCTCTTCGGCCTGTGCGCCGCCACGGAAGATATGCGGGAAGGAACGCGTGCGTTTCTGGAAAAGCGGCCCGCGCAATTTCGCGGGAAGTAGCGCGAACGCGCGGCGTCGAAACTCATTCACATGAACAAACCCTTTCACGGAAAAGAAGTTCGCGCGGCGGCGAATGCGGCGGGCTTGCGATTCGCGCTGGTGGTCAGCCGCTTCAATAGTTTTATTACCGATCGCTTGCTGGCGGGCGCCGTGGATGCGCTCGAAGCTGCCGGCGCGGACACAGAAAACATCGTGGTCGTTCACGTTCCCGGCTCGTTTGAAATTCCGCTCACGGCGAAAAAATTGGCCGAGGGCGGGCGCGTCGACGCTGTGATCGCCATCGGCTGCGTCCTGCGCGGCGAGACCTCGCACTTTGACTATGTCGCGAGCGAGGTGGCGCGCGGCGTTCAGCTCGCGCAACTCGACACCGGCATTCCGGTTATTTTTTGCGTCCTCACCTGCGACACGCTCGAACAGGCCATCGACCGCGCAGGACTCAAGAGCGGAAACAAGGGCCACGAGGCGGGCCTGGCCGCCATCGAAATGGCCAACCTGTCCAAGCAGCTTCGCTCGGAGGATGCTTCGCGAGCCGGAAAGTCCACTCCCCGCCGGAAACGCCGCTAGATGACACTGCGCCGGAAATCCCGCGAGTACGCCCTCCAGATGCTGTTCCAATGGGAAATGGGGAAACAGGAGCCGTCGCGAATCGAAGGCGGTTTTTGGAAGAACGCGCGCGCCCAGAAATCCACGCGGGAATTCGCCAACCAGCTTTTTGAAAATGCCGCCGCGCGCGCCGCGGAACTCGACCCCATCATTTCCTCGCACGCGCAAAACTGGCGCCTCGAGCGCATGGCCGCCATCGACCGCGCGATTCTCCGCCTGGCCCTCGCCGAAATGCGCACGACGGGCACACCCGCAAAAGTCGTGATCAACGAAGCCGTGGATCTCGCGAAAAAGTTTTCTTCCGAGGACGCGTCCGCGTTCATCAACGGCATCCTCGACGCCGCCGCAAAATCCTTCGGCGAAAAAACCGCTCGTTGAGTGGTTTTCAGCAGACCAGGCTTCAGTCCGTATCCATGCCTGCCTTCTTCAGGAACTTGCGTAATTCTCCGAAACCCTGATCACCCTCCGCGGCCGAGGCCACTGTACCGTCCGCAGCAATTACCATGTACGTGGGGAATGCGCCAACCTGATAAGGCCGCGGCATTTCATTTTCACTCGTCAATACCACCGGAAAGCTATGCGGGTGCTCCTTCAAGAACTTCTCCACGACCGCGCGTTCCTCATCGACGGAGATTCCGATAATGACCAAGTCCTTGCCGCCATATTTGGCGTACAACTTATCGAGAGATGGAGCATCGGCCCGGCAAGGCGGACACCACGTCGTCCAGAAGTCGAGCAAAACTGTTTTGCCCTTCAGCGCGGGCAGGGACACGGGATTTCCTTGAAGGTCCGTAACTTCGAGTTTCGGCGCCGGCTTGCCGAGAAGTTGCTTTTTGATACGGGACACGTTCCACAACGAAAGCTGCTTCACTTCATGCATGGCGCTCTTCGGCAACTGAAAGAGACCCGGATCAAGGACGGTGCCATACCTCATTCGCGTCAGCGAATAGTTCAGATCCATCGTGTAAATCATTCGCCCGTTGTCGATCACCTCCCGGGTTTTCATTTGCACCAGCATCCCGGTTTCGCTATCGATTACCAGGCGGGCGATTCCATTGGATATTCTCGTAATTTGTCCGCCAATTCCCATACGGGCCTGTTTCTTCACGGGCGCTTCGAAGACGACGCAAGAATGGTCGTCTCCTGAAAAACCGCACGGCTGGCGAGTTATCTCCTTCGCCTTCGCCCAATCGAGTTCGGTGGATCCGTAAGGGCCGGGCTCTGGATCGTCTTCTTTTGCTTTGTGCTTGGTGCGCACGTACTCATCGCCCTCCGGTTCCAGCAGAAATAGATCCTGGCCGTCGAAGATTCGGATACGATCTTCTGAGCCGTTTACGGAGTGTTCTCGCCACTTCTTCTGAGAAAAATCGACTACGATTTCGGTTTGTGAGCCTTGGGTTACATGCGTTGTCACAAAAGTCCGTGTGGCTTCGAATTCCTGATGAAAACCAGGCTGCGCTTCACGCTTCGTCTTGAGTTCGTTCCAGAGATCGCTCGCCGATGGCCGGCCATTGGCGTTTGCCACGAGGCACAGAGCTCCAAGCAGTAACCAGAAACGCATACTCCCTCCGACCGTCCTGTATCGACCATAGATCATCTGGATAGATATCACAATATAATATTCCTAGGCGGGTGAATACACTTTCTGCTACTTACTGTCACGGGGTGATGAACAACGCTTTTCTTGGGAACCGAATGCCACTGAAAAAGAGAATTGCGTCGGTTAGCCGGGGATAAGCGAATTCAGCAGATAGTGTTTCAGTTAGAGCGCGTGCACAATCAAGCGCGCTTCCTCTAGAATCTTTCGCGTAGCCGCGGGGCTCCGCGTCTCCGAATAAACGCGCAACATCGGCTCCGTCCCTGAAGCGCGCAGCATCACCCATCCCACATTGTCCAGATACAACTTGATGCCGTCCAAGTCCTCGCGGCGCTCGACAGCCCATTCCAGCACTCGATTCACCTTCGCTCCGCTGAAATGCTCAATGGCGCGCTCCTTCTGTCCTGGCTTGAGTTCCAGATCGATCCGCCCGTAATGATGCTCGCCGAATTCCGCCTGAAGCTGCGCGACGAGTTCTCCCAGGGATTTCTTGTGCCACGCCATCACTTCCGTGAGCAGCAGCGCCATCACGGTGGCGTCGCGCTCGGGCAGATAAAGTTTCGTCCCAATGCCGCCCGACTCTTCTCCGCCCAGCAGGATGTCGCGCTCCAGCATCAGTTCGCAGATGTATTTGAAGCCGACCGGCGTCTCGAAAACTTTGCGGCCGAATTTCTCCGCGATCTTGTCGAGCATTTTCGTCGAGGAAAAAGTTTTGGCGACGTCGCCGGGAATCCCGCGCGTGCCCGCCAGATGCCAGAGCAAAATCGAAAAAATCTGGTGGGGCGTGATGAATGTGCCGTCGCGATCCATCGCGCCGATGCGGTCGCCGTCGCCGTCCGCGCACAACCCGGCGTCGTACTTGCCGGTGAGCACCGCGCGGCGCAGCGCCTCGACGTGCGGCTCGATGGGTTCAGGGTTCACGCCGCCAAAGAGCGGATCTCGCGTGCCGCGAATTTCGTCGCACGCGATGCCGTGCTTGGTCATGAGTCCGCGCAGCAATCCGCGCGCCGCGCCGTGCATCGGGTCCACGACGAACCGGAACTTGGCCGCGCGGATTCGGTCCCAGTCCACAATCTTCTCGATCGTTTCCAAATACGGCGAGAGAATGTCCAGCGTTTGGATGTGATCCGGCTGCGGGGGCAATGGCGGCACGCCGTTCGCCAGCACCGTCGCAAGTTCCTTTTCCACTTGCGCCACAATCGAAGGCAGCGCGGAGCTTCCGTAGCTCGCCTTGAATTTCACCCCGTTCCATTTGTAAGGATTGTGGCTAGCGGTGATCATGATCCCGCCCGCCGCCCCGCGCTGCCTCACGAGCAGCGAAAGCGCCGGCGAAGGACACGCCTTCTCCGCGATCCATACCGGCATCCCGGCCATCGAGACCACTTCCGCCGCCGCGCGCGCAAACCGCTCGGAGCCGAACCGAGTGTCGTACCCGACGAGCACGCCCGCCCCGGGTTTTTCCGCGCGCACCACGTACCGCGCGATCGCGCAAGCCACCTTGCGCACATTCGCAAACGTGTAATCCTCGGCGATTACGCCGCGCCAGCCATCGGTGCCAAATTTAATTGTGCTCACAACTTTGTAGTATAAGCGAAGCAGGTGAGCGCGAGAAGTGGCGCGGGCTTCAGCCTGCGGGTTTTAGTCCTTGCAAGGACGAAACCCCACAGGCTGAAGCCCGTGCCACTAAACCCACCATGTTTTGGGATTCCCTAAAAATCAAAATGTAGCTTTACGGATAGATCATGAATTCCAGGAGGTTGCCGTCGGGGTCTCGGACGTACACGCTGGAGCCGGTCTTCTTGCGGCCGCCCTGCCGTTCCACTGGACCTTCGACGGGTTTCACTCCCGCTCCGTCCAACATTGCCTTAAGCGATTCGGGCGTGCCGCCCCACACAAAACACAAATCCCCGCAAGGCGGCTTTGCGGCGGGAGCCCTCAATGTGAAAGACTTGTCTTACCAATGCGCAGGCCGGTGAAAGTTGATCATCTGGTTGCCGATGTAGACGGAGCAGGCGTTCGCGTTCTCGATCACTTGCAATCCGAGGCCGCGATAGAAGGCCAGCATCTCCTCGGTATGTTCCATGGGAAGGGCCACGTGATCGAAGCCACGGATTCCAGCGACCTCTTGCGCCGCCACCCTTGATCCGTCCGCGAAAACACCTGCGGCGGCAACGCTGCTGATGAGAGCTCGACGTGAAATGCCATCTTTCATCACGCACCTCTTCAAGAAATTGAGCTTTTGAAAGGGGGCCGGCTGCCTGATTTACATTTGAAATGATTTCGAGACGATTTACAACAAGCCCGAAAGCTTCTCCGCTTCCAGCCACTTCACGATTTTGCCGACATCCTGCGCGCGGTCGCGCGGGCAGAGCAGCAGCGCGTCTTCGGTTTCCACCACGACGAGGTCGCGAATCCCGACCGCGGCGACGAATTTCTTCGGGCTCCACAAAAAATTTCCCTGCGCACCGAGCGCAACGAATTTTCCCGCGGAAACATTCTCTCCGGCTTTTCGCGCGAGCAATTCGTAGACGGCGGTCCATGAACCGATATCGCTCCAACCCACTTCGGCGGGCAGGACGAAGACGTTGGGGGCCGAAGTGCGGCGCGTGACCGGTTCGAGGACCGCGTAGTCCACGGAAATGTTTTCGAGCTTCGGATATACACGAGCGAGCGTGCGCGCATAGCGCGGCGTGCCGATTTCGCCCGCCAAGCGCATCAGCGCGTCATGCGTCTTCGGCAGAAATTTCTCAAGGTTGCCGAGGAACGTCGAGACGCGCCAGAAAAACATTCCCGCGTTCCAGTAGTATCGTCCGGAAGCAACATATTTTCGCGCCCGCGGGAGCGCCGGCTTTTCCGTGAACTGGCGCACCGTAAAGACGGGAACGCCGTCCGCATCCACCGCTTTCGCTCGCGCGCGTTCGATGTATCCGTAGCCCGTTTCGGGCCGCGACGGGGGAATGCCCAGCACGACAAGCGATCCCGCGGCGTGCGCGGCGTGCAGCGCGGCGCGCACAATCCGCAGATACCGCGCGAGTTTCGCGATGTAGTGGTCGGCAGGAAGCACGGCCATGAGAGCGTCGTTTTCCTTGCCCAGTCCGCCATGCAGCAAATGCGCGGCGGCGAGTCCGATCGCAGCAGCCGTATTCCGGCCAATTGGCTCAGCAAGAATGTGCGACTCGGGGACGCGCGGCAATTGCTTTCGCACCGCGGCGGCCTGTTCGGAATTGGTGACGACCCACTGGCGCGACGGCGGAAACAGCGGCGCAAGGCGCGCGGCGGTTTGCTCGAGCATGGTGTCGTTGCCAATGATGTTGAGCAATTGCTTCGGAGTTCGAGTGCGGCTGCGCGGCCAGAAGCGCGTGCCGCGGCCTCCGGCGAGAATGATGGCGTGCGCGGCGAGCGTTTCGTTGCTCCGTTCTCTCGTCACAGATGCACCACGCGAGACCACGCCGCTTCCGGAATGCGCTCCTCGGTGAGCCGCTGCACGAAGCCGTTTAAGTCCGGCACGTACGCGCGCAAGAGAGTCGTGGGAGAATCCGGCGCAAGCTGATACGCGCCGAGAGCGGCAGGGAACAGCCAGACTTCCGCGGGCGCGAAGGATTCCGCCCCGCCGGCAATCTCGATGCGCCCTTTGCCCTCCAGAAAAATCAGCAAATCGAAATGCTCCGGCGAAGTAACGGCGGCGATTCGTTCGCGGAATTCCCACCGCTCGGTCGCAAAGTGCAGGCATGCCGCATAAAATGTTTCCGTGATCGCACCACGCCTGATGCGCACCGGATCGCACAGCCCGCCATTCTGTTCGCCAAACTGCATCACGTCCAGCGCTTGCCGGATGTGCAGCGCGCGCGGCTTGCCGTCGGCTCCCACGCGGTTGTAATCGAACACGCGATAAGTAATATCCGAGTGCTGCTGGATTTCGCACAGCACCACGCCGGGACAAATCGTGTGCGCGGTTCCGGCAGGCACAAAAACGGCGTCGCCCGGATGGACCGCCACGCTCCCAAGACAATTTTCCACGGTACCATCGACGACGGCGCGTTGAAATAACTCCCGCGTCACGTCGGGATTGAGCCCCACGCGAACCGCCGCTCCCTCGCGCGCGCTGACCACATACCACATCTCGGTTTTCCCGACGCCGCCCGCCGCGGACTCGTGCTGCTCCGCGTACGCGTCGTCGGGATGCACCTGCACGGAAAGTTTTTCTTCCGGGAAAATAAATTTCACGAGCAGCGGAATACGCGGCAAACCGCGCAGTCCCGTCCCCGTCCATTCTTCCGGAAGCGAAGGCCACACTTCGCCAAGCGTGCGCCCCGCAAATTCGCCGGAAGCAAACGCGCATTCGTTGCCCGTCAGCCAAGCTTCGCCGATGGGTTCTGGTTCATGGGACCGTTCCGGAAAAAGGGGAGAGAGGTTGCGAGCGCCCCAAATGCGAGGCACGAAAATCGGGGCGAGCCGCGCAGGCGCACGCCCCGGACGGATGGTTCCCGAATTCACCTGGCTGTTTCCGCCATGGCAAAGAATTTTTCGAGGCGGCGCAGTCCTTCCTCGATGCGATCGATGGAAGTTGCGTAGGAAAGCCGTATGTAACCGGGTGTGCCAAACGCTTCGCCAGGGACGCAGACCAGATGCTGTTTTTCCAGAAGCACTTTTGCGAGCGCCGTCGTGTCCGCGATGCCGTTGCCCAGATGCGCTGCAACGCTCGGAA
Organism: uncultured Acidobacteriota bacterium; assembly: GCA_963800095.1. Classification (GTDB taxonomy): domain Bacteria; phylum Acidobacteriota; class Terriglobia; order Acidiferrales; family UBA7541; genus Palsa-360. The sequence goes on from CAWCZV010000010.1 coordinate 953,656, forward strand.
ACGCATAAAATGCGCCGCCGGGTTCGACGCACGTAACGCCGGGAATCGCGCGAAGCCCGGAGACGATGCGATCGCGCCGCCGCGCATATTCCGCGAGCATCGCGGTCACCGTGTCCATCGGTCCGGTCAGCGCTTCGAGCGCCGCGTATTGCGCGATCGACGTCGGGTTCAACGTCGACTGGCTCTGCACCTTGATCATCGCCGAAATCAGCGGCTCGGGCGCCAGCGCGTAACCCACGCGCCAGCCCGTCATGGCAAACGTCTTGGACAGCGAACCGGCCACTATGATATTGGGCTTCGTTCCCGGCACGCCGGCGAGCGACCACGGCTTCTCGTTTCCGTACAGGAAGTGCGAATAGCACTCGTCCGTCATCACCCAGATATTTTTCGCGCGGCACACTTCGTAGATCTTCACGAACTCGTCGTTCGGAACGACCGCTCCGCTCGGATTGTTCGGCGAATTCACGATCAGCAGCTTCGTTCGCGGCGTAATCGCGCGAGATACCATCTCGGCGCGCAGCCGAAAGCCGTCGGACGGATCGGTCATCACCGGCACCGGCGTCGCGCCTGTGTACAGGACCTGCTCCGGATAGGTGACCCAGTACGGCGCGGGGATCAGAACTTCGTCGCCTTTTTCCAGCAGCGAGCAGAACGCATTAAACAGGGCGTGCTTGCCGCCGACCGTCACAACGCATTCCGGCACCGTGTAGGACGAGCCGAATTGCGCCGCATGCCATTTGCAAATCGCTTCGCGCAGCGGAGTGATCCCCGGCGTCGGCGTATATTTTGTTCGCCCCTGTTCGAGCGCGCGAATCGCCGCGCGCTGAATGTGCTCCGGCGTTGGAAAATCCGGCTCGCCGGGACCGAAGTCGGCCAGGTCCACGCCCTGGGCTTTGAGTTTTTCAGCCGCCGCCATTACAGCGGAGGTAGGCGAGATGGCAATGCGGTTAACGCGGGCAGCGAGTTGCACGGGATGACTCTCCTTTTGATCCACTTCAATATCGAATCTGCATCGAGTCCGCTTTGGAGGGCCGGGCTTTAGCCCGGCCGAAACGGTCCATTCTAAAAACGGCTTCAGCCGCTGAAGCTACAGAACTTTAGCGCGCAGCCGCTCTTCCACGAGCGGCGGGACAAGGCCCGTAATCGGCCCGCCAAGCTGCGCAATTTCGCGGACCAGCCGCGAACTGAGGTAGCTATAAGACACCGCCGGCATCATGAAAACGGTTTCCACATTCGGATTAAGCTTGCGATTCATCATGGCCATCTGCAATTCGTACTCGTAATCCGAAACCGCTCGGATCCCCCGCAAAAGCACATTGGCCTCGCGCAGCCGCGCGTAATCCACCAGCAGCCCGCTGAACACGTCGATTTCCACGTTAGCCCAGGGCCGCGTAACTTCGCGCAGCATCTCCACGCGCTCGTCGATCGTGAACAGCGGCTCCTTGTCGAGGTTGCGCAGGATGCTGACCACCAGCCGGTCAAATATCTTGGCGCCGCGCTCGATCAAATCAAGGTGCCCATTCGTCACCGGATCAAACGTTCCCGGATAAATGGCCAGGACATTTTTCATGGTTTCGTCCGCATGCGTCCGTTCGGTTCCAAACTATTGTAGCGAAAATTAGTGCGGATTACGCAAGGGAATTGACGGGAGCGAATTTCCTGTCGGGGGCTTTCTTGCGGAAGAATACTCAAAAGGAAAACGGGCGAGGAGCCGCATTCCGAGAAGACGATTTCTAGGGGCTCGGTCCCTTTTCCCCAAGCTAATCCTTACTGCCTGTTGGAATTATCCGATTTGGAGCCGCCCGACGAGCCGACGGCATACTTCGGAGACACGCCCTCTTTGATGGTAACGAACGTCTTGCCATCGGGGAGCACGACCAGCGTGACTCGCCCGAATGGGTTGCCATTCTTGACCGGGATTAAGGAGACGGTAACTTCATCCCCAGGCTTGAAGGTCGTCTTTCCCCAACCAAGACTGACCATTTCGGCGGGATTTTGAGTCTCTGCAATCCAATGCACCACCCGGCCGCCTTCATTCTTTACGTCAAATTGAAGGAGGCAATGAGGATTGGACCAGTCCCATTCCGTGACGGTACCCTTCATCGTGAGTGTTTTGTTCGCGTCAAGCGTCGCATTTCCATGGTGCGCGAACAGCGGCGATGAAGCGCCCAGCAGGGCGACCGCTACGGCGATCACCCCAATTGTCCTCATTGTCATCACAATTGCCTCCAATTCAAAATTTTTTTGTCCAGAACCAACACGACAGTCACTTCCAAGTCGCAGACAAGCGACCCTCCCAGACGATTAGGTCACGCCAGCTCAACCTATTGAACGTGCGGTTTGTCGGTTCCCACACCCGCAGGAGCGCCGAATATTTTATTGTATTTCTCCATCTCAGACAGAGAGCAATACATCTCCGTTACTTCAAAGTGGGGGTCCTTCAACCGAAACGCGAATTTGTTCATGGCCAGCCAGGGCTTCGTATACATCTTCGGGTCGTCAATGGTCACCGTCAGTTCCATGCGATCATGGTTCACCCGGTGGAAGCGCTCCTCCACGCGCAGCTGGTCGCTGATCGGGCGGCCAGTTCCATCCAGCCAAACTTTGTCCTCCGGCATCATTCCGACCGTCTGGACCACGAGCGTGGTGTCGTCCACCCATTTGCCAACCGAGTAGCCGTAAAAGCGCGGCTCTCGAACTTCCTTTCCCACGAGCACGCCTCCATCCACCAATTTGGGGACCTCTCGCCCATCCGTCCAGATTACCCGCCAGGCCTCCCCATATTCATACAAGACGGCCACTTTGTACCGGTCCTGCATGATCTGAGTCTCTCTCAGATTGTAGAAATCGGCTCGAGGGAATCCCAGCGGTTCGCACGTATCCCGCGGATCGTTGTAGGAAGTAGCAAGAACTTCATCGGCCCCAATGAGCGGTTTATGCGACTCGTAGGTTTTCAATCCGTAGGGTGTATACGGCAGCTGATGCTCCGGCTTCCCGTCATTTGGCATGGCACTTACGCCGAGAGCTTGGATTCCATCGCCCGGCCCTCCGACCGGCTCCCAGGTTCCGGAAATGTCATGAAGTGGAGCGGGGGCTGCGGTTGCTTTCTGATCCTTGGCCGCCCCGGACTGCTGAGGCCGAGCGTTCTGGGCAAACACCAGCGGGGAGAGAGTAAGCGCTGCAGCTAGCACAATCACCGCAACCCTGAAGCGATTTAGCATTTTCAAAGCTCCCGCCGACACCATCAATTGGAAGTTCCGATTCAGACCTGTAGTTCGGATAAGATATGCTTTTTGTGCGCTGGACACAACGAATTTGCCGCCAGTGAGTGCGCTCAAAAGGACAGGCGAACTTCCGATAAACGGTCTCGCCGAAAAGTGGATAGGATTGCGCAATGGAATTGAAAGGAGCCAAATTCATACTTGGGTTTTTGCGGAACGGTGCGCAACAAGAAAACAGGCAACGGGCCACACTCCATGAAGACTACTTCACCGGACTTGGCCTCTTTTAGACTAACCCACGCTCACTTCTTGGGGGAATATCCCGATTTGGAGCCGCTCGACGAATCGGAGGAATCTCCCGTGATCGTTCCTCCACTGGCGTTTAACGTCTTGCCGTTGGCGAGCACGACCTGTTTAATTCGCCCGTATGGCAGGCCATTTTTGGTCGGCATCAAAGTGACGGTAACTTCATCCCCAGGTTTGAAAGATGCCTTCCCAAAACCTGCGTAGACCATGTTTGCGGGATTTTGAGTCTCTGCGATCCAATGCACCGACTGGCCGCTTTCATTCTTTACGTCAAATTGAAGGAGGCAATGAGGGTTGGACCAGTCCCATTCCGTGACGCTACCCTTCAGCGTGAGCGTTTTGTTCGTGTCAAACACCGCGGTCCCGTGGTGCGCCAACAGGGGCATGGACACACTCAGGAGGCCGGCCGCCAAGGCAAATACTGAAATAGCCCTCATTCTCATTGTAATTGCCTCCTTTCAAGAAATATCTGACCTAGAGCCCCATTACCAAAAAGTCGAGGGAGAAGAACACGCCCGGACACTAGAACGCACCAGCGCCAACTATCGGCCCGGCGTATCGCCACCCGATGGACTCGCCGGTGCGCTCGTGGGATTGCCGAATAATTTATCGTACTTCTCCATTTCGGACAGGGAGCAATACACCTCCATCACATCATGGTGAGGATCCGCCAACCGCATCGGAAACTTGTTCATCGCGATCCAGGGTTTGGTGTACATCTTCGGGTCGTCAATGGTTACCGTCAGCTCCAACCGGTCGCGGTTCACGCGATGGAAGCGCTCTTCCACGCGCGCGGCGTCGCTGATTGGACGGCCAGTAAGATCCAGCCAGACTCTGTCTTCCGGCATCATCCCGACCGTTTGGACGACGAGCGTGGTATCGTCCACCCATTTGCCGACCGAGTAGCCATAAAAGCGTTGCTCTCGAACTTCTTTCCCCACCAGCACGGCTCCATCCACCAATTTGGGGAGAGCCCGCCCATCCGTCCAGATCACGCGCCACGCCTCCCCATATTGATAGAGGATCGCCACTTTGTACTCGTTCTGAAAGATCTGAGTATCTCTCAGATAATAAAGGTCCGTTCGGGGGAACCCCAGCGGCTCGCACTTATCCCGCGGATCGTTATAATCCTTAGGAAGAACCTCATCAACCCCAATGGTCGCTTTGTGCGACTTGTAAGTTTCCAGTCCGAGTGGAGTATAAGGCAGTTGATGCTCCGGCTTCCCGTCGTTGGGCATGGCCTTTGCGCCGTAAGGCTGGATTCCATCGTTCGGTCCATTGGCCGGCGTCCAGGTACCGGAAATGTCATGAGGTGGAGCGGGCTCTGCCGTTGCTTTCCGATCCTTGGCCGCCCCTGACTGCTGAGGCCGCGCGTTTTGGGTAAACGCGAGTTGGGAGAAAGTCAGTGCCGCGATTAGAACAAACACCGGAGTAATGAAACGATTTAGCATTTTCGAAACGTCCCACCTAGACTTCAACCGGAGTTTCCGATTTAGACTTGCAGTGCGCACAGGATACGCTTCTTCAACCACCGGCACAATGAATTTACTAGCTCAGCAAACCCTCGCGGAGATTCCAAAGTTCCGAAAGCCAAGACCCGAGAAAGGGGACTATGGAAAGTGGCGCCACTCCCGAAAATCAAGAGATGCGGGCTCCTGAATTGATAGGATATAATCGCATTCGTGCACCCGATGCGAGGAGCAATGAAAACCATTCGTCCCGGTTGGATCGTCACCTTACTCCTTTGCTCGAACTTTGCCGCCTTTGCTCAGGCTGCCCCTCAGCAGGCCCACACGAAAAAGGCATCTTCAATCGCGCCCTCCTTCGCGTTCGAGCCGCTGGACAACTGGAAGGCCGCTGTCCTTGCCGGTGACAAGGCAGCTCTCACGTCCTATTACACAACGTCTCCCCCGGCGAGGACAAAGACGCCAAAAGCCGAGACGCTCGATCCCTCCGAGGAGCCCATGTTCTGGTCCTCGCTCAAGCCGGCGGGGCTCGACCGCCTTGACGTGAAAGTGCTCGAGGCGAATACGCTGCAGCCGGGCGTGATGTCGCTCGTCTTACGCGTTGAAGCGGACATCAAGACCAGCGCGGGAGAAAATTCCTCCATTATTTCTGCCTCTCAAGTCTGGGTGCAAAAGCTGGGCGACTGGAAAATCATTGCGACGCAGCGCGGCGACCTCGTCGCGAAGCAGCTCCGGCGCTTGCCCGAACCTGCTAAGCCGAATATACAGCTCTATCCGCCGCCGGAAGAAGCGCAGGCGGAAATTTCCTCGGCGCTGGCCGCGGCTGCCAAGGACCACAAGCGCGTCCTTTTGGTTTTCGGCGGAAACTGGTGCTACGACTGCCATGTCCTCGATGCAACGTTTCGCTCGAAAGACTTCGCCCCGATCGTGAACGCGAACTACCACGTCCTGCATATCAACGTCGGCAACTACGACGCGAACCTCGACCTCGCCGACAAGTATCAAATCCCGCTCAAAAAGGGCGTGCCCAGCCTGGCGATTCTTGACCCGGACGGGAAATTGGTCGTCAGCCAGAAGCAGGGAGAGTTCGAGTCGACCGTGCGCATCGGCCCCGAAGACGTGCTCGAATTCCTGAAAAAGTGGAAGCCGCAGCGGGGAAGCTGAGTCAATCTCAAATCTCAAATTTGAAATTTGAGATGGAAATCCTGCGGCTACGGCCATCAAGCATCAGTTGCGATCACCACCAGTCCCCGATTAGCAGTCACCTCCCTTAAGTGCCCGCTTAAAAATCGTGAGTGCGCTGGAACGGAATTGGCGTATACTCCGCGAATAGCCGGGCCCAAACACACATTTTGAATGTCTCTTGGTGCACACGGGGGCGGCAACGGCATTGATTGCAGGCCCACCGCTCACGCACGGTGAGAGAAAAAACAAGGAGATCGGGAATGACATCCATCGAGACGCGATCGAAATTCACGGTCCTTTTCGCGGCTGTATTGCTTTTCCTCTGCGGCCAGTTTGCCAGGGCGGCGGAAAATAACTCCACCGTCGAGGGCGTCGTGCAGGACGCATCCGGGAAACCTGTCACCGGCGCGTTTGTAAAGCTGAAGAACAACGACCGGCATCTCGAATTCATGGTCATCAGCCAGGCGCAAGGGCGCTACACCGTAAGCAATCTGCCCGCCGGCCAGTACGTGATCCAGGGCGTTGGCGGCGGCTATCAGAGCAGCCTTACCGCACCCGTGGAATTGGCGGAAGGCAAGACAGCGAAACAGGATTTGGCGCTGTCCAACAAGCAAGGGCCCATGCTTCCGCGGGCCTGGCCGATGAAGACTCCCGAAGCGCTGATGGTCACGGTCTCGAAAGAATTGCCCGAAGGTGACGGCAAGAAACTTGTCGCCGTGCGCTGCACGACCTGCCACAACACCGAGCGATTCGTTGGCTTCCACATGCCGCGCGAGGACTGGGCGTTCACTGTCCGCAGGATGCGCGCCCGCATGCGAACCGCAAAAATCCGTGATCTGTCTCCAGATGAAGCCAAGCTGGCAATTGATTATCTCTCGGCCAACTTCTCGCCACTTCGCCAGGTGGACCTAAACGACCGCCTGCCCCGGACGCTGCTCGAAGGTAAGTCGCTGCACTACAGGGCCGTCCAATACGACATCGTAGATACCATGCTTGGCTCGGAACCACATGACGTCGCCGTCGATCCGCACGGCAACGGATGGGTCAGCCAGCGGGCGGGCAAGCTGGGCAAGCTCGATCCCAAAACGCTCGAATATACCGAAGTTTCCATTCCCGCCGGCCCCGCACTCGCCGACGGACAATTGCTGGGCAACCTCCAGATCGACGCCAAGGGACAGTTGTGGGTTCCGGATGGATCAAACTACCGCTGGCTGGATTACGACACGAACTCCGGTAAATTTACGGCGTACGATTGGCCCAAAGACAATCGCGCTGACGCCGGCGGCAATTCCATGCTCATCCACCCGAACGGCTCCATCTGGGAAACCAGTGGAAACCAGGTGCGCATGCTCAATACTTCCACAAAGGAATTCAAATATTTTGACCCGCCCTCCTATGTCGCCACGCAGGTGCCGACTGGCGCCTACGGCATCACTGTCGCCGGCGACGGTTCCGTGTGGTGGGCCGAGGATACTGCTGACCGCATGTCCAGAATCGATCCGGCCACAGGTAAAGTCGAGGAGTACAAGATTCCCTTCGACGGCGTCGCCTATCCGCGCCGCATGAGCCACGACGCCCGCGGCGACATCTGGGTCGGACTTTGGAACGCGGGACTGCTGATGAAGGTCGATTACGAAACCAAACAGATGTCGTTCTTTGCTCCGCCAACGGAAACTTCCGGCACCTATTCTGTAACTGTGGACCGCAAGAACAACCTCATTTGGGTGAGCGAACAAATGGCGGACAAGATTGCTCGCTTCAATCCCAAGACGGGCGAGTGGGTGGAGTTCCCGCTTCCGGATTCGGAGTCGGACCCCAGAAGACTTGAGATTGATCCGAACAATCCCAATCGTGTCTGGTGGAGCGGAAATCTCTCCGGGCGGATGGGATTTGTAGAAGTTCTCCCAGGGAATTGACATTCAGTTTGCCGTAGGGGCACGGCATGCCGTGCCCCTACTGCGTATTCCTCCGTTCAGCCCCTCACAAACGCCAATCAACCTTCAATATCGCCCCTTCGTTGAATCAAATTTGACTAACCCGACCAAACTGGTCGTAATGTAAGGTGCTGGCCCGGTGGGAGTTGCCGAGGATCGAACTGCTTGACATCGGCACCGGCTTGGCATTATCATTCAAATGCGACTATTTTGGTCGTATATCGAATGTTAAAGCTCTCAAAGAAAGCGGACTACGCCCTGATCGCCGTCCGGCACCTGGCGACGCACCGAGGGGAACCTTCGCAGAGCGCATCCGATATCGCCGATGCGTACGGGATTTCCGCGCCGCTTCTGGCCAAGGTGCTGCAACGCCTGGCCAAGCACGGACTCCTGACGGCGCGGCACGGTTCGAGCGGCGGCTATCAACTGGCCCGGCACCCGAAGGAAATTTCGGCGCTCGACGTAATCAATGCCGTGGACGGGCCCGTAGTGATCACATCGTGCGTAACGAATCACGGAAACTGCGATCAGAGTTCCACGTGCACGGTGCGCGAACCGCTGCGGCGAGTGAATGAAAGCATCGCGCAAGTGTTGCGCTCGGTCACGATTTCGCAGATGGCCGAGGACTCGCCCGACGCGGAACTGGTCGGGCTGTCGATTTAGGATTGGTTGTTGGGTTTGTTGTTGCTGTCTTTGCTCGTTGTCATTCTGAGCGAAGCGAAGAATCTCTCTTCGATTTCCGGTGCGTCACAGAGAGATTCTTCGCTTCGCTCAGAGTGACAACCAATCAATATTGCGTCAGGGGATCGAAAGAATTCGAGACGGGAGACACAAGCATGGCTATTAAACTGCCGATTTACATGGATTACCACGCCACCACTCCGGTGGACCCGCGCGTGGTCGAAACTATGCTGCCCTACTTCCACGAGAAGTTCGGCAATGCCGCGAGCCGCAACCACTCCTTTGGCTGGACGGCCGAAGAAGCGGTCGAGAATGCGCGCGCGCAGATCGCCCGTCTGATCAACGCGACGCCGAAGGAGATTATCTTTACCAGCGGCGCCACCGAATCGAACAACCTGGCGCTCAAAGGCGCCGCGGAAATGTATCGCGAAAAGGGCAACCACATCATCACCCAGGTCACCGAGCACAAAGCCATTCTCGATACCTGCAAGCGCCTCGAGAAATACGGCTACGAGGTGACCTATCTCCCCGTTGCCAAGGACGGCCGCATCGATCTCGACGATCTGCGCCGCGCCATCACCGCGAAGACGATTCTGATCACCATCATGTATGCCAACAACGAAATCGGCGTGGTTCAGCCGATCCAGGAAATCGGCAAGATCGCCAAGGAAAAGGGCATTCTGTTCCACACCGATGGCGTGCAGGCGGCCGGGAAAATTCCGGTCGACGTGCAAAAAGACAACCTGGACATGATTTCGCTGACCGCGCACAAGATTTACGGCCCCAAGGGCTGCGGCGCTCTCTATGTCCGCCGGCGCAACCCGCGCGTCCAGCTCTCCGCCCAGATTGACGGCGGCGGCCACGAGCGCGGCATGCGCTCCGGCACTTTGAACGTGCCGGGCATCGTAGGATTCGGCAAGGCCGCCGAGCTTTGCCAGAACGAAATGGCGGAGGAGAGCACGCGCCTGCGCGGCCTGCGCGACCGCCTGAAGGACACCATCTTCGCCAAGCTCGACGAAGTCTATATCAACGGCTCGATGACGCATCGCCTGCCGCACAACATCAACATCAGCTTCGCGTTCGTCGAAGGCGAATCGCTGCTCATGGGCATCAACGATGTCGCGGTTTCCAGCGGCTCGGCCTGCACCTCGGCCACGCTTGAACCGAGCTACGTGCTCAAGGCTCTAGGCGTCGGCGAAGACCTGGCGCACACCTCGATCCGCTTCGGCCTGGGCCGCTTCAACACCCAGGAAGAAGTGGATTACGTCACCAGCCGCGTGATTGAAGTCGTGCAGCGGCTGCGCGAACTTTCGCCGCTCTACGAAATGGCCAAGGAAGGCATCGACCTCAGCAAGATGAATTGGGGAGCCTCGGCGGGTGGACATTAAAGAAGAATCACGGCAGAGATTATTTCGTCAAATTTAGAAGGAGAGTGAAATGGCTTATTCCGATAAGGTAGTCGATCACTACGAGCATCCGCGCAACGTCGGCAGCCTGCCCAAGGACGATCCGAATGTGGGCACCGGCCTGGTTGGCGCGCCCGAGTGCGGCAACGTCATGCGGCTGCAAATGAAAATTAATCCCGAAACGCAGGTCATCGAAGAGGCGAAGTTCAAGACCTTCGGCTGCGGCTCGGCGATTGCCAGTTCTTCGCTCGCGACCGAATGGGTCAAGGGCAAGACGGTCGCGGAAGCGCTGGCCATCTCGAACACGGACATCGTGCGCGAGCTGAGCCTCCCGCCGGTGAAGATTCACTGCTCGGTTCTCGCCGAAGACGCCATCAAGGCGGCCATCGCGGATTGGAAGAAAAAGAAAGATACTTCCACTCCGGCAGCGACCGCGACATCAGTTGGCGACTAATAATCAACCGGCAGACGGGCCTCGCGGAGTGCTTGCCGCTGGATCCGTTGTGAGTTTCGCAATGCTCTTTGTGGGTCGCGGCTTCAGCCGCGACATTCGAGGGCGAAGAGAAAGTGGGCTTTAGCCCCTGAAGGGTCGAGGCCCAGTTCAATCAAGGAAGAAGTAGCTGGATCGGAACGAAATATGATTCACGTCACAGAAAAAGCGGCAACAAAAATTCAGGAGCTGCTCGCCAAGGAAGGCGTGGCGGCGGAAACCGGCGGCCTGCGCGTGGGCGTTCAGGGCGGCGGCTGCTCCGGGCTGACGTACGCGATGCGTCTGGAGACGCAGGCGCGCGACCGCGACAAAGTAATCGAAGAAAACGGCGCGCGGTTATTCGTGGACGCGAAGAGCTTCCTTTATCTGAATGACACCACGCTGGACTATCAGGAAGACCTGATGCGGCGCGGCTTCGTGTTCCAGAATCCGCAGGCCACTCGCAGCTGCGGCTGCGGCAGTTCGTTCACGCAGTAGGACGGGCTTCAGCCTGTCGGGTTTAATCGAAGTAGTGGGGATCTCTCTCAGAGGGTGAAGCAGGCGCTTTCTCTCGCAAACGGAGTGAAACGCGTGGTTGGCCGGGATGGGGAGCCCGCCAGCCATTTTTTTTGGTCGCACAGCTTTTGTAGCACAGACTTCAGTCTGTGGGGTTCCATTTGATCTTGGCGAGGACGCAAATCGTGTGCTGCATCGCTTTTCGGTAATTGCTGGTGGATGTGGCGGGGCCCGGGCGAAATTTACCGAACCCCACAGACTGAAGTCTGTGCTACCAAACCCACCAAGACGATTAATTTATGAGCGCACCATCCACAACCGTCACGACATCGGCGAATTGCCGCAGCTGCTCGGCAGCCACCGGCGGCGCGCACTTTTGCCCTTCGTGCGGAAAAATTCAGCCGCTGCCAAAGGGCGCCGATTACTTCGCTTTTTTCGGACTGCCACGGAAACTGACTCTGGACCTGGCCACGCTCGAGCAGCGATTCCACTCGCTCTCCTGGAAGCTGCATCCCGATCATTTCGTGCGCGCCTCCGAAGACGAGCGCCAGCTTTCACTCGACCTCTCTTCGCAATTGAATGACGCGTACCGCACGCTGCGCGATCCGGTCGCGCGCGTTGAGTACCTGCTCAGCCTCTCCGGCATGCGCAAGGAAGGCCAGAAGAAGCAGCAAGCGCCCCCCGAATTGCTGGAAGAAGTTTTTGAGTTGAACGAATCGCTGGACGAGTTGCGCGAAGCGCGCGCCTCCGGCGGAAACGCAACCCAAATGGCGGGTTTGCGCGCAAAACTCGAATCGGCGCAACACAAATTTGAATCGTCGCTAGCGGATGTGGACCAGGAACTGGCAGGCGTCTCGGCGGATTGGGACGCCGCGCTGGATTCCGCCGCTGACGAAGCCGCAAACAAGAAACTCATGGAGCGGATGAACGAAATCCTGAACCGCCGCTCCTACATCCGGAATTTAGTGAACGGAGTGAAGCAGGAGTTGGTGACTGGTGACCGGTGACTGGTGAAAACGAATTACCGCATCGGCGATGGTTTTCACCAGTCACAAGTCACCGGTCACCAGTCACAACTGCAAGGAGCTAAAACCTAGAACATGCCCCGAACAGTCGGCATCGATCTCGGCACGACCTACAGCCTGATCGCGTACCAAGACAAGCGCGAAGGCCGGCCGAAGTGTATCCCGGGCCCGTACGGCACGCCGCTGTGTCCTTCCGTCGTGAGTGTCGATGCGGACGGATCGATCGTGGTCGGCCAGGCCGCGCAGCGCCGCTTGCTGACGCAGCCGGAGCGCACGATTTATTCCGTCAAGCGCCTGATGGGCCGCGGTCCCGCCGACGTTCAGGACGAGCTGAAAATTTTCCCGTTTCGCATCGATCCGGCCAGCAAGAACGTGATCCGCGTCCGGCTCGGCGACCGCGTGTTCACGCCGCCGGAAATTTCCGCGTTCATTCTGCGCGAACTGAAAAGCTGGGCCGAGAATTATTTTCAGGATTCGGTCGAGCGCGCGGTGATCACCGTGCCCGCCTATTTCAACGACGCGCAAAGGCAGGCCACGCGCGATGCCGGGCGCCTTGCGGGCCTCGAAGTCCTGCGCCTCGTGAATGAGCCGACCGCCGCGGCGCTCGCTTACGGCCTGCACGAACAGAAGCGCGGCAAGGTCGCCGTCTACGATTTCGGCGGCGGCACGTTCGACATTTCGATTCTGAAGTTGATTTCGACCACCGACGGCGACATTTATCAGGTGCTCTCGACCAACGGCGACACGCATTTGGGCGGCGACGACATCGACAACGCCTTGCAGAGCGTGGCGCGCGAGGAAATTCGCGGCCTCGGCGTGGACCTTGCCGCGCACCCCGAAGTCGTCCAGGAATTGCGCAAAGCCCTAATCGCCGCCAAGCACGAACTTTCCGACACGGATAAGACGACGATTAAATTTCCTCTGCCTGATGGCGGCGTCTATTTCCGCGAGATCTCGCGCGCGGAATATGAGCGCTGGATTCGTCCCATCGTGGATCGCACGATGGGCCCCGTGCGCCAGGCGCTCGCCGACGCGAAGCTTACTCCCGCGGAGATCGAGGAAGTCGTGCTGGTCGGCGGCTCGACGCGCGTGCCGCTCGTGCGCCAAACCGTCGAGCAATATTTCGGACGCCGCCCGCACTCCGAACTCAATCCCGACGAAGTTGTCGCACTGGGCGCCGCAGTGCAGGCGGACATTCTCGAAGGCGGCGTAAACGACATGCTCCTGCTCGACGTCACCCCGCTGTCGCTCGGCATCGAAACGATGGGCGGCGTGGTCGCAAAAATTATTCCGCGAAATTCGACGGTGCCCGCGAGCGCGCAGGAACTTTTCACCACCGGCGTGGAGAACCAGACCGGGATCGACATCCACGTCCTGCAGGGCGAGCGCGAACTGGCCAAGGATTGCCGCTCCCTCGCGCGATTCCAGTTGAAAGTTCCGCCGGGCCCCGCGGGCCTCGCGCGCATCGAAGTGAAATTTCTGATCGACGCGAGCGGCATCCTGCAAGTCTCCGCGAGCGATCTGCGCGCCGGCACCGAGCACTCGATCGAAGTGCAGCCGACCTACGGCCTCGACGATGCCGAAGTGGAACGCATGCTCGAGGAATCGATCGCATTCGCCGAGCAGGATTTTTCCGAGCGCCAGTTGATCGAAGCGCGCAACGAAGCCGAAAGCATTCTGCAACTCACGGAAAAAGCCCTGGCGCGCGAGCGGGCGGAAGCCCCGGGCGAGCTTCCCGAAGAAGAGCGCCGCGCGATCGACGACGCCATGGCGGCGCTGCGCGAAGCGCTCGCCGGCACGGATTACAAGCGCGTCCGCGCGTTCGCGGATGTGCTGAACCAGGCGTCCACGCCGCTAGCAGAACGCATGATGAATCGCGCGCTGGGAGCGGCTCTTGAAGGAAAAAAGTTGGGAGACGTGTAGCGCCCGCCTTCAGGCGGGCATTGTGTACTCAAGCACATGCTCGCCTGAAGGCGAGCGCTACAAAAGCAACTTGAATCATTTGCGATACAGCAACGAGCACTCAAGAAGGAGAACACAATGGGCGGCAGCAACCCCTACATCGAACAAGTCAAATACACGCCCGCGACGAAAAAATTCAAGGTGACCTTTGTCCACGAGGGCAAAACGGTTGAAGTGGATCCCGAGAAAGTTCCCTACGCGCGCGAAGGCCTCCCGGGAAGCATCCTGGACATCGCCACCGGATTTCGCATGGGGCTCGACCACGCCTGCGGCGGCGTCTGCGCGTGCTCGACGTGCCACGTCATCGTGCGCGAAGGCCTCGAATCCTGCAACGAACCGACGGACGCAGAACTCGATCAGCTGGACGACGCGCCCGGACTGGAAGTAAAGTCGCGCCTCGGCTGCCAGTGCGTCCCCGACGGAACGCGCGACCTGGTCGTCGAAATTCCGGAGTGGAATAAAAATTTCGCCAAGGAAGCGGAACACTAAAACGATTCATCAATATCCATGCAGTTGATTCTGCCTTGCTGTAGCCCGCCTCTTCAGAGGCGGGGGTTTCTTCAACACCGGCAACAAGCCTCGCCTCTGAAGAGGCGAGCTACAGCGCCACGCCGGGATCGGTTAAGCGCATAGAGGGAGGGGAGACTTCTGATGCCCGCCACATTTGATTGGGACGACGCGGAAGAAATCGGGATTCAACTGGCGGAAAAATATCCGGACGCCGACCCGCTCACGGTGCGCTATACGGACCTGCACAAGTGGGTCACCGGCCTCGACGGATTCACGGGCGATCCCAAGCAGTCCAACGAGGGCAAGCTCGAAGCGATCCAGATGGCCTGGCTCGAGGAGCACAATGAGAGGAAGGCGTGACTGGTGACTGGTGAATAGTGATTGGTGAAAACCGTCCCCCGGACATTCCACTTCCAGCTTTTGACTCATAACTCTCGACTCTCGACTGTGAACCTCCTCCCGAAGCACCATTGCAAGACATGCGAGTGTGCTAGAATTCTAGAACGCCAGGCTTGCCTCGCGTGATTCCGTGTGGCCCGGTAGAGTAATGGTTAACTCGTCGCCCTTTCAAGGCGAAGATTACGGGTTCGACCCCCGTCCGGGCTACCAACTCCTTCGCTGAAACCTCCCGCGAACCGCAGCATCCAATCAACATGCCAGCCGCTTCAGGAAGATGCGACGCAGGTTCGCGCACTTCATTTACAATGGACCTCCGATGGCGCGTGCCCTCACTGATTCCAACAAGCGCGCCAAGGATTACTTCAAAGGAAATATGACTTATGGCTGAAGAGCATCCTTCTGATTTTACAGTTGACGCTGGCAGGGAATCCGCGACATCTCCACCGCCTCCACGTTACACGCGCTCGAATAAGCGCAGAAATGTTTTCATAATGATTGCAATTGGTGTTGTCGTGCTCGTGGGCGGCCTGTTTTTGTGGCACTACCTGGGCAGTTATGAATCCACCGACGATGCCCAGGTGGATGCGCACCTCTACCCCGTGAGCAGCCGTATCTCCGGGTACGTGACCAAAGTGAACGTGGACGACAACCAGTACGTGCAGAAAGGCGCGGTGCTTGTCGAGATCGATCCGAAAGACTACGAAGTCGCCGTTGAAGAGGCCAAAGCCAATCTCGCGAGCGCGGAAGCAACCGCCCAATCGTTGAACATTAATGTTCCGATTACTTCCGTGAATACCACGAGCCAATTGAATTTCGCCACGTCGGGCGTGGAGGACGCGGGCGCCGCAATCGCCAACGCCGAAAATCAAGTCGCTGCCGCGCATGCACAATTGGAAGTTGCCCAGGCAAATGATGTGAAGGCGCAGGACGACCTTCGCCGCTACAAGGCCCTGCTTGACAAACAGGAAGTGGCCGCTCAAGTGTACGATCAGGCGGTGGCTGCCGCAAAAGCCGGCACTGCCTCCGTGGCGGCGGCGCGCGACAACGAGGCAGCGGGTCAACAAGCCGTGCAGCAGGCGCGCAGCCGTCTCGGACAATCCGAAGCGAGCCAGCGATACGCCGAAACGGGCCCGCAACAAGTGTCGTCGGTGCGAGCCCGCGCGCGCGCTGCCATCGCTGACGTGCAGCAGAAACGCGCCGCCCTGGAAAAGGCGGAGTTGAACCTGCAATACACCCAAATCACAGCGCCCGTCAGCGGCGTAGTGAACAAGACGGTCGTTGTCGGGTTGAATGTTCAACCCGGGCAACAATTGCTCACCGTGGTTCCCCTGGATGAAGTCTGGATTACCGCCAATTTCAAAGAGACGCAACTGAGGCAAATGAAAGTGGGGCAGAGAGCCGAAATCCATGCGGACTCGAGCGGGCGCACGTTCAAGGGCCGCGTGGAAAGCGTGGCGGGCGCGACGGGCCCGCTCTTCAGCCTGCTCCCGCCCGAAAATGCCACGGGTAATTACGTAAAAATCGTTCAGCGCATTCCCGTGAAAATCGTTCTCGATCCGGGAGAGAACCAGGATCACCAGCTTCGCCCGGGCATGAACGTCGTGCCCGACGTATACATCCGATGAGCACTGCCGCATCCCTCACGGCCGATCAGGACATCTGGCGGCCGAAATTTAATCCCTGGCTGATCGCCGTGGTCGTGGCCATGGCCGCGTTCATGGAGGTCCTCGACACCAGCATCGCCAACGTGGCCCTGCCTTACATGGCCGGGAATCTGGGAGCGAGCAACGACCAGAGCACGTGGGTGCTGACTTCTTACCTCGTCTCAAACGCGATCGTTCTGCCGATCAGCGGCTGGCTCGCCGGCGCCGTTGGACGCAAACGCTTTTTTACGATTTGCCTGTTCATATTTACAGCGAGCTCGTTGCTTTGCGGGATCGCGCCGAGTTTGGGCCTGCTTCTTTTCTTCCGCGTGCTGCAAGGCGCAGGCGGCGGGGGCTTGCAACCCATGGCGCAGGCCATTCTGGCGGACACCTTTCCACCGCAACAGCGGGGCTTGGCTTTTGCGCTCTATGGCATCACGGCTGTCACGGCGCCGACGATTGGCCCGACGCTGGGCGGTTGGATCACGTTCAATTATTCCTGGCGATGGATTTTTTTCATCAACCTGCCGGTGGGCCTGCTGACATTGCTCTTGGTCTATCGTTTCGTCGAAGATCCGCCCTACTTGGCCAAGATCAAAGCTGCCGGAGTCAAGCTGGACTACATTGGGATTGCATTGTTGGCCTTAGGTGTTGGAGCGCTGCAAGTATTGCTGGACAAGGGGCAAGAGGACGATTGGTTCGGTTCGCGTTTCATAACGACGTTGGTTGTCACCGCCGCGGTATGCCTCATCACCCTGGTGATCTGGGAGTGGCGCCAAAAAGCGCCCATCGTTGACGTCCGCTTATTCAAGAATTTCAACTTTGCCAGTTCCAACCTGATGATGTTCACGCTGGGAATCATGCTGTTCAGCAGCCTGGTTCTGATGCCGCTGTTTCTCCAGACTTTGGCGGGATACACGGCCCAGGTCGCGGGGCTGGCGATATCGGGTGGAGGCGTGTGTCTGCTCATCGAAATGCCCATCATGGGCACGCTGACGACGAAAATTCAGGCGCGCCACCTCATCGCCTTCGGCTGGCTCTGCCTGGCCCTGGCGATGTTCTATTCCACGAAGCAGATTAACTTGACCATGAGTTTCAACACCGCGCTGTGGCTCCGCGTCGATCAGGTCTTTGGGATGGGATTTCTTTTCGTGCCGATTACGCTGGCGGCATATATAGGAGTTGCGCCGGAGAAAAATAACGCGGTCTCCGGAATGGTCAATTTCATGCGCAACATCGGCAGCAGCGTGGGAACCTCGATCGTGACGACGTTGCTTGCGCGGCGCGCTCAATTTCATCAGGAGATTCTCATTGGCCACATCCGCGAAGGCAATCCCCGTTTCCAGGGAGCGGTCAATAATCTTTCGCAACACCTGGCCCAGTCCGGATTGGACAAGCACGGAGCGCAATTAGCCGCTTATGCCAGGATTTATCAATCCATCCAGGCGCAGTCGAGCGCCGCGGCGTATATTGACACCTTCATGGTTCTTGCCGTAGGGTCTGGCATCATGTTCTTTCTCTCTTTTATATTGAAGAAGAATGATCCCGGCGGCGGAGGCCATGTAGTGGCGGAGTAAATGCGGTGTCAAAGCAGGCGTCCGGGCGAGTTGCTTCGGGCGCACTGGAGACGGCATGCTCAAGATCGTCACAGTGGAACGCGAATACGGATGCGGCGGCAGTGAAATCGCTCAGCGGCTTGCCGAGCGGCTTGGCTGGAAGCTTTGGGATCAGTTGCTTACGGAGGAAATCGCCCGCCTCGCGCATTGTTCCCAGGCGGTAGTGGAGCAGCGGGAGGAGCGAACCGACCCGCTTTACTACCGGCTGATGAAATCCTTCATGCGTGGAAGTTACGAAGGCAGTCTCAACGCGCCCAAGCTGAACCTGGTGGACAGCGAAACTATTTTGAAGATCACGCAGCGCGTCGTTTTGCATGCCGCGAGCAAGGGAGACTGCGTGATTGTCGGAAGGGGATCGCAAATTTTTCTCAGCAGCCGCCCGGACGCTTTTCGCGTGTTTCTCTATGCTCCGAGAGAAGACAAGGTGCGGCGCCTGTTGTCCCGCGGCAAAAGTGAGAGAGATGCGCAGGAGCTTGTGGATACCGTCGATCGCGAACGCGCCGGCTTCCTCGAAAAGTATCTTCGCGTGGTCTGGCCCGACCGCGCCATGTACCACGTCATGATCAATACCGCCGTCGGCGACGAAGCCGTCGTGCAAACGGTCGCGAACTGCATGAAATCCTTCGATTCAAAATTCAACGAGTCAAGAGCCAATACCCCGTAGGACAGTCCCGCTGCGCCACGTACCTCTTACCAAGCCCTTGTCAAATCCTCAGGGCCGCCGGGACTACACTTTTTTTCATTCTCGCCGATAGGATAATTATAGCAATCGTCCCGTTCATCGCGCGGGTTGGGATGACAAGAAGCCATCTTACTGAAGATATTTAGCTTAGTCCGAATAGGGCCTCCTCCAGAATTTGTCGAAGCTGGCTAGACCGAGGACGCGAATGAAGCCCTACAGAGCCACACTCGATTTGTACAGTTTCTACCCACACCCCAACGGGAGGCCATTTTTTGTACCTTCCATCTGATCGCTAATCCACAGATTTCAAAGCATTTGGTTGGATGGCATAGGGTGGCCGGACAGTTGCTCTACCTGATGTGGGTTGCATTGGAGATTCGGTTGGCATACGAGGGCAGCGGTTTGAAACGGGAACGGGCCACACGCCTGCAACTCTCGGAGATGCCCGGTTGGAGTTCCTGAAACAGCGAGCATGAACGAGAAAATTACTCACGGAAATTGAACGAAGTCGCCAAACTTTAAAGATGCGAGGCACGATGCGATTCGAAAGGACAAGATCAATTGCGGGTACGAGATCGCCGAAGGCTGACGCATCGCGCGGTTATTCTTTGGTCGAGTTGGTTATAGCCGTGTTCATAATCATCACCATAGCGGGGATAGCAATTCCCAAAGTTGTGACCGTAACGCAAAATGTCCGCATGGCGAACGATATTCGGAGCATTTCCGCGCAAATCTTTCTTGCGCGCATGCGGGCGGCCTCCGCGGGCGCAAAGAGCCGTCTGAACTTTAATACGGCGGCTAATACTTACCAGATTGAAGTCTATAACAGTAGTACTAGCACGTGGGCGATCTATGGCGGCACGATCAATTTGTCGACTGGCGATACCTTTGGGTACGGATCGATTACCACGCCCGCGGGCCAACAATCGCCGATTGCGCAAACCACGCCGATTTATTTCAACTCGCGCGGCATGGCGACAGACAGCTCCGGAAACGCCACGGCAAACTCCGCGATTTATTTGACGAATATTCGGGGCCAGTACGCAGCCGTCGCTGTATCGATTGCTGGCCAGCCGACCTCCTATACCTACAGCGGGTCGGCATGGGTTCAGTTCTGAGTACAGGAGCGGAAAGAATGTCTGAACAACTCACAAGCATGTTGAACGACCGATCACTTCCAGGCTGCCGCTCGCAACTCTCGCGCCGCCCACGAACCAAGCAGGCAGAGCGGCGACTTCGAGATTGCGCACGCTTGGAGCGCGGTTCTTCTTTGATCGAGACGCTCGTTGCCGCGGCGATTTTGGTCGTTGTTGTCGCGGGCGTTCTACCCGTATTCATGTTGTCGACTCAAACCACGTATGCGCAAGGAGACGTTGCCACCAGAGTCACCGAATACGCCCAGGACAAGATGGAACAGTTGGTCAGTCTTAATAAGGACAATATCATCAGCGACGGCTTTAATGACGGCACCACGGATACCACTGTCTTTCCAGCAGCGGTGAATGCCCTGGATGGAACTACATCCTGCACCGGCACCTCGCCCAATATATGCGGGCTTGGCGGGGTAATGGCAGCCAGCTCGACTGTTGGCTCGATTCCTCCTGCTGCGCCGGTTACGTACTTCGTTGACTACCTGGATACCAATGGCAACCTCCTGACAAGTTCCACCGGAGCGTACTACACCCGTCAGTGGCAGGTATCCACCGACTCCACGGGCAATCTGAAGACCATCACCGTTGTCGCGAGTTCCGTCGCCGCTGGCATAAAGGGCGGTGCTGTTTCCATGAAGCTGGTTGCCGTCAAGGCGGCAAATCTGTGAAGCGTCCGCACAGGAGTTCCCTATCTATGATCTCTCATTCTGAGGGCACAAGAAATTTTCGCGGACGAAATGCAAGGGCGCTCGGCTTGCATTCCTCTGGTTCCACTTGCAGGGGATTCTCTCTGCCCGAATTGCTGGTTAGCATGGCCGTCCTGCTGGTGGTCGCCGGCGCGGTCATTTCCATGATTTCATATAATCAGAATGCCTACGGACGAACCGAACAGCAGTCCGACATGTACGAAAATGTGCGGGCCGTTGCGGAATTGATGGCGCAAGAAGTCGGGCAGGCCGGATTCGTGGACTTGCCCGGAGGCGGGACCTCAGGCGCGACGCTCAGCGCTGCCGTTACCAAAAGCGCCACAGCTCAGACCGTCGCGGTTTCTTCGACCACTTCGATGTATGCAGGGGAAATTCTGCTGGTGGACGCGGGACCCAACGAAGAGCCGGTAACTATCACAAGTCTCACTTCGACCTCGATCACCGGCATCTTTTTAAACAGTCATGCCTCGAGCGCCCCCATCCATGCCATCGGTGTTTCTCCCTATGGAATCGTATCCCCTTCTAGCACCGCCACAACTACAACTACAGGAAATATTTCCTGCGTGACGGTTCCGAGCGGTATGGCTGCTTATACGGCTACCGACGGTTCGACCTGCAATGTCCTGAACCTATGGGGAGACCTTAACTCAGACGGCTCGCTCGTTTACGTGCGTTACACCTGTAACTTCCCAACCACATTCGGAACCACAACCACCCCCGGAACTCTGACCAGGTCGGTGACCACCATCACTCCGGGCGCCAATACCATAAGCACGGCGCAGACGTTGCTCTCGACGCTGAATCAGAATCCGCCGAGTAGCGCGCCCACTCCCTGCTTCCAATACGACATTTCCACGCAACAGATCACAGTGGGCACTACCACAAGTACCTACTACATGGTAGCAAACATCGGCCTCACCCTCAGTGTGCAGAGCCTGAGGCCCGACCCGGCTACTAACCAATATTTGTCAATGACCAAGTCATTCCTGGATTTGTCGCCGCGCAACATATTGGCCGGCTACGAACAAGCCAATTGGGGCGACGCCAGCCGGCTGCAACCTCAGCCGCCGAACGTAACGCTTTACTAAACGTCGCGGCTGCAATGAATTCCTGGCCGCGGGAGGAAACCGAATCATGATTAAACAAAGGAAACGCAACGAATCGGAAAAGGGTTCCGCCTTGATCTTCGCCCTGTTGGCAATCCTGGTGCTGACCGTCCTGGCTGCTACCGTCATGTTTACTTCGCAATCGCAAACTTGGACGTCCTTGAATTACCGGCAGACCGCGCAAGCTCGATATGTGGCGGAGGCTGGGGTCCAAGCGACTATCAACTGGCTCGCCAACTCCACTGGCAGCAGTGCTTACCCCTCCCCCACCCTTTCTTCCAGTTACCCGGGGTTCAATGTCAGCACATACCCCGTGACGTGTGCGTCGACGGGGAATGGTTGCACCAGCACCACGGCGCCCGTGATGCTCTCGTCCACAAGCGGCGCCTCGAACTATTATGACCCAACGGGAACTATCGCCAACAACTTTGCAACTGTGGCGTCTGGGACCGTTTCGGGAATTAACGGTGCTTCTTATACGACTACCGCCAAGCTCCTGCGCATGCCTACTGCCACCACCACTGTTTCCTGGCTGACCGGCCCGGCCGTGCAAACTTGGCAGATCACTTCCACGGGAACCGTCCAGGGCACTACGACCTCTAATGTTCAGGTTGTTGAGACGTTCGACCGGCTTACTACGCCGGTGTTTACCAATGGTCTGGAGACAACTTCCAATGCCTGTGGTTCCATTACTTTTACAACTTCCGGAAGCTACACGGACAGTTATAATTCCAATTTGAACAACGGCGCGTACAGCACGACCCTCAACAGCCAGACGAGCGGCGGGAATATCGGAACGAATGGGAACGTTTATCTGGGCTCGGGTGTGACCGTTGATGGGACGATTACGGCGGAAAACACAATCGTAGCGACGTCAAACCAAGCGGGGGTAAGTCCAAATCCTCCTTGCCTCAACGGGGTCACGAATAAGACCGGCCACACCGCTACCAGCACCCCCCCTTTTGACCAGGGCACGTACAAGGAACCCTCAACTTTTGTCGCCAAACTTCCCTGGGGGTGTACGGTGCAACCTTGCTACCCGCCTCCGGTCGATAGCACTCACCCAAATATCACCACGGGTCAGAACGTAAATTCCAATTGCGCTTCCATCACAGGTTGCAGTACGGGCGCCGCGGTCAATGTTTACGACGGCCCTGGTAGCAATCACTCTGGTAGCACAATTTCTGCAAACGTATTCACTCTGCAACCCGGGTCGTACGGAAACCTCACGATCGGAAATACGGGAAGCAACAGCGCGGATGTCACTGTGGTTCACGTTATAGGCGGCGGGATTTACAACATTAACAGCATTGATATGGGCAGCAGCGATGCCCAGGTCGTCATCGATCCCAACCCCGTCACCGGAAGCACCGTCGTCGTATTCAATATGGTCGGGAATTGTTCCTCGGGCTGCCCCACGGAATCCGGTCTTCCCTCGGGCTTTTCTTCAACCGAGATCGTTCATATCTCCGGTGCCGGAGGGCTAAATGCCTGCAAACCCACTTTAACTACAGGCACTGTAGCCAATCCCGGTAGCTATGGCAATGTTACCTGTTCGACTGCGAAGACCCCGTTCAACGGAATCCCGGCGAACATGCAGTTCGTTTACGGTGGAACGAATACCGTACGGCTCGGTGGAATGCCCTTTGCCGCGGCTATCTATGCTCCGGCAGCCGGCTATTACACGCCCGGAGCCCCCGTCGGACTTTACGGGAGCGTGATCGCCTCACTGTTTAACGATAGCTCCGGTTCTCCCTGGCATTATGACAACGCGCTGGGAGCCACCGGAATGAAGGTGGGAGGCTACAAGTCACTCGGCTTCACTTGGACCAAGTTTTGAAGTTTAGCTTGGCTGGCGCAACTGCTAGGCCCTTTCTCACAACGCAGTGATTGCCGTAAAGGGCTGGGGCGAACCTTCGCGGAAAAAGCGAATCGCCCCTTGAGGCGCATCGGGTGCCAGGCGCCTGAAAATGCCGCGATCGGCTATCGCCAAAATCTCGGCCAGAAACCCAAGTTTGTGCACCCACTCCCATGGACGCCTCCTTTTTTCTGTCACGGCGCCAGGGAGAGTACCAGACACGATCAAGATGAACGCACTGAGCCTGTCAGCAGTCGAAAGATGCGGCGAAGAATCCCGGCCGGCGGTTCAGCAGTCTCGGGAGGTTGCGAATCGTCGGCGTGTGCCTTGGGCGGACCCATATAGTAATAATCGAATAGCGTAGAGCATTTCCGACATTTGGCCGTGGGCCCCTGCTTGTACCCGCAATTCGGACAACTAACTGTCGTTCCCATTGCCGGACCTCCGACGAGATTCCACTACCCATAACAAATTTAGCAGATGCAGGCCGATTTGATTTGAGTGCCGAGATTTCTGGTGTCGAAGCACGCAACAACACCGCCGGCGCTACCAAACCCGCGCTACCAAACCGGGTTTGGACGAGATCGGAGTTTAGGCTGCATGGCCAGCGAGAAATTTGGGTTCGGCGCCGAAGAAATTTCATGGCCCCGGCCGGATGCGCGCCGAAAAAGGCGCCGCGGATGCCGGAACCGTGCACGCAAATTGCGCCGGCCAGCCGGGATCGGTCGACGAATTCCGGCACAGCGAAGTCGAATTGTAGATGACGTTTCCGAGGACCACCGGCCCATCCAGCGGCTCCGCGTAAATCTGGTAACTCTGCGAGGTCCCGACCGGCAACCGCTGCAGGGAAAACGTGCCGTCAAACTGCACCGGGCCGGGGTCGCTGCAACTCCAGCCGGCCAGCACGGCGGCGGTCACCGTACCGGTTGCATTGTCCAGAGCCACCACTTGCGCGGGAAAGATTCCGGTCACTCCAGCGGGCGAAATGGGCAGAGCGAGGGGATTCGCGGGCAGC
Source organism: uncultured Acidobacteriota bacterium (assembly GCA_963800095.1). Taxonomy (GTDB): domain Bacteria; phylum Acidobacteriota; class Terriglobia; order Acidiferrales; family UBA7541; genus Palsa-360. The sequence continues at coordinate 978,514 of CAWCZV010000010.1, forward strand.
ACGTGGCCGCTGATCGCGCCGATGTGCACGGGGTCGCCCGGGTCCGGATAGAGCACGCGCAGCCCCGTGCGATCATCGTCGGAAAGCGGCGCATCGGGAGACTGTGCCGTGGGTCTCGTGCCCGTTATTTGGCCCGGCTGAGGAGAAAAGGGAAACATCATTGCGCCCCACACGCCCGAATGATTGAAGCCGAAGGAGTGGCCGAGTTCGTGGGTCACGATGGATTCCAGGTCGTAGGCGTTCGGATTCGAGGGGAGCGCGGCGGGAGTGGCGAAGGTAGTGTTGGCGTTGCCGGGCAAAACCAGAACATCCGCGTCCAGGATCTGGCCGACGAACGTGGAGGGCGCGGTGCTTGTGGAAAGCTGCTCCCCAATCGCGTCCGCCGAAACGACGCGCGTGAATGCCAGAACACCGAGAGTGAACCCGGCGTCACTTTGGTTGAAGCAAATCGAATTGAGTCCGTCGGAAGACGTGCACGCCGCGGTCATCGAGGTGCGCGCCAGGTTTCCGAGCCTGGACGGCACGAGCGAGGTGCCGGTAACGCTTGTCCACACCGATAGCGATTGTAGTATCACCGCCTCGATTTCGTTCAGCCGGCCCGCCGCGGTCTGGTCCGCCGTGAGGATCGTTACGGGATTCACGCCGAGCGAGATGCTCCACTGGCGATTGATCGAGCCGGGCGTGGAAATGCCGAACCGCGTGAGTTGCGGGCAGGAAGTTCCGCCCGACGCGGACGACGATTGGCGCATGTCTGCCACCGTCGTTCCCAGATCGTACGCTCCGGCGTACACAGCGGTGATTTGCAAGAGGAACAGGCAAGCCGCGGCCAGGGAAATCGCGCTGCGGAACTTACGGCGGCGATTTGCGCTCATCTTGATTTCTCCATGCCGCGGGCGACTGCGGCGGCAATTCGCGCGCGAAACTCGCCGATCGGCATCCGGCGAATTCCGTCCGCGCGAAACGTGCGGGTGGCCGCGTCGAATACGGCGAAGGCGCTCGAATCCTGCGTTACGGTTTCGTTGCCAGTTTGCGGATCGCGCGAGATTCGGAAGGTTCCCTCGACCCAGCCGGCAACCGTGAATCCTCCCGCGGGCGAACGTTCCAGAAACACGACGGCTTCGTCTCCCGGATTAAATTTAGGCGTACCGTCGACGGTGGCGATCAGATGCCCGACGCGCCCGCCCGGCAATCGCACCGCAATTTCGCGAGGCAGATTTCCCTTCATGGCCTCGACAACCTCGAGCGTCGCCACCGTCCAGATCGAGCCGTTTTCCCAATGCGATTCGACGCTCGCGCACCGCACGCGCGCCACGGCATCGGATCCCGCAGCCAGTTGATCGAGGCTGAGCCGCGCGAGCGTAGTGGCTCGCAGGACCGGGAGAAATAGCATTGCAGGCAAAAGCGACATGACGATTCGCATTCTGATTCGCATTAACGCACCTCGATGGCGCCGGTTCCGGCGGCCTTGTCTTTTTCCGGATTTTCAACGAACAAAGTTCGCGGGCCCGGGGCCGCCGTGGCCGGGACTTGCAGCGTCAAGTGTAGGATTCCCAGGCCCAGAGGCTCGCGATTGCTGACGGTGACGTCCGGCGTTGGCGAGCCGCTGATCGTATACGTAAAGGACGGGTCGAGTGCGCTCACGGAAAAGACGCAGAGGTCCGCGGTTCCCGTTCCCGAAGCAGGCCGCTGAATGACCACCGGACTTCCCCCGAGCACGCAGGATGATGTCGCCAAGTCGTAGGCTCCGATTGCGCCGATGTTCAGGGTTACGTTTCCCGCGGCGCCTGAGCCGCCGTTGGTGCTGAGTTCCACGACGACGATGTCATTGCCTGTGCTCGTGGGCGCGCTCGGCGTCAGAGGGATCCCGCCTCCCTCCGAGCCCGGCGCCAGCACCACGAAGGTTTCCGTGTTGGAGAGCAATCCGCCGGGATTCTCCACCTGCACCGCAAGGTTTCCCTCGGATTGCAAGTCAGGCGCGTCCAGCGATGTGATGCATTGCGTATTCGATGAGCACGATGTGGATCGCGCGGCGCCGGCCACCAGAATCGTGGAACCGGGCCCGGGATTCGACGGAGAAAAGTTGTTTCCGGAAACGAGCAAGGTAAAGCCGCCTTCCGAACCTGCGTAGGCGCTCGTCGGAGAAAGTGAAAAAATGCCCGGGCTGTTGTTAATCGTGACGAATGCCGTTCCCGATTGGGTGATGTCTTCCGAACTCGTGGCGACCACTTCGATCAGGATGGGCGAAGGCGGCGCTGCGTACAGACCGGTGGAATCAATCGACCCGCAGACCCCTGCATTGACGCACCCAATGCCTGTGACCGACCAGAGGACCTGCTGATTGTTGGCGCCCGTAACGGTGGCGGCAAATCGCAACTGCCCGCCGGTTGCCATCGTGACGCTTCCCGGTTGAACGCTGACGACAACGTGCGGGAGAATCGTGACGCTTGCCGAAGCGCTCGCCGTACTGAACGTCTGGCTTGTGGCCGTGATGGTGACCGGATCGGGGGAGGGCACTCCAGCCGGCGCAATATAATCGACGCTTCCGCCGTTGCTGGCCGAAACCGGTTGGCACGGGTTGGACGCCACGACGCAAATCTGGCCCGCCACCGAATTTCCGCCTGAGATTCCATTGACCAGCCACGCCACATTTTGATTGGGCGTGTTGTTGACCTGGGCAGTGAAGGTTTGCCTTTCGCTGACGGCAAGCGTCGCGCTCGCCGGCGTTAAAGTCACGCCGATGGCAGCCATGAACGTGATCGTGGCGCTTGCGGAAAAGTTTGGATTGGCATTGCTGCGCGCATTCACGGTCACCGATCCGCCGGCCGGCATGGCTTGCGGAGCGGAGTACATGGTGTTGTCCGGGGCGGTTTGCGAATTGAGAATCGATCCGGCCGCGGCGTTGCCATTGACTACTCCATTAACGTCCCACGTGACGGACGTATCCTGCGCTCCGGTCACAATGGCTTGAAAGGCCTGCGCGCTGCCGAGCGCTACCGTCGCGGTGGTAGGCGAGATCGAAACACTCACGGCCGGGAGAATGGAAAGGGAAACGGAGGTAGTTTTCGATGGATCGGCTTGCGGCGTGGCGATAATTTGCACGGTGGCAGGAGAAGGCGGAATCGAAGGAGCGGTATACACGCCGCCCGGGGAAATCGTCCCGCAGGCCGCGCCGTTGCAACCGGTCCCCGCGACGCTCCAGGAAATCACGCGGCTTGGATTCGAGCCGGCGGCTGGCGTGAGCGTCGCCGCGTAGGCGGCCGTATTGCCCGCGGTGATCGTCGACGGCCCGGTCACGGCCAGGGAAAAGGTACTCGTGACGGTAATGGTCCCTGTGGCGCTCTTGGATGGGTCGGCCACGCTGACGGCGGTGAGGGAAATGTTCGGCGGCGAAATGAAAATTTGCGGCGCGGTATACGTCCCCGAAGAATCCACGGTTCCGCAGGCGCCGCCCGCGCATCCGCTGCCGGAAAGAATCCAGGTGACGGCCCGATTGGGATTGGCGGCGGAATTCACCGTGGCCGTGAAGGGCCGCGAAGAGCCCAGCTCGACAGACATCGCAAAGGGAGAGACCGAAACGGAAATGTCGCTGGTGATCGTTACCATCGAGGCCGAAGTTTTGGAGCTGTCCGTCGCGCTCGCGGCCTGCACGGAAACGGAAGCGGGCGACGGGAGAATCGCCGGAGCCGTGTAAACGCCGCTCGCGTTGACCGTTCCGAATGTTGCATTCCCGCCGGGAATGCCGTTCACGCTCCAGCTCACGGCAGTACTTGCCGCATTGCTGACCGTCGCGGTGAAAGTCTGCGGCTCTCCGAGCGGCACGGACGCGGTGGACGGTGCGGTCGTCACCGTGACTGCTGGAGGGGGCGGTGGCGGACCTGAACCTACCAGTCCGCCACAGCCCAGGAACGACGCGACGAGAAGCAACGCGGGACGCCAGTGAGACGGGGTGAGAGTCCGAGTGCAGCGTCCGCGAACTTTCGCGCTCCTTTCCATTGCAGCGGCAATTGCACGCGTTGTGCCAGCGCGGTGCATCGGGCGGACTGTGCTCCTTGCGAAAGTTGTTACTTAGGTTTGGAACGCAAAGAAATTCGCGCAAAGCTCGCGCCATCATGGTGTTGCTGATCTTTCGTTCCGGGGATGCCATGAGCCGAAGGGAAATTTTCGCGGCGGCATTTAGTCCATGTTGATACAGACTTCGTGCCGAGTTGGGAAAAGCAATCGGGAACCGGGATTCAATTTGGGGCAGGCTGCGGTTTCACGCCATGCCGAATCGAGGCCAAGAGCCGCCGCTAGATCCCCGGTTGACATGGATGTTCTTGGCTTGAATAATCCTTGCATGCCTCGTCCGGAAGCCGCGCATCGCGTTAAAAGTTATTCCGCCGCGACGGGCTACGTGTACCAATACTATTTTTACGAAGTGGAGAAATCGAAACGCGGCGCGGCCGAAGGGACCGAGTACGTGTACATGGCCTCGGTCGACAGGAAACATGTCTTCCCGGTGCGGATTTTTGTGGACAAGAACGCCCTGGAAAAGTATTCCGCGCGCACCGGCCGGGAATTCACAGGGACGGAAGAATACGCGCTCGCTAAGATGCGCCTGTTTCTGGCGTTTGACGAAGTGGAAGGGCTTTCCGCGAAGACTCCCGACCTCCTGGTTAATGAGTCCAACCTCGACACACTCTTGTCGCAACTAGATCTGTGAGCCTAGAAACGCGCCAAGAGGCACTCCCTTTCGCTAAGGAGCTCTGGAGGAGGGATCCGCACGAGGTGCCCTTCTTTGCCGAGGATATATTTTAATTGGACCGACAATTGCGTTTTGAAGCTGTACTAGATCAGATAACTGAATTTTCACCGACTATGCCAAGTTGCTAAATTCGTAATAATCCCGATCGCTGAAAACGCATACCCAGCTACTGGTACGATCCACCAATTCCTATAGCCGCCAACTCGCCAATTGCGGTCGCCCTTGCGGGCATAAGCTTCACTAATCCATGCGATTGCTGTCAGCCCCGCCCCGACAGAATAGGCTTGCAGCCTACTTTGGCCCAGGATTGGGTTATCTCTGCACGTCCCAGCCTCAAAGCATGGCATGTGGTGCGTGATTTCGATGTCTGCGACAAAGAGAGCGGAACGCACCGCCCACATCGAGGAGGATTTTCTATCAAACATGGCCTGCTTCCAAGTCATCGGAGCACCGCACCAGGCGCAGGAATTGACCTTCTCGACGTGCCACGTCATGCGGCCATCATTCTTTCTCGCAACCACGACAAGATCATCCGAGAACCGTGGCCAATCCTCGCCCGCAGATATCCACTGTCCCTCGCGGGCGAGAGGTGTGGGTTTATCTGGCAGTGGCTGCGCCTCGGCTTTGGGAAATAGGGAATCTGAGTTGAGCGCGCCTAGGGCTGATTGGCCTTGCGCTGCAAAGACATTGGCATCAGAAGGCGCCAGATCCTCCGCGTTCTGAACTTCGGGTTTGACAGGCAGGTCTTGGGCATGAATCGCAGTTACTACCAATAGATACACTACGGCCAAGGCGATTCGCATGAGCATGCGTCCTCCAATTTCGCTAGATTTGAAATGCCTGGACTAGGAAGGGGTTGACTCGGGCCAGTCAGGCGGTGTCACGGGTAATGACACGCACGTGCGGTTCCACAATTGAAATTTTCTAAACCCTTGATCTTTCTAGCCTGTTGATATCGCTCGACTAAGAGGAGGGAATTGGGCGTACTGATTTAGGAATGATCTTGTGATTTCAATTTTGTTTTGGAAAATCAAGGGCTAAATGAGGGGATATTCTCTCGATTCATGCGGGCTTGAGATGGCGAGATGGCGTGGAAGATATTTTCGGATCAGTGATACTAGTGCGGTCCAGGCGCTTCATGTCGAGTCGAGGAATTGCTGGGCGACCTCGGAATTGTTGGGCGGGAGTTCCCCTCTGACCGTGATCCAAAGGCAACGTCTCAAGCCTTCGGCTTGCGAAGAAATTAAAGTCCTACCTGGTAACTTTTACAGGGATTAATTCATGACGCAAAGCATAATGAATAAGCTCGGCTAGAGAATGAACGCCAAGCTTGAGCATGATTTTGGATCGGTGCGTCTCGACAGTCCTGGCAGTGATTTGCAACAGCGTAGCAATCTCCTTATTCGTCTTTCCCGTGGCTAAGAGTCGGATGATTTCAGTCTCGCGAGGGGTAGTTCGGGTGCCTTTCCCCTCAACCGGTTGATGCTGCCATGTTGTATTGAGAAATCCTTCCAGCACGATTTCAGAAACTTTCGGAGTAAGGAAACGCTTGCACGCTACAACGGCTTCCACGGCTTTCGGGAGGATATCCGTAAGATCAGATTTCAAAAGGTATCCGTTGGCACCGGCGTCAAGCGCACGTCGTATCGTATGGTCTGACTCATTCATCGTGAGCACGAGGATTTTGGTTTTAGGAACTGCCTCTCGGATTTGACGTGCTGCCTCAATTCCATCAAGTTCGGGCATGCCAATATCGACCACGGCCACATCCGGCTTAAGTTCTATTGCCTTCGCTATGGCCTCACGGCCATTCGCTGCCTCGCCGACAACTCTCCAGCCGGGCCGGGAGTGTAGAGCCTCCCGTATACCACGCCGCACCAACCCGTGATCGTCAGCGATCAGAATGCGCAGCCTTTTCACGTCTTTCCTCCCCGAGGGGAACCGTCACGAGCACTGTTGTGCCGCGACTGTTGGAGGCAATGTCAAGCCGCCCCCCGACCAGCTTCACTCGCTCCTGCATGCTGAGGATTCCGACACCAAATTCAAAGGGGGTTTCCTCTTTGCCATCCTGGACACCGGCAGAGAATCCACGGCCAAAGTCGCTGAGTTCCAGCGTGAGGTCCGTGTTGCGATCTATTCGTATCTTGGCCTGCTGACTCCCCGAATGCCGCTGGATGTTGGTGAGGCTCTCCTGCACAACTCGGAACAAAGCCAACTCGATATTCCGATCCATCTGTCCGACACTGGGTGAAATCTCCAATTGCACCTGGATTCCACTCCGCTTGGTGAAGCCGTTCACATAGTCACGAATCGCGTCTTTTAAACCACTCTCATGCAGCTCAGGCGGGTATAAGGCGTAGGAAAGCGTGCGTACTTCGCGGATGCACTGCTCTAATAGGCCTAGGCATTCAGAGATAACCGTGCGTGATTTTCGCTCATCCGAGGGAGCTGAACTTCTGAGCTGACCAAGCATTGTGGCTAGTGCGACAAGATTTTGCCCCGTAGAGTCGTGCAAGTCCTGCGCGATCTTGCGCCGCTCCTCGTCCTGTAACCGCAGAAACTGGCCAGAAAGGCGCCGGAGCTCCTCCTCGGCTCGCACACGTTCAGTGATGTCACGACAAGTCCCCGCAAGACGTACCGGCTTTCCTTCTTCATCATGAAAAGCTTGCCAGCGCTCCTCGAGAATTTTGACTCGGCCATCCGGCATAACGATCCGATATTCGACCGTGCAAGGCGTGCGCTTATCGAGGGAGGCTTCAAAAGCCGCGTCCACTTTCGCGCGGTCCTCTTGATGAATGAATTCGCGGAACTCTGTGCGAGTGGGGTAGAAAAGAGACGGATCAGTCTCAAAGATTCGGTGTGTTTATTCTGACCAAATCACGTTCAAGCTCGGCAGCTCCGCTTCCCAACTTCCTATTTTCGCCACCTCCTGCGCCTCGACCAAGCGAGCGCGCTCTCCTTTCAGTTGCTCGGCTAGTTGGCGCTGTTCCCACTCGCTCGATCTGAGGGCTTCTTCAGCCTGTCTGCGCTTCGTGATTTCCCGAGCGCTGCCCACTAATCGGTAGACATGGCCTTGCGCATCGTGAATTGGGTAGCCTCGGCAGGCAATCCAGGAAATTGATCCGTCTGGGCGAACTACTCTGCATTCGAGATTGTCGATTGGCTCTCCACCGATTAAACGTTGCACGCGTTCCGCAACGCGTCCGCGATCTTCAGCGTGAATGCCTTCCAGGAAGGACATCGGCTTAGCATAGAAGCTTTCCAGGGTCCGGCCCCAGATGTCATGGTAGGTGCGATTGACATAGAGAAGCTCGGTGAAATTGGCATTGGCGAGGGCGAGCACTATCTCCAGGCTCTCTGCAATCTGGCGGAAGCGTTCGCTGGTCTGGAGCTCCTGGGCCTGTCTCGCAAGCCACCGGTCCACCGACGAGGTCACTATGGCTGCGCCTTGAACCACCAGGGTACAAAGAACAATCCCGCTGAGACCCAAGGAGGAAACACTCACTGCATGGGCCATGTCAGGGATCGCGGTGGTTGTAAGGAAGCTCGCCGACCACATGCCGGTGTAATGCATAACGATAATGGCGGCACCCATGACCACTGCGCTCATCACTTTCGCCGGCGTGGTTCCCCTGAAATCTTCACGGTAATCGAAGGTCAACTGAATCGCGACCAGGGAAGCAATGACCCCAATCAAAGCGGATAAGACCACGAGTGGAGGACTGTATTGGCACATCGCAGAGAGACGCATCGCAGCCATTCCGATGTAATGCATCCCCGCAATGCCAAGCCCCATAAAGATACTGCCCGTTAGCGCTTGGACGCGCCCCATCTTCTTTCGGCTCACCACGTAAAGTGCGACGGCGGAGGAAAGGATGGCGGTCAGGAGCGACAGCAGAACCGTCGGCCAGTCGTAAAACACCGGGACAGGTAAGTTGAAGGCCAGCATCCCTGTGAAGTGCATCGACCAAATTCCTAACCCCATAGCAACGGCCCCGCCAGCCAACCAAGCCGAGCGGATCCAACCGCGAGCGGCTGTTACGCGTCCGCCAAGATCGAGTGCCATGTAGGACGCAGACATGGCGATGAAAATGGAGAGAGCAACGAGGCGATAATCGTAGAAGCCTACTAGAGGTGCACCGATCTCGGACATGACGGCCTTCTCCCAATAGCGCACAGCGTACGCAGGGGCCGATTTCCGAAGAGAGGACTTAGGCTCTTAAATATACCTCTTCGCGCTTGATAGCTACAAAATAAATAATCGAAATCCATACAGGATTTAATGTACGTAAGTCTACATACGAGTACTAGTCATCCGTCGTGACATTTCCACAGCTTTTTACACTAAGCATTCGGTGGTATTGAACTGAGAGTCGAGTCAGATGAATATCGCGCCGGTCCTGTCTCCATCTGAAAAAAAGAAAGAAGGGAAAAATGGAAAATCACGCGGACCCACCCCACGTGTCTCTTTCGAGCTCGTCTCGTCTTACCGGGCTGATTGGCGAATCCGCCTCAATGCAATATCTCCGGCAGCTAATCGGAAAGGCTAGCGAATGTACTTGCCCTGTCCTGCTCCTCGGAGAAACCGGAACCGGAAAAGAACTTGTGGCACGCGCCATTCACTTTGCAGGGTTCCATCGAGGGAAGGACCTCGTCACCGTCGATTGCTCAGCGATAACTCCCACGCTGATCGAGTCCGAACTATTCGGACATGTCAGAGGCTCCTTCACAGGAGCAGACCGACCCAAGGTCGGTCTGCTCCTGGCGGCAAAGGATGGAACCATCTTTCTTGATGAAATCGGGGAACTCCCAATATCCTCACAGGCCAAGTTGTTGCGTGCCTTACAAGAAAAGGAGATAAGACCTGTCGGGTCCACGCAACAGATTCAAATTAACGCCCGGGTTATCGCAGCCACGAATCGAGACCTCGAAACGGAAGTCCGGGAGGGGACGTTTCGACAGGATCTGTATTTCCGCTTGAACGTAATGCAAATAAGAGTGCCGGCCTTGCGCGATCACAAGACCGACATCCCTCAGCTGGTCTCCTATTTTCTAAACAAATTCTCCGACCCGTTGCACCCGGTCCATGAGATTTCAGTGGGCGCATTGGGACAATTGATGGCCTACAGTTGGCCTGGCAATATCCGTGAATTAAAGAACTCTATCGAATCTGCGGTAGCACTAAGTAGTCACACCATTCTGCAGGTGGGCGATCTTCCGGCCAAGCTTCAGGACAGGGAAGTGCACCCTGCTCGAGAAAACAAGGAACCCTTGAAGATTGATGAAATCGAGAGGATCGCTATCTTACGAACTTTGGAGGAAACCGGTGATGATAAGCTTGAAGCCGCTCGTATTCTTGGTATCGGCAAGACCACTCTTTATCGCAAGATCAAGGGGTATGCCAAAATTCCAAAATCAGCATAATCAGGATGTGGCAGTATTTTGCTAAATCAAATTCTAGCATAGTCACGTTCGATGTCAATCAGATTCCGACAAATTCGCTTAGTTTTTCGAGGATTTAGTGGAATTTCTTTCGAATAAATCAGGGCCCGGAGATTTTATTTTCGGAACACTTCCGCGAGGGCGACCTCGAGGCTGGGCTGCAAGAACGGATATCCCGAATCCGCAAGCTTGGACGGCATCACCCTTTGGCTGATGAGAAGCAATGCGTCCGCCATTTCTCCGAGCGCCAGACGAAGCGCGAACGCAGGCGCTGGGAACAGCGCCGGCCGGTGGAGTGTTTTTGCCAGGACGCTTGTGAATTCGCTGTTTCGAACGGGATTTGGCGCGACGGCGTTAACTGGTCCGGTGAGCCCTGAAGTGGCGAGGGCGAATTGGACGATGCTGATGGTTTCCTTCAGAGTCAGCCAGGACATCCACTGCCGGCCATCGCCAAGACGCCCGCCCGCGCCAAATTTGAACGGCATGGCCATCCGCGGCAGAGCCCCTCCGTGCGCCGCGAGGATGATTCCGAACCGCAAGTTCACCACGCGCGCGCCGAACCCTGCGGCGCGAGTGGTCTCCGCTTCCCATTCTTGGCAGAGCCCGGCAAGAAAATCGTTTCCCGGGGCGCTCGCCTCGGTGAGCGTTTCATCGCCGCGATTGCCGTAGTAACCGATGGCCGATGCCGCCACTACCACGCGCGGCGGCCGTTGCAATTTTGCTAGCGCGCCGATCAGGTGCCGCGTGGCGTCGATCCGGCTTGTCCGCAAAAGTTTCTTGCGCGAGGCGTTCCAGCGTCCCCCGGCAATGGACGCTCCCGCGAGATGAATGAGCGCGTCCGCGCCCTCTGCCCCGGTCGCGTCAAATTGGCCGGACACCGGATCCCATGAAACGCTTTCTGCGCGAACTCCGGCAGCGCTTTTCTGAGATGTTCCGGGCCGCACGAGGCGCGCGATCGAATGACCTTGCCCCTCCAGCGTTTCAACCAGCGCCGTGCCCAGAAATCCCGTCGAGCCCGAAACCAGAATGCGCATGTGCAAGGCCTCCCCGAAAACCCACAGGCTGAAGCCTGTGCTACTGTTCCCACGCTACGGCGCGGGCGCCGGCAAGGTCAATTGAATTTCGGAAATGTCAGCTCCGACCACTTCGTATTATTTGAAGGAGTCAAATTTTCAGAATTGGCCAGAATTTCGCTGGAGCACTCGAGAGGTTTACCACTAGTCGGTGTGGCTTCCGCGAGCCGCCGTCTGCATGTTAGGATTCCGCGGGGGGAACGTATGGGACACTCACGAAACGACAATATTCTGAAAGCGGCGAGTGCGGGAATCCTGAGCCGTCGCGGCTTGCTGCAATGCGCCGGGTGGAGTGTCGCGGCTGCCGCGCTTCCCAGCGGGCTGTTCGCCGCCGAGACCGTCAGCCCCGTCATGGCCAAGCTCAGCGCGTATATGAGCGAAGCCGGCGGCCGCGCTCTGCCGGATGAAGTGGTCGAGAAGGCCAAGCATCATATCCTCGACACGTTTGCCGCAATGATCTCCGGTTCGGATCTGCCTCCGGCGCGCGCGGCATTCACGTACGCCCGCGACTTTAACACCGACAAGACCGCGACCATCGTGGCCTCGAAGATGACTTCGAGCCCTCCCGAGGCGGCGTTCATCAACGGCATGCTGGCGCATTCCGATGAGACCGACGACTCCAACGAATTTTCGCAGTCGCATCCCGGATGCGCGGTCGTTCCCGCCACGCTGGCGGCCGGGGAAAAATTTGGTATCGACGGAACGCGCTTTTTGCGCGCCGTGACGCTGGGTTACGACGTCGGGCCGCGCATGACCATCAGTTTTGGCGCGCTCAAATTTCGCAATGAAAGCCACAAGAGCACGCACTCCATCTCGAGCGTTTTCGGAGCGGCGGCCGCGGCAGGCTGCGCCGCGAATTTGAACGCGCAGCAGATGCGCTGGCTGCTCGATTACACGGCCCAGCAATCCTCGGGCATCGGCGCGTGGAATCGCGATACCGAGCACATCGAAAAAGCCTTCGTCTTCGCCGGCATGAACGCGCGCAACGGAGTTACCTCCGCCCTGGTGGTCCACGCCGGATTTAACGGCCTCGACGACATCTTTTCGGGCGTCGACAATTATTTCCAGGCATACGCCCCCAATGCCAATCAGGAGGAACTGGTTTCGCAGCTCGGCGAGCGCTACGAGATTGCCCGGACCAATATCAAGAAATGGACCGTGGGTTCGCCGATCCAGGCGCCGCTCGATGCCATGTACGACATTTTGAAAAAGCGTCCCGTGAACCCCGATGAGGTGAAGTCCATCGTCGTGCGCCTCGCCAACAGCGAGGCCCGCGTCGTCGACAACCGCGAGATGCCGGACATCTGCCTCCAGCACATGGTCTCCGTCATGCTCCTCGATAAAACCGCTTCCTTCCATGCGGCGCACGACAAGGCCCGCATGAAAGACCCGGCCGTGCTTGCCGTTCGCGCCAAGGTGCAGCTCATTCCGAGCGAAGAGCTTGAGAAGCTGGAACCGGCGCGGCAGGCCATCGTGGAGATCACCTTGAACGATGGAACCGTTCTGTCCGACCGCGTGACAGACGTGCGCGGCACCGTGGATAATCCGATGACGCGCGAAGAGGTGGCGCAGAAATGCCGCGACCTCGTGGAACCCGTCCTCGGTAAAGCGAACTGCACGGCCCTGATCGATAAAATATTCGGAATCGAAAAAGTAGCGGACATCCGCGAGCTGCGCGGAGTGCTGCAAAAGGGCTGATCGAATAACGCCGCGTCAAGCGCCGCGCTTTAAGTCCTTAATGAACGAGAGAACGTTCGATACGCAATCGTCGGGCTTGACGACGGCGAGGTGATAGGCGTCGCTCGGAAGCACGAGCAGGCGCGAATTCTGGATTTTTTGTTGGTAGTGCAAAACCGTCTCCACGGATTGCAGCGCGCTGCGGTCGGATGTGATCACGAGCGTCGGCGCGGCAATGCGGGGCAAAACGCTTTCCATATTGAGGCCTTCTTCCACTTTCGCGATGCCGGCTCTTGTTTGCGGCTTCGTCGAGCCCATCAGCGTGTTCCAATATTCCACCAGCTCTTTCGATGCTGAGGAACCGAGCCTTCTTTGCTGGGAAGAAGAGGACGGAGCGGAGAACGCGACGTTCGAGGCTACGCGCGTGACCGGGCCGCTGACGATCGTGAGCGTGCGCGTTCGCTGCGGAAAATCGGCCGCAAACTGCATCCCGATCGCGCCTCCTGTTTTGGCGCCGATGATGTGCGCCGAGTCCACTCCCAGATGGTCGAGAAGACGCGCCAGGGTGGTCGCCAGGCTTGGCATGGACCATTCAAAATTTTGCGGGATCGGGGAGTTTCCAAATCCCGGCAGGTCCGGCCGAACGAGGCGAAACTCCTGCGCCATTCGAGGAATCCATCCGAACCAGGAAACGCTGGATTCGTCGTTACCGTGGATGAGCAGGGCAGCCTCGGGCTTCACCCAGGGTGCTCCGAGCCAGTCGTCCCTGTAGAACAGCTCGTTTCCCAACCCGGCGGGCGCGGCCGCTTGCGGATTGGCGGCGCTGCTTTCCGGCTCGCGCGGCGCGAGAGTACTCATCGCGTTCAGTTCCGTCGCTAATGTGGTGATCCCGAGGGCACCCGCCGTTCCGGCGGTCATGTGCAGCAAACCTCGCCTCGAAACTGTGGTCATTTTTGTTCCACCTCCTGGTGGATTCTTTCTCCGCAAGCAAGCCCTGCGTCTGCATCGGCAGAAATGTACCCCGATCCGCGCCCAAAAACCAGCGGCCCCGTGCAGGGACGCGGCAAAGTGATTGTGCTGCCGCTTAGCAAGACCGCTGAGCAACAAGAGTCGTACCTCCCGATAAGCGAATAGCTTGAGCTGAAATGATTCACGCAGGGCAAATTCGCGCAGTGGAACTTTCTCGTGGGCGCGGATAGAATAATGAAATGCGTGTACGCGTGCTGTTCTTCGGACGGCTAAAAGACATTGTGGGTAAGGGAGAGGAACAGGCGGAACTCTCCGATGGAGCGCGTGTCGAGGATCTGTTCGAGCGCTACGGCAGGAGTTTTCCCGAGCTTGCCAAGTTTCGCGATTCGACCGCCGCGTCAGTGAATCAGGAATTCGCGGAGTGGCGCGCGCCGCTGGCTTCGGGCGACGAGGTCGCGTTTCTTCCGCCTGTCAGCGGCGGAGCGATTCCCGCCGGGGCCGCCGTCGAGGAAAATCTGTGTGCCCTGGTCCGAACGCCGATCGAGACTTCGGAAATCGTGGCGCAACTCAAGGCCCCGCCTGACGGCGCCGTGGTGGTGTTTGAAGGAATCGTGCGCAATCATTCCGCCGGCCGCTCCACATTGTATCTGGAGTATGAGGCTTACGAGGCGATGGCTATTGGGAAAATGCGCGAAATCGGGGCGGAAATGCGCGAGAAATTTGCGATCCGGCGATTCGCGATGGTTCACCGGCTGGGCCGGCTGAAAATTGGCGAAACGTCGGTGTTGATTGCCGTCTCCTCGGCGCATCGCGCCGCCGCCTTCGATGCCTGCCGTTACGGCATTGACACCCTCAAACGCAACGTGCCTATCTGGAAGAAGGAGTTCTTCCGCGACGGCGCCGTCTGGGCCGAAGGAGAAATCCCTTCCGCCTGAGCAATCCTTTTCGCGGGCGCAGGAATCTTATTTCTGTGCCGATGCCCTCGTTTCCCAGCGCGTTCCATTACAAATTTGCAGGAAGAATGGCCGGTCGCAGCGTCGCTTGCCTCCGCAAAGCGATTGCGCTTGGCTCCTGCTGCGCTTTTTTGGCGGCGATTGCAGCGGCGACGCTTAAGCCTGTCGCGGCGCGCGAGGGAAATGATCAGGACCAGCGCGGACGCATTCGCACCGAGGTCACTCTCGTCAGCATGTTGGCCAGCGTGCTCGACAAGGACGGCCACCCCGCGCTGGGCCTCACGGCGGACCAGTTTGAGGTTTATGAGGAAGGCGTCAAACAAAAGATTGAAATCCTCGAACCGGAAACCCAGCAGCCACTGGACCTGGCGCTGATGATCGATTCCAGCCTGAGCGAAATCAAGGAACTCGAATTTGAGGGAGATGCGGCTTCCCGATTCATCCAGAAACTGGTGCGCCCCGCCGATCGACTGGCCGTGTACGAATTTGCCGACGCCGTGACCCAGCTTGCTCCGTTTTCCTCGAATGTGCCGTTTCTGCAAGCGGCGTTGCGCCGCATCACCCCGGGCGACGGCACGGCCCTCTATGACGCAATCTTTCTGGGTTCGCAAGGGCTGACGAAAAACCCGGCGGGGCGGCGCCGCGTGATTGTCCTCGTCACCGACGCCGGCGAGACGACCAGCCGCGCCGACTTTGAAACGGCTCGGCGCGCCGCCCTTCGCGCCGATGCGCTCCTGTACACCATCGTCGTGCGCGCCGTGAAGAACGAGGGCGGGCGCAACACCGCCGGCGAGCACGCTCTCGATACGATCGCGGACTCGACCGGAGGCGCGATCTACTTTCCGGATACCATCGGCCAACTCGGCGATATGTTCGACCGCATCGACCGGGAACTGCGCACGCAATACCGCCTCGCCTACTATCCCGATCCGCGGCCGCCCGCGGGCACGTTCCGCTCCCTCGAAGTCCGTGTGAAGTGCGAATGCAAGGTGAGGAGCAGGAAGGCGTATTACTCGGGGGGGCGGCTGGACTGACGAGGCCGTGGCCCGTGGCCCGTGAATCGTGGCCCGTGGCCCGTGAATCGTGGCCCGTGGCCCGTGAATCGTGACCCGTGGCCCGTGAATCGTGACCCGTGGCCCGTGAATCGTGACCCGTGGTTCTTGATTCGGGCAAACCAGTTTCGGCGGAAGAAAGGCCGATTTGGTTTGGAATTATGAAATTTCAAATTTCAAATTTGAGATTTCAAACTTGCCAACCTGCAACCTGCAACCTGCAACCTGGAACCTGCATCCTGCAACTCCTATTCACCCTCCCTTCAATCGCTTCTATTTAACCTGCGGGAATTCTGGCATGATTTGGTTTGAGGGCCAAACAAGCGCATGAATTCATTTCTGGATGTGGCTATTGAGACGGCGCGGGAGGCGGGGGGCATTCTGCTTGCGGAATTCGACCGGCCGGTCAAGATCAGCTACAAGGGGGAAGTGGATATCGTGACGCAGGCCGACAAGCGGTCCGAACAGGCCATCGTGTCCCGGCTGCGGGCCCATTTTCCGAAACACGCGATTGTGGCCGAAGAAGGTGGCGGGGCGGAAAGCGAATCTCCCTTCCGCTGGCACGTGGATCCCCTGGATGGCACGACTAATTTTGCTCACGGGTACCCGTGTTTCGCTGTTTCCCTCGGTCTTGAGGAGGCGGGGGAGCTGATTGTAGGCGTAATTCTCCAGCCGGTAAGCGGAGAGCTCTTCACGGCCGTCAAGGGAGAAGGGGCTTACCTCAATCAGAAGAAAATTGAGGTGTCCCGAATTGAAAAGCTCTCGACGAGTTTGCTGTGCACCGGTTTTCCCAGCGTCAAGCGCGCCCAGAATCCGAATATTCATTATTACTGGGACTTTACATTGCGTTCCCACGGCGTGCGGCGCGACGGTTCGGCCGCCATGGACCTCGCGGCAGTGGCTTGCGGGCGCTTTGAAGGCTTCTGGGAGTTTGGGTTGCATACCTGGGACACTGCGGCCGGCGTTTTGCTGGTGCGCGAGGCTGGAGGCACGGTTACTCAGTTCGATGGCCAGCCCTACAGGCTGGGGGACAGGGAACTTCTTGCTTCGAACGGTCACGTGCACTCGGAAATGAAGGAAGTTGCGGCCAGCATCGCCGAACGGGCTGCCGCTCAGGCCCGAGTTCCGTAACGGCGCAATAACTGTCCCGAGGTTCCAGGTGCTTCGAAGTTGACATTTCCGCTTTGTGCACTAACCCGTAAAACGTTGCATTGACTCAATTTCCAGTGAGTGCTAGGCTCGGGAAAGTTAGCGCATAATTACTGAGGGATGATGGGCGGCAGCCTCACATTTCCGGTTCCGGGAAACGCGGGAGCCGGCGACAAACTTTCCAGATGGCTCGGCCGTTGGCGCCGAGGCGGCATTGAGCAGTATTCGTCAGCAGGCGCGCAGGAATCCTCCCGGGCATGGCATTCTGGCGACCGCTTCAGCGTGAATGATGAGCGAATCTGGCTGGATGCCCTCCCGAATGCGTTTCATGGCTTGCGCGTAGTGCAAATTTCCGACGTTCACCACGGTCTCTTTCTCCCCAAAGAATGGCTTTCCGAGGCGGTGCGACAGGCAAACCGGCTGAATCCTGACATTATTGCGCTCACGGGGGACTTCGTCACGTATTCCCGGCGGAATATCGGCCCGGCGGCGGAGCTGCTTGGGCGCCTGCGGGCGCGTTACGGGGTGTACGCAGTGCTCGGCAACCACGATTTCCGCGTGGATGCCGATGCCATCACTACGGCGTTGCGCCGGCAGCGCATTGATGTCCTGCGCAATCGGCACGTCACGTTGTGGTTTGGCGGGGAGTCTGTGTACCTGGCTGGAGTGGACGACTACGGGTACGGGGCGGATTTGCGGCGCGCCATGCGCGGAGTTTCGCGCGAGGCGGCCACCATTTTGCTCGCGCACAATCCCCGGGTGATCTACCTTGCCTCACGGCACAACGTAAGCTTAGTCCTTTCCGGGCATACCCACGGCGGACAAGTCAACCTGCCCCTTCTCGGTACTGTGTACGGGCGTTCGCCGGAGCGGTTGCGGTACAAGATCGGCTGGGACCGCATGGGAGCTACGCAAATTTACGTTAGCCGCGGTATCGGTACGATCGTCCTTCCCTGGAGACTCCGCTGCCCGGCGGAAATCAGCCACTTGGAACTGCTCCAGGGGGCCTCCGGCGTTTCCCGTTTGGCAGCCGCGGATTGACCCCCCAAGCGCATGCGCGCCGTTGACCTGATTCGCCGCAAGCGGGACTCGGGCGAACTCGCTCCCGAGGAAATCCAGCAACTCATTGCCTCGTACACCCACGGCGACATTCCCGATTATCAAATGTCCGCATGGCTGATGGCGGTCGTGCTTCGCGGCATGAGCCGGCCTGAAATTGCCGCGCTGACCGAAGCCATGCTGCACTCGGGCCGCGTCCTGGACTTTTCTGACCTGGCCGGGCGCAAAGTGGATAAGCACTCCACGGGAGGCGTGGGGGACAAAACTTCGCTGATCATCGCTCCCATAGTGGCTGCGGGCGGCTTGAAAGTTCCCATGATCAGCGGGCGCGGCCTGGGCCACAGCGGCGGCACGCTCGACAAGCTGGAATCCATCCCTGGATTTAACGTCAATCTGACGCTCGCCGAATTCCGGCACGTCCTCGAGACCTGCGGGTGCGCCTTGATCGGGCAGACGGCCGAGATCGCGCCTGCCGACAAGAAAATATATGCCTTGCGCGACGTGACCGGGACAGTGGAAAGCCCCGCGCTGATCTGCGCTTCCATCATGAGCAAGAAACTGGCCGAGGGGATTGACGCGCTGGTGCTCGATGTGAAGACCGGATCGGGCGCGTTCATGAAAAAGATGGACGACGCGGAGAATCTGGCCGGATTGCTGGTCGAAACCGGGAAGCGCATGGGCAAGAAAGTGGTCGCGCTTCTGACCGACATGAATCAGCCGCTTGGGCGCAAGGCCGGCAACGCCATGGAAGTTGCGGAGTCGATCGAAGTGCTGGCCGGTGGAGGGCCCCCGGACCTGCGCGAGCTTTGCCTGGAACTTGCGGCGTGGATGTTTTTTCTCGGCGAGCGCGTGAAGACGCTGGAAGAAGGGAAGAAGCTTTCCTCGGATTTGATTGCTTCCGGGCAGGCGCGCGAGAAATTCCGTGAAATTGTGGGGTTGCAGGGCGGGGATGTGGGCGTCGTGGACGATCCGCACCGACTGGCCCGCGCGCGGCAGACTCTCGATGTCACCAGCTCCGCTGGTGGATACATTGCCTCCGTACAGTGCGAACAGCTTGGCGTGGCTGGCGTGATTCTGGGCGGCGGCAGGGAAAAGAAGGAAGACAAGATCGACCCGGCCGTCGGCCTCGAATTTCACAAACGCATCGGCGACGCGGTCCAGCGAGGCGAGCCGCTCTGCACGTTGTACTACAACTCCGACGCCCGCCTCGCCGAGGCGAGGCGCCTCGCCGAAAGCGCGTATCGCATCGAGTCTGAGAAGCCGAAATTGCTTCCGCCGCTGATCTATCGAGTGATCGGCGCGTAAGCTGGGTTTCGGGAGCGAGCTGTGGCTGCACTATATTGAAGCTCGCCTTCGCCTTAAATGGTGCAAAGTGGTGCAAAATGATGTAACCTTAGATCATGGCAACCCTTGAGAAGCCGATTCGTCAAAGTGTGTCACTTCCCGCCCGCCTTGCCCGGCGAGTTCAAACGCTTGCGAAGAATCGCAAGACCAGTACAAACCGCGTTTTGGTGGAATTGATCGAAACGGGAATCGAATCCAAAGAAGCGGAAAAGTCGAGGTTTTTCGAATTGGCGGACCAGCTCAGCGCAACCTCCGACCCCGCAGAACGGAAACGAATCAAAGAAATACTGGCCCGCATGACCTTCGGTGAATAAATGCCGAAGATTCAGTGGACGGATTTGCCTCCTGCCTTGCGCGATCACCTTTTTGAAAGACTGGCCGAACGGAAGATCACTACCGAGGACCTGTATCTGCTGAAGGTATAGCATGAATCGGTGCCGGATGCGCCCGAGGGCGCTTGGTACAAGGATTTCGGTTCATTCAAGATCTGCGGCGAAGGAAAATATCCAAAAACTTTCCTGCTTCGCGGACAAGCCGCAAGAGGGGAAATGCTATGAATCATTGGGCTAGTTCTAAGATGGATTCACACGCTTAATAATGGCGTAAAATCCTCATCCCTCCCGAATTCCCACTTTGTCTGCCCTGCGTAGTTTATGAATCCTGTAAATCATATTTTCCTCATCCCGTGTTGTTCCCCGGCGTGCTACTGTGACGGGCATTTCCCGGCGCACCCGGGATGCGAGGAGACCTCGAATGGGCCGATTCACGGGCGTGCTGGGGCTGCTGACGATGCTTGCGCTGGCCTATTTGTTCTCGACCAACCGGCGCGCGATCAAGCTGAAGATGGTGATTTGGGGATTGTCCATGCAGATCGCCTTCGCGTTTCTGGTGTTCTATTGGACATTTGGGCAGATGCTGTTTTCCCGCGCCGGCGAAGCCGTCAACAAGCTGCTGGACTATGCGTTTGCGGGATCGGAATTTGTGTTTGGCGAAATCGGGAAGCAGCACTCCTCGATCGGATTCGTCTTCGCGTTTCAGGTTTTGCCGGCAATCATTTTCATCGCGTCGCTGTTTGCGCTGCTGTATTACCTCGGCGTCATGCAGGTGGTGATTCGCGCGGCGGCGTGGGTGATGCAACGGGTCATGGGCGCGAGCGGCGCGGAGTCGCTCAACGTCGCGGCGAGTATTTTCATGGGGCAGACCGAAGCGCCGCTGACCATCCGGCCGTTTCTGCCGGACTTAACGAAATCCGAGTTGATGACCATCATGACGAGCGGGATGGCGCACGTTTCGGGCGGGATCATGGTGGCCTATATCGCGTTCGGAGTGGAAGCGCGGCACCTGCTGACGGCGGTCATCATGACGGCGCCGGGTACATTGCTCGTTTCCAAGATGCTGGTTCCCGAGACCGAACAACCGAAAACCATGGGCGTCGTGAATATGGAGCATGTCGAGCACGACTCGAACTTTCTGGCGGCCATTGCGCGCGGGACGGGCGAAGGCCTGAGCATGGCGATCAATGTGGGAGCGATGCTGATCGCGTTCCTGGCATTGATCGCGCTTGCCAACGGCATCCTGGGAGGAGTTCATGGCTGGCTGGGCGGGCACGGCATCCTGTGGTTTCCGGGGAGCTTGCAACAGATTTTCGGCTGGGTCTTTGCTCCTGTGGCATTCATCATCGGAGTGCCGTGGCACGATTGCGTGCAGATCGGAAATCTGCTGGGCGTGAGGATGGTGCTCAACGAACTGGTCGCGTTTTCGTACCTTGGTCCAATGAAAGGCGCGCTTGATTCGCGGTCGTTTACGATCGCAACGTTCGCGCTCTGCGGGTTTGCGAACTTCAGCTCGATAGGAATACAGATCGGCGGGATCGGCGCGCTCGCGCCGAATCTGAAATCGCAACTGGCGAAATTCGGCATCCGCGCAATGCTTGCCGGGACGATGGCGAACCTGATGTCCGCCTCGATTGTGGGGATGTTTCTGAAATGAGCGCATCCGCGGCGGCCAAAACAAAACCGAGCCAGGAGTTCCTGCGCGCCGAGGCAGCAGCGAAATTCGTCCTGGCGAAAACAAAACTTCGGCCGCGCATTGGCCTCGTCCTCGGAAGCGGTTTGGGCGCCTTCGCGAACGAAATTGCGGGTGCGACGCGCATCGACTACAAGAACATTCCGCATTTTCCGCGTTCGACCGCGATCGGGCACGCCGGACGCATGGTGATCGGCAAGGTGGCCGATGTGCCGGTAGCCATTATGCAGGGGCGCGTGCATTTCTACGAAGGCTACTCGATGCGCGAAGTGATTTTCCCGATGCGCGTGATGGCCCGCATGGGCATCCGCGCGGTAGTGGTTACGAACGCCGCGGGCGGAATCAATCGCAATTTCAAGCAGGGGTGTCTCGTCGTGTTGCGAGACCACATCAATCTTCAGGGCGCGAACCCTCTGATCGGGCCGAACGACGAGCATTTCGGCGAGCGCTTTCCCGACATGACGCAGGTGTACTGGAAACCGTACCAGGCGGCGGCGCTGCAGGACGGCAAACGCCTCGGCATCGAAATCGCCGAAGGCGTATACGCGGCGCTCACCGGGCCGAGCTACGAAACACCGGCGGAAATTCGCTACTTGCGTACGATCGGCGCGGACCTCGTCGGGATGTCCACGGTGCCCGAAGTGATTGCCGCCGCGCACCTGGGAATTCGCGTCCTGGGAATTTCCTGCGTGACGAACATGGCGGCCGGGATTCTCGATCAGCCGATTACGACCGAGGAAGTCATGGAAACCGGCGAGCGCGTGAAGGCCGATTTTGTGGCCCTGTTGCGCGCCGTGACTCCGCGCATGAGTAAGGACCTGCCATGAGCGAACCTGACCCCAAACATGATGCCCACCACGACGCCCACCACGACGCGTTGATCGCCGCGGCGCGGACCGCGCGCGAGCATGCGCACGCGCCCTATTCCAATTTTCGCGTGGGCGCCGCGGTGCGCGCGAAATCCGGCAGAATTTTTACCGGCTGCAACGTGGAAAATGCCACGTTTGGCTTGACGCTGTGCGCCGAGCGGGTCGCCATTTTCAAGGCGATTTCCGAAGGCGAGCGCGGATTCGACGCCGTCGCCGTCGTCGCGGATACCGATGCGCTCACGCCACCGTGCGGGGCGTGCCGCCAGATCCTGTGGGAGTTCTGCGGCGACGCGGAAGTGCTCCTTGCGAACCTGAACGGCAAGGTCGAGCGCTTTCGCATGTCCGGGCTTTTGCCGAAGCCGTTCGACGGTTCGTTCCTGTGAGCCGGAAATCGTGATTTGTGAATTGCGATTCATGAAGAATTCCTGCGGATCGTTTGGAGTTGATGCGAAATTGGATTCCGAATCCTAATTGAGTCCAATCTAATCGTGAGATTCGAATCTTCCGCTGATCGCCGCGTCGCTGACGAATCACCGGCCACCAATCTCAAATTTGAAATTTCAAATCATTAGGAACAGATCGCGGTTCACGATCTGCGATTCACAAATTGAGATTCTCAAATTGCAATTCACAAACTACGAAACTCAATTCACGAAACGCGATTCACGAATCACAACCCACGCGGCTCTACGAGCTGCGCTCCGCGGTGCGTTGGCGCTGGAGGCGCGCCGAGGCCGTCCGCAGCGTGTCGGAGACGTTCTTGTTGGTCGACAGGAATTTGAGGTCCAGCGGCTTCATATGGGGCAACAGGTGGAGCGTAACCTCGAGCGGCGTTTTTGGATTGAACATCAGCGCGCGAGTAATGGTGTAGTTTTTGCGAAACTTGCGGTTGCCGGCGATCAGGCGAAGGGTTTCGTCGGTCAGGCTGGCCATGTTCGCAAAGGACTCCACTTCCTGCTCGGAAAGTTGCGGGGATTGCAGGACGGCGCGCTGGACCACTTTGCAGGGATCGCGGATCAGCAAGAGGCGCTCGTCGCGGCCTCCCTTGAGCGCGCGCTGCACGCGCTCCACAACGCGCATGCGCCCCAATTTTTGCAACAGCGTTTCGCGTTTTCCCTTGTCCGGCTCGGCGGCTTCCGCGGCTTCGATGAATGCCTCGATTGGCTCCGGCTCGGCGCGCTGCAACTCCTGCAGATGAGTGCGCTGCTCCGCATTGATCACCGCGGAGGCGATCAGTTCGGCAACCAGGATGGGGGAAGTGCTCAACCGGTCCAGGTCCTCGAACAGGTCTTGAACGGCAGTGACCGAGAGATAACGGATGACGGGCCGAAGGACTTCGATGGGACAGGTGGTATTTTGCGCCAGGGCGTCGGCCACGCCCGGCCGGCGCGGAAATTCAGCGGCGCAGTAGGCGAACATTTCCGGAGCGGCGCCGGGCCGGGCGAGCGCGGCGAGGACGGTTTTCAGCGGTTGGGTCAGCAGAATGCTCGCGGCTTTCTCGCGAACGGCGGAATCCGAATCGGCGGCCAGGATGCAGAGCGGTTCAATGCGATCTTCCGGGGCGAGCGACGCCACCTCGTTGCAAATGGCAAGCTTTCGCTCCGAGGTCGTGCGTCCGGCGCGAATTTCATCGCGCAACGCGGTGCTAATTTCCGCCACTGGAGACTCCCTTGAGATTGTCTCGCGTGAGCGTGACCTTGCCCGCGTGGCCCGGGGGACCAATGGGAGCCATGGTTTTTCCGTTCAACTCCATGTGCAGCACGCCCGCGTCCTTGGCGCTCACTTGAAAATGGTCCGCGGCGGAGAAGAAATGATTTTCTCCGGCCTTCATCGTTCCGTCAAAAACCATATCTTTGTCGGCTACAATCGTGACCTTGGTTCTCTTGCCCGCCTGGATTTTCAATTCCATGAGGTCGTTCGCCGTCGAATTGGGCGCAAGGGCAGGCGCGGAATCCGTGGCCGCAGACGGCTGCACCGGTAAGGCATCCTGAACATCAGGGATCGCTGTGACATTGTTTGCAGATACGGGCACATCAGCGGTCTGCTGAGACCCGCCAGAGGACGCGGGAGACGATGCGGCACTGACTGCCGCGGCCCGCCTTGCGGCGCGCCATGCAAGCAATCGCCGCGCGCCGAACCAGCCTCCGCCCAGCAGCGCAAGGACAACGACGGCGGCAATAATCCACGCCAACCAGGGCTGCTCCGGAGTGACCACGGGAGGGCTGCCGGTCCAGACAGGAACGCTCGGGCGGTCACCTACAGCCAAAGTATATTCCGCGACGGTATTTTCTTCATCCAGGCCGAGATAGCGGGCCACGGCTCGCACGAATCCCCGGTTGAAAACCCCGCCGGGCAGCTGATCCCACGCCTCGTTTTCAATGGCTCTTAGGAAGCGCGTGGCAATTCGCGTGGCGGCGGAAATTTCCTCCAGAGTGACGCCTCGCAATTCCCGTTCGCGTTTCAGGCTCTCGCCAAAAGTGCCAGTGGTCATTGTTTTCTTACGGCCCGTTGATCCCAGCGAATATAGGCGGGCGGCGCGGGAGTGTCAATCTCACGGGAAACCCCGCCGAAAGTGCCAATCTATGTGGCTTTTTACTTTCGAGCAACACCCTCTGAAGTCGCCGTTGCACAGATTGACAAGAGTTGACTATAATTTCTAGTGCCCCAACACCTTCCGCGAAGCGGCGGGTGACCCGCGATAGACTCTGGCACCAAGGCTTTCAGTGACCACGACTGAGAATTTTTCTGGCGTCGACCGGCGCCGCAGCTCAACGGCTCGGGGAGAACAACGCGAGGCGGGCGAAATCGCGGTCTTCCACGAGTTGGGCAAGGCGCTTACTTCCTCCCTGCAACTCGATCAAGTCCTTCGCACCATCATGGAAAAGATCGACGAATTTCTCCGCCCGGATACCTGGTCGCTCCTTCTCGTCGATGAAATCAAGCAGGATCTGTATTTCGAGCTGGCGGTCGGCAAGGGCGCGCAGGCGCTGAAGGACGTGCGAATCAAGATGGGGCAGGGAATCGCCGGCTGGGTGGCGCAGCATGACGAAGCCGTGATTGTTCCCGACGTGAGCAAGGACACTCGATTTTTCGCCAAGGTCGATGAACAAACAAAAATGGAGACACGCTCGATCGTCGCCGTTCCGGTGCGATACCGCGACCATTGCCTGGGCGTGATCGAACTGATCAATTGCGTGGAGCGGGAAGGCTTCATGGAGCGTGACCTCGCGCTGCTTGAGGCGCTGGCGGATTTTGCCGCGATCGCTCTCGAAAACGCGCGTCACGTGAAGCGCATCCACGAGCTTACGATCACGGACGATTGCACGAGCCTTTATAACGCGCGGCACATGGATTTCATTCTGGAAACGGAAATATACCGCTCGCAGCGCTACGGCTACGAATTTTCCGTGGTATTCATCGATCTCGACCACTTCAAGGGAATCAATGACACGCACGGACACCTGATCGGATCGAAGCTTCTCGCCGAAGTCGGGCAGATCGTGAAAAGCGCCTGCCGCAGGATCGATTTCGCGTTTCGCTACGGCGGCGATGAATTCGTGATCGTGCTGCCGCAGGCCTCGAAGGAAAACGCGTTTGTGGTCGCCCGGCGCCTGCATAAACTGATCGGAGAGACGCGCTGGCTGATCACCGAAGGGCTGGACGTCCACTTCACCGCGAGCATCGGCGTGGCGTCGTATCCGTCGGACGCGAAGACCAAGGTGGAATTGCTCCACCTGGCCGACGAGGCTATGTACGCGATCAAGAACACGACGCGCAACGGCGTGGCCGCGGCAAGAATCGGCGTGCTGCCGGCGGCCACCACATAAAAAGCGTCTCGCGGCGCGATTTCCACAGAAGCTTCAAGGCCTTTTTCCCGCATTTTCTTGATTCACCTCGTATGCCATGCTAGTCTCAGCGCACCCGGTGGCACGCTGCGGTGTGAATGGATTCGATGTCCCGGACGAGCCGTGACGAGGAGCGCATGTCCAACGAAGCATTGGGGATGATTGAGACCAAGGGCCTGGTCGCTTCGATTGAAGCCGCCGATGCCATGGTGAAGGCCGCCAACGTCATCCTCATCGGCAAGGAATATATCGGCTCGGGATATGTCACGGTGATGGTGCGGGGAGACGTGGGCGCGGTCAAAGCGGCGACGGACGCAGGGGCGGCTGCCGCGCGACGAGTGGGCGAACTCGTTTCCGTGCATGTGATCCCGCGCCCGCACGAGCACGTGGAAAAGATTTTGCCCGGAGGCGGTGCGCCGCCGGGAGTGAAAAAGTAGAAGACGCAGGATTTTTGTCCTCCGAGCAGTCATGAATATGTTGTACCCCGCCAGCCGAGGCGGGCGAGATACAACGCTGGCGAGCAGCAGCAACGACGTTCGTAGGAGAAGGTAAAGCGTTTTGAGCCTGCGCGATCGCGACCTCATCTCCATTCAAGAAGCCCGCGAACTGGCGGCCCGAGCCGCCGCCGCACAGAAAAAATTCGCGGCATTTTCCCAGGAACAAGTTGACGCCATTGTGGAAGCCTGCGCGAAAGCGGCCGCGGAAAACGCGGAGCCCTTGGCGCGCACGGCCGTCGAAGAAACCGGATTCGGCAACGTTCCCGACAAAATCGTGAAGAACACGCTTGCCGCGGTGAATGTTCCGAATGCGATTCGCGGCATGCGCACCGTCGGAATTTTGCGCGAGGACCGCGAAAAGGGCATTGTCGAAGTGGCGTCGCCCATCGGCGTCGTCGCGGCGGTGATTCCTTCCACGAATCCAACCTCGACGGCGATCTATAAGACTCTGATTTCCGTGAAGGCTCAGAACGCGATTGTGCTGAGCCCGCATCCCTCCGCCACCAAATGCATTTGCCAGGCAGCCACGCTGCTCGAACGCGCCGCGCTCACTGCGGGCGCGCCGGAAGGGCTGATCCAGTGTATGCAGCACACGACACTCGAAGGCACGCGCGAGCTGATGCGGCGGCCCGAAGTCGGCGTGATTTTGGCGACGGGTGGAACGGGTCTCGTGCGCGCCGCGTACGGCTCGGGGAAACCGGCCTACGGCGTCGGTCCGGGCAACGTGCCTGCGTATATCGAGCGCACCGCCGACGTGCGCAAGGCCGTCGCGGACATCATTGCCGGAAAAACATTTGATTACGGAACGATCTGCTCGTCCGAGCAGGCCATCGTCGCCGAGGAGTCAGTGCGCGAGCGTGCGCTCGAGGAATGCCGCCGGCAGGGCGCGTATTTTCTTTCGCCAGAAGAAATGGAAAAGGTGGCGCGCCTTGTGTTCCTGCCGGGATCGCACACGCCGAATACGAAAATTGTCGGCCGCGCCGCGACCGTGATCGCCGAGTTGGCGGGTATCAAGGCGCCGCCCGCGACGCGCGTGCTGATCGCGCGCCTCGAACCGGAACAAGTGGGAGGCGAGTTTCCACTCTCGGCGGAAAAGTTGTCGCCGATTCTTGCATTTTATTCTGTGCCAAATCTAGCCGCCGGAATCGCGCTTTGCCGCAGGCTGCTGGAATTCGGCGGGCTGGGCCACACCTGCGCGATCCACTCGCAGAATCGCTCCGCGATTCTGGAATTCGGCGAGGCCATGCCCGCGTTTCGCGTGGTCGTAAACAGCGCGTCAGTGCACGGCTCGATCGGCTATTCGACGAACCTTTTTCCGGCGATGACGCTCGGCTGCGGCGCGCCCGGCGGGAACATCACCTCGGACAACATCGGCCCGCAGCACTTAATGAATGTGAAGCGCATCGCGTGGGAAACGCGCGGCGTCGAGCATCGCACCGTCCCTGCCGACCAGCGCATGGCGGGAGCCGCGAACTCGCCTGAGCCGGAAGCGGTACAGGAAAAAGTGAGCATGCCGGCGCTGCAAGCTTCTTCGCCCGTGTCAACGCCGAGTGTGCCGCCGTCCTCCGCTGAGGTGAAGCAGGAAGAAAAGAAGCCTGCCGCATCCACTGCCGTGGCGTCCACCGGCGGCGTGGATCGCGCGGCGATCGCTCGCGTGGTCGAAAATGTGCTAGCGGCGCAAGGGATCGCTCGCGGGAGCGGCGCGCCAAAGGCCATGCCCACCCCTGCGGCCGCGCCCGCGCCGAAAGAAGCGGCCAGCCCATCGTCCATCGCCGCCGAGATCGCGGGCCGCTTTTTTAGCTCGGCTACAAAGGCGAAGGCGGAGAACGCAGACCCTTCCACTGCAGCTTTACCCAGCGCCACAAAAACTGTGGGAGCATCTGTCTCTTCCCCTCCTGCTCTCGACCTCGGGAAAAAGCCTGAACCTCCCGCGAAAATAACAATCGAAATTCAAGGCTTCGTCAGCGAAAACGATGTGCGGCGAGCGATGACGCGCAGCGAAAAAATCTTCATCGGACGCAAGACCATCCTCACGCCTTCCGCGCGCGACCTGGGCCTGGAACACGAAGTATTTGTGGAAACCGAAGCCGGATCGATCCGCTAGTTCTTCCTCCCGTTACGGTTTTTGTAGCACAGCCACTCTTGGCTGTGCAGTTTTGTAGCCGAATAGAAGGAGCATCTACCTGACTGCGAACGAAAACCCGCACAGGCAAGAGTGCCTGTGCTACCCAAACCTACGTGAGCTCCGCTGGTGATTCCATCACAGTTGCGCTGGCACTATCCGTTAGTCTTCGAATTGGTGATATCGTACGACTAGATAAGCGGAATACAACGATGAAGACAAAAGGAAAAATCGACATGCGAAAATACTTGATTGCTGCGATCGCGCTAGCGCCTGTTTTTCTATTCTCGCAAGACGTGGTGGCGCAAACGTCCGATGTTCATGTGCTGGCCTCGAACGGCATCAAAGCCGTGGTTGAAGATCTGCTCCCGCAGAGCGAGCATGCGATTGGGCATACGATCTCGGTGCAATACCGTCCAACGGCCGCACTGAAGCAGGAAATTGACGCGGGCGAGCCCTTCGACGTGGTGATCGTAACCGTGGAAAGCATCGCTCAATTGAGCAAGGAAGGAAAAACGGTGGGCGGGGACGGAACGCCCATCAGCCGCGTGGGCGTGGGCATCGGCATTCGCAAGGGAGCCGCCCGGCCGGACATCAGCACGCCCGAGGCGCTCAAGCGCGCGATGCTTGGCGCAAAGGCGATTGCTTACGGGTCGAGCGGCGCGAGCACGCCCTACATTTTGCGAATGTTCGACACGCTGGGGATTGCAGACACAATGAAAGCCAAGACCCTGCTCTTTGATACCTCCGACGGCACGAACGGGGCTGTCGCCGAAGGGAAAGCGGATTTTGGCATCACGCTCGTCAGCGAAATCCTGCCGGTGAAAAGCCTCGAACTGCTGGGACCATTTCCCCACGAGTTTCAAGGCTATGTCCGCTTCTCCGCCGCGGTGAGCGCAAAAGCAAAAAATCCCGAAGCTGCGAGCGCGCTGATTAAATTCCTTTCAGGGCCGGATGCGTTGCCCTCCATCAAAGCCCGAGGCATGCAGGCCAAATAAAAATAACGCAATTCTGAGAAGCGAGCATTGTGGCGCCGGCGTCTCGCCGGCGGTTTTAAGAGGGGTCAGCGACCGAAAATCGCCGGCGAGACGCCGGCGCCACAAGAACGCGTCGCGGCACGACGGGCGGTTAACATGGTAGAATTGCGGCAATACGGCTCGAACAACGAGAAGGTTTCCGTGATCGAAGATTCAACCTCTTCCACACTCTCAGCCAAACCTTCGCGAACTGCGAAGCGAATAGGGAGACGATCCATGAATCATTTTTGGAAAGCGCTGGGGCTTGTCATTTTTTGCGCCGCGCTTGCGTACGGTGCGGCGGACGCGACCCTCTCCGGTGTCGTCAAGGACCCCGCCGGCGCGCCTTTTCGAGGCGCGTTCGTGCACGCCCAGAATATGCAATCCAAAATTACCGTGAACGTCCTGTCCGACAGCCAGGGCCATTACCGCATACAGAATTTGCCGCCGGGCGAGTATCAAGTCCGCGTTACGGCAACCGGATACACGGCCGAACTGCGCACGGGCGTGAAACTCGCCGCGGGCGATACTTCTTCGCAAGATTTCGCACTGCAGCAGGGCACCGTGCGCTGGGCCGATCTTTCCTTGTATCAAGGCAAAGCGCTGCTGCCCGCTGGAAAAGGCAAAGACATCCTGAACGGGAACTGTTTTGCCTGCCACGGATTCCAATCCCGCATGGCCGCGGTGAAGCGCGACCACGACGGCTGGACGCAAGCGGTCAACTTCATGCTCACCACGCGCCACCCGCGCCTCGGCAATCACATCAATGAGGAAGATGCCGTCGTCTTGACGAACTATTTGAATGACGCCTTTGGCGCGGATGCCAAGCTGCCGAAATCTCCGGCAGCCCTGCCGGGATATAAAGCCACGGTTCGCCCCGTCAGCGATGACGGGCTGAAAATCGCTTACGTCGAATACGACATGCCCGGGCCGAATCGCATGCCGTTCAGCGCCGCGCCGGACAAGGACGGAAAACTCTGGATTCCGGATATGGGTTCGGCAAACAACCTCGGTTGGCTCGACCCGAAGACGGGCGTCGTCCAGGAATTTACGGCGCCGAATTCATTTCCCGCCGGCATTCATTCCGCAGTGCCCGCGCCGGATGGCTCCGTGTGGATTTCCGAGCAGGCCGCGAATAAAGTCGGCCGCTGGGATCCGAAAACGAAACTCATCACGGAATACCAGGACACCTACAAGCCCGGAATGGAAGGCCTCGAGGACGGCGGTTCGAAGCACACGGTGCGTGTCGATTCGAAAGGGAGAGTGTGGGGAACGGCCGTATTCAACAATCTGACCGTTTACGACCCCAAGAACAACGAATTTTCTCATTTTCCGGACACCTTTTCGCCCTACGGAGTCGAACTCGACAAGAGCGGCAATGTCTGGTTCGCGGAATTTTATCCGGAAGGAAAGATCGGCATGGTCGATGCGAACACGGGCAAAGTTACGCGATGGGCCCCGCCCTCCAAGGGAGGCTGGCCTCGCCGCATCGAAATTGACGACGACGGCATTGTCTGGTACGCAGAATATCAGGGCGGCAAAATCGGCCGGTTCGATCCGAAGACGCAAACCTTTAAGGAATTCGATTTGCCAGGACCAAGAGCGACGCCATACGCGCTCGGGATCGATCGCGATCACAACATCTGGTACTCGTCCGATGAAATGGACGTCATCGGCCGCCTCAACCCCAAGACGGGCCAGGTCACCGAATTCCCCTACGCGCACCCGGAAAATATGATGAAAGAATTCTTCCTCGATGCGCAGGGCCGCATGTGGTACGGCTCCGCCCCGAACAATAAAGTGGGATATTTCATTCCGTCGGATTTGGATTGACGGATATCGGTCCAATCTTGACTCACTCTGGTACCCCATTCTTCCCGCTTTTTGCGAAGGGTGGGGTTTTTCTTGGGGGAGAAACTTTCTACTGTTTCGAGTCTTCAACCTCGGGCGCTGCTTTGGGCGCATTGCGAAGAAATTTCATCAATCCTTTCCCTGTTGCCCCTTTCGCGCGGCTCTTGAAGAACTCTGCGGCCGTTTCAATCACGCCGACTTTTTCCGCAACGGCAACGGCGATCCATTGGTTCAGGGACACGCCGTCTTCCTTCGCTAGCCGTTGCGCGGCTTTCTTGGTAGAAAGGGGCAGCTTCAAAGGATAGGTTGACTTGCTCATCGTTTCACCATCATCAGCAGATCCGCTGGCCGAAGCACGGGGATCTTGAATCGATCACCAGCGGCGGCAAAATTTGCAAGGTTGTATGTTACCAGAGCATCTGCTCTTCCATGGATGGCGGCTTCTAGAACCATTTCGTCATTCGGATCGCGTAACTGAGGTCGCCAGCGAAAATGAACCTCGACAGGCTCGATCAATGCCGCAAATTCAGCCAGAAATTCGTCGATGGCTTCCGAGGCAAGCCCATGTGCCAGGCGCTGCTCCGCCCGTTTTAGCACGTCCTCGTATTCGAGGAAGAGCGGTGGAGTCGCCAGGGGTGTCAACCGGCGCGTTGCCACCAGCCGAAGGACGGCATTGCCTGCGCCAGAGCGGTTGCGAAGCGCCGCGACGACCACTGAGGTATCTAGAACCACCCTCCGGATCATAGACATCCTATAGGATGTCACATATCATGGGATATGTTCAAGCTGGAAGTTCCGAGTCCGCAACGGGAGTTGTGACCACGAATGACGCCTGCCCGGAGAAATAAATCAAAAATCCCCACCCCATGCAATAACCGCAAAGGATGGGCAATCGATCTCGAAGGGCATGGGTTTTCAATCCGAGATTTTAATTGCCCTTGACGCTGCAGAACTTCGGCGGTGTATGATTTATTCAAATTGAATTCAATGAGGGGAATTTGATTCTCGGGAGGAGTTTTGAAATGCGAAGTCTTCCATTGGGTATTGTGTTGGCGCTCGCGATTGTTTTGAGCTGTTCTTTGGCCGCTTCCCCTCAAACGAAAGCGGCATCTGGAGCGGCGACTCCTCCTGGTTCCTTCGATCCGCACGACTTGTCGGGACTCTGGAGCCAGGACCATCCGCGGACGGCGCCTGTCGTGGAGCGATACTGGAATTACGAATTCAGCAAGGAGCCGCCTCCGATGACGGCCTGGGGACAGGCGCAATTCGATGCGGCCAAATCTTCCTTCGGGCTTCACACGTATCCCCTCGCGGAAACGAACGATCCCCTTTATCACAGCTGTACTCCTCCGGGACTCCCGCGCGTTTATCTCCATCCTTTCCCCATGGAAATTGTTCAGACGCCCGCTGAAATCCTGGTTCTTTTTGAGTACGACTCGCTGCGGCATCCAATTTATGTGGACGGCCGGGCGCACGATACGGCGCTTGGGCCTTTGTGGATGGGCGACTCGATTGGGCATTGGGACGGAGACACGCTGGTCGTGGACACCGTGAATTTCAATGACAAGACTTGGGTTGACCGCGTCGGGCACCCTCACAGCGGCGAGCTTCACCTGATCGAGCGCTTCCGGCGGGTTGACCACGGCCATTTGACCGACGACCTCACGATCGAAGACCCGAAGGCGTATACGAAGCCCTGGACAGCGCATCTGGATTTTGTGTTAAAGCCGACTTGGACGTTGGGAGAACAGTTCTGCGAGGACGAGCATAGCTTTGAAAACTTCGACAAAAGCGGGGCCACGCCGCCGAAATAAACGGGCGGCTCTCTCCGTGGATGTCGCTGATTTCAGGCTATATAAAGAAGATTGGCGAACGCCGACTGCGGTATTGACACACTCCGTACTCGATGGGATATTTGAAGTAGATTGTTCTTCCATCGCCGATGATTTTTGCAAAAGTAATTTAGCTTTCATTCGCCTTTATGGGGAGGTTTGGGAAATGAAGAAATTTGGGCTCTTTCTGGCCGTAACCTTCGCCGCGCTTCTGGTTTCGGCCCCGCTTCAGGCACATCACGGAGAAGCGAATTACGATACGGACAAGGTCGTGTCCGTCAAAGGAACCGTGTCAGACTTCGAGTTCATCAACCCCCACACGCTGATTACCCTGGATGTAAAAAACGACAAAGGCGAAATCGAAAAATGGGACTGCGAAATGAGGAGTCCGACGATGCTGGTCCGTGTGGGCGGCTGGGACAAGAATACGCTCAAGCCAGGAGACGTCATCACAGTTTTTGGCTTTCGAGCCAAGAACGGAACGACGGTCATGCGCCTTCAGAAGCTCACGCTCGCGGACGGCACGGTGAAAGATAACCTGTGAGAGTTGCCGTCTGAGCAATTCCAAGCGCGTCTCATCTGTTGCCCGAATCGCGGATTTCATCTCATAATTTTACAGCCACCTAAACTCGACAGGCCGCCAGGAGCTGAAGCCCACTTTTCCTTAGCTTCCATGTCGCGGCTGAAGCCGCGACCCACAAGGCCTTTACATGAAATGGCTTGATCTCAATATTGGCGCGCCTCGCGAATTCATCTTGACGCCGGCAAACTCTCGCGGGGTATGATCCTCCTCATCTGATTTCTCAGAATGGAATTCGAGCCCGGGGAGGAGTTTCGAAATGCGAATTCATCGACTTGGCGTGGCGCTCGCGTTGACGATTGCCTTATGCTTTTCATCGAAAGCATCCGCTCAGAGCAAACCGCAAACGAAGCCGCCGGCGACCGCAACTTCAGACCAGGCGCGCGACTTGACAGGAGTCTGGTTCGATGACCGTCCTCGGCCGGTCACGGTCAGTGAGCGGTATTGGATTTACAAGTTCAACGCCGAGGAGCCTCCCATGACTGCCTGGGGCCAGGCGCAATACGATGCGACCAAGTCCTCCTTCGGAGACCGCGCTTATCCCTTGGCGGAAACGAACGATCCGCTTTATCACGCCTGCACTCCGCCCGGCCTGCCGCGGATTTATCTTCATCCATTTCCCATGCAGATCGTTCAGATGCCCGGCGAGGTGATCGTTCTTTTCGAGTACGATTCCATCCGGCATCAAATTTTTACGGACGGCCGCGCGCACGATACGACCCTCGGCCCGCTATGGATGGGGGATTCGATCGGGCATTGGGAGGGAGATACGTTAGTTGCGGACACCGTGAATTTTAAT
Organism: uncultured Acidobacteriota bacterium; assembly: GCA_963800095.1. Classification (GTDB taxonomy): domain Bacteria; phylum Acidobacteriota; class Terriglobia; order Acidiferrales; family UBA7541; genus Palsa-360. The sequence goes on from CAWCZV010000010.1 coordinate 1,013,412, forward strand.
GACAAGACGTGGCTCGATCGCATCGGACACCCGCACAGCGACGCCCTGCACGTTGTCGAGCGATTCCGCCGGAAAGATCAAACGCACCTGGAACTCGACATCACCATAGAGGACCCAAAGGCCTACACGAAGCCCTGGACGACGCATATCGAATTTGGGTTGAGGCCGAAGTGGACTCTGCAAGAGCAATTCTGTGAGGATGAGGAGAGTTTTCAGAAGTTGGACAAGGACGCGGCGGCCCCGGCGAAATAGCCCGCGGCGCGGAGATTCCAGTTTGAGGAGGAGTCTTAAGATGCGAAAGGATCCACCGGGTATTGCCCTGATTTTCGTTATTGTGTTGAGTTTCTTGCCGGCGGCATCTGCTCAAACCAAACAGCCATCCAAGCCGGTGACGGCTGAGAACTCGGATCAAGCGCACGACCTGTCAGGAGTATGGTTCGACGACCATCCCCGGCTAATTCGGGTTGAGGAGCGATACTGGGCCTACACGTACACCCCGGATGCGCCTCCCATGACGGATTGGGCCCAGGCGAAATATAATGCGGCCAAGGCCTCTTTCGGGCCACATGCTTATCCTCTCGTCGAAACAACCGATCCCCTCTACCACACTTGTGCGCCCATCGGTTTCCCGATTGCATTTCTTTACCCATTGCCGATGCAGATCGTTCAGACGCCCGGCGAGGTCATCCTGCTTTTCGAGTGGGACTCCCTCCGGCATCAGATATTTACGGACGGCCGCCAGCATGACACCGCTCTCGGTCCCTTGTGGATGGGCGACTCGATCGGGCATTGGGAGGGAGACACGTTGGTCGCGGACACCGTGAATTTCAACGACAAGACCTGGCTGGACCGCATGGGACACCCGCACAGTGACGCTCTCCACGTGGTTGAACGAATCCGGCGGGTTGACCACGATCATCTAGTTGACGACATCACCATCGAAGACCCGAAAGCGTATACGAAGCCCTGGACCGCGCATCTGCCATTCGTATTGAAGCCGAAGTGGACTCTGGCGGAACAATTCTGTGAGGATGAGGAGAGTTTCCAGAAGATCGATAAGGATGCGGCTGCACCGGTGAAGTAAATGCCTCAACCCACGAAGTCAGCGGGACTGGGCGCACATGCGGCAGTCATCACTTGATGGGGCAGTCCGAGTTTGAATTGACCTTGACGCCATCGAACTCGCGCGGTGTAAGATTCGGAAAACTGAGCTTAAAAGAGGGATTTCGAGTCCGGGGAGGCGTTTCAAAATGCAAAAGCAACTACTGGGAATTGCGTTGGCCTTCGCGATTGCATTGAGTTTTTTCGCGGTGGCCTTCGCTCAAACCAAACAGCAATCTACGGCGGCGAAGGTTTCCGATTCGGACCCGGCGCATGACTTGTCAGGGGTCTGGATGCTTGACCGCCCCCGGCCGCTAACCGTCGTGGAGCGATTCTGGATGTATGAGCTCACTGACGAGGAGCCCCCTATGACGCCTTGGGGTGCGGCGCAATACCAGGCCGCAAAATCCTCTTTCGGAACTCGTTCTTATCCTCTCGCGCAAACGAACGACCCTATTTACCACACGTGTACTCCACCCGGGTACCCTCGGGTTATTATGCATCCATTTCCCATGCAGGTCGTGGAAACGCCCGGCGAAGTCATCATGCTTTTTGAATATGACTCGGTGCGCCATCAGATATTTACGGACGGCCGCAAGCATGACACGACTCTCGGTCCCTTGTGGATGGGCGACGCGATCGGGCATTGGGAGGGGGACACGCTCGTCGCGGACACCGTGAATTTCAACGACAAGACCTGGCTGGACCGCGTCGGCCACCCGCACAGCGAAGCGCTTCACCTTGTCGAACGGATCCGGCGAACGAATCATTTTCATTTAACGGACGACATCACCGTCGAGGATCCGAAGGCGTACACCAAAACCTGGACCGCGCACCTGGATTTCTTATTGAGGCCGACGTGGACTTTGGCGGAACTATTTTGCGAGGACCAGGACACCTTCGATGAAATCGAAAACAGCGAGGTCAAGCCCGCGAAGTAGCGACTTTAGGATTGACACAGCTCTAATCGAGGTGGGATATTTCTTGCAGCCACTTTCCAAGCGATGAAGTTGCCGCAATCGTGTGTCCGGCTTGGGTCACTATTTGCTGGAGGCTTAGGAAATGAAAAACTTACTGCTCGTTCTGGGCATTATGTTCGCTGCTCTTGTTGTTTCGGCGCCGGTCCCGGCGCATCACGGAGAAACGAATTACGACACGGACAAGCTCGTGACCGTAAAAGCGACCGTGACGAACTTCGAATTCATCAATCCCCACGTGCAGATTTTTTTGGACGAAAAAAACGATAAGGGCGAGATCGAAAAATGGATCTGCGAAGCCCGGAGTCCGGCCATGCTCGTTCGCAATGGCGACTGGGATAAGAACACGCTGAAGCCCGGCAACGTCATCACCGCCATCGGGTTTCAATCCAAGAACGGGACGAAGATTTTGCGCCTGAAGAAAATCGTGCTCGCGGACGGCAAGGAACTGCCCGATCTATAGAAACGCAGGGCAGGGCCTTGTCCATTGTGGACGGGCAGATTTGATTTGCGAGGGTGTCGCATGAATTTCAAGCTGGGAACCACCATTCTCTTGATCGCGGGTCTTCTCGCGGTTTGCGGCCCGGTGTGGGCGCACCATGGAAATTCCGCTTACGACGAGGAGCATTGGATCACCATCTCAGGGACGGTGACGGAATTTGTGTGGGCCAATCCTCATTGCCAGATTTTCCTGGACGTGAAGGACGACAAGGGCGCGGTCGTAAATTGGGCGATCGAAAGCCAAAGTCCGGGCATCCTGCGGCGGAATACCTGGACCAGGACCTCCGTCAAGCCCGGCGACCAAATTACGATTACTCTCGCTCCCGCCAAAAATGGAGCGCCGGTCGGCTTTTCCGGCAACAAAACGGGGAAGGTCGTGTTTGCTGATGGCCACATGTTGAAGATGGACATCCGGTAGCACAGCCACTCCTGGCTGTATGGTTTTTGCTGCGCGTACATTTCGATGCACAGTCGCCGTTTAACTCAATTTTTTTTCAACCGGTAGGAGGCGCAAGGTGCGAAGCCGCCCAGATCTTATGCTGACATATCTGCTTGCATCCGCGGTGGCGGCGCTTACGTTCTCGACCATCGCGCGCGCCCATGCCGCGCCGCAGCAAGCCGCCTCGAAATCCGCATCCGCGCCCGCTCCGAAACGCGACCTCTCCGGAGTCTGGCAATATCAGGGAAGCGGCGGCGCGGATAGCATGACCCCCGACAAGGACATGCCTCCGATGACGCCGTGGGCGAAGGCCAGGTTCGACGCCGAGAAGCCCGGATATGGCCCCAGAGGCGCTCCAGGCGGGAATGACCCCATTCTGCAATGTGATCCGATTGGTTTTCCAAGGATCATGTTCATGCCCACGCCGAATGAGCTCGTTCAGCTGCACGACCGCGTGCTCCAATTCTGGGAGCGCGAACACGAATGGCGCCCCATCTGGACCGATGGGCGGCAGCTTCCCGCCGATGCCGACCCGACGTGGTTCGGTTACGCGATCGGCCATTGGGAAGGCGACGACACCTTCGTCGTGCAATCGGCCGGCTTCAATGACAAGACCTGGCTTGGTCCCACGGGTTTTCCGCACAGCGAGGAAATGCGCGTCACCGAACGCTACCATCGCATCGACCACGACACCATACTGTACGACATGACGGTCACCGACCCGATGGCCTACACGAAACCCATCGTCGCGCCGCAAAGAATCATGAAACTCAAGCCGCACGAAGAGATTGAGGAGCAGCCCTGCGTCTGGTCGCTGGAGAATGAGTTTGCGAAGAGAATCCGCGAACCCGCTGCCCACAATCCCGCAAAGTAACGAGCATGTTCACCACCGATTTGCAAGGTTCAAGTGGCACAGGCTTCAGCCTGTGGGGGTTCGTCCATGCTCAGACCAAAACCCACAGGCTGAAGCCTGTGCCACTAAACAAGAAGCCCAACCGCGATCTGATGCGCAGATGCGGGCTGGCAATGCTAGTGGTCTTGTCATCCGCTGTACTCCCCGTTACCGCTCAGCAGCAAGCGGCTCCAAGTGCCGCGCCAGCCCCCGCCCCGAAACGAGACCTGTCTGGAGTGTGGCACTACGAAGGAAACGGCGGCTCGGAACCCATTGCTCCAGACAATTTGATCCCTCCGATGACCCCGTGGGCGCAGGCAAAGTATGACTTGGAAAAGCCCGGCTACGGACGAAAACGCGCTCCGGGCGGCAATGACCCCATCCTGCAATGCGACCCCATGGGTTTCCCGCGCGTCATGTTCATGTACACGCTATTCGAGTTTGTTCAGGTCCCCGGCCGGGTGATCCAGTTCTTCGAACGCGACCACGAATACCGCTCGATCTGGACCGACGGCCGTTCTCTTCCCAAAGGCGCCGACCCGACGTGGTACGGATACGCCGTAGGCCACTGGGAAGGAGACGACACGTTCGTCGTCGAATCCGCCGGCTTCAATGACAAAACCTGGCTCGGTTCCACAGGCTATGCGCACAGCGAATACATGCGCGTCACCGAGCGCTACCGCCGCGTGGACCACGACACCATCTTCTACGACATTACGGTCACCGACCCGAAGGCCTACGCGCAGCCCATCGTCGGCCCTCACCGAATCATGAAGCTGCGGCCAAAGGACGAATTGTTGGAGGAAATTTGCGTGCCATCGGAAGAAAAATCCTTCGCCAATAGAGTTGGCGCGCCCGCCTCCAAGCCTGCGAAATAGCCTGGATAGTCACCGGCGCGCGAACCGGGCAATTCTCTCTGGTCATCCACCGTTTCGTTGCGCGGAATCAATTAAAAAGAGACCCACCCCTTGAAAACCGCAAGGGATCAGGCACATAGCTCAATGAAGGTACGACGGAGCGTTAGACGTTTTCTCCGGAATCGAAACTCCGAGGACGCTAAGTGCTTCCGTTAACCTTCCCGATTGTGCCATTCCGACAATCAATCCATACGAGTCACGATCAGTCGTGTCCCGCTGTGACATCTCAGCAATGTAGAGCACCACAACGCGAAACTCCTTGGGTAGCCCTAAATAGCACACGCAGATTCCATCTTGCGCGACTTCGAATACGATCGAAAAATATCCTGCGAGTGCCCGTTGTTTGCTGAATGGGTCGGCGGGGATGGTTTCTTCCAGGATCATGTTGAGGTCCCGAAATTGGACTACCGCCGAATTTGTAACGTCTCCCTTTCCTTCACAAATTTCCGATGCGTGCTGCATCTTGAGATATGAACGCTTGGCCGTTTTCGTGAGCTGTACAAGCACCTGTTGGCCCATTTATGGCTCCTTACAACGCGTCTCTTGCAGCTACTTTTTTCTCCTCTTGGATGCGCTACGGACCTGAGATAGGTCCTCAACCTGTCCATTTTTGAAGTCGTCCAGCCCCGCCCGGAGCGCAGCACGCTCCTCTTTATTACTTAGTATGGAAATCGTTTTCGCCAATGCATCGATATGCTCCTGCAAAACCAAGAACTTTTCGTAGGTCAAAAGCACAGCAATTGGCGTATCGTTTTCCTGCAGGACATAGGTTTTCTCCATTTTCTTCATATCGTCAGAGTTTAATTTCCTCAGCTTGCTGACTCCCACGTATTCCACACTTGGGTCAATACGCGGAATGACTCCTGGCGCGATAGTCATGTCCGGTCTCCTTTTTGATAGTTCCCCCTCTTTGCTAAGAGGCGTCCGTAGCGCGAATATAGGGCAATGGTTGAGGTATGTCAAGGCGAAACTTGACCTTGACATTGTCATAAATTTGCCTTAATACTGCCACCATGTTGTCGCGATTGTGATATGCGGGCGTGTGGGACAGCGCCAAATAAATAAGGGCTTCGGAAGGAGGCGTTATCGGCCTTTCCCAAAGCCCCTACCGCTTCCATGGTGAGCGTAGTGCAACGGTAGCACAGGCCCCTAGTGACGGCTCAGATGCGGGTTCGAATCCCGTCGCTCACCCCATCTTAGTAACCACTAAGTCGAAGCAAGCGGCTGACGAGGCCTATGCCCGGCTTACACAAAGCCACGCCGGGAAACCAAGCGGAAGGTTAATGCGTCTCCCATCGCCAAGTCAAGGATAAGCCCAATCCAGTGTTCGGCCCTTCGAAAGTCAAGCCCGGGGCTCATCCCTCGCGCCTTGCGAGTGGCGGGGTTTTTCTTATTTTCCCACCAATCCCGCACGAAGTCTGATACTCATTCCCAGACTCAGAGTCTCCCGATGGATCTCAACGTGGCGCGGAGATCCTTCATCAGCAGCATAAGTTGTTTCGGATCGAGTGGCGATGGCTCGAACCCGAATTTCTTGTAGAAAGAGGCGGCTTCTTCATCTATGGCATGAACCAGAATTGCCCGGGCGCCGATCGCATCGGTCGCGGTCAACGCGCGCGTCAGGGCATCCACCAGCAGGGCCTTGCCGAGACCCGCGCCGCGTTCATTGCGGTCGACCGCCAGGCGCGCGAGTAAAATTACGCCAATCGGGTGCTTCGCGAGGCCCTTGGCAATGCGGGCGGGGGATTCTTCCTTGCGCACGGAGCCTGCGGAAAGTGAGTAATAGCCAACGACCCTGTTTGCGCGATGCAAGACATACGTGCGAGCCGAGTCGTTCTGCTGGTTGGTCAGCGCAAAGCGGCGGAGCCAGTCATTCAGTGACGGCTTCCCGCAATCGAATGAAGAAACGTCGTGATCCTTTGTCAGTTTTTCGATGGGGGAGGGAGGTTGGTCGGAGTGAATAGCGCCACCTCGCTAATTGACGGCGAAAATTTCACCACAGAGGGCACAGAGAACACAGAGAATGCATTCGCGCACCTGCAAACACTGCCTCCCTCATGTGAAACGTAATCTAGCTTTCTCTTCTTTACTCCGTGCCCTCTGTGTCCTCTGTAGTGAAACTTTTCTTGTGTTGTTCGTAAAAAAGTCGCGCCAACTCCGGTATCACGCGAGCGGGGCGGTCAAGAGCCTCGACAAACGCCTTCCATTGTTTCGAGGAAGCGATGAACTCGCGCTTGTCGGCAAGAACGTGCTCGGCCTGCAAACACGCGCTCTCGAGGATGAAATCGGTCATGCTGACGCCGGTGGTCTCGGCGCCGGTGCGGATGAGTTTTTCCTGATGGTTCGTGGCGCGGAGATTGATGCGCCGGGTCCGAATCGTTCTTGCGCGAGAGACGGCCATAGATTGTCCTTGCTTCGAAATTGTACGTACATTGTATGTCACAATCGGGTGGGCGTCAAGGAACAGGTGCGTTCCGCGCCGCCTGCTCCTTCACCGAGCCCTCAGAATCCGTACAGCCGCGCCGGATTGTCGACAAGAATCTTTTTGCGGATTGCCGCGTCGGGCGCCCAGACCGGGAGCTGGTTGAGAAGGCGGCCATCGTCGATGGGAAACGTCGGCATCGGATCGCTCGGCTTGGCGCCGGGAAGTGCGGCCGCGGGATGCGGCCAATCGGTGCCCCATAGGACGCGATCCGGATTTGCCTCGATGAATGCCCTGGCGTAGGGCACGACGTCAGGATAGTCGGGGGCCTTCGTGGACGCGCGATAGGCGCCCGAAATTTTCACGTACGCGCTGCCGGAGCGAAGCAGTTCCAGGAGATCGGCGAAGCCGGGCTGCTGCAAGCCGAGCGAGGCCTGCACGCCGCCGAAATGATCGAACACGGTCGGCACCGGAGAAGAATGGACCAGGTCTTTGATGTTCGAGATCACTCCCAGGTTCGTATACAGCTCGATCATCCATTTGTGATTCTTGAACCGGTTCATCGCGGACTGATAAATGGGGCGGGCGGCGGCAGGATCGGTCGGCCCGGAAACTCCCGAAATGACGCGCGCGCCGCGGATGCCCGCGCGGTACATGGCGTCGAAGTCGCTGTCCGGCGTTTTGTCGTCCACGACGGCGATGCCGCGCGCGGTCGCGCCGCGCGCCTTTACGCCAAACAGCGTGGTGCCATTGTTGTTCGGTCCATAGACGCTGGGCGTCACGATGACGACGCGCTCCATGTGCAGAGCCTTGTGCAGCGCCGACATTTCCGCGGGCTGCAAGGTCTCCGGTATATACAGATGCGCGGGCGAAAGCGGAAATACTTTTGGATCGCAGTAAAAATGCGTGTGGCAATCGCAGGCGTGCGGCGGGATTTCAAAATTCACCGGCGTGGCCGGTTGAGCAGCTTTAGCAAAGCCACCTTCCGTGCGCAGCAGAACCCCCGCGGCAATCGCTCCCGTTACGAACTTGCGTCGCGTCAGCATAGCTTCCTCCCCGATTGTTTGGATGTTTCCGATTTGGCCCCGAGGCCCGGAGCAGTATACGGCAAATTGGTGGATTCAGAGCGCGTGCGTGGATTCAATCCTACATCTTTCAAAGGATGCTTACTGGACACGAAGAAAATGCTTCGGGAAAGCCTTTCTGCCCTCGCCATGAGAAACTAGTTGAGTAACCAGTACATGCTTTTTCTTCGGAGAAACGGTGTCTGAGCCAGCGATCGTCGCGGAAGGATTGTCGCGCAGTTTCGGCAACCTCGTTGCAGTGGACCATGTGGACTTGCGCGTGGATGCCGGACAATTCTTCGGTTTTCTGGGGCCGAACGGGGCCGGGAAATCCACGACGATTCGCATGCTGACCGGGCTGCTTGCGCCGACTGCGGGGCGCATCCAGTTGCTGGGTCTCGGCCTGGAGGGCAACGCGACCGAGGTCAAGCGGCAGATCGGTGTGGTGCCGGAAGGGCTGGCGCTGTTTGACCGTCTTACGGGAAGCGAATTCCTGAATTTCGTGGGGCAGATGTACGGGCTGGACCGCGCCACGGCCGCGCAGCGTACGGCGGAATTGCTGGATTTTATGGACTTGGCCGACCGCCCGAAGACTCTTGTGGTTGACTATTCGCATGGCATGAAGAAAAAACTGGCGCTCGCCGCCGCGGTGATCCACGGGCCGAGGATTTTATTTCTGGATGAACCCTTCGAGGGAGTGGACGCGATCGCGGCGGGCACATTGAAGACCATGCTGCACAACATGACGGCGCGCGGGGCGACAATTTTTCTTACTTCCCATGTCCTTGAGATCGTCGAACGCCTGTGCAGCCACGTGGCCATTATCAATAAGGGGCGGATCATCGCGCAGGGCTCGCTTGATGAGCTTCGCGCCGGGGTCGCCGCCGCGCATGTAAACGGCGGCGTTCCGGCTGCGGCGCAGAAACTTACTCTCGAGGAAATTTTCCTAGCCGTCGTGGAACCCGAAGGCGCGCTGCGCAAATCGGAGGAAGAGCTCTCGTGGCTGAAGTAGCCTATTCGACGGGGCTGGGCCGCCAGTTATCGCTGTTGATCCTGGTCCGCTGGCAGACCTTCCGCAACAGCCTGCGCAGCAAGTCCGAGAAAATTCACCTGGTCGGGAACATCGCGCTCGGTTTTTTTTTCGGTGTGCAGGTGCTGGCGGTCTCCGTGGGAATCGGCTTCGGCGCCTATGCGATTGTGATGTTCAGGAAATGGAATTTTCTCACCTTAATGCTTTGGGTCATCTTTTTGTTTTGGCAGTTTGTGCCGGTCCTCGCTACGGAAATGAATCCCGGCTTTGATGGGCGAAATCTGTTGCGATTCCCGCTGCGGTTTTCCGCCTTTTTCCTGATGAGCGCGGCGTACGGGGTTGCCGACCCATTCGCGCTCGTCGGGATACTGTGGCACGTGGCCATCGGCGTGGGCGTGGTGGCCGCCCAGCCGGATCTTGCGTGGTGGGCCGCGCTGGCGCTGACAATTTCCGTGTTGATGAATCTGCTCTTCAATCGGCTTGTGTTTGCGTGGCTGGAACGGGCGCTGGCGAAACGCCGGACGCGGGAGATCGTCACGGCAATTTCCATCCTGTTATTTCTCGGCGTACAGTTTTCAGGCCTCCTCTTGCAACGGAAGGGCTCGGTGCTGAGGCGCAGCATGGAGAATAGCGCCGCTTTTTGGCGATCATTACCGCCAGCTTTACCGGGAACCGTGCTGGAACACGCCGCCAATGACGATTCGGCGGCGGCTTTGGGAACGGCCGCCTTACTGGGGATTTATGCTTTGGTGTTCGGCGGACTTTTTGCGTTTCGAGTGCGTGCGCAGTTCACCGGTGAAGATCTGGGAGAAACTGCCGCACCGGTTCGGGAAAAACCCGTTGTGAAACGCGGTCCGGTTCCTCTGCCGGCGAAAGCCGCGGTTGCCGGCCGGGAGTGCGGGCCGCTGTCAGGAATCGTCAGCGCGCCCGTGGCCGCCATTTTAGGAAAGGAGATTCGTTATTTTTTCCGGAACACGATGCTGCTGATGAGCGCTTTTATGCCGTTGGTTCTGATCGCGTTTTTCATCATGACGTTGTCCGTGCCGAGGCGCCAGGGCGGACTTTCCTTCATTGGAAGATTTGGCGGCAACTTCGCGTATCCCGCGTCGGTTGTCTACATCCTGCTGCTCATGATGAATTTCTGCCCCAATAACCTGGCCTATGAAGGGGGGGGCGTGGAGAGATTGTTTCTCGCTCCGGTGAAGTTTAGCGATGTGATGCTGGCCAAGAACCTATTTCACGGTGGCTTGCTGGTCTTTGAATCGCTCCTGGTATTGGTTCTGGTAACGGCGATGGGCCATCCGCCGAGCGTGCTGATCCTGCTGGCAACCTGGACGGGGCTTCTGTTCGCCGCGTTAATTCATTTGGGAGCGGGGAACTGGCTTTCGCTTCAATTTCCGCGAAAATTTGAATTCGGCATGAAGCGTCAGCGCCCGTCGGGATTAACGATGCTCATTTCCTTTGGATTGTTTTTCGTGGAGATGGGATTGATCTCCGCAGCGGCCTTCCTCTGCAATTGGCTCGCGGGGTTATGGCTGCTGCCTGTTGTGTACCTCGCCTTGAGCGCGGCCGCTCTGGCGGTCTACCGGCTGATCCTCACAGGGACCACCCGCCAGGCGATCGTGCAGCGCGACGCTTTGCTCGAGGCGCTGTCGCGCTAGGCCATCTGCACATTCAATTCCTATCAGACGCGGAAATGAATTGACAAAATATGCCTATGAACATTTCACTAGGACGCTGATCGCCCGGAGAGAAGAGCCTTGGGGGTTTGAAGCTAACGAGACGCAGGGGAATGCTGGCTTACGACAAAAACGAAGCGCGATTTACCGCCGTTCTTGTTCCATGTTTGTTCGACGTCGGCTAGTGGGACTGCTTCCGTTTTGATCCGCAGCTTGGCTGGTACAACAGCCTGCATCACACCGCGAATCGCGCCGACCAGCCCTTCGAAAGGAATGCTTCCGATGCCGCTGCCCATTAAGACCAGTGCGGACGAGCGCAGGGCCGCGCTCGGCAATGTAATGTTTCCACCGCTCACCGCTCCGATCTGAACGAAGCGGATGGGCACTGCCTCCTTGCCTGCCTTGGCCGCCGCTACGATCAGGATTTCGGCGCTCTGTCCCCAGAGGTAGTCGAGAACAACATCGACGCCTTCGCCGCCAAACTGTTCCTCGAACGCTGCCTCTAATTGATCAGGGGATGCGATGAGCGGGATCGTTACATCCGCGCCCAGGACTTTCAATTCTTTCAGAGACTCAACGTTCCTGCCTGTCGCGACAACTCTCCTCGCGCCCATAAACTTGGCGATCTGTATGGCCAGGCGTCCTGCCGCTCCCGTGGCTCCGTTGACCAGTACGGTCTCTCCGGCAACCAGGTGGGCGCGCTCCTTGAGCGCGGCCCAGGAGGACATCCCGGGAATTGCGATGGCGGCGGCCGTTACGTCATCCGGATGATCCGGCAGCGGAATACACTGTTCTTGCCTCACTGCAACTTTTTCCGCCATGGCGCCAAAGGGAGCTTCGGGCATGACGAAATAAACTCGCCGTCCATCCCGGGTTCGGCCAACGCCGTCCATTCCCACGACAGCGGGAAGGCTACCGGGAACGGTGTAGTGGGAGCCCGAGGCGCGGCTCTTCGTGATCTGGCTGAGCGCGGACGCAGTGACCGTTATCAGTTCTTCCCCCTCCTGCGGCACTGGGTCGCGAAAGTCCGCATATACGGGGGATTTGCCCGGTTCCATCATTACTGCGGCCTTCATTTGATTTCCCCCTTCATCATTCACCTTAGAACGGAGGACCAAGAAAGACCGATGCCTCGAGATCCCGCTAATCTAATACGTACGCGGGTTTCATTTAATTTCCACAATTGTTGCTCCCCGGAGGTTCCTGGGTCGAGGTCCATCTTTACTTGCGAGCCTTGCAAATCCAACTGTGTTTTTCCAACTCTAACACCGTTTCACTTTCACCCCCTGCGGTTGTCCGCCGACAACGCGTCCCTTATACTCGGCGTCTAAGTCTTCGAGGTTCTCGAACAGATGCGTAACAGCGAAGCGCAGAAATACGCGCGGTGGTCGCTCGCGGCGGCGGGATTGCTGGCCGTGGCTGTGGCGGGGGTGTATGCGCGGAATATTTGGGTGGCGCGCCAGGCGGAGAAGAAGGCGCCGCCCGCCGTGCCGCCGACGGTCGAGCAGCGTTCGAACGAGTTTTCGTATTCCAAAGTCGAGGGGCAGAGGACGATCTATACCGTGAAGGCGTCCCGCACGACGGAATTCAAGGAAGGCAGCCGGAATCTTCTCGAAGATGTCTCCATCGTGGTGTACGGGAAGAAAGGAGAGCGCAACGACACGCTCGTCACCAAGGCTTGCGATTTTATTTCGAATACCGGGAAGATCAGTTGCGCCGGGGAAGTCCAGATCAAACTGCAGGCTGCGGGCGCTCCGCAGGCGAGCGCCAACGCCATTCAGGTCACGACGTCAGCCGTGACGTTTGACCGGGATTCCGGCGAGGCGCGGACGGACAAACCGGTCACGTTCCGCTGGCCGGCGGGAGAAGGCCGCGCCGTGGGCGTGAGCTACGATTCCAACAGCGGGACACTCCGATTGCTGCAGGGCGTCGGATTGAATCTCTCCCTTTCGTCTTCCAACACCCCCGAGAAAACCGAGGCAACGGGCGAAAAAATTGTGCGCGTGGCGGGCGACAGGATGTCCTTCCAGCGCGAAAAGCGGGAAGTGCAGGTCGAGGGGGATGTCCATGCGCAGCAGACAACGCTCGAGCTGACCGCGGATAAGTTGCTGTTGGAGCTGGACGCGGCGTTTCAAGCGAGACGCTTTGTCGCCAGCGGCCATCCGCAATTGCACGATTTGAGTCCTCAAGGGCCGCTTGCGCTCAGCGCCGACGAAATCGACTCGGGGCTCAGGCCCGACGGGTCGATCGAGACTATTGTGGCAACAGGGAACGTCCACGGCACGCGCAACACTCCTGTCGGCGGCGACGGAATCGATGCCGGGCGCATTCAGGTGGACCTCGTTTCCTCAGACAACACGCCTCGCCTTCTGACGGCCAGCAACGGCGTCACGCTGACATCCACGAGCGCCTCTTTCAACGGGGGGACGCGCCACGTCGAAAGCGATGCCCTCGAAATCCACTTTTCAAGCGATTCCCGCCCGGGGCAGACCCTTGTGGAAAGCGTGAACACGCTCGCTCCGGCGCGCATCGATTGGCAGAACGTGGCCCTCGTGAACGGCAAGCCCGTTCCGCAATCGACGCGGATGTCGGGCAAGCAGATGAATCTGAAATTCGATGCGCAGAACCAGTTGCAGCAGATGGTAGGCACGGGCGGCGTGGAAGTGACGCGCAAACTCGGCGACGCGCCCGACGAGATTACGGCATCGCGCGAACTCACGGCGAAATTTGACGGCGCGGGCCAGTGGACAACGATCGAGCAAACCGGGAGCGTCCATTTCCGCGATGGGCAGCGCGCGGGTCAGGGAGACCGCGCTCGCGTGGATCGCGCCACCAATGTTGTCACGCTGGACGGCTCCGTGATCCTTGCCGATGCCGCGACGAGGACCACGGCGCAATCGGCGTCGTTCGCTCAGGGGGCGAATACGTTGCGCGCCGATGGTCACGTGCTGACCACGGATTTGCAACCTGCCGCGGAGAGTATTTCGAATCTCGCGCAGGGGCCCGCGCACATTTCGGCCGAACATCTTGTCGCGGACACGGCGCGAGGGCACGCCGTGTACTCCGGAAAAGGAAGATTGTGGCAGGGGCAGTCCGTGATCGAGGGGGAAACAATCGAATTGGACAGCCCGACGCACATTCTGGTGGCGAAAGGAAAAGTGCGCGGAGTATTCCCGCAGGCGGCGTGGAATCCGAAGCCAGGAGAAGCGCCAGGGCCGCCGTCGAACAAGGCGGCAAAGCCGCCATCGAACAGGGCAACGGCGGGCCAAGCGGCGCATCCCGGCACGCAGCTGGGGCATGTCAGCGGAGGATTGCTCACGTATTGGGAGACGGAGTCGCGCGCTCGAATCGAACAAGACGCGAGGGTCGATTCAGAGCAAGGCTCCATCCAAGCCAACCAAATCGATCTCTATTTTTCCGACGCGGGTGCCGCAAGCGGCACCAAACAATTGTCGCGTTCGGTGGCGAGCGGAGATGTGACCGTCCGCCAGGAAGACCGCCGCGGAACCTCGGACCGGGCCGAATACACGGCCTCGGAAGGCAAGTTTGTTCTTTCGGAAGGTAAACCAACTCTATATAGCTCAACTGGCGACACCACCACGGGGCGTCAATTGACCTTCTATTTTGCTGATGATAGGATCGTTGTGGATTCGGCGGATGGCTCGAAAACAGTGACGCTTCACCAGGTCGAGAAATGACGTGGCATGCTCAAGCTCCAGGCCGTCGAACTCAGCAAGTCCTATCGAGGGCGAAAAGTAGTAGACGACCTCAACCTGGAGATCAGCCAAGGTGAAGTGGTAGGGCTTCTGGGGCCTAACGGCGCTGGGAAGACGACGACGTTCTATATTCTGGTAGGTTTAGCCCGGCCGGATTCCGGGCGCGTCCTGCTGAACGGGGACGACATTACCGACCTCCCCATGTACCTCCGGGCCCGAAGTGGGATCAGTTATTTGCCGCAAGAACCTTCGGTTTTCCGGCAGCTTACGGTCGAAGAGAACCTGATTGCGGTCCTGGAAACGCTGCCTCTGACCTCGGAGCAACAGCGAGACCGGCTTGAGGAGCTATTGGCGCAAATGAAGCTGGAAACGGTTCGATCCAACGGGGCGTATACGCTGTCGGGTGGCGAGCGGCGGCGGCTGGAGATTGCCAGGTCACTCGTGTTGGAGCCTGCCTTCATTCTGCTGGACGAACCTTTTTCGGGGATCGACCCCTTGACCGTTGTGGATATCCAGAAAATCATCAGCGAATTGAGCCGCGAGGGAATCGGAGTCCTGGTCACCGACCACCAGGTGCGCGAAACCTTGAGCGTCACCAATCGCGCCTACATCGTCCAAAACGGCAAAGTGCTTGCCGCCGGGACGCCGCATGACCTGAGCGGCAATGCCGAGGTCCGCCGAGTCTATCTCGGGGATCATTTCCGTTTGAATTGACGCCTATGAGCTGGCTCCAGCCAAAACTTCACCTACGGGTCGCGCAGAAGCAGATCCTTACGCCGGGTCTGGTCCAGATGGTGAGCGTTCTGGCCCTGAACCGTCTCGAGCTTCGCGAGATGATCAATCAGGAAATGATCGAGAACCCGGTGCTGGAGGAATTGTCGGAAGAAAGCGTTACTCCCGAAGACTACAGCGACGAAACCTTCCTGAAAGCGGAAACCGAAAAAATTCCCGAGGTCGAGCCACCCAGTCCCTTTGAAGATTTCGACGTCGCCTCGTTTTTCAATCAATATCTCGACAGCGGCGGCGGCAATCCCGAGCGCGGCGAAACAGAAACCATCGAGCGGCCGTCCTTTGACAAATTTCTTTCCTCGGCACAGGGTCTTACCGAACATCTTGCCTGGCAAATGAGCGTGACGGTTTGCAACGATGTGGTGCGCGAGATCGCCGAAGCGATCATCGGCAACCTCGATGAGAACGGTTACCTGAGCGCCTCGCTCGAAGAAATTTCGCAAAACGGAAAGTACTCGATGGAAGACGTCGAGGAAGCCCTGGCGGTGGTGCAGGAATTCGATCCGCTGGGCGTGGCTGCCCGCAACTTGCGCGAATGCCTTTTGATGCAGCTTCGCACGCTGGATAGCCAAAACACGCTGGCGATGCAGATTGTGTCCGAATGTTTGCCGAAGAGGCCCCTGGCGGCGAGCGAAGCCGAGGAGCTGAACCCGGAGACGCCGCTGGCGCGGCTCTTGCAGGCGAACCAGTTGAAGGAAATCGCGCGCGCCCTGAACCGTCCCGTGGAACTCGTGAAGCGCGCGGTGGACGTGATCAAGAAGCTCGATCCGCGCCCCGGGCTGCGCTACAACAAGACGCAGCCGCGCCTGGTCGAGCCGGACGTATATTTCCGCAAGGTGGACGATCAGTGGCAAGTGTTCATGAACGATGATGACGTGCCGCAACTGCGGCTTTCGCCCGTGTACCGCCGGCTGCTGGCCCGCGACGCGGCCGACCGCGAAGTCCGCAATTACGTGAAGGAACGCGTGACCGCGGCGATGCAGTTGATGAAAAGCATCGAGCAGCGCAAGCACACCATCCTGCGAGTCTGCCAGATCATCATTCAGCGGCAGTTTGAATACCTGGATCATGGCGCCGACCACCTGAAGCCCATGATGATCAAGGAAGTGGCCGAGGAAGTAGGGGTGCATCCATCCACGGTCAGCCGCGCCGTATCGAGCAAGTACGCGCACACCCCGCAGGGAGTTCTGGAGCTGCGGTCGTTCTTTTCGGAATCGGTCAACGGTCCGGAAGGCAGCAACATGTCGCTGCAGACGTTGAAGCGCCTCGTGAAAAAAATGATCGACGAAGAAGACACCGCCCATCCGCTCACCGACGACCTGATCGCCAAGAAGCTCGACGACGCCGGAATCCACGTCACGCGCCGCACCGTAGCAAAATACAGAGAAGATCTACGCATTCCCAGCACCCACCAGCGCCGGGTCAAGGCGTAGGCCGGTCCGCGTGAAGCGCCGCAACGCGCGCGACGCTCG
Source organism: uncultured Acidobacteriota bacterium (assembly GCA_963800095.1). Classification (GTDB taxonomy): domain Bacteria; phylum Acidobacteriota; class Terriglobia; order Acidiferrales; family UBA7541; genus Palsa-360. The sequence continues at coordinate 1,030,411 of CAWCZV010000010.1, forward strand.
GCAACTGGTGATTCTCACCGGCCTCAGCGGCTCGGGGAAGAGCACCGTTCTCAAGACCTTCGAGGATCTCGGTTTCTACTGCGTGGATAATCTTCCCGTCGCGCTCATTCCCACTTTCAGTGAATTGCACATGCAGGCCGGCGGAGAAATTCAACGAGCGGCGCTGCTGGTGGATGCGCGCGAGGGCGGCCAGCTGGAAAAGTTGCCCGCGATCCTGCGGCAATTGCGCGGCGAAAATCCCGCGACGCTCGTGTTCATCGAAGCGAGTGAGGATGCCTTGCTGCGCCGGTTCAGCGAGACGCGGCGGCCGCATCCGCTCGGGCATGACCGTCCTGTGCTGGAGGGATTGCGCCGCGAGCGCGTGCTGATGGAGCCGATCCGCAAGCTCGCCGACGTGGTTATCGACACGACCAAATTCAACGTTCACGAATTGCGGCAATTCATCATTCGCCGCTTCCAAAAAACAGACCGCCGGCCGATGATGGTTTCGCTGGTGAGCTTCGGATACAGGTACGGGCTTCCAGCCGACGCCGATCTCGTTTTTGACGTGCGCTTTCTGCCGAATCCCCATTTTATTCCGAAGCTGCGCAAATATTCGGGTCGCGATCCGCGTGTCGCCCGGTACATCCGGTCGTTTCCTCAAACCGGTGAATTTTTGCGGCGCGTCGAAGGCTTGCTGGTTTATTTAATCCCGCATTACATCCGGGAAGGGAAAAGCTATCTGACGATTGCCTTTGGCTGCACGGGCGGGCGGCACCGCTCCGTCATGCTTGCGGAAGCGGTGCGCAAGACGCTGCACAAAAAGGGATATGCGTCCAAAGTTGTGCATCGCGACCTGGCGAAGTAGGCAACTGTTGTAGCGCCCGCCTTCAGGCGGGCATGTGCTTGAATCCAAAGTGCTCGCCTGAAGGCGAGCGCTACAGAGGGACCATCGGTACAGCATCCAGTTCAGGGCAATAGCGTGGCGCGGCGGCTTGACAAAAGCGTGGGCGATTCGTAGCGTACCAAAGCCTGCGGCATTCGTCCGTCACACAGGGGATCAGCAAATTCTTTGACGAAGCGGGAAGAATTCGGCCGGTTATTGCATTACGTCAAGCCGTACAAGATACGGCTCGCGATGGGGGTCGTGTGCCTTTCTGTGGTGGGGCTGGCGGAAGGTTTGATCGCGCTCATGATCACCCCAATTTTTGGCAGCGTACTCAATCCGAAAGCGCCTGATAACAGACTCTTCCTGATTGAAAATCCCTTCACGCACCAGCCAATCTACCTGAACTCCTTTCTCCCCCACCAAATTCACAGTGTCGGGACGCTGTTCTCGATCGCCATCCTGAGTGTTTTTGTCGGGAAAGGAGTCGCGGAATATCTTGGCAACGTGCTGGTGCAGCACGCGGGGATTGCGGGTGTCACCGATTTGAGAAATCAGGTTTATGCAAGGGTCATCCGGCAGCCTATCGGTTTTTTTCAAGACCATCCGACCGGGCGTTTGTTATCCACCGTAATAAACGATGTCGAGCGCGTGCGGGCCGCGTATTCGGAATTTCTAGCGCTAAGTTTCCGTCACATCTTCACGCTTTTTTGCCTGCTTGCCGTACTGCTCGCGACCAGCTGGAAGATGACAGTTGGCTCCGTTGTGCTCCTGCCGTTGGTGGTTTGGCCGGTCAGGACGCTGGGCCAGCGGATTCGCCGCTCCACGGAGAAAATCCAGGCCAGAGTTGGCGAGTTGTCGCAAATTTTGGAAGAGACGGTCAGCGGCAACCGCGTCGTGAAGGCCTTCGGGATGGAGGACTTTGAAATCGGGAAGTTTCGCGACGGGGCTCGGCGCTTGCTCAGTGAAAACATGCGCTGGATTCGTTCGGCCGTGGTCACCTCACCCATCATGGATTTGCTGGGCGCCGTGGTGATCGTGTTGTTACTGATGTATGCAAGAGGGCAAATCAAGATAGGGGCCTTGACCGCGCCTGTTTTCGTTACGTTTGTCTATGCGTTATTCAAGTCTTATGAGCCTGTGAAGGGGCTGGGCTCGGTCTATCAGCAATTCGAGCTGGCGTTCGGAGCGACGGCCACGGTTTTCGAATACATCGGCCGCCCGGGAGAGCCGGAAGCGGAACCGCAGTTGGGCACCCTCCCTCCCTTTTCTCGAAGCGTGGAATTCGAGCGCGTGAGTTTTGGATACGATCCGGAAGTGCCCATCCTGCGCGATATTTCCTTCGTGGCGCACGCAGGCGAGGTCATCGCGATTGTCGGATCGAGTGGAGCGGGCAAAACAACGCTCGTGAATCTCTTGCCGCGATTTTACCCTGTCACATCGGGCTGCCTGCGCATCGATGGCGTGGACGTGCGCGAAGTGACGCTGCGGTCCTTGCGGGAACAGATGGCCATCGTAACGCAGGAGACCATCCTGTTTAACGACACGGTCTGGAACAATATTTGCTACGGGCGACCGGGGCTTCCAAAAGATCGCGTGGAAGCCGCGGCAAAAGCGGCGCTGGCGCACGATTTCATTCTGGAATTGCCGCAGGGCTATCAGACGATGCTCGGTGACCGCGGGCAGCGCCTCAGCGGCGGCCAGCGGCAGCGCATCGCCATTGCGCGGGCGATCCTGAAGGATTCGCCCATCCTGATTCTGGATGAGGCCACGTCCGAGCTGGATTCCGAGTCGGAAATGCTAGTGCAGCGGGCGCTTTCGAACCTGATGTTGGACCGCACCTCGTTCGTCATCGCGCACCGGCTCTCGACGATCCGCCGCGCGGACAAGATCATCGTCATCGAGGACGGCACGATCGCGGAAACGGGCACGCACCAGGAACTCCTCGCACGGGGCGGAACCTACGCGCGCCTCTACGAAATGCAGTTCGCGGATGTGGATGACACGGCGACTCCCGCGCCAAAGGCGGATCGATGAAAGCTACTGCGGCACCCACCGGAATTTATTCGATGACTGGATTTGCGCAGGCCCGCGCCGAGCGCGATGGAAGCTCCGTGCGAATCAACCTGCGAAGCGTCAACCACCGTTTCCTAGACCTCCATCTGCGGATGCCGGATGGCTTTGAAGTCTTCGAATCGCGCATCCGGCAAGCCATTCGAAACCGGCTGAAGCGCGGCCATGTGGACGTGAACATTTACTACGAGCCGGGCGCGGCCGGTTCAGTGGAAGTCAATCACGACCTGGTCGAGTCCTACATGAAGGCCGTGGAGCGGTTGCGGCAGGAATTCGGCGTAAAAACTGAGCCGGACCTGGTCGCGCTCTTCCGGCTTCCGGGCGTGGTCGCGGCGCCGGGAGCGGCCAGCGATCTGCAGAGCGAGGAAGAACAAGAGAAGCTGGGCGAGCAAGTGGAAGCCTGCCTGGAGCAAGCGCTGAATAAATTGGAAGCCATGCGCCGGTCCGAAGGGCAGGCGCTGACTGTGGAGATGCAGGGAATCCTGGGGCAGATTGCGACGAGGACGGCGGAAATAGAGACGCTTGCGGAGCGCGTGCGTCCCGCAATCGCTCGCCGCCTCGCGGAACGGCTGGAGGAACTTTTGAAGGGCGTGCAGATCGATCCCATTCGGCTGGCGCAAGAGGCTGCGCTGCTGGCCGAGCGCAGCGACGTCAGCGAGGAACTGGCCCGGCTGCGCAGCCACGTTGAACAGTTCCGGAAATTGCTCGCCGGCGCGGGCGAGGCGGGGAAGAAACTCGATTTTCTTTTGCAGGAGATGCAGCGGGAAGCGAACACGCTGCTGTCCAAGACGCCGGGCGTGGAGTCCGAAGGCCTGGCAATCACGGGCCTGGCGCTGGAAGTGAAATCCGATATCGAGAAGCTGCGGGAACAGGCGCAGAACGTCGAATGACGCTGGCACAGGCACAGCAACCTCTGGTGTTCATCGTGTCTGGACCTTCGGGGTCAGGAAAATCCACCCTGGTGCAAAAAATGCTGGAAGTGCCCGGAACGATGTTTTCGGTATCGTGCACAACCCGGCCCCCTCGTGCCACAGAAAGCGCCGGAAAATGGTATGATTTTATTTCCGAAGAGGAATTCGATCGCAGGGTTCGCGCCGGGGAGTTCCTGGAACACGCGCGCGTTTTCGGAAGGCACCGGTACGGCACGCCGCGCCGGTGGCTGGAGGAGGCGCAGCGCAAGGGGCTGGACCTGGTGCTCGAAATTGACGTGCAGGGCGCCGAACAGGTAAAACAAAAGCTGCCCCACGCGGTCGCCATCTTTATTCTTCCGCCGGCGAAAGAAGAACTGGAGCGGCGGTTGCGGGCGCGAGGGCAAGACCCGGAAGAGGCGATCGAGCGGAGGCTGGAACGGGCCCGGCAGGAAATGCAGCGTTACGCGGAGTATGATTTTCTGGTGGTAAATGACGATGTGGAGCGCGCCGGACGCGAAATCCAGGCGATCACGGTGGCCGCGCGGTGTCTTCGCAGTTGCTTGAGCGAGCGCGCACGCAAGATTCTGGAATCTTTTGGAGGATAACGATCTCATGACGGCCGAGAGTCAGGCACCGGATAGCAAGTTTGCATTTGTGGTGGTGGCGGCGCGAAGGGCGAGGCAGTTGATGCTCGGAGCGTCGCCACTGGTGGCCAATCCGCGCTCGCACAAGTCCACTCGAGTGGCGATCGAAGAGCTGGTCGCGGGCGTGCTTGAATATCAGTTGCCTGAAATCCCGGGCGATGCGTTGGACAAGGACGGGAAGCGGCGCAAGGAATAGCGCCGCGAAACTTTTATGCGCGTGGCACTGGGTGTTTCCGGCGGAGTGGCCGCTTACAAGGCGGCGGAACTGGTGCGCAAGCTCCAGCAGGAAGGCATCGACGTGCAAGTGGTGATGACCAAAAGCGCGCAGGAATTCATCACTCCTCTCACGTTTGCAGCGCTCACCGGGCAGAAAGTAATCACCGAAATGTTTGGCGAGGAATCCGCGGGCGCGAATGTGGAAAGCGCCATCGAGCATATCGCCGTGGCCCAGCGGATTGACTTGCTGGTCGTGGCGCCGGCGACTGCGAACGTGATCGCGAAAATGGCTCGCGGCGTCGCGGACGATTTTCTGACCACGCTGTATCTGGCGACGACCGCGCCCGTGGTCGTTGCTCCAGCCATGAACGTCAACATGTGGGAGCACGCGGCGACGCAGGAGAATGTCGAGATGCTGCGCGCGCGCGGCGTGCACGTCGTGCCGCCGGAGGAAGGCTATCTCGCTTGCGGAATGACCGGCGCGGGACGCCTGGCGAGCGTCGAAGCCATCGCTCAGGCGGTGTGCGGGCGGCTGGGAATCGACCATGACTTACGGGAAGAGACGGTGATCGTTACCGCTGGTCCTACTTGCGAAGACCTGGATCCGGTGCGATTTCTGACCAACCGATCTTCCGGAAAGATGGGTTATGCGCTGGCGCAAGCCGCGTCCCGGCGCGGCGCTCGCGTGATTTTGATCAGCGGGCCGACGCGGCTCGATCCGCCCGAGGGCGTCCAATTTGTTTCCGTGCGCAACACCGAGCAGATGCACCGCGCGGTGCTCGAGCATTTTCCGCGCGCGACTGCGCTGATCATGGCGGCGGCGGTGGCGGATTACCGGCCCGTGGCGCCCCAGACAAAAAAAATGAAGCGCGGGAACGGCCGGCTGAATTTGGAGCTTGAGCCTACGGTGGATATTCTCGCTGACGTGGCGCGCGGCAAAGAGGATCGCGCGATCATCGGCTTTGCCGCGGAAACGGAAAACGTCGCCGCGCACGCGCGGGCCAAGCTGGAATCCAAGCAAGCCGACCTGATCGTCGCCAATGACGTGACGGCCGACGGCGCCGGATTCGATCACGACACAAACGTCATCACGCTGTATTTCCGCGACGGAAGCGAGAAGGCGTTCCCTCGCATGCCGAAGATTGACGCGGCGCACCGCATCCTCGACCAGTTGCACGGCCTGCGGCAGCCGATGGGGCAAACTATAGGACAAACGGGCGCGACGCAGCGCGCGCGCTGACCTGCCGATGGATTCTTCTCCCACACAAACCCAACGCGAAAAATTGGAAGCCTGGCTTCGTTACTACGACGATTTGAATCTCGGTGCGTTTTACACCGACCGGAGAACCATGGGAAAACGCCCGAGTAAGCGAGCGGCGGCAAGTGCGCCTGTCGCGCCGCCCGCCATACAGAAGCCGATTGCCATCGCGCCGCCAAAGACAACTCCGCCTGTTTCCGTGCTTCCCGTCGTGAATGCGCCGTCACTGTTCGAGGCCATCGACCGCGTTGAGAACGACACGCTGGAACGGATCCGCGAAGATCTCGGCGAATGTACGCGCTGCCGTCTGCACAAGCAGCGCAACAAGATTGTTTTCGGCGCGGGAAATCCGCGCGCCGAACTTGTGTTTGTTGGAGAAGGCCCAGGCCACGATGAAGACGTGCAGGGCTTGCCGTTTGTGGGCCGCGCCGGAAAACTTCTGACGCAGATGATCGAGGCGATGGGCCTCACGCGCGAACAGGTTTACATCTGCAACGTCGTGAAATGCCGGCCGCCGGATAACCGGAAGCCTGAGGACGACGAGGTCGCGACTTGCTCGCCCTATTTGTACCGCCAATTGGACGTGATCGCGCCGAAGGCGATTGTCTGCCTCGGCGCAACAGCCGCGCAGGCGCTCTTGAAAACCAAGGATTCCATTTCGCGATTTCGCGGCAACTGGCTTGAGTATCGGAACACGAAACTGATGGTCACGTATCACCCGGCCTATTTGCTGCGCAACCCAAATGCGAAGGGCGAAGTCTGGAAGGATTTGCAAAAAGTGATGGCGCTTCTTGGCTTGCAGCCGAAGAAAGCTTCGCGCTGATTGCATTTGGTGGCGCCGGCGTCCCGCCGGCGATTTTTGTCCTCGCTACACACGCCGAAAAACGCCGGCGAGACGCCGGCGCCACAAAATTCGCCCGCCTTCCGAAACCTGCCTGGACAATGCCCACTTGAGTTTCTGCTGCTACACTACTTCTCCGACATGTCCCTCACTTATTGCGAAGTCGCGCTGCCGGTTCCGCTGCGCTCGCTGTTCACATATGAGATTCCGGAGCGCCTGGCCGGATCGGTCTGCGCGGGCAGCCGCGTGCTCGTGCCATTTCGCAATCGCGCGATGACGGGAGTAGTCGTGGAGGCGTCTGTCCGGCGGCCCGATCCCGCGCGCGTAAAAAATGTCAGGGAAATTGTCGAAGTGCTCGATGCGATTCCGGCGCTGCCGCCGAAGCTTTTGGAACTGGGGCGCTGGGTGGGCGGCTACTATGTGGCGCCGCTGGGGGAAGTTTTTCGCGCGATGCTGCCGCCGCAGATCGATCTGCGGCATGAGCGCGAATTGCTGATGACGGATGCGGGGCGGGCGCGCCGCGCGGAACTGGACGCCGCGGGGAATCGCAGCGAATCCGAAGTCGCCGAGCTGGCGCTGCTTTCTCTGATGGAAATCGAGGGACGGCCGGTGCGCGCGGACCGTCTTCGCAAGCTGCCCGGCGGCGAAGCGGCGGCGGAGCGCCTGCAGCGGCGCAAGCAGCTTGAGGCGCGCGAGGTCGCGGTGCGGCGCGAGGCGCGCGTGCAGAAAATCGTCGCCTGGAACGCGGCGCATTCTGAGCATTCCCCAAAGAGCGGTGCGGGCGTCTCTCTTCCCGAAAAAGAAGCGCGCGTCTTTCATGTTCTGGCGGAGGAACGCGGACCTTTGCCGCTGCCTCAACTCGCAAAGCTCGCCAAAGTTTCGCGGCCGCTCGTCGAACGGATGATCCGGCAGGAAAAGTTGAAATGCTGGGAGGAGCCGCTCTCCGTCGAAGAGAATTTGTTCGATGCTGATTTCACGCCACCTTCCAATATTTTGAATGAGGATCAGGAACGGGAATCGGGAGTCATTCGCGGCTGGATCGAGGCGGGCGTTTTTACTGCCGGGCTTCTCTATGGCGTCACCGGCAGCGGGAAAACGGAAGTGTATCTCAACGCCGTCGAAGCGGCGCTTGCGCGGAACAAGACCGCGCTGATTCTGGTTCCGGAAATCGCACTGACGCTGTGGTGCGGCAGATTGTTCCGGGCGCGATTCGGCGCGGGCGTCGCGGTGCTGCACAGCGCTCTGCCCGAAGTGGAACGCGCGCGCGAGTGGTGGCGCGTCCGGCGCGGCGAGGCGCGCGTTGTGGTGGGAACGCGCTCGGCCGTTTTCGCGCCGGTCGAAAATCTCGGGCTGATCGTGGTCGATGAGGAGCAGGAGTCGAGCTACAAGCAGGAAGAAACGCCGCGCTATCACGGCCGGGACGTGGCCGTGGTGCGAGCGAAACTCGAAGGGGCGGTCGTGCTGCTCGGTTCGGCGACGCCTTCGCTGGAAAGTTTTCAGAATGCGCGGTCGGGTAAATACCGTCTTCTTCAACTGGATTCGCGCGTGGAGAACCGGCCACTCGCGCCGGTGGAAATCGTCGACCTCCGCGAGGATTTCAAGGCCACGCATCGCGCCGGGCCAATCTCGTCGAAGCTCAGCGAAGCCATCGCCGCGCGCCTCGCGGAAGGGACGCAATCGCTGATCCTCATCAATCGCCGCGGATATTCGTGGTTCGTGATTTGCCGGTCGTGCGGCGCGGGCGTGCAGTGCGAGAACTGCAGCATTTCGCTGACGTATCACAAGCACCGCCATCGGCTCGAATGCCATTACTGCGGATTTTCAAGGCGGGTGCCGGAGAGTTGCCCGAAATGCAATTCCGAGCATGTCTATTTTTTCGGGGCGGGCGCGGAACAGCTCGAGGAAAAATTGCGCGAGAAATTTCCCGCCGCCAGGGTCGCGCGCCTGGACCGGGATTCCGTTCGCACCAAGCGCGCGTACCAGCAGGTGCTCGGCGACTTTGCGAGCGGGAAAATCGACATTCTGGTGGGCACGCAAATGGTCGCGAAAGGGCACGATTTTCAGCGGGTCACGCTCGTCGGCGTGGTTTCCGCGGACACGCAGCTCAGCCTGCCGGATTTCCGCGCGGCCGAACGCACGTTTCAATTGCTGACGCAGGTCGCGGGCCGCGCCGGGCGCGGCGACTTGCCCGGGGAAGTGCTCGTCGAGACGTATTATCCGGAGCACTACGCGATTCAACTGGCCGCGCGGCAGGACTACCTCTCTTTTTTTGAAAAAGAGGTGCAATTCCGGCGCCTGCTGCACTATCCGCCATTCATGGCGCTGGCGAGCGTATTGGTGCGCGACACGAAAATCGAGAACGCCATCCGGTGGTCGCGCCAGCTTTCCGCGTTTCTCGCTCCTCAGGAAGCGCGCGGCGTGAAAGTGCTGGGACCGGCGGCAGCGCCGCTCGCGCGGCTGAAGCGCGAGTATCGGTTTCAATTTTTGCTGAAGGCGCCGAAGAGAGCGCAGCTCACGCGCGCCGTATCAGAGCTGCTGGCGTTCAGTGAAGAGAAAAAAATTCCTCAGAAAGCTGTCCTCGTGGATGTGGATCCGTTAAGTTTGTTTTAGGTTTTAAGTAGCACAGACTTCAGTCTGTGGATTTCCAAGTGATCTTGGCTAACGCGCACGGCCCGGGTTCATGGACGGAACCCCACAGACTGAAGTCTGTGCTACCTAATTGCCGCGGATCATGACCGGCATGGGCATGAAACACAGAATGAACATTAGGACGGCGACAGCGGCCCAGACGAGCCGCGTGCGATCGAGCTTCTCCCAGCGGTTGAGCAGCGGCGGGTGGCGGAAGCCAATCGCCAGCAGCAAAACGGACCACAAGATCCATCCATTCCAAAAAAACAGGCCGAGAGGAATCAAGAGCAACGCGACGCCCAGCGTAATTTTCCGGTGATACTTGCTGGCCACGGAATACAGGATGTGCCCGCCGTCCAATTGTGCCGCCGGAAGCAGGTTCAGCGCCGTGGCGAATAGACCAACCCACGCGGCGCGCCCCACGGGATGCAATAGCAAATCTCCCGGTGCAACGCCGGGCCGCAGCACGGCGACCAGAAAACGCATCACCAGCGGTTGGCCGAAAACAATGGAAGAATGAGCGTCCGAAAGTGGTACCACCCTCGAATAAAAAATGGCAATGGCCAGCGCCGGAACAGCGAAGAGAAATCCAACCACGGGTCCCGCTAGGCCCACGTCAAAGAGAGCCTTGCGATTGTAAATCGGAGAGCGAATCCGAATGAACGCGCCAAGCGTTCCGATCAGAGTCGGCGCAGGGAGAAAATAAGGGTAGCTCGCCGAAATCCCGTAGTAGCGGCACGCGAAAAAATGTCCCAATTCATGGGCCAGCAAAATGCCGATCAGAGTAAAAGCAAAAGGGACGCCGGCGAGCAAAAGTTGGGGATGCGCCAGCAAGGCCGCATAGGTGGAAAGGAGCGCATCGAAATCAGGGGATTGCCCGGACGCGTAGGAGGATGCGTATTGCGCTCCGACCGCCAGCGTGGAAATCAAAGTCAGCACGAAAAGCAGAATGGCAATTGCGAGCGATCTTCGCTGCTTGCGAGCCTCCAGGTTTTCCCAGTACGGATTGGGAGGCAGATCCCAGGCGAGCACCTCCGGAGTGAGAGTTTCCGCGGGGGTGGATTCGAATTCGCTTCGGTCAGTCATAAAGTGTTTGATGCGTCAGCCAAGGTAACGGGTCACGGTGGATTTGCCAAAGCGCCGCTGAAGGCTGCTCAAACGCCGCCAGTGTCAGGCGCTCCATCCATCGTGAAGCAAGATTTGGAACACTACGCCGGAATTTTCAGCAACTTGCGCATCGTCCCGCCGAGAATCGCCTCGCGCTCGCTGTCGCTCAGCCCGGGCGCGTCTAATACTTTATCGACCGGGTGGCCCTCCCACGCGAACGGATAATCGCTGCCGAGGCCGAGTTGGCTCGCCCCGCAGACGGCAATCAGGTGGCGCAGGCCTTCGGGCGTGAAAACCATGGCATCGAAGTAAAGCTGCTTCAGGTACTCGCTCGGTTTTTTTTGAATGGTCTTTGAGCAACGGCCGGGAAATGTCAGGCAGCCCTGGTCCATACGGCCGCTATAAGCTGGGAGGTAGCCTCCTGCGTGTGCCGCGCAGAGCTTCAGGTTGGGAAATTTGTCCAGCGTCCCTTCAAAAATCAAGTGCGATAGAAAAATCGTAGTTTCAAGCGGATTGCCAATCACATTTTCGAGGAAGCCGTTCCCCTGCACGCGGGAGACGACGCCCGTGGCCACCGCGCTATCCTGAGGGTGCATAAAGATGAATGCCTGCAACTCCTCCGCTTTGGCCCAGAACGGGTCGAATTTTGGAGAGGACAGTTCCTGGCCCTCTACGGTTCCTCCAATCGCCGCGCCGCGCATTCCCAGATGCTTGATCGCGTCTTCCATCTGTTGGGCCGCGAGTTCGGGAAACTGCAGCGCCACGGACGCAAGCGCCACGAATCGGTCCGGATGAACGGCGCACAACTCGGCCAGTTTTTGGTTCTGAACATCAATCAATCGGCGGGCCAGATCGCGCTCGGCGGAATACCAAAATGCGTTGATGCTGACCACCTGGACATCAATTCCCATTTCGTCCATGGTTTGCAGACGCTCGGGGCCAAGCGAATGAGGGTCTGTCCCTGGTCGCGTTGGGCCCCCAGCCGCGAGCTTTTCAAGAGGGGTGCCCTTTAAGACCTCGGCGGCTTCCGGCAAAGCGATGTGACTGTGCACGTCCACCGTTTTGACGCGATGCTGCCCGACACGAATTTCACGCCGCTTGCCCGCTTGCGGCCCCGGCGCGGCCGGCTGTGAACCATACGCGCCGCTTCCCATTAAAAACATCCCGGCGGAAGCTCCCGCGGCGTCCTTCAGGAATTGCCTACGATTGCGCATTGTATTTCTCCTGTTCGAAGAGGCTGAAGCAGGTGTGCAGATTGAAACGAATGATCCAATCCTTCATTTCTGGTTTTCAGTTTCGACTGAGCGATAACATAAGCTTGGGTGCTTGCGATTGCAAGGCCCAGTTGCGTCTTCAGATTCCGGAGTTTCCGGGCGCCGAACCCGCGCGGGATTCCCCGACGCGCGCGTCCGAACGAGAAAATGGCTGCGGCGATGCAAGGGTTCGGCGGGAAAGCGCAACAGGGAATTGTGGGTTCAGAGTGTTTGCAGTTCCTTGCCGGGCTTGAAGCGCACCGCTTTGCCGGGCGGGATGCTGACTTCCTGGCCGGTGCGCGGATTGCGGCCGATGCCGGTTTTGCGCGGGCGCACGTTGAAGACACCGAAGCGGCGCAACTCAATTCGCTCGCCCTTGCCGAGCGCGTTTTTCATGGCTTCAAAGACGGTTTCGACGGCCTGTTCGGCCTTGGTCCGGCTCACACCGGTCTTGTTTACGACGGCATTAACAATGTCCAGCTTAATCACACCACCCTCCTGCTATTCAACGGCAAGCTATGCTATGCATGCAGTTGCGGGTTGTCAAGCTGGACGCGCTCGGGTAAGATGCGCGTCTTTGCGAGGTCGTGCAGGAGGCCCTGGATGTCGGTAAAGCCGGATCACTGGATACGCAAGATGGCTCTGGAGCACAAAATGATCGAGCCGTTTGAGGACCGCCAGGTCCGCGAGGGCGTCATCAGCTACGGAGTGTCCAGCTACGGGTACGACATCCGCGTCGCCGACGAATTCCGCATTTTCACGAACGTGAATTCCACGATTGTCGACCCGAAGCATTTTGATTCGCGGTCGCTCGTCGAGTTCAAGGGAGCCGAATGCCTGGTTCCCCCAAACTCGTTTGCCCTGGGACGGTCAGTGGAATATTTCCGGATCCCGCGCAACGTCCTGACCATCTGCCTTGGGAAATCGACGTACGCGCGCTGCGGGATTATCGTGAATGTGACGCCCTTCGAGCCAGAATGGGAGGGCTTCGTTACACTCGAAATCAGCAATACAACTCCGCTCCCGGCGAAGATTTACGCCAATGAAGGCCTGTGCCAGGTTCTCTTCTTCGAGTCCGACGAGGAATGCGAAATTTCTTACAAGGACAAAAAGGGGAAGTACCAGGCGCAGCAAGGCATCGTGCTGCCGCGACTCTAGTCCGCATTTTCTCTGGGAGCGCCAATCTCCCGATTGGCGTTCCCAGGTTAAGACAATACCAACTAGCGTCTATACATTTGCCGCTTGCGCATCCCCAGTTTCGTCCTTGGCGAGGCTCATGGGGAAACCCCGTCTACGCCAGCCTTCATAGCCTTCCGAGAGCGGGCGGATTCGCGTGATTCCCTTGCTGCGCAGCAGGAGCGCGAGACGGGCAGCGGTCACTTCATTCGGGCACGCGCAAAACAGAACAATCTCCCGGTCCCGGGGAATGACTTCGTACGCTTCCTCCAGCTCCGCGGCATCCACGTGCAGCGCGCCGGGTATCGTCTCCGGGTTTGCGTCGAAGTCGAGCGAGTGGCGCAGGTCGACAATAATGATGTCTTCGCCTGCGTCTATTTTTTCTTTCAGCTCTTCGGGAGTGATTCGCGCAATCTTCAGTTTGCGCAGGAATTCTTGGCGATGATAAAACTTCCAGAGAATATAGCCCGCGAATGCCGCCAGCAGGAGGACGAGCAACCATTCCCCGAGGTAAGCCGCCTTCGCGGCAACGCGTTCGAGGTCGCTGCTGAACGTGTAGCCTGTGATCGTGAAGGCGCCCACCCAAAGCAAAGCCCCGATCGTATCGAAGAGCAGAAACCGGCGCCAACCCATCCGAATGATGCCGGATAAGGGAGCGGCCATCGCATTTAAGCCTGGAATGAATTTGGCGACCAGCAGCACCCTTGGGCCGTTGCGCGTAAAGCTTACCTGGGACCGGCGGACGCAGGAGTCTGGTTCGAGCGAAATCCGGCAAAGCAATTGGAGGACGCGCACGCCTTTTCGCCGTCCGAGCTCATGCCACATCGAATCGCTGGCCACCGCCCCGATGGTCGCAAATGCGATGGCCATCCCTAGATTCATTTGGTGCGTTCCCGAAAGCGCACCCGCGGCCAAAAGCAGTGGCGCTGAAGGAACCGGCAGGCCCGCCTGTTCGACAAAAACCCACGCGAACACCAGCATATACCCGTGCCGGACAACGAATTGGAGCAATTCAGTCATTTCTATTAGGCAGAACCTGCAATCGGCGCAGGGTGTCCCCATGCGCCCGAAAAAACAAAAGTTTCGAGCGGCTTGCGATGGCGCTGAGCGGTTTCCCGTTGCCTCAACTTTTCCGTCAACAAGTCCGGATCTCCCGGATAGCCCAGAGCGATCACGCTGACAGGCTCCCAACCCTCGGGCACGGCAAAACGTTCTCGTGCGGCCTCGACATTAAACCCCGCCATGGGGTGCGTCGCGAGACCCAGGGCCGTCGCCTCCAGGGCCAGATTCGCGGCTGCCTGGCCCAGATCGTAGAACGCGTGCCGATTGGGCTTCCCGTCCTTTTCAAATTGGGTATGCGCGAGGGTCAGAATCAGGACGGGCGCCTTGTTTGCCCAGGTGCGGTTAAATTCTACCAGCACGCCGACCATGTCCTCGAAATTTTTCGGGCTTCGCTGTGATGCCACAAGAAAAGCCCAGGGCTGCTCATTACTCGCGGACGCGGCCCAGCGAGCGGCTTCGAACAGGCTGAGGAGCTTGTCCGGCTCGACGGGCCGCTCCGAGAAGGCGCGGGGGCTCCATCGCCGGCTAATTAATTCGTGAATGGGTACTTGTGTCTCGGCTATTTTTTCCATGAGGATTAGATACACCAGCTTTCCAATTGGGCTCACATCTTCGAATAAATTTGGCCGGACGGGCCAGCCCCATTCGCCCCGACCAGGGGCGGCCGATTGTTAGAGCTTCGTCGAATCTCTCCCGCAAATGCAGACGCGCGCCCCCATTTGTCCCAGACGGCGCGCAATCGCGAAACCGATTCCGCGGCTCGCACCCGTGATCAGTGCGACCTTGCATGCAAGGGCATCCTGTTGCTGCATTGATTCTCCTTTATTGCCGGGAGTAATGATATTCTCTGCCCAGGCTTCCATAGTAAGGAGTTCGTCATCATAACATCAGCGCCCGCCGCGCCAGACGCAGGGCAAAACGGCGAGGCGTGACTCCAGCGCGGAGGCCAAAGGGAATCTCGCTTGCGCCATAGAGTAGGATTCCCTATAATCCGGTAGCTTTAAGCCAGCAGACATTCTTGCATATTAGTTTGTTCAATCGGATTTGCGACATTTGCTGAGGAGGCTGGAAGCCGATGATACGAAAGTGGATTGTGACTGGCGCCGGTCTGTTATGGATCGCGCTCGGAATTGGTTCTAGCGCGGGAAACTTGTGGGCCGCACCGCAGGCGGCGACCGACCAAGCGAAGCCTGGTTATTCGCTGGCCGAATACAACCAGTACCAGGCAGCGGACAAGGAAGCGAATCCTCAGCAAAAGGTCAAGCTGCTTGATGCTTTTGTGATGGCGTATCCCAACTCCACGTTGATGCCGTATATCTATCGCGACTATTACACGACGTACATGGCCCTGAAAAATTTCGCTCAGGCCGTTGAGTACGCCGACCGCATGATCGCCCTCGGCGACAAGATCGACACGACCGGGAAACTCGAAGCGTATTACACCCGGGCCCAGGCCTTTTATCTGGGGGCTGGCAGCAAAGACATGCAAACTCCCGATGCGTTAACAAAGGCTCGGGACGCCTCCGTTGCCGGTTTGAAGGTATTGGATGATCTCAAAAAGCCCGACGCTGTGGCCGCCGATCAGTTCGAGCAGCAAAAGAAGGGCGTCAAGGTTCTGTTTAACGCGGTTGCCGCATTGGCTTCGACAAACATGAAGGATTACGCCGGGGCGGCCGGGTACTACAAGACGGTTCTCTCCATTACTCCCGAGGATCCCGTTACTCACTACCGTCTTGGCATCGTGGATCTGCAGATGAATCCGCCGATGGGAACGGACGGTTTCTGGGAACTCGCCCGCGCGATTGATCTGAAGATCCCGAACGACGCGCAAGTGCGGGCCTATCTGAAGAACCAAATCATTCGTTACCAGCAACCCGCGTGCGACAAGCTCGTGGACGACCAGGTGACCGAACTCCTCACGCTTGCCGCCACCGCCACAGATAAGCCCGCCACGTTGAATGTTCCGAGCGCCGCCGACCTGCAGAAGGCTCGCGACGACACGGCGAACTTTATTCCCGCCCTGATGGCCGGAGGCGATGCGGGCAAGGCCATGTGGCTTGCCAGCTGCGGCCTGGAGTACCCGGACGTCGGAGTCCGCGTGATGGAACCGCCCGCGGTGGATGGCGATACCGTGACGCTGAAAGTGTTCCGCGGCGCGACGCCCGAGGAAATCGAGGCGGCCACCATGGCCAACATGACCGTCAAGATCGATGGTCAACCGGAAGCCAAGCGTCTTGAGAAAGACGCCGTCGTCCGATTTACGGGCACCCTAACCGGTTATACGCAAAGTCCTTTCATGCTGACCTGGGATAAAGCCAAGATCAACATGGAGGACTTGCCGGAGGAAAAGGGTCCGGCCAAGAAAGGTCCGGCCAAGAAAGCTCCTGCCAAAAAAGCTCCCGCAGGAAACTGATCTCTGAACGCATCGAGAACGCGAATGGCCCCGGAAATTTCCGGGGCCATTTTTTTGAACTCTTCAAATGCAATCGATCGGCAGCGCTAGCGTTCCAAAGCAAAGTTCGCAGAGCCCAAACGAATCAAGTCTCAAATTACGAATCTCAAATTACAAATTAGAAATATCAAATCCCAAATCAGGAACCAACCTTCAGTGGCCGAAGTGAGATCAGAGCCAGCGAATCACCAGTCACCAGCCACTAAGCACCGGTCACCGGCCTCCAGTCACCGCCCTCCATGACCGGCCTCCAGTCACTTCCCCCGCCGCGGCCGATGATCCAGCTTGTAAAGATTGATCTTGCGGCTGAGCGTGTTGCGGTGAATTCCCAGCAGCCGCGCGGCGCGCGATTGGTTGCCGTGGAAACGGTCCAGCACGCGCTTGATAAATTTCTTTTCAAATTCATTCACTGCTTCATCGAAATGGATTCCACGCTCCACCATCAGGCCAACCAGCGTTTCCAATTGCTCCTTCACCGTAGCACGCTCCGCACATGAGTTGTTCGCCGCCGGAGGATTCCGGCGGCGCGCCTAGCTGAGTTCGTGGCCCGTTAATTGCCGGTAGGCTTCCCTGTATTTTTCGCGGGTTGCGGCAACGACATCGGGGGGCAGATCCGGGCCGGGCGGTTGCTTGTTCCACCCGATCCGTTCGAGGTAGTCGCGCACGTATTGCTTGTCGTAGGAGGGCTGCGCGCGGCCGGGTAGGTAGCCGTCCGCGGGCCAGAAACGAGAGGAGTCCGGGGTCAAAGCCTCGTCAATCCAAATCAATTCTTTTCCCACGAGGCCGAATTCAAATTTTGTGTCCGCCAGAATAATTCCGCGGGGTTCGGCGTACGCGGCGGCGCGGCGGTAAATTTCCAGGCTGATGGAGCGCACTTTTTCGGCAAGCTCCGCTCCGACGAGCGAGACCGCGCCGTCAAAAGAAATGTTTTCATCGTGGCCGGTGGTCGCTTTAGTCGATGGAGTGAAAATGGCTTCCGGCAGGCGTTCGGATTCGCGAAGGCCCGGGGGCAGGGCGATCCCGCAGATCTTTCCGGAGGCGCGATAGTCTTTCCACCCCGAGCCGGACAGGTATCCGCGCACGACACATTCGATTGGCAGTGGATTTGTCCGCTGGCAAAGCATGGTGCGGCCCTCGAGCTGGCCTTGGTAGGGCGCTAGCTCGGCCGGGAAGTCGGCCGCGGTGACGATGTGATTTGGAATGACGTCGCGCAGCAGGTTAAACCAGAACAGCGAGAGCTGCGTCAGCACGCGGCCCTTGTCCGGGATCGGCGTGGGCAACACCACGTCAAACGCGGAAAGGCGGTCTGTGGCGATGAGCAGCAATTGGCCGCCCACCTCGTACAAATCACGCACCTTCCCGCGATTCAGAAAGTGAATTCCGGGGAGATTTGTTTCCCACACGACTGTATTCAATTTTGGAGAAGCCAAATGGTTCCTACCCTTCCGAGAGGCGGACATTCTAGCGTACGGCCCGGCGATGTCAACGGAGAAGAAAAACGAAAAGTGGAAAACTTGGTAGCACAGGCACTCTTGCCTGTGCGGTTTTGACTTCGTTGATCGGATTAGGGATGCGCGCTGGTCGAGAAAACCGCACAGGCAAGAGTGCCTGTGCTACTAAAGACTACGCCGCGTTCGTCGCGGCTTGCGCGACCGCGGGATCATCCCAGCGGACGGAGACGAGTTTCGAGACGCCCGGCTCCTGCATCGTCACGCCATACAGGACCGACGCCATCTCCATCGTTTTGCGGTTATGCGTCACGACGATGAACTGCGTGCCCGCGCTCATTTCGGCAACGAGTTTGGTGAAGCGCCCGACGTTGGCTTCGTCGAGCGGCGCGTCCACTTCGTCCAGGATGCAGAACGGGCTCGGCTGGTAGCGGAAGATGGCGATCAGCAGCGCGAGAGCCGTCATGGCTTTTTCGCCGCCTGAAAGCAGCAGCACGTTTTGAAGGCGCTTGCCCGGCGGCTGCGCCACCACGTCGATGCCCGGCTCGCCGGAGCTGTCCGGTTCGGACAATCTCATCTCGCCCGTTCCGCCGCCGAAGAGCGTGTGGAACGCCGTCGCGAATTGTTGATTGATAATGGAAAATGCTTCCTCGAATTTCTGTTTGCAGACTTCGTCGAGTTCCGCGATGGCCTGCTGGGTGTCCGTGATCGATTGCAGGAGGTCGGCGCGTTCGCGGCCCAGGAAGTCAAAGCGCTGCTCGCATTCGTTGTATTCCTCAAGGGCCATCATGTTGATCGGGCCCATCGACTCGATCCGCATTTTCAGTTCGTGATACTGCGCGTCGGAAGAACGCAACTCCTCGCCCGTCAGGAGGGCGGGGAATTCCGCGATCAAATCTTCCGGCTGCGCGTTCAACTCCTCGACGCAGGATTGCCGCAGGTGTTCGCGTTCGGACTCGTTGCGGGCGCGCTCGATTTCGAGCTTGCTGCGCTCCTCGCGGAAATCGCCGAGCTTTTGGCGGGCCATGCGGAGGGTGTCGTCCACCTGTGCGGAACGCACGCGCGTGTCATCAAACTCCCGCTCCATTTCCGCGCCGCGGGCTTCGAGGCGCAGCTTTTCCGCGCGGAGCGATTCCACCTGCCTTTGATGCTCCGCAGTCTGCGACGCCAGCTGTTCTTGTTCCTGCACGAGCGAGTCGCGCTGGAGAACCAACGCCGTGCGCCGCGCCACAATTTCCTGAAGTTCGTGCGCCATCCGCGCCGCGATTGTTTCCGCGCTCGCCAGGCGTTCCGCCAGCGCGGCCATCTCTGCGCGCCGCGATGCCAGGTCTTCCTGTTTGGCCTGGGCCGATTGCCGCAAAGCGATTTGCTGCTCCATGGCCTGGGCGATTTCCTGTTCCGCTCCCGCTCGTGCGCTGGAAACCTCGCCGCGCCTGTGTTGCGCAGCCTCGGCGCGCCGCTGGGCCGCCGTAGCATCATTGCGCAAGCGACCTAGTTCGCTTTGGCAATCGCTCAATTCGATTCCCAGGCGCACCATGTCGCCTCGCGCCTGGTCGCGCTGCAAAGTGGCAGCCACTTCGAGTTTTTCGGATTCGACGTGCTGCGCGGTGGCTTGTTCGAGCGTCGTCTCGCTAGCGCGAAACTCTTCTTCAATGTGATGGAGCGCCGCCTGCGCTTCCGATGCCGCGCGTTCGAGTTGCAGCACTTCGGCGTCCAGCGAGCGCAATTCGCGCTTCATGCCGAGGGGTCCTGCTTCCGACGGACGCCCGCCGCTGACGACACGGCCCTGATAAGTCGTGCCGTCTGGCGTAACGAAAGAGTACGCGGGATTCTCGCGTGCGAGACGCTCAGCCACCGCGGATTGTTCCACAAGGAACGCCGATTGCAGCCGGGGCAGAAACTGCTTCGCCGCCGGGCCCAGCGGATCGCGAAATTCCACTAGACGATCGAGGCGCGAAACCGTTTCCCGTTCGATCTCGAAGGGCACGACCGGTTCGTTCGGCTGCAAATTCAGTTTGCGCAGCGAGTCCACGAAGAAGGTTGCGCGGCCGCCGACTTCGTCGCGCAACATGGCGATGCCCGCGCGGGCGACGTCAAAGGTTTCGACGACGACGTACTCCAGTTCGTCGCGCAAAAATTGTTCGATGGCGCTCTCGTATTCCTGCTCGACCTCGGCATAGTCGGCCAGCACGCCGACAGCGCGGAAGCCGGTGGATTCATCGCCATTTTGACTCGACGCAAATAGTTTCTGGACCGCATCCGCGGTGTAGGAGCGGTCATTCAAAATCTGTTCGACGGATGCGCGCCGCGCCCGGCCGCTGGCGAGAGCGTCGCGGGAGGTGGCTGCCTGCGCGGTGGCTTCGTGCTGTTGGCGGCGAAGGTCGGCGATGCGCGCCTGCGCGTTGCGCACCAGTTCTTCCAGCCTGCGCGTGCGTTCCAGCACGGATTGCCAGTGCAGATCGGCGGCCTGCGCGCGCTCGCGATGATGCAAGGCTTCCTCAAGCAACTGCTGTTCCTGCTGCTCGTAGCGCCGCACGCTTTCGATGTGATGGGCGAGCGTCTGTTCCGCCTGCGCCTGATCCCCATGCAAGCGCGTCAACTCCTCGCCGAGTTCGGCAGCCGAACGGCGCAGCGCGGCGATGCGCTCTTCAGTGGAATTGTGGGCGCCCGAAATTTCAGCTGTGGCCGCAACCAGGTTCGTCAGGATCGCTTCGACGCGGGAAACTTCTCCCTGGATTGACGCGACCGACTCGCCATGCGCGGCGGCGCGGGCCTCGACCTGTGCGGCCTGCGCCGCGCCCTGCTCGATTTCTACGTTTAATTGCTGGAGCCGGCCGGTCAGTTCCGCGGTGCGCTGCCGGTTGAACAAAATGCGATTCTCGCTGCGGTCGAGTTCGAGCGCCGTCTGTCCAAGGACGTTCTGGTGCTGCCGCAGCTCACCTTCCAGTTCGTAGGTGCGCGACGACAGGCGCTCCTGTTCCGCTTCCCATTGATTCACCGACTGCGCTTCCTGAGATTCCTGTTGCGAAATCCCGCCGACCAGTCTCGCCAGTCGATCTGCTTCGAGGTCGAGCTCCTTTGCTTTGCTAGCCAGAACCTGGCGCAGCAGCCCGCGCATCTGCTCGCGGATTTCGGCGTACCGGCGAGCCTTCGAGGCCTGCCGCTTGAGGGACGCAAGCTGCTTTTCCACCTCAACGTAAATGTCGTTCACGCGGGAGAGATTAATTTTGGATGATTCGAGTTTGGCTTCCGAGAGACGCCGCTTGGTTTTGAATTTCGTGATCCCCGCGGCTTCCTCGATGATGGCGCGCCGGTCGGTCGGCTTCGAGCTGAGAATCTGGCCAATGCGGCCCTGCTCGATGATCGCATACGAGTCCGGGCCAAGCCCGATCCCCATGAACAAATCCTGAATGTCGCGCAGACGGGCCACGCGGCCATTGATGAGATACTCGCTCTGGCCCGAGCGATACAAGCGGCGCCCCACGACGACCTCGCCCGGCTTCAAATGCATCGCGGGCTTCTCTGCTGTCGCGCGCTTTTTCTTCAGAAAGGCCGGCTCTTCGGATTCATCGGCCTCCGCTTGCGCTTCAATTGAGGTATCGCTGTTCGAAAGATCGCTTTGCTCTCCGTTTTTCTCTGTGTCCTCTGTGTTGAAAGTTTTTCCGGTCGCCCCGAATGCGCTGTCAGGAACGCCAACTGGCCCAGGCGTCGCAGCTTCGCCCTGCTGCGGCCCCAGCACAAACTCCGCAGCTTCCGCAAGTTCAGGATCAATCAGAGTTAGCGTGACTTCCGCGAGGCCCAAGGGCGGCCGCTTGGCCGTCCCGTTAAAAATGCAGTCCGACATCCGCTCGGCGCGCAGCGATTTATGGCTTTGCTCGCCCAGAACCCACGAAATGGCGTCCACAATATTGGACTTGCCGCAGCCATTGGGGCCGATGACGCAGGTGAGCCCGCTGCCGCTGAAGGTAATGTGCGTCTTTTCGCAAAACGATTTGAAGCCCACAAGCTCGACTTTGCGCAGTTTAAGCAAGATTTCCCCTTTTATGGCCTCCGCCGTTTACGCGCTGGGTGAGCGGGTTCCCTGGAATCGATTACACCAAGCCCATACTCTACATATCGGCAGAAACGTATTCCGCTTACTCGGGAGGGTTCGAGCCGCGACAAAATCGCTGAAGGGTCGTTTAACAGTGGCCCAGCCGCCTGGCGCTACGATGGCGGTTACGGGAAAATAAATTAGCATGCGTCGCGCTCGAAGTAAAGATGCAAGCGCGTATCAGCCAACTCTGCTTTATTCCCTGCGAGGTTTTGTTGATTTCTACGGGCGTTTAAAGGAAGGAAAGGGCGAAATCAAACCGATCTCGCCCTTTGAGCTGCTTCGGAACAACTTTGCGCTACTGCGATTGTGCCGATTGTTCGGTGACCGATAACGCTACGAGCTGACCACTTCCGTCCGCCTGATAATCCACGCTTGCCGTTGTACCTGCGGCCACATGGCCTTGCACGGTCGTTCCTTTATCCACCACAAACCGCATCGGGCGCTTGTCATTCCCTTGATTCACATCCATCGAAAATGCCTTTCCGCCGGTTTCGACCTGCGTCACTTTCCCTGTAACCGAATGAATTTTGGGGGCCTGCTGATCCGATTGAGAATTCTGGTACGGAGGGTGAGCTTGTGCGGATACGGCCAGCAGGAAACCGGCAAACGAGGCAAGCATCAGAAATTTTCGAACCATGAGCGTCTACCTCCTGGATTTTGGGAGGGCACAGGCTCCGGTGCACACCTGGGGCCACTCTGTGAAAAGTGTGGAGGAATTCGGGAAGTCTTGCAGACTGAGTTGATTGCATAAGACAGATGCGCCAAGTCTCAGAGAAGCGCCGGTCAATGAGAGAAGTTTTTTCCGGACGGCTGCAGATTGTTTCTAAAGGGAATCGGGTAGTAGGACGCTCCAACAAGCAATTGCAATTGCCGCTGTCTCGTGGCCCGTCCCACGATCCTGATGTAAGCTATGACCACAGTTCGGAAATGGGGGTTCCATCATGCTATTCGACTTCAAGGAAATCCCGGGCAAGGAATGCTACAAGTTGCTGGTCTCCACAGTGACGCCACGGCCGATCGCCTGGGTGGTCAGCCAGGACGCCAATGGATTACTCAACGCCGCGCCCTTTTCGTTTTTCAACGTATTTTCGGGCGACCCGGCGGTCGTCGGGATCGGCATCGGCAATCGCAAGCCGGGGCAGGCCAAGGACAGCCGCGCGAATATTCTCGAAACCGGCGAATTCGTCGTGAATCTGGTCGCCGAATCGAACGCTGAAGCCATGAATATCACCGGAATTGAATTCGATTCCAGCGTGGACGAATTGGAGCAGGCCGGCTTGACGCCCGCGCCTTCCGTGCGCGTGAAGACGCCGCGCATTGCGGAAAGCCCCGTGGCCATGGAGTGCGAGCTCATGCAGATCGTGGATTTGGGAGAGAGCGGGCTCGTTCTGGGCCGCGTGCTGGCGATGCATGTGCGCGACGAATTCGTCCTCGACGCTGAGAAATATTACATCGACACTCCGGGTTTGAAGCTGCTCGGCCGCATGCATGGCCGCGGATGGTACGCGCGGACATCGGATTTGTTCGATATGCCGCGCATTCCCGTTAGCGAGTGGAAAATGAAAACCGCGGCGGCATCGGGATCCGCGGAGAAGTCTTCGCGTTAGATGGATTTGTTCCCTCCATGCAGCCAGAAATCCTGCCATCACAATAAGCAACAAAAAGGTTGCCATTTCCGCGAGAGCGCACTAATATGCAACCTGGAGGTTGCTTAAAGATGGAGAATCGAATCGAGAAGCGCATCGAACTCAAAGCGCCAGTTTCGCGCGTCTGGCGCGCGATAACGGATCACCGCGAATTTGGCGAGTGGTTTCGCGTGAAGCTGGACGGTCCGTTCGTGCCGGGTCAAATCTCGCGCGGCCATATCACTTATCCCGGTTACGAGCACGTGAAATGGGAGGCCGTCGTGCAGAAAATGGAGCCCGAGCGGCTTTTCTCCTTCACGTGGCATCCCTACGGCATCGACCCCAAAGTAGATTATTCGAAGGAGACGCCCACCCTCGTCGAATTCCGGCTGGAGAAGACCCCGGGCGGCACATTGCTCGTGCTCACCGAGTCCGGCTTCGACAAGGTCCCCAGCGACCGCCGCGCCGAAGCATTCCGGAAGAATGACGGCGGCTGGACGGAGCAAATGAAGAATATTGAGAGCTATGTCGCGCAGAAGCCGTAGCGGCTTGGCCGCTAAGAGACGGGCCCCCGCACCGGTCTTCGCCGCGCTGGGCGACGAGACACGGCTATCGCTGGTTGCGAAGCTCTGTGGCGGGCAGCCCCATTCGATCTCTCAACTAGCGCAGGGTTCCAGGCTGACGCGGCAGGCGATCACCAAGCACCTTCGAGTATTGGAGAGCGTAGGAATGGTGCATAGCGTTCGTTCCGGCCGCGAGAGCTTATTTGAGTTCGACCCGGAGCCCATTGAAGAAATGAAGAAATACCTGGATCGCGTCTCCGAGCTGTGGGACCAGGCTCTCGGCAGGCTAAAGTCGTTCGTGGAAGGAAACTGATTACGTCACTGCCGCAACAAAAACCCAGGCTGAACAGGTTGCGGAAAGAGTCAACGAGTCGCTGGTTTTCGTAGCACAGCCACTCCTGGCTGTGTGGTTTTTCCAGAACTTAGCAAAGGCACACAGCCAGGAGTGGCTGTGCTACTTAAGATCTAATCGATGCGGTAGTGGCAGCCGCGGCTCTCGCGGGCCTGGTCGGCGGCTTCGAGGATCAGGAGGGCGGTGAGGATGCCGTTGCGCAACCCGATGATGGAATCGCTGATTTCGCATTTTTCGTAGAAGCGGGCGATTTCCAGGTCCAGCTCGCGCAGCACGCGCATCGCGCGATTCAATCTTTTCTCGCTTCGGATCAAACCGACGTAGTTCCACATGGTGTGCTGGATCGTGAGCCAGTCCTGCGAAATGAGCGCGGGATCGGCAGGCTCGTTCTCATAGCGCCAGTCGGCCACTTGGGGAAAATAAAAATCGTTGCCGCGGTGGATGCGCTCGGCGGCCTGCTGGCCCGCGCGCGTTCCCCAGACGAGACACTCGAGCAGGGATGTGCTGGCCAGACGATTCGCGCCGTGTAAACCAGTGCAGGCGACTTCGCCAACGGCGCGCAGACGATCTACGGTGGTGCGGCCCCACGCATCGGTGGCAATTCCGCCGCAACTGTAGTGAGCCGCGGGAACGACGGGGATCGGCTCGCGCGTCATGTCGATCCCGCGCTCGATGCAGACGGCGTAGATGCCGGGAAAACGCTCGCGAAGCTGGTCGGCGGGTTTTTGCGTGATGTCGAGATAGACGCAAGGCTCGCCCGATTCGAGCATGGTTTGATAAATCGCGCGCGCGGCAACGTCGCGCGGAGCGAGCGAACCGGCGGGATGAAACCGCTGCATGAATTCCTTGCCCTGGCGATCCACGAGCCGGCCGCCTTCGCCGCGCACCGTTTCCGAAATCAGGAAGCAGCCGTCCGGGGCGAGGAGCGCCGTCGGATGGAATTGTACGTATTGCAAATTGATGCAGCGCGCACCGGCTCGATAGGCCATGGCGATGCCGTCGCCGCGCGCGCCCGGAGGATTCGTCGTGTGCAGAAAGACGCTGCCGAGGCCGCCCGTCGCCAGAATGGTTTCCCTGGCGAGAATGGAGAAAATTTTCCCGGTGGTCTGGTCGAGCACGTAGGCACCGACACAGGTCAGAGGGCGATAGACGTTGGTGGGCTCGACCGAGTGGTGCGAAGCCGTCAGCAAGTCCACCGCCGTCGCGTTTGCAATTACTTTCACTTTCGGGTGAGCCTGCACCCTCTCAAAGAAGGCCCGCTCAATCGAAAATCCGGTCTGGTCCTTGAAGTGAATGATCCGCGGAATGGAATGGCCGGCCTCGGATGTCAGGTCGAGTTCGCGCGGATTTTCCGGAGAAGGATCGAACGGAACGTGAAGCTCGTCGATCAGGATTTCTTTTACCAGGCGCGGGCCTTCGTGGCTGAGCAGAGAAGCCGCTTCCGGCGAACTGAGACCTGCGCCGGCCGAGAGGATGTCCTCCTCGAGTTGCTCGGGCCTCTCGCCGTGCCCGCGGTAGATGATTCCGCCCTGCGCGCGGTAAGTGTTGCTGTCTTCGGGTTCGTGAGCGCGCGTGAGCAGCGTGACTTCGCAGCCGCGTTTGGCGGCGTCCCACGCCGCTGCAAGGCCGCCGAGGCCGCTGCCGATGACGAGAATGTCGGTCTGGGTGGTCTTATTCATGATTCATCTAAGAAATAGGGCCGACCGGAAAATCATTCCGGCTCAATCTCGAAACTCAAATCCAGGGCCGGAGCAGAGTGCGTCAGCGCGCCCACGGAAATCCAGTCCACGCCGGCTTCCGCGAATTCTCTCACGTTATCGAGCGTGATTCCTCCGGATGCTTCGGTCCGAATCTTGTTCGGCGCGGAATGCTTGCGCACCGCTTCGACGGCCTGACGCACGAGCGATGGGCTCATGTTATCGAGCAGTATGACATCGGGGTTGTGGGCCAGCGCGGCGAGCAATTCGTCCAGATTCGTGACTTCAATTTCAATCCACGCGACGCGGCCTTTGGCTGCTTGCGCCGCCGTAAGCGCGGCGGAAACCCCTCCCGCCAGGCGAATATGATTCTCCTTGATTAGCACGGCTTCGCTCAGGTCCTTGCGGTGGTTTTTGCCGCCGCCGACACGGACCGCGTATTTTTCGAGGGCGCGCAAGCCGGGCGTAGTTTTTCGCGTGTCCAAAATTTCCGCTTGGGTGCCTTCAATCGCGCGGACAAACCGGCGGGTGAGCGTTGCGACCCCGCTGAGCCGCTGCAAAAGATTCAAAGCTACACGCTCGCCCGTTAACAGCGCGCGCGCTGAGGCATTTACACGTGCCGGAACTCTTCCCGCCGTAAGTTCTTCGCCGTCGTGGGAGATGATTTCCACCGTGGCTGTGAGGTCCAGGAGACGGAAAACCTCGGCGAACAGCTCAATCCCCGCAAGGACCAGCGGCGATTTGGCAATCACTTCGCCGCGCCCGCGCTGCAATGCGGAGACCATCGTTTCGGTAGTGATATCGCCGGCGCCAATATCCTCGGCGAGAAAAGACCGCAACAAATTGTGGCATGCGGACGCGTCGAGTAAAGGGGACATGGGGGATGAAGGAAGGCTAACTCATCTCCAGCATTCGGAGAATCGGTTTCAAAGCGCGCTGGCGCAGACCTTCCTCAAGCGTGATTTCCGGTTTCCGGTCGCGCATGCAAAGATAAAGCTTTTCCATCGTGTTCAGCTTCATGTGGGGACATTCGCTGCAGGAGCATCCGCCTTCGCCGGGAGCGGAAATGAAAGTTTTCTCCGGGCAAGCCTTTACCATCTGGTGCAGGATGCCGCTTTCGGTGGCCACGATAAATTCCGCCGCCGGGTTATGCGTCGCGAAGGTCAGGATTCCGGTGGTCGAACCCACATAGTCGGCATGGCGCAGAACCGCTTCCGGGCACTCCGGATGCGCCAGGACCAGAGCCTCCGGGTGCCGTTCCTTCAGCTGCACCAGGCTCTTCTCGGAAAACATTTCGTGAACCATGCAGCTGCCCGGCCAAAGCGTCAGTTCGCGTCCCGTTTTCTTCATTAGGAAGCGCCCGAGGTGCTGGTCCGGAGCGAACAAGATGGGTTGCTCCGGCGGAATCTGGCGAATAATTTTCTCGGCGTTGCTTGAGGTGCAGATGATGTCGCTCAGCGCTTTGACCTCGGCGCTGCAGTTGATGTACGTGATGGACACGTGATCAGGGTACCGGTCGCGAAATGCCTTAAATAGCGCGGCCGGGCAACCATCCGCCAGCGAACAGCCCGCCTTCAAGTCAGGGAGCAGAACGGGCTTGGTCGGGTTCAGGATCTTGGCCGTTTCGGCCATGAACAGCACTCCCGCAAAGACGATGACGTCCGCCTCGGTGGCCGCCGCTTTTTGGGAGAGCTGCAGGCTATCGCCCACAAAATCCGCGAGGTCCTGAATCTCCGAATCCTGGTAGTAGTGCGCCAGGATCACGGCATTCATCTCGCTCTTCAGGCGCACAATCTCCTTTTCGAGATCGAGGTGCGCCAGGGAGGCCGGGCTTTCGATTTGTGCGGGAACGATCATGAGTTTGGCATGAGCTCAGTTCCAAGTAGACACTCTTATTATAGCCATCACTTCCGAAGGACACAAATTAGTGCGATTCACGAGGGACTGAAGGGATTCTAAGTGGCACAGGCTTCAACCTGTGGGTTTTCGGCTTTGCAAGGACCAAAACCCACAGGCTGAAGCCTGTGCCACTAAAAGCCTACCCCTGCATGCCTCCCTCTGAGAAACTCGGGTCATCTGAGAGACGCAAGACTAGCTTTATCAGACCCTTTCATTGGATAATGCAGTTTCCTTTAGAGGAGGTTTTCCATGAAATCACAATTCCTGATTGCGGCGGCCTTGATTTCAGGTGCCTGGCTGGCTGCGACGCCGGTCCGGGCGCAGGAGGTTACCAAGGAAACGGTCGATGGCATTACCAACTTCCATCGCCTCGAGACGACGGTTGCCTGCTCTGGAGCGATCAAAGCCACTGCGGTACCCGAAATCAAGAAATTCGGATTCGCATCGATCATCAATCTGCGGCAGCCGAGCGAGGACGGCGCGAACCTTCCCGAGGAAGAAGCTGCCGCGAAGGCCGCCGATATTCGCTACTATTCCATCCCATTCAGCAGCACCGCGCCCGATCCCGCTGTAGCCGACAAGTTTCTGGATGCGATTACCGCGAAAGGCAGCGACCCGGCGTTCATTCACTGCGCGGGCGGCGGGCGCGCGGCTACGATGTGGTTTATCAAGCGGCTGGTCGTCGATCACTGGGATGTCGACCGCGCCGCCAAGGAAGCGACCGCGCTGGGCATGACCAGCCCGACCCTCAAACAGTTCGCCATCGACTACGCCCAAGCGCATAAGCGATAGACTCCGGAGCCACTTTCTGGGAAGAGAAGGCTTCATCTGGAACTGACCCACTACCGATACTTGCCTTTACTGGGCTTGCGTGTCCTGCCTCCCAACAGACCTTTTGCTACATCCGCGCGCGTCGGTTAAAATGACGCGTTTGCCATGAGCGCACAGCCTACTCTAAGCAGCGGGGACCGGACCACGAAGACGGAGATCCGGTTCCACAACACGATGTCCGGCCAGACGGAGCCGTTTGTCCCGCTGGTGGCAGGCGAGGTGCGCTCGTACACCTGCGGACCCACGGTCCACGATTTCGCTCACATTGGCAATTTTCGCACGTTTGTTTTTCAGGATGTTCTGCGGCGATATTTGAAGTCGAAAGGGTTCCGCGTCATTCAGGTCATGAACCTTACCGACGTGGACGATCGCATCATTCAGAAATCGGCCGCGGCGGGCGTCAGCATTCGCGAATATACGGACAAATACATTCAAGCGTATCTGGACGATCGGCGCGCCTTGAATCTGGAGCCGCCCGAACATGTCGCGCGGGCCACCGAGCATATCGACGACATGGTGAAGCTGATCCAGCGCCTCACCGCCAAAGGTTTCACCTACACGAGCGAGGGTTCGACGTATTACCGCATCGCGAAATTTCCGGGCTACGGGAAACTTTCAAAAATTGACGTCGCGGGGATGCAGACCGGCGCGCGCGTGGACATGGATCGCTACGATAAGGACAATGCGCGCGACTTCGCGTTGTGGAAGGCGCCGAAGCCCGGCGAGCATTTCTGGGAGACGCCGATCGGACCAGGGCGCCCCGGCTGGCACATCGAGTGCGCCGCCATGGCCCTGAAGTATTTGGGCGACACGCTCGACATTCACAGCGGCGGGGTCGATCTAACCTTTCCGCATCACGAAAATGAAATTGCCGAAGCCGAAGCGGCCACAGGAAAAACGTTCGTGCGCTACTGGCTCCATGCGGAGCACCTGCTGGTGGATCACGAAAAAATGTCAAAATCCCTGGGGAACTTCGCGACATTGCGCGAACTGTTTTCCCACGGGCACAAGCCGTCTGCGATTCGATTCTTGCTGGCCTCCGTGCCGTATCGCCGCCAATTGAATTTCGCGCCGGAGAGTTTGCAGGGCGCGGCGAGTTCGGTGGAGCGTCTGAGGAATTTTGCTTCGCGCCTTCGCTCTGAGAAATTTCCGGAAGGATCTTCTCCAGCGATTGCGGAGCGCGCCGCAAAAGCGAAGGACGAGTTCGATCGCGGCCTCGCGGACGATCTCAACACCGCACAGGCGCTCGCGGCAATCTTCGATCTGGTGCGCGACATCAACACGGCCATGGACCGCGGCGAGTTCCGCCAGGGCGACGCCGCGCCCGTGCTCGACGCGATGGAAACTTTCGACGCGATCTTTGCCGTGCTGCGCGATGACGACGCGGAAAAGCTCCGCCTGCTTGGAATCAGCCAAGGTTCCGCGGCGCTGAGCGACGCCGAAGTGGAAGTCCTCGTCGCCGAGCGCCAAGCCGCGAGGAAGCGCCGGGATTTTGCGGCTTCCGACCGCCTTCGCGACCAGCTTGCCGAGCGCGGAATCATTCTCGAAGACTCCCGCGACGGCGGCGTCCGCTGGAAGCGCAAGTAGGACAGGCTTCAGCCTGTCTGGTTTAGATTTTCGCTCTAGCTCCACTCCAAAACCAAACAGGCTGAAGCCTGTTCTACTGAAACGCACGTAAATCCGGGCGATTCCGAAGCGTAAACATTTCCTGATTGCCTCTTCTCGACGGCCAGCCTCCTTCGGCGTAAATTAGTATCAGGTCCCTCTCCTTCGATCTTGTGATCCACGGTCCTGGACAGGGATGCAAGCGATCCGCGCAGTCCGGGTCATGGGACCGAACCACACCCGCTGGAGGACGTTCGTGGAAAAATCAGTGGGCGCGATGACGAGCGAAGCCAAATTGCCCTTATTGTTGACGCCGCTTCCCGGTCCGAGGGCAAGGGAAGTGATCGCTCGCGACGCGCAATTCGTTTCGCCTTCCTACACGCGCGGCTACCCACTCGTGGCGAAATCGGGCCGAGGCGCGATAGTTGAGGATGTGGATGGCAACATGTTCCTGGATTTTGCCGCGGGAATCGCCGTGGTCTCGACAGGCCATTGCCATCCCCGCGTTGTGGACGCGATTCAGAAGCAGGCCGCGGAACTGATCCACATTTCCTGCACGGATTTTTATTACCAGGGGCTCGTGGAACTGGCGGAGCGGCTCTCCGCCGTGGCTCCCGGCAAAGAGGCGAAGAAAGTTTATTTCGGCAACTCGGGCACGGAAGCGATCGAAGC
The DNA here is from genome assembly GCA_963800095.1 of uncultured Acidobacteriota bacterium. Lineage (GTDB taxonomy): Bacteria > Acidobacteriota > Terriglobia > Acidiferrales > UBA7541 > Palsa-360. The sequence goes on from CAWCZV010000010.1 coordinate 1,061,685, forward strand.
GGCCATCAAGCTGGCGCGATACCACACGCGCCGCGACAAGATCATCGCGTTTCATGGCTGCTTTCACGGGCGCACTCTCGGAGCGCTTTCGCTCACTGCGTCCAAAGCCATCCAGCGCAAGGGATTCGGCGCGTTGCTGGCCGGCGTGTTTCACATTCCCTATCCGAATTCTTATCGCTGCCCGTACGGCAATCCCTCCCCTTGCACTTGCGTCGAATCGGCGACGTTTCTGGAGCGCGAAATCTTCAAGCGCCTGGTCGATCCCGAGGAAGTGGCGGCGATTTTCATCGAGCCGATTCAAGGCGAGGGCGGATACGTTCCCGCGCCAAAAGAATTTCTCGTCGAGTTGCAACGCATTTGCCGCAAGCATGGAATCCTTCTCGTGTGCGACGAAGTGCAGAGCGGCATGGGACGCACGGGGAAATGGTGGGCCTGCGACCACGCCGGAATCGAGCCGGACATTCTCTGCGTAGCCAAGGGCATCGCTTCGGGCATGCCGCTTTCCGCGACGATTGCGCGCGCAAGCCTGATGGACTGGAAGCCGGGCGCACATGCCTCGACTTTCGGCGGCAATCCGGTGAGCGTCGCTGCGGCGCTTGCAACAATGGATTTGCTGGAGTCGCAATACATTGAGAACGCGCGGCGCGTCGGCGGATTTCTTCTGGGCCGCATGGCCGATTGGCCCGCGCGGCATCGAATCGTCGGCGATGTGCGCGGAAAAGGCCTGATGATCGGCGTCGAGATCGTGCGCGATCAGAAAACCAAGGAGCGCGCCGGAGATCTCCGCGAAGCGATCGTGGACCTGGCATTCGAGAAGGGCCTGCTCCTGCTCGGCGCCGGCGAGAACACAATCCGCATTGCCCCGCCGTTGGTGATCGATGAAGAACAGGCTGCTTTCGCAGCGCAAACGCTGGAAGCATGCATCAGCGAAGTGGAGAAGTCGGCGTAGGATCAGAAATTCTCTTGGTTCAGTTTTCTCTGCGTTCTCTGTGCCCTGTGTGTTAAAAGATTTTTCGCGTGTAAAGCAAGGCATTCAACACAGAGAACACAGAGGTCACAGAGAAAAACAGGAGTGAGCTGTGCCGATTTTAGCGCGCGCCGTGTTCGGCTTGGTGAATTGGGCCGCACGTAAGGGCCTCGCTGAATCGTCTGCTCCGCCGGCGCGCTCGGCAGCGGCGGGCCGCAAGGCGAGGCAAACTGGCGTCCGCGGCGAGACGTACGCCTACTGGTATCTGCGCCGCAACGGTTACGTCATGATTGCGCGAAACTTCACCTATCGCGGCGTCAAAGGCGAAATCGATCTCGTCGGATACGATGGCGATACCCTCGCTTTCGTCGAAGTGAAAACGCGAACATCCACCAGCGACGAGTTTGGTTCGCCCGAAGATGCGGTGACGGCCGGAAAGCAGCAGCACCTCTCGCGAATGGCCCGGCAATTTGTCCGCGAGTACCGCGCCAGCAGCGCACCATTCCGATTTGATATTCTCGCGATTGAAGCTCCGCCCGGCCAGCGACCCGTCGTGCGCCTCCACAAGGGCGCTTTTTCCGCCCAATAAGAATTGGAATTGTTCCGCAAGACTTGCCGGGCCGGTCAGGCATAAAATAAGCCTTTTTCAGCGGCGTCCGATGTTAAAGTGTGTGGTCTTACCGGCCAGGAGGAAGCGTTGCCCGAGTTAAGAAAGGATCCCATCACTGGACGATGGGTCATTATTTCGACGGATCGAGCCAAGAGGCCGTCGGATTTTCTGCGCGAGAGCGTCGAGATCAAGGGAATCGGCATCTGCCCGTTTTGTTACGGCCATGAATCGAAGACGCCGCCCGAAGTTCTCCAGTACGGGCGCAACGGGAGCGGGCCGAACACGCCGGGCTGGCAAGTGCGCGTCGTTCCAAACAAATTCCCCGCGCTGGGAATCGAGGGAGACCTGGACAGGGAAGGCGAAGGGCTCTTCGACCGGATGAACGGCGTCGGCGCGCACGAGGTCATCATCGAAACGCCAGACCATCGCAGCACTCTCGCGACGATGACTGAAAAGCAAATCGAAGACGTGCTTTGGGCCTTCCGCGACCGCATGCTGGACCTGAAAAACGACCGGCGCTTCCGCTATATTTTAATTTTCAAAAATCACGGTGAAGCCGCCGGCGCATCGCTCGAGCATCCTCACTCGCAATTGATCGCCCTGCCAATCGTTCCCAAGCGCGTGCGCGAGGAAGTGGACAGTTCGCGCCACTATTACTTCGAAAAAGAGCGCTGCATCTTCTGTGACATGATCCGGCAGGAACAGGATTCGGGCGTGCGCGTGATCGGCGAGACGGAATTATTTGTGACCATCGCCCCCTATGCGCCGCGCTTCCCGTTTGAGATGTGGATTTTGCCCAAGCAGCACGCTTCGGCGTTCGAGAATCATCAGAGCCTGATCTATGCGGGGCTGGCCAAGGTGCTCAAGGACAATCTCTCGCGCCTCGACGTGGTGCTGGACCGGCCCGCTTACAACCTGATGATTCACACCTCGCCCATCGGCGAGGAAACCAGCGAGCATTACCACTGGCACATCGAGATCATTCCCAAGCTCACCAAAGTGGCGGGCTTCGAGTGGGGCACGGGATTCTATATTTGCCCCACGCCGCCCGAGGAATCCGCGCGTTTCATTCGCGAAGCGCAAGTCTCATGCCCATGGCTTCCCGTTAGATCGGCAGGCGACCGCGCAGCCCCTGACAAGTGAAGGCCAGATTCGCTATACTCCATAGTTTCGGCGCGGTACCCAAGAGGCCTAAGGGAGAGGTCTGCAAAACCTCCATTCGTCGGTTCAAATCCGACCCGCGCCTCCAAAATTGTCGGCTTTGTTTCCTTTCCGTAGACGGATTCATTTCCCCATGTAGCGCCCGCGCGGCCTTCGCTTCGAGGACCACGGGAGCGACTCCCGGCGGGGCTTGAACAGGCCATCGTTCCCCGTTTTCTAAATTTAAAATTAAAAGGGACTTTTCCTCTAAAGTCGCTTCGCCATGCGCCGATGCAATCCTGCGAGGTGAAGCGACGATCCATGAATAATCCCGTCCAATCTCACCAAGCAGCAAAGGCACACACCAAGACAGAACAGATCGTTCAGTCTCTCCGAACGGCAAACGTACGCACCCAGACAGTACAAACGGCCCAGCCACCCAAACAAACACAAACAACGGCCCAGAACCCAGTCCTGAGGTCCACAGTCGCGATCAGTGATTCCGCCCTGGAGCTTTCGGCAGGGTATGGCTTTCACGAAATCAGGTCCCTTTTCAGGGAAATCTTCAGTTTCCGATAAACTGCATTAAACCGAAAACAGAATGGCCGAGTGAAATCCATCGGGGGTTTTGCCCGATATAACGAAGATGCCCCTGCCGGCAAATAAACCAAGGGAAGAAAATTATTCCCAAGGGACGCTGGCGGCGCAGTTGATCTCCGGGAACGCCAATCTCCACAACGCGGCGGCAACGCCATTCAGAGGAATGGCGTTCCCGGGGGACATTGTTAGGTGATTGTGCGCCCATACCGATCGCATTGGGTCAGGGTAATAGCACCTTGTTCTTTCGTTTTGTGCCCGCCGTCGAATCTCGTAAAAATGTGAACTAGGGATAGCGAAGTTTCAGAATCAAAATGGTCAGCGCGAATACAAGTGTCACACTGTTGGCGTACAGGACGGGCCGGTTATTCAAGAGCAAACCGTAGGTCGCCCAGAGCGCGGTACCGAGCGTAAACACGCTCTGCGTGATGAGCGAGATGCCGTCGGTTCTCTTCTCGCGAATAATTTTCACCGATTGCGGCAGCCAGCATAGCGTCGTGCATGCCGCTGCCACGCTTCCTACAATCTCGAACCAGGCGGCCATGGCCTCACTCCAATCCCACTTCGTTTTGAAGCGCGCGTCCCGCCGGAGCCGGAGTTCCGAAGGCGCGCATAGATACTAGCGCAAAGATCATGGCAGCGGTCAGTCGTCCGCTCCCAGAGGTTCTGCATTTTGCGCCCGGGCCTTGAAAGCGGCTCCAGTTTTCGGCCAGTTCGAAACTCGCAAGGACCAATCTGGGCGGGGACTTGCCAGAGTTCCATCATTGGTTCTTTCTAATCCTCTACTCGATTGAAAACAAATGGGTCCCTTGTTGAGTCTCGCTCTTATTTGGAAACCGATGTGCATACCTGACCGAGGGCAGGTGCGTTCAGCTACCTGCATTGTGCCCTTTAGCCAGCATTCAGGAGAGATGGGGTTCGCTTGTATAGACGAGGACAAGCAATGAAATGGCTCGCTTGCTTGCTGGCAATGTCTGCTCTTTCGATGGGTGTGGCCGCACAAGAGCCAGCGCAAGGTCCCGCAAAACCAGTAGACCTGACTTCGATCAGCATCGAGGATCTCATGAACATCCAGGTGACCTCGGCTTCGAAGAAAGCGGAGAGCCTGTCCGCGGCTCCAGCGGCCATCTTCGTGATCACCGGGAAGATATCCGCCGCGGGGGATTCTCCTCGGTTCCGGATGCGTTGCGCACGGTGCCGGGACTGTACGTTGTCCAGCAGAGTTCCCATGTTTGGCTGGTGACGGCGCGCGGATTCAGCAATGAGTACAACGACAAGATGCTGGTGCTGGTCGACGGCAGGCTCGTCTATTCGCCGACTTTTGGCGGCGTCTTCTGGGACGTTCAGGACCCTCCCCTGGAAGACATCGACCGGATCGAAGTGATTCGCGGGCCGGCCGGAACGTTGTGGGGCGCGGATGCGATGAACGGAGTGATCAATATCATCACCAAGGACGCGGCGAAGACTCAGGGCCTGCAGGTGACGACCTCCGCCGGACTGAATGAAGGCTATGCCGGCCGCGTACGCTTTGGCGGAAAGATTGGAGACAACTTCGCATACCGAATTTTCGGGACGAGTAACGATTGGCTGCCAACCGTTGACGCGTCTGGCGCGGAGAACTACGACGCGTGGAGCATCACGCAAGGAGGAATGCGCTTCGATTGGTCTCCCTCGCAGAAAGACACCGTGACATTCGACGGCGAAAGTTACTCAGGAAGAATTCGCGATGTTGCGCCAATCTTCATGCCCACTTCGGCCGTGGCCACACTAGAAGATATCAGCGGAGTAGTGAAGGGCGGGCACGTCCTCGGCGAATGGAAGCATTCCTTCAACGATCGGTCCAATACGGATGCAATGGGCTACTGCGACTGGACGGACCGGATTAGTGGGACTGAAACAGAGTATCGCAATACCTGCGATGTCGAATTCCAGCACCGTTATTCCATTACCCCCCGTCATACGCTTACATGGGGCGGATCGATTCTGACCACCGGGGGCACATGGTACGAAACGTTTACTCTCAGTATTGAGCCGCCCTACCGCCGCGACACAACCTACAGTGCGTTTCTGCAATATGACGTCATGTTGGCGCCGGATAAGTTCCGGCTGATCGCCGGCTCGAAGTTCGAGCACAATCCCTACACCGGATTCGAATACCAGCCCCAGGTTCGCGCGGTATGGACGCCGAACAAAAAGAACACTCTCTGGGCTGCGGCATCGCGCGCGGTGCGCACGCCCAATCGCATCGACGAGGGCCTCCTCGACCGCATCACGCAGACTAATCCTTCGCCTCCGCCTCCGGAATTCCTCCTTTATTCCGGCGATTCGAGCGTGGATTCCGAAATCCTTCACGCCTACGAGGTGGGATACCGGTACGAGTGGAGCCAGAAATTGTCGTTCGATGCGACAGCCTACTACAACGACTACGATGGCCTCGCCGGCCTCGGTGCGCCAGGGGCGCCAATCGTCAATCCATCGCCATTTTTTATCGACGTTCCTGTACACGTGATCAATGAACAGGGAGGAGCGCAAACTCACGGCCTGGAACTCTTCGCGAAATATACGCCCGTTCGCCGGTGGACCTTATCCGCGGGGATTACAGAGTTGCGCGGAGCCTCGCCTCCCGGAACGGGTTACCCTGCCGTCACGGACAATCCGTCGCACGAAGTTAATGTCCAGTCCAAGCTGGATTTAACCCACTTCGTGAACTTCGATGCTTCGTACTTCTACAACGATGCGATTTCCCATCAGTTGCCGACGCTAAATCGCGTGGATATAGGCATGTCCACAAAGCCGATCCATGGATTCACGTTCTCAGTTTGGGGGAGAAACCTGCAACAGGACCGGCACCAGGAAGCAATCCCACAGTCCTATCTAGGGGGAGATATCCGCAGGTCGGTGGTTTTCAAGGTGATTTGGGAGCCGGACGAGGGCGCAAGAAAAGCCACACCCTAGTAGGCTGGAATGCTCGTGGCCCCGGCCGACTCCACTCCCGGGCCATGCCGGGGCGTTCAGAAAACAAGTGGAGCCCGGATGAAATGATTCTATTTCCTTTGCCCTTCGTATCCGTCCCTCCACCCGTGTTGCCCCAAAGTGAGCCAATCCGGTGCGCCCAGGGCCGATTCGGGACTCCCCGCTGAAAACACCCTCTCGTTAACTGCTTCTAATCTTGCAGTTCTTTGAAATAAAGCAGTTTAGCTCATAACCGGTGATTGCCATTTGGCAGGAGCAATGCAATTGCATTGAGGGGATCACCTCGGAAGAACTCCGAACGTTTGGGGCATTAGTTTTGGGGAGCAGGCTTCAACTTTGATTCCAATTTCGTTGCGTCGCAATCGGGAAGGAGAGGAAAGCGCTGAATAATGAGAAGACAGTCAAAGCTTATGAGCGCTTCCCTGACTCTTCTTCTTTTTTGCGCTCCATTGTTGGCACAGAAATCTGACCACGGTACGGGTTCGGGCGTGGACCTGACCACACTGAATATCGAAGACTTGATGAACGTCAAGGTGACTTCCGCATCGAAGAAGGAGCAGAAACTTTCGCGGACAGCCGCGGCGATTTTCGTGATCACACAGGAAGACATTCGCCGCTCCGGCGCCACCAACATTCCCGACGTGCTGCGGATGGTGCCGGGGATGAACGTCGCGCAAATCAACGGAAGCACCTGGGCCATCAGCGCGCGCGGATTTAATCAACAGTTCAGCAATAAGCTGCTGGTGATGATCGACGGGCGGGTCGTTTACACCTCCACTTTCGCGGGCGTTTTTTGGGACACGGTCCTGGATTTTCCTCTTGAGGACATTGCAAGGATTGAAGTGATTCGAGGTCCTGGCGGAACGGTTTGGGGAGCGAACGCGGTGGACGGCGTCATAAATATTTTAACCAAGAAGGCGTCCGAAACGCGCGGAGGGTTGGTTGTAGCCGAGGGCGGAAATATCGATCAAGAAGGCGGAATGGTTCAATACGGCGGAGAGGTGAAACAGGGGACGGACTACCGTGTCTACGCAAAGTATTTTAACCGGGCGAATCTGCTGGACCTCAACGGCCAGAATGGCGCGGACGGCTGGCACCAATTGCGCGGCGGATTCCGGATGGACAGCGCCTTGTCGTCGAAAGACTCCCTGATGGTGGAAGGCGACATCGTGACTGGGCGGGAAGGCGAACTCGGCTTCGTATTGCCTTCGGTTACGTCGCCCGGGTTCGTGGCTGAGAGCGAACAGATCAACCTGGGAAACGGTTCCATCGAGTCGGCCTGGAACCATGCGTTTTCGGACCGGTCTGAGACCAACTTGCAGGTTTCGTTTGACCGCCACAAGCGGGACGATCCGCAGAATCCAGAGACGCGGGACACAGTGGACATCGGTTTCCAGCACCACATTGCGCTGGGAGCACGTCAAGACGTTGTCTGGGGCGCGGGTTACCGCTACACAACGGACCTCATCCTGGGGAGTCTAACGGTTGCCATGAACCCCGCGAGCAGTACTCACCAGGTATTCGACGAATTTTTCCAGGACGAAATCGCCCTGGTCCCGGACCGGCTATATCTGACTGGAGGTATGAAGCTGGAGCACAACGATTACACCGGGTTCGAATTCATGCCCAGCATCCGGATGGCTTGGGCGCCCAACGCCCGCCACATGCTCTGGCTTGCCGTTTCCCGCGCTTTGCGGGCTCCCTCCCGCAACGATACCAACCTAGTCCTGAATATCGGGGATATCGGGACCGGCCCCGGCGGCGTCCCCGAACTGCTCCGGCTGTACGGCAATCCGCAATACCAGGACGAACGGCTGATTGCTTACGAGTTGGGGTATCGGACTGCTCTGGGCAACCGCCTTTCCATTGATCTTGCCGCGTACTACAACGATTACGACAATCTTCAAACCACGGAGCCAGGCACGCCCTTTGCCGAGTCCACGCCTGCTCCAGCTCATCTGGTCATTCCGCTAATGTACGAGAACTTGATGCATGGGGAGACGCATGGACTGGAGATCACGGCGAACTGGAAAGTAACGGATCGCTGGACGCTCAGTCCCGGATACACGTTCGAGCAGCTTCACATGCACACCGATCCCTCGAGCGCCGACACCGTAACGGGTCCGTTTGTAGAAGGCGCTGTACCGGATCACGCTGCGCAACTTCGCTCGCACTTCGACCTGCAGAAAAGTTTGGCTTTGGATGCCGCAGCCTATGAGGTCAGCCAACTCGATCACCAGGGGCCGCTCTCGAATGTGACGATCCCCACCTACACCCGGCTGGACTTTGGACTCACTTGGAAACCCTGGGAGCAAACCACCCTTAGCCTAGTGGGTCAGAATTTATTGCGAGACCATCATCTGGAATTCGAAGACGTGGACGGGGCGCTGCAATCCAGTCAGATCCGGCGCAGCGCATACGTGAAAGTGACCTGGAGATTTTAGGTGCCATGAAAACCAAACGGGATTGCGATATCACGCGCATCGAAACGCGGTCCTCGCTGCGGAAGTTATGCTCCATTGCGGCCCTGCTAGCCTTGTTGCTCTCCATCCACCTTGTGGACGCCTTGCAGATACATGCGCAGGATGCTCTCTCTGAATATCAGGTCAAAGCTGCTTACCTGTTCAATTTTCTCAAGTTCGTGGAATGGCCCGATGAATCGTTTGCGGATCCGCTAGCGCCCATTGTCATCGGCGTGGTTGGTGAAGACCCGTTCGGGAACGCGCTGCCGCAGGTGGTCATCGGCAAAACGGTGCAAGGCCGCGATCTCGTCATTCGCATCTATCACGCCGGCGAAGATTTGCGCGGCGCTCACATCCTTTTCATCAGCGCATCGGAAAGAAAAAGACTCCCCATGATTCTGTCCGGCTTGCGTGGATCGAGCGTCCTCACCGTGTCCGACACCGCGGGGTTCCTCGATGCGGGAGGGATGATTCAGTTTCTGAATGAAAACGGCCGTGTCCGGTTTGCGATCAATGTGGATGCAACGGGCCGGGCCAGACTGAAAATGAGTTCCAAGTTATTAAGTTTGGCGAAAGTAGTGGGAGGAAATGGCAAGGAAGGCGGCAATTGAAAGAAGCCATGCAGGGCGCGGGTAACAATTCTGCGGGGCCCAAGGTTCCATGCGTTCGAACCGTGCTTCGAAACGCTTGCATAGTTTCAGCCTTCCCTGCGAGGACGGCATGCACGAGCCCGTATCGGGTAGGACCGGTCAGCCTTAGATGGGGATCTCTAACGGGATAAAAGTGCGGTCAAAAAGGAGCACAACACCAACAGCTCATTGTCTGGCGCTGCCATACAATTCGAATCCTCGCTGGCATGCGCGCGGGTGGCGGTTCGCATGCCTTGCCGCGCTGCTGCTGGCCGCACATTTTCCGATTGTGGATCGCGCCGCTGGCGCGGACCAATCCCCGACCGAATTTCAAGTCAAGGCGGCCTATTTATTCAACTTCTTGAAATTTGTGGAATGGCCCGACGATCCGGCCTCCGATCCCCATGGGAAGTGGGTGATCGGATTTGTCGGAGACAGCCCCATCGCCGACGAATTGGCGCGGCTCGCCGATGGGAAAAATGTGCTGGGCCGCGACTTGCTGGTCAAAAAATTTCAGGACGCAGACAATCCGCGCGGCTGCAATGTTTTATTCATCAGCGAATCGGAAAAGAAACGCCTCCCGTCCATCCTCACTGTTTTGCAAGGATCCAGCGTCCTGACGGTAGCGGACATGGACAATTTCATCGGCGCGGGGGGAATGATTCAGTTTGTGGTGGAGGACGCCCGCGTGCGAGTGGCCATTGACGTGGGCGCCACCAGCCACGCGCGTTTGAAAGTCAGCTCAAAGCTATTGTCGCTCGCCCGCGTAGTGACGGGAACGGAACGAGGTCCGAATAACTAAAATGCAATGGACCCGCAAACTATCGCTGCGACGCAAGCTCACGCTGGTCATCATGATCAACACGTTCGTGGCGCTGTGCGCGGCCGGCACCGGGTTCGCGGAATACGGCGTGTATCGATTCAAGGAACTGCGCCTGGAGGACTTGAACGCCCTCGCGAATATTCTGGGAACGAACAGCACGGCGCCGCTTGCCTTCAAAGATCCCAATTCCGCTCAGGACATCCTGCGGGCCCTTGCGGCCAAGCCGCACATTCTCTCGGCTGTCATTTACGACCGCGACGGCAAGCCCTTTGCCGTTTATCACCGCGGGGCATCGGCGAATAAATATTCCGCGCCGTCGGTGGAAAGCGAATCCAGCCGGTTTACTTCCAATCGCGTCTTGATCTTCCAGACGATCAATTTTCAGGGCGAGAAAGTGGGCACCGTGTTCCTGGAAGGGGACACGGTCGAATACAAACAGCTCCTGGTTGGGTATTTGTTCTTTTTCGCTCTGATCGTCGCCGTGGTCTCCCTGGGAGCGTATGCGATGGCGGGCCACCTGCAACGCCCCATCTCGAATCCCATCCTGGAGCTGGCCTGGACCACGAAAATGGTTACCAGCACCCGGGATTATTCCATTCGGGCGGGAAAGCATTCGGAGGACGAAGTCGGCGTCCTGATCGACGGCTTCAACGAGATGCTCGGGCAGATTCAGATTCGCAACAGCGAGTTGCGCCACGCCCGCGAAGATTTGGAGCGCCGCGTGGACGAGCGCACAGCCGAATTGGAACAGGAAGTGGCGGACCGCCAGCGCGCCCAGGAAGCGTTGCATGAAAGCGAGGGGCGAATCCGGCTGCTTCTGGACTCCACCGCCGAGGCGATCTATGGAATCGATCGGGACGGAAAATGCACGTTTTGCAATCCGGCCACAATTCGAATGCTGGGCCACGAAAGGGGAGACACCTTGTTGGGGAGGGATATGCACGGGCAGATGCACCATACGCATGCGGATGGAACTCCCTACCCGGCAGCGGACTGCCAGATTTTCAATTCGTTGCGCCGGGGCGAAGGGATTCACTCGGACGAAGAAGTTTTCTGGCGCGCGGATGGCACGAGTTTTCCGGTGGAATACTGGGCCTACCCCATCCGCAAGGAGGGCGAGGCCGTCGGGGCGGTCGTGACGTTCCTGGACATCACCGGGCGCAAGCGCGCGCAAGCGGCTCTGCTCGAGGCCAAGGAGGCGGCCGAGGCCGCCAGCCGCGCCAAGAGCGAATTCCTGGCCAACATGAGCCACGAAATCCGCACGCCGATGAACGGCATCATCGGAATGACGGAGCTGGCGCTCGATACCTCTCTCACGGCCGAGCAGACGAATTATCTCAGCCTGGTCCGATCTTCCGCCGATAGTCTCCTGCACGTCATCAACGACATTTTGGATTTTTCCAAAATTGAAGCGGGCAAGCTCGAACTGGAGAAAACCGAATTTGATATACGAGATTTGCTCAGGGATACCTTGAAGACGCTGGCCCAGCGGACGGACCAGAAGATCCTGGAGATATGCGCGCGCGTGTCGCCCAGCGTGCCGAAGTTCCTGATCGGAGACCCCACGAGGCTGCGTCAGCTCATCGTGAACCTGGTCGGCAATGCCATCAAATTCACCGAAGAGGGAAACGTCATCCTGGATGCGGAACTCGAAGAACGTGCCGGCGACGAAGTGCGTCTGCACCTTTCCGTTTCGGATACCGGCATGGGAATTCCGCTCGAGAAGCAGCACGTGATCTTTGAATCCTTCGCCCAGGCCGACGGGTCCACGACGCGCCGCTTTGGCGGGACGGGCCTGGGCCTCACGATTTCGCGCCAGCTCGTGGAACTCATGGGCGGCCGTATCTGGGTGGAAAGCGAAGTCGGAAAGGGCAGCACGTTTCATTTTACTTGCAAGTTCCAGCAAGGAACCGCGGCCGCGTCGGACCAGGAACGAATCGCCGGACAATCTCTGCCCGGACTGAACGTCCTCGTCGCGGACAATAACCCCGTAAACCGCGCAATTTTCTCGGAGATGTTGACGAACTGGCGCATGAACCCGACTCTGGTTGACAGCGGCGCCACAGCCCTGGAGCAATTGGAAGCCGCGCAAAGAGCCGGCCGCGCATTTCCAGTCGTTTTACTGGATGCGCTCATGCCAAAAGTCGACGGATTCCAGGTCTTGCAGCGAATTCAAGATAATCCGGGACTCGCCGGCTCGGTCATCATGTTGCTTTCCGGAAACCGCCATCTTGTGGACACGGCGCGATGCCGCGAACTCGGCGTGAAGCAGTACCTCACCAAGCCCGTCGGCCAGTCCGAACTGCTCGACGCCATCCTGACGGCGCTGGGGCTGGGGGCCGTCGAGGAACGATTGATCGAATCATCGGACCGCGTTCAAGAAAAACCCAAGGGGCGGCCACTGAACATTCTGCTCTCCGAAGACAATCCCGTGAACCAGATGCTCGCGATCCGGCTGCTCGAAAAAGCGGGTCATCGCGTCCTTCTCGCGAGCACCGGCCGCGAAGCGTTAGCGGCCTGGGAAAATGCCGGAATTCCCGGATTCGACGTCGTGCTTATGGACATCCAGATGCCGGAGATGGGCGGCATGGAAGCCACCGCGGCGATTCGGGTACGTGAAAAAAATTCAGGCAAGCACATCCCCATCCTGGCGATGACCGCTCATGCCATGCGAGGAGACAAGGAGAAGTACCTCGCAAGTGGAATGGACGGATACGTTTCGAAGCCGATTCATCCTGCCGGCCTGTTCGCCGAAATTGAGCGATGCCTGAAAGCATCGGGAGGGAGCAACGCCATGACGGAAATTTCTCAAGAACCGAGTGAACTGATCGACCGTGTTTCCTTGCTAGAGCGCGTGGAGGGAGATCGTGAACTGCTTACTGAAATGATCCATCTCTTCCAGGAAGACGCGCCCAAACTGCTCGCGGCCCTGCGCGACGCCCTGGAACGCGGCGACATGGCCGTGCTGGAGCGGTCCGCGCATTCCCTCAAGGGAGCGGCGAGCAATCTATCGGCGAAGGCCACGGCCGCCGCCGCCTTGCAGCTTGAAAAAGACGCAAAAAGCAAGGACGCGGAATCCGCGAAGAAAAGTCTTGCGGAAGTCGAACGAGCCGTGGAGCGCCTGCTCCCGGCACTGGCCGAGCTCTGCCAGGGAGTTGCGAAATGAGAATACTCATCGCTGATGATGAATCGGTTTCGCGGCGCATGCTTCAGGCCCTGCTCGGGAAGTGGGGATACGACGTGGTCTCAGCCGAAGATGGCGACGCCGCATGGGAAAAGTTGAAATCTCCGGATGCCCCGCGCATGGCCCTGCTCGATTGGATGATGCCCGGCCAGAATGGCGTCGACGTTTGCCGCGCCCTGCGGAAGCTGCGGCCCGATCCCTACACTTACATTCTCCTGTTGACCGCGAAGGACGCCAAGGAAAGCGTGGTGGAAGGCCTGGAATCCGGAGCCGATGACTATTTGACCAAGCCGTTCAACCCGCAGGAACTCAAGGCCCGGATTCGAGTGGGGCTGCGCCTGCTCGAGCTGGAAGACAATCTCGTCCAAGCCCGTGAAGCCATGCGGTTCAAGGCCACGCACGATATCCTCACGGGAGTTTGGAACCGCGGAGCGATCCTGGAAACGCTGGACAAGGAAGTCTGGCGCTCCCGGCGCGAGGGTCTTTCCCTCGGCCTCCTGATCGCGGACTTGGACCACTTCAAGTCCGTCAACGACACCTATGGACATCTTGCGGGAGACACCGTTCTTCGGGAAGTCACAAAAAGAATGCAGACGGACGTCCGGCCCTATGATGCCGTGGGCCGCTACGGAGGCGAAGAGTTCTTGATCCTGCTGCCGGGGTGCAATGGTTTAGAAACGCGGGATAAGGCCGAACGGCTTCGCGAAGAGATTCTTAGGGCACCCGTTGAAACACCCTCGGGGGTTGTGAAAGTGACGATGAGCATCGGCGGGGTTGCTACCGCGGATTGGCCGGAGGACAGTGCGAATCAAATCCTGCAGATGGCCGACCTGGCTCTTTACCGTGCGAAGGAAGAAGGGCGCAATCGCACCATAATGGCGGGAGCGGCGGAGCATGAGGAAGCGCATCACGCATCTCTGGAGCTCTCCTCTCACGGCCCTCAAAAGGAATAACCAAATTTCAGTTGCGATCCCCTCAGGAATTCGTACGAGCGGCAAAGCTTTGGAGAACCTCGTTCCCCACAATTTCCACGCGCTGCACTCCGCCCCATCGAATGTGTTCCTGCTCGAAGCGGTTTTGAATCCGGCGCCGCAACTCCCGCGCCGCGTCATCCTGCCGGCCCGGTACGGTGCGAAGCTGCAGCCGTAGCGTTGCTCCAGCCGGCCCGAACGAATCCACGCCCAGCGCCCGCGGCCCATCCACCAGGACCGGCGACCAGGAAACATCGGCCCTGAGTTCGGCGCACACTCGCTCCAGAGCAGCGAGCGCCGCATCGGCCGATGACTCCTGCGGAATGGAAATGTCCACGAACACCTGGCCCCAGTCGCGGCTTAGATTTGCGACCTGCGTGACTTCTCCGTTGGGAACGCTGACCACGGCGCCTTGAATATCCCGGACCACGGTGCGGCGCAGCGTCAGATGCTCGACGCGTCCGATCACGGTCCCGATCCGCACGGTTTCCCCCACCACGAACTGATCTTCGACGATAATGAAAAAGCCGTTGATCAGATCGCGGACCAGATGCTGAGCGCCGAAACCGAATGCCAGGCTCGCCAGGCCCGCGGCGGCCGCAAGGGGCGTGACATTGAAGCCGAACACAGGCAGCGCCGTAAGGATCGCGCCAACCGCGATGAGGGCGGTGCCCGCGCTGTACAGCAGCCCGGCGAGGGTTTTCACGTGCTGCTCGTGCAACCGCGCGACTCGCCCCAGACCCTCGGCTCCGGCCGCCGGAATGAGGCGGCGTGTCAGCACACGCAAGATCCGGTTCAGGACCAGGGCAATGACCAAGATCGTGGCGAGACGCAGCCCGTCCGCGACCGCGAAATCTGTCCATTTGAATACGATTGGCGTCATAATGTCCGGACGAGATTATAGCACCCGGGGATTCACCACAAGACGAGGGATGGCGGCCGGAAATGCGGCCGCAGGAGAATCCAATGAAAACCGGACGCCGATTCTTTCTTTCGGGCGTTGCCGCGACGCTGGCAGGTACGCGGGCCCTGCTGGCCGCTGACCAGGGACAGCAGCGGCGTGATCCCAATCGCATTCCGCAAGTACCGGATGCCAGCAGCTCAAATGGGGCGGATGAAGTTCCCCTTCCTCCGCGGGCAGATCCAAAAGTGCAGCTCAAGGAAGACCAGAAAGAATTGAGGCGTGACGTCGACCACTTGCTGCAGATGGTCAAGGACTTGAAAGACGAATCGGACAAGACGCCGGAGACCGATGTATTGTCCCTTTCCCTGGTCAAAAAGGCGGAAGATATCGAAAAGCTGGCGCGCCAGATCAGGGACCGGATCCGGGCAAGTTGAATAGACGCCAACTTACGCCGGCGTGACGGGATGGCGGGTTTCAGGGCAAGACATTGGTGACAGAATAAAATCGAAATTTCAGGGAGGGCTTACATGAATTGGATGCGTGGATCGGCGCTCTTCGTGGCGGGTACGTTAGTCGGGAGTTTTCTGATGGCGGCGGCTGCGTCACCGCAAAAAAAGTTGAATAGCCTCACGCTGAATCATTTCGGGCTCTATGTGAAGGACATCGACGAGTCCACGAGGTTCTACACGGAAGACATGGGCTTTCGCAAAGCGTTCTCGTTCACGGATGGCGCGGGCCACCCGGTCGTCTATCTCCAGATGGATCGGAACACGTTTCTCGAAATGACGCCGGCCGATAAGGATCACCCGGCCGGATTTTCTCACGCCGGCATCCTGTCGGAGGATGTGAAATCCACTGTCGCCGCGCTAAAGGAAAAAGGGGTGAAGGTGGAAGACGTGCATCTCGGCGGAACCAAAGCCCTCATTGCGAACACGCTGGATCCCAACGGCGTGCGGCTGGAATTGCTCTCCTATCCTCCGGATTCGCTGCAGAGGAAGGCGATGGACGCCTGGAAGTGAACGGACGGCGGGGCGGCGAATGGTGCGGGCGGTTTCAAAAGTTTGTGTTCCAGGGCATCTCAAAAATTCAATCGAGCGGACAAAATTGACTGGCGGCCTCTCTTTCGCCGGCGATTCAGGAGGACGAAATGAAGAAATTTTTCTGCCTGGTCTTTGTTTCATTGTTCGTGTCCATTGGCTATGCGGCCGCGGGAGGAAACATCGCCGGGACAATCCAGGGGCCGGATGGCGCTCCCTTCAAGGCCGCGTTTGTTCGCGCGCAGAATGTGCAAACGAAGATGGTCACCATCGTTCTCTCAAGCGCTCAAGGAAAATATTTGGTCGACAATTTGGCTCCCGGCACGTATGAAGTTTGGGCCACTTCCGTCGAGTACAAGAGCGACCCCGCCAAACGCGGCGATATCAAAGTAGAGGACGGCCAAACGCTAAGACTGAATTTCAAGATGCAGAAGAGCGCGGTCCAATGGAGCCAGCTCACCAGGTACCAGGCTGGGATGCTGCTGCCCATACCGGCGTCTCAGCCGGAGGCGAGGGATCGCGACGTGCTCCTGCAGCAGTGTTTTGGCTGCCATGGCATGAGCAAGTGGGGGATGCGTGCCGATCACGATGGCTGGGCAAACGCGATCGGCGTGATGCGGCAAGTGGGAGTCGCCGACATCAAGCCGGAGGTCGCCGAGCAGGCCGCGACGTATCTGGCCAGCGTCTTTGGCCCGGACTCTGACACCCCTTCCGTTCCGACCCAATTGCCGGGATATCAAGCCGTCAAGCAGGATCACGAGAGCTGGAGCGATGATGCCCTGAACATCGTGTATGTGGATTACCAGTTGACGGGAGAGCCGAAGGATCGTCCCGGAACAGGCCGGCCTGACAAGAATGGCTTCATCTGGCTGGAGATGGGCGGCGGCTTGGCGAAGCTCAATCCGGAAACGGGCGAAGTGAAAATTTTCCGGTTGGATGATCCGTCGCGGCCCACCATCCACGAAGTTTTCCCCACCGCGGATGGTTCGTCGGTATGGCTCACGATACAGGATGAAAACGCCCTGGTGCGGTTCGATACGCGCACCGAAAAGTTCGACCCTGTCTACAAGGATCAGTGGGATGGGCCGAGACCCAGGCAAACCAACACGATTGCTCCGTGGCCCCAGTTCCGGAATAACGACACGGAGACGATTGGCAGCGGGCCGAGGACCCATACGGCGGTTGCAGATCCGGCGGGAAATATCTGGGCGTCCGGCCGTCCGCTTAAAAAATTCGATATCGAAACGAAAAAATACACTAACTTCCCCGACGTTCCCGACACCTATGGAATCGCCATCGACAAGGAAGGAAACATTTGGGCCGGAGAATTTACCGCCAGGGATTACCGCAAGCTCGTCAAGGTGGACTCGAAAACAAATAAAGTCACGAAGTACCTGCCGCCCAATACCGACGACAAATTGAATGGAGCCCCGCGGCGCGTGAAAGTCGATTCCCAAGGATACGTATGGTGCGCGGATTATTTCGGCGGCAACCTGACGCGATTCGATCCCAGGACCGAAACCTTCAAAATATTCCAGATTCCGGGGCCGACCCCGACGCCTTACGGAATGGGCGTCGATCACAATGACAATGTCTGGTACACATCGTTCTACACGGATGTCACCGGAAGGCTCGACCCCAAGACGGGCAAATTCACCGAATATCCTTCACCCTACGCAGAAAGAAGCACAAGGGACCTGAACGAGGATGCCAAGGGAAGAATTTGGTTCGGTGCGGAGAATATTTTTAGAGTGGGTTACTTCCGGCTGCGAACCGCGTCCGAGATGGCAGCCGTTCAGGACACAAAATAGCAGGCTATTGAAATTCGGAAGTTCAAAACCGGATTCTGGCAAGTCGATTGCCGCATTTGGTGAATTGCGGATACCCCCTGTTGGTGTGTAACGACCTGACCCAATAAAAGAGCGGTTGTTCGCCGTCGGAACAGGTCAGAAATTCCCGCCGCGTAATCACCAATGGAACCTCTCTAACCCGCTCACCCGTATGAGTTTGCACGCATCGGTCTTGGCTCAAGTTCCCGCCAAATGGAATCCCGATTGCCTCTTATTCCTTGTGTTCATCGTCACAATAAGGGGTGACGTGAGTCATGGCTGAATCCTACATATTCTATTATTCATCCAACAGAAGAGAAAAGAAGAAATTGGCGTGAGCGCTCGGGCCGGACTCCTAAGGTGCCCAATGTACCGAAAAGAAGCGCTCGGCAGACCTGAGGCTGATGCAATGCAAGTTCAACACTTTCTGTTCGTTGGAGAAACGGAACAGCCGGCAAGGGCACATGTCGTTCTTGCGCCGCCAAAAGTGGAGCCGCTGCACGACGTATTTGCGGAAGCCATGCTGGAGGATACTTCCTCGCACCAGCGGCGCAGCGCATTCGATTGGGTCGTTTCCATCGGCGTCCACTTCGCGATCCTGGCTCTGCTTTTGATTTTGCCGCTTTATTTCACTGCGGGGCTCGATTCCCAAAAGCTCAATTTGACGTTCCTTGCAGCGCCACAGACACCCCTTGCGGCGCCTCCTCCCGCGCCGATGCCTTCCTCGGCCGCGCCGCGCCCAGCTCCCACTACGCCTGCGCGGGTCTTCTCGCCCGGACAATTGACAGCGCCTTCCTTCATCCCTAAAGCCGTTGTGACCGCTCCAGGCGGCGCAGCGGCGCCCCCGGATGAGGCATTCGTGGGAGTACCCGGCGGAATTCCAGGAGGCCAAGTGGGAGGCGTTCTTGGAGGGGTGTTGGGAGGCGCGTTGAAGGGTGTGCCGCCGCCTGCGCCTGCGGTGGCGGAAGGGCCGAAAGTGCCCGTCCGCGTCGGTGGCGATGTGAAGCCGCCGCGCCTGCTGTTTGGGCCCGACCCGGTGTATCCAATTCTTGCCAAGCAGGCCCGCCTTTCCGGCGTCGTGGTCATTGAAGCGGTCATTGACGAGCATGGCAAAGTGACGGGCATGCGCGTGGTCAGCGGGCATCCCATGCTGATTCCCTCGGCCTTGAGCGCCGTTTCGAAAAGATTGTATGAACCCACGGTCCTCGATGGCGAGCCGACACCGATCGATTTGAGGGTGGAAGTCACCTTTAGTTTTTCGTAGTGCGCAGCCACATGGCGGGGAAGCTGGGACTGATGATTTACAAGCTGGCTTGGACGCAGGAAACGAAGTGGTGTACCCGACGGGGTAATTTTAGAACTTCTCTCCGCGATTTCGTCGCAGGTTTATCGAGATGAAGTTCCCTGCCATACTGGCCTTCTAGTGATATGCGGAAGTTCAAAACCACGACCCTTAGAAATGTGAACGATACGCCACCCGGAAATTCCTAAGGCGGTGATTTCGCCACCGTGGAACGGTGGGCCATCCGCCCGTATACATCATAATACTAGGGGTCTTTGCGGTCATGCCGGTCCTCGTGGCTCGCAGATAACCTCCCGTTTCCCTTAATCCACAAAGCCAAAGAGCGATCTGAGATGAAGCTATCTCATAAATGGTTTCAGGTCACTCCAAATGCATGAGTTATCGATCTACGGGCATCGAGAAGCCTTTATTTACAGGCCTTTCACAGTTTGGCGTTTTGCTCTATTTGTTCAGAGTGTAAAATTTTCATATTTATGAGATAGCTTCATGTCAGAACATGCGATTCCGGCCCCGCCACATTCCGAGAATCCCGCGGCTTCAACTGACTAGTTCAGGTGGAAATGTACAGTAATGTCCATGCTGACGGGCACGGCCTCGCCATTAAGATACACCGGTTCGTATTTCCAGGTCTTGACCGCTTGCAACGCCGCGGCATAGAGCAACTGCGGCCCGGAAATCACGGTCAGATTGGTCACGGACCCCTGCGCGTCGAGCGTGGCATCGAGCACCACATCTCCCTGCACACGCGCCTGGCGGGCAAGCACTGGGTAGTCGGGCGGCGGCGTGTAGAGACGTTGAGGCGGAAGAACTTTTCCACCCACGCGGATCGGCTCTTTCGATTTTTCCGCAGGCGGAGCCGGTGCGCTCTTGGCCGCCGGCGATATTGCGTTGAATGCGGCGCTCGGGAGCCCGCCCCAAATCCCTCCTGCCACGCCGCTCGCGGTATCAGCTTCCGGCGGCAGCGGTTCCTCCCGAAGCATGGCGATACGCGAAGGAATGGCGCGAGGGGCCAGCAATTTCCCGTTTACGACTAAGACGCGGTGCGCGGTCGTGCGCGCCATCGCTGATGCGGCAGCCGGTGGACGCACGGGCGGCGGTGGGGGAGGCCCCACAAGAAGTGTCTTCGTATAGGTGCGGAAGTCCAGCGCGTCCGTAAACCACAGCGAGGCCAGAATCGGAACAGCGAGCAGGACTACGTGCAGCAAAATGGAAACCGTCAAGGTCCTCCGATGCGAAGCCGACGGCATCCGGTGCGAGGTAAGAAACGTTCGATTCAGATCGATTCGCCTGCCAAAGGAGAGTGCTGGCGCGGGGGAATCACGACGCGATGGAGAAGCCTTTGGAAAAAAGATATGGCCGGGAATTGTCGCCGGGGAGGGCGGCTGGATCATCGTTGTACTCATGAGATTTCCCTCCTTGGAACATGCCGCCAAGATGAACGCATCGATGGATTTGCACAGTGCTGCGGGTCACGGAGGGTCGTGACGCAGGTCACCGGTCAATTGATTTGAGAGTGGAGGTCGGATTTAGTTTGTCGCAGCGAGAAGGAGCAGGGCTTGGGCGTTTACTTCGATACCAGGGAAGTGTGTGCCGCCCGGGCGCGGCTTCGGCAAGAATCATTTAGCCATCAGCGCGAACGTCCAGATCGAGCCGCCGGCTGGCACTTTCGTCGCCGCATAGCGAGTGGCGAGGCTGCCGCCGAGTCCCGACGCGATGGTCACATACTGGCGGCCTTTGTGGGTGTAGGTGATTGCCGTGGAATTGACGCTCGAGCTGGTCTTGAACTGCCAAAGCGTTTCGCCTGTGTTCTCGTCGAGCGCGATGAATTCACCCGACAGTTTGCCGGTGAAGATAAGTCCACCGCCGGTCGCGAGCATGCCGGCCGAACTGGGCAGATCGGTCAATGGAATCTCCCATTTCTTCTCGCCGGTCAGCGGATTGATGGCCACGAAATGGCCGAGGACGTCCCCTGGCTTGGGTTCCGGGAAACTGCCGATTACGCCGGTCGAGGGCCCGCCGGGAACGGTAGGTTTCGGCGGCGCGAGCTGCTGTATGCGCGGCACGTTCCATGCGCTCGCGTAGATGAGGCCCGTGTTCGGATCGTACGCGCTGGGCACTGCATTGGTGCCGCGCGACGGCCAGATTTCGACCTGTTCCCCGGCGAGAAAGCGTTTCTGTACGTCCGACAACACAGGGCGGCCCGTGTCCGGGTCGATACTCGTGGCCCAGTTGACCTTGACGTATGGGTGCGCGGTGATGAGTTTGCAATTCGTGCGGTCCAGCACATAGAGAAAACCGTTCTTGTTGGTCTGGATCATCACTTTGCGAGGCTTGCCGCCTACCTGGATATCCGCGAGGATATTCTCATCGGTGCCGTCCACGTCATACAAATCGTTCGGCGTGTATTGATAGTAGCAAGCAATCTCACCCGTCTTCGGCCGGATCGCGAGCACGCTGGACGTGTACAGGCTATCCAGGCCCTCGCGAGGTCTCGGATCGTATGGCTCTGCGTTGCCCGTCCCCCAATAGACAAGATCGAGTTGAGGATCGTACGAACCGGAGCGCCACGTCGGACCTCCGCCCTGCGTCCAGGCGTCGCTATTCTTCGGCCAGGTCTCCGAGCCGGGCTCGCCGGGCGCTGGAATCGTATATCTGCGCCACAGCTTCTTTCCTGTGTCGGGATCCCAGCCGTCCAGGAAACCGCGCGTAGTGGACTCTCCGCCGGACACGCCGGAAATGAGCACGCCGTTGGCGATGATGGGCCCACCGGTGGCGTAGTAGCCGTCCTTTAAATCCGCGAATTTCTGGTTCCAGATTTCTTCTCCCGTCTTCATGTCGAGAGCGAGGATGTGGTCGTCGATCGTTACGCGAAAAAGTTTGCCGTTATAAATCGTGGCCGCACCTCTGTGAAAAGCTGTCCTCCGGGTCTGCGGTTCGAGGTGCACGGGCGTGCGCCAAATCTGCTTGCCGGTTTCCACGTCGATAGCGAAGCTCCATTTGCCGTTGATTGCGTACAGTACGTCGTTGTAAATCGTTGGCGCAGCGAGTTCACCCTGGTCATTCATGAGGCTCGTGCTCCAGATGGGCACGAGGCGCTTGACGTTGGATTTATTGATTTGCTTGAGAGGGCTGTAGCTATTTCGGGCGAAGCCCATGCTCTCGGTGGTGACGTTGTCAGTATTCTTGCCGTCATTCACCAGTTCATCGGTGGTTTGCGCCAATCCCAGCGCGGGCCAGAACGCAAGCAGCGTTGCACACAGCCAGATTTTTTTCATGAAAGGCCTTCCTTGCTCGAAGCCGGAATTTTCGTATGGACCGCTGTCTGGCGAATCGTACCCTCTTCCTCCCCTTGACACAAAGAATTTGCCATCAGACCAGGCACAACTTATCAAGATGTGGCTCACTTTTCGTGTAAAGTGGAGCAGCAATGAAGAGGTATTTTCAAGTATTAAGGAAGTAAGCGGTATTTGCCGGAGATTGTGCAGGAGCACTGCGAGAGTTTCGGGATTCGGCCAGGGGTCCTGAGCTTGAGGATGATGCAACGAAGAACAATTTGGTTTATTCGCGAGAGCTTCCGGTGCATGAATGCGCCCATCCGAAAGCTCAAAACGAAAATCTCATTTTCATTCCCTCTTGTTGTGTTTCTGTTTGTACTAACAAATCTCGCCGGTGGTGTTTGCTCGGCGGCGGCCTGGACGCCTTCAGCAACAACAAAAACTCAAGGTTCCAGCGGTTCTGACAGTGCACCTGCTGCGCCGTCGATCACTAGCCAGCCAATCAGCCAGACTGTGAACCCCGATGAAAACGCGACATTCAGTGTTGTTGCCACAGGAACCGCACCGCTCACCTACCAATGGATGCGGAACGGCGCAGCCATTGACGGCGCGACTTCACCCGCCTACACCACACCGGCTGCGGCGGTGAAGGACAATGGCGCCCAGTTTTCAGTCAAGATCAGCAATCCAATAGGCAACGCTACCAGCAGCAGTGCTATGCTCACGGTAAATGATGTCCCGCGGGCGCAACAGTTAACCGCTTCCGCTTCGGCGGAAAATCAGCCAGTGCGATACTCGCGGTTCCTGTCGGGTACCTACATCGGGGTTCAGCTTGGCTCCATCGGCTATGCTTTTTCCAATGCGCAGTTACAGCCGGGGTTCCAGGCGCAATCCGTGCAGGTCCCGCATTTTGCCACGCGTTTCGTTCTGTTCGGACACGAGTTCAATAAATATTTTTCGGGACAGGTGAGCGAACTGGTTCCGGGCCATCCGGTGTTATACCAAAATATAAATGGAAACCTTGGGAGTTATGACCTGTGGATGAACAATATCGCGGGCTTCACCATGAAAGCGCGCCTGCCGCTGTGGAAGAGGTGGTCGCTGTTCGGTGAAGGCGGCCTCGGCGTTGTAACGCGAAATGGAATCACGATCAAGCAAGCGACGGCGTTGAACATTACAAATTACGCGACTTTCTTGTTTGGAGGGGGCCTGGACTATCGCCTCACCGACAAATGGGACCTCCTGACCGGGATCACTGTGGCGCCGGGGCAGTCGGCCAGCAAACAACCCGCCGCCGTGTTTTTTTCCGGCGGCTTCGATTACACCATGCGGCGCGTTCCCGCGGAGCCGGCTGCGGCAGATTCCCCCAATGGCCCAATCTGGCCAAGAAACATCATTCAAGTGGGATACATCACCGACACCCTGGGTTTTGGAGTAAACGATTTTTTTACGAAGGGAAAAGTCTCGATTTTCTGGCATGGCAGCATTAACGTGGCGAGCGGAGTGTCGGTGGATTACCAGCGCAATCTTTTCCACACGCGCCGGTTTTTTGCGATCGATTGGGGCGTGCAGATTTCCTCCTGGAAGAGCATGGTGAATGGCGACAGTTTTTTCACCGCATCGTTGTATCCCGTGTTGCGGATTCCCCTGATTCGTACGAACCCGGTGGAATTCTATGTCAGTTATTCCCTCGCCGGGCCCTCCTTGATCACCACGAACACCGTTGATGGACAGGCTATCGGCAGAATTTTCACATTTCAGGATTACATGGCCAGCGGCGTCTACTTGGGCAGGAAAAGAAGGGTCACCGCCGAAGCCCGGATCGGGCACTACTCCAATGCCAACCTATTTCCACAGAACCCCGGGTTAACGATCCCTATCGGTTTCTATTTCGGATCCACATTCTGACAGCTTCTGAACGCCACGCGCGGATTCCTACTTCGCGGGGATGAACGTACCGAAGCCGACACGAATCCCGAATGTATCGGTGCCGGGGTTGAACGAAGTGATTTGCGCGTCGGAGATGTGAAAATACCGGAAATCAATGCTCCAATGATATTTCCCGCGAAGCAGATTCACGCCAATCGCGCCGGTCGGTATGAAGTTGAATCTTTGCTCCCCGACAGGTATCTCGCGCGTCGTAATCAAGCCGCCGCCCCCAAGTTCGATGTAGGGAGAAATCCTATGGCGCGGCTCGAAATTCCACTTCATGATCCATGGATCGAATCCAAAACCGTAAGCTTTGCCGCCGGGCTGAAACACCATGACTACAGGAAGCGCGTCCACGGCATATTCGAATCTGCCGCGTAACATGCCTGGACCGTGGGCGTCAGCCAGGATCCAGCCATACCGGAAGCCCGCGTTCCAGACGCCATTGCCGAGTGTGACCTTCGGGGTGCCGATTGGGTCGCCGCCCCCCCCGGTCCATATCTCCCACTCGGTACCACGCTCGGGGCGGCGATCGCCGCTATCCTGAGCCGGTGTCGATTGGGCCAGCGCCGCCAGGGAGCCCAAAGATAGCTGGGCGAACAAAACCAGTAGGGCAAGCTTGCCGTTGCCACTTGTCAGTCGGGAAGGTATCAACTTGTATCTCCACTTTGAATTTCTGTGTCGCGCACCGTACGCTTCCTGAGTCCTCGACGCAGCGTTCCTGCCACCTGGGCATTGCCGGAATGTGGCCCAAGCGACCAGAGTTTAAAAAGCAAGATCCGAAATGACTTTATGCGCCGTTGAAAGCAAAACCAGACAGGCCTTGAAGCATGTGTGACAAGAGAAAGTTTTCAACCGACTTTATGATTGTGAAGATTGTCGGAAGACGCTCGATGGACCGAGCCAGGTGCGCCGACTTCTGGGACTCCGACATCGACGCCCGTAAAGAATTTCCGAAATAAATTTCCTTCAAGATCAGTTCATTTCGCTGGAGACATCCAAAACCAGACGCGCAAGTCGGAATGAATTCTAGCCGAGCGGTTCGACTTTGACAATCGATGCGCCGTGGTTGCTGCCGATCCAGAGCGTGCCGGGGTTCTTTGAGTCGTCAACGTAGACGCGGCGGATGTTGGTCGGGCGCGGCAGCATGTATTCCGTGTACTGGCCGCTCTTGATATCGAGACGCGCCACGCGGTCAGTCAGCATCGACCCGGTCCACGCCTCGCCGTTGCGGTCGGCCACTGCGTCATACGGAGCGCTCCACGCCGTTGGCACCTTCCACTCGATGATGTGTTCGGTCTTGGGATCGAACATGCCGATCGCGTTGCCCTGATATTCGGCGAACCACAACCGGCCTTCGGGATCGACGCGCCCGCGCCGCGGACGGGAGTCCGGGGTCGGAGTCCGGTAGACGGTCTCATTTTTCGTCTTGGCATCAATCTTGACGATGTTACCGGCTGAAAAATCGAGCAGGTACAAATTGTTCTGCGCGTCCGAGTGGATGCCGTAGGGCCCGATGCGCTTGCCGGTCTGCGGGTCCTTGAAGTTGCCGAGGTTCTCCATCTTGTTGGAGATCAGATCGAGCCGGTAGATGTTGCTGCCGTCCGAGTTCTTGATCCACACCTTATTGTCCGCGGGAGTGCCTTCGATTGCGATATGGCCGAGCTGGCCGCCGTCGGTGTCCCATTCCTTGGGCGTGCTCCAGAACTGGAACTTTTCCGTCTTCCTGTCGAACTTCGCGATGGCGCTCTGGTACATCACGCCGATCCAGGGATTGTCGTCCGTGTCGAATTCCAGATCGAGCGTGCCTTCCGGCCATCCCGGCTTAACGATTGGAATTGGATATTGCGTTACCTGGCCGGTCTTCGGGTCCATCTTGCCGAGAAACATCTGACCGAAGTCGGAGTACCAGACGTTGCCCTCGCGGTCGAGCATCACATCGTGCGGCTGAATCAAGCGATTTGGCAAATCGTATTCGGTGATGATCACGCGCGTGGACTTGCCCGTGAGCCGCGGCTGGGTCTTCAGCGGGAAAGTCCAGGCCGGCTCCTGGCTCAGGTTGACGCTGGCGAGCCATTCCGCGGTTTTTCTGCCGTTGCCGCCGCGTTCCACATCGCGGCTGGCAGTGCCGGTGAGACGCTGCGGCTTAAGCGGAGTGCTGCCGGGATAGTAGAGACTCATCCGCTTGAAAACTTCCATGAATTCGTCGGCGTCATGCGTCGACTTCATGATGCGCTCGAGCGTGTGGCAGGTGGTGCAATTCAGCAGGAAGCGTTTCTGCTCGTCGGTGCCCGGCATGCTGATCAACCACTCGGCATTGGTGAGATGCGCGGACAAATTCTTCACTTTTGCGAGCTTGATCTCAGCCTTGGCTTCCTGGCCCGAGGCGACATCCGCGGCCCTGGCGCCGTCCAGTTCATAGCCTGCCGCGCGCGCGCTCAATGCGTAGTGCCCGGGTTCGAGTCTCGCGGCCGGGAAAGCGAAGCGGCCCGCAGCGTTGGTAACCACGCTGACGCTGATGGTCGAGCCGTCCTTCTTCGCGCTGACGACCACGCCTTCCATCGGACCTTCCTCAGCGGAGGTGACCGTGCCGCTCAACTCGGATGCCGTCTGAGGCTCCGCGTGAAGCCGAGGGGACGCGGTTTGAAGAAGGATGGCAGCAAGAGCGCCACCTGCGATAAGCAAGACTCGCTTGGTTTCCATCATCATCTCCTCGCTCTGGAATGGGTTAATCGAAATGATTATCCTCCCATTGCCGATCCTAACGGAAGACAATCATTCAAGCAGGCAGCACCGGCGCTGGCGGCAGAGGAGCGACACTTACCTTCCAGGAAATCCTTGGGCCGTCACGTCTTCGCCGTGGAAGCGGGAGCCACCCGCCAAATTCCAACGATGCCGTTGTCCGCGCCGATTCGTGGAAAGGTCGACCCAACGTCCTCCGCTCTCTCCAAAGATCGGAAATTGGTCTTGCGTAAGAGTGCCCAGCGCTGTCCCCAATTGCGCAAAAGATTGCATGTCGCCGTTACTGAATTAGGCATAAGTTACTCATTCGTATCTGACTTTTGAAGGCTGGCGATGGAATCCGGCATGCTCCCGTTCTATATACCCTAAGTGGGCAAACCAAGGGCGACACCCTCCCCGACGGTTCCCCCCGGGCATGGCGAGGCTGAACACGTCGTCAACCCCACGGCGCAAAGTGCACGGAAAGGAAGCAGAAATGGGTGACACCTCCAAACTGAGCCGCCGCGCCGGAATCCGGCCCTTGTGCCCGATTCACTTCGAGGAAATGTCCGGTTCCGCTGATGAAACGCTGGAGTACTATTCGTGCCCGCGACGCGGCTGTGATTTGCACTGGCGGTCTGCATCGGATTACTTCAGGCTTTCCCAAGGGCAACCATCGCAGCAACCGCTGGAACACGTGCTTTGCACCAAAGAAGGGCATGGCCACAAGTTTATCGCCGGGAGAAGCCTGACTAAGGCAATTTGGGAATGCTCCGTGGAAGGCTGCTTGGAAACGGAAGAAAGACCCTTACCCTCGAAAAGCCAAAATGGAATAACTAAGGAACTGAGCCAATCCGTTGTGGCCGAAGTCCCTTCGGAAAGGCCACGATCTATCTATAACCGCGAAGCCGGGATGGAAGGCCATGCGACGAAAAAAAGACCGGGATGGGTGTGGTTCATCTCCATCTGGTACGCAATAAGCTTTGTGGTGGCCTCCTTGATGGCGTACTTGACTTTCTCAGGGATCATCCCAATGACTCCGCAATTTAAGGCGTACATCGGAGGCTTGACCGCGGTCGACTACATATTCACCTATGTCCAACCGATACTTTCAATATCCGCGGCCGTGGCTCTCTTTCTGCTCCGAAGACAGGCAACGTATCTTTTTTGGTCATTACTTGCGGTCGGAGTAGCTTCTCATGTGTGGCAATACGATCTAAGGAGTAGGGTAACAGAGGTTCAGTCGATGCCGGGCGGGAGCATTGGAGTATTGTTCGCTTTGGGGATACAGTTCGCGATCTGCATCTACGTCCAGGATCTAAAGAAGCGGGGCACGCTCGCATAAGATGACTTGGGTCTTGCGGTTGGCCACTCTTTCGTCCGCTGCGGCGGAAAGGGGCAGATGGTTTGGCCAGGAAATGGTGCGGCTGGGGCGACTCGAACGCCCGACCTCGTGCTTCGGAGGCACGCGCTCTATCCAGCTGAGCTACAGCCGCGTAGTTCCTTTATATCATGCAGGCCTCGTTGCGCGCATTCCTGTGCTCAATTTTTGAACTGCCTCTCGCCGGGGAACGCACGGAACGAAATAGCCTGCCAGGGAAATCACTCCCGGCTGGCGGCTGCCATACACTCTCCAAATCGTACAGGGTCGTGCTAGAATCCGCCCGGAACGTCTCCACCAGGCCGCACCCTAAAAAGGAAGTTGCCGTCTATGGCGCATGATGTCTTTGTCAGCTACGCCTCCGGAGACAAGACGGTGGCGGATGCCGTATGCGCGACGCTGGAATCTCACGGGATTCGCGTTTGGATCGCGCCGCGCGACGTTCTTCCCGGCATTCACTACGGCGAAGCCATTATTGACGCCATTCATGAGTGCCGCATCATGGTGCTCGTTTTTTCCTCGAAGGCCAACTTGTCCGGCCATATTCCCAAGGAGATCGAACGCGCCGTCAGCCTCGGCATCACCGTCATGCCGCTGCGCATCGAGGATGTCGCGCCGGCCAAGTCGCTGGATTACTTTATAGGCAGCGTCCACTGGCTCGATGCCTTGACGCCGCCGCTGGAAGTGCATCTTCAGAGGCTGGCGGCGAACGTGCAGACGCTGCTTTCGCGAGGCGACGCAAGAACCGAAGTGCATGCGGGCCCGGTACATGCTCCCGCGAACGCGCCAGCCGCGACGGTTCAGGCGCGCATCACACAACATGCGGCGCGGCCCACGTGGGAATATTTCGTGATCGGCGGCTTGGCCGCAGTGGTGCTGATTCTCGGCTTCCTGACGTATCGTTCCAGACTCCAGCGGAGCACGGCATCCTCGCAAATCGAAGTGTCGAAGGCGGCACCGGCCCTGCCTCCCGCCATAGCTCCCGTGGCTGTTCCCGCGGTCGTTCCCGCAGCCGGGTCCGACAAACCGAAGAAGCTCATCGCGCCTGCGAGCACAACTACTTCAGCAGCTCTTTCCGGTGTTCCTGCCGCAGTTCCTGCCGCGGCTCCCTCCTCGCCTCCTCCCGCGGCTCACCCTGCGAAGCCCCCTCGCGAAGTGGCCCTTCATTACGTGGATGATTCAACTTTGAAGGTCGAACAACTCATCGGAGATGAGGACAAGGAGCGGCACAAGCCGACCGCGAACCAGACCTTCACGCGATTTGGCGTGGAGGGCACGGAGCTTGGCAGTTCTTTCGAACACCAAGGTCACATCTATTTTCTGTTCGGCCCGACCCTAGGCCGATCGCCCGGGTTATCCAACACAATCGCGACTACAGACACAACGAATCCCAACGGCGGCGTTCACCTTGATTTCCTGACGAACGGCGGCAAAAACGTCGCCGTGCAGCCCACTGGTGTCACGATGGCGCCGATGGATGTGCCCGTGGCGGGAATCAGCTTAGACGGGCAGATGTACGTGGCCATCAGCACAAATTTCACGAAGGGGCGCGCTACCGAGCGCTCCGTCCTCACCAAGTTTGTCGCTCCGGAAACTTTCCAAACGGTTCGCACCATTTCCGAACTTCCCGACGGGCGATTCATCAGAATCTCCATGCATGCCCAGCCGGGAACCATCGCGGGGCTTCCTCCCGGCGGACCTTTCATCCTCACTTGGGGAACGGGCCGATACCACGAGAGCGATGCCTATCTGTCACTCGTTCCCGTGGGCCAATTTGAGGCCGGGAAGGGAATTCGCTACTTCTCGGGATTAGACGGGTCATCCGCTCCGACCTGGAGCGACAACGAATCGGACGCAACTCCGATTGTGAAGGACGGCACGCTCGCGGATCTGTCCGTTACCTGGTGCAAGGAACTCGGTTTGTGGTTGATGACCTACGACCGCCGGACGCAACCCAACGGGATCGCCTTTTCCTACTCGCGGACGCCGTGGGGACCGTGGAGCGAGCCTGAGATCTTGTTCAACCCCATGCGTGATAACGCTCTCGGGAAATTCATACACGGTCCCTTTAGGAAAGTTGACGACGGTCTTGCAGGTCCAGTCCTGGGACAGAGGAATCGAGTAAACGCCGCGGAAATTCGCGGTGGTGCAGTCGCTCCCTACGTCGTGGAGCGCTGGACCAAAGTGCAGGGCTCCGAACTCGAACTCTACTACTTGATGTCGACTGTCAATCCCTACGTTGTGGTCCTGATGAAATCAATCTTGCGAATCGAGTAGGGATTGAAGAACGCCGTACGGGAAAGCGCTTTTCCCATCTGAATGACCTTCATGAGCAACCCGCCCAGGAATTCCCTCCACCTGCCCGTCGCGCTGGCCATTGGATTCACCGGGCATCGCAAGCTTCCGGACGAAGCCAAGTGCCGCGCCGCCATACGAAAAGTACTCCTGGAGTGGATCGAGAAAGTTCCGGGAGTTGTTTATGGCGTCACGTCCGCCGCCGCCGGCGGAGACTTGCTGTTTGCGGAGACTTGCATTGAATTGAATCTGCCGATCCGCGTTTTTTTGCCTCTGCCGAAGGAACAATTCCGCGATGATTTTGACGAACCTGCGTGGGCCCGCGCGGAATGCGTATTCCAGAAGGCGCTGTCGGTGGAAGTTACCGGCGCCGGCGAGAAATTGACGGAACGCTATTACGAATGCGGCATCGAAACGGTGCAAGAGAGTCAGTTGCTCATCGCGCTCTGGGACGGAGAGCCCAGCCAGGGACTCGGCGGCACGGCGGACATGGTTCACTTTGCGAAGGAACTGGGGCGGCCGGTTATTTGGATTCACAGCGCGACCGGCGCGGTGCAGCAATTCAACGTGAGTCCGGAAATTCTGAACGATCCGGAAATGCGCTTCCTGAACGATTTGCCCGGCCCCGCCGTCCCCATGCCCGCGGGCTTTCCTCGCGATCTGGCAAGCGCATGGTTCGTCAAATTGGATGAAAATGCCAGCCGCGTCGCTCCGCAGTTTCGCCGCATGGCCGCGATTCCCATCTTCTGCACCGCCGCCGCAGCCGTGCTGAGCGGAAAGACCGCGTATACCGGCAGCAGCGTGGTCTGGCTGTGGATGGGAACGGCGCTTGGAGTCATGGCCGCCTCGGTGCCCACGGTCCTGAGACTCGGTCGCCGTCAGGTTGCCTGGACTAGGATGCGGACCGCCGCGGAAATTTGCCGTTCCTGCCTGGCACTTTGGTGGACGCCGGCGCTTTACGAGGTGGTTGGACCGGAGGTTGTGCCCGATCTGGCCGGGATGCTGACCTCGCTGAATTTTCTGAAAATGTCGGATCGCGCGGCGCACAGAAACAATCTCGACGAATTCAAGCGGGTCTACAGAGGCGAGCGGGTGCAGCATCAGATCGCCTATTTTTCGCGCCACGCAAATCACGCCGCCGCGTGGGCGCGCCGGTACCGGGTTGTCATCTGGGCGAGCACGATTCTTGCCGCAGGGCTCGACTTCTGGCTGCTGCTCAACGCGCATGGCCTGAACCATTCGATTTCAGCGCGGGTGCGGCCGGAGCTGGCGCTGTCGGTCGCGCTCTTCTTCCAAATTGCCACGGTGGCGGGGTCGCTTGTGGTGGTCAACGACTACGTGCGACGCCGGGATCGCTACAGGGAATTGCATCGCATGCTGCTACAATGGGACAAACAGCTGGAACTATCCGAAACATGGCCGATCGTGCTGCGGATCGCTTCCACCGTGGAGAAGGCTTTGCTGGCGGAATTGATCGAGTGGAGATCGCACATCCGGAACCAGAAATTGCCGCAGAAATGAAAATGTGGAATCGCGCCGCCTTGCGGGGTCCGAAGAGTTTCTATTCCATGAAGATCACGTCTGCGTGCGGCCAGCGGGCCAACGCGCCGAGAACATTTGCCGGGAGGCAGGCGCACAGTCCCACCGAGCCGCAGCCGCGTCTTCCGCGTCACTTTATCTCGAGCGTTTTCACCCCCACCGTATTGGCGCCTGCGCTGACGTACCCGATGGCGCCCGCGGTTCTTTCCACGTATCCGATGACTTCGTCATCGGAACCGACCGTTTTCGGCATGGATGCCTTCCCGGTGAAAATCAAGCTGCGATAGTAGGATTGGAGCGCCGCATCCGATCTGCCCAAGTACTCCTTAATGAAGGATTCATGGACGGGGCCGTCCTTTTCGAGCACCGGCTCCACGTGAGTACCGTCTCCCAATGAATTCGT
Organism: uncultured Acidobacteriota bacterium; assembly: GCA_963800095.1. Lineage (GTDB taxonomy): Bacteria > Acidobacteriota > Terriglobia > Acidiferrales > UBA7541 > Palsa-360. Next base: position 1,094,657 of record CAWCZV010000010.1, read on the forward strand.
TTCCCGAAGGAAGATGCTCTTGAGTTCGTCAGCGGTAATCGCCGACGCTTTGATTCTCGAATTTGCAATGATCTTTACATTCTCTCCTCCGCGGACAGAAATAGAGAAGATGCCCAACGAGCATGTCGCGAGGAAGAAGAATCGCAGGGTTCTCATACTCTTGTCCATTTCCTCGTCCCGTCAGAAACTGAATCCGGTCCTGGCGACCAGGGCATTCGTGGCCGGCAACAGCCCGTTTGGATTCTCCTGCCCGTAGAACCCGCGGATCGAGTCAAAGGCTCCATATCCGTCCATAAAATGGCCTTCCAATTTCATAAACCAATGGCTGGTCAGGTCGAACCGCGCGGTCACGGCACGGTCATACACGTGGTTCGTCGGCAGAGATTTGTCCACGGGCCAGTTAGCAATGAACCAGGAGAAATAGCTGCCCACTTCCAATCGCTTCGAGATTCGATAGGCCGCCGAGCCGTACCAGGAGCGGCTATCTGAGATCGCGTTAAAAGTTACGGCGAGGTCCGTAGAACCGGGGAGGTAGTATCCCACCCATTCGTTGCGGAACTCCCTGCGGTATTCTCCCTCCAGTCGCAGGGCTCTCCACGTGTATTGCAAATAATATTGGTAATAGTCGTCTTTGTTTGAATGTTCGCGCTCCTGGGAACCAATCGGCAGGGAGAGCAGGCCGGAGAGGAACGTGATTCCGGCGGAAGATCCCGTCAGCTCTCCATTTCCAGTGATGTGCTGGTTCATCAGGGATGCGCCAACCAACAGTCCTTTGATCGGAGTTTCCCACCGCAAATCTTGCCCTTCTACCCAGCCGCCATAGGCGTGCATTGTGAGCCCGACCGATGCAAGACCTAAAACAAATCCGCCATACGGATCCTGTCGCCGCTCGCCTCCATAAATCGTGTAATCGAACTTGCCCAGCTTCCGGCCCGGCCTGATTCTGCCGTAGATATCCACGCCGACGTGGGAGATCGTTGAGGACCGCAAGTCCAACGGGTAGATGGACTGTGGAAGAATGGCCCATGTGTGCACGAAATCCAGGTCCTGCGTATCGTTGTACAATCCCAACGTGGTTTTGACGATTCCGGCGCGCACTCCCATCCAGTCCTCGAATCGATAGTCCAGATAAGCCCAGTCCGCTTCGGGATGCCACTTCCCGATCTGGCCGATGTCGCGATCGTACAACTGCGCGCCGAAACGGAATTTGTCCGTGATGGCCATCGACGCATTCAAGCCGAAGTCGGTGAAGGCGCCGCTGCCCTGGCTCGTATTCATGGTCAGCCAGTTGTTCTGGTTTGTATACACGAACCCCTGCGAGGCGAACCCGTGAATTTGGAAGTCGCGCGAGAAGAGTTTGAAGTCTTGCGCCCGTGACATCGTTGGGATCACGGAGATCACCGCGATCCATAACAGCCGGCTGATCCGCGTGCGCATTGGAAACCTCGCTTTCATTGCTCAGCCCGAGAATTCGTAGCAGCCGTTTTCGTCCGATGAAGACAACGCCACAGAGAAACTCAAAACGTCTCCCGGGTTTCCATTTCAAGGGGCGGTTGTTTCTGTGCGGATGAGACCGCGTCCTCGATCGTGGCGATCAGTTCCTTGACATGAAGCGGCTTCGTCACGTACTGATCCATGCCTGCGGCCAGGCATCGTTCCCGGTCTCCCACCATGGCGTGGGCCGTCATGGCGATAATAGGAATGTGCTTTCCGGTTTTTAGTTCTTCCTCGCGGATAGCCTGCGTCGCGGCAAATCCGTCCATTTCCGGCATCTGCACGTCCATCAGGACGATGTCGAAGGTTTCCTTCTCCAGGAGCTTCAGAGCCTCCTTGCCGTTCTCAGCGATCTTCACCGAATGCCCTCTCTTTTCCAGGATTCGGACAGCGAGCGTTTGATTCACCGGGTTGTCTTCAGCCAGAAGGATGTGCAAACACTTTCGATGTTCTCTCAACGTGTGCTGCGTAATGAGGCTGGTCTCTTCCGCCGCGTTGGATGTCGAGCCCAAAACAATCTTGATTGCGGCGAGAAGGTCCGAGCGATCGATCGGTTTGTTCAAGTACGCTTCGATCCCGAGTTCCCGGCAGCGCACTGCGTCACCGCGGACGCCGGTCGAGGTCAGCATGATGAGTTTTGGTTGTTCGAGCCGAACATCGGATTTGATCCTATGCGCCACCTGGAAGCCGTCGATTTCCGGCATCTGCGCGTCAAGAAGCACCAGAGGGAAGGGCCGCCCCAGGATGGCGGCTTGCTCCAAGCTAGATAGCGCGGCGGCCCCCCCATCGGCCAAAACGGGTTTCATCTTCCACGAGGCAACCATCTCCTCCAGGACCCGGCGGTTGGTCCGGTTGTCGTCCACCACAAGCACCGGTACGCCGGCCAGCGCTTGCACGTCCACGGAGTCCGGAACTCTGGATATGCCTTTAGCCATGGCGAAGCGGGCTGTGAAATGAAACGTGCTGCCCTTTTCCAATTCACTCTCCAACCACAGTCGTCCTCCCATCATTTCCACGAGTTTCATGCAAATCGTGAGGCCCAGGCCCGTGCCGCCAAACCGCCGGGACATGGAATTGTCGGCCTGCGTGAACGGCTCGAAGATCGCGGCCTGCTTTTCCGGCGCGATTCCGATGCCCGTGTCCTGCACCGAAAAGTGGAGCAAAACGCCGGCGCTGGACTCTGCTTCTCTTTCCACGCGGAGGACGATTTCCCCCTGCTTTGTGAATTTGATTGCGTTTCCGGCGAGATTCACCAGCACTTGGCGCAAGCGCGTGGGATCGCCCTGCAAGCCGTCCGGCACGTCGGGGAATACGTCGCAGACCAATTCCAATCCTTTGTCATAAGCGCGCAGGCCAAGAAGCTTGGCGGTGTTCGTGAACATGTCTCTCAGGTGGAAATCGATGGCTTCCAGCTCCAGCTTTCCCGCTTCTATCTTGGAAAAGTCCAGGATGTCGTTGAGCAACGTCAAAAGGGAGTCCGCTGACATTTTCGCCATATTCAAACACTCGCGTTGCTCCCTGGTCAGCTCCGTATCCAGGACGAGTTCCGTCATGCCGATCACTCCGTTCATTGGGGTGCGGATTTCATGGCTCATGTTGGCGAGAAAAAAGCTCTTGGCATGGCTCGCCTGGACCGCCTGTTCCTTGGCCTTGATCAACTGAGCTTCGACGGTTCTTTGTTCGAGAATGCTTTGGGCCAGCTTGGAGTTCGCCGCCATCAATTCCTGCGTACGCTCCCTGACCCGCTTTTCCAGCATTCCCTGATGTTCCCGGATCTGCATCGACATGGTGTTGAAAGATCCCGTCAGAATTCCGATCTCATCGGTAGATCGGATCGGCAGGGCATGAAAATCGGCTTGTTCGCCCTCGCCAAGTTTTTTGGCGGCCTGAATGAGCGCTTGAACCGGGGCGACGATTCGGCGGGTCACCACCACAAAGACGACCATCATCAACAGCATGACTCCCATAATGCAAGACAGCGTGACGATCTCCATTCGACGAATCGAGGCGATCAGATTCGACTGGTCGAATCCGATGTACACCGTACCTACGCGGCCATTGAGCACGGGCTGGACAAATACCACGGAGTCCATCGTGTCCCAGGGCAGCCGCACGAAGGAGTGGTTGCTCAGCTCATTGCGGGGATTCTTCAGTTGTTCTGGGAAGGTGAGTTCGAACGTGTGGGCCAGGACTTTCCCGTCCGGGGACGTAATGATGGCCCATTCCACATCTTGGCTACCAATGCTGGTGCCCAGCAGGGACTTTACCGATTCAATGTCCCCCTTTGACAGCCCGGACTCCGCGGACTTGGCGAGAAGTTCAGCGACTACGTCACCATGGTTTGTAAAATCTTCCGTGAGCTGTCGTGACAGCAGTCGATCCATCAGCGGATACAAGATCGACGCCACTAGCAACCCACAGCCCAGTTGCAAGAATGTGAATTTGCTTGAAATACTTCTCATCCTGCCCCCGCGGGGGAGGCAGCACGTACTGTGCCAAAATCTTTTGAACTCCTTCGGTATCTGCCGCTCAATCAGTGGATTAGCGCGAATTCGGAACGGATGGCATGCTTTGGGAATGCTCTTGTCCCAAAACGACCTTGCTCTTACCAGATTGGAACCTATGGAGCGCGTTCGGATCCTTGCGGTTTACGTAGCGGAAGTCGGCTATTGCTCGATAGTTGCGACGGCGCGGGTCCACCTTGTTGCCGCTCCACGAACCTTTGTCGGGAATGGCTCGACCTTGAAGCCGTGCTGCGCCAGTCTTTGGGGAATGATTGCCTGCGAGTTTACTCGATACTGTCGGCGAAGATGGATCGGCCTATCACCTTAACGTCGATGGAAATGGGAGGACGCAGACCGCTGCCCTGCACGATCGCTCCCCGGACCCAGGTGTTGCCTCCGAGAGCCCCGACTTTCAAGGGATCGTACACGGTGCTGTCGCACGGATTCACGACCATGGGATGGCTGGCATTGAATTTAAATTTCGAGGCGAGCCTTCCGAGATCGGTCACGAATTCCAATTCGCAGCGGCCGAATGGTCCCTGGAGGGAAAACGCCCAGTATTCTCCGCCGGGAAGCCGGATCACCATGGCGGGAATATTTTCCAGTGTCAAAGGATTCACGAAAGTGAATTTCTTTGCGGCCCACGGTTTGGATAGTTCATCCATCGTCGCGGCCAAGGTTGGCCCTTCGTGAACTGCCGGAATGGGATTTGACAGCGGCGGCGTAGGCGCGACCTGCTCTGTGGCTTCCGCGTCAGAAGAGGAAGAATTTGCTTCGCCGTGGGACTTGCTCTTCACCCACCAGAATAATACAGCACCGATCAACACGACGGCGGCAGCGATGCCGCCGATTTGCAGCAGGCGCTGCGTATCGAAGCCTCCCGTGGCGTGTCCTGCCTGGCGGCCGCCCTGACCCACACCGGGAATTGTCGGCATTTCGGGCCGGAACGGATCAAACTTGTTCTCCGCGGGTTTGTCGGGAGGTGCGTCCGGAGTTTTCGTGGGTGGTTTGACAGGCATGGGAATCAAAATTTTTGCATACGGATTACGGTACCGTTTTGTTCGTGCTTCACTTCATCCATCAGCTTGTTGATCAGCAAAATGCCGCGGCCATGCTCGGAATGCAAATTGGATTCGTCAGTAGGCGAGGGGAGGGACTTGGGGTCGAACCCGCTGCCCGGATCGCGAACTACGATCACGATGCCCTCTTCTCGATCGCCGGTAACGGAACACTCTATCTTCTTGGCAGGATCGCCCTTGCAACCGTGCAGGATTGCATTGGCCAGTGCTTCGCGCAACGCCATCTCAATTTCAAATTCCTTGCCCGAGGCATATTCCAATTCCCCGACCAGCCGCATGACCCAGCCCACCACGGGCGAAATGGCCGTGACATCGGCGGGCAGACTCACCTCGAAGCGCATGGAGAAGGACTGCTCATTTTCTGACGTCTCTGAATTTAACTTTGTACGCATACCGGATTTCGAGCGCGTGCCGTGCACGCGAATTGCGCTAAAAAGGCAGAAATCGCAGTCCTGGGCAACTGCAAGGCTACCGGGTCATATTTTGGACCTGAGTGAACTCCCAGACAAGAAGAGGGGAAGGCTTGTGTTCCGCATGGATACCCCACCCACGGACCTAGAGGGCAAGCGAAGCTTGATGGCGGATCTGTTCGTTCAAATTGGCGATTGCCAAAAGCAACTGCAGTAAGTTCGAGCGCATTTCATCACCCAATTCCAGGCTCTCGCTCCCGATGGTTTCGACAATGAAATCCACCTGAGCAAGCATCCAGTCACGCGAATTCCGGTCAGCGGTCTCTCCCCGGCTTACGAGCTCAGTAATGGCATTCAGCTCTTGCGTGGAGTCCACGAGGTAGCTATCCAGACTCGGGCCGCCTTCGCCGAAGTTCGCGGGGAGTTCGATCACGGACTTTTCGGAATAACTGTTGCGACTAGGAGTCGTCATGGGCCACACCTCAATCTTCCTTGGAACTATAGGGGTGAAGAGAGCACGCCTGCTGCCAATCTGGGAAAGCCCTGCATCTCCATTGTTTTTGCGAGGCTGCGAACAATCTGCCCGGGGAAGGGCGGCCTGCGCGCTTGGGTAAACCGGATAGAATCTATCCTGCGTGTGGAAGCAGGAGGTATTTCAGTCCCGGCCGGAATTGTGAGAGATGTGGCGCAAGGAACATTTTCCGACGAAGCGAGAGTATTGACTTGCCCGGAAACTCCTAAGCGGATTAGCATGGACACGCCTTACCACCGAGGCGATGATGGGTGGGCCAACGCAGTCGCAGCTTGGGATGCGAGGAGGGTCATCCGTATGCGCAAGTTAACAATTCTATGCGCGGCGCTTTTTTGTTTCTCTCTCACAGCGTCAGCACAGGATTCCACAGCGGCGTTCGATGCCAGCAGTCCGGCCAGCGAGCCCGCCGCTCCCGCGTCGCTCATTCCCGCGGATCGCGAGCCGTGGCAATTGGGAGCGGGGTTTCAATTTCTGCAATACAATGTCCTGGGCCAAAAATTTCATGATTTCGGCTATCAAGCGGACGTCACAAGATATTTTGTCAATTGGTTCGGTTTGGAAGGCACTGCGATCGCCGGATTCGGAAGCGCGGGATCGAATCCAAGCATCACCGCGAATTCGTTATTCCTTGGCGGCGGACCCCACGTTACCGTGTATAACACTCGTCGGTTTGAGCCGTGGGTCCACGTGCTTGTTGGTTGGGAGCGCTTCCGGTTCACTCAATCGGACGTGCTTGGCAACAATTCCCACGCCGCGTTCATGGGAGGCGGGGGAGTGGACTATAAGATCGGCGGCGGGCGCATCTATTGGCGAGTTCAAGGCGACTTCATGGGAACGAACATCGGGCCGCCGGGGTTTTCAAAAAACTATTCTGTCGGTACGGGATTGATTCTCAACTTCTAAAGGGGGCGGCAATCTTTTTTTAATGGTCGGCATTTAGCGAGGAAACCTCGCTCCATGCCGGCCTTTTTATTTTGCCGCGCACGGCCGAATCGCCCTTGCGAAGATGCTCTGGGAATTTGTGGCGTGATGGGATGAATATGTCCGTCAAGCGGCAGCGCCGTGGCACTTTTTATATTTCTTCCCACTCCCGCAAGGGCATGGGTCATTCCGGCCGATTTTTGCTCCGGTGCGGACCGGCTTTGGCTGCTCGGCTTCCGCGGCTCCCGCTTGAAGCTTCATTTCCTGCTGTTGCCGGCGCTGGCGGCGCTCGATTTCCCTGGCTTCGTCTTCGGGGCGTGCGGGCTGAACCAGGAAAAGGTAGCGAACCGTCTCGGTGTCGATGCGCCCCATCATGTCCTCAAAAAGGATGAAGGCTTCCTTTTTGAATTCGACAAGCGGATCTTTTTGTCCGTACCCGCGCAGGCCGATGCCTTCCTTCAAGTGATCGAGCGTTAAGAGGTGATCCTTCCACTGCGTGTCGACGATATCCAGAATGATCCGCCGCTCGAGCCAGCGCATCATCTGCTCGCCGAACAGTTTTTCCTTTTCGGCGTAGCGTTCCTTCACGCGCTCGACAAGGGTGTCCGCCAGTTCCGCGTGGTTCATCTTGCCCGCGTCGATTCCGGTGGCCTTCACGTCGATGCCGTACTGGTTCAGCACTTCGGCTGCAAATTGGGTAACGTTCCATTTGCCCGGATGCTCGCTTGCCGGGCAGGAAGTTTCCACCAGTTCGCGGGCAATATCTTCCGCGATGCCCAGGGCGTAATCTTTTTGTTCTTTTCCTTCGAGGGCGGAGCGGCGAATCGAATAGATCGTCTCGCGCTGCTTGTTCATCACATCGTCGTATTCGAGCAGGTGCTTGCGGGCCTCGAAGTTCTGCGCCTCGACCGCTTCCTGCGCGTTCTCGATGCGCCGCGAAATGAGCTTGGACTCGATCGGGACTCCCTCGGTCATGCCCAGCCGATACATGAGCGCCTTCACGCGTTCGCCGCCGAACACGCGAAGCAAATCATCCTCGAGCGAAAGGAAAAAGCGGGAGGAGCCCGGGTCACCCTGGCGGCCGGCGCGCCCGCGGAGCTGATTGTCGATGCGCCGCGATTCGTGGCGCTCCGTGCCGAGAATGTGCAAGCCGCCGAGGGCGATCACTTCATCGTGCTCCTCGCGGCATTGCTCCGCGTAGATATCGTAGATGGGTTTCCATTGATCCGCGGGCACCTGAAAAATCTTTCCCTCCTGCTGGAACAAAACCATGTTGGGAGATGTGTTGCCGTCGGAGCCGTCTCCGCCGATCACTGCTGGCGCCGAGATGTAGGGAATCGCGATCCTTTCGTGCAGGCAATGCTCGCGGGTCATCGCTTCGGGGTTGCCGCCCAGCAAGATGTCGGTGCCGCGGCCCGCCATGTTGGTGGAAACCGTGACCGCGCCCTTGCGCCCCGCCTGAGAGATGATTTTTGCTTCGCGTTCATGCTGCTTCGCGTTCAAAACCTGGTGCGGAATGCCCGCCTTCTTCAGCAGGTTCGCCAGATGCTCGGATTTCTCGATCGAAATCGTGCCGACGAGTACAGGCTGGCCCGATTCGTGAAGCTGCCGGATGCCGTGCGCGTGGGTGTTATCTTCTTGCAGGATGCCATTCACCACAGCTTCATATTTTTCTCCGGCCGTGCGGTACACCACGTCCGAAAATTCCTCTCGCCGGAGCGGCCGGTTGGTGGGGATCAGCGATACATCCAGTTTATATATTTTGTTGAACTCGGTGGCCTCGGTCTCCGCGGTTCCGGTCATGCCGGAAAGTTTCTTATACATCCGGAAATAGTTTTGGAAGGTAATCGTCGCGAGCGTCTGATTTTCGCGTTCGATCTTGACGCCTTCCTTCGCTTCCACGGCCTGGTGCAAGCCGTCCGACCAGCGGCGCCCGGGCATTTCGCGTCCCGTGAATTCGTCGATGATGATGACTTCGCCGTTTTTGACCACGTACTCGACATCGCGCTTGTAAAGCGTGTGGGCGCGAAGCCCTTGATAGACATGGTGAATCGTTTCCATGTGCTGCGGGTCGTACATGTTGCCGAGCCCCAGCAGCCTCTCGGTCTTGCTGACGCCCTCTTCAGTCAGCGTCGCGGTCCTGTGTTTCTCTTCGACGATGTAATCGATATCCTGAATCAATTTCGGAATGATCTTGTCAATACGGTAGTACTTGTCGGTGGATTCCTCGGCGGGACCCGAGATGATCAGCGGAGTGCGGGCCTCGTCAATCAGGATCGAGTCCACTTCGTCCACGATTCCGAAGTGATGGCCGCGCTGAACGCAGTCCGCCAGATCGAATTTCATGTTGTCGCGGAGGTAATCGAATCCGAATTCGTTGTTCGTGCCGTAGGTGATGTCCGCGCCGTACGCCGCGCGCCGTTCAACGTCGCTCAGATCGTGGACGATTACGCCGACGGTCATGCCCAGCGAGCGGTAGATCGGGCTCATCCACTCCGCGTCGCGCCGCGCCAGGTAATCGTTCACCGTGACGATGTGCACGCCTCGGCCCGTAAGCGCGTTCAAGACGGCGGGAAGCGTGGCGACGAGCGTCTTGCCTTCGCCCGTCTTCATTTCGGCGATTTTGCCTTCGTTCAGGACGATGCCGCCGATCATTTGCACGTCGAAATGGCGCATGCCCAGCTTCCGGCGGCCTGCCTCGCGCACCAGAGCGAAGGTCGGGACCAGCGCGGGTTCCAGCGCATCCTTGCAGCGCTCTTTGAAGTCCGGATCTTCCAGCGGAAGGTTGCCGAGGCGCCCCTGCACCTCGGTCCGCAGCTGCACCGTCTTCTCCAACAACTCGGCGTCGCTCAGCTTCTCAAACTCCGGCGCGAGCGCATTGATCCTGGTGACGAACGGCTGGATCACCTTCAGGTCTCGCTCGTGCTTGGTGCCGATAAACTTGGCAACGACTTGGTCGATCAGGGTATCGACTCGCATCACAACCCTTCAGTATCCTTCGGAATAAGCTTCCTGCTCCGGCGGCGGGCTCCGAGGCCCTGCGTATGAGATGCAGGCGCGCGCAGTATCAGGGAATCCTGCAGGCACGCTCAAAAATTCATTGTACCCTGTCCTGCAATCGCCTTGCAAAGCGGCCCATGCAAGGCTGCGGCATCGCTTTCGATTCGCCCGTAACGCATTCCCCATCCAGTCCCTGATCGGGTAGACTTAGCCGGCTCGCTCCTATGCCACTTTCTGTAGGCGATAAGCTTGGCCCCTACCAAATCGTCGCGCCGATTGGCGCGGGCGGCATGGGTGAGGTGTATCGCGCTAAAGACCCGCGTTTGAATCGCGACGTGGCCATTAAGGTTTCCGCCGCGCAGTTCTCGGAACGCTTCGAGCGGGAAGCCAAAGCCATCGCCGCGCTGAATCATCCCAACATTTGCCAGATTTACGATGTCGGTCCGAACTATCTAGTGATGGAGTTTATCGAGGGGACCCCGCTACAAGGCCCTCTCCCGCTTGATCAAGCGATTCGATACGCCTTGCAGATTTGCGATGCGCTCGATGCCGCCCACAAAAAGAGCATTACGCATCGCGATTTGAAACCCGCCAACATTCTGGTGACCGCAAACGGTGTGAAGCTGCTGGATTTCGGGCTGGCGAAGATAGGAGCCGCCATCGCCGCGGCTGCTTCCGATGCCACTGCGCAAAGCTTGGACCTCACGGAAGTGGGTACGGTCCTGGGCACCGCGTCATATATGTCGCCAGAGCAAGCCAAGGGTGAGGCGACGGACGCGCGTTCGGACATTTTTTCCTTCGGCGTGGTGCTGTATGAAATGCTGAGTGGCCGCCGCGCGTTTTCCAGGAACTCCGCAATCGAGACCATGGCCGCCATCGTACGCGACGAGCCCGCTCCACTGGACGCGCCGTCGAGCATTTCCGCGATCGTCACGCGTTGCTTGCGCAAGCTGCCCGCCAGCCGGTTCCAGACCATGAACGAAGTTCGCGCGGCGCTTGAACAAGCAGCGCTTGAAAAAGCAAACGCGACGCCCGCAGGCAACACTCCCTCGATCGCTGTCCTGCCCTTTGCCAACATGAGCAGGGATCCCGACGATGAATACTTTTCCGACGGCCTGGCCGAAGAGATCCTAAACCTGCTCGCAAAGATTCCTGGCTTGAAGGTGACGGCTCGCACTTCTTCCTTCGCGTTCCGGGGCAAGGAGCAGGACATCACCAAAATCGCCGAGGCATTGCGAGTGCGGACGATCCTGGAAGGCAGCGTGCGCAGAGCCGGGAACCGCATCCGCGTGACGGCTCAACTGATCAACGCCGCCGACGGGTATCATCTCTGGTCGGAGCGGTACGACCGTGACATGACCAACGTCTTCACAATCCAGGATGAGATCGCACAAGCCATCGCCGGTGCTCTTCAGGTGACCCTCGCTCCCGGACCCGCCGGACCGCGCCGTTACACGCCCAACCTTGCCGCCTACGAAGCGTATCTGAAGGGACACCATTACCAGTTCAAATTCACGCCGGAATCGGCGGCGCGCGCCATGGCAGCTCATCAACAGGCCATCGCCCTCGATCCGAACTTCGCTTTGGCTCACGTGGGTCTAGGCGACTACTTCCTGAGTCTCACGCACATTGGTCAGATGTCGGCCAAGGAGGGCATACCGCTTTTTCGCGAGCAGGCTCGAATAGCATTGGACATTGATCCCTCACTGGCAGAAGCGCATGCCATGCTTGGCATAGCGGCCGGAGTGTATGACTACGATTGGAAAGAAGCCGAGCGGCGATTTCAACGGGCCATGGATCTGGCTCCCGCTTCCGCGCAAGTTCGATTGTGGCGCGTGGCTTTCTTCCTTATCCCCATCGGCCGCCCGATCGAGGCCGCTGAGGAGGTGCGGCACATTCTCAGCGAAGACCCGCTCAACATCGTTTATCACTGGAACCTTGCGACCGCTCTCCTTTCAGCAGGCAAGGATGCGGAAGGCGCCGCTGAATTGCGTCATATGCTGGAACTCGATGAGAACTTCTGGAACTCCTCATTGATGCTTGGCATTTTTCATGCGTTGCGGGGCGAGTTGGAAGAAGCGCTTGGTTACGCGCAAAGAGCGTACGCCACGGCGCCATTCGCTCCGCTCGTTGTTGGACTGCTCGCAGGCGTGCGGATGCGCACCGGAGAAACCGGGCCGGCCGAAGAAATACTCCAGCGCCTTCGCTCCGGCGAGGCTTACAAGGCTCCGGCAGCGCTTGCCATTTTCCATCTTGTATGCGGGGAAATTGACCAGGTCGCCTATTGGGTGGACAAGGCCATCGAGCAACGCGATCCTTTTATTCTGTTCAACCCGTGCCGCAGTTTTGGGAAGGATTTGGTCTCTAGCGCCTTCTGGCCCGCGCTGGCGAAAAAAATGAATTTGCCGGAGTTGGTTAAGCCTGGGCTGCCTGGGTAATGTCGATACAGATGTGAGCGATAGGAGGTTATCCGGCACCCGCGCCCCAAAAATCCTTATATCCTGTCCGGCAATCGCCCTGCAAAGAGTGCTGATTCCTGCGCCTGGAGTCGTGGAGATCGCTGAGACGAATTGCTTTGCAGTGCGCCTGGAATGTGCTAAAGAACGCCATCATTGGGGGATTTTCCGGCCCGAAATGATCCATCGCGCGAAGGTGTCTTCGTAAGGGGCAAATTTCTTCTTACAGTCTTGACCTGGTCGAAAATCCGGTAAATACCTGACGGACACCTCGAACGCGTTTCATGCAAAATGCAAATGAGGGTCTAATCATTTTGAGCAAAAAACGGTGCGCGAGGAAAAAATTCCATAGCAATGTGGCCCCTGAAGTGAGCTAGAGGAGCAATAGAAGCGCCCTCTTAATTAATGAAATTGCAATGGCGTAACAATATGGCGAGAATTGGTATCTGGTTTGGCCCTAACAGTGCCAATTCGATTGAGGTAGGTTCGATTGGCGAAAGTCTCGGCATTGAGGACACGCCCAAGCCAATTCAACCTAAGATGGACCCTTCGGAACGGTCATTTGATTTAGTTTAGGCCGCCCGCCCCAACCCGGCGCGGTCCATCCCCGAGACACACAGCTGAGGAACATCGATGCGCACGGCCTTGAAAATGGTCTTGCCCCTGATCGTGAGCGTCGCGGTCGTTTCCGGACTGTTCGCGTGGTACCAGGTGCGGACGGAGAAACGCATCCTGAGAAGTGAACTGTCGCGGAGAGCTGAAATTCTCGGCGAGACTTTGCAGGAAAATGTCGAACCGGTGATGGATCGCGCGCCGGACAGGAATTTGCAGCGGCTGGTCGACCGGTTCAGCGATCGTGAGCATTTGAAAGGCGTCGCTGTGTATGACGCTGCGGGACGCGTGCTGGCGATCACGCCGGGTATTGCGGCGGAGTTCCAGAGCTGGCCGGAAGTTGTGAAGAACGCGGCCGGAAAGAATCAGGAACAGGGCGAATTTGTCCAAGAAAAGCGCGCAGATCAATCCGGTAAAGAAGAAGAGCTGGCGCTGCACATTCTGGCGTGCCCGCTGCACCGGGACAACGAGCTGACCGGAGCCCTCGCGTTGTTCCATGACACGAGCTACATCGACGTGCAAGTTGCACACACGCTCCGTGATTCGCTGGTGAATGCGTTAGTACAGACCCTGCTGATCACGGGTTTGGCGCTGATCCTGGTGCGATGGACCTTCATGCGGCCGTTGAAGCGAACGGCGCACTGGCTGCGCACGCTGAGGACGGATGGCGCAAACGGCGCTAAGGCGCCTCCGGCGCTACCGCAAGGACAAGGAGAAATTTTCGACCAGTTACATCAAGAGGTCACGCATCTGGCGCACGATTTAAGCACGGCGCGGGCCACAGCCGAGGAAGAAGCGAGGCTGCGCGATTCAGGGGCTTCTATTTGGACGGCGGAGCGGCTGCGCGTGAGCCTGCAGGACAAACTTCATGGGACGCCGCTCTTTGTCGTCTCCAACCGCGAACCGTACATGCACGTGCTGAATGAAAAGGACAAGACGATCAGCGTCATTGTCCCGGCGAGCGGCCTTGTGACCGCGCTCGAGCCGGTGTTGCTGGCGTGCAACGGGACGTGGGTAGCCAGCGGGCCGGGGAGCGGGGATCGCGAGGTCGTGGACGCCAATGACAGATTGCGCGTGCCGCCGGATCATCCAAGCTACACGCTGCGGCGCGTCTGGACGACGGATGAGGAGGACAAGGGATTTTACGAAGGATTTTCAAACGAAGGGCTCTGGCCCTTGTGCCACATCGCGCACACGCGGCCCGTGTTCCGGCCTCAGGATTGGCTTCACTATCAGCGGATCAACCGGCGGTTTGCGGATGTGGTGCTGCAGGAAATGGAGGGGACGGAATCGCCGATCCTGCTGGCGCAGGATTATCACTTTGCGCTCCTTCCGCGCATGGTCAAGGATGCGCGTCCGGATGCCCGCGTGGCCATTTTCTGGCACATTCCGTGGCCGAATCCCGAAGTGTTTGGAATTTGCCCGTGGCAGAGGGAACTGGTCGATGGTTTGCTCGGTGCCGACTTGATCGGATTCCACATTCAGACGCACTGCAATAATTTTTTGGAGACCGTGGACCACGCTCTGGAAGCGCTGACGGAGTGGGACCGCTTTGCGGTAAACCGGCAGGGGCACGTGACGCGCGTGCGGCCGTATCCGATCAGCGTGGCGTTTCCGGAATCCTTGCCGAACGAAGTGGAGATGCGCAACGCGGGAGCGGAGCGAACGTTGATTTGCGAGGAGCTGGGCATCGAAGCTTCGTTCCTTGGCGTGGGAGTGGATCGTGTCGACTACACCAAAGGAATTCTGGAGAGGTTTCGCGCAATCGAGCGATTCCTCGAACAGTACCCGTCTTTCCAGCGAAGATTTTCCCTCATTCAAATCGGGGCGCCGAGCCGGACCGATATCGAGCGCTATCAGAATTTTCTGGACGAGGTGACCGCGGAAGCGGACCGGATCAACGCAAAGTTCCATGCCGGACGCTGGAAGCCGATTGTCTTCCTGAAGAGACACCACTCGCACGAAGAGATCATGCGTTACTACCGGGCGGCTTCCGTGTGCCTGGTGACGTCGCTGCATGACGGCATGAACCTGGTGGCGAAGGAATTCGTGGCGTCGCGCCCGGACGATCGGGGCGTGCTGGTTCTCAGCACGTTCGCGGGAGCGGCGCTCGAGCTTTCCGACGCCTTGCTGGTGAATCCTTACGACATCATGCAGCTAAGCGAGGCGATCCATTCGGCGCTGGAAATGCCGGAAACGGAACAGGCGAAGCGAATGCAATGGATGCGGCGCGCGGTGAGAGAGCACAACATCTACCGGTGGGCGGCGAACCTGCTCAGCGATCTGACGGAGATCCGAATCGAGGCAGCCGACCGTCCGGAGGCACGGCAGAGGCAATGACGCGGGCGCGCCGCACAACCCCGCATTTGTTCGCACAGTGGGACCGCATCGCCCGGCGAATCCGCAGAAAAAAACGCGTGGTCATGTTTCTGGATTTCGACGGGACGCTCGTGCGAATCGCGCCCGTGCCGACCGGCGTGCGGCTCGAGAATGAAACCCGGGACATCCTGCAAAAACTCGCGAGGCACCGGAACCTTACGCTCGCTGTCATTAGCGGAAGGCAGAGGGCCGAGTTGCAACGCTACATCGGCATTCGCAATCTGAAATATTTGGGCCTGTATGGATGGGAAAGGAAGGGAAATCAGAGGGTCCCCTTTCCGATCCGCCTGGCGCTGGTTCGCACGCTCGTAAGTCTACTCCCGGAGCTTCCGTCACATCCCGGCGTGTGGATTGAGCCGAAGCGCAGCAGCTTTTCGGTTCACCTGTTGGGCTCGAGCCCTGAGACGCAGCGGCAAGTGCGGCAGCAGGTCCAGAAACGCGTGAAGCCAGTGCGCGAAACGTTGCGCATGATGTCAAACCTTCGCGACGTCGAGGTTGCGCCCATAGCGATTGGCGACAAAGGCGTGGCGGTGCGGCAAGTTCTCGACGAGCCTGCCATGCGCGGCGCCCTGCCCATTTATTTCGGGGACGATTTTTCCGACGAGCCCGCGTTTGCTGCGGCGGGGAAGGGAATTCCCATTCTGGTGGGCAAACGGCGGGCGACGCGCGCCAAGTACTCCCTGCGCGGACCGGCGGAAGTGGCCGAGGCGCTGACCAGGATGGAAGAAATTATTCGGTGAACACCGCACTATTGCAAAAATTCTCCGGGGCCGAGCGTCCACGCGCTAGGGTGCTGCGTGAAGCCGATATGCGGGTAATAGTTTACTGCGGCAGGCGCCGCGAGCAAGACAACGCGTGCGTTTGGCCCCCCGGCCTGCTGGGTCCTGCGGATCAGCTCTTTGCCAATTCCCAGGCGTTGGTGAGACGCGCGCACAGCAAGATCGGAGAGATACGTGGCATAGCTGAAATCCGTGAGCGATCGCGCGATTCCGACAAGCAATGTGGCGTCCCAGGCGCTTACGACTAGATTTGCGTTGCGGAGCATCGTAACCATCCGCGCACGATCGTCCACCGGGCGACGCTGGCCCAACGTCGAAGCGTGGTAGAGGTCAATCACCGCGTCAAGATCGAGATCGTTGCCGAGGCGAAAGTCAATCATAGAGGCCACCTTTCGTCGTAATTAGCCTGTGCACTACCACTCTCGAAAACAATCTCCATCAAGCGCCCGCAACCGATTCGTCGATTGCAAACTTGGCGAACCTCAACAGGGCGGCTTTCGTTCGAAACGGAAAGCGGCCGGCGACGGCGAGTTTCGCGATCCCGTGAACAAGAGACCACGCATACAACGCCCGCTCCATTGTATTTCCGGCCGGCAGTCGGCTTTCTTCCTGACTATTTCGAATGTAATTCACCAGCGTGTTGAATGCTTCCTGCGAGGCCTGCAGATACTCGGGATCTTTGCAAGCGATGACAGGGGCGTCAAACATCACGGTGAAGTGCTCCGGCCTGCGGACTGCGAAGGCCACGTACGCCATGCCGGATTGCTTCAGCTTGTCCAACGCATTCGATTGGCGTTCGCCCGCCTCTCGCATGGCGAACGTGAGTTCGCGAAATCCTTGCGCGGCGACAGCGGCGAGAAGGGCGTCCTTGTCGCGAAAATGGCGGTAGGGCGCGTTGTGGGAAACGCCGGCACGCCGCGCGACTTCGCGAAGGGTGAACGCGGCGGGCCCCAATTCGGCGATGACGCGGACCGCAGCCTGAAGAAGGGCCTCGCGCAGGTTGCCGTGGTGATAAGGTCGTCTGGGCATCGGCCTCGAATTATTTTACACAGGTATGTTGACAAACGCAACATCGATGCTTTAAAATGTTGTCAGTGTCCACATTGATCGTGCGCGGGAGGCTTTCATGGCGCAGGGCGGCATTTCCGAAAAACTAGCACCCAACCAGCATTCCTACGACGCCATCGTCATCGGCTCCGGGATGGGCGCCCTCGTCTTCTCCAGCATCATGGCCAAGTTGCGGAAGTGGCGCGTTCTCGTCCTCGAGCGCCATTTCAAGATCGGCGGATTCACGCACACCTTCAGCCGGCCGGGCGGTTGGACCTGGGATGTCGGCCTTCACTACGTGGGTGAAATGGGCCACGGCATGACCGGGCGCAAGCTCTTCGATTTCATCACCGACGGCCATGTGGCCTGGTCGCCCATGCCGGATGTTTACGATATGTTCGTTTATCCTGGCCTCACCGTAAAAGTGCCAAAGGGCCGGGAAAATTTCGAGCGAACCCTGGTGGAAGCTTTTCCCGCGGAAAGACAGGCCATCGGCGAATATTTCCGTGACGTCAAGCGCGCTGCGGGCTGGCTCAATCGGCGTATCATGGCGATGGTCACGCCGCAACCGGTCAGCTGGATCGTGACAACCATTAATCGCTTTTCGGAACATTCGGCGTTGCAAACGACGCAGCAATATCTGGAGAGCCACATCCGCGATCCCCGCCTTCGCGCCGTGCTCGCTTCGCAATGGGCGGACTACGGGTTGCCTCCGGGCCGCAGCGCCTTCGTGGCCCACGCCGTGATCGTAAGCCACTATCTGAACGGCGCATGGTATCCCGCCGGCGGAGCGGGAGAAATTCCCAAGGCCGCGGGCTCCGTGATTCAGGCAGCGGGAGGAGAACTGTTGGCGGGCCACGAGGTCACAAAAATTCTTCTGGAGGATGGCCGGGCAGTTGGCGTTGAAGTTCAAAGTAAAAAAGGAAAAGATGGAGCGCGAATGGAATTTCGCGCACCGGTTATCGTTTCCGATGCAGGGGCGTGGAACACGTTCACGCGATTATTGCCAACCGAGGCGGTCCCGTTTCGAGCGGAACTGGAAACACTTCCGGAGGGACTGGAAGCGGTCGAACTATTTCTTGGGCTGAAACGGGATCCTCGCGAGTTAGGCTTTCAGGGAGAAAATTACTGGATTTTCTCTTCTTTCGACCACGATCAGATGTCCGCAAGCCGGAATGATTTGCTCGATGGCCGGGTCCCGATGGTTTACGTCTCGTTTCCTTCGTTGAAAGACCCGCAGGCACGGAGCCACACGGCGGAAATCATTGCGCCTTTTTCCTACCGCACTCTGGAGGCGTTTCGCGATGAGCCCTGGAAGCGCCGCGGAACGGACTATGAATCGGCTAAATCCCGCATGACGCAGGCTTTGCTTGACCTGGTAGAGCAGCAGCACCCGGGCTTTCGGGAACTCGTCGCCTACGCTGAACTCGCGACGCCGCTTTCCTTCGAATTTTTCACGGGCGCGCCCTCGGGGACGATCTACGGATATCCGGCGACGCCGGACAGGTTTCGAAAGACCTGGCTCACTCCGAAGACTCCCATCCGTAATTTATACTTGACCGGCGCAGATGCGGCAGTGCTTGGAATCATGGGCGCCCTAATGGGCGGAATCGCCACTGCCAGCACGTTGCTTGGTCCCGCGGGCTTTTTGGAAATTATGCGGGCGGCGAATTCATCTCCACCCAGCGCGCGGTCCGGCCACAATTAGTCAGAACAATATCTTAAGGGCGGGGAAGAGTCGCTCCCGCCGCAATGTGCGCCCAAATAGGACGACGAAAGTCGCAACTTCACCGCGCCTTCCGCGGCGTCCGGAATTTTTTTTACTGTCGCCCGAAGGTGTAGCCGATTGAGACCGTAACTTCCGGAACCGTGTTCCGTCCATATTGGTCCGTCAGGTTCGGTACATAATGGATGTCAAACTGAGGCTTGATAAATATATCTGATTTTATGTACAACTTCACACCCACGGCTCCGTGGACTTGAAAGTGATTGGTGCTGGTGAAGAACTGGCTCTGGGTAAATATGGAACCCGCCTGCTGGGACACATAGAAAGACAATTTGGCCCCGCCAATTCCTCCTTCCAGGACAGGAACAACGCGCTTGTCTCCCGCAGTGGGCTGATAGACCGCGTTAAAATCGTAAAATCCAGGACGGACATTAAATGATTCATTAGGTAAATAATTGGCTTGAGCAAACCGAAATGAGTATTCGCCATTGACTCCCAGGTGCGGCTTGATCATGAAGTCGGCGCCGAACACACCGAAGACTCCGCCCATCGTCTGTGCGGGCACGCAAGAAGCTGGAGGGATGAGGCCGCCAAACGGATCGGAGATTTGCTGAGATGGGCAGCCCGAGCTTGTGGCCGCGCTGTCGAAGGCGCTGCCCAAGCCAAAATAGGCGCTTACCGCTTGTGCGCTTGCCTGTCTGACGCCAGCCAACAAGAAAAGAGCGAGAAGTGAAATGGTGCGGATCGTTAGCTTTGACAAGGACTCTCTCCTTTTAAGAAACGTAGTCGCACTTCAGAAATTACTTTACCCAAAAACCCAACGGATATGGGAGGGCGTGTTGGGCAACGTTTCGCTAAACATGCCGCTCGACCACGATTTTGAGCTGAAATGGCGAATTCTATTTTTCACCCATCGGGCGTAAAGGCGCATTGCCCGCCCATCGCGCTCTCCCCACAAAATTTAGATGGTCGCAATCAACTGAGGGTTGTGCAGAGATCAAAATAAGTCGTGCGTTTCTAGTAGATTCGGACCCCGCAAAAACGAGACAAACTCGTATGGGAAGGCTGAGAGCCTCGAGACTCCCCTCAAACCGAACCGCAGCGAATTGTAGAATTAACCGGCGGACTGGGTGAGAAGCACTTGTTCATCGGTATTCGGCGAAGTCTTGTTTTCGAGGAGCACTTTGCGGAGCCGGGCGCGTTCGTCCAGATCCATGTCGGCAAATTCAAAGCCGAGGCCCTGAGCTCGCGCATCGCGCATCAGAACCTGCGCGCGAATCGGGCGCAGAGCCGAGCCAATTTTCATGGAGACGAGCGTGCCCGGCAACAGATGCTTTTCGCCGACCGCGATTCCTCCGCTCAAGCTTAGCCCGCGAATTTCCAGCCGGTAGGAATCCTGCCCGGCCGCTGCGATGGCCGTGATGGGTTGCGACAGACGAATGCGAGGATAGCGCCTGCGGCGAAAATATTTTGCGTTGGGCAGAGGATCGAGTGGCGCCATGGCCAATTCGGTTTCACTGAACCCGCTTCGCAGCACAAAATCCGCCGCCCAATCGGGATCGATCTTCGTCATGGACTGCACGGCCGCCAGGCGCAGTTCACCCGGGTACGTCCAGTGAAACATGTGCCGAGCCTCCGCGATGCCTCGCAACAGTTCCGTGGCCTCTTGCGCCTTAAGCCTTCCGAGCGCTTCCACCGCTTTCAACCGGACAAACAGCCCGGTCGAGCGGCTCGCCTCTCCTTCCGCCAGGTGCAATAGAGTGGAAATGCAACTCGCGTCTTCACTCAATCCGATTTCATCGATGGCCAGGGGCAGCAAGACCGGGTCCAGCATGTGAAGGAGATTCACCAGCAGGCTTCCGCGCTCGGCTGCGCCGCCCATCGCAATCAGGCGCACCACGCGGTCTTGCGCTTGCCGCGGCCAATCGCCCATGCGTTCGGGCAGCCAGCGGTCGATGGTGGTGTGGTCGAGGCGGCTCAATAAGCCCGCTGTTTCCGCGGCTTCGTTCGCGGAGCCGGAGCGAAGCGTGTCGCGTAGCGAGGCCATCAATTCCTCTCCCACGGCGCGCGCCAGGTCCACGAGGCGCTGCATCTCGGCGCGATTCGAAGTCCGGTTGAATCGCGAAATCAAATTTTCCGCCGCGCTCCGCGGCACGCGTTGCAGCAATATCTCCAGACCTTCGAGCTTGCGATTCCCGCGCAAAACGTCTTCCAAAAATTCCGGCACGCGTTTTTCCAGCCCGATGCGCGGTCGCAGGCTTTGCGCGAACACCGGCCGCTGGTTCTCCACCGTATCTAGAGAATCGAGCGATTGCAGCAGCGCGGGGAACAACCGCTTCAAACCCGCTTCCTGCGCCAGACGCACAAACGCGGCGCTGATGAGCCCTTGCAAATTGTCGTCGCGCTCGACGCTCAACTGCGTCCCGGCTATCCGAATCGCGGGCGCCAGAGGGCGGCCTCCGAGCGAAGCGTACACATCGGCGAGATCCGCGATACCGATCGCCGAACGGCGCCGCGCCTCGAATTCGTCGCTTTGCAGGCCGGAAGCGTAATTCTCAAGGACCGCCAGCGCTGTTTTCTCGTCGCCGTTCCGGATAAGTTCCTCGATATATTGCTTTATGTTGCGCGCCGGAATGCACCACGCCTCGGATGAAGTGAGCACGGCGCGCTTGCCGCGTTCCGGCACCGCGGCCCAGAACTGCCGGTCGAGCAGCTCCGCGGTCGATTCGACGATCACTCCAGCGTCCGCCAGTTTTTGCTCGTGCCCGCCCAGGATTTTTCGCAGGCCTTCGATTTCCTGCGACATCTTTTCAAACATCTGGCGCACGGCGTTGACCTTCACTTCGCCGCGCTCATATCGCTCCAGGGCGAACTTGATCGCCAGATGCTCCGCGAGACGCAACAGCATCGGATCTTTCGCATTCGTCGCGGGCGCTTGCGCCGCAACGGCCGCCAGCGCCTGCCGGAACATCTCTTGCGATTCTGCCGGGAACTTGGTTAATTCTTCCTGCAAAGGGCCCGACTGCATGCTCCCGCCCGGTCCTGAGGCCGTGTGTCCCAGACTGGTCAGAAGCCTCAGAATTCCCAGGATGTCTTCGTCTTTGGTGGTCCAAGCCGAAATGCCGCTTCCTGTGTCGCTCGGTCCACGTGTGCCGCCCGTCGAGCCCCCGCCGCCAGGGCCGCCTGGGCCCAGGCCGCCGGGACCGCCTCTGCGTGGCCCTCCGCTCCCAGCTGGGCCTGACCCCGCTCCTCGCTGGATAACTCCCCTGCCCGGTTTTGCGCCAGAGTACGGACTTTGGCCGCTCGGTGCTCCACTACCTTGGCCGCCACCTGTGCCGGCTCCCACTGGTCCACCGCCCACGCTCGTCCCTGTGCCAGCCTCAGCGCCGCTCGTGGCGCCAATTGTTCGCGAGCCGGGTCCACCAGCGCCTGTGCCGCTGCCGGTTGCATTTCCTGCGTCTGCCGCCGTCCCCGCGCTGCCTAACGTGCTTCCAGACCCTCCCGCCTCCGTGCCTTCGCCGCCTGATCCGCCGCCCGAGCCATCGCCTGATTCGCCGCGCGATCCTTCGGCTGCGGCGATCAATTGCAGCAGTTTTTGCGGGTCGCGAAGCCAATCCTTCATCGAATCGGCGTCGGCGCCCAGGGTTTGCGCGGTGAGCAAGCCCGCGGCCAGGGCGTCCGTCTTGGAAGAGTCTTCCGCGACGAAACGAATCTCGTTGATTCGAATGTTTGGAACGCCGGCCAGCGCCGTTTTCAGCTGCTCGGCCAGGACCGCGGGCTTGGTATTGTTCGTGGGAAAAGCGCGCACCAGCCGTTCGAAGTCTTCCTTGGTGACGCGCGACGTGAATTGAATGCTGGCGAGGCCTGCGGCCGAAAGCAACTGGGCAAAGCTGCGCTCGGCGGGGGAAGCATCAATGGGCACGCCATCGAGCAAAAGCTGCGAGCCGGTGGCGCTCAGCAGCAGGCCGGATTCATTGGTGACGGGAATCGCCTCGTGCAGTTCGTTCCATGCGGTATTGAACTGCTCGGTTGTGCGCGCATGGTCAAAACTGTAGAGCCGCGCATATTTGAGCAGAATGTTGAGGCTGCGTATGAAGGCCCGCGCGGATGTCTGTCTGGTATTAACTGAATCCATCGCGTAAAGGGCGCAATAAGGCTGCGCCCCTCCTTTCTTACCCTAGCGCCGGGCCTGGCAGGGAACAATGGCCCCCGGCCAAATTGTGGCCAAACGGGAACTGCCTGTCCCGATGGCCGGGTGCCAGTGGACGTGCGGCCCTTTCTCGTTCAAAATGAAGGCGGTAAAATGCGCAACCGTAGATTCTGTCGATCCAGGAGAAACTGACCATGCCGCCCCCCATGCCCCAGCCACCCAAATTGCCCATCCAGGGCGTAAAAAACCTCGTCGCCGTTGCGAGTGGAAAGGGCGGCGTGGGAAAGACCACGGTAGCCGTGAACCTGGCCCTCGCGCTCCAGCGTCTGGGCGCGTCGGTCGGCTTGCTCGACGCGGACGTGTACGGCCCCAACGTGCCGATCATGCTGGGGACCGAAGAGCAGCCGCAGGCGCTTAGCGAACGGGAAATTCTTCCCGTCGAGGCGCAGGGGTTGAAGATGATTTCGATGGGCCTGCTCAATCCGGGCGACAAGCCCATGATCTGGCGCGGGCCGATGCTGCACAGCGTGATGCAGCAATTCCTGCGCAGCGTTCTGTGGGGCGAACTGGATTATCTGCTCATCGATCTTCCTCCGGGCACGGGCGACGTGCAGCTTTCGCTGATCCAGCTTGTTCCGGTGACCGGCGCGGTTTTAGTCACCACGCCGTCCACAGTTGCGCTGGCCGATGTCCGCAAGGCCATGGAAATGTTTCGCCAGGTCAACGTGGACATTCTCGGCATCGTCGAGAACATGAGTTTCTTTAGTTGCCCGCATTGCCAGGGGCGCATCGACGTCTTTGGTCACGGGGAAGGGCGGCGCATTGCGGAAACGTACGGCGTGCCGCTGCTCGGCGAAATCGAAATCGATCCGCAAATCCGCATTGGCGGCGATACCGGGAAGCCGGTCGCGCTGCTCGGGCCGGACGCGCCCGGAGCGAAGAGCATCTACGCGATGGCGCGCGCCGTCGCCGCGCGTTTGGAAGCGAAGCCGGCCGCGGCGCGCGGGTCAGTCGTCGAAATTGATTGAGGTTTAAGTAGCACAGGCTTCAGCCTGTGGGGTTTGATCTTGATCCGTTTGAAAAGCAAGAGTCTAAAGCCAGTGTGGTAGTTGCCGAATCTTTGTAGGGCACGGTTTCGACCGTGCCGCAAAGTAGAAGAGAAAAAGTCGGCTTTAGCCGCTGGCCTGTTCGAGCATGAATTTACACTAAGATCCGTCCGCCTGACGGGTTTCGAGCTTGCAAGGACTAACCCCGGCAGGCTGGAAGCCTGTCCTACTTGTGTGTTAGCTTCACTTGTTTCAATTCCATCGAGGTGCGCGAATGATTCGCAGCCATCATGGGCGGACACCGCAAATCGCGGCGTCGGCTTACATCGATCCGCAAGCAGTCGTCATCGGCGACGTTTCCATTGGAGAGCTATCGAGCGTGTGGCCGTGCGTCGTGATTCGCGGCGACGTGAACTGGATCCGCATCGGCTCGCGCACCAATATTCAGGACGGCTCGATCCTGCACGTGTACAAGGACACGCATCCGTTGGTTTTGGCTGACATGGTGACGGTTGGCCACGGCGCCATCCTGCACGGCTGCACGATCGAATCGCGCGTCCTGATCGGCATGGGCGCGATCCTCTTGAACGGAGCGCGCATTGGCGAAGGCTCGATTGTAGCCGCGGGCACTCTCGTTCCCGAAGGCACGGTGGTCCCGCCGGGCAGTTTGTTCATGGGGCATCCCGGAAAATTCCGCCGCGCGCTCACGCCTGAAGATCAGGCGAGCATCCAAGCCTACGCGGATCGCTACGTCGAGTATTCGGAGACGTACAAGGCGGAAAAGCAGTAGCGCTAGATTTGAACTTCAGGGGCTAAAGCCCCATCCAATGTGCCCGTTTCTGGCCGGGCTGAAGCCCGGCCCTCCAGAAGACGGGAAATCTTGAAGCCCAGCTTTCCCGAAGGGATCGTGTTTCGAAGAAAGGTTTCGGAGGTCGGGGCTTCAGCCCCGACGTTTCGTCGAGGAGAGAACGGGGCTTTAGCCCCTGAAGCTAGATGAAATTCCAGGCAATCAAGGGCGTTCGCGATATTCTCCCGCCGGTGTCGGCTCTGTGGAGCCGCGTCGAACAGACTGCGCGCGATGTGTTCGGTACCTTTGGCTTTGCCGAAATTCGTCTACCGATCTTCGAGCGGACGGATCTATTCGCGCGCGCGGTTGGGCAGGAAACGGATATTGTTTCCAAGGAAATGTACACCTTCGAGGACTATGAGGCTGCTGACCTCGTTGAGCTTCGAGCCGCCGCAGTCACATTTGTTGGCCCTTTTGGAACGCAAGAAGCTTTTGTCCGTTTCACGACATTAGTTGGCAATTTCGTTTTGTCGGCAGAGAAAGCCTTCAAAGTTGGAGATATCCCAAAGACTCCTGAAAACGAGCGCACATTGCAAAAGGCTCGCGATCTAATCACCACCCTTAACACCTATCAACTTCAAGGTGATCGTGAAATTCTTCCTAGGGTAGGCGAGCTAAAGGACACTGTTCGCCAGGTAAAGTTCGGTGACGTAATTTCGCTCCGCCCAGAAGCGACAGCGAGCGTCTGCAGGGCTTATATCGAGCATGGAATGCAAGTTCTGCCCGGGAATGCGAAGCTCTACTACATGGGGCCAATGTTCCGCCGCGAACGACCGCAGAAGGGGAGATACCGCCAGTTTTATCAAATTGGAGCGGAAGTGCTGGGGTCTTCGGACGCGCCGGGGATCGACGCTGAAGTGATCGAGATGTTGATGAGGCTGTTCGAGCGGCTGAAACTGAAGGGTGCGCTACTCAACATTAATTCCATCGGTGATAAAAATTGTCGCCCTGCCTACGTTGATAAATTACGCGCTGAATTGCAAAAGGTGCGCGAACATTTGGGCGAGGACAGCAAGCGGCGCATCGAGACGAATCCGCTGCGCGTCCTGGACTCGAAGCTCGAGAGCGAGCAGGGAATCATCGAGAAACTGCCGCGCATCGCCGACCATCTTTGCGCCGATTGCCGCGCGCATTACGATGAAGTGAAACGCCAGCTTGGGCTGCGCGGCATTGAGTATCAGGAAAACTGGCGGCTCGTGCGCGGGCTGGACTACTACATGCGCACAACATTTGAAATTACGGCACCGGGGCTCGGTTCGCAGAATGCGGTTTGCGGCGGCGGGCGCTATGATGGTCTCGTCGAATTGCTCGGCGGCCCGGCCACAACCAAAGGAATCGGATTCGCGATCGGCACCGACCGGCTGGTGCTTTCGCTGCAGGAAGCGGGAGAGGGCGCGGCGCACGGTGGGCCTGCCGGTAAGGCAGTTGGACCTGACGTGTATCTGGCTTGGTTTGGCGCGGCGGCGCAGTCCGCGGCGATTGGTCTCGCGCGGCGACTGCGCGATGAGGGGTTCGTCGTCGAGCTGCCGGCGGTCGAGATGAAATTCGGGAAATCGTTGGGTCTTGCGGATCGGTTGAAGGCGCGGCACGCCGTGATCGTAGGCGATGATGAATTGGCGGCCGGAGTAGTGACCGTGAAACGCCTCTCCGACGGAACGCAGCAGAAGTTAGGCGAGCAAGAATTGTTTTCGTATTTGCACGCTTTCTAGTAGCACAGACTTCGGTATGTGGGGTTCAGTCCTTGCAAGCACCAAACCCCACAGACTGAAGTCTGTGCTACTAAAAAAGGGAAGGAAAAACGACTCGTGCTCGATTCGCTTGGAACACTGCAACGCACACATTATTGCGGGAATCTGCGCGCCGCGGACGCAGACAAAGATGTCGTCCTGATGGGCTGGGTCCACCGGCGGCGCGATCTCGGCAATCTTCTCTTCATTGATTTGCGCGACCGCTCGGGCCTCGCGCAGATCGTTTTCAACAAGGAACTCCACGCCGCGGCACATGGGCGCGCCGAGGAATTGCGCTCGGAATATGTCATCGCTGTGATCGGGCGCGTGGTGAAGCGGCAGAAGGTGAATCCCGACCTCACTTCGGGCGAAGTGGAGATCATCGCCAGCGAACTGCGCATCTTGAACACGTCGAAGACGCCGCCATTTGTGATCGAAGACGAATTGACTGCGAACGAAGAGACGCGCTTGCGTTACCGCTATCTCGACCTGCGCCGCACGCAGCCGCGGAAGAACCTCGCGCTACGCCACCGCGTGATTCTTGAAATCCGCAAGGCCATGGACGAGATGGGTTTTTATGAAATCGAAACGCCCATGCTCACCCGTTCCACGCCCGAGGGCGCGCGCGACTACCTCGTACCGAGCCGCGTGCATCGCGGACAATTTTACGCGCTGCCGCAATCGCCGCAGATTTTCAAGCAGATTTTGATGATCGGCGGGATGGACCGCTACTTCCAGATCGTCAAATGTTTTCGCGACGAAGATTTGCGCGCCGACCGCCAGCCGGAATTCACGCAGCTCGACCTGGAAATTTCGTTCCCCACGCAGGACACGATTTTTGGCGTGATTGAAAACGTGATGGCGCGCGCCTGCGCCATCGCCGGCATCGCCGTGAAGGGCCCGTTCCGCCGGATGGAATACAAGGACGCCATCCGCGGCTACGGTTCCGACAAACCCGACCTGCGCTTCGGGATGGAATTGCACGACGTGACCGAGCATTTTGCCGCGGCGCGCGAAACTTTGCACATAGAAGGTAGCGTGCAAGCCTTCGCCGCGCCCGCCGCCGCGACGTTCTCGCGCAAACAGCTCGACGAAATTTCCGAGAAAGCGAAATCGCTTGGCGCCCGCGGCGTGTATCCGATGAAAGTCACGGCCGAGGGCGTGACTTCGCCCCTCGAAAAAAATCTTGGCGCGGAAACGCTGAAGAAAATCGCCTCGGTGGTGGAAGCCAAGCCCGGGGATCTCGTCGTCGCCGTCAGCGCGAAAGAACAAATTCCCGGCACGGACGCCGCCGCGCTGATTGCCGGTCAATTGCGCCTGCTGCTTGCGGACCAGTTGAAACTCATTCCGAAGGACCGCTGGGAATTTTTGTGGGTCACCGGCTTCGCGCTCTTCGAATGGAATTCGACGGAAAAAGCAGTCGTCAGCGCGCAGCATCCCTTCACGGGTATCGTGGAGGAAGATATTTCGAAACTCGAAGACCCCTCCGACGAAGTGCGGCTGTCCATGCGTTCGAAGGGATACGACCTGGTGCTGAATGGCGTCGAGCTGGGCTCGGGCAGCATTCGAATTCACCAGCAGGAGCTGCAGGACCGCGTGTTCAAGATGCTGGGCCTCAGCGAGGAGCAGCGGCGAAATCGCTTCGGGTTCTTTCTCGATGCGTTGACGTATGGAACGCCTCCGCACGGCGGCATTGCGCTCGGCCTCGATCGCGTTACAGCATTGCTTGCGGGCGAAAAGTCGATCCGCGAAGTGATCGCCTTCCCGAAGACGGCGAAAGCGCAGGATTTAATGGCCGATGCTCCCTCGACGGTGGACGCGGACCAGCTCGATTTGCTCGGCATCCAGCTGAAGCCAGCCGAAGAAAAATAGCGGGCCTTAAGTTTGTAGCGCCCGCCTTCAGGCGGGCACCTGCGTGTTAAAATGCCAACCTGAAGGTTGGCGCTACAATTATTCGACACATGACACGAATACGCATACTTGCGGAGCACGTCGCGAACAAGATCGCCGCGGGCGAAGTGGTCGAGAGGCCCGCGTCCGTTGTGAAAGAGCTGCTTGAAAACGCGCTGGACGCGGGGGCGCGGTCGATTCGCGTGGAAGTGGAATCCGGCGGCAAGCGGATGATTCGCGTGATCGACGACGGGACCGGGATGATTCACGACGATGCGCTCTTGGCGTTCGAGCGGCACGCGACGTCGAAGCTGCGCACGGCCGACGATTTGCTTTCGATCGCCACGCTCGGGTTTCGCGGCGAGGCGCTGCCTTCGATTGCCGCGGTCTCGCGCCTACTGCTGCAAACGAGGGCGGCCGAGGAAGAAGAGGGAACGCGCGTGGAATTTGCGGGCGGAAAACTTGTCGGCGTGAACCCGGAGGGGCTGCCTTCGGGGACGACGATCAGCGTGGCCGATCTTTTTTATTGCGTGCCGGCGCGACGGAATTTCCTGAAATCGGAGACGACGGAACTCGGGCACATCGCCTCGCTCGTCACGCATTACGCGCTCGCGCATCCCGACAAACAATTTGTGCTCAAAACCCCGACGCAGGAAATCATCAACGCGGCGGCGGTCGAGACGATGGCCGAGCGCGTCTACCAGCTTTTTGGCCGGCAGGCGCTCGACGAGCTATTTGAGCTTTTGCCGGTTCGCTCGCCCATGCGCGCCGCGATCACCGAGGCGGAACTTACGAGCGAAGAGCGCGCCGCCGAACTCGTCGTGCGCGGGTTCGCTTCGCGGCCCGAGGTGCAGCGAGGCAATCGCAACGGGATTTACGTTTTCGTAAACAAGCGCCTGGTGCGCGACCGCCTGATCCTCCACGCGATTCACGAAGCCTACCGCAATGTGTTGCCGCCCGCGGTTTTTCCGGCGGTGCTGCTGTTTCTCGATTTGCCCGCCGAGGAAGTGGACGTGAACGTTCACCCGGCGAAAATCGAGGTGCGCTTCCGGCATCCGCAATTCGTGCACGACTTCACGCGCGATTCGATCCGCCAGGCGCTTTCGCGCGCTAGGCCGATTCCTAGTTTCGCTGGGGTCGCGCCGGCCGCCGCGGGCCCGGCAGAACACGAAAATGGCGCTGCAGCCATCGCGGCGGCTGCAGGCGCAAACCAATCAAGCACGGGTTTGCCGCGCGCCGTCATTCCGCCGATGGGCGTGCCCCCGATAACTGGAGCGCCGATGAACGCGGCCAGCGCAACCGGAGCGGCGATTGCAGGCGACTTCGAACTGACTGTCGCGCCGCTGCGGCCGGAAGCGCAGCGCTTCCGGTTCGAAAGCGGCATCGGAACGGCTTCCGACGAATCGCTTTCCGAGAGCATGCGGAATTTCAGCGACGCGGAACCGCTGGCGAGCGCGGGGAGCCTGACCGAATTGAAGCCGCTGGGGCAGGTGAATTCGAGCTTTATCGTGGCCGTCAACGGCGAAGGGCTGTGGATCATCGACCAGCACGTGGCGCACGAGCGCGTGCTGTTCGAACAGCACCTGCGCGCGCGGCGCGAGGGGCAGTTGACCGGGCAGCGCATGCTCGTGCCGATGATGGTGGAGCTTTCGCCGCGGCAAATCGTGATTTTCGAACGCATTGCCGAGGAGCTGACCGCCAACGGCTTCGAAGTGGCGCAAATGGGGCCGCGCAGCGTGGCGATCCACGCGGCGCCGGCAGGAATCGCCACTTCGGACGCGGAGCGGCTGCTGATGGAAATTCTCGACGGCACGGAGCGCGAAAACTCGGCGATTTCGATGGATTCGCTGCAGGCGAAGATCGCCGCTTCGACTTCCTGTCATGCGGCGATCAAGGTGAACATGCCGCTCGACCAGCAAAAAATGGAGTGGCTGCTCGGGGAGCTTGCGAAAACGGAAGCGCCGATGAGCTGCCCCCACGGCCGGCCGATCGTGCTGCGCTATTCAGTGCGCGAAATCGAGCGCGCGTTCAAGAGAATTTGAAAGGACGAAATTAATCCTCCAGTGAAAGACAAGCTCATTATCGCCATCGATGGCCCAGTCGGATCTGGAAAGAGCACTATCGCGCGGCGCGTGGCGGAAATGCTGGGCTACACGCATCTGGACAGCGGGGCGATGTACCGCGCGGTCGGATTAAAAGCTTTGCGCGACGGCGTGCCGCTCGATTCGCCGGAACGTTTGTCAATTCTGGCGGACGCGGCGCGCATAGATCTCGTACCGCGAGATGGGAAGCTGCGTGTCCTGCTCGACGGCGAGGACGTCACGGACGAGATTCGGGCTCCGGAAGTTTCCCACGCCGCCTCGGTGGCCGCTGTGGTGCCGGGCGTCCGGCATCCAATGGTGGCCGAGCAGCGTCGCGCGGGCGAGCGCGGCGGCGTGGTGATGGAGGGCCGTGATATCGGATCGGTAGTGTTCCCGCACGCAGACCTGAAAATTTTTCTCGATGCTTCTCCCGAAGTGCGCGCCAGCCGCCGCCAGCGCGAACTCGAGGAAAAGGGCGAACCGAGGGAATTTGAAAAAGTGCTCGCGGAAGTGCACGAGCGCGACCGGCGCGACCGCGAGCGCGAGATGTCGCCGCTGGTGCGCGCCGCGGACGCCGTCCTCGTGGACAACACGGCGTTGGATGCGGAAGAAACGGCGCGCGTGATCGTCCTGCTGGCGAAGGAGCAGGCGAGGGCGGCGGTGGGATGAGGCGGCGATTGGTGACTGGTAATTCGTGACCGGTGATTCGTCGGATGGCGCAGGACTGCGTGTTGTTTTTCCTTGGTATTTGAATCCACGGCTTTTTTCCACCAGAAAGACAGGAAATCCTTAACCGGCAACAGGAACGCGGACATTGCGGCGGAGCGCCGTGGACCAATCCACGGCGGAAATATAGAGCGTAGAAACTTTTTCTTCTTTCATTCCAGTTTCTGAGACAAGCACACTCACTCTTTCCCAATCGGCGCGTTCGTGGGCGATCGCCAGCTCCAGCAACTGCCAGTACAAACCGGTGCGCGCCTGCAACGCGTCCTTGATTTCGGCGCGCACCGGCAGTTCCGCCAAAATGGAATCGAGCGGATGGTTGAGAATCGCATCCATCACGGAGAGAAGGCCCATCAGGAAGAGATCGTTCGCATGCGCCGGCATTCCCGCGAGCGGCGCCAGCAACTCGCAGAATCGCCCGCGTATGAGCGGCACGGTCATCAATTCATCGGGTTTTCCATCCGCCAGCACGCCGACCGAAACCACCGCGATCCATTTCCGGAGTTCGCGTTCGCCGAGCAGGGAAAGGGCGTGCGCGACGGAGTGGATTTCCGAGCGGAGCCCAAAGGCCGCGGAGTTGAGGTATCGCAGCAACCGGAACGTAAGGGAAGCTTCGTGCTTGATACTGGAGGCCAGTTTCCGGATGTCGAATTCGGGAGCGGTCGCCGCTTGCAAGAGTTCGAGGTAGGCCAATTTGAAGGAAGGCAACGTGCGATGCTGCATCATTTCGGGGCGGCAGAAAAAATAGCCCTGGAACAGCGAGTATCCCATTTCCATGGCCGCCGCGAATTCCTCCTGGGTTTCCACTTTTTCAGCCAGCAT
Source organism: uncultured Acidobacteriota bacterium (assembly GCA_963800095.1). Taxonomy (GTDB): domain Bacteria; phylum Acidobacteriota; class Terriglobia; order Acidiferrales; family UBA7541; genus Palsa-360. Next base: position 1,126,882 of record CAWCZV010000010.1, read on the forward strand.
GAGGATTTTTTTTTCCGCGTACCGGGAAACAATCGCTTGTTGTTCCGTCCGGCCGGTGAGGCGGAAATCCACCTTGAGGATGTCGGCGAGCGCGACCAGGGGAGCCCAGTCGGGAGAATCCACGAAGTCATCGAGCGCGATCGTATATCCCGCTTGTTTCAGGCGCTTGCAGGCGTCGATGACTTCCTGGTCGGGATTGATGTTTTCGAGAATTTCGACCACTACCGAATTGGGCGGGAAGAGAGAAATATAGTCCCGAAGCAAAAAATCCCGGGGACAGTTGATGAACATGCGGTGTCCCGCCGTGATCTTTTCAAGGCCGATCAGGAAGGAAGTATCCAGCACGGAAGTCGACGCAAGTTCGAGATTCAGCCCGTCGCAAGAGTTCTGAAGGCTGTTGCGAAAGAGCAATTCGTAGGCGAACAATTCGCGCGCGCGATTCAGGATGGGCTGGCGGGCCAGATATTTCATGGAGGAACCCCTTCTCGATCGATCGAATGCCGAACGCTCCGGCGCAGGCCGAAGATGGAAGGGGGAATGGAAGCGGACCAAACGCTCTAGCTCGGGCTGGACATGGAAGCAAGAAATTCGGCGTTGGACTTCGACTTGGAGAGGCGTCCCAAGAGCAACTCCATGGCCTCGACAGGCGAGAGAGGATTCAGCACTTTGCGAAGCACCCAGACGCGGTTGAGTTCGTCGGGCGGCATCAACAATTCTTCTTTTCGAGTGCCGGAACGGTTGATGTCGATTGCCGGAAAGATGCGCTTGTCCACCAGGCGGCGGTCGAGGTTGATTTCCATGTTGCCGGTGCCCTTGAACTCCTCGAAGATCACGTCGTCCATGCGGCTGCCGGTATCGATAAGGGCCGTGGCGATAATGGTGAGCGAGCCACCCTCCTCGACGTTTCGCGCGGCGGCAAAAAATCGCCGCGGGCGCTGGAGGGCGTTGGCGTCAATACCGCCCGAGAGGACTTTTCCCGAAGGCGGAGTGACCGCGTTGTAGGCGCGGGCGAGACGCGTGACCGAGTCGAGCAGGATCACGACGTCGCGCTTGTGCTCAACGAGGCGCTTGGCCTTTTCAAGCACCATTTCCGCGACCTGGATGTGGCGTTGCGGCGGCTCGTCGAAGGTCGAGCTGATGACTTCGCCCTTCACCGTGCGCTGCATGTCGGTGACTTCTTCCGGCCGCTCGTCGATGAGGAGAACGATCAGCGCGACTTCCGGGTGATTGGTGGTCACGGAGTTCGCGAAGGCCTGCAACATCATGGTTTTTCCGGTGCGCGGCGGCGCAACGATCAATCCGCGCTGTCCTTTTCCAACCGGGCAGAGCAGGTCGAGCACGCGGCCCGTGAGATTCTCACGGGTGGTTTCCATTTTCAGGCGGCCCTGGGGATAGAGCGGCGTGAGGTTGTCGAAGAAAATTTTGTTGCGCGCGACTTCGGGGTCCTCGAAGTTGACCGCTTCGACCTTGATCAACGCGAAATAGCGTTCGCCGTCCTTGGGAGGCCGGACCTGTCCCGAGACGGTGTCGCCGGTTCGCAGGTCGAACTTCCGGATTTGCGAGGGCGAGACGTAGATGTCGTCCGGGCCGGGGAGATAGTTGTACTCCGGCGCGCGCAGGAAGCCGAAGCCATCGGGCAGGCATTCCAGGACGCCTTCCGAGAAAATCAGGCCGTTCTTTTCCGTCTGGGCGCGCAGGATCTGGAAGATCAACTCCTGCTTGCGCATGCCGCTGGACCCCGGGATGGCCAGGTCCTTGGCGATCTTCGCCAGATCGGTAATATTTTTTTCTTTTAGTTCCGCAAGACTAATGCTCATCGTTTTCATTTCCTTAATTCTCTATAGAGATAAGCCTGAAGCTCAGGCCGGGATTGTACTAATCGGCGGACTCCGGGCCCGCCATGGCGGACTGTCCGATTTCTGACCGGGTTAGCCAAACTGGATATTCAAATCAAGGGCGATGCGAATTACAGCCGTGTCCCACTTCCCGATGCACCCCACTGACTGGTTATTCGATTGCATTTCATCGGGGCGGGGGAGCCGAGGTTTCCCTCAATTGGTCAATTCCTGATCGCTCTCTGTTTCCGTTTCAAACTTTGCCGCCACTTCCGGGCCTGCGTCGTGCGTTGCGGGTGTCAGGGGCCGTTCCAAGGCGATTTCCAGAACCTGGTCCATGTTCTCGACGAACCGTAGGGTCAGTTCGGCCTGTATTTCGGCCGGGATGTCCGCCAAATCCTTTTCATTGTCCTTCGGCAGAATCACGGTGCGGATGCCGACGCGGTGCGCCGCGAGCAACTTTTCCTTCATGCCGCCGATCGGCAGGACCTTGCCGCGGAGGGTGATTTCGCCGGTCATGGCCACGTCGCAGCGTACCGGAATGCGCGTGAGGGCGCTCACGATCGAAGTGGCGATCGTGATTCCTGCCGAGGGACCGTCCTTGGGGATCGCGCCTTCGGGAACGTGCATGTGGATGTCGAGGTGGCGGTAAAAATCGCGCGGCAGGCCAAAGGTTGCGGTGCGAGACCGCACGTAGCTCATCGCCGCCTGGGCCGATTCCTGCATGACGTTGCCCAGCTTGCCGGTGAGCGTCAGGCGTCCCTTGCCTTGCATGATCGTGGCTTCGGTGGAGAGCACTGAACCGCCGACTTCCGTCCACGCCAGACCCGTGGTGAGGCCGACTTCGTTCTTCTTTTCGGCCCAAACTTCGCGGTACTTGATGACTCCCAGAAATTCGGCGACACCCTCGGGCGCGACCGTGATGGAATACTGTTTTCCTTCCTTCACCACGCGCCGCGCGACCTTGCGGCAGATGCTGGAGATTTCGCGCTCCAGGCTGCGCACGCCGGCTTCATGCGTGTAATGCCGGATGATGTGCGAAATGGCCTCGTCCGTGAAGGTGACGTTGGTTTCCGTAAGTCCGGCGGATTCGCGCGCCTTGCGCACCAGGAAGCGTTTGGCGATCTGCGCTTTCTCCGCTTCGGTGTAGCCGGGAAGCCTCAGGATTTCCATGCGGTCCTGCAGGGGCTGGGGAATCGTGTGCAACACGTTGGCGGTGCAGACGAACATGACTTTGGAGAGATCGTACTCGACGTCGAGGTAGTGGTCGGTGAAGGCGTTGTTCAGCTCGGGGTCGAGAACTTCCATGAGCGCCGCCGACGGGTCGCCGCGGAAGTCGGTGGACATCTTGTCCACTTCGTCGAGCACAAAAATCGGATTGACTGTTCCGGCCTTTTTCATCATCTGGATGATCTGGCCGGGCAGCGCGCCGATATAGGTGCGGCGGTGGCCGCGGATTTCGGCTTCATCGCGCACGCCGCCGAGAGAGACGCGAATGAATTTGCGTCCCGTGGCGCGCCCGATGGACATGGCCAGAGAAGTCTTGCCGACGCCCGGAGGCCCGACGAAGCAGAGAATCGAGCCGCGGGGATTCTTCACCAGCTGGCGCACGGCCAGAAACTCGAGGATGCGCTCCTTGATCTTGTCCAGCCCGTAATGCTCTTCTTCGAGAATCTTTTCCGCGAGCGCGATGTCGCGAATTTCCTTGGATCTCTTTTTCCAAGGCACGGCCAGCAGCCAGTCCAGGTAATTCCGGCTCACGGTGGATTCCGCCGACATCGGCGGCATCATTTCGAGGCGCTTCAATTCCTGCGTGGCCTTTTCGAGGGCGTCCTTCGGCATGCCCGAGGTTTCAATCTTCTTTTTCAGTTCCTCGAGTTCGTTCTTCTCGCCGCGTCCGAGTTCCTTGTGAATGGCCTTCAATTTTTCGTTGAGGTAATACTCTTTCTGGGCGCGCTCCATCTGGCGCTTCACGCGGGTGTTGATGTTGCGGTCGACGTTGAGCTTTTCGATTTCGCTTTCCAGGATTTCGCCGACGCGGGTCAAGCGGTCCAGCGGATCGAAATTTTCGAGGAGTTCCTGCTTTTCCTCGACCGGGATCTGCAGGTTCGACGCGATCGTGTCGGAGAGTTTCGCGGGGTCGTCCACGCGCGTCGCCGCGATCATGGTGTCGTAGTTCAGGCTCTGCGAGAGTTTCACGTACTGTTCAAACAGGCCGGTGACCTTGGTGACCGCCTGCTCGATTTGCGGGGAAGGCTCGGCCTTGTTGGGAATCACTTTCAGCGTGGCCCGGAAAAAGCCTTCGTCGGTGGAAATTTGCACGGCCTTGGCCCGCTCGACGCCTTCCACGAGCACGCGCAGGTTTCCGTCCGGCAGGCGGACGCTTTGCACGATGTTGGCCAGCGTGCCGACGGAGTAGATTTCGTCGGGCTTGGGATCGTCGACGGAAGCGTCGTGCTGGGTGGCCAGGAAAATCTTTTTGTCGGTGGCCAGGGCTTCTTCGAGGGCGCGCAGGGAACTTTCGCGTCCCACGATGAACGGGTTCATCATCTGGGGGAAGATGACCAGATCGCGCACCGGCATCATGGGCACGCGCTTCGATTCGGTCTTTTCTCGGTTAAACATGGATTCCGTGGTGATCTTATTGCTCCTTGAGCGAATTTTATTTGCTGTGGACCTGTACCCGTACTATCCGGCTTTTTCGAGCAGCGACCAGTTGATCTCCCGGCTGCGGACCATTTCGCCGGTCACGACGAATTCGCGGAGTTTGCGCTGGGCCGGCAGGTGGTACATGAGCTCGAGCATGAGGTCTTCGAGAATCATGCGCAGTCCGCGGGCGCCGACCTTGCGTTGCAATGCAAGTTCCGCAACGGTTTCGAGGGCGTCATCGGAAAACCGCAGGCGCACATTCTCAAATTCGAACAATCTCTGATATTGACGGATGAGGGCGTTTTTCGGTTCCGTCAGAATCTGCATCAGCGCGGCCTTGTCCAGATCGCCCAGAACGCCGACGACGGGCAAACGGCCCACGAATTCGGGAATCAGGCCGTAGCGGATCAAGTCGGTTGGCTGAGCCTGGCTGAGCAGTTCAATGTTGCGGCGCTGCGCCGTGGTGGGCTGCGCATCGGTGTGAAAGCCGAGCGATTTTTGCCCGATCCGGCGCTCAATCGTTTTTTCCAGGCCCACGAAGGCGCCGCCGCAGATGAAGAGAATGTTGGTCGTGTCGACGGGCGTGAATTCCTGGTGCGGATGCTTGCGCCCACCCTGCGGGGGAACGTTCGCGATCGTGCCCTCGAGAATCTTCAGCAGCGCTTGCTGCACGCCTTCGCCCGAAACATCGCGCGTGATGGACGGGTTTTCGTCTTTCTTGGAAATTTTGTCGATCTCGTCGATGTAGATGATCCCTTGCTGCGCCTTGGTGACATCGCCGTCGGCCGCCTGCAACAGCTTCAAGATGATGTTCTCGACGTCCTCGCCGACGTAGCCTGCTTCGGTCAGCGTCGTGGCGTCCACGATGGCGAAGGGAACGTCCAGCATGCGCGAGAGCGTCTGCGCCAGAAGAGTTTTTCCTGTTCCGGTGGGGCCGATGAGAAGAATGTTTGATTTCGTCAGTTCCACGTCGCCCGGCTGGCGGTTCAGGAAGATGCGCTTGTAGTGGTTGTAGACGGCGACGGCCAGCTTCTTTTTGGTTTTGTCCTGGCCGATCACGTAGCCGTCGAGAAACGCTTTGATTTCGGGAGGACGCGGCAGGCGCTTATTGACCGGATTCGCTTGCTCCCGCTTTTCTTCCTCGAGAATTTGTTCGCAGACGGTCACACACTCGTTGCAGATGTAGGCGCGCGGGTAGTCCGAGGGCGAGCTGATCAACTTCTCGACCTGCTCCTGCGTTTTATGGCAGAAGGAACAGCGCAGTGGTTCGTCAGTGCTGAGTTTTCTCAACGGTGTGTCGCCCTCCGCCGGTCAAGATCCGATCAAGGCCCGATCAAGGGAACTGTTCCTTGCCGTGCGGATTATTTTAGGCCCCTTTGCAGCTTCCGTACACCGCCGCGTTTGTTTATTACTAACTGATTGGAACGCGTTAGCGGTGCTTGGTAATTATCTCGTCGATCAATCCATATTCCTTCGCTTGCTCGGCGGACATAATGAAATCGCGCTCAACGTCTTTTTCCAGACTTTCGAGATTATGCCCGCTGTGCTGCGCCAGAAGGCCATTGATGACCGTGCGCATGCGCAGGATTTCCTTCGCGTGGATATCAATATCGGTCGCCTGGCCCGACAATCCCGACATCCAGGGCTGGTGAATCAGAATGCGCGAGTTGGGCAGCGAAAAGCGCTTCTTCGCCGCTCCGGCGGTCAGCAGCAGCGCGGCTATCGACGCGGCCTGGCCGACGCAGATGGTGACCACGCTCGGACGCACGAACTGCATCGTGTCATAAATCGCCATTCCCGCCGTGATCGAGCCGCCCGGCGAGTTGATGTACAGCGAAATATCCTTCTCGGGGTCTTCCGCCTCCAGGAACAGCAACTGGGCGGTGACCAGATTGGCGACGTGGTCGTCAATCGGCGTCCCGATGAAAATAATATTGTCCTTCAGCAGCCGTGAATAAATATCGTACGCCCGCTCTCCCCGGTTCGTCTGTTCCACCACCATGGGGATGAGCGTTGTGGCATGCGGAGTCATATCATCAGTATGCTTCATTTTGTTTTTTAGGTTGCGCGGAGGACCCCGGCCGGAACCACTTCATTTCTCCTTGGTTATTGTCCGAGTCCGGGAATTGCTGCAGAGCCAGTCCAGAGTTTTTTCACTCCGGATCTTAGATTTCATCCTATCCAGCGCCCCTTGCCTTGTCAAGTTCGCGCGAACGGCTGTGGCCGATTCGCCACTCCGTTCTGCGATCGCTGCAATCTCCTTTTCCACTTCTTCCTCGCCGACTTCGATATGTTCCGCGGTGGCGATCCGGTCCAGCAGCAACTCCGCCTTCACATCCTCGATGGAGCGGTCCTTCTGCCGGCTGCGCAGCGCCACCCAGTCCACATTCACGGCGCGCGGATCGACGCCCTGCGAGGCCAGCGACCTCACCGTGCGTTCCAGGCGCGAGTCCATCTGGTGCTCGACCAACGCCTCGGGGACAGGGAACTCATGCGACTTTACAATTTGTGCGAGCAGCTTTTCCCGCGTCTGGTCGCTTTGACGGCGCGTGCGCGCCGCTTCGAGATTCTCGCGCATCTTCTTGCGCAACTCTTCCAGGGTCTGCGCGTCGCTCACATCTTTGGCGAATTCATCGGTCAGCTCGGGCCGTTTTTTTTCCTTGATGCCCAGGACTTCGACCGCGTAGGTATATGTTTTTCCCTGGAGCTTTGGATCGGGATAATCGGAGGGATAGGTTACGTCAAAATTTTTGTGATCGCCGGTGTTTGCGCCGCGCAGATTTTCATTGAACGGCGCCATGGTTTCTTCGCCGCCCACGTGGCACAAGACGCTTTCGGCTTCGAGCGACTCGCCGCCGCCCGCCGGGATGCCTTTCAGCCTGAGTTGCGCGTAATCCCCGTCGGCGATGGGACGGCCTTCGACCGGAACGAAATTGGCGGCGCGGTCGCGAAGCTCCTCGATCCCTTTGTCGACATCGGAATCTTCGACCTTGAGGTCGTCGACTTCGATTTCCAGGTCCTTATATTGACCGAGCTCGAATTCGGGCAGGACCTCGAACGTCGCGCGGAACTTCACCGGCCCGGTTTCCGTGAAGTCGACCTTGTCGATTTGCGGTTGGGTGACCGGGACCAGCTTGCTTTCGGTGACGGCGCGCTCGATCTGCTCGGGCACCAGGGATTGCAGCACTTCGCTCTTGATGTCGTCGGCAAAGCGGCGCCGGATCAATGTGACAGGCGCTTTTCCCGGTCGAAATCCCGGGACGCGCGCGACGCGGGCAAATTGTTTGGCCACGCGTTCGACGGCTTTTTGTACAGTTTCCGCCGGAATTTCCAATTCCAATTCGCGCCGGCAAGTTGCTTCACTCATGGTCAGGCCTTCGGGATCAAGGATTGCATTGTCAAATGATCGAAATACGTCAGGAACCGCCCTAAGGTTCGTACTTTTACTCTTTGCCGCTTCTCGGTCCGGAAAAATGGAAACGGGAAAGAACTGCAAGCGGGGTACAGCGAAAGCAAAGTATAGGGGAATCCAAGATCAACGTCAACTCGCGCGAGCTGCGCGGCAAAAATAATGTTTCGAACGGGTGCACGAAGAAATTGCAATTGTGGTGCGGAAGAAGGGAGTCCAGCCCCATTGCTCTAGAAGGCGCATAAACACAGAGGTACTGACGTACCATCGACAAATGCTACCAGTGTTGCTACCATTCCTGGTGCAATCAAATCCAACCCGCGACGAGGCACACCGTGCGAGCGACGGCGACCCTGTATCTGCGATACCCGCAACAGTCCTACAGCAAAGTGGAATTCAAGAACCACAAACCAGTCCCGCCCAAGGATTACGACGGCTCCTATTATCTGCGCCTGTCCCGAGGCGGCAAGCGCAAGTGGGTCTCGTTTCCAACTTTGACTGAGGCTCTGGTCGAGCAATCCAACATCGAAACGAATTTGGACCGCGCCCGCAAAGGGATTGAGCCCCTGCCCGTGCCGAAAGCGGCCCCGACATCCGCCGTGAAGGGCACCATTGCCGATGCTGCTGCAGCCTACCTGAGTGAGCAAGAGAGTCGTGTGCAAGGCTGGCGCAATGGTTCCGAAGGCGGGCTCTCCCCTGCTACGCTCGACGTGATAAAGAACGCCATCGATACATTCTTGAAAGCGTGTGCCGACCTGGGCGCGGTCGACATTGCCGAATTACGAGACCCAGCCCGAGGGCGAAGGATTCTGTTGGCCGTGCGGGATTGGATGGAGAACAACACTGACCGACGCAAAGGCAAGGCGGCATACACGGACGGGAAAAAATTCACGTACATCGCGCAGTTGCTTGCGCACAATGGCATCAAGATGGCACAGGACAAGAAAGTCCGCTGGGGTGGGGACCCAGGGTTGCTCAAGTGGCACGAAGTCCCGCGAGCGAAAAAACCGAAAGTATCGGACGTGGTCTTCTACACGCCCGGGGATTTGAAAGCGATGTGGGACGGTGCAGGCAAAGTTAAACCTGCCAAGAATGGTGCGCAGCGGTCTTCGTGGACCGCCGACGATATTCGTGATTTGCTGGCCGTCCTGACTCTCACAGGCATGCGCGACGAGGAAGTGCAGCATCTGCAGTGGGACGATATCATCTGGGCCAATGGCGATGGCCTCCCGAAGTTCAAAGTCAAAGACAAGCCACAGTATGATTGGAAACCGAAGAATGGCGAGCGTACAGTCAAGCCTATTGAATACTTCGCGGTCGCGTTGCGCGAACGGCTCAAAGCTCGCAAGGCGCGTCGGAAAGTTTCACAGGACAACACACTCGTGTTTCACACGACGGTAGACACGCCGGATCAGAATTTTGCCGACCAGATTCGCAAGGCGATGGATACCGCGCTGAAAGCCGGGTACAAGTTCAATCGTCCCGAAGCGCACCAGCACAATATCGTTCACAACTTCCGACGCACGTTCGCGACGGTCCTTAATTCTTGCTATGGTTTGTCTGCGCCGACTGTTCAGGATCGCATCGGGGATGCCGATCTGACGACGGTCCAGCGATACCTCGGCAAAGTAGATGACCCAACCACGATGCGGAAGGCATTCGAGAAGCTTCCGTTCGGAGCCAAACAACGTAAATAAGGATGTGTCAGAGGATGCCAAGATTTTGCTTGAATTTGGTTTGAAGTCCTGCTATCGTAAGTTTGAATACAAATCGAGTCGGCTAGCTGCCACCCTCAACAGTCCTCGGTGGGTGAGACGGAATTCCAAGGGCAGCTAGAACAACCGCCCCACACCAAGCGACCCGTAGCTGTAACGTGACGGGACAACGCACCTCGCCCCTGACGGCACTGTCGGGCGTGGAACTTGAAACTAAGGTTCCACGTCCATGCGATCCCAAAAGAAACACCCAACAGTAATCCTTCCCGCAACAAACTCGTCACCGTTTCTACTGTCCGTCGAAGTGCGTGCAATTCTGCGCTGCAGCAAGCGGACGCTCATCCGCCTATATAAAGGATACGAAGACACCAACGGAAAATTCCGCCGCCCTGTGATTGGGTCTGTGCATCGTGGCGGGCGTGTCCTGTTTGAAAAATCTGAAGTGAGTAGGTTCATTGCTGCTCGGACTCGGGTGGCGTCATGAGCCCCGTCCAGATCACAATCGACAAAGAGTTTGAATCCCTGATTCAGCCGCCGACTGCTCAAGAGCGCGAACTGCTCACGGAGCAGATTCTGCGCGATGGTTGCCGCGAGCCTCTATCGGTCTGGAAGACTGAAGACGACCAGCGCATCCTTCTGGATGGTCACAACCGCTATAAAATTTGCACAGAGCATCGTCGAGGCTTTCAAACCGTCAACATCAAACTGGATTCACGAGAGCAAGCAAAACTTTGGATTCTGTTGCACCAAGTAGGTCGCCGCAATCTGACCGACGACCAGCGGGCAGTGATATGGAATGAGATTCGCGAGCAGCGGTCGAAAGTCGCCAGCATCGAAGCCGCCGCGAAGGCTCGGGCTGCCAAGGCTTCGCCGGTCCAAGTTGATTCGGCGAATTTAACCGAAACAGCCAACAAGCCCGTCACCCCTCAAGTTGATACTCGCAAAGCTGTCGCCATCGAGTCCAAGATTCCCGAGAGTAAGCTCCGCAAAGTCCAGCAACTGAAAAAAGTCAATCCTGAAATTTACGAAAAGATTCGCACAGGTAAGGTCTCTCTTCGAGAAGCCAAGCTGCCGCCAACCAAACCAACGAAGCGTGACCAGCGCGCTCGATATTCTGACCCAGACTTCTTTGCCCGCATCGGACGCATGTTGGCTGGGACTCTCGTACATGAGACGTTGTTGGACGAAATCCTGAAGATGTCAAAAGCGGACTGGACGCCAGAAGCCGAGTACGGCTTCCGTTGCCTAATCAAAAATCTAGATGAAGTCAGCGAGCGTGCCCACGACTATGCCAACGGACTGAACAAACTGTTGCGGGCGTATGGGAAAGCAAAAGCGGCATGACAACGAGTTCAAATATGCGGATGTCGTCTAACAAAGACGCTCAACTTCCAGTTGAGAAATGGGGTTCTGACACCGCCCATTCGCTCCAACTTTCTGTGGTGCAACTATGAAATCACACCAACGACTAATTCGTGAGCAGCATGCCCAGGAGTATGACCCGCTCCTGGTCGAGAAGCTGGCGCTCGCTCAGTCGCTCGATTCCGCAACTGTCCGTGAAATTTCCAGGGCGGACGCCAAAACTATCATCCTTAAATACGAATGGCTCGGTAATATGGGCTGCACGGACTTCACGTTCGGATTGTACTTCGGCGAACACCTCGCAGGCGTTGCCTGTTTCGGTCGGACAGCAGGCACGAACACCGCCGCGTCTGTTTGTGGAAAAGATTACGAGCACTTGGTTCGAGTCCTCAACCGCGGAGCCTGCGTTCATTGGGCTCATGAGCACTCTGCATCGTTTCTGATTCCTCGCGCATGTAATTTGATGGCGGAAAAAGGATTCAACATCTTCGTCGCGTACTCGGATGCGGACGCAGGCGAAATTGGAACCGTTTATCAGGCGACAAACTGGCACTACTGCGGAACCACTAACAGTGCGTCATCTGGATTTGTGTGGTCTGGGAAGCCGATTCCGAAAGACCTAATCTGGGGTACGTTCAAAGACGGTAAGGTCCACGATGACCGCAATATTCATCACCTGACTCGTCTCCGAAACGCTGACGGCATACTCGAAGCGTATCGCATCAAGTGTACCCGCCATCAGATGCGCGAGCGCATGACGCGAGAAGGATTCTTATGCTTGAAGGCACAGCCCAAAGGTCGGTACGTGACATTTGCGGGCGACAAGAAGCTGGTGAAGGAACTACGAGCGGCGCTGCAGTGGAACGTGCTGCCTTACCCGAAGCGACAGGCAGCGGCGTGATGGTTGCTTGCCGATCCTCGTTACGTAATGAGGACCGGGCGAGACAGCCCTGGAAACTTGTCCTGGTTTGCGCAACACAGGGCATATGCACAATCGTCAAGCAGGCGTACGTTTTATGCGTGCTTTTATGGGTTTAAGACTTGGGAAAGCATATATAGCGGCAGCTAAGACTTACTTGGTCGGCTGGTTCCCCGAGCGGTTTGCACTGGAGCGTTAGATAAGCGGCAAGGTCGAGTTAACTTAGCGGACACATACACACTTTACGCCTGGGTCTAAGGCATGTCAAGCGAAAAACGGAGATTCAATGAAAAAGCCACAAAATAATTTGGTTCTGACGAGCCTCTACGTCGAACGAGAAGCCTACGACCGCTTGAAAAAGAAGGCGATTGCTGACGGAACCACGGCTGCTGCGATGATTCGCAGCTTTATTCAGTTCAATGCGCGCGAGATTGCGCTGGGCAGCGGGTTCCAAGCCACCCAGAAGAAGTAGCACACCAATTTGAGCCGTACACCGCGAGTCCGTCGCGGCTGCAGGTGCAGTACGGATGGGTTTCTTTAGGAGTTGTCTTATGGTAGGCACAGTCTCGAAGTACGACCGCATCAAATCGTATGGTTTCATCCTCTCGGATAACCCCGACGACCCCGACTATTTCGTTTGTGCAGCATTCATTCTCGACAAAGGGCGGTATCTTGCCCCAAATTGGCGGGTTGAGTTCGTGCCCGTTGAAGGCCCCCGCGGATTTGAAGCGCACGATGTCAAAATTCTGCAGCGCACTATCGCGCGGCAAGGCGGGGCTGTGATGAGTAGCCCAGTGATTACCGCTCAAGGGTCGCTGTCGACCGCGGACTACATCCTCAGTTTGTTTACACCTGACGAACTGATTTGCATTATGACGCTATTGCAAGGCGAGAAGCCCAAACACCTGTTCGTCAAAGCCAGCGAAGCCGCATCGGATGCCTTCCTAACGTCGCTGCGAAAGCAGAACGACGCGGGATGCAACATTTATGTCTGCATGAACCCACTGACGAAGGCGCGGCGCATCAAAGAGAACATATCTCGCATTCGCACTCTATACCTCGACATCGACAAGAACGGCGAAGCGGCGTTGGAGAAGATTGCCCGAAGTACATTGGTTCCGCAACCCCACTTCATTCTGCAATCGAGCCCAGGGAAATTCTATACCGTCTGGGGAGTGACTGATATTCTGCCCGCCGCGCAGGAGCGACTACTGGACGGATTGATTTCGGAGTTTGACGGCGATCCCGCGGCCAGTGATTCCTCGCGGGTTTTGCGGCTGCCAGGATTCAAGAACCACAAATATCCCGAGAAGCCTGTCGTCACTGTTATCAAGTCGACCTTTGACGGCGGCGAATATACCGCTGCTGATTTTCGTGTCAAGGTTGCGCCATTCAAACTCGCCGAGAAGACGCCAACCATCATCAATGAAGGGCAGCGGCATACCAAACTCGTATCGCTCGCAGGCAAACTACGGCGTGAAGGTTTCGATGCGCAGGAGATTCTCTCTTCACTGCAGACAGCCAACAAGCGATGCACTGTTCCTTTGCCTGACGCGGAAGTCGCGAGCATCGCAGAATCAATTGCAGCGCAGTATGCGCCTGCGCAACAACATGCGGAGACCTTCGTCGAGTCCAGCGCGAGCCCGACACCGCCCGAAATCCGACAGGCATATGCGGGCATCAGAGACATGCCTGACTCTGTTCTCGATGGATGGCTCGGAGAGATATGCAAGACCAGAATGCTTGCGCATTTTCCTGTCTCATATGCATGGACAGCCCTCGTGACTGTAGCGTCTGCGATGGTTCCAATCGACCCAAATTATCCAGGTATGCGATGCAATATCTACGGCTGTCCTGTTGGCCCCGTTCACTCAGGCAAAACCGAAGCCATCACGCATGCGAAGCGATTGCTCAACATTCAATCACCGCCGCTGCTCGATTTGATGGCAGGCAGCGCGGAGATGCTCACGTCGGCAGTTGCCGATGCGAATGGCCAGCCGCGATTGTACTCGACGGACGAACTTGGACACTTGTTAGAGAAGGCGCAAATTCAAAACAGTTCCTTCGTCTATCTGCTGAATCGTGCATTTTACGAGACAGGATTTCGAGTGCGCTCAATGGAACGCAACAGACATGAAGTGCTATTTAATGCGACACTCTCGATTGTCGGCGGCGTCGTTGAAGAACGCTTTGGGGATTTGTTCACATCGAAAACCACGGGCGGATTCTACGACCGCTTTCTGTATGGCTTGTGCCCGACAGGGTTCCAGTATTTCTACACACCGTTTGAAGGCGCGCCAGCACTTCACATCAGTCCGACAAATATCAGTGCCGATGCTGAAGCGATTATGCCGTTCGACGCAGTCGGCAATCAGCCCGTCCCAGTGACGCTCGACAAGAGCGTGTTTGTCGAAGCGAACCGTTGGATGAAAGAAGACGAGATTTTGAGACACCCTGACTGCGGGCGCATCGTAGAAATTGTGATGCGGGTTGCAACCATCTGCGCTTCGTTCGACCAGCGACCAGTTCTGTACGGCAAAGACCTGGGTCCTGCATTTGAACTGGCGCGATACCAAGCCCGCGTTCGGGGAATCCTCAAACCGAATCCAGGGAAGACATTTGAAGGGCAGTTGTACCACAAGTTTTTTGAGTTCTTGACGATGCATACCAGCGACGGTTCATGGATTCCGCGAAGAGAACTGTTCCACAGAACATGCTCGTATGAAATTGGTCTCCCTGTGGCGAACAAGACGTTAGATGCGATGATTGCCAACGACGACGTTGAAGGACTCGACCAGCGACCGCCTTGCGGGGGGCCGACCAAACGATTCGTTCGCATCGGTCGTAAATCGAAGGTGCAACCATAAGGAAAACCGTTTGTACGTGATGGCTCTTATTCACGTGTGCACATCGTTTCAATGCCTTTGCCGTTGTGCTCGTACAAACGCGTACTAACGATCTGTAAGTCCCTATAAATGGTCTGGGTTAAGGGATGGACACACGTAAAAGGAAACTCGCGTACAAACGGTTTTGCAGGGGTCGCAGCATGGTCGTTTGTACACGTTTGGACGTAGCGATTCGGCATCAATTCGGGCATCGCTGCGGTCGCGGATGGAGTGAGTCGTCCTGGGCGACGTGTTTTTCGAACACTCGGGCACGCTGTGCGTGGTGCTCCCAGGTTTTGAGCCGGGCGATTGCCGGTTTAGGTGTCAAGCAACAAGGCACTTTGTGACACACATCGGTCAAATTTCCGGAAGTTTTCGGTAAAAGAGGGGTTTTTATGAGCCTAAAATCATTTATTTATAATATCTACCATAGGTTACGTGCCGAAACCTCTGTACATAATACGTGTGAACATCGTAGTGAACACCCACTTACACCCAATGAGGCACCTATTTCGCCACCCGTGGCCACGCCAAAGCGTAACGTGGGCGGCAGACCATCCGTGGATTTCAATCTAGTCGAGGCCTTGCGGCTGCGTGACATGGGATGGAGCAATCGGAAAATCGCCAGAAAAATGAACAATGTCAGCAAGGATACGGTGCGCAATCGGCTGATGGAATACGACGGACCACACAAGCCGAAGCCAGCCCGGGCACCATCCATAACCGCATCACCGAAGCCAGAGCCATCGCCAGCCGCACCCGCCGCACCGGTCACATCGAACCCTGCGGAACAGCCGCCGAAGCCTGCAGCCATGCCGGACGCAGAGCCTGTACGTCCCCCAGAGCCGCCACCGCTGCCGATCACAAACTATGACGCCCTGGTCGAATACTGGCGGGTTCGTGGTCAGAACGATTTTAAGCCCGACGTGTCCCGTTTTTTCTTGGTCAACGGTGCTGCGAATGTGGCATTTGCCACAGGCAGTGAGCAGCTTGCTTACGGTATTGATTCTTGGCAGCGGGATTATCGAAAATTGGAAGTGTTTCAGAAGGTTGAACGGATTTGGGTTCTCTTGGATGCCGCCGAAGACAATCGTGCATTCTTGTTGTCGATCGCGAGCGACATTTGGATTTATGAGCGGTGCATGGTCGTGAGGATTGAGCGTGGTTGTTTGCTCCATGTTTTCCAATCGCGATTCGCATGGCATCGAACCTATCCGCCGCAGGCTTACGGTGTCGCCCGGGCGGATAAGGCATTCGAAGAATCGAATCGATTCATCCCAGTTCCGCAGCCGAACCGTGTGCGTGAACTTGACGCGCTACTCGAACCACCGAAACCACCTGATGTTCCACAGGCGATTGGTGGGTACGGCGGGTACGGGGATGGTGGGTACGGCGCAGATCTCGACCTTCGACCGTGGTTGACGCCGGAAGAAAAGCGCAAGATTGACGGCGGCGACCGGGGGTGTGGATTCGCGTTTTAATGACTGCGCCGGGTTCCCGGGATGGCTCCGGGGTGATTTCTGTCCACGAAAGTAATGATGCATTTTTTCGGCTGAAAATAACTTCGGCTCTTTCAACCGTTTGAGAGGGTCAAAAGAGCCGAAATGCCACATTACGACAGTTTTGAACGCTAGAAGACCTGGGAGAATGCCCTCTGGATGGCAGCCGAGGCGTCAGAGTCAGATGGGTTGACATAGCTCAAGGTCGAATTGAACGAGCGGTGGCCGAGAGCCTGGCGAATCAGGAAAGCGTTCGCGCCGCCGTGAACCAAGCGCATCGCACACGTGTGTTTAAGCGAGTGCGGGTTCTGCAGTGCCTCCGGAAGCCCTGCGGCCTTGGCAATCTTCTTGAACAGGCGATAAGCGGACACACGGTCGAGCCGAGTGGATTTCTGACTGTTGAAGACAAAGTTGTCGGCGTCCGGCTGGCGAATAGCGAGCCACGCCTTGAGCGCGGCGGCTTCGTTGAACAGCGCGTTGCCTTTAACTCGAAGCAACGATTGGGTGGAATCAAGCGAGCCCTTCAGCCGGGCAATGTGAATCTGATCGTTTTTGAAATCAATGTCGGATATCCGAAGGTTGCAAACTTCGCTGATCCTTGCGCCATGCGCCACCGCGAATAGGAACATCGCGTGCTCTCTCGCACCGTATTCCTTCGCAGCCGTAAGAAACCGCTCCAGTTGTTCATCGCTCATGTAGCTGATTCGCGTGCGAACCCGCTTCGCTCTGGCTTTCGGTATTGTGACTACGTTCCGGGCAACTGAGGGCGTCATTGGATTTGCCTCCATCCATGTTACTCTACGAAAGTAATGTGACATTATCCATAGTACGAAAGTACTGAATTTCGATTTCGCGCCCGCCCCACCAGCTCGTGTCGATTACCGGGCTGCACTTTCATTTCGTCTGATGGCGCGCGCATCACCTGAACTTTTTCGGCTGGAATGTTCAAAGCAGGGGTCCCTTTGGAAATCAGCCTGTGGGCGGAAAAACCCCCGACGCGGGTGTCTGCTGGCTGTGCCTGACAACACTGGTGCCTCGTGTTTCGTTAAGCGATTCTTAACTCCGCATCCAGATCGAAAACCCCCGGACTCGCCATCCAACAGTCCTACCTTGTCCGCGAAATTTTGGAGAACCGACCCACAGACGTTCAACGCGGCTATGCGGAGAGCGGGTTGCAAGCGATGAAGGCTCTTCGCAAATGCCGCGATTGACCCACTCTCCGCAGTCCCCGCCGTGGTAGCTCATTCGATTTTGATCCTACACCAACGCAGGAAACGCAGATCGTCGCGAGTAAATCGCGGCTCGTCCAATTTGCGCCACCAGTCGGGCATTGTCAAAATCGAGCCCAGCGGACAATCGTCTGCATGTTGCTCGCCTGTCCGCGGCCAAGATCGGACGCGATGGCCCTCGACATCCGCATCCGTTTTGGCCGCGCAATCCGTCGCATTCGCGAGGCACAGAAGATCAACCAGGAAGAGGCGGCGGAGAGGTGCGGACTGCATCGCACTTACTACAGCGGAGTCGAGCGAGCGATCAGAAACGTTTCCCTGGTGGATATCGAGAAAATTGCGAGGGGTCTGAAGAAAAGCCTACCCGAACTGTTCGGCAGGCTCTAATACCGACGAATCCGGGGTTTAAGGCGCAAGGCCTCCGAGAATCTATCTTGCCCCAGATCAGAATGGGTAGGGACCAGCACGGAAATGCAGCATTACGCTCTGGCAGCAGGTTTCGCGTGCCCACGTTAACCTCCTTTGTCTTTAATGCTCCGATCCCGCAAAACGCAACAGAACGTGTGTTCTGTTGTAGTTCCGCGGAGTGCTCTGCGACTCAAGGAGTTACAGACGCCAGGAGCGATAGGTTTTTGCGGATTGATCGGCCGCGTTCCGATAACGTTTATCAAATTCTTTGCTCCTCAAAGCTTGAAAATGTAAATAAGGTGAATGCGAAGCCCAGCCAGCCCCGCATCTGAGGGCACTGCTGATTTCGCGTCGCAGTGTGCTACTGCAAACACGACCGACAATTGCGTTCAGCGGGGGTCAGGTGTACGTTATCGATCGGACGGGAACTCGATAATGGAAATTTCTACTGATACGCGACGCCGGTTCGCTGGCTCGATCGCTGTTCTTGTCGCAGTGCTGGCCTTCTCGCCGACTGTGTTCGCTCAGACCACTGAACAATCTGAAACCACCAAGGCGCTTACTGGTAGCCCCGCCCTCTCACATGACCTGTCCGGAGTTTGGATGCAGTATCCTCGCGACAATGTCCGAGGAGCCCTCGGCATGGATGCCGTGAACGAAAAGCTTCGTCCCCCGTTGACTGAATGGGGGCAGGCGAGGTTCGATGCCGCGAGTCCCTTAATAGGACCCAGGGCCGTTCCGGGAAAGGAGAATGATCCAGTCTTGCGTTGTGATCCGACAGGTCCTCCGAGACTTCTCACTCTTCCCAACCCATTTGAGATCATCCAAATTCCTGGCAGGGTGCTGATGTTCTTCGAGGAGTACCACATCTGGCGCACCATTTGGACTGATGGGCGAGCACTTCCCAAAGATCCCGACCCCACTTGGCTTGGGTACTCGGTTGGCAAGTGGGAGGGAGATACATTCGTCGTCGACACTATTGGATTTAACGACAAGATCTGGGCCGATCCCTATGGCGATCCGCGAAGTGAACAAATGCATCTCACGGAGCGTTACCGACGGTTGGACCATGCCACCTTGGAACTGGCAATCACGATAGATGACCCAAAAGCGTACACGAAGGTCTGGGTGAGTCCCCCCAAACTCCACAAATTGGAGCCGACCTGGGAATTTGGGGAGTGGTTCTGCGTAGTGGACGAAAGTGAAGTTTATGACAAGTCAGTCAGGAAACCCGCTGGCAGCGGTTCCCCCTCGCACAAATAGCTTGGTCGGCATTTCCCTTTGGCTCAACCTATTGTCCGGCGCTTGATCCAGTTGAGTGATAAGACAGCCGCCCGCAAAGGGAACGGGAGAATGGCCAGCCAGTGCCTCTACAAGTGTCAGCGGTCACACAGATGGATGGCGCCGGTCACTGCATTTGCCTGAGAGCCGTCGCATATTACGTATCGATGATGGATGGATACACGGACGGGGAGCGCGGGTATTAAAACGGTTCCGAAGGACGCCAGTCCTCAACGCATCCGCATGTAACCATCTACCTCCGGGAGCAGCGGTCAGAAGCGCGAAGCCGTCGGAGAAAGAATCGGCTTCCAACGCATCGACCTTCGCGGTCGGACTGGCTCGGCACAGGCCGCTGCTCCTTCTTTTTGTCGCATATAGACCGATTCCATTATCCCGATTCCACACTTCCATTGGTTTTATCCCCTGCTTCTTCGCACCTGGCCAGCCGAACGATATACTCTAGCTCCGCACATGAACGAAGCCTGAACAACATTGGCACGATGGAAGGTAGCGATAAATGCCCCACATATCAGACGAAGAACTCAAACAAAAAGAGGCGGCTCTCTCGGCGGAGATCAGGCGTTTATTGCCCAGCTTCGTTGAGTCCTGCCGTAAAAATGAAGACATGGTGATCATCCACCAAGACTCGTTCGCCGCAGACTACCAACAACACGAGTATGCGCTCCTCGGTATGGCAATAAAGTTCGCAGGGCTCCACGGGAAGGAAGTCCGAATCATCGGAAGAAACAGAGAAACACTCAAAGGATCCGGGAAGCCTGAGCTTATTCAATGATGGGATTTCCAAGCTTGCGAGTGAATATACTAAAGATGGAATCTCTGTCTTTGTCGAAGATCACAACCTTGTAATTCTTGCGGGCGTAGGTTATAAGTCGGCCCTCGGGCACTCTGGCAGGTCATTCTTGCTTCCCACCGATATGGGAAGACGGAGTGATACTCGGATGTCGGAGTGCCCAACCTCAAGACATTTCACCCTAAACGGCCTTCCGCTTCGCCATCTTCTGTGCCATGAACAGCACTAATCCAAAGTCGCCTGGTTTCATGCGACCGAACAGGCGGCAGAACTTGGCAAGCGGGCGTGCCTACGGCCATGGTTTTCGGTGTAAGCCCCTACTAAGGTGTGGATAATCAGGATTCGCCGTTCATTGGTGAAGCCAGTCTTTCCCAAGTGCTGTCTGGAGTTTTCAAATCCGAAGACGGGCCATTTCCGATTCTAGGAACCCCAAGGCGGAATCGACAAGGCTCTCCACATAACAGAGATTTCCGTCGTCAGTGTCGATTACAACCTGAGGCGGGCCGCCGAATCGACCTTCTCCGTAGGGTCCTTCGCCCCAGCCTATAGCGCGGCTACTCATCTGTTCTGCTTTGGTCACGTGCCGTTTGCCTCTGGTCAAACGAACATGCTTCTGTGCCTTTGCGGTGTCACGCAGCAGGAGAAAATCAGGGTTTCTTTGGGCAAGTGTGGCGCGATAGTCGGTGTCGTCTTTGAGGCCAGTGATCTCTGAGGGTGCCCAAGCATGGCACCAGTAAAAAATGTAAGCGGCGAGAGCATCGACGGTGGCAATGGCGTTGCAGGCGAGTCGAACACTATCACTTTGATTATGCAGGTCGGCGATGTTCGGCCTTACTACGTTTTCCAGATACTCGCGTGGGGTCATGGTCTGGTCGGAAGGTTGAGATATAAGTATGACGCATGGCAACTCCTTTGCCAGATGATACCTTGCAAATCTCGGTGCGGAGATGTCGGGGCGAATCCAAAATGTTTACCCGATCGCCGCTTTTTTCCTCGTTTCTCTCCCGATCCACGTCGGTGGATCGCTTGCAGGAAATGACTCCAACGATGCCTCTTCGACATCATCGAGTTTCTGATCCTGGTTCTGTTGGACCGGCTCGGGTTCCTCTTCTTGTTGCGGATTCTTCACCCGCCTATTCTGCGCTGTGACGCAGACTTCCTCAACAATGCTCTTGTTCGGTGCGGCCCGCGATCAAACAGCCTTCCTTTTCGCCATCTTCTGAGCCATCAAAAATAACACGTTCCGGTCACCCTCTTCCATCCGACCGAACAGGCGGCAGAACTTGACGAGTGTGCGTTGGTCTTTGCCGGAATTGCCCCACACGATGTCATCGGCAGATTTGCGCTTCAATAGATTTGGCAGCTTGGGCGGCTCTTCTCCGTCGTAAAAGAGTTGGTACATCGGGACTTCGAGGGCGCGTGCAAACTTCTCCAGCGTTTCTACAGCCGGAACCGTATGTCCGTTTTCGACACGGGACACGTAGCATCGAATCAATCCTGTTCTTTTCTCAATATCGCCCTGTGAAAGCTTCTTTTCCTCGCGCAATTCACGCAAACGGTCTCCGATAATCATCGTCTACTCCTCCAATGGATGTGAATGATTCCAAACACTTGCTAAGGTTGAATTGAGGACGGGGGAGAATACCCTAAACTGCGACAATTGCATAGGAATTTTCAGTTGAGGTGACAGTCGAATTCTCTAGCAGGTTATGGCTGCAGGTTCATGCGGCGGAGCAGGTCTGTGAAGCGCGGGTCGGAGCGCAGTGGATCGAAGGGTGGTTGTACATTAATGCCAACTATAGAGCGCTCCTCATAACCCTTTTCCAACCACTCGAATGCTTTGTCTTTCTCCCCGAGACCCGCGTAGATTCTCGCCCTGTCCACGGCTGGAACATGTTTTTGCTTTGAGAGTTCGTTCAATTGATCGAGCGCCGTCTCTGCGTTTGCTCTTCTCCCCGCAACCGCATAGGCATATCCGAGCCACGACAGTGACAACGGGTAGTTGGGGAAGATCGCCAAGTCTTTTTCAATCTCGGCTATGCCTTCCTTATACATAGATTTTTGCACATAGGCATTCCCGAGCCATTGGTGCGCCGCAAGGAAGTTTGGGTCCAATTCTAATGTCTTCCGGAATTGGTCGATTGCTTGGTCATACTGCCGTGCCGCGTAGAAGGCTACTCCCAAATTTCTGCTATTGATGAGCGAGAGTGGGTCAAGTTCCAAGGCTCGCTTGCTCTCCGCAATGCCTTCTTTAACTCGTCCCATCCTGTATAAAGCCACACCATAGAATTCGTGGGCGGTGGCATCGCGCGGATTGAGCTCGATGGCTCGTTGCAATTCTCGTTCGCCGCCAGACCAGTCCCAGTCATAATTGGCTTTGATATATCCCAGCGACGCGTGGGCCTCGGCGAGCGTGTCGTCAATTTCCAGAGCCTTCAGCGTAGCCTCCTTCGCCTTCGGAAAAGCTTCCATCGGGACGACAAAACCGCTTCCCAGTGAAATGTAGCTGTCGGCCAAGCCAGAATATGCCAGGGCATAAGTGGGATCTTTCGCGATTGCCTGCTGAAAGTATTCGATGGCCTTGTTTAAACCCTCTTCGTTTTTCTTGTTCCACCAGAAGTGGCCCTTCAGATAGTCCTGATAGGCTTCGGGATTTGCAGTGTAGATTTTCGCTATGCGTTTCTCATCTTCACCGGTCAGGCGGGTCCGCATCGCAGTCGTGATCTCCTTGGCGATGTCGCCTTGCAAAGCGAAAATATCCGAAGCCTTCCGGCTGTATTGCTGGCCCCAGATGTGGTCATTGTTTCGGGCGTCGATGAGCTCCGCGCTGATAGCCAGATTGTCGCCCACTTGTGTTACTCGACCCTTGAAGATAGCTCGCACTCCCAGCTCGCGCCCGACGGTCTGAGCATCAGCGTCCTTTCCCTTGTAGTGAAATGCAGAATCGCGTGATTTCACCTCTAGCTTTGGCAACTGCGACAAACTATTGATGAGGCTCTCGGTAATGCCATCACTCAGGTATTCCATGTTGGGATCGCCGCTGCCATTCACGAAGGGCAACACCGCCAGCGAATCAATCGTCCCGCCGTCCAAGTGCGATCGGTAGAACCAGCCTGCACCCGCCAGCACAACGAGCAGCACAGCCCCAGCAATCGCCATGGCGGCTCTGCCGCGCCACCAAGATCGAGCCGTAACAGCGGTGGTCTGCAAAGCGGGAGTTGACCTTGTAGCCGGGGGAATTGCGCTGTCGGTTGGCGCTGCGGATGCTGCCCCCACTTCACTTGAAGCCATGGTCGAGCGGACAACTGCACTTTTGCAGGAATCGATCTCGCGCTTGAGTCGCTTCAAGTCTGCTCGAAGCTCTGCGGCGTGCTGATATCGCAGTTCGCGATCCTTCTCCAGCGCCTTGTAAATAATCTCTTCCAGTTTGGGAGGGACTTCGGGATTCAAGCGAACCGGAGCGGTCGGCGCACGGTTCAGAATTGCATCGAAAATGACAGCCGACGTATCTCCTCGGAATGGTAATAATCCCGTAGCCATTTCATACAGCACAGCTCCGAAAGAAAATAGGTCGGTCCGCGAGTCCAGTTCCTTACCCCGCGCCTGCTCAGGAGACATGTAAGCAACTGTTCCCATTGCGGTGCCCGGACTGGTCAGTTGCTCCTCAGGAACTTCGGTCGTTCCTGTAGATATTGATTGTCCAATCCCCGGCGGAACAGACTTCGGCTGAGCCGTCAGCTTCGCCAAGCCGAAATCAAGAATCTTCGCGTGCCCTCGCAGGGTAACAAAGATGTTGGCAGGCTTGATGTCACGATGCACGATTCCTTGCGCATGAGCCGCATCGAGGGCATCGGCTACTTGCACTCCCAAGTCCAGGACATCTTCGACATCAAGCGGCTTGCCTCGAATCAGATGCTTGAGCGTCTGCCCTTGCAGCAGCTCCATGACAATAAAGTGTTGGCCGTTCGCTTCGTCAATCTCATGAATCGTGCAGATGTTCGGATGATTGAGCGCGGAGGCAGCAAAGGCTTCGCGCTGAAAACGTTCACGGGCAGCAGGATCGTTCTCCATTTCGGGAGGCAGGAACTTCAGCGCCACATGCCGATGCAGCTTGAGGTCTTCCGCTTCGTACACCACACCCATCCCGCCGCCACCGAGCTGCGAGAGGATGCGATAGTGCGAGATGGTTTGGCCGATCATTTCGCTTGCGTCGCTGTGCGCCGCCGCACTTCGTCGAAGAAGTTTTCGAGAAAGATCACGTGATTCTTCGCCGTTTGGTCTTCCGGTGTCTCGGCTGGCATTAAGGCAACGATGCGCTTGCTGTCCGGCGCAAGATCGACATTCCTCGTGACGGTACCGGTGCTGCCGAGCTGCTTCTCCGACCATAGTCGCGGCTTGTCGGCCACGAATGAATCACCTTTCACCGTATATGCCGTCACCATAATGTGGTTATCCAAACTCTCGAAAAACAGCTCGTGCCCGTTGCGTGACCACATCGGGATGGTCCCGCCGCCGTTCGAGATTTGCCATTTCCCTCCCTTGTCCGGATAGGCTCGAACGTAAACCTGGTTGGTTCCCGATTCATCGGAACGGTAGGCCATCCACCGCCCGTCGGGAGAAAAGGAAGGGTACCGATCATCGGCCTGCGATTGCAGGAAAACTTCCGGCTTCCCGGCACGTAGTTCCGCATTATCGCTCTCTAGCGGTACGGTCCATAAACTATATGTTCCGGCACCGGCTTCAAAGAAAGCCAGTCGCTTTCCGTCAGGCGTGAAGGACCACGGAAGCTGAGCATTCTTGCTCTGAGTCAAGGCTTGCGGCTTGCCCGATCCGTCGGAACGGGTCGCAGACATGCCTTCTCCCCTCAATTGGAAGGAGATATACCGACCGTCCGGACTCCATAAGGGAGCGTATGCATTTCCTGTGAAAGTCAATCGAGTCATTGTGTCGCGCTGCCAGTTGTAGACCCAGACATCTGTGCCCGATCCCTCCGTCACCTCCAGGGCCAGTCGCTGTCCGTCTGGTGACAGGCTAGGACGCTGATACGCACCCGGCTTGGCCAGCAACGGTTGCGTCTGGCCTGCGGCATCGAGCCATTGCAAGGTAGGTAGGTCGCCTCCCGCTCCGCCGCTGCGGTAAATCAGGGTTCCGGTCTGGGAGAAATCGATCTGTGCCGAGCCCTGTTGTGCGTTGTAGCCGACTTGTTCGAGCACCGGGACAGACGTGCCGTGAACTTCCAACCGGTCCACGTCGAAAGGTACAGCAAAAAGTGTGCCTCGGTTCGCGTAGATCAGATGGCCTGTGGGCAAATAGCGTCCGTATGTGCCGCCTCGCACCAGAATTTTCCTGCGGCGATCCGCCAATGACATCACTTCGATGTTGGCCGTGTCGTACGCAGCCGTCGCGCTAGCCGTGAACAGCACGGCCTTGTCCCCTGGCAGGATTTGCGGCCAGCGATGGGAGAACTCTCCACTCTGTAGATCGCTCACCGGCGTAGGCAGACCTCCGGCGGCAGGAATCCGCGATAGGCCACCTCCGAGGTTGAGTGCAGCGATGATGTTGCCATCCTCTCCCCAACTGCCGCCCCGGGAGTTGTTGGCGCTGCACAATGTGATTGCCGAGCTGCCATCCACGGAAATCTTTTGCAGCTTCCCCGACGAGAAGAAAGCGACCCACAGCCCGTCCGGAGAGAAGAAGGGCGAAAATGCTCCCTGTGTTCCTGCAAGCTCAGTGGCGTTGAGCTGATCCAAACGCGGGGTAAAGAGCCGCCCTTGTGACACAAAAACTATTCGCGTGCCATCGGGTGAAAGAATCGTGTCGGTTCCAAACGGAGAAGCAAGCGAAACGTCGGGGCCGAGGTTAACGTCCAGCCGCACCAGGGGCCGCAGTGCCTGCTCAACAGGACGAGTAGCCTGCCAAAGCGCCAGCAACGCAACGACTGCGATGATTGTCGTTGCCGCGGCCACCGCCAACAGCAACTTGCTCGTAGAAGCTGTAGCAAACTGCGCTGTACCGGAATCTTTCGGTGCCGCCTGCGCATCTTCAATCTCGATGCGGAGAATCGCCGCATCCGGCGTTCGCTTACGCCGATCTTTCCTCAGGCAGCGTTGCAGCAAAACGCGAATGGGTGGAGAAACGCTCGCCCGCAGTGCGGTCCAATCCGGTTCGGACTTCACAACTGAAGCTAGAATTTCAGTGATGTCTTCGCCGTGGAATGCTTGCTCGCCTGTGAGTAGCTCATAGAGCACGCATCCAAACGCCCAAATGTCGGTGCGCTTGTCCACGGATTTCCCGCGAGCCTGCTCAGGACTCATGTAAGCTGCAGTGCCCAGAATCACGCCTTGCATCGTCGCGGCGCGGCTAAGCGTGGGCGAGTTGCCCATGTCTTCGTTCGTCGCGTCACCCTCAAACGCTTTCGCAAGACCAAAATCCAACACCTTCACCTTGCCTTCCGGCGTAACCTTCACATTTGTAGGTTTCAGATCACGGTGGATGATGCCTTTCTCGTGAGCAGCTTCCAGAGCTTCTGCGATCTGCTTCGCAATGGCGAGAGCTTCCTCGATTGGAACCGCTCCGTCGCGTTTGACTCGCTCCGCCAAAGTCTCACCGGACACCAACTCCATAACCAGATAACTCGTGCTGCCAGATTGTTCGAGTCCGTGGATCGTCGCGATGTTTGGATGATTCAGCGCCGCCAGCATCTTCGCTTCGCGTTGAAATCGGGAGAGTCGTTCGGGGTCATGGGCAAATGCTTCTGGCAGAACTTTGATCGCCACGTCCCGCCCGAGCTTGGTGTCGTGCGCTTGATACACTTCTCCCATGCCGCCCGCGCCAATCTGCGAGAGGACTTCGTACGATCCGAGTTTAGTGCCCGCGACGAGTGCCATTACTTTTTCCCCGTAGGAACTTTCTGCTTCAATTCTTCAAACCAGTTCAGCACGACGTTGATTTGAGTCGGTGCTGATTGTTCTTGCTCGACGGGCTTGAGCATCAGGAAGCGCTGGCCATCAAGTGACACATCGTAGTTTGGGAACGTGGCGGGGGTCGGCGTGTACCGCTCCTCAAAGAGCGCCCGAGGCTTGCCCCCGGCGAAACTCGGCAGCGTCGCAACGTCTACGGCCATCATCTTGTTCCCGCTGCGGTAGAACAACTCCCGCCCATTGCGGTTCCAGACGGGCTCGGTCCCGCCCTCCGTCGAAATCTGCCACTTGCCGCCGGGGCCCGGATAAGCCTGGACGTAAATCTCGTTATGGCCGGATTCGTTCGAGACATATGCCAGCCAGCGCCCGTCGGGTGAAAACTGTGGAGTCGATTCGTTGAAAGGTGTTCGGATGAAAGGCTGCGCCTTACGGTCACTCATCCTCATCACCCAGATGTCATATCCCGTGGTGGGATTGGCTTCAATAAAAGCCAGCAGCTGTCCATCTGGCGTAAAGGACATCGGAGCATGGAGAAACTCGTTAGTAGTCAACCGTTCCAGCCCGCCACTGCCGTCGGCCAGTTGCCAGAAAAGGTTCGTCGCCCCTTGCATGTTTGACATAAACGCTATGCGCTTTCCGTCCGGTGTCCATGCTGGGACATTGTTCATAAGCCCATCGAAGGTCAACCGGGTCAACTTCTCCTGGAGATCGTACAGCCAGACTTGCGCACCCTGCTCTTCTGAGATGGCAATGGCCACCCGGCGACCGTCGGGTGAAAGCCGAGGGTACACGTAGTTGTGTCCGGGGGCAGACAAGGGCTGCTCTGCCCCATTGCGATTCACCCACACAAGCTTGCTTTGATCCGACCGAAGAGTCCCCGGAACATAAACCAGCGATCCCGTAGCGGAGAGGCTATATTGAGCGTATCCGTTGCTTGCGGATTGCAGGACGCCCTCCACCACTGGGACCGCCGAGCCCGTCACAGCGAGCCGCTGAGAATCGAAAGGCACAGCCATCAGAGCTCCTCCTTGCGCATAAATCAGATGTCCGGAGGAGGCGTAATGGGGGGCTGTCCCTGGAACTAAGTTCCGCCGTCCGCTTGTGCCGGGCGGTTGGACTGCAATCTCCACATTGGTCCAATTACCTGGAGTAAATCCGGCGGCAAAGAGGACTGCCTTGCCGTCGGGCAAGAACTCCGGCCAGCGGTGGCTGTTTTCCCCGTGTTCGAAATGACTCAGCGGCGCCGCTGTGCTTCCCACATCCGGCATTTGCTGGATTGCTGAAACGTTTGTGGGTGCGAAGGCGATAGTCCCCTGGCTGCTCCAGCTAGCTCCGTTAGGGGACGCAGCCTCGCCGACGCTCAGCACCGCTCTTCCGCTCACCGATGCTTTCTTCAGCTTCCCACCAGCGAAAAAGCCCACCCATTGCCCATCGTGCGAGAAGAAGGGGTTGAAAGCTCCATCCGTGCCGAGGATGGGCTTGGCTTCCAGGCTATCCATTGCCCGCAGATAAATTTGTTGCGCACCGCCCTGGCGAGCGACATACGCCAGGTTCGAGCCGTCGGGAGAGAGGGCTATAGCCGGCGCGGACTCCAGACCTGCCAATTGCTGGCCCGGCGGGAGCGCTATCACGGTGCGTGTGACCGGCTGTGACGGAGGCGCAGGCGAGGGCTTCAGATTCCACGTGGCCAGGCTCACGATCACTGCAACTAGCAACAGCGCCCCGAGACCGAGGATCAGCGCCCGTTGCCCGAGTGCATGAATTCCTTTCACTCCGGTAGCCGGTGTCGATATGACCTGCGAGCCGCCTTCTGCGATCCACTTCAATTCTTCACACAGGTCGCTCGCAGTCTGCCAACGCATTTCTGGTTCTTTCGCGAGGCATCTCTTGACGACGCGACCAAGCGCCGGCGGAGTCATCGGCTGGAGAGAAGAGATGGGCGGGGGGTCGATCTCCAAAATCTTCGCTATCAGACTGGCTTGGGTCTTTCCCTCGAAGGCCCTCTTGCCCGTCGCCATTTCATAAACTACTGCGCCGAATGCAAAAATATCCGTACGGGCATCCACCTCTTTACCTTCTACCTGCTCCGGGGCCATGTATTGCAACGTGCCTAAGAGCGTTCCCTGCGCCGTCAACGGGTCCTTCGCCGTGGGAAGTTCCGAAAGCGGCACATTGGTCGGAGCCACATCCTGCTTTAGTTTTGCCAAGCCAAAGTCGAGCAGCTTCGTCCCCGACTTGGTGAGCATGATGTTTCCAGGTTTCAGATCGCGGTGGATGATGCCTTTGCGGTGTGCCTTGTCCAGTGCGTCGGCAATCTCAATGGCGTACTGCAACGCTTGCTCCAGCGGCAGCGATCCTTTTTGCAATCGCTGCGCGAGCGTCTCGCCTTCGAGATACTCCATCACTAAGTAATCGGTCCCGTCTTGGTGACCGATGTCGTGGAGGACGCAGATGTGCGGGTGATTCAAACTGGCAATTGTCTTTGCTTCGCGGTCGAATCGCTCGCGCAATTCGGAACGATCTGCAAGATGCGTTGGCAAAACCTTTATGGCGACGATGCGATCGAGGCGGGTATCACGGGCTTTGTAAACCTCGCCCATTCCGCCCGCACCGATGGCGGAGAGAATTTCGTATGGCCCTAAGCGTCTGCCAGGGAGGATTGGCATGGGCTCCCGCCGACTAGGAATCGGGAGAGTATAACTCTTTGGCTAACCGCAAACCGATGTTTTTGACCACGGCTGCCTATCCGAAGGCTTCAATAATCATGTGATTTTTGAGAGCTCGGAAACGCAATTCGTGGGTGCGTAGAATCAATCACTTGCGGAGGGTGTTTCACGAGGGTTTTTGAAAAGCTGTCCCGGAGGCCTGGAGCGTGCCTAACAGTTAGGCCGAGGGCGTAAACGCAACATTACGCCAAAGCGATAAGTCCTCCTGCTCGAGCCAACCGGTTGTGTTCTCAGCGTCCCGATCCAGAACAACGCAACAGAACATTCATTCTGTTGCAAGCTGACGGCTTGAAGAAAGCATTAGTACTTGCGCTTTCAGGGCGACAGACTTGTGCGGAGGACAGGATCGGCGAATCGCGGATCCGTGTGCAACGAGCCGCTAACGAGCCCGGGCCGGCGTGAGATGTCCACTTGCGCTGGACGAATAATTGTGTTCGTGCAACCCTATGAGGCAAGCTGTGAGCCATGACCGAACGCAATATTCTGATCAATCGTGCTCCCGTCCTGACGCTTTGGGCGGCTACCGTTGCCGAGCGACTGGGATTTGACCAAGACGAGGCACTGTCACTCGGGAAGGCGGTGGCTGGTCTGAACGCTCAATCCAAAGGCCAGCGACTTGGCATATTCAAACCCGTGCCGCAAGAGGTCAAAAAGGCTCGAGCACGAAAACGAGGTGAGGAATTCTTCGTTGAGATTTGCGGGCGGCAGGTGCCGGCAATCAATACGACGGACGGAGTGCGGGCGGTAATCAAGAATCAACCCATCGAAGCGAAAAGCGTGGAGAGATACCTGGAGAGCAAGTTCGGCGAATCGCTAGACACTGCACGCTCGGCGATGCGTGGCCTCGCGAAAGCCTTCCGACCGGAGCAGCTATTGAAGAACGCATTCGGTCTCTATGAGCAGTTCCGCCCGGCAATTGCAGAAGGGGTAAGAGGATGGGGCGCCAAAGGGAACCTGGATATTGATCGCATCCGATCCTTGGCGTTGGAGAGATGACAGCGGGAATAGTGAGTATACGAGTTCAAAAGCCAGCGTAAGCATTCGATTCCACGGATCGGCTGCCCTACCTAAACCTGATTGTGCCCGATAAACCGGGTGGTCTCAATGGGTCAGTGCAACACTTGCTTGCAGTCTATCTGCCGGAGTCTGAAATCCCAAAGTTTTTCTTGGACGCTGATTTAATCGCAGTGCCACCTCGTCGAGCTCCGCTTGAGAATACCCTGACAAGTCTGTTCTTTTAGGAAAGTACTGGCGCAGCAGGCCATTTGTATTTTCGTTTGTGCCGCGCTGCCAGGGGCTCTGCGGATCACAGAAGTAGACTTTCACCTCCGTATCCACCGTGAAGCTTTTGTGCTGGGCCATCTCCAGCCCGCGATCCCAGGTCAACGAGCGCCGCAACGATGCCGGCAGTCGACGCACGTGCTGGCTCAGGGCGGCGACCACGGTAGCCGTATCTTTGCTGGACACCTTGACCAGAATCGTAAAACGCGAATGTCGTTCCACGAGCGTGGCGATGTGGCTGTTCTTGGTGCCGCCAATGAGGTCGCCTTCCCAATGGCCGGGAATGGCGCGGTCCTCGATTTCCGCGGGTCTTTCCCGGATGGAAATGGCGTCGACGATTTGGCCACTCCGGTGTCCACTGTCACGCGCGTGTCGCGAGCGGCGGATCCGCCGCTTGGATCGAAGATGCTGAATCAGCTCTTTTTTCAGCACTCCGCGCGCTTGGATGAACAGGCTGCGATAAATCGTCTCGTGCGACACGCGCATCCTCTCGTCCTCGGGATACTGGATCTTCAGCCATCCGGAAATCTGCTCCGGCGACCAGTCCAGGATCAGTTTACCCGCAACGATCTCCTGCAGCTTCCCGTGAATGGCCAGAAGGCACACTTTAGGCCGCAAGGCCGACTCCCAGGCTTTCTGATCGGCGTCACTGGCTCGATAGAGAGGTCGCCCGCCATGGCGGGCGACCTCTCGGCTCACCGTCGAAACGGCCCGCTGCAACCCTTTGGCTATCTTACGAATCGAGGAGCCGCAAGCGATCCCTCGAGAAATGTTTTCCCGCTCCGCCAGCGTGAGCGCTAGCGACGAGCGCCGACGCACTGCTGGAGCAATCCCGCCATGCTGCGCCAACATAAATTGAATGGATACATGGTCCTTGCCGAAGGCTCGCCCAATCTCATGCAAGCACTGTCCCACCTTCCAGCGGCTCCACATGTCAATCCGCTGGCTCGCGGAGAGCTTCACCCGTCTACGATGCGTCATAAACACCACCTTTTAGAAAAAAGATTTATAGCAGATGGTGTTGCATCGACCGGTTGAGCCGGCACGTCTGATCGGAATGTGGCCCGAAGCCGGTGCGGGGCAAAAGCCACATTCCAAAAAGAACTTGTCGGGACTTGGCCAAGTCTCTCGCACCAGAACTCTCACGGCAAAGATCTCATTGATCATATTATGGGATGCATGGGTCCTGCTGTCCGACGGTGGACTCTCAATGGTGAAGCGGATTCCCACAATCAGCCGCCATATTGTTTGCGATCCTGATGGGCGAACTCTTATGGTTCGCTTGGCAGGGATCCAAACCCAGGCGGAGAAATACGGCGTTTGGAAGCCGCTTCGTAGGCCGAGGCTATCTTCAAGATCGTATCTTCCTTTCCGGGCTCCGCCCGAAAGACAAGGGAGAACGGTAGACCAGGCGGCGGCAGAGTTGAAGGCGTGTTGTTGCTCGTTGGAATATATCGCTTCTTATCGGGGCTCAACACGAAAACGGGATCGTATACCGTTCGCACATACCCGGCAGGAATAAGGACTTCTGTGACACCGGCAAAGGGTCCCATGCGGAGCTCGCCGCGGACGTCATTGGGAGGCTCCGGCTGACCCGCCAAGCCTATCCGCCCGGGCGGAAGTGAATAGTGGAGACGCACGACGGCATCGAGATGGTTCTCATAAATAACTTTCATCTCCACGCGCCGCAATAGCTCTCGCATCATAATATGCTCGTCGATCCCCTGCCGTTCCCCGAGCGCATTGCGCATGTCTTCCATCTCTTCCCAATTTTTGAACGCCGCGCGCTGATCATCGCCCCAGAACTTCGATCGTGCGTTGAGTGTGGAGAAATCGATCAAGGTTTCGGTGAACCCGCGTTCTTTCCAATCGGCCGCACGCCTCGAGGCATATTGATTGAAGTGGAATGTGAATGCGTTGGGTTCAATCTCTTCCTCGATCGCACGAATGTTCAAGTTTTTGGGGATGGGCACGCGTCCCTCAGCCAAATCGAGGAAGTAATCAATGGGTTTCATCGTGCCGGAGCCGAGCGTCTTACCCGGTGCAAACTCTGTCGGTTTGATCTTCGCGGCGAATTCGGGGAATTGAGGCTCGCCGTCACGCGTGAGCCGAAAAAGAATATCGGGGAAAAATACGGGGACAAGTTGTGCCAGAGCTTGGGTATAGGACGGGTTCAATTTTTTTATGCTGGGATCTTCCGGCCAAAGAGGATCGACGGATTCGACCAAAGTTGCTCCCAGGTAGTCGCCCAAAATGGCTTTGATCTCCTTGGCCGCTGCTTGAGAAATCGGCTCGTCAGCCTTGATGCCCGGGAAAGTTAACATCGATTCACGGACAATCCCGATGCGCATTCCGCGCAGCGAGCCACGTGTGCCCGGTGAAACCGCGCTGGCGGCGTAGGGCTTATCCAAAACACTCGATCTCGGAACCGTGGTGAAGATGTCGCGCGGATCGTAGTATCCGTTGGCCTGATCCTTGAGCGCATCCAATACTCTTGCTGCGTCTTTAACCGTGCGGCACATGATGCCTGCGCGATCCAGGTAGATGTCCGCACCGACAGAGCCACCGAGAAATGAAATGAGCGACTTGTGAGGCAAGATCAGCGCCACCGCGTTGTGATTGGAAGGACCTCGGCAGGACATGCTGGTCTCTTCACAAAGGCTACACGTCGCAAGGTTTGCGCTGACGGAGACGCCCGAGCCAGAGCTTGAACCCAGTGAGGCGGCGCGCGTGGTGTCATAGACATCGCTCGGATTCCCCGCCCAGCTGCTGCGCTGATAACCTTGGGTCGAGACAAAGATCTTTACGGGCCTGTTCGTGCCTCGCTCCCCACCGGCGCCGCCGCGAATGGCGGGAACCGGACGCCCGTTGTACTCCGTGTTCGCTGTTTTTGCATAAATGATGGCGCCTTTCTCCCGAAGCTGCGCTACGAGCGTCTGGTCCCGCGCCGGGAAATCAATATCGTAGTTGGCATCTGCGCCGCCGGTGCTGCGCATGTCTTTCGCGTCGTACGAGTCCTTGAACGAGAAAACGACACAGTACATGGGCAATTTCGCCAGATCTGGATTTCTGCCGTATTGCGCATCGAGCTCGGCCGCGCGCTCGAGTGCATCCGGTTGCTTGCGGAATTCCTCGCAGACCGCAGGCGAACCGGGCGGCAGCGGTCCATCGGATGGACGCCGATCACGATCGCCCTTGCACGTCACCGAGCGTTCGCCGCGGATATTGAGCGTGCCGAGCGCGTTGAGCTGACCGGCGTTGGGAATGCCGATGGTCATGCCGTATTGTTGCTGCACTGTCGGATCGGACGCGGTTGGTTCCATTCTGCCAAATTCAATCGGCGGTCCGGCATACTGATCGAAATTGGGCAGCAGAGCCGATATGGAAACTGTCTGAGTAGGAAACTTGAGCGGCGAGCCTGCGCGAACTACCCCAGGCGCCGGCGGGATCGACG
This sequence comes from uncultured Acidobacteriota bacterium, assembly GCA_963800095.1. Classification (GTDB taxonomy): domain Bacteria; phylum Acidobacteriota; class Terriglobia; order Acidiferrales; family UBA7541; genus Palsa-360. The sequence continues at coordinate 1,161,265 of CAWCZV010000010.1, forward strand.
CGCCGTCTTTGGTGACCAACACGTCGCTGACCCCGTTATACGCTTTGGCTCGATTGATATAGAGCTGGACTACACCTCGGCAGGTGACCTGGCCATCTTGGATGGCCCGATGGAGATCGTCGATCGTCGCTTCCTGGAGGTGGAAACGAGACTGCTGCGGATACGCGGCTTCAGCCGCTGCTAGTATCGCGGCAAGCAAGAAAAGTGTTCTCTTTGCCCTAACCATGGAGCCTCCATAACTTCCGTTGCACTCGATTTCTTTCGGCTTCTCTTAGGATTTTGCGGCGGATTCTAACACAGGACCAGCGCAGGGGGGCTCGGGACGCCTAAGTTTGGGAGTGGGGCAGTTTCCGATAAGCGGAATGTGGCCCAAATCGGACTCAGTGGCAAATCCCTGTTCTGGTGGCAAATTGTTTGTGTGCGGCAAGCGAAGGATCGCCCTGGCCCCGGTCGGGAAATTTTTCCCTAGGTCAGCTCGTTTTCAGTTCATGTGAACGCTTGCGCTCCACACCCCCGCTGTGTTCTCCTTCTTCTCAATCTGCTGCTTGGGGCCCCAATGCACAAGACCATCATCGAGCCGTTTCGGATTAAGAGCGTTGAACCGCTTCGCCGCACGACACTCGAAAACCGTCGCCGATTGCTTGAGCAGGCCGGTTTCAACTTATTTTTTATTTCTTCGCCAGCGTGTATATTTCGGCTAGTGGCGGAAATCGAGGTCGTGAAATACTCGAATTGTTATGCGCGCAAGGCATAGCAAGGGGACGACGCGGTAATTCTCTAGTGGAGGACAATCCAATGAGGAACGAGATTTCTCGTCGCGCAGCGATTAAAAGCGGAGTGGGGTGGGTTGGGCTTGCCACGCTGGAGATTCCGGCATGGATGTCGCCCGCCTTGGCGCAATCTGAAGAGGTCGTTCCGTGGACCAACGTCCCCAATGGCTTCGACCCGGCTGCGGGAACGGGACCGCACAGCTTGGACACGCGGACCATCCAGGAATCCACGTTCATCACGCCGGTCGACTACTTCTTTGTCGTGCAGCACTACGGCCCGACGCAGGTAGATCCCGGCAATTACAAACTCCGCCTGAGCGGCCTTGTCAACAAGCCGCTGGAACTTAGCCTCGAAGAACTGAAGCGCCGGCCTCGCACGGAGCTGATCGCTGGTTTTGAATGCTCCGGCAACAATCCCGCGCGGTTGAATACGCTGGTGGGCAACGCCCGCTGGGCCGGAACCAGCGTGGCCGCGCTTCTCAAGGACGCCGGCCTCAAATCCACCGCGAGAGAAGTGGTCTTCTTTGGGGCGGACCACGGAACGGAAGAGATTGTTCACGGCGGCGGCCAGCCTCAAGAATATGAACAGAACTTTGCCAGAAGCCTTGCTCTGGAAGACGCGATGAATCCGGACATCCTTCTCGCGTGGGAGATGAACGGCGTTCCATTGCCTCCGAAACATGGCGGGCCGGTCCGCCTGTTGGTGCCCGGTTGGTACGGCGTCTGCAATGCGAAGTGGTTGAACCATATCCAGATTCAGGATACGCGCTTCATGGGGCGTTTCATGGCGCGCGATTACGTCACCCTCATGGAGAAGAAGGACGGGGATCAAACCATCTGGGAAGAAACGTCGGTCAGCCGCATCCAGCTCAAGTCCATGGTCGCCAGGCTCACCCGCAATGGCGGGAAGTTCGTGGCCACCGGCTTCGCGCTCAACGACGGAACGCCGCTACGCTCCGTGGAAATTCGCCTCGACGGCGGACCTTGGCAGTCCGCCAGGATGGATCGCGACAATACGAAATATTCCTGGAAGCTCTTCACCTACGAGTTCGCCGCGCCCACACCCGGCGATCACACAATCACCTCTCGGGCCACCGACGTGAATGGCGCCATGCAGCCCGAGGAAGCCGACTTGCAATCCAAACGGTCCCGCTGGGAGAACAACGCGCAGTTCGTCCGAAAATTTAAGGTCTAACCCGAACTGCCGCGCCCGCTGTGCGCCAGGGTTCCTCGTCTCGCGTATGATCAACGTCACCATGACAGACTCAAATGAACGACCACCAAAGAGCGAGGAGATCGGCAACCTTGTGGTCCTACAACGGTTCAGGGAGTTAGCCGAAGCCGAGCTTGCTAAGAGCGTTCTCGAATCGACGGGCATTAAGTGCGTCCTGCGCACCGTTGAGCTATTGGGCGGATTGTCAAACGCTCTTGGCGGGATAAAAGTGTGTGTCGGTCGCGAAGATGCTGGTGTAGCCGCGAAGATTTTAGGCCAAGAGATTCCTGAGAGTTTCGATGTCTAGGGAGTCGGGCAGTTCAAACAACCCCGTTGCCCTAATTGCCAGTCACTGGATATTTCCCTTCGAGATTGGGATAGACGATTTGTACGTTTTGTCGTTGGTGTGCCGGGTCCGACCCGGCGCAATGGCCGTATCTGGCCATGCCATTCGTGCAACCATGAATGGCCCGACTCCGATGATTTTTCCGACCGAGACGTTCGACCTGAGCCGTGATCCTCGTTGTTTCCAGTACTTGCCTCGACCCGCCGTAGACCAAGTCCTTCCATGAGAAGGCCGGTTAGTGTCAAGTCGGTTTTGTAGTTGCCTTTGATTGTCGAGTGGTCTTCCTAAGAACCGGGCCGCCCCTGTCGCCATCCTTCCATCCGCACTCTTTGGTGAGCGATATTCGCTCGGTGCAAGTTGGGTGTTCTCGTTTCAGTAGGTGCTGCTACCTGTGAATCGACCTCTCGTCCCACCGATTCGGTGAGAGTCGGGCCCCAGGACTTAGTCGCAGTCACCTGGACTCGGCGGTTGAGCTTGGCTCCTCGGATCGCAACTCTCTAGGCCACTTCCCGCATCGCTTTCTGGCTATTGCGCAGTGGTTCGTACACCTCTCCACCTACCCACAACCGATGCAGCAGTACCGCCAGCTTTCGAGCCACGGCCACCACCGCTCGCTTCTTGGCATTTTTCCCTCCTCGCTCCGCAAGCTTTAGTCCCCATCTCCGCAGATCACTGTCTTCTCCAAACGGTCCCAGAATGTAGTGCGCTCCCTGCACCATCATCGTGCGCAGATAGCGGTCTCCTTCTTTGCTGATGCCCTTCTGTGGTTCACTCTCCCCAGAGTTCCTGCGGCCAGGTCGTAACCCGAGAAAACAGCCGACCTCGCGACTCTTCGGAAACCGATACGGGTCCTCGATCGTCAGCACATACGTCAGTGCGATCTGGGTTCCCACGCCCTTCACCTGCTTCAGCAAGGACACTTCCGGGTAAACTTCCTTGGCGATTTTCTCCATCCGTTCATCGTATTCCTTGATGTGCTCGTTCAGCGATTCGATTTCTTTAAACAGCGGCACCAGAACCTCGCGCAACTCCGCGCTCAATCCCTCGGCCAGCTTCTCGCTCACCTGATACGTGCCGCACTTGGGCAGTCGTTGGCCATAAGACTTCACCAACCCGCGTGCTGCGTTCACCAAGGCTGTTCGAGCACTCACTAGTTCAGCCCGCGCTCGGATCACCGTCAGGTGCAGTTGCGCTTTGGCACTGCGATGCCGCACGGGCCCCAACAACTCGGGATCCACTCGCGCCAGTCGTGCCAGGGTCCGAGCATCGTGCCGATCATCTTTCCGACTGCTCTTGGTGATCCATTGCACCTTTTGTGCGTGCGCCACGATCACTTCGTGTCCCAACTCGGTGAGCAGCCGACTTATCCAGGGAGAATGTGTTCCGGTCTCCAGTGCGATGAGACATCGCGGTATCTTTCCAAAGGTCTGCTTCATCGCTTCCGGTGTCGTCGGCAGTGTTTGTTCCAAAATGATTTGGCCTGCTTCATCCATGACGCAGTAGAACGACCAACGATCTCCCAGATCCAGGCCGATCGTCAGCTTTCGCCCCTTGAAAATTTCGTTCTTTAATGCCTGCACAGTGCTAGTCTTCTTCATAAGCCGGTCTCCTTTCCGTTGCGCTTCGAGCGCGTCGACGATTGGGAGCATATCGCATCCCGCCGGAGACCGGCCTTCTCATCCCATCTGTGAAACGAGGTGGTCTCAACGGGTCGTTGCAACACCTGCTCGAAGTCTTCTTGTAGGAGTCTAGGAGGCTGATTTCGTTCGAGGGCGTCAATTCAAACAAAACAAAAGCCCTGTTTAGGTTCTGATTGAGTACTGCCGTACAGTTTGATTCTCGATGGGAAGTATTGTCAGATCAACTGGTTATATGGTGTTGCATCGACCGGTTGAGCCGGCACCTCTCATCGGAATGTGGCTTTTTCTCAGAATCCCTCTCCCCGGCACTACCCAGCCAATTCCACTGAGCCATTTGGCAGCCATCGTTGCCAGGACCCATCTGATTGGACTATTCTCAGCCCGTGCGAAGGATTCTCCCACTACTCGCGCTGCCGCTTTGCTGGATATCACCTACACATACTCCGTGCGAGTCGAGCGACCATCGCAAAGAGCCGCGCTCCCATAAATTCAGACTGTACTACTACCGAAATTATGGTCAGCGATCTTGACGAGGGGAAACTGTGACAAAACACGAAAAGGAACTAATCGCCGCTCTCGAAGGTGATATTCAGAAGTGGGAGTTTGTAGCCAGGTATTTCGAGCATTCGGTAAATGAAATCGAATTGATGGGTGGCAAGACAATCTCAGGCAGGGACTACGCACTTGGTCTGTATCATCAAATTGCCGAGCATCATGCTTTGATCGGGAAAGTGAAAAAAGGCTAGCTGACCGTCTTAAGAATGGAGTAGTTCAGAGTTGCATCGAACCTTCACACGTATTTGAACCTTGCAACCGAGCGCGTCCGCCACATCGCGCATGGCGGAGATTTAGATTGATAAACCCGCAGTGCAATATGATCCCGTTTCGCATTGATGACTTTTGTTCCCACATCCTGATAAGACATATCGGAATGTGGCTCAGGTGGGGCGGAGATAACTACGCCGGGAATCTGAGTCAATCGGCGGATTCGGCCTTTTGGGGGGAGGTCGCAGTGCATCTTGTGTGCAAGCGTAATTGTCGGGTCTCAGGAAGGCAGGATCTCCTCGGGATCATCGAAGGGTTCTTCCAACTCCACCACTTCCGCCGACCGAATCGACTCACGATTGCGTTGGAAGTAAATGAGGGCTGAGACCACTCCCAATCCCAAGCCGATAGCGTGGGTACGGTAGCTGACGTTTGCCTGAAAGGTCGATGGAAGCAGGACCAATAGTGCCAAGCATACAACCCGCAGGATCCGCTTTCCAGGACCTACGCTGCGTTCCACCAGTAGGTACATGCTCAGCCAGAAGCCTGCCATCCAGTAGACCAACCCCGATGCCCCTATAAGGCTGACTTCCGAAGGATAAGTGAGCAGCGAAATGTAGTTGGTCAATCCGGCCATGGCCAGACTCATCACCGGGAAAACCCAAAAGCCGAAGTATCCAAAGAGCAGGTAGGTGAAGAAGGTGAGAAGAACCGCATTCGAGAGTACGTGCATAACGTCCCCGTGCACCGCTATACAGGCTGCGGAAAAATTCGTCTGTTTGGCAACTGGAGAGAATGCTGCACATCTAAGACGACATGCGCGGACCAGACGAAAAACAAAGCGAAGTATTCAGCTACGTTCCATTGGAACAACGGATTCCCCGCGATCACCCGCTCCGGCGGATTCGGCCGATGGTGGATCGCGGGCTGGAGGAGATGTGGAGTCATTTTGAGGCGCTGTACGCGCGCCGAGGACGACCGTCGATCGCGCCGGAGCGATTGTTGCGGGCGCTGCTGTTGCAGGCGCTGTATTCGATCCGCAGCGAGACGCAGCTGATGGAGCAGTTGGATTACAACCTGTTGTACCGGTGGTTTGTGGGATTGAATCCGGATGATCCGGTGTGGGATGTGACGGTGTTCACGAAGAATCGGGAGCGGCTGATGGCGGGAGAGGTGTCGCAACGCTTGCTGGAGGCGGTGCTGCGGCAAGCGGGGGAACACGATCTGCTGAGCGAGGAACACTTCACGGTGGACGGGACGCTGATCCAGGCTTGGGCCAGCCGGAAGAGTTTCGTGCCCAAGCAGAAGCCGCCGGAGAAAGGAAGCGGATCGCGCGGAAAGAAGCTGCTGCGCGACACGCACGAATCCAAGAGCGATCCCGAGGCGCGGTTGTTCAAGAAGAGCGCTGCGGGGCAAGCGCAGCCGAGTTTTTTGGGACACCTAATAACGGAGAATCGCAACGGACTGGTGATGGCGGCCTTGGCCACGCCATGCGCCACCTCGGCCGAACGAGAAGCGGCGCTGGCGATGCTGGATCAGTGGGGCCGGAGCCCGGGGCGGGTGGACCAGCACACTGCGGCGATCACGCTGGGAGCCGACAAGTTGTATCAGGAGAAAGAATTCATCGCCGGATTGCGGGAGCGGAAAGTGATCCCGCATGTGGCCGAGTACGAACCCAATCCCAAGTGGCCGAACTGGCTGACCGAGCAGGAACGGTGCGACCCGGGCTACGCCATCAGCCAGAAGAAGCGCAAGCTAGTCGAGAAAGTGTTTGGTTGGGCGAAATTGAACAGCATTCTACGGCAGGTGAAGGTGCGCGGAGTGAAGAAGGTGAACTGGTTGTTCCGCTTGTTGGCCACGGCGGCCAATCTGCTGCGTCTCGTGAAACTGATTCCGGCGGTGTAGGTGAAGGCCGTGGTGTCTTCGGAGGGGCGCAACAACCGCGAAACGAAGAGCGGAATAGCAAGAAAAATGGCCGCTGGACTCGAAAAAAAAGTGGTTCGGAAAGCCAAGAACCTAGACTGGCAGATTTTTCCGCAGCCTGTATAGCCGTGAGCAGCCGCCAATACTCCCCTTGCTTGAGGACCCCTTCCGACGTGGCGGCAAGAGTCGGTAGGAGAGCCGCTCCGTTCCGCCAAGCTAACAGTGAAATCCCCATAATCATCGAGAGGAAGAGGGCAGTTATTTCTAGACTCCACTCGCGCGGTTTTCGGGACAGGAGAGTCTCTCGGACGCGGTGGGTTGAAAAATCTCCCATGCGGTAATCTTACCCGCGAGGGTTAGGCCTTTCGAGCAGAGAATCTTCACGTCCTGACGAATTCGTCGTCCCCGTCCTCAGCTCCCGATAAGTTTTATCGGAATGTGCCCCGGGGCGTCATGACAGCCCATGTCAAGCCAGCCAGAAGGCGCAACAGAATGTCCGTTCTGTTGCATTCGGCTGAAGAGACGCACTCATTTTCCAATAGGTTACGAAGGTAAGCAGAAGGTGCGGACGGCGACGTAATGTTGTATTTCCCACTGAAATTAGGCACCGGTGCACAGTCTCATGTGTTTTGGGGCAACTATAGCCGCGAATTTGGGGCACGTCGAATCAGGCAGTTACGGTGAGTGTGGAAGTGAGGTTTCTGGGCAAGCCGCGAAACCTGACACAATGGTGAGATACTCCTCCTCTTCCAGATCGAAACCAATGAACTTGCGGACGGACGACTTGCTCCGGCCAACCGTGTACCAAAAGGTGAATGATGTTCCGGCCGGAACTTGTTGTGAAATCGAGGCCGGAAGGATAAGGATTCGTCCGTATCAAACCATTTCTTTTGATACAGGCGCCTCCGGATTCCGATGACACGACTTCACTGAACTTGGCCAATCAGCGATGGGGTGCTTCATGCGCGACGCGAGAATTTCCCGTGGAAATGGCGTCCGAGGATCACTTCCGAGGATTACTTACGGTTTGCCGACGATACATACTCTATCCGCTCAAACCACCTCAAAATGCTTAGTTTTATTGGAGATTTGAAAGGTTCAGCGCGACTGCGGTTACTTGCCGACCGGAACCTTGCGTCGCACTTCGTCGAAGAAATTGAAGACGAAGTTGACCTTATCCACTGCCGCGTTCTGCATTGCGCTCGGATCCTTCACCACAGCGAGGCGTTTGCCATCGGGGTGTACGTCAAAATTGTAGTTGCCGGCCGCCACTCCGGTAAACCGGCTGGGCGACCAGAGCTGCGGCTTCTCGGCATGGAAGGAATCGCCGGAAGCTATGTAATTGGCTACCATGATTTTGTCATCGAGCGTGCGATAAAAAAACTCTTTGCCGTTGCGCGACCACCTGGGAAGAACTCCGCCGTCCGTGGAAATCTGCCACTTGCCGCCCGGGCCGGGGAAAGGCTGAACGTACACTTGGTTGCTTCCGGATTCGTTCGACATGTAGGCGAGCCACCGGCCATCCGGCGAGAAGACGGGCGTTTGTTCGAGGAAAGCGCTGTTCAAGAATGGCTTTGCCTCTCCCGCCTTCCAGCCTGACTTCTCATCGCCTTCCATTGGAAGGGTCATGATGTCATAGCCTGTCCCCGGGTTAACTTGAGTGAACGCCAGAACCTTGCCATCCGGCCGCCAGGAGCGCGGGTATTGTGCGTTCTTGTTTTCCGTGAGGCGTTGTGCATTACCGGCGCCATCGGAGCGTATCCACCAGAGGTTATAATTCCCGCCTTTCTCTTGGGATGCGTAGGTAATCCTCCGGCCGTCAGGCGTCCAAACGGGGAAAGTGTTTGACTCGTCGGCGAAGGTCAGTCGTGTGAGAGTATCGCGCTCCCACTCATAGACCCAGATGTCGTCTCTTTTACCGTCATTGATCTCCAGAGCCAAACGCTTCCCGTCGGGGGAAAACGCCGGATTGCGAAAGTTGGCGGGAGTCTCGCGAATGGGCGTGAACTTGCCTGCCTGGTCCATCCAATAGACGGAAAGGCCTCGGTTTCCCAAGCGCCCCGCAACATAGGCGAGGTTTCCTGCATCGGAAAAGGAGAATTGCGCCCCGGCATTGGCGACGTTGGTGGCAACGCCTTCCAGGATCGGAGCGGGCTGGCCAGCGACTTCCAACTGTTTCAGATCGAACGGTACGGCAAAAAGCGTTCCTTCGTGGAGATAGACCAAGTGCCCGCTGGGCAGATAGCGGGGATAAAAACCGCCGCGCTGTACGGTCTTCCTTTGCCCAGTGGCCATCGAGTAAACAACAATATCTGAGTCCTCGAAGTTGGTGTGAACCGGGCTGGATGTGAAAAGCACACCCTTGCTCCCAGGTAGCACTTGCGGCCATCGCTCCGTAACTTCACCCGCCTTTTCATCGAGCGCGGTCAGCGCTTGGGGCGTTCCTCCCGACGAGGAGACTTTGGACAACGCCGAAGAATTATCCTTGGTAAACACAATTGTGCCGTCATCGCCCCAGCTTCCACCACGGTCGTCGGAAACATCGCAGAGCGTGACCGCCGCGCCGCCCTGCACGGAAATTTTCTTCAGCTTTCCGTCGGCAAAAAAGCCCAGCCACTGGCCGTCAGGCGAAAAGAAGGGGTCGCGGGCATTTTCCGTGCCGGAAAGCGCGGTGGCCTGCAACTGATCGAGTAAACGCATGTACAGGCGCTGCTTTTGGTCGGCGGCAGTGGCAACAAGGGCCAGCCGCGTCCCGTCAGGGGAAAGGACGGCGGAAGATCCAAAAGTGGTGCTCAAGCTTGCGTCCACGCCGATCTCCGAGTTTAGGTGGACCGCTGGCAGAGGCTGCTGCGGCTTCGGCGCACGCAGGATGAAGCCGATGGCAAGCGCAATGGCGATCAACGCGAGCAGGCTCGCTGCTATCGGCCACGCTAACTGCTCGCGCCAGTTTCTCGCCGGAGAAGGGACAGCGCTCGCGTCTACACCAAGCGGAGCGACCAGCGCATCCTCAATCTCGATCCGCACGTCGGTCGCGTCCTGAAAGCGCTGACGCCGATCTTTCCGCAGGCAGCGCCGCAGCAACAAGTGGATGCTTTGTGGAGCGCTCACCGGCAACCCATTCCAGTCCGGTTCGGCTCTAACCACCGCCGCAAGAATTTCTGTAATGTCATCGCCCTCGAATGCTGCGCGCCCGGAAAGCAATTCGTACAGCACGCAACCAAACGCCCAGATATCGGTCGCCTTCGTGACAGGCTTGCCCTTGGCTTGCTCTGGTGACATATAAGCCGCGGTACCAAGAATCACTCCCTGCATTGTTGCGGCCATGCTCAGCGTTGGCGAATTGCTCATGTCCACGGTGGAGGGGTCATCCGCAAACGCTTTCGCCAAGCCAAAATCCAGCACTTTTACTTTTCCCTCGGGCGTCACTTTTACGTTGGCGGGTTTCAGGTCGCGATGAATGATCCCTTTTTCGTGTGCGGCTTCGAGCGCTTCAGCAATCTGTTTTGCGATCGTGAGAGATTCTTCAACCGGAACCGCGCCTTCTCGCTTGATCCGATCCGCCAGCGTCTCGCCGGGAACCAACTCCATCACCAAGTAGGTCGTGCCGCCCGAATCTTCGATGTTGTAAATCGTGGCGATGTTGGTGTGATTCAGTGATGCGAGCAGTTGTGCTTCCCGTTGAAAACGGGCGAGCCGATCAGCATCACGGGCGAAGGATTCTGGCAGAACCTTGATGGCTACGTCGCGCCTGAGCTTGGTGTCGTGGGCTTGATACACCTCGCCCATGCCTCCGACGCCGAGGAGCGCCAGAATTTTGTGCGTACCGAGTTCTGTGCCTGCGGCTAATGGCATAGGGGCGAGTCGGCTGAGTTTACTCGATCAAAGACCGGAAAGGTAACGGAATACGGGCAACACGGAAGTAATCCGTTCGACCGCCAATTCGACATTACTTCATCACGCCAAAGCCTTTTGGGTCTAAGGAGTCTGCGTGAGAACTAGGTTTTGGCTCATGTAGCGCCCGCCTTCAGGCGGGCATCTGCCTGATTCCAAAGTGCCCGCTGAAGGCGGGCGCTACAAAAAACGTGCCAATCTTGAGTTCTCACCCAAACTCTAAGGAGCCGATGTCTTTATGAAATCACGAACGGGACTTTCTCAGCACTCGGCATCTTCCCAGCGAATAGGGTAAGGAGGCGAAGCACAAGCATACCCGCCCGCCATGTCCTTCGAAAATCGCGCGAGCGACGGAGTTCCTTGCTGTTTGCTACAGACGTAACAGTCGCGTGGCGTTTCCTTTTAAGATGCGGTCGCGGTCCACAGCCGGAAAATTGAACTGCTCGACCACCGCGCTGGGATACTCGATGTCGTGGGCGTTGAAGCTGTCCGTACCCACAACAATGCGATCGGAGCCCACGATATCGATCAGGAAACGCAGCCCCTCAGGATGGTACGTAAGGTAGTCGTAATGGAATCGCCGGATGTATTCCTTGAACGTCTGCGGGGGCGTCTTTCCTACATTCGCTCCCATGTGATACATGAAATGCTCCACGCGCCCAACGCAATAGGGGAACGCGCCGCCCGCATGCGGCAACACGATTTCGAGCTTGGGATATTTGTCCAGTGTGCCGGTGCCAATGAATTTTGTTGCCAGCACGGCGTGGGTGAACGCCGCGTCCAGCCCCGGGCCGGCCGGCCGCTTGCATAGCGAGTCCGTGTTCATATTGTGAAAAACCAGCGGGTAGCCCAGCTCTTCGCAACGAGCCAGCACCGGAGCGAAATCCGCTTCGAAAACGTAATCTCGGCCCGCGATGGTGTCTCCCAGATTGACCGCGCGCATGCCGGGCTTGCCGGCCATGCGCTCCAGCTCCTTCATGCACAGACCCGCGTCGGTGATGGGCAGTTCGATGGCGGCGACGAATCGATCCGGGTATTTGGCATGCGCTTCGACCGCGGCATCGTTTGCCACCTGAGCCAGGCTCGCGGCCTGCTCGGGAGTCACCAGTTGCCACACCGCATCTCCGGACAGAGCCAGTAGGTGCATTTGCACTCCGTGCTCGTCCATCCATTTGAGCCGCTGCTCCAGGTCGGCCTCCAACGGATCGATTCTCGCAACCGGCTTGCCAACGTCGACCAGCGCTTTCGTATACGTGGGCGGCAGCCAGTGCGTATGCATGTCGATGGACACGGGACGGTTCGCCTTGGGCGTCGCCGGCCGGGCCGCCCACCATGGCTGCAGTTCCTTCTGCTGCGCCGGCGCGGGTGCCGCCGCAACGCTCCGCGCCGTGATGGCCACGGTTACTGCCGCGCCGGCCTGAATGAACTCGCGCCTTCCCATCCTGGATTTTCCCAGAGACGCTTTCGAATTCTTCATCTGTATCCTCACTGAACGATCGTGATGCGGCCACCCAACCTGTGCAGCATCTTACCAGCGCGAGGCGCCCTGTCACAGCCGGAATACGCGGCTGCCCCGCGCCACGGCTTACGCCTTCATGGGCTCGCGGAGAAATTCCATCGCCGCGCGCCCCGAGGCCGCATTCTCGCGGCATAGCGCGATCAGGCCGGTATCAGGGAGGGTCTGAGACAACTACGAGGGCCAACTCCCGGAATACGGGCAAACCGGAAGTGATCTGTGGAATGGGCGCCGATCGCCGGATTCCGTTCCCTTCACCGCTCGCCTATTCTGGAATGCTAATCAATGCTCACGGGTTGCCATTCCCTTCTTCATAGTCCAGAGCCTCACGACAATCTGCGCGGCGGAAGCGCCCACTGTATCGAGCAACGCATCCCACGGCGAGGCCGTGCGGCTCGGCACGAAGACCTGATGAAATTCATCGAGCGACGCGTAGGCTGCCGCGATGGCAATGGCCCAGAGTGCCCATTTCAGTTTCCATCCGCGATCGTCTCCGCGCAAAGCGCGGTGCAATAAGACGCCAAGAACAAAATATTCCGTGAGGTGTGCCGATTTGCGGATGATCGCGTGCAGCAACTCGAGAGTTTCGGCGCTCGCTTGCGGAATCAGCAGATGCAATACCGGAATGATAAATCGGGAAGTGTGCTCGCTCGAAAATACATCCGTCGAAAGAAAAGAGATCAGGCAGGCCCAGGCGATCGCCCGCAGCCAATTCTTCACGCGAGACCCGAGCACCACTATTCGACCTGGTAATTCGGCGCTTCGCGCGTGATGATCACGTCGTGAACATGGCTCTCGCGCAGCCCCGCGACTGTGATGCGCACGAAGCGGGCGCGCTCCTGCAATTCCGCCAGCGTGGCCACGCCGCAATACCCCATTCCGCTCTTGAGCCCGCCGACGAGCTGATCCACCAGCGCGCTGAGCGATCCTTTGTAAGGCACACGTCCTTCGACACCCTCCGGCACGGATTTTCCGCGCGGCGCGCCTTCCTGCGCGTAGCGATCGGCCGCCGCGGAACCCGCCTGCATCGCGCCAAGAGAGCCCATCCCGCGGTACGATTTGAACGTGCGCCCTTGATAGAGAATCGTTTCGCCGGGAGATTCCTCCGTCCCTGCAAATAATCCTCCGAGCATCGTCACCGCCGCGCCCGCCGCGATGGCCTTGCTGATGTCGCCCGAGTACTTGATGCCGCCGTCCGCAATCACCGGCGCGCCGGTCCCTTTGGCCGCGCGCGCCGCTTCCAGGATGGCGGTGATCTGAGGAACGCCCGCGCCCGTCACGACGCGCGTCGTGCAAATGGACCCAGGCCCGATGCCGACTTTGATCCCGTCGATGCCCAGCGCGATCAGGTCGCGCGCGCCTTCAAAAGTTCCCACGTTCCCGGCGATCAATTGCATTTCGGGCAGCCGGCGCTTCACCGCGCGGATCGCCTCCATGACGCGCGCGGAATGCCCGTGCGCCGTATCGATTGCAAGCACATCCACCTTCGTGCGTGCGAGGTCCACGGCACGTTCCAAAAAGTCTCCCGTTGCGCCGATGGCCGCGCCAACCATCAGACGCCCCTGTCCGTCCTTGGCCGCGCTCGGAAATTCCAGCTTTTTCTGAATGTCCTTGACGGTGATCAATCCCTTGAGGTTGAAATCGGCGTCGACGACGAGCAGCTTCTCAATCCGGTGCTTTTGCAGGAGGCGTTCAGCCTCTTCGAGCGTAGTGCCCACGGACACAGTCACCAGATTGTCCTTGGTCATGACGGCGCTGACGGGCTGATCGAGATTTTTTTCAAAGCGCAGGTCGCGGTTCGTCAGGATGCCCACCAGGCGAGCCCCTCGCGTTACCGGCAATCCCGAGACGCGGTACTTGGTCATGATGTCCATGGCCTCGCGTACGGTCAGCTCCGGCGAAATCGTCACCGGATCGACGATCATCCCGCTCTCCGAGCGCTTCACCCGGTCGACTTCCTCGGCTTGGCGATCGATGTTCATGCTCCGGTGCACGAAGCCGAGTCCACCCTGCCGCGCCATGGCAATCGCCAGGCGCGATTCCGTGACGGTGTCCATCGCGGCCGAAACGAGCGGAATGTTCAGGGAAATCTTGCGGGTCAGTTGCGTCTGCGTGTTGACTTCAGTGGGCAGGACCGAAGATTTTCCCGGCACCAGCAGCACGTCATCAAACGTCAATCCTTCGAGGATCGGTCCTTCCATTCACTTCTCCTTGTACGGTAAAAAACAGCCCCCAAATACAACACAGCCCAGCGGAAGGCCGCTGGGCGGACTAAACGGGAGTAGGCGCGACAGCTGTGTTTCATGAGTGAAATTTTATTCTATGCGCGCCGCCACGCGAAATCAAGTGCGCCTGCGCGCCCCGGGTGTAGAGGATTCTGTCGTAAGATAAAGGTTCGAATGAAGACGTTCGAACCGCATCCGCTCTTGCGCAATCCGCACGCACAAACGCTCGCCGCGACATTCCTGCCGCGGCGATTTCCCCGTTTGCCGCGAAGCGTGCCCCGGGATTTCGAGACCGAACCCGGCACTCGCATTCGGGGCGAGTGCCACTGGCAGGCCGTCCCGCGAGAACGGCCGACGCTCGTGCTGGTGCACGGCCTGGAGGGCTCCAGCGAATCCGGATACATGCTCGGGCTTGCCGAGCGCGCTTTTGTGGCCGGGTGGAACGCCGTGCGTCTAAACCAACGGAATTGCGGCGGGACGGAATCACTCACTCCCACGCTTTACAATTCAGGACTTTCCGGGGACTACCGCGCCGTCCTCGCCGAACTCATCGAACGAGATACTCTTCCCAAAATATTCGTAGCCGGATACTCCATGGGCGGCAATCTGGTGTTGAAGATGGCCGGCGAATTTGCGGATGCGGCGCCGCCTCAGTTGCGCGCCGTCGCGGGCGTTTGCCCGTGCGTTGATCTCGGTATATGCGCCGATGCAGTCGGCCTGCCGCGAAATTTCATCTATCAGGAGCATTTTGTGCGCAACCTGAAAAAGCGGATGCAGCGCAAGTCGAAACTATTTCCAGGAAAATTCGATCTCGGCCCGATGGCCCGCGTGCGAACGCTGCGCGAATTCGACGACAAGATTACGGCGACCTATTGCGGCTTCCGTGACGCCAACGACTACTATTTCCGGTCCAGCGCATTGCGTGTTGCGAGCGAAATCCGCGTCCCCACTTCGATTGTGACCGCGCAGGACGATCCCTTCGTCCCCTTCGCAAGTTTTTCCGATCCCGCGCTGGTCGATAATCCACACATCCGCGTGATCGCGCCCGAACACGGAGGCCACTGCGCCTTCCTCTCGCGCTACGCGGGAGATGCGCGCCACTGGGCCGAAGCGTGCGTCATGGAATTTTTCGCAAGCCACGAATCACAAACCGCGAATTCCGTTACTTCCGAGGGGCCGAGCTCCGATGCGCTTGCCTAGCATTGGGTCGGGTATCTTCCAGAGATAAATTGTATTTAACTATACTAATTTTATGGCATAATAGTTAATTATCAAGTATCAAGTGCATGTGGTCCCTGTCTTGGATGTGTCGGAAGCCTGATTCTGTCTCAACGCGGCCTTTTCGTCGTAAGATGCGCGCCCAACGATGTCGGAGGTTGCCCATGGTGAGCCGGAAAGCCTTTTGCCACTTGCTTATTTTCATGGCGCTCCTATTCCAAGTCCCACGCGCGGCAGCGTTCGACTGGGATCCGGTGTCGGATGCCGAGAAGAGCATGAAATCGAATCCGCTCGATCCCGGCGCGGGCGCCGTGGTGCTCTTCAAACGCGGGCAAATCGACGTTATCGAGAAGTCCAGCCTCTTTTGGACCACGCGGACTCAGACCTACGTCCGCATCAAAATATTCAATGACGCCGGTCGCGATGCCGGAAACGTTTCGGTGGAGGATACCAAGTTCGTACGAATCTCCAGGATCGAAGGGCGCACGATCTTGCCTTCGGGCGAGATTATCCCGCTGGATTCTTCCAAGGTATTCCGTGGCACTGCGTATACGGAGGGGAAAAACTTCGCCATATTGGAATCCAGCTTCACTTTTCCATCCGTGCAGCCGGGAGCGATCATTGAGTATCAGATCGAGGAGAACGAAGATTGGTTTTATCCTACCCCCTGGATTTTCGATACGCGCGAACTCGGGACGCTGCAATCCTCGCTGAAGGTGACGATTGGTCCCCGGCTTTCCATGGCCCAATTTCCTCTGGAAACCACGACGAGCAAAATTTCGATTTCACATAACGAAACAGTGAAGGGTACGCAATTCGATTTCTCCGTCAAGAATCTGCGGCCGATCCTGAGCGAGCCTTTTTCACTGCCCTATCGGGACCTGGCTACCATGATCCTGTTCACTCCGAGCCAGCTGGGCTTTGAAGGTGGAGTCTATCCGCTCATTGCCAAGTGGGATGACGTCGGCAAGGAAGTAACCGAAGAATTGACCAACATGGTCAAGAGCGATAAAGAGGTCAGAAACAAAGCCAAGGAGCTGGCGGAAAAGCTCCCCGAACCGCGGAAGAAGGCGGAAGCGATTTACAAATATCTCCAGCAGAACATCACGTCCAGTAATTTGGCCGGCATCTATTTGGGCCGGCCGGCCGATGACATCCTGAGCGCCAAACGAGGCGACCCGGATGAAATCAATGCGCTGTTTTATCTCATGCTCAAGGAAGTCAAGGTCGATTCGGATATGGTCCTGGTCGCCACCAAGAACTGGCAGACCCTGGCGGGTGGATTTCCGAATCGCAGCCAGTTTTCGAGGATTATTACGCGCTTGAATTTCAAGGATGGCGCCGTTTTTGCCGATCCCGCCGATGCGGCGGCGCCCTTTGGCGAGTTGCCCTGGTTCGATCGGGACGTTCATGGTCTGGCGGTGAAGGGGAGCAAGATCCAGGAAGCCGCGATCGCCGCCGGGACCGCCGATGACAATGTTTCCACTGGAAAGACGACGATGCACGTCGCCAAGGACTGGACGACTGAAGGGGACACGGAGATCGACTTAAAAGGCGCGGAGGCCATTGAATTTCGCGCCGACCTGATGGAAACAGCACCCCAGAAATTGGAACAGCGCTTGACCGATCTCTTCGCCTACGGAAATTCCGACGCCGAGGTGACTCAAATCGCGCATCCCGAATTTCGCGACTCCTCGCAGCCCTTCGTGCTGAAGGCGCACTTGCGGGAAAAACTTACGAACGAATCCGGGGTCGGAGGACTGCTGCTCAATCCCTGGATGGGCGATCAGTATCAGCAGCCGCGGTTCACGACCAGCGTTCGCCACTCCGCGGTCCGCTTCAATAATCTTGAAAAGCGGATCAGCACGAGCACTTGGCAACTCGCGCCCGAGATCAAAGTGGAGCAACTGCCCAAGGAAGTTAAAATAGAAAATGACTTCGGAGGATTTTCTCGTTCCTGCGCGCAGAATGACGCCACGGTGACCTGCACGCGCACGTTTTATTTGAAAAAAGTGATGCTGACGACGAATGCCGAGTATTTGAACGCGAAAAAATTCTTTGATGAGATTGCCGAAGACGATCAGGAAGTCATCGTTCTCCGCGAGCAGTAGCCTCGCCATTTTTGCGAGACTCTCGCTGGGCGCGCTGCTGCTGTGCCTTGGAGGCCCTTCGATCGGCCGGGCCGATTCCATGCCGGACTGGCTTTCCGCGGCAGGCCGCGTGGACCTCGCCCATTTCGGCGACGGCAGCGCCGCGGTTATCGTGGGGAAGTGGACGGATTTCAACGTCGACGCGACGGGAAGATTTGTCCTGACGGAACGCATGGCCCTGCGAGTGCTGAACCGGCGATCCGCGGAACCGTACCTCAACGCTATCGGATCCGAGAATAACGACACCAAAGTCACATCCATTCAAAGCTGGACGATTTCTCCTTCCGGGCATGTCACGCAGTCGGCGAAGAAGGATCTGATTACCGCCGCGGATTTCGCGGATTTTGAAGTCTTTTCCGATGACCGCGTGAAAATGATCAAAATACCCGGCGCGGAAGATGGATCGCTCGTCGGGTATGAAATTATGAGTCAGGGCCACATTCCAATCAGCGGTCGCAGGTTCCAGATGGAAGATGAGATTCCGGTTCGAGTCAGCGAATTGCACGTTTCCGTACCTTCCGGCTCGCTGCGCTGGTTTGTGAATCATCCGGACAGGGTGGGAGTCGTCAGCCAATCGTCGAACGGGGCTGCCTTCCGGTCGGAAAATCGCCCCGCCATTCCAGATGAATCCGATGCCCCGCCGTTCTCTTCGCTCGCTGCCGAAGTCTTCGTCAACTACGATCCGAAAGGGCCGTCGGCGCTGCAATCTTGGGAAGAGGCGGGACACTTCTACCACACGCTCTTTGACAATGGCGAAAAGCCGGAAACGGAAATTGCAGCGCAAGTAGAGAAACTTTCGGCGGGTGAATCCGATGCCTTGTCCAAGATCGACGCTCTCTACACTTACGTTTCGCGCCAGATTCGCTACGTGGCCATTGAAATCGGCGTCGGCGGCTACCAGCCGCATCTTCCCGCCGATGTGTACAAGAACAAATATGGAGACTGCAAGGACAAGGCGACCCTGCTGATTTCCATGCTCAATAAAATTGGATTGCGCGGTTATCCTGCACTGGTTGGAACGCGCGGAGATATCGAAGCGGACCCCGCGGCCCCGACGCTGGCGACGTTCGATCATATGATCGTGGCGTTGCCCGTTCCAGCCAGTTTGCGTCCGGCGGTTGAAAAGTTTCCTGCGTACGATTCGCGAAATCAAATTCTCTGGATGGATCCAACCTCCGAGAAAGACCCATTGGGGCAAGTTCAAGAGATAGATCAAGGCGTCTTCGCTCTGATCGCCTATCCCGAGCGCGGGGATCTTCAACGTATTCCGCTAGCTCCGCCGGAACTGAATGGATCCGAATACGCGGTGAATGTCCGCCTGCAGTCCGACGGAACCGGCGCCGCGGATGTCGACGCCAAATACTTCGGCGCTTCCAATGCCAGGCGCCAAATGTTCTACCGTGGGCGGTCGCAATCCGAGATCGTGAAGGCATTCGAGGAAAGGGTGACTCGCTATGTGAGTCAGGCTTCGTTCCGCCGGGCATCCATCTCGGGCACGGAAGATAATCGCAAGCAGATCACCGAGGAGTTTTCATTTGCCGGGAATTTTGCGACGGCGTCCACGGGCGATAGCTGGTTCTTCCAGCCTTTAATTCTTAGCGGGATCGCTGTTCCCGAAGTTCCTCCCCGGCCTCGCCAGCTTCCCCTGGATGTCGGCACGCCGTACCATGTGAAATGCGTTTATCGCCTGGAATTGCCGGTGGGAATGCGGATCGAGCGCCTGCCGGAAAAGACTTCGATCAAGTCGGAGTTCGGCGAAGTAGCGATCGAGTATTCGATGAGCGGAAATGTTCTGGTCGCGACGCAGATGGTGTCTTTTTCACAAAGCCGCATCCCCCCCGACAAGTATCCGGATTTTCGCGACTTCGTAAACTCTTACATTCGCGCAACCAGACAGCGACTTCGCGTGGTGAGTGCCACTCCCTGACGGCGGCGTTCCCCTGGGAACGCCATTCTCCTGAATGGCGTGACGCACGTCGCCAATCGGGAGATTGGCGTACCCAGGTTCAACCCCAGCAATTACTTCCCCTATTCCCCAGAATCGAACCGGCCCGCGGCAATTTATGTGTGGACATGCATGAGATGCCAATGTAAAAGCGTGGCAGCAATGATGGGTCCTGGATGCGGACCGTTTGCAATTTGTTGCGGCGATTCTTCGTGCGAATGTGGGTCCGCCGCGGCGGACAGCCCGACTTATTGGAGGATGAAATGAAAGTCTGGATACGCGCAGGCATGGCATTCTGTGGATTGTGGATGGCTGTGGCGATGTTGCAAACCGCCGCACGGGCGCAGGAAAAGGGCGGCGAAAATGAAACTGGCCCCTACGAAGTCGTGACAGGTTGGCCAAAACCGCTGGGACATCCGGGATGGACGTGGGGATCGCAAGGCGGCGTCTTCGCCGAGAATCCCAATCGTATCATCCTGCTGCAGCGCGGCGAGCTGCCGGTCCCCGAGAAGGCGCCCGAGGGCTACACGGGCGGATACGGCGCGTTCGGCGTTCCGGCGACCCAGGGCAAGCCGCGCCTCGAGCACTGCATTTTGATCGTTGATGCGGACGGCACGCTGATCGAGGACTGGACGCAGTGGGATCATTTGTTTGCCGGCGGACGCGGTCCGCACAAGGTGCGCATCAGCCCTTATGACCCGGAGAAACATGTGTGGATCGTCGACGACGAAGTGGATCAGATTTTTGAATTTACGCATGATGGCAAGCAGCTCGTTTTGACGCTGGGAGAGCATGGCGTTCGGGGCTCGGACGATAAACATTTCGCGCGCCCCACGGACATCGCGTGGCTTCCCAACGGCACGTTTTTCATCACCGACTGATACGTGAATACGCGCGTCGTGAAATTCGACAAGAACGGAAAATATATTATGACCTGGGGCACGAAAGGTTCCTCGCCCGGCCAGTTCAACCTGCCGCATTCCATCGCCATTGATGCGAAGCGCCGGCTGTACGTCGCGGACCGTTCCAACAGCCGCATCCAGATTTTCGATGAAAACGGAAAGTATCTCGACGAGTGGGATAACATCCGTTCCCCTTACGACATTATGATGACCGCCGACCAGTACTTATGGGTTTCCGACGGCGTCAACAACAAATTCCTGAAATACGATTTGAACGGCAAGCTCCTTTATTCCTGGGGAACGTACGGCTCGTTTCCGGGACAGTTCTGGGGAGTCCACCAGTTTTCCGTCGATTCGGCGGGAAACGTCTATGCGGCTGAAACGTTTGGCGGGCGAACGCAAAAATTCCGCCCCAAGAAGGGCGCCGATCCGGCAACTTTAATCGGCCAGCCGGGAAAAGTTCCCGTGTCTTGAATTTATTTCACTCCAGATGCTACTGCCGGAACATTTTGGGATTTGTCTAGAGGTTGAAAGGGTGGAACAGGCTTGCGCTCCCGTTGAATGCCGGAGGCGGTGAGCCCGAGCATCTTGAGCCTGTAGTTTTCCATTTTTTTCTCAAACCGCTCTTCCCCGATGCGATAGCGCAGCACCGATGACAACACGCAGGAATAGTTGCGTTGGGGATCTCCTGCTGCTTTGTAGATCAATTCGGATAAGCTAATTGGGGACGTATCACCAGGTGTGATCATCTGACGAATTCTTTGGATCTCATGAAAGGATGGCTGGGCGGTCTGTTCTTCCGCGCTGAGACCGCTGAGAAAGATCTCAATTTCTTCCGCCCACACGTTCCTTTCAGATCCGTTTGCAAGCAGGAGCGAAAGTGACGCCATGCCATCGAGTCGAGTGAAGCCGATGCTGGGGCGGAAACCCGCGCTCCCGTCCGTCGGATCCGTAGTATTCCTCCGGCGCCAAAAGCGCAGCATGGTGTAACCCAACGCAGCGGCGAAGACGAGTAAGAGAGTCGCGCGCATGATGATCATCAAATCCACGGCTCCCTAAGCCGCGTGCCAAAGACCGGTGAGCGCCGATTCGCAAGACCAGTCCCACACTGACATTTACGAATCCTAAAAACATATAGCTTTTTTTCTAGCTCGTGTAAATGCAGGCGAATGCCCCTGTATCCAGCTTGCCAAGACCACCGCCGCCGGCCAGGTCGGACAATTTCAAGCCTGGCCCATCTATTAGGCAACTCCTTCAATTCCAATTAGTTGCAATTCAAGAAGGGTCGGCCTGGGAAATTCGGAGTAGAAATATTGGCTGTCTTTATGGATTCCTTATGAAATTTATTGTATTTATTTACGTCATGAAATCTGTCGTAATCTTTCCAATCGGCCGATCAGTGTCGATAGCGGAAAGTGCGGAAATGTTTGAGGCGGTCCGCGTTTTCGGGCTCAGCCCCCGACTTGCGCCTTTATTTGGTCTCGAGGCCCGGGCGTTCTGATCGTAACAACATAAGGAGAAAGCACCCGCGGCGCTCGCAGCGTTGCAGAGGTTACCAGTCTAAGCAGATATGTCGACAAACCAAATTCCCCAGCCGGCTGATGCGGCTCAGAAGCCCGCTCTTCCCCGAGTCGTGGTTGCGACGACGGCCATGCTTTCCTTCATTTCCTTCTGGCGGGCGGCCGCCATCGTACTCAATGACCTCGGATCGTCCGCCTTCTACGCGGGTGCGATCGCCGAGCAAGCCATCGGCAAGGCTGCTCCCTGGTTCATTCTGGCGATCATGCTGTTCGCCTACGCCGTGCGCTCCATGTACATCGAGAGCTGCAGCATGTTCGTGCGTGGCGGTGTTTATCGCGTCGTCAAAGAGGCCATGGGCAGCACGCTTGCAAAATTTTCCGTATCCGCGTTGATGTTCGACTATATCTTGACCGGACCCATCAGCGGCGTCTCCGCGGGCCAATATCTGACGGGATTTTTGAACGAGCTGTTCGTCCGTGTGCATCTGAATCTGACTCTTCCTATCAATTCCACCTCGGCGGTCTTTGCGATCGCCGTCACCATTTATTTTTGGTGGGAGAATATCAAGGGGATTCCGGAGTCCAGCGGGAAAGCATTGCGCATCATGTACGTGACCACGGTGATGGTGGTCGTGATGATTAGCTGGTGCATCCTGACCATTTGGGTGCGCGGCGCTCATCTCCCGCCATTGCCGACGCATGCCAATCTGACGTTTGCGCCGGAGGCCCTGGGCTGGCTGCGCCTCAGCAGCTTGCCGCATACGGTGGCGCTGATCGGAATTCTTATCGGGCTTGGGCACTCGGTTCTGGCCATGAGCGGCGAGGAAACGCTGGCGCAAGTCTACCGGGAAGTCGAGCATCCCAAACTGCCCAACCTGGAAAAGGCGGGGCTCGTCATATTCGTCTACAGTCTGATTTTCACGGCGGGCGTTTCGTTTTTCGCGTCCATGATTATTCCGGATGCGGTCCGGCCGCAGTATTTCGGGAACCTCATTAGCGGCCTGGCGCTGAATTTTGTCGGCCCATTCAACCTGAAGCTGGCCTTCGAGGGATTTGTGGTGCTCGTCGGAGTGCTGATGCTGGCCGGAGCGGTCAATACTGCAATCGTGGGCTCGAACGGCGTCCTGAACCGCGTCTCCGAGGATGGGATCCTCCCGCATTGGTTTCGCCGCCCGCATCCCCGATTCGGAACTTCCTACCGGATGCTCAACCTCGTCGTGGGTCTGCAACTCCTCACCATCATCTTGAGCCGGGGAGACATCTTCGTCCTCGGCGAAGCATACGCGTTTGGCGTGATGTGGAGCTTCTCGATGAAAGGGCTGGCGGTGCTGGTGCTTCGGTACAGGCAGCCGGGGAAGCGGGATTTTCGTGTTCCGCTGAATTTCACGGTCGGCAATGTCGAGATTCCCGTAGGCCTGGGCTTGATTACGGTGACGCTCTTTGCCCTGAGCATCATGAATCTCTTTACCAAGCAAGTGGCAACGATTGCGGGCGTGGCATTCACGCTGGTCTTCTTTACCGTGTTTGAAATCTCCGAGAAAATTACTCTTAAGCATGGCGCAAAGCACCAGGAACTCGACATGTTTAACCTGGAGTCCGACGGGGAATTGACTCCCGCAGCTCTGGGCGTGCGTCCCGGGAACGAGCTGGTGATGATCCGGAACTCCAATGCGCTATACAACCTGGGCGCGGTGCTGGACCGAATCAATCCTCGCCAGCAGGATGTTGTGGTCCTTCACCTTCGTGTTCTTAGCCGTGCAGGTTCGGGTGGCAGTGAACTCGCACAGGAAGATTTATTCGGCATAAATGAACAGGAGTTGTTTACGCGCGCTCTCTCTTTGGCGGAGAAAAGGGGCAAGTCCATTCACCTGGCTGTCGCTCCCGCGACGGAAAAGTGGGAAGGCATCCTGCGTTCGGCGCAACATCTTCAGTCGTCCACGATCGCACTGGGTCTGTCTTCCTGGAGGAATATTGAGGACGAGGCTCGCATCGCAGGTTTGGCATGGGAGGCCTTGCCTGAACCGAGGCCCAATTTAACTCTCGAAATTTACTCGCCGGACGGCCAGGAAAAAGTTTTCTATCTTGGTCCTCACGCCCCTCGGCTTACATCTAAAGAAATCGATTTGCTCCACGGCATCTGGCTCCAACTCAGCAACGAAGTCGCGCCCGAGGAACTCCATCACCACGACGTGGTGCACATCGCCCTCGAGGAACTTCAGAAGAATATCCTCAACGGCCGCCGGGAAGAGATTGTTGACGCGCTGCGCCAACACCTCATTGAAATTCGAAATCGCCGGAAATCCAGTTCGTAATTCGGTGTGATGAAAATCCGGGAACGCCAATCTCCCGATTGGCGTTTCGTCCGGCGCCCGCCGCGGCGGGAAGAATGCGTTCCCTGGCCCCCCGGCGTCCGCGGCAGCATCGAAAAAGTCCTTGACAAGCGGCCCGCAATACTGTACTTTCTGTACAGACAGAAATGACAGATACTTCCAAATCGCTCTCCCCCGCCGCCCAAAAGTTCATCCTGCACTGGGGTGAGATGGGCACGCGCTGGGGCATCAATCGCACCGTCGCCCAAGTCCACGCCCTGCTGTTCCTTTCTGACCGGCCCCTTTCGGCGGAGGAAATCGCGGGAACCCTTTCCGTCGCGCGGTCCAACGTCAGCACCAGCCTTCGTGAATTGCAAGGCTGGCGCATCGTGCGTGGCGTTTCCGTGTTCGGCGACCGGCGCCAGCATTTTGAGTCCATGAAAGATCTCTGGGAAATGTTTCGCGTGATCCTGGAGGAGCGCAAGCGCCGCGAATTTGACCCCACGATCGCCGTGGTGCGGGAGTGCGTGGCGGAAGCCAAGAAATCGGGCTCGACGGACGCCTACGCGCGCGAGCACATGGAAGAGCTCCTGGAATTCGTGGTCCTGCTCAGCGCTCTGTTCGAGGAATTCCGCAGCCTCTCGCCGAGCGCCCTGAAGGGAATGGTGAAACTCCGCGGCGGGCTTCGCAAGCTGCTGCGCGGCTGAAAGGGAAAAGGCGGGCGACCGCCTTTTTTGGTGGCCCATGATTTCTCTCATTTCAGAAATGACTGATACAAAAGGAAGGCACGCTAGTCGCGGCTGGGTCTTCTTCGACCGCGATTGCTCCGTCTGCACTTCGCTGGCCCGCCGCTTCCGCCGTGTCCTCGAATCGCGCGGCTTCGGCCTCGCCGCTTTGCAGGACCCGCGCGTGCAAGCCCTGCTCGACTTGCCGCCCGAGGATTTGCTCCGGGAAATGCGCGTCGCCGCGACCGACGGCGAAATTTACGGCGGCGCGGAAGCCGTCGTGTATCTCGCACGGCAAATCTGGTGGGCCTGGCCGCTCTATGCCGTAGCGAAATTGCCCGGCGTTCCGCGCATTCTCGACGCCGGCTACCGCTGGTTCGCCGATCACAGGACTTGCGCGTCTGGATTGTGTTCCGTGTCGCCCAAGAATCGCCATACGGCATAAAGGAGAAAATCATGAGAGTCTTGGTCCCTTGGTTGTGGGCGGGTGGCGCCGTGCAGTTGGTGATAATTGCGGCCAATTTCATTCTGCCGGAAAAGTTGAGTTGCCGAGACAATCTCGCGCGTGTATCTCCGATGATCCGCACGGTGTTCGTCGTTCACTGGGTATACATCGTTTTGGTACTTGGGATTTTTACGTCGCTAAGCTTTTGGTTCGCGCCGGAGCTGGCGGGGGCGAGCCGCCTGGGACGGTATCTCTCCGCAGTGATCGCGGTCTTCTGGCTATTGCGTGTGCCGATCCAACTTTTCTTCTACGACCCTGAGATTCGCAAACAGAACCGGATCGGCGACGTGGTCTTCCTCTTGGCATTTTCCTATTTGGGAGTCGTGTTCGCTGTCGCCGCGCTGGGGGTTGTGCGATGAGCCGCAATGCGATCGCCGGCGGAATTATTTGGATTGGACTCGCGGCAACGTCACGATTACAGCGGGCGTCTTTCAACACAATTGAATTGCTATTTCTCCTGGGCCCACTCGTCGTTGTGCCGCTTGGTCTGGAACTAGCTATTCAATTCACTGGTCAGAAGCAAATTGGACTTCCTATTCGCATTGCCCGAAAACTACAACTGCCGGCGGCGCTCTGCGCAATTGCTTCGTTGCGGCTCCCACAAGGAATCATGGCGACAATTCTAGCTCTCCCGTGGTACGCCTTTGGCTGTTTCGTTGGCTTGGAAGGTTTGATGACGCTCATTCATGGTGAGGTCAGCAAACTGAAGACAGCGTGCCGGATCATGAGTTTTCTCTATGTGCCCATCGGCTGCGCGTGGTTATTCGCATCGCGCTTGGGGCTCTCCCCGATGGGTTTTCAAGAGCCGATCGTGCTTCTCACGGCGGTCCATTTCCATTTTGCCGGATTTGCCGCACCGCTTTTAGCGCTTGCCGCCGGATCGGCAGTCGAGAGGGAGAGTGCCGCTCTGCAACGGATTTTCAAAGTTGTTGCGTCGGGAATCCTGGCCGGCCCGGGCCTGCTCGCCGTAGGGTTCGTAATTGGTCCACGCCTCAAGCTGGCAATGGCGCTTCTGGTCGCATGCAGCGAAGTCGGACTCTCGTTATTCTTCCTAGCAACCGTTCGGGCGATACGGCCTCGATTGGCGCAACTGTTCGTCAGCATCTCAGCCGCATCCGTCCTTTTCGCAATGGTCCTCGCGGGTGTCTGGGCGGTTGGCGAATTTCCGCTCCAACCGTTTGTGCATTTGGATGAGATGGCCAGATTGCACGGCACTGCGAATGCCTTTGGGTTCATTCTTTGTGGCCTCGTGGGATGGACACTCGCGGGTCGTCACAAAGGACAGCTGACAGGAGGCTTGGAATGAAAATCGCAGCCAC
The DNA here is from genome assembly GCA_963800095.1 of uncultured Acidobacteriota bacterium. GTDB lineage: Bacteria > Acidobacteriota > Terriglobia > Acidiferrales > UBA7541 > Palsa-360. Next base: position 1,188,147 of record CAWCZV010000010.1, read on the forward strand.
TGGTGTGTCGGTTCGCTTGAGCCCCAAGCCGGATCCGGGTGGAATCGCATTGGTCGGCTGGGTTCCGGTCATTGTAGGGCCAGCGGCGGCGATTGCGGCTCGGCCGCTTCTCGCGCCGTGGTGTTTCATGTGGACGCTTGCCGCGGCAATTTTCTTTGGCTGCAAATGGCAGAGTTGGTGGCAGGTCCGAACTATTTCCGGCGGAACGCTTAGCCGAAGCGTTGGATTTCTGTTTGGCTGGCCGGGCATGGACGCCGCAGCATTCCTTGATCCCGAGCATCACGCGCAAAGACCGGTATTGAAAGAATGGTCTTGGGCAATCGCGAAGACTGCCTTCGGGGTGTTGCTGCTCTGGGGAGTCCCGCGTCGCATTCCGGCCAGTCGCGAGCTCCTCACGGGTTGGGTAGGCATGCTGGGGATAATTTTGGTCATGCACTTTGGCACGTTCCACATTCTGTCGCTGCTGTGGCGGTCCGCCGGAGTGGATGCGCGCCCAATCATGCAGGCGCCGCTTTCCGCTACGTCCCTGAGCGATTTCTGGGGACGCCGGTGGAACCTGGGCTTCCGCCAGTTGACGTATCGCCTCATTTTTCAGCCTGTGCGAAGCCGCAGCGGTGTCGCAACCGCGACCCTGCTGTCGTTTTTCGCCTCCGGCCTGATTCACGAACTCGTGATCTCTCTCCCGGCGCGCGGCGGGTACGGCTTGCCAACTTGTTATTTTGTCCTGCAAGGCTTGGGCGTTCTGTTCGAACGATCGATGCCGGGAAAGCGGCTGGGGCTGAGTTCCGGCACTCGAGGCTGGTTATTTGCCGTGATTTGTGCTGGCGCGCCGGCTTACTTGCTCTTCCACCCCTGGTTTGCGCGCGGCGTGATCTTGCCATTTCTGTCGGCCATAGGCGCACGGTAGCGCCGGAACGGAGCCTGGTCATGTTGAATCTCATTGCCACGTTCTTCGCCTTGAATAGTGCCGAAACAATTTTCAGCGCAGCACTGTGGCTTGCGGGCATTGGGCACTTCTGCGTTCTAATTGCCAGCTTTCAGGTGCCGGCAAGGCTGAGCTGGAAAGAGGATCTCCAAAAGCTCACTTCTTTCAACCGCAAGCTGATGTGGGTCCACGGCGGGTTCGCAGTGCTGACGATCGTCGCGTTCGGGTCGCTCACTCTGGAGCTGCACGCCGAAATGCTTCGCGGGGATCGCGCCGCGCTGGGCCTGGCCCTGTTCATCGGCATCTATTGGGCGCTGCGGATCGTCGTCGATTTCACCTACTACGAACACAAGGACTGGCCGCGCGGCGGGATCTTCATCATCGGCCATATCCTGCTCACTTCACTATTCGCGTTCCTTTCCGTAACGAATTTAGGGCTCGTCGCCTGGAAGGTCTGGATGCTCTAGCTGCCGCATGTCAGCAATCATGACAAGGCAATTTTCCACAGAAAAATAAAACGTTCCACAATTTTTCCACAGGCCGGATGGAATATGATACCGCCTCTAAAATTGTACGGGAACGCAACGAGCACAACTCCAAGAGGAGCCTAGATGAAAGCGATTCAAGTCCCGAAAACGGGAGGAGTGGAAGTCCTGACCTATTTGGACATTCCCGCTCCGAAGCCAAAGCCCAACGAAGTGATCGTGAAGATCGCCGCGGCGGGAGTCAATTACATCGACGTGTACTTCCGCGAGGGCCGCTATCCCGTGACGCCGCCTTTCATTCTTGGTCAGGAAGCCAGCGGAGTGGTCAGCGAGGTGGGCAGCGAGGTGAAAGATTTCAAGCCGGGAGAGCGCGTCGCCTACACGGGGATCACGGGCGCGTATGCGGAATACGAAGCGGTTCCTGCGGACCGGCTCGTCCGCGTGCCCGTGGGCATCACGGACCATCAGGCTGCCGCGGCGATGTTACAAGGCATGACCGCGCACTATCTGACGCATAGCACGTACCCGCTGAAAAAGGGCGACATCGCGCTGATCCACGCGGCCGCGGGCGGCGTCGGTCTGCTTCTCGTGCAAATGTCGAAAAATCTCGGAGCGCGCGTGATCGCCACGGTGAGCACCGAGGAAAAGGCCAAACTGGCGCGCGAAGCCGGCGCCGATGATGTGATTTTTTACACCAAGCAGGATTTTGAAGTGGAGACCAAGCGACTCACCGACGGCAAAGGAGTTCACGTCATTTACGACGGCGTCGGCAAGACCACCTTCGATCAGGATCTCAACGTTCTCCGCCCGCGCGGCTATCTTGCGCTGTTCGGAGCTTCCAGCGGGCCGGTGCCGCTGTTTGACTTGAACAGGCTCGCGCAGAAAGGGTCTTTGTTTGTCACGCGTCCCACGCTGGTTCACCACATTGCCAGCCACGGGGAGCTTCAGCAGCGCGCCACCGATGTGTTGAACATGATCGCGTCGGGCAAATTAAAGCTGCGCATCGAGCATCTATATCCTCTGCGGGACGCGCAACAGGCTCATCGGGACCTGGAAGGAAGAAAAACGACCGGGAAATTGCTTTTGATCCCCTAACGGGATGCAAAGAATTGGCAGAGAGTCACTGCACGTGCCGATGGGGCGAGAAAGTGTTCATTGCATGCAATGATTGCATCCCAACTCCAAGTGCGTTAACATATTCGTTAAACCGGGTGGTACTCGACCTGACCTTCGCTTGCAAGTTTCAAGGAGCCTCATGGCCCACGCAAAAAGTGTTCACAAAGCTGCCCCTACAAATCTGGCATCGTTGATCCGAGGCCTGTATGGCCGCGTCGCTCGGCAACTGAAGGTGGACCCCTCCTACGTGAGCCGTGTAGCACGTGGAGAACGCCAATCCGACGTGATCGAAGTGTCTCTGGAGCGAGAACTGAAACGCATTATGGCCATGGTCAGCACAAGCCATAACGGGGCGGGACGGCACCTCGCAAAGCGTTCCGGTGCGAAGACGAAGAAGAAAAGGGTAATGTAAGGTCCGAAGCCGGTCCGCGGAAGCAGCGCTCGCGCAACGATTAGACCGAATCAGCAACCTATTGTTGCTGCTGGGCAGGTTGCTGCACCCGCTCCACAATTACAGGCGACTCGGGAACCGTGACCTTGTTTTCACTGAGTTGCTCGCGCCCGTCATCGTCGATCGCGGGCCGCACACTCACATCAACCGAAAGCCTCTGCCCCGCATGGCCCTTATACACACCGCGAACGGGAGCCACATCGCCATAGTCGCGTCCGTACGCGATGCGAACATGCTGCAACCCCAGCGGCTTCCCCAGCGTCGGATCAAGACCAATCCAGCCTGAATCCGGCAAGTAAACTTCCGCCCACGCGTGGGACGCGGATCCTCCGATGACTTCCTGCAATTTCGCGTCGGGCGACGCCGCGTTCTGCGGCACCAGGTATCCCGAGACATATCGCGCGGGCAGTCCTCGCTTTCGGACTACACCGAGAAGCAAATGTGCGAAGTCCTGACAAACTCCCGCCCAAACGGCAAGGGAATCCTGGATCGACGAATTGACGTGCGTCGCCCCTTTGACATATTTGAATTTTTCGTGAATCAGGAAGGACGCCTCTTTGACGAATCCCGAAACGGTTCCATCGCTCCTGTGGCTGGCCGCTTCGATGAGTTCGTCGAGCTGCGGCACATGGGGGACGTATCCCGTGGGCATGATGAAGTCCAGAAATTCTTCCTCCAACTGCTCGCGGTGATCTTCGACGCTGGAGAGTTTCATTCCGCCCGATGGCAGCGCTGGAATATCGTGCGCCAGGACCACGGACTCCGCTTCAATCTTCAGGTGGTGGTGTTCGGGAAGTATGTTGAATTGATGCACCCAATTTCCGAACGAATCGCGATAGGAAGTGCCGCGCGAAACGGGATCGGTGAGAAGCCGGAACGACAGGCAGCTCTGCGTTTCGTCGTGGATCGGCCGCAGGCGGACCTCGTTGTAGCTTTCCGAAACCGGGCCGTCATACCGGAATTCCGTGGCGTGCACGAGATGATAGCGGTTCATGCGACCACCGCGTAGTAGAAGTAGTTTCGGGCAATATCCTCGCCAATGGCGCCGCACATATCGAGCATGTCATTCAAATAGGAATGCAAGCCCAGGTGAAATATTTCCGTGATCCGGTCGTAGCGCAAACGTTCGAGAACTTTGCCCGTCAGCCGCTCGGCCTCATTCGCGTAGGAGCCGGCTCCCGTGCCGCTGATGGCGCGCAGGCCGGCCTGCACTTCGGTCATGCTGAATCGAATCGAGCGGGGATGAAGCGGGTGCATGATCAGCATTTCCGCGACTTTTTCCGGCTCGATCGAAGAATGATATTTCCGGTGATAGGCCTCGTAAGCTCCCACGGATTTCAGCACGGCCATCCATTGATGGTTGTCGCCGCCGATTTCCGCCGGCGCGTCGTACAGGATGTGATACTGCACGTCGACGAGCCGCGCCGTCATTTCCGCACGCTCGATGAACCAACCGATGCGCAGAAATTCCCAACCTTCGTCGTGCGGCAGGGTCGCGTCGGTCACGCCGTGAAACCGGTGGCTGCCGAACCGGATGGCGTCGCAAAAGCGGTGCGGCCCCGCAGCCATCTCCTCGTCTGGGATAAAGCGATTTACGGTGAAGTAGAAGCTGTTGAGGTCCTCCCACATCTCCCGTGAAATATAGTCGCGAATGGTGCGCGCGTTTTCGCGGGCCTTGGTGATGCACTGCACGATCGAGCTGGGATTATCCTGGCGAAAGGCGAGAAATTCGAACACGGCGCGCGCGTCGGCTTCGCCATACAAAGAACGGAAGCGTTCCTCCTCCCCGGCCATGACGATCAGCGGGTCCCAATGTAGACGGTACTTGTCCTTGGATTGCTCGAGCACGGTATGAAAATTCACGTCGAGAATCCGGGCTGTGTACTCCGCGCGCTCTATGTATCGAGCCAGCCAGAACAACGACTCCGCGATTCGCGACAGCATCTCAGTCTTCTCCGAACAGGACCCAGGTGTCCTTGCTGCCGCCGCCCTGGGATGAATTCACAACCAACGAACCCTGTTGCAGCGCCACGCGAGTCAGCCCTCCCGGCACGATCGTGACCTTCTCGCCGTCGTAAAGGCAATACGGGCGAAGATCGACGTGACGGCCGGCGATCGAGCCATGCGCCGGATCGTAGGAGGGGACGCGAGAGAGCGGAAGAACGTGTTGGGCAATGTAGTTTCGCGGATCCGCTTTGATGCGCTGCTTGAAATCCTCAATTCTCTCGCGATCCGCGGCGGGACCCATCAGCATGCCGTAACCGCCAGACTCGCCCACCGCTTTCACGACGAGTTCCGGCAGGTGGTCCAGAACGTAAGAGAGGTCTTCCTTCTTGGAACACTGATACGTGTCCACGCTCCTCAGAATTGGGTCTTCTCCGAGGTAGTAGCGGATGAAAGTAGGCACGTAGGCGTAGATGGCCTTGTCGTCGGCAACGCCATTGCCCACGGCGTTTGCCAGCGCCACATTTCCCGCGCGGTAGGCGCCCATCAAGCCGGGGACGCCCAACACGGAATCCGGGCGGAAGGTGAGCGAGTCCAGGAACTCGTCATCCACGCGCCGGTAAATCACGTCGACGCGCTTCAGGCCGTGAATGGTCTTCATGTAAACAATGCCGCCATCCACGATCAGGTCGCGGCCTTCCACCAGTTCGATGCCCATTTGCTGCGCCAGAAAGCTGTGTTCAAAATAGGCGCTGTTGTAAATGCCGGGCGTCAACAGCGCGATTTGTGCGTCATTTCCTCCGCGCGGCGACAAGCTGCGAAGGATCCGGGCCAGTTCCGCGGGATAGTGGTTGACGGGAAGGACCTCGTACTCATGAAACGCATCGGGGAAAGTGCGCATCATGACCAGGCGATTTTCCAGCACGTAGGAAATTCCGCTGGGCGTGCGCACGTTATCTTCGAGGACGCAGAATTCGCCGGTCTTGGAATCGCGCACGAGGTCGATGCCGCAGATGTGCGTATGAATCCCGCGCGGAACCTCGATCCCGATCACTTCGCGCAGGAAATGTTTGCAGGAATAGACGAGCGAACGGGGAATCTGACGGTCGGCAAAAATGCGCTGCTTGCCGTACACATCCTGCAAAAATAAATTCAGCGCGACGACGCGCTGCGCGAGGCCGCGGTCGATGCGCTGCCATTCGGAATTCGGAATGATCCGGGGAATCAGATCGAAGGGGAACAGACGCTCGGTTCCGCGTCCATCGCTGTACACCGTGAACGTAATTCCCTGAAGCAGAAAGGAAAGGTCGGCGTGCTGGCGGCGCTCTTCAAACTGCGCCGGAATCATCGCGCCGAGCTTCTCGAAAATCTTGGCGTAGTGCGGCCGAGGGACGTCGGGCGCCGAAAACATCTCGTCGTAAAACGGCCCGACCTGATAATCCCCGAAAAGCCCTTGTAAAGGCATTTTTGAAGGCACTGAGGCCATGGACCCACTGTAACAAGAGCGCTCTCCGTTCAGTGTACGAAAGAATCTATCGGTCCCATCAGAAATCCGATGAGCAGGCCCCCAGAGAGTAAGTGGACGAGAGGTAACGGTCGCCGGTCTTGACACGAACGCTGGCCCGTGTGCCATTCGCTGCGAAAACGTAAGAATCTTGTAAACGTATCATAAAGAATCACTTATGGGGGTGGCGTTCGGCCGTTAGATTTGGTATTGTTCCCAAATCAATCCTATGAAAACTCCCAGAAATCTGTTTCTGCTTTGCATCGCCTTGATTCTCTTTATTTCGCCTGTCATCGCTTGTGCGAACACGCACGGCATGGGAAGCACCGCGGCATTTTTAGTCGCGCCCCATATTTACACCGACGCGGAACGCATTGCCGAGTTGGAGCGGAAATTTGCGGAGGTGAAAGGTTCGGCGGACAACGCCTGGATGCTCGTCAGCGCCGCCCTCGTCCTGCTGATGACCGGTCCAGGGCTGGCGCTGTTTTATGGCGGGCTGGTGCGAAAGAAAAACGTGCTGGCAACAATGCTTCAGAGCTTTGCCATGATGTCCCTGATCACCATCCTGTGGGGCCTGTTTGGATATAGCCTCGCCTTTGGGTCGGGCAACAGCTTCATTGGCGGTTTCGAGTATGTGTTTCTGCGCGGAGTGGGCGGAGAGCCAAACACCAGCTACGCGGCCACAATCCCGCATCTGACTTTCATGATCTATCAGTTGATGTTCGCCGTGATCACGCCCGCGCTGATCACCGGCGCCTTTGCCGAACGAATGAAGTTCAAGGCCATGTTGGTGTTCATGGCTCTCTGGTCAGTCGTGGTTTATAGCCCGATGGCGCACATGGTGTGGGGCAAGGGCGGATTGCTGAACGCTTCTCTCGGCGGTGTATTTCCCACGCTGGATTTCGCGGGCGGGACCGTCGTGCACGTGACTTCGGGAGTATCCGCACTTGTCTGCGCGCTCTACCTCGGGAAACGTCTGGGCTACCCGGACGAGTCCGTACCGCCGCACAGCGTGGTCTTGAGCTTCGTTGGGGCCTGCCTGCTTTGGGTGGGCTGGTTCGGTTTCAATGCGGGAAGCGCGCTCTCCGCGGGCAGCCTCGCATCAAGCGCGTTTGTGGCAACGCATTTTGCTGCCGCGACGGCCGCAGCGGGCTGGTCCCTTGCCGAGTGGAAGAGCAGCGGGAAGCCGAGCGCTTTGGGAGCCATCTCCGGCGCCGTGGCCGGCCTCGTGGCGATTACCCCGGCGGCCGGCTTCGTGAAGCCAATGCCCGCCATGTTGATCGGGTTCATTGCGGGCATCCTGTGCTACCTCATGGTTGCCCGGGTGAAGGCTCGCTACGGGTATGATGACTCCCTCGACGCGTTCGGAGTCCATGGGGCAGGGGGAACGATCGGCGCGATCCTGACCGGGGTTTTTGCCGTCAGTGCCGTCAATCCCATCTTTAAAGACTCGAATGGAAAGGCCCTGGCTTCAGGCCTTATCGAAGGAAATGCCCACCAACTCTTGAACCAGTTGGTTGGTGTGGCGATCGCCTGGGCGCTGGGAATCGTCGGGACTCTAGCCATCCTATTCGTGGTCGACAAACTCATTGGCCTGCGTGTTTCGCCGGAACAAGAAACTCAGGGTCTCGATCTTTCGCAACACGGCGAGGAAGGATACGACTGGGAGACTTCCATGTAGCTACTGGTTTTTCGTCCGGGGTCGTGCCATTCTAGCGGGCGCGATTCTTGGGAAGAGAACAGAAAAGCCGGCATGCCCACACAGTCCCCACTCAGCAGTGATTTGCGAGAGCAGTACGAGGCTGAATCCGCGCGGCTCCAGCAGGATTTTTCCACCACAAAAGACGGTCTGAAATATTTGCGCGAGAGATCGGCGCTGGTGGATTCCATCGCGCGCCGCTTTTGGGCGCAATTTGTGGCTTCCTCGGGCATCGAGACCCCACAAATTGTATTCGCCGCAGTTGGCGATTTTGGCCGGCAAACCCTCTTTCCCTATTCGGACGTCGATCTCATTTTCCTGGCTGAAACGGGCGAAACGGCGGAAAAATTCAAGGACGCCATCCAGCGGCTTTCCCAGGGGATGAACGAGATTGGATTGAAATGCAACGCGACGGCGGGAATTGTTTCGGAATTCGCCGAATTCAATCCCGATCGCGCGGAGGCGATGCTTTCCCTGCTGGACTGCCGGTTTCTCGAAGGCGACCGGGAACTGTTCTCGAACTTTCGGGACCGGATGATACCCGAAATCATGGTCCGCGAGTCCCAGGCCCTGGTCGAGCGCCTGGCAGAATCGACGCGCAACAGCCACCGCAAGTTTGCGAACACGGTTTTCCATCTCGAGCCGAATGTGAAGGATGGTCCGGGCGGTTTCCAGGACTACGTCACCGCGCGCTGGCTTGCCGCCATTTCCGCGATGGAAAATCAGGGCGGGTGGCCGGGTTCCGAAACATTTTTTTCACCCGCGATCAAACCTGCGATGGATTCGGCGCTCGCTTTCTTCGCATCCGTGCGCTGCTTTCTCCATTTCCGTTTCAAACGAGACCACAATCTCCTGACCTGGGATGCGCAGGACGATGCGGCGGCCCAGAAAATCGGAACGCCGAATGCCGATATCCGGAACGCCACCGATTGGATGCGAATCTATTTTGGTTACGCGCGCGCCGTCGACCACATTTCCGGACAACTGCTCGAGGAAATGCCGGCGGCACAGTCTCTGTTTTACAGGCAGCTGGAAACCTGGCGAACGGGTTATTCCGACAAGGATTTTTCCGTCGTGGACGGACTGATTTTTTTTCAGAAGCCGGAAAATTTATCCGATCCAGCCCTTTTCTTTCGCACCTTCCTTCTCATTGCCCGGCGCGGGTTCAAGCTCAGTCCTGCCGCGGAACACCAATTGGAGATGGCGAGGCCGCAACTGGCCGCCGCCCTTCCGAGTGGCGGCGATTTTTGGCGTTTTCTGGAGGATATTCTGCCGGAGCTTCATGCGGCAGACGCGCTGCGCGCGATGCATTCCCTCCATCTCTTGACTCTGTTCCTGCCGGAGTTGCTGGGGATTGACGCGCTTGCCGTGCGCGAAGTTTCTCATCGTTTCACAGTGGATGAACACACGCTTCAGGCCATCGAAATTTTGCACAGCCTTCGGCAATCCAAATTCAAATGGGACGAGCGGTATGCCGGCATCCTCGGCGAACTGGACCAGCCCGAGTTGCTCAACCTCGCGATCTTGCTGCACGACACCGGCAAGGCCGTCACGCTCGTGGAACACATTCCGGCTAGCCTGGAAATCGCCGGAAAATGTCTCGAACGCCTGGAACTTCCCCCAGCTGACCGGGAAACCGTGCTCTTCCTGATTCAGCACCACCAGGATTTGGGTGCGGGGCTTCGGCGGGACATCTTCGACCCGCGCACCGTGGCTCAGTTTGCGGAGAGTATCGGCAGCCCGGAACTCTTGAAGATGCTTTGCCTGTTCACGTATGCGGACATCAAGGCTGTCAATCCGGAAGCGCTCACGCCATGGAAAGCGGAAGATCTTTGGCAGCTCTATATCGGCACGGCCAATTATTTCAACCGCAGCGTGGATGAACGCGTCCATGGCGACGCGAACGATGAAGTCCTGAACCACCTTCGCTCGCTCGCCGCCGCGGCGGGAAAAAAGCTCCAAACGTTTCTCGAAGGCTTGCCCAGAAGGTATCTTCGCACGCATCCCGTCGACGAAATTCTGCGGCATTTCGAGATGTCCGGCCGCCTCGGCCAGGACCCCGTTCAACTGGCGCTGAAGCGCACCCGCCATTGGTACGAACTGACCGTCGTGACCAAGGACCGGCCGCGTCTCTTCTCGACAGTCGCGGGAGCGCTGGCCGCCTGCGGCATGAACATCGGAAAGGCGGGCGCTTTTTCTAACGCCGGCGGCACGGTCGTTGACACATTCTCCTTTACCGATCGTTACAGGACGCTGGAGATGAATCTTCCGGCGTGGGAGCGCTTCAAAACCACCGTCCACGACGTCCTTTCCGGAAAGCGCGACCTCAAGCGCATGCTCCGCGAGCGCCTCGAAGTGGAAAAAGATCAACCCGAAAAAATTGCCAGAGCGCCCCAGATTCAATTTGACAATGAATGCTCCGCGCACAGCACGCTGATTGAAATCATCACGCAGGACCAGCCGGGCCTCTTGTACCGGATCAGTTCGGTTTTCGCCCAGCAGGAATGCAACATCGATATCGCTCTGATCGACACCGAGGGCCAGACCGCGATTGACGTGTTTTATCTCACTACCGCGGCCGGAAAACTCTCCTCTGAACATCAGGAACGATTGCGCGAATCCCTCGCCAAGGAACTCTCCGCATAGTAGGACAGCCACTCTTGGCTGTCCCGCCCAGTTTCAGCAGGGCAAAAGCGGACAGCCAAGAGTGGCTGTCCTACAACAATCGCAATCCGCTCTTTGATTTAATTCATACACATAATATTCACAAAAAGGTGTATGCTGTTTTTATGGGCAGAACCAACATAGTGCTCGATGACAAATTGGTTCGCAAGGCGCGTAAACTCACGCGGCTCAAGACAAAGCGAGAAATCGTCGGCAAGGCGCTCGAATTGCTCGTCCGCTCGGAAAGCCGCAAGGGCATGCTTCACTATTACGGAAGCGGGATTTGGAAGGGTGACCTCAAGCGCTTGCGCCGGAATCGCGCGTGATCCTGGTTGACACTTCCGTCTGGATCGATTTTTTCAGTGCCTCTCCCGGCCGCGCGGGTGATGAATTGCGCCGGATGATTGGGGAAGCCGAACCCTTTGCCCTGACTGGCGTTATCGTCATGGAGATCCTGCAAGGTCTCAGACGAGATGTTAATCGCATGGAGCACTTTCTTTCCATGTGGGACTTGCTTGAGCCGCGCGGTTTTTCCACTTACCGCGAGGCAGCGTCGATTTCGCGGCTGGCTCGTTCGAAAGGCATCACCCTGAAAACCATCGATACTCTGATCGCCGCGATCGCTCTGGAACATCACGCGAGTCTCTTCAGCCTGGACAAGGATTTTTCACGTATCGGGCGCATAACTCCCCTTCATTTGTATCGTATGCCTGGACAGACACCCTAATCAGGAGCGACTCGAACCGCGCGACACCCGATGTCGTATTTATTTCGCCCGCATCCCTCATCCAATGCAACCATTTCAGCGTATAGTAATCATATAATGGAATGCGTTTAAGGCACAGCGAGTGCTTGGAGGCGAATCATGCTGGTCAAACGATCCCCTGACTTGAAGTATTCGGACATCACTCCCCGCGACATTTACCTGAACCGCCGCAAATTCCTCTATGGAATGGGGTTAGCGGGCGGGCTGGCGCTGGCGGGCAAGGGCCTGGCGGACCTGGTGAGCCCTTCGGTCCGCGCCTATGCTTCAACCAAACTTCAGGGCATGTCCGGGAGTCCCTACAGCACGACGGAAAAGGTTACCCCGGAGCAAGTCGTGACCACGTACAACAATTACTACGAATTTGGCACGGACAAAGGCGATCCCGCGAGAAACGCGCAAAAATTCGTTACTAGCCCCTGGACAGTTTCGGTGGAAGGGGAATGCGCCAAGCCGCGCAAGTTCTCGATGGACGAAATCCTGAAGCTTGCGCCGCTCGAGGAGCGTATCTACCGGCATCGCTGCGTGGAGGCCTGGTCCATCGTGGTGCCGTGGATCGGGTATTCGTTCAGCACGATTGCGAAGCTCGCGGAGCCCAATGCCAATGCGCGCTTTGTGGCATTCGAGAGCTATTTTGATAGGAAGCAGATGCCTCTGTGGGGCCGCGCGGGGATAGAACTCCCGTATGTCGAAGGGCTGAGGATGGACGAGGCCATGCACCCGCTGACGATGCTTTGCATGGGCATGTACGGCGAGACGCTCCCGAACCAGGATGGCGCGCCGGTCCGAATGGTGATCCCCTGGAAATACGGATTCAAGAGCATCAAGTCGATTGTCAAAATTAAATTCGTCAAGGATCAGCCGCCGACAACCTGGAACATCACGAACGCTCATGAATACGGCTTCTATTCCAATGTGAATCCGAAGGTGGACCATCCGCGCTGGAGCCAGGCCAGGGAAGTCCGCCTGCCGGGGTTTTTCAAGAACACGCCGACGCAGATGTTCAACGGCTACTCGGATCAGGTGGCGAGTCTCTACAACGGTATGGACCTGAAGAAAAATTTCTGAGCGGACATCGAACATGAATTCAATTTTGACCAGCAAATGGACGAAGGTACTAGTGTTCCTGATCTGTCTCGTCCCTTTGGGCGTGCTGATCTGGGAAGCGTTTACCGGCGGGCTCGGCTCGAATCCCACGCAATTCCTCGAGCACGCCACGGGGGATTGGACGCTGCGTTTCGTGGCCATAACTCTGTCCGTTACGCCGTTGCGCAAACTTCTCCGGCAGCCGCAATTGATCCGTTTCCGGCGCATGCTGGGGCTGTTCGCGTTTTTTTACGGATGCTGCCATTTCAGCGTGTACCTTACGTTTGACCAGATCTTCAATCTTCACGGCATCTGGGCGGACGTGTTGAAGAGGCGCTACATCACGGTGGGATTCACGGGCTTCGTCCTGATGATCCCGCTGGCCCTCACGTCCACGGCGGGATGGATTCGCCGGCTGGGCGGGAAGCGCTGGGCGATGCTGCATCGCGCGATTTACCTGACCGCCATCGCGGGAGTCATCCATTTCTTGTGGCTGGTGAAGTCCGACATCCATTTGCCTCTTGAATATGCCGCCGTGATGGCGATTCTTTTGGGCTGGCGCGTGTATGACCATTATTCAAAGGCTCCTCGCCGCGTGCCTGCCGCGATTCCGGCTCGCAAGGAACAGACTTCGGTCGCGCCGGATTAGCATTAGTTCCGGGATTTGAATTGTGGCACAGGCTTCAGCCTGTTGGGGTTAGTCCTTGCTAGGACCAAAAGCCACAGGCTGAAGCGTGTGCTACTTGGGCCCCTGCGAAATTTGCGTTTTTCCGCCCCGCGCGGCTAGAATAGCTCCCCCTGGCGATCTCTCGGAAGGGTACTGGTTTCCGTTTTGCCGCAAACGCATTCCGCTACCGAAGAAAAAGTCGGTCTCGCCTATTGGGCGGACCGCGTCCTCGAAGAACATGCAAACGTGGGCGGAGCTTTGCCTGCGCAGCCCATCCACGACCTGCGCATCTGCTTGCGCCGATGCATCCTCATCGCCGATGTCATGATGGACCTCGATCCGGGATGCGACTGGAAAGCCATGCGGAAATCGGCGCGGCGCACGTTTCAACGGCTCGGGACGCTTCGCGATACGCAAGTCCTGACGGAATGGATCGGGAAGTTGGGAATTGAGGGAGAGGCTTCGACGGGTGTGCTCCTCGGGGCGCTCAAAAAGAAGCACGAACAGGACCGGGCCGATGCGCGCGCGGCCATCCGGGAATTTGACCGCAAGCAATGGCGCGCCTGGCGAAGAGAATGTGCGAAGCATTACAGCCATGTCGTGTCCGACCGCGCCGCCTGCGAATCCCTGGTCCTCGAAATCTGGGAAAGTGTCCGCGACCTGAATCGCCGCGCGCAGCGCAGCCGGAGCCTTCTCGCCTACCACCGCCTGCGCGTGGGCTTGAAGAAGTTTCGCTACGCCGTGGAAAATTTTCTGCCGTCGATGTATCAGGGTTGGGCGCCCGATCTGAAAGTCCTGCAGGATTTGCTGGGAGAAATTCACGACCTCACGGTTCTCGATCAGATGATCGTGAAGAGCCGAAGTCTCTTCGAGGAAACTGCCTTTACGGCGTGGCGCGCGAAGGTGGAGGAGGAGCGAACGTCGCGGCTGCGGCAGTATCGCGCGAAGATGGCGGGAAAGACTTCTCCCCTGCGAATTTGGCGTGAGGGATTGCCCGCGGAGAAGGATTTGCGTTCCACGGGTCTCGCGCGGCTAGGCGAATGGGCCTCTTTCGTGACGCCTGATTTTCCCCGTGTTCGCCGCACGGCGCGGTTGTCCTTGCAATTGTACGACAGCCTTGTGAACTGCGGCCTGATCGAAAAGGAAGCTCCCATTGAGGAGCGATTCATTCTGCACGCGGCGGCGCTGCTGCAGGAAGCCGGGCGTTTCAAGAAGACCAAGGCCTACCACAAAGAGTCTTACCGGATGATTCGCAAGATTTCTCCGCCGCCGGGCTGGACGAAAAGAGACCTGGAGTTTGTCGCGCTCGTCGCGCGATTCCACCGGCGCGCGTTGCCGTATCCGGATCATCAAAAGTTAAGGGTCTGCGAATTGCCGTTGCGGCAATCGCTCATCCGGCTGGCCGCCATTCTGCGCCTGGCGAATGCGTTCCAGACAAAGTCGTACCGGGCGATCCGCCGCCTGCAAGTCGAGAATGGTCCGGGATTTCTCGTGATCCGCGCCGAAGGTTTCCGCGATCGAGATCCCATCCATTCAAAGCTGTCCGTCGCCAGGCGCTTCCTGGAGTTTGTCTTCCAGCGCTCCGTGCACATCCTGGCGCCCGGAACGCGAATGATGGTTCCTCGAATCGTGCGCCCGGCCACGCGCAGCGATGCCGCTTAGGTAGCACAGCCACTCTTGGCTGTGTGGTTTTGTAAGCCGCTCGTGCGCACTACCCAATCTAACGACGATCGCAAAAACCGCACAGGCAAGAGTGCCTGTGCTACTAAAACGCGAGCCGCAGCGAAAACTGCATGTCGCGCGGATCATTCGCGCTGGTAATCGCGCCGAAACTCGAGGAAGTGCTGAACGTCCTGCCGGCCCCGATAGGGGCGTTAAAGTTCGGGTGGTTGAAGAAATCAAATACATCCAGCCGGAACTGCAGCCTCATATTTTCGCGAACAGGAAATTCCTTCTGGACCGTCGCATCGAAGTCGTCAAGGCCGGGTCCGATCACAATGTCACGGCCCGCGTTGCCATAAGTAATTGGAGCGGGCGCAGCAAAGCAGGATGTATTGAACCAATCCAATGTTGTTTTTGGACCGCTGTTTGGATTGCAAACCAGATTCGGCCGTTGGGATGGCGCGGACAAGGGTTCTCCGTTGTTGGCAACGTCCGTCGGCAGATTCACCGTAAAGGGCGCTCCGCTTTGCAGCGTCCAGATGCCTCCCACCTGCCACTCGCCAAACGCGGTGTGGACCCACCCTTCCGAATTCTTCAGGAATGGAATCTGATAGAGGAAGTTGGTGACGAAACGATGCCGGTGGTCGAAATCGGACAATCCCTTTTCCGCCGCCAGATTGGCGGGGTCTTGAGGAAAGTTAGGCTCGGCATTGTCCGGACCGGGGTTGGAGGCGTCGTCCAACGCTTTGGACCAGGTGTAGTTGGAATTGACGGTCAGGCCCCGCCAGAGACGTTGCGTGAAGGTCACCGCCAAAGCATGATATTTTTCCCAGCCGTCCCACGTCACGCTCGGGAATCCGCTCATCTGCGGAATAGGACGCGAGTGCGTGCAGCCGGTGGCCGGGTTCAAGCAACTGTCCGGGAATAGGTTTTGGTAAGTCTCGTTGTCGGCATGGACCGTATACGACCCGATGTATTGCGCCTGCAAGGCGGTGGTCGAAGAAAGACTGCGCTCGATCGAAAGATTCCAGACGTTGTTGTACTCAATTTTGAAATCGTGGTTGACGTTGTTTCCGCTGAACGAGCCTTTGGCGGTCAGTATGTCTTCCGTGGTGTCTGCGGGGGGGCTGTTGGTCACGAGGGAGTTGTTCACCGTTTTGGCCACGTAGAACGGAAGGTTCAGTGCCGCATTCTGAATAATGCTATACGCCGCCTGGTTCGTGTAGATTCCGAAGCCCGACCGAATCACTGTCTTGTGGTCAGGCAGCGACCAGGCAAGCCCAATCCGCGGCGCGAGACGCAGGGGCCGTCCTTGAAGCAATCTGCTATCCCATCCGGCTTGCGAGGAAGGGATCACCGCGAGGCCGGCGGGAATATTCCCGAGCAGAGAAGTCGCAAGAGGCGAAATTTGCCCTCCGCTGCCCGAGGCAATCACAATCTCCCCGCCCGGCACAAGATTGTTGATGATGGACATGTTGTTGTTCGCATCCGTCACGTTTTGGTTGTATTCGTATCGGAGGCCAATATCCATCTTCAGGCTCGGAACAATCTGCCAGGAATCTTCGACGTAGAGGTGCACCCAGTTCGTGCGGCCTTGCAGGGTTCCCCGTCCCGCTGACGACCCCGAGCCTTGCGTCGGCTCTCCCATGAGGAAATTGCCAAGAGCGTTGCCGGTGCCGATGGTTACGCCGCTGGAAGTGGTGGGCGTAAAGGCGAAGGTCCCGCGCGCGTTGTTGGCGTTCACCGGCTCGAAATCCAGATTGAAGAAGTAGCCGCCGAATTTGACGGTATGCGTCCCATGGTGCCAGGTCAAGTTGTCATAGAACTCGTAGTTGTTGTCTTTTCGCGAGACGTATTGCGTCGATTCACCCAGAGTCGTGAAGCCGGTGATGGTCGCATCGGGATAGCCCAGATCGAGCGGGTTGGCGCTCACCCCCTGTATGCCGGTCTGCGCGGCGAAATCGTTCCCTGCGTTCGTGCTGATCTGCCCGCCGCCGACCCACATCCACCCGAATCGCAATTCGTTGAGCCAGGAAGTATTGAAGACGTGGGTCCAGCCTGCGGAAATATTGTCGGTATGCGTTCGCAGGTTGTATCCGAATCCCGGCAGCAGCGTCTCGTTCAAGGCGCCCGAGCCGAAGGGATCGAATTCATTGTCGTCAAAAATGGAACCGCGAACGGAAACGCTGTCCGAAGAAGTGAAGGTATGGTCGACCCGCGCGTCGTATTGGTTGATGCCGATGGTGGAAAGCTCCGTGGCATTCACTGTGGCGTTCTTGGCTAAAACATTCGGAAAGGCGCCGTCCGGCAGGCCTTGCGCGACTTTGGCAAGCAAGGCGGCGGCCACCGGGTCAATCGCGGTAATCGTATCGGGCAGCAGTGGAGTCGTCGTGCCCGGAATATCAAGTGCGATTCCCGATCCTTGGAAGTTTCCGGCGGCTTCCGCGGCAGTCGGCACAGTAAATTTGTCGGTTAGAGATTTCCGAACGCGCTCGCCTTCGTAGTCGGCAAAGAAATAAGTCTTGTCATGCTGGATGGGGCCGCCGACGGATCCGCCAAATTGATTTTGCTTGAAGGGAGGCTTGGATTGCCCTTGCGGCACAAAGAAATTCTCCGCGTCGAAGATGTCATCCCGCACAAATTCAAACAGACTGCCGTGGAAGTTGTTGCTCCCCGATTTCGTGATGACGTTGATGATCCCGCCCGATTTTCCGCCAAATTCAGCGTCGTAGGAAGTTTGATTGATATTCACTTCCTGAACGTCGTCGACCGATGGGCTCAGCACCAGATTGTTGAACGCCTCGTCCGTGACCGAGACGCCGTCGACGAGGTACAAGTTATGCCCACCACGCTGGCCCAAAATTCCGTAGGTCTGTCCTGTCTGTTGCAGAGCCGATCCCCGCGTGCCCGCAGGCGCCGTCGTGACCCCGGGTGACAAGGCGACCAGATCGATGAAATCGCGTCCTTTGAGGGGAAGGTCGATCACCTGTTGCTGCTCGATCGTATCTTTGATGGCGGCCGATTCCACCTGCAACAAACCGGGCGCCACGCTGACGGTCAAGGTTTCGCTTTGCTCTCCGAGTTCCAGGGTGAAGGGTTGACGGAGACGGTCGCCGGCATGCACCTCGATGTTGGGCTGCACAATCTGCTTGAATCCCTGCAAACTCATCGTCAAGTTGTATTGCCCGACGGGAAGCTGCGCCAGCAGATATTCGCCGGAGCCGTTCGTCCTGGTCGAATATTCCAGGTGCGTGCTGGCCTCGACAGCCGCGACGGTGGCGTCGGGGACGACAGCGCCCGTAGGGTCCCGGACGATCCCATCGATTTCTCCCGTGTTCATTTGACTGAACGCGGACGCCCTACCGAACACTAGAATTCCAGTCAGAAAAATTGCCGTGCGGACAATGCCTGTGAATTGCTTCACCACAAGAGGGCCTCGACTTGAGAGCAAGATTCCTGCCCCCACCTAATCCGTTGAATGATCGAACCGGGACAATTTCCAGGAATGATCGACAACCAGAGACTCACCCAACCATCCCGCGAAACGAGCACTCCGAATCCGCGAATTTGAAATTACACCGAAATTGAAATGGGCTGCTGTAAGGATGTTGTAAAAAGCCCTGAATCGCAGGAGAAGGAGAAATTGCTGCGCGAAAGCAAGAATGAGGTGAGATAGGAAAAGTATCTAAGTTAAATGCAAGCTACGTGTTAGCAGGGGAATCGATCAGGAGGAAACCGCCTCGGTCGTCTTGCCCTCTAATTGCCGCACCGAGTCTTCAACACAAGGCAAATGGAGCGTAAATGTGCTGCCGCGGCCCGGCGCGCTTTTCACCGTCACCTGGCCTTTCATCGCTTCCATGATGCTTTTCGCCAGAGGCAAACCCAGGCCGGTGCCATGAATTTGCGCGGCCGTCACGGAAGGGCTGCGATAAAACGGCTCGAAGATGTGCCGTAATTCCTCGGGAGCAATCCCGATGCCGCGATCCGAGACGCTGATCTGAATTTCTTTCCCGGTCAATCCATGTTCGATGAGCCGCGCCTGAATTCCAATCCACTTTTGTTCGCTGCCGTATTTCAGCGCATTCGTAATCAGATTCTGCACGCACTGGGAAAGCGCCGGGAGGTCGCCCACGATCCGGGGCAAGTTCGGCTCGATTTGTTGTTCCACGTGGAACTCCGCCGTTCGAATGAGCCCCGCCGTGCCGGAAAGCGCGGCGTCGAGAATCTCCGGCACTTCCAGCGGGCGCAGGCTGTAGCGCTGCTGTCCCTCGCGAATCGCGGCGAACAGCAGGATTTGCTCGACCATTTCGAATAGTTTCCTGGCCTGCGCGCCGATCACCGATCCGTACTGTTCGAGTTGCGGTTTTCCTTCCACCACGCCGTGGGCGATATTCTCGGCCGCGGAGCTGATGACGGTCAGGGGGGTGCGGAGTTCGTGGGAAACCGCGGTGACGAAATCCATTTGCAACTTGGCAAGCCTCTGCGCGCGCGTGCTCGTAAAGATCAGAATCGCCATGCTGATCACCAGCAGCAAAAGCACGCCAAAACTGATCGCCAGGTCTCGGCGGCGCGAATCCGCGATGAACGCTCCGAGCGCTCCGCCGCGGCGATGCCTCACGATCAAGCGCCAGTCCTGGTCCGCGCCCGCTTCGCGCAAAAGGGGAAACCATGTGACCGCGACCGAAGCCGCCGGCCCATTTTCCTGCGAGGGCGTATGGAAAATCCGAATCGGGGATCCTTGTCCGTCACTGCGCATTCGCCCGAAGATATCCATCGTTCCATCCGCGTCGGCGATTTCCGCGTTGCCGAAGCCCGCGTCCGATGTATAGAGAGGGCTTCCCATGTTCCTGCCAGAAGTAACAGCAACCTGATAGTCGAGTCCCTCGGTGCCGCGAAAGTATCGCTGCGCGAGGGCCGGAAGAATATTTTCCCGCACATCATCCTGGTCCAGCGCGATCACGATCCAGTCCGCGGCGTTTCGCGCGGAATCCTGGCGGGCGGCGGAGGCGGAAGAATCATGCGCAACGGAGCGGACGAGCGCGGGGATCTGCGGCACGAATTGCCACCCAGCCAAGGGCCCGCCCGTATAGAAGCGGTTTGCAAATTCGGCGTTCGCGTCCAATGCGGCGGCATTTGTTCCCCCGGATGAGGCAGAGGAGCTGTTGGCGCCGGCGTTGGGAACAGGCTGCTGCAGTTCTTCGCGCAATTCCCGGAAATTCGATGGCCAGTCGCTCGGCTCGAAGCGCTGGCCGGAAGATGTGAGGCGAAGCACTTGCGCGGCGGGAGCCTCGTCGAACCGCAAAATGTACAGCCCCGCAACGAGATTCGGATTCGCCGTTGTTTTTTTCCAATCCACGAATCTTCGCGCGTACTGGTCCCAGTCATCCGCCGTGCTGGACTCTGGATCGACGCGCAGCGCGACGCAAACTTCCGAGAAGACGCGGAAGAAATCCAGATGCCAGTTGATCATGGACATCTGCAAGCTGTCGGCAAGCCGGATGCTCGTCGCTTCGCTGACCTGGTTGCTCCAGCGGTATTGCACCACTCCCAAAACGATCACCACGATCACGGCGAGAATGATGATGACCGTCGAGAATTCGCGTTCTTTGATTGGCAATTTCATAATCCGCCGGCTAAGCCTTGAACTTGTAGCCGAACCCCTGCACCGTCAGGATAAATTTGGGCTGTTTCGGATCGTCTTCCAGTTTTTGGCGCAGGCTGGCGACGTGCACGTCCACGGTGCGCGTATACATATCGGCGCTATAGCCCCACACTTGCTTCAGGAGTTCCTCGCGCGAAAGCGTCGCGCCGCGATGCTCGATGAGATACCGGAGCAATTGAAATTCGCGCGCCGACAAATTCACGGGCTTTCCGTCCCGCGTGGCCTCCGTTCCCATCAGGTCCACATGAATCGCTCCGAAATCAACGCCGCCGGTTTGGGCGGCCGGGCGAATGGGCGCGCGCCGCATCAGCGCTTCGACTCGCGCCATGAGTTCCAGCATGTTGAACGGCTTCGTGACGTAGTCGTCCGCGCCGATCTTCAGGCCGCTGACTTTGTCGCTGGTCTGCCCGCGGGCGGTAAGCATGAGAATCGGGGTGATAAGTCCGGCTTCGCGTATGCCCTTGCACACGTCGAATCCGTCACGTTTGGGCAGCATGACGTCGAGGATGATCAGGTCAAAAGGAAGTTGCGTGGCCTTCTCGAATCCCTCATCCCCATTGGCGGCGTAATCGACCGCGTAACCTTCGTTCCGCAGCCGGTCGCCGACGGTCATCTGCAGCGCCTGTTCATCCTCGACAAAAAGCACGTTTCCGCGCATCCAAACTCACCGCCGGAGCGTCAAACTTACTTGGCAGGACGTGTTCCCCGTAACCTAAGGGTACGCCTATTCAAGCTGATTTCTTGACACGTTTTCTTGCAGAATGCTAGCCTCGATAGGTTAGCACACCCTCCGTCAGGTAGACGGAGGTCCCAGATGAATCCAAAGCGCACCTCAAGCCGCCCCTATATTGCTTGTCTCCTCTTGCTGTCCGGCGTATTGGTTCTCGGCATTATCCAATGGAGTATTCTCCCCATTTTGATTCAGAATGGGCCGGGAACGGGCACGGCTGTTCTGGGAGTGTCAGCAAGCCACACATCGAAATTTGCGGCTCCGTTCAAATGTCTGTTCGGAGATGGGCTGAATCCGTGCCTCGTGCAATCGAGGATCACCGTGCGGAGGATAGCGTCCAGGATTGTTCGTTTGCCGGATGCTCCGATTTCCGGCCAGGATGATTTTTCCTCACCCACCGCCCCCTGCGCGCACCGCCTTCCGCATCATAACAAGCAGGGCTAAGTCCCTGCGGTGATTCCCGTTGAAAATTGAATGCGGACTGAATTGTTCCGGACGGCGGGCCACGCCGTCGCGCCATCGCAGGAAACAGTTCAGCAGCCGGAGGAGCCCGCGAAATGGCGACCGGCATGATTTTCGTTCCTGGCGCCTGGTGATTTATGCGGCTATTTTCTTTTCAGGAGATCTGATGACCTCAAACCATTTGGAGCCGGCTCTACTGGAAGAATTGCGCCAATTGGATTCTTGCACCGTAGCCAACGCGATTGAACCCTTCGGCGTGCGTTTGCGCAATGCTGGATTCGCCGATTCCACCGTTCGCTGCATTTTTGAAGATTTTCCTCCGCTCGTCGGATACGCGGCCACCGTACGCGTCCGCACTGCCGATCCGCCCATGGAAGGCGACAGCTATTACTACCGGCTCGACTGGCTGGAGCAAGTAATGAGTGTCCCGGCGCCCCGAGTCCTTGTCGTGGAAGACTTGGATCACAATCCAGGTCTCGGTTCCTTCATCGGCGACGTTCATGCCAACATCTTGCGCGTTCTCGGATGCCTAGGCGTGGTGACAAATGGCGCGGTCCGCAACGTCGAAGCGGCCCGAGAACTCAAGTTTCAAATGTTTGCCCGAAACCTCTCGGTTTCCCACGCCTTTGCACACGTGTTCGATTTTGGAGGCCCTGTCCAAGTAGGCCATATGCAGGTGCGGCCGGGCGACCTGCTGCATGGCGACCGGCATGGAGTGCAGACGATTCCGATCGAGATCGCGCAAAAGATTCCCTCTGTCGCGCGGAGGATGAACGGCGAAGAGCGGGAGATCATTGAATTCTGCCAATCCGGCGCGTTCACGATGGAAAAACTCCGCTCGAATGTGGATGCGCTTAGATTAAAGAGAAAGAATTTAAGGGACTGAAACAGTGATGCGAGATCGTGGAGGTTATCCAGTGAGGCGTAACGATAGAATCTGGAGTTTCCTTATTTTCCTTGTTTTTTCCGCTGCTCTCGCCGGCTGTGGCGAGGGACACAAGGCGGCCGCCGACGATGAGGCAAACGCTCCCACGGCCGCCGTCGTGAAAGTGGCGCGAGGAAACATCGCGGACAACCTGGAGATCGCCTCGGAATTTCAGCCCTTTCAGGAAGTCGACGTGTACGCAAAAGTCTCCGGCTACATCCAAAAACTCTACGTCGATTATGGAACTCACGTGAAGCAAGGGCAAATCCTCGCCGTATTGGAAATCCCGGAACTGCAACAGCAATTGCAGCAGGATGAGGCTTCCATCCACCGCAGCGAACAGGAATTGACGCGCGCTCGCGAAGATTTGAACCGGGCACAATCGGCGTATACCGTCGCGCACCTTACCTATACGCGCCTCGCCGACGTGCAGAAATCGCGCCCGGAACTTGTCGCCCAGGAGGAAATCGACGTCTCAAAGGGCAAGGACATGGAAGCGGACGCGGACGTATCCGCGCAGAAAGCGGCGCTGGCCGGGGCCGAGCAGGCTTTGCTCGTCGCCAAAGCCGCGCTCGGCAAGGATCAGGCCATGTTCGATTACGCGCGCATGATGGCGCCATTCGACGGCGTCATCACGCAGATTTACGCCTACACCGGCGCGTTGCTTCCAGCGGGAACTTCCTCGAATAAGGGCGACTCCGCGCTTTGCCGCCTGTCGCAAAATAGCCTGCTGCGCCTCGTCATTCCCGTTCCGGAAAGAGCGGTATCCAATATACAGATTGGCGAATCTGTCGCCGTCAACGTTTCCGGCATGGATCGCGCTTTTGAAGGGAAAATTATCCGCTTTTCCGATCAGATCGATACGAATACGCGAACCATGCATACCGAAGTCGATGTTCCCAATCCTAAATACCAACTGGTCCCCGGAATGTACGCCTCCGTGAAAATTCCGCTCCACTCCGTCGCAAAAGCTCTGACCGTGCCGATTCAAGCATTTCAAGCCGCGGGCGAAGGGAAGGGAATCGTGCTCGTTGTAGGTCCCGGCAACAAGATTGAACGGCGCGAAGTGGCCGCGGGTTTGCAATCCGCCACGGATGTCGAAATCACTTCCGGCCTTCAGGAAAACGAAACCGTCATTTTCGGAAGCCTGGGGCAATACCGGCCAGGAGAAATCGTCGCGCCCAAGATCGTTGAGCCTTCGCGCATGGAAGGGGAGAAATAGATGCCATCCTTTGCTGTCCGCCATCCATATCTGATTGTCGTCTTTTGCCTGTTCGTGGTTGTGTTGGGATTGACCAGCCTGGCGCGTATGCCGGTGGATATGTTTCCTCCCATCAAAATTCCCGTTGTCCTCGTGGCGACGTTCTATAGCGGCATGCCTCCGCAGCAGATCGAAGCCGACATCACCGATACCTTTGAGCGCTTCTTTACGCTGGCGAGCGGAGTGGACCACATGGAATCGCGGTCCTTGCCTGGCGTAAGCTTGATCAAAATTTATTTCCAGCCCGGCACGGATGCCGACGCGGACGTCACCTCGATTTCCAACCTGGCCATGGCGGACCTGCGCAGGCTCCCGCAGGGAACTCTGCCGCCCGTCGTGCTGAAGGTGGACGCATCGAGCTTGCCCGTGTGCTTGCTGACCGTGGAGGGCGAAGGGTTGAACGAGACCCAGCTTCACGATTATCTTCAATTCCAGATCCGTAACCAGATCGCAGGCGTCCCCGGGGCAACTGTTCCACCGCCCTATGGCGGCAAGTACCGGCAGATCATGGTCTACGTGGACCCGCTCAAGTTGCAAGCGCACGAGCTGAGCCCCATGGACGTGGTGCGCGCGACGAACTCCTCTAACTTGATCTTGCCTGCTGGCGACGTGCGCCTCGGCCCGATCGATTACAACATTTACACCAACGCGCAGGTCGAAGATGCGAAAGGCCTCAATGAAGTTCCCCTCAAGACCGAGGGAGAAAAGTCCGTTTTTATTTCCGATGTGGGAAAGGCAGTGGACGGCTCCGCATTGCAATACAACATCGTCCGTGTGGATGGCCAGAAATCCGTGTACGTTGCGGTACAGAAGCAGGGTGGCGACACCAACACCATCGCCGTCGTGAACGGGATCAAGGACGCCATCAAGAATCTGCGCGATATCCCCCCGCAGATGAAAGCGTTCGTCACATTCGATCAATCGGTGTTCGTCAAGGAAGCGATTTCCACGGTGTTGCGCGAAGGCGGAGTCGGAATTTTTCTGACCGGCCTGATGATTTTGGTTTTTCTCGGAAGCTTTCGCGCCACGGTCGCAGTTTTCCTGTCCATTCCGATTTCGGTGTTCATCACATTTTTTATTCTGCACAGCGCCGGGAAATCCATCGATGCCATGGTGCTGAGCGGGCTGGCGCTCGCGTTTTCGCGGTTGATCGACGACTCGGTGGTGGTAATCGAAAACATATACCGACACCTGGAGATGGGCGAGGAGCCGGCCGTAGCGGCCGTCAAAGGGGCCAACGAAGTCGCATTGGCGGTCCTGGCCATCATGCTGGTCGCGGTCGTCGTGTTCTTTCCCGTGACGTTCCTGTTTGGCGTGAGCGCGTACTTGTTCGGCGCGCTGGCTCTTGGGGTTGTGCTCGCGCTCTTCGCCTCATATTTCGACGCAGTGACGGTCGTGCCCCTGTTCTGCGCCAATTACCTCAAGGCCATTCACGAACACGCGCACACAGAGTCAGCAGAGAAAAAGTCATGGGGAGCGAGATTCCATGCCGGGTTCAATGCGAAATTCGAGGTCATGCTGAATTTCTATGAAAAATGGGTCCGCAAGGCGCTTGAGCGCCCCGGCCAGGTGGTCGTGGGATTCCTTATATTTTTCGCTCTTTGTTTTCTCCTTTATCCATTGATTGGCGTTTCGTTCTTTCCGCGCACTGACGCCGGCCAATTTGTGATCAACGTGAAGGCGCCGACGGGGACGCGCATCGAGCTGACCGAGGATTACGTGAAGCGCGTGGAAAATATCGTGCGCCAGGTTGTCCCGCCCAAGGAATTGGAAACCATCGTTTCCAATATCGGCCTGACGCCGGACCTTTCGTCGCTGTTCACGCCCAACGCGGGAATGCATACCGCGTTTATCCAGGTGGGCTTGAAGGAAGACCACAAAGCCAGCAGTTTCGCCTATATGGACGAAGTGCGAGCGCGCGCCGCGTCGCAAATTCCCGACCTGCGGACCTACTTCCAATCGGGCGGCCTGGTGGACGCAGTTCTCAACCAGGGCGCTCCCGCACCGATCGACGTCCAGGTGAGCGGCGCGGACCTCGACGCGGACGGCCGCATCGCCCAGGACCTGGCGCGCCAATTCCGCGCGATCCCCGGAATTTCGGACGTTTACGTCCCCCAGGATATGGATTATCCCGCGCTACAGGTGAATGTGAACCGCGCTCGGGCCAGTGAACTCGGACTCAGCCCTCAGGAAGTCATAGATAATCTCATCACGTCTCTGACATCGGACGCGATGATTGCCCCAGGTTACTGGGTAGATCCCAAAAGCGGCAACAATTACTTCGTGACCGTACAGTATCCGGAAAATCAGGTGCGTTCGATCCAGGATTTGAAGGCCATGCCCCTGCGTGGCGCCAGCTTGAAACTTCCCACTTACCTGAATCAGGTCGCGGACGTGAGCGTGGTCCAGTCCCCCACCGAAGTGGACCACTATCAACTGCAACGATCCGTGGACATTTATGTGGCTCCTTCGGGCGAAGATATCGGCAAGCCCGCCGCGGCCATCTCGAAAATTATTGCCAACACGAAGCTGCCGGTGAATCTTCGCGTGAACATGCGCGGACTGATCATCACGATGCAGAATTCCTTCCGGAGTTTCGGCATCGGCCTGATCCTCGCGATTCTGCTGGTGTATCTGATTCTGGTCGCGCAGTTCGCATCGTTTACCGATCCCTTCCTGATCGTGCTGGCCGTGCCGACTGGGCTCGTGGGTGTCCTGATCACGCTGGCATTTACAGGCACCACGCTGAACATCCAATCTCTGATGGGCATCGTGATGCTGCAAGGGATGGTGGTTTCCAACAGCATTCTGATCGTGGACTTCGCCAACGTGCTCCGCAGTGAAGGACGCACCGTTGTTGAAGCGGTCGCGCACGCCTGCCGCATCCGTTTGCGGCCGATTCTGATGACGTCGCTCGCAACCGTCGTGGGTCTGCTCCCGATGGCGTTCAAGCTCGAAACGGGAAGCGAAGCGTATGCGCCGCTGGCGCGGGTCATCATCGGTGGCCTGATCTCTTCCATCCTGCTGACCATTTTTGTGGTGCCCGCGGCGTACCTGTTGATCTACCGGCGCCGCGAAGCATCGGCCGGCGCCGCGGTCATGGAGGAGGCGAACTAATGCGTGATTCCCGGCGATTGCTGCTCTTGGTCTTGTTTTCCGGTGTTGCTCTCGCCGGCGTCCCCTGCGAGTCGCAAACTCCGCCGCCGTATTCAACTCCGGCTCCGGCTCAACCGCCGGCGCAGAATCAAAATGGACAGCGTCTGACGTTGGCGGAGGCGGAAAACATCGCCATCCAGAACCACCCGCAGATTCAGGCGGCAACGCAACTCGCTTCCGCCGCCGCCGCGCAAGTGAAGGAAGTTCAATCCATTTATTATCCCCAGGCGAATGGCGCTGCCACGGGCGCGTATGCGGAAAACAACAGCCGCATTGCCGCGGGATTCCTGAACAGCCCATCGATCTTCAACAAGTTTGCCGATGGCGTGTCCGTGAGCCAACTCGTGACCGATTTCGGGCGCACGCACAAACTTTCTAAAAGTTCGCACTTCCATGCGCAAGCGGTGCAAGAGAATGTAGTCACTACGCGGGCCGATGTGCTGCTGCGCGTCAACATTTCTTACTTCGGAGTCATGAAGGCCCAGTCCGTCCTTCGAGTCGCCGAAGAAACTGTGAAGGCGCGCCAGTTGGTTGCGGATCAAATCAGCGAGCTGGCCAAAAGCAGCCTCAGGTCCGGCCTGGATGTGAGTTTTGCGAACGTGGACCTGGCCAGGGCGCAGCTTTTGCTGGTGCAAGCGCAGAATGATTTGCAGTCCTCGTATGCGCAACTTTCCGACGCGCTGGGCTACTCGGATCAGCGGACGTTTCAGCTGGTCGACGAACCCTTGCCCGGTTCTCCCCCTCCGGATGTCGCCCCGCTCATCGTCGAAGCGTTTCAGAACCGGCCTGAGATCATCAGCCAGGGGCTGGATGTGAAGTCGGCGCAAAGCTACGCCACGGCGGAACGCGATCTCTGGTTTCCCACGATTTCAGCCGCAGGCGTGACCGGCCTCGTCCCCTATCGCCAAGACACGCTGACCAGCCGCTACGCCGCGGCCGGTTTCAACGTCAATGTCCCCATTTTCAACGGCCGCCTCTTCAACGCCGAGCACACCGAGGCGACCGCGCGATCCCACGCGCAGGAGCAATTCCTTCGAGACCTTCAAAACCGCATCGCCCAGGACGTGCGTACCTCCTGGCTCAACGTCATCTCCGCCTACCAGCGTCTTTCCCTCACGCAACAACTGCTGGAGCAGACCACGCAGGCTTACGATCTGGCGACGGGCCGTTACCAACTGGGCCTGAGTTCGATCATCGAACTCAGCCAGGCGCAATTAAATTTGACCGAAGCCCAGGTCGAGCAAGTCAGCGCGCAGTACGACTACGAAAGCCAAACGGTGAATTTGAATTACCAGCTCGGACGAGTGAAGTGATTGAAAAATTGCGGCATCCGGAATGCCGCCTCCGCGCTTGACAACCTGATTTCGCGCGCCCTATGCTGAGGCCCTTGAAAATAGCCATCGGTTCCGATCACGCTGGATTTGAGTACAAAGAAAAAATAAAGGCGCTTTTGACTTCGCTCGGGCACGAAGTCCGGGATTTCGGCACGTTTAGCACCGAGCCGGTGGACTACCCGCTGTTCATTCGTCCCACGGCGGAAGCGGTGGCTCGCGGCGAATTCGAGCGCGGGATTGTTCTCGGCGGATCGGGCAACGGCGAAGCGATGGTCGCCAACAAGGTCCGGGGAATCCGCTGCGCGCTTTGCTGGAATCTGGAAACGGCTCGCCTCGCGAGGGAACACAACGACAGCAACGTTCTCTCGCTCGGCCAGAGAATGATTCCCGAGGATCTGGCTCTGGAAATTGTGAAGGTATGGATGGTTACGCCGTTCGCGGGTGGACGCCATGTTCGCCGCATTGCCGAGATCGAATAAGACACTCAAACGCTACCAGGGGTGATCATGAAAACGTTCTTGAAAATATTCCTCGTGGTTGTGTTGTGCCTAGTTGCCGTGCTTGCTGTGGGAATTACGGTGACGATTGGCTGGCGTCCGTTCATTGGCCCGCGCTCGCGCCCGCTGACCAATCGAGTGTTCGAAAGAACCCCGGAGCGTTGGTCGCGCGGCAAATACATTGTGGAAAGCCAATCCGTGTGCATGGATTGCCATTCGCCTCGCGATTGGACCAAACACGACGCTCCAGTCCTGCCCGGCATGGAAGGCGCCGGCCAGGATATGTCGATATTGAAGGGCTTGCCCGGCCGTGTCGTGGCGCCAAATCTCACTCCCGATCCCGAGACCGGGGCGGGCACTTGGAGCGACGACGCCCTGGCCAGGGCGATTCGCGAAGGGATCGGACACGACGGCCGTACGTTATTTCCAATGATGCCCTATGAACGGCTCCGGCAAATGCCGGACGAGGATGTGGCATCGGTCATCGTGTATTTGCGTTCGCTGCCCCCCGTTCGAAATCCCCTGCCAAAGACGGAAATCATTTTTCCAGTGAAATATCTCATCCGGAGCGCGCCTCAGCCCGTCACGGACCCCGTTCCTACTCCCGATCTTTCCGATCCTGTAAAGCGGGGGGCGTTCCTGGTGAACATGGCCGCTTGCGGAGACTGCCACACACCGGTGCATAATGGCGAGCCGCTTCCGAACATGGATCTGGCGGGCGGGCAGGTCTTCGAAGGCCCCTGGGGGAGAGTTGCCACTGCGAACCTGACTCCCGACCCTTCCGGCATTCCGTACTACGACGAAGTCTTGTTTTTGCAGGCGATTCGAACCGGATACGTCAGGGCGCGGCCCTTGAATCAGATCATGCCCTGGCACATTTATGGCGGCATGACCGATGACGACTTGAAGGCCATTTTCGCGTATTTGAAGACGGTCAAGCCAATCCATCACGTTGTGGACAATTCGGAGCCGCCGACGATGTGTGTTGTGTGTGGATCAATGCACGGCGGCGGCGACAAGAATCAGAAGAATTAATTTAGCCTGGTCCGTGTATCTCGCCAAAGGTTCAGAATTCGGCAGAGACATCGCGCTTTGAGCTTGGCGCAAAATGTCTTGTGGTGCCGGCGCCACGAAGGGCTTGCTTTCATGGCTGGCGAAAAAATCAGGCTTAATCCACCGCAGGAAGCTGGGAAACATCCCAGCCGCCGCCGAGGGCTTTCACCAATAGAACGGTCGACGTCAACCGGCGCGTCAGAAGGCTCACAGCGGTCCGTTCGTTAGCCAGCGCGGCGCTCTGCGCGGTAATCACGGTCAGGTAGGTGTCGAGACCGCCCTTATACCGGTTGGTGGATTGATCGAGCGCGCGATTTGCGGCGGCAACCGCGGCGTCCTGAGTCTTGGCTTCCTCGTCGAGGACTCGAAGATCGGACAGAGAATCCTCCACTTCTTGAAAAGAGGTGAGCACCGTCTGCTGATAATCCGCTACCATTTCGTCGTATGTCGCGATGGCCTGATCGGAAACCCCCCGCCTGCGCCCGGCATCAAAAACGGTCTCCGCCGCGGACGCGCCGATGGACCAAAGCGCGCTCGGCCCCGTCAGCCAATTCGGAAATTTCCCGCTCTCGAATCCCGCCACGAGCCCCAACGTGATGGTTGGGAAATAAGCTGCCCGGGCGATTCCGACCTGTTCGTTGGCGGAGGCGACCCTTCTTTCCGCCTCGGCAATATCGGGCCGCCGTTCCAGCAACTCGGACGGCAAGCCGGGAGGAGGCACTGGTGGAGCGGCAGGCAACGGGGCAGGGTCCAAACTGAAAGAGGAAGCAGGCTGCCCGATGAGGACCGCCACAGCGTGCTCAAATTGGTCCCGCGACGAAGTGATGTCAATGTCCTGGGCGCGCGTCTGTTCGAGCTGCGTGGCGGCCAGGTCCACATCTTCCCGGGAAGCGACGCCGCCCTGAAAACGGCTCTCCGTGAGTTGCAGAGCCTTGTCGAAGGCGTCGACATTTGTATCAAAGAGCTGCTTCTGCGCATCCAGTCCGCGGAGGGTTAGGTAGTCTAGGGCCAGCTCCGCGTGCAGGCTGAGGCGAATCGTTTCCAAATCCGCGGCCGAAGCCTGCGCCAGCGCGCGGCTGGATTCTATGCTTCGCCGGACGCTTCCCCAGACGTCCGCCTCGTAAGAGACATCTCCCGAGAGAACTAAATCGGAATAATTGACGGGAGCAATGCCGCCGAACAGCGCTTTATTTTGGGACTGGCGGTTTTGGGACCCCGTTACAGCGGCATTGACAAGCGGAAACAAGGACGATCGCGTTTGCCGCAACACATCACGCGCTTCCTGATACCGATCCACGGCGGCACGCAGAGATTGGTTGGACACGTTAACTTTCTCTTCCAGGGCATTTAATTGCGAATCCTGAAATATCTCCCACCAATTTCCTTTTTGCGCCTGGTCGCTCGGCTGCGCCGGTTTCCAGTTTGCATTTTCCTTGTACGTCGGCGGAATTTGCGTCGTTGGTTTAGAATACTTCGGCCCAACCGAACAGCCCCCGATCAGGAAAAATCCCAGGGAAAGAATCGGCAACATTCGCGGGCGAAAAGCATTTCCACTCTGGAAAGAACGAAGAATTGCAATCAGCCGGACCATCACGGTTTCCTCTGTTCAGGGGCCGGTGTTTCAGCGACGCGGACTTCCGTGCCATTGGTGAGCGAGTCTGACGGATTCAAGACGACCCATTCATCGCCCTTGAGCCCCGCGACGATTTCGATCTCCGTTCCAAAATCCCGGCCCGGCGTAACCGGGATCAACGAAATCGTTTTGCTGTTCTTCACAATCGCCACTTGCAAGCCCGCGGATTTGAAAATGGTCGCATTCACGGGCAGCGTAAACGTGTTCACCGGGGAAGGCAGCTTGAGGTGAACTTCGACGTAGCTTCCCGGTTTGAGCAGACGGGCGGAATTGTCCACATCGACTTCGGTCAGCAAAGTGCGCGTTGTGTTGTCAATGGCTCCGGAACTGCGCACGACGGTCCCCTGGAATCGCTTGCCGGGGAATTCGTTGAGAACCAGATCCGCGTGCAGCCCGGGCCTGATTTGAGGAGAATCAAATTGCGGCACATTGACATAGACGCGCAGCGGATTCATGGCCGCAATGTGAAACAGTTCACGCGCTGTGCCGCCGCTGCTGCCGGAATCGATCAGCTGGCCGATATCGGTATTGCGCGCCGTGATCATGCCGTCGAAAGGAGCATAAACTTTTTCAAAGGCTTGCATGTCCTGCAGCCGCTTCACGTTGGCCTGCGCCGACTCGACGGTAGTCTTGCGAGCATCGTAATTTCCCGTGGCATTGTCGACGTCCTGCTGCGCCACGGAATCCGTTTTCAGCAAATCCTTGTAACGAGCGGCCGTGACTTCCGCGAGATTCATGTTGGCCTGGGCCGTGGCCAGGTCCGCGCGCGCCTGCTGCAATTGCTGATCCACTTCCGGCGAATCGATCTCGGCCAGCAGCTGTCCCGCTTTTACATTCGCGCCGATATCCGCGTACCACTTCTTCAAATAACCATTCGTCCGCGCAAAAATGGGGGCGTCCGTATACGGTTGCATGTCGCCGGGAATGACAATTTCCTGCTGCGGTGCGCCCAGCTTGGGATGAATGACGGAGACCGTCGGGACCGCCAGGTCTTGCGTCTCTTGCGAGAGTTGTGCATTGGCCTTCCGGCGGCTTGAAATTCCCCAGAGCACAACCAAAGCGACGACAACCACCATGAGCACAAGCATCACGGCGCGCGTCACGTTGCTGCCCGGCGCGGGCGGGCCGCCGTACTTCGTTCGCTCGCCGGCCGGCGCTTCCGCGGGTTCCCGCTGATTGGTAACAACCTCCATCTGGTCCTCCGAGAATCGGATGCGGGCTGTCGCCGCGGCGACGAACCCACCTGAAAACTAACCTTGACTACTCGCCCGGGATTTCAATTTCAGCGGATTGGCCCGGGTTGTCGCGGAATCCATGAATCAAGCTGTACACGGACGGCACGAAAAGAAGCGTCGCGACCGTCGCGAAGATCAAACCGCCAATCACCGCGCGTCCAAGGGGCGCGTTCTGCTCGCCGCCTTCACCGAGGCCAACCGCCATCGGCAACATGCCAATGATCATGGCCATGGCCGTCATGATTACCGGCCGAAAGCGCGTAAATCCGGCTTCTTCCGCGGCGTGAATCGGGTCGAGCCCTTCCTGAACCCGCTCCTTTGAAAAGCTGACCACCAGAATGCTGTTCGCCGTGGCCACGCCCATGCACATGATCGAGCCCGTAAGCGCGGGCACGCTGATCGTGGTGTGCGTCACAAACAGCATCCATACAATTCCGGCAAGAGCTGCCGGCAAGGCGGAAATGATGATGAATGGATCGAGCCAGGACTGGAAGTTGACGACAATCAGAAGGTAAATCAACAGAATCGCAAACCCCAGGCCCGCCAGCAGCCCCACGAACGAACTGCGCATCGTATCGATTTGTCCTCGAACAAACATTTGGGAACCGCGCGGCAGGTGGCTGCGGTTTCGGTTGACGATAGCGTCAATCTCCTTGGCTACTCCTCCAAGGTCGCGTCCTTGCGTCGCACCAAAAATGTCGATCATGGTCTGAGCGTCATAGTGAGATACCGTCGCCATTCCTTCGCCGCGGGAAATTGTCCCCAGGTTCGAAAGCTGCTGCCAGGGCGCTCGGGTCCCGCCGCCGGCGCCTGTCACCGGAATGTTTTCAAGGTCTTGCAAGGACTGGAACTCATACTGCGGGGCCTGCGTGGCGACGAGGTAGCTGACCCCGGACTTGGGATCGAGCCAGAAAGACGGCGAGGTCTGAAAGCTGCCGCTCAACGAAACCAGCAGGTTGCCGGCGACATCCCGCTGCGTAAAGCCCGCCTGAAGAGTCTTGGTGCGATCCACATTGATGTGCAGCTTCGGCTGGTTGAAGGGTTGCTGGATTCGCAAGTCCGCTATTCCTGTGACCGAGCTCAACTGTTTCATCAGATTGGTCGCGAACAGGTGATTCGCATCGACGTCGCGTCCCATGATTTGAATATCAATCGGAGCCGGGAGGCCGAAATTCAGGATCTGGCTGACGATATCCGCGGGCGGAAAGTAAAACATTACACCCGGAAATTCCCTCGCAAGTTTCAGACGCAAATCATGAATATACCCATCGGTGGGGTGGTGGTTCGCGTTCAAGGAAATCATGATGTCGGCGTCTTCCGGACCGATCGGGGCCGACGTGCTATACACGTAATTGTATGAACCGTAGGGAAGTCCAATGTTGTCAATCACACTTTCAATCTCGTTTGCCGGAATTTGCTCGTGGATCGTTCGCTCCACTTCGCTGCAAAGTTCCGCGGTCTCTTCAATGCGAGTGGCTGTCGGCGCGCGAAGGTGCAGCTTGATTTGCCCGGCATCCACGGAGGGGAAAAAATCCTCGCCCAGCCACGGGTATAAAGCAAACGAAGCAACGCAGACCGCCAGGAAGATCAGCGGAAAGATCACACGGTGCGCGAGGCACGTTTTCAGGATACTCCGGTAAAAGTTCCTGAGTTTTTCGAATTGCAATTCGAAGAGTCCCTGCAAGCGCACCAGGGGATTTCCGCTCGCCAGGGACGTTTCCACCGATTCTTCGCCGTGGGCTTTCAGAAGGTACCGGGCCATCGTCGGTACCAGGGTGCGCGAGAGCAAATAGGATGCCAGCATCGCGAATACGACGGCTTCGGCCAGGGGCACGAACAAATACTTCGCCACGCCCGTCAGGAAGAACATGGGAACGAACACGATGCAGATCGAAAGCGTGGAGACGAACGCCGGCACGGCGATTTGCTGCGCGCCGTCCAGGATCGCCTGAATAATTTCCTTTCCCTGGGCCAGGTTTCGATTGATATTCTCGATTTCCACCGTGGCGTCATCCACCAGTATGCCGACCGCGAGAGCCAGGCCGCCCAGCGTCATGATGTTGATGGTCTGCCCGATGGCGCTCAGGACGATGATCGACGTGAGAATGGAAAGTGGAATGGAAATGGCGATGATGAGTGTGCTGCGCCAGCTTCCCAGGAAAATCAGGATCATGAGCCCGGTCAGGACGGCGGCAATGACTGCTTCCCGTACGACACCGTTGATGGAGGCGCGAACAAACAACGATTGGTCGGCGATCGGGCGAGCCCGAAACTCCGGCGGCATGCCCGCGAGGACAATGGGCAAGCGCTCCTTAATCTTGTTGATGATGTCCAGGGTCGAGGTGGCTCCGAGCTTCATTACGGTCATGAGCGCGGCTCTTTGCCCGTCCACCAAGACGATGTTCGTCTGCGGCGGATTGCCGTCGCGCACGTGCGCGACATCCCGAATGTAGATCGTGTTCATGCCCACGGCCTTGATCGGCAAGTCGTTCATTTCTTCAACGGTTTGGGGGCTCGCGTTTAAGTCAACGTCGTCTTCCTTGGTGCCGATTTTTACAGTGCCGGCCGGCAAGATCAGGTTTTGATTTCCGATCGCGGCGACCACGTCGTTAGGCGAAAGCCCTTTGGCCTGGAGCGCGGGAATGTTCAGGTCCACCTGAATCTCGCGCTGTTTGCCGCCGTACGGGTTCGGCATTACGGCTCCCTGCACCGTCGCGAGCTGCGTGCGCAGGAAATTCGCCGCCAAATCATTCAACTGCTGCTCGGAAAGGCCCTTTCCGGAAATCGCCAGCTGAATAATCGGGACCGAGGACGCGTTGTAGGCCAGGATGAACGGCGGAATCGTTCCCGGGGGATCTTGCCGGACGGCGGATTGCGCGATCGCCGTGACTTGCGCCATGGCCATATCAATACGCACGTTGGGGTAGAAGAAAATCTTGATGGCTCCGAGTCCGTTCAAGGATTGCGATTCGATGTGCTCGAACGTCGTTGACCGTAGCGGTGAGTCCGCGTTCGAAACCGACGACAAGCCGCTGTGATACATCCTCGGCTGAAAGCCCCGCGTACCCATAAATGACCGCGACAATCGGGATATCGATGTTCGGGAAAATATCGATGGGCGTGGTGTATACCGCCAGCGTCCCCAGGATCAGAATCAGCAAGGACATCACCACAAAGGTGTAAGGTCTTCGCAGGGCTAAACGGACAATCCACATACCGGGCTCTTAACTCCTTGGCCTGCCCGCGCCGGGCTTTTCCGACACCAGCGCGAAGATCATTGTAAGCGATACCAGCGATTGCATTTTCAGTCCGATTTCCGACGCATGAAATCTGGTCTTCGCTGGCGAATCTGAAGTTTGCTTAAGGCCTGCGTTTTCATCCCCAACTCGCGTCTCCCGGAGGATTTGCCGAGGCGCGTCTACCGTACTATCTTCAGATGCGAAAGCTCAAACTCCCGTTACAAATTCATTTTCTCAAAGTGGCACGGCGCCCGGCGTTTACCCTGCCAGGGTGCAGCTTGAAAAAATCGAATCGAAAAAAAGGCCAAGAACCTGGCGAACATCGCCATCCGACAGCGTCTTGGGGTCGAGCAGGTGTTCAAGCAGTAGCCCTTGCGAGACCGCTCCGAGGCAGGCCGAGGCCGCCGGGTAATCAATCGGGATGGTTTTCCCGAGCGTGCCCATGATTTCGGAAAACAGCTGGCCGAACGACGCGCGAATGCGGCGGTGCCGGGTCCGCAGCCGGGCATGCGCCTCGGGATGACGCAGGGCAAATTGCTTGAATTCCATGGAGATCAGGACCAGGCGGCGGTCCGTGGCAAGTTCCGCGTAATGGGTTCGCAAAGCCATGAGCTTTTCGACAGGATCCGAGTGGCGCCGGACGACGCTCGTGAAGGACTCGATTCGCTCCCGCACCCACTCCTCGAACAGGGCAAAGAAGATGTCTTCCTTGCTTTTGAAATGGGCGTAGAAGGCGCCTCGGGTATAGCCGGCGCCGGCGGCGATGTCTTCCAGGCGGGCCGCTTCAAAGCCGTCCTGCGCGAAAATGCGCTTGGC
Organism: uncultured Acidobacteriota bacterium; assembly: GCA_963800095.1. GTDB lineage: Bacteria > Acidobacteriota > Terriglobia > Acidiferrales > UBA7541 > Palsa-360. The sequence continues at coordinate 1,225,116 of CAWCZV010000010.1, forward strand.
GGCGTCCAATAATTTCCGGCGGGTCGACCGGGTGCGCTCCGCCTGCCGCGTGCGGGAGCGGGCCGCCAACGAGGGGCGCCCCCGGCTCCTCTTGCCGCGTGCCGGCATGGAAAGTTGCCTCATACTTGCCGCGTGCTTCCCTTGACAGGATACATACGTGTATGTATCTTACTTGGGTGTCCTCGGCCATGCAAGCCTTAATTGCAAAATCGGACCACCCGCCTTGCCTCCCCCTTGGATAGCGCATACCGAGTGCGGCAGGCGCGGTTGGTTAATCCTGAAGAATCGAGCGGTTTCCATGCGAATTTCGTGTTTTCGTTTCTTCTTTCTCATCATCGGCATACTTGCCCCGGTGGTTTATGCCGCGGCGCAGACCGGCCCCTATCAGGGCAGCGCCAGCGCGGGGCCTCCCTCCGATCAGCCGCTCTCGCTTTCTCTCGACGCGGCGCTGAAAATGGGTCTGCGCTATAACCTCGGGGGGATTACCGCGGAGCAGTCCTCGCAACGCGCCGTGGGGGAGAACATCGTTGCGCGGAGCGTGTTGTTCCCGAATTTGTCCGGCGGCGTTCGGGAGAACGTGGAACAAATCGATCTGGCCTCCTATGGTTTCAAATTTCAATTTCCTCCGAGTCTGGGGATTCATTTTCCGAGCATTGTTGGCCCGTTCAACTTTTTCGATTTGCGAGGCTACCTGACGCAACGCGTCGCCGATGTGCAATCGATCCGCACCTACCAATCCGCTCGCGAAGCGCAGCGAGCGGCCGAGCTTTCCGCGGCGGATTCCCGGGAAATCGTGGTCTACGTCGTCACGCAGGCGTACCTGCAGGTGCTCGCGGAATCCGCGCGCGTCGATTCGGCCAAGGTGCAGGTGGATAGCGCCCAGGCCATTTTCCAACAGGCGTCGGACCGCTTTACGGCTGGCCTCAGCGCAAAAATTGACATGACCCGAAGCCAGGTCGAGTTGCAAACACAGCAGCAGCGTCTGACGGCGGAGCAGGCGGATTACGCCAAGCAGAAAATCGGGCTCGCGCGTCTGATCGGATTATCTCCCGGGCAGACCTATTCGCTCGCGGACCAACTGCCGTACGCCCCGCTCGAAAATATAACGCTCGAGCAGGCGCTCACCATGGCCGCGCAGAACCGCTCCGACCTGAAAGCCGCGGAAGCGTCGCTGCACGCCGCCGAATTCGCGCGGAAAGCGGCCGTGGCGGAGCACTATCCCACGCTCGGCATCGTCGCGGACTACGGCGTGATCGGCATAAACCCCGCGAATTCGCACGGAACCTTCGACGTGAGCGGCCAGCTCCTGTTTCCCATCTGGGCGGGAGGGCACACGCACGGAGACATCGTCGAAGCGGAGGCAACGTTGAAGCAGCGGCGCGCCGAATACGAAAGCGTGCGCTCGCGCGTGGAAGCGGATGTCAGGAACGCCTATCTGGATCTCAATGCCGCCGCGGAACTGGTGCGCGTCGCACAAAGCCGGCGTGAACTGGCGCGGGATGAGCTGACCCAGTCGACGGACCGCTTTTCTTCCGGAGTTGCGGACACGGTCGAAGTGACGCAGGCGCAGGAAGTGGTGGCCAGCGCGGAGTCCGACTACATCGCGAATTTGAACGCCCACAACCTGGCCAAGGCCAGCGTCGCCCGCGCGATCGGCCAGGCCGAAAAAATCATGCGCGATCTTTTGAGGAGCCAATAACCATGGCGGTTGACCAATTGCAGCAATCGAGTTCACCCCGGCCTGCCGAGCCCGCCGGAAAATCCAATGACCCGAACGAAGCCGGCAGCAATGCCGAGGGGCGGCGCAGGACGCTTCTGTTCGCGGCCATCATCGGCTGCGTGATTCTTGTGGGAGCGGTTTCGTTCTGGCTGTATTCCCGCACCTACGAATCCACCGACGACGCCCAGGTGGACGGCCACCTAAACGGCGTCACCGCGCGGATCGATGGCAACGTCAAAGCGGTCCATGTGGAAGAGAACCAGTCCGTGCAGGCGGGAGATCTGCTCGTCGAGCTCGACCCGCGCGACTACCAGGTCGCCGTGGAACAGGCGCAAGCGCAGCTCCTGAAAGCGCAGGCCGGCGAGCGTGCGGAAAATCCGAATCTTCCGATCACGCAAAGCACTTCCGAGACCAGCGTCGCGACGACCACATCCGAAGTCGCGAATGCCGAAGCCGCGGTAGCGGCCGCGGAGCGTGACGAATTGTCCGCGAAGTCTCGAGTGCTGGAGGTGGAAGCGAATAACGGCAAGGCCCAGGCCAACGTCGCGCGCTACAAGGCGCTGGTGGACAAAAACGAAGTCTCGCGGTCCGACTACGATCAAGTGGTGGGACAGGCCAAAGCCTTCGCCGCTTCCGTCGATTCCGCGCGCGCCTCTGCCGAGGCCGCGCAAAAGGTTGTGGAGCAGCGCCGGGCGCAACTCGACCAGGCGCGCAGCATGATGGAGTCGGCAAAAGTGAACGCGCCCAATCAGATTGCGATTTCCAAAGCGAACTTGCAGTCCAAGCAAGCCGACGTGCAGTCGATGAAGGCGCAACTCGACCGCGCGCAACTCGATCTCAGCTATTGCAAGATCATCGCCCCGGTGGCGGGAGTCATCAGCAAGCGAACGGTCGAAGTCGGCGAACACGTCAGCAAGGGCCAGCGCCTCGTCACGCTCGCCGACCTGGGCAATTTGTGGGTGACGGCCAATTTCAAGGAAAGCCAGCTGAAACAAATGCATCCCGGCCAATCGGTCACGATTTCCGTGGACGCATTCGACCAGGATTTCGATGGGACCGTCGAGGCCATGCCCGGCTCGACAGGCTCGGTCATCAGCCTGCTTCCTCCCGAGAATGCGACAGGAAACTACGTAAAGGTAGTCCAGCGCCTGCCCGTCCGCATCCGTTTCAAACCGGGCCAGCAAGGCCTTGACCGCCTGCGCCCGGGAATGTCGGTCGTCCCGAAAGTTTGGCTGAAGTAAGTAGCACAAATTTCAGTCTGTGGATTTCCATTTGATCTTGGCTAGCGGGCGCAGCCCGGGTTCACCAACGAACCCCCACAGACTGCCCTTCATTTCATTCAGGGTAAAAAGTCTGTGCTACGCGAAGTATCAGGAAGAAAAGCGTGACGGACACACTAGAAGCTCCTTGGAAACCGAAATACAACCCGTGGCTGATCGCTCTGACGGTCACGATGGCCACATTCATGGAGGTGCTCGACACTTCCATCGCCAATGTGTCCTTGCCGCATATCGCCGGCAACCTCTCCGCCAGCCAGGTAGAGTCCGCCTGGGTGCTGACGAGTTACCTGGTTTCCAACGCCATCATCCTGCCGATCAGCGCCTGGCTCTCCACGATCATTGGCCGCAAGCGCTTCTATATGTCGTGCGTTGCGCTTTTTACGGCCAGCAGCTTTCTATGCGGGCTTGCTCCCAGCCTGGGGATGTTGATTTTTTTCCGAATCCTGCAGGGCGTAGGCGGAGGCGGTCTCCAGCCAAGCGAGCAAGCCATCCTTGCAGATACGTTTCCCGCGTCCAAGCGCGGCATGGCCTTTGCCGTTTATGGAATGGCCGTGGTGCTCGCTCCGGCGATCGGTCCGACGCTCGGGGGATTCATCACCGACAACTACAATTGGCGATGGATTTTCTACATCAACGTCCCGATCGGCCTGCTGTCCCTGTTTCTGACGAATCGCCTGGTCGAGGATCCGCCGTTCCTGAAGCGCGAGCAGGAGCGTAGAAGGGGAATCCGCGCCGACTATGTGGGCCTCGGGCTGATCACCATCGCCATCGCCAGTTTGCAGATCGCGCTCGACAAGGGGCAGGAGTCCGACTGGTTCTCTTCGCGGTGGATTACTTCGCTGGTGATCCTTGCGGGCTATGCCTTTTTGGTCTGGATCGTTTGGGAGTGGCACCATCCGAATCCCGTGGTGGACATCCGCTTGTTTAAGAGGCGCAATTTTGCGACAGCGATGTTTTTCAGTTTCACGGTGGGGATCGTGTTGTACGGCACCACGTTCATGATTCCGCAATTTCTTCAGGTGCAGATGGGATATCCCGCGGTGCTCGCCGGAGAGGCCCTGGCCGGCGGGGGTTTCATCATGATCATGGTGTTGCCGCTTGTAGGGACGATGGTCTCGCGAGTCGATCCGCGCAAAATGATGGCTTTCGGTTTCATATCGATTTCCGCGGCGATGTACTACATGTCGAGCCTGGTCAGCCTCACCATGGACTTCCGCGCTGCATTTTTGATGCGCACGCTGCAGATGTTCGGCCTGGCGTTCATCTTCGTCCCGCAGAATGTCCTGGCGTACGTGGGCGTCCCGCGCGAGAAAAACAATCAGATTTCTTCCATGAATAGCTTCATGCGCAACGTCGGCGGAAGCATCGGAATCGCGCTCATCTCGACTTCGATAGCGCGCGTAGCCCAGCGGCGCCGGTATTCGATGGTCGCGCATACGACGCCCGGTACGCCGCAGTACGAGAACCTCGTGTCCGGGCTGGCTCAGACTTTGCAAGGAAAAGGAGCGGGCAGCGTCGAAGCCACGCGGCAGGCGCACGGGATTGTGTCGTTCATTATTGAAAGGCAGGCGACGACGATTGCCTATGTCGAAGTGATTTCCATTCTGGCGGTCATAATTCTTTGCCTCGTTCCATTTCTCCTGATCATGAGGAGAAACCGGCCCGCGGTGGGCGACCAAGCTGTCATTCATTAAGTATCAGTGGCGCAGGCTTCCAGCCTGTGGGTTTTAGTCCTTGCAAGTACTAACCCCCACAGGCTGGAAGCCTGCGCCACCTGAACACGTCCATCTCGGCTATACTGTCGCGGCTAGAAGCACGAACAAAAAATCCGCGCGAGGACGGGAGTTCCGTTGTATCCCTTCATTCACATTGGCCCATTGACGCTCGGTTCCTACGGCCTGATGGTGGCGACCGGGCTGATTTGCGCGTTTTTTATTCTGCGCGCTGATTTCGCGCGCCGCGGAGTTTCCGCCGACGCCGAGGCGATTATCGGCATCACGGGGCTCTCGGGTCTCGTCGGTTCGCGGCTCTACCATCTGCTGGAAAGCCCCGCCGAGTTTTTCGCCGATCCGTGGCCGCAGCTTTTCAGCACGATGGGTTTTGCGTTCGTGGGCGCGATCATTGGCGGATTTTTCGCGCTAGTGCTTTTGGCGAAGCGTTTCCGGATGCCTATGCTCCTGATGCTCGATGCCGCTTCCCCCGCTGCGGCGATGGGTTACGGCATCGGACGCATCGGCTGCCTCATTTCCGGCGACGGCGATTATGGCATCCCCACGTCGCTGCCCTGGGGAATGAGTTTCCCGAATGGCATCGTGCCCACCACGCAGCGCGTTCATCCAACGCCCATTTACGAATTCCTTGCAGCGGGTTTGATCGCCTGGATTCTCTGGCGTCTTGGCGCGCGCTGCTTGAAAACGCACGCCCCGAACGGAATCATTTTCGCGGCGTATCTTGTGCTCACCGGGATCGCGCGGTTTCTAGTTGAAATCATTCGGATCAATCCACGTTCGTTCTACGGGATGACGAACGCGCAGGCGGCGAGCGTGGTTTCGGTTGTGGCAGGAGTGTCCCTGTTCGTTTATCGCCGCAAGTCGGCCCCGCAAAAGATCCGCGCTTGACGGTTTAACCCGGCTCGCTTACCGTCCATGCAGAGGCTGGTAGTTCGGCCCTCAGCCTGTCGGCGTGGCGCTTGCAAGTACGAACCCCCACAGACTGAAGTCGGTGCTACTTGCCCGGAGACGCGCGATGGCACGCCCACTCGGAGTCACAATCCTCGGCGCAGGGATGATTCTTGCGGGGCTTGGATTTGCCGCCACCGGAATCATCTTCTTCTTCATGGGATCGACGGGAGCCACCGCGACCGCTCCGGAAAACGGCGCCATGGCCACTGTGATTGCCGCGCTTGGCGCTGCTGCGGGAGTCGTCTTTCTGCTCTTCGGCGCGTTGCACGTGGTGCTGGCGATTGCGATCTTCCAGTTGCGCAATCTCGCGCGTATCCTGACGATTTTCTTGTTTCTACTGATTGCCGCCGGAGCGTGTCTCGGATTGATCGCCACGCTGGTGAGCTACAGCCATGCCGGGTTGCTGTGGAACGTTTCCATCCTGGTGGTGGATTTGCTGGCGCTATGGTATTTGTTGCGCCCCGCGACAAAGGAAATATTTTCGCGAGCGGTTCGCGTCTCATGATGGCAGGCCCGCGCCCGCCGCCCAGCGCGCCACGAGGAAGACTGAACCGGTCCGGGAAGGGAAGATTCAATGCCTCCACGAATCAAAACAACAGCCGTCGGCAGTTACCCCGTGCCTTCCTGGATGGTCGGGAACACCTCGCGCCTCGTTCTCCGCGACGCCATCATGACGGTCCTCAAGACTCAGGAATTGGCCGGGCTGGACCTCGTGACCGATGGGGAACTCATGCGATTCGACCCCAGCCATCCGGAAACCAACGGGATGGTCGATTATTTCGCGTCGCAAATGGAAGGCATTCGAAAGGAATTCACACTTTCGGATTTCGACCGCTTCCGAGCCGACCGCGCGCCCGGCTTCAAGCTTCTCACCGCGGGCATGGCCGTTGGAAAAATCCAGGAAGGGACGCTCAATCTCCCGAGCGATTACGAGTTTGTGCGCGTTCTGACCAAGTCGCCGCTCAAATTCACGTGCACCGGCCCGCACATGCTGTCCAGGGTTCTCACCAATTGCTATTACAACGATGTGGCCGACCTGGCCATGGATTTGGCGGGCGTTCTTCGCCGCCAGATCGAATTGATCGAGGCGGACGTGGTGCAGTTGGATGAGGCGTGCATCGTCGGCTTTCCCCAGGATGCGCCCTGGGCAGCTGAAGCGATTAACCACGCGCTGGACGGCGTTCTGAACGAAAAGGCCGTCCACATCTGTTTCGGCAATTATGGCGGGCAGCCGATGCTCAAAGGATTCTGGCGCGATCTGATCCCATTCCTGAATTCGCTGCGAGTGGATCACCTGGTGCTGGAGTTTGCCCGGCGCGGGTACGACGAACTGGCATTTTTTTCCGACCTGGATCCGAAGATCAGCCTGGGGATCGGCCTCGTCGACATCAAGGACAACGAGGTGGAAACCCCCGAGCTGATCGCGTCGCGCATCGAGAACATTGTGGAAACGCTCGGGCCTGACCGGCTTCGGTACGTTCATCCGGATTGCGGGTTCTGGATGCTGCAGCGGAGCGTCGCGGATCGCAAGATGCGCGCGCTGGTCGAGGGAAGGGATTTGTTCGAAGGACGATTGTAACGGAGCTTCCGGCAAACAGGCGAACGGGGCTGCGCGTATGGCTAATTTATCGATAACGGATGACGACAAGGCAGGGGTTCGAACGGCTCTATTCAATCACCTTGCTGGAATCGTCATCATTCCCACTTTGAAGGCTCTTCTCGGCCGCAGGGTCTTCGATCTGTTTGGAGTTTTGTCAGACCGCGTGGAACTCGATCAGATCGTAAAACAGACGCACGGCAACAGGGGCTACCTGCGAGTGGCTTTCCGCCTGTTGGCTTCCTGCGGTTGGATGGAGGAGCATGCAGGGCCGAACGGCGCCAATGTCGCTTACTCGCTGACGGCCAAGGGCCAGATCGCGACGAGCGTTGCCTCCGCTCATTGCGGGGAAGTGGTCTCCTTTCTTCCGAAGGCGCTTTTCCTCGAGGATTTTTTGTTCGGAAAATCCGACGAGGCCATTCTTCCATCACTCGAAGCGCTCGTTCAAAAGGCCAAAGGGCATTGGGGGCTGACGGCCCGTGGAGATCCAGTGGAGGCGGAAGTGTGCCGGCAGGTTCGCCAATACCTCGACGGAGTTCTGGTTGGACCGGTCATGGTGTCGCTCGCTCGCGGCGGAATTTTGGAAAGGCTCGCGCAAGGGCCGCTGCAATTGGATACGCTGCCGGGCAATCACGCGAGTCTTGGTCTGGTGTTTGACCTGCTGATCGCTCAGGGATGGATGGCGCGCGAGGAGAATCGTTTTTGGCTCACGCCCATCGGATCCTATGCGGCGCAAATCGCGACGTCGTACGGCGTAACCGTCTCGTATCTTCCGCTCTTCGAGGTTGTCGGTACGCTCCTTTTCGGGAACCCGCGCATCGCCCGCGTCGATGAGACCGGCTCCGAATTGCTCGTCAATCGAGGGATGAACGTTTGGGGCAGCGGCGGCGCTCATAACACGTATTTCAAAAAGGTGGACGAAATCATCGTGGAGATTTTCAACCGGCCGATCGAACAGCAACCGGAAGGCATCTGCGACATGGGATGCGGGGACGGCAGCCTGCTCGAGCATCTGTATTGCGTGATCAAGAGCCGAACTCTTCGCGGTTCTGTCCTGGACAAGCATCCACTACTGGTCGTCGGAGTGGACTTCAATAAAGTAGCCCGCCGGATCACCAAACAGAGATTGCGAAAGGCCGAGATTCCCAACCATTTTGTCATTGCCGGTGATATCAACCGGCCGGCCCTTTTGGCCGGGGATCTCGAGGCGCTAGGGCATGACGTGCACAACTTGCTTCACGTGCGCTCGTTTCTGGATCACAACCGTCCGTATCTGCGGCCGGCGAACTACGTCCGGGGAACGAGGACGGGACAATCCACCGGCGCATTCGCTCACCTCGGAGACGAGATTCCGTGCGATGAACTGGAAGAAAACCTGGTGCGTCATCTGCACCGCTGGGCGCCGTACGTTGGCAGATTCGGACTGCTCATCCTCGAGCTTCATACTTTGCCGCCGCAGCTCACCGCCGCGAATTTGTCAAAGACACCCGCGGTGGCGTACGACGGAACGCACGGATTTTCGGATCAATATCTTGTGGAGCTGCCTGTATTTTTGAAATGCGCCCGCGAAGCCGGATTGCAAACCGATCCGCGGTATCAATGCAGGTTTCCCAATTCGGATTTAGCCACGGTGAGCATTAATTTTTTCACCGCTGTGGCTTGAACGAATTGATTTGGCAGGTTTCGGTAAGCTGAGCCGTGGGAGAACGGCTGTGAAGTGGCGCCGGCGTCCCGCCGGCGCCACAAAAAACCTGCGTCTCCTGGCGAATCGGATGGATTCCATTTCACGAATCGGATTTACTGTGAGAAATGCAGGTCACTGTGCGCTCGCAGCTTTTGATTTGCTTGTTTCCGGTGCGGTCTTGCCGGAGGCGTCCACGATCTCGACCGGTCCATATTTCTCGAGAACCAGTTTGATCTTGCTGGCGTCTCCGACGGCGACGACCTGCATCGTCGCCGGATTGATGTATTTCCTGGCCACGCGCTGAACGTCTTCCGCCTTGATCGTCGTGATTTGCGCGGGATATTTGTCCCAATAATCGGCGGGGAAGTTGTACGCCTTGCGCGTGATGGCGTAGCCGATGAGTTGCTGCGGCGATTCGAGCGAAAGCGCAAAGCGCGCGACGACCGAGCGGCGGGCCGCGTCGAGTTCCTCGTCGGGCACCTTCTCGTCGCGAATACGATTCAGTTCGCGCAGGAATTCCGTCATGGCTCCGTCGGTCACTTCGGTGCGCAAGTCGCCGCCCGCGGTCCACGGTCCGGCATATTTTCGCGCGATGACGTTGCTGTACACGCCGTAGGTGTAGCCTTTTTCCTCGCGCAGATTCAGGAACAGGCGGCTGGCCGATCCCGCCCCAAGAACTTCATTCAGAACCACCAGCGCCGGATAATCGGGATTGGTCCGATCGATGGCCAGGTTGCCCATGAGCAGCGTGGTTTGCACCGATCCGGGCCGGTCCACCAGAAATATTTTCTCTTTGCTCGCAGGCGCGGGACCAGCAGGAAACTTTACGCCCGACTTCGTTCGCTGCCACTCCGCCAGCCATTGGCGCAGCTTGGGAACGAGCGTCTCGGCGTGGACATCGCCCGAGATGGCCAGAATCGTGTTCTGCGGAGCGTAGTGCTTGTCGTGCCAGTCCGCGAGCATCGCCGGCGTCAGGGAATCGAGAGACTCCGGCGTGGCCGAGACCACCGCCGCGGGATATGTTCCGTACAGCGCGCGGCTCATCGTTTGATTCGCCAAAAATCCCGGTTGCGAGCGCTGCTGCAACAGGGCGGACTTTGCGCGCGCCTGGTACTGCGCAAGTTCATCAGCGGGAAAACTCGGGTGGAGAAGAACGTCCGCAGCCAGAGCGAACCATTGTTCGAACGTGTCCGACAATCCCGAGGCCGCCACCACGCTTGAGCCGGACCCGAATCCAGCGGATGCTGAGAGCGACGCCCCCAGGGAATCGATTTGTTCGGCAATCTGCTTGCTCGTGCGCGTTTTCGTTCCTTCGGCCAGCAGCCGCGCGGTCGCGCCAGCCAGGCCGGGCGTGCCTGCGGGTTCGTACATCGGGCCCGCGCCGTCGATGTCGAATTGCACCGTGACCAGCGGAAACCGGTGATCCTCGAGAATCATCAAGTTGATGCCGTTCGGAAGCGTGGTTTCAAACGGCCGTGGCAGCTTGACCTTCAGAATGTCTTTGGACACAGGAGCGCGATTCAGCCGCTCGACCTTGCTTGTGGGGAGCGACTTGTCGTGGGCTGGTTCCCCCTGGCTCCAACCCGTTGCCGCTAACGCAGCCGCCAGAATTACCGCCGCTGCCGCCTGCCTTGAAAACCTGATACTCGCTCTGCGTCTCATCGATAGCCTCTTCGCTTCGCCAACCGAATTCCCATCCGCCTTTATCGAGGCGGCCCGGCTTGCGCCTTTGGAGTTGTCCAAACGACCGTTCGCTCGTTTGCGCCCAGATACTGCCGGGCCACGCGCTGAATGTCGTCGGGCGTGATTTCGCTGTATTTTGCGAGCACCGTGTTGATCAGATCCGGGTCGCGGAAATCCACGGCGTATTGGCCCAAAGTTCGCGCGCGGCTCATCGTGCTGATCATGGATTGCGCCTGCTGCAGTCGATCCTGAATGAGGATCTTTTGCATTTCCGCGGGAGTGACGCCGTCCGTTTTGACGCGCTCGAACTCCTCATAAATCAGCTTCTCGACCTCGCTCGCATCCTGTCCGGGCTTGAGCAGGGCGAAAGCCTGGAAGAGCGCCGGCCCGCGCCGGAAATCGACTCCTCCGGCCACTTGCAAGGCCACTGCCTTTTCCTTCACCAGTTTTTGATACAGCCGCGAGGATGGGCCGCCGAACAAAATGTCGCCAAGCATGTCCAGCGCGTAGAAATCCGGCGTGTTTGCCGGAACCGTTTTATAGACGATGTCGAGGCGCGGCAGGCGGGCGAAGGAATCCTCGACCACGGTTCTGCGTTCGGCGGTCTGCGCGGGTTCGGCCATGTCCACGGAGGGAGGCGCGGGCTGCTGCGGGATGTCTTCAAAGTATTTTTTGATCTTGGCAAGGGCTTCCGCGGACTTGAAATCGCCGACCAGGGCCAGGACGGCGTTGTTGGGCGCATAGTACGTCTTGAAGAACTGCGCCACGTCGTCGAGGGTCGCCGCGTTCAGATCGGCCATGGACCCCATCGTGGAATGTTTGTACGCAAAATTATCGTAGGCGAGGTCTTCGAGAATTTCGTCCGTTTTTCCATAAGGCTGGTTGTCCATGCGCAGGCGGCGTTCCTCCTGGACCGTGCTGCGCTGGTTGTCGAGATTCGCCTGCGTGATTCGCAGCGCCCGCATGCGGTCGGATTCGAGGAACAGGGCCATGTCGAGTTGATTGGCCGGCACGCGCTCGTAATAATTCGTCAAGTCGTCGCTGGTGGTTCCGTTCACGTCGCCGCCGTTCACGCGCACGAGGATCAGGTGTTCGCCTTTGCCCACGTTCTGCGAGCCCTGGAACATCATATGTTCAAAGAGATGCGCAAATCCCGTGTGGCCGGGTTGCTCGTTTCGCGATCCGACGTCGTAGACGATGCAGAGCGAGACCGTTGGCGCCGCGTGGTCTTCCGAGAGCACGACGCGCAAACCGTTCTTCAGCGTGTATTGCTCGATGGGGATCTTTACTTCCTGGGCCGCAGCGGCGGCGGCCCGTGCGGGCCGGCTTCGCGGGGCTGCCGCGATTGCTACAGCCGAGATTCCCAAAGTCAAAGCAAGCCCGGCTGTCGAAAGGATTCTGAAACGATTCATGTTGTGCTCCGGCCAAACGCATTTCTGGCAGACACTCTATCCTACTTTCAATAGACGCCCGCCGACACCAATTGTTTCATCCCACGTTGCGAAGCAAAACGCGGAACCCCGATATCGCATCCGAGGCTTCTCCGAGGTAAACTCTAACGTCCATGGAAACCGGTCCCGGCACGAATGTCATTGAGGTTCTCTCCCTTACGCGGCGATACGGCTTGCTTGTTGCGGTCGATCATCTGACCTTTTCCGTCGCGGCCGGCGCGACGTTCGGATTGCTTGGACCGAACGGAGCGGGAAAGAGCACGCTGATCAAGATGCTGACGACGCTGCTGCCTCCCACGGAAGGCACGGCAAGAATCGCCGGCTTTGATCTGGTCAAGCATCCTGAGTCGGTGCGAAAGAAGATCGGGTACGTCTCGCAGATGCTGTCCGCGGACGGCGATCTGACCGGTTACGAAAACCTCCTGATTTCCGCGAAGCTCTACGGGATGCCGAGGGCGGAGCGCTCCCGCCGGATTACGCAAGCCCTGGAATTCATGGACCTCGCGCACGTTAGCGGCAAACTCGTGCGCCAATATTCCGGCGGCATGATTCGCCGCCTCGAAATCGCGCAATCCATGCTGCACCGGCCCAGCGTTTTGTTCATGGATGAACCGTCCGTGGGTCTCGACCCTTCCGCAAAACGCTCCGTGTGGGAACGGATCCGCGAACTGCGCCGCGAATTCGGCACCACCATCCTGATGACCACACACGATATGGAAGAGGCCGACCACTTGTGCGACATGGTGGCCGTCATGCACCGCGGCGTGCTCGCCGCGATGGACACGCCAGCGGCGCTCAAGGCCCAAGTCGGTGCGGAGGCCTCGCTCGACGATGTTTTCATTCATTTCACCGGCGCTACGATCTCCGAGGGAGGCGAACTGAAAGATGTCGCTCGCACACGAACCACATCTCAACGCCTGGGCTGAACCCTTCCCCGGCGCGAATTACCTGCGCCAGACTCTGGCCGTCGCCGAAGCCGACATTCGCAAACTCGTTCACGATCCCATCGAGCTTTTTACGCGCATGGTGCAGCCGGTTCTCTGGCTGCTGATCTTCGGCCAGGTTTTCAACCGCACGCGCGCGATCCCGACGGGCGGGATCAGCTATCTGGATTTCATGGCGCCCGGAATTCTCGCGCAGAGCGTCCTGTTCGGTGCGATCTTTTACGGCATCTCGCTGATTTGGGAGCGGGACCTGGGCATCGTCCAGAAATTTTTGGTGAGTCCGGCGCCACGCAGCACGCTGGTTCTTGGGAGAGCTATTTCCTCGACGGTTCGCAGCCTGTGCCAGATGGTATTTGTGTATCTGCTGTCTTATCTCCTGCACATCCAGCTTCGGTTCGGAGTGTTGGCGCTGGCGGGCGTCGTGCTGGCCGTAATGCTCGGCTCGGCGATTTTCTCGACCTTCTCCCTGATCGTCGCGTGCCTGGTGAAATCGCGCGAACGCTTCATGGGAATCGGCCAGGTGCTTACGATGCCCCTCTTTTTTGCGAGCAATGCGATCTACCCGCTGACGCTCATGCCGTCCTGGCTGCGCGTCGTGTCCAAGGTGAATCCGCTCTCGTATCAGGTGGATGCCCTGCGAACCTTGATGATCGTGGGGAGCAGCACTTCGTTTGGTCTGGGCAAGGATTTCCTCATGCAATTCGTCGCGTTCGCCGTGCTGGTGGCGGTGGCGACGAAACTCTATCCGTCGATCGTCACTTGAATTTGGTTTAAGTGGCGCGGGCTTCAGCCTGCGGGGTTTAGTTCGTGCCAGGACGAACCCCCACCGGCTGAAGCCTGTGCTACTAAAATCCTTACCAAAGCAATTTCAAACTGAACTGCACCTGCCTTGAAGTAGTGGAAGTCTGCGTGAAAGTTCCGGCGACGGGCGACGCTTGAGCGGGCGTTGCCGTGGCCGAAGTAAACACGATGAGGTTCGGCGTATCCAGGTTCACCCGATTCAAGAGATTGAAAATCTCCGCGCGGAACTGAAGGTTAAATCTCTCGAAGAGGTGCGTATCCTTCAGCACGGAGAAATCCCAGGTGGCGAGCCCGGGGCCGGTCAGCACGTTTCTGCCGACGTTGCCGAAGGTTCCCTGGGCAGGGACCATGAAAGCTTGCGGATTAAACCATTGGGTCGTGCCGCCCAGAATCACGGGGCCCGAGAAAGCGGGATTCCAGGATGGCCGGACGGGATTCTTTGAATCCCCGTCGTTGGAAGGGTTGAAGCTCAGTTGGGGCGTGAAGGGAAATCCGGACTGGATCGTGACGATGCTATTCAACGTCCATCCGCCGGCGATGCCGTTCTCCCAGCCGCTTGCACCGTTCAGCATTTGCTTCCCGTTTCCGAAGGGCAAGTCATAGCTGACATTCATCACACCCGCGTTTCTGACGTCGTACGTAGCCGGACCCCAGTCGCCGCGTACGTTCACAGGATCTGCTACCAGGGCCGGGGCGTTGGCTGCCGCTGTGGCGTTGAGGGAATCTCCATCGTCGAGGGCCTTCGACCACGTGTAAGAGCCACGGAATGTCAGACCTTTGCTGAAACGATGTCTCACGTCAACGGTCATGGCGTTGTACATACTGTCGCCCTCGGAGAACCAACTGTAAGTGTTGGCGAGGTTGGGGTTGGCTAGCGCGCACTTTGCGGGACACGTCACCGTGGGTGGAATATTCGTGTCGACGCTAAGTAGCTCATGATAGCCGTGCGAACCCACGTAACCCACGCTGAGCGACGTATTCGGCGAAATCTCCTGCTCGATTTTCAAGCTGTAGGAAATTATCGTCGGGGTTTTCATGTTCGGATCTACTCCTCCCGGCGCGAGTTTTGTCCCGGCAGGCGATGGAGTGCCTGCGGATACCGGAACGATGGGAAGTCCGATTGGAAACGCACTGAGGTTCAGGTTGGGGATTGTATATGTCGGATTAAATGGCGCGTTCTGATCGGTGCGGTACCCCAGCGCATCCTGCAAATCGTTGTATATTCCAAATCCGGCGCGCACGACTGTTTTGCTCCCGATGGGGCTCCAAGCCAGGCCGATCCTCGGCTGAGGCAGGAACCACGCGTTATTGTTGACGAAAGTGCGATTTCCGATCGTCGGTTGCGTGTTGATCACTCCATTTGTGAACTGGTAGTTGGAGGCTCTCCCGTAAGCTTCATTCCAGCTGGTCGAATATTCATCGCGGAAGCCCAGCGAGAGCGTGAAGGACGAGCTCACCCGAATGACGTCCTCGGCATAAAAAGCGCCGAAGAGCGAGCGCCAGCTGAGCGGCGTCGATGCCGGATCGATGAGGAAACTTCCGGTGGCGGTGCCGAAGTTGAAGCTTCCGCTCAGGAAGGCTGACAGGCTGGGAAAAGTGGCCTGTCCGTATTGACTGAGCGCGATATTCTCGTTGGACTGGAACCGTTGGAACCACACTCCAAATTTGAGCTGTTGCCGTCCCTTGGTCCAGGCCATTTGATCGTCATAGGTAAATAAATTTCTGTGGAGATCCAGATTGCTTCCGTTGTTGCTGCCGGCAAGCGCGATCTGGGCCGCTGGATTGGACGCGGCGCTGCCTCCAACTACCACGGCGCCAACAAATGGAACGCCGCTCAAGAAGGGGGAGACCGTGGCCGCCGCAGTCCCGGGGGTAGGCTCCCCCGTGAAATAATATCCCGCGCGGGAGAAACCGACGCGCGCGGTGTTGAGGAGAGTGGCGGAGAAGACGTGTGTTTCTTCGATGCTCACAACCTGCTCGCGCAGGCTCGCCGCGTCCGACATAAACGGGTTGATGTACGTGGCGGTCTGGTCCGCGCTGTCATCCACGGTGTAAACCAAGCCGATCGAATCCTTATCTGAAAAGATATGGTCGACTCGCGCGGTGCCAAAATCTTCCCGGATCGTTTGCAGTGGATTGGCGAAATTTTCGGCGATGCCGGTGGGCGTGCCGGTCGTCTTGTTGAGCTGGTCCGGCCCGTTTGCCACGGGCCACAAGTTCAGCAGGCTGTAAATTTCATTGAGGCAATTTGTGTTTTGAGGTTGCGCTGCGGGGCAGCTGGATCCGACGACCACGGCGGCTCCGCCGTTCGAGTCGACGGAACATCCCGAAACGCCGATGCAGCTTCGAACGGCAGCGTCGGGAACAAAAGCCACGCTGGTCTGGTGGAGGCTCTGCCGGAATCCTTCATAGTTCGCAAAAACGAAGGTTTTGTCCTTTTGGATGGGGCCGCCCATGGACTCGCCAAACTGGTTGCGACGGAAAGGAGGCGCGGATCCCGGATCGAAAAAATTAGGCGCGTCCAGGACATTATTTCTCAAATACTCAAAGATGGACCCGTGCCATTGATTCGTTCCGGATTGCGTGACGATCGTGACCTGGGCGCCGGGATGCTTGCCGTATTGGGCGCCATACGTATCGCTCAGCATATTGAATTCGCGAACCGCGTCCACTCCCAACATTTGCCCGCTGACGCCGCCGGGCTGCATGTTGTTTTCCGCCGCGCCCGTGTACTCGATTCCGTTGAGCAAAAACATGTTTTGCTGCGGCCTGTTTCCCGCCACCGAGAACATGTTTGCCGCGGTCGAGTTGGAAACGCCGATCCCGCCGGTTTTCTCCGACGTGAAGATGACGACGCCGGGGTTGAGCGTCATGAGTTGATCATAGCTTCTTCCATTCAGCGGAAGATCCTTCACTTGCTGCTCGCCGACGACACCCGAAATATCCGCAGCCGTTACGCTGATAATTGGGGCGTCCGCGTTTACCTTAACTTGCTCAGAGACCTCCCCAATCTTTAGCGCCACATCCACGCTGGCTTCCTGCCCGACGACCAGATGAATCCCGCCTTGCGCATATTCCTGGAAGCCCGCTTTGGTGACGTGCAATTCGTACTCACCCACGGCGAGCGAGGGCACCCAGTAGTGGCCTACAGCGTCGGTAACGGTGCTGCGCGCTTCCCCGGTCTCCACATTCTTAGCTATAACGGCCGCGCCGGACACGGTCGCTCCCGCAGGGTCTGTCACTCGGCCCGAAATCGCAGCAGAGACTTGCGCTCGAGCCGGCGGGGCAGACAGCAGAACAAACGCGAGGCAGCCTCCGGCGAGAGAGAGCAGATACCTTGTAATGGCACCACGGTAGGATGAATGGTTTCCGGTATTGCAATCAACTGTCCTGACAAAACGACTCATGAAACGTTCCCCCTGAAGCACCCTGAGACGGGCCGTATTTAGAAAGTTCCCGCCATATTGCGACGGAATCGTGAAATGGATGGTTGATTTAATACAATCAGAATCGATATGTCAAATCGACTTAATACGAATAGGAAGTATATGGATTGGTATGACCGCAGGCGAAAAATCGTACGGTCCCTGTCCCCGCCAAAGTTCGCCGTTACCCGCGCGGAGCCGGCCGTGCGATTTGAACACCCAGAATTCGTATGGATGCGGCTAATAGATGGCCGATTTCAGCCGATTTGACAGTCAGGCCAAAAAATCCGAAGCTTGGCCCGGACTCCGGGTATTCCCGGGTCCTACCGGCGGAAACGAGGGGATTCCATGTCTACGAAACTTTCGGCGAGGAACCAGATCGAAGGCAAGATTGTGGAGCTCGAAGTGGACGGCGTCATGGCCCACGTGACGGTTCAAGTGGGCAAGAATTTGATCGAAAGCGTCATCACCCGGCGCAGCGCCGACGAAATGAAATTGAAGGTCGGCGATCGCGTGTCCGCCGTGATCAAATCGACCGAGGTCATGCTGCAAAAGGGCTGACGCTTTGCCGAAGCCCGATTCAATTCCTGTAGGAAAGGAATTTCTCATGCGCCGTATCTTGCTTGCCGCTGCGATCCCGCTTTTACTCGGCTTCTCCGCGTGGGCGCAGCAAGCCGCGCCACCAAAGCCTTCCTCCGGCCCCTCGAATTTCAAGGTCGGCGGCGCAGTTACCACGCCGCTCGACTTGACGGTGGCGGACCTCAAGGCCATGCCGCGAAAGACGCTGCGCGTGGACAACGCCCACTCGAAGAAGACCGAAGTGTACGAAGGCGTGCTGGTCGAAGACCTGCTGCAAAAGGCCGGCGTGCCGCAGGGCGAACAATTGCGCGGACAGGCCATGGCGACGTACGTTCTCGTGGAGGCTGCGGACAACTATCGCGTCGTGTTTGCCCTCGAGGAATTCAATTCCAGCTTCATGGATTCGGAGATCATCGTGGCGGACACGTTGGATGGGGCGCCCATCCCCGGCGCTCTCGGACCGTTCCGGCTGGTTGCCCCTCACGAAAAGCGCCCGGCGCGGTGGGTGGAGATGGTCAAGTCGCTAACCGTTGTACGGTTGCCATAAAGTAGCACAGACTTTAGTCTGTGGGGTTCCGTTCGGAATCCTGGATGTTCGTTCGAGCCAAATCCAACAAGATCGCTAGATCCAATGGAAACCCACAGACTGAAGTCTGTGCTACTTACTCGTTCTTGAACACCGCTCCGTCTTTCATCACGAAGGAAACTTTGCGCACGGCTTGAATGTCGTCCAGCGGATTTACAGGCGTGGCGATGATATCGGCGGCGAGGCCCGGCCTGATCGCGCCGCGCTCTGCGTCGACGCCGAGCAGGCGCGCCGCATTGATCGTCATCGCTCGCAATGTGTCTTTCGCAGGCACGCCCGCTTCGACCCAG
Organism: uncultured Acidobacteriota bacterium; assembly: GCA_963800095.1. Lineage (GTDB taxonomy): Bacteria > Acidobacteriota > Terriglobia > Acidiferrales > UBA7541 > Palsa-360. The sequence goes on from CAWCZV010000010.1 coordinate 1,243,837, forward strand.
GAGTCGACATATTCCGCGGCCAGCGTCCCGCGCGTTTCGCCGGGGACATACACGAACGCGTCGGTGCCGAACGCCATGGTCACGCCAATCTGATAGGCGCGCTTCAACCGGTCCACGAATACGGAATGCAGTTCAGGGAAGCCGCCTTCGCGCGCGGCCCTCTCGGGAAAATCCGTTCCGACCAGAACGACGTGATTCTTTTTCGCCAGTTGCAAATCCTCGTTGGTCATCATTTCGCCGTGCTCGATCGAATCTACGCCGGCCTCGGCGGCGTTGCGCGCGCCGGCGCGCGTCCAGCAATGCGCGGCCAGCTTCAATCCATCGCGGTGCGCTTCTTCCACCATGAAGCGGATGTCGTCGGCGCTGTAAATATATTTCTGATCGTCGACCACGATCTTGATCACCGTCGCGCCGTAATGAATATTCTCGCGGATGGCCTTGATCATTTCGTCGTGTGTATCGGCGAAGGCGTATTCCGGCGTGCCGAGATCGCGCTTCTCCGGCTGCAAATGAAATTGCCCGCCATAGGGCGCGATGATGCGCCCGGCATTGAGCATGGTGGGGCCGGGCACGAGGCCTCGCTCGATGGCTTCGCGCAGAGCCGTGTCCGCGTAATTGCCCGCGTTGCCCACGTCGCGCACCGTGGTGAAGCCCGCCGCCAGCATGTCTCTCGCGTTCGCCACGCCTTCAATCGCGCGGTAGGGAGTCGGGTCGAGCAGCGTGGTGATGAAATAGCTGTTCCCGTCGCGGTCTTTCTTGAGCGTCATGCACAGATGCGTGTGCGCATCGAACAGGCCGGGGAGGACCGTCGATTTGCCGAGGTCGATGACTTTTGCATCCGCGGGAATTGGCAGATTGGCGCCGACGGCTTCAATCCTCTTTCCGCGCACCAGAATGATTTGATTTGTCTCTGTCGTGCCTTTTTCAGGGTCGACGAGCTTGCCTGCTTTGATGGCGTAGACGCGGTCCGGCCCCGGCTGCGGGTATTGCGCTGCCACTGCCGGCGTCGTGACCGCCAGGAAGACGATCGAAAGCACCAGTACACAAAGAGAGATGGCTCGCGCACGCATGCGGGACTCCTTTGACTAGAGGAAGGAATGTTGCCAAAAATCTATTTCCGTGGGAAGCGATGGATCATATATAGGACAAGGTTCGCGTGGTTACGCACGTTTGGGTAAGGCCGCCTTCACGTCCACTCGGATATACTCATACAACTGGTCGGTGACATTCACACCCATGTGTTGCGCCTGCGATCCGTTTCCCCACAGGACGTGGCCGGCCTTGTTATGGGCTTCTTCGGTCGCGCCGTTTTCCAGGGTTTGATGAAGGTTTTGGTCGGTCATGAAAATGATGACCGAGCCAAACGGATGATTGTGCATTTTTACTTTGTCGCGCCCGGGGATTCGGCAGCGGATCACCCGGACGAACTCGTTTTCAAATTCCAGGTGGTAATGTTCCGGATCGGCGACCGTGCATTCGTGAGACATGTCCACGCCAGGCTCGTGTGGCGTGGGGCTGGAATTCTGCGCGGCCTGAGCGGCAATCGCCGGGCCCAATACGGCGGCGAAAGAAGTCCCCGCTACCGCTTTTACCAGTTCTCGCCGGTTTAACATTGGCACCTCATCTTTGGGGAACGATTTAGAAAATCGCCGTACAAAACTCAGTGGCGCAGGCTTCAGCGCCTGTGTGAGAACTCGGTTTTGTTTCATGTAGCGCCCGCCTTCAGGCGGGCATCTGCTTGGTTCCAAAGTGCCCGCCTGAAGGCGGGCGCTACATCAACATTCCAATTTTGAGTTCTCACACAGACTCTTCAGCCTGCGGGTCTTGGTTGAACTTGGACGCGACTTCCTCGGAACGATCCTCTGGCCGTGAGCCACGCGATGACATCGCTCGCATTCCGGTCGGGTGGGAAAACCGGATAGAAGACGTGCTCGATCTTTCCGTCGCGAATCACAAGGGTCAAGCGCTTCAGCAGCGTCATCCCACTGGTCTGGAAAGTCGGCAAGTGTAACGCATCAGCAAGACGGAGGTGTTCGTCCGAGAGAATCGGAAACGGAAGTTGCAGGCGGTTCGCCGCCTCGCGCTGATAGGCGGTGTCTTGGGTTGAGAGTCCGAAGAGATGATCGACCCCAAGGGCCTTTAAATCTGTAAAATGATCGCGGAAAGCGCAGGACTGCGGCGAGCATCCCCGCGCGCCGGGGATCAGGTCCCACCCGGCAGGGTTTTCGACGCCGGGAATTCCCGTCCGGGGATACGCATAGACCACTACCAGCCCGGGCAGCGAGGAGAGATCAACGCTTGTGCCATCGGTGGCAGCTAACAGGACGGAAGGCATTTGCATTCCCACAAGGTGAGATGCCGCTCCATCATCGGTCGGACGAGGTATCGCTGACCAATCGGGAGCATCGATGCTGCTGCTCATGGTCGTTTACAGCATCTGCCGCAGGACGTACGGCAAGATGCCTCCGTGGCGGTAATAGTTGACTTCCTCGGGCGTGTCGGCGCGCGCGACGGTTTGGAACACTGTCTCCTTGCCTTGCTTGTCGCGGGCGCGAACTTCGACGGTCATTCCCGGCGCGAGTTTTGAAATGCCTTCGATCGTGAACTCCTCGAACCCGGTAAGCCCGAGCGACTGGGCCGTATCGCCCGCGCGATATTGCAGCGGCAGAACGCCCATGCCGAGCAGGTTGCTGCGATGGATGCGCTCGAAACTTTCCGCAATCACGGCGCGCACGCCGAGGAGCATAGTGCCTTTCGCCGCCCAGTCGCGCGACGATCCCGAACCATACTCCTTGCCACCGAGCACGATCAGCGGCACGCCCTCTTTCTGGTATTTCATCGACGCGTCGTAGATCGACATTTTTTCGCCGTCGGGCTGGTGCACGGTCCAGCCGCCCTCGGTGCCCGGCGCAAGCTGGTTGCGCAGGCGGATGTTGGCGAACGTGCCGCGCATCATCACTTCGTGGTTGCCGCGGCGCGCGCCGTAGGAGTTGAAGTCCACAGGCTTGACGCCCTGCTCGATAAGCCACTTTCCGGCCGGGCTGTCGACGCCGATCGAGCCGGCGGGCGAGATGTGATCAGTGGTGATGCTGTTGCCGAGCATGGCGAGGGCTCGCGCGCTGCGGATGTCGGTGAGCGGCGCGGGACTCTTCGTGATTTTTTCAAAGAACGGCGGATTCTTGATGTACGTGGAGCGCTGGTCCCAGGTGTAAATCTCGCCCTTTGGCACCTTCAAGCTCTGCCAGCGGGAATCGCCCTGAAACACCTCGCCGTACTCCTTGTGATACATCGCGGTCGTGACGTTCGCGCGCACGGTGGACTCGATCTCTTGCGGCGAGGGCCAGATATCGCGCAGGAATACCGGCTTGCCGGACTTGTCGTTGCCGAGCGGCTCGCTGGCCATATCGAAATCCATGCGGCCCGCGAGCGCGTAGGCCACCACCAGCGGCGGCGACGCCAGATAATTCGCACGCACGAGCGGATGAATCCGCCCTTCGAAGTTCCGGTTTCCGCTCAGAACCGAAACTGCGACGAGACTGTTGTCCTTGATGGCCGCGCCGATGTGCTCTTCGAGCGGGCCGCTGTTGCCGATGCAGGTGGTGCAGCCGTAGCCGACGAGCTGGAAGCCCAGCTCATCGAGATATTTTCCCAGGCCCGCGGCTTTGAGGTAGTCGGTGACCACCTTCGAACCCGGTGCGAGGCTGGTCTTCACCCAGGGCTTGCTGTGCAGGCCGCGCTCGATGGCTTTTTTCGCCAGGAGGCCCGCCCCCAGCATCAGGGACGGATTCGAAGTATTCGTGCAGCTGGTGATGGCGGCGATGACCACGGAACCGTTCGAAAGCTCGAATTTGTCGCCGTTGTTCCGCACGGCGACGTGCTTTTGCGCGGCGCCCTCGAGCGACTTTTCGAACGATGCTTTCGATTGCCGGAGCGGGACGCGATCTTGCGGGCGTTTCGGCCCGGCGAGCGTGGCCTCGACGGTCGCAAGATCAAGTTCGAGCTTGTCCGTGTAAATCGGATCCAGCGTGGCATCCGTGCGGAAAATTCCCTGCGCCTTCGAGTATTCCTCGACGAGGCGCACGCGGGATTCGGTGCGGCCCGTGAAGCGCAAGTACGAAAGCGTTTCGGCGTCGACGGGGAAGAAGCCCATCGTCGCGCCGTATTCGGGCGCCATGTTGGCGATCGTCGCGCGGTCCGGCAGGCTCAGGCTGGAGAGCCCCGTGCCGTAGAATTCCACGAATTTTCCGACCACGCCCTTTTTGCGCAGCATTTCCGTGACGATCAGGACAAGGTCGGTCGCGGTTGTGCCTTCGGGCAAGCGGCCGTGCAATTTGAAGCCGATCACTTCGGGGATCAGCATGGACAAAGGCTGGCCGAGCATCGCGGCTTCTGCCTCGATGCCGCCGACGCCCCAGCCGAAGACGCCGAGGCCGTTGACCATGGTGGTGTGCGAGTCGGTGCCGACGAGGGAATCGGGAAACGCCTGCGTCTTGCCGTCCACTGCCGCGTCAAACACGACGCGCGCCAGGTATTCGAGGTTCACCTGGTGGCAGATGCCTGTATCCGGAGGGACGACCTTGAAATTGTTTAGGGCTTCTTGCCCCCAGCGCAGGAAGGCGTAGCGCTCGACGTTGCGTTGGAATTCGAGTTCCGCGTTGAACGCGAAGGCCATATCGGAGCCGAACTTGTCGACTTGCACCGAGTGGTCGATCACGAGTTCCGCGGGCAGCAAGGGGTTCACTTTTTTCGGATCGCCGCCCAGCGTGCGAATCGCCTCGCGCATGGCGGCGAAATCGACGACCGCGGGTACTCCGGTAAAATCTTGCAAGAGGACGCGCGCTGGCATGAAGGAAATTTCCTTCTGCGTAGCGGCGTTCGGATTCCAACCGGCCAGCGCTTCTATATCTCCGGGATGAACGAATCGTCCGTCCTCCTGGCGCAAAAGATTTTCCAGGAGCACGCGAAGTGAGAAGGGAAGTTTCGAGACGTGCCCCACTCCCTTCTTCTCAAGCGCGCTCAACCGAAAAATTTCGTAGGATTTGCCGTCCACCTGGAGCGTGTCACGCGTGCCGAACGAATTTTTGGATGCGGGAGACATACGAACCTTGTTCCTTTCTCGTGTGTTGCAGGACTCAATCATAACGCATCCTGATGTTCCGCGCAGCCCGGCAGTCCGGGAAACATCTACTTGCATGCTGGATTCCGCTGCACAACCTTGTCAAAGTCAGGTCCGGCGAGCCTGGGCGTGCAACGCTCCCAAACTAAACAGATTTCAATTTTACTGATAGAATCTGTGATACCATGCCCGGCGATCCTCTCAAAAGGAGACCAACATGAAGAAATTGATTCTCGCGGTTCTGGCGGTTGCATGCGCATTTACCATTTCCATGGGGACCAGCGCACAGGATGCTCCCAAGACGCATACGATGACGGGATGCTTGCGGGCTGGAACGGCCCCCGGCAGCTACTACCTCTCCGATCTCGAAAAGGGACCGAAGACGGTCGGAATCGTATCGTCGGATGCCAACCTTGCCCCGCACGTCGGACACAAGATCGACATCACCGGCACGGCGGTTCCTCCTGCTGACGCTGAGGCCATGAAAGGCGTTCAAAAGGCTCCTCACTACATGAAAGTGACGGCCATCAAGATGATTTCGCCGACTTGCCCGTAAGGGTCTGAATTTTCCATTTTCGCGGTCGTCGGTCTGTCCGCAGCACGACGGTCCGAGATGGTTATAACTTCCCGCCTCGTCCTGAGCGGCCCAGCCGTCGGGACGAGGCGTTTGTTTCTATAGTTGTTCCTCCGCGATCCGCTTCGGTTAGAATGCCGATGGGCGCTCGCATAGCCGGATGAACATCCTTCTCATTTCCACGTATGAACTTGGCAGACAGCCGTTTGGGCTCGCTTCGCCTGCCGCGTGGCTGCGCGCTCGTGGGCACCATGTTTCATGCCTCGATTTGACGCGCGAAACGCTCGACGAAGAGGCCATCCTCGCCGCGGATTTGATTTCCTTTTACGTGCCGATGCATACGGCCACTCGGCTTGCGGCGGGACTCGTTCCGAAAGTCCGCGAAAGCAATCCGCGCGCTCACATTTGTTTTTACGGGCTCTACGCTCCGGTGAACGAGGGATACTTGCGCGGCCTCGGCGTGGGCACGATTCTCGGCGGCGAGTTCGAGGAAGGTCTGGCGAACCTCGCCTCGCGCTTTGAGCGCGGCGCGGCAAACAGCAACGGCTCCAGAAGGCAGGCGGAGCCGGTGATCTCTCTCGCGCGGCAGAAATTTCTCGTGCCAGACCGCGCGGGCATGCTGGAGCCGGCGAAATATGCGCGCGTGGTGTTGCCCGGCGGCGAGCATCGCGTTGCGGGCTCGACCGAGGCGACACGCGGGTGCAAGCATCTTTGCCGGCACTGCCCCATCGTGCCGGTGTACAACGGCGCGTTTCGCGTGGTGGAGCGCGACGTTGTCCTCGAAGATATCCGGCGGCAAGTTGCGTTGGGAGCGCGGCACATCACGTTTGGCGATCCCGATTTCTTCAATGGTCCGGCGCATTCGATTTCGATTGTCGAGGCGATGCATCGCGAGTTTCCGGAACTTAGCTACGATGTGACCATCAAGATCGAGCACTTGCGCAAACACGACTCTCTTTTGCCGGCGCTGCGCGATACGGGGTGCCTCTTCGTCACGAGCGCCGTGGAATCGGTGGATGACGCAGTGCTCGAAAAATTCGACAAGGGCCACACGCGCGCCGATTTCATCGCAGTCGTCGTGCGTTTCCGGGAATTGGGCATGACGCTCCTGCCCACGTTTGTGCCGTTCACGCCGTGGACCACGTTCGAGGGCTACACCGATTTGCTGGACGTGCTCGCGGAACAAGGATTGTCCGAAAACGTCGCGCCCATTCAGCTGGCCATTCGGCTGCTGATCCCGGCAGGTTCGCGCCTGCTGGAATTGCCCGAGGTGAGCGCGATGGTCGGGCCTTTCGATTCCGCGGCGCTCGTCTTTCCCTGGGAACACGAGGATGCGCGCGTGGACGCGCTGGCGCGCGAAATTTCGCAGCTCGTGCAGCGCGGAGACAGTCTCAAGCTTTCGCGGACGGAAATTTTTGCGCACATTCGACGTGCCGCGCATGCCGCCGCCGGGAATCGCGCGCCGAATTGCATCGCGCATTTTCTATTGAAGACCGCGCCCGTGCCCTATCTCGACGAACCCTGGTATTGCTGCGCCGAACCGATGGACGTTCAGTTCCTTTCCATCGGAAAAGTAAAGGAAACAGTAGCCAAGGCGGATCAATTTGTATGATGCGACTGGAAAACTATTGGTCCAATTTCAATTGATCGCTTCAGGGGCTGAAGCCCCATTTTATTTATATTTAATGTCGCGGCTAAAGAGGCCGCGGAAAAACTCAAAACTCTGTCATTCTGAGCGAAGCGAAGAATCTCTCCTTGTTTCTTTTCTTATGCTTAAATCGAAGAGGGATTCTTCGCTTCGCTCAGAATGACAGAACAAGGCCTTTTTTCCGCAGCCTCTAAAGCCGCGACCCACAAGACTTGACCGTCGGTCCATGTCTGTTGGGCACGGCTTCGGGCGGAAAGTGGTTTGAGACTTGTGATTTCAAATTTGATATTTTAGATTTCAAATTTGATATTCAAGACATGCCTGCTCGGAGGTCAAACGCAACGGACTTTCCCGCTGGCCTGAAAGTAGTCTGAATAACCGCTGGATGGTGGGCCCCCGAACACCACCAAGAACGAAAGGTGCAGAAGCAGCCGATGCGACCATATGAGCAGACTACTGATTCTCGCGAGTAAATTGGGTTACCAGACGCGCAGCTTCGCGGAGGCCGCGAAAGCGCTGGGCGTGGATGTCGTGTTCGCGAGCGACCGCTGCCACCAGCTCGAAGACCCGTGGGCGGATGGCGCGATTGCGGTCCGCTTCGACGATCCCGAAGATGCGGCGCGGCTCATCGTGAAACAATCGTTCGTGCGGCCCGTGGACGGATTGATCGCTCTTGGCGACCGGCCGACGGCGACCGCGGCGCACACCGCGCGCGCCTTGGGATTCGCCTACAATTCTCCGCAAGCTGTGGAAAATTGCCGCAGCAAGTTGCGGCAGCGCGAAGTCTTGCGCGATGCGGGACTTCCAGTGCCCGGATTTTTTTCCTTCCGGCTCGACAAGCGCCTGGAAAAAATTCTCCCGCGCGTCCAATTTCCGTGCGTCGTCAAGCCGCTGCGCCTGGCCGCGAGCCAGGGCGTGATTCGCGCGAATCAGCCGGAGGAATTTCAGGCCGCCGTTGCGCGGATCAAGAATCTCCTGGAATCACCGGAAGTTAAGGTCACGCGCGAGCCGGAACTCGACCAGTTGCTAGTGGAGCGCTATATTCCCGGCTCGGAAGTGGCCCTCGAGGGATTACTCACGCGGGGAAAGCTCCGAATTCTCGGGGTATTCGACAAACCGGACCCGCTCGAAGGGCCGTATTTTGAAGAGACCCTCTACGTGACCCCCTCGCGCCTCCCGGACGAAGTATACGACCGCGTTCTGGATTGCGCCGAACGCACGGTTCAGGCTTTGGGGCTCACGCACGGCCCAGTGCACGCTGAGTTTCGCATCAATGAAAAAGGGCCGTGGGTGCTGGAAGCGGCGCCGAGGCCCATCGGCGGTCTGTGCGCGCACGCGCTTCGATTCGGGCCGCACCGTATTTTCCTGGAAGAACTTCTCGTGCGTCACGCGCTGGGCATGCAGGGAACGGACCTCGACCGCGAAGACGATGCCTCCGGCGTGATGATGATTCCCGTGCCCAAGACCGGCGTCCTCGAAAAAGTGGAAGGGGAAGAGCAAGCCCGCGCCACGCCCGGGATCGAAGATGTGCAAATCACGGCGCGCCTGCACGATGTCATCGCCGCGTGGCCCGAGGGCGCGACGTATCTCGGCTTCCTTTTCGCGCACGCCAAATCGCCCGCCGAAGTGGAAGCCGCGCTCCGCCAGGCGCACAGTCAACTAAAATTTGAGATTGCCGAGCGACTGCCGGTACAGCACCCCGTGACGGGGACGGTTTAAGTAGCACTTCACAGGCTGCGGAAAAACTCAAAGCGCTGTCATTCTGAGCGAAGCGAAGAATCTCTCTTCGATTTAAGTATAAAAAAACAAGGAGAGATTCTTCGCTTCGCTCAGAATGACAAAACAAGACGTTTTTTCCGCAGACTGTGAAGTCTGTGCTACTCAGCCCTTCGCCCTTGGCGGGACATAACCTTCCGGCAACTTGGCGCCTTCTCCGAAGAAATACTGCTCCATCTGCTCTTCCATGATCTTTTGGGATTGCGGGTCGAGCGGATTCAGCCGGTACTCATTCACCAGCATTTTGGAGTATTCGATCCACAGCTTCCAGGCGTCCGCCGAAACGTTCTCGTACACGCGCTTGCCCAGCTCTCCCTTCCACGGGATGCGTTCGAGGCCGGGCATATCCTTGTCAAACTTCACGCAATGGACTATGCGCTGGCCGGGCTTTGCGGGCGCACTCGAAGCCACGGGGTTTGTCGGTCCACAGGATTCATCCGCCATGTGCATCCTCCACCGGGGAACTTAGGCAATCTGTTCCCATCTACGATACTGCAAGACCGGGAGAAATCCAAACCCGCGGGGTTTGCAGATGCAAAGCCAAGCCGCCCGAAATAGATTTTCGAAGAGTGCAGCGTTTCCTGGCCCGGTTCGCTTACAATATCCGGGTCACGCGGTCGGCTCTGAGGGGGCGCGATGTCGGACGTCACGGCGCTGTTTTGGGATGTGGGCGGGGTAATCCTAACGAACGGTTGGGACCGCCGCTCGCGCGCCGCGGCGGCCAAGAAGTTTGGCATCGACTGGGAAGAGTTTGAGGACCGGCACGATCTAGCCTTTCCCGCGTTTGAAACCGGACGCATCACGCTCGATACCTACCTGCAGCGCACCATTTTCTACCGCACGCGAAGTTTCACTCGCGAAGAATTCACCGATTTCATATCCGCACAGTCGGCCGAATTTCCGGACTCGCGCGCAGTCTTGTCCGACGTGGCCGCCACTGGAAAATATCTCCTGGCGACGATCAACAACGAACCGCTGGAAATCAACGAACGCAGGATCCGCGAATTTAATTTGCGGCGCGAGTTCAAGGCGTTTTTCAGCTCCTGCTACTTGGGTGTCCGTAAGCCCGATGAGGGCATCTACAAGCTGGCGCTTGAAGTGACCCAGCGCGATCCCCAAGAATCCATATTTATAGACGACCGGGAGCTGAATCTGGAGTGTGCGAAGCAATTGGGGATGCGTACGATTCATTTTCAGAACGCGGCGCAATTGCGGCAGGATCTGGCGTCGAACGGCATAATAGTGCCCGCAGTGAATCCCAAAACGTAGCGGCGGAGGAACCTATGGAACTCGGAATGGTGGGGCTGGGGCGCATGGGCGCGAATATGGTCGAGCGGCTCGTGCGCGGCGGACATCGCGTCGTGGGCTACGATCGGGACGCCGCCGCCGTGGCGCGCGTTACGTCCGCGGGTGGCGGAGGCGCGGATTCGCTTGAAAACCTCGCCGGGAAGCTGGTGGGGAAGCCGCGAGCCATTTGGATCATGGTCCCGCAGGGCGCGCCGGTCGATGAAACGATTGCCGCGCTGATTCCGCACCTGTCGAAAAATGATATTCTGATCGACGGCGGCAACAGCAATTACAAAGACACGCAGCGCCGCGGAGTGAGCCTGAAAGGACAAGGATTCCAGTTTGTAGACGTAGGCACGAGCGGCGGAATCTGGGGACTCAAGGAAGGCTACTCGATGATGGTGGGCGGAGACAAAGCCGCGGTCGAGTATTTGCGCCCGCTGCTGGAAACGCTCGCGCCGGCGAAGGACCAGGGATGGGGACGCGTCGGGCCGACCGGGGCGGGCCACTTCGTGAAAATGGTGCACAACGGCATCGAATACGGAATGATGCAGGCCTATGCCGAAGGCTTCGCGATCCTGAAAAAGAAAAACGAATTTGCTCTGGACATGCACCAGATTTCGGAGATTTGGCGGACAGGAAGCGTCGTGCGTTCCTGGCTGCTGGATTTGCTCAGCATCGCGCTGAAAGAAAACGCCGAGATGGCGGGCATCGCTCCCTACGTCGCGGATTCCGGAGAAGGCCGCTGGACGGTGGCTGAGGCGATCGACCTCGACGTGCCGGCGCCGGTGATCACGTTGTCGCTGCTGCAACGGCTGACGTCGCGCGATTCCGATTCCTATTCTGACAAGCTGCTGGCCGCGATGCGGAACCAGTTTGGCGGCCACGCCATCAAAGCGGCTGCGAAAAAGTGAGGGCCCGGACATGACGCCAGCAAAGAGCGCAGTGCTCGAATCCGCCGAGCCGGCAAAGCAGAGTTCCATCTCGCCGGCCGATCCCTGCACCATCGTCATCTTCGGTGCCTCGGGCGATCTTTCACGCCGGAAGCTGGTTCCCGCGTTGTACGGCCTGGCGGCGCAGAATTGCCTTGCGCGGCGCTTCGCCATCATCGGCTTTTCACGCACGCCCATGACCGATGAGGCGTTTCAGAATTCGGCCGTCGATTCGGTAAAAAAATTCGCGGACGCCAACACGTTGCGGGAAGCGGAGTGCAAGGAATTTGCCGGCGCTCTGGCCTACGTTGCGGGCGAGTATCATCATCCGGATGCATTCGAGAAATTGAAGAACCGTCTCGAGGAGTTGGACAAAGCGCACAAACTGAACGGAAACCGGCTCTTTTATCTCGCTACTCCACCGGATGTCTATCCTGGAATTATTGAACAGCTTGACAAGGCCGGCCTGGCGAAGAACCCCAACGGAAAATCCTGGACGCGAATTATCATCGAAAAGCCGTACGGCCGCGATCTGGCCTCGGCGCGGAAGCTGAATCAAACCGTGCTCAAGGCCTTCGACGAATCGCAGGTTTACCGCATCGATCACTACCTGGGGAAGGATACGGTTCAAAACCTCATGGTGCTGCGGTTTGGCAACGGCATCTTCGAGCCGCTGTGGAACCGGAATTACGTGGACCACGTACAGATCACCGCGGGAGAAACGTTGGGCGTGGAGCAGCGCGCGGCGTTCTATGAAACTGCAGGCGCAACGCGCGACATGATCCAGAGCCACGTTCTGCAACTGACTTCGCTCGTGGCGATGGAGCCCCCGGCGGCCTTCGATGCTACCGCCGTGCGCAACGAAAAAATCAAGGTTCTGCAATCGATCCGGCCATTCACGCCGGAAAGCATCAAGAGGGATATCGTCCGAGGGCAATACGGGCCGGGAAGTGAGTCTGGAAATTCTTCCTTGCTGAACGGGTACCGCGAAGAGCCCGGCGTGGCAAAAAATTCGGCGACGGAAACATTTGTCGCCGCAAGTCTTCTGATCGATAACTGGCGCTGGGCTGGCGTCCCGTTCTACCTGCGGACCGGCAAGCGGCTTCCTTCCCGTGTCACCGAGATCGCCATCCAGTTTCGCCGCGCGCCGCACCTGGTGTTCCGCGGGCAGGATTTGTCCTCAAATGCCCTGGTGCTGAATGTCCAGCCGGACGAAGGAATTTCGATTTCCTTTCACGCCAAGCTGCCGGGGCAGGCCATGAAATTGAAAACGGTCACCATGGATTTCAGTTACCAGGCGGAATTTGGCGGAGGCGAGAGATCGGCGTATGCTACGCTGATCAATGACTGCATGCGCGGCGATGCGACGCTTTTTGACCGCGCCGATGGCGTGGAAGCGGCATGGGCCCTGGTGGATCCCATTCTGAATTATTTTCAATCGAATAAGCCCAAATTTCCAAACTACGCGGCGGGCACCTGGGGCCCACACGAAGCCGATGAATTACTGGAGCGCGATGGCCGACACTGGCGGAATTCGTAAAGGCGTCCCGTCGGAAATTCTTCCTGGAGTGCACGTGTATCCCGACCCCACAGAGGTGGCGCGCGGCGCGGCGCGGCATTTCGTCGACTATGCCTGGCAATCGATCGCCCGAAATGGAAAGTTCATGGTCGCGCTCTCGGGCGGAAATACGCCCCGGCAGATGTTCCAACTCCTGGCGTCCGATGAATTTCGAGGCCAGGTGGATTGGGCCAAGGTGCACTTTTTCTGGAGCGACGAGCGCGCGGTCCCTCCCGCGAACGCCGAGAGCAACTACGGAATGGCGCGCCGCGAACTGCTCATTCGAGTTCCGGTTCCCGAGGGCAACGTGCATCGCATGGAGGCCGAAAAACCGAGTATCGGCCGCGCGGCCCACGAATACGAGGAAGTTCTCCGGGAGAATCTCGAACTGGATGACCGCGGATTCCCGCGATTCCACCTGATTTTCCTTGGACTCGGAAAAGACGGCCACACCGCCTCCTTGTTTCCCGGCACGCGCGCTCCCCGTCAAACGTCGCGCTGGGTCAGCACTCCGATGGTCACGAAGCTGAATATGCGCCGCATGACGCTGACCCTGCCTGTGCTCGATGCGGCCTTGCGCGTCGTCTTTCTGGTCGTGGGTTCGGAAAAAGCGGAAATCCTGCACGCCGTGTTGCAGGGCCAGTCCGATCCTCCCTATCCCGCACAGCTCGTGCAGCCGCGGGATCTCGGGCAAAAGCTGTTTCTCGTGGATAAGGCCGCGGCGGCGAAGCTGACGCCTGGCGCGTCCGACAATACCGCGCCTCAGGCGAAGCCGGCGGGGACTACTCGCGGCAGACCGGAGAGAAGCACGTGATACTGGCCGGGGACATCGGGGGCACCAAGTGCAATCTGGCGCTGTATGAATTCCGCGGCAATTCCCACCGAAAAATTATCGATCAGCGCTATGAAAGCCGCGAATTTCCCACCTTCGATGAAATGATCTCGAAATTTTTGTTGGAGACCCGCGCGGAAACAAAAGGCGCCGGGAAGCACTACATCGAGGCGGCGGGTTTTGGCGTCGCCGGGCCTGTGATCGATCACCGAGTCAAGGCCACCAATCTTCCCTGGATCGTCGATCGCGCAACGCTTGCCAAGCAACTTGGAACGCCGCACGTTGTCCTGTTAAACGATCTGGAAGCCACCGCTCATAGCTTGGCGCTGATGTCGCCGTCGGAGCTTTCCACTCTCAACCAGGGCACGCCTTCGCCACAATCCACGCAGGCCTTGCTTGCGGCGGGCACCGGATTGGGAGAGGCGATTCTGTTCTGGGATGGCAAACAGTACCTGGTGGCCAGCTCCGAGGGAGGCCACACGGACTTCGCTCCCAGGACGGAACAAGAGATTGAATTGTTGCGCTATATGAAAAAGCAATACGAATTTGTGAGCTTGGAATTGATCCTATCGGGGCGCGGTTTTCGAACCATCCATACCTTTCTCGATGCATCCGTGCAGCATCCCTCCTTTGCAGGGCCGGAAGCGGACGCCGCCCCTGAAATTACGCGACTCGCCCTTGCTGGGGAGTGCCCGATCTGCGTCCAGACTCTCGACCTGTGGGTGAGTCTGTATGGCGCCGAGGCGGGCAATCTGGCGCTGAAGGTTCTCGCGCGGGGAGGAGTCTGGGTTGCCGGCGGAATTGCGGTGAAGATTCGCAAAAAGATGGAAGACGGCGCGTTTTTCCGGGCCTTCTGCGAGAAGGAAAAATTCGGCGCACTGTTGGCGCAATTTCCGATTCACATGGTCCTGAACGAAGAGGCGCCGCTCATCGGCGCGATGTCACAGGCAATTCATGCAGCGGGAATCCGTTCCGCTTAAGGATTTCCAGCGGATTGCACGTGGCCCGTGGCTTCGATCTCGATGACGACGGTATCCTTGACGCGCAAGAGGAAATTGCTTGGGTTCTTCAGTCCCCACTGCACATAGGGAATCTCGATGTGAGTCGTCATCTTCAGATTCCCGTGATCTGACTTCACTTCGATCGGTAGCATCACCTCATGATCCTGTCCGTGCAGGCGAAACTGGCCTGACACTTCCACTTTGGAATCACCCTCCGGTGCGACTGTCCCCGTGAATTGCGTCGGCGTAAAAGCGATTTCCGGAAATTTGGCGCTTTCGAGAATTTCGCGGTGCATCTTCTTGTCGCGGCCGCTGTTGCCGCTGTCGCCGCTCGTTGCATCCACGATGATCGCGCCGCTGATCTTGCCGCTGGAAGGATCGAAACGGAAGGTGCTGCTTTTCAGAGCGAATTTTCCATGAACAGTGTGGAAATTTCCGTCGAGCGAAAATTCAATCTTCGCCTGGGTGGGGTCGAGTTGAACAACGGATTCCTGGGCCCAGGACGCGGGCGCCAGAATCAGAGCGGCCAACCCCACGCAGGTCGCGAGGAGGAACGGAACGGAGGATCTGCGATGGGAATGGATTTTGCGAATCATAGGCGCTAGGTCCGTAAGAATTTCCAGCCAAATCCGGCAATTTCTGCCATGCCAACCGAAGAAAGGGGCATCGTCTCCGCGTGAATTGCCAGCAATCTTGAGAACAAGGCCGGTGAATCCTGAAACAAGCGAATGCTTCTCCGGCGGATCCAATCACTTCCGGCCATGAGAAGCATCAGGCGCGACATCGCAATGGGCACCGCCGCGATTCGTTTGTGCGCGTGTTGATAGTGGGCCAGATCGCCCAGCCTCATTGCCTCCGCCAGAGGCATGGCTTGTTGAAATGAGAGGCTGAGGCCGTGGCCCGTCACCGCGTCCACCGTTCCCGATGCATCTCCGACCAGCGCCACGCGCCCCCGCGTGACGGCCGGCAGGATTCTCAAGCCCGTGGCGTCGCCTATTTCCCTGGTTGTCTGCGTCGCTCCCCGCAATTTTTCCGCAAGAACCGGAAATCGCGCCAGAGCTTCCTCAAGCCGCAGCGCCAGATCAGGAGAAAGCACGGCGACGCCGACTTCCTGCCCTGGCATCGGCGTCATAAATACCTGGCAACCTTGCGACCAGTGAACTTCAGCCACGTCCGACCATGGCCTCACTTGAAAGTGGCTGCAAAACCCGAAGCGTTTCCTTCGGGCGATACGCGGATCGAGTCCTGCCCATTTGCGGACCATCGAATACTGGCCATCCGCGCCG
The DNA here is from genome assembly GCA_963800095.1 of uncultured Acidobacteriota bacterium. Taxonomy (GTDB): domain Bacteria; phylum Acidobacteriota; class Terriglobia; order Acidiferrales; family UBA7541; genus Palsa-360. Next base: position 1,259,847 of record CAWCZV010000010.1, read on the forward strand.
ACGAGCCAACGGTAGGAAAACTTTTCTTTTGCCGTCGTCACAGCCTCCGTATCGATTTGCAATACTCGCGTTCCCCAGCGGAATTCCACACCCGCCTCGGCTGCGTGATTCAGAAGCAATTGATGCAACTTTACGCGGCGCACGGAATAGCCCGTTGCGCCGGCAAAATCCGCGCGCACGGAATGTTCCCCGTCCACAAACCGGATTCCGCGGAATGAGAAGACGCTTTCCGGAGGGAAGGATATGCCGAGCCTTCCGAGAGCGGCAACGCCCTGGGGTAAAATCCCCTCCCCGCAGGGCTTGTTGATTGGAGGTATTCGTGCATCCAGAACAGTTGCTTGCAGGTCGAGCCTGCGCGCTGCGATCGCCGCAACGATGCCCGCGGGTCCCGCTCCGACAACGATGACCTCACTTTGTCTTGTCACAATTAGATGATCAGATGCCGGCCTGCAGGGCGAAGTTGTTCTCTGGCCCGTCTTCTGGATGTAAATAAATTGTCTCGTCCATGGATTCGCGTCGTATCTTCGCGCCGCAAGCGCGACGCTCAGGCCTCATGCTCGAGCGCGGCGCGGGCATCCTTCAATTCTTTTCGCTTCTCAGCGTCCATTTTGGGGAACGAGAGATCCAAATTCTCCATCGCGCCGATGATGGCATCCGCCACGACCAGGCGCGTGAACCATTTGTGATCGGCTGGAACGACGTACCACGGGGCGTGTTTCGTGCTCGTACTTCGAATCATTTCCTCGTAGGCCCGCATATACTTCTCCCAGTGTTGCCGCTCCAGGGCGTCGCTCATCGAAAATTTCCAGTTCTTGTCCGGATCTTCCAGCCTCTCGAAGAACCGCTTCTTTTGCTCCTTCTTCGAAAGTTGAAGAAAAAACTTAAGCACCACGATCCCGTTTCCGGATAGATAGCGTTCGAAGGCGTTGATGTCCTCGAAGCGTTTCTGCCAAATGTTATCCAAAACCAACTGCGTGGGAATTTTCTCGCGAGCCAGCAATTCCGGATGCACGCGGACGGCCAGGACTTCCTCATAATACGACCGGTTGAAAATGCCGATCTTTCCCCGCTCCGGGAGCGAACGCGAGGTTCGCCACAAAAAATCGTGCTGCAATTCCTCGGCGGAAGGAGCCTTGAACGAATTGACCTGGCATCCTTGAGGATTGACTCCGGACATGACGTGTTTGATGGTGCTGTCTTTCCCCGCGGCGTCCATGGCCTGCAAAATCATCAGAACGGCCCAGCGATCCTGGGCATAGAGTTTTTCCTGCAGCTTGGCGAGGCGGGCGATCCCGCGTTCGAGCGCTTCTTCGGCGTGCTCTTTGGATTTCAATCCGAGCGTGTCCGCCGGATTGAAGTCCTTCAGGCGGAAATGCGCTCCATCCGCGACCTGGAAAGGCTTTGCAAATTCGCGTAGTTTCATGATTGCGTCATGTCCTTCCCACGGATTTCTCCCGCGCGTTTCACTTCTGTTTGCCGGGGAGACGGACGACGATCCCGTCCAGCTCTTCCGTCATCTTGATCTGGCAGCTCAGCCGGCTGCTTGTTTCGGGTCCTTCCGCCGCGATGCTCAGCATGAATTTCTCGTTGTCTTTTGCAGGCGGAATCCGGTTCAGGAACGAGAGATCCACGTATACATGGCAGGTGGCGCACATGCAGTTTCCGCCGCATTCCCCCAGGATCCCATCGACTTTGTGGTTCAAGGCAGCCTGCATGACCGACATCCCAAAAGGGACGTCAATCTTCCGGGAAACTCCGCTCGGCGAAACATAGGTGACGATGGGCATCAGGAATCCTCTTGCATGCTCTGCGTTGCACAGTTGCGGGCCTTAGTGTAAATGCCACCGGCGAATCCTGTCGAGCTTTCCCGTCCTTCCATCTCAATTTGCCTCTTCGTTACGCGCACACTCACAAATCAATCAAGTGAAGGGACAGGTTGCCGATAGTACCTTACGTTGACCCATTACCCCCTCCCGATTCTGTCCCTTAGGACAGGAGATTTCGCAGTCCGAAAAGAATATCGTCTGCCTCCATAAGCATGGCTTTGGGGGAAAGAAGGCAGCCGTTGCTTCAGATGAATTTCGTTTCTCTCGATGCTCGGTCGTCTTTCCTGGCCTGTGCAGAGGCCAGCACGAAGATCTGGCACGAAGCATGTCAGGCGGACGGCGCGATTTCGATTTTGGCTCCGGCTATACGGTGAGCCCAGGTGCGGTAGAGGGTTTAAGCCCCGCTTGGCGTTCACAAATTCCCAGCCCGCTAACACGAAGGGGGTAATTGCTATGAAAAGAAATCTGGAAGTTCGGCCAGGCAATCGGGGATATGAAGCTGGGAATGGTGATAACAATGCGAAACGTAGGCTGATTCTCCGCAGTTTGTCCGTGCTGGTATTGTTTCTCGCGTTTGTCTTCGTAGTGCAAGGACAGAACTCCGCGAAAGACCCTGGCCCCCGCACCGGGACGCCGGGCGCAGGCGGGCCGATCGCGGGTCTGGATGCGGATGCGGGCGCGACAGCTTACTTCAATGACGGGCTCATAAGATTTCAGGAGATCGAAACCGTTCAAAACAGCGCCAATACTGGCCTCGGTCCGACGTTCAATTCGAACCAGTGTTCCAGTTGCCATTCACAGCCTGCTATCGGGGGATCGAGTCCCGCTGTGAATCCTCAGGTCGCGGTTGCGAATCTGGACGGCGCGTCCAACACGATTCCATCGTTTATCACCCTAAACGGCCCGGTGCGCGAGGCGCGTTTCAAGTTTGCGACTGATCTCAATGGAAGGCTCACCAACACTCCTGACGGCGGTGTGCATGGCCTTTTCACAATTACGGGGCGCAGTGATGCCACAGGTTGCCAATTGGCCCAGCCGAACTTCGAGCGTATGCAGGATGAAAGGAACATCTCGTTTCGCATCCCCACTCCTGTCTTTGGTGCGGGCCTTATTGAGAGCATCAGCGAAGATACAATTCTTGCCAATCAGGCCGCGGAAGGCGCCGGAGGGCAATTCTTGGGCGTTTCCGGGACGCCCAACCGCAGCGGGAACGACGGTTCCATCACACGTTTCGGCTGGAAGGCCCAAAACAAATCGTTACTGATTTTCGCGGGTGAGGCCTACAACGTAGAGATGGGAGTAACGAACGAACTTTTCCCCAACGAGCGCGGATATCCTCCGAACCCGCTCCCGGCGGGCTGCCTGATCAATCCAACCCCTGAAGACACCACAAATTTCGATGTCACATCCACCGTGGCAGTCCCGAGCGACATCGTCGGTTTTGCTAACTTCATGCGCTTCCTCGATCAGCCCGCGCCGTCCTGCACGGGAACAAGCTGCTCCCCATCGATTCAGAATGGCAGGAATCTTTTCATCAACGTCGCCAAATGCTCCGTTTGCCATACGCCGAGCCTGACGACAGGCAAGTCGTACGTCGCGGCGCTCAGCAACATCCAGGCGAATCTATTCTCCGATCTGCTCCTGCACCATATGGGTTCGGGACTGGCCGATGGGGTTTCGCAGGGAGGAGCGGGCCCGGATCAATTCCGCTCGGCTCCGCTCTGGGGACTGGGCCAGCGGTTGTTCTTCCTGCATGACGGGAGGACTTCCGATCTCATGCAGGCCATCGAGGATCACGCAAGCCCCGGCTCGGAAGCCAACATCGTCATCCGGAACTTTAACGGCCTGACGGAAAGCCAAAAGCAGGACATGCTGAATTTCCTGCGTTCGCTGTAACACCTCATGTCACAGGTAGGGGCACGACATGTCGTGCCCCTACGTCTTTCCCCAGACTTTGCGCGCGGTGTCCACCACGAGCTCAAGTTTCTTCCACTGCTCGTCCACGGTCAGCAGGTTGCCGGCGGCCGTGGACGCGAAGCCGCACTGCGGGCTGAGCGCCAGGTTTTCCAGCGGCACGTACTTGGCAGCCTCGTCGATGCGCCGCCGCAATTCATTTTGCGATTCCAGTTTCGGCGATTTCGTCGTGATCAAGCCGAGCACGACGCTTTTCCCTTTTGGAACCTGGCGCAGCGGCTCGAACCCGCCGCAACGCGCGGTGTCATATTCGAGCAGAAACCGATCCACTTGCAAGTGCCCAAAAAGTCTTTCCGCGATGGCGTCGTAGGCTCCCTCCGTGAACCAGCGGCTCTTGTTGTTGCCCCGGCAAACGTGCATGCCAACCGTGGCGGTGCTGCGCGGCACTTCGCGCAACACGGCATTGTCCCCGGCCACCGCGTTTTCAAGTTCCTTGTCCGGGTTCCGGCCCGCCTGCCTCATTTTCGCCCGTTGCAGCGGATCGAGGTAGTGGGAGTAAAACGGCGCGTCGAACTGAATATACTGGACGCCTTCCGAGAGCAGCCATTTCACATCGTCGCGAACGATTTCCACGAGATCTTTCAGCAGGTCGGCGTGCGTTGGATAGAATTTATCGGTGATTCCGGTCTTATAACTCGCCAGCATGAAATTCGAAGGCGCGGGCAGAGTCACTTTGAACGGCCCGTGCGCGTGCTTCTTCAAGAAGGGAACTTCGTGCCCTGTCATTTTTCGCAGCTTCCGGAGTTTCGCTCCGGCGGCCATCGCCGTGCTCCCTTCCACGCCTCCGCCCGGCCCTTTCCATTCCAGGGGCACGCGTTCGGAAACGAAGCCCTCGACCGCTTCCGCCATGTCGGTGAGCCAGGAGCCTCGCCGCATTTCGCCGTCGGTGACCACGTCCAATCCTATTTGGCGTTGCTTTTCGAGGACTTCAAGAATCGCGCGGTCTTCGGCGGCGCGAAGCTCCTCCAGGGGGAGGATGCCCGCGGCATACGCCGCGCGAGCCTGCAGCAAGTACGGCGGGCGAAGCAAACTGCCGATGTGTTGCGCGCGATAGGAAGCGGGCATGTCGAATTATTTCCTCGTTTGATAATCGCAGAGAAGTTTGTTCATTTGTTCGAGAAGCAGCGCAACAGTATCGAAGGCGAAAGCGGACGTCAAGCAACACCATGCACTTTGTAGGAGAGCCACTCTTGGCTGTCCAGTGCGTTTTCGGCGAGGCCAAAGCGGACAGCCAAGAGTGGCTGTCCTACTAGAACCCACTTCGTGAGTAAATTGGCGCAAAACTGTTCAGCTGAGTGATTTTGGAATTTGTTGCGGAACGCTGCTTTGAGTCAATCCAATTTTCGCGCGAGCTCGTCCAGCCAAACGTCCAGCGTGGAGCGTTGCTCGGCGGTCAACCCTCCGAAAACCACGCCCATGCCGAAGCCGGCATGCGTGTAGATGACCGTGCCGGAAAACTCGCAGGTGCTGCAGCCGTAGCGAATGCGAATGTGCACGTCAGTATCTTTGGGAAGCGGGTTGATCGAATCGATGTAGCACCCGCGCGCGCTCAATTCCGAGACACGCGCGTGACCTCTCATTCCAGTGATTTCGGCTTCGGCGATGAACGCGAAACGCGGAGTCGTTCGAGCCACGGTGTAGGGGGTGTCGCTCATTGTGTCGTCTCGCTCCGATGGGGATTTGGCCCAGGACACTTCCTTCCATTGTACGCGCAGGAAGAGTGCCGCGCGTGGCGGCGCGCAAAGGATTGCGAAAGAGCTAGCTGTCCTTTGGTACAGGTAGGATCTGCACCAGGAATTCGGGCAGGATTGCACTATCCCCTGACCGCGGTATCAGGTACGGGCAGTAGCCAATTTTCAAAAAAACTGCAGCGGCTCGATGGTTATCGTAGCGCCGGCGTCCCGCTTGTCCCGATGCAAGAGGGGCCGGCTCCGTGCCTCAATACTCAGCCTGAACACGGCCGGCATGATGCCGGCGCAACGAAGGACACGGACGATCAGGATTGTATGGCCCGCGGCACGCGTGCTAAGATTCCGCTCGCTTAGGGTGGAAAACCCCATAGGAGTGAAATATGAAATCGATTCTTAGTATTCTTGCTTGCGCCGGCATGTTCTCGTTCGCGGCGGGCGCGCATGCGCAGAAGGCGCGGCCGGTTCAGACGTTCGATACCTCCGCGGGACCAGTGAAGATTACGCCGGTGTATCACGCGTCGCTGGAAATCGAAGCCGGCGGAAAGATCATCATCGTCGATCCGGCCAAGCCGGCCAATTTTGCCGGGCTGCCGCAAGCCGACCTGATCTTGATTACGGATATTCATGGCGACCATCTGGATCCGGATCTGATCAAGGCCGAAAGCAAGGCCGGCACCGAGATCATCGCCCCGGCCGCGGTCGCCAAGACCGTGACGACCGCCAAGGTCATCGGCAACGGCGAGAAGACAACCTGGGGCGCGTGGACGATCGAAGCCATCCCCATGTACAACACGACGGCGACGCGCGGCCCCAAGCCTGGCATGGTGTTTCACGAAAAAGGGCGCGGCAACGGCTACGTGCTCACCTACGGCGGCAAGCGCTTCTACTTTTCGGGAGACACCGAAGGCATTCCCGAAATGCGCGCGCTCAAGAACATCGATGTCGCATTCATCTGCATGAACCTGCCCTACACCATGACGCCGGAAGAAGCCGCCGATGCGGTCAAGGCGTTTCATCCCAAGGTGGCCATCCCGTATCACTATAAGGGACAAGACACGATGGTGTTTAAGAAGGCGCTGGACGGCACGGGCATCGATGTGCGCTTGCTGGACTGGTACCCGAGCTAGTAAGGGCGGTTTGGAATTAAGTAGCACAGCCACTCTTGGCTGTGTGGTTTTTCCAGCACTTAACAAAGGCACACAGCCAAGAGTGGCTGTGCTACCCGGCTTTTCCGCAGCCTGTGAAGCCTGTGCTACTCCTTTTTACCGGAGGCTGATTTATTTTTTGGCAGGAGGAACTTCGGCCGGTTTCAATTCGCCCGCGGCCTTTTGTATGTCTTCCACAGCCTTCGCGTCCAACTCAAACAGCGCAGGCCCATCCGCTCTCTTCGCGAGGTAACCGCTTCCACTCTTAGAAATGTCCACTTTTTCAACGCGCTTGCCGTCCTTGGAGGTCGCCGTCACGGATAAGGCCGGGCTCGAAAATCCGGCCGTAGCAAATTTCGTAGCCGTCAGCGTGCGGATCGAGCGCAAGAATTCCTGCACGCTCAATGGATCCATCTTTTTCCCGTCCGACCACCAGTCCTCGCCGCTGCGCGTCAGGAAATATGCCTTCGACCCGTCGTGCAGTTCCACCTTGTCCGGATCCTGGTCCGCGAAATCGAAGACCCTCTTCTCGCGAAAATCCTCCGCATCCTTGTTGACCGCGTCGCCGAGCTCATTCGGCACTTTATACACGCCGTCCATCGCGGTCGTTTTGGCGTAGTAGCCGTCCGCGGCTTTGCGAATCTGCAGCTCCTGCGAGCCGGAGGCGTCCGTGGCCTTCAACGTGGCGATCGGTGCGCCGGCGGCAAACAGGGAAGCGGCCTTCTTCATATCCGCGTCCGAGGTGCTTGGGTCCATGGTGGCCGTGCGCAATTTTTCGATGATCGTTTCCATCTTGGAAGTGTCGCCGCGCAAATTCGCGGGACTGCGCACGGTCCACTGTCCATCGCTGGAGCCAAAAGTCATGTGCAATTTCGCTCCGCTGATTTCCACGCCGGCCAGCTTGTCGAAATCGACAGGCATGAGGCGTTTGTCGCGCAGGTCTTTCAGGCCCTTGTCCAAATTTGTCTTCGTATTCTTGGGAACTGAATACACTTTGGATTCGCCGGAAACCATGACGTACGCGGAGTCGCCCGTGGGAGTCTCGTCGCCGACCAGGATGGTATGCGTCTTTCCGTCTTTACCGGTGGCGGTTACCTGGGCCTCGGGCTCCGCCAGGCCGAATTGCTTCAGGTCGGCGGGTTTTTCCTCGATGAGTGTGGCGCCATCCATCGGCGACAAATTGTAAAGAATCGTTGAAACGGAGTCCTGATCGGCGACCAATGATTTTGGCGAAGTGATTTTCCAATTCGATGCGCCGGCTCGGTTCAGAACGACGTCGTCGCCGTCCTTTTTCTTTACTTCCAGCTTGGAAATATCATCTTGAGTCAGGGAAATAACCTTGGCGTTTGTCGCGCTCGGCGCGGCGGTCACGGTATCGTTCGCGGGCTTGCGATGGTTTGACCAAAACAGTGTCGCGGCGAGCGCTGCCAGCACAACGGTCGCCACGAGGAGTTGTCGCATCTTCATCATGTTTTTGTCTCGCGGTGAAATGAATGAAATCGAAGCGGCCGCTATCTCCTCCGCCACCACACGGAGAGACCCGCCAGCAAGAGCGCTCCCGGCAGGAGGAACTGGCTGCTGAGGCGGACCCAGTTAAATTGCGCCCCGGTCATGTTGACCTTGCGATCCTCCGGCGGTTTCGGCCGGATGGAAATCAAGTCTTCATCCGAGGAAAGCCAATTCATCGCGTTCATCGCCAGGTCGCTGTTGCCATTGAACGAGAGGAAGGAATTCGCGACCCAAGAGGAACTCCCGACCACGACAAAACGTCCCTCTGAATTTTCCTTGTCGGTTTTGTACGTTCCGGCGGCGGCGAGGGTTAGCGGGCCATGCGTGTTCTTCGGATCGTTGGGATTCACGTTCGGCGTGTCGAGTTTGGTCGTCGCCAAGCTCGAATCCGAGGACTCAAACAGCTTCTGAACCGTTGTCTTGTCCGTGTTCTTGATCGTCAGGGAACGAGATAGCGGGAACCCCGTGGCGGTGCCTTTCATTTCGTTCACGATGGGGTGCGGATCGTAGGTGGATACCAAAGCGATTGTCGGGCCAACTCCAAACAATTGGCCCACGGGGCTCAGGTCCAGTAGAAGATTTTTTTCTACGCTGACGCCCCAACTCTGCAAGACATTGTCAAGCGCTTCGTTATCCGCGGTGGGACGCCCGATCTTGAGGGGCGGGTCCAGCAGGAACATGGCGCGCCCGCCGCCTTCGACATATTTCTTGATGGCGTCGACTTCGGGCTGCTGGTAATCGCTCTTGGGACCGCCGACCACGAGTACCGTGCAATCCGCGGGAACTTCCGCCTTCTCAAGCAGGCTGATGGACTTGCTGGTGTAATCATCCTTGCTCAATAAATCCTTGAGATGCGAAAGGCCCGGGCGATCCGTGTCGTCGATCTGGCGTTCCCCGCTGCCCGTCACGAAGCAAACGTTGCGCGTATCGCTCTTGAGGTCCCGTATGATCGCTCCGGTTACGTCTTCCTCGGTCATGCTCTTGGCGTCTTCTTTTTTCGCGCCAATTTGCACGACCGTGGTGCCGTACTTGGTGATGCCCGCGGCGCGCGCCGCCTGCGGATTCTTGTCTGGATCGACGTATTCGAGTTTGACCTTGGGCGAAAGCGTCGCGTAGCGGTCCAGCAAGTCCTTGCCGGTTTGGAAAGCGGACGTCTTGTCGAAGTAGGTGATCGAAATGGGTTGCGCCAGCCCCTTCACGATCTTGGCGGTCTGGTCGGAGAGGCTGTACCGTTTATTTGACGTTGAGTCGTAGGACTTGTTGTAGCGGTTGGCCAGACTGTTGGCCACCGAAACGATGCACAGGATCACGAGGATATAGAACGTCACATACGCCGCATACTTGGTTTGCCGTGCTTCCATCCACTTGCGATTCACTTACGACCTCCACCGCATCGATTCCATCGAGCGCGCCGTAAAAAACAATCCCAGGAAAATTACCGTGACGTCAAAGATGACGTCCTTCGTGTCCAGCAAGCCTTTGGCGAACGAATCAAAGTGCGTGATCACGCACATATAGGAGAGCACCTGCGCCCACGTCGCGTTTTCATATTGGCTGACCCAGCCCAGCACCCAAAGCATCAGGCAGACGCCGAACGTCACGGCTCCGGCGATGATTTGGTTTCGCGTCAGCGTGGAAATAAATGTTCCAATGGCGAGCAAGCCGCCCGCCTGCAAGAGCAGCCCCAGATACCCGATGGCCAGCGGCTTCCAATCGGGATTGCCGTAGCGGAACAGGAACAGGATGTCCAGCACGGTTGATAGCAGCATCAAGGAGTACATGATCAACGCGGAAAGCCATTTCCCGGTGATCACTTGCACGTCGGTAATGGGCGAGGTCGCCAGCAGTTCAATCGTGCCGCTGCGCTTCTCCTCCGCAAACAGGCGCATCGTGATCAATGGGATGAAAAATAGACCAACCACGTTGATATTGGCAAGCAGCGGCCGCACCACCTGCTCGTTGATGTTCATCGGAAATTGCTCGCCTTCCAGCGTGGCTTCCATGGCCATATTCACGAAATAGCCCACGGAATTCCAGAAGAAGAAACCGAAAATGACGGCGAACATGACGAGCAAGATGTACGCGACCGGAGATACGAAGTAGCTGCGAAGTTCCTTCCGGCAAATGATCCAAATATTTCTCATTGATTCGATCCCCCCGCGGCCACGGCTTCCATTTCCGCGGGCGCTTCCGTTCCGGTCAGTTGGAGGAAGATTTCTTCCAGGCTCAGTGCGGCGGGCCGAAGCTCGTTCAAATCCCACCCCGCTTCGACTACGGCGCGGGCCACGTCGCCCCGGACGCCGCGGTTCTTGGTGGCCTCGACTTCAAAAATGACGCGCTTCTGGCCGTCTGCCTTGGCGACTACGCGGCTTACTCCTGCAATCTGCTCGAGCTTGCGCTGCACTGCCGCGGGGTCCAGGCTGCCGTTGCGGCCCGCGACTTCGACCAGGACGGATTCTCCCGAGCGCGCGCGCTGCTGGAGATTGCTCACCGAATCGGTGGCCACGATCTTGCCCTTATTGATGATGATGACCTGCTCGCACGTCTGGCTGACTTCCGGCAGGATGTGCGTGCTCAGAATGATGGTGTGATCTCCCGCGAGGCTCTTGATCAGGTCGCGCGTTTCATTGATCTGCTTGGGATCGAGCCCCGCCGTCGGCTCGTCGAGGACTAAGACATCGGGATTGTGAATGATCGCCTGGGCGAGGCCCACGCGCTGCCGGTACCCTTTCGAAAGCTTTCCGATGATCTTGTCTCGAACGTCCGCGACCGCGCAGCGCTCGCAGGCGTAGTCCACGCGGGCGCGCAAGTCCGTTCCGGACAGCCCTTTGAGCTGGCCGACAAACGCCAGGTACTCGGCGATTCGCATCTCCGGGTAAACCGGGGGAGTCTCGGGAAGGTAGCCGATGCGCTTCTTCACTTCGAGGGGCTGTTCGAGGATGTCGAACCCGGCCACCGTAGCTGTGCCGCTCGTTGGAGTCAGGAAGCAGGTGAGCATGCGCATCGTCGTCGTTTTACCGGCGCCGTTAGGGCCGAGGAACCCGACGATCTGGCCGCGCTGGACCTGGAAGGAGATCTGGTCCACAGCGGTCGTGTGTGCGTACTTTTTCGTGAGTCCGTTTACCGTAATCATAAGGATTCTCTTAGAGACAGACGCATAGGAAACAAAAACAGTTGCATAGCCGTAGATTTAGTTTGCGAGGGACGATTTTAAGAACCTTGCAGGCCCCCTGTCAATCCTCAACATTGCGCGGCAGGTTTCGAGGGGATGGATCCCCCTTGCACGAGTACAGGGCGTTGGAGTTACAGGTTTTCCGGCTAAGACAGATATGACCATGGTATAATGACTATGGTTCCTAGGGAGGATGGATATGAAGAAGATGGCAGCGGGCTCTTTCAAGACCAATTGCCTGGCGGTCATGGACGACGTTCAGGCCAAGCACGAGACGGTCGTCATCACCAAGCACGGCAAGCCCGTGGCAAAGCTCGTCCCCGTCAACAGCGAGACGGACGAGATTTATAATTTCCTCAAGGGCAAGGGAGCCGTGACAGGAGACGTTGTTTCCCCCGCGCTTTCTCCGGATGAGTGGGGCGAGCTCAAGTGATTCTCGTGGATACGCATGTCGTGGCCTGGCTGGCCTTTGAGCAGGAACGGATCTCCCGGAAGGCCAGGGCTGCAATCGACGAAGCGCGCAAGAATGCGGACGGCTTGGCAATTTCCGATATCACTTTGTTGGAGTTGGCCACCCTCGCAACGAAGGGACGGATCCACCTCGACATCAGCCTGGAATCCTTCCTGCAGGAAGTCGAGTCTCGGTTCGTGGTTCTCCCAATCAGTGGCAGGACATGCGCCCGCGCCATGGGACTGCCGGCGACCTATCCCAAAGATCCCGCAGATCGCGTCATCGCGGCTACCGCTCTGGTCGAGGGGCTATCCTTGCTTACCGCCGACCGGGCGATCCGCCGGTCGAGAACGGTTCAGACGATTTGGTGAGAACAAGGACGCTTCCGCCCGGCCGCCTCAATCGGAAGTCCGCTCCGAACTTTTACTTCTGGCCTGATTTCCCTGATCTGACTTCTTGGTGAGTTTCTCTTGACCGGCCTCATCGATTTTTTCCAGCAACTGCCAATCCTCGTGCAATTCTTCGCTCGATATTCTGGGAGCGCGGCTATGCGCCAGAGTCTGCTTCATGCGAGACATCATGAGCCCCTCTTGCAGTTCCCGGGGAGCGTCATCAGCTCGTAGGTCTCTTCGCGTAACACCCAGTTCCACGGTATCGTTCCCGTCGGGGGCTCTCAGAACCGGTTGCCGTTCTGCGTCGAATTCAGGCTGGGCCCTCTCCACGAATTTTCGCCACGTGATTTCGCCGGAGCTTGCATCCCTATCCGCGTTGTCCGCTGCCACGGTTTGTAATTCCTTAAGGTAGGTGCGCTTCTCCTCATTTGTTGGCGGATCCTGGGGTTCGCCCGCCAAATTAAAAACGATCGTATTTCGGGCGGGATTAAACCTGTCACCGACCAGATCGACGGCAACAACCCCTCCGGCAACGAATGGGTGGAACGCGGCAAGAACCACAACATATTTTTTTGCCCGGAAGACCGACTCGAGAACGCCGCGAACCGGCCGGCTGCGCTTCACGCTGCCGGGAACCTGGGGAATCACAAAGCGCGTGAATTCCAAATCCGGATGGCGACGGGTGTACCTCACCAGCGACTTCGCGGCATGTTTCGGTGTGCTGACGAAGAGGTCAGCGACGGCGCCGCGCGAAACCGACTTGGGGTAGTAGAAGTCGAGTACGTCGCGAACGAAGTCAGCGCAGTTGCGGGAAACGACTTTGTAGGATGCGCGATTCGGCCGGGAATTGAGCCGGGCGATGAGAGCGTCATCTTGTTCCGGCGTGGTTTCGATCTCGAAGCCATAATTCGTGCGGTCGTAGGACGAGCCAACTAACTGGTACCAGTCTCCCTTGGGCATTTCGCCGTCCGGGGCATCCGGCGCGATGTCTTCCAAATGCGCGCGCCGATATTGATCGCGAAGAAATGCCACCAGCTTCGGGTCCGCGTAGAGAGGGACATCCTCCGGATTTTCGACGGCGTACAGGTAGGGAACGAGCGGGATCGCGACCCAGTCGTAACCGGCGATTCGCGTGTAGCGGCTGATGACTACGCCGTGCTCACCGGGATGGCATCGACGCAGTGTGACCGGAGTCTCGGCGCAGACACGCGTCATGTAAACCGCGGTGTGGCCCGTTCCAGCAAGGGCTCCGTCGTAGCTATAGGGCTCTTCGAGAAGGACAGTAACATTTGCATGTGCCTCTGTCGTGAGCCCGGCCATTAGGAAGAAGAGGAGAATCCCAAGCCTTGTCCATTTGATTTCTGCCCACACTTCTAGCCCCTTTGAGCTGGCCATATCATAAGAACACTGCCTTGGCGCATAAAGTTGCCCGCTGATCCTCAGGGGAACGCTGTATAAGCCCAATCCAAAGGGCTTTAGTCCCCTAAATGATTAAAGGCCGGACCGCTCCGCCGGTCCGGCCTTCCGTGCATTGCTCGTGAATAAATCCCGCCCAATCAGGCAGCGAGTTTGGTTGTCTTGCCGGCCAGCACATCGACCTTTTCCTGAAAAATAGTCTGGCCGGACGGTTCGCGAAGCTCGATGTTATGCGTACCCGGGCGCAGAGCAAAGGTCCCCAGATCCCGGACTGTCCCTGCGTAGCCGCCATCGACATACACGCTCGCGTCCTTCATCTTGGTGTCAAATTTCACTTTCCCCACGTACGGAGCCTGCACTTCGCCGTAAGGGGCGAAATAGGCCGGGCCATACCAGCCGTAATACGCCGGTCCATAGAACCCGGGCCCAAAGTAACCGCCGATGAAGACGCGGGGGTGAGCCGACGCAACGGGCACGAATATCGCCAGCGCCAGAAGCATCATCGCGGAGTATTTCCAATAGCGAGTCATCGTTCGTCTCCTTTTCACTTCCATTTCCTACCTTCAATTCCTTCGATAGCGAATAGTGCATGGCCGATGCCAAAAGCGCCCGCGTACTCCCAGAATTCTATAAGTCACTTAGTATCAGTTAGTTGCACAGAAGCAGAACGATTCGCGGCCAGGCTCAATGGCCGGACGACCGGTGGTTTTCGCGCAGCGGGTGGTGGTTTTCAACAAGGCGTGCCGGACTCACTTTCACCTTCCTAGCCTCACCAGCTCAATGAACGGAGGGACAGGTGACTGCCGAGTCACAGTCCCTCCTTTTTGATACTCAGCATGCCAGCGCAAACGTGCGATTCTGCATCTTAGTTGGCTGATGTTTACTAGGAACCCCAGCCTGGATTGGTGCCCACTCCATGAAAATGAGAATGCTGTCTGCAATAGCGATCACGGTCACAGCGCTTGCTCCCTGTTTTCCAGCGAGCGCTTCCCTCGGCGGAGATATGGCGTCGGTTCGTGACGACCAAGCGAAACTGCAAGGTTCTCTGCAATCGACCACCAAGGACAGCTACACCGTCCACGAAATTCAAGCTGCAAACGGAATCACGGTCCGCGAATACGCCTTGCCCTCGGGAGCCGTTTTCGCCGTGACCTGGCAAGGCCGCGCCCACCCCGACCTGCATCAGGTGCTCGGCGCGTACTACGATCAGTTCGCTCAAGCCGTGCAGGCGCACCGCGCAAAGCATCATGGCCTGGGCCCGGTCGTTATTCAGTTGAACGGTCTCAACGTACAAATGGGCGGCCACATGGGCGCCTTGTTCGGAAAAGTCTATCTACCCCAGAGTGCGCCCGCGGGCATGCGCGCCGAGGAGATCCGATGAGAGCGCTGCGTTCCCGAATCATTTTGGCTTTTGCGGTGACCGCGGCACTGACGTGGACTTTCGGCTGCGGCTCTTCCAGTCCGTCGAACTCGAACTCGGGCGGCGGCGGTGGCGGTGGGACAACGAACAACGTGCAGCCCATTTCGGTGAATGGGGGACCTGAAGAAGAAATTCCGGACGGCGCTTTCACCAGCGTAATGGTTTGCACGCCGGGCACCAGCACTTGCCAGACCATCAGCGGAATTCTGATCGACACCGGATCTTCCGGCCTGAGAATCATGTCCTCCGCGCTTTCGATCAACCTGACGCAGCAGACCAGCGGCGGCAATCCCATTACGGAGTGCGCCCAGTTCGCCGGCGGCACCCTATGGGGTCCTGTTCAGACCGCCGACGTGAAGATTGCCGGCGAAGCGGCTAGCTCCATGCAGATCCAGGTGATCGGATCCGCCAGTTTTCCGACGGTGCCCGGCGACTGCCCAGGCATGACCATGGACACGGTGCAGGAATTCGGCGCCAACGGCTTGCTCGGAATCGGCCAGTCGATTCCGGATTGCGGCGCGGTCTGCGCGTCGGTCACGCCGGGTGCGTATTATGATTGCCCCACGGCACAAACTTGCGCCGATACCGCGGAAAGCATTGCCGAACAGGTACAGAACCCGGTGGCATCCTTCGCAACGGACAATAATGGAACGATTATCGAGCTGGCTTCGGTCTCCACCCCGGCAGCCACGCTCAACGGCTCGCTCATTTTTGGGATCGGGACGCAATCCAACAACGGCCTGGGAGGCGCGACCGTTTTTGGAACCGATGATTTCGGCGATTTCAACATCGCTTATAGTGGCACTACGTATCCGGGGTTTCTCGATAGCGGCTCCAATGGCCTCTACTTTCTCGATATGGCCACAACGGGACTGCCTGTCTGCACGAACGTAAACTACAATTACTTGTACTGTCCGACATCGAACCAGACCATTCCCATTGTAATTACAGCGCAATCGGGGACGAACGGAGCCAGCGCCTCGGCCTCATTCGTCGTGGGGGATGCCAACGTCCTTCTAAACAACGGCATAAGCGATAACGCCGCGGTCAACGACCTTGCTGGACCCCTGTCCGGCATGGTTGACCTTGGATTGCCGTTCTTCTTCGGCCGCAACGTGTTTACGGCTATCGAGGGGAAGAGCACGCCCGGAGGGACAGGTCCCTACTCTGCCTACTGAAATTCCCATCTCTATGCCGGCGGTATTTTTGGTCCGGCATTGAAACGCTCTTGCAGCAGAAGCGCCGCTTGAAGAATTCTCGCATCTTGCCGGAGATCGGCGGTGAGCTGTAATCCGAGCGGGAGTCCACTTGCAATCGGCATGGGGATCGACACGGTCGGCGTTCCAAGGGCCGTCCAGGGCGCGTTCATTCTCGGATCGCCTGTGTTGGATAGGCCCAGGGGCGCGGGTCCAGTCGCGGCGGGCGAGAGAATCACCGGCGTGGCCTTGAAGATCTCCGCCATTCGAAGCCTGCTCTCCGCGAGGTATCGCCTGGCCTCTTCGTACCGTTCCGAGGAAATCTTCAGACCATCGCGGATCAAGTTCGCCAGCGGCTGGTCCAGCCGGTCGCCAAACTCCTTCAGGCGCGCCTCATGGAATCGAGCGCCCTCGTAAAACATTTCCACGTCATTCGCTTCGTCGAGTTTCTTGAGAAACGCGGAAATATCGACAGTCTTGATGGTGACGCCCGAACGGCGCAGCAACGACAACGCCTGTCGGAAAGCATTCGCCATTTCCGGATCGCAATCAGGAATCGGTACGGGCGCTCCGAACGCGAATTGTTCTTCGCTGCCAACAGGATGTCCCAGCGCTTTCCAGAGCGCCAGCATGTCCGCTGGCGTGTGCGTGAAAAGGCCGAGGGTGTCCAGGCTCTTGGACAAGGGCAACATACCCTCTGTGGGCAGAAGGTCATAAGTCGGCTTGAATCCGGTAATGCCGCAGTAAGAGGCGGGCCGGATCATCGAGCCTTTCGTTTGCTCCCCAATCGTGAAGGGCACCATACCCGCGGCGACCGCCGCGGCCGAACCGCTCGAGCTGCCGCCTGGAGTGTGTTCGAGGTTTCGCGGGTTCCGCGTAGGCCCAGCTGTCCGGTACGCAAACGCAGTGGTTACAGTTTTGCCGAGCAGGATCGCCCCGCGGCTGCGCATCTCCCGAATGATTGCGGCGTCCGCGGAGCCGACGCGGCCCTTGTAAAGTGGCGAGCCGTATTCGGTCGCCATACCCTGTGTCTCGATGATGTCTTTGGCGCCAAACGGAATTTCCGAGAGCGGTCCGTCCGCCGTGGGCCTCTCGGGCTTCACCTGGACCCAGGCGTGAATCGACGGCTCGAGTTCCCGGATGCGCTGCAGGCAGAGATCTAATCCGCGCTTTCGAGTCTCACGATCCGCTTGCAGCCATTCGGTGAAAGTTACCATGCTAGGGGATTCTACAGCGGCTATGGGGCGCGACGGAAAGGCGGCAAATTCCGAAATGCCGGCCGCTGCGCCAACGACCGCGCCGGCCTTGATGAAATCGCGTCTCGTATATTTCATGGCTTGAGTGGGGTCATGTTACGCCGCGTGAGAGGTTGCTACAAGAACCGTGGTCAATTTGGAAGCGGCAGTAAAGGTCGCTGTTGCGTGGGGCGTTGCACGCCGCCCAGTCTAGGGGGGACAATAAAATGAAATCATCCCATAAATTAAAAGTCACCTAAACTCGCCAAGCCGCCAGGTGCTAAAGCCCGCATTTTCTTGGTGCCTTAGTGTCGCGCCTGAAGCCGCGACCCACAATGCCTATATATGAGATGGCTTCATCTCATAGTTAAAAAAGAAGATTACTTTTTTGCGGGCGCAACGCCGGCGGGTTTTCGAACCGATTCGTCATAGGCGTTGTGCTCGTCCTGGACGCAGAACCACTCTGAAAGTTCCCAGCCGGGCTCCAGTTTGTGGAGCTTGGGGGGACTTACCCAGGGCTTCGTGTACGCCTTGGGGTCGTCCATAGTGATTTGCATTTCCAAAGTGTCATGATTCAATCGCCGGTAACGCTCCGTCAAGTGCATCTGTTCGCTGCGCGGATTACCAAAGCCGTCGACCCAAACCTTGTCGTTAAAACCAACGGTGTCTACGACGAAAGTGTCTCCCTCCCACTTTCCAACCGAGTACCCCAGCCAAGAGGGATCAGGATTCTTGGGAAGCTCCCGCCCGTCCGCCCAGATGGTGCGCCAAGCGTGATACTCCTCGAAGAACATGAACACTCTGCCGGGAATCTGAACGATCTCAAATGGGTTGGGAAGAATAAGAAGCCTCGGAGGACTGTCCGGCTCGCAGCGCAAGGATGGATTACCTTCCTCGCCTGGAACAGCCCTGGGGCCCGTTACGGGTTTCGCGGCATCGAATTTCGCCTGTCCCCAAGCCGTCAAGGGAGGGCGCATCTTTTCATCGACGGCATTCATTCCAGGGATTCCAGGCCCGGCGCCGGAGGGATATTGCATCCACACTCCAGACAGATCATGCGAGAGGGCGGGCGGCACTGCCTGATTTTTTTCCGCTTCCGATGGCTTGCCGGTCTGCGCAATCATCATCGACGAAAAGGCTAGAACTGCAACGATCGAAGCAGCGAACCGAAGTCGCATATTGAATACCTCATGCCGCGTTGGAGATTTCGGCGTAAGTTTCCATCGCCAAACCGGAGATGTCCATCACAATTCACCTGTTTTCTGGAAAAGAGTGGCGCGCCCGGAGGGATTCGAACCCCCGACCCTCTGCTTAGAAGGCAGCCAATTGGTTTAGGAAGCAAAAACGACAGTCTTCGGGAGCCGCCACGTTTTCTCGGAACCGCATTGGAAGGGCGGAACAACTTCACACGGAAATCCGCAGGTTCGGGCGAACAGCGAGTCCGGCAACGTCGTGCAATATTTGGCTGAGAAAACCAGTCCCCTCAACCAAACCTCTTCAGTGCTTGGGGGCAACCTGCTCACCCGTTCTAGACCCAACGGCCTATTGCCCTATATATGCCTGTATGGCATCATGTGACCATGAAACGGACGGCCCTCTTCCTCAAGGAGGAGCAGATCGAGAAGCTGCAAAAGCTGTCCGACAAGACGGGTGCCCCGCTTGCCGAACTGATCCGACGGGCGATTGATCGGTACCTAAAGGAACGCGCCAAGGAATTGAAGTAAGCGGGACGCCCGGCGGTTGGAGCCGCCTGACGCCCCTGACCACAGCAACCTGTTTAGGAGGCTGCAATGGCTACGCTGATTCTATCAGTCGTCCGTCCTCTCGCATTCACGCCCCCGTTTCCGTTCGCGGTCTTAGCAGCAATCGCAAGTCCCACCCAGTTCTTGCGGCTCATTTGGGGGCAGTCGTGACCCGTGTGTGCGTGCAGTGCAACGAACTCCTCGGCGAGAAATGCGTTCGGTGCGGAACGGAAGCCGCCCCGCTCCAACCCAACCCTCAAGGTCACCCTCCGACTGGAATCGAGTTCATGTGCCCTTCCTGTGCTCACCGATTTACGCAAGGCGACGGCGGCGAGACTGGCGGCATGTGCAAGCCCTGCTTCGAAGCGGCGTTGCGGGATGCGCATGAGTGGCAGGCGGCAGGCGGGTAGTTCTGAGCACTTCTCGTAAGCTGGGAGGGATCGGGTCTACCTGACGCTGGAGCGACTCGCTGAACGCCCCGCATGGGGTTTTTGAACGGGTTTCGCAAACAGGTTGGGAATGAAAGGAGTCCTGATGGGATTACAAGTTGTTCGCGATGGCGGCCCTCAGAAAATCATGGCTGCCGTGTATTCGAGGGTCTCCACGGTGGGTCACGGACAAGACCCAGCGATGCAGACACGAGAACTGGGCGAGTACTGTCAGCGACGAGGATGGGAAGTTTTTGACTCTTACTCGGACGTCGGCGTCTCGGGGAAGAAAGACTCCCGCCCTCAGTTGAATCGCCTCATGCGCGACGCGCACGCTCGCCGTTTTGATGTGGTCGTTTGCTGGCGATTCGACCGTTTTTCACGATCCGTATCGCACCTGTGCCGGGCACTGGAGACCTTCAACGCCCTCGACATCCAGTTCGTTTCGCTTTGCGAGCAAGTGGACACCAGCACTCCTACGGGCAAGCTCGTTTTCACGATATTGGGAGCGGTCGCCGAGGGTGAGCGGAACCTGATCGCGGAGCGCGTGCGGGCAGGGCTTCGGAACGCACGTGCGAAGGGGAAGACGCTGGGCAGACCGCGAGTGGAGCTTGACATGACACAGATCGAGTCCCTGAGAGCGTCGGGTGATTCATGGCGCACAATCGCACGCAAGCTAGGTCTGTCGGTGGGAACGGTCCACGCTGCGGCTAAGGCGCGAACCGCAAAGGCACTGTGCGCTTGATAGCCTCCATCAACAAAGGAGGAAAGGAAAATGTGCGAGATCGGCAGGCCTCTTGAGGTCATCGACAGCCAACCGTTGTCTCCGCCCGCGCCCTTGCGCTGGGAGACGGAACAGCCAGCGGAACAGCCCGTGACCGTCGAAATCCCCGTGGCAGAGGAAGTCCCTGCGGCCGAGGGCGCGACAGTGTCCCCGGTTGCGGGCACCGAAGGCACCGCCTTCCCGCTGTTCTAGCGATGCCGACAAGGCTATGAGCGAGGGACGAATGGACAACACAAGCAAAATCGAAAGCATCGCAGCCGACCTGCACATGTTGGCTGCGCCGTTTAGGTTCCTTTTCGCGGCGGTGAAAGTGATGCTGTTCACACTGTCCTTTCCCCTGCTGTGCGGGCTGGTACTGCTCCAGTACGCGGTAGGCAAGATCGACCCGCTCCATCGTTACATGGAGGTTGTGCAGGCTCACCGCATCCCTCTTGCGGTCTACCCGTTCGTCGTC
Organism: uncultured Acidobacteriota bacterium; assembly: GCA_963800095.1. GTDB lineage: Bacteria > Acidobacteriota > Terriglobia > Acidiferrales > UBA7541 > Palsa-360. The sequence continues at coordinate 1,280,682 of CAWCZV010000010.1, forward strand.
TTGGGCGCGTTGCTGCTGCTGGCTGTGACCATGCTGCTCGTGGTCGCGAGGGACTTGGGCGGCTTGGCCGACGTCCTTCTCCGCGCTCCGCTCTTGGGCACTGCACTCTTTGCACTCGCCAGCACCGCTTGGTTCATCGTGGTCAGGGGAGTCTACCGTCACAGGGACGGAGAAAAAACAAGCGGCTGGTCGAGCCTTCTCATCGGGTTCACGGCAGCCTTCACGGCGGGGCTGTACGTATCGGCGTGCCAAGATTCCCTGCCGCCAGCGACGCTCCTGTGCTTCGCGACCGTGGCTGCTTTCAGCCCGACCCTGCTTTACCTCTTGTACCGTGGACTCAAGCCGAGTCGGTAACGTCCGATGCCGCGAAGGTCTAACGTCCGAAACAGCCGTCCCTTGCCCCACGCCAGATACGGCGTGGACTTGGCGAAGGTGCCCGACACCTACGTCGAGCCGTTCGTCGCGTACCGGGCGTGGAACTGGACGACCGAGGGCATCGCGTCTTTGAATCACGCGAAGTGGACGCCCAAGGTCGCCTTCGAAGCCACGTGCCGCCACGCCGACGACTTGCGCGACATGCAAGCTGCCTCCTGTTCCAAGGCGGCGAAGAAGTTTTGGGACAAACAGGCCCACCATGTCCCCGACCCCGATTGCACGTGCGGAATGTACGCGGGAATCAGCATGCAGCACATGATTGACGTCAACTACATCCAGCGAGGAATCCACGGTGAAGTCCACCTGTGGGGGCGGCTCTATCGCCACACGCTCGGATGGCGTGCTCAGTTCGCTTATCCGAAGTACTTCGTCGTGCCCGCGAACATGATCCCGTTCCGCATGGACCACGCGAAGCAGCGGCTCGACACCCTCGTGGAATTCGGCGTCGATATTTACTTGCAGACGGGGCACGAGGCGAAAGTCGGGCAGGAGACGATTCCGCTGTGGATACCTGACTACGGCTACAGCCAGCAGGGCTTGTCGTGGCTGGTCGAGAAGCGGAAGGGCTGGTACGCGGAAAACCCTAAGACGCGAAGGCTCGCGGTCGGCGACCGCATCGCCGTGTTCTCCGACGCGAACGGCGGCGGCATCGGCGTGGTGAGAGAGATCGACAGCGACGAGATGTACTACACGCTGTTCAGTCCGAACGTGATCTACCACAAGAAAATCAAAGACATCGTCTGGAACGAGCAGAACTGGCGATGGGAGACGAGCGGACTCGGCTCCATGCGCACGCTCGCCGCTGGGGATGGCCGATGGCGTTCGTGATCATTTTGGTGATTCTGGCGTACAGGCTCGGCAACCGCGCCGGACGGAAGGGCGTGCAGCGATGACCGACGAAGACCGGGACGACGAATTGATCGCCAAGATGTTCGATGAGTTGAGGGGAGTCCGAGTGGAACATGTGGACGGCAAGCTTCGCGTGCAGCCTACCGATACGGATTTCGTAAAAGCTTGCAAAAGGTTCGTTGTGGCGCACAAGACGTTTTGCTATTGGGACCGAAAACGCGACAAATACAACTGCGAGGCTGTGCGGATGCAATGGTGGGACGCGCTCGCCGAACTGAGTGACACTGAGCGGGCTGTGAAGCGAGGTTTTATCGGCGAGCACCCCGATCCAGCGTCGAATCGGCAGTACGCCTTGTTTCGCGAGGCTCTGGTGAAGGGCGAACCCATGAAGGCGAACGCGTGAACCCGCGCAACCTGCTTGCGCACATTGGGAATTGTCAACGGCGCGTCTTTTGGCTCGCGTTCCGAGATATTGTGAAGGCGATGCGAGAGGAGGTGCTGCGGTGATCGTCAGGCTTAGCAAATCCCGATTCGCTGCGGGTTGCCAATGTCTCAAGCGGCTCTACTTTCAGGTACGCAACCCTGAACTCGCCGCCGAGCCTGATGCTGCCGCAGCGGCGATCATCGAGCAGGGACGGAAGGTCGGCATGCTCGCCCGAAAGCTTTTTCCGGGCGGGG
>CAWCZV010000011.1:0-14349 GCA_963800095.1 uncultured Acidobacteriota bacterium
GCCAAAGTAAGGCGTGTCGACGGAAACGACCGCGCCGCTCATTTCCGGGTGAATATTGCAAAATAGAAAGCTTACGCCGGGACGGTCGAAATGAACGGTTTTGCTGGATCCCGCCTCGTAAAATCCCAGGTCAAATCGCTTGCCGTCGAATAGCGAGAAAACATTGTGCAAGAACGGATCCTTGTTGGGAAATTGTACCGGAGTACCCACCTGAATGACCAGGACGTGCGGATCGAAGCTCTTGTTGATCTGCGCGATTTGCGGCACGGGGCGGTTCGCCATCGGCGGGGGAACGGCGCCTTCCCCCGATCCGAGCGCCGTCAGCCAGACCACGATATTCGACAAGTCGGCCGAATCCTTGGCGACGGCGCTTTCTTGGCCACCTGGGGGTTCACGATTTCCACTTTGACAGTGACCGGCGCAAAGCTGGTCTGCGCCAACAAGCCGCACGCCGCCGGAGAAAAAGAGCGAGCGATCAGGATTCGCCGCATTGTTTCAACCCGCTGCACTAGAAAATGTACCCCAAACTCAGGTTGACTTGATTCGCGCCGTTGGAGCCGCTATCCAGTACCGTGGAATTCAGGTACCGATACTCGGTAGAGAATAGTACGTCCGAGCGGATTTGGTATATGAAATTCACGAAGGGACTCCAATTGCGGGTATAAGCGCCTTCCGGATAAAGCAAATAGGAATTGTAATGCCGCAATTCGCCTGCAAACGGGTTGTCCGAGCCAAATGCGCCATTGATCTCAAAATTGGATTTCACTTTGAATTTCAATTGCGCCCACCCGCCCATGGAATCCAGTCCGCCGAATGTCGTGGCCGGAGTGATAAACGGTCCGTTGATCAGAACGGTTTGTCCGATCGCGCCGCCCATTCCGCCCACGGCGCGGCCTCGATAGAATGCGCCGGTAAGTTCGAAGACCTTCCCAAGAGGCAGCCTCAAGATCGGCGGTACCGGCCCAGCCATCGACATTCCGGCTGAATCCCCAGTCCTGCCGCCCATAGAATCCGCCGGCTCCGACGGTGAAGTCCTGGCCGAACATCCGGTGGCTCCACGAGATCCGCACTGCGAATGCAGGCTGGCCCGATTGCTCGCCCCAGCTGGGGTAGCGATCAGACTGATCGGGCGGGGTATCGCCGGTGAGGCTATCAAGAATTCCTCCCTGAAAGGAGAAACTCGAAGCGTCAGACAAAACGACGCGGTGCTCGACGCGGACTTGTGGCGTCCAGCCCCACAAATTCCCCGAGTAGGCGAGCGCCGGGGTTGCAAGGGTCGCGAGCGACGTGGGGGCCAGCGGGGCAAAAAACAAGCGGTCCTGGCCCGCGACGATCGAAGTGTTGGTCCAATCCAGTCGCACGACTGCGGTACGCATTCGAACAAGACCCATCCAGGCGCCGTTTGGAGTGTCTGGAAATCCGCCGGCGAAATCGAGATTCACATCGGCGCTCGTGCGCGCGCCTAAGATATCCGGGCCAAAGGCTTGCAGCCTGATTTGCGATTGGCGAAGCGTTCCACCAAAAGCTCCCGCGGAGGCATTCGGCGCCTGCGACTGCTCCGATAAAGCAACTTCCGGGAAATCCAGATTGTCCACGGTGCCGCGATTCTCGAACAAATTCAGGAGGACGATGCCGGAGAGCCGCAACCGGTACTTCGATCCGCTTTCGACCTTGGTCTGATACTGGTCGTTGATCTTGCCTTCCATGACCTGCTGGTCTTCTTCCAATTTTGCGATGCGATCCTCGGAAGTCTGCGGTAGCGGCGGCGCAACTGAGGACGTCGGCCCGGACTGCGTCACAATTTCTTTCGCCGGGGGCGCCGAATACGAATTCAACGGTCCGCCTGCGGCAGGCGCACCTTGCGCTTTCACGAGGTCCAATTCCCGGCGAAGCTCGCGCGCCTCGGTGTTTGCGCGCTCCTGCTCCATTCGCAGATCGCCGAGCTGCGAGTTGAGCGTCTGCACCTCGGCTTGGAGGCCGCGAACCAGGTCGGAGAGCGCGCGGAATTCCGCCGGCGCTTCCGAAGCGGATGGATTGGACGAGGCCGCGTTGCGGGCTTCCTGCCCCTGTACTACAACCGAGGACAAAAACAGAAAAACGGCGGCCGCAAAAATTCTGAGAGTTAATTTAGGGTAGCCCATGCCCTGCATGACTGCCTCCTTGAATGCCCCGAATATAATGCCTCAAGGCGGCAAGCCCGAGCAGAATGCGGGGCCTCTAGGTAACCTGGAGTTCGCTATTCTCGCGAGCCGGCGAGGCCAAGGACTGCGCGAGCGCTTCGCGGACAATTTCAACCAGGGAAGCCGGAGAAAAGGGCTTTTGCAGAACCGGTGCTTCGGGAAATCCCTTGCCCAGGTCGCCCCTTGAAAATTCGGAATAGCCGGACATGAACGCGATGCGGAGGTCCGGCCGGATTGCTTTCAGTTGCGCAGCGAGTTCCCCTCCGCTCATCTTGGGCATGACCATATCGCTGAGCAGGAGGTGAATCGCGCCCGTATAGCGGCGGGCAACGTCCAATGCCGCATGGCCCCCTTCGGCTTCGAGAACGTTGTATCCTTTGACGCGCAGGAATTGGCAGGCCAGCTCCCGCACACCCGCTTCATCCTCGACCACGAGAACCGTCTCGCTTCCGCGCGGGATCGGAGAGTTTTTTTCCTCCTGATCGGCATTGGATGCTTTTCCGGCGGCTTGCGGAAGATAGATCTCAAACGTCGTGCCCGCGCCGGGTGAACTGTCCACCCAAATATAGCCTCCGCTCTGCTTCACGATGCCGTAGACCGTTGCCAGACCCAGCCCCGTCCCTTTACCGAGCTCCTTGGTCGTAAAGAAAGGTTCAAAAATGTGGGTTTTGGTTGCCTCGTCCATTCCATGTCCCGTGTCGCTGACGGAGAGCAAGATGTATTGGCCTGGAGTCATCGGCTGTCGTTTCACCGCTTCTCGCTCGTCCACTGAAACGTTTGCCGTCAGGACCGAAAGCTTGCCGCCCCGCGGCATGGCATCGCGCGCGTTGGCGGCAAGATTCAAGATCACCTGCTCGATTTGTCCGGGATCGGCTTTTACGGAAGCAAGTTTCGGATCGGGCGAGAACGAATACTCGATGTGCTCGCCGATCAGGCGCGGGATCATCTTGCCCAACTCGGAAACGACGCCGTTCAAGTCGATCACGCGCGGCTGCAAGACCTGCATGCGGCTGAAGGCCAGCAACTGGCGCGTCATGGAAACCGCGCGGCCCGACGCCCTCTGAATCTGGTCCACGCACTTCTGGTGAAACAAGTCCGAGCCTTCGCGATCCTTGAGCAGATCGCTGTTGCCACGGATGATCGTAAGCAAATTATTGAAATCGTGCGCGACGCCGCCCGCCAGCCTGCCCACGGCTTCCATTTTGTGGGCCTGCCGCAATCGTTCCTCGAGTTGCTTTTGTTCCTGCTGCGTGCTTTTCAGGCTGGCGCGCATCCGGATAAACGCGTCGGTGACTTCCGCGACTTCATCGCCGCCCCGCGTATCGAGCGGATAGCTAAAATCTCCCTGTCCCAGGGCGCGAACGCCGGCAACGAGGCCTGCCAGGGGCTTTGTATACGTAAGCGAAATCCAGAAAACAAGCGCGCTGCCCGCCAAGATACTGAATAAACCCAAGCCCATCAGGACGTGGTTCAATTCGCCGAGGAACAACGTGGCCTTGTCAAAGGATTTCAGGACGGTCAGAGAAACCAGGGGGCCGCCCTCCGGCGAAAGATTCACGGTCTTAGCGAGATAAAGCTCGGAGCCGAGCTGAATTTCTTGCGTGCCATCGGAGGAACCTTGCGCGTGATCGTGGATCTGCCGCGCGAGTTCGGATTGCAGCGCGGGGGTCAGCGTGCTGGCGACAGGCGCGCCTTCAAAGTTGAACGCCACTTCGCTCGAGGCAACGCTGGCAAATTCTTTCGCGGCGCGAGAATTGACTTCGTGGCCCACGGCGAGCAGGCCTACCGTATTGTTCTGTGAATTCGGGCCAAAATAGATCGGCTGGATCCGTACCTCGTACAAATGGCCGCCGCCGAACCACCAGCCTTTCGATTCGCTGCGATCGAGCGACTGGCGCAAGAGCCCCTGCGCGGTGCCGGAATCGAGACCAGTTGCGCTCGCACGCAGCGCAACGACGTTACCCGTGCGGTTCGCCAATACCAGCAGGTCGCTGCCGCTCAATTTCCACACATCGGCGGAGGCGTCCTCGATGGTCGCCGCGTCCTCGGTGGTCATCAGCGCCCGAACATTTGGCAGGTTGGCAAGCAGGGCCGCGGACCGGGTCAGGGCTTCTTCCTGTTGCGCCTGGAAGCTCTGATAGTTGGTTACGGAGTTGCGGACGTCTTCGCGAATGTTTTCCCGAACTCGCTTCCGAACGCTATAGCTGACGATGAGGAGCGTAGCGGCGGTTAAACCGGCAGAAATCGCCAGGAGCGACAACAAAAATTTCGTTCGCAGACGAATATTGATCACGCGAGGCCCCCCGGCTTTACGTCCGGCCCGGGCAGGAGAATCCCGACACATCCGAGATGAATGGACCCACCCGTACTTAATCTAACATTGCCGGACCTCACGTGCTCAGGCCGCAAATGCGGTTGTTGTCGAATGAAACAGCGGTTCGATAGTGAAAAAGGGGCGGAATGGCCTTCGTTTTCACCGAGCAAAGGTGGTCACAAAGTGAGGCCGACGCGGGATTCAGCTCTTCCGCGAAGCGGAGCGTGGAGCCGATGGCGATACCGCTGCTAATCCTGTTCACCAAGAGTTTGAACGTACGTTTTGCCGTACGGATAGAAGAGTTCCTTGCGGCCTTGCTGCCACGCCGCCTTAAGTTCGGGCGTTGTGATGTCCCAGTCCGGCCGACATTTCTTGGTAACGGCACGCAGGTCCTGGCGGAGATCCTCGAGAGTGGGCCGCCCTAGGAACCAGTAGCCGTTGTAGATCTTATAGATGACAAGACCGGGCTCGAGGACAATCACGTGGGGAATCATGGGATTGTGAACAGGATCCGTGTATTCAGCGATGTCGAGATCTTTTTGGACGATTCGCCCCACGTCGGAGAGGAAAGGCCAGTGGGCGCCGACACCGCTGCGATATTCATTCGTCTCGGTGATGTTGTCCGTGCTGATGGTGACAAGGCGGCAATAGGCAACCTCGAGCTCACGATGGAGTTCCAAAAGCCCTTCCGCCTGGCGGCGGTCCTTGGGGCAGTAGCCTCCACGGCTGAGGACCAGAACCATGGGATGTTGACCTTGCAATTCGGAGAGCTTCCGGCGTTTCGCGGTGTGGTCGGAGAGCTCATAGTCGGGGAACTTAGCTCCCGGAACAATGTCAGATCGCATGGGATGTTCCTTTCCTTGGCCTTGGCCGACTTCACATCGTCAGGACGACGCGGAACTGCGCGTTGCCGCTCATCATTCGCGCGTAAGCCTCGGCTGCCTTTTCGAGCGGATAGGTTTCAATCATGGGGCGCACGCCGGTTTGTTCGGCGAAGCGCAACGTGTCCTCGGAATCGGCTGGTGTTCCCGCAGCCCAGCCTTGAATCGTTCGGCTACCGGAAATGAGCTGGATCGGCGTGACCTCAATGGGATCAATTGTCGCGCCGATGACCACGAGCTTGCCGTTCGGCCCCAGGCCGTCGATCAGCTCGGACATCGCTTTCGAGCTTGGGGCGGTTGCCAGAATGACCTGTGCGCCTTCCAGTTTTTGCAACGCCTCTGCCGCGTTGGTCGATTTGCTGTCAATGTACACGCTGGCTCCGAGTTTTTTCGCGAGTGGCGCGTTTTCGGACCCGCGGCTGACCGCCGCAACCTTATAGCCAAACTTGTTCGCGAATTGGATTGCGAGGTGACCGAGGCCGCCGATCCCCAGAACCGCAACCAAATCGCCGGGCATGGCGCCGCTGTGCCGCAACGCGTTATAGGTGGTAATTCCGGCGCAGAGCAGCGGCGCTGCGTCCACATCGCTTAAACTTTCCGGTATGGCCGCAAGTGCTTCGACGGGAGCCACCATGTATTGCTGGTATCCGCCGTCATAACTGATGCCCGCGACTTTCTGATTGAGGCAATTGCGAAAATCGCCGCGCCGGCACGAGAGACACGTTCCGTCATGGCCGCCGTGCCAGCCGACACCGACGCGCTGCCCCTTTTTCCATGCGGAAACGTCCGGACCCAGTTCATCGATGATGCCGGCGACTTCGTGTCCCGGGACGCGGGGATACTGAATTCCGGGCCAAAGGCCTTCTTTCGTGAACACATCGCTGTGGCAGACGCCACAGGCCTGCACTTTGATGCGCACCTGTCCCGGGACCGGCGTGGGAATCTCGCGCTCGACGATCTCGAAATCGGCACCGGCCTTGGGAATCTGCGCTGCCTTCATTGGTGCGATTGCGAATTTTGTAGTTGCCATTGTGCCTCCTTTGAATTCTCAGTAATGTTGCTAGGAGTCTACCTTCCTGTTTGTTTATCTATTCGGACTTAGGGTGTATCTTCGCTGGGCGCTGTAGATCGAGTAACGCTGTAGTCCTACGGACCGAAGCGCAAGTGTAGCAGGGAGCAATCCTAACGGACAAGATGACTACTCCCGCACCGATCTTTCAAGATTCGGGGACGCCTTAAGTGCGCTGCTCTACGATGTCACACCGTCCGAAAATGCTCCATCGATAGATTGTAGTTCCACGGCGAATGCATTTCGGCGCATTTTTCGGACAGCGAAGCCGATCACCGCTGAAGACATATTCGCAATTTGCGGTAGAATGAAGAAGTTCGATATTTCGGGGCGTAGCGCAGCCTGGTAGCGCGCCTGCCTTGGGCGCAGGAGGCCTCCGGTTCAAATCCGGACGCCCCGACCACTAACTCCTGATTTTTCAATTCAATCTTGTTGATGCCGGTTGCGCCGGAGCCTGAACTTGGGTCCATTTGGGTCCAAATACAAGTCTCTCAACGCTTTCTACTGCGCGACGCTGCTCTTCCGGGATCGCGTGCAAATAAATCTCGCGCGTGATTTCCGGCGTGGAGTGGCCCAGAAGCGATTGCATCGTGCCAATGGGTGTGCCCACGGAATCGAGCATCGTCGCGTGGCTATGCCTCAGAAGATGCCACGTGACACCAGAAAGTCCCAGTTTCTTAGCTGCGGGCTTCAGGTGCTTGCGCAAGAGATTCCATCGTTCCAGCGGCAATCCCTCGCGTGTGGCAAATACCAGGGCTCTTGCATCAACAACGATGGGACGGATGGCGGCAAGAATTTCCGCTGTCTCCGTTCCAATCGGTATGATCCGTGCACTGCGCTTTGTCTTGGGTTGATCGAAATGCCCGTCATACACCGTTTCGCAAACACGGAGCATGCGAGCATTCAAATCGACGCTTCCCCAGCGAAGCGCAAGCAACTCTCCGACGCGTAGCCCAGTTAGCACCAGCAACAACGTGACCGAGCGGGCCGGCTCATTCAAAGCTGCCCCAAGGTTGCGCACTTGAATAGCCGTGAGAACCGTTCTCTCTGTTCCATGCAGTCGTCGTGGTAGTTTTGTTTTCTGAGCTGCGTTCTCGGCGAGATAACCCCATTCTTCGGCTGCACCGAGAATTTTGCTCAGACCGCACTTGAAGTGATGAACAGTTTCCCACGACAAACCATCCTTGAGCTTTCGGCTGAGAAAGCTTTGTAACTCCTCCCGCGTGAGTTCGCGAAGCTGCCTCTGGCCGAAGGACGGAATGAGGTGCACGTCGAGCATGTACCGATAGTGCTTCTGGGTTGCGTACTTGAGCGTTGGCAAAACCACAGGTGCCCAATCGTCTTTGACAAAACTGCCGAATGTGCGGACAGACTGCGGTCGTGCCTTGCCGGTGTTGATTGTCCCTAGCCTCTGAGATAACACCTGCATGGCAAGACGGCGCGTCGGAAATTCGGCGATGGTCCCGATCACTTCGGACCGTCTCAGTCTGCCGAGCGTGCCGTCTGCTTGAATTACGTCCTCCCACCAACGCGCCACCCAGACTTTCCTCCGAGTGCCGCGTCGGAAAAGCGACCCTTGCTGGAAACCTCTTCGAGCCATCGTTCCTCCATAGATGGCCCGTCCAGCTTGTTCTGTGTCGTCTTTGAGTGTAGTCCGCATGTCAAGCCGCGTGGGAGCCGCGCCGTAGCGATTCAACCCAAGCCAACACTTCGTCCTGGCGGAAGCGCCAATATTTTCCAAGCCGGTAGCTCGGGATTCGCTCCAAGGATCGCTTGCGTGTCCGTCCGTAGACCCAAGACACAGGGACTTGCAACAAGTCAGCCACTTCGTGAACCGTAAGAAGGTGCTTTCCGTGATCCGTCTCTCCCTCTGTGGCCGCGATATGCGCGGCATTGTTCGGAGTGCTAACGGAGGGTATTTGCGAGAATGAGGCGGCAATAGGCCGTCGCGGTTCTCGTTCGATGTCTGACGGCTTCACGGATTGATTCGGGACTGAGGGCATTGCAGAGCGCGGGGCATGCTGTCTTGAGGACGCTGTATTCTCGCGCGTACCGGATTGTGTTGAACGAGGCTTCATGTCTGTCACGCGGTCTTTGTAAGAACGTCTCCTTCGAATGGTTGCTCCTCAGTCTTGGTCGGATGGTCGCTCAGCCAATGTTTGAACTCGTCGTCCCGTTTGAAAAGCAGCTTGAGTGCTTCGCTGACGACGTAGGACGCATTTGCGCCGATGAATTCGGCGTATCGGTCCAGGTTGCGTCTGACTTCTTCCTCCAGACGAACCTGAAGGGTTGTAGTCTTTGGTTGTTTGGATGGTGCCTTCAGTAGTGACAACGGTCTCCTCCTTATGCTGTTTGGTGTTGTACTGCGCCCTGCATTACAAACTCCTTGCTCCGATCTCTGCACGCGGACAAAACTCGGCCCCGAGCAGTTCGGGGCGGGCGGGAGCGACCCCACGAAAGTGTGGGCGGCTGCAAGCCGCACACAACGGGGTCGCTCCCGCCCTTCCTTGTGTTTTGTCCGCGTGCAGATGTCACCTGTTTCATTTACGCATCCGTCCTTCTTTCAAGAGGCTGTGGTGGGGCCGGTCGTGACTTGGGAGCCGAAGCCACACCTGAAGGACCGCGCACTTGCCAGCCGTCACCCCATCTCTTGCTGCTTTCCCCGAATACCGCTTCCTGGCCCGGCACGGTGACAGCTTGGAACAGGACCTTTTGTGTGGCGGTTCTGTTTGTTTCCACTTCCGCCCGCAGGTCATTCGGCAACTGCTTTCGCTTCCACAGACGGAAGAGAGTGTCAAATATCTCGCCGCTGAAACGCTTGGCAGCCTGGTTTCGGAAGATCAGGTCGCCTTCCGTAACGAGGCCGTATTTTTTGTTGTCCCATTTGGTTTGAATGTCGAAGTAGCGAGCTAAATCCGAGAGACCCCTGCCTTCCACAAGGAACGAAAAGAGCTGGCCTGCTTCCTGCTGGAGGCCCGCTGTGGTGGAGATGTAAATGAATTGAAAGCCCGGTAGCTGCCGAAAGAGAGGCCGGTGAGTGCGCAAGTGTCGGACGTATCGGTCGAGGTTGCGATGCTCGGGGTCAACGTAGGTGAACGTCACCACAGGCATGTAATCGGGAGCGGGATAGGCTACGCACAGTGGAAATCCTTCGGAGAACGTGATGGCCTTGCCAGGCTCGCCAGATGGTGAGAACAAACTCTCGGTGAGTTTGAACCGTTCCATCAGATACCGCCACTTCTCTTCTGCTGTCTCGAAGTAGCGGTCCTCCGGGTTGGCAATGATGAAGTCAAGGGCCAGGAGGCGCGTCTTGATGTAATCAAGTTCGTGCTCTCTGCGATTGCGGAGATGGGCTTTGCCAATCGCTTCGTAAATCCGACGGGAACAGAGGTGATAGACGAGGCTTCTGCGCGTATATCTCTGGGCCGTGGCATGGCCGAGACGAAACAGTTTTTCGACGAAACGTGCGTTCCGCTTGCCGCTCCTAGCATGGGTAGAGTCGAGGAACTGCCGCACCGTGAAGTAGCCGGAGTGCGCTGCCACAAGGTAGAGAAACCGAGCCTCGGCTTCGGTATAGCCCAAAGCGCGGAGGCCGGCGAGTTGGGATTCGTGGATGCTCATGGGTTATAGAGTGAAGATTGCTGCGCTCAGCTCCCGGTCGTCTCGAATACGGCGCAATCGATCCGTATCACCGCGTCGCGCGTAGATTTGGAAACCGGCGCGTGCCTTCTGTGCCAGCCCACACGGGCGGTAATGGTCCGTGGCGAGTTCCAAATCGCGCCGCTGGATTTCGTTCTCGTTCTCGCGCACATATTCAATTCGCAAATCAGGAATTGGAATCTGACCGGACACGACTTTGAGGTGATACTCATTGGCGATTTTCTCCTTCAGGTCTTCCTCTACTTGCCCCCTGTCGTCGGAAAAGCGGGCAACGCGGGCGTAGAGTTCCCGCTTGATTTCGTAGTCGAGCTTGACGCGAAGCACCCTGCCGCCGCGTCCTTCGATCTCATCGGCAACCTTGTGATAGAGCCGGTAGAGTTCCGCGTCGTGAATGGCTTCTTTGGGTTTTTTGAGCCCGTGGTAGGTGACCTGGTCCGGGCGGAGAATCTTCCCGCGAGACAAGAACTGGTGGCCTTCCTTCGTCAGGGTCACGACCTGCATGGGATTGTGCTCGGTATCTGAAATGCTCGTGACTCTGACGAGGCCTTGACGGATCAAGCTTTCGACATCGCTCTCCATCCGGGCATGGTCGCCGTTGTAAGCCAATTCGGCGAGGTCCTTCGTGGCTGCAACACGGAACTTGCCAACTTCCGAAAGCGTATGAATCTCCGAATCCCGAAGGGAATAATCTTGGTTCCGGTCCGTGTACTTGGTTCGTGCGCGCTGAGAAAGGACCGCTTGGACGCGCTCCTCACGAGCGAGCGGCGGGCGTTCTCCACGCGAACGCTGCCGTCCCTCTCGGTCGAGTCGGTCGGCCCTATCTTCCTCGCGGTGGATGTTGTGTAGGTTGGTGCGAGCGTTCCAGTCGGAGGATGAACCTCGGCCCACATCCCGCCCGGAGTCAAACCCAGAATCGCGAAAATCGTCGATTTCGAATCCGTCAAACCCTCGGGACATGGCAATGCTCCGTTGTGCTCAATGCGGAGGGAACAAGATTCGCCTGCGGGAAAAAATGGGGAAGTCGGAAATGCGAACTGCTGGACATCAGTGTTTCTTACCTCAAAGAGACCTCAAGAAGAGGGGGAGCCTTGCTCTCCTGGATAGAGGAAAACTTCCTCGATGTTCTTGCCGAATACGCGGGCAATTTTGAACGCCAGATCGAGGCCAGGTTCGTACTTGCCGGTTTCAATCGCGTTGATGCACTGCCGGGTCACGCCGACCGATTCGGCAAGTTCGGCCTGAGACCATTCCTTCTCCGCTCTCAACACACGAAGTCGGGTCTTCATTGGTACCGCCAGGAAGCGAGAATGAGGCCGATGCTCCACAATGCGATCATCAATGCCGGAACTAGGAGAGAGGCACCGGACAGGAATCCGAACCGCTGGAGAAGACCGACAACCAGCGTAAGAAGCAGAGAGGCAACAAAGGCAAAGCTCGTCGCTTCATGGTTTATGAGTTTCTGATGTGCGTCTGCGGCTCGAAGGAAGCGAACAAAGCTCCAGAGTGCGCCGCCTGCGAGGAGAATCCCGATTGCCGTCAGTACGCCTCGCGAATCGCTTGTGCGCGCTCCAAAGGTGAAAGCGGCAATTGCAGCGACCACAAAGCCGTAAAACACGCGCAGCGCAGTTCTGCGACGTTTGCCGTGGGACCGAACCTCCGATTGGTCTGTCATGGCGTGACTCCTTCCTATCTATAATAGTACTCTATTACGGTCTATATGTCAATTATAGATTACCCATAGACCGCTTAAGAGGTCTATTCTAAGCTGTCGGTCGTCTGCCCGCATAGTCGGTTCTCTTGACAAGTACCCAATTATGGTCTAATGTTTAGATGTTAAATGGAGGAGACATGCCAAGGCAGGGACTAAAGTTAAAGCAGGCCAGCGCGGTCCTACAGATAGAGCCGAAGGAATTGCAGAACCTTGTCCAATTCGGCGTCGTAAAGCCCCGACGATTAGAGGGAACGTATTTCTTCGACGCGAACGCCCTTATGGTAGCCAAGGTCGCCTCTTATCTAAAAGAGTCCCTAGGCACGCGGACGAATGTGCTCTCCAAACTCATGGGAGCATTTTCGGCGTCTGAGGAAGAATTCAAATCACAGAATCCCAAGTACATCATCTTCAACTGCCGACTCGCAGCGGAAGAGGAACCAATCAAGCTAGGAGTGCCGTTTCGAGCCTTGTGGGAACAGATTGAGGAAGGAATGAGCAGAGCTGATCTCTATAGGGACCTGCCGCGTGGGAAAAAGCGCCGAGGCTGGAAAAAGGAATTTCTGGAATCGCTAACCGAGGCGGCAAAGGACATCGGAGAGGTTTCCGAAGAAGAAATCTTGCGCACGGTTCGCAGCTATCGTAGAGAGAGACGTGCGCCAGAGATCACCGTTGCCGCCGAGGGTTGAGAAGCCACGCGCTGCCGTTAACACAGGCTGCACCAGGAAACCTCCGGCCTATCTCGATCTAATGTTCCTCGACAATCCTCATAAAGTCGCGTTCGCCAAGAATGCGAATGCCTTGACCCTTGGCGATCAACTCTTCGGTTTTGCGGTGCTTTGTGCTCTTTTCATGACCGGCGAGCCTGCGCAGATCTTGATCGCCCTCAACTAAGAGCGTTGTATGTCGTGTCACATTCGGGTAGTGAATCAGTTTGGGAATTTAAGGTTTCGGTCACCAAACGAAAAAAGCGCCTTGTCTACCATGCGTAAATCTTCCGCGCCGCAGAGAGTGGCGATCTCCGAGAATAGAGGACAATAGAACTCTACATACCAGTAAACATTATTCCCAACGGGGGAATTGAGAAGGCACCTCATTGCCCTTCTTACCCGGGAGTCGAAAATAGGAAAACGTCCTCCGCTGATGAAATAAAGCAGAGTGGTAGCACGGGACAGCCCAAATCGTTTCTGGGCTGCTCTTTTTTCATATTTGTCAGTGTACTTTCTTTCAGACCAATCCTGCAAAAAATCGGCCACCCGACTCTCGTCCGGGCATCTCGGCAATTCCCTAGCCGCCTGCATCCAAATTTGATAAGCCACCGATGCAACGTTTGGCTTCCACTTGCGCTCTGTTTCTGCGCTGTCTTTCCACTTACCGATCCGCTCAAAGTCTGCGGCTGAATGCGATTCACATTGGGTGATCGCTTGGAGTGACTGACAGAGCAGACTGTCATGTTCTCGAACATATTTGAGAGGATACAGGGCAGCCCACATCCGCAACCATTCTTGAGGTGCGATATCCTTGCCATCCGGACTGCGAAAACTAAGGCGGCTCATTTGAACATCAGTCCGAGTGATAGTGTTGCAAATACATTTTTCATTGTCGTTCTCCGCTCGTCCTGGCGTTGCGGGCCAGAACGTGACCGGCAATGGCGACAAAACTTAGGCCGCGAGTTGGACGCTAGGCCAGGTTTCAGCTAATGAGTCATTACCGCGTTCTGGTCCGCAGCGCATGATGGGGGTACATCTGTTGACCGCGCTCGTAGTGAAGCGTCGAAGTCCGAAAAGCACGTATCAAGCTGTCCGCCGAGAGTCTTTATTTGTGGAGCCTCTGCAAGCTCCACTTTTAATAGCGCAGCACAAATTGCATCCCACTGCTTTTTTGTGTACTGAGTTGCGTCAGCGTTCAAAACCCATCGCTGCTTGCTCGCTAGTTCCTCTTTGCGTTGATTCAAGTTCAGCTGTGCGTGGTACACTGTGTTGAGTTCGCTCGTGAGATTCCTCTCCTCGCCTGAGACCGCAGCTACGTCCGCCGCATCTATCTTTTCTTGAGTGAAGCGGCTGACGAGTTGCGAGCCTTTCTCTGGCACGTAGGTGTCTCGTTGTATTGCCTTCAATGCGAGAAGAGCGGAGGTTGCGTAGCTGTCGCTCAGTTTCCTTTGCACGCCTACGGCGCTTTGGGCGAGCTCGCTCTTGGAATCCCCGCAGCCGGTCAGGGCACAAGCTCCTAACGCGAGCGAGAGGACTACAACGGAGATAGCTGTTTTCATGGTTGCCTTTCTCTCCCTTGGTCAAGGCTCCGTAACATCCCGACCCCTAAAGACTTGCAGTGCTCTAAAGTTCCCTCAGGAAACGATCAGAGGCAATGGTACGAGTCACCAATGAGTAACTGAAGCAAGCAGCGTCTTGGTCGCTATGCGGCCCGGCTCTGAACTGGATGCTCGACTCGTTCTCGCTGGCTGCCTCCAGCTAGTCCAGAATCTGTAGCTGAACGAAACCGAAGGGGGAGGGAAATTGTTTGCCACAGCGGCTTGTCGC
>CAWCZV010000012.1:0-759730 GCA_963800095.1 uncultured Acidobacteriota bacterium
AATGGCTGCTTTCGGATTGACGAATGTGATGGTTTCCGCCACCCACGGCTTCGTATATGTTTTTGGATCGGTGAGCGTCATATCGAGTTTCAGCGTGTCCTTGTTGACGCGCCGCCAGCGCTCGACCAGGCGCATCTGGTCGCTGTGCGGATTGCCGAAATGATCGATCCACGTTCTGTCGTCATAGCCGATGGATTCCACGACGAATGTATCTCCGTCCCACCTGCCGATCGCATATCCGTACCAGGCCGGATCGGGATCTTTCGGGAGCGCTCGCCCGTCGGTCCAGATCGTGCGCCAGGTGTCGTGGTACTGCATGTGTTGCAGCACTCTGTCCGCAGTCTGAATGAATTCAAACGGCCTCAGATTCGCCTCCCACAAGTCGCGCGGATAGCCCAAGGGCTCGCACTGCGAAACAGGATCGTTGTTCAATTCAGGCTCAACCGCTCGAGGGCCGTAACTCACTTTATTGGCATCGAATTTTGCTTTGCCCCAATCCGTCATCGGCGGAGGCGAAACATCCGATCTCATCTGCGGCGGGATTTTCTTGTCCTGGACTTCCCTCCATTTGTCGTTCAAGGAGTGCCTCTCGAAATAGCCTGCTGTTGTGGGCGTGGACCACACGCCAGACAGATCGTGGGCATTGAATGGCTTCGGCTTGGAAAGCTCCTTCGGCAATTCGTCGGGCTTCCACGCGCCCGGCGAATATCCCGACGTGCCATATGTCTGCGCGAACGTGATACACGAAAACGCCAACAGCGCCGCCAGGACCTCGACCGATTTGACGAGTCGATTCCACATGTTGCATCTCCTTCGGCAATTCATTCGGATCCCGCTCTCGATTTAGGCTTCATGAAATGGGTCGGCTGCGCGAAGGCTGAAATGCCGGATGAAAAACCGCGGACCTATTTTCCAGGCGTCTCGTAATCCGTGTCCGCGCGTTCCCCATTTCCCTTGACGCCACCCGTCGTGAGCGTGCGGCCATCGGGGAGCACCAGATTTCTAAACTCAACGCGCGGCGCGCCGGATCGGGAAGGGTGTCCGGTGATGGATACTTTGTCCCCCGGCTTCAAAACATCCTTGCTGAAGCCCGCGGCAGATAACTGGTGCGGATTGCCCAGTTCTGCGCCCCAATGAACGACATTGCCCTGGTCGTCGGTCACATCGAACAGAATGCCGCAATGGGGGTTGGACCAGATCCATTCCGTCACGGTTCCCTTCAGAGTCACCAGCTTATCGGTTTCATACGCCACGCCAGTTCCGTGGTGTGCAAACAGAGGGAAGCACAATGTCACCATGCCCGCAGCCAAGATCGCAGAGAGTCTGAAAATTCGTTTCAAGTTGGCACCTTTCAGGCGATTATTAACATGTACGCTTTAAAAGCGCAACTCCCAACCCCTTCCAATCAATAGTCTTGATTCGATGCGCGACGCCGTGTTTCAATCACTCACACTCATTTGAGAAACACGAACCGGATCGAAAGTCGGCGGGAGGATTTCATGCGAAATTGCATCTGGGCGCTGGCGCTGGCCTTCTTGATTGCGCCGGCAATCATGGCGAAACCTCCGCAACAGGAGAAGGAGACTCCTCCTCCGTGGGCTTACGGCTTCCAGTCCGCCACCGACCCGTCACCGAGTGCCGGACCGGCAGCCGCAGCTACTCCAGTGCCGGACGACGGCACGCTGAGACGCCTCGCTGACAGCCCATTTTCTTTCACGCTCACGCAGATACGTGATGGTTTCGGCCCCGCGGACTGGTACCCCGGCGATCATCCGCAAATGCCGGAAATCGTGGCGCACGGCAAGAAACCGGAAGTGCGCGCCTGCTCTCTGTGCCACTATCCCAATGGCAAAGGCCGTCCCGAGAATGCGGGAATCGCGGGCCTCCCCTATGACTATATTCTGGAGGAGTTGGCCGAATTCAAGAACGGCGAGAGAGCCAGCGCGGATCCCAGAAAACCCAACACGCATTTCATGGTTGATTTTGCCAAGTCGATGACGGATGACGAAGGGAAAGCCGCCGCTCGATACTTTGCCTCGATGCAATGGACGCCATGGATCAAAGTCGTCGAAACCGAAACCGTGCCGAAAACTCGAATTCAAAACGGCATGTTCCTCCGGTTGGAAGGCGACGCAACGGAACCGATCGGCCGGCGGATTATAGAAACTCCCGTGAACGCGGAGACGACCGAAATGCTTCGCGACCCGCGGTCCGGATTCATCGCCTACGTGCCGGTGGGCAGCATCAAGAAAGGCGAGGCGCTAGTCATGAAGGGCGGCGCCGGCAAAACGACGCAATGCACGATCTGCCACGCCGCGGATTTGCAGGGCCTCGGCCCGGTCCCGGGACTCGCAGGCCGCTCCCCCAGCTATCTCGTCCGCCAACTCTATGACATCCAGCACGGCTACCGCTCCGGTATCTGGACGAACCTGATGAAACCCGTCGTCGCTAATTTGACCACGGACGATATGTTGGCGATCGCCGCCTATCTTTCTTCGCGAGGCATCCCTCCCGCGGCGCCGAGCACCGCGGGAAACTCCGTAGGCGCGCAAGGCAAAGACTTCGCCAGCGCTAACAAATAAGCCGTCTTGTGCCTATCCGGTTGACTCCACAGGCCCCAAGGGATAGTGTCGGGTGCGATGCGCCCGGAGTATCCTCGGTCATTGCACGAGTTTAGAAGGCTCTTTAACGATGAGGCCGCCTGTCGCCAGTACCTTGCGCGGAGCCGATGGCCCGAGGGCTTCCAGTGTCCACGGTGCCAGCAGGGCGAGGCCCTCGAACTACCAACCCGTCTCTTGTGGCGGTGTCGAGCGTGCAGGCACGACACCTCGGTCACGGCGGGGACCGTGCTCCACCGAACCAGAGTCCCGCTGACACAGTGGTTCTGGGCCGCCTACCTGGTCTCGACTCAGACCCCGGGCTTCTCAGCGCTCCAACTCCAGCGGCAGTTGGGACTCCGCCGATACGAGACGGCCTGGGCCATGCTGCAGAAGCTTCGTCGCGCCATGGTGCACCCGGATCGGGAGCCTCTCAAGGACAAGGTCGAGGTGGATGAGACCTACATCGGCGGGCGAGAAGTGGGCCTACGTGGGGGGCGCCACGTCCTTGACAAGGCGATCGTTGTGGGCGCGGTAGAGGTCAGGGGCGAAGCTTCCGGAAGGGTACGCCTCCAAGTGGTTCCCGACGTCTCGGCCCGGTCTCTGACCGGCTTCGTGAGAACGAACGTGGCTGCGGGAGCGATTGTAGTCACTGACGGCTGGGGAGGCTACGACCCCCTCCCGAAGCTGGGGTACCGGCACCGACCGCACACGCAGGGCGACCGTCGAAGGTCGACCCAGATTCTGCCGCGCATCCATCGTGTCTTTGGGAACCTCAAGACCTGGCTTCGTGGCACCCATCACGGCGTCGGCCACGCCCATCTTCAAGCCTACCTGGACGAGTTCGTTTTTCGGTTTAATCGCAGGCGAACACCGATGGCCGCCTTCCAGACGCTTCTCGGACTGGGTAGCCAGCAGCAACCCACCACATACAATCAGTTGTACCGAGTGGAGCTAAACGGATAGGCACGAGCCGTCTTTCAGGCGGGAAAAACCGAGAGGCTCGATTCCTCTTCAAACATCTAACTTCTAGTCTCTAACATCAAGAATTGGTGGGCCTGGGTAGACTTGAACTACCGACCTCGCCCTTATCAGGGGCGCGCTCTAGCCACCTGAGCTACAGGCCCACGGGAATACAGCCGCTAAACGGTACCAAGCATGATAGCGGTCTGGCGAGGAAAGGGTCAAGTCAAAGGGGCCGGTAACAGAGACCGCACCCTTGCAAAGATCGCAAGGATGCGGCACCCGAAATTCCACATTGGTCCAAGAGGCCGCCCCCC
The DNA here is from genome assembly GCA_963800095.1 of uncultured Acidobacteriota bacterium. Lineage (GTDB taxonomy): Bacteria > Acidobacteriota > Terriglobia > Acidiferrales > UBA7541 > Palsa-360. The sequence goes on from CAWCZV010000012.1 coordinate 3,878, forward strand.
AACTTCAAAACCACTCAAGGGGTGGCCCACCCGCCTATGGACAGAATTCGGGCGCGTCGGGACCGTCCGTGGTAGGATTCGTCCGAGGACGATGAAAAATGGCCCGGCGTGCAATCCCACCTAAAGGCCCCGACTGGCCGCCTGAAAAGACGCTCCCTTTTTTGAAGGAACAGCTCCTAAAACTACAAGAATTCAAAGGAAAAACCCTTCAGGAAGTTGGTCAAACTGAGAGCGAGTGGGAACAGTTCACTCGAAGTGTGATTATTCATGGCTTTGGGGAAGACAGCCAGAACTTGAGCAATTTCTACATGGCACGAAATGCTGGTATCTACAACATGATGGGTATATCGGACCACCAGAGGCAGCTAAACTTTGAGGAAAGGACAACACAATTTGAATCAACGCTGAAGAGCTCAATTAGGGAACTGGAGGCCACAATTAGCGTACCGGTGTCGAATCCACCGGCGGCATCCGCGCGGCCCAGTGGCACGCCAATCGCTTCTGACAGCGACCAGCCTTTAGTACTGATTTCTCATAGCAGCAAAGACGTTGAACTCGCGTCGGCGCTCGTAGACTTTCTTCGAGCGGGGCTGTTAATCAATAAGATTCGATGCAGCAGCGTGGACGGATTCAGGCTACCGGCAGGTGTGCATACCGATTCCCAACTCCGAGAGGAAGTTAACAGATCCAATGTCTTGATTGGCCTGATAACACCGAATAGTTTGGCGTCAGCATATGTGATGTTTGAATTAGGCGCGCGTTGGGGTGCGGGCAGTTTCATGATTCCTTTACTGGCAGGCGTGACCACGGGCGAGATTCGTGGACCCTTAAGCGGCCTGAATGCCCTTTGCGCCAACAACGATTCACAACTTCATCAGTTACTTACCGATGTCGCCAAAACGCTCGGTATCACAGTCCAAAATCCAGCATCATACGCAAGTCAACTATCGGTGGTTAGAGCTAGGTCGGGAGATAAACAGCCATCGACGCGTCTAGTTTATGCCGAGACAATACCGGTATCGGCGAAAGAGCAACGGCAACGCGAAATAGTCGAACGGAAGATCCAAAAGCTGACTAAGGAGGCGAGAGACGCTTTACGAATCATTTTAGAAAACGGGCGCATTCACTCTCTGGCCCTAGAGGAAGAACTTCGTTTGAATCCTATCGCAGCCCAAAACGCAGAAGTGCAGTGTTTCACCAGCGGACTTGTGGATAGGCACGCCGACCGCTTTCTATCTGTGATCCCCGAGTTCAGAGAGGCGCTGGAGGCTCACTTCCAAGAGCAAACAAAGAACTCATCGTGACCGCCCAGGCGGGTGGCCCGGGCCTTGAGCGATTTTGAACTTGCGGGTGCCCCATCCTTGCGGTTTATGCAAGCGTGGGGTTTTGGTCCGAGGTCGCATCCATTACTGTCGCTTTTACGAATCACGCGCCGCAATTCAAAAGCCCCACCCTTCCAAAACAGCGGAAGGATGGGACACGCGAACTTCAATTCCAAAGCCCGGCCACCTGCCACCAACGAAACGGACAAGTCGAAGAGAAATCTGAGATTGACGCTAGGGGGCGGCAGGCATAGGATTGTGCGCAAAGTTAAAGTCCAAATAAGAAATCATGGATTTATCGAGTTTGCGGCTCTCGGCCCAAATTTCCAAACTTGATACGACGGTGCGATCTCCCAAGTAAGGAGAGATTCCCAATGCGAATGCGCTTAATTGCTCCGATCCTTTTGGCGTTGGCGCTGCTCTTCGTCTCAACCGTCATGCAGGCTCAAACCTCGGCGAAGCCCGGGCCTGCGGCCGCAACAGCAATACCGGATCTGTCTGGAAATTGGGCGCCGCACCGCCCGGTTCCCGTCACAGGCGAGACAGCGCTGTGCGGGATTCGGAGAATTTGCGACGAACTGCGCGGAGTAGAAACGCCGGCGGCGGAGAAGCTCGAGGAGCCCGAGATGCAGCCCTGGGCCGAGGAGAAATACAGGGCTGTCAAGGAAGGAAAGTCCCGAGACCCCAACTTCACCGGTTGTACGCCGCAAAGTCCGACCGACCTGATGCTGGATAATCGCCGCCTTTACGAGCTGCGCCAGTTTCCGGACGTGGTGCTGCTTCTGTTCGATGAGGATCACCTGGTGCGCCGAATCTACATGGACGGGCGAGCGCATCCCGACGGTTCTCTGAGTACGTGGATGGGGCACTCGATCGGCAAATATGAGGGAGACACGCTCGTCGTCGATACCGTCGGTTTCAATGACAAGAACTGGATCGACCGGCTAGGCCATCCGCACAGCGATGCGCTCCATCTTGTGGAGCGCTTCCGGCGTTTGGACCAGAAAACCTTGCAGTACGAAGTCACGATTGACGATCCGAAAGCTTACAAAAAGCCCTGGACAAGGAAGATGGTTCAGGACTTGCTCCCGCCGGGGTTTGAAATGCTCGAAGGGGACTTCTGCGATGAACTTTTGCAGATGGGGACGCACTACTCCGCGAAGCCCAATCAGTAAAGTAAGAAGGATTGCTCCGGTTTTTTATTGCAAAGTGGCCATTCCGGCAGGCAAGTCGCCCATTGATTGGGCGGACAGGACCCAATCGGCTGAGTGTTCGGAGGAGGGAAAATGAAAAGCAGGCTCTTCGCTGTTTTGGCCGCGGGCGTGGTTCTTCTCATGATTTCAGGCCCGATCTTCGCGCACCACGGCGGGGCGCAATACGACACGAAGCATCCGGTCACCATGACGGGGACGGTAACGGAATACCTGTTTACCAATCCGCATGTGCAAATCCATATAGACGTGATGGCCGACAATGGCAGCGTCGAGAAATGGATCGCTGAAACGGCGTCTCCGCAGAGGCTGTTCGGCTTTGGCTGGAACGCCAAGACATTGAAGGCAGGGGACAAGGTCACGGTCACCGGCGCGCCGCTCAAAGACGGCCAGAAGATCGTGACCATCATCAAGCTTACCGGGGGGAACGCTCCGGTGCTCACCCAGGGAGCCGCGGAGTGAGGAGCGGCTTTTCAAAGGGGGGTTTCCGAATGCGAAACGGTTTCCTTGGTTCGACCCTTGCGCTTGCGGCATTCGCCTTCTCGGTCGTTTTGCTCGCTCAGACTGCCAAGCGATCGGGTGCGGCGACGAACATACCGAACTTGTCTGGAACCTGGAATAGGGGCGCAGGGCATAGTGCTGCCGGTATTTTTGATGATGATGCGAATGGCGTCCCTTTCCTCGGTTTTACCAAGCAAGATCCTCCGCTTCTGCCCGCGGCAATGGAAATCTACCAGACCAACCGGAAGGGCGTCACCGACCCAAGATTAAAGGGGCGAGACGATATCGATCCAAGTACAAGTTGTTTTCCGCCCGGCCCCACACGCATCTTTACGATCCCCCGGCCGTTCGAGATCCGTCAGACCGCGCAAGAGGTTTACATCCTTTCCGAGATGGATCACTGGGTCCGCCGAATCTACATGGACGGGCGAGGACATCCCGACGGCTATCCGAGCACTTGGATGGGGCACTCGATCGGCAAGTATGAGGGAAATACGCTGGTGGTCGATACGGCCGCGATCAACGAGACAACTTGGATTGATACTCTAGGCCATCCGCATAGCGACGCTCTGCACCTGGTCGAGCGGTTCCGGCGCGTGAACCATGACACCCTGGAGATCGAGGTCACGTTCGAGGATCCCAAATCCTATACAAAACCCTGGACGGGAAAGAAAATCTATCAGTTGCAGCCGCCAAACTTTGAAATGAAGGAAGACGTCATCTGTGAGGAATATCGCAAGCCGGGATTGAGGAAGGACGGTTTTGAGTTTATAAAACCGTGACGGAATTGCCGGAGAGCCCGCCCAAAACGTTTCTGAAATGCACGCCAACCGGAAATGGCCTGCCATCGATTTCCACAATCCGGGCAGTAGCCGCAAGGTGTATATTGCCGGTCAGCCTAAAATCCAAAGTGAGAATTCAAATTGTTGCGGGCTCAATTTGAGTCTTCAGGAGGAATTGCATGAAAGTAAGAATGCGCATGGTTGCAGCGATTCTGAGTCTCGCGTTCCTGGCAGTGTTTTCGTTCCAGGTGCGAGCCGGAGGCCAGGGAGGAGGCGCTTCGAAGTCCAGCGGAACCGTCATCACGGGCGAGGTTTATGCGTTCGAGAAGATCGCCGAAGGCGTTTATTACACCACCTCCAATAGTTTGATGGCCACGGGCGGCAACCACACGATCATTGTCGGCGACCGCGACGTGTTTCTCGTCGACGCCGGCGCAACGCCTGCTGCCGGGCGAGCGCTCCTGGAGGACATGAAACTGATCACGGACAAGCCTGTCCGTTGGGTGGTCAACACGCATTTTCATTGGGATCACACGAACGCCAACTCGATCTTCGGGCCCGAGGTGCAAATCATCGGCCACGAATACGTCCGCCACGCCATCGTGGACCTCGACATCATCCATAACGAGCCCTTCAAGACGGCCCTGACGAACATGCCGATTCAAGTCGATGCCCTCAAAAAACAGATTGCCGACGAAAAAGATCTCGCCAAGCGGGCCGCGCTCGAAAAGCAGCTCGCAGCCAAGCAAGCGGACTGGGAAGAATTCAAGATGCTCAAGCCCACGCCTCCAACGATGACGTATACGTCGAAAATGACGCTGTTCCAGGGCCAGCGCGAAATTCAGCTTCTCTTTCTTGGACGCGGCCATACCCAGGGCGACACGGTCGTCTATCTGCCAAAAGAGCGAATCGTGTGCAGCGGCGACCTGATGGAAACTCAACCCGCTTACATGGGCGACGGAATGTTCGACGAGTGGATCAAAACGCTCGATGCGCTCAAAGAGCTGGATTTCGCCACCGACCTGCCCGGTCACGGCGTGCCGTTCCACGATAAATCCCTGATCACCGCGTATCAAAGCTACCTGAAAGATTTCATGTCTCAAGTAACTGAACTTCGCAAGCAAGGGCTCTCCGCCGAGGAGGCGGCGCAAAAGGTCGACATGACCTCTCACAGTAAGGATTTCCCGCAAATTAAAGGACCCGGCGCCGAGATCCGAGGAGTGCAGAGGATGTACGCGTGGATGGACGAGCGTTCACACTGAGCACATGGAATTTTTGAACAACCGGTCAGAAGCGCCCATTGTTACGGAAGAGGGCCATCCAGTAGAAACCCATAAACCAACGGCGCCGGGCCGGCGTCGTTGATCGAATCAAGCTCGGAAAGCCTCTACTGCTTGTCCAAGACCTGCACGTTCTCGACAAAGCCCGCATCGGGGCTGCCCATGGCGTGAATGGTCAGCGTCTTGCCGCCGTTGGAAACCTTGAACGTGGTGGTCTCGACTTGTTTGCCTGCCTTCGTAAATTTGGCGTCGTAAGTGTTGGCGTCGACCTTCTTGGTGGAAATCATGTCCGCCTTGTTGGGGATCGCGCCCATTGTTGGAGAGTCCTTGCCGTCGCCCTTAATTGAATAGCCGTAGGAGAAGGCCTTCCCGGTGGCGCCGACTCCTTTGACCATCACCATTCCCGCGGCATCCCACGTGCGCGTCTGGCTTTGCGGCGGCGGCCCGGGATTAAATTTTGAACTCGCGACATTCAGTTTCCAAGTGCCTACAAAGGGATTGCTTTGAGCCAGCAACACGCTTCCAGCTGCAAGCACAATTGCTAAAACCGCAAACAACCCAATCCGTCGCTTCATCGAGCGCCCTCCTCAATTAGATTTCCGTAATTCTGATTGAATATGAAAACAGTGTGGAGAAGATTACGCCGGGCTCCCTTTGGGAGTCAAGATTGCCGTGCCTTCCGCGCTTGAGGGGAAGCGGGTCGGTAGCGTATCATTCCTTCGCGCCGGCAGGGGATGGCCGCGCAAAAGTCATGATCACACGCAAAATTGGCGAGGGCGGCCGCTGGCTGCTCGAAAAAATTGTGGATGTGGTCGCGTCGACGGGTATCAACCCGAACCTGTTGACTTTCTTCGGACTTTTGGTGAACTGCTGGGCGGCCTTCCTTTTCGCCATGGGAAAATTCCGTTCCGGGGCCATGGTGATTTTCTTCGCCGCGTTTCTGGACATGCTCGACGGACAAGTGGCGCGCCGCGAAAAACGCGTGACGGCGTTTGGCGCTTTTTTCGATTCGACGCTGGACCGCTACTCGGACATGGCCCTCTACATGGGCTTGCTGGTGTATTACGCCGTGGCCGAACGCACCTCCTACGTTGTACTTTCGGCAGTGGCGACGGCCGGATCGGTCATGGTCAGCTATTCCCGCGCGCGCGCCGAATCGCTGATTCCACTTTGCAAAGTAGGCTTCATGGAGCGCCCCGAGCGCATGGTCCTGTTAATCCTTGGCGGCTTGTTCAACCGCATGGCTCCCGCTCTCTGGGTGATTGCCGTCGTCGCGACGCTCACTGTCATCCACCGGATTCTCCACACCTGGCAGGAAACCAAGGCCGGCCGCACGCTGCCCGGAATCCGCCTGTCGTTGTAGGCAAATCCGTTGGCCGTGTTTATTCCGCTTCGCACCATCCGTCAAGAATTGACCGCCACATACAATGTAGCTACAATAGTTGGGAGGTAGCTACATGAAAACCGTCGGCAGCCGTGAACTCAAAAACCGCCTGGGCCGTTACTTGGGACTAGTCCGCAGAGGCGAAACGATTATTGTCACCGATCGCGGGAAAACCGTCGCGCACATTGTCCCGCCAAGCCCCCAACGGCAAGACGTGGATGGTTTGGATGAAATCCTGAAGCAACTTGAAGCCGAAGGTCACTTGCGGCTCGGAACACGCCCGTTCAAGCGGTTTAAACCAATACAAGTAAAGGGGAAGCCAGTTTCGCAAATGATTCTGGAAGACAGAGTCTGATGCTGTATCTGGATGCCTCTGCTCTCGCCAAGAGGTATTTCACCGAGAAGGGGAGCGCGGCTGTGGCTGCCCGCTTTGAAAGTGGAGAGAGAATTTTCACATCCATACTTAGTTACGCCGAAATTCATTCAGCTATCGCGCGCAAATTCAGGGACAAAGTACTTGAGAAGCAGGAATTCATCAGTTTACGAGATGAATTCCAGGACGACTGGCTTTTCAGCCTGAGCAAATTAGATTTGGATCTAAGTTCTATGACCGCTCTTCCCGGTCTTGTGGAGACCTATTCCCTTAAGGCAGGGGACGCAATCCACCTCTCCGCTGCGGTTTGGCTAAAAGATAGTCTCCGGGTCGGAAAATGGGGTGGCAAGACTGGTGGAACTGTGGAGTTTGGGGTTGCTGACAATCGATTGGCGAAGGTTGCTCAAGAGTGTGGCTTTCAAGTCTTCAATCCCGAGGACGAGCACTAGGTCACACTCTTGATCTTAGCTTCGGACGCGCTAGCCTCATCAATCGGGCTCGCAATGATCGCGTGAACGCGATCGCGCAGCGCTGGAAAATCTTCTTTCCGCAGGTCCTTCGTTTCAATCACGTCGTGCAAGTACACGGTGACGGTGCCCGGCCGGATCAGCCAGCTTGTTTTCGTGTTGAATTCAAACGCGCCGACGATGCTGACGGGAACAATGGGCGTGCCGAATTGCAGCGCCATGCGGAACACGCCGTCCTTGAATGGCCCGACGCGGCCATCCCGCGTCCGTTGGCCTTCGGGGAACACGGCGAGGCTCACTCCGGAGTCGAGCGCCGCGCGAGTCAGCCGCCACATGCGTTTCAGGTCGGAAGGCCGGTTCACGCCCGGGACGGGGACATTGCCGAAGCGTTTCATCATCCAGCCGTACACGGGAATGCGAAAGTGCGATTCCAGTTCCAGGCCCCGGAAAAATTGCGGGATGGTCGCGTACAGAACGAACGGATCGAATAAATTGACATGATTCGTGAGAAGGAAGCAGGTGCGCGCGGGGTCGAAGCCGGGCGAGCGCCGCACGACGAGCTTTGCGCCGGCGAGTTTCATGGTCACGCGGCAAAGCCAGCGCTGTGCGCCGTCATTTCTGCGCGGATCGATGATGATGCCGAGCAGAAGGAGGAAAGTGCACACGGGAAAGAAAAACGCCGCGGAGAGCAGCCAATGATAGGTGCTGCGCGCAATGGCCCACGCCCGGCGAAGGCCTTGTTCGCTGGGGGCCTCTGCCGCCACAGGTGCGGGAATCGGTTGTTCGCTTTCTACTTTCATACCATCACATCGAGCGCGCCGGGCAGCACTTCCAGCGATTCGGCTTCGAGCGTGAGCACTTCTCCGTCGACGACCACGTCGACGGGATTCTTCATATCGAATTCGATCCGCGCCGCCGTGCGCCTCGAAGCCATTCGGTGCCGGATATGCGAGCCGGTAAACAAAGTCGGCAGATTCCGCACCAGGCCCAACCGGCCGATCGGCCCCCAGTGAACGTATTCAATCGTGCCGCTGTCGATCGAGGCTTGCGGCGCGATCATCATTTTACCGCCGGTGTACTTACTATTGCTAAAGGCAACAAACAGGCAGCGCCGGTCGTCGCGCTCGCCGTCCGCGCGAAGTGGAAACGGGCGGCGGCGCAGTCGGGCCAGGGAAACCAGCACCCCGACCAGATAGCCGGGCTCGCCCAGAAATTTTAGACGGCGGTTGGTCAATGTAGCGACGTCCGCGGCGAAACCCATGTTCAGCGTATTGATGTAAAAAATAGAGCCGCCCGAATGGTCCAGGCGTATGACGTCGCAGGGACGCGTGCGCCGTTCCTGGATCGCCTGTATGCCAAATTCCGCAAGGTCTGCCCCGTTTTCGACGAAGTCTCGCAGAAACGAATTGCCGGTTCCGAGGGGAAGAAATCCCAGGGAGGCGCGGCCTTTTGTTGCTGCATCCGGGAAAAGTCCGTTGACGATCTCGAAGCTCGTGCCGTCACCGCCCACGGCAATGAACTTGCGATAGCCGTCGGCGTAGGCGCCGCACGCGTGCACGGTAGCTTCTCCGGGAGCTCGCGTTTCGCGCACTTCGAGAGAAAGGCCTGCCGCGCGGAGCCGCTCGAGCGCGCGCGGGGCCAGCTTGCCGCAGCGTCCGCCCCCGGCTTCCGGATTCACGATCGTGAAATAGGCTTCGTTCACAGGGAGACCATCGCGCCGCGGCCAAGTTGCTTGCCGATTTGTCCGGCAAGGACAAGACGTTCTGATCTTCATTGCCGCATTGCGGGGGAAATCCTGATCCCAGACGATGTAGCCGGAAACGCGTTTGTAGTTCAATAGCTGCGAATTGCGCCGGGAAAGTTCTTTGACCAGCGCGTCGTTCACAGTGTGTCCCGGTTCAAGATGAAGCACCAACACGAGTTGCTCTCCTGTCATCGTATGCTGCGGCCAGATGTAGTTCGCCGCGAAGACGCAGAACTCCTTCACCGCAATCCCCTCGAAATTGTTTTCGATGTCCTCGGGATAGATGTTCTTTCCTTCGGCGGTAACGATCATGTTTTTCTTCCGCCCGAAAAGTTGCAAATGGCCCGTCACGTCGACGCGGCCGAGATCGCCGGTCATGAGCCAGCCATTCACGATAGTTTCAGCCGTCATTTCCGGATCATCCAGATACTCGGACATCACGGTCTTGCTGCGCACAGCCACTTCGCCGATTCCGTCCGCATCCGGCTCCACGATGCGAATTTCCATCCCGCGCACGGGCTTGCCGACGGTGTCGGGCCGGAACGGCCGGAGATCGTTCAGTGTGATGGCGGTGCACGCCTCCGTGCAACCGTAGCCGTTGTAAATAGGGATGCCGATATCGTGGAAAAACTCGATCGTGGCGGGCTCGGTAAACGCGCCGCCGACGAGCAGCGCTTGCAGTCCGCCGCCGAAAGCCTTATGGATTTCCTTCAACAGCATGCGGCTCAGCGCGGGGCGCGGCTTCCCGCGCGTGAGCGCGCGATTCACGCCGATCAGCGCGTCGAGCATCTTTCGTTTGGCCGAAGGAAGCACGGCAAATTTCTCACGCAAGCCGCGTTGCAGATTTTTCAAAATCAGGGGTACCACGGCCATGTAGGTGATTTTGTATTTTGTAAAAGCTTCGCGGATGAATTCCGGCCGCAAAGTGCGCAAATGAACGACGGTCCCTCCGCCCGTGAACGGCATGAGGAAGCCGCCCATGAAATCGATCGCGTGATTGGTGGGGATGATGCTCAAATAGCGCGCGCCGGGCCAAAACGGAAAAACCGGCGTCACCGCGGCGCACTGTTCGAGATAGTTGTCGTGAGTCAGGACGCATCCCCTCGGTTGGCCTCCCGTACCGGACGAATAGACGATGCAGGCCGTATCGGTTTGCGCGCGCGGCCGGAACTCGGGCGCGCGCGCGCCGCGAAATCCCTCCCAGCGCGCGCCGCCCGCGAGGTCCGCGTTTGGCGGCGCTTCGGTCAAGAGCACCGTTCGCAGTTTGTGTTCGCGAAACGCGGGCGCTTGCGTAATGGCGCGCCACAGCGGGTACTCGACAAAAAGAACCTGGGCTTTTGAGTGCGCGAGCAATTGAAGATGTTCGGCGGCGGAGAGCTTGTAATCGAGCGGAACGAGAACGCCACCCGCGAAAAACACGGCGTAAGCCGAAATCAGCCACTTCGGCTGATTGGTCATGATGATCGCGGCGCGGTCTCCCGCGGCAAACCCTGATTCTTCGAGGGCTGCCGCCACGGGCTCGGCGGCCTCGCCGAATTGCCGGTAGGTGAGGCGAGAGCGCTCGTGGTCGCGGTCCGCTTCGATCAGGCAGACTTCCTCGGGCCAGTGTCCGAGCGCATCGCGCAGCGCCGCTCCCAGCGAATCGTATTTCGCCAAATCAAGCATCAGAATAGCCAAAGACGCACAAAGACACAGAGAACAGCAAGATTATATGAGGATTTCAGCGGATGATTCTTTATATTCCGCCCGGCGCTCAGAGCCTTGCCTGGATGCGCGTGGCCAGTGTGTGAAAGTCGCTGACGCCCTGGACTTCGTAGTCAGGAAGCTCCACGCCGAAGTGATTTTCGAGGCGCGTAAGGAGTTCGAGTGCCTGCAAGCTATCGATGCCCAACTTCTTGTAGAAGTCATCGCCCGGCTGAAGATCGGCACGCGGAAATTTGAAATGGTTGGCCGCAAGATCGAGTATTTCGTTAGTTGTTTGTTCCATTGTTTTCATGATCGTCCTTATTTTACAGGAAGTAAGAGTCCGCTGGCTATTTGCGGTGGATTTTTGTAGGACAGCCACTCTTGGCTGTCCCTGCCACTTTCAGCGTGGCGAACCCGGACAGCCAAGAGTGGCTGTCCTACAAAACCGCTCACGGCAGATACGGATGCGCCCCCTCGTCTTCAACGAACTTGCGCAGGCCTTCCATCACGGCGGGGCGCGTGAAGAGCTCGCAGAAAATATCGATTTCGCGCCGCAATTCTTCTGTCGGCAGCGGTTTAATGAAACGCTTCGCGGCGGCGGCGGTCGCGCGATCGAACTTTGTTGTTTGCGCGGCGGTCGCGCGTGCGAGGCGCAAGGCTTCGCCTTCCGCGGCCACCTGGCTTACAAGGCCCACCGAAAGCCCTTTGGTGGCGTTGATGCTGCGTCCGGTGAGCAGGAGATCGCGCACCACGGCGTTCCCGATATCGCGTTTCAGGCGCGGAATTCCGCCGAAGCCGGGGATAAGTCCGAGCCGCAATTCCGGAAAGCAGAAGCGCGCCATCTTGTCCGCGATGATCAGATCGCACACGAGCGCCAGCTCGAATCCGCCGCCGAAGCATACGCCGTGAACGGCCGCGATGGTCGTAAGCGGCGTAGTATCCAGCCGATTGAGCACGGCATGAATTCGTTCGAGGAATTCGCGGACCCCTTTCGCGGCGGAGGACGCGTCCAACTTTCGCGCTTGCTCGTACAGTTCGCGCAGGTCGGCGCCGGCAGAGAAGCCCGCTTTCTGGTCGCTGTAAAGAATGAGCGCGCCGGCCTTCGATTCAAGTGCGGAGAGAGAGGAGACGAAACGCTCCAGATCCTCGAGCATGGCGAGGCCAATTTCGTTCGCGGGAGGGCGATCCAGCGCCAGCTCGACGACTCCGTCGGCCATCTGCCACGAGAGCGTTTTTCCCTTGTATTCGTCCATTCGTTCAGCCTTCGACGATCAGAATCTGCCGGTAGCGCCGGCATCTTGCCGGCAATTTTCGAGTTTGGTCAACATGCCCGGAGCCGGCGAGACGCCGGCGCTACAAAGCCTTTCACGCATTAGTCTTTTGCGTACATCCGTTCAATCTCCGCCGCAAAGCGCGCGGCGATGGTATCGCGCCGCAATTTTCCGTTGGCCGTGAGCAAGCCATTTTCGATGGAAAACAATTCCTGCGCTACGTGGTACTTGCGAATTTTCCGGTAGTGCGGCAGCGGAGCATTCACCCGCTCCAATTGTAAATCAATTTCCGCCCCGTCGGCGGCGCCCGTGATGATGGCGGCAAGAAAACTGTGTCCGTTCCCGACAAGCATGACGTGCTGCGCGCCGGGTACGACGCGAAATAATTCCTCCTCGATCGGTTCGGGCGCAATGTTGTGGCCGGAATTGAGGATGATGAGATTTTTCAACCTTCCGGTGATGCGCCAATTTCCATTTGCATCCACGTCGCCCTGATCGCCGGTGTGGAACCATCCGTCGCGCAGCACGGCCGCCGTTTGCTCCGGACGGCGCCAGTAGCCCGGAAAAATATTCGGGCCCCGCACGACGATTTCACTGTTTTCGCCGACTTTCATTTCGATTCCCGGAATCGCGGGGCCGACGCGGCCCGGCTCGACGTGCCGCGGATCGTCCAAGGTGCAGATGCCCGTGGTTTCCGTGAGGCCGTACCCTTGCAGCACGGGAATTCCAAGCATCATGAAAAACAGCTGCGTTTCCCGAGCGAGAGGCGCGGAGCCGCAAATCATCGCGCGAAGATTCGGTCCCAGGCGTTTGCGGATGGAGGGGAAAATCAAAAGACCGGCCAGGCCCAGCCAGAAAAAGTCCCACGCATGCGGCGCCTTGGCATCCAGCCGAAACCAGGCCTCCTGCGCATGGTCGAAAACCTTCTTGATTGCCCCGCCGCGCTTCCGAATATTGTCTGTGATGGCCGTACGCATTCGCTCCAACAGCAACGGGACGTTGAGGAAGTAGTTCGGAGCGGCGGTACGGATTTCATCGGCAAGTTTTGCAATATCCGTTGAAAAAGTAAGGACGCTTGACCGGGACAGGGACGAAAGCAACAGTATCCACGACGCGGCGAAGCAGAGCGGCGTGTAATGAAAAACCCGGTCCGGCACATTGCGTGGCCTCATCAATTCATCGAGGCGAGCCTTGGTGCAGGAAAGCATGTGATCGAGATTGCCAACCGTCAGCATCACGCCTTTGGCTTCTCCGGAAGTTCCGGACGTGTACAGAATCGCGACCGTATCCCGCAGCGAGAGCGCGGCGGCCGGGGGAAGCGCGCTTGTTGCAGACGGCGGAATGGCGCTGAAAATTTCGTCAAATAAAACGAAGCGCGGCGCATCGGGCCACTTAGCCGAGATCGCGTCGCAAAGGGCCGCATCGCCGCAACAAATCAAGCCCGGCTCGGCGTCGCGCAGCATCGTGGCGAGTTCGCCCGCGGCTTGGCGAGCGTACATCGGAACGGCGATGAGTCCCTCCGCGATAATCGCGAGATCAAGCGCGGCCCAGCGGATGCTGTTTGGAGCAACAAGCGCGCATCGGTCTCCCTTTGCAAGTCCAGAAGCGCGCAAGTAGGCGCGCGCGCGTGTGATTTGGACGAGCAAATCCGAGCCTGTCGCGGTTCGATCGCCTCCCGCACGGGCTTCGGCCAACACCACGCGGCCTGCAGCTTCCTGCAATTGCGAGAAAATGTTTTCGAGGAAGTTCATGGTATTAAGTGGCGCAGGCTTCAGCCTGTGGGGGTTGGTTACGAGGACCTCGCGACCTGGCGCCACCACCCCCCACAGGCTGAAGCCTACGCCACAAGATCCCCGGGTGAACTGTCAGACTAATCCCCAGCCGCAGCGGCAGCTGCGCCTTCATACGCGTCGAGCAATTTCTCCAAATTCGGACTGAGCGGCGGCAAATATTCTTCCCAGCCGCGCACGCCCGACCGCACTGGAAATTCCAGGTATTGCTGATGAACCGCGCGCTCCAGGAATACTCCCATCCGGGCCATCGTTTTTAAATTGCGAACGACGGAGCGAGCTATGCCATCGCGCACAGCATCGGATTCCGCGGCCAGGCGATCCATGACGCCGGCGAGTTTTTCTCCGAGATCCGGATCTTCCACCGTGAGCAGCAAGTGTTCGTGGCCTCGTTCGCGAAGCAGATTGCGAATCCGCTCATCCATCGTGACCCCCGCCGAAGGCACCATGGCCGGCATCGAAGTGACGATGGCGTGATAGCGCGAGGAAACCATCAGGCTGGAGCAGCGCAAAATGCTCACGATTTGGTACATGTCGAAATTATCAGCGCTGAACACCGGCGCGCCTCCCAGTTGCAGCTCGAGCTCGTCGCACGCCCTCGTATCCAGCCTCTCCATGGCGACCAGAATCAGAAACACGCGATGCTTGCCGCGAAACGCTTTTATGCCCTGCGCCAGCGCGGCCAGATATTTCTTGTACGCGGCATCCACAGCGGCCCCTGACTTGTGAAAATAAATCGTGCGGTAGTGGCTTTCCTTGTATGCGCCGAAGCAGGCGTGCGCCACAAACTTCGGCGTGGATGGCGTCACAGGCCACCAGAACGGGTTGATCGGGCAGACCGTTAGCACCGGAGTCTGTCCGTCCCAGCCGGCATCAAGTAGTGCCTTGCGGCCATACTCCGGCGGGTGCGGCTCGAACGTCCATGCCGTGTCCGTGCCGGCTTCGCTCGCCACTCCCAGTTTGCTGAGCACAGCCTGCGATTCCTCGTTTCGCGTGATGATTAAAGAACGGCGGCAATAACGGGCGCACATCTTCTCCAGCATCGGGTTCATGTGGCCCGCTTCGGCTCCATAACCGACCGACAATTTGTTTTCGGCCGAAGCAATTCCCAGCGCGCCGATGAACATCGTGGTGAGCGCATCCGCGAATTTGCTTTTGAACATCGACCCTTCGCAAGCGACTACGCCGTGGTGCGGCCTCACTTCGCGGAACAGAAACGGCGGATAGATGTCCGGAAGAAATACCTGGCGCGCATCGCCGAAATAACCGCGGCTCCAATCCAGATTCTGGGACATCACGCTGAGCGAGAGATTTTCCTCGCCCAGTACCCGCCGAACTTGCCGCAGCATTTCCTCGACGCGAACGTCCGAGCCCGTGTTGCGCGTGCCGTTGTATCCCGCAAAGAGCAGCTTCAGCTTCTCGCCGGGCTGCCAGGGACGTCCCGCGCCAAACTTCCAAAGCGCGCTGGAGAGTTCGATGTACGCGCTGGTCCACGCTTCCAGGATGAAGTCCATCATGGGTGAGACCCTCGCGCCGATCCCACGCCGGCCGCCGCGGCGTCTTGGCGAACCAAAGCGGCGGCCGCTGGCCATGGTTCGTAGGGATAGGAGAAATGATTGTCGCGGCTGAATCGCAGCAACGGGTAGCAATACTTGGAAAAAGTTTCCGGCGCGCGGCCCATTTCCGCGACGACCCGCGAATTCTCGAACACCGTGTCCCAGACGAGATACGGCATGAACACTTTCAGCAGGGACGCGCTGCGGCCAATCGCGCTGCGGGAATTCGACAGCCAGTTTAAGACGGAAGAGAAATTCCGCTCGAGCCCCGGCCAAAACAGCGGCTGCATTTTCCCCGCTGCTTCGGCGAGTGCATGCGTGAGTTGGCCAAACGTTTCGGATCGCGTGCCCGAAGAAAGATGGTAAATCTCATGAGCGGGATCCGATTTTTGATGCAGCGTGACGACGGACTCGGCGACGTAATCCACCGGGACGATATCGATCCGGTCGGCCGAACGAAAAGGCAGAACCGGCAAGCCCGCGAGAAACACGAACGCGCGAACCATGTCGAATTGCGTCGTTTCGGGGCGGCGGCTGTCGCCGAGCACGATGCTTGGACGGAACACGGTCCGAGAAACATCGGGGAGCAGCTCCCGCACCATGTGCTCGCAGAATTTTTTCGTGCGCGCATACGGGTCGTAGTCGGAGCGGTTCCAGTCGATGGAAGCGTCTTCGGCAACCACTTCGTGGCTGCGATGGCCAGCGACGGCGACGGTGGAAACCTGGCTGAAGCGGCGCAGGCCGTGCGCGTCCTGCGCGCGGCGCGCGAGTTGCGCGACTTCCAGAGTGCCGCGCAAATTCACGTTGAGGCAGCTTTTTTCTGATTTGCGATTGAGCGAAGCCGCGCAATGAATTACCGACTCGGTCGTGCCGATCAGGTGCGTGTAGTCACTCGTGTCCAGCCCAAAACGCGTCTCCGTGAGATCTCCGCGAAAAACGGAGATGCGTGTTTCGAGCGCATCGTGGAACTGCGGAAAGTCCAGATGCAATTGCAGCGCGTGCCATAGGCGCTCATTCGCCTCCTGCTCCGTCTTCGCCCGCACGAGCAGGTTCAAGCGATCCGTATGACGCTCCAGGAGGAGGGAGGCGACGTGAGCGCCGATGTAGCCGGTGGAACCGGTCAGAAAGATGGCCATGGATTAGTTTTGGGTCCCCGCGCCTGACGCCGCCCCCGTGTGCGGCAAATCTTCCGGGCGTTCCGTTTCATTGCCGGCATGCTGCAAAGAAAAAGCGCGGTGCGGACGCACTTCCATCGGGCGCCCTTCGATGAGCGGGTAGACCCACCGGCGCAAGGCTGGAATATGGATGTTAATCCAATAATCCCACCAGTCAACGGTGGAAGGATCGTAACCAAACGCCTCGCGCTCTTCTGGAGGAAGCGCCGCGGAAAGCAACTGCACATTTTGGGCCTCGAAGACCTGCTCGTTATGCAGGATAAATGGCTCGTAGAGCTCGATCAGTTTCTCGACGCGGGCGAGGTCGCGTTCCTGGCGAGCCAGCGGCGGTTTTTTCATTTGCAGAGCCGAAGCGGCGCGATTGATACCCTGGACCACGGCCTTTTGCGCGGGAACGGAAAATTTTTCGTAGCGCGATTTGGAGACGGGAATCGTGTCGAACTGCATGCGCATCCAGTTCTCCAGACTCTGCTGCGAGCGGTAGTGCTTGCGGTGGGCGAGGCCGGTCAACTCGATCGAGCGCCCCATGTCGCAAGGATTGCTCGCCGATGTGGCCAGCTGATAGATCGGCTCGTGACGCCGCGCGATGATCGCCGCGGCGATCAAAGTCATTCCCCGGCACACCATGTCCACGGGAATCACGTCCAGGCATTTGCGCTCGTTGGTCGGCAACTGGCGAAAATAAGTGCCCAGCAGATAGGAAAGAGGCGCCGAAGTATTGATGCCTTCGTTCCAGCCGCGAAATGGCTGGTCAGTGGAAGTTTCCACGATCGAGGGGCGCACGATGGCAATCGGCAGCCCCGCGCCGTGACGCACGATCATGGATTCGGCGAGCGATTTGGAAAGCGTGTAGGTATTCGGCCAGCCAAGGCGGCGCGCGCGGCGAGTTCCTGCGCGCGTCAGGCGATTGCGCAGCCAGCGCATGCGATTCTTGCGGATGAGATTTTCCAGCTCGGGTCCCGCGGGCTCTTCACTCCCGCGGTGTTTTCCGAGCGCCTGCCTTCGAAGCGCCGCCGTAATCTCGGGACTTTCGGCGCGCGCTTCGGCATGCGCGACCACTTCCCGTAAGGCGTGCAACTCGTGGTCGGCGTCGAAATCCGCCACGCCCAGCGGCGTGTAATTCGGCTGCACTTCCTCGACCACCCGGCCGTCCTTCCCTCCCACCACGTAGCACGTCGAAAGGTGGATCAGTGCGGCGTGATCGGAAGCGCGCAGAAATTCGATCAAGTGCAGGACAGGAGCCACGTTGCTAGCCAATGCTTCGCGAAGGTCCGGATTGAAATCCGTCAGGCCGGAACTGTTGACGACGAGGTCGAGTTCTCGCGCGAGTTGCGCCCGCCTCTCCGGGGCAATCCCCAATCCCGGCTGGCTCACGTCGCCTTCGATGACTTCGACCCGTTCGGAGACAAACTCCGCGAACCGCTCGCCAAGCCGCTCCTGAAGCGGGTCAAATACGGGCGACTCCTCGAAAATTTTCTCAAACCGCCGTTGCGCGGTCGTCGTGCGCTGGCGGCGGATCAGCAGGTAGATCTTGCCGATCTCCGGGACTTCGTTCAAAAGTTGCGCCAGCCACACCTTGCCGATAAAGCCCGTGACCCCGATCAGCAGAATGTTTTTCCCCGCCAGGGTGCGCCGCACGGAGAGCGGTTCGGATTGCTTTTTCCCGTTGAATACGACCAGGGCGCGATCGTTCGCCGCCTTCGGGCGCCCGGCCGGCAGAATTGCATTTTCCAGAGTCTCCGGATGATCTGTGAGGCCTAGATTTCTCAACAGGCGGTCCGCAGGCACGCGGCCATCGGCGCTGCGCTGGAAGGCCCAAGCCTTGGGGCTCCTCGGCCGAATCACAGGATCGAGCAGCCGGCCGGTAGCGATTCCATTTCTGAATTCGAGCCGGTTCGAAACAAGGCGAGAAACGCCGAGGAATTGCGCCAGGGGCCGCATCACATGGTCCAGTCCCTGGCTGACCAGCACGACATTCTCCGCGCCCTTTTCCGCTACGCATGCGCGCAACCGTTCGACGCCTTCCGGCTTGAGCTGCTTCTTCAGGATGTATTCGAAATATTCCTCGCCTAGAGAGTCCAGGCGGTCGCGCGTAACCCCGGACAAGAGCGTGTGCAGGACGCGCGTGGCAAATACCCTGTTGCTCGCATAGAGGAAGGGCCGCACCACCGCTAGCGCGAGAGTTCCCCCACGGCGCGCCCAGCGCCCCGCGAACGTATGGGAATTCCAAGTGAAGTAAGCCACGGGGCGGACTGCACCGAGCGCAACCAGGCTCCCTTCCACGCGCCAGAACGTGAGGGCACGAAGGTCAAGCTGCAGAGGAGATAGAGGAATGCTCCCGGGAACGCGGTGGCCGTTAGAACTATTTTGGGCGCTCTGATTACTCAACGGCGAGTTCCACTCCAATGATGTAAAGAAGAATCACCCAGTCTGGCCAGATTGAAACTATCACTCCCGGCCCCTGAATCGCAAGGGTTTGGGAAGCATATTGTGCAAAATGAGAAGCAGGTCGCAGGTAAGCTCAACTGCAATCGCCAGTTACACGGAGTGGATAACCAGCCAGAGTCGTGGCATGACAACTGGGTTAAATGATTTTTCGCCGCGCTTGGAAATCCGTTTTCGTCAGCACGAGGAAAAGCCTCGTTTTCGCACTCCTAGGCGCGTCGGTGAGACAGGCTGAAACTGCGAGTTGTCGTCAAAAGTTCACCCCCTGTTCACAGAACTGTTTTCTTCAGGACTTAGTCTAATAACGTTTTTCTTACCCCCCAAGAATTGGAGACGCAAATTTATGAGGAAGGTAACAAGGTTTGTCTTCGCTCTGGCGGTTCTGACCATATCCGGCATGATCGCCGGTCCCGCTTTCGGGCAGACTGCCGTGGCTCCCTACCAATTGACTGTTTTTGCCAAAGCTCCTACAGGGTTGAGTGCCCCCGACTCCGTCGCCGTGCTTGGTGACCACGTATTCGTGGGATACGGCGATGGCCACCTGCCGGACGGCTCCGATGGACTGAGTAGCCAAATCGTCGAATACCGGATGGACGGGAGCGTCGTCTACACCTACACCGTGGTTGGCCACAATGACGGACTAAAGTTCGACCCGTCCACCCACCTCCTCTGGGCGCTCCAGAACGAAGATGCCAACGCCAATCTCGTGATCATCAATACCGAGACACATGAACGGAAACTATTTACTTTCGGTCCGACGCTCCACGGAGGCGGCTACGACGACCTCGTTTTCCGCGGCTGCAAGGTCTACATCAGCGCCTCAAACCCCGCGAATAACCCGAATACCGGTCCGGGCATTGTCAGCGCCCGCCTGGAAGGCAATCTGGTTGCCGTCGAGCCCGTGCTTGCTGGCGAAGCAAGCGCCATCGATATCCCTACCGACGCAACGATTAAGCTCAACCTCCAGGATCCCGACTCCATGACGCTTGACCCGCTGGGCAATCTTGTTCTAGATAGCCAGGGCGATCAGGAATTGATTATCGTGAGCAACCCCGACTCCGACAATCAGCGAGTATTGCGTTTGCCGTTGAGTTATTTAACTCCCGGCGGGCCGATGTCCGTTGAAACCGATGACACCGCCTTTATCACCTCGACTGAGGGATTTCTTCTCTTCGCGGATAAAGGCCTGAACGCCGTTTATAAGCTAAGCAGGAACGCTTTCTCTCCGGGTACGGCGTTTACAGCAGCCGACGGCGGACCCTTCGTCGGAACACTCGATTTCACGACGGGAGTCGTCACGCCAATCGTGACGGGTTTAAATGGTCCCGGTGGCATGATATTCGTCGATACCTCGAAGCATGACCGGGACGATCACCGGGACAGAGATCGGGATGAGTGCCATGATCGGGATTGGGATTCCCACTAGTCTGAATTTTTAAATGGGCCAACGATACATCGACCGTATGGGGTGGAAACCCGGGATCGCCAATCTCCCGATTGGCGGTCCCGGGCAACCATGCCAGGTAATTCTTGGCAAATTCTGCGAGCGAATCAATCGCGTCAGGGTAAAGTCTCTGCCCACTCAATACTTATAGTTCACGATCAGATGCGCTCTGTTCGAAGTGCCGTTTCCCCACGGTTTCGCGGCAGCGCTGAGCGGCCACGGATTTTTCACCGTCAGGTCGAACCATCCCGCTTCTTTTAGCAGGCTTTCTTCAAGCGTGACTTGGAGTTCGGTGGGACTTACCACTTTGTAGGGAACGGATACGCCTTTGAAGTAGACCTGTGACCTGCGTACAAAATTGAATCCTTTGAGAGTAACGTTCAGCGTCCGGCTCCCCTCCGTGACCAAGGTGGGATTAATCGTTTCGATCGCCGGTTGTGGAGCTTCGACCGGATCGCGAAGCCCTGTGGCTGCCAAAGGAGCCGGCGCTTCGCCTTCTTCCGGCGCATCTCCGAAGACTACCTTCCGATAAGCGACTGCCCACTGCAAGGCCTCTACGGGAGAATTCGTTCCCGTTCCCATCGGGAAAGCGGACGTATACCAGGGGTGATACCCGAGTTCCACGACCTTGCCGTCAAATATGACTGTACTCAGATTGCGCAGATTGTCGATGTTCTGCAACGGGTCTTGATTCACGAAGATCACATCCGCCAGCTTGCCCACCTCCACCGTGCCCAACTCATTCTGCTTGTCGATCATCTCGGCGGACCACTTCGTCGCTCCTTGAATAATCTGCATCGGCGTGATGCCAGCTTCCACAAATGTGTCCATTTCGTGGAACAAGTTATCTCCCGGGACCCGAGTGGCATTGGTGTTGGCGCCGGGAACCAAGTGCCCTCCAGCGTCAACGAACATTTTGTGAAACCGCAACGTGTTCTGAAATCCTTTCATTCTCCGCTCGCGTGCCGGCCCTTGGGCTCCGCGGCTGTAAACCCCCAGCTGGACTGCGACGCTTTCCGGCGGATAGTAAGCGAGAAGGTTCGGATCGCTCAGCGTCTTGCGATCGTCCTCCTCAAAGCGCGCCCAGTCCTTGGCATATCCCGGATAGAGAATATTGAAAGTAGGCGTGACCGCGGTCTTGTGTTGCACAAGAAGCTGGATGAGTTCCTTGGCCTTAGCTTCATCCATATCTGCGTATAGATCCAGCTCATTGCGGCTTGAACCGGGATTTTTTGTCACGACGGTCCCAATACCCGCGGAATGCGGCAAGTTGCGCGAACCCAGCATGGCCGCTTCCTTGGGACCAAAAATCGGCCCGTACGCTCGCGTAAAAACGGGTTTGCCAGCTTTCTTGGCCTCCTCGAAAGCAGCCTGATAATATTCCAGCGGCAACGAGCCATCCTGCAAAATGACAAAATCGGCGCCGGCCGCAACCGTGTCTTTCACGAAGTCGCGCGCTTCTTGAACGGATTTGGGCGCTCGGGGCGGTGTCAATGGACTCTCCAGGCCGGTGCTGCCGGGAGCCGCTTTGACCATCCGCGTAACTCCGGTAAATGGCCGCGGGCCGCGGATCTTCCCGTGCAAGATGGCATCGCGAAGAGGCACGGCCAATTCTCCGGGATTTGCGACATCGATTGTCGATGTGACGCCGTGGTTCAGCATCATCTCTCCGAAATACCACTGGTAGACGACCTGCGCATCCCATAAGCCCGGAAGGATGAATTTTCCATCTGCTTTCATGACCTGGGCATTGGCAGGATAGGTTGTCTGGCCCTTGCGCGAAACGCTCGTGATTTTGTTGCCCTGAATAATCACGACAGCGTCCTGAACGGGCGCGCCTCCGTTGCCGTCAATCAGGGTTCCCCCCTCAATCACCAGAGCGGGTTGCTGAGCTTGGGCGGCAAGATGGACGACGATCCCGCAAAGAAGAACAAGAAAAAAACTGACCAGCAGACTCGTCGATTTCTTCACGACAACCTCCCCTAGGGTCGATCGGCAAAGCAAGCAGGTTCGAGAGCAACATCAACGCAACTGCGGGCCGGGCCTCGACGATTCCTGCAATGGATTCGAGAATTGGAGGATTGCCGATACGTTCGTCTGATTGCTTGACGATTTCGATTCCCCAGAAACGAGCTGTGCTGCTCCTCAGTCCTCTCCTGATAACAAGTACTTCATTTGGCTGGGCTATAGCATTCCACTGTAAGGGGTGTCAAGCACTTGGGCTCGTTGGCTTCGGAAAGGATCATCAAATCGCGCTAACCGAGTTGAAGTGCGCTCGAAAAATCCGGGCGCTTCGTTTTTTTAAAGTTTTTTACAAAGGATTCATATGCGATTCATCCAGCTCTCAACGTCCGATAAGTAAAGTGTGGTCCCCCGCAAGACTAAGGAAGTAGAACGACAAAACTTAAGGAGGATTGGAATGTCTAGCAAGTGGAAGACCGGCACACTGGCTGCCGCAATCATTTTGTTCACCATTTCAACTGTCTACGCTGGACCGAAAGATAAGGGCGACTGGGACAACGACGGTCACAGCCGATTTCGTCACGTTTTGTTGATTAGCATCGACGGAATGCACGCCGTTGATTTGCTAAATTGCAAGAACGGGTTGTCTGGTGTTAACGGCGGCGCGCCTTACTGCCCGAACCTCGCGGAACTCGCAGAAACAGGCGTCAACTACCGGGATACATCCACTTCAAAACCGTCCGATTCGTTTCCTGGCCTTACGGCGCTCATGTCCGGCGGCGGCCCTCGCTCGGAAGGCGTTTTTTACGATGTCGCTTACGATCGCTCGTATGATGGGCCGATCAACACCACTGGTAACGGCGTTGCCGGTATCGGCGCCGGCGGCTGCGTACCTGGCACGGCTCCGACTGGATACACCACGGAATACGACGAAGGAATCGACCTCAACAAGCTTGCGTTTAATGGTGGTGCGCCCGGCGCCGATCCCATTTACGGCGGCGGAATCGCCTCGATCGATCCGACTACTCTCGACCGTGACCCGGCCCGCAACTGCGCCCCGGTTTACCCCTGGGAATTCGTTCGCACTAACACCATTTTCACCGTCATTCACGATGCGGGCGGCTACACGGCCTGGACCGACAAGCACCCCTCCTATTCCTCTGTTTCTGGACACGGCAGCCATGGCCAGGCCGTGGACGATTACTTCGCGCCGGAGATCAACTCGATTCCCGTTGGTCTGCCGGGCATTAACGCTGAAGGCGTGGACTGCGGTACTCTTCCAGACCAGACCGCAGTATCCTCCTCGAATGCTTGGACCGATAGCTTCCAGAACATCCAGTGCTATGACCAGGTGAAGGTCAACTCCATCCTCCACGAAATCGCCGGTCTCGACCACAGCGGGAAGTTCCCCCGCCCACGGCCGAACCTCATGGGGATGAACTTCCAGACGGTCAGCGTCGGCCAGAAACTGATCGAGAAGTCGTTGACCCCGACCGTAACAGGCGGCTATCAGGATGCCATCGGCACCCCGACGGCAGCCCTGCTCAACCAGATCCAATTCACGGATACCGCGATCGGCGCCATGGTTGCGGCCCTGAAGGCCAATGGCATTTACCACGACACTCTCATCATCATCACCGCCAAGCACGGGCAAAGCCCCATCGATTCCGCGCGCTATTTGGGCATCGGAACGTTCACGGGCGACCCCATCCAGACCTCCCCGGCCACCATTCTGGATAACGCCGGCTGCATCCCTTCGACCGAGTCGCCGTCCAACCCGACCGGCATCGGCCCGACCGAAGACGACATTTCCCTGGTTTGGCTCAACAGCGCCTGCACCACGGACAGCGCGGTTGCCATGCTCCGCACGCAGTCTCCCACCACCAATAACCAGGCCGGAATCGGCGAAATCTTCTCCGACCGGCTCCTCACCACGTACTTCAATAAGCCCGGCCTCCCGCCGGATGGCGACCCGCGCACCCCGGACATCGTCACCACTCCGGATATTGGCGTGACATATTCGGGCAGCGGCAAGAAGCTCGCCGAGCACGGAGGGTTTTCGCGCGACGACACCAATGTAATTATGCTCGTCTCCAACCCTTCCTTCGATCCCAAGACCGTAACCGGCCCTGTCGAGACCATGCAGGTGGCCCCGACGGTTCTGGCCGCGCTCGGACTCGACCCCGGCGCCCTGGAGACCACGCATATCGAAGGCACGGCCGTTCTTCCGGGCCTCGATTTCGGCGACGGTCACTAAAAACAAGTAAGCTGAATTGCCGTGGATACGTTGCCGGGAGCGCCTTCGAACAGAAGACGCTCCCGTTTCATTTGGAGCGCGCCTTGCGCTCGAAGGCAGGAGGTGACCGGAGGCTATTCTGAAAAATTACGCGGAGCTGCTTTTCCGTTTGGACGCTGCCATCTCTGCTAACAGCCGCTCACCGAATTCAATGCAGCCGACTTTAGTTGTACCCGGCTCAACGGTGTCAGGGGTACGAATTCCGCTCGCGAACAGACGGTCCACGGCGGATTCGATCCATTCGGCCTCGCGTTTCAAGCCGAAGCTTTCGCGCAGCATCATTGTGGCGGAAAGAATCATGCCCACCGGATTGGCGACGTCTTTCCCGGCAAGTGTGGGCGCGGAACCGTGAATCGGCTCATAGAGCGACGGCCCCGGCCCGCAGCTCATCGACGGAATCAGGCCGATCGAGCCGGCCAGCGCAGCGCCGAGATCGGTCAGAATGTCGCCGAACATGTTCGAGGTGAGGATCACGTCGAACTGCGCGGGAGCGAGCACGAGTTGCATCGCGGCGTTGTCCACGTACAGATGTTCGAGCTTTACGCTCGGATGATCCGCGGCCAGGCGCGTCACCGTCCTGCGCCAGAGCTGAGACATCGCCAGCACGTTGGATTTATCCACGGAAGCGAGTCGGCCTTTTCGGGTTTCCGCGCGCGCAAAGGCGTATCGGGCGACGCGTTCGATTTCCCCCGTCGTATAAGCGCCGGCGTCGGTGGCGCGCTCACCGCTCGGATCGGCTTCCAACAGGTGTTCGCCGAAATAGACGTTGCCGGCGAGTTCGCGCACAAAATCGATGTGGACATCGCTGGCGCGGTCGGCTCGCAGCGGCGAAAGGCCCCGGAGCGGCGCGTGCAAATCAATCGGGCGAAGGTTGATGTACAACCCCAGCGCCTTGCGCAACGCCAGCAAACCGCTTTCGGGGCGCTTGGCGAGCGGCACGGCATCCCACTTGGGTCCCCCAATGGCGCCGAGCAGGATGGCGTCGGCGGCCTTGCAAGCCGCGAGCGTTTCGGCGGGGAGGGGTTCGCCCGTCGCGTCGATGGCGCATCCGCCGAAAGGAAACTCGGCGAAGCTGAACTGGTGGCCGAATTCCGCCGCGCATTCTTTCAAAACGCGCACCGCGGCCCGCATGATTTCAGGGCCGATGCCGTCGCCCGGCAGGAGAACAATTTTTTTATTTTGAATGGTCATGTTCTTATCCCGGTCCGGCGCCAACTCTTTCTTCGTTCACTTGCCATGACGCACGAGATGAGCCCAAGGCCGAATAGTATAGTCTGGATCGCTGCTTCTGTCAGTGTGTGGGGACGGGGATTCCCGCCCATCAGTTCGCGCCCTCCTTCTACCGGCCCGCGCGAAATTCGCGCTTGACACGGAGAGCGTGACCGTATATTACTAAACCGAATGGTTAAGTATAACCGAGGACTCGACGCCACCTTTCAAGCGCTCGCCGACCCCACGCGCCGCGCCATCGTCTCGGCCCTTGCGCGCGGCCAGGCTTCCGTCACGGAGCTGGCCCGGCCTCACCGGATGAGCCTTCCGGCCGTGATGAAGCATCTAAGAGTGCTTGAGAAAGCCGGCCTCGTCACGCAAAGAAAATTCGGACGCACGCGCCGCTGCCGGCTCGCCGCCCGTCCCTTGAAAAAAGCCGAAGCATGGATTTCCCAGTACCGCGCGTTCTGGGAAACGCAGTTCGACGCTCTGGATCGATATCTCGCTCAACCACCGACGGAGGTTTCGGAATGGCCAAAGAACAATTATCCCCAGAAACGACGCTGAAACTGAGACGAACCTTCCAGGCGCCGCGCGAAAGAGTCTTTCGCGCCTGGACCGATCCGATCGAGCTGGGGCGCTGGTTTGCTCCCTCCGAGGAATATTCCGCGATCGTGCCGGTGCTGGAATTGCAGGTGGGCGGAAAATATTGCGTGGAGATGCATCACAAGGGCGGGAATGTTCACCGCGTGACCGGAACGTATCGAGAAATCAAGCCGCCCGAAAAAATCGTCTTCACCTGGCGATGGGAGCATGACCCGGACGTGGATGAGTCTCTGGTCACGATCGAGTTTCGCGATTTGGGGCCCTCGACCGAAATCGTGCTGACGCACGAGAATTTGCCGAATGTCGAGCAACGCGACAAGCACGAACATGGATGGGAGGGTTGCATCAATCAGCTCGCGAATTATTTGAACATGTAGGTTCAATGCACTCTGAATCTCGAAAACAACAAAGGAGCAACTATGGCAATCGTCGATTCGATTCTGATGGAGCTTGACCAGGAAGCGAAGACCACGCAGCGCGTTCTCGATCGCATCCCGGAGGACAAACTCGCATGGAAACCTCACGCCAAGTCTTACTCGCTCGGCCAATTGGGTCTGCATATCGCTCGGGGCCAGGGTTTTCTCGCCGATGCGGTCAGCAAGGATTCATTTGAAATCGGCAATATGTCGCAGCCGGAACCCCAGAATAAAAAGGAAATCCTGGACGCGTTCACGCAAAGCACCGCGCACGCCAAGCAGACCCTGGCCAAGCTGGACGATGCCCGCATGATGGCCACCTGGACGGCAACCAGAAACGGGAAAGTACTCATGTCCACGCCGCGCATCGGTTTTATTCGCGCCGTCGTGATGAACCACTTCTATCACCATCGCGGGCAACTTTCCGTCTATCTCAGGCTGCTGGATGTGCCCGTGCCTTCGATCTACGGTCCCAGCGCGGACGAAAATCCCTTCGCGTGATTTGCGCGGGATTCTCTTGTAGGACAGCCACTCTTGGCTGTCCTCCGCGGTCTTGCTAAGCCTAAAGAGGACAGCCAAGAGTGGCTGTCCTACAAAATCCGATCGCAATCAATCTCCAAAAAAGGAGCGCGCCATGAATGTGATGATCAAAGGCGAGAGCGAGCAATATAGAAAATCGCGGAACGAATTGCTCGAAGCGGAAATCGCGCTCAAGGACCAGACCGAGCGCGTGGCTGCTCTTCGCAGAACACTGCCGGCAGGCCCGGTAGTCGAAACCGACTACATATTCCGCGAGGGACCATCCGATCTTCGCGACGAATCGCCCGCGAATTTCCGGGACGTGCACCTCTCGGAACTCTTCGCTCCCGGCAAGGACAGCCTGATCGTCGATCACATGATGTGGGGCCCGAACGACAAGCTTCCTTGCCCGATGTGCAACATGTGGGCCGACGGCTATGCGGGCATCGCGCAGCACGTCGGCAACAAAGTCAATTTCGTGCTGGTCTCCAAAGTGGAGATCGGCCGCCTCAGGGAATGGGGCCGCCGCCGCGGCTGGGACAAGATGCGTCTTCTCTCCAGCCAAGACAACACGTTTAACCGCGATTTTTTTGTGGAAGATGAAAAGGGACAACGGCCCGCCGTCAGTGTATTTCGCCGCGCTCCCGACGGCAAAATCTATTTCACCTATACGACCGAAATGTCGCGCGCCCCCGGGCACCATCGCGGCATCGATCCGTTCTCCGCAGTCTGGCATCTCTACGATCTCCTCCCGGAAGGACGCGAGAACTGGATGCCCAAACATTTTTATTGATCACGGCCGCGGAAAGCGGAGGGCTCCTTGTCAGCCCAAACAGCCGTCGCCAGATGCCCGCCCACAGGGAAGGAGAAACCTAAAAATGCCCGACATCAAACATTCGATCCAGATCGATGCGGCTCCGCAGCTTATACATCCCCTGGTCGCATCCGCGGAAGGCTTTTCAAGATGGTGGGCCGCCGACGTGACAGAGGATAAGAGCAGCGGAAATGTGGAGCTTGGCTTTTTCACCCGCGCGACGGTCTATGGCCTTCACCCCATTCAAATTGTAGCGCCGCGGCATGCCCATTGGCTCTGCCAATCCGGAAAAGAGTGGAACGGCACGCGGCTGCTCTTCGATCTGGTGGAACAAAAAGGACAGACGCTGCTTCGATTCACGCACGCCGATTGGCAGGCGGAGACGCACTATTTCGTCGCATGCAACACGACCTGGGGTGAGCTGATGTTCCGCATCAAAGCAGTGGCCGAAGGAACAACTCCCGGCCCGCTATTTTCTAAGACAGGTTTGGCCTACTGAGCCTTGCCGCGAGCAGGATATTCTTTCGTGAAACCGGTGCGCTCGTTGGTCATCGTGAAACTGCCGTCGGCTCGCACGGACATTTTGATGTAGTGGCCGTGATCGGTTTCGTTGATGTTTGCCAGAAACTGTTCCGGAGAATTGTGGTCCGCGCCGCCCGCCGCCGAGCGGTGGATCTGCCAGAAATCCTCGAGCCCGGGCGCTTCATGCACGGTTTGCCAGTATTCGGGCGAGCCGCCCTTTCGTTCGCCGTTGTTCATCACCGCGACGCGCGCGCGAATCGCGTCCACGAATTGCGGCGCGCCGGAATGAGGATCTCCGTGCCGCGTGGTGTGAAATACAGTCATGGTCCCGACGAGATTATTCGGGCAAGCAAGCGCGTGCTCCTGATTCCAGGTCAAGTCGCCCAGATCGACAAGCCGGAAGCTGCCGTACCGCACCACGATTCCCACCGATTCAAAATTTTCCGGCGTGGCGTCCTGCTCCATCAGCTTGGCGTCACGGCACAGCGGATTCGGCGCTCCGGCGCCGGGTGCGCCCGCCATCGGCTCCTTGATCGTTTCACCCGCCGAAGAAACCACCTGCACGTCGAGGCCTTCGACGGGAATTCGGTCGCCGGGCTTCGCCACGGACACGTGCGCCAGCTCGCGAACCGGCAAGTAGGAGAGGAAAGCAGCGTCACGGCCCGGCTGCATCTCCACGGTGTAAGGGCCATGGTCGACAAAATGGCGAATGGGAATGCGATGCGCGAGTTCCGCCGCGTTCCCCACGTGGTCCCCGTGATAGTGCGTGATCACCACGTAATCCAGGACGCTTATATTCGCTGTCTTCAGCACCGCCATGATCCGGTCCGCGTCGCGCGTGATGCCCGGAGCGTTCGCCTCCGCGGGCGGCATGCCCTGATTGCCCGGAAAGCCAGTGTCCACCAGCATCGATTGTCCAGAAGGAGAGACGAACAGCGTGGCCTGCCCGCCTTCGGTATCCAGGAAATAAATATCCAGCGGCTTTTTCTGCGACGCTTGCTGTTGTGCGTGGACTGTCGAAAACGGAACAAAGAGAATCATGGACACAAGTAGAGGCAGCTTCTTAAGCATCCGAATCCCCCATTGAAACAATAAGTTGTGAGCTATGGAAGACGATTCGCGGTCAATTGTCCAGAAGAAAGTAGCACAGACTTCAGTCTGTGGGGTTTCGTCAGCGAATCCAGCCTGCGCGCGCCAGCCAAGATCAAATGGACCCCCACAGGCTGAAGCCTGTACCACTAAAACATTCCGCCAACTATCTATTCCGCGCCGACCGGGGCTTCGCTCCCGCGCTTCCGCATCACCTGGTGCGCGATGGCGAGAAGATCGCGATTGCTGACGTTTTTCGACGCGTCGGCCAGCGTCACCACGCGCTTATAACATTCGTCCAGCTCTTCGCGCGTCGGCTGGAAGCCCAGATCGACGAGCGTCGCGCGTAGCGCATTTCGCCCGGAATGTTTGCCGAGCACCAATTGCCGCTTGGGAACGCCGACCGCCTCGGGGGAAATGATTTCGTAGGTGAGGGGATTCTTGAGGATGCCGTCCTGGTGAATGCCGGCTTCATGGGCGAACGCGTTCGCGCCTACGATCGCCTTGTTGGGCGCCAGAGGCGCGCCCGTAATTTCTACCAGCAGGCGGCTGGTCGCAAAGAGCTGTTCGAGATGGACATTGGTGGTTACGCCGAGCGTGGCCTGCCGCACGTTCAGCAGGACGACGACTTCTTCCAGAGCGGCATTTCCGGCGCGCTCGCCGATGCCGTTGATGGTCAGCTCGAGCTGGCGCACGCCCGCCTGCACCGCGGCCAGCGTATTGGCGACGCCCAGGCCCAGGTCATCGTGGCAGTGCGCGCTCATCGTGACGCCGTTCGCGCCGTCCAGATACTCGATCACGCGGCGAAACATGGCTGCATATTCTTCGGGCACCGCGTAACCGACCGTGTCAGGCAGATTGATGATCGTCGCGCCGGCGCGAACCGCTCGGCCGACGGCTTCGCAGAGAAAACCGATTTCGGTGCGGCTCGCATCCTCGGCGGAAAATTCGACCTCCGCGCAATGATTGCGCGCGTAGCGCACGTTATTGGAGATGGCTTCCAGGGCCTCTTCGCGCGTCAGGCGCAGCTTGTGATGCAGGTGCAGATCCAACGTCGCGAGAAAAGTGTGCAGCCGGGGATGCGCCGCTCCGGCGAGTCCTTCCAGCGCCGCGTCAATATCGTCGCGCCGCGCGCGCGCGAGCGCCGCCACCGTGCAGCTACGAATTTCGCGGCAAACCGCGCGCACGCCTTCCAGATCCCCCGCCGAAGCGATAGGGAAGCCGCTTTCGATGATGTCCACGCCGAGCAATTCCAGCTGGCGAGCCATGCGGACCTTCTCCGGCACGGACATGGAAAATCCCGGGGATTGCTCCCCGTCCCTCAGGGTCGTGTCAAATATGCGTACGATGTCCATGGCACTCTCCCACTCCCCCCATTCCACACGGGAACGGCAAGCAGATCAAATTTATAATAATTGTGAGTTCCATAAAGTGGAATTATATCAGAAACGGTAGCACAGGCTTCAGCCTGTGGGGTTCCGTCAGTCCTCCAGGCAGTCGGCCGGCCACGGTTGCGTCTCGTGTAGGACTGGCGAAAACCCACAGGCTGAAGCCTGTGCTACTTGAAGATCACCGGAACTACTTCGCTTTGAATCGCTCGTCGATCTCCACCTGGTACCCGGCAGCCAGCCGGTTCGTTTCATTGGCCATGCCTACGACGGCCATGAGCTCGTGAAACATTTCGCCGGTCATGCCTTTGCCCTGGGCGGAAGCGGTGTGTGAAGCAATGCAGTAAGGACACTGATTGGTAGCGCTTACGGCGATGTAGATCAGTTCCTTGGTCAGCGCGTCGAGCGCGCCGGGCGCCATGATCTGCTTGATGGATTCCCATGTGCGCTTGAGGGTTGCAGGATCATTCGCCAGCGCCTTCCAGAAATTATTGATGTAATCCGTCTTGCGCGTCGTGAGAATGTCGTCATACACGGCGCGGACTTCCGGACTCGCGTCGCCGTATTCGATCAGGCGTGGTATTGCCATTATGCCTCCTTATAAAATCTGGGAAAATGCGCGAGCTCTCTCGCTTTGCAAATCAATGGCAGGCAATCCGGATTCAATTCAAATCGCGCGAAAGCATCAACTTCAAAGTTATCTTGTCGGCCCCATGGCTCACGCCGAATCCGATGCCGGTCTCGATATTCAGCCACTTGTTGTTCTGATCCATGACGGCCCAGACTTCGTGAAACTGGTCATGCATCGGGAGGAATTTGCGCAAGGGCCCGTCATCGGAATACTCCTCGAGGGCGGCGGCCCATTTGTCATTGAAGTTATAGGCGACACGCGTTGCCGGAACGAATTCGAGGTTTCCAAATCCCCCGGTGTAGTCGGTGTCCACAATCGGGTTGAAAACGATATCCCATGGATGCAGATGCAATCCCACGATGGGCCGGACCTCGGATGTGATGTGCCGTGACTCCCAATAATTGTAATTGACGCTGAACTCGAAATTGACGCCGTAAAAGAACGTGTGGTCGTGAGCGTGCGGCCGCACGAACAATTCGCGGATCTTAAAGCCGTTAATCGACCCGCCTCTCCCCTGCGAGTAAATCGAATACACCGGCAAATAGAGCCCCTGCTCAAACCAGTCGGTGACGCCGTAGGCCCATTCGACCGCGCCGTTGTCCGAATGGTTGGGAATGATACCGCCCGGGAAATCGGGAGTTTTACGTCCGGCGGGGGTGAAGTTGTTATGCACCATGACGTTGAACTTGCCCAAGTTCTCAATCTCAGCGTCGTAAACTTGGATCTCGTCGGTTTGCGCAAACGTCACCGCGGGGGCTGCAAGCAGAGCGAAAGCGATCCATCCAAGCATGAAATATTTATTTCTCTGAAAGAAATTCATAGTACCGATGGTCTCCCCGTAGGCTGATTTTCCAACTTCTAGTATTTTCCCGGACCGGTCGCGAACGGGCGAGCGATGCCCCCACAATGATACGGCGCGACCTTCGATGTCGTCTTGCAGCGTGGCAACATCGCCTCGAACATCACCCCTGGCGAAGTCTGCGAAGGATAACTCACCCCGTATCTTTACGGCAATTGGCCGTTTCAAATCGCGATGCGCCGAAGGATTATCGGATTACGATATATTGGAATTTATGGCCAGGACACACGCCATCTCGCTTTGGGTAGGGACGCGGCAATGCCCCCTGTGCGGAAGTGAAGATATTTTGCGGTCTCACCGGCGCGGCGTCCTGGAGTGGACCATCCTGCTTCTCCTGCCCCTGCGGCCGTTCCGCTGCCGCCAATGCAGCGCAAGGCATTTGGCTTTTTTCTTTCGCCGGCGGCGATCGAAACAAACGCGCCCGGCCATTTCCGAACCCGTCGAGGAATAGTTTTTCCCGGTCTGCAATTTCAAGCGCGCGGGTGCGCCTTGTCGTACACCTCCAGCAGTTGGCGAATCGTGGCATGCGTGTACCGCTGCGTGGTGGACAGCGAAGAGTGTCCCAGCAACTCCTGAATCGCGCGAAGGTCCGCCCCATCGGCCAGCAAGTGCGTGGCAAACGCGTGCCGCAGGGAATGCGGATGCAAATCCCAGTTCACGTTGGCCAGGCGCGCATATTTCTTGACGATGCGCGCAACGGACCGCTGCGTCAGCCTCGTGCCGAAATGGTTGAGAAACACGGCCTGCCGGTCGCCGCGTCCCCCGGCCTTGCGCAACATTTCATGGCGCAGGGGTTCATAGGCTTCGAGCGCCTGCTCGGCTTTCCCGCCGTACGGGACAATGCGTTCTTTGTTGCCCTTGCCGCGCACGCGCAGCATGAGCTCCTTGCGGTCCATGTCGCCAAGGTTCAGCCCGGTGAGTTCGCTGACGCGCAGACCGGACGCGTACAGCAACTCGAGAATCGCGCGATCGCGCTTGACCATCAGCCGGCTGTCATCGTTAGCGGATGCCCGCCTGCCGCGCTCGGACTCGCGCGCCGGCCCCGACACCACTCCATCGAGGAACGCATTCAGATCCTCGGCGCTCAACACCGAGGGGATGCGCTTTGGCAGCTTGGGAGTCGCCACCATGCGCGCCGGGTTCCGCACGACCACGCCTTCCCGCACTGCATATTTGAAAAACGATCGAATGGCCGCGAGCTTGCGGGCTATTGATGATTTTTCCAATTTGAGATCATGCAGGTGAGCCACGAATTCCCGGATCATGAGGTGCGTGACGTCCTGAGGCGCCGGCATTGCGGTGCCAGGTGGGGTCAAGAACGTGAGGAACTGCCCGAGGTCATTGTCGTAGCTGCGGATCGTGTGCGGGGAAGAGTTGCGCACCGAACGCAAGTAAATCAAAAATTGTTTTACTGCGGAATCCATTTCCCCCTGCCGGACCGCCATGTTCGCGGCTTCACGCGCACCATGAAAAGGCCGCGCTCATTCTAAAAACGAAAACCCGGCGATTGCGCGGACCCGTTCAGGACTGGGCTGTGCCCACGGGTTCGGGAACGGCAGCGGCGGGGGTCTCCGGAAGAGCCGCTTCCCAGTCGCAACCCTCCTTGATGCAGGTTCTCACCGCGCCCAGCTTGCCGCGCTTCTCGACGATGAACGTCGCGCCGCATTTCGGGCATGCCTCTGGGATCGGCAGGTGCGGCGTCGTGAAATCGCACGCGGGATATTTGTTGCACCCGTAAAAGACGCGCCGGCGTCCTTTCCTGGCAACCCTCTCGGTCAATTCGCCGGTCTCGCACTGCGGGCACTTGATGCCCAGGGTCTTCGCGCGGATGAACTTGCACTTCGGATAGCCGGTGCAACCGGTGAATTCGCCGTACTGGCCATGCTTCTTGACCAGTTGCGAACCGCAGTCGGGACATTTTTCATCGAGCAGTTCGTCCGGCTGCAGGGCCTTGCGCGTTCCGGCCTTCAGGCGGCGCGTTGTCTTGCAATCGGGATACCCGGTGCAAGCCAAAAACATTCCCCAGCGGCCGCGCTTGATGATCATCTCGCGCCCGCAATTGTCGCAGGCTTCGATTTTCGCCGCGCCGTCTTCGCCCTCGGGAGGCAATTCCGGCGAAAGATCGCGAATGAAATCGCAATCGGGATAGCGCGAGCAGCCCAGGAAAAAGCCGTGCCGGCTGATGCGTTCGAGGAGTTCGCCCTGCCCGCACTTTTCGCACTTTTGTCCCGTGGGAATCCCTGCTTTGTAGGACTCCATCTCGCCCTTGGCCTGCTCGAGGTCCGCCGCGAAGCGGCCGTAGAATTCCTTGACGGCCCTCTTCCAGGGAAGCTTTCCCTCTTCAATTTCGTCGAGTTCCTCTTCCATGCGCGCGGTGAAGCCCACATCGAAAATATCCTCGAAGCTTTTGACGAGCAGGATGCTCACCTTTTCGCCGAGCATCGTCGGGGCAAACCGCCCCTGGTCCTTGGTGACATATTCGCGCTCGACAATCGTGGAAATGATCGAAGCGTAGGTGGAAGGGCGGCCGATGCCTTTTTCTTCCAGCTCCTTCACCAGTGTCGCTTCGGTGTAGCGCGGGGGAGGCTCGGTAAAATGTTGGTCGGGCCGCAAGGTTTCGAGACGAAGCGTTTCGCCCTCCGCGACCGGCGGCAACAAAGCCTTGCCCGCATCCGCATCGGCGTCCTCGTCATCGTCAGCCGACACCTGGTACACTGCCAGGTACCCGTCGAATTTCTGCACCGATCCGGACGCGCGAAACGTGTAATCGCCCGCCGTCACATCGACCGTCGTCTGATCGAACACCGCCGGCACCATCTGGGAGGCCACAAACCGCTGCCAAATCAGTTGGTACAGCCTGAACATGTCGTCGCTCAGAAAGGGCCTAACATCTTCAGGCGTCCGGGCGGCATCGGTGGGGCGAATGGCTTCATGCGCATCCTGCGCATCCTTCTTGGACTTGAAGAAATTCGGCTTTTCAGGCAGGTACGGCTGGCCATATCGGGAGCCGATCAAGCCGCGCACCTGGTCCAGCGCGTCATTCGAAACGCGCACCGAGTCCGTGCGCATATAGGTGATCAGCGCAACCGAGCCTTCCTGCCCCAGCTCCACGCCCTCGTAAAGCCGCTGCGCGAGGCCCATGGTGCGCTTGGCAGTGTACCGCAGGCGATTGTAGGCCGCTTGCTGAAGCTTTGAGGTCGTGAACGGGGGCGGCGCAAACCGGCGCTTTTCCTTCTGCGTGACCCCGGCCACTTTCCATTGCGCTTTTCCTGCCGCGGCCACAATGGCGTCCGCCTCGGCCTGCGTGTGGACTTCAATGTCCTCGCCCTTATATTTGGTGAGCTTTGCTTCGAACGCAGGTGGTTCCCCCGCGGCCAGCATCGCGTGGATCGTCCAGTATTCCACCGGGACGAACGCGCGAATATCCAGCTCGCGATCCACAATCAGGCGCAGCGCCACCGTCTGCACGCGTCCGGCGGAAAGACCCCGGCGCACCTTGTCCCAGAGCAGAGGCGAAATTTTGTAGCCGACGAGGCGGTCCAGCACGCGGCGCGCCTGCTGCGCGTCCACCAGGTTTTCGTCGATCTCGCCGGGATGCTCGAACGCCGCCTTGATCGCTTTGGACGTGATTTCGTTGAACATCACGCGGAATATGTTTTTTCGAGCGATGACGGGCTTGCCCTTGGCGACGGCTTTCTTGACGGGCTTCTTGGCTTTCTTCTTGCCCTTCTTGCCGTTCCCGTTCGCTTCTTCGATCGCTGCTTTCTCTTCTTCCGTGGGAAATTCGAGCTTGGGTCCGCTCAACACTTCGGCCAGGTGGGCGCAAATGGCCTCGCCTTCGCGGTCCGGATCGCCCGCCAGATAGACGGCATCGGCAGTGGAGGCAGCCTTCTGCAGTTGCGTGACGACGCTCGTCTTATCCGGATTGACTTCATACGTCGGCGCAAACCCGTGCGCGATATCGATGCCCAGCACCTTCTTGGGCAGGTCCATAATGTGCCCGTAGGAAGCCTTGACCACGTAATTGCGGCCCAAGTATTTGTTGATTGTCTTCGCTTTTGCGGGCGATTCGACGATGACCAGCGATCTTCCCATGACTTTTTTCCAGACCTGAACGCCCCACGTGAGAAGCGTTTTTCCCTTTCCGTTCTCCTAGCGTGGCCCTCGTTCCCACTGTTTGTCAACGATTGATAGATGCGTCTTGTGTCCTTCTCGATTCTACTGGCTGCGGCACATTGGCGTAGGGGGTTGTAATTTCAGCGATTTAGCGGGAAATCTCTGCGTTTTGCTTTCGTCGCCGGCTGCAAAGGAGAAACGCCGCTACAACAGGATTTTGAGGAATTGCTTCCCCGGCATCTGCCTTACGATTCCTTTCATCTCCATCTCGCAAAGCGCCGCCAGAACTTCCGAGGAGTTCAATTCCGCCTTTTCCACCAGTTCATCCACATGAATCGATTCGTCGGTACCCAGCAGGCTGAAGATCTTTTTCTCCACAGGGGAAAGCGCCCCTTCAAAGAGGGATGCGCGCTCGGCACTGGTCGTCGCCTCGACAGGGAACAGCTCGGCGCGGATTTCCGTCGGCAATTCCTCGATCACGTCCTCCCAGGACGTCACCAGCTTGGCCCCCTGCTTGATCATCTGGTTCGGGGCAAAGCTGACGTCCACGGTGACATTCCCCGGCACCCCATAAACTTCGCGGCCAAATTCCATCCCCAGCCGCGCCGTGATGAGCGAGCCGGAATACTGCGCGCCCTGCACCACTACCACGCCGAGCGCTATTCCCGCGACGACGCGGTTTCGCACAGGAAAATTCTCAGGGGCCGGGTGCGTGCCCAGCGGGAATTCGCTGATCAGCGCGCCGCGCTTTTCCACTTCCGCGAATAGTTTCCTGTTCTCCTTCGGGTAGACGACATCCACGCCCGTGCCGAGCACGCCGACCGGCGCGCCGTGCGTAGCCCGGCAAGCGCCCTGATGCGCGCAACTGTCAATCCCGCGCGCCATGCCGCTGACGATCGTCAGTCCGCGCTCGGCCAAATCATGTCCCAGCCGCTCCGCCACTTGATTGCCGTAGGGAGTCGGGCGGCGCGTGCCCACCATCGAGATCGAATGCCGGTTGAGTACGCTCGCGTCTCCGCGTACGTAAAGGAGCGGCGGCGGATCGTAGATCTCCAGCAGCCGCTGCGGATATTCCGGCTCGTCCCAATTCAGCAAGCGGCAACCCAGCTTGCGGACCTGCGCGAGTTCCTCTTCTGCATCCTTGTGCGCGCCCTTGGATTGAATCGCCCGCGCTGGCGCTGTCGGCAGATGGCAGGCCTCGAGTTCGGTGAGGGAGGCGCGAAACACATCCTGTGGCGAACCGAATTGGCGCAGCAATTTCCCGGTGAGACGCGAGCCAAGGCCCGGCGTCATTGCCAGTGAGAGCCAATCGAGGGAAGCATCCAGTTCCACGGCAGGAGTGAAACTACTCTGTTGTCACCAATCGTGTCAAGCTGTTAGTAGCACGAACTTCAGCCTGTGGGTTTTGGTGATTGCAAGGTCTAAACCCCACGGGCTGAAGCCTGCGCCACTTAACCCTAGTGACCCAACAGATCCTTGAGAAAGCGCGCCATCGCCACCTTATATTCATCATCGGCGCGCACCTCCGACGGATTTTGCGGCTTCGTAAAACCGTGCGCGGCGCCGCTGTACAGGTTGACCTCGAAGTCCACCTTGGCGGCTCGGAACTGCGAGATCACCGCGTCGAGCTCGGTCATCGGCGCAACTGGGTCTTCGGCGCCGTGCAAGATGAGGACGCGGCCCTTGATGTTCTTGGCGCCTTCCGGCGTGAAGTTCTGAAACGCGCCGTGCACGGAGACGAACCCGAGGAGCGGCGCTCCGGTTTCGATCAGCTCGACTCCGGTCGTGCCGCCAAAGCAGTAGCCGACCGAGGCAAGCTTCGCCGGATCGACCATCGGCTGCACTTTGAGGACATCAAACCCCGCCAGGGCGCGCGCACGCATCAGCGCACGGTCCTTGTCGTAGATCGCGATCGTGTCCATCATCTCGGGAACGGTCTTGGGCACGATGCCCTTGCCGAAAATGTCCTCGGCGAACACCACATAGCCGAGCCCAGCGATCATCCGGGCATCCGCGAGCGTGCCTTCGGAAAAGCCGGACCGGTCATGAATCATCAACACGCCGGGCCGCCGGCCTTGGACAGCATCGTCATAAACGAGATAGCCGGACAGCGGCGTGTTTCCCTGCTTGTAGTCGATCCACTGGGTTTTTATGGCCGCGTGCGCCGCGCCGGCCTGCACAAACATGGCAGCAGCGGCCAGGACGAATGACACGATACGTGCGATTTTCATAGGCTCCTCCTGAATGCGTTCGCACAGCTTATTTCTTGGGAAAAGTGGCGCGCCCGGAGACCCGCCACGGCGGGGAACCCCCGACTCTCTGCCTCAAAGGTTTTGGGTTCGAAAATCTAAACGCCTTATCCTCCGTTGGACACGGGCAAAAGTCAATCAGATACCCGTCCTCTGCTGGGCTTCAGATGCAGCCGTAGCCTCCGCTGAATCGAAGATTTGCCTTCGAACAACAGTGACGTAACTTAATTTCAGGAGCCACGTTCCATTCGCTCGGGTCCACGACTGAATTGCCTCCCAAGACGAAAACCCTAAGAGGCAACCTCCGGTTTTTGGCATCTTTCTTCTCGCCTGAGCGGCAGTTCCAAAGGGCGGGCCGTCCGAATTGGGGCTTGGTGGTCGACTGTACGCGGACAAGAGAGCTTGGCATCGAAGTATGAAGTGTTCAGTTCTGACAAAATAAACTATATCTTACGATAATTTTTCTGATAGAGTCCGCCAAGACATCCATCGGCGTTGACATCAATTTGAGACTCGGATAGCAAATGCCTGAACAAACACAGGACGTACAATCTGAATCCGCTGCAAAAAGCAGCGGCCATCGCCAAGATCAGGGAGCGGCGAATGAAATTCATGCCACTGCCGTTGGGAGTGGAAAGGCGAATCAAGAGGGCGAACGCGCCTGGTCATTTTCGGAAGTCTTCGCAGAAGAGCTGGCGGACATTGAAGTTTCCCGAAATGTACGCGGGCAGAGTAATCG
Source organism: uncultured Acidobacteriota bacterium (assembly GCA_963800095.1). GTDB lineage: Bacteria > Acidobacteriota > Terriglobia > Acidiferrales > UBA7541 > Palsa-360. The sequence goes on from CAWCZV010000012.1 coordinate 43,724, forward strand.
ACCGGTTTCGACTGACTCCGATCCAAAAAAACGCGGGGCGCAATCCCAACTTCTAGGGTTGGCATTCTCAGGGGGCGGAATCCGGAGCGCCACCTTCAATCTGGGTGTGTTGCAAGCTCTCGCGAAGCTGAATCTACTCCCTCGCATTGACTACCTCTCGACGGTTTCAGGCGGAGGCTATATCGGAAGCTGGCTGGCCGCATGGCTCTCCCGTTGCAATATCGCCGACGTTTTTCGAGAACTTCACCCGGAATGGGCGGACGAGGTCGAGCCGGAATCGAAACAACCTGCTCCCCAGCAAGAGCCATCTCCTGTCAAATTTTTGCGTGAGTACAGCAACTACTTGACGCCGCGATTGGGCTTGTTCGGGGCTGACACCTGGGCTGCCGTAGCAACGATTCTTCGGAACTTGCTATTGAATTTGACGATTCTTGTTCTGGCGCTGACTGCGGTCCTCCTATTACCCTACGCGATCACCTTGCTTTCCACGTGGGCCATGAATTGGCCCAGCACATGCCTGGTTTTGTCGTTCTGCTTGGTCGCGATGGGAATCGTATTCGTGGGACTAAACTTAGGGTCATTTTCTCCCGTTGCGAAGAAAAAATACCCGGGCTTCGCAAGCCAGGCCATGATTTTTGTTTCCATAGCACTCCCTGTGTTCGTCGGCGCGTGGTTCGCGAGCAACTGGCTTGGAGCGGGCGCTTCAGTTTCCCAGCTGGAACATTTCAGAATGCTGGCAATCGCTTGGACCGACCTTCTCCATGTCAGCCCAACCTTGGACAAATATGTCTGGTTGCCATGGTTGATTTGGGGAGCTGCAGTGTATTTCGTCATTTGGTTTCTGGGATGGCTGATTGACAAGGTGCAGGTAGCCTGCTTTCGCAAACCCGAACAAGCGAGTGTGAATCTGAATCCACAGAACTGGGGTAGAAGGTTGCGCACCGCGCCTTTTGCCGGTGCTACAGGTGGCGTCCTGTTATGGAGCGAGTTCCAGCTTTTGAATTCCTGGACCAATCCAGACATAGAGCCATGGCGCGTCGCCGGGCTCGGTACCGCTCTCATGGTGATTGTATTCTCTCTTACTGTCGTCGCGCACATCGGTTTCATGGGCAGGGAATTCCCTGATGAGAAGAGAGAATGGCTGGCTCGGCTGGGGGGCCTTCTGCTGCTTGCAGCTTTAGTTTGGACGGGGCTTTTTGGGATGGCAATCTATGGCCCACTTTTGGTGATGAGAGCAGGAGTGTGGAGCGGCTCCGCAGCTGGAGTGGCCTGGATGGCTTCCACGATCAGCGGGATCCTGGCGGGAAAGAGTTCATCCACTGGAAAGAAATCCACGAACTGGAAGCTTTCGATTATAACAACCATTGCTCCGTACGTTTTTGTTGTGGGACTCCTCCTTCTCCTCTCCTTTGGCGTTTACGTTGCCCTGGCTGAAATTCAAGCTGTGCCTTTAGCCCGCGTTCTTTCTCCTGCCCACTACTGGGACCTGCAATGTAGGAATCTAGATTGGAAACTATTCATCTGGTTGTGCGTGACCTTCCTAGGCGCACTGTCACTCTCCTCGCGAGTTGATATCAACGAGTTTTCGATGCACATGCTCTATCGAAATCGCCTGACCAGGTGCTATCTAGGCGCCTCGCACTGCGGCCGTGGGCCTCAACCCTTCACCGGCTTTGACCCGGAGGATGATGTTTTGCTGCACAATTTGGTTCCGGATAAGACAAACGGGAAGCGTCCTTACTATGGGCCGTACCCCATCATCAATGCCACGCTGAATCTGGTGAAGGGCGAGGAATTGGCTTGGCAAGAGCGTAAGGCGGCTTCGTTCATTTTTACCCCGCGATTTTCAGGCTTCGACGTTCGTCCAAGCAAAGACGGGTGTCACGACATACCCGTGAAAAGCTGGTTGGAATCGAACGCGTATCGACGGACGGAGCGCTACGGATATAAGAATGGCGGCCCATATCTGGGCACCGCAATGGCGATCTCCGGAGCGGCAGCGAGTCCCAACATGGGGTATTACTCGTCCCCGGCCTTGGGATTTCTCATGACGGTGTTCAATGTCCGCTTGGGCTGGTGGCTCGGGAATCCGCGCCATCGTGATCCATACTACTGGCGGAGTCCGGGCCCACGTCTCGGGCTTTTCTATCTGATCTCCGAGCTGTTGGGAATGACCAATGATGAGCGCGGATACGTATACCTTTCCGACGGAGGCCATTTCGAGAACCTCGCCTTGTACGAACTCGTGCGGCGGCGTTGCAGATTTATCATCGCCAGCGACGCCGGCGCGGATCGCGAAATGCAATTTGGCGACCTGGGCAACGCGATTGAGAAATGCCGGGTCGATTTTGGCGTGGATATTGAGATCGACGTGGAAAATCTACGCTGTGACCCAACCACCATGCGGAGCCAGTGGCATTGCGCCATCGGGAGAATTCGTTATGACAAGGTGGATCGCAATGTCCCGCCCGGCGTCCTACTTTACTTGAAGCCCTCCCTTACCGGTGAGGAGCCCGCGGACCTATTGCGTTACAAGGCTCAGAATTCGGACTTCCCGCATCAGACCACCGCGAATCAGTGGTTCGATGAGAGCGAGTTTGAAAGTTATCGCGCCCTGGGCCAACATGTCACGGAAAAGGCGATTCTACCCGTAGCCGGAAAAAAGGAACTCGCATCAATCGACGTGGAAGAATTACTTGTCCGTTTGCTCAAGCATTGGTACCCGCCCAGCCGCTTTGTCCAAGCCTCTTTCACAAAACATACGGCCACCTACACCGCGCTGCTCGACCGCATGCGAGAGGATAAGAACCTGTACTTTCTGGCGGCGCAGGTCTATCCGGAGTGGCCGGAACTCCTCCATGGCAGTGCCCAAGACGATGCAAATCCGCAGTATTGGCTGCCCGATAATGAAGGCGAGCGCCGAGCAGGATTCTACTTCTGCAACGAGGTGATTCAGCTTTTTGAAGACGCTTATATCGATCTAAACCTCGAAGCGGAGCACGACCACCCGGACAACCGGGGGTGGATGAACCTGTTCCTTCACTGGGCTTGGTCTGGAATGTTTCGCGCTACCTGGGCGATTTCCGCTGGGATTTACGGCGCCCGATTTCAGAGATTCTGCGAGCGCCATCTGGATCTTGGTTTAGGCACGGCCACAATTGGCAACCGCGAAGAGATACCCGACAAGGCCGATGACCTCAAGAAGTTTTTAACAAATGCCGAGGATAAAGATATTCTAGGTTTTAGAGAAATTGAAATAGTTGGTGAATTTCTGAAATCGTGCAGGCCACCGGACGGTCAATCGCTCCCGAGACTTTTTGTTCTTCCCTTCCGGATGACCGTGCATAGCCCGCGCAATGCCAATGACATCATTGAATTTAATTTTGGCTTTGCCCTCGCGAGTTTCACAGCGTCTCCTCAAGGTAAGAAAACTGCCGAAATTGCTTATTTCCGGATCCGAAACTATGTTCGTAAGATGGGTTTGGCAAGACAGGCGCTGATTGCGCTGCAGGAAAACTACAAGATCAAAAATGCGATTCCAACGGCCTCTGATGAACAAATACAAGATTTGAGGCGAGCAGGAAGAGGAGAATCAATCTTGGAAGCGCTGCCAACGCTTGAAGCGGTTCTCAAGTTTGACCGTATACTCCACTCGATCCCTCCGCCTCTGAAGGCAGATTCCGCCACTGCGGATTGAACCCAGAAAGGATGATCGACCAAATTCGCTGACCCGTCCATTCATCCTTGAATCCCTCGCGGACGAATTGCACCCACATGGGATAAGCTAATCTGAGCTAGCCTGCTATATACCGCTATTTGTGATGTTTGGCTGGATCGCATTTCAAGGAACCTTAGGGTGACTGTTGACGGGGTTCCAGGGCACATCATGTCCCGGCGGCAATCCGGCTCGGAAGCTACGTTCCGACAAGCCAACCTATCACGATTTGGCAAAGAGTCGAGAACACGTCTGGCGAGGTTCAAAGCCCGACTCCCTCGGGTGCGGAACCGTGGAGTAGTGTTAAACTCGCGAACGAAAAGGCGCTTCCTAACAGCAAAGGAAACGTAAAGCAATAGATTACGGGCGACAACGAGCGGACTCCTAGCGTTGAGGCCGCAAACGAGTCAAAGAATCAAGCCGCCGTATCTGGCCGAAGTCAATCCCATCGAAAGGAGGATGAGATGCTTTCACGATTCTCACGCAATCTGATGAAGCAGTTTGGCTGGGTTTGGATCGCTTTATTCCTTTTACCCGTGTCATCGCCTGGACAATCGGATTCGGAATTGAATTTAAAGGGTGCTATCGACTTCCACGTGCACCAGGGTCCCGACAGCGTGGACCGCGCGATCGACGCAGACGATTTGGCACGGCTGGCCAAGAAGATGGGGATGCGGGGTCTGGTGCTGAAGAATCACTGGGAGGATACGGCTGCGATCGCCTACATGGTCCGGAAGGAAGTTCCGGGCATCGAGCTATTCGGCGGGATTACACAGGATCTGGCGGTTGGCGGAATCAATCTGGAAGCGGTGAAGCACATGGCCGCCATGAAAGGCGGCTGGGGCAGAATCGTTTGGCTGCCCACATTCGACGCCGAAAACGCCGTGAAGAGCGCGAAAGGAACGGGTCCATTTGTTCGCGTTTCGGAGAATGGCCATCTGCTGCCGAATGTGCTGCAGCTGATCGATTTCATCGCGCAGCATCATGACCTGGTGCTGGAGACCGGACACATCTCGGGGGAAGAAGGAGACATGGTCGTTCATGAGGCGCGCCAGCAAGGAGTGACGCACGTTGTAGTCACGCATGCGATGGCGGCCCCCGTCCGAATGACAATCCCGCAAATGCAAGCGGCTGCTCAGGAAGGCGCATTCATCGAGTTTGTATATGGCGCGACCCTTGGAACGAATCCGGTTGTCAGCATTAGCGATTATGCCAAGGCAATGCGCGCCATCGGCCCAAAATCCTGCATCGTCGCCACGGATTTCGGCTCTGTGCAAAAGCCGCCGGAACCTCAGCGCCCACTCGAACCTCAAGGTTTGCTTAATTTCATGCAGGCGCTACACAAGGAAGGAATCTCCGTGGCTGATATCAACCTCATGACGAAGACCAACCCGGCGCTCGAATTAGGGCTAAAGCCCTAACCGAATTCGTACGCGCCAAGATAACTTCTGATAAACGGGACGTTATCGAAATGCGGCTCAGTTCAGTAAAAGACTGTTCAGTGGGTTAGCAACTACTCCTCTTCAGGTGGCCAGCAATCAATGGCCTCCATATTTGGAGAGGGATTCGGCCTCAGCCTTACGGATGTGCAACCCATTTGACTACAGTCGAGCGTACTGTGAAAAATCCATTCCCGTAGCGATTCGTCCTGGCGCAAAGCACGCCGGATACAAAGACCAAAATAACCTGTATTCGTGTTGACGAAGCCAGGGCTGATGCCACGATTGCGTCCGTGCCCGTGGATGAGCGTCAATTTTATTTCGCCCATTTCCCAGGATTGTTGTACGAGTTTATGAAGGAATCCAGTTCTAAGAATCTGGGAGGGATGGAATCCGTGAAGGTCAACTTCCAAATGCCTGCTCCTGCCCTGCAATATCAATATGAGGATAGGTTTTAGATGGCGCGCCCGGAGAGATTCGAACTCCCGACCCTCTGCTTCGAAGGCAGATGCTCTATCCAGCTGAGCTACGGGCGCGTCCTCTTACTGTACCTAAACTCCTGGCCGTAACACCAGTGTTCCGAACGAGCGCGGATGAATACGCGGACGCCGCTTAGTTCATAGCAGCAGACGGCAAAGCAAATCCCACCGCCTGCCGCTTCGCGGATGTGTCTCAGGCTCCGTCTATCCTTTTCCGCTGGAGGCTTCTTTTTGGAAATCGGAGAATGGAACCACGACGCCGTGTAGCGGGGCCATCGTGGTCACATCCAACTTAAGCCTCTGGACGTTCTTCATCAGATTGGCGGAGAAAACGGCGGGGCGAACTCCGGTCGGGGCCGGCACTTGCGGAGTGGACGAAGTGAAATCGTCCGCCTCCACGAGGACTTTCGCCTTCGGGATGTAAACCATCATGAGGTCCGCCGCGTGACTGTCGCCGTCGATGTGATAGATCTCGAGCGACTGGCCGCCCTCGGTGAGAACGTATTTTTCTTTCACCGGCATGATGGTTGGCTTCTTTGGGTTCTTGGCCAGGTCGTCCGGATCGAGCGAATGCGGAGCGGTGAAGAGCTTTTCGTAGTAGGCGACATTCGCTTCATTGGTGATGATCGTGGCGCCCGCGGCAACATAGGCCCGAACGCCTCCCAGGTGATCGAAGTGGTGGTGCGTGTTGATCAGATACTTGATCGGCTTGTCGGGAACCAGCTTCTTGGCTTCCGCCATGACGGCTTCCGACCGGGCGTCGCCCAGCGGGCCTTCGATGACCGCCACGTAGGTTGGGAATTCAACGACCACGCTGTTATGTGAGCCGCCGCCGAGGAACCAGACGCCATCGGCTAGTTTTTGATCGACCACCTTTACCGGCGGCATGGACGCTGTCTTGACGGCGTCGGGCACCGACACACTCAGGCCCGGGTTCGCTTTCACGCTGGTTACGGTCAGCTCCAGTGTTGGAAAACCCTCCTGTTTCTGCACGATCATCGTCGGGAATTTCACGCCGCCAAAATCCCTGTAGCCCGAAAATGTGGTCTCGATGGATTTGTCGCCGACGTCGGGATCGGCGACCCACGTTTCCGTCCTGGTCACCATATTCTGGGGATCGATCACACCGGTCACTTTGTATTTGCCGGTCATGAACGACACGATTGTTCCGGTCGTGCCCTTCTTCGCGGTGGCTTTATTTTCCAGCGCGCCTTTCACGAAACCCTGCGGAGTGAGCCATATCTGCAGCTGCCACTCCGCGGCTGCTCCGAGATTCGGCACAGGCGCGCTGCCGGGCATGTCCCAAGCGTATTGCCCGCTTACATAGTGAACCTGCTTTTCTTCCCCGCCGAACGGGCGTCCGCCGCCCTTGACCATGGGAACCGGCTCGGAGTGGCTTAGTTCTTCCTTCGCCGACTTCGTGGTGTAGTCGATCGTTTTGGTGTAACTGGTCAGGTTGGTGACCGGCCAGGCTCCTCCCGTCACGAAGGCTTGACCGTATGCATTCAAATGCCCTGTGCCTGAATACTGAATTGAACTCACATCGCCCATTGCCTTTTGGGCTGCCTGCAAAACAGTCTTCGCGTCTTGCGAGGAAGCAGCTCCCGCGCACAAGCAAAATAAGGCGCAAGCAATCCACAATCGTTTCGCCATGGCTCCTCCAGGTTCTTCGTCCGATGGACCTCGAATTTCGGATTTGGCGGCGATCATACGCCTAGGCCCCTATAAAGTGGAAGTACAAGGTTAGAGTAGGACAGCCACTCTTGGCTGTCCCTGACGGTCCTAGCAGGGCGAAAGCGGACAGCCAAGAGTGGCTGTCCCACTAAACAAATTGAACCAAGCCCCCGCGACGTTGACGCTGACGGAGGGGCAGCCTAAGATGGAGGTTCCACGAAAGCTGACGCTGGATGTCCTCTCCATTCCGACTGGCGAAATCCGTTGCGCGATCGCTGTTGTTCCTATTGGTTTTCTGCGCTCCCACTGCCAGGGCTGAGCAAGTCAAGAACCTCAAGCCGCAAGGCTATGTGAGCGATTTCGCGGGCGTGCTGAGCGCGCAGGCGAAGGACAAGCTGACGGCGCTGTGCGCGGAAGTGGATCAGAAGGCCAAAGCGCAGATTGCGATCGTCACGGTTTCCTCACTCGAAGGCGAGCCGATCGAGCAATATTCGATTGACCTGGCAACCGCGTGGGGCATCGGGCCGAAGCAGAAGGCCACGGGCATTTTGATCTTGGTCGCGCCGAACGACCGCAAGTACCGCTTCGAAGTCGGCTACGGGCTCGAGGGGATCCTTCCCGACGGAAAAGTGGGCGGCTTCGGCCGGGAAGCCGTGCCGTTTCTGCGGCAGAATGACTACAGCGGCGCCGTGCTTCTGATGACCGAGCGCGTGGCGCAAGTCATTGCTGCGGACCAGAAGATCGCGCTCGATTCACTTTCCGGCGCGCCTTCTCCTCCTGCTGAACCCGACAATTCTCTTTTTCCGATGTCGAGCATTGTGTGGCTTCTTATTTTCGTAGTATTCCTGTTTTCTCCGGTCTTGGGGTTCATTCTCAATCTCCTCTTTGGCGGAGCGATCGGCTCGCGCCGAGGCCGCGGATCATGGGGTGGGCCGCGCTACGGAGGAGGCGGTTGGTATGGGGGCGGTTGGTCAGGCGGTGGAGGGAGTTCATGGGGAGGCGGAGGCGGCGGATTTGGAGGCTTCGGCGGGGGATCCTTTGGCGGCGGTGGCGCGAGCGGGAGTTGGTGAGATTTGTTCGGAGGACATGAAAATTGATCGACCCAAAGCTCGACGAATTCGTGCAGAAGCTCAAGGCCGCGGCGGCGGACAATTTGAAAGCGGTGATCTTGTACGGCTCGGCGGCGACGGAGGAGTTTCACGCCAAGCATTCCGATCTCAATATCCTCTGCCTGGTCGGTCAGGCGAATGCGACGCACCTCGAAGCACTCCACGGTCCTGTGGAATGGTGGATCCGCCGCGGCCAGCGAGCGCCCCTGGTTTTCACTCTGGAGGAGCTGCGCCGGTCGGCGGATATTTTCACGATCGAATTGCTGGACATGAAGTCACGCCACCGCGTCTTGTATGGGGAGAATTTGCTGGCGGAAATTTCCGTGCCGCTTCATTACCACTCGATCCAAGTGGAGCGCGAACTGCGGACCGACTGGCTGCGGCTTCGCCAGGCCATTCTGGCGGCGCCTAAAAAATCAAAAGTGTATCTGGAACTGATGGTCTCCTCGTTTTCGGCGTTTGCGGCGCTGTTTCGCCACGCGCTCATCGCGCAGGGCGAAGCGCCCGCGGAAACCAAACGCGAGGCCATCGACAGGATCGCGCAATTTGCCGGGGCCGATCCCGCCGGATTTCACGCCATTCTCGGCGTCCGGGAAGGAAAAGTGAAAGAACGCGACATCGACGTCGAGAAGACACTCAACCAGTATTTTTTGCTTGTGGAAGCGGTCACGGAAAAATTTGACCGGCAGCTCGACGCGAAAAAATAAGCAGCGAATTCACGCGGGAGGACGCGCATGAAAACAGGAACAATCGTGCTGGTGGTTGTGGCAATCGTCGCGCTGGTGTTTGGCGGAATGTACGTGAGCAGCCGCAACCAGATGGTGACAAAAAACGAGGCCGTGAAATCCGCCTGGGCGCAAGTGGATGTCGTGCTGCAGCGGCGCGCCGACTTGATCCCGAATCTCGTCGAGACCGTGAAGGGTTTTGCCGCGCAGGAGCAGACCGTGTTTCACGATATCGCCGCCGCACGCTCCGCGCTGCTCGGCGCGCAAACGCCGGCGGATAAAATCGCCGCAAACGGCCAGCTGGACGGCGCGCTCGGCCGCCTGCTTCTCATCGTGGAGAATTATCCGCAATTGAAATCGAACGAAAATTTTCTGAGGCTGCAGGACGAACTGGCCGGCACGGAAAATCGGATCGCCGTCGAGCGGAAGCGGTACAACGACACGCTGCAGGACTACAACACCTTTATCGGATTATTTCCGAACAATATTTTCGCCGGCTGGGCGGGATTCCAGCGCAACAACGCCTACTTTGCGGCGCCGGAAGCGTCTCGCGAAGCGCCGAAAGTTCAGTTCCCGGCGCCGACTCGGTGAGGGGCGAGAACGAGTAGCACAGACTTCAGTCTGTGGATTTCCATTAGAACTTGGCTGGAATGTGGATCTCCGCGGACGCGGTCGGCCCGGGTTCACTAATGAAACCCCACAGACTGAAGTCTGTGCTACTTAGGACTACGTTCTTGCTTCGGGTTGCGGAACCGCATTGATTTGCTGGGTGGGAGCAGGCGTCCCATTCGGGCTTCCGGGCTCCGCGTCGGGCTCGGTGGGGGCCGTGATGCTCGGTTCCGACTTGAAGATGAATTTCACTCCACTCTTGGCATTTTCCGTGTTGGTGCGCGGCAGATCGACCGACTCCAGATTGACAGTTCTCTGCACGCCGCTCATCAGAATGTAATGGAGTTCCCCATCAATCATCCAATAATCGCGGACCGTCAATATCGAACCGTTTTTCATGTAGATGAGGATAGGCACGGCCAGGTTCGAGGAATTGGGCGCAAGAGCAGGGCTCGGGCCGTTGGGAGTCACCCAATTGCCATTTAAATTCTCCTGATCGTATTGATTTTGATTGTCCTGCTCCGGAGGCTGGTTTGAATTGTCGTCCGGAGCGTAGTATCCAGAATCAGGATAGCCATAAACGTAGCTGTTCGGATACCCGTAATAGCCGTATCCATATGCGGGTCCAGCTCCCCACCACGGGTTATACCAGAAGGGATCCCCGAACCCGAAACCGAGCCATGGCCAACCAAATCCCCAGCCTCCCCCAAATCCCCAGCCCCAGCGGTTACCCCAACGGTTGCCCCAACCGCCAAATCCGAAGCCGCAATTCCAGCAGCCTCCGCCAAACCCGGAAAAGCCGCGCAACTGTTGGAACGAATTCGCTGTATTCACACCGCCCAAAAATCCTCGATTGCCCATGAACGACGGTCTACCGCCAAAACGCGAAGACGCGGAAAACGCCGAGTTCGACCGGAATCCGGAACTTGCGGCAGGCGAGCCGTTGAACGAATTGTGAAGGGTGGAAAGCGATTGAGACCTGGGAACAACATTCCGCGCCGCGGGAGCATTCTCATAGATTTCGCTACCCTGGCCCGAAAAGCTGCGAACTGTCCCGGTAGATCCGGCCCCGCGATTCCCGCTAAAGACGTGGAAACCTCCTGCGTTACTGGAGGGCCCGGCTTGCGATTGTGCGCCCGAAGGTCCACGGCCACCGGCTGGGCCTCCAAAGGAATGCCACCGGCCGTCGGCGACCGCTCCGGGAGCCGAAGGGGAATTTCCAAACCGCTGATTTCCGCCCGCGAAATTACCACCGGGTCGATAGAAGTTGTTGCCGGGTCGCGATGCGAACTGGCCCCCGGAGCGCGGTGCGGCACTTGGACCTCTATAGCCGGCAACGGGCGGCGCAGACGAGCCGCCGCGGAACCCGCCTCCTCCGCTGGAGCGCATGCCACCTCCGCCAGCGAAGCCCCCTCCACCATGGAAGCCGCCGCCCCCACCGCCATGAAAGCCGCCGCCGCCACCGCCGTGATTGGCGAACGCAGGGATCGCAGAGCAAGCAAACAAAATGGCAATGGCTGAAATGAAAGATACAGAGGATGGCTTCGTCATTTTAAGGCCCTCCGCAACAAATGCGTAAGACCTGCGGACGAGTTTACGGGGGAACTCGCTTTTGCCTTACACTAGTTTGATTCTATACCTTGGAGTTTGGTTGCGCCTATTTAATTTGTCATCGCCTCGGAAGCGAAGGGCTGTCCGCCGGTAAGTTGCCTGGAACCGTCTTAAAACCGTATCATTCCATTTTCGTCGTATCCGATCACCACGCGACCGCCGGCAACAATGACCGGGCGACGGATCAAGTCGGGGTTCTTGACCATCAAGCCGATCGCTTCCCTGCGGGACGGGGGTTTGTCCTTCATCTTCTTTTTTCGGAACACCTCGCTGCGCGGATTCAAGAAATCCTCGTGATCGTGTTTTCCGATCAGTTTCTCGAGTTCCGACGCGCTCAAGCGGTCTTTGACAAGATCGCGATAGTTAAGGCTGTATCCGCGTTTTTCCATGAAGTGTCGCGCCTTGCGGCATGTCGCACATGTCGATTTCTGCAGGAACTTGACAGTCTTCCTGAGTCTCTTCGCTCGCGGAGCGGCCTTACGTGCCGAAGTTTTCATGCATTGCCTCGTCTGGCCGGGATTCCCCCGAACCGAGATTCAAAATCTGCGTGCCAACGAAAAGATTCGCATCACGATCGGTTTGCCCGATATTTTGCGAATGTCACTACCATAGAGCCGCTTTGTTACAATTCTATGAATGATCGCCCGAATTCATGTTCCGGCAAGGCCACACGAGCTAAACCCTTCCGCGTCAATCGATTTGCTGCTTATACCACGGGAAAAGATCCTCCATCACAATCAAGAGTGATCTCGGACACACGCTTAGAGAGAGCAAGGGAGTAACGTGTGAGTTGTAACCGGGCACAAACAAAAGAAAATCCATCTAATACGGGGGGCGGTCATGATCGAACAACTGGAAGAGGGAACCAAAGGAGTCGTTTGCCTTCATTGCGGAATGGATACTCCAGCCCCGAATTCCCTTAGCCGAGGGCTTTCAGCGCGCGTCTTCACAGCGGTAAGGCCGCAAGTATCGCTGATTCGCTGCACCGGATGCGGCAAGGAAGGGCCTTATCTCGCCGACGAGATTGTATTTTTAAAGAGGATCCCGAACATTCAATCGTATGCTGCATGAGGGCTTGCTCGTGGCGCGCCTCTCTGACGAACTCTCGCAGAGCTGAGTATTTTGACCGCTAATTATTTCGGGTAGGGATGGCCCGCGAGGATGGCGAAGGCGCGGTAGAGTTGCTCGGCGAGCATGGCGCGGGCGAGTTCGTGCGAGAACGTTAGAGAAGAAAGCGACAACTTTTGCATGGCGCGGCGGCGCAGCGCCTCGGGGAAACCTTCCGCGCCACCGCACAAGAATGCGATTTCGCGCGCTCCGCGGTCGCGCGTTTCTCCCAGCCACTTGGCGAATTGCACCGACGTTTGAGGTTTTCCTGCGTCATCGAGCAAAACGACGGTCGCGCTGGAATCGAGAGCCAGCTTGCGCAGGGACGCGGCGGAATCTTCGCGCAGTTCGGTGATCTGCACTTCGGCAAACCGCCCGACGCGCGCCAGGTAGTCGTCCAGCAACGCCCGGATTTCCGGTCGCCGCGTTTTTCCGAGCATGACCAGGTGAATCTTCATCGGTGGCCCTGGGAACGCCAATCTCCCGATTGGAGGTTTGCGTTACGCCAATCGGGAGATTGGCGTTCCCAGGTTTCAACCCCACGCTCCCGCAGCAACTTTGAAATTCACGCTCAATTCAATCCGTACTTCTTGCGCTTGTCGAGGAGGGTTTTCCTGCTGATGCCCAGGATCTGCGCGCTCTTGCCGATTTTGTAGCGCGTGGCTTCGAGCGTCGCGCGAATGGCGTCGCGTTCCATGTCGTCGAGCGAACGCAGCGCGCCGCCAAACGCGGAATCCGCCGCGCGCACCGATTCCGGAAAATCCTCCGGAATGAGCGAGGCTCCACCGGAAAACACCAGCGCGCGATCAATCGCGTTTCTCAGCTCGCGCACGTTACCCGGCCAGGAATACGTGGTCAGCATTTTTTTCACGGGCTCGGAAAAAGTCACGTCCTTGCGGCCGTGCACGCGCGCGCCGCGTTCAAGCAGCGCATTGGCCAGTGGGAGAATGTCCGCGGGACGCGCGCGCAGCGCGGGCACGGGTATTGTCAGCACGCTCAGGCGGAAAAATAAATCCTCGCGGAACTGTCCGTCGGAAACGAGGCGGGCCAGGTCGGCATTGGTCAAGGCGATCAGGCGCGCTACGATCGTGATCGTTTCGGTGCCGCCCAGTCGCTCGAATTGCCGCTCCTCAAGCACGCGCAAAAGCTTGGACTGCGTGGCCGGGGACAGCGCCGCGACTTCATCCAGCACGATGGTTCCCGCGCCCGCCATCTCCAGCCGCCCGAGTTTGCGCTCGACCGCCCCCGTGAAGGCGCCGCGTTCGTGTCCGAACAATTCCGATTCGACAAGTTCCTGCGGCAGGCTGGCGCAATCGATTTTCAGGAAGGGCGCGTCGCGCCGGGGGCCGAGTTCGTGGATCAGGCGCGCGAGATGATCCTTGCCGGTGCCGCTCTCGCCTGTGATTAGAAGCGTGGTGGAAGTTTCGGCGACTTTGCGCGCGAGGTCGAGGACCGCCTTCGAAGCGGGGTCTTCCGCGATCCAAGGCATGCGCGCCTCGCTCATCCTTCGGCCTCGGCGGCACCGGGCAAGGAATTTCCCTCGTGAGGCTCCTTAAATTCGAGGCGGCGCGCCGCACGCCACAGACGTTCGAGATCGTAAAAATGGCGCGCGCGTTCGGTGAACACATGCACGATCAGACCGCCGAAATCGAGCAGCATCCAGTCGCTGCCGGCTTTGCCTTCGCGGTGCCGCAAGCGGACGCCTTTGTGCTCCAGTTGTTCTTCGATTTCATCGCAGATGGCTTCGAGTTGCGGCGAGCTGAATCCGGTGCAGAGCACAAAATAATCGGTGAATGCGCCGAGCCCTTCGAGATCGAGGAGGATAACATCGGCCGCCTGTTTTTCCTGCGCGGCGCTGATGGCCGCGCGAACGTGAGGCGGAATCGAATCCTTTCTTGCTGTCACCGGTAAAGGGCCTTCTTGCTAATGTATTCCTCGACGCGCGGCGGCACAAGCCCGTGAATCGAATGGTTTCGATCCAGGCGATCCCGGACTTCGGTCGCGGAAACGTGACTTGAAACCGTGTCGAGCACGTAGACGACGGTGCGCCGCAGGGTGATCGCGCGCGGGTCGAGCGGGGCGTGCTCGGCGCCGCGGCGGGCGAAGAGTTCCGGCGGAATCACGAGGCGCAGCGCGTGCAGGTTAAAGCCCGGGCGGCTCACCACGATGAAATCGCACAGACCGAGCAGCGTCTCGTAATCTTTCCAGTTTGGTAAATCCAGGAACGAATCCGCTCCCACCACAAAATAAAGATGCGTGCCCGAGCCGTGATGTCTCTGTTTGTAGTGCTTCACTGTATCGACAGAATAAAAAATCTCGCGGCCGGATTGGCCCGCGCCGGCTTCCGCGAGCGATGGGACGAACCTCGGATGATCGGCGCACGCGATCGAGGTCATCGCGTACCGGTCGGCATAGGAAGCCATTCCAGCGTGATGCTTGTGCGGCGGACGGCCCGTCGGAATGAAATGAATTTCGTCCAGATGGAAACGGCGCTCGGCGGCGCGCGCCACGGCGAGGTGGCCGATGTGAATGGGATCGAATGTGCCGCCGAAAAGCGCGATGCGCCTCTCGCGCGCGTGCTCTCGGGAAACGCCGTGCGATTCCGGCGGCGCGATGCTCAACGGTCCTCCGGATGCGCCGGCGCAGAGGATTCGTTTTCGTGCTGCTTCCGCAAGTCCGCGGCATCGTCCGCGTTTTCCTGCAGCGGCTCGGCAGGCGCCAGGCGGTCGAGCGCGTCGGCCATGGCTCGCACCAATTGCGGGATGCCTTCGCCCGAGGCGGATGAGATGGCGTGAAACTCGAGCCCGCGCGCGGCGCAAAAGTCGCGCAGTTTCTCAAGACGCGTGCGGTCCGTCGTCGCATCCAGTTTTGTTGCGACGACGATTACGGGCTTCTCGGCAAGTTTCTCGCTGAACGCGGCGAGTTCGCCCGCGATGATTTCAAAATCATGCACGGGATCGCGGTCGGAAGCGTCGCTCGTATCGATCAAGTGCGCGATGAGCCGCGTGCGCTCGATGTGCTTGAGAAATCGGATGCCGAGGCCCGCTCCGGTATGCGCGCCTTCGATCAAGCCGGGCAGATCCGCGACCACGAACGTGCGCCCGCCGCCCCTTTCCGACGGTTTTCCCGGTGCGCCATCCGCAGAGACGACTCCGAGGCCGGGCTGCAGCGTCGTAAACGGATAATCCGCGATTTTCGGATGGGCCGCGGAAATTCGCGAAATGAGCGTGGATTTTCCCGCGTTCGGAAATCCGACGAGGCCAATATCCGCGAGCAGTTTCAACGAAAAGTGCAGATGACGCTCGACGCCCGGCTGGCCTTCTTCCGATTCGCGCGGCGCCTGATGCCACGGCTTGGCGAAGTGTTGATTGCCGCGCCCGCCGCGCCCGCCCTGCGCAATCAAGATGCGCTCGCCCGGCTTGGTGAGATCGGCGATCTGTTCGCCCGTGTCCTCATCGGTGACGACGGTGCCGACGGGCACAGCCAGAATCATGTCCGCGCCGGAGTGCCCGGAACAGTTTGAGCCTTCGCCGTGCCGGCCGCGATCAGCTTTGAATTCGCGATTGTAGCGGTAGCGCAACAGCGTATTGTCGTGCGGATTCGCTTCGAGGTAAATGCTGCCGCCATGGCCGCCGTCGCCGCCCGAAGGCCCGCCGCGCGGCACGAATTTTTCGCGGCGGAACGCGATGCAGCCGTTTCCGCCGTTGCCGGCCTTCACGTAGATTTTGGCTTCATCGACGAACACCATGGGTCACTTCCATCCTTCAGAATACGACAACGCGACAGCGATTTGCATTTTTGGTAGCACAGACTTCAAGTCTGTGGGGTTCCATCAAAGAGCCCTGGACGCTCCGCGAAAGCCAAGATCAAACGAAACCCCACAGACTGAAGTCTGTGCTACTAAAAACAAAAGGCGGCCCCGCATCCGCGGAGCCGCCTTCTCGAATTCGAGATCCAGTTAGTTTGCTGGCGTAGCGGCAGGCGTTGCTGAGGCTGCCTGCTCCGGCGGCAGGACGCTGATGTAGCGCCCGTCCTGGCCCTTGTCCTGGAAAAGCACGACGCCATCAATCAGGGCGAACAGCGTATCGTCCTTGCCGCGCGCCACGTTCAAGCCGGGCTTGTGGCGAGTGCCGCGCTGGCGGATCAAAATCGTTCCCGCATGGACGAGTTGGCCGCCGAACCGCTTCACGCCCAGCCTCTGTCCCTGCGAGTTGCGGCCGTTTACGGAGGAGCCGCCGCCTTTCTTGTGTGCCATCTCAATTTCCTTTGGAGCTCTTAGAGCTCGATGCCGCTGACCTCGACGGCTGTGTAATTCTGCCGGTGGCCGCGGACAATCTTGTACTGCTTGATGCAGCGGTATTTGAAGACCGTGAGTTTCGGATGGCGTCCCTGCGAAACGATCTTGCCCGTCACCTTGGCCTTGGAGGCCTCCGCCCCGGTCAGAAATTTCTTCTCGTCGGTCGCCACGGCGACAACGTCTCCAAACGTGATCTTGCCGCCCACTTTGCCGGGCAAGGTTTCCACCTTGACCGTATCGCCGGGCGCTACCCGGTACTGCTTCCCACCACTTCGAATCACGGCGTACATCGCCCCTCCAGACACAAATCGGAAACGCCTATTATACGGGCGGGCGGATGGAAGGTCAACGACTGGTTCGCTGTGAGCAAGAAGCACAAATTTTGCGCTCCGCCTGAAGCTGCGAATTATTTCTTTGAGGCAGGAGCTTTTGGCGTCGCCGGCGGCGCTGCGGGAATCGCTGGAGCCGGAGATGGCTCAGGTGCCAACAACTTTTTTGCGGAGTCTGGAAGCTTATCCGCATTGGCAACGAAAAGCGCCAGTTGCCACATTTGCGTATCGTTCAATATGCCCTTGAAAGTCGGCATTCCGGTCAACCGGATGCCGTTCTTTACCTTCCAGTAGCTCACCTGCGGGGGATCGTCCGTCACTCCTTTGCCCTTGAACATCAGCGTCGCGTCGGGAAACATGTTCCCGGCGATCGCGGGGGGCGGCTGGTCCGGCAAGCCGTGGCACCCGGCGCACTGGTCCTTATAAACTTTGGCGGCGGCCACGTAATTATCCTCACTCGGCTGGATCGGAGGCGCCGGAACATTCGCCTTATCAATATGCGCATCGAGCGAGCGGCTGGCCATCTTTCGCTCCATCAACATGGGGGGATCTGCAACTGCCGCGGGAGCCGTTCCCGAAACAAAGTAATAGTAAAGACCGCCGGCGAAGATCACGACTCCGAGCAGCACCCCAACTACGAAACCCTTCATATGCAGTATTCTCCTCTGTACGGAATTGAGCACCAGAGTATAGACCAAGCCCCTTTGTTTTCAGCAGTCAAAAAATGGGGATTAACGTTGGTATCCTGGAATCGCTGGAGTCCTCCGAAAGGATGCTGAACAACCCAGCGGGGTTGGATAGAGCATGTCCCAGCATGGAACGCGATGATGTCGATCCCCTTCAAAACCGCACGATTGAGCCATGCCGCGGGTTTCATGGCCGGCTGCCCAGACCCATCAGATACTTGGTGAGCAACTTGCACTGGTTTGAGGATTGGACTGGTATCGTGCGTGTGTTATAAAAGAGGACCCGGTTAGTCCGGACAACTGTGCCTTTTATTAATTTTCCTGCTCGCGAAATTAATTGCAAGTTGGTGTACTACGGCCCGGGTCTGGGCGGTAAGACAGCCAATCTGCAGTGGATCTACGACCACACCGGAACCGCGCAAAAGGGCAAGATGATTTCCCTGGCGACGGAAACCGACCGCACGCTTTTTTTCGATTTTCTGCCGATCGACCTGGGCACGGTGCGCGGCTTCAAAACGCGTATTCACCTCTATACCGTTCCCGGCCAGGTGTTCTATGAAGCCAGCCGCAAATTGATCTTGAAGGGCGCCGATGGCGTGGTCTTCGTCGCGGATTCACAGGAAGAGCGGCTCGACGCAAATCTGGAAACGCTCGAAAATCTTCGCGAACACCTCAAGGAACACAAGCTCGACTTCAATACGATTCCCTACGTCCTGCAGCTCAATAAGCGCGATCTACCCGGGGTTCTTTCCGTCGAGGCGCTCGCCAAGCAGCTACAAGTCAAAGGCGAACCCATTCACGAGGCCGTCGCCATCACCGGCCAGGGCGTGTTTGAAACTCTCCGCGAAGTTGCCAAGCTGGTTCTCGCCGAACTGAAAAAAGGCGGGTAAGTCCTAAGAGCAGGAAAATGCGAGCCCTCCGACCCTTCCGCTGCGGCGGACTCAGGTGGAAACGTGTATTGCAGTAACTAAGGCGAAACTGTACTGCGGTACAATGGTCATTCCGGTACGCCGCGCACATATTCTTGGGTCCCGGTTTTCCGCTCCCTTTATAATTGTATGGTAATTTCCCGGGTTCGCCCGGAACCTGCGACCAGCCATGAGTTCTTCGCCGCTAATGACCAGCATGCACGAGCCCGATCCCCCGCAGGGTGCGAGCCTGGCCGAGTTGCAGGCAAAGCTGCAGAGGCTGGAACGCCGCGACTGGTGGCTCTGGAGCATGGCAGTCGTCGTAATGCTTCTGCTTACCTTTGCGGTGTTCTCGATGAGCTTTCCGGGACTCGTCAAGGTGGACGATCCGTTCTTTCAAGGCGGCTTGAACCGGGCCGTGCGCGGCCTGATTGGACTCGTTCTGATGTTCAACGCCTACACCATCTATCAGCAGATCACCGTGAAGCGGCTGCGGCGCGATTTCTCCAGGCAGATCGAAGAGATGCGGGCTCTGCAAATGCGCGCCGGGGAATTCGAGCGGCTGGCTCTGATCGATTCCCTCACGGGCCTTTCCAACCGGCGCGTCGCGGAGGGACGCCTGGCATCTGAGGCGGCGCGTTGCGCGCGTTACGGCCATCCCCTGACCGTGATTTCCTTTGATCTCGACAAGTTCAAGCAAATCAACGATACCTACGGCCATCCGGCGGGAGACCAGGTCCTCAAGCATTTCGCCCGGCGGCTCGGTACCGTGACCCGAAAGTCGGATCTTGCCGCGCGCATGGGCGGGGACGAGTTCCTGGTTTTGCTCCCCGAATGCACCACCGACCGGGTGCAGATGCTTCTGGACCGTTTGCGTCCCATGGAGACCGAATACGCCGGCACGAAAATTCCGATCTGCTTCTCGGCCGGGTGGGTGGGATACGAAAACGGCGAAACCACCGACCAATTTCTGGAGCGGGCCGACCGCACTTTGTACGCGGAAAAGCGCTCGGGCAAAGCGCGAGAGAAGGAACCGCTAGCTGTCCGGTAACGCAGGAAAAGGCGAACTGAAAGTCCCCGTCCGATCACGCCACCCTGCATCACGCCCGTTGTCGAACCACCTACGTTCCTGAAGGCGTGTTACTTTTCAATGCACAATCCGCATGCAGTCTTCGCCGGATTGCTTTCGGCCATGCTATAAGGACTGGATGTCTCGCCAGATGCAGATCGACGAAATCCTCGAGGCTTTGCAGTAATGGATACCAGTGCGGGCCGAAGACGCAGCCAGCGCCTGTTCCTTCAGGTGCGTATCATCGTGGAAGGGACGCTGCCCAATAAATCTCCCTTCAGTGAAGACACCCACACCATCATCGTGAATGCGCACGGGGCCCTCGTGGAAATGGGCACCTCGCTGGACCAAGGCCAGATCGTCACCATGCGAAATGTGCGGACGAGCGAGAATATTGAGTGCACGGTAAAGCTGGTCACCCGCGCCGCAGGCGGGAAATACAGCACCGCCTTCGAATTCACGAATCCCAACCCCGGCTTCTGGCGCATCAGCTTCCCCCCTGAAGATTGGTCCATCCGGAATCCGGACGCCAAAAGGGGCGGTTGATCTGCTGGGAGACTTCCCGAAACTCCGGCACGCCAATCTGCCCCCACACACGAACCTTTTTGCAATACTTCGATAAGACCTTTTTACATGCTCTTGGGGTTTACATTTCGACGTATTAGCGAATCGGGAAGGCACAAAAAAAGGGAGGTGATAACCAGATTGGTCATCACCTCCCGGGGTGGGGTGGGGTGTTGCTGGGTAAACTCAATAAATGAAAGCCAATAATTGCCTTTGAGAATTCGTGAAATGCAACTGGTACAAAAAACGACCATCAAATCTGATTCAGGAAATACCATATACCGCAGAACGTGTCAACGAAATTCGCTAGAAAATTTCCCGCTGGGAGGATCAGTCATCTCACTCCGGCAATGATGATCTTCTTGCGGCAGCATCCAGAACTTCACGGATGCGGCGGCAAAGAACGGAAGGGCTATAGGGCTTTCTTAGGACCGCGACGCCACGCTCCACCAAGTCGGCCAGGGCGGCGGTTTCATTGCTGTAACCTGTTGCAAAAACAACAGATACGCCTGGGTTCAAGGCCTTGATCGCCGCGAAGACTTCTGGGCCATTTTTCCGGGGCATGATCACATCCAGCAAGACAAGTGAGATGCGGTTGCGATGGGCTGTAAAGACTTCCACGGCTTCCTCACCATCGTGTGCCAGCAGGACGTGATACCCCTTTGCCGTCAGAACGGATTGCGCCATCTCGCAGATGCCGTCGTGGTCGTCGGCGAGCAGAATTGTTTCTGTGCCGCAGCGAACCGGCAATTCGTCAAGTGCGCTCGTCCGAAACTCCCCTGCTGAAGGGGTTTCAGTGACTGGGAGGAGGATCCGAAATGTACTACCCTGGCCGGGCTCGCTTTCCACCTGAATAAATCCATTGTGTTGTTTCACGATGCCATAGACGGTGGCCAGCCCCAGGCCGGTTCCCTTTCCGGTTCCCTTGGTGGTGAAGAAAGGCTCGAAGATCTTTTCCCGTGTGGCGGCATCCATGCCGGTTCCCGTGTCGCTTACACGGAGTTCGGCAAAGCGTCCCGGCGGGAGCCCCGTCGTGCGGCGGCAGTCTTCCTCGGAAAACAGGGCATTGCGCGTTTCGATGGTGATCCGTCCGCCCTTGGGCATGGCGTCTCGAGAATTAATACAAAGATTCATGAGCACTTGCTCGATTTGCGTGGGATCGGCCCGCACGGCCCATAAATCTTCCGCTACAGATGTCCGGATCTCGATGTCCTTGCCAATCACCTTGTCGAGGAGATTCAATACGTCGTGAACCGTCTGATTGAGGCTGAAGTTTCGCGGCTCCAGAATCTGCCGCCGGGCAAAGGCCAGCAACTGCCGGACCAGGGCCGTGACGCGGTCGCATTGAGAATGTATTTTTTTGAAATAATTTTCCAGAGTCGCGTTTCCGGACGCGGCCTGCTCTTCCCCCAATTCCGCCCACCCGAGAATGGCGCCGATCACGTTGTTGAAATCGTGCGCGATCCCTCCGGCCAGCTGGCCAATGGCCTCGAATTTCTGCGCGTGCTGCAATTGTTGTTCGAGAGCCCTGCGCTCGCTCATGTCCCGTGAAACGGTCGCGACGAAACGCGGCTCGCCCGTCTTCTGGTCCTTCACCTGGAATCCCACGAAATCCATGGGCAGGGACTGGCCGGTCTGGCGATGGCGAAACCGCAATTCTCCCTCCCAGTGCCCGGACGAGTAGAGCGCCGGCAAAATTGTGCCATGCACCAAGGGCAGATCTGCCGGAGCCACGTAATCGAGGGAGTGCGTCCCCTTCAATGATTCCGAATCCGCGATCCCGAGCATCGCGCGGCCCGCGGGGTTGACGTATTCCACGTTGTCCTGGAGATCGGCCACGGCGATGAAATCGCGAGAGTATTCCACCAACGTAAAAAATTTCTGCCTTTCCTCCTCGGCCCGTTTTCGTTCGGTGATGTCCTGAGCCACGACGAGCGCAGCGGTGCGCCCGGAGTATTCCAATTTGTGCATGAACATTTCCACGTCGATTACCGACCCATCTTTCTTGCGGTGGCGCCACTGGCCGGCGTGTTGCTCCACCGGAGCGGAGTCCCGTAAGTTCGCCAGCAATTTGGGAACTTCCTCGGCCGGATGCAGGTCGGTGGCGGTCATTTGCAGGAATTCGATCCGGTCATACCCGTAGTGGCGAAGAGCCGCGTCATTCACCTGCTGAATTTGCAGCGTCTTGCTCTCAAAAACCCACATGGGTAGAGGATTGTGCGCGAATAGGAAGAGAGAGTTGGCTTCGCTTTGCCGGAGCGCCTGCACCATCAGGTTGCGGGCGTCGCGAAGGGCTCTCTCCTCCAGAGCGCGCGCCACCACGAGGGGGAGTCGGGCCAGGTGCTCCTTCAAAACATAATCCGTGACGCCTTGCTTGATGCACTCGACTGCTACTTCCTCACCGAGGGTTCCGGTAACCAGGATAAATGGAACATCGTGTTCGGCCTGGCGCATCGCGGAAAAGGCGTCCATGCCGGTCCAGCCCGGGAGCCGGTAATCCGCCAGCACAATGTCGAATGGAAAACGCCCGAGGTGCTGGAGGAATTCCGCTCGTGTGGCGATAATTTGCGGCTTGCATCGAAATCCAGCGTGTTCCAGCTCATGGAGGATCAGCTCGGCGTCTGCCACTGAGTTTTCTATGAGCATGGCGTGGAGAGGCGCGGCCATGTTCCACAAATTTGTCAGCGGAGCGTGGGTCACCGTTTGACTCATGCGGACTTCTCCGTGCGATTGGCCATGTCTTGCCGCGGGGGCGCCTGGTTCAACACCAGCCAATAAAGCGCCAGGGCATGAACCGTTTCGCGGAATTGTTCAAAGTCCACCGGCTTCTGGATGTAGCTGTTCACGCCCAGGTCGTAGCTGGCGGTCAGGTCTCTCTCTTCCTTGGACGAAGTAAGCACGATGACCGGCATCCAGCGCGTCCGGCGATCCTCCTTGAGCGCGCGAAGCACGGACAGCGTCCACCTTGGGCAGCTTCAGGTCGAGAAGAATGAGTTGCGGGAGGGGCTGGCGGGCGCGTTCCTGATAGGGCTCCCTGCAAAAGAGAAAATTCAAGGCCTCTTCACCGTCCCGCGCGACGTGGATGCGGTTGATCAGTGTGTTTTTTTTCAGCGCGTGGAGCGTCAGATCCACATCGGCGGAGCTGTCATCCACGAGCAGGATTTCAATTTCCTCGGGTCTCACGCCGCACCCCCAAGGACCGCCACGGGAGCCGGTGAGGCGGGGAGAGGCTGGCTAACGGTAAAGAAAAATGTGGCGCCATTCTGCGGGCTGGACTCGGCGCGAATGGCGCCTCCATGCTTTTGCAGGATGCGGTAGATGATCGCCAGTCCAACTCCTGTCCCCTCGAATTCCTCGTCGCCGTGCAGGCGCTGGAAGACCTGGAACAATTTGTCGGCATACTTCATGTCAAACCCGACGCCGTTGTCGCGGACGAATATCACCGACTCACTTTCGCAACGGATTTCGCCGATTTCGATGACGGCTTTTTCCCGGCGGTTCGTGAATTTCAGGGCGTTGGAAATCAAATTGAAAAATACCTGCCTCATCAGTCCCGGATCGCATTCCGCCGGGGAAAGACGGCCCACTCGCCAGTCCACGTCCCTGCCGCGCGTCTCCGCCTCGAGGCTCAGAATCGTTTCGGCTACCACCTCATTCAGGTCCGTGGTCAGGATTCTGAGCGAGCCGCGTCCGACCCGCGCCAGATTCAGAAGATCGTCCACGAGCTGGCCCATGTGACGCGTGGCTGCGCGAACTCGCTCGACATGCTGCTTCGCGCCGGGGGGAAGTTGCGGGCCGTAGTCTTCGACGAGAATCCTTGAGAATCCGTCCATGTGGCGGAGCGGCGCCCGCAGGTCATGCGAAACCGAATAGGTAAACGATTCCAGATCGTGATTGGCTCTCTCCAGCTGCGCGGTGCGCTCTTTCACGCGGAGTTCCAACTCCGCATTCAGTTTGTGAATTTCCTCCACTGCCCGTTTTCGTTCGGAAATATCCACGATGCTGGCGCGCACGAGATTCCGGCCCGACGAGGGCAGGCGAACGAGCGATATTTCGCATGGAATTTCCTTGTCCGCGGCGTTGCGATGAGTCCATTCAAACCGAGGCGTTACGTGGCGGAGGGCCTTATCAAGTTCCTCCCCCGCCGCTTCCAGGGAAGGCCTTCCATCCGGCTGGAACGGCGGACTGACCTCCACGGGCCCGACGCGCAGCAACTCCTCGCGGCTCATGCCGAACAATCGCTCCGCATTTTGATTCGCGTCAGCGAAGCGCCCCACATCCAGGTCGAGCAAAACGATGGCCTCGGGGGCGTGCTCCACCAGAGTTCGATAGCGCTGTTCACTTTCCCGGAGCGATTGATTGGTCGCCACGAGCGCCGCCGTGCGCTCGGCAACGCGCTCTTCCAGGTCCTCACTGACGCGGCGCAAGCTGGATTCCGCTTCCGCTCGTTGCTCGACTTCCCAGGTAAGTTTCCGGTTGATTTCGATGAGCCACTGAGTGGCGGGCAGAGCCAGCGCCCGGGGCGTAAGCTGAATCAGCAAGATCGCGGTGGCAACGGAAAAGCATGCCGTCACGGCTTTCACCGCTCCGGCGAGCCAATACGACGGGAACCAGATCGTCCACACTTCCATGATGTGCGTGCCGCCGCAGGCCACGATGAACGCCCCAAAGCATAGAAACATCCAACTGAAGGGAATGTCCCGCCGTTTGCGGGCGAAGTGCACCAGAGTGATCGGGATCGACAGGTAGGAGAGCGCAATCAGGGAATCCGACACCACGCGCAGCCCGATCAGGTCCGGAGTCCACAAGTAGCAATAGCCGTGCGGCATGAAGCCGCCCGGGAATATCAAATTCCTCAGGAACTGCATTCTTCCCCCGTACCGCAAGAATCAGCGGTGGAGTGAAGAGCCGCGCGCGAATAAACGCACGGCCCCGCGAACACTCCACGGGTTCTCTATCGGCAATTTTCGGGATTGGCTTCAGCGAAGACTGCGGGACTGCCGCGATCGATCAGGTGGAACTCCCGACCGTAGATTGTTTAAGGGCCGGCGAATCCGAGCCGCGCAATTGTTTCTGCCGTTTTTCCTCGTACATGCGCGTATCGGCGACTCGGAGCAGTTGATCGAGCGACGGCTGGTGAACCACGGGCACGTCGGCAATCCCGACGCTCAGGGAAAGCCGGAAGTTCCACGAGGAGAGCGCATTGATGAAATCCGCGCGCTGTTGCAGGCGCTTGCGGACTTGCTGGGCCGAGTCCTGACCCGCGTCGGTCATCAACACGCAGAATTCGTCGCCGCCCAGGCGCGCGAGAATGTCCGACTGGCGAAAGCAGGCGCGCAAAACATTGGCGGTCACGATGAGCGCGCGATTGCCTTCCAGGTGGCCGTAAGAATCGTTGATGAGTTTCAAATCGTCCAGATCCATGTAGATGAGCAGTGCCGCGCCCTTGCGTTGGATCATCCGCAGATGCTGCTCGGCCAGGGCCAGGAATCCGCGGCGGTTGTATAGCCCGGTGAGGTCGTCCATCAGGGAAAGATTTTGCAAATTTTTCTGTAGCCTGTGGCGCTCAATCGAGTAGCGGAGCGCTCGCACCAGGGCGGAGCGGTCCAGATGCTCCTTGTCCAGGAAATCCTGCGCGCCCTGGCGCAAAGACTCGATGGCCAGGAGTTCGTCTTCGGACTCCGCCAGAATGACCATAGGCGTGTCCGGCGCAGCGGCGCGCGCAGCTTGCACGTAGGCGCGGCCCTGCCGCTGTTTAGAACCCAAATCGAGGAGCAAAACATCCGCAGGTTCGCTGGAGAGACGCTCCGCGGCAAGCTCGAGGTCCGCGACGTGCGCAATATGAAATTGGCTGGAATCTTCCGTGTCCAGCAGCCCGCGAAGCCGGCATGCATCCTTGGCTTCGCCTACCAATAGAATACGGATCGGCACCCCGTTCATCGACACCGTGCAGCCTCAAGATTCCCATTCTGGGTTCGCCCATTCTGAGTTAGGAAGACGCAAGGCAAGCCTCGACACGATCCAGCGCAAGCTGCACGCATGCCAAGTAGCCAGGCGAACAAGGGAATCCACTTTCTGGAAGGGGGGAACTAAGTTTCATCCACTGCGGAAAAGTTGTCAAGGCGGGTAACGCGAATTGAACTCTGGAAGGCAACCCCGCTCGGATCGTCGTCGTTGCCCGATTGCTAGAGGGAAAGGGATGTGGGCTCGGTAAGGAAAGGATTAATCACGACGACGCCATCCAGGTCTTGGTTCGTTTGCAAATCTTCGGTCAGCAGGTAACGACAACCGCAGGCTTTCGCAGCGGCCACAATGAGCGCATCCCAAAACGAGAGTTGATAACGGTCCTGAAATTTCCAACCTCGCTCCAGAATCGCGGCATCGACCATCACGGGCTGCCAGGCCAGTAGATCTTTCACTTCGGCGCGTGCCTCGTCGCGACCTTCGGGCCACTTCCGAGTTGCCTTCGCATATAACTCCTGCAGCACTTGAAAACTAATTCTCCCGAGGCGGTTCTTCCACAGTGCTTCCCGCCATGCTCGGGCCGCCTGTTGTTTCTTCAGGTCCGCCCGGTCGAGCGCGTAAAGAAAAACATTCGTATCAACGAAGACCGGCGCGGTCATGGACCTCCTCGCGCGACAGGTATCGGCCTTGTGTTTTGGGGAAAGGCTTGCGCGCTAGAGCGCGGCGCATGGCTTTTTCATAGCCGTCGCTATCGAGCATGCGTTCTTTGAGAATGGCTCCCAGCAGCCGAGAGACGCTGGTGTCCTTGCGAGCCGCTTCGATGCGGGCCCATCGGGCCACCGTTTCCTCGAGCGTGACCGTGACATTGCGCAGCTTTGTTTTCATAACACGAATATAGTGTAACACGAACTTCGTGTCAAATGGAAAGATTGAGTTTCGGTGCGGCTGGGGAAACTCGACTTTCTCGAAGTCGGGTCCGTGCCAACCTTTCGAATGGCGTTTACTTTGTTTTGCTACGCGACTGGCTTAGCAGGTTCACAAACAGGCGGAAGGCGCCGGCGTTGCCCTCGGGCAGTTGGCGCGAGAAGGAGAGGCCCGTGTAGATGTACGTGCCTTTGCCGGTGCGGGTCCAGACGAGGCTGCCCATCACGTCTTTTTCGCCTGGATCGTGCATCGAGAGAACAGTGTGATATTGCGCGTCCCACTTTTCCCAGAAGTAGAGGCCGCGCTCCTGCACCCAACCGTCGAAATCGTGGGCTTCAATTTTATTCGGGAAATTCAGGAGCGGGCTGGCGGGGTCGGTGTAATTCACGGCCGCGTTTTCGTCGGTGACGCGCGGGCCGGGGCCCATCGTCGCGGGGAATGGAGCGGGCTTGAGCGCATCCCAAATCGCCGGCCGCTGGTCGAGCACGACGAGCGTGCCGCCGCCCGCGGCGTAATCGAGCAGGCGCGAATTGGAAGCGACCACGTCGGAACGCAGTTCGTACGCGCGCATGCCGGCCACGATGGCGTCGAAGCGGCTGAGGTCGCCAAAAGCCAGGGCGTTCGCATCGATCATCTCAACATCAACTCCCAGGCGGCGCAGCGAATCCGGGATGGCGGCGTCGTTGTCGGCGGAAATATAGCCGACGCGCAGATGGTCCGGCACGGCGATGGAGAACACGTGGACGGGTACTGTGGCGGGCGCGCTCCACAAATAAGTCGGCAGTGAAGGCAGCGGCTCGAGCGAGGTTTCAAATTTTTCCTCGCCGCGTTTCGCAAAGGTTTTCAATTCGTAATTTCCCGCCGCAATTTTTGGCGGCGGCATCACCGTAAGGTGCACGAGCCGATCGCCCGCGCCGGAAAACTCGATGGCCTCCGGCGCAGTTGCTTTCCACCCGGACGGCACTTCGACTCCCACGCTGACTTTGGACGCCGTCTGCGCAAAGGAATGTACGCGCGCGAAAACATCGAACTGCTTGGGCTGGCGCGACTCGACGACCACGTATTGCTCCGGCTGCGGGGTGAGTTCGACCGGCGGAACGATGCGCAGCGGGTAGCTCAATACGCTGACAGTGGATGCGTGCAAGCTCTGCACCGGCGCGGTGAAATCAAACTCGTAGCCGTCTGCTTCGACATGTGTGCGCGCGCGGACAAGCGGCGGCGGAAACGGGTTTAGAAAATCGCCCGGCGCCCGCGGCGTTTGCGCCCCGGCGGGAACGGCGACGCTGAAATTCGTCGAGCCGTCTTTCTCTTCCTGCTTGATGATGCTCCATCCGGAGGGCAGCGTGAGCTCCGGCTTTGAAAATGTGGCCGGCGCGTCGTTGCGATGGACCACTTCGGCGCGCACGCTGAAGCCCTCGCCGGCGACAAGCTCGCTGCGGTCGGAGTTCGAAACGATTTTGATCGCTGCGGCGTCGGAGAGCGCGTGATTGATCCGCTCGCGCACCTGCTCAAGTTCCCACAATGCGCCCGCGGCCGAGGAATCCTGTGAGCGCTTCACCCGGTCTTCAAGGGAAACGATTTGTTTGCCCGCTTCCGCGATGGAGCGCACCGCGCCCGGCCAGTCGAGTTTTTCCGCCGCCATGCGTGCTTGATCGAGCGCGTGATCCGTGGCCGCGAGCGAATCCTCCGCCGGCACCGGAATCACGTGCGCAAGCGACATCAGCGGCTGCGCAAAATCGGAGGGCGAAGGCGGGCCGCCCGTCGCGCGCTTCAAGCCGTACGGGCGCCGAAGGAACGGCGAATTCAGGAACGGCGTGACGCCCTGCGAGCGGTGATGCAAGTAACCTTCGAGAGAAATGTCGCGGTAACTGAGCCCCCAAATCGGAGAAATATCGTCGGCGGGCACCACCCAGGAGCCGGTATAGTCCACTTTCTCGTCCTGCGCGGTCGCGCGCACCGGATTGAGAATCGTCTCGACACGCCAGGGTTTCAGTCCTTCGGCAATCTGGTCGGGATACTTGGTGGGATCGGCCGCGGCTTCGACGGCTTTCGGCGTTTGATAGCCGGAAGCCTGATGATTGCCGTGGCCGGTTTTCTGGCCGCCCCAGCCGTTGATCACGATTTGCGGCCGCAGCATGCGGATGGCGCGCACCATGTCTTCCAGTTCCACGCCTTGCCATTTTTCGAGCGTTTCTTCGAGCGTCTTCGAAAATCCGAAATCGACCACGCGCGTGAAATAAAGATGCGGCCCTTCAACATTCATCGCCGCGGAAAGCTCGGAGCTGCGCAGGATGCCGAGTTGCGCGCCCTGCTCGGGGCCGATGGCGTTCTGTCCGCCTTCGCCGCGGTTCAGCGTCAGGAGCGTGGTATCCGTGCCAAGGGCGTGAGGCAGATAGGTGAGCAGAGTGGAGGCTTCGTCATCGGGATGGGCCACGGTGAACAGGACTCGCGTTACCACGCGCGCTTTCTGGATCGACTCGAGCGTGTCCGCGACGCTTTGGCCGCGTCCCGGCGCGGGAGCTTCCTGCTGCGCGGATACTTGCGTCAGAGCAATGGCAAACACGCAGAGCGCGGCCAGCAGCGAAAGCAGCCCGAGTTTTTTCGCGCGCTTCATTGCTGCGCCTCCGCGGCCACGGCGAACGGCCAGATCCGCCGGTAGCGCGCCTGAATCATGTACGTCAGGATGCCCAGAGCGATCACGCCAAGCCCCCCGAGGGCGAATTTCCATCCCGTGGAATAAAACAATGCGGCCCAGCCCAAAATCGCCAGCACGGCCGGCCAAGGATAGAGCCACATCTTAAAGGGAAGCCGCTCCGGAGGCCAGCGCCGCCGTAAAATCATCACGCCCACGCCCTGGCTGATGAACTGTACGATCAGCCGCACCGCAATGATCGCCTTGATCACGCTGGCTAACCGGAACAGCACGCTGAACGCGAGCGACGCGGCGCCCAGAAACAGCAGCGACACATGCGGGAAATGTTTCTTGGGATGCACGCGCGCAAAGACCGGAAAAAAATTGCCGTCCTCGGCCGCGGCGAAAGGCACGCGCGAATAGCTGAGCAGTGTGGTGAAGAGCGAAGCGAAGGCGATCCATAAAATCATGATTGTGGCGAACGTGGCCGCGCGCGCGCCGTACAGCCGCTCGACGAACGTGCTCACGATGTATTGCGAATTCTGCGCCTCGCGCCACGGCACGACGCCCAGGATGCTCGTCTGCATCGCGAGATAGAGCACGGCGATTCCCGCGATCGACAGCAGAATCGCTCGCGGGATGTTGCGCTCCGGCTCGCGAATCTCCGCGCCCAGGTTGCAGATGTGGTAGTAGCCGAGGTATGTGTAAACCGTGTTGACCGACGCCGACCCGAGACCCGCGAAAAACAGCCACGACCAATTCCACGCGCCGAGAGGAAAATCAAATGCCATCTTCGCCGAGAAGTGCGTCACTCCTCCCCAAATCATCCACGCCATCGTGCCCACCACACCGATCCACAAAAATTTCGAGATCGTTCCGACCGCCGAAATCCTGCGGTACAGCAGCACAATCAAAACAACAACCAGCGCCGCGGAAATCGCTTTCTGCTGATATTTTCCCAGTGGAATGAGATACGTGAGGTATTGCGAAAAACCGATCGCGCCCGAGGCCACCACAAGCGGCGCCTGAATGAGCGTCTGCCAGATGTAAAGAAACGACATCAGCCTTCCGCCGCGGCCCGCGCCGTAGATTTCCCGCAGAAACGCGTACGTTCCGCCAGCGCGCGGCATTGCCGCGCCGAGCTCTGCCCATACGAGCCCGTCGAGAAGGGAAAGCACCGCGCCCGCCACCCAGGCCAGCAAGCATTGCGGCCCGCCCATCGCCTGAATGACCAGCGGAATTACGATGAACGGACCGATGCCGACCATCGCGTTCATGTTCAGCGCGACGGCCTCGCTCAGGCCGAGGCCTCGCTCAAGCTGTTCCTCTGGCAAAAGTGTGGACATGGTTGGCGTGAAGCCGGCAAAGCATATCAGATGCAAGGAATCGCCTAAAGCTTCGCAGCAAGACCGTAGCTTCGGAACTCGCGGGAACCTAACTTATCAGGGGAGTGAAGCGACGTTCGATTCTTCCGTGTTTCGAGGAATGGCGCTCAGGCCCACATCGCCAATCGGAAGCGACCACACGTGCCCGATTCGGGTCACTCGGACCAGCAGAGATTCGTGGGTCACTTTTGCGTTTCAGTTTTCTTGCGTTTTCCCAAAAGAACTCGGCGCTCTTTTTGTGTCATTTCGCGTCCAACGATTTCTCGGAAAATTCGCTCGATGAGAGTTTTCTTGCGCCCCCGGGGAGTCACACGTTTGTTCATGAGAGAAATTCAAGACTGGGGCGATTCAATCAGGCCTGATGCTATCAGGATTGTTGTGACTTTTGCAATTGGGTAGTTATTGTTTTCACTAATGGTGAGCCGTCCGGAACGCCACGCCATTCAAATGGTACCAGAGCTGAACGGGAGCTACTTCGCTGCCTGGGGAAAAAAGCGACATCGTTGCCGCGAACGATGAAGACCGGCGTCTCGCAAACAGTTCGTTGGACCTGGATTCACCTGGATTTCGAGCGTGCGTTCGTCTTGCTTTTTCGGCGCATCTTCTTTTTTTAGGCCCCTTAAGGCCAATGCGTTTAAGCTGTTTGTTTACGTGGAGGACGATATCGTTCAGCTCGCGTCTTAACGCTCCTTCAATCCACCCCGATTGGCGTTCTCCACGGGCGACGCGACTCACATACGAGGCATCGACGTGAAGTTTACGAGCCACCCGCCCGTAAAGCCCCCTGACGAGGGACGACAAGTCCCGCGGAATTTGTTCCAATGCGGCGGTTGGCACTTTGCCAGATGGATGGCGCCGCTTCCCACTTGAAGCCGATCTGGATGAGCTGCCGAGCTTGGACATGAGAGGCTCCGTGCCAAGTAACTGAACATCCAGCGTCTTGAGTACTCCTCCAATTGTTAAATTTCTGTGATCTAGAACACACCTGTCCGGGAATTGATTCCATCCCCGGCAATCCAGACGCCCCCCTTCATATGCGTGATTTGAAATGGATTACAGAATTCAGTCCATTGAACTCAGAGCCCTGGCCGACCCATTCGAACGCAAGACCGATGTAAAGTTCCCATCCTTGGCGGGGTTTCTGATGAAATCAGGAAGGCCGTTCTCCGGATCCGTGTCGCTACTCGGGACTGAACGCCAGCAGCACGTTTCCGGGAACTCCTCCGTTGCGAGGATAGCCGGAGCTGATAAACACCATGCCGTTAACTACCACGGCTCCTGGACCGTCGATCGAGCCCCCGCGGCCTTTTACGCCGTTCACCGTTTCGAAATCGCGCATGGTGTTGAAATCCCACAGCAACTCGCCGTCTTCGGCGGAGTGCGCCCGAATGTGCCCATCGGTCGAAGTCGCAAATACCACGCCTGGAATCTCCGTCACCGCGCCCGGCTGGGAAGGACTGCAGCCCGCGGGCGCGCCTTCAGGACAAGTCGCTGCCGCAACATGCCACTCCTGGCTTCCGTCGGCAACTCGCAGGGCCGTGAGGCCGCCACCCACGTTTGGATCGACACGGTTCCGTCGCGTGTCGGTTTGACTCGTCTGAGGCGACCGCTTGACGTCGGATACCGTCGCGAAGACGTGCAGCCCATCCGTGGCCATGCCCCATTGCACGCCGCCGTTGGTACCGCCCTTGCCCACGCGCGCTTGCCACACCACCTCGCCCTTCTTCACGGGATCGAGCGCCCAGACAATCCCCGATTTCTGTCCGGCCAGCAGCAGTTCGCGGCCATCGGGCGCATGAGTCAAAATCGGCGAAGAGCCGAAATCGAAATCCGGGCCGCAGGTCGCGGGGTTACCGGCGCAACTCCCGTTAAAAACATCCTCCGCGGTCAACTGGCGCGACCAGACGATGCGGCCAGTCGCCATGTCGAGCGCGATCACCGCATCGCTTGTCTTCGTCGCGGGCGCCGAATAATTGTCTCCGGTGCCCACGTAGAGAAGTTTGCGCTTCAAGTCCAGCGTAGGCGCGGACCAGACTCCAACACCTGAAGGTCCAAAATTTATCGTGCCGCGCGAACTCTTACCTCTCTTCACAGGAACCCCGGTCATCCAGGTCTTCCACAGTTGCATGCCGTCGCGGATACGCAGCGCCACCACGCTGCCGCGAAATGTACAGCAGGCGTATTCCGCATCGGCGGAGCGTGTTTCCTCCCAAGATGCCACCGGCACGTAGACGATTCCGTCGTGGGCGACTGGCCCGCCGGTGAGCCGCGTGGAATCGTGCGTTTCCACCTGGACCTTCCAAAGCAGTTTTCCCGTTTCCGCCTTCACCGCGTAAAACCAGCCCGTCATATCTCCAAAAAGCAGCGCGTGTTGGCTGCCGAGCGGCACGGCCAGAATGGAGGACCGCACCGGCCCGTTCGCCTGAAAGATCCATTGCAGGCAGCCTGTTTCGGCGCGCATGGCGTGGATCAGCCCGCCGGCGCTCCCGACGAACACCTGGCCATCGATGACCGTGGGCGGCGCGAACGCTGTCACATCACCATCGAAGCCGAAAGCCCATTTCAATTTCAGCCCGCGCACCTGATCGGTACTTAACCGGGCCGAATCGTCCGGCTGAAACCGCGCGTTCGTAAGGCCAGGACTCCACCCGTTCCATGAAGTCTTTGGCTTGGCGGCTAGCTTCACTGTGCGGTCAGAGCACAACGCCGCGGCTGGTGGACCTTCCACGGCCGCGTTTGTCCCTAAATAGGAAGCCACGGCCATACGGTCTTCCCTGCTGATTGTAAATGCGATGGCCATCATCGGCCCTGCGTCGAGCGCTCGGAGGATTCGCGCTGCGGGCATTTTCTGCAGCGCTTCGCGGGGAGGGATGCGGTCGTTGACCTGCTCGTGACACACCGCGCAGCGCTTCTGATAAACGACTTCGCCGGAGGAAGCCGCCAACATAGGACTAGCGCAAACGGACAATAAGAGCAGGAACGTGAGGTGTTTCACGGGCCGGACCATATCATGGCGGCCAAATTTGTGTCCAGGACAGCGCTCGCCTCGCTGCAAGATTTTCGAGCCGAAGCCGTTCGAGGGTCCAGATCTTGAGTGAACGATTGCCTCGAATCCATCCGAGAAGCTGTCTAATCGGAGACCGCTTCACCAGAAGCGAGACATCATTGAAGTTCGCAGCCCAGCGTTTGTTTCGTGCAGGAACGGCAAAATAAGGCAAAATCGTGGCGGAGCAAACCGCACGCATGCTGAAGCTTGGAATCATCCTGACCGCGGCGACCGTGACGATTCTCGTCGTGGAATTTTTTCGCGCGCGGCGCAGGCCGTTTCCTGCGCACGGCTGGCTCGGCCTCTTCGCGCTGATTGGTGCGGAGTACCTGATGTTTCATGGCATCGAGCCGGCGGCGACTTATTTCAGCCCTGTAGCGTGGACGTCGTACGTCTTGATTGCCGATGCTGCCGTGTTTGCGGTCTCCGGGCATTCGCGGCTGCGCGAGGAGCCGCGAGGCTTGCTCAAGATGGCGGCTCTCTCGATTCCGTTGTGGCTGATTTTTGAAGCGTACAATTTGCGGCTCGCGAACTGGGCATACGTCGGGCTGCCGCAAGGGCAGATCGAGCGATGGATCGGCTACGGCTGGGCGTTCGCGACGATCACGCCGGGAATTTTCATGACTGTCGCGCTCATCGAGTCCTTTGGCTGGTTCGAGCAGGAGTCGCGCCCGCTGCGTTTCAGCCGCGCGACGGAGACGGCATTCATCCTGCTCGGCGGCGTGATGCTCGTCGTGCCGCTGGTTGTCCCAACGCGCACCGCTGCGTATCTGTTCAGTCTCGTCTGGCTTGGTTTCTTATTCCTTCTTGAGCCGATCAACTGCCGCCTGCACTTGCCTTCCTTCGAGGGTGATCTTGCGCGGGGGCATCGCGGGCGTCTGTACTCGTTTCTCGCGGCGGGCTGGGTGTGCGGCTGGCTGTGGGAATTCTGGAATTACTGGGCGCGCGCCGGTTGGATCTACACGTTTCCCATTGGCCAGCAATGGAAGATCTTTCAGATGCCTGCGCCGGGCTATCTGGCTTTCCCGGCGTATGCGCTAGAATGTTTCGCGATGTACGTCAATGGCGCGTGGCTCCTCAGCCCAAAATATATCGCCGAGAAAAAATATCAGGAATAGCCGGGTGCGCATCCCAATCCAATATTTCCGCGTGTCGATCTGCCTGGCGATGGCTGCGCTCGCATCATTTTCGCCTGGCGAGGCGCGCGCCTCCGAACTCGATATTCCCCCCGACGCAAAGGAAGCCATCGATCTGATGTACATGGGCAAGACAGAGGCGGCCGTCGCGCTCGCTCACAAGATCGAAGAGGCGCGCCCCGATCATCCTCTCGGCTATCTCATCGAAGCCGACGTGCTCTGGTGGAATATTTATTGCAAATGGTCGGAGCGAAAATACAACACGATTGACGCCTGGAGCCACACTCGCCCCGCCGACGCCGATGATGACGCGGAATTGGCGCTCGTCGACAAGGTAACGCGCCTGGCCGAGGCCGGGATCGCCAAGTCCGACACGGCCGAGATGGAGCTGTACGCCGGATTGGGCTACGCGTCACGCGCGCGCCTGCTGGGTTTGCGTTACGAGAAAATGCCGGTGGCACGCGCGGGCATCGAGGCGCGCAAGCACCTGCTGCGCTGCCTCGAACTCGATCCCAACATGGCCGATGCCTACCTGGGGCTCGGGCTATACAACTATTACGTCGACACCCTTTCGGCCCTAGCCAAAATTTTGCGCTTCTTCATGGGTATCCCGGGCGGAGACAAGCGCGAGGGTTTGCGCCAGCTCGAAATCGCGTCCATCAAAGGCGAACTGACGCAGGTGGAGGCGCGCTTCAATATGGCCAAGAGCCTGCGCAATTACGACCGCGACTACGCGCGCGCCGAAAAGGCGGCCGCGCCTCTGGTCACCGAGCATCCCGGGAATTGCATCTTCTTGCTGCTCGCAGGCGATATCGAGCAGAAACTTGGCCACACCGAAGAGGCTGCCTCAAGGTTTCGCGCCGCCGCCGCGGCTCCCTGGGAGGAAGCCGCGTGCGCGGAGCGCGCTCACAAGCTCGCCAGCGAAGCCCTTGCCACGATCAGCACAAACCATTAAGAGCACGTGTAGCACAGCCACTCTTGGCTGTGCGGTTTTGTACGCCGCATGTACAAGCTACCAATCCAGCGACAATCGCAAAGCCCACACAGCCAAGAGTGGCTGTGCTACTAAACCCACCGGGCAACGGGCTGGCGCGCGCTGTGCATCTCACGACTGCTGCGGTAAGCTGTGTAATGCGGGTCCGGGTTGACTTGGGCGTGCCCGAGTGGTATCAGAAACAGGCCGGTTTGGTGGGGGTTCTTCCTATTCTAGGGCGCGGGCCGCACTTTTACGCTGAAGGTTTCACCTCCGCAGGGGTGGAAGCGGAGCGTGGGGCCTGCCGATAACTGGATCATCGCTGACTTCCTCAGCACCCGGAACGAATTCAATCTGTTTTTGTCTGCCCGGAGTCCCGGCAGGATGGCTGGCGAGGAGCGTGTTCGGATGTGTTCGCGCAAGTGGCTGATTGTGGCGATGGTGGCGTGTGCGCTGGCCTCCGCCTGTTCCGACTACAACACGAACCTTTCCATCCAGACTTCGTCGTCCATTCTGACCTTCGTGAGTCCCAGCACGGCAACGGTGGGAGGGCAGGGCTTCACGATTACGGCCAATGGATCGGGTTTCACGACCGGCGCGCTGATCCTGTGGAATGGGACCGCTCTGAACACCACGCTTGTCAGCAGCATTCAACTGACCGCGCCCGTTCCCGCCACGGACCTCACCACCGTGGGGACCGTGCAAGTAGCCGTGCAGATCCCCGGCTCGGCTCAGTCGGCTACGCAAAACGTCTACAACACCACGACCACCGAAATTTCAAACATCGTCCTCTTCTCGATCGGTGCGGCGCCGGGGACGCCGCCGGCGATTGCGTCTCTCTCCCCGGTCTCGATGCCATTTTGCAGCAGCATGAATGGTTTTACCCTGACGGTAAACGCCGCGACCGGCACAACTTTCACGAGCGATTCGATGGTGAATTGGAATGGATCGCCGCGCGCGACTACCGTTATGAGTTCCACTCAGCTCTCGGCAGCAATCTTGCCTTCTGACACGGCCTCAAATGCCACCGCGACGGTTTCCGTATCCAATTCGGCGGGAACGTCGAATACATTGCCGTTCACCATTTCGACGCCCACTACAACGCTTCCGCCGCCGGCACTCGGGACAGGCTCGCCATCACCGCTTTCACCAACCAGCGCCTTGGCCGGCAGCGCGGCGTTTGTGCTGACCATCACCAGCAGTGCTTCTACCAGCTTCGTCCCGTGCTCGGTGGTGCAGTGGGTGAATAGCAGCAGCGTCACGACGTCGCTGCCTACCACCTTTGTTCCAGCGGTCGCCGCAACGGCAACTAGTCCGGCCGTCCCGCCCCTGCTTCTGGCGACCGTCCCGGCATCCCTCGTTCTCGCTCCGGGAAACGCCAGCGTCAAGTTGTTCACCCCGATTCCGGGCGGCGGCACTTCTCAGGCGGTGGCGTTTACGATTAATCAACCGACCACACCTACGATTACCTCGGTCTCCGCAATGTTAGCCGGATCCACAACACTGTCCTCCACGGCGCCGACCTGCGGCCCGGCCAGTTTCACTCTGGTCGTGAATGGCACGGATTTTGTGAACGGCGGCTCCGTCGTGAATTGGAACGGTTCACCGCGTCCGACAACATTTGTTCAGCCGGCGGCGACGACAGCGATCCCAAATCCAGAGCCGTATCTCACCGCCATCATTCCGTTTTCGGACGCGGTCGCCTCGGGATCTTTCCCCATTACGGTATCGAATGGCTTTGCTCTCTCCAACTCGGTGTCCTTTTCGGTGGCGACGCCGACGGGCACGACTTTCCCCGCGCCAACCGCCACGATGCTCGCGCCTGCTGGAACGACGGCCGGAGCAGCGCAGTTCCCGCTGACCGTGACCGGCACCAACTTTTTGCCATGTTCCGTCATCCAGTGGAACGGAACGCCGAGGACGACCACCTATCTCAGTCCGACTCAACTCAGCACCACAATTCTCGCTACGGATGTTGCAACCGCGGGGTCGGTGCCTGTCACCGTATTCACTCCCGCGCCGGGCGGGGGGACGACCAGCGCAATTTCCTTCACGATTTCCCCGCTGGCCATCGCATCGCTTACAGCGTCCACGACGCGAATGCCCACTACGCCTTACTGCAGCCCGACGGGTCTTACCCTCACTGTGAATGCCGCGACTGGCACAATTTTCACGAGCGATTCGGTTGTGAACTGGAACGGCTCGCCGCGTCCCACGACATTCGTCAGCGGGACGCAACTCACCGCCGCGATCACATTTGCGGACACGGCAGCCCTGGGAACAGCGACAGTTTTTGTTTCCAATTCCGTGGCGAGTTCCAACTCTCTGCCCTTTACCATGGTGGCGCCTACATCCTTCCCGGCGCCATCGATCGTTTCGCTTACGCCTTCGAGCGCGGCGGCCGGAGGCGGCGCCTTCGTGCTCATGGTGAATGGAAGCAATTTGTTGCCGTGCTCGGTCGTGAATTGGAACGGCAGCGCGCGGACCACCACATTCGTAGGGACGAATGGACTCACAGCGTCGATCGCCGCGGCGGATATCGCAGCGGTTGCAACGGATCAGGTTACTGTGGTTAATCCCTCGCCCGGTGGGGGAACTTCTGCCGCGAGCCCATTTGCCGTTTTTACTCCGGTGCCCGCGGCGATGCGAATCGCTGCGGCCGCTCAGAATGCTAGCGGCGTTGTCACTGGAACGGAAGGCTTGCTGTCTCTGCCGTTGCTGAGTTCGGACCATCGCTACGCCGTGCAGGTTCTTGCTTCCACGGACGGCGTCACCGAAATCCCCGGCACGCTTCAAAATATTTTTGTCCGCGATACTTGCCAGGGCGCGCCGTCCGGCTGCACGCCTTCCAACACGCTGGTATCCATTGGATTGAGCAGCAATCCCGCCGATGGCGACAGTAATTCTCCTTCGATCAGCGCGGACGGGCGCTACGTGGCGTTCCTGTCTTCTGCAATGAATCTGGTGGATAGCGATACGAATGGCGTAACCGATGTATTTGTCCGTGACACCTGCGCGGGCGCTCCGTCCGGCTGCACGCCCTCCACGCAGCGCGTTTCCGTCGCGACCGACGGATCGCAGGC
Organism: uncultured Acidobacteriota bacterium; assembly: GCA_963800095.1. Lineage (GTDB taxonomy): Bacteria > Acidobacteriota > Terriglobia > Acidiferrales > UBA7541 > Palsa-360. Next base: position 83,188 of record CAWCZV010000012.1, read on the forward strand.
CAATGGCGCGAGCACTTCGGCGACGATCAGCGCGTCCGGCCGCTACATCACGTTCAAGTCCGCCGCAACCAATCTCGGCTCCGTTTCGTCTTCCGCATCCGGACTTTTCCTGCGCGATACTTGCGCCGGAGCTTCAGCAGCCTGCACGCCTTCCACGCAACCACTGGACGCTCTTCAGTAGCACAGCCACTCTTGGCTGTGCGGTTTTTCCAACGCTTAACAAAGGCGCACAGCTCCGCCGCGACGGATGGCTGTGCTGCCCGGCCTTTTTCCGCCACCCGGTCAGCCTGTGGGATTTGGTGCGCGCAAGGACTAAAACGCGCAGGCTGAAGCCCGCGCCACTCAAGAAACCCCTCAATCCGGCAAGAGAAAAACGCGTTCCGCGGCGAGCTCGATTGCCCAGGGCTGCGGAAGATCCCGGAACGATTCCCACTCCTGCTTGAAGACCTCGGCCTGCAACTGAAAATCGGCGGGACCCGCCGGGGGCGCGCCGATGCGCAGGTCGAGCGTGACGCGGAAGGGCGTTTCCGTCATCGCCGCCAGCCAGCATGGGAACACATTCCCGGAATTTTCCAGGTTCAATTTCTGCGGGGGATGCACGCGAACATGATTCGCGCGGATGGCGACATGCTCGGGCGGCTTTGCAAATGGCTGCGCGACGCGAAGCGTGCAGCCCCAATCGAGCGCTTCCACGCGTCCATCGGGCAAGCGGCGGGCGCGGGAGTAATTCTTGCATCCGGTGACGCGCGCAACCTCGAGCGTCGGAGGATGGCGGAAGATCTCTTCCTTCGGGCCTTGCGCCGCCACGCTCCCATTTGCCAGCACAACGAGTTTTTCGCAAACGCGGTACGCCTCTTCCAGATTGTGGCTCACGAACAATGTCGATCCGCCGTAGTTTCCGAGCGTTTCGCGCAGCTGGCGCTCGAGAGCGCTACGTAGATGTGTGTCCAGCGCGGAGAACGGTTCATCGAGCAGCAGCGCGGCCGGCTCGATCGCGAGCGCGCGGGCGAGCGCGACGCGCTGCTGTTCGCCGCCGGAAAGGGTCGCGGGGTAGCGTTCCGCAAGGCTGTCAATGTGCGCCGCTGCAAGCTGATCCGCAACGCGCCGATTTTTCTCCGCGTTCGGCAGTTCCCGCAATCCGAACGCGATATTTTCCGCGACAGTCAAATGCGGGAACAGCGCGTAATTTTGGAAGAGCAAACCGATGCGGCGCGCGCGCGGAGGAATATTGATGCGTTGCTCGGAATCAAACAGCACGCGCCCTTGCAGCACGATGCGCCCGCGGTCCGGCGTCTCCAGGCCCGCGATCGCCCGCAGCGTCATTGTCTTGCCCGAGCCCGAGGGCCCGAGCAAGCCGAGCGGGACGCCGTCCGCTGTGAATTTCACAGCGAGCCGGAAACGCGCGACGTTTTTTTCAATCGCGACTTCGAGTGACATATTTAGATTTTCGTGGCGCAGGCTTCCAGCCTGTGGGGGTTAGCACCTGCAAGCACAAAACCCCACAGGCTGAAGCCTGCGCCACCTAAGACCTCCGCCAGATGCTTAGCGCCCGGCGATTGGTGCCATAAATAGCGGTGAGGACGATAAAAGAAAACAGCAGCAGAACCAGCGCGGTCCGATTCGCCACGTCGTAATTGGCGGCCTGCACTTGATCGTAAATGTCGATCGAAACGGTGCGCGTCACCCCGGGGATGTTTCCGCCAACCATCAGCACCACTCCAAACTCGCCGATCGTGTGGGCGAAGCTCAGCACGATTCCGGTGACCGCTCCGGCCGCGGAAAGCGGCAGGATCACGCGAAAAAATGTGGCCAGGCGCGACGCTCCAAGCGTCCACGAAGCTTCGATCAGCCGGCGGTCCACTCCTTCAAACCCAGCCGAAATCGGCTGCACCGCGAACGGCAGGCTATAAAGTACGGAGGCCACTAGCAATCCCCCGAACGTGAACGGAAGCGTGTGACCAAACAACGATTGCCAAATGCGGCCGGCAAAATGGCGCGGCCCAAGGCCAACGAGAAGGTAATAGCCAAGCACCGTGGGCGGCAGAACGAGCGGCAGCGCGACAATCGCTTCGATCAGAAATTTCCAGCGCCACCGCGAGAACGTCACCCAATAAGCGATGGGCAGGCCGGCGGCGAGGAGAATTCCCGCGACGCAAACCGCGAGCTTCAGCGAAAGCTCGATCGCTTGCCAGTTCAAGGTTTCCCCCCGGTGGAACTTTTGGCGGGGAGCACGAATCCGTATCGCTCAAGCAGCGCAGTTGTCGCGGGCAACTTGATGTAGTCGAGAAATTGCCGCGCGCCTTGCGGGTCCGCCGCGGCGCGAACAGCCACGGCCCCCTGTTGAATCGGTGTGTACAAATTCTCCGGAATGTTCCACGCAAGGCCTTTGTCTTTCATCGTCGGCGAAAGCACCAGAGAAAGCGCGATGATCCCAGCGTCTGCGTTTCCGGATTCCACAAACTCCGCCGTCTGAGAAATATTTTCGCCGAGGACTAGGCGGTCCTTCACGGCGTCAGAGACTCCTGCTTTGCGCAGCGCTTCTTCAGCGGCGCGGCCGTACGGCGCATGCGCGGGATTGGCGATGGCGATTTTTTGCACGGCGGGATCGCGCAGCGCGGCAAAACCCTTGCCGACGTCCACGCGGGAATCTTTTCTCGTCCACAATACGATTTTACCGATCGCGTAGAGATATGTGCTCCCCGGCGCTGCGAGCCCTTCATTCTCTAGTTTTTTCGGATAGGCGATGTCCGCCGAGAAAAAAACGTCAAACGGCGCGCCATTTTCGATTTGCGTAAGGAAATTTCCGGATGAGCCCAGGCTGACGCGAACTGTACAGCCCGTCGCTTTCTGGAAATTCGCGGCGATCTCGTTCATGGCGTAGGTCAAATCGGACGCCGCGGCGACGTTGACCGTGCCGCACGGTTTCGGCGCCACTTGGAGCAATGGCGCGGCGATTCGTGCGCGGGCGGAACTTAAGGGCGAAGCCAGCACGAGTCCAGCAACGGCGGCTAATGCTATGGTTGTGCGTATCCTCATCATCTTTGCGTCCTGAATCACATGCGCACGATCATGACTTCCGTGGCTTTTATGAGGGCCGCCGCGGTCTGCCCCTTTTCGAGGCGCATTTCGCGCGCGGCATCCGCCGTGATGATCGACGAGATGCGCTGCCCGCCGATCGAAAGCTTCACCTGCGCGAGCAGTCCGCTGTAGCGCACTTCGACGATGCGGCCAACCAGTTGATTGCGCCCGCTGATTCGCCGAAAATTGCGCCGCCCAGCCAGGACGTCCTTATCCTCGGTGCGCGGCAGAAAGCGTTCGATTTCGGATGCCGGGATGCGGTGGTGTCCTCCTGCGGTGCGGATGCTTTTCAATTTCTTTTTGTAGATCCACTGCTTGAGCGTGGGATAGCTGATCCCCAGCGAGCGCGCCGCGTCGCGGGGACTGAGCAATTCGTCGGATGGCACGGACACCTCCAGAAAGTACATTTATACGCGTATTTATTGGATAAGTAAATACGGATTAATACGGTTTTAGTAGCACAGCCACTCTTGGCTGTGTGGTCTTGAAAGTTCACATGTGCCTATCCGGTTGACTCCACAGGCCCCAAGGGATAGTGTCGGGTGCGATGCGCCCGGAGTATCCTCGGTCATTGCACGAGTTTAGAAGGCTCTTTAACGATGAGGCCGCCTGTCGCCAGTACCTTGCGCGGAGCCGATGGCCCGAGGGCTTCCAGTGTCCACGGTGCCAGCAGGGCGAGGCCCTCGAACTACCAACCCGTCTCTTGTGGCGGTGTCGAGCGTGCAGGCACGACACCTCGGTCACGGCGGGGACCGTGCTCCACCGAACCAGAGTCCCGCTGACACAGTGGTTCTGGGCCGCCTACCTGGTCTCGACTCAGACCCCGGGCTTCTCAGCGCTCCAACTCCAGCGGCAGTTGGGACTCCGCCGATACGAGACGGCCTGGGCCATGCTGCAGAAGCTTCGTCGCGCCATGGTGCACCCGGATCGGGAGCCTCTCAAGGACAAGGTCGAGGTGGATGAGACCTACATCGGCGGGCGAGAAGTGGGCCTACGTGGGGGGCGCCACGTCCTTGACAAGGCGATCGTTGTGGGCGCGGTAGAGGTCAGGGGCGAAGCTTCCGGAAGGGTACGCCTCCAAGTGGTTCCCGACGTCTCGGCCCGGTCTCTGACCGGCTTCGTGAGAACGAACGTGGCTGCGGGAGCGATTGTAGTCACTGACGGCTGGGGAGGCTACGACCCCCTCCCGAAGCTGGGGTACCGGCACCGACCGCACACGCAGGGCGACCGTCGAAGGTCGACCCAGATTCTGCCGCGCATCCATCGTGTCTTTGGGAACCTCAAGACCTGGCTTCGTGGCACCCATCACGGCGTCGGCCACGCCCATCTTCAAGCCTACCTGGACGAGTTCGTTTTTCGGTTTAATCGCAGGCGAACACCGATGGCCGCCTTCCAGACGCTTCTCGGACTGGGTAGCCAGCAGCAACCCACCACATACAATCAGTTGTACCGAGTGGAGCTAAACGGATAGGCACGAGTTCACATACCTAAGACGGCGAAGGTTGAGAAAACCGCACAGCCAAGAGTGGCTGTGCTACTTGCCCTCCAGCGCAAACGCCAAGAGCACGTTGCCCGGCATGCCGCCATTGCGCGGATATCCGGAGTTGACGAACATCATGCCGCCTGCAATGACCGGTCCCGCGCCGTCGATCGAGCCGCCGTGGGCCGGCACTCCGTTCACCGTGGAATACGTCTGCGCGGTGTCGAAATCCCAAAGCATCTCGCCGTCCTCGGTGCTGAACGCGCGCACATGCCCGTCGAGCGCGGCGGAAAATACCACGCCGGGAATCAGCGTCAGCGCGGCGGACTGGCCGGGACTGCAGCCGGGCCGCGGCGGATCGCACGGATGGCTCGGCGCGAACCACGCTTTCGATCCGTCCTCGAGATGCAGCGCCGTCAGGCCGCCGCCCTTCGCGGGATCGAATGTCGCGCCTCCCACGGGCCCGGCGGTGTTCATCACGCCGGACGTATCGTTTACAGCCGCGTACACTTTTTGTCCGTCGCTGGCCATGCCCCACTGCACGCCGCCGTTCAGGCCGCCTTTTCCAACTCGCGTTTGCCAGAGAATTTTTCCCTTTGCGTCCGGGTCAAATGCGTAGACCATGCCGGACTTTTGTCCGGCCACAAGAATTTCCTTGCCGTTCGGGGCGCGAACCAAAATGGCCGACGAACCGAAATCGTAATCCGGGCCGTTCGTCGGCGGGCAATTCACGCCTTTCGTCCGGCATGCCGACGTATAGGCATCCTCCGCGAGCACCTGAGTGGTCCATACGATGCGTCCCGTCTTCAGGTCGAGCGCCATCACGGCGTCGCTCGTCGAAGTTGCAGGAACGGAGTAATTGTCGCCGGTGGCGATGTAAAGCATTCCTCGCTTCGTGTCCACCGTTGGCGCTGACCAGACCGGTGCGCCGGAAGGTCCCCACTGAGTCGCTCCCGCGCTGTTCGTCCCGGTTTTCTGTGGCGGGTCCACCGTGTATGTTTTCCAAACCGTGGAGCCGTCGCGAGCGTGAAGCGCCGTGACGCTCCCGCGAAACGTGCAGCACGAATATTGCGGATCGAGCGAACGCGTTTCTTCCCACGACGCGGCCGGAATGAATACGACGCCATTGAGCGCCACGGACGAACCCGTCAATCGCGCCGCTTCGTGATCATCGATGCGCTTCTTCCAAATTAATTTGCCGGTCTTGGCGTCGAGCGAGTAGGCCCAGCCGATCAAGTCCGTGAGCACGAGCGAAGTTGCGGAACCGTTTGCGACGGGAAGGATGGCGCCGCGCACCGGGCCGTTGGCCTGAAACACCCAGTGGGTGCACCCGGTCTTGGCATCCACGGCCTCGACCGCGCCGCTGGCGCTGCCGACGAACAGCGTGCCGTTCACAACGCTCGACGCGGCGAAGGCCGTGACGTCACCCGGAAAACCAAGCGCCCATTTCAACTTGAGGCGCCGAACCTGCCCCGGCGCAAGACCCGCTCGGTCAGCGGTCTGGTAGCGCGCATTGGAGGCGGAAGGACTCCATCCCGCCCAACTGTCGTTTGCCGGGCCGGACAGGATGGAAATGTTCGCGGAGCAAAATGCGCTGGCGGGCAGCGGCGTTTCTTCTACCTTTGTTCCCAGAAAATTCGCGACGGCCTCGCGCTCAGCGCGATTGATGGGGTAAGCCACGGCCATCATCAATCCGAAATCGAGCGTGCGAAGAATTCGCGCGGCGGATAGTTTCTGCAAAGCGTCCCGCGACGGCGCGCGCGAACCTGCCTGATCGTGGCACGAAGCGCACCGCTTCTGATAAACATCGGCGCCCGATACGGACGGCGGGGTGGAAGGAGAAGTCGGCGCGGAATTCTGAGCCCCAACCACTGGGACTGCACAAACGTAGACCACAAAAATGGCAATTGGAAAACACAATTTTCGCAAAGTCATCGCACATCTCATCGGATTTTTCCTCGACGTCAAGAAAGTCAGGGGGAATCATACGATATTCTGCCGAGTGGCGCAGGCTTCCAGCCTGTGGGTTTTAGTGGTTGCAAGGACTAAACCCCACAGGCTGGAAGCCTGCGCCACGAGATCCTCGTTCCACAATTGTTTCAAGACGCAGGACAATAGGCGAGAGACAAACTAAGTGTGGGAAGCGGCTTCCTGCTCGAACGCGTGATAGGACGAGCGCACCAGTGGGCCTGACTCGACGTGCGCAAAGCCCATCTGCTCGCCCAGTTTTTTGTACTCGGCGAATTCATCGGGGTGGACGTACCGCACGATGGGCAAATGCTCGCGCGTGGGCTGCAGATACTGGCCCAGCGTGAGAATGTCGGTGCCTTGCGTGGCCAAGTCCTGCATAGCCGCGAGAACCTCCTCGCGCTCTTCGCCCAGGCCAAGCATCAGCCCCGTTTTCGTGGGCATTTCCGGCGCCAGCGATTTCGCGCGGCGCAGCAGTTCGAGCGACCGGCCGTAAACCGCGCCCTTGCGCACTTCGTGATAGAGGCGCGGAACCGTTTCCGTGTTGTGGTTCAAAACGTCGGGGCGCGCGACAATTACGCTTTCGAGCGCGCTCCAGTCCCCGCGAAAATCGGGGATCAAAACTTCCACTTTGCAGGCCGGAACACGCCGGCGAATTTCCGTAATCGTGCGCGCGAAGATGGCCGCGCCGCCGTCGGGCTGGTCGTCGCGGTTGACGGAAGTCACCACCGCATACCGCAGGCCCATGCGTTCCACCGCTTCGGCCACGCGCTCCGGTTCCAGCTCATCCGGAGGACCGGCCGGCTTACCCGAAGGGACCGCGCAGAAGCCGCAAGCCCGCGTGCAAATATTTCCCAGAATCATGAACGTTGCCGTGCGGTGCTCCCAGCATTCGCCCATATTCGGGCAACGAGCGCTCTCGCACACGGTGTTGAGCCCCAGCGTGCGCATGATGCGCTTCAGGTCCTGGTAATTTGGCCCGTTAAAGAATTTGACGCGCAACCATTCCGGCCTCGGGTGCGATGCCGGATCGGGCGCGCTGCTTGGCAGCGGCGCGGGAACTGAGTTTGAAATGATGTGAAATGGAGAAGCCATCGATAACAATCTCAATTTTCTATTCTAAGCGCAGCTTCGATGAGACACAAGCGCATCAGGTGCATAGCAGTGTTCCAATCGCACAGTGCCAAAAGTGTCAGGGATGTGCTCGGTCTAAAGTGTCAGGGATGCCCCCGACCGCACAATGTGCGCAGCCAGACAAGTAAGCCCTGGAGGGGCGGCACACGGTTTGGCCGGGGATCGGCAGCTCCCGACAAAATTGATGCATTTCGACCACGCCTTAAGTTGTGTTTTGTGGCTATTTTACCACGCCCTATTGTCTAATATGCTCCAACTTACTGATTATAATGGCCTAAACATTGTTTTCGAAGGGCTTCAACATGCTATCATGAAACTTCTGTGAGCTATCAAACTACCATCGAAAAGCCGGTCACCACAAAGGGAGTCGGCCTCCACACCGCCGTAAAATCCCACCTGCGGTTCGTGCCTGCCCCTGCCAATACCGGCATCGTGTTCCGGCGAGTGGATCTCGACAATTTTGAAATTGAAGCGCATGTGCGAAACGTGGCACGCGTCAGTTACGCCACGAGCCTGATGAAGAAAGGCGTGCTGCTTTCCACGACCGAGCACGTTCTCGCCGCCCTATATTCTTGCGGCGTGGACAACGTTTACATCGAACTTGATGCGCTGGAACTGCCGATCCTGGACGGTTCCTCGCAGCCATTCATTGAAATGCTCGCGCAGGCCGGAATCCGGCGGCTGCGGAAGCGGCGGCGTTTTCTGAAGGTCGTGAAACCGCTGGAAGTTTCCGAAGGAGGACGGCGGATTGGAATATATCCGGCGGACGATTTCCGGGTCCGATGTTACGTGGAATACGCGCATCCGGCCGTAGGCACGCAGGAAATCGAGTTGCGCGTGGGGCGCGAATCATTCAGCCGGATGCTGGCGCCAGCAAGAACGTTTGGCTTCGTGCAGGATTTTGAAGGGTTGCGCCGGATGGGGCTGATTCGCGGCGGCTCGCTCGAAAACGCCATCGTCCTCAACGAAAGCGGCGTCATGAACGGCCCGTTGCGGTTTCCGGACGAGTTTGGCAGACACAAGGCGCTGGACCTGATCGGCGACCTGGCGCTCGTCGGCCACCCGCTCCTGGCGCGCGTCGAGGCTCACAAGGCGGGGCACGCCCTGCACACACAATTGGTTACGCGCCTGCTGGCCGATCCATCGCTCTGGACTGAGACTTACGACGAAGCCCCCTCGGGCCATTCCCAGCTCCGATCCGAGGCTGCCGCCTCGGCTGCGGATTGAATCCGCCCTTTAACGAAGCCTCTTGTGTTCCTTCGATGAAGTATTCGATTCGCACCGCGGGCGTTTCCCTCGCATTGTCAATCCCTTGAGAAACGATGAGAATGCAGGCATGGCAAATACCGACTTGGTGATTGTGATTCTGGCGGCGGGCAAGGGGACGCGGCTGAAATCCGCGCTGGCCAAAGTGTTGCACCGCGCCGGCGGGCGGACACTCGTCGAGCACGTGGTGCGCGCCTGCCAGCCGATCAAGCCGCGCGAGATCGTTGCGGTTGTGGGGCATCAGGCCGATGACGTAACCGCCGCGGTGGCGCCGCTCGGCGTCAAAACGGTATTGCAGGAGCCGCAGCGAGGGACGGGACATGCCATGCTTGTGGCGCGGCGCGCAATTTTCTCACGCGCAAAGTTTGCGATTCTTCTTCCGGGCGACGCGCCTCTCGTCCGCACGGAGACGATTGCCGCGCTGGCGCGCGCGCACCGGGAAAGCGGCGCCGCAGCAACAATTCTTTCCGCGGAGATCGAAAATCCGGCGGGCTACGGGCGAATCGTGCGGCAGGACGACGGTTCTGTGGCCGCGATCGTGGAGGATTCGGCGCTCACCGGCGAGCAACGCTCGATCCGCGAGATCAATTCCAGCATCTATTGCTTCACTCTCGAAAAATTGTGGCCCTGTCTTGCGGCGCTCAAGCCCCAGAACGTGCACAAGGAATTGTATTTGACGGACGCGATCGCGGTGTTGCGCCAGAAAGGCGAAAAAGTTCAGGCCGTGCTCGCCACGGATCCCGATGAAGTCCTGGGCTGCAACACGCGCGCCGATCTCGCCGCCGTGGACGCCGTGTTCCGCCGCCGCAAGCGCGCCGCCGTCATGGACGCGGGCGTGACGATTGAATTGCCCGAGACGGTCTTGATCGATCCCAACGTCATCGTCGGCGCGGATACGCGCATCGAGCCGGGCGTACAGCTTCTGGGAAAAACGCGCGTCGGCGCAAGCTGCACGATCCGCGCCGGCAGCTTACTGTCCGACGCCGTGCTTGAAGACAACGTGCTTGTAAAGCCCTACACGATCGTTGCCGCGAGCCATCTCTCCAGCGGCGCGCAGGCCGGGCCGTTCGCGCATCTTCGCGACGGCGCGCGCCTCGAGGACAACGCGCGCGTGGGAAACTTTGTGGAAGTGAAAAAGAGCGTGCTCGGCGAAGGCGTGAAGTCCATGCACCTCACCTATCTGGGCGACGCGCGCATCGGCAGCGGCACCAACATCGGCGCGGGCACGATCACGTGCAATTACGACGGCGTGAACAAGAATCCCACGACCATCGGGAAACGCGTCTTCATCGGCAGCGATACCGCGCTCGTCGCGCCCGTCCGTGTGGGCGATGGCGCCTACGTCGGAGCAGGCTCGGTGATCACAAAGAACGTTCCGCCCGATGCGCTGGGCCTCGCGCGCGGGCAACAGGTGAACAAGCTCGGATGGGCCACGGCGCGCCGCCGCCAACTCGCAGCCAAAGGCAAGACCGCGAAACCGCGCTCTCGCACAAAATCCAAACGCCGAAGCAAATCGCGTCCCGCAAAACGGAAACGCTAGCTCGCGAATTCCCACGCGGTATTTCTTCAAAGATCCAGGTCCCATCAAGAGGACTCGTTATTCATGCCGGAATGAAACTGTTGCACGTTGCTCCGCACAGTGGTAGCGTCGATTTAAGTCTCCTCTTGGGAGGACCGGGCTATGGGTGCGTGGGTGAACTGGGGCCTCGTAGTGGCTGCTATTGCCTTCATTTTCGGTGATCTCGTTCTGCAAGTATATGAAAACGTGAATCTTGCCGCGTTGGGGATGTTCCTCCTGGCGGGCGGGGTTCTAGGGCTGGCCATCGGCTCGGCTGCTGTCGGTTTGGGAACCGCAATAGTTTTGACCCTGGTTTACTTGGTGGTTCATCGCCGTCCGGGTCAAATGCTGCCGAAACACGTTTCCGGCCAGTAGTACCACAGGTAAAGCCAACAGAATTACCCTTCCCTAGCCCCTGATAAAGTTGTGCCAAGGTGCGCAAATCCACGAGCATCTGGGTTGCTTGTAGCCTTTGGACTAGTTTCCGGGAAGAGGTCGTTCGCGCGGAAACCCAATCAAATAGGGGATAGGCAGGCCGCCGAAGGTCCCGGATCGCTCACCTGTCTCCCACCGGTATTCGGGTGCCGCCAGATCTTCGATCAACTCGCGCAACTCTCGTGGCTAGTACGTATGAAGGCAAGACACCAGTCCATCGAATAACCAGACTAGCGGATTGATTGGGAACACATAGGTGTAGAACAGACGCGACCAGCTGAAAGGACGGATGGAGGGCGTGAATAGGAATGGCGTTAGGAACCACATGAACATTATGCCGACGGCTGATGCGGTGCGGCTCGTTACTTCAAAGAGGCCGATGCCATGCTTCGCATCGACGCCGTCTTGGAGGATGGCGCGAGCTTGCGCCGGCGGGAAATGATGAAAGGACGAGAACATCGTTCGGAACCCTTCCAATTCAGCAGGAACTTTTGTCGCGTCCACCGAGCTTCGATGGAAATCGATGCCATTCGCGGAAGCGGCTTTGACGTTTTCAAACGCAGCAAGGTTCGGGAATTTGTCTGTAAGCAGAATGCTGCGGGCCGCAGCATCTCCTCGAAGCCTTTGAGAAAGGTCCAACCAGGGTCCTCCACTCCCTGAACACACATTGACGATCGAACAGCTCCGCATGGCATCAAGCGCGCCTTGGAGCAATGTCGAAATGGAGGCGTAGGCTTTTAGAATCTCCAATCCGCACTGCAGCGCATCTGTAATTTCATTTCGAAGCGTGGCTGGAAACCACGGTTGTTCGTGGAGTTCGATGAACTGTATGCGGCGCATGGCGTTCCGTTTTTGCGGGCAATTTGAAACTATCTGCCCCGGGTACTTCCTATTCAAGTTAAAAACTTTCTTGTGAAAGATAGCGCAGCCGTCCCGCCATTTCATGAGGGATTCGAGTTCCTTCGATGCGCCGGGAAATATCGCCGCGCGCTGTGATAAAATGTGCGCGAGGGGAGACTCGGCGAGATGAAATTTGGGGTGGTCGTGTTTCCGGGCTCGAATTGCGATCACGACGCCTGGTACGCGCTCGGCGAAGTTCTTCACCAGCCGGTCGAATTCCTGTGGCATCAATCCGAACAAGTGAATGGCTTTGACGCAATCCTGCTCCCAGGCGGGTTTTCTTACGGCGACTACCTGCGCACGGGGGCGATCGCGCGGTTTTCACCGGTGATGCGCGCGGTGGAAAAATTCGCGCGCGGCGGAGGACTCGTCCTCGGCATCTGCAACGGTTTCCAGATTCTCTGCGAAGCGGGCCTGCTGCCGGGCGTGCTGCAACGCAACGCGGGAATGCGGTTCGTGTGCCGCCAGGTGCATGTGCGCGTGGAAACGACGGACACGCCGTTCACCGCCGCGGCCAAGCCCGGCCAGGTACTGCAATTACCAATCGCGCATGGCGACGGTAATTATTTTTGCGATTCGGCGACGATGACCGATCTCGAGCGCCATCACCAAATTGTGTTTCGGTACACGACGCCGGACGGGCGTGAAGACGCGGCGGCAAATCCGAATGGCTCGCTCGCGAACATCGCGGGCATCTGCAATCGCGAGCGCAACGTGTTGGGTCTCATGCCGCATCCGGAACGCGCGGTGGAAAAGGCGCTCGGCTCGGCCGACGGGCTGGTGATTCTTCGCTCGCTGATCGAATCGCTGAAGCGGCGCGCGGCGGTTTCGGCTTAAGTAGCACAGACTTCAGTCTGTGGGGGTTCGTAAGCTAACCCGGGCCGGTCGCGCAAGCCAAGATTATATGGAACCCCACAGACTGAAGTCTGTGCTACTGGAGCCTTCATCAACTTGTCAGTCCCTGAATCAATGTTAGAAACCGAAATCAAAGTCACGCAGGAACTCGCGGCCGAGCATGGCCTCACCGCCGAGGAATACGCGCGCATCCAGAAAATTCTCGGGCGCGAGCCGAATTTCACCGAGCTGGGCATCTTCAGCGTGATGTGGAGCGAGCATTGCTCCTACAAATCGAGCAAGGTGCACTTGCGCCGCCTGCCGACGCGCGGGCCGCAGGTGTTGCAGGGGCCGGGCGAGAACGCGGGCGTGGTGGACATCGGCGACGGCCTCGCCGCCGCGTTCAAGATGGAGTCGCACAATCATCCAAGCTACGTCGAGCCGTTTCAGGGCGCGGCCACGGGCGTCGGCGGAATTCTCCGCGACATTTTCACGATGGGCGCGCGGCCGATTGCCGTGCTCGATTCGCTGCGCTTCGGGCCAATTTCTTCGGGCGCTTCAGGGGCTAAAGCCCTTCTGAATCCGCCGGACGAAATGTCGCGGCTAAAGCCGCGACCCGCAACGCCCTCCGACTCCTTGATGGGACAGTCCGCTTCCTCTCCATCGGCTACCCCCAGCAGCTCGCATTCCGAAAGCTTTGTGGGTCGCGGCTTTAGCCGCGACGTTTCAGGCGCTCAATCTAGTAGGGCTTTAGCCCCTGGCGGAGTCGACGAGGAGACCATCGCGCGCAACCGGCGGATTCTCGACGGCGTCGTGCGCGGGATCGCGCATTATGGCAATTGTTTTGGCGTGCCGACCGTCGGCGGCGAAGTGCAATTCGAGCCGGGCTATTCGGCCAATCCTCTCGTTAATGTTTTGGCGCTTGGGATCGCGAAAAAGGAAGACCTGTTTTTCGCGAAGGCCCGCGGCGTGGGCAATCCCGTCATTTACGTGGGCGCGAAAACCGGACGCGACGGCATTCACGGCGCATCGCTCCTGGCTTCCGCGGAATTCACGGAAGAGTCGCAGCAAAAGCGGCCCAACGTGCAAGTGGGCGATCCATTCATGGAGAAGCTGCTGCTGGAGGCATGCCTCGAATCGATGCACACGGGGGCGGTCGTCGCGATTCAGGACATGGGCGCCGCGGGGCTTACGAGCACGTCGTGCGAGATGGCCTCGCGCGGCGGTCTGGGCATCGAAATCGAACTGGCGCGCGTGCCGCAGCGCGAACCCAGCATGACGGCGTACGAAATGATGCTCAGCGAATCGCAGGAGCGCATGCTGCTCGTGGCCGAGCGCGGCCGCGAGAAAGAGGTGCTGAAGGTATTCGCCAAATGGGGACTCGACGCGGTCGAAATCGGGCGCGTCACTCAGGACGGCTTGTTGCGCGTTTTGCATCGCACGAAAATCGTGGCGGAAATTCCCGCGCACGCGCTGGCGGAAGAAGGGCCGGTGTATCAGCGCCCGCTCGCGCCGCCTGCGCCTGTCGCGCAGGAACGTTTAGTGGAATTCGGCGCTGCGGGCGCGGACCTCACCGAAAATTTCCGCGCTTTGCTCGCAGCGCCCGCGATTGCCTCGAAGCGCTGGATCTGGGAGCAATACGATTACATGGTGCGCACGAACACGCTCGAACCGCCGGGAGCGGGCGACGCGGCAGTCGTGCGCATCAAGGGCACGAAGCGGGCGCTCGCGCTCTCGTCCGACGGCAACGGCCGCTGGTGCCGCCTCGATCCATTCGTGGGCGCGCAGCTTGCCGTGGCCGAAGCCGCGCGCAATGTGGCCTGCTCGGGCGCGAAGCCCATGGCCGCGACGAATTGCCTCAATTTTGGGAGCCCCGAAAAGCCGGAAGTGATGTGGCAATTCAGCCGCGCGATTGACGGCATCGCCGAGGCCTGCACCGCGCTCGAAATTCCCATCACCGGCGGGAACGTGAGTTTCTATAACGAAACGCTTGGCCGCTCGATCGATCCGACGCCGGTTCTTGGCGTGCTCGGAATGATCGAAGACGCTTCGCGCGCGCTGGGGATGGCGTTTCGCGCGGAAGGCGATGTGGTCTTGTTGCTCGATGGAAATGTGGGCGAAACAAGCAAGTCTAAAAATGCCGCGATGGAATTCTCTTCCTCTGAGTACGCGCGCACGATTCGCGGCATTGAGGCCGGCGCTCCACCAGCAGTGAATCTCGCCGCGGAAAAGCGGCTGATCGCAGGACTCGTCGCGCTCGCAACCGACGGCAGGTTGCAATCCGCGCACGACGTGAGCGACGGCGGCCTCGCGGTAACGCTCGCCGAATCGTGTTTCGCGAGCAGCGGCCTTTCAATTCGCGCCGCGCTCACGAGTAAGGAACCGGACGAAGCAGCGCTCTTTGGCGAACGGGGCGCGCGCGCCATCGTATCGGTTACTCCCGAAAACCTTGCCGCTGTGCTCCGGATTGCGGCACAATATGAAGTGGCAGTCGTGGAAGTTGGCCGAGTCTCCCGCGGCGAATTCCGCATCGAACTTAGTGGGAAGACAGTTGTCAGCGCCGAAGTCCCCTCCCTCGCTGACGCCTGGGCGAATGCACTTGAGCGTGCCGTCATTACCAAATGAGTGTTGCCATAAAGTACGGACAATGGATCGCGATTGTTGGGCTTGTAGTTTGCGCCACGCGCGTGATGCGGTTGGGGCTAGTGTCAATGGAACGCAGGCAAACCACTTTCGGCTACTTTATTTTGCTTGCCAGTGCCCTCAATGCTTCGCTTTGTTTCTTTTCTGCGTTAGGAATCTACAGATGGAATCGAACCGGGCGAAAGTGGATCCTTGCTTGGATTGTTTGTGGCTTCCTTCTGTCGATGGTCCTAACCAGCAAAACCGCTCCCGTCGATTGGGTTAGGCTGCTCGTGTTTGCATTTATATTTATATGGCTTTATCTCCCCGCGGTTCGAAGTCGGTTCGAAGGAAAGGCCCCGGTGACGGTGTGACAGATTTCGTCCAAATAGAGAACGACCGGTTTCACGATCACTGCGGAGTGTGCGGCGTCTACGGCCATGCCGAAGCCGCGAAGATGGCCTACCTGGGCCTCTATGCTTTGCAGCATCGCGGGCAGGAATCGGCCGGCATCGTTTCGAGCGACGGGCGCGAACTGCATCTCGAAAAGAGCATGGGCCTGGTGGCAGATATTTTTCAGCCCGAAGTGCTCGCGCGCCTGCCGGGCGACGCGGCGCTCGGCCACACGCGCTATTCGACTGCCGGCGACACTTCCCTGATGAACGCGCAGCCGATCGTGATCGACTGCAACAAAGGCAAGCTCGCTCTCGGGCACAACGGTAACCTGCCCAGCGCGGCGAGATTGCGCCGCACGCTCGAACATCGCGGCTCGATCTTTCAGACGACCAGCGACACCGAAGTGATCGTGCACCTCGTGGCGCGCAGCCAGGCGCGAAATCTTTCCGGCGCGCTCGCCGATGCGCTGAACCAGGTCGAAGGCGCCTACTCGCTGCTGGTATTGACGCGCGACGAAATGTACGCGCTGCGCGATCCGCGCGGCTTCCGCCCGCTGGCGCTCGGGCAGCTGGACGGCGCCTGGGTTGTGGCTTCGGAAACGTGCGCGTTTGATTTGATCGGCGCAACTTACGTGCGCGACGTTGAGCCCGGAGAAATGCTGCGCATCACGCGCACGGGAATCGAGTCGCTGCATTTCGCGGCGGAAAAGCCGCTGCAGCAATGTATTTTCGAGCATGTCTACTTCGCGCGGCCCGACAGCCTGGTCTTCGGCCGCGTGGTCGAGCAAAGCCGCGAAATGCTGGGGCGTCTGCTCGCTCGCGAACACGGCGTCCCCGCCGACGTGGTCGTGCCGGTGCCCGATTCGGGCGTGCCGGCCGCGGTAGGATATTCGCAGGAATCCGGCGTGCCGTTCCGCATGGGCCTCATTCGCAATCATTACGTCGGGCGCACGTTCATCGAGCCGCAGCAATCGATCCGCGATTTCGGCGTGAAGCTCAAACTCAATCCTGTGCCGGAACTTCTCCGCGGCAAGCGCGTCGTGCTGGTCGACGATTCCATCGTGCGCGGCACGACCAGCCGCAAGATCGTGCGCATGGTGCGGGAGGCCGGCGCGGCGGAAGTTCACATGCGCATCAGTTGCCCGCCGACCATTTCGCCGTGCTACTACGGCGTGGACACGCCGACTCGCGAGGAGTTGATCGCTTCCGATGAATCGCGGGTGCGCCCGCGCCTCACGGCCGAAGAAGTTGAAGAGTTTGAGGATCAGCTCGATTCGAACCGGATCCGCAGTGGCGCCGGCGTCTCGCCGGCGGCCTTGCAACCTTTGCGCAATGCGAAAAACGCCGGCGGGACGCCGGCGCCACAGGAGCCGCGCTCCGACCGGGCGCAGCGTTCGGTCGAGGAAATTCGCCGTTATCTGGGCGCGGATACGCTTGGCTATGTCTCGCTCGAGAATTTGCGGCGCGCGGTGGACGATACGCGCGGATCGTTCTGCACCTCGTGTTACACGGGCGTGTACCCCGTGGACGGAGCGCAGGGCGAGCTCGAACCCCGCGCGGCGGAGCCCGAAGAAGCGCCCGCCATAGATGTTCAAGGGGAAATTCAGGTGGTGCCAAATGAACGCTGAAGACACGCTCCCGGTTGCGGCCAATGCAAAACCGGATGTTGGCAAGATCATCCTCCGGGAGGCGTTGTCCTGGCTGTGGGTCATCCTGGCGTTCCTGTTCATCACTGGGACGATTGTCCAGGCCCGCGTGATTCCCTCCGGCTCAATGGAGAGGACGCTGCTCGTCGGAGATCACTTGCTGATGAGCCGCTTCGGCTACGAAGCTGAATTGCCCATGACGCCGCTGCACGTGCGGCTCTGGCGCAACCCGCACCGTCAGCAGATTATCGTGTTCCGCGCGCCGCTGCCGGGAACGCCGGATTACATCAAGCGCCTGATCGGCTTGCCGGGGGACGAGCTGGAAATTCGCGAAGGCGTTGTGTCCATCAACGGCAAGCCCCTGAAGGAACCTTACCGCGCGGATCCGCCCAATCCGACAGACAACTACGGCCCGGTGACCGTTCCGGCGGGCGAATATTTCATGATGGGTGACAACCGGGACGATTCGTACGACAGCCGGTACTGGGGCTTCGTCCCGCGCGATAACATTATCGGCACGCCCGTCATGGTGTACATGTCGATCGATGCGCCCGAGGAGACTTGGAATCCTGGGCACATTCGCGACCGGATGATGACGTACGCAGGCGTTCTTTTGCATCCGAGCATCGTGCGCTGGCGCCGCATCTTCAAATTGTTTTGAATGAACGGGAGCACGCCGCCCGGTTCCTCTCGCCACGGCAGAAAGAGTTCTTAGCTAAGGGTGCGGGCTTTGTTTGCAGCCCGCTAAAAAAATGGACTACACCGACGCAGGTGTGGATATTTCGCTTGCGGACCAGGCCAAGCAGCGCATCCGGCGCCTGGCTTCGCGCACATTCACGCGCGGCGTGATCGGCGGAATCGGTTCGTTCGGCGGATTGTTCGCGCTGGACAAAAAATGGCGCGAGCCGGTGCTGGTCTCCAGCGCCGATGGCGTGGGCACGAAACTGAAAATCGCCATGGCCATGGGGATTCACTCCACCGTCGGCGCCGACCTCGTCAATCACTGCGTCAACGACATTCTCACGCTCGGCGCAGAGCCGCTCTTCTTCCTCGACTACATCGCCATGTCGAAAATGGATCCCAACGTGGTCGAGCAGTTGGTCGAGGGGATTTCGCGCGCCTGCCACTCCGCCGGATGCGCGCTGATCGGCGGCGAAACGGCGGAAATGCCCGGCTTCTACGCGCCGGGAGAATACGATCTCGCGGGCTTCATCGTCGGCGTCATGGAACGCGCGAGCCTGAAAAAGACGAATGCCGTGAAGCCTGGCGATCTGGTCTTCGCGCTTCCCTCCACGGGGCTGCACACCAACGGCTATTCGCTGGCGCGCAAACTCGTCTTCGATCACGCGGGCCTGCATCCGGAATCCTACGTCGCCGAGGTCAGCAACAAAATCGGCGCGGAGCTGCTGCGCCCGCATCGCTGTTACTGGCCGATGCTGAAGACCACCGTCGCGCGCGGGTGGCTTTCCGCGATGGCGCATATTACCGGAGGCGGCATCCCCGGAAATTTGCCGCGCGTGCTGCCGCGGGGCGCGCAGGCGGAAATCGAGCTCGGCTCGTGGCCCGTGCCGTCTATCTTTTCCTACCTCGCGGGGCTGGGAAAACTCGAGCGCGACGATCTACTCCGCACGTTCAACATGGGCGTGGGCATGATCCTGATCGTGCCGCTCGAAAACCATCGCGCCGTCGAATCCGAACTGAAGCGCCGCCGCGAAAAATACTATCGCATCGGCCAGATTCGCCGCGGCGATCCACGCAAGCCCCAGGTTGTGTTCTCGGGAACTTTGCCGCTGTAACCGCCACTCGCAGGATGGTCCGCGACGCCCGCCAGCAGTCCTGCGCCATGAACGTGTTTTAATTTCAAATTTCAGATTTGAAATTTCAAATTGCATTTCGCTCACCGCCGGTCTGTGCGAAGGCAGCAACTTCCTTGCTATTGTGCGTAAAGGTTTGATAAACAGTACGTATTGAAGATGCTGCGCCCGCGCTTCATTCTCGTTCCTCTTCTCCTCCTGGCGATTTCCCCGTTTATCGCGGGTGCGCAAGGTCCAATCGTCCCGCCTTCCGCTCCCGCGGAATCCGCTCGCGCGGACCAGAATTCAACGGACGGCCTGCGCTTGCGACTCCAGGATCTCTTGAATGCCGCGAAGGACCGCGATGTCCCGAAACTGAAATCGTTGATCAAGGAATTGGAGATTCCCAATTACCACGATTGGTTCACGAAAACTTTTGGGGAAGAAAATGGCGAGCGCATGGCCGAGAACTATGGACGCAATTTCTCGGAGGGTGACAGCTACCTGGTAACGCTCTTCACCCAACTGGCGAGCGAAGACGGAGAATTTACGGTTCGGAGAGTGCGTGACGCCATGGCCTCGAGGCGAACTTCGGAAGAGGAGCCACCCGCGCCGAGAGTGTGGCGAGGTCCGGCGGACCCGTTTATCGTGACCTGGAAAGATGGGGGATTGTCCGCTTCCCCTCGCATCCGTTTGGTCGGTACGTTTGTAAATCTCGATGGAAGTTTTCGTTTGGTATCGGCGTTCAGACAGCCGGTAGATTCCCCGGGGATGTCCACATATCCCAACCTCCGTGGCCCGGAGAAATCTTCCGATGCCTCAAACAGCCCATCTGGTGCGGAGAACGATCAAGAAACCAAACGTGCTGGAGTTGGCGGAGCCGGATACCCTACCTGCGTGTATTGTCCCGCCGCTGAATATTCCACTGCGGCTAGGAACAGGCGTCTGGAGGGAACCGTGGTCCTTCAAGTCCTCGTTCAGCCGGATGGCTCGGGCACGGACATCCAGGTCGTGAAATCGCCTGACCCGGAACTTACACAAATGGCGCTGGACAGTGTGAGCAAATGGCGTTTCAACCCGGCCCGCAATGCGAATGGCGAACCTGTGCCCGCGCATGTACCCATCGAAGTCACTTTCCGTCTCGCGAAATAAAGAAATCGAAAATAAGAGGACGGTTTCAGTAGCACAGACTTCAAGTCTGTGGGTGTCCACTCGTACACTCAGGCCGCTCGCGTTAGCCAAGATCAAACGGAACCCCACAGACTGAAGTCTGTGCTACTAAATTCACCGCAACCCGGCTTGCTGGACCAGCGGATACGTATGTTTCTGAAACCAGCGCATGTCCTCGATGTATCGAGGCCAGGAGATTAGCGTGCCGTCGAATCCCATCCGCGAGACGGTTTGGAGGCCTTCGACGATCTGCTCGCTCGTGCCGATCAGTGGATATCCGCCCCAGCCCGCCATGAAATGAATCTTCATCGCGCGCAGGGTGTCCGCGGGCAACGTCTGGGCATTGATCCTAAGTGTTTCGACCAGATTCGTGGCCGCCACCCAATCGCCTTTCTGGTGAACGTAGTAGTCGAAATAGTCTTTGGCCTCTTTTTCGGTTTCGCCCTGCACGGCGTAGCTCGCGGTCCACACTTGAATTTCGCGGCCGTATTCCTCGCGGGCGAGTGTGCGATAGCTCTCAACCTGCCTCTTCGCACCTTCAAAATCGCGCGGGTCGAATACCAAAAAGGCCACGTCGCAGTACTTGGCCGCGAAGTGCTGCCCTTTTTTCGATCCCCCGGCATTCATGATGACGGGATGTGGTTTCTGGATGGGCTTCGGCTGTAGATAGCCCTTCTTGATCTGGTAGAAATGTCCCTCGTAGTCGAATTCATCATCCTCGGTCCACAGCCGCTTGATGATTTCGATCCATTCCGCCGCCATGTCGTAGCGCTTGTCGTGTTCGAGCAGCGGAATCCCGAACATTTCGATTTCGGGCTTGTGCCAACCGGTGACGACGTTGAGCGTGAAGCGCCCGCCGGTGATGTGGTCAATGGTCGTGCATTGTTTCGCGGCCATGATCGGGTGGACCGTGGGCACGTGCGAAGTGGCGAAGACGCTGGAATATTTTGTGGACGCGCCGATCCCCGCGGCCCAGGAAAACGCTTCGAAGCCGGGCCCGTTGAAATTGGTGACGCCGCCGAACCCTCTCCAGCGCCCCACGGGCACGAGGGCCTCGAATTCCATCTCATCGGCCAGCCTCGCAAGGGTGAGCGTGCTCGGCCAATCGGCCTTCAGCGTGCCGTCGATGGACGTGATCGCGCAGCCGCCCCCTAGGTTCGTGCTGAACGTTCCCAGCTTGAGTTTCCTATCGTTGTAAAGCGGATTCGTCTTCCGGCGTGTCTCTGCGGTCGCTTCTTTCATTTCGATTCGATCTCCCCGCTACAAATCGAATGCTACAGCGTCGTTGCGATGTTCTTGATTTGCGGGAAGGATAGCAGTTCGCCTTTGGATTTCTAACGAAAATTCCCGGACTTTTTGAATTCGCTAAGATATAAATGTTCGGCGGCTTGATTTTGGTAGCGTCGGCGTCCCGCCGGCTCCGCGCCCCCTGCTCGGACTCGAACACTGCCGGCAAGATGCCGGCGCTACGGACCGATTGCCGCGCGTGCGTGGTCGTGCTAGCATCCGCGAAATGGGGAACGTTTCCGGGCACCCGGAACGCGGACCTTCATCCTTCCAGAATTCACGCCGCAAATGATTTCCCGGTGCGGCCGCCCGCCACCGCGGGCGCCCGCCGCGAACGGCGCTCAGGGGGTAGAACAATGAAAGCCTACGCAACGCAGTCCATCCGCAATGTGGGCATTGCCGGTCACGGCGACACGGGGAAAACCCAGCTGGTGTCGTCGTTGCTGTTCACCGCGGGGATGACCACCCGGCTGGGAAAGGTCGCCGAGGGAAACACGGTTACCGACTGGGACGAAGAGGAGATCGCGCGCAAAATCACGATTCACTCGAGCCTGGCCTACGCAGAATGGGCGCCCTCCGCGGCGGGCCAGGCGGAAAAAATAAAAATTAATTTTCTGGACACGCCGGGCTACAGCACGTTTCTGAACGACACGCGCGCGTCCCTGGTGGCGGCTGACGCCGTGCTGATCGTGGTGGACGCCGCGGCGGGCGTGCAGGTGGTCACGGAAAAAGTATGGGACTACGCGACCGAGTACGATGTGCCGCGCGCGTTCGTCCTCAACTGGATGGACCGCGAGCTGGCCAATTACGACCGCGCGATGGAATCGATCACGCGCGTGTTCGGCCGCAACGTCGTGCCGCTGCAATTGCCGATCGGCGCGGAGAAAACGTTTCGCGGCGTGGTCGACCTGATCACCATGAAGGCGCATGTCTACACGCCGGACGGCGACGGCAAGCCGAAGGTCGAGGAAATTCCCGAGGATCTGGCCGAAGCAGCCAAGGTCGCACATGAAACGCTGGTGGAAATGGTCGCCGAGGGCGACGACGCGCTGATGGAGGAATTTTTCGAAAAGGGCACGCTGCCGATCGAGGATTTGCGAAAGGGCCTGCGCGAGGCCTTTCAGGCCAAGCGCATCTACCCGGTCGTGTTGACCTCGGCGCTGCACAACATCGGCAGCGCGACGCTCCTCGATTTGCTGGCGGAAATGTTTCCCGATCCCTCGCAGCGCGGCACGGCCATCGGCCACAGCGAAGCCGCCGGCAAGGGCGGCGAAGTGCAGCGAAAAATCGCCGACGCCGAGCCGCTCTCCATTTTTGTTTTCAAGACGCTGGCCGATCCCTTCTCCGGACGGATCAGCTATTTCAAAGTGATGTCGGGCGTCCTGAAAAACGACGCGATGCCGCAGAATTTCACTCGCGGCACGAGCGAGCGCCTGCAGCACATCCAGGTGATGCAAGGCAAGACGCCGACCGCCGTGCCGGAACTCCACGCGGGCGATCTGGGCACCGTTGCGAAACTCAAGGAGACGTTCACCGGCGACACGCTCGGCGACAAGGCGGCGCCCATTCACTATCCGCTGCCGCACGTTCCCGAGCCTTCCATCACGTTCGCAGTCGAACCCAAGACGCGCGCGGATGAAGACCGCATCGGCCCCGCGATCCATCGCATTCTGGAAGAGGACCCGTCGCTGCGTTTTTCGCGCGACCCGCAGACCAAGGAATTTCTCCTGGCGGGCTCGGGACAGCAGCACATCGAAGTCGTCGTCGCCAAGCTGCACAAGCGCTACCACGTGGACCTGACGCTGCACCCGCCCAAGGTGCCCTACCGCGAAACCATCCGCGGCAAGGCCGACGCCGAAGGCAAGCACAAGAAGCAGACGGGCGGCCACGGCCAGTTCGGCGTCTGCCGCGTTCGCCTGGAGCCGGCGGCGCGCGGGACGGGCATCGAATTCGTGGACGACATTTTCGGCGGCGCAATCCCCAAGAACTGGATTCCGTCGGTCGAGAAAGGCATCCGCGCTTCGGCCGAGCGGGGCTATCTCGCCGGTTTCCCTGTCGTGGATTTCCGGGCCATCCTCTACGATGGTAAATACCACGACGTGGACAGCTCCGACATGGCGTTCAAGATCGCTGGGTCGCTCGCGTTCAAAGAAGGAATGAAGCAGGCCCGGCCCGCGCTCCTGGAACCCGTAATGCACGTCGAAGTTTACGCGCCCGACCAGTATTCGGGCGACATCATGGGCGATCTGAGCTCGCGGCGCGGGCGGATCAGCGGCAGCGAGGCGCGCGGATCGAGCGTGATCGTCAAGGCGCAGGTTCCGTTTGCAGAAATGCTGAATTACGCGACCACGCTCACATCCATGACGCAGGGCCGCGCGACCTACACCATGGAATATTCGCACTACGACTACGTTCCGGGCGAAATCGCGGAGAAAGTGATCGCCGCGGCCAAGGCGGCGAGGGGAGTCGTGGTGGAAGAAGAAGAGCAGGTCTAGCCTGCAAGAGTTGAAACCCGGGAACGCCAATCTCCCGATTGGCGTTTTTCCCCGCGCCATTCAGGAGAATGGCGTTCCCGGGAACCAATTTGGCGGTTGTGCAGTTCTTCGCTTGTGAAAGAATCTCCGCATTATGCCGAAGAAACTTTCTCCCCGGTGGGCCGACGCGACTCTCGCCGTTCACAGCGGTGAACCGAAGCACGGGCGGAACGCCCCGGTCACCCCGCCGGTTGTTCGCTCTTCGAATTTCACCTTCGCCAGCACCGCGGAAATGAAACGCTGGGCCGAGGGCAAATCCAAAGCCTACATCTACACGCGCTACGGCAATCCGACGCTCGCCGTGGCCGAAGCGAAAATCGCCGAACTCGAAAACGGCGTGGACGCCCTGGTAACGGCCTCGGGATCGGCCGCGATTTCGAGCGCTCTCCTGGCCGTGCTGCGGGCGGGAGATGAATTGATCGCCACGCGCCAGCTCTACGGCGGCTCCTACCGCCTGATGCGAGACATCCTGCCGCGCATGGGAATTCGCGTGCACTACGTGGACGCGAATCTCGAAGGCTTGGACCGCCTGGTGAATGCAAAAACCCGCGCGCTCTACGTGGAGTCTCCCACGAATCCCACGCTGGGCCTCGTGGATTTGAAAAAGGTCGTGGCCCTGGCGCGCAAGCACAAACTCGTTTCCCTCATCGACAACACATTTGCCACGCCGATTCTGCAAAAGCCGCTCGACCTGGGCTTCGATCTGGTCCTGCACAGCGCCACAAAATACCTGGCCGGACACTCCGACATCGTCGCCGGCGCCGTGGCCGGCAACCGGGAATGGATCGGAAAAGTCCGGGAGATGATGATCTCCCTTGGAGGATCGATGGATCCGGATCCCGCGTATCTCTTGATTCGCGGACTCAAAACGCTCGAGCTTCGCGTCCGGCGTCAGTGCGAAAGCGCCATGGCCGTGGCGCGCTTTCTGGAACGCCATCCGAAAGTCGCACGAGTTGAATACCCGGGCCTGGCATCCCATCCCGATCACCGACTGGCGAAGCGGCAGATGACGGGCTTCGGCGGGATGCTGTCATTTGACCTCAAAGGCGGTCTGCCTGCGGCATGCCGTTTCTGTGACCGGGCAAAAGTCTTCCTTCTGGCCGTCAGCCTGGGTGGAGTTGAATCACTCATTGTGCTCCCAATCTACACATCACACTACCGGATGGGTACAGCGGAATTGGCAGCGGCAGGGGTGAGGCCCGGCACGGTTCGCATGTCGATAGGCCTCGAGGACCCGGGAGACCTCCTCGCGGACTTGAGGCAAGCTCTATCCTAAAGGAGTGATTTTAATTGAGTTAAATAGATATTAACAGGGGTTCATAATCTCTATTGACCCCCTCGGGGGCATATGAATTACAATTACAACGTTGGGTTCCTGGTGGCGGGAATCTGTGTCTAAGTTTGGCAGGCATTTTGCTCTCTTTCTCTGCGGAGGGCAG
The DNA here is from genome assembly GCA_963800095.1 of uncultured Acidobacteriota bacterium. GTDB lineage: Bacteria > Acidobacteriota > Terriglobia > Acidiferrales > UBA7541 > Palsa-360. Next base: position 108,727 of record CAWCZV010000012.1, read on the forward strand.
TGCCGGTCGTCGTTTAATCGGTCCAAAAAATACATCCATGGTTAACCGCATTCAAAAATCGGCCGGCTGGCTTTTCGTTGCTGCCGGTGTTCTTTTCGGCGTTGCTGGTTGTGAGGACTCGGCGAAAACGCCTGTACAAGTCCGGCCCCCTCAGATCGCCTTACCATCGCAAGACCAGGTCCCGTCTTCGCTGCCCATCAATGCCGAACACAAAGTTGTTACTCCGCTGGTCATTCAGGCCCCGGCGGACGGGCCGGACCAGCTTGCCGCACGGAGCCAGGCCGCGTTTGACGCGGGCGAACAGGATTTTCAAGCCGGTCATCTTGGAAAAGCGCGCGGGGAGTTCGATGAGGCGCTCGACCAGTTGCTGGCCAGCGGACTCGACCTCGACGCCGACCCGAGCCTGAGCAGTTTGTACCACCATATTATCGACACGGTAAGCCTGGATGAACTCGAGGCCTTCCGCGCCGGCGACGGTTTCAGCGAACAGAAATCCACGCCCGCGCCGATCGACGAAATTGCCGAGGAGCCGATCCCGCAGCCGGAAATATTCGATCCCAATTTGCGAGGCCGCGCGGAAGGCGAAGTGGACGCCATCGCCCATGACGTTCCGTTGACGGTCAACGATCAGGTCCTCGCTTATTTGAATTTTTTCAAGACGCCGCGCGGCAGCGCCATCGTCGAAACCGGGCTTCGCCGCGAGGGGCGCTACCGCGAAATGGTCCGGCGGGTTTTGAAGGAAGAGGGCATGCCGCAGGATTTGATTTACCTGGCGCAGGCCGAGAGCGCGTTCCAGCCGCAGGCAGTCTCCAAAGCGGGCGCGCGCGGGATGTGGCAATTCATGTCCTTTGCCGGACGGAAATACGGCTTGCAGAAGACCTGGTGGGTGGACGAGCGCCAGGATCCGGAAAAGGCCACGCGGGCCGCGGCGCGCGATTTGCGCGACCTGTACGGCCAGTTCGGCGACTGGTATCTGGCCATGGCCGCCTACAATTCCGGCGCGGGGGCCGTCCAGCATGCCGTGGAACGAACCGGCTACGCCGATTTCTGGGAACTTTACCACCGCAATGTCCTGCCGAAGGAAACGCAGAACTACGTGCCGATCATCCTGGCGCTGGATCTGATCTCCAAGGATCCCGCGCGGTACGGCATCGAATTCGAGCCCGAACCCGCGCTCCAGGCCGACCTGGTCAAGCCGGGTCAGGCCATTGATTTGCGCCTGGTCGCCGAAACCATCGACACCGATCTTGAAACCCTGCGCAGCATGAATCCGGAGCTGTTGCGCCTGGTTACGCCGCCCGATCCTGAATTCGTGCTGCGCCTGCCCGAGGGGACGGCCGAGCGTTTCTTCGCGGAAATCGCGGCCATTCCTCCGGAAAAATGGGTGAGCTGGCGCCGCCACAAAGTCGAGCAGGGGGAGACGCTTTCCTCCATCGCCAAGCAGTACCGTGTTTCGCCGGCCGAAGTGGCCGATGCCAACGAACTCGCCACCGGGGCTTCCCTCGAGGAAGGCCAGAAGCTGATTATTCCCGCCGCCGCGCGGTCCGAGGCGTCCACGGGAAAACTGATCCGCTACCGGGTGCGCCGTACGGACACGATTGCCACGATCGCCGATGAATTCGACGTGACGCCCGCCGAATTGCGCAAATGGAATCACCTGCGGGCCGATCATGTGGCACGCGGCGTGTCGCTCCGGATCTATCCCGGGGGCATGACGCCGGCGCCGGCGCAGCAGCAAACCAAGTCGAAGGACCCCGCGCCTATCGCGGCCGCCGCGCAGGCGAGTGACGCGGCGAAGAAAAACCTCCCGGTCATGGAAGCGCGCCCGGCCAGCGCCGTTATGCATCGCGTAAAACCCGGCGAAACGCTTTGGTCGATCGCCCGCGCCTATCAAACGACAGTGGAAGCCATTCAGGCCGGAAACCGCTACTTGTTCAGCCGGCCTCTCCAAGTGGGCGATACCCTGACCATCCTGCCGACCCACTAGTCCCATCTTGCTTTTTATTCCGACTTGTCCCTATATTGTGAATGGGTTCTCGGACCTTTCCTGCCGCCGGGCGGCGCGTCGAGCGGCCGTACGACAGGCGGGGATCCGCGAAAAACAGCGCGGAACCGGCGGTCCTTGCGCTAACCCTTGACAAACAGGCCGGATTCCGTTTATAAGCCCGCGATGGCTGCAAGCGCCATCGAATTCCTCGAAATGGCTGCGAATCGAAGGGAGAACGTGGATGGCCTACGAAAAAGAAGACCAGGGCGACGAAAACGAGTTCGTTCATTTTGAGGAAGAAGAACTCGGCGGCGATCCGGAAGAAGTAATCGAGGAGGAAACCGAAGAGGAGCTGGTCATCACCGAGCGCCCCGGCGCGGCGGGCGCCCCGCAACCTCCTCTCGCGGCGCCGAAACCGGCGGCCAGGAAGAAAAAGCCGGCGGCGAAGAAAGCGAAAAAGAAAGTCAAGGCTCGCAAAAAAGCAGCAAAGAAAAAACCGGCGAAGAAGGCGGCCAAGAAATCCGGCAGGCGCCGCAAGAGGCGCTGACGGCTTTTCCGGCCAAACGATTTGGCGGACAGAGATTTGCGGTCGAGGGCCCGGGGAGTTTTCTCCGGGCCTTAGGTTTATTTTGACGCGCGTTCCGGTCTTGTTTCATTCCGGTGCACATTCGATAAATTTCCCGCCAGGCTATTCTCGTTTCCCGTAGCGAAACAATTTTCTTGCGGGTTACGCCGCGCGTCGCTAGCATGACGGCCATGAAGCTGGCCGTCGAGCATGTGCGGCGGATGCGGGGCGGTGCGCAGGCCCAATTGATGCGCTGCGACGACGAGGCGTACTACATCGTCAAATTCCAAAACAATCCCCAACATTTGAGGATTCTGGCGAATGAAATGCTTGCAACACGTCTGGCGGCGCGGCTGGGATTGTGCGTGCCGCAAGTCGAAGTGGTGGAGGTGCGCCAGGAAATCATCGCCTACACGCCGGAGATGGTGATTCAGCTGGGCCTCGGAAGAAAACCGTGCGCGGCGGGAAAACAATTCGGATCGCAGTTTCCGGGAAATCCGGCCCGGCTGGCCGTGCACGATTTTTTGCCCGACGAGCAGCTCGGGGCGGTCCGGAATCTTTCGGATTTTCTCGGCGTCCTGGTCTTCGACAAGTGGACCTGCAACACGAACGGCCGGCAGGCGATTTTTTTTCGCGACCCCGGCGGGGATGCGGACGCGGCCGATTCTACAACCTCGAATTCTGCGGCGCCGGGTTATGCAGCGGTGAATTACACAACGGCGAATTATACGGCAATGATGATTGACTTCGGATTCTGCTTCAATGCCGGCGAATGGGATTTTCCCGATGCGCCCCTTCGCGGGTTGTACGCGCGCCACCGCGTCTACGACGGCGTCGCCGGGATGGAGGCGTTCGAGCCCTGGCTCGCGCGCCTCGAAAACCGGATCACCGAACGCGTGCTGGGCGAGGAGGCCGCGCAGATTCCGCCCGAGTGGTACGCGGGCGACTGGGATGAGCTCGAGCGATTGCTCGAGCGTCTGTACCGGCGCCGCGAGCGCGTGCGCGAACTGCTCCTGTCGGCTCGCAATTCCGGCCGCGACCCGTTTCCCAACTGGAAGGTGAAATATGCCTGACGAAACGCTGCAAACTTGCGCCTACCACGTGGTGCGCTACCAGCCCAACCTGATCCGCGATGAGTGGGTGAATATCGGCATACTGCTCCTCATTCCCAAAGGAGGGCCCGCAGAGGGGCCCTCAACGGGGCGCGTGCGCCAGCGCTGGCTCGAGGAGCCCTCCGACCTTGCGCGCCTGCGGCGCCTGCACCCGGCGGCGGACGAGGAACTGCTGCTGCGCCTGCCCGCCGAATTCGAGCGGCAGTTTGCCGGGCTCGAGATGGAAGCCGCGGCCATCCTCGAAAAATTCGACGACACGCTGTCGAACGCCGTGCAACTGGCCCCGCGCAAAGGGCTGCTCTCCCGCGACCCCGACGCCGAACTCGACCGCCTCTTCCGCGAACAGGTCGAGCCCTTGCGCGAGGCGCGGCGCGGAGCCGTCGAAATCCGCACGCGCAGCGACGTGCGCGCCCGGGCCGCCGATTTTTTCCGCTCCGAAAAAATTCTGCGGCTCATGCAGCGCGGCGTGCGCGTCGAGGAGTTCACGGCCCCGGGCGATCCGATGCGCATCGATTTTTCCTACCGCCGCAACGGCACGCGCGGCTTCGTGCATTCCGTGGCGCTCGGCCGCGATCCGGGGCAGGCGAAACTTCTCGCCTATACCGCGGGCGCGATCCGCGAACTCGTCCCCCATTCGGAGTTCCTGGCCGTCACCGAACGCGAACCCGCGCCCGGTAACACGCGGGACAAGTTCGTTTCCGGAATTCTCGCCGAAAGCGATATTCGCGTGGTCCCGCTCGGGGATTTGCGCAAGTGGGCGCATGACGTGGCGCCGGCGCTGAAGGCGGAGAGCGCGTGACACGCGAACCGTGTTCCGTGGTCCGTGGCCCGTGAAACTTATCGAGCGGAGCAGATGCAGCAGATTCGGTGATGTGGGAGAGCCAACAATTCGGATTTGAGATTCAAAGCAGGACCGTAGTGGGATGTCTCGCCCTTCTTTCCTCTCAACTCTGAACCGTCGACTCTCAACTCCGCCCGGCTTGCGACATCCGCGGCACTCGAGAAGAGTCACGGGGCACGAAACACGGGCCACGGGTCACGGTTCGCGGGTCGCGGCCTCACAGAACGTCCTCGCTCCACCCCTCTAGCAGCCCCTTCACCTTGCCGACAAACTGGTGGGCTACGGCGCCGTCCACGACGCGGTGGTCGTAGGAGAGCGTCAGGTAGACCATGGAGCGGATCGCGATGGCGTCGTCGATCACCATGGGGCGCTTCTGGATCGCGCCGATCCCGAGGATGGCCACGTTCGGCTGGTTGATCACCGGCAGGCCCATCAGCCCGCCGTAAATGCCGGGATTGGTGATCGAGAAGGTGCTCTCCTGGACTTCTTCAGGCTTGAGTTTTTTGGCGCGGGCGCGCTCGGCGAGGTCGTTCATGCCGCGCGCCAGGCCCAGGAAATTTTTCTCCTCGGCGTTCTTCAGCACGGGCACGATCAGGCCCCACTCAAGCGCCACGGCGATGCCCACGTTGATTTCGCGGTGCAGCACCACCGTCGCGCCGTCGGCCGAAGCGTTGACCGTCGGAAAGGCGCGCAGCGCCTCGACGCAAGCGCGCACGAAGAAGGGCATGAAGGTCAGCTTGGTCGCGTACTTGGCTTCGAACGCGGCTTTCGAACGCTCGCGGATTTTGGCGATCTTGGTCATGTCCGCTTCGTCGATGGAGTAGACGTGCGGCGAAACGTGCTTCGAGGCCACCATGTGCTCGGCAATGCGCTGGCGCATCACACTCATCGGCTGGGCTTCGTAGTTGCCGAAATAAATTCTTTCGCGCGGGACCGCATTTTCCAGCGCCGGATGCGCGATAGCGCCTCCCCCGGGCGGCGGGGCGGCTTGAGAAACGGACGGCGCTGCAGCAGACGGCGCGGGCGCTGCGGCAGACGCAGGCTTGGCGCTCCTGGACACGGCAGCGGCGAGAATATCCCGCTTGCTGATCCGCCCGCCCGCCCCGCTGCCCTCCACCGCGGCGAGGTCCACGTTGTGTTCTTTCGCGAGTTTCCGGACAAGCGGGGAGCTGCGTATTTTTTGGCCATTGCCGCCCGCCTTCGGCGGGGGCGCTGCAGCCGCGGCGCTGGCGGCGGCAGGCGCTGGCGGAACAGGCGCGCGCGACGGAGCGGCCGGAGCAGGTGGCGGGGCCGCAGCCTTCGGCGGAGCAGCCTTTTCGGGCGCCGGGGATAGCGCCGGAGCCGCTGCAGGAGCGGCAGGCACCGCGCCGGCCGCTTCGATCAGAGCGACCACCGTCTGGATCGGTACGGTCTGCCCCTCCGTCACCTTGATTTCCTTCAGGACGCCGGCCGAAGGCGCCGGAATCTCGGCGTCCACCTTGTCCGTCGAGATTTCGAACAGCGGCTCATCGCGCTCGACGCGATCGCCCGGCTTCTTGAGCCACCGCGTGATGGTGCCTTCGAAGATGCTTTCCCCCATCTGGGGCATGATGACGTCGACGGCCATGGGCAAACCTCTTTCGTGACCCGTGGTTCGTGTTCCGTGATCCGTGCCAGTTCGCGCTTGTCCGCCCCTGGCTCACCACGGGTCACGAGCCACGGGACACGAACCACGCGCATCAATAGTGTGCCAGTTCCCGAGCCGCGGCGACAACTTTTCCAGTGCTGGGAAGGAAATACTCCTCGAGCCCGGGCGCGTAGGGCACCGGCGTGTCGAGCGAAGTGACGCGGCGGACCGGGCCGTCGAGGTCCTCGAAGGCGCCTTCCATGACCACGGCCGCGATTTCCCCGGCGATGCCGCCGGTGCGCGTGTCTTCGTGCACGACGAGGAGCTTGTTCGTCTTCCGCACCGAGCGGAGAATCGTTTCGCGATCGAGCGGCAGGAGCGTGCGCAAATCGATCACCTCGGCCTCGATGCCTTCCCTGGCAAGCTCCGCCGCGGCTTCGAGCGAAGTGTGTACCATGGCCGCGTAGCTCACGATGGTGAGATCGCGGCCCTCGCGGCGCACTGCGGCCTTTCCGATGGGCACCGTGAAATCGTCCGCTGGCAAATCTTCCTTGACGCGGCGATAAAGAAATTTGTGCTCGAAAAACAGCACCGGGTTGTTGTCGCGGATGGCTGACTTCAGAAGGCCCTTCGCGTCGCGGGCCGTTGCGGGACAAACCACTTTCAGGCCGGGCGTGTGCACGAAATACATCTCCGGATTGGCCGAATGAAACGGCCCTCCATGCACGCCGCCGCCGCTTGGGCCGCGCAGCACCATGGGAACGGGCGCGCCCCAGCGGTAGTGCGATTTCGCGGCGAAGTTGGTGATCATCTCGAAGGCGCAGGCGATGAAGTCGATGAATTGCATCTCCGCGATCGGGCGCAGCCCCGCGTAGCTCATGCCGATCGCCGCGCCCACGATCGCGGACTCGCTGATGGGCGTGTCGATCACCCGCTCCCAGCCGAACCGCGCGAGAAGTCCTTCGGAAGTTTTGAACGCGCCGCCGTACACGCCCACGTCCTCGCCGAGCAGGACGACGGCCGGATCGCGGTCCATTTCCTCAAGCATCGCCTGGCGAATGGCTTCGAGATAGGTCGTTTCAGCCATGGTCAGCGTTCCGCCCTGGCGCGAACGCCCGCGCGCGCCGTTTTCTTTCCGGGCTTCGCTTTCGGCGCCGCCTGTTTGGCGGCCGGGGGCCGCGCGCCGTTCGCTGCGTACGATTTCATGGGCCATTCGGCTTTCACGCTGGAGCGCGGCGGCATCACTTCTTCCTTGGGCCGTTGCCAGTCCGCTTCGACCGTATGGCAACCCTCGCAATAGACTCCCTCTTCGGCCGACTCCGGCGGGGGAAACGGCGAGTTTTCCGCGAATTCCACGTCGGCGCGGATTTCGCGCGCGATGCGCTCGTCGATTTCCTTTTTCGTTTTCGCGTCCCAGAGTTTTTTTTCTGTGAGAACTTTTTCAAAGCGGTCGAGGGGATCGCGCTCTTTCCAAGTTGCGAGCATGGCCTTCGGCACGTATTCCGCGGAATCGTGCTGCGCGTGGCCGAGCATGCGCATGGTCTTGGTTTCGATCAGCACCGGACCGTTTCCCGCGCGCGCGTAGGAAACCGCTTCGCGCGTGGTGCGTTCGACGGCCAGCACGTCGTTGCCGTCCACGATGGCGCCCTTCACGCCGTACGCCTTGGCGCGGTCCGCGAGGTCCCGCAGCGCCGACTGCTTCTCCACCGGCGTCGAGTAGGCCCACTGATTATTTTCCACGATCAGAACGAAAGGCGCCTTTTGCACGGCGGCGAAATTCAATCCTTCGTGAAACACGCCGGTGGAAGTCCCGCCGTCGCCGATCCAGGTCATGGTCACGATTTTTTGTCCGAGGTAGCGCCCGGCCATGGCGATGCCCGCCATCACCGGGATCAAATCGCCCAGCATCGAAATCGGCGAAATCACGTGACGCGATTTCAGATCGCCGAAATGGCTGGTGCCGTCCTTGCCCTGCGTCGGCGAGGTGTAGCGCGCCATGTGCTGCGTCAGCACGTCGCGCGGCTTGAATCCGCGCACCAGCAGCGCGCCGATATTGCGGATCATCGGAGCGATCCAGTCGCCGGGACCGAGCGCGTAGGCCGTGCCCACCGAAATCGCTTCCTGCCCGAGACTCGGATATAAACCGCCGACGATTTTGTTCTGCCGGAACAGCCGCACCATCTGCTCCTCGAGCTCGCGGTTGAGCCGCAGGAAGTAGTACAGTTCGAGGTGCTGTTCGCGCGTCAGGGTGGAGGTCATGTTTTTTCGGGTTTCAGGAACCAAATTGTTTGCCGCCACCGCCGCCGCGGCCAGGCTATGAAGGCTCGACATACCCTAGAATCTGAGAATACCAACCATGCCTACACGGCCGCCAGCGCCGCGCGATCCTCGTGCGCCCTGAGGGTCATCTCCAAATCCTCGCGGCCGTACGCGCGGGGATGGAGGCCGAGAATTTCTCCGAGGCGGGCGGTGATGCGCGGCGCGGCGTCCTTCATTTCCACGCGGCGGCCGAGCAGTTTTTCCAGCGACGTCGCGCGCTTCCCCGCGATCCCGCAGGGCACAATCAAATCGAAATAGCGCAGGTCCGTCGACACGTTGTAAGCAAATCCGTGCGATGTAACCCAGCGGCTCAAATGCACGCCGATTGCAGCGAGTTTTTCCTCGTCCTTCACTTCCTCTACTTCCTTCACTTCCTTTGGATCGTCCATCATGGACTCGGCCTGCACGTCCACCCACACGCCGGTCCGCCCGGACACGCGCTTAGCGGAAATACCAAACTCAGACGTCGCGCGGATCATGGCTTCCTCGAGGCTGCGCACGTACCATCCAACATCGCGGCGAATTTCGGCGAGGTTCAGAATCGGATAGCCGACGAGTTGTCCCGGCCCGTGATAGGTGATGTCGCCGCCGCGGTTGGTTTCAAAAAACGAAACGCACATCCGGCGCAGGATCTCGTTCGGGGCGCGAAGATTGGAAATTTTTCCGCTGCGGCCAAGCGTGATCACGTGCGGGTGCTCGCACAGCAGCAGAACGTCGGGAACCGCGCCGGCTTTGCGCGCGGCGGCCACGCGCCGTTGCAGTTCCCACGCCGCGCCGTACTCCACGAGACCGAGATCGACGACCAGCAATTCTTTCATGGCATCCGAACTCTCAACTCCTGCCTCTCAGCTTTCCACTTTTTTTCGCTGCGAGGATCCGCTCGACCTGGTTCAAATGGTTGAGATCGTGCCCCGCATGCAAGTGAATGATGTGCTCGATGGTCTCGATGCCCCGCTCGGCGTGCAATCCGTAATGCTTCCATTGCTCGGGGGAAAGGGACTTCAACAGCGCCAGGTTTGCTTCCCGCGCAACACGAAATTGTTCCAGCGATTTTCGCACGTCGCGCTTCTCATAGTGGCCGGCGACGGCCCAGGCGTTCTGGTCAAACGACTGGATCGGCGTTCCCGGCGCGCCCAGAATCTGCCGCATCCTCCAGCCCGTGACGATTTCGCAATCCGCAAGGTGCGCGAGAATTTCTCCCGCGGACCATTTTCCCGGGGCGGGCCGCTTGCGCAGCTTCGCGGCGGACGCGCGCTGTACGAGGCGGCCAAGTTTCGCCGCCGTGCTGGCCTGCACTTTCAGCGGGTCCTTCTTGCCGAGTTGCGCCAGAATCCGCTGGATGTACTCCTGCGGAGTTTCATTCATGTTCTCGCTCCTGCTTTGCCCTTTCGCGCGAATCTGGCGCCGTGATTGCCTCGAATGACGGTCCTGATCCCGCCACGCCGGCAGACTGCCCCGGAATCTCAATCTCAAATCTGAAATTTCAAATTTGAAATATAAAATCAAAATTCGCGGTTCACGAACCAACGATCTCGGACGACCAGTCACTATGCGTTGATCGACAGCCCGCGCACGGCTGCGACCGCGTCGGACATTGCCTCCCAGACGGTGGGATGCGCGTGCACGGTGGACATCAGGTCGTCCACGGTGGCCTCGAGCTGCAGGGCCGCGACCGATTCCGCGATGATCTCGGTCGCGAACGGCCCGATGATGTGCACACCGAGAATTTCCGCCGTCGCCTCGTCCGTCACCACTTTGATGAAGCCTTCATGGTGCCCCAGAATGGTGGCTTTGCTGTTTCCGAGGAACGGAAATTTTCCGGTTTTGACCGCGTAGCCCGCCTCGCGCGCCGCGCGTTCAGTCAGGCCGATCGAAGCGACCTGCGGCTCGCAGTAGGTCGCGTTGGGGATGCGCGTTTTCTCGATCGGAGGCATCTGCTTGCCCGTGATTTTCGCGACGCAGGTGATGCCCTCCATCGACGCGGCGTGCGCGAGCTGCGGCATTCCGGCCACGATGTCGCCAATCGCGTAAAGGCGCGGCTCGGCCGTTTCCATGTACGGGCCGACGTGGACAAATCCACGCTCGAGTTTCGCTTTCGATTTTTCGAGGCCCAGGTTTTCCGTCTTCGGCATTCGCCCGACGGCCATCAGCACTCGCTCGGCGGAAATCGTCTGTGTCTTCCCGGTCTTATCCGTAAACGCCACGGTTGCGCCCTGCGCGTCTTTTTTCACGGTTTCCACTTTGGCTTCGGTGAAAATCTGAATGCCTTTTTTCTTCAGGGCCTTTTCGAGCTCCGCCGAAATTTCCTCGTCTTCGATCGGCGTCACCCGCGGCAGCATTTCGAGCACGGTGACCTGCGTGCCGAAGGAATTGAAAATCGACGCGAACTCCACGCCCACCGCTCCCGCCCCGACGATCACCAGCGTCTTCGGCACGGCCGGCAGCTGCAAAATTTCAATGTTGCTGAGGATGGTTTTTCCATCAATTTCAATTCCAGGAAGAGATCGCGCTGCCGAGCCCGTCCCGAACATGATGTGCGTGGCCTCGACTTCTGTGACTTGACCGTCTTTTTCGACGCTCACGCGTCCCGGGCCCGCCCACCGGCCCCAGCCTTGCATTTTGTCCACTTTGTTTTTGCGAAATAAAAACTCGATGCCCTTCGCGTGTTTATTGACGACCATTTCCTTGCGCGCCAGCGCCGCCGCCCAGTTGAGCGTGAATTCCTTCACTTCAATCCCAAATTCCTTGGAGATCTTCAGCGTGTCGTAAATCTCGGCGGTGTGCAGCAGAACTTTTGTGGGAATACAGCCGACATGCAGGCAAGTACCGCCCAGAAAGCCGTCTTTTTCAACGACAAGCGTTTTCAGCCCCCATTGCGAGGCGCGAATCGCGGTGTTATATCCCCCGGGACCGCTGCCGATAATTGCAAGATCGTATTTGGCCAAGTGTCCTCCGCGGCAGGCAGGAGCGCCGCTCACGTTGCACGGATTCAGATAGGTCCGCTCCCGCGAGCCCACACGATTAGATGAAGTGGAAGTGCAGCCGGCGTCCGCCTTTTCGCGCGGCTTGCTCCGATAGAATCGGAGCGTCGCGGAAATTCCGCGCCTCGATTCTATCAGCCGCCCAGATGCGTCGCAACAATCGGCCCGATTGGCTGTTATTCCGGGCATCCGAAGCGTGCGAGTCATGGACTGGCAGCCAGCCTATCTTGTGAAAAGGAAGCCGCGGTTTCGGGTGGGAGGGCGTTACTTCACTTCGACTTTCACTTGCGCAACGAGGGCTTCCCGCACCTTGCGAAGCAGCGTTTCCCTGGTGAAGGGCTTGGCCAGCAAGGAGATTTCGGGATCGGCGAGTCCGGCGTGCGTAAAGCCGGTATAGCCCGACATATACAACACTTTCATCTCAGGCCTCATGGCGGCCAAATTGGCAGCCAAGTCCCTTCCGTTCATTCCGGGCATGACCATGTCCGTAAGGAGCAAGTGGATCGTTCCGCGATGCCCGCGAGCGATCTCGCTTGCCGCCTCGGGAAGTTCCGCTTCCAGCACGGTGTAGCCTCTTTCCTCCAACAGGCTGCGCGTTAACCCTCGAAGCGCTTCCTCGTCTTCGACGAGTAAGATGGTTTCCGAGCCGCGCAAGGAATCCGCCGGGCTGCCGGCAGATTGCTTTAAGCGGGCCTTTTGTCCGGCCAGAGGCAAGTAAATTTTGAATGTCGTGCCCTGCCCGGGCTCGCTGTAAACCCAGATATGGCCGCCGCTCTGCCGGACGACTCCATAGACCGTCGAAAGGCCCAAACCCGTGCCCTTCCCAAGCTCCTTGGTGGTGAAGAACGGTTCGAAGATGCGGGCCTGGGTCTCCGCGTCCATACCAATCCCTGTGTCAGCAACGGACAGGAGGACGTAGGGCCCGGGCAACTGGGGCGAATGGCGGCGGGCATAGTCTTCGTCCAAATTGACGTTCGATGTCTCGATGATCAGTTTTCCGCCCTTCGCCATCGCGTCCCTGGCATTAACGGCTAGGTTGATGATCACCTGCTCGATCTGGCTTTGATCCGCTTTCACGCTTCCGAGGGCAGGGTCCAGTTGGGTCCGCAAATCGATATGTTCCCCGATCAGGCGGCGCAGCATTTTTTCCACATTGAGGACAATCGCGTTGAGGTCCAGAACTCTGGGTTCCAAAACCTGTTGGCGGCTGAAGGCCAGAAGCTGACGGGTCAGCGAGGCGGCGCTTTGCCCCGCCTTCTTGATTTGCAGGCATTCCTTCTGGAGGGGATCGTCCGGCGCTAATCGATGCTCGAGAATCTCGCTGTAACCGATGATCACACCCAGCAAATTATTGAAGTCATGGGCGATCCCGCCGGAGAGTTGGCCCACGGCTTCCATTTTCTGCGTTTGGCGTAACTGTTTCTCGAGGGTCTTCTGGTCCGTGATGTCCCTGAAAATGGCGATCACGCAATCTTGTCCGGCGACATCGATGACCTCGGCGGAATCCACGGCCGTGCGGATTTCACCGGACTTGGTACGAAAGGTGATTTCGAATTCGCGCACGGAGCCCCGTTCCCTAAGCATCTCAATAAAACTGGTGCGATCTTGGACATTTTGCCAAAACTTCAGCTCCACGGAAGTGTGCCCGATCACCTCTTCGCGCGAATATCCGGTGACGCGAAGGAAGCTCTCATTCACGTCGATGTAGCGGCCTTCGGAAATTGTCGCGATGGTGATGGGTTCCGGGTTGGCGTTGAAGGCCTTGCGAAACGTCTCTTCCGCGTTTCTGCGCTCGGTGATATCCACAAAAGTTTGTTCGTTCACGCCGGGCTCGCCGTCCGCGCCCTCCACGAAGTTTGCGCTGCCCAGGAGCCACACTTTGCTTCCGTCCCTGCGCCGCAGGCATTGCTCGTAGCTGGTGAGGCTCTTCACTTTCTGGAGTATGGCAATGAACGTTTTCCGATCCTCGGGATGGAAGTATCGGTCGGTGATCAGGCTGGCGGTCATTTCTTCGCTGGTGGCATATCCGAAGATTCGCGCGCAGGCAAGGTTGCATTCCAGAATGCGGCCGTCCAGAGTCGTGCGGATAATTCCCGCCAGACTTCTTTCAAACAGTTGCCGGTAACGCTCCTCCGCCGATTGCAACTCAAGAGTTTGAGCGGAGAGGCGGCGATCGAACACGGAGGTCAGAACGGCAAGCGAGAGGATCATAAACGTGACGATCGTGATGCCCGCCGTCCCAAAGATCGTAATGCTCGTCGCGTGCGACATGTCCGGGACCGTGCCATCTGTCGTGAAGCTGGCCGCGGCCATCCCGGTATAGTGCATCACCGGGATGGCGAGGCCCATGACCGTGGCGCTTGCGAATTTTCGCAAGGTATTGCCCTTTTTTTCCTCCCGCGACAGGAATGCGAGGCGAAGCGCCACAAACGAAATCACAATCGCAAGAACGACCGACAAAGCCACCAGCCGGGCATCGTAGTGGCACATGGCGGTCGAGCGCATGGCCTCCATGCCGATGTAGTGCATAGCCGCGATTCCCGCGCCCATGACGATGCTTCCGGCCACCGCCCGCCACAGGCTCATGAACTTGCGGCTCACGACGTAAAGGGCCACGCCGGACGCCAGAATGGCCACGCGCAGCGACAGCATGACCGTGGGCCAGTCATAGCTGACGGGCACAGGCAAGCGGAACGCCAGCATCCCAATGTAGTGCATGGACCAGATGCCCAGCCCCATGGCCCCGGCGCCGCCGATCAGCCAAAAGACAAGAGCGCGACCCCGCGCAGCCGTCACTCGGCCCGCGAGATCCAGTGCGGCGTACGAAGCGCAAATCGCAATGAAAATAGAGAGCGCGACCATCCGGAGGTCGTAGGAACCCGTCAGCCGTGGAGTTTCAGTGAGCAAGAACGATCCGATGGGCGCCCTCTGGCCGGCGGCGCCTCGAGACTGGTTAATTTTAGTACTCCGTCGTTACCGAGACAAACTCTGAAGATGGCCCGGCTTTGCCAACCCATTGATTTTGAAGGGAGAAAATGGCTCATGATTACTGCCCATCGTCTTCCACACTTAGATATGCTAGGGGCGTTGCATGCAATCGTCAATCCGGCTGTTCCATTATGATTACATACCTGATGTTGTTCACTTAGACACTTCACACGGAATTTCAGAAGCATAGCGGCCACTACCAATCCGCGGGCTGTCTTGACCGTGCTCGGAGGCATCTGCTAGCGTAGGTCTTCCCTCGGGCGCTGGGGCGCGGCGTTATTTCGCACTGGCCGGTCGAAAGCCGAATCAAACGTTATGGATACAATTCACATTACGATGCCGGACGGGGCAATCCGCGAAGTGCCTCTGGGCACGACGGCAGCGGAGATCGCGCAGCAAATTTCGCCGCGGCTGGCGAAGGAAGCGTTGGTCGCGCGGGTCGCTCCCATCCACGGGCCTGCCGCCGCGGGCGCGTCCACGAGGGCGATGGCTGAAAAATCACCCGATGCGGCGCCCGAAGCTCGGCTGACTTCCGCGGCGAACGGTGAAGGTTTTCTGGTCGATTTGCGCGCGCCGATCGATCAGGACGTCCGGCTCTCGATCCTGACGCCGAAGGATCCCGAAGCGATTCAGGTGCTGCGGCATTCGGCGGCGCATTTGCTTGCCGCGGCGGTGCTGGAACTTTTTCCGAACGTCAAGCTCGGCATAGGTCCGCCGATCGACACCGGCTTTTTCTACGATTTCGTGCGGGCGGAACCCTTCACGCCCGAAGATCTCGAGCGCATCGAAAAGAAAATGCGCGAGCTTGCGGCCCTGGACATTCCCAACGAGCGCAAGATGATGCCGAAGCCCGAAGCGCTCGAGCTGTACCGCAAGTGGGATCAGGGCTTCAAGTGCGAACTTGTGGAGGAGCGCGCCATCGAGCCGATGGTGTCGTTCTATACCACCGGAAAATTCATCGACTTCTGCCGCGGGCCGCACATTCCTTCGACGGGACGCATACGTGCGTTCAAGCTGATGAGCGTCGCGGGCGCCTACTGGAAAGGCCAGGAAGGCAATCCGCAGATGCAGCGCATCTACGGCGCGTGCTTCTACACACAGCAGGAGCTGGACGAATACCTTCATCGGTTGGAAGAAGCGAAGCGGCGCGATCATCGCCGGCTCGGACAGGAGTTGGACCTGTTTTCCGTTCAGGAAGAGGCCGGGCCGGGGCTGATTTTCTGGCATCCCAAGGGCGGACTGGTCCGCAAAATAATGGAAGATTGGCTGCGCGACGAATTGCTGCGGCGCGGCTACGATCTGGTCTACACCCCGCACATCATGCGCCTGGAATTGTGGAAGACCAGTGGCCACGCGAATTTTTATCGCGAGAATATGTTCGGCCCGATCGAAGTCGAGAAAGACGACTACCAGCTGAAGCCCATGAATTGTCCGGGCCACATCCTGATCTACAAATCGCGCCTGCGCAGCTACCGCGAACTCCCGGTGCGTCTCGCTGAGTTGGGCACCGTCTATCGCTACGAACGCTCGGGCGTACTGCATGGCCTGTTGCGCGTGCGCGGCTTCACGCAGGATGACGCGCACATCTTCTGCATGCCGGAGCAGATCGAGTCCGAAATCGAGGCGTGCATCGATTTCGCATTCGCCGTGATGAAGACGTTCGGATTCAGCGAGTACGTCGTCGAGCTTTCGGACTGGGACGCGAACCATCCGGAAAATTATGCCGGCTCGGCCGAAGACTGGGCTCGCTCGACGGGCGCGCTCCAAACGACGCTGACCAGGCTGAACATTCCGTTCAAGCGCATGGAAGGCGAAGCGGCTTTCTACGGGCCCAAGATCGACGTCAAGCTCATTGACGCGATCGGCCGCCCCTGGCAGCTTACCACCGTGCAGTTCGATTTCAATTTGCCGGGGCGCTTCGGCTTGGAATATGTCGGCGAAGACGGCAACCGCCACCAGCCGCTCATGGTGCATCGCGCGCTGTGGGGCTCGGTCGAGCGCTTCTTCGGCATCCTGATCGAGCACTACGCCGGAGCGTTTCCCGTGTGGCTCGCGCCCGTGCAGGCGGAAGTGCTCCCGCTCAGCGAAAAATTCGCGGAGTACGGGAAAAAAGTATTGGCTGCGCTGAAGGATGCCGGATTCCGCGCGCATCTTGACGACCGCAACGAAAAATTGCAGGCGAAAATTCGCGACGCGCAAATGCAAAAGATTCCCTACATGCTGATCGTCGGCGGCAAGGAAGCCGAAGCCGGCACCGTCTCGGTGCGCCAGCAGACCAAAGGCGATCTTGGCCCGCGGCCGCTTGCGAAATTTCTCTCCGAACTGCGCAAAGAGGTTGATGCTCGCGCCGTTTGATTTTTCGTGGCGCAGGCTTCCAGCCTGTGGGTTTTAGTCCTTGCAAGGTCCAAAACCCACAGGCTGGAAGCCTGCGCCACGTAAACCACTCTCTTGCGCCATCTTTTACTTGACCTCAGATTGATGCAAGAAATCCTCCGCAGGCCGGGAGCCCTAAGCATGAATGCAAACTCAGCGAGCGCTGATTCCAATCTGGACCCTCGGAATCGCAGACGGATTCTCAAGATTCTCGAAAGCAATTGGCAGGCGGAGATGCGGGGACTCCACACCTACAGCGCATTGGCCGAGCACGAGACCGACCCTTCGCGCCGCGCGGCATTCCGTACACTCGCAGCGGCCGAAGAGCATCATGCGCAGCTTTGGGCCGAGCGCATTCGCGCGCTGGGAGGCCCGGACCCGGTCTATAAGGGGCCAAAAGCCGGCGAAGCCGACACCCTCGCCAATCGCGCGGGCGGCGTGGGGCTGGCGCTGCGGCGGCTGGAGCTGGAAGAAAGCCGCGACATCGCCAGGTACGCGAAACAAATCAAGGAACTCGGCGACGAACCGAGCATTCGCATCCTCGAGCAGGCGCTCAAAGATGAGCGCGAACATTACCAAACGCTGAGTGGGCTCATCCGAAACCGGCGCCCGATTGCGCCATCCTCGCCGGAACAGGCCAAACTCGCCCTCGACGAACTTCTCGCAAAAAGACAAGAAGACCAGCCAAAAGCAGCCGGCTGGATCGGCGACGCCATTTACGGAATCAACGACGGTCTTGGAGCGATCTTCGGAATTGTTTCCGGCGTTTCCGGGGCGACCCTGGGCAACAGCAAATTTGTCATCATCGCGGGGATGGTGGGCATGATTGCGAGCGCGCTCTCCATGGGCTCCGGCGCATTTCTCGCGGCAAAGAGCGAGCGGGAAATCTACGAAGCGGAATTTTCCCGCGAACGCGAAGCCGTTGAGCACAACGAAGCCGAAGCGCGGGAAGTTCTTTCGCTCAGCTACCAAATCCGCGGTTTGCCGCCGGAAGAGGCCGACCACTTTGTCGAGCATCTGGCCAAGGACAAAACCCAGTTCGTCCGCACGCTGGCGCAAGAACGGCTGAACACGACCGAAGACGGGCTCAGGAAGCCGTTGACTTCCGCGATCTCCGGCGCCCTTTCGACCGCCATCGGCGCGACGATCCCTGTGATTCCATTTTTCTTTCTCAGC
This sequence comes from uncultured Acidobacteriota bacterium, assembly GCA_963800095.1. Taxonomy (GTDB): domain Bacteria; phylum Acidobacteriota; class Terriglobia; order Acidiferrales; family UBA7541; genus Palsa-360. The sequence goes on from CAWCZV010000012.1 coordinate 126,675, forward strand.
GGGTATCCGGCGGTGATCGTTGCCGCGATTGTTTCCCTGCTGGCCCACTTTGCCGTTGGCGCCGCCAAGTCTCTGATTACGATCCGTTCGTGGTGGGCCAGCGGACTCGAAATGACTTTCGTCGGAGCCGTCGAGGGAATCGTTACCTATTTCATCGGAATCGCAATTGGCAGAATCTCCGGGGCAGGCATCTAGCTTTCTATTCCTAACATTCGGCACAGTACATGACATTTATAAAACCTTGACTATCCCGCGTGAAATGGGATATGTGGGAGACATAAAAGGGCTGGTTTCATACCTATCGTCCCAGGTCAGCCCCGATTGATACACATAGATAGTGAGTGGGTGCTAGCGATCCATTTATTTGCCTCCTCATAAGAAATGAGGCTTTATGAACCGCCCTTTTACCCGGCAAGGAACTGCCGTTCCTCCGCCGCCTTCGGTGCCGTTTCCACTTCGTCCCGCCGCGCCGGCTCAGACACAGCCTGAATTCGGAAGCTGGTGGGACCACCTGATGGTGCGGCTGATTTTTTCCTTCGCGTGCGTCGCGGCCGGATACCATTTTCACCCGTTCGGTTTGTCCAATTATGTTGCCGCGGGTGTTGGCCTGGCATTTGCCATTTCCGTTTTCCTGTTTGAGATTCGTCTGCAGCGCGCCAGCCTGCGCCGCCTGATCGGGGCGGCGATCGGCTCAATTCTGGGCATTCTGGGCTCGTATCTGATGGGCCTGGTGCTGGCTCGCACCTCGATCCCGGAGGGCTCGCGGTCCTTCCTGGACGTGGGGCTGCTCCTGGTAATGACTTACATTGGCCTGGTGATTGGGGCCAACAAGGGAGACATGCTCAACCTCGCCGCGCTCGGCGGCCTGTTCGGCAGCGAACGCAGCACGCGGCGGATGCCCAAGGTGTTGGACACCAGCGTCATCATCGACGGCCGCATCGCGGACATTTGCGAGGCCCATTTTCTGGACGGCGTCATGCTGATCCCGCAATTCGTGCTGCGCGAGTTGCAATTCGTGGCCGATTCCGCCGATTCGCTGAAACGCCAGCGAGGCCGGCGCGGCCTCGAAGTGTTGCAACGCATCCAGAAGATGCCGCACCTCGAAGTCGAAATCGCGGACGACGATTTCCCCAACATCGCGGACGTGGACTTGAAACTCATCGAGCTGGCCAAGCGCTACGACGGAAAAATCATCACCAACGATTACAATCTGAACAAGGTCGCCTCGCTCCAGGGCATCGAAATTCTGAACGTCAATCAGCTGGCCAACTCGCTGAAGCCGGTCGTCCTGCCCGGAGAAACCATGCGCGTATTCATCCTGCGAGAGGGCAAGGAATACAATCAGGGCGTGGCTTATCTCGATGACGGAACCATGGTCGTCGTCGACGGCGCGCGCCGCATGATCAATAAAACCATCGACATCACGGTGACTTCGGTCCACCAAACCACGGCGGGCAAGATGATTTTCGGGCGGATCGACGAGCGCACCGAATTGCAGAGCGCGCGCCTGCCGCAGCCCCATGCCGTAAACGATCTGCCGCGCCAGGTCGAGAACGGCGGGCGTCATAGCGAAACCGTGCCCAGCGGCGAGCGCATGCCGCGCCCCGTGGTTCCGGATCCTTCTCGCGAGACGGAATGACGGCCGATTGCGCCGCCGTATAGAATGCGGGCGCGCGCGAAGAAGGCCCACGGCACAGGTGATCTTCCAGCGTTAGGGCATGAATATTGATTTCCTTACCAGATCCGCGGTAACAGTTTTCCAACTTCCTGTCTTCTTCAGCGCGTTCTGCTAGAGTTATTCTTCGCCGCTAGACCACTGCGAAAAAATTGGAAGGAGGACCATGCAATCGAAGGCTGTAGGCATGATTGGACTGGGAATCATGGGATCGGCAATGTCGGGCAATCTCATTCGTGCGGGATTCAAAGTCATGGGGTACGACGTTCTCCCGCGGCGACGGCAGGATCACCGCAAGGCGGGTGGAAATGTCGCGCGCAATTGCCGGGATGTGGCCAAGAAATGCGACATCGTCGTGACCTCGCTGCCGTCTTCCGACGCGCTGCTGGAAACCGCGGCGGAATTCGCTAAGGCAGCGCGCGCCAATACGATCGTCATCGAGACCAGCACGCTGCCCATCGCCGTGAAAGAAGAAGCGCGCAAACGACTCGCGGCGCGCGGCGCGATTCTGCTCGATTGCACGCTGAGCGGCACGGGCGCGCAAGCGCGTGTCAAAGACCTGGTGGTATACGCAAGCGGCGACCGCAAGTCGTATCGCCACATCGCTTCGGTGCTGGATGGCTTTGCTCGCGCTCATTACTACGTCGGAGCGTTTGGCGCGGGCTCGAAAGTAAAATTCGTCGCGAATCTACTGGTGGCGATTCACAACGTGGCCGCGGCCGAAGCCATGGTGCTGGCCATGAAATCGGGGCTCGACCCGGCGATGGTGCTGAAGGTGGTCGCCGACGGCGCGGGAGGCTCGCGCATGCTTCAGTTGCGCGGCCCCATGATGGTGAAGGGGGATTACTCCGAAGCGACGATGAAAGTGCAGACCTGGCAGAAGGACATGACCATCATCGGCGACTACGCGCGAAAAATCGATTGCCCGACGCCGCTGTTTTCAGCCAGCGCGCCTTTCTACACCGCAGCGATGGCAATGGGTCGGGGCACGGAGGATACGGGCGCAGTTTGTGCGGTGCTCGAGAAGATGGCGAATCATTCGCGAAATCAAAAGCAAGCCCGCACTTCGCAGAAGCAGGCGCGCGGCGTGGCGGGCACCCTGTAGCACAGACTTCAGTCTGTGGGTTTCCATGTGATCTTGGCTAGTATCCGCAGTCTGGGAGAGCGATCGGACCCCCACAGACTGAAGTCTGTGCTACTGGCGCCTCAGCGATTTTGCTCGGCTTTTGTTTGCGCAAGCTCCGTGGCGCGTGAACTGTCCAGCGCCTGCTCAATCGTCTCAAGCGAGCGTCCCTTGGTTTCCATTCCAATGAAAATGTAGGCGAGGCCCGCAAGCGCGAACCACGCCGCGAGATAAGAGAACGACGGCAGCAGCGCCGCAACCGACGCTTTCGGCGTGATGATGTTCGACGAACCCACGATGAGCGCGAGCCCCAGCGGGCCGATCACTTTTCCGAGCCCGCCGAATCCATAGGCCGAGCCCATGCCCGTGGTTCGCAACGCCACGGGCCATACTTCGGCGGAATACGGGCCGACGATGGCAAAGCCGCCGTCCGCGAGGGCATTGTTCACGATCAACAGTAGCCAGAATACCGAGACGGTTCCGAAAAAAACATCGTGGTATCGCGCAGCCGCAACGATCAGGATCGCCGCGCCAAAACTGGCGATGGCACCCGAGGCCTTGCGGCCAATCGCGTCCGATAAATAGGACAATCCCACGCGCCCGAACAAGCCCGCAAAATTGACGAAGATCAGCAGGAAGGACGCTCGCGCGGGCGTAACTCCCAATAGCTGGACCAACAGGGTCGGAACCCAGAGAGTGAGCCCGTAATAGCCCGTCTGCGCGCCTAGATTGGTGATCCACGAGACCGCCAGGCTCCTCGGATACCGGAAAATGTCCGACAGCCGGGACATGGGCTGCTTCTGTCCCTCCGGCGTGCTCGCGTCCATGGGGAGGGCCGCTGGGTCCATTTCCAGGGCCCAGGCCAGCGATTTCCGCGCTTCCTCGATTCTGCCCATCTGGATCAGCCAGCGAGGCGATTCCGGCACCCAGGCGCGGATCAGCAGCGTGAGAAGCCCGGGAACCATCCCAATCGCAAAAAGGCCTCGCCAGCCCACATACGGGGTGGCAAATGCGCCGAGCGCGGCGCCCAGGAGAACGCCGATCGGAACTGCTGCGGTGACCAGGCCGCCGACCATGCCGCGCTTGGAAGCAGGCACGAACTCCTGCACCAGCGGGAGGTCCACGCAATACAGGCCGCCCACGCCAAATCCGATGAGAAAACGGAAGACGGACAGGAAGATCCACGCGTTGTCGGGCGTAAACGTCAGGATGCCGGTGGCAACCGAAAAATTGATCACCGTCATGAGAAAAACTTTGCGGCGCCCAATTTTGTCCGCGAGCCAGCCGTAAAACACGGCGCCAAACATCGCGCCGAAACCCGAAGAGAGCAGAATCACGGCGGACTCGCCAAACGTGAGCTTCCACGGCCCGGCGATGAAGGCCACGACGTAGCCGATCAGGAAGTAGTCGAAGAACTCGAGCATATCGCCCAAAACCGCGGCGGCAATGGTGCGGCGCTGATTGCCCGTCAGCTTTGTTTGCTGCTCGAGGTATTGGAGCATGTTGGGATTTGTTCCGGCGGATCATACACCACGGCGGTTATGTAGGACAGCCACTCTTGGCTGTCCCTAACGCGTACATCACACAAATCGTGTGCGTCGCACCAACCGGGGACAGCCAAGAGTGGCTGTCCTACCAAATCGCGATCCGATGCTGAGCATTTAGATTTTGCATGGTCAATCGCGGGCCGCTTCGCTATCATTCGCAAGGGCGCGGCACAGGTCCGCAGGGCGGCCGAACAACGCGATATGCATCTCACGCCACGAGAAATTGAAAAACTCATGATCGCGACCGCGGCGGAACTTGCGCGCAAGCGCCGGGCGCGCGGCCTGCGTTTGAATTATCCCGAAGCGGTCGCGCTCATTACCGCGGATATCCTCGAAGGAATTCGCGATGGCCGCTCGGTTTCCGACCTCATGGAGTATGGCGCGACGATTTTGAAACGCGATGAGGTGATGGAAGGCGTGCCGGAAATGGTGGACGAGGTGCAAGTGGAAGGAACTTTTCCCGACGGCACGAAATTGGTGACGGTGCATCATCCGATCCGTTAAGTAGTAGCACAGGCTTCAGCCTGTGGGGTTTCGTGGTTGCAGGGACCAAACCCCACACGCTGAAGCCTGCGCCACTGGGGCTGGCGCGCACGTTTGGAGGTATCCGATGATTCCCGGTGAATACAAACTGGCGGAAGGCGACGTGATCGCCAACGAAGGCCGCCGCGAAATTGAATTGGAAGTCGCCAACACCGGAGACCGCCCCATCCAAGTTGGCTCCCATTTCCATTTCTTTGAAGTGAACCGCGCTCTGCGATTCGACCGCGCGGCTGCTTTTGGCATGAGGTTGAACATTCCCGCCGGCACCGCGGTGCGATTTGAGCCGGGCGACTCCAAGAAAATCGCGCTGGTTGAACTCGGCGGCTCCAAGCACGTCTACGGCCTTAACGGCCTGACGAACGGGCTGGCGGACGAATCGACCAGGCCGGGCGCGCTGAAACGCGCCGCCGATCAAAAGTTTTGAAAAGTTTCTGAGAGGTTTCCTTCATGAGCTTGAAAATTCCGCGCCGGCAATATGCGGACCTGTATGGTCCGACCACCGGCGACCGCGTTCGCCTGGCCGATACGGAATTGTTCATTGAAATTGAAAAGGACCTCACCACTCCCGGCGAAGAAGCAAAATTCGGCGGCGGCAAAGTGATCCGCGATGGCATGGGACAATCCTCGACTGCGACTACCGATGATGGCGCTCTCGATCTGGTCATCACCAACGCCGTAATCGTGGACCACGGTGGAATCTACAAAGCGGACATCGGAATCCGCGGCGGGCGCATCGTGGGAATCGGTAAGGCCGGCAATCCGGACATCATGAACGGCGTGACCTCCGGCATGATCATTGGCGCGGGAACGGAAGTGATCGCCGGTGAAGGAAAAATCGTCACAGCCGGCGGAATTGACGCTCACGTCCATTTTATTTGTCCGCAGCTTGTCGAGACCGCGCTTTCGGGCGGCCTCACGACGCTGATCGGCGGCGGCACGGGCCCTGCCACGGGCACTGACGCCACCACGTGTACGCCGGGCGCGTGGAACATGCATCGCATGCTGGAGTCCGCCGACGGGTTTCCCGTCAATCTGGGTTTTCTCGGCAAGGGAAATTCCTCTTCTCCCGAGCCGCTGCGCGAGCAAATCGAAGCCGGCGCGATTGGCCTGAAGCTGCACGAAGACTGGGGCACGACTCCCGCGGCCATCGATCGCGCGCTTTCCGTTGCGGATGAGTTCGACGTGCAAGTCGCGATTCACACCGACACGATCAACGAAGCCGGCTACGTGCAGGATTCGATCCGCGCGTTCAAGGGACGCACGATTCACACGTACCACACGGAAGGCGCGGGCGGCGGCCATGCGCCGGACATTATCAAAGTTTGCGGCGAGCCGAATTGCCTGCCGTCCTCCACGAATCCCACGATGCCGTTCACGGTCAATACGCTCAACGAGCATCTGGACATGCTCATGGTGTGCCATCACCTGAGCCCGTCGATTCCGGAAGACGTGGCTTTTGCGGAATCGCGCATCCGCGCCGAGACGATTGCCGCCGAAGACGTTCTGCACGATCTGGGCGCGATTAGCATGATGTCCTCGGATTCGCAGGCGATGGGCCGCATCGGCGAAGTCATTACGCGCACCTGGCAGACGGCGGACAAAATGAAACGCCAGCGCGGGCCGCTCGCCGGAGAAAAGTCCGGCAGCGATAATGTGCGCGTGCGCCGCTACGTCGCGAAATTCACGATCAATCCCGCGATCGCTCACGGCGTGGCGCACGATATCGGTTCCGTGGAAACCGGGAAACTCGCGGACCTCGTGCTGTGGAAGCCGGCGTTTTTCGGCGTCAAGCCCGAGATGATCGTCAAGGGCGGGATGATCGCGTGGTCCGCGATGGGCGACGCCAATGCTTCGATCCCCACGCCGCAGCCCGTGATTTACCGGCCGATGTTCGGCAACTTCGGTGGCGCGCTGCACTCGACTTCGCTGACGTTCTTGTCGCGGGCAGCCGTGAATGCAGGCTTGCGCGAGAAACTCGGCTTGAAGAAGAACACCGTCGCCGTGAATCACTGCCGCGGCCTCACCAAGCGGGACATGGTTAACAACGACGCTCTGCCGCGCATCGAGGTCGATCCGGACACGTATGAAGTGCGCGCGGACGGCGTGCTCCTCACGTGCGAGCCCGCGCAAATCCTGCCCATGGCGCAGCGCTATTTTCTCTTTTAGACCATGTGGGGCAACACGCTCATCATCGATCGCTTGCATCCTTCTTCAAATGAAGATGACTTGCGCGGAAAGGAAGAGGACAAACTGGTCCTCAGCTGGGAGCAGCGCCGCTGGATGCGCGGACGATTTACAACGGTGCAGAGACGCAAAATCGGCATCGCGCTTCCCACGGGGACGAATCTCGCGCCCGGCTCGATCCTGTTCGTCGGAGCGGATTGGTATTTGAAAATCGAGGCCGCCATCGAACCGGTCCTCGAAATTTTCCCTTCGGACTATAACGAAGCGGTGAAGATCGCATTTGAAGTCGGCAACCGCCATTTTCCGTTGGCGCTTGCGGAAAGCAAAATTCTGGTTCCGGACGACAAAGTGATGGTTCGCTTGATGGACCGCCTGGGCGCGCCCTGGGAACGGCGTCAGGCAATCTTTGATCCCATCGGAAACACACAATTGCATCAACATGGATCGATTTCTTAGCCTGCTTCAATTTACGGACGGACTCTTCCCCGCGGGAGCCTATGCGCACTCGTTTGGCCTGGAGGCTTGCGTGCAAGCAGGTGAAGTCCGGGACGCCGCGGGAGTCGAAGCGCTTTTGCGCGCGTATTTGGAAGGCTGCGCCGGACCAACTGATGCCGTCGCGCTGGTCTGTGCGCGGCGATCTGCGGTAAATGAAAATCTTGCATCCTGCATGGCGCTTGACGAAATGCTCGACGCCATGAAATCGCCGAGCGAGTTGCGCGAGGCCAGCCGCCAGATGGGGAGACAAATGTTGCGCGTGGCGACTCACTTGCCTTGCCATCCGATGATTGAAGAGTTTGGCAAGGCCGCCGCCGGAGAAATCACGCCCGGCCATCATTCGATTGTTTTCGGCATGATCGGCGGAATCCTCGAATGGGACTCGCTCGAAATGACCGGCGCATATCTCTATTCGACGACCGCGGCTCTCGTCGGCGCCTCGCTGCGGCTTCTGCCGCTCGGCCAGCTCGCCGGACAGCGCATCTTGTGGAACGTAAAGCCGCTGATCGCAACGCTTGCGGAAGAAGTCCAAGACAAACACGACACGGACATGTGGTCTTTCGCTCCCGCGCTCGAAATCGCGAGCATGCGCCACGCCTTGCTCGATGCGAGGTTGTTCCGCTCGTGATTTCAAAACCTCTCAAGATCGGCATCGGCGGACCCGTAGGTTCGGGAAAAACCGCGCTGGTTGAAGCGCTCTGCACGCGTTTGAAGCCGGCGTATCAACTTGCCGTGATCACGAATGACATTTACACGCGCGAAGACGCGGAATTTCTCACGCGCCGCGGCGTTCTTTCGCCCGACCGGATCGTCGGCGTCGAAACCGGGGGCTGCCCGCACACCGCCATCCGCGAGGACGCTTCGGTGAACCTCGAAGCCTCGAGCGCGCTCATGCGAAAGTTTCCCGACCTGGACATTCTGTTCATCGAGAGCGGCGGCGACAACCTAGCGGCCACGTTCAGCCCGGAGCTTGTGGATGCCACGTTCTACGTGATCGACGTAGCCGAAGGCGACAAAATTCCGCGCAAAGGCGGGCCGGGTATCATGACGTTCCGGAATGCTAGTGATCAACAAGATCGATCTCGCGCCCTACGTCGGCGCGGATCTTACTGTGATGGATCGCGATGCCAAGCGCATGCGCGGAGAGAGGCCTTACGTCTTCACCAATCTCAAGACCGGCTCAGGAGTGGACGCGCTCATCGAATGGATTCGCCGCTCCCTCCTCTTTGAAGAGTGAACGGGATCCTGAACGCGTCGGCCGCGACGGATTCCTACGGCTGCGGTTTGCGCGGAGCGGTGCGAACACGATCCTCGCCCAATCGCGCTTCTCACTGCCGCTGCAGGCACTCACGCCGCTTACTCTCGCGGACGGCGCCTCCTACCTCATGCTCCTGAATCCGACAGGAGGAGTGCTGGGCGGCGATCACCTGGTCACGGAAATCGTGCAGGAAGCTGGAACTCACGTTTGTCTGAGCACGCCTTCCGCGACGCGAATTTACCGAACCGCGGAAAAGCCCGCGATCCTCGAAACTAGGATTCACGTGGGCGAAGGAGCCACCCTCGAATATTTTCCGGACCACATCATTCCGCACGCTGGCTCGGCGCTTCGCCAGTCTTTGCGCATCGAAATGGCGCGCGGGAGTCGTGCCATCATTTTGGATTCGATGGCGTCGGGCCGGGTCGCTCATGGCGAACGCTGGAGTTTCGCGGAAATCGATTCGCGAACGGAAGTGTACGGATGCGACCGGCCGGCCTACCTCAATCGGACGAGGATTGTTCCTACTACGAAACGGCCCGATCGGCCCGGATGGATGGAGGAATTTGATTACATGTCGTGGATGGGATTGTTTGCGGGTGAATTCATGCGTTGGAAAGAAGTCTCCGCCGCGTTGAATAAAGAATTGAAAACTTTACAAAATGTTCGCGGCGGCGCCACTCTCGTTTCGCGTGGCGGCTGCGTGATGCGATTTCTCTCGCGTTCCGCATCAGACATGACGCTCGCAAACAAGAAACTGTGGGATGTCGCCCGAGGACAGTTCGCTGGACTTCCTCCGCTCGACCACAGAAAATACTGAGCGAATCCGATGACCGCGCTATTCGCCATCATGCTGCTGGGATTCTTTCTGGGGATGCGGCACGCCACCGATCCCGATCACGTCGTGGCCGTGACCACTATCGTCAGCCGTGAACGCACCATGCTGCACGCCACGTTGATCGGCGCTCTCTGGGGACTCGGGCACACATTGACGATCCTTGGCGTCGGCTCGGCCATCATTGTGTTCAAGCTCACGATCCCGCCGCGCCTTGGTCTCTCCATGGAATTGTCGGTCGGCCTCATGCTGATTCTCCTCGGCGTCTTGAATCTCACCGGCGTCCTTCGCCGCGCGATCGAACGGATCACAATTCGGCGACTCGGTTCGGGCGCGCATTCCCATTTTCTATTCGGCCGCTGGATGGTTCACACGCATGACGAAGACGGCGAACCAATTTTGATGGATTCATTTTCCATCCTGGGGTGGACGCCACAATGGTGGAAAAAACTGGGCCTGTTCCACATCCTGCGCCCGCTGCTCGTCGGAATCGTGCATGGCCTCGCCGGATCGGCCGCAGTGGCTCTTTTGGTTTTGACGGCGATCAGCCGTCCTTCGTGGGCCATCGGCTATCTGCTGATTTTTGGATTGGGAACCGTTGCAGGCATGATGCTGATCACGGCGGCCATTGCGATTCCGTTCGCCTATTCGCTGCAGCATTTCGTGCGCCTGAATCGCGGCCTCGCTATGGCTTCCGGATTTGTGAGCGTTGCATTCGGATTATTTCTTTGCTACCAGACGGGTTTCGTCGACGGATTGTTTACAGGCCATCCAAGCTGGATTCCGCGGTAGCGCGGTTTTTGTAGCACAGACTTCAGTCTGTGGATTTCCGCCGATGCGCCCAGACCTCGCACGCTAGCCAAGTTCAATTGAAACCCCACAGACTGAAGTCTGTGCTACTTTTTGCCGCCGTTGGCGGCTGCCAGCTCAACAGGCTTGCCGTGCGGAGTGTGCCGATACGCATCGGCCCAGGCTTCTTTGCGGGCGAGCAGGGCCTTCGGATCGCTCAGGCCCTTGGATGTGACCAAGCGCTCAAGAGTCGCGAGCCAGTGTTCGTAGTAATGCGAGCCGTCGTCGGGCTCGCCCCGATCGGCGGCGGTCTTGAGTTCGTCCGCGAGCGCCGCCGCCCACTCCTTCCACGTGAAATGCCCTTGCTCGGAAAGTTTCACGGCAAGCGCGAACGCCTGCGCTTCCCAAGGCTCGCGAAATACCGGCCCGCCTTCGTCGCGGGGCAGGCGGGCCAAAGCGGCGAGCTTTTCGGGATCGGGTGCGGAATTATGCTGGCTCAAGGTAGTCATCCCACATCGAAATATAGACAGTATCCTGCGGCTTGGCCTGGTCACCCCATAGTTCGCGCGCGGAAAAACGCACGGCATAGAGATGTTGCGGATTTTCGCCGAGGAATAGGGCATTGGTGTCCGGGAACACAAAGACGCCATAATCGCGGTCAATCGTGCCAAGTTTCCCACGCGCATAACGCGGCAAACGCGTGTGGCCCACAGGATTGATGTTGCGAGCGCGAATGCGTTGGCCGGCTTGGAAGCGCGGAACCATCGAAACATCCCGTTTTGCAGACGCACCCTTGGCCACGGATTCAAGCATTTGCTTCGGCGTGAGCGGTGGCGTGGCCTTGGCGGATCCGTGCGCGGGCCGTCCGCTCTCGATCTCCTCTCGCGTGACCAGGCCTCTCGCTGTCAGGAGATCCACCAGCCCGGCGTACCACTTTTCGTAGTAGCTCATGCGCAGGTAATCGGCTGGAGGAATCAGTTCTCTCGAATAACGCGCGGCGTCAATGTTCCATTTGTGCCAGGCTCCCGCAGCGCGGTACATTGCAAATACCCGGCCTTCCCAGGGATGGTGAAACACCGGCTCGTTTTTTTCTTTCTGGATAGGGCCCATGTCCTGCATGCCGCCCATGTCGTGCACGCCGTTCATGCCGCGCCTCCTTCCTTGCGCGGAGGGACCTTGGCTACGCCAATCATGGAGTCGCGCGTGACGAGCGCCGCCAGCGCATCTTCACCGAGCGCCTCCGTGCCCGACGGGCGCTCGGGCAGCACCAGGTAGCGCAGTTCCGCGGTGCTGTCCCAGACGCGCACCTCAACGTCCTCGGGAATCTCCAAGCCGAACTCGCGCAGCACGCCGCGCGGATCAATCACCGAGCGCGATCGATACGGCGCGGACTTGTACCACACCGGCGGCAATCCAAGCACCGGCCACGGATAACAGGAGCACAACGTACAGACGACCATGTTGTGCACTGCCGAGGTATTTTCGACCACCACCATGTGCTCGCCTTGCTGTCCGCCGAAACCCAGTTCGGCAATGGCCTTGTCAGGGTCCGTCATCAAGCGCTGCTTGTAGGCGGGATCGACCCAGGCACGCGCCACCACCTGCGCGCCGTTGCGCGGACCGACCTTGTGCTCGTAAGTGTCGATCAGCGCGTCAAGCGCGGCCCGGTCAACCAGTCCCTTTTCGACAAGCAGCGATTCCAGCGACTTCACTCGCAGGGCCATGTCCGAAGGAACCGCCTGGTGTGCGTGGGCGTGGCTGTGTTCGGGATCTTGCGCATGCGCTGCTAGATCGCCTGCCGCCGCTGCTCCGGCCGCGGTGGCTGCAGTCGCCAAAAAATCGCGCCTGGTCGCTTTCACGGGACGCTCCTTTCCCTTTATGATCTTAATTCCACAAATTTGCAAACCAAACGTGGGCCGAAAGTAGCACAGCCACTCTTGGTTGTGCGGTTTTTCCAGCACTCAACAAAGGCACACAGCCAAGAGTGGCTGTGCTACTCATGCCGGCTGGCGGTGCCAGCGCGGCAGCGTATGCCGGCGGAGCCACGACGCAAGCCGCTCGAAAAATCCCTTGCGCAACGCGACCTCCGCAAAATTTAAAAAGAGCGCAAGGATCAGCCAGTAGGGCCACAGCGCCTGGCGTTCGCGCACCATCGCGCCCCTGTTGTTCAACAATTGATCGAGCGAAGGATGCATGCGTCCGCCCGTGACGCGGCTGATTTCGCCGAGCAGCGCCGTGTTGACCGCCTGGGGTTTCGTCTCTTCCGATTCGCGGTAGAAACCGGCCTCGGGCAGGATCAGCTCCGAGCTGCCCGAAACGATGTGATACAACCCGCCCTGATCGGCGGGAATGCGCGCCTCGTAATGGCCCGGCGCGGTCTCTTCGAGCGGAACCGTACGCGGCGCCGCTCCCTGCGTTTCGACAAGAATGTGCGGCGGGCCTGCGCTGTCGAGCGTCTCGCCGGCGGGATTGTCGGCATTTGCCAGGACGTCGTAATACACAACCGCCTCGCCTTCCTGATTTCCGGGCCGCACGCCCGCGCGGATGGTGCGGTCGCGGTGCGAAACGTCGCGCACCATTTGCGGCCACAGCGTGCCGAAGGATTCCCAGCGCACCCACGGCGCCGCCCAGCGGCCCTTGGCGTCCGACATGAATGCGATCACGCGGCCCAGGCCGTAGCGCCAGCGCACGAGGAGAGGCTTTTTTTCATCCACGCGCAGGATCACCTCCGAGCCGTCCTTCGCCTCCGCTTGCACGAAGCCGCGCAAGCGCGGCGCCTTCGTGAAATCGATGCCGTCGGTAAATTCCACGGGACGCACGCGCACCGCTCGCACGGGGCGCTCCTGAATGGCCAGGTCTTCCGTGGATTTCACTTCGGCGTTGATAATCTGCGGAATTGTCTCGGGATTTTCGACGAAGTGCGATTTTCCTCGCGTCCTGTGAGCGAGCTCGTCGAGCAGATCTCGGTTGATGTAATCGCCCACGCCGATGGTGGAGATGGTGACGTGCTTGGCGAGCGCGTCCCGCTCGAGTTTCGGAAAATCTTCCTGCGTGCCGGGAGTGGAAACGCCGTCCGTCAGCAGGATGATGTGCTTGTGCGTGGCCTTTTGGTCGACGATGGCTTCAAAACCCGCCTCCACCGCCTGATAAATCTTCGTGCCGCCGTTGGCGGTGATCTGGGCGATGAGGTTGCTCTTGTCTTCGAGCGAGCCGGCCGGGCCCATCGGAATGACCCAGCTGAAAGTTTCATCAAACGAAATCACGCCAATCATGTCGATGGGTCGCAGCGTGCGGATGCTGGCGCGCGCCGCGTCGCGGGCCATTTCGATTTTGGGGCCGCTCATGCTTCCGGACTTGTCGAGCACGAGCACGACAGCTGTGGGTTTTTCCGGCGGCGGTTCGGCGCGCACCGGCAGCATTTTCTCGAACGGCGTTTTCGGCTCCTCGGCAAGCTTGGCGTTGCTGTCGCCCGCGATAAAAATCAATCCGCCGCCCGCGTACACGTACCGTTCGAGCGCCAAGTCCTCGTCCGCGGCAAGATCGTGATCTGGGTAATTGTCGAGCAGGACCGCGTCCCAATCCCGCCCCGGCCGATTCACGGGGAAAGCCGTAACTTTTTCCACCTCGACGTCGGCCAGCTTCAAGGTGTCGAGCAGCGGCGCGGAGGTTTCGTTGCCGCCCGCGACGTAGAGCACGTGCGGCCGGCGCACCGTAATCGCGCGCGACACGAGGACTTGCTCGGCGCCGGCGCTGGAAATGTGCACTTCCAAAAGGCTGACGCCGCTGCGCGAGATTCGCGCTTCCAAATTGATTACATTGCCGCCCGCCGCCAAATCTGCCGTGGTAGATGCGATTTCCTGGCCCTCGGACGTCATCCAGATTCGCGCCTTCATCGCGCTGCCGCTGTCGAGACGCAGCGTCATCGGGAAACGTTCTCCCGAGAACACATCTTGCGGAGACACGACGCTTTCCACCTGAACGGACAAGGGCGCGGTGCCGCCGGCGGGCACGGCAAATACGGCCACGCCGCTCTCGCGCGCGCGCAGCGCTTCGGTTAGCGCGTGGCCGCGATTTTCGTTGCCGTCACTAATTAGCAATACGCGCCGCTGGCCCTGCGACGGAAACGTGCTGAGCGCCAGTTGCAGCGCTTCCTCCAGATTCGTAGCCATTCCTTCTTTTGGATCGACGCCTTGCGGAATATTCACCTGATCGGCCTGCGCGGGCACGGCGCGAAGTTTTGCGTGCTCGGCAAACGTGATGAGCCGCAAATCGGCGCCGGAATTTTTGCGCACCAGGTCGCGCACCATGGCCTCGCCGCGCTGCAACGATTCGCGCGGCATGCTTGCCGACGTGTCCATCAGCACGGTGACGGCCAGCTTCTCGACACGCAGGGGAGCCCACGGACCGGCGAGCGCGATCACCAGCGCGGTGAAAGCCGCGCATTTCAGCGCGAGACACGTTTGCGCCGCCCCCGGCGCCTTGCGCATCAAGACCCACAGGACGGGGAGCAATCCGAGCAGCACCAGAAAAATGGGTTGTTCAAACGTCACTCTGTCACCTGCCAACAAAATTTGGATTGCGGAACCCGGATTCCTCTCGCTCTTCGAGTTCCGGATCGAACTCCGGCAACGGCTGATCGCCGGGCGCTTCCTGGACTTCCGCCGCACGCTGCCGCTCACGCGCCGCGTAATACAGCCACCATTCCAGCCACAGCGCCACGATGGCCAGCACGACCAGCCAGCGCCACATATCCCAAGTGGCGGGCGGGAGCGGCTCTCTCTCCACTTCCGCTGACTCCGCGGCGGTCAACTGCACACGCTGCGCGGGAAGCGCCGGGGGATTCACGGCCATGCTTGTTTCGCCGCCGGGCGTGACAATCCGGTACATTCCGGTTTCGGACGCGAGCAGGTGAACTTCCGCGCCCTTGCGGGCAAACGGAACTTCTTTTCCGGACGGCGCAATAATTTTCGTCGCAGGACCGGGAAGATCGATCTCGCCCGTGGAGAGTGAGTCCGCAACTTCGTCGACGGAATGAGTCATCCACTCGACGCTCCCGGCCATCAGCAACGGGAACGCCGACTCCAGCGGAAAATTGGAATCGTGCGGGTTGAAACCGATGATCAGAACTCTGCGCCCGTCTCGTTCGCGGGCCAGGATCAGCGGCGCCGGCGGAGTTCCCTCGGTGTAAGCGAGAACGGTATCGCCGGGCTCGACTTTTAACGCGGCAGGATTGCGCACGCTGATGTCGCGGGTGCGAACCCACCGCGTGACCGGATGCTGCAGGTTCCATCCCGTGACGCGCAGCGGCTTGGATCCGGCAACCGGCGGGGCGCTGAGAAACCAAATCGAATTGAAATCCGGCTGCGCGGGCACATTTGCGCCTTGATAGATCGCGATGTCCGGAGAAATGTTTGCGCTGAGCTCGGGAGGCAGAATCTGCGCCTGCACGTATGGATTGCTCGAAAGCACGCTGAGCAAATCCGCGGCAAAGGGAGTGGCTCCGCTCGCAAACACGGCCACGTGCACGGTGCGGAACGTCGGAATATTTACGGTGGCGCGATCGTCCGCTTGCAGCGCGTCGGAAGGAGTGATTTCCGCCTGCAACATTCCGCCTTGGTCCCATGTAAATTCATCTTCGGCGTTGGCGAGCGCTTCCGGAGCAAGCGTTACTTTGCGCTTGCCGATCGGCTGCCCGTTCACAGAAAACGCCAGCACGACGTCCGCTTTTTCTTTGCTGTAATTTCTCAGTTGCGTCAGCAGGCGCCAACGGTCGGGCTGCGCCGCGTCACGGCGCAGAGAGAGCCGCGTGATGCCCCGGTTCTGCACGGCATCCCAATCCCCTACGAGGCGCATGAGAAATTGAGGCTGTGCGCCGTTGCTGTCCGGGGATTCCACTCCTGCGCGAAATTCGTCAAGGCTGTGCGCTTGCTCTTCATCGACCAGGCCGGGACCCACGTACACCAGCAGGCCGCGCCTTGCGCCTCCCAGCGCCGAGCGGCCCATTTGCAGGGCGCGCGGAAGATCAGCGTTGACGCTCGAAGGCTGAGCGTTGAGGATGGCGCGGCGCAGCGCCGCACGATCCGTTGTGAACGGCAGAATGGGCGGCGCATCCGCTTCCGCGCGAAGGAGCAGCACGCGATCTCCGCCGGGGAGCGAATCCAGCACGCGCATCGCTTCCGCGCGTTCCCGGTCGATCCAGGCCGGTTCGCCCGCGGGACGCGCCTGCGACCAGATCGAAGCATCGAACACCATCACTACGCTGCGGCCCTCGATCGCAGGGCCCCATCGCGGATTCGCCAGAGCAAGAACGAGCAGCAACAAAAATAAAATTTGCGCCAGGAACGCCCAGGGCTCGCGAAGCTTCCGGCGGCGCGGCTGCGCGATCGGCTGCACGCTGGCCCAGAAACGCAGCGTGGAAACTTTGCGGTGCTGCGGACGCCGGTGGTGCAGGTAAAGCCACAGCGCCGCGGCCGCGAGGCTGGCCCACACAGCCGCGATTTCCACGGGCCTGAGCGCCAGCCAGTTCATGCCAGCACCTGGCCGCTCCGAAGACTTCGGAGAACGAATTCCTGGTAAGCGATGTTCGTCACCGCTCGCGCGTATCTTCCGCCGTTGCGCAGCGCGAGTCGCCGCAAGCGCGCGGAAAATTCCTGAAATCTCCGCTCGTACAACGCAGTGCTCTGCGGCGAACACTCCACGGTGCGCTGCGCACCCGTCTCGGCGTCTTCCAGAATCAGTTCGCCCGCGGCGGAAGGATGCTGCTCTTCGGCGCTGTGCACCTGGAGCAACACAAAATCGTGCCCGGCCGAACGCAGCATTTCGACGGCGCGTTCACAGCCCTGCTCATCGAAGAAATCGGAAATCAGGATGGCGATTCCTCGAGTCGAAAAACTGCTCATGAACTCTTTCACCGAGCCGAATAAATCCGTGCCGCCTTCGCACGATTGTTCGCTGAGGAATTGCAGCACCGGCCACAGCCGCTCGCGCCCGCCGGAAACGACAAGAGGTTTGTTCAGCCGGTTAGCGAACGGAATCACCGCGGTGGTGTCCAAATGCAGCAGCGCCAGATAGGCGAACGTTGCTGCGAGCCGCTGCGCGTAGAGGAACTTCGATTCTCCCTCATCGCCGAAGTCCATCGACTCGCTGCGGTCCAGCAAAATTCGCACGGGGATGTGCTGCTCGGTCTCGTAAATTTTCAGAAAAAGTTTTCCCAGGCGGAGATACGCGCTCCAATCGAGCGAGCGGGGATCGTCGCCGAAGCTGTAGCGGCGGTAATCGGCGAATTCCATTCCCGGGCCGCGCGTGCGCGAGCGGTGCTCGGGACCCACCGCGCCGGACAAGTTCGTGCGGCACAGCAGCGTGACCTGCTCCAGCGTTTTCAGGAATTCGCGGTCGAGCAAGAGCGGAGAAGTTGTGGCCATCGGGTTCAGACTTTAGTAGCACAGCCACTCTTGGCTGTGTGCCTTTGCTAGGCGCTGCAAAACCCGCACAGCCAAGAGTGGCTGTGCTACAAAAACCTCACTTCGCGCAGAGCTTGCCGGCGATTTCTTCTAGCAAGTCGTCGGGCGTCCGGCCATCCGCCTGAGCTTCAAAGTTCAGGATGATGCGGTGGCGCAGGGCAGGCAGCATCAGCGCGCGTATGTCTTCCATGCTGACGTTGTAGCGGCCGTCCAGGAGGGCGCGCACTTTTCCGCCGAGGATCAAAGTCTGCGCGCCGCGCGGCGAGCTTCCGTACCTGATGTATTTGCTGGCGAGAAGATTTTCGCGGTTCTCGGGATGCGTGGCCATCGTGAGTTTCACGACGTGCTCCTGCACGTGCGGCGCAACCGGAACCGTGCGCACGACTTTTCGCATCTCCAGAATTTGCGCGCCGTTCACGACGGGGGACACCGTGGCGGCGGTACCCTGCGTCGTGCGGTCCAGAATGTCGTGCAAGTCCTCGCGCCCGGGATAGGGCACGCGCAGTTTGAAGAGGAACCGGTCGAGCTGGGCTTCGGGAAGCGGGTAGGTCCCTTCCATTTCGAGGGGGTTCTGCGTGGCCATCACGAAAAAAGGTTCCTCGAGCAGATGCGAGGTGTGGGCCACGGTGACCTGCTTTTCCTGCATGGCCTCGAGCAGCGCGGATTGCGTTTTCGGCGTCGCTCGATTAATTTCATCTGCAAGTAGAAGATTGGTAAATATTGGGCCGGGCTGGAAGCCGAGCGATTTTCTGCCGTCCCCGTTTTCCTGCACCACGGACGTGCCGATCACGTCGGCGGGCATCAGATCGGGAGTGAATTGAATGCGCGAATATTTCAGCGCCACGGCCTGCGCCAGCGTGCGCACCAGCATGGTCTTCCCGAGGCCCGGCGCGCCCTCCAGCAGCACGTGTCCGCCGGCCAGCAAAGCGATGAGCACACCCTCGACTACTTCCGCTTGGCCGACGATCGCCTTGGAAATTTCCCGGCGGACTTCCGCCATTTTTTCGGCGAGAAATTCCGCTTGTTGGCCGAGGGGCTGGCCGCCCGTCTGACCCTCTGTTCCCACCGAACTGGTCATGAACCCATCCTAAGGACCGGCATCCGATTTCCACGAGATTCTAACTCAATGCTTCCCATTGTCCGCATGTTCAAAATACCGCTGCACGTAAAAGCGGTAGCGCGCCGGGATATTTTCCTGCTCGGCGCCGTTGACCACGGCGTCCTGCTGTGGCGATTGATCGCGCACGGCAAGCTGCGCCGTCCCGGTCTCGGTCGCGACCTTCATGCGTGTCTGTTCCTTGAAGCCGCTGGCTTCGAGCGCGACGCGATCCGGCACGGCGTTGATGGGATGCGTCTCCTGATCCTTTCGCAGCTCTTTCGTGCCTTGCTGGCTGCCCGCGCCTTCGCTGGCGGTCTGCGTGGCTTTTTGCTTGGCGTCGGAATTTCCCCGCGACTCGCCGCGCTTGTCGCTTTCCGTCGCGCCCGGCTGCTGTGAATTGCCCGATTGCGGCGTGCCCTGGCCGTTCGGCGGCTGCTGGTTCTGGCGATTGCTCGACTGCTGATTCGGCGAATTCGACATCATGTTTTTCAGCGCCTGCATCAGCGACTGCCCCAGGGACTGGCGGCCCTCGGGCCCTTGCTGTTCGGATTGCTCCTGCGATTTGCCGTCCGCGTTCTCGTTCGCATTCTTGCCTTCTTGAGATTGCGCGTTGCTTTCCTGCTGGCGGGCTTCGCCGGAGGGATCGCCTTCCTGACTGCCCGGCGCCTGAATCTCGTCCTGCTGCTGATCGCCCGCATCCGCCGCATTGTTTTGGTTTTCCGCGGCGCCCTGATTGTCATCCGCCTTCCAGAGGTCTTCACTATTGGAGGCATCGGCGTCGCGCCGGGTTTCTTCGCCGTTCGCGTCCGGCTTCATCGTGACCAAAGCCATCGTTCTCTGAAGATCTTTTTCCATCGCGTGCACGATGGGAGAAAAAATCGATTGCACGAGCTGCGACCGCGCCGTGGTTTGCAGCAACGAAATGAGCGGCGGCTTGTGGTGAATGCGATAGGCGAACAATCCGGCCGCGATCAAAACAAGAACGGAAGCGCGCCTGATATTTCCCGGCGACTGGACCGGGAAAAATCCGCGCGGGTCCACTTTCGTGAGGCGCGCGAGGGCGTCCTTGCGCTGCTCGCCGACCATGCCGTCCGGATCCTCGATGCCGCCAAGGAAAATCGCGGTGGAAAGCCGGTCCTTAAGACCGGCAGCGGAATCAAGGCGGCGCGCCGTTTCGTAATTGGAGGGCCGGTTCCGCCAGGTCCAAGTCAAAATAGCCGCCGCGCCAGCGGCCGCCAGCACGGCGGCAAAGAGCAGCGCTCCGGCAAGCTTGACGCTGACCGCCGCCACCACAATGAGGCCGATGAGCAACCAGACGAACCCTTTCGACCAGCCGCGCAGAAGCGTGTTGGCCAGAATTCTTTTGCGGATTGTTTTGAGCGTTTCTATAAGCCCGCGTAAATCGGGAGAGGACGCTCGCCGGTCAAAAGTTCGAGCGAACGAAATTTGGTTTTCGTGGGATTGCGCGCGATCCCCGGGGTAGATTCGCCGCCAAAAGGCCGTCAACGCGGAGAAACAGGCCCTCCCGGAAAATTCACCGGGAACCACCAACTTGATCTTCTCGCGAAGACGCAAAGGTAGCCTCCCCAGAGGTTCGGCCATGGGCGCTTACTAGTACAAATCTACCCCAAGATTCCCGCTTTCCATACTAAATCCGTAGCGAAACTGGATCGAACTCGGTGATTGGTGTCATCTCAAAAACCAATCGGCAAGAGGAACTGAAGCAGGCGGGTACCCACATGGTTAGATGCTGTTTGCGCTGGGAAGGTGGTGCAGAAACAAAGGCCTTCGTTCGAACGCGGTTACGTGGCAAGCGCGGATTGCGCAACAAATTGCGGCATTGCGGCAGGTAAGTGCCGAAAATGCTGAATCGTACGGGGATTGTGGGAGTTTCGAATGAATTTCCGCGGCAGCAAAGACTAGAAGCCTGTCACAAAGAGAAATTCGATTATTTTCCATGTGCGGCGACTCGGTGCCGCTCGAAGTCCCGAAGGGACGTCACAACGTAGCCCACTGTTTCAACGGTGGGACGGGAGATGCGATTATTCGCAGCCCCGGAGGGGCGGCACACATGGGTCGCCGTGTGCCGCCCCTCCGGGGCTTGGCCCTCGGGTCTCGCACAGACCCACCGCTCACGCAGTGGGCTACGTTCTTTCGTCCCTGACGGGACTGGTCGAGCCTAGACTGGTAAGGCGGAGCAGAGCGATTCTTGGATCTACCGCACGCTGATCCTTTTTCCTGGCAGAGGCGCGTTCAGAGCAACGCGATCAAATCGATTTCGACGCGCACGTTTTTGGGGAGGCGCGACACCTCGACGGTGGAACGCGCCGGTGGATGCGTCGTGAAATAGCGCGCGTAGACTTCGTTCATGGCGGCGAAATCGTTCATGTCGGCCAGGAATACGGTGGTCTTGACCACGTGCTGAAGGGACGATCCTGCCGCTTCGACGACGCCCTTCAGATTTTCGAGGACGCGCTCGGTTTGCGCCGCGGCGTCTCCCTCCACAACCTGCTGCGTTTTCGGATCGAGCGGGATTTGTCCGGAAAGAAATACAAATCCATTGGCGCGGATGGCTTGCGAATAGGGACCGATGGCTTTTGGCCCTCGATCGGTGGCGACGGTTTCGATCACACGATCCTCCTGTTGGTTTTTCCGGAATGAGTAGCACAGCCACTCCTGGCTGTGCGGTTTTCTCTACTGTCAGGCATTCATGGGCTATCGACGATCGCAAAACCCGCACAGCTCCGCCGCGGCGGATGGCTGTGTTACTAAAATCTGCTCCGAATCGTTGAATCGGCAGCCAATGAGAAATGAAGTGTTTCCAATACCAATGTCTAATTCCCAAATTTCGCGCTGGAGGCCTTCTGATACCTGGCGCGAAAATCTCCGGGGATGCCCGGTTCAACGAGCCACTTGCGAAACATTTCCCCCAGGTCCTTCCCCGACGCGGATTCCGCCGCGGCCCTGAGCTCTTCGTAACCGGTGTCGCTTCCCAAGCGGTCATGAAGAATATCGCGCAACGCGGTGCGCAAGTTATCGTGGCCGCATACGTCTTCCAGTGCAACGAAAAAAAGACCGGCGCGGTAGCCCGTCGAAATTCGCTCGGCGCGCGAATAGCCGGCTGGAGGCTCCATCAGCCGCTTGTCGGGTGCGGCGGCGCGCGCCGCGTCGTAGCGATCCACCAGGGACGCGACCATGCTGCGACGCTGGTTCGCGCCGCGGCTCTCGGCGGCGATCACCAGGCCGAGAAGCCCCACGCCGCGGCCCATCAGAATCTGCGCTTCCGGGCGGGGGCGGACGCGCCAGCCGTACCATGTTCGCGCCAGTTCGTATTCGGCGAGCTGCAGCACCGCCTCGTTCGCGATGCCCTGCTGAAAAACGCGCGGATCGAGCAACACGCCGTTCGGAAAGGAAACTCCTCCGGGATCAAGAGATTCGCCGAATTCGGCGGGCAATTCGGCCGGCGCCTCTGCGATTCGCACGGCGGCTTTTCCCGTGGAAGCTGGGCCAAAATATTCCGTGAAAGCCTTCATGGAAGACGAAAGCCGCTCCGCCGCCGCTTGCGACGACGGGCCGTCCATCGGGTGAAACGTCCAGAACTGGACTTCGCCTTGCCGCGACGGGATGACCTTCTCCTGGTAACGGCCCGCGACGACGTATGGAAGGAAATCATTGTCCGGGTTGATCAAGAAACGCTGGGCGACATAATCGCCATCGGGGGTGCGCTCGAGAGCTTTTCCCGGGGCGAGAACGCGAAAATCCGGCGGCGCAAAAACAGTCAAGAGCTCCTTGTCCGGATTCGTTCCGCCCCTGGCAAAAACACCGTAGGGCGTTTGCCAGAGCGGGAGCGCCGTTTCGTCGGCGATAAAGAAACCGCTGGGCGACGCGACAATCGTGCCTCGCGCCGAGGATTCCGGCACCAGATCCCATTCCGTGACGACGCTGCGATTTTCATTTTGCTCCCACGGAGGATCGAAGGGCGCGCGCAACATGCGGGCATCCGTCTGCGAACTCCGCTGCGGGGATACTTCCGCGCCCTCGATGACGACGCGCAGGTTCTGCTCGCCGAACACACGCCCTTCGGGCAAGCGAACTTCCAGGGAGCGAAGCGGACGATCGCCGGCATTTGTGAGTACATCGGCGACGTGAAAATGGATGCGGGCCGGCGCGGCGCTGGAAACGAGAATCTCCGTTTTGCGGTCGGCAAATTGATAGCCCGGGCCAAGGGGGTGGACGCAGCCCGCCGCGAAAAATGCGCACGCAGCCAGGACGACAGGAAAATAGAATCGCGATCTTGATTCCACAGGCAAGATGAAGTGATTCTAACGGGGCGGGGGTTGCTGGTCAAAAAAACAATGAGGATAGTGCGGGCGGTCATGTGGCACAGGCTTCAGCCTGTGGGGTTTGGTCCTTGCAAGCACTAACCCCCACAGGCTGAAGCCTGCGCCACGAAAGGCCGGATCCTGAGAATCCAGAATTTAGCTAACTCGATTTCAATTCCAAATCCGACTTGATCTCGCTCACCGGCTTGCCCTTCCAGAACTCCGCCAAATTTTCCATCGAGGTGAAGGATCTTGTCCGCATGCGGTCGATGTAGAGCGTGCCGCGCAGGTGATCGATCTCGTGCTGCAGGATCCGCGCATACCATCCTGAAGCTTCGATCACCTTGCTCTCGCCGCGCTCGTCCAGACAGGTGACGCGCACGGCGCGGGCCCGCGGAACCAGCGCCGTAAAGCCGGAGAGACTCAGGCAGCCCTCGAAAAATTCGGCTTTTTCTTGACCGATTTCCTCAAGCACCGGATTGATGACGGCATGAAAAGGAACGGGGCGGCGCTCGCGCTCCCGCAACAGCGCTTCCGGAATTTCCTTGTGATAATCCTCGCGGTCTTCGATCACCGCCAGTTGCAGCGCAAGCCCCAGCTGCGGAGCCGCGAGCCCCACGCCGGGCGCTTCGTGCATGCACGCCCGCATGGCTTCAATCAATTTCTGAATTTCGCGGCTGCGTATTTCCGCGACGCTCATGGGGCGGGCGCGCTGCCGCAAAACGGGGTTTCCGGCCTGAACGATTTCAAGTTTCACGGGATTCACAATTTCCACCCACGAGCCAATGCCATCCGCACGGTCATGGATTTCATTTCAGCTGGCGAGGATATACGGGAAGCGCGCCGCCACAAAATGAAAATCGCGAAGTTTGAGAACTCCTCAACTTTATTTGTGGGCATGCGCCTGGTATACGAATCTGTGGCCGCCGGCGGCGCGTTCGCGCTCGGCGATGAATTTGGTGGCGGTCGCGTCGGAGTAGCCCTTCTGAATCATTTCCATGATCATCGCGTCGGTCACGCCGGTGTTCTTCAGTTCTCCGAGCTTTTCCCCCGAAAGCACAGTCAGTCCCTGCGACCGGCGATGCGCGACGGCCAGAATGATCTTGTCGGAAAGTCCCGCCAGGCGCATCGCTCGAGCCTCACCGGCCCAGGGACCCAATTGATTGAGGCGCGCCAGCTCCAGGACGGTTGCGTCCGACGATCCGGCGTTCAACAAATCCGCGACGGAGTCCCCGTCCGCAAACGGAATCTTGCGATCGCGAGCGAGCTGAATCAAGACGACGGTCGACGGATCGGTCAGCCCGGCTTGATGCGCCTTATTGAGCTCCGCGACCTCCGCGTTGGAAATGTTCAAGGACTTCAGTTGCGGCACACTGTCGAGCCACATGGCCATCTGGTCGGCTTGCTCCGTATCCGGTTTTTGAGCGGGC
Organism: uncultured Acidobacteriota bacterium; assembly: GCA_963800095.1. Classification (GTDB taxonomy): domain Bacteria; phylum Acidobacteriota; class Terriglobia; order Acidiferrales; family UBA7541; genus Palsa-360. The sequence continues at coordinate 151,432 of CAWCZV010000012.1, forward strand.
TTGCAGGAGCAGAGGAGTACGACCGATGCCAGGAGCAATCCATGCGGCAGACGCCGGGCGAGATAGAAACGACATGGACGTAGAGAGGGCATTTTTTAATTGTAACTGAGGTGGAAGAAAGTGGAATTGGCGTGTGCCTCGAAGATTAACTGGGGGTGGTAGGACAGGCTTCAGCCTGTCTGGGTTTGGATTCTTGCATTGCGAAAAGCAGACAGGCTGAAGCCTGTCCTACCAATTCGCTCAGATGTTGTAGAGGCGTTCAACGCCGAACACGCCGGGGATTTTACGGATATTGGCGGTAATGCGTTCGAGCTGCTTGCGGTCGGCGATTTCCAGCGTGAGGTCGATGCGGGCGTGCAAATTATCGGGGTGGCTGCCGAGGGTGCGAATGTTCGAGCCGGTCTCGCTGATGACGGCGGTAATGTCGGCGAGCATGCCGGGCCGGTCCTGCGCGCGGATCAGCAAAGTGACAGGATAGGTAGATCCGGTCGCGCCGCCCCATTCCACGTCGATGCGGCGTTCCACCTGGTAGAGCAAATTCTGGACGTTGGGGCATGAATTGGAATGAACCGCGACGCCGCGCCCGCGCGTCACGTATCCGACGATCTCATCGCCAGGGATCGGGTTGCAGCACTTCGCGCGGAAGACCATCAGGTCGCTCTGGCCGCCGACCTGCAGCTTGGCTTCGCCCACGCCCAGCATTCGCCGGACGGTTGAGACGAGCCGCGCCGAGGAATCTTCCTTCGCTCCCTCGGGCTTGGCCGGCGCCAGCGGCTCGCCCAGCGCATTGGAAATAATCTGCCGCGCCGAAAATTTCCCGTAGCCCAAATCCGCGAACAAATCCTCGAGCTTGGCGCAGCCGTATTCGGTGGCGACGCGCAACAGCTCCGCCTCGGGAATTTTTTTCAGGCTGCGGCCCACTTGCCGCGCTTCGCGCTCGAGCAAACGCCGGCCCACTTCGGTCGCCTGGCTGCGCTCGATGGAATTGATGTGATGCCTGACTTTGCTGCGGGCGCGCGAGGTGCGCACAAAATTCAGCCAGTCCCGGCTGGGGACGTGGCCCTTCTGCGTGATCACCTCGACCACGTCGCCATTCGCAAGGCCGTGCCGCAACGGGACGATTTGCCCGTTCACTTTCGCGCCGATGCATTGGTTGCCGACTTCGGTGTGCACGGCGTACGCAAAATCCACGGGGGTCGCGCCGCGCGGAAGCGCCAGCACTTTTCCCTTCGGCGTGAACGCGTACACTTCCTCGGGGTACAGGTCCACCTTCAGCGTGGACATGAATTCCGACGGCTCCTGCATTTCCTTGACCCATTCGATCAGCTGGCGCATCCACAAAATGCGCTGATCGTCCGCGTCGGAAACGTCCTTGCCGTCCTTGTACCGCCAGTGCGCGGCGACGCCTTGTTCGGCGATGCGATGCATTTCCTGCGTGCGGATCTGAACCTCAAACGTTTGCCCGGAGTAGATCACCGTGGTGTGCAGCGACTGGTAGAGGTTCGGCCGGGGCATGGCGATGTAATCCTTGAACCGGCCGGGGACGGGCCGCCAGACCTGATGGATCACGCCGAGCGCCGCGTAGCAGTTGCGAATCGTGTCGGTAATCACGCGCACGGCCAGCAGGTCGTAAATCTGATCGACCGTGCGGTGCTGCCGCAAACTCTTTTGGTGAATGGAATAGAGGCGCTTGACGCGGCCGTCGACTTCGGCGGTAATCCCGTTTTCGTCGAGGCGCTTGCGGATCGTGTCCTTTAATTCCGCGAGAAAAGTCTCGAATTCTTTTCGCTTTGCGACGACTGTATTTTGCAGCTGCTGATAAGCCTCGGGCTCGAGATAGCTGAAGGCAATGTCTTCCAGCTCGCCGCGGATCAAACCCATTCCCAGGCGATGTGCGATCGGTGAATAAATATCGAGCGTTTCGCGGGCGATGCGCTGCTGCTTTTCGGGAGAAAGGAAACCGAGCGTGCGCATGTTGTGCAGCCGGTCGGCCAGCTTCACCACGACGACGCGCACGTCGTTCACCATGGCCAGCAACATCTTCCTGACGTTTTCTGCCTGGCGCGCTTCGGGAGCCAGGAGATCCAGCCGGTTGATTTTCGTGACCCCTTCGACGAGCGTGGCGATGTCCGGCCCGAATCGCTCGGCGATGCGCTGCGTGGATACGCGCGTGTCCTCGACCACGTCGTGCAAGAGCGCGGCGCAGAGCGTCGTGATGTCCAGCTTCATGTCCGCCAGGATGTGCGCGACTTCCAGGGGATGCGACAGGTAGGGGTCGCCCGACTTGCGCAACTGCGTGCGGTGCTGCTCGGCGGCAAAATCGAACGCGCGCCGCAAGAGCTCGATATCGCTCGCGGGGCGCGTTTGCCTCACTTTTTCGACCAGCTCGAGGAAGCGCACCTGCAGGGCCTTGGTCGTGCGCTCCGTCTTGCCGCCGACGCCAACGAGCGAAGGGAGTCCTACGGGCTTTTCCAGCGAAGACATGTTCCTGTATTTTAAGTCTATTTGATGCCCCAGGGGAGAAAAGAGTTCCGGGCGTGCCCCGAAGTAGACCTGAAGGAAATTAATGGCGCAGGGGACGTTATTTGCGACCCCCAAGGAATGTTTTCTTTTATAACCATCCAAACTAGCTCGAGGGTTGGCGGAAGGAGGGGGCGTGCGAGCGGTCAAGGCCAGAGATGAGATAGAAGAACCATTCCCGAACCTGTTCCGCGGAAACCTGGTCTTCGTGAATCTCGTGAATCAGCCTTACGGTAATCGACATTGGCTCTATTTCGGCCAGGCGGTAGGCCCAGCGCACAAAGTCATTGGTCACGGTATCGCGCCATCTGCGCTCGGCGAATACCAAAGTTGGGGTCGCCTCCTGCAGCTCCAGCCGGATTAAATACTCGGCTCCGTCTTCCACATAGATGAAACACGCCAGGGTGGGTTCCGGCGGAAGGAAGGAATGAGCATCGACAATGGTCCTTCCCCCGAGTTCGTTAATTGCCGCGCACGTTTCCTGCATCATCCGCAGGAGTCCTGATCTTTCCACGCGCTCGCGGCCACGCTCCATGGCAAACGTATCGCTCGCCGGCATGAGCTGACGTTCTTTGAGAAATCGCGCAAGCGATGGCGAGCCAGCCTTCACCTCGCGCAGAGCCTTCGCCACATGGTCGCGATCGAGTTCGTCAAGACGCCCTGTGGCGCCGTGGATTGTGGATGTCCACTTCGAAAATATGCCCATAAAAAATTACTCTCTCTCTGCACAGGCGATTGCCGAAGCGCCGGATCTGCTCATCCTCATGGGTGAGCTTGATTTCACTGGCGCTTCGATCCGCGCCGCCCAAATTTGGATAACCGAATTGATCAAGACGCCGAGGCCATCCGTGGAGATCGGGCCCTTGAAATGCCATCGATCTGTTCGGGGAATTTCGCCGCCAGACGTGAAATCTTCGCCTGAGTCGGTCAAGATCAAAGTGAGGGTCGCACTTGAATCCGAGTCCATATCCATTCAGGTGAGCGGTTGGCGTGGCCCAGAAAAGCGGTGCCTCATGTCAACCAACAAAATGCAAATTCCCTCTTCCGCCGGCCCCGCGCCTTTTTCAGGGATTGTTTCCAGTGGCTCCGTCGCGGGCTCTGGCCTTCTGCGTGAGCGCCATCCGAGCGATGAAAGGACTTGGGCTAAACTCCCAATATCGCTTTCAAATCCTTCGACGATCAGTGGCGGTGGCGGAGTGCCTGGCAGCGATAACCGGCTTTCAACCGACCGCCCAGCCGCCGCGCTCTTTTTCCTGACAGTCGCAGCGAGACTGCCGGGGGAGTAAGAGATGAGACGCGGGGTGGAATACGGCATTTTTGCCCGTCCTATATTTTCCGCTCCACTTTTCACGTTGCACCTCCGAATATTTCGCCGGTTCCAAAGGACACTTTCAATTCAGCCGAACAAACGCGCGGGCAGGCTTGGTCTCATTCTTCCGATTTATTTATCCGAACGTTTGCTGCGACGAAAGTAGGTCGGTGTCATGCCCGTGATACGACGAAAAGCGCGCGCAAAATTATTTTGGTGCTGGAATCCGAGATCGAGGCTCACATCGAGCACACTGAGGCTCGTGTTCCGAAGGAGTTCGCGCGCGCGAGTGACGCGGCGGTGGAGGATGTATCGATGCGGGCTGAAGCCTGTGCTTTCCCTAAATAGAGTCGCGAAATAGTAGACGCTTAGATTCGCGTTTCGCGCGAGCTCGGCAAGAGTAATGTTTTCGTCCAAGTGCGCGTCGATGTAGGCGAGGATGCGTTTCAGGCGCGCGGTGGGCAAACCGGCCTTTTGAATCGCGATCGCGTCTGGGGTTCCAGGGGGCAGTGTTTTCCTTATTTCAAGGCGGCCGGAGGTTCCCTTGAGGGCCTGAGTCGGACTTTGCGAGGTTGATCTTTCGGGGTAGCTCAACTTGCGGCGCAATTCCTCTGCAGGTAAGAAACTCATCGGCTCTGGCATCGGGGCCCCCAGTTTTCCGCTCTCGCGTAGCAGAGAGGTAGAGAGCGAAGACGTGACTACCTACTTCACGAACATTAAATTTTTTTCAGTTCGCCTTCAACAAACTGCTGTACGTCAAAAGCCAATAATTCGGGCCACATCTATTCTCACGGGTGGTATGAGAAACTCTGCAGCACTCCTGACGTGGGGTCTTATTCTTGCTTACACGTGCCAAGTTATCACACGCCTTACAAGGCACGTATATCCGTTCTTGCGGTTTTCTTTCATATTTATTTTTCCAATTTTCAAGATCAATTCTTTATGCGGTTGTTCAATTCCCAACCACGTTTCGCGGGCTTTCAATGCCCTCTACAGGGTTCACCTGACTTTGTCCCAAGAGATTCCTGTATGCCACGCTGCCAATTTGAATTTCGCCGATCCATTTCCATACTGGCAAGCGATATGAAATAAAAAAGCGGCCCACGACTGGGCCGCTTTTCTTGTAGAAGCATTCAATGGACCAGCCGAGCGCCTTCTAGGGCTTGGCCGGGGTTTCCATTTTCTTCTGTTTGATTTCCTTGGCCTTCTCGACGAGATCGTCGGCCTGCTTCAGCAAAGCTGCGCGCTCGTCGGGAGTGGCGGCCTCGTCGGCCTTGCGGCGCAGGAGGAGGTTCAGGTAGGCCATGGCATCGTCGTAGTCGGGGCGCAGCTCGAGCGCCTTCTTGAGGTCGTTGATGCCCTCATCGATCAACTGGCCGTTCTCCTTGGAGTAAGCGTCGCGAACGTCGGCCGGCATCGGATCGTCGTCCTTAAGGGGCTTGCCCGGATGGGCGAGGCGCCAGGTGCCGCGTGTTTCCAGGTTCGAGCGGTAGGTGAGCGTCCAGTCGATGACGCCGATCCAGTAGTACGGCTCGGGATCTTCCGGCTTCAGGGCGATGTGCTTCATGTGGTAGGTCTTGGATTCCTCGAAGCGCGCCCGCGTATAGGGAGTTCCGGCCATGTTGAAAAGAATGGAACCGATTCCGTCGATGGCCGAAATGTTGTTGGGATCCGCGGTGAGCACGTCCTGGAATTCCTTGACCGCCGCCTGGCCCATGCGGACGTTTTCATCCGACGGAGCGCCGGGAATGTATTGCGTCGCGTAAGCGGTGGCGAGGTAGAGGCGGGCGTTGGTCAGCGTAGGATCGTTGTCCTTGGCATCCTTGAAGAACTCGATGGCCTGGTCGTACTTGCCATCGCGATAGGCGGCGACGCCCTTGTTCAGCTCGTCCCGAGCCTTCAGCTTGGCGCAGCCCGAGGCGCCGAAACCGACCGCAAACATGGCCACCGCGAACAGCGCCACGGAATTTTTATTTTTGGAGTGCCGAAAATGCGCAAAAGGATTCATGGCAAACAATCCATCCCCGCGAATATTTTGTATTCCCCCGAGAGGGCAATGAAGTTACCGGCGCTTGTACCTATCGTCCCACGATGCAAAAAGCCGCCTTCGCACTTTCCAGCGCCACCCCTATCCACGAAGGCACAAGCTACAGCCGCACACTCTACACCAGCAAGGCCTTGGAACAAAGCAACTTTATTATTATTTGAGGGCAAATAAAACCGGCATACACAGAGACCAGGCCGGGCCGGCAACCGCCATGAATCTACTTCCCCGCTTCAAGATTGGCGGTGATCAATCCAACCTTGTCGATCCCGGAACCCCGCATGATATCGATCGCTTTGGCGACATCGGCGAACCGCACCGCATCGTCACCCTTGACGAAAGCGACTTTTTCGGCGCGCTCCTTGAAAACGTCGGTGAGGCGCGGCCCAAGAGAGTCCCACGTGGCGTCCTCATCGTTGATCTTCAATTTCCCGGTGTCGAGTATTTGAACGACGATCGTCTTTTGCGTGACCTGGTCCTGCTGCTTCTGGTTTGGCGGCGCGGGCTGCGGCACCAGCGCGTCCAGGCCTTTCGGGGTCAGCGGCGTGATCACCATGAAAATGATGATCAACACCAGGAGAATATCGATCAGCGGGACGACGTTCATCGTCGCCATCGAACCGCCCTGTTTTCCTCCAACGTCCATTCCCATTGTCGTGGCTCCTAATTCGTGTTCCGCGTCCCGATGCAATCACCGGAACGGATGCACTAGCAAAAATAAAGCCGGGAAGCGGGGGACAAACGCCTCGCTTCCCAGCGAAGATTAGCCTGCCGGAGGCGGTGGAGCGGTCCGCCGATTCTGTTCGGCCCGATCGGTAATCAGGCCGACGTTATCGACGCCCGCGGAGCGAATCTCATCCACGACCTTGACCACATCGCCATACTTGGCGCGACCGTCGCTCTTGACGAACACGGTCTTGTCCAGCTTGTTGGAGATGCGGTCCCGAACCTGATCGGCAATTTGTGAAAGGTCCGACTTGGCGCTGCCGAGATAAACGTCCCCGCTCGCCGAGATGCCGACGATGACCGCGTCATCCTTGTCGGCATCGGGCATGTCGGAGGGATTGTTGACCTTGGCCAACTCCACCGACAAGCCCTTGGAGAGCATGGGCGTGACCACCATGAAGATGATCAACAGCACCAGCATGATATCCGCCATCGGAATCACGTTCGGCGCCGACATCTGTGGGCCGACGCTTGGCTTGTATGCCATGGGTTACTTCTTTCCGCCAGCCCGGCGCGTAATGAAATAGTTCACCAGCTCCATCGAGGAGTTGTCCATTTCGACGTCAAACGCCTCAACCTTGTTGGTGAAATAGTTGTACGCCCACACGGCAGGCACGGCCACGAGCAAGCCCAGCGCGGTGGTGACGAGCGCTTCGGAAATTCCGCCCGCGACCGCCGACAACCCGGTAGCCTTCGTGGTTTCAATTCCTTTGAACGCGTTGATGATGCCGACCACGGTGCCGAACAGTCCGACGAACGGCGCGGTCGAGCCGATGGTGGCGAGGCCGGAGAGGCCGCGCTTCATTTCGGCGTGCACGATCGCGACCGAGCGATCCAGGCCGCGCTTGGCGGCTTCGATCACTTCCGCGTCAGCAACCTGGGAAGAAGCGGATTGAAATTCGGAAAGGCCAGTGGCGACGACCTTGGCGATGTGGCTCTTCTTGTTGCGCTCGGCGATGGAGATGGCTTCGTCGAGTTTGCCTTCCCGCAATGCGCCCGCTACCTGTTGGACGAATACGCGGGATTGTTTGCGCGCCGCGCTGTACATCAGCACGCGATCGATCATGACGCCGAGCGACCAGGCCGACAGAAGAAACAGGATGCCCACAACAACCTTCGCGATGATACTCATGCTGCCCCACATGGCCCTCAGGTCCCAGTTGCTCCCCTGGAGGACGACCATGTTCATTGCCCAAACCGCTAGATTCCCAAGCATATGATTCGCTCCTTTTTATTTCGATTGAAACTTGCGGGCCGGAACCGGCATTGCCGGTCCCGGCCGACTCCCTGATTGGCGGCATCAATTCGCGGCCTTCCATTCATGAAGACCGGCCCCCGAGCCGCCGTCCTGCACAAAGCCTAACCACCCATCGTAAACGTGACCGTAATCGTCGTATCAACTTCGACCGGGTCGCCGTTCAACAGCGTCGGTTTGTAGCGCCACTGTTTCACGGCATCCAAAGCGGACTGCACCAAAAGCGGGTGACCGGAGATCACTTCAAGTTGGGCAACCTTGCCGTCCTTGTCGATGATCGCGTGAAGAACCACGTTGCCTTGAATACGTGCCTGCCGCGCCAGGGGCGGATAGAGCGGACGTGTCTGGTTAATGATCGAAGCTGCCGTCACGTTGCCGCCCTGCTTGATGCGCGAGGGGGCCGCTGGTTTTGGCGGAGGCGGAGCCACCGCGGCGACCATCCCCTGTCCAGGGATGCCGCCAAACACGCCGCCCGTCGGACCGGCATTGTTAATCACATCCGGTGGAAGCTCGGCTTCCTTGAACACAGCCACCTCGTGAGGAATGGAGTGCGGCTGCATCAGCTTTCCGGATTGGATCAAGCGCGCAACCGGCTTGACGATGGTCTTCACGGGTTGCGGCGGGGGAGGCGGTGGCGGAGGAGGCGGCGGGGCGATGAGCAGAGTCGAGAGCATCGCCTTGGGAAGCGCCTCGGTATAGATCAAAGGAATCAAAATGAGAATGCCCAGAATTAAGGCCTGCACAACACCCGAGAGCACAAAACCCCAACCTTTATTGTCTTTCTTCTTTTCGCTTGTAGACTCGAGCAGATCGTCAAACATCGTACGTCCCTCCTGCCGGATAGCTCCAGGGCATTTTCAGAGCGGGCCGCCGCGGCGGGCCCGCGCCCATCCCTAGGCCTTCCGGAGTTTAGTACCGGCTGCGGTTCCGGATGCAACCATCGCCCCGCCCTGGCCTCTCCAATTGTTCCAGGCCACCACCAAAGGCGCGGCAATGCCAAAACTGGAATACGTTCCTACCAGAATTCCAACCACCAAAGCAAAGGAAAAAGCGCGCAGGACCTGGCCGCCCATGAGGAACAGTACCAGGACCGTCAGAAACGTCAGCCCGCTGGTCAGGATGGTGCGCGAAAGAGTTTGATTAATCGAACGATTCACGATGGCCTTAAAAGGCTCGCGGCGCATGAGCCGCGCGTTTTCTCGGATACGGTCAAAGATCACAATCGTGTCGTTCATCGAATAACCGACCAGGGTCAGTAACGCCGCAATTACCGTCAGCGAAATCTCAAAGTGAAAGATGGAAAAGAGACCCAGCGTAATCAGAACGTCGTGAAACACCGCCAGGACAGCGGCAGCACCGTACACCCACTCGAACCGAAATGCAATATAAACCAACATTCCGCCCAGGGCGTACAGAGTCACCACTACGGCCTGGCGGCGCAGTTCGGAGCCGACTTTCGGTCCGACAATCTCCACATTGATGATGGCGAATGTGCTGGTGTAGAACGAATCGCGCAGGGCGGCGATCACGTTGGCATTCGCGCCGGAAGCGGAAAGTTCGCCGAGGTCGGTTACGATGCCTCGGCGGTCGCGGTCTCGAAACTGCGCCAGTTGGCGCGCCAACTGATTGTATCGGTCCCCGGCAGATGTTCCCAACGCCAGGGGATCCTTGCGCGTCAAGACTTCCGCAATTGTTTCAGCCCCGGCCGCGTTGAAATCCTGCTTGCCGGCCTCGCCCGCGCCCAGCGTGGCGTGCAGGGCGTTAAGGATGGCCGTCTTTCCGGCATCGAGCGCCTCGGCTCCCTGGCCCTTTTCTTCCAGATTGATCAGGACTTCGTTTCCGTTTGCCGTGGTGAGATCGCTGACCGGGACAATGGTGCTATTCCCGATCCCCTGTTGCGCCAGCCCGGAGCGAAGGGTGTCGATCGGCGGGGGACCTGAGAAGCGGACGTCGACAACCGTACCACCTTTAAAATCAATGCCATAGAATAGGCCGCCGTGTGAAAGGATGGAAACCACCCCGGCAAAGAGCAGGAGTCCCGACAAGCCAAAGAAGTACTTGGCTTTGCCCATCCAATCCAGATCCACTTGTTTGAAGAATTCCATGCTCACTCTGACCCGTTAGAGTTGGACACCAACGATCCTAGATTTGTTCCCAAAATTAAACTGTTCCCAAAAGAACATTCATGTAGCGCCAACCTTCAGGTTGGCATTTCGGTACCCAACAGATGCCCGCCTGAAGGCGGGCGCTACTAAATGCTCAGCTCCGCCTCGCGGGGCATCTTGGCCAAGTGCCAATCAAAGATGACGCGCGATACATAGACCGACGTAAACAGGTTCGCTAACAACCCGACCGCCAAGCTGACCGCAAACCCGCGAATCGGACCGGTCCCGAACAAAAACAAAAATGCGGCGGAAACGATGGTTGTCACGTGAGTGTCGATAATTGTCAGGAAGGCGCGCTTGAATCCCAGGTCGACGGCGGAAACCGGCGCTTTTGACGCGCGCAACTCTTCCCGGATGCGCTCGAAAATCAGAACGTTGGAATCAACGCCCATGCCGATCGTCAAGATGACGCCCGCGATTCCCGGCAAAGTCAGCACGGCGCCGAAATACGCGAGCGCCGCGAGCAGCAGGACGAGGTTCAATATCAAGGCAACCACCGCATTGATGCCCGACAAGCGGTAATAAAAGACCATGAACACCATCACCACTATCAGGCTGATGATCGACGCCTGCACGCCGTGACGGATAGAATCCGCTCCGAGCGAGGGACCTACGGTGCGCTCTTCAAGGTACTTGATCGACGCGGGCAGCGCTCCGGAACGGAGGACCAAGCCAAGATCGTTTGCTTCCTGCTCGCCAAACTGGCCTTCGATGACCCCCGTATCGTCAATGCGGCCGTTGATCACCGGTGCGGTCTGAAGCCTGTGCTCGAGGACGATGCCCAGTTGCTTGCCGATGTTTTGTTCGGTGAAAGGCCCAAAGCGGCGGCCGGCTTCGGTGGAAAGCGTAAAATCCACATCGAAGAAGCCGATGTTTTTCGTGCTGCGCACAGCGGTCGCGCTGCGCAGGTCACGCCCCGTGACCACCGGCACGCGATCGATCACGTACCAGCTTTCTCCAGCAGCCTGGCTGGCGCCCGATGCCGAACTCTTTCCCTGAACGATTTGCGCGTTCGGCGGCAAGACGCCCCCGTGCGCGGCCAAGGCCGCCGCCTCGGACTGATATGCGGTCGTGTCCAGAACCAGATGCAGTTCCAACTGCCCGCCGGCTTGGATGACGCTCTTGGCGCGGTTGGGATCGCCTTCCCCGGGAAGCTCGACGATGATTTCGTTTTCTCCCTGGCCGTACGGGGCGACGAGAGGTTCCGTCAATCCGAGCGCGTCGATGCGTCGCCGGATCGTTTCTTCGGCTTGATCCATGGTCTGCTGCTGGATATTTACAATGCGCGATTGCTTCATCGTCACAAGATAGCCGGAGGGTTCGCCGGGCGCGGGAGTAACGTCCCAATCCGGAAACTGATCGTTAATCAGATTGCGCGCCGTCCCTGCTTGTTCGGAAGCGATGTTATGGACCAAAACCTGTGTGTCGCTTAACTTGCGAATTTCGTCGTAGCGAATGGCCTTGTCGCGAAGCAGTGTCGTAATGTGGTCGAGCGTTTGATCCGTCTCCTGACTGATCGCTTCCTGCACCTGCACCTGGAGGATCAGGTGCGTGCCACCTTGCAAATCCAGGCCCAGCTTGATGCTGTCCGAAAAATTCGACTTGACCCCGGCCCAGGACTTGGGAGGGAAATCCGGGCGCCCCACAAGACCAATCACGCACGCCAGGATGACGGCTACGATGAACAGCGCTTTCCACTTGAGATTCGTTGTCATGGCTTGAACTGGCTCAGGACTCCACGGGTGCGGGCTGTGCTTTTTGCCCGACTGATTGCACGGAGCGGAAGCTACCCCGGCCCTACGACTCCTCCTTACTTTCTGGTTGCAGGCCGGACACGGCGGAACGCAGAACCTTTACCTTCACCTGATCGGCGATGCGAAGCTGGACGGAATCGCCTTCGAGTCCCACAATCGTACCGTAGATTCCTCCGGCGGCAATTACCTTATCGCCATTTTTTAGGGCGTTGATCATTTCCTGGGTTTTCTTCTGGCGGCGCTGCGCGGGGAGGATCAGCAACACGTAAAAAATGCCCATGATGACGATCAGGGGCAAGAACGCCATCAGGCCACCGGCGCCTCCGGCCTGGGCCATCAACGACAAATTTCCTGGTGGGAAAAACAATGACATCAGTGCGACCCCAGCCTCCCGTTACAAGCAATCCCGTAATTCAATGCCGCGGACAAAAATAGGCCCCGCCGCTCTCCTTCGTTGAATAAGAGGGTAGGACCACGATGTTCACTGGCAATTTAACGCCCTGACACCCGGAACGCAAGCTGTGCCACCAGCCTGCTTCAGGGTTCACCCGCTTCGATGCGCGCTTGGAACTCCGAGGAGAATTCCGCCAGTTCCCCGAACGCGATAGCCTGTCGAATCTTGCCCATAATGTCAAGGAAAAATGCAACGTTGTGGTGGGAGTTCAGGATGGACGCGAGGATTTCGTTGGCGTGGAACAAATGGCGCAAGTAGGCGCGCGAGTAGGTGCGGCAGACCATGCAGGAGCAGCGTTCATCGAGCGGACGCGGATCGTCGGCATAAATCGCGTTCCGGATGTTCACGCGGCCGGCGCTGGTGAAGAGGCAGCCGTTCCGCGCGTTGCGCGTCGGCAAAACGCAATCCATCATGTCGACGCCGCAGCGGACGTAGTCGGCAAGCTGCTCGGGGAAACCGACGCCCATGACGTAGCGCGGGCGGTCCTTGGGAAGTTCTTCGGTGGCTATGGCGGCCATCTCGCACGAAAGCGCATGGGGTTCGCCGACGGCGAGACCTCCCACCGCGTAGCCGGGAAAATCCAGGTCCACGAGTTGACGCGCGCTTTCGCGGCGCAGGTCGGCGTGCGTGCCGCCCTGCACGATCGCGAACAAAACCTGGCCCCGGTTGGTCGAGGCTAGCGCGTTCGCCCGGCCCAATTCCGTCGTGTCGCGCCCCTCGTTCCTCGGGACAAGCCCTTCATTCCTCGAGGCAAAGGCATAGTCGCGGCAACGGCGCGCCCATTCCGTCGTGCGCTTCACCGCGCCGGCAGCCCGCTCGTGATCGGCGGGGTATTCGATGCACTCGTCGAACACCATCGCGATGTCCGATCCGAGCGCCTGCTGGATCTCGATCGATTTTTCAGGCGTAAGAAAATGTTCGGAGCCGTCCAGGTGCGAGCGGAAAACGACGCCTTCATCCGTGACTTTGCGCAGATCAGCGAGGCTGAACACTTGAAAGCCGCCCGAATCGGTGAGGATCGCCCCCGGCCAGGACATGAAGCGATGCAGGCCGCCGAGCCGGCGAATGCGCTCGTGGCCGGGACGCAGATATAAGTGATACGTGTTGCCGAGCAGAATCTGCACCCCTAGTTCGGTGAGCGCCTGTTGCGTGAGGCCCTTCACCGTTCCGGCCGTGCCCACCGGCATGAACGCGGGCGTGTCAATCACGCCGTGCGGCGTTGTTAGGCGCCCGAGCCGGGCACCGGTCGGATCGGTTTTCAAGATTTCAAACTGAAAATCCATATTGCTTGAGTCTATCAGGACAGTGCAGCGATTGCCGAGGGACGCGCGTAAAGTGGCACAGGCTTCAGCCTGTGGGGTTTAGTACTTGCGTGGACCAACCCCCACAGGCTGAAGCCTGCGCCACCGACTTCTATCCAACAGACGGCAACGCGGGAATCGCGGCGATTAGAGACTGCGTGTAGGGATGCGTGGGCGCAGAGAGAATTTGCGCGGCGGTGCCGGTTTCGACGATGCGGCCGGCCTGCATGACGGCGATGCGCGTGGCTAGTTGCGCGACGACGGGCAGGCTGTGCGAGATCAGCAGGTAGGTGAGCGCGAAGTCGCGCTGCAAATTTTGCAGCAGTTCCAGAATTTGCGCGCCGACGGAAACGTCCAGCGCGGAGACCGGTTCATCGGCGACGACGAGGCGCGGGCGGAGCACCAGCGCGCGAGCGATGCCGATGCGCTGGCGCTGGCCGCCGGAAAATTCGTGAGGGTAGCGGGGGAGGGCGTCTTCTCCAAGGCCTGCGGCTCGCAACATTTCAGCGACGCGCGCGCGGCGTTCGGCGCGGGATAGTTGCGGCTCGTGAATTTCGAGCGGCTCACCGACGATGGCGCTCACGCGCATTCTCGGATCGAGCGACGCGAAAGGATCCTGAAACACCATCTGCATTTCGCGGCGCAGAGCGCGTAGTTCCGCTCCGCGGGCCGCGAGAAAATCGCGGCCGTCGAACAGCAACTCGCCGGAGTCCGGCTCGATCAAGCGCAAAAGCATACGCGCGAGCGTCGTTTTTCCGCTGCCGGATTCGCCGACGATGGCGAGCGTTTCGCCTGCAGCCAGATCGAGGCTTACATCGTCCACAGCCGTGACGCCGGGGTGCGCGCCGCCACTCGAACGCGATGAGCCCATCGCAAACGCGCTCGCCGGGGCGGAAAATCTTTTCCGCAAATTGCGCGCTTCCAGTAGGACAGGCTTCAGCCTGTCGGTTTTCGGCCTGGTGGAGGACGGGAACTGCGACAGGCTGAAGCCTGTCCTACTGGACTTCCTCATTCCGGCTTCTCCGCGATCAGCAGCAAAACTGTGTGCATGAATTCGAGTCCGCTGGCAGCTTTTTCCGAGCGGCGCGGGCGGAAACCGGAAGTATCGTTGCCGATGCAACTTTCCATGGTGCTGCGAGTTTGAACGTAGACCGGATCGCCGGGGGCCTTACAGGCATTTCCCATCCAGACATTGAAATCGTGCCAGTTGTCGTGGAGATTTTCGGACACGACGCGCAGCCCCAAATCCCGGATCATCGCGCGAAAATTCGCGACGCTTTGCGTGATCGTATGCGAAGGATCGCGCACGCGCTCGACGCTATTCTGGAAATCGCCATCGCAGCCCTCGCGCACAATGATGTCGGTGATCGCCACGCGGCCTCCGGGCTGCAACACGCGCGCCATTTCGGCCAGGGCGCGCGGCGGATCGGTCATGTGGTGAAACGCGTAGCCGCAGGAGACGATCCCGGCGGCGCCGTCGGCAAAGGGCAGCGCGTAAATATCGGCGCAGACGAATTCAATATTGGCGATGCCATCACGCTCGGCTTCGGCGCGGGCTTTTTCGACCATCGCCGGAGTCAGGTCCGCGCCGATGGCGTGGCGAACGCGCGCGGCCAGCGGGCGCGTGTACGTGCCGGGGCCGCAAGCGAGATCGATGGCCAGCAGGCTCTTCGCGTTTCGGAGGCCGGCCGTGGCGCGTTCGGCGAGCTCCTCGCCTTCCTCGACGCGCGTGCGGCGGACCGTTCGGGCGAATGCGTCCGCGGTTTCCGTGAAGCGTTCGCGGATTTTGTCGTGGTGATTTGGATCAGGCCTCATTGTTTTTTCAAGTCCTTATTTGACGTTGCAACGATGGGAACGATTCAGTGGCGCAGGCTTCAGCCTGTAAATTTTGGTCCTTGCAAGGACGAACCCCCGCAGGCTGAAGCCTGCGCCACTGAATTCATTTTGCGTTTTCACCGTTGCTTTTCGCAATCAAAATGCAGCGCGCGCGATGCTCGGGGCCGGCGGCGCGCAGCTCGGGCATTGCCGCGGCGCATTCGGCGACGCGCACCGGGCAGCGCGGCTCAAACGCGCATCCGGGAGGCAGCGCGGTGAGCGAGGGCACCGTGCCGGGAATGGGCTCGAGTTTGTGGCGCACGAGTTGCGGCGAAGCGCGCAAGAGGCCCGCTGTATATGGATGCCGCGGGCGCTCGAGCACTTCGCGCGCCGGGCCTTCTTCCACAATGCGTCCGGCATATGTGACTGCAAAGCGATCCGCCACCTGCGCGACGACGCCGAGGTCATGCGTGATGAAAAGAAGCGCGAGGCCGAGATCGCGCCGCAGGCGGGCGAGCAATTCGAGAATTTGTTTTTGCACCGTGACGTCAAGCGCGGTGGTCGGCTCATCGGCGATGAGCAGACGCGGGGCTTTTCCGTTGTCTCCGGCGAGGGCCATCGCAATCAGGGCGCGTTGGCGCAAGCCGCCCGAGAGTTGGTGCGGATACTGGCGGGCGCGCATGGCAGGCTCCGGCACGGCGGCGCGTTCGAGCGCCGCGAGCACGCGGCGATCAACATCCTCGCGCGATAGCCCGGCGTGATGCGCGCGAATCGCTTCGGCAATTTGCGCGCCCACGCGCATGATGGGATTGAGCGCCGTCATCGGTTCCTGAAAAATCATGGCGATGTCGCGCCCGCGCACGCCGATCCGTTCGCGCTCGGGGAGAGTAAGCAAATTCCCGCGCGACGCAGCGGCGCCGTTTGAACTGGAAAACCACGCTTCGCCATTAACGCGCGCGCCCGGCGGCAGCAATCCCATCAGCGCCAGTGCGAGCATCGATTTGCCGCTCCCCGATTCACCGACGAGACCAAGCGATTCGCCCGTTTCGAGAGTGAACGACACGTTGTCCACAGGACGAATCCATCCCGGCGGGGTCGGAATCTCGACGGTGAGTCCGCGCAGCTCAATCAGTGGAGGCATCGTTACATCATAAGACGGATTGTGATAAGTGACGGGACAGAATGGAACGCTGATTTGGCTTCCGGTAGTGTGATCATGGTTCCGAGGGGATGAAAATCACCGGAGCGAGATCTTCAGCTCGTTTTTGTAGGACAGCCACTCTTGGCTGTCCCTTGCAATTTCCCGGCGACGCAAGGGGACAGCCAAGAGTGGCTGTCCTACTAAAACCCGATCACGATCAAGCTGACCTATTGCACGGGGTCAGTGTGGCTACCCGAAAATCTATAGATGAGGCAGAATCTTGCCGAGCAGTTTTTTCCACCCACCCAGAGCGATCTTAATGTATAGATAAGCCCACCCGGATCCGAACCACTCTGGAAAATGTTTACGAGGAGAAAGCCAAATGCAAATAAAAAATACTGCCTTGAAAGTCGTGATGCTGAGCGCTGTGGTCGCCGTGTTCCCGGTGCTCGCGCAACAAGTGGAACCGAAGCCCACGTGCCATCACTGTCAGGCCGTGTACGTTCCCAAGAGCGAGCTGGACGGCTACAACCAGCGGGCCATCGAGCACAAGCTCGTCGATCAGCAGGTGCGCTCGGTGGATGTGGGCAAGGTGCAGGTTGGCATTGGGAGCATCTACCGCGGGAAGCTGGGCCAGGCCACGGGCGGGGAAAACATCGTGGCGGAAGCGGTGGCCGAGCACGAGCAGGTGAGCGAGGTTTATTACGTTATTGAAGGGTCGGCGACGCTTTTGACGGGGCCGGACCTCGTGGACCCGAAGCCGCGGCCGAGCACGCTGAAGACCGTGCGCGAACAGAATGGTCCCGGCTTCAGCGCCGCTTCGATCAAGAATCCGGAAGTTCACGAACTGAAGGCCGGCGACATGATCATTATCCCGGCGGGAACCGGGCACTGGTTCACGAAAATTGACGATCACATCCGCTACGTGATGGTGCGGCTCGACCCGGACAAGATCCTTCCGCTCAAGACCGAGGCGCAATCGCTGAAGTACCTGGCGAGCCCCTATAGCCCGACGCAGGGGAATTTCTGATCCGGATTTGTGGCGCCGGCGTCTCGCCGGCGTTCTCGAGATGCGTGAAGGTCAGCAAAATCGCCGGCGAGACGCCGGCGCCACAAGAAGCCTGCGATCTTCGGTGAATTAGAAAGATTAGATTTCGCCGTTTGGAATAAGGTGACGCCATGCCGACCGCCGAATGTCCGCAATGCCACATGCCGACGGCGAACGCCATGGGCAAAACGTATTGCCCGCAGTGCGGGTGGAATCGCGGCGAGGCGGAGCAGCAGACGCGGCTGTTTCTGCGTCTGCTGCCGGTGCTCGTAATTCTTTTCGACGCGCCGCTGATCGTCTGGATTTTCATCGGTCACGCCGAGATTTCCGTTCTTGCCGTGCTCGGCCTCGTCGCTACTGTTCCGGCGATTCTCGTGGTCCTCGTGGTGAAGGGAAAGATCCGGATCGGAGCGGTCCGCCACGATCCGGGGAGGTCGTAGCGATGGCGCCATTTCAAGACGAGGGAACTCCCGGCGGCGTCGCGGGGCCGTATGATGAAATGAGCCGAGTGCTTGCCACGCTGCCCCGGCCGCGTCCCGTGCGCATGAGCCGCCGCGGAAAAATTATCGCCGTGGTCGTCTCGAGTGCGCTGATGGCATCGTTGGGGATTTATGCGGCAGCCGGCGCGGCGGCGCAACGGACCGCGGGAGGGCAGGAAGCGGGCGGCTCGCAGTTTCCGGTGTACGCGCTTTCGATTGCCTTCATCGCGGTGTTTGTCATCGTGATGCTGAATGTAATTGGAAGGCAGAAGCGCCTGCTTGCCGAGGGGGAAATGGCCGCGGCGCATGTCACCAAACGATGGATGGCGCGCAACGGCCCCAATATTTCCTATGAATTTACGACGCCTCTTGGCGAACATTTCTCCCGCGGCGCGGCGGACGGCTCGACGAAGCTTTCCGTGGGAATGACCGTGCCGATTTTTTACGATCCGCAGAAGCCGAAGAGGCAGCTCGCATTGTGCGCGTCCTTCTATGAAGTTGTCCTGCCGGGGAATGAATAGAATTTCGGAGCGAGTTAGCGGAGGCAGCCTCAACCTCTTGACTGCCCTCCCTCAGGATAAAAAAGATTCACCTGCAAGGCGAATGAC
Organism: uncultured Acidobacteriota bacterium; assembly: GCA_963800095.1. Lineage (GTDB taxonomy): Bacteria > Acidobacteriota > Terriglobia > Acidiferrales > UBA7541 > Palsa-360. Next base: position 170,051 of record CAWCZV010000012.1, read on the forward strand.
TAGTGCCCGGCAGCCTGGGCGGCGAGGTCGCGACCCTCGATCATTAGGGCTTGAAACGCCGAATCGGTCTGCACGGCTTCTCGGGTAAGCGCTTGCAACCGGACGCCCATTTCCTTCACGCGAGGGTCGCTCGGGTCCTGGTTACCCTTGAGGCTATCCGCGGAAGCCAGGATTTGCCTGGCCTTTTGAACCAGATCACGGGCCTGCGCCACATAGACCTGCTTGGCGGCGAATAATCGTTCCTCCCATTTGGCGCGGCCCGGAAAATCAATATCATTGCTGTTTAGTACGTTGTGCACCAGCGTGGCGCGGTCCAGACCTTCTACCCGGTCCACAATGGCTTCCAGCATCGCGAGTTTCTCGGCTGGAGAAGGGTCTGCGCCGGTCTTGCCCCCGGACGTTGCTTGAGAGGTTTGGCCAAGCCCGCCGCCCAAGGTGACGGAGGCGCCGCCTGAGCCCGAGGGGAGATCGTCGTTGGTAAGAACCTTCGCAGTGGCCTTATTGGTCTTGTCCTTGTCTTTGTCTTTCTGGGCTTGCCTCGCCAGGTCGCCCAGCGAAGGGGAATTCGCTGGTGAATCTTGCGCGCGCGCGGGTGCGAAAGTGAACAAGGCCAGAACGCATGCTGCGATGAGATTCAAATTCCGAGCCATGGGTTCCTCCCTTGAGTAACACTCCGGCCCCGCCAAAATCCGCGGTTGCTCTTTCCATGCTTGCCCATGGAATGGAAACAAGCTATGGACCGGGAGTACAGGCATGCGGAAAGAGTAATCTGGCGAGGTTTGACGGCTCAGGAGCGGGACGCGGCGGTGGAAGGCAGAATTACTTCAAGTGTGCGACGAGCAATATCAGCGTGAAAATCACGACGGGAATCATCAGGAGCATGGTGTAGGACAGGATCCTCTTCAAAAAAGGAAGGCGTGCGGGCTTTCGTTCCTTGCGAGCCGAACGGTCGATGACCTCGACGCTTTGAGGGTCCGCCAGCGCGGCGGCAAATTCCCGCGCGCCTGCAAAACGATTTTCCGGATCGCGCTCCATCGCGCGATACAGAATTTCCTGCATCTGGACGGAGATTTCAGGATTGATCTCGCGCGCGGACGGCGGATCGTTCACCAGCCGGTCGTTCATGACCGCGAATGGATTGGGACCGTCAAATGGCGTATGCCCGGTCAGCATTTCAAAGAGGATGATACCGAGAGCGTAGATATCGCTCCGCCCATCCGTGTGCTTCCGCTTGATTTGCTCGGGCGAAATGTAATCGGGAGTGCCCATGGCGTTTGAGAATTTGGAAAACGTGAGACGGCGCATGCCTTCGCTCGCGGCGATGCCGAAGTCGATGAGCTTGGTGGTGTCTCCCTCGCCGACCATTATATTTTCCGGCTTCAGGTCGCGGTGCACGACGCCCAGGCTGTGGATGTAATCGAGGGCGTTGCAGACTCCGGTCGCGATGCGGGTCGCCCGTTCGGCGGAAAGCTTTCCTTCCTTCGACAGAATTTCCCGCAAGAAGCGCCCGTCCACCCATTCCATCACGATGCAGAGCTGGTCCATATCGCCGCTGTCGAGCATTCGCACTACGCCGGGATGATGGAGCTTCTTGCCGATGGCGATTTCGCGCTGGAAGCGGCTGTAGAAAACGGGATCGCATTCGAGTTCAGGGTGCGGGATCTTGATCGCGACGAGTTGGCCGGTTCGCAGATCCGTAGCGCGATAAATCGTGGTCATACTCGTGCGCACGACGAGCGCTTCGATGCGAAAGTACTCAAAACGCTCCCCCGGTTGAAGCCGCTCCGTCAACATTTGCCGCATCCTCCCCGCGCCCAACGGCACACGGTTACCTGAAAGCAAATTAGCTTTCCGCCGCTAAAGGAGGCATAAACGAATCGTAGAATCCGCATAAACTACAGCAACGATATTAGAATCATGTGGTTGGAGGTTAGCTCATAGAGTGCAATTGTGGAGCTAATCCCGTCTAGATCGAAGCAATGCATCTCGGCGGAATGATTTCGGTACAAGAGGGTTCATTATTCTTGGACCTGAGCCAACATTGCCGTTAAACTTGGCGCAGATGCCGAAGAGTGGCTCTCCCGATTTTGAAATGACCCCGGATCCTCCGTCGACCCCTAGCTGGAAAGCGCTTTTTCGCGTTCCGGGTTTCCCCTTTTTTTTCGTGGCGATGCTGGTGTCGCTGTTTGGGACAGGGATGAATTTTGCCGGGGTGACCTGGTATGTTCTGGGCGCGACCCACTCCACGGTAAAGGTCAGCCTGATCGTGATTCTGGTGACGCTGCCTGGGCTGGTGGTGCCTCCATTCGGGGGAGTGCTCATCGATCGGGTGGACCGGCGCTATTTGGGAATCACCATTGACGCGGCGCGCGCGGCGATCGTTCTTGGGACGGGCGCGCTGGCCTACGCGGGACATCTGGCGATGTGGGAATTGTATTCGATGGTTTTGCTATTGGGCGTGGGATTCGCGATTTATTGGTCGACCACGAATGCACTGATCCAGGAGCTCGTACCGCAGGAAAAATTGATAACGGCCAACGCCACCGTGCTCATTGCCGTGCAAGGCGGAATGGCCGCTGCGGGCGCGCTGGTCGGATTCATTTACGAACGCGCGGGACTGGCCGGAATTCTCGGCATTGATGGAACGACCTACCTCATTTCCGCGATTTGCCTGCTGATGTTGAGGCATGGGTATTACGCGCCAAGGGAAGCTCACAACACGAGGCTGACGTCCGCGTCCCCGACCATCGAAGCGCCCCCGGAAATGTCCGAGCCTTCGCTGATGCGCACCGAAGCGTTGCTGACTCCGGTTTCCAGCGTCTTCGTGGACATCGCCGAAGGGCTCGCGTATTTGTGGGAACAACCGCGTGTGCTGGCGCTGGGGATCACTTATTCCTGCATGATGGCCGGCGTGATCAGCGCGAACGTGCTGGTGGTGGCCCTGGCCAAGGATCTGCTCTCGGCGGGGCCTCGCGGATACGGGTACATCGGACTTGGGTGGGCCGGCGGCGCGATCGTCGGCGGCCTCGCCGCTGATTCGTTGGCGCGGAAGAGACCGTACGGCGTGCTCGTTGTAGCGCTGACGATCCTTGCTGTGGGCCACACACTATTTCCCTTCGCGAGAGTGCTGGCGGTGGCTGTGGCGATGAATGCCCTGTTCGGGGCGTGCCGAGCGCTGGGTGGGGTCTTGACACAATCCTCTATCATGACGGCGGTGCCGGCGCGGCTCATGGGACGCGCCCAATCGGCCTTCTCGGTGATTGCCACGATTCTGCAGGTGATCATGAGCTATGCGCTCGGGTGGTTCGCGCAGAATTTCAAGCTTTCCGTCGCATTTCTGCTGCTCGGCGCGATCTACGGCGGCGCGGTCGTCGCGGCGCTGCGCGTGCGCTCGCTGTCGCTCGGCGCGGAGAAAACGACCGCGACGGCGGTTTAGTGGCGCATGCTTCAGCTTGCGGGGTTTCTCTCGCGCGAGCAAAAACAAACCCCACAGACTGAACGGCCTGCGGAAAAACAATGAATTTTGTCATTCCGAACGGAGTGAGGAATCTCTCTTTGGTTCAAACGCAGGAAAAGAGAGATTCCTCGCCCCGACCGGGTCGGCGCTCGGAATGACAAACATTTGAGTTTTTCCGCAACCTGTGAAGTCTGTGCTATTAAACTGGCTCGATGAGCGGCTCGATGAAAGTATTCATCGCGGGGGCTTCCGGAGTGCTGGGTAGGCGGCTCGTGCGGCAACTCGTGGCGCGAGGACATTCGGTGATCGGGCAGGTGCGCAGCGCGAAAGCGGAAAGCGCCGTGAGAGAAGCAGGCGGCGAGGCGCGCCACGCGGATTTATTCGATGCGGAATCGTTGGCCAGGGCGGCGGAGGGTTGCGACACCGTCATTCACGCCGCCACGGCAATACCCACAAAGCAAAAGACGACTCTCGACGACTGGGCCATGAACGACCACATTCGCCGCAAGGGTACGCGCTGCCTCACCGAGGCCGCCGCCAAAATCGGCGCGAAAACTTATATTCAACAAAGCGTCGTCTGGGTGGCCAATCCCAAAGATGGATCAGCGTTTGACGAGGATTCGCCGATCGTGCCGGACTCGCTCGTGCAATCCTCCGTGGATGCGGAAGCCATTGCGCGCGAAGCCGGTTCGTCGGAAGGATTTTCCACGGCCATCCTGCGCGGCGGCGCGTTCTACGACTGCGATTCCGCGCACATACGCATGCTCGCCGAAGGAATTCGGAAACGCGCCATGCCCATCATCGGGCGCGGGGACGCAGTGTGGTCCGTGATCCACACCGACGACGCCGCGAGCGCCTATGTAGCCGTCGCCGAACGTCCGCGCGACGGAGTGTGGCACATCGTCGAGGATGAACCGGTTTCGGTTCGCGTTTTGCTGGAATCGATCGCAGAGCGCCTCGGTGCTCCCCGCCCGCGCCGCGTTCCCGTTTGGCTTGCAAGGTGGCTCGCCGGCGAACGCGCCGTGGCCTATTTCACAAGATCGACGCGCACAACGAACGCCCGTTTCCGTCGCGATTTCGGCTGGGCGCCGCGCTATCCGACGTATCGCGAAGGCCTCGATCAAATTGTCGCTGCGTGGGATGCAGAAACTTCACATCAGACTACTCCTTGATCTGCGGAGAGTGTTGCTTGACTGCGTCAAGTGCCAACAATAAGATTCGCGCGTGAAAGTCCGTGATATCCTTAAATTGCTTGCTGATGACGGCTGGTTCTTGTCGCGAACAAGGGGCAGCCACAAGCAATATAAACATCCGGCGAAACCAGGTCTTGTAACGATCCCTGGCCAGCCAGGGGACGATTTGGCGCCCGGGACGCTGAATAGTATTCTGAAACAGGCGGGGCTGAAGAAATGAAGAAATATCTCATCGTCATCGAGCGAACAGACAGCGGTTACTCTAGTTATTCACCTGACCTTCCTGGTTGTGTTTCCACCGGAAAGTCACGAGATGAAGCTGAGCGGAACATGCGCGAAGCGATTGAATTTCACGTTGATGGATTGCGTCAGGAAGGCTACCCGGTCCCCGAACCACAAGCGACTTCCTCGTACGTCGAACTTCCCGCTTAACTCAATCTTGAATCAAAGATAATCGCGCGAGGAGCCTTCGAGGAAGGCGCGGAGCTTGCGCGAGCGCGACGGGTGGCGCAGCTTGCGCAGCGCTTTGGCTTCGATTTGCCGGATGCGCTCGCGGGTGACGGCGAAGGATTGGCCGACTTCCTCGAGCGTGTGTTCGGAGCCGTCGTCGAGGCCGAAACGCATCTTGATGACTTTTTCCTCGCGCGGCGTCAGAGTCTTTAGAACGGAAGAAGTCTGTTCCTTTAAATTCAAATTAATGACCGCGTCGGAGGGCGAGACCACGGCCTTGTCCTCGATGAAATCGCCGAGATGCGAATCTTCTTCTTCGCCGATCGGCGTCTCCAGGGAAATCGGCTCCTGCGCGATTTTCAGAATCTTGCGGACCTTGGCCACGGGAATGTCCATGCGCTTGGCGATTTCCTCGGAGGTGGGTTCGCGGCCGAGTTCCTGCACGAGCTGGCGGCTGGTGCGGATCAGCTTGTTGATCGTCTCGATCATGTGCACGGGGATGCGGATGGTGCGGGCCTGGTCGGCGATGGCGCGGGTGATGGCCTGGCGAATCCACCAGGTTGCGTACGTTGAAAACTTATAGCCGCGGCGCCACTCGAATTTGTCGACGGCCTTCATCAGGCCGATGTTGCCTTCCTGAATCAGGTCCAGGAATTGCAATCCGCGATTGGTGTATTTTTTCGCGATCGAAACGACGAGGCGGAGGTTGGCCTCGATCAATTCTTTTTTGGCTTGCTCGGCTTCGGCTTCTCCCCGAAGTATCACCTGAAGCATGCGCTTCAAATCGGTGAGGCCGGTTTCGCTGGTCACTTCGATTTCGCGCAGCTCGGTGCGGCGCGTGCGCAGTTCCTTGCGCGCTTCGGCGGCGTTGTCGCCTTTTGAAGCGTCGGCGCGACGCTCGAGTTTTCCCGCTTCCCGCTCGAGGGATTGCAGCCGTTCGACGGTGTGGCGGATTTTGTCGATCAGGCGCTTTTTTTCAAACAGGTGAAACTCGATCGAGCGCGCCAGTTGCGACATCTCAATGCGCAGGCGGGAAACGTGATACTTCAAGCGAATGTAGGGGCGCTTCTTCGACTTGGTCATGCGCTCGAGCTTGGTGGCTTCCCGCAGGCATTCGTTGTACAGCTTGGCGATCTTGTCGAGGACCTTGAGCGTTTTCTTGGTCTTGTTTTCGATTTTCTCTTCGGTCAGCTCTTCGTCGTCGAACTGGACGATTTCCTTGATCGAGCGGGTGCCCTTGCGGAGGTCGTCTCCGATCGTCAGTAATTCCTTCAGAATGATCGGGGAGCGCGTAATCGTTTTGAGGACAAGCAATTGCCCGCGCTCGATGCGCTTGGCGATGGCCACTTCGCCCTCGCGCGTCAGGAGCGGCACGGTGCCCATTTCGCGCAGGTACATGCGAACCGGGTCGTTGGTCTTTTCGAGCATTCCTGGCGTGAGGTCGAGTTCGCTCGAGTCCTCCGCGACAGGAAGTTCGTCCTTGGATTCGATTTCGGGGGCTTCGGCTACGGTGGGATCGGCGGTCGCGCGGGCGGCTTTTGCCGCGGCCGCGTCTTCGTAAATATCAATTCCGTAGCGCTCGAAGGTGGAGAGAAGGTCGTCGATTTCTTCCGAGGAATGGACTTCGGCGGGCAGGATGTCATTCACTTCGTCGTAGAGCAGGTACCCGCGCTCCTTGCCCATGGCGATGAGCTGCCGTACCTGATCGTATTTCTCTTCGATAGCCAGCGCCAAGGAGTCCTCCAAAATGATCCCAGAAGCAGCCCTTACAGCGACGCGTTACCGCAAAACAGGCCCCGAATCCACTATCGGCAAAATCCGCAACCACCGAAACTCAAGTTTCGCAACTCGTGCTCAAAAATGACTCTGCATGCGCCTCGGTGATTTGATTCTTTGCCTCACAAACGATGCATTCGGCTCGGCATGCATCCGGATTTCACAAGGCAGGTCCCCACACGCATTTAGATGCAACTTGTCTTTCATGCGTTACGTTGCCACCGAGGCGAAGCCGGATCAAGTTATTTATATGGACGCGGGCAAATGCGTCAACTCTTTTGTTTATCGGGTATTAATCAATACAACCACCGAAATGCGCACGGAAGCGTCGAATTGCGGAGTCTCTAAGTAGCACAGCCACTCTTGGCTGTGTGGTTTTTGCAATCGTAATTCGGCAAGTAGCATCCATTTCCTCACAAAACCACACAGCCAAGAGTGGCTGTGCTACAAAATCGAGCTTTCCGCAAGGTCTACAGAATTTGGTTAGTGCGGGGATTCATGAAAAGGAGGATCCAGCCGCCGGCGAAGTTCTTGCTTGCGCTCCAAGAGTCGCCTCAGTTCCCCACCCGCTCCCGCGCCCGCGGCTGCCGCAAACGTTTCAATCTGTTTCTGGACCGTGGACAATTCTTCTTCCGCGCGGCGGCGGCGCAACACCGCCAGGCAGCTTTGCGCTTCTTCCCAGGTGGGCGGTGCGGCGGATTCGAACGCGATTTCAAACAGCAGCCGGCGGTCGCGCTCTTCCAGCGCCAGGGCCAGCTCGGCCGCGTCAGGGCGGACGCCCGTTGCGCACGCCTCGACCAACACGCCGAGGATGCGCTCGCTTTCCAGGCCACGGTGCAACTCGTCGGCCCGGATTTCCTGCGCGAGTTGCGAGCGAAACTCTTCGGCTTCGATCAGCATCTGCACGAGGCGCCGCTCGGCTGGTTTTCCTACGCGGCCCACGAGTTCCGGGCGGGCCTTCACTTCGCTGCGGCGCTCGCTGGCCGCTTTGCGCATCGATTCGCGCAGCACCGGCTCCTCGATGCGCAGCTGCTGCGCGATGCGCGTGGCCCACTCCGAACGCAGGATGCGGTCCGGAATGCGCTGCACGTAGGGCATGAGGAAATTGACCGCGCGAAGTTTTTCTTCCGCCGTGGACATGTCCATTTTGCGGGCGCGCGAAATCAGATAGTCGACGTATGGCGGGGCTTCTTTCAGCAATTTCGTGTAGGCCGCGGCGCCTTCGGATCGAATGAAGCTGTCCGGATCCTTGCCGCCGGGAAGCGCGAGGACGCGCACCTCGGCGCCCTGCTCGAGCAGGATCGTGAGCGAGCGCTCAGTGGCAGCCTGACCTGCCGTGTCCGGGTCGTAGTTGACGATAATGCGGCGCGTGAACCGGCTCAGGAGTTTTACTTGCGGCTCGGTGAGGCTTGTCCCGCAGCTGGCCACGACGTTCGAGATTCCCGCGCGCGCCACGGCAATCGCGTCCATGTAGCCCTCGACCAGCACGGCGAAGTCGCTCTGGCGCAGCGCTTCTTTCGCGCGGTCGAGATGATACAGAATGTTGCTCTTCGTGTAGATCGGAGTCTCAGGCGAGTTCAGATATTTCGGCAGGTCGTCGCCCAGCGCACGACCGCCGAACGCGACAATTTTCCCTGAATCGTTGGCGATGGGGAACATTACGCGGCGGCGGAAACGGTCGAAGAGCTTCCCGTTCTGGTCGCGGCTGAACAAGCCGGAAACTTCGAGCGCCTTCTCCGGAAATTTTTGTTTCATTGCGCGCAGCAGCGCTTCTCCGCCAGATGGAGCGAAGCCGATGCCGAAGCGCGCCATGGCCTCGGAGTCCAGCCCGCGGTCGAGCAGATACGCTTTTGCCGCGCGGCCTTCCGGCGTTGCGTTCAACTGCTGCGTGAAAAACGACGCCGCTTCGCGGTGTAATTCCACGAGCGAGGTGCGCTGCTGATTTTCCTTGCGCTCCTCGGGCGTGCGTTCTCGCGCGCGCGGAATCGCGATGCCGCATTTTTCGGCGACGGCGCGCACCGACTCGGGAAACGTGATCTTGTCCATCTCCATCACGAATTTGAAAACGTCGCCGCCCGCGCCGCACCCGAAGCAGTGATAGATCTGCTTCACCGGATGCACCGCGAAAGACGGCGTCTTTTCGGAATGGAACGGACACAGCCCCGTGAAATTCTGCCCGGACTTTTTCAGGCGGACGTATTCCCCCACCACGCGGACAATGTCCGCCTGCTGCTTCACGCGATCCGCAAATGAGCCCGCTTCCGCCATTTGAGTACGATGGGAACGCTCGGATGCGTATTGTACACGCCGCGGAGCTTCAACGTCGCGCGTGGGTTAACCCGGGAACGCCAATCTCCCGATTGGCGGCATGCGACGCGCCAATCGGGAGATTGGCGTTCCCAGGTTCTCCCTACGTTGCGCTTGGCATTGAAAAATAATTCGCTTCTATCGGAAGACGCTCAGGCGTATAAGTATTGCCTCCCCGCGGGTAGGAAAGAAATTTTAGTCAGGAGGATTCCAATGGACACACAAGGGAATTTGCAGGTCGTAAAGGATGGATACGCCGCATACAGCCGCGGCGATATTCCGGGGCTGCTGGCGTTGCTGGCGGAAGACATTGAGTGGCAGATTCCCGGACCAGGATTGCCGCTTGCCGGCACATATCGCGGGCGCGATGGAGTCGCGACTTTCTTTCAAAAGCTGGCCGCTGACACCGAAATTTTGGATATCCAACCCCGCGAATTCGTCGCCGACGGCGACCGCGTTCTCGCGGTCGGCTGGGAGCGCGCGAAAGTGAAAGCTACAAACCGGACCGTTGAGCTCGACTGGATCATGTCGTTTACTGTTCGCAACGGCAAGGTCGCGAAATTCCGCGAGTACACCGACACGAAGGCGCTCGCGGATGCCTATGGGGCAGCCGCTCGCGCCGCCGGATAAACCGGGCAAAAGTCGGCCCGTTCCAGTTCCCGCGCTGCGGAAAGAGCTGACGCGACAAGCGAAGCGGATTGTCTCAATATTCGGGGAGCGCGATTTTGTCGGCGATATCCCGGCTGACGACAAGATCCATAACCCACGGGATCCTCATCAGGTTCATGATTTGATTTCGGAAAAACAAGCCGAACTTCGATTTTGGCGCAAACGCGCCGGCAAAACGAAGCGCCGCCTTCTGCTTGTTCAGAACGAAGGGGCCGAATAGGTCCTGATATCGAGCGAAGGCGCGAGCAAAGTCACCGTGCGCCTGGTAGAGTTCGCCTGCGAGAATATATGCCGCCACCATGGCCAACGCGGTGCCCTGGCCCGCGAGCAGAGATACACAGGAAGCCGCATCGCCAAGCAAAGTGACTCGGCCGCGCGACCATGACGCGCGTTCAGGTGGGTCGATTCGGATTTGGCTCATTCGATCGAAATATAGATCCCTGGTTTCCTCGAGCAGGTCCAGGATCTGCGGACACTCCCACCCGCAGTTCCCGAATTGTTTACGGAGAAGCGCTTTCTGAGAATGAAGATCGCCCGCGTCTCCACGGCCGAACGATTCATCGGCAAAAATAAACAAGAACATGGTGAGGTCGTCGCGCAACGCGAATCGCGCCACTTGCCGCCCTACCTCCGTGTGCATCACGTAGACGAGTTCATCTCGTGGCTTATAGCCGGCGGCCTGGAATGCCGCGACTTTATATCCCAAATATTTTTCAAATTGGCCTTCGGCGCCAAACACCAGCTCACGAACTAGAGAGTGAAGACCGTCCGCGCCCACCACAACATCGAAGTCGCGCGCTGCGCCGCTCTCGAAATTGACGTGGACACCTTTCTCGGACTGCTCGATCCGGGCCACGCTATCGCCAAAAATCGTCTCTACCTTGCCTTCGATTTTGCCGAAGATTATCGCGGCAAGATCTCCTCGCGGAAGGCTGGCGAAGCGCCCCTGTGCCGCCCGCGCAAACGCCTCGGCCGAAAACCCCGCGACTCGTTGTCCTTTCCGATTCACGACTCTAACCTCTCGGACCCGATATCCCTGGCGAGTGATCTCCGGGAGCAGCCCCATGCGATCCCCGATGTCGAAGCCGGCGCCCCAGAAGTCGATGACGTAGCCACCGGTTCGCAAACGGGGCGCCTTTTCCACAATCGTGGGTTCCAGCCCATAATGCGCCAGCCAGTAAGCAAGGGTCGGTCCCGCGATTCCCGCGCCCGAGATTAAGATTCTCATGATGTGACACAGAATAAATCAAAAGTGGGGAACTGCGCGCGGCCTTCTTTCCCACCGATGTTGGAGGGCGACAACTGGTGCGGCCGATCGGTACCGGTTAGCAGCGTACTGGGAGATGATTCAAATCGGCAGGACAAAGAACTTCCAGTCTATTCTTTCAACTCAACCAATGTGATCGCCGCTCCGCCGCGATCTTCGGCTTCAAACCGAAATGTCTCAACCAGCGGATGCGTTTTCAAGAATTCGGCGAGGCCGCGGCGCAACGCGCCAGTGCCATGGCCGTGGATGATGCGCACTTGCGAGGAGCCCGCGAGTGCAGCCTGATCGAGGAATTTGTCCACCCTGCGCGTGGCTTCTTCGACGGTGCAGCCGATCAGGTTGATTTCTTCGGCGGCGGGCTCGGTCGCAGGCTGCGTGCGGACGGTGACGCCTTGCGGCAGGATGCGCTTCGCCGGAGCTTCCTCGCCAACGATCGCTGTGATGTCGGAGAGCGCGACTTTCATTCGCAGCGGGCCGGCTTCGACTTCGGCGGTGTCGCCTTCGCGGCGGCGCACGGTCAGCGGGGCGGCCAGGCCGCGTACGCGGACGCGTACGCCGGGAACGAGTTCGCTCTGCGCCACCGGCATTGCCGATTGCGCCGCGGCGATTCCCAGGTCGGATTGCGAATCGGCCAGGTGCGCGACGGTCGCGGCATCGGCTTCTTCGCGGGCGTCGCCGCGCGCTTTCACGAGTTTCCTGTGTGTTTGTTTTTCGAGCTGCGCGCGCAGTTCTCGATCCTTCACGCCCTCAATGGCGCGCGCAACTTCCTTTTCATGTTTCTCGATGGTCTGAGCGAATTGGTGCTCGAGTTCCTTCAGGCGGGTTCGTTGCCGGTCGGTCCACTCGGTCTGCAAGCGCTTTTTTTCCTCGGCGAATTCCTGCGCGGCGTGTGCGGCTTCGCGCTTCAGCGTCTCGAGTTCATCGCGGCTGCGATGCAGGTACGCGATCAGCGCGGCGGCTTCGTGCGCCTCGGGCGAAAGCTGCGCGCGCGCCCGGTCGATCACTTGCGCGGGCAGGCCGAGGCGGCGCGCGATGTCGATGCCGCTCGATCCGCCGGGGACGCCGACCATCAGGCGATACGTCGGACGCAAATTCACTTCGTCGAATTCGACCGCGGCGTTGAGGACGCCGGGCGTCGTCGAGGCGTACGTTTTCAGGCGGTCGTGGTGCGTGGTCGCGAGCGTCAGGCAGCCGCGCTCGCGGAATTCATCGAGCAAGGCGACGGCAAGCGCGGCGCCCTCTTCCGGAGCCGTGCCCGTGCCCAGCTCATCCACCAGCACGAGCGAGCGGGGCGTGGCGGCTTCGAGCATGGCGCGCACGTTGAGAATGTGCGCGGAAAATGTGGAGAGATCAGCGGCGATGGATTGCTCGTCGCCAATGTCTACTAGAACGCGATCGACGAGCGGAAGGCGCGCCGTCTCCGCGGCGACGGGAATGCCGGACTGCGCCGAGAGCACGGCGAGGCCGACTGTTTTGAGCGCGACGGTCTTGCCGCCGGTATTCGGCCCGCTGATAACGAGCACAGTCTTCGCCCCTCCAAGAGCAAGCGTCATCGGGACGACGCTGCGGCTATGAGCGCGCAGCGTATCGGCGAGGACGGGATGCCGCGCGTCTTTTAGCTCCAGGGAGGACGATTCCGGCGAAGTGTGATCAGGCGAATTTTGATCCGGAGAAGACGGCTCAAGAGAATTTTCATTTGTAAATTGGGGGACCGTGCAATCGAATTCTCGCGCGAAATGGGCGCGAGCGAATGTGGAGTCAAGTTCGGCAATCGTCCCAACCGCAAAGCGCAGCGGCCCGAGATTTGAGCGCAGGCGCTCGGTGAGCTCGGCAAGGATTCGCGCAATTTCTGCGGCCTCGTCCTCGGCAAGTTGCACCAGTCTGTTGTTGTGCTCGATGGTTTCAAACGGCTCGACGAAAACCGTTTGCCCGGTCGCGCTGGCCGCGTGCACGACGCCCTGCACGTTTCGCCGCTCGGCCGCGCGCACCGGGATGACGAAGCGGTCGTTGCGCTGCGTGACGTAATCTTCGCCCGAGTCGCCGCCGCGGGCGCGCAACATGCGCTCAAGCGTTTTTTGAATCGTTTCGCGCGTGCGGCCCATGCTGGCGCGAATCCGTTTTAGTTCGGGCGAGGCATCGTCGCTGATTTCTCCATTGGGCAGGACGGCGCGGCGAATGGCCGACGCGAGCGGGCGAAGATCGGCAACGGAACCGGCGCGCGCGGAGAGCAGCGGAAATTGCCGCGACGTAGGACCGGAACCCGCGTGCGCGCTCTCGCGAAAGGTGTCGCGCAGCATGGCAGCTGTGTCCGCAAGCGACGCCGCATCGAGCAGCAAGGGCGGCGTGAGGACGGCGACTGGCGCTTCGAGTTCCGCGAGCCATCGCGCTGGATCGGCCAGAGAACCGAATCCCATTTCGCTGCCGTCGCCCAGATAGCCTACGGCCTCAGCGATGAGCGCGAATACGGCGTCGAGCGCGGAACGATCTTGCGAAAACGAAAGAGCATCCACCGCGCGACGGCCGGGCGCGCAGGTCGTCTGGCGGCGCAACAGGTCGCGAAGCCGGTCGAACTCGAGAATGTCCTCTGCGGTGCGCGACACGTTTTCTTATTTTCCCTTTCCATGCGGGGCGCCGCTTGCGAGTCGCGCGGCCAAAAACCGCGTGGCTTCCGCGGGAGTGGGCGCCTGATGCACGAGCGGATCGCTTGATTCGCCCCATCTCGATGCGTGCCCGCGCTCAACTTCGCGCACGCGATCCAAAATCGGTTGCCAGAAATCGCCGAGCACGACGAACGGGCGCTGCTCCATCGCTTTTTTGTTGAGCATTTCCCAGACGATGGCGAGTTCGACCAGCGTGCCCGTCCCTCCCTTGCAAGCGACGTAGCCGTCGCCGAGGCGCACGAGTTCAAACAGGCGCTCTTGCCAGGTGGCCACGCGCGTTTCCTCTTCCACCCAGCGATTCGCGCGCGGGCGGAAGAAACTGGACGTCACGGCAACCACGCGTCCTCCGGACTCGCGCGCGCCGCGCGACACGGCTTCCATCACGCCGCCGTACCCGCCCGTGCAGACGGCAAACCCCGCCGCCGCGAGCGAGCGCCCGAGCTCGAGGGCTTCCGCGTAATCCGCGTGCCCGTCCTCGGGACGCGAACTTCCGAACACGGTGATCACTTTCGATTTCTCTGTCATGAGTTCATCGCACTTCAGGGCCTAAAGGCCGCAATAGCCGCCATATGAATGTCGCGGCTGAAGCCGCGACCCACAAGGCTTCTGTGGGTTTGAGTAGCACAGCCACTTTTGGCTGTGTGGTTTTCTCAACTTTCACGAATTCATAAACAATTGACGATCGCAAAACCCACACAGCCAAGAGTGGCTGTGCTACCAAAGCCCGTCCCTGCTCGCTCTTCCTTCACTTTCTTTTCTTCGTCTGCGGCGCCGGGCCCAACTCCTCGACCATGGCCACGCAAATCGCATCGATGACTTTGTTCGCGTCCTGCGCATGGAGATTGTTGTTGTTTCCAAGAATTGAAAACAAGAGGCGCTCGCCGCGAAGTGTCGTCGCGTAACCCGAGAGCGCATTGCCGTGGCCGATGGTTCCCGTTTTTGCGAAGATACGATCGGCTGCTGGCGTATTTTTCATGCGGTCTGAGAGCGTGCCGTCTTCACCGGCCACGGGGAGAGTGGAACGATACAGGTCGCCCCAGGGCTGCGCGGCGGCATAGCGCAACAGTTGCACGACGGCGCGCGGCGTAACCAGGTCCTTGCGCGACAGGCCCGAGCCGTCGCTGAGCGCGACGTTGCCATCGGCGATGCCCGCGGCTCTGAAAAAATCAGACGCAAATTTCAAAGCGTCTTCGTAGTCACTGGCGCCCGCCTTTTCGTGCGCGGAGAGCAGCAAAAGAAGCTCCGCGTGAAGGTTTTCGCTGTTCTTGTTCGTCAGGCGAATATCGTCCGAGAGCGGAACAGAAGTGTGTTCAGCGAGAACCATCGGTGGCGCGGCAGCTTCTACGGGCGGGCCTCCCGCGTGGCGCGCGCGAGGAGTTCCATCGATTTTCACTCCGCGGCCTTCGAGAAGGCGCGCCAGAAGGCTGGCCGCGTACTCGGCAGGCTCCTCGATGGCGATCGTGAGCCTGCGGGTTTGCGCATCAAGCGGCATCGTGCCGCTGAGGTGAATCACTCGCGAGCCGGGATCGCGCGCCACGGCCAATTTTTCTTCGCTGCCTCGAGCGCCGGTATGAATCAAATTGTCGATGGAATAGAAGTCGGCGGCAAGCCCCGCCTCGTACGGCGCCGGCTCGCCCTCATTTGCGGCAGGGCGCACTTCCAAGAAAAAAGTATTGTCGTTGACGGCGATCGCCGAAACCGCCGCGCCGTAGGACCACAAAATATCGTCGACGAGCCAGCCACTCGGAAATTTTTCGTGCTGGAACATGCTGTCGTCGGCGATCACATCTCCGGTGACTTCCTTCACGCCGCGCGCCACGACCGCGTCGGCGAATTCAGCGAAAACTTTTTCGGGCGGCCCTTCGCGTTCCTCTTTCTTGCCGTACGGAAATTTACGATTGGAAAGATTGGCGTCTCCGCGCCCGGTCAGAACCAGATCGCCGATCAGCACGCCATTGGTATCGATCGTGCCGCTCGACGCGACGGTGGTGCGCACGCGGTAGTCCGGCCCAAGCGTGGCGAGCGCGAGAGCGGTGGTAAATAATTTGGCGTTGGAAGCCGGCATGAAATACCCGCCGGAATTGCGCGCATACAAAACTTCCCCCGTCGCGGCGTCGGTCACCAGCACGCCCCACGCTCCCTTGTCCGGCCCCGCGGCGGACAGCGCCGCCTCGGCGCGCTGCCGGAAACGTTCGACATCCGCGCGAGCCGCGGACTTGCTATTTGCCGCCCCGGCGCGCGAACTCTCCGGCTTGGAAGGCCGCGATTGCGCGGAGGTGTTCGGCGTCCCAGCGGAGACAACCATGCCGAAAACGACGCATCCAACCAGGAGTCCGTGTACGTTTCGGTGCAAGGCCATCGATCCGCTCCTGTGGATACCGCGCGAACAAAAATCGATTATAGTCCACACGGTCGGCGGAACTGGAAACGAATGTGCATTTTCAATTTGCGCATGCGCATTGCCACCTCCGTGATTTTTCAGATGGCGACGCGCTGTGCATTGCACGAAAATGCGGGAAACCCTATTATGTGGATGGCATCCAGCCCCGTTTATGCTGTGCTCCACCTCGAGGAGGAATGAATTCATGAGAAAACTACTTTTGCTTGGGATGACTTTTGCTCTTACGGCCGCCCCTATGCTGGCTGCGCCGCCGGATAACGATAAGGAAACGGACCGGCTGGAAAACTCCGGCATGGTCATGGAAGAAATCATGAACATTCCGGACAATATTCCGCAAGACCTGCTCGACAAGGCGGAGTGTATCCTTGTTTTCCCCTCCGTACTGAAGGCGGCGTTTATCGTCGGCGGAAGCTATGGGCGCGGCGCGATGGTCTGCCGCAGCGGCGAGCATTTCACCGGTCCCTGGGGTGCGCCTTCGATGACGGCGCTGGAGGGTGGAAGCCTCGGATTTCAACTGGGCGGGCAGGCGACGGATTTCGTTCTGTTGATCATGAACCCGCGCGGCGCGACGGCGATCTTGAGCAGCAAAGTGAAACTCGGCGCGGATATGGCGGCAGCGGCCGGGCCGAAGGGACGCGACGCCTCGGCGAACACGGATGCCACTTTGCGCGCGGAAATTCTCTCCTACTCGCGGTCTCGCGGCCTGTTCGCGGGCATTTCGCTCGAGGGCTCGACCTTGCGGCCGGACAACGAGGCCAACGAGAAACTGTACGGGAAAAAATTAACCGCGACGGAAATCATCCGCAAGGGCGCGGTGCCGGTGCCGCCGTCCGGGCAGAGGCTTGTCTCCTTGCTTGAAAAAAAGTCACCCAAGAATCTTTCCGATCCAAATTCACTGAAGTAATTGCGCCCCCGCCTGTTGTTGCCGCAGCCTCCGCTGGACGCGGCAACTCGGCGGGCGCACGTGCGCTTGGAAGACCGGAATCTGAAAGTGCCGGGCGCCAACGGGGAAATTTCGTCTTGCAGGATCGTGATATTCTGCGTGGGATGAATTCACGAGTGGCGCGCATCGATCACATTCAGATCGCGGCGCCTGAAGGATGCGAATCCGCGGCGAGAGATTTCTATGGCTCGGTCCTGGGGATGACCGAGATCGAGAAACCTCCGGTCTTACGCGCGCGTGGAGGCTGCTGGTTCGAGTGCGGCTCGCAACAGCTGCATATCGGAGTGGAACGGGATTTTCGGGCCGCCAAGAAAGCACATCCGGCCTTCGCGGTCTTACATCTTGACGAGTTACGCGAAACGTTGCGCGCCCGGGGTGTGACGGTCATCGACGATGATATTCTTCCGGGCGCGCGGCGGTTCTACGCGGAAGATCCGTGGGGAAACCGGATCGAATTTGTTGAAATGCCCGCATAGCATTGCCTTTCGTACTGCATCGGAATTGACAAATCCCAGGAGCACATCGCGAACTTTTGCGGAGCAACCACGAGTGGCCGACAAAAAAATCTGTCCGATCTGCAATAAACGGCGCGCCGAGCGATATTGCCCCGCCAAAGGGGAAAAAATTTGCGCCATCGACTGCGGGACCGAGCGCGAAGTGACCATCGACTGCCCGATCGATTGCGGCTATTTGGTGGCCGCACACCGCTGGGAGCAAAGCCATCCGAAGCCGCTCGCCGAAAGTGACGTCCCTTTTCCGGACGTATCTTTCCCCGCCGATCTGATTCACACGCGCCAAGCGATGCTGTCGGGCCTTGGATACACCGTGCTCATCTACGCCGCAGATCAACGTTCCCTCACCGACTCGGACGTGTTCGCCGCCGTGCAAGCCATCGCGGAGACGCGGCGCACGCTCCTCTCGGGGATTTACTATGAAAAACCGCCGGAGATTCCCGTGGCTGCGGGGCTATACGCCGCGCTCGCGAAATTCATCGAAGATGAAAAGAAACATGCGGCCGAGCATGCGGAGTTTCCCGCGTTGAAGGACACGGAAATTTTCAACCTTCTGGTGTTCTTTCTCCGTTTCGGGCGGCTGCGTTCCAACGGGCGGCCGCGCACGCGGGCGTTCATCGAGTTTTTGCGGTCGCAGTTTCCCAGCGAGGTGGGAGTTCCCAAGGAAGAGCCGCGCATCATCCTGCCGTAAACAACGCTACTCAAATCGCCACGGAAGAATGCGGATAGGTTTCAAGTAGGACAGGCTTCAGCCTGTCGGTTTTTCTGACTTGACGGAAATCAAAACCCGACAGGCTGAAGCCTGTCCTACTTAAGGCCAAGACTCAGTTGCCGCTCGCATTCGGGTGGACGTCCCGGATCGAGGGGGCGGACACCGAGGCCGTATTTCTTCCGGAGCGCGGCGACTCGGACGGAAATTTCCCGGCGATAGGTTTCCGGCGCATAGGCTGCATGTGAAAACCATTCGCGGTACCGCCGCGCGAGCTTGGGAAATTTCGCGTCCAGGAACGGCAGAAATTGCTTTTGCGCCGACGGCATCAGGAACAGCACGCTTGCTGTAAACCACTGCGCCCCGGCATCGCGCGCGGCGCGCGCCAGGGCGTCCAGATCTTCTTCGCGATCCGTAATGCCCGGCAAGATGGGCATGGCGAACACGCCGGCCGCGACGCCCGCGCGGCGCAGTTCCTGCACGGCGTGCATGCGCAGATCGGGACGTGGCGCGCGCGGTTCGAGGATTCGCGCCAACCGCGCGCGCATCGTTGTGATGCTCAGATTTACGGATACGCCGGAATGCTCGGCAATGCGGCGCAGCAGATCCACATCGCGCAGGACCTGATCGGATTTCGTGGTGATCGAAACGCTCAGCCCTCTGCGCGCGGCCATTTGCTCGAGAATCGCGCGCGTGGCGCCGAATTCGCGCTCGGCCGGCTGGTACGGATCGGTGGCGGTCCCGATGGCGATGTGCTGGCCCTGCACTTTTTCCATGCCCAGGTCGCGTCCGGCGAGCGGTCCGGCATCCTGCTTGACGTAAATTTTCTTCTCAAAATCGCGCCCGTCCAGTTCCATGTATTCGTGCGTGTACCGCGCGTAGCAATACTGGCAGCCGAATTCACAACCGCGGTACGGGTTTACCGTCCAGGAAAAAGGCACGCGTGTGGATTCGCAGTGGTTCAAAATCGATTTCACCGGCAGCAGGAAATATTCCGTGCCGCGTTTGGCGTCAGCAAGAGGGGAGGAGAAGGCGAGACGGGCAATGCCGACGCGTTCGGGCGCGGACCCTGGTGGCAGCAGAGTATCCGGCCCGCTGTATCGTTGGTTCGGGACGTTGGGGAATAAGGTGGGTGTGGGATCGCTCCTGCGGCCATGGGGAACCTTCCTTCGAAAAGGAAGGTTCTCGGAGGCCGTAGGAATCGAGGTTGCAGTCGCCATGACCCGTCTCGCGAAGCACGGAGGGAGTATTTCGCTTTTTGTTCGCTTTGTCAAGAATAATCTTCGTCTTTTATTCGCCCTTTTCATAAAGCCAGGTTCGTCCCAATCTAGGCCGAAGGACAGGTAACGCTTGAGACCGTGCCGTGTGGACGGGCGGCAAATACCGGGGAATCGAAGGCTATACTCGATACTCTGAAAGGGATCGAAACTTGGCCAAGATCGGCATCCTGATTATCGAAGACGATGAGTCGAACCAGTCGGCCCTGCGCCAAGTGCTGGACTCGGAAGGCTGGCGAGTTCATGTTGTGCCGGCAGTCAAGCAGGCACTTGGGGAACTGTCCAGCGGCGAATGGTCCCTGGTGATTGTGAATATCGCGATGATCGGGCTGACCAGCCCGGTCTACCTGACGCTCCGGGAATTGGCGCTGGCGCCCGCGGTCGAGGCAGGCAATGTCCGCGCGCGCGTGCTCTTCGTAGTGCCCGAATCGGCGGCCCTGGAAGCCCTTCCGGTTTTCGAGCGGGAACGATTGCCCTACGTGGTGAAGCCATTCCAATTCCACGATCTGCTGGAAAAGGTGAGCGATCTTTTGATGGAAGCGGCCGCGCTGGCCAACCCGATTCGCCGCGTGCGCCACGATTCCAACTTGTCCGAGCGCAAGCGCAAGGAAGGGCGCGCGGGACGCGAATCCGGCAATGCCTTTGCCCAGCGCAACACCAACATGTTCGCCAAACGCGACGAGTACGTCATGACCGAGGAAGAGATCGCGGAATACGAAAAGTCGGAAAGGGAAGAACGAGAACTGAAAAAGAAAAAGAAGCCCTCGGAAAGCCGCTACTGATCCTCACCGAGCAGGACTCAATTCCCCAACGATTTTGAATCAATGGCGCCCTGCCCTGGCTGCCAGATTCGCACCGCGCTTCGATCTTGCGTGGCGGCCAGCAACTCGGCGGCCGTCTTGCAGAGAACCGGGTGCAGAAATTCGGGAGCGATTTCGGCCAGAGGAACCAGCACGAAACGGCGCCCCGCCAGGCGAGGATGAGGAATCTCCATTCTGGCTTCGTGAATCACGGCTGTTTCATAGAAGAGAATATCAAGATCGATGATCCGTGGGCCGCGTGGTACAACCTTCTTGCTGCCGAGCTTGCGTTCAATCGCTTGCAGCCCTTCGAGCAATTGCCGCGGCTCAAGCGAAGTTTCCGCCTCGACAATGCAATTAAGAAACCAGGGCTGTGCCAGAAAATCGACGGGCTCGGTCTCATAAATAGAGGACCGGCGCAGAACTCGCACGCCAATTTCCGAAAGGGCCTCGATGGCGCGTTCGAGATTGGCAGCCCGATCTCTCAGGTTCGATCCGAGCGAAAGATAGATAAGTTTGCCCTCTGCCATACTGAAGAATGAAACCACAGATGAACACAGATGAACACTGATAAAGGCGGATCAAAAACAAAACCAACGTGGAACACAAAAACCACAAATAACATGGAGAATCCTTGCAACAAGACCTATAGCAACAATTGTTGAAGACTTTTCAATCCGAGAATTTCAATTTCCAAGGTTTTATCAGTGTTGATCTGTGTTCATCTGTGGATTCAACCTCGGATGCAAATCAAAACAAGCCGGGCTGGCGGCGCGGCTGTTCGAGGCCGAAATGCTTGTAGGCGTGGGCTGTGGCGACGCGGCCGCGCTGCGTGCGGTCGAGCAGGCCGAGCTGCATCAAGTATGGTTCGTAAATCTCCTCGATGGCGTCTTCTTCTTCGCTAATGGAAGCTGCAAGGGTGCTGAGCCCTACAGGGCCGCCGGCATATTTTTGCAGAATCGTGAGCATGAGGTTGCGATCGACTTCGTCGAGGCCGTGCTCGTCAACGCCCAGCATCTGGAGCGCTTCCTTGGCCACCGCGAGAGTGATGTGGCCCTGCGCTCGCACTTGCGCGAAATCGCGCGCGCGGCGCAGCAGCCTGTTCGCGACGCGCGGCGTGCCCCGGCTGCGGCGGGCCAGCTCGAACGCGCCGTCGTCATCCACCGCGATTCCCAGGATGGATGCCGACCGGCGAACAATGGTGACCAGATCTTCCGGCGTATAAAACTCCAGCCGGTGCACGATGCCGAATCGCGAGCGCAGCGGCGCGGTCACGAGGCCCGCGCGCGTGGTCGCGCCGATCAGCGTGAAGCGATTCAGGATAAAGGGATGAATTCTGGCGCCCGCGCCCTGCCCAATCACCAGATCGATTCGATAGTCTTCCATCGCGGGGTACAGAACTTCCTCGATGGCGGGGACCAGACGGTGAATTTCGTCGAGAAAAAAAACTTCGCGCTGTTCAAGCGAAGTAAGAATCGCGGTCAGGTCGCCCTTGCGTTCGAGAAGAGGCCCGGAACTCGTCTTGATCGTCACGCCGAGTTCGCTGGCGATGATCTGCGCAAGCGTCGTCTTGCCAAGCCCCGGCGGGCCGTAGAGCAGAACGTGATCGAGCGCTTCGCCGCGGCTGCGCGCGGCCTGAATGGCGATCTCGATGTTTTCCTTCACGCGCGACTGGCCGATGTAATCGGCGAAACGATGCGGGCGCACGCTTGCGTCGATGCGCGCGTCTTCATCCAACGCCGCGCCGGTGACAATGCGGCGCGAAGGCTGCACCATTCCCGGCTCGCTTCCTGTTCCGGACTTCATCCTTGATCCGCCTCGTGCGTACAAATCAGCGATCGTTTGTCGCATCGACCTTATCGATTCCGGACGAGAACTCGGTTTTGGTTTATGTAGCGCCCGCCTTCAAGCGGGCATTTCTTACTTCCAGGGTGCCCGCCTGAAGGCGGGCGCTACAAAACCATGGCAACGCTTGACTGTCTCACACGGTCTTATCGGGCGGCGCGAGCGCTCGTTTGCGCAGGCGCGGTCAATTGTCGCAGGGCGCCGCGCAAAAGCGTCTCAAATGTTTCGGAGGCGCCATTCTTTCCCGCTCGCTCGACAGCCTGCTCGGCGGCGTGCTGGTCATAGCCAAGATTGAGAAGCGCGGATACAACGTCGCCGGAAGTCCCCGTCGTCGTGATCTGCTTGACCGTATCCTCTGGAATTTCCATCGCGGCGAGCTTGTCACGCAGTTCGACGATCATGCGCTCGGCCGTCTTGCGGCCGACGCCGGGAATGCGCGTCAGCCGCGCCAGATCGCCCGAGCGGACCGCGGGCACCAGATCGTCCACGCTCATGCCGGAAAGAATTTTCAGCGCCAGCACCGGCCCCACGCCGGAAGCGGAAATCAACAGCTCGAACAAATGCTTTTCGCGGGCGCTCAGGAAACCATAGAGAGAAATCGCGTCTTCGCGCACTTGCGTATGGATCAACAGCGTAACGTTAGCATGGAGGTCGCCCAGCGCGTAAAACGTCGAAAGCGGAATGTGCACGAGGTAGCCGACTCCGCCCACATCCACCAGCACCTGGTTCGGCCGTTTATCTCCGAGCGTTCCGCGAAGCTGAGCGATCATGTCGTCTCTACCCGCTCGCGATTATGGCGGCGCGCTGGCGGAGTGTCAACGCAACGGCGCGGCAGGGCCAAGCGCGACAGGCCATCCAAATTTGATCTTAAATTTGATCACACTCTGTCAGTGTCCATCTGTGTTCATGTGTGGATTCATGTCGCGAAATCAAACCTCGTGCAAATCGAACGAATCGATCACTCCGATGACGGCGGAGTCGATGGGAGAGTTGGGACGCCCGACGGCGGTCATCGCGGAAAAACCTTCGGTGGTGAGCAACACGCGGTCGCCGATGCCCGCGCTCACGGCGTCGAGCGCGAGGACGGGATCGCCGCGATCCGTGCCGTCGAGATGCAGCGGCTGGACGACCAGGATCTTGCGCCCTTCGTGGGAAGGGACTTTCTGCGTGGCAACCACATCGCCAATGACGCGGCCAATCAGCATGCGGGGAAGTGTAGGGTCCAATGCAAGAACTTGAAAGAACAAAATTTGGAATCAAAATTGGGCAGAAGAGGCAGACCGGAGTCTAGTTCACCGGAATATTCACGGAATCGACGATGCCAACGATGGTGGCTTCGGTGGGCAAATTGGCTGGGAGGAACGGGAAGCTGGCTTCCTTGCCGCGGCACCAGTAGATTGTTTCGCCGGCGCCGGCGCCGACCGCGTCGAGAGCGATAACCGGGCGGCCCTTGTCGCGGCCCTGGCGGTCGAGCGGCTGAACGATCAGGAATTTCTGGCCGATGAGCGCGGGGTCCTTCATGGTGCAGACTACGTTGCCGATGATGCGTCCGAGGAGCATGTTATTTCTTCCTCGTGGCAGCGAGTTCGGCTTCGTGCAGAGCGTCGAGCATCACTTCATCGACGATGCCAACGATCGCGGCATCCACGGGGCGGTCCTTGCATTCGGCGGCGTTGCGCGCGGAGCTGCCGGTGACGACCAGGACGGTTTCGCGGAATCCGGAATCCACCGTATCGACGGCGATCATGTAGCCGGATTCATCGTCGCCTTGCGGCGAGACCGGCTTTACGACGAGAAGCTTCTTGCCTTCCAGGCGCGCATCCTTGCGCGTCGAAACCACCGTGCCGACAATGCGTGCGAGAATCATGAAGCCAACAACAACCTCTATACCAAAATTGCGTAAAACAATTCAGAAGAGACAACGGCGGTGACCGTGCAAAACGCGCGAAACGATCAGAGACGCGATCACGCAGCGCTCGGCGACACGCCGCCATTCTGCGCGCCGCGAGCGAAGCCGCGACGCCGGCCCACATTCTTAATGTCCAGCGGCGACAGCCGTCTTCCCTATGGGAAGCACGTCCTCGAGCGACTGATGCGGCCGTGGGATGACATGCACGGCCACCAGTTCGCCAACGCGCCGCGCTGCGGCGGCGCCGGCGTCCGTCGCGGCCTTCACCGCGGCAACGTCGCCGCGGACCATGGCCGTCACGTAGCCCGAACCAATTTTTTCCCAGCCGACGAGCGTGACCTTGGCCGCCTTGACCATCGCGTCCGAGGCCTCAATCATCGCGACCAGGCCGCGGGTCTCGATCATGCCGAGTGCTTCGCCCATGCTTTTTTCCTCCGTGTCCGGCCGTCAAAACATTCCGGCCGGCGCGACTGCTGAAAAATCCGATGGCCTGAAATTCAACCGCAGCTGAACAAAATTTATCGCAGCGCGCGGTCCTTGCGCACCGCTTCTTCGATCAACGCTTCGAGTTCTTCGCGCGTGACCGAGATGCGTTCCGGCCGCCCCCCGCCGTTCTCCGAGTCGTCGCTTGTCACGGGACAGCCAGGAAGCACCGTGGACGCGGTCGTCGTGCCGTAGCGGGCGCGCGCGACGAGCAATTTTTCCACATCGCGCCCAGAAAGCAAGACTTGTTTCCCCAGCAACTCCGTCATGTAGGACACCTGAGCGAAATGCTCCACGGTTTCCATGCGGAAAAAAGCGGTCAGCAAATCGGGGCCGCAAGTCACGACGCCATGATTGGCCAGCAGAATCGCGTCGTAATGCTGCACCATGGGCTCGAGCGCGTCGGAAAGTTCCTGCGTCCCGGGCGTGCCGTATTGCGCGACCGGGATGCAGCCGAGCGCGATAATCAATTCGCTGAGCAGCGCCTTATTGAGGGGAATTCCCGCCGCGGCGTGCGCCGTCGCGGTCGGAGGATGCGCGTGGACGACCGCGTGAACATCGGGCCGGCGATTGTAAATTAAATTGTGCATCGCCAGTTCCGAGGAAGCTTCGCGGCGCCCGGACAATTTCCGGCCCTGCAGGTCGGTGATCACCAGATCGTCCGGGACCATCATGCCCTTGCTCATGCTCGTCGGAGAGGTGAGAACGCGGCGCGAATCGAGGCGCACGGAAATATTCCCGTCGGTGGAGACGACGAACGCACGGGAGTGAATCCACCGGCCCACCGTGCAAATGTCGCGGCGGTGTTCGTCCTCGGACTTCACGTTTCCCGGAGAAATAGAATCGGCAATCATCGGTTAGTAGCGGCTGCTTAAAACCTCGTGTCTTCGTAACTTGCCGTCCGGGATCGGGTTTCGAGAAGCCTCCGGGCGGGCGGCGATATAGTACTCCTGTCAGGCGTAAATTCCACGTTCCTTCAGCGCAAAAGCGACGCGGTCGATCGCGAGCATGTACGCGGCAACGCGATTATTCACTTGATGGACTTCGGCGTAGCGCACGACTTCCTCAAAACTGTGTTCGAGCACTTCTCTCAGGCGGTCATTCACTTCCTTCTCGGTCCAGAAAAATCCCTGGCGGTCCTGGACCCACTCGAAATAGCTCACCGTGACGCCGCCGGCATTGGCCAGGATATCGGGAATCACGAAGATACCTTTGCGGTCCACGATTTCGTCCGCCAGCGCCGTGCAAGGACCGTTCGCGCCTTCGCACAAGATGCGGGCCTGCAACCGGTGCGCATTCTCGGAAGTAATCTGATTTTCCACGGCCGCGGGGATGACGAGCTCGGCCGGCTGGAAAAGGATTTCGCTCGCGCTCATCTTGGCGCCGCCGCCGGGGAAATCCGGAAGGGGTTTATTCTGGCCGTACACCCAATCGATGACCTTTGGAATGTCAAAACCGCCTTCGTTGTAGAGCGCTCCGTGAACGTCGGCAACGCCGACGATTTTGTAGCCGGCCTCATACAGAAGCTTCGCCGACATCGAGCCGACGTTGCCAAAGCCTTGCACAATGACGCGGGTATTCACGCGCAGCATCCGGAATCTGGAAATCGCCCTGTCGCAGTTGATGAGCACGCCGCGCCCCGTGGCTTCGTGGCGGCCGCGCGATCCGCCGAGATCGATGGGCTTGCCGGTGACGACGGCGGTCTCGGTGTGCCGCACGTGCATGGAATAGGTGTCCATGATCCAGGCCATGGTCTGCTCGTTGGTGCCGAGATCGGGAGCGGGCACATCGCGCTCGGGGCCGAACCATTCGATTAGCTCAGCGGTATAGCGGCGCGTAATGCGCTCCAGCTCGCCATGAGATAATTTGCTTGGATCGCAAATCACTCCGCCTTTTGCGCCGCCAAAAGGAATGTTAACGACCGCGCACTTCCAGGTCATCCAGCTGGCCAGCGCGCGAACTTCATCCAGCGTCACGGTGGGTGCAAATCGAATGCCGCCCTTGCCGGGTCCGCGGACGATGGAATGATGCACTCGGTAGCCGATGAACACTTCAAGGCGTCCGGTATCGAGAATCACCGGAATGTAAACGGTGATTTCCTTGTTCGGATATTTCAAGAAGCGGTACAGACCATCTTCGAGGCCCAGTTTTCGCGCGGCTGCTTCAAAGCGCGCATCGGCGGATTCGTAGACATTGAATTCGTTGTGTACCGCAAGCGTGGCCATAAAAACACTCCTCATCAACCCGGCGGGCCGCATTCGCAACCAGCAGGACAACACCCACGCATTGACGCCGGTCCGTCCTCCAAAAATATTTCGGACAGAGGACCCGACTTGGCCAGTATACGAATCAAACCGCGCGCGGCGCAAGGAAAGGAATTGCCCTAGATGTCTCACAAAGGATTAAGAATTTGGCGGCCACGCCATGCATTTAGGCGGCGCGCGATGTTTTGTAGCGCCGGCGTCTCGCCGGCATTCTTGCAATATTGGGACGCGAGAAAAATTGCCGGCAAGATGTCGGCGCTACGAAAGACTTGCATTCCACCGGTCAAGTTGTATCGGGAAACAAGATTTACAATTGGCGAGCGACGGATATGGATGTGGTTCAGTGGGCGGGAGGGCGGCGTTCGACAAATTCCTCGATCAGGAGCTGCGAAATACGCGCCGCGTTATGCCGCACGACGCCGTGCTCCTCGAGCAAATTGTCGAGCAAGCAGCGCACGCCGATGCGTTGCAGCTCTGGGATATCCACGCGTACCGGCTCGGCCCCGCGCCTGCTGTAACGCAGCGCCACTTCCGGAGAGATGCGCTGATTGCTTGCCACAACCCAATCGAAGAGTTTCCGCCGCGTGTGGCTGTAAATGACGCGCACGTGGTCGGCAAGCGAATAACCCTGCGTCTCCCCCGGCTGCGTCATCAGATTCGCGACCAGAACCCGCGTCGCGGCGGACTTCTCGATCGCTTCGGCCACGCCCGAAACCAGAAGATTCGGCAGGATGCTCGTGTAGAGAGAACCGGGGCCGATCAGAATCAAGTCTGCCTGGTTGATTGCGTCCAGCACTTCGGGAAGCGGGCGGACGCGGCGGGGACGCAGGCTCAGGCGGCGGATTTTTTTTCCGCTTTTTGCGATGCTCGTTTCGCCCAAGACAATTTTTCCGTCCGTCATCACCGCTTCCAGCGAAACATTCTCAAGCGTCGTGGGAAAAATTCGTCCCCGAATGGCCAGAACCTCTCCGCTGACGCGAACGGCCTCGGCAAAATCGCCGGTCACATGGGTGAGGGCCGTGAGGAAAAGATTTCCGAAACTGTGCCCGCGCAAGCCGCGACCCTCATGGAACCGGTATTGAAACAGACGCCCGAGTAGGGCTTCATCCTGCGAGAGCGCGACCATGCAATTGCGAATGTCGCCCGGCGGGAGAACGCGATATTCGCGCCGCAGCCGGCCCGAACTTCCGCCGTCGTCGGTGACCGTTACAATCGCGGCGAGGTCGCTGATCGGATGGCGTTCCGACTCCTGCCGCCGGCGCGCCACATAGTGCTTCAGCCCGCGCAGCAGCATCGAAAGCCCGGTGCCGCCGCCGATTGCGACCACGCGCACTCCGCCGGGGCCCACGCCTGGTTTTCGCGCTCTTTTTTTCATCGGGATTGCATCGCTATGGAGCGAGGTTGCGGCACAACTGGATTCAAGCGCCGGAGGCTTCGCGTTCGGGGTAAAGCAATTCGGTGAAGCGCGGATCTTCCTGCAGAAACGCGAAGTCTTCGTCGTTGCGGGCGTGGTAGCGATTTTCCGGACGCAACTGAATCGCGACTTTCAAATTTTCCATCGCCGATTCGGCTTCTCCGGTCAGACAATCCAGCGCAGCCATCGCGTAGAAAACGTAATCGGCCTTGGGCGCCAGCTTGCGCGCGCGCAGCAAATGTTCGCGCGCTTCGTCCCAGCGTCCCAGATTCATCATGGCCACGCCCGCCTGGTAGTGCTCTTCCGGCGTGCGCACGGAAGGAGCGGGCTGTTTGGCCATACGCTGCTCAACAATTCGCAGATGAACGCGCGCGCGATCCGCCAATTCCTTGCTCGGGCCCGCTTGTACCTTTTCGAGCAATTCTTTCGCCTTCACAAATTTTTGTTGGTGGAAGTGCTGAACGGCCACTTCATACGTCTTTAATTGTTGTTCGAATTGTGGGTCCACCATCTGGCGAACAGCTTCGGCGTGCGCGGCGATTTTGCTATCTTCCTTACTTTTCAATAATTTACGGTTTCTGGATGGAGCGCTTGCTCCATGTCTTACGCGTTTTGTCGGTTTTCCGGTTCGGGCCATTTTCCGGAGTCTAACAGAGGTCTCATCCATCGTCAACGCAACTGCGGGTGTGGGGATCGGCAGTGATCCGGTCGGGTCTGGGCGGAACATCCAGCTGCCCACACAAAAATATGAACGGGCAGCTTCCAGAGCAAATTGAGTTTCTACCAAAGCTTCGAAAATGCCTCGGCTGGCAGGGAATCGAAAGCTGTAAACTGTGGCACGCGCAAACCCTGCCGGAGCGGATGCGATGACCGAAACCGAAAAACAAGCGCTGGCCATCTACGAAATGATCGTGGCCACCAGCAATACGCGGCCTATGGCCTTCCAGACCGCGGAGCAAATGAGGCGCGAAACAGAGGCGTGGAAGAAGAATAATCCGGCGATTATTGAACTGGGTCGCGCCGAGCCCCCGGTTCTCCACGCGTTTCTCACCCAATCCTTCGATTGGTTGCGGGCCGAGGCGCATCTGGCGAAAAACTACAACGCCTGCAATACCTTGTCGGAGGGGATCCAAATCGCATTGTCGCGGGTGCCGAAGCCGCTGCCGACACAACTGGTGTTGCACCTGTTCGGCGAGTATTGCGGGTCCATGGGCGAGATGGCGCACATGTTTTTTCCAATCCGGCCGCTTATCTCGACGATTGCGCGCGATCAGGTGACCGACGAAATCCGCGCGGAATTGCGGAGAATCCATTTGCGCCTGGCTCCCAGTCCGAGCGGAAAAATTGAGCCGCGAAACCAGGAATTCAGGGAGGTAATCGGGGAACTGATCCGCGTGGAGGGAGAGAAGCAACTCGATCCAGGGCGCGGCCCGTGGTCGCAGATCGTGTTCGACGAAATCCAAACGAAGGAGGAGATCGCGCGGGCGGGCTGGGAAGGCTTGCTCGAACACTGCCGCAGCCTCGAGCAAACCGTCCCGGGAGCGAAGTGGAAGAAGAGGTCGCGCGAGCTGATTACCGTCCTGGGAGAGGCTGAAGTTTTCCCCGCGATGGTGCGTTGGTTGGCGCTCGGCCCCACGCCGGGTCAGCCGTCTGAAGCGAGATCTCCTATCGAGGACTCGTCGTACCAAAAAGGAATTATCTGGTGCCTGGGTCAGCGCGACGATCGCGAAGCAGCGCTGGCCATCGCCGATTTTGGAATTGCCTGCCTCCGGAAAATTCCCTTGCTCGGCGCCGTTTCGCAAAAAGTCGGATTCGCGTGCGCGCAGGCGCTCGGTGCGATGGATTGCAGCGAGGCCGTCTCGCAACTGACGCGGTTGCGCGCGAAGGTGAAATACACCGTCGCGCGCCGACTGATTGAAAAGTCGCTGCAGCAAGCGGCGGAGCGCAGCGGTTTGACGGTCAATGAACTCGAAGACATTTCAGTAGCCCATTACGGGCTTGACGCGCAGGGCGAGGCGGCAATCGACATTGGCGATGCAAGAGCGATTGTCCATCTCGGCGACGACGGAAAGGTTGCAGTCGCCTGGCACAGCGCGGAAGGAAAACTAGTGAAGGCTGCCCCGTCGCACGTCAAGAAAGCGTTTCCCAAGGAAGTCCGCTCCGTAGCTTCATTGGCCAAGGAACTCGAGCAGATTTATCTCGCCCAGCGGACCCGTCTGGAATCCTCGTTTATTTTGCCGAGGGGCATGCCGCTGGCCCATTGGCGAAAATACTTCGTCGAGCATCCTTTGCTCGGATACCTCGGCCGCAGGGTGATCTGGGTTTTCCGGAACGAGCAAGGCTGGGAGCGTTCGGGAATTTGGTCGGGACAGGACGTGGTTGATGCATCCGGGAACCCGGTCGATCTCAGCGCCGCGCAGACGGTGCGGCTCTGGCATCCGCTGGCCTCCGATGCGGCGGAAGTTCAGCGGTGGCGCGAACGCATCTTCGCGGCAAAAATCCGCCAGCCGTTTCGCCAGGCATTTCGCGAGTTCTACGAAGTCACGGAGGACGAACGCCGGACCAAAATGTATTCCAATCGATTCGCCAAAGTCGTGATGCGCCAGCACCAGTTCGCCAGCCTGTGCCGCGCTCGCGGCTGGGACTACAGGCTCATGGCCACAAATTTTGACGGCGCAAATGTCCCGACGAAAAAACTTGATCCCTGGAACATGCGCGTGGAATTTTACGTCGACCTGCCGCCGGATCGCGATCCTGCACTTCTTGACTGTGCTCTAGGCGAGCAATCGGGAGCGGGCATCAACCTCTTTATCGGATCCGACCAGGTGCGTTTCTACCGTGACGGCCGCGAGGTAGCCATCGACGAGGTTCCGGCCATTTTGTATTCCGAAGCGATGCGGGACGTTGACCTCTTCACTTCGGTCTCCGCAGTGGGCGGCGACGAGACCTGGGCCGACCAGGGCGACAGGGGTACGGGGATTTTCAGCGGGGAATTCAACATCCAGGAATTAGCCGGCCTCATCGGCCTGCGGCGCGAGACGCTGTCCCTCGTCCTGCCGCACACTCCGATCCACGGCCGCTGCAAAATCCACAAGACCTGGCTCGAAGTCCGCGGGCAGCTGGGAACCTATCGGATTGAATTCGCATGGGGCGGGGCCATGCTCGTGACCGAATCCACATTCCGCCCGTTGAAAATTCCACGCAAGATTCTGGATGCCGTCGCTCTCGATTTCGCCGCGATTCCGATCGACCTCGACCACCGCACCGAAACGATTTTGCGAACAGTCTATGTCCTCGCGGACGATTGGAAAATCGATTCTCCGGATGTCATCCAGCAGCTGATGCCTAAATAGGCCCCGTAAGTTAGCGTGTAGAAACGGAAGCTTGTGTCGTTTTGTCCGATCAAAAAATTAGCTTGAACCCAAGCTGGATCGAGCGTGCGCCTCCCGTCCCAAGTACGGGATTGGGAGCGGCCTGGTCGGGTGTGTTGCAGCCGCAGCCGAAATTGCCGGCAAATCCCGTCGAAGGATCGTTGAAGCCGGCGTTTGCCGGCCCGTTGGGATCGGAAAAGTTCGCATGATTGAGAACATTGAAGAATTCGGCGCGGAATTGGGCAGTGATGCGTTCCTTGATTTTCGTATCTTTAACCAAGGACAAATCCCAGTCCCTGAATCCCAAATCTGGAAACATGTTGCGCCTGGCATTGCCTATAGTCCCTAACGCGGGCGGAATCAGGACCGATCGTCCGTTCGCGCTCACGTAACAACCCACGCTGTCGAGCGTGTTCAGTTCGCCGATATTGGTTCCCACCGCATTCACGCACGCGGCAGGCGCGCCAAATGGGTTGCTTGCGGTAATTGCGCCGGTAGGAATCGTGCACCCGGGTATAGCCGAGGCCCCCGACCCTGACCAGCAAGGTATGGGTACTGCCCTTCCAGCCGTAAAGTCGGCAGGATTCCCGACGAAATTCCAAGGTTGGCCAAAAGTGTCGAGTTCGTTCACCTGATTGGTCCCGCTAAAATCGTTGGTAAAGTCTTGAACGCCCCACGGCGAGGCCGATTGCAGGGTCACGACAGAGTTAACCTCCCACCCCTCGAGAAGCTGCCCCAGCCACTTTCTCCCCGGAATGGCGTACGTAGTAGATAGAGTGAAGCGATGCCGGATGTCGAACAAACTTTGACCGTAAACACCGCTCGTCGGGTGGGAACTATCGGGCGGCAGCTGAATGTCATTGAAATTGTTCGAACCGGTATCGAAGGCGTGGGAGTAGGTGTATCCCGCCAGAAATGAAAGACCGTGGGTGGGCCGTTGGGTGAGGGTCACCTGCAGCCCGTTATAATTGGAAGCGTCCTGGTTTGACAAACGGTCGACCTCCCCTATGTACGGGAACTTGCTGAAGAGGGGGCGGGCGGTTTGATTCACGTTTGCCTCGCTCGGATCGCAGGCGAACGGTGTAGTCGCGCCAGTCGGATCTGCAATAGTCGTGTTGCAAAACGAGATTTCTCCAGCAGGGTAAGAAGAGCCCAAAGGCGGTTGGTTGACGTCGGCGAAACCTAGTAATTTCGTGCCGTGATTGCCGACGTAGGCAACTTCCAAGGACAAGTTGTTGGTTATCGCTCGCTGGATGGTCAGCGTCCAGGTACTGATATAGGGCGTCCGCAGATTCGGATCTAAAGCCTCTATGTTGCAAGGAGCAGGGTCCGTGAATGAGCCGTCCGGTGGGCCCTGGGCGTCGCCGCATTGCAATTGGAAGATATTCTGCGGAAAGATGGTCCCGCAGGCAGTGGTCCCCGCGCTTACGCAGGCCGCCGTCTGGGCCTGCCAGCCCGCCGAAAGCGCGCCGCCATCCGCTCCCACATTCAGCGCGCCCATATTGCCCGGTCCCGCGCGCATGACCTGTGTGCTGCCGTTCACGCAGGGGTTTGCCGAACAAAAAATCTGCGTCGCGCCCGTTGGGATTTGATTCAATCCAAGCTGGTTGCCCACGGCGGTTAGGCTAATAAGGGGAATCTCCTCGTACATGATGCTGCCGCCGCCGCGGATGACTGTTTTGCCGTCCCCGCGCACGTCCCACGCAAAGCCAACGCGGGGAGAGAAATTGTTGTGATCCCCATTGTAGGGAGTACTAAACCCGCCGACGCCCACTTGGGCAAATCCTGTTGCCGAGTTCGGGTCGAAATTACCCAGCTGGTTGTTGCGGTCCTTTAGCACCGTGGTCAGTTCGTAGCGGACACCGAGGTTCAGGATGAGTTTTGGCGTCACCCTCCAGTCGTCCTGCACGAAGGCGGCGTACGAGTAATCGTGCAAGTAGCGCTGAGGATCACCGGCCTGAATGAGGGAGCCGGCTGGCCGCACGTTGCCCGTCAGAAAGCTCTCCAAATCCTGGAATTTGATGAGTCCCTTGGCATTCATGGTGACAAATGGATTGGAAGTGTCGCGTATGAATTCTCCGCCGAACTTGAAGGCGTGCTTACCGCGTAAGATCGAGACATGCTCCAAAATCTGCAAGCTGCCATCGGGGCCATTGTACTTGGGCCAGTTGCCGCCCAATTTGAAGGTAGCTCCGTTCAGTTGATTGATTTGGATGAGCGGGAAGCCGAATTCGCGCGGATCGGTCACGCCCGTATTGATGCCATAGGAGAGTGGGTTCACCGTGGAGTCGTTCGAAACACTCGGTTGGCTGTAGTAGGAGTAGCCCACACGGAATTCATTCACGAGCGTCGAATTCGGCGTCCAAGTCCAAGAACCTGAGCCCAGTTGAATGTAGCCCCACAAATCGGACATCCATGGCTGCTGGGCGGAGCCCGGTACTCCCACTTCCCAGGCCTGATCGTGCCAGGACCCGCCGCCGACGCCGCGAAAGTACATGCCCGAAAACGACTGATGATCGTTCATGTGGTAATCAACCTTGGCTACGCCATTGTCCTGCGAACTTGTGCTGACCATGCCGAGGATCTCGGAATTGCTGCCTCCCAGTCCCAGGTTCGTGGGGAAGAGAGACTCGTTCGCGCCGGGAGTATAGTTCGTGGGCTTCACGGAACAGTCCACGTTGAGGCCTGCGATGCGCGCACTGAGCGGGGTCACATTCGCAAATCCGACATCGTTACAGGCGTCAACGAGGCTCAATTGGCAATTGCCGGCAGCCAAGTTGGTGCAAAGTCCCGCTCCTGCGCCTCCCGCAGAAGGCATGGCAACCGTAACCGGAGGCGTAGCGGTGAGTGTGTCCGCTACGTTGTAGCGCTGTCCCTCATAGTTCACGAAGTAGAAAAGCTTGTCTTTCTTGACGGCTCCGCCCAGGCTGGCGCCGAACTGCTCGAGGCCGATGGCTGCCTTGGGAGTCGGCGCCGGGTCGAAGAAATTGCGGGCATCGAGCGAGGTGTCTCGGCCGAATGCAAATGCGGTGCCGTGAATCGCGTTGGTGCCTGACTTCAATCCGGCATTGACGATGGCGCCGGGCTTCCATCCAAATTCGGCCTTCGGGTTTTGCTCGGTATTGAACTCCTGGATGGCGTCAATGGGGAGGGAAGTGGACGAATCGCCCGCGGGAATGGCGGCATTGAGAACGCTCGAGCCCGTAAAGGAATCATCGTTTCTCAATCCGTCCACAAGGTAGCCGATGTCCTCCGCGCGGGTGCCATTGGCGGAGCGCGTGAAACTCCCGCCGCCGGCGTAAACGTTCATCCCCGGCCGCAGGGTGAGCAGATTGATGTAGTTGCGCCCATTCAGCGGCAAATCGTTGATCGTTTCGTTGCTGAGCGTCCCGCCGAGGGTGGCGTTGGTGGTTTCCACCATGGGAGCAGCCTCGGTGATGGTGATCGTCTGCGAAACTTCGCCGGGTTGCAGGGCAAGGTCCACGCGAATTTCTTTTCCGACCTCCAGCAAAATATTCTCGCGCCGCACAGCCTTGAACCCCTTGGCCTCGGCGCGCACCGCGTACGAGCCTGGCAAAAGGTTGGGAGCGTTGTATTCCCCCGAGTCGCCCGTAGTCAGCGTCCGGGAAACGCCTCGTTCCACGTCATTGACGGTTACGGTGGCGCCGGCAATGACGCCGCCGGATTGGTCAGTAATCGTCCCTGTGATGCGGCCAAGATTGCCTTGTGAAAACAGGGGAACACTTACCAGAAACGCGGCTACACTCAAACACAACGCCTGCATCGTTCTTGACGCATTGACGTGGAATAAACTAAGTATTTGCTTAAGAAAAACCATCCTGGCACCCCCGACGAGTGATCCACCGACGTACTCGGAGGCTTTATCACCGTGAAAGAAGACATGTCAAGATATTAATGGGCCTCGATTTGTTACCTTAGATGATAACTCCGGCGGCGAGTTGAGGGAATGAAATGACTATTTCGTAGGTCATGAAACTTTCACCCTACGTCAGACCTATCCAAGATTAGTGATTTGTCTTGATCGCAGGCTGCTTGTCCTGGACGGCGCGCATTTCTCCAGGGCAACTTCTGCGCAACCCCTCTTCCACTCCTCCCCGCAGCAAGGACATCTCGCCAACGGAAAAGGAATCGTTGTTTTTCGGTTTGGCTAGCTGCTGTTTCTGCTGGGTTCACTGTCGAATGGTGTTGGTGTATAAGAGTGCTTATTCTGATGGACGTTCCTTCGCGCATTTATTCAAAATGGATGCGGCGATCCCTCCGGACGAATGTCCGGCGAGAGGTGTTCCGGTGACACTTGCAGGTCGAACGAAACTCACGCTGATCGCTGCGCTGGTTGCCGTGGCCACATGGGGACCCGTGGCGCGCGCCCAACAAACTATATACCCCAAGCAAGCCGACCTCCCGAATCCCTATCGCCTCGTGGAGGGCTGGCCGACTCTTCCTATGAGCATGAACGGCGGCCACTGGGGCGAATTGATCCGGGCGGACATCGATCCCAAAGGGAACATTTGGGTTTTTCATCGGTGCTTCAACACGGAACCTGCCGGCGCCGCCACGTGCGTCGGCCGCACTGACCCGCCAATTTTGGAATTCGATCCGTCGGGAAAACTTCTGACGAGCTTTGGCGGCGGGATGTTCGCATTCCCTCACGGGTTTACGGTCGATCGCCAGGGAAACATTTGGGCGAGCGACGCGAATGCAAGCGAGACCGTGCTCGGCATGTCGGCGAAAGACGCGAACGGCGTCGTGCGCGGCCACCAGGTCTTCAAGCTCAGCCCCACCGGCAAGGTCCTCATGACCCTCGGCAAGGAAGGCGTCAAGGGAGATGGTCCGGATACGTTCGATCAGCCGTCCGGCATCGCCATTGCTCCCAATGGCGATATTTTTGTGACCGACGGCCATGGCAAGAATGACCGCGTCGTGAAGTTTTCAAAGGACGGCAAGTTCATCAATACCTGGGGACATCACGGGTCGGGACCCGGCGAGTTCGATCAGCCCCACGACATTTCCATCGGCGGTTCCCATAATTACGTGTACGTCGCCGACCGCAGCAACAGCCGCGTCCAGGTCTTCGACCAGGACGGAAAATTCATCGTCGCGTGGAAACAATTTGGCCGCCCGAGCGCCGTGTATATCGCGAAAGACGACACGCTTTACGTGAGCGACTCGCAATCGAATTCGATGGTCAATCCAGGCTATTTGAGGGGCATCACCGTCGGGAGCGCCAAGGACGGCTCGCTCGCGGCCTTCATTCCCGACCCTGATCTGGCGCAGGCGGACGTGAACCGCATTTCCGGCGCGTCAGGAATCGTGGCCGATGACAAAGGGACGATCTACGCGGCGGACGTTGGTCCGCACCGGTTGAGGAAATACGTAAAGATCAAGTAGCGGCGCACTTCCGGGAACGCCAATCTCCCGATTGGCGTTCCCGGGTTTCAACCCGCGCGAATCGCGATTCCTTTTGCAGACAATTCTTTGAGTAGCTGCGCCACTGCGGGAGTGATCTCGCCTTCGCCCGGCACGATCACCGCCCACTCCAGATCTTCCCGGA
Source organism: uncultured Acidobacteriota bacterium (assembly GCA_963800095.1). Lineage (GTDB taxonomy): Bacteria > Acidobacteriota > Terriglobia > Acidiferrales > UBA7541 > Palsa-360. The sequence continues at coordinate 207,330 of CAWCZV010000012.1, forward strand.
ACGCGCGCGTGACAATGCTCCAACTCCGCAAGGAGGGTGGCGTCGCTTGCCCGATTTGTATGATCGACCAATGATGCGCCAGCGCCAGTGCGGTCGCTCGATCCGGCAGCGGGCCGCTGACAATGAAGTGATTGTCCCCGCACACCAGGATGCCGATCATGCAGGTTCAGGCCTCCAGCCGCGGGTCGGGAATGGCGCGGCCGACAGCGAAGTGATAGATGACCTGGCGCGGGAGTTTGCTCGGATCTTTGGGAGGCAGCGCGTCGTCTTTTTGCTCCGGGAGTTGTTCTTGATTTGCAGGGTGCTCTTCGCGGGATTCGGAAATCACGGGAGCGGTCTCCAGCGAGTCTCGATTCTCCGCCCCCGCACGGGATGCCGGGGAACCCAGCATGACGAGCGTCGCTTTTTCTGCTTCGCGAACTGACGCGTCCACAGAACTCGTTCCCTCTTCGAGGAAGCCCAAATAGCGGTGAACATCGTCGTCGTAGAATGCGCCGATGCCGGTGGCGTTCCAGCCCAGCGCTTCCGCCCCAACGTAGAGCCGTTGCCCGATTGCGCCTGCTTCAAAATATACGTAGCGGTAGCCACGGTTGCCGTACACGCGCCCCGCTTCGGCCAAATCCGCGATCATGGAAATTGTGAAACATGAGTTTCCCGCTAGCGATTGTTCGAGGCTGAGAAAAGCCGCGACGCGCTGGACATTGCCGGCGTGTAGCTGTTCGAGGTTTCGGCTTGCCTGGTCCCAGCGATAGACGCCGGGCTCGCAATCGCGCACGCGATGAACGTACAGGTAGAGCGCGACGAAATCTGCTCCTCTCTCGACCTGTGTCGCCTCACTGCCAAAATTTCCGCGCCAGTCGGCGCGCCAGTCCCTGGTCGCAAAATCCAGAAGCTGTTCCAGCTCCCTGCGTTCCATGGGCGGCGTGCGCGCATCAAAATCAAGCGCCGAGCGCCGCCGGCGCACTGTTACTCCCAGCGGAGCATCGTGCAACAGGTGTGACAAAGTCGACTTGCCGCCGGCGATTCCTTGAATTGCAGTGGAAACGCGCGGCAGCAGTCCCGCAGGGTCGGGCAGGACCGTCGAGGAGTGCATCCCGAGAAGCATCTCATAGCGAACTTCTTCCGCGGATAATTCATTTGGAATTCCTGCGACGTTTTCGATGGGTTGGACGGGAAGTCCAGTCGAAGTGTTCTGCGCTGGAAACACAAGAAACGCCATGGGAGCTTCGTCGCTTTCGGCCAAACCGATGGCGCGAGCCAGGCGAACGTCGCTGAAATGGGCCACCGCGCCGCCGGGCAGTCCCAATGCGCGCGCAGACAGAAGTGCGCCCATGATTGCGTGGCCCACATCGTGGCAACAGTACCGATAAGCGCGTTCCCCATACTTCCAGGCTTCGCGCCAAAAGATCGAAGTGAGCCCGACGATCAGCGGCGACTCCGCCGACCAGGGAATCTCGAGAGCGCGTGCAAGTTGCCGCGTCCAGGCGCCGCGGCTCCGAAGCTCGAGGGCGTGCCGATCCGCGCGGTAGTGATATAAACCATCCTCCATTCCTGCAAATGAGCGCAGTGCTATGTGTGCTTCCGTCGGGTGGAGATTCCCGGAGGAGGGATTCACGCGCAGGCTGTAGCGGGCGCCTGAGCCTGGAACTTTCTTCCAGGCGCTGACCGCCATCGAGTGCCACAGAAAACGGCTGAGCCAGTTCGAGTCCAGTTGAATTGTTTCGCGATGTGCAGACGTGTCCCCGGCATGTAGTTTTGTTTTTTCCGCAAGCGCGGCCATGGCGGCAAATGTTCCAGCATTCGGGAAACCGGGGTCAGGCGGAAGAAGGATGGCGGTGACGCCTTCATAGGCGCGGAATGGGTCAGGCTGATTGTGCCAATCGAGGTAGCGCGCATTGGCGCGGACGGAATGATAGGTGTGCTTGGTGGCCTGGTGGTAGGCGAAGAGGCGTTCCGTATCTTTGTTGAAGGCGCCACATTCAGGATCGTCCCATATGCAGGAGAGAAAGCGGGTCATTCATTCATCTTTCTCATAGCTGGCGTTTCAAAGTCCAAAGCGCCTCACTCGGATGAAGGGTCGGATAAAATCAGATCATTCGTACTCGCCGTCGTGGCCGGTGGAGGCGCGTTCTTCAATTGTTCCAGGTCGGCCTGAACTTTTGCCCAGTCTTTTGGCTTGCGTTTCATCGCGTAGGGAGCATCCGGATGCCCGAAGAATTCCAGAAGTTCGGCCCGGACCTCCGGCGAAGCGCCATTGAATTTCTGCTTCGCCAAATCGTCGAGCAATTTTGCCTGTGTCTCATCGCCAAGCTTATATTTTCCCGGGCCCGTGATTTCACCGGTGTCGAAATTGTCGTTGGGCAAGTCCAGCTGGCCGGCGCCTGCCTGGCTCAGCAACTGCCGATAGCGATCCAGGGTCGTGTTGAAGCTCGCTTCAAATAGCTTTTCCGCCGCAGGCGTAGGCGTTTTGAGCTGCAACACTTTCAGGGGACCAATCTTCGGGAGAATCCGAACCAGGAAAGCAAGAAATCTTTCGCCAAAGGTGGGCGGTTGATATTGCTTTCCCCAATTTTTTTGGTAACTCGCGCGAGAAAGATTGTAGAGAAATTTACTTCTCGTGATGCCGGGCTGATCCTTCAGGATGTCGTCCTTCTTCAGGCTCCAGGCAATCCGCGTCGCTTTGGGAAGGAGCCGGCTGACGTCATAGCGGTACGAACCGAGCACCTTGTCTTCGTTGGAGAGAACGCTTTTCAGATCCAGGCCGTAGGTTTCCTGAAAGGCTTGCTCCAGAAGAGGAACTGAAACTTCAAAGCCGATGAAGTCATGATAGTTATCCGGGGCGTAACGGCCCTGCGCGACTTCCAGAACGTCGAAACCAAATTCCGTTTTTACGTGCGCCAGCTTGTCTTCTTCATACGTGACCGTGTCGCCGTATTTCTTTTTCAACTTGGGATACAGCAGCGGGACGGCGCGATTCGTGCCAATAGAATGGCCGTCATTGTCCGCGGCGTAGTGTGCGAGCGATCCAAGCGCGAACGCGTAGCCGTCGAGGTCTTTGGAATCGCGGAGAAGTGCGAGGACAAAGTCCCCGCTCCGCACGTAATGCGTCAAATCGCTGAAGAAAAAGCTTCCGTGCGGGTAATACCCCATGTCCTGGATAATGGCTCCGCCGTAGGCGTAGCCATGCGCTTCCTTGAGTTGTTCAGCCGTTGCATCGGGAAAACGCTTCAACAAAAGCGGGCGTATGTTGGCATCCCAGGCGCTGTCAATGATCGCTTCATGCGCCAGGACGGCGTAGGCCGCAACCCCGCTCGGCCAGCCCAAAGACAAGGCCAGCGCCAAGATCATGGCGAAAACATTCAATGACAATGCGTTGCGGCGTCCCATTTTGCCGATTGCGGCCTCGTTTTGATCTTAGCTTACTTCTATCATTCAGAGAATTTGTTTGCCCTAAGGAAGAGCCTGTAGGCTCCTGAGAGTTCCATTCGGGATACCTAGGGTGAGGTGGGCATCGGCGGCTTCTTGCTTTCCTGTTTCATTGGGAAATTCTTTGCGCGCGGACAATGAATCTTCTTGGTGCGGGCCCCACAAAATAGAACGGGTAGCAGGTCACCAGGGTCAGGATATCGCCACCCGAATTATCCAGCACTTGCATATCTTCGGGCCCAACCACACTTATAGAGTCCACGCGATAACGGTAGGAACCCTCGAGAGTCATTAAAGTGATTTCATCGTCCTGGCGGACATTGCGCAGAGCCCGGAAAAATGTGTCCCGGTGCCCCGCGATGGCGACATTTCCAGGCTGTCCCGGCAGGGGAGTGCCAGGAATGTGCCCGACTGCCCGCCGCAAGGTTCGGTCATCCGTACCTTCGAGGATTATCGCCGTAACACCGATTCGTGTTAATTCGATTTCCCCTAATGTTTTTCCAGTTGACGGATGAAAGGACGCCTCTTGAACGCGACCCATGCTAGGAATAGCCGGCTTGGAATCTTTTATCTGCTGCTGAAAGTGGCGGATTTCATTGGCCTGGTAGACTCTAGTGTCGAGCAGAACAAATCCGCAGTAACCCAAAATCAATACGCCAACGATTAGGAAAGCGTTTCTGCTCCATCGCAGGGTGGTTTGAGTTCGCGCCGAAGGAGAGATTCTCCGATTGGGTGTGCACCTCATGGCTGACTGCTCATGGCGTCGCTAGCCGGAGGAGGCCTCAAGGGCGCGGAGTAACCGGCGCGAGTGCTGACGCTTAGGCGTCCGCGGCTCGCAGTTTTCCGCGCCTTCACTTCGATCGCGCGGTAAGTTCCATCAGCTTTTCTGTTCGCCGGCGCATAGGAGATCGTGTACTGGTTGCGAATGTCGTGAGCGATTTGCTGGGAAATTGGCAGAATTTCGTCAAGCGACTCCGGAAAGAATGATTCTCCCCCGGAAATTCTAGCCAGTTGCTTGAGAACTCGGGGGTTCCGGTCGTCATCGTTCGCGTCAAAGATCCCCATGGTGTAGAGGATTGCGCTCGACTGATTCACCATCGAAAGGATCTGGGAGAGAGTGTGCGTGCTGGCATTGTCGCCGCCATCGCTGATCACGATCAACACCTTCTTGTCCCATTTGCCCTGTTTCAAATGCTCGAGGGCGACGGCCACGGCGTCGTAAAGCGCCGTCAGGCCGTCCGCCTTATTTCTGGACAAGGCCGTCTCCAATTGCTGCTCGTTTCCGGCGAACGGCACATTTGCCGGAAGACCCATCAAAACATGCTCATTGAAATTGACCACGAAAACCTGGTCTTCCGGATTGCTGGAACGCGCGAAGGCCAGGGCAGCGTTGATCACGTCGGAGCGCTTGGAACGCATGCTGCCGCTGTTGTCGATCACCAAGCCGACCGTGACCGGGACATCTTCATGGCTGAAGGATTCGATTTGTTGAGGGACTTTGTCTTCGAAGACCTGGAAGTCATCCATGCCGAGGCCTGCGACCGCAGCGCCCTTATGGTCCCGCACGGTCGCTCGCAAGACAACTAAATCGACGCTCGTCCGAATCGTGTATCCATCCCCATGGGAAGGCGCAGCCTGCGAGTTTTGTTGGGACATGCCAACGCAAGGGAGAACGATCAGGAGAAAGACCGGGAACAAATGGTACGTTCGAGCGAAATGTCGATTCATGAGCTTTACCGGTATTTGTTGGCTGCCCCCTTTATTATGCGGGCGCCTTGTGGATTCTGAGCGGTAGCCCGGAATTCGGGTTCTACCGCCCAAGAGGGTAGGCCAAACTCACCTACCCCTGCAATCCATTCACCTGCACTTTCCAATTTACGCGAGGACCTTTGTGAAGATCACAATTGCAAAGGCTGCGCACAGCGAAAGCAATCCAATCAGTCCAGCGAGCGGCAAGGAGCTGGCTGTGTGGGGCAAGGCCTGTGCGATTTCCGTCTTCTCGGCGGGCGCAGGAACCGGTGCTGCTGCAACCTGCTTCGGCGGAGCCTCGACGACTGCAGTTACGGGAACCTCTTCACCAGTTGGTTTGATCGCTTCGAGTTTTATGCTTTTCAAAACTTCCGCGGGCGGTACGGTATTCGTTTCGATCGGCATCGCGAGGACGGGTTCGTTGACGATCTTTGCCAGTTCCAACGCGCGCTTCTTCGAGTAAACGAATTCCTGTCCGAAGGCGTTGTCGGGATAAAACCAGGCCTTAATCGCTTCCGGCTGGCCTTCGCCTCTTTCCTTGAACGTCATTACCGTTTTTTCGGTCGGTTTTAAGCGAAAGTTGTTGATGGCAAGAATCGTTGTAAAGAGATGCGTTTCATCCGCGTTGAAAATTTGGACGATGTTCCGGTCTCCAAAAGATTCAAACACCTTGAACACATACGTGCCGGCCGGAAGGATCTGAGCATCCACGCCCGGAACTTCAAAAGGGGCGCTGAACGTGATCACGGTTTTCTTGTCAAATGTGTCAGCCTTGACATTCGCTGCGAATGCCAGGGCGACCAACGCAAAAGAACACAGTAATGCAACAACTTTGAATGGTTTCATATTTGAACTCCCTCCAGTAAATCGATTCACCACACGTCTCTTGTTTCGGTTCTACGGATTTGATCGCCACACAGAAATCGGGGCGCTTCGGCAACGCGGCCGTCGTTGTTTTGGACCAACTCATCGTTCCTCTTTAGGGAGATCCGCCTTTGACCAGTTTCTGGCTGGCAGGTGGAGCTGAACTGTTTGTACCGTATTGAACTTTATGAGTCTGTTCAATACAGCACAGGGATCGGATTAAAAACGCGAACATTCAAATACCGTGAGAAACATTGCTTGCCGCAATGAATTGCTGGACGGGAAGTCCGCGAACAATATTCCTTGCTTCTGTAGAGCGGACTTGAAAAAAGGAGGGCACTCGTCTCTATACACTGACGCCGAGAGTTCGGAGAAAGGAGCGCGCCAAGCTCCACAGACACTTCCCTGTTCCATGGAGCTGGGCGCTTCTTTTGGGGACGACCGTATCGCTTTAAAGAATGCTTAAAGCGAAATGCTGATGGCAACCCCGGGGCGGCCGGGGTACCTGCTGTCATACAAGTAATAGCCGTTATCAACGTAGACGACGTAAACGTCGTCGGTCTGATACCAGTCGGCTCCCCAGAATTCCGGATACGGATCGACGACACTGAACCAATAGCCGCCGTACTGGAAACGGGGAAACCCGCCAACCTCCATAAAGGGGAGGCCGTAGACGCGGAACGAGTGACCCGAGCCATAGTAACTACTGAAATAAGCGTCAGGAATGCGGTAGCCGTTATAGCCGCCGCGCTGCTGCCAAGTGCGGTGCTCGGTATCAAAGCTTTTGGCGCGGCGCTGCTGCCAATCGCCTCGCTGTTCTCCTTGCTGCGCAATCTGCTGTTGCTGCGTGCGCTGTTGCTGGACAGGTTGATTGGACTGCCGCTGAGTAATTTGCTGGTTGTTCTTGTTTTGCTGTTGCTGCTGAGCGTGCTGCTGGGTGGCCGGTTTGTCTTGCTGTTGTTGGGCGTGTTGCTGGGTGTTTGGCTTCTGCTCTTGTCGCTGGGCATTCTGCTGAGTGTTCGGCTTCTGCTGTTGCTGTTGGGCATGCTGTTGAGGGGCCGGCTTCTGCTGTTGTCGCTGCGCATGTTGCTGAGGGGCCGGCTTCTCTTGTTGCTGTTGTGCGCGCTGTTGAGGGGCCGGCTTCTGCTCTTGCTGCTGGCTTCTCTGCTGCGCGGGCTCGGCTTGTTTTTGCGGCCTGTCCTGCTTTTCTTCTTTTTGTTCCTGCTTTGCGTACCCGAGAGTGGTGGTTCCGAAAAGTAATAACAGAACTGCAGTGCCGATCACTTGAACTCGTTTCATAAGTATTTCCTCGGTCGCAGCTTGAACTCATGAGGGCGTTTTCGCTGTCCCCTATTGAACATTTTGAAAAGTTATTGCAATTGAGGAATGGCGTCTCCGGGGACGAATCGAAATTCGAAGGTGTTCATAAGTGAACAGACATTCGTCTTCGATGCTTCTAGGATGCGTTTGCGTGGGGGAAGCAAAACGGCCGAGGCGAAAACACGCCCCACACACTTCAACCGAAACAACACCGGACATAGCGGATTCCATTGCACTCCAGCCGGCGATAACAGTTCTCGGACAACACGGAAGTTCGCGCAAGTCCTCGGGTCGGGCCGCATTGCGGCCCAGAAAATAAGGAGGTAACAGTCGATGCCTATACTTCAATTACTGATGGTGCTGATCGTAGTGGGTGTTTTGCTGTGGCTGGTCAATAACTTCATCCCGATGCAAGCGACGATCAAGTCGATCCTGAATGCCATCGTGGTGATCGGAGTAGTCTTGTGGCTCCTCAACGTTTTCGGACTTTTCCATTCCTTCTCCAATATTCGCGTTGGGTCGTAAGCCAACGGGAATCAATTGAAGAAGCAGCAAGGTAGCGAGTGCCGGAGTTCTACTCGCTGCAAACTGGAACGAAGGAGCGAACCATGCTTGGTACAATATTGATTGTGGTTTTGATTCTTGCGCTCTTGGGCGCGCTACCGCGATGGTCGCATAGCCGGGAGTGGGGCTATGGACCCACTGGGGGACTGGGGCTCGCCCTCGTGATTGTTGTTATTCTCCTGCTTCTCGGCCGCCTCTGACATCTCCGGATCCGTTTCAGTCGGCGGCTCAGGGTACGAATGTTGCGAACGTCACCGCACACCGTTGCCCACCTGCGCCTAAGGCAGCGAATGCCGCCGAATACGGAGTTCGGTGCTGCCATTCCAACGAGTGAGTGAGATACTGGAACAGTGACAACGCTTCACGGGGATACTCTCCTCTTATGAGGGACGCAATTTCATTTCGTCGAATTCATACTTTGACTTGCGCCTCTATCTTTTCGCTCGTAGCTATTCTTGTGCTTAGCCAGGCTGTCCCGGCACAAGGTGCGCGGCCTCCGCTTGGCGCCCGCAATCCTTCCGTACCCGCAACGGCCGCAAGCACGATGCCGCCCGTCATCGTCGTGGGCTTCGTCGGCGGGTTCATCCGGCACGATGATCCCGTCCATAGCGAAGTACAACTCGCGGCGCGCCTGCGCAAGGCGTACCCCTCGGGCGTGGACGTGGAAACTTTTGAGAGCTACCGCGGAGAAAGTGCCCGAAAGAAAATCCTGAGCCTTCTGGACACGGATCACGATGGAACTCTGACACCCGCCGAAAAACAGAATGCGCGCATTATTCTGTACGGGCATAGCTGGGGCGCTTCGGAAGCCATCGACGTTGCGCGCGAACTGAAAAACGACGGCATCCCCGTGCTCCTCACCATTCAAGTGGACAGCGTCTCCAGGTTTCACGAAAACGATGCGGTGATCCCCGCGAACGTGGCTCAAGCCGCCAATTTTTATCAGCCGGATGGATTTGTGCACGGCCAGTCCGCCATTCGCGCCGCCGATCCGTCCCGCACCAAGATCATTGGGAATTTTCGATTCGAGTACAAAGCCAGCCCGTATGCCTGCAACGAGTATCCCTGGTATGACCGCATCTTAGTGAAGCCCCACACGCAAATCGAATGTGATCCCAATGTGTGGAATCAAGCGGAGGCTCTGATACGGGCGGACCTACCACCGCAAACATCGAACGGGCCAACGCCGTAACCAATATTCTAACTTTCACTGCACGCCGCCCGCCCAATCCGTTCTTTTCTGTTATCCGAAGCGACACATTGTCATTAATTGTTCCATTTTGAACAGTGGCCGATTTCTTGGCGGCCTAATCTAAAAGGTAGCGCATCACCAAGAGTTCCTTTCGCTGGGCGGAAAAATACTTGGCAGGTGTGGATGAACTAGGCGGGAGTAATCACATGCATAATATAGCCCAGAAGGAAACACAGCAAGATCACGGGGGTCCAGCTCAACAAAATCTTCCGGCCCACAGGCGGCGAATGATTCGCGCCTTGATTGTTGACGATGATTTGGCCGATGTGGAACTTTACCTGCAAGAGCTGAAGAAGGCGCAATTTGCCATTTCGGCGGATGTGGTCAAAACGCGGGCAGATTTCGTCGAGCGGCTGCAGAAGGAACGCTACGACGTTGTCCTGGCGGATACGGATACGGCGGATTGGACGGGGCTGCAGGCGCTGGCCCTCTTGCAAGAACAAGAACAGGACCAGGAAATTCCATTCATCCTCGTAACCAAGACCTTGGAAACGGAACTTGTGGACGAATTCATGAGGAATGGCGCGTCCGATTGCGTGGACAAAGCACGCCTGGTACGCCTGCCGCTTGCCGTAGCGGTGGCCGTGGAACGAAGGGCCCAGCGCGGGGAACAAGACCGGGTGGAGAGGGCGTTACGGCACTCGGAAGCGCACTATCGCGCTCTGCTCGAAAATCCCACCTACGGCATCTGCCGGTTTGACGTGGATGGCAAGTTTCTCGAGGTGAATGAGGCGCTGGTGACGATGCTCGGTTATGGCTCGAAAGAAGATTTGAAGGCTGCCAACCTGGCCACCGACATCATCCGCGACCCAATCGAACGCGCGCAACTGTTTGAGCCCTACCGGAGATCGGGCCACATCGACCTGGTCGAGGTCGAATGGAAGCGTAAGGACGGGACGCCCATGAAGGTCCGGCTCAGCGGCCGGCAAGTAGGCACTGAGGAAGGATCGCCGGAGGGCTGCGAGATCATCGCCGAAGACGTCACCGCACAACGCGCTTCGGAAGATCATCTCCGCCATCTGGCTGCGACCGACGCCCTGACCGGCCTGGCAAACTACCGCAGACTGAGCGAGGAACTCGATACTGAGATCAAGCGCTCGGATCGCACCGGGCGCGCCTTTGCTGTGCTCATGTTTGATTTGGACGGGATGAAGCAGATCAACGACCGCTACGGCCATCTGGCCGGCAATCGGGCGCTCTGCCGCCTGGCTGATATCTTCCGTTTTTCCTGCCGCTCGATCGATACGGCCGCGCGGTATGGAGGCGACGAGTTTGCGATTGTCCTCCCGGAAACCGGCGCAAAAGATGCCGCACTCGTCAGGAAACGAATCTGCGAACGATTGAGCAGCGATCGCGAGGAGCCTCTGCTTTCCGTGAGCGTCGGCATGGCGGTTTACCCGGAAGATGGTGCAAACATCGATACCTTGTTTCAGGCAGCGGATCGTGCGCTCTACGAGATGAAGGTACTGAAGAAAGCATGCTGATCCAGGCAGGGAAATACCGCGGCATTGTCCCGAGGCTTTAGCCCTCCTCATACAATGTACCTCGATATTCCGGATGGACCTGTGAGATCTGTTCAAATTTGGACAGATTTTCGATTGTGGCCCTGCTAGAAGTACTCGTGCATCCTGTGGAGCCAACCCCAAGAGAGGAGGATGTTCAACGTGATCGCTAATGGAACGGAGGGCTTTTCGCCCGTATATTCTTCTTGGTTCGGTAAACCGGTGGTTATGCTCGTCGTTATCCGCCAATATCCTGTCCCAATGCCTTGCCACATTGTAGGAGAATCTGTGACCGATGTGCGCGTGCGTATTCAGCCTGGATGGGAGATGGATATCCGAAAGGATTTGATTCTTGCCGTCGAAGAAGTCGTCACCGCCGCGGAAAACCGGGTGAATTGAAGCGACCGCCTAGGCCATCAATCGTTCTGCCAATTGCGCGCCTGCGTGTCGATCGACTCGAGATAGGTGTGGAAAAAAGCGCCGGCAAGGCGTTGACAATCTCTTGGCGGGCTCGACACTTGATTTTTGCAAATGGAAGGGAGATTTTCGATGCTACTACTAATTATTCTTCTGGTGCTTTTGTTCGGCGGAGGCGGCGGCTATTACGGCTACTCCAGATGGGGGAGAGGCGGTGGCCTGGGGGTCGTCGGAACCGTGCTCCTCATTCTATTGGTTGTGTACCTAGTCGGCGGGTTACGTTGACCTCGCTCGCATCAAGCTGAAACCGAGGAAACGGTTTTGATGGTGCACCAGCCCTAGAAGGCTCGACGCCGCGACATAAAGATCAAATCGTGCCAAAGGAGAGGCAATCCATGAAGCAAAGCACAAAGGACAGAGCCAAAGGTAAGTTTCACGAAGTGAAAGGCAAAGTTAAGGAAAAAGTTGGACGAATGACGAACAATCCCAATCTGCAAGCCGAAGGACAGGGCGAACAGGTCGGCGGGAAAATTCGAAAGAAAATCGGCCAGGTGGAGAAAGTCGTCGGACTGTAGTTTGGAGAGCCTCACTTAGGCAGCATACGAGAACGCACGCTGGTTTCGAGAATCGGGTGCGGGCTATGCTTGGAGCCCGCCAGAATTAAGCAAGATTGAAAACAAGAGATGATCGCCAGTCACGCAATCGCGGCGTTGCTGCCGACGGCCGTACGGAGTATGCGGCGCTGGCTCTTTCACCTCGGCGGCCTTGGTCTGATTCCCCTCGGGCTCCTGGATAATTCCCCCATTCCGCTTCCGGGAATCCTGGATGTGGCAACGATTGTCTTGTCTGCACGCCAGCAGCAGTTATGGCTTTACTATGCCTTCATGGCGACGGCGGGTTCCGTGATCGGAGGCTTTGTCACCTACCGGCTCGCTCGCAAAGGAGGGAAAGAAGCGCTCGAATGCAGGTTCTCGCCCCGAAATGTGGAGAAAGTTTGCAAGATCTTCGGGCGATGGGGGTTCGGCGCTATTGCCATCCCTGCTTTGCTGCCGCCGCCAGTGCCCATGGTTCCATTTCTGTTTGCGGCGGGCGCCATGCAATATCCGGCAAGAACATTCCTGGCTGCGCTCGCACTCGGCCGAACCTCCAGATACATGATCCTAGCTTATTTGGCCGCGCGATATGGACGGCAAATCATTGCGTTCATCGCGGAACATGGACACCCCGTCGTGGTGGCAATTATCGTGGTGCTGCTTGCCACCGCCGCCGTGGTTTTCTATTTCTTGCTTGGAAGCAAGAACAAAAAACGACCATGGACATTTGGCGAGCGACTCTTCTGAAAGGTCCAGTCCACTAGTCGTGCAGGACCACGCTGAGCAATGAATCGTTCACGTGGAGCCCACCATCGTAATTGATGAATCCCAGCTTCTTGAATTTATTCATGAAAAAGTTGACGCGTGACCGCGTGGTGCCGACCATTTCCGCCAGCGTCTCTTGCGATATTTTGGGAAGCACGAATTGTGGTTTTTCGTGATTGCCGTAGCGCGCCAGCAATAGCAGAGTTCGCGCCAGCCGTTTCTCGCTGGAATTGAAAAGTTGATCGATCAAGTCTTCTTCAATCCGGATATTGCGCCCCACCATATAGGAGATGAAGCGATCCGAGAACGCATGTTCCGCATGGAGGACACGAATCATTTCTTGCAGGCCAATCACGAGCAGCGTGACAGGTGCAGTTGCCGTGGCCGTCGCGATGCGCACCGGCTGTCCTGCCAGGGCGCCCTCGCCAAGGAAGTCGCCAGGTTTCAGCATTGCGACGACGGCTTCCTTGCCGGTCTTGGACACGACGGAGAGCTTTACCGAGCCTTTTTGGATATACAGGACGTCCTTGCCCACGTCTCCCTGGGAGAAGATGGTGTCTTTCGGCTGGAATTCGACAATGTTCCTTGCCACTCCCCCGGAATCAAGGAAGGCCTGGGTATTGAAGTGGCTGGCTGTCTGGTTCTTCATTTTCTTCGTTATGTTCAAGGCACTAAAACCTCTACTTTCCTGGATTGCGCGCGCGGCCCGGATCGCGCCTTCCCTGATTTTTTAACTGCAAGCTTGCGATTGCCGTTGCGTTTGGCCAAGGATTCCTGCTGTTGAAGAATCTTCTCAACCACCGCGACGGGAACTTTCTCGAAACGTGGGTGCGTTTTTCTCATCTGTTGTTCTCCCTCGACACACCGTAGCAACCTCCAAGCGATACGGGGAAAATCTTTTAGAAATCTTTGGATGGCGTTAGCGGGCCATTCAACGATATTTCGGTGGCACCCGGCGTGACCCTAGCGTCACCCGCGTTATCGAATCGGAGAGCGAAGGGCTGCCTTAGCATTGCGAATTTAGTTGTACTCTACGCTCAGATTGCGTATGATTGCGCGAGTGTAGTTTTACGTTTGCCGTACGGGGGACTCCAATGAAAACAAGTAAAGCGAAACCTCACTTCAAGACCATGGCCATGGTGGACGTTCCTCGGTCGCGAAACGGAAAGCACAAGAAGATCGTTACCGCGATTCTGCGCGACCTCGACGATCTTGGCGAAGGCGTCGCCTTCAAGGTCCCTTTGGCCTATCTCGGAGATACCAAGGAGAACGTGCGTTCCGCGTTGAACCGCGCGACCCGGAAATCCGGCCGCGATGTCGCGACGGCCACGGACGAAAACTTCCTGTACGTCTGGAACGTGACGAAGCCTGAGTCATCGGACAAAACTCGTCCCAACAGCTAGAACAAATTACCCCGAAGCACACGCCAAGCCTGATCGGCATCACCCAATTTCATTCTGAAAGACCCTTTCCGGGCCTGGATCTCTAATGTATTGGTAGGAGCCGCAAGTTTGGCGCCTCTGATTCGTTTTGCTCCTCCGTGCGCGAGAAACCGTAATCTTGGGAATACGTGCAAAAGTGCACAGACTCCCGCCTTCCACGCCCCCATGATGCTCCCACCGATATCAAGTTTGTGGACGACAGAGACTATTACTTAGGGCCCCATGAAGTTGCCTGCACTTCTGCCGAACCAACATTGAAATCGCAAAGCAAGCTTGGAGGAAAAGAATATGCGTTTTTCACACCGCTTCATCAGCACGATGATCTTGTCTGCAGCCATTGCCACACCGGTGGCAATGATGGCCGCTCCCGGACCTAATGACGACGGCGTTCAGGTTCGCGTTTATGATTCCGGCCACAAGGACTACCACAACTGGGATGATAACGAGAACAAGTCTTGGGGAGTCTACCTGAGCAGCAATCACAAAAAATCCCACGAATTCGCGAAGTCAAGCAAGAAAGAGCAGTCCAATTACTGGAATTGGCGCCATTCTCATCCGGACTAAACAGTTTGCGACAGGAGTCCATTTCGAGCAGGTTCTGGTAGCACAGAAATCCGCCGCGGCGGATGACTTTGCTACTCGAGTTATTCCGCGAACTGTAAAGCTCCGCGCAGACATTACGCGGCCCGCGAAACGGGAATTGACGCGCGTGTCAAGCGGAGCTCACACCCTCAGGTTCATTCAGGCTTAAAAGGAAATGCCACTTAGGAAATATGTCGCGAAATGAAGGGCGGAAGAAAGTCTGAAATCACTCTTCAGCGCACACAGCACGGCTTTTCGTTACAGGAGATCTCTTATGAAAAAGAATTTAGGCAAGCGAAGTATCGTTTGGGGAGCATTGATTGCTTCCGTCGCACTATTGGCCCCATTGAGCCGCTCCGGCGGAGTTCCACAAGTCTCACAGGCCGCGGCAATTCGAGCGGATCAGACATCCATGTATCAGATGATTCTCGTGGATCGAACGGTGAAGGCCGTGAAATATGCGCACCGCAGCGGTTCCACCAAGATCGATTTCGAAGGCACCGATCTAATGGCCGGCGCCAAGGGCGAAGCCAAAGTAGACAGCCATCGCGGAGCCATGGAAATCAAAGTTGAGTTTTCGAATATGCAAAAACCCACGACATTTGGAGGCGAGTATCTGACCTATGTCATGTGGGCGATTTCCCCGGAAGGCCGTCCTGTAAACCTGGGTGAAGTTCTGATCGGCAATAACGATCGAAGCAAGCTCGAACGTCACGACGGACCTTCAAGCGTTCGCCATGATCGTGACCGCGGAACCTTATTACGCGGTGCGGCGTCCCAGCAACGTAGTCGTAATGGAAAATGCAATTCGTCCGGACACCGTCGGCACCACCGAAGTGGTGGATGCGAAATATGAACTGATCGACCGCGGCGGCTATATTCCCACAGGTTATAAATTTGACCCCGTGATTTTGAACTCCAAGTTGCCGCTCGAATTTTTCGAGGCGCGCAACGCTCTGCGCATCGCTCAGTCCGCGGGCGCCGAAAACTATGCGACATCCAGTTATGCCAATGCGGCCGGCCAGATGAAACAGGCCGATGACATGGCCATCCGCCGCAGCGTCGACAAGAAGAGGCTCAGTTCCACTTCGCGTCTCGTCGTGCAGACAGCGGAAGACGCTCGGGAGATCTCCGTAAAACGCATTGACGAGATTCGCGCCGAAGCGGGCCGCACCGCGGATGCGAATCGCGTAGCTTCAGCGAATGCGGAAACACGAAGCGCCGAGGCCCTAGCCGCCGATGCAGTTCGCGCGCAGGAGAACGCCGAAGACAAAACGCGCGACGCCCAGGATTCAGCTCGCAACGCCGCAGCCGGCCAAGCGCAAGCCGAACGGGACAACGCCGCCGCACAGCAACAGAAACTGGATGCCCAGGCGGATTCCGACAGGAATCGCGCCGCCGCCGCTGACGCCAATCAGGCCACCGCGGATGCTCAACAACATCAAAGAGACGCAGAGGCGGAATCGGCAGATAGCCGGGCCGCCGCCGCGAACTCGGATCAACAGTTTCAGCAAGCCGTGCGTGACCGTGAAGAACTTCGCGCACGCCTGCTGGTGCAATTCAACACCATCCTGGAGACGCGGGACACTGCTCGCGGTCTCGTCGTCAATATGTCGAGACGTCCTTTTCGATTCGGGCAAGTTCACGCTTCGCCCGAGCGCGCGCGAGAAGCTTGCCAAGATTTCAGGCATCATCCTCGCCTATCCCTCACTGGCCCTTTCCATCGAGGGCAACACCGATAGCGTCGGCGGCGACGCATACAATCAGCAACTTTCCGAAAATCGTGCCAGTTCAGTGCGAGACTACCTCGCGACACAAGGCATTCCGGGGGCGTCCATGACGGCGCAGGGGTTCGGCAAGACGCAGCCAGTCGCTCCCAACGATACGGCCGAGGGGCGGCAGCAGAATCGCCGCGTCGAACTCGTCGTATCCGGCGAGGTGATTGGAAATACAGTTGGGGCGGGTCCAGCCGCAATGCAAGATTTGCCGCTTTCCCCTCGTCGGTAGAATTGGGGAACGCGACAGAGCGAAACGGCTGAAAACATAAATCGATGTCTCGCGTATTTGTCTAACTTCAGCGCTTGATCAGTTTCAAAGGGGGGACAGGCTGCAGGTGCAGCCTGTCCCCTGAGATGTACCACGGGCCAGGAAGATCCGGGACTGGGCCGACCAGCCCGTTTAGGCAAAATCGTAGG
The DNA here is from genome assembly GCA_963800095.1 of uncultured Acidobacteriota bacterium. GTDB lineage: Bacteria > Acidobacteriota > Terriglobia > Acidiferrales > UBA7541 > Palsa-360. The sequence continues at coordinate 224,001 of CAWCZV010000012.1, forward strand.
TACAAGTCGAACAACACAAGGGGACTCATTGCGTGAAATTAAGATCAGAGACTACACGTGTGGACTGATTGTGACGATCGTAGGGCTTGGTCTGTACTCGTACTACGTTCGCGAACTTCTGGCTGCACTGACCTTATTTAGTGTGGCTTTCTTCTTTCTGGCGTTGGTAGGGCTTGGCGCGCTGCTTGTCTGGTGCGCCAGCGTGCAGGTGGCAATCTGGGCCAGGCCCGCGTCGCGGGGCATAATCGCGTTTTCCCGCCGTCTGATCGCCGCTCACGCAAAGCCTTGAGCCGCAAAGACATCTCCCAGCAGGATAGGCGACTGTGCACAAGTGAACAGACGGGAGAGTCCGCATCGTCTAGGATGTTGTGGGGGGAATTCAAGTTTCATCCAGGGCCGAAGAACGATCTCTGGATTGCGGAGACGAACAAATGAAATCAACCACTGTGCTGGGAATTTTGCTCGCGGTTCTGGGGATTTTTGCCCTCGTCTACCAGGGATTCAGCTATACGCGCCAGGAAAAAGTTCTCGACGTGGGCCCGATTCACGCCACAAGAGACGATACCGAGCGCGTCCCTCTTCCGCCCATTGTCGGCGGATTAGCTTTACTTGGTGGAGCTGCCTTGCTCGTCATCGGTGCGAGACAGAAGGCGTAACACAGTCGGCCGAAGTTGTTTCAGAAGAGATTCTAGAGTGCTTGTTGCCCAGCCGAAAATCTGATCGAAAGCGCTTCAGGAAAAGTTCGGTACCAATCGAAGTTCATCAACTAGAAAGATGATAGTGGAGGTCGCGATGTTTCGTAAATTGGCTTTTGGTGTCTGCATTTTGTTTGTTGCGAGCTCTGCGTTCGCTGCGAACAAGGAACAAGAACGTTTGGAAAATTCCGGAACCGTTTTACAGGAAGTGATGGACGTACCCGACAACATCCCGCAAGAACTGTTGGAAAAAGCGGAATGCATTATTGTTTTTCCATCCGTTCTCAAGGCTGCATTCGTTGTCGGCGGAAGCTACGGCCGCGGAGCAATGGTTTGCCGGACGGGGGAGCATTTCAACGGCCCCTGGGGTTCTCCGGCGATGTATGCACTCGAAGGCGGCAGCGTTGGATTTCAACTCGGCGGCGAAGCGACCGATCTCGTTCTCCTCGTTATGAACGAGAGGGGCGCATCCTCCATTCTGAGCAGCAAAGTTAAACTCGGCGCCGATATTTCCGCCGCGGCCGGCCCCAAGGGCCGCGACGCTTCCGCGGACACCGACGCCACATTGCGGGCGGAAATCCTGAGCTACTCCCGCTCCCGCGGTCTGTTTGCCGGCATTTCCCTCGAAGGTTCCTCGCTTCGCCCCGATGATGACGCCAGCGCCAACGTCTATGGCCGCAAGATCACAGCCAGGGAAATCGTGTTGGGCGGCAAAGCCTCGATTCCAGAATCCGGACAGCATCTGGTCCGCGTGTTGCAGAAGAACGCGCCACACAACGAATCGGCAAAGAATTCAAACAAGTAGTCACGATTGCCGTCCCGTCTTTCCCAGTAACTAAAGTCGAAGCAGGACCTTGGCCCCATTTTGGCGAGGTCCTGCTTCAACGATCACCGCGATTAGCCAGGAGAGTCCAAATGCAGAAAACGATCAATGCAGGCACGGTCTTATTCAGGGACGGCACAATTTTTCCGGAAACATTCAAATGCGAGAGTGAGGCGTATTCCCCTGGCTGGAGATCCGTCAAAGGGCTTGACGGATTTGAATTGGACGGAAAAATGCAGAACGCAGGGTGGCATTTCTTCTACTTCGCCGGGGAAAACAAAGTCACAGTGTCAGGCCGCGAAGGCGAGGAAACCATGGGCAAAGCGATCAAGCGAATCCAGGCTAGTCTGAAATTTGAAAAAAGCAATTCCTTCGAGATCACGCGCGTGGCGCTCAAGACTTTCCTGGGAGTGCCCTACACGAGTGTATCTTTCCATTTGCGGAACATACAGGAAAGCATGCAACTACTCGGGGACGAAACTGTTCAGCCGTGGAAAGACGCGCGATTTGTCGCCGCCTGAAAAGCCGCTGAATGAGACACTCAGATGAAATTGATGACCCGAGCTGCAATCGCGTTCGTCTTGGCTGTGCTCCGTGTTCCGCTGATTCATGCGCAGGACCTTTCCAAGTACCGGAACTTTTCGTTCGGGATGAGCGAGGCCAGCGTTTCAAAGCTTGCTGAGGAAAAGCCGGCCGACGTAATTGTAATTCACGAACGCCCGGCATTGATTCAGGAGCTCACGTGGTATCCGCCGTTGCCTTTTGAATCCGTCCGCCCAGCGGAACCGGTCCAGAAAGTTCTTTTCTCCTTTTATAATGGCGAGCTCTACAGGATGCTCGTGACGTACGACGGTGATGCCGTAAAGGGACTCACCAGCGAAGACATGATACGAATGCTTTCGGCCAAGTACGGAACTGCTACCCGACCGGCGGCCGAGGTGAATTTCCCGACGAACGACGCCTATAGAGCAACGGAAAAGGTGATCGCCCGCTGGGAAGACACGCAATATTCCTTGAACCTCTTTCGGTCCTCCATGTCGGATACATTCGCGGTCGTCCTGTTTGCCAAACGATTGGATGCGCAAGCCGCCGCCGCCATCGCCGAATCCGTCAAGCTGGAACGGCAAGAGGCGCCGCAGGTGGAAGCCGCGCGCGTGAAACAGGCAGCCGTTGACCTGGAGGCGGAGCGGCAAAAGAACATCAAGGCGCTTCGTCCCTGAACCTGTCGGGACGAAAGAACGGGATTATTCCTGAAATCTTTAAAGTCGATTTTCACGGAGGTTCGGAAACGCTAGTCAAATCGATCCGTAGCGCGATCGGGTTTTAGTCCGGCGTTTCGAGGAAAAAGAGACTGCCAAGGGCAGCCGATTGGAATTTCGGCTTCAACGCGGAAACTCCGGAGCACGGTGATATGCTTAAGGCGGGTCATCGATCCGGCTAAATCCGCGATAAAGGCCGCCCCAGGAAACCATGCTGATCCGCCTAGGCTACGACATTGAATTCAACATTCCCCAGCCCGTCGCGGTTGTGGCGCTTCTGAACGTTCATCCCTCCCGAGAGGGCGACCTGCGCGAACCGGACGAATTGCACATCGAACCCGGGGTCAGAACGGACCAATATATCGATCGCTTTGGCAACCGCTGCACTCGGTTTCTGGCTTCCCAAGGCAAGCTCCGCCTCTGGAACTCCACGCTCATCCAGGATTCTGCCGAGAAAGACCCGGTAAATTATCAAGCGCGGCAACACCCGGTGGAAGAGTTGCCGGTGGACAATCTCACGTACTTAATGAATAGCCGCTACTGCGAAGTGGACCGGCTGTCGAACATTGCCACAGAACTGTTTGGCAATACTGCCCCAGGATGGGCACGCGTGCAGGCGATCGTGAATTGGATTCACGGCAGGGTGCAGTTCGGATATCAGTACGCTCGCGCGACCAGGACCGCCCTCGATGTTTACACGGAACGAGTCGGCGTCTGCCGCGACTTCCAGCATCTCGCCATAACGTTCTGCCGCTGCATGCATATCCCCGCGCGCTACGCCACTGGCTATCTCGGAGACATCAGCGTCCCGCCGTCGCCCGCTCCCATGGATTTCAGCGCCTGGTTTGAAGTTTTCTTGGAAGGAAGATGGTGGACATTCGACGCCCGCCACAACGAGCCCCGCGTAGGCCGCATCTTAATGGCCACGGGCCGCGACGCCGCCGATGTGGCCATGACGACTTCCTTCGGCATGGCCGAGTTAGTCAACTTCTCCGTCGTGACGAACGAAGTCCGCGATGCTGCACCCTTTCAAGATCTCCGTTCGCACGCCGCCGGTTCGGGCGGTTTTTAGTTCGGCGCATTCAATCGCAGGATCCAGACCAATAAGGACAAGTAGTTGTGTTTCGGGTTTCTCGAACGGCGGCAGATGCTTTAGAATTGATATCAGCAGCCGCGGTGGGCGTGTAGCTCAGCTGGGAGAGCACCTGCTTTGCAAGCAGGGGGTCGGCGGTTCGAACCCGCTCACGTCCACCAATCCTCTTGAGTGTAAGAGACTTACAGTTCTCGTCTCTCACTTGTTTCTCCGGCTGTGCACGAACTGTGCAAAATACGGCCGATCCTAGCCACTGTGCACAATCAGTAGAAATCCAAATCGCGGAAAATGTGGAGTGGGGTTACGGCACTAGAATTGTCGGAGATGAAAACCGGTGCTTAAAAAGCAGGTGCGTTCGTCTTGCCAAGAGTTTCAAGAACTCCGACCTGTCCACTGATGCCAAGCGTGAACTTGAGAGCCGATCCTTATTTTGTGAGCGGGCATCTATTGATATGGATTCGCGATGGATGAAATCAGGACCGGACAATGCCAATTCATTGCTTCGCGTCAGACGACTCTCTAGGTCAAAAATCGGACTATAGACCCTTAGCCGTTGTTCCTCGAATCTTGACATCGAGCCTAAATACAGCGACGCGTGAAGCCCCTTCGGCGCCGGTTGGGGCGGTTGAAGGAACAATTGCGCGGGCGCACTCGCCAGACGTTGGTCCGCACTACTTTTTCTTCAAGGAACGCATGAAAACGACTAGCTGCTTGATCTGATCGTCGGTGAGCTTGCCCTTATAGGCCGGCATTTTCCCTTTGCCATTCGCCGTGATGTCCGTCAGCTGGGCGTCGGTCTGTTTTTGCACTTCTTCCGAGCCGAGATCGCGGAGTTTTTGGCTTTTCCCTATCGCAGTATCGCCCTTCCCGTCTGCCCCGTGGCAGGCAGCGCAATTCGACTTGTAAAGGGCCGCTGCTTCGTCTTGCGCTCGTGCCGAAGCGGTCAGAAGAAAAATGGCGGCAGCTAGAAGACAAACCGATCGGCACATCCGAGCGAGTGTCCGTAACATATTTTCCCTCCTGCAAACGAAATATCGTTGTCCCGCTGAAGATAACACGTCTTTGGAAAACCGAACTAAAGAGCGAGTTATACACTGTCGAAATGGTTGATTTGTGTCTTTCTCGGTAGTAGAGTCCCCCCACAATGAAACTACGCACGGGAATCTATATGGTACCCACCGACCGCTGGTACATCGAGCGGACCGTTTGGCTGATCGCGGGGATTGTTCTGCTCACGAGCACAGCGATGGCGCTGCTCGTGAACCGACTCTGGATCCTTGGAGTCATCCTGACGGGCCTCGTTTCGATCAACGTCGCTTTCACCGGTTTCTGTCCCGTGGGCAACGTGCTGCGCCTGTTTGGATTCGCTCCCATGCTGGGCGCAGAACGAACCATGCGGTGGAACCTTTACTTCATGCAGACGGACAAGTGGTACCTTGAACGACGCATCTATCTTGCCGTGGGTATCAACATCTCTATCGCGTCGATCCTGATTCTTACCTGGACTCCGTGGCTAACTGTATTCACAGGATTCGTCGGCGGCGCTATGGTGTGGTTCGCTGCAACGGGTTTCTGCGTGATGGCCAACGGACTCTATTGGCTCGGTGCAGAGCCGCGCCTGAATCCCGAGTCGCTACCTTCGCCCCGCTGCAGTGACTGCCCCAAATCCGTTGAGTGCCTCGGGGGACGCCCGATTCTTGCGCGCGTCGAAGCTGGCACCTCGATCGCGCCGTTGGCCGCAACCGACCGCTCTTAAGCGCGACCCGGGATACGCGCTTCGCGGGAGCATTACCAGGTCCGACCCACGTAAACGTTGAAAGTCCGCAAGACTCCGTTGAGGTTCGGATTGAACTCATCCCGGTAGCTGCCGTAGTAGAAAACCAATCCACCTTCCAACTTATAGGGGAACCGGTAGTCGACCTTGGATTCGCCGATCCATTGCGGAACGATGACTTGTGAGATCTGAGTTGCGGCTAATTGCAGGTTGCAAAGCGCGGTGGACCCCGCGGACGGAATGACCGGACAGATTGGCTGGCGCCTATCGCGCCGTGACCGGGGACTTGCGCCTCTTCTACTCGCAGTTTGAAGAGCTCGAGGTGTTCTCGCGCTTCGGATCGCGCGTCGACGAGCGAACCAGACAAACGCTGGCGCGGGGTCGCGCAGTTCGCGAGGCCCTGAAACAGCCCCAATATAGTCCCCTTTCTGCAAGCGACCAAGTCGCCATCCTGCTTGCTGCAACGGCGGGCCTCTTTGACAATATACCGCCCGATCGGATCGCCGAGGCTTCCGAACGGCTTCGTGGCGCATTGGACCAGCAATTGCCGACGCTGAACGAATCGATTGGAGTCGGCAACAAGCTCAGCGACGGCGACCGCTCGGCGCTCGTGAAACTTGCTGAGGAAGCGATCGGAGCTGTATGGAAACCGCCGAATCCTTAAGGCGATCCATCCTCATCACCAGGGAACTTCAGTCCGTGGTGAAAACCATGAAGGCCCTGGCGGGCGTCAACATCCGTCAGTGTGAAAAATCCGCGCGCGCCGTGGCGGCGTACAACCGTACGATCGAAATGGGACTGCAAATCGCGCTTCGCCGGACCGAGCCTCAAGCCCTGCCGCCAAATCAGGCGGCTGGGGCAAAGCTGGGAGCGATCGTCTTTGGTTCCGACCAGGGAATGTGCGGCTTGTTGAACGATCAGGTCGTTTCTCACGCGTCGCGTGCACTGCGCAAGTTGGCCGTTCGCCGCGAAAGTCAGGCAACTCTGGCCGTCGGTGTGCGCGCGGCGGCCCAGCTCGAAAGCTCCGGCTGCAAGGTCGAGGGTTCCGTCAGAGTTCCAATCTCTGTATCTGGAATTACGGTGGCGGTGGAGGAAGTGCTTCGCACCATCGAGGAATGGCACTCGAAGCGAGGAATCGAACTGGTGGTTCTCTTCTACGCGCGGCCCATCTCCGGCGCGTGGTACCGGGTGGTGGGTGTCCGCCTGCTGCCGGTCGATGCCGAGTGGATCAACGGGCTCAGGGCCAAGCCCTGGCCTTCCAAGGTGATTCCGATGTTCCGGATGGACGAGGCGGAACTGTTTCAAGGCTTGATTCGGGAGTATTTGTTTGTCTCCCTCTTCCGTGCGTTTGCCGAGTCACTGGCGAGTGAGAACGCGAGCCGGCTGGCTTCGATGCAAGTGGCTGAGCGAAATATCGAGGACCGTCTGCGCGCGCTTACGTCGGAATCCCGGCGACTCCGGCAAAGCTCGATTACCGACGAATTGCTGGACATGATCTCCTCGTTTGAGGCGTTGCGAGAAAAAGAGAGCCAGTGATCGCGGATCCCAAGGCGTTCCGGCCTCAACTCCTGGCGCCAACGTGAGCGGGCCGGAAGGCGGCGCGTCGCGATCTTAGAAATTCGAGATATCCGTCCATGCCCTCGCCGGATTTTGCGGAGAGCTTGGCAATCTCCATGCCAGGCCTGACAGACTGGATGTTTCGAGCTGCAGCGTTGCCGTCAAATTCGGCAGCCGCGGCCAAATCCGCCTTCGTAATGACTGCGACGTTGGCGCTGTTGAAGATCGTCGGATACTTCAGCGGCTTGTCCTCACCTTCGGTCACCGACATGAGAACCAGACGTAGATCCTCGCCGAGATCGTAGGACGAAGGACACACTAGGTTGCCGACATTTTCGATGAACAGGAAATCGAGGTCGGAGAGCGTCCAGTCTTCCAGGGCGGACTGGACCATGGCGGCTTCCAGATGACAGATTGTGCCTGTCGTGATCTGCTTCACGGGCGCCTGGCTGCGGGAGAGGCGAACAGCGTCATTCTCCGTGGCAAGGTCGCCGACGAGCGCGGCGACGCGATAGTGAGGCCGCAAGAGCGTGAGAGTTTTTTCGAGCAAAGTGGTCTTGCCGGAGCCAGGGCTCGAGACCATGCTGACCACGAAGACGCCGGCGTCACGAAACCGCTGGCGCAGGGCACGCGCGATGATGTCATTCTGCTTAAAAACACTTTGACGGACTTCGATGATTCGCGTTCCGGAGCTCACTGCTCCACCTCCAGTGAAACAACTTCGACTTCCTTTCCTTGGACGAGTTCAGAAGCCAGCGAGCCACATTCCGAGCAGCAAAACCACTCCAAGGAGTCGACCGGGCGCTGCGCATCACAGGTGGAACAATAGATTACGCCTGGCACTTCTTCCACGACCAGCTGTGAGGCGGCAAGCGGCGTATCGTGGCGCGCGATTTCGTACGCGAAGAGCAACGCATCTTTGACGACGCCGGAAAGAAGACCAAGGCGCAAGTATACGGCGCTGATCTGGAGTCCGCCGCGCCGCTCGGACTCTTTCTCAGCGATCTCGATGATGCTCATCGCGACGGAAATCTCATGCATGGGCGCCTTCGCTGGCTTCGGAATCGAAGCGGCCAAACGCCGCCAGCGCCGCTTGTCCCAAGCTGATGCCGCCGTCATTTGGGGGCACCTTGTGATTTGTCCAGATTGTGAGTGATGTGGACTTCAGGATGGAATGCACATCCTCCAGGAGCAGTTCGTTCTGAAACACACCGCCCGAGAGAACGGCCGTATCGATTTGGTGCTCCTTGCATAGCGAGGACAGCGCTGCGGAAAGACCTTGAGCGATCCCGCGCTGAAACGCCCGGGCAATCTCTGTGGCGCGGCGGCCTCGGGAACGGTCGCGGGCGACTTCTCGCAGCAACGGGCGAAAATCGAGTTCCTTGCCGTCGAAGGGAAATGGATACGCGTCCGTAGTGTTTGCGGAGCGCGCTAATTGTTCGAGCCACACGGCAGCCTGACCTTCGAAGCTCGCTTCCCGCGTAAACCCAAGAAGAGCAGCGGCTGCGTCAAATAATCTTCCCATCGAGGTGGTTCGAAAGCTGCGAACGCCTTTGCTCGCAAGCGTCAGCATATCGTGGTAGCGTTCAGGGAACGAAAATGGCGCCGAGGTCAAGTCAGGCAAATCCTCCACTTGAATCAAAAAGCCCGCGGCTGCCTGCACGGGAAACTGTGCTGCCGCATCCCCTCCGGGCAGGGCTGCGCCGCGAAGATGTGCGATGCGATAGAAGCCGTCCTTGATGCTGCCAACAAACATTTCGCCGCCCCAAATTGTTCCGTCATCGCCGTAGCCCGTGCCATCAAAACTCACGCCGAGGACGCGTTTTTCCCATTCGTCCCGCTCGGCGAGGACGGAAGCGACGTGCGCCCGGTGATGCTGAACGGGCCTTCGCGCGAACGCGCAAAAGGCTTGGGCGTGCGCTGTGGATGCATATTGCGGGTGGCGATCGTGGACGAGGAGGAGCTCATTCCAATTTACGTCGTACATCGAAGCCAGGTCCCGGATCGCGTCCTGAAACGCGCGGAGACACCTGTATTCGTTGAGATCTCCAATGTGCTCGCTGACGATAGCCTGGCCATCGACGACCAGCGTGATCGTGTTCTTGAGGTCCGCTCCAAGGGCGAGAATCGGGCGTTTAGTTGGAATCGTCGTGACAACGCCTGGGGCATAGCCCCGCGAACGGCGCAGAACGGCTGGGCCAAAAATCCCGGCACGAACGACCGAGTCATCGACGCGCCGGGCGATGGGGCGCTGGCCAATCAGGAACGCGTCCGCAACGTCGGAAAGCCGCTCCAGGGCGTCGGAGTCTTCGTAAGCGATCGGCTCATTCGAACGATTGGCGCTGGTCATGACGAGAATTTCAGGCGCGCCGGCTTCGAAGAGAAGATGATGAAGCGGGGTGTACGGCAGCATTACACCGAGTTCCATGCTGCCGGGCGCAACCCCCGGGAAATCGGTCTTTGCAGGCGCAATGACGATTGGGCGAGCAACGGATGTGAGCAGTTTCTCGGAACGGGACGAGATCTCGATGATCTCGCGAGCCACCTGGAGGCTTCGTGCCATGAGTGCGAAGGGCTTTTCTTTCCGGTACTTCCTCTCACGAAGCGCCAGGACCGCTGCGGCATCCTTTGCGTCACAAGCAAGGTGGTATCCTCCGAGTCCTTTTATCGCCACGATTTTACCGGCCAAGAGAAGCTCAGCCGCCTTGCGGATGCTCGGCTCATTTCCACGCACAATTTCATCGCCAGTCTGGAGGGAGTAACCCGGGCCGCAGGACGCACAGGCGATGGGCTGGGCATGGAAACGGCGATCCCCAGGGGCCGCATATTGTAGAGCGCAGAACTCGTCGAGCCACCAGCAACGCATTGTCGTGTTCTCCCGATCGTAGGGAAGCCGGAGAATTACGGTGTAGCGCGGGCCGCAGTTCGTGCAATTGATGTAAGGGTAGTGGTAACGCTTGTTGGTAGGATCAAAGAGCTCCCTGAGACAATCTTCGCAAACCGGCAGGTCCGGAGAGATGCGCGCACTGGGACGATCCCGAAGGCGACTTTCGTGAATTCTGAAATCGTCGAAACCGACGGGGTTGATTGCTTGAACGTCGATTTCCGTGATCTGCGCCGCGGGAGGAGGAGCCGCTGTTAATTCCCGGACGAAGGCTTCGATATTCTGGTCGGCGCCTTCCAGAAAGATTTCAACGCCTTCCTCGCCATTCGATACCCACCCGGCAAGGGTCTTTGCGCGTGCCAAGCGAAAGACGAACGGACGAAAACCGACGCCCTGAACCACGCCGCGGACTCTAATGGAGCAAGCGCTCATTCTCAAACTACTCTCCGCTGACGATGCAACCCCTGCCTTGCCAACCGATTTGAACGACCTCACCGTCTTCGACGAGCACGGGGACGGTGCGTTGCCCGCGGGTGAGAGCACGCATGCGGTTCAGCGCAGCTCGGTCCGCTTCAACGTCGTGCTCGACGAATTCGACGCCGCGCCATTCTAGCCACTCGCGCATCTCCCGCGTGTGCGGGCACCCGGCCGACCCGAACAGTTCCAGTTCAGCCACGACTGAGCTCCTCCAGACACTCTCGGATCACGTGGTAGACCGACGCCTGCACTTCTTGGATTCGCGGAATGTAGTCCGAATGAACAACGATGGGAAAATCGGCCAGCCCGCGACGCAGGATTTCGCCGCCATCGTTGCCCAGCAGTGCCACAGTGAGAAGATCGCGTTTGCGAGCTTCTTCTAGGGCCGCGATGATGTTGCGCGAGCCTCCGCTCGTAGAGATTGCCACGGCAACGTCAGGAGGGCGCGCGTGCGCGATGAGTTGCCGTAGGAAGATGACGTCAGCGCCCACATCGTTCGCGATAGCGCTAAGGTTGGCTGGCTCAAGTGACAACGAGACCGCGGAGATCGGACGATACCCGCTGGGCGGCGAAACACAGTCAATCGCCCAATCGTTGGCATCGGTTGCGGAGCCTCCATTTCCAAAGATAATGAGCTTCCCTCCGCGACCGAGCCGGTCGTAGATGGCCGCAGCGGCGTTGCCGATCCGTTCGGACTCCTCACGAGCAAGCCGCTCGCGCAGCTTTGCATCATCAGCGGCTTTTGCCTGGATGGAACGCGCGGCGTCGGCCATCGCAGCAATCGTATCCTGCTTCTCCTGCCCTAGAAACGGGTACAGGAAGCCTGCCTGACCAACGTCATGGCCAAGCTCGCGATGCTCGAAGAAGACATGCACAGTTTCCCAAAGCGTGTGGTAAAGGATTTCAATCAGTTCCTGGTGCATGAAAGGATCGGATGTATGCGGGCTAATGAAGTATCTACCTTGCTGACCCGGCAGGGCAATTGTCATCGCGCTCGTGGCTTGCACGCACTCCAGTGCCGCCGATATTTCGGGATCGCCCTCAGGCGGGCCAAACCCCATCACAATGTCATCGGTGGTGCAGATCGTCTCCAACCAGGGACGAAACAGAATCGAGAGATCGAGCGCCGGGAGAGCGCGTTTACCGACGATCACGGGATGAACAAATTCCACTGAGACATGCTGCGCATCGGTAGCATAAGGACCGCGGCCAAAGGCAAGGAGGCGGCCCCCGCGCAGGAAGCGGTCGGACATTTCACGGCACGCCTCAGCGATGCGGCCGGCTTCCCGGGCGAAGAACGACTCGAAGACAGGATTGCGCGCCAACAGACGCTGCTCAATTTGGGTCGCAAGAGCGAGTTGAGTAATCATGGTTTCGTTCTCAACAGATGCGCGGCAAAGGGTCGCCGACGAGCATGTCGACGACTCGCGTGCCGCCGTACGGGGTCGTCACCAATACAGCACCTGCGGGCTCCTGTTGAATCTCTCCGATGATGCGCGATTTTTCTCCCCCAGGAGTCCGTAGAAGGGCCTCCAGCGCTTCTTCCGCAGCGGAGGCGGCAACCACAGTCAGAAATTGGCCCTCATTTGCGATATGAAGAGGATCGAGGCCCAGCAATTCGCACGCTCCGCGAACTTCATCACGCAGGGGAATTGCGCTTTCCTCAAGGACTACGCCGAAGCGGCAGTCGCACGCGAGTTCGTTTAAGGACGTGGCCACACCACCCCGCGTCGGGTCACGCATCCAGCGAATCGACGAACCAGCCGCGCGGGCGATCGCTTCGACAAGCGGTAGAACTGCTCGCGTATCGGAATAGAGAGCGGCTTCAAGATCAAGCTCGTTGCGCGCGAGCAGAATCGTGATGCCATGATCGCCGATCGGACCGGAAATGAGAATCTTATCGCCGGGCGAAACCGACGATGGATCGACAGCAATTCCGGGAATGGGCGTGCCGATCCCTGTCGTGGAGATATACATGGAATCGGCCTTACCGTGTTCAACAACCTTGGTGTCACCCCCGACAATACGAACACCTGCCTGGCGTGCGGCGGTGCCCATGGCCTCAATCTCAGCGCGGAGGATTTCTGTCGGCAGACCCGCTTCGAGAACGAACGTTGCCACCAATGCCTCCGCCTTCGCGCCGGAGACCGCGAGGTCGTTGACCGTTCCGTTGACGGCGAGCTCGCCGATCGAGCCGCCCGGAAATCGGAGCGGCTTCACGACGAAGCTGTCCGTGGTGATTGCCACGCGCGCTCCGCCAAGATTCAGGTGAGCTGCGTCGCCGAGCGGCTCGCCGGGAGAGTCGTACAGCAACGGGGCGAATAACCCCTCGATCAAGCGGCGGCTGGCCTTTCCGCCGGCGCCGTGAGCCATTTCAATCTGTGGCTCGCGAAACCGGATTCTTGCCAAAACGGCGGCTTGAGATTCGGAGGTCACGTTGGGTTTCCGAGGCTTGTGACGAGCGCCGATTTGCGATGTTCGTAGTTGTAGTATGCCGCGCATGATCCTTCCGATGACACCATCAATGCTCCAACGGGATTCTCCGGCGTGCACTCCCGGCCAAACAGTTTACACTGTGCAGGTTTCAGAACTCCTTTGAGCACTTCACCGCACTGCGCGGCCTTCGGATCCGTAACGCGGATTCCGGGGACGTCAAATCGCCGCTCCGCGTCCCACTGTGCATATTTCTCCCGGAGACGGAGGGCGGATTGGGAGATGAATCCCAGACCGCGCCATTCGAAATACGGGCGAAGCTCGAAAACTTCGGCGATCGCGGCCAGCGCGGCGCGGTTGCCTTCCCATGTTACGACGCGCTTGTACTGGTTTCCGACTTTTGATTCGCCTGCGCGGAGCTGCCGGAGAAGCATGACGATGGATTGCAACAGATCGAGCGGCTCAAAGCCGGAAACGACGATGGGTCTTCCCTCATTCGCGGCAATCCATTCGTAAGGCCTGCATCCAATGACCGTGGAAACGTGACCAGGGCCGATAAAGCCGTCAATGCGCATATCCGGGGAATCTAGGATTGCCCGGATCGCGGGAATGATGGTGACGTGATTGCAGAAAACCGAGAAGTTGCGAAGTCCCTCGGCCCTGGCTCTGAGCAAAGTGAGCGCCGTTGATGGTGCGGTCGTTTCGAAACCAATGGCGAAAAACATCACGTGGTTGCTGGGATTCAATCTGGCGATCTTGATCGCATCGGAAGGGGAGTAAACGATGCGGATGTCCATCCCTCGCGCCTTGCGCTCGAGCGGGCTTCCCTGCGTTCCCGGAACGCGCATCACATCGCCGAACGCTGTGAAAACCACGCCGGGCTGTGCGGCAATCGTGAGGCCGTCGTCGATGCGCCCCATGGGAAGGACGCAAACCGGGCAACCCGGCCCGTGAATCAATTCGATATTGGAAGGGAGCAGGTCTTTTAAGCCGAAACGGTAGATCGCGTGCGTGTGGCCGCCACAGACTTCCATCAGCCGGTAATGTCGCTGAGGATCGGCCAATTGGCAAATTTCATCGACCGACTTGGCAATCAGCTGAGGATCTCGGAACTCATCCACGTATTTCATATGCGCCGTCGGTTCCTCATTTGACGGATGGAGCGTTGTTCTCGTCCGCCAAGTCGTAGCTGCAAATTTCTTGGGCGGCAGCTTGGGTCTCGCCCAGCAACTCCAGCGTCCGCAGGCGATCCATGGCATCGGTCTCGCTGATTTTGCTCATCGCGAATCCGACATGAATCAGGACCCATTCGCCGGGTGCAGGCTTGTCGTCCTGAATGAGGGTCACGTCAACCTGGCGCCTGATGCCGAACGCCTCCACGACGGCGGAATTGGGGTCTTGGGGGGAGACTTCAATGAATCTCCCTGGGATCGCCAGACATGCGCGACATCCTCCACTCAGTTGCTGGCCTTCTTCCTTGAGATCCATTGGCGTTACGAATACTCCTCATCTACTTCCAGCTCGTCCTTGAGTAAACCCATCGATTCCAGCACTTCGTACGTGCGCTCGGCTTCTTCGCGATCTACTCGACTGATCGCGAAGCCCACGTGAACAAGCACGTAATCCCCGACGCACGCTTCCGGGACGAGGTCGAGGCAGGTCTCGCGAATGACCCCTCCGAACTCGACACGCCCGATCCGAATGCCATTTTGCTCTTCGCAGCTCACAATCTTCCCCGGAATGGCGAGGCACACGGCTAGCACCCTCCTTTCGGATCCGAATTGCGGCGTCGATCGTTCGAGGATGCTTCGGAATGCACCAATGGTTGTGGCTCGGACCTGGCGTCCCCCAACTGCGCCCATCGTCCTAACTCAGACAAAGCCGCGTCCACAAGAACCGGGAGCGCAGATTTTATCTCGGGAGACAACAACGTTCCCCAGTCGGTATAGGCCGGTTGCAAGCCGAGTACAACAATCTCCTGCGGCTCGGCCGATACCAGCGTCAAAGCCGCAATCAAGTCGGCAACGCCCAACTGATGGACGCTGCACCCGCCAGAGCAGCCGAGCAATTCACTTCCCGTCATGCGCGTCAGCGTTCCAGGGGGCACCGCTGCGTTTACTGCATCGAGAAAGAGTAGGCGAGACGCATCTGAAGCATAAGGGACCAGTTCAAGGCCGAGTGTGCCGCCGTCGAGAATCGTTACGCCCGCAGGTAACCTCGGGTCAGTCTGCAACAGCCGTGCCGCATGCACTCCGACGCCATCGTCCGAAAGAAGCGTGTTGCCCACTCCGATAACGACGGTGTCGGATGAAATGAATCCAGTCATTTTGTGTCCCTATCCAATATCCCAAGTTCCGTGATGCAGGCTGGCTTCGCTCAGGCACTCGCTTTGGCACGAATTCGCCCACGGGCATCGACCACGTGCACGGCACACGCCAGACACGGATCGAAGGAATGGATTGTACGCAATATTTCAAGTGGGCGATCCGGATCGGCGACCGGTGTCTTCAAGAGCGCGGCTTCATACGCGCCGCGCTGGCCATGGACGTCCCGCGGCCCCGCATTCCACGTTGAGGGTACGACCGCCTGATAGTTCTTGATGGCCTGGTTTTCGATTTCTACCCAGTGCCCGAGCGAGCCGCGCGGAGCCTCAAAGAAGCCGAATCCCCGGGCTGAATCGGGCCACGAACTCGGGTCCCATTTTTGCCCGTTGTGATTTTGCAAATTGCCCTTGGCCATGTTGCTAGCAAGCTGCTCGATCCATCCAACTAGGTGGTTGGCAAGGAGCTGTGTTTCGAGCGCGCGAGCCGCGATGCGCCCGAGCGTCGAAAACAGCGCGGCCGGAGGAGCCTTGAGCCTTTCCAGGGTGGAGTTAACCAGCGCCTTGACCTCCTGCTGGCCCGACGCGTAAGCCACTAGCAATCGCGCGAGCGGACCGACCTCCATGGCCTTGTCTTGATAGCGCGGCGCCTTCAGCCAGGAGTATTTCTGATCGACGTTGAGAAATTCGTACGGCGGTTTGGGGCCTGTATAGTTCGGCTTGGTTTCACCTTCGTAGGGGTGCTTGGCCATTTGGTCCCCGGTCGAGTACTCGTACCAGGAATGGGCGATGTATTCGGCGACGTTCTCCGGATCGACCGGGTAGACCTTGGAAAGGTCGCGGTTCAGAATGATGCCCCGGGGAAGGAAAAAATTGGCGGGGTCTTTGAGGCTGCCTTGGGGATAAGCGCCGTAACACATGAAATTGCCAAGTCCTTCGCCCCGCTCAAACCAATCACGGTAGAATCCCGCCACGGCGAAAACGTCCGGGAGGTACACCTGATTCACAAAGCCGGCCGCAGTCCGAGCGACCTGGAGCAGGAAATCAATTCGTTCGAGGTTCACCGTTGCGCCCGGTTCATCCGGATCGAGCGAGGTGGCCATACCCCCGACAAGAAACGTTTGCAGGTGTGGATTCTTGCCGCCGAGTACGGCATGAATGCGGATAAATTCCTTCTGGAATACAAGCGCCTCAAGGTAATGCGCAACGGCCATGAGGTTTGCTTCGGGGGGAAGGTGATATGCAGGGTGTCCCCAGTACCCGGAGCCAAAGAGACTGAGTTGCCGGCTGGCCACCAGGGCGCTGACCCGGTCCTGGACGCCTTTGAAATACTTTGTGCTGGATGTGGGCCAGTCGGAGATCGATTGCGCCAACTGGGACGTCTTCGCGGGGTCCGCCTTCAGGGCCGAGACCACATCCACCCAATCGAGTGCGTGTAGATGATAAAAATGGACCACGTGATCCTGAATCGTCTGCGTGGCCGCAATGATGTTGCGAATCAGGCGGGCATTGTCAGGCACTTCGATGTCCAGCGCGGCCTCCACCGCATTGACGGAAGCCAGTGCATGCACCATCGTGCACACACCGCAAATTCGCTGCGCCCAGATCCATGCTTCCCGTGGATCGCGGCCGCGCAGGATGAGCTCAATTCCGCGGAACATCGTTCCCGAACTCCACGCATCGGTGATGACTCCACCGTCCACCTGCGCCTCAATGCGGAGGTGACCTTCGATCCGTGTCACAGGATCAACCACAATCCGTGCCATCTCATCCTCCCTAGGCCTTTTTGCAATCGACCAACCCGCCGGTCACAGCGGGAGGCGGGCTCTCCATCTCCGGTTTACGTATGAGCCGCCGCCTAACCTGATTTGCCGCCGCGCCTCGGCATTGACCGACACTCAGGCGGCCACACCGCGGGCGACGGCCACGCCGCGCCAATCCATCCGCAGATGCTGCTCGCGAACGCTTCGCCCACTGAAAGCAATACTATCCCTCAGTGGCTTCCGTCCCCACCAAGCCTCGACCTGACGGCGCAAGCGGTTCGCTCTTGAAAATGAATGTATCGATCAGTACCAGGACCCCGAAGACGATAAACCCCCAAGCCGCGTGGCTGAGGATTCCGACGCCGATCGAGATCGACATGAAAGCCACAATCCTCCAGATTCGATTTCCATTCATGCGCACCCCCTAAGTTGCACGCTTTGAAGATTCCTTCTGCTGAGGTTGAATCTCTGAGCCCCGACCCGTGGCGCCAACCGAGGGGCCAACGCCCTTGGCATGCGTTCGCCAAGCGAGGGCCGTCTCGCGCGAGAGATCAGGGTTCTTTTGAGCATCTGGGTCACTGTGATCCGCCTGTGTGGCAAGAGCTGCACGCCTGCTGCCGCCAAAGGTCCGCAATGTCGACGGGATGCTCGAAAGTCAGCCCCTCCGGCCCCTTGGCAAATTGCATATCCCCGGTCTTGCCCTGCCGCAGAATTCTGTGGCAGTCGTTGCAGTCGGAGCGAATCACGCTTCCGTCCGCGCTCTTGTGTTGGCCATCGTGGCAGCGGAAGCATCCCATCGAAAGATAGTGACCTTCATTCGTCGAATAGGTGTCCCAGCGCACCTTCATCGCCGGAAAATAGTACTTGCCGTAAGCATCCTGCAGAAACGCGATGCCGGCGTCGAGCGACTGGCGCTTGTCCGCGTAAATTTTCGGGTAATTCTTTTGATAGTAGTTGCGCAGCGTCTCGTCGATTGCCTGTGTTCCCTGCTCCCGGCTTCCATAGGCGCCTGCGAGCGCGGCAACGCCCTGCTGCTTGATGTAGGGGAGAGAGGCGTCGATCTGCCCGCCGGCCAGCGCCGCATCCACGCTCTGCTCCGGCGATTGCAGGATGTGGCTGGGACGGTTGTGACAATCCACGCAATCCATCGTTCGGATCTCACCCGCAGATATGGCGCTGGACCCTTTCCCCTGCGAAATATAGACCTTCGCCAAGCCGGTCTTCGGGTCGACGGATCGAACCCAAGAAATATTCTGCCGTTCGGCGTCGCTCGCGATGTACTCGACCTTGCTCGCGACGTGCCAATGAATCCCCGTCGGCGCCGCCTCCGAAGCCCCGAGGCCGCCGACGGAAACCAGCAAGTCGGTCTCCCAGCGCGTGTTCTGCTCATCGGACATGAAATGTACTTGGCGCACTTCGCGCGTGCCGAAAAAGTTTGACGGCCAATGACATTGCTCGCAATTCGTCTGGATCGTGTGCAGCGCCGTCACCGGAGCGGGGATTGGACGCGGGTAATCATTCTGAACCGTTTCGAGGAGCTCAACCATTCCACGAATCTTCGACTCGACGTATCCCGAGGCGCCGGGACCGACGTGGCACTGCGCGCACGTCACGTGCGCGTGGGGCGACAATCGATAGGTGACGAACTCCGGCGCCATCGAGTGGCACACCGCTCCACAGAAAGAAACGTCGTCCGTGTAAAGATACGCCTGGTAGCCCCCAAAAACCGATGGAACGGAGATGATGGCGGCTCCGACTGCAACCGATAGCAGAGCTTTTCTTTCACTCACAAGATTGAGATCCCACTTGGGAAAGCGCCCGAATGAAAGTGGCTTGTGCATCCGCCAGAGAATCCACTGCACGTACATGCCGATGAGTACAACCGCAACGCCGGCGATGACAAACATGGGAGGCAGAAAAAAGATGACCAAGTCTCCGTAGGGGTAGTTCAGCGCGCCGCCCCCAATGGTGTGATAGGCCGTCAATACGACGAAGACCAGCACGCCGACCGCGACGATGCCCGTCCCCGCATAACTGATCCAGTTACGATACAGAGCGACCGGGCCTGGGCCGGGACGGGGTTTGGGCGGGACGCCCGCGCGCACTTCCTCCGGGGTGCCGGCTGGGAGCAGTTCATGGCGTTTGGAGAAGCGCCGCGCCTCGGGAATCCCGGCAACTTCATGCCGCAGCTCGCCTGCTGGCATGAATTTCCATCCTGAGAAAATGCTGTCCACCAGACCGTTCTCTTCCTCCAGTGAAACGAGAATGGATGCATAGACGTGGAAGATTACGAAGGCGCCAAATACGAACATCAGAAAGTAGTGAACAAGACGAAGGTAGCGAATGTCGATCAGCTGTGGCAACCACCCGATGAACTGGTGCAGCACGGGGTTGCCGAGCACCCAGCTATAGAGCGCCAGACCCGTCACGATCTCCACGAGAATAAGCAGGTAGATGATGGCGTAGGAGAAGGCCGCCAGCGGATTGTGACCAACCCTGTGGCCGGGGCTGAATCGCATGAAAAGATAGAACTCGATCATGTCCCCCATGCCTTCCCATTGCTTGCGGTGGATGGGAATGTAGGCGGACCACTTGGCCCAGAAGTTACCCTTAAAGAACCAGTAAATTCGCAACAGCATGGCTGCGATCAAAACAAATCCCGAGACCACATGAACAAATCGCATCTTGGCCATCAGGAAGGAAGGCCGCCCCACGGAGAGCAGAAACGGCCGGTGCATGTACAGGCCGGTGAAGGAAAGTGAGACGAAAGTAAGAAAAATCAGCCAGTGCGAGATGCGGACCGGCTTCTCCCAGACATAGGTGCGAACGAGCTCCGTTTTAGGAAGTTGGGAGAGGGCTGAAGCCGGCGAGCTTTTTTTCCTCGGCACCGTTTCGATCTGTCTCGTGTTGGCCGGACGAGATGGCCATCCACGTTGTGGTTTGCGCTTCTAATCCCAGAAGTAGTTGATCTCAGTTCAAGATTTTTTCGGCGGCGGACCCTCGCGTTCCACTAACCCGCTGCCCTCAGCAATCTCGGTGGGGCCTCCGCGCGGTTCTTCGCCCGCGGGGCGCATCTGCGCCCTTGTTGCGCTGGCGATGCCATGCAAGCCGAGACCTGCCGCCGTCCCCCCAGTCAGCCAGAGCCCAAGTTTTCCGGCGTCCACGTCCACTCCCATGATCGGCGCCGAAGGCAGGGGTTTGTAGAACGGCGATTTCGTGTCCCAGAAGCGATGCGAGGCGCAGGCGATGCATCCGTGACCCGATTTTACCGGCCAACTCGTTCCATCGTTCCAACGGACGACAGGGCAGTTGTAAGTAGCCTCGGGTCCCTTACATCCCATCTTATACAGACAATAGCCTTTCCGATGACCTTCATCGCCCCACTCTTCCACAAACCGTCCGGCGTCATAATAGGCGCGGCGCTCGCATTGATCATGGATGATGTTGCCGTAGGCAAACAGAGGACGGTTGTACTGATCCAGGGCCGGCAAATCGTGAAAGGTCAGATAGTGGACTAGGACGGCAGCAGTATTGGCAGGATTGTGCGGACATCCTCCGAGGTTGATGACCTTGAGTCCCGGAACCGCTTCCTCCAGGCCCAGGGCTCCGGTCGGGTTCGGACTGGAACGAACCAGCCCCCCGTCCCAAGCGCACGCGCCGACTGCGATATTAAATGCCGAGTTCGTGCAAACGTGCTTTGCGATGTCCAGCGCCGTTCGCCCGCCGATCGTGCAATATACTCCGTCGTCTGCCGTGGGAATCGCGCCTTCCACGACAGCAATGAACTCTCCCTTGTGCTCTCGCACGACGCGCTCGAGTGCGTCTTCGGCTTGCTTGCCCGCGCCGGCCATGATCAATTCGTGGTATTCCCACGACAATAGTTCCAAAACGAAATCGGCGACGGCGGGGTCGCTCGTGCGCAGCATGGATTCTGAGTTCCCGGCGCAATCCTGAAACTCAAGCCAGACTAGGACCGGTCGCGTCGCCTGACTCAGAGCCTTTTCAACGGCTGAAACATAACGGGTGGGAAGGGCCAGCAGAGCCACCATCGAACTGCAAAACTTGCCAAACTCGCGTCGGGACACTCCGCGAGCCTTCAATGCTCCAGGCAGTGATCCACGCCGCATATTAGCACCTCTCGGGGACTCGAAGTTTGGCCCGAAGCGCCGTTTGTTTAATCCTGTATCCGATCTCTGTCTGTGATGCAGATCACAATTTCAATCCAGCGCCGATGAGAACCCTCTCATCCTGCAAACGGTCTTGCTCATCACGTGTGTTCGAAATTGGGCGATCAAGATTCCACTTCCGCGACATCACTAACGACTCCGTAGGCAAAGGCTAAAGCCAGAATCCCGCGGCCTTTCGAAATCTGATGGCCGAGGAGGATTTACGGGAACAAACTAGCACAAAGACGAGGACCGGAGGTGTATATTTTCGGCGAGGAGAGAAACGGAAAAGAAATTCGCCATGAACTCGCCTTTTGGGTCTTTTCATCGCTAATTGTTTCTGGCGCAGCTTCCGTGAGCGGTTTTCCGGATCCATTTGCGCAATGATTGTCGTGTCGAGTTATTTATTTGCTAGGCAGAGGGGGCGAGGATTCGAATCTTTCCCGGAGCGGCGTGTGAAGAACCTGCGAGACGCGCAACCTCACATCGCACTAAGCCATGGTTCTAATTTCTACGGCAAGGCTCAATGCCGGCATATCGGTCCTTTTGCTCATCCTCGTGGGAACAGCGGGCTGCCATGAAACACGAAGAGACCGAGCGGCTGCGCAGGGAAAGGCACTATTTGAACTGTATTGCTGCGGCTGCCACAACGGAAAAAGTTCGGGCGTCAGTAAAATCCCTCCAAATCTCGCAGGAATTTTTGAGCGGCCACGCCTTCCAAGCGGCGCGCCCGCAACGGACGCCGCTGTTCGTTCCACTGTGCTGGAGGGACGCTCGGGCATCATGCCTTCTTTTCAAGGTAGCCTTAGCGATGAACAAATCGCAGCCATCATTCATTATCTGCATAGCGCAAGCCCAGAAACACGTTTGTGCATGATGAATTGAGCGGCCTTCCTTTTGTTTTCGGAAGCAAAATCGCTTTCGGGATCGGGAGGCGGCCACGCCGTGCTTGAGGCAAGGCTGGGCTTCAACGTACCCGCGTCGGTGAGTGCGCCGTAGCGGAAGATCCGGCGCCCCTGGCTGTGGAGTTCTGACTCTCAATGTTAGGCTGTAGTTCGGCGGAAAGGTTCGAGAAAGCATCCCGGATAGAATCCGAAAGAGGGTCAGCGGCGGGTGTAATAATGCTCTTTGGCGATTGTTACATGGCTAAACTAAGGCGAAGACCCCGTCGAACGGAGGTTTGGTGCACATCTCTGTCTCAAAATGGCGTTCATCCACGACGATTCCGAGTGAAAGTCACTGTGCACGAAGTGTGCACGAATCGAACGTTTTCAGGCCGTTGGGGTTAGCTTCGAGCGAAAAACAGATTCCCCGATTTATTGGAAACGTTAATACTTAAATCGGTTGATAAAATTGTTGGAACCAAGTTTCGTGCTTTGCAAGCAGGGGGGCGGCGGTTCGAACCCTGTCACGTCCACCAGATTCCTCCTGCTTGACGCTCGCCGGAAGTGCTTTCGGTCCCCGCGGTTGCAATCTAGATCGTATCTATATAATATCTAGGCACGCTCCGCTTCGAGTGGGACGAGAGGAAAAATAGGGGCAATCGGATCAAACATGGAGTGTGGTTTGAGGAAGCCCAGAGCGCCTTCGCCGATCCAAACGCGCGCCTCTTCCATGACCCGGAACACTCGGAGGACGAGGATCGGTTTATCCTCATCGGGGTGAGTTCTATGGCAAGACCTCTTGTCGTCGTGCACTGCTACAAGGAATCCGAATCCGTGGTTCGGATTATTTCCGCTCGAAAGGCAACCAAGAAGGAGCTCATATTTTATGAAGAAGGAATATAATTTCTCCAAAATGAAGGAACTTAAGAATCCGTATCCGGGCAAGAAACAAGCCGTGGGAATCAACTTAAGTCCGGAAGTTGTGGACTATTTTAAGGCGCTGGCGGATGAAACAGGGCTTCCGTACCAGAAGTTAATCGATCTTTACCTTCTTGACTGTGCAAAAAAGCGCAAGAAACTGAGAATGGAGTGGGTGGCGTGAATTGCTCACCTGCGATTCGGCCCGGTCTTCGAACATAAATCTTGGAGAAATCTTGGAACAACAAGCGAGGTAGTTCCGGCGGAAGTGCGATGTTAAGCGCAGCCTAAGGAACAATTTGGATTTGCCCTGTTCCCGGGCTTTGCGAGCAAGGGGTTAGGGGTTCATATCCCCACAGGCGCACCAAATCATCGCCTGCACTTAGAGAATGAAATTCTCTCACACGCATCCTGTCTATTTAGTTTGCTAAATTCTGGACGCCGTAATAGCAGTGAATCGCCGAGACATGTAATAGGCGAGCGGATCTTTGTATCTTATTGTTATTACGAGTCTTAGTGACAGCATACTTGGTCGTTTTTCTACCGGATCGCCCCCCTCCTGCCCCGCAAGCCTAAAGAATACATAAAATCCGTTAGTCATAATTGGACACATAAACCGGCAGTACCATTGCCACATCAGGTATCTCCCTGCTTTCATGGCCATGTGACACCCACAACATTGACAGGACCCCTGCCTGCGCATTACGAATTGCCTTTCTGGTCGCGCGTCCGGAAGGTGGAAAGGCGGCAGTGGTGGCTCTGGGCCTCGGCCATTGTGATCACGCTCCTGCTATCGGTTGGCATGGAGTCTTTCTCCTTTTTGTTCGAACATTCCGACCCGACTTTTTCATTCACCCTGCGGCAATCCGTCCGCGGCCTGGTGGGGCTCGTTTTTCTGTTCGATTTGTACACCATCTATCAGCAACTCCTGATCCATCGCATTCGCAGGCAACTGAGCGATCAGGAACAAATGTTCCGCCTGATTACCGAGAATGCCGAGGACCTGATTACCGTCGTGGATCGCGATGGCAATCGCCTTTACGACAGTCCCGGGTACAACAAACTCGGATATTCCAACAAGGATCTCGGGAGAGGTCCTTTCCCGGAGCAAATCCATCCTGACGATCGCGAAGCCCTTTCTGCCGCCAGGAAGGAAACTTTTGAGAAGGGTGCCGGCCCACGCGTGGAATATCGCTTCCAGCGCAAGGATGGGGATTGGCGCGTCCTCGAATCCAGCCGCAGCCCAGTGCGAAACGATCGCGGCGAGATCGAAAAGGTCATCATCGTCAGCCGCGATATTACCGAGCGCAAGCAGGCGGAAGAACTGTTGCGGCGGCGCGACGAGCAACTTCGCCATTCGCAAAAAATGGAAGCTGTGGGACGCCTATCCGGAGGAATCGCGCACGATTTCAATAACTTGCTGGGCGTTATCATCGGCTACAGCGAATCCATCGAGCACCGTGTGGCGGCAAACGACCCGGTGCGCAAAAGCGCCGAGGAAATCCGAAAAGCCGGCGAGCGCGCCGCCTCTTTAACTCATCAGTTGCTCGCTTTCAGCCGCCAGCAAGTATTGCAACCACAGATTCTCGATCTCAATGCGCTGGTCACCGATATGGGCAAGATGCTCAGGCGGCTGATCGGCATGCACATCGAGCTCACCACCGATCTGGCAACGGAGTTGGGCCAGGTCAAGGCGGAGCAGAGCCAGATTGAACAGGTGATCGTAAACCTGGTGGTTAATGCGCGAGATGCGATGCCGGAGGGCGGCCAACTGCTGATTGAAACATCCAACCTGGATGTGAACGAGAATCTGGCGAGTAGCTTGCCTTTTCTTCAACCGGGGCCATATGTGCTCCTCACTGTGACAGACACGGGCGTCGGGATGGACGCCAACACGCGGCGGCACATTTTCGAGCCGTTCTTCACCACCAAAGGGCCTGGAAAGGGAACAGGCTTGGGGCTCGCGACGGTCTACGGCGTGGCGAAGCAAAGCGGCGGCGGCGTGACAGTCGATTCCGAGCCGGGAAAAGGGTCCACCTTCAAAATCTTCCTGCCGCAAACGCAAGAATCCGCCGTGGCGCCTTCCCCCGATGAGACGATTGCAAAGGGGTCGATGGGAACAGGCACGATCCTGCTGGTGGAGGACGAGGAAGCTCTCTTGAAGCTTACCGCTGAGCGCTTGACGGAATGCGGATACACCGTCCTGCCGGCCCGCGACGGCGTCCATGCGCTCGAGATTGCGCGTTCGTTCAACGAGCCCATCCATCTCCTCCTGACGGATATCATGATGCCCAGAATGGGTGGCTTGTCGTTGGCACGCTCCATGTCCGAATTGCGGCCGGGAATCCGCGTCGTGTTCATGACCGGCCATGCGGAACGGGAATCTTCTTATCGTGAAGCGATACGTTCCGGCGCGGAATCGATCCAGAAACCATTCAGCCACGAAAAGCTGATCCGCTTGGTACGGCAAATATTGGACACGGTTCAGATGCAAGTCCAGGACTAATCGATCTTTCCGGTTCTCCCGCCAATTCCCAACGCCGATCCAACAGATCTGATATTGTTTTTTATAGCGCCTCGTGCTATTTACTTGCCTCCCGGGCCCGCTCCTCACGGATCGCTAATGCCGAAACCTGCATTCGCCGATGCAAGCTTTTTGAGGACGAAACAATAATTTTGAGTGCGCGGTTCGCGGGCAGGATGGAATGAGCAACTCAACGGCCATGAAGAACGAATCCGTTTTTCGAGCAGTCAGCTTCTTCGTCAATGTCCTTTTGATTTCTTCCGTCTTGCTCACTTTATTCGGCCTGGGATGGGAATACTCCACGCGCTGGTACCTGTCTGGTTTCTCGAATGCGGTGCTCCCCTATTCTTCTTCTCCGGAAAGAAAAGTTGCCGCCATTCTTTCGTGGATGGAGCGTGGACCGGCTCGCGAAACTGAATATTACAGCGACGACGCGGAGAACCGCGATCCCATCGACACCTTGAATTACAGGGAATTGCTCAACGTGTGCGGAACGGCGACCAACGCGTTCGTGAATCTTGCTTCCGCCGGCGGAATCCAAGCGCGGCGCTTGCTCTTGCTGGACGCGCAGGGCATGGACACAAACCACGTCGTCGCCGAAGTTCATCTGGATGGGCGCTGGGTGATCGTCGATCCAACTTTCCATGCGATCTTGAAAGACAGCGCCGGCCGCCTTCTCACCAGGCAGGAACTGGCCAGCCCCGCTGTTTTTCAGGACGCGACGCGGAACATCCCCGGGTACGATCCGGCTTACAACTTCGAACACACTGCATTTCTTCATTTTGCACGTCTCCCGCTGCTGGGACGTTTTCTTCAAACCAGCTTGAATTCCGTTCTCCCGTCGTGGCAAGAACGCATCAATTGGGCGCTCCTCGTCGAGCGGCAATCCAATGCCACGCTCATCGCCGGATTCGTGCTGCTGTGCTTCGCTATTTGCTTGCGGCGATTGATTTTCTGGTACGGGCGGAAACATTCCATCCTTCCGATGAGTCCGTGGGAGCAATTGACGCGCGCCGGAGTCGCTTTATTTTCCGCTCCATCCGCCGGACAATCGGAGAGAAACCTTCCCGCCGCGTGAAGTGCGTCGTCGCATTTGGAGGGAAGTTGCATTTTTGAGCTGACAATTGTGCAGCGGCGCCTGGTTTTTTCGTTTCTGGCTTTAGGATTTGCTCGTCGATTGACATGCCGGAAACACGGGCGTAGGTTCTCATTCCAAGGGGGATGTGATGGGAGGTTTTACAGCCGGGCTGATCGCGGGCTGTCTTCTCGGTGTTTGTGGAACTTTCTTAATGCTTTCCATCGGCGCGGCGTTTTCCGCGGAGCGGTCGCGTCTGTTTCGTTTCCGATCCCTCCCCGGGACTCTTCTTTCCACAATCGCCCTGCTCTGCATCGCGGCATTTTGCAGTCGCCTGGGTATCGGCAAGGACGCGTCGATGCTGCTGCTCTTGTTGGCAGTGCTGGCCATCTCCAAAGTGGAAGGCTTGCTGAGCGGGCTCTTCGCCACGGCAATCGCGGCGCTGATTTTGGCTTGGGCCTTTCCGCCGGCCGGCAGCATACTGGTAAAAAGCTCGAGTGACCGGCTGGCGCTGGCGCTGTTTCTCCTCATCGCGACGCTTGGAAGCCGCATGATTGGCCGGCGAGAAAGGCCGGCATCCTAAGTTTTGCTCTCGTCGCCTCCACGGTCATCTCCTTTCAAGAATACGCGACTGGTCGCGGGACATTTTTACGGCCTGATCCAGGGCGGATTTTTCCGTCAACGCGAGGGCGCGGGATTGGCCTTTGGCGAGCGGCCCGAGAGCGAGCGGACCGATGGCCACGCGAATCAGCCGGAGGACTTCGATCCCCAGATGTTCCAACATGCGGCGAATTTGGCGGTTTTTACCTTCATCGAGCACGATTTCCAGCCACGCGTTTTTTTCGCCGGCGCGCAGAACGCGAGCCTGCTTGGCGCGCAGCAGTTCGCCGCCCTCGCGCACGCCGGTTAGTAACTTCTCAGTTATATTATTAACAAGTATAATATCTACTTGGACGTGGTAGGTCTTGTCCAGGTGCGAAGCAGGATCGGATAGCCGCGCGGCCCATTCCGAATCGTTCGTGAACAGCAGGAGCCCTTCGCTCGCCTTGTCCAGCCGGCCTACTGGTCCGACCCACGGCAATTTCTGACCGAGGAGTGAATAAACGGTCCGGCGGCCTTTTTCGTCGGACGCCGTCGTGACCACGCCGCGCGGTTTGTTCAGCATCAGGTAGATTTTCGGTTCGGCTGCGACGCCGTTCCGGTCCACTTCGATCCGATCGCGCCCCAAATGCACGGGCGTCTCGGGATCTTTGCGCGTCGTCCCGTTCAGCCGCACGCGGCCCGCGCGAATCAGTTTTGCCGCTTTCGACCGCGAGCAAAAGCCCAATTTTGACAGCGCCCTCGCCAGCCCTACTTGCCGTAAGTGGGTGCCTCGTTCCATTTCTTTC
Organism: uncultured Acidobacteriota bacterium; assembly: GCA_963800095.1. GTDB lineage: Bacteria > Acidobacteriota > Terriglobia > Acidiferrales > UBA7541 > Palsa-360. The sequence continues at coordinate 252,034 of CAWCZV010000012.1, forward strand.
GCTCACCTTGCCAGATAGTGCCATGGCATGTGCCTGGTGTCACAGGAAAGCGTGACGCGACTCACAGCTTTTGCTTGCTCCCTGCACTAGAAAGAAGAGGGCGGAGTTTGTGGGTGGAGTTTTTGGCAAAGATTGGAGGGCATCATGATCTGGCCAGCGCAGGTTCTAGTCGTCGCCAGGGAATCCAAAGACCGTGACGCGCTTCAGAAGACCTTGGTTGTATCCGGAGCCCAGGTCTTTTGCTACGCGACGCTTCTTGAGGCGGAGTCATTTCTTTCGGGCCAGAAGGTGAACGCCATCTTTGCGGAAGAGAAACTGCCGGATGGGGATTTCCAGTCTTTGCGTACGGAGGTCGACCATTTTCAGCAGGGCGTTCCCATCGTCGCGCTGGCGCGAGACATGGATTGGGATTCCTACCTGGCCAATATGGCTTCCGGAGCGTTCGATTGCCTGTCCCTTCCGTCAAGCACACTCGAGATCAAGCGCGTGCTTTGGTCTGCGCTCAATGCATTTCCCACAGAACCCCGTCCGGAACACGTTGCCAGCGGGGCGCCGGAGAGTGTAATCTCAACGCTGTGAATCTTCCTCTCTTGGGGCGACCCATGCTATCGCTGGGAGGTGAGATGTGTTCAACTCCAGCCATGTCCTGATTGTTTCCGCCGATCCCCTGCAGTGTCAGAAGACCGAGGAAATCGTTCGCCGCCTGGAATTACAATCCGTCAGCTGCGCCTCTCTGACGGACGCGCGCGGGCGCACCGAGGAGCAGAAGTTTCAATTCGTCCTGTGCGGCGACGATTTGCCGGATTGCAATCTTCGTACCGCCGTCCGCGTTTTAACTTCCTCGACCGGCGGCGCCCCGGTGATTGTCCTTTCGCACCTGGCCGACTGGGACGCTTACATGAGGGCTCTCAGCGCCGGTGCGTTTGACTATATCGCCTGCCCGCCCGATCCGGTCGAGACCGAACGGATTCTGCGGCTCGCGCTCGCGCAGAATTCCCCGCCAAATCGCGCATCCCGCACCGCCGCCTGATTTGCCGGCCGTGGCGTGGCGCAGGCTTCAGCCTGTGGGGTTTGGTCCATGAGAACTTCCCTTCCTTGCGTTCGGCTGGCAGAGCACCAGCCTCTCCGCCATTTCAAGTTTTCGCCGCTTGAATTTCCCGGATGCTCATTCGCTTCTTGCGCTGCACGGCGAAAACGTGGTTCCATCTCCCCCTGTGAATTTCCTCTATATCCCCTGGGACTTTGTGCTGGTTCTCTTCTTTCTTGGCATCATCGTCCCCTGGCGGGGCGACGCTCGAATGAAGCGGCTTCTGAGCAAGCCGGAGCTGACCACTGCCGATCGCTTGTCCCTTTACGGTTCCACGATCGTCTTTCAGTGGCTGATCGTGGCGGTCGTGGCCTGGAGATGCGCGGCTCGGGGAGTAGGTCCCGACGAACTGGGCCTTGCGGCCAACAATTCGTGGCAAGTAGCCTGGACCAGCATCGTCTTGACTGGACTTCTATGCGTCAACCAGGTGGTAGGATTGCGCAAAGTTTCGGGAATGCCGGAGGGTAAGCGCGGGGCCCTGTTCGCCATAACGGAAAAAATCATGCCTCGGACCCCGAAGGAAACTTTGGTCTATGCGGCGCTTGCCTGCACTGCCGGAATATCCGAGGAATTTTTGTACCGCGGGTTTGTATTCATGGCGTTCGTCAGGATGATCGTAAATTTCGGGCCGCCGAACGGCCTTGCCGCGATCCTCTCATCCGCATGGTTCTCGCTGGCGCATTTATACCAAGGGCGGCGTGGGATAATAACTACATTTGTAGTTGGAGTAATTTTCGTTTTCATGCGGATTTGGACCGGGAGCCTGATTCCCGCCGTCGTCGCCCACATTGGGATAGATTTGGTAGTTGGGATTTATGCATCCAGATTCCTGCAGAAGGCTTGACACGATGCCAGCCCCCCGACCTATCGAGATTAGTGATGGCGAGATTTGCGATGCCCTCGCTCCTTTTGCCATTTTTCCACGAGATGACCAAGTCGCAAAAATTCGTGAGTACTTGGCACTCTTGCTCAAATGGAACCGGTCCGTTAGCCTAACTTCGATCACGGATCCCTTCGAGATCGTCGGCCGCCATTTTGGCGAATCGATGTTCGCTTCTGGACTACTGCCTGTGGAAAACTGTCGGCTGGCCGACGTTGGAACCGGTGCGGGTTTTCCAGGCCTGGCACTCAAAATCGCTTGCCCGAGCCTCCACGTTACGTTAATCGAGTCGAACAAGAAGAAATGCGCATTTCTATCAGAGGTGGTACGGACCCTCGGGTTCACCGACGTGGAAATCCGCCCCGAGAGATTTGAGGAAATTCGCCCGGAGACGATTCTTGCGAACCTCATCACTTGCCGAGCGGTCGGTGAGTTCAAACAGCTCCTTCGCTGGTCAGCAAATGCCCTCGTCCGCCGAGGTCACCTCCTGCTTTGGGTCGGTGCCGAAGACTCGACGAGGATCGCGCGTACACCCGGTTGGACGTGGCAGCCGGCGGTGCACATACCCGATTCTCAGCGCCGATTCATCCTCATTGGACGGCCCATCGACGATCTCCCTCCGCGAAAGTAGTTGTGACATCAGTTTTGTTCCACGTGGAACATTTACATCCGAGCCTCTGTCGGTCGTGGGTCTTAATACCTCCGCACGAGGCTGAAGATCGATAATATTCTGGTACGGATCTATTCGGCCCTGAACGGACGAAATGCATGCCCGCCCCAAAAGCGGGCGGCCTACTAAACCCACCAGAAACTTGGCTCCGCGGTTTTGTAGCGGCCGCTTCGTCCCGTGCCTTTCGGGACGAAGCGGGCATTCTCGGTGCCTCAGCGATTTTCCGCACGAAATTAGGCATAATTCCCAGCGCAAAACTGCCCAATAATTTTGTTCCACGTGAAACAATTTGCATATTTTGGTTTTGTTGTGATAAATTTCGCGGCCTGGGGGAGCCGAATTGGGCCGTGTCATCGCAATTGCGAATCAAAAGGGCGGCGTCGGCAAGACGACAACAGCCATCAATCTGGCAGCCTCTCTCGCCCTTTCTGAACAGCGCACGCTCTTGATCGACTGTGATCCCCAGGGCAATACCACAGCCGGAATTGGCTTCCCTAAGGATCCGTCGAGGCGCACTCTTTACCACGCCCTGATCCTTGGCGAACCTCTCGAGAAAATCATCCTGAAGACGCAGGTCGATTCCCTGGACATCATTCCGGCTGACAAGAACCTTGTTGGCGCTGCGGTCGAGTTGGTTGCAGCCGAAGATCGGGAATATCACCTCAAAAAGGTGATTCAGCAGATTAAGGATAATTACGCTTTCATTCTTATGGATTGTCCTCCCGCGCTCGACCTTCTTACCCTGAATGCCCTTACTGCGGCGGATTCGGTCCTGGTTCCAATTCAATGTGAATATCTGGCCCTAGAAGGGGTCTCCGAGCTCCTCGACACTCTCATGAGGATCCGCAGAACATTGAACCCGGATCTTGCAATCGAAGGCATCGTCCTTACGATGTACGATGAACGCACCACGCTGTCAAAACAGGTGGCTTCCGATCTTCGGAGCTTCTTCGGCTCCCAAATCTTTGAATCCATCATCCCGAGGAATGTTCGCTTGGCCGAAGCGCCAAGCCACGGGAAGCCGATCCACTTCTACGACATTCATAGTAGAGGCGCGGAAGCCTACATTAACCTTGCAAAGGAGGTCATCGCAAATGGCCAGAAACGCATTGGGAAGGGGGCTGGGGGCGCTGATTCGTGAACAAGAGGCAGCTCCTCAGGCCATCCCGCCAACTGCATCTACAGGAGCCGCAACAGGAGTCGCGCCAGCTCAAATTCCGGCCGGAGGGCCGCTGCAAGTCGACATCGACCTGATTGATCCGAGCCCGTTTCAGCCTCGGACGCGGTTTGCGGAAGTGGGACTCGAGGAATTGGCGCAATCCATTCGCGCGAGCGGAATCATCCAGCCGCTGGTCGCGCGAAAGATCGGCGCACGATTCCAGCTCATCGCGGGCGAGCGGAGATGGCGCGCCGCGCAACGCGCGCAACTTCTGCGCGTGCCAGTGGTGCTGCGAGAAGTAAGCGATGAGCAAGCGCTCGAGCTCACACTCGTAGAAAACATCCAGCGGGAGGATCTGAATCCCATCGAACAAGCGCGCGCGTTCGACCGCCTCATGGAGGAATTTCACCTCACGCAAGACGAAGTGGCTTCCAGGACCGGGAAGGACCGCGCCACCGTCGCAAATTCCGTCCGGCTGCTTTCGCTCGAAGGGCCGCTGCTCGAATGGATCGAGGAAGGCAAAATCACGGCGGGGCATGGGCGTGCGCTGCTCGCCGTTGAGGATCGGAAGCTGCGTCACGACCTGGCGCAAAGGGCCTCGCGCGGCAAGCTGACAGTCAGGCAACTGGAACGCATGGCCACGCGACGATCCCGCGGACGCGGACCGCAAACGCCAGTGGTGGAGACTTACGATCCGAATCGCCAGGCCGCGCTGGACGAATTGCAGAAACACATCGGCACCCGCGTCACAGTGCACATGCCGACGAAAGGGCATGCAGGGCAGTTGATTCTGGAGTTCTATGACGAGGAACAATTGAACAGTTTGTATGAGCGCCTGATGAATTAGTATTACGATTGTAGTAGATAGTTTAGGGGTGAGATGGACTTCGCGGATCGGAAGTGCTTACTACGTCACGGAGGCATGAATTTTCGGTTCAAACTTCCCGTGCTCAGGTAAAATCGTATTCCCACAAAGCCTGATTTCCGCATGAGGGGGTATAGCATGCAATGGCGATCGAAAGAACGCGGCAAGGACAACAAGCAGCAACATGAATTTACCGGCTTCCTGGACAAAGGTGTGCACTTCGAGGGGACGCTCGAAGCCTCCGGGGTGTTTCGCATCGACGCGCATGTAAAAGGGAACGTGATTTCCAGCCACAGTCTGATCCTCGGCGAAGGGGCGCGAGTGGAAGGGCAGATCGAAGGAAATCACGTGGTAATTGCCGGGAAATTCGATGGCGTCATCTTTGCCAAGGGCCGGGTGGAGATACAAGCCAAGGGCGTCGTCACGGGCGAAGTCCATTCCCCATGTCTCGTGATCGAACCGGGCGGAATATTCGACGGGCAGTGCCACATGCTGGCCGCGTCGGAGTCCACCAAGCCGCTGACGATCCCGATTCGAGTAGGTCAGTAGCGAAACCTTACCGTAGAGCGCGCATCTAACTTCCATTCACGAAGTCGCAATGAAATCTGCCAAATGGATACGATCACACACGGAATTGTGGGCGCACTGGCGGGAAAGGCGCTTTTCGCCGGCCGTGATGTGCCCGCTGCGTCTGCAAAGAACGGCGAATCCCGCGCGCTGAGCTCTCCCACGGCGCGCGCCGCAATCGTCGCTTGCACCCTCGGCTCGATGTTCCCGGATACGGACATATTTGCGGGGCCGCTGGCGCACAATCCGCTCGCGATCATGGAGTGGCACCGCAACATCACACATTCCGCTGTCATGCTGCCTATTTGGGCTCTGATACTAGCTGCTGTGTCAATCCCGCTCGCTCGTTTAGTGAAGTGGAAATCGCCGCCGTTTCTGACCCTATTTGCCATCTACGCCGTGGGAATCGCCACGCACATTTTTCTCGATCTGGTCACCAATTTCGGAACGATGGTTTGGAGCCCGCTGCGCTATTCGCGGCCGGCTTGGGATTGGATTTACATTCTCGATCTGTCGGTGACCTCGATTGCACTTGTGCCCCAGTTTGCGGCGTGGTGTTACCGGGAACCGGGACAATTTTGGCGCCGCGCCATTGGCTCGTGGGCCGCGCTCACCGTTGGAGCATTCGGAGCGTACCTATTGGCAAGCAACGTGGGATACGGATTCCCGATTGCGGTTGCAGGTGTGATAAGCGCCATCTTCGCAGCTGTAATTTTCGTTCCCGCTGCGCAGGGCGCCGGCTTCCGGTGGACGCGGGCCAGTTGGTGCCGCGCGGGCCTGGCGCTATTGTGCGCCTATATTGCTCTAGCGGCTTCCATGCATCACAAAGCGCTCGCCGACGTGGAACGCTTCGCGGCCGCGCAGCACTTGCAAGCGGATAGCCTGGCGGCGCTTCCCCTGCCGCCGACGCTGACGCATTGGGTAGGGCTAGTCAGCACTCCGGACGGCGTGTGGCGCGCCACTTTCCACGAACCCGGCGGCGCCGTCGAGAACACTCAGTTCTACATCGGCGCGCAATCTCTCCCGCTGGTCAAAGAGGCAATGAAGTTGCGCGATGTGCAGACCTATCTTTGGTTCGCGCGGTTTCCGGTCTGGCGCGTCGTACACCGGGAAGGAAATGAGACGGCGCTCGAAATTTCCGACGTGCGATTCTTCCGCGAAGGAGTTTCCTTTGCGGCGGCGGATCCCAAACCTTCAAGAAGGGTTGCCACCACCCGCGCTGGCCGAGCGGGATTCACCTTTGCAGTGGTTTTTGACGCACAAGGGCGCATCATCTCCCACGGTTTTAAGGAACCGGAGTAGCCGCTCGAGCCTGAATTTTTTGGATTGAATTAATTAACAGGGTAGACCACAACTTGCCGTTCTTCGCCTGCGCCTTCGCTCTCGCTTCGGACGCCGGCTTCTTCTTTCAAAACCAAATGCAGGATGCGCCGTTCTCGCGATGACATGGCGTTGAAGCGGAAAGGCGAATGCGTCTCGCGGACCCGGCCGGCGGCAACGCGCGCGGAAAGCTTCAATTCCTCGATCCGAATGCCGCGGTAGCCGGCGGCATCGAACCGAATGCGCCCGTAAAATTGAGGATCGAGCCAGAGCCATCGCAAGGCAATGTGTTCGAGCGCCAGAAGCAGTTCCGCATTTCGTTCCAGCAGCAAATCCTGATCGCGGCCCTTGAATTCGACGAGTATTTCGGGATTTTCGAGCTCCTTCGATGCCGCGGGACCCATCGCCCGAATTTCATACGTGAGCTGGAAGCGGCTTTTTTGTAGCAGCGTGTCGATGCACCGGCGCAGTTCCGCAGTGATGGCCGCATGATCCAGCTTTCCATCCACGATCAGATTCGGGCGGGATACAGGCGTCAAGATCGCTCCCTCAGACTACTCGACTGCAAACGCTATTTCTTCTTGCCGGGGCCCCGCGACGGTTTCGGCGGGGGCGGCGTCGTGCGATAGAGATACCACTGCTGCCCAATTCCGACGATATTGCTAGTCAGTATATACACCGACAGGCCGCTCGGATAAAGCGCAAACATTCCGCCGAAGATCAGCGGCGTCAGGCCCATCATCTTGGCCTGCGCAGGGTCCATCCCGGGCGTGGGCGTCATTTTCTGCATGAAATACATGGAAACGGCCATCAAGGCGGGCAAAATGAAGTACGGATCGCGCGCCGATAGATCGTGGATCCAGCCGAACCAGGGCGTGTGGCGAAGCTCGATCATATTGGCCAGCATGCGATACAGCCCGAACCATATCGGCATTTGGATCAGCGTGGGCCAGCAACTTCCCAGCGGATTGATTCCCTCGCGCGAGTACACGGCCATGACTTCCTTGTTCATTTCGGCCTTGCGGGGATCGCGCATCGAATACTTCTTGTACCTTTCCTGAATCGCTTTGACTTCCGGCGCGACCTTCTGCATTTTCATCATCGAGCGCATGCTCTTTACTTTGAGCGGGAACATCACCATGTTGATCGCGATGGTGATCAAGACGATCGCCCAGCCGTAGTTGCTTACATAGCGATGCAACCATTGCAGCGAGTAAAACAAAGGCTCGGCGATGAATCCCCACCAACCGAATTGCACCAGGCTGTTCAGCTGCGGGCGCACGGCCTTCAATCCATCAACGCTTTTGGGGCCCACGTACAGGCGAACGTCCAGCGGCCCAGGCGTCGCCAGACCCGCGGCCATTTGCGGAACGACTTCCGTTTCGGTCTTGCCGTCCGTCGTGGTTTCGTGCGAATGGGTCCAGCCCGTCACCGTCAGCGGAATTTCCGCGAGATCGCCTCGCGCGTTGAAGGGCGGCAAAAACGCGGCGGCGAAATAGAGGTCTTCAATCCCGGCAAAATCGAATGTTCCGGCAACGGGAGCGCGCACCGAAGTCTGTCCAGGCTTGCCGAGATTTTTTACCGCGAGCGTGTTGAGTTTTCCGGCCGCGCTGGTGAACACATTCGTCTGCGAGGCCGCCCGATACGCGGTGATGTCGCCGAAGCCGCCGGCCCAAACGAGACTGGTCCGCAGCGGCATCCCATCCAGCGAAGCAGTTGTTTTCACATCGACGATATAGGAGTCGTTGAATTTCAGCTGCTTCGTGACTTCGAGGTGGCCGTCGCTCCAGGACAACGTGACTTCCGCCGGTGCCTGCAGAACGGCGCCCGCGCCGGGCACTTTCCCCGCCGAGGTGATTTCAAACAGCGCGTTATTCGCAGCCGCTTCCTGCTGCGGATCGTCGAGCGCCAGAGAAAAGGGCCAGTTCCCGGACGCCTGAGCGGCTTCGGGATGGACCAGATCCAGTATGCGCGGCGGTTTGTGATCGTCGGTGAATCGCTTGAGCTGCCAGCTTCGCACCACGCCGCCGCGATTGGAAATTTCCACGTGATACAGATCGCTTTCGATGACTATCGAATTTTCAGCGCTCGCGCCGCGCATGGTCACAGGAGCAACTGGGGCCGCGGGTTTTTTCTCCGCGGGGACGGAAGCGGGAGCAGCTCCCTGGGCCGGCGGCGGAACAGGATTCGTGGTCACAGCGGCAGGATTAGCAGGAGGCGGCTGCGGCGGCTTATAGATGAGCGACCATGCGGCGATCACGACCAGACACAGCACCGCCGCGATCAGCGAGCGCATTTCCGTCGATAATTCCTTGCGCTCGCTCACGGACGGACCTCTTTCGCTGCACATTCCGCCACGCCGGTTTTGGTAGCACAGACTTCAGTCTGTGGGGGTTCAGCACGATGCGCAAGAGACCCCCACAGACTGAAGTCTGTGCTACTTTTCGCTTCGCGAAAATCGGCGGCATCGGGGACAAGATCCACGCCGCCCCGCGTGAACGGATGGCAGCGCGAGAGGCGCCGCAGCGCGAGCCACGAACCGCGCCGCGCGCCGTGGATTCGCACCGCCTCGGCGGCGTAGTGCGAGCAGGAAGGATAAAACTTGCAGGCGCTCGGCATCAGCGCCGAAAAAAAAGCCTGGTAGAAGCGCACGGCGAAAAGCAACGCGCGCGCCGCGAGGCTCATGTTTTCGGCCCGGTGTTCCGCACGGTGTTCTGCCCCGAGTTCTGGATGGAGCGCAGCAGGCGCACCAGTTCCGCCTCCAGCGGCGCGAACGCAGCCCGCGCCACTGTCGCTCGCGGATGAATCACGATGTCCCATCCCGTAGGAATCTCCGTCCTGTTGCGCCGTAAAATTTCGCGAATGCGGCGTTTGATGCGGTTCCGCACCACCGCGCCGCCAAGAGCTTTCTTTACGCTGATCCCGAAGCGGCTGGCGCTGCTCGCCGCGAGCGTTTTTCCGGAGGAACCTTCGCGCGGAGCTTCCCGCCCGAAGGCCTCATTCGGAAGCTCGGAACGGGCGCGGAAGAAAACGGAAAACTGAGGGCTCGAGCGGCGCTGACCGGCGCCATATACGGCCTCGAATTCTGCGCGCTTCAGCAATCGCATGGCACGCGGAAATTTCTGCCGTGGCTCGTCCGCCGCGGCGGACGGGTCCGAATCTCTAGATGGGCGTAAGACGATGGCGTCCCTTTTTGCGTCGAGCCGCCAGAACTTTGCGGCCCCCTGCAGTCTTCATGCGCGCGCGAAAACCGTGTGTCTTGTGGCGACGGCGCACTTTCGGTTGAAACGTGCGTTTCGGCAAAGAACTCTCCCCCTCGGTGCCAACAATTGCACCGATTCAAAACGTCTAGTGTAGTCGAGGCGCGGAAGGCGGTCAAGGATGCGGGGGGATAGCGTATATGCACGCGAAAAAGGGACCGCCCCCCTCGGGATTCGGCACGGGGTCGGGCTTGCCTGTCATTAGCACGTCTCCTCAGACACCCGGCTTGAACGTACTGGGGTGGTATCATCACATAAAAGACGATGGACACCAGAATGTTATCAGTCGAAGAGGTACTGAAAATCCACGAGGTACTCGCTAATGATTTTGAGAATTCTCCAAACCCAATCGAGCCGCGTGGAGTGCGGAGTAGCGCGTTGCTGGAATCGGCCGTCGGACGGCAATTCACCGGCCTTGGTAGTATCTTGAAATATCCTGATCCAATCAGCAACGCCGCCACGCTGGCTTACGGGCTCTGTTGCGATCACGCGTTCCACAATGGCAACAAGCGAACGGCCCTCGTCTCCATGCTCGTCCATCTTGATCGTAATCTACTCACGCTCTTCGATACGGACCAGGGTGATCTTTTCGAGCTAATGATCGGAATTGCCGACCACAGCTTCGCAGCAACCCATGACAAGAGAATCAGGGCAAAGCTCAAAGTGACTATGGATGATGAGGTCTACGGAATCACGCGTTGGCTTCGGCAGCGTGCGAATCGGATTCGACGGGGAGAGAAGGTTATAATTTACCGGGAGTTGCGGAGCATCCTTAGGAGCTTTGGCTATCATCTTGAGAATCCAAAGGACAACAGCATCGACATCGTACGTCACGAGATCATAAGGAAGGGATTCCTTTTAAGGCGCGAGGTTCAAGTCTCAAAGCGAGTCGGCTCCATGGCTTGGCCGGGGGAAAACCGTGAAGTTGCCATAAAGGAATTGAAGAAGGTACGAGAGATATGTAGGCTCCGAGAGAAAGACGGTACCGACAGCATGAGTTTTTATTCCTACTCAGCCGTAGTGGATTCGTTTGTGAATCGCTACCGTGCTGTTCTTCGGCGTCTCGCAAAAACATGAGCTGGCAGCGTTAATCAGGCAAGTGACCCGTCTGTTGAAGATTTCTGAGTCAAAACTTTATGTAGACTTTGGGCGGAGATTTGGGCTCAGGTTTTTTCCGAATTAGCCCTTTGCCAATCTTCGGCATCAGGTCGGCCAGCAACTGACGTGCAGAGTTGTATGGTCGCAGATAGGTTTCTTCCAACTTTGGCGGAAGCGCGGGTTTTCTCGCTCGCAGCTCTTTGTCAACCTTTCTCATGCGCTTACCAATCATACTGATACAAAGCATGCAAAATCCGTTGGCGCCGTATAACACATTTTTTCGAGAACAATGCAGACAGCCGTAAATGTCAAAATACTGACGTAAACGTTGGTAGTACCCACCTGGCAAGAGCCGCTCGATTGCCTTGCGCAATTTGATCGTGAGAAAGAGCGGCGGCACGCTTCCCATCTTTGCCCTGATAGGCCTCACCCGCCCCAATCTACGAATCGGTTTACGTGAATTCATCGATTCATCGGATGGCATTTATCTAGCACCTTTTGAACTTGGTTCATGCTCACGTGCGTGTAAGTCTGTGTAGTACTGACGCTAATGTGTCCCAGCATCTTTTGAATCATCATTATGTCCGCTCCGTGATCAAGCAGATGCGTGGCAAACGTATGTCTAATGAGTTGAGGATTCACTTGGATTCCGGCCTTGAGGCCAACTCGCATAACTACATACCGCACGGTTGTGGTGCCCAACGGTTTCCGGCCAATTAACATTTCTGGGGTGGGATTTGGAACTCTTCGCTTTACTCTCCTCAATGCCTGTTTGTAGGTGAGGTGCTCTTTTCCAGACGCATACCAGTAAACACGCTCTGAACGCCTGATTGCTGGGTTCCATTTATAGAAGTAGGATCGCCACGATCCATCGGGGTTGTGAACCAGGTGCAGCTTTCTGGGGAATGAGCGACAAACAAATAGGTATCCGCTCCTTCGCTTTCCGATATACTGCCGGAGAAGACCCGAAATTGCTCTAGGGAACAGGACATACCGGTAGCCACATTTTCCCAAGACCCGTATACGCCGAGCCAATAGGTCAACATCCTCAACTCGCATCGAGCGGATTTCTCCTGCACGTGCTCCCGTACCGTAGAGAACCTCAATCATCGTCCGCTCGTGGAGGTCGCGGGCCGCTGATGAGAGCAAGTGCATTTGGTTCTCAGTGAGTACACGCGGAACTCTGCGCTTCAATGGTGGTAGCCGAACGAATCGCGGGGGAGACCAGGCGATTAGTCCACCCATGTTCAGAAAATCAAAGAAGCAACGGAGCGCACTCATAGCCCTCCAGATTGTTGCTCGTTTTACGCCTCTTTGCGCGACCGACGCCAAGAAATCGCGGATATCGAGATGGGTTACGTCTGTGGCCGGAATATCATTGAGGAACCGGCAGAGGGAGACAACGGAAGTTAAATAATGGCGATTCGTGTGTGCGGCATATTCCTGAACTCTTAGCCACTGAGTGAACCGCCTCGTTAGATCGTCGTTGAATTCGCTCGCGGAGGGCATAGCAGAACGCAGTAGTAGATACTGGGTGCGAGACTTTGTCAAAAGAAAGATTCAGATTTTAGTCTTCGCCAACATCCACCAGGCCGGGTGCCGGAGCATCCAGGATCTCTTCCTAACGGTACACGCTGAGCTCGCCCAAACCGGCGGCAATTGCGCTGTTGTAAAAGTAAGGAAAGTCGTTGCACGTTATGTAGTCCTTCATCTAGGATCTAAATCGTTTCCATGATTAATGATGGATTTGTATGTTAAGGGAAGGTAAAAGTGCCGCGAGCGCGTTCAGAATCCGCCTTCGATTCCTTATCGAAAGAAATAAGCATCGAAACGAAGCGGAGTCTGGACAGGTTCGAGGTTCGCGTGTTTCTCTGCGGGGCAACTAATAAGGCGAATCGCGCTGGAAGGAGCCGCAACAGACACAAAGATATTCGTGCATTTCTAAAGTCCAAATTGAATTCAGAATTAAAACACTGCGTTGTTCGGTTGGGTGAGCACAAAGGAATGATAAGAGCGTTCACTGAGGCGACGGGAACACGCGCATCAAACTTAGCAGATCATGAATTTGCTCTGGTCAAAAAACACATGGATTTGGTTATTATTTTCCCTTGTAGCCCAGGTTCCTACGCCGAACTCGGAATGTTTTGTCTGACAAAACCGGTTGCTGAAAAAATGAGGATAATTATCAACCGAAAATATAAAAACGAAAAAAGCTATCTCATGTTAGGTCCCGTGAAAGCAGCTGAGCAAAACAATGCCAGGATTGTTTTTGTGAATTACAGAAGGCGTAAGGACGTTTGGAAGGAAGTTAAGGATCTCGTGTTGGAAGTTAAGGCTAGAAAACGCAAGAGACGACTTCTTGGTGATTGACCCTATATGTACGAGTCTGACCGACCGCTAATTCTCCTCTATCTTGTGAATGTGCTGCAACCCACCCCCCGGGCTCGCCTTAGGAAAGAATACGAAACCCTTTCCGAAGCAAACATTACTTTGTCGGGATTTAATCAAATGCTGGAGCAGCTCGTGCGGACTGGATTCGTCCTCAAAAAGAAGGGTTTATATTCTGTTTCAAGTTCTGGCCTACAAAGGGTTTCCGCCTTTGGTCTTGCTCGGATCCGTGACAGGAATCGCCTTTTTTTTATCAAGAAACTGCTATAGACTTAAATCGGAGTGGCGGTTGATATCGCTGACATTGTCAGCACAAAATGTGAGATCGGTTGGCGTTTCGCCAACCAAAGAGTGCTTGGTTATAGATGTAAGGTCCGCGCAAGCGAAACGAATTTCTTATCGCTTGTGCCGGCGCGCTAAGAAATTCGTTTCGCTTGCGCGTCGCTTGAAGCAGGGGGAGTGACCCAGAATCTCACTCTCAACTGGTAGATCTAACATGCTGCCGCCACTCATCTCTTTCAATAGTGCAGTAGATCTTAAACGAGCCCTTCGTGCTACAAATGAACTTTCTGAAACCGAAGAAAAATTATTCGACAAATTGCTGGCAGCTGGGCTACCCCCGTTAATTTCTCCTACTGTCTTTGGTCTTGTACTCGGAGTTAGCCCCAAGCTGATTACCTCGTTGGCCACCCACCCCCGCAGGAACTATCCATACTATCGTCATTACGAAATTCCGAAAAGAACTGGAGGTACTCGAACAATCCTTGCTCCAAGGACCTACTTGAAGGCTGTTCAGAAGTTTATTCTTCGGCGAATTCTCGAAAAGCAAGAGCTACCAAATTGTGTGACAGGATTCGTAAAGGGAAAGGGAATAGTTCAAAATGCTTCGGTTCACGTTGGCGCTCGTTACTTGCTAAATGTTGACGTTAAGGATTTTTTTCCGTCGGTCCGTACGAAAGAAGTCCTCAAAGTTTTCCACAGGCTCGGCTTTTCGTCAGATATGTCACGAGTATTAAGCATGCTTTGTACTTATAACAATTCTTTGCCGCAGGGAGCCCCCACGAGCCCTTATCTAGCAAACCTCGTGTTTCAAGATATCGACGCTGATGTCATGAAAATCTGCGGACAGTTTGGACTGAACTATTCTCGATATGCTGACGACTTAACTTTATCAGGTGGGCACCCAATAGATCGGAATATAGTAACAAGACTCGCCAGACTTCTTGAGTCACGCGGCTTTAGGATTAATCAGAAGAAAATCAAAATCACCAAACCGGGGCAAGCTATGTATGTTACGGGGCTCGTAATCAATGAAAAAGTGCACCCTGATCGCCAAGTGCGAAGGTTGTTACGCGCAATGTTTCATCGTGCTTCTGTGCGTCCGCGCGAGTTTCGAAAGAGATCTGCACATCTAACGGGTTGGGCGAGCTATGTATGCAGCTACGATAAAAAGCTAGGTGCAAAGTATCTAAGTTTGGCACACAGAATCGCCTCGAAATAATTCATCAAGATATGCCGGGCGAACAGCACGGCGAAGGCGATAGCCACGAGGGTGTATTGCTCCCCTCTAAAACTGGACACCTCATTTAGGTAGAATCAGGGCCTCCCAAACAGGAGGCAACATGGGCAGGAAACCGCGTGTCGATCGATCCCCCGAAGAGAAGTGGCAGATCGTGCAAGAAGGCATCAAGAGCGGGAATGTCTCGGAGACGTGTCGGCGTCATGGAGTCGCTCCGAATCTGTTCTATCGCTGGAAGGATGAAGCGGAACAGGGAGCAAAGGCAGCGCTTGGGGGGAGAAGCGCTGCCGCGGCCGAAACCGAGAAAGACCGGCGCATCCGGCAGTTGGAACGGACGCTGGGGCGGAAGTCGTTGGAGATTGAAATACTAAAAAACGTCGTGGGGGAGTGAGCTGCGGTGAAGTTCACTCCCAGGCACGCGAGTTGGTGGCACAGGGACGCACGGCGACCCTGGTGGCCACAACGCTGGCGATCAGCCGGTCGAGTTTGTATTACCAGAAAAAGGCACGAGGCAGTCGGGCCGACCGCCGTTACGATGAGCAGATCGTGGTGGCGTGCGGAGAGAAACTGGCCTTTGGCTACCGGCGCGTGGCTTGGTGGCTGCAGCGGAAACAAGGGCTTCGCGTGAATCGCAAGCGCGTGCTGCGGGTAATGCGGGAACGCGGGCTGCTGGTGCGCTCGCGCCGTCTGCGGGCACGACGCAAGAAAGAGTGGGGCCGCGTGGAAGCCGCCGAGCCAAATCAAATCTGGCAGACGGACATGACCAAAATCTGGGCGGGGCCAGCCGTGGGCTGGGCCTACCTGGTGTGCGTGATCGACTGCTGCACGCGGGAAATCGTGGGCTGGAATCTATCGCATCGCTGTCGAACCGAAGACGCACTGGCAGCGGTCGAGCAAGCGGTGCTGGCACGGCTGCCCGAGGGCAGCCGCATGGCCCGCGTGACGCTGACCACCGATAACGGAACGCAGTTCACTTCGTCGCGGTTCCTGCTGACACTGAACCGACTGGGCATCACGCACCGCCGCACGGCCTATCATCACCCGGAGGGCAACAGCTACATCGAACGATTCCATCGCAGCTTGAAGGAAGAAGAAGTCTGGACGGCGGAATATCGCAACGTGCAGGAAGCACGGGAGTCGATCGGTCGCTGGATCCAGGAGTACAATCACGACCGGCCTCATCACGGAGTCGGAAATCGAACTCCGCACGAGGCCTTCTTGGCTTTTGCAGCTGTACTAAAAAACGAGGCCCTGACTGTCTAAATTAGAGGGGAGCAATACAAGGGACTTCAAGTGGAATGCCCAGCTGAGTCTTTGGATTAACTGGCTGTAAACGCCTGGGGATATATATCATATATCCCATCTAGAAACTACAACCAGCCGTGCAAGGTTCTCCCAATGCCGTGGATGCGGGCGACGCTTACCAGCGCGGATTTCTGTGGCATACGGTCCTGATATGCCGAGTGCCTTTGATATGGCCGGGACCGTCACTTCCGCGAGCCGTGGCTGAATCTTGTCGCGATAGGTCGTTTCGTTGAGCCAGTCCGGCAAGTCGGATGGTCGCCAAGCCAGCTTGGCAGCATGGTGCCGGCGCTGTGTCGCACTTCGACGCATCTCGGCTTCTCGGTTGTGCGAAGCTATCCGTCCTAGCCGCGCAGCTTTTATCAGCGACTCCCTGGTTACAGTCAGAGAACACAAAGCACAATAATTATCGCTGTGCTTAACCGAGGCCCCGCAAATCCGGCAAACCTCCGGCGGTTTCGGTGCATGCGCAACAGTGTGACTGACCGGCTCATCTCTCCCTTGCCGCCGGTGACTCTCGGTCAGCCTTGTGGCAGGCACAGACTGACCGGACGGTCTCGATCTCTTTGCCCATAGCGTACGAGAGACCGTTTCTGCTATCGGCGCGACTGCTCGGCCCCAGGTTGGCGCTGTTTCCGATAGGCGGACAGTGAAGGACCCCATCAGTCGGCAATTGCCATCGCGTTCCTCGAAAAACCATTCTCGCCGGAGCATCCCGCTGATAATCCATTTCAGCAGGTAAGCATCAACTTGTGGCCGAATCGGTTCCATGAGATCGCAAGCGAGGCTGTCACGCGCATCCGTGTCTACATGCAGGACGCCGATACCAGGATCGAGCCCCAGCGAGGAAGCGGCCAGGCGAGCTTCTGATTCAAGTATCGCATACAGGTAATTCAGGATCGCGTTGGGAGGATTAACTGCGAGTCTCGGTGAACCAGTCAGGGGTGACTTGCGGGTGCCGAAGCATCGCCAGTGATGCGGCACTCGGCGAAAGTCGTTTCTTGGAAAGTTGATGGGCAAGTCACTCCACGCGGACCAATAGGCTTGGGCAGCTTTCGCTTCATAGCGACGAACGGCCTCAATTGTCTCAGCCGCCGCAAGTTCGGCGCGCGCGGAAGCAATCGAGCCAGCAACGGATGCATTGCGTAGAATGTCGTGAGCTAGCCGTTCCTGACCCGCGAGCTTTTGGTCAATCAACTCCCGTGCAATTTGTAAGGCAGCCCCAGACTGATGCGCAAGTGACTGTGCGCGCCGTAAACGAGCATCTGATGAGTGCACCGGCCCAGTCGTGGCGAGAACAGAGCCGTCGCGCTCAAGCATGACAAATGCAACGTCCTGGTCGGCGAGCCAGCGGAGCGCTGCGAGCGATACAAATCCGTCACACGCGACTACAACCAGACGGCGGAGTCCGTGCCCAACGCGGGGAAGCCGGGCCTGAAGGTGTTCCGCTCCAATTCCGTCCTTGACAACCAAATGCCCCCGTTCAACATTTACATTGATCCCATATCCAAACAGAGTCAGAACACCATGCCGGAAAGTAAGCGAATTGCGGGTCTCTAAGAGTTGAGGTACGGTTTGCGTAGCTGCCATCGGAGTGTACTCTCCTGTGGTGGTTAGGGCTTATCGCCTGTTTCCAGCAGACGATAGGCCCGCTTTTTTCTCACCCAATTTTATCATTTCCGAACTTTTTAGAAATTTCTTATTTTGAGAATTCATCCCTCTTCCGGGATTGAATCCGTAAGATTCCATCAGACGGCTAGCATGACGGGAATAGGTCCGTTAAGATTACGCAAATATGTTTCGCGACATTGAACATTTGTCTGACCCCAATCCCTTTTGGTTTGCCAGCGGGGAATTGTTGAAAAACGTCTTGGATTGCGAAATCAATGCGGTGACGCATCTACTCGCGAAATGCCCCGACTGGCCTCATCTTTTTGATTCTCCTCATGCTACAGTGCCGCAGCGTACTTCGTGCTTCGAACTGCTGGCGCACCGCAAGATCATGGAGATAATCTACGAAACGTTTGCAGGGCGCTATGAAGTGTCACCCACCAGAGGTGACTTAGAGTCAAACGCACTCAGCCGCACACACAACCTTGTTGCTTCTGACGCTCCGGCTTGGGTGTTGGAAGTTAACGAAGTAGTGGATCGCCTGCCATCTCACATATATAAAGCACTGCCGGAACCACTCCGCTTGGGCGGCTTTCCTGCAAGCGACCCAGCTAGAGCTGAGACTATCAAATCTGCCGCAGAGACGATCAACAGCATGGAGCAAATTAGATTGTTGACCGAGGGAGTACTCGATCAGCAGGCGCGGCGTTTAGAAAGTCGTTGGTCAGCGACCAACCCGGTAATCATACAGCCTGATAAGGCTCAATCAAATCAGCCCCAAGTAACCAAAGCCTATCCGCCAAAACTCTTTGAGGGGCTTGTCAGCAAGAATGATCTTTCGCGGTACTCGCAGTACATGGACACCTTGACAGAAAAGCAACGAACAGCCTTTTTGCTGAAGTTGGAGTACGGACTCGGACTCAGCCAAATTGCTTTGCGAATGGGTATTGACCGAAAGACAGCAGACGAACATATCAAGGCTGCCCTAAAGAAAGTGCAACAGGCTGGTTCAGCCGAAAAGCGCAAAGCCCATCGCGCCAAAAACTTGCCCGATTCTTAGTTTCCGCAAACACCCCACACCCCCCCCACACTTTTTACCCCACAATGCAGCCTCATTTAGGCAGGCATTGAATTTTTATCTCCCATCTTTTCATTTAGTTAGGTCCAGCGAACACCCCACAGACACCCCACTCGTGGGGACTTAGGGTGAGATGCGCATCGCTAATCAGGCGGGGATGAATTCGTATCGTGCCCAGCATGACGAACCCTAGAAACTTGCGAATTCCAATGACTTACCGCGACAAGAAAAGCGGACGCTTCGTCTCCGAATCTACCTGGAAGCGAAGCAAAGCGCACGGCGGAAATCGATATGTTCGCCAACGACCGAAAACTCGCCCGCAAAACCTGCGCAATCTTAATGTCCTCAGCTTCGATGGCTACGTGCCGGTCGTGGTCCGCTCGTCGAAACAGGCGAAGCTTGACTCGCGACATTTAATCGCTGTCAGTCGATTTCTGCGGACCGGCGACACCGATTTGCTCAAGCCTTTCATTGGGAAGCATGTGGGCGGAGTTGAATTACTCACCGATCCCGACCTGCTCCGCGACTTCGCCGATGCGGGTTTAGTCAAGCTGGATGCGCTCTATCGCCAAAATCGCGGCGGGAGAAGGAAGAAGTAGACATGAGCCTCCCGCACAATCCGGCCCGTGCCGCAAGACGCAAGGCAGAAGCACTAGAGCTTCTCGGAACGGATCAGGCTAGTTGTGTCTACTGCGGGAATACCGACCCCCTTGTTGTGCGCCCACGTAGGATCGAGAATCACCACATTTTCGGTGAAGACCGCGATCCACTTACAATTCCCGCCTGCCTAAATTGCCACGCCGTCGCGCACGAACAACTTCTGGACGCAGATGTGCCAATGACTCAGGAAAAAAACCCTACCAAGTTTGCTCGGGCAATCTTTCGAGCATTAGCTATTCATTTTGAACTACTAGCGAAAGCCTGCTGGCGATTCGCTAAGAAAATGGAGGAAAGATGATTCACGATCTTTATCTACGCGCACATATTGTTGTCACCGGCGACGGCAAAGAACAGGGGGAACAATCGGCTAAATCTTCTCGCTCACCAAAACTGTGGCCTGATTACGCCCTTGTTTGGGATACGGAGACCACGCTTGATCTTGAACAGACGCTCAATTTTGGAGTATGGCGTTTTTGTCAGCTTCAGGGCAGAGAATACGTAGCCGTGCACGAGGGAATTTTCTATCGCGATAGACTGGCCGCTAACGACATTCAAACAATGCTTTCCTACAAGAAAACACATCTTGCAGACGGGCTTCTTCGCGGCGCAGATCAAGAGTTGACCGTGCTCCCACGCGCTGAATTCATAGAGCGCATATTTTGGGAATCAGTCCGCGCAGGCGCACTGATCGTGGGCTTCAATCTGCCCTTTGACATCTCGCGCATCGCCGTGCAGTGGGCAGCTGCGCATAATGGCGGGTTCTCTTTCGTTCTCAGCCAGTTGAGCAAAAGTCACGTCAACAATATCCACCGTCCGCGCATCCGTATTGCCCCTTTGAATGGGGTGGCCGAAAAGATCGAGTTAACCGCTGTGTGTCAAAAAGTTGAGCAGGACAAATGGCGTCGAGGCCGTTTTCTGGATTTGCATACACTTGCCTTTGCATCGACGGATAGCAGTTATTCGCTAGCGAGCGCAATTCAGGCGTTCGAGTCTAAACCGCAGAAGATGGAGTACGAACCGACCGGTAAAATATCCGCGAAGGAAATCACATATGCCCGCCAGGATGTTCACGCTACTCTCGGGTTACTCAATGCTCTGAAGCAAGAGTACGAGTTGCATCCCATTGATCTACCGCCCGACCGGGCCTATAGCCCGGCGTCCATCGGCAAGGCATATCTGCGTGCAATGGGAATTGTGGAGCCCATGCAGAAGTTCAAGGACCTCCCGCCCAGGATTCATGGAATCGCAATGGCAGCCTATTATGGCGGTCGGGCCGAATGCCGTATCCGGCGTTGGCCGGTCCCTGTAGTTCCAGTTGACCTGACAAGCGAATACCCGAGCGTTGACGCTCTGCTCGGCATATGGGACGTACTGACCGCAGCGCGGCTGACAACAAAAGACGCCACGAAGGATGCGCGGGCGCTGCTCGCAAACTTCAATTTAGATAATCTGTTCCAGCCCGCATTTTGGAAGAAACTCAATTTCTATGCGCGAATCATCCCCGACGGCGATATTCTGCCAGTCCGCTCCGTGTATGACAGTAAATCTGGCACCTGCAATATCGGCTTAAACGAATTGCAATGGAAACAGCCAATGTGGATTGCCGGGCCCGATCTCTTGGCAAGTTTTTTATTGAGCGGTCACATTCCAAACGTCCAAGAAGCTTTTCGCATAGTTCCGCACGGAAAACAGAGGGACCTCAAGCCGACCAAACTGCGTGGCGCAATTTTGGTAGACCCGAGGAAAGAGGAATTCTTTACCCGCGTTATCGAGTACCGGAAACAAAACACGTCTGATGATCGGCTGCAATATTTCCTTAAAATTCTGGCCAACAGCACCTCTTACGGAACATACCTCGAATTGAATCCGGTGAAAATTGACCCCAGCAAACGCCCTAAAATCACCGTTCATTCAGGAGAGCATATATTCGAGCAACCCGCTCCGGACACAATTGAGCAGTCTGGTCGCTTTTACTTTCCCCTGCTCGGCGCATTAATTACTTCGGGCGGACGCCTTCTGCTGGCAATGATTGAGCGTTGTGTTCGGGATGCTGGCGGAACGTATTTGTGCTGCGACACGGATGCACTAACTATCGTCGCGAGCAAGAGTGGCGGAACGGTCCAAATGCCGGAGGGTGCTCCATCGATCAAGGCTCTCTCATGGGATGAAGTCGAGCAGATTACGAAACGATTCGATTCTCTTTCTCCGTACAACCGCAAAATCGTGCCACATCTTTTGCGCCTCACGGATGAAAACTACGACCAAGACGCCAGTCGGCGTCAACTTTTCGGAATCTCGATAGCCGCTAAGCGATATGCGCTCTATACGACGAAATGCGGGCAAACATATTGCGGGCACCCGAAGTGCGCAACAGTTGTTGACCCCAAAGCCCACGGATTAATCTTTCTTGCGCCAAGCGACGAGAGGGTGAATGGACTGCCGAAATGGTGGCGGGAATTGTGGCTTTTTCTTTTGAAACTCGAATTCAAGCAGATCATCGACCCAGATTTCAATGTTCTGATGGTGGCTGGGCGAGCGGTAAACGCAGATACGGGCACAGATGTAAATGGCCAGCCAACATGGATTGGGCTACCTGCCATGATGAAGATGAGAATCTCAACGCCTCATTTGTTGGCCCAGATGAAAAGCAAAGCCAGCCCGTTTGGGTTTGTCTTACATCCAAGGACACACGACAAACTGGGGCTAACGCTGCTAACGCCATTCAACAAAAATCGTGACGAGTGGGCGTATTCCCCATGCATCAACACGCATGATGGAAAGAGCTATCGTCTGGATAAACTCGCGCGACCGGACATTATCACGTTGGGTGATATTTTGTGCGGCTATACCCAACACCCGGAGATCAAATCGCTCGGGCCGCATGGAATGAAATGCACCGCCAATACGCGCGGGTTGTTGCGTCGGATGGCGATAAACGGAGGGCTACAGCATTGCATTGGCAAAGAAGTTTCGCGATTTGAGCAAGGCAAAGACGATTTCATCGAAAATATCGATGATGTTTGTATTCATTACGATGGCGGACGCGTGGCCGCCAACGAAAGTTTAATCGCGGAGATCAGCTCGCGCGGGTTGCGGAAAACGACTAAGGAAACGGGGCTTGATCGCAAAACGATTCGGGCAATTCTTAAAGGGGAGAAGGTGAAACCCTCGACGCTCGCCAAGGTTGTGATCGGGTTGCGATCGCACTTCCACTAGCCTAAGAGCTGTTATTCAATCGTATCCTAGGTCATTGAAATAGACTTGACTGATAAATGTACAAAGTGAATAGTTGTTCCAATGTTTCCGGCAAACTTAATCCGACACGAGAACCCAGAGCTATTCTTTGCGATCGTAGCTCCTGTAGGTGCAGACGTAGACATAGTGTGTGGAAGCTTAGAAAGTGTTCTAAGTCGATTCGGCTACCGCTTACACACCATCCGATTGATAGAAGAACTCAAGAGGATCCCGGGCTATCTAGAAAACGAATCTGAATTTTTCGACAAAAAGCTGGAAGGGCGTATGGACGCGGGCGATGAATTTAGGAAAGACACTGATTTGGATTCCGCGCTAGCTCTTTTGGCTCTGGAGAACATACGCGACTTTCGCAAGCAGAAAGAGGGCTCGGAGTCTGTTGTAATTTCGAGACAAGCCTACCTATTCCGGTCTCTCAAACGACCCGAGGAAGTCGACATTCTTAGGCGCATCTACGGATCAAATCTCGTGCTCATCGGAATTCACGCAGGGCGCGACAAAAGAATTGAAAATCTTTCGGAACTGATCGCGCATTCACATTTTTCTGCTCAGCGAGAACACTGTCGAGACAAGGCGGAATATCTGATTATTAGGGATGAATCCGATGAAACAAAGGATCATGGACAACAATTACGAAAAGCATTCCCTTTATCTGATTTTTTCCTCGATTCTACCAACGCTCAAGCCATCGACGCGGAGATCGAAAGGTTTCTAAATCTGCTGTTCGGCAAGCCCGTCGTGACACCTAAGAGAGACGAGATTGGAATGGCGCACGCCTATATTGCGGCTTTACGTTCTGCGGAAATGGGGCGACAAGTGGGGGCGGCAATCGCGGATGCGGATGGAAACGTGATTGCCGTTGGAACAAACGAAGTTCCAAAAGCTGGTGGCGGGAGCTACTTCGACGGGGACTCACCTGACGGGCGCGATTGGACCAGAGGATTCGACAGTTCGCATCGCTATAAGAAAGCAAGTCTTGGAGAACTCCTTTCCGCGCTGGATAAGAACGATTTCCTTAACGGGAATCTAAAAGGTCTCAAGATAACGGACCTAATTAAGAAAGTTACGCCCGTCATCAAGCAAACCAGATACATGCAACTTATAGAATTCATCCGCGCGACGCATGCTGAGGTAAGCGCTCTAATGGACGCTGCTAGAAGGGGGGTGCCGGTTGCAGGATGCACGATGTACGTAACCACTTTCCCGTGCCACGAGTGTGCAAGAAATGTAGTGTCTTCTGGTGTGGCACGCGTCGTATATATTGAGCCCTACGCAAAAAGCCTAGCGTTCGAATTGCACGATGACTCGATTCAGCTGGATACGGACACTGATAAAAGTAAGATACCATTCACTCCGTTCCTTGGCGTGTCGCCCGCAAACTATTCAAATATTTTCCAAGCGTCTCTTCGAAAGTCGAATGACGGGAGCTTAATCAAGTGGAACGCAGCGACAGCCCATCCGAGGGTTTCAGGAGCCTTTTGGGCTTACTTTGAGTACGAGAAAGAAGATTTGAAGATTTTTCGTGACACTCTGCGGAAAAAGATAGATCATTCAGGCGAAGCGGAGGCGAAGGATGGAGATAAGCAAAAAACTGAATGATGCTCTTGAGAAAGTTGCCAAAGAAGTCGAGAGCTGGCCAGCCTGGAAGCGCAGCGTTGATTTGCGTGATTTGAAGAAGCTGAGCGAGGCTTCAGAAAATAACGATGTTGCGAATGATGTAGTTATTGGTGAACAAAAGGCGCCAGCAGCCCGTGCGGCCAAAGCGTAAAGGTGAAAGCCTTAACGCTGGCTAAGGTGTTGAACGGGTTGCAATCGCACTTCCGATAGCCTGAGACTACTTCCCGAATCAGCAGAGGCTCGCTACAAAACGTCAAAATCAGCCCGGGGCCGCCGCTTTCTGCTTCATATCCTGTATCAGTCAGAAGAACAGGTTTTCAAAACGGCGCCAGCCGTAAAAGTGCCGCCTCGGTTCAAAATGGCGCAATTTACCAATGCTCTGAAGATTTTGCGACAAGGCGGTATTTCGATGTCAATTTCAAACGTTCGCGTTTTCCCGACGATTGGTTTCGAGTGATGTCCTTTATATCCGTTAAGTCCTTCCTTAAATGCCTGCCGTTCGGTCTTCGGCATAATCAAATCGACATCGATCGCCTCTTTGCCAGTCTTTTTTTCGTCGTCCCATCGGGCAACAAATGTTGGTAATTCTGAATGTTCCACAGCTGGTTCCAGGCGCAAAATCTCAAGCCAACCTTCAGGCGTCGCTTTTGAATCCGGTTGAGATTCTAAACGGTAATCTGCGTCGAGGTAAATCGTGTCGATACCAATATTAAAAGCTGCAAAAACTTTTTTCGACAACTCGTCGAACTTTTTTCTATCCATGGATCGTTGCCCCCTTACCCTGTAGCCTAGCACGCCAAGTAGTCCGCAGGCTTCCGCGTGGGATAGCAAGAAGGGTGCTCCGCGAGTTAGCTGGACGCCACGCACAAGGGGGGGTGGTCCCTTTTTCGCGTGCATATACGCTATCCCGTCAAGGATGCGGGCGGGGGTTAGAACATGTAGGTACAGGTTCGGCTACTAGGCTGATTTGTAGTAGAATCGCGGTCATGAAAGAACCCGGATTGGACAAACGACATCGGGACATAGACGGCGAGATAGACCGCAAGCACAGGAATACGAAGGTCGAGACTCTGCGGAAAACGTACGGCGACGATTTTCTTTCCGACTTCCGAAGCGACGCACACCTCGGCACCGTGCTGGACAAAACTGGCGTAGATTCTCTTTCAGAACTGGTAAAAAAACATAACAAGCGAAAGTAAAAGCATTTCCCTCCACGTCCGGAGTGCAATTAATGACAAAGTATCACTTGACGGATGAGGTTCAACAGATCAGAAAGGAAATACCCGCACTAAAAGATGACAGCGCGTTCGTGCTTTGGTTCCTTCGCGCATTCCTAGCCGATTCTGAAGAATCCGCGAAATCCGCCTTAACCGGCCAGTCCGGGGACAAGAACTTGGATGCCGTACTGATCGATGAGAACGCGAAACAAGTTCACCTCGTCCAAGGTAAGTATCACCGGTCGGCGAAACCAGAGAAACGCAACGACGTCATCGCGTTCGCTGACTGGGCGACCGTTCCTTGGGGCGAACGACAAATTCGAGCGGCTTTCTATTCCAAACTTGCTCCCCTCGCCCAAAAGAAGATGGACGCCGCGATCAACAGAATCAAGCAGCGTGGGTACGAGCTCCGACTCTATTTCGTTACCACGGGAACTGTAAGCACTACGATAAGGCATGATGCTGAATACAAAGTAACCCAGGCTCCGACGCATCCTCAGATACAGATCCTAGACGTGAAACGCGTTGACCAAATATTCCACGATTACGTTTACGGGATTGCCCCGGCGGTGCCCACCTTGTTCCTTCGGATCTCGGAAAGCGGAGCCGTCACGACGGAGGGGGTCCACCACAGGTTTGATCCCAGCAAGGAGATTGAATCCTGGGTTTTTTCAATGGCTGCGGCAGATGTCGGTGCTCTTTTCAAGAAGTCGGGCATTCGACTCTTTGCGAGGAATATCCGTGGTTACCTTGGTGAATCTCCTGAGATAAATGAGGCCATGGCCGACACTGTCAAATCTGAGCCTGAGAATTTCTGGTACTACAATAACGGCGTCACCATCGTTTGCGATGAGGCAAAGCGGGAGGTTGAGAGTGGTTTGGACGTTCTGCGGGTCGAACGAGCTCAGGTCATCAATGGCCAGCAGACCACTAGAACGTTGGAAAGGACACCCTCGAGGCAGGCCAGTGTCCTTGTGAAGGTCATTCGCATACCACGGGCCACCGGAGACCACGCACGCTACGAAGACCTAGTGAGCTCAATAGTTCGTGCTACCAATTGGCAGAATCCAATTACCCCATCCGACCTGACTTCTAATGACTACATCCAGGTTTATTTGGAGCGCGAACTTCGCAAACGGGGATACCAGTATCTCAGGAAGCGCGAGAGCAAATCCGAGGCTAGGCGCAGAGCAGACTCCCAGATCCACTTTCAGATAAGCAAGTTTGAACTCGCTCAGTCTGTAGCCGGCTCTGACTTCGACCCGGCCATAGTCCGACAAGGGAAGGAGGCATTATTCGACGAACGTTACTACCGCTCAATTTTCAGGACCGAGTCTGTGGAGTTTTACTTGAAGCGCTACTGGCTACTGAGAAATATTAGCTCGGTAGCTTACGGAAGATCGAGGGAGTTTAAGTACGCTAAATGGCTTGCATACAATCGAGTGTACGATCTCATCTTTCAGGCCATGTCCTCGAAAGACTTGTCTCTCAAATTTCGAACTGCCTGTGAGAGTAATGACGTGCGGACGCTTGCTCCACTGAGGAATCTTATCTTTACGGTATTTCGGGCCGTCATCAGCTTCTACAGAAAGAGTAGCGGGACCGGGAAAGACCGAACGGATTGGCCAACATTTGTTAAAGCCTCCAACCAGCACACCGCTTTCGCCACTCACTGGCGATCCGCGGAGAAGGCGAGAGCTAAAACCGTTCGACGCAGGCTTGACACCTTTCAAGCACGTCTCTCGTTAATCGATTTGTCCTCGTAATCCAAACTAGGGCGAAGGGCAAGAGCAGTCTTATTGAAACTGCCCATTTCCCACTATTTTGGTGGAATCGGCAGGTCGCGAGTGACCTGAAGGCGCGAGCAGGCCGTTTCACCGTCAAACGACATCACTACCAAGGGTCGGACCTCCGCTCCTTATGAAGTTTGCGGGATCCAACCTGACATCGTGCGCGATTTTTCAGCGGCCTGCTCCGGCGGGAGCGTGGCATCCCAAAGTTTCGCGTCGAAACGCGCGCCCGTCACTCCGCTGGCTGCTTCGGAAACGAGCCATAGGAGCGGGGGAATCATGATGTCTGGATGAAGGAGCTGCTGGCGCAAGCGAGGA
Source organism: uncultured Acidobacteriota bacterium (assembly GCA_963800095.1). GTDB lineage: Bacteria > Acidobacteriota > Terriglobia > Acidiferrales > UBA7541 > Palsa-360. Next base: position 279,692 of record CAWCZV010000012.1, read on the forward strand.
GCGATGTCGGCGGGGACCATGCCTGTGTCGGTGGCGCCGCCCGGCAAGAGGGCATTCACGGTCACGCCGGTGCCGGCCAAATCCTGCGCCCAAATGATGGTCTCCGATTCGAGCGCGGCCTTCGAGGGGCCGTAGGGGGAAAAGCCGGCGCGGCGCATGGTCTCATGATTGATCGAAATGTTGATGATGCGGCCCCAGCGCTGCCTCATCATGTGCGGCGCGGCGGCGCGGGACATCAGGAACGGGCCGTTGACGTTCGTGGCGACGATCAATTGCCACACGGCCGGATCGGTTTCCCAGAATTTCGTGGGCGTATCGAAAAATTTCTCGCTGACGAATCGCATTCCGCGGCCCGCGTTGTTGACGAGGATGTGCACGCTGCCGAACTCGCGCAGCGTTTCGTTCACCACGCGCTGGCAATTTGCGTCACTCGCGGCATCCGCCAGCATCGGCCGGACCGGGCCCGCCTCCGGAGTTTTCGCGGCTTCCTCCGCGACCGCGTCAATCTCCCAGCGATTGCGCGCGGCGGTGATCACCACGCTCGCTCCGGCGCGCGCCAAGCCCAGCGCCATGGAACGGCCCAGGCCTCGGCCTGCTCCAGTGACAATCGCTGTCTTTCCAGAAAGTTCCCCGCTCATCGTTCCTCTTTGTTTCTCGTGGAGAATCCAAGTGGCGCAGGCTTCAGCCTGTGGGGGTAGATAGCGAGGACCTCGCTCCTGGGCGCAACCAAAACCCACAGGCTGAAGCCTGCGCCACCGAATTCTACAATCATTCGTGATTTGCGGCTTCACTTCCAAGCATCTGCGCTGGCACAATGGGCCTCCAGTAGCACAGACTTCAGTCTGTGCCACTTAAACCCATGACCACGCGCGGCGAAAAAGCGGCGATTCTCATTGTCGAAGACGAAGCCAAAATGCGGCGGCTGCTCGAGCTGCGGCTCGGCGAAGAAGGTTTCGTCGTGCACTCGGCGGCGGACGCGGAAACGGGCCTGCAACTCCTGGTGCGCGAAAAGCCGGACCTCGTCGTCACCGACTTGCGTCTGCCGGGAATGAGCGGCCTGGAATTCCTGCAAGCCGTAAAGCGCGCCAACGCCGCGCTTCCCGTCGTGGTGATGACGGCGTACGGCACGGTCGAGTCGGCCGTCGAAGCGATGAAGGTCGGCGCGAGCAATTACGTGACGAAGCCGTTTTCGTTCGACGAGCTCGTCCTGGTGATCCGCAAGGAGCTCGACTCGCACCGCCTGCGCGAGGAAAACCGCTCGCTGCGCGAAGCGCTCGGCCGCCGCTACGCCTACACCAACATCGTCGCGCAAAGCGACAAGATGCAGGCCGTGCTCGCGATGGTCGAGCGCGTCGCGCCGACGAATTCGACGGTGCTTCTCGGCGGGGAAAGCGGTGTCGGAAAAGATCTGATCGCGCGCGCCATTCACGAACATTCGCAGCGCGCTTCCGGCCCTTTCATCAAAATTAACAGTACGGCGATTCCGGAAACTCTTCTCGAAAGCGAACTCTTCGGTTACGAAAAAGGCGCGTTCTCCGGCGCGACGGGAACGAAGCCGGGAAAATTCGAGCTGGCCGACAAAGGCACGCTGTTTCTCGACGAAATCGGCGACGTGCCCGGCGCCATCCAAGTGAAGCTCCTGCGCGTGCTGCAGGACCGCGAATTCGAGCGCCTCGGCGGAACGAAAACCCTCAAAGTGGATGTGCGCCTCGTAGCCGCCACCAACCGCGACCTCCGCGCCGCGCTCGAAGAAGGCACATTTCGCGAGGACCTCTACTACCGCCTCAACGTCGTGGCCATCGACATCCCTCCATTGCGCGAGCACAAGGAAGACGTTCCCGCGCTGGCAAATTATTTCCTCGAGCGCTACGCCAAGGAATCCGGAAAAACCATCACTGGAATTACCCCCGAAGCGATGAAGCGCCTGATGGACTATCACTGGCCGGGAAACGTCCGCGAACTGCAGAACATCATCGAGCGCGGCGTCGCCCTTTCCGCCGCCACGACGCTAGACGCCCCCGATATTTATCTCGACGATCCCGCCAAGCGTTCCCCCGCGTCAGGCAGTTCCCCCTACGTCCTTCCTTCGGGCGTCACGCTAGAACAGTGGGAAGACGAAGCAATTCGCGAAGCTCTCCGCCGCGCAAACGGTAACAAGAGCCAGGCCGCCCGCGCCCTCGGCCTCTCCCGCAACGCCCTGCGTTACCGCCTCTCAAAATTGGGCGTGCCCGATACGCCGGAAGAGTGAGCGCAACCTCGCTTTGAATGCCTTATCCCTGAAAAACTGAATGGTGGTTGATATCAACCACTCCATGCGCGAGAACCACCGGATTCTTAGCGAGACGAGACGTATCTTACATTTTGCATATTTTGTATCATATTGAAAATACACATCTTATATCACATTGGAGATGAGCCCCAGTTTGGCCCCCGCCCTGCAATCATCTAACACGAGTGTGAGCATCAGTGGGCCTGAGGAGTTGCGGGAGGTCGGCCATGAAAAGCCATTTTGGAAGTCTGGGAACAGCTCTTCTGACCGGGGCGCTCGCTCTGGGAATGGGCGCGGGGGCGGGCGCGCAGCAAGCGCCGCCAGCTTCGCAGCAGCCTATGGAGATCCCGGCGCAGTATCCGCCGCAGCCGCAGGGCGGGCCGCAACCGCAAGGACCACCGCAGCAGGCGCCGCAGAACGATCCGGGCGCGGCGCGCATCAGCTTCCTTCACGGCGATGTTTCGACGCAGCACAGCGGATCGACTGATTGGGCCGCGGCGACAATCAACACACCCGTTGTAAATGGCGACCATATTTCTACCGGTCAAAACGCGCGAGCCGAAATTCAGCTGGATCACGCCAACATCCTGCGCCTGTCGGATCAAACAACAGCCAACGTTGTGAACCTGTCGCGCACGCAGATGCAGCTTCAGATCGGGCAAGGCTTGGCGAATTACGAAATCTTCAAAAACAACGAAGCGAACGTGGAGATCGACACGCCCAATGTGGCCATCCATCCGGCCATGGGGGAAGAAGGCAGTTACCGTATCCTGGTCAACTCCGACGGGGAAACGATTGTCGATGTGCGCAAGGGCTCCGCGGAAATTTCCACGCCGCAGGGAAGCACAAAAGTCGAGCGCGACCAGCGCATCACCATTCAAGGCACCGCGGACAGCGCGCAGTATCAAGTTTCCGGTGCGCCCGGCAGAGACGATTGGGACCGATGGAACAGTGACCGCGATCGCACTATCGAAGGCGCGCAAAGCTGGCAGCACACCAATCCCTATTACACAGGGACGCAAGATCTGGACGCGAACGGCCAATGGACGAATGTCCCCGACTACGGCAGCGTGTGGTTTCCCGCGGAAGGCCCCGGTTGGGCGCCGTATCGCGATGGCCGCTGGGTATATGAGCCCTACTACGGCTGGACCTGGGTTTCCTATGAGCCTTGGGGCTGGGCGCCGTATCACTACGGCCGCTGGTTCGTTTATGGCGGAAACTGGGGCTGGTGGCCAGGGCCGATCTATGGCGGATACTACCCAGTCTGGGCGCCGGCATATGTTTCCTTCTTCGGCTTCGGTGGAGGAGGCTGGGGATTCGGCTTTGGCTTCGGTTTCGGCGGGGGCTTCGGCAGCGTGGGTTGGCTGCCCGTGGGGCCGGGCGATCGCTTCTTCCCGTGGTACGGCCGCGGCATCAACCGCGTGAACGTGGTCAACATCAACAACATTCATAACAATTTTGGCGGCATCGGCCCGCTGCGGGATGGGCCGCACGCTTTCTCAAACGTCGACCGAGCGTTAACCGACGAACATGTGCGCAATGGAATCAGTTCCATGCAGAGCAACCAATTCGGCCACGACCGCGTGCCAATGCAACAGTCGAGAATCGACGCGGGCTCATTCCGTCAAGCCAGCATGATGACGGGCGCAAACCCCGTGTCGCCTTCGCGTGAGAGTTTCCAATCGACGAATCGGCAAGTGAACCCCGGCTCAATTCCGAACAGAGCAAGCAGCAACCAACATTTCTTCAGCAGCACCGCGCGGCAGAACACATCAGTTCAGGCCGGACGCAACGAGAGCACCCTCAACCGTGGCGGAAACCAAACCGGCAATGCGAACCGCGGCCTCTCGTCTGAACAGGGACAGCGCGGATTCACGCCTTCCGCCTCGCAGCATGGTCAGGCGATTCAGTCTTCGCGGCCCGGATGGCGCACCTTTACTCCGCCCTCCGGCCAGCAGGGACAATCAAATGGCGGCAGAACTTTTGAATCGCAGGGCGCACCGCAGTCGCGTTCGAATAATACGCAATCGTCCGCGCCGCCGCGGCAATATGAGAACAACTCGCGCGGAAGCTACAACGGCAGCGGATCGAGCCGGCCAACGCTCAATATGCGGCAGCCGGTCGTAATGCCGCGCGGCGGAGGCTCCTATCCCGGCCGAACAACGCAGAGCGCACCCAGCGGCGGCGGATACCACGGCGCTCCCTCTGGAGGCGGATCGCATGGTGGCAACTCCGGAGGCGGATCACACGGCAGCTCTTCTGGTGGCGGACACAGTCACCACTAAACGATTTCCACCCCGTTTCACCCCTCACCTCACTCACCGTCAGGAGGCTCCGCAAGGGGCCTCCTGTCCTCCCTAAAGGTTCGGGTGAAGATGGGGAAACGGATTTCGCATGACGTTGCCGAGACTGGAAACAATTCAGGATTGGCGGCATACCGCCCTTCTGCGAATTGGGTTTACGATCTAGGAGTAGAATCCGAGTACACGCCCGGCTCTCGAGACTACGCAAGTCGGAGGCACAAACAGCGATGCGAAAAAATATTTTCCTCGTTCCAGTTCTGATTCTTCTTGCCGGATTTCTTTTTGCGTTTTCGTCGCCCGCGCTGGCGGACGACGATCCGCCGGGAAGAGTGGCGCGCCTCAACTACATTCAGGGATCGATCTCCTTCCAGCCGGGCGGTGAGACTGATTGGGTTCAGGCGAATCCGAACCGTCCGCTCACGACGGGCGACAATTTGTGGGCCGACAAAAACTCTCGCGGCGAATTGCACATCGGCAGCTCCTCGATTCGCATGGCCGGCGAGACGGGAATTTCTTTCCTGAACCTCAACGACCGCACCGTACAGATTCAGTTGGCGCAGGGTTCGATGAACGTCAATGTGCGCCGGCTCGACGGAGGCGACGCGTTTGAAATTGACACGCCAAACCTGGCGTTCACGTTGCAACGCCCCGGCGAATACCGCTTCGACGTCGACTCGAACGGCAATGCCACTTCCATCACGGTTCGCTCGGGTGAAGGAGAAGCCACCGGCGGCGGCAGCGACTACCACATGGACTCCGGCGACCGCGCCACCTTTAGCGGCACGGACACGCTGACCTACGATGGCGGGCAAGCCGGAGGCCTCGACGATTTTGACAGTTGGTGCCGCTCCCGCGACGATCGCGAAGAGCACTCCCAATCCTCCCGCTACGTCTCGCGCAACGTCATCGGCTACGACGATCTCGACGACAACGGCGATTGGCGAAATGTCCCTGATTACGGATATGTCTGGTTTCCCACGCGTGTCGCCGCCGGATGGGCGCCGTACCGCTTCGGTCATTGGGTATGGGTCGCACCCTGGGGATGGACTTGGGTAGAGGACGAACCCTGGGGTTTCGCTCCATTTCACTACGGGCGCTGGGCTGAAGTCGGCGGAGGCTGGTGCTGGGTTCCGGGTCCCGTAGTCGTGCGGCCCGTGTACGCGCCTGCGCTGGTTGTATTCGTTGGCGGACCGCGATTCGGCATGTCGGTGTCATTTGGTGGCGGAGGGGGAGGCGTCGCGTGGTTCCCGCTCGGTCCGCGCGAAGTGTACGTGCCGCCCTACCGCACGAGCGTGCGCTACGTGCAGAACGTGAACGTCACGAACACGACGGTGAACGTCGTCAATGTAACGAATGTTTACAACAACGTGAACGTCACGAAAATCACCTACATGCACCAGAACAATGTCGCTGCGGTGACCGCGGTTTCGCATGACACGTTCGTGAACGCGCGTCCCGTGGCCGCCGCAACCGTGCGCGTCAACGCGCAGCAGATTCAAACGGCGGAAGTGCAGCGCAACTTTACCGTGGCGCCGGTACAAAGAAGCGTCGTCGGCGCAGGGGCAGTCGCAACAGTTAAGCCTCCGGCTGCGGTAATGCAGCGGCAAGTGGTGGCCAAGGTGACGCCCGCTCCGCCGCGCGCATCGTTCAATAGCGCTCCGCAACAGGCGAGGACTTTCCGTCCGGCCATCGCGACCGGACAACAGCCGCAACAACAAATGCAGCCGCGGCAACAACAGGCGCAACAACCGGTGCAACCACAATTCCGGCCGCCACAACCCCCCAAGCAGCCGTCTCGGCCGCAACCGCAAATTCAGCAACAGCAATCGCGGCAACACGTGGACCAGACGCACAATCCTCCCGTTCAGCAGAATCCCGCCGTAAGATTTGCGCCGCCGGCCAGAGCCACCGAGGACACGTATCACCCGCATCAATTTGAAAAACCGCAAGAAGCCGCTCCGCCGAAACCAGCAACTCCGCCTCCAGCGGCAAAAGAAGCACCGAAACCGCCGGAGCGCGGCCAGGATTCGAAGAAGGGCGATGAAAAGGAGCGAAAGTAAATTCACTAAACCCGGGAACGCCACTCTCTCCGCCGCGGCGGGCGATTTGCAGGGCGACCGGCGTGGCGGGGAGAATGGTGTTCCCGTGATCGCAACTGAGGAAAGCTTAACGAGATGCGTAGTGAGCGAGGCGCGCCGCTTGAAAACTTGAAAAAGTTTTTGCGGCGCGCCTTCGTTATGGTTTCGCAGGCTGCGATGACGAAGAATTTGCATCGCTTTTCGCGGGCGGTTTCGCCTGGTCCGCTTTTTTGACGACCACGATATTCTCCAGGTAAACGTCGTTGCCATTCACGACCACGTCCGCCGTAATCTTGTCTTCCGGCGAAAGCGGAGTGAGCAGGTTCGGATTTTTCACCGGGTATCCCATCGTCATCGCCGCCATGAATCCGGGGATATCCCCTGCATCGACGGTCACCTGCTGCTTCGCGGTATCGACGGAAACCACGCGTCCGTCGAGATGATACCGCTGCGGCCCTTGCGCCGGTTGCTGCGCCGGCTTCGAGGAGCCGCAACCGGCCAGTCCCGCCGAAAAAGAAATTCCCGCCACGAGGAAGGCCGTCAGTAAAAATCTGCGTGTATCGAGTTTTGTGCGATCTCGCATTTGCGTCATCCTTTCGCTATCCCCCGAATGTGCCGGGTGAATCGGGACCATCCTTGAGAGCCTGTATGGCGCCGGCAAAATATTTGTACGGCGCAGTCCCGAAGGTCCGGGATCTTCGACTTCAGCCGCACCGTAAAGTATACAAAATCAACGCGTCTTTAGTCGCCGGCCTGTCTGAAATCAAGCTGCCGCCCTGATGGTGAGGCCGCCCGGCAAGAATACAGAAAAAACAACGGAACGCGTACTGCAAACAAATAGATTTCTTGTCACAAACTGTCAGCGCGGTTCTCCGATTTATTTCTGCGCAAAGCCGAGACGAAACTGAGAAATGGAATAGGATATTGGCGAAGCTGCCGCACAGCGTAGTAGAATCAAAATTGCTTGCTCCGTTCCCCGGTAGCTCAACGGTAGAGCATTCGGCTGTTAACCGAAGGGTTGCAAGTTCGAATCTTGCCCGGGGAGCCATCTTCTCTTCTACCAACCGATTCACGGCAGCTGCGTTCACCGCTTTTATGGCTTCGCGCACTCGCTCGAATGGACAGAGCACAGAGTAGTGCATGGGGCGGCGGAATTGGGTGCGGTCCGTTGAAAATCGCGCAGCACATTGCAATCAAAAAATAAATCCCGAGCGAAAAAAGGGAAATAAATTTGGCTGAGATTCTGAGCGAGACTTCTTTTCGCTCAATGCGAGCGGCCGGGTTGCATATTCGGCGATCGCGGTGGCGCACGCTGGGTCTGCGGCCCGTTTGCCGGCAACTTCGTTGGCTTCTTTTCATGGCAGACTCCATGGGACAGAATTGGGCAATACAGACACCCACGTGATGACGCTGTTGGGTTTCCCGAATGATCTTCAAGCACTAGATGTTCCAGAAGCGAACACATCTGATGGGCGAACAATTTTCGAAATGGGAAGAGACCTAAGTCCGATGTTCTTGTAGTTTGGAAAATTTAGCTATCAATTGTCGAAAATTCTTCGATTTCCAAGCTTCAGCGATGTAGGTTCCATAATGGTACTGTTTGCTGGTCATGCGTTCCATTTTGAGAAGCCCTGAGGCGACCGTGTCCTCGCAGTCGCTGGTTTGAGTTGCTCCTAGACCATAACAGCTCCACGAATGATTTGATCTTGAACGATCTCCATAATTGTTCCTCCGATACGACAGGCACCCCGTGAGCGTCTACGGCGGGAGCTGATTCGCTGAACCGAAATTGCAGAGGCTAGGAAACATCTCGCTGACAGTACGGACCTGCGAACCTTCCTTCAGAGAATCGTCGCGTGAAATAGTAAGCCGGTCGAGCGCGGCAGCGGTCCAAGTTCCTACGGTAGGAATTCAATGGTGAACAGTGGCGAGAATATGGCGAGATTTTGGCGAGAATTTTGTTTCGGCTCCGGCAAGTTACGACGAATTTGGTTCAAGGCCGTCATCCGAAGGGTTGCAAGTTCGAATCTCGCCCGGAGAGCCAATTTTCAAAATCGCGGAGTCAGGAAGTTACACACGCGCCGGGGAAGCCACAGGGCGATTTGCCCCCTGATTTTTCCTGAATCAAAGCCATTCCGTCACTTGGGCGCTAGCTGGTTTTGATGTGTTTGCGGATCGCTTCCTGATCTGTGGGCACTCGGGCATAATTGCTTGCGTGACCGACGGACGGCAACTCCAGTTGGGGCATTGGACATTAGCCGAATTCAGTGGTGAAGCTTATCTCTGAATTCGAGAGCGTCCCGACGATCAAGGTGAAAAACTGAGATGTCTTCGCAACCGATTGGGAAACACGCTGGTTCAGGCGCGGCGAATAACCAGCCTGCGGTCGCCGAACCTACTTTTGCCGAGAGGGCGCGCACTCTGTTGTACCTGGGACGAATCGGCGCTCTTTCGACGCTTTCACGCAAACAGCCAGGATTTCCGTTTGGATCCGTGATGCCCTATGGCCTGGACGAAAAAGGGCGTCCTGTTTTCCTCATCAGCACGATGGCGATGCACACCCAAAATCTGCAAGCGGACCCGCGCTCCAGCATGTTAGTGACTCAGCCTGACGCCGGCGGCGATCCGTTGGGGGCATCCAGGGTCACGTTGTTAGGAAATGTTCTGCCGATACCGAAACCGGAAGTAGCCGAAGCTCGGAAACTCTACCTGGCGCGCTATCCCAACAGCAAGCACTGGGTGGATTTTGAAGACTTTTCCTTTTACCGCATGGATGTGATGGACGTTTATTATGTGGGCGGCTTCGGGGTGATGGGATGGGTCTCGGCCTCGGAGTATAGCGACGGGCAACCGGACCCCCTAGCCGACGCTGCGGCAACCATCATCGAGCACATGAATACCGACCATGCGGATGCGCTTACGCTGCTTGCCCGGACATTTGCGGGGATCGAGTCTGAGGAAGCGGCGATGACTTCGATTGACCGGCTCGGATTTCACATGCGGCTGAAAAATTCAGACGGCATGCGTGGCGCGCGCATTGCATTCTCCCGGGAAGTGGGCAGTGCGACGGAAGCGAGAACTGTTTTGGTTGAAATGGTGGCGCAAGCGCGGCGAAGTTGACGGAATGGCAATACTCTCATTGGGAAATCCCGTTTCTTGAGGAGGCAATAAAATGACGAAGCAGAGTTCGGTATTCCGTTCCATGCTGCTGGCGGGAATGATGGCCCTGATGGCGCAGCTCGCGGCCGCACAGGCTGAACGCACACCGAAAGACACCGCGAAAATCCAATTTCTAAATCCAGAGGGGCTGAGCAAGCCGAGGGGGTACACGCAAGTGGTTGTCGCCCAAACGGGCAAGATGGTCTACGTGTCCGGGCAGGTGCCCTTGAATGCCAAAGGCGAAGTCGTGGGCAAAGGTGATTTCCGCGCGCAGGTCACCCAGGTGATGGAAAATCTGAACACTGCTTTGGCAGCGGCGGGAGCGACAATGAAAGACGTTGTCAAGGCCAACTACTATGTCGTGGATCTGAAACCGGAGCAGGTTGCCGTCATCCGCGAAGTCCGCGGCAAGTATTTTTCAGCAGAGCACCCGCCGGCCGGCACGCTGGTGGGAGTAACGTCGCTGGTCCAGGAGGGGTACATGCTCGAGATTGAGGCCGAAGCGGCGGTGAAATGAGCCGCCATCATTCGCATCAGGGTTGACAGTGGCGGGGGCTCCGACTATCGTGAGCCTACTGTGAAAATCCTGGTGGTCGGAAGCGGGGGACGCGAGCACGCGATGGTGTGGCGGCTGCGTCAATCGCCGGAAGTCGAGAAAATCTGGTGCGCGCCGGGGAACGGCGGGATTGAGGATGACGCCGAATGCTTACCCGTCGACGCCGCCGACGTCGGCGCGCTGGTGTCCCTGGCCGAACGGCTCAAGCCGGACCTCACCGTGGTGGGACCGGAAGCGCCGCTGGTCGCGGGGATACGGAACAAATTTGAATGCCGCGGCATGCGCCTCGTGGGTCCTTCGCAGCGGGACGCGCGCCTGGAAGGAAGCAAGATTTACGCGAAGGAATTCATGGACCGCTACGGCATCCCCACGCCGACCCTCTATGGCGAGTTTGAATCCCCGATGGAAGCGATTCGCGCGCTCGACGCGGTGGATTGGCCGGTGGTTATCAAGGCGAACGGCCTCTGCGCGGGCAAAGGCGTCCTCGTGGCGGAAACGCGCGCGGAGGCGGAGTCGTTCATTCGCCGGCTCATGCAGAACCACGAACTTGGCGCCGGCGGTTCGCGCATTCTGTTCGAACACGCGCTCAAGGGCGACGAGCTTTCCTTCATCGTCCTGACGGACGGAAAATCCTTCCTTCCGATGGCGCCGACGCGCGACCACAAGCGAGTCTTCGACGGCGACCGCGGTCCCAACACCGGCGGGATGGGCGCGTACACCGTGGACGGAATGATCACGCCGAGATACGAATCGGTCATCGTCAAGGACATCGTGTGCCCGACGATCGCGGGACTTTCCGAGGAGGGAATTCCCTACACCGGCTTTTTGTATTTCGGCCTGATGTTGACGGCGAGCGGACCCATGGTTCTCGAATATAATTGCAGGTTGGGCGATCCGGAAACGCAGCCCATCATGATGCGAATGGATTTCGATCTGGCGGTGGCATTTGACGCCGTAGCTTCGCGCACGCTGGACAGGATCAAGCCCGCGTGGAAGCCCGGGGCAAGCGTTTGCGTGGTTATGGCTTCGGGCGGATACCCAGGCGCCTTCGAGAAGGGGAAAAAGATCACGGGATTGGAGGAAGCGGCGGAGCTGCCGGACGTCGCCGTGTTTCACGCGGGAACGAAGCGCGAAGGCGATTCCATCGTGACCAGCGGCGGGCGCGTGCTCGGCGTAACGGCCGCGGCCGATTCTCTCCCGCAGGCGATTCGCAAAGTCTACGAGGCCGCTGATAAAATACATTTTGACGGCGCGCAGTACCGCACCGATATCGGGGCCAAAGGGGATCTCAAGACGCGCGTCGCGGCGGAGGAGCCGCGTGGCTGAGGTGCTGCACCTATTTCAATGCCTGGAACACGGCGAACCCATGCGCGAATTCGAGGAAGTGTTCGCGATTGAAAATAAGGGATTCAAGGATTGCCTTCACGGACGAAGCGGAAGCACGCGCCAGGTCCTGGTGATGGATCTGGAGACGCTCGAGGAATTCGCCATCGCGCCCGGACTCGCCAGGGAAAACATCACGACGCGCGGGATTGCGCTCGGGAAATTGTCGCTCGGACAGCGGCTGCGCGCCGGCGAAGCGCTGCTCGAAGTCACGAAGACGTGCACGCCGTGCCACCTAATGGACGAAATTCGCCAAGGTCTTCAGGAAGCGATTCGCGGGCGGCGCGGCCTGTTGTGCCGGGTCGTTGAGCCCGGCCGTATCCGCCGGGGCGATCGTTTTGAAATGGAAGAGAAGGCGCATGCGCCGCATCCTAGCAGCGACGATTCTTTGTCCGGCGCGATTTGATTTTTGATTAAGGACTTCATACCAACCAGGGAGGCAGGGAGCATTCATGGCCAGTGAATCGAAGAACAGCCGCAAGCCGCTCGTCGGAATCGTCATGGGGTCGGACACGGATTTGCCGGTGATGAGCGAAACGGCGAAGATGCTGGAAAAATTTGAAGTGCCATACGAAATCGAAGTGACCTCGGCGCACCGTTCTCCGGCGCGCACACACGAATATGCCTCGACGGCGGTTTCGCGCGGGCTGAAAGTGGTGATCGTTGCGGCGGGAGGCGCGGCGCATCTGGCGGGCGTGGTTGCGGCGGTCACGACGCTGCCCGTCGTCGCGGTGCCGATGGCGACCACGGTGCTCTCCGGCATCGACTCCCTGCTTTCCAGCGTTCAAATGCCCGGGGGCGTGCCCGTGGCGGCCATGGCCATCGACAAGCCCGGCGCCATCAACGCGGCGATTTTCGCGGCGGAAATTCTGGCCACGTCCGATTCTGAAGTCGCCAAGCGGCTGACCACGTACAAGGAAGAGTTGGCGAAATCGGTAGCGGAGAAAAGCGCGCGCGTGAAATTGCAATACGCCGGGAAAACCAGCTAGCTAGTGTTTTTCTTAACACAAAATTTTAAATCTGCAGGAAGCTGTCGTGGGGTTTTGTGGCGCAGGCTTCCAGCCTGTGGGTTTTGGTCCTTGCAAGCACAAACCCCCACAGGCTAGAAGCCTGCGCCACTTAAACGTCAGCGCGGCCTCCCTAAAATACTTCTGTAATTGCGAATCAGTGGTTACGCTCGTTCGCGCCGCCGCCACCGGCCTGCGTGGTGCTGTGCGTAAGCGCCTGCCTGGCTTCCTGGCTGATCGTGACGGTGTCCTGCGTCGCGGCTTCGGTTTGCAGGGTCTTGGGCGGCTGAACGGTTTGTTCGGTTTGGGACTGCGAATGGGCTTCCTGCAGAGAGTGAATGGAACTGGTCATGGCCGATTACCTCATCGCTCTATACATCGGCAGACGAGGAAATACCTTTAGCGCCAGCCAAAATACAGAAACGAGGAGGTTTAAGGGCTAGTGGTTATCGCCGTCGTGGTCTACGTCGCCTCCCGCAGCCGGCTTGGGGTTGTTCGCCAGCGCCTGTTGCGCTTGCGGGCTGATCGTGACTTTGTCCTGCGGGGTTGTTGATTGGGTTGCAGTTTGTTGCGCCTTGGGTGGTGCTGGTGCAGCAGTTGTCTGCGTCTGCGTTACTGCATTGACTGGCTGAACCAGTTGAACGGGATTGCTCATGCGGATCACCTCGCGCAGTTAACTTCGACAAACAGAAAGTTAACTTTAGAGCGCGGCAAAAAAAAGATGGAAAAATTAGAAAGCGTGCCGAACGGAAACAGCACGGATTCGTCCGCGAAGGCGGACGAATCCGGCGCGCCAGTAGGACAGGCTTCAGCCTGTCGGGTTTAGATTTCAGAGGAACGTCAACTGCGACAGGCTGAAGCCTGTCCTACCTGGCCCTGTTATTTTCTCGCGGCGTTGGCTGCAAATCGCTCCTGCATCCGGCGCGTGAGGTGAGGCACGATCCCCAGCATGCGCTCGATCAGCATCAACTGGGCGCGGTGGTGCATTTCATGTTCTTTCACGGAGAGAATCATATCGAAGCGGCTGCGCGCGGGCGGCGTTCCTCCCGGCGGCATGGTGATGACCTCGCCGAGGAAATTGTCGTCGAGCCCTTCCATCCACTTGGCCCACGCCTCGCCCTCCGTGGTGAGAAGTTCGATCAACTGGGCCTTCGTGCGCGGCGCTTTTTCCTCCGCGGACAACTTCTTCATCAACGCGGGAAAATCGAAACCCGCCAGGGTCGACAAGCGCTGATCGGCATGGATCGCCTTTTGAAACCCGTTGCTCAGCGCGATGTGCGCGAGCAGCTCGGCAACGCTGCGCGTCTCCGGCATGGGCCGAAAATCATACTTGTCCTCGGGAATGTCCTGCGCAATCGCCAGCGTGTTCTTGCGGACGGTGCGAAAACTTTCAGCTAACTCCTTGCCGCCATAATAGTTCACCAGAATCTCCTTCGCTTAAGCTAAGTTTGATTTTCCATGAAGAGGAAAGGTAATGTAGTTTAACACGGCGGGGTGCAAAACTTAAGACGACCTCGTAGAATCCGAAATGTGTCTCGCGTCGAGCGGCCTTACTGCTTTCCCGTCGAAGCTTTCTGTTTCAACTCTTCCGTCCAGTTCAGCACGACGCTGATTTCCTGCGGGCCCTGCTCGGCGGTCTTCGCCAAGAGGAAGCGTTGGCCGTCGGGCGTGACGTCATAGGCGGGCATCGTGTTATATGTGGCGTAATGCCCCTCGAAGAGTACCTTCGGCGTATCCGCGGAAAAGTTCGCCTTGGTGTTCGTGCCCACGGCCATCATCTTGTCTCCGTTCCGGTAGAAGAGTTCTCCGTTGCGCGCCCAAACGGGTTCCGTGCCGCCTTCCGTCGAAATTTGCCACTTGCCCCCGGGCCCCGGATAAGGCTGGACGTAAACCTCGTTGCGTCCCGACTCATCCGAGACATAAGCCAGCCAGCGGCCGTCGGGCGAAAACTTGGGGGCGATTTCGTTGAACCGTGTTTGCAGGAACGTCTCCACTTTTCGGTCCCCGAGCCGGTAAACCATTAGATCGTAACCAGTACTGGGGTTGATTTGCTCGAAGGCCAGCGTCTGCCCGTCGGGAGACCAGGAACTTGCGACTTGCGATCGGTCGCTCGTCGCCAACCGCTCCGTGCCGCCGCTGCCGTCTGCCAGTTGCCAGAACAGGTTCCGCTGGCCCGCTCTGTCCGATCCAAATGCGATTCTCTTTCCGTCGGGCGTCCACGCCAAAGCGCCGTTGTAGCTCCCTTCGAAGGTCAGCCGAGTCAAGGTGCCCCGTCCGGTGTCCAGAAGCCACTCCTGGGTTCCCAACTCGTCAATCGTAACGGCCACGCGCTGGCCATCTGGAGAGAGCCGTGGGTTTCGATAGGCGTGGAGCGGAGCGGCCAGTGGTTGCTCCGTTCCTTTTCGGTCCACCCACACTAGCTTGTTCTGTGCGGCTGTCGGTACCAACCGGTAGGCCAGCACGCCGTTAGCGGAGACGGTGACGGCCGCCTTGGCGTTCGCGGCATTGAACTGAATGCCCTCGGCGATGGGGATGGCGTCACCCTTCAGCTCCAGGCGATCCGCGTCGAAGGGTTGAGCTAACAAGGTCCCCACACGGTTAAACAAAAGATAACCTTGGGGAGCATACAGCGCGGAAGAGTGGGCCTTCAGAATCAGCTTCGTGTCTTTCGAATCAAGCGATCCCACGTATATCCCACTATTTTCCGAGTTCGAAGCAATGATTGTGTAGAGAAAGTGTTTTCCATCCGGTAGAAAGTATGGCCAAGCGTGACTGAGCGCCTGCTGGGATACGTCCAATGATGTGACAGGAGTCGGTGAACCACCAGCTGAAGGGACGCGAAGAATCGTACTCCCGGGCCCGGTCGAGATTAAGATGACCCCATCGCGATTCCAGGTTTCCCCAAAGTCGGCCGGCGAAGCCGTGATGGTTTCGGCGGGGCCTCCGGTAGCCGGGACCTTCTTGAGCGAACCAGCAGTGAAAGCAACGAAGCGGCTATCCGGCGACCAAAAGGGTGCCCATGCCTCCTCGGTCCCAGGAAGCGGCTGCGCGGTGGGGGAACCGAAGTCGCGCAGCCAAAGCTGGGAATGGCCTGTGGCGTCCACCGCTACAAATGCCACCTTGTGCCTATCCGGTTGACTCCACAGGCCCCAAGGGATAGTGTCGGGTGCGATGCGCCCGGAGTATCCTCGGTCATTGCACGAGTTTAGAAGGCTCTTTAACGATGAGGCCGCCTGTCGCCAGTACCTTGCGCGGAGCCGATGGCCCGAGGGCTTCCAGTGTCCACGGTGCCAGCAGGGCGAGGCCCTCGAACTACCAACCCGTCTCTTGTGGCGGTGTCGAGCGTGCAGGCACGACACCTCGGTCACGGCGGGGACCGTGCTCCACCGAACCAGAGTCCCGCTGACACAGTGGTTCTGGGCCGCCTACCTGGTCTCGACTCAGACCCCGGGCTTCTCAGCGCTCCAACTCCAGCGGCAGTTGGGACTCCGCCGATACGAGACGGCCTGGGCCATGCTGCAGAAGCTTCGTCGCGCCATGGTGCACCCGGATCGGGAGCCTCTCAAGGACAAGGTCGAGGTGGATGAGACCTACATCGGCGGGCGAGAAGTGGGCCTACGTGGGGGGCGCCACGTCCTTGACAAGGCGATCGTTGTGGGCGCGGTAGAGGTCAGGGGCGAAGCTTCCGGAAGGGTACGCCTCCAAGTGGTTCCCAACGTCTCGGCCCGGTCTCTGACCGGCTTCGTGAGAACGAACGTGGCTGCGGGAGCGATTGTAGTCACTGACGGCTGGGGAGGCTACGACCCCCTCCCGAAGCTGGGGTACCGGCACCGACCGCACACGCAGGGCGACCGTCGAAGGTCGACCCAGATTCTGCCGCGCATCCATCGTGTCTTTGGGAACCTCAAGACCTGGCTTCGTGGCACCCATCACGGCGTCGGCCACGCCCATCTTCAAGCCTACCTGGACGAGTTCGTTTTTCGGTTTAATCGCAGGCGAACACCGATGGCCGCCTTCCAGACGCTTCTCGGACTGGGTAGCCAGCAGCAACCCACCACATACAATCAGTTGTACCGAGTGGAGCTAAACGGATAGGCACGTGCCACCTTACTGCCGTCCGGAGACACACTAAAGAAGTTCGGGCCGAGGCCATTCAACGGCAAGTTTTGCTTTTCAGTCGGCGCAACAGTAAAATGCACGGCCTTCAGTTCCGCCGAAGGCCGGCGGAAGTAGAAGACCGCTGCGGCGAGCACAACCGCAACGAGGATGGCAACCGCGGCCACCAGCCAGCCGAGACGCTCGCGGACGCTGCGTTTGGCTATGCCACCGGATGCCGGCATCGCCGCCTGCGTTCCCTGGCCCTGCTCCGCGATCCATTTCAGTTCGTCGCAAATATCGCTCGCAGCTTGCCATCTTTTCTCCGGCTCCTTAGCCATGCATTTCTTTACCAGGCGATCGAGGGCGGGCGGCGTCACAGGCTGGAGGGATGAGATCGGCGGCGGGTCGGTCTCCAGAATCTTGGCGATCAAGCTGGCCTGGCTCCGGCCTTCGAAGGCTTTCTTGCCTGTCGCCATTTCGTAGACCACGGCGCCAAAAGCGAAGATGTCCGTGCGGGCGTCCACTGGCCTTGCTTCGACTTGCTCGGGGGCCATGTATTGCAGCGTCCCCAGAATGGTTCCCTCCGCGGTCTCACCGCCCTGTATCGTCGCAAGCTCCGAGAACGGTGTCGCGGGCTTTGCTTCCTGCTGCAATTTGGCCAGGCCGAAGTCCAACAACTTCGTACCCGATTTTGTGAGCATGATGTTGCCCGGCTTCAGATCCCGGTGCGTTATGCCCTTGCGGTGGGCCTTGTCGAGCGCATCGGAAATTTCAATCGCGTACTGCAGCACCTGCTCCATCGGCAGCGGACCCTTTTTCAGACGGTCCGCCAGCGTTTCTCCCTCCAGGTACTCCATCACCAGATAGTCGGTTCCGTCTTGCTGGCCGATGTCGAACAGGGTGCAGATGTGGGAATGATTCAGACCGGCGATGGTTCGCGCTTCGCGGTCGAAGCGCTCGCGCGAGTCCGCCCGATCGACAAGGTGCGCGGACAGGACTTTGATCGCGACGGTGCGGTCCAGGCGCGTATCGCGGGCTTTGTAGACCTCGCCCATGCCGCCCGCGCCGATCGCGGAGAGGATCTGGTAGGGGCCCACCGATTTCCCGGGCAAAATAGCCACGCTGAACTCCATTCAGTTGAAGTGCGGGGAGTATAACGCCGTTACCCAATCAGGAAACTGTTTTTTAGGGGCGCGTCGAGGATCATTGTAGAATACATGCCACGCCCCCCTGGAGTTCCATGGTCAGATGGGATTGCGCGGGGACTGGTGTCCGGACTAATCTTGCGGTCGAGGTGAATATGCGGCGACGAGTAGCGCTACTGGGCACGAGTGCCTTCGTGGTGATCCTTCTGTCCTTCGGGCTGTCCGTGGCTCGGCCTGCGGCTGCCGGGCGCTCTTCGGATGGCGCTGCGGATACGCCAACTCCCGCCGCCTACCGCGACGATCTTCAGCGCTCCTACAGGACCGACCATTATCTTGAGGTGGCTGAAAGCGGCGTGGACCGCGGAGAAAATATTTATTGGCATAAATGCTGGGCTTGTCATAACAAGTACCAGCAGGCTGCTCCGACACTCGAAGGCCTTTTCAAGCAACCCGCGCTGATCACCGGCGTTCCTGTGAACGAAGAGAATGTCGCCGCGCACATCAAAAAGGGCGGCCCGGGGATGCCTTCGTTTCGTACAACGCTTTCCGACTCGGATGTGGCCGACGTGGTCAGCTATTTGCACAGTGAAAAATGCTGCGTCGAGGGAGAACACCTTCCGGCCAATCCGTGGTATCGATCGGAAACAAACAAATGGACGGTGCAGAACGGGCTAACCGGCGGGGCGAATGGGACGGTGCGAGTGGCCAGCGGCGATTCGCCGGAAGGCGTGATGGTGCAGCTCATCGCGCCGAATGGCGTGCGAACCACGGTCTATACCAACGAAGACGGGAAGTATGAATTTCCAAAGATGCAGGCCGGGGCCTACATTTTAAGGATCGCGAATCCGCTGGAATTCAAGCCGTACCGGCGGGATTCGGTGCAAATCGACGGCCCCACTAAATTGGAAGAAATCGTATTGGAACGAATTGCCAAAACGCGGGCGCTGCCGGCGACTCCGGAAGTGGAAGCGCAGCTTAGCGGCGAGGAAATTTTGTGGAATCTTCCGGGCACCGTCGAGGAAAAAGAGGCTCTGCACAACACGTGCGCGCTCGGGTGCCATTCCTTCCAGCAGATTTTCAAAAATCGTTATGACGAGCGCAGCTGGGGCGTGCTGGTGGCGCGCATGCTGCATCGCGGCGGCGGCCCGCTGATCAACGATCCGCTGGAGCCGGTAAGCGATTCCGCCCTGGCCACCGACAAGCTGGTCACCAAGTGGCTCGCGCGAGTTCGCGGGCCGGAGTCCGTGGATGGGCCGATGTACGCGTTCCCGAGGCTGACTGGGGAATCCAATCGCGTGGTGGTGACGGAATTCGAGCTGCCCCGCGCGTTGCAAAGCGCCCACGATGTATATGGAGATGGAAACGGAAATATTTGGTACACGAGCCATCTGAGCCGTTTCTTCGGAAAGCTCGACACGCGCACGGGCGTCGTAACGGAATATATGGCTCCCTTGACGCCGGGCGCCCAGCCGGGCACGCATCACGTGTACGTCGAGAAGAATGGCGAAGTGCTCATTTCCGAGCCGTGGTCGCACAAGCTGCTGAAGCTCGATCCGCGAAACGGCGAGATGGTCGAAGTGCCCGTCGCGGCGCCCTTCCCGATCAACTCCGCAGGGATGGCCGATTTCGATGTCACCCCGGATGGATTTGTGTTGGCCAGCATGGGCGGAGGATACGCCGCCGAAAAGATCGATCCCAAGACCGGAAAAATGGTGCAGAAATATCCGATGAAGGTTCCCTTTAGCTACGACGGCGTGGTTTCCCAGGACGGAAATTTCTGGGCCGGCGGCGCGATTTCCGGGACTTTTGGGAATTCAGCGGAGCTACTCGATATCCGGACGGGCCAGATGCTGAATTTGGATTCCGGGGACCGCAAATCGGCCGGCCGCAGAGGCGGATTCGATCCGTTCGGCAATGCCTGGTTCGGCGGCGAGAATGGAACGCTGGTAGAACTCGATGCCAAGGCCAAGCGCATCCGTGAATTTTATCCGCCGGGACCTGTCGAGCCTTACACGGATCTATATTCCGTGGAACCCGACAAAAACGGCGAAGTTTGGGGCGGAGAATTGCACGGAAGAGAGTTTCTCCGATTCAATCCGAAAACGGGCCAGTGGACGGAGTACGCGATGCCGGAGCCTTATTCGCATTCGCGCGCGGTTTGGGTCGACAAGTCCACCACTCCGACCACCGTTTGGTATGCCGACTACAGCACGGGGCGCATCGTTCGGATTCAGCCCATGGAGTAAGTTGCTCGCTAATCGAGCATTTTTTTTGTATCTGGACAAGCTCTTCCACCATCTAAGTTATGCGGAGGCGCAAGATGTCGACTTTGACCCATGTCCCAAACGTTCCCCAGATTACAGACGATGCAGCCGATCCGGGATTGCGTGATGTGATCGAGCGAGCCAAGGTGACCAAGAGCCCGCCGCCGGCCTGGTACCGGACCATGGGCCAGAACCCGGAAGTGGCCAAGGCGTTTGCGGGCTACTGGGACATGCTGCACCGCGGCGGGACCGTGCCGCACGAGATTAAGGAACTCGCGCGCATCCAGATCGCGCAAATCGTCGGCTGCGAATTCTGCGCGCGGCAGACTTCTCCGCTCGCCTCCTCCATCACCGAGGAAGAAAAGCGGAGCTGCGCGCTGCCGAACTGGGAGCACCCCGACCCGAAGACTCGCGCCGCCCTCCACTACGCGCGCACGCTTACGCTCGATGACGGGCGGGACAAGGAAGTCTACGCGGAGCTGAAAAAATTTTACAGCAATGCGGAAATTATCGAGCTATCGGCGTTCTTCTGCCTCACTGCCGGCGGCAACCGCATGGCCAAGAGCTGGAGCATCGAGGCGCACGGCGAAGTGCCGGCAATTCCCAGTGGCGCGATGTCCATCCACGGGAATGATGTGCCGCAGGCTTCGAGCCATACTTCGCGCGGAAGGTAGATTCAGCGTGGGCAACGCCGTTCTTTTTCGGCCGCCATTTGAAATTAATGTTGTCATCCGACCTCGCACATCCCGGCGAGGTTGGCTCTCCGCCCGTCGGTGGATAATTCATACCACGGTGGTAGTCCTAACTCGTGTTTTCCAGATCCAGGTGGACCAGGGCTCTTCCGCCCTGTCGAAGCGCGAGCCCTCTATTTAGTCTTCGGGTAAACCCTCAATTCACAGTGGGTTGGATAGGTTGCGACGAATGTTCCTCCGCATCCTAAAGATTCCGTATGTCAATACAATCGCCGATTACTTGATTGGGCAAGCTCCATCCAGTCGAGTCGCGTCATGGTCGAGGGTATCCCGCATAATTTAATAAACGATTGGCATGAAGGGTGAGATCCCTTGAGTTTGGAAAGTAAAACATCCGAGCGCGACGAATTGCCTTCGGCGCACGCAGATCCTCCTAACGGAGGCGATGCGAACGTGCAGGATTCCGCAGGCTCCTCCGTGGACCGCTCCAAACTATTGGAATACTGGCGCGGCCAACTGGCCGGCGAGTTGCCGCGGCTTCAGCTGCCGTTCGACCGTCCGAGACCATCCGAAAAAAGCCGGAGTTGCGCGGTGGAAAAATTCGATGTGCCCGGAAGCTTGGCACAGGGGCTGAGACGACTCGCGGAAAAATCGGGTTGTTCGCTCTACGTCACGATTCTAGCCGGGGTCGCCGTCCTGTTGCAGCGCTACTCCGGTCAGGATGAAATGACGATCGGCGGCACGAGCCCGGAAAGAAATGCTGGCGGGGTGGCGGGCCCTGCGGGCAATTTTGAAAATCTCCTCGCGCTGCGCGTGGATCTGTCGGCCAACCCCAACGTTCTGGAACTTCAGTCCCGCGTAGGAGCGGTGTTGTTAGACGCCGCGGCGCACGCGGGCGTGCCGTTTTCCGAAGTTTTGAAGGAGGTTCGTCCAGGCAATGAGTCGGCCGGCAATTCTTTATTCAACGTAGTGGTATTGCAGACGTTGCCGCTTCCAAAGGGCGTCTCCGCCGCCGAGGATTCGAGCGGCAACTTTCTGGAGGATTTGAAATTTTCTTTCGAGGATCGCGGCGAGCAACTATGCGGAACGATTACCTACGCCATCGATTTATTCGACCGTCCTACCATCACTGAAATGGCCCGCCATTTGCAGAATTTATTGGCGGGCGCTTGCGCGGATCCCGCCAAACGCGTTTCGGAGCTGGACATTCTGAGCGCCGACGAAAGAAACCGAATCGTGTACGAGTGGAACCTCACGCTCGCCGCGTATCCAAATTGCTGCGTCCACGAATTGTTCGAGCAGCAAGCCGCAAAGACGCCGGACCTGACCGCGGTTGTGTCCGAAGGCAAAACGCTGAGCTATCGCGAGCTGAACGAGCGCGCCAATCAACTGGCGAACTATCTCCGGAAACGCGGCGTCGCGCCGGAAGTGCTTGTCGCCATTTGCATGAACCGCACGCCGGAAATGATGATCGGGCTTCTGGGGATTTGGAAAGCGGGCGGCGCCTACGTCCCTTTGGATCCCGCTTATCCACGGGAACGGTTGTCTTTCATGATGCGAGATTCGGCTGCAAAATTTCTGCTGACGAGCGGCGAACTGAAACGTCATATTCCTTCCGCCGACGATAAGGCCATCTTGCTCGATTCGGATTGGAAGCAGATCGCCAAGGAAAGTTCCGCGAATCCGGAATCGGGCGCCGTGCCGTCGAACCTGGCCTACGTGATGTACACCTCCGGATCTACCGGGGAACCAAAAGGGGCGATGATTCCGCACAGCGGCCTGGCCAATTATCTGACCTGGGCCATCGGCGCATATGGAGTCGAGGCGGGGCAATCGGTTCCGGTCCATTCATCGATTTCCTTTGATTCGACGGTCACGAGTTTGTATCCCGCCTTGCTTGCCGGCGGAAAAGTCGAACTGCTGCGCGAAGACGCAGGGGCGCAAAACCTGATCGCCTCTTTGAAAAAGGTTGAGAACCGCAGCCTGGTGAAGATCACTCCGTCGCAACTGGAATTGCTGAGCCAGCAACTCAGCCCGCAAGAGACGGCAAACGTCACGAAAACATTGGTGATCGGCGGCGAGGCCCTGCTGGCGGAAAATCTAGTCCTGTGGAGGGAATTGGCTCCCGCAACGCGCCTCATCAATGAGTACGGACCTACGGAAACCGTGGTGGGATGCTGCGTCCATGAAGTGCGTCCCGAGGACCCGCGGACGGGCCCTGTCGCGATTGGCCGGCCATTTGCCAACACTCAGCTCTACATTCTGGACGGAAATTTGCAACCGGTGCCGGCCGGCGTGAAAGGCGACTTGTACATTGGCGGCGACGGTGTAGCGCGCGGGTATCTGAACAGGCCCGAGCTGACCCAGAAAAAATTCATCGCGGATCCATTTTCCGGAAAAAGTGGAGCGCGGCTCTACCAGAGCGGAGATCTGGCGCGCTACCGCAGAGATGGAACGCTGGAATTTCTTGGCCGCGTGGATGGCCAGGTGAAGGTGCGGGGATACCGGATTGAATTGGGCGAAATTGAAGCGGCGCTGGCGGCTCATCCGGCATTGCAATCCTGCAAGGTTTTGGCGGCCGAGCATAGGCCAGGAAACAAACAACTCGTGGCGTACGCGATCCTTCAGGGAAATGATTCGCCGTCGGCGGAAGATCTGAAGGATTTCCTGAAGCTATCGCTGCCTGAATATATGGTGCCGGCGCAGATTGTCTTCCTGGATTCCTTTCCGCTTACTCAGAACGGAAAGATTGACCGCAGAGCATTGCCTGCTCCGACGCATGGAAATATTTCGGCTGCGCATGAATTCGTTGCCCCGCGCACGGAAACCGAGAAGAAAGTCGCAGCGATTTGGGCCCAACTGCTGAATGTGGAGCAGATCGGGATTCACGACGATTTTTTCGACCTGGGCGGGCACTCGTTGCTGGCGATCAGGGCCTTGTCACGGATACGCGAAGAATTCGACGTGGAACTTCCCCTGGCGACGCTATTGCAGGCTCCCACCGTTGCGCAACTCGCGGCATTGCTTCAGAAGAGAGACTTCATTCCTTCCTGGTCTTTGCTTGTCCCCGTGCGAGCGGGAGGAACCAAGCCGCCATTTTTCCTGATGCATGCTCTCGGCGGGAATGTCCTGGATTACCGCCGTCTGGTGAACCATCTGGAATCGGATCAGCCGGTCTATGCCTTTCAGGCTCAAGGGCTCGATGGAAATTTAATTAAGGACGCAACTCTGGAAGAAATGGCGGCCGATTACGTCGCCGAATTGCGAAGCTTTCAACCGGAGGGCCCTTACTTTCTTGGCGGCTTCGGTTTGGGCGGCTTGTTGGCGCTGGAAGCCGCGGAACAACTGACCGCGGCCGGGCAGATAGTTGCTCTGGTCATTATGATCCAATCGATCCATCCTGAAGCGACGGACTATAAACCGAATACGCCCGCGTTCAAGCGCATGAGGTACCAAATGCAAAAGCGCGCCAGTCTCGAATGGGAGAATCTATTGCAAAACCCGAAGGGATATGCATCGGAAAGGCTCGTGCATCTGTGGGACGCCGTTCGCCTCCGAACTTCGATTGCTTTTCAAAAAATGGCGGGCAAAGACTCGTCCAAGTCGCCTGAATGGTCCAAGCTTTATTTCTTTGAGGCGGTGGGAGTGGAACACAAGAAAGCCATGGAGAAATACCGGCCGGGTCCGTACGGCGGCGACGTTCTGGTCATTCGCGCCAGCGAGCAGTTGGCAGGGTTGATTGCGGATGAACACCTCGGTTGGGATCGAACTCTGCACGGCAAATTGGAAGTCTGCGTGGTTCCCGGGCATCAGGAGAACCTCTTGCTTGAGCCCAACGTATTGCAACTTGCTAAACAGCTGTCGATTCGATTGAAAGCGGCGCAACGAAAATACTTCAAAGCATCCGGCGGGAACTCCTCGCGCGGGAGTGTGCGGGGGCTTGCGCTTTCCAAATAGTTTGGATTAGAAGCAAGGCCGTTGGGCGCGGTCGTAAGAAAGTTTTCAGGGAATTCGTCCATCCACGCGAGTTTTGGGAAACTTCAGAGCGACCAGCCGATCAGCTCTTCTAGAATTTCATTCGTTCCGGCGTAGATGCGTTGCACGCGGCTGTCCATCCACATCTGCGCGATCGGATACTCCGTCATGTAGCCGTACCCGCCGTGCAACTGAACGCACTCGTCCACGACCCGGCACTGGCTCTCCGTCAGCCAATATTTCGCCATCGCCGCCGTCACCGCGTCCAACTGTCCGGCGATAAATCGCACCACGCAATTGTCGATGAACACACGACCGATCTGCGCTTCCGTCTTGCACTGCGCCAGCTTGAACCGCGCGTTCTGAAATTCTATCAGCGTCTGCCCAAACGCCTTCCGCTCCTTCGCGTATTGGATCGTGATCGCCAGGGCCCGCTCCGTCGTGGCCACCGCTCCCACGCCGATCATCAGCCGCTCGTAGCGCAGTTGCTCCATCATCTGCGAGAAGCCCGACCCTTCGGCCGTTCCCAGCAGGTTCGCCGCGGGGACGTGCACATCGTCGAAGAAAAGTTCGCACGTGTCGATCTCGTGCATGCCCACTTTTTCCAGCGAACTGCCCACCCGGTACCCCTTCAGATCTTTCGTCTCCACCACGACCATCGAGATGCCACGAAAGCCCGCCACTTTCGGGTCCGTCTTCGCCGCCACGCACACCAGGCCGGCGTGCCATCCATTCGTGATGAACGTCTTGGAACCGCTGAGGATGTATTCATTCCCCACGCGGCGCGCCGTCGTCTTGATCGCTTGCAAGTCCGAGCCCGCCGAGGGCTCCGTCATCGCGATCGCTCCAACCAGTTCTCCTTGCGCCATCGCCGGCAGCCACTTCTTCTTCTGCGCTTCCGTTCCGTAATTCAGAATGTAGTGCGAAACGATGCTCTGCACCCCGCATCCGAAGTTGATCCCCGCTTGCGCCAGCTCTTCCGCCACCACCGCCTGATGCGCGAACGTGCCTCCCCCGCCGCCGTACTCCTCGGGCACATCCGGAAGCAAGAGGCCGGTCTGGCCCGCCTTCTTCCACGCTTCCGCGTCGGGCCGGTGCTGCTCGCGCCACTTGGCCTGGCAGGGGAGGAATTCCGCTTGCAGAAATTCGCGAACGGTCTTGCGATACATCTTCAGTTCGTCGTTCATCCAGGGTGATTCGTAGGCAGCCATGGGGAGCTAGAATGTTAGCCCAGTAAATAGCAGATCGCCAGCGCACCGCCGCGGAATCGAACACCCATGTTTCGTTACGAGCATCGGTCCGGTAGGATGCGATACCGGACGCGTTCCTGGTCGTTTAAGATGCTCGGTGGTGGGGCCGGCAAGTCGCAGGCAAAGGGGAGCGGTGCAGCTAATTTTCTCAACGGGATGGGAAGAAATCGGGGACGAAATCCACGTGTGGCACGCGGTGCTCGACCGCGAGGAGAAAGCTCTGCGCCAATTGGAATCGACGCTTTCGCTGGAAGAGAAAGCCCGAGCGGATCGATTCCATTTCGTGAACGACAGGAATCGATTCGTCGCGGGGCGCGGCTTGCTTCGGGAATTGCTCGGCAGGTATCTGCGGCAGGCTCCGGCTGGCCTGGAGTTTTCCTATGGAAAACACGGAAAACCATTTCTCTCGGGAGAGAATGCTTCGGGTGGACTTAGTTTCAATCTGTCGCACTCTTCAGCCCTGGCCGTATACGCGATTGCAATAGAACGGAATCTTGGGATTGACGTGGAGCACGTCCGGCCGGAATCCGCGCGCGACGATATCGCACAGCGATATTTTTCGGCCCGGGAGGTAAGCGATTTGCGCACGCTGCCGCTGGAAGCAAAAGTCGATGGGTTTTTTCATTGTTGGACGCGCAAGGAAGCTTATTTGAAAGCCACCGGGATGGGATTGCAGATTCCGCTGGACAGTTTTTCCGTAAGTCTGTTGCCCGAGAAGCCCGCGCAGTTCCTCGGCGGCGTGGAATCCCGCTGGCATATGGCTGCTTTTGATCCCACTGAAGGCTATATGGGCGCGGTGGTGTACGACGGCGCTCCATGTTCCATCAGATATTTTTCCGTTGATCCTGACGAAAAATGAAAGGGAATTGGTGGCACAGGCTTCAGCCTGTGGGTTTTGGTGCTTGCAAGGACTAACCCCCACAGGCTGAAGCCTGCGCCACCAAACCCGCGAGCATTGTTGTAATATGGCGCGCCCGGAAACTAAAATCAGCTAACATATAGACTTGGCAGGGCGGAGGAAATATGCAGAAGGTCAACATTGGAATCATCGGAACGGGATGGTGCGGGGGCATTCGCGCGGAAACGTGCGCCGCGAGCCCTTACGTGAGCGAGTTGCATATCGCCGAAATCAAAGAGGCGCGCCTGAAGGAAGTGGCGGAGAAGACCAAGCCCGTCACGGCGACCACGGATTACCGCGCTCTCCTGAAGAATGACAACATCAATGCCATCATCGTCTCCGCCACGCCGGAAACCGTGCACTACCCGATGGCCAAGGAAACGCTGCTCGCAGGAAAACACCTCCTGCTCGAGAAGCCGATTTCGCTCACGCTGGCCGAAGCGGATGAATTGATCGATCTGGCGCGGTCCAAATCGCTTCTCTTCACCATCGGATATTCGCAGCGCTTCAACCCGAAATTCGCATACGTGAAGCGCTCGATTGCCGACGGCACGATCGGCCAGCCGGTGAGCGCGCTCGTGAGCCGTCACATCACGCGCAACCTCGGTAACAAAATCGGCGGACGCATCAAGCTGTCGCCGGCCGCCATGGAGGCGACGCACGATATCGATTTTGTCCTCTGGTGCTTTGAGCCGCGGAAACCGGTGCGCGTCTACGCGCAGCTCGTCAACAAGATCATGCAGCCGACGCACGGCGTGCCCGATTGCGTTTGGATCGTCGTGACGCTGGACGACGGCAGCGTTTTCACGATTGGCGCCGGCTGGGTGCTTCCTCCGGCGTATCCGAATTTCTCGTCCACGTGGATCGAGATGGTCGGCAGCGAAGGGGCGATCATGGTGGACGACTCGCACCGCAACGTCAGCATCAACACGATGAAGCGCGGCATCGAATTCCCGCTCTCCACGATGCCCGGAGAAAAAGTGGAACACGTCTATGCCGGGCCCATGGAGGCGGAGACGATTCACTTTCTGGATTGCGTAGCGCGCGGCAAGCAGCCGCTCGTCACTCCCGAGCACGCTCGTATGGTCATGCAGGTCTATCAGGCCGCGGACCAATCGGCCGAGGAAAATCGGCCCATTGAAATCGTTTGGCCCGCATCGGGCCGCCGACGCGCAGGGGAAAATGATTTCGTCGGAGTTCGCTCGACGGCGCCCGTGCGGGCGCAGGAATAACCGGAGTAAGGGTTCGATATTGTTCTATGTAGCGCCCGCCTGAAGGCGGGTGCTACAGAACCCGGCAATTTCTTCGTTCCAATTGTTTCGAGCAACGACAGGGGCAAGAATGCCGGACATGAATCGCACGTCCGCCTCCGCTAACGCCGCCACGCTAGAGAACGTCGCATCCAAACCAACCGGAACCCGCTGGCTGGTTCTCCTTCTCATCAGCTTCATGTACCTGATCACGTACATGGATCGCAGCAACATTTCGGTTGCTGCACCGGAGATCGCGAAGGAATTTGGACTGAGCAAGACAGAGATGGGGTGGGTCTTCAGCGCGTTTGCCTTGGCCTATGCGCTGGGACAATTTCCGGGCGGATGGCTGGGGGACCGCATTGGCCCCCGGAAAGTGCTTACCGTCATCATGTTCTGGTGGGCGATCGCGGCGGTCTCGACAGGAGCTGCCGCCGGGTTGCTGACTCTATTGAGTGCGCGGTTTCTGCTGGGGTTGGGCGAGGCGGGCGCATTCCCTGTGGCCACGCGCGGGATGCAGCTGTGGTTTCCAAAAGTGGAGCGGGGGCGAATTCAAGGCATCACGCATTGCTTCAGCCGGTTTGCGGTGGCGGTCACGCCGTTTGTCGCCGTCGCCATCATGAGCGCATTCGGATGGCGCGCCATTTTTTACATTTTCGGATCGCTGGGCGCGATTTGGGCCGCTGTCTTCGGCGTGATTTATCTGAATCGCCCCGAGGACCACAAGGGCGTCAACCGGGGTGAGCTAGCTCATATTCGCGGTCTCAACCCGGATGGCTCGATCAAACAGTTGGATACGGGGAAGCGGCCGAATGTATCCTGGAAATTTATTCTGCGCTCACCGAACATGTGGTACATCGCCGCTGCCTACGGCTGTTTCTTTTACGGGACTTATTTTTTCCTCACCTGGTATCCCACCTACCTGCAGGAGTACCGGCACTTCTCGCTGAAGTCTCTGGGCTTTGTCGCTTCGCTCCCTCTCTTCGCCGGAATGGTGGGAGACCTGGTCGGAGGATCAGTGAGCGACCTGGTATACCGGAGGACCGGGAAACTCAAGCTCGCACGCCGCGCCGTGGCTGTGCCCGGATTGCTTGTTTCGGGCGCCATGCTGATTCCGACAGCGTTGACTCACAGCGCGTGGACGGCTGTCGCGTGTCTGGCCATTTCATTTTTCTTCCTGGAATTGGTGATCGGCCCCGCCTGGGCGGTGCCGATGGATGTGGGCGGCGAGTTCAGCGGCACGGTGAGCAGCGTGATGAACACGGCGGGGGCGTTGGCGGCGTCGGTGTCGCCCGTCGTCTTCGGCTTTTTCGCGCAGAGAGGATTCTGGATTACGCCGTTCATCGTTACGGCCGGTGTGCTGCTCAGCGGCGCTCTGATCTGGACGTTCCTGATCAACCCGGAGCTGTCCGTGGTCGAGGGAGCGTAGGACAGCCACTCTTGGCTGTCCCTGACAGTCCTAGTAGGGCGAAAGCGGACAGCCAAGAGTGGCTGTCCTACCGTCTTGACGCTCCCGGCGCGCGCGTGCTATTTGGTTGAACCAGGTTTGCAGACTTTTTTCAATGAAATCAGACTCAATCCAGTTGACAGGAGAAACGCGATGACGCGGCGACGAATGGTTGCACTAGCTCTATCAGTCCTTGGTTTTTTCGCAATCGCGTGGCGCACCGCCAGAAGCGCGGCGCCGCCGGAAAACATGACGGACGAAATCCTGAAGGTCGATGACGAGAGGAACCAGGCTCTGCAAAAGGGCGACATTCCCACACTGGATCGCATTTATTCGGACGATTTGATCTACGCCAATGCCAGCGGCGTGCTCCTGACCAAAGCGCAACACCTGGCAGAACTCAAAGCCAGGACTTTAACTTTTCGGTCTTTCAAGCACGAAGACGTTAAGGTGGCCGTGCATGGAGATACCGGGATCCTGACCGGCATCAGCAAATCCGTAGTGGAATATCAAGGGTCCGTCTCCAGCAGCAACAGAAGATTTCTGAACGTTTTCTACAAGAAAGACGGGCGCTGGCAGTGCGTGGGGCACTTTGAAACGAATATTTCGGAAAAACCGTAGAGGGACTAGTGGCACACGCTTCAGCCTGTGGGGGTTAGTCATTGCAAGCACTAAAACCCACAGGCCGAAGCGTGTGCTACCTGGGCTACTCGAGCGCTTTCAATCCGGCGCTTGCGACCTGCTCATCTTCATGCGATTTGGCGCCGGAAACTCCTACCGCGCCGACGCATTCGCCCTGATGCATGATCGGCAGTCCACCCTGAACGGCTACTCTGCCCGGAAAAGCGACCGTCGCGGGCCTCTCCTTGACGATCTCTTCCAGAACCTTGGTCGGAGTTCGCGTCGCGGCGGCCGTTTGCGCCTTGCAGGTGGCGATCATGGCGCTCTGAGGCACGGCACCGTCCAGCCGTTCGAGGTGAACCAGGAATCCGCCATCGTCCACGACCGCAATACTGACATTCCATTTATTTTTCGCCGCCTCGGCTTTGCATCCGGCCAGGATTTTCTCCGCGTCGGCAGCCGTCAAACACATTTTGTTGCGCACTGGTTCTCCTTGTGCGTGATTATTCCGGTAAAAAAAGATCCGCTTCCGTTTGAGTCTCGCGCATTTCGTACAACACGAACAGCCATCGCGTCAACTGGAACGCGGCGTCTCGGTTGCGCTCCGCCGCATCGAGAATGTAGAATTCTACTTCAAGATCACACGGAGTTGCCATGATCCATACGGGACGCCACTTTCTCCAAATTCCAGGCCCTACAAATGTGCCGGACCGCATCTTGCGGGCGATGGATGCTCCGGTAATCGACCACCGGAGCGCGGAATTCGCGAGCCTGGGCAAGGAAGTTCTGGAGGGCATGCGCGGGATTTTTCAAACGGCAGGGCCCGTGGTCATGTATCCGGCTTCCGGGACGGGAGCGTGGGAAGCGGCGCTGGTAAATACCCTTTCTCCGGGTGACCGCGTCCTGCTCTTCGAGACGGGGCATTTTTCATTTTTATGGCGCGGAGTCGCCGAGAAATTCGGCATTCAGGTCGATTACGTCCCCGGCAACTGGCGTAGAGGTGCGAGCGCCGCGGAACTTGAATCGCGGCTGGCCGCGGATCGCGGCCACGCAATTAAAGCGGTCCTGGTGGTGCACAACGAGACCTCGACTGGAGTGACGAGCCGCATCCCGGAGCTTCGCCGGGCGATCGATTCGGCGCACCATCCTGCTCTGCTCCTGGTGGACACGATTTCTTCGCTGGCTTCCATCGACTATCGCCACGACGAATGGGGAGTCGACGTCACCATTGCGGGTTCGCAGAAAGGGCTGATGCTTCCCCCAGGAATGAGTTTCAACGCGCTTTCGGAAAAAGCGCTGCGCGCGAGTGAGAATGCACGGTTGCCGCGCTCCTATTGGGACTGGCAGGAAATGTTGAAGCCGAATCGCAACGGATTTTTTCCGTATACGCCGCCGACCAATCTTCTCTACGGCTTGCGGGAAGCGCTGCACATGATGCGGGAAGAGGGCCTCGCCAATATTTTTCGCCGGCACGATCGCTACGCGGAAGCGACGCGCGCGGCCGTTCGCGCGTGGGGACTGGAAATCGTTTGCGAGGAGCCGCGCGAATATTCCAGCGCGTTGACGGCGGTGTTCATGCCGGAAGGCCACGACGCGGACAAGTTGCGCGCGGTGATTCTCGAACATTTCGATATGTCCCTCGGAGCGGGCCTTTCCAAATTCGCCGGAAAAGTTTTCCGCATCGGACATCTCGGCAGCTTCAACGATCTGATGCTCGCGGGAACGCTGTGCGGCGTGGAAATGGGCCTGCGTTTGGCGGGAGTGCCGCACAAAGAAGGCGGCGTGATGGCGGCTCTCAATTCGCTCGCCGGGTCCAATCGCAAGCCAGAGCCTGCCGCTGTAGCAAGGTGACCACCTCGGACGGCCTACGTGGCTGTTACGAGAATCCGGCCCGCTCTTTTTGATTTCGGTTTGGGGCGGATAACAATGTCCACGTCCCGATCGAGAGCCGTGAGGAAATTCATTAGTCGTTCCACGGAAAACCCATCGATCTGGTAATTTGAAAGAGCCGATATTTTTGGCTGATTGATTTTCAACCGCCGCGCCGCCTCAATCTGGGACAATCTCCGGTTTTCAATGATCTGGTTTATTTCAAAGGCTAAACGCACTTTCGTTTTTTCTTCCTCGGCGTTGGGCAGTCCCAGATCAGCAAAAACGTTGCCCGAACTGCGCACGACGGCCCTCTTCCCGATTTTTCTATTGGTCATGGCGCGCCTCATAATCTTGCTGAGCCAGTTTAAACCGCTAAGGTCACGGATTATCCCAGTTCTGGGATACATCGTCGACCCATTAGGTTTATCGATTCACCGAGGCCACAGGCGCGGCGAGGACGCCGACTGGAGGGCCTGTCATTCCTTGGCCCTTGTCGATGACGGACTGTTCGGGATCGATCCAGAATGCCCAGATGGCTGCGCCGATGAACAGCAGGCCGGCGGACACCCCGAACGGAGCGACCCAGGACCCTCTGGACACGAGATACCCGAACACGGTTGGGGAAAGTGCGCCGACGAATTGGCCGCCCATGTTCATCATGCCGGAGACGGTGCCGGAAAATTCGCCGCCGATGTCCATGGGGACGGCCCACGCGGGACCGATGGTCATTTCGAGGAAGAACATTGCGGCCGTCAGGCAATAGACCGCGGTAAACGGATTTGCAGACAACGCGGCGAATAATGTGAACGTCGCGCAACCGAGCATCGCTACGATGGCGACGGAGCGGCGGGAAAATCTGAGGTTATTCGTCTTCACCAGCAGCTTGTCGGTCAGCCAGCCGCCGAATGCATCTCCCACGACGCCGGCCATGAGAGGCATCGAAGCGAAGAGGCCCGTCTTGATCAGCGTGAATTTACGGAATTCGACGAGGTAGGACGGCAGCCACGATAGAAAAAACCACAGGGAATAGATGTAGGCGGCGTAGGCGCACATCACGGCCCACATGTTTCCGTGCTTCAGCAGAATGCTCCATGGAACTTTCGGCCGTTTGGCAATGTTCGCTTGCTTGATTTCGCCCTTTTCATCGAGACCGCGGATGCGGGCGAGCTCGGCGCGGCTTACCTTGCTGTCCTGCTCGGGCATGTTCCGGTACACCAGAATGTAGAGAAGAGACCACAGCAAACTGAGGACGCCGATCACGTAGAAAACCGATCGCCAGCCGTAGTGAATCATGATCGCCACGGCGATGGGCGGGCCAATGGCCGCGCCGAATCGGCTGGCGGCGTGGCTGATTCCCTGCACGAAACCCCGTTCGTCCCGCGGATACCACATCTGCATGGCCCGCGTCGCGGTGGGAAACGCGCCCGCCTCGCCCACGCCAAGCGCGAAGCGAATCCCCCACAAAGAATAAAAGCCGGTAGCCAACGTGGTGACGACGGCGATTACGGTGCGATACACCATGATGGAGGACAAAACTCTTCGTGGGCCAAAGCGGTCACCCAGCCATCCGCCGGGAACCTGGAAGAGCGCGTAGGCCCAGATGAAGGCGCTGAAGATGACTCCCATCGTGACTTTGCTGAAGCCGTATTCCTTGCTGATGAGCGGAGCGGTGTTGGCGAGGCTCACGCGGTCCAGATACGTAATGAGGTACATCAAGCAAAGGAGAAGCAGCACCACCCAACGCACGTGGCTTCGCCCGGAATCGTCCAGCTTCTCCATTTCCATTCCTCCATCACACCGCGGAAGATTAAACCCGAATGATTCGCATGGATTGCAGTCTGTCAGATATACACCGCGCCCTCACCGGCAGCAATCTTTTTTCGGCGGCAACCACTTGCCATGCGGGTGCGGGCGAGTCAGAATATCGTGCTGCATCAACCCCGACAATGAGCACAGTGCAAATTTCATCTCCGCTGCCTCTCAGTTCGCATGGGAAACCCGTTGATTCGTTCGCACAGGCCGGCGAACTCGAGAGCGAACTGAAACGCGTGGTGAAGGGCGAGGTGCGCTTTGATCGCGGAAGCCGCGCATTGTATTCCTCGGACGGCTCGAACTACCGCCAGATTCCGATTGGCCTCGTCGTTCCTAGAGACGATGCTGATGTGATCGCGGCGGTGGCCGCGTGCAGGAAATTCGGCGCGCCGGTCCTGCCGCGCGGGGCCGGCACGAGTCTCGCCGGGCAGACCTGCAATGTCGCCGTGATTCTGGACTTCACGAAGTACATGAACAAAATTCTGGAGATCAATCCTGACGGTCAATTCGCACGAGTCCAGCCCGGCGTCGTTCTCGATACGCTGCGCAACCGCGCGGAGAAGCATCATCTGACGTTCGGTCCCGATCCCTCCACGCACAGCCGCTGCACGCTCGGCGGAATGATCGGAAATAATTCTTGCGGCACGCATTCCTTGCTGGCCGGAAAAACGGTCGACAACGTAATCGAACTTCGCATCTTGCTCTACGACGGCACGCAGATGACGGTGGGCGCCATTTCGAGCGAGGACGAACTCGATTCCATCATTGCGCAGGGCGGGCGCCGCGGCGAGATTTATTCCAAGCTGCGGGCTATCCGGGATCAATACTCCGGCCTGATCCGCGCGAAGTATCCGCAAATTCCAAGGCGCGTCTCCGGCTACAACCTCGATCAATTGCTTCCGTTGAGCGGATTTAACGTCGCGAAATCGCTGGTCGGGACAGAAGGCACCTGCATGATCGTCCTCGAAGCCAAACTGCGGCTGATCCAAAGTCCGCAGCACAGATCGCTCGTCTGCCTGGGCTACCGCGATACGTTTTCGGCGGCCGATCATGTGCCGGAGATTTTGCCGCTCAAGCCCATCGGGCTCGAAGGCTTTGAAGGAAGCATCGTCGATGGCCTTAAAAAGAAAAAAGCTCCTCACCTGGAACTGATCCCGGAGGGGCGCGGCTTCTTGCTTGTGGAATTCGGTTCGAATGATCCGGCTGAGGCTGACGAGGCCGCTCGCCGGTTGGTCGAACAGTTGAAACAAGCGGCCGACCCTCCCAACATGCGGCTCTATACGAAGGCCGAAGCGCGCCACGTCTGGAAGCTGCGCGAGGCCGGGCCGCGCGCGGCCGCCGCCGCGCCGGGTTCACCTCCCGAATGGGAAGGATGGGACGACGCGGCGGTCCCGCCGGAGAAATTGGGCAACTACCTGCGCGATATCCGAAAGCTGCTGGACGAATACAATTATCACACATCGTTCTACGGCCATTTCGGGCACGGCTGCATTCACATGCGCGTGAGCTTCGATTTGCAGAGCGAAAACGGAATTCGCAACTATATGGAATTCGTCGAGCGCGCCGCCGATCTGGTGGTGAGCTATGGCGGTTCGCTTTCCGGCGAGCACGGCGACGGGCAATCGCGCGCCGCTTTGCTTCCCAAGATGTTCGGTCCCGAGCTGATCAAGGCGTTCGGTGAATTCAAATCCGCGTGGGACCCGGACAACAAGATGAATCCGAACAAGGTGGTCAATGCGTATCTGCCCACAGAAAATTTGCGATTGGGAGCGGACTACAAGCCGAACGATCCCAAGACTTATTTTCAATTTCCGGACGATGACGGTTCTTTCGCCAAGGCCACGGTGCGGTGCATCGGGCTCGGCGAGTGCCGCAAACACGATAGCGGTTCGATGTGCCCGAGCTACATGGTGACTCTCGAGGAAGAACACAGCACGCGCGGCCGCGCGCACATGCTCTTTGAAGTGTTGCAGGGCGAAGTGGTGCGCGACGGCTGGAAGGACGAGCACGTCAAGAAAGCGCTCGACCTGTGCCTCGCGTGCAAGGCGTGCAAGTCGGAATGCCCGACCAACGTGGACGTGGCCACCTACAAGGCGGAATTCCTGGCCCACTATTACGAAGGCAAAAGCCGGCCGCTGCATGCCTATGCATTCGGCATGATCGATCGCTGGGCGGAGCTTGGCTCGAAAGTTCCCTGGCTTGCAAATTTTTTCAGCAGCGCGCCGGGCTTCCGCCACGTCCTGCAGAGCGTTTTGCATCTGGCGCCGCAGCGGAAAATGCCCCAGCTTGCCGGTTCCACGTTCCAAAGTTGGGCCCGCAAGCGGAAGCTTCCTGCCTCCGTCGACAAGGGCTCCGTGATGCCCGAAGTGATCCTGTGGGCGGACACATTCAACAATTATTTTCATCCCGAAACGAGCCGCGCGGCGCTCGAGGTCCTTCAAGACGCGGGATTCCAGGTCACCGTTCCGCAAGGCCACCTGTGCTGCGGCAGGCCGCTCTACGACTTCGGCATGCTCGACAGAGCCAAGCAATATCTCGAACGAATCCTGAGCGTCCTGACCAAACAAATCGATGCTGGCATTCCGGTCGTCGTCCTGGAACCGAGCTGCGCTTCCGTCTTCCGCGACGAACTCCGCAATCTGTTTCCCCTGGATGCACGCGCAACGAAATTGCGAAGCCAGACGTTTCTTCTGAGCGAATTCCTCGAGCGCCACGCTCCCGGATACAGGCCGCCGCAACTTTCCGCAAAAGTGCTGCTGCACGGCCACTGCCATCACAAATCGCTGATGGGTATGACCGACGAAGAATCTGTATTGCGCAAGACGGGCACAGACGTTCTATCCATCGATTCCGGTTGCTGCGGGATGGCAGGACCCTTCGGCTTCGAGAAAGAAAAATACGAAGTGTCGCAAGCGGTGGGGG
Organism: uncultured Acidobacteriota bacterium; assembly: GCA_963800095.1. Lineage (GTDB taxonomy): Bacteria > Acidobacteriota > Terriglobia > Acidiferrales > UBA7541 > Palsa-360. Next base: position 316,693 of record CAWCZV010000012.1, read on the forward strand.
AACGAGTACTATTGCCGGCCGTGCGAAATACGCCCGGGAACACGGTAATCGTTTCCGACGGCTTCAGTTGCCGTGAGCAAATTTTTCAATCCACGGGACGCCGGGCGATCCACCTGGCTGAAGCCTTGCAACTCGGGATGAAGAATAAGTAGCACAGCCACTCTTGGCTGTGCGGTTTTTTTGATCCTAGTTGGGCGCGTATCCAATGCGTGCGACTTACAAAACCACACAGCCAAGAGTGGCTGTGCTACTCAGTTTTCGGCGGCGAATTGGCTAGGGAGGCGAAAATGAAGAAAGAGACGACTTTTCCGGGCAAGGTCTGGCTTTTGGCAGGCCTGGCAATCGTTTTGGCGGGGTCCTATCCGATTCAAGCGCAGGTTCCCAAGTACGAAGTAGATCCGACTTGGCCGAAGCCTTTGCCCGGCCTCATGGTTACCGGGCGGGCCGGCGGGATTTGCGTGGATGCCCAGGACCACATCTTCGAAGTCAACCGCGGCGATTTGCAGGACAAGGAAAAGCTGGTCGGCACGCCCGCGCCTCCCGTCCTCGAATACGACTCCGACGGCAACCTGGTCAATACGTTCGGGGATTTCAAAACAGCGCCAGCTTCCATCCACGGCTGCATCGTGGACAAAGACAACAACATTTTCGTTGCCGGCAACGATGATGCAGTCGTGCAGAAATACACGCATGACGGCAGCAAAATGTTGCTCCAGATCGGCACCAAGGGCCTGTTCGACAGCTCCACCGGCCTGATCACAGGCATCGCCATGAACCGGAGCAACACTCTCCTCAACAAGCCGGCGGACATCGCAGTCGATCCAACCAACGGCGACATCTACATTGCCGACGGCTACGGCGATCACCGCATCGTGGTGTTTAACAAGGACGGAAAATTCCTGCGGCAGTTTGGCGAGCAGGCCACGAAGGATGAATCTGCGGCCGGCGAAGGCGGCAAGTTCATGGGCGTGGTGCATTGCGTGGTGATGGACAACAACGGCCTGGTGTATGTGTGCGACCGCCAGGGCAACCGGATTCAGGTGTTCGACAAAATGGGAAATTTTAAGAAGAATATCTGGATCAAGTCGGGTCACGAGGAAACACCCGATTCGTGGGGCACGGCGTGGTGGTTGCGCTTTTCGCGCGATCCGGCGCAGAAATACATGATCGTCGCGGACGGCCGCAACGAACTCGTCCACATCCTCGATCATGAGGGGAACGAAATCACGAAGTTCGGCCGGCCCGGCCACCAACTCGGCGAATTCACGCATTGTCACACGCTGGACATCGACTCCAAGGGCAACATCTATGTTGCCGAAACCGACATCGGGCGGCGCGTGGATAAATTCAAGCTGGTAAAGTAGCCAACATATCTAACGAGATGTGCCCTGGGAACGCCAATCTCCCGATTGGCGGTATGCTTCAAGCCAATCAGGAGATTGGCGTTCCCGGGTTCCAACCACCGGCGTGCCAGCCACCGTCGACAAACAGCGTGTGTCCGGTGATGAAGTCCGAGGCCGGACTTGCCAGGAAGACGGCTGCGCCAACCAGATCGGAAGGCTCCGCAAATCGCCCCAATTTGATCCGGCTCAGCAACCTCTGCGCGCGCGCTTCGTTTTCACGGAACGAGCGGCTGGTGCTTTCCGTGAGCGTCGAGGTCGGCGCAATCGCGTTGACGCGCACTCCGAGGGGAGCCCACTCGGTGGAGAGGGCGGCGGTGAGATAAGAAACGCCGGCCTTGGCAATGCCATAAACACTCTTGCCCATATCGGTGCTCGCCGACCATGTCGAACTCAGATTGATAATCTTGCCGTAGCCGCGCTCGATCATCAGGCGGCCCAGCGACTGGCAGCAGAAAAATGTGCCCTTGGCATGGACGTCCAGAATATGGTCCCAGTCTTCTTCGGTGATATCGAGTGCGGGTTTCGTGAATCCGAAGCCTGCGCAATTCACGAGAACTAAGGCGAGATCCCTGCCCTTAATGAGCCGGGACACTTCCTGCTCGATCGAGCGAATGTCTTCGATCTTGCTGACGTCGGCGCGGATGACGTGCGCCCGGCCTCCCGCAGCCTCGATTGCGCCCTTTACTTCTAAAAGTTTTTCGCGCGTGCGGCTCACCAAAACAACTTCGGCACCCGAGCGCGAATAGGCGAGAGCGAACGCGCGCCCGATGCCGTCGCTCGCGCCCGTGATGACGGCCAGGCGACCGTCGAGGCGGAAGGAAGGCAGAGCGTCGTGATTAGGGTCGTTCGAATTCATGTGTGTGATGAATTTGGTAGCACAGACTTTAGTCTGTGGGGGTTCAATCCGCAGCCCAGGCCATACGCACTAGCCAAGATCAGTTGGAAACCCACAGACTGAAGTCTGTGCTACTAAAAGCTACCTCGTGCGCCCCGTTGTCGTGTCGAGGGGATGCAGATCGTTCACGAGCCTTTCATCGAATGGATACGTCGTGTAGATGTCGACGCCGTCGTGCGTGACGATGTGGTCGTTCTCGAGGCGAATGCCGCCGATGCCGGGCTTTCCCGCGTACGGCTCGAGATTGAATGCCATCCCTTCCTTCAGGACCACGGGCGCATCCTTGGAAGCGGGGCTGAAGTAGGGCGCCTCCCAGGGATTCACGCCGGAGCCGTGGCCCAGGCTGTCCAGCACGTACGGATCGGCTGCGGCGAAAACTTCGGCGTTGGTCGCGCCGGGGCGCACTTTGCTCCCCGCATTGAAAAGCGCGTTGTAGCACTTCTGATGAAGGTCGCGCATTTCCGGCGTGGGTTTCACGTTTCCGCAAACCCAGGTGCGAGTCAGGTCGCCCCAGTAACCGTTATATCCCGCGCCGACGTCCATGATGACCAGATCGCCGTTGCGAATAATCCGGTCGGAAGTGAAGCGCCGGTAGGGCGCGGTGTAGGGGCCGGAGCAGATAATGTTGGAGCACTGCGTCCATTCGCTGCCCATCGCCGTCATTTTCCCCCAGATGATCGCGAGAATTTCACATTCCTTGATCCCGGGCCGCAGCGCCTGAATTCCCTCGTCCAGCGCCGCCTCGGTGATGGCATTCGCAATTTTCAGACAGATGATTTCGTCCTGCGTCTTGATTTCCTTCGCGCGCATCAGCACGCTCTGATAGCCGTCGGCGAACGTGGTTTTGGGGAAAACCTCGCGGATCGCCGTCTCCATGTTGATATCCCAGATGTCGATGCCGACTCGCTTGCCTGCGAGCGAACCGACCAGGCCTTCGACCTGCTCGGCCCAGCGTTTCATCCCGATTTTTTCGCGGAAATTTGCGCGCGGGCGTATCTGATCCGCGCTGAGCCAGGGCATGCGCAGCTTGCAATGCTCGAAGTCCATCGTCCACAGGATCGGATCGTGCTTTCGTGACAGCACCGTGACGGCATTGCCCATGATGAAGGCCGGGCCGAGATGATGGCGATATCCTGTCAGATAGCGCGCATCCTCCGTGCGAAACACAAACAGCGCGTCAAGATCGGAATTGTTGAGCACCTCCTTGGCCCGTTGCAAACGTTCGCGCAGCATCCGCTGCGGATCAAATCGCACTTCCCAATCGACCGGAATCATTCCAATATCGGACACAGCGTGTTCCTCCTCGAAAATAAATGCACACTTGCATTAGCATTATTAGCCGGAGCGTGTCAAATTTGTGGGCCTTATGTAGCACAGACTTCAGTCTGTGGGGTTCGTTCCGCAGCCAAGGCCGCACGCGCCAGCCAAGATCAAATGGAAACCCACAGTCTGAAGTCTGTGCTACTCAAGGCATCCCGAAAAATACAGCGGAGAGAAACTTGAAAATCGTCATCACCGATTACCGTTTCCCGGACGTCGACCAAGAGCGCCGCGCGGTGCAAGCCGCGGGCGGCACGCTAGTCACCGGGCAAGCGGCGAACGAAGACCAAGTCGCTGAGTTGTGCCGTGACGCGGACGGCGTGCTGACGGTGCGCGCCCCTATCACCAGGCGCGCAATCTCCGCCATGCAGCGCTGCCGCATCATCGTGCGCTACGGAATGGGCGTGGACACGGTCAACGTCGCGGCGGCCACCGAGCGCGGCATCCTCGTGGCGAACGTCCCCGACTACTGCCTCGACGAGGTCTCCGACCACGCGCTCGCGCTTCTGCTCATGCTCAGCCGCCAGATGATTTCCGCGATTGCGCTGGCCAGGGAAGACACCTGGGCCGTAGTGAAAATGCCGCCGCTGCAGCGATTACGCGGCCAAACGTGCGGCCTCGTCGGCTGCGGGAGGATCGGCTCGCTCCTGGCCGGAAAAGTATCCGCGCTGGGAATGGCCGTGATCGTTCACGATCCCTATTTGAGCGAGCCGCGCGCGCGCGAAATGGGCGCGGAACTCGTCACGCTCGACGCCCTGCTCGCGCGCGCGGATTTCATTTCGCTGCACGCGCCGCTCAACGAAAGCACACACCATCTCCTCGGCGAAGCGGCCTTCGCCAAGATGAAAAAAAACGCGTCGATCGTCAACACCGCGCGCGGCGGCCTGATCGACGAAGCCGCGCTTCTCGCCGCGCTCGACGCGGGAAAAATTTCCGGCGCCGCGCTCAACGTCCTGGAATCGGAAACGGCCGTGACGCCCATCCGCAGCGCGCTCGTGCGCCATCCCAAAATGATCGTCACGGCTCACACCGCCTGGCTCAGCGAGCAAGCCCGCGCGACCCTTCAACTCCGCGCCATCGAGCAGGTCCTCGCGTGCCTCAGAGGTGAAACCCCCTGCGGACTGATCAATCGCGAGCTCGCGAAATAAGAACGCGATTCAAGTAGGACAGGCTTCAGCCTGTCTGGTTTTGATTTTCGTTGGCTGAGAGCGGAAGACAGGCTGAAGTCTGTCCTACTTTCACCCGCGGCCAAATAATTTCCGGGATGGCACACTAGTTACACTGTTCATAACGGGTCCCATTTTCGATGCCAATTTTTGTTAATCTCACCTGGGGCCGTCCGTCGGTCCTTCTATGTCTTTGCTCGATCAATTGATGCAAACCGAGGCTCGCCGCCTTGCCAAACGATCTCACCCAAAAAACGCCGGCGCCGAACCAGAAAATGTCGGCCGGATCGGCCGCCAATTCTTTGTCGACTGCGGCCCAGCGGCCGAATCGCAAGCACGATGAGTTGCGCCTGCTGATCAATTCGCGAAATCCTCTCATCACCGTCGAAACCACGGAAGAGGACCGGCTCAAGGCCCTCTTGCTGATGATCGCGACCGAGCTCAACGTGCCGCTCTACACATGGAGCGCGATCACAGGCCTTGCGAGATTCAATGGCGCGCCCATCTATGGTTCGGACCAGCCGGAACAGGCGCTGGCGAACATCGCGCTGATCGCTGGCGACGCGGTTTTTCTGCTCAAGGATTTTGCGCGCTATTGCGATAACGACCGGATCAGCCGCCGCGTCCGCGATTTGGCCGGCACGTTTCGCGTGGCCCGGCGGTCCCTGGTGATTACAGCGGCTTCGATGAAGCTGCCTCCCGAATTGGAAAGCGAGTCGGCGCCGTTTCAATTTGGATTGCCGGACGCGGACGAATTGCTCCCCGGCGTGCGGAAGGTTTTGGCGGACGCGAATCGGGAAAATGGGATTCATGTCGCGCTCGACGCCGCTTCCATCGCGCAGCTGTCGCATAACCTCGTAGGTTTGCCGGAAGAGGAAGCCTTACGAACTCTCCGCAAGTGCGTGCTGAAGCGCGGCAACGCGGACAGCGGGCTGCTCGATGACGTGCTGGATGCCAAGCGTGAGGCCATGCAATTGGAGGGGGCCCTCGAATCCGTGCGCCGCGATGCATCGTTCACGGATGTGGCCGGCCTGACGCATCTGCGCGAATGGGTCGCGAAAAGACGAAGCGCATTGACGCCGGAGGGGCGGCGATTCGGGCTTGCGCCGCCGAAAGGCGTGCTGATCAGTGGAGTCCAGGGCTGCGGAAAAAGTCTGGCGGCGCGCGCCGTGGCGGGGGAATGGGGCGTCGAGCTGGCGCGGCTGGACGTGGGCGCGCTCTACGACAAGTATGTGGGAGAGAGCGAGAAGCGCCTGCACAAGGCGCTCGAGCTGGCGGAAAAGCTCGCGCCCATCGTCCTGTGGATCGATGAAATCGAGAAGGCCTTTGCTTCGGCAGGCGCGAGTGGCGACGCCGATGCCGGTTTGTCGCAGCGGCTTTTGGCGACTTTTCTAACGTGGATGCAGGATCGGGAGGGCGATGTTTTCCTGGCGGCGACTTCCAACAACATCACGATCCTGCCGCCGGAGATGACGCGCAAAGGACGGTTCGACGAAATTTTTTTCGTCGACCTGCCCGGCGCCGAAGTGCGCGCCGCGCTCTTTACCTTGCACCTGAAGAAACGCGGAAGGAACGCGGCGGAGTTCGATGTGGCGGCCCTCGCGGCGGCAAGCGGAGGATTTTCCGGAGCTGAGATCGAGCAGGCCATTGTCGCGGGCTTGTACACGGCGTTCGACCGGAAACAGCAGCTCACCACGGCAGTCTTGCTGGAGGAAATCCGCGGCACGCAGCCGCTCAGCGTGACTCGCGCGGAAGAGATTCAAGCCATAAGGGATTGGGCGAAATCGCGCGCCGTGCCGGCGGATTGAATCCAGATGTGCGCGATTGGCCCAATGGATTTCCAGTCGACTGATTGAGCAAGTTTGCCCACCAAGCCGCCTGCAACTCATAGGGACATTTGATCCGGCTTCAGAGTCAACGCCAAGCTTCCAGCGACAGCGGACAGCAGCGAAATTTGAATCTCTCCCGCCAAGGCCCAGCCAGCGTGGCTGGCGATTCCGCCCATCAAGTAGCCTGCCCCTGCGGCTGCGGCGTAAAGGCTGGTCACGAACATGCCCGAGGCGCGGCTGGACAAGCTGCTGCGCACCGCTTTTACGTGGTAACCGGCGAGGTTGACGTAGATCGTGCCGCTGCCGATTGCGCCGTAGGCGAAGGTGAGGATCACGTGTGGCGCGATCCCTTCCGAGCCGTGAAAACACAAGTAACCGAGGCATGCGACGCAGAAGAATGACGCGCTCAGCACCAGGCGCGGCGAGAAGCGGTCTCCGAACCAGCCGCCAAAGATGGAGAGCAGCGCTCCCGCTCCGTAAAAACTCTGGACAAACCCCGCCGCCTTGGGCGTGTAATGCAAGGCCTCGCGCAAGTACGTCGCGTACATACCCGTAAAACCGTACAGAACGAGGCCGCCGATCACGCTGAGGACCGTCAAAATAATTGTGTTCCTGTTCAGAAGCGTGGGCGCGCCGAGGAGATCGGTGCGCGCGTCGGCGGCGCGATGCGTCTCGCTGAACCACGGCCGCACGGTCAAGGCGATCACGGCGATCATGAGAAAACCAAAAATTCCGAAGACGATCATGGGGGCGTGCCAGTTTCGATACGATGTGAGAAGAACGCCGCCCAGGATGGGGCCGGTAAACGCGCCCAGGCCAAAAAAAACATTCATCGATCCGATGGCAGCGGCGCGGTAGCCCACAAAGTAGTTTGCCGCGATGGCGATCATCACCGTCAGTTGCATCGCTTCGCCGATGCCCGTCGCGGCGAGGTAGACCAGCATGTCCGGAAATCCCAGCGCCAGAACCGTGAGCGCCGTCCCCGCGGAAAAAATTGCGATCCCGAGGAGCAGCACCGTCTTGCGGGAAAAACGCGCGAGGAGATAGCCGGTCGGCAATCCCGCAACCGCCAGGCCCAGCGTAAAAATCGTGGTGAGAAGCCCGGTGTCGGAAAGCGAAAAGCCGTACTGCAAGCGGACATCATGAGCCAGCAGCGGAAAAAGCTGCCGGTCCGCGGCATTCACGCTGTAGGCGAGGAGCAACACGCCATACATCGCGATGGCAGCGGCGCGCGTGCCTGACTCGCCGGATGGGGGATTCGCCTGAGCCGTGGATAATTGTTCGCGAACTGGTTTTTTCCTTCCCTCTGACGGCGCCGGAAAGGCGTTCCGCCGGGCATTGGCGCCGCGCGATCCAAGGCGTATCCGACAAAAATGCCGGAATTTCAGTTGGGCGCGAGTATACGCCACAACACTTCATCCTCGAAGCGCTCCTCGAGCTTCCACAAGACAAGAATCGGCGGGCTTGTAAGGAGGTTTCTACAACAAGTTGGAATTACTGCGCCGGTCCGGCATGAAACAATTCCGGATTGGCAGGCCCCGTCACTTCGATCACGGCGACCAGACCGCGCGCGATTCGGATCAACGCGTGGTCCGTCAATTTATAGATTCCCGGCTCCTGGGGCTTGATTTCAAACACGGTCGCGCCTCCCGGCGGCACCATGGTGGTCTGCACCGAAGTAAGCGGCGGAGAAGTGAACGAGCCTTCGTTATAGACCCGCTCCAATATCTGTCCAATGACGTGCGGAGAAGAAATCATGTTCGGCCCGCCCACACCGAAAAAAATCCGAATGCTTTCGCCCACCTTCGCGTGCATCGGATGCTGGTCCGTAAGCGCTCCGACTGCACCGTTGAACACGAAATATTCGGGACGTTCATTCATCAATTTGGGCAGGCTCAATCTCTGATGCCCATGCCCGCCCAAAGGGTCCACCGTGTAGATTTCCCCCTGCGCAACATAGAATTCGCGATCCACGCGCGGCAATCCGCCGGCGGGCTCGACGACGATTAGGCCGTACATCCCGTTGGCAATGTGTTGCGCAGCCAGATCAGTTCCGCAGTGATACACAAACACCCCGGGGACAATCGCCTTGAACGTGAATGTTTTGCTTTCTCCCTGCGCCGCGTTCGTCAGTTCCATTCCGCCACCGGGTCCGAGCGCGGCGTGCAAGTCGACCGAGTGCGAACTGTTGTGCCCCTCATTCTTCAATGTGACTTCGACGGTGTCGCCCTGCCGCACGCGAATCATGGGGCCGGGCACTTTCCCGCCGAACGTCCAATACTTGTAGGTACTGCCCGCGGATGGATCGAGCTTGCCTTCGAGTTCCTGCGCCACGAGCGTCACCTTGACGAGTTGCGGCTGGCGATTCCCTACCGGAGGCGCTACGTCCGACGGATCCCGCACGATGTCCACCGCGCTCTGCGCCGCGCTGTCCATTTTATCCGCGCTGCCTCCCGCTTGTTCGCTGCTTGGCGAAGAGGATTGGCTCCCGGCAACAACCGCAACGGCCACCGCACCGAACATGAAGATAACAAGCAGGAAGCCGACTCGTTTTCGATTTGTAGCGTTTTGCATGGTGATTGCAATCCTCCGAAATGAGCGGCTATTTTCCCATCCGTCACGGCCGATGCCATTGCATACTCTACCTGTGTCCAAGCCGCTGCAACTATTCAATCTTGTAAATTCGTGGCCGATTGTTCCGCGGTGAAACAACGCGCGGTTCGTGGTGGTCGCCCACTTTCTGAGAAGTGGCTTACCAGGACTTCCGTCAGGGCGTAAACTCTTTGCTTATCTGGACGGATGTTGGCGACTGGAATAGAAAGGGAGACAAATCACATGGCAAGGGCGAAAGAATTTAGGGTAACGATTGAAGACAAACCGGGCGCTCTGGGCAAATGCTTCCTCGCCCTGGCCGAGCGTGGAGTGAATATCCTGGCTTTTCAGTCCTACGTAGAAGAGCGCGAGAGCCTGGTTCGATTCCTGGCGGATGATCCGGCGAGCGCAAAGGCGGTGCTGGGCAACTTGCGCATGAACTTTGAAGAGACAGACGTCGCCGTCGCCAGGCTGCCGCATCGTCCGGGCGGGCTGGCCCGCGCCGCATCGCGGCTCGGCGAAAAGCAGGTCAACATCGACTACAGCTATTGCGGAGTGGAGCCGGGATCGTCGCTGGTGATGCTGGTCTTCGGGGTTGACAACGTGTCCGTAGCGGCAACCCTGCTGGACGAGCTAGCCGCCGATGCGGCGCAAAAATAGAATTCCGAGGCCGACAGTTCTACATGACTGGGAGTACTTCTCAGTTCACCCGGGATTCCGCCCGGGAACTATCGCGACCTGGCCAGACACCAATCGGGCCGAGAAACCTCGAAAATTGACGAGTCCCGCCGAGCCGTCGAGAGCCTCTACCGGCGCGTCGCGGATCTGCTCCACGACCGTCATGCCGGATGTTGTTCCACTGATTCGTCAATTCCATGCCTCTTCAGCCTACTCAATCAAACGCTGTTTAGTTTTGCAAAGAGAGTTGTGTAGTAGGATTGGTCCGGTCAATGGGTTCCCTGGAGGCTCTTTAATGGAACAGCCAATCACGAATCAGCCCTCGTCAACAGCTGGAAAGCGGCGGAGCAGGCGTTTCCCCTTCATCTCCCCGGTGGAAGCGACGTGGCAGGAGGCAGACGGTAAAATTTTACGGGAATCCGGACGGGCCACGGAAGTGAGCGCTCAGGGTGGATTGTTGGAGATGAAGATTTACCCTGCCGTCGGAAGTCAGATTGAGTTGACGAATCTGCTTTCGCATGAATCCTCGCACGCTCGCGTAATCGGCGTTCGTCGTAACAGCGAGGGCCGCTTGTTAGGGGTTGGCGTCGAACTACTCGTCTCCAATGAAAATTTCTGGGGCGTGAATTTCCGGCTAAAGAAGGCCTGCGCCGAGCTGGTCAATCTAGAGTATGACATGCGCTCGGGGCCGGTTGACCCGAACATCCTCCGGGAATTCCGGGATGCTGTGGACAATGTGCGCAAGACGGCGTGGGCTGTTCAAGAGTGGCAGGAGCGCCAATCGCGGCAACAAGATCCAGATACCGTGCTCCCCTTGCTGACCGCTGAGCGCATCCGCCGCGCCACTCAGCTATGCGACTCCATTACTGCGGACTCGGCCGCGCACGAAATAGCTCGCGAAACCGTGGGGATTAATGAGTTCTTCCAGGCCGTCGAGCGTGTCCACCAGAGCCTCCTTCCTATCTTCAAAGATCGCAAAGACGAACTCTGATAGACCGTTTCTCGTCAGACAGGCTCTCACGCAAGGTAAGTCCATACACAGCGCTGTTTGGCGGCAAATCTTGATAAACGCGGTTGTCGGAATCTGGCACCGTCAAGATATAGCCATATTTGACGCCTTTCGGTGGCCAGACTACCATGCGGCCGGCCATGCCAGGACAATCTCCGCGCCGTTATTTGTTTCCCGCTTTGCTTGTGTGTTTTTTCTTTTCGGGCGCAGCGGGATTGATTGATCAAGTGGTGTGGAGCAAGGCGCTCGGGCTGATTTTTGGCCACACGGCGTATGCCGTCGCCACAGTCCTCGCCGTGTTCATGGCGGGTCTCGCTTCGGGAAGCGCTTGGATAGGACGGCGTGGCGACCACTGGAAACGGCCGATCGCGCTGTACGGATGGCTGGAACTTGGTGTTGCCGCGACTGCCGCAATTTCTCTCGCGGGACTGGCGGGCGTCCGCGCGGTTTATGTGGCGGCGTATCCTTACGCCGGAGGAAACACCGGCGCTTTGCTGATGCTGCGATTTGCGGGATCAGCGCTGGTCTTGTTCCTGCCGACATTTCTGATGGGCGGCACGCTGCCCGTGCTGGTGCGCGGGCTCACGCGGAATGCGGCGGAACTCGGTGCGCGCCTTTCACGCCTCTACTGGATCAACACGGCAGGCGCGGTTGCCGGAACATTCGCGGCGGGATTTATTTTTCTGCCATCGCTCGGTTTGCGGCGCTCGCTTGGAATCGCCGTGGGCCTGAATCTGGCCGCTGGAGCGCTGGCGCTTTTTCTCGCGTGCGATGAGCCTGCTCCAGCCTCTTCGATTGAAATGAGCTTGCCGGAAAAACTCAAAGCTCCTTCTTCTTCCGCGCCACCGAGATTTTTCTTGATTTGTTTTGCCATCGTCGGCGCCACAGCCATGTCGTACGAAATCGGCTGGACGCGCCTGCTCTCGACGCAGCTGGGCAGCTCCACGTACGCGTTCACGCTGATGCTGGGCACGTTCCTCACGGGAATCGTTCTGGGAAGCGCTCTGTTTGAACGATGGAGCCGCCGCCGCGTGCCTGGTTCGATGACCTTCGCCGTCACGCAAACGCTGACTGCGCTTGCCGCGCTTGCATTCCTGGTATTCTTCACGCGCCTGATCGAAGTGCTCCCGCCGATTCTGCGCGCGACGCACGAATCGTTTCGCGGCCTCGTGCTCGCTCAATTTGTCACCAGCGCGCTGGCCATGCTTCCGACAGCCGTGGTCTTCGGATTCAATTTTCCGGCCGTGGTAGTGCTGATTGCCGGACCGCGTTCAGCCAATGGAAACGGCGCGGGCGCAGCGGTGGGCCGCGCCTATGCGTGGAATACGCTCGGCGCGATCGTGGGCGCGATTGCCGCCGGCTTCTCGCTGATGCCGCGCCTCGGAAGTTTTCATCTGCTCGCGGCGACGGCGGGCGTGAACCTTGCTCTCGCCGCCGCAATTTCTTCTGCGTCCGCGCAGCGAGTGTCGTGGAAAATCCTGGCTGTCGCGGGAAATCTTCTACTCATCGTTCTCACTGCCTTCATCGGCTTCTCGAATTATTTTTACGATCCCGCGGTCGCGTCGTTCAACACTGTGATGTATTGGAATCTCTACGACCGCCCGCTCACGCTCCGGGAAAACGCGCATGCGCTGGACATCATTTATTTTCGCGACGGCTTGAACGCCAATATTTCCGTCGCCAGAACCGGCGATTACATCGCCCTTCGCACCAACGGAAAAGTGGATGCGTCGAATCATGACGCCACGACGCAGCTTCTTCTCGGCCATCTCGCGGCGCTCGCGCATCCGCCGCGCCGCGTGCTCCTCGTCGGATTCGGCAGCGGCATGACGGCGTCCGCGCTCGTCGGCTACCCGGAGCTGGAACGCCTGGACGTCGTGGAAATCGAGCCGGCCGTCGTGGGCGCAGCGCCGCTGCTCGCGCAATTGAATCGCAACGTACTTCTCGACCCGCGCGTTCACGTGACGTTCGACGACGCCCGCAATTTTCTCTTCACCACGCGCCAGAAGTACGATCTGATCATTTCCGAGCCGTCGAATCCCTGGATCGCCGGGGTCGCCACGCTTTTCACGCGCGAGTTTTACGCAGCCGTCCGCGGCCGCCTCGCCCCGGACGGCGTATTCGTGCAATGGATGCAGGCCTATTCCCTGTATCCCGAGGATTTGCGCATGCTCTTCGCGACGTTCCTCACCGAATTTCACGGCGCCACGCTCTGGCACGGCGACGCTCCGGACATGATCCTGATGGCGCCGAGTCCGCCGTCAGGAGAAATTCTGCAGCGTGCGCAGGCAATGTACCGACTGCCGCGCCTGCACGACGATTTCGCGCAGCTTGGCATGGAAGACGCGGCCGGACTATTTGGTTTCTACCTGCTCGAGGACGGCGGTTTGCGAAAATTCTCTTCCGGCGCGCAAATCAATACGGACGATCAAACGCTGCTCGAATATCACGCCCCGCGATCCCTGCTCGTCCATGGCCTGGAAGACAAAAACCGCGATGCCATTGTGCTGGAGCAAGAAAATCCATTGCCCGAGGATTTTCCGCCGGACGCGCGCGACGCCGCGCTCGCTGCATCCGCCGCAACCTCGGTCAATCAGGACGACGCGGACGGAGCCGGGCGTTTCCTGCGCGCACTTGAAACGCGTCCCGTGACCGCCGCCATCGCCACGATTCGCGGGCGAGCCGCGCTGGCCCACATAAATTTTCAGACCACCTTCCGTGCCTTCGACGCCGCTTTGGCGATCGATCCGAATTCCCTGGAGGCAGCGTGGGGCCTGGCCGAAACCGACCGGCGCTTCGGCAACAACGAAAAGGCGCGCGGCGCACTGCAGCGAATTCTCGAGCGCGATCCCGGAAATTTGCGGGCGCTCGCCTCGCTGGCCAAACTCGATCTGGATTTTTCGCGCTGGTCGGAAGCGGAAGACCTTCAGCGCCGCCTCATCGCGGCAGATCCGCATGCAGGCGCGGCCGCGCGCGCGGAGCTTGCGGAAATTCTGCTGCGCGAGGACAAGCTCGACGAAGCTTACCGCGCCATGCTGGATTGTCTTGCCGAGGACCCGTACAACTATCAGACGCAACTCAACCTCGGCGAATTGCTGGCCCGGCAGGAAAAATGGGCGGAAGCGCGCCGGCACCTCGAATTCGTGATGCGGTATTTTCCCGACGAGGACGAGAAAATTTACCCGTTGCTGTTTCAGGCCGACAAGGCGCTGGGCGATCCATCCGCCGCCGCCAAAGCCGTCCGCTTCGGCCTGCGCCTGTTTCCCGACAATTCAGAATTGAAGCGCCTGAATTTGCTGCTGTGATTTGTGGCGCAGGCTTCAGCCTGTGGATTTTGGACCTAGCGAGGACCAACCCCCACAGGCAAAAGCCTGTGCCACTGAACAAAAAAAGGGCCGCCGAAGCGGCCCTTTCTTCATACGCAACCAGCGATAGCTCTATGTAGGTTAGTTTCCGTTTGGCTTCGCGGAGGCTGCAATGGCCTTTGGTGCGCTCAGGTAGCCGGAGATTTTCTTGTCGGTGACCTGGTTCACCACCAGTTCCATCGGCTGGCGAGATCCGCCCGCGTAGAAGTAGATGGGTTCGTTGACGGCCCGGTTCTTCTTTTCCAGGCGCGTGTCGTCGACGTACATCGCGATGGTGTACTGGTGCTTCTTGGCGCTGGCGCTGCGGAATTCGATCATCGTCTGGCCAACGTGTTCCTTCTGGCCCTTCGCGGTCAAGTTGAATTCATAGTAGTCGCGCTCGCCCATTCGCTTGAGCTGCTCGAGTTCTTCGTGGTTGCGCGCGATCAATTCGCCGTGCTCGCCGCGCAGTTGATCGATGCTTCCCTTGGTGTTGGTGAGATCGGTCTTCACGCCGTTGACGTCCGTGCCGAGCGCCTTCACGTCATCCGCGCTGGCCTTCGTTGCCAGGGTGCTTTGCACGTCATTCAGCTTCTTAGTGTAATCGGCGCGGCTCTGCTTCACCTGACTGCGCGCCGTGGCCAGCTGATCCTCGGTGAGCTTCAGCTTATCGCCCACCAGATTCACTTCGGATTGCAACTCGGCGTTGGTGCGTTCCGCCTGGGCCATCCGCTGGCTCATTCCATCCTCGCTCGCCTGGAAAGTCTTGGCTTGTGCCGAGAGCGCCTGCTCCGCATCCCGTGCGTGGCCGCCGGCGTTCCATGCCAGCCCGACGCCTACGAGGGAGAGAATCGCCAGCCCTACCACAGCTATTCCCATCCAACGCGGCGATCCTTCCGTTGTCCCTTGGTCGTTCATTTGATCCAACATTTCATTAATCTCCTTTGCGATTTCCCTCGCGTTAGGGAGAGGTGCATGCGCAGAACCAAATGCAAATTCGGAGGCCGATACTTGGCTATCAAACACAAACAAAATAACTTACTTTATATTTGAGGGCAGATATCCGGCGAAGGGGGGAACAGTTCAACGTGTAAGTTTTACCACCGAAAAAGGACGTATCTCCGATAACGATTTGAATTCATTGCTTTTGCGCACTGACACACATTTTCTGGAAATTATACAGGGGGGCCTATCTCTAAGTCTCACAGGAGTAACGGATTAGGCAACTCAGGCGACACGAGAGCGATCAGCGGAGACGGGTTCCACTTCGCGGTCAAAATAGACTTCGAGGGTTAAGGCGGCAGCGTCAAAAACCGCACGGCAATCTCGGCAGTAACTCAGATGGCGTTGCACCTCGCCTGCGACTTCCGGTGCCAGTCTGCCTTCCAAGTATTCGCAAATAAGACGAATCGTAGCCTTACAGGTCATGCTCATGGCGGTCCCCCGGTGCCGAGCAACTTCTAAACATGCACGCCATAAGCCAAAGGGTTTACGGGACTGAAATATTTGTAAGCCTTCTGTAATGAGCTATTTAAGTTTGCTTCACAAATTTGGATCTTCAGCGCAATCTGTATTGAGAGGGAGAATTTTTTCCCTCTTCCACGCATTCTTACCGCTGCGCCCAAGTCCCCAAACCTAGCGATGCCAAGGGAATCTCCGGCCACTCCTAACTCGATGCTGCGTAGTGGTTTAGCGCGTGACCGTCATATTTCGTAGGACCGCAATGCGCTCCGAGAGCGGCGGATGTGTACTAAACAAACCCGAGAGCACCTGGCCCGCACTCAGGGGCGCAACGATGAACAGAGATGCCGTTGCCGGGGGAACATTCATGGGGATTCGCTTGTTGTAGGCGCCCAGCTTTTCGAGCGCGCTGACCAGACCATAAGGGTGCCCGACCATCCTGGCGCCGGCCGCATCGGCGGCAAACTCGCGCTGCCGGGAAATACCGAGTTGAATGATCAGCGCGGCGATTGGCGCGACGATAAGCATGATCAGCGCCGCCAATCCTCCACCGCCGCGTTCGTTATTTCGCGAGCCACCGAAGCCTCCAAAAATCATGGCCCAGCGCCCCATCGAAGCGATCCACGTGATTGCACCGGCGAGTGTGGCGGCGATCGACGTGATGAGAATATCGTAATTGCGCACGTGCGAAAGCTCGTGCGCGATCACGCCTTCGAGTTCGTCGTCATTCATCAATTCCATCAATCCTGCGGTGACCGCGACCGAAGCGTGCGAGGGATTGCGCCCGGTGGCGAAGGCGTTCGGCGCGGGCTGCGGAATCACGTACAGTTTCGGCATTGGGAGTTGCGCCTTGGCGACCAGCCTCTCCATCACTTCGTACAGGCGTGGAAGCTGCTCGCGCGTTACCGGCTGCGCTCCGCTCGACATCAGCGCGATCTTGTCGGAGAAAAAGTAGGCCCCGCCGTTCATCACCACGGCGATGATCAGGGCAAAGGTCATTCCTTGCTGGCCGGCAATCGCATCGCCGCCCAGAACCAATAGGACCGTCAAAGCAGTCAACAGAAAAAGTGTCTTAACAGCTCGCATGATCGCCACCTAACCTTCAGTACGCAGATTCAGTCTAGAAGTTTCCGCTCGGCGCGTCAAACCGGGGCGCGCCGGAGACTGGTTCAGCATGTTTTGTGGGACAGCCACTCTTGGCTGTCCAGCGCAACCTCATCGAGGAGAAAGCGGACAGCCAAGAGTGGCTGTCCTACAAAAACCCGGCAAATTGGAACTTACCTCCGAAGCCCGGATTTCGCCGTGGAAACAGCGTGTTCGGCTGCCTCCGGTTTTGCCGCGGGCTCTTGCGCCGTTTTCTGCTCCGCGCGCTCGAAACGCATGGCGTCTGAGTTCGGATCGATATCGACCCGCACCAGATCGCCCGGCAAAACGCTGCCGTCGAGTATGCGCATCGCGAGCGGATCCTGGACGAGGCGCTGGACCGTGCGGCGCAGCGGGCGCGCTCCATAGGCCGGATCGTAGCCGTCGCGGACAAGTCTCTCGCGCGCCGCGGGCGTCAGCTCGATTCGTACTTTTCTCTCCTCGAGCAGCCGCATCACTTTGGCCAGCTCCAGGTCGATGATCTTGTTGAGCTGTTCCTTCCCCAGAGGATTGAACAGCACAATGTCGTCAATCCGGTTGATGAATTCCGGGCGGAACGCTTGCCGCAAGGCTTCCATCGCTTCCTTGCGGGCGCGTTCGGGATCGCTTCCCGCCAGATCGAAGAGGGCGCTCGAACCGACGTTCGACGTCATCACCAGCACGGCGTTGCGGAAATCGACGGTGCGGCCCTTGCCGTCGGTCAGGCGGCCGTCCTCGAGAATCTGCAGCAAAATGTTGAACACATCGGGATGCGCCTTTTCAATTTCGTCGAAAAGAATTACGGAATACGGATGCCGGCGCACTTGCTCCGTGAGCTGTCCGCCTTCTTCATAGCCGACGTAGCCTGGAGGCGCGCCGATCATGCGCGAGACCGAATGCTTTTCCATGTATTCGGACATGTCCAGCCGGATCATGGATTTCTCGTCGTCAAATAAAAACTCGGCGAGCGCGCGAGCGAGTTCGGTTTTCCCGACGCCCGTGGGCCCAAGAAAAATGAACGATCCGATCGGCCGGTTGGGATCGGAAAGTCCCGCGCGATTTCGCCGGATGGAATTCGCGACGCGTTCGAGCGCCGAGTCCTGTCCGATGACGCGCTGGCGCAGGCGTGTTTCCATGGTGACGAGTTTCTGCGCTTCGCCTTCGAGCAATCGCCCGACGGGAATCCCCGTCCACTTGCTCACCAGCTTGGCAATGTCCTGTTCATCGACTTCTTCCTTCAGCATGCCGCCGTTCTTTTGCACCTCTTCGAGACTTTTCTGCGCGGCGGCCATTTCCCGCTCGGCCGTCGCGAGTTTGCCGTAGCGGATTTCCGCGACCTTCGCCAGTTCTCCGCTGCGTTCCAGGCGCTGCTCCTCCGCCTTGAGCTGCTCGATCTGTTCCTTGACGCCGCGAATCTTCGCGATAGCGGTTTTTTCCACCTGCCACTGCGCCTTGCGCGCGTTGGATTCCTCGCGCAGTCCGGCCAGCTCCGCTTCCAGTTGTTTCAGCCGCTCCTTGGAATGCGCATCGGATTCGCGGAGCAACGCCTGCCGTTCGATTTCCAGCTGCATGATGCGCCGCTCGATTTCGTCGATCTCCACGGGCAGCGAATCGAGCTGCATGCGCAGGCTTGCGCCGGATTCGTCGATCAGGTCAATCGCCTTGTCGGGAAGAAACCGGTCGGTAATGTAGCGGTGCGACAGCGTGGCGGCGGCCAGGATCGCGGCGTCTTTGATGCGCACGCCGTGGTGCAGTTCGTAGCGTTCTTTCAATCCGCGCAGAATCGCGATCGTGTCTTCGACAGAAGGTTCGGCGATCAGGACGGGCTGGAAGCGCCGCTCGAGCGCCGGATCTTTCTCGATGTATTTCCGATATTCGTTGAGCGTGGTCGCGCCGATCGCGCGCAATTCGCCGCGCGCCAGGGCCGGCTTCAGCATGTTGGAAGCGTCCATCGCGCCTTCGGCCGCGCCCGCGCCCACCAGCGTGTGCAGCTCATCGATGAACAGAATGATTTGTCCGTTGGATTCCGTGATTTCCTTCAGCACCGCTTTCAAGCGGTCCTCGAATTCGCCGCGATATCTCGCGCCGGCAACCAGCGCGGCGAGATCCAGGGCCACGACGCGCTTCGGGCGCAGCACTTCGGGCACATCGCCCGCGACGATGCGTTGCGCGAGGCCTTCCACCACGGCCGTCTTGCCGACGCCGGGCTCGCCGATCAGCACCGGATTGTTTTTCGTGCGGCGCGCCAGAATTTGCATGACGCGGCGGATTTCATCGTCGCGGCCGATCACCGGATCGAGCTTGCCGCGCCGCGCGAGTTCGATCAGGTCGCGCCCGTATTGTTCGAGCGCTCGGAAAGTCGATTCGGGATTTTGCGACGTCACGCGATGGCTGCCGCGCACCGAGGTCAACGCCTGCAGAATCGCTTCGCGCGACGCTCCATACTTGGCAAGAAGTTCCGCGGCCTCATCCTTGCGAATCGTGGCGATGGCCAGCAGGATGTGCTCGGTGGAAACGTATTCATCCTTGAATTGCTCCGCTTCGACGAAAGCGCCTTCGAGTACTTTGTTCGCCGCCGGGCTCATTTGCTGCTGCACCGCTCCCGTCACTTTCGGGATGCGCCCGAGCCGGTTCTCGATTTCGCCCGCGAGAGTGTCCGGACGCACGCCGAGCCGCGCGAGCAGGGGCGGGACGACGCCGTCCTGCTGCGCGACGAGCGCGCCCAATAAATGCAGCGGCTCGATCTGCTGGTGATCGTGGCGCGCGGCGATGTCCTGCGCCGATTGCACGGCTTCCTGGGCTTTTAATGTGAATTTGTCGAAGCGGACCATTACGTTTTTACCTCCCGTTCAAAAATGCACAGACTGAAGTCTGTGCTACTGAAAACGTCGGGGCCGTTCTGTGAACCGGCCCCTGTCGAGAGTGCGCGAGTACTCAGTGTTGCATGTAGCGCCCGCCTTCAGGCGGGCACCTTGCCGATTCCGCCGTGCCCGCCTAAAGGCGGGCGCTACATCAGCCCCGCGAATCGGAGTTGCCAACACCGCTCTAAGACATCACAGCCAAGTGATGCCGGCAGCTTACTTCCCGTTGTTCGCGGCGTTGACGGTCACTTTTACCTGGCGCGGCTTGGATTCCTCGCGCTTCGGAAGTGTGACGGTCAGTACGCCGTTCTTGTATTCGGCGCCGATCTTTTCCGCGTTCACCGTGTTCGGCAGCGAAAAGCTGCGGCTGAACGCGCCGTAGGTGCGCTCGACGCGGAGGAAATTTTCTTCCGAAACTGACTTTTCAAACTTACGCTCCCCGCGGATCGTGAGCAAGTTGTTCTCGACGCGCACGTCGATGTCCTTCTCGTTCACGTCCGGCAGGTCCGCCTTGACCACGAGCTCATTCGGGGTCTCGTAGATATCGACCGCCGGAGCCCAAGTCGTCAAAGCCGACTCCTCAGGTTGATTTCGGAACGATTCGTTAAAAAGCCTGTTGAATTGGTCTTGCAGGGTAGAGAGGCCGCGAAATGGTTCGAGCCGATCAATGGTAGCCATGATTGAATATCCTCCATCGAATCAGTTTGTTAATGTAACTTCATGCGAATCATAAAATATTAGTGTGTTAATGTCAAGTATTTTCTGCAGATCTCTAGCCCGCTCGAATGTTCAATTAAATCTCTGTAGAATAACGACTTAGACAGACAATCCAAACATCTATTTGCACTCCGCATAGTGAGTGCCTTATAGTCACTGCACCGATCCATGCGCCTTTCCGACTTCCAATTCGAGCTTCCTCCCGGCCTCATCGCCCAGCAGCCCCTCCCTCAGCGCGATGCCTCGCGAATGCTGATCCTGGACCGCAAAAATCAAACTTGGGAGGATTCGGCATTTCGCTCGTTGCCTGACTTGCTGCGGGGCGATGAGCTGATCGTGGTGAACAATGCGCGCGTCATTCCGGCGCGTCTGTTCGGCCATCGGGAAGGCATTCGCTCCGAAAAGCCTGGGCGCAACCGCCGCACGGTGCGTGAATTCTTGTCGTCGCAAATCGAAGTTCTTTTGACCCGGGAAGTCGCTCCGCAGGAGTGGGAAGCGTTGGTCCGTCCGGGACGGAAAATCCGCGTGGGAGAGCGCATCGACTTCGGGGACGGAGAACTTTTCGCCGAAGTCCTCAGCCGCGGAGAGTATGGGCTACGTCGAATCCGCCTGACGGCGAAGGGAGATGTCACACAGGCGATCGAGCGCCTCGGCCACATTCCCTTGCCGCCCTACATTTCGCGCGAGGACCAGCCGGCCGACCGCGAGCGGTACCAGACGATCTTCGCCGATCATCCGGGTGCGGTGGCCGCGCCGACCGCGGGCCTGCATTTTTCTCCCGCGATTCTAGAGAGGCTGCGGCAGCGCGGCATTGAAATGGCCACCATCACCCTGGACGTCGGTCTCGGCACATTCCAGCCCATCCACGAAGAGGAAATCGAACAGCATCAGATTCATTCCGAGCGCTGTGAAATTCCCGAAGCCGCGGCCGCTGCGATCTGCAAGGCGCGCCGCGACGGCCGCCCGATTCTCGCCGTGGGGACAACTGTGGTGCGGGCCCTCGAGGACGCTGCGGAGAAATCCGCCACGCGGCATGGCGAAAAGTGGGACCCGGCGAAAAGCCTTGTCGAGCCTGGCCCCGCGGAAGCGGGCATTTTCATCAAGCCGGGTCACACGTTTCGCGTGGTCGATCAACTGCTGACGAATTTCCATTTGCCGCAATCCACGCTGCTTGTTCTGGTGAGCGCATTCGCAGGGCGCGAACTCATTCTGCGAGCGTACCAGCATGCCGTCGCGGCGAAATACCGCTTTTACAGCTATGGCGATTGCATGTGGATTAAGTAGATTCCCCGGTGGTGGGCCGCGGTCGGACAAGGCCATTCACGGGATTTGACTGCCGCGCGACAGCGGGCGGTCAAGAAGAATGAAGCAAGGGGGAATGCGAGCTACTCGTCCACGACAATAGACGGTGTCGCAAGACGCCCAAGTACCGATTCAAGAAATTTTGACGATCGAGAAATGGCAGAGCAGGCGAACGCCGGCGTCCCAGCTTCAGACGCGCCTGTTGGATGCGCGCCTGAGGCCCCAGCGAAGCCAGCGCCCTATCGAGGATGATGAGCGCTTCCTCCCGCTGCCCGGCGGACGTATAGACCTCCGCCAGGTTCAAATAAAGTTGAGCCTCATTGCGCTTCATGCTCAGCGCCAATTCGCAGAGTTTCAGCGCGGGTTCCCATTTTCTTTCCGCGCGAGCCAGCGACACTCCGACAAACGAGATGTAATAGGGATTGTGTTGGTCCAGGTCCACGGCCTTGCGGAAGTGTTCGAGGGCGTTGTGCGGATGCGAGTCGCGCAACATTCGCACGCCTTGCTTGAATTCAATAAGAGCTACGTTGTCAGTCATGATCGATCTCCAACTCGGCAGGATGGCCCCCCAACTGGCAAGAGAGTATAAGAACCTGCGAAACGGGGGCTACTGTACTTACGGACAGAAAAAGGCGAGGGCGAAAGTGCACCCATGGCGGAAAAAGGGCAGGTAGCATGTCTGCGATCACGACGGCAGGGGAAGCGTACGATCCGCGAGCCACACGCCAAATCGCACCTTTGGGTTAAACGCGGGTGTCGCACTCGAAGCCGAGGCGCCGCCCGGCAAGCGCCAAGTGAGTGCCGTAAACTGATAGTGTAGAATGCCTTCCGAGTGGAACTCCCTGATGCAAACGCAGGTCGAAATGTAATGCCCTGCGAGCCCCCCACGCTCGCAGGCCTTCAGAAGGTGCTCGAGGAGATCGCCGGCGACTCGAGGATTCCCCCGAATTTCGCGGAATGGATTCACGATACCCTGCGCTACGGCGGACGAAAAATGCGGATCCTGCGCTACATCCGGGCGCACACCTCCGAAAATCAAATGCCGCGGCTCGTTGACGTCGGGGCGCAATTCGGCGCGCTCGCGATTTGCGCGACGCGGCTCGGCTGGCGCGCCGCGGCCGTGGACTACGGAATGTACGCAAGAGCGTTTCGCGAAGCCGTCGCGGATCGCGGCGTGGATTATCGCGAGTGCGACCTCGGGCGCGAGCCGCTCCCGTTCGCGGACAGTTCGTTCGACTTCGCGACGTACACGGACGTGATCGAGCATCACCCATTTTCGCCGAAACGCGTGCTCGCCGAAATTCATCGCATTCTCGTTCCCGGCGGCCGGCTGATCCTGGCAACGCCGAACCACGCGTCCCTCTACAACCGGATCAAGCTATGCTTCGGCGCCAGCGTGAACGATAATTTCGATTATTTTTTCAACACGAACGCGGACGCGGAAACCTATGACGGCCATCATCGGGAATATACGCGCGCGGAAATCAGGTCGGCGCTCGAACAGACGCATTTCCGCGTCCTGGAATGCCGCGTGATCGACGATGATCTTGGGTCTCTGCTGAATTACCGGCGGCGCGCCGGCCACACGAAAGCAATTTCCGATTCGGGCGATTTTGCAATGCGTTTCCTTGGAGAAATTTGGTCGGCGCTGCGCATTCCGTTCGGCCGCTGGATTTGGGCAGTCGCCGAAAAGAGGTCCGCGAAATAGGCCGCATGTTTCCGCGCGCGAGGGAATTCCCAAGCGACACGTGCGCCATCTCCGATTTCGTCTATAATCGGGGCCGGGTCGAGGGTGTGGCTCGGGTACGTCATTTACGATGCGATTTCTCCTGCTGAGCGATATTCATGCGAATGCCACTGCGCTCGATGCCGCCCTCGAAGCGGTGAAGGGCCGTTGGGAGCGCGTCTTCTGCCTGGGCGACATCGTCGACTACGGTCCCGACCCAAACGAAGTGACCGAGCGCGTCAGGGAACTCTCTCCTGTCATCATCCGCGGCAATCACGACAAAGCCGTGGCCGGACTGACCGACCTTGAAGATTTCAATCCCGTGGCGCAGCTGGCGGCGCAATGGACGCGCCAGCAAATGCACCCCGGCAATCTCGAGTACATCGCGAAATTGCCCGCCGGGCCGGTCTCCGTGGACGGCATTACGCTGGTTCACGGAGCCTTCGAGGATGAGGATGAATACGTCTTCGTGCCGGGCCAGGCCATGGGCGGGCTTCTCGAATCGCCCACGGACGTAACATTTTTCGGGCACACGCATCATCAAGGCGGCTTTTCCTACCGCGCCGGGCAAATCGGCATGATTCAACTTCGCCCGGATCACGGGCCGAAGTTTGCAGCCCTGCGGATGGAACCGGGGACGCGGTATTTGCTCAACCCGGGCTCGGTCGGCCAGCCGAGGGACGGCGATCCGCGCGCCGCGTTTGCCATCGCCGATCTGGATCACCAGATCATTGAATTTTGGCGCGTTCCGTATGATATTGCCGCTGTTCAAAAACGCATGGAAAAGGCCGGCCTGCCCTTTCCCCTGGTTGAGAGAATCGGAGCGGGCCGCTAGCCGGGATTTTGTGCGACAAATCAGAAATATATTGAATTGCGTTTGGTTCAAGGAGTAAGTGGCACAGGCTTCAGCCTGTGGGTTTTAGTCCTGGCAAGATCGAAACCCCGCAGGCTAAAGCCCGCGCCACGTAGACGAATAAGGAGGGCTTCCGACTTGATGCCCACAGAAGAACGCAGCCGGCTCCCGGTCGCGTTCATGATCGGAATTGTCGTCGTGGCTTTGCTTGTCGGCGGAGCCGTGCTGATCAGCAAGTACTCGACTCCTGCCGGCTCGGAAGTCGAGAAGCCGTTGCCCGTGGGGCCTGCCGAACAAGCCTACGCGTCGCAAATCCATTTTCTAGAGCCCAAGATGAGCCGGGCGGCGAATTTCCTGAATCAGGAAGTGACCTATGTGTTTTGCACGGTCGAAAACGACGGCAACCGCAAAGTCCAGCAAATTGAAATCACGGTGGAATTCCACGATCCTTTCAACCAGGTGATTCTGCGAGACAAGCAGCGCCTGTTTCTTCCGACGGCCCAGCCCTTTCTTCCCGGCCAGCAGCGCGACGTCCAGATCCCCTACGAACACATTCCCCCGCAGTGGAACATGGTATTCCCGTCGATCGTCGTGAGCGGTCTCTCATTCAAATAACCACGGACCAGAAAACGGTTTGGTAGCGCCGGCGTCCCGCCGGCAATTTTTGCAGTCTGTATCGCGGCGCGAAACTGCCGGCGGGACGCCGGCGCTACCAAACCCACGCCACCAATTCACTCCTTGTCACGAAAAATGACTTCCACTTTTCGCTTTCCTATTCGATAATTCGCGCCGATGCAGCTGGCCGGCGAATTGCGACGGGCCCTCGATGGTCTTTGCGCCGTTGGAGCGACCGAAGTGCGCGAAAATGGGGAATGGCTCGCGGGGCTCGAAGGGGTGCACTACGAAGTGAGCGCGCAGGGCGAAGCGGCGCTGTTGCATTTGTGGAGCACCCAGCAATCCCTGGTTCGCCGCGTCCTCCGCGTCGCGGAAGAATCGCGCGAACGCGTCGTGCTCGAAGTCAGCCGGCTGGGCTACTCGAGGCACGCACAGCTGGAGTTCGTCGCGGGCGGCGCCCCTCGCGAAACGCGCCGCGTGGAGCGCGAACAATTTTCGAGCCGCCTGCGCCGGATTCTGACGGATCACTTCCCCGACGAAACCGTGGAGTCGCTGGCAGCGTCCGCGGACCTGCACCATTCCATTTCCGGTTCCTACACGCGCGGTCTCGTCCGCCGCGGTTCGGAAGCCCATGCCGTGCTTGCGGCATCGCCAAATGAAGATAGCGCAACCATCGACGGCATCCTGACGTTCGGCCTGATCTGGCTCCAGCACGCGCGGGACCGCGCACGGAAGTATTCGGTGCACGGGTTGCGCCTCTTCTTGCCGCACCGTAGTTCCACTATCACGGCGCATCGAATGGCCGCCCTGGCTTCCCCTCAGGAAGTCGAGCTGTACGAATACGAACGGCCGTACTGGCGCGTTCGCCGAATCGCCCGATCCGATGCAGGCAATTTGGCCACCCGGCTCGTGCCGCGCCGCGAAATCGAGCAAGCCATTGCCGCCGCCTTGCCACTGGCGGAGCGTATCCGCCGCCTGGCTCCCGAAGCCATCCGGGTGGGCGTAGCTCCGGCAACACAGGAAGTGACGTTGCGCTTTAGCGGCCTGGAGTTCGCGCGCTGGCGACTCGCCGCGATGTGGTATGGCCTCGCTGACCACCAGGATCCCCTGACACCCGACAAATGGCCCGCCCTCGAAGCCCTGGTCCGGCAACTCGAAACGAATCGGCACCCGCTTGCTACGGACAGCAAACACCGGCTCTACCGGGCCCAGCCAGAACGCTGGCTGGAGACCATGGTTGCCGCCGACCCGGCGCGAATCGATGCCCGGCTCGATCCCCGGCACATCTACGCGCAGGTTCCGGCGTTTTCTTCGGGAGACCGCGGAATTATCGATTTGCTAGGGGTCACGCGGGATGGACGGCTGGCCGTCCTCGAACTGAAGGCTTCCGAAGACATTCAACTCGCGATGCAGGCGGTCGACTACTGGCTGCGGGTGCGCTTCCACCACGAGCAGGACGATTTTCGCAGGTACGGTTATTTCCCCGAAGTCCCTTTGAACGCGAAGCCCCCGCTGCTCTTCCTGGTGGCGCCCGGATTCCGGTTCCATCCCTCTATAGATATCGTATTACGATACTTATCTCCGGAAATTGAAATCGCGCGCATCGCGCTCGCGGAGAATTGGCGCCGCGGCTTGCGCGTCGTGTTCCGGCAATGATGACGCGGGAATGTTAAAAACCCTCGAATTTCCTGCAAAAAGTGCGTAAAAAAAGAGAAGCAGCCTTGGCAGAGCCAACGCTGCTTCCCGGGGTGTGTCCTTGAAGTGGTTTGTCTAGTTAGACGCTGAAAGATTGAAAAGGTTGCACGGATTAGAAAAATTTTAGAAAAAAGCGAATTTTTTATTTCACGCCGGAACTCGGGGAAACCCTGTAGGGATTCAAACCTTAGTAAAATAAATACTTGCGCCACTTCTCATCTTTGTTTCCGATCAGGCGCATCAGCTGCCGCGAGGTGTGCAAGGTAAAGGGACGCGGCCGGCGAGCCAGGGCCAGCCCGGCTTCCTCGGGCGTCCGGTCACCTTTCCTGTTGTTGCACTGGTAGCAGCAGGCCACCAGATTCTCCCACGAGGACCTGCCGCCTCGTGAGCGGGGCACTACATGATCGAGCGTGAGCTCGGACGCGGGCAGTATGCTCTTGCAGAACTGGCACGTATTGCGGTCCCGCAGAAGGATATTCTTCCGTGAGAGAGCCCGAGTCTGTTGCGGGATGTGCCGGTAGGCCAGGAGGCGAATCACCGAAGGCACCTCCAGCGCCCGCGAAGCCGAGTGAACCTTGGTGTGGTTGATTTCTTCCGCCTGGGCCACGCCTTTGAGCATCAGGACCATAGCCCGGCGAACGGCGGTGACGTTGATCGGTTCGAAGGTCGCGTTCAGGACGAGGACCGGTTCCTGCATGATGGCCGGTTTTCGCACTGCAGGGGGTACGGCTCCCGGTGGGCGCACCTCACCTCGGACATCCGGCGAGAGTTTCGGCCGAGGAAGCCTACCGAGTTGGCCCGGTGGTTTCATTCCCCAAGGTCCTGATCAGCTAGTCCAGCTTCCGGCGCCGGCGATATGGGCAACGCTCTTGCAACGGTCAGACCTACCACCCGGGCAGCTCCAGCCCCTTTAAGGGCCCGGCAGCAGGCGTCCAAAGTAGCCCCAGTGGTGAATACATCATCTACCAGTATAACCCGTAGCTTGTCAACCTGGGCGGTTTTATGCGTTGCATAAGCGCCACGAACGGTTTCCCAGCGTTCCCGGCGAGTCAGCCGAAGCTGGTTCGGCCTCGGCCGCGTGCGCACTAAGAGATAGGATCGAAAAGGGATACCGAGCATACGCGCGAACGGCTTAGCGATCAGTTCAGCCTGGTTGTACCCCCGCTCGCGCAATCGGCCATGATCGAGGGGCACCGGAACAACGGCATCGGCGGCAAAATCCTGTGGCTGACTCGCAACCAGGCCAGCCAGGCGCCGGGCGAACCATTTCCCGAGCGGAGCCACATTTCCGTACTTGAGCAGCAGAATCGCGCGAGACATTCGGGGCGTGTACGCGCCGAAGCTGCGCGCGAAGTCAAAGGCGTACACCCCGCTGCGGCAAAGATGGCACAGAGGCTGCGAAATTCCCCCGGCGACCGCAGCGGAAACGATGGGCCTGCCGCATTGGGCGCAAAGCGGCTCGCGGAGCGTTTGCTTGAGGGCCTCCAGACAGCCATGACATAACGGTATGGCGCTGCCGGTGTCCAGAATCCGAACGCAGATCCGGCACGGCGCGGGAAAGACGAGCGAGGCAAGCGCCTCGCGCATCCCTCGGAAATGAGACCGCAAGGAATCGGCGACCGGGGCCACGGTGCGCCAAGCCTACCCCGGACGCGGTCTGAGGGAAAGCAAAATGTGTCACGATTCGTGCCAATACGGTTTCAGTAGCACGGGCTTCAGCCTGTGGGGGTTCGTTCCGCAGCCAAGGCCTCACGCGCT
Organism: uncultured Acidobacteriota bacterium; assembly: GCA_963800095.1. Taxonomy (GTDB): domain Bacteria; phylum Acidobacteriota; class Terriglobia; order Acidiferrales; family UBA7541; genus Palsa-360. The sequence continues at coordinate 345,039 of CAWCZV010000012.1, forward strand.
AGCCAAGATCAGATGGAAATCCCCAGACTGAAGTCTGTGCTACCGGAGGCCGCAGAAAAAGCGCACTAGATGCCATTCCTCGGCATGAAGCGCGCCTCGGAATGACAACTTTTTGAGTTTTTCGGGTAGTTGTTAGAGCAGGCCTTGCTCGTGCTTCTCCGCGCAAGTCACGCAATAGCGCGCCCAGGGGACAGCCTCCAGCCGCTTCTGCTGAAGCTCCTCTTCGCATTCGACGCAGCTGCCGTAGGTATTGGCCTTGATGCGTTTCAGCGCTTCGTCAATCAACGCCAGCATGGACCGGTCGGTATTGGTCTGCCCAAACAGGAATTCCTTGGTGTAGGAGTTCGCCGCCTTGTCCGCAAGATCCACCGTGGGATCGTCATCCGCGGTCCGGCCTTCTTCCTCGGTCCGGGCAATGGTCTTGATCAATTCCTCGCGCCGGGCCTGCAGCTTTTTCTTGTAATAATCCAGACGCTTCTTATCCATAGGTCGGGGCCCCACCATCCACCCAATTGCCGCTATTACAAACGGGTGATTGTAGGCCCGCTCTTTGCAACTGTCAAGGAAGGGGGGATACGATGTGCCTAGGCTTCCGTAGGATAAGTAAGACTTCACGCCGTCACAAACAAAGTCGGCTGGGCCGAATGCGAAGAAGATGACCTTTGTGGACGCTGGGCAATTCGATCGTTAGGACCCGGCTCGTAAACAGGGCGTCCCAGCGGACGGCGACGCAGACATCCTTCGAACGCGTGCCTAACTCTGCCGCGCGCTATAGTCAGATATTCGTCAACCACGTCCGCCCCTGCTGCCCGTCGACCGTGCAAGATTGCGGCACAGGCCGCACTAGCAACCCCAAGATAAGGGTCAACGACTAGGTCCTCACGATTTGTGAGAGCAAGCACGAAACGCTCAACCAGCTCAATCGGAAACTGACACGGATGGGCTGTCTTTTCCACATGATTATGCTTAACGTTTGGAATGTTCCATATGTCACCGGGGTTCTTCCCAAGTGGGTTGCAGGAATATTGACCTGCTTTCAAACCCTTATAGTATTTTCCCCCGGGATATTTTTGTAGAGTTCGAATCGCGCCAGGATTGGAAAACGCAACCGTTTGTTCATGTATACCGAGGACCTGTTTTGCAAGGATGGGCATGCTTCCCTTTCAAAGGCTATATTTTCTTGCAGGTCAGAGCCGAGTAAAGTTTTTCTGCGACGAAAGACGAATTGGACATTCGAAAAGCTGGACGTCATCCTCTGCCAAATTGCACCCTCGCCGTAGGCGCCGCATATATTTCTGTGCGTTCCCCAGGCGCTTGAAATTCTTCGCGCCCGTAGCAAAGCCACGCCATACCTCCACCACTGTGTATAGTTTCAGGTTATAGGTCCTGCGTGTCATTTAACGCTCCTTTCAGAAGGCGGCGATGCCAGGCAAAAACGTTGGCATATTCAAGGAAACTGCATAGCTCAGCAAGGCCGCTTTTTCTAAAAGTTGGCCGAAAAAGCTGCCGCGAGAACAGGTTTCGTCTCGTGTCATTCGATACGACCGAAAACCTCGTGATTTTGGGGTCGGTCAAGAGGACATCGTTGAATCGCAATAGCCCGGAATAGACGGGCGTGGAATGTTCGACTTCGTACAATCCTTCGATCTTGTTCCTGCCATTCGCGATCCAAACCACGTCGATTTCGCTCAGGATGCCACTCACTTGATCGAAACCTTTTGGCAGCCGGCATAGCTGAAACTTCCGAGTGAGCGACCAATCAAGTTTGCCGCTATCGTAATCAGGTACGTATACCTCGTAACCCTTGAGACAGCCGATGCCGGCCAGCAGCGTCTGACCTTGCGAGTGCGTGAGGTCCTGCGCCTCGCGCAGCCGCCGAGACTCAATACTGCGCTCAACTGGTTCGAAACCTACATATGCCTCGACGTTGAATCTCCCCTGTCGAGCAATATAGAGTTCTAGAGTACTCGCTTGGGAAATAAGCTGGACCTTATACTGCCCGTCCCTGGCTGTTTGAGCATTGGAAAAGACTTCTTCAAAATCCATGTAAGGAACAAACACTGGCGGTGAATCGTCGTTCAAGAGAAAACATAGAAAGGAATTGTGGCCTTCGAGTTGGCGCAAGTCTAGTTCGCGTAGCCCAAAAAATGTGCGCCCTCCCGCATGTACCTTAGAATAGCGAAAGTAGATGCGCGCCGCCTCATCTCCGATGACAAAGAGCGATTCACTGCCTTTGAGCTTCCGCACATTTCCAAAACGCTGCCGAAGATCGTCTAGGATTTTGAATTTAGTGGGATTCGCCATCGCTTCAGCATTCTATACCACTACTGCCTTAGTCAACCCGGACACGGCGCACCCGACTTGCCCGGGAGATACAGCGCCCCTCGCAGCCTCGGCGGGTGGCACAGCCTTTGGGGCAGGTTTGAATTTTCGGGTGGCAGACCCTCTCGTTTTTAGAGGGTCTGGATTTTGACTTTTCTGTGTGGCTGATTAGATGACGTTGTCGGAACGGGTGACTTCCCTCTCAACCAACGCAACAGCGTTTGGCGCTGACCCGCGCCCCAAACTGCGCACACTTCATGCTACGACATCCGGACCGTGAACGTGACCGTCCAATAAGCCGCGCCCGGCGCCGGAAAAGCGTTGCGAATTTAAGGGCCATGGCTTCGAAAAGATATGCAGAGGCTACGTATCTCACGGTATTGCCGGGCCTTGCCGCCGTGCTATACTTTGTGACCCATCCCTAGGCCGTTCGGAACGCGATGCGGAAGCGGGGTGGGATGGAAGAAGCCGGCGCGGGGCCAGGGATTTTGGGGCTGGCGGTGCGCGATTCTCGGAGGTGGGTTTATCGCGGAACGGAGTTTTCGGCAGGCAGACCGGATTCGAGTCAATGATCGAATACGGGCGCGTGAAATTCGCGTGGTGGATGAGGATGGCGGGCAGTTGGGTGTGATGCCGCCGTTCGAGGCGATTAAGCTTGCCCGCGAGAAGGGACTGGATCTGGTGGAAATTTCGCCGACCGCCGACCCGCCGGTTTGCAAGATCACCGACTACGGAAAATACCTTTACCAGACCAACAAAAAAGCGCACGAGCAGCGAAAGCATCAGAAGGGCTCGGTGCTCAAAGAAGTCAAGTTCCGTCCCGCGACCGCGGAACACGATTACCAGGTCCGCAAGAACCAGATCATCCGGTTTCTCGGCGAAGGCCACAAGGTCAAGGCGATGATTTTTCATCGCGGGCGCGAGATGGCTCATCAGGAAGTGGGCCGCGCGAAAATGCACCGGCTGCTGGGGGAAATCGCCGAACACGCGCTGGTTGAAATCGGGCCGCGCATGGAAGCGAATGTTTTGATGGCGCTCTTGGCCCCGAAACGCGGAGGCACGGCGCCGGTGAAGCCGGCGGGCGGACAAGCCTGAGACCTGAGTAGCACAGCCACTCTTGGCTGTGTGGTTTTTCCAGCACTTAGCAAAGGCGCACAGCCAGGAGTGGCTGTGCTACCCGACTTTTTCCGCAACCAGTGAAGCCTGTCCTACTTGGAAGAGTTTCAGAGAGGAAACGTTCGTGGCAAAAAAGGTGAAGAAGCTCAAGCTCAAGACGCATCGCGGCGCCGCCAAGCGGTTTAAGATCACGGCGACGGGAAAAGTGATGCGCATGCATTCCGGCAAGCGGCACCTGCTGGGCACCAAGAAGGCCAACCGGATGCGTCGCCTGAAAAAAATGAAACAGGTTTCGCCGGCGGATTCGGGCAATGTCCACAAGATGTTGCCGTATGGCTAGGTTCTGTAGCACAGCCACTCTTGGCTGTGCCGGGTTGTAGGTCGCACCAGGGCCAGCCCAAGTTTCTGCGATCGCAAGAACCACACAGGTCCGCCGCGGCGGATGCCTGTGCTACTAAAAGCTTTTTGCTGCGCCAGGCAGAGCGCAACCCGCCACGGTGGGCCTGCCGGCCGGCGGTTCGGTCCAAACAGATTTGAGGACCGGGCCAATGCTCGCAAGAATTTCGCGAAACGCGGAATTTTCGTTGAGCTTCTAAACACGCCGTGGAGACGCTCTCGCTTTCCGATTGTGTGCCGGTTCCCGTGCGCGGGGACTTGCCTCGATGCTCCGGAATGCGCTGCGCCTCCGCACTGGAGAAAATACAATGGCTCGAGTCAAACGCGGAACCAAACGCCGCGCGCGCCGCAAGAAGTTTTTAAAGCGCACAAAAGGATTTTTCCTAACAAAATCCAAGCTCTACCAGTCCGCTCAGGAAGCGGTGAATCGCGCGGAGCGTTTTTCCTACCGCGATCGGCGCGTCCGCAAGCGCCAGTTCCGCACGCTGTGGATTCAGCGCATCGGCGCGGCGGCGCGCAACGCGGGGATTTCCTACAGCCAGTTGATGCACGGGCTGAAGGCCGCGGGCGTCGAGATCGACCGCAAGGTGCTGGCCGATATCGCCGTGAAGGATGCCGCGGGATTCACGCAGCTGGTCGAGCAGGCCAAGGCTTCGCTCGGAGCAAAAGCCAAGGCGTAGTGCTGTAGCCTGCCCGCCGCGACGGACTGGGATTTTTCGATGTCGCCGCGGCAACCCCCGGGTCAGAAGACCCGGGCTACAGCAGCACCGTTCACGGTGCAGCCCGGATTATTCATTGCCCCATGGACGCGAATCCAAGCTCGGATGGAAAAATTCTTCCGCCACTCGACGCGGCGACGCCCGAGCGGGTAGCGGCGCGCTTCGGCGAACTGCGCGCGCGGTTTGATCTGGACGCGGCGGGCGCAACGGACGAAAACGGCTGGAAATCGCTGCGCGACGCGTGGCTCGGCCGCAAATCCGGCTTGCTTACGCAGGTCACCGACACTTGGCTCAAGCCCTCGAAGCCGGAGCTGAAGCGCGCGCTCGGCCAGGCGCTCAATGAACTGAAGGCGCACGTTGAAGCGGCGCTCGAATCGCGGCGAGCGGCGATCGAAGCCTCGGCCGAAAAAACGGCGCTTGCGAGCGAGCGCGAAGACCTCTCGCTTTTCGGCGTCATGCGGCCGCTCGGCTCGCGGCACCCGCTGCGGCAGACATTCGAGGAAATCGAGCGGATTTTTCTCTCGCTCGGATACTCCGTGGTTGCCGGGCCGGAGATGGAAACTCCCTACTACAACTTCGAGGCGCTCAATATTCCCGAGCACCATCCGGCGCGCGACAACATGGACACGTTTTATATGGCCGCTCCGTCGGGGGCTTCGCCTCTCTTGCTGCGCACGCACACTTCGCCGATGCAGGTGCGCACGATGGAAAAGCAGCAGCCGCCCGTGCGCATCATTGTGCCGGGCAAAGTCTATCGCCGCGATAATCCCGACGCGACGCACGGCTTCATGTTCCATCAAATCGAAGGGCTGGCCGTCGATACGGGCATCACGTTTTGCGATTTCAAGGGCACGGTCGAATATTTCGTGCGCGAGTTTCTCGGGCCGAAGGTGAAGACGCGGCTGCGGCCGAGTTATTTTCCGTTCACGGAGCCGTCAGTGGAAGTCGACGCGACGTGCGTGTTCTGCGGCGGCAAGGGCTGCAACGTGTGCAAGCAATCGGGCTGGATCGAGCTGTTCGGCGCGGGCATGGTCGATCCCGCCGTCTACGGCTTCGTGAATTATGACGCGAAGAAATTTTCGGGATTCGCGTTCGGCCTGGGAGTTGAACGGCTGACGCAGCTCAAATACAACATCAACGATTTGCAGCTGTATTTTCAGAATGACGTGCGCTTTTTGCGGCAGTTCGCTTGAGATCACAAAGATTAAAGATTGAGGATCTTGAAAGACCTCTTTTTTGTCATTCCGAGCGAAGCGAGGAATCTCTCCGTACTCTTGGCCACGAACAAAGAGAGATTCCTCGCTTCGCTCGGAATGACAAAAAAAGAGAAGTCATAGAGAGAAAATGAAAGTTCTCTACAACTGGCTGAAAGAATTCGTCGAGTTGACGGCGGCGCCGGAAGAATTGCGCACGCGGCTCTCGCTATCCGGCACGGCGGTTGAGGCGCTGGAGCAAACCGCGGCCGGACCGATGCTCGATGCGGAGCTGACATCGAACCGCGCGGATTGCCTGGGGCACTACGGCATCGCGCGCGAAGCGGCGGTGCTTTATAGCTTGCCGCTCAAGCGCGTCGATCCGCACCCGCGCGAATCCTCCGAGCAAGCCTCATCTGCGACGCGCGTTCAGATTGATTCGCCCGAATTGTGCGGGCGCTACACGGCGCGCGTTCTGCGCGGAGTGAAGGTGGGGCCGTCGCCCGACTGGCTGCGCCAGCGCCTCGAAGCGCTGGGGCAGGCTTCGATCAACAACGTGGTGGACGCGACCAACTACGTCATGCTCGAGCTCGGGCATCCCTTGCACGCGTTTGATATGGATTTGCTGGCCGAGAAGCGGATCGTCGTGCGACGCGCGCGCGCCGGAGAAAAAATGCGCACGCTCGACGGCATCGAGCGCGCGCTCACCAGCGAAATGTGCGTGATCGCCGACGCGGCGCGCGCCGTGGCGATCGCCGGAGTGATGGGCGGCGGCGACTCCGAAATTCGTTTGGCAAGCCGCAACATCCTGCTCGAATCGGCATGGTTCGATCCGATTTCGATTCGCCGCACGTCCAAGGCGCTCGGCCTGCGCACGGAAGCGTCGATGCGTTTCGAGCGCGGCGCGGACATGGAAATGGCGGAGACGGCTTCGCGCCGGTGCGCCGAACTGATTCAGCAATTGGGCGGGGGCGAGCTTCTTGCGGGTGTCGTGGATGTCTATCCCGGCCGTGTCGAAGCGCCGATGATCAGGATGACCCGCACGGAGTTTTTGCGGGTGATGGGGGCGGATGTGCCCGGCGCGGAGATCGAAGCAATTCTGGAGGGGCTGGGTTTTGGACCAATGCGAGCCGACGCCGCGCACGGAGACGCGGATTCTCCGGCGGCGACATGGACCTGCCTCCGGCCGTCCTGGCGCGGCGACGTGACGCGCGAAGTGGACCTCGTCGAAGAAGTCGCGCGAATCTACGGCGTCGACAAATTTCCGGCGCGCCTGCCCGCGGCAAAATTGCCCGCCGCGCGCCTCGAGCACGCCGAAGCCGACGACCGCCTGCGCGAAGTTCTGATTGGCCTCGGCTATCAGGAAATCATCACGATTCCGATCGTGGACGAGCCGAGCGACGCGATGTTCCGCGCGGAAGGCGTATCGCCCGCGCGCATCGCGAATCCTCTCGCCGAAGACGCATCCGTGATGCGCTCGACCGGAGCGGTCACGATGGCGCGAACCCTGGAATGGAATTTAAATCATGGGCAGCGCAACGTGCGCCTGTTTGAATTCGGCAAGACCTACGGCTGGAACGGAACGCAGCCGGTCGAGACGCGCGTTGTAACGCTTGGCGCAACGGGTCTCGCGCGGGAAAAAGGCATTGCCGAAAACGAACGGGCCTATGCGTTTGCCGACTTGAAGGGCGACCTCGACCAGATCGGTCATTTGACCGGGGGATTTTCGTGGTCGGGCCCCGGTGGTCCGGAATGGCTTAACCAAGCACATGCGGGATTGATTTTGTTGCAAAACGCCAGCTTAAAGTACCCGGTGGGGCATGTTGGGCATGCCGGCCAACTCTCGCGGCGGATTTCCGAGAAATTCAAGCTTCGCCAGGACGCCTATATCGCCGAGCTGGAACTCGAGCCGCTGTGCGCGGGTTACAAATCGGCGCGCGCGGCGCTGCGCTACAAGCCGCTTTCCCGTTTTCCGGCTGTTGAGCGTGACTTTTCTCTCGTTCTCGCGGATGGAACAACTTTTGCCGGCATCGAAGAAGCGATTCGCGCTCTCGGCCTCGCCGAAGTTTCCTCGATTGACGCCGTGGATTTATTTCGCGGCAAGAATGTGCCGGAAGGAAAATTTGCGCTGCTCGTTCGCGTGAGGTTTGAAAGCCACCAGGCCACGCTCACCGAAGCGCAGCTGACGGATTTTTCTTCGCGGATTCTCGCCGCGCTCGAACAAAAGCTTGGCGCCAGCTTGCGCGCGTAACCTACATGGTTTTTAACCTAAGAACTACTCGTTCCTAAAAAGCTCCCAATCTTTTCAAAATACTAACTGCGGGAAGGTCGAGTGGCGCAGGCTTCAGCCTGTGGGGTTTGGTCCTTGCAAGGACTAACCCCCACAGGCTGAAGCCTGCGCCACTAGAGTCGCTCCGCTGGCGGATAGACCATGACAAAAATCGCAGCGGCGATTCCGACTACGACAAACGCCATGACGCTGCCTTCGGGGCCCACGGTGCCGCCGGTGAGCCACGCGGGGCCGTGAAAGGAGGAATTCAGCAGGTGGCCGGGCGCGACGAGGCCGCTGTCCGGCACGGAAAAGAAAAACGTCTCGCCCCAATCGAAGGCGGCGTGTAGTCCCACGGCGAACCACAGGCTCCCGGTGCGGCGCAATGTCAGGCAGAAAAACATTCCGATGACAAACACGCTGAGCGCGCCGATCTTGTCTTCGCCGCGATTGAAGAGATGAGTCGAGCCGAACACGGCGGAAAGCGCCGTGGCCGCGGGCCAGAATCCGATGCCCGTGGCCAGCGTGAATAGCGCGTAGCCGCGAAATAGAAATTCCTCGAAGAGGCCGACACAAAGAAAAACCGCGACCCATAGCGCCGCGTAACCCCATAGCGCCGGACCTACGAGCGCCAATTCGCCGAAAGAAAATCCGCCGAACGCGCGGATCAGGAAGATGATTCCGGTAATCATCGCGATTCCCCACGCCGCGCCTTGCCAGAAGCGCGCGCCGAACGCGGCGGCGCACGGCAGGCCGTAGCCGCCGAATGGCCGGTCTTCCATCATTCCCATGACCGCCGCGGCTGCGAGCGCCGCGACCAACAAAACGCACTCCTGAACGAGCATGGAAGTTGCCGTCACGCCCGTGCGAGCCAGTTGCGGAAGATGCAGAGCGATCGTCAGGAGGGTTTCACCCAGGGCAAACAGGAAAAAGATCAGAAGGTAAATCAGGAGACGCCATCCGGCCCGAAACTCGCGCTCATTCCAAAAAATGGCTTTCGCGCCGGTCAGGGGGCCTGCGGGCGGGCCGATCACGAGACGGGTGGCCGTGCTTTCCGGATCTTGTTCTGGCGTCATGAATTCATTCCGGCTCGTGCTCGGCGTAGCGTTTCAGTCGCGCGAGATAATTCTGATTGCGCCGCGCGACAGCGTGGCGCGTCAGGAGCCAGTCCATGGCCTTGCCGATGAGGCCCGGCATGGTGTAGTCGCTGCGCATGCGGACAATCGTTTTCGGCGGACGCTGAGGCGATGGCGCGCCGACTCGCTCCAGTTCCCAGCGTTCCAGGCCCTTGACGCCGTAGCGGTCGCTGAATCGCCACTCGAACAGTCGAGCTTCTTGCAATGCTGTCACGACCGCTGTGTGCGAGACTTCGCGCTTGCCCAAGTTTCCCGTGATGTGCACCTTTTGCGCGACGGCAAAATCCGAAGCGCCATCCTGCACTTCAAAACTCGCCTGCATGTCCGCGCCGTACCAGTACGGCATCCGCTGCGGCACGAAAAACGCAAACACCACTTCCGCGGGAGCCGCAATCTGCACCGACGTTTCGATTCGCGCCATGGAGCGGGCGCTACTTTATCATGAGCGAAGATCAGACAAAGTAAAACGGTCTGAAGTAGCACAGGCTTCAGCCTGTGGGGGTTAGTCCTTGCAAGGCCAAAACCCCACAGGCTGAAGCCTGTGCTACTTAAAAACCCCGAACTCAAACCTTGGGAAATGGGATGGCGGCAACTGCGAGGACGTGACGGCCGCGGCGTTCCTGCACGAAAACCACGGCGCGCAGATTCGCGCGGTTCCATTCGTGAGCGGGGTGCACGACAGCCATCGAGGAGAATCCCGCGGGCGCGGCGTCCATTTTGCCGAGGGGCAAAAGTTGTCGGACGACGCCGTTGTGTTCGAGGGCGCGGCCGGCATTCTCTCCGCGCTTCACATCGGAGTGCAGCATGTTTTCAGCGATAACAAGAAAAAGTTGCGCGCCATCGCCCGCGGAGGCGCCGGTTAGAGGCTCGACGTGGATTGCCAAAGAGTCGCCGGTTTCCCAAGAGAGCTGAATATTTGGTTTCGTCACCTGGCTCGCGGCGCGAATCGCGCGCAACGCTTCCGTGTCCGAGTTGCCGACAAACTCCGAGCGCCCGTCCACGATCATCTGTGGCGTGTAGACTTGATTCCCGCCAAACGCTTGGCCGTATTCGCCCTGACGCGAAGTCGCCGCCTCGGAAGAAAAAGGGTCCTTCCAACCGAGGCGGTCCCAGTAGTCCACATGTTCTTCGAGAGCAATGATGTCGGCGCCGCGAACCGGCTGCGTCTGGGCAAGGCGCGAAAGCAGCGCGTCCGCCGGCGGGCAGCTCGAGCAGCCCTCCGAAGTAAACAATTCGACCAGGACAGGCGTGGCCGCTACGTCTGGCGCGGTTGGTGCAGCGGGCGCATCCTTCGCGTCCGCCGCAGTTGCGCGGGGAATGCCGGGCCGACGCGCCGCCAGCGCTAGGAGAGCAAGCACCGCCACGAAAACAGCAATCGAACTGGGTCGAAGGCTCATCAAACATCTCCACCGGACTTCAGCAACACTTCTTCAGTTCACATTCTAGTACGGAATTAGATGCTCGGCGGATGAGAGGACCATGTTACTCATTGCTTTTTACACGGTGCAACGCTGATTTCGTCTCAGTAGCACAGGCTTCAGCCTGTGCTACTGAGACGAATTGCTCTAACGTCCTTCGCGCGCGCGGCCGTAGCCGCCGAAGTACCAGCGCGCGCCGACTGTTGCGTACAGGCCGTAAGGGCCGGAGGTGCCGAGGTCGGCGAGGCCGACGTTATTTTTGTATTTTCCGAGCCAGTCCACTTGATGCTGCGTTACGCGAAACTCAAAATTCTTGGGCAACTCGATGCCGATCCCCACGGCGCGCTCGAAGGCGATCCCGGCCATCGAGGCGGTGTACTTGAATTGCGGCACGTTGTTGCCGAAGGAAAAAGTGGGCGTGAAGAACACGAACACGTGGCGCGCAAAAGTTTTCCCGAAGGGCTGCACTTCGAGGTAGCCGCCCAGAAGGTAGCGCGCATAGGCATTGCAGTCGGAACTGGCTCCGCCGGCCATGACGATGACGGCCTGCGACTGCGAGCACCGGCCGAGGTCGGGTTCATTGTGCGACGGGGCAACGTCGAAGTTCACATAGCCGCGCACCCAGTTGTGCGGGAAAAACATTCGCCCTTCGGGCACGCCCCAGGATGCCGGCTTCGGCGCCGGATCGGCGGTGGCCGCAGCGGGCATCGACACGGCCACGGTCCCGGTCGCGTCCTGGGCCAGCGCCGGAAGCGCTGCAAACCCCAGAAGTGCGGACAGCAACACCATTTCTCGGATTCGATTTTTCAACGCAGTTCTCCTTTTTCTTTCTTTCGTCAAAGGTCAGCCAGATCATTTATTTGGGCGGGCTCAATGTAGAGCCCGCACCCGTCACAAATTCGGGGGCGCGGCCCTGGGACCACGGGTCGTACGTCTGCGCGAAGCGCATGCGCTCGTCGAGCGGCGGATGATTGTAGAACCAGAATTTCACGGCGGTCGAGGGATTTGGCTCCTCGAGATCCACCTCGCCCAGGATCTGAAACGCGTGCGCCGCCACCACGGGCGCGTCTGGGACTAAGCCGTGGATCACTTCGAGCCCGTACTGATCGGCCTGATGCTCGAGGTGACGGCTGTAAACATTTGAAATGGGCGTGAACAGGAACCCGAACACCGTCAGCAAGAGGATCAGGGCGGGCAGCGAAGCCAGGTCATCGGGGCCGCGAATCGCCCACGTTTCTCCCCAGCGCGCCAGCATCCAGTGCAGAAGGCGATAGGCGAGATAAAGAAAAAAAAGGAGCACGACGCAGGCAAAAAGGATGCCGTCGCGCACGTGGCCCAAAACGTAGTGGCCCATTTCGTGGCCCGTCACGAACAAAACCTCGTCTCCGCTCATGCGCCGGATGGTCGTGTCCCAAACCACGACGCGCTTGCTCGCGCCGAGGCCGGTCACGTAGGCATTCAACTCCCGGAGTTTCGCGCTGGCGTTCATCTCGAATATGCGACTCTGCGGAATCGGCGCCCCGGCGCGAATCGTCATCTGCTCTATATTGCGGGCAAGGAGCGGCTCGGAACTGGCGAGCGGCGTAAACTTGAAAAACAGCGGCTCGACGACCAGCGGCTCGACAACCGCGCCCAGAATGATGAGCGGCACGGCGGCCAGCCAGAACCAGAACCACCACTTTCGCGGGGCCTTCCGAATCACTGCGAACAAAACCCACACCAGCAAAATCGCAATTGCCATCTCCACGCCCTCGCCCTTGGCCCAGTCCGTGAGCCACGATCCCCATCCTTGGATGGACTGCTGGTACTGCAAGGCCAGGTGGTGTTCCCAAAGCGCCGTGGGCAAGCCCAGGACATCGGTCGTCGCGAGTAGGAGCGGCGTAAAGACGAAGATCTGCCCAAATCCGCTATCGGTCCATTTTGTGGCCCAGTCGCGATAGGCGGGAGCGACGCGAAGTTGCAGGATGAGCACGAGCAGGAGGAGTCCGTAGGCGACGTCCAGAAAATAAAGTTCGTGCCGGGCGTGCGCGTATGCGATCGCTTGCGCTTCCTGGCCGGGTGTGAGCGTGTAGCCTTGCACTTGTCCAGTCGGAGGCGGGACGGCGGCAGGCGATTGCGTGGTTGCGGGCGCCTGCGGCGGCTGCTGCGCGCGGGCTAGCGGGGGATGAAGCAGACCGGCCGCAAGGAGAATGAAAAGCGCGGGCAAAAATGCTGCGGCTTTATTGCTTCGGCGATTCACTTGTCGTCCCCCGACGATGCCGCGCCGGAAATGGAAAGCGGTCGCAGCGCGCGGAGTATGATGCAACCCGCCCCGCAGGCGCAAGCGCGGCGGAGCGGCGTTCTTCGTAGCGCCGGCGAGATGCCGGAGCTACTCGAGATCCGTGCGCATTAGTCCTGCCTTTCAATTGGGATGCGGCGTCTTCAGCGCGTAGTTGCGCGCCGCGCCGCCTATGGCGATACCCGCATGAATCGCGGAAGTCCAGCGCTCCAGGCGGTGATGCCTGGTGCGATGGAACAAATAGGAAACGCCGATGGAGGCCGCCGTTGCCGACACCTCGATCCCTGCGAACAGCGCATGGTTATCCACGATGGAGTTGGTCAGAAAGACTTCATTGATGCCGCGGCGTCGGAGATTGAGAGTCGATGCGTAATCCAATGCGCGCCCCGCGCCAACGGCTGCGAATAACCAATCGTTCTCGCGGTCCCAAAAGCGGTGAACGCCGGGCGCAAGCGGATTGGCGGTCTTAGCGGGCTCGTCCACTTTCTTTTGGTCCGGTGGAGCGGCGTTACCGGCAGGCTGCGGTGCGGAGGGCGCGTTTGGATCCCTGCCTTCAGCCGGTTGCTGCTGCCCCTGGACCGCACACACAGCCGCAAGCAAGAAAAATGCCCCGGCAATCGCGCACCGCGTCCCTTTCGGCATCCAAAAACGTTCTGTCCCTTCATTCCGCATATTGGAAGCACAGATTGTGGGCAAGCCCCAGAGGGTTGTAAAGAAGGAAAGAAGCTTTCGCCGGGAATTTTTCCTATGGCTGGACAAAGCGTCCCGCAGAGCGTTAGCCGACCGGCAACCCCACCACTATAGATTGTATCTTTTCTCTTGACACCACAAGAGCAGCGGCGCAGAATCCCCGCAACTTTTTCCGTGGGCATCCGGTCCAGGGGACCGGAACGGAAAAAATGGCGCGTCATTCCACAGGGGGGAAAAGCGTGCAGTATTTGCCGGGATGGACAGTGCAATGCATCAATCCGGAGTGCGCGGCTCGCGGCCACTGGCTGCGTGCAACCGACTCCGGGGGAGAACTCTGCAGCAATTGTAGCGCTCCGCTCCACAATGTCCCGCCTCCGCTGGGCCCACGCCTGCGGATGCGTCCTCGCTCGCTGGGCAGTTACCGTCCGCCGGGCCGTTCGCCCGGACGGCAGCGGTAATCGCCGCGAGCGATCCTCAGGGCCGCTCGTCCCGGTCCACACCGGGACGAGCCGTCCCCGCAAACTTTTTCCCTAAAAATCGGCGGTTGGGAATTTTAGTGGCGCAGGCTTCCAGCTTGTGGGGGTGAGTCCTTGCAAGGACGAAACCCCACAGGCTGGAAGCCTGCGCCACTAAAACCTGCTCTGCATTGACGTTCTGAAATGGGGAGAGCGGCCGGTGGAGGGTTCCGGCCGCTCGTGGGGCATGGGCAAATTCAATCTGGATGCAGTGGAGCCGAAGCTATCGGGACCCGGGCTTGCCTGCGGAACCGATCAAACTCAAGAAGACCAGAACAGCAAATATCGAGATGCAGACTACGACAATCATCGGGGTCCTCGGCCGTCGGTCGCGGGCTTTACTTAAAGCCCGCAATGACTCCGAACAGCTTCAACCACGCGATCATTCTGCCTGCAAGCCCCGCCCGCGCAAATGGCCCAAGGGTTACATTCGCATCGGTACTCTCGTACGGTAGTTCCAGCTCTACACACCGAGGTCAGGAATATTTTCGAGGGCGTCGTTGAAGCGGTTGGTGAAATTGGCCATGCAGATGGCCAGGGTCAGCTCGACGATTTGTCCTTCGTCGTAAAACTTGCGCAATTCCTGAAGCGCTGGAGTGCGGAGACCGGTGGCGCCGCGGGTCACGCGGTCGGCGAAGAGGATCGTGGCTTTTTCTTTTTCATCGAAGAGGGGGCTGCGCGAATAAAACGGGAGCGCGGCGACTTGCTCCGCCGTGACTCCGGCGCGTTTGGACGAAGCGATATGCGCGCGCGTGCAGTATTCGCACCCGTTGACCATCGACGCGCGGAGGTAGGCCAGTTCTTTGTACCTGGCTTCGACGGTGCCCTCATTGATGACGGCTTTGTACAAAGGTAGAAACGTGGCCAGCACATCGGGCCGGTGCGCCATGGTCGCGAAAATGTTCGGCACTTTCCCCGCTCGCGCGGCAAGCTTTTCAAATGTGTCCTGCAATTCCGGCGAGGCCTGCTCTTTCGTCAGCGGATTCACAACTCCCATGCTCGGTCTCCTTTTTTGTTTTCTATTGAATAGCTCGATATTTCCGCACAAGTCTAGCAAGGCACGGAAGAATCGGGAACGGGGCGTTGTAGGACAGCCACTCCTGGCTGTCCCTGACAAGCTGAGCAGGACTTAAGTGGACAGCCAAGAGTGGCTGTCCTACCAAGCCCCCAAACTATTGAACACCCTTTCTGTGCATGTTAGCCTACTCATAGCAAAGCCCTTCCAGTCCGCTCGCTGTGCCTGGGGAACTTCTGATGGTGTCTCCTGTACGACAATTCAACGCGGTGGCCGATGAAGAGCGCGTTCTCGAAGTCGTGCGCGAGCTTGTCGCCGAGCTGGGGTTTGAGTCGGCCCTTCGTTCGGCCGGCCCGGCGTCGCATCTCGATCGCGATTTGGGGTTGGGCAGCCTGGAACGCGTCGAATTGCTGTTGCGGCTGGAAAAATCGTTTGGCACGCGGCTCGATGAAGACGTGCTGGCCGGAGCGGATACGGTGCAGGACCTGATCGCCGCTTTGAGCGCAGCGAATGGCTCATCCGGCGCTTTGGGAGTGCGTGCGGAAGCCTCCGTGCGCGCGGCGGAAATCTCCTTTCCTGGCCAGGCGGAAGGAGTTCCCTTCGCGGAAACGTTTCAGGAAGTCCTGCGGCATCGCGGGCGCGTGGACGCGTCTCGCACCCACCTGATATTTTACGAGGACGAAGGAGAAAGCTCCTCGCTCACGTTCGGCGAACTTTTTGAAGGAGCCGAGCGAGTTGCGGCCGATCTCGCGCAGCGCGGCATCGGGCGCGGCGATACGGTTGCCCTGATGCTGCCGACGTCGCGTGACTTTTTTCTGGCGTTCGCGGGGACGCTGCTCGCCGGAGCAACTCCGGTGCCGATTTATCCGCCCTTTCGCGCGGACCGGATTGCGGAGTACGCGGAACGGCAATCGGCGATCCTGGCGAATGCGGGCGCGCGCCTGCTGGTGACGTTTCGCGAAGGGGCCAGCGTGGCCAAACTGCTGAAGCCGCTCGTACCGTCGCTCGAAGCCGTCGTGACAGCCGAGACACTGGCCCGATCGCGCGCTCCGGCTCCGTTCGGGCCGCAACTGCATTCGCGCGCCGAGGATCTTGCTCTGCTGCAATACACTTCCGGCTCGACGGGCAATCCCAAGGGCGTGATGCTGACGCACGCCAATCTGCTGGCCAACGTCCGCGCGATCGGAGAGGCGCTTGGCCTGCGCAACGACGACGTCGGCGTGAGCTGGCTGCCGCTTTATCACGACATGGGCTTGATCGGCGCGTGGCTCATGCCGCTGTATTTCGGCCTGCCCGTGGTGGTGCTTTCGCCGCTCGCGTTCCTATCGAGGCCAGCGCGATGGGTGCGTGCGTTCCATCGTTATCGCGGCACGATCAGCGCGGCTCCGAACTTTGCATACGAACTCGCCGCAGCCAAAGTTTCGGATGAAGAAATGCAAGGCCTCGACTTGAGCGCGTGGCGCGCAGCGCTCAACGGCGCGGAGCCCGTCCTTCCCGCGACACTTGACCGCTTCGCAGCGCGATTCGCTTCCTGCGGCTTCCGCCGGGAAACTTTGTTGCCCGTCTACGGCCTGGCGGAAGCTTCACTCGCCGTAACGATTCCGCCGGTGGGACGCGGGCCGCGCGTAGACCACCTCGAGCGCGCCGCGTTTGAGCAAGAAGGCCGCGCGGTGCCGGCGCCGCCGGACGCTTCCGCGCCCAATTCAAACGAAGATCCGAATGTGATTTCGTTCGTCTCCGCGGGCCCGCCCATTCCCCGGCACGAGGTGCGAATCGCGAATGACCGTGGCGACGATGTGGGAGAGCGCGTCGAGGGACAGCTCTGGTTTCGCGGACCTTCCACCACGCAGGGGTACTATCGAAACGAGGCCGCGACGGCGGCGCTCCTTCCCGAGGGCGCGGCGGCGGGATGGGTCAACTCCGGCGACCGAGCGTATCGCGCCGATGGGGAGATCTACATCACCGGGCGCGTGAAGGACATCATCATTCACGCGGGGCACAATCTTTATCCTCACGAAATTGAAGACGCCGTGGCGCGTGTGCCCGGAGTGCGCAAAGGCTGCGTGGTGGCATTCGGAGCGGCCGATCCGGTCGCGGGTACCGAACGTCTCGTGATCGTCGCCGAATCGCGCGAGGGCAACCGCGACGCGCGGGCGCGGCTCGCGCAGGCCATCACGGCGCAGGTCACCGAAACGCTGGGCCTGCCCCCCAATGTGGTCGAAGTCGTTCCACCGAACGTCATCCCAAAAACGTCGAGCGGAAAGCTGCGCCGCGATGCTACCAAGCAGCTGTTTCTTTCCGGCGAATTGAATTCCGACGCGCCGCCCGTTTGGCTGCAGCTTGCGCGTCTTGGGGCGGCCTCCGGCGCCGGACGAATTCGCTCCGCTCTGCGGCGGACCGCCCAAGTGGCGTACGGATGCTACGCCCTCGCGATGTTTGCCCTGTTGCTGTTTCCCGTATGGCTGTACGTATTGATTTCGCCATCGCGAAAGAGCGCGGCGAGCGTGACGACGGCGGCGGCGCTGCGCGCGTATTTGAAACTGGCGGGATGGCGCGTCCGCGTCGACGGCCGCGAGCATCTGCGGGAAAACATCCCGCGCATGCTGGTCGCCAATCACACGAGCTACGCGGATATCGTCGTGCTCATGGCGGCGCTGGGCACGGACTACCATTTCGTCGCCAAAGCGGAAGTGATGTCCATGCCGTTTTTCCGGACGTTCCTTCGCAAGCTCGGCCATTTCTCATTTCGCCGCGAAGACTCGCGCTCGCGATTGCAGCAGGCGGAACAAATTGAGGATGCCCTGCGGCGCGGCGAATCCGTTTTCGTTTTTCCGGAAGGAACTTTCAGCGCGCAATCCGGGGTGCGTCCATTTCATCTCGGCGCATTCAAAGCGGCCATCGCCGCGCAGCGCGAGATCGTACCCATCGCTCTCGACGGGACGCGGCGCGCGCTGCGGGACGGCACCTGGCTGCCGCGCCGCGGACGCATCATCATTACTATCTGCCCGCCGATCCCTCCTCCACCCTCGGCGGAAGATTGGCAACAAATCGTGCGCGTGCGCGAATCGGCCCGGGAAATCATCGCCCGTTTCGCGCGCGAACCGCTCCTGTAAATTTTTTTCGATCGGGCAACCGGCCCGCAAAATCCACGCATCCCAAATTACGAGGGACGTTTTTTCGGACGGCTTGAGATCCCTGAGGGAAGCCTCACCGTCACGTTCAAATGGGTCTGTGGGAATTCGCTGAACCCAAAATCCTAAACAGTAGAAAAAGGAAATAAGAAGTTGTGTCTCTTTTTGTGTCCCGGCGCGCCGTAGGAGGACCCGCGCCGGGAATTGCAAGGGCCGAAGCACCGATTTCTTCGGCCCTTTTTTTCCTTCACCGCATACCCTCAGGGCTTCAACTGGAAGATCACCGTGATCGTCGTGTCGACTTCGACCGGTTCTCCGTTCAACATGGTCGGGCGGTAACGCCACAGGCGCACCGCCTCAAGAGCAGCTTGCACGAAGAAGGGCGAGCCACTCACAACCTCAAGCGCGTTGATGCGTCCGTCACGGCTGATGATCGCATGCAAGATCACCGTTCCTGCTTGCCGCGTTTGCAAAGCCAGTAGCGGATAGCGAGGCTCGATGCGCGAGACCAGTTGCGCCTGGAGTACGCCCTCGCTCACTTTCACGGGACGCTTTTCTTGCTGCACCGGTGGCGCGACGCGGGGAGGTTCGACCGGCGGCAGCGTCCTTCCTGTTTGTGCCATCTGGATGGCTCCCGGCACATATTCTCCGGGCAAATCCAAGGTCGGGACCTCCGGTTCTTCCTCACGCCGAAAGTCCACGATCGTGACGGGAGGCGCAGCTGGCGGAAATGGATTGGGAATCTCGGGTCTGCGCACTGTTGTCGAGGTTGCGGCGTGTGGCGCTGGGTTGTGCCGGCGCCACACGTCAAAGAATGTCAGCTGGGGTGGAACGACCTGGTGAATTTGGGGCCCCGCGACGCTGGTGAGTAGTGGGGCCGCCACAAGCGCCATCAGTAGCGAGGTTTCGATTGCGAGCGATAGTCCAAAGGCCCTGCGGCGGCTGCGGCGAGAGGGCAATGTTGCATCCGGATCGCCTTCGACCAGGCAGCGGCCAAGCGTTAGGCCAGACCTCGCCTGTTCTGGGCAGGGATTTCCTTTTCCTGTGCTTTGCATGGACACTCCTCAATTCCGCCAACCGTGGCCACCGCAGCGGCCAGGGCCAGCTTTTGCAGGGATTTTGAGGAGCGCGCTCTCGCTAAATTGGACACCGTTCTGTTCGCCGGGTTCCCCGAAGCGCCGATTTCGGAGTGATCCGCCTGCCAAGTAGAGTTATGCCTATTAGTATCAATGTATTACAAGTATTCGCTTTTTATGCACCAATTTCCGATGTTCATGCATCACATATGCAGTTTCCATATTTTGGCGAGGTACAAGATCATGCGTCTTCCTTCGAAAGAAGCTGTTGGGATCCGATACACGGGCTGGGCCGCGCTGGGCCGCGATCCGCAAGAGGACACCCTGGAATACACCTGTCCGTACTGCGGTGAGCACGGCGTAAAGGCGGCGCGACGCACCCCCGATCAATATCATTTCACGGATGGTTTCCTGCAGGACCTGCAAGGGGAAATGGCCGCCTGCCACTCGTGCCGTCATTCGTTGCGGATTGCTCCCGTGGTCCTGCTGCACGACCAGGACGAAAAGCGCCGGTTCGAAGGCGTATTTTCGGACGATCTGGTGCCAAGCAAGAATTAAGTTTCCGGATTCGCTCCTCCAGCTACAAGAACGGGCCGCCCCGATTTCATCGAGGCGGCCCGTTTTTGTTTCTGTTGGCATCCGGCAGTTTCGACGGATCCATCCTCCAGCGAACTATTGCAGCAGCGAGTCCGGTTCGAGGTGATGTCTCTCGAGGTCGTCGCGCACGCGATCGAAAGCCTGATCCACCGTATCGGCAAACTGAAGCAAGCCGTATTCGTGCTTGTTGATGGTTCCGCAACGCAGCATGTGTTTCCAGTCGAGCACGCGGTCCCAATACTCACGCCCATAGATCAAAATCAAATTTCGCCGGTGCAATTTCCCGGTCTGCATCAGCGTGAGCATTTCCCAGAGCTCGTCCATGGTGCCGAAACCTCCAGGAAATATAATCAGCGCCTTGGCGAGCTGCGCAAACCATAGCTTGCGCATGAAAAAATAATGAAACATGAAACTCAGTTCCGGACTGATGTAGTCGTTCGGGCGCTGTTCGTGCGGCAGCTCAATGCTCAGGCCGATGGATTTCCCTCCCGCCTCGGTCGCGCCCCGGTTGGCCGCTTCCATGATTCCGGGGCCTCCGCCGGAGCAGATCACGAAGCGACGGGGATGGTCGCCGAGCGACATCGCCCAGGAGGTGATTCTTCGCGCCAGCTCGCGCGCCTCTTCGTAGTAGCGGGACATTTGAACGGCCGATTTCGCGTCGCGGAGGGCGGCCCGGTATTCCAGCGTGGCGTGACGCCGTTTTTCTTTTCGCAGCTTGTGGATGTGCGCCATCGCCTGATCGCGCGCAAGGATGCGGGCCGACCCGAACATGACGATCGTGTCGCCGACCTTCTCACGGCGAAGCCGCTCGAGCGGGTCGATATATTCGGTCGTGATGCGCACGGGGCGCGCCGGCAAGCTTTCCATAAAAATTGGATCGCGATAGGGCGGCTCGATTTCTTTCTGACGGCGCCTGCGGCTCATTAATCCTCCACTGCACGTGACTGCAATTTGACATTCTACGCAACCGCCGAGCGGAAACGCCAGTGAGACGGCCTGGATGTGTTCCGTTCTTACACTCGCTTTCGGCGGGCTTTGGCGGCGCGTAGAGCCTAGACCCTCCGGGCTCGGCCAACGCGGTGGCGCGTTTTCGCTTCCAACGTAGTAGACTGGGGTTTAAATGACTCTGAGACGAACTCTTGCAGTTTACCTGGCCACACTCGCAGCGGGGATCGTGTTTGCGGTTCTGCCCGCGCGCGCTCAACAAACGCAGGGGCCTATAGCTCCCAAGCCGGGCACGCCCGTGCAGCAAGCGCCGGAAGGCACGATTCGCGTCCGGGTCGCGCTCGTGACGGCGCCGGTGGTCGTGGTCGGCGCCAAGGGCGAGCCCATCCTCGACCTTCAGCAAAAAGACTTCCACATCCTCGACGATGGAGTCGACCAGACAATCGAAGCATTCGATCTAGGCGGGGAGAAGGTCTCAGCCGTGTTCGTCTTTGAGACCAGTTCGCGCATCGCGCCGCTATTGCCCGCCATCCAGAAATCCGCGATTGTCTTCACGCAAACTGTGGTCGGCCCCTCGGGAGAGGCCGCGGTCCTCAGCTACGACAACAGCGTCAACACCTTGCTGCCATTCAGCACTGACAACGACAAAATCGAGAAGACAATCGCCAATTTGAAGCCCGGCAACAGCGGCGCTCACCTCTACGACGCGCTCGCCTCCGCCGTCGGACTGCTGCGCGATCGCCCGATCGGGGAGCGCCGCGCCATCGTCGTCGTGGGCGAAGCCAGCGATAGCGGGAGCGAGGAAAGACTCGGCCGCGTGCTGCGCGAGGCGCAGCTTTCGAACATTGTGATTTATAGCGTAGGGCTTTCAACCACTGCGGCGGGGCTGCGCGCGCCGGCGTCGCAGGCCGGCCCGGGTTCGGCCACGCCTCCCGGCACGTTCGGCGGTCCGTCGTTTCCGGGCACGGCGCAAACGCCCACCAGCCAACAGCAATACGGCGGTAACATCGATCTCCTGGGTCTGGCGGAGTGGGCCGTGCGGAATGCCACGGCGGTGGTGAAGGATCGTCCGCTCGAGGTCGCCGCCACGGCCACGGGCGGGACGTATCAATCCGCGTTCCGGGACAGCAAAATCGAAAATGCGGTCGACGCCATTGGCGGCGAACTCAACTCGCAATACATGCTGAGCTATCGACCCACCGGTTCGGATGCGCCTGGCTATCACCAGATCAAAGTTACCGTGGACCGCCCGGGAGTGAAAGTTCGCACGCGGCCGGGATACTACCTCGAAGCGAAATGATTTTGAGTAGCACAGACTTCAGCCTGTGGGGTTCCACAGAAACTTGGCAAAATTTTGATGCTGAGCGAGATCTCGGCACTGTGTGGCCAGTGGATGCTTGGCTCTCGCAGTCTATCAATCCGGGCTTGCTGACGAAAACCCACAGACTGAAGTCTGTGCTACTCAACCCACAATCGAAATCATGTTGAGGATGTGGAGACCCACTGCTTCATCTCCGGTGACATGCACTTGAATTTTGGCTTCCTCCGGCACGATTCCTTTTGTGAAGATGCGCCAGGCAATCTCTTGCGGAATCGTTGTCTCCGCGATCTTTTCTCCGGCTGGTGAAGCAATCAATGTCCACTGCTTGCCGTCGCGGTACAGGTACCAGCTTCCGCCGCATTCCCCTTTGATTTGGAATTGCGCGAGGGATCCGGCCTGTGCGGCGACACTGCGGTAGGCGTATGGCAGCGCGCGCATAAAACAGTCCAGAACAGGAAAGTAGAACTCGCGCGTCATGATCCCCGGTCTATTTACGGCAACGCGAATCTGCTGTTGATGGTGCCAGCGCTCGGTGAATTCGCGCGCCGTGTCAAACCAGTTCGCGGACTCTTCCTCGCCCGCCCAGCTCACCGGAAACATCGCCCGAGCAAACGGATCGATCAACCGATGATACTTCGCGCTGTCCCGCGACGCGGATTCCATCCACGAAATCAATTTGTCCGGGCTCAACTGGCTGTACGCGCGGACGCCTTCGGCATTGAGGTGATTGATCAACGCGACCAGTTGATCAGGAGACGGTTTCTTGGAGTTTTCAGGCTTGTAGCCGTGGCGCGCCGCGGCCAGTTTGCGGGTTTGCGTGTCGAGCAGGTGCGCGGCGACATCTTTCACTTTCCATTTGGGAGCGAGGGTCTGCTTTTCCCAGTCTTCCGGCGCGAGCGAGCGCAGAAGTTCGAGCAGCCTCGCTTCCAGACTTGGGAATAGATGTGCGGTGAAAATCGGTTGCAGCGGTTCGCGCGCGCCACTCATGCGCACCATTTTATTTTGTTCGCGCCGGGTTCCCCTACTTCTTTTCTTCCGCGACCTCGGGCTCTTCGCGAATCGATGCGGCGGCGGCGATTTTGTCGTCGGCTTCGAGGCGCAGCAGGCGGACGCCCTGCGTCGAGCGGCCCGCTTCGCGGATTTCGTTGGCGTGGACGCGGATCACCTTGCCGTACTCGGTGATGATCATGACGTCGGATTCCTCGGTCACCTGGAGCGCCGCGACCACCGGGCCGTTGCGGTCCGTGGATTTCAGGTTGATGACGCCTTTGCCGCCGCGCGAGGTGATGCGGTATTCGGCGAGCGGCGTGCGCTTGCCGAAGCCCTTCTCGGAAACCGTCAGCATCAGGGACGTGAGAGAATCCTTGATCGCCTCGTTCTCGATTTCGTCGAGATTCTGCGTTTCCGCCTTCGCTTCCTTCTTGATGATCTCGAAATCGGGCTGCACGGGTTCCATGCCCACGAGGTAGTCGCCCTTGGCGAGATCCATGCCGTTCACGCCTCCGGCGTTGCGGCCCATCGAGCGCACCTCGGTTTCGCGGAACAGGATGGCCTGTCCGTCGTGGCTGGCGAGGAAAATCATTTGCTTGCCGTCGGTGAGGTGCGCGCCGATCAGCTCGTCGTCCTGGTCGAGGTTGATGGCGATGATGCCGGTCGAGCGCGGGTTCGAGAATTCGTTGAGCGCGGTTTTCTTCACCGTGCCGTTGCGCGTCGCGAAAAAGAGGAACGTGCCTTCCTCTTCCAGATTGCGCGCGGCCACGACGGCGGTGAGGTGCTCGTCCTCCTGAAATTTCACCAGGTTGGAAATCGCCTTGCCGCGCGTGGCCGCCGCGGCCTCGGGAATCTCATAGACCTTGAGCCAGTAGACGCGGCCCTTCGAGCTGAAGAGCAGGATGTAGCTGTGGGCCGAAGCGACGAACAGGTACTCGACGAAATCTTCGTCGCGCGTTTTCGCTCCGATGCGGCCCTTTCCGCCGCGCGATTGGTGGCGGTACACGTCCACCGGCGTGCGCTTGATGTAGCCCGCGTGGCTGACGGTGATGGCCATGTCCACGTCGGCGATCAGGTCTTCGAGCTTGATCTCCTCGACGTTCTCGACGATCTCCGTGCGGCGCGGGTCCGCGTAATCTTTCTGGACCTCGCGCAGTTCCTTCACGATCACGGCCTTCAGCTTCTTTTCGCTGGCCAGAATTTCCTTCAGCTCGGCGACCAGCGCGCGAATCTCGGCCAACTCCTTCAGGATTTCGTCGACGGAAAGCCGCGTCAGTCTGTGCAACTGCAGTTCCAGGATGGCGTCGATCTGCGCGTAGCTCAGGCCAATCCCAGCGCCGGCTTGAGCAGCGCCGAATCCGACATCGAGGAGTCCGTACTTCTTGCGATCGAGTTTGATGCCTTTGAGAGTCTCGGTTCGATTGCCTGCGGTCAGGATCTTGACTTCTTTATTTTCAAAAAAATCGTGCAAATTCTCGCGCGCGTTCGCCCGGCTGGCAGACCCTCTGATAATTTTGATGACGTTATCGACGTGATCCAGCGAAATATGGTAGCCGACCAGAATATGTTCGCGCGCTTCGGCCTTGCGCAACTCGAACTGCGTGCGCCGGCGCACCACCTCGACGCGGTGGTCGATGAACAGCTTCAGCATCGGTACGAGGCCCAGCTCGCGCGGTTGCCCGCCGACGATCGACAGCAGGATCATGCCGAACGATTCCTGCATCTGCGTGTGCTTGTAGAGATGGTTGAGAATCAGCTTGGGCTCTTCGCCGCGCTTGACCTCGATCACGATGCGCATGCCTTCGCGGTCGGATTCGTCGCGCACCTCGGAAATGCCTTCGATCTTTTTGGCATTCGCGAGTTCGGCAATGTGCGCGATCAGGCGGCCCTTGTTCACCTGATAGGGAATTTCGGTGACAACGATGTTCTCGCGGTCCTTGCCGACGCTTTCAATCGCGGCCTTGGCGCGCATGGTGAAGCTGCCGCGCCCTCCCTTGTAAGCCGAGAGGATGCCTTCGGCGCCGGAAATGTATCCGCCGGTGGGAAAGTCCGGACCGGGCACCAGCTTCATGACTTCCTTGAGCGAAGTTTCGGGCTTGTCGATAAGCAGGACCGCGGCGTCGATGATTTCGCCCAGGTTGTGCGGCGGGATGTTTGTGGCCATGCCGACGGCGATGCCGCTCGCGCCGTTCACGAGCAGATTCGGAATTTTCGAGGGCAGCACGACGGGCTCTTCGCGCGTCTGATCGAAGTTCGGGATGAAATCCACCGTCTCTTTTTCGAGATCGGCGAGCATTTCTTCGGTGATTTTCGCGAGGCGCGCTTCGGTGTACCGCATCGCCGCGGGCGGATCGCCGTCGACGGAGCCGTAGTTCCCCTGCCCATCGATCAGCGGGTAGCGCATGTTGAAGGACTGCGCCAGGCGCACCAGCGTCGGATAAATGACGGCCTCGCCGTGCGGGTGATAATTGCCGGAAGTGTCGCCGCAAATTTTCGCGCACTTGCGGTAGCCGCGATTCGAGGCCAGGCCCAGGTCGTTCATGGCCACCAGGATGCGCCGCTGCACCGGCTTCAAACCATCGCGCACGTCGGGAATCGCTCGCGCCACGATTACGCTCATCGCGTAATCGAGGTAGGACTTCTTCATCTCGGCCTCAATTTCGACCGGGATCATGTGTGACTGTTTCGGTTCGTCCGCCATCGATCCGTCCTTCGTGCTCTAGTTGTAGCGCCCGTCCGCCGCGGCGGACGGGCATCTCTCTAGCCGCGTCGCGCCGCGCGCAGCGCAACGTAATCTTTCACCCCATCAAACGCCGCAGCGGTGTTCAGAAATCTCAGTGGGCCGAAGTGCGTTTCAAGCTCCTTAAGCAAGGAGTCGCGCTCAGCTTCGCTCGCGCACTCAACCGCCACGCCGCGTTCATGATCCGGCGTTGCAGTCAACGCCGCGCGAAACTCCGAGCAAGCCAACCCTCGCAGCCCCGGCAGCGTCGTCCAACTCAATTGGTAGATCATTTCCCCCAGCAAACCGCGGCAATTGCAAGACCGGAGTAAGCTTTGTAGGGCACGGCTTCAAGCCGTGCCGTCCGGTCATCACTACATAAGGCTTTAGCCGCTGGCGCTTTCGTAGCGGCTAGGATCCAACACAACTTTTTCGCTCGCCGAAGACCACGCGTATCGCTGTGCTGCTTCCACTAGTTTGGCCTTCACTGGATTTTGCTCGATGTACGATTTTGCCTTCCAGAATTGCTCCGCGTCCCTGATCCATCGGTCATGAAAGCCGCGATGCCAAATCGGAAATGGCTGTGGCCCTTCAATCCCCATCCGATGCGCCGAGCCGCCCTTGATCACCTGCATGGCCTTTTCAATCGTGGTCTCATCGCTCGGTGTGATGAGTACATGCAAATGATCGGGCATCAGCACAAACGCGTGTAACTTGTAAAATCCTCGATCGCGGCAATCTACAATCTGTTGGACAACGATGTTTGCCAGCGACGTGTTGATGAAGAGCGCATGCCTCTCCCAAGTGTCCGTCGTAGCAAAATAGACGCCGGCTTGGCGTACTCGCCGCGCGATCTGCGCCACCTTCGCACCGCCAGGGGCTAAAGCCCTTCACGTTCAAGCCCCATTCGGCACGGCTGAACAGGCTGCGGAAAAATCTGCCAGTCTAGGTTCTTGGCTTTCCGAACCACTTTTTTTTCGAGTCCAGCGGCCATTTTTCTTGCTATTCCGCTCTTCGTTTCGCGGTTGTTGCGCCCCTCCGAAGACACCACGGCCTTCACCTACACCGCCGGAATCAGTTTCACGAGACGCAGCAGATTGGCCGCCGTGGCCAACAAGCGGAACAACCAGTTCACCTTCTTCACTCCGCGCACCTTCACCTGCCGTAGAATGCTGTTCAATTTCGCCCAACCAAACACTTTCTCGACTAGCTTGCGCTTCTTCTGGCTGATGGCGTAGCCCGGGTCGCACCGTTCCTGCTCGGTCAGCCAGTTCGGCCACTTGGGATTGGGTTCGTACTCGGCCACATGCGGGATCACTTTCCGCTCCCGCAATCCGGCGATGAATTCTTTCTCCTGATACAACTTGTCGGCTCCCAGCGTGATCGCCACAGTGTGCTGGTCCACCCGCCCCGGGCTCCGGCCCCACTGATCCAGCATCGCCAGCGCCGCTTCTCGTTCGGCCGAGGTGGCGCATGGCGTGGCCAAGGCCGCCATCACCAGTCCGTTGCGATTCTCCGTTATTAGGTGTCCCAAAAAACTCGGCTGCGCTTGCCCCGCAGCGCTCTTCTTGAACAACCGCGCCTCGGGATCGCTCTTGGATTCGTGCGTGTCGCGCAGCAGCTTCTTTCCGCGCGATCCGCTTCCTTTCTCCGGCGGCTTCTGCTTGGGCACGAAACTCTTCCGGCTGGCCCAAGCCTGGATCAGCGTCCCGTCCACCGTGAAGTGTTCCTCGCTCAGCAGATCGTGTTCCCCCGCTTGCCGCAGCACCGCCTCCAGCAAGCGTTGCGACACCTCTCCCGCCATCAGCCGCTCCCGATTCTTCGTGAACACCGTCACATCCCACACCGGATCATCCGGATTCAATCCCACAAACCACCGGTACAACAGGTTGTAATCCAACTGCTCCATCAGCTGCGTCTCGCTGCGGATCGAATACAGCGCCTGCAACAGCAGCGCCCGCAACAATCGCTCCGGCGCGATCGACGGTCGTCCTCGGCGCGCGTACAGCGCCTCAAAATGACTCCACATCTCCTCCAGCCCGCGATCCACCATCGGCCGAATCCGCCGGAGCGGGTGATCGCGGGGAATCCGTTGTTCCAATGGAACGTAGCTGAATACTTCGCTTTGTTTTTCGTCTGGTCCGCGCATGTCGTCTTAGATGTGCAGCATTCTCTCCAGTTGCCAAACAGACGAATTTTTCCGCAGCCTGTGAAGCCGTGCCCTACAAAACGCACCCCAAATACAGTGCCGACTGCGCGAAAAACTAACGTCTACTAAATATCCAAGTTCACCACTTCCAGGGCGTTTTCCTCGATAAATTTGCGGCGGCTTTCGACGTTTTCGCCCATCAGCGTCGAGAAAATTTCCTCGGCGGCTGTGGCGTCGTCGAGGCGCACTTTGAGCAGCGTGCGCGTTTCGGCGTTCATCGTGGTTTCCCAGAGCTGCTCGGGATTCATTTCGCCGAGGCCTTTGAACCGCGTGATTGTGAAATCTTTTTTGGCGTCTTCGAGCACGTACGCGAGAACGTCAGACGCCTTTTCCTTCACTTCCTTGGTCCCATTGCGCGTCACGGTGAAGGGTGGATGATCGAATTCGCTGATCGCGTTCGCCGACGTGCGCAGGCGCTTGTACTCCGGCGTCGAGGCGAAGGCCCAGTTGATTTTTTTGTCTCCGGGGCGCGCCGCATTGCCCGGGATGAGTAAGTCATAGAGGCTGTGCTCTTCGTCGTAGACGATTTTCGGGTCGATGTCGAGCTTCGCTTTGCCGATCGCTTTGGAGAGCTTTTCGAGCGCCTTCTTGTCCTCGAAATCGGTTTTCTTCTCGAAGTCGTTCGCGGCCAGTAAATCCACGAGCAGCGGCTCGCGCAGCTTGCGCGCCATCTTGGCCGCGGCCGAAACGTATTCCTGCACGTTCAGGAGAAATTTCGTGAGCGCCGCGCCCTGGATCGCGCCGCCCTCCTTGGGTTTCACGACGTGGTCTTCGGTCGCGCGGGACATCAGCTCGTGGTTGAATTCATCCTCGTCGCGGATGTAGCGGTCCATCTTGCCGCGCTTCACGCGGTACAGCGGCGGCTGCGCGATGTAGATGTGCTCGCGCTTGATCAGCTCGGTCATGTGGCGGAAGAAAAATGTGAGCAGCAGCGTGCGAATGTGGCTGCCGTCCACGTCCGCGTCGGTCATCAGAATAATTTTGTGGTAGCGCAGCTTGGCGATGTCGAAGTCGTCCTTGCCGATGCCCGCGCCGAGCGCGGTGATGATGGCGCGGATTTCCTCATGGCCCAGCATCTTGTCGTAGCGCGCTTTTTCGACGTTGAGGATTTTTCCCTTGAGCGGCAGGATGGCCTGGTACTTGCGGTCGCGCCCGCCCTTGGCCGAGCCTCCGGCCGATTCGCCCTCGACGATGAACAGCTCGCACCGCGCCGGATCGCGCTCCTGGCAATCGGCGAGTTTTCCCGGCAAGCCGCCCGAATCCATGGCGGACTTGCGCCGCGTCAGCTCGCGCGCCTTGCGGGCCGCTTCGCGGGCGCGCGCGGCGTCAATGCACTTGCCGACGATGCGCCGCGCCACGGTCGTGTGCTTGTCGAAATATTCGCCGAGGCGCTCGTTGATCAGTTGCTCGACCGGGCCTTTGATGTCGCTGTTGAGTTTTCCCTTGGTCTGGCCCTCGAACTGTGGCTGCGGCAATTTCACGGAAACGACCGCCACGAGTCCTTCGCGCACGTCATCGCCCGTGATCGAGACTTCGTCCTTCTGCTCCTTGAGCATGTTGGAGGACGAAGCGAAATTGTTGATCGTCCTTGTCAGTGCTGAGCGGAAGCCGGAGAGGTGCGTCCCGCCATCCACGGTGTTGATCGTGTTGGCAAACGCAAAAACATTTTCCGTGTAGCTGTCGTTATATTGCAGGGCGATTTCGATTTCGACCGTGTCGCGCTTCCCCTCCATGTAAATCGGCGAGTCGTGCAGCACCTGCTTGCCCTTGTTCAGGTGCTTGACGAATTCGGCGATGCCGCCGGAGAAACGGAACTCGACCGATTTATCGCTGCGCTCGTCGGTCAGCGTGATTTTCAGGCCCTTGTTCAGGAAGGCGAGCTCGCGCAGGCGTTGCGCCAGAATGTCGTAGCTGTATTTGTGGTCCTCAAAAATCTCGGGATCGGGATGGAACGTGATTTTCGTGCCGGTCTTGCGCGTTTTTCCTGTAGCCTTCAGCTTTGCCTTGGGTTTTCCCGCGTTGTAGGACTGCTCCCACACTTCGCCGTCGCGCCAGATTTCCAGGTCGAGCCAGTCGGAAAGCGCGTTCACCACCGAAACGCCGACGCCGTGCAGGCCGCCCGAAACTTTGTAGGTGTCGCTGTCGAATTTTCCGCCTGCGTGCAGCACGGTCATCACGACTTCCGCGGCGGCCCGTTTTTCCGTGGCGTGCATGTCCACGGGAATGCCGCGGCCGTTGTCCGTCACCGTGACGCTGTTGTCCTCGTGCACCACGACGTTGATTTCGTCGCAATATCCCGCGAGGGCTTCGTCGACCGAATTGTCGACGACTTCCCAGACGAGGTGATGCAGCCCCATCTCGCCCGTCGAGCCGATGTACATCGCCGGGCGCTTTCGCACGGCTTCAATACCGCCCAGCACCTTGATCGATGCCGCGTCATAGCGATGTTCGGATTCGTTGCCCACTGCCGCTGCTTTTTCTGCCATGTTGTGCGTGCTCCTGCGGAGTCCTTGTGGGACAGGCTTGAGCCTGTCACGGTTTTCATCCCTGGCACCCGTCCGCCAAAGCTCTGGCGACGGCGTGCAACACCGCATGCGGGAAAGGCGCAGTCTTTTAACTTTGTTGGCGGGCTCGCTGAAAAGCCCTCAACGATCGATTCGACCGTCACCTTACCCTGTGGCCCTCGGCGAATTCTCGCTGCCGGGGCTCGAAGGGTTTCTGCTCCATCCCGTCCGGATTCCGATCGAGCGGAAGCGGACGCGGCGAAGACTGCTTTCCTCCAGGCTTTGCAGTGTCCCCGTTCACCCTGAATTGCGAGTAGCGGTGAAGGGCATACTCTGGCGCGGGCATGCAAATCAGGGGCGCTGCCAGCCTGGCCGACGTGCCGTACTGGAGGAAACCAAAGAACCGTCTGACCGTGTTTATTCTACCCTGAATGAGGCTTTTTCTCAAGGGCCGGAACGCCAAATGCCAACAATTAACCCCTTTATATTCAACTGATTACATCAAGGCTTCTTTTTCAATCCGTGCTTCGAACGGGTTCTGTTCGTGGGTGAAATCCAGTCTGGGCAGTTGGAGGGCAATCGTCTATATATTTCTTTATATATAATTTTATGTATTAATATATATGAAGCCGCAATTTGTGAATCTGAGGCATCGGCACATGCTCAGCCGTCTCGGCTATAGGTTCTAGTCTTGGAGGAGTTTGAGCAGACACTTTGCGAATCGGGGGACAGGTCTTCCTCGGCGGCTCATCTCGTGGAAAACCAGTCTCATCGCAGTTTGTGGCAGGACGTGGTCAAGCACCCGTGCAATCTGCTTTTTTGCCCACATATTCCTTTCTCTTGCCTCCTTGGCCGCCTTCACCGCGCGTGTTACGACCCGACTTAGGCGGTCGTTGGCCCTCAACCCCGGCCAAGGAAGCTTTTCGTACTTTGGTTGCTTGCTCAATCCGTACTTTCGCGCTTTCATTCTTTCAGTCCTCATCCAAGTTTCCTTTCGAAAATTGCACCGCCTTCTCTTCTGAGTGCCCCGCGCCTTAATGTTCTAGTTTAGAACATTATCGGCTTTTACAGAAGGTACTCTCTCCGTGTGATCAAGAAGCCGGTGGGGAAAAACATCATTGGCAGGCGCGTGGCTGAAGCGCGCCAAAATTGTAAGCCAGTGCTTACTCAAGACGCCCTGTCCGGAAAGCTCGCTCGACTCGGTATTCAGCTCGACCGAGCCGCGATTGCCAAAATCGAAAACAATCATCGACACGTGCTCGATTACGAACTTAAGGCCCTCGCACATGTGTTGAGCGTCGACGCCCATTGGCTGCTCGGGGATGAAAAAGCGTGATAGATCCCACCTCACAATTGCGCACTGCAACGCGGCGGGCCAAATCTGACGTGGCGAACAAGCTTGTGAGCATGTTTCTTCACGAATTGAGCCGTAGGATCAGCCAAAAGTGGCCGATTAGAGTTGATAGTGAACAATACGCGGAACTTGTCCGAAGGATGTTCAATAACCGATGCCCATATTGCTCCCGCGACTTAGCGGATACGCTATCCGTGATTGAGCATCTCGACGGCATGAATCGTTATCGGGCAGGCCTCCACGTTCCCGGCAACGTGTTGGTGGCGTGTAGGAAATGCAACAGTGAAAAGCGCCGGGACGATTCGCAAAAAGTCCTTTCTCTTGCGACGACCGGCTGGGAATCATTTTTATCTCATGACGGTAGCCGCTGCGCCGCGTCCTGCCTTACTTGCCTGTATTGGAATAGCGTCTGGGAAAATGAGGTGGACCGAAGAGCGCGATTGATAGAAAATTTGGAAAGAGTTCGTTCTTTTCGTCGTGCATTTTCAGAATTTGAGCACGTTCTCCCGTCTCTCGCACGGACGCTTCCACTATTGTTGACGAAGCTTTACTCCGACTGCCAAAACTTTGCTGAGGCAGAGATCAAGGCTCTCCTTGAAAGGTTTGAGCAGATATCGGAATCCTCGGTTTAACGATCAAAGACTACAACGCCAGTGATAACGAAATGACGCAAAAAGGGAATCAAATCCGCATCGGCATGATGACGTAGCGGTAGCGGTAGGCCTCATCGGCGAGGGGGCGCATCTGTCCGGCGGATTGCTCGTCTTTTAGTTCGAGGCTGATGGGGCCTTCGGGGGCGGCGGCTAGGAAATCGATCATGTACTGGGCGTTGAAGCCGATGGCGATCGGCTCGCCTTTGTATTCCTTCTCGATTGTTTCTTTGGCTTCGCCATATTCGGGGCTGGACGCGGAAATTTCGATGCCTTCGGTGGAGACGGAAAGCTTTACCGCGTGGGAGCGCGTGTCCGCAAGTTGCGCGACGCGCTTGACGGCGTCGTTCAATTCTCCGCGCTCGATCACTACTTTTCTGTTGTTGTCCCGCGGCAGGACGGCTTCGTAATTCGGGAATTGTCCGGTGAGCATTCGCGAAATTAAGAGGCGTTCCCCGGCGCGAAAGAAAAGATGGCTCTCGTCGAGCGCGAATTCAATCTCAGCATCTTCGCCCGCCTCGCTTGCAAGGCGCTGCACTTCCGCCAGCGCTTTTTTGGGGACGAGGGGGCGTACTTCCCGGGTCAAGCCTTCGAATTTGTGATCGATCTCGGCCACGGCCAGGCGGTGGCCGTCGGTGGCGACCATGGTTATCATCTCGGGCTTCAGCAGCAAGAGCGCGCCGTTCAGCGTGTAGCGGGACTCTTCGTTCGAGATCGCGAAGGCCGTCCTGGCGATCAACGACGACAATATGGTCGCGGGAATTTTAGCGATGGGGTGCGGGAACGCGGGGATCGCCGGAAAATTATCCTTGGCCATTCCGACCATTTTATAGGTTTTGCGGTCGGCGAGAATTTGCACCCAATGATTTTCAAGCAGCTTGAAGCGGATTTCGCCTTCCGGCAAGAGGCGCACGAGCTCGAGGAGTTTTTTCGCGGGGATGGTTCCGGCGCCCTCTTTTTTTACCTTGGCTTCGCACGAGGTGCGGATGGAAAGCTCGAGGTCGGTGGCCGTCAGCGTGATGCGGTTGCCGGAGGCTTCGCACAGGAGATTGCCGAGGATCGGAATCGTGGTTTTCCGCTCGACGACTCCCTGCGTCAGGCTAAGCTCATTGAGCAGGTCAAACTTCTTCACGCTGAATTCCATCGATGGATTTCCTCCGCCGGAAGGCGCAAACACTACTGCTGCTGCGAAGGGCTACTGTACCCTGTTTTATAGGATGTATAAAGACCGTAGTAGTAGCCGTCGCTGTGGAAATGAGGAAATCGCGCGCATCGAGAAGCAGGGCTGCGTTTGCCCTGTGCATCCGCGAGAAAGCAAATTGAGCATTGAGAGGATAAATCGACGTGAATTGGTTGGTGGGCCATGACGAGGATAAATTTTTCCTCAGCCGCAGCAATCCTTACACAGGATGACCACAGCAATATGCTCAGGATTTCAACACAGCGTAAATGGAGCGATGAAATTGGATTTGAGTGACGCAGGCTTCCAGCCTGTGGGTTTTGGTGCTTGCAAGGACTAACCCCCACAGGCTGGAAGCCTGCGCCACTAATTCAGAAAGAGAGAGAGAAAATCCGAGGAACAGGGTTAGCCGAAAGAATCCACCAACTTGTTGATGGTGCGGTTCAAATCCTTGTCGCTGCGGCGCAGCGCGTCAATCTTGTTGATCGAGTGGAGGACGGTGGTGTGGTGCTTGCCGCCGAATTGGCGGCCGATT
The DNA here is from genome assembly GCA_963800095.1 of uncultured Acidobacteriota bacterium. GTDB lineage: Bacteria > Acidobacteriota > Terriglobia > Acidiferrales > UBA7541 > Palsa-360. The sequence goes on from CAWCZV010000012.1 coordinate 379,317, forward strand.
TCGGGGAGCGATGCCGAGGTGAGCTGCTTCACCAGGTACATCGCGACCTGCCGCGGAAACGCGATCGCTTTGGTGTTCGAGCGGACTTTCAAATCCTGCTCGCGCAGGCCAAACTGCTCGCCGACTTTTTTCTGGATCAGGTCGATGGTGATGCGCTTTTCCTGTGTGGCGATGATGTTGCGCAAGACCTGCTGCGCCGTCACCAGATTCAAGATGGAGCCGGTCAGCGACGCGTAGGCAATCAGCCGCGTCAAGGCCCCTTCCAGCTCCCGCACATTGGACTTGATCGCCCGGGCGATGTATTCGGCGACGTCATCGGGAATCATGACGCGTTCGTTTTCCGCTTTTTTCTGGAGGATGGCGATTTTGGTTTCGAGGTCGGGCGGCTGGATGTCCGCGATCAGGCCCCACTCGAACCGCGAGCGCAGGCGCTCTTCGATGGCGGAAATTTCCTTTGGCGGGCAATCGGAACTGATCACGATCTGCCGCTGGAGGTCGTACAGCGCGTTGAACGTGTGGAAGAATTCTTCCTGCGTGCGTTCTTTCCCGGCGATGAACTGAATATCATCCACGAGGAGAACGTCGACCGAACGGAACCGGTCGCGAAATCCGATCATGCGGTCAAAGCGCAGCGAATTGATGACTTCGTTGGTGAATTTTTCCGCGCTGATATAGGTGAGCCGCGCCGCCGGATTGCGCTTCTTGATCAGGTGGCCGACCGCCTGCATCAAGTGCGTCTTGCCCATCCCCACGCCGCCGTACAGAAACAGCGGGTTGTAAGCCTTGGAAGGCTGTTCGGCAACCGCCTGCGCCGCCGCATGCGCGAATTGATTCGATGCGCCCACCACAAACGACTCAAATTGGTAGCGGGGATTCAGTTGGTGGTCGACGGAATCGAAATCCAGCCGCGTTTGCTTCAAGGGAATTCCCGCAGGCGCAGGTTCGTTTTCCGTGCACGTGAATTCAAGGTGCGTATCCCTCATGCCCACTTCGACTAGAACTGCCTGTAACAACTCGCCGTAGGTTTCCGTCAGTCGCTTCCGGAAGAGTCGCGTAGGGACTCGAACCACGAGCCTGCCGTTTTCAGTTCCTTCCTGACGCGTAGGCCGAAACCACGTGGCGAAGCTGTGCGGGTTGACCCGCCGTTCCATATGCTGCAAAATTTTTTCCCAGGAATTCATTCCTTCAAAGTCCTCATTGTAGGCGGGCTTCAAGTACGGCCCGCACCGGAAGAAAGCGAAAAAAGCCCGCGCCAGCTATTTCCACAACTGTGGAAAAACTGTGGATAAACACAACCACAAGAGCCTCTTGTGGCTGCAGTCAGTTTCTGGGTTGAACCCCGTGACCTTCTCCCCTTCGCCCGATCGGCCCAAAATGGGCCTGCCACTCGGTACTTTAACTTCCTGTTCGCGTCACGGCGTCCACAGGGGTGCCAGTTGCGAGACTGGTTTTCCTAAGACGAGCGTGGATTCTCGCTGAACGCGCGCTTCACGGCAAGTGAAAATTTCGGGAGCGCACGCGCACCTCCCACAGAAGATTCACAGCTTTTCCACAACGACCTATCTCAAACAAACTAAACATCTTGCTTGGCACGCATACATAAAACCATGTATTTCCTTGAGTTTGACACCAATCGTGCCCGGCCTCCGCGCTCTTTATGTAAGTTGAAAAAATAAACCGCGGAAGAATCGGAGATTACGGAGAAGTAAAATTCAGCGCGGAAGTTTTTCCGGTTTTGGAAATTCGTAGATTCCCTGAGGGTCGGCCCCGATCAGCAGCCGGTCGGGCTCCACCAGGATTTGGGATGGCTCCAGGCGCGCTCCCGAGGGCGTGTACGTCCGGAAGCTCGACAATCGCTCACCGTCCTTATCGAATCTCATCAGCAGGGTGCCGATGGCGATCCAAAGCTCCTGCGTTTGAGGGTCCACGCCAACGGCGCTGATAATGCGGTGCAGGGAAGGGATGCTTTTTTCCGAGTCTTCCGAGCGCACGATGGCCTTGCGGGCGGCCTGTGCGGCGGGCTCAAATTCCAGCGTCTTTAGGGAAATTTCCAGCGCGAGATAACCCACATGGTCGAACTTGCGCACCGTGGGTTCCGGCAGGTATTCAAAATAAAAATAGCTGTTACCCATATCGTCCACAACAAGGTGACCGTAATTCACTTGCGTGTTGACGTCGGCGCGATCGGCGATCTCTTCGCGGTCGCCGTAATCGCGGACCACTTTTCCTCCGAGGTCATACGCGGTAACCAAGTGCTCCGCATCTGGACTGGCCACGGCGAATTCATCCCCCGGAAGAAACACGACGGAAACCGGCACCGACATCGGGACCGAGCCGGCCAGTGCTCCGTCCGGCGAATAAATCTTGACGGCCTTTGCTCCGCGGTCGCACACGACGACGCGGCCTTCATGGTCCACGTCGAACGATTCGCCGTAAACAAGCGCCGCGCCTTTGGCTGCGGCCGCGGAAACACTCGGAACTTGGCCGACGCTCTTCCCGGACTTGTCGTAAATCAGGACGGCTGGAGCAGGCGCGGTGAGGAGATAATAATTTCCGTTCGGTCCGCGGCGAATCTCGCGAAACCCGGCGCCCACGTTGCGATAAAGCTGCCGCTTGGCCACCAGATCACTTTCATATTGGTATTGTTCCTGCGCGCGCGCGGGAAGAGAGAGAAACAAAGCCAGCACCGCGGCCAACGCGGCCACGGCGCTCACTCGATGCAGACGGTTCACCGTGAACGCTCTCCGTGAACGGTACATGATCAGTTCGCCTCAGTCGGTCCGGAAGCGCAGGCGCTCGATTCCTCGGGCGCGGCCGGTGGTCTCGTCCACGTCAATCAAAACGGTATTCATCTGGACGTCGCCGGTGGCCACTTCAAACCGCGCCGGCTGGCCGTCCAAGAAGCGGCGCAAAATCGCAGCCTTGTCCATTCCGATGACGCCGTTGTGAGGACCGGTCATTCCCACGTCGGTCTGGAACGCGGTCCCGTTGGGCAGCACGTGTTCGTCGGCCGTGGCCACGTGCGTATGCGTACCGATCACGGCTGACACGCGTCCGTCCAGATACCATCCCATGGCTTCCTTTTCGCTTGTCGTTTCTGCGTGAATGTCCACGAAGATCACGCGGACCTCTGGTGGGATGCGGGCAAGCTCCCGATCGGCTGCCCGGAAAGGACAATCATTTGAGGCCATGAAGACGCGGCCCTGGAGGTCCATCACGGCGTAAGGCACCCCATTCCGCGCCGTGCCCAGGTACAGGCCTGAGCCGGGATTGCCCTCCGGGAAGTTCGCCGGCCTCACCAGGCGGGGTTGCTGCGGGATGTATTCGAGAATCTCTTTTCGGTCCCAAATGTGATTTCCCCCGGTCAAAACTTCGACGCCCGCTGCGAATAATTGATCGGCAATCCGGGGCGTAATGCCGAAGCCCGCGGCGGAGTTCTCGCCATTGGCGATCACCAGGTCGATTTGGCGGGATTGCACAATGTCGGCCAGCCGGTCAACCACAATTTCCCGGCCGGGCGAACCCACGATGTCGCCAATAAACAGAATTTTCATTTGCTCTCTTTGCCCGGCCCGGCGGCTGCCTGAGGACCGCGCCTAGCGAAAGATATGCTACCGGGGAACGTGCGGTTCCACAAAAAAATGGAGCGGTCCACTTCGCCGTGTGGAGCTCGATCCTGAACCACCTGTAAAAAGTGGGCGCCCTGCGCCGGCCTTTAGGCTTTCCCGCAGCGAACCGAAATCCGCCGCGGGCCATGCACACGGGCCGTCTGACTCGGGCACCCGGAGGTTCAGTATTGGTTCAAAAGATCGTCGCGTCCAGCACCTGCGTTGCAGGCCAACTCCAAATTTCATTCTAGCAAATCCACGGATCGGGCGAGTGCTTCGCCGCCGAATCGTTTCCACGGCTGCTCGGAAATGAGTGCCCGGCTTGCCTGTGCAGGTCCGCGGGGTAACGAGAAGGGTTCAACTGGAGGCGGGGAGGAAGCCGCACAATGCAAGCATGGAGTTCAGGAAGATGACTTTGAGACGGGAGCTTCTTCAGGAATGGTCTCGGGCGTCCCACTATTTTCACCGGATGTTTCTTCTTTCCTCTGCGGGACAACGCCAGGACCCAGCGCAAGACGAGCCTTCGCATTCGCGGTCAGATGCTGCGCGATGGCTTCCACCAGCTTGCTGATGTTGCCAAGCGCGGCGACCGGCATGCTCATGACGGTTTCGTTGGTGAGGGGATTCTTGACCGCGACGGAAAGAGTGTCGGATTGCTTATGGACGCGGACCGTAATCGTCTCCCCTTCTACGGGGACGCCGAGGACTAGATCGATCACCCCTTGCACCATCGCGGAATCGTCTCCGGCGAACATGGCGGGGTTTTTGCGCGACTCATGGGCGATGAAGGGAAATTCGCTGGAAAAGAACTCCGGCTTATTGGCCTCGAATCGCGTGAAGGAAAAAAGACTGGCTTTGGTTACAGGGTCCGCAACCATGAATTTGTCCCCGCGAATCGCTCCCATGATCTTCACGCGAAACAAGGACGATCTGTGTCCATCCTGGGCGCTGATACTCGCCTCCACCTGAAAAGAATTTTCACCGAAATCAACCAGGTAGGCGTTGGCTGCATTGATGGTCATGGACCGAACGGGGGCAAAGCTGACGTCGCGCAAGAGTTCGCCGGCGAGATGGGCTGCGGCGTTCAGAGCCGATTCGGCGCCGCCAGTCCGGACTCCCAAAATATCGTTGGCTTGCTGGGCGGAGGAAAGCAAGGGGAGAAACAACTGGTCGAGGTGATCGTACTTCACCGCGTGGAAGTGCCAGGGGATCGAGACAATGTCGACCGTGGTACTCGATGTGACCAGCTCCGTTCGGCCCCTTGGGTCCTTGCTAGTAGCCATTTATCCCCTCTGCAGCAACCTCAAGAACATTCTTCTCGCCAGCGACATAGAGCGCGGCGTGATCCATGCAGGGATTCCCCTCGGAGAGATAAATCGGCGATTCCCAGCCGATACTTTAATTCCCTAAGATCTGAGACGGCTGGATTTTTCACTATGAAAACCGACGGAGGCAGCCTGCTGGTTAAGCGGGACGGTACGCCTGGACAGCCGGGCTAGTGCGATGAGCAGGGATTAGCCGTGTTGAATTCAGGATGAAAGCAAGCTCAGAGGTGACGTGGATAAAAGCAGCCAGCAGGGGGTTAAGGAGGCCAAATCCCGCCAATCCGATCCCAATTCCATCCACGACCAACGTGCCGGTAAAGTTTTGCAGAATAATCCGGCGGCACTGGCGGGCGATCCGAATCGTGTCCACAAATTTTGACAGATCGTTTCCGATCAGCACCACATTCGCGCTCTCACGCGCCACGTCGGTGCCGGACCCCATGGCCACTCCGACGCTGGCCTGCATGAGCGCCGGGGCGTCATTGATTCCATCGCCAACCATCACGTCGGTGTGACCCTCTTGGATCAATGCCATAACGCGGTCCACTTTTTGGGAGGGAAGCATTTCCGCGCCGAGTTCATCGACACCGAGGACCTTTGCAGCGGATTCCGCGACAGTTCGAACGTCGCCGGTCAGCAGAACCGTTCTCAGTCCCAGGGATTTGAGCGCGGAAATGGCGTCAATGGCTTCCGGGCGCAACGTATCTCCGATTCGGATCGCTCCCAGGAATTGGCCGCTGGCCGCCACGCCGATTACAGATCCCGTGGGATCGGGTGTCCACGCCGATAGGCCGATTCCCCGTTCCAGCAAGAACAGCCGGTTCCCAACAACGATTTCGCTTCCATCGAGGTGCGCAATGACGCCTTTCCCCGGAGCGTATTCGAATTGGTCTGGGTCGCGCCACGCATAATTCAGTTCCCTGGCTTTATTCAGAATCGCCTTTCCGACAGGATGCTCGGAACGAGATTCGGCAATTGCGGCTGCGACGAGCAATTTTTCTTCGCTCACCCCAAAGGCAGGCTGGATTTCGAGAACGTCCACGCTTCCGTAGCTCAATGTGCCGGTCTTGTCGAGGACCACCGTGTCCACTCGCGAAAGAACTTCCAAATACAGACCGCCCTTGATGATGGCGCCTTTCTGCGCGGCCTGGCCAATGGCTCCGAGGACCGCGAGCGGCGTGCCGGCCGCGATCCCGCAGGCGCCGGCCACGATCACGACGGAAATCGTGGAGCGGATATTGTGCGTGATCAGGAATGTCAGCGCTGCGGCGCCGAGGGCGAAGTATACGAGATAACCCGCGAGCCGGTCGGCTGTCTTCTGAATCGGAGCGCGCGATTTCTCCGCGCGTTCGACTTCCTCAATGATTTTTCCGAATGTCGTGTCGCGCCCCAATCGTTCGACGCGGATTTCGAGTGCGCCGGATTGATTGATCGTCCCGGCATAGACTCCAGCGCCCGGCAGCTTTTCAACGGCCAGGGACTCTCCGGTGATGGCTGCCTGGTCGACGAACGAGTTGCCCGACACGACGGTTCCGTCCACGGGGATGCGCCCGCCCGGGCGCACCAAGACTGCATCGCCCGCGCGAACCTGCTCGATGGCGCAATCCTTCCACTCGGTCCCGCGCCTCACCGTGGCCATGTTTGGAAGCAAATCGAGCAAACGCTGAATTGCATTCCGTCCGCGCCCTACCGTGAGCCCCTCGAGGATTTCCGCGGCCAGAACGAACAGCGTAATCACCAGCGCGGTAAATGTTTCCCGGATGGCCAGAGCGGCCACGATGGCGATGGCCATCGACAGCTCCATCGTCATCCGCCGTTGCACAATATTTTCGAACGCTTCGTGGTAGATCGGATAGCCGCCGGCCAGCGCGCAAATCGCTCCAATGACGCTTAGGTAGGGAATCGAAGACCCGCGCAGGAGCCAAATCGACACGGCAGCCACTGCAACGAACAAGACGCGGCCGACTTCAAGCCAGTCTAGCCCCTGGGATTCCTCGTGCTCCTCGGCGTGATCTGCCTGCGGCTTCCCGGCTATAGCTTCCGGAGTCGCAAGCGGCCGGGTTTCGGTTCGTGTTTCTTTGACGGCGGGTTGTGACACGGCGTCAACTCCTCTCGCGGCTGGTGACGGCGCCTTTGGAAGTGAGGGCCATGCGGCGGCTCCTCTATACCATACCGGGATATGGTATATCAGGACCATTTCGGAATCCATCATGAAATCGGCAACAACGCGCGATCACTGTCCCGACGGAATCGACCCGCCGTGAGGCCGTCATGTGCGCGCACTGCCGCTGGGCCTCGCGGGCAGCCAAGTGTGTTTGTGCCACTTCCAACCCAAGCGAGGCATCAATCGGTGTTTCACATAATCGCGGGAATAGCGCACCCGGAAACAGCGCCAGATCAGACCGGCAATGCGTTCGGTGGTCCAGACGGGCGTGTCGAATCCATGCGCGGACGGTCCCTGAGCCAACAGGGTGGGGAGTTGCGCCAATTTGTCACGAGCCAGCTTCGGGCGGGGACCGCCAGTCTTTGGGCGGTGGCGCAGTCCTTCGTCACCGCGCAAACGATACCACGCGGCCCATCGCTGGACCGATTGTCTGCAGACACCCAGAGAGCGTGCGATTGCCGCCGTGGATTCGCCTCGCTTCAAGCGAGCCACGGCCGCAAACCGGCGCGCCTCCAACTTTTTTGCGTCGCGCTGCGCATATCCTAGTTGGCTTGCCATGTTCCAGCTCCTTCCGCTAGGAACGTATCCTCCATCGCTATTGCGACCGGAGCTCATTCCGTCTGCCTCTCCCCAACCAGGGAACTGGACGGTCCGAAATGCGATACCCGGGCGATCCCCTAAACGAAGGACCGCCCGGGGGCAACCAAACCGCGGCTTAGAAGTGGAAGCCTAACTCTGCCGTCTCGGTGCGCGGCGTGACGTAGTGGGTTCCGCTGAATGTGGAGAGGAAGTTATACAGCGCCAATTTGTTGGTCAGATTGACGACGGTAAAGCGCAGGCTCCACTTGTAACGGTCACCGTGGAAGAGGTTGTCCTGGCCCACGGCGAGATCAAAGAGGCTGCGCGGCTGGATCCGCTGTGGGTTGTGGTCGTCATTTTCGGTGAACGGCGCCGGTACTTTCACCAGATTGGAGCCGAATTGAGATGCAGGACAGAAGGTGGGCAAGGGCGACGTTATGGTAGCGTGCACGCCGTTGCAGGTCAGCCCAGCCTGGAACTCCTGGTCCGCGGTTAAAGGCAATCCGGTAATGCCGTTGAACATGCCTATGCTTCCCTGTGGAATCGTGACCCCAGGCGGCGGGGCTCCCCCATCGGCAGCGGAGGTCGAAAATCCGCACGTTGCGGTCATCGCCTGGCAGGGCACCGCACCAGATACCAACCCGCTGTCGTACCTCCAGTTGAAGCCGATCCATGGACCCCGCTTAAATGGCTGATATTGAATGTGCGTGGTTTGGTTGAAAATCTCGTCGTGGTCGATGCGAAACACGCCCGGCGGCTGAGGCGGTGCGATTCCGCTGACGGTTGGCGGGAAGAATCGCGCGGAGACGTGCGACAGCACGATAAAAGCCGTCAAACCATGCCACTCCGGAAAGTTTCCGCGAACGGCAAATCCAGGGATTTTGGAACTGGCCCATTCGATGGGGAGAAAAATGGGAGTGGCGCCGAAGATATTGAAGTCGTACGCGTTGTGCGTGTACTTCCAAATGTATTCGCCGCTCAGGACGAAATGTTTGCCAAAGGCCTGTTGCAGTCCAGCATGAAATTCATTGCGAAAGCCTGGAGTGAGCGGTGAAGTCGTACAGGAGAAACCTTGGGCGACGGTCATGATCGCGTTGACTACGGGATCGGTGCACCCGGTGCCCGAGAGGATCAGGTCCTCATTGAACGGGCTTTCCATGGTGCGAGCGTACGAAACACGGAGCACCGTATTCGTCTTCTTGATGTTATAGGCGACGCCGACGCGAGGCTCCGCCTGTTTGGTAGCGGCTTGAAGACCGTTATAGAAATCACCGCGAAGCCCAAGATTGATGGACCAAGGCCCTTTGGTGATGGTGTCCTGCGCATAGAGCGCGATCTCCTTGACGTCTGTGTGGCCGCGAAAATGGTATTGCGCCCCGCTTGGGTCCGTCGTGGTGTTGGTCAGGTCGTAGGGCCCCAGCGTAGTGCAGATGGCGTTCGTCGGATCCGGACAGCCGAGTCCGGGAAGGAGGCCGGGATTCACAATTCCAAAGGTGTCGTTCTCAGTAAGAAAAGTTTGTTGATATACGCCGCCCACCTTGAGGTTGTTGACGCCTTTCACGTAGGAAATGTCAGCGTGAATGCCAGCATTCGTCAGGAACCTGAGCTGAGAGACGGTTTCGTCCTGAAGATCACCGATGTCGGAAAAAGGATCGTTGCTTGGGTAATAGTTATATTGGTCGTGTCGCACAAAAGCGCCGATGGTAAGCGCGGTATTGTTATTCAACAGGCGCACCCACGTCGGCGCAATGTTAAATGTTCTGATTTGCGAGACCTGATCGGTCGGCCCCAGCGGATTGCCAGTCAGAGGGTTGAGGATGGTGGAATTATATACGCCGCCGCTGCCGCACAATGCGGATAGGACCGTACAGATTTGAAGTTGCTGGTTCCACGTATTGGGATTTTGGAACCAGGAACGGGTGAATTGCAAATTGAATTGGATCGTGTCCTTGTCAGTAAGCTTGTAGTCAGCGCGGTTGAATATGTTCTCTTCATTGCCTTTGTCGTGCAGCGTGGCAAATTCCGGCCCATCGAGGAACCGGCCGCTATTCAATCCGCTCACCGAGAGATATTCGCCCCATTTCGGCCCCCCCCAGGCAAAATCGAAGGCGGCGGTTGCAGCGCCGAAGCTTCCGTAGGAAGTGGTCACATCGCCTGTCGGCTGCGTGACGCCGAGGCCCGATCGGGTGGTCACCTTGACGACTACGCTGGTCTTACCGCCAAATTCGGCCGGCGGCGCCCCTTCGATCACCTCCATGGATTGAACGGAATCCGTGGGAATTTGATTCGAGAAGATCTTGCTCTGCTGGTCGGTGATCGGTTGGCCGTCCACGGAAAACGAATTTTCCGCGTGATCGCCTAGACCGTGAAACAGTCCGTTCGAATCCGCGGTGATTCCCGGGGCGGAAAGCGTGATCAGCGAGCTGATTGAGGAAGACGCGCTCTCGAGTGGAAGTTCCTCGAACAAATTGCGGTCCACGTCGGTATGCTCGGTCGGCGTGTTTTCAAGCAAGTCTACCGCCGACGCTTCCACCGTTACCTCGCTCTTGGTTCCCGCGAGGCTCAAGCTGACTTTCAGAGCTGTGGGCACAGCAGAATTGATGTCAACATCTTGAGCGTACGGGTTGAAGCCGGCCAAAGAGACGGTCAAGTGATAGGGGTTGAAAGGGATGTTGGAGAAGCTGAAATTACCGTTTGTATCCGTGGAGGTCGTCCTATCGTAGCCGCTGACGGGGTTGTGAATCTCGACCGTTGCCTTCGGAACCACGGCGCCGGTGGGGTCCGTGACCGTTCCGGAAAGCGACGCCGAGTTTTGCGCGTGAATCAACGGCGTGGCAATCACAAAAAACGCAAACACTGCTGCAAATCTAAGAGTTCGTATGAATCGCATTCAATCCTCCTCGGATCGCGCCTAGGCGCTAAACAATGGCCAAAATGGAATGCTGCTGCCCGTAAAAAGGGCCGCGGCACGCGGAATCTGAATGATTTCGTGCTTGGTTATTGCTTAGGCGGTGGGTGGTGCGCGGGGGGCAGTTTGGGAAAAGACGGGGCCCGTAGCCAGAACAATGTCTTCCGGCAACGGTAGAGAAGCAATCGGCTTCAGCAAAGAGACCGACGGCGCGACTTCTAACTGCACCGGAGTTTGATGGCCCAAGTGGCAGTACGGGCAGTGCGCGTCGTCGCTTGGGCCTTGGTGATTCCAATCGCTGACGACGCCCGTGGCGAAAACCAGGAGCACGAGTAGCGCCAGCGAAACCCCGAGTAAGCGAATTGTCTTTCGCGCGGTCATTCTGGTCGATCTGAGCTTGGGCACTAAAACCCCGGTAATAGTAACCTGATGTTAAGTCCGGGTAAAGTGTTGTCTGACACTCAGCCCCGAAAAGTAACGGCTGGGCTCGGGCATTTGTCTGAACCCCTACACTTGCAGCACGTCTCCTGGTTTCGCGACCATTTGGTAGAGCACTGGACTCACAATCCGGCCTAGGAACAGGCGGGAGACAAGTCCCGCCACGATGACGATGGCAAACGGCTTCTGCGAATCCGACCCAATTCCAGTGGAAAGGGCGGCAGGCAAGAGACCCAGGCAGGCGACCAGCGCGGTCATCATGATGGGCCGCAACCGTATGAGCGATCCATCCAGAGTCGCTTCTCGTATGCCCTGCCCCTCCAGCCGAAGTTTGTTGATGTAAGAAACATCGATAATCGCCGTCTCCGCCGAGACACCTAAAAGGACGAGAAGGCCGAGCACGGAGGAGACGCTAAATGGAGTGTGGGTGAGTTTCAGTGCCAACAGTGCGCCCACCGGCTCCGTCATCACCACGCCGATCATCACGGTCAGCGGGAACTTGAGGTTTCCGTACAGCGCGAACAGGATCATGAAAATCAGCAGAAGCGCGAGCGGTCCAATAATGGCGAATTGTTGCCGCGCCGCGACGTATTCGCCGTATTCTCCGCCCCAGGCGAGTGTGTAACCCTGCGGCAGCGCGACCGACTGGCTCACGGCTTTCTGTGCTTCGTCCACCGCGCGCGCCAGGTCGCGACCCTCAATGCTGAACTGCACGCCGATGTAGCGTGAATTATTTTCGCGATAAATGAACGAGGCGCCGTTTCCCTGGCGGACGGTGGCGAGTTCGGAAATCGGGACTTGTTGCCCCGACGGGGTAGGCACGAGCAGGTTGCCGATCGCTCGCGTACTGGACCTGTATTGAGGTTTCATCCGCACGACCAGGTCAAACAAACGCTCGCCCTGAATGACCTGCGTAGCCGCCTGGCCGCCCACTCCGGCTTGAATGACGCCCTCGACGTCAGCTACATTGATGCCGTAGCGGGCGACTTTTTCGCGATCCACGTCGATCTGCACAGTGGGCTGGCCCAGCTCGCGGACCACCGTCAGCTCGGTGAAACCGGGGATTTGCAAAAGTACGCGCTTGATCTCGACCGCCTTGGCTTCCAGGACCTGTAAATCCTCTCCATAGATTTTCACCGCGAGCGCGCTTTTGAGGCCCGTGAGGGCCTCGTCCACGGCATCCTCAGCCGGCTGCGTATAGTTAAAAATCACGCCGGGATAGCCGGCGAGTTTTTTCTGAAGATCTTCGGTGAGTTCCGCTTTGTTGCGGATCGTTCCTTGCTGCCACACCGGGTCCTTGTACTGCTTCAGCCCGACGTAGAATTCGCAATTGAAAAATCCGGTGGGATCGGTGCCATCGTCAGGGCGCGCCAATTCCGATCCAACTTCCGTCACCTGCGGATAAGACATCAGGATGTTGCGGATTTGCGGCGCGAACTTCGACGCTTCCTCGAAGGATATCGTGTATGGCATCGTGGCGCGGACCCACATTGCTCCTTCATCCAGATGAGGCATGAACTCGCCGCCGATGTAGGGGATCAGGAGCAGGGAAGCGCCGAAAATAATCGTGGCCAGCACCATCGTCAAAATCGGATTGTCGAGGCACCAGTTGAGCTCCGCTGCGTACTCCTCCCGGAACCATTCATAGGCCCGATTTGTTTTCTCCTTGATGCCATGCGTGAACCAGTACGAAGCGAGCACAGGCACGAGCGTGAGCGTGAAAATGAGAGAACCCAGCAGCGCGTAAGACATCGTCTCCGCCATGGGAAGGAACAGTTTTCCGGAAGGGCCAGTGAGCGCGTAGATGGGGAGGTATCCTGCAAGGATGACCGCGACGGAATAAAATATAGGGCGGTCGACATCCCGCGCCGCGGCGAGAATTACCTCGTTCAATTTGTAGTCTTGTCCGTGGCGCGCGGCGAGTTCGCGGTAGATGTTTTCCATCATCACCACGGTGCCGTCGATGATGATCCCGAAATCGATCGCGCCGATCGAGAGCAGGTTGGCGGGCACGCCCCGCCCGTGCAAAAGAATGAAAGCGAACAGCAAGCTGAGCGGAATCGTCAGCGCGACAATAACGGCCGCGCGAAAGCTGACCAGGAAAAAGATCAGCACGATTAGAACGAGCGTCATCCCCACGAGCATGTTGTGCTCGACCGTGTCAATCGTGAGCCGCACCAGGTCGCTCCGGTCGTAATACGGCCGGATTTTGACGTCGGGCGGCAGAATTCCATGATTCAACTCATCCGTCTTTTTCTCCACGCCCTTAAGGACGTTCTGCGTCTGCTCGCCGCGCAGCATGAGGATTACGCCCTCGACGGAATCATCATTTTTCTGGAAGCCGAATTCTCCGAGGCGCGGCGCGTTTCCGATGGTCACCTCGCCGATGTCGCGAATGCGCACGGGAACGCCGTTGTTGTTGCCGACGACGATGTCGCCGATGTCCTCGGTCTTGGTCACCAGGCCCAATCCCCGCACATAGAAAAACTGCGAGCCCTGTGTGTAAAATCCGCCGCCCGCGTTCGAGTTATTTGCCGACAGAGCGGACAGCACCTGGGGCATGGGGATGTGATAGTTGTAGATCTTCGCGGGATCGAGCAGCACTTGATACTGCATCACCGTGCCGCCGAACCCGGAATCGTCGGCTACCCCGGGGACCGATTTATAGGCTCGCTCGATGACCCAATCTTCAAAGGTTTTCAATTGCTGCGGGCTGCGATCCGGGCTTTCCAGCACATAGCGGTAAACGAGCCCTGACGGACTGGACAACGGCGCCAGGCTCGGCGTCACGCCCGAGGGCAGTTGGGCGTCCGTCAATCTTTCAAACACCACCTGGCGCGCAAAGTAATCGTCGGTGCTTTCCTGAAACGTCATAATCACGTCGGAAAGTCCGTAGAGCGAAATTGACCGCACCACTTCCATGTGCGGCACGCCGTTCATTTCGACTTCAATCGGCAGCGTCACGAGGCGTTCGATTTCCTCTGCCGCGTGACCCGGCCACTGCGTGATGACCTCCACCATCGGAGGCGAAAGATCGGGATAAGCGTCCACGGGCATGCGCTGGAAAGAGAGAGCGCCGGCCACGACGACAAGGAAAACCAGCATCAACACGAGAAAGCGCTGGCGGAGAGCGAATTGAACGAAATAATGAATCATGGTTGTGTATGCTCCCGGCTCAGTGCTGCAACGAGTTCTGGAATTGCAGGAACAGGCTGCCGTCGCCGACGATCTTGTCGCCGGCCTGCAGCCCGGTCAAAATTTGCGTTTTTCCGCCCTGGCTTTCGCCAATCGTCACCATGCGCCGCGCGAACTGGTTGCTGCCGGTTTGCAGGTAAACGTACGGCATGTTTTCGGTATCGCGCAGCACGGCGGCGTCGGGAACCGAAAGCGCGTTTGGAATTATTCCGGCGTGGACTTCCGCGGTTACATACATGTCTTTCTTCAGGCGTTCGCCGGGATTGGAGGCTTCGATGCGCGCTTGCAGGGTCCGCGTGGTCGGATCGAGCGCCGGCGCCACGTACTGAATCTTGCCGCGCACCACGCCGGGGTACGTTTCGTTATCGATTGTCACATCTTCGCCGACGTGGACGTTGGCGATGTCGTTCTGGTAGATGTTGACGAGCACCCACACGCTGCTCATGTCCGAAAGCGTGAAACATTGTGTTCCGCCGGCCTGAAGCAACTCCCCCGGCGAGCAAAGCCGTTCCACCACTTCTCCCGCCAGCGGCGCCAACAATGGCAATTCCGCGGAGGAAGGAGCGGTCAGTACGCTTTCCGGATTCGTGATCCCCAGGACGCGAATGGCCTGCTCGCTGGATTGCAAGTCCGCCTGCGCCTGTGTGCTGCTGGATTCGGCCTGCTCGAGATCGGCCTGCGCGATGGCTTGGTGCGCGAAGAGGTCCTGGGCGCGCTTGTAAAATTTGTCCGCGAGCTGAGAGGCATCTCGCGCCTTGATGTAGGTAGAGCGCAACAGCGAGTAGTCGGGGCTGGCCACGTACAGCAGCGGTTGGCCCGCGGTCACGTGCTCGCCGGGCGTGACCACGATGCGGCTCACGGGCCCGCCCACTTGGGTGATCACGGGAGTCGTCACGTAGCCGTTGTAGGCTACTGCTCCGGTGAGGCGCAGGATACGCTCGAGCGGCGCCGTGGCGACGGTGTAAATCTGAATGTGCGACATTTGATCGGTCGGCAAGGAAAATAATTCCGCTTTGCTCGCCGCGCTTTCGGTGGTGGAGAACGAAGTCATTTTGTTTGCCTGTTCGCCCGCGCCGCCGCAACCGGCAAGCGCAAACGCGGCAGCCAGCGCCGCGGAGAAAATGGCGGAACGCCGCGCATGCCGCGGCCAGTTTCGGTTTACATCCCTACATTTCTTGGTCATGGCAAACTCCTGGTTCCTACCGCCTGGCGCAATTGCTCGAGCGAGGTCATGTAACTTGCGAGGGCTTGCCGGTAGGCAAGCTCGGTGGCGCGATAGGTCCGCTCCGCGTCCAAATAATCGAGCAAGCTGGCGGAGCCATGTTGGTAGGCGTACTGGCTGATGTCCCGCGAATCCTCGGCATTTTTCAGGTAGCCGGATTGATACAGCTGCACGACTTCGTCATCGGTGCGCAGCGCTTCATACGAGTTGGTGACATCGGTGAGCGCAATCGAGGCCTGTTCGCTGGAAAGCTCTTGCGACTGCGTAATGGCATAGCGCGTCCGCGCGATTTCGCCCTGATTGCGATTGAAAACCGGAAGCTGAACGCTGCCGAAGAACGAAGCCGTGCTCAGCGCGGCGACGTGCGTGTAGTTGGCTTGCGCATTCACGTCCACCTTGCCGTTTGCCTGCGCCAGGGACAGCTGGCTTTGCGCCGCCGTCACTCCCAACTGCGCCGCGCGCACGTCCGGGCGCTGCCGGAGCGCCATCGCTTTCAGGTCGTCCTCGCCAAGTTTCACCGGCTTGTACTCGAGGTCCCCAACGACTTCGTAGGATTCAGGCACCGATTCGTAGCCGAGCAACTGGCGCAGGCTGGCCATCGCCTGGACGCGGGCCAGCTTGGCGGCCGAGACATCCATCTGGAATTGCAATAGTTGAATCTTGATTTTCAGCAGGTCGCCGCCGCTCATCGATCCGGCATTGAAGGATGCCTGGCTGATGTCCACCGTCTGCTGAAAACTCGCCAGGTCCTTCTCGGCCAAATCCAACTGTGACTGCGCCAGCAGGGCGTTAATGAATTGCGACGCGACGTTGAACGTCAGCGTCCGCGCGTTGTCGTCCACCGTCGCCGAAGTCACGGCCGTCTGATCCCTGGCCGCCTGCAAGCGGTGCTGCCGCTTCTTTCCTCGCTCGAACAGGTAGCCGACACCCAGGTCGAATTGGGCGCTGTTGTCCATGTATTCGCTCGAGAAATTACTCGGCTCGAAAAACGGTAGAAACTGCGCGTCGCCGAGCAGCACCGGGTTGGGCCGCAGGTTGGCCGTAATCTCGAGCGCCTGATTCTGCAGGATCGTGGTGCGCGCCGCCTGCAGCGAATGGTTGTGTTGGAGCGCCAGATCGATGGCTTGATCGAGAGTGACGCGGGCCGGCAAATTCTGCGCCGGCGCGGCTTGTGCTCCAGCCTGTCCCGCGGCTCGCAGTGGAGCGAGCAACCCCAGAACTCCAAGTACGATAAGTGGCCGCAACGTTCGGGCCCTAAACTTCATGTGCATTGTTTCTCTCCTGCGAGGAACAGTCGAAGCTCTCGATTCGGCATTCCGGCAAATTTGAGCGCCGAAAAAACTCAAGAGGCTCGATTTAGTTGAATTTCAATATGGAAGCGCTTGGTACAAAAAGCGCTGAGATGAGGAAACTAAGCGGAGGGAGGCGCGCGGGGCGAAGTCTGCGAAAAAACAGGACCTGCTGCCAGAACCGCATCTTGCGGCAGCGGCAAGGAAGCCACCGGCTTTAGCAGGGACACGGCCGGCGCGACGACTAACTGCCCCGGAGTCTGGTGACCCAGGTGGCAGTACGGGCAATGCGCGTCGTCGGTCGAGCCCTTGTGATTCCAATCGCTGACGACGCCCGTGGCAAAGACCAGCAGCACGATGAGCGTGAGCGAAACCCCGATGATTCGAATGGTCTTGTTCACAGTGTTTTTGGCCGGTCTGAGCCCGGCCAGGGACCTGTTGAATACTAACTTGATGTGGGACGTACGTAAAGCGTTGCCCGTTACGCTGCCCCGAAAAGTAACCACAAGTAGGACGGGCTTCAGCCTGTCGGTTTTAGTCTGTCGCACCACCCACCGCAAGTGCGACAGGCTGAAGCCTGTCCTACTACGCCGTCTGTTTCAGGGCACGTTCCAGGATGATCAGGCACTGCTGCGCTCGCTCGCGGAGCGCATCGTCCCGGTGGCCGGTATCCTGCTGGCGCGAATGGAGTTCGTCGGCAATCGCCATGGCCGCCAGCACGGCCACTCGGACGGAGTCCACCGTTTGAGTCGCTTCGGCGACGGCAATCATTTTTTCGTCCACGTAGCGCGCCAGTTTCTGGACGTAGGCTTCATCGAGATCCCCGCCCAAGGTGTAGCTCTGCCCGTAAATTTCCACTTTCACGCGATTCGCCATTCCGTACGCTCCCTGCTGGACGCGCCTATTTTGTTCCGTCCCGCCGCGCATGGCAAGAGCGTTTCAACAACTTCATTTTTCCTTCAATTAAAATGGTGGCCGTATTGCCGCGCCAACGGCGCGGAGTTGACTAGCCCAGGGCAACGCCCTGGGTGATCTAGCCAGGTACCCAGTCCGCCCTGAAGGGGCGGAAGGATTTCTCCAATCTGAACTATTCAGATCAGTCCCAAACGTAGCGCTCGTCAAATTCGACTTGATACCGTTTCAAGAATGACCGAAATTCCTCTTCGAAGCTCTTAGCCCGGTGATGTTTCGCTTGGTTGGCGATATATGTTTTTACCTCTTCCACGCCGGACTGGCCAATGGAAAACGCTCCATAGCCTTTTTGCCGATGAAAACCTGAGAATCCCGTGTCCTGGGTCTTCATCCACTTGGAAGTCGCGCGTTTAACCTCCATGACAACTTGAGACAAAGAATGATTCTTGCTCAGCTCGAATAAAATGTGAACGTGATCGCCCCACGCGTTAATGGAGATCACATGCGAATCGAGATCCCGTAAGACGGCCGAGGCATACGCGCAGAGTGGGTCGCGGACAGGCTCGGTCAAGACGGGTTGGCGATTTTTAGTGCTGAAGACGAGATGGATGAGATTTTTGGCAAGCGATTGCGGCATCGCAAAATCCTGGCGCCCCTTCAGGGCGCCTACGAATCCTACCGTGTCAACCCGGGGCGCTGCCCCGGGCTATCATCCGCCGGCGCTTTCAGCGCCGGAAGATATTCGATGAGACTCAGTAAACTCAAGAGCCGCCTAATCATTCACAAAAGTTCATTCGATAACGATGCGGAGGAACTTCTTCTTGCCTATGCGTAAGTCATAGTCTGCCGCGTGCTCAGAATCAAGTTTGGTAGTCGGGTCAGTAACAACTTGACCGTTAATCTCTAAACCGCCGTGCTTAATTATTCGTTCGGCTTCGGAGATGGACTCAGTTATCTCTAAGTAGGCCAATATTTGGGACCACTTCCGAGAGCCGGGATGGAAATAGCCTGGTGGCCTGCCTTGAGGGAGTTGTGCGCTGACCAGCCCCCCGTCCCTTCGCTTGAACTTAACTTCCTCAATGTGCTTGGGAGCTTCGCGATCACGGAACATACGCTGAAACTCGGAGGCAGCGTTATCTGCTGCGCCTTTGTCGTGGAATCCAGCGATGATTTCCTTCGCCAGCTCTATCTTTACGTCCCTCGGATTCACACTACCCGCCTCTACCATCTTGCGAATCTCTTCATAGCCGGATTTCATCCGGTCCGTCACTAGCTCCCAGTACGACCACATTACATTGTCAGGGATTGACATCAATTTTCCGAACATCTGCGAGGGGGACTCGCTAATCCCCACATAATTTCCCAGCGACTTCGACATTTTTCGCTTTCCGTCAGTCCCAACGAGGATCGGCATGGTCAGCGCCACTTGGGAAGCCTGTCCGTACTCGCGCTGAATGTCGCGGCCGACGAGCAGGTTGAATTTCTGCTCGGTGGCGCCCAGCTCGAACGTCGGCCTGGAGCGCGACCGAATCGTACGCCTGCAGCAGCGGGTAGAGGAGTTCGTGAACGGAAATGGGATGATTGGCCGCCAGGCGCGAGCGAAAATCCTCCCGCTCCAGCATGCGCGCGAGGCGGTAGTGCGCGCACAGGTGAATCATGTCGTGCCCGGTGAGTTTTCCGAGCCACTCGCTGTTGTAGCGGACCTCGGTATTTTCCCGGTTCAGGATTTTGTAGACCTGTTCGAGATACGTCTTCGCATTGGCATCCACCTGCTCGCGCGTCAGCGGCGGGCGCGTTTCGGATTGTCCGGTGGGATCGCCGACCATCGCCGTGAAATCGCCGACCAGAAAAATCGCGGTGTGGCCCAAATCCTGAAAATGTTTCAGCTTACGCAGCACCACGGTGTGGCCGAGGTGCAGGTCGGGCGCCGTCGGGTCCACGCCCAGCTTGACGCGCAGCGGTTTGCCGGCCTTTCGCGAAGCTTCCAGCTTCGCACGCAAATCCTCTTCGCGAATGATTTCCGCCGCGCCTTTGCGCAGATAGGCGAGCTGTTCGTCGACAGGCTTGAATTGTGGCGTCGTTGTCATGACGGACCTGCCCGTCCGGCAGGCGGGTTTCCGAGCGCAATCACGCGGCGGCCCTCGATGCGATACTGGCGAGAAAGGACCAGGCGCACGGCTTCCGTGTAAATGCGGTGCTCCTCGGCGAGAATGCGCGCCGATAGCGTTTCGTCCGTGTCATCCTCGCGCACCGGCACGATGGCCTGCGCCAGGATCGGCCCGGCGTCCAGATTTTCATCCACCAGATGCACGGTGCAGCCGCTGAATTTTACGCCGTATTCCAGCGCCTGCCGTTGCGCCTCCAGGCCGGGAAACGATGGCAAGAGCGACGGATGAATATTCAGGATGCGCTGCGGATACGCGGCCACAAAATAGGGCGAGAGCAGCCGCATGAACCCCGCGAGGCACACGATCTCAACGCCCGCTTTCCGCAACTCCTCTACAACCAGCCGATCATAGTCCTCGCGCGCCATGCCCTTCGACGGAATCGTCTTCGACGCGATTCCTCGCGCCGCCGCGTGCGCGAGCCCCGGCGCGCCTTCGCGGTTGCTGATCACGAGTGCAATTTCCGCGCCGGGGATTCGCCCGGCCGCGATGCTATCGGCCAGCGCCTCGAAATTCGATCCACGCCCCGACAGCAGCACGCCAATGCGATGGGACATAAGGGGAAGACGTTAGCATAACCGCGCGGCGCATCCAATCCCGGCGGGATTCAAAGCGAGGTCGCATTGTGACACTCGATAAAATGAAGATCGTGTTTTCCGGGACGGAACGGGCATCTGCATTGCCCTCAACCATTTCCCAATGTGCCCTTCCTGAACAGGAGACCAAATCAGGCCTTGCGAACAGGTGTTCCAAACGACCTTCTGACTTAGACTAAGAAGTGCCAGCCAACTGTGTCACGGGGAATTTCACTATGCCTACTAGACGCAAACAGGAATTCGCTGCGGCCGCGTTCTTTCTCGCGCTTGCGCTGGCGCTGTGGGGATGCGTCGGCACAATAAATCCATCACTATCGACGAAAGTGGCCGTCCCCGGGTTCGCGATCCAGCCGGCCAGCCAGACCGTCACCGTGGGGCACCCGGCGAACTTTTCCGTGACGGTGACGGGAACCGGGCCGTTTACGTACCAGTGGCAGAAGAACAACGCAAACATCACCGGCGCGACATCCTCAACCTACACGACGCCTGCAACAGTTTCTGGCGACAATGGCGCGGCCTTCCGCGTGGTCGTCAGCAACTCGGCCGGCAGCGCGACGAGCGCGTCGGCTACTTTGACCGTAGATCCCGCTCCGGTGGCGCCCAGCATCACAACGCAGCCGTCCAACAAGACGGTGACCGCGGGGCAGACGGCGACATTTTCCGTGGTGGCGGCGGGAACCGCGCCCCTCACTTACCAGTGGCAGAAAAATAATGCAAACATTTCCGGCGCGACCTCGGCGAGCTACACAACTCCGGCAACGGTATCCGGCGACAACGGCGCGACATTCCGCGTGATCGTCACCAACCCCGTCACCAACATTACGAGCAATCCGGCAACGCTGACCGTCAACCCGGTCGTCATTTCCCCCGGAACCAACGTCACGACCTATCACAACGACATGGCTCGCACCGGCCAGAACACTACGGAAACAACTTTGACGCAGGCCAACGTGAATTCGACCACGTTCGGCCTGCTCCGCAACCTTGCCGTGGACGGCCTTGTGGACGCGGAACCGCTGTATCTTTCGCAACTCACCGTGGGAGGCAGCGCGCACAACGTCGTGTTCATCATGACCGAGCACGACTCGGCCTACGCTTTCGATTCCAACACCGGCGCGCAGCTCTGGCAAGTTTCGCTGCTCGGCTCGGGCGAAACGAGCAGCGACGATCGCGGTTGCGGCCAAGTCACCCCTGAAATCGGCATCACCTCGACGCCGGTGATCGACCGCGCGGCGGGCGCGCACGGCATCTTGTATGCCGTGGCCATGTCGAAAAATGGCTCGACCTATTTCCAGCGCCTCCACGCCCTCGACATCACCACGGGCGCAGAACTCGAAGGCGGCCCGGTCACGGTTCAGGCGACCTATCCCGGAAACGGCGACAACAGCTCCGGCGGACAAGTCGTCTTCGATCCCAAGCAATACAAGGAGCGCGCCGCGCTGCTTCTATTGAACGGCGTGCTCTACACGAGCTGGGCTTCGCATTGCGATTTCGCCCCGTACACCGCGTGGATCATTGCCTATAACCCGACAACCCTGGCGCAAACCAGCGTGCTCAATCTGACTCCCAATGGCAATGAAGGCTCGATCTGGCAAAGCGGTGGGGGACTGGCAGCGGACCCGCAGGGAAACATCTACGCCCTAATTGCAAACGGCACGTTCGACACGACTCTCGACACGAACGGTTTCCCGAACATGCAAGACTATGGCAACGGCTACGTCAAGGTTTCCACGGCGGGAGGCACTCTCAAGGTCGCGGACTATTTCAACATGTCGAACACAGTGAATGAGTCGGGTGGTGACGTGGACCTTGGTTCCGGCGGGGCCATGGTGTTGCCTGACTTGACTTACGGCACGGCGAGCACTCTCAATCTGGCGGTTGGCGCGGGGAAAGACGGAAACCTGTACGTAGTGAACCGCAACAACATGGGTAAATGGAACGCGAACTCGAACAGCGTGTATCAGGAACTGCCCAGCGCCGTGCCGAATGGCGTGTGGGGCGTGCCGGCATATTTCAATAGCACGGTCTACTACTGCGACCAGGGCGGGACTCTGAAATCCTTCGCGATCGCCAACGGAATGCTTTCCACCACGCCTGTCCAGACAGGGGCGTCGTTCACCTATCCCGGCGTGCTGCCCAGCGTCTCCGCCAACGGGACGTCCAACGGCATCGTCTGGGCGATCGAAAATACGGGCACCGCCGTCCTGCACGCCTTCGCCGCGAATGACCTGACGCAAGAGCTTTACAACAGCAATCAGGCCTCCAACAACCGCGACCATTTCGGCAGCGGCAACAAATTCATCACGCCCATGATCGCCGACGGCAAGGTGTTCGCCGCAACGACAAACAGCGTGGCCGTGTTCGGCTTGTTGCCGTAGTCGAGTAGGACAGGCTTCAGCCTGTCGCCTTTGTGCAATAGCTAGAAAGCCGAAACCCGACAGGCTGAAGCCTGTCCTACTAGGGCCCTTATTTCCTGAACACCAGCGTTCCCGCGATCAAATCGTGCAGGGCCTGCTTCCTTTCCGTGAATCCGGCCATGATGTAACCGATCCCGAGCGGAACCATCCCGCTGACAATTTTCGCGAAGAAGCGGCCCGTGGCGTGGCCGAACGAAATGCGCTGCCCCTCGGAATTGGTCACGCGCAGGGACATCACGGACTTGCCGAAGGTCGCCTGCCGCGCCGAGCTTTCCATTCCCGCGAAGTAGAGCCACTGCAAAATCAAGAAGACGAACCACCCGAGAAGGAACGCCATGAAGAACGGTCCGAAAAGAGCCATGGCCTCGCGCGGATCCGGGGGCTGCGAACCCTGCGGGATTCTGTGGAGAATCACTCCAATTCCGCCAAACATGAAAATCAATAGACCCACGACGATCCAGAATGGGATGCCAAGAATAAGCCCGTCGACGAGCGCAGCGGCAAAACGCAACCAGAATCCGGCATACGGCTGCGCTGCGGGAGCATGTGGGCTCGCCGCAATCGGCGGAGGTGGCGGGCTTACGGACATAGGAGTGGCAGTGATGGCGGCGCCCACTTCCTGGCCGCAGGCCTGGCAAAATCGGTTGCCTTCCTCCACTCGCAAACCACAGCGTGAACAGAACATGATTGGCCTCACTCGGGGCAGCCGCGGCGGCTGCGCGCTCAAACTGCTCCGGACTTATAGCGCGGGTCGGAGCGGGGGTCCA
This sequence comes from uncultured Acidobacteriota bacterium, assembly GCA_963800095.1. Classification (GTDB taxonomy): domain Bacteria; phylum Acidobacteriota; class Terriglobia; order Acidiferrales; family UBA7541; genus Palsa-360. The sequence continues at coordinate 402,902 of CAWCZV010000012.1, forward strand.
GAGGAAAAAACGTGCCTGGTGACTTGTGATTGGTGACTGGTGTAAACCCCTGCATCGAGGCCGTGGGCTTTCTCGGGTGGGTATGATTCGTGCCCGCCTGATGTGTCACACGGCAAGTTCGGGGTGGCCTGTACGATTGGCCAGCTACTTCTTTGAGCAGGCCCGTCCTTCGGACGAGGAGGCCTGCACGGCGCATTTGTGTACCATGGATTTCCCTGCCCGAATATTCTTGACTGGAGGAATCACGTCATGGCTACCGCACCGTCCTACATCGAAGGGCAAGCGCTCCCCCGGGAAAACGGCCTGATAGAGAACCTGATGGATTTTTCGTTCCAGCGGCTGGTGACGCCGCGCATGTTGAAACTGCTGTATAGCGTTCATCTGCTGATCGGACTTGTCGCTACCGTCTGGTTCGTATTCAGCGGCTTCCAGACGTCCACGTCCAACGGCTTGCTGGCGCTCATTCTAAGCGTTCCAGCCATGCTTCTGTGGATCGTGTACTGCCGTATCGTTGTGGAACTCCTAGCCGCCGTGTTCCGCGCAGCCCAGGTCATTACGAATTCGCAGAATTGAATGTTTAGGGAAACACGGAAACGTACATAACGGGAATTGCCAGTTACTGGGCTGGAACCCACTCTTCGACCGTGTCGGGCGGTTCGGGCTTGGTTTCGAAGCCTGCAATCGCTAGCGAGATCGTTGAGCGACCATCTGTGGCGACAAGTATTTTTGCAAACAAATCGGATGAGCGAGGCGCGGGTACCCGCGCCTCTACCACTGACATTTGATCGCCAGATTGCCTCTTGGTGATTCGTCCCCCTGACGAGATCACATTTTCCTCGAGAGTGAGAAGAATTTCATTGGGAATGGCAACGGTAAGCTGGGCGACTGCTTCCAAAAGAACAGGTTGTGCCTGCCGGATCGCCTCGGTCGTTGCCAGCATTGCCGCCTCTCGAAACGCATCCGAGGAGGAATCCACGTCGTGGTAGCTTCCATTCTCTACTGAGGCATGGACATCCACGGTTTCCATGCCGGCCATTATCCCATTTCGAAGAACATCTTGGATTCCCTCCAGAACCGCAGGGGCAAACCGGGAGGGGATGGCCGATCCGGCCTCCCAAGAGATTTGTATTCCGTTTCCACGTTTCATTGGTCGAACAGCGACATCCACGTGAGCATAAACCCCGACTTTGCCACCTTGCCGGATGACTTTCCCTTCACCACTACCGGAACTTTGCACTGTTTCACGATGTAAATAGCGATCAAGATCGTCGCGCATGAATGTGTAAACCTCGTTCTGAACCTCGTTGATCCCGCCTGGCGAGCTGATTCTACATCTTCGTGCCAGCTAAAGATCGATTTAGAACGTCTTGTCGACCATCCGACAAAACGCGCCGAACCGAGCAAGAATTTCAGGACTAGTACTACAGCAAATCCCCGATTCCAAAATTCAGAAATCCGCAGTAACTCTTTCAGAGAAGCAGGTTTAACGAACAGCTTCCGTTCAATCCATTGAATGGAAGCATTCGTGCATCTTGCAGAGACTGAGAAGAGTGAAGCTGATTTTCTCCCGTGCGTGGGGGGATGAGCGGGCCCGTCCCATTTATTTATTTTGCTGGACGGCCCGTTTGCAATTTTAGTTCCGCGGTTCGTGAAAGGCGCCGCGGAGAGTTTTGGAGCCGCCATGGAAAGCAATCGGAGAATCGAACGATCCGGGACGCCGCGCGAACGGCGCGCGCCCGCTGCCTCCGATTCGATTTCAAGGCCGGGTTCTACGCCGTCTTCTGTTTCAACCTCGAACACCACCTCCATTACATCCTCAATTTCCGCGACGACATCTCGGGGGGCAAAAGGGCCCGTGGACTGACGACGTGGGACCTCATTCACCGTGCGGGGCCGGCTCTTATGGAGCGGGCCCCGCGACCTTCCTTCTTTTTAGTAGGACAGGCTTTTCACCCTGAACATCGTGAAGGGCAGCCTGTCGGGTTTCCGTTCGAAAACAGCAAGCGTGGAGAGGCTGAAGAATTTTTGGGACGCCTCGTAGCCTTACTGGCCAGCCGCCAAAGCCGCACTTACTCTGCCTGCGTTACGGGACGGCTTGAACAGGCTGCGGAAAAATTCGTCTGTTTGGCAACTGGAGAGAATGCTGCACATCTAAGACGACATGCGCGGACCAGACGAAAAACAAAGCGAAGTATTCAGCTACGTTCCATTGGAACAACGGATTCCCCGCGATCACCCGCTCCGGCGGATTCGGCCGATGGTGGATCGCGGGCTGGAGGAGATGTGGAGTCATTTTGAGGCGCTGTACGCGCGCCGAGGACGACCGTCGATCGCGCCGGAGCGATTGTTGCGGGCGCTGCTGTTGCAGGCGCTGTATTCGATCCGCAGCGAGACGCAGCTGATGGAGCAGTTGGATTACAACCTGTTGTACCGGTGGTTTGTGGGATTGAATCCGGATGATCCGGTGTGGGATGTGACGGTGTTCACGAAGAATCGGGAGCGGCTGATGGCGGGAGAGGTGTCGCAACGCTTGCTGGAGGCGGTGCTGCGGCAAGCGGGGGAACACGATCTGCTGAGCGAGGAACACTTCACGGTGGACGGGACGCTGATCCAGGCTTGGGCCAGCCGGAAGAGTTTCGTGCCCAAGCAGAAGCCGCCGGAGAAAGGAAGCGGATCGCGCGGAAAGAAGCTGCTGCGCGACACGCACGAATCCAAGAGCGATCCCGAGGCGCGGTTGTTCAAGAAGAGCGCTGCGGGGCAAGCGCAGCCGAGTTTTTTGGGACACCTAATAACGGAGAATCGCAACGGACTGGTGATGGCGGCCTTGGCCACGCCATGCGCCACCTCGGCCGAACGAGAAGCGGCGCTGGCGATGCTGGATCAGTGGGGCCGGAGCCCGGGGCGGGTGGACCAGCACACTGTGGCGATCACGCTGGGAGCCGACAAGTTGTATCAGGAGAAAGAATTCATCGCCGGATTGCGGGAGCGGAAAGTGATCCCGCATGTGGCCGAGTACGAACCCAATCCCAAGTGGCCGAACTGGCTGACCGAGCAGGAACGGTGCGACCCGGGCTACGCCATCAGCCAGAAGAAGCGCAAGCTAGTCGAGAAAGTGTTTGGTTGGGCGAAATTGAACAGCATTCTACGGCAGGTGAAGGTGCGCGGAGTGAAGAAGGTGAACTGGTTGTTCCGCTTGTTGGCCACGGCGGCCAATCTGCTGCGTCTCGTGAAACTGATTCCGGCGGTGTAGGTGAAGGCCGTGGTGTCTTCGGAGGGGCGCAACAACCGCGAAACGAAGAGCGGAATAGCAAGAAAAATGGCCGCTGGACTCGAAAAAAAAGTGGTTCGGAAAGCCAAGAACCTAGACTGGCAGATTTTTCCGCAGCCTGTTGAAGCCGTGCCGTAGAAAGAATCAGCCGTTGCCACGCGGCTTTTAAGCCTGTCACTTTCGTTGTAGGATTCTCAACGAAAAACCGACAGGCTGCCCTTCACGATGTTCAGGGTGAAAAGCCTGTCCTACTAAAACGTTAGATCGATGAGGAAGAGAATTTGCCCGATGAAGACCAATGCCACGGCGCTGACGAGCGCAAGCGCGCCGGGCGGCCGCCGGGGCTTTACCCGGCGGTAGAGCGGATCGGAGAGATGCGGGTCTCGGCCGGAAATCTCTCCGCGCCAGATGTCGAGAAGCTCACGAAGCCAGACGGCCGCCTGCGCGCGGTACGTCCACAGGAGACCGAGGCCCAGAAGGGCCATGGTCTCTCCAACGGCTCCGAGCAGACCTACATGACGCATCGATTTCAGCCTCTCCTTACAGGAATACGGGTAAACAAAACTCCGCGCCGCTATTCGTCTTCGTGGATGGTCTTCAAGCGAACGATCTCGAATTCCTTGACCCCCGCAGGCGTTTGCACTTTCACTTCATCGCCGACGTTTCGTCCGAGAAGCGCTTTTCCGATCGGCGAAGTGGTTGAGATCAATCCGAGCGTGACGTCCGCTTCCTCGGTGCTGACCAGCTTGTATTCGATCTCGATGGATTTCTTCATGTCCAGCACCCAAACGCGCGAGCCGTAGCCGGCGCGGTCAGCGGGGATATTGTTCAGGTTCAGCATGCCGAGGTCGCCCAGGCGCTTCTTCAACTGGCCGAGGCGCGCCGAAACATAGCCCTGGCGCTCCTTGGCGTACTTGAACTCGGCGTTTTCGGAGAGGTCTCCGTGGGCGCGGGCCTTCATGAGCTCTTTCGGCAGCTCCACGCTCATCTCATGCTCGAGCGTCGTGATTTCGTCCTGCAATTTCTTTTTAACTTTTGCCAGTGCGTCCGTCATGGCTCTTTTTCCGCAATCAGGGTCTCACGGCGCTCCATACCGGTGAGACATATTCCGGGGTCTCACTTCGCGGCATATCTGGGAGTCACGTACCCTATGCTGGATGTGGCGGAGAGGGGGTGGACTCGAACCCACCGGGCTGAATGGGAAAACGCAGCCAGTTCAACTTCCCACACTCCCCAGCCGCATAATACTACGAATTTGGGATACCCGGAATCTGTTCCGCAAGATGGCAAGCGACATGGCTTTCCCCGATGTGGCGCAAGACCGGCTCCTCCTGCGCGCACCGCTCGATCGCGTAAGGACAACGCGTCCGAAACACACAGCCGGACGGCGGCGCAATCGGCGAAGGAAGCTCTCCGCCAAGAGGCTTTGCTGGTTTAGCCCGCGCGCGCCTTGGGTCCGCGGGCGGAATGGCTTGGATCAGCGCCTGCGTGTAGGGATGTCGCGGCGCACGATAGATTTCGTCCCAGGGAGCCAGCTCCATCACCTTGCCAAGATAGAGCACCATCACGCGGTGGCTCACGTGGCGCACCGATGCCAGGTCGTGCGCGATAAAGAGCAGCGACACGCCGAATTTCGCCTGCAAATCCGCGAGCAAATTGACGATCTGGGCTTTGATGGAAACATCCAGCGCCGAAACGGGCTCGTCGCAGACGACGACCTCGGGTTGCAGGATCAAGGCGCGTGCGATGCCGATTCTCTGGGCCTGCCCTCCTGAAAACTCGTGCGGGTACCGGTTGATTTGCTCCGGCAGAAGGCCCACGTGCTGCATCATTTCGACAACTTTGGCTTGCCGCTCCTCCTGGGTCATCCGATGGAAAAAGGTGCGCAGAGGTTCGCCGATGATTTGCCCCACGTTCATCCGAGGGTCGAGAGAAGCGAGCGGATCTTGAAAGATGATCTGAAGGTGGCGGCGCTGTTCGCGCATTTTTTCGGAATCGAGGCGGGCCAAATCTTGCCCGGCGAAGCGCACTTCGCCGGAAGTGATGTGGACCAATCCCAGAACTGCCCGTGCAAGCGTGGATTTTCCGCAGCCCGACTCGCCCACAATTCCAAGCGTCTCGCTCCGGTCCAGGTCGAAGCTTACGCCGTCGACGGCGCGCAAGACCTTCCGGGCGCCGAACCATCCGTCGCCGGAGACGTCAAAATACACGCACAAATTGCGAATCGAAAGGATGGGCTCGCTCATGCGGACAGTTCCGCCGCCGTTCCGAGCGGGCCCTCATAGAAACACGCCTTGGCGTGGTTTGGCGAAACAGTTTCAAGGGGAGGCACGCTCTTATCGCAAACGTCCAGGCGATACGGGCAGCGCGGGGCAAACGCACAGCCGGGAGGCAGGTGCAGCGGATTCGGCGGATTGCCGGAGATAGCTGTGAGGCGCGCGGGGCGGACCTTTGTGAATTGGGGAATCGAGCGTTCGAGAGCCTCCGTGTAAGGGTGGCGGCAGTTGTAGAAAATATCGTCCACCGATCCTCGTTCCACTATTTTCCCCGCGTACATCACGTTCACCCTGTCGCCCAGTTCCGCGATCACGCCCAGGTCATGGGTCACCAGGATGATCGCGGTGCCAAACTGTTCGCGGATCTCGCGCAACAGGGAAAGCACCTGGGCCTGCACGGTGACGTCCAGCGCGGTGGTTGGCTCATCCGCGATCAGGATTTCGGGCCGACAGATCAGGGCCATGGCGATGGCCACGCGCTGCCGCATTCCTCCGGAAAGCTCGTGCGGATATTGCCGCATGCGCCGCTCCGGTTCCGTAATGTGCACGGCCTTCAGCATTTCGACGGCCTGCGCGGAGGCGGCGTCGCGACCCGCGCCCTTGTGAACGCGCAACGGCTCCGTCAATTGAAGCCCGATGGAGAGATATGGATTCAGCGAGGTCATGGGATCCTGGAAGACGAGCCCGATTCCCGAGCCGCGGATTTCGTTTAGGCGTTTTTCAGGAGCGGTCAACAATTCCTCGCCCTTAAATTTCGCGCTTCCCGTGACGCTCGCGTTCCGGGCGACGAGGCCGAGCATGCTCAAGAGCATCTGGCTTTTGCCGGAGCCGGATTCCCCCACGATCGCCAGTGTTTCGCCGGCCGTCAGGTCCAGATCCACTTCCGAAACGGCGCGTACAACGCCTTCGCGGGTGGCGAAATCCACGCTCAGCTTGCGCGCCTGGAGAAGTGGGGCGTCGGTCATCTCAACGCTCTTTCGGATCGAGCACGTCGCGCAGCCCGTCGCCCAAATAGTTTAAGCAGTACACGATCGACGCCAGGAAAACGGCCGGAATGAACAGCAGGTAGGGATAGGATTGCAATTCGCTCGCGCCGTCGGAAACCAGGACGCCCAGCGAAGTCATGGGCGCCTGCACGCCGAGGCCGAGAAAACTCAGAAACGCCTCGAAGAGAATCACCGAGGGAACGGTGAGCGTCGCATAAATGATGACGATGCCCAGAAGATTCGGGACAAGATGCCGCGTGACGATCGTCGGCCCGCGAACTCCCGACGCGCGCGCCGCTTCGATGAACTCCTTGTTTCGCAGCGAGAGCGTCTGGCCGCGCACAATGCGGGCAATGTCCAGCCACGATACCGCGCCAATCGCCACAAAAATGAGCAGCAGATTTCTGCCGAACATGACCACCAGCACGATGACGAAGGGGATAAACGGCACCGAATACAAAATATCCACGATGCGCATCATGAAGGCGTCCACGCGCCCGCCCACGAATCCCGCCGCCGCTCCCCACAAAACGCCGATGACAACGCTGACGATGCTGGCCACCATCCCGATCAGCAAGGAGACGCGGCAGCCCCACATCACGCGGACCAGAAGGTCACGACCCAAATCATCCGTTCCGAAAATATGCCCGCCGTGAAACGTGGGAGGCGTATTCAAAAGAGCCCACTGCGGCGTGTAATAGTTGTAAGGAGAAATCCACGGAACCACAATCGAAGCCAGCACGATCACGCCGAGCACGACGCCGCTGGCCACCGCGGTCCGGTTATACATCAGCCGGGCGAAGGCGTCCTGCCAAAGACTGCGGCCTGTCGGCGCCGCCGAAATGTTCAGGGCATCGGTGGCGGCTGCCATCAGTAACGCACCCTCGGATCGAGCACGGAGTAACTCAAGTCCGCCAAGAGATTAAAAAAAACGATCAATACGCCGTACAGAATCGTCACGCCCAGCACGAGCGTGTAATCCCGGTTGAGCGCTCCGTCGACAAACGCCCGGCCGATCCCCGGAAGGCCGAAGATCGTTTCGATCACGATCGATCCGGTAATCACGCCGACGACGGCCGGGCCAAGGAAGGAAACCAGCGGCATGAGGGCTGGCTTCAACGCGTGACGCAAAATCACCAGGTATTGCGGCACGCCCTTGGCCCGAGCCATCAGAATGAATGGACTGTTCAGCACCTCGACCATGCTGCCGCGCATCAGCCGCGCCACGTATGCGATATAAGGAGCCGCCAAGGCCGCGGCCGGCAGGATCACATTCTTTGGCGCACCTGTTCCCCAGCCGCCCGCCGGCACCCAGTGAAGATTCACGGCGAAAACTAGAATCAAAATCGGCGCGACCACGAAAACAGGCACGGAAATTCCAATCATCGATAATCCCATCGGCAGGTGGTCCCACCCGGTGTCGCGCCGAAGTGCGGCCATGATTCCGATCGGCAGACCGATGAGGAGCGCACCGAACAACGCGCAGCCTCCAATCACAATATCGATCGGGAAGCCCTGTCGGATGATTTCGTTCACGGTGGTGTCGCGGTATTGATAGGACGGCCCGAAATCACCTTGGAGGATGCCGCCGAGATACCGAAAATATTGTTTGTACAGCGGCTCATCGAGGTGATATTTCCGCTCGATATTTTGCTTGATCTCCGGGGGGATTTTTTTCTGCGAATCAAAAGGCCCGCCGGGGGCGGCGTGCAGCAAGAGAAATGCCAGCGTGATGATGACCAGGATTGTGGGTATGGCGCCCAGCAGCCGGGAAATGGCGTAGCGCAGCAAGTCAACTCTCCTGGTGGGCCAGAATATACATGTATCGCGACAAGTTGCGATCCGTAATGTTGGATTGCCAGCCCTTCACGTATGGCTTGATCAGGTGTCCGCTCTCGTAGAAATATGCCGGCAGGAGCGGCGCGTCTTCATTGAGGATGGCGTCGGCCTCATGAAACAACTTGAAGCGCATTGCGCCGTCTTCAATGCTACTGGCCTGATCCACTAGGGCATCGAACTGGGGATTGTGATAGTCGCCATAATTCATCCCAAAACCGGTCTGAAAGAGCTGCATGAACGTGAAAGGGTCGGGGAAGTCGCCGATCCATGCAGCCCAATAAAAGACGGGCTGCTTGAGCTGAACGTCCTGCAAAAACACCTTCCACTCCACGTTGTAGATCTGCACCTTCGCGCCCAGGTTCATCTGCCACATGGCCGACAGCGCCTCCATAAAGCGGCGCACTTCCGCCCCGCCGCTCGGATATGTGAGAACCACTTCGAGCGGATGGCTGTCCGAGTAACCCGCCTCCTGATAGAGCTTGCGCGCCAGAGTGTGGCGCGCGTCAGCAGAAAGTTTGGACCAATCGGGCACGGCGGGTTCGTATCCGGTTAGCGGAGGCATGATGTTGTAGGCGGGGATTCCGATGCCGCGGTTGACGTATTTCACAAGAATGTCGCGGTCCAAAGCGACGTTGAGGGCTAACCGCAATTTTGGATTTCCCTGAAACGGAGGTTTCTCAAGATTGTAGCCGAACATCGCGGTACCGAAATAGGGCGCAAACACCACCTGGCTTCCCAGTGTTTGCTGCAGCCGATCTTTATCGGAAGTGCTGACTGCATCCGTGAAGTCAATATTGCCGGCAAGATACTGATCGGTTGCGCCATTGATGTCGGTGATAGGGAAATAATTCACTTGCGTCACGCGAACCTGTTTCGCGTCCCAGTAATAGGGATTTTTGTCGAGCGTGATGTGGCCGTTGATAACTCTGCCGGATAACTGGTAAGCGCCATTTGAAACCATGTGTCCTGGTTGTGTCCAGCTATCGGCCCACTGCTTTACCGCGGGTTCATAAATTGGATCCAGATACGCGTTGGTCAAAAGCGCAAGCAAGTAAGACGTCGGGGCGTGCAGGTGGACGACGAGCGTGCTGGGTCCGGCCGACTCTACCCCAAGGCGGGCGACAGCTGCCTTACCCGCGACGATATCCATAGCGTTTTCGATCGGAGTCAATGCCTGGGCGTATTCAGACCCCGTTGCCGGGTCCACCTGGCGGCGCCAGGCGTAGACGAAATCGTCGGCTGTGACGGGCTGGCCGTTCGACCAGCGAGCGTCCTTGCGCAAATGAAATGTCCAGGTCTTGCCGTCCGCGCTCGTATCCCAGGTGAGAGCTGCGCCGGGAACCGTTTGTCCGTCCTCTCCAAGCGTGACCAGTCCCTCGAAAAGATCGTCGAGAACGCGCTGGCTTACCACGTCCGTGGCGAGCGAGGGATCCAGCGTGCGCGGATCGGCTTGCAAGTGACGATTCAAGATTTGCTCGGAAGTTAAATCGGATGTGACTTGAATTGCGCGGGCGCTTGCCGACGGATGCTTCTGATTGCCGCACGAAAGAAAGCAAAGAGGAATTGCAAGCAAGACAGCCAAAGGCCAGCACCTGCGCGGATTGACACGGCGAAACTGCATGCAAATTCGCATCGGTAAAATCCAAGAGCTGTCGTCCCAGAATCTCATTCGTAGCCGTCTTGATTTCACCAAAATGCACCGATCATTCCTTCTCATTATGGCAGAAGGAAAACACCTCCTCCAGCACGATCCGCCGCCATCGGCGCATGACGTGTCTTGATCTACATGTCTCTTTTATTGATTCGGGAAAATTCTGGGGGAGAAGGATTCGAACTCCTCGCTTGCATTTACAACACGCAACTTGCTGAATAGCACATCGCAAGGACAGTACGAACTACTTGGGCTGCGTTGATACAGCCGTCCCACTTCGAATTGAATCCGTGGCATTGGCCACAACAAGCTCACCGGGCTGCAAGCCACCAAAGACTTCGGTCTTCCCATTCACCGTCACGCCAGTCTTGACGTCAACCCATTCCGCCTTTCCCTGATTCACGCGAATTATGAATGTCCTTTGCTGGTCCGACGTCACGGCCGACGAGGGTACGAACAGCGTGGCATAGGAACGATGGATGGGCCATTCCACATTTGCAAATGTTCCCGGCGTGACTTGAGCATCGGCATTGCGCAAATCGAGCTCCACCTGCATGGTTCGCGTGTTTTGATTGATGTCGTGCGATATGCGCGCGATGGGAGCGCGATAGGTGCGTCCCGGATAAGCAGGCACGTTGAAAGCGACCTGCTGGCCCTCTCGAACTCCCGCGACGTACGCCTCCGGTACGGGAACGACCACTCGCAAGCGGCTAACGCTTTCGATTTGGACGATTGGCTGTGTCCCGGACTGCCCCGAAGCGGGCCCGACAAGGGCTCCTGGATGCAGGTTTCGCTGGACGACTACGCCGTCGAACGGCGCTCGGATTTCCAGGTAGGACTCCAATTGAGCGACGCCGCGCAGGCTTTCGCGCGCCGCCTGCACATTATTGGAAGCGGCCTCCAGTTGCGCATTGTCGGCTGCGGACGTTTGTTCAGCCACTTGAAGATCGTTTCCCGCGACAACACCGGGCGTCTGTGCAGCCGCCGCCAAATGTAAATACGTTCCGTGGTCGGACGCGAACTTCGCCTGTGCGGCGGCGAGTTGCGCCTCTGCGGTGTGCAGGCCGGCTTCCGCTTGGCTGTGCTGCGCGACTAGTTCCGGAGCCGAAAGGCGCGCAATGACTTCGCCGGCTTTCACAAGCGATCCGCGGTCCACGAGGATCGTCTCGATAAATCCGGTGACCTTCGCGTATAGATCCACAGCCTCGTACGGCACAATCTGCGCAGGAAGACTCAGGGTCGCATCCAGCTTCTGAGATTCGACCGGCACTGTAACAACCTGTTGAGCAGACCCTGCACCGGTTCCTTCATTGTTCTGCGACTGCTCGACGGCGGAACTACCACAGCCGAGGAGCGTGAGGCTGAAGACTAAGGCTAAGAAATGCGATCTCATCACGAAGGCTCCAATGCTGTCGCATGCGGACTATCCGGGTCCTCAGGATCGAGCGAAGCCGAAATAAGAGAAGCGCGTTTTTGCACGAGTCCGAAAACGGTCGGCAGGACAAGCAGCGTCGCCGCGGTGGCGCAGATCAACCCGCCAATGACGGCCCGGCCAAGCGGCGCGGTTTCCTCGCTCCCGCGCCCGATCGCGAGCGCCATGGGGATCATTCCTGTGATCATCGCAAGGCTAGTCATCAGCACGGGGCGGAGCCGCTCGCCGGCGGCATTTCGCGCAGCGGTATTCGCGTCCGCGCCGTTCTTCCTGTTCTTTTCGGCGAACGTCACAAACAGAATCGCGTTTGCAACAGCAACGCCGATCGCCATGATGGCGCCCATGAAGCTTTCGAGGTTCAAGCTGGTCCCCGTGATCAACAACATAAGGATGACGCCCGCAAGCACGGCGGGCACGGTGGATAGCACGATCAGCGAGAGCCGGATGGATTCGAAATTCGCCGCGAGCAAAAGTAGGATCACGAAGACGGCAAGCGCGAGCCCCACGCTCAGGTTGCCGAAAATCTGCCGCATGGCGCTAACCTGGCCTCGCACCTGTGCGCTCACCCCACGCGGCGGGTTGCCAGCGCGCGCGATCGCCCGGTCGATGTCAGAGGCCGGCCGGGCCAGGTCGCTCTTGGCAAGATTGGCGGAAAGGCCAATCATCCAAAGCCCGTTCTGACGGTCCAGTTCCCCCGGCGCGTTCCCGGCGCGCACGGAAGCTACCTGGTTGATGAGTGGATCCGCTCCGGTTGCGCTCGCGACGGGGATTGTCTCGATATCCTTGATCGAAGTCATTTGCGCTTGCGGGATCTCCACTTGCACCTGGTAGCTGACGCCGGACGCCGGATCGCGCCAGTAATTGGGAGCTACGAACCGGCTTGAGGCCGTTGCCGACACCACCGCCTGCCCAACTTGATCCGCGGTTACGCCAAGCTGCCCCGCCAACACGCGGTTTATGCGGACATCCACGGAAGGGTAGTGGAGCGGCTCCTCGTATCCGAGATCACGCAGTTCATCGATTTTCGCAAGCTCTTGCCTGACTCGTTCCGCGTAACTCAACACGTCGTTGTATTGTGGCCCGGTGGACGCCACCTCGATGACCGACGGCGTGCCGAAATTCAGAGTCTGGCTGATCAGGTCGCCGGGGTCGAAAGAGAAGTGCGACCCCGGGAATTGTTGCGGCAAAGTGTTGCGGAGTTTCTCCTCCAAGTCGCCAAGTGAAATGGACGCGCCGGGACGAAGCCCGACGTTCATGACGGCTTCGTGCGGCCCACCCGTCCAAAGGAATATTGCATTGATTGGGTAGGAGGAGCCTTGCGTTCCCACGTAACTGAGAGTCAATACAACATTGCCGGGCCCGGCCTCGCGGTGAATCGTATCGAGCACACGCTGCGCCATCCCCTCGGTTACCGCGACACGCGTGCCGTCGGGAGCATCGAAGCGCAGGCGAAATTGGTCTGCCGCCGCGGAAGGAAAAATTTCCCGCGAGATCCTTGGACCGACCAAGAGGAGCACGACGATCACCACTGCTGCATAACCGCCTAGAAGCAGAGCTGGAAGCGCCATGAGACGGTCCAACCACTCATAAAATCTTTTCCTAAAGCGGTCGAAACCAGTCTCCGCGGAACTCTCTCCGTGGACTTTCTCCGCCAAGAGAAACCAGTTGGAAAGCACCGGCACCAGGGAGCTGGAAAGCAGGTACGACGCTCCCATAGAAAATCCAACCGCAAGAGAGAGTGGAACAAATAGGGATCGGGCCGGGCCGACCATGAAGAAGGATGGCAAAAACACTGCAAAAACGCAGAGCATCGCAAGCAACCGGGGGATCGCGACTTCCCTGCTTGCTTCCAAGACCGCGCGGGCCTTCGCTTCGCCTTGGGCCAGATGCACATGAATGTTTTCGAGAAGCACCGTCCCTTCGTCCACGAGCACTCCCACAGCAAGGGCAAGCCCGCCAAGGGTCATGATGTTTATGGTTTGTCCCGCGACCCACAGGGCCACCACCGCGATGAGCAGCGCAAACGGGATCGTGAGGACGACGACCAGCGAACTGCGCCAATCGCGCAAAAAGAAAAACAGCGTAAGGCCCGTGAGAATCGCGCCAAGCAGGCCTTCGCGCAGGACCGAGAGCAACGCGTCGCGAACGTACTGGGATTGGTCCAATTCGTATGTAATCGTGATGTCTTCGGGAACCAGAGATTGAAATCGGGGGAGGCTCGCGCGAACTTCGTTCACCACGGTAATTGTCGAAGCATCGGGGCGCTTCGTCACCGGTATGTAAACGGTTCGTTTGTCGTTCAGCAGCGCGTAGCCCGCGGGAATGTCCGAGGAATCAGAAACAGTTCCGACGTCCCGCAAGTAGACGGATGGTCCCGAGCCGGTTCGTAATGGTATGTCGAGCAAATCGGAAATTTGTCCGACGGTTGAATCCGTGGTGACAAGCGTCTGGTAATCTCCAACATTGGCGTTTCCCGCCGGTTCGATACTATTTCCTGCCACCAGGGACTGCACGACACTCTGTGGAGACAGACCGTAGGCGTGCAATTTGCCCGGATCAACGCTGATGACAATCGTGCGTTGGTTGCCTCCAAAAGGCGGCGGTGACGAAACTCCCGGAAGTGTCGCAAAAACAGGCCGCACACGGTTCAAAGCAAGGTCTTGGATTTCGCCGAGCGTGCGCGATTTACTAGAAAAAACGAGATAGCCGACCGGCAGCGTGCCGGCGTCGTAACGGAACACAAATGGAGAAACGGTGCCGGGCGGCATGAAGGCGCGGGCGCGGTTCACGTAGGAAATCGTCTGCGCCAGCGCCTCGCTCATGTCCGTCCCCGCATGGAACGTGAGTCTGAGCAGCGCGATGCCCTGAATCGACTTGGCCTCCACGCTCTCGATCCCATTGATGTACAGGAAGTGGTACTCGTAGTAGTAGGAGAGGAAGCCCTCCATCTGCTGCGGGCTCATGCCGCCATAGGGCTGGGCCACATAAATGACCGGCAGATTCAAGTCCGGGAAAATGTCGATACGCGTGCGAACCAGCGCAAGAATGGAGGAAAGAGCCAGAGCGAGTACGATGACGATCACCGTGATCGGTCTGCGCAACGCTGCCCGAATCAGCCACATGACTAACGCTCCCCTGGCGGCACGCTACGCAAGAGCTGCAGGAAATCCTGCAAGTTACCCTGCGCGCTTGCGACTGCGAAAAGCCCGTGCCATACATTTAGCCGGGCAATCGAATCCTCCATTTCAGCCTGGACAAGAAGATTCTCCGCATCCGCCACTTCCACGAGCGTCGCCAAACCGGATTGATATCTCGCACGCGACTGTGTTTCGGATTGCCGGGCCGCCGTCAATTCAGTGGGAGTTTCCTGCGCGACGAGTTGAGCGGCATTCAGTTGGTCGCGCGCCGCTTGAATCTGGCCCGACAGGTCTTGAATCGTTTGGTCATAGCGGGCTTTTTGCGACCGCTCATTGGCTTTCGAAATTTGCTTCTGGGCGCTTAGTGCTTTTAAACCAAACACATCCGGGAACATAACGGTCATCCCCGTCACCCAATTCTCGCGTGCCGGCGCAAGCCCATTCCAGTTGCCGAGGATTGTTCCGTTGGTCGGAACCTCACTGCCGCGGCCGAACACTTCTCCCTGGAGATATAAGCGAGGATAATCAGTCCGCTGCAAAACTCTCTCTTCCGTTTGAATCTGCCGCACATCGGCCAATTGATCGCGCGCCAAAGGGTGTTCTGAAACAGAAGCATCGGGCAGCGAACCGGCCGGTGAGGGATCAAGAAGCCGTCCAGAGTCTAATTTGATTTCAGTGCCTGCTGTCCCCATAAGCGCCGCGAGAGTATGCAGAGTCACGCGCTCGGCTTGCTGAGATTGGTACAACTGAATTTTCGCTCGAGCGAGTTCCGCATCGGCGCGCGAGCCATCCGCTCCAGCTCGCAGTTGGTTATCGACGAGGACATGAATGGATTTATGGAATTCCTGCCAGCGTTCGAGATTCGCCCGCGCCGCCATCACAGCTTGCTGGTTTGCCACGGCAAGCAAAAAGTAGTTTCCAACCGCAGCCGCGACCTGGAGTTGGGTCAGAGCAAGATCCGCCTGCGACTTGGCCTCGGCGGACTGTGCTTGCCCGACTTTCGCCGAGCGCAATCCAAAGTCCACAGGCTCCCAGGAAAAAAGAGCCGCAGCCTGGCTGCCCCAGAAACTCTGTCCACTCGAAGCGCCAACCGGGCCCTCGACAGTTGGAGTGATGGGCGTTGGCAACCAGATGCCCTCAACCTGATTCTGAGTCGCGCGGCTGTCCTGGTACACACCGTTCAACTGCGGGAGATAACCTGTCCGGGCTAACGTGACTCCCGCGCGCGCCGCGGACACCCGCTCCAAAGATGCTCGAACAGCTGGGTAGTTTTGAAGCGCGTAGGCCACCGCTTGTTCCAGAGTGAATGTTTTCTGCGGCGCCTGCTGATTCTGGGCCTCTACTTTGGGCAGGAGCGGCGTGAATAAAGACAAGCACGCGGCGATGTAAGCGAGGCCTGTCCGGCGGACTGACACTCTTGAAATCTCCCTCAATTATCGATTGTCGTTATCGCAGGCCGATAATAGGAGACCAAGGAAGACCTGTCAATGGTGGAGCGCCTGCCAGAAGACCGTTCCATTGGGAGTGCAACACGAAGCAGGAGGAGACCGGAGGAGTCATGAAGATCGTTATGCTGAATAGCCCGATTCTCAGGCGGCTAAAGGGTTGCGGTCGCAGCCCTGCGTTTTCTGTAGTTCGCGGCCTGGAGTGCAACAACCCTCGTTCGCGTCCGGGGAAGTTCTATCAAGGGCTCAGCCTCAAAAAGTTCGCCAAACAGTTCCCGGACCTGCTCTTTCGCGGCCTTCAATGCCCTTTGACCTGCTGGAGTCGCCCGATACACGCGGCGAATTTTTCCAGCAAGGTTGTGTTCCTCGGAACGGAGCAGCCCGTTTTCTTCGAGTCCGTGAAGAACCGGGTACAACGTCCCCGGGCTGAGCTTATATCCATGCCTTGCCAGCTCTTCGATCATGCCCAAGCCGAAGATTCCCTCTTTTGCTGCGTGGTGAAGAATATGAAGGCGGATAAAGCCCGAATACAGTTGCCTCGCGTCCATGAGTTCTTGTTTGGCTGTATTCATTATCGCATCCCGTTATCGAAAATCTCCTGCACAGACTACTGGTGATTGCCCCAAAGGATTGTAAGGATGTTGTAAAAAGACATGGAAGGACTCAACACGCCGACCGGGGTCGAACCGGCGGGCGACACCATCTGGATCGCCCAGCGCGGCGCCGGCAAGGTTCACTCGCTCCCGATGCCGTAATAATTCGTCGGAAGCAGATGTTAGCGGCAAGCAAAACAAAAAAGGGCCGGATCGCTCCGGCCCTTTTGCCTTCTCGTTACCTAATGCGAAGCGATTATTTTGGCGTCACATGGATCAGCGCGCCGGGATTGGCGTCTTCCAGCATCCACAGCGAGCCATCGGGGGCTTCTTCTATGTCACGGATGCGGTGACCCACTTCCCAGCGCTCGACAGCCTTGGCGCCGCCATGGCCGTCAAACGTGAGGCGGACAAGCGACTTGGTCACCAGGCCGCTGACGAAGCCGCTGCCATTCCATTGCGGGAAGGTCTGAGTGCCCGTGTAGAACATCAGATTGCCCGGCGCGATTACCGGCACCCAGTAGAGCGCCGGCAACGCAAAGTCGGGCTGACTGCTGGGCTTGGGAATGGGCACGCCGTTATAGTTGTCCCCAAAGGAGACCACAGGCCAGCCATAATTCCTGCCCTTCTCGATCAGACTCAGCTTGTCTCCGCCTTTCGGGCCGTGCTCGACCTCCCACAATTCGCCGCTAGGCGAAAACGCCATGCCATAAGGCGTGCGGTGCCCGCTGGTCCAGGTTTCCGCCGGTGTCAGGTTGGGTCCGGGAAAGGTGTAGGTGCTCACCACTGGCGCGGTTTTGGCGGCTTCGGTGTCCTTCGGCGGATCGATCAGGGGAATGGTGGCAGCGCCCGTCTGGCCATAGTTGGGATTGCCAGGGGCGGGTTTGCCGTCCAGCGTCAGGCGCAGGATCTTGCCTTCGGGCTGGTTAGGATCCTGGGCGGGAGTCATGCGCTGGCGGTCGCCAACCGTGAGGAACAGATACTGGCCATCGGGCGAGAAGGCGATCTGCGCGCCTTCCTGGCCGCCCTTGCCCTTGGGCATCTGGTGCCACAGCACCTCAAAGTTTTCCAGTTTAGCTGTGGTGGCGGTGAGGTTCAGTTTGGCGCGGCCCAGTGCCAGGCCGCCACCGTAGTCACCCGGCTCGGCATAGGTGAGATAGATACTCTGATCGGTGGCGTAATGGGGCGAGAGGAAGACGCCCAGCATGCCGTTCTGTCCCTGCCAATAGACGGGGGGCGTATTGGTCACCATCGCGATCTTCTGTCCCTGCGCTGACACTAGCCAAACGGGCCCGACCTTTTCGGTGATCAGCATGCGGCCATCGGGCAGGAAGGCAATCCGCCAGGGCAATTCAAAGGTGTTCACCGTGGTCATGTTGAAGGGCACGGTGGCTTCTGGCTTCTGTTCACCCACATTGACCTGGGGCCAGGACGCCGCAGGCGCCATGGTGATAAGCAACGCCGCTATCGCCAATTTCATCGTTATTTCTCCTTGTTTCTACTTGCTTCCCAAGCGCCCGACTTTAAGCGATCCAGCGCGCGGTTGCCGATTTTATACTACTGCGGGGACCGTGCCAAATAAGTGCTCTATGAAGGCATCAGGTGCGCGGAGAGTCTTCAATCAAAATTCCAGTAAGCCACTAGCTAGGCATTACGTGATATACGGTAAATGTTTGACCCACTGGCGGGTACTTCTGAGCGTATTTTTTCGCTCTGACCTGGAGCACGCCTTCTCTTTCGGCCGGATCCGTGACAACCGATAAGGTACGATCGTACAAGTCATTGCCTACCTTCAGACGCACATGGGGATCACGGGCCACATTTCGAGGCCATTCTCTGGTTGTAGCCCCAGAAGTAGCCACATAAAGCTGGCCATTGTAGGCGATACACCAAATTGTTACCGAGTGGGGAATCAGATACCAGGTGTTGGTCTGAAGCTTAACTGTTCGAATGTTGTCAATGAATGACCAGTCGGGAACTGGAGTCGTTACGAGATTCCCGCTAAGCCATAAGCCCGGATAACTCCCTGGACCGGGCGTATCCCCGTGAGGATTAAGGCCGGTGAAGCGCAGCGTCACCAGCAGTAAGACCATGCAAATCACTATTGCGCCAAGAATATTTGATAGCGTCTTCATGGTTGGCTCCCTAACGTCGCATGTAAGATAGCGTCCGTTTCCCCCTCGCCAACTATACGACTAACCCTATTTTCTCACAATGATTCGAGCACCCGGATCGATGATGCCGCGCTCGGCATTAGAGCGCGTGACTTGGTAGCGCCGGCGTCCCGCCAGCGGTTTTTTTGTGCTCATGTCACGGCGTAAATCCGCCGGCGGGACGCCGGCGCTACCAAATCCCGCACTTGCGTTCAGTAGCCCGTCGCGGTCACCGGTGCGTGATTTGGCGAAGAGTTGAGTAGCGGCATTGGTTCAACCGGGAGGCGCTCCTCTGCGTCCGGATTCTCAAAAACTTTGCGGATTCCATACGTCGTGGAGCGCTCGGCAGGCATCCGTCCAATGGTTCGGATCATGGCGCGGAATTCGCCGGGCGAGACATATTCGCCGAAATTCGCCCCGGCCATCTTCGAGATGCTCTCCTCCATCAACGTGCCTCCGAAATCGTTGGCTCCCGCTTGCATGCACGTCAAGGATTGCTCGAAACCAAGCTTGACCCACGAAACTTGAATGTTGCGGATGTAGCCGTGCAAAAGGACGCGGGCGAGCGCATGAACGATCAAATCCTCGTGCATCGAGCGTCCCGCGCGGGCGGCGCCGCTCTGGAAAAGCTTGGTTTTGGAATGGATGAATCCAAGCGGAACAAATTCCGTAAATCCGCGAGTCTCCTTTTGAATGTCGCGAAGCAGAAGCATGTGCCTGACCCAGTGTTCGGGAAGCTCGGTATGGCCATACATCATCGTGGAAGTCGAGGGGATGCCGAGGCTGTGCGCCGTACGAATGACTTCCATCCATTGCCGAACTTTCAATTTATTTGGGCTGAGCGATCGGCGCACATCGTCGTCGAGAATTTCCGCGGCCGTTCCCGGAATACTGCCGAGTCCGGATTCTTTCAACATCGCTAGATACTCGCGCAGGGGCAGACGCGTTTTCTCGACGCCGTACGTGATTTCCATGGGCGAATAGGCGTGCACATGAAGTTCTGGCAATCGAGCCTTGATGGCGCGAAGAAGTTCAACGTAATAGTAGCCGTTGAGATCTTTTGGGAGACCGCCTTGAATACAAACTTCCGTGGCCCCGCGCTCGACCGCCTCGAGTGACTTGGCAATCAGCGTGTCCGTGGAATGAAAATAAGCTTCCGGCGAATCCGGCCCGCGGCTGAACCCGCAAAAAGCGCAGCCGACGATGCAGACGTTGGTGAAATTCAAATTCCTGTTCACTACGTACGTGACGCGGCCGCCGACTGCGCCCCGCCGAAGCTCATCCGCGACTCTCAGCAGAGCCAGCAGGTCGTTCCCTTCGACCTTGGCCAGCGTCAGTCCCTCTTCGAGGCCCAAATCGTTCCCCGCGAGGACTTTTTCCAGAGCCTCGGCGACGTTGCGGCTCGCCGCCGCAATCGCTCGATCCAAGGGAATTGCGATCCATTCGGGATTCACTGCTTTCAGCATGGGTTCCACTCCCCCCGGGCATAGCCATCTCCGCCCTGCAGCTTTTGAACATACGGTTGCAGTTGCTCGCTTACGAATTCAGGGCGCGAGGAAAATTCCGGCCGCTTGGAAAATTCCGGATAGATTGCCAACCGTTCACGCAAGATGAACCCTGCCCTCGCGGTTCTCTCCGCCAGCGAAGAGATCTGCGGCCAGGCGGCTTCCGGGTTGATGAAATCTTTTGTCACCGGAGAAACTCCGCCCCAGTCGTTGATGCCGGCAGCCAGCAAATCCGGATAGTCTTTCGAGAGCAGATTGGGCGGGGATTGAATGTTCATCTTGCCGCCAAGAATCAAGCGCGCGACTGCAATTGTGCGCAGTAAATCCTCGTTGGACGGCTCCGGCGCCAGAGCCATGCGAATATCCAGCTTGACGCGAAACGGCTGGACGATCACTTCCTGGATGTGGCCATACTTTTCATGGGCTGCGCGGATCGCCAGCAGCGCATCCACGCGTTCCTCGGGAGTCTCACCGATGCCGATCAAGATGCCCGTCGTGAAGGCCATGGACAACAGGCCCGCATTTTCGATGGTCCGCAGGCGAAGCGAAGGGACTTTATCCGGCGCTCGCCAGTGCGCCCCGCCAGGGCGCCCCAGCCGGGGACTGGCGCTCTCCAGCATGATGCCCACGCTGACATTTGTCTCGCGCAGCCGGCGCAGGTCTTTTTCGCCCATCAAGCCCGGATTCGAATGCGGGAGCAAACCGGTCTTCAAAAGAACCAATTCACTCATCGCCGCAAGGTATTCGAGCGTCGTATCGAAGCCCAGCGTTCGCAGAAATTCTTTCGCTTCCGGAAATACGCGTTCGGGCTGGTCGCCAAGGCTGAACAAAGCCTCTTTGCATCCCGCACGGCGCCCCGCCTCGGCTACAGCAAGTACTTCGTCCGGCGTCATATACGCCGGCACACCGGCTTGCGGATCAGCCCGGAACGTGCAATAGCCGCAATAGTCGCGACACAGGTGGGTGAGTGGAATGAAGACTTTTCTGGAGTAGCTGACCGAATTGCCTTTGAAGCGGTCCCGGACAGCAACAGCCGTCTGGAGTAAGGTTTCTAACGGGGCTTCTTCGATTAGCGAAAGCGCGTCTTTGCGTCCAATACCCCGGCCTTCTAATCCACTCTCAAGAGCGACATCCACATGGTAAGGAATGGCCACATCTGACATTGGAACGCCTTTGAGAATCACCAGTTGAAACCTACTCAAATGAAAGAATATGCGCCCACCCCTAGGGTGTCAACTTAAAGGGAAGGGGTTAGGGGAAGGGGGATAACCGTGAACTTAGCACGCCTGCAGCAACGGTTTTGGCGGAGGACCGTACGCTTGGTGGTTAGCCAGTTTCCGAGAAGCCGTGCCGGCTCAACCGGTCGATGCAACACCATCTGCTATAAATCTTTTCTCTAAAAGGTGGTGTTTATGACGCATCGTAGACGGGTGAAGCTCTCCGCGAGCCAGCGGATTGACATGTGGAGCCGCTGGAAGGCGGGACAGTGCTTGCATGAGATTGGGCGAGCCTTCGGCAAGGACCATGTATCCATTCAATTTATGTTGGCGCAGCATGGCGGGATTGCTCCGGCAGTGCGTCGGCGCTCGTCGCTAGCGCTCACGCTGGCGGAGCGGGAAAACATTTCTCGAGGGATCGCTTGCGGCTCCTCGATTCGTAAGATAGCCAAAGGGTTGCAGCGGGCCGTTTCGACGGTGAGCCGAGAGGTCGCCCGCCATGGCGGGCGACCTCTCTATCGAGCCAGTGACGCCGATCAGAAAGCCTGGGAGTCGGCCTTGCGGCCTAAAGTGTGCCTTCTGGCCATTCACGGGAAGCTGCAGGAGATCGTTGCGGGTAAACTGATCCTGGACTGGTCGCCGGAGCAGATTTCCGGATGGCTGAAGATCCAGTATCCCGAGGACGAGAGGATGCGCGTGTCGCACGAGACGATTTATCGCAGCCTGTTCATCCAAGCGCGCGGAGTGCTGAAAAAAGAGCTGATTCAGCATCTTCGATCCAAGCGGCGGATCCGCCGCTCGCGACACGCGCGTGACAATGGACACCGGAGTGGCCAAATCGTCGACGCCATTTCCATCCGGGAAAGACCCGCAGAGATCGAGGACCGCGCCATTCCCGGCCATTGGGAAGGCGACCTCATTGGCGGCACCAAGAACAGCCACATCGCCACGCTCGTGGAACGACATTCGCGTTTTACGATTCTGGTCAAGGTGTCCAGCAAAGATACGGCTACCGTGGTCGCCGCCCTGAGCCAGCACGTGCGTCGATTGCCCGCATCGCTGCGGCGCTCGTTGACCTGGGATCGCGGGCTGGAGATGGCCCAGCACAAAAGCTTCACGGTGGATACGGAGGTGAAAGTCTACTTCTGTGATCCGCAGAGCCCCTGGCAGCGCGGCTCGAACGAAAATACAAATGGCCTGTTGCGCCAGTACTTTCCTAAAAGAACAGACTTGTCAGGGTATTCTCAAGCGGAGCTGGACGAGGTGGCACTGCGATTAAATCAGCGTCCAAGAAAAACTTTGGGATTTCAGACTCCGGCAGATAGACTGCAAGCAAGTGTTGCACTGACCCATTGAGACCACCGGACTTATCAGGAGTTAGCTCCCAAGAATTGGCAAATCTCGTTGTTTATTATCACGATGTAGCGCCGCCGCAGTGCTCTTGGCGGCCAACATAGTACCCGCGTATCTTTGAAATTACACTTGTATGAATAGTCGAAGCTTCATGGCCATCTGTGTCGTTTCTGCGGTTGCAATTCTCGGTGGTTGTGATGATCGAGCAGTGCCCGATAACAACGTCTTTTCAACGTCGGCGGAGCAGATGCGGGTTACCTCTCCGAGCGGAGAACTTGACGCCGTGTTAGTCAGAGACCCATACGGGCCAGCTGCGGGCGGAGGCGTGGACTCAAACGTATACATCGTTCGCAAGGGACAGCCGATACATATGAAGACGACGCATCTGGTATTTCGAGCCGACCCAATGAATTGTGGGGAACTGGTCTGGAAGCGGGACCATCTCCTCGAAGTTCATTACGAGCTTGCGTATATCCATGAGTTCCGAAACTTATGGAGCTTGAGTGAAGTAGAGAATGTGGGCAGTACGGGAGAACGGGATTTTGAGGTCGAAATACAATTGGTGCCCGCCTCAGATTCATCAGCCCTGGAATCAGATGGAGCATTCCGTCACCTTGGAGGCGAGACGATCACTCCGGGCTGCTACAAGTAACTGACAGCAGGAGAAATATCGTCCGCATAGCCATTTCGCCCGGATCGTGCCTGAGAAACAGGATTATCGGAAACTGGCCAACCACCGAACAGCTCGATGGATGTCGCGGCGTGCCCACTCTATGCGACAATCAAAAGCATGATTTGCAAAGCAACTTTTGACCAATCTCGTCTCCGTTTGGACTCCTGATGGCTAATGCCCTGACGGCTATTCGCCTGCTCCTTGTGGTCCCTTTCGCGTTCTTCATGGCCAAGGGAGACGTTCGTTCAGCGGTTTTTGCCTTGATTATTTGGGTTGTGGCGTTGATAACAGATTTCCTGGACGGACCCATCGCGCGCCGCAGAGGTACAGTGACGGCGTTGAGCGGGACATTCGATCACACCACCGATTTTCTCTTTGTCACGAGCGGCTTATTTGGGGGTGCATCTCGGGGGGTGTTTCCGTGGATACTGCCGGTTTTGATCGTTGCGGCCTTCTTGCAGTACATCATCGATTCGTATTGGATTCACCGCCAGAGAAAACTCCGTGGGAGCAACCTGGGACGTTATAACGGCATGCTCTACTTCGCGCCGACGTGCATGGAAATCGTAATTCGACTGGGCGCGCGCTGGCTGCAGCCGTTGCTTACGATTTTGGTCTGGATGTTGGTTTTGAGCACACTCGTATCCATGGGCCAGCGCCTGATACTCAGCAGGCTACCCGAACATCTCCCGGCTCGCTCGCCGGAGAAATAGCAGGCCGACTCCGGCATTAAAGAAGATGAAGAAATTATGCATGACGAAGCCAAACGCGGTCATCTGGCCGGGCTTGTCTGGAAAGAGCAGAACCCAGAAAAGGATGGCGACCGAGTGCATCGGCCCGGGCATGGCCGCGCCGAAGAAAATCACCGGCAGATATCCCAGCATTTCGCCAAAGCCGACTGTGCCCCCAAAGAGTCTTAGGGCCAGGGTATAAACAATCACGCCGGCGATGACCAGCGGCGCGCGCATGGCGATCACCGCTCCGTAGTGCCACACTTTAGCCAGCCGGAACGCGCGGAAGATCGGGCGCTCGCGCAAGGCGATCCCTGCGCCGATTTTTCCGCTGAAGAAAAGATGAAAAAACACGAAGAATACGGCGGAGCCTAAGGCGATCCAAGGGATAATGTGAAAAACAGTTTGAATGTTATTCCAGCGCAAGAGCACGCCGATCGACGCCCAGAGCATCAGGCTGTAATACTCGCAAAACATCAGGAAGAGCATGCTGGAGCCGATCTCCCAGCCGGGCAAACCGTCCCGCCGGTTCAGATATAGGGCGATGGCGCCTTTGCTGACTTGTTCGTTCACCAAGGAAAGAATGTAGGCGCTGGCCCGAATGGGCAGGATATCCGCGTAGCGGATTTTTGCGTTGAACCAGTTGATCACGGCCCAAACAACCAGGCTGTCAATCAGGAGATAAAGAAAACAGTAGGGAATCACCAAGGCCAGCCAGTGAAGCCAATTTACATTCTCGAAACTTTTTAACAGGTAGCCGAGTAGACTACTGCCTTCCGCTGCAGCGGCGCCTCTCAGACGCGTATAAAGATAACCAAAGCAGATTACAGTAATGGCAAACGGCAAAATCCGCTGCCATGTCTTGGCCTTTTTCGCGGCTGGGATGGAAGATTCGCTGGTGGTCGGGACGCTCTCACTCATTTTTTCATCCTTGGCCTAAACTGTCTTTAATCATTTCGTCGATTCCGGTGAGTTCGATTCCGAGGGCGGTCGCGGCCGGCTGCGGATTCAGTCCCGTGTCCCCCGTGATTACGTCCAGAGCGTCCCGCGAAAACCCGGGTTTACCGATGCGCTGACGGATGGCCAGCACCAGCGATAACCAATACTTTGGAATCGAACCGATCCGGACGTTGCGGCCAAGCAAGCGGGCGGCACGCTCGACGAGTTCCCGCTCCGACAGGGAGACCGGGCCAACGAGGTCGAGAACAAGGTTGTTCGCAACCGATGTGTTCGTGGCGGCCACAGCGGCACGCGCCAGGTCATTTACACAGAGAGGCTGCTGATGATTGCGCCCCCCGCCGATCAGCTTAACCCGGCTGTGGCTTACGTGCCGCCCGAGTGCCGCGCCTCCCGCGGTGCCGGGACCAAGCAAAAGCGGGGCGCGCAGCACCGTATAATTCAGTCCCGATGCGCGCACCAGAGACTCCGCCTGCCCCTTGGTGCGGTAGTACCGATTACGAGAGGTCTCATCGGCTCCCGTCGCGCTCACCAAAACGATTTTCCGCACCCCGCTTCGCTTCGCGGCTTCCACGACGGTCCGTGTTGACGCAACATTGGCCTGCTCGTAACGCGAATCCGGGGTTTCAATGAGAATTCCCGCGAGGTGGATGACTGCAAAAGCTCCCTGAAACGCGGCATCCAGACTCGCGGGGTCATCGTACGAGATGCGCACCATGTCCACGGCATTGCCGGTTTCGGAGCGGATCTGTTCGGCAGCGCGGGCAGAGCGGACTGCGGCGACAAATGTATCCGTCGAACCCTCGTGTTTCGGTCCGCACCGCAGGATGGCCTGACCGACGGCGCTATTGGCGCCGGTAATGACGATCTTCATGTAGGATCCCAATCATCCGACTACGTGAAATACGTCTGTCGTTGCATTCGCCGGAGCTTTCAATTGGTATTTTTTCTCCCTGACTTGGATCACGGCATCCTTCTCCGCCGGATCGGTCACCGCAACCAGCGAGCGATCGTAAAGCTTATCTCCGATTTTTATACGCACGTGAGGGTCTCGCATCACATTCTCGTTCCAGCTTCTCGGTGCTCCAATAGGATGTGTGGAGGTAACGTAAAACTGGCCTTTGTAGGCGAGACAATTAATGGTTACCGAGTGCGGAAGCAGAAATCGCGTCTGGGTCTGAATCTTGATGTTTGGAACGTTATCAAGGAACGACCAGTCGGTGACCGGAGTGGTGACGAGATCTCCTGTGAGCCACAGGCCGGGGATTCCGTCATGCGGGTTAAGTCCCGTGATGCGCAACACGCCCAACAACAAGGCCAGGCAAACTAATATTCCTCCTACTATTTTTAAAAGTATTTTCATTGCTGAGTCCTCGATTTGACGATGCCCCTTGTACGAACATGGATCGACCAGCAAAGACTTGAAGACTTTCCGCGTGAAACTCGCTCAATATAAACCATGATTTCTTTTTTGGATCTCTTATTCGCGTATCGTATCGTTTCTCTCGCCTTGGACACAACGAATTCGCCACCACACTGGTCGGCCCCTGGAAGCCGCGTACGCCTCGCACAAAACGAATTTTTTACAGACCGCAATCGGTGGTGTAGCATCACCCGGGACGATCAACGCTATTTCAGGGGCTATTCAGGAAGCGACAAATGAAAATAGTAAAAGTAGGAATCATAGTGATCGTGGTAATCCTGGCACTAACGCTCTTGACGCTCCGCGTCACGGGCCTCGAACCGGAATACCTGGACTTGGACCAGCTTCGCGCTCACCACATGATTGCCCGCCCCGGCCTGTGGCTGAAAGGCGAAGTCGTCACCACGCCCGTCACCGATTGGTCATTCGTTGAGCAACAACCTCACCCTGGACGCAGCCTCAACACCGTCCTGATCGAGACGCGAACGCCCTATTTCATTCCCCACTCGGTCCGGACGATGCCTACCGTGCGCAACGGCGTGCTCTACATACGTTCGCACCAGGATCGTATGGACGTGCCGTTTCCGCATGACAAGTCCTGGACATCCAATGTGGCCCGCGATCCGCGCGTGCGTATAAAAATCGGCGATAAGCTATACGAAGCGACCATGGTATTGATCGCCGATCGCGCCGAAGCCATCGCCTTCTTCGGCAGAAACCCTGAAATCGTGGAGAAAGGTCCCGACGGGCAAGAACATGTCGTGGGCTATGACCATGTCTATCGTGTTTTCCAGAGGGGCATCACGGAGTATGGCGGCAATCAGCCATCCCTGAGTTTGGCGGGTCTTGTCCCTGAGAATAAACCTTAGGAATTATGGCCCGGGCTCCGGACGGAACGGAGCAAGAAATCTGGAACGATGTGACGAGGATCTCCTTTGGAAGCTGGAGACAAATCGCGAGTGGATTAAGGGACAAGTCAACAAGTGCGCGAGTTCCATGTCGCGGCATCCCGTCTGTCTGAATGTGCGGATCAGGAGATGGATCTCGCCCGCGCTCGGGGTTTCGAGCTTTGCCGCTTCCTCGTGGGTGTGCGGCTCGGGGTCGTTGTCGTGCGTCTCAGGCCAATCCTTGGCGTCGAGACCGAGCTTGATCTTGAGCCAGAGGTTGGAGAACGTCACGATTGCCATCATCCGCGTATCGATGGTCTTCGGCTCGAAACCTTTGTCCTGCAATTTGTTCTTGTATTTGAGAACATCCTCGCGGCGGTATTCGTCCGCGAACTTTCAGCCCTTGCCTTGTAGCTTCGCGTATTTGTAGATCGAAAATCTACCAGCCATAAGAAAATCCTCTGTTTCGCTAATACCGAGATTTGAGGATTTCTTAGGAAATGCTTTGGGAAGGAATCCAACCCATTGAAAACAAAAGTCTGGCGGAGAGGGGGGGATTCGAACCCCCGTCACCCTTTTGGGGTGAAACTGATTAGCAGTCAGCCCTGTTCGGCCACTCCAGCACCTCTCCGCGGAATCATGGGCCGAAAATGCAATGCGGGGACTGCGATTGCCGCATCAAAGTATAGCACCGAGCCTCCCGCGGAACCTACCTCTACCGGTCTGGCGCGGCGCGCGAGCGACATCTGCGTGGGACCCTGCCCCGCAAAAAACGTAGTTTGAAACCATGAGGGAACGGCAGTACTCTAAAGATCCAAGAATATCAGCATAAGCCCGCGATGGTGAGGAGGCGCTATGTACGTTATTACAGGGGCCACGGGGAATACGGGAAGCGTAGCCGCAGAAAAGCTGCTGGCCACAGGAGCCAAGGTGCGCGTCATTGGCCGGGACGCCAAGCGGCTGGAACGATTCACGAAGAATGGCGCGGAAGCCGTCGTGGCCGAAATGACCGACGCGGCAGCCCTCGAAAAAGCATTTTCCGGCGCGCGCGCCGTTTACGCCGTCATGCCGCCGAACGTTACCTCGCCGGACGTTCGCGCCTACCAGGAGCAGGTGACCGACTCCCTGGCCTCGGCCATACGAAACAACGCCATTCCGTACGCGGTCGCGCTCAGCAGCACCGGAGCGGACAAGACATACGGAACCGGGCCCGTCATGGGGGTCCATGGCCTCGAGGAGAAACTTCAGTCAATTGATAAACTCAATGTGCTCTCTCTTCGCTGCGGCTACTTCATGGAGAACTTGCTCCCTCAGGTAGGCATCATTCAATCGCTTGGATTCATGGCGGGCCCGGTCCGCGTCGACGTGCCGTTGCCGATGATCTATACGCGTGATATCGGCGAAGCTGCGGCCGATTCGCTCTTGAAATTGGATTTCGTTGGAATGCAAACGCAGGAACTGCTCGGCGCGCGGCATGTGACCTACGCGGAAGCGGCAAAAATCATCGGCGATGCGATTGGAAAACCCGATCTGACCTACCGGCAGGTCCCTGCTACCGTCCTGAAGCCGGCCATGATGCAGATGGGCATGTCTTCCAACATGGTGGATTTGCTTCTGGAAATGTCCGACGCGCTGAACACGGGCCACATGAAATCAAATGAACCGCGCTCGGCCCGGAACACCACGCCTACGACGCTGGAGATGTTTGTCGCCGAAGTGTTTGCTCCCGCATTCCGCCGCGGAAAAGCCGCCAGGGCGTAGCCGAGGACAAAGCTTCCGCTTTCAGCATCGGCTGCTGCGATTGTTGATACGCCCCTGCAGGCGCACACTTATCCCCTATCGGCGTTCTGGTCGCGACCCTTGGCTGGGAAATTGCGCGTGTCCCTGATTTACTTGCTGGCCGCAGCTACTTTTGCGGCAGCTGTCGCGCCGGCTTTCTTACTGCGCCGGCGTGGCTTGGTGGGCCGTTCGGGCGCTTCGCCCACAAGCTCCATGGCCATGAGCCCGGTGACGAACTTCTTCAGGCCGACGCTGTCGAAATCAATTGTCGTGCGCTCGCCATCGGATTCGGCCACGATTCCGTATCCGTACTGCTCGTGCTTGATGCACTGCCCTTCGGAAAGAACCTGCACAACTGCCTCCTTGTTTGCTTCTGGCACCTGCGGAGCACTTGCTGCGAGGGAGCGAGTCCGTCCCGCTCGCCCAGGCGAGCGGGACGGACCCACGTTTGTCAGACTAGAGGCCGGTAACGTTCTCCGCCTGCAGGCCCTTGGGGCCCTTGCGGACCTCGAATTCAACCGCTTGCCCTTCGTTTAGAGATTTGTATCCGTCCATCTGAATTGCCGAAAAATGGACGAATACGTCCTCGCCGGACTGGCGCTGGATGAATCCGTAGCCTTTGCTGGCATTGAACCACTTCACTGTTCCTTGTTCTTTCACTTCTACTACCTCGCTTTTAAAGCTATTTGCGCTTCTCGTACTGACCGGCGCGCCACGCAGGGCGGGGTGCGAGGGCCTTGACTGCCTCTAGCCCGTACAAACAAACGGCTGCAAGAGTTAGACTTGCAGCCCCGTTGAACGAGTCAAAAGGAATCACAAGAGCAACAAACGCAATGCAATTTTACCAAAAAACAGCATTTATTGTCTAGATGGATCGTATCAAGAAAGCAAAGGCCTTTCCAGGGGTGTGGAACACACTAACCTACATTATTTTCATTATGTTACAAGATTTTTAGCGTACTTTAACATTCTTGTTTGACTCTCCCTGTACGCTCGCTATTTACCTGTCCGCGTGCTGTTTTTCGCCGCGCCTCGTCAGGATGGGCCAATTGGGGTTACTCTTCTCCTGAGACGCCGCCCACCTGGGAGGAGCGGGACCCCAGCCATGCCTCGCCAGTCGCTGATCGATTACCTTCAGGAATACCCGAGACACGGCCGCAGCACGGCATTTGTGCAGCGCTCCGGGTACCGGACTTCGCGCACATCCTACAGCGATGTCGCGGGGCTCGCGGCGCAATGCGCCCGGGAATTTGAACGGCTTGGGATTGCGCCCGGTGACCGGATCCTGCTGTGGGGACGGAACTCCGCGGAGTGGGTGGCCGCGTATTTCGGATGCATCCTGCGCGGCGCTGTCGCTGTGCCGATGGATCAAGAGGCCACAGCGGAATTCGCCGGGCGCGTGACGCGGCAGGTGGACGCCAGGCTCCTGCTGGTGGACCGCGAGAATTTGCCGATTGGTGAACAGCGGCTCGCAATCCAGCTCGATGCCCTCCGGGAAACCGTGGGGCAGCACTCCAGCGAACCTTACGCTTCTCCTCCTCTGACCCGCAGCTCGATCGCGCAGATCATTTTTACCTCGGGAGCGACGGCTGAACCGAAAGGCGTGGTGATTTCGCACGGCAATATTCTCGCCAACCTCGAGCCGCTCGAAGCGGGGATTCAGCCTTATCTCAAGTGGGAACGCCTCGTCCACCCGTTGCGGTTTCTCGATCTTGTTCCCGTCAGCCACGTCTTCGGGCAATTCATGGGCGTGTGGATCCCGCCGCTGCTTGGTGCCAGCGTTTACTTTCAAGATTCGCTCAACCCGTCGGAAATTATTTCGACGATTCGGCACGCGCGCGTGTCGGTTTTAGTTGCGGTACCGCGCGTGCTCGAAGCGCTGCAGGGCAAGATCGAGCGCGATCTTGAGGCAGAAGGGGCGCTCGAAGCATTTCGCAAGGATTTTGACGCTGCCGAGAATGAAAAAGTTCTCGGCCGTATGTGGCGATTCCGGAAAATTCACCGGCGGTTCGGATGGAAATTCTGGGCCGTGATTTCCGGCGGCGCGACGCTCGATCCGGAAACGGAGCAATTCTGGGGGCGCACCGGGTACGCCGCAATTCAAGGCTACGGACTTACGGAAACGACTTCGCTGGTCAGCGTGAATCACCCGTTCCGTATCGGACGCGGCTCGATCGGGAAAGTGCTCCAAGGCCGCGAAGTGAAATTGGATGCGAACGGCGAAATCCTCGTGCGCGGGGAAAATATCGCGGCGGGATATTGGGAGGACGGCGAAACTCTGGCTGTCGCGAAAAACGGCGAAGATGCGGGGTGGTTTCACACCGGCGACCTGGGCGCGCTCGACGCCCAGGGAAATTTGTATTTCAAGGGGCGCAAGAAAAACGTCATCGTCACGGCGGCGGGGATGAACGTTTATCCCGAAGACCTGGAAGCTTTGTTGCGGCGCGAACCGGAAGTGAAGGACTGCGTGGTGGTGGGACTCGAACGCGGAGGGAACGCCGAGCCATGCGGCGTTCTGCTCTTGAACGACGAGAAACGGGTGAAACAGCCGCGCCATGCCGCAGGCATCGTGGCGCGCGTGAACGAATCCCTGGCGGAATATCAGAGGATGCGCTCGTGGTTCCTGTGGCCCGAAGCGGATTTTCCGCGAACGTCCACGGGCAAGCCGAAGCTCGCCGAGATTCGCGCGTCGGTCGAAGCGCAATGGGGGAACGGGGACGGCGCCGGGAACTGGCCGGCTACGACCGGTGGAATCGGGGAGCTGATCGCGCGGGTGAAAGGCGGAGGCAACGAAGTCGACCCGAACGCGAATCTCGACAGCGATCTGCGCTTGAGTTCGCTCGATCGCGTCGAGCTGTTGGGCGCGATCGAGGACCGCTACCAGGTGGACCTGAACGAAACGCGCTTCGCTTCGGCCAGGACTGTCGGCGAACTCGAGAACCTGGTGCGCGGGGCGTCGCCTGTCCGGTCCGAATTTGTGTTTCCTCGGTGGGCGCAGCGTTGGCCGGTGACGTGGATTCGCACATTCTTTTATTACCTGCTGACTTGGCCCGCGACGCACTTGATGGCTCATCCGCGCGTCCTTGGGCGCGAAAATCTACGGGGCGTGAAGGGTCCCGTACTCGTGATTTCCAATCACGTGATTTATCTGGACGTGGGATTTGTGCTGGCCGCACTTCCCTTACGGTTGCGCCATCGCCTCGCTGTGGCGATGGGCGGAGAACGTCTCGCGGAAATGCGCCGGCCGCCGCGCGAATGGTTTTTTCTGCGGCGCTGGCTGCAGCGCATGAATTATTTTTTGGTCGTCTCCCTCTTCAACGTGTTTCCGTTGCCCAAAAAATCCGGCTTTCGCGAAAGCTTCCGCTTTGTTGGGGATTTGGCCGATCGCGGCTGGAACATTCTTGTATTTCCCGAGGGTGATCTGACGCCGGACGGAAAATTGCAGCCGTTCCGCGCCGGCATCGGCCTGCTCGCGAGCAATCTGAAACTTTCCGTTGTGCCCCTGCGCATTGACGGCGCGTATGAAATCCGCGAAGCGCGCAGCAAATTCAATCGCCCCGGACGCGTTCGCGTCCACATCGGCAAACCCGTGGAATTTTCAGCGGGAACGGCCCCGCAGGAGATCGCGCGAGTCCTCGAGCAATGCGTCGCGGCATTGGGACAGGATCACGAGAAAAAGGAAATTGCGAAGGCGCATGCGGCTGGCGAGTAGATTTTGGTTTGAGTGGAACAGGCTTCAGCCTGTGGGGTTTTGTCCTTGCAAGGACTAACCCCCGCAGGCTGAAGCCTGTTCCACATAATTCTATTACTGCGATGCCTCAGCGTTTGCGCGAATCTGCTGCCAGCGCTTCGGGCGTTTCTTGGTGTCGAGAATTTTCTTGCGCAGGCGGATGGATTTCGGCGTGACTTCGACGAGCTCATCGTCGGCGATGAACTCGATGGCTTGTTCCAGGCTCAACTGGCGGTGCGGGATCAGGCGAATGGCCTCGTCGGCGCTCGACGCGCGCATGTTGGTCTGCTTTTTTTCCTTGGTGACGTTGACGTCCATGTCGGCGTCGCGCGAATTTTCGCCGACAACCATGCCTTCGTAGACTTCCTCGCCCGGGCCGACGAACAGTTCGCCGCGCTCCTGCAGGTTCCACAAAGCGAAGGCGGTGGTGTGGCCCGCGCGATCGGCCGCGAGCGCGCCGGTCGGGCGCGAGGCCATTTCGCCGCCGTATTCGGTCCAGCCCTCAAACAGCGTGTGCAGCTGCGCAGTGCCGCGCGTGTCGGTGAGCAACTGGCCGCGCAGGCCGATCAGGCCGCGCGAGGGAATCGTAAACTCCATGCGCACCCAGCCCGAGCCGTGATTCACCATTTTCCCAAGCTCGCCGCGGCGCCTGCCCAGCGATTCCATCACCACGCCGACGAACGATTCCGGGCAGTCGACCACCAGCCGCTCGAGCGGCTCGAGTTTCTTGCCGTTTTCCTCGCGCACCACGATTTCCGGCTTGCCGACCATCAGCTCGTAGCCTTCGCGGCGCATCGTTTCAATCAGGATGGCGAGCTGCAATTCGCCGCGCGCAAAGACGCGAAACACGTCGGTGGTTTCCGAATCGGTGATGCGCAGCGAGACGTTGGTGAGCAATTCCTTCTGCAAGCGCGAGCGCAGATCGCGAGAAGTCACCCACTGTCCTTCGCGCCCGGCGAGCGGCCCGGTATTCACCGTGAAATTCATCGCCAGCGTGGGCTCGTCCACGACGAGGGGTTCGAGCGGCGCAGGATTTTCCAGATCCGTCAGGCTCTCGCCGATTTGGATTCCCTCGACGCCGGCCACGGCGACGAGGTCGCCGCAGGGAACCTCCTCCGTCTCGACGCGCTCTAGGCCGAAAAACGTGTAGAGCTTTGTGAGGCGCGTGGGGACGATTTCGCCCGAACGCTTGGCGATGCCTACATCGGCGCCGCGGCGCAGCGTGCCGTTGAACACGCGCCCAATGGCGATGCGCCCGAGAAAATCGCTGTAATCCAGATTCATGACCTGCGCTTGCAGAACGCCGTTCGGATCGCCTTTCGGCTCGGGAATCGCGGAAACGATGGTTTCAAATAGCGGCTGAAGATTCGTCGACCCGTCGTCCAACTTTCGGTGCGCGACTCCCGTCTTTGCATTCGTGTAGAGCACAGGAAAATCGAGCTGGTCCTCGGTGGCTTCGAGGTCGATGAACAGGTCGTAGATTTCGTCGAGCACGACCGCGGTGCGCGCATCGCTGCGGTCAATTTTGTTCAGCACGATGATGGGCAGGAGCTTGGCCTGGAGCGCCTTTTGGAGGACGTACCGCGTCTGGGGCAGAGGGCCTTCGCTCGCGTCCACGAGGAGGAGGACGCCGTCCACCATTTTCAGCGCGCGCTCGACTTCTCCGCCGAAATCGCTGTGACCGGGAGTGTCCACGATATTGATTTTCGTGTCGTGATAGAACAGCGCCGTGTTTTTCGCCAGGATGGTGATGCCGCGCTCGCGCTCGAGATCGTTGGAGTCCATCACGCGCTTCATCACCACCTGATTGTCGCGGAACACGCCGCTCTGATGGAGCATGGCGTCCACCAGCGTGGTTTTCCCGTGGTCCACGTGAGCGATGATGGCGATATTGCGAATCTGTGGCATGGAATCCTAGCTTTCTCTTCGATTGTCGTTTCGGCGCAGCGATGAAAACAGAAAAGGCTGCAAGTGCGAACTTGCAGCCCCCACGTTCGATTCCGAGAGGAATTACAAGTGCCTTCGACCCCTCAAGGATACCACACCCCTTCGCATCGCGTCACCGTTGAAGAGATTCTGACTCCGAACCGACATCATGCGGAATAAATTACTGTATAGTCCTCGTCAACAATGGAATTTCTCTACGGGGTGTCTCTGTTCGATGCAGGGGGTTCCTCATTTGCCGAGTATGCAGCCCCCAACCTCTTGACGCGCTAGCAACACTGGAGGAAAAGCATATGCGGGTAGTGCACTTCATGTCTGATCGGGAAAAGGAACGATATCATGATGGATGATCCGAAGGACCCGGATATCCAGGACGTGATGAGGGAAGAAAAGAGCCGGGGCAAACGCCGTGTAGATACTGGAGCGCGTCAGCTAAGGGAGGAACGGCTCAAGGCGCTTCAGGAAGCATTAAAGGCGAGAACTGAAAGAGAGTTTCTAGAAGCTATCCGCGAGCTTGGGTACGCCGACGACCCCGAGAAACTGCGGCAGGCCTTGAAGATTTGGCGTTCTTCCTTCTCTGTTTGATTTTCGCGACCTTCAGCTCAAATGCTCGCCATCTTCGTTCTTGTTCTTCGGGTGGAATTGACTTGAAGTTCTCCTCAGTCAGGCTGAGGAGCGCGCGCGCCGCTCGTTCTATGCGCACTTTGCGAGAGACTTGCTTTTTCATGTGCCTATTCTACAGCCGGTAGCAAATGCAAACAACTGAGATAACCTCATTCGGTGAGGCGCTGCTCAGAGGGTATTTACGGACAGTGCGAGAGCGCTGCAGTGCGCTCCCGCTACGCGATAACTAAAGAGGCTTCAAGGCCCAACGGGGCGCTGAATTCAGTTTGGATTTACGCGAACATCGATTTGTTCGGAATAGGGAGTGA
Source organism: uncultured Acidobacteriota bacterium (assembly GCA_963800095.1). Taxonomy (GTDB): domain Bacteria; phylum Acidobacteriota; class Terriglobia; order Acidiferrales; family UBA7541; genus Palsa-360. The sequence continues at coordinate 438,813 of CAWCZV010000012.1, forward strand.
CGTGGTCCGACTCCGCTTTGGCATCCACGAGTGACCCGCGCACACTGAAATCCACGTGAAATCCCGGCAGTCTCAATGAGGTGACGGCGCGATGGTCGCCTTGCACCTCGATAGTCAACCCGGCGTTCCGGCAGGTCTCACAGGCCGATTGAGCAAAGACATATACATCCATCGATTGCTTCTCGCCAGTAACCACAAGCATATTGGCGTCCGTCTGGGTCCGGACCAGCTTGAATTTATAGGTGCCGGCGGGGAGCATCGTTTTATTCCACTGAGTGGGATGGTTTAGTGTGAATGAGCCGACCAGCATATCGTTGGCGCGAACGGACGAACATATGCCACCGATTGCGAGTAGGCCGACCGCTACGACAAGAACTCTTGATAGGTAACGCATTTGCTTACGGACCTCCTTAGGCTTCGGAACGCAATGTTCCGTTTGATTTGACCGTTTCTATTTGATTTCCATCGGCTCACGATATTTGCAGTATTGCTGGACGGCAGCCATGGTACGGATGTACCGAAGAGTTAAGAAAAACGTACCTGTCCGAGAGGCTGAACCTCTCGAAGACCTGGCTCGGGCCGCGAAGTGACGCCATCCAAACGACTTTGCGATTTTGAGACTCTCCTTGGGGTGAATTGCGGGCCCGATCCGGCATTGGCACTTTGGCTACAACACCTCAGAAGTTTGAAGATTGACCACCGGCCGGAGGAGACTTTTAAGCTGACACCGAAGTCGCGAATGAGTGACGTGCGATTCCGTTCTCAGGGTAGAATTTGAGCGGTCATGAGAAAACGAAACACTCGCGCATGCGCGGAACTTGCCGCCGTTGTGGCCTTGGCATTCTCGCTTGCCTGGGCGGCGGCAGCGCAGACCGATTGGCTTGCGCCCAACCCTTCGGTTATCGGCAAGTTCCAAGACGAAGAAACCCAACATTCGCACGTCATGGAGGTGATGGGCTATCTCACCGACGTGTACGGACCGCGGCTGACCAATTCGCCGAATATCCGGGAGGCTGGCGAGTATGCCGTGAAGACGCTCAGCGCGTGGGGCCTCGCGAATGTGCACGAGGAAACGTGGGGCCCGTTCGGGCGCGGCTGGTCCAACGAAGTCTTTGAAGCGAGCGAAATTGCGCCGCGTCATTTTCCGCTGATCGCGTTTCCCAAAGCCTGGACGCCGGGAACGAATGGACCCGTCACCGCCGATGCGATTTACGCAAGAATTGAAAGAGAAGAAGATTTCGCGTTCTATCGCGGGAGGCTCAGAGGCATGTTTGTGCTGACCGCGCCCATGCGCGTCGTCGAAGCGCAGTTCGAGGCCCCGGCGCATCGCTTCACCGATCAGGAGCTGGCCGACCTCGCGCAACCCCGCCCGCCCCAGCCTCCACCCGACAAAGGCGCGCGCGACCGCCTGCGCAAGCAACAGGAGTTCAACGACAAGCTGGTGAAATTTCTAACCGACGAAGGCGCCGCGGCGTGGCTCGAACCCGCGCCGCACGACGGCGGCACGATGACCGTGATGACCGGAGGCTCGCGCGATCCGAAGGCCGCGCCGGTGCTCCCGCGCGTCGCCGTGGATGTGGAGCACTACGGACGCATCTTCCGCACGCTCGAGAAAAACATTCCGGTGACGTTGCGGATCAATATCGTTAACAAGTTTTACGACGACAATCCGGATTCGTTCAACATCGTCGCGGAAATTCCGGGCGCGGACAAAGCCGATGAAGTGGTCATGCTCGGCGCGCACTTCGATTCCTGGGCGAGCGGCACCGGCGCCACGGACAACGCCGCGGGCTCAGCCGTGATGATGGAAGCGATGCGCATTCTGAAAGCGTGCAACGCGAAGATGCGGCGCACCGTGCGCCTCGCCCTGTGGACCGGAGAGGAAGAGGGACTACTCGGTTCGCGCGCCTACGTCATGGAACATTTCGCCGATCGAGAAACACTGGCCCTCAAGCCCGACGACGCGAAGCTTTCGGCCTATTTCAACGTGGATAACGGCACGGGAAAAATTCGCGGAATTTATTTGCAGGACAACGAAGCCGTGCGGCCCATTTTCGAGAAGTGGATGGAGCCGTTCAAGCCCGAGGGGATGACCACGCTTTCGGCCCGGAGCGTTGGCGGCACCGATCACGTTTCCTTCGATGAGGTCGGCTTGCCCGGCTTTCAATTCATTCAGGACCCGATCGAATACGAGACGCGCACGCACCACACGAACATGGATGTGTACGAGCGAATCCAGGCTGCGGACTTGAAGCAGATGGCCGTGATTGTCGCTTCGTTTGTGTACATGACGGCGAACGCGGACCAGCTTCTTCCACGCAAGCCGTTGCCCAGACGGTAGGTTTGAGTAGCACAGACTTCAGTCTGTGGGTTTCCAATTGATCTTGGCTGGCGCGCCGATTTTCTCAAACCTGTACAAATATCAGTCTTGGCTCGCGCGGTCGACCCGGGTTCTCTGACAGAACCCCACAGACTGAAGTCTGTGCTACTTGGAGCTACTTGTTGTTCTTGCTCAGGCGGCGGTAATACTCGGCGACGGATTCTTCGTAGCCCTGCGGCACGGTTTTCGTGTCGCCGCTGCGCACCTGGCCCGCATCCTTGTCGTCGAGCTGGCGGCGCAACTGCAGTTCCAGCTTGTCCACGTCGGCGAGCACCTGGGAATGGAGTTGCTCGGCGAGCGCGGGATTTCCGGGGAAGCGGCTCGGGTCGAGGCGTTCCATTTCTTGAATGAGTTCCTGGACTTGCTTGGCAGTCTCCGGATCTTCACGGACGGCTTGGCGAAGCTGGTTCAAATCGCGCAGCGTGTCTTCATAGGCGCGCTGCGGGGGAACCGGCGAATTGTCGGGCTGAACCGGCGGCCCTCCGCGCGGTGTGTTGTTTCCAGTATCTAGATTACCGAACACGGTGCCGTAAGCCCCTCCGCCATTGTTCGTATTGCCGTAGGCTCCGCCGTTGTCGCCGCCGCCGATTCTCGCGCCGGGGCCGCCGTTGGGGCTCCAGGCGCCCTGATTGCCGCGGCCATATTGCTGGCTGCCATTCTGCCCCTGGCCACCCTGCTGCCCTTGTCCCTGCCCTTGGCCTTGCTGGCGTCCCTGGCCATCGCGTGACAGGCCGCCGAGCTGGTTACGCAGCCGCTCCACGCGGTTCAGCGCCGTTTCAATCCCCTGCTGCGAATCGTTTCCCGGCTGCGGGGCCGCGCCCATGGCCTGCTGCGCGTCATGCACTTCTTTTTCGAGGCGCTGCATTCCCGCGGCGATTTCCGGCTCCATGCCATTCGCGTTGGGATCGATACCGCGGCGCATCCAGTCCGCGCCGCGCTGAATGCGCGCGCGCAGGTCGGACTGCTGCATGTCGCCGAGGGCTTCCCGCAGCTTGGTGGAGGCGGCATTCTGATTGTTGGTGGCGAGTTCGCGCGCGGTATCCTGCAGATTTTTTTCCAGGCCGCCGAGATCGTTGGCGAGTTTCTCGCGGTCGTCGGCGAGCTTTCTGCGTTCCGATGCTCCAGCCTGCGAGCCCATGCCCTGCCCAAAGGCTTGCTGGATGCGGCCGGCCTGGTCGCGCTCTTCCTGAGTGAGGCGGCTGGCCTCATCGGCGAGCGAATCGACCTTGTTTGCCGATTGCTGCTGGCGCATGCTGCCGAGCAGGTCGGTGGCTTCCTTCAAGCGATCGGCGGCGCGGCGCGCTTCGGCTTCGCTTTGCTGAGGAGATGTGGCGCGGCGCATGTCGTCGGTCGCCTGGCGCAGCCGGTCAAGCGACTGCTGGACGCGCGGGTCGCCCGACTTTCCTCCCGCGCCGGATTGTCCGGACGAACCCGATTGTCCCGAGGCACCCGAGGAGGAACTGCCTTGCGCGCCGCCCTGCTGCGAACTCGATTGCGAGCCCGACCCGCTCGGGCCGTTGTTGCGCGCCATCTGCTCCATCTGGCGTTGCAGCTCTTCGGCCTGGCGGCGCAGCATTTCCTGCTGCCAGCGCTGCTCGGAACTTTGCTGGTTGTTGCGTTGCTGCTGGGCCAGCTCTTCCTGGCGGCGCGCAAGCTGATCGAGTTTTTGCAGCGCTTCGTCGATTTCTTTTTGCTGCTGGCTGGCCGAACCGCCCGCAGTCTGCGCCGTCTCGTACTGATTCTTTTCGGTGTCCAGCTCCAGATCGAACAGGCTCGCGAGGTCGCGCCCGGCGCCGCCACCCGCTCCGCCTCCGCCGCCCGAGCTGCCGAACGCCACTTGAATCTGGCGGAACGTAGCCTCGGCGCGCAGCAGGTTCTGTAGCGCTTTCTGTTCGCTCGGTAGTGCGTCCTTCCACTTTTGTTGCTGCAGTTGATCCGCGGCGGGACCCATGGCAGCGGCAGCCGCGTTCATGTCCTTCACGAAACTATTGAATTCTTCGTTTTCCTGCGACAATTCGCGGCTCTGCATGCGTCCGGCAAGGGATCTCGCCTGCTCGCCCAGCTTGGCCTGCACGCCGGAGAGGAATTTGGCGGCGTCGGCCGCTTCCTGCTGCGTTGCTTTCTTGTCGCCCTGATGCTTCCAGGTTTCAGCGATGATTTCTTTTTCGCGCTGGGAGATATCGTTCTGATCGCCCATGCCGCCGCCCCCGCCACCACCTCCGCCGCCCGCCGCCTGCGATTGCGAGTATTCGCGCTCGAAAGGATCGGCCTGGATGAAGGAAATGTCGGTGCGCGATTCGGTGTGCGCGTCTTTGGCTATCGCATAGAGGCTGACGACGTCGCCCGGCACGGCCTTAAAATCTTCGAGGGAAAGAACGGTAGAACCGTCGGCCTGCTTCGCGCCTTTCTGCTTGAGCAAGTCAATCGTCTGTTCGGGCCCGCCATTCACCGAATAGTGCAGCGTCATTTCGGAAACGCCGAATTCGTCGTCGGCCTTCACAGCGACGGTGACTTCCTCAATGGGGCTCGCGCGGTAGTCGTGGCCGGGGCGCGCGATGATCACGTTCGGCGGCTCCGCTTTGCGCGCCTCGATGAAGAAATCGTTGGAGAGGCGCACGGGCTGCCCCTGATCGAGAGCGGCGACGTGGTACACGCCGTCCTTTTCCATGTGGACCGTGCCCTTGTACACATTTCCTTCGCCGGCCGTGAGGCGAATCTGCTGCTCGTCATCGAGCACCAGGATGCCGTCGCGCATGGGCTTGTCGGTTTCCACTTCGAGATCGGCGTCCGTGCCTTCGACGGCTCGCAGATCCCCGCCGCGCTCCTCGGTCACGTTTTGCAGGTGCGTCCACGAAGGATAGCGGTACGTCACGCGGACGTTTTTCACGTTCGGCAGATCGAGGACGCGGATGTTGAAGTGTTTTGAGTCCAGCGGCCCCGCCTCTACGTAATATTCCACGCTCTCCGGGAGGCCTCCAAAAATGAATTGAAAGCCACTGCCGCCCGCTTGCGGCTTCATCGGCACCTGATCCCATTTGGAAGCGCTTTGATAGCGCGCATACAAGCGCACATTCTGCGTTTGCAGGCCGATGAGCTGCGCCGTCACCATCAGATCGGAATTGCGCCGCACGGAAATGTCGCCGGGGACAACTTGAATGTCATAAAAGGGAGCCGTCCCGCTGTGGGGCGTCGCCGCCCACAACAAGGCAGCTCCTTCGCCAAGATAGCCCGGCCCGGCAAGGATCAGCCACACCAGTACGCACAGCGACACCGCGCCGACTCCAAGAAACGTCGCTAGCTTCTTGTCAGGAACCAAGGATTTGGGCTCGGCGGCACGCGCGACATTGAGGGTATCGAGGGCCAGCAAGTCGAGAAAAGGCTCGCGCTTTTCGACGTCGCGTTCGGCAAACGTCACGAGGCGCTGCTTGAATTCGGGGAACATTTCCTCGGCCTGGCGGGCGGCGCGGCGCCGGTTGAGCGCGACGAGAGGCAGGGCAATTCCGAACGTCACGGCCAGAACCAGAGCAAACAGCAGCGCTACGCGCGCACTGGTAATGCTCCACCGGGAGAACGCCAAGGCGTTGGTGATCAGAACGAGGACAACGGTGGCGGCCAGGGCAACCGAGGTGAGGATCGCGGCCCCGCGAAACATCGCGCCCAGGCGCAGCCGTCTCTCCAAGTGTTGGATATAGGAGTTGAGCTGGTCCCTGAAGCTCATAAGTCCTCCTGCTGCTGGGCCCCTAAGTATCGGTCCGCAAGCAGGGATTCGGCGATGGCCGCGGCGAATACTAGAAGCATAATATACCACCATAAACGGTAAGGCTGGGTCTGTTCCTGAGCGGAACCTCCGGCCGCCGCCTGCCCCGCTCCCGTGCCCGAATTTCCCCGCCAGAGCGCCAAAACATCGTCCGGGATGACTTCGAGATTCGATTCCCGGCGGTCGGGATTTACGCCGATCACGTCGTGGCGGCCATTCGCGAGTTGCAACTCATAAAATCCGGCGCTCGCCAATTGGTACGTCTGCGCGGAGGTCGACTCCTTCAGCGAGAGAGGCCGGTGGCCCTGGGGATCGATCACCTCAACGCCCACGGATTGTTCCTTTGAGCTGCGAAGCTCGAGGAACGAATCCACCACGCGGGCGCCGCTGCGCCGCTCGGTGCCGGACAGATACAGCGCGGTTTGCTCGACAAACGGCACGAAGATCGGATGGAGCGGAAAATCGTTGGTGAGATTGTCGAGGCCGGAGGCGAAGAGCAGAACATTTCCCTCGCCGATTTTCTTTTCCAGCAGCAAGGGCGTCCCGTCGGTCAGATGAGCGATCACGCGCGCGTCGCCCGGATCGACGCGGACCGCAAAATAAAATTTCACGCCCGACCAGTGGTCGGCTTTTTCCACGGACGGGTGCGAAGGATCGGCGTCGGCCACGTTCAAATAGCGATCGCTCGTGCGGGAATAATCGTGCGAGTCCAGAATGTTGCCGCCAAAGACGGGAACGCGCGTGGTGTGCGCAGCCGAAGTTCCCTCCGCGATCCACACACTGCCGCCAGCCTGCACGTATCGCATGAGCGCGCTTTCAAAGGGCGCAGGGACCGAGATCAAGTCCGAAAGGACGACGAACGCAAATTTCGAGAGCGGCTGATTCGCCGCCTCGCCGGCGCTGACCATGTCGAGCGTAAAGGCGGACTCCGCGGCTGAGCCGAGGGCCGAGCGGAAATAGAGCGGCGAACGCGAGTCACCCGCGTCGGAAACAAAGAGCGCGCGTCGCGGATCGGAACGCTCCACGGCGAAAAGGCTCACGTCATCCGCCGGAAAAGTGTCCGCCGAATCGATTCGCACTTCGCAGCGCGTAAAACCGTATGGCACATCGAGCGATTGGAATTCCGCGGTGGCCCGGCCATTCGCCGGCACCGCCACCGTCTTCGTGGCGGCGGTCTTTCCATTCACGACGAGCGAAACTGTGCGCGTGGCGGCCGGAGTGCCGAATCCCGCGATGACGGCCTGCACGCGCGCTTTCTTTGGATCCCAAACTTGCCCCGGCGCGTTGACGCTTTCCACCGTCCAGTTCGGCGCGGCTTCCTTGGCCACCGGGTGCAGCACGAGCGAAACATTGGCGGGCAGCGCGAGCTCAGAAAAACTTCCGGGCATCGCGGATTTTTGCATGTCGCTGAAAAAGTGCAGCTCAATGGGCGTGCGCACCGAATCCGCAAGCGAGCGCACTGCGCGCGCAAGTTCGCCGTAACTGGCGCGCGAATCGCCCGGTTGCACATTGTCGACGGCGGCGCGCAGCGCACCCGCATCGAGCGATGGCTGCGTCAGAACCTGAATCTGCGAACCGAGCGACATGACCTGCGCCTTGTCCGAGGGCCTTCGCGAAGAGAGGACGGAGAGCGCCTCTCGGCGCGCATCGGCCAGGCGTGTTCCGGCGCGCATGCTGAACGAATTGTCGATCACCAGCAGCTGAAGTTTTTCGCTGTTCATGTTCGCGGCCGTGCGGTTGATGAACGGATTCGCGAACGCCAGGATGAGCAGCAGGAACAGCAGCGTGCGAAGCGACAGCAGTAGCAAATAGCGCAGGCGGCGGTGTTTGATCGAGCTTTGCGTCCGCCGCTCGAAGAACATCAGCGAGCTGAACGGGCGCGGGATAGTCGTGTGACGCCGAAGCAAGTGGACATAGAACGGCAAAGCCACTGCCGCCACGCCCGCCAGAAACCAGGGAGCGAGGAGGCCCATCTAGTCCCTCCCCTGGCGAATCGAGAGATATTCGCGGAGGGCGTCATCGAGCGGCCGGTCGGTCACGAGCAAGTGGTAGTCCATCCCGGCGCCGCGCGCCTTGTCCCGCAGCGCTTCGACGTGCGCGTCGAATTTTTTGCGGTATTCGTCGCGCACATATTCGGGGGTGATCTCAATCCGGTCCTGCGTTTCGAGATCGATCAGCGTCGAGGGTTCGCCGATTTCCGGCCGGATTTCCTTGGGATCGAGGACGTGAAACAGCACGACTTCGTTGCCGTGGAAACGTAGCGGCTCGATGGTCCGCACGATGTGTTCCGGCGAATCGTAAAAATCGGAAATGAAGATGACGATTCCGCGGCGGCGCAGGAACTGTTGAAAATGATTCAGCGGCTTGGCGAAATCAGTGCGCGCGTGAGGCTCCGCCTGTTCGAGGCCGCTCAACAAGCGATGCAACTGCCCTTGCCGCGTGGACGGCCGGATGTAGGTGCGAATTTCATCGTCAAAGACGATCAGGCCCGCCGCGTCGCGCTGATTCTGAATCGCGAGATAGAACAGCGACGCCGCCGTGAACCGCGCGTAGTCCATCTTGCTCACCGAATGAGAAGAAAACTTCATCGAGTTGCTCGCGTCGAGCAGCACGGTGAGGATGCTGTTGGTTTCGCCCCGGTAGCGCTTGAGGTAGGCGCGCTCGGTGCGGGCGAAGACGTTCCAGTCCACGTGGCGCAGGTCGTCGCCCGGCGAGTAGGCGCGGTATTCGGCGAATTCCTGGCTGAAGCCGAAATCCGGCGAGCGATGGAGGCCGTTGACGAATCCATCGACCACAGTCTTCGCCACCAAATCCAAACCGGAAATTCCGCCGAGCACCGCGGGATCGAGGAAGCGTTGCAGCATGAATCAACCTTCTTTCCCTTCTTCAAAATTCCTTGCAAGCCGCTTACACAAGCGATGTCATTCTGAGCGAAGCGAAGAATCCCTCTTCGATTGCCCTTGCATCGCAGATCAATGCCTCGAACGTCACGACCCTGCAGAGAGATTCTTCGCTTCGCTCAGAATGACATGCCTCAAAACCCGCACAGCCAAGAGTGGCTGTGCTACTCAAGCCTTCGACGGTGGCGGCATGTGCTGCAGCAATTGCCGCAAAATTTCATCCGAATCGATGCGGTCTGATTCGGCATGAAAATTCAATAGGATGCGGTGGCGCAGCACGGGGATTGCCAGCGCGAGAATGTCTTCGTACGCGACGTGGTAGCGGCGATGCGCGAGCGCCCGCGCCTTCGAGGCCAGAACGATGAACTGCGCGGCGCGCACGCTGGCCCCGTAGTTGACGTACTTCTTGATGAAGTCGGGCGCGGCGCCGCTGTTGTGCCGCGTCGCGCGCACCAGATTGACCACGTACTGGGCGAGCGATTCTCCAATCGGCACCATGCGCACGAGCTGCTGAAAATCGAGAATCTCCTCGGCCGAAGTCACGGCCTCCACTTGCGGCACGTGCGTCGTGGTGGTCAAGTCCACCACCTTGATTTCGTCTGCCGCGCTTAAATAATCGAGAATGGTGTTGAAGAGGAAGCGATCGAGTTGCGCTTCGGGCAGCGGATATGTGCCTTCCAGCTCAATCGGGTTTTGCGTCGCCAGCACGAAAAACGGAGCAGGCAATTTGTAGTGATTGCCGCGCACGGTGACCGAGAGTTCTTGCATGGCTTCGAGCATCGCCGATTGCGTTTTTGGCGGCGTGCGGTTGATCTCATCGGCCAGCACGATGTTGGCGAAAATCGGCCCGGGCACGAAAGTCCACCGCCGGTGTCCCGTCGTGGGGTCTTCCTCGATGATGTCCGTCCCGGTAATGTCCGAGGGCATCAGGTCGGGCGTGAACTGGATGCGTTTGAAGGCCAGCCCCAGCGTCTCCGCAATCGTGCGGACCATCAGCGTCTTCGCCGTGCCCGGCAAGCCGGTGATCAGGCAATGGCCGCCGACGAAGAGCGAGATGAGGATCTGGTCGAGCACCTCTTCTTGCCCGACGATCACTTGGCGGACCTGGCCGAGAATGTTGTCGCGCACGGTCTGAAAGCGTTCAATGCGCTTTTTCAGTTCCGCGGAATCCGGATCGAGCTGTGCGATAGAAGCCATTTTTTATTTCCCTTCGTTGGAATCCTTCAGCTGCAAGAGCAATTTCTGCGCCGGGCGGTAATCGGGCGCGACTTCGAGCGAGGCGAGGACGTGGTCCTCGGCCTTGTCCTTTTGTCCGGCGGCGAAATAGGCGCGGGCCACGTTGAATTGCGCGGACGCCTTGTCGATCGGGCCCATGGCGATCACGGCATTGTATTCGCGAATTGCCCCGGGAAAATTATTTTGTGCGAACCACAAATCGCCGAGGTGGCGGTGCAACTCTTCGTCCACGGGATAGATGTAGTTGAGGCGGTCGAGGGTGGCAGCCGCATCGGCCGGTTTCCCCTGTTCCTCCTCAAGGGAGGCCAGTTGTTTCAGAGCCGGAGGATTGTGCCCGCCGATTTTTTGGTATGCCGTAAGGATCGCGACGGCAGCCGGCTTGTCGTTTTTCGCAAGGTCGGCCTCGGCCATGAATTCATACGGGTTCGCGGGATAAATGTAATCCGGGTACAAGCGCCGCACTTCCTCGCCTTCCTTTAGAACCTCGTCGTAATTTTTGTTCTTGGCCTGCCCCGCGAGATCCTTCAGCTTCGTGCGCCACAGGTCAAAATTTGCAACCGTTTTGCCCACATCCTTGTCCAGCCAATCGAGAAATTGCTTGTCGAATTCCTCGGGCGCCATCCCCAGGTCCGCGCGGATCACGTCGGGCGTGGTCTTGTGGTCGGCGTAGGAGTGCACCATATCCAGCAGCTTGTCCGCGCCCCAGCGTTCCTTGATGTAATCGCAGATGCGGCCCGCCTGATAGTAGGACACGATTACTTGATTTGGATATTCGGGGCGAATAAATCCGCGGTCGAGCTCCGCGACGGGCAAAAGTTTTTTCTCGCGGATCGCAACGAGAACGTCGGGCGTGATGCGGTCGCCCCACTCCGGCGAAACTTCCGTCTCTTCGTGGACCGCGAGCCCCTCCGTAAACCAGCGCGGCACGCGAAAATTCGTCGCGGTTAGGATATAGACGTGGCTCATCTCGTGCCACAGCGTGCTCGCCCAGTGAAATTCACCCGGAGGGCGCCCCGAAGGACTATCCATGGCGATGACCAGGCCGAACGTAACGCCAAGCGCACCGAGCCCCGGCATGCCCATGGTGCGCACGGCAAAATCTTCGTGGTCCGGGTAAACTTCCACCTGCACCGGGCCGGGCAGTGTCATTTTGTATTTTTTGTCGTAGGTGGCGATGATCCGCTTCATCTCCGCTTCAAAGTAGGGGTGCAACAAGTCTGCTTCTTTCTTGTTGAGCCTGAGGATCGTGTCTCCCTCTTTGAAAGTGACGAAATTCTTATAGCTGTCGAGCAGGCGCAGGCTGTTGACGGTCTCTTCGTTGCGGTACCCGTTTTCGTAGCACATTTCGAGCTGCTTGCGCGGTTCATCCTCCTGCCCGAGCCGCATCAAGTTGATGCCGAGCTGCGAGCGGGCCGACCAGAGCCGCGGGTCGGCTTCAATCGCCTTGCGGTAGTAAGCGATGCCGTCCTGGTAGCGGCGGTTCAGAACCAGATGATACGCAACGAGCGCGTAGCCTTCGCCGTATGCGGGATTGACCTGGCTGATTTTTTCCAGCCAGGCATCGGGCGAGCGGTCGGCGAGCGCTTCGATGGCCGCGTGAATCGCCATCGCATCCAGCGCCTCAGGAGAAATTTTCAGCGCTGCGTCCGCTTCGTCAAAGGCCTTGGCTTCGTCAGAGTCCTCAAGGAGAAGGTTGGCCATGAGTTCGTGCGCTTCGTAAAGTTTCGGATCGAGCTCAATCGCCTTTTTCGTATATTCGATCGCCTTACTGTCAAAACCATCCGCGCTGACGAGCGCGAGTCCGTAATAGGCCTGAGCGTTCTTCGGATCCCGCTGGAGAGCTTCGCCAAAAAGATTGTCGGCCTCCGTGTTGTTGAACCGCTCGTGCATCAGGCGGCCCCAGCGCACGCGAATCATCGCGTTTGCCGGCGATTGTTCCGTGGCGATGCGAAACTGGTTGTTCGCCTCCTGGTACATTTCCATGCCCCAGAAGCCTTCGGCGCGCAGGTATGGATCGCGCGCGGTGGTCAGCGATTCGTAACACTTTTGCGCTTCGGCGCGATGGCCGTGCTTGCGCAAGCCATGGCAATCTTCCGGCGTCGCTCCCCATGCGAGACTCGCGCTGACAAGACACACCGCGCACACGGCGACACGCGAAAAAATCCGCGCGGCCCGATGCGTGGCGTGCCCGCTCATTTGTCGAGGTCCCCCTGCACGCGCGCCAGTTCCAGCAGCGCGTCGGAAAGCTGCTTCTTGTAATCTTCCGCGGACATGGCGGCTTTCTGATATTTCAGCAGATCGATCTTGCGTTCGAGCTCTTCCTTCTTGTCTAGCAGCGCGCGTTTGGCCGGATCGTTTGCCGCCTTTTGCGCCGCGCCGAGCCGCAGCAGAACGAAATTCGCTGCCAGCAATCCTTCTCCGTTTTCCGCAGTGCCAGCGCGAACGGCTTCTTTCTTGCCGGTATCTTCATAGACCGCGTGCTCGGTCGCCAACCGCTTTTGCGATTCGTAGAATGCAGCGGTCTTGCGATCGGCATAGACGAAAGCCTCGAGCGCGCTGATCGCTTCGTTCTTGTCCGTGTCGGCGGAGCCGTCGCGCAGCGCGTCCACCCAGTAGCGCGCGAACACGGTGGCGTTTTTCTCCGTGCCGGTTTTCGTCGCGGCAATGACGATGCGACCCGCCTTTTGCAGCGCGCCAATCGAGCCGCCGCTTGCGCTTGTAGTATTCACGATCAATTGGCGCTTGGCGGGAATGCGGTCGCACAAAATGGCCAGGTCTTCGCCGGAAATGTCCGGCCCGGGCAGATTGAATTTGTACTCTTCACCGTCGTAGGAGCCGTGGCCGATCAGGATCAGCGTAAATTCATCTTCAGGCTTGGCCTCGCGTGCGATCTGGCTGAGCGTGTCGGTCAGGTGCGCCTTCGTCGCGTCGCTCCCCGTGAGCGTGTAAACGTGCGCATCGCTTGCCGCGGCCTTGAAAAGTTTGTCGAGGTCTTTCGCGAGCGCGGTGAACCGCTGCTCGTAATCGGGCTCGCCTCCGAGACCCGCAACGGTAACGTAGTACGGCGCCGCCTGCGCCGCCCGCGCGCCGAATCCGGCGCAAGCAGCCCAAATCGCCGCGACGAGCGCAGCCCTTCGCAATGTTTTATTTCCAGCCTTCATAAATCGCCTGTTACAGCAATCTTCGATCGCGTTACGATCCACGACGCCGCGCGAAAAGTAGCACAGACTTCAGTCTGTGGGTTTCCACATGATCTTGGCTACCGTACGCCGGCCCGGGCTAGCGAACGAACCCCCACAGACTAAAGTCTGTGCTACAAAAGGCCTCATACCACGCCCCACTTCCGCCGCAGCAGCCATTCCGTGGAGGGCAAAAGCAGCAAGAGCAAAAAAACAATGGGCATATTCCACAACTCCTTCGTGTCGCGCACCGTGATGCCCGCTTCGGAGTAAGAAATTTCGCCGGGCAGCTTGGAAACGTCCTGCGGCGTCCAATAGCGCCCGCCCGTCTCTGCGGAAAGTTTTTCGAGCAAGCCGCGATTCTGCTCGGTATGGAAATTCTCAGCGACGCCGTCCATCCGCGCAAACGTCAGAACATCGCGGCCGAGTTCGTCTTTATCGCGCGTCGCAATCACCTCGGTGAGATACGATCCCGTCTGATCCGCGGTCCACTCCGCGTGAAATGTGCCGGGCGCGTTCGGGTCCGGCGTCATCTCGATTTGCGCGGCCGAGCCACCCGGCCCGAGAATGTGCGCTTCGACATGCGCATCCGCCGCGGGCAAATAATTTTTGTCGCGCACGTCAGCGGAAAATTGCACGCGCCCGTCGTCCAGCAGCATTTGGCTGGGAACGGAAGCCACGATATGCCCCGGCGTGTCCGTCACGAGCCAGCGCAGCAATTGCTGCCAGAATTCCTCATGCGTTTGATCCTCGAGCGGCTGGCTCATCTGCCAGCGCCACGTCCCGCCCGTGGCCAGCACGGCGGTGCGCCCGCGGCCATAATTTTCCGTGATCAGCATCGGCAACTTCCGACCCGCGGCGGTCATTTCCGCCAGCACCACCGCGCCCGGTTTCGGCGTGCCCGCTTCCTGATAGTCCATTAAATAGGGAAGCTTTTTCCAGCGCTCCACATTCGCCGCCGGGTCCTCGACGAGCCGAGTGATGATGTTGTCCGCACCCGCCGATGTCAGCGAGACGGTTGCCGGATCGCGGTGGAATGTACCTTTTTTGTTGGGCAATGTAACCGGGAGAAGATCCGCGAGGCTCGATGCCGCCCAGCCACCGTCGCCGAGCGATGCACGGCCTCCCAGAAAAAGCAATCCTCCCCCGCGGCGATCCACGAATTGTTGGATCAATTCTTTCTGTGCCGCCGTGAAGTAGTTTGCTTCCACGGACCCGATGATGATCGCCTGGTAAGGAAACAAATCCTCGGCGCGCGACGGGAAACCGTCGGCGAGTTCCTTCGGATCTTCGATCCCCTGGCGATAAATTTTATTTTCACTCGTCCGCAGCATCGAAACGATCGTGAGCAACCGGTCATCCTGCTCCGCGCGGCGTATGAATTTATATTCCCAGCGCGGCTCGCCTTCGACATACAGGACTCGGCGCTTGGTAGATTCGACATTGACGAGCCGCGCGACGGAATTGTTGTCACGATTTTCCTCGCCGGGGAGCGGATCGACAGAAAACTGGAGCGTCTTCGCTCCCGCGTCGCCCGGATTGAATAAGAGAGTCTCGTTCTGCGTTGCGCCGTCGCCGGCGAGAGTGATCTGCCGCCCCGCGAGAACCTTGCCGCCGTCGCGCACAGTGAGCATCGCCTTCTGCCCCGCGTAGCCGCGCTGGTGCAGCGTCACCTTGGCAGCGAGGCGCGAATCCGCGAGCGCGCGCGGCGCAACCACCGCGTCGTTGATCTCCACGTCGTGCTCCACTTGTTCGAGTCCGAAGCCGACGGTGTGCACCGGAATCCTCCGACTGCGAAACGTGGAAATTGTGTCGAGATCGATCCCGCCGGAATTGTCCGCGCCGTCGCTGAGCAGCACCACCGCGCCGATCGGCAAATCGGCCGCTTCCCCGGCGAGTTGCTTCAAGCCGTCGCCGATGCGCGTCGCGGAAGCAGGCGGCGCCGTTTTCAGGTCGTCCAGTTTCGGAACGCGCGAGATTTGCCGGTCGAGCCGGTAGATGCGAATCTGAAATTTCTTTTGCAGCTGGTCGAGCACGCCGCCTTCGAGCGCCTTGATGGCCTGCGCTTCCCGCGTCGCGCCGGTGTCCGCGATGGACATGCTTCGCGAATCGTCCACCAGCACCGCGATAATGTTCTGCTGCGGCCTGAGCTCGGCCACCAGCACGGCCGGCTGCCACAACAAGAGCAATACGAGCGCCGCCAGCGCAAATTGCAGCAGCCAGATGACGCCCGCCCTCCAGTTTTTGACTTGCTTGGAGGCCTCCGGCAGTTTCGAACGAATCAACCAGCCCAGCCCCGCGCCCGCCGCCAACACGAAAAGCACAAAGACCCACCACGGCCAGGCGCCCAGCAGCACCAGGGTGCCCTTCGAAAACACCGCGCGCGGATATTTGAATAGAAACTCGAACATGTCAGTTTCTTACTCTTCAGATGCGATTTCTCGCGAACAGGAAATCCATCCTTCACAGATCGCCGGGAGAATTGCAAGCATAAGTGGCGCAGGCTTCAGCCTGTGGGTTTTGGTTGCAGCAAGGGTCTCCGCGCTCCCACCAACCCCCACAGGCTGAAGCCTGCGCCACTCGTCCCTGAAAATTACCGGCTGGATTCGCGGCTCGAAGTTCGCCGTTAGTGCGTCATTCCGTACATCGCGTAATTGATCCCCAGACGAAACGCCAGCGACGCGAACTTCTCCGGATAGCGAGGATCATCGGCCCATTCCCAGGCGTCCCCCAGGTGCATGTTGTGGCAGATCGCGACCATTACTCGGCCCCGGTCATCCTTGATGGCGCGCCATTCCGGGACGTAGCCGTCTTTCTCATACGTCCGGCCCGTCCAGACGTACTGCTCGCCCGGAATCTGGAAACGGTCGGTCAGGTCGTAGAGGACGTGGAAAATTTCGTCTTTGTCGGTCAGGTCTTCGATGGGGCGGTCCGGGAAAATCATGAGCATGCCGTTCATGAAGTGTTCCCAGTCGGTCGCGCCGTGGAAATCGTCCACCATCAGGAAGCCGCCCTTGAGCAGGTATTCGCGCAGCCGCTTGGCCTCCGGCTCGGTGAACGTCCACGTCTGCACCTGCACGGCATACACCCACGGGAAATTTTCGATGGCCTGAGGGCCTTCGCTGTCGAGGTCCACCACCTGCTCGACCGGACGCGCATTGATGCGCGTCAGTCGTTTCATGGCAATCAGGAATTGCCGGTCGGCCTTGGGATAGTCCCGCGACCAGGTAGCGTAGCGCCCGTACCCGAATCCCCCGCCTCCACCCCCCGCCATGGAGTAGCGCAGCCGCGACCACGAGTATTCATATTTCCCGGAACCGAGATCCCCGTTGGAAGAAAACGCTTCTCGAGCGCCGTACTCGTCGTACGATTGCTGCCCGCTGCGTTGCATGGCCAAAAGGCCCGTGCTCACGCCCGCCAGAAGCAGAAGCGCCGAAATCGGTGCGAGGAGCCTCATAGAGGTAGCTCCTAAATAGACGGTCCGTCAGCCGCCGCAGTTTCACCGGCAACCCGGCCCGATAGCCTAATTCTGCCATGCTACAGCCAATGGGAGTGGCCACGCAAGGAGGCGAAAACCGGCATCTGGTCCGTTTCCGAATCGCCGATCACTCGCTCACAGGTGGCGCGTTCTGGTGTGTTACTTCGATCCTGGGGATATACGAGTCTGCAGGAGACGGACAAATTCCGCGAGGTCCTGCGCGCTGACATCCGACACGGCCCAGAACTGGAAGCCGCCGCGCGACCAGCGCATTATGTTGTAACCCCGCTGTGGCGGGATAGTCTGGGTGGAGTTCGATCCAGCCGCGTCTGGCCAGACGAACACGTTAATGAAATGCTTTCGACGCTGGTAGACCAGCGCGGCGACTTGGCGGCCTTCGAGATAATCGAGGCGCCCGCCGACAAGAGGAAAATCGTCGCTCGCCAGGTCTTCGACCGGCGGCGAGAAATCGAGCTTGCCGTCGAACCACGGTTTCACCGTGTGCTGATCCGTGGAGGCGACATCCATCAGGTGGCCGGCTTCGAGCGACCGCACGTGGCTGGTGAGAATTTCCGCCGCAAGTCGCTGATCACTTGTGGGTCCGCGCAATCCGGGCAGCACTTGCCAGGCCGTAACGGCACACAAAGCGAGTACGGCAAATGCGCCGGCCCAACGTAAGACTAGAAGCGGGCGCAAGTATTGAAAAGGATGCCAGCCGCTCGCACGTTCGCGAACTTCTGTTGGAGTGGAAGCACGCAGCGAAGATTGAATCCGTTCCCGTAGAGCTGACGGAGCACCATATGCGAGCGAACCGCGCTGGAATGCGGCATGCAGCCCCTGAAGCCTCTCGAGTTCCCGTGCGCACTCTCCGCAAACCTGCAAATGCATTTCCATCTCAATGGTGCGCGACAGATCGAGCTCGCCATCGAGGTAGCCGGGAACAAAGCGCTGTGTCAGCTTGCAACTCACTTCAAGACTCCTTGACGATCATGACTCCTTGCCAAGCGCAGCCCCCAGGGACTCGCGCAAACGCATCCGCGCCCGCGCCAGGCGCGACATCACTGTGCCAATGGAAACAGACGCAACGTCGGCAATCTCCTTGTAAGACATTCCTTCCATCTCGCGCAGCACCAAAACTTCGCGGAAGATTCCCGGCAACTCCTCGAGCGCGCGATGCAAGGTTTCCTTGTCGGCGCTCGCAAGCACTTGAAGTTCAGGGTCGGCGCCGCCGGACGATTCGCTGCTGTGAATTTCCTCGTCGAATTCCACCGCGGCTTCGGGCGGCCGATTCTGGTGCAGCCACGTGTAGCACGTGTTCCGCACGATGGTGAGCAGCCACGCCCGCATGTTTCCGCCCTGATAGCCGTCGAAAAATCGAAACGCGCGCAGGAATGCTTCCTGCGTCACGTCCTGCGCGTCGTGCTCGTTCCGCGTCAGCCAGCGCGCGAGGTTGTACGCCGCGTCCAGATGAGGCAGGACGGCTTGCTCGAAGCGTTCGCGTGATGCTGTGTCTTGCACTCCCGTGCGTCTCGCGTCCTTTAATCATCCACAAATAAGACTGCCGCCACCGCTTTTTTATTCCCGGCCAGGAATTCAGCCATTTGCGGGGAATAAGCGCCGCCCGCGGAGGTCTTACATCCCGAAGGCCGCGTGTGGCAAGCATTCTACAGCCCGCGCCCGCCGGAGGAGAAATAACGACATGGCTGACTTTATTCGCGACAACATCAACAAGGATGGCATTGACCGCCGGGGATTTCTGCAGTGCATGGCCTGGGCCGGCACCGGGGTGCTCTACTCGCTTCATGGCGGAATTCTGAAATCGTTGCCTCTGATGCAGGGCGCTGCAAGCGGCATGGATATGGCAAAGATGAAGGGCGCGGATTTCAGCTTCATCCAGATCAGCGACTCTCATATCGGGTTCAGCAAGGAAGCCAATCCCGACGTCACCGCGACACTCCAGATCGCCGTCGATCGCATCAACAGCGCGGCTGCGCCGCCGGATTTCCTGCTGCACACCGGCGATATCTCACAGCTGTCCAAACCGTCAGAGTTCGACACGGCCGAGCAAGTCCTCAAAGGCGCGAAAGCGGGACGCATTTTCTACGTGCCCGGCGAGCACAACGTCCTAACCGACGATGGGCAGCAATACCTGGATCGCTTCGGCAAAGACACGAAGGGAAAGGGCTGGTACAGCTTTGACCACAAGGGTGCGCACTTCATCGGCCTCGTCAATGTGGTGGACCTCAAAGCAGGCGGCCTCGGCTCGCTCGGCACCGACCAACTGAAATGGCTCCAGGATGATGTGAGGGATTTGCAAAGCAGCACGCCGGTGATCGTCTTCGCGCACATCCCGCTGTGGGCGGTTTATCCCGAATGGGGTTGGGGCACGGACGACAGCGAGCAGGCGCTCGGATACTTGAAGCGCTTCGGTTCGGTCTCCGTCCTGAACGGCCACATCCATCAGATCATGCAAAAAGTGGAAGGCAACGTCACGTTCCACACGGCGCTGTCCACCGCGTTCCCTCAACCGGCACCGGGCACCGCGCCGTCGCCGGGCCCCATGAAAGTGCCCGCGGATCAATTGCGCAGCGTGCTGGGCATCTCGCATGTGAATTACGTGCAAGGCAAGCACTCGCTCGCGATCGTAGATTCTGTACTGGCGTGATTGATTGAATTTCGAGCTCTTAAGAAAAATCTAAAAGGAGAAAGAAGATGAAGAGAATCAAATTGATTCTTGGATCAGCGGCAATCTTTGCGGCGGCGCTTACTTTAGCGGCCGGAACCAAGCCTAACTTGGCTGCGAGTCCCGGTGAAACACTCGCCAGCGGCGCCGAAGTGAAGATCGACAACTTCAGCTTCGGCCCTGCAAGCGTAACCGTTCCGGTGGGGACGACGATTACATGGACGAATCACGACGATGTTCCTCATGTAGTCACCAGCGATGACAAACTTTTCAAATCAAAGGCTCTCGATACGGATGATCGTTTCTCATTCACTTTCACCAAGCCCGGTACGTACGAGTACTTCTGCGCGATTCACCCGAAAATGACCGCCAAAGTCGTGGTGCAGTGATGCAAGGAGACCCCGATGAATCCGTTTGATCTGAAGTCGGTGCTCCTCGCCAAACACGCGCAGCACGTGGCGCTTGTCCACTTTCCCATCGCGCTGATTTTTGCCAGCGTCGCGTTCGATCTGTTATCGCTGCGCAAGCGGAATCTCGGTCTGCTTCGCGCCGCGTATTACACGGTGATCGCGGCGGCCATCGCCGCCGTTCCGACCGTCGCAACCGGCGTGCTGGCGTGGCAACTGCAATTCGAGGGCAAAGCCCCGCGTGGGAATCTCAAGCTGCATATGCTCCTGGCGCTCACTTCAAGCGTGCTGATCTGGCTCGTCTGTTGGCTACACATCCGGGAACAACGCAAACCGCAGGCCAGTTCGCCAGGATTCCGCTTAACCGTTGAAGTCGTGACGGTTGCTCTAACCCTCCTGACCGGGCACGTCGGCGGATTTGTCAGCGGTGTGAACGGTCCGTTGTAGTCCGCCGAGTCCAGTCTCTTTTCCACAGGGCACTTTTTCCCTCCATAGAGGAAAAAATACCCGAATTACTTGAGTGACCTAAAAATAATCCTGTAGAGCCCTTCGTTTTCAGTCTGCGAAATAGGATGAAAGTTTGGCCACGTTTTTGCCTCAAAAGTCTGCCTCCCTCGACCCCTGTCGTCCCCGTGGCCTCTGCTCGCGGGCCTTGCAAAGCGAAAGCGGGCGTGAAACATTGTGCCTGCGCGCCTCGTCGCCGAGGATCGGCAAACGAACCTTTTTGCCTGGTCTTCGCTTTCATGCGCCTGCTGAGGGGGACGAATCGGGATGACTGCGTCGATTCTGGTTGTATTCTCCGATCCGGAGAAACGCGAAAATTGGAAGCAACTTCTGGAGGAGCAAGGCTATCAAACCGTTGCGATAGCGACCGGGGCGCGGGTTCCCAATTTGTGCGCGTATCTTCGGCCGGATCTCGTTCTGATCGAAGCGGCCTTGCCGGATGTGCCGGGCCTCGAAATTTGCCGGCGGCTGAAAGAGGATCCGCGGAACAAGTTCACGCCGGTTATTTTGATCGAGGGATTCTCCGGCGATCCATCTTGTTCCGCTTTGCGGGCCTCAGGGGCCGATGATGTATGGGAAGCGCGCCCGACGCGCTGGGAGGCACTTACGAGGATTCAATCGTTGCTACAGCTCAAAACCTACATCGACGAACAGGCCGAAGCGGTGGTCCTTTCGCTGGCGCGCACGATCGAAGCGCGTGACAGCTACACGCGCGGCCACAGCGAAAGACTCGCGACCTCGGCCGTGCGATTGGGACTCAACGTCGGCCTGTCCGCCGAACAGGTCGAAGCGCTTCGCGTCGCCGGGATCGTTCACGATGTCGGCAAAGTGGCTGTTCCCGATTCCGTCCTGTTGAAGGCGGGGCCGCTCACTCCTCAGGAAACCGCGATCATGCGGCGGCATCCCGTCGAAGGCGAGCGCATCTGTTCCCCGTTGAAATCGTTTCGCCGCGTGCTCCCCATTATTCGCCACCATCACGAGCGCCTCGACGGAAGCGGCTATCCCGACGGCCTCCGCGGAGACGCCATTCCGCTCCCCGCTCGCATCCTTCAGATCGTGGACATTTACGACGCGCTGACCACGGACCGGCCTTATCGAGAAGCATTCACCGCCAGTCAGGCGCTGGCCACTCTTTACAACGAAGCCGAACGTGGATGGCTCGATACGGAGTTAGTCCGAGTTTTTGCGCCTGTTGCCGCCGCGCCCAAATCCACACAAAGCGGCGAGGTCCCTGGGAAAATCGAAAAGTTACGGCACGCCGTTTGAGAATTTTTTCCCGCGCCGCTCTCGGGGCCTGAATTCATCCTCCAGCAATGGCTCCAATGATAAGGAAGGGCTCCGCGCCCGAAGCGACTTCCTTGGGCAAGGGAGCATCCGGCGCTTCGTGGGACCAATCTTCCGCGCAGACGAAGAATCGTAAAAACGGCCGGCGCTCGTGCGTGAGGTGATCGCGGATCGTGCCGCGCAGCACGGGAAAAGAGTTTTCGAGCGCGTCCAGAACCGAGCGTTGCGTGACCGGGCCGTTGACCTCGATCATCACCTCGCCGCCCACGCGCGCAAGCGTTCGCAGGTGCTGCGGCAACACCACGCGGATCATGGCAGCGTCTGAACCTCAACGGAGAGCACCGCCGGAAGATCGCGCACGATCGGCGCCCAATTATTTCCGGCATCCGCCGAAGCATAGACCTGTCCGCCGGTCGTGCCGAAATACACGCCGCACTTATCGAGCGAGTCGACGGCCATGGCGTCGCGCAGCACGTTGACGTAGCAGTCGCTTTGCGGCAGGCCTTTGGCCAGCGGCTCCCATTCGTTTCCGCCCGTGCGGCTGCGATACACGCGCAATTTCCCGTCCAGCGGAAAATGTTCCGAGTCGCTCTTGATCGGAACGACGTAGACGGTTTCCGGCTCGTGCGCGTGCACGTCGATCACGAAGCCGAAGTCGGTCGGCAAATCTCCGCTGATCTCGCGCCAATTATCTCCGGCGTCGTCGCTGCGCATCACGTCCCAGTGCTTCTGCATGAACAGCGTGTTCGGGCGCGACCGGTGCTGCGCGATGCGGTGAACGCAGTGTCCCACTTCGGCCGTGGGGTCCGGGATATGTTCAGACCTTAGCCCGCGATTGATCGGCTTCCAGGTTTTTCCTCCGTCGTCGGTGCGAAACGCGCCCGCAGCCGAAATGGCGATGAAGATTCGCAGCGGATCGCTCGGATCGAGAAGGATCGTGTGCAGACACATCCCACCGGCTCCCGGCTGCCAGCGTGGCCCGGTGTCGTTGCCGCGAAGTCCGGGCAGCTCCTTCCACGTTTGCCCGCCGTCGGTCGAGCGGAACAAAGCGGCATCCTCGATTCCGGCGTAGACGGTGTTCGGTTCAGTCAGTGAAGGCTCGAGATGCCAAACTCGCTTGAACTCCCAGGGATGTTGCGTCCCGTCATACCACTGGTGCGTCGTCAAAGGTTTGCCGGTCTCGCCCGATGCGTCGTAGACGAACTTGTTGCTCTCGCCCACTGGCCGTCCAGCTTGCGCGGGCGGCTCATTCGCAGCCGATCCCGGCTGATGCCACGTCTTGCCGCCGTCGTCGGATCGTTGAATGATCTGCCCGAACCAGCCGGAGGTTTGCGACGCATACAGCCGGTTCGGATCAGCTGGCGACCCCTTGAGATGGTAGATCTCCCATCCGGCAAAATGCGGGCCGCTGACGTCCCATTTTTCCCGCTTGCCGTCGGAAGACAAAATAAATGCGCCCTTCCTTGTGCCCACCAGTACGCGTACCTTGCTCATCTCCGACGCTCCTTCCCCATGTTCGCTCGATTTTGGATCAAAACTCCCCCTCCGGCGCTGTCCAGCTTGCGTCAATATTGCGCTTGCTTCTTCGTTTTCGCGAGTTCTTTCCCCAGTTCCACCGCGCGATCGACCGCCTCGCTCGGAGCGAAATCCTCCATCTCGAAAAACTGGCGAATTTCGATCTCGCCTTCCTGGCCCTCGCCGTGGGGATTCGGGACGCGCTTGGCCCATTCGATGGCCTCGGCTTTCGATTTCACGTTGATGATCCAGTAGCCCGCGATCAACTCCTTGGTCTCGGCGAACGGCCCGTCGATCACCGTTATTTTCTTGCCCGAGAACTTGATGCGCGCGCCCTTCGAGCTGGCCTGAAGTCCCGAGAGATCGACCAGCACGCCGGCTTTCATCAGCTCTTCGTTATACTTTCCCATGCCGGTGAGCAGTTCCTCGCTCGGCATCTTGCCCGCCTCGGAATCCTTATTCGCTTTGACGATCATCATGAATCGCATAGTCATCTCCCCTGAATTTTAAGTTAGGACACGCGTTACTGTTGCTGAAAAGCCTGCTGCAAGCGTTGGATATCAATCTTGGTCATCTGCATCAATGCCTGCATGACCCGGCTGGTTTTTTCGCGATCGGGATCGCTCATCAACTTTGCAAGCGCCGTCGGAACGATTTGCCACGAGACGCCGAACTTGTCCTGCAGCCAGCCGCACTGTAGTTTCGTTCCGCCCTGGGAGAGCTTCTCCCAAAAGTCATCGACTTCTTCCTGCGTCTCGCAATTCACGACGAACGAAATGGCCGGAGAGAATTTGAATTGCGGCCCTCCGTTCAACGCGATGAAATCCTGCCCGTCAATCTGAAACGTCGCGATCATGACCGTTCCCTTGGGTCCCGGGCCGTGCTCGCCGTAACGGTTGACCTTTCCAATCTTGGAGTTCTTGAAAATGGAGACGTAAAAATTGGCCGCCTCCTCCGCCTTCCCATCGAACCATAAGAACGGTGTGATTTTTTGCATTGCGTCATCTCCCTTTGTGTTCGGCCTGCTTAATGTTCTTAGCCAGCTGATCTCGCTTTCTACTATTAAGTCGAACGACGAATCGTGAAATCGACACGCTGATTGCACTATTCCGCAGGCAAGCCCGGAATTTCCATCACGGGCCGGATTTCAACGGTGCCCCAGCGCCCCGCCGGGATGCGCCCGGCGATCCCAATGGCCTCGTCGAGATCTTTGGCGTCGATCAGGTAGTAGCCGCCCAGCTGTTCGCGCGTCTCCGCGAACGGGCCGTCGGTCACCAGCCGTTTGTTGTCCCGCATGCGGACGCTGGTCGCCGTGGAGGTCGGGTGGAGCGGCCCCGCTCCTAAATACTGCCCGCTCTTGCTGAGCTGGACGGCGAACTGCGCGGACTCCTCATAGCATTTCGCCCGCTGCGTTTCGCTCAGCCCGTTCTCATCCTGATAAATCAGCAACATGTATTTCATTTCCGCATGCTCCTTGCGACGAGTAAGGGACGCCTTCCTGCAATCATGTGGAACGGGTCGCCTTCGATGAATTCTGCTTCACTCTGAACTTCACAATTCTTTCGATCAGGCCGTAGGGGATCGGATGATCGAGTGGAAATTGCAGGTTGCCCTTCTCCCCTGCATAGGCTGAAGCCGCCTTCACTAGCTTTGCATCGCCCTTCACCGGTGGATATAACCCGATGTGGTTCTTGAAGGCGGCAAAGTACACCAAAATGCGGTTCATTCTGAACGCTGGAATTTTGTAGCTGATGATCTCCTCTGCGCCGGGCGCGGCGTTCTTGATCGTCAGCCGTATCTTTTTGAGGATTGCCCGGACTTCAGGCGGAAACGATGCAATGTACTCCTCGATGTTCTTGGGCGTGGCCCGGCCGGTTGGCATGCTTCCTCCTGTGCGGTCTTGGACACCGGCGCGGAAATGTCCCGGGCGTCCTGAATCCAATCCCCTACCCGTAAGTCGAACGGCGCAAGGCCAGATCGACATCTATGTCAAAAAATACATACAATCGGACATGTCTGCAAACGTCAACGCTGCCTCAGTCGTGGAGGAAGTCTACCGCTCGGATTGGGGCCGGATTGTCGCCACGTTGATTCGGCTCTTCGGCGACTTCGACCTGGCGGAGGAATGCGCTCAGGAAGCCTTTGCCGCTGCCGTGGACCAGTGGCGCGATTCCGGCGTCCCCGACATCCCGCGCGCGTGGATCATTCAGACGGCCCGGCACAAGGCGATTGATCGCATTCGCCGCAAGGGGATATATGCGGAAAAGCTCGACTCATACGCCGTTTCCGGGATGGTTCGCGCCGCCGAGGAGACGTATTACGACAACGACGAAATCCCCGACGACCGTCTTCGACTGATCTTCACCTGTTGCCACCCCGCACTCGCCCTGGAGGTTCAGGTGCCACTGACACTCCGCACCCTGTGCGGCCTTGAAACAGACGAAATTGCGCGTGCGTTTCTCGTCTCCCCGGCAACGATGGCGCAGCGCCTAGTGCGCGCCAAGCACAAGATCCGCGATGCAGGAATCCCATATATCGTCCCTGGAACGAATGACATATCCGAACGGGTTGAGACCGTCCTGACCGTAATTTACCTAGTTTTCAATGAGGGCTATGTGGCGACACGAGGGGCATCGCTCGTCAGGACGGATCTGTGCGCCGAAGCGATTCGGTTAGGCCGCCTGGTCATCACCTTGATGCAGCCGCAACCTCCTGCCGAAACGAAAGCGCTCCTCGCTCTCATGCTCCTACACGACGCGCGACGCGATGCGCGTCTGGGCGGGGATGGAGAAATCGTTGTTCTCGAGGAACAGGACCGCAGCTGCTGGAACCACAAACAGATTGCCGAGGGCTTGCTTCTCGTCAAGGACGCGCCGCGCGGCACGCCGGGCCCATTCGCCGTGCAGGCAGCGATTGCCGCGGTGCATTGCAAAGCTGCTCACCCCGCGGACACGGATTGGTGGGAAATCGTCCGCCTCTACGATCAACTGGAACGCGTGCAGCCCTCGCCCATCGTGTCCCTGAACCGCGCCGTGGCCGTCGCCATGGCGGAAGGCCCTCGCGCAGGCCTTGCAATGATCGATGCACTCGCCGCGGCGAACGATCTCAATGACTATCACCTGCTGCACGCCGCGCGCGCCGATCTGCACCGCCGCCTCGGCCTGTTCGACGAAGCCGCGAAGAGTTACGCGCAAGCTCTCACGTTAGTCACCAACGATAGCGAACGCCGATTCCTCGAGCGTCGCCTGCGCGAAGTCCAGCCTCCCGCGACATGACATGGCGGATCGGCCCCTGAGCGACGTTTTTTTCCACTTGCCAAAAATCCGACATCATGAGACTTTAATGCCGCAATTTACTTTTCAGGAAAGGACGCCCGTCGATGCGAGCAACAATTCAACTGCTGCTGCCAAGGCAACCCCGGCTGATTGACGGCTTGGGATGTGATCGGGCGTCGTTTCTTCACGCCAGCTAGTTTCACCCCCCCCCAAGTCATTGAATTGAAGGGCCAATAAGCGGTCTTGCCGTCCGCTCATTTCGAGCTATCAAAATGTGTGCAACATCGTTTCTTTGTGCCTCCACTAAGCATTTCACGGCAAGTGGAAGCCGCGGAAACGTTTCCGTGACTGGCTTTACTCGCAGTTCCGGCTGAATGCCGGTTAGAAAGCAATTTGTATGTTGGAACTCTTGAAGCGAATCTTGACTGAGCAGAACCAGTTCGCCACGGGCGGATTGCTGCTCATGATTGTCGGTGGATTGGGCGTCGTCCTAAGAGCCGTTCCACAGAAACTGTGGGAGTGGTGTGTCAGCCAAACCACGATGACGATCACTGTGAAGGATGACGATGTGGCGTTCGTGTGGGTGAAGGAATGGTTTTTGGAGCAGAAGTTTCTGAAGCGTATCCGCAGAGTGGACTTGGACACGACTCTGAGGCACGATCAACTGGAATTCATTCCAGCGCCTGGATTTCACTGGTTCTGGTATTCCGGGAGGCCATTCCGGGTTGCGTTCCACCGAAGTGATGAAACTAAGCGTTGGTCGGAAAAACGGACCGAAGAACTAAGTTTCAAAACGATCGGGAGAAATCAGAGATTCCTTAGGAATTTCGTGAATGATATTGTCGAATGTCATCGAAGAAATGCTACAGGAATCTCGTCACTGTTCGTGTATGACGAATATTGGGACAGAGTGAAGGGGTACGCGCCTCGGTCTCTTGAATCTGTCGTTCTGAAACCAGGTGAAAAAGAAGAACTCGTTCACGATATCGATGAATTCAAGAAGGGCAAGGCGCGATATCGCCATTTGGGTGTCCCATACCACAGAGGGTATTTGCTCTATGGGCCCCCGGGAACCGGCAAGACATCCTTGGTGTCGGCGCTGGCGGCGAGATTTAAGCTGTCCATCTATCTCGTCAACCTGACTGAGTTTAATGACAAGTCCCTCGTAAGCGCGATCAAGGACATACCGCCCAACTCGGTCATCGTGTTCGAAGATATCGATTGTGTAAAGACGGGACGGGCCAGAGTTGACGGCGACGAGCCAGCGAGAAAGCAGCTTGGGAAGCCAGCCGAAAAGCCCGACCCCACGGAGCAATTCGGCGTCACTCTGTCAGGATTGCTGAATGCGCTCGACGGCTTCAACGCGCCGGAAGATGTGCTTTTTGTCATGACCACGAACAAGGTGGAAGCGCTGGACGAGGCGCTCCTGAGACCAGGGCGCATCGACTACAGACTCTATATGGGTCAGGCGGGCGAAGAACAAAAAACTGAGTTGTACCGACGGTTCTTTCCATCCTCATCAATGGCGGAAGCCCGAGCATTTGTCGAGAAATACTGCTCGGCAGAAACGATGGCTGAATTCCAGGGATTGCTTTTGCGTCTAGAGCACCGCCATCGAGAGGGACCGATTGAGGCCGGGCCGGACGGCGCTCATCGGGGTCGACTGGCACAGTCAACACACCATCTTATCCGCAAACTGTGAAAGGTAAGTTGAGGACCGCCACCTCCGGGACGCTTTCATTCATCCGCCCGTAACATTCACGGCCTAACCTTCCAAAAGGGTCGTCCCACCCTTCGGAAATGCGCGAACTAGACAAATCCCTGCTCCAACAACTTTCAGGCGAACTCGCCTCTCTCTGCAACGACATGGTCCAGCTCGAGTCCTCTCTCCTGAAGCGCTCTCTAACGCTTCATGAAGCGAATCGCCCCAGCGCCCGAAATCTCGCTCACTACCTGGCGCTCCGCCGGCACGATGTCCGCAAGTTGCAATCGCATCTCGCAAGTCTGGGCCTCTCCTCGCTCGGGCGCACGGAGGGTCACGTCCTCGATGCTTTTCAGACCGTGCATTATGTCCTGACTCAATTGCTCGGCTCTGATGCTTTGCTCCCGCTCCCGGCCGAGGCTGCCGTCGGCATGGCGGAAGGGACCGAGCTTCTCGAAAAGCATACCGAAGCGCTCCTGGGTCCTCCGCCACCGGGCCGCACCGTGCGCATCATGGTGACGATGGCCACCGAGGCCGCCACGGACTACGATCTCGTCCGCGAACTCGTCCAGACCGGCATGGATTGCATGCGCATCAATTGCGCGCACGACAATCCCGGCCTTTGGCTCGGCATGATCCAGAACCTGCAACGCGCGCGCCAGGAGACCGGACGCGAATGCCGCATCCTGATGGATATCCCCGGCCCCAAGCTCCGCACAGGCCCAATCGAGCCAGGCGCTGCGGTCGTCAGGTGCCGCCCCGAGCGAGATGAGTTTGGCCGCATTGTTGCTCCCGCTCGCGTCTGGCTCACTTCCAATGAAAATCCCGAACCTGCTCCCGCCTTGGCTGCCGCGACTCTGCCGCTGCCCTCCTCCTTTCTCAAAAAGCTTCGCGCGGGCGCGACGCTTCGTCTTCGCGACGCGCGCAAGTCGCAACGCTCCTTGCGCATCACTCACGTGGATCCACGCGGCGCCTGGGCCGAAGCCCGCCAAACGATTTACTTCGTGCCCGGCCTGGAGATCCAACAAGCGCCGCGCAAGGCCTCGCGTGCGAACCTTCGCATGGTTCTTGCCAAGGCCCGTATCGGCAAGCTTCCCCATCGCACTCAAACACTTTTGCTCAAGCAAGGCGACACGCTCGTGCTCACTCGCGCAAACACGCTGGGCAGGCCCGCGCTTTATGGCAAATCCGGCGCGCTGCTCGAACCGGCTCAAATCTCCGTTTCTCTCCCCCAGATTCTGGATCGCGCCAAGGTTGGCGATCCCGTATGGTTCGACGACGGCAAAATCGGCGGGGTGATTCGCGCCGTCAACAAAGATTCAGTGTCGATCGAAATCGCCCAGGCGCGCCCGGGAGGCGAAAAGCTCGGCGCTGAAAAAGGAATCAATCTTCCCGAGACGCAGATCGACATCCCTCCGCTCACGGATGAAGACAGCGCCGCGCTGCCGTTTATCGTCGAACACGCGGACCTCGTCGGCTGTTCTTTCGTGCGCACCGAGACCCACGTCCGCCAGCTCCTCGATCGCATCGAACAGCTTGGCGGCCAGCGTCTTGGACTTGTCCTGAAAATCGAGACGCGCAAGGCCTTCGAGAACTTGCCCAACCTGATTCTCGCGGCCATGCGGACGGAGTCCCTTGGAATCATGATTGCCCGCGGCGATCTTGCCGTGGAATGCGGCTACCAGCGCCTCGCGGAAATTCAGGAAGAAATCCTGTGGATCTGCGAAGCCGCGCACGTTCCCGTCATCTGGGCTACGCAAGTTCTCGAGAGTCTCGCCAAAAAAGGAATTCCGTCCCGTTCGGAAATCACGGACGCCGCCATGGGAGAGCGCGCCGAGTGCGTCATGCTCAACAAGGGTCCCTACGCCGTGATGGCCGTGCGCGTCCTCGCCGACATCCTCCGCCGCATGCAGGCGCACCAGGAGAAGAAGCGCTCGATGCTGCGCCAGCTTCGCCTCGCCGCGTCGTTCTCCAACGACTAGCTTGCGTTCCGCACAAGCGCGAACAATGGGCCCTCTTTTGAACGAAGCTGACCGGCATTGAAAATCGGCTGCGTGACCGTTTCCGCAAATGTCCGCGACTTGTCCGGAGCCGCAGAAAAGATTCGTGAGCGCCGGACTCACCTCCAAATTAGTTCATCGAGTTTCTCAGCGATGTCCGGTGCGGACTGGTCCCAGTAGTGCTGGTGCGCCCCGGCGCCGATGCACATTTCCTCGCGCAGGCCGAAAGGCTCCTCAGTAGCCACGTAGACTTCACCGCCATCCGCAATGGCGGGGTCCACGCGGTTGTACCACTCATTGAGCCATAGCGCGCGGCCTACGTAGTCTCCACTGCGATAGGCGCTCAACCAGCGCTTGAC
This sequence comes from uncultured Acidobacteriota bacterium, assembly GCA_963800095.1. Classification (GTDB taxonomy): domain Bacteria; phylum Acidobacteriota; class Terriglobia; order Acidiferrales; family UBA7541; genus Palsa-360. Next base: position 469,472 of record CAWCZV010000012.1, read on the forward strand.
TGCCAGGAGGCTCGGGTCGGGAAGCTCGTCTCCGCCGATTTTGGGAATCTGTTGGGGCTGCGCAACTGACCGAAGAGAGCCCAAGGAGTTTTCGGGAAGCGAGTGGACCCATTCGTATAAGTACGGGAAAAACCGGTTCAAGAGCTGCCGCAGAGGATTCCCCATGGTGAAAAGATACACGTCGATTCGCGGCGAGGCGGATTGGACTTTCAGGAATCGCAATAAATCTGCGGAAATCAGCGCCCCGAGACTGTGGGCGACAATTACGATTCGATCGTAACTTTTTCCGTCAGCGGGGTCTTTGTAATCCGAAAGGTAATCAAGCAGCGAAACATAGCGCTCCATGATACGCGCGCGCGGCGTTTCATCCGGCGGCGAAGTGCGCAAGTAGTTGTCCACGTCCAGTATGATACCCAGTATGGATGAGCCGGAACCCGCCAACCCGGCGAGGACGGCCGCTGAAGTCACCCCCAGCCCCATATATTCGAGGATTGACGCCGTGGTGTGGATTAGGAAGTAGCTTCGTAGGCGGCCCCAACCATAGAACAGCGCAAATGCCGAAGGCACGGCGAACGCCGCACACCACGCCAGTCCCGTGGCAATTTTCGTCGAATCGAGGCCTCGCGACAGCCACTCCCACATGCGCCGCGAAGGACGGTTCTTCGACTTTACTGGGACACTGTCAGCGTTTTCCGTATAGATCGACGGCCAGACCCAAAGACCGAGCAGGAAAAAAACGGATAGGAGAAGCAGGAGTGCAATCGGAAAGCCCGGCGTCGCACTCCATACTAATAAGCCCTGAAAATATTCATTCGGCTGTCGATGAGTCAGATTGTCTGATGGGACTTCCGCGCGAAGAGGAGGCGCGGCTAGCGCTTGATTGAACGACAAATCTTTCTCCTGCGGATAGGCTTTAAGTTGGTCGGTTGACAAATGGACGGTCACTTTGCCTGGAGGGACCGAGTTGTCGAGAGCCACCGTCACGCTCGAGGGATTGCCACCGATTACTGTTCCTGGGCTCACGCTGAGTGCCGGTACTTGCGGATTCACCACGAGTTGAGCTTTTTCCTGCTTTTCCTTACTGTCGACCTGAATGGTCGCGGAAACAGTTACCGATGTGGAAGTATCAACGGGCTCTGTAATGATGGCAACGGTGGCGGACGATTGATCGAGATAAGGAATGACCCCTTTGTCACCAAGAAAGAAAGGGGAAAACCATTTTCCGCCGTCTCGAGGCTGCTTGATTGTATTTCCGAACAGCCGCACCGCCAGGGAGTTTCCATAGTCCCCATTTTCGCCCCGGGTCTTTACAAAAAGTCCGCTCCAAAGCGCCAGCGTAACAATCAGAATTCCCAAGGTTGGCATGGCCAGTGCGAAGCGGCTCGTGCGTACCGCGGCCCTGGCTCGTGCGCGGCGGTCCTTTTGCGTTTTTTCTGGAATTCCGCGCCAAGCGAAGGCTCCCAGCACCAGCGCAGCGAATGCAAACACGAAAAGCAACAACCACGAGATTCGCAGAGCGGCCAGAACATATTGCATCGTCCACAGCGTGGCCTCTTCGACCGAATCTGCGAACCTGCAAATCCAAACAAAAAATATTGCCAAAAGCCAAAGCACCCACAGCACAACCGCTGATTCTTTTGCTCCATCGCGGACATCGTCATAGGACATCACGGAAAAGTAGAGAATCGCGGAACCCACTGCCAGGCCCTCGACGGACAGAACGATGTTGTGGTTATCCCTCAACGCGATCAAATGGGCTGCGCCAGCAAGCAGGAGGGCGATGACCAGTGGCTGCAACGCCCAGCTCAGCGGCCTCCCCCTGGCTTTCAGGAAACGCGAGAGGAGGAGGTAAATAAGAATCCCGAGCAGCCCGGCGCCAATGGCCGTATACCCTGGGGCCGGACCCTTGCCGGCAATCCCAGGAATTAGTCTGGGGACCGCACCGAACACGGTTGCAAGCAAAATAACATTCAGGATCGGGATTGGCAGAGTGAGCATTCGAACCGCATAGATTTGCATCCGATCGAGAGCGCGCCATCGCCATAAATTCCGATTTTCCAAATATCCCGTGCTGATCGCCAGGCGGCTCAGGCTGGCGAAATGAAACAGCAATTGGTAGAGCGCCTGGAAAAAGGAAAGGACGGTGCCTTTAGGACGAGAGAGATCGGCCCAGTACATCTCGTAAACATCGACGTGGATCGGTTTGTCGATTGCGCCACCGGTCTTCGTGGCAGGGCCTCCCCGACCAGACGAACCGGCGTCCGGGATATCCGCCGAATTGCCGCCGCCGCTTTGGCCTGCCACTGTTCCGGGTCCTTGCCCCACGCGAGTTGTCCTGAGGCGCGTCGTGTTATAGGCAGAGGCATCGCGCGCGTCTTTCGGCTTCTTCGGATTCGCTCCGCGATAATCTTGCAGAGTCAGGCGCATGAAATCGTCCGCTACTTTGGTATTTGTTTCTTCAATTCTTTCGGAAGTTCTCCATTCGCGCGTCAGGAAGGATGTCCTCTCCTCGATGGCCTCAAATTTCTTCTGGACGAGTCCAAGCTCTCCCGGCTTCAAAGGTTTGTGAATTTCCAATGGGTGCAGGGGAATGTGCAGGGTTTCCGCCTGGATGGGGGCGTACCTCGGGCTTCCACCCCCTTTCGGCAAGCCCAGGAGCAATTCGGACACAGCATTCGCCGAGGACCCGGGCTCGTGGTAGGCCACTCCGTGGACCGCTACGACAGCGATCCGTTTGCCATCGCTTGTGAGGAAAGCGTTCAAAAAATCCCCTCTTTTTCTGTTGCACCGAGCTCAAAATTTGCATAGTCCCCGGATTAGGTTTGTAGTCCTTCCAACATTTTGCCCAGTCCTGCAACGCTTTGGAGAATCGATTTCCCGCAGCCTCCGTCCTGGATCGCTCGAAGTTCGCCTGTTATTGCCCGGGCGGATTGCCATTTCCTGGCGGTGGCGGCTGCGCCGGCTTCGCTTGTGAGGCAGCGGCCGCTGCGTTCTTGGCGGCGCCTCCCGAAAGCTGGGAGATCAAACTCACTAGGTCCACGCCAAACCCGAAACGGTATTCGTCGCTCGTGGTTGGCGCGGGTAAAAGTGTCACGGTTGGGTCATAAGCCGGCGTGGTGTCCGGCTGCAGAACCAGGCTGGGCGGAATCTTCGCCGCGCCGAGCCTCATTTGGGCGGCCGCAAACAGGTAAATGGAGCTGAAGGCGCCCGCGACACTGCGTCCTCTGTTTCCGAATGGCAGCGGGTAAAACGCCTCGACCCGGCCGATCACTCCCTGAAATCTCCCGCCGGAGATGACTTGATTCTGGCCTGCGGACAACTGCAGCATCGCCGGTGCGCTCGTTAATGGCGACCCCGAGGGATCAAAGTAGTGTGTGGTGAGGCGTAATCCAGCGAGGTATTGTTTTGGGAAGCGCTGGAAATCCGGCGAGACAAATCCTACGCGTGAAGTGGTTACATTTCCATACATGGACTGAAATACGGTTGCGGCAGGCGAACCTGGCGCGGGCACATCAAATACCTGCACGCTGGATGACGGGCTTGTAAAGAAGCCGGTAGCCCCAAAGCCCGCAATCAAGCCGAGAGAAAACGATTGACGCGTGTTCTCACTCAGCCCCCGAAAAGGATAACTCGTCCACGGTGTGTACTCGATGCCCGCAAGGAATTCTCCCCCCTCCGCGAGCTGGTTCAACTTCAAGGATCCGATTTGGGTCGCCAATCCGGATGCAAGGTCAGCGATTGTCTGGTTCCCGGGCTGAGGAAAACTGGCGATTCGAACATTGCCCCACCAACGCCACTTATGGTCGCTCCCCTCCCCGTCTTTTCCACCCGGCCCATACTTGCCAAACGCAAGAGGCCGGCTGATGTAAAAGTCGAGGAACCAATTTTGTTCGAACTTCGCTGAGCTCGCCCCAGCCTGCTGGTAGCCGACGATCGCCCTCAACTCCTCTCCGAACAAATTTGGACGGGGGACGGCTTGCGTGCTCGGGGAAGCCAGTTTATCGATCGGCTCAGTCGATACTGTTACACCATCATTTTCGCTAAATGGCGTGTTGAATTGATAGCTAAACGACCCGCTGCAATCCGTCGTCGTCTTGGCGTCAGCTGCCGAATCACGGTGGACGTAAAGCGTCGTGGTAGCGCCTCCACTGGGGCAATTGCCGGTTCCTGATGAATTTGGGCTATTTCCACCGTTTCCTTTGGACGCTGATCCACTGGAGATGACGGTTCCGCTAATTGTGTCTCCGGCGGCATAAATGGGGTTCGTGATGATAGTGGCCTTGGCCGCGTCACTCTTGGCAGCGGCAGCGGCAGCGGCTGGCGCGGCACCCAGCATGACAATAGGTGCCGTGCCGACATGAAGCTTGATCTCGTAGGTGGGGGCGATTGGCTTTCCTGTGCTGTCTTTGACGGTGATCGTCGTGCACGTGTCGGTGGCTGGGTTCGGGGTGCCGGTGATCACCCCGGTAGCGGAGAGGTCGAGACCGTTCGACGGTGCAGGATTCCAAGTAAACTCAAAGGGATAGCCATAGGAGCCATTGACCTGAATCCCAAGCTGAAAATTATTGCCGCCCGATGGCGCGATATTGACGGCAATTGCATCGGGCGAACAAGCGGAGCCGGGCGCGGCAGCGGCCGGAGCCGGAGCCGGAGCGGCGGCCCCCTGCGCAGGATCGGCTTGACCTACTGCAGGGGACGCTTCCTTCGATCCTGAGGCTGGATTGGGTCCTGCATGGGCGAGTAACAGAGGCCAGGCTGAGGCCGCCAGCGCGGAGACACACAACAAAATCGAGAGTCGTAACCGGCCCATGAGCACCTCCTCTGAGGTTCAGGTGCACTGCGATTCGCGACAGGGGACAATATCCAAAGAGTATATAAGCAGGGAGTCTTCTACTTCGTTGATATCGATATGTCAACTCCTATTTTAAGTTACTTAACCGGGCCGATCCCGCGCCGCGGTTGAAACTAAAGATCGCGGCATGGTCGAATCGAACGAGAGCGAACCGTTCGCGGAGGTGAGCGCCCTACTGCTGCCAGCCGCCGCCGAGGGCCTTGTAAATTTGCACCAGGGCGAGGAGTTCGTTGAGGCGGGCTTGTGCGAGGCCGAGTTCAGCGGACAGGTAGTTCGTCTCGTTGGTGAGGACTTCCAGATAATTCGTGGTGCCGGCCTGATAGCGCTGGCCGGAAAGCTGCGCCGCGTCTTCGGCGGCGCGCGCCAGCAACTCCTGCTGATCGAGGAATTCCTGGTTTTGCTGGTAAGCGATCAGCGCGTCGGAGACGTCGCGAAACGCGCCTTGAATGGTTTGCTGATAGGTCAGCACCGCTTCCTGTTGCTGCGCTTCGGCCAAACGAACGTTGGAGCGAAGCGCTCCGCCCTCAAAAATCGGCTGCGTGATCGTTCCAGCAAATGTCCACAGCCCGGCAGAGCCGCTGAACAGGCCGGTGAGCGATGAACTCAGGAATCCGGGCTGCGCGGTCAGTGAAATGTCGGGAAAATATGCGGCCCTGGCGACCCCAATCCGCGCATTCGCCGCTACCAGCGACTCTTCCGCCTGGCGGATGTCCGGGCGGCGCTCCAGCAACGCGGAGGGAAGGCCGGCTGGAATCGCCGGCGGATGGGGCTGGTCAATGAGCTCCTTGCCGCGCGGCGTGATCGGGCCCGGATTATTTCCCAGGAGGATACTGAGAAAATCTTCCTGCTGTCCGATGCGCCGGTTGAGATCGGCGATATCCGCCGCCGCGGTGTATACGAGTTGTTCCGCCTGGCGCACGTCCAGAATCGAATTGATGCCGTGCTCCTCGAGCGTCTTGGTCAGCTCCAGCGATTCCTTGCGGGAGGCCAGCGCCTTTTGCGAAATATCCAGTTCCAGATCGAGCTCGCGAAGCTGAAAATAGGCTGCGGCGACATTCGCTACGAGCGTGGCGTTCACTTCCTGGCGCGCCCAGTCCGTCGAAAGCAAATTCGCGCGCGCCGCTTCAGTGCCCCGCCGATACTTGCCCCAGAAATCGACGTCCCACGCCGCGTTTGCTGTCACCTTGCCAAAATTGAAACTGTACGCGGGGATAGGTCCCGTCGCGGGATTGTGCAGACCGGTGCCGGTGCCACTGACATTTACAGTGGGCAACTGATTCGCACGCGCCAACACGACTTGCTCCTGCGCTTCGAGGACGTGCGTCGCCGCGATTCGCGCGTCATAGTTTTGCTGCAGCGCCGTGCGAATCAACTTCTGCAACTCCTCGTCCTGGAAAACTTCCCACCACTTTTGTTCGCCGAGCGATTGCGTCGAGGCGCTGGCCGCTTCCTCCGCCGTCAGCCCCCGGAAGGCGGTAGGGGCATCGGTGTTCGGCCTTTTGTAATTGGGGCCGACCGTGCAGCCGACAAGGATAACGGCCAGCGCGCAAAGCGCGACCGGTGAAATGGACAACCCACTCCGATTGGCGAGAAATTTATTCATAATTTGCAAAGCACCGGTAGCACAGACTTCAGTCTGTGGGTTTCCATTGGATCTTGGCTAGCGCGCGCCGCCCGGGCCCCGAATGAACCCCCACAGACTGAAGTCTGTGCTACTAAAACTTGGGTCTCAATCCGCCGCCCCGTCCTGAGCAGTAATCTGCCCGCCCGCGGAAGGTATCTGAGTGTGTCCCGAATGGAAGAACGACGTGCGGTTCAGCACCTTTTCCTGGAACTCTTCCAAGTACAGATAAATCACCGGCGTCACGTACAGCGTGATGAATTGCGAGACCACCAGCCCGCCGACAATCACCATGCCCAGCGGACGGCGCGACGCCCCGTCGGCTCCATAGCCGGCGGCGATGGGCACGGCGCCGATTACGGCCGCGAGCGTGGTCATGAGGATCGGTCGGAAGCGGTCCAGGCTCGCCTCATGGATGGCGTTCTCCGCGCTCTCGCCGGCGTCCACGCGCTGACGCGCGAAATCGACGATCATGATTCCGTTTTTCTTCACGATGCCCATCAGCATGAACATTCCCACGAATGCGTACAGCGACGCCTGCTCGCCAAACAAGTACAGCGTCAGCAACCCTCCAACGAGCGCCGTCGGCAGAGTCGAAAGCACGGTCAGCGGATGGACGTAGCTTTCGTACAAAATCGCCAGGATCACGTACATGACGAACACGGCCAGCGCCATCAGGATGGTCAAATCGCGCACCGTGTCGCGAAACGTCAGCGCCTCGCCCTGCAAGCTCGCGCGAATCGTCACGGGCACAACTTCCGCGGCGGCCTTGGAAATGTAGTCCGTGGCATCGCCAATCGCCACGTCCGGCTTCAAGTTGAAATAAATCGTGACGGCGGTGAACTGGTTCAGGTGATTCACGTTCTGCGGACCGAGAGTTGTTTTCCAATCCACGAGGGCGTTGAGCGGCACGAGATTCTTCCCGTCATCCGACCGGATGTAGAGCAGCGAGAGATCGCTGGCGTGAGCGCGTTCGGAATCCTTCACCTCGAGGATCACCTGGTACTGATCCTCCGGCTTCTTGATCAGATACAGATAATTTTGCGAATATGCGTTGCGGAGGAGATTGAGGATTCGCGTTTCGGAAACACCGTAGGTGCGCGCCTGGTCGCGCCGGATATTAATTTCCAGATTCGGTGTGTGATCGAAAAAATCGCTGTTGACGGTCGCAAAGCCCGGGTACTGCATCATTTTGGCCATCAACTTCTGCGCAACGTCATAAACCTGTTCCGAATTCACTCCCGATACCGAGTACGCATACTGGCCCTGATTCGTATTGGTCGCCCCCGTGCTGATTTCGAGGACTGGGAAAGGCCGCAGAAATGGGAAAATCCCGGGAATCGTGCCCAGCCGGCCCATCAAGCCGCCCGCGACGGCTTGAATCGGCGCGCGAACCTGCGGCGGGTACAAAAACGCGAGCAGAAGTCCCTGATTCGAAGCCAGGAATTGGTTGTTCCCCGTCATCGTGAACGTTGCCCCGACGGCGGGATTATCGCGCATGAGTACGCCCGCCTGGTCCTGCAAGGCATACATCTGAGCGGGGGACGAGCCTTCCTTTCCGATCATCACGCCCCAGATAAAGCTGCTGTCACCGACGGGCAAGAATGCCTTCGGTACGGCGGAAAAGAGAAGAATCGTGCCGGCCATGCAGGCGACCCACGTCAGGGCTGAAATCCATCGATGTCGCAGGAACCACCACAGCGATTTCCCGTACACCCCCAGAACTTTTTCCTCGACACGACCGACAATGCGCTCCACCCAGTTCTTTTTGACGCCGTGCCCTCTCGGTTTCAGCAGCCTCGCGCACATGAGCGGCGTGAGCGTCAGCGAGACCAACCCCGACGCGAAAATCGACACCACAATGGTGATCGCAAATTCGCGGAAGATCCGTCCCACCAGCCCTGACATGAACACGAGCGGAAAAAATACCGCCGCGAGCGAAACCGTCATGGAAAGAATCGTGAAGCTGATTTCGCGCGCGCTTTCCAGTGAGGCTTCGAGCGGTTTCATCCCTCTTTCCATCAGGCGCACCGTGTTTTCCAAAAACACGATGGCGTCGTCCACCAGAAATCCGATGGCCAGCGTCAACGCCATGAGCGACAGATTGTCCAGGCTGTACCCGAACTGGCGCATGGCCATAAACGTAAGCAGGAGCGACAACGGTAGCGCCACGGCGGGGATGAGCGTATCGGTGGCCCTGCCGAGAAACACAAAAATCACGGCGACCACGAGGACAAACGCGAACATCAGCGTTACCTGCACGTCGGCCACGGAATTGACGATCGTCTGCGAACGGTCGTAGATCGGCGTCACGCGCACTGACGCGGGCAACTCGGCGCTGATGAGCGGCAGCAGATCGCGCACGCTCTTGGCCACCTGCACAACGTTCGATCCTGCCTGGCGGTTCACGGCCACGATAGCGGTCGCGGCCGGCTCACCGTACCCGCGCACCCAGAACTTCATGCGGATGCGCTCATCCTGCACGGTGTCTTCCACGTCGGCCACATCGCGCAAGTAAACGGGTCCGGCGCTGGTGCTGCTGACGATCAGATTCCCGTACGCCGCGGCGTTCTCCAGTTGCCCTTTCGGCTGCAGCAGAGCCGTGCCGGACGAGCTGTCGAACTGCCCCGCGCCGATGTAGCTCGTCCCGTTCTTCACGGCGTTGTTGAGGTCGTCGATCGAAATTCCGCGCGCCCACATTTTCGATGGATCGACCTTGATGCGGATGGCGGACTTCGTGCCAAACACGTTCACGCTGCTTACGCCGGGCAGGATGCTGATTCGCTGGCCGACCTGCGTGCTTCCGTAGTCGTAGAGCCGGCCGCCCGTGACGGAGTCGCTCGTCAAAGCGATGTACAGAATCGGCTGATCGTTCGGGTTGGTTTTCGAGTAGGTCGGAGGCGACGGCAAATCCGTGGGCAGGTTGCCGGTGGCCTGCGAAATGGCGGTTTGCACATCCGTCGCGGCCGCGTCGATGCTCTTGTCCAGCGCGAACTGCAGCGTGAAGCTCACGTGGCCCTGCGTGCTCTGCGAGGTCACCAATTCGAGACCGTTGATCTGCATGAACTGCCGTTCGAGCGGCGTGGCGATGTTGTTGGCGACTGTGTCGGGGCTCGCTCCGGGATAATTCGCCTGCACCGAAATCACCGGGTAGTCCACTACCGGCAGATCGTTCACCGGGAGGCGCAGATAACTCAGCACGCCGAAAACGATGACGGAAACCGTCAGAACCGCGGTCATGACCGGGCGGCGAATGAATGGTTCTGAAAGATTCATGATTGCCCCGCCGGCGGCGCTGCGGCCGCGCCCGTAACGACGCGCACTTTGCCGCCCGGCATCACGCCAAGCTGGCCATTCATGACGACGCGTTCGCCCGGCTGGAGGCCCTGTTCGACGACCACCATTTCCCCTTGCCTCTGCCCGAGTTTCACGGGCCTCAGTTCCGCGGTCGAGTCCTGCTTGATGACAAAGACGAAGGGACCCTTCGCTGAATCTTGCGGCGCGGCCGCGGGCACAAGCACCGCGTTCGGCAGCGTCGCCAGCACGAGCCGCACATTCACGAACTGGCCCGGCCAGAGGTGCCGCGCGGGATTCGGAACGGTGGCGCGGAGCATGACTGTTCCGCTCGTGCCTTGGACGGAATTGTCGAGAAACGTGAGCTGCCCGACCTCGGCTTTCGTCTCATCCGGGAGGCGGACTTCCACTCGGAGCGCGCGCTTTGCCGAGTTGCGCTGCACCTCGGAGAAATCACTTTCCGTGGACGTGAAGTCGGCATAGATCGGGTCCATGCGCTCGATGGTCAGCAGCGTGGTCATGTTCGCCGTCACCACGTTCCCGTTATCGACGAGCCGGTGCCCCGCGCGGCCATCGATCGGCGAGAGAATCGAGGTGTACTCCAGATTCAGGCGCGCGGACTCCACCGCCGCTTCGTTTTGCTTGACCTGCGCTTCTCCCACGTCCACCGCGTTTTTCCGCGTGTCGTAATCCTGCCGCGCGATTGCTCTTGACTCGACCAGATCCTTCACGCGGTCAAATTCAATCCGTGCAAAATCCAGCGCCGCCTTCGACTGTGCGAGGTTGGCCTGCGCCGCATTGAGCTGCGCCTCGAAGGGCCGCGGATCGATCGTAAACAGAGGATCGCCCTTCTTCAAATCGGCGCCGTCCACGAAATGCATTTCCGTAATCTTTCCGGAAACCTGGGGTTGCACGGACACAACTTCCCTGGCGACCGTGTGGCCCACCTCATCCAGATAAAGCGGCACATCCTGCGCGGTAGCCGTTGCCACCGTCACGGGGGAAGGCGGCCGCTCAAACGGTGTCGGATCTTTCTTGGCGCAAGCTGTGACCAGAAGACCCAAAAAGCAGGCCAGATAAAATGTCTTGTTCCCGCGAGGCATCAATCTCCTATCGCTTCCCAAAAGCTATGGCTTCAGGACTCTATATAAATATAATACGACACCCTGAATCAGATGTATCAGGTCTCGATTGGTGGCACGAATTTCTTGGGCCTGTTTTCTGAACGTCCGGCTAAACGAATGCGTTACAAGGAGTTTAGCGAAATCCGAAAAACTTGAATTTTTGAAAAGTTGACGGAAATTGGGGCGAGAGGGTGCGGCGGGAGGAGGACTGCCGGGATATCGATTGCAGAGCTATTTTGCCGACGCAGCGGCCGCGGATGACAATCGCTTCAATTCATCGTACGTAAAGACGATCTGCGAGGTGTCTCCGCCTTCTTGCTTGCGGCCCAGCCCAAGCACCCGCGAAAACCATCGCACCTCAGGTGGCGTAAGGCCCAGCAAGACAGCCGCTCCGCGCTCATCAACAGTCTTGTTCGGTCCGTGGTCAGACATATGGGGCCGCCTCCTGGGCGGCGCGTTTCAGGTGATTATCATTATGGCAATTCTCGTGCCAGCCAGACCGACATATCAAGTCTTGTAGAATGAATGGCTTCAGGCGAAAAAGAGGGGGAAACAGCGCTTCCTAGGCAAAAGATTGCACTTAAAGTAGGCCGATCTTCCCAGGGGGGCTCTTAACGCAGGACGACAACACGAGGGCACGCGCTCGAATCTGCATTGCCCGCCTCGCACGCGGGACGGGCGATCCGGCGCACTAACCCACGCCTAGGCAGATTGGGCGCGCGCCTGCTGCTTCACGCAGACCCGATTGGTCAGTTCGATGAGCTGTTTCAGATTCCACCACTCCTCTTCGCTCATCAGCCTTCCGTCCGGACTCGAAAAATAAATCGATACGAATCCTTCGGTGGAGAGTGGGGAACGGACAATCAGCTGCGTTTTTTGGTGTTCCGGCAACGGTTCAGGCATGGGTAATTCCTCCAGATGGATGCGGATTCTATCATGAATAGCGCGGTCCAATCTTTAACATAGTATTAATAAAAAGGTGGCGCAGGCTGAAGCCTGCGCCACAAACCCTTCAAAGACGCGCCTCAAAAGCCGGCTTCAAATTCGCGGAAGCGCCGCTCAAGCTCCCATTGCTGCTGCGCCTTTTCGCTGGATTGTAAGAAGGCGGCGCAAGTTGCCGATGGTTTGGGAGCGCCAACCGTGTCTGGCGCGCATGCAGCTGCGGTGCGCGTGAAAGCATCCGGCTCGCGCCAAAGGCTCGTGCCGGGAAGGAAATCGTGTTCGAGGCCGGTGCGGACAAACTGCTTCAGCTCCGCATAGCTGAACGCATAAGTTTCAGCGGCGCGCACGTATTCGTGCGTCAGGTTGATGCGCGACACGCCTTCATCATCGGTCGAAAGCGCCACTGGAACATGGAACTTGCGATAGACGGGAAGCGGGTGATCTCTTCCGGCCACGCCAAGAATTACGTCATTACTGGTGAGGTTGATTTCCACCATCACGTGCTTCGCGGCCATCTCTTTCAGCAACTCATAGGGACGATCCTCATACATCACGTCGACGCCGTGCCCGATGCGCTCGGCATGCGCGTCCTCAACCGCCAGCCGAATGTGGCAGCAAAGCCCCTCGGGGGGCACAAGGCCGGGCGCAAGCTCGCCGGCGTGCAGGCTGATGTGCACCTTGGGATAGAGGCCATGCAGGAAGCCGACGATTTTCATGTGCAGCGCGTAGTCGGCCATCGAGATCGTGCCGTCCTCCGGCATCACATAGTTCATCCCGACGAAGCGCGGATCGGCCGAGGCGGCCTCGAAGCCAAGCAGCGTCTGCGCGAAAACTTGCTCCTTCGGGAAGCCGCGCAGGACCTGATAGAGGTAGCGAATCGTGACCTTGCAGCCGGGCATCTCCTCCGGCGTGCCGCAATGCTCGAGCATGCGGCGGGAAGCTTCGGCTTCGTCCCGCTCGGCGCGAGCCACCGCAACGTCATCGCGCAATCCGCGGGCCAGCAGCGCGTCGCGGAGTTGGCCAAGATCGTCGCGCCATCCGATTTCTTTCGCGATCTGGATCGTGTGTCCGAAATCGGGCGTCACCATGATTTCCAGATACTGCTCGTTTTGCGCGCCCGCGCGCGAAGCGATTTCGTCAAGCCATTCGCCGCCGTGGCGGTTTCTCAACCCTCCGAATTTTCCGAACGTATCGAAAAAATGGTCGTGCCCGCTGACGCCCGGCGAGGCAACGAAGCTGCGCATGGAAAACGCGTTGATAAGCGCGTCGTATAGATTTTGGTCCGAGAAGGCCTTTGCGGCAGCCACCTGGCCAACGCCGCAGAAGGGCTGGGGCGCCACGAACGCATGGCTCGCAAGGTCCACGCAATAGCCGTCTTCCGCGGCGTCGCGAAGGAAAGTTTCAGCGTAAATCCCGCCGGTCAGGTGATAGTGCAGGTCCGCGCCTTTGGGCATACGCGCGAGAAACGCTTCGAGGTCGAGCGGGTTCGCGCGCGCCGCTTCATACGCGCGAGCCGCGCGCTGCTCGACAGTTCCCGCCGATGCGACAGTATTTTTGGCCGTGGTCTGGGCGCGGACAATCGCTGGCAAGAGGAGGAAGAGCGCAGCAAAGATAGGAGCGACCCGCGAAACTCGGAAACGTTTTGTGCTGGGCATGTTTCTTGACGTTATCCAGGTGAAAAACCAAATAATAGGGCGCCACACCATCAGCGATTATGTGAATTGGAAGAAAAAACGGTTCCGGATCAAGCCTTAGCCGCTCTTGCCATTCCGTCCTGCGGATACCAGCGCACCGGGGATGGGCGCTCTGGAGCCATGATCGTTTCGGGGGTTCCCTCAAAATCGACAATTTCCCGAGTCCGGTATGGCTTTTCCTTGTGGCAGCTGGGGCACCGGAGATTGAAGACCTGAGATTTTCGTTGGGACGATTCCGTCCCTTCCCCCGCTGTCTGCAGGTTACCTACAATGGCGGGAACGGGAACAGCGGCTTTGCAATGAAGGCATACGACTCCGCGAAATGTTGGGCGTTCGGTTTCAATGGTCATCTTCGATCCTCGCAGAGATTAGGATTCAGGTCTTGGGGGTCACCCCAATCCTACTCCAAATCTTCTAGCCTGGTCCAGTCGCATGAAAAACAAGAACTGTGGAAATATGGAAAACGTACCGCAATCCTCGAGTTGTTCTCTGTAATCTATTGATTCAATGTGTGTTAGTCGATCACGCTCCGCGCCTGCACGTTCCACTTTCTGCCCTCAATTTCCACAGGATATCTTTCATGGACGCCTGCATGCGGGAAAAGAGGCAAGGGGGCAAGGAAGCTGCAAAGCAAGGAAGCAAAAAGACATCGATATGAAGAGGCAAACAGCGCTAATCGCGGGCCGGCCTGTCGGCAGATGCCTCGAAGTCCCGTAGAGGCGATATATCGTAGCCCACCTCGACCCGGTCGGGGTGGGAATTCATTCCCGCCACAACTAAAAAGCCCCGTCAGGGGCGACACATTCGGTGACGGCGCACACCCTGACCGGATGTAGAATGCGAACACGCTTGATTAGGATTGGTCAAATGAAAAGTGCTTTCCCACTAATCTGTTCGCTCGCCATGTTTGCTTGTCCCAATTCACGGGCGCAAACTCCCGGCGCGCAATCTACATCGAAGCCTCCCTCGGACCTGAGAATGAATCGAACCATGGAACGGCGTTTCATCGTGGAACGCGGCGATGTGCGCATCGAGGTGATCGCGCAGGGAATGGGCCCGGTCCTCGTGATTTTGCCGTCGCTTGGCCGCGGCGCCGAAGACTACGATGTCGTGGCGGCGCTGCTCGCGCGGGACGGCTTCCGCGTCCTGCGCCCCGAGCCGCGCGGCATCGGCGCGAGCACCGGACCGATGGCGGGCCTGACGCTGCATGATTTCGCCGCCGACATCGCCGCCGTGATCGAGCACGAACGTAAAGGCCCGATGGTCGTGGTGGGCCATGCCTACGGCCACTTCGTCGCGGGCACGCTGGCGACCGACCGGCCCGATCTCGTTCGCGGCGTCGTTCTGGCCGCCGCATCGGCTGGCAAAGTCCCGCCCGGAGTGCACGAGCCGTCCGTCTCGCCCGAAGTGCGCGAAGCCATCGAAAAAAGTGGAGACCTCTCGCTCCCAGACGCCGACCGCCTGCGCTATTTGCAGCTTGCCTTCTTCGCGCCGGGACATGATCCCCATGTCTGGCTCGGCGGCTGGCACCCCGAAACCGAGAAAGCGGAAAACGCCGCCTCGCGCGCCACGCCCGTCGACGACTGGTTCGCCTGCGGCGCCGCCCGCATCCTCGACCTGCAAGCCGAAAACGACGCCGTCGCCCCGCGCAAATTCGCCGGTGTGCTGAAAGCCGCGCTAGGCAATCGCGTCACCGTCGTCGTAATCCCCAACGCCGGCCACGCCTTGGTCCCGGAGCAGCCCGAAGCCATGGCCAACGCTGTCGCTGCGTTCGCGCGCACTCTGCAATAAATATTTCGCACGTTGAGGTTTTGAAGTTAAGAAATGAATATCAGTTAATTGGATCCTCTTCTTTCATTCCGGGCAGTTTCTCTGCAGAGGTATACTTCAGGTTTCAAGGTCGTTGCTGCCTCGGTCAAAGCCAAGGGGAGACTCCCGTCGTGCCGGTCGATATTGCATTCATCACGGTCAACTACAACACTCTGGAGTGCTTGCGCCAGTTGGCCGGCTTCTTCAAAAGCCTGGATGCGCCATTTACGTTCACTTTCACCGTGGTGGACAACAACTCCAAGGATGGATCCCAGGAGTTCCTGCAATCTCAACCGGAAATTAACTATCTTCAGACCGACGGAAATATCGGCTACGGGCGCGCCATCAATAGGGGAGTGGCGGCGACGGCCAGCAAGTACGTTTGCGTGACCAATTCGGACGTTATCCTCAACCGGGAAGCGTTGATCAAGCTTTGGCGCTTCCTCGAAGACCGGCCCGATGCTGGAGTCTGCGCCCCGCGGATCACATACGAAGATGGACGGAACCAGGGAATGCTGTTCAAACGTTCTCTTTTTTCACTCTATGCAAACTGGTTTGCCAAAGCGCTGGCGAGATACTCAAAGCTGAAAATAGCGAAAGCGACCGCGCCGTTGCGGGTCGATGGCGTGTTGGGCGCGTTTTTCCTGATCCGGCGGTCTGTCATTCCGCCGCCGGCGCTGTTTGATGAGGATTTTTTCTTCTTTTACGAGGATACTGCGCTGGCTCACACCCTGCTGAATCGCGCGGTCCCGTGCTTTGTCATTCCTGATGCAACCATCATCCATATCGGCGGCAAATCAAGACCGGCAGATTCCGTTTCGCTTTTCTATGACAGCAAACATCTCTACCTGAAAAAGTTCTACGGGCCGCTTCACGCTAACGCCATCTATTTCCTGGATCGCGCGCGCATCCTCCGCAAATGGTCGCTCTATTCGCTGTTTTCGCTGGTGACGGCATCCGAGCGCATCAAATCCAAGCAGCGCTACTACAAGATAGCGTGGGAAACCGCGCGCTTGCGATGAAGGGGATTTGCGTGACGCGAATTCACTGAAAATTTGCCACCCATCGCCGTACCCTCACAGGTCGCGTTAGAATGGCACTGTGGAAGAACGGCAGTTCGAAATAGGGGACACCATTCGAATGGCCGTCTTCAGGAGGTGACGTCGTGTTTTGCATTCATTGCGGCAGGGAAATCGCCGATTCCAATTTTTGTTCCTCTTGCGGCACCCGGCAGCGCCAGAGGACTTCACACAAGCAACTGACGCTTTCCGCCACGGACAAGAAACTAGCGGGCGTCTGCGGAGGTATCGCCGAATATTTGGACGTGGATCCTACGATCGTGCGGTTGATTTGGGTGGCGCTATCCGTGGTCCCGGGCGGCTTTGTTGGCGGGGCACTCGCCTACTTCATCGCATGGATCATCATTCCAAAGGCGCCCGCGTTCGCCCCGACGGCGGCAGGCGCGGCCACGGCGCAGCCTTCTGCAAAAGCAGGCTGAACCGGCTATAAGGTAACGCAGGTTCGGTCCCCAAACCCCTCGCCTCTCGACCTTTCGCGCTAGGACCGTTTTCCCTTCGCATCGGCCACGCGAATGATCAAGCGTTTGCCGAGCGCTTTGGCAACACGAGCCATGGTATCAAGCGTTACCGAGACGTTTCGGGGGTCGAGAAGTCGATCGAGTTGTGACCGGCTCGTACGAAGATGCTGGGCTACCGCCTGTTTCGTCTTCTGTTGTTCTCGCATTGCTTGTTGGAGTTGCCAGGCCAGCACCCGCTTGATTGCGACCGCCTCGACTTCCTCCCGGATCCCTTCCTCTTCGAGAAAACTGTCGAACGTGGAACCGCTGTGGTTCGTCCTTTTGCGATTTTTCTTTACGCTCATTGCAGTCCTTTTTGATGTTTGCTTTTATTTTTCCTGGCCATTTCCAAATCCGCATCCGGCGTTCTCCGCGTCTTCTTCATGAATCCATGGAGAAGGACCATTCGGCCTTTCTTGTCGATATAGAACAAGACTCGGGCGGTTCTGTTCCGAGCCAAGTTCGTTCGCACTTCGTAGAGGCCGTCGCCCAGTGGTTTGCAAACAGGCATACCGGCCGGCCAACCAAATTCCACGGTCTTGATGTCCTCGCCAATCCGTTTCCGGTCCTCCGGCGGGAGCCCTCTTAGCCATTCCCGCACCGGTTCTCTTTCAATCTCGGTACGAAAGAAGATCGCCGGAATTCTCTTACCCTGTTTTCCGGAAGCCCCAGATGCGTTATCCGCGCCGTTTGAGGCTTTGGAGCTCCGATCCGTTCAATGAGTGTACCATGTAAGGTACATTTAGCAAGGCGGATTCATGAGTCTATTCCGAGCTTTCTTGAGAATCACCTTTAGGTTATTTATCCCCGCTTAGAATTCGACATGCAGCCGCAGCGCGGGCGCAAGCAGAGGGCCGCGGTCGCGGTTGTAGCCGGGGTTGTTGATGTATTGCGTGTCAAACGAAGTGAAGATGCCGCGCCACACGTGCAGCGTGTAGTAGGTTTCGACGATGTTCTCTCGGCCGTAGTTCAATTTGCCGTCGCCGAGCAGGAACCCGAGGCCTCCGAGGGCTAGGTATTCCTGGTGGTCGCGCGAAATTCCGTTGGAGATGAACGCGAGGCCCGCGCGGTCCAGCTTTCTTCGCCACTTGCTCCCTTGCGCGCCGGCGCCGACTTGTTCCGTTTCGTCCACTTCAGTGTAGGCGTAGGATTCGTGCTGGCCTTCGTTCCATCCCCATCTCGCGAAAATTCCCAGCCAATCGGTCAGCGGCTGCTCAACGTTGGCGCCGAATCCGTACTTGGTGGTCGTTTGAAGAGGGTGCGCCGTGATTTCGGGTCTGCACACCGTCCCGGTGGCGCATGGCGTCTCGCCCGCAAGAAAATTCGCGACGGCCACGCTGTAGATTCCCATGTTGGCGTGGTTCGCGTATCCGAGCAAGCGAACCACCGCCTCGCGGTGCGGCACGAAAGAATGATGCAACTCGAATTCGACATTCTCCGAGCGGGCGCGGCCAAGATCGGCATCGAGGTTGATGCCGTTCGCCACTTTGGGCATCAGCGCTTCCGCGAATCGCACGGCCCAGTGGCGGTCGCCGTACTCCACCATCGCGGCGTAGGTGTAACCGCGCGTGTCCGCGGCGTAGTCGTAGGCGCCGTTGTTGTCGAGCGTCCAATTCATGAACTGGAAATTGCTGTCCGAGCCGTACGTATTCAGATCAAAAAAATCCACGAGGCTGAATTTTCCGAAACGAATTTCCAGGCGCCGCACCGGCAACTGCGTAAAGAGCGAAAGCGGCGTTCTCTCAGTGGCCGATTTCTCGCCGCCGAGCGGAATGATTTGATGCCACATCAGGCGAGCCACGTAGGGTGTCTTGCTGAGCAGCGGATTTCTCACGACGTCCAGATTCGTGAAGCCCGCAAGGCCGAGCGCTTCGCCAATCCCGTGCCCGCCGGTTTCCTGAATGTCGAGGAGAAATTCCGTTGTGCTGCTCGCCTCCACGCCGGTGAGGAGCGTCAGGACGTGCGAAGAGGCATCCTGCGCTGCCGGCGATAGGCTGTTCGGCCCCTGGTACGGAGAATGGAACGCGGGGTGCCACTGCGTAATAATATTTGCCTGGCCCGAAATCCAGAAGCGGCTCGATTCCGAGTGCGGGAAAAGAGTCGATGGATCGCTTGAAGAAGAATCATCCGCGGGAGCTGGAGCGGGTTGGGCAGGCGCTTGATCCGCCGACGCATCCTGCCCGCGCGCGGACATCGGCATTGCCATGCGCAGACCTAGCAAAGACAGAAACATCAGTGCGAATTGGGCCGTCCGATTGCGCATTTTCTTCCGTTTAGATCGGCATTCCCTTCCAAGCATTAAATCATGGCCCTACCCGATATCCAGATGAACAGTATGTAAAAACAGGGGGTAGTTTCTCTACCCCAGGGCCGTTCATGAATTGCTCTCATGAGTAAGGGCCGACTCCGCTTCGGCCTGTGCCGCCGCGAGATCGGGCTCATGAACCCTCGCCTGCGAATCGAACATCGACATCGACGGATCGATCCACACGCGGATGAGCGGGGCGTTCTCGCCTTCGTGCGCGCGAATCCACACGCAGTACAGGCTTGGGCGCGGCACGGAATTCTTGCGCCCTGACTTGTTGCGATTGACGATGAAATCAAACATGATCCCCTCCTTTAAATCCACACGTGTCCTGGCCGGGCTCCGGCGCCTCGTCCGGTAAAACCATTTTTCAGGAGGGGATTTTTTCCGCGGCATCGCGGATTCCCGCTCGCTCGGTTTTTTCATCCACCCGAGGGGAGCGGAAACTTGATTCACGGCAGCTTATGCTATGCTCGCTCGGGGCGGAGGTCCGGGAGGCTGGAACGGCCCGGAGGTTCCGGTTCTTGAACTGGAATTTCCATGCGTTCTAATTTCCTTTCGGGCCCTTGCAGCGCAGCCTGAATCTCTGATACCATACCCCCATAGGGTAGTCAAGGAAAAATGTCGCATTTATCGAGAGAAAAGCTGGATCTGGTCACCCGCACCAAGAAAATCGTGGGGCAGCTCGAAGCCGTCGGGCGCGCCCTGGATCAGGACGAACCCTGCGCCGAGGTCCTGCAACGCCTCGCCGCCGCCCGCGGCGCCATCAACAGCCTCATGGGCGAATTGATGGAGGATCACATCCGCAACCACATGCCTCGGAAAACGAAATCCGCGGAAGAAGCCGCGGACGACCTCATCGAAATTGTCCGAACGTATTTGAAGTGAATACCCGCTCAAAGTGATGAAGAACTTTTGGGTTTTGTGGCGCAGGCTTCCAGCCTGTGGGTTTTAGTGCTTGCAAGGACCAACCCCCACAGGCTGGAAGCCTGCGCCACTGGACTCGCGGAGACGCGCGATTCGACTGAGTTTTCTCCAGAGTATTTTTCCCTAACCCGTGAATAAAACATGAAGTGTGATTTTGGGGGCTGGCAATTATTCCGTGCCGGCGGGAAGGCTAAGAAATCAGAAATCTCGGAAGGTTTTGGCGGGTTGGGTAGAGCGCTTACGAACCCGATTTCTCGGGGCCGTCGTCCCCGCAGCGCAATCCCAACCCACTGTGAAATGAATCTTGGCAGGGTGAACCGGATGGCTCAATGGGCCAGTCGAGTCAAAAATTTTGGGACCCGGGTTGTAGTACTAGGTCTTGGAGTCTTGAAACGCAAGGAGCGAGCGGGGAGGCGCGACGGCCTAGTAAAGCAGACTCGCGTATGTGTAAGTGATTCTGTAACAGTGACTTACAAGAAGAATGCTATTCGACGACGGCGATCTTGTTGGCCAGGGAAAGTGGTAGCCACAGGTGCCCTTTGGCGTCGCGCGCCATGTTGCGGACCGATGAGTTGGGTGCCGGCATGGGATAGGTTCTGAACACCTCGACGGCAGGGTCAAAGCGGACCAGATTATTTGCAGCCGCCCCGCTCTCCTCATACCAGATCTTGCCGGTGGAATCCGCCGCAATCCCGTAGGGCTCGGAATGGTTTCCGGACGGGCTATCCCAGAATTTGAATTTCATGTCGGCAAGCGTCAGGCGGCCCAGGCGCCCGCCTCCGGAATCGGTGAAATAGATCGCGCCTTTCACGGCGACCAGCCGCCGGGGTTGCACGTTTGACTCCGTGGGAGCGTATTCCGCGATCGCTCCGCTGGCCGGATTGACCCGGCCCAGCTTTCCTCCCGACAATTCACAGAACCACAGAGCGCCATCGTCCGCCGAAACGATTCCGTACGGGTGCGCATCCTGCGTCGGCACGCCGTACTCGGCGATTTTTCCGGTCTCGATGTCCAGCCGGCCGATCACGTTCGCATTCTGCGCCGTGAACCACAGCGCGCCGTCCGGTCCAAACACCGGCGTGTGCGGGTCTTTCGCCGACGGAGGAGTGAATTCCGCGATCGCGCCGGACTTCGGGTCCAGCCGGCCGATTTTCCCGGCATAATTTTCCGTGAACCAGATGTCGCCGAACGCGTCGGGAACCAGGCCATGCGGGCCGGAGTCCGGCGTCTGCACCTTGAACAATTTCCATTCGTGCGTGTCCGGGTTGAACCGCGCGATGTGCCCCGTCTCCTGCAGCGTGAACCAGACGTTGCCCTTCGCATCGACCGCGGAGTCGTGCGGCACCGATCCCGGCACCGGCGCTTCCCAGACATGCATCAAGCCCTTCAGCTCGACGCCGGCGACAACCGGCGGCTCTTTGAACGTCAATCGCAGCGTAACACTTGTGTCATTGCCGGGACGCACGAGGACGTTATGCTCCCATTCGGACCACGTGCCGCTCGCGGAAGCGCGCAAATTGTATAAACCTGAGCGCAGCGGCTCAATGTGGAACTGCCCTTGCGCGTCGCTGTGCAGCACGTGCGGCGTTTCGCCATCCGCCGCCTGCCACAAAATCTGCGCCCCGGCCACCGGCGCGCCTTTCGCGTTGACGACCTTGCCGTCCAATCCGCCCGGCTTCTGCTTGGAAGTCTTGGGCACCTGCGCCCGCGCGCCTGCGGACACAAATGCAACCGCACATGCCAGAAACGCGATATGTAGACGCGCGCGCCGCATTGCAGTCCGCCTCCGGGAGGGTGCCATCTCCCAATTTTACATGGAGGAATTCATGCGTGGGCGGCTCGTTACGCGGGCCGATGCGCGAATGATACGGGGGTGGCGCACTGTGAGGCGTCGGAACTGCGGTGTCAGCACACGCGCTTTTGACCTCACTGGACTAAAAGCAATTAGGAAAAGACTTTCATTTCACCAGGCATCGCCCCTAACCCGTTGGAATTATACCAATTTAAGTAAAATGTGGACTAATCATAAATTGTCATTGACAAATAGTCCACATATGGCATAGCCTATGCGCATGAAAACAATGAATGATAGGATGGAAGTGGAATCAACCCAGGAGAGCGTAAAGGATTTAGTCCAGTTAGCGAGACTGGCGCTGACCGGCCGCAAGCAGGACGTTCAACTTTACATTCGACGCCTCATTCGGCGATATCGATTATCTTTTCCTGGACTTGCCGACGAGTTGAGTAATCTGCTTCGCGATGCCCCCATTAACCAATCGCCGCTTCGCAGCGAGACAGTGAACGCGATTCCAGTTGATATTGATACACGCTTGCAGCTTGTCCGACCCGAATACCCCGTCCAGCTCGACATAGAACCTGTTTGGACAGATTCGATTCGTCAGAGACTCGAACAGATCATATTTGAGCGGAATCACGAAAAAGACTTGTACGCAGCCGGATTGCACCCGACGCGGACCGCGTTGTTCACCGGCCCCCCAGGTGTGGGCAAGACTCTCGCAGCCCGCTGGATAGCAAAGAAGCTAGATCGCCCGCTCATCATATTAGAACTCTCTGCCGTCATGAGTAGTTTTCTCGGCCGCACTGGCTCAAACATCCGAAATATCTTCGACTATGCGAAAGGTGTGAATTGCGTCTTGCTGCTTGACGAATTGGACGCTGTTGCCAAGCGCCGAGACGACGCCGTCGAAATCGGCGAACTCAAGAGGCTTGTAACTGTTCTCTTGCAGGGAATCGATGACTGGCCACCTACAGGAATTCTCCTGGCTGCAACGAACCATCAGGAGCTGTTGGACCCGGCTGTATGGCGTCGGTTTGAAGTTGTCGTTGAATTTCCAATGCCCAGCCACGAGCAGATTCAGCAGGCCGTCAAGATTTTCCTCGGGCCGGTTGATTCAGAAGCGCGAGATTTAGTTGGGGCCATTTCGTACGCTTTTGAAGGGAGTTCTTATAACGACATAGAACTAGCTCTCTTAAGAGCGCGCCGACAGGCGGTTATTGGGCAGGAACCTTTGAAGCTCGTTCTCGACAAAATAATTCACGAGCGAGTTGATCGCCTTACGCAGCGTAAGCGCGCCAAGCTCGCCTTGGCTCTCACGAAGATTGGTTATTCGCAGCACAAGGCTCACGACTTGACGGGTGTTAGCCGCGACACGATTCGTCGGGCGTCACAAACAGCAGTGGCAGAGTGACGGAAAGCTTATGCCGGAGAAAACAAACTACCTATTGGGGTACGGAGAGCGGCTGACCGAGCAAATCGTCGCCTCGAAAGGCGGAGGCGAAAAGACCCATCCATACACGTTTTCTGAAGCGCGGACGCGTCTGACCCCGCGAATCACACAGGTGTCGTTGTCCCTTGATACGTTACCTCCTGCGGCATGTCCAAGGGACGAGGCCGTTGCAGCTGTCACTCTGCACCCCACATATCTCGCCAAGAGCTATTTCCCGTCGGAGCTATTCAACGCAGTAGGGCTCGATGTAGTCGGCAGCAAACCGAAGATTGTCAGCCCTGAAAAATGGGCTCCAAAAAAGAAACAGAAAGAGGCGGTCTCAACAGAATTGTTTGTCGCCGGTCAAAGACGGCGTTTCCGAGAGTGGGCGACCGACCTTCCGGGCTGGGGTGAATCTCACCGTGGCTCGGACGATCTATTCAAGATCGAGGACTTTCGATTTATTACAGCTGAAGAGCGAGTAAAACCGATCCGATCAGGCGATAGGAACCCGCTACTTGAAATTGTCCTCCATGTACCGCAGGGTCAGGACTGGATCCTAGAAGGATTCGAGCGCTATCTTCGTTCGTTCGACATTAGACCTGATTTGAATAGGCGCATCACCGTTGAAGGCCTCTGTTTTCTCCCGCTCCGAATTCGTCGCGAAGTAATTAGTGATGTTGCCAAGTTTTCCTTCTTGCGAGTGGCGAGAGAAATGCCTCGGCTGCGACAGTTTCCCTCTTTGATGCGAATGGCTTCGCCAAGGACAGGGGTTAAGATTGAGCTCCCACATGGTGGACCGATTGATCCCAATCTCCGCGTAGCTGTGTTTGATGGGGGAATGCCCAAAGATCACGCTCTGACCGAGTGGGCAACTTGTCATTCCACTGAAAATTTGGGAGACCCAATAGACGAGGGTGAAAAGCACGGCCTCGGAGTGACTTCAGCGCTGCTATTTGGTTCGCTCAACCACGGAAAGCCCTCGCGAAGACCATCCGCGTTTGTCGACCATTTTCGTGTCCTTGACAAGAAGTCGCTAAGCGACCCCCAGGAAGATTATTTCGACGTTCTTGAGAGAATCTCAGCGGTTTTGGAGAGTCGACGATACCAATTCGTGAATTTCAGCATCGGGCCTGACTTGCCAATCGAAGATGATGACGTGCATGTCTGGACTGCGAAGCTTGACCAACTTTTCTCTGACGGAGAGACACTTGCCACATCGGCTGCCGGTAACTCAGGTGAAGCTGATCGTGAATCTGGGAATGCCAGAATCCAAGCCCCATCTGACGGCGTTAACTTGCTTGGGGTCGGGGCAGCAAATTCGCAGGGTGAGGAATGGACTAGAGCGGAATACAGTTCCGTCGGTCCAGGCCGGAGTCCAGGTATCGTTAAACCCGATTTGGTGACCTTCGGGGGTTCACCAGACAACCCATTTTGGGTACTCGCCGCAACGAACGACCAAACTATCGTCCCAACTGCGGGCACAAGTTTCGCTTCGCCTAACGCGCTACGCCTCGCTCTCGGTGTTCGAGCACACCTCGGCCCGACGATTGGGCCTCTTGCATTGCGAGCGCTGCTCCTGCACCACGCTCAGCCGAGCACTCACCATAAACACGATGTTGGTTGGGGCCGGGTGTCCGAGAACATCGAGGATTTAGTCATTTGCGAACCGGGAGCTGTTCACGTCGTTTATCAAGGCCAGCTTGATCCGGCTAAGTATCTTCGGGCGCAGATACCCATGCCGGATGGCGCACTGCAAGGAAAGATCGAGATTTCAGCGACATTCTGTTATGCCACAGAAACAGACCCGAAGGACCCCATCAATTACACGCGGGCTGGCCTGGAAGTGATTTATCGCCCTCACCGATTCAAGCGCAGCAAAACGTCGCAGCTTCACGCTGATTCGAAACCATTTTTCCAAGCATCGGAACGGGGGCTCCCGGAAAGCAGGCTTCGAGCAGATGCTTTCAAGTGGGAAACAACCCTGAAAATGACGAAAGCATTTCAACCCACAAGCCTACACGACCCCGTTTTTGATATTCACTACAATGCTCGACTTGGAGGTGCGCCTACGTTGTCAGCCCAGCCGATTCGATACGCGCTTGTCGTCACAGTTAGGTCCAAGGCCATGCTCAATATATACGACCGAATCGTTGCTCGGTATCGAACCCAGTTGCAGCCCCTCGTTCCGGTCATCCAAATCCCGATTCCGACCTAAAGCGCTCGAAATAAGAATTGCTATTTGGCCAAAAGAAGATTTTTTATCCGCAAGCAACTATGGTTTGATTTAGCGGAAGAATATTTGGTCGAGGAGAAATCATGCCACGGTACATTTCGCTGCACACATTGGCTTGCCTGACGCGGCAGGGCGCGGAACATCTGACGGTGCGTCTGGCCGCTGCCGATCGCGTCACGATGCGGCGCGTGCAGGTCAACATGATCGAAGGGAAAATGCTCGTCGAATTCGATGCGCCGGACCGCGAGGCGCTCGAGAAGTGGATGCGCGACGAAGGGTTTCACTATGACTGGGTGCTGCGCGTGGAATTCGAGGCGCGCGGGGGAAAGCTGGAGCCGGCGTAGGACAGGCTTCACAGGCTGCGGAAAAACTCAAAGCGCTGTCATTCTGAGCGAAGCGAAGAATCTCTCCTTGATTGTTTTCTTATACTTAAATCGAAGAGAGATTCTTCGCTTCGCTCAGAATGACAAAACAAGACATTTTTTCCGCAGCCTGTTCAGCCTGTCGCTTTTTTTCCTGAGTAGCGCAAACTTTAAACCAGACAGGCTGAAGCCTGTCCCACTTGTCCTGCGAATCGAATCCTTATAGGATGCAACGAGTCCCCACGGGGCAACCCGAGGCCCGGAAGACGACAATCGGAAACAGCGTGCCGATCCGCCGAGGCGGAGAGCCCGCCGAAATTATTGTCCGCCCAATTGGAATTTCCTAGAGGAGGAACTGTCATGAGCGAGTACGCGAATCCCGAAGTCCTGGTGACGACCGACTGGGTCGCCAGCCATTTGAACGATCCCAATCTTCGTCTCGTCGAAATCGATGTGGACACCTCGGCCTACGAGCAGGGACACATTCCCGGCGCGGTGGGATGGAACTGGCAGACGCAATTGCAGGACACGGTGCGGCGCGACCTGGCCGATCAGCGCAGCTTCAGCCAATTGGCTGCTAATGCGGGGATCAAGCCGGAAACCACCGTGATCCTCTACGGCGACAACAACAATTGGTTCGCCGCGTGGGGCTTCTGGCAAATGAAGTATTACGGCCACAACGATGTCCGCCTGATGAACGGCGGGCGCAAGAAGTGGCTCGAGGAAAAGCGCGCGATCACCACCGATGCGCCGAAAGTCCAGCCCACAAATTATTCGGCGAAAGCTCCCGACGCGTCGATTCGAGCCAAGCGCGAGGATATTTTCTCCGTGCTCGAGCGGCGCTCCCCGGCGCAAATGGTGGACGTGCGTTCGGTGGATGAATTCAGCGGCAAAGTCATCGCGCCTCCGGGCATGACCGAAACGGCTCAGCGCGGCGGGCACATCCCCGGCGCGGCGAACATTCCCTGGGCGCAGGCCGTTGCCGAGGACGGCACGTTCAAGCCCGCCGACGCGCTCCGGCAACTTTACGGAGGGAAGGGCGTCACGGGCGATCAGGAAGTCATCGCCTATTGCCGCATCGGCGAGCGCAGCTCGCACACCTGGTTTGTGTTGAAGTACCTGCTCGGCTACAAGAACGTCCGCAACTACGACGGCTCGTGGACCGAGTGGGGCAACCTGGTGGGCGCGCCGATTGAGAAGGAAGTTGCGGCAGCCGCGAGGTAGGAAATCGTGACTGGTGACTGGTGACCCGTCAATCGTGACTTGCGATTCGTGAAACTTTGGAATGGATGGCGCCGGTCTTCCTTGCGGGGACCGGTGCTTTAATTTTTATTGGAATTGTTATTATCGCAGGGCGCCGGGCTCTATGCCGTTGTGGCGGGCGCGATCCAGCAAATCCTCTATCTTTGCCTCATCCGCCTGGCGCTTGGCTTCCATTCGCTTGAGTTGACTCTGAGGATTGCCGGGCGCGCTGTAGTAAGCATGATAGGAAGCCGGCTGATCGTTCACTTTTTCGCCGTCGAGGAAGGCTTTTGTTTTTTCAATCTGGCCATCCAGTTTCTCAATCTCCGCGCGCAGGGGCGCCAATTGTTTGCGGTACCATGCCGGATCTTTCTCCATCGAATACCCCTTCGGTTTCGTACTCGCGTTCTGAGGCGCGCGATTCCCAACCACAGAGACGCCTTGATTGTTGCGCAAGGTATCGACCTCGTCGTTGGTCCAGACCTTGTCCGGTTTTGCATTGTCTAGCGGCGCAGCTTGGGCTTGCGGAGCCGGTGGCGGCGCGGTCGTCGCGGATGGCTGCTGAGTCGCCGCCGGCGATTGCGACTGGCCATATCCCGATCCTGGCGCCACCGAGAGCGATGACACCAGCGCGGCAAAGAAAAACAGCGTAAGGAATCTCATGACGAAACCTCGATTCCCGCTATTTTAACTTGGGCGCGCTACCGTGAGGGGGTTACGGCCGTGAGATTGTTCAATTCGTTACGAAGGATATCGACCGCTTCCGGCGGCGGACCAACGCGGCGGTAGCGGGTAATTTCCGTGCGCTCGTGGACGTCGAACGCAAACAGGAATTTGCGGCCGTCCACGTCGTAATCGTACAGCGTCGGCAGCCAGATCCCCGGCGCCTCTTCCTCTTGCGCCATCACGATGTGGCCCCCGTGATAAACCTTTCCGGCAATCCCTCCGCCGAATGGAATGTCCGTGACGATGTCGGCTTCGAGGCGCGCGAATTGCGCCTGCGCTTCATCCACCCAGAGCGTGGCATGCACGTGCTGAAAGCTGGTCGCGAAACGAGTGGTGGGCTTGAAGTCCGGGTCCGGCTCCAGTCGAAGTTTCATGAGCGTTCTTGGTCCGTGCGCCCCGTCCGAATCGGAGCGCGTTTCGCGGCCGAGCCAGGTCACACGGAAAGCCTTCTTCGACGAGTCCACCAGTTCGGCGTGCTGGCGGCGGCGCCGTTCAAATTTCTCCTGCTCGTCCGTGTAGCGCTCGTTGGGATGCGCGCCGAGGCCGAGCGCGTTGACGGCAAACTCCAATTCCTGGCGATACTGCTCCGGGGAAACCGGCACGCCGTTCTCAATCGTCCTCAATTTGACTGTGCCGGTTCCGGAAGGCACGACGCGTTCCGTAATATCGGTGACGACCTCGGCGTTTTCGGCCTTCCGCGTGACGATGTGCTCGACGCGCTCAAATTCCTTGAGTTCGCGGTCGTCGCGATGCTGATTTTCGACGGCACGCAGGATCAGCGAGTGAATCTGCTCGGGACTGGGCGCGGGATTTCCAGTGATGATGGCGCCCTGGCCGCTGGGCAGCGTCCGCGCGTTCGGAGTGCCGGCCCATGGCGCCACAGCGATCAAACACACTCCCAGCACCACAATATTTCGCCTATGAAACATGCATTCCCCTGGGGCCGCCGGGTTTGATGGGATCCTCCGCGTCGTCTACATTCTGATTCTACGGCGGATTGGGCGGTTGTACCCGGTTGTTTTCGAATTGATACTCCGCGCATGTCTGTTGCCTGGAGGAAAAGAAAGGACGCATTGCTCGCATAATTGCAAGCCGGTAGCTAATATGTCCCACGCCGAAATGATAGAGGATCACCCTCGATGCTCTTGACCGATATAGCTCAGTTGAAGTCGAGCGGCGCCGGAGAACCGGTGACAGTGGTGATCGGTTCTGGCGCGATCGGGCTGTACGCGGCGAGCGAGCTGGTGAAGCGCGGGCAGCGTGTGATTGTGGTCGAATCTGGCGGAGTGCACCTTGGGGGCTTTGCCCCGGAGTCATACGACTCCATCGGCGTCCCGCACGACGGTCTCAAGGTCGCGCGAAGCCGCAGCCTGGGTGGAACCACAAACCTTTGGGGCGGGCAATTGGTGGAGTTTCAGCCGGTGGACTTCGCGGGGCGCGACTGGCTGCCCGGCAGCGCCTGGCCGGTGAAGTACGAAGAGATCGCGCCCTTCTACCGCGTGACTTACGAGAACCTTGGGAACGAGCGGGAGACGCTCAACGACGCCGCAGTCTGGAAGAGCATTTCGGCGGAGCGGCCGCGCCTTGGCGACGACTTTGAAGCGTTCCTCACACGGTGGCTCAAGATTCCAAGCTTCGCGATCATGTATGCGAAGCAGTATGAGAGGAGTGAAAAATTCTCCGTGCTGACGGGGCACACAGTGGTCGGGTTTGAAGGCGCCGGGGGGCGGATCACAGGCGTGCGAGTAGTGGACGTGGGCGGCAAGCGCCACACGATCGCGGGTGAGAAGTTCCTCCTCGCGGCGGGCACGATCGAGAATTCGCGGCTGCTGCTGCACGGCGCGACGGACCAATCCTGGGAGTGCCCGTGGCGCCAGAATCAAAATATTGGTGCGTATTTCCAGGACCACCTGGGCGGCAAGGTGGCGACGGTGCAGCCCAATGACAATGGAAAATTCTTCAACACGTTCTGCACGATTTGGCGCGGCGGGCACAAGTATCAGCCGAAATTCCGCCTGCGCAACGATATCCTCGCGCGAGACCGCATCCTGAACGTCCAGGGGTTGTTCGGGTTCGAAAGTTCGGTGTCGGAGAATCTGGTCTACCTCAAACAGTTCGTGAAGGCCGCGGTCTTCAGCCGCCAAATCAAGGACCTGGGAGACGTCTTCAAGAACGTTGCGGCATGCTCGAAATATCTGTTGCCGCTGATGTGGCGGTACGTGTGGGACCACAGGATCTTCGTGCCGAGCACGTCGAAGATCTCGCTTCTGGTTCAGGCTGAGCAGGGTCCGGTGGCGGAGAGCCGCATCCGCCTGGACCGCAGTGTGACGGACGAATATGGGCTGCCGCGGGTGGTCCTGGACTGGCGTCTGAGCGGGCTTGAGCAGGCATCGGTCGCGGAATTCGCCGCGCGCGCGGACGATGCACTGCGTGGCGCGGGCCTGGCGAGCCTGACGATCGACCCGGACCTGAAGGCGATGGATCCGAAGTTCATGTCGACGATGCACGACACGTATCACCAGGCGGGCGGCACGGTGATGGGAACGTCGGAGCGGGACGGCGTGGTGGACCGGAACCTGAAAGTGTTTGGGACGACGAACCTCTACGTCGGCGGGGCCAGCACGTTCCGAACGGTGAGCAACGCGAACACGACGTTTACTGCCCTCACGTTCACGACACGCCTGATCTACCACCTATGCAATGAGCATTCCCCAGTTTGAATTTGCGAGCCTGAGGCATTCGGAGAAAATGAGCGCCGGAACGGACTAGAGTTCACTCCCGACTCGAAAACCTATCAGAGGTATCGCGGGGGCGCGGTGGCGACGGCTTTGGTGTTGAGCCTCTTTACGTTGGAGAAGCGATGTTCGGCGCCGCGCTCACGGGAGACAATCCTGAAAATTTAATTTGTGCGCGCATCAATTCCATTTGCTTGCCAATTAAGAATATGCGAGGGTACAACGCAATTGTCCGGAGGGGAGGATGGCGAAGATTGCTGCGCTCGACGGGACGACGCTCCATGTCGAGGAGTCCGGGTCTGGAACTCCGGTCGTGTTCATTCATGAGTTTGCCGGCGACCATCGGTCCTGGGAGCCGCAGATGCGCTTCTTCGCGCGCTCTCATCGCTGCGTGACCTTTGCGGCACGCGGCTTCCCTCCTTCCGGCATCCCGACGAATCCGAAGGCCTATAGCCAGGATATTGCCTGCGGGGACGTACTCGCGGTCATGAATGCGCTCGGAATTGAGCGAGCTCATCTCGTCGGACATTCGATGGGAGCCTACACGGCGCTGCACGTCGGTCTTGATAACACCGAACGCTGCCTGTCCGTCGCTGCGCTTGGGTGCGGATGGGGTTCGAATCCTGCGGAACGGGACGCCGCCGCGCGTACCTGCGAAGATATCGCCCGGATGTTCCAAACCGAGCCGATCGAAGTTGCCGCGGCGAATTACGCGAGGGCGCCGATGCGGCACACCTTTCAGGCAAAAGATCCCCGCGGTTTCGAAGAGTTCAAGCGTATGCTCGCGGAACACTCCGGCACCGGCTCTGCCCTTACTATGCTCAACATTCAGCTTAAGCGTCCCACATTGTGGGATCTGGAGAAGCGTCTGCGAAGTTTCACATTGCCTTTGCTGGTTATCGTGGGGGACGAGGATTTCCCTTGCCTTGACGGGAGTCTCTTCCTGAAGCGCGTGGTTCCCACGGCGGGGCTGCTCGTTATTCCTCGCGCGGGACACACGATTAACAGCGAAGAACCTGATGCCGTCAATACCGCGCTCGCTGAACTCTTCGACGCCGCCGAAACGGGCCGCTGGATGTCGCATCGGCGGCCATTGGGAGGCGCATAGTGGCTGGCAGTGGGAACCAAAAAGTCATTCCTGGAGAATGAAATGGATCTAAAACTTAAAGGAAGAACGGCGCTCGTCACGGGCGGAAGCGAAGGCATCGGCAAGGCCATAGCGCTGGGGCTTGCTCGCGAAGGCGTCGACATCGCCATTTGCGGGCGCCGCCCGGATGTGCTCACCGCGACTGCGGAGGAAATTGCCGCGGCCACGGGCAGGAAGATCATCCCGATCCCGGCTGATCTCACCAAGGACGGTGACGCTAAGAACTTCGTCGCGTCGGGCCACCAGGCGCTGGGCCGTATTGACATTATGGTAAACAACGCGGGCTCCGCGCCGGGAGGCGTCATCGAACATCTCAGCGAGGCGGACTGGACGCAGAGTCTTCAGCTCAAGTTCATGGGCTACGTGCGCTGCCTGCGTTATGTTCTGCCGATCATGGTTCGCCAGGGCGGCGGCCGGGTTGTCAATCTCATTGGGAATGACGGTGTGAAGCCCTCCTATTGGGAGATCGCGCCGGGCGCCGCGAATGCCGCCGGACAGAATCTGACGCTGGCGCTCGCGGGCCAATACGGGAGGTACGGAATCAGCCTCGTGGCCGTCAATCCCGGCCCGGTCCGCACCGAGCGCTGGGCGGGCCTCGTTGCGGCGATGGCGCGTGACATGAAACTCAGCTATGAGGAGGCCGATCGGCTTGCTCCGGCGTCGATTCCCACGGGGCGCATCGCCGAACCCGAAGAGGTTGCAGACCTCGTCGTCATGCTGGCCTCGCCCCGCATGCACAACGTCAACGGAACCATGATCGAGATCGACGGCGGGCAAGAGAAGGCGCTCATGGATCGCGCGCGCGATCGTTGAGCGGGGGAATTGAATATGAAGCCAGAGGATGATCGGGTCGGCATGACGCTGGCCGAAGAAGGCGCGCCCGCCGGAGCAGACCTCCTTGTTCTTTCGCTGCGCTACAGACTCGAAGACAGGCCTCCTCCCATCGCGTCATTTCTATACGGATTTCAGCATATCTTGATCATGTTCACGGCGATGATCGCATCGCCGCTCGTGATCGGCGGCATGTTGAACCTGTCACCCGAGCTGCGCGGGTCCATGATGACTGGCGTCATGCTGGGCTGCGGCGTCGGAACACTGATCTCGGCGTTGGGAATTTTCTGGATCGGCGGACGCCTCCCTCTCGTGCTTGGTGCGTACGTCATCTATATCGCCCCGGTCGTCGCCATCGCCAGGAATGAGAGCCTTGCAGCGGCTACCGCGGCGCTGATCATCGGAGGACTCGTGCTTCTCGCCGCCAGTCCCGCGATCGGGAAGTTGCGTTCGCTGTTCCCGCCGCTCGTTGTCGGGACGCTTCTCGTCGTGACTGGCGAAAGTTTGATCAAGGTCGCCGCCAATATCGCGTTCGCCGTCAATACGCCGTACTTCGGCAATCCGCTGACATTTATCTATCTGGTCGGGAGCGTTGTTCTCATCGTCGCCATCAACATGCTGACGAAGGGTTCTGCGAAATCCCTGTCGATTTTTTTGGCGGTCGTGACCATTTATCTTGTGTCGATCCCAATGGGGTTGATAAACGTGAAGGCGATCGCGGATGCTCCGTGGCTACGGCTGCCGAAGCTGCTTCCCTTTGGGCTGGCATGGCCCAGCGCTGGCGCCGTCGCAACGATCGTTGTCTATTATTTCGTGACGGCGGTCTATACGATGAGTATTACGCTCGCGCTTTGCAAAATGTTGGGCGTCGATGCCAGCGAAAGCCGCGTTCGAGGCGCGGTGGCCGCGGACGGTTTCGGCTCTGTCGTGGCAACGCTGTTCGGCGGCGTCCCAATCGTTTCCTACGATCAAAACGTTGGGGCGATTTCGTTGACAGGCGTAGGCAGCCGGTTCGTCGTGGCTTCCGCGGGCGTGCTCCTGGTCGTCATGGCTCTCATCCCGAAGATCGGATTGGCCATCGGCATCGTGCCTACATTTGTGTTGGGTGGAACTTTGATCTTTATGTTTGGCATGATCGTCGTTGTAGGAGTGAGCATCCTGGCAGAGAGTCTTCGTAGCCAGAGGGATCTACTGATCGTTGCCGCATCGGTCGCGCTGAGTACCGCCATAAGCTTCGCGCCTCCGGCCGTGTTTGACGTTTTCTCGCCTTCGGTGCGCCTCCTGGCCACCGACGGCATCATCATTGGGACACTCACCGCCGTACTGCTCAATGCAAGCATTCCAAAAAGCCAGGTTGGGCAAATGTCGC
This sequence comes from uncultured Acidobacteriota bacterium, assembly GCA_963800095.1. Lineage (GTDB taxonomy): Bacteria > Acidobacteriota > Terriglobia > Acidiferrales > UBA7541 > Palsa-360. The sequence goes on from CAWCZV010000012.1 coordinate 503,491, forward strand.
GTGACAAAGACCAGCACTAATGGAGGGCTTGGATTCCGGCATCCCGGGGCATCAAGGATGGGCAGGCCTGAGGAAGAAGGGGGCGATCCAGGTCGATTCGCCCCCTCATTTATTGACCCGGCCAGTCGGAGGAAAGCCGAGTCCTTACAGCCTTGATGTATTAACTTGAACACCGGTTTCGCAAGAAAGTTGCGCGATTTGTTGAAAATAGGACCGATATACAGGGTTTACTGTATTTTGCATGCAAGAAAGCCGCCGGATGCCGTGCATCTGTGCTTCCTGATGAGGCAAAGAGTTACCAGGTTTCCTCCGCCCAGCCTTCGCGTTTTGCATGAAGACCGCTTACAATGACCGTTTCCATGCCACGCCACGATGAGCCCCGCGCGCCTGTCACTGAAGCCGAAGTCGTCGCGCATCTCGCGCGGTCCCGCAAGCCTCTTAGCTTGCGCGAAATCGCGGCGGCGCTCAACTTGCGCCACTCGGGACGCCGCGCGCTGGTAAAGCTGGCGCGAAAAATGAAGAAGCGCGGGGAGATCCACGAATACCCGAACGGGCGTGTTGGCTTGCCCAAGGAGAAACAGGGCGCGCAATACGCGCAGCCTGCGAAAAAAAGCGCGCCGCAACGGCACGGCTCGGAGAATCGCTCGGAACCCCGCCCGCAACCAGGCTCTGATTCGCGGCCGTCAGTGAGGCCGGAAGCGAATCAACTGACGGGGCGACTCGTCGCCCATCGCGACGGTTTTGGCTTTGTCGTGCCCGATACGCCGCGAAAAGATTTGGACGGCGACCTTTTCATCGGGCGTGATGCAATCGGCGACGCCATGCACGGGGATCATGTCCTTGCGAGCATCGAGCGGCGCAAGCGCTTTGGCGACGGGGCTGGGCCAGGCCGCGCGGAGGGACGCATCCTGCGCGTGATCGGGCGCGCGCACACGACGGTCGTGGGGCTGTTCCGGTACGGATCGCGCGGCAATACGGTCGCCCCGTATGAATCGCGCCTGCTGCAGGAAATCATCATCCCACCGGGCGAGGAATTGACACCTGAACTGCAAGGCAAGCTCGGCATGCATCAGCCGAAGCGTGGCGTGCGTTTGCCGGAACTCGACGGCGCCGTGGTCAACGTGGAGATGACGCGTTTCCCGCGCGGCGGCGTGGCCCCGGCCGGACGCGTGATCGAGATTCTCGGACGCCCCGGCGAATTCGGCGTAGATGTCGAGATTCTGATCCGGAAACATCACTTGCCGCACGAATTTCCCGCGGACGTACTGGCGGAAGCCGCCGCCGTGGCGCGTCCCGTGGGCGATGCCGAGCAGGCCGGGCGGCGCGACTTCCGCGATTTTTCGATCGTCACGATCGACGGAGAAACGGCGCGCGATTTCGACGACGCCGTTTACGTGAAGCGCCTCGAGAACGGCAACTGGCAGTTGCAGGTGCACATCGCCGACGTGTCGCATTACGTGCGGCGCGGATCGGCGCTCGACCGCGAGGCGCGGCTGCGCGGCACTTCCGTTTATTTTCCGAATCGGGCCGTGCCCATGCTGCCCGAGGAACTCTCGAACGGCATCTGCTCGCTCAATCCGAAGGAAGACCGCCTGGTGATGAGCGCGGTCATGGAACTGGACGCGAACGGCGAAATCGTCGCGTCGGAATTCGCGCGCGGCGTGATCCGTTCGGCCGAACGCATGACGTACACTGCGGTGAACGCCGTGCTTCAGAATGACGCGGCCGCCACCGCGCGGTACGCGCATCTGGCCGAAAATTTCCGAGCCATGCGCGACCTCGCCATGATCCTGAACGCGCGGCGCGCGCGGCTCGGCTCCATCGATTTCGATTTGCCCGAGCCCGTCATTGAATTCGATCCCGACGGGCAGATGATCGGCATCGTCCGCAGCGAGCGCAACATCGCGCACCGCCTGATCGAGGAATTCATGCTGGCCGCCAATCAGGCCGTGGCGCGCTATCTCGAATCGCGCGGCATCGGATCGCTGCATCGCGTCCACGAAAAACCCGACCCCAAGAAAATTCTGGAATTCGAGGCGCTGGCGCAGACGTTCGGCTATTCGCTGGGCGTCGAAAATCTCGCGGAGCGGCGCATCGAAGTGAAGCACGGAAGTTCCCGCCCGCAGCAGCGTTTCGATCGCGGCGCGCGCCACGGCCGTCGCGGAGCGGGGCGCGAGAAGCCGATGACGGTTTCGCTTCCGGGCGTGATGGACATCGCGATCCATCCATCACACTACCAGCGCCTGGCCGAAAAAATCGCGGGCAAGCCCGAGGAACGCATCGTCGCTTACCTGATGCTGCGTTCGCTGAAGCAAGCGCGCTACGCCGCCGACCCGCTCGGCCATTTTGCTCTGGCCTTCGACCAGTACACGCATTTCACCTCGCCGATCCGCCGCTATCCCGACCTCATCGTGCATCGCGTCTTGAAGTGGGCGCTCGATCATCCGGAGTCCAAGCCCGCGGCCCATGCAAGCCACGCGAAAGAAGAATCCACATTTGGCCCATACCGCCGAGGCGAACTCGACGCCGTCGCCGCGGAAACCTCCGAGACCGAGCGCCGCGCCGAAACCGCCGAGCGCGAATTGATGGCCTGGAAAACCGCGCAGTTCATGGAGCAGCATCTCGGCGAGGAATACGACGCGCTGATCATCTCCGTGCAGAAATTCGGTTTCTTCGTCGAGCTGACGGAAATTTTCGTCGAAGGCCTGGTCCCCATCGACCGCGTCGAGGAATTAACCGGCGAGCACGTTTTCTACCGCGAGCAGGATCACGCCATCGTGAGCGGCAGCGGCCAACGCAGCGGCGCGCGCGAAGCCAAGTCCTCGCCAGGCGCCGGCCAAAAGAAAAAACCCGGCCGGGGAAGCGCGCATGCCGGCCACATCTGGAGACTCGGCGACCGCATCCGCGTCCGCGCCGAACGCATCGACCCCATTCGCCGCCGCGTAGAATTTTCGCCGCTGCCTTGAGCGGCAGTAGGACAGGCTTCAGCCTGTCTTCTTTTTCGCCACCTTAATTCAAAACCGACAGGCTGAAGCCCGTCCTACTGGAGCGCGTCAAATTCTGAGCCGGTGGTACACCCCGCGCATCGTCGAAAGAAATGGCTCAGAAAAGTTGTAATATCGACGCGCTAGGGAGGTCATGATGGTAACGGTCAAAGCTCTTGAAGCGAGGGTGCGGTTTTCAGATCTCCTCAATCGTGTCGCGCGAGGTGAAGAAATCACGATCACCAGATACGGCGCCCCGGTGGCATTGCTGGTTCCCGTCGACGTGAAAAAGTCCAATATCGCACACATGGAAATCGTGAAAGGAATGCGCGCCCTGCGCAAGCGGGTTAAACCCGGAAGAGAGAGCATTCGAGAAATGGTCGCTGAAGGACACCGGTTTTGAATTGGAATGACGAAAAGGCTACTGCCTGAAGCCTGCGCTACTTTTGCGTGTCACGCCGTTCGCGCCTGGGCGATCTCGCAAAAGCCGTCGGACCCGATCTCGAGCGGCATGTTAATCAGGTTGTAGTAATTATGTACGGCGTTCAGCCAAGTGATCTCGACGATCTCGCGCTCGCTGAAATGTTTGCGCAAGGCCTCGAAGTTAGCTGCGGAGATATGCTTGTGGCTCGTGGCTTCCTCCACGCAGGCCAGCGCGGCGCGGAAGAGTAAGAGAGTTGAGATTCACTGCCCGCGAAAAAAACCGTCCACCTCGGCCTCGAGGTGGACGGTTGATCGTTCTCGATTCTCACTGAATGACAAACCGCTCGCTTTCAGGGCGGTTCGCCGTTCGCGAAATTTACTTATCGTATTTCAAACATTCCTGGAGCTGGCGGAGCGATTCATCGATGGCCTTGATGGCTTCCACGCGGTGCCCGCCAAAATCATGGGCGGCGTGCTCCAGGTGGTCCTTCGCTCTCCGAAGCGAACCGATCGCTTCGCGAATTTCCGGGTGAGGTTCCGGCAAAGCTGCGGGCGCGGCCGCTGGTTGAGGCGTTGCTGCCGGAACTGCGGCGGCAGCGGGCACCTTGGGCGATGCGGGAGTGGACGTCACTGACAAGCACATGGCCAGTGCAAGGGCCACCAGCGCGGAAAGACTCAGGATTTTCAGTTTCATTGTTCGCTCCATAGACGTTCAAGATTTTCTCGCGGGGCTCCCGAAATGCACCGAGAGGGTATCATTCTATCGCCCGAAGCGTATTGTGGAAAACTTGGAGACAAGGCTTTGTCGCATGCGTAAATAACGGCTCTGTCTCGTCCGCCTCTTCAGCATATGCGTTTCGTTCACCGCGCGGCGATTGGACGCGACTGAAGGTAACGCGTTTTCACTTTTTATCTCCCCTTTTCATTCGGCCGCGTTTTCGACTATCGTAGGCATTCTCATCGGGAGGTGAGCCTTGGCCGTTCGTATCTGTCCGCATTGCAAGACGGAAATTTCAGCGCCGGAAGCCGCGGCGCGCTCGAACGATATCGTGTGTCCGAAGTGCGGGACGCGGCTTGAGGTCGCGCCCGGATCGCGCAACATTTCTACCCTGGCCGGTCTTGTCGCTGGAGCGATCGCCTGGCGGCTTTCCGCCGGTTCGACGACCGACTTGGGCGGCACTCTGCCCACGCTGTACGCCTTTCTCGCGTTCGGGGTCGTTTCGCCGCTGGTGCTGATGTTCACGGCAAATCTGCGGAATGCTCCCGCGGTTCCCGTCCCCGAACCTGCCCATGCCTCTAGTCCGGCGGGGCATGGCGCGGGGGACCATGGCGGCGGGCATCATTGATCCACATGTCGGTCCGCCTGAGAACGCCAATCTCCCGATCGGCGGTTTGCGCATCGCCAATCGGGGGATTGGCGTTCCCGGGGGTTCAATCCACGCCGTACGTGCCAAGGGTGCGCCGCAGCCTTGCGGACGCCCTCTCTAAAAGGTACAGCTATCTCCAGCATTTGCAGTAGATAGGACCCACTAGTACTAATTCCATTGACACCATCGTACTATTGCCCGTCTAGGACTCCGCCCGCCATACTGCCTGCTATGGCTCGGTACTCAGCTATCTTAGGCCGTCGCATCGTGGTAACTTACCGCGCCGGGGACATCATCCTGCCGGCGACCGGCAATCTGGCCGCCGACTCCGGGAAGTCCATCTTCCTGGAGGAGAGCTACCAGCAGCAAGGCAATGTAAAGACCTTCCGTTGGGAGATCCCCTACCCCTGTATAGTCGAGCTGAAAGAGTGCCCTGAAATTCCCAGGCCGTCTGCGTCCATAAAGGAACCCCGGGAAACCTCCGAGGAGTCCGTGCAGCAGCCCGGCGTCCTCGAACTCAAGAACCGCCCCGCCTAGCCGTTCCGTTTCCTCTGCCGATTTTCATCCGGTTTTCTGACGAACTCCTGTAAACTTTTCCCTTTCACAGCGTTTGAGGAAATTATTCGCTCAGGAGGATTCTCGCCATGAAGCCGCCGGTCGGATTGATTGGATTGGGATTGATGGGCCACCCAATGGGGGCCAATTTGTTAAAGGTCGGCCACGAACTCACGGTGTGGAACCGCACGGCTTCGCGCGGCGATGATCTGGTGGCGCAAGGAGCGAAGCGAGCCGCGACGCCGCGCGAATTGGCTGCAGCGTCCGAAGTTGTTATCACCATCGTCAGCGATCCGCCGGCGCTCGAGTCGGTCTTGTGGGGAGAGACCGGCGTATTCGCCGGATTGCGGCGGGGCAGTGTGATCATCGAATCGAGCACCGTCAATCCGGGCCTGGAAAAACGCGCGGCGTTGGCAGCGGCATCGCTCGGCTCGGAATTTCTGGAAGCGCCGGTGACCGGCGGGACGTGGGGGGCGGAAAAGGGCGAGCTGGTCTTCATGGTGGGCGGCGAAGCGAGCACGCTGAAGCGCGTCGAGCCGGTGCTGGGCGCGATGGGCAAACGCTGGTTTCACCTCGGGTCGGTCGGCGCGGGGCAAACGGTGAAGCTGGCTATGAACTTGCTGCTAGATGTGCAGGTCGAAGCGTTTGCAGAGGCGCTGGCACTCGTGACGCGCGCCGGTGTGCCGGGCCAAAGCCTCTTTGAAGTGATGCAGTCCAGCATGGGCCGCTCGGGCGTGCTCGATTTAAAGGGCGCGAACATGCTGAAAGGCGAATACAAGCCCAGTTTTCCTCTGCGCCTGATGCACAAGGACCTGGGCCTGGCGCTCGATCTCGGCAACCAGTTGGGAGTGCCGCTGCCCGCCGCCGCGGCTTCGCGCGAAGTGTTGAACGCCGTGAAGGGCGCCATGACCGAGGATGTGGATTTCTCCGCGGTCGCTACGTTTTGGAAGCATTCGCGATAAGGCCGTTTCCTTTTTGTCCTACATATTCTATAATGTAAGCCATATTCGGAACCGACCTACTTTTTACGAAACGGACGCGGTTTCTTTCGCGCGTTTCGTCGGAGAAATTATGAAAGCCGCTGTTTCCACGGTAACGACGAAGGGGCAGCTTGTGATCCCCTCGAAGCTGCGCCGGAAGTATGGAATTCGCAAGGGAACGCGTGTCGCGATGATTGAAGAGGGAAACCGAATCATTTTGCAGCCGCTCACACGCGCCTATATCCACAGCCTACGCGGCTCCTTCAAAGGCGAGAAATCGATGCTCCAATTTCTGAAAGAAGGCCGAATGCAGGACCGTACTTTATGAAACGCATCGTTCTTGATGCGAGCGCCTTAATATCCTATTTCGAAAATCGTCCCGGTGGCGATGTGGTCGAAGACCTTATGGCTGGATGCATCGACGGCAAGACCGAACTTTTCATGAGCATTGTGAACTGGGGTGAGGTCTACTACTCCGCTTGGCGAGCGGGCGATGAGGATGGAGCGCGACGCCTCGCGGCGGAAATTTCCCAATTCCCCATACAGCTTATAGATGCGGGCTTCGAGCTAACAAAATCCGCGGCCGCGCTGCATGCGAAATATAATCTTCCCTATGCCGATTGTTTTGCCGCAGCTTTGTCCAAGGATTGGAAGGCGGAATTAGTCACGGGAGACCGCGATTTCGAGATGGTTCATTCCGAAATCAAAATTCGATTTCTTTAGAGAATCGCAGGCGATTCTAAGGCTTCGCGTCGGGCGGGAGGAAGCACATCGGGAGATCGCGCGAGGTGCGCAAGCCCGCGGGGGCATCCAGGATCGTGGGGATGCAATTCACGACGACCGAGGCGGTGGCGATGTCGCCGTGCGTGCCTCCGGGAATCGTGAGCGTCAGGTTGGGATTGCCGATGATTTCGACCGTGTCGCCGGGGTCGGTTGCGCCGACGAACATTTGCAATTCCATGTAGATTTTTTCCTTGTTGCCGGCGAAGCCGCGCGCGATCTGATGCACGCCGGCGACCTGGCCCGCCGCGACTTCCAGGAAGGAAGTCTTCACGCGTTCTCGCGCGACGACCGGCTCAATCGTTTCCGAAATGTCATCCACGGCGAGGCCCAGGGCATCGGAAACCATGGCCACCGATTCCGGCAGGCCGTGATGCTTGATCGCGCCCGCCGCGACTTGCGCGCGAAATTCCTCGACGCTCATTCCCGCGCCCACTTTTTTCTGCAGCGGCAGGCGGCGCTTCGAAGCATCCACGATGCGCACCGCCCGCGCCGATTCGATTTCCTGCGACGCCGCGCTGAGCGTGATCAGCAGCTTGTCCATCACGTAGCCGGGATTGATGCCCGTGCCGATCAGCGCGACGCCCCACGTCTTGGCCTCGGCATCGAGCTTCGCCGCAAGCTCGGGATACTTGCGGAACGGATAGGCCAGCTCTTCGCACGTCGAGACCACGCACGATTCCGCCGCCAGACACGCCAGCAATTGATCCATCACGCTGGGCAGGTAGGAAGAAGTCGAATGGATGACCACGTCCGGAGATTTGCCGAGCATGGCCTCAGCATCACCCGTGACCGGCACGCCCCAGGGCGCATCGGCGCCATCCACCAAGTCGCCGAGATCGCGCCCCGCTTTGGCGGGATCCGAATCGATCGCCCCGATGATCTCGATCGAGCTTTTTTCCCGCATCAGCCGCACGATGGCCGCGCCGATGGGCCCGACGCCATATTGCACCGCACGAATTTTCTTTTTCAAGGCAGGCTCCGTCGCGCTTTATCGCGGAATCGCTTTCGCCGGCGTCCGGGGCGGCGAATCGTTCCAATCCAAATTTGGAGCGAATACGATAAAGCAATCGCGAGGCGCGTTCAACGAGATTCAGTGCAAATCTTCACGACTGAGTGGTTGGCAGCTTGTCCGGTGGAAGACGCAGGCGGATAATGCTCATGACGCGAGGCAAGAACGGAGGCTTCCATGGCAGCGGTAAAACTTTCAGAGAAGGAAGTTGGTGTGGAATTGCGCAAACTTAGCGGCTGGAGGGTGGTGAATGGAAACCTGCACCGCGTGTTCGAGTTCAAGGATTTCTCGGAGGCCTTCGGATTCATGACGCGTGTCGCCATCGCCGCTGAAAAAATGGATCATCATCCGGACTGGTCCAACGCATGGAATAAAGTTACGGTGGATTTGTGCACGCACAGCGCCGGCGGCCTGACGAAAAATGATTTCGAGCTTGCCGGGAAGATGCAGCAGATTCACGGCGCGTGATCGCCGTGCATTTTCCTTATGAGCTGGTTTCGTGACGGTGAGCCCCGTGTGTCGCCCCTGACGGGGCTTATATGTCATGGGCCATGAGTTCCCCCACCCCGACCGGGTCGGGGTGGGCTACGGTCTGCCGTCCCTCCGGGACTTTCAGCAAGAAGCGATTCTTCCACCCCCTGATTTCTGCCGGATAGGCCTCACTCCACGCATGTTTGATAGAATGTAATTTCCTGGCTCGTTTGCGGAATCGCCGAGCGCGTTCTTTCACAGGAAACAGGGCTAACCACGAAAATGCCGGAAGCGATCATGCGGAAAAGCGCCGAGGACGAGCGCGTGTTTGAAGGCTACCGGCGCTGGGGATATCTTGCGGCGAATCTGGATCCGCTCGGGTTCCTGACGCCAGTCGTTCATCCTGAACTGGTCGTCGCCGGGGAAGCCGCCACTGCTGCGCGAAAATTCTACTGCGGCACGATTGGCGCCGAATTCGTTCACATAGATGATACCGCGCGGCGCCGCTGGATTGCCGAGCGGCTGGAGTGCGATGCGCCGCAGCCCGATCGCGGTTTTATCCTCGAACGGCTGATTCGCGCGGAGCTTTTTGAGCAGGTGCTTCAGGCGCGTTATCTCGGGAGCAAAAGATTTTCGCTCGAAGGCGTGACTGCCGTGATTCCTCTGCTCGACCAAGTGCTCTCGGCGGCTTCGGCGGCGGGCGCGGAGCAAGTAATGCTTGGGATGAGCCATCGCGGGCGGCTGAACGTGATGGCGCACATCGCGGGGCAGCGCGCGGCGGATATTTTCGCGGGCTTCGAGGATGTGGACCCGCGCAGCGTGCTGGGCAGCGGCGACGTCAAGTATCACGTCGGCGCGACGGGGGAATACCGCACTCGCGAGGGGCGCAAACTCAGCGTTCACCTGGCTTCGAATCCAAGCCATCTCGAAGCAGTCGATCCCGTGGTCGTGGGCCGCGCGCGCGCCAAGCAAACGCGCGAGGGAACTCCCGGCGGAGTGAAGAAAATTCTTCCGATCATGCTGCACGGGGACGCGGCCTTCGCCGGGCAGGGCGTTTGGGCGGAGACGCTGAATTATTCGGACATCGGTGCGTATTCGGTCGGCGGCACGATCCACGTGATCGTAAATAACTTGCTGGGGTTCACAACGGAGCTGCGGGAATTGCAATCCACGCGCTTCGCTTCTTCCCTGGCCAAGCGGCAGGCCGTGCCCATTTTTCACGTGAACGGGGAGGATCCCGACGCGGTCGTGCGCGTGGGACAAATCGCGCTCGAGTATCGTTCCGCGTTTGGCAGCGACGTGGTCATCGACCTGATCGGATACCGGCGCCACGGCCACAGCGAAGTGGACGACCCCACCATCACGCAGCCGCTCCTGTACGCGAAGATCAAGGATCATCCGCAGCTCTGGCAGATTTATGCGAAAGAGATTGGAGCGGATCCGTCGGCGACGGTCACCGCCGTGCGAAACGAACTCGAGAGCGCGCACCAGGCCGCGAGTGAGATGCAGAAAAAACCGCGCCTGCGCAAACTGCCTGCGTACTGGTCGCCGTACAAGCGGGGCCGCTACGACAGCGCCTATGAAGTGGACACGGGAGTCGCGCCCGCGGATCTCGGAAAGATTACGGATTTACTGACCAGTTATCCTTCGGACTTCGCGATCCACCCGAAAGTGAAAAAGCTGCTCGAGCAGCGCGCCGAAATGGGGCACGGCAAGCGCCCCGTGGACTACGGGATGGCGGAAGCGCTCGCGTTCGGAACGTTGCTCCTGGCCGGCACGCCGGTGCGCGTCACTGGACAAGACACGCGGCGCGGCACATTCAACCAAAGGCACGCGGCCCTTGTGGATACGCAGAACGAGGCGCAGTACGTGCCGCTCGAACATCTGGCGCCTGAACAGGCGCGATGCGAAATTTATAATTCGACGCTGTCCGAAGCCGCGGTGCTGGGCTTTGAATATGGCTACAGCCGCGACTATCCGGAAGCGCTGGTGCTGTGGGAAGCGCAATTCGGCGATTTCGCGAACAGCGCACAAATCATCATCGACCAGTTCATCAGCGCGGCGGAAGACAAGTGGGACTTGCCGTCGGGCGTGGGGCTGCTCCTGCCGCACGGGTATGAAGGGCAGGGGCCCGAACATTCCAGCGCGAGGATCGAGCGTTATCTTCAACTCGCGGCCGAGGACAACATTCAAGTTTGCCAGCCGTCAAACGCCGCGCAATATTTTCAATTGTTGCGACGGCAGGCGCTGCGGCGCTGGCGCAAGCCGATGATCGTGTTCACGCCGAAAAGCATGCTGCGGCATCCCGACGCGTCTTCGCCGATCGAGGATTTCCAGCGGCCGCGATTCGAGTGGGTCGTGCCGGACCGCGAAGTCACGTCCGCCGAGCGCGTCCTGGTTTGCAGCGGAAAAATCGGCCACGAGTTGCGCGGGGAACGCAAACGCCGCGGCGATACCAATACCGCCATCCTGTTTCTCGACCAGCTCTATCCGTTCCCGAAAAACGAGCTGCGCGCGGAAATGGCGCGCCATCCGAACGCGCGCGAAATGGTCTGGGTGCAGGAAGAACCGGCGAACATGGGCGCGCTGTCGTACGTCTTGCCGCGCATCCGGACGTATTTTCCGGACATACCGGTGCGTTCGGTGAAGCGGTCGGCCAGCGCGAGTCCCGCAACGGGCTCAGCCAAGGCCCACGAGCTGGAACAGAAAACGTTGCTGACGCTGGCGTTCACCACGGGCCCGAACTGACTGGAACTTGTCTGAAAAATCCCTCTCGCGTGCATGGCTTGATGCGCCAGGGGCTAAAGCCCAGTCTAGCTTCGAGTTTGATGTCGCGGCTGAAGCCGCGACCCACAAAGCTTGTGGATGGGACGGTTCCTAACGCGCGCAGCGCTGCAATGAATTTATGCGCGCGAAAATCTTTGTGGGTCACGGCTTCAGCCGTGACGTAACCGGCTTGCAAAAAATTGGCTTTAGCCGCTGGCGATTGGGAGTACGGTTGTCACGGAAAAGCCACTCAGGCGCGGATCGGATGCCCGCCTGAAGGCGGGCGCTACACTGTTTGAATTTTCGGGAGGGAATCGAAATGCGAAAGTTCTTTTTGAAGAAATTCTTTTTGGCTTTGCTTTGCTCCGCGGCGGCTTGCGTTTCGGCGCAGCAGACTGCGCCGCTGACGGCCGTGCCTCCCAAGGAAGGCGATTTTGTCACGCACGATTTCAAATTTTCGGACGGCCAGACGCTTCCGGAAGTGCGGCTGCATTACACGACGATCGGCACGCCACATCGCGACGCCAGCGGCCGCGTCACCAACGCCGTGCTGATTCTCCACGGCACCAATCGTGCCGGCCGCGTTTTTCTCATTCCCTCGTTCGCGGGAGTCCTCTTTGGTTCCGGCCAGCTTCTCGATGCGTCGAAATATTATCTGATTCTGCCTGACCAACTCGGCGCCGGCCTCGGAAAATCCACGAAGCCGAGCGATGGCTTACGGGCGAAATTTCCGCACTACGATTATTCGGACATGGTTCGCGCGTCGCAGATTCTTCTCGCGCAGGGATTGCAGGTGAATCATCTGCATCTGCTGGTCGGCGCGTCGATGGGTTGCATGGAAGGATTCATGTGGGGCGAGTCGAATCCGGAGGACATGGACGCAATGCTCCTGCTTTCCTGCCTGCCGGTGGAGGTCGCCAGCCGCAACCGCATGGTCCGGAAAATCATGGTGGACGATATCCGGCTCGATCCCGGCTGGAACAACGGCAATTACACCGAGCAGCCTTACGGTTTGCGCGCCGCGCTTGGCCATTTGCTCGTCGTGGGGAGCGTGCCGACGCGCTGGCAGAAGCAATATCCGACCGCGACGGCGGCCGACAAATACGTGAATGATTACATCGAACAAAACATGAAGACCACGGACGCGAACGATTTTATGTACCAGTATGACGCGTCGCGCAATTACGATGCGTCGAAGGACCTCGAAAAAATCCGCGCCAAAATCCTGCTTATCAATCCGCAGGAGGATTTCTGGAATCCCGCGGAACTCGGCATCGCGGAAGAGGAAATCAAGAAGGTGAAGAACGGGAAATTTGTGTTGTTGTCGTTTCCGGAATCGTACGGGCACTACACGTTTTTCCAGGCGGCCGCCTGGCAGAAATACCTCGCTGAATTCCTCAAGGAACTGGAGAGGTAAGGGTCGAATTGTTTGTTCCTGGTGGCGCAGGCTTCAGCCTGTGGGGTTTAGTCCTTGCAAGGTCCAAAACCCACAGGCTGAAGCCTGCGCCACGAAGTAACTACTCGAATTGTTTGCGAAACGCCGCGAATTGCTGTTTCAAATTCGCAATTTCCGACTGAAGGTTTTCCACTTGATCCTCGAGGCGCGCGATCCGGTCGCCGCTATTCGCGCTGCTTGTCACTGCAACTGCCGCCGAAGATTCCGGCGGCGATACTTCCACATCTCCGCTGAGCAGGTGCGCGTAACGCGCTTCCTTCGTGCCCGGCTGCCGGGGAAGCACCTTCACGAGCGGGGGCTCGCGCTTCATCAGCCGCTGCAGCGTGGATTGCACGATGCCCAGGTCGTCAAACTTGTGCATGCGGTCGGCGCGGCTGCGCAATTCGCCGGGCGTTTGCGGGCCGCGAAGCAGCAGCTCGGACAGGATGGCGATTTCGTGCCGCGTGAAGTTGTAGGCCTCCTGCAGGCGATGTTCGTATTTGGTCACGCGGCTGACCATGTTGTCCGCGGCGCCGGCCAGGCCCTTCTTATCCAGCGCGCGCAAGGCCTCGCGAACGGCTTCTTCGTCCAAATTCATGACGGGATCGCGATTGGATTTCTGGTTGCACGCGTTGACCAGCGCGTTCAGCGAAAGCGGATAATATTCCGGTGTGGTGAGCTCTTTTTCGACGAGCGAGCCGAGTACCCTTGTTTCCACTTCGGTCAGTAGAATGTCCATTGGACGAAATCATATCGTAACGGCGGCCAGTTCCCCAAAATTCCTGGTCCCGGCGTAACCGTCCGCGAATGCGTAAAAAATTCAAACCAGGTCCAGTTTCCGGCCAGGGCCGAAAGTTGCGGGGCAGGCTATTTCTTTTAGGGCCAGTTCATTACGAGACACAAGGGCGATAAGACTTTGGAAGCGAGCTTGCTCGAAGAAGTACTATCGGGCCCGGGGAAGGCTTTTGTCAGGCCTGAGAAAGGAGTCACCGATGCGGACATTACTCGTAAAATTTAAGCCCAGATGGATGGGGGTTTTGGCCATCCTTGTTTCGTATTTCACTATCCTTCCGATGGTCGCGCCCATGCAGGCGCAGACCACGGTTCTTGGGGAATTGACATTCAAAGGCGCGTCGAAGGTGGAAAAAACTTCCGGTGTGTGGATCGACGGCAAGTACGTCGGATATCTGGGCGAATTGTGGGGCCCAAAACGGATCCTGTTGATTCCCGGCGACCACGAACTCGCCGTACGGCAGGCGGGTTATAAGGACTTTACCGAGACGCTTACCGTGGAGCCCAAGGAATTACTGCTCGTTCCCGTCAAAATGGAGAAGGAAACCAACGATACATGGCCCAGCGTGACCGCGCAGTTGAAAGTTGACGTCCAACCTGACCGCGCGGCTGTTTTTGTGGACGGCAGGTTTCTGGGGCATGCGGGGGAATTGGGCGGAGCTTTTCACTCCATGCTGCTCAGTCCCGGAACGCACCGAATCAAGATCGAATTGCCCGGATACCAGAGTTTCGAAACGGACGTGACCATGGTTGCGGGGCAGAAATCGACGGTGAAGACGAATCTTGCAAAAGGCAGCATTCACCAGGCCGATGCCCTCATCAATGAGGCCAACAATTCCGACCACAACAAGTAACCGCATCGGTTAAAGCCCGGGAACGCCAATCTCCCGATTGGCGGTCTCCGCCGCGCCAATCGGGAGATTGGCGTTCCCAGGACACATCCCAGATGATTCTTCGCCCTGCCTGAACGTTTGAACAAGCACACCCGCCCGCCCTACGGTATTATCTTTCCGATATGCCTCTGCAAATTATCAAGCGCCGCTCGCGCGGCTTCATCTGTGTGAATGCCCATCCCGAGGGATGCCGGCGCAACGTCGAGCGTTGGATTGCCGGGGTAAAAGGAAAAATTTCCGCCGGGCAAAACGCGCCGAAGAACGTACTTGTCATCGGCGCGTCCACCGGCTACGGGCTCGCGTCGCGCATCGCGGCTGCATGGGGTTATGGAGCGAAGACGCTCGGGGTGTTTTTCGAGCGCCCGCCGGAAGGCGACAAGACCGCGACGGCGGGCCACTACAACACCGTCGCTCTTCATTCGATCGCCAAGCGCGATGGACTGTATGCCGCGAGCATCAACGGCGACGCATTTTCCGACGAAATCAAACGCGCCGCCGCGGAAATCATCCGCAAGGATATGGCTCCGGTCGACCTGGTGATTTACTCGCTCGCCTCGCCGAAGCGCACTGACCCCCGCACGGGCAAGGTGCACAGTTCGGTCCTGAAACCGGTCGGGCAGGCTTATACCAATCGCACCATCGAGCTCGATTCGGAAAAAGTGGTAAGCGTCACGCTGCAGCCGGCGAATGACGACGAAATTGCCGACACCGTCGCGGTGATGGGCGGCGATGACTGGCGGCGCTGGATGGACATGATGCTTGGAGAAAAACTGCTCGCGCCGGGCGCGCGCACGCTGGCGTATTCCTACATCGGTCCGGAAATCACGTGGCCGATTTATCGCGACGGCACGATTGGACAGGCGAAGAAAGATCTTGAGCGCGCGGCAATGGATCTGGATGCCGCGCTGGCGAAACAACTGGGAGGCAACGCCTGGGTTTCCGTCAACAAGGCGGTGGTGACGCAGGCCTCCGCGGCGATTCCCGTTGTCCCGCTGTACTTGAGTTTGCTTCCCCTAGTGATGAAAAAGAAAAATCTGGACGAAGGGCCGCGCGAACAGATGCGGCGCCTGTTTACCGATTTTCTTTGCACGGGACAAGCGCCAAAGCTCGACGAAGCGCGGCGCGTGCGCCTCGACGATCGCGAGATGCGCAGCGATGTACAAGCGGAAGTTGCGGCGCTGTGGCCGCAAGTCACCACGGAAAATCTTCGCGAAGTCAGCGCCTTCGCCGGATTTCAGCGCGAGTTTCGCGGCCTGTTCGGCTTTGAAGTGGAAGGCGTGGACTACGAACAGCCCACCGAGACTGACTTGAGTTGGTAAGAGTGGCGCAGGCTTCCAGGCTGTGGGTTTTAGTCTTTGCAAGGACTAAACCCCCACAGGCTGGAAGCCTGCGCCACTGGCAATGCCTAAACGCGCTTTCGGAGAAATTCCACAACCATGTATCCGATCAGTCCGGAAATGAGGGCAATCACAAAGTTGTTGATCGTGAAAATATCATTCATGGCGAAAATCAAGCTCTTGCGGTCGGCATTCGTTTTAGTAAATTCCCCCATCAAAAGGTTTGAATAGAACAGGAATATTATGAAGCCGACCTCGACCATCGCCCTCAGAAGGGGGGCCAATTTTCCCGTCCGTGTCTCTCTCGAAGGCATTGCGTAACTATAGCAAGAAACCGTTTGTATGGCCGATGCCTTAAGAATACGCCTAAGCGGAAATTCCTAGCGGCTTCGTGAATTATCTTCCGGTATATACAGGTCCAGATCGCGCCGCTGTCGCCTGCCGTTGCGAAGCGAAAACAATCCCCCGGAAACATTCGTACTCGGATCATCCTCGATGCCGCCGGAGAGAACCCGGAGCCACGGCGGTGACGCACGTTTGACTTTCTTTTTCCTCACACTCCCGCGCCGCTTCGCGTGAACGGCCCGTCCTTCGAGCCGCGCGGACTGTCGGCGCTTTCGGTGTTTGCGATTCTTATTTTTCACTGGCATGCCAAGACTGCAACTTCGGAATCGCACCTTCAGTCGCCGCAAGCATTGGAAAACGAAAACAAGCGGTCAGCATGTAAAGGCATTCCCGAGATACAGGCGAGCTTGTCACGCCTGCACAGTTTCCAGGCATTCCTTATGCATGTTGCGGCTTGAAAGCGCAAACTCAAAAAGCGAATTGCCCGGATTGAGAAAGTCTATTTTCTTCCTTAGGAGGTGAAACGCAGGACTGGAATCGAATTTCGAAGAATCCTTTTAACGAGGGAGGAACTCGTCCGTGTGGGTTACAAATTCAGGATAAGCGCCGGCGCCCAACTCATGAAGGTCCATGCCCTGGCGCTCTCCCTCGACCGACACGCGGAAGGGATAGAAGCGGTCGAGGAGCTTGTTCACGGCGTACGTCAGCGGCAAGACGAAGCCCAGCAGAGTGGCCACGCCTATCAATTGAGCCAGCCACTGGCTGGAGACGATTCCATTCATCGCTCCGGGCAGAGTATTTCCCGCAACATTCAACACGGGCCGCTGGAATTGCCCGAACACGCCCAGCGCGAGGAGGCCCCAAATGCCTCCCACGGCGTGCACCGAAACAGAGCCTCCCGGATCGTCGACTTCCATGCGCAGCTCAAACCACTCGATCGAAAACGTAATCACCGCTCCCGCGACTGAGCCGATCACAACGGCTTCGGCGGGGCTCACGAAGGCGCACGCCGCGCTGCTGGCGACGAGCCCGCCGACCCAGCCGTTTGCGGTGAGCGAAGCATCGGGTTTGCCGAAGCGAACTTTGGTGATGAACGCCGCAGTGAGCGCCGAGGCTGAAGCAGCGAGCATGGTATTGATGCCGATCATCGCGGCTCCGGAAGCCTGGCCTCCCGTGAAGAGGATCGCGCCGGCGGAATTGAGTCCAATCCAACCGACGAGTGCCAGCACGCAACCAAACAGTACGAGCACCGCGTTGTGACCGGGGATCGCGGGCGCCATGCCGTCCGCGGAATATTTCCCGCGCCGCGGACCTAAAATCCACGTGACCGCCAGGGCCGTGAGGCCTCCCAAGACCTGAATCGAGCCGGCTCCCCCGGCATCGAGGAATCCGCGGCCGATTCCATAATTGATGCCAAGTTGCGCAAGCCAACCGCCGCCCCACACCCAATGCGCGAAGAGCGGATAAGTCCAAGCCGCAAGCACTGCCGTCGAAAGGCAGATGGCCCGCAGACGCCAGCGGTCCGCGCCGCTTCCCAACGGGATCAAAGCAGCGAGGCCCACGCAAAAAATTTGAAATAATGCGGTGAGAGAAGTAGCGGAGCCGTCGAAGGAAAGCTTGCGAAAAAAGAAAGGCTCAGCGGCAATCCAATTCCAACTCTTTCCAGAAAGAGTTATGACATGCCCGGGGCTCCCGATGAATCCCTGCCAGGCGAACCCGCAAACGAAGTAGGCCAGGCCGGCGACCGCGAGAGCGCAAAGCGAAGCCATCATCATATGCCCGGCGCTGCGCGACCGTCCCAGGCCGACATTCATGAGGGCCAACCCGGCCGCCGCGAAGGGAACAAGAAAGATGAAGAAGAGGCAAGCGACCGTCGTGACTTCCGTGAGTCTCGAGGTGGGCATGGGAATTATGCTTCTTCCTTCCGCGGATTCAGATGCGATCGGAAAGCGAGGATCAATCCCAACGCTTCCACGGCAACACCAGCCAGAACAAACGCAGCCCGCAATGGCGGCGCAGCAAAAAGCACAATCGCGGCCAGCACGAGGAACCATCCCGCCAGCAGCAACAGGAAACCCAATACTTTCATTCCAAAATCTCCCGGTTCACTGCAAAGAGACTTGCATGGGCACTGGTGACGCAGGTTAAAATATCACACTCACGCGGGAACCAACGTGCCGCTCCAACAAAAATGAACATGAACTGCGCATCGAATCGCGCGATGCAGGATGGTCCGCGTGACAGCGGATAAAACAAAACCCTTTAGGGTCCCCTCCTATATCCTTATGCAAGGAATCGAAGAAGTGAATAGGTAAACGAGGCTGTTACCTCTCATGTGGTTCGAAGAAACCGGTGCCGGAATTGAACTGATTGAGGCAAAATTTCCGCAAATGCATTGAAATCAATAAATTATAAAGATCGACTTCTAAGCTCCGGGATTTTCTAGTTCGCCTAGTTCGCTTCGAAGCGCCTTTGGGCTGCCTCTTTGGAGCACAGATTACAGCCATACGAATCCGTAATTTGGGCCATCGAAACGTTGCATTTTACTAGTCCCGAACACCCATCTAGTATCTCGTTCCTCGGCACAACTTAGTCCGTGCAGTTGATGTGCGGCTTAAAGATTCAACGGCGAGATAAAGAATATATAAGGAGAATACATGGCGGAGAATACCGGCGAAGTCAAAATGACACCAACCTTAGGATTAACCGGGGTGACGATGAACGCCATGGCGCTCATCGCTCCCGGTGCTTTCCTTTGGCTTACCTTTGCACCGCAGGCGACGGAGGGTGCCACGGCACCGGCAATGTGGATTGGCATCTTCTTTGCGCTTCTACTTTGTCTCGCCACTGCGGTGTCCTACGCGGAAATGGCGAAGATGTATCCGGGAACCGGCAGTGCGTACTATTTCGCGGAGCAGTCGTTCCTGAATCACGACAAGGCCTGGAAATACGCCCGCTTGATGAAGTTCATCGTCGGTTGGGGCTCGCATCTTTACTACTGGATATACCCCGGCGTGATGGTTGCCGTCACCGGAGTGTTCGTCGGTTATATCACCGGTACCCTGTGGCCGAACTTCATGAGCGCGTCGAACCCTGGTCCGATGTTCATGATGCTCGTTGCGATCTTGTTTTCCTTCGCCGTCGCTTATATCGCGCACCGCGGAGTTACCGGGTCAACTGCGGCCAGCGTCGCCATCAATGTCATTCAAATCTCCGCGCTGATCGTTTTCTCCGTCATGGCTATCAGCTATCGGATGAGCCATCCCCCGGGAAGCGAAGCATGGCAGTTTGATTCGGTTTCCGGGCACGGCTATAACTACGAATTCGCGACCACAAGCCAAACGGTCAATGGAACAGCGACCGATGTGATTACACGTAATGCCGACATGGTGCCGCAGCCAAAGCTCGACGCGAGCGGCAAGCCCGTTCCTTATCATGTCAATTACGATCCGTACGATACGAGCAATCCGCCGGTGTTTCAGGCCCATCCGAATGCCAAATCGGTAATCGGAATACACAATTTCAACTGGATGTTCGTGCAAGCCACGGTTGCCATCCTCATTCTGGTGGGATTTGAATCCTGCACCTCACTCGGCGGCGAGGCGAAAAACGCCAAACGGGACATCCCAATCGCGGTGATCACCTCACTTCTGGTTCAGGGGGCGTTCTGCTATCTGTTCGAGTATTTTGCCGCAAACTACTTCTTAAGTAGCGGCTATCCGATGTCGACTGCAACCGGCTCGGCGGCCCCGATCGGAGACATGATGGTGATGGTGGGCGATGCCCTATTCAACGGTCATGGGCGAGCCTTCATGCTGATCGAAGCCGTAACTGTCTTCCTGGCGCTGATCGGCACCACGCTCGCCTGCATCAACACCGGGGCGCGCGTAACCTACGCCATGGGCAAAGACTCAGAGGTGCCGGAACACTTCGGCATGCTGCATGAGAAAAACTTGAGCCCTCACCGCGCGATCTGGGCCTTGGCGGTGATTTCCGCAATATTCGGCGTTCTCGCACTGACGATGTTGTTCGGCGATGGCGGCGCTATCCCGGATGCCACGATCCAAGCCCTGCCTCATGGGTTCTGGTCGAGCTTCGGCTACGTCTCTCATGACACCATGGCGAAAATGCCCAACAGTTTGCTTACGATTACTCTGGCTTCCAATTTCGGGACCTTCCTGCTCTATATGCTAAGCTGCGTAACCTGCATCTTCTGCTACAAGGGGAGCCCGAACTACAGTTTCCTCAAACACATGCTCATCCCCGTTTTCGGCGTCGCCGCGAACTTGGTTTGCATGGGAGCGTACCTCGTGCTGCCGTTCATGGGGTATGGCACCAAGATGGAACCGTTCCTGGCACTAGGAATCGCAGCCGTCTGGGCGATTTATGGAGGAATTTACTTCCTGAAGTCCAGCAAAGCCTCGGGGCGCACAACGCTGGTCACCAGTCGCACGTAATGGTGTAGTATGAACATAGCTGAATTAGCGAGGAAATTCGGACAGGTGATTTCACCTGTCCGAATTTCCGTTTCAGAAGTGAATGAAATTCTTGGAGAACCCCGGGGAAACGCTCTCCAGAACATTTCCGCCTGGGTTGCCTCCGCGAGAAGTTCCGCCTCCAGGCATATGCTTGACCTCGAATTCGTGGAACGCACCGACGTAGGGCGGGTCCGCGACCACAACGAAGACTATTTGGGTTACGCGTCGCCGGCGACTCCCGCGCAGGTGCGCACGCATGGGTGGTTGTTTGTGCTGGCGGACGGAGTGGGCGGACAGGAAAAAGGGGAAGTTGCGTCGAAAACCGCGGTGGAAAGCATGGTCGCCGGATTCCACGACGCCAAGGACGGGGAATCGCATTCCGCCGTGCTGCAACGGCTCGTTCAGCAGGCGAACACTCGCGTGTTTGAGGCCGCCGTGACCGGCGGACGGACCTCGGCCGGCATGGCGACCACCATCGTGGCTTGCGCCGTGCGGTACGACCGAGTATCCGTGGCGCACGTCGGCGATTCGCGTTGCTATCTGATTCGCAATGGCAAGGCTGCGCAGATCACGCGCGACCACACCATTGCCAGCGAGCAAGTGCGCCTCGGCCTCATTACCGCTCAAGAAGCCGCCGAGGGAGAAACCAGCCATATCCTCAGCCGTTCGCTCGGAGCCGAATTAGTTGCAAATATCGATACCAACGATCACCAGATCTTTGCCGGGGATGTTCTCCTGCTATGTTCGGATGGCCTGCACGGTTTAGTAGAAGGGTCGGAAATGGCTGCGATTTGCGGCCAGGGCCAGGATCTCCATCTCGCAGCGGAGAAATTGGTTGCTCTTGCCAATGATCGAGGCGGCGGCGATAATATCAGCGTTCAGTTGATCCGAATCCGGGGCGTCGAGCGAATGGGGATGTATCGCGGACGGCCCTACAAACTGTACTGATACAGGTTCGCTGCTTTCTCTGTGTTTGCCGCTGACCTGCCTTCTCAATGAGCGAATTCCATCCCGGCGATCAGCTCGATCACTACCGCATCGATGGCCTGGTCGCCCGAAGCGGCATGGCATCTATTTTCCGAGGGACAGACGTACGCGACGGCCGGGCGGTCGCAATCAAGGTTCCTCATCCGGAAATGGAAGCCGATCCGGTTTTATTCGACCGGTTCAAGCGCGAAGAAGATATCGGCAAAAAGCTCGATCATCCCGGCGTCGTTCGCGTATTGAACGACGAAGAGCGCAGCCGGCGCTACATGGTTCTGGAATGGGTGGACGGCCGCCTGTTGCGCCAAGTCCTGAACGAACAGAAGAAATTTCCTCCCGAACGCGCCATCCGGATCACCCTCGCTCTGTGCGATGCCCTGGGCTACATTCATAGCCAGGGGGTCGTCCACCGCGACCTGAAACCCGAAAACATCATGGTCGGCCCGAACGATCAAATAAAGCTCATCGATTTCGGTATCGCCGCGAACGCCGGATCGCGCCGCCTGACCTTTGCCAAGCTGACCGAGGCCATGGGTACGCCGGACTATATTTCTCCCGAGCAAGTGAAGGGAAAAAGGGGCGATGCCAGAAGCGATGTCTATTCCCTGGGCATCATGTTTTACGAAATGCTGACCGGCAAGGTGCCCTTCACCGGTCCCAATCCATTCGTCATTATGAACGAACGCTTGTTGAACGATCCGATCCCGCCGCGTGAGGTCAATCCCGAAATTTCACCCCAGCTTCAGGAAATCATTTACCGTGCGCTGGAGCGCGATCCCAACAAGCGGTATCCCAACGCCCACGAATTTGCCCTCGATTTGCAGCACCCCGAAAAAGTAGGCGTGGCCGACCGCGCCGAAATGAAAAATTGGAAACAGAGACGTTCGCCCGTGGCGCGGCAAATTCTGTTCTACATTATGCTGGCTCTAATACCCGTGGTCGTCTTCGCTCTGATGCTATTTATATCGCGCCTGAAATAGCATCTCTTGCCTGTTGGTTCGATTCTGATGTTCCATCCCAATTTGCCGAAGGAATATTCAGCCGCTGAACTTGCTGGTTTGTAGGGCACGGCTTGAACAGGCTGCGGAAAAATTCGTCTGTTTGGCAACTGGAGAGAATGCTGCACATCTAAGACGACATGCGCGGACCAGACGAAAAACAAAGCGAAGTATTCAGCTACGTTCCATTGGAACAACGGATTCCCCGCGATCACCCGCTCCGGCGGATTCGGCCGATGGTGGATCGCGGGCTGGAGGAGATGTGGAGTCATTTTGAGGCGCTGTACGCGCGCCGAGGACGACCGTCGATCGCGCCGGAGCGATTGTTGCGGGCGCTGCTGTTGCAGGCGCTGTATTCGATCCGCAGCGAGACGCAGCTGATGGAGCAGTTGGATTACAACCTGTTGTACCGGTGGTTTGTGGGATTGAATCCGGATGATCCGGTGTGGGATGTGACGGTGTTCACGAAGAATCGGGAGCGGCTGATGGCGGGAGAGGTGTCGCAACGCTTGCTGGAGGCGGTGCTGCGGCAAGCGGGGGAACACGATCTGCTGAGCGAGGAACACTTCACGGTGGACGGGACGCTGATCCAGGCTTGGGCCAGCCGGAAGAGTTTCGTGCCCAAGCAGAAGCCGCCGGAGAAAGGAAGCGGATCGCGCGGAAAGAAGCTGCTGCGCGACACGCACGAATCCAAGAGCGATCCCGAGGCGCGGTTGTTCAAGAAGAGCGCTGCGGGGCAAGCGCAGCCGAGTTTTTTGGGACACCTAATAACGGAGAATCGCAACGGACTGGTGATGGCGGCCTTGGCCACGCCATGCGCCACCTCGGCCGAACGAGAAGCGGCGCTGGCGATGCTGGATCAGTGGGGCCGGAGCCCGGGGCGGGTGGACCAGCACACTGCGGCGATCACGCTGGGAGCCGACAAGTTGTATCAGGAGAAAGAATTCATCGCCGGATTGCGGGAGCGGAAAGTGATCCCGCATGTGGCCGAGTACGAACCCAATCCCAAGTGGCCGAACTGGCTGACCGAGCAGGAACGGTGCGACCCGGGCTACGCCATCAGCCAGAAGAAGCGCAAGCTAGTCGAGAAAGTGTTTGGTTGGGCGAAATTGAACAGCATTCTACGGCAGGTGAAGGTGCGCGGAGTGAAGAAGGTGAACTGGTTGTTCCGCTTGTTGGCCACGGCGGCCAATCTGCTGCGTCTCGTGAAACTGATTCCGGCGGTGTAGGTGAAGGCCGTGGTGTCTTCGGAGGGGCGCAACAACCGCGAAACGAAGAGCGGAATAGCAAGAAAAATGGCCGCTGGACTCGAAAAAAAAGTGGTTCGGAAAGCCAAGAACCTAGACTGGCAGATTTTTCCGCAGCCTGTTGAAGCCGTGCCCTACAAAGATTCGGACGCTATCACGCAGGCTGCAACGCCTCGGCCCCCCAAACTTTCCGCGAGGCCAATGCCAACTGGAACGGCGAACCTGTATACTAAAGAATTCATTTTGGCGAAATATCCGGGAGAGTGTTCTCGACCATGCGAATTGATGAATTCCAGCAGAGACTCCGCGACTCCGTGCTCGTCGCGGACGGAGCCATGGGCTCCTTGCTCTACGAGACCCTGGGGCCGCAGCGCTGCGTGGATGAACTGAACGCCACGCGCGCCGAAGAAGTGTTTCGCGTCCACATGGCCTATCTCGAAGCCGGCGCGCACATCATCGAAACGAATACCTTTGGCGCGAACTGGAATAAGTTGAGCGCATTCGGCCTGGAAGAGCGCGTCACCGAATTCAATCATCGGGGCGTCAAAATCGCGCGCGAGGCGCGAGAGGCCGCACGCCAAGAAGTCTTGATCGCCGGATCGATCGGGCCGCTCGGCGTCTTCCGGGATGAGCGCGAGGCGACGCCGGAACATTTCCGGGAAATCTTTCGCGAACAGGCCGAGGCGCTCGAAGAACGCGGCGTGGATTTTTTCGTCCTGGAGACTTTCGGAAATCCCGCAGAACTTCTGGCGGGAGTCGAAGCAATTCGTTCGTTCTCGCAGCTCCCCATCGTGGCGGAGATGACCTACTCCGAGGAGGGCAGCTCCTTCAGCGGCGCCCGTCCGAAAGATGCCTGGGCGCTTTTGCACGAGCGAGGCGTGCAGGTGATCGGCGCGAACTGCTCCGTGGGCCCGCAGGACCATTTGCGTACTTTGCAGGAGCTTGCCGCGGTGGCGGGTTCGTTTCCGACGAGCGCGATGCCCAACGTGGGATTTCCGCAGCGCGCCGGCGACCGCATCATTTATCCGAAATCCTCGCCGGAATATTTCGATCTGTTCGCGCGTGAAGCCGTCAAGCTGGGCGCGCGAATTCTCGGCGGTTGCTGCGGCACCGCGCCGGAACATATTCGCGCGATGGTCCAGGCCGTAAAGGGGATGCAACCATCCACGGGCGCACGCCCGGTGACGGTGGTGGAAGCGCCGCCGGAAGTCCGGCCCGCGGCGGCGAAGGAACCTGAAAGTACGCTGTGGCGGAAAATTCAGGCGCAGAAGTTTGTGATTTCGGTGGAAATCGATCCGCCGAAAGGAACGTCGATCGACCGCGTTCTCGAGCAGGTACAAAACGTGATGGCCTCGAAAAAAGTGGACGCCATCGACATCAATAGCGGGC
Organism: uncultured Acidobacteriota bacterium; assembly: GCA_963800095.1. Classification (GTDB taxonomy): domain Bacteria; phylum Acidobacteriota; class Terriglobia; order Acidiferrales; family UBA7541; genus Palsa-360. The sequence continues at coordinate 528,727 of CAWCZV010000012.1, forward strand.
CGCTCGCGCGCGTGGGGATGGACGCGCTTTCGCTTTCCGGCGCGCTCGAGGCGCGCGGCATCGAAACGATTCCGCATCTCACGACGCGCGACTCAAATTTGATCGGCTTGCAGGCCATGCTCCTCGGCGCATGGGCCATTGGCGGAGTGCGCAACGTCCTCGCCATCACCGGCGATCCGCCCTCGCTCGGAAGCTATCCGGAATCGCTGGGGGTCTATGAAGTCGATGCCATCGGCCTCGTGAAAGTCATGGCGAAGCTGAATCAGGGACAGGATTGGGGCGGAAAAAATCTCGGCGGCGCGACGAATTTCACGATCGGTGTCGCTGTAAATCCTCTTGCCGAGGATCTGGACGAGGAACTGCGCCGATTTGACTTGAAAGTGGAAGCCGGCGCGCACTTCGCCATGACACAGCCGATTTTCGATCCCGAGCATTGGGAGCAATTTCTAAAACGCATGGGCGGAAAATCGCCGATTCCCATCCTGGTGGGATTGTGGCCGCTGAGCAGCTATAAGCAAGCCCTGCGCCTGCACAACGAGGTGCCCGGCATCGTGATTCCGGAACCGCTGTTGAAGCAACTCGAAGCCGCGGGAGGTTCAGCGCGCGAACACGGATTCGCCCTCGCGCGCAAATTGCTGGATTGGGCGAGAGGAGCGCGCTCTTTGGGAATCGCCGGCGCTTACTTGATCCCTCCGTTTAAGCGCTATGAGGAAATCCTCGATCTGTTTTAGTAGCACGGGCTTCAGCCTGTGGGGGTTCGTCCTTGCAAGAACCAAAACCCACAGACTGAAGTCTGTGCTACTTTCAGAACTCGAAATCCAGTGAAAACTGAACTTGGCGCGCGCCCAATCCTTCAATGGGTGCGCCATATCCGGCGATCGGCGCCAGGCCTGATCCAAACACGGGATTGATCTCCAAAACATTCGGGTGGTTGAATAGATTGAAAAATTCCGCGACCACGTCGAGATGTCTGGACTCGCCGAACGGAAAGTATTTCAAGACGCGAAAATCCATATTGACCACGCCGGGATTCTGAAGCGAATTTCGCCCCAAACTGAGCGGCCTCGCGGAAAGCGGAAACGCATGGGTTTGATTGGAATCGAGTCCCGTCAACGGATTGACCGGCGCGCCGCTTCCCGCAGTGAAAATCGGCGCCACTTCGATATGGCGAAAGGTTCGAGTCAGCCAGCCCGCGTCGTCTTGCTGATTCGCGGGCTTATCTTCCTCGTCGCCGATCGGCAATTCCCAGAGGGCATTGAAAACAAAGCGCTGCAATTGATTCTGAAGCGACGCAGCGTTTTCCTCCGACAGGAGAAAAGGATTCTGCGGCTGCTCGTTGAAGTCGGAAGCATCGTCGACCGTTCGGGAAAGCGTGTAACTCGCCGAGAATGCCAGCTCGTCATTCATTCTCCGGTTCAGCGTGAAGGAAATACCCCGGTAGGTTGAAGTCGCAGAATTTGAGAGCTGATAGATATCGTCAAACTGCGTGTTGACCCGCCCCGGTTGAAAAACTTCCCTGCCGATTTGCTGAGGCGTAGGATTCGTGACTCCGAGGCTTGCAGCGTTCGCAGCCGTCAGAATCACAGGCGGCAAGAGATTGATATTGAGAGTGCGAGAGAGATTCACGCCGCGTACAAACAGAAAATCGGCGCGCACGGAAAGATATTTGGCCAGTTCATGTTCCGCTCCAACGCTCGCCTGCTGGCTGTAGGGAGTGGCCATGCGCGGGTCGGGCTGAAAGATGGACGGCGCAATCCCCGGCGAGGGAGTAGCCGGCGGCCCGCCCTGCGCGGCCAAAAAAAGATTTGCCGCCGCGCCGCCGTCTGCCACCTGCTCGAATCCCTGGGAACCGTTCATGTCGACGGCCTGCGCCAGATCGGCGAGGACGTAGCGGTCGAAAAATATTCCATAGCCGGCGCGCAGCACCCATCGGGAAGTTGGCGTCCATGCCAAGCCGATGCGCGGGCTGAAATTATGGGTGGCCTGGTTGAATTCGCCCGGGAGCCGCTCGAAATCATAGCGAACGCCAAAATCGGCCGAGATCCGCGACGTCAGCGAATAGTGGTCCTGAACGAAACCGCCAAGACCGGTCACCGGGAGGTGCACTGCCGGATTGCCAAACGCCTGGCGGAATTGACTAGGTTGCCCGCCGAGAAAATCCTGGAGCGTGTTGAAGAGATAGACGCCGCCGAAGCCATCCGCGGCCGAGGCTCGCAGGGTGACGCGATTGAGGACGGCGCCCGCTTTCCAAATATGTTTTCCCGCCGTGCGCGTGTAGGTGTAGCCCGCTTGATAGTGATTTTCGCGGCGCTCGCTTAGTCCGGCGTAGGCCCGACCGAAGTCCACAATTCCCGCGATGTCGATTTCCGGTCCAATCGAATCGGTAGGACGAAGGACCGCATGGCGCGTCGCGGCCTGAAAGCGCAGATCGCCGACGGCATCGGAGCCGTAAACGGTCGTGAGCGAGCCGGAGAGGGCATTGTCGGCAATGAAGCTGCTGCCCCGGCCACTCACATTTGCAAGGCCGTTCGTGTTGAACGCGTCGCCCGCTTCACGATTATTTGTGAAGGCGTAGCGCAGCATCAAGGAAGTGTTTTTGGTGAGCTGATGATCCAGCTTGCCTGCGGCTTCGGTTTCCGCTCGCGAGATGGGGAAAAAGTTGGTGGTGAGCTGGCGTGTCGCCAGGCCAGGGAAAGCGCCCGTCGCGAGGAAAGAATTGATCGCGGATGCGACGGCGGGATCGATGTCCGACCCGTTCTGGCCTCGATTGTGCTCCTGCTCGATCGCCACATAGTAGAATGTTCGATCCTTGACGACTGGGCCGCCCAACGCAAACCCGGCGCGATAGCGGCGGAAGGCTGGTTTCCCCGGTTCATCCTCGAACGGGTCGCGCGCATTGAGCGATGCGTCCTGCGCAAAAATAAATGCGTCGCCGTGTATCGCATTTGTTCCCGAGCGCGTGATGACGTTGATCGACCCGCCGGAAGCTCCGCCCGATTCCGCCGAGAGGCCATTCTGCACGACTTGAAATTCCTGGACGATTTCCGGCGAAAGTTCGGTTCGGCCCGATCCGGTGTACTCGTCGTTGTTGTCGAGCCCGTCGATCGATACCGTGTTGCTGCGAGCGCGCAAACCGCCGAACGTGAAGCCGCTCCCGGCGAGCGGCGTGCCTCCCGCCACAGGCGGCGCCGGCGGCGCGCTCAATACGCCGGGCGCGAGGAGAACGAAATCCAGCGAGTTGCGGCTTTGAACGGGCAATTCCTCAATTCTCTCGCGGTCCACCGGAGACACGACGGAAGCTTGCGAGACGTTGAAGGTCTGCTGCTGGGCGTTCACGCTGACTTCTTCGGAACGCGACGCCGGAACTAGAACGATATCCAGATGCGTGGTTTGGCCGAGCGTCAGATCGAGGTCGGCAAGCCGGTAGGGCGCAAAACCGGCCTGGTCCACGCGCACTTCATAGGAACCAACGGCCAGCGCCTGCATGTGGAAAGAGCCCTCCGCATCCGTTTCCGCGGTGCGAGCCTGATTCGTGGAAGTATTGCGCACGACTACGGCCGCTCCGGGTATTGCAGCGCTGCTGCTATCTCTGACCGTTCCTTCCAGAGCGGCCGCGACTCTGGAACCCTGAGCACCAACGTTGGACGGGCGCGACAGCATAACCATCGTAGCCGCCAGTGCGATTGCGGCGGTGCGCGTGAAAAGCGAACGGCTATTTGCAATCATTCCGGGTCTCCTATTCCGTCGAATGCCGTCAGCAACGGAAAATTACATCGAATGAAGTTCATGGACGACCGCACGCGCGCGCATCTGCGGCGGAGGAAACGGCTCTTCAATCGTGAGGAATGGGGATGTTTCGGGAGCTCTAGATGCGCAGCGCAGCAGCGGGTGGGCTTGCCGGGATTGGAACCACAGCAAACCAATTGGACAGGGTAGAAGACGTTGGATGGGAGCGCGGGTAAGAAATCGCTTCAATCAGGGAGTCCGCCAAAGTGATTCTCGGTACAAACCATTTCAGCGAGTAGGCAACACCCACGCACAAAGCGAGGACCACGAAGGCGTACTCGGTATCGTCTCCGGTCTGAAGAGTGTGGTCCCACTGGTCGAAAATCTCGGCCACATGGCAAACAAAACAGATTGCCAGGACCAGCGTGGCTGTGATGAATGAGGCTCGCGATCTCATCGTCCAAACCATACCCTCGTCTCCCGCCGGAGGTCAATCGAAAGAGCGCGGTTTGCTCGAATGAGGCCGGAATGTGAGAATGGAACTACGGTCGCAGTGCTCTCTCCGGTAAACTACAAGGGAGACATTTGTCACACACATGGAAAAGTGTGGCTCGCATTTGCATGGCCGGCCTGGCTCCGAGGCCACCTTGGACAGGGGAGACGCACGTTGGACCGAAGAGAAACACGAATCGCCGCGCTGAAGAATCTCCTGAAGGAGAGGATCGTCATTTTGGACGGCGCCATGGGCACGATGATCCAGGCGCAGCAACTGGATGAAGCGGCGTTTCGCGGTTCGCAATTTCTGAAGCACCCGCGCGACCTGCGTGGGAACTTCGACGTGCTGAATATCACGCAGCCGGGCATCGTGCAGGCGATCCAGCGACAGTACCTCGAAGCGGGCGCCGACATCATCAAGACCAACACGTTTAACTCCAACGGAATTTCCGCGCTTGATTACGGCCTCGAACATCACATTCAGGAACTCAACCTCGCGGGCGCGAAAATCGCGCGGGCAGTGGCTGACGAGTACGAAACGGCGCATCCCGGGCAGTACCGGCTCGTCGCGGGATCGATGGGGCCGACCAACCGCACGGCGTCGATGTCGCAGGATGTGAACAGCCCCGCCTCGCGCGGCGTCACCTTCGACAAATTGCGCGAGGTGTATTACGAGCAGGCGCGCGGCCTCGTCGAAGGCGGCGCCGATATCCTGCTGCTCGAAACGATCTTCGACACGCTCAACGCCAAGGCCGCGCTTTTCGCGATCGAGGAATATTTCCACGGCTCCAAACAGCGCGTCCCAATCATGGTTTCCGTGACGATCACCGACCAGAGCGGACGCACTCTATCCGGCCAGACGGTCGAGGCGTTTTGGATTTCGGTTTCGCACATGGACCTGCTGAGCGTGGGCATCAACTGCGCCCTCGGCGCAAGGCAGATGCGCCCGTACATCGAGGAGCTTTCGCACCTCGCGCCCGTCCACATCAGTTGCCACCCGAACGCGGGGCTTCCGAATGCGTTCGGCGGATTCGACGAGACGCCGGAATCGATGTCCGCCGATCTGCGCGAATTTGCGTCAAACGGCTGGCTGAACATTGCCGGCGGCTGCTGCGGGTCGACGCCCGCGCATATCAACGCGATCGCCGCGGCCGTGCACGAAATCAAGCCGCACGTTCTCTCGAAGCTGGAGCGTTACACGCGATTCAGCGGCCTCGAGCCGCTGGTGCTGCGGCCGGATTCGCGCTTCGTCAACATCGGCGAGCGCACCAACGTCACCGGCTCGCCCAGATTTTCCAAGCTGATCCTCGCCGGCGAACTCGAAGCGGCGCTTTCCGTGGCGCGGCAGCAAGTCGAAAACGGCGCGCAGATCATCGACATCAACATGGACGAAGCCATGCTCGATTCCGAGCAGGCCATGACCACGTTCCTTCATCACATCGCGGCCGAGCCCGACATCGCCCGCGTGCCGATCATGATCGACAGCTCCAACTGGAAAATTATCGAGGCCGGCCTGAAATGCATTCAGGGCCGGGGCATCGTCAACTCCATTAGCCTGAAGGAAGGCGAAGAGGCCTTCCGCCAGCGTGCGCGGCTCGTGCGGCGGTACGGCGCGGCGATGGTGGTGATGGCGTTCGATGAAAAGGGCCAGGCGGATTCGCTCGCGCGCAAGATGGAAGTGTGCACAAGAGCCTACCGGATTCTCACGGAAGAAGCCGGTGTCGCACCGGAAGACATTATTTTCGATCCGAATATTCTGACCGTGGCGACAGGCATTGAAGAACACAACAATTACGCCGTCGATTTCATCGAAGCCACGCGACAGATCAAGGCCAAGCTCCCCTATGCGAAAGTGAGCGGCGGCGTCAGCAACATTTCGTTTTCCTTCCGCGGCCAGAACGTGGTGCGCGAAGCGATGCACTCCGCGTTCCTCTACCGAGCGATTCAGGCCGGCCTCGACATGGCCATCGTGAACGCGGGCCAGCTTGCGGTCTATGAGGAGATTCCGAAGGACCTGCTGACTCTCGTCGAAGACGTATTGTTGAACCGGCGTCCCGACGCCACCGAGCGCATGCTGGCGTTCACGGAAACCGTCAAGGCGAAGGAAAAAGGGCAAGTGGAAGAAGATGCGTGGAGGAAGGGCACTCTCGAAGAACGCCTCACGCACGCGCTTGTCAAGGGAATTACCGATTACATCGAAGAGGACACGGAAGAAGCGCGGCAAAAATTCGGCAAGCCGCTCGCGGTGATCGAAGGCCCGCTCATGAATGCGATGAACGTGGTGGGAGACCTCTTTGGATCAGGGCGCATGTTTTTGCCGCAGGTGGTCAAGAGCGCGCGCGTGATGAAAAAAGCGGTCGCGTATTTGCAGCCCTATCTCGAAGCGGAAAAACAGGCGGGCGGCGTGTCCGTCAAGGGCCGAATCGTCATGGCCACGGTGAAGGGCAACGTCCACGACATCGGCAAAAATATCGTGGGCGTCGTCCTGGGCTGCAACAACTACGAAGTGATTGACCTTGGCGTGATGGTGCCGGCCGAGAAGATCCTGAAAACCGCGCGCGATACGGGCGCTCATTTGATCGGGCTGAGCGGCCTCATCACGCCGTCGCTCGAGGAAATGACGCACGTCGCGAAGGAAATGGAGCGCGAAGGATTCAGCGTGCCGCTGCTGATCGGCGGCGCCACAACGAGCCGCACGCACACGGCCGTGAAAATCGCGCCATCGTACCGCCAGCCGGTCATCCACGTGCAAGACGCATCGCGCGCCGTCGGCGTTGTGGGAAGTTTGCTCAGCGCCGAGATGAAAGACCATTTCACACAAGAAAACAGCAAGGAACAGGAGCGCGCGCGGGAAAAACATTCCTCGCGGAAGGCGCAGCCTCTCTTGCCGTTCGCGGAAGCGCGGAATAAAAAGCCGGTTTACGATTGGTCCGCGTACGAGCCGCCGCGGCCTTCGTTTCTCGGAACCAGAGTGTACCATCCAGTGCCACTCGAAGAGATCGTTCCTTATATCGACTGGACGCCGTTTTTCCACGCCTGGGAGCTGCGCGGCATCTATCCGAAAATTTTCGAGCAGGAAGGCGTCGGCCCGAAAGCGAAGGAACTGTTTGACGACGGGCAGAAGCTGCTCGCTTGCATCGTGCGCGAGAAATTGCTCGAAGCGCGCGCCGTGATCGGATTTTTCCCCGCGAACAGCGTTCAGGACGACATCGAAGTTTACACGGACGAATCGCGCCATCTGCTCACGACGTTCCACACGCTGCGGCAGCAGCTGGCCAGAGCCAACCAGGAGCCCAGCTGCGCCGTGGCCGATTTCGTTGCGCCTCGTGAAAGCGGCCGCATGGATTATCTGGGACTATTCGCGGTCACCGCGGGATTGCGCATCGAACCGCTCGTCGCAAAATTTGAAAAAGAGAATGACGACTACAGCGCCCTGATGTCCAAGGCGCTCGCCGACCGCCTGGCCGAAGCGCTCGCCGAGCTCACACACAAACGCGCGCGCATCGAATGGGGCTACGGCAGGGAAGAGAATCTAAGCCATGACGATCTCGTCCACGAACGTTATCGCGGCATTCGCCCCGCGCCGGGCTATCCTGCTTTGCCCGACCACACCGAAAAACGCATGCTCTTCGACCTGCTCTGCGCGGAAAAAAACACGGGCATCACGCTGACGGAAAATTTCGCGATGTATCCGGCGGCCTCGGTGAGCGGCTTCTACTTTTCGCATCCCGAATCGAAATATTTTGCCGTGGGAAAAATTGGCCGCGACCAGGTCGAGGATTACGCCCGCCGCAAAGGCCTTGACCTGCGCACCGTCGAGCGTTGGCTCGCCCCCAATTTGAACTACGACCCAGACGCCGCATAAATCGTGACTGGTGACCATGACTCGCGCGGTGCTTGCCATGCCCCATTTCGGCGCGCTGTAGTGTTGCTAAGAATCCCCTAGCGGAAGCAAACCTCGATTTGCACACAACTACCTTCCCCAGTGTGCGTCTTCTGTTCGTAAAGGCGCGATTTCCAACCAGGGCAAGGGCCGCCCTTTTACCATGGATTACGACGTGTGACATCGCTGGGCTTGGTTACGATCGATTCTTACTGCTATTCCACCCGGAGCAACATGCCGCCCCCCGACCGCAGTTTGACTTCACCGCGAGTAGCAGCCAGCTCGATTTCCCCCTTTGGATCGGTTCGCCCTGCGTGCACGATTCTGATTTCGTCGGTTCCGTATGAGCCGCACGCGTCAGAGGAGAAGACCCAAAACGCTGCCTGCACTGCTTCGCCGTCCACTTGCCCGCGGCATCCGCGAACAGAATCCGGACTTGGAGAGGCGAGAATGCCATTAGCGACCTGCTTGCCTACTATCTGCGCGCCGGACGCAACGACGCCTCCGATTCGATAGACAGTTTCTCCGCCGACCTGCTCGGTGGAATAGTCCGAAGGCGGCGTGCCCCGGTCGGGGCCCATCGGGGGAATGCCTGCCTGTTCGACTTCCATCATAGTCGCCACAGCACGTAGATTCGTTTGAATTGTGACAATTTTGTTGTCCAGAGTGATTGTTTTCCATCGCAGCGTGACTTGGCCGGGTTGGGTGTCGGTAGCCCGAGTTACACCGACCACTTCGCCCGTTAGTTTCGCGCCTCGATTTATTTCCTCTCCTGATGGGAGAGGCACGTTCTGCATGACGGTTGCCGAAATTTTGTCGCCAGCCTTGCTATTCGCCGAGGAAATCGTCGAATTCAGACGGACGGGAAGAATCGTGCCAGTGGGAATCGCGGTGGCTGCCTTGGGTGGGGCCGACCCGGCAGCGAGCATGGCGATAAGGATGACCCAACAATGCTTCATGTTTGTGAACTTCATGCTTGTGACTTCCTCTCTACTCGTCCCGGCGGCGCGCGACCTCCGCTTACGGGAATTGTCGCGCGGGCGAGGTACCGCCACAAGTGGCCAGACGCCTGGGTAACCGGGGCGGGCGGTACTGGAGGTGAGAAATCTCACTCTCTACAAGATGGGATGATCTGAAATGGGGAAAAGCTGCGGGGAGGCGACAGTGCGCCTCCCCGCCTGTAGGCCGACGTTACGGGATGTAGTAGCGAAGCGAAGTGAACACCATATTGTTGTTGGAGTTCGGAGTGCAACTCGGGTTCGCACTCGATGCGCACACACCAGTGGAGCCCAAGCCAGTCCATGTGTTGAGTTTCACGTACGAGTACTGCAGCCCGAGTTTGAGGGTGCCGTATGGGCCGGAGAAGAAGCTGTACCACAGCCCGGCGGTACCTTCGAAGACGTCCTTGATATTCCCGCTGCAACTGCCCAGTGAACCGGGTGCATACCCGCCGGAGCCGGGATTAGGTTCGGTCCAGCAACCGGAGTTGTCAAAGCCAATCGCGCCGAAGCCTTCGTTCGGGATAGGCACCGTCGGCGCACCGGAAATGAACTGAGTCCGAGCCGCGTATTCCTCGCCTCCGTGGAAGTAGACGTCCCACTTCTTGTCGTGGATCGCCAGCGTGGCCAAACCCTGATAGCTGCGGATCGGGGCGAGAGTTCCATCGGGCCGCAGAGTCGCGTCCGGAGCCACACCGGCGCTCCCGTAACGGCCGACACCATCTCCGACCAGAGCGTGAAGACCAAAATTAACTTTGCCATTATCAAACGGGAACCAGGCATTGGCGCCGCCGCCGCCCCCAAACGTTTTAGAGTTGGACGGCGCTACTCCCGTCGGGAAAATGCGGTCGCGGAATGTGCTGACCAGACCGAAGACCTCGTAGTGGCCGAATCCGGGCTCGAATGCAGCCTTGACCACAAAATCTGGGGCCATGTTGAACGAGTAGTTCGTCCCTGTGACCGTATTGTAGAGGCCTCCGCCATTGCCGGGCGCGCCCACAAGGAACGGAGTGGTCGTGCCCCCAACCTTAATTGTTGTCTGAGCTTCTTCGACCGACATGCCCAGCCAAACCTTGTTGTTGAAGTTCTCCACAAAGCGCACCCCGTACTGGCGGGCCCAGCTGAAGCCGACCGAGTACTGGGCGTCGATGGTTTCCGGCAGAACTTCGGTGCGGTTGTCGAGACCTTTTGCCGTTTGCGTGACGAGCGACCACATCTGGCCGCCGGTGAGTGTAAAGCCGCTATTGAACGCGGCCTGCGCCCAGAATTGCCGCTGACGCAGGGTGTAGCTGTTGCTTTGGTTATCGTTCGATGTTGACCCGGCCGAAAGGAAGTCAGCCTCATAGTACCCGCCGAGCTTGACGTTGTGGGCGTCGCCCTGGACCAGCATGGCGATTCGCGACTGGCGGCCGCTGGCGTTGAATTCGCCGACGTTGTATTGCGAGCTTCCTGGCAGGGGAGTCGAGGTGAAGGGAGTATTGACGTCCGCGCTCAGTGCGCGCTGGCGCCACACCGACTCTGCCGCGAAGAACCCGCCCGGCGTAAATGTCACACCCTTAAATTTCCACGAGCTTGGCTGGTCACTGCCATAGGTGTCGGTCTGGGCGGTTCGTTGGCTGGGATTCGCCTCAGCCGGCGTTACGTTCGACGCGTTCGCCGGACCGATTGCAGGAGAGGCGACCGTTTCCACAGCCGGTGCAGAGGCCGCGGCTGGCTGAGTGGGAGACGGGCTCATTCTTTCTTCCAGTTCCGTCATCTTGGCTTCCGCCGCTTTCAGCGCGGCGCGCTGCGACTCAAGTTCCGCCCTTTGCTCCTCCACCAAGTTGCGAAGTTCCTGCACTTCGCTTTCCACGGCAGGCGCCTCTGGCTTTACTGCCACAGGCTTGTCTGGAACGGCTGAAGCGCTACTTGCTGCTACGGGCGTGTCTTCCTTCCCGGTTTCGCCGGCATTGCGCGCCAGAAGCGGCGATGCCGCGAGACTCATGCCCAGCAACACTGCTGCGAATACTCGCATTTCATTTCCTCCTGAAAATGAAGTCCTATGACTAGTTTTCATCCATAAACTCTGAATTGGGACTGCTACCCGTTCCGAAAACTTTCACCGCGCTATTTGAACGAGATCGCTTGCTTGTGATGGCCTCATCTCCACCAAAGAAAGGCCCACTCCGACTGCTGCGCCGCAGAGCGCTTAGGTGCAAGACCTCATCTCGGAAGGGCGGGATTCCCCATTTTCAAATCGGTGCACTTCCGGGACACCTCTGGGCTCACAGGACACTATCGGTGGGGCCTTAATGGCCCATGAGAGGAATGTTAATTCTATGTTACAAGGTCAATTTAGGGTCTGGCGGGCCCCTTAAATGGAGCCTGCGGGATAGCCCTATGTATATGCTTTAAAATGGTTTACACGAATTGTTAACAGAATCTTCGATCCGGGATAGATAGACGGCCGAAATGATGGAAACTCATGAAAGCCAACATCGCTTGGTTTGCCGCGACGTGCCTTCTATTGTCACCGCTGGTGGCCCAGACGACGATCGGAATCGAAATAGGAATCGCGCCCCGTGGCCGCTTCATCCGATGTCGTAGGACCGTGAGGAGAGGGACAATGCGATTCGCGAAGGTCGCTTTTCTCGTCGCGGGAATTTACGGTTTGCTGGTCCTCTCGCCGATGTATTTCCTGGCGAACAGAATCGGGCAGGACACGCCACCCGCCATCACCCATCCGGAATATTTCTATGGATTTGTGGGGGCGGGTCTGGCATGGCAAGTGCTTTTTCTGGTGCTGTCGGCCGATCCCGTGCGATACCGCCCCATGATCCTCCCGTCCATTCTTGAAAAAGTCGCGTGGGGGACGGCGTTGATCGTCTTACTCTGGCAGGGCCGGGTCGCGCTATCCACTTTTGCCATCGGCTCGGTGGACTGGATTTTTGCTTTCTTGTTTATCGCAGCGTACTTCACAACAAGATCCGGCCGCGCCACCGTTTGATCCACCTATCTTGAATTCCACTTCTGATTTATAATACATGGGCATTCCATAAACTCTCGTTATGGATCTATTGAGGCACAAGTGGAACAGGCTTCAGCCTGTGGCTCTTAGCTCTTCCAAGGACTAAACCCCACAGGCTGAAGCCTGTTCCACTTGAAAGGACCCATGGACCTATCCCAGTTGCACGTATTTCTCACTGTGGCAAAAGAACAAAGCTTCTCTCGCGCCGCGGAGAAACTCTACCGCACGCAGCCGGCGGTGAGCATCGTCATCCGCAAGCTCGAGGAATCGGTAGGCCAGCCGCTGCTGGTCCGCGGCGCCCGCCAGGTAAAACTCACCGACGCCGGCGAACTGCTGCGCGATTACGCCGAGCGCCTGCTCAACCTCCGCGACGAAATCCAGAAGGGCATGGAGGACTTGGGAAACCTGGGCCGCGGCGAACTTCGCCTGGGAGTAAACGAAAGCTCGATCCACGCGCTGCTCCCTACCCTAGCGCGCTACCGGAAACTGTACCCCGGCGTGAAGCTGATCATGCACCGCACGCTTTCGCGCGACATCCCGCAGGAGGTTCTGAATTATCGCCTGGACCTCGGCACCGTCTCCTACGTGCCGCAGGACGCGAAGCTCGCGGCCGTGGAAATCCTGAGCGACGAGTTGACGTTCGTCGTCCCGCCCAAGCACGCCCTGGCGCGCCGCCGCTCGGTGGACATCAAGGAATTGGGCGAGGAAACGTTCATCGCGCACAACGTGGAGTCGCCCTACCGCTCGCGCGTCATTCAACTGTTCGAGAAACATCGTGTTCCACTGCATCGCGACATCGAAATGCCCACGATCGAAAGCATCAAACGTTTCGTACAAATGGGCATGGGCGTGGCGATCGTCCCGCGCATGTGCGTCCGCTGGGAAGTGGAACGCAAGCAGCTTGCCGAAGTCCGCATCCGGCAACTCAAGATGCCGCGCTCTTTGTACTTAGTTTCGCGCCGCGGTGCGCGGCTCTCTCACGCCGCCGTGGGCCTGATGCGCCTGCTTCATGCAGGGGGAGAGGCTTCGTAGCACAGCCACTCTTGGCTGTGTGGTTTTCTCAACTTTCGCGCATCCGTGGCGCTATCGATCACGAAAACCTCACAGCCAGGAGTGGCTGTGCTACTTTTCGAGGAGGTTCACAGATGCGAATTCGACCCGTCGCAAATTATTTGAATTCTCTTTTGTATCTCATCGCGTGCGTCGCAGCCGCAGTTTCGCTTGGCGCGCAGTCGCAGCGATCCGCGACGCCCGCACCGACTTCCGGAAGCGTCGAGATCGCCTTTCTGGGAACAGGAACCCCGGTTCCCAATGCGGATCGCCAGGGCCCTGCGCTGGCAATCGTTGTTAATGGGAAGGCCTACTTGGTGGATTCCGGATCGGGCGTTGTCCGCCAAGCCAATTCGGTTTTCCAGCGCGGGATTCCCGCTCTGCGGCCCGCCGAGCTGGATATTGCGTTCCTGACGCACTTGCACAGCGACCACACGCTCGGTCTGCCTGACCTGATTCTTACTCCTTGGATTCAGGAGCGGATGACGCCGCTACGCCTGTACGGACCGGAAGGCACGAAAGAAATGGCCGCTCACATTCTCGAGGCTTTTAAGGAAGACATTCACATTCGTACAACCGGACTCGAAGGCGGCAACACGACCGGCTACAAAGTCGACGCGCACGACGTGCAGCCGGGAAATATCTATCAGGACGGGAACGTCAGCGTGAAGGCTTTTCTTGTAAAGCACGGTTCCTGGAAGGAAGCTCTGGGATACCGCTTCGACGCAGCAGGAAAATCCATCGTCATTTCGGGAGACACGTCGCCCGCCGAGTCGGTGGTCGAGGCCTGTTCAGGCTGCGACGCCTTGATTCACGAAGTGTATTCGGGAAGAGCGCAGAATCCCTCGAAACCTTCGGTGCCAGTCGACCAATGGATGAAGTACGAAAGTGAGTTCCACACCAGCGCCCCGGAGCTTGGAGAAATCGCGGCAAGGGCCAAAGCTAAAATGCTCATCCTGACGCACTGGACGTTGCTCGGAAATGCCAAGGAGGACGACATGGTGCGCGAGATCCGGGAAAAATACTCCGGCCCGGTGATCATCGGCCGCGACCTGGACGTGATTACGCCTTAGGGAAACGTCGCCGTGGGCCCATCCCGTCAAAGGACGGAGCGCCCGAACCCCAGGCCCGGTTGACCGGCTCCCATAAATATGGGAACATGGTGTTATGAAGACAACACTGGAAATTCCTGATCCCGTTTTTCGCCGCGCGAAATCAGAGGCCGCGGCGAGAGGAATTCCGTTGCGTGAGTTTGTGACCGAAGCGGTCAAGGACAAACTGGCAGCCGAGGTTCGGCCCGGCGAGAAGCCCTGGCTGAAACATATGGGCAAGTTGAAGCGCTTGCACAAGGAGACGCTTCGCATCAACCGCTTGATCGCGGAGGATTCGGAGAAGATCGATGTGGAGATGTGGCGTTGATTCTAGATACCAATGCGCTATCTGCCGTTGCCGACGGCGAACCTTCCGCCATGGAACTGGTAGGCGGCGCTCATCGCGTTGCTGTCCCTGTGATCGTATTGGGCGAATACCGGCTTGGCATTGCCCAGTCTCGCCACCGGGCCAGCTATGAGAGCTGGCTTCGCCAATGGATCGCGGCGGTGACGGTTCTGGACATCGACGATGGGACTGCCCAATCCTACTCAGCCATAGGCCTCGAATTGAAAAGAAAAGGCAAGCCCATTCCCACCAACGATCTTTGGATCGCCGCGCTCTGCCGCCAGCATTCCCTCCCTCTTGTAAGCCGGGACCAGCACTTTGATTTTGTTGCCGGACTCCAGCGCCTCGATTGGTGATAGGAAGCAGAATCTTTTTGTCATCTCTGAAAGCGCTTTTGTCCAGGCACAATTTCGCTGCACGGGTCGTACCGAGCAAAGCGAGGAATCTCTCCGTGGCCTGCGTGATTTTACGGGACGGCGGACCCCAAAAACCCCACCCTTGCAAAAGGCGCAAGGATGGGGCACCCGCAAATTCAAAGGCTGGCGCACCCGGCATGACGTTGTCATTCTGAGCGAAGCGAAGAATCTCTCCGGCGGTTTAAGACAGAACAGAGAGATTCTTCGGACCAAAACCAGGTCCTCAGAATGACACAATGGGGTGTGTGTCTTGATCTACAATGAACAAATGAAAAGAAACAGACGCAAGCCGCGCAAATACACCGCTTTTTTCCTGTCCAACGAACATGGCGGCTACACCGTGACGGTCCCCACTCTCCCTGGACTTGTGACGGAAGGCAAGGGGCTGGGGGACGCACGAACCATGGCCAAGGATGCCATCCGCTGCTACATCCCGCTTTTAGTTGTGCGGGATTCATAATAAGGCGTACTATTGTCGACTTAAGCTATAATTCACCCCATGTCAAACCTTCTTACTGAACTCGACCAGCGATCCTCTGAAATAAAATTTGAGGTAATTGACTTTTCAGCTGGGGAACTGATTCGCCTGCACCAAGACAAGGAAATAAACGTACAGCCGGCATTCCAAAGAATGTTTCGATGGACGCCGGAACAGCAAAGCAGGCTGATTGAGTCGATGCTACTTGGGCTTCCGATCCCGCAGATAGTGTTATTCCAACGCGAGGACGGCGTACTTGAGCTCATTGACGGCTTACAACGCGTCAGCTCAATCATCCGTTTCATAACGGGCAAAACACCCCACGAGGCTGAGGAGGACCAAGAGTTGACCGCAGTGCTAGTCGGTTGTGACATTCTTCCATCACTCAACGGAAAGGTGTTTCAAGACCTTGAACCGGTCCTGCAACTGGAACTTAAGCGTAAGGCGCTCCGAGCCATAGTAATTCGCCGCACCAACGATCCGAACCTCCGATATGAAATGTTCAAGCGATTAAATGCCGGTGGCTCGCCCGCCGAAGCGCACGAGATACGGAATGCGTCGCTCCGAATTGTCGGGCCAACGGGAGAGGCATTCCTAACGTTTCTGGATGAATGCTCCAAGCAACCATTCTTTGAAGAGTTGACTGATACCCTTTCGGAGCAGGCGAAGCACCGTCTGGGGAGTCAGGAGTTGGTTTTGAGGTTTTTTGCACTGAAGAACTCGGCGGATACATACAAGGGCAGCATTTCGGACTGGCTCGACGATTACAGTGAAGCTGTTGCAAAGGGAACCGTGAAATTTGACTATGACCAGGAACGCCCCTTATTCAACCATTACTTCGCAACATTGGCTGGGAAGATTGGGTCCGAGGCGTTCGTCAAGCATAAGAACGGTAGAGCGCTGGGTGGATTAGCCCCCGCCTACTTCGATGCGGTTACGATGGGCGTTCTGCCGCTCGTCGATAGGCTCGAAAAGGTTCAACCTGAACGCGCGAAGGAAATACTCAATCTCGCCGTAGGCCATGAAAATGACGAATTTAGGGAAAATGTTGGTCCAGGGGCAAACGCAGCACCGCGCCTTCGCGGCAGGATAAAAGAAGTACGCAGTGTTTTCGCAAAGCACCTTCCAAAGTAGTCATGTTAAATGGCTACATTTAAAGACAGAATCTTCGAGTATTGCGACACCAGAGTGAGCACCCTCGGTAAGATTAAGACGAGAAGCCTGGGGGCGGACGTGCTCACGCTTACCGCGCTGAAAGTGCTCGTTTACGCACAGTTGGAAGGGGGAATCAAAGATCTTGCATCCTGTGCGGATTCCGGGGGATGGTGATCGGCGGTTCCGGGCGATCGTGATCACGATTCCGGGATGATCGTGATCAGGATTCCGGGGGAAGATGATCACCGATTCCGAGCTGATCGTGATCAATTGATCGCGATTTTCACAACGGTGATTCGGATGATCCCGGAATGTTTTCCACAGGGACGAAGTAGCGCTGGACATCACAGAGGGCAGGCTGTTCTCCCCAGGAAACTGAGGGAGAGACAGCATGCCAACCAGGAGATTGTCCATGCGCAAGATCAAGGAAGTACTTCGCCTCCGCTTCGAGCTGGGGCTGAGGCAACGGGAGATCGCCCGAGCTTGTTCGATCAGTCAAGGAGCGGTGCATAGCTACCTGAAGAAAGCAGCGGCGGCAGGGGTTTGCTGGCCGTTGCCAGAAGGCTGGGACGAGCCGCACATTGAGCAAGCCCTGTTCGGAGACCAGCGTCCCCTCGAACGAGCCCGCGAACGAGCCCATCCCGACTTCGCCGCTCTACACCAGCAGTTGCAGCAGCATCGTCATCTGACGCGGCAGTTGGTCTGGGAAGAATACCGGCAGGCGCATCCGGAAGGATACGGCTACAGCCGCTTCTGCGAGCTGTATCGGCACTGGCGCGGCAAGCAGGATGTGGTGTTGCGCCAGGAGCATCCACCCGGGGAGAAGGGTTTCATCGACTGGGCGGGCGCGACCATTCCGGTGCACGATGCGGTGACCGGCCAGGTCTGGCCAGCGTCGCTGTTCGTGATGGTGCTGGGCGCCAGTTCCTACACCTACGCCGAAGCCACACGCGACCAGCAGTTGACGACCTGGCTCAGTTCCCACATGCACGCCTTTGAGTACTTTGGCGGCGTTCCGCGGTTGCTGGTGCCGGATAACCTGCGCACCGGAGTGAGCCGTGCGTGCCGCTACGATCCCGATCTCAACCCCACCTACCAAGAACTGGCCATGCATTACGGCGTGGGCGTGGTACCGGCGCGTCCCTACCGGCCCAGAGACAAGGCCAAGGTGGAAGTCGGCGTGCAAGTCGTGGAGCGCTGGATCATCGCGGCCCTGCGTCATCGGAAGTTTTTCCGGTTGGAGGAGGTGAACCGCGCGATCCGGGAACTGCTGGAGCGCTTGAACCAGCGGCCCTTCCGCAAGCGCGAGGGATCGCGTGCCAGCGTGTTCGCGGCGCTGGAACGCAGCGCCCTGCGGTCGTTGCCCGCCGAACGGTTCGACATGAGCCAGTGGTCGCGAGCGCGGGTGAACATCGACTACCACATCGCCTTCGAGGGCAACTTCTACAGCGTGCCGTACACGCTGGTCCAGGAACCGGTGGAAGTCCGCTCCACGCCGACCACGGTGGAGATTTTTCATCAAGGGCAGCGCGTGGCTTCGCATCTCCGCGGTCGCACCCGCGGCCAAGCTATCACCGAGAACGAGCACCGGCCGAAGAGTCACCAAGCGCATCTGGAGTGGACGCCCTCGCGCATGGTGAAGTGGGCCGAGCAGACCGGGCCGCTTACGGCACGGCTGTTCAAGCGCATCCTGGCCGAGAAGCCGCATCCGGAGATGGGCTATCGATCGTGTCTGGGGATCATCCGGCTGGCGGAACAGTACTCGGCCGCAAGGATGGAAGCCGCAGCGGATCGAGCGTTGCGGACTGGAGCCTGCCGCTACCAGAGCGTGAAATCGATCCTGAAGAACTCGCTCGACCAGCAACCACTGGCCGAACCGCCGACTCTTCCTCCTCCTCCGCCTCTGCCCCATGACAACATCCGAGGCGCCGGGTACTTCAGTGAGGAGGTCTGAGCGATGCTCCAACAACCGATGAAAGAAAAACTGCACGCCCTCAGACTTCACGGGATGATCGAAGCCATCGAACGGCAGGAACAGGATGAGGCGGCGCGAGAGTTGAGTTTTCTGGATCGCCTCGCACTGCTCATCGACCAGCAATGGAACTGGCGAGAGAACCAGGCGTTGACCCGGCGGGTAAAAGCCTCGCGCTTGCGGGGAGGTGCTTGCGTGGAGGACATCAACTATCGCGCCGAACGGGGATTAAACAAGAGTGCGATCCGTGCGTTGACCCAAGAGTCCCTGTGGGTAAAGAACCACGAACACATTTTCGTGCTCGGACCCACCGGTGTCGGGAAGAGTTACGTAGCTTCGGCACTCGGGCAGAAAGCCTGCCGAGACGGCTATGCGGTCTACTACACCAGGGCCGCAGCGCTGTTCCGCGATCTGAATCTCGCACGAGCCGATGGTAGTCTTGGGCAACTGCTGAAACGCCTGAACCGGATCGACGTTCTGGTGATCGATGACTGGGCCATGGCACCGCTGGCGGAATCCGAGCGCAGAGACTTCTGGGAGATCGCGGAAGATCGCTACCAGACGCGTTCGATGATCCTGACCTCGCAACTTCCGGTGTCCCGCTGGCACGAGCAGATCGGCGATCCCACGCTAGCCGACGGGATCCTCGACCGGCTGGTGCACAACGCTCATCGGATCGAGATGCGCGGTGAATCGATGCGCAAAAAACCGGGAGAGAAAGGAGAAAAATGAAAAACCATTGGCGGGCGAAAAGCTGTGGAAAAGCCGGGCCAAAGGCGCCCTTGGAAATCGCAGGAGCGATTTCCACTTTCCCACAGCTTCGACGACGACGATCTTTCCCTTGACGACCGGGATCATTTTTTGGAGAATCCAACTGCCAGCGTCGCTTCGCTCCGACGACTGATCACTTCGATCCCGGAACGCTGATCACCATCAGCCCGGAACCCCGATCACCTTCATCGGAATCCCCATCCTGTGTGATTCGCGATCTCAATAATCGGCGCATGCCGTTAAGTGACATAAATCCAAGGTTGCTCCAATGGAGAAATGCTGAGGATATTCGCCAATTTAAATCCATGGTCACATTCCAAATGATCTCGTCCCCATCACCATTTGGCGAAGCCTTAGTGAAACGCCTAAAGGTAAGGGGAATAAACCGAAAGAGCGAACTCAATCAGATGGACTGGGAAGCGATAAGACAGGTGTACGACGGTCTTGGATTGGATTATAGCTCTGTCGAAAAATTGAGAGACCAAATCACACACATCGTTGAGGACCGTAATGATGCCGCACATTATGGTGTCCTGCCTAACCTTGGTCCGACGCTCTTGGAGAGACAAGTTCGCGAGAATGCGAAAATTGTAGAGAACGTATTGAATGATTTCAGCTTGCGGCTTCTCCCCTTTTTCGAAACCGGGCTGCACAGGCGGTAGAAAGATACGGCAACAAGAGAGTCCAGCAGATAGACGTACCCCAGCATGCGAATCTCTCAGCAAGGGACTGACTCCAGAAACAGCTTAAATAGCTGATGCAGGCGGATCAGGGCGTGGAGCGCAGGTCGTCGTTTCGCCATCAACAAAAAAGCCCGTCAGTAAATCGACGGGCTTCCAATTCAGCTGACGGATTCAACAAACCGGGCGATGAGATCTGACAGAACCCGCTCGAAGGTCGAATCGTTCGAGCGATTACCTCGGATCCCCGTGAGAGGTTCCGAAGCTTGGGCAACTTCACCTGCACACCTGCACAGGATCGTTTGCCGCTATGTTTAGAAAGGAGGTGATCCAGCCGCAGGTTCTCCTACGGCTACCTTGTTACGACTTCACCCCAATCATGGGCCATACCTTGGGCGCGTGCTTCCTTGCGGTTAGCTGCGCGACTTCTAGTACAGCTCACTTTCGTGATGTGACGGGCGGTGTGTACAAGGCCCGGGAACGTATTCACGGCGTCGATCTGATACGCCATTACTAGCGATTCCAGCTTCATGCAGCCGAGTTGCAGACTGCAATCCGAACTGAGCACGGTTTTATCCGATTAGCTCCCCCTCGCGGGTTCGCAACAGTCTGTACCGTGCATTGTAACACGTGTGTAGCCCTGGACATAAAGGCCGTGCTGACTTGACGTCATCCCCACCTTCCTCTCCGTTATCCGGAGCAGTCCTCGTAGAGTTCTCCCTTGCGGGTAGCAACTACGAGTAAGGGTTGCGCTCGTTGCGGGACTTAACCCAACACCTCACGGCACGAGCTGACGACAGCCATGCAGCACCTCTACTACTGTCCCTTGCGGGAAGACGATATTTCTACCGTTGGTCAGTAGCGGTTCAAGCCCAGGTAAGGTTCTTCGCGTTGCGTCGAATTGAACCACATGTTCCACCGCTTGTGCGGGCCCCCGTCAATTCCTTTGAGTTTCAGTCTTGCGACCGTACTCCCCAGGCGCAGAACTTAACGCGTTAGCTACGGGACGACCCGCCTACGCGGGCCACCCCAAGTTCTGATGGTTTAGGGCTAGGACTACCAGGGTATCTAATCCTGTTTGCTCCCCTAGCTTTCGTTCCTCAGTGTCAGTTGCGATCCAGCCAGCCGCCTTCGCCACGGGTGTTCCTGCAGATATCTACGCATTTCACCGCTACACCTGCAATTCCACTGGCCTCTCTCGCACTCGAGCACGGCAGTTTTGAAAGCAGCCTCTGAGTTAAGCCCAGAGATTTCACTCCCAACTTGCCGCACCACCTACGAACCCTTTACGCCCAGTAATTCCGAGCAACGCTGGCCCCCTACGTATTACCGCGGCTGCTGGCACGTAGTTAGCCGGGGCTTCTTATACCCGTACCGTCAAACCCTTGCGGGTCATTCGTCCGGGTCGAAAGGGGTTTACACTCCGAGAAGCTTCATCCCCCACGCGGCGTCGCTGCGTCAGGCTTTCGCCCATTGCGCAATATTCCCCACTGCTGCCTCCCGTAGGAGTCTGGACCGTGTCTCAGTTCCAGTGTGGCCGGCCATCCTCTCAGACCGGCTACCGATCAAAGCCTTGGTGAGCCGTTACCTCACCAACTAGCTAATCGGGCGCGGGCTCCTCCTCAGACGGCCTTGCGGCCTTTGAGTCCAAAGACCGGAGTCTTCGGAATGTCATGCGGTATTAGCTCGCCTTTCGGCGAGTTATCCCCCATCCGAGGGCAGATTGCCCACGTGTTACGCACCCGTGCGCCGTGCGCCCATCCCCTGTATTGCTACAGAGAACTGCGCACTCGACTTGCATGTGTTAAGCACGCCGCCAGCGTTCGCTCTGAGCCAGGATCAAACTCTCGTGTGAAACTGGCTGCTTAGAAAACAAAAAAGCCCGACTATCA
Organism: uncultured Acidobacteriota bacterium; assembly: GCA_963800095.1. Lineage (GTDB taxonomy): Bacteria > Acidobacteriota > Terriglobia > Acidiferrales > UBA7541 > Palsa-360. The sequence continues at coordinate 550,687 of CAWCZV010000012.1, forward strand.
TTTCTGAGAGTCGGACCTAAGTTTTCCAAGCGAACTTTTTATCGCTCGATTCACTCAATCCCCTGGCACTTGCATGCCAAGGTCAATCGAACGGGTTCTGGCACATCTCATCTTACCCAGTTTGTCAAAGAGCTAAGGCCTCCTGTCCAGCAGGCAGGCTACCGTACAGCCCAACGATAATAGCATCGGTTTCTTAAATGTCAAGTATAAGTCCGGGCGCTTATTGACCCGCCTTTGAAAAAGCCGCAGTCGGTTTTCAGCCCATCTCACGAGCACGGGTAAATCATTCTTTTCCCCCGCGCCATCGGCGGGAGATTGTAGAAGATCTTGGTTCGGGGTCGATTTAAGTAGCACAGGCACTCTTGCCTGTGTGGGTTTGCGGGCTGCGCATAGTGTGCTCGACGAAACCTTGATTGAAAAAAACACACAGCCAGGAGTGGCTGTGCTACATGTTCAGAATTATTGGTTGCTCATAAATCTTCCGCATGGTGAAATCGTTCATGGGGATGACACTGGAGTAGGGGGAAACCTGTGGGAATCAACGACAAAATTTTAGTGGCTGGGGCGGGCGGCTTTATTGGCGGCGCGCTGATTGCACTGCTGCGCAAACAGGGGTACCGCGATCTTCGAGCTGTGGATTCCAAGCCTTTCGACGAATGGTATCAGCGCTTCGAGGATGTGGAGAATCTGTCCCTGGATTTGAACCTAAAGGAAAACTGCGACAAAGCCGTCCCGGGCGCGGTGGAGATTTACAACCTGGCCGCGAACATGGGCGGCATGGGCTTCATCGAGCACAACAAGGCGCTGTGCATGCTGTCCGTGCTGATCAATACGCACATGTTGCAAGCGGCGGTGAAGCATGGGACCGCCAAGCGCTTCTTTTACGCTTCTTCCGCATGCGTTTACAACGGGGACAAGCAGAAGACATTCGAGGCTCCTTCCCTCAAGGAAGAAGATGCCTACCCGGCCCTCGCGGAAGACGGCTACGGGTGGGAGAAATTATTTTCGGAAAGAATGTGCCGGCATTTCATGGAGGATTTCGGTCTCACGACGCGCGTAGCGCGCTTTCACAATGTCTATGGCCCTTGGGGGACGTGGTTCGGCGGGCGCGAAAAAGCGCCAGCGGCCATCTGCCGGAAAGTGATCGAAGCCAAGGTTTCCGGCAAGCACGAAATTGAAATTTGGGGCAGCGGAGTCCAGACGCGCAGTTTCATGTTCATCGACGACTGCACCGACGGCATTCAGAGGATCACGAACTCCGAAATCCTGGAACCGATCAATCTGGGCTCGAGCGAAGCCGTAACGATCAACCAACTCGTGGACATCGCCGAGAACATCGCGGGAATCAAGCTCAAGCGCAGGTACGATCTGAGCGCGCCCAAAGGCGTGAACGGGCGAAACAGCGACAACACGTTGATCCAGAAATATCTCCACTGGGAGCCGAACACGCCGCTGCGAGTGGGACTCGAAAAAACGTACCGCTGGATCTTCGATCAATACATGGCGCGGGAAAGAGGCGAAGCGGGAGTGGTCCGCGAAGCCGGCACCTCTCGATAGAGGGTGTTTCGCAATCGGTACTGTGTGGGTGGTGGCTTCAGCCTATCGGGTTCGATCCTGCAAGGACTAAACCCCACAGGCTGAAGCCTGCGCCACTGGTTACTTCGCCGGATGCAGCATGAGTTTCTGCATGCGCCAGTTAAGCAATTCCCCCACGTAGATTTCATTTTCCGACGGGCACGCGATTTCGTGGACCCAGCCAAATTGTTTGAGCTGTCTGCCGGTCCCGCCCAACTTGCCCAGAACTTTGCCGTCCAGGCTGATCTTGTAGACTCGGCCGGGGAACGCGTCCGACGAGTACAGCACTTGATTCGGCCCCGGGGTGATGCAGACCGTCCAGGGCGCGCCGTTCCCCATCGTTCCGATCAAATCCACAGGCGGCTTGTTGCCGAGGATCGGGACCGTATTCGCATAATCGAACGGCTCGCTGATTTTGATCTGGCGCAGATATTTTCCGTCGCCGTCGAACACTTCGATTCGGGAATTGCCGCGGTTCGCCACGTAGACATTCCCCTGGTTATCGGTGGCGATGCTGTGGGGCGTGTTGAGCTGTCCGGGCCCATTGCCGGGCTCGCCAAACGACTTGATCCATTTGCCGTCCTTGTCGTACTTGGCGACGCGCGAGTTGATGTACCCGTCGCTGATGAAGGTGTCGCCGGCCGCGTCCCAGGCCATGTCGGTTACCTGACGGAACATCCCGTCGACCGGGGGCAGCGGAGGCTTGGGATGCTTGAGCGCCTCGGTCCCTTCGTCGGAGGCTTCCTGCTTGCGCCCGAACACCATGATGACTTGGCCTTCGGGATTGAACTTGATCACCATGTCGGAGCCTTTGTCGGCGGCCCAAATGTTGTCGTCCTTGTCGACCCGCACCGTGTGCGCGAACGACCAGGCGTAGAGATTGTGGCCGATCTCGCGAATATATTTGCCGTCCTTGTCGAATTCCAGAAGCTGCGCGGCGCTGGCGGCGTAGGCCGGGCCGGTCGTGTTCCCGCGCGAGAAAATGAAGATGTGTCCCTTGGAATTCACGGCCACGCCGGAAACTTCGCCGAGATACATCCCGGCCGGAAGCTTCAGCGCGTTGGGCGCGGAATCGAATGGTATTTCCGGAGCCCCTTGCTGGGCGAGGAGCGACAGCGGCGCACACAGGAAAAAAGCTAGAACGAGCGCAAACTTTTTCATCTGAACCTCCCTAAGCTTTTAGTCGTGGGCTCTTCTTTAGCGCCGAACGCATGAAGTGCGGCGTGGAGCCCCAAATGTCTGTCCAATGATTTTGTGGTGATACGAACTTCCGGAGAATATATCGTTTTGTCCGTGGAACGCCAATCAAAAAGCATTTTGATTCATGTAGCGCCCGCCTTCAGGCGGGCGCGTGCTCGCGACTGCAAAGTGCCAACCTGAAGGTTGGCGCTACAATAGGCAGCCTGAATGGAGGTGAACTTCATGTCCCAGGATTATCTGCTCAAGACGGAACCTTCGGAATATTCCTTCGCCGACCTTCAGCGGGACGCCGCGACCGAGTGGGAAGGCGTGTCCAATCCGGCCGCAGTGAAGAACCTGCGCGAAATGAGTCCCGGCGCAAGGCTGATCATCTACGAAACCGGAGGGCGAAAAAGCGCAGTCGGAACCGCTACGGTAGTTTCAGTCGACGCTTCGGATCCAAAAAATCCAATAGTCAAAATCAAAGCGGGCAAAGCTCTCGCAAAACAGGTGTCACTCGAAGAAATCAAGGCGAACAAAATCTTCAAGGATTCTCCACTTGTGCGCATGGGAAGGCTCTCCGTTGTCCCACTTACGAAAGAGCAGTACGTGGTTCTGGCAGGCACTTGATCGCATAATTCGCTCCGCTCTAATAAAATCCCAATGGAAGAATCCATTCTGTTCTCTGCTTGGTTAATTACTCGGTTTAACTTATGATTCCGCCAGAATGGATAATTCTGAAGAGAAACGGAACCAAATCGCCCAGCTGTACGCGAGCATGAGCGATAGTGAATTGAAAACCCTCGCCGATGAAGCATGGTCACTGACCGAGACAGGAAAAGAGTTGTTGCGCGCGGAACTGGTGCGAAGGGGACTGGAATTTGAGCTGGCTACGGCTGCGCCTGCGGCCCCGGAAGGTCAACTGAGCAATGTGGTCACTCTTCGCAAATTTAGAGACTTGCCAGAAGCTCTCCTCGCCAAAAGCTTTCTTGAGTCAGCAGGAGTAGAAAGCTTTCTGATTGACGAGACCACGATTCGTATGGATTGGTTGTGGTCCAACCTGTTGGGCGGGGTCAAGCTTTGCGTCAATCGGGAGGATGCCGAAGCCGCCGCTCAAATCTTGAGCCAGGAGATTCCAGAGAAGTTTAGCGTTGAAGGCGCCGAAGATTTTGAACAGCCGCGCTGTCCGCAATGTCAATCTCTCGATATTTCCTACGAGGACTTGAACAAGCCTGCAACGTATGCCAGCACATTCCTTCTCGGCCTCCCCATCCAGATCAGCTGCCGACGGTGGAATTGCCAATCCTGCGGCTATGTTTGGGATCAGACCGACGAGAAATCGAAGCAGAGCAAGTAACCTTGCCATCTGCACGTTACCGGGACTATCCAGGCGTTGCAATTGCAACCGACTCCGCTAAGCGCCGCAACGACTCCGTGTACGGCGCGCGCGCGACGCCGCGCTCGCAAATGATGCCGGTAATCAAGCGAGCGGGCGTGACGTTGAAGGCCGGATGCGCCGCGGGGACATCGGGCGCGATGCGCACGCCGCGAATATGCGTCACCTCTTCGGCGGGACGCTCTTCGATCGGGATCTGCTCGCCAGTCGCTATGGACAAGTCGAAAGTAGAAACCGGCGCGGCGACGTAGAACGGCACGCCATGCTCGCGCGCCAGGACGGCGATTTGATAGGTGCCAATCTTGTTAGCCGTGTCTCCATTGGCGGCGATGCGGTCCGCGCCCACGACGACCGCGTCCACTTTTCCCGCCTTCATGAAATGTCCCACCATGTTGTCTGTGATGAGCGTTAGGGGGACTCCGCCTTCGTGCAACTCCCACGCGGTGAGGCGCGCCCCCTGCAGGTAGGGCCGCGTTTCCGGAACGAGCACGCTCAGCTTATGGCCCTGCTCGATCGCCACGCGAATCACGCCCAGCGCCGAGCCGATCCCTGCGGTGGCGAGCGCTCCGGCGTTGCATTGCGTCATGATCTGACCCGCGGCAGGCATCAATTCCGCGCCGAAGCGGCCCATCGCTTCGTCGATGGCGCGCTTTTCGGCATGGATCGCGCGCGCTTCTTCCACCATCGCGCGCCGCATGGCATCGAGCGGCGAGTTCGCCGCCGAGAGTTGCTCGAACCGGCGCGTCATGCGTTCGATGGCCCAGAACAGGTCCACCGCCGTGGGCCGCGTTTGCTGGATCGTCCGGCAGATGCCGGAAAACTCCGCGCGAAGCTCATCGAGCGTGCGCGCGTTCGATCGCTCGACGCCGATCGCCACGCCCATCGCCGCGGCCACGCCAATCGCCGGCGCGCCGCGAATCACCATGTCCTTGATCGCCGCCGCGACGTCGCGATAGTCCGTGTAGGTGTGATGGATCACTTCTCCCGGCAAGCGCCTCTGGTCGAGCATGACCACACCCTTGCCGGTCCATTCAATGGGCTGTGCGACATTCATAGAATTTCCAACTTGCCTCCGGGTGCTCCAGACTCCGTGTGACCATACTGGGTCATGTAGCGCTCGCCTTCAGGCGAGCACTTTCGCTCCAAGCAAATGCTCGCCTGAAGGCGAGCGCTACAAATCCTCTGAAATTTAGGTTTCTGCGCAGCCTGTTCAGTGATGCACTCCGCTGACGACATAGATCAGATAGCCGACGAGCTGCAGGCCATTGTAACCGAGGTGCACAAAATAACTGGCCGCCACGGTGCCGGTCCGCGCGCGCACCCACGTCAGCACGACGCCCACCAGAATCAAGAGCGCGATCTGTCCCCATCCGCCCCACAACTGCGCCGCGTGCATCAACCCGAAAAGCGTCCCCGTGATCGCCACCCCGGCGGCGACTCCCAGCCGGCGCGCAATCACCGGATAAAGAAACCCGCGGAAGATCGTTTCTTCCACGACTGGCGCAACCAGCACGCCCAATACGCCGAATAGCAAAATGCTGACGCGCGCCTTCAATAGCTCCTCGACCGGGAGCGTTACTTTCGAATTGAGAAACCCGCCCGTGAAGGAAACCACTATGGCCAGCACCGCGCCGCCCGCCAGGAATTGCAGCGCCCTGTCGCGAATTTTTCCCGCGCCCGGACGCATCTCGCGCCAGCCGATCGACGGCCAGAACGGCGCGGCCGTTCGCGCAACAACCATCAGGTAAAGATACAGGATCGCGAAGCCGTCGAGCAGGGCCTGGCTGAGGAGCACCACAAGCGACTTCGCCGTGCTCATCGTTTCCCCAAACAGATCGTTCGAATTCACGCCGAAAAACCGCACCGCAATCTGCGCCATCCCCCAGGTGATCACAACGCTGCCAATCACGCCGAGAACTACGAGCAGCGCCACCTCCAGCCATCCCCACGGCACGCGCAGATCGTCGGAGATTCCAGCACGGAACTGCGGCGCGGCCGGCGGGAGAATTATTTCCGGCAGATTCTCCGGCGCGGGGTCTCGAGGCCCCATAGCGGAGGGTTCCATCGGTGTGGGGGGAACCTCTTCCGAGGCGCTGTCCAGGGGATCATTCGAACGAGCCCTGACGGGCGCTGCACTGGACGGGCTGTGATCGTTGTAAGCCATTTCAAAGTGGCAAGGCGCTGCGGTGGGTACAGGCGCGCAAGGACACTCCAATCACTCTAGCGGCAGTTTTCGCCGCGCGCAAGTGCGGGGGAGCTTCTGGGAGTGTGGCCGCGAAGTGTACGAATTGCCCCCAAGTTCCCACAAATATCAGCGCCAATCAGCGGCGGGGAGTTGCTTTTTTCCCGCGCGCGATTTTTGCGAGCGCCCGTGCGTAAGCGGTTATGGTTTCTGGGACCGCGTGGCTATGCACGAACTGCCCTTCGCGGCGGCAGGCGATCAGCCCGGCTTCGCTCAGAATCTTGAGATGGTGGGAGACCGTTGCGGGCGTCACGCCGCGCATCGAGACAATTTCGCCGCAGGTCATGCGCTTGGTTGCCGAGATGGCCTCAAAAATCCTGAGGCGGGTCTCGTCGGCCAGGGCCTTCGATATCTTTTCGATCTCGGAACGGTTCATGGGATTACTCCAAGTGTAACGAAATCATCGTTCCCGGCGTCAGCCGGAAGTCCATCCCGGAAAATAAGGCCGCAAAACCTGCATCCTATCATTTCGATAATCATCTAAGTATCGAAATCATTGTGATGCCGGCCACGTCGGCAGGGATGTCTCCGGACCAGGCCGGCCGGAAAATCGACGAGCAAAAGGAGTTCCAAATGAAAAGACTCGAAGGAAAAGTAGCGGTAGTGACGGGCGGAAACAGCGGCATCGGCCTCGCGACAGCGAAACGTTTTCAGGAAGAAGGAGCGCGAGTAGCCATCTCGGGCCGCAGCAAAAAAACGCTGGCGGAAGCGGTGCAAACGATCGGCAACGGCGTGCTGGCCGTCCAGTCGGACGTGGCCAACCTCGCGGACATCGACAGCCTGTTTGCGGAAGTTTCGCGGAAGCTGGGAAAAATTGACGTGTTGTTCGTGAACGCGGGAGTCGCCAAGTTCGCTCCGCTCGCCGACACCTCCGAAAGCGCCTTCGACGAACAATATGACATCAACATCAAGGGCGCCTACTTCACGATCCAGAAAGCGTTGCCGTATCTGAACGACGGCGCATCGATCATCCTGAATACAAGCGTGGTGGATAGCAACGGCACCATCGGCGCCAGCGCCTACTCGGGAACGAAAGCGGCCCTGCGATCTCTCGCGAGAACCGCGGCCGCCGAACTCGTGGACCGCGGCATCCGCGTAAACACCGTTGCGCCGGGCCCGATCGAAACGCCGATTTTCGGCAGGACCGGCCTGCCCCAGGAAGCCATCGACGAATTCGCAAAGGGAGTCGTTCAGCGGGTCCCGATGAAGCGATTCGGACAGCCGGAGGAAGTGGCGGCCACGGTGGCATTTCTGGCTTCGCAAGATGCGTCGTACATCACCGGTGTGGAAATCAACGTGGACGGCGGGTACGGACAAATCTAATCAGTGGCACAGGCTTCAGCCTGTGGGGTTTTGGCCATGCAACGTCCAGAACCCGCAGGCTGAAGCCCGCGCCACCCGCCCCTGCCTGCTCGATGGTCGACGCGAGTGTCCTGCGCTTCAAATCCTTGTTGTGGAAGGGCACAGTTACGCGTAAGTACGGGAAAGCCCGGGCCTCCGACCTACCAATTATCTCGGAAGTGGGAACCGATAACGTCATCTAATCAGCCCGAGACTCCATAAGATCGCTTTTCCAGAAGATGAAACGGAAATTCGCGGATTTGCGTCCATGAACCAAGGCGGCGGACTGGATCCGGAACGCGGCAGAGGGTTCGCCACTGCGGAAGAAGAAGGATGTTGGAGGAGGAATTCATGAAGAATGTGAAAAGACCAGTTCTCGGGCTCGCGGCGGTTGCGGCTCTCTGCTTATTTGCCCAGGTGGCCGGGGCGCAGCAGCAGCCTCCACCCCTCAAAGTGACCAACGTCAAGGGCAATGTGTACTGGGTTCAGGGCGGGGCGGGCTCCAATGACGGCTTCATTGTGGGCACGACCGGCGTGATTGTCGTGGATACCAAGACCACGGTGGATTCGGAAAAGGGCGTGATCGCCGAAATCGCCAAAATCACACCCAAGGCCGTGAATACGGTTTTTATCACTCACAGTGACGGCGACCACGTAAACGGGCTGGCCGCATTTCCGGATGGCTTAACCATCATTGCCCAGGCAAACTGCAAAAAGGAAATGGAAGAGTCCGCCGGCGGCAAAAACCCCGCGCCCCAAAATCGCCTTCCCACCAAAACGTACGACAAGACCGATAAGCTGACCGTCGACGGCGTCCATATCGTTCTTCACCACTGGGCGCCGGGCCACACCAGCGGCGACACCGTCGTCTATCTCCCCGACGAAAAAATCGTCTTCGGCGGCGACATGCTGATCTCCAACCGCCCCGACGTTTTGATTCACCTCGAAAAGCACGGCTCCACCCTCGGATGGATCGAAAATGCCAAAGGCATGCTTGCTCTTGACGCGGATACCTACCTGACCGGCCACGGCGAAATGATGACCAAGGCCGACATTCAGAAAAAGATCGACCTCGTTCAGGACAAGTACAACAAGATCAAGGCCATGGTTGCGCAGGGCAAGTCACTCGACGACGTCAAAACCTCGTTTGGCGAGCCCACCGCCGCGCCGCCGCCCAATCCGAATGGCGGACCGACTTTCGCCACCCTGACCGAAGTGATCTACACCGAACTGACCAAAAAGGGCTAACCGCAATCCGGAAGCTTTCTTACTTAACAGGTTGCGGAAAAAATGTCTTGTTTTGTCATTCTGAGCGAAGCGAAGAATCTCTCTTCGATTTAAGTATAAGAAAACAATCAAGGAGAGATTCTTCGCTTCGCTCAGAATGACAGCGCTTTGAGTTTTTCCGCAGCCTGTTAAGGGCGTCCGCCATTCCCGGGCGCCCGCAAATTCAAAATCCCGCAAAGCCGGTGACACCCGCCCGCCATCTAGTTTGACTATTTTGGGCAAATTAGCTAAAATGTGTAATCAATGCAGCGCATCCGAGCGGCTGCCATTTGATCGAGGGGAGAGTGGCCTTGGCCAGTCAGCGCAATCGTTTAAGACGAAATTCGGCGCCCGCGATTCGCAATCGCCGGGGAGAGGAGCCGATCAAAATCAGCGCGACCGAGGCCAAGAACAAACTGGGAGAAGTTCTCGACAGCGTCCTACAGGGAGGCATGGTTCTGATCACCAGGCACGAGACTCCCAGGGCGGTCCTGCTCTCGATGGAGGAATACGGCGCGCTCTCGGGCGCGGCGCAGTCCAGGCTTGACGCTCTCAACGGCGAATTCGATGCCTTGCTCGCGCGCATGCAAACTGCCAAGGCGCGCGCCGGAAGAAAGGCCGCGTTCGACGCCTCGCCGAAGCAACTCGGAAAGGCTGCCGTAGACGCGGCGCGCAAACGTTCCCGGGCAAACATATCTGATCAAACATGACGGGTCGGGCGCACATTCCCTGCCTCTACGTTTTGGCCGGAACGAATGGCGCGGGCAAGAGCAGCCTGGGCGGCGCGATGTTCCGCGAAAGCGGCGCCGACTATTTCAATCCGGACGAGGCGGCTCTGCGGTTCCGTTCCGCGAATCCCGGCATGACCCAGGAGGCAGCGAACAGCGCCGCCTGGCGCCAGGGAAAACGATTGTTGGAACGCGCCATCTCCGAACGATTGGACTTCGCCTTCGAAACGACGCTTGGGGGACACACTATCGCCGCCCTGCTCCATCGAGCCCTCTCCGAAAAGATGGAAGTGCGCATCTGGTACGTAGGCCTGGCCACCCCGGAGCTCCATATCGCCCGGGTGCGTTCCAGGGTCGCGGCAGGCGGACACGACATCCCTGAAGCCAAGATCCGCGAGCGGTATGAGAAGAGCGTCCTAAATCTCGTGGACCTCATGCCGAAGCTCGCGGAGCTTCGCGTCTTCGACAACAGTGAGGAGGGTGATCCGCGAAAGGGCGCCGCTCCGCGGCCAAAACTGCTGCTGCACATGAACCGGGGAAAGATCGTGGACTCGTGCGATCTATCCATGACTCCGGACTGGGCCAAACCCATTCTCGTAACGGCCATGAAACTTGCGCACACAGGTTAGCGAGTGGATTGAATCATCGACCATAAATATGGTAGCATAAAATTATGCGAACGACCGTGGACATCCCGGACCCTGTTTACCGCCGGCTCAAGTCTCGCGCCGCGAGCGAAGGCCGTTCCGCCAAGGAATTGATCTTGCGTGGAGTGGAGCAGGTCTTGAAAACGCCTCGGCGGAGGCGCGGCCGGAGGGTAAAACTTCCGCTCGTACCATCGAAGGAGCCGGGCACGCTCCATCTTGACAATGCCAAAATCTACGACCTCATTTCTTTTCCCTGACATCAACGTCTGGATCGCGCTCACGATCGAGAGGCACGTCCATCACACCCGCGCGACGAAATGGTTCGCATCGATTGGCGGGTCGGGGCGCCTGTTCTTTTGCAGATTCACGCAATTGGGTTTGCTGCGGCTCCTGACCCTGGAGGCGGTGATGGGCCAGAATGAAGCGATGGGTCAAGCAGAGGCATGGAAAACGTATGACCGTTGGCTGCAGGATGAACGAGTCAGTTTTTTGGACGAGCCTCCGGAGATCGAACCGCCGTTTCGCGCTTTGACGCAATCGGGTCAAGCCGCTCCGAAGGACTGGGCCGATTCGTATCTTGCCGCATTCGCGATGGCCGCGCAGCTAACCCTCGTTACGTTCGATCGAGGCATGGCGACAAAAGTGATGCAGTCCGTCCTGCTCAATCCTTAGAAAAACCTGAGGCTTTTGACTTTTCTCTCCCGCTTGTCAGCCCAAATCAAAACCCCGTCCCTTCGAACCCCGCGAAGGAACGGGCACCCGAAAACCCAAGCCCATAACTCAAGGCTGACGTATTGTGGCGCTATCATCCAACGCTGCGCGCGAATTAATCTGAAAGTGATATAACGTGGCCCACCCGCCGTGGGCCACCCGTCCCGTCAGTCCCACTCCCTCAATATGTGGCATCGAAGAGCGAAGGGTACGTCCTAGTAAGGAACGCGTATACATTCGATTCCTTAAGCATTCTATCAACCAAAAATGAATCAGCGCCCCCCACGGCCACACCTGCGATTTGACCGTACCCGGGGATCAGACCGATTGCTGTCGCCGCCATATACCGCACAAATTTTGCTGGACCGCTCTGTATTACTGAAGCCGCTTTGTTTCGGACCCCGCTTACCATTTCTGTAATTTCTAGGCCGCTCAACGGTCCAAGATTTGAGAGCCACGACCGAAATTCACGGCATTCAATACTGTCTCGCGCCTTAAGCAGGGCCTGAACATCGATCTTATTACTTGGTAGCACGTTCGGAAGGTCTGCAATCCTGATCACTCGTTTAAACTCCTCTTCCAAGGGTCGAGGATTCAGAGGCGCAAAAATACCGGCAAACTTGCCGAATAGGAGTGATGCTTCCGATTCCGCGAACCCCGAGACAGCCGAGTAAGCGGCCATGTCCGCGAGGCGTTGATTGAGATGTGCGACCGCAAATATGGATCGACTCAAGATTTCGTGTGCCTTCTGATCAGAAATTCCGAACGCGGTCGGGAAGTCATTTCTCACAAAGAAAATGCGTTCAGCTTTTTCTTCGACAGATGCGTTGAACGGGCCTTCAGTGCCGAGCTGAATCTTCAGTTGATTCTTGATCGCAGCCACAAGGGCAGGTGTATTATTCCGAAGGTCACATTCGAATTGGGTGAGAAGCTGAGTGCCGTAATCCGGGGATGGCCTGACCAATCCCTTTATGATCGTTTCCTCCAGTGCATCCCGTTCTCTGTCCTTCAATCCTGGTATCCCCTGAAGCGGCCGCAGTAGAGATTTAAGATCATCTTCCCTGTTGTGGAAGTCGATTCTGCCGAATGTGAAGTGAGAGAGAGGCTGTTCTCGAACTCCGCCATGCACAGGATCACCAATAATTTGGGTGATTTCGTAGGAGATTCTAAGCACGCCGGAATTCACCAAGTTGAGAAAGCCCGTTTTCCCAAAGGCTCGAATGAACTCAGGGATTTCCGCCAACCGGCGCGATTTGACCACTACCGTATCAAACAAAAGAAGGCGCTGGACCAGCGTAGCTAGATCGACGCCAATTACTTGCCCATCTGAAGATTGGCGTGCCACCTCGTCGAAACTGGTTTGTCGGGCTATCATTCCGTAAGTAAACCTAGAGTAGATTAAACTAAACTGGCGGCGTCTGATCACACCTGTTGTCAGGAAATGTGATTCCCATTCGCCCCATTCAAAACCCGCGCAAGCACCTGCCCCGTATACGATTTTTTCACCTTGGCAACCTGCTCGGGCGTGCCTTGCGCGACGATGCGGCCGCCGCCTTCGCCGCCTTCGGGGCCGAGATCGATGATCCAGTCGGCTTGCTTGATTACGTCGAGGTGGTGCTCGATGACGAGGACGGTGTTGCCGAGGTCGGCGAGGCGGTTCAGGACGTCGAGGAGTTTTTTTACGTCGTCGAAGTGCAGGCCGGTGGTGGGCTCGTCCAGAATGTAGAGGGTGCGGCCGGTCTGGCGTTTGGAAAGCTCTTTAGCGAGCTTGATGCGCTGCGCCTCGCCGCCGGAAAGCGTGGTGGACGATTGGCCCAGCTGGATGTAGCCGAGGCCGACGTCCACCAACGTTTCGAGCTTCACGCGAATCTGCGGGATATTTTCCAGAATTTTCAGCGCGTCGGCGATCTGCATGTCCAGCAGGTCGGAAATCGAGTGGCCTTTGTAGCGCACGGAAAGCGTCTCGGCGTTGTAGCGGCGGCCTCGGCAGACTTCGCAGGTGACGTACACGTCGGGCAGGAAATTCATTTCGATGCGGCGCAGGCCGTCGCCCTGGCAGGCTTCGCAGCGGCCGCCCTTCACGTTGAAGCTGAAGCGGCCCGGCTTGTAGCCGCGCTCGCGCGATTCGGGGAGCATGGCGAAGAGTTCGCGGATCGGCGCGAAGACGCCGGTGTAGGTCGCGGGATTCGAGCGCGGCGTGCGGCCGATGGGCGCCTGATCGATCTCGATCACTTTGTCGATTCTTTCCGCGCCCTGGATTTCGCGGAATGCGCCGGGTCGTTCCATCGAGCGGTAGAGCGACTGCGCGAGCGCGCGATAGAGAATGTCGTTTACCAAAGTGGATTTCCCCGAGCCGGATACGCCTGTCACGACGGTGAGCAGCCCGAGCGGCAGTTCAAGATCCACGTCTTTCAAATTATTCGCTTCACAACCAAGGATGCGAATCGACTTCCCACTGGCGGGCGCGCGGCGCTGGTGCGGCACGGCGATCTTCAATTCGCCGCGCAGGTAACGGCCCGTCAGCGAATCGGCGCTGCGCTCGATTTCTTCGGGGCGGCCCTTGGCGACGAGGTACCCGCCAGCGTTGCCCGCGCCGGGGCCGAGGTCCACCACGTAGTTCGCGCGGCGAATGGTTTCCTCGTCGTGCTCGACGACGAGCACGGTGTTGCCCAGGTCGCGCAATTTTTCGAGCGAAGTGATCAGGCGATCGTTGTCGCGCGCGTGCAGGCCGATGGAAGGCTCGTCCAGCACGTAGAGCACGCCCCGTAGTTGGGAGCCGATCTGCGTCGCCAGGCGAATGCGCTGCGCCTCGCCGCCGGAAAGCGTTGCGGCGGAGCGATCCAGGCTGAGGTAGCCGAGTCCGACGGCGAGCAGAAAATCGAGGCGCGCGGCGATTTCGGCGAGGGCGCGGCCGGCGATGTCCATCTGCCGCTCGGTCAAGCCTTTGCGAATCTTATCCACTGCGGGACGCGCGTCGGAAATCGCGAGGCCGGTAAACTCGGCGATGGAACGGCCGCCCACTTTCACGGCCAGGCTTTCCGGCCGCAATCGCTGCTCGCCGCAGACCGCGCACGGCACGGGCGACATGTACTGCGTGATCCACTCGCGGTAGGTATCCGACTCCGATTCCTCGAAGTTCGATTCGAGAAAGCCGACCACGCCCTGGAAATGCAGTCCGGGAAGAGCTTTTCCGGCGACCTTCGCGGCGGCTCCCCGGGACGAAGCGCCACCATTGCTCTTTGCATTCGAGGGCGGATTGCCGTAGAGGATCAGGTTCTGCACGTCGCGCGGAAATTTTTCAAACGGCGTCGCGAGGTCGAACCCGTGCGCCATCGCGCCCAGCTCCAGGTTGCGCCTCAAGAACACGGAGCCCGACCCGGGACCGAGTCCGCCTTCAAAGAGAGGCCGCGTCCAGTCGACAATCACCTTCGACGGATCGAAATCGTATTTCGAGCCGAGACCGTTGCACGCCGGGCAAGCTCCGTACGGCGAATTGAAGCTGAACGAGCGCGGCTCGAGCTGCGGCACGGAAATGCCGCATTCGCTGCAGGCCATTTTTTCGGAGAAGACTTGCTCGGTCCCGCCAACCACGACGACGGTGACGAGTCCTTTGGCCAGCTTGAGCGCCGTGGCGATGGATTGCTCGAGCCGGCCCGCGATCCCGGGCTTCACGAGTAGGCGGTCGATCAGGACTTCGATGGTGTGATTCTTGCGCTTGTCGAGGCGCGGCGGATCGTCGAGCGGGCAAAGGTCGCCGTCGATGCGCGCGCGCACGAAGCCGTCGCGCGCCAATTTTTCCAGCTCGACGCGGTACTCGCCCTTTCTCCCGCGCACGATGGGCGCGAGGATCATCACGCGGTCGCCGCTCTTGGCCAGCTCGCCTTGCAGGATCGAGCGCACGATCTGGTCGGTGGACTGGCGCGAAATCGGCTTGCCGCATTTCGGGCAGTGCGGCGTGCCGATCGAGCTGTAGACCACGCGCAGGTAATCGTAGACTTCAGTGATCGTGCCCACCGTGGAGCGCGGCGAACGCGTCGTCGTCTTCTGCTCGATGGCGATCGAAGGGGAGAGGCCTTCGATGGAATCCACTTCCGGACGCTCCATCTGGTCGAGGAATTGCCGCGCGTACGCGGAGAGCGATTCGACGTAGCGGCGCTGGCCCTCGGCGTAAATCGTGTCAAACGCGAGCGACGATTTTCCCGAGCCCGAAAGCCCGGTGATCACGGTCAGCGTGTTGCGCGGAATTTCGAGGCTGATGTTTTTCAGGTTGTGCTGGCGCGCGCCCCGGATGACTATTTTCGTCAGGCCCATATTGCGAAGACCGCCCCCACTGCCGGTCCAGCACACTGCGGGTAAAATACGCCCATCGTAATCCTACAACGTAGCAGGCTGCGGAGAGGGAGTCAATTGCGCCTGCGGGGGTTCCAGTTTGTCGCGAATCGTCACGGTCCCGCAGAATCTTTGCAAACGGGAAACAATTTTCCCAGGCAAACGACGCTTTGCGGGGCTTCTAAAGCGTTTTCCTCATGCAAATAATTCCCCTCCGGAAAATTTTCCCGCGCCCTGGCTTTTTTTACCCGGGGTACGCAAAACAAAACACTGTGTTTTCAGCGTCTTGTGTTTGGCCTGCCGCGTGCAAACAGTAAGAACCGTAGGAGGGAAGACGAGCCGAGGATCCCTTTAGGGGATTGAGGGCTGGGCCGGCACGATCTTCCCTCCGACCTGCTTCCGCCGCCTACCCCAAAACCACACCCAATGGACCATACCTATCGGCGGAAGTACGCGCACGCGACCTCCGCAAAATAACAAGAACTTTTTAACATAGAGAACACAGAGGGCACGGAGACTTCCGGAAGTCGTGCAACTTTGTCTAACATCCTTGTAATTTGGAGCGAATGGAAGGGATGCGGGCCGTCCGGAGGGGAAAAATTTGGCTGGGGCGGTTGGACTCGAACCAACACCGTCCTCATTAACAGTGAGGTGTCCTACCAATTGGACCACGCCCCAGCGGCTTCGCAACGTCCTCGCGAATCCTTAAAAGATAATCATTGTACGCAAATCGCGCAAGCCTGCGGGGAAAGATTTTATTCCATGATTTCCATCGGACACCGTACAATAGGCGAAGGTCGTGTAGGAATATGGCTAACCCCACTATTACGATTCCACTTGATCCCCAAACGGCGAAGGCTTATGACTCGGCTGGTCCTGATCAAAAACGAAAGATACAGGCTTTATTGGGGCTATGGCTCCGCGAGCTGACCTTTGGCGATAATCCGCCACTGGAACAAATCCTGGATGAAGTAGGACAGAAAGCAAGAGCACGCGGACTCACTCCCGAATTGTTGGATTCCTTGCTCAAGGGCGAATAGTTGCGATGCGTTTTTGACACCAGCGTGCTTGTAAGTGCATTGCTCCTGAACGATTCGAAACCTCGAAGGGCTCTTGATTTCGCACTACGGAGCGGAAAAATCCTGCTCTCCTTTGCTGTCCTCGCCGAACTTTACGATGTTTTGAGGAGAAAACAATTCCGACGATACTTCAATGAGGAAGATATTCGACGCTTTCTAGCCGCTTTGACTCGCGAGGCCGAATGGGTCGACATCAAAGAGCAAATCGTTGCCTGCCGCGATCCAAAGGACGATAAGTTCCTGGAACTTGCCGTATGCGGGCACGCAGAATACATTGTCACCGGCGACGCCGACTTGATCGTGCTCCACCCCTTTCGAGGGATTCAAATTCTCACTGCCAGCGCATTTCTGGAGATTTCGGCTTCCTGAAGGTTCCGGTCATGCCATCGCATTTTGCGATGCGATCTGCCCTGCCTGCTGGTTCATTCTTTTTCTGTGGGAAAACCCGCCTCGGTCCAGGAGCGCCAGCCGCCGTCCATGGAAATGCAATTGGTGTAGCCCATCTTTTGCAGGCTATCCGCGGCGAGGGCGGACCGGAAACCTCCGCCGCAATACAGGACCAGCGTGGCGGACTTGTCGGGAACGGCCATTTCGATGTCGCGCTCGATCACGCCCTTGCCGAGATGAATGGCCCCGGGCAGGTGGCCGCGCGCCCATTCGTTGTCTTCGCGAACATCCACCAGCGTGAATTTTTCGCCGGCGTCGAGCCGCTGCTTCACCTCGCGAAAACTCAATTCCTTCACGCGAGCCTTCGCTTCATTTACTAGCGTCAGAAATCCTGGCGCGTGTTTCATGAGTCATCCTCCCGACCGCCACCCTTGCTCGGAAACACAGAGTAGCACAGGGATTGCCCCGGAATGTGCTATCCTCCGCCGGCAAACAGGCCAGTTGCCCGCAACGATTGCAAGCAGAGAGGAGACGTCTCATGCGCAACATCATTTTGGGGATTCTCGTATTGCTCATCGCATCTTCGGCGAAGGCCCAGGTGCCCAAGGCTGCCACCGATATTACTGCCGCCGATGTCCAGGTGTTCATCAAAGGCGCGCCTCAGGACCGCAACAGCGATCGGCCCATCCGCGTGGTCGACGCCGGAGGCTACCACGTCGGCGTGTTTGGCGTTTTTCGCCCGAAGAACGCCCCCATCACCGCGACCGTGCATCAAACGAACGCCGCGGAGACGTACATCATGCTCGACGGCGCCGGAGTCCTGGTAACCGGCGGTACGCTGAAGGCGCCCACAACCCCGCGCCAGTCGACTCTCGGCAATTGGACGGACCTCGGCAGCAACGGCATTGAGGGCGGCGTTTCGCGGCGGCTCTCCAAGGGCGACGTGGTCATCATCCCCGGCGGCGTGCCGCATGGCTGGGCGAGTGCCGAAGGTGACATTACGTACCTGATTGTCCGGTCCGATCCCGAGAAGAAAATCGCATTGAAGTAGCGGGGAGCGCCATCGCAAGCCTGACCGGAAAGTGGCCCTCGGAGCGAGCCACATTCCGATAAGACTTATTGCGAACTATCGAGGAAAATCTTCTCCGTGATCAAACCTTCGGCGGCGGAGCCTGGGTGTCTGGGGCTGCAGACTTTCCTGAAGATTTTTTATCCTTCGTTTTCTTCGGCTTCTCTGTCGTCGTGTTCGGGCCTTTCTTCATCCACTTGATTGGATTGTAAGAGCGCGGAGGATCCGAGCTTCGAGCTGTTTTTTCTGCGCCTGCGCCCTGAGGGTCTTGCGCTGCGGCTCCAAAAACACTGAAAAAGACGATCAACACGGCGGCTGCAACTGTCCATTGTTTTCTCATCTCTGCTCCTTCCAGAACCGGGATTTACATTAGCCATTAGTAGGCCACATCCCCAGTCAGTGCCGAGAATATAAAGGAAGGTACTACTCGAATGCGTCAATCCTGATCGGGCGATCAGGTCGATGTTTGACTTCCGGTACAGTCGTTGAGACTCCCGAGACAGTCCAGTCCAGCGCTCAGATTTCGATAAGACGTGCAAAGATTCTGCAATCTGCCCCCCTCTACTTCATGTCGCGCCAATTGGGGCCGGCTTTCAAGTCCACGACGAGCGGCACGGCGAGTTTGTGCACGTGTTCCATTGCCTTGCGCACCAGAGGGCGCAGACGGTCCATTTCATCGTGCGGGGCTTCAAACAGCAATTCGTCGTGCACCTGCAGGATCATCTTGGTTTCAAACTTTTGTTCCGCGAGCTGGCGCGCGATCGCGATCATGGCGAGCTTGATCAGGTCGGCGGCGGTGCCCTGCAGCGGCGTGTTGAGCGCGGTGCGTTCCGCGAAATTCCGCAGGTTGAATTGCGTTGAAGTAATTTCCGGGACAGGGCGAATGCGTCCAAACATCGTGCGCGTGACGCCCGCCTTGCGTGCTTCGGCGAGCGAATGCTCGAGATATTCCTTCACCCCGCGATAGCGCGCGAAGTAGGCGGCGATGAATCGCGCGGCTTCCTTTTGGTCGATGCCCAGCTGCGCCGCGAGGCCGAACGGCGTTTGTCCGTAGATGATGCCGAAGTTGATGGCCTTGGCCGCGCGGCGGTGCTCGGCGTTTTGCGCCATCGGCCCGACGCGGAAAACTTCCTCGGCGGTGCGCGCGTGAATGTCCTGCCCGGTGCGGAACGCCTCGATCAGCACGGGGTCCTTCGAGAAATGGGCCAGGATGCGTAACTCGATCTGCGAATAGTCGGCGGAAAGCAGTGTGTTGCCCGGGCTTGCCACGAACGCGGCGCGAATCTGCCGGCCCAACTCCGAACGCACGGGAATATTCTGCAGGTTCGGGTCCGAGGAGCTGAGCCGGCCCGTGGCCGCGGTGGTCTGGCTGAAGCTGGTGTGCAGCCGGCCGGTCCCGGCGTGAATGAGTTTCGGCAGCGCGTCGACGTACGTGGACTTGAGCTTGGTGAGTTCGCGATATTCGAGGACTTTGCGCGGCAATTCGTGCAAGAGCGCCAGCTCTTCAAGCACGTCCGCGGCGGTGGAGCGCGGTTTTCCCCGGCGCCTTCCGCCGAGCGTCAAACCCATCTTGTCGAACAAAATTTCAGCCAGTTGCTGCGGCGAATTGACGTTGAATTCCGTCCCGGCCAGTTTCCAGATTGATTTTTCGAGCGTGCGAATTTCGCGCTCCATCGTTTTGGACATCGCGTCGAGCTCTTTGGGATTGACGCGCACGCCGTCGCGCTCCATCGCGGCGAGGACCGGCGCGAGCGGCAGATCGATCGTCTCGTATAGTTCCGCGAGCCCTTGCGCCTCCACTTCCTTCCGCAAGAACGGCGCGAGGCGCTGCAAATGTTCCGCGTGCTCCCCGGGAGCGCCGGAGAGCGTGACGCTTTCCTGCCGCAATATCGCGTCGGCCAGGCTGTGTTTCGCCGTCGTCGGGCGCAGCAGATAGGAATAGAGCATCGTCGCGTGGCGGATTCCGGCGACGGGCCCGGCCAGCAGCTCGACGAGTTTCGGGTCGTGCACGATTTTCGGTCGCGCGGGGTCGCGGAGAAATTCCGCAAGCGCGCCGCGCATCTCTCCCTTGGCGTCGAGCTCCGCCGTCCGCGAAACGCCCGGCTTCGGCGAAATCTCGACCGCTGCGATCTGCGAGCCGAAACCTTCTTCCTCGCGTTCGTCCTCGCCCTCGGCGAGAGTCAGCCAAACCGCGGTTTCGGCGCTTCGCGGAATAGCGCTCAGATATTTCTTGAGCGCCGCGGGAGATTCCAGCGCCGCGGAATCGCTCGGCGTGGCGGACGCGGCAGCCGGCGCGGCAGGCAGATCGCGAAGCAGAGAAGTAAATCCCAGCTCCGCGTAAAGCGCGCGCAAGGCTTCCACGTCCGGATCGCTCGCGCGAAGATCGTCGAGCACAAGCTTCACCGGCGCGGCCGTATCGATGACGGCGAGCTGCTTCGACATCACCACCGCTTCGCGGCTGTTTTCGAGCGCCTCGCGGTAGCGCTTTCCTTCGACTTCCTTCGCGCGTTCCAGCGCCGCTTCCGCCGATCCAAACCGGCGAATGAGTTCCTTCGCCCCTTTTTCCCCGATCCCTTTCGCGCCGGGAATGTTGTCGATCGAATCGCCCATCAATGCCATCACGTCGGCGACTTTTCCGGGCGGCACGCCCATAATTTCTTCCACCTTCGCCGCGTCCACGACGAGATCGGTTTTGTCCGGCCCTGCGCCGGGACGCAGCACGCGCACGCTCCCGCCGACAAGTTGCATCATGTCCTTGTCGCTCGTCACGATGGACACGTCGAGCCCCTTTTTCGCCGCCTGTTTTGAGAGCGCGCCGATCACATCGTCCGCCTCAAAGCCCGGAAATTCGAGAATCGGCAGCCGCATGGCTTCGCACATCCGCCGCACGTAGGGCAGCTGCACGGAAAGATCCTCGGGCATCGGCGGGCGCTGCGCCTTGTACTTGTCAAAAAGTTTGTCGCGAAACGTGGGTTCCTTCGTGTCAAACACCACGGCGAGATAATCCGGCGCGTGCTCTTTGGCCAGCTTGCGCAGCATGTTCGAGAACAGGTAGGGCACCTTGGTGGGCACGCCCGCAGGGCTGTTCAGCCGCGCCATAGGCGCAAAGTAGGCGCGGAAGATGAATCCCATCGCATCGACAAGAAAGATTTTTTTCGCAGCAGCAGCTTTGGCCATCGCCGCGAGTATAGCAAAGCAGCGCGTGCGCGATCAGGGCCTTATATCAACGGTAGTATCCGCGATCGGATGCTCGAAAATGACCGCAGAACAGCTCCAATAATGTATAAGGTATCGAAGCGAGTGAATACATGGACCAACAAGTAGCTATTGTGACTGCGGCAGGACGAGGCATTGGCGCAGCGTGTGCTCGTGGTCTAGCGGCCAAAGGCTATCGCGTTGCTTTGATCTCTCGATCACAAGATGCGGTTCATCTAGCCCGTGAACTCAACGGTATAGGACGCCAAGGATCTGTGACCGTTGAAGCAGACCTCAGAGGTTTGGTGACGCAGACGTTGCGACTTATGGACGAATCGACGCTGTTGTAAATAACACTGGCGATCCCGCTCAATCTGATCTGCTCGATCTTAGCGATGATCAATGGCACGCTGACTTGGACCTGATACTTCTTAACGTGATAACCATGGCAAGGCTTGTAACGCCCAAAATGATGGAACAGCGCCAGGGCGCGATAGTGAACATTTATGCTGCCGATGCGTATGAACCTGATGCGCGATTCCCCATCGGTTCCACATACAGAGCAGCTTTAGGGGCATGGACCAAGTTGTATGCCGATCGTTATGCGGAACACGGTATTCGGATTAACTGCGTACTGCCGGGGATCGTTCTTCCTCACCAGACCGGACCAGCCAGACCAGACATTGTGAGCTCCGTCCCCATGGGACGACCTGGGGAATATGATGAGATAGCTAGAGTTGTTTGTTTTCTTCTGTCGGAAGAGGCTTCGTATATCACCGGCCAAAATATTCGAGTCGATGGCGGGCTAACGAAATCGGTGTAGCTCGCTCCGATGACGCGATCCTAAACGCTCGAAGGCCATGAAACCAGGAAGCTTGCCTCGTATGGTATTATATGGGCCTAAGTGGGGGGCCTTGGGGATGACGCGCGCCAAACGCGCAGGCCAACGTTCACGTACTGTGCGCGAGGACTGGTCCGCCTGGATTCCCAATGAAATGGACCAGCTTTTCGACGCCACGCGGCATGATTTGGAAACTTCCAACTTCATTTTGAGCATTAGCCTGGACGAGGCCCTCTCGCTTTGCAAAGGAGGGCAATTCGACTCCGCAAAGGAAAGGGTAACCATCATTGCAGGACTGTTCGATCGCCTGGCAGTCCGCGTCGGCCATGTGATTTGCACGATCAGGGATCACGGCGTCCATTTTGGGACTCTACCGAACGTAATGCCCCTGTCTCCCGCCAATTTTCGAGGGGCAGCCGCTCAGAGGGTTGCCATCATGAACAACCTGCTCGCCAGGGTTGTATTCCGGGAAAGGACGCGCTTCTTTCACAAGCTCCAATCCCTGGGCGAAATCAACGAAGATTTGCAGACGGAAGCGCGCGCCATCCTCGCCGGCATTGCCGAGGGAGCTTCCGAGTTCCCGGATCAAGCCTTTCAGCTCCTGGAAGTCCTTGGTTATGATCTAAATACGTGCATGGGAGAGACCACGATCCTTCTGAAGTCATTTTTCTGCGCCCTTCCCCCCGAGGAGTTGGAAACGTTCCGGCAGAAGCTCGTCAACTTGGTTCCGTCCCATCCTCCGATTGATTTTGGACACATGCCGTCATTCGGAAGTGAATAGAGCATTGCGAAGAAGTTCGTCACCCAGGTCCGACCGTCTTCCGAAACAGGAAACCGGGATTAATCCAGCACAGTCTATAAAGGACGCGTGCAACTTAAGGAGCAGGGGTCGCATCCCAAACGATGGATGCATCCCGAACGGGTACGGTGACCCGCACGAGACGCACGGAAACCAGCGAAATGACAGAGGCTGAGGCCATACGCCTCGCCCAACAGGGCGACGCTGGCGCCTTTGAGCGAATCTATCGGCTTCATAGCCGTCGGGTGTATGCATTGTGTCTGCGCATGGTCGGAAACACGGCCGAAGCGGAGGACCTGACTCAGGACGCCTTCTTGCAGTTGTTTCGCAAGATTGGGACGTTTCGGGGAGAGTCAGCATTTTCAACCTGGCTGCATCGTCTCGCTGTGAACGTAGTCTTGATGAAGCTGCGGAAGAAAACGCTGCCGGAAACTTCGCTGGAGGAATCGACCGATCCGGAGGACGAGTCGAGCGGACCGCGAAGAGAAATTGGCGCACCCGACCTGTTGCTTTCCGGTTCCATCGACCGAGTCCATTTGGAGCGGGCCATCGAACAATTGCCCCCGGGTTACAAGCAGGTGTTCGTGCTCCACGATGTGCAAGGATTTGAACACAACGAGATTGCCGGGCTGATGGAATGCTCCATCGGAAATTCCAAATCGCAGTTGCACAAAGCGCGCATGAGGTTGCGCGAACTCTTGCAGGAGACCTTGCGGGACATGGCGCGACAGGAACGCCAGGCGGCGAAGAGTTCTGGAAGCTAGATGGTGGAGGTTAGGGGTTGGAGTAAGACGTGGAACAAGAATTGAAACAACGAAGGAATGAAGTGCGGAAAGAAGAACGAACATGAACATGCACTGTGAACAGTTCGAACAGATTTTAGAACAGCAGGACGAAGGCGCGCTGCCGAAGCCGGCGCTCGCTCACCTGGAAACCTGCGAGGCGTGCCGCGCCCTTTCGGCGGATTTCGGCGCCATCCACGACATGGCGTTGGAGCTGGGCCATGACGAGATTGCTCCTCCCGAGCGCGTGTGGATCTCGCTGCGCAACCAGCTCGAAGCGGAGCGGCTGATCCTCGACCCGCAGGAGGCTCCGCGGAGCGCAAGCCGCGCAAGCTCCGGCTGGTGGTCCGTTTTTCAACACCCCGCCGTTGCCGGTGCGTTCCTGGGGCTCGTGCTGGCCGCGGCTTCAACGATCGGCTACTTATCGAATTTTGCGCAGACGTCCGTCCACTCTCAATTGGCGATTCAGCAAGAGACTTCTCCCGTTCCCGCTGCGGACAGTGTTTTCAAGGAAGAAGTTCTGACCGTGGGAAGCGACTCGATTCCGGGCCTGCAAAGGCAGGACACCGCCGTAACCGCTTCCATCCGCCGGAACCTTCAAATTGTTGACAACTTTATCGCGATATGTGAAAAGAGCGTACGCGAACAGCCTGACAATCAGATGGCTCGGGAATATCTCTACGGAGCCTATCAGCAGAAAGCGGAGCTTTTGGCCACGGCCATGAACCGCAGCATGCCGGGAGGACTGCAGTGAACGCGACTTCATATCTGCGGGCTGCAAGTACAGCCCGCACCCGTATCCCAGTACGTTTTGGCGCCCTAGGCGCGGTCATGGCGGGATTCATTCTCGCCGCATCTCCCGCGCACGCGGACCGCATCGAGAAACATTTCCCGGTGCAGAGCAAGCCGAAGATCATGGTGCGGAATTCAAGCGGGCGGATCCAGGTGAAGGCCTGGACCAAGAATGAAGTGCTGGTGGCCTGGACGAATGCGTCCGGAAAATCGGTTGTGGAAACCGAAGCCGCCGGAAACCGGGTCGAAGTGTCCGCGCAGGCGAACGAGGACGGGATTGCGGCGGACGACAGCAAGACCGACTTCGAGATCACCGTTCCCGTCGAGAGCGAACTCAGCGTGCGAACCGACTCCGGGAACGTGACCGTCGACAGCGTCCATGGGGACATGACGTTCGACACCGTCGGCGCGAATCTCCAACTCTCCGACGTGGACGGCTACATGGTGGTCAAAACGATTGACGGCTCGCTGCTCTGCACGCGGTGCTCGGGCAAGCTGGAAGCCAACTCGATCAGCGGCAATGTGCAGATGATCACGCCTACCCTCGACAGCGTGCGCGTCCAGACCTCCTCCGGCAATATCCTGTTTGACGGCAGCTTTCTGAGCCGCGGCATTTACATCATGAAGAATTTCAGCGGCACCATTGAAGTTCACTTCTCTTCGAGCGACTCCTTCGACGTCAACGCAAACTCGCTCAAAGGCGAGGTGATCAATCAGGCTACGTTCAAGCCGGATACGCACGGAACCCCACACCCCGCATCCAAATGGGGCCACGGATTCATCGGCACGATGAACGAAGGGCACGCGAAGGTCGAGCTCTCTTCCTTTAGTGGTACAATCAAGATTCTCAAGCGTGACTAACGCTCAGGGCGCGGGCTGCCCGCCTGCCGGCGAGGCAGGTACTTGCAGCCCGCCGGAACACCGAATCGCTTGCAGGATTTATCCCCATCAAACACGCCCGCACCAGGGCCTGTCCCGGAATACCGCGTGGTGTGTCTGACCGGATTCATGGGCTCGGGCAAGAGCACGGTCGGGCGCATGCTCGCCGCCCAGCTGGCGTGGCACTTCGCCGATCTCGACGCGGAAATCGAAAGCGAATCCGGCCTGTCCATCTCACAAATCTTCGCGCAAAAAGGCGAGGCGGTGTTTCGCGAGATCGAACACCAATGCTTGGCGCGCCTTCTGGGATCGGCGTCGGAGCGGAATACGCGGCTGGTTCTGGCGCTCGGCGGCGGCACGTTCGCGCAGCCGCGCAATGCCGCGCTCATCCGCGAACTTGGCGCGGCGCAGCGTGGCGCGGGAGCCGTGGTCATCTGGCTGGATTGCGCGGAGGAAGATCTGTTGCAGCGGTGTGTACTCATGGGCGACCGTCCGCTCTTCCGCGATGCAGCGAGTTTTCGTAAACTCTACGAGGAACGCTTGCCGCATTACCGGCAGGCCGATTATCGCATCGAGAGCGGCGGAGAACCCATGCGCGTCGTCGAGCAAATTCTGGCCCTGGGAATTTTCGGGCGTTCGCCCCAAGCCCACGCCGGCGGAAATCTTCCCGGAGCGCCATTGTCATGAAACGTGATAAATATTTCGCGAAGCGTCTGCTTGGACCCGCGCTGGCATTGGCCCTCGCGGCCGCAGTCCTGGCGGCGCGCCCCAGCCGCGCTGGGTTCAGTCCGCGCGCCCCGATCCCAGCGGACGCATCCGTGTTTTCCGCCGACAAGGGGAAACTCCGCATCCTGATCAATGGGCAGCCGGTGGGCAGCGAGGACTTCGAGATTTCCCAGAGCGGCGGCGGCTGGGTCGAGCGCAGTTCGACGAGCGCGCACGCGCCCGGCAGCGCGGACATCAAGGCCACGGGCCAGCTTAGCCTCGCAGCGGACGGCACACCCATCCGTTACGAATGGTCCGCGGAGGCTCAGAAGAAAGCCACCGGGTCGGTCGATTTTGTGAGCGGGACGGCAAAATGCTCGGGCGATTTCGGGATGCCCTCGCTATTGCGCAAGGATTTCGTGTTCACTTCGCCGCGCATCGCGGTGCTCGACAATAATCTCTATTACCAATTCGGAGTGCTCGCGCGGATATACGACTGGAAGACCCGCGGCAAGCAGACGTTTCCAGTGGTCATCCCGCAAGATATGGTTCCGGGAACGATTTCGGTGGAATCGCTGGGCCAGCAGCAGAGTGGAATCGGGAAATACGAAGCGCTGCGGGTCAGTTCCCCGGACCTGGAAATCATGGTTTATCTGGACTCAAACCACCGCATGATGCGGCTCGAAGTGCCCTCCTCGAACGCCATCATCGAACGGGAGTAAGCCGGCAATTGACGCTGGCCACGCGCACGGTTCAGGCCGCCTGCTGATGAAACCATTCATCAAGCCATGCCTTTGCTTCCGCGAGCCATCCTGCGCGCATGCCATTCCTCGGCTGTGATTTCCCAAATTTCAGACTGGAAACGGCCTGAGACGTATTCGCCCTCTTTGGTCGCAACGATTCGCATGCCGGACTTTTCGGAGATGCGCCGCGATGCCGCGTTCACCGCAGCTTTCGGAGCGCGGAGGACTGGAAACTTCAGAACATCGAACCAATAATCCGTGACCGCATCGCAAGCCTCTGACATGAAACCTTGTCCCTGCCATGGCAGTCCCAGCCAGAAACCGCGATTCTTGTTCTCCTTGTTCTTCAGGCTGATGCATCCGATCAGGGAAGCGGAAGAACTCTTGAGGCGGATCGTCCAGTGCCATTCCTCGCCGCGCTCCATTGCCGGAAGAGCGAAGTCGCGGTACCACGTATGGGCGCCGTCGGGCGGATAGGGCCAGGGCACAATCTTGTCCAAATACCTCACGATCTCCCAGTGCGGAAACAGGATTTGGGCCTGCTCCGCGTCGGCCAGTTCCAATGGCCGCAATAAGAGTCTCGGCGTCTCAAGAGTGGGGATCATAGGTGCACCGCGGCAACCTGCGCTCGGTTGCGATTCAACATATCCCAGTATGCTCTTATGTGGTCTTGAGCAGGAATGGCGCGCCTAAATTTCCAGAGACGATCACTCTCCACGCCCCGTTCGGATCATTTTCCAACCCTCTTTGAGCCTTTTATCCACATCGGCCTTGGTGAGCGCAGTGATGCCGCACGCGACGTTGTGGGCTTTGCACGCCGCGAGAATTGTCTGACGCGCCTGTTCCACTTCGGGCGAATCTTGCGGCACGCCAAGATATTGGTGCAAATCTCCTCCCGCGCCGATGAAGATCGCGCCGACGCCCGGAACAGCCGCAATCTCGTCGACGTTCTTCAAGCCCTCCAGCGTTTCGATCATGGGAATGGCGAGCAGGTCACCCTCCGGATTGAGCGGCCAAACGTCGGCATGCCGTTCGTACTCCGCCGCGGAGACGCCCCACGCAAAAACCGCATTCCCCGGAGCGTACCCGCGCAATCCGGGCGGCTGTTGGTACTTCGACGTTTTCTGCTGCGGGTAGCGCATGAACCGGATCAGGCGCGTCATTTGCTCCTTGTTCTCCACGCCATTGAAGATTACGCCCATCAGGCCCATGTCCAGCGCCTGCTTGACGATCCAGTCGTTGCTTTCGAGATCGCGGCCATACGGCGGGAATCGCGCGAACAGGGCCACCTTCGGTTGCGCGTTGCCCTTCTTGAGAATCGCGGCCTTGTCGACCATGGCGGCCACGCAATAGGCCAGGCCATCGAGATTCAGCGGCCCATGCTCCATGTCCACATAGGCGTAGTCGAAATCGAGGCGCGCGAGCGAGTGGCAATTCTGCAGCGACATGTCGTCGGTTTGCGTGCCGATGATGGCTTCTCCGCGAGCGAGTTTTTCAACGGCGGGATTGAGGTGAAGCGGCGCCTGTTGGGCCAGAGCGCTGCCAACTGGCAGAACAAGTATGGCGACGAACGCGATGACTGCAATCATCGCCGCCATCAGACAGCGACGCAGCGGCCGCGAGGCGAGGCGCCGCGAGAGGATTTTTCGCAACGGATGCGATGGAACGAGAATTGCTTTTGTCATCGAGCTGCTCCCTTTTGCAAAGTGGCAAATGAGCGCCGGCGGCGTCTGAACAAATATGGTCGGAGTTTACTCCCACATCGAAGCAAGCACTAGCGAAGTAGTTCGGCGGGACGGCCAGTTATCGGAAAACAGTGGAGATCGTTGCGATGCCTCAGTGCAGGCGGAAGGAGACGACGAGGGTGGTCACCACATTGGCCGGGCGGCCATTCATCCTTGGGGCTTGATACTGCCATTGCTGCACGGCTTCGACCGCGGCGCGCGCCAAAATGGGCGGACCGTCGAGAACTTTCAAATCGGTGACTCGGCCGCTGCTGGAAACGTAGACGCGCAAGACGACGTCGCCTTCCACACCCGCCTGGCGCGCCACTTCCGGATAGACGGGAGCGACGGAGCGCTCGATGTGCTTCTGCATTTCGTCAGCGTCGACCGGAATTCCGCCCCACCACGATTCCAGAATTCTCCGGCGCATTTCGGCGAAAAATCCATCGGCGTCGGTGAAATCATCGCCGTCGCTGGAAGTCAAAGGCTCCAGGGCAGCAGGGGTCAGGCCGCCCCGCATCCAGCCGGCGGGAGAGGCGGCGCTCGATTCCATCTCCGGGTCGCCCAGCCGCAACGCGATATTTCCCGAAACAGCCTTCAACTGGAAGCGCTCGCCTCCTCCATTGAGCAAACCATCGCAATGAATCGTGCGGGCAGCGTTCACGGAATCGTGACAATTGATTTTGAAGGGCAAGGAAGGATCGGTGGCGATGCGATGGCCGCTGCCCTGCTCGACAATCGCATCGATGCTGGCGGCCAATTTGCGCGGGATGTACAGGACAATGTCGCCGGAGGTCGAGGACAATTGCGAGGCTTGGCGCAACTTTTGCGCGACTGTATCCCCCGCGGTTTTAGGCCCGGGAAGGTCACTGAGCCACGCGGTAATGCCGCCGTGGTTCGCCGATACGCGGAGCGGCGCATCCGCTTGCCGGAGCACGATGCCGCCACCGGCGGTATCCGCCGTCACGCTGGAGCCTGCGCCCTCGATGTGAATGTTGCCGCCGCCGGAATCCAGCGCCGCAGTCCCTGCAATGTTTCTTGCGAAAATTTGTCCCCCGCCGGTCCGAAGAACGGCGTCGCCGGAAATGTTTCCGGCCGTGATGTGTCCGCCCGAGGTTGAGGCGCGAAGCGTCCCGGACACATCGCCCACCGTAATGTGTCCGCCTTGCGTGTCGATGCGCGCCGCCTCCAGTAGGACAGGCTTCAGCCTGTCGCCTTTGTTTCGAGCCGCATCAACCACCGAGGCGTCCGCGCCGCCCACGCGTCCCACGTTGATATTTCCGCCCGCGCTCGTCAGGCGGATGCGGCCATCGATATCCTGGACTTCGATGTTTCCGCCGCCGGTGCTGACTTCGAGGTTGTAACGGCGGGGAATGTGAATCTCAATTGTCGCATTGAATCGTCCGCGAAGCCCTTGCCACGGCACTTTTCCATCAAGGGCAACGCCCCAGTGCGTCTGCCGCGCGCTGAAATTAGATTGTTTGAGAAATTCTTCCGCGCCGGGATCGCGGGAATCCGCCTCCACGATCGCGCGATAGGAAATCTGCGCAGACTCATCGGTGAACACCCGGACATTGCCCAGCTCGACGTTCACGCGCAGGGAGCGGCCGTCTTTCGTTGGAATGACCCCCGATTTTTCGGCGGAGAGTTTCGTGTAATTTTCCGCCGGATCGGAGGCGGAGGGATCTTCGATGAGGACCGCGGCGGGATCGCGCGGGCCAGGATCAGCGCGGTAAGAATGACGGCGGGCCAGCAATGGGGCCGGCAGCGCGGCCAGGAGCAGCGCTGATCCTGCAGCGAGTTTTTGCCAAGTCGTCATGAAATTCGTGCGGGACAGGGTTTAGTAGCACAGGCTTCAGCCTGTGGGGATGCGTTCGCAAGTCCAGTCTGAGCGCGCTCGCCAAGTTCTGACGGAAACCCACAGACTGAACTCTGTGTTACTGTTCGCCGAGTTCGCGCAGGGCTGCCGCGCTTTGCAGGCGAACGTAATTATTGGGATCATTCCGCAGGCGGTCGCGCAGCACGTCCAGCGTTTGCGGGTCCGGCGCGGCCGATCCGTCATTGGATTGCAGAGCGCCGACGAGAAGATTGATGGCTTCGACGCGCACGCCGGAATTGTCGTCGCTTTTCAGCGCATCGAGAAGAGTCTGCCGGACCGCGGGATCCTGCTCGAACCCCTGGAGCGCTTCGATTGCCTTCATGCGCACGCCCGGATTGCGATCCAGGCGCGCGGCGGCGCACAGCGAGCGGCGCACAGAAGGATCCGCGGCGCGCGTGCGCAACACGTCCAGCGAATCGAGGCGCGCGTCCGGATCGAACCGCTGGCTGTTTTCCAGAACGAAAGTGAGCGCGCGTTCCACGTCCGCGTCATCGGGCGCGCCGACGATGTTCATCGGCGTTTGCGACATCAGTTGCACCTGCACGGTGGGCGTGCGCGAGCCGGACGGCGTCACCCAGGCCACGTGGGCGCTTCCGGCGCTCTGCAATTGCTGGTCGGTAACTTTGGGAGTGGCGGAAACCGTCATCACCGGGCGCGGCGAAACCGCCTGCGTCGGAACGACGCGCAGCCTCTGACCCGCGACGCCCGCGAGAAATCCCGCCACCACGAGAAAAGTCATGCTCATCGCCGGATGATAGATCAGCGTATGGCGCAGCGCGCCCCACCACGCCACGGGAAAAAAAATGGAGCGCCACACGGAGCGGCTCGCGCGCGCCTGCCGATCGTCGAGCGACTCCGCAAGCTGGCTGCGGCATTGCGCGAGGAGAAGGCCGGAGCGGTCCAGCGAATCCGCCGGCTGCTCGAGCGATGCGACCGCCTGTTGGAGGCGCGCCTCGCGGGAAACGACTGCGGCGCAGGCAGGACACGCGGCGATGTGCGCATCAAGTTCCGCGCGTGCGCCGGCGTCCAGTTCGTCGCAAGCGTAGAGAACCGCGAGAGATTCGATGTCTTCGCAGCGAACAGGCCCGCCGCTTTGCGGCATACCTTGTGGCGTATCTTGTTGCTTATCGCTCACAGCAGTCCTTCCAATTGCGCTCGCAACTTGCGCGTCGCTCGAAAGAGAGAGTTCTTCACGGTTTCTTCCGTCGTGCCGAGGGCGTCGCCAATGTCGCGCAGCTTCAGACCCTGGTAATGCTTCATCTCAAATACCATGCGCTCGCGAGGAGTCAGCAAATCGAGCGCGCTGGAAATTCGCCGGCTGATTTCGATTCCTCTCATGCGCCGCTCCGGATCGGACGACGCTGCCTGATCCTGTTGCCGGTCGAAGAAATCGCCCGCCACGGATTCGCCATTCCGGTTAGACGCAAGCTCCGGCGCTTGGTCTTCCGGCCGGCTGCTGCGGCGGCGCAGGTGATCCAGGCAGACGTTGGTCACGATGCGGTACGTCCAGGTATAAAAACTGCACTCGAAGCGGAAGCGCGGCAGATTCTTGTAAATTTTCAGGAAGGCTTCCTGATAAACGTCGCGGGCATCTTCAGGCTTGCGCAGAATGTTGAGGGCGATTCGCAGGACATCGCGATCGTAGCGGTGCACCAGCTCTTCAAACGCTTCACGGTCGCCGCCCTGCGCGCGTTCGATCATGGCGCGCTCTTCAGACGAGCCGGGATTGCGCCCCGTGACTCCGATGGAGGTTGAGCCTTCCACGGGATCTCCGGAGCCGTTACCAGACCAGGCGATCGTCATTTCGTCAGCAGCCATGGTGACGTACTCGATGCGCTCGGACCGCTACATACTATTAGACGCGGTAGCGCTCGAAAAGGTGAGCAGCTCCCGCTGAGTGGATCCGCCAGCCGCAAAATGCCCTAACTTATTCATTGCCAATATATTAGACTACTGCCGTTTCGCAAAGTTTTTCGTGGCGCAGGCTTCCAGCCTGTGGGGGTTAGTGCTTGCAAGGACCAACCCCCACAGGCTGGAAGCCTGCGCCACCAAATCCCGCACCACTGCAAGCACCAATGAAGACTCCAACGAACCCCGGCTTGAAAAGCGTCGCGAAAATTTCTGTCGTGCCCATGATCACGGCAACTTACTTCATGGTCGCGGGCGGACCCTATGGGCTTGAGGACATCGTCCAAAAGACTGGCTACGCTGCGACGCTGCTGATCCTGGTCATTACGCCGCTGCTGTGGAGCCTGCCCACCGCCATGATGGTGAGCGAACTGGCGACCGCCATCCCCGAAGAGGGCGGATTTTACATCTGGGTGCGGCGAGGGATGGGGCGGTTCTGGGGATTTCAGGAAACGTGGCTGACGCTGGCGGGCAGCGTGTTTGAAATGGCGCTGTACCCCAATCTGTGCATCGACTACATCGGCCAGTTCATGCCGGGGCTCGTCGCGGGGCATCGCGGGTTGATTCTGGGGTTTGCGATGATCGCGCTCTGTACGGCGTGGAACGTTTTGGGAGTGAGGTCGGTCGGCGAAGGTTCGGTGTGGCTGAATGTTGCGCTGCTGGCACCATTCGTCGCACTGACCATTCTGGCGCTCGGAAGCGGAAAGTTCGCGGGCGCGGACGCGGCTCCGGTTCCGCTGCGCCATGCCGATCTGCTTGGCGGCGTGCTCATCGCCATGTGGAATTACATGGGCTGGGACAATCTATCCACGATTGCGGGCGAGGTCGAGAAGCCGCAGCGCACGTATTCGCGCGCGATGTTTGGCGCGGTGTTGCTGGTCGTCGTCAGCTATTTAATTCCCGTGGGAGCGATTGCCCGCACCGGGATCGATCCGAATCGCTGGACGACGGGAGGATGGGTCGATATCGGTCAAATCGTCGGCGGCGAAACGCTGGCCATCGCCATCGCGCTCGCCGGCGTGATCGGAGCCATCGGATCGTTCGGCGCGCTGATGCTTTCCTTCACGCGTCTGCCGATGGTGATGGCGGAAGACGGTTACCTGCCGCGCATTTTCACGCGGCGCGATGCGCGCACGGGCGCGCCGTGGGTCGCCATCCTGGCGTGCGCGATCTTGTGGGCCATTTGCTTTCCCCTCGGATTCGAGAAGAGTCTCATCCTGGACGTGCTGCTGACGGGCTTGAGCATTTTGCTGGAGTTTTGGGCGCTCGTGGCGCTGCGCGTTCGCGAACCGGAACTGGCGCGGCCGTTTCGCGTTCCCGGAGGAATGGCGGGTGCGGTGGCCATCGGCGTTCCGCCGCTGGCGCTGATGATTGCGGCCTTCGCGCGCAATCGCACGGAGCTGGTGGGATCGACGAATGAATTGGTGATCGGGATCGTCGTGATCGTCGCTGGAGTGGGACTGTATTTTCTCAGTAGAGTGATTCCCAGGAAAAAGGAAGCCCCGCCGAGAGACCGCTAGGCAATCCTTTGCGAGACATTGGCGACTGCAGTAGCACAGGCTTCAGCCTGTGGGTTTTTGTTGCGGCAAAGGCGACCGTGTTCCCACCAACCCCCACAGGCTGAAGCCTGTGCTACTTAGGCGCTACCGGCGCGCTGCCAATGAATCAGCGGCCACGCAAGGATCGCGAGGGCGATCGCCAGGATGGCGTAGCCATTGGCGTGGAGGTAGGGATTGGGCTGCTCGAGCAATTCGATCGCGGCGGGAACGAGCACAATCATGGCGGCGAGCAGGAAGTACCCCAGCACATTGAACCGCGCGATGTGCGTGACTCCGAACCAAACCGCGCCGACAGCTACCAGATGGAACGCCGCTTCGCGGAAGAAGGCGCCGGGCGTCGCCACATTCGTCGCCATCAGCACGGCGTAAAGGATCATGAGTGCGGCGCGCATCCACGCGGGGCGAACGTATGCGGCAATAAGGCCCACTGCCAGGCCGAGGAAACCCACCGTGAGAAAAGCGGCGGCGATGGAGGAAGCGAGGGCTCCTACCGCGGGGTTAAGCGCGTCCAGATTTCCCGGCACGCTCGCTCCCAGCGAATGGCGCAAGAGCGGCCAGCGCGCGAACAGC
Organism: uncultured Acidobacteriota bacterium; assembly: GCA_963800095.1. Classification (GTDB taxonomy): domain Bacteria; phylum Acidobacteriota; class Terriglobia; order Acidiferrales; family UBA7541; genus Palsa-360. Next base: position 585,012 of record CAWCZV010000012.1, read on the forward strand.
GCGGGCAGGCGATTGTAGCCGATCACCGCCGCGGAACCGAAAAGCGCCACGCAGCACGCGTCGCGGAAGTACGCGGCATTCATCCCGCGCCACGGCGGGATGCGTCCGGGGCCAAAGGCCCGCTCCAGGAAAAACCAGGAGAGTCCCAGCAGGAGGACGGCGCCCGCCAGGTAGATCGCCACGATAAAAATCATAGTAATAGAGAGAACGATGTAAAAAGTGGCGAGCGGAGAGGCCGTCGTGTAATTCATGAGGAGCTGAGGCGCCCGATTGACGTAGGTCGCAATCCCCGCCAGCAGCATCAAAATCGACAGTTTCCCGAGCGCGCGCCACGGAACGCGGGCCACGTCCGGACTTTTCAGGCTGCGGAAAAAAATCACCAGCACGGCGATGAGCGCGATGCCGAGAGCGCAGGCCACGCCAAAAGACTGCGCAAGCTGCGCGGGAGTGGTCCGGCTCTCCGCGTCGCGCCAGGTTTCGGGAATCTTGATGAAGACGCGATAACCGGAAACTTCATCGCCCTGCACTTGCAAATGCATGCGGATGTGCGCGCCCGCCGCAGCGGGCTGGCCTGCCGGCGCATCCAGAGCGGCTTTTTGTTCCCACTCAAAGGTGTGGTCGGTCCTTGCGGGTTTCTTGTCGGTGTGTGTTTCGACTAAATTCCAATCCGCGAGATTCACGCCCTTCCGGTCGCGCAAAAATACTTCCGCGCGCGCCTGAGCCTCTTCTTTCGAGAGGTTTGCGCCGGCGGCTTTTTCGTCGAGCGTGTGATGCACGGAATGGAGCGAACCGTCCGGCTTCAAGACGACCATGTATTCTTCATTTTGCAAATCGCGGAAATAGCGGACCGTCCATAAGGCGGAGGGAACCTCGTCGCGATAAATGCGGTTGGCGGCGGCGATGCCGATCGCGCGTCGCAGATATTCATTCGCGTAGTCGTCGAACGTATAGGTGACTGTCGTGGCGTGGTGATAGGTTGACGGATCGATGTTGATCTGGCGCAAATCTTCGTCGGCGCGCGCGGTGGCTTCCTGCGCGTCGATTTGAAAGCGGACAAAATCGCCGATCGCCTCTCGCTTGGCTCCGGCGAGCAGCGCAGCACCCAAGACGCCGCACGCAATCAAAACAGCCAGCGTTCGAGAAGACATGGCCGCGTGGCTCGCGGAAATTTCGGTGGCGGCAGCGGGCGGACTGCTTTCAGGCGCCGCTTGCTCTGTCTCAATCTGCGCCGCATCCATCGGCGGCCCGCCAATGGGCCGGGCGCGGTTCAGCAGCGACGCATCGGCGACGAATCCGCCGCGCGAAATATAGGAAATGGCGGCGATGGCCAGGGGAATCAGCGCGGCGCCGCCCACGATCGCTCCGGAGGCGCGCAGATACGCGCCGTGCGATCGCAGCAAAGATGTGCTGATGAGAAACGCGTCCACCGTGTAGTGCCAGATCAGCGTCGCCCAAATTCCCCAGCGCAGCAGGACGAGCCCCGCGACGATGCCGATCAGGCCGACTTCGAGGCCGCGAATGTACGCGGGCTCCTGCGGATAATTGCTATGCAGAAATCCCCAGAAGAATGCGGGCAGAACGACGGCCAGGAAACGCGACTTCGTGGTGCGCAATAAATAGGGAATCGCGAACAGGCGGAAGAGAAATTCCTCGCTCGTCGCCGCGTAGATGCCGATCGTCAGCGGGTAGACCCAGGGCACATAGGTGCTGACCACGTTTTCGTAGTTCAGATCTTGCGGCGCCCACGCGCCGAACTTGCGGCTGATGATGTAGAAGACGGTGATGTAGCCGATGTGCGCGGCGGCGAGGCAAATGCCGATGACGTTGGCGCTAAAAAATTCCTTGGTGCGAATTCCGGGCAGGCGGAATCCGACATCCAGCCTGAGTTTATCGGGCTGAAAGATGCGATACAGCGGCTCTCCCGGCACTACGGCGAGCACCACCAGCAACGCGCTTACGACGCTGAGCAGCGCGGCCTTGCCCACTTCGCTGAGGAAAAAACTGGAGTACGGCGTGTTCGTATCGTATCCCGCGCGGTCCAGCGGCCACTGGTTCATCGTCATGATGAAATACAAAGCGGTAAGGAATATGCCGAGCGCGAGCCCGAAGCGCCACTCGAGCAAGCCGCGGCGTCCAAGCGAAACGATCACGTAGAGACACCCGCCCATCAGGAACGCGTAAGGAATGAGCGCGATAAATTCAAGGACATTGTTGGACGACCGCAGGTGTTCGTAATCGCGGGTCCACGCTTCGGGGACTTTCAGAAATTCGTTGTAGCCGCTGACGCGGTCGCCGGCCAGCGTTACCGTCAGGCGGTACGGAGCATCTTTGGCGCGGAATCCGCGCCGCTCCCAGGAAAAACTCCAATCGCGGCGCGCGGGACGCTCTGTTGGGTTTGCTTCCTCCTCGCGGAAATCGTAGAGGGAAAGGTCCGCGTGCAGAGTGTCGCGCAAAAAGGATTCCGCTGTAGCCTGCGCCGCGGCCCGTTCGAGGCGCGCGCCGGGCGCAGTCTCTTCGAGTTCGTGGTTGTAGCCGACGATGCCGCCTGCGGGATCGACGCGCGCGTCGAACTCTTCTTTTTGCAACGGGCGGAAAAATCGCGTCTGCCAGTACCAGATGTGGACTTCGCTCGCCATCATCTGGTTGGCTTGCTGGAGGCCTACCTCGCGCTCGAGATACGTTTTCGCGGTATCGTCCACTTCAAAAACGATGCTTGAATCGTACCCGCCAAGCTGCGCGCCTTGCGCGGCGGCAAATTGTTTTGCGAGGGCGAGTGCGTCCGCGCGCGGAACCTTGAATTCGACGGAGGCTTCGGGGAAGGCCCTGAAGAAATACGTGTACGCCACGCCCGCGCCGAGAATTCCCGCAAGAATCCAGATCAGGAGAACTTTGGCGTCATTCCGGTCGAGCCGTTCCAGCGGCAAGCACGCCTCCTGTAGCGCGGCAAAAACGATCCATCTTTTCTCATGGCGCGGGGGATTGCAAGGCATTCGGCGGCGCAGGTTTGAGTAGCACAGACTTCAGTCTGTGGGTTTCCGTTTGATCTTGGCTGGCGACCACGGCCTGGGCTACCCAGCGGACCCCCACAGACTGAAGTCTGTGCTACTGGTGCATGATATAAACAAGAAATGTCGGTGACGCCCGCAACCGAGCTGATGTACCTCAAAGGCGTAGGACCGCGTCGCGCGGAAATTCTCGCCAAGCGCGGGCTGCGTACGTTTGAAGACCTTCTGGGATATTTGCCCTTCCGGTACGAAGACCGCATCCGCTTCGCCAAAATTCGCGAGATCGCTCCCGGAAAGGTTTACACCATTCGCGCGCAAGTCCTGAGCGGCAGCCTCGTCCGGTACACGCGGGCGCGCGGCGGCATGTACCACCTGCTCGTTCGAGATGAGACGGGCTCGCTCCCCTGCAAATTTTTTCACGGGCAATATCTCGAGAAAACATTCAAACCCGGGCAAGGGCTCGTTCTGCACGGGAAGGCCGAACTGGACGCGATGCGGCCCGGCCGGATCGAGATGATCAATCCGGCGTACGAATTGCTCGGCGACGGAGACGCGGATTCGACCGAAGTCGGCCGCATCGTTCCCATCTACGAAGCCATCGGCGGGATCGGCTCTCGCACGATGCGGCGCATCGTTTATCTCGCGCTCGAACAGTTTTCCGGCGCGCTGCCCGACCCGCTGCCCGCGGAAATTCTGGGGCGATACAAATTCCCTTCGCGGCGCGAGGCGATTCAGTTCGTGCATTTTCCGCCCGCGACGGAATCGGTGGAGGCGCTGAATTCGTTTCGTTCGCCGGCTCACCTGCGCCTGATCTTCGAGGAATTTTTCTTTTACCAGTTGAGCGTCGCCATGCGGAAGAAATCGGCGCAGCAGCAGGCGGGGATCGCGTTTCGCGTGCGCGAGCCGGCCGTCCGCGAAGCGATCAAGCGCGTGCTGCCGTTCAAGCCGACCGATGCGCAGAAGCGGGCTCTCGCGGAAATCGCGGCGGACCTGGAGCGCGGCGTGCCGATGAATCGACTGTTGCAGGGCGACGTGGGCAGCGGCAAAACCATAGTGGCGCTCGAAGCCGCGACCATCGTGATCGAAAACGGTTACCAGGCCGCGCTAATGGCCCCGACCGAAATTCTCGCCGTGCAGCATTTTCTGGCCGCCGGAAAAATTTTTGAGCGGGCGGGATACCGGGTCGAGCTGCTGATCAGCGGAATGAAAGCATCGGAGAAGAAAGCCGCGCTCGAACGCGTGCGCTCGGGCGAAGCGCAGCTCGTCGTGGGCACGCACGCGCTGCTTGAGCCGCAAGTGCAATTCAAGCGGCTCGGGCTCGTAATCGTCGATGAACAGCACCGCTTCGGCGTGCTGCAACGCAAGGAACTGATGGAAAAAGGGACGGCGCCAGACGTGCTCGTGATGACGGCGACGCCCATCCCCCGCACGCTTTCGCTCACGCTGTACGGCGATCTCGACATTTCGGTGATCGACCAGATGCCTCCGGGGCGCGTCCCGATCGTGACGCGGGTTTCTTCCGAGGGCAATTTGCCGGGCGTGTGGGATTTTCTGCGGCGCGAAATGGCGGCCGGACGGCAGGCTTACGTCGTGTATCCGGTGATCGAGCAATCGAAGTCCGAGGAATCGCAGCGGTCACTGAAAGCGGCCATCGTCGAATTCGAGCGGCTCCGCAGCGTGATCTTTCCGAACCGGCACGTGGGCCTGCTTCACGGCCGCATGAAGAGCGAAGAAAAAGAAGACGTGATGGATCGATTCCGCCGCCACGAAATCGATATCCTGGTCGCGACAACGGTGATCGAAGTCGGCGTCGACGTTCCCAACGCGACCGTGATGGTCATCGAGCACGCCAACCGGTTCGGTCTCTCGCAACTGCACCAGCTCCGTGGGCGGATCGGGCGCGGCGGAGAAAAGGGCACCTGCATCCTGATCGCTCCGAAGAATCCGGGAGACGATGCGCGCGTGCGCCTCGAAACGATGGTGCGCACGACCAACGGTTTCGAGATCGCGGAAACGGATTTGAAATTGCGCGGCCCCGGCGAATTTTTCGGCACGCGCCAGCACGGCGAACTCGGTTTCCACATCGCCAACCCGATTCGCGATTTTGATTTGCTGGAGCAAGCCCGTCGCGAAGCGCTCGCGCTCGTCGAGCCTCCCCAAGCCGGGCCCGCGCGCCAGCGCTTGCTGGCGCAGCTCCCGGTCGAGTGGCAGCGGCGCTATCAACTAGCGTCAGTCGGATAATCGCGTTGGAACCACGGATTCACCCGGATGAACACGGATAAAGAAAGAGAAATGACCCTGAAAACAGCAACGATTGTCCGTGTGCGGCTTAGACTATGGGGAGCAATCGCTGACAACCTTTGCGATGTAATTTCAATCTCTTTTGCCTTTTCCTTATCCGTGTTCATCCGTGTCCATCCGTGGTTCCAGAGGGTTTCTCCATGCGCGTAATCGCGGGAAAGTACCGGAGCAGGACGCTGCGCAGCTTGAAGGGGCAGATGCTGCGGCCGACGAGCGATCGCTTGCGGGAGACGCTGTTCAACATTTTGGGCCCGGCGGTGGGAGGCGCCACGTTTGTGGATCTGTTTGCGGGCACGGGAGCGGTGGGCATCGAGGCGCTGAGCCGGGGGGCGCGCCACGTGATTTTTGTCGAGCAGCATGCGCCCGCGGTGGCGTTGATTCGCCGCAATCTGGAGTCGCTTGGGATCGGCGCGGAGGCGGAAATTCTCGGGATGGATGTCGCGCGCGCGATCGAACGGCTGGAGGCGCGGCACGTTCACGCGCAATTCATTTTTCTCGACCCGCCGTACGCCGCCGACGTTGAATACGAAAGCACGCTGGAAGCGCTCGGTGAATCGCCTCTGGTCGCGCCGGATGGGCGCGTGATCGTGGAGCATTTGAGGAAGCGCGAGCTTTCGGAGCGAGCCGGGGATTTGGAGCTTGTTCGCGTCGTGGAGCAGGGCGATGCGGCGCTTAGTTTTTACAGGCTTGCGCTGGCGGCGTAGGACGCTTTCAAAATCAAAGAGAAATCGATGCTATGCCACAAGTAGCACAGACTTCAGTCTGTGGGTTTCCATCCGATCTTGGCTGGCACGCTGATTCTGGCTGCCGTGAATAGCCCGGAGACCCGAATGGACCCCTACAGGCTGAAGCCTGTGCTTCTGAAACCCGCGTGTCAGTTCTTTTTCTTGAACAAATTTTTCAGTGTGTTCACGTCGCCCTGCACCGAGGGCTGCTGTGAAGAGGGCGCGCCTGAGGGAGCTGAACCCGACGCGGTGGACGGCGCGCCGAAACTCGGGACGCCCTTTCCCGGCGTCACTTTCGGGCTCTCGATCGTTCCTGCGAGCGCGAACGGCACCGTGATTTTCCCGACGCCGTTGCCGATCAATCCGCCCACCACGCTTCCCACTTTGCCCGAGCCCAGGGCCGCCGCGGGATTCACGGTGACCGAGCCTTGATAGTCCATCGTGCTGTCGAGCCCCAGGCTGCCGCGCAGGTCCACGATTCCGGCGGAAGAATCCAGATGAATCTGTTTGCTGGTGACGCGCTGGTCGGCGATGGTGATGTCACCTTCGAGAACTGTAAACGGCGTGTCTCCGCCGACGCCCGCCATTTTCACAACGGATTCCGCGGCACCCGCCAGATTCACTCCCGGCAAGTGGCCGTTGCGAACGGCAAACTTGCCCGTGCCGGTCAGCGTTTTTTTCCAGGCATCGCTCAGGGAGCCGCCCAGTTGCGGCAGGTCGAGTTCTCCCGTGCCGCCCATTTTCCCGCGCGCCGAGGGAGAAACGTCGAGCACCTTGGCGACATCCAGATTGCGCAACTGCACGTTCGCGGTGAAGCGCGCCGGATCGGTCACGCGATCCACGCGCGCGGAAATTTGCAGCGTGCCGCCGTACATGCCGATGGAAATCGGCCACAGTTCCGCGCGATCGGTGTACACGCGAATCTCGACGTTCGCGGGGCCCACGGCGTACGGCTTTGTCGTGATCTTCTCAATGTTGATGTGTCCCCGCGCGACGAGTTCGCTCTTTGCCGCGGGCGCGGGAGCAGGCACGTTCGCTGCGGGCTTGGCCGGGGCTTTCGCCGTGGGCTTCGTGGTAGCGTCTGGTGCAGGCTTCTGCGGCGCGGATGCGGGGCTGCTTGGTCCGCTCGGGTCGGCCGAGCCACCCGGGCCGCTTGGGCCACTGCCCGCAACATCGATCAACTTATCGATGTCGAGCTGCGAGGAACTCATTTCAAAATTCACCTGGGGATGCTCGAAATCAGGCACGTTCAGGGTCCCTTTGATGTCGGCGGCTGTGGCCAGGTCCGCAACAAATTGCGCGTCGAGCTTTCCGCCGGACAAGGTGAACTGGCCGGTGTGAAATGCGATGGGGTCCTTCCAGCCGCTCAGCGCGAGCGTCACGCTGGAGAGATTCGATTCCGCCTGCCAGTCATGCATGCGCATCGGGCTCACGGCGAAATTGTGGAGCGTGACGTTGATGCCTTTGGTATCGGCGAGCGGAGCGGCGGCGCCCTTTATTACGCTGCCCACCACGATTTCGGCGCCGGTCAGATTGATGCTGTCGATTTGGTCCAGCGTCATGCTGGAGGAGGAATCGCTGGATTTTGCCGGCGCCGCCGATGGATCGGAGGCCGCGAAGGTGTAGTTATTTTTCCCGCTGCTGTCCGTGAGGAGCGTCAGCTTCGGGCGCACCAGGTCCACCGAGTTGACGTGGATGGTTCCATGCAGCAGTGGAGCGAGGGCCACGTTCACGCGGATTTCGTCGGCTCCCACCAGATCGCCAACGGGAAAGCCGGGAGGGTTGCCGACATGCAGTTCCGCGACCGTCACGCCGGCCCCCGGGAAGAGTCGCGCGTGAATCGAGCCGACCGTGACTTTCCGCCCGGTCTGTTTCGCGAGGGCGTCGGCGATCGTGTCGCGATAGCGATCGACATTCACGAAATAAGGTACGGCCAGCACGACAAGGAGCAGGACAACAAAAAGCCCCAGGAGAATTTTCGCCCAAAGAGGGAACCGGCTGGATTTTGTTTCTGGGGAAGAAGGGGTAGCCATGGCAACTCACATTCTCCGGCACGCGAAGAGCGGCATTTGAGTCCGGGGGCGTTGAGGCCCCTATCGTGGCAAATCACGCGGCGAACGGCAAGGCATTAGTAGGACAGACTTCAGTCTGTCGCATTTTTCGTTGGCGCGTCAACTGACCCGCATCTCGCGTCAGAATTTGTGAAAGTGCCGAAGACTGCACAGGCTGCTCTGTCTGGCCAGGTTGCATCTGAAGTGTCTGGTGGCGCAGGCTTCAGCCTGTGAAAGCTGGTTAGTGGGGGTTCGAGCCCAGGCGCAACTAAAACCCACAGGCTGAAGCCTGTGCCACTTTAGTCCGAAGGCGTATAATTTCGCGGGGGGCCATTCCGTTTGCTTGAGATCGCTCATTTGCATGAGAGGACTGGATTAGGTATATCGTTCTCCTCTTCGGCGGAGTTGCCTGCTCCGCGGCTGGCGCTGGGGAGGACGGGAACGCTGAAGGAGTTCTTCTCCAGCCTGATCGCGCTGCTTGCAGGTCCGTCACCGCCAAGAAAATTTCTTGGCGATCCATATTTTCGGGATTGTTGGATTGACCAGAGGTTCCCGAAAATCGCATTCGCGGCCGCGATCGCGTTACAGGCGCTCCTGATCTTGTTTCCTCCTCCCATCTGGAATATTCAGCCGTCGCGCACGGTTTCCGCGGCGACTCCAACCGAGATCACTTGGTATGGTCCGGCGAAAGATTTCCCGGCGCTCCTTCCCGCCATTCGCGCGCACAAACCCGCCGCTCGAAGAGAGGCCGCGAAGCCGCTTCCTCTTCGCGGCGCCGATGCGTTTCATCCGCGGCAAACCATTCTCTCCGAGCCGCTGCATCCGACGCATCCCCGCCAGACGCTCATCCAGCCAAGAGCGCCGCAGGAGCCGCCCAAAATTTTGCCCGCGCTTCCCAACATCGTGCAACTCGCCGGTTCGCAGCCGGAGCGCCCCAAGCTGCAGCTCACGGCAGCGGAACTAACGTCCCTGCGGCCGAGGACGCGCGCGTCGCTCGCGGCCTCAAATGTCGCCGCTCCTGAAATTGCGGCGCTGGAAAAACAGGCGGGCGCGATCAACATTGCTTCATCCTCGCAGGCCCCGGCAAAGCCAATGCTTCCGGTGAATCCAATGTCCGTGCCGCGCGTGGCCCCGCAAAAAACGGAAACGAACGCAGCAGCTCCGGATGTCGGCGGACGCGCCGGCGAAAGCGAAACTCTTATCGCGCTTTCGGCGGCGCCAGCACCTGTGGCTCCTCCCGCAATCCCCGCCGGAAATCTTTCGGCGCGCGTTTCGATTTCGCTGGATGGACCCAATCCCGGAACGACCGGCGGGACTGCGGCGGGCACGGGCGCGGGCGAAGGCAATCCAGGCGGGGCAGGAGGGCGCGGTCCGGAAGGCATTTTCATCAGCGGCGGAAACAATGCAAACACCGCTCCGGCGTCGGGACTGGGCATCGGGCCGGCGTCGCGAGAAGCCGGCATTGCGCTGCCGTCGCGGCCGGTTCCTCGCGCGCGCATCGCGCCCGAAGGCTCGAAATCTCTATCTGCGGATGCGGAAGGGGCCGCGCAGTCCGCACCGAAATTAGGATTGTCACCGCAGCAAGTGCTCGGCTCGAAACGCGTTTACACGCTGCACATCAATATGCCGAATTTGACGAGCGCGTCCGGAAGCTGGGTCTTGAACTTTGCCGAGCTGAATGAAACGGAGCGTGGAAGTTACATGAATCCAGGGGCTGCGGACTTGGCGGGCCCGGTTCCGCTGCGAAAAGTGGACCCGAAATATCCGCCCGAGCTTCGCACATCGCACGTGGATGGAGAGGTGGTCCTCTATGCCATCATGCGCAAGGACGGAAGCGTGGACAGCATCCAGCTCGTTCACAGCGTCGATCCGCACCTGGATGCAAACGCGATGGAAGCGCTCGCGCAGTGGAAATTCAGCCCCGCGCAGAAACACGGCGAGCCCGTCGATCTCGAAGCCGTAGTGCACATTCCATTCCGCTCACGCGGCCCGTCGTTTTGAAGCTTCAAGTAGCACAGGCTTCAGCCTGTGGGGTTTAGTACTTGCAAGGCCCCCCACAGGCTGAAGCCTGTTCCACTTGTGCACCTAAAAATGCTCACGCAGCGCGCGAAAGCTCGTCAGGATGAGCAGGCGCCCAGCCCCGCTGCGCACTTCCTCATGCTCGAGCGCCCACGTAGCGTGATGAGGAATGAACACCGCGTTCAGCCCCGCCTCGAGCGCGGGATTGATATCACTGCGAGGGCTGTTGCCCACCATCCATCCGTGCGATTTCACGACGTGGTGCCGGTTCACCAGCGCGCGGTACGTAGCTGCGTCTTTTTCGGGGACGATTTCGATCGCGTCAAAATGAATCTGCAGGCCCGACCGCTCGACTTTGGCCGCCTGTTCGGCCGCTTCGCCCTTCGTGAAGAGGATCAGCCGGTGCCGCCCGGCGAGATAGGCGAGCGTTTCGAGGACGCCGTCCATGATATTGGGAGGCGTGCGCTCGAGTTCCTGAACGCGGTGGTGAATATTTTCCACGGTTGAGCGTTCGGCCTGATGCCCGGCCAGCTTCATGTACGTTTCCTCGAGCGACCGGCCGAAGCTGCGCACGCCGTAGCCGTGCTGACGGATGTTGCGGCGCTCGGTTTCGTTCAGGATGTGGCGGGCGTATTGGCGCGGATAGCCGAAGGGTTCAAGCAGCGTGAGAAATTCCTCGATGGTCTGCTCGAAGTAAACATTGTTCTCCCAGAGCGTGTCGTCGGCATCGATCAGAATGGTTTCTCGGGGCATGATTTCAGGCGAGCCTGGGCAACTCCGCGTTCGCAGCCGCGCGAATTCTCCACGCGGCATGGATTCTCACTGGGCGCGATTTTGCGGCCTACGCTTTCTTGCCCTCGCCGGCCGCAAGCCTTTCCAGAATTTCGAGCGCAACCTTTTGCGTCTCGCCGTAGTGGGTCAGGTAGCTCTGGAAATCCCGGTTCATTTCTATCGCCTCGCTGGCATCGTGCTGCGTTCTCAGGATCATGTCGCGCAAGCGCACGGGGTGAGGCAACACCGCGTCTTCCCTGAGTTCATCGAGCGCCGATTTGACGTCATAGGGTTCCATCGTTCCTCCCGCTTGTATTCTGCACGAACAATTCTACTGCGAAAACCGCGCCAAACGAAGCAGTAGGACAGACTTCAGTCTGTCGCTTTTGAATTTGTGGAGAAATCGAAAGCCGGCAGGCTGAAGCCTGTCCTACTGGCGGGAATTCCGGAAAAAATCAAGCGGCCGTGGGCAAAAACTCGTAGCGGTCGATGCGCGCGGCAACGCCGTGCCGGCCGTTGTGGGGTTCGACGCGCACGATTTCCGCGAAGCATCGAATGTGGACGTCGCCGGCCATGGTGATTTCACGGGGCAAGGTAAGAATGAATTCGATGGACGATCCCGGCGCGAAGTCCGCCTCAATCAAAAAATAGAGGCCGCGGAAACTGACGTCCCGCGTTTGACCTTGCCGTTCGCCGCCGCCCGGCTCCGTGGAGCGAACCGTTAACGGAAGCGTCATCGTAAATCGCCGCGATGCCCGGCGTTCGGTCGATTGTTGCATGAGTCCCCCGGAAGAGGGTGTTCCAGGTTCAGCCAGCACACCGTAGCATTGCGGAATAAAAATCGCAACGGTAAACGCACGATTGATCCGAAAAAGTTTTCCACCGGTGGGCGACGGCGGCCATGAGCGATTTGTCCCGCGGCGCCGCTCTGTGGTTACATGGGTTCCCGCATGCCCACGCAACTTCATCGGACATTGATGCTGTCAGGCCCCGCCGGCCGCATCGAAACGATTCTGTGGTCCACATCGAAGGAGGGGGAAGACGCGCAGCCGCCGCTCGCCGCCGTCGTCTGCCACCCGCATCCGCTGTTTGGCGGGACGATGCACAACAAAGTGGTCTACCAGACCGCGAAATCGATTCATCGTTTTGGGCTGCCCGTCGCGCGCTTCAACTTTCGCGGAGTGGGCCTGAGCGAAGGAACGCACGACAAAGGAGCCGGGGAGGAAGGCGACGTCCTGGCCGTGCTCGATTTTCTCACGGAGGAATTTCCCGGAGTGCCGCAGCTCGTCGCGGGCTTCAGTTTTGGTTCCTGGGTCGGTATGCGCGCCGGGTGCGGCGATCCGCGCGTGACGGAACTCGTGGGTCTCGGCCTGCCGGTCGGCGATCTGGGCAGCCGCAGCTTCGCCTATCTCGACGGCTGCGATAAGCCGAAGCTTCTGGTGTCTGGAGAATTCGATCGGTTCGGCCCGCCGAATAAGCTGCGCGCGATGGTCGAGCAGTTTCCTCAGCACATCCAGGAAAACACGCGGGTAGCGATTGTTGCCGGCGGGGATCACTTCTTCACGGGACATCTGCCCGAGCTGGACCACGCGATAGCGGAATGGCTGCTGGAGCGGCACCCGGAGCTGGCTACACGGGAATCGCACGAGTAGGACAGGCTTCAGCCTGTCGCACTTTAAGTGGAATCGCAATTGGAAACCCGACAGGCTGAAGCCCGTCCTACTTAATTCTCAGAAAAAAATGAAGCGTTTGCGCTTGCGGTACTGAATCGGTTTGGCGCCCGGGTCGGCCTGCTCAGGCTCGTAGGCGAGGCTGCGGCCTTCAAAGGCGGCGAGGGGATTGTCGCGGAACAGCGCCTGGGCGACTTCTTCGCCGCGACGCTCGGCGACGGCATCGAATGCGGCGCGAAGCTGCAAAGGGCGGCCCTTCAAGTTGTGCGCGTCGCTGGCGACGAAGTGGACGCGATCCTCGTCCAGCCATTGCTGGGCGCGCTGCTGCGCGGCGGTTCCGAAACGCCCGAGGATGGATTGCGCGGTGATCTGCACGTAACAGCCCTGGTGCAGCCAGCGATACATCCGCTCGGGTTTGGTGCGCAACATGGCGTTCCGCTCGGGATGCGTGATGATAGGCGACAATCCGATGAGATGCAGGCGGTGCATGGTGTCGTCCATGGACGGCGGAATGGAAAAGTCCGCGAATTCCACGAGCAGATAATTCTTTTGGTTGATCGTGTATTTCTCGTGGTTTTTCTCGAGATCCTGAAGATTCTCAAAATTTAAATGAAAATCGCATCCCGTAGCCAGCTTCAGGCGGTCGCCAACAGCTGCTTGAAGCTCATCACGCCGCTGGCGGATCATTTCGGGATCAAATTTGTATTCCGAATTGGCGTGCGGAGTTCCGACCACATGCGTAATCCCGTCCGCAATGGCCATTTCCGCCATCTGAATGGACGTTTCGAGCGTGTCCGCGCCATCGTCCAGGCCGTGAAGAATGTGGCAATGAATGTCGACCATGTCCACTCTGCTTCCAGTGAAGATACCCGAACGAGTGTGTGTGAACAACTCTTCTGGTGACCGGTGATTCGTGAATCGTGACATGTGAAATCCCTTAGCGACGAAGGGTTGGGGCCACTTGCGTATTCTCCACCTGCTATAATCCTCGCTGCGCTGTGGGCAGGATCAAGTGGCGCAGGCTTCCAGCCTGTGGATTTTGGTCATTGCAAGACCTAAACCCCGCAAGCTGCCCTTCAGAAATGTTCAGGGCAAAAAAGCCCAGGCCAAATCACAATGGCGACTTTTTTCATCGAGCAATTCGGGTGCCGGGCGACGCAAGCCGACGCGGCGGCGATCGAGCGCCAACTCGTCGAACGCGGCTACGCGGTCACCGCGGATGCGAATTCCGCCGACATCGTCGTGGTCAATACGTGCACGGTGACGGCCGCAGCGGACTTGCAGGCGCGCCAATCCATCCGCACGATTCACAGGGAAAATCTGGCGGCGCGCGTCATCGTGACGGGCTGCTACGCGCAACGCGCTCCCGAAGAACTTGCCGCGCTCGAAGGAGTTTCCTGGGTCGTCGGAAATTCGCACAAGCCGGAAATTCCGCGCATCATTCAGGAGATGGAGCAAGAGATTGGGCGGGAAACAGCGCCCGATTCTTCTCCCGCTACGAGCCAGGGATTTGTGCCGCTTTCGATGATCGCGACCAGATCGCTTTCGGCCGGCGGCGGCCCGGCCAAAATTCTAACGGGCGATATTCTTGAACTGAGCGAACTGCTCGTCGCGCCCGTCGAGGGCGGCGAGGCGGGCCACACGCGCGCGGTCCTGAAAATTCAGGACGGATGCAACAAGCGCTGCTCCTACTGCGTGATCCCGCAGGTGCGCGGGCGCAGCCGGAGCCTCGCGCCTGGCAGCGTGATCGAGGAAATCCGGAAGTTGTGCGAGGGCGGCGCGCGGGAAGTGGTGATCAGCGGAATCGATCTCGGCAACTACGGGCGCGATCTCGCGCCGCGCGCGGAACTCGGCGAAGTATTGCGGCGCATCCTGGACGAAACGCCCGTCGAGCGCCTGCGCGTAAGTTCCGTGGAACCCATGGACATCACGGCGGACCTGGTCGCAATTTTCGCGGCGAGCGAGCGGATGGCGCGGCACTTCCACATGCCGCTGCAGTCCGGCTCTGACCGCATCCTGGCGGCGATGCATCGCTGGTATCGCGCCGAACATTACGCCCGCCGCGCGGAACTTGCGCGCGAGTGGCTCCCCGATGCGGCCATCGGCGCGGACGTGATCGCAGGATTCCCCGGTGAGACCGAGGAAGACCATCAGGCAACGCTCTCGCTCATCGAGCGGCTGCCGCTCACCTACCTGCACGTATTTTCGTTTTCTGCGCGCCCGGGGACGCAGGCGGCGGAGTTGCGCAATCAAGTTCCGGAGAAAGTGATCGCGCGCCGCGCGCGCGAATTGCGAGCGCTCGGCGAAAAGAAGAAGGCCGCATTTCAAATAGCGCAAACAGGACGCTCGATGCGTGTCCTCACGCTGAACCGCCGGGGCGAGGACGCGTCCGGGCCATGGACCCGCGCGCTTTCTAGCAATTATCTCGACGTGCGTGTGTCCGGCGAATGGCCGGCAAATCAATTCCTGGACGTGCGCATTGCCGGCGCACCAAACGGCCATCTCACAGGCAGCGCTGCGTAGAATAAATCCAGATTTATCGCAGGACGCTCGTGCCACTTCCATCTATTTCGTTAAGTCCAAATCCGATGTGTCCAGGCGGGTCCAGTGGCGCAGGCTTCCAGCCTGTGGGGTTTAGTGCTTGCAAGGACTAACCCCCACAGGCTGAAGCCTGTGCCACCTTGCCCCTTTGGGAATTTACGATTCGAAGATGACTTGCGCGAGGGCGGTGTTGCCGTCATGCGTGATCGTCACGGCAATATTTTTCACGCCGAGGCTGTCGGCGATCGCGCGCGTCGCGCCTGATAATTTCAGCGTGGGCTTGCCGCTCGGTTCGCGCACAACTTCGATATCGATCCAGCGTACGCCGCGCGCCCAGCCCGTTCCGAGGGCTTTCATCGCGGCTTCCTTGGCGGCGAAGCGGCCGGCGAAGCGCTCGGCGCGGTTGCGGTGCCTTTCGCAATAGGCGATTTCCGATGGCGTGAACAGCCGCTCGAGCAACGCGCGGCCGCGGCGAGCGATCGCCGCTTCGATCCGATCGACTTCGGTGATGTCCACGCCCAAGCCAACGATCATTCTTGTGCTCCCTGTTGCACTCCCCGCGCGGCGAGGCCAGTGGCACAGGCTTCAGCCTGGGGGGTTCGTCCTTGCAAGCACCAAAACCCACAGGCTGAAGCCTGCGCCATTAAATTATACCGTGTCCGCGAGAGGCAGACAGAAGCGGACGCGTTACGCTAAAGTGGTCAGTAGGACACACGACGCGAATGGCACGAGCGATTAAATCTCGATCTTCGGGAAGCGGACCCACCACGCGAAGAGACCGCGCGGTGCCGCACAAGGACAACTCCTCGTGGGGCATTCGCCGCGCGCGAAGTTTACAGGTAGTGGAGTCGCGCGCGCTGGCAAAGCTCCCATGGCTTGCGCATGGGTTCAGCACGCGGCCCGGCGGCGCGAGTACGCTCGACGGAAAGCCCGCGCTGAACCTGGGCTTCACCGAGTGGGATGAGCGCGAACGCGTCGCCGCGAATCGCGAAAAATTCATGGTCGCGGTTGGCGCTCGCGAAATGCCGCTCGTCACGCTGCGCCAATTCCACTCCGATGTGATTCACGTTGCTGCCGCGCCCAGCGCCGAAGCTCCGAAAGCGGACGCGCTGATTACAAGCACTCCGGGTTTGTTGCTGGGCGTGCAGACTGCCGACTGCGTGCCGATCCTTCTCGCCGACACGCGGCGGCGCGTGGTGGCGGCCATTCACGCCGGCTGGCGCGGCACGCTCGCGCGCATCGCTGTAAAAACTCTTGGCCAGATGCGCATGGAATTCGGAACGCAACCACGCGATGTGATCGCCGCGCTCGGGCCGGCGATTGGACGCTGCTGCTACGAAGTCGGCCCCGAAGTCGCGCAGGCGTTCGCGGCGCAATTCCCTCCAGCCGCCGACTGGTTTGACGGGCCGTTCGAGCAATTGGCGCACGGCGAGGAGCCGCTCTGGCTGCCCTGGCTAACGATGATGCCGCCGGGCCACGTGCCTCCGCCACCGCGCGTGCAACTCGATCTCCGCGCCTCAAACCGCTGGCAATTAATCGATGCCGGCGTGCCCGAAAAACAAATCAGCGTGAGCGATCTGTGCACCGCGTGCCGCCTGGGTCTTTTGTTCAGCTATCGCCGCGAGGGCACGAAGACGGGCCGGCTGATGGCGGTGATTGGGATTAAGTAGAACAGGCTTCAGCCTGTTGGTTTTGACTTTCCTGCAAGCAAACCCAGATTAAAAAGCAACAGACTGAAGCCTGTTCTACTACTGCAACGCAACAAACGGGCTCGGCGTTTCCATCAGCGCGAGCTGGCCGCAGGCGGCGAAGACATCCTGCCCGCGCGAATATCGCACAAACGTCGGCACGCCCTTGTCCACGAGGATGCGCTGAAACTCCTCGATGCTCTCCGCGGTCGGCGCGCGATACGGCAAATTTCCTGGATTCCAGGGGATCAGGTTCACTTTGGCGCGGATATGCGCGACGAGGCGCACGACGCGGCGCGCATCCTCGGGCGTATCGTTCACGCCGCCGAGCAGCACATATTCAAACGTGAAGTATTCCCGGGGGCGCAGCGGATATTTCCGGCAGGCCTCGAGCAGCACCTTCAGCGGATACTTGCGGTTGATGGGCATGAGCGCGTTGCGCTGCTCGTCGCTCGAGGCGTTCAGCGAAATGGCCAGGCTCGGCCGAATTTTTTCCTTCCCGAGCCGCTCGATGCCGGGAACGATGCCGCTGGTGGAGAGCGTGACGTGCCGCGGCGCCAGCGCGACTCCCTTGGGATCGAGCAGAATGCGCACGGCGGCCATCGTCGCGTCATAATTCAGCAGCGGCTCGCCCTGCCCCATCAGCACGACGTTCGTCTGCGGCGCGAGCTGCTCGCGATTTTCCTCGAGCGCAACCAGAACTTGCCCCACGATCTCCCCCGCCGTCAGATTGCGGATCAACCCCAATTGCGCGGTGAGGCAGAAATGGCAATCGACGGCGCATCCCGCCTGCGTCGAAATGCAAATCGTCTGGCGGCCTTCGCGCGGCATGAAGACGGCCTCAATCTGCGCGGGCTTTTCATTTTCTCCCCCGATTGAGAACAGATACCGGATCGATCCGTCCACGGAAGGAAATCTGCGGACAATACGCGGCGGCGTGATGCGCGCCGCCTGGTCGAGACGTTCGCGGAGCGAGGCCGGGATGTTCGTCATCGCGGCAAATGCAAAGCGCCGCTCGGCATACAGCGCATGATACAGCTGCGCGGCTCGAAAGGGCCGCTCGCCGAGCGATGCCATGTACTCGCGCAGTTCCTCCGCTGATTTTCCGAGCAATTCGACAGGCACGCGCGTCTCCCTGAAGGCGTCCTTTCATATTAACATGCGCGCCCGCGAGCAATTGCAATCCGCCCATCCGCCCGAGACCACTTACTGGACACATCCTGAAATGCTCGCTGGCATCGCGCATTTTAGATAGTGGTACCATACCCATCGTGGGGAAAGTGCGCGCTGAAATCGACTACGGTGAGTCCGTCATGGCGGAGACCAAAATTGCCCGGCACCGAACCACGCGAGTCCGCATCGCCATACCCGTGTTCATCTACGGAAATACGGAATCCGGCGCGCCCTTCAAGGAAATCACCCAGACCGTCGAGGTCAATGCCAATGGCTGCCTCGTTGAGATTCAGACGCCCATTGTCAAAGACCAGCCGCTCCTCCTGACAAACTTGAAGACGGATGAAGAAATCGCCTGCAACGTGGTAACGCAGGGCAACATTGTGAATGGAAAGACCGAGGTGGGACTTCGTTTCGCGCAGCCCTCGCCGCGATTCTGGGGAATCGGATTCCCTCCCGAAGACTGGGACCCCGCCAACCGAAAGCGCCCGGTGCCGCCAAAACGGTAAGAATCGATGCGGGATTCGGACCTCACCGCATGTTCGCTTTCACTTGCATGCACCAGCGCGGCTCAATGAATTGAAACACGCCCGCCCTTGAGTCGCGTTCGCAGCCGCTCGTATGCCACAATAGACGCATGAATCAGCCAGCGCGCGATATCCAACAAGCGGAACTGCCGAACGGCGTAGTGATCGTGACGGAGAAAATGCCTCACGTGCGTTCTGTCTCCGTGGGGATTTGGCTCGGCTCGGGATCGCGCGCCGAATCTTCCGAGCGCAACGGGATCGCCCACTTCATCGAGCACATGGTGTTCAAAGGCACGCGGAAACGCACCGCCGAGCAAATCGCGCAGTCGGTGGATTCCGTCGGCGGAATGCTCGATGCCTTCACGGCCAAGGAGATGACTTGCTTCAACGCGAAAGTGCTCGACGAGCATCTTCCCGTCGCCGTCGACGTGCTTTCCGACCTCGTCCTGCACCCGCGCTTTGATCCGGAAGACATCGCCAAGGAAAAGCAGGTGGTCCTCGAGGAAATCAAAATGGAGGAGGACAACCCCGAATATCTGATCCACGAATTGTTTACGCAGAATTTCTGGCGCGGGCATCCGCTGGGGATGCCGATCCTAGGCTCTCCCGAAACCGTGTCGCAATTTTCACAGGGCACGGTGTCCGATTGTTTCGCGGAGTGGTACGCCCCGAACCGTGTCGTCGTCACCGCGGCGGGAAATCTGGAGCATGCGCGCCTCGTGGATCTGGTCGCGCGCGAATTTGACGGCGCGACGCGCTCCGCTTCCGCGGCCAAACCCACGCCGCCCGACACGCATGCCTGCGTCGAGCAGCGCGACAAAAAAGAACTCGAGCAGGTCCACATCGTTCTGGGCGTGCCGTCGTATCCGCTGGCCCACGAGCGGCGCTACGCGGCGTCGCTGCTGAATGTGATTCTCGGCGGCGGGATGTCCTCGCGGCTGTTTCAGAACATTCGCGAGCGGCAGGGCCTGGCCTACGCCATCGAAAGCGACCTTTCGCCGTACACCGATTCCGGCGTGCTTTCGGTGTACGCCGGAACTTCGCGGGAATCCGCGGCGCAACTGATTCGTTCGGTGTGCGACGAATTCCGCGCGGTGCGCGGCGACGGAGTCAGCGCCGAGGAATTGCGCCGCGCGAAGGATCACCTCAAGGGCTCGATGATGCTCTCGCTCGAATCGACGAGCGCGCGCATGTCCAACCTCGCGCGCCAGGCCATGTACCTGCACCGTTTTATTTCGCTCGACGAAATGCTGACTTCGATCGAAGCGGTGACGCGCGAGGAAGTCCACGCCATCGCCCGCGATTTCTTCGAGCCCGGCCGCATCACCCTCACCGTCCTCGGCAGCCTGAACGGCTTCCGTGCCACACGCGACTTGCTGGCGTGACGCTTCGAGTAGGACAGGCTTCAGCCTGTCTGCCTTTGGGCCATCAGAAAATCAAAACCAGACAGGCTGAAGCCTGTCCTACTCAGAACTATATTGATTAGAACGCATCCGTCCGATTGACGCGGGCGCTCCGCTTTGTCATTATGCCCTGGGCCTGCGCGGACCTGCGCATGTCCCCCGGGGGAATTTATCAGTCTGCGCGTAACGATTCTGGGTTCAGGCAGTTCGGGCAACTGCACTTTGCT
The DNA here is from genome assembly GCA_963800095.1 of uncultured Acidobacteriota bacterium. GTDB lineage: Bacteria > Acidobacteriota > Terriglobia > Acidiferrales > UBA7541 > Palsa-360. The sequence continues at coordinate 605,113 of CAWCZV010000012.1, forward strand.
CGAGACGGACCACACCCGGCTGCTGGTCGACGCGGGCCTCGGCAAAAAGGAAACGCTGCGGCGCCTGGCCGCGGTCGGACGCGACGTCGATCGCCTCGACGGCATCGTCATCTCCCACGAACACACCGATCACATCGGCTCGCTCGCGCAGGTGCTCGGCCAGTGGCGCACGACGGTTTACCTCAACGAAGCCACGCACACCGAAGTGATGCGCATTCTGCCCGAAACTTCGCACAAGCGCCTGGACCGCGTCGAGCACATTCGCGCCGGACAGCGCTTCCTCGTCGGCGACATCGAAGTTTCTCCGTTTTCGATTCCGCACGATGCCATCGATCCGCTGGGATTCACGTTTCGCACGAATGGGACGAAAGTCGCGATCGTCACCGACCTCGGCTACCTGCCCGAACTCGTGAAAGTTCACTTGCGGGATTCCGACTGCCTGATGCTCGAATCCAATCACGATCTGGAAATGCTGAAGGTCGGGCCGTATCCGTGGCACATCAAGCAGCGCGTGATGAGCCGCACTGGCCACCTGTCAAATCACACGGTCAGCGAATTTCTGGCCGACGCGGAAGCGTTCGACGCTCACGCGCGCTACGTCGTCCTCGCGCACCTCTCCGAAAACAACAACAATCCCGACGTCGCGCGCATCTCCGCCGAAGAAGCCCTAGGCCGGCGCACCGGCGCCGCGGCGTTTTGCGGAGAGTTGATCGTGGCCTCACAAAGTTCGCCAGTTCCCACACTCAATTTGTAAAGCGACAAGTAGTACAGACTTCAGTCTGTGGGGTTCCGTTCATGAACTCGTGCCGTACGCGTTAGCCAAGATCACTTGCAAACCCACAGACTGAAGTCTGTGCTACTCGCTCCCATGCGGCACGGACGTTTGGTAGACGCGGTACCAATCCTCCGCGATCTCGCGCTGCGCCTGATCGAGTGTCAGGCTGCCTGAGCAGACTTCGGCGTGCAGGTAATTTTCCACTCTGTCCTTGGCATGAGCGCCGCCGTCGGGGATGGACGTCTCGAACGGCTCGGGCCAGAGATTTCTTGGGTCGGTGGGATTGCCGCCCAGCTCGAGCGGAATGAAATGATCCTCTTCATAATCCTTCAATCGGGAATCGGAGTAGCCGTATTCCCCGATCTGTTCGATTTTCAGGCGATTCGTGTAGCTCGCTTCCGGACGGATGGATTTCGTGCTCCATCTCGGATTGCAGATCGTCTCGCGGATATTTTGCTGGGTGATTTCCGGATTGGTTGCGCCCGGAGTCCGCGCCGGGTCGGGATAAATATCTGGCGGCCCGGCATGAGCCCGGACCGATTCGCTGCTAGCAGGCGAACTCTTCTCCGGGGATGGATATTGCGTGCGAATGAACCAGGCGACGACAAGAAGCACCAAGAAGGCAAATAGAAAAGGAACTACGCTTTTGCGGTTCCGCATCCGCTCCAGTGTAACTCACGTGGGAAGGGTGTTCGGTGGCGCAGGCTTCAGCCTGTGGGGGTTAGTCCTTGCAAGCACTAAAACCCGCAGGCTGAAGCCTGCGCCACTTCGGATCGAATTCGGTTATCATCATCAAGGGAGATTCACTTGATTTCACGATACACGCGCGAAGAGATGGGCCGAGTCTGGACCGAGGAGGGCAAATTCCGCCGCTGGCTGGAAGTGGAACTGGCCGCCACGGAAACGCTGGCCGAAACGGGAGTGGTGCCGGCCGCGGCCGCCGCGAAAATCCGCGAGAAGGCGCGCGTTGACGGCGGCGTAGTGAAGCGCATCGCGGAACTCGAGGCCAAGGTGAAGCACGATGTCATCGCGTTCACCATGGCCGTTGGCGAAACAATTGGCGATCCCGACGCCGCGCGCTGGCTGCACTACGGCCTGACCTCGAATGACGTGGTGGACACGGCGCAGGCACTGCAAATTCGCGAGGCGTCGCGCCTCATCGAGCATGGACTCGTGCGCTTCGGCGAAGTGCTGGAGCGCCGCGCGCGCGAGTTTCAGCACACGCCTCAAATCGGGCGCACGCACGGCATTCATGCCGAGCCGATCACGTTCGGCCTGAAGGTCGCCAACTGGTTTGCCGAAAACCGCCGCAACCTCGAGCGCTTCGGCCAGGCCGCGCGGCAAATGGCCGTGGGAAAAATTTCCGGCGCGGTGGGCAACGCCTCGCACCTCGGGCCGGACGTGGAAGCGGCCATCTGCAAACGCCTGGGCCTCGATGTGGCACCGGTCGCATCGCAAGTAATTCAGCGCGACCGCCACGCGCAATATCTTTCGGCCCTGGCGATCCTCACGGCCATGCTCGAAAAAATCGCCCTGGAAATCCGCCACTTGCAGCGCACCGAAGTGCGCGAGGCCGAGGAGCCGTTTGGCGGCGAGCAGCGCGGAAGTTCGGCCATGCCGCACAAGCGCAATCCGGTGTCGAGCGAACAGGTGTGCGGCCTGGCGCGCGTCGTCCGCGCCAACGCCGGCGCGGCGTTTGAAAACATCGCGCTCTGGCACGAACGCGACATCTCGCACAGCTCGGTCGAGCGCGTCATCCTGCCCGATTCGACGATCCTGGCTGACTATTTGCTCGCCCGCATGACCGACATCGTTTCCGGCATGCGCGTCTTCCCCGAACGCATGCGCCGCAACCTAGACGCCACCGGCGGCCTCGTCTTCTCCGGCCAGCTTCTGCTGGACCTGATCGAAGCGGGCGCCCCTCGCGAAGACGCCTACAAATGGGTGCAGGAGCACGCCATGGCGGCGTGGGAAACGGAAACAAATTTTCGCCAGCGCGTTGTTGGCGACTCGCGCATAAAAATTTTTCTGGACCGGGCCGCCCTCGAAAATACGTTTGACCTGAACCGGCACCTGCGCTACGTGGACGCGATTTTTGCGCGCGTTTTTAAATAAATCGTGCCGCGCGCAGTGACCGATGAGGATTCAAGAGGGTTTCTTTCAAGGAGATGCGGGAGAGTGTTTCTTGTTGAACCGCTTCCGCGGCAGCCGTGCCATCTCGCCTTGACACCCCTGCTGCAAGCGCCGAAGATGTAATTCCCTTCAATCGCAAGCACCAAAATGATCGCAGGCGGGATTCTTCCTCTCTGTTCCGCTTCGCGCGGCCATCCAGAGGGGGAAGAGTGTCTTCGATTTCATCGCTCAAGGGAATCATTCTCGTTGCGGACGACGACGAAAGCGTCCGCGCGCCGCTGATCGAAATGCTGCGTTTGAACTGCTATCGCGTCATTGCGGTTGAAACTGGCGAGCAGGCCTTCAAGGCGGCCTGCTCCCAGCCAGTGGATCTGGTGCTGCTCAACGTCATGATGCCGGGCCCCACTGGATTCTCGGTGTGCCGCGCGATCAAGGCCCGTCCGGAAACGCGCTTTGTTCCCGTGGTCCTCATTACCGGGCTTGCCAGCGCGGAGGACCGCATCTGCGGCATCGAAGCGGGCGCGGACGATTTCCTGCACAAACCGGTGAAGAAGGAAGAGCTGCTGGCGCGCGTGCGTTCGCTTGTGCGTCTGAAGCGCTACACGGACGAACTGGAAAACGCGGAGACCGTGCTGTGCACGCTGGCGCGCAGCATCGAGGCGAAAGATCCCTACACCGAAGGCCACTGCGACCGGCTCTCGCGCTCCACCGTTTCCCTCGCCGAAAAAATCGGACTGTCACGGGAGGATTGCAACGACCTGCGGCGCAGCGGAATCGTGCATGACATCGGCAAGGTCGCTGTACCCGAATATGTGTTGCTGAAGCCCGGCCCGCTGGATGCCGCCGAGCGGAAAATCATGGAACAGCACACCATCGTCGGCGAGCGCATTTGCGCGCCCCTGAAATCCTTCCGCAACGTCCTGCCCATCATCCGCTGGCACCACGAAAAGCAGGACGGCAGCGGCTACCCCGACCATTTGAAAGGCGAAGAAATTCCGCTGACCGCGCGCATCCTGCAAACCGTGGACATTTACGATTCGCTCACCACCGATCGCCCGTACCGCAAGGCCCTCTCTCAGGAAAGGGCGCTCGAAATCATGTGGGAAGAAACGCGCCGCGGCTGGTGGGATGCCGATCTGGTCTCCGCTCTCGAAGGATTGCTGGCGGAATCTCCGCTGGCGCTTTCCACGGCGAGCGTTTGAACCATCCTGATTTTTCAAAATAATTCCGATTCGTGGAATGCAAGCAGATGTCTAGGTGAGGAATGCGGGTCTTCGTAGCGCCGGCGTCCCTCGGGCATTCTCGCCCTGAGTTGACTTTGTTAAAATCGCCGGCGAGACGCCGGCGCTACAACAATCACACGCGCTGCACGTAGCGCGCTTCCGACGTATCCACTCTCACTTTATCGCCGGTATTGACGAACGGCGGCACCTGAATCGTAAGACCCGTCTCGAGCTTGGCCGCCTTCATCACCGCGCTGGCGGTGGCTTTCTGCACGGTCGGTTCGGTGTCGACGACCGTGAGATCCATCGTGTCCGGCAGCACGACGCCGATCGCTTTGCCTTCGTAAAATTCGAGCTTCACCGTGGTGTTCGGAATCAGGTAGTACACCGCTTCCCCGAGCACGTCCGCGCCGAGATGAAACTGCTCGTACGACTCCGTATTCATGAAATGGTAGCCATCATTGTCCGAATAAAGGTATTCGTGCTCGATCTCATCGAAGATGGCGCGCTCGATGTCCACTTCGGCACGGAACCTGTAGTCGATGATCGAACCGGTGCGCAAGTTGCGCATTTTCGTGGCCATGGCGGCGCGCTTGTTGCCCGGCGTGCGGTGCTCAACGCTATGGACCGTAAACAGTTCGCCCTCGTGGCGGATGGTCATTCCGGGGCGCAATTGTGTTGCTCGCATTCTATCTGCTCCTGATGCCTACGGGGTCTTGCGGCAGGCGGTTCCACTCGGCTGCAATTTCGATTCGCGCAGTCTGGGCGGTTTAGGAATGCCGGACCAAAAACGCGCCGCCCACCGAACTTAGATTATAGACGCCGGGTAGCAGGCTGGTCAACGCGAGCGCGACCGGGCCGGGTGGGAGTCCTATGCGGATCATGCACCGGGTGGAGTACAATCTGTCCCAGCTCAGAAATAACGGAGGGAGAAAAAATGGCGGAACCGACATACGATGAACTCAAGGCGCGCTTGGAGGAACTGGAAAAGAAGGGAGCGCGGCGCACCGGCGAACTGGACTTCAAAGTCGGCGAAAAAGGCGGAGTGAGCGTTTACGGCCTGGGCCGGTTCCCGGTCACATTGTATTACGAGCAGTGGAACCGTCTTCTGGAAGCGGCGCCAAGACTGCGGGAATTCCTCGAAGAAAACAAGAGCAGGCTCAAGCTCAAAGAGAAATGATCATCCCAGTAGGACGGGCTTCAGCCTGTCGGGTTTTTGGCATTCTAGTTTCGTCACAAAACCGGCAGGCTGAACAGGCTGCGGAAAAAGTGCTTTTTTGTCATCCCGAGCGCAGCGAGGGATCTGCTTTTCTTCGCCAAACTCAAGAAAAAGCAGATTCCTCGGGCAGACCCAGCCCTTCGGAATGACTCGTTGCGAGTTTTTCCGCAGCCGCTGATGCCCGCCCTACTTGGCTTTCCCCTCCGCCATGATCTTTTCGATTTCGTCGACTGAGCGCGGCAGGCGCGCGGTGAGCAATTTGTAACCGGTAGGCGTAACGAGCACGTCGTCCTCGATGCGCACGCCAAGATTTTCCTCGGGAATGTAAATCCCCGGCTCGAGCGTGATGACCATTCCCGCCTCGAGCGGCCGCGACGGCCCGCTTGGGTCGTGCACATCGAGCCCCACGTGGTGGCTGAGGCCGTGAATGAAATACCGCCCGAGCGAGTGGCCTTCCAAATCCTTCCCGTGCGAATCGATGTAGTCCATGGCGATTTTCTGGAGGCTCGTCGCGTCCTTGCCGTAGAGCGTCATGCCGGGCTTGAGCGCGTCCATCGCGGCGTTTTGCGCCCCCAGAACGATTTCGTAAATTTCGCGCTGCCGCGGCGTGAATTTTCCGTTCGCCGGAATCGTGCGCGTGATGTCGGACGCGTAGCCGGAATATTGCCCGGCGACATCCATCAGCACAATGTCGCCATCCTCGATCCCGCGGTCGAGCTTGTTGTAGTGGAGCACGGTCGAGTTGAAACCGGTCCCGACAATCGGCGCGTAGGCCTCGGTTTCGCAGCCCGAGTAGGCGTGAATCTCCACCATCTTCGCCGCCACCTGATACTCATACAGGCCCGGCCGCATTATCTTCATGGCTTCGAGGTGCGCGTCGATGGAGGGATCGATGGCCTTCTGCATCAGCGCCAGCTCCCCCGGCGATTTGATCGCGCGCAGGGTGCCCTCCGCCGGGGAAATATCCTTGAGCGAAGCCTGCGGCGCCGCGTCCTTCACCCACTTCGACCAGTTCGCGGCGTGCGGATAGCCCTCGTCGTGAGGGCCCGGCAATTCGGTGTAGATTTCCGGATAATTTTTTGCCAGCGCGGCGAGCGCATCGCGCAACTTCGCAAATGTCTCGACGCGCGCGAAGCCCGTCTTTTCCTGGATGCCCGGATCGTCCGGCCCCATGCGCGGCCCGTTCCAGCGCTCCTCGGCCAGATCACGCGGCGGAAGATACAGAATCTCGCGCGCGCCGCTCCAGCCTTTTTGCTCCGCCGATTCGGGGACGAGAAGCAGCGCCGCGCCTTCTTCGTTGTGCCCCGTGAGGTAATAGAAATTTTCTTCCTGCATGAAAACGTAGGAAGGATTCGCTTCCTCGTGGCCCGTGTAGCCGAACAGCACGACGGGAGCGTTGACCGCGGCGACAAGCTTGGCGCGCCGCGTGGCAAACACGCTCAGCGGCTCGCGTTCCCAAGCCGCAAGCATGGGCGCGAGGCACGCCACCAGCAGAAAGACAATCGCGCCGCGCAGGATCGAGCTTCGTCTCTTCATCGTGTCACCTCGCGTGAACAACCAAACAAAAACATTTCACCACACAACTTGGATGCGTTCGAATCTTATCTTGCCTCCTTGTGCTTCTCTTTCTGAATTCCGACCAACGCTATCAGTGCGAGCACCCCCGGATAGCACGATATGACGTAACGAGGCTCAGGGGCTTCGACGGTGGTAAGGAACGCTGTTCGAACCAGAAAATACGCAAGTAGCAGGACTATCCCCCAGTGAATCGCCCCGCCGGGTGTTCCGTCCGCACCGCTTTTCTGGTGCGTACGCCATCCCAGCCAGACTCCGCCGATCGCCAGCACCACGTACAGGTAGCCCAACACTGCAAACCCTCCCGTGACGAGCACGTCGGCGTGGGAATCCTCCCATTGCTCGCGGAGCGGCCAGAATTTGCCGTCGATGGGCAAGAGCTCGGTCCGCGGCGTGAACCAGATCGTCAAGGCGCGTTCGAACGGCACGCGAACGTACGTTCGAAGCGGGTTGCGCCGCGTCCGCTCGCGGGCGATATCTGCATACTGGCGATCCATTTCCGGAGAAATGTCGAGCTCGGGGCTGTCATCGTATTGCGCGATCAAATCCGCGACTCGCGCCCTTTCCTCGGGAGAATCGAAAGCCGAAGCGGGGAGATCATTTACGTCCGTGCGGTCTTCTCCGATCGCCCAAACTGTAAAATATACGTCGCGAAAGCGTTCGAGCCATGTCCCCGTCCAGGCGTAATAGCCGACCGACGGATATTCGCCGGGAAACGTGGCATAACGCGGCGCGAGGAATTGCAGCTTGTGCAAGGAAATGGCATTGCGCGCGGCCCAGGGCAGAAGAGGCAGCAGAAACGCGCCAGCCATGGCCGCAGCAAGCAGGATTGCTTTTCGCGCGCCCTGAGCCCTCCAGGCGCGAAATCCGTATACGAGAACCGCGACGGCCACAAGCAACGGCATTTCGGGGCGCACCAGCGTTGCCGCCCCGGTGAAGAATGCCCCAAGCAGTGCAAAGGCGATGTGCAGGTTCCATTGATTGCCGATTCGAATACCCGACTGCATGGGCTCATGCCTGAGTCCCAGAGCGAAACAGGCGAGCGCGGCGGTAGCGAGGAACGTCACCAGAACTTCGGTCAGCACGACGGCCGAGTAGTTCGCCAGGAAGGGACACGTGGCGGCGAGCCAGAGCGCTATGATCCACACGCGGCGGCGCGCGCCTGAGGGTGCTAACGCCGCGGCCAGCGCCGCCGTCAAAACACAGGTGAAAACGTCGAGTACGGCCTGAGACAACAAAATGGCCTGCATGGAGCGTCTAAATAGCAGAGTCACTCCGGCCAGAAAGGCCGGGTAGCCCGGCGTTCGGAGGTCCGTCGGAACCACCTGGCCGTTCAGCGACAACCCATAGACATGATGGTCGATCCAATTGTTCGCCAGTTGCAGGTAAGTTCCGCTGTCGTCGGTCGTGGATGGAAACCAGTGGACGAACGCCAGGCGCAGGGCCAGCCCCACGATTACCGCCAGGAACGTGTGAACGTAAAGTGCCGTGACGCCGCCGCGCGGTGCGAGTATGATCGGGTCTTCCCCGCCGCGAGGTTGTATGGGAGGTTGGTTGGTCATCGACGCCGTTCCGACGGACGGCTCGGTTGAGATGAATGCATGAAGCCGCGCAAGCCCATATTCTACGATGAGCAGCGCCGCCGGTGGCGGCGCACCAGCCGCATTTTGGAAATCAGCGGCGCGCTTTTTACGTTGCTGGCCGTCACATTTTTAATCAATGTTCTCGTCAGCCCCCGATTGCCCGTGCCGCTGCTTCCCACCAACCGGACGGCGCTTCATCCGGTGCGCGAAAAAACGAGAACCAAAATCACGCTGAGAAGGACCGGCCGGTACCGCCGCGTCGCATCGCTTGGCCAGATGCCCGCCACCTACGATCCCGTGCGCGCCGCATTTTACGTCAGCTGGGACCCCACGTCTCTCGCGGCCCTGCAGCAGCATTTCCGCGACATCGACTTGCTCATCCCCGAGCGCCTGCACTCGATCACTGCGACCGGACGCCTGGATGTGGAGGCCGATCCCAAACTCGCGGCCTGGGAGCAAACGCTGCAGCAGCAAACTCCGCCCATCAAAATTCCCACCATGCCGCTGCTGAACAATTCCGACGGCACTAACTGGCTCACCGACGAAATGGCCGCCATGCTCAAGAGCCCCGCGGCTCGCGGAAATTTGTCGCAACAGGCGGTCCAATATCTCACACAAAATCACTTTGCCGGACTGGTTGTCGATTTTGAAGAAATTCCCGATAAAAGCCAGAAGGATTTCAGCCAATTCATCTCCGAGCTTGCCACGGACCTGCACAGCTCGAATCTGAAACTCATGGTTGCACTCCCCGCAGCCGACTGGATCTACGACTACGCCGGGATTGGAAAAGCCGCCGACGCCGTGATCCTGATGAATTACGACCAGCACTGGCGCACTTCCGGGCCCGGCCCCATTGCCGCGCAGGATTGGTTCGTGAAAAACATCGAGGCGATCACGAAACTGGTGCCGCCGGGAAAGCTGGTGATGGGAATCGCCAACTACGCCTACGACTGGCCCAGCAAAGCGGGAATGAAGGCGCACGAACAGGCCAAGGTCGAGAGCTTTCAGGAGTCCATCGTCACTTCGACGGAATCCGAAGCCCAGGTCCAATTCGATTCGGATTCTCTCAACCCCTATTTCTCGTATTCGGACGAACATAACTTCATTCACCGCGTCTGGATGCTCGACGGCGTCACCGCGTACAACGAACTGCGCGCCGCCGAACGCGTCGGCGTGCAAGGCACGGCGATCTGGCGGCTCGGCTCGGAAGATCCCTCCGTCTGGTCGATCTGGGATAACACCCGCCCCGACGACGCCGACCGCGCGAAACTGGAGGACATGCCTCCGGGATACGATCTGATCCTCGAAGGCGACGGCGATATCTGGCGGTTCGCGGACACGCCGGAAAAAGGGAAGCGCTCGATTCGCTTCGATTCTTCGACCGGCAACATTGTTGAAGACAATTACGAAAAAGTTCCCTCTTCCTATCGCATCTTCCAGATGGGCGCCGCGCCCTACAAAGTCGCGCTGAGTTTCGACGACGGGCCGGACACCACATTCACGCCAAAAATTCTGGATGTTTTGAAGGCGAAAAAAGCGCCGGCGACGTTCTTCGTGATCGGCAGCAGCGCCAACGATGCGCTGGGCATCATCCGGCGCGAATATGCCGAGGGCCACGAGATCGGCAACCACACCTACACGCATCCCCGATGGAACGAAATCTCGCGCACGCAGATTGACGTCGAACTGAACGTGACCGAACGCCTCCTGAACAGCACGCTGGGCGTGAAGACGCTTCTGTTCCGTCCGCCCTACGGCATCGACCATCAGCCCGAAACCGCGGATGAGGTCGCGGAATTGCCGATCGCGCAATCCATGGGCTACTTGATCGTGGGGGCGCGAATCGATCCGCACGACTGGGGCGAGCCGGGCGGAATCCCGCCGGCGCCCGCGCAGGTCATCGTGCAACGCGTGCTCGAGCAGGCGCGCTCCAACGGCGGCAACATTGTGCTGCTCCACGACGGCGGCGGGGATCGCACCCAAACCGTGCTGGCGTTGCCGCAAATTATTGACGGCTTGCGCGCTGCCGGTTTCCAGATCGTTCCTGTCTCGGACCTTGTGGGGCAGACGCGCGCGCAACTGATGCCGCCGCTCACCTTCCGCGAACGCCTGGTCGCTCAAGCCGATGGGCTGATCTTTACGTTGTATGAGTGGTCGCGGCTGAGCGTGGCATTTATTTTTGTCCTGGGAATTGGCCTGGTCAGCTGCCGCGCGATCATCGTGGGATTTCTCGCGATTATCGAGAAGTTCCGGCCTTCGCCTCCCGACCGGCCGGATTTTCAGCCGATCGTGAGCGTGCTCATTCCCGCCTACAACGAGGAAGACGTCATCGTCTTCACGATCAATTCCGTATTGGAGTCCGATTATCCGAGATTGGAAGTGATTGTCGTGGATGACGGATCGAACGATGGCACCGGCGAATTGCTCGATGCGCAATTCGGGCGAAATCCCGCCGTGCGCATCATGCACCAGCCCAATACCGGAAAGCCGGCTGCGTTGTCCCATGCCCTGGCCGAAGCTTCGAGCAGCATCATCGTGACCATCGACGCCGACACCGCGATCGAGCCCGACGCCATCAGCAAACTCGTCCGGCATTTCGTCAACCCCAGGGTTGGCGCCGTCGCCGGAAATGTAAAAGTGGGCAACCGGATCAGCTGGCTCACGCGCTGGCAGGCCCTCGAATACGTCACCAGCCAAAACCTCGAGAAGCGCGCATTCGATTTGCTGAATTGCATTCCTGTTGTCCCCGGAGCGCTGAGCGCGTGGCGCGCCGAAGCGATCAACGATTCCGGCGGCTTCAGCGCGGACACGGTGGCGGAAGATACCGATCTGACGATCACGATCCGCCGCTCGGGCTGGAAGATCGATTACGAGGAAGAAGCGATCGGCTGGACAAACGCTCCCGAAACGGCCTCCACGCTGATCCGCCAGCGATTCCGCTGGACGTTTGGAACGCTGCAAGCTTTCTGGAAGCATCGCGACACACTGGCGCGCACGAAATATGGAACCCTCGGATGGATCGCGCTGCCAAATATGTTTTTGTTTCAGCTTCTGCTGCCGCTGTTCTCCCCGGTGATCGATCTTCTGTTTCTCGGCTCGCTCGTGTTGTATGGCGCTTCGCAATTTCACTTCTCGCACCTGCCGCAGTTCTATACCGCTGCGGACGTGCAACGCTCGCTCGTCTTCTTCATCGGATTCATGCTGATCGATTTTCTGACCTGCATTGTCGCGTTCACGCTCGAACGGCATGAAGACTGGTCCCTGCTGTGGCCGCTCCTGCTGCAACGTTTCTATTACCGCCAGATGATGTACTTCGTGTTGTTCAGCTCGGTGATGGGCGCCGTGCAAGGCAAGTCCATCGGCTGGCGCGGCGTGGAGCCCGAAGTTCCGGCAGCTCCGGTGGCGCAGGTAAAGGCTTGAGTTCGCTGCAAAATTTCCAGCGCACAAGATTTTGAACATGATGTCGGGCGTGGGGTGCAAACGAACGTCCTTCGCGAACGATGCTTCGCGTGCAGCGTCAGCTTCCGGATCGCCGAGAATTCGTCCGGAACAACCGATTCGTTAGGGATCGACACTTCCCAGAACCCCGTTTCTGGACACTTTTTGAGTTTCCGACCATCTGAACACAATTGGGCGAGGCGGCGGGTCGTCGTTCTGAACCCGGTGCTATTGGGAAATCGCGCCTCATGATTCCGCGCCAATCGGTTGCCGATTGCCCTGGTCGTCTCAAACCCGCGCTAACACAACTCTTGACAAATTCTCATATTAGATATATTCCAGATCATTCATGAACGCCGACGCGATCAAACGCTCCTTTGAAGAAAGCGGCTTGCGGTGCACCCCGCAGCGCTATGCCGTGATGGCGTTCTTGATGGAACACAACAGTCATCCCACGGCCGCGGAAATCTTCGGAGCCGTGAATCGCATGGATCCGCGCTCTTCAAAGGCCACGACTTATAACAATCTTCGGGACCTGGTGCGGGCAGGTTTGGTGCGTGAAGTGGCCGTCGAGGGCCGCGCCGCGCGATTTGATGCGAAAGGCATGCGGCATCACCACTTCATCTGCGACCGCTGCGGCAATGTCGAAGACATGGAGTGGCGCCACGTGCCGAAGCCAGCCTCGGGCTACCTTGGTAAGCGGGTTCTTCGCGAATGCGAACTCATTTTCCGCGGGCTTTGTGTGAAGTGCGCTCCGCGGCGCGCTTCCCGTTAAATTTTGAATGAATTCGATAGTCAGGAGAAAAACTTTGGCAACTGAAGCGAAATGCCCAGTCATGCATGGAACCACGAATGTTGGAATGAGGTCGAACAGCGACTGGTGGCCGAACCAGCTGAACCTCAGGATTCTCCGCCAGAACTCGCCCCAGTCCGATCCGATGGGCGAGGCCTTCCACTACGCCGAAGAATTCAAGAAGCTAGACTTCAAAGCGCTGAAGAAGGACCTGCACGCGCTGATGACGGACAGCCAAGACTGGTGGCCGGCGGATTTCGGCCACTACGGGGGGCTCTTCATTCGCATGGCGTGGCACAGCGCGGGCACGTACCGCATCGGCGATGGACGCGGCGGCGCCGGCGCCGGACAGCAGCGCTTCGCGCCGCTCAACTCTTGGCCGGACAATGTGAACCTCGACAAGGCGCGCCGGCTGCTTTGGCCGATTAAGCAGAAATACGGCCGGAAAATCTCCTGGGCCGACCTGATGATTCTCGCCGGCAATGTCGCCCTCGAGTCGATGGGCTTCAAGACGTTCGGCTTTGGCGGCGGGCGCCCCGATGTGTGGGAGCCGGACGAAGCCGTGTACTGGGGGATGGAAGAGACCTGGCTTGGCGACAAGCGCTACACGGGCGACCGGGAGCTCGAGAATCCGCTCGCTGCCGTGCAGATGGGTCTCATCTACGTGAATCCGGAAGGGCCGAACGGCAAGCCGGATCCTCTTGCTGCCGCGAAAGACATCCGAGAGACCTTCGCGCGCATGGCCATGAACGATGAGGAGACGGTCGCCTTGATTGCGGGGGGTCACAGCTTTGGCAAAACCCACGGTGCCGGCGATCCGAAGCTTGTGGGCGCCGTGCCTGAGGCAGCGCTCGTTGAGGAGATGGGCCTCGGCTGGAAGTGCAGTTATGGCACGGGCATGGGCAAAGACGCGATCAGCGGCGGACCGGAAGTCACGTGGTCTCAGACGCCAACGAAGTGGAGCAACTACTACTTCGAGAATCTGTTCGGCTGCGAATGGGAGCTAACCAAGAGCCCGGCCGGCGCCTATCAGTTTCAAGCGAAAAATGGTGCCAAGCGAGTTCCGGATGCCTTCGACCCGTCGAAGCATCATGCGCCAACCATGCTGGTCACGGACCTCTCTTTGCGGATCGATCCGGCCTACGAGAAGATCTCCCATCGCTTCTACGAGCATCCGGACCAGTTCGCGGACGCGTTTGCCCGCGCGTGGTTCAAGCTCACCCACCGCGACATGGGCCCGCGTTCGCGCTATCTCGGCCCCGAGGTCCCGGCGGAGGAGCTGATCTGGCAAGACCCCGTTCCGGCGGTCGATCACAAGCTGATCGACGCGAAGGACATTGCCGGTCTCAAGGCCAAGATTCTCGCATCGGGACATTCCATTTCGGAGCTGGTCGGGACCGCTTGGGCCTCGGCGGCAAGCTTCCGCGGCTCCGACAAGCGTGGCGGAGCAAACGGCGCGCGCATCCGTTTTGAGCCTCAGAAGGACTGGGAGGTCAACCAGCCGGCGCAACTGGCGAAGGTGCTGAAGTCGCTCGAAGCGATCCAAAAGAAGTTCAACAGCTCGCAGTCCGACGGGAAGAAGGGCAAGAAGGGGAAGAAGGTTTCGCTTGCGGACCTGATCATCCTCGGCGGCTGTGCGGCGATCGAGAAAGCCGCGAAGGCCAGCGGGCACGACATAAAAGTGCCCTTCACCCCGGGGCGCACGGACGCATCCCAAGCGCGGACCGATGTGGAGTCCTTCGGCTATCTCGAACCGGTCGCGGACGGGTTCCGCAACTACCTCAAGGCCAAGTTCAGCGTATCAGCGGAAGAGCTCCTGATCGACAAGGCGCAATTGTTGACGCTGACAGCGCCCGAGATGACGGTTCTCGTCGGTGGCCTGCGCGTCCTGGGTGCAAATGCCGGGAAGTCCAAGCACGGCGTCTTCACCAAGCGGCCGGAGAAGCTGACGAACGACTTCTTCGTCAACGTGCTCGACATGCGCACGCAATGGCAGCCGTCCGCTGGCTCGGAAGGCGTCTATGAGGGGCGCGACCGGAAGACGAACGAGCTCAAGTGGACCGGCACCCGTGTCGACCTGATCTTCGGTTCGAACTCCGAACTGCGCGCTCTCGCGGAAGTCTACGCGTCCGCGGACTCCAAGGAGAAGTTTGGAAAAGACTTCGTGGCGGCGTGGACCAAAGTGATGAACCTCGATCGCTTCGACCTTGCCTGAGCTCGTCGGAAAAAGAGAGCTGTCGGCTTAGCACGAACCCTCGTTCCTGTTGGTTGGATCGGCAAGACCGAAGGGCGCGCTTTTCTTGGTTCGCGCGGACCGAATTGCGCGCCCTTTAATTTTGCGAAGGTTTTAGTCGCTGAACTCAACGAGCGACTTCGAAGCTTCCAGTCGAGTACCGGAATCCACAAGACCATCAGGGTACTCGATCGCGCTTTTTAACTTCGCAACGACCGCTCGCCTAGGCCTCAATCCGTGGCCAGATCAGAACGTAGTGGGGCGCAAGCGCACTGGTTCCGCTTTGCTCATCCCGGTCCTGAACGATAGATTTCTCGAACAGTGTGTTGTGCGCGCGCACCTAACCAATGCCACCTGCGCCGATGGGCGCAAGGACCTCGCAGGGACCTAGTTCGGTGCCGATAGGGAGCGCCGTGTCAGTGGAAGAAATGAGTTCATCCGATCAAAATGCGGTTAGCGCCTGAGTAACGGACCAACCGGAATTTATTCCGGGCCAGAAGTCCTAGTGCTGTATCGGAAGCGCGCATCGACAGAAGAATGATGTGCGGGCAGGCTGCTCCGGCGCGGTTTCGATACAGCGACTTGAAGGAAGCCGCCCGGCGGCGGACGCGGGCCCTATGGGGATTGAATGGGATGCAGGGGTGGTGTCCAGGTGTGTCGAGCTGTTGCCGCGGGGCACGGAAGACAACGGCGGATGCTGTTGAGTTGGGTGAAACGCAAGACGACCGGGGAATAAAGACTGGAGAAGCTGGAAAGAGCAGGTTTGTAGAAGCGCAAGGCACAGAGAGATTGCGCGCGCCGCGACACGCAAAGATTTCGTGATGTTGATCGTCGACTCATGTGGCAACTGTCACCGGGACAGGTGGAGAGCGGAGTTGGATCTGGGCGGAAGTGAATCGCTCGATGGCCACCATCGGCCCACCGCACTTGGGGCAAAACCAGAGATCACTAGCAGTAGCTATGGAAGCTTCCTGCCTGGCTTGTGGTGCTGAACCGAGCAACTGAAAACAGAGTGGCAAGGTCGTGGCACGCCGGCGATGGGCCAGGAAGCCGAAATGCCGGATGCGCACGAAACCTTTCGGGAGGACGTGCAACAGGAAGCGACGCAGGAACTCATCAAGCGATAGGGTGAGCAACTTCTGTTCGTTGTTGTGAGCGGAGTCGCGCCAACGGAAAGTGACTTTGCTATCCGCAAAGGAAACCAAGCGGTGGTTGGAGACGGCCACGCGATGGGTATAGCGCCCCAGATACTGGAGTACAAGTTGTGGGCCACCGAAGGGACGTTTCGAATAGACTACCCAATCTTTTCGGAATAGCGTTCTCAGCCACGATGAGAAAGTCTTCGGCTGAGCGAGCGGTTGCAGACCGCCGTGGAAATCCAGCTGGCCATCCTGGAAGGCGCGTTTGAGGGCCGCAACAAACTTGCCGCGAAAAACACGCCCGAGCACTTTGACGGGAAGAAAGAACGCGTTGTGTGAGCTGATCCAGTGGGAGTGGTCGAATGACGGCCCACCGGCCGGCACCACGCAATGGACATGCGGGTGAAGTTGGAGTTTCTGATTCCAGGTGTGCAGCACGCTGAAGAAGCCGATCTCCGCACCGAGGTGTTTTGGATCACGTGCAATCTCCAGAAGCGCTTCCGCACTGGTGCGAAACAGGAGATCGTAGATGACCGTCTTGTTCTGCAAGGCGAGTGGCACTAGCTCGTGAGGCAGCGTGAAGACCACATGCACATAGCGCGTCGGGAGAAGCTCCTGGCGCCGCGCCGCAAGCCAGCGGTCGCGAGCACCGGCTTGACACTTCGGGCAGTGCCGGTTGCGGCAAGAGTTGTAGGAGATGGCGCGATGTCCGCAGCGGGTGCATTCATCCAGGTGGCCGCCAAGCGCGGCGGTGCGACACCGTGCAATGGCCAGCAGCACTTTGACGTGCTTCCAAGTGATCCACTTACGGCTTCGATCGATGAAAGCGTCTCCCGCGGCGCGGACTAGATCGGCCACCTCCAGCGGTGGCCGGCTCATCTACTGGTCCTGTGGAGATTCGTCGTTCAGCGTCAGCGAGTCCAGAGGACTGGCGGTCGCGTTTAGATGACGTTGCGAGAGATGCAGATAGATGGTGGTCTCTTCGAGATCGCTATGCCCCAACAGCATCTGAATGGTACGCAGATCTGCGCCCGCTTCCAGCAAATGCGTGGCAAAGCAGTGGCGCAGCGTGTGCGGATGCACACCATCCGGAAGGCCAGCCCGCCGCGCAGCCCTTTTGCAAGCATGGTAGATCACCTTGGGGGTGATGGGGTGATCGCTGGCATGACTACGCTTGCCAGGGAACAGCCATACGCTCGGTTTTCGTCGCAACCGGTGCCAGTGTTGCCGGAGTTCGTCGAGCAACTTTGCGCTGAGCAGTACATCGCGGTCTTTGCGGCCTTTACCGCCTTGGACGTGGATCACCATGCGCTGGCTGTCAACGTCACTAACTTTCAGGCGTGCAAGTTCGGCACGGCGGAGTCCGGTGGCGTAGAGCGCCATCAGCAGAGTGCGATGCAACGGAGGGCGAGCTGCATTGATGAGTCGCGTCACTTCTTCCTGGCTGAGGATCGTTGGCAGGTGAAGGGCCTTCTTCGGGTAGG
Organism: uncultured Acidobacteriota bacterium; assembly: GCA_963800095.1. Classification (GTDB taxonomy): domain Bacteria; phylum Acidobacteriota; class Terriglobia; order Acidiferrales; family UBA7541; genus Palsa-360. The sequence continues at coordinate 622,708 of CAWCZV010000012.1, forward strand.
GCGTCTCGGTAATGCTCCAGGTTTTCTTGAGCGTTTTTGTGTAGAAGAATCGGAGAGCTGCAAGATGTTGCGCCACCGTGTTCGGCGAGAACTTCCGCTCGTGGAACAACGCGGCTTGATATTCGCGGATGTGTCGCGGGCCTAAGCGATCCGGGGAAGTGTGGAAGTGTCGAGAAAAATCTTCGACGGCGCGAAGGTAACAATCGATGGTAGTCTCGGCGTAATTACGACGCTGGAGTTCTTCCAGCATCATTTTTCTAAGATGGGTCACAGGGACCTCCTTGTGACCCAAAACTTATCTCACCCAACAAGCAACCAATGCTCGGCTTACCTCACGCGTAGCGTCCGCCGCCGGGCGGCTTCGTTCAAGTCCGGTTCTGGGAAGTTACAGATTTCAATCCATCGCGACTGATTCCGGTCGGGTCACGGTGTACTCTGAAGCAGGTCCCCGCAATGGCCGAACGAGCTCTTTGAGAATCCCCCCAATGCAAATTAGAAAGGAAGTTGAATCGGCCTACGGCCAATTTTGAACCCTGCGTTGGTCGCAACCCCCGCTCGCGGTATAATCCTCGGATGCCTATGCGCAAGAATTTTCCGCCGATACACGGCACCACGGTGCTGTGCGTGCGCCGCGACAACAAAGTGGTGATTGCCGCGGACGGCCAGGTGACCATGGGCGAGCACGTCATGAAGCATACGGCGCGGAAAACGCGGCGGCTGTTCAACGAAAAAATTCTGGCGGGTTTTGCCGGGTCGACGGCGGACGCGCTTTCGCTGTTCGAGCGATTCGAGGGGAAGCTGCAGGAACATCAGGGGAATCTGGCGAAATCGGCGGTCGAGCTGGCGAAGGAATGGCGCAAGGACCGCGCGCTGCGGCATCTTGAAGCGCTGCTGATCGTCGCGGACGGCAAGTCCACTTTTCTCGTGTCCGGAAATGGCGACGTGATCGAGCCCGACGACGGCATCTGCGCCATCGGTTCCGGCGGGCCATACGCGCTGGCGGCGGCCCGGGCGCTCGCCAAACATACGAAGCTATCCGCGAAAGAGATCGCGCAGGAGGCCATGAAGATTGCCAGCGAAATTTGCATTTTCACCAACGCGAATTTCACGATCGAGGAGTTGTAGCGCCCGTCCGCCGCGGCGGACGGGCATCTTGAAATCGAGCCAGTGCCCGCCTGAAGGCGGGCGCTACATAGACCCAATCACGCAAGATTTGTATTTGCGTAATGGGGACAGAAAACCGCCGGCGGGACGCCGGCGCTACACGGAAGGTGGAGCGTAAATTATGGTGATCTATCTTCCCGGCGAGCAGCACGAACCAGAAGCCGCGGTTGAGCCGTCGTTCGACGAGCTTACTCCGCGCGAAATTGTCGTCGAGCTGGACAAATACATCGTCGGCCAGGCCGCGGCGAAGCGCGCGGTCGCCGTCGCCCTGCGCAACCGCGTGCGCCGGCAGAAACTCACGCCCGAGATGGCGGAGGATGTCCTGCCCAAAAATATTTTGATGATCGGCCCCACCGGAGTGGGAAAAACGGAAATTGCGCGGCGCCTCGCGCGTCTCGCCGGGTGCCCGTTCATCAAGGTGGAGGCCTCCAAGTACACCGAAGTCGGCTACGTCGGCCGCGACGTGGAATCCATGGTGCGCGATCTGGTCGAGACGTCCATCGACATGGTGCGCGAGGAAAAACTCGACGAAGTGGCCGAGCGCGCCGAACACGCCGCGGAAGAGCGCGTCCTCGATCTGCTGCTTCCCGCTTCTCCTCCTCCTCCGCCCGAGTCGCTCAACTCGCCCAATTCTTCCGCCCCGCAAATCGAAGAGCCACGCCGCGACCAGATGGACCGCACCAGGGAAAAACTTCGCGCGCAGTTGCGGGACGGCAAGCTCGACCAGCGCCTGGTGGAGGTCGACGTCCGCGAGCGTTCGACGCCCGCGTTTGAAATCGTCTCGAGCCAGGGCGTCGAGGAAATGGACATCAACGTCAAGGACATGCTCTCGGGAATTTTCGGCCAGCAGAAGAGGCGCCGCCGGATGACCGTCGCCGAGGCCTTCGATTACCTGATCCAGGAAGAAGAAAACAAACTGATCGACATGGATCAAGTGACGCGCCTGGCCGTCGAGCGCGCCGAGCAGATGGGCATCATTTTTATCGACGAGATCGACAAGATCGCCGGGCGCGAGTCCGGCCACGGCCCGGACGTTTCCCGCGAAGGCGTGCAGCGCGACATCTTGCCGATCGTCGAAGGCACCACGGTGAACACGCGCTACGGCATGATCCGCACCGACCACATTTTATTTATCGCCGCGGGAGCGTTCCACATCAGCAAGCCTTCCGACTTGATCCCGGAGCTGCAAGGCAGGCTGCCGATCCGCGTCGAGCTCACCGCGCTCACCGAGGGCGATTTCGTGCGCATTCTCACGGAACCCAAGAACGCCCTCATCAAGCAATACATCGCGCTCCTGGACACGGAAGGCCTCAAGCTGAATTTCACCGAGGACGCGATCGCCACCTTGGCGCGCTACGCCGTCATGGTCAACGAGCAGACCGAAAACATCGGCGCGCGCCGCCTCCACACCATCCTCGAAAAAGTGCTGGACGAAATTTCCTTCGAGGCGCCGGACTTGAAGAAAAAGAACGTGAAGGTGGACGGCCCGTACGTCACCAAGCAGCTTGCCGACATCGTGAAGAATCAGGACCTCAGCCGGTACATCCTCTGACGCCATGGTGAAGCCGATGGGGAAGAGATGATCCGCGCCGCCGCGCTTCTCGCCCTCGCGTTTTGCGTCTTCGCGTGCGCACTGGCGGCAGGGTGCGCGGCGCCCGGCGAACCTACCGCGCGGCATCCGGTTGTTCCCGTTGCGGTCACCGACCTCGCTGCGCGGCAGTACGGCAACGCATTCGCCCTCACATTCACCCTGCCGGCGCGATCGATGGATCGCGAAGCCCTTGCCGAACATCCCGCGATTGAAATTTATCGCGCCGCGCTTCCGCCCGGCGCCGCTCCGGACAAAAAGGCGCCGTGGCGGCTGGCGTTCACGATTCCAGCCGAGCAAGTGGATCCCTATCTGAAGGCAGGTCACATCGAATTTCACGATCCCCTCACTGCGGACGATTTCGCTCGAGCGGCCGGCACATCGATGGCGTACAAGGTTCGTACCCGGGCGGCGAGGGCGCGAGCCTCGGAAGATTCAAACGTCGCCGTCGCGCGAATCTATCCGGCGCCGGAAGCGCCGCGCGAAGTCCACGTGGAGGTCACGGAATCCGCACTGGTCGTAAACTGGACGGAAGCTGCCTTGCCGCCCGGGGCTTCTTCGCGCGTGTACCGCATCTACCGCGCGGAAATCGAATCCGGCCAGGAGAATCCTCCGCAAGAAATTTCCAAGGCGAAGCTGAAAACGCCGCTGGAACTTGCGGGAACTTCTCCATCGACCGAGTTTCGCGATTCACATTTCGAGTTCGCAACGCCGTATGTGTACACCGTGCGCAGTGTGGCGCAATTCGGCGCGGATCTGATCGAGTCCGCCGACTCCGCGCCGGCCATGGTCACTCCGCGTGACGTTTTTCCTCCTGCCGCGCCCACGAACCTTGAAATTACAATTATTTCCGCAACCAACCAGGCCCCTGCGTACATCGAACTATCATGGGCCATAAGTCCCGAGGGGGACCTGGCGGGGTATTCCGTTTACCGGAGCGAGGGGGAAGACTCACCCGGCGAACGCGTCAGCACGGATATATTGCCGAGTCCGACGTTTCGTGATATCTCCGTCATGCCTGGCAGGCGATATTATTATCGCGTTTCCGCTCTTGACCGCGCCGGCAACGAAAGCCCCAAGAGTTCCGCAGTCGTGGCGGAAGTTCCATAGATGGAAGTTCCGAGGAAGGATGGCATGGCAGCCCGATCCCAGTTCCCGGGCATGCGTTGGTTTTCGTGGCTGCGCATCGCGTCGTTGCGCACCGGCATCCTCACGGGAATCTATTTGTCCTGCGTTTTTGTCGCGTGGTTGGACGTTGCCAATCGCGTCGCCGAACTGGAGTCCTATGCTGAATTGCGCAACCTCGTGGCGGGCGCGATCTTGCTCTTGGTCCTTGCGATTCCCGTGCTCCGCTTCCGTAATCGTCCCGGAAGGCTTTTCGTTTCGGGCCTGACGGCCTGGACGCTTCTGACCATTACTTATATCGCGGCGGAGATGCATTTTACGCTGCTCAATACCCGCATGGGGGCCTTCCACGTCTTCGTGCTGGGCGCGGTTTCCTATGGCTTCGTTGCCGTGCTCGATTGGGTATTCCTGATGTGCGTGGGAGTTCGCCACGAGCACATCGTTCACTCCCGGGAAACCATGGCCTCCGCCGGCAAGCAGCATACGCACTAATTTCTCAAATCCCTCAAAAAGGAAAAAGGACTCAATGAAACTCTGCCGTTTTCAACCAAAACAGAAAGCAGGCGCCGCCGCGCAAACGGAAGTTTTGCAGGGCGTTATTTCGGGCGAAACCGTTCGCCAGGTTTCCGGCGATATCCTGGGAAAGTGGGAAGTGACGAGCCGGTCCTGGCCGCTTGCGGAGGTGAAACTCCTGCCGCCGGTCGCACCCAGCAAAATCGTAGCCCTGGGCAGAAACTATGCGGATCACGCCGCGGAATTCAACAACGCCCCGCCGAAAGAGCCGCTGATTTTTTTGAAGCCGCCGTCCTCGCTCCTTGCGCCCGGCGATCCTATCGTGCTTTTGCCCGGGGTGCAGCGCATCGATTTCGAAGGCGAGCTGGCCGTGGTCATGGGGCGCAAGTGCCACGATTTGCGCGACGGCGAGGATTACCGCCCCTACGTCGCCGGCTACACGCTGCTCAACGACGTCAGCGCTCGGGATTACCAGGCCCTCGACAAACAATGGACGCGCGCCAAGGCCTTTGACACGTTCTGTCCGCTGGGGCCCGTTATGGAGACGGAGTTCGACGTTTCCCACGGGACAATTGAGACCCTGTTGAATGGCGTTAGGAAACAGTACGCCCCGTTCACCGCAATGCTCTTCCCCATTGATGTTATAATTCCCTGGGTTTCGCGGGTAATGACGCTTTTGCCGGGCGACGTGATTGCCACGGGCACTCCGGCGGGCGTCGGCCCCATGAAGGCCGGCGACGTGGTGGAAATCGTGATTCCCGGAATCGGCACTTTGCGAAACCCGGCTGTGAATCCACCGGCCTGACCCTGGCGGTGTCCTCCCCACCGCGCTGGTTGCGTTTCTGCGAAAAGGAGGCGGCAAACATGAAATTCTTTCTCGACACCGCAAATCTGGATGAAATCCGGCAGGGTGTCTCGCTGGGCATAATCGACGGCATCACCACCAATCCCACGCTGGTCGCCAAGGAAAAGCGGCCCTTCCGCGAGCACATCATCGAAATTTGCAACATCGTGAAAAACGGCGAGATCAGCGCCGAAGTCGTTTCCACCGATACGCCCGGCATCCTCCGCGAGGCGCGCGAGATCGTCACGTGGCATCCTAACGCGATCGTCAAGATTCCCATGATTCCCGACGGCGTGCGCGCGCTGAGCATCCTGTCCAAGGAGCACATTCGCGTCAACGTGACGTTGGTATTTTCAGCGCCGCAGGCCCTGATTGCGGCCAAGGCCGGCGCCTATATCGTCAGCCCGTTTCTCGGCCGCCTCGATGATATTGCCTCCGACGGCCTGACGTTGCTGCGCGAAATCATGGATATCTACAAGGCCTACAACTTCCCGACGCAAGTCCTGGCCGCGAGTTTGCGCCACCCGCTCCACGTTGTGGCGGCCGCGCGGATGGGCGCGCATATCGGGACGATGCCGTTCAAAGTATTCGAGCAGCTCTTCAAGCATCCCCTAACGGACCGGGGCCTTGAAGGATTCTTGAAAGATTGGGAGAAAGCGCGCGAGACGCTCGGCGATGTGTTTGAGCCGGTTGCCGCGCGCAATCCGAAGCGTTGAAGCACCTGGCAATCGATTGGCGGATGGTTGTGGTAGGCGCGGCGATCGTCGTGGCCGTCGCCGCCGCGGCTCTGCGTCAATACTTCCGAAAACCGGAAGACCCGGAAGACGAAGAACGCCGCCGCCGATCTCAACTTAATCAAGTCGGGCGCATCGTGGAAGGGCTGGTGGTCGAGCTGGTCGAATCGCAGGGGCCGGTGGCGCCCGCATCCAGTCCCGCAAAATCCCCGAGCGGCAAGGCCGCGGCTCCTGGATCGGGCGGAAACGGTTTGCGACGCCTGGTCCGGTACAGCTATTCCATTGCCGGCGTCACGTACGAGACCGCGCAAGACGTTACCGGCCTCGAAGAACGCCTGTGCCTCGAGCGAATCGCATCCGGACAGCCCGCCAGCGTGAAGTACGACCCGTCCAATCCCAGCAATTCGATTCTTGTGGCGGACGACTGGTCGGGCCTGCATTAATCCCCCTGGGAACGCCAATCTCCCGATTGGCGTTCCCAGGCTCAAATCTTTGTGCGAAGGTTCATTTCATCGATTGTGGCGTTTCGTATGACATTCGCCGCAGGAGTCTCTTGATGGTCATGAGAATTCTTGCCTCCGTGACGGCCGTGCTCGGCGCCGCCGTCTTGACGCTGGCCTGCATGATCGCCCTGGTGCGAGGCACCATCCGTGCTCTCTCCATCGATCAAATGCCTCTTCGCGTTCTCGCCGTCTCCGCGGATCTCGTCTTAGGAACTCTCCTGCTTCTCGGGTGCATCTACCTGGCCACGCACCTGGCCGTCCGCATAGTGGGCGTAGGGCAAGCCGAATTTCCCCCGTTGCCGATCGACGAGTATTCCCCGAACGTACGCTCCGGCGATTCCGCCAAAATTTAGTGGCATAGTGCTTCGGGCTTGTGCGAAAGTCTCGAAGGCCGTGCGCCCCGATGCGCGCGCGGGCATCGTTCTATGACCCGTTCTATGGATAACGACACGAAATCGAGTGATCCCATCGCGGAACTGCGCCGCCGCAGCGCCGAAGCGGAAGCCGGAGGCGGCGCGGAACGGCGCGAGCGCGAGCACAAAGCCGGAAAACTCACGGCGCGCGAGCGCGTGGCGCTGCTCCTTGACGAAGGCACATTTGAAGAGCTTGATAAATTCGTGGCGCATCGCTCGGATGAGTTTGGGATGCAGGAGCAGCGGCCGCCGGGCGACGGATTTATCACCGGCTTCGGGCGCGTTGCCGGCCGATTGGTGTACGTGTTCGCGCAGGATTTTACTGTGTTTGGCGGCTCGCTCTCGGAAACGAACGCCCTGAAGATCTGCAAGATCATGGATCTGGCGATGCGCAACGGCGCGCCCGTGATCGGCCTGAATGATTCGGGCGGCGCGCGAATCCAGGAGGGCGTGCGCTCGCTCGCGGGTTATGCCGATATTTTTCTGCGCAACACGCTGGCCAGCGGCGTCGTTCCGCAGATCAGCGCGATCATGGGGCCGTGCGCCGGCGGGGCCGTCTACTCTCCCGCGATCACCGATTTTATTTTCATGACGCGCGACACCTCGTACATGTTCATCACCGGGCCGGACGTCATCAAGACGGTGACGCACGAAGACGTTTCCAAAGAAGACCTCGGCGGCGCGATGACCCACAACGCGACGAGCGGCGTCGCCCATTTCATCGCCCGCGATGACGCAGAATGTCTCGCCATGATTCGCGAGCTCTTGAGCTTTCTCCCGCTCAATAATCTGGATGACGCGCCGCGCCGCCCCACTTCCGATCCCCTTGACCGCGCCGACGCGGCGCTCGATTCGATGGTTCCCGCCGATCCGATGCAGCCGTACGACATCAAGGACGTGATCCACGTCATCGCGGACGATAACTATTTCTTCGAGGTTCACGAGCATTTCGCAAAGAACATCGTCGTCGGTTTCGCGCGACTCGGCGGCCAGCCCGTCGGCGTTGTCGCCAATCAACCCGCGGTGCTCGCGGGCGTGCTGGACATCAACGCTTCGGTGAAAGGCGCGCGATTCGTGCGCTTTTGCGACGCGTTCAATATCCCGCTCATCACGCTTGAAGATGTGCCTGGCTTCTTGCCCGGCACGCAGCAGGAATGGAACGGCATCATCAAGCACGGCGCGAAGCTGCTCTATGCCTTCGCCGAGGCGACAGTTCCCAAACTAACGGTGATTACGCGGAAAGCGTATGGCGGCGCCTACTGCGTCATGTCGAGCAAGCACATCCGCACCGACGCGAATTTCGCCTGGCCGACGGCCGAGATTGCGGTGATGGGCCCCGAAGGCGCGGTCAACATCGTCTACAAGCGCGAACTCGAGCGCGCGCCCGAAGCCGACCGCGAGCGCCTGCGCCGCGAAAAAGTCGCCGAATTCCGCGAGCGCTTCGCCAATCCCTACGTCGCCGCCGAACGCGGCTACATCGACGCCGTGATCGAGCCGTCGCAAACGCGCGCGAAACTCATCACCGCCCTCCGCTCTCTCGAAACCAAGCGCGACACGAACCCCAAAAGAAAACACGGCAATATCCCGCTATAAAACGGGGGTAGAATAGCCTTGGCATTAAAGTTTGCGGACACCCACGACGTTGTCATTCCGAGGCACACTGAGTGCCGGGAAATCTCTCTTTCTTTCGTTCAAATCGAAGAGAGATTCCTCGCTTCGCTCGGAATGACAACACGGGGCATTTTTTTCGCAAGCTGCTTAGTTGCCGGAGGACGCCATGAAAAAACTGGTGTTCGCAATCGCTCTCTTATTGGTCGTTCCAGCGCTTCGCGCACAGCAAGCGGAAACCAGCGGCAGCCCGCCGCAGACGGCGACACAGGCCGCTCCCGAAGCGGCTCCCCCACCGGCTGCACAGGTTCCAAACCCACAGGATAATTTGCCCGCGTCAATCCGGCCGGGCCATCCTCTCGATCCCGCTGACGTCGATATTCTTACCGGGAAACGAGACCGGGAGATCGAGGCGGCTCAGAGGACCGCAGTGCCCTATTCGGTGGGGATGTACGGAACTTACGGAGACCCCTACGCGATGCAGGGGCGGTTCGGCAGAGGGTCTGATATTCCGATGCTTCCGCTGGCGCGAATCAGCAATCCGTTTTTCTTTTCCACGATGCAGCCGCGCGGTTTTGGACGCGGCGGGTTTCACAGCGGCCGCTGAGCGCCTTTCGTTAACCTAGGGCAAAACCAGGTAGTGGTCTAGTTTGCATAAAGTGAAAAATCGTGTGACGGTTTACTTATGCGTTCGACAGTATGGTTGTTTCTATTGGCAATCTTGATAGCGCCCGCCACGCTGTGGGGCAAGGGTGACATGGTGCTCATCGAGGTTAAAGGCGGAGCACTGAGATCGCCGATAAGAATCACGGATACCAGAATTCAGGAATTTAACGTCTGGGCTGGCCCCGGAGTTAACCATACAACGCTTGAAAACGCCAAAGGCTTCATCATTGATTGGCACTCTGGGACTGTCTCGCCGCCGCCATCTGGACTTGAACGCTATGAAGTCTCGTTCTACGCAGGCTGCAACTCGATTCCGGATGATCCTAAATGCCTCGCTGTGAAACCCAGTCTCGCTTACGTGGTGTCCTACGATTATGACCCCTCATCCAAACGCGGCTACGTCTACCTGCCGCGCCGTGGGGAGCATTGGTTCAAATTGAACGGAGGCACGATCTGGCACGGACCGGGGATAGAAGGACACTGGTTTTTGACAACCGATTCTTGGGAAGAGTTCGTGAGGCCGTTCATCGCAAACGCACTACACCTAATTCACTAGGCTGAGCAATATTTTCGGTCGGGCAATTTCAAACTAGACCACTACCCAAATCCGTCCCTACTGGACTACCGTCCTCGCCACATCACCGATCTTAAATCCCGTGCCGGAGACAGATTTGCAAACCGCGGATATTTCGTCCACGTCGGTGACTTCCAGTTCTCCCAGCTTGGTGGTCATCTTGCGAAGAACCGCGCCGGTGGCCGGGTCCTTGATCGTGCTCGTCACGCGCTCCACGGACATGTGGTCGCCCACCTTGATTCCGGTTTTCAAGCCCACGTTCAGCACGATTTGGTCGCCGTCCACGGCCGCCACTAGGCCTTCCACCTTGATGATGCGCGCCTGCAGCTTGGGCGCCGCAGCGATGACCCCCGCTGTCATTTCATCGGTCGCGGCCTTCACGGCCTCGCCGATGATGGTTTGTTGAAAATCGCTTGAACCGAAGTCCACGGCGCCTCCGCCGAAGCCGTGCCAGTTCCCGCCGCCGCCCAGCAACGAAGTGCTGCTGCGCTTGGATTCGCCCTTGCCTTCCGCCACGCCCAGAATCTCTGCGGTATCGATATCGACCAAGCGCGCGTCGAGCATGACGTTCGCCTTGGATTCCTTGTGGCCAAATCCGCCGATCCCGAATCCGCCGAAGCCGCCTCCACCGCCTCCCACATTTCTGTTTTTGGTCTCGTTCCCAAACTCGGTGATGCTGCCCACGATGATGGCATCGAGTCCAAGGATCTTGCCGATCTTGGCTGCCGACGCCGGATTGGCGCGGTCGCTGTTTGAAAAGTTTTGCTCGGCGAGGATCTTGTCGAGCGCCTTGCGTTCGATCACGCTGTACGTCCCGTCCGTCACCAGATTCTTCACGAGCAGGTCGGCGATTCCCTTGCCGATGTCAATATCCGTCCCGAACAAAGCCGCCGAGTTGGTCTTCACCGTCGCATAGTCAAAATCGAAGACCGCAACGCGCTTCTTGCGTCCCTGGGGCGCCTGTGCGGCGGCCGCGCCCGGAGCGCTGGCGGCCGGCTGAGCAGCCGGTGCGGTGCCTTGCGCTCTGGTACCCAAAGGCATACAGAGCACGCTCAAGATAAAGAGGGCGGCGAATCGTTTCATGGCGATCTCCTGTTCCGAATTGAGGCAGCGTGAAAAGTATACTAATCCCAGTATTGCAGTCGAATGATTCTAGTTAAGCGTAAATCCTCATGTCAACCATCGCTTTGGAAGGATGCGCGCAGGGAGTCACTTCCTGTACATTCAAGATCGCGTTTCCCTTCGGGCCAGAACGCGCCTCGCTGCCAGCCCCACAGGAATGAGCGAAAAAACGAGGAATAACAGCAGGGTCAACACGAGATCCTTGAACGCCGGCGCGAAATCGCCCCCATGCCGAATGGCGAGGACGCAAATGTAGTAGGCCGTCGGCGCGGCCAAGATGATTTCCGCGATCAGGTAGGGCTTCAAGAATCTCCCGCGGAAGAAAATCATGGCCGCCGCGATCACCAGCCACGTGGCCGTGATCCACTCCACCGGGTAAATCACCTTGTTATCGAAAGAAAGGTGATTGATGAGGAGAACGGGAATGCCGGCGCGCGGATCGAGGATAAACGGCGGCCCGCCCGGCCAGCAGTAAATTCCGATTTGATAGACGCAGAGGGCGAAAAGATACGCGCCGAGCAGACGCTCTCGTTGGGGTTCGGTTTTCTTTTCGCCAATTGCTCGCGCCATTTCAGGAATTATTGCGCGCCGCCTCCGCCGTGTCCACGCTCGGGTTGCCGCAGTCGAGCGATTTGGGCCAATTTGTTCAGTAGGACAGCCACTCTTGGCTGTCCCCAACAGTGTTCGCAAGGTGAAAGCGGACAGCCAAGAGTGGCTGTCCTACTAGAATCGCAAACTGATCCTGCAAACATACGAGGCGACGAAAGGTTTCATTGAGCCGACCGTGATAAAATGTGGTCATTGAGAAAATCCATGAAACGACAGTTCACCGCAATCATCGAGAAACGCGGAAAGTGGTACGTCGCCACCGTCGAGGAAATTCCCGGTGTGAATACCCAAGGTCGGACTCTCGCGGAAGCTCGCCGCAACTTGAAAGAAGCCCTGCAGCTAGTCCTCGAAGCCAATCGGGAGCTGGTTTGCCGCGACCTCGGAATTCCACACCCTTCGTAACCTCGAACGTCCCGTTTTCCTGCTGTGCTAGAATCCTGCTCGCTGTTGGACGTTTGAAACAACAAATGTTCCGCAAGATCCTCATCGCCAATCGCGGGGAAATCGCCGTGCGGATCGCGCGAGCTTGCCGCGAGATGGGCGTCGCTTCCGCCGCCGTGTTTAGCGACGCGGACCGCGCCGCGCTGCATGTTCGCCTCGCCGATGAAGCCTACCGGATAGGCCCCGCTCCCTCGCGCGAAAGCTATCTGCGCATCGATAAGGTGATGGAAGCCGCGCGCCGCGCCGGCTGTGACGCGTTGCATCCCGGGTATGGATTCCTCGCCGAAAATCCCGAACTCGCGCGGGCTTGCACCGCAAACAACATCACCTTCATCGGCCCGTCGCCTGAAGCGATGGAGCGCCTCGGATCGAAAACCGCCGCCCGCCAACTTGCCGCCTGGGCCGGAGTGCCCATGGTTCCCGGGACCAAGGATCCAATCGAAAATCTGAGCGACGCAGCAAAAATAGCTCGCGAGCTTGGATATCCGGTTCTGCTCAAAGCGGTGTCGGGCGGAGGCGGGAAAGGCATGCGCCTGGTCGCGGCGGATTCAGAGATGGCCGGCGCCTGGCGCGACGCCGCTTCGGAAGCGCTGAACGCGTTCGGCGACGCGCGCCTTTATCTCGAAAAGTACGTCGACCGGCCGCGCCACATTGAAATTCAAATCTTCGGCGACGCGCACGGTCACATCGTGCATCTGGGCGAGCGCGAATGTTCCGTCCAGCGGCGGCACCAAAAGGTAATCGAGGAATCCCCGTCTCCCGTCATGACGCCTGACCTGCGGCGCGCCATGGGCGAAGCCGCCGTGCGCCTCGCAAAGGAAGCGGGCTACGCGAATGCCGGCACAGTGGAATTTCTTGTGGACGCGCAGCGCAATTTTTATTTTCTCGAAGTGAATACGCGCCTTCAGGTGGAACATCCGGTCACCGAAATGGTCACGGGACTCGATCTGGTGAAACTGCAAATCCGCGTCGCTGCGGGAGAGCCGCTTCCCTTTTCGCAGCGGGGCGTCAAGCTTTCGGGCCACGCCGTCGAGTGCCGCCTCTACGCGGAAGATCCAAGCAATCAATTTTTCCCCTCGCCCGGAACGATTCTTTCGCGGCGCGCGCCTTCCGGACCGGGAATTCGTTTGGACGACGGCGTGTACGAAGGTTTTACCGTCTCGACGGAATACGATCCGATGCTCGGCAAGCTGATTGCCTGGGGACAGGATCGCGAGGAAGCCATTGCGCGGCTCGCGCGGGCCCTCGAAGAACATTCGGTCACGGGAATCAAGACGAACTCGGGCCTTCTTCTCGGCATTCTCCGCGATCCGGAATTTCTGCGCGGCGAAATCTCAACGCGCTGGCTGGATGAAAAGCTGCCTCATCTTCTCGCCGAAATGCAGACCCAAGAACGCGACGTGGTTGCCGAAGATGCGGCGATTCTCGCGGCGCTGCTGCATTCCCTCGGCGCAAAGGACGCGGCGCCCGCGAACGGAACCGCGGCGGAGGCGGAGTCGCGCTGGAAGCGCGAAGCGCGTCTCGAGCAGATCGATCGAAGCGAGTAGACGCCCGGCGAAAGTTGACGATGAAATATGAAATTGTAATCAACGGCGCGCGGCGAAACGTGGAGTTCACCCCGCGGACGAATGGCGCTTCACCCGTGGCGTTCACCGTGGACGGCCGGCCGGTTGAGGCCGGCGCCATACGGATTTCGCGCGGTGCATATTCGATTCTTCTCGGTGGGCGCTCTCTCGAAGTCACCGCCGAGGAAACCACTGCTGGATTGCAGATACGGACGAATGGCCGCGAATTTCAGGTGGAAATCTTCGATCCGCGCTCATGGCGGCGCAGGCGTGGCGCGGGAATCGAGCTCGAAGGCCGTCAGCAGCTTGTCGCGCCTATGCCCGGGAAAATCGTGCGCGTGCTCGTTGCGGCGGGCGAGCAGGTCAGCGCCGGCCAGGGCCTGCTGGTCATCGAAGCGATGAAAATGCAGAACGAGATTCGTTCGCCCAAGTCAGGCATTGTCGAAAAAGTGGCGCGGGAAGGCCAAACGGTCAACGCGGGAGAAATTCTGGCGATTGTGTCTTAGTAGCACACGCTTCAGCCTGTGGGGGTTGGTCGCTGCGGGTACGAAACCCCACAGGCTGAAGCCCGTGCTACCAAAATCCCAAAATTCGAAATATTATTTTGCAGGAGAGGCCGCAGCATCGCTCGCCGCTTTCGGCGCGACCACGACGGGCAGTTTCCCCGCCGATTCCACCACTTGCTGGGCTAGGTAGTTCGTAATCTTTGCGTTATTCCGGGCGGTAGCCAGATACGCGGCGCGCAACAACTGTTCCTTGCGGTTGCGGATATTGTCACGAATCGACTGCTGCACGGACGGATCGTTCAGGTCCCGCTGCCCGGGCGCTTCCTTGCTCACGAGCTTCAGGATGCGGTAAGAATCCCGCAGGACGATCACGCCGCTGATTTGCCCCGGCTTGAGCGACATCACCGCTTTTTTCAAGGCGGGATCGCTCTGGGAAAGCGAGGATTCCGGCACGTAGCCCAGGTCTCCGCCGGAACCCGCGGATGCGGGGTCTTCCGAATAATCCATGGCCACTTGCGCGAAGTCCGCGCCGGTGCTGAGCTGCTGCTCGAGGGCCGCAATCTTGCGCCGCGCCTCGGGATCGGTGGTGGCGTCGTCGTTCTTGCGATTGCGCAAGCCCGGATCCTTGTGCGGCGTGACCACGATCTGCGCGATGCGGTATTGCGGCTCGGTCACGTTGAATTGCGCGCGGTTCTGGTTGTAAAAATCCTGAACGTCCTGATCGGTGACGGTGATCTTGGCCACCACTTCGTGATTGATGACCTTTTGAATGGAGAGCTGCTGGCGGATGTCGTTTTTCAAATCGTCCACCGTGTAGTTGCGCCCTTTGAGCTGGCGCTGAAATTCTTCCTCGGTATACGGGCTTTTGAATTCGGTGAACTTGTCCTCGACTTCGCCGTCGGCGGCCTGCAGGCCCAGCGTTTTCGCTTTCTCCAGCAGGATGTGATTGTTGATCAGCTCATCCAGAACATTCAGCTTGAGCGACAGCGCCTCGTCCTGGGAGGGCTGGGGCGCGTCGGGGTTCAATTGCGTGCGGTAGTATTTGTCCACCTCGGTGCGCGTGATGGGCGCGCCGTCCACGACGCCCCACACGCCTTCATCCGGCACCACGGGCTTCTTGCACCCGGACACAACCGCCAAGGCCGCGGCCAGCATAAACCATCCCTGCCCACGTATCCTCAACGCTGACTCCTTTTACCGGATGCGGGCTGCACAACCCGCCGATACGATGTTCCGATGCGGAAATAGGCTCGTTAGGCTGCTTTCGTGACGCGGCCGGACCGAATGCAGGAAGTACAAACGCGAATGTGCATGCGCACGCCTTCGACCACGGCGCGGACGCGCTGCAGATTCGGATTCCAGCGGCGGCGGCGGGTGTTGTTCGCGTGACTGATCACGTTGCCGAACGACGGCCCCTTGCCGCAAATCTTGCATCTCATAGCCATGGCAACTCCTCACCCGTTTGCGGAATCTTAGACAAAGTCAGCAGTTTAGCAGAGTTTTGGCCGATCCGCACTGGATTTGATGCCTTCGGTGCGGGCCATTTCCCGATCGTCCCACTTTTTGGAACTTGGGCGCCGGAAAACAGCAATTCGTGTTGAGGCCTGCTTTGGCGTGAAGTCCGTTGTGTCGACCACGGGAAAAGCGTTCGGCGCACGAGTCGGAATTCAAAATCGGAAATTTTTGTTTACAGAATTTTGACTTTCACTGCATTAACAAGTTGGAGTACCATCCGCGTTCCGAGTTACACGGATATCTGGCTTTGTCATCTGAATCCGAAGCTCGCTGTGTCAGGAGAGATCATGAGACGTGCCCTGCTTGGTTCCCCCATATTGATCGTTACCATTTTGATGGCAGGTTGCGGCGGCTCCGGCGGCATCAGTAGCGCGCCCCCACAACCCAACGCCCTGAACGGCCAATACGCTTTCGTGGTTGCTGGGTTCGATCCCTCGAACAATCACGTAGGGATCGCCGGCAGCTTCAAGGCGAACGGCCTCGGCCAAATCACGGCTGGCGAAGTTGACGTGAACGACAACGGCGTGATCAGCTCCAGCAACGCCGTGGCCGGATCGTATGCATTTGACTCCACCGGGGATGGCTCAACTGGCACGATTCAACTGACCAATACCGTCGGCAGCGTCGCTCATGCGCTGGGCTTTGCCTTTTCCCTCCAGACCAGCGGCAACTTCGGCCAAATTATGAGTCTTGACACCAACAATTTCGTCGCCGCGGGAACCATGCAACTGCAGAGCTCTGCCGTGTTCACTCTTTCAGGAATGGCTGGGAGCTACGTTGGAACCTTCAATGGCCCGACATCGTTTGGTCCGACCTCAGCGCTCGGCCGATTTACCCTCGCCTCCAGCGGCACAGCGAGCAATATCGAGTTTGATCGCAGCGTCGCCGGCACGAGTACTGGTTCAGTCGGACAGACAACGACGGGCGCCACCATTCCCTCCGGCTTCTCGGGTCCCGATTCCAACGGCCGTGGCACATTCACTCTGAACCTCAGCGACACATTTGGAACTACCACGCAGGCCTTCGCCTACTACGCAATAACCGCTTCACGATTCGTCGCAGTAGAGAATGACGCCAATGGAAACATGACCGCCGACTTCTCCGGTCAGGCCAGCATTCCCGCGACCGCCGCGGGGGCGGGAATCTTCGGGATTTCCGGAGTAGACGTAGCTGCCTCCAACGAGGTCAGCGCTGTGGGGCAATTGCAGATTCTGAGTGCGACGCCAACTCTGGGAACATTGAATTGGGACGCCAACGACGCGGGCTCTCCCCATAGCGGAATTGTTCAGGCTGGGCAGACTGTTGTCTATGATGCAACTACGGGCCGCGGCACGATTGCCGTCAACAGCGGGACTTCCGAGGGTCTGGCCAACACGTTGGTTTTCTACCTGTCCGCTCCGGGCGCGGGCTTCGTCTTGGACGGGACGACTGGCGCGTCCAACACAGCTATGGCAGGGCCTATGCTGGCGCAGGCGACTGGACCCTTTAATTCAACCACGGATCTGCCCGGAGTGGGAATCGTCCGCACGAGGGGAAACGACGCAAATAACGAAGTATCCTTGGTTGGTCTGTTTGGTACATCCACCGCAGGTGGGTATGAACTCGAGTTCTACGACCGCTCCGTTTCCAGCGGTGTCCTTTCAACGAACGGCCCACCCATCGCCAATAACGCGGTGGCCGCCTCGCTATTTGGCATCGATCCGAACGTCGGCAGGGGCACGTTTTCGTTTGCGTTTTCTTCGGGCTCCTCGACCTACGCTTTCTACGTCATTGGGCCAAACCAGTTCTATATGATCGACCTAAATCCGGCGGATGGGGCCTCGAGCGTATTTTTTGTAAGCCCACAATAGACCGCGGGCATACTGCAGTTGCCAAAAAATAACTTCAAATCCCCGATCGCCTGAGTCCCGCGCCCGCACGAGGCAAGACTTGAGAAATCCGGTGATAGGAACAATCTGCGAGTGCGGCACGTTGATTCCACCTACGCCGCCTGTTGCGATGTGCGCTTGCTTTTTTCAACCCACTGGTAATAGGCGGAAGCGCCAATCCACCCGCGTCACTTTCGCGATTGAGGACAGTTTCCTCGCGCGACCGTCTAAGCTTGCCGTCGCTCGTCCAGCGCCGATCACATTGCGGATCTATTTTCCGTAGTCTTGAGTCCGGCGTTAATCCCTGTGGTTTCCTGGTCAGTAAGACTTCTTCTAAGAAACCGGCCGGCTGCTTTTGCGTGACATCCATTCGCGGCGCAATTCGCCCACAAGGTAGAGCGAACCGGTGATGAAGATAACGTCTTCGGGAGAGGCGAGTTCGAGGGCGCGCGCCAAGGCCTGCGCGGGATTGGGCACGACTTCCGCGCGCTTCGCATGATGGGCCGTCATTTCCGCGAGCAACGGGGCGGAGATCGCGCGAGGCTGCGCGGGCGCCGTGAGAATCACGGCGGAAGCGCGAGGAAAAAGGAGGCCGGCAATTTCGTCGACAGCCTTGTCGCGCATGGCTCCGTAGATCAGAAAAATATTCCGGCCGGGCAGGAATTGCTCCCAGAAGACGGCGATTTCGCGCGCGCCGGCGGGATTGTGCGTGCCGTCGACGTAAATTTCCGGGCGCTCGCTGATCTTTTCGAGCCGCCCGGGCCATGACGCCGCAGCGAAGCCACGCGTGATGGCTTCATCGTCGATGGGCGCGCCGCGCTCGGCCAGCATTCGCGCGGCGGCGAGCGCCGTGAGCGCGTTGCGAACCTGAAACCGGCCGGCGAGCCGCAGAGCGATGGGGATGCGGACACCGGTGTCATAGGAAATCGCGGTGAACGAAAAGCAGCCATCGTGTGCGACCACGTCCTCCAGGTAAAAGGCGTTTTCAATTTCCACGAGGAACGCGGATTGCTCCGCGCAGCGGCGGCGGATCACCACGCGCGCGATGAGATGTTCGGCAGCGCTGACCACGCGCGCGCCCGGCTTGATGATTCCCGCTTTTTCTCCCGCGATTTCCTCGATCGAGTGGCCGAGATAATTTTCGTGGTCGAAATCGATCTGCGTGATGACCGCGACTTCCGGCAGCAGAATGTTGGTCGCATCGAGGCGCCCGCCCATGCCGGTCTCGAGCACGGCAAACTCCGCGCCCGCGCCGGCGAAATACACGAAGGCAATCGCCGTCACGCACTCGAAAAATGTGGGGTGCGCGGCGAGCCGTCCGGCGGCGAGCAATTCCTCAATCGCTTCGCGGACGCGCGTGAACGCGGCGGCAAATTCCTCGTCGGAAATTTCCTGGCCGTCCAGACGGATGCGCTCGTTGATCCGCTCCAAATGCGGCGAAGTGTACAGGCCGGTGCGCAAGCCCGCCGCGCGCAGGATCGAATCGAGCATCGCCGACGTGGAGCCCTTGCCGTTCGTGCCCGCGACGTGCACCGACTGAAACTCGCGCTGCGGCTGCCCCAGGTGTTCGCATAAAACAGTGATGTTTTTCAGATCGAA
Organism: uncultured Acidobacteriota bacterium; assembly: GCA_963800095.1. Classification (GTDB taxonomy): domain Bacteria; phylum Acidobacteriota; class Terriglobia; order Acidiferrales; family UBA7541; genus Palsa-360. The sequence goes on from CAWCZV010000012.1 coordinate 641,665, forward strand.
TTTTGTGGCGCTCGCCTGCCGCGGAGAGGCAAGTTCCCGTCCCAGGCTGAAGAGGTACTGGACCGATTCTTCGTAGGTCATGCCGTTACGCCAGGAAAAAATCCAGGGCGGAGGAGATGTAGGCCTTCAGATCCTTGCGATGAACGACGGCGTCGAGAAATCCGTGCTCCAGCAGAAACTCCGACGTTTGAAATCCCTTGGGAAGTTTCTGGCGGATGGTCTGCTCGATCACGCGCGGCCCGGCGAAGCCGATCAGCGCGCCGGGCTCGGCAATATTGATGTCGCCCAGCATGGCGTAGCTCGCGGTGACGCCGCCGGTGGTGGGGTCGGTCAAAACGGAAATGAACGGCAGGCGGACTTCATCGAGGCGCGCAAGCGCTGCGGAAACTTTTGCCAGCTGCATCAGGCTGATCGTGCCCTCCATCATGCGCGCGCCTCCGGAACTGGAAACGATCACCAGCGGTAATTTTTTGGCGATGGACATTTCCACCGCGCGCGTCACTTTCTCGCCCACCACCGCGCCCATCGAGCCGCCGATAAACGCGAACTCCATCGAGCAGCAAATGACCGGACGCCCGCCGAGCAAGCCTTCCGCCGTGATGATGGCGTCGGCCTTGCCCAGTTTGCGGCGCGCTTCTTTCAGGCGCGCGGCGTAGGGCTTCGTGTCAGTAAATTTCAGAGGGTCGCTCGATGCCAGTTCGGCGTCGTGCTCCACCCAGCGCGAATCGAGGAGCAGTTCCAGCCGCTCGGTCGCGCTCAAGCGGAAATGGTGCTGGCACTTCGGGCAGATGCGCCAGTTGGCGTCCAGATCTTTCTTCCAGACAATCGTCCGGCAGTTTTCGCACTTGGTCCACAGCCCCTCCGTCTTCACGCGGCGCGCGTCGGGCGGCGTGGGCTGGTCGATCCGTTTTTTTTCCCGCTTAAACCATGCCATCGTAGTCGGGTCCTAATCGGTTGCGTCAACGCGGTTGAGTAGCACAGACTTTTTACCCTGAGCACTTCTGAAGGGCAGTCTGTGAGTTTCCATCAGATCTTGGCTAGACCGCAAATCTCTGCTACCGCGGGCGGCCAGGGCTCGCTTACAAACCCCCACAGACTGAACAGGTTGCAGAAAAAGTACGTTTGTCATTCTGAGCGAAGCGAAGAATCTCTCTGTGCATTGGACTTAAATCGAAGAGAGATTCTTCGCTTCGCTCAGAATGACACCAAAACCTAGTTTCTCCGCAGCCTGTGAAGTCAGTGCTACCAAGAGCCCGCGCGCGGCGCCGGAAATCTACTTCACTTCCGCGGGAGTGGACGTCGCCGGCCCCTCGCCCACAATTTCCAGGACCACGTCCTCGTCCTTCGCGCCGTCGTAGTGAACCTCTTTGCCAAAGTGTCTCGCGAAGCTGCCTGGCGGCAAGGGCTTGGTCCCATCGGGATCGAATTTCGTGCCGGTTCCCACCCACCAGGTTCCGGAAATAACATAGATAAACCGGTCGTTGGGATGGAAGTGCGGATGGCTCATATGATGGGCATGCCACTTCACGAGTTCGACGTAAATTCCCGTCGATTCCGGATTGCCCGCCAGAACGGCCGTGCTCTCGCCTCTTTTCATATCGTCATCCCATTTGATCTGATCGGGCAGCTGGATCTTGATCGCCGCGGGATTTAGATCGGTGGGCCTGGCCGCCGCGAGCGACGCCAGCGACGCAACGCCCACCGCTGCAAAAAGCAAGAAACCGCGAGATTTTTGATAGATGGACATCACTTCCTCCTCATGACCAAGCGGGGGTTCTTCACGGAGCCCGCAAGAAGTATGGATCAGGGATTCGACCTGGATCGATTGAAGCGGCGCGTCGATTGGCGGATTGCGCCTGATAGTTCGATCCAAATCTATCCACGGTACTTTACGCCCGAGCGCCACCACATGCAATCTCGATGGGATCGTGTGTGTCCGCACACGCGTGAGTCAGACTGTCCATACCATCGGGCTGAGAAGAACTCACACCGGTGAGAGGACTCCATTCCAGTCCGCTAACTCCTTATCTTGCATCGCAAAACAATCTTGAAGGATCAGGACAATCGCGAATCGTCTTGGAATCACGATTGCAATGTTCCTTGCATCATGACAAATCGAGAGTCGGGCCCTTGCGCCGAATCCAGAAAATGGCTCACGCATTTTTCCTTGCGGAGCATGACTGCCCTCCATGTCTCCTGCAACGCGGCAATCCAACTCACAGATGAAGAACGGCGCACGATCACGCCATCCATCCAGCAATTTCAACTCGGAGAAGGTTCGAGAGGACAACGCTTGCTGGAACGCGGACAGAAGTTCGGGCGGGCCGTGAACGATCCACTTTTCGCCGGCGCGCTCGAAATTTTCATCAAGGAAGAGCAGCAGCACAGCCGCTACCTGGCCGCATTCATGGAATCCCAATCGATTCCACGCCTGCAAAAACATTGGGTCGACGGGGTATTTCGAAAATTGCGCGGGCTCGCGGGCCTGGAACTATCACTAACGGTCCTTGTTACTGCCGAAATCATCGCCGTGCCTTATTATCGAGCGTTGCGTGGCGCGACTGGTTCACCCATCCTGAAAATGATCTGCACCAGAATCCTCGAAGACGAAGCCAACCACCTGAAATTTCAGGCCTCCATGCTCGCGCGCGTAACCTCCGCGCGGCCAACGGCTTTTCAGCGCACGCTCAGCGAACTGCACCGACTTTTTCTGTTGGGCACAATTCTTGTCGTTTGGATCGAGCATCGCGCGGCCTTTGAGGCAGCAGGCTATAGTTTCCGGAGATTCAAGAATGAGACACTCGTCGAATTCTGGGATTGGAACACTACGCGCAGCACCTTGATGAAACATGCAGTAGCCCGCCAAGAACTCACGATCAAGAATTTTGGAGTTGAACCGGAAATCTGGAAGCGGCGCATGTTTTGAATCGAACTTCAGGAAACAGGGCTGACAGGAGAGACCTGCGGCTGCATTATCTTCTTTGCTTCGGCAATGCCGCGGTCAATGGTGGTTTGCCAGTCCGCGTGCGGAATCGAGGAAGACTGAGCGGCTTCGTAAAGGCGCAACGCATCCGCGGGGCGATTCATGCGCTTCAGATAAATGCGCCCGGCGGCCATTTGCGCAAGCAGGCCCTGCTTTTCGGCGGGATACGCTTGCGCGAGCTCGAGGTATTCGCCCGCGGCACGCGAGATGTCCGTCTGCGTTTCCAGCTGGCGGCAGAATTCGAGCCAAAGCGACGCGGGGAGCTTTTCTCCTCCCGCATTTCTGAAATCCTGGCAGGTCTGCAAGGCGCCTTCGTGGTCGTTGGCCTTGATTTCCAAGCTCAAAAGTTTCGCAAGGGCATCGCGGTACGCCGGGATTTCGTTCTTTTGCCAGTAGATGCGCTGAAGCATCCGGTACGCGTCGATCGAATCCGGCTTTTCCAGCAGCAATTTTTGCAAGCTCGCGGCGGCAGGGTCCAGTTGCCCTTTTTCCATTTGTTCGCCGGCTTCCGCGAGCAAGGGATGGCTGACCCAGGAAATCTTTTCCTGAATTCCTTTTTCGGCCATTTGCTCGAGGCCCGATTTTTGAACCGCGAGAGCGATCAGCGCCCCGAATGCGAAGCCGCCGACGTGGGCCCAATGCGCGACGCCGGACGACTGGCCCGCGGAGCCATAGAAAATTTCCGTGAGCAACCACACAGGAAGCAGCCAGTACGCAGCCATCTTGAACCGGACGAAACGGTAAATAAACAAATAGCCCATCTCGATTTTTGTCGTGGGGAAACGCACGAGGAACGCGCCCATCAGTCCGGCAATGGCTCCCGATGCGCCAAGCGTCGGCGTGAAGCTTCCGGCGTTGACCATGGCATGCACCTGGAACGCGAGCACGCCCGCAATTAAATAAAACGCCGGGTAGATCAGCCTGCCCCAGGTGTCCTCCAGGATTGCCCCGGCAAGCCACAAGAACCACATGTTGCCGATGAGGTGCAGCCAGCCGGCGTGGAGGAAATTCGCGCCCACGAGGCCCAGCAGTGTGGGATGCGCCGGGATAAAGGCGTACTTGCTCAGAAGCGAAGCCGAGTCCAGCTTCGCGTAGCTATCGCCGAGAGAATCCATTTCCTGCTGCAATGCTTCCGGGTCTTCCTGCATGCGGATTTTGGCGTCCCAGACATCGAACACGTCCCGGTTCGGGTTTTGCGCTTCCTTCCATACAGCAGCATTTTTGGTTTGGATGGAGGCGACGAACTCCTGCGATTTTTCCGGCACTTTCAGCTCGGGATGCATGGCCGAGAGCAGAATGAGATGGAGCTTGACCACGCCCAGTTCCGGTCCTTGCCTGTCGATCGTCCAGTGAGTTCCGAGAAATATGAAGACATTGAGCGCGATGATTCCGAACGTGATGACGGGCCACCGGCGCCCTTGCATGTTTTCATGACGCAGCGGAATCAACATCCCAGGGTCTCCATCCAGGAAGCGAGAAGGGTTACTTTCCGACGGCTTTGCTTCTTCCAGTTTATGAGGCCTTGAGGGTCCAAAGATCGGTATTTCCAGGCCGATTCGGGTATCAGTAACACCTGACGGTTTGGACACGCGGAGGGGCAGAATATTGGCACAAGGTCACGACCGCAAATAGAAGTAAATAAAGAAGTTGGTTTAGTCTAGGTCTACTCTGTGCCCTCTGTGTTGAAGCCTTTGACTTTCGAGCGGAAGGCATTTAACACAGAGGACACAGAGAGCCACAGAGAAGTCTCGGTCCAGCACTTTAACGACCTAGCGGGCGGCTACCTGCTTGGAAGCCGGTGGAGGAGCGGTAACCACGGCTGCCAGGATGCGAATCATGCCGTCCGTCTTGCTCAGGACATAAATTTCGCCGTCGCCGCCCATCGAGAGGCGCACATCCGCGCGGCCTCCGCCGTAAGGGACGCCGTAGGGATCGGGCTTAGCCATCACAAAAGACTTGCCGCGCCAGCCGCCTGTTGCATTCGCCGCTCCGGGCAGGACGCCTTGATGAGTAACCGGATCGGCGACGCCGTCTTTGTGCGCAAACGCATCCGCAACGATGTCGTACATCCGGCGCTTGACGGGGGCTTTTTCGGAGGCGTCATACGGGCTCTTGTACATGATCTGGATTTCGTGAATCGTGGCCTGCTTGCCGCGCTCTCCACGGGCGGCTAGCATTTCCGCGAGATCGGTGTAAAACAGGCGCCCCGTGGTCATGTCCGAGAAAATGTATTTTCCAGCCATCTGCGGCATCTTCTTGCCGCGATACACAAAACCGCTGCCGATCGAGTCGCCCTCTTCGTGGCTGTACACGGCGACGGGATAAATTGGCGCGACCGGTTTCTCGAGGCCTTCCACAGTGAGGAGATCCGATCCGGGGAATGGAACTTGCGGGTTCGATTGCGTACCGGTCATGCCTCCGCCGGGAACAGTCAGCACCTCGTCGCCTTCGCGCTGGGAGTAGCCGTAATTGCCGCCCTTGGCGACGATGTTTACTTCTTCCCAGGAATGCAGGCCGATGTCATTCACGAGCAGCGTGTTGGTTGGGACGTCCCAATCCATGCGGTGCGGATTGCGAAATCCGTACGCGAAAATTTCTCCTCTCGCTCCGGCAACGAAAACGAATGGGTTAGGATCAGGTCCGGTGCTTGGGATGCGATAGCGGCCGTTCTCGCTGAGCTTGTCGTTCGGGCGCAACGCCAGGTCAGGCGTGATGCGCAGAATTTTTCCCTGCAAGGCGCTGAGCAATTGGGGAGTCGTTTGCGTCGGTCCCGGCGTCTCTCCCGAGCCGCCATCGCCCATCGACACGTAGAGATTACCGTAGTCCGCGCTGCCGGGTTTGGCGAGCGGATCGAAAAGAATATCGCCCATGGGGTGAATCATGCTGTTGAAGCCGACGCGCAGGATTTCCCGCGCCGTCCCCTCGAACGTGGAATTTTTAATGTTGGTATCCGTCCATTCCACGAGGACCGATTCATTTTCGTCGTCGCCTGCCGGCGGTTTCACTGCGGGAGTCATCGCGTATCCATCCAGTTTCAGACCCGGCGTATGGGCGTTCGTCGGCTGCGCCGATCCGGGTTTGGCGGGGTCTTCCACGTGCACGATATAAAATTTTCCGTTTTTCGCATAGTTCGGATCAAAGACGACGGCGGACACTCCCGAGCCGAAACGCTCCGTGGCGTACTTTGGAAAAATTTCAGGAAAGGTGATGTAGGCAGTGAACTTTTTGGTCGCCTTGTCCAAGGTATAGAGATTTCCATTCATGTCGGCGACGAAAAACCGCGTGGACGCGAGCGGCGCGCTCGCCGGCTCCGAGCGCAGCGTGTTCACGCGCGCGAGCATTCCTTTGTAATCGATGGGCGGCGGGTAGGCGTGATCTCCCATCGCGCTCGAAAGCGGAGGATTCGCGTAATCCTCCATTAAAATCGCCGTGCCGTCTTTGGTGACCTGAGAGCTTGAGGGATATTGCAGTGGGTACTGCGCCCACGCAACAGGCAGGCTGAGCAGCAGGGCGGCAAAGAATGCCATCACACAGTAAAATCGAAGTGATTGCTTCGGGATTTTTTGCGCGTTTCTCATTGCAGGAGCCTCCTCGTTTCATCCGCAATTTCCGCGGACGTGCCGCACCGGGTCCTCGCCTCTTCCTATCGGCACGCAAAGTGTGTCATGGAAAACGCGGACTCAATAGCCGAGCTTAATATGCTGGGGAAAAGTATACACAACCAAGGCCGGAAATATCAGCCTCGGGTCAGCTCGGCGGCATAGGGGCACGACATGTCGTGCCCCTACAGCTAGTCGCATGTCCGCCGAGCTTCGCTTTGCAATTGTCAAGCTCTGCGCCTGCGGGCGCGGCTTTCCATGGCTTCCCGCAGCATCTTGTTGATCCGAGTTTGGTAACCTCGCCCTTGCGCCTTCAGCCAGGCCAGAACATCGGCATCGAGACGAATCGTGAGCGATTTCTTGATGGGCCGGTAATATTTGCCGACGACGGCCCCGCTCCAGTCGAGAACTTCAGGCAAATCGGACAGATCAATTTTCTCGTCAGGGAGGGCAGAGAGCGCCGCCAGTTCCTTCGCTTGTTTCTTAGATACCTTCTTCATAAATCTTCCTTTCGTGCGCAGTGGCCTTCCTGGCTGAAATAATCCGAACCACCTCTTCGCCGCTTTCCTCCGAATCGGCGTGCGCAACCAGGAGCACAGCAATGCCGCCCGCCACCCCAATTGTTTGCCATCGCTCCTCGCCGTCCTTGATTCTGTCGAAACGGGTGATGCAATGAGGATCCTCAAATACCATCGCTGCTGTCTCAAAGCTGATTCGGTGCTTTGCAAGATTCGCGCGGCTCTTCTTCTCATCCCAAAGAAAGCGCATGTCTGTCCCAACTTTAACGTACATACATAATAGTACATATGCGCAAGAAATGCAAAGAGACTAAAGATGACTCGCGCAAAATCCATTCGCCAAGATTGAGCCACGGATTGTTAGGTCGCAGGGGCCAAATCTGGTAAAATACATTCTGCAATGGGCTGTATCCCGATGTCAGGGAGCGGCACCGGAGGCGGTTATGAGCGTGGTTCCTTCCACAGGCAACGGCAAGATTACCGTGCCGAGCATCCTCGAACGCAAGTCTGGGGTTTCCTCACAAAATTCTTCACCGGCGAAGATTACTTGTCTCACGGCGTACGACTATCCGACGGCGCGGCTGCTGGACGAAGCGGGCGTGGACGTTCTTCTCGTCGGCGATTCGCTGGGGATGGTGGTGCTGGGATACGAGAGCACCTTGCCGGTCACCATGGAAGAAATGTTGCAGTGCACGCGGGCGGCGCGGCGCGGCACGCGGCACGCCTTGCTGGTGGCGGACATGCCTTTCGGCAGCTATCACGATGACCCGGCGGAAGCCGTTCGCAACGCCGTGCGCTTCGTGAAGGAAGCGGGCGCGGAGGCCGTCAAGATCGAAGGCGGCGAGCGCCGCATGGAACTGATCGCGCGCATCGTGGAAGCCGAGATTCCCGTGATGGGGCACATTGGACTCACGCCGCAATCGGTGAACGCGTTCGGCGGATTCCGCGTGCAGGGCAAGACCGAGGAAGCGGGCGAACAGCTTTTGCGCGATGCGCTAGCGGTGGAAGCCGCGGGCGCGTTTTCCATCGTCCTCGAATCGATCCCGCGGGAGCTTGCGGCGCGCATCACGGCGAAGCTCAAAATTCCCACCATCGGGATCGGCGCGGGGCCGGATTGCGACGGCCAGGTTCTGGTGATCCACGATCTCGTCGGCCTGAGCTTCGGCCACAAACCGAAATTCGCGCGGCGCTATGCCGATGCGGGCGAAATCATTTCCCGCGCGGCCGCGGAATATTGCCGCGACGTGCAGCAGGGTTCCTTCCCTTCCGACGAAGAGTCGTACCACGCGCGCGCGGAGAAGGCCGGCGCGCTTTTTGCACAGCGCAAATAAACACGCACCCCAAATTCATGGTTTAGAATCCACGTCGGAGGATATTCGATGGTTACGCCTGAACTGATCCGTTTCCTGTTCCAATATAATGCCTGGGCCGATCGCCGCCTGCTGGATGCCTGCGGCGCACTCTCGAACGAACAATTCACGCGCAATCTCGGCTCGAGTTTCAGCTCCGTGCGCGACACGGTCACGCACCTGTACGGCGCCGAGTGGGTGTGGAACGAGCGGTTCCAGGGACGCTCTCCCTCCTCGCTTATCTCCGGAGCCGGGTATCCCGACCTCGCCTCCATTCGCGCCAAGCTGGAGGAAATGGACCAGTATTATATCGACTACGTCTCGAAGCTCACGCAGCAGGATTTGGATCGGATCATCCGCTACAAGGGTTTTACCGGCGATGAATTCTCGAATCCCCTGTGGCAGAGCCTGCACCAACTCACCAACCACGCCAGCTATCATCGCGGGCAGGTGGTCACGATGTTGCGGCAGCTCGGCGTGAAGCCGGTCTCCACGGATTTGATCATGTACTATCGCGAGCAAGCCGCCGCGGCCCGCGCGTGATTTAAGTGGCGCACGCTTCAGCCTGCGGGGTTGAGTCCTTGCAAGGACAAAACCCCACAGGCTGAAGCCTGTGCCACCAGACCCCCTTGGAAACCATCCACACCATCGAATGGATGAAGCAAGTGGCGCGCCAGGCGCGAGCCGAAGGACGCTCCACCGGCTTCGTGCCCACCATGGGCGCGCTCCACGCCGGACACCTGTCTCTCGTTCGCGCCGCTCTCGCCGAATCCCAGCCGGTGATCGCTTCCATCTTCGTGAATCCCACGCAGTTCGGCCCCAGCGAAGATTTCCAGAAATATCCGCGCACGCTTGAAGCGGATAGCAAGAAGCTGGAAGACGCGGGCGTCGATTATTTATTCGCGCCTGAAGCCTCGGAAATTTATCCGCCGGGATTTCGCACCTGGGTGAACGTCGAGGGTCTCTCAGAACGCCTCGAAGGGCGCGTGCGGCAGGGACATTTTCGCGGCGTCACGACTGTCGTATTGAAATTGCTCGATATCGTTCAACCGCAGAAAGCTTTTTTCGGCCGCAAGGACGCGCAGCAGGCGCGCATCATCCGGCAGATGGCGCGCGATTTGCACCTGGATACGGAAATTGTGGTGTGCCCCATTGTGCGGGAGGCGGACGGACTGGCGATGTCGTCGCGCAATGCGTACCTGAATCCCGAGGAGCGCCGCGCCGCCACGATTCTCTTCCGCGCGCTCGACGGCGCGCGCGCATCCATTTCGCGCGGCGAGCGCGACGCGTTGCGCCTGACGGCCGCGATGCGCGAAGCGCTCCGGACCGAACCGCTGGCCGAGCCCGAATACGTGGAACTCGTCGACGCGGAAACGCTCGATCCGGTCACGCGGCTGCGCGGCGTGTGTCTTGCACTGCTCGCCGTGCGAATCGGCGCCGTTCGTCTGATCGACAATCTTCTGATTGAAGAGCGTGATGGAGCGTTTCGCGCTATTCTGTAGCCGATTGGTTGTTGGTTATCGTCTTGCCTTGCGCTTCTGTCGTATCTCCCATCCGAACTCATTGGCCATTCTACGTATCATGCGTTTCCGCAACTTGAGTACCCTGTCTGGGCTTTCGACGCGGCCGATGATTTTCTTGAATTTGTCTACAGTTTTCGTGTTAACGATTTTAACGCGAACCTCGTCACCTGTGCGGAGAGGTCGGCGCGTCCACCTTACATATAACTTCTTGGACGCGAGACAACCAATAACGTCGAGATCAGTTTCGTTTTTTTGTGATAGGTAAGTGACATACGCTGAAATGTAGCCCTGCTTACCAATTCCCCCTGTACAGAGGCGTTCACCATTGAGAAATACTTCATAGGCACGCATGGCGAGAGTGTACTCCATAACTAAGAAGTCTTAACCGGTAAATGCTTATGCGCTGAGGATTCCTCAAAAATGGGTTTTACTGGAGAGCCTTCAGCGCGTCCACAACTTCCGCGGCATGGCCTTTGGATTTGGCGGTCGGCCAGATTTTTTCCACCTTGCCGTCGGGGCCGATCAGGACCGTGCTGCGCACGATGCCCAGGTAGGATTTTCCCAGAAAACTTTTCATGCGCCGCGCGTCATAGGCTTCAATCACGGTAAAGTCCGGGTCGCTGAGCAGGGGGAAATTCAGCTTCTGCTTGGCCTTGAATTTCGCCTGCGACTCGACCGAATCCGCGCTGCAGCCGAGAATGATGGTGTTGAGCTTGTCGAATTCGGTCTTCAATTCGCGAAACTCGATGGCTTCGGTGGTACACCCGGGCGTGCTGGCCTTGGGATAAAAATAAAGCGCGACATGTTTGCCGCGCAGATCCTTCAAGGAAATTTCACGGCCGTCGTCGGCGGCAAGCCGGAACGCCGGCCCTGGTTCGCCTTCCTTTAACATGGAATTACTCCTTCAAGAATCTGCGTTCGCGAAATGACTCGAGTAGCACAGCCACTCTTGGCTGTGTGGTTTTGTGAACCGCACGCACAGCCCGCGCACCAAATGTCGATCGCAAAACCCGCACAGCCAAGAGTGGCTGTGCTACAAAAAACTCATGCAAGCAGGCGCTTGAGCGTGTCATTCACGGTTTGCGGGTTGGCCTGTCCGCGCGAGGCGCGCATCACCTGGCCGACGAAGAACTTGAACACACCCTCGTTGCCCGCGCGATACTTCGCCAGATTCTCCGGATTTTTCTCGATCACTTCGCGGCACCATCGCTCGATCTCGCCCGTGTCGCTCACTTGGGCGAACCCTTCCGCCACGATGATTTCCGCTGCGGGTTTTCCCGTCTCAAACATTCGCGCGAATACTTTCTTTCCCGTGGCCGCGTTGATTTCGCCGCTTTCGACCTTGGCAATCAGCGCCGCGAATTCCGCGGGAGGAACGGGACTTTCGGTGATTTCTTTTCCCGCGTCTTTCAACAGGCGCAGCAACTCGACCTGAATCCAGTTGGCCGCCGATTTAGGCGGCGCGCCCGAGCGCGCCACGCTCTCAAAATAATCCGCAAGCTCCCGCGTCGAAGCTAGCACCCCGGCATCGTAAGCAGTGATGCCATAGTCCCGCACGAAGCGCTTGCGCTTCGCATCCGGCAACTCGGGCATCGCGCGCGCAATTTCGTCGCGCCACGCGGCGCCAACTCGCACGGGCAGAAGATCCGGCTCGGGGAAATAGCGGTAGTCGTGCGCGAATTCCTTCGAGCGCATCGGATCGGTGCGCCCCGCCGCCACGTTCCAGAGGCGCGTTTCCTGATTGATCTTTCCGCCGGATTCCAGAACTCCGATTTGCCGCTCGATTTCATATTCGAGCGCGCGCTGCAGGTAGCGGAACGAATTGAGATTTTTCACTTCGGCCTTGGTGCCGAATTTTTCCGCGCCGCGGCGCCGCACGCTGACGTTGGCGTCGCACCGCAGCGACCCTTCCTCCATGTTGCAGTCGCTCACTTCGGTGTACAGCATCACTTCCTTGAGCGCGGTCAGATACGCATGGGCCTCGGTCGGCGAGCGCAGGTCCGGCTCGGACACAATTTCCGCGAGCGGCGTGCCGCCGCGGTTGTAATCGACGTAACTTTTTTCCGCCGAGTCTGGAAATCCTTCATGCAGATTCTTCGCGGCGTCATCCTCGAGGTGCAATCGGGTGATGCCGATGCGCTTGATCTGGCCGTCATGCTCGATCTCAAGGTGGCCGGCCGTGGCCAGCGGCAATTCATACATCGAAATCTGGTAGCCCTTCGGAAGGTCGGGATAAAAATAGTTTTTTCGGGCGAAACGGGAGAATCCCTGCACATTTAGATGCAGCGCCAGGGCCGCGCGGATGCCCAGCTCGACCGCGTGCTTGTTGAGCACCGGCAATGCGCCCGGCAGTCCCAGGCACACGGGGCAAGTGTTCGAATTCGGCGGATCGCCGAAGCGCGTCGAACAGGCGCAGAACGCCTTGGTCAAGGTCTTCAGTTGCACGTGAACTTCGAGACCGATGACCGGCTCGTACCCCGCCATGACTTCGGGCGAGATGCTCGCGAGGCCTTCCTGAGTCAGCTTCGCCATAAGAGTCGACTAGTATACCATCCGTCGCTTAGCTTCGCCGGACGCGCGAGAGGTGGGACAATTCTCAGCAGCCAATCCTTAATGTCGGGAAACAAGCGGCATTCTCTTTGGAAAGTTAGCGCGATTAATCCTCGGGCGCCTTCCAGCCAGGTGGGAATAGGTACGTGTTATTTTCCTCGCAAATCTCTTCTCCGATTTCCCAGTTGGGTTTCAGGTCGAAGCGCCGCACGCCCGTCCACGGCTTCGTGTAGGCCTTTGGGTCCTCAATCGTGATGTGGACCTCCAAAACGTCCCGCCCTACGCGGTGGATTCGTTCGACGACGTGAAGCGCTTCGCCATGAGGAAGCCCCCACAAGTCCACCCAGGTAAGGGTGTTGAATCCGGAAGTGTCCACGACGAGCGTATCGCCTTCCCAGTGGCCGATCGAGTCGCCCATCCACGTCGGGAGCAAGTCCTTGGGATGTTCCGTCCGATTCATATGAATCTGCCGAACTATATGCTCGTGCTCGTGGAAAATCAGAATCCGTCCCTGGAGCGGAATGATTTCAAAGGGAGCGGGGATCATCCAGATTCTCGGCACGCCCGGTGCAAGGCAAATCGAGTCCGGATTGAGGGACGCATGATTGATTTTGAACTGCTCGGCTCCCCAAGGGGTGAGAGGCGCATTTTCCGGAGCGATCAGGTTGGGATTGACCTTGCCCTGCATGAACCAGACACCCGCGAGGTCCGGGTGATTGCTTGCACTGGAGGCTTTTGAATCCTGAGGCGCGCCCGCCACGCCGCCGGGCGCGAGAGCCGCAAGGGCGAAAATAAGGGAGGTTGAGAAGAGCCAAAAATGCAGGCGATTCATCGCCATCACCTCCAATCCTCGTTTGCGAAAGCGGTCAGAAGATTCGCCCGGGACATGATCTACCCGCAATCGGACTGGGACTAGCGCCCTCCGTCGTATCCGGAAAGCATTTCGCGCCCGTCCGGCAGCACAATCTTGACCAGGACCATCATGGGCTTGCCTTCTTTATTCGGATGCCCGGTCACAGTGACCATATCGCCCGGCTTGAACGTATCGCGCTTGAACCCGGCCCGCAACATCATCAGCAGGCTCACCGCTTCGACGTTCCAATCCACGGAATTGCCGGAGTCGTCAGTCACCTTCACTCGCATTTCCATGTGCGGATTGATCAGCAGATAGTCCAATACCACGCCCTTGACCGTTACGGTGCGGCTCATGTCAAAGTTCGGGACGCCGTGGTGCGCAAACAGGGAAGACGCGATTAGCAGCGACATGAGAGAGACAAAAAGAACAATTCCCCGTGGGATTTTCATGACGTGACCCTCCCGGGAAAGCGATCCACTCGGTTGCCCCACCCTTAGCGGCAGATTATACACATTCGAGGCTTTTAGTTAACCGCTCAAAAATAGAATCGGGGAACGCGGGAATCCCCCCTTTTCGGTCTGGACACCCCGCGGACAATCCTGCGAGACATTTCCCCGTATTACGTGTTGAATAAGAGTGTATATTGCCGGACTTGTGGACCCGTACGATCGCCCCGGCCAGGAAACGCCGGATTCAGGGCCAGACGCATTGGAAGTCAACTTGGAAGCCCACGGAGGGGCTCTTTATGCGAAAGCTTCTAACACCCAAAATTCTCCTGTTCCTGTTTGTACTGCTCGTTTTCCCTGCACATTCATTTGCGCAGGTGGCCATCTCAGTGGCCATCGGGCCGCCGGCGCTGCCTGTCTACGCGCAGCCGCCCTGCCCGGTGGAAGGATATATGTGGACTCCGGGCTATTGGGGCTGGCGAACTGAAGGGTACTACTGGGTTCCGGGCGTGTGGGTTGCGCCGCCGCGCGTGGGCGTGTTTTGGACGCCGGGCTACTGGGGCTTTGCCGGCGGGCTGTATGGCTGGCATGGGGGCTATTGGGGGCCGCACGTCGGCTTCTACGGCGGCATTAACTACGGTTACGGGTACGGCGGAGTCGGCTTCATCGGCGGCCGTTGGGGCGGCGGTGGGTTTGTGTACAACACGGCCGTCATGAACGTCGGCGTGGGCTTTCACAATACATACGTCGATCGAACCGTCATCAACAACACGACCATCAACAACAATCATTACAGTTTCAACGGCCAGGGCGGCGTGGCGGCCCAACCGAATGCGACCGAGATGGCGGCGGCGCGCGAACAGCATTTTCAGCCGACAAGCAATCAGCTTTCGCATGAGCAATCTGCCCGATCGGACAACGGTCAATTGGCTTCCGTGAACCACGGGCGGCCCGGCAATGTGGCCATGGACTCCGTCAACGGGCGGCGCTATAACCAGCAGGGGCGCATTGCCAACGGCGTCTCCTCTGGACAACTGACCGCCGGCGAAACCAAGAACCTCGAGAGCCGCGAAGCGGGCCTGAACAAGGAAATTCACAACGACCGGGCCGCGAATGGCGGCACGCTCACGCCGCAGGAACGCGGACAAGTCAACCAGCAGCAGAACAACCTGAGCAAGTCGATCTACAACGACAAGCACAATGCCAATACGGCGACCTACGGCAACAACGAGGTCGGCGCGCGGCGTGACTTGCAACAGCAGCGGATCGCGAACGGCATCCGCAGCGGGCAAATGTCGCCGTCGGAAGCCGCGAAGGTGGAAGGGCACGAACAGAACATCAACAAGAACATCGCGGCGGACCGCGCGGCCAACGGCGGAAAACTGACGCCGCAGCAAAAGAAGAATATCAACCAGCGGCAAAACAACGCCAGCCGGCAGATCTACAATGAAAAGCACAACGGAAAGACCGCGCCCAAGTAAACATTCGACCGGTCTGTGATTCCTCTATCGCGCGGCGGCCCATCAAACGATGGGCCGCCGCGCTTTTTTTTGAAACAAATAGTTCCGAAGGTGCCTCGCTCCGATTGGTCAATAGATCGAAATCCATGCGGGCTTTTAGTGGCGCAGGCTTCCAGCCTGTGGGTTTTGGGCCTTGCAAGGACTAACCCCCACAGGCTGGAAGCCTGCGCCACTAAAAGGCCGCAACCCGTTCATGCCAGGCAAGGGACACTGATTTATTTTCTTAGTTTTGGAAATGAGAGATCGATTATGCCAATTGCATGGGCCTGAGAAATAAGCGCTAGCCCTTGCTGAAGCCAGGGGCGGGACGCAGCTCCGGGCGCGGCGCTTGCTTGGGCTCGCCGCTGGGGAGCGGCTGCGGCGGCGAAGGCGGCGCGGGGCGCACCTTTTCCGGCAGCGGCTTGTTTTCCATGAGCAGCTTAAGTTCGGTCGCATCGAGGACTTCGCGGTCGAGCAGCGCGAGGGCGATTCGCTCGAGCGTGTCGCGGTTGTTTTCGAGAACGCCGCGCGCGTTGTTATAGGCGGTTGTCACGATGCCGTGAACTTCCTGATCGATGCGGATGGCAGTGTCTTCCGAGTAGTCGCGGTGCTGCGCGATTTCGCGGCCCAGGAAAATCGCTTCTTCCTTTTTCCCGAACGCCAGCGGCCCCAGCGTACTCATGCCCCATTCGCACACCATTTTGCGCGCGATATCGGTGGCGCGTTCGATATCGTTGCCGGCGCCGGTGGTGATGTGGCCAAGAAAAATTTCCTCGGCGCAGCGTCCGCCCATCAGCACGGTCAGCGTTCCTTCGAGATAGGTCTTCGTATAGGTGTGCTTGTCGTCGATGGGAAGCTGCATGGTCAAGCCCAGCGCCATGCCGCGAGGAATAATCGTAACCTTGTGCAGCGGATCGGTGCCGGGAGTGATCGCCGCGACGAGCGCGTGCCCCGCCTCGTGAAACGCGGTGTTGCGCTTTTCTTCCTCGGACAGAATCATCGACTTGCGCTCGACGCCCATCAGGACTTTGTCCTTGGACATCTCGAAGTCCGCCATCATGACGAGCTTGCGCCCCTGTCGCGCCGCCCACAACGCGGCCTCATTGACGAGATTTGCCAGGTCCGCGCCGGAGAATCCGGGCGTGCCGCGGGCAATCACGGACAGTTCGACATCATCGCTTAGCGGAACTTTGCGCGTATGCACGCGGAGAATTTCCTCGCGGCCCTTGACGTCCGGGCGCGCGACGACCACGCGGCGGTCAAAGCGGCCGGGGCGGAGCAGCGCGGGATCGAGCACGTCGGGGCGGTTGGTCGCGGCGATCAGGATGACGCCTTCGTTGGACTCAAAGCCGTCCATTTCCACCAGCAGGGCGTTGAGCGTTTGCTCGCGTTCGTCGTGGCCGCCGCCAAGGCCGGCGCCGCGATGGCGTCCCACCGCGTCAATTTCATCGATGAAAATAATGCAGGGCGCGTTCTTCTTGCCCTGTTCAAACAGGTCGCGCACGCGGCTTGCGCCGACGCCGACAAACATCTCGACGAAATCGGAGCCGGAAATTGAAAAGAACGGAACATTCGCCTCGCCCGCGATCGCCCGCGCCAGCAAAGTTTTTCCCGTGCCTGGAGGGCCGACGAGCAAGACGCCTTTCGGGATGCGACCGCCAAGCTTCTGGAATTTCTGCGGGTCCTTCAAGAATTCGATAATTTCCTGGAGCTCTTCCTTGGCTTCATCGGTGCCGGCCACATCCTTGAACGTCGCCTTCTTCTGCTGCGCAGTCAGCAGGCGCGCGCGCGATTTGCCGAAGCTCAGCGCCTTGTTTCCGCCGGCCTGCATTTGCCGCATCATGAAAATCCAGAACGCCACCAGCAAAAAGAGCGGCGCGGCATTCAGCAGGAACGTAACCCAGTCCGCGCGATTCACTTCCTTGACGTTGATCAGGACTTGCTTGTCCCGCAGGGTTTTGGCCAAATCCGGCGCCGATTCCTTGAAAATCGTGGTGCGGAATTTCTTGGAGGGCTCGCGCCATTCGCCTTCGATCTCGTAGCTTGTCGGAGAAAGATACAGTGTGACTTCCTTTACGTTGCCGCGATCCACCTGCGCCATGAACTCGCTGTAGCTGGGTTCTTCTTCGCGGGCCGACTGGCCGCTCTTGGAAACCAGCGTCCACAGCAACACGGCCAGCATAATGATGAACAACCAGAACATTACGGTCTTCAGTGTCGAACTCGGGTTCACGGCTTTACCTCACCTGCCGGGTCTTCCGGCGCGCGGCATCCTGATCTCGCCCGCGCATCATGAACAAAATCCTGGACTTTGAAGTGCGTTCTCCTGCGGCTCTCAATTGCTCCTACCCCTTAGATGCATGCCGAGGGCCAAAGTAATCAGGCCATCTTCAAAGTTCTTCCTCGCCAATCACCAGGCCCGTTTGCGTTCCCGGATGCGCCGCAAGTTCCTCGGCGACCGGATAGCCGGATGCCCAAATCACTTTTCCCTCGCTGGTTAAAACCGGCCAGTTTCCCCGGGCGCTTCGGGGAACGCGGGATTCCAGGAGCAACCGTTTGAGTTTTCGAACGTGCCGACTCCCATGTGGGCGATAGGAGTCGCCGGGGCGCCAATTCCGAAGGACCAGCGGCCATCGAACACGGTCGAAATCAAGAGCACCCCATCCCACTACAGTGTCGCGCGGGGCCGTAGGCCAGTCAACCATTTTCAAATTGAACCGGCGGTGAATTTCCGTAACAACAACGGAAGCGGATTCCATGCCTGCAGGCCGCGAAAGGGTGTATGCAAAATCGCGATTTTGGCGTGCGCTTTCGGCATCGCGCGCAGAATCCAACGCCGCAGAAACATTCGTGAAACGAAGCCGGTTAAAAATTCGCTCGACGCAAACTCCGGGTAGGTCGATCTTCGAGCCGCTTTGCGATTTTGCCGCCAGGTCCACAACGCTGTCGACGTGCCGCGAAGTCAATTGCTCGCGGCTGCCTCGGAGTCCAGCAAAAATCCGGCGAACCAGGCGGCGAGTCAAAGCCATCGTTGCCGGAATGATTGGTGAGATCGAAGACGCTGCGAGATCCTCCCTTGTGCCGCGGTCTGCGGAGATCAGCTGAGGCAATGGCGACAAGAGATCCTCGACGCTCAAGGAAATCGCGGCCGAAGATTCTCGTGCGGCCAGGGCCTGGAATCGTTCGTCTTCGAGCGACTGCCAGAACGTTTCGTCTTCGCGCGCGTGCAACGCCAGGCGCGATAGGCGCGTCACCGCGGCCGGATCAAAATCGCGAAGGAGAAGCGGAATCAGCTGGTGGCGAATCCGCGCGCGTGTGCGGGAAGTGTCCTGATTGGTCGCATCTTCCCGCCAGGGTTGTCCCAAGTCGGAAAGAAACTCCCGCAATTCCTCGCGCTGCAATTCCAGCAGCGGACGAACGATCAGGCCGGCGACGGGATAGATTCCCGCCAAACCTGTCAGGCCGGTGCCGCGCAGCAAATGCGATAAAACAGTTTCGGCCTGGTCGTTCGCCGTATGGGCCACAGCGATGCGATTCAGGCCGCGCGCGCCGGCCACGGAGGCGAAAAATTGATAGCGCAATCGCCGCGCTGCGTCTTCCACATTCCAGCCGTGAAGGCGCGATTCGGCAGCAACATCGGCCCGGCCGGATTCAAATTCCAAATGGAATTCTTCGGACAGCGCTTTCACGAAGCGTTCGTCTTCGTCTGCTTCCGTTCCCCGCAGTTGATGGTTGAAATGTAAAACCAGAACGGCGATCCCAAGATTCGTTCGCAACTCGGCGAAAATCCGGAGCATCGCCACCGAATCCGCACCTCCAGAAACGCCAATGCCCAGGCGGCCGCCCGGCCCAATCATGGCGTGCCGGCCGATCATGTCGAGAACGCGTTTGTGGAGATCCTTGTTCATCCGAAGAAGCCTTCGCGGCGCATCCCTTCACCGCATGCCAGCTCTACGAGGTGCCCGCCTGAAACAACGATGGTAACAACGAAGGCCGGAATCTCACAATCGGCAGTGCTTTCCTAGGAGCTTTTGGAATTGAACCCGGCAGGGCTGGATTAGATTAAGCGGCTCGCTTGTTGCGCCATGATCGTGCGGTTGTAAGCAATCCTGCGATCCAGAACCACTGCTGCGGCGTAGGCGCAGCCGCCACGTTCCGTCTCGATCCAGGCAGTCGCGGAAGGAATCGTCCATTCGGACAAACGTCGCAAGAAACCCAGCAAATGGAAATAGGCCGAAACTACCAGCAAGGTCGTGCCGTCCGCGCCCGATTCCGGGCACAGGGCGATCAGTTCCGACAGCCGCCGGAATTGGTGGCCCGCCGCGGTCCTGGCCGTGAGGCCGCAGATTTCGCGGGCCTGGTCGGAAAGTTCATGGCCGCGCGATTCGGCGATCAGGGAACGGCTGTAGGAGACAAAGAACTGCAGCAGCGTCAAAATGGAGATGACGAAAATCATGACGGCCATCATCGATTGGCGGCCAGCACCCTCGCCGTTGTCAATCGGGCGTCTTCGGGAACTTTCAGGAAGGTGTAAGCCCAGGAAGCAGGCAGCCATAGGGAAGTAATTGGGAAATAGTATTGCCAGAATCCATGATTCGGGTACAGATTGTTAAGAGCGTAGCTGCCGGCGGACAAACTTACGTAGACGCCCATCGAGAGGACGAGTTGCATCAAGCGCGTCCTGTTTTCGCGCAGTTTCGCCATCGCGCCCCAGAGCAAGTAGGTCAACACGACCCCGACAAAGTAGAGGTTCTGTCCAAGTTCCACGACGAAGTGCGTAACAAAACGGTTGGCCGATGTTGCGACCATGTAATAGGAAATTCCAGCCGTTCCCGCCAATAGCAGCATGGCTGCCGCGCGAATGTATTTCCCCACACCCATTTCCGAAAACAGATGGGAGTACAGATTCATCAGAACGAAATAAAGACAAATCGTAGACAGCGATTGCGAATAGAAATAGAAATAAAAGTAGGCGTTCGAGTCGTACCCTGAAGTTTCGATGATGCTGTAACCGGCGACGTCGGCCGCAATGCAGGCGCACAAATAAAGCACAAGAGTGAAATGCTGTGAGAAGGCCCTCTTTTTTACGAGACAAATCAAAGAGAAGAGTTCGGCGAGGAGAACGGCCAGCCAGATCACGTAGTTAACTGGGCCCAGCACGAAAGAGAACCTCCGCGTGGACCCAGTTAACTACGGGTTTCACGCTTCAGCTACTGACCTCCACCTCGTGGCAATGGCGGAGGGAAAGGCAATCCGCTCTTCGCCGAGAGACTGGTGCCCGAATTCACGGCATGTGCGACCGCGATATTCCGTAGCCCCATCGCTCCCGACAATACGAGTAGCGCGAAAGCAACTACCGTTAGACACTTGGACATAGACCCTCCGGAAGGGAAACTAACCCGGAGGGAGTATATGTAGTTCTGTTCCCTAATGGAACAGAATTGTTACTTTGTGTCTAAACGATCAATACCCTTGGACAATTTCTCGCCGAACGGCTCTTGCCGTCCAGGGAGGGACACTTTCATCGGTATTGTCCACGATGAAGATAGAATCCGAGACCGGCGGGGTCAACGGTACGTCGGTACTAATTGGACTTTGCACTAAGGGCGTATCTTATCAATGATATAGCCCGATCGGGCGGCGATAGCGCGGAACGATCTATCCTAACTTGTTCCGCTATGGGGCGGCTTGGACAACTACTGCCCGTTTCAGATACCCTTTCCCTGCTTGACAGTCCTTGGAAGGCATCCGTAACATGGAGCGCCTTATTCTTGCCGGTGTAGCTCAGGGGTAGAGCGAGGGTCTCATAATCCCTAGGTCGAGAGTTCGAGTCTCTCCGCCGGCACCATTCATTCTACCGGTGCTTCCAATTCCTCGATTTCAGGGCTGATCTCCGAACGTTTCCAATCTCTGGCCAGGCAATAAACATACGCGGTCAGGCAAATTGGCAGAATCCATGCCACTCGCTCCTGGTAACGATCGTACACACCGGCGAACGTGGCGCAAATCGCCGCGTTGATCGCGAGATAGGCGAGGGCCGAATAGAAAAACAAGTTGATGCGTCCGAACCGGCCCGTCCGCGCAAGCAGCAGGCAAACCACAACACTCAGCCAGAACACGGGTACATCCAGCGCGGCAGCGACGTCCGCCAGTGGGGTCAAGCGGCCGCGATACTCCCTGCCGTTCAGGAATGCTTGAAAATCGCCGGGAAACACCAACGGGATGACGTTGCTATTCCATTCCCTGGCGCCGTAGGAGCGAATCTCATCCCCCGTGCGCAGGGAGGCAAGCTGCAGCAATGTTTCCCTGGCGCTGCTGGCGATGAACCTGACGGGGTAGGCGCGGATCGTTCCACTCACAATTTTCTGCATCTCATCCTCGTGCCCTTTGAGTTCGGCGTACAAAGAAGAAGGCTGATGAAACAGGAATTCTTCTTGCGTTTGAGGCAGATCGGAGAGATATCGGCAGGAAATAAAATCCTCCTTCGGGCAGTTTGCACGCAGAAAATCCGCCGCCAGTCCATCGCCAAAAAGCCTCGCCAAGAGGAATGCATTTCTCGATGGTGAAAGCCTGAAGCCGAGGCCCATCTGGCGATTCAACGCCACAGTGAAGATCCCTGTCGCGAGGATCGGGACGAGCAGCCAAGCCAGTACGGACTTTGTCGAAGGAAACTCGCGCGCTGCGCGATCCATCTGCCTGAGCCTTAAGATGATCGCAACCGCGACGAATAGCACCGCGATGGGAAGCAGCGAAGCGTGGGCGGCGACCGAGATCGTGAAAATTGCGGCCAGGACGATGCGTTGGATTGGTTTCAATTCCTCGGCAAACGCCAGCAAGAACGCGGACAGAAATAGCAGCCCCGCAAAAACGTCGGGCATGAGCAGCGAAACCAACCAGGGCAGGCTCGTCAGCCCCGTCAAAACGCAGACGGCGGCAAGGAAATAGACGTCGGCAAACTTGCGATCGCCTTCGATCAGGTAGTCGCACGTTTCGTACAGGACGTAAACGACCATGGCCGCCTGCACGGCGATCGTGAACCAGGCGCTGATCCCCATGCTCGTGAGCCGCGTGAAGATGGCATAGCCGGGCGCGCGGAACGGAGGAAGCGCGATGAGAAACTTTCCCGTCAAAAGGTAACCGCCGGTATCCGAGAAAACCGTCGGATAACCGTTGTACAACGCGATCGAGACCAGCGCGCAGGCTGCCAATGCTCCAACGAAGAACCGCCTTACTCCGAGTTCTTCTTTTTGTTTCTCTGGCTGTGAGTTACAGTTTGCGTCCTCCAAGTCCGCTCCCCAGGTTGAGTTTCGATCTCTTGCAATCTCTGATCGATTCATCCTACTCATATACTTTGCACGATTTCGCCGGTTTTGTCGGTTTAACTTTTTTATGCTATCAATAACTCGCGCTTTGCAAGGTTGCCGGCGGGTTCGAGTCTCACCGCCGGCGCCACTCGTGGCTTAAATCCATTTCACGTATTTCAAGTTTCAGAGGGGGGCAGACTTTGGCGAAGATCACCGGTGGCCGGTTTATCGCGGAATTTCTGAATGCCCAGGGCGTGACGGCTTTCTTTTTCGTCCCGACGATGCTGAGCCGCGCCCTCGCCGAAATGGACAACATGCCCATCAAGCGCGTCCTGACGCACGGCGAGAAGGCCGCCGCCTACATGGCGGACGGCTACGCGCGCGCTTCCGGTCGGCCCGGCATCTGCGCCGCCCAGGCCGTGGGCGCGGCGAATCTGGCGGCGGGTCTGCGCG
Source organism: uncultured Acidobacteriota bacterium (assembly GCA_963800095.1). Classification (GTDB taxonomy): domain Bacteria; phylum Acidobacteriota; class Terriglobia; order Acidiferrales; family UBA7541; genus Palsa-360. The sequence goes on from CAWCZV010000012.1 coordinate 664,745, forward strand.
ACGCTTACATGGGGCACAGCCCGGTGATCGCCCTCACTGGCGGGCGATGGGGCCACCAGAAACACAAAATCAATTACCAGGAAATGGATGATTTCCCGATTTTTTCTCAGGTGACGAAAGCGAATTTTCAGGTGGACAGCGTGGGCCGGCTGCCCGATTTGTTGCGGCAGGCGTTTCGCGAGGCTACGTCCGGCACGCCTGCGCCGGTGAATCTCCTGTTCGCCGGGAAAGAAGGCGACATCGAGCATGATGTGGCCGACCTGAAGGTGATTGCGGAAGAATCGTCCGCGCAGGTTCCCGCTTACCGTCCAGCGCCGGAGGCGGCGCGCGTTGCCGAGGCCGCGCGAATTCTGAAAAAAGCGAAGCGGCCTGTGATTGTCGTAGGCGGCGGCGCGCGATTGTCCGGCTCCGGGCCGGAAGTTTTGAAACTTGCGAAAGCTCTTTCGATTCCCGTGGCGACTTCACTGAACGCCATGTCTCTCGTCCCGGAGAACAACCCGCTTTATATCGGCGTGCCCGGAACATACTCGCGCGCCTGCACAAATAAAATTATGATGCGCGCCGATCTCGTCCTCTACATCGGGAGCCAGACCGCCGGGCAAGTCACGCATTTCTGGAAAATCCCGCCGGCCGGAACCCCGGTCATTCAAATTGGAATTGATCCCGCCGATTTGGGGAGGAATTATCCGAACGAAGTCTCGTTATTAGGCGACGCGAAGGTGGCGCTCAAAGCGCTAAACGAGGCGGTTGGCGGCGCGGGGAAAACACCGCGCAACGCCAAGTGGGTCGAGGAAGCGAGCGCCGCAGTGAAAGAATGGCGCGCGGAAGTGAAGCCGCTGAGAGACTCTGACGCCGAGCCGATGCGCCCCGAACGAATCTTGAAAGAAGTAGGCGACTGGCTGCCGCGCGACACCATCGTCGTTTGCGACACGGGCCACGCGGGCATGTGGTCGGCCCAGCAGCTTTGGGTCAGCAAACCATGGGATTTTATTCGCGCCGCTGGATCATTGGGCTGGGCATTCCCCGCATCCCTCGGCGCGAAAGTCGCGATGCCGAAAAAGCCGGTGGTCTGCTTCACGGGCGACGGCGGCTTTTGGTATCACTTGCAGGAGCTGGAAACCGCGGTGCGCTGCGGAATTCCCACGGTGACGGTCGTCAACAACAACAATTCGCTGAATCAGGAAACCACCATTTTCCGCCACGCCTACGGAGGAAAACCGTCGAAGAAGCAGGGCGAGATGTGGCATTTCTCGAAAATCAACTTTGCCGCGATTGCGGAGAGCATGGGCGCGCTGGGAATTCGCGTCACAAAACCCGGCGAGTTGCGCTCCGCTCTGGACCGCGCCATTTCAAGCGACCGCCCCGCGGTAGTCGAAGTGATGAGCGACATCGAGGCCCTCGCGCCCAATGCGTGGGAAGGCTAGGCACTCGATCTGCCGCCAATCGCTCGAAAAACCGCGAGAAGCACAGCACGCAACATCGATAATGCTCAAAGCCTAGCCCACCATCCCAAAAAGAAAAACAGTGGAGAAAACGACCCATACAAAACATGAATTCCCCACTCAGTTTGCCCATCGGAAGAAAAGTCGGTTAGTGTCGGGCGGCACAATAAGTCCAGTGTATTTCTGGGTCCCAAATTCCTTGGCATGCGTTGTACATCTGGTAGTGAGTGCAGCCATCATAAAAACGTCGATAAAAGGGTGCCCAGCAGCCATTCGCCGGTCCCCATGAGCCCTGCCACTGTCCAGGGTGGGGATTTAGGCAAGTACCCTGCGGCGTCGGAGTTCCCGGCACCCCACTCGATCGTACGAGGGGTTCCGTGGAAATCGCCGCGGGGCTATGAGCCGCGGCGTCCGCGAGAACTGAAGCACTCGGCTTTATCTCCTGCCAACTCCCGTTAAGACTTTGAGGCGGTTGCGGAGGTTTTCCAGCCGGCCGCCGAGAAGGCCCCAATGACCATTCATAACTGGACTGGGCAGGCAAATAAGCTGAAGGAGCCTTACCCGGACGAGCGATGGCAATACATCCGTCCGATTGATAATACACTGCGACCGTGTCTCCGCCCGCATCGGTATGAAGCTTGGTTACGACCCCGCTGCTGTCGCCCTTATGAGCGTCCATCTCTTTTATGATCGCAGCAGTGTACGCTGATGAGTCATCGTGGCTTGCAAAAACAGTTTTTACCTGTTCATATCCCTTTGCCCCATACGAAATACAGGAGTAGGCTACCGCGATAAGCGAAATTGCAAAGACTGCCCATCTTGTAAGCGGAACCTTGGGAAGTACCAAGGAGCCTTCTTTTTGATTGTCGTCCAACGGGCCGGGAGAGAGGTTTGGTCCAGAAATTGGAGCGCCATCTGGCTGATCCCCGTTCATCGTAGCCTCCAAACGTAAGAGTTTTTAACGATGCCATTATTTAGACCCAGGGATATATTACCTTCTGTGATTTAGTCAATAAGTTAATTATGGATTTAAGTCAGAGCCGCGTGTCCGACTCTCCCGGTTCTTGCCGGGAGGCCAAGTCGCGATCCTCGGCCGCGCCCTGCTCAAGACGGGTCAACTCGTCGCAGAGGACGATCTTGCCCTCGTCGATCACGAACAGAGCGAATACTCGGACGGCCACTCTGCCGCCCGCGATCTTCTCGGCTTCGGCGCGGTGGATGCTGACGACGTTCGCGCCCTCCGCAACGATGCGCTCGAACGTGATCTTGACGTTCTTGACCGTGCGCTTCAGTTCGCGGACGTGCGCGGCGAATCCCGCAAAATCGAGCGTGCGCCCGTCGGTCTTCTGCACGTAGCGGGGACTGAAGTAGCGGGCGATCGCGCCTTCATCGAACGCGTCGGACGCGAACACGTCTTGAAACGCGCGCTCGATCAGGGATTTGTTGAACTCTTCCTGGCGCAAGCTGATTGGCCTCTCTTAGGAAGCGATCCGGCGACCGGCATGGCTTTCGGGCAGCGTGAGCGAATCGCTTACAGTGACTTCGGCGGCGTGCAGCCGTGCCACGGTAAGGTCCTGGATCTCGAGCGATTTGAATTTGGCGCTCTCGATCGAGACTCGGCGAATCGCCAATCGTCCGATGGCTAACGCCCCGATCGCGAACGCTCCGACTGCGACCGCGCCTATTGCAGTAGCAATCATCGCCACGCCGCGGAAGCTCATGCTTTGCGAACTGCGTGGGTCCCTCATAATTCCGCCTCCTTAGGTTCGGTTAGACAAAGCGGCTATAGCGAGCGCGCCGCCCTCTCGCGCTTTCCCGCTAATGAACGCTCACGGCGGGATGATATCACTCCAAGACGCAGCCACCGAGTGAGGCGCCGACAGCGGCTTCCTTTCGTCCCGATGAGTTACGCGCTCTCTGGATTGCGTCTTGCGTGATCTAGAATCTGTGCTACGTACATTCGGCTGTACCACTTCAAATACGGGATGCGTCGCGGACCAGGCAGGGATCGGTCAACCCCCATTTTGCGCCATTCGTGCGCCTCGCTAAATTCATGGATGGCGGCCAACTCTCCGGCCCAATCGCAACTCGTGAAGAACTCCACATCATCCAAGTACACCGACACGGCGGGATCGTAAACATCCGGCCTCGAATCAAGGCACCGGAGCGCCGCGACTGCTGAACCGTATTGATCCACGTCCACCGCGACGAATCCGAGCGGGGCCTCCGGCGTAAGGCTTTCCTTGAAAGCGTCCACCGTGTGCGTGATGTCTCCCCAAAAGATTTCGGCCTTTCCGGCGAATCTTCGTTTGAGTGCGTCCGGGGCCGGCATCGTGAATGCCCCCTCTTTCCAGATTTCGGGGTGGTCTTTGAATCCCTGCGGTTTCGGCAAGCCAACCCCGCCATCGAACCCGCACACGCGAAAGTGCACTCCCATCTCCGGCCCTAATCTAGCGGCCAGATCCACCATTGCTGCCAGGCCGTCTCCCGAAGCCATGCCGAATTCGCAGACCGTGACGGCCTTTAGGCTGCTGTCACGCGCGCATTCCGCGGCCCGCATCATGCCGTAGGCGTAGGGCGGCCTTGGCAACAGTGCCAACATTTCCTGCTTCTGGTTGCCGGCGAACAACTTGGCATGACAGGCGCGCAGCAAATAAACCGGAGCGCTATGATAAAATTCCAATGCAACGGTCTTGAAAAATTGATTCATTTCGCTTCTCCGTCATATCAAGTGTTCGATGATTTCGTCAGACGCGCTGGATTTCTCAATCCAACAAAGCGGGCGGGTAGTCGGGCCATTCCTTTTCGATTGAAGACGCACGGAAGCGGCATGATACCACTCTGGCAATGCAAATCCGAGTGATTGACTTCGGCGGGTGGGCCGCCCTGCCGCGCTTTCCTGTGGGTGAACGCTCATGGCGGGGTGATATCACTCCGGTATGCCTCCGCCGATTTACGGTTTAGGTTTTGCGGGTGCCCGATCCTTCCAGTTTTTGGAAGGTTCGGGGTTTAGAGTACACACCATTCGACAACTTAAGGACAATTCCGTATCAGTCCGATTCACGGGAAACGACTCACTGGATCGTGAGCCAAAACCCCCACCCTTGCGAAAGGAAGCTGTGAGAAAACTAGGCGTCATGGGTGTCAGGGATCCGTTCGGGATTTTCTTGTTCGGCTGGACCGCCGCTTTGTGGAATCAGGAGGTCAGGCGGTTGGGTTGCTGACTTCCTTCAATTTGCAGCAGGAGACGCTCGCAACTTGCCTAGACGAATCCACTGTTGCAAGTTGTAGGTGAGGCATGCCCAGAGCAGTTCGGTTTGGACTTTCACTAAGCCGCGAACGTGGAACTGCCGTAGTCCTAGCTTGCTCTTGATCCACGCGTGGCAAAACTCCACCACTCTTCCGCGGCGGCGATATTGTCTCTGTGCTTCCGCGCTGGCCATCTTTTCCCGAAATGCCCGCACCGCTGCGTTTTCTACCTGTCTCACCAGTCCGCGGCCGTGGCTCTGATTTCCCGGGCAGCATTCTGGTTTGCGGAGGCAAGGTTGGCAGTCGCTGCTTTTGGCCTCGTAACGATAAGCCACCAGTCCCCGCTTCTGCTTGCCATGATATTTCCCCTGGGGCCGCAGCAGATGGCCCTCCGGGCAAACATACCGATTCGTCTCGGGCTGAAAAACGAAAGCGCTCGGGGGCAGTCGGTGGGGAGCGGTCCTCCCCGTGGACGCGTCTTCTCGCGGCATGCTCCCGAGAAAATCCATCTTTCGTTCGGCCATCTCTTCGATGGCCGCGCGCGTGGTGTATCCCGCGTCGGCCACCATTTGCTCCGGCCTTCTGTGTAACCGTTCTTCGATGCGGTCCACTGCCGGAAGCAACTGGCCTGTGTCATTGGCTTGTTGTGTCACCGTTACGCCCACGATCAACCCGTGTGCCGCATCCGCGGAAATCTGCGCGTTGTAGCCAAGCGCCAATCCGCCGTCGGGCAGTTTCATCCTTCGCGCTTCCGGCTCGGTGACGCTAACACGCACCTTTCCCGGCTTCTTTTCCCGCAACTTTTCCAGCTCCTCCAGGGCCTTTCCCAAGCGCTCTTGCCGTTCCCGTTGCGCCCTGGCGCGCGCTTGCTTCACTTTCGGGTTGCCTTCATCGTTCCTCGGATCACCCATTTCCTCCACACGCCGCCACGCACGATCCCAATGTTCCCGAATGCTGCTCTCCCACTGATAACTTCGCGGACTCGCCGCTGCGCGAATCTTCGTGCCATCCTGCATCACCTGGTCCAGCGTGATCAGTCCCTCCTTGCTCAGGGCTGCTAATACCTGGGTGAACAGTTCGTCCAGCTCTTTTTGCTTCTCCACCCGGAAATCCGCCAGCGTGTGGTAGTTCACTTCGTCGAGTCCCGTCAACCACTGGAAAGCCGGATCAAACTCGCACCGTCGCGCCACTTCCCGCGCCGATCCAATCCCCTGGGTGTAGGCGTACACCCATAAGCTAATTAGCAGTTGCGGATCGAACGCCGGACGTCCGCCTTCTTCTACACTGCTCTCGATGGCCTGATAAAAGGCACTCAGGTTCAGCCGTCCCACAAGCGCCCAAATGGCTCTCGCCAGATGATCTTGCTCGACGAGCCTCTCGACATCTACAGCTCGCCAGCTCATCTGTTCGCGGTTCACTCGACGAATCAACGCCTGCTTGCTGGTCACATTTTCTTCGCTCATGCGCCGAGCATACTCAGCTTCATTTCCTTTTCAAGACCAGATTGGAATTATTTTGGAAGGTTTCTTCACAGCTTCAAAGGCGAAAGGATGGGGCGCCCGCCTGGGAACGCCAATCTCCCGATTGGCGTCACATAAATCGCCAATCGGGAGATTGGCGTTCCCAGGTTTCAATCGATCCGGTATCCACCAACTGTGCCCCGCTATTCTAGCCATGGTTGTGGCCGAATCGCCGCGCAATTCCGCGCCTCACGAGCGCTGGGGCGGCGCTGAGGTATACTTTCTAATCGCACGCGGCAATTTCATTCGCAGGAAATTTTCTTCAGGGAGAAGCGTGTCGGAGAACTACGACGTAATTGTGGTGGGCGGCGGGAACGCGGCGCTGTGCGCGGCGCTTGCCGCGCGCGAAGCGGGGTGCCGCGTGCTCGTGCTGGAACGCTCGCCGGAGCATGCGCGCGGGGGGAACACGCGGCACACGCGCAATATCCGCTGCTCGCACGCCGCCGGCGACCATTTTTTTTCCGGGCCATACTCGGAAGAAGAGCATTTGCAGGATTTGATTGGCGTGACGGGCGGCCCCGCGAATCTCGATCTCGCCAAGCTGGCCATCCGCGAATCGAGCACGCTGCCCGGATGGATGAGCGCGCACGGGGTGCACTGGCAACAGCCGCTCGCGGGCACGCTGCATTTGGGGCGAACGAATCGCTGGTTTCTCGGGGGCGGCAAGGCGCTGCTGAATACGTATTACCTGAAAGCAGCGCGCATGGGAATTGACGTGCGCTACGACGCGCTGGTGGAAGACCTGGTCATCGAGAACGATCGCTTCGAGGCGGTGCGGCTCAAAAACGAAAACGGGGGAGAAGTGATCCGCGCGCGAGCCGTGGTCGTCGCGGCCGGCGGGTACGAAGCGAATATCGAATGGCTGAAGCGGCACTGGGGCGATGCGGCCGACAATTTTATTATTCGCGGCACGCCTTACAATGACGGCACGCTGCTCGCCGCGCTAATGAAACACGGGGCGAAGTCCATCGGTGATCCGAAAGGTTTCCATGCGATTGCCGTCGATGCGCGCGCGCCCAAATTTGACGGCGGGATCGTGACGCGGCTCGACGTAGTCCCTTTCGGCATTGTGGTGAACCGGGATGCGCGGCGATTTTACGACGAAGGCGAGGAAATCTGGCCCAAGCGCTACGCCATCTGGGGAACGTTGATTGCCGGCCAGCCGGGACAAATCGCTTACGGCATTGTGGACGCAAAAGCGATTGACCGGTTCCTTCCGCCCATGTTCAAGCCGTACCAGGCCGATACGCTCGAAGCGCTCGCTCCCCAGCTTGGCCTCGATCCCGGCACATTCGTGAATACGGTCACGGAATACAATCGCGCGGCGGCGGGCAACACGGAGCTGCGCATGGAAAAACTGGACGGCAACTGCACGCGCGGCCTCGCTCCTCCGAAGAGCAACTGGGCGATTCCGATCGATCAGCCTCCGTTTTACGGGCTGCCGCTGCGGCCGGGCATCACGTTCACGTACATGGGAGTCGAGGTGAACGAAAGCGCGCGCGTCGTCGATCAAAGCGGGCGGGCGTTCCAGAATGTTTTCGCGGCGGGAGAAATTATGTCCGGAAACATTCTTACCAAGGGTTATCTTGGAGGCTTCGGCCTGACGATCGGCTCCGTGTTCGGAAGGCTCGCGGGCAGAGAGGCGGCGGAAATTGCCAGGGCTTGACGTCATTCAGGAAGCCGGCCGCCAGCTGGTCATCTGCAACGCGTGCCGCTATTGCGAGGGCTACTGCCCGGTCTTCCGCGCGATCGAAACGCGCCGCGATTTCAAGCAGGGCGACGTTTTTTATCTTTCCAATCTTTGCCATGACTGTCGCGCCTGCTATTACGCCTGCATGTACACGCCGCCGCACGAATTCGCCATCAACATTCCGCAGATTCTGGCGGAGGCGCGCATGGAAACGTACCGCCGCTGGAGCTGGCCCGATTTTCTCGGACGCGCGTTCAAGAATCGCAGTGTGACCGTTGTTCTGGCCGCAGGCATCGCGGCGCTCGTCGCCGTTCTCGCGTTGCTGTTCATTCCGTCGGAAAATTTGTTCGCGGCGCATCTTGGTCCCGGCGCGTTCTACGAAGTCGTGCCGTACCTCGTGATGGTGGCAGGCGCGCTGATTTTATTTTTTTACGGCATCGCCGTATGGCTGCGCGGGGGCGCGCGCTTCTGGTCGGAAACACGAAGCGTTTTAAACGAGCGAGGAAATTGGAAAACATTGGCCGCCGCTGTGGGAGCGGCGCTCGGTTTGCGATACCTGAAGGGCGGCGGCCCCGGCTGCTTCTATCCGGACGAGCGGCCTTCCCCGGTTCGGCGCTTCTTTCACGCCCTCACGTTCTGGGGACTTACGAGCGATTTTGTTTCCACGACGCTGGCATTTATTTACCAGGATTTTCTTCATATCCTTCCGCCGTACTCGCTCACCAGCGCGCCGGTAATTTTTGGCGGCATCGGCGGCGTGGCGCTCCTCATCGGAACAGGCGGCCTGATCTATTACAAACTGCAAAGCGATCGCGAGCCCGCGGCGGCAGCCGCTTCCGGCATGGACTACGTTTTCCTGGTGACGCTCGGCCTGACGGCGCTGACAGGCATGCTGACGCTGATTCTCCGTGCCACCGCGGCTATGGGGAGCATTCTGGTCCTGCACCTGGCGTGCATCGCGGCCCTGTTCATCTCCGCGCCGTATGGAAAATTCGTGCACGCCGTGTACCGAACACTCGCCTTGATTCGCTATGAGACCGAACAGAGCCAGCCGCACCAAAGCGTTGGACATTAAGTAGCACAGGCTTCAGCCTGTGGGTTTTCGTCCTTGCAAGGGCGAACCCGCACAAATTGAACGGCGGGCGGAAAAAGTCAGTGAGGGATCGGCTTTTGTAGCACAGCCACTCTTGGCTGTGTGGTTTTTCCAGCACTTAACAAAGGCACACAGGTCCGCCGCGGCGGATGCCTGTGCTACAAAGACAAAAAACGAAACGAAAGAATTGGCGGTTTCGTCCACTTCATTATATAAATCCCGGTACAGCTAAATCGGGCTGATCCAAGGCAAGAACCCAAGACGGATTGCAAGGGGAGGAACGGACATGCGAGGAATGACACGCGCGATGATGTGGTCTCTCGTGGCGCTAATTTGTTTCACGTCACGACCGGTTGCCGGGGGCCCGCAAGGCGCTTCCGGAATCACTGTCGACAAAAGCAGCATTGGCGGGGTGGTGGTGAACAGCAATGGCGCAAAGCCGGAAGCTGGCGTCTGGGTGATCGCGGAGACAAAGTCGTTGCCGGTACCGTTTCGCAAGATTGTCGTCACCGATGATCGGGGACGCTTCCTGGTTCCCGACCTGCCGGATGGAGCCTACGAGCTATGGGTGCGCGGCTACGGGCTGAAGGACTCAGAGCCCGTCAAGGCAGTGCGCGGCGGCAAGGTAACTCTTAAAGTTGCCAACGCCGCAACTCCGCAAGAAGCGGCGAAGATCTATCCTGCCAGTTATTGGACGTCGCTGATTCAGCCTCCATCGGGCAGCGATCTCCCCGCCAGGTACAAGACCTCGGAAGAATGGCTTGGGGACCAGAGGAACGGGTGCAACCACTGCCATGAATTGGGCATGGTCGCCACGCGCCGCTATACCACTGTTGAAGATTGGGACGCTGTCTTCTCGCGCGCTAAGGCCATGCATCAAGAACTCAATTTTCTCGGCAAAAGTACAGTAGAGAAGGTCCTCGCCGATTGGGGAGCTCGCATTGCGGCGGGAGAAGTTCCTCCCGCTCCGCCGCGGCCAACCGGAATCGAACGCAATGTCGTTTTAACCGAATGGGATTGGGGATCCCCAATTTCCTTTATTCATGATTTAGTCTCTACGGACAAGCGCAATCCGTCGTTGTACCCGTATGGGAAAGTCTACGGTGGGGATCGAACCGGCGGAGGCATGGTATGGATTCTGGACCCAGTGAAGAACACCGTCGAAGGGCTTAACCTCGAACCAAGAGACAAAAGCCATGGCTTCTCCCTGACAAAGGACTACTACCACGGGGCGGAAGAAGAGCAAGCGTATACGGGCGAAGACAAGGAATGGATGGACAGTCCGCACAATCCCATGATGGATGCGAACGGCAAAGTCTGGATGACCGAGCAGATTCGCGCCGGCGGCGTCAAATTCTATCCAGCGTGGGCCAAGGATACGATCGCCTTGGACGCCGCGGATAACAATGATCCGGCTGCGAAGGATATCGCATTCAATCTTCTGTCCAAAAACGGTAACAATATGGAGCTCGGTTACTACGACACGAAAACCAATAAATTTGTCACCGTCGACACCGCCTACAACACCCATCACCTCCAGTTCGATTGGCAAGACCGGATCTGGACGGACGGCGGCGGCAACGCGATGGGTGAAATGGATACCAAAAAGCTGGATTTGAATAACATCCAAGGGACTGAAGCAGGTGCTCAGCATACTTGGATGCGGATCGATATGGACACCAAGAAGATGGTTCCCGGAACGGGCTACGGAGTGGCTATCAGTCCTATCGATGGCACCGTTTGGGAAACATCTCCGCAAGCCATTGGTCCGGCGAACAAGGTGTACATGCTCGATCCGAAGACGGGCAAATTCACAGATTACCCGCTGCCTGCTCCGGGACGTTTCCCGCATGGCATTGACTTCAGCACGGACGGGAATGTTTGGGTTTCACTCGGCAGCGGTCATCTCGGCCGCCTGGACGTCAAGACCGGCCAGTGGAAATTCTGGGAAGACCCGGGAGTAAAATTTAAGGGCACCGGCAGCGAAACCGGCACCACTGATTTCCCCTACTTCCTGTGGGTAGATCAATTCAACGCGTCCGGACTCGGCAAGGACACCGTAATCGTCACTGGAACGGCTTCGGACGCAATGTTCATATTTGATCCGAAGAAGGAAACGTTCTCTACATTCCACCTTCCTTACCCGTTGCCCTACTATACGCGTGGTTTGGATGGTCGAATTGACGATGCCAATGCGGGCTGGAAGGGCCGAGGCCTTTGGATGACCTACAGCTCCTACATGCCCAAATTCACAGAAACGCACAAAGGCTCGGTAACCCATATGCAAATCCGCCCCAATCCGCTGGCGAATTGACGGGCTAATTCGGCGAATTGGCGGCAAATTCGGCGGACCTGATCGATGAAGGGCATCATCCTTCCGCTGCAGTGTGCGGTTGAATCGCCCGAATTTGAATTTGAAGTTATTTCAAATCTGAAATTTCAGATTGCAGCTTCCTTGGCCTTACTGGGTGAGGCAAACGATGTCATTGCGATGGAGGCGACCAGCGGCAACAGCAACATTCCTGGCGGCAGCGCTTTTGTCGCTCGTGTCCGCCATCTCCGCTCAAAACACGCAAAACGGGGAATCGTTCAAGGTGCGCCTTTCGCCCGTTCCCATCAGCGTTGCGATGATGTCAACAATCGCCGGGTACGGCTCCCTCACTGCAACACTGAACGGCAGGCAGCTTACGATTCAGGGATCATTTGAAGGACTGCGCTCGCCCGCTACAACGGTGCAGATTCACCGCGGGCCGAAAGGCATTCCCGGCCCGGCGATCGCCGATTTAATTTTAACGGTGACGAAAGCGGAGAAGGGCGCGGTCAGCGGCACGCTTGAGCTGACGCCAGATCAGATTGCCGACCTGCGCAGCGGCCGCCTGTACGTGCAAATTCAATCCGAGCGCGCCCCCGACGGAAATTTGTGGGGCTGGCTTTTGAAGTGATGGAGTAGCACAGCCACTCCTGGCTGTGTGGGTGTTGCGATCGCTGCGAATGCACGGATGTATGAAAGTTCCAAAAACCTCACAGCCAGGAGTGGCTGTGCTACACGAGCCTATCCGCAATCCGCAGGGAGTGGACGATGCCTGTTAGAAAAGGTCGGAGATTCGTAATTTGCGGAGCGATAGCGGTTCTCGGCATCTCCCTCGTTCTAGCCGCCGCGCAGCAGCCCGCGAGGACCGGCCCCTTCACCGCCGAACAAGCCGCCGCCGGGCGCGCCATTTACCAGGCGACCTGCTCGACGTGCCACTTGCCGGACATGAAAGGCACCTTCGAAGCCCCTCCGCTGGCCGGCGCCAATTTCATGAACACGTGGCGCAACCGCCCGACGAGCGACCTCTTCACTCGTATCCGCAACACCATGCCGATCAGCAATCCCGGCTCGCTCAGCGACCAGGACGCTGTCAATCTCGTCGCGTTTATTCTGCAGGCAAACGGCGCTGTGGCGGGCACTCAGGCGCTGACAGCGGAGACGATTGTGCCGATTGGAGCCGTCGCGAACGGCGGCGCGGCGCCGCCCGCCGCAATGCAAGGCGGGGAAGAAGATGCCGCGCCGCGCGCTTCCGCTACGCCGCGAAACGTCCCTCTCGGAGTCCTCGTCGCGGGCGAAGTGAAAAATTACGTTCCCGTGACCGACGAAATGCTCCTCAAACCCGATCCTGCCGACTGGCTGATTGTCCGCGGAAGTTATCAGGGCTGGAACCACAGCGCGCTCGCGCAAATCAACCGCGACAACGTGAAGGACCTGCGGCTGGTGTGGTCGTGGAACATGAACGACAGCGTGGCGGCCAATGAACCGACGCCGCTCGTCCACAACGGCATCATCTACCTGACCAATACCGACAACATCCTGCAGGCGCTCGACGCGCGCACCGGCGACCTCATCTGGGAAAACCACATGCGCCCGCCGAAGAGCCAGGCCGGCGGCACGGGCGCGATGCGCAACATGGCCATCTACGGCGACAAAGTGTTCGCGGAGACAACGGACGCGCATCTCTTCGCCATCGACGCGCGCACAGGGAAAACCGTGTGGGACGTCATGGTTGGCGACAGCTCAAAGGGCTACGGAAGCTCGAGCGGGCCGATCATCATTCACGGCAAAGTGATTCAAGGCGAAAACGGCTGCGACCGCTACAAGTCGCTGGACAAGGATCAAGGCTGCTTCATCAGCGCGTTCGATCCCGCGAATGGAAAACTCTTGTGGCGTTTCAACACCATCGCGCGCGCGGGCGAGCCCGGCGGCGACACCTGGGGCGATTTGCCGAACATGCTGCGCGTCGGCGCCGAAACCTGGATCACCGGCAGCTTCGATCCCGAGCTGAACCTGACGTACTGGGGAGTGGCGCAAGCCAAGCCGTGGATGCAGGTGAGCCGCGGCACAAAGGGCTCGGCGCTGTATTCCAGCTCTACGCTCGCCCTGAAGCCGGACGACGGAAAACTCGCCTGGTATTTCCAGCACGTGCAAGGCGAAACGCTCGACATGGACGTCGTGTACGAGCGCGTGCTTGTGGATATCGGCGACAGGAAAACGCTCTTCACCATCGGCAAGGACGGCATCCTCTGGAAACTCGATCGCAAAACCGGCGAATTTCTCGGCGCCAAGGAAACTATTTTTCAGAATATTTTCAACGTGGATGACAAGACGGGAAAACTCGCCTACCGCCCCGACATTCTCGAACAGGAAATCGGCAAGTGGACTCCGGTCTGTCCCAGCACCGAAGGCGGCCACAACTGGCAGGCCATGAGCTACGATCCCGCCACCGAGCGTCTCATCATCCCGCTCAGCCAGAGCTGCATGGAAATGTCCGGCCGCAAAGTCGAGTTCGTCGAAGGATCGGGCGGCACCATGGGCGACCGCCTGTTTTACGAAATGCCCGGCACCGACGGAAACGTGGGCCGCCTCGCCGCCTTCGACGTGAAGACGATGAAGGAAGTCTGGAACGTGCAGCAGCGCCCGTCGTTCCTCACCGCCGTGCTATCGACCGCCGGCGGCATCGCCTTCGTCGGCGACCTCAACCGCGTCTTCCGCGCCGTCGACATCAACACCGGCAAAATGCTGTGGCAAACCCGTCTCGGCACATCGGTGCAAGGTTTCCCCGTAACGTTCAGCGTCGGCGGCAAACAATACGTCGCCGTCACCACAGGCCTCGGCGGCGGCAGCCCGAGAAATGTCCCACGCACCATCCTGCCCGACGTCCACTATCCGACGACCGGCAATGCGCTCTACGTCTTTGCGCTGCCTGAAAAGTAGAGACTTCGAGCGAAAGGGAATGGCTTCTCAACTAGGTTTCATTTCCGCTCATGGCGAATACTACTTGTCCTGGCTGTTTTATGGTTAAGCAAGACATCGGTAGAGGGTTATTGTTCGAAAGGTTTTGGCGGCATATCCAGAGTTGATCGCTAGTTGCTCACCCTTGAGACTCCCAAATATCCGTAAAGCTCATTTGGATTGCCGTCTTTTTAAACACACGATCAAACTTCTGCCTGAAGTCTTTCATGTTTTCGCATAGCTTCATGATTGTTACGACTTTTTGAATTTGATCGTGTACCTGTTGACGTCCGAAGTCCGTTAGTAATTGGTGGTCATTCTGCCCGTAGTGCGGATCGGGGTTTATAGTTCGCAAAGCTTTTCCCATATCTTTGTCAATGCTGTCGTAAACAAATGCCATGACGTATTTGCCCCATCGCAGCGGTCGATTTCTAGGCGAGTAATGGATACCTTCAAGCCGCGCAAGCTCAAACCAAAACTCCGTGGGAAACATCTGCGCCCATTCCTGCATGTCTTCTGCGATGAAAGCTTGAAGCTTTATTTGGAGCGCACGTTTCTTACGGACCTCTTGGAACCCAGTGGCCTCATCAATAAGTGCAATAATTCCGACCTTGGCACAACTTCGCATGATTATTTCGGACTGAATAGCCAATTTTAATTGGCTGGCCTTCAGGAGCTTCTGCCGCCGAGCCTCGAGATATAGCTCGCAGATTTCGATTAATAGTGTTGCCTCATGTCCATTTCCAACAGTGGGACTCCCAGGGATTCTGAAATCCACTGTCGGGCCCGCCGAGAACTGATTGGTATAGAGAGGGTTACGGTCCAAATAGCGCGTCAAATTGCCACTTTCGCGCCCGCCGCTCAATACGCGTACAACTTCTCGCTGAGTGAACACGCGGCGTTCATCGCTCAATACGTGGCACTCAACGTCCATGTCACCGATCTTGATAGTTCCTCTAAACATCGAGAACGGCAAAGAATTCTCAGGGGATTGATCTGGATGTTTCGGTGATTCTTGGGGAGGAAAAGTTTCTTCCTTATATTTCGCCCATCGCGTATTAATGGCGTTCTTGGCAATTTCCTTGCGTTCCGATGCCGTCAGGACATTCGCGCGGGCCATGCCACCTTTAGCGGCACCAAGCTTGGAGAGTTCCTTAGCAGCTTCACTAGTGAGTTTGGACATGCGGCAATCCTAATATGACGAGCAAGAATTGTCAATACTTGCTCGTTTACTTCTTGCACGAGCACGTATAGAATGTGTACGCTAAGCGCCCAGTGCGAGCTTTGATTACGTAGTGCTTGTAAAGATGTCTTCGGAGCCGGAGGAGGCAAATACGCGATGCAAGCTTGTATTGTAAACTACTGAAGATATAGTTGATTCTCTATAATAACTATACCCCGAGCGGCTTGCGCCGCTCGGGGTACTTGGAGCAGGGCCAAGAGTCCGCCTTCGCGGTCCCAGCCCAGCAGTTAGTATTATAGCACCGGTAGGAATCTTGCGGGATGCATATCTGCTACATCGACGACTCCGGTGACAATAGCGTCCGGGTGTTTTCTGCCCTCGCACTACCAGTAGACGGCTGGAGCGTGGCACTAAACCAATTCCATGAATACCGACGTAAGCTCAAGAAACGAGATGGCATTTATGTTCGCGTTGAGTTTCACGCGACGGAATTTGTCTCTGGCAGGGGAAGGATCGCCCCTAGTGCTATTCCGAAAGGTGCGAGGTGTCGCATTTTCAATGAGACACTGATCGAGATTACAACGCTGCCTGGAATTCATCTTTTTAATGCTGCGGCGCCTAAAGCCGAAGAGACAAGAATATTCGAAAGGATGCTAAACCGAATAAATCGCACAATGGTGGCTTGGGATAGTAAATGCATCCTGGTGTCTGACGATGGTAAAGATTATACGGGGCTGCTCAGAAAGATGAGGGTTCATAATCCGATTCCTAGTCAATTCCAAATATGGCCGGACGGCTCACCCAATAGAAACATAGTCTTAGACAGAATAATTGAAGACATCTTTTTCCGTGATTCACGGCGTTCGTATTTCATTCAGATGGCCGATTTCTGCGCGTATGCCTTGCTCCGTAGCGAAAATCCACTCCCATCGAAGAATAAGTACGGTTTGAATAGATCCTTTGATTTGCTGACCCCTATTTGTCTCCCGCAATGTTTCGCAAAGGATCCTAGGAAGCTTGGGATTATCCGGCACATCTAGAATCGACCAAACCAGACACCTGCCAAGACAACAGGCACATTGCAATTGATTCCAGTACAATGTCCGTCGGCAAGATTCCATGTTTGGTCTAGGAGGCCGGATGGCCGGAACAGGAGCATCTGCGCGCAAGCTGACGATGGACGACATTCGCGCGGCGGCGGAGCGGTTGAAAAACTGGGGACGCTGGGGCGCCGAAGACGAGGTTGGCACGCTCAATTACACGCGGCCGGAAGACATTGTGGCGGCGACGCGTCTCGTGCAAAGGGGGAAAGTGATTTCGCTGGCGCTGCCGTATGACCATCGCGGGCCGCAGGGCGGGAAGACGAAATATCCGGCGCTCGGGCGGTTCAATCCCGTGCACCTGATGATGCGCACCGGGACCGACGCGTATTCGGGCGTGCTCGACAGCCGAAAAATTCGCAGCGCGGACGACGTGATCATGATGCCCACGCAATGCGGGACGCAGTGGGACGGGCTGGGCCACATTTTTTACGGCAATCACATGTGGAACGGGTACGACTGCCGCACGGTGACTTCGGCGGGCGCGCAGAAATGCGGCATCGAGAAAACCAAGGACCGCATGGTGGGGCGCGGCGTGCTGCTCGATATTCCGCGCATGCTCGGAATGGATCGCCTGCCCGACACCTTCGCGATCACCAACGAAATGCTGGGCCAAGCCGAAAAACATTTTGGCGTCGAAGTGCGGCGCGGCGATTTTTTGCTGGTGCGCACGGGGCAAATGGAAGCGATGCTTGCCGCGAATACGTGGGACGGATATTCGGGCGGCGACGCTCCAGGCCTCGCGTTTGAAACGCTGGATTGGCTGCACGCGAAGCAAGTGGCGGCCATCGCCACCGATACCTGGGGCGCCGAAGTGCGTCCGAACGAGACCGACGATGCCAACCAACCCTGGCACTGGATTTCCATCCCGGTCATGGGCCTCACCGTCGGCGAAATTTTCGATCTCGGAGAACTCGCGAGGGAGTGCGCGGAGGACAAGCGTTACGAGTTTCTATTCGTAGCGCCGGCATTGCCGGTGACCGGCGCGGTCGCTTCGCCGGTAAATCCTTTAGCGATCAAATAAAAGAGCGATTTAACACAGAGGACACAGAGGGGCGCAGAGAAAAGCGGAGAAACACTTTCTCAGAGAGTTGTACCGTGTTTCTCTTGCTTTCTCTGCGTTCTCTGTGCCCTCTGTGTTGAAATCTTTTTCGCATGAAATGAGGATGGGACAGTGACGAGCGCATCCGCGGGAGATTCGGCAAACGCGTTGACGGTATCGCAGGCGCTGGCGAAACTTTTGCGCGCCTATGGCGCCGAGTACGTCTTCACTCTGACGGGCGCGCCGCAGGATCCGCTGATCGAAATGCAGAATCACGAAGGCGTGCGCGTGGTCCTGGGGCGCAGCGAGCGCTCCGCGCTGGCGATGGCGGACGCCTACGCGCGCGTCACCGGCAAGCCCACGTTCGGCATCGTGCAGTTCGGCCCCGGCTCGACCTATCTTCCGGCGTCGATCATCGACGCGTTCTGGGCGTCGAGCCCGCTCATCGCCATCAGCGGCACGACCACCACGAAGACCCGCTACCGCTACGAGTATCAGGAACTCGAGCAGACTTCGATGTTCCCCGCGATCACCAAGTGGGCGGGCGACCTGCCGCAGCCTGAACGCATTGCCGACGTGTTGCGCACAGTCGTGCGCGCATCCGTGAGCGGCGTGCCCGGGCCATCGTACCTCGGCATCCCCGCGGATTGGTTCGGCAAGAAGCTGACGATTCCGCAGGACATCTACGCCGAGTCCGCGTTTCTTCGCACTCCCGCATTGAGAGTCGCGCCCGTCGCGCAGGACGTCGAGCGCGCGATCGCTCTGCTCGCGAGCGCCGAAAAACCCGTGCTGATCGCCGGCGGCGGCGTGATTCTCTCCGAAGCATGGCAAGAGCTGACCGCTCTCGCCGAAGCGCTCAACATTCCCGTTGTGACCACGATGGCCGGCAAGGGCAGCATCGCCGACACGCACCCGCTGGCCGTCGGCGTGTGCGGGCGCTATTCGCGCAAGGTCGCCAACGACACGCTCGCCGGCGCCGATTTCTGCCTAGCGATCGGAACAAAATTGAGTTCGATGGGCACCAACGTATTCCAGTACCCGGGCAAAGGCACGCGCATCGTGCACATCGATCTCGATCCGAATTCGCTCGGCCGCACGTACCGCGAAGAGTTGTCGATCGTCGCGGATTCGCGCGAAGCGCTGAAAATGTTGCGCGAGGCCGCGCTCGCTACGAAAGTGAACGGCAGCAAGTGGTCCGCCTGGACGAAGCAGGTGCAAGGCTCGGTCGCCGCATGGCAGGAAGATCTCGAGCGCGTCTCGCGCGAATCCATGCATGAAGGAAAACTCAATCCTTACCACATCATGCGCCTCATCGATCAGCACGTCGGAGGCGACGACATGCTCGTCGCCGACACCGGCTACATGGCGGCGTGGGCCGTGACCGTGCTGCAGCAAAAGAAGGCGGGACGCAACACATTGCGCGCGGCGGGCTCTCTCGGCTGGGCGTTCCCCGCGGCGTTCGGCGCGAAGCTTGCCGTGGGACCAAAGCGCCGCGTCTTCGCCTTAACCGGCGACGGCGGCCTCGGCTACCACCTCCCCGATCTCGAAACCGCGCTGCGCATGAAACTTCCGACCGTGACAATTGTGATGAACAATTGCTCGCTCGCCTTCGAGTATCACGTGCAGAAATACGTGCACGAAGAGATGTGCCCGGAGGCCAGCGAGTTTCTCGACGTGAAGTTTGGCGACGTGGCCAAAGCGTTTGGCGCGCACGGCGAACGCGTCACCTCCGCCGGCGAGTTCATCCCGGCATTGCGGCGCGCGGAGGAATCGGGCAAACCAGCGATTGTCGACGTGGTGGTGAGCCGCGAACTCCCGCCCCCCGTGACGCGCTACGAAGCGGCCGGCCTGCGCAAAATCTGACGACGCATTTTCAAGTAGCACAGCCACTCTTGGCTGTGTGCTTTTGTAGGCCTCATCATAAAATCATCGGCGCACGGCGATGGCAAACCCCGCACAGCCAAGAGTGGCTGTGCTACAGGCTGGGCGAACTGCATCTACATTGAACTCCCACTAGAAGAGGGGCCGCGAACGCTGTAACCTAGTATTGGCGCCTGGCCGCAGCCCGATTTGCATCGAAGCGGGGATATCATGAGAACTCGCAAAGAAATATCCTATTTCTTATCTCTCGGAACTGTTTTGTTGTTCGCGGGAATCCTGTGGGCGCAGAACACGCCGGACCGTGCATTGATCGTAAACGGAAAGTCCGCGGGGATGGTCGTGCAGATGCGCGGACACGCCTACGTGGACGTTGAAACCGTCGCCCAGTTCATGAATGGCTCCGTCACCCTCGAAGCCAATCGAGTTGTCCTAACCTTTCCGGAAGCGGGTACGGCAGCGGCGCCCAGCGCCGAACTTGCGCCGGCGCCCCAGGCCCCCCCGCCGGGCTTGTCCAGGAATTTTGCGACTCTGGCAATCGCCGAACTGGCAGAGATGCGCGAGTGGAGAGGAGCGGTCGGCACGATCCTCACCTACGGCGTACCGGCTTCGGGAACCTGGCCCCAGGACTATCACGATCATGTGCAGGCAAATATGGGGCAGGTAGGAGTCGCTGCCGCAACAGCGGCAGACCAGGACGCCATGCAGCTCCTCCAGAACGAATTTTCAAACCTCTCCCGATGGGCCAACGACGTCGTGACCACGCGCCAGTCCCTGAACGCTACAAACACCGTGCGGCCCGACACCATCCAGACCGATCAAGCCCTGGCAAAGATTTCCGATTGCAGCCGGTTTTTGAATTCCATGCTCGTCAGCGGAGTGTTTGCTGACGATCAAAGCTGCCACTGATCCTTCGGGCAAGTGGCGCAGGCTTCCAGCCTGTGGCTTTTGGACCTTGCAATTACTAAACCCCACAGGCTGGAAGCCTGTGCCACTCAAACTGAAATTGGCCGCACCCCTAGTTAAACCTCCCGGCAATGGGGTATATTCCTTGCCTGCAACTTTTTTCCGGGTGGTTCCCGAATTTCGGAATCCATTCGAACGGTTACGCCATTTTTACCCGGCGAGGACTCCCTTCGTCTTCCGAGCCCGCCGGATAGAAGATCGGTTGGAAAGGAAAACACGATATGACGGCAACATCGCCAGGCGCCGGTGAGGGCGCGGCTGGAGCGAAGGCCACACCGGTTTCCGACGCGGCTTGGAAGTGCCTCCAAGGCGCATATGACTTGCAGGTGCACGTAGCGCCCGACGTAATCGAGCGGCGCATCGACGACCTGGACCTGGCGAAGGAATTTTTGAGCCGCGGGCTGAAAGGGTTCGTTCTCAAGTCGCATTATTTTCCAACGGCCGAACGCGCCAAAGTAGTCACGAAGGCGGTGCCGGGAATCGCCGCTTACGGGGCCATCACGCTGAATCATTCGGTGGGGGGCCTGAATCCCGTGGCGCTGGAGCTGGCCGGGCGCTCCGGTTGCAAGATCGTATGGTTTCCGACCGTGGACGCCAAGAATGAAACCGCGGGACGTTTGGACGGGCCCAACGTGAAGCTGCCCTTCTGGGCGAAAATTCAGCGGGAGCTCGCGGCAACTGGAATCTCTCCCCCGCCGCTCACGGTGCTCGATTCCAATGGAAAAATTTCCGAAGTCACGCGGCGCTGCATCGAGTTGATCGCCAGGCACAACATGATTCTGGCGACGGGACACCTCGGGCGCGTCGAGATTTTCGAGCTGGTGAAAACGGCGCGCGAAATGGGGACGAAAAGAGTTCTCGTCACGCACGCGGAATTCCCCTCGCAAAACTTGACGACGGACGAACAGAAACAGCTCGCGGGAATGGGCGCCTTCATCGAGCACTGTTTCACCACCATGCACACGGGGAAAGCTCCGTGGGACGCGGTGCTCGAAGCCATTCGCGTGGTTGGCCCGGAACGCTGCGTGCTTTCCACCGATCTCGGCCAGACGATCAATCCGCCGGTCGCCGAAGGCTTTGCCATGTTCGCGCAGAAGATGCTGAATAACGGATTCAGCGTCGAAGAGATTCGACGAATGACCGTGACGAATCCCGCCGCGCTCGTTCAGTAAACGCATTCAGTAAACTACGGAGAATTTTCCCATGAAACCGAGAATCGTACGCAACATCGAACGGCCGGACGCGGAGCTGGTCAAAAAGCTCGGCGAATACGGCGTTGCCACAGTGCACGAAACGCAGGGCCGCGTGGGCCTGATGCTGCCCTACATGCGGCCGATCTATCCGGAAGCGCGCATCGCCAGCCCAGCCGTGACCGTCCTGTGCCACCCCGGCGATAACCTGATGTTTCACGCCGCCATCGAAGTGTGCAAACCGGGAGACGCCCTGGTCGTGGCGACGCACTCCGATTCCACCGACGGATTTTTCGGGGAATTGCTGGCCACTTCGTGCCGGGCGCATGGGATCAATGGACTCGTGATTCACGCGGGCGTGCGCGACGTCGCCGACCTGACCGCCATCAAATTTCCGGCGTTCTCGCGCGCGATCTCCGCGCAGGGAACCGTGAAGGAAACGGCGGGCTACGTGAACATCGACATCGTCTGCGCGGGAGCGCTGGTGCATCCCGGCGACATCATCGTCGCCGACGTGGACGGCGTTGTAGTAGTTCCGCGACAGGATGCGGCGGAAGTGGTGAAGGCGTGCGAAGCGCGCTTGGCCAAGGAAGCCAAGAACCGCGAGCGCCTGAAGGCCGGCGAATTGGGCCTGGATATGTACGGCCTGCGCGAAAAGCTCAAGAATCTGGGAGTCGAGTGGGTCTAGGAATCTATCTTTATTTGAATGAGTTTTGTGGGTCGCGGCTCGCCTCCCTGCTGGCAGGCTTCAGCCGCGACATCAGCCGTGCAAAAAGATTGGCTTTAGCAACCCCTGTCTCGTTGGGTCCGCCCTTCCGTCGTTTATGAGGCAGCTTCTGGGCAGATGGTCCTCACTGCGCCCGGTTTGTGACCCCTGTCCTTGCATCATCCTGAAACCATCGGATCGCCGCAACTCCACGAGCGCCGGCCTCAAGGCACACCAACATGTTTTCGTAGGTCACGCCGCCGATGGCAAGCACCGGGATTGTGACTGCCGCGCAAACTTCGCGCAGGCGTTCGATTCCTTGCGGCGCGCCGTACTCCAACTTGGAGGGTGTCGCGAACACCGGACCAAAGAAAATATAGTCCGCGCCTCCCCGCTCGGCCGCGCGGGCCGCTTCTAGAGAGTGCGTCGAAACGCCGATCATGAAATCCGGCCGGCCGGCCGAGCGGCGCCACGCGGCCACGGCTTCCAGCGGCAACGATTCCTCGCCCAGATGGATTCCCGCAGCGTTCGCGGCAAGCGCCACGTCGAGCCGGCCATTGATCAAAACCTTCGCGGAAGCCGAATGCGCTTCTCTCACAGCAAACCGCGCCAGTTCGACCAGCGCGCGCCCTTCCATGTCCTTCTCGCGAATCTGAATCCACTTGTGTTCCCAGCCCTGTCTCACCACCCGGCGAATGCACTCGCCCAGCAACTTGGTCACCTCGGAAGCAGGCAGGCCGGTCAGAGAGACGAATGACGCGCGCGACGCCGCGAGCGCCTTCCGGTCGGTCACATAGCAAAAAATCGGATTACGTCCGGGTGGCAACGGAGTCCGTCCGTCCCCGCAGCATCCTCGCGGCGAGCAGAATATCCAATGTTCCAAGGCCGGTCACCGCCCCTCGCACGGAGGGATGAAGGAGAAGCGGAATCAGCCCGGGATACTTGTCGAGGAAAAAATTGTGGTCCCAATACCCCAGCCAGGGAACCAGTACGAGCAACACTCCGAGCAGAAAGACATCAAGGCAGAGCAACACGTGCAGGAAAGATTTCATTCGGGGTGTGTCTACCGCGCCTTCCCGAGAAGGGCAATCCGCTCGGACACATCACGGTAATCGATGTTCATTGCGTAGACCTGCGAAAAACTGGTGAACGCTGCATGCGTGTCGCCCGCTAATTCCTGGGCGACCCCCAAATCGTACCGCAACGCAAGAATCGATTCTTGATCCAGTCCCGGCGTCTTGAGGGCCCGTTCGTACCAGATCGCGGCAATGCCCGGCTGCCCTTTCTCCATGAATGCCAAGCCCAGCAGCGTACTACATTGCATGGCATAACGGAAAGCGGGCCCTTTGTCAGTCGAGCTGGCCACTTTCTGGAATTCGCTGATAGCTTCTTCCAGCAAGCCCATTTCGCGGTAAGCGATGCCCAGATTGTAGTGGGTCTCGAGATCTTCGTCTTCCTTGGTTTCACCGAGCTCGGAACGGAATTCTTCAAACAGGTCGCCCAGCGGACCGCTGAGCGCTCCACCGGCTTCCACGGCGGGAGTGCCATTTCCGGAGACGGCGTGAGCGGCAGGCGGCTTTACAGCGGCGGGAGGCTTCGCAGCCGCAGGAGGTTTCGCAGCTGCGGGTGGCGCGGCGGAAGCTTGCACCGGGGCGGCGGGGACGGGTCCGGCTGGTATTCCCAGAGATGATGTAATGGAATCCAATTCTCCGGCGAGGTCCGCGATGAGCGCGTCCGCCGCCAGGGTTTCGCTCTCTGCGACTTCCACAGGCGCCGCGGATTGGAGTTCCAGGTCGAAGGCTGGCGCCTCAGCGGCTTCTTCGGCCTGCGATTGCGCTGCTTCGGCGGGAATCAAAACAGGCGCCGGGACTTGGGCCTCGTGTTGCGCCTTCGCGGTTTCCTGGACGGCGCTGGCAGTCTCCTCCTGCATCGCGGTTTCGAGTTGCTGGGACAGTGCCGCCCACTCATCCGACAGGTCAACCTCATGCACCACCGATTCCACAGGCATGGGGATGGCCATGGGTTCCACCGGCGGTGGCGGTGGCGCTTGTGGTTGCGCTTGTGGTGGCGGCGGTGGCGGGGCTGCAGCGACCGGTTCGTCGAGTTCCGCCTGAATCATCGGAACAGCAAATTCCGGCGGAGCGGCGGACGCGGGTGACGCGCCTTTCGGCTGTTCATCGGCGGGGACGATCCCGGCGGCGCGCTGGAAACGGCGGCGGAGTTCGGCAAATCGCTCCGTGCCCGCGCGGTCGCTTCGCTCGATCGCGATTTCCTCGAGAAGCGCGGCGAGCTCCGCGGTGCGGCTGTCATTGCCCGAGCCGACGGACAGATCGAGCAGGCGTTCGAGGATGGGAGTGTGGCGCGGCGCGCGCTCCAGGACGGCTTCCAGGAGATCAATCGCTTTTTGCGTCAAGCCATAGCTGGAAAACAAATCGACATCGGTCAGCGCCTGAGTGACATATCGCTGAGTTTCTTCCTCGAGCGCCGGCTCGGAAGACGCGGGCGCCGCGGGTTTGACCGCCTCTTCCGTGGGCGCCAATTTTACGGGCGGCGCAATTTCTCCTGAGATCGGTTCGAGCCCCGTCTTTGTGCGCAAGCGCATGTATTTGCGCCGGGTGGTTTCATCCTCGGGAGTTCGTTCCAGCAATTTTTCGTAGGTGGAGATCGCCTTGGCATCGTTCCCCGAAGCTTCATAGGCGTATGCGAGCTGAGCCAGCGCATCCGGCAGGCGGAACGAATCGCTGGCCCGGCCGTAAAGATCCACCAGCCACTCGAGCGGCTCGAGCTGGCCCGGCTTGCGTTCCGCGAGGCGCGAGAGCGTTTGCGCCAGGGCTTCGTGCTCGCCCGAGTCGATCATGGTGTCGCGAATCAGTGCGAGCATGGCATGCGCGCGGTCCAATTCCCCGGCTTCGAGCAACGTGCCCGCAACCCGGTGCATCACGGCATACTGTTTCGGATCGCGCGCATGCACTTTTTCAGCGAGCTCGGCGGCTTTCATTGCCTGGCCGCTCTCCATATACATGCCCAGCAGCATCGTGGTCGTTTCGCCGCCGCTGTCGCGATCCGGAAGAGTTTCGAGAAGTTTTCCCGCTTCCGCGGCCTTGCCCGAAGCGGTTAATGCCCGCACTTTTAGTACGAACGTGGCCTGATGCGCTGGATCCAGTTGCAGGATGCGGTCGGCCAGGCGAATCGCTTCGCCGTGGTCGCCTTGCTCCAGAATCTTCTGCATGGCGCCGTGGAACATTTCAATGGATTCTTTCTGCTGACCCATGGAAAGGTGCAGTTCCGCCAGGCGTATTTGAATGCGCAGGTTGTCGGGCTCGGCTTCCAGCAGCTTGCGCAACAGTAGCGCCGCTTGCGGCTGGCGCCCCGCCTTCAGTTGCATTTCGGCGAGCTGCAAATAGAGGGGCCGCGCCTCGCTCAAGACTCCCTGCTGTACGTAAAGTTCCGCCAGCCGTTCCAGCGGGCGGCTTTCCTCGGGAGCAAGCTTGGCGACTTTTTTATAGATGGCGATGGCTTTGGTGGTGAAGCCGTCGTTCAGAAAAATCTTGGCCAGCCGTTCAAAATATTCCAGGGCCTGGAAGGTCTCCCCTTGCCGGACGAACAGATCTCCCAGAGTCATCAGGGTGACCTGATCCTTGGGCTCATTCTTGATAATTTGCTGGTATTCGAGGATGGCCTGCGGCATCTTCCCTTGTTGAAGATACTTCGCCGCCGCATTGAGGTGCTTGGTCTTGTTATAAGCCATCTTCAGTTGCTCATTCCATCGTCCCGGCTGGAAAGGTTGAAGTCGGACAATGGTCGATTCGCTGCCGCTTTCTTTCCGGTCAATCGCGACCGGCACACCGCGGCGCAGTAAATAACCTGGACCGGCGGGATCGCCATGGAGCGATCCCCGCGGGCTTAGATTTCACGCTAGCACGCGGCAAAATCCGAAGTCAACGCGACGCATTCAAAAGCGTACGTGGCAGTTAAGAGCGTGATTCGTGACCCGTGATCCGCGATCCGTGAGGACAAAACCGTCTCGTCGGGTGCCGGGCGGCAGGTGGCTAGAAGCCCTCTCAGATATAGGCTTTGTGGGTCGCGGCTTCAGCCGCGACATTAAAACACCAAGGAAATATGGGCTTTAGCCCCTGACGGGCTTCGAGTTTAGGTGGCTGCTGATTTACGAGATGGCTTCCAGTGAATCGTGGCTGGTGAAGGTGAAAACTTTTTCCGGGGCTCGCGCGCCAATGAAGCCGGTAACCACGCAGGCTATGATTCACGGGTCAGGGACACGGCTCAG
Source organism: uncultured Acidobacteriota bacterium (assembly GCA_963800095.1). Lineage (GTDB taxonomy): Bacteria > Acidobacteriota > Terriglobia > Acidiferrales > UBA7541 > Palsa-360. Next base: position 691,355 of record CAWCZV010000012.1, read on the forward strand.
CGGCAAGGCTACCTGCGTCGCGCCCGCGGCCCAGCAAGTAGCTTCCCGCACCGGAGCAAAGGAAAATCGATGATGTGGCGTCGGCCCATGCGCGCGCAGAGCGGCGAGATGTTCGGGCGTGGCGTATCCTTTATGGTTTGCAAGCCCGTACTGAGGGTAAATCCCGTCCCACTCGACCATTCGCCGGTCCCGCTCCACCTTGGCGATGATCGAGGCGGCCGCAATCGAAATCGAAAGTGCATCCCCGTGTATGAGCGATTTCTGCTCGATCAGCACATCCAGCTGCATGGCGTCGAGAAGCAAATAGTCGGGCGAGATTTTCAACCGCCGCAGGGCTTCGGCCATGGCCTGGCGGCTGGCCTGATAGATATTCCAGGCGTCGATGCGGCTGGCATCGACTTCCGCGATGGCCCAGGCCAGGGCGTGTTCGCGAATTCGCAGCGCCAGCGCTTCGCGGCGATCGGCGGGCAATTTTTTGGAATCGTCCAGGCCGACGATGCGCCGCTTGGGATCCAGTATGACGGCGGCGGCGACAACCTGTCCGAAAAGAGAGCCGCGCCCGACTTCGTCAAGCCCGGCAATCCGTTGCCAGCCGCACTTGCGCGCTTCGCGCTCGAATCGGGAGGAGCATTGCTTGCGCATCGCCGCGGATTTTACCACGGCGGAAATTAGGATGAGATGCGGATTAATTGAGTGGATAGCGGAAAGAAGACGAGCAGGCCCTGCCCGCCCTGAAAAGCAAAAAGCCCGGGGGAAATTTCCCCGGGCTTTTCACGAAACAAATGCTCGATTTGAATTCCTAGGATTCTTTTTCAGTGGCCACAGTTTCCGGCGCTTCCACGCGCTCGACGCGCTGCAGGCGCGCTGCCTTGCCCTTCAGCCCGCGCAGATAATACAGCTTGGCGCGGCGGACCCGGCCCTGGCGCAACACTTCGATGGAACTGATCGACGGCGAGTTGGCCGGAAAAATGCGCTCGATCCCGACTCCGAAGCTGACGCGCCGCACGGTGAAGCTTGCGCCCGTCGATTTCCCGCGCTTTTTGATGATTACGCCCTCGAACGGCTGGATGCGTTCCTTGTCGCCTTCGCCTTCCTTCAACCGGACGTGCACGCGCACGGTGTCGCCCGGACGCAACGCAGGGAAGTCCTTGCGCACTTGTGCTTCCTGAAATTTTTCAATGACTCGGCTCATGGCTTAGATTCCCGGCAGACCCACTCAGGCGGGGTCAGCACTGCAAACACAATTATCAAGTATAGCCTGAATTTCACCATGATTGCCACAAGAAACCAGCCAAGCGCCATCTTTTACCTTCAATGGATTGAACCCGCCAAAGTCCCGGGTAAACTCTCTTGCGCCAGATTTTTCCGAGCATAGATCCACATGGTGTAAGGAGGATAATCCGCGTCGGGCAGGGGCCCGAACTGTCCCACCTTCACATAATTCGCCATGATCCAATTGTAGATCGGCACGTTGTAGCCGCCGTTCGCGAAACCGGTTACGTGGTATTCCACGACAATTCGATTCGAGATCAGAACGTAGCGCACGTGATTGGAGGCCAATTCGTCGATGTACTGCTGCTCCTGTTCCGGTGCCACATATCCCGGCACGAGCGCATACATCCGGCTGGGAGCCTCCATCCCGGCATAAACGTAAAGGCTGGGCGGTTCCGGCAATACCAGAATGTCCTTTCCGTTTCGCGTGTGCGTCTTCATGAAGGAAATAATTTGCGGAAAAAGAACGGCCACGTCCGGCCTGGTGTAAAAACTTCCCTGCTCTGTCGTAAGCCGCGTGGTCAGTATTTCCGGCCTGGGAAAAAGAAGCAGAAACAGCAGGGCGGTTTCGGCGGCGAACATGCTCCCCATCACAAAATCAGCACGCCTGGCGTCCAAGGTACGGCACGCCCAGCGAATAATTTTATATAGCAATATAGTAAATACAATAAAAGCCGCGCCGTTAAAAAACACAGTGCATTGGAAGAGCGTGGCCCGAAGCAGCATCATCACGCGCAGGGCGACCAGGCCCGCATAGATTCCCAGCGCGGCTTCTTGAAGGGCCATCGTGTCCCGCGGCGATTTCGCCAATTTCCAGAGGGCGTAACCCGTGAAAAACACGACCAGAAAAAATAGACCGTGGGGGAAAATGGATTCGGTCATGGGGATGACCACGGCCGTCCATTCCTTGGCGGCTTTCACGATTCCAAACGGGTACTCCTTCAGGAAGGCGATATCGCCGATCCACAAGGGAGTGAGAGCCGCGGTCACCATGACCGCCATGGACGAACGTGAGCGAAGGTCCAGTTTCTTGATCGCATAGACTGCAAAAGTCGCAAGGAAAGCCCATTCCGTTACAGCCAGGATCGTGTACTCCGCGCCGATCAGCAATTCGGATGGGAAAAAGCGGAGGCCCTGCGCCGGGATGGTAATTTTCCCAAACGTGCGCATGAAATACGTTCCCGGCGTCGAGATCCAATTCTCAAAAAAGATCAGCCGCGCGGACAATTTCCACACGAACCAGCCGTAGCCCGCCACGGCGGGCAGCAATCCGGCGAAACACACCGCGATATCCCGAAGCAGATCGCGCGAGGAACGCCGATTCCAATAGCAGGCTGCGACCTCAAACCCCAGCAGCGCGAGACAGGCAACCCCGAATTCCTGCTTGGTCAGAATGACCAGGCTTCCCAACAAGGCCGCCAATCCAAGATCCATGGCGCGCATGCCCGAGGCGTGGCGCAATACAAAATACAGGCAGGCCAGTCCGAGGAAGGCCGCTAACGTGGCTGCGTAACTATACGGGAAGACAAAATTGCGGATGGACGGATAAAACGACTCGAATAGAAAAAAGAGCGACGGCACCGTGCTGCCCACCAGCCCCATACGAAACCGTCGCGCGATTTCAAACGTGACCAGGGCGGTTGCGATCGTCAGCGCGAGTCCGAAAACATAGAGCACCGTCAACTGAACGCCAAAGATCCGGAACAGAAAAGCTTTCACGTACGGCGCCAGCGGCCCGTACATGTACCAGAGGTCGCGGAACAACAGCTTCCCCTTGAGTATTTCCGCGGGAACGTAGAGTTCCCTTCCGTTGTCGATTTGGAAATCTCCCCAATGGCCCCAGGTGTACCAGGCCAGCGCCGCGGCGACGCCGACGATGACGGCACGCGCGATCCAAATTCCTTTTTCTCCCGAATCTTCGCCGCCCGCGCTACTTGCCTGCGGAGACTTCAATGTCTTGGGAAGATCGGCTACCGCTTCCGTCGTGAAACTCACGCTCGTCTGACTCCTTGGCGCGCCCCACGGAAGCGCGCTCTACAACTCCCAGCAGCCTGCCGTCCGGCGAATCCGCCAAAATCGGGAAGCTATCCAAAAACGGTTCGCGTTGTCTGCTTCGTCTGGGAAGACCCGTATGCGCGAGATGTTGCACGGCTTCGACTACGGCTTCCGGCTTGATTCGCTGCATGCAGACATTATTTCCGTTGCACGGCGGTTCGTCCGCCTCGTACAAACAGGGGCTGCAAAACACCTGCGCGTAGAAAATATCGACGTAGGGCAAGTCCTGCCCGTAGTGCTCGGGGTTCGCGGGTCCGAACAGGCAAACCGTCGGCCGTTCCAGGGCAATGGCCATGTGCATCGGACCTGTATCGTTCGTGAGGACGCACGCCGCGCCTTGCAGGAGCGCAAGAAGTTCGCCGAGGCTCAGCCGTCCGGCGCTATTAAAGACGCGAACTTGGACCTCGGGCGCCAACTGGTCAAAGAGGCTTTTTACGTATCCAGCTTCGTTGGGAGCTCCGATCAGCACGACTTGATTGCCCAACGAAACCATACCGTGGATCGCCTCAAGCACACTCTCGGTCGGCCAGCGGCGCTCCAGCAGCAGGTCCGACGCGTTCGGATTCATCACGATATATGGCTGTTCCGCCTGCCATCCAGGAGATTCGGCGAGGAGGCGTGACACCTTCGACCGCTCCTGGTCGTGGACCAGAATCGGTCCCATCAGTTCGCTTTGACCGGCGGGGATTCCCGCGACTCGGCCAAGCTGCAGATAGAGTTGCCGCACCGGCATGCGGGTATTGAAATAGACCAGGTGCGTATAAATGCCCTTTTTAAAAGCTGTGCTGTGGCGGTAGAACCCCAATCGATTTCGCGTCACGGCCCACAGCGCGAGAAGAGACGCGAACCCGGAATAGACCTCAAGATCGAAGTAGAAGTCGGCACGCAGCCGGATCAGTGTTGCAATAGTCCGAAGCGTGGTGCCTGCCATGGACAACATGCTGCGGTCATCCAACACAACTATTTGATCAACGCTCGACAGCCGCGACAGAAGTTCCCGGTTGGACCGCATCGTGACGAAAACGAGCTTGGCCTTCGGGTAGCGCTGCTTGAGCGCTCTCAAAAGAGGGGCGCACTGCAAAATGCTTCCCATGCCGATCAACTTGGCGACGACGATCACCTTCACATTTTCGGAAGTAACGGAGTGATCGCGGCGCAGCACCCTGCCCAGCAACCGCGCGCCTCCATTAAATAGAAATGCCAGGGGGACGGCGAGGATTCGGTCGGCGAGAATTCGTCCCTTGTGAGTCATGGTCGGAGGTCGATTCTTGGGTGAGCGGACGGAATATGCCGCCAAGCCTTGCTGAAATCAGACTCTTCGCCGCGAACGGATGATCGAGTCTCTGAAGGCTATTCCAACACGGGCCTCCGACGCAGGCAAGACAAGCCACGGAAGAGTGTGCTTGGTGAGTAAAATATGATTTGCGCGACGCGCTGTTTCCAGCTCAAATTTGGAATCTATGGTACAGCCGCCGAGTTCCAACACCCAGAACCTGGTTCCTCTGCAACGATTCCGGCATTTCCGTTTTGGATTCTTCCGCCAGGAGGATATGCTCGAATTCCTTGGAGCAAATATTGAGATGTCTCAAGCAGTGAGACAGTGATGATGAGGAACATTCGGATTTGCCGTGCATCTCTTGCGGAATGTGATTGAAGCCTCCGTGCACTCCATACTCTGGATTATTCTTGCGGTCTGTTTGCTTCTCCTCTGGCCCAAGCCGGGATTGGGTGAGCCGATATTTGTTTGGATGGAGCGAAGGTTCGCCCAGTTCGCGCGAAACAAGCGGATCGCAGTAGCGGCCATAGGGGGCGTCACGATCCTCGCGCGAGTGGCGCTTTTGCCGTGGCTGCCTGTGCCACAGCCCAAAGTTCACGACGAGTTCAGCTACTTGCTTGCCGGGGACACGTTCGCTCACGGGCGCCTGGCGAATCCGCCGCATCCGCTCTGGATTTTTTTCGATACCTTTCACGTCATCCAGCATCCGACGTATGCGTCGATGTATCCCCCGGCGCAAGGAATGGCGCTGGCCATCGGGAAATTGCTTGGCCAGCCCTGGATCGGCGTCGTGCTGAGCGTTGCCGCCATGTGCATGGCGTTCACTTGGATGCTGCAGGGGTGGGTCCCGCCCGAATGGGCGCTTCTCGGCGGCGTCCTGGTTTGGATGCGTTTCGGCGTGTTCAGCTACTGGATGAATAGCTATTGGGGTGGAGCGGTGGCGGCGACCGGGGCTGCTTTGGTCTTGGGAGCGTTGCCCCGAATCTGGGATCAACAGCGCGCGCGCGACGCGATTATTTTTGGTTTGGGAACAGGCATTCTTGCGATCAGTCGGCCTCTCGAAGGCGCGATTTTTTTCATTCCGTTTGGCGCGGCCCTTCTCTGGTGGGCGCTGAGGCCGAACGTTCCTACGCGCGGCGCCGCGCTGAGGCGCATCGTTTTGCCCATCGCCGCGATTCTGGCGTGCACCGCGGGATTCATCGGTTATTACAACTGGCGAGTGACGGGGAGTCCCGTTGTTTTCCCTCACTTCATCGAGCAGCGGGAAATCACTACAGCTGTTTTCTTGTGGCAGCATGACAAGCCGCCCATCCCCTACGCCAATCCGCAATTTGACGACTTCTACCACAATTTTCTGCCGAGCCTGTATCAGCCGAGCTGGGACGCCGCCAAAGGGCAGTGGTGGTACAAGTCCACGGATTTTTGGGAATTTTTTCTGGGGCCTGCGCTGTCGATCCCTTTTCTCGCCCTGCCGTGGGTGTTAAAAGAGCCGCGGAATCGGTTGCTGCTCGTTCAGGCCGCGCTTTCGGCCCTCGGACTCTGGGTCATCGTGTATTACCACGCGCACTACGCCGCGCCGCTCATGGCCACTGTCTTTGTTCTGATAATGCAATGCATGCGCGTCCTGCGGCGATTGCGCTTCCTCGGCAGGGCGGTTGGCGTTGCATTGACGCGGCTCATCGTTCTTTTCAGTTTGCTGATTGGACCGATCTATTTCGCGCAGTCCGTAATTTCTCAGCCGAACGCTTTGTTCGAATGGTCGCATCGTCACAGCCTATTAGCGCTCGCGATCCCGCTGCTGGTCTTGTTGCTCTTGCGCACGGGTTTCTCGCTCGCCAGGCGGCCTGTGGCGCCATGGCGGGCATATCTGAGCGCGGCCTGCGAACTTCTGCTGGTCCTTGCAATCGTGCTGCAACTTTGCGAGATGCAAAGGAATCTCTACGCCGATGCATTTCCTTTCGTGGATGACTTGAGCGAACCCTTTCGAAAGCCGGTCGAAAAGCAGCTCGCGGCGCTCGCCGGCGAACACCTCGTCCTGGTGCGCTATTCGAAAGATCACAATTCCGGCGAGGAGTACGTTTACAACGAGGCCGACATTGATCACGCAAAAACCGTGTGGGCGCGCGAGATTCCTGGAATGGACCTCAGTCCGCTTTTTACTTATTTTCGAAACCGCGATGTGTGGCTCTACGAGCCGGATGAGGACGATTCGGTCGTACAGCCGTATCCTGGGGCGGCGCATTGAAGTGGCACAGGCTTCAGCCTGTGGGTTTTGGTGCTTGCGAGGTCCAAACCCCACAGGCTGGAAGCCTGCGCCACCAAAAGCCCATCCCAATTTGCCTTGTGGAATGGATTAGGCGTTGCGCGTTGTGTCTGCTTCTTCAATCCGGGGGCTAAGGATGCCCAGCAAATCCGGACGGTTCCGCCGCGTCTTTTCCAGGGCTTTTTGCAGGCGCCAGCGGCGAATCTCTTCGTGATTTCCGCCGAGCAAAACTTCGGGCACGTTCCAGCCGCGGAATTCCGCGGGGCGGGTGTAGTGAGGGCAGTCGAGAAGAACGTGGTTCGTGACCCGCTTGCCCTGAGCGGAAGCGTAGGGTGATCCGTGACCCGTGATTTGAATTTCACCATCGCCAAAATCTGCCGCGGCGCTGAAGGACTCGTTCACTGTGGAATCTTCGTTGCCGAGCGCGCCGGGGATCAGGCGCGTGACGGCGTCCACGATGAGCGCGGCGCCCAATTCGCCGCCGGAAAGGACGAAATCGCCGATCGAGAGCTCGTCCGTGGCGAGATGTTCGGCCACGCGTTCGTCCACTCCTTCATAGCGGCCGCACAGCAGGATGATCCTGTCGAGTTGCGCAAACCGGCGCGCCGTGTCCTGGCGAAATAATTTCCCTGAGGCGGAGAGCAGCACGACGGCGGTACGAGGGCTCGCGGCGGAATTCGCGCCCGCCAGCGATTCCACTGCCTCGAACAGCGGCTCGGGTTTCAGCACCATGCCTTCGCCGCCGCCGAACGGGCGATCGTCAACGGTGCGATGGCGATCGTGAGTGAAGGCGCGCAGGTCGTGCACGCGCACGTCCACGAGACGCGCCTCGCGCGCCCGGCGCACGATCCCGTAATCCAGCGGGCCAGCAAAAAATTCAGGGAAAATTGTGATGATCTCAAACTGCATGGCAGGGACAGTGTATCGCAGCAGGGGTCAGCCGCGATTCAAATCGCGCAAGCCTTCGGGGAGGGTCACATCGATGCGTTTCACCTTCACGTCGATACGAACGCAAAATTCGGCGGCGAGTGGGATCAGGACTTCGCCCTCGTTCGTGTCGACCGCCAGCAAAGGCGCGCTGCCCGGGAATTCCACGTCGCGCACCGACCCGAGCGCCGACGCGGCGCCCGCTTCCCACACTTCGCAGCCGACCAGATCGCTGACAAAGTAGTTTCCCGCATCGAGCTGCGCACGCTGCTCGATGGGCACCTGAACTTCCAATCCGCGCAAAGTGTTCGCGGTTTCAATGCTGTCAACGTCCGCAAAATGAAAAATAACCTGGCCGCCGCGGCCCGGCGAAAGCCAGCAGCGCTGCACGCGGACGCGCCGGGGCGCATGACGACCGTCGGCGAGCCACACTTCGCGCAGCTTCGGTAAACGCTCGGGAAAATCGGTGAGGATTTCGGCGGCCACTTCCCCGCGGAGGCCGCGAGGACGCAGAATTCTCGCAAGCGTTACGCCTGTGAATTCTTCCGAGGACTCTCTATTCGAGGATTTCAAGCGTCAGGCGCTTCCGAATTTTCATACCGGCGGCGCCGAGGATCGTGCGGATGGACTTCGCTGTCCGCCCCTGCCGTCCGATGACTTTGCCCAGATCTTCGGGATGCACGCGCAATTCAAGAACGGTTACTTGCTCCCCATCCACCGATCGCACCTGGACTTGTTCGGGATGATCGACTAATGCCTTCGCAATCGCTTCCACAAGGTCCTTCATGGGGCCCTCCACCATTCGCATTCGCGGGTTCGATTCGAGCTTTCACTTGTGCAGGTTCCGAGGGCCAGGGGAACCTTTCTTGAGCCACCGCGGGGCAGTTCAAGCGATCTTTTGGGCCGTCAAAAAACTGCGCACGGTATCGCTGGGTTGCGCACCGCACGACAGCCAGTACTTCACGCGCTCGGCGTCCAACTGAATCAAAGCTGGATTCTTGAGCGGGTCGTAGGTTCCGACGATCTCAACCGTCCTGCCATTGCGGGGTTTGCGCTTGTCGAGCACGACAATGCGATAAAATGGTTGCTTCTTCTTTCCAATTCTAGCCAAGCGGATTGCCAGCACGATTCACTTCCTCCTGGTCCAAGATTATAGCTGGTTCCCCCCGTTTGCGATACCCCGCAGGCCTTCAGATCCCCTGATTAGCCCACTCGTGCCTATCCGTTTAGCTCCACTCGGTACAACTGATTGTATGTGGTGGGTTGCTGCTGGCTACCCAGTCCGAGAAGCGTCTGGAAGGCGGCCATCGGTGTTCGCCTGCGATTAAACCGAAAAACGAACTCGTCCAGGTAGGCTTGAAGATGGGCGTGGCCGACGCCGTGATGGGTGCCACGAAGCCAGGTCTTGAGGTTCCCAAAGACACGATGGATGCGCGGCAGAATCTGGGTCGACCTTCGACGGTCGCCCTGCGTGTGCGGTCGGTGCCGGTACCCCAGCTTCGGGAGGGGGTCGTAGCCTCCCCAGCCGTCAGTGACTACAATCGCTCCCGCAGCCACGTTCGTTCTCACGAAGCCGGTCAGAGACCGGGCCGAGACGTCGGGAACCACTTGGAGGCGTACCCTTCCGGAAGCTTCGCCCCTGACCTCTACCGCGCCCACAACGATCGCCTTGTCAAGGACGTGGCGCCCCCCACGTAGGCCCACTTCTCGCCCGCCGATGTAGGTCTCATCCACCTCGACCTTGTCCTTGAGAGGCTCCCGATCCGGGTGCACCATGGCGCGACGAAGCTTCTGCAGCATGGCCCAGGCCGTCTCGTATCGGCGGAGTCCCAACTGCCGCTGGAGTTGGAGCGCTGAGAAGCCCGGGGTCTGAGTCGAGACCAGGTAGGCGGCCCAGAACCACTGTGTCAGCGGGACTCTGGTTCGGTGGAGCACGGTCCCCGCCGTGACCGAGGTGTCGTGCCTGCACGCTCGACACCGCCACAAGAGACGGGTTGGTAGTTCGAGGGCCTCGCCCTGCTGGCACCGTGGACACTGGAAGCCCTCGGGCCATCGGCTCCGCGCAAGGTACTGGCGACAGGCGGCCTCATCGTTAAAGAGCCTTCTAAACTCGTGCAATGACCGAGGATACTCCGGGCGCATCGCACCCGACACTATCCCTTGGGGCCTGTGGAGTCAACCGGATAGGCACAAGCCCACTTATAGAGATGCAACCACTGTGCCTGGGGTTTGTTTGGGGACTTGAGTAGCACAGCCACTCTTGGCTGTGTGATTTTGTAGGGTGTACACAGAGACTACTCCTTGAAACGACGATCGCCAAAACCGCACAGGCAAGAGTGCCTGTGCTACGAAACGCCGCTGAGTTTGCCGAGGCCCTTGAGGCGGCCCTGGGCGGCGAGCGCGCCGTACTGCTTCATCATCTGGCGCATCTGGAGGTATTGCTTCAGCACCTGGTTCACTTCCTGCACCGAAGTACCGCTGCCGCGCGCGATGCGCTTGCGGCGCTTGCCGTCGATGACGTTGTGATCGTTGCGCTCGGAATTGGTCATCGAGTTGATGATGGCCTCGATGCGCTTCAAATTCGATTCGTCGACGTGCACGTCCTTGGGCACTTTGGCCAACGGGCCCACCTTGGGGAGCATTCCCAGGACTTGTTCGAGAGGCCCCATCTTGCGGATCTGCCGCAACTGGTCGCGGAAATCCTCGAGCGTGAATTCGCTGCGGCGCAGCTTGCGCTCGAGCTCGGCCACTTGCTTGGCGTCGACCGACTGCTCGACGCGCTCGATCAGCGAAAGGACGTCGCCCATGCCGAGGATGCGCGAGACGATGCGCTCCGGGTAAAACGCGTCGAGCGCGTCGTATTTTTCGCCCGTGCCCACGAATTTCACCGGCGCGCCCGTCACTTTCCCGATCGAAAGCGCTGCGCCGCCGCGCGCGTCGCCGTCGAGCTTCGTCAAGACCACGCCCGTCAGGCCGAGCCGTTTGTGAAACTCGCCCGCGGACCGGACCGCGTCCTGCCCGATCATGGCGTCCGCCACGAACAAAATTTCCGCCGGGGTGAGTTCCCGCTTCAGCGTGCCCAGCTCTTCCATCAGCGTGTCATCGATGTGCAGGCGGCCGGCGGTGTCCACCAGAATCACGTCGTGCGCGGAAAGCTTGGCTTCGCGAATCGCGCCGCGCACAATTTCAAGAGGCTTGTCGGTGCCCGTGCCGGGCCAGCACGGAACGTGAACCGCCTTGGCCACCTGCAAAAGCTGTTCGCGCGCCGCGGGACGGTAGACGTTGGTGGAAACCACGATGGGCCGGTGGCCGTGCGCGGAGACCCACTTGGCCAGCTTGCCGGTAGTGGTCGTCTTCCCCGAGCCTTGCAGGCCGACGATCATCCACACCGAAGGCGGGCGCGAGGAGAAAAGCGGCTTGGCGTGCTTGCCGAGCAGCAGAGCCAGCTCATCGCGCACAATCTTGATGACTTGCTGGTCAGGCGAAAGTTGCAGCAGAACTTCGGAGCCGAGAGCCTTGTCGCGCATGTGCGTCAGCAATTCATCGATCACGCCGACGTTGACGTTGCCTTCGAGCAGCGCCTCGCGAATTCCCGCGAGCGCCTCGTCCACGTGCTCCTGGGTAAGTTTTCCCTGGCCACGCAGGTTTTTGAAGACTCGTTGCAGCTTGTCTGTCAGGTTCTCAAACATTGAATTATTCTAGCAGGATAGGAGAAGAGTTGCTGAGCGGTATTGGTTGAGTGGCGCAGGCTTCCAGCCTGTAGGTTTTGGTGCTTGCAAGCACTAACCCCCGCAGGCTGGAAGCCTGCGCCACTCAACCCAAAAATTGCAACGAGGGCACAGGGAAACTCAGGCGCGAACTGCTTTTTTCCGGCCCGAATCGCTGGAGCAATACCGGTTTGATGATCGCGGTCCACATGGCGTAGAGCTTCGCGGTCGGATGCAGGCCATCGGACTTGAACAGATCGGAGGGTAGATTTCCCTTGGCATCGAACATGGACGTGGCGATGTCGATGTATTGCACATTTTTCTGTGACGCGGCGTAGTCCTGCATCATCTTGTTTGCCGCCTTCATCTGCGGCCACTGTTTCCTGCGCAGGTTGGACGGCTTGATGGACAGGATGTAAATCCAGGTGTCCGGAAGCGCGCCATGCACGGTCTGAACGAATTTCCGGAAGTCGTTCGCGACCATTTCGGGCGTTTTGGAAGAGCCTTCCGCGAGGTCGTTGTCGCCTTCGTAGACGACCACGGCGCGCGGGCGGTAGGCGACCACGATGCGTTGCGCGTACATGTCGAGGTCGGAAAACTCCGAGCCGCCAAATCCTCGATTGACCACGTCGAGCGGCTTCATGTCCGAGGCCAGCGTGTCCCAAAACCGAAAGCTAGAACTTCCCGCAAAAACAATGCTGCCGGGCTTGGGCGGATGCGCTTTGTCCTGCTCTTCAAAATCGCGGATCGCCGGCTCCCATCCCTGTGCCGAAACGGCCGGCAAAAAAGAGCGCAGGGCAACGCCCAGGAGCAGCGCTCCGAAAATTCCCACGCCGAATAAATGTCTTTTCGCAGCAGGTCCAAGCGGCAATCGCATGATGCCCAGACTATACCTCAATCTCTCGATTGCGGATCAAGACATTCGTTCGCGAGCGGTTGCTAACATCCTTGCTATCCAGCAATGCCGGGATTATGCTTCGGCGCAAATGGGGTGGGGCGCAAGCGGAAACTTGGAAACCGGCCAATCAAACGAGAACGCGACTGCGAAGAGGAGGACAAAGCAATGGAACACGTGATCGCGAAACTTCTTCACGACTTCGAGAACGGAAGAATGACCCGCCGGCAACTGATTCAGAGCCTCGCGCTGGCGGCGACGGCAGCCTCGGCCGCGAGCGCGGCCCCGGCCGCGGCGCCCGAGGGCACCGTGCTCAAAGCCACCTACGTGAATCATGTCGGTTATCAAGTCGCCGATTACGGCAAGAGCCGCGATTGGTATGCGGAGCTCTTCGGATTGAAAGTTACGTTGGACGACGGGAAAAAAGCCAACCTCGTGGTGGGAGAATCGCTGCTCATTTTTCATCCGCGCAAGACCCCTACAACCCCCGTGGTCGATCACGTCTGCCTGACGATCGCGAACTGGGACACGGACAAGAGTGTGAAAGATAAGGTGGAAGCCGAATTGAAGCGGCGCGGGCTTAAAACGCGGACGTTGGAGCACAGTTTTCACTTTAGCGATCCGGACGGCTTTGAATTGCAGGTGGGCGGTAAGGACCAATAGGGTTCCAATTCGCGCCGGCAATCCGGGATGAGAGTCGGCCGCAGGCGCCGCGATTTAGAATTTCAGGAGACGCTCCGCATTGCCATGCGAAATCTTCGTGGGAGTGCGTTTGTGCAGCAGCTCTTTGCAAAGCAGCGAGAGAGTGGGAGAATGGCACACTGGACCTTGCAATTATCCGACGGAAAACGGAGAAAAACCTCATGAAGAAACTCGTTCTACTGATCCTGTTCGCGAGCGCGGTGAGTTTTGCGCAGCAACCGGCCGCAACTGCGCCCAGCAAGGCGAAAATACTCACTCGCGCGGAATTTGACGCGCTGCTCGCCAAGCCGGGCAGCGTCTTATTGCTCGATGTCCGCCGGCCCACGGAAATCGCGCAGAACGGCGGGTTCCCGGTATACCTGAACATCCAGGCGGCGGATCTCGAAAAGCATCTCGCCCAAATCCCCAAGGACAGGCCGTTGATTCTGGTCTCCAATCACGCGCACCGGGCCGGGATCGCGGCGGACTTGCTGGAAAGCAAAGGATTCAAGATTGCGGGTGCGATTGGCGCCCAAGTCTACGAGTCGGAAGGCGGGACTCTTATTAAATACGCGCCCGAGAAGCCTGCGGCCAACGCGGAGAAATAGCGAGTAGCACAGACTTCAGTCTGTGGGGTTCTGCAAAATGCGCCCAGGCCGCTCGCGCTAGCCAAGATCAATTGAAACCCCACAGACTAAAGTCTGTGCTACTGGTTACTTGCTGATCTCCTCGATCGGCTTGTTGTCGAAATTTTCCTCGCAGATATATTCGGAAATGTGCCAGTCCGGGCGCAGCTTGAATTGCTTGGTCCCGGTCCACTGCTTCGTGTAGGCCTTGGGATCATCGAACGTGAAGTCGATTTGCAGCATGTCAGGCGCAGTACGGTGGATGCGCTCCGTGAGGTGGAGCGCGTCGGAATGCGGGTGGCCGACCTGATCGAGCCAGGTCTTGTCGTTGAAACCGATCGTATCGACGACGAGAGTGTCTCCCTCCCACTTTCCAATCGAATCGCCCATCCAGCTGGGATTCAGACCCTTGGGATGCGGCCGCCCATCGGTCCAGATTTGGCGGATGAAGTGCCCGAATTCGTGGACGATGAGCACGCGGCCGGGAACCACGAAAATTTCCATGGGAAAATTGAAGAGATAAATTCGCGGCACGCCGGGAGGGTAGCACTTCAAAGTGGTATCGTCTGACTCGCCTGTGTAGCCGCCCGTGTGGGGCGCTTTTGTGGACTTGAATTTTGCTTCCGCCCAGGGCGTCATCGGCGGTTCCTCTTTGCTGAAAACAAAGCCGCCCTCGCCCGCGCTGCGGCCGCCAATGCGCGGGAACTGCGTCCAAACCCCGGTCAGATCGGCTCCGGGAGAAGCAACCGCCGGCATTTTTGCCGCGCCCGGGTGGCTGGCGTCCTGAGCCCGCGCAAGAATCGGGACTGAGAGCGCCGCAAGGAGCGTGAACCTTAAAACCATTGTGCAATTTCGCTTCATGGAACCCTTTCTTGACGGTGATCCGGCGTCGCGGCGTTTCCGCAGGCTGGGATCAATACTCGTCGCCCTCGCGCGGCTTCAGCTCCTTGCCGTCGGCGAAAATTACCTTTTGCAGGCGCATGACTTTCGAGCCGTCCTTCAAGCGATTCCCGACGATGGTGACCAGGTCTCCCGGCTTGATCGAGTCTCTCGTCCAGCCGGCCCGGGCAAGATTGTTCGGACTATCGGCCTCGACGAGCCATTGTTCGACGTTGCCTTTGTCGTCTTTCGCTTCGAGATGTATCGCCGAGTGCGGGTTGATGAATGAAAACTCCGTAACAGTCCCCTTCACTGAAACGGATTTCGACATGTCGTAGTTCGACGACCCGTGATGCGCGGAAAGCGGTCCGCAAGCGATGAGAAGAGCGAGCGCCGTACCGAGAATGTATGCAATTCCTTTTTTCATGGCCTCCCCGACGTTTCAGCGGATTTCTCGATTTTCCCGCGTTGCTGATTCTGCCTGTATCGATCGCACCCAGCCGGCTCGTCATTTTATATCAATTTTCGGGAGGTGGGGTTAGTAGCACGGGCTTCAGCCTGTGGGGGTTGCCATGAGCACGGTCACCGCTGCCGTAACGAAAACCCACAGGCTGAAGCCTGTGCTACGGTGATACTATCCGCTGGTACGTCCGCGTACACAGCCTCTGTCTGCACCGCTGGAGGTCATCATGCGCCCGCTTAGAAATTTCCTGCTGCTCCTCGCGATCGTTTTGGCAATCCAGGGCCTTGCAAATGCCCAAACGTCCGACGAGAAACGCCTGGCGATCACGAAGGACGTCATGGATGAATTCGCCCATGGCAGCGTCGCGGCTGTTCGCGAGCGGTTCAGCGCCGACCTCAAGGATTCCGTGAGCGAAAGCGACCTGAAAAGCGCGCGGGAAGAATTGGCCGGCGTGGCCGGCGCATTCCAGGCGCAAATTTCACAAACTACGAGGACGGTGCAGGGCGCGCAGATTTATGTTTCCAAGAGCCAGTTCGAACATTACAAAGTTGAATTGAAGCTGATGTTCGACGACACCAACCAGATCATCCATTTCCGGATCGCGCCGATTTCCGACGTCAGCCCTGAAAGCATGGAAGCCTCGGCCAAGGCGATCACGGACCTCTTGCGGCAGCATGAGTTTAGCGAGGTGAGCACCAGATTCAACGATCAGATGAAAGAGAGGATGCCCACCGACCGCTTGGAAGCGTCGTGGATGCACGTCATGATGCATCTCGGCCCGTTCAAGAACATCAGGGCGGCGCGGAAGGATCCGGAGTTCGACAGCGTGGATGTCCGGTGCGAGTTTGAGAACGGACCCATGATCGTTCGCATCGCCTTCGACCCTTCGGGAAAAATAGAGGGACTCTGGATGTTGCCGGCCGAGACGGAGAAGGATTCGCAAATCTAGACGCCGGGATTTTCAGGACGAAGTAGGACAGGCTTTAGCCTGTCGGGTTTACGTTTGCGATGTTCCACGAAAAAACCGACAGGCTGAAGCCTGTCCTACTAAATCGCACGGCGCCTTGCGAGGAGCGAATCGACGGAAAAGTAGTCGTACTGTTCCACGGCAAGGAGGATGAATACAAAGAGAATGTAGATCATCTGGTGAGAGACGACCGTCCAGTCCGACCGCAGCGCTGTGCCGAAGAGCAGCACGGTGACCAGCAGGCCCTCCGCCGTCAGAGCCAAGCGCGACCAGAGTCCGAGAATCAGGAGAATGCCGAGCAGGCCCTCAAAGTACGGAAGGTACGTCAGAAAGTAATGCACCCACGACATCGGCAATAAGTTTCCGACGAACATCTTCTCCGTGACAGGAACGAAATCCTGGCTGATGCCCCAAGTCCTCACGACGTAGTGCATGATCATGTCGACGCCGAGCGACAGGCGCAGAATGAAGTATCCGAGCGCGCGGCCAAGTGAGTTGTCTCCGGCGCGGCCGGCGTATCGCGCCGTCCCGGTCGCGTGATCGGACGCGCTCGGTTCGGTGCGTTCTTGCGAACTGACTGGATTCATCTCACCACTTCCTGTCTCGCGAATGCGGATTTTGGGACGGTGTCTTGCGCCACAACATATGCCATTCATGCGTTGCGGTCAACGGCGCGGGCTATGCTTCCAGTGGCGCAGGCTTCCAGCCTGTGGGGGTTGGTTGCACAGCCCTCGAGCCTCCGCGCAACTAACCCCCACAGGCTGGAAGCCTGCGCCACTGGAAGAGTTCCGCATGGTGGCCCTTTTCGACACGCAGGGAATAGTTGTTCAGGGGAGTGGTTATTCGGCGGCTTATCATTAGCGTATCGAATCGGAGGTCACGATGCAGCCCCCGCGCCGCCTGATTTTCCTGCTCGTTCTCGTTGTTTCTGTTGCTTTCCTTGCCTGCGCCCAGGATGGCGGTCTGTCGCTCGGAGACATCGCCCGGCAGGAACGCGCGCGGAAGATGGCGCAAGCCGACGCGAACGAAATTGCCGGCCTGAAGGAAGGCGGTTTCCACCTCGATCTCTTGCTCATGGATTCCAAAGACTCGGTCCTGAAATGGGTATCGTTGCCCGCGGCGGACAGGCCAAACGCGGGACGAATTCGGCAGGTGACTCGCGACAAGAAAATTTACGTTCCCTTTGTGGTGACGGATTACCCTTTCCCGGTATCCGAGAAGATGGATTTGAAGGCGCACATCCGCTTCCTCTCCCCCCAGGGCAAGGTTCTCCTGGATAGTCCGACTTTCTCCGAGACGATTGGGGCCGACCCGCGTTCTCCGCACACCATCGTGTTGAATCCGGTCATGGATGTCACCTTTGACTCGAGCGATCTTCCCGGCACGTACACGTTCCGATTGACCGTTGTGGATCGCGTTCACTCCACGTACGCGAAGGCGGAGGAAAAAATCGAGCTCATCCAGGCGAAGGGGAAAATGGAGAGCGGAGAATTGGACAAGAGCCCGGCCGTCGTTCCCACCAGTGGAACTCGTTGATTCTTCGTTCGTCCCTCGCGGTTTTTGGTTCGGGATCTGAAATTTCAAATTTGAAAATCAAGAATCAGGCGGGCAACGGCTTGCCTTTGGTTTCTTCGCCAAAGGGGACGAGCGCCAGGCCGACGACTAGAGCAAGCGCCATCATCGACACGGGAATTCCGAACGTCTGGTAGTGGCGGATTCCCGCGCCTACCAGAAACGTGAAACCGGCGGCGAAGAATCGGCCGAGGTTGGTGATGAAAGCGAACGCGCTCGCGCGGCACTCCGTCCCGTACTGTTCCGGCAGCCAGAACGAATACACGATGAAATTCGCTCCGCCGAGGCCGAGCAGCACGGAGCACACCAGGAACCATGCGATGGCGTTCTGCTGCATGTAAAAAACTCGGGCGAACGCAAACCAGATCGCGAACATCATCACCACGTAAAAAATCGCGAGCGTGGCACGGCGGCCCAGCCAGTCCGCCAGGAACGGCACAATCAAAGCGCCGAGGACCGTGGTGATTCCGAGCAGTGCCGTGGAGTACGACGCGAGGCGCGCGCTTTCCGCGGCGGTGCGCCCGGCCCTTTCCGCGATGAACGTCATCGCCGTGGGCGCGTACACCGATCCCGCCCACAAGCCCGCGAGCGATACGATCAGGTATAGAGAATTGATAATCGTCCTGCGGCGATATTGCGGGGAAAAAAGTTTCAGGAACGCGCGATGCATCGTCCACTTCCCGCCAAGTTCCTGCACCTTATTTTCCCAGCGCGCGGGCTCCTGCACGTTATTGCGAATCAATCCGATGAGCAGCGCGGGCACGCCGCCCAGCGCGAACATCGCTCGCCATCCGTAATGGCTGCCGATGAAAATATTCGCGATGCCCGCGAGAAAAAATCCGATGTAGTAGCCCGTGTGCATCAGAGCCGCGCCCATGGTGCGCCGCTCCTCGGGCCAATCCTCGGAAACGAGCGCGGCTCCAACCGACCATTCGCCGCCGATTCCGACTCCCGCCATGAAGCGAAACACCGCGAGGCTCCAGATGCCCGTGGCAAACGCGGCCAGCAGCGTGAAGAGCGAAAAGCACAAAATGCTGAACATCATGGTGCGCACGCGGCCGAACCGGTCGGCGATCGGCCCCCACACGAGCGCCGTGCCGTAGCCGATCAGGAACAGAGTGAAAAAGATGCCGCCGTAGTAGCCGAGATTCGCGGTGGTGGCGGGAATTCCGGAGCGGGGCAACAGTTCCGTCAGCGCCGGAACCAGCACGAGGGAGTAGATGAATGAATCCATTCCGTCCATGCTCCAGCCGCCCCAGGCGGCCCAGAAGCTGCGGATCTGGTTGCGCGTGAGCTTTGGTTTGGTATGGGCCGCGATCGAAGTTTGGGTGGAGGTCACGCGAGTCCGAGCACGTAGGCGGCGTTGCGGTCCAGGATTTTTTCGGCGTCTTCCGGCTTGAGGCCGGAGTGGCTGATGTACTGGATGGCGTGATCGAACAGCTCGCCGCCTTCGTAGGGATAATCCGTGCCGAGGCAGATGCGGTCGGCGCCCATGGAGTCCACTGCCGCACGCAGCGCCGGAGGATGTCCGTGGCCCACGCTGCAATACCACATGCGCTTGGCGGTGATCGACGGCAACTCGGGCAACGGATGCTCCCACTTGGAAATATTGTCGAGGCGCTGGTAGACCATGGGCAGCATTCCGCCGAGGTGCGAATTGACGATTTTCAACTTCGGATATTTCTGCGGGACGCCCGCTTCGATCAAATGCATGATCGAAACGGTGTCTTCCATCGGCGCGCCGATGATCCAGCGCAGGTTGAAGGGAATCACGAACGGCGAATCGATTCCGTTGCCCGACGGATGGATGTACAACACGGTGCCGCGCCGGTTCAACTCTTCATAAAATGGAGCGAAGGAAGGATCGGCCGGGGAATGATTGGCGGGAAACGTGGTCATCGTCGCGCCGACAAACTTCAGTTGATCGAGGGCGCGTTCGAGTTCCTTGAGCGATTCGTCGACATGAGGCAAGGGCACGGCCGCGAAGGCTTTGAATTTTTTCGGCCAGCGGCTCACGGCCTCCGCGTACAGGTCATTGGCTTTTCGCGCGGCATTCACGGCATGCTCTTTGTTTTCAAAGTGCGGCGCCTGCGGGCAAATGTCGAGAATCTGCATCTCGACGCCGTTCGCTTCCATCAGGGCGAAGCGCTTGTCCATTTCTTCCTGACCCATCCCCGCGCCCTTGTTGCGCTGCGTCCCGGTGTCCACGTTTCCGTAGCTCTGGCAGAGATCGAGGTAATCCGTGGTCCAAAGATGCGCGTGGATGTCGATGCGCATGCCCTTCTTAGCCTGCGCGCCCAGCCTTACGCCCGCCAGCATCCCCGCCGCGGCGAAAGAGCCCGCCCGCAGCACTTCGCGCCGCGTGAAACCGCATCCGCATGCCATGATGGATTTGCCTCCCGAACGGTCTTCCAGTTCAATTTCGAAGAACATTGTACGACGAAACGTTTTGGTAGCACAGGCACTCTTGCCTGTGCGGGGTTTGCGGCGTTTAACTCGAGCACAAAAGTAAATGTGCCTATGCGAATTTTTCGCCCGCCGATGAGGTGTGGATACCCGAACGTAGAGAAACCCACACAGCCAGCCCCTCGCAGGGGCTCGGGATAAAGAGTGGCTGTGCTACTTCAGCGCTGAGAAGCCTTGCCCGTTGCGACCTTGGCGTTGAATTCCGCGGATTTGCGGCGCGGGATCGTCAATGCATTCCAATCCGGTCCGGCGAAATGTTTGGCGAGATAGACGATTTGTCCGATATGGTAGGAGTAGTGCGCCACCTGGCGGTGAATAGTTTGCATGACGGAATGCGCCTCGGTGCGGATGTAAGCGGTGCGGGAGAGGTCGGCGTCGGTCAGAGGGGCCAGCGCGTCAAAGGCAAGCTGCCAGCCCGATTCCCAAATTGCTAGAACTTCATCGCGCGTTTTCGGCGGCGCTTCAAATTCCGAATCGCGATCGCGATCGGGCTTTTCGCCGTCGCAGGTGAGGAAGTCGGTCCAGCGCGAGCGCATGTTGCCGCCGAGATGCTTCACGATGATGGCGATGGAGTTGGATTCGTCGTCAAGGGTGGCGAACAGCGCTGCGTCGGAAACTTGCGCCATGGCGCGGTCTCCGAGCCGCTTGTAAAAGCGGAGAAGATCGACCGAATCTTTCAGACAAGACGTGGTGAATTCCAGAGCCATGCATGAATTTTGCAGCCGCTGCCACCGGAAAATCAAGCGAGGAAGTTAGTGGCGCATGCTTCAGCTTGCGGGGTTTAGTCCTTGCAAGAATTAACCCCCGCAAGCTGAAGCATGCGCCACTAGAACCATTTTAGGCGTAAAATACCCGCATGCCGAAGAAGCCAGCGCCGACGATCGAAGTGATGTGCCCCTGCTGCGAGGCAAAACTCACGGTGGATACCGATCTCGCCGTGGTGCTCGCGCACACGGCGCCGGTGAAGGCCGCGCCCGACGTCGACATCAGCGACGCGGCGCGCATCCTCGCCGATCAGGCCCAGAAGCGCGAAGACAAATTCCGCGATTCCTGGGTGGCCGAGAGCAAGAAGGATGACGTCCTCAACCGCAAGTTCGAGGAAGCGCTCAAGAAAGCCAAGGACCAGCCGGTCGAAAAGCCGTTACGCGATTTTGACCTCTGAGTAGCACAGACTTCAGTCTGTGGATTTCCGCAGATGCGCCCAGGCCACGCGCGGTAGCCAAGATCAAATGGAACCCCACAGACTTGAAGTCTGTGCTACTGAACTCTGGCATACTGAGCCCGTGATCCACATTTTCCGACGCGCCGCTCCATCCCTGCTTGCAACGCTGATCTTCTTCGCCGCACTGGACGGGCGTCCGGAAGGCGCGCCTCCGCAGGACACTCCGCCTGCACAATCGCAAAAGCTGCCGCGCCCGATTCCTCTGGGAGGGGGCATGACGCTCGTGCGCGATCCCGCGTCTGGAGAATTGCGGGCGATCACGAAGGAGTCATCTCCCGCGCCGCCGGACGGCGCAATCCGCTCGCGCGTGACTCTGGTGCAGGTGCCCTGCACGGTCGCTGCGCCGGACGGAACGCAGGTGCGCGGCCTCAGCCAAAACGATTTTCATTTGTTCGAGGACGGCGCGGCGCAGGAGATTGCTTCGTTCGATGCTTCGGCCACGCCGGCCAGCATCGCCCTGGTGATCGACGCGAGCCCCAGCATTTATCACGAGCTGGCGGAAATGCGCGGCGCGGCGCGCTCGCTCGCGGAAAATCTTTCTCCCGCGGACGAAATCGCCGTCGTGTCGTTTTCCTCCGAAGCGCACCTGCTTTTGCCCTTCTCGAAAAATCGCGCGCTGCTGGACCGCGCCATCGAATCGAAGTATCTCGCCAAGGTCGAAAATTCCTCCGAGTCGCGGATTTACGAATCCGTTTTTCTCGCGGCGCGCGAATTGTTTCAGGGGCGCACGGGGCGCAAGGCGATCGTTCTGCTCACGGATGGGCAGGACAGCGGCCTCGGCCTCTCATGGGATCCGCGCAGCGCGCTGCCCAGCACGGGCGCCGGGGCGTCGCGCCTCGCATTTGACGACGTGGCGCGCGAGCTCGGCGCGGATGGCATCGCTCTGTTCATCGTCTCCACCGAGAATCGCCCGCGCGGGATGACGCCGGAATGGCTGGAGGCGCACCGGAGCGAAATGCTGGTCACCGCGGAAGCGCGCAAGCAGAACATGCCGAACTACACGCTGTATCTGGCGGAGCTGGCGCGGCGCGCCGGCGGCCAGCTTTATTTTCTGCGCGAGATTGGAAATTTGAGCGAGATTTACCGGCGCATCGCGCTGGCGATCAGCGCGCAATACACGCTCGGCTTTTATCCCTCGGCGGGAACCGCGCGCCCCGGCTGGCGCTCGCTGCGCGTCGCGCTGGCTGAAGGAACAAAAGTTCCGCCCGGCTCGAAGCTCACGTATCGCGGCTCGTATTTTGTTTCCGCGTTTCAGTAGCACAGCCACTCTTTGCTGTGCGGTTTTTGCAGCACTTAACAAAGGCACACAGCCAAGAGTGGCTGTGCTACCTGGGGGGTTTTCACATTTTGCGTTGAGCGCCAAAAAAGGGGTGAATGCGTGCCCGCGAAAATTGAAGTGGAAAAAGTGGATGCATCCCATTTCCGCGTTCGCGTGATCGAACCCGGAAGCGAATCCACTCACCAGGTCACGCTCGATCCGAAGGACTACGCGAGACTCGCAGGAGGAGCCGTCGAGCCCGAGGTACTCATCCGAAAATCGTTTCAGTTTCTGCTGGAACGCGAACCCAAGGAATCAATCCTCGGCCGGTTCGATCTGTCCGTCATCAGCCGGTATTTTCCGGAGTACGAACGCGAAATTAAGAAGAGGTTGTTGTAGGAGGCCGCGCCGGCGGGGGTTTGGTAGCACAGGCTTCAGCCTGTGGGGTTTAGTGCTTGCCAGGACTAACCCCCACAGGCTGAAGCCTGTGCTACTTCAAGGCTTTACTGAAACATCGTAGTACGCGATGGTGCCGCCCTCGCCGCGGATGGGGTCGATGCGCACGATTTCGAAACGGCCATGGTTCAAGTCCTGCACATTTTTTTGGACCGTCTCATGCAGATCGTGCTCCAGCTCCGGCGTGCGAGTCGGCGTCGCCAGCAAACGCGCATCAACGCGGTAGGTGGCGATTTGGCCGGGCGCGACGGTCCGCAACTCGACGAGAGCTGACGCGGGCGGCGGGCCGACCGAAGGCTGGTCGGTGTAGTGAATGACGAACGGCGAGAAGAGGACGAACAGCACGATCCCGGCGACCGCGAGATCATACTGCCAGGTTCCCCGTTCGTAGGACCAGAACAGAACCCGCACGATGGCTCGCCAGAGCGTTCGCATGTCAGTCGGCCGGCACCCCGTCGACGATCACGCCGTCGCGCATGTGCACCACGCGGCTCGAATACGCCGCCGCCTCCGGGTTGTGCGTGATCATGATGATGGTCTGGCCCAGCTCTTTGTTCAACTGGCTCAACATGGATAGCACAATTTCCGAATTTTGTGTGTCCAGGTTTCCGGTCGGTTCGTCCGCCAGGATAATTTTCGGTTCGTTGATAATGGCGCGGGCGATGGCCACGCGCTGCTGCTCCCCGCCGGACAGTTCCGACGGCCGGTGCTTCAGGCGATCGGTGAGGCCGAGCATCTTGGTGATGACCTCAAAGCGGTGCGGGTCAAAGCCGTCCCCGTGAATGTGCTGCGCGATGGCGATATTGCCGCGGGCGTCGAGCGTCGGCAAAAGGTTGAATCTCTGAAAGACGAAGCCGATCTTGAATCGCCGCAGCTTGGTCCGTTCGGCGTCGCTCATGGCGGCCAAATCATTGCCGTCCACCAGGACGCGCCCCCGCGAAGCCTGCGCCAGCCCTCCGAGCACATAAAGCAAGGATGACTTGCCACAACCGGAAGGTCCCATCACGCTGACAAACTCTCCGGGCAGGACCCTGAAATTAACGCCGCGCAGCGCCGGAACTTCCACTTTTCCCGCGTGATACAGCTTCCAAAGATTTTCGGTAACGACTATTGGCTCCACTCTCAGATTCCTTGTGGTAAGCAGCGCTTCGGCAGGCGGACGTATTGTAGTCGTGATTGGCATTTCTGACTAGGGCCGGGAACGCCAATCTCCCGATTGGCGGCCTTCGCCGCGCCAATCGGGAGATTGGCGTTCCCGGGCCTGCCGTCAATCGTAGGAAAGGGCTTCGATGGCATCCTTGCGGCTGGCGAGCCACGCGGGGTAACTCGCCCCAAGAAGCCCGCCCGCCAGCGCGATGAGCGCAGACCGCACGATCCAATCGGGCGTAATCAGGATTGACAGCGTCGGAAACGAAGAAAGAAACACGGCCCGCCCGGTGTAGCTCATCGCAATCCCCACGCCGATGCCGATCACACAGATGAGGGCCGATTCGCCGAGCAGCGCCCGAATGATGTAGCCCTTGGACGCGCCGATGGATTTCAAAACGCCGATATCCCGCGTCCGCTCGATCACGGTCGTGTACATCGAGAGCAAGATCACGAGGAAGCCGATCGACACGGCGAGCGCGATCATGCTTTCAATGAAGGCGTCGAGACCCGGCAGATTCGACGCGGTCATCAAGGAAAGGAAATCCTTCAGGGGCCGGATTTCGTATCCCGGGAAGACGGGGCGCATCTCGTCCATCACGGCCTGGGTATGGTCCGTGCGCGTGCACTTGAGGAAGAAAATCGAGGCTTTGTCGCGCGAGCCGGAAAGGTCCTGCAAGGTCGAGAGGGGCACGAACAGGCGCGCGCCCTTGCCGTGTTCCACGATTCCGGCGACGTGAAAATCGTGGTCCAGCAGTCGGAAGGTGCTGTCCACCGTGGCGTGCTTGGCCTTGGCGGCCCAGTCATCGATCAGAATGTCGTCCGGCCCCTGCATGTCGTGGCCTTCGAGGAAAACGAAACCGCCCGAAACGTCGCGGAACGACTTCGGATCGATTCCGTAAATGATGTCCACTCCGCCCGAGGAGCTGAATTGCAGCAGAACCGGAGCGACCGCTTGCACGTACCGGAGTTCGCGCAATTTGTCGGCGATCTTGATCGGCATGGGCGCCCCGCTGAACGCCAGAAAGACGGAAGCGGACGGCGGCTGCAGCATGATGTCCGCGCCGATGCCTTCGATGCGCTTGGCGGTCTCTTGAAGCAGTCCGCTGGTGAGCCCGACGATCAGGATGACGAGCGCCACTTCCACTCCCACGGCGATGACGCTGACGATCGTGCGAATCGGGCGGTGCAAGACGTTGTTGACCACCAACTGGCGGATCATCTTTGGGACCCCGGCTGTGACCCCGTTTGAGACCCCGGTTGCGAAAGGGGTTGCGCTGCCGAAGGATCGTCGCCCACGCGCACGAGGTCGGTGCCCGCGGGCTGCGCCAGCTCAAACCGGTCCGGCGAAATCGGCTCGTTCAGCGTGAGCTTCAGAATCTTGATCTCGAGTTTGTAATCGTCCTGGGGGCGCCAGATGTGGATGTCGCGCGCGAAACTCGCCTGTTCGGTCGCGGGGGCGCCTTCGGCTGGAGGCAATGGTTCCCAGTCCGAATACTGGATGTCGGAATCGAGTATGCCTCCCGCTCCAAACAGTTGGACGCGGGAGACTTTCAGGTCGGTGCGGCTGTACCAGACTTTTCTGGCGATTTCGAATTTTCCGCCCTCCGCTTTCCGCAGCAGGGTCAGGATGTAATAGCGGCTCACGCTGAAGTCAAACTGCTCGAAAAGAACATTTTCGCCGGCTGAAAATTCCGGCCAGAACAAGGCTTCGACGATATGTTGAGGGCGCAGATTTTCCAGGGGCTTTTTCGATGCGCGGATGAGGGCCGTAGGCCCGACGAGAAACGAGTTCTTCGAGGGAATATAAATCCGGAATTGCTTGCCGTCGCTGACCATGTCGAAAATGTTTTTGGCGACGACAGGCGCCTGCCCGATCACGCGCACCGTCGCAGGGCGCTGCGCCAGGATGAATCCGGGAACGTCATGGTATTCCTCGATGACGCCGCTGTAGGTCGTACCGGTACTGGGAATCAGATCCACCGTCGCCTGCAGGCTTTGCACGGACCGCACCTGGTTGTTGTAGCTGGCCAGGAGATTCTCTTCGCTGGATTCCAGCTGGGGGCGGATTTCTTCCTTCTTGACCTCGGTCCTTCTCTTGATGGTGATACACCCTGCCGCCTGCACGGTCAAAATTGCAAGCAGCAGAACCCAGATTCGCGGATTTTTCCTCAGTGTTTCCTGCTCCCCCAGCACCAACATTCAATCTAACAACCGCTCCGAATGGTGTCAATTTGAAACGCCGGGTTGGTAGGACAGCCACTCTTGGCTGTCCCGCGCAGTCTCGTCGAGCCAAAAGCGGACAGCCAAGAGTGGCTGTCCTACTAGAACCACCCTTTTCGCCACATACGGGATAGGTTACAGTTCCACGGGGCAACGCTTCGGCGCCATACGGACGCCTCGGAGTCGGGGAGATTTAAATCTAAGGAAAGGGCTGGATTTCAGTTCCATGAGTTCGATCGTGGAAATGCACGTGGTTTCGCGGATCGCGGGGGATCGCGACGACGTGGAACTCTCCGTGGTCATGCCCTGCCTGGATGAAGCGGCAACGGTCGGCATCTGCGTCAAAAAGGCGATCGACGCCCTGGAGCGGCACGGCATACGCGGCGAAGTGATTGTCGCCGACAACGGCAGCACCGACGGATCGCAGCAGATTGCCCGGGACTATGGCGCGCGCGTCGTCCCCGTGGAGACGCGCGGCTACGGCAGCGCCCTGCAAGCCGGGATCGCCGCGGCGCGCGGGCAGTTTGTGCTGATGGGCGACGCCGACGACACATACGATTTCTCGCAACTGGACGAATTTGTGGCGAAGCTCCGCGAAGGCTATGACCTCGTGATGGGCAATCGTTTCCGGGGAAAAATTCTGCCGGGCGCGATGCCGGCTTTGCACCGCTACTTGGGGAATCCTGTTCTGACGGGTTTGGGGCGGCTGTTCTTCAAGAGTCCCGTAGGGGATTTTCATTGCGGCCTCCGCGCGTTCCGTAAGGATGAGATCGAACAGCTCGAGCTGCGGACACTGGGCATGGAATTTGCCAGTGAAATGATCGTGAAGGCCACGGCCTTCGGTTTGCGCATCACGGAAATTCCAACGACGCTTGCTCCCGACCGTCGGGACCGCGCGCCGCACCTCCGCACCTGGCGCGATGGATGGCGGCATCTGCGTTTTCTTTTGCTCTACAGCCCGCGCTGGCTGTTTCTTTACCCGGGGATTGCGCTATTCGCTCTCGGAATCGCGATAAGCGCGGCGCTGCTGCCGGGGCCGCGGAGGATCGGGAACATTGTGTTTGATATTCACACGCTGCTGTTCGCGGCGATGGCCATTCTGATCGGTTTTCAGTCCGTCGTGTTCGCGACGTTCACTAAAATCTTCGCGATCTCCGAAGGCCTGCTGCCGGAAGACCCTCGCCTCACGCGGATGTTCCGCTACATCACGCTTGAAGTCGGCCTCGTTGCGGGAGTTCTGCTGATCCTCGCCGGGGCCGGCGCGTGGGTGCTGGGCCTGGAGTACTGGCGCATCCGCCAGTTCGGCCCGCTCGATCCGGAAAAAACGCTGCGCATCGTGATTCCGGGCGTGGTGTGTTTTACGCTGGGGTTCCAGGTCATCCTCTCCAGTTTCTTTCTCAGCGTTCTCGGGATGTCCCGCCGATGAATGACGCGGAAGACCTCTTCGATCAGTACGCGGCCGCGTACGAGCAGGCGTTGTCGAATGCCATTGCGCCTTCCGGGGAAAGCCGTGAATATTTTGCCGAGGGCCGGGTGGCCTGGCTGAAGCGCTGCCTCGAGGAACGGAAGCAGGGGGCCAATTCGCTGCTGGACTTTGGCTGCGGGGACGGGGCGACGACCCCGCTGCTTCTCCAGGCGCTGAATGCGAAATCCGCTGTCGGGGTGGACGTGTCCGCCAAGTCTCTGGAGATCGCGCGAAAGCGCCACGCGAGCGAACGAATCCGGTACGAGTCCATCGGCGAATTTCAGCCCGCCGGCCAAATGGATCTGGCGTATTGCAACGGGGTGTTTCACCACATCCTGCCGGCCCAGCGCGCTGCGGCGCTGGCGTTGGTTCATCGAGGGTTGCGCGCGGGAGGCTTTTTTTCCTTCTGGGAAAATAATCCGTGGAGTCTTGCGACGCGCTACGTGATGTCGCGCTGCGCGTTCGATCGCGACGCGATCCCGTTGTCCCCGCCGGAAGCGAGAGCGCTGTTGCGGGACGGCGGCTTTGAGATCTTGCGCACCGATTTTCGGTTTATTTTTCCGCGAGTGTTGCGGGCATTCCGCAAGATCGAAGATTTCGTCTATCGTGCGCCCCTGGGCACGCAATATCAGGTCCTCTGCCGCAAAATCCTCTGAGACTTATTCCTTGCCGCAATCCGGGCTGGTGGGACGCAGGCCTTTCGTGGCGCCGGCGTCCCGCCGGCCATTTTTCCGATCGCCATACATTGCAAAAAACGCCGGCGAGACGCCGGCGCCACAACAAACACGTGTGCTACTCGAGCGGACTCTTATTGAGAATTTCCGGCCACGGCTTGCCCGGCGCGCAGGATTTGATCGCGCAGTCGTTCGCGAGGGATCCCCAGCTTGCTCCTGCAAAACCATCCCAGGAAGAATCGCGCGGCCAGCGCAAAACAGAAAAGAAAGAGGGAGGCGACCAGCATGGCGAACGACTCGCGCTCGACCAGCAACGTCCAATTGATCGCTTCTTCCCAAGGCGGCCAGATGAAGTTGAAAATTCCCCGCAGTCGCCGCCCGATCCAGGGAATCCGCGTGAGACGCACGTGCACGGTGCTCTCGTACGTGTAGGCCGCCGGGTAGTTGGGGATCGTTTGCGTTGCGGCCCGGAAGATGGCGGGATCTTTCAGTTCCGTCCGGGTCGGGTACCGCCCGTCCGGAAGCCGTAAAACGAAATGGTAAGAGGGGTCAACCACGACCCAGCGATCGCCAACCAGGACTTCCACAACCACGTGCTTGCTGAGCCCGTATTGATCCAGCAAAA
Organism: uncultured Acidobacteriota bacterium; assembly: GCA_963800095.1. Taxonomy (GTDB): domain Bacteria; phylum Acidobacteriota; class Terriglobia; order Acidiferrales; family UBA7541; genus Palsa-360. Next base: position 720,473 of record CAWCZV010000012.1, read on the forward strand.
GGAGCCGCCGCGCGTGCAGGCCGCTGACCTGCGCAAGATTGACGAACGCGTTTGTCGCGGTGCCGCAGACTTGCAGAAGTTGTTTGATGTTGAGCGTTTCTTCCGGATTGCGCGCGGGCAGATAACCCGGGTCCGCCTCGCTGCGCCGCACGGGGCCATGAGCCATCCACTGCAATATCGCTTCGATTTTTTGCTCCGTGTCATCGGAAGCAGGGATAATTGCGTCGGAAAAACCCTTCAAATAGCTGCGCGTCGAGAATTCCCACCCGGCGCCGTAAAGAACTGCCAAAAGGGAAGCGGCCAAGAGCGCGTTGACGGCAAACCAGCAAACCCGGATGATTGGGTGCTTCTTCATGCGCTGCGACGCTCCGAGATCAGTTCCCGGTACAGAGTTTCCATTTGAGCGAGCGGCTCAGCCCAACTGAGCGAGTTCGCTACCCCCTGGCACCCTCCGCGCAAACGCGCGGCGAGCGCCTGGTCATCCAGAATCCGGGCCAGTCCCGCCTCGAGCGCGGCGCAATCATGCGGCACGACGAGACCCGCGCGCTGGTTTACCAACGGCGCGATCCCGCAGCGATCGGTGACCAGAACAGGAGTTCCGCACGCGACCGCTTCCGCAGCCGTATTGCCGAAATTCTCGTTTTGTGACGGCAGGACAAACACGTCCGCGTCCCTGTAGGCCGCCCATTTAGCGTCACCATAAAGCGGGCCTGTGAATAATACGCTGCCGTTCAATCCCATTTGCGCGGCGATCGTTTCCAGACGCTCGCGGAAGCCATCGCCTTCATCCGGCCCCGCCATGACCAGCACGGACCCGCGAGATCCGTTTCCGCGGCGGAACCAGTGAGAAAATGCCTCCAGCATCAATTCCGGACTCTTCTTTGATACCAGACGCCCTAGAAACAGGACAAGTTTCACGTCTCCGGGTATGCCCCACTGATTGCGGAACGATCCGGCGGGCGGAAACTGCCCGGGGATTTCGATCCCGTTTCGCCGGACCACTATTTTGGAATCTCCGATCCCGCCTTCCAGGAACTCCTGGCGCTCTTGCTCCGACGTGGCGATCACGCGGCTGGCTCCCTGGAGCAGGCGGCCACCGAGGGTGTCGTGATAGAGCCGCTTGATCCAGATACTGCGTACAATTGGCAGGAACATGCCCATTGGTTCCACAATATATGGGCGGGCAATCCTGCGGCAGGCTCCGGCGACGCGCGGTCCAACCAGGTCGTAGAGGCCATAAATATGCGTAAGATCAAAGCTGACAAGCCGCTCGCGACAGAACGCGGCGACGCCGGGATTCCAGGTGAGAGATCGGTACCGGGCGCGCGTTCGAAGATAGATCGCTTCGACGCCGTCTTCCGTGGCCTCGAAACCCCAGCGTCCCGGAACTGCGCCCGTTATTTTCCGCATCGCCGAGTCGAGTCCCAGATCGGCGGTTAGAACCGTCACGGCATGGCCGGAGGATGCCAAACCTCGGGCGAGCGCCCTTACTTTGACCGTGGGACCTCCCCTGTCAAGAAAGGGGTAGTAGGATTGGGTCACATGCAAGAGGCGCATAGGAACTTGAATTTCAGACGTTCTTGTAGCGCCCGCCTTCAGGCGGCCACATTAGGCTCAAGCACATGCTAGCCTGAAGGCGAGCGCTACACTCTGGCCCTGGGTTTGCACAATAGGCTATATAGCCAGGGAAAAGATTCAAAAGGGCCATCCCTGCCGCGAATTATACTCCCGCGAGCCGCCTTCTAATGGGACGCTTGTCAATTCATTGTTTTCAGGCAAGAACATTGGACAGGATCTCGGACAGGTGCAATTGAAATTGCGCGAATGAAAACGTCTTCTCCACTCGTTCTCTTCCGCGCGCGCCCATTTCCCTGGCCCGGCCCGGATCGTTGAAAAGAGATTCGAGCGCTTGCGCGAGACGCTCGACATCCCCGTGCGGCACGAGCAAGCCCGTTACTCCGTCCTCCACGATGTCTGGAATGCCCCCGTGCGCCCCGCCAATCACCGGCTTGGCGTGGGCCATAGCTTCCACGAACACGAGGCCAAAACCTTCTCCCCGGCTGGGCAGGGCGAAGACGTCACAGTTTGCGTAGCAGGCGAAGAGCTGCTCGGGCGTCAGGCCGAAGAGAAAGTGCGCGTGTTCCGAAACACCGAGATCGCGGGCGAGCTGTTCCAGTCTTGGCCGGTCGTCCCCGTCGCCGACAAGCACAAGCGACACGTCCGGCACCGCTTTCAAGACGCTCGGCAGAGCGGAAATCAAATTGTCAGCGCCTTTGTATTTTTCGGCGGTATCCCATCGACCGACCGTCAAGATGATTCGGCCAGTCCGTGGAAATCCCGGGGGAGGCGAAAACGGAACGGCGGCCGCAAGCCGCACCTCAAATTCTGGGTCGAGAGCCCAAGGGAGACGCTGGACTCTGCCGGGAAGAATATGTTGCTCGGAAACGAGATGCTGCACCGTATCCGCGCTTGGCCCGATGACCAAATCCGCGCGGCGTAGTGCGGCGCCGCGCGGCCAGCCGAGCGGTTGCCACACCTCGATGCCGTGGGCGAAAACCATCGACCGGAATTTTCCGCCGCGCGTTTTCATGGCCCACTGGATGGGAGCTAAATGCGGGTGAAGCGCGATCACGAGGGCCGGTTTGCGGCTCGCCGCGCGCAGCGCTGCCAGCGCGAATTGGATTTTGCTCTCCGCATAGCCGGAAACGGTAAATTCCAGGGAACCGACGCGGACGGTGTGCAATCCCTGCGGGTCGTTGAGACTCAGGAAACGGGCTGTCATACCGCGGTCAGTTGCAAATTTCGCGGTCACGGCGGCAACGTGGCGGCTGACGCGCTGAACGCCGCCGGGCGGGAGCACATCCGTGAATAATCCCACGATGGAGCTCATTCGAGTGAGGCGACTTTCCTCATTGGGCGCCGCGACAGTCCAGGTGTTTTGCGTAGAACACCGGGAGAGTCTACATCACGCTGTGGCACTGTGACATTGGATGTGGTGATGGGAATCATCACAAGCGAGCATTCTGGAACCGACTTTGAGTGGCGCAGGCTTCCAGCCTGTGGGGGTTAGTCCTTGCAAGCACCAACCCCCACAGGCTGGAAGCCTGCGCCACTAAAGAATCCGCGCGCTGCGACAAAACATCCGCACACAATGTGATTTGCTGTTACGCTGACCGTTCGTTTTGCCAGCCGAGGGGGATCGTCGCGTGGCCGGAAATCCGAAGCGCATTTTGCTGACGGGGGGAGCCGGGTTCATCGGCTCGCATGTGGCGGAGGCATTGCTCCGCAACAACGCTCGATTGAGCATCGTGGACAATCTCGACGAGTTCTATTCCCCCTCGTGGAAGAAAGCGAATCTCGAATCGATCCGCAAAATCGGGCCATTCGATTTTTTCGAGCAGGACATTTGCGCAATGGACCGGCTGCGGGAAACCGTCGCCGGAGTGCGGCCGGACATCATCATTCATCTTGCGGCGCGGGCCGGCGTTCGCCCGTCGATCGAGCAGCCGCGGCTGTACGAGCAGGTGAATGTGGCCGGCACGGTGAATTTGCTGGAGCTCTGCAGGGAATACCACGTTTCGCGGCTGATCTTCGGGTCTTCGAGTTCCGTATATGGCGCAAACAGCCGGGCGCCATTTTCCGAAGAGCAATCCGGCCTGCGCCCGATTTCGCCGTACGCCGCCACCAAGCTCGCGGGGGAATTGTTTTGCTACACGTACGCGCATCTTTACAAACTGCCGGTGATGGCTCTCCGGTTCTTCACCGTGTACGGACCGCGACAGCGGCCCGACCTGGCCATTCACAAATTCGTCGCTCGCATCGAGGCGGGAAAACCGCTCCCCATTTTCGGCGACGGAGAAACGGGGCGGGATTACACGTACGTGGACGACATTGTCGCAGGCGTTCTCGGCGGGCTCGACTACAACTTCTCTTCCGCGGACGGAGTGCCATTTGAAATCTGCAATCTCGGCAACTCTCATCCAGTAAAACTTTCGGAACTGGTTGGCATGCTGGAACGCGCGACCGGGAAGAAAGCGATTGTCGAGCGGGAAGCGCAGCAACAGGGAGACGTGCCCCTGACGTGGGCCGATATTTCAAAAGCCGGAAGGCTGCTCGGCTACCGCCCGAAAACAACGCTCGAGGAAGGCCTCAAGAAATTTGTCGCGTGGTATCGCGCCGCCGATCCGAGCCTGCGCGCGTGAAACTGACAGATTCGAAGGGATCGGGGGAAATCTCGCGAGAGAACGAACCTTGACCGCCTCGGCTCGCTCACGGATTAGGTTTACGACTTCCCTGGTAACGCCTGAACGCACACGGACCTGTTCGGTGGCGGATTGCCGGGTTCAGTGGCCTTCGTTCTGGTGAGCTAAGCGGTTTACACGTTGAAGACCTAGACTTCGTGCGTGGAGTGGTTCACGTGCGGCGTTCGGTATGGCGTGGCATGGAAGTGAGCACCAAGACACTAAAGGGCTAAGCGGCTCCAATGCTCCAAATTAGTTTGTACGCAAGTGAAAGAGCCGTTAAGTCGAATACAATAAAGCAGTCACACTCTTGTGAGGCTAAATGGCTCCGGTGCACAATGCTGGAGTTGGTACACCAAGGACTGTTAACTTGCACAGGGCAAACCAGCTGTTGGAGTTTCACGGCAAATTTTTGAATGGCGACTAAGGCAGATGAAGGACGAACTTCGGTTGCGCGTGCATCAGCCGCTGGCGGAAATTGGGAAGTGGTTGAGGAGTGTGGTTCAGGGTTACTTCAGCTACCATGCAGTTCCCGGGAACTTCGCCAGTCTCCAAAATTTTCGGCGTGAGGTGAGCAAACGCTAGCTGCAGATGTTACTCGCCGCAGCCAGAGGAGCCGGATGACGTGGCAGCGCCTTGCTGGTTTTGTGGAGCCATCGCTCCCGCTGCCCAAAACCCTTCAGCCGTATCCCTACTTACGCTTCGATGGCAAGTATCTGCGGTAATAGCCGCATGCGGGGAAACCGCACGTGCGGATCGTGCGGGGGCTCTGAGCAACAGGCGCCCCTACCGCGACCACTACCCTAGTCGGTTTCCCTGGCGGCCAAAAGCGTGGCACCCACCTCGGCGGGCTAGCATTCCATAGATACCCCTGTCACGAGCGACAGCTTCGCTCCCTGAATTTAAGGAGGTAGTGGACTGTGTTTGGGGCGAATCTCCGGTCGGCAACAGGTAGCCCTCTGAACCCACTGTGGTCTCGCAAACTGAGGCTCAAGCCTTTCTAGTGTCTTGTTCGGTAAAACATTGAGTATTACTGATTATTTTATAATGTATTTATTAATAACCTAGGCACTATAAACGACAACCGATCTTCCCTGGCGGAAGTAAAATTGTTTTTCCGGAAATAAAGTGCATTAAGTGCACTCGCCTATCAAATTATCCAGGTCCTCTTCTTCTCGCTCGGTGTCTACGAAATACTTGCAATGCGAGCATTCCTCTGCGTGGTCGTAGATTGTCGAAACTTTGCGCTCCCAAGCTAGGTTATGAACGTGATGGCGCATCGTATTCAACAGAAGCGCTCCCCGGCCGGCGGAGTCAAGTTTTTTGGTAGAGATACCTAATCTATTCAATTTCCCCCCAACCGTCCAGGGGTTCATCTCCAGCGATTCGTCACGTCGTTCTAGGATCTTATTTGCATTATTTGAAACGTCGGCCACATGGAAAGATTGTCTATCTTTTTCATGGCATAAGACGAGCATTGCTTCTATAACGACCGAATCTAAGTCCGTCTCGCACTTCAGGAGAATCTGATCCGATTGTCCCTGAAGCAACGGAGCGATTTCTCCCTGAAGCCCGGGTTCATCCGGCACGGACGCTCCGAGACAACGCGCGAGGTTTCGGACGGGAGATGTGAGATCTGGAGCATCAAACTCCGAAACGCAGGCCCGGTGGTAATTGACTAGCCTGTACATCAGGAGTTGCGGTTGAAACTCCTCGGCGATCTGCTGCTGAGCACGCTGGTCGAGAATGGGTAACGAGCGACGCGCAGGAGGGACGTGGATTTCGGTGAAGCCGGCGCCTAATAAATCACCCGGAAGCGATTCCTCCGTGCAAATCACTTTTGCGCCACACACATTGATGAGGCGTCCTTTCCAAGGAACATAGGCGTCATGCGCGTTTAATAGACGGAGAAGCTTTAGCAATTGTCCATCGCATTTTCCATTTTCAATCAAGAGAGCGGGTTGAAGGTCCAACGGCAGCGAGCAGATCCCTGTCAGGGTTGTTTGACCCAGCAGCAGCGCCCGGCGATACAAACAGCCAAGCAGCCGTGTCAATTGAGAGCCTTGACCGGGTCGAGGGCTGACAATCGAAAGGCAGACCGGAGTTGCCGTGCAATCCACGAACCAACTGGCAAAAACGGAATATGCCGCCAAGGAAACCAGATTTTCAGGCAAGTCCACAAATCTCTTTATGAGATCGCAGACATTCGCGAATAATTCTCGGCTTGAATTGTAGGGAGTGGCATGGCTTGGAAACCGCATCGCTCTCCGAACCGTGGAATCGACATCTGGCGGGTAGAATATGCTCTCCCCGAATTGAGAACCAGGCGCTGATTTTAGTCGTATGCTTGATTGGGTGTGTGCTTCTGCCCCATCCCACAAGAGCAAGTTAAAACCCTCAGCGGATGCCTTGTCGGCGACGACCTCGATCATGAATTTCGGAAAAACTTCTCCAAAAGTTCTCTTGTGGGTTATCTCATTCATCTTAATCACCCCATGAAATTAGCGACTGAGGGCGGATAATTGTTTTCCTTTCCTTCAACACCCGGAATGAAACTGTTCTTATACATTCCTCTCCGTAATTCCCGTATGGCCCTTCGTCGCTGCATGGCGACCTGGATGTGCACAAAGTCACAGTCGCTCCCTTCCTATGAACTACGGATCAGCCTTTTCCCGATTCACTGACATCAGAAGCTTTTGTTCCAGTTGTGGAGCCAATCTCTTGCACACCGCGCCGTAGGCGCGGGTCTTCCTTTTTCATGATGTCGTGGAAGTTGTTCATAATTTTCTGACACATCTCCCCGTTATTCTTGCCAAGCGCTTCCCGGGTTGCCTTTTCCATCGTTTGAACGATTGCGTTGAATAGCCATTTGTATGCTGGCCCATCCAAATCCAATCGGTCACCCTTCTCCGCCGGTTTGGACTTCTTATAATTCTCTGCCGCTGCAAATAGACTTTGGATTTGCTTCCGATATCGCTCAACCTTTTTGACTTGGACGGCGTCACTTCCGCACTGCTTTATTTTCATGATAAGAGTGACAATTTCCGAATAGATGAGCCGCAGGACTTCCTCCGGCGATGAATTGTGGTCTTCCAACTTTGCTAGAATCTCCGGGTATCTGGAGGCCGGCACGAGAGTCTCTGGCTCCTCTTTCGACACAGTTACGGCGCCGTCGGCCTGCACAAGAAAATTTTTCGTCATTGCGGAGGAACCTCCTGCAGGCCTAGGATTCCCGTTAGCAAAGGAGAAGTCCCCTCTTCTATCAGCAAATGTCTGCCCCGAATTCTGGCGGGGAGTCCGTGCGAACTGATAAGCATTGGTGCTTCTGGAACCTCCACGATCGGCCTGCAACTGGCTGAACCCGATCGGTGTCGCCGGAGGCAGTAGTGGCCGCTAGTGACCGGGCCCAATAGTCGGCGGGCAGGGCGATCCCAGATTCTGGATGTCTGACCTCTCGTTCCTCTCCGATGGCCACCGTTCGGCAACTCGTTTGAGCCACAAGTGATGCGTCTCAGAAAGGGGTCCGATAATAAGATTCCCGTGTTTCCTGTCCCACTTTAGCCCCCAACTCTCTAAACCTCACCGGCCCCATTCATCCGGCTTGGACCAGGGGGTCGTTCGAGGAACAACCGACGCTGGGGGATCTGATTGCGATTGTCTAGTCTGAGACTGTCACGGTCAATGGCAATTAGATAAGCTTCTAGGGAAGTAGTTAATACGTAATAAGCTATTTTTACCCGTCAAGATGGTGCAGAAACATGTTAGTTCCGCAATGTGCGCAAACGCATGACGGTTGGATCGCTGATTACTAATGGCTGGATACCGCAGCTGAAGAGAATTAATGAGGTGGTGTTCAGGCATAGTCTATTCCCGCAGCACATAGGCCGGTACAAGAGCTGATTACGACTGATTCGATTGCTAGAGTTACGGGATAAGTAACGCCGTGACCGATCCGGGTGCGTTCTTTGCTTTTACCAAGACGTTGCAGGAACCGAGCCGGTATCTAACACCGGTGGACCACTAATCGAGGTTTTCAAACACATCGAGGTCGGCCCCTTGCTCGAACGCTCAATAGATCACGGATCGCTCAGGAACGGGCCAATGGTTTCGGTGCGCACCATTCGTTGCTATTTTAAGGAGGCAGCAACGGCTAGAATCTGCTTCTCGATGGAGGCGCGCATTTCCTTGAGGAGCAGGTCGGTATGTTCGAGTTTTTTCCACTCTGCGAAGGTTCTCGCTGCGGTCTCGACCGCGATCTGCCAGAGTGGGCTTGCCGGAATCCTTGCCGCGTCAGCAAAGTGCCGCATCTGGTTTGTTGTGATTTCGGCAAGGCTGCGGCTGCCGCCGAAACCCAGGGCAAGTTCGTCGTTCGGGATATACGGAAGCGTCGCAACAAAATCATAGGCCGGCGAGAGGACGGGCGTCCGCCGGTCGGGATAGAGCAGCGACCAGTTCTTGAGATGCATGTCGGCATTGCCGATCAGCACTGAGAAAACGAGCCTGCGGACAAACTCCCAGGTGGCTTCTTCGCCGGATTCCGCCCAGAGAACGGAAGCGATATTGGCATAGCTGCGGCGGCCGTATTTGTCGTCGGGAAAAAGCCCGAACACTTGCGCGAAATCCTCCATGTGAACGGGGTCGCCGCCGGGAACGCGGTCGAACCGCTGCACGGCAAGCGCTTTGCCTCCCGCGGTGTGGGCTTCTTCGGGCAGCCCTTTTATCGTCGCTATATCGACGAGGCGATTGGTTGGCACGGCGATGCCGACGCGGCGCGCCAGCTCAAGCATGACGAATTCATTCTCAGGGACGGCGGAATAGCGGGCGGAGGGGAGTTTGACAATCCATGATCCGCCCATGCCGTCGACGGGAACGGTCAGGCCGCCTGCGGCTTCCATGACGGCGGAAAACTTCAACTGTACACCCGCCAATGAAAACCGCAGGGCCGTTTCGGGCGGCTGATCCTCGCGCTCTTCGGCGGCGCCATGGGCCTTGCCTTCCTGTTCACCGCCCTCAAGCGGGCTGACGACAAGAGCGCCGGGAAGGTCGGCGCCCAGCACGGCGAGAAGAAAGAATTCACGTTCGGGATCCACGTCGGCGAGCTTTGCCAAATATTTGCGCAGATGCCCTTCGGGAAGGAGGTTCGCAAAGAATGGCGGCACGCGGCGGGCAACCGGCCTTACGGAAGTGACGAGCCCTCCGGTGCCGCTCATGAAGGACAGGCTCAAGGTCGGGCGCTGCGGATCGTCGATGTAATCCTGCTCGAACGAGAAAAGCTGGCGGTCTCCCGCGAGACGATTGATGATGCCGATCTGCCGCCCGTGCAGGCGCACGGCGAGCGCGTTGAGGTTCCTTGCGTCAAACTTCATCGTCGTGCCGCTCCTGCGTTTTCTGTTCGTCGTCGCCGCTGCCATAGAGGGGGCGTTCCTCGCTCTCGCCCGACTGGTCGTGCCGCAGATGATCCCGGATCAGCGATTGCACGGCCGGAACGAGAGCGCGCGGAACCATGAGGAGGTCGCGGTCGAGGATGCGCACGAGTTCGAGCAACGTGTCGTAGCGCGGAACGATCTTGCCGGACTCGATGCCGGAGATGTGCTTCTGCGTCAGGTCGAGGCGGCTCGCCAGATCCCTCTGGCTCCAGCCCCGCGCAACCCGCGCTTCCCTTAGAGCGCGGCGCAAGTCGCCGGGGAGTCCCTCAAGGCGCAGGGCCTTGATATGCTTTTTTATATCATCGCTCACATTTGATATAATACCGTATATCAAGGTATGACGCAAGCGATATATTAAATTACCTCAGAACTGAAAAATGATATAACATTGTATATCAGAAGCCGCGCAAACCTACCCGAACGAATTGGGGCAGGCGGAAGAGCTGCGGACATGGCCGAAGTTCTTTGCGTAGATTGAAGCCTGCAGTGGATATGCGCGCCAACGCCGACTGCATATAGGGTCCGAACGAGCTTCCGAAATGCTATCTGTGCGACACTCCTAGAGACACGATAGCAATAAATGGGGCAGCCGCGGCGGGTTTTCACAAAGAACTAGCTGGCGCTCCTTCTCAGTTATATTCGGTATCGCCTCGCCGGACGAAACTCGCACCGTGATCACTAATAATTCCTGACAGCTGTCTGTATCCGGGAAGTTAAGCGCAGATTGGAGCTGCTGAGTGTTGATCGTGATGGCGCTTTCTGAGTGGCCGGTTTCACGGCACTTGGCAAGATGGCTTCTAGTCTTCTCCTGTAAGCAACCACTCCATAGATTTTCCGAACTCGCGGCTCATCTTCAAGAGTATTTCGGATCCAATCTGAACGTTGCCACGCTCCATCGTGGAAAGGTAGTTCTGGCTGATACCGATACGCCGGGCAAACTCCTCCTGTGTCATGTCGAATCCGCGGAGTTCTCGAATCCGTCGCCCAACCGTTTTCCAATCCACGGAAGCGGTCGAAGCTCCACCCTTTGCCCTTGACTTATTTATCCTTATATGGATATAATATCCTTACAGTGTGATACGGACTTTGAGTCCGCTTGCCAAATGAACTCCTCATAGAACCCTTTTACAGTTCTCTGTGGGGCAAGCGCAACCAAAGATAATGGGAGTGAACCATGAATCACAACATAAATGAAAAGGCTCTTAAACCGGTGAAACAGAAATTGCAACGGCGCCTCTTGGCCATTCGAAACGTCCGGTTTGCCCGAAGAATGTGGGAAGCCTCCCGAGACCAAGTTACCGCGCTTAAAGACCTGACCACAGAACTCCAATTATCAGTTGCTGCAGGCCATTTGAAACTTATTGACAGCAATTGGTACGTCACTCACGCTGGCTTGCTTCGAATAGCCGAGCGCAATCGCTGCTCCGGGATGAGAACCGCTGTTGACAAGGGATTGTCAGATCCGGCTTCTAGTCGTTGGGTGTTCCGAGCGACAGTGTACAAATCTCCTCGCTCTCGCGGCTTCGTCGGCTACGGCGATGCCGATCCCTCCAACGTCTCTTCCCTGGTCCACGGCGCCGAGATGCGCGTCGCCGAAACCCGCGCCGTCAATCGCGCCCTCCGCAAGGCCTACGGCATCGGCCTCTGTTCGGTCGAGGAACTTGGCTGGGCCCCCAGATCTAATTCCTCCAGGTCATCAGTTGAGTTCAAGCCTTCCGCGAACGGAAATAACGGCCACCAGAACGGCCAGCCTCGCCTCCGCGACCGCCTCTGCCTTCTGATTCGTGAGCACCATCTCGATGCTGGCCTCGTCAAGGCCTATGCCGCCGACTACTGTGGCACCCCCACCCTGCGAGAGGCCAGCCGAGAGCAGGTCGAAGCCTTCATCAACGATTTGGCTGAGCGCGCCACCAAAGATCGCGGCGGGCTCATCTGCCAGCTCAACAGCTATTCCAAATCGCAGGAGGTAGCTCCGTGAAACGCCATATCCCAGGTTTGCATGGCGACAGTCCCAACACTCCAAGCATCTTGGAGGGCGTTTTCCTGGTCCGCGTCGATCGGGTCTTCTACCGCTGGCATCCCGAGCGGCCGTTCTACGTTCTGCGGCTCACCATTCTCGAACCAAGAGAACATCAAGGCCGTTCCCTCAACGGTCGTCTCTACTGCACTCCCAAAGCACTCTGGAAACTCCGCTGGTTCCTGCGGGACTTTGGCTACGACCCTGATCTCATGGGCCGAGACGAAGTGGACGAAAAGGCGCTCGTCGGCCTTCGAGGGATCGTGCGCATTTCCCGCACTACACTGAATGGCCGCGCGTTCCTCAATCTCGGCGGGTTTGCTCCGGCAAGTGAATGGGAAGAACTCTCCGTATCTGCGGCGAGCAGCCAGGAGGTGGCCCGTGACGTTTAGCTACACGCAAGTTTCGCAATATCTGCGCTGTCCGAAAAGCTACCGCTTTCGGTATCTGGACGGCTGGAGAGAGAAGGAATCTCGGGCGGCGCTGTGCTTTGGCCGCTGTTTTGAGAAGGCAATCGCGGCACTCTTCGAGCGAGAGGATGCTGGAGCGGTATTGTTCAAGGAGTGGGGAGCGTACCGCGAAGTTCCACTCGAGTACTCCCACGGAGATGACTGGGAGCGCTTGCTTCGCCAGGGGATTGGGCTCCTGGAACAGTTTGCCCGAGACAACCGAATCCGCATTCGCCAACCCAAACGAAACATGCAGAAGAAAATCGTCCGCTCGCTCTCAAACGGCAACGAGTTTGTGGCCTATGTCGATGCCATCGGCCACCTGGACGGCACGCGGCGTTTGCTCGAATGGAAAACTACGAGTGCCCGTTATCCGGACGAGCCCGAAGGGCTGACCTCGCTTGACCTTCAGCTGGTCTGCTACTCCTGGGTCACTGGCATCTCCGACGTCGCCATTGTGGCTTTTGTGAGGAAACGCGTTCCGGAGATTCAGTACCTACTGGCTTCGATCACGGAAGAGCAGCGTCAGGAGTTTGGCCAATTGGTCGAAGCCACGGCCCGTCAAATCGAAACTGCCCAGTTTCCTTCCCACCCAGGAATCCGATTCCCGCAGAACGGGTGCGTTAGCTGTGCACACCTCGGACTGTGCCTGGGGAACGAGGCACTCGCCCAAACCAAACTCATTCGTCAACCAGGAGCCGCCGACCTTGATTGGCTTGACGTGCTTGACGACTAACGGAAGGCCTTTCGTGGCTCCGAAGCTCAATCGCCGGCGGGCTGTGTTTGTGCTCTCGAAGATCGAGGAGATCTTGTCGTGGGAGAAGGCCACGGACCGCGAACGGGATTCGAAGTTTGTCGAGCTGGGTCGCTATCTGTGTGAGGTTCGGGCAGGACAATACTGGAGGGTGGACAATGTCCGTTCGTTTGATGAGTTCCTGGAAAGGAAGTTCCCGGAGTCCAGGCGCAAGGCCTATTACCTGATGGCGATTCACGAGCAGCTGCCTCGCATTCACAAGGTGGAACTGCAGCAGGTGGGCTGGGCGAAGGCGACGGAACTAGCAAAGGTGGCGAGGAGGGACGGTCAGAGGTTCGATAGTGCAACCTGGTTGCACAAAGCTCGGGAACTCCCCAAGGAGGAATTCAAACGGGAGGTCTCGAAACACCTGACCGGGAAGGAAACGGAACCGTGGGAGATCCTCTACTTCAAGGCGTACAAGAGCCAGTTGCCTGTCATCGAGCAGGCGCTTGAAACAGCAGCCCTGATGCTTGGGAGCGACAAGTCGCGAGGCTACTGCTTGGAGATGATCTGTGCGGATTTTCTGGCGGGAGTGAGCTTGGAGGCGGGCAACCGAGATGCTTTATTACCTTGCCTCACCCGGCTGGTCATTGGTCTTCCGAAGCCGCAACGGAAGCAACTCCTTGAAGAAGTGCAGGTCACGTTTTGAAAGGGATCCGCGCCAAGCGCCCACGGTTGAGGCTTGACCCTGAAGCTTATCGCCAACTCTGCCGGGAAGTCCTGGAGCGGGATGGATGGCGTTGCCAATCGTGCGGACGAACAGAGACTCTTCAGGTCCACCACATTCAGCCGCGGAGCCATTTAGGAGATGACATTGCCGAAAATCTGATCGCCCTCTGCGCGTCCTGCCACCATAAAGCTCATCGGCAATCGTAAAATCATTGACTACCCTCCGAATTTTTGCAGTATCTTCCGTCAAATCAATACTGAGAAAGACGGTTCTGAAAGCGATGTTCCAAGTGCTTGTTTGTTTTTTCAGTGGAGATACCAAGGATGCAAAGCACCCAATCCGTTAAAGCGGGATGAATAGTTGGGCATCCATCGGCAAACGGCCAATTCATTGGGAATGGTGCCCGAGGATGTGATTCCACCTCTGTTGTTCACCCGCGTTCCGAAGTACAACTTTCCAATCAAAATAGGAACGGTAAACTTGCCTGCGGTCCCAGCTGTATTCCTAGTTCCCTACGTGCTGTTCCACAATGGTTCGGAGACTTCATCCCGCTACAGCATTCGCGTCGACATCCGCGTTATGATCGCAATACCAACGGTATGTGGATTCAATACCCTCCTCTAGAGTAATACTGGCGCTCCAACCGAGAGCTCGGAGCCGTGACACATCGAGTAGTTTACGAGGAGTTCCGTCTGGGTGGGAGAAATCAAAGTCAATTCGACCAGAATAGCCCGTGATGCGTGCCACCATTGCCGCAAGCTCGGTGATCGACAGATCCTCGCCCACACCCACATTTAGCGGTTCGACTTCATCATATTTCTCCATGGCGAAACAGGCCGCCGAGGCCAGATCGTCAACGTGCAGAAACTCGCGCCGGGGCGTACCCGTGCCCCACAAGATTACCTCCGATGCGCCGGAAATCTTGGCATCGTGGAAACGCCTAATAAGCCCTGGCACAACGTGCGAGGTTTGAAGATCGAAATTGTCTTTAGGCCCATACAGATTTGTGGGCATCAGACTGACCGCCGGAAAGCCATACTGTGTACGATAGGCCGCCGCGAGTTTCAATCCCGCAATCTTTGCGATCGCGTAGGCTTCATTGGTCGTTTCGAGCGGCCCCGTGAGCAGATACTCCTCTTTTAGCGGTTGTGGCGCGAGCTTCGGATATATGCACGACGAGCCCAGAAAAAGTAGTTTCCGCACGCCGTTCTGCCAAGCCGAGTGAATTACATTTGTCTGAATTGTGAGGTTATCGTACAAAAATACGGCCGGTGATGCCACATTTGCCACTATGCCCCCGACGATTGCCGCAGCCAGGAAGACAAATTCGGGTTGTGCTTCAGCGAAAAATTGGTCAGTCGCAGCTTGGTTGCGCAGGTCAAGGTCGCCTCTGGAGCGCAAAATCAGATTCCGGCAACCGAGTTTTTCTAGCCTGCGAACAATCGCGGACCCAACCAGACCGCGATGGCCGGCGACAAATATTCGGCTCGATTGCGTCAAACGGGTTACGTCAGGCATGGGAATGCCCACGGGGTACGATGCGATGACCGGCAAGAATCAGAGTCTGCTCCTGCCGAGCCAGGTCCAAATCGTGCTTCACCATTGTCTGCACAAGTTCCTCGAAGCTGGTCTCGGGCCTCCATCCAAGGACCTGCCGTGCCTTGCTCGCGTCTCCTTCGAGTGCGTTGACCTCCGATGGACGAAAATAGCGGGGGTCGTTCTCTACACAGCTTTTCCAATCGACTCCGGCAATGCAGGCGGCAAGTTCGAGAAACTCCCGCACCGTGTGACTCTTACCCGTGGCGATGACTAAGTCTTGGGGAGATTCCTGTTGGAGCATGAGCCACATCGCACGCACGTAGTCCGCCGCATACCCCCAGTCGCGACGTGCATCCAAGTTGCCAAGGTAGAGCTTTTCCTGTAAACCGAGTTTAATTCGGCCCAAAGCGCGTGTAATTTTGCGGGTGACAAATGTCTCTCCGCGCCTTGGAGATTCATGATTAAACAAGATTCCGTTCACGATGAAAAGATCATACGCTTCGCGCTGGTTTACCGCGTACCAGTGTGCTGCGACCTTGCTCACCGCGTAAGGACTGCGCGGATAAAACGGAGTCAATTCATTCTGAGGCGGTGGCGAAGCACCAAACATCTCCGAGGAACTGGCCTGATAGAAACGCGCACGGCGCCCATTAGCGATTGTGTAGTCTCGGAATGCCTCCAGGAGGCGCAGTGTCCCGGTGGCTACTATGTCAGCCGTGTACTCGGCTTGATCGAAGCTGACTCGGACGTGGGATTGGGCACCCAGATTGTAAATCTCATCGGGCTGAATACGTTCGATTAATTCGCGAAGCCTTGCGGCGTTTGCCAAATCTCCGTAGTGGAGATGAAGTGGAACCTCATTTGCGTGTGGATCGCTGTAAATGGAATCGAGCCGATCTGTATTGAAGGTTGACGCACGTCGAATGATTCCGTGCACCTCGTAGCCCTTCGCAAGCAAGAGCTCCGTTAAGTAAGACCCATCTTGGCCCGTGATACCAGAGATTAGCGCCCTTTTCGATTTAATCTGACTCATGAGATTTTCGTCGGAATATGCGAACGAACGGAACGATCCAGAAATGGGGGCTTACGAAGCGTCGGATACATTATCGTTTAAGATTACCATAAGATTTACGCGCAAAGCCAACAGGCGGGATGGTCAGAGGTCCGTTGTGCAACCTGGTTGCACAAAGCTCGGGAACTCCCCAAGGAGGAATTCAAACGAGAGGTCTCCAAGCACCTGACCGGGAAGGAAACGGAACCGTGGGAGATCCTCTATTTCAAGGCGTACAAGAGCCAACTGCCTGTTATTGAGCAGGCACTAGAAACAGCGGCGCTGATGCTCGGGAGCGACAAGTCGCGAGGCTACTGTCTGGAGATGATCTGTGCGGATTTTCTGGCGGGAGTGAGCTTGGAGGCAGGCAACCGAGATGCTCTATTACCTTGTCTCATCCGGCTGGTCGTTGGTCTTCCGAACCCGCAACGGAAGCAACTCCTTGAAGAAGTGCAGGTCACAGTTTGAAAGGGATCCGAGCGAAGCGACCCCGCTTGCGGCTTGATCCTGAAGCTTATCGCCAGCTCCGCCAAAAAGTTTTGGAGCGAGACGGCTGGCGATGTCAATCGTGCGGGTGCATGGAAGATCTTCAAGTCCATCACATTCAGTGGCGGAGCAAACTAGGGGATGATTCCGCGAAAAATCTCACAGCTCTCTGCGCCAGATGCCACCGAGATGTTCATCAACAAGTGCAACGAACTGAATAGACCTTTGTGAGGCGCTGAGGCAGTGAAATCAAATGGAAATCTCAAAAAAAGTCGAGGGTGCTCTCCAGGATACGAGTCTCGCAGTAGGATGTTGTGCAATCGAAGCAATCGAGCAGCAACCGCTGATTCTCAGGCAGAAGAGGAATCGAATTGAGCCTGAGTGATCTCCCCGACAAAGCACGGACTCAGTTGCGCGATGAGTGAGGGACAACTTCCAGCCGCTCACCATTGAACTCCGGGATAGAGGCTTGGGATGCGGAAAGCGCGATACAGATTCGTGCCCGTGACGTGCATATGCCAAACCGTCTGCGGTGAACTCGATTGCGTCACTTCGAATACGTCGGCGCCAACCGCGAAACCTCCTACATCGCAGAGGTCATATTCCACGTTTCCGTTTGCGAGTTGCAGTATGCTACCACCAAAGAAGTTGTAGAGGCTGGCCGGCACAATTTGGTGGAAAGTCAGAGTCGCGATTTTCGCGGTCTCGTCAATCTGAAAGACCGGGATGGTGGAATACAGACAAGGCGGAGCTCCGGTGGCGTCGCAGGTAACGCCTGAGGGAAAGATTCTGTCGTCGCCATTATCCATCAAGCCGAGTGAGAAAACGCCCGTGGTGTTCGGGCTGAAGAACGCTGGATCGTGCTGCGCATATTCCCAGTCGGTAGGATCGGTTCCACCTACGAGGGTGAAATCTCCGCCCTCTCCCAAACGCCATAAAACAGCGCCGTTACCTGTCCCGTTGGCATAGTTCACCTTCATGACCATATTCAGGTCCCGCATCGAGACGATCATATTGCCGTCGTCTTGCGAGTAGACGACGGCGTTGGTATGTGTCCAGTCGGGGAAGCCCAAGGGATGAACGTTTGGGTCGAGGTGGTTAAATTCATTCCACGCCCAAACCGGCTGTAGATTCTGATCGAGATCCACTATTACGTCGCCGAGGACCGTTGTCGCAGGGAGATTGGTCAGCGGCGGTGTACTGGTGCTCGATAGAGCCCTCGTCGTATTCCCGAGCACGAGCCAGTGGCCGTTGGGTAGAGGCGTAACGTCGTGATGGAAGTCACCCAAAATGACGTTACACTCAGCACAACTCGCGGACGCCAACTCTGCATTCAAGTCGTCGATTGAAATCTCGCGAACGGTGTCTCCCGCGAGGTTGATTTCGCGAATCTCGATGATGGTTCCGGTGGGAGGCGGTCCGCTCAGCACGCTGCTGGAGTTTTCGCCGATGTTCAGGAGCAAATCTCCGTTCGGCAGCATTTTGACTGGGCCGATAAGGGTGACCGTCTGATTGCCGGGATCGTTGTACGCCCACAGAACATTGCCAGAAAGATCGGTCACGAGTACTCCACTCGGAGTGCCTTCGAGCGGGTTCAACAATTCGAGCCCAGGCTGCGAAGTCATACCCGGCGTCGTGGTCGTCGTCACGTTCAGCTGCAAATTCGCCGGCAGCGCTCCGGTGGTAAACGTATGGTCCGTATCGTTGGCGTTGATGCCGTTGGCAAACTCAACGGCCGCTTTCATGTGGTACATTGTGCTGGCAAGCATCCCTGCCACGAAGATGCTCACAGTGCCGCCCGCAGCCGTTGTTGATTGCGTCCAGGTGGTCAATCCGTAGGCGGTGGTCGTGCCGAAACTGATGGTCATACTTCCGGGGAAGGGTAACGTCATCGTATAAAGCGCCACTTGCGGATTGTTGGTGGGCGTCACGATCCCAGCAGTAAGCGCGGCGGAGATTCCAGTGATAGCGACAGTTTGCGGAGTGCCGGTTGGCACGTTGCCAAAGCCGAGGTTCAACGTGGCATTTTGTGTTGCGGGCGTGGACGCCGTAGTTGGGGTGTAATTTAACGCCACGTTGCAACTGGCGTCGGCCGCAAGCTGTGGGCCGCAGGAGCTGCTGGACGCGATCGAATAGCTCTGGTCGCCGCTGAGCGCCGGGCTCATAGTCAAGCTGTTGGAACCCGTGTTCGTGACGGTCACTACCGTCTGGGTAAGCGTGTTGTTGACGAGATTGTTTCCAAAATAAAACGACGATGTGCTCAAAGATGCGGTGGTGGTCAGCGGGGCAGTTTCGCTCGTGTTGGCACAGCCGGCGAGCGCGGCAACGGACAGTAGAATTGCAAAAAAGATCAATTGCGCCTTCATGAGCCTCCCGGGGTGGAACTGTTTTATTCCTGCTATTTCACCGGGACTAAGGCGGCGCCCGCAGGCACCCACTTGCCGTTGAGCTTCACGAACATCCGAAGAACCGTGGCCTCGTCCGTAACTGCAATTTTGCCGCTCGCGTCAGCGGCTTTGAAAACCGTGTGATCCGTGGCGAGGGCCACGTTGCCGTAGACGGCCATTAATTTGAAATCCTGCGGATTGGGTCCCGCATCGCCGGGGGAAACAGGATGAGCCGTGGCCGTCGCGGTCTGCCTCTTCACCATTTCCTGTTTGTCCGTCACTTCTCCCTGGCGGCTGATCTCGAAGAATTTGTCGGGCCAAATACTATTCTTGAAGTTGACGCAATCCTGGGCATGATTCTTGTGATATTTGTGGGCGCATACCCACTGGTCGTTGATGTCCGCAAGCTGCTTTTCCAAATCTGTCCAGCCCTTGTCGCCTTTCTTCATTGAATCTTGAGCGATGGCCAAGGAGGAAACGGCCATCAGTGCTGCTACGAAGAGCACACGAATCTTCATCATTGCGAGTCTCCTCCCTGGAGGAACGATGTTGGAAGTGGCGAAGGCTTCGCCAACTTTTACTTTTTCATGCTCTTCGGCCACAGGACGCCCTGATCTTCCTTCGTGACGGGCCCCAGGCCTTTGTAAACGAACTTCTGCACCCGCTGCCCGCGATAGGTCTCCGTTACGTAGAGGTTGCCTTTCGAGTCCGTGGCGATGCTGTGCGGGCCGTAGAATTCGCCCGGCTGGCGTCCACCCTCCCCGAACGTCGTCAGCACTTCGAGGGTGTCGCGCAAGAGGATGTGGACGCGGTCGTTTTCCCCATCCGCCAGGTAGATGTATTTCTGTTGCGGGTCTTTGGAGAAAGCGATGTCCCAGGCCGAGCCCGAGCCCAGCGTGCGCTTGGCGATGAAGCCTTCCTTTATGAAGGTTCCGTCTGGCTTGAAGACCTGGATGCGGTCGTTCACGCGGTCACAGACATACACCAGGCGATCGACGGACATGTCCGCGCAATGGACGGGGTTGCGGAATTGCTGGGCCGGCGGAGCGTCCGGATCGTATTTTCCGAGGTCGGTGTCGTCGGGCTTGTGGCCGTAGGCGCCCCAGTGGCGCTTGTACTGGCCCGTGTCGGCGTCATACACGATCACGCGATGGTTGCCGTAACCGTCGGCGACGTAAACCTCATTCGTCTGTTTGTCGATAAAAGTCTTGGCCGGCAATCTCAGGTTCTCCACGTCGTTGCTGCCCTTGCTGCTGTGCGGGCTTGCCGATCTGCATCAGGAATTGGCCGTCTTGCGTAAATTTCAAAACCTGATTGTCGAGGTAGGAATTGGTCGCGGACGCAGCCGATTCATCAGGCGCGCCACCAGCCGCGGGGCGGGCAGCTGGCCCGCGTCCGTTGCCGCCGATCCATACGTTGCCTTTGTAATCGATCGTAATTCCATGGTTCGAATCCGGCCAATCATAGCCGTTGCCCTTTCCGCCCCAGTGGCGCAGCAGGTTGCCGTCCTGATCGAACTCCAGGACGGGCGGGGCCGGAGCGCAACACATGGCGATAGGCGGGTTCGACGTGGCGTGGAGTTCGCCTGGCTCAAGCGAACCCTGGCGATGAATGATCCAGACGTTGTCCTGCGCATCGACGGAAACGCCGATGGTCATTCCCATGAGCCAGTGGTTCGGCAACGGCTTCGGCCACAGCGGGTCGACTTCAAACATCGGCGCCTGCACGGTTGCTGCCTCGACCGCTGCCCGCTTCTGGAGCACGATGATTCCCACTCCGAGTGCGATCAAGAGCGCAAGAAATGTTGCCCCGACATAAATATTTCGTTTCATACGTTCTCCCTTCGATTCTGACGGAAGACTCGCGTCTTCTTCCCGAAGCTAATGCGCGCCAAGCCCATTGGTTAACTCTATTGGGAGACGATTGGAACTAATCCTGCCCCCGCCACTCTCCATTTCCCCTTTTCCTTTACAAACATGCGAAGGACTCCCATTTCTCTAACGACGACGATTTTGCCGTTCGCGTCTACTCCCTTAATAACGGTGTGATCCGTCGCCAATGCGACATTTCCGTAAACAGCCATCAATTTGAAGTGATCCGGGAAAGCGCCGGTACCCGGCTGGCGGTCCGTCTTGGCCATCAGGTCCATCATCTCCTGCTTATTCACCACGCGCCCACCGGGCAGCACGTCGAAGAAGTCATCTGTCCACAGTTCCCCCATGCTATCGGGGCCAGTCATTTTCTTATCAAATTCGGCCTTCATCCATTTCAGCTCGAGCGCAAAGAGTTCTTTTTCCAACGCGGCATTGCCCGCGCTTGCTTGACTCTTCTCCTGAGCTTGGAGAGACAGTGGCACACAGGCCGCAACACACAAAATCAGAACGCAACCATTTCTCATCCCGCTGGTTCTCCTTATCGAACTCGATTCCATTTCTGTACCCTACACATTCCAAGAATCCGATTGCGTGCCGTCATTGATCCGCCAGATAAAAGTACCCGACTCTATCGTTCGAGGGGCTACCGTACCACAAGCGTCCCTGGTCATCGGGGAAGAATTCGCGAAGAGTGTTTTCCGAATGCGGGTAAGGATATTCGAGTACGCTTCCAGTTTTTGGGTCGAGGCATCCCAGCTCATCCATGTAGTACGACGCGTACCAAATCTTGCCTTTCGTGTCGATGCCAAGGGCATACGGGCTCGGCCGCGCGCCGGGTAACTGGTATTCCTTGAACGTTTCGGTCTTGGGATCGAAGTGGGCGACTTTCCCCGAAAAATATTCACCAAACCATACGCTGCCGTCGGCGGCGACTTGAATTCGCCGCGGCTCGCCCTTGGTCGGCGGAGCCCAGCTTTTTTGTTCTCCCTTGCTGTTTACCCTGTAAAGCTTTCCATCATCGCGGAGCCCGCCGACCCAGACGTTATCGTCCTTATCAATCGTAATCCCATAAAAAGAACCGTCGCCCGTATGGAACGCGGTGAATTTATTTGTTTCGGGGTCAAATCGATTGAGAGGATTTCCCGTGCTCCAGATCATTCCTTTTGAATCGACGCGAATCGTGTGCGTGGTTCCCACCGAGGGAGAGTCGTACTCGGTCACCTGTTTCGTCCTGGGATCAAGCCTCCCAATTTTGTTTTTGAATTGCTCGGAAAACCACACAGTGCCGTCCGCCGCGGGAACCGCGGAATGAATGCGGAGAACGTCGGGACTGGATACTGGAAAATCTTCCAGCTTGCCGGTCTTCGGGTCCAGCCTCGCTATTTTATTCACGGGGCCGTTATAGGGAATCCATACATTTCCTTTTTTGTCGGGAACCGCGCTCCAGGGAAACTTCCCTCCCACTTCGTATTCGACGTAGACGATGTTCATGGCGTCGTCGCCGAACGACTGCGCCACCTTGGCGTACCCAGGCACGTCCGCCGGCGAATTCGGAAGCTTCGAATCTTCTCCAAAGACACTGTTCAGATACGACGCGATGTCCGCGGCTTCCTTATCGTTGATTCTCACTCGCATGGTGGTTCGCATGTATTCGACCCGATCCCGCCAGCCGGCTTCGTCGCGAACCGTGGAAGCGATCCGAGTTTGAATCCCGTGGCAAGCAGCGCAGGTAGCGGTGGGCTGTCCGGGTTGCGGCGTAAACAGGGCACCCTTGCCTTTTCCCGCGGGCAACAGTTGATCGGCCTGATAGAGCGAGAGGTCGGTCCAATGCACTTTCCCCTTTTGCAGGACAAATTCAAAGGAGACGGATTGATCGGTCGTCAAGTTGACGCCCGTACGCGGCTGAGCCTGGTAGCCCACGGCACGGATTCGCAGTTCATACTCACCGGCGGGCAAGTTCGGTATCCGGTACTGCCCTCCTCTGCGGGACAATACGCTGACTGTAATCCTGGTACTTGTATTTCTCGCTTGGACAAACGCGCCCTCGAACGGCGCGCCATCGGGGCCCTTGACCGTACCCGTCACGTCCGCGCCATAAGCGAGCGCGGCCATACAGAAAACTGCAATCATGGACCCGGCAAATCTTCCGAGTCGTTGCATTGTCGACGCCCTCCCTTCCGGTCTCCCGGACAATCCCAGGACTGCCATCAAGCGAGCAGCCACATTCGATAACAGCAAGTTGCGAAGGAGAGTCCCATCCGGTGCGCCATTTTTCTCAGATTGGCGGAGTCTATCAGCGCATCCAGCCGGGCGCAAGACTGTGCCGTGTGCCCTAATCCGCCACGTCAATTGGCGGAGCGATTAGAGGAAGGCTCCAGAGAGAATTTCAGAGCTCTCTGCGCCTGATGCCAACAAAAGATTCATCAACAGGGGCAACGAACTGAAATTCTCCCAAAGAGTCGTTTATGAGGTAAAAGCAAATCGTGAACTTTCTTTGGAAATTTGTGGTGCGGTATCACGCCGCCGATCCGAGCCAGCAGGGTGAAACCGAATCGAAGATAGTATGAGAGACGGCGCGCTTCGGGAGTGTTTTCGCGTGGCTATTCCCGTGACTGCGTTGTTTACGCTATCGCCAAAAGAGCCAAACTCTAGATTTCACATAGTTTAGTTGAGTCCGTTTCGCAAATTTGGCTGTCTTAGTCTTACGGCGCCAAAATTCGTGGCAAATCCGCCACAATGATCGCGCCAATGCTAGTATACAAGGAGCTCTTCGCGTGGTAGCGCAATGTATCCGTCAATCTCCTTCGGCATGGAAAGGAGGACAGGTTGGCGCGCTTCTTTTCGAAGTAAGTAGAGTTTATATTTGCGCTGCCGAGAATCTGATCGCCCTCTGCGCTTGGTGCCATCGAGAACGTCCATCGGCAATCCTAGCCGTGCGAATCGAAGTAGCCTCGACGAACTCCGGGATGCGTCCCTGCGGAATGTAATCCGACATCTGCGGCCACAAGAAGCGCTAATAGCTGCAATCGAAGGGGGTCAAGCAGGATGATCGCAGGAACTCGCGACACAGTTTAAAATCGGGATCGAGAACACGCGCACGCGTCTTCTCAGTAGGAAGGGGATGTGCTACAACGGTCTCCGTCGTTCAGAAAGCATGATGAGCTTAATCCATAGAATCCTCACTTTCTTCGTTACTCGACTCGGCTATCGCGAAATCATTTTGGACTTACTATTGCTTCTCTGTCTCGTCTTCGCGTGGTACAGGCCGCAATTCTGGGGTGGCTTCTTTGGCGCCGTTGAGCGGGCCGGGGCACGCCTCGCGGAACGCAAGCGCCTGGCGATCGTTTTGCTCGCAGCCGCCGCGATCCTGATCCGGCTGAGCCTGCTGTGGCTGCTTCCGATTCCGGTACCTCGGATCCACGACGAATTCAGCTACCTGCTTGCGGCAGACACATTCGCGCACGGACGCCTCACAAATCCCACGCACCCTTTGTGGGTATTCTTCGACACGATGCACGTCAATCAGCACCCCACGTACATTTCAAAGTATCCGCCGGCGCAGGGCGCCGTGCTTGCGGTCGGCCAATTGCTTGGCGACCCGTGGTTTGGCGTGGTCTTGAGTGTTGCAATCATGTGTGCGGCGGTACTGTGGATGCTACAAGGCTGGCTACCGCCCCGCTGGGCGCTGGTCGGCGGGGTGCTTGTGTTGTTCCGATTTGGAATATTCTCCTACTGGATCAACAGCTACTGGGGTGGCGCTGTTGCGGCAATCGGGGGAGCATTGGTCGTCGGCGCCATGCCGCGAATCATGCGGTTTTGGCGGATGCGCGATGCACTGCTTCTGGCACTCGGCTCGGCAATTCTCGCGAACAGCCGGCCGCTGGAAGGCCTCATTCTCTGTTTGCCGGTGATGGCCGTTCTGCTTACGTGGATGTTCGGCGAGAAGAGCCCCTCGTTGAACGTGCTGCTGCCTCGTGTGATCCTGCCCGTTTGCGCTGTGGGACTTTTCTGCGGAATCTTCATTGGCTATTACAACTGGCGAGGTACGGGAAATCTCACTCTATTTCCGTACGTCGTGAATGATCGTACGTATCTATCAACGCCAACACTCTTCTGGGAAAAGTTAAGGCCCCCGATTCACTACACGAATCCGGAATTCGACGCTTTCTATAACGGGTGGTCACGCAATGTGTGGCTTGACGGCCGGGTTGATAGCGTTACCTCCGCTGCGAAGCACATGTTTTCAGACGTGGCAAAAGTGGCGTATTTTTTCTTGTGGCCAGAACTTCTTGTGCCGTTCATTGCGTTGCCCTGGCTCTTGTGGGACAAAAGGGTTCGCTTTCTGATTGTTCAGATTGTTATCTGCTTCTCTGGGATGCTATTAGTTCCGTGGTCTCAAGCGCACTATGCCGCCCCCCTCACGGCGACTCTATTCGCTCTGCTGACACAAGCGGTCCGTCACCTGCGGCAGTTTCAGCACTCCGAAAGGTCCGTAGGCATCGGTTTCTCACGTGTTGTAGTATTAGCAGCTTTATTTCTGGCCCCCTTTCACCCGCACGTTGAACCATTAGGGCATCCGCCGCCTGAGGGAATCGATTACCGCGCAATATTCGAGCGAAAGTTGAAAGAAATTCCCGCCGAACATCTAGTGATTGTGCGCTATTTCCCTGAACGGGACTCGAATGGAAAATGGGTGAATTATCGCCTTTCAGACTGGGTTTACAACGGGGCGGATATCGATCATGCCAAGGTCGTCTGGGCGCGGGAAGTTCCCGGCATGGACGTTCGGCCTCTGCTCGATTATTTTCGCGGGCGTCACGTATGGGTCGTAGAGCCCGACGCTATTCCACCGCGCATGACTCCCTACCTCGGAGCTCCCGCTCCATGATCGTCGAGGGGCGCTCCCTGTTCTTCGGTTCATGGATTGAGCTGATGGAACAACTATGATTTCTTTGTAGATTGGAATGAACTCCTTCAGACCGGTCTTGCATTAAGTATTTCGCAGGACAGCATCCAGAACCGGTATGAGTCGCGATCGAAATTCTTCAAACGTGTACTCCTTCTGGACGCGCTCGCGTCCTCGTGCGCCCATTTCCCTTGCCCGATTGGAATTGTTGAATAGAGATTCGATCGCTTGTGCGAGACGCTTGGCGTCACCGTGCGGCACCAGCAAACCCGTTAAGCCATCCTCCACGATGTCAGGAATTCCACCGTGCGCCCCGCCAATCACCGGCTTGGCACAAGCCATGGCCTCCAGAAACACAAGACCGAAACCTTCCCCCCGCTGGGTAACGCGAAGACGCCACAGTTTGCGTAGCAGGCGAAGATTTGCTAGGGCGTCAAGCCGCAGAGGAAGTATGCGTGTTCCGAAACACGGAGATCGCGAGTGAGATGTTCAAGTCTTGGACGGTCATCTCCGTCGCCGACAAGCGCGAGGGATGTTTCGGGCGCCGCTTTCAGGAGTCGCGGCAGAGCGGCAATTAGAGTGTCCGCCCCTTTATATCGTTTGGCGGAATCCCATCTGCCGACCGTCAAGATGATTCGACCAGTCCGGACGAGGTCAATAAACTGAAAAGACGCCCTGTGAGTCGCTGATGCGGTGAAACCAAATTGAGATCTTTCTAAAAAAGTTGATGGCACTCTCGATGCGCATACCTGCCGCAAACAACGCTGGAGGAAGGTCTTAAGCAGTTTGTCGCGTGGTATCTCGCCGCCGATCCAAGCCAGCGGGCATAGATAGCGCGAATCTACTTCGTGTTTTCTTGCACAGGAGAAGAACTGCTTTTCCCACCCCGGCGATCAAGCGCACTTGCAAAAATAGCGCGCATCTCGACGCCATTGCGCTCCCACGTATATTCCCCGGCGGTCACGGCGGCCTTCGCGGCGATGCTTTCCCTACGTTCGGGATGCTCGTAGAGCCATCGAATCCGTTCGGCGAGGCCCGCAACATCATTTGGATCCTGCAGAATCAATCCATCCACACCGTCGGTCATGATTTCGGCTGTTCCGTTGGTGGCGGTAGTGATCACGGGCAAGCCGCAGGCCATTGCTTCGGCGGGAGGCTGCGCAAACGTGTCTTCGAGTGACGGGCCAACGTACACATCCGCGGCGGCGTAATACCATTGCACGTCCGCGCGAGACGGGCAGAACATCACTTTTCCTTCCAGTCCCAGTTCTCGAATCCGGCTTTGGTAGGGAGCCGAATCGTCCTTGCCCGCAACGACGAGGGCCAGCGGCAATTCCTTCAGTTGCGCGAGCGCTTCAATCAAAGCGACGAGGCCTTTCTTCTTCCAGTCGTTGCCGACGAGCACAAGAACAAACTTGTCTTCTCCGAAGCCGAGTTGCCTGCGGACCTCGGGCCGGTTACGAAGCCTTAATTCCCGGTTGAAAATCTTGTGGTCGAGGCCGATGTAGACGATCGGCAAAGGGCCATCGATGCCGTAATGACGCTTCAAATCGTCTGCCGTCTTTCTTGCGATCAGAATGAGACCGGTCTTCGGATTCGTATACATGCGGCGTTCGAGAAAAATGATGAGCCGATAGTAAAGCCACCGATGAATTAGCCGGGGCCAGAAACGAAGGGGATTGCCCAGGAACCGCAATTCATGCTCGGACATGCGGACAAATTCGGCAAACACGATGTGAACGGAGATCAGATCCGCATCCCAGCAATTCGTTCCCGCCGTGTAAACCAGGTCGGGCCGAAGCCCGCGCACCTGCGCATCCCACCACCGCCACAGGTGATTGGCGGCGAGCCACCAGAGAAAATTCAACAGGTGAGGCCCGGGGATCCGGGGAATCGGGTGCCATCGCATGCGGGTGCGGTCCACGTTTTCGACGCGTTGGCTGTAAATATGGATTTCGTATTCTCGCGGCAGGCGGGTGATCCATTCGGCGATTCGCCGCTCGGTTCCGTGGCGTTTATCGATGAAAGGAGAAACAATGGCAATCCGGACGGGTGGCATTCGTTTGCAGCGCTCCCTACGGGCTGACCTGCATGAGTTCACACCAGCGCTCGAGAACAAAAAGGGTCCAGATGCGCGACCAGCCCACGGCGCCCTCCGACCGCTCATAGCGATCCCAGAGGCGATTCACGGTGGCGGGCTCAAGGATGCCGGTCTGGCGAAGCCGGTCCGGAGCAAACGCTTCCTTCAACACATTGCGCAAATCATGCGATAGCCAGCGCTGAAACGGAAACGTGAAGGTGCGTTTCCGGCGGGCCCCCAAATCCGCCAGGAGAGCGGGAGGCAGGAATGCCTTCGCGGCGTCCAGCAGAAGCCGCTTCTGCTGCATGCGAACGCTCGACGGCACGGGAAGCAGAAACTCCACAACGCGATGATCGAGAAATACCGGCCGGACTTCGATGCTGTGAGCCATGCTCATGGCATCCAGGTCGCGCAGCAGGCGCGGCTCCAGGTGCGTGTGAATGTCCATGAAGGCGAGGCGCTCGCGGAGATCTTCGTTCTCGACCTGCTTGGACCAGTATGTCAAATGGTCCTTCGCTTCCGCGTGGTGGCCGTTGCGGGAAAATGAGGGGGACATCAACTCGCCGACGTCCCGATCCAGAAATAACACCTTCACGGCAAGCTGCGCGGCAACGAACGGATCGTCGGCGCCAATCAAGTAGGAAAGTTTCCTCCAGCGAAACGGAAAAGCGTTCTGATCGAGCAGGCGGCCGAACGGGACCGCAGGGAATGACCTGGCCCAGCGCGCAACCTTGTTGAACCGTTCGAACCAGGCGAGGGATTCGTACCCGCCGAACAACTCATCTCCCCCTTGCCCCGATAGCGCGACCTTAAATCCGGCTTCCGCTCCCAGTTTCGAAATCCAGTAGGAGTTCAATCCGTCCACGGAAGGCTCGTCGAGAGCCCAGATGGCGTGGTCGAGGTCGGCTTCCACGCGGCGCGCCTCGAGTGTCACGACCTCGAGCGGGATGCCGAGCGCTTCCGCCGTGCGGCGGGTCAGCTTGCTTTCGTCGAATTCGGCCTCGCCGAAACCGATGGTCATCGCCGAGAGATTCTGCGCTCCGGCGGCACGCGCCAGCGCGCCGAGGCAAGCCGAATCCGTTCCGCCACTCAAAAAAATCAGCACGGGCGCGTCCGAGACGAGATGGTTTCGCATCGCGTCGAGCAGAACGCTCGAAAGATCGGCGGCCAGATGATCCTTCGAGAAGGGCTGCGAAGAATGGGGGGAAAGCGACCAGTACGGCTCCGTTCGCCACTCGCCGTCCTTCCAGACTCCAATGTGGCCGGGCGCGAGCGGAGTTACTCCGCGGATCGCGGACCAGGGAGGAGGAATATGCCCCAGCTGAAGAAACGCGCGAAGGCCCGCGGGGTCAAGCTTGCGGGGCACGAGGCCGGAGGTAAGCAGCGTCTTGAGTTCGGAAGCAAAAACGAACTGGCCGCCGGACTCGTGCAAGTAAAGAGGCTTGATGCCCAAGCGGTCACGCCCGAGAACCAGTTTGCGCTCGCGGTCATCCCAGATTGCGAACGCAAACATGCCGCGAAGTTTTTCGACGAAACGCTCGCCAAATTCAAGGTAGAGATGAAGGACAACCTCCGTGTCCGAGGTGGTGTGGAAGGAATGGCCGAGCTGTTCAAGTTCGGCGCGCAATCCGCGGGCGTTATATGTTTCGCCGTTGTAGGTGATCCAGGTCTGGCCATCCGGGCTAGACATGGGCATACGCGCGCGATCGCTAAGATCGATGATGGAGAGGCGCGCGTTCACCAGGAAACACAAATGAAATTCCTTGACACCCTGGCTGTCAGGACCGCGGTGCTTCATGGAGGCGGCCATGCGGTCCGCGGCCGGGCGCAACGACTCGTCAGAATGAGTCGTCGCAATCCCTGCAATGCCGCACACGAAGTCTATTTTCCAACCAGCGCGAGTCGCCAGCGTGGCACTTCGCGCAGGTGTTTGGGAATGGGGACAGGCTGTGGCATTTGTGAGAGTTTAGGCAGGCGATACAATACCCCGATAAGCAGCCAGAGGTATGCGTTATTCACGAAATTCTGATAGGCTTGCAATCCGAAGTACATGAGCAGGACAAGATCCACTACCGCATACCACCAAATTGCAAAACCCAATGGAAAATATACGGATTCGCGAAGATTTCGAACGATCTTCCACCCCTGCCAGAGCAACCCCGAAACCCAAACAAACCACAGAATAACTCCAAAAATGCCCATCTCCACGATGAGGGACCCGTAACCGCTTTCCACGTTAAACACCGGCGGGGGCTGGTTTAAGAAACTGGAAACATATTGCATTCCCAAGGAGGATAAGCCTGTCCCGTGTCCAGTGAGCAATTCTCCCTCTTGGATGGCGCCCATAAGATTTTGCACGGGGTAATCCCAGGATCGGTGTATGAGCTCGGAACCTTCGCCATGCAACGAGAGCGTTTCGGTAAAGAAAGACCAATTCCCGCCTATGACCGTGGGAAATACTTCGACCATGAGAATCAAGCCAAGTCCACCGATCAGGAAGCCCCGGCGAAGCGCCGTCACCATGCGACGGCCCTGCCCCCACCTCCAGGGGGCACCCCAGAGAAAAGCGGCAGTCATCACAAAGGCGCTGCCAATCACGAAAACGAATGGGGTACGAGTCCCAGTGATCATGACGGCGACAGTAACGACTCCTATCCCCCAAAAGCCATACTTGGCGCCCGGCTTCCGGCTGAGCAGAAGATACCCTTGGGCGCCCATCGCCAAAATCCAAAGCAGGATCAAATAGTAGGAGAAGCGGCCTGCGCTGACGAAAACGGAACTTGGAGCAAATATCTCCTTGTGAGTCACTGGTGAGAATCTTACTACATGAGATAATGTATAGAGCTCTGCCGCACTATCTTCCGGCGTCAGGAAGCTCACTCCCAGAACGGATTGGGCAATTCCCAAACCTGATATCAAAATCCCAGCAATCAAACTCACCTTGAGAAAACGATCCAAGTCCTCCGGGCCCTTCAACATCGCGTAGCCGAGAAACATCAGCGGGGCGTAGTAGAAATAGAGTTTCAAGCCCAGCAAACCATACATTATGTTCGGGGAGAATGTATTGAAGACCTGAACGAATGCAAGCGCGAAAAAAATCCAGAGCGGAACGAGGAAAGGAAACTTGAAAATGTCCACTTCCCGCCGACGTTTTGCGAGATAGAACGAAAGGTAGGCAATTCCAACCAGGAGGTCCTTAGCAAAATATACTGTCATGCTGTTGCCAAGATACTTGCGGGCGAGATCCTCAAACAGGAGCCAAAGCAAGAATAGAAGAACGCCACTGCGCCAATCATTTAGGATATGAAGAACGAGTGCAACAATCACCAGGCTCAATCCGAACACGATCAAATTCCGATCGGAGCCAGCGACGATCCAGCTTGCCAATTCCCAAATGACGCCCACAACGATCAGGCCCATCACTGCAGCCTTGATCTGTCGATTGCCGCTCAGGGATCCTGCGGTTGTTAGCTGCATATTCTGCCTGCGGTGATCTGCTCCCCCTGCTGATTATGCTTGCGTGCCATGAGTACCGCAACGGGGAAACTTAGATTGCTACGCGATTGTCGAAATTCACATGTAGAGCAGATACGAGTATCGCACCTTGGAACATTCTGATTGTATTCCAGGTCCGGGCAAACTGTGGCTTTAACAGGACGGATGAAACGGATAGCTCTGGTTTCCAGCAAGGCTCAGCTACCAGCTACCGTTCTTCAAGAGGAACCGCCGCCCCTTGGTACCAAATTGACTGCGCGCACCACGCTATCAATGTATTCCCGTGGTGACCATGTTTCCATGCGCTGCCGCGCGGCAGCCCCCAGGCGTGCCCTCTTTGTCGCATCCGGAAGAATTTCCTTCAGGATCCCAGTCAATGCCTCCACATCTCCCGCGGGGAAAACGTAGCCGTTTTCTTTCGGACGCACCAGATCGAATCTTGCTCCCACTCGATCGCTGACCGCAACGGGCAAACCACAAAGCATGGCCTCGTTGACTACCAATCCGAAAGGTTCAAATAACGATGGCAGGACAAACAAATCCGCAGCGCAATAGGCCGAGGGGAGTTGCGACTGGTTTAGAAAGCCAAGAAATCGAACGCGGTCCTCAAGGCCTAACAGTTTTGCCCTGCATTCGAGATTACTTCGTTCGGGCCCATCGCCGACAAAAACGAGATGAGAATTCGGAACATTCGCCCGGCCAAACGCTTCTAGCAGATCCATAGGACCTTTCCAGCGCTGAAGCTTGGCGCAGAAGAGCGCTACAGTCCCATCGGCCGGAATGTTCCATGCAGTGCGCGCCGCACTGCGGTCAACTTTCGCCGCTCGCTCGGTCCACCAATCGTTGTCGACTGCTGTAGGGACGAGGAAAATGTGGTCGCTCGAAAAGCCGAGGGACTTCAAATACTCCACACCTCCGGAGGAGGAAACCAGGATCGCGCTCGCCAGCGAAAAAATCCGCCGCACCAGCCACTTCTTGAATCGAAGCTTCCAGGGGGATTGCGTTCTCCAGGTTCGCAGGCTGTGCGAATCCGTTATGAAAAGAATCGGAGTGCCACTCCATTTTGCCGCTGCGATGGCAATCCATGCTGTGAAGTAAAAATAGCCGGGAAGAATGGCGGCATCAAAGCGACTCTTGCAAATGAGCCCCCACACACCGGGATTGAACAATCCGAAGAAGCGCCCCAATCCTGGGATGGGCGAGCGATTCGGCAAGTGGACCCACGGATAGCCCTCCAGCACGGATGTGTCCCAGGCAACTTCCACGCCGAATTCCGGGTCGATCTCGGGTTTCGCGCCTTGCAGCGTGCAGTAGGCGATTTGGAGATCGAGACGCGGATCCTGCGCCATTCGGCGGAAAAGTGGCGACGAGTACTGAATCACATGTGACGCCAGGATGAGAATACGTCGCCGGTGCCCGGCAGCGACGCCTTCGGCGTTTGCGGCTTCGGACGACCCTCGCGCCATGGTGCCGGAACTCAGCCCGGAGAAACGCAAACTTTTCCCGGCTTCGAAGTCTTCCGGCGCGTTCATGGCTTTCTTCCTCTTGCGTTGATCCCATTGAATCCGGTTCCGATGTAAACATCCACGAGGCCCGCGTCGGAAAACCACTGGCGCACGGTGTCGAGCGTCTGCGGATGGTCGTGCACGGGAGAGAACATATCGAGGGCGCTCAGGATTTTCACCTGAACCAGCTGTTCGTCCGTGAAAATTAATCTTGGCGCATGCGATACCGGGCCGATAGGAATGAGATTGCCGATCGGTTTTCCCACGAGCGGCACCTTGTAAAGCGCCTTTTTCAAATAAAACGCCGGGGAAATCACCAGCGAGAGAAATCTGTGAACGCCTTTGGGACCCATCCAGGTGAGAAAGGGGCGCGCCCAATATTTCAACGATGGAAAGAGTCCCGCGTGCTTTTGATAAACGTCGATCACGATCTCGCCGCCCGGCCGCAGGAAAGGCACCAGACTCATGAATGCGGCGCGCACGTCGGGACAGTGTTGCAGGACTCCCATGCAGAACACTTTGTCAAACGATTCCTTCCGGAAAGGAATTTCGTAGATGCTGGCCTGCACGATGTGGACGCGGGGGGAATCGCCGTTATTGCGGAGATTCGCTTCCACGGCGTCGCTCAAATCAAAGGAAAATAGTTCAGCGCCGGTTTCGAGCGCGATCTGGGTGAAGCGGCCCATGCCGCAGCCTGCCTCGAGAATCACCTGCCCGTCCATTTTGGGGGGCCATTGCGTCGTGGCGAAAAAGCGCTCGCGGCTCAAGTCGTTGCCCATGTGGCTGTCGAGTTGGGTCTTGTCGAAGTAGTTCCACTGGTATCCAAAGCTGTGGGCGTATCCCTCGCTGGGAACAAACCTCGCTATCGACCGCACGATGGGAAAAATACGTCCGCAGGAGGTGCAGATCAACTTTCCCTCGGTGACGATTCCATTATTTTCAGCAGGAGAAGCGGATTGCACACGGAGGGGCGCGCCACACGCGATGCATCTCAGCCATTCCACTGATTCCAAATTCATCCCGGGGCGCAGCTCCTTGACTCCCATTCGTTCCTCACAACCTTAGCCGGTTGGCGCAGGCATTCCAGACGATCTGAACTGCGTTACGCGCAAGACTTAAGTGGCGCAGGCTTCAGCCTATGGGGGTTGGTCCAAGCAAGGACCAAACCCCCACAGGCTGAAGCCTGCGCCACTTGAGCATCGTAACTTTATCCTGAACGAGTCAAGAGTTCCAACGTTACCTGGATGGATTGTCCTGGCAATTGCACAGCGCCGGCCAATGGAAAGGAATCGGCACGAATGGTGAACCTTATCGAAGGCAATTGTGGCCAGTGTATACTGCCCGCGGCACGAGACAAACCTCCAACGCAAAGGGGAAAGGGATGAGAGCGATTGCTGTACCGGGCATAGACATCCAAATACCCGTCATAGGATTTGGCTGTAGCGGCCTGGCGAGCGTTGGCGAGAAGAACGCGCTTCATCTGCTTGGGACAGCGTTTGATGCGGGAGTGCGTCACTTTGACGTTGCCCGCTACTACGGATACGGGGAAGCCGAAGGGTTGCTGGGAACCTTCGCGAAATCCCGCCGCGCGCAGGTCACGATTACCACGAAGTTCGGCATCGAACCGCCACGGCGCACGAGTGTGTTGGGATTTGCCATGCAAGCGGGGCGGCGGCTCGTGCAGGTCGTGCCCGCCGCGCGCGGTTTCCTGCGGCGCCGGGCGCAAGGACTCGTAAAGAGCGGCGCCTTCAGCGTGAAAGACGCGAAGACCAGTCTCGAAACAAGTCTTCGCGAACTGGGCACCGATTACATCGATTTTTTCCTGCTGCATGAATATGCGGTCTCCGAGAATTCACCCGATGAGTTAGTGGCATTCCTGACGGACGCCGTCAAAGCCGGAAAAATTCGCTACTTTGGATTGGCAACGGGAATCGAAACTGTCTTGCGGGCCTTGCAATGCCAGCCGGAACTTTGCAGTATCGTGCAATTTGAGAACAGCGTGCTCCATCGGAATGTGGAAAGGCTTCCCCGAGGCGGGCCACATCGGCTCACGATCACCTTCGGATCGCTCAGCGCGAGTTATCATTCGGTTTCAGCTTTCCTCAAAGCTCATGGCGAAATCGCGGGAAACTGGTCCGCAGAACTTGCCGTGGATTGCTCCAAGGGACGAAACAATCTCCGCGCTGATGCTAAACTATTCGGTTCAAGCGAACCCGAATGGACTTGTGCTGTTTTCATCCAAGGACGCGTCGCGAGTGAACAGGAATGTAAGAGCGGTCCTGGAACCTGAATCTTTCTCCCGCGCAAGTTGAGTTGTTCGGGCAGCTTGTGGAGCGAGACCTGATGCCATCGATTCAAACGGCATAGAACTGCAGTCGTCGATCAATTGAAATTCTGCCTTTGAATTTCAGAGGACGCGGCATTTGGCGATTATCTGCTCGTGGCCGGAACGACGGGCGCTCTCTTTGCAGATGACACGGAGGAATGATGAAGAAGCTTTTGCTGCTGATGAGCGAGTCGCGTAGAAAGCGCCTGGCCTGGGCGATGTTCAGGAACCAAGGAGAGTTTCTAAACGCTTTGGGCGGCAACACGCAATTGCATCAGTGGCTGAAAGCCAATGAACCCATTCCGTACTTTAAGCACAGATTTGAACTTTACGCCGATATGCAGTCGAAAGTGCTGGCTGGAGAACCAATCGACTATCTCGAGTTTGGAGTGCGTTATGGGGACTCGCTTTTCAAGTGGAGCGGTCTCAATGCCCACCCCGATAGCCGCTTCTTTGGATTCGATTCTTTTGAAGGGATTCCCGAGGATTGGGTCAGCGTTACGGGCGAGTCAAAAAAGGGAGCAATGTCCGTCGGAGGAGTCGTGCCTCAAACCTCCGACCCTCGCATCCGTTTTGTGAAGGGTTGGTTCAACGAAACCTTGCGCCCGTTTTTGCAGGATTTCACTCCTCGCTCCAGGCTGGTGATTCATAACGACGGAGATCTGTTTTCTTCCACACTCTATACCCTGGCCACGCTCGACCCCATCTTGCGGCCGGGCTCGATCCTGATCTTTGACGAGTTCGCCAATCCATTGCATGAGTGGCGAGCTTTTCAGGACTACTGCTCCGCTTTTGGCCGCTCGTGCAAAGCGTTGGGAGCGGCGGGGGACTATTACACGCAAGTGGCGATGGAGCTTTTGTAGCGCCGGCGTCCCGCCGGCGATTTTTCCGACCTCCACACTTTGGAAAAGTGCCGGCGAGACGCCGGCGCTACAACAATCCACAAAGTTATCGGCCAGACATGGCGCTAGCAAACTGGGACGCAATGGCATTCCAACAAAAGTATTGCTGCGCCGCCATTGCATTGCGTTGCCGCAGCTCCCGGTACAAATTTTCATTGGTCAAAACCTCGGCCAGGGCTTGCACCAGTCCTTCGCGATCGCGCAGGTCAACCAACTTTACGCCGGCCTCGGTAATCGGAAAACCGGTCTCCGCTCCGCGATAGCCGACGATGGGCACGCCGCAGACGATTCCGGCAATCGCGCTGCCGCGCCTGCTGGACACATGGCCGCGAACGCACAGCAACACCTGAGCGCTTGCAAGAGCCTGAACCAAAACTTCGGCAGGCATCAATCCGAGCATGGAGAGCTCAATGCCCGAACCGTCCAGCGCTTTGCGCAATTCGTCTTCAAATACGGCGGTTCCTCTCCCGATTGCGATCAGGCGCAAGCGGACACCTTTGGACTGGACGCACTTCAATGCATAGGTGATATCTCCGACTTCCTCAACACCTTGTGCGCCGCCCGTAATGCCAAAAACGGCAACGGTCGATCCACTCGACGGCAGCGCGTCATTGTTGGTGGCCTTGCGATCGAGTTCAGGGAAGTTGGATCCGACAGGAATGAATACTGCCTTGTCATGCCGTGGGGGAAGCCACGTGATCTTGTCGACCGGAACCGTGAAGACAGCCAAATTTGAGCGCGCATAAAGCTGGCGCAGGACGCGAAGCTGGGAATAGGCGCGGGCATGGCCAACGATGCCCGAACCGCGCGCCGGCATGAAATCGTGAAAAACGACGCCAGGGCGAGCGCCGCATTTGCCGCAGAACATCGAGAACATGAGGCGCACGCAGAGGAAAGCCGCGGGACGACCACGCCAGTGTCGTGTATTGAAGAAGAACCCAGCGGTCGCGCCAAGCCGCGGCTGCTTTGCGCAACTCGGCGAGGGCATCGCGCCATCCTTTTTCAGCCCAATGAACTGGCACGATCTCGAAGGAAAGTCCGCACTGGTTTCCGGCTTCGCGCAGCTTTTCGCAATAATCCGCTACGCCGTCGGTGGGCTCGTCCCGCCGTCCGAGCAGGAGGATCGCCTTCTCAACGCTCACTTTTCCACCAGGTAGGAACCGATGACGAGGGCGTCCATGCCGGAACTGAAGAACGTGCGAATGGCGTCGGTGGGCGTGTTCACGATCGCTTCGCCGCGCAGATTGAACGATGTGTTCATGAGGACGGGCACGCCCGTGCGCTTGCCGAATTCGTTGATGAGATTCCAGTACAGCGGGCTGATTTCTTTTTCCACCGTTTGCGGGCGCGCGCTTCCATCGACGTGCGTGACCGACGGAATGACATCGCGCTTTTCGGGGCGCACCGGATTCGTGAGAATCATGAACGGTGAATCGCAAGCATGTTCGAGGTATTCTCCCGCCACTTCCTTCAGCATGGAGGGCGCGAACGGGCGCCACCATTCGCGGAATTTGACCGCGTTGTTCACTTTGGCGTTCATTTCCGGATCGCGCGGATCGGCCAGGATCGAGCGGTGTCCGAGCGCGCGCGGGCCAAACTCCATTCGCCCCTGGAACCACCCGATGATTTTTCCATTGGCGAGAAGTTCGGCGGTGGTTGCGGCGATATCATTCAGCTTCGCCGCGCGGAGCTTGTAGGTCCGCAGCGCCTTTTCAATTTCCGCATCGGAAAATTCGGGGCCGAGGTAGACGTGGCGAAGCGGCTTCATGGGCAACCGGCCGCCGCCGTCCAGGTAAGGCGCAAACACGGCACCGAGCGCCACGCCGTCATCCGAAGCCGCGGGCTGAACAAAAATATGGTCGACAATGCCCGATGCTTGAATCTTTCCGTTCGCTTTCGAGTTGAGCGCCACGCCTCCGGCGAGACACACGTTGCGGCAGTCGGTTTTCTCCGTCGCCAGCTTCACCAGCGCCAGCATGGCGGCCTCGCAGGCGTCCTGCACGGCAAAGGCAATGTTCTTGAAACTGTCGTCGATTTCGCTTTCGGGCGTCCGCTCGGGGCCAAGCCGCTTGGCGATGGCCGAGGTGCCGTTGTTGCGTTCGAACAGAAGCGGCGCATTGACGCGATAGGTCTCGTGATTTAGCGAGATGAATTCACTCAGATTCACGCCGGGACTTCCATACGGCGCCAGGCCCATGACCTTCCATTCATCGCTATTGGGAACGAATCCGAGGTATTGCGTGAATTGTGCGTAAAACAGCCCCAGCGAATTCGGCCACGGAATCGTGAGCACATGATCGAGCTTGCCGTCATGGCCGTACCAGATGGAGCTTGCTTCCCAGGCGCCGCGGCCGTCCATCACAACGACGGCGGCATTGTCGAAACCTGAGTAGGAGTAGGCACTGATGGCGTGGGCCAGATGGTGGTCTACAAACCGCATTTGCGCCTTGGTGGGACCGAAATGATGCGTAAAACGCTTGAATCCGCCATTTTGGTGCGCCATGCTGGCAAACGATCGAGTGACATTCAGTAAATTGTCGATAGTTGAAGTGGAAATTGACCTTTGGCAAAACTTTTCAGGTCAGTCAATAACATTCGATGGGGCGCCGGCCAGCCCGCGCAGATTGCGTCGAGTTGATCGGGCCGCACATCAGCAAAATGGAGGCAAGCGCGAATGGCGTTGTGCGGAAAGCCGGCATCGTGTTTGATCCGGCTGATGCGTTCCTCCGCCACAGCAAAAAGGAGTTCACCGTCCCGGGCGATGCACGCAGAGGAATCATGCATCTGGGAATAATTAAATCCGAGGGTAATCACTGAGCTTTTGCCCTCGATTTCAACCCGCAACACCACGTCATCGGCGTGTTTTCCCCGGCCATCTCTTTTACCACCGCGCCCGCGGTTCCAATGGTTTCACGCACTACCTTAACGTCGAGCGAGGCGCCTCGCCAGCTTTTACCCGCAATGTCCGGAGGGAGTCTCAATAAGGACGCGACTCCGCGGCTTGCTTGCCGAAATCCAAGTGCCCATGGAAAATCCACGATTCTCCACGCCATGCGGCCCTTCCAGTTCATCGTCATTTTGGGAACAGAATTGAATTGAAAAAGGAAC
>CAWCZV010000013.1:0-191619 GCA_963800095.1 uncultured Acidobacteriota bacterium
GGTGTCATCGCACCTGGTCACGCGCGCCATGCCGATGAATTTCGGCCCTCCACTCACCAGGGACACCGCAACTTCGGAACCCGCCTTCAAGTGAGCCTTGCAGCCGCAGAAGAATGTGCTGCGGCTGACGTTCTCGGTGGCGCACATTTCCTCGAACCGGTCCTCGAATAATTTCGCATGAAGATCGTGTCCTTGCACCTTCACCGTGACTCGCAGGCGAATGCGCACTTCGCTTCGCCGCTCGGGCTGAGCGGCTTGCAACACTTTCGCCAAGCCGTCTCGCAAGGCCGCAAAGTCGATCGGTTTCTCGAAGTACGCCGTGGCGCCGAGTTCCTCGCAGTATAATTTTGTGTTGGCGCCGGCTTCCCCCGTCACGATGATGATAGGAATCAACTGCGTGGAAGTTATGGATTTGAATGTCCGGCAAAGCTCGAACCCGGAATAATTGGGCATTCTCAAATCGAGCAGGATGGCGTTGGGTTTGCTCTGCAGGGCCGAGGCCAGCGCGAGTTCCGGGTCACCCGTATCGACGATCTGGTAGCGATCTTCGAGATTGATTCGCAGCAGACGCCGAATCGGCGCCTCATCATCGATGATCAGCAATTTTTGCATGGCGCGATCTTCTCCTATCTGCTCAGTTCAATTTGACGTCAGGTCCGGCTGCCACCGGGGATTCGGCGCCTGCCGCGCTTTCTGTCTTCTTCGATTCACCGTTCCCATCCAACACCTCGCGCACTTTGCGTATCAGGACTTCCTCCGTGAAAGGCTTGCGCAGCAAGTGAGTGCCCGGCTCCAGGACTCCATGTCCGGCGATAAAGCTGTCCGTGTATCCGGACATGTAAAGGACTTTCATCGCGGGGTGGCTGGGTGCCAGGCGTTCCGCCAGAACGCGCCCGTTGATTCCCGGCATCACTACGTCGGTGAGCAGGAGATCGATCGGGCCGGAGATTTGCGAGGCGACCTGCTGAGCTTCCGAACCGTCGGCCGCCGTCACGACCCGATACCCGTTTTCCTTCAGGAACAAATCCGCCAGCCTGCGCAAAGGCTCCGCATCTTCCACCAGTAAAATGGTTTCGGATCCGCGGACACTGTTCGGTTCAGGGCTGCTCTTGGATGGGGCTGGGACGTTCTGTTCGATCCGCGGCAAATAAATCGTGAAGGAAGATCCTTTTCCTTTCTCGGAATCGACGGTGATGTACCCGTTGCTTTGTTTGACCACGCCATATACGGTGGCGAGGCCCAGTCCGGTTCCTTTGTCTCGTCCTTTCGTGGTGTAAAACGGCTCGAAAATTTGCGCCTGCGTTTCCGGGTCCATTCCCGTGCCAATATCCGTGACGGCCAGCATCACATACTTACCCGGGACTGAACCCGGATGCTCTCTCGCAAAAGCCACATCGATTTCGGCGTCGGAAGTCTGGATGGTCAGTTTGCCGCCATCCGGCATGGCGTCCCGCGCGTTGACAGCAAGATTCATCACGACCTGTTCCAGTTGTCCCGGGTCCGCTTTGACCTGGCCGAGGGCCGGGTCCAGGATCAAATTCAGGTCGATGTCTTCTCCGATCAGACGGGGCAACATCTTTTGCATATCGGCAACAAGCGTGTTCAGGTTTAAAATCACCGGCTCCAGAACCTGCTGGCGGCTGAAGGCCAAAAGCTGCCGGGTCAGCGCCACGGCGCGCTGGCTGGCTTTTTCGATTTCCTCGGCGTACTCGTACAAAGAATTCCCGGAAACCAGATTTCGTTTTATGACTTGGATGTAACCGAGGATAACCCCGAGGAGATTGTTGAAATCGTGGGAGATTCCTCCGGAAAGCCGGCCGACGGCCTCCATCTTCTGGGCCATGCGAAGCTGCTTTTCCAGCACACCCCGCTCCGTTACGTCCTGATAGATGCCCAGCGAGCCGAGCACTCTTCCTTGCACAGTCAACGGCACAAGGTGAAGCTCCACATCGACGTAACTCCCATCTTTCCGCTTTCGGCGCGTGGTCAAACTGACCGGGGTCCGATTGGAAATCGCTCCGGAATCAACGCTCGCTTCGGCCAGCGTTTTCTCGTTCGGAAACAGCTCGGCGACGGGCTTCCCGATAGTTTCCTGCCGGGCGCATTGAAAGAGTATTTCGAAGGCGGGATTGCACAATTGGACTTTCTTCCCGGAATTCAACACCAGGATGGCAAGCGGGCTGTTCTCAATCAGCGCGTTAAGGAACGAAGTCCGCTCGAGGACCCTGTTTTCCAGTTCATTGTGCGCCTCCTGCAGCTCCGTATCTCTCTGCTGGATGCGATCGAGCATGCTGTTGAATTGGTCAATGAGGAGCCCTATCTCGTCCTCGCCTCGCTTGGTTGCACGGATGGAATAGTTTTCTCTGGAGGAGACCGACAAAGCTGTATCTGCCAGCTCCCGTATTGGGCCTGAGATTACGCGCTGAAGCCGGGAGGACAATAAGAACGCGACCGCCAGGGAAGCAAGCAAGACGAGGAGATCTATCTCCAGGAACCTGGTAAGACGCGCATGGAGGTCCAGAAGATCCGCCTCTATGAAAATCGTCCCAATAGATTTGCCATTCAGGGTGATGGGTTGAAACAGGACCATGTTTTCCCCGACGATCGCACTGGACTGGATTTGCACCGGGGGAGGAGTGAAATCGTTGCGCGCCTCGTCGCGGCTATAGCTGGCGAAGACAGCGCCGTCCTTGTTATAGATGCAGGCGTGGGTCACATTCTGCTTGGCCTGCAAGGCGGACAGAATTTCCCCCGCCGATTGCGCATCCCCAAAGCTCAAAGCCGCTGTGCTGTTCGATCCAACCATTCTTGCCGCGGCGCTGAGGTCCTGCGTTTTCGCGCGCAGGAAGGTGGACCGGTCGAACAGGGCGAACACGACGGAGGCTACGAGCAGGGCAGCGCCAGAGGTGGCCATGACGATCGTTTGGAGCTTCTGGCGGATCGATAAATCCATGTACGAACGCATCTAGGCCCCTCCAGATCCCCCGGAGCGCATTAGTTATTCACGATTTGCGCCAGCGCCAGCAGTTTGGAGCTGATCTTGAGCCCCGCCCGGGAGGCCGCTTCCAGGTTGATATCGAAACGCACATGTTGATCTTCCATGGAGAATTGAATGATGCCGCCGCGCGCGGCGAATTGCGTCATTTCTCCGACCGTGAGGATGCAGGACCCATTCAGGGTCGCGAAGATGTGCGCGGTGATCTTCCTCTCCGACAAGCTGATGTAAAGGATCTGGCAACCCCGGATTTCCTTGTCACTTTGAAGATGACGAACGACCATGGGCCTGCCGTTATCGGTTTCTTTGGGGGTGGCGGAAGCTAGAGAGATCGCGAATGGATCTTGCCCCAGAATGCACAAAGAGATGGGCGCCTGACGATCGGGGTAAGCCGAGACTGGCCATTCAACGAAATGCGTCAGGTTATAGAGCATGGCTGCCTTCAATTTGTATTCATCCACGGAGTCTTCCTGCGCCGCGGCGATCCCGGGTACCAGGACATGCGCCAGAAAGAAAACGAAGGAGAGGATAGGCAGCCTATTGATCAAGCGGGCAAGAAACCTCCTCCCTGTCGTCGTGGGCGGTTTCTTTCGTGATCGGCGTTGAAGATTCATGTTTTGCCAAATGGACGGTTTCTATTCCGTCCCTATTTCGAATCCACATGAGGGCGATAGGTCAGCTTTAAACGGAAGCTTCGTCCGTCTTGAGGAATCGAGACTTCCACATGTTCGAGGCCGCTGGAGTCGGCGTACCGCTTGTCCAGGAGATTGTAGAGACCTCCGGAGAAATCGATCTTTTCCGTAATTTTGCGGCTGAAGAGAGTAAGGTTCACGAGGAAGAATCCGCCCAACTCCGTTTGCGCGACGGTTCTTGTCCTGCTCGTATACTGTGCATCGACGCTGGCAAAGAGCTTTTTTTGCAGGAGAGGAACGCTGAAATTTGCCTTGGCCAATTGTCTCGGTGAATTGGGCAAATCATCGCCGGTCAACACGTCGCGAGTATGTTGAATGGAGTGTGATATGGACCCTTCCAGGCCGCCCGGCCACCTGGCGCCCACCTCGTATTCAATTCCCTTCGTCTGCACTTGCGTCGAATTGGAATAAAGCGGGTTGCCGGTGAGTGGATCGATGCTCTGTTCAATCAAATCGTCAATCTGATTCAAGAAACCCGCGCCGGACACGTAATACGTCTTCCCGAAACGGCGCTCCACGTCCACTTCCAAACTCCGAATTTTCTCCGGCTTCAATGCAGGATTGGCGGTATTGCTGTTGTTGCCCGCATAGAAGGCCTCGTAATCGTTCGGCGCGCGGAACGCCCAACTGTAGTTCGCCTTCAGGTCCGTGTTTGGGGTCGGGTTGAAGTGCAGACCGGCTCGTGGGCTCAGCGTGTTTCCGTAGATTCCATACCAGTCGCTGCGAAGACCTAACATGAAGGACAGATTCTTGCGAATGGAATATTTATCTTGAAAATACAATGCCCCGACCCGGTTGGAGAGATGGCTGTCGAAGTACAAATGATAAGGCTGTATGTCGTAATTCAATTGCTGCTGCCGGATATCCTGTCTAAATTCCGTGCCGAACGTGACCTTGTGTCGTTTGAAAAAGACCCTGGAAGCATCTCCCTGGAAGTCCCACCAGGTTCCGTTGGCGGCGTCGTAATTTTCGGTGAACGGTGGAATTCCTTTGCCTGCGTAGTCGTAAACGTAGATTCCGTGATAGCCGTACCAATCGTAGGAGAGCCGTCCAAGCGTCTCCCACGATCCGAACGTGTGGTGGTACTGGGCATCGACGTATCGGCGGGCATCCGTCGTTTGGTTTCGTGGATCGTCGAAAACCGTGCCG
Organism: uncultured Acidobacteriota bacterium; assembly: GCA_963800095.1. Classification (GTDB taxonomy): domain Bacteria; phylum Acidobacteriota; class Terriglobia; order Acidiferrales; family UBA7541; genus Palsa-360. The sequence goes on from CAWCZV010000013.1 coordinate 4,837, forward strand.
AAGGAGGCCGTGGGAACGTGTTTCGTGCGGGATGATCCGACGACATGGATGTTGAAATCCCGGTAGATGATGTCGCCGAACACGCTGTAAGACTGGTCACCGTCGGCGTTTTCAGCGATCCCGTTGTTTGTGGCCGGGCTGTCAAACTCCGGAAAGAAAAGTTGTTTGTGCCCCTGGCTGTTATAGAAAGTGCCGGAGAGCAGGGTTTCGAGTCCGTTGTCAAAACGGTCGCCGTAGCTCATTCGGACTTTGTAGGAATTCCAGGTTCCCGCTTCGCCGGAAAATTCGAGCGCGCTCAAATCGCGGCCCCGCTTGGTGATCACGTTGATCACGGCCGCGAATGCGCCCGTGCCATAGGCCGAGGAATCAGGCCCCCGAATGATCTCGATGCGCTCGATCAGATCGATGTCGACCGGGAATTCCGTGCCTACATAAGCTCCGTCGAAAATGTTGTCGTTGACTCGATGGCCGTCCAGCAGGAAGAGAATGCGCGCGTTGTAATCCCCCGGCAGTGACAATCCGCGGACACCCACATAACTGTAGTTGCGGTCGTTGATCACGTAGAAGCCGCGGACGCCGCTCAGGACATCCGCCAGGGTTCGATACCCATGCTTCTGAATCTCCTCGGCCGTGACCACGGTGATCGAGGTTGCAGCATCCTCCGTCTTCTGGAGAAACTTGGCGGCCCCGTAAACCGAATCCACTTTCAATTTCACCAGTTCTTCCATGCTCTGTCCGCTCAAGTCGTCCTGGCCTGGCTGCTGCGCCGCGACGGGGCAGGTACAGAGCATCGTGAACAGGAGAAGCCGGCGCACCGCGCGATTTCCTCGCAAATACCTGCTACCGGCGTGTGCGGGAGTATTCCCGGTGGCGCGGCCATTGCCTCCGGGAAAACGTCTGTCATACGAAATGAAAATAGCTCGTCGCATTTTCTGCATTTGCTGAGCCCGGCGATCAAAACAAGGCGCAAGGAGCAGTTGCGGAAGTGGAAGGAAAAACTTCCGCCGTCAAATCGCCGACAATGGGAAGGGGGTAAAACTGAAGACTTGCGGCAAATCTATTGTGGTCCAAATCAGCGCTGAGCGAGAAGAAATCTTTGCTTGCGGTGCTACAGCCGACACGTGCCATGGCAAACGACGCAGGTCGAGAGCTATCGGTTAGCGCTCGCTGCCTTTAGTTGTTCCAGATATTCGGGGGTAATCCACTTTCCCGAACGCTGCGCAAGCGCGGCCACTTCTCGCGCCTTGTCGTATTTCCGAGTCTGAAGATAAATCGCCAACAAACGATTGTAAGGGTCGCACTCACAAGCATCGGATGTGCCGCGCATCTGGATCGCCCGGTTCAAATCCGAAATGGCCAGATCGTACTTCTCACTGGGGTAATGGGAGCCGCGATTGCAGTAGGCATCGGAAACACGGAAGATCATCTTCGGCTTCAGTGTGGCCTCCCGCTCGAAAACAGCAAGGGCCTCGGTCCAATCCCCCATCGAACCAACGGTCAAGCCCAGCATGTCGAGGGCGTCGGCATCTCTGGGATTCTTTGCCACGACTCGGGAAAAATCAGCCTTGGCCGGAGCGAGAAAAACGGACGTGTAGGGCCCGTAAATCATGTCCAGGCCGGCGCGCGAATAGTAAGCATTTCCCCGGCGGTAATACATCTCCGCGTTGTCCGGGTCCAGCGCGATCGCCTGGTTGTAATCCTGAAGGGCCGAATCGAAGAGCTTGCCGTATTCCTCGTCTGCGATGACCTTCATGAGTCGCAAGTAGTGAGCCTTTTCGTTGTAGGCGTCAGCCCGGTCGGCATATGCCGCGGAGCGTTGCGCAGCATTCCCGGAGGTTGAGATCGCTTGCCCGGCGCGGCGAACTTCACCGTCGTAGCGGCTCGCATTCCAGCTTAGAAACGCGCGATAGATGCGCGTGCAGCCGCTCAGGAGAACAATGCCGGCGAACAGAATGGCAGTGCTCCAACGCTTCACGCTTCTTGGGGATTTCGTTGTCACTTACATAAGTATGGGCGATCGCCCACTCAAGCGAGCAGAATTTCGGCCGGCAGTTCGCTAGTTGAATACGATTGGTAGGGTCAAAATCCGGTCCAGAGAAGGAATCAATTTTCGCCCGTAGCCTGAACCCTTCATTTCAAAGCTTCAAGATGTGGCTGACACAAAATAAACATGCCATTCCGCTGGAGCGCGCTGGAACGAACTACTTTGTACGATTGTGATTCAAACGGAAAAGTCAAAAGCCCCACCTGTCACGCAGCGTGACCGATGGGGCACCCGAACTTCAAAGTCAAAGGCCGGGCCACCCGCCGATTGAAAACAAAAGCGTAAAAATGGTGGAGGCGGGGGGAGTTGAACCCCCGTCCGAAAAGCGCTACGGCTCGAAGCCTACATGCTTAGCTCAATTCCGTTTGTTTCGCCAGCCTCGCTCAGAATGAGCAAGAAACGCGACCGGCTAGTCCGATTGGTTCTCGCCGTCTCGCCCCGGACCGAGACTTGACGGCCAGCCTACTGTGTGACGTTTCTTGCCGGGCCCGTAGGCGAAGCCCGGGGAAACGCAGCTGGCCTAGTTTAAGCTAGGCAGCCATAGCCAACTGTGAGTTGGCAGTTCTAGTTTTCCACCCGATTGCGGGCAGGTGGCGCCCGGCATGCCTTCGAGTCGCGACAGCTTCCGTCGAAACCGTGTCGCCCCCATTTGTTAATTTTAACACTTTCGCGAGCGGAAGAGTTGAGTGTTAGCAGTTGAGAGGAGGAATGGATGGGGGCAGGTTGCAGGTAGCAGGTGGCAGAGCGCGGGAGGCCAGAATGCAGGGAGCTAGGAGGCGGAGGGGTTACGAGGTAGAGAACAGATTTGGAAAGCGCTAGTGCGTGGAGACGTAGTTGACTCCCTGTCACCTACCCCTACCACCTGCACCCTACTCCCGTGCGCGTGCCGAAACCCTTGTCCGATGCGGAGTTGACAATACTCGCCGGCGGTTCCGATAATCGAGTTTGGGGCCAACCCATTGGAGGGGCTCGGGTATGGCGGCAGATCCAAACGCAGTCGAGCAGGCGGTATCGCGCACGCTGCGTGACAACCTCGAGAAGATCCAGCGCACCGCCGACGAATTGCACCAGGCGGTCAACGACATGGTGGCCGCCTGCGCGAGCAGCCGCGCGAGCAATGCGTTGCCCTCGATGATCCGCGCTCAGACCTCGGCGGCTTCGCTGGCCGCCACGCTCGAAGTCCTTTCGCGATTTGTGACCGGGGCATTGCAGCCCGCCATGCGGATGCCGTTCGAACCGGATACTTTGCGCGTTCCTTCCATGGGCGCGCCGCCCGCCGGCGCATTTGAGCAGCCTCCTTCCCCGCCTCCGCATCCAAGAGAAGAGATCTCCTGGGCAGCGCCAGCGCCAGCGCCGGTTGTGCCGGCGCCGAAAGTTCCGGAGATTCCACCGGCGGTTCAGGCTCCAGCGGCACCCGGCAATTCTCCGGCTATTGAAATGCCAAACGTGGTAGAACCTGCTCCGGCTTTGGAGCCGGTATTTTTGAACGACCCCGAGCCGGTTACGTTGCATGACCAGGTGCCGGATTTTGAACTGGAACTTCCGATCGAGACGCATCCGGCAGTGGAAGCGCAGGCCGCGGTTCCACCGGTGGAAGCAGCGCCCGTTTTTAATCTCGACTTGCTGCCACCAGAAGAGCAAGAATTGCACCGGCGGGCCTTCCGCGTCGCCAAGGTTTGCATGCAGGATATCCGGATGCTGCGTCCCGAGGACGTGCGGGTCGGGCGCGAGAACAAGGATTTGTGTTTCAGATTGCGTGACGACATTGAGAAGGCTCACAAAGAATACGATCGCCGGTTCCAAGCCATCCAGTCTCATCCAGTGGATTACTTTTATGACTGGATGGTGGAAATATTGGGCGGCGGAGATCCGAAAGCGCTTGGCGAATATCCCTACCCGTCTCCCGTCCTGCGCCGGTAGTGCGAAGGCACTTGCCGGGAAGTCCGTCTGCTTCCACATTATCGCCGGCGTTGTAGCCGTTACGCTGTTTGTATGCGGCGCTCCGGTAATGAGCGCGCAAACGCCGGCGCCTTCCGCGAAGAAGCACGCATCGAGATCTTCCACGAATTCAGCGGCGTCTAAGAAACCACCGGCTGCTGCTGCGGCTGTTTCGGGCGCCGATCTGCTGGAAAAGCAGCTCGCGCAGCTTTCCCGCACGCTCCGCGACAATCCGAACGCAACTACGTACGCGGCGCTCTCCGCTTTTGCCTCGCGGAATGCCAAGAATGAAACCGGAGCCCGCGCGGCGCTCGCGCTCGGCTACTACGATCTCACGCGGGACATGCCGGACCTTTCGCTCGGCTGGTTGCGGAAAGCCGTCGGCGAAAAACTCCTCCGCGAATATGTGGTGTACTGGCAGGCGCAGGACTCTCTCGCTCTGGGGCAGAAAGAAGCGGCGCTCGAGCAGCTTCAAAGTATTCAGCGGGATTTTCCAAACAGCGCGATGACCGAACTAACAGTGACCTCCCTCGCGCAAACGGCTTTGGAAATTGGAAAAAGCGAGGCCGCCCTGGCGGCGCTCGATGCCTACCCGAATACAAACGCAAAGCCCGCCCTGCTTTTGTTGCGCGCACAGGCGCGTGAAAAAATTTCCGCGGCGAAAGCGGAAAAACCCTTCGCCGCGGCCGCGGATTATCTGGACCTCTACTACCGCTTTCCGCTGAACGACGAAGCAAAGGTGGCGGGGCAGCAAATCCCGGCGTTGCAATCCGCGCTCGGCGAGTCGTTCCCCGGCGTGCCGTTGCAGACGCAGATTGCGCGGGCGGAGGCGTTCTACATCGCCAAGCGCTGGCGCGAGGCCAGCACGGAATTCGCAAACCTGCTTCCGAAGTTGTCAGGCGTGGATCATCAGCGCGCCGATCTTCGCATCGTGCAGTGCGACGTCGAATCGGGAGGAAGGCTCGAGCAACTGAGCGAAATTTCGCTGACCGATCCCGAGCTGGACGCCGAGCGCATTTTCTCGATGGAGCAGGCCCATCGCACGCAAAAACTCGAAGCGCAGTTGCTCGATGACGTCGACCAACTTGTCAAACGCTATCCCCAAAGTTCCTGGACCGCGGACGCGCTATTCGGCGCCGGTAACTTTTATTGGGTGAACCTGGACCGCGCGCGCGCCGCGGAATTTTATCGCCGTTCGCTCGATATCTCCCCGGACGGAAAAAACGCGTTCATCGCCGAGTGGCGCCTGGCGTGGACCGCCTATTTGGATCGCAAGCCCGAGGCCGCGGACATGCTGGAGGCCTACGTTCGCCGGTATCCCATGTCGAGCTACGTTCAGGACGCGCTGTACTGGCTCGGGCGTTCCTACGAGCGTTCTGGAAATTTGGGACTCGCGCGCAGTTTTTATCTCGCCGACGCCAACCGATTTCCGCTGACCTATTTTGGCGCGAAGGCCGCCGGACGCGTCCGCCCGGAACCGGATGGGATCGGTGATTCGCCGGTGGATACCGCGGAATCTATTTCCATGATCCCCGCGGCGCCCCCAGTGCCGGCGCTCGATCAGCCGGTTCTGGCTGCGGCGGAGGAGCGGCAGGCCCGCGCGCGCGCGCTCAGCGACATTGCTTTCGATTCCTCAGCGGAACTCGAATACCGCGCCGCATATGCAGCGACGCACGCGCCGAAATTTCTGATCGACGCGGGAGGCGCCGCCATCGCGGCCGGACATTATGGCGCCGGCATGGCTGCGGTGCGGCAGGCGATTCCACAGCTCGAGGCGCGGCGCATCGCGGACGTTCCCTATGACGCGTGGCGCGCGGCGTTTCCGCTCCCCTATGAATTGAATCTGCGCAGCGAGGCGGCGCGCAATCAACTGGATCCGATGCTGGTCGCCGGACTGATCCGGCAGGAATCCGCGTTTGAATCGAAGGCATTGTCGCACGCGGGCGCGATCGGCCTGATGCAAGTCGAACCCAAGACCGCCCTCAAAATGGCGCGCCAATTAAGAGTGCGATATGCGCGCACACGCCTGACCGATCCAGGTTACAATTTACAGCTTGGTTCGCGCTACCTGGCCAATCTGATTCAGTCCTTCGGAACGCCGGAGGCGGCCCTGGCTGCCTACAATGCGGGCGAGGACCACGTGGTGCAATGGACGACGGGCCAGAATTATCTCGAGACGGCGGAGTTCGTGGAATCCATTCCGTTCACCGAGACAAGGGAGTACGTGCAGATCGTGATTCGCAACTCGGAAGTTTACCGTCAAGTCTACGGGGCATCGCCCTCACCTGATCGGCAGCGGGCGCGCCTCTCAAAAAAAGTCTCGGTGAAAACCGTGGCCGCGCATCCGGCCGCGGCGAGTAAATCGCATCCCGCGGCGACGGGAGAAAACCGTTGAGCGCGCCATCGGGCGGTGGCGAAGCATCCACCACCGGCTCTACCCGGGTTGCGGCCGCTGCGCAGCGAACGCTGTCCGCCAAGGCCGAGCGATTCACCGAATCCGTGATTCGGGAAATGACCCGCTTGGCCCAGAAATATGACGCGGTCAACATGGCGCAGGGATTCCCGGATTTTCCCGCGTCCGCCGAAGTCAAGGAAGCCGCCCGCCAGGCCATTTCCGACGACATCAATCAGTACGCCATCACCTGGGGCGCGAAGGAATTGCGCGACGCCATCGCCCGGAAATTCGAGCGCACGCAGGGCGTGCGCGTCGATCCCGAACGCGAAATTACCGTTACGTGCGGCTCGACCGAAGCCATGATGGCGGCGATGATGGGAATCATCAACCCCGGCGACGAAGTCGTCATCTTCGAGCCGCATTACGAGAATTACGGTCCCGACGCGATTCTCTCCGGAGCGACGCCGCGCTTCGTGCAGCTCCGCGCGCCGGGCTGGAATTTCGACCGCGACGAACTCAAGCGCGCGTTCGGCCCCAAGACCAAAGCCATCATCGTCAACACGCCTAACAATCCCACGGGGAAAGTATTCTCCCGCGAAGAGCTGGAATTCATCCGCGACCTCTGCGTGCGCTGGAACACCTTCGCCGTCACCGACGAAATTTACGAGCACATCATTTTTGACGGCGAAAAACACATCTCGATGGCTTCGCTCGACGGCATGCGCGACCGCACCATCACGATCAACGGGTTGTCAAAAACCTACAGCGTCACCGGCTGGCGCGTCGGCTGGGCCATCGCCCCGCCGGAAGCATCAGTCCCGATTCGCAAGGTGCACGACTTCTTGACGGTGGGCGCCGCGGCCCCGCTGCAACAGGCCGGCGCGGTCGCCCTCGAATTGCCGCCCAGCTACTACCAGAAGCTCGCCGAAACCTATCTCGTAAAGCGCGACCGCATGCTGGGCATCCTGACCGACGCCGGTTTCCGCTGCTTCAAGCCTGCCGGCGCTTACTACATTATGACGGACATTTCAGGTTTCAATTTTCCGGACGACATGTCTTTCTCAAGATATCTGGTCGAGAAAATTGGAGTCGCCGTCGTACCCGGTTCGAGCTTTTACGACGATGCGGCGATGGGCGCGCGCCAAGTCCGCTTCACGTTCTGCAAGAAAGAATCAACGCTGGCCGCCTGCGCGGAGAAGCTCTCGAAGCTTCGGGCTTAGTAGCGCGCGAAGCTTGCGGTTTCAGTTGCAGTATGAAGAGCGACAAGAGAGCCTCCCGAATCCTCCTCGAAATGCGCGTTGAATACCTCTGGAACTTTGCGGGTTCGGCCCAACTCCCGGGCAATCGGCAACCCTGAAGCTGCTTTCCGTCAGATGGCCAGTCATGTTAACTTCCGTGCCGCGCCGGGGCTCATCCGCTTCTTGAATAACTGAACTAATCTGCACGAATTGAAAGTGCGGCCTTTTTAGAACGGGACGCGGTCATTATTCCCAGTTCGCTCAGAGGAGGAAACATGAGAATCCCGGTGATTGGTTTGGTTGTGTTGGTTGCGGCGATTTCTGTCCCCCAGGCGCAGGGCCAGAACAAGGCGCGTCCGACAATCGCGAATGAAGACGACTACCACCGAGCGTTGAAGGAGCTTTCCAACTGGGGACGATGGGGAGAGGACGACGAACTGGGCGCCGCCAATCTGATCACGCCGGCGAAACGGAAGCAGGCGCTGGCCACGGCAAGGGAAGGCGTAACCATTTCCCTGGCGCACGACATCGCGCAGGAAAAAGAGGCGGACGCTCCGAATATTCTGGAGCGGACTCTGGGCAACGTAACTCCGACGGGCACGACCGATCGGTACCAATATACGGGCACGTATCACGGAGTGGTTCACAGCCATCTGGATTCCGTGGACTGCCACATGATGGTCGACGGCAAAGGATACAACGGCCGGACCATGGAAGACATCAACGCCGCGGCAGGCTGCCCGAAAGGGAGTATCAACGCCCTGAAAGACGGCGTGGTGACGCGAGCCATCCTCTTCGATGCAACGCGCCTGCCGGGGAAGGCGACTCCGCAAGGGTGGCTCGAGCCGGGCACGGCCATCCACAGGGAAGATCTGGAGGCCATGGAAAAGTTGGAACACGTGAAAGTGTCACCGGGCGATGTCATCCTTCTCTACACGGGCCGGTGGAAGCGGCGCGCCGCAGTGGGACCCTGGCCGAACACCACGGGATTCGCGGGCTACCATGCCGATGTCGCGTATTTCATAAAAGAACGCGGCGTTTCCTTCATCGGATGCGACGGGCCGAATGACGTATCGCCCACGGGCTTTCCGCCGACGGTCACGAACCCTCTTCATCGCCTGGCGCTCGTCGCGATGGGCGTCAGCATTTTCGACAATCTGGATTTCGAACGAGCCGTCGAGCATGCCAGGAAGGTGAATCGCTATGAATTTCTATTCTCGGCCGCCCCGCTGCGGATCGCCCTGGGAACGGGTTCGCCGCTGAATCCGCTGGCGATTTTCTGAACAGGGGCCCGTCGCGGGCGATTGGGGGAAATTCAAACGTGCGGCGCATCCTGCAGAAGCTGCCACCGGGTGCGTCTCCGGCAAGGCTTGCGTGCATAGGTCAGTGGACTGCCATGGCCCCGCCCTTGCGAGGCTTCTTGACTAAGAGGACTACCGGGATCAGGCACAAGGTCACAATCGCGAGAATTTGAAAATTATCGATGTAGGCCAGCATCGACGCTTGGCGCTGAACGTGGAGTTGCAGCAGACCGTAGGCTTGCGGCAGCGCTCTGGAGCCGCTGTCCGCCCTCAGTGCGGCGGCGGTGCCCTGCAGCATCTGTTGCAAGTTTGGATTTCCGGGGTAGAGGTTCGCTACCAGCCGGTTTTGGTGGAATTGCGCCCTCCGGTCGAGCATCGTTGTGACATAAGAAATCCCCATGCTCGCGCCAACGTTCCGCGCCAGGTTAATCAGTCCAGACGCGGCGTTGTTCTTCTCTCGCGGCAGATAGGAATACGCCACGGTGTTGATCGGCACCCACAAGAAAGCCATGCCGCCGCCCTGGACCAGCCGGGCAAAAACAACGGTCCCGAAACCGAGTTCCAGGTCGAAGTGCGTCATGTATAACATCGAAGTGGCCAGCAAGCACAATCCAAAGATCATCATTTTTCGCGGATCGGTCCGCGCCAGCATCCACCCCACCAGTGGCAACAGCGCAATGATCAGTAAGCCGCCCGGCATTAGCACCAGCCCCGCCTGCTCCGCGGGATAGCCCATGAGCGTCTGCACAAACAGCGGAATCAGCAGGGTCGTGCCCCACAGCACAAACCCCAGCGAGAACATGAGCACGTTGGCCGTCGCGAAGGAGCGGTCGCGGAACAGCCTCAGATCGATGATGGGATGATCGTGGTGCCACTCCCAGAAGATGACGGTCACCAACGCAGCGACCGCGATCGTCGTCAGAATAACGATGAAATGCGACTCGAACCAGTCATCCCGCTGCCCCTTGTCCAAAACGACCTGCAGCGCGCCAAGCCCGAGGGCGAGCAAACCGAGGCCAATGTAATCGATGCGGAAGATTCGTTTTCTCGCTTCGTTCAGATGTGGCGGGTCGCTGATCAGCCGCGACGTGAGCAGCAGGGAGATAATCCCGATGGGCACGTTGATATAAAAAATCCACCGCCAACTATAGTTGTCAGTGATGAACCCTCCCAGCGTCGGACCGATGGCTGGCGCCACCACCACCGCCATGCCGTAAATGGCGAAGGCCATGCCGCGTTTGGCCGGGGGAAAAGTGTCCGCCAGGATGGCCTGCTCGCTGGGCTGCAGGCCGCCTCCTCCCAAACCCTGAAGCACTCGAAACACGATTAGCGCACCCAGATTCGGCGCCAGCCCGCACAGAAATGAGCTAATCGTGAAGACCGCCACGCACGACATGTAAAAACGCTTTCGCCCGATCAAGTTGGAGAACCATCCGCTCATCGGCAGGATGATGGCGTTCGACACGAGGTAGGACGTCAGGATCCAGGTGCTCTCATCAACACCCGCGGAAAGTCCGCCGGCAATGTGCGGCAGGGAAACGTTGGCGATGCTGGTATCCAACACCTCCATAAATGTCGCCATGGTCACCACTAGCGCGATGATCCAGGGATTGACGGCCGGAGCGCTGTATGCCCGCAAGCCTGGAGCAGCAATGGCGGTGTCGCTCATCGCGCCTGCACCTTGGGGTCTTCAGCTTCATATGCCGCACCTCTGCCACCGCCTCCGGGCTGCGAGACGATGTGAGAGCGCGAAATGGTCCGTCCAATCATGGTTGATTCACTTCGTTCCGCATCGGGCTCCGCCAAACCGGAGCGGCGAGAGTATACAACCGCGAGGTCATTCTCAGGAAAAATCAGAAGAGATGACGCCGAGTCTCTATCAGGCCGAAACCAGCGCAGGCGAAGGAAAATTTGGATTACGTATATGGAAGAAACCAGGAGAACTGCTTCTGCTTAGGCTGCCGGAGCACTTCCGTCAATGGTTTTTGGGCCCGCCCAATGCATGGATGAGCAGCGCAACAGCAATTACAAGCGTCAGCCCCTCGATCGACAGCGCATAGGAAGCAAACCGCTTTGCTCGGTCAAATCGGGCCACCAACCGGCTGATCCCCATTCCCAGAAGAATAAAAGGCAAGCAAAGGAGCCTGACCAAACAAAGATTGATTAAGCTCTCTCCCACATGATTTTCGCCAAGAAAGAACACACCCAGACAAACTGGCGCACTCAGGCTGAGAGCCAACAGGAATTTGGAATATGCGGTATAGAAGGCCTCAAACTTTGCCGTGACCCAGATGAGAAAGGCGGTCGGGACCATGAAGAGACCGGCGATGAAGATGTAGAGGAATGCGTCGCCGGCAGCCCACATGCCACCGGATGCCTCAGCGGGATTTTGGAGTTCCTGTAGGTGCCGTACGAAGAGTAAGCCCGCCGAAACCACCAAAACCGCGGCATACCCCAAGGCAACTAATCCCAGCTGCACTCGCCATGAGATGGATTGCACAATAGTATTCTACCGTCCCGATAGGCAGGGCCGCGCGATCGGGGCACTCTGGTGAGCGAAAAGCTCAATACGAGGGGTCGCTGGCGCCCCGGTTATATTCCGCTTATCAGGAGGTTCATCGGCAGGTGGCGGGATGAAATGCTCTAACAAGGGCGATTTCGAAATCCAAGTGATTTCTGAACCTGCGTAATATACCATCCGCGAAGCTGTGCATAGGGAAGAAGCATGGCGAGCGAAGGAGTACGATTTCCATGATTCATTTACGGCGTTGGTTCGCGTCCGGCCTGCTGTTCCTTGTCGTTGGATGGGGCGCTCCAGTATTCGCTCAAGATCGCATGCCGCCAATCCCGCCCGACAAATTGACGGAAGAACAGAAGAAGGCCGTGGAAGCGTACCTCGCGGCCCAGGCGAATATCCAAAAACTCTTTGGCGACAAATATCCGAGACCGGTCCAAATGGAGCTGGGCCTGGGTTGGTCGGAACTGTTGCGCAGCCCGGAACTCCTGCTAACCGTGAACGCCATGCGGGAGTACGTGGAATACAAGCCGGCGCTGGCGCCAAGGATCAGGGAAATGGTCATCATGATCGCGGGCCGGCAGTCGAGTACGGATTTCATGTGGAACTCCCATTACCCAGTGGCAATCAAAACCGGAATCAGTCCGGAAAATCTGAAGTCGATAGCGGAAGGACGTCGGCCGCCAGCCATGCCCGAGGACGAAGGGGTGGTTTACGATTTCCTTGAAGAGTTGCATCACAACCAAAGCGTCAGCGATGCAACGTACGCCAAGGCGCTCGCCAAATTCGGGGAACGGGGCGTTGTCGATATCGTTGGAGTTTATGGCTGGTATTCCATGTGGGCCACAATGAATAAGGTGTGGCAAAAGCCCCCCGTCGAACCACAAGGTTCCGCCCCCAAACTTACTGCGTTTCCCCGGTGACGCGGAGGCGCTTCGATCGAACGCGTGGTTGGCCACGTGAGGGCGAGAAGTTCTTTCGGATGCGCAATTCCTTTCATCTGCCGCAAGGACCTGCTTCTGATCGGCTGCTGCGGCTAAGTTTGATAAGTCCCATATCGGAAATTCCCCTATTTCCAAACTCGCGCCTCCCGTGACCCTTGCGGCGGTCCTGTGTTAGAATCCGCCGCGAAATCATATTGCAGGCGGGCTGTCCCTCGAAACTCTGGATGAACAAGCACAGCCTGCGCCCTGGAGAATCCGAATGGCCATGGAATTCGATCTCATTCCGCAAGGCACGCTGCTTCAGGAAAACGGCCACGGCGAGAGTGTTGCTATCCGCGCAAGTGCGACCCGCACTTTTTTTTGCACCATGCTGATCCGCGAACAGATCGAGCAGGAATCGGTTGACGTGTCCATCTGGGGCTCCGCCGACGGAGAAAACTGGGGCACTCAACCACTCCTGAAATTACCGCAGCAGTTTTATCGGGGCGAGACGCGGGCGGTCCTGGAGTTGACGCTGGTTCCGGAAGTCAATTTTATCCGCGCGGGTTGGGATCTGAACCGGTGGGGGCGCGTTGCGCCTTTGCCCATGTTCGTTCTTGGATTGCACCTCGCGGAAGTTCCCGCGATGACGCTGAACGCGCCACAGAGTCAGGCTAGCGCAGCGAGGTAAGGATTTTTTCTTTGGAGCGCCCAAGGCTGGCGTTTCAATTAAAAGGGGTAGGAAGCTAACGGTCGGTTGCTTCTTGGTGGTCGCTTCCTACCCCCCCGAGTGGTCTTGCCTAAATTGACGTGCCAGCCTCCCGGCAGGTTACATACTTATTAAAAATTTATTTAATCGCACCTGATTCCCTGGACGGGAGAGAGCGTCACTGATTTCCAGGCGTGGGCGGAGGTAAAGAGGGAAGCCCCGATGTATCCTGTGCAGGGGGCGGAGACGCGTTTTTGTCCGGGGCCGTATCCGCGTCATCGTCATCGTCGTCCGACTGATCCTTCCCACTCCCAGCAGTCTGGTCCTTCGGAGCATTCACGATGGCTTGCACGCGCTCCCGTGTTTTGCGCGCCTGATCGGCCTCCGGCCCAAGCGGAGCTAGCCGGAGGTAATCGTCGAGGTCCCGCAGCAGCGCTGGATAATCCTTGCGCTGAATATGGATATTCGCGAGCAACAGGTAGACAGGCGGATTATCCGGCATCAGATCCCGGGATTGCTGCGCGGTTTTTTCGGCCTCCTCGGGTTGCTTCAGGGCATTCAGCGCGCGCGCCAATTCAAACGGGCCTCGCCAGGAGGAAGAGTCGACCGCGATTCCCCGGCGGGAGATGGTCTCCGCTTCCTTGAAGCGCTTCGTGTCGGTCATGACCGAGGCGAGGGTGAACATGGCGTCCGCGTACTGGCCGGAACTGAGATCGACGGCTTTTTGCAGTGCTTCCTCGGCAGGGCCCATTTCTTCCAGTTGATAGTACGCGTTGCCCTCTTCGGCATACGCCTCGTAATAGGTCGGGAAATCCTTGATCGCGAGTTGAAACAGGGGGATGGCCGCGCGGTAATCCGATTTCATGTAGATCAGACTCATGCCCTTTTCAAATTCATCATGAGCCTTGTGCGGGACGCTGAGCTGGTGAGCGGATATCGACAGCTGCAAAGGGGGATTCGCGGCTTTCCCGGCCCTAGAAAGGAAGATGGCAAGCCCCATGCGGCTGCCGCCGGAAATCGTGACCGTTTGCTGGATCCGATCGTAGTCCTTCAGACTAATCTCAATGATATAGTCGCCGTTGGCGAGTCCATCGAACTGGAAATCGCCGTTTCCGCGCGTATAAGTCGTATTGATGACTCCGCCGGTCAATTGTTTCAGTGATACCGGTATATTTTCCAGAGCGCGGTGGTCGGTGTCGTCACGGAGATTGCCTCCGATGCTGAAGATGGCATGCCGGGAGGGCGGGTTTTGCGCGATTCCGGGCAATACCCCTAGAGCCAGCAGCAAAAAGGAAACCGGTAAACAGCGAAGAAGCATAGCCCCTCCGGTGGGCGGGGGAAGTGATCCAATTCTAACACGCCTCGCGATGCCCGGCGCAACGATGGACGCAACTGCTAAGCGTTCAGGTCCACGGTCTGTAGATATTGCGGTAGCGCCACGCGCCATCGGAACGCCGATTCAATCTTTGCCTTGAGCGCGGCGGAAGCCTGAGGTTCCCCATGCGTGAGGTAAATTTGCCGCGGAGGGGCAGGGAGCCCGGTGAGCCAGCGCATCAGTTCGCTTTGGCCCGCATGCGCGGAAAATTGCCGCAGATTGATGACTTCCGCGGCGACCGGGACATCCTCGCCGTGAATGCGCACGGTTTTCGCGCCTTCTTCGAGCGCACGGCCGCGTGTGCCTTCCGCCTGGAACCCGGCCAGGAGGATCGCATTCCTGCGGTCCGGCGCGAGGCGCGCGATGTGATGGAGCACGCGCCCGCCGGTGGCCATGCCGCTCGCGGAAATGATGATGGCCGGTGTCCGCACGTCATTAATTTTTTTCGAGTCCTCGACCGTGCGCATGTAGTGCACGGTGTGCGCGTCGAGTGGATTCCCCTTTTTTTCTTCCTCCGTAAAGGTGAGATCGTGGTCTTCGTGGTGGCGCAGATATAAATCGGTCACGCTGATGGCCATCGGGCTATCCATATAGACGGGCAGGTGCGGGATGCGGTTGGCGTCCTCGAGCTTGCGGATGATGTACATGATCGATTGCGTGCGGTCCACGGCGAACGCCGGGATCACGATTTGCCCGCCGCGCTTAGCAACGCGATTGACGACCTCCGCCAGCGCGTCTTCCTGCGAGCCCGCAGGATGATCGCGGTCCCCGTAGGTGGATTCGCACAGCAGCACATCGCAGCGCGGCGGCGCTTCCGGATCTTTCAGGATGGTCTGATCGTAGCGGCCGATGTCGCCGGAAAAGAGCACCACCATTTTCTTTCCATTTTCGGTGATGGTCAGCTCCAGGCTTGCTGAGCCGAGAATGTGCCCCGCATCGTGCGGGCGCACCGAGAATTGCGGCGAAATGGTAAATGGATCGGCGCGTGGAATTTCGCGAAGCACCTTCAGCACCGCAGCGACATCGTTTCGCGTGTAGAGCGGCAAAGGCTTTGCGTGCTTGCTGTATTTGCCGCGCGCCGCTTTTTCGGCATCTTCTTCCTGCAAGTGCGCGGAATCGGGGAGCAGGATGTTGCACAGCTCGATCGTCGCCGCGTCGGCGTAGATCGCGCCGCGGTAGCCGTCGCGCACGAATCGCGGCAAGTACCCCGTGTGGTCCAAATGCGCGTGCGTCAGAACGCACCAGTCAAACGTCGCCGGTTTTTCCGGAAGAGGATTCCAGTTGCGCAGACGCAGTTCCTTCAGGCCTTGAAACAGGCCGCAATCCACCAGCAGCCTTTTGCCTTCGGCTTCCACCAGATATTTCGAGCCCGTAACGGTTCCGGCCGCGCCAAGAAAGGTGAGTTTAGGCATAGGGCTGCCATTCTAATGGAAGTGTGGACAGTAGGACAGCCACTCTTGGCTGTCCCTTGATGTCATAGCAGGGCGTACGCGGACAGCCAAGAGTGGCTGTCCTACCCACAACTGCGCGCACGCATCACAGTGGAATTTCATCGATGGATTCGTTAAGATGATTTTTGCGGTCTGCCAAACCGCCAGCAGTTCGATTTGCACGAAGACGGGCGTGTAGCTCAGCTGGGAGAGCGCATCCATGGCATGGATGAGGCCGCAGGTTCGATCCCTGTCACGTCCACCAATTTTACAATTCGCCATGTCCGCTCAGAAATAGCGGGCGCGTCCCGAGGAAATCTGGAAGGTCAGGGGCAAATCCCCTGGGCTGTATTAAGTAAATCCCATGCCTCACTCCGTACATGTCCTCCAGAGCGAATCAACAGGCCTCGTTTGGCCGGATTCTCACGATACTTGGTCGATTCCCGATCCTCGGGAGGAGAGGTTTTTCTTTGTCAGCGAGCGATAGAACAACTATGTACCGTTGCCAGTCAGCAGCAGCGATCTTGATCGTGTTTTTAGGATTTGGCTTCTTGGCAGCTGGGCAAGAACAGCCAAAAGCCAACAAGCCGGCGCCCGTTATGACCCCGGAAATTGTGGGACAGGAGATGTTTCGGTCTTATTGCGCCTCTTGCCATGGCCTCGATGGCAAGGGCAAAGGGCCGGCAGCGCCGGCATTGAAGAAACAACCTCCGGATTTGACCCTGCTCAGCAAGAAGTACGGAGGAAAGTTTCCGCGCAGCACCGTCAGCAGCGTCATTGAAGGCACCGATTTCATTACAGATCATGGCTCGCGGGATATGCCTATATGGGGTGACGCCTTCCGAATAGCAAACCATGACGAATCGATGGTCAAGTTGAAAGTGCAGAATTTGACCATTTATATCGAATCGATCCAGCAAAAATAGACTGCGACCGATGCTAACCGCAATTCATTCAAGGACCTTGGCGGCGAAAGTAGAGAGGTTGCCGTCTTTCACGCTGTAACTGACCTCAATCGGATTGCAACATACTTCGCAATCCTCGATGTACTTTTGGCGGCGAACCGAAAGGTCCAGCACCATCGAAATCTCTTCTCCGCAATATGGACATCTGAAAAAATGTTCCATTGGAATTGCACTCTCGCCGGAAAGCGCTTGCGCTGGACACTGTACCCGAAATTCACCACAAACTTTTCGCTGTGACCAACTCCGGTCGCCGCCGTTGCTAGCGCATGGCCGCGTCGTAGTAGCTGGAATCGTAGTATTTCAACGGGTCTGCCAATTTTTTCCTGGCGTCCGCATACCGGCTTCGCAAGGCGAGGACCGTCCACATCCCTTCCGGGCTCACCCGCGCCTTGCGGAAAAAGCCGTCCTTTGGATCGAGAAGCTCATCGTAGGTGCGCTGGCTTAACTCGGGAGACATTTTGACATTGTTCAGAAGGATCGAGATCGCTTCTTCGCGGTTCGCTTTGTCGTGGAGCCATTCGATTGCCTGGGCGTAGCCGCGAATGAAGGCGATTACCTTGGTTCTGTTCTCTTTGGCCCAGGAACGGCGGGTTGCGGCGACATTGCCTTGATACGGCCCTATCACCTCGATCGCTCGCGCGAGCTCATTGAAATGCTGCTCTGTGGCGAGAAAGTTGAAAGGCGCCGAGAGGAGAGTGCCCGACTGTTTTCCCTCACGCAACGCGTCCCAGCGCATCGTAGTCCCTCCAACTTTTTCGATTTTGTAGTCGCTCTCTTGCAGGCCATTTCGCCTGAGAATGTCGAACAGCACGAAGGCATAGCCGGTCGTGCGCGCATCGACC
This sequence comes from uncultured Acidobacteriota bacterium, assembly GCA_963800095.1. Lineage (GTDB taxonomy): Bacteria > Acidobacteriota > Terriglobia > Acidiferrales > UBA7541 > Palsa-360. Next base: position 22,512 of record CAWCZV010000013.1, read on the forward strand.
GACAAGGTCTTGCCTTTCAAGTCGGCGATCGTCTTGACGTCAGGCTCGGCTACCAGGCTCAAAAACCCGTTGTCGCTGCCCATAAACGCGAAGAATTCGGGTTGAGGCCCGATGGGGGCTTCGCCTTGCCCTTCAACGTAAGCGACGATGTTGTCGAACGCGGTGATGGCGATGTCGAACTTGCCTTCGGCCAGCCCCGTCATCTGCGCCACCGAATTGGGCGTCGGCTGAAGAGTCACCGTGATCCCGTTGCGCTCAAAGAAACCTTTCTGCTGCCCGACGAAACATGGCCAATTGAAACCGCCCTGGAAGACATTGACCGTGACGTTCGCAGGCGCCTGCGCGCGGGCGGGCCCCGCAAGCAAGCTTGTTGCGAAGAGAAAAACGACTGCTTCGGAATTTATCCAACCCGATTTTTTCATCGCTGCACCCCTTCTAGGACATTCGATCCGGCTGCAAGGCCAGCGCGAGGCCGCCGGCTACAACCGACAAAAGCGAAATCTGAATTTCTCCCGCCGTCGCCCACCCGGCGTGAGTCACAATCCAGCCCATCAGATAGCCTGCGACAACCGCGGATCCATACAGGCTGGTCACGAAGATGCCGGAAGCGCGGCCGGCCAAGCTGCTCCGCAGCGCTTTGGCGTGATAGCCCGCCAGATTGACGTAAATCACGCCGCTGACAATCAGTCCCCAGATGAAGGACAAAATCATCTGGGACACGAAGGCCCCCATTCCGTGGAAGAGCAAGTAGCCAAGCGCGGCGGTACAGAAGAACGTGGCGCTCAACACGAGCCGTGGCGAAAAGCGATCGCCGAGCCATCCGCCGCCAATCGAACCAAGTGTTCCCAGTCCATAAAAACTCACCACCGTTCCGGCGGCCGTCGGCGAATACTTCAGACTCTCGCGGAGAAATGTCGGATACATTCCCAGATAGCCGTAAATGACCAGGCCGCCGATCATACTCATCAACGTTAGGAGGATCGTATTTCTGTTGGCGAGGGTCGCGGCTCCGCCGCGATCTGCTCGCTCGTAGGTGGCAGTCTCGCCTTCGGTGAGCCACGAATCCACGCTGAACGCGATCACCAGAATCGCCAGGAAGCCGAGAATTCCAAACGAGACCATTGGGACGCGCCAGCTACGATAGACGCTCAGGAGCGCTCCGCCCAGAATCGGGCTGACGATAGCGCCGAGGCCAAAGCAAAAATTAATCGCGCCCAGTGCGGCTGCGCGATGACTGACGAAGTAATTAACCGCGATGCTTATAAGGACAGTCAGTTGCATGGCTTCGCCGATGCCGGTAGCCGCCCGGTAGATCAGCATGTCCGGGAATCCCCGCGCGAGGACCGTCAATAGCGTTCCTGCGGAGAAGAGAGCGATTCCGGCCTGCAATACGAATTTACGAGAGAAACGCGAGAGGAAATAGCCGGTGGGCAATCCTGCGATGGCCATTCCCAGCGTGAAGATCGTGGAAAGAAGCCCTACACCGGCAAGCGAAAAGCCGTACTGCCGGCGCACTTCCGGAACGAGGAGCGGGAAGAGCTGCCGGTCCATCGCGTTGATCGCGTAGGACGCCAGCAGTACGCCGAACATGACGATGCCGCGGATGCGCGGCCTGTCTGCTGGGAGCGATTCCACGAACTACCTTGTGACGGCATTGCTCTTCACTTGCGCTTTCAGATACCACTCGAGAATCTGCTCGCCGGTCCAAAACACCACGCCCGACCGCGACTGAATGTGCTCCAACGCTTCCCGGAAGTAGCGCAGCCGGTGCGGCACGCCCATGATGTAGGGATGCACCACCAGCGCCATGACGCGCGCGGAGCCGTGAGCGTCGGAGTACAGCTGCTCGAACTGATCGATGGCCCGGTCCCGGTATTCCGAGGCTTTGTGATGCTGTATCAGCATCATCGCGACGTCGTTGCATTCCTGCGTGTACGGAACGTTAACAATGGAACGGCCGCGCGTTTTCAGTATAGTCGGTTGGTCGTCCAGCACCCAGTCGCAGACGTAGTCGTAGCCTTCTTCGGCCAGGATGTCGGGCGTGTCCCACGTCTCGGTCAGGCCGGGTCCGAGCCAGCCGCGCGGACGTTTGCCCGTGAAGGCCCGAATGGCTTCCGTAGTCTTGACGATATCGGCTCGCTCGTCGGGGACCTTCTGCATATTTTTCTGGCCGAAGCCGTGGCCGACGAACTCCCATCCGCGCTCGTGCGCCGCGCGCGCGATCGGCTCGTAGGCATGGATGGCGCTGCCGTTGATCGCCAGCGCGGCGCGAATGTTGAAACGATCGATCACTTCCAGCATTCTCCAGAATCCGACGCGATTGCCGTATTCGTGCCACGCCCAGTTGGGAATGTCCGGCATGGGCGAACCGCCCGCCGGCGGAGTGAGTACGGTCCGCGGCATGGTCTCCTGCGGATTCCACTCCTCGACATTAACAATCACCCAGACAGCAAGGCGCGCGCCCCCGGGCAAAGCGAGCGGCGTTCTGTCCTTGATCGCCGAGTAGGCGAGACGCTCGATCGGCAGCATGTTCACCTGGAATTTCCGTTTTGAATTTTCCGGCCGAGCGAAAATGTACACCCGATCTCAGCACGACGCAATGCTCCGGCCCGGGTCGAGGTTTCCGTCTTCAGGAGGGCCGAGCTTTTCATCCTGACGAAGGAAGGGCAGTTCGGCCGTTCGAGTTGCGTTTAATTGCGGGCTTCAGTCCCTGAAGCTTCAGGGGTTGAAAACGCTGAACAGAAGACGCGGGTGCCGCATCCTTGCGTCTTTTGCAAGGGTGCGGTTCTTGCCGGGAGGGTGGGCCCACGGAAAGTAATCGATCCGCCCCGCGCTTGACGTGAGTGGAAGGTGAGGGTATCGTTTTGCCGCAATGATCGGGCGTGGGCTCTACTTGCTTGTCCTGACGCAGGAAGGAGAGCCCGCAACAAAAGGTTGCAATCGAAGATTCCGCGCAAACTCCCGAATTCTCAATTTCCGAGGGGAACCAGCATGCGGGTACGAAAGCATGTGTTGATGTTGGCCGCGCTCTTCGCGATGTTGCCACTGGCGGGGCCTTTCCAGGCAGCGCCACACCAGCAGGCCGCCGCGCCGGATGCGGCTCAGGCCGAGAGCCGAGCCCCTGGCCTGTACCTGACATTTCAAACTGATAAGGGCGATATCGCGTGCAAGCTCTATGAAGCCGAGGCGCCAATTACCGTCCGCACCATGGTGGGCTTGGCGATCGGAAAGATCGCCTATGTTGACCCTCGAACGAAACAGGCCACGCGCAAGATGTTTTTTGACGGCCTGACGTTTCACCGCGTGATTCCCGGCTTCATGATTCAGGGAGGCGACCCTCTCGGCAACGGGACGGGGCGTCCCTTCGGTCCGGGCTTTCCGTACAAGAGCGAAGTCGTGAAATCGCTCAAGTTCGATGTTCCGGGGCGGCTGGCCATGGCCAACGCCGGGCCCAGCACGAACGGCAGCCAGTTTTTTATTACGGAGGCGCCGCAGTCTTCCCTCAACGGCGGTTATACGATCTGGGGTCAGTGCGGCAATCTGGATGTCGTAAAGGCCATCGCGCGGGTCAAGCGCGACGGCCGCGACAAACCTTTCACGCCCGTGTTTATCGCGCATGTGGTTGTGGAGCGCGTCGGCCCCGCGCCGGCTGATGCCCCTGAAGCCATGCCGCAGGCGAACCCGTCCAACTAGAAATACTCGAAGTTGGGCGGGTCGGACAGCCGTTTAGCGCATGTTAAGTTCGGGTGCCGCGTCCTCGCGCCCTCTTCAAGTAGTGTGATGCCGGGCTGTGCGTCATGGCAGGGATTCGCGAACGCTTAAGCGAACTGGAGCCGCTTGAGCTTGATTCGGTCGGCGCGAACCTGTGCAACGTCGTAGTGCGCTTGCTGCGTGATCCAGCTTTCCGCGCTTCCCCCGAAGACCTTCGAGAGCCGCACCGCCATTTCGGGAGAAATGCCGCGCTTCCCGTTCACGAGTTCAGACAAGGTGGTGCGAGTGACGCCCAGCGCGGCAGCCGCGTCCTTGATGGTCAGGCCCAGGGGTTCAATGCACTGGCGCAGTACAAAACCGCCGGGGTGCGGTGGATTCTTCATCGGCATGGTTCAATCTCCTTTAATGGTAATCGACGTAGTCAACGTCCAGGACATCGCGATTGGCCATGCGAAAAATCACACGCCAGTTCGCACGAACAGTCACCGCCCAGAACCCTTTGAACTCGCCCTTGAGCGGGTGCAGTCGAAACCCTGGCAAGTCCAGGTCCGAAATATCGCCTGCAGCATCAAGCCGGGCCAGAATATCGCGTAACTTTTCCGCGTGTTCCATAAACACTCCGCGCGGATCATCATCGTCGTGGAGGCGTTTCAATCCTTTGTGGCGGATTGAGCGGATCACGAAACAAGCGTAACGCGTAACGTAACGCATGTCAAGGTCACCCGCCGATTCTGATTGTGCTGGAGATAGTCCGGCAGGTCAGATGGACTGACTATTCTTCACTTCCACTGGCGGCGTTCCATAGGTGTGAAACGACTCGATGGTCTTGAGTCCCCAGGCCTGGCCTTTTTTGCGTTCGTCTTCCGTCCAGACAATGGGCTTCCAGTCGGGGGCCAGGATCAGGCGGGCGCCGGCGTTTGCGACTTCCACGCGGTTGCCGCCGGGCTCGTAGACGTAGAGGAAAAATGTCTGCTGGACGGCGTGCTTGTGCGGGCCGGTTTCGATGTAGACTCCGTTTTCTAGGAAAATGTCGGCGGCGCGTAAAACATCCTCGCGGGAATCGACGGCGTAGGTGACGTGGTGGAAGCGACCGCGCGTCCCGGTATGGTCGCGCGTGTAGGCGAAATCGTAGCTCTTGTTGCAGACCGTCAGCCACATGCCCGCTTCCGACCCGTCGTTCATCACGATTTGCTCGGTCAGGCGGCAGCCCAGATATTCCTGGAAGAAAATGCGATTGGCCTTGATGTCGACGGCCAGGCAGTTGAGATGGTCGAGCCGCCGCACGTTGACGCCGCGAGCAGGGAAGCGCATGGCCTGATTTTTCAGCGCGGGGCGCAACTCGGGCGGCGCCTTGTACCACTCCGTCTCATAATAAATCTCGACCTCGTGGCCGTCCGGATCGTGGAAGGCAAACGCGGGGCCGTGTCCCAGATCGCCATCCGTCCATCCGATCTCGTAGCCTGAACCTTTCAGCGCGGCGACCCGTCGCTCGAGCGCCTGCGGGCTGCGCGTGCGAAACGCCATATGTTTCATGCCCGAAGTCTTTGACGCTGTCAGTTTGAGCGTGTGGTGCTCGTAGTCGTCCCAGCCGCGCAAATAAACGGAATCGCCTTTCCGCGCCGTTTCCGTCATGCCCATTACGTCGACGAAAAATTTCAAGCTCTCGTCCGGCTTCGGCGTCAGCATTTCCAGGTGGGCGAGATGCGCGAGGTCAAAGATCGGTTCAGTGGACATGCATTGCTTCCTTTAGTTAGGGCGCGGCATTTGAGTCTGTAGGAGGTCTCAGAGTTGATTCGTGTAGCGCCCGTCCGCCGCGGCGGACGGGCACCTTGAAATCGAACAGATGCCCGCCTGAAGGCGGGCGCTACAAAAACTGGCCCATTTTGAGATCGCACACAGACTCTTTTGCGGCAGTCGGCTACTCCAGCGGTTCGATCTTGGCAAGTATGCCGGCATGAACCAGCGGCACCCAAACTTGCGGCGCTGCTCCCGCATCGACAATCTTGATATCTCGCATCTCTCCGCCGAGAGTCGGCAGCATATATTCCCGCCATTCGCCTGTTTTTGGATTGAGTCTGTGGACGTAATCCGTGCTCATCGCTCCAGACCAAACGTCTCCATTTTTGTCGCGCGCCGCCCGATAAATGCCGCTCCATGGAACTGGCGGACGCCATTCCTTGATCTCCTTCGTTTGCGGATCGAACATTCCCAATTGGCCCGCCATCCATTCTCCAAACCAAAAGTTTCCGGCGGAATCGATAGAACCCCGACGAGGAGCGGCGGCCGGAGTCGGCGTCGGATATAGAGTGACTTGCCCGGTCGCGCGATCCAGAACGGCGATGGTACTTCCCTCGATGTCGCAATAAATTGGATTCCCGTTTTCGGCGATCGCGCTTCCATACATTTTGTGAGTTTTTTCCAACGTCGCAAAATTCTCATCGATGCCGAAGTAAAAAACCCGATTCGGCCCCTTGTATTGCACGCTGCCGGGAGGAAATGCGCTGAAGACTTTCACTTCCCCGGTCTTGGGATCGAGCTCGAACATCTTGCCGGTGTTGAAGCTGTTGAACCAGACCATCCCGTTCGGCCCGACATTTCCCTGCGTGCAGCTGGAGTGATCGTCGTTATATTCCGCCGGAGCGCTCCAGGTTTGAAACTTTTCCGTCTTGACGTCGAACATCGTTACCGAGCAGCCCTGATAACCCCGCGGGAGCCACGGATTTTCCTGACGATCCAGCTCGATCGTCAAGCTGTTTGAGGGCAGGCTCGGTTTGAGCCTGGGCAGCGTCCACTCTTTGAATTGACCGGTGCGCGGATCGAGCCTGCCAATATTGGGGCTCTGAAAATCGTCGTACCAAACCATCCCGTCGCGGTCGATGGCCAGGTCGTGGGGCGAACTTCCCTCGCGAGGTATTTCGTATTCCGTGATCACAACCCTGGTGTCCGCTCCACGGGGCCGCGGAAAACTTTTCAACTCATACGGCCACGTGGTCTTGTCGCCGCTCAAATTGATGGAGCTCAAATATTTCGCCAGTTCCGGGTCCGTCGGATATTCCTTAGGCGGGTAGGCAGGAGGCATCGGGTGCGTGAAGGTGCTCCCCGCTTGCCATTGATTCTGCATCCGGTGCAGCGTGGAGAGCCAACCGTCCATGTCGTAAGTACTTTTCGCCACTTTGTCCAGTGAGTGGCATTGATCGCAGTGGAACAGCGCTTTCTTCTGTTTCTCGTTTCCGGGAATGCTCATCATCCACTCCGCGCCGGTAAGCTGCGACGCAAGATCTTTCGTCTTCACGAGCTTGATATCCGCGCGGGCTGCTCCACCGGGCTTTAACTCCGCCGCGGTTTGTCCAGCAAGTTCGTAACCGACGGCCCGAATCGTAAGTGCATATTTGCCCGGCTGGAGTTTCCCTGGCGGAAAGGCGAAACGGCCTTGATCGTCGCTGACCACCGTGACCGTCATGCTCGCTCCCTGGGGCCTGGCCGTAACGAGCACTCCTTCCATGCGCCCTTCGGCTTCAGAGGTCACCACGCCGGTCAATGCCGCCACACGCTGATCTTTGGAGAACGCAGGAAAGGCGCAGGCAAGAGCTACAAGGACGACCAAGCAAGATTTCTTCACGGACATACTGCCCCCTTTGGACCTAGCAGGATTTCTCCGTCAAATATAATTTTTCAACTTGAGTTTCTCTTGCGGCAAAAGCGTACGCTGGCCGCTCTGACTGGTCAAGATTATTAGCGAGGGCAAAGCTCTTCCTAAAGCGGTCCCAAAACAATGAGAGATGACTGCCTGCTGAAGTTGAAAAGGAGTCGCCGTATGGATGGCAGGTTGGCGCGAGGATCTTCCGGCTATGACTTTCGCGCGGGTTCTTCCGATTCAGACGCAGCCTTTGCAATCACGTCGGCGAGTTTCTGCCACGCAAAGGCCTCGCCTTTTGGAACGGCGAGCGCGTGTTCCGCGATCAACTGCGCGAGCCAGTCCTGGCGTTGCGCTGTTGCGAGCGCCGTCAAAGGCTCCAGGCCCGCATCCGCCACGGCCTGGGCCGCTTCGCGCATCTCAGCCGCGCGCCTTTTTCCATGCTCCGCCACGCGGCTGATCAAATAATCCGGCAGAGTGCCGCTCCAACCCATGTCAGGGTACGTCGCGGCAAGAGAATCGAGAACCTGCTTTTCGGCGCCATACCGTCTTGCCGTGAACATCGATTCCACCGTGATTGCTTCGAGGCCCTTGATGATTATGCTTCGGCACATTTTGATGGCTGAAGCCACGCCGATGCGATCGCTGATGGGCTTCACGTTCATGCCGATCGCATTCAGCCGCTCGGCCGCCGTTGCTGCGTGCGCGCCCCCAAGCAGCATCGGAATTTTGAGCCGCTGTGGCGCAACCGCGGCCATCACGGCCGCTTCGATGAACGTAGCGGGCGATTCGTTCAGTGTGCGCGCGATTTCAAGCTTCGTGTCGGGCGAGACCGAGTTGATGTCCAGGTAGATTTGGCCGGCTCGTAGAAACGGCGCAGCGCTCACAGCCACAGCCACGGCGGAGGAAGCCGTAACCGCGGAAATCACGAGGTCCGCGCCATGGACCGCTTGTTCGAGAGTATCGCACGGGCGGACATTCGCGCTCTTCGCCTTGGCCAGCATCGCCGAACGCGCAGGTTCCACATTCAATAAAATATCAAATATAGTAACACGCAGCCCCGCGGCTGCGAAGTCCGATCCGAAAATTCCCCCAACCTCTCCAAATCCTATGAGCGCAATCTGGCGAATCGGATTATGGTCCATATCGACTCCGCAATTTCGCTTTCCGTCACTCTGACGCGACGCCACGATGGTATCCCCGAACGCACGGGCTTAGGTAGCACAGACTTCAGTCTGTGGGTTTTCGCGTGATCTTGGCTGTCGCGCACAGGTTCGGCCAGCGAACGAACCCCCACAGACTGAAGTCTGTGCCACTTAACCCCTTTGCCTGCAATCCGGTTCTACCACCCCTGTACCATTGCAAATCCAGTACTCTAAGCGCACAATACTAGCGGGAGGGGGAACCATTCCCTCTTTGTGGTGTCTAAATCGAATGAAGCGCTTACCAGCCGTTGCTATCCGGCTGAACAGGTTTCTGGTCGGGAGACCCAGTAAGCGGCTTTAAAGTCTGTGGCGTAAGGCACATGGCGTTTGGCGCGAGTCCTCCGCGACGACGCTTGGCGCACACAGGCGAGAGAGGTGGTAAACGTGTCTGACTTGGCGCGCGTCCTCCCATGGTCGCAGGACGAAGCCGAGCTCGTGACGGAGCTGCAGGGTGGTTCCGGCGCAGCGTTCGACTGGCTGGTAACGCATTATTCGGGTCCGGTCTACGGCCTCGTTGCCGGGATGGTATCGGAATCCTGTGACGCCGCCGATATCACGCAAGACGTTTTTCTCAAGGCGTTTCGCGGCATTCGCGGTTTCCGGCACGGCAGTTCGCTGAAGACCTGGCTTTACCGGATCGCCATTCGCGAGGCGCTGAATCACCGGCGCTGGCTGTGGCGGCATCACCGGGAGCAGGATTCGATCGACATCGAGCCGTCCACTGGCCACGCATCGCTCGAACTGGAAGACGCGGGCAGCACGCCGTTCGACCAGGCTGCCTCGCATGAAGTCCAGCAGGCCGTGCAGCAGGCTTTGCTCAAAGTGCCTGAAGTTTTTCGCAGCGCCGTGATCCTCAGGGACCTCGAGGGAATGTCCTACGAGGAAGTGGCCGAAGTCCTCACGGTAACGGTAGGCACCGTGAAATCGCGAATTTTGCGAGGGCGGCGAATGTTGCGGGAAATCCTGGATCCTTTGCTTCGCAATCCGCACGCCGCGCATGTTCAGCCGCGCGCGCCGCAAAAAAGAGAATCGGTTTTGCACTCCCCGTTATTTTCCGCGGCGGAGGACGAACACAAAACCAGCCGGACCGACACAACCGGCTGGGCGCATCCGGGCAAGACGGGTGACGCCGAAGGAGGTGTCTAGTGAACTGCGAAAAAGTAAGACAATTATTGCCGGGCTACTTGGACGGAGCCGTGCTGACCGGCGCGTGGTCTTCCGACACGCATGTATCCATCGGGCATCATTTGGAGAGCTGCGAGGATTGCCGCGATGAGCTGCGCGCCTATCAAGTCATGTCCTCGATCATGTCGAGCGTGCAGCGCCCCACGCCGCCGGCGGATCTTGCGTTGAAAATTCGCGTCGCGGCCGCGCAGCGTCTTTCCGACCGCAACTGGCTGCACTACGCGCGTCGCGCGCGGACTCGCGCCGAGCTCGTCCTGAAGAATATCCTGGAACCTCTGGCCATTCCCGCGACAGGCGGTTTCACCGTCGCATTCGTCGTATTTGTCATGGTCTGCCAGTTGCTCGGCCTTGGCGTGCCTCTGCGCGCCGGGTCCAACGATTCGCCGACCAATTTGCTTCAGCCCGCGCGCCTGGAGGCCCTGGCTCCATTCCCAATCACCGGCCTGGAGGAATCCGGGCATGCCGGACCGCACGCCCTGCTCGTGGAAGCCACGGTGAACTCGCAAGGCGAGGCCGTGAGTTACAGAATTCTTGCCGGGCCCGATACCGACACGGTTCGCCGCCAGCTCGATCTGGTGCTCCTGTTTTCGCGCTTCCGCCCCGAGATGAGCTTCGGCCGCTTCACTTCCGGCGGGCGCGTGGTCCTCAGCTTTAGCGATATTTCCATCCGCGGGTAGCCGGGTCAAACCAAAAGCCCCGCCCTTGAAAAAACGTCAAGGACGGGGCACCCCAAGTTCAGAATCTTAACCCCAGATTAACGTATGGGAATGGTATTATGCCCCTAGTTGTGTTGAACTTTTTCCAAAGAAAGGGCGGGCCACCCGCCAGCACTAAAAGCATTGCAAACAAGGTAAGTCAGTGCGTCTCAAAGCAGACGACAAATGGAAGGTAAGATACCAAAACCGATTTTAGTAACGATGGGCATACTCCTATTTGCCATATTAGCCTTTTTGGTATTTCGTTGGTGGTTTGTAAGTAGGATGGACTTCTTGTACATTGGCCAACCGAGCCCAATTACCAACGAGGTGGCCAAGAAGCTTGACGCACTTACTGATCAATTGAAGAATCGCAAGTTGCCACTAAGGACTGAAGACCTCTCTTCAGTAGGATCGGTGAGTGAGGAGGACCGTCTCATCGACCTGAGCCGCTTGCTTCAGTTTTATGAAACAGGATTCGGCCCACCAAAGGGCATCAAAGATTTTGATCGACTATTGGAAAACAAGGGTCTATCAGCCAGAGAGCGTAAGACAGTCGTAAAGGATGTTCAGGAGTGTAGAATCTTCGTGTTTCCCATGGATTCGTATTTGCTCAACTGCGATGGTTGGCTGTCGAGTACCGTTGATGACGTGCAAGATCTCATCTCACATTTCGATGTGACGACGACGAAATTCTATAACATAGACCATCATGTGTTCCTTTATGCTCCGCCGTTTTATCCTTTGTCGCCCGTCAAGTAAGCCGTTAGGCGCCGGTCTTCTTGACCTGCCCTCTACCCCCGGGCGGAGGATCTTCCGCCACTCGAATCTCCTAACTGCATAGCCTTCGAGTCAGGTAGCGGGAGTGTTCTTTTGAGCCGCGCGTTCCAATGTAGTACGCACGTACTATAGCCAGCCCTCCCCTGCAAAGACGAAAATAGCGACATTCTGATGGTGCGCGCATATCCCTGTGCGCGAGACCGTTCATGATCGGGATGCCGTGACACTTACGATCAAAGACTCCCCTGGAATGAATAGCCCAAACAAGCCGGGTACGCCGTCGCAGGGCTCTGAAAACAAAGCCGGCCAGTCTCCTCGTTCCAATCCTGTCTGTCTCGAAGTTGGCGTCACCATTCGTAGCTTGCCGAACCAGGCGGGCGGCGTGACACAACCGATTCGGGAAGAGGGCAGGACCGTCATTGTGTTCGATAACGGAGCGGTCCTTCGCAGCACGAACAATATGCCGGTCGGACTAACGGTTATCCTTTCGAATCCGAATGGTCGTGACGTGGTCTGCCGCGTCGTCGGCGGGCGCAACCTGCCCAGCGTGAAGGGATACGTCGAAGTCGAATTCATGGAACCCGTAAACGACTTCTGGAACATTCACCAGGAGGGCAATCCTGCAGTTGCAGCTCCACCGGCCTTTTCGCCTGCTCCTCGGGAAGTCCCAGCGCCGCCACCTCCGGCGCCGCTTCGCGTGCCTGCTTCCCTGGAAACGCCGGCGAAGCCTGCAAGCGTGTCTCTGGGGAGTGGCCCAACATTCGAGGACATTCCCGGACTTTCTAGCACCCCTTCTTACTCTGCGACACGCGAATCGAAAACCGAGGTGCCAAAGCCGCCTTCGGAGAGGATGGCCAAGGACACTTCCGACTACAACCTTTCCGAGATCGCCAGCCCCACTTCGCTTGCAAACTGGAATTCGACCCCTGCCGAACTTCCGGTGGAGAAGCATGCGATGGCGGCAATGAGGGATGCATTGGCGACTACTGCCCAGGCCCCCACGCACGATTTCCTGAGCAAAGGGTTGATGGCCTATGAGCAACCCGGCTCCTCATCCGATTCTTCGAGTGGACGCATGCCGCTCATCCTGGGTGCGGCCGCTTTGGTTCTGGCAGGTGTTGGCGCCGTAATGTTCTTCACCCACCGCGGACCCGCTCCTGTCGCTGTCGCGAAAAAAGCCGCGGTGAGTCAGCCATCCGCGCCGCAACCTCCCGCGGCGGTTCCTGCGCCTGAACCTATCGCAGCGCCGTCGGACTCGTCAATGCAGGCGGCAACGCCGGCTCAGACCCCGGCGCAGCCGGTCGCCGTCGAGCAGTCTCAGCCCGTGGCCTCTGCTTTGCCGGTCCCTGCGGTAATCACAGGCCCGGCAAATACGGACTCACGCCCGGAGTCGCGGCCAGACCAACGAAATACCCGGCGCCAGGAAAAAAGCGCAGTTGTCGCCAAGCAGCCTGACCTACCATCCTCACGCCATCCTGTGATGCCGAATTTGAAGATCGGTTCTCCGAATGCGCCAAATAAAAGTCTCGCCAATCTGGGCGATGGCGCCGCGCCTGCGACCGATATTGCTTCGAATGAAACCGTGGGAGCTGTGCCCCCTGCCGGCTTGCTGACCTCCGCCGGACGCACATCCAATCCGCCGGCACCGCCTCCCTCAGCTCTGGCGCCTCCCGCTCCGGCGCCTGTAGCCGCGCCCAGGATAGTGAGCGACGCAAAATTGATTTCTTCGGCACGGGCCATATACCCCGCGGCCGCGAAAGAATCGGGCGTTCAGGGAAGCGTCACGGTTGCCGCAAACGTCGATGCGACTGGAAAGGTCACCGGCGCGAGGGCGCTAAACGGACCGATGCTTCTCCGGGAAGCGGCTGTGGACTCGGTGAAACAGTGGAAATATTCACCCGCCTTGGTAAATGGAAAACCCGCTGCCTCTCTTGTGACCGTCAGCGTCGAATTCAAGTTGAATTAGTCCGCGCGGAATTTTTCCTCCTTCTTCCGTTCCCCATTACAATACGAACAGGACAACCTGGCCGCTGGAATAACCTTCCAACAATGGAAGGGTTTCTTGACTGGGTTGGCCGGGCCTTGTAAATTCTAGAGCTGACTGGATAACCGATTGCGGTTCATGATTAGCAATTATCGCTGTGCGTCGAGAGCGTGCCTCGGAGCAGTCTTGCTCATGGTTGCGCCCTCGCACGCGCATGCGCAAACGCCGGCGCCCAAGGCCGCATCCCCGGCCGCGCCGGACCAGGGCCGCCGGACTGTTTCCGTCGAATCGAGTCCGCAGGTTTTTGCGGTGATGTGCGCTCTCGACGCAGCAGGATACGAGTCCGGCCGGGCCGCCGCGGGCGAGCCCCCGGGGCGCACACTGCTGCGCAAGCGGATGCTGGCGCTTCAGGGGCCCGCAGTGGATGCGCTTCGCAAGTACTACGCGGAGCACGCGCTGGGCGATTCAGGCGCCACCTTCTCACGGTTCGCTTCTTTCGCGCTGGTGGCCGGCCCGCCTCCGGATTTTAAGTTTGAATTGCGGCGCGACGATTTGCCGCCGGAAGCGCTCAGCCTGGAAGGCTTCAACCCGATTCTGTCCAATTTTTACAGCGAGGCGAAGCTCGACGAACTCTGGAAATTTTATCAGCCGGATTACGAACGCGGCGTGGAGAGCTTACGCGCTCCCATTTCTGATCTCGTTTTCACCGTTACGAATTACCTTCGCGAAATCGTACGTTCCAACAGCGGCCGGTCGTTTTCCGTTTATGTCGAACCTCTGGCCGGCGACAAGACCATCTTCAAAACGTTTGGCGACCAATATGCCCTGGTAGTCCGGCCCAGCACCGATCCGCCGATGGACGACATTCGTCACGCCTTTCTGCATTTTCTCCTCGATCCGATCGCGATTCGATACCGCGTTCAGGCGTCCAAGGCTGCGCCCCTGCTCGAGACCGCTGCGCACGCGCCGCTTCTCCCGGTGGATTTGCACGACGATTTTTCGGCCTTCTTTGACGAATGCCTGGTCCGCGCGGTGGAGCTTCGATTGCGCCGCCTTTCCCCGGCGGATTTGGCCTCGGCCATCGACCAGGCCGAAGGCAGCGGATACGTTCTCGTCCGCCCCATCTACGCGGGGCTTTCCGGATTTGAAAAATCGGAACCGGCGATGGGGTATTATCTTCCGGACCTGATCAAGGGAATCGATGTGGAAGCGGAACAACGCCGGTTGCGCGGCGTGAAATTTGCGGATGCGGCGCCGGCGGGTCTCGTGCCGCCGGAAAGCGCTCATGTGGCGGCGAAGCCCGCCGCATCGTCGAATCCCCTGGATGACGACCTGGCCGAAGGGCAGCGGCAGATTTCCGCGCGGAACGGCGCCGCGGCTGCCGCGTCCTTTGAACGAGTCCTCGCCTCGCATCCGGATGATGAGCGCGCCACTTATGGCCTTGCCGTGGCTTCCGCGCTTCAAGGCAAGCCGGACCAGGCGCGCGAACTATTTACGAAAGTGATCGCGGCTGCGCAGAATCCCCTCGCCGGTCCGGGGGCGCATCCCGATCCCGCGAATCTTTCGTGGTCGCATATTTATCTCGGAAGAATGTACGATGTAGAGGGGAAGCGGGACTTGGCCGTGTTGGAATATCGCGCGGCGCTGGCGGTTGCCGGAGCGCCGGATTCGGCGCGGACCGCCGCGCAACGCGGGATCGAGACGGGATACCAGACGCCGTCGCGCGACCGGCCGCCGGACGGCAAGTCGTAATTATATTTCTGCGCATCCGGCCGCAAGGGAGTACGCGGCAGGAAGCGCAGGAGCAACATGCAATCCACTCGGAGCGTTCGATCAATCTCCGAGAATCATCTTCGCGGAGGAGATTCCTATCATGACGGCAAAGTTCTTCAGGAGGTCGGCGGCACTGCTCGGCCTCGCCATTGCCCTTACCTTTGGAGTGAGCATATCGAGCGCACGTCCGCCAGCCAGCTACGCTCAGGACAAAGATAAGGAAAAAGGGGAGAAAAAAGAGAAAGTCAATAAGGCGGAGGAAGCCGCTTACAAAGGCGTTTTGGCGGCCCAGGGCGGCGATCCGGCCATGCAAATCCAGGTCGGCGAGGAATTCATAACTAAATTTCCGATGAGCAGGTATGTCGGCGGTGTATACGGCATGTTGACCACCGCCTATTACACGACTGGAAATACGGATAAGATGTTCGCCGCCGGTGCCAAGGCGCTCGAACTCGATCCCGACAACGTGGATGTGCTGGCCCTGCTGGCGATGGCCATCCCGCGGCGCGTGAAATCCAATACGCCGGACGGCCCGCAGCAGTTGCAGAAAGCCGAGGTCTATGCGCACCACGCCATCGAACTGATTCCGAATCTGACCAAGCCGGAAACGGTCGACGATGCCACCTTCGAGAAGGCCAAGAATGACAAGCTCGCTCTGTGTCACAGCGGTTTGGGCCTGCTTGATATCGACCATAGTAAATTCGACGACGCCCGGAACGAATTGACCCAGGCCGTGCAGCTTGCCACGAGCCCCGATCCGGTCGACTACTATTTGCTGGGCAATGCCGATGCGCAAGCCAGCTACATGAACGGCGCCATCGCCGCCTATGACAAATGCGCCGCGACGGGGCCGCTCACGACCCAGTGCAAAGCTCGCGAGGAAGCCATGAAGAAAGATGTGGCGTCGGGAACAAAGTTGAGCAGGGACTGAGCCGGAAAATATGGCGTTCACTGAGATCGCGGAATTGGAGTCACTTCTCGGGTATCAATTTCGCGACCCTCGATGGGTTCACCAGGCGTTAATGCACAGCTCTCGCATCCCGGAACGCGCGGCGTGTGAACCCGAAGAGAGCAACGAGAAACTGGAATTCCTCGGAGACGCCGTCCTCGAGTTGATCGTGAGTGAAGAGCTGGTTCGCGCATTTCCGGACTGGAGCGAGGGCCAGCTCTCCAAGAGCCGAGCGCGCCTGGTCAACGCCACCGCGATTTCTCTCTCCGCTCAACGCCTCGGTGTGGGCAAGTACTTGCTTCTCGGCCGCGGTGAAGAAAAAACCGGCGGAAGAACCAAACCGGCGCTCCTGGCGGACGCATACGAAGCCCTGATCGCGGCGGTTTATCTGGACGGCGGTCTGGAGGCGGCCCGCGGATTCGTCCGGCGCTCTCTCGTGGAGGGGGAGATCGCGGTCGAGGCCGAACGCCTGGGCCACACCGACCATAAGTCCGCGCTTCAGGAATTTCTGCAATCGCGGGGAATGACGCCGGGCGCGTATCATGTGATTTCGGAGACCGGCCCGGATCATCAGAAAACATTTCGCGTCGAAGTCCGGATCGGCGGGCAAGTGACCGCGATCGGATGCGGGAGAACGAAAAAAGAAGCGGAACAGTCCGCCGCGATAGCGGCCTTGATACAATTGGGAGTTGAGGAGAACTGAGGAGCGAAGTGACGTCTGAAACAGCACAGGCCGTCGAAGCGCGCGAAGCTGCCGCGGCCCAGCACGAGGGAACGCGTCCCGCCACGGTGCGCGAGTACATCGAATCGCTTCTGGTCACGGTGATCCTGGCGCTGTTTGGCACGACGTTCATCGTGCAGGCGTTTAAGATTCCCTCGCAATCCATGGAGCCGACGCTTCTGGTCGGCGACCACCTCCTCGTGAATAAATTTATTTTCGGCGGCCGCGGAACCTGGTACGACCGTCTCCTTCCGTACCGCGAAATTCGCCGCGGGGACATTATCGTCTTCAAATTTCCGTTTCAGGATCATCCGCATTACGTCAAGCGCGTGATTGGAATTCCCGGCGACCGCATCAAGATTGTGGATCAGCAGGTTTACGTCAACGGGAAGCGGATCAGCGAGCCCTACATCGTCCGCGATCCCGCCGCGCCGTATGACCCGTTCGGAGATAACTTCCCTCCGCGCAGTCCTCAATATCTCCAGGCCAACATGCAGCCGGAATGGTCGGACGAAATTTTTCAGTACATTCACGACGGCGAAATTGTGGTTCCTCCTGAAAAATATTTCGCCATGGGCGATAACCGCGACCATAGCTGGGACAGCCGCTTCTGGGGATTCGTGGATCGCGACGCCATTATGGGCCGTCCGGTGGTGATTTACTGGTCCGTGGTGGGCGATGAGAGCGCGGACCGGAATTTGAACTCCTGGTTCTTGAATCTCCTCGACACCGTTCTGCATTTGCCTTCGCGGACGCGGTGGTCGCGGATGCTGCATGAAGTTCACTGACGCGGCGCTTTTCTTCTTTCCCGCCTTTTGCAACAATTCCTGATTACGCCATGACCAAGCGAAAGTGGCTGCGTGCGGTTCTGATCGGCGGCGTGTTGCTCTTCGCCGCGAGCTTTGGATTTTCGCGCGCCTTGCGTGCCAGCGCCGCGCGCCGATACCTGATCGCGCACCTCACGGCCAGCTTCGGCCGCCCCGTCGATGTTTCCTGGTTCGATTTCAGTTTGCTCGACGGCGCACGGATCGAGGCCCATTTCGTCAGCGTCTCGGACGATCCGCACTTCGGCAACGAATATTTCCTGCGCGCGGACACGCTTACTGCCGGCCTGCGATGGACGGCCTTGCTCGCCGGGCGTTTTGAGTTTGGCTCTGTGTCGCTGTTCAGGCCAAGCCTGAATTTGGCGCGCGATGCCGAGGGCCACTGGAACATCGAGCGCTGGTTGCCGCCCGCTTCGCCGCCCGGCGCTCGCCCCGGCTTTGTGGGTCCGCTCGCCCCTTCGCGCGATGCGCGCGCCGCGCGGCCTGCCCGAATCGACGTGGACGGCGGGCGAATCAATTTCAAGCAGGGAGACAACAAGAGCCCCTTCGCGCTCGTCGATGTTTCCGGCCGAGTCGAGCAGAACGGCGCGGGCCGCTGGCAGCTTGACCTGGAAGCTCGCCCGATGCGCGCCGGCGTCGAGCTGCAAGATATCGGCACGCTCGGCTTGCACGGTTCGATTGCCGGGACGACCGCGCGCCTTCAGCCGGCGGAACTCAATCTCACTTGGCGCGCCGCGTCCCTGGCCGATACGTTGCGGCTCGTTCGGGAAGATGACTACGGGATGCGCGGCCAGCTTGCGGTCGATCTCACTGCGCGCATCGCTCCTTTGGACTCCTCTCCGATTCGCGGCGCGGATTCCGGCGGAGCGCAGTGGTCCATCTCCGGAGTGGCGCGATTGACCGGAATGCACGGGTGGAGACTCCCGGAGCGTGACACGGATCCCGCGGCGAACCTTTCCGTGGAGATGAACTGGCGGCTCGGCGAGCGCCGCGCGGAAATTCGGAAGCTCCTTGTGGAAATGCCGGCGTCGCAACTCCATGGAGTCGGTGAATTGGATTGGGCGCACGGCTTTCAGCCTCAACTGCACATCGAGTCCTCGACACTCGCGCTCGGCGATGTTCTCTCCTGGTATCGAGCCCTGCGGCCGGATGTCGCGGAAGATCTGCGGGCGGATTGCGTCCTCGGCGTGGATGTAAAACTTGGCGGCTGGCCCATTCAATTTCTGCAGGGCGGCATCGCCAGCGTTGGCGGAACGCTGACGGCCAAATCGTTGCCCGCGCCGCTACAGATCGGCGCACTGAAAGCGAATGTATCGCACGGGGGAATCGACTTTGCGCCGACGCAGATTTCCTTTGCTCCTGCCGCACCCGCGGCGGGCCGCGGCGAAACCCCGCCCGGCAGCGAGCCTCAGAATTCTTTTGTATTGCGAGGTTCTCTTTTTCCCCGGGCCGATGGCGTGTTTCGCTTGCCGCTGGATTGGAATTTTTCCATAGAAGGCGCAACCCCGCGCGTGCAGGATTGGCTGGCTCTGACCGGAGCGGTGGCGCAGCCTATTAATTCGGGCTGGACCGCGGCGGGCGGCCTTTCGGTCAGGATGCGCGGAGTTCATCTCGCAGTCTCGCCTCCGACGCCTTGGATTGGGACAATGGATTTTCTTGGTCTGACCTTGAGTCCCGCGTACGTAAATCAACCGGTGCGCTTGCCCAAAGCCCACGTTGAATTTGCGCCGCTGCAACGGACCATTACGATATCCGCGGCGGAGGCGTTCGGCGCGATCTGGCATGGCTCCATCGCCCGAAAATATTCGGACAAACAATGGACGTTCGATCTGTCCGCGGACCATCTTGACGCCGCGGAAATGGACCGCTGGCTCGGCCCGCGCGCCAGGCCCGGCTTCCTTGCGCGATTCACCGGCTCGATTGCCGCCGTATCCGCGGCTCCTCTCGCCGATGGGGTCGTCACGCGGCTCGCGGCGCGCGGGCGTCTCCGCGCCAACATGATCGAAGTTCCGCCAATGCAGATCGAACAATTCGACGCCGAAGCGGAACTTGCCGGACGGACGATCCGGATTCGCAAGGCCCAGGCCGATTTTTTTGGAGGAAAGATTTCCGCCTCCTTCGACGCGCAACTCTTGCCCGATCCTTCTTACGCGTTTCAGGGCCGCTTCGACCGTGTGGACCTTACCCAGCTCGGACGCGCCGTGCCTTTCTTGAACAGCCGAATCGGCGGAAACGTTTCCGCCGCGCTCACCCTGTCCGCTCACGGCATTGGCCGCCAGGATCTGATCGGCTCGATGCAAGGGCAGGGAACGCTGACTGGACGAAATGCCGCGCTGACCGGCCTCGATCTCTCCAGCGTGTTTCCGGGTGACAATCCGGACGCAGCGCCGGACACGTTTTCATCGGTTCAAGGAACGTACCGCATCCAAAACAAGGGAATCGATCTCGCCAATTTCGTGCTGGACAATTCTCGAGGGCGCCTCGAAGCGGAAGGGCGAATCGATTTCTCGCATGCCCTGAACATTCGCGTCCGCCCCTCGATTTTCCAGGCCGCGACGGCTCCCGCCTCCGCGTCCCCGCCGAGTTTTCTCCTGGGCGGTACGATCGAGAGCCCGAAGCTGGTGGTTCCGGTTGCCGTCCCCAAGTCGGCGGCACGTTCCGGTGCCCGGTAGAACGCAGTAGGACAGGCTTCAGCCTGTCGCCTTTGATCGAATTCCATCCGAAACCCCGGACCGGCTGAAGCCCGTCCGACTCGCCCCACCCACGTTGCAACAAGCAATCCTGCATCATACTATCCAAATGTGTTGAGCATCCGAGGACTCATGAGCGATCACCGGCCATTCGCGCGGCGCGCGGCTGTACTTTGCTCTTTGCTGCTGTCGATCCCGCTTTGCGCCCGCGCCCAAAATACTGCCGCCCCAAAATCGTCTCCCGCCCGGGGAAGCAAGAGTGCCGCGACATCCCCGCACGTTTCTCTCTCTCCGCGATTTATTCCCGGCGAGACATTCCGCTACGAAATGGAATTAGAGACGACCACCGATACTTCCCGCTCCGGGATTGCGTCGGATCCGCAGGGCCCGTCCAGCCTGGCCGTCGTTTGGAACGCGAAAGTGCGCATCGAAGTTCTCCCCGCCGACCCCGGAACGCCGGGCGGAATCCGGCTGCGCACCACGTACGAAAAATCCACGGCCAGCGTTACAAGCGATACTTTTGATCCGGCGGCCTCCGAAACCAGTGAGCAGTATCATAAGTTGGAAGGTAAGGTGGTCGAATTCACGCTCGATGCCGGCGGAAAAGTGAAATACGTTGCCGGCCTCGAGGGAATTTCCGACTCCGAAAAAGCGGCGCAATCGGCGCGCGAATGGATCGCGCAACTCAGCGCCAGCGCGGGCGCGCCGCCCGGTGGCGTTTCGGTAGGGCAAACCTGGTCCTCGGAACAGCCGGCCGATACGCTGCCCATCGCCGGACTGGTCTGGCGCACCGACTCGCAATATCTTCGCAACGAGTCCTGCCACCCGCCGAATCCCGATGTCCCAACAGCAGCGGATTCCGCCGCGAATTCTTATACACCGCCGGACTGCGCCGTGATCCTCGCAAACTTGAAGTTGGTGCGCTCCAAGGCGGCCCGCGATCCGACTCCCCCGGATTTTCGCAAGAATGGAGTGCAATCGGCGGGGAAGTGGAGCGGCTCGGCGCAAAGTTTGCTGTATGTATCGCTGGCCTCGGGCATGGTCGTAAGCGTCACACAAACCGGAACGGAACAAATGGACGTGACGCTCACCTCCAACCACAACACTTCCATGCACTATGCTGGGACAATTTCGACGCGCTCGCAGGTTGCACAAGTCGTGGACGATCCGCATGGGAAATAATTTGCCAAAATCATGCGCCCCCTCAGTCTTCAACCGACTGCGCTATAATGAATGGTTCTGCGTGGCCCGGTAGAAGCGCCGTGCAGTGCATCAGCGATGAACTTCAAACTCATGAGCGATTACGAGCCTCGCGGCGATCAGCCGGAGGCCATCGAGCAGCTTTCGCGCGGCATCGAGGCGGGCGAGAAACATCAAGTGCTGCTCGGCGTGACGGGATCGGGAAAAACGTTCACCGCGGCCAAGGTGATCGAGCGGGCGAATCGGCCTGTCCTCGTCCTCGCGCACAACAAGACGCTGGCCGCGCAACTCTACAGCGAATTCAAAAGTTTTTTCCCGCAGAACGCGGTGGAATATTTCGTGAGCTACTACGATTTTTACCAGCCGGAAGCCTACCTTCCCGCTTCGGACACTTACATCGAAAAAGAATCCACGATCAACGACGAGCTGGACAAGCTGCGCATGAGCGCGACGCGTTCGCTCTTCGAGCGCCGTGACGTCATCGTGGTCGCGTCCGTCTCCTGCATCTACGGCATCGGCTCGCCCGAAGCGTATTACGGCATGCTGCTCATGGTCGAAAAGGGGCAGAGCACCAATCGCGAAGCGATGCTGCGGAAGCTCGTGGAGATGCAGTACCAGCGCGCCGAAGATTTGCGCCGCGGCACGTTCCGCGTGCGCGGCGATCGCCTGGAAATTTATCCTCCGTACGAAGACAACGGCTACGCCATCGAGCTTTGGGGCGATCAAGTCGACGCCATTCGCCAGATCGATCCGCTGACCGGAGAAGTGCGTTCCGGACAGAACGATTTGTCCAGGCTGACGGTCTACCCGAAGTCGCACTACGTGATGCCCGCCGCACAAAGAGAACGCGCGATCAAGACCATCCTCGAAGAGCTCGACTGGTGGAAGCCCGAGCTGGAACGCCAGGGCAAGTACGCCGAAGCGCAGCGCGTGTGGCAGCGCACCATGTTCGACATCGAAATGATGCGCACCATCGGCTATTGCCACGGCATCGAAAATTATTCGCGGCACATGTCCGGCCGCCTGCCGGGCGAAGCCCCGCCCACGCTGCTGGATTATTTCCCGCAGGATTATTTGCTGTTTATCGACGAATCGCACCAGACCGTTCCGCAGCTTCATGCCATGTATCACGGCGACCGTTCGCGCAAACAGACGCTCGTGAACTACGGTTTCCGCATGCCCTCGGCGCTCGACAACCGCCCGCTGAATTTCGAGGAATTCGAGCACCGCACCGGGCAAGTGCTCTACGTTTCGGCGACGCCCGGTCCGTACGAGCTGACGCGTTCGGCGGGAGTGGTGGTTGAGCAGGTGATTCGCCCGACCGGCCTGGTCGATCCGCAAATCGAAGTGCGCCCGGTGAAGGGGCAGGTGGACGATTTGCTCGAGGAAATTCGCCTGCGCGCCGAGCGGAACGAGCGCGTCCTGGTCACCACGCTCACGAAGCGCATGGCCGAGGACCTCGCCGAATATTTTACCGAGACCGGCGTGCGCTGCCGCTACATGCACTCGGAAATCGATACACTCGAGCGCGTGCGCATCCTGCGCGACCTGCGCCGCGGGGAATTCGACGTCTTGATTGGGATCAACCTGTTGCGCGAAGGTCTGGACCTGCCGGAAGTGTCGCTCGTCGCGATCCTCGACGCCGACAAGGAAGGCTACCTGCGCAGCGCGACCGCGCTCATTCAGACCATGGGCCGCTGCGCGCGCCACATCGAAGGCCGCGCCATCCTCTACGCCGACCGCATGACCGGCTCGATGGCCCAGGCCATCGAGGAAACCAGCCGCCGCCGCGCCAAGCAGGTCGCCTACAACGAAGCGAACGGCATCACCCCGATGTCCATCACCAAGTCCGTGGACATGAAGCTGGCCGCGATCGTGGAAGCCGACTACGTCACCGTGCCCGCCGAGGATTTTGCCGACGCGGACATCACCAACGAAACAAAGCTGGGCGAAGTTCTCGCGCAGCTCGAAGTACAGATGCGCGAGGCCGCCAAAAAATTCGAGTTCGAGCGGGCCGCCGCCCTGCGCGACCGCATCCGCACCCTGAAGCAGCGCGACCTCGCCGGCTTTTTCTCCGCTGCAAGTGAACCTGCGACGGCGGACCCTTCCGGTTCGCCTAGAGCTTAGGAGTGGTTTTGCCGATATTCCTGAGCGACCTCAGTCTCGTTAAGGAGACGATTTGATCGTTAACATTCAAAAAGCTAAGAAGAATCTTTCCCGATTGATCAAAAAGGCTCTGGCCGGCGAGGAAGTGATCATCGCGCGCGGCTCGAAGCACGTGGCGCGACTGGTTGCCATTGGCGAAGCAAAGAAGAAGCGACAGCCAGGCTCAATGAAGGGCAAGCTCAGCATCGGGCCCGAATTTTTTGAGCCTCTTTCGGACGATGAACTTTCGTATTGGGAATAGGCTGTCTTCGCGCACTTCTTGATACCCACGCGCTGATCTGACGGTTTTCAGGCGATCCATCACTCACCCATACCGTTCGAGGGTTGTCTCAGACACCAAGAATACCCGCTGGTGAGCGCCGCTTCAGCTTGGGAATTGGCGATCAAGTTTCTGTGGCGCAGGCTTCCAGACTGTGGGGTTTAGTCCTTGCAAGGACCAACCCCCACAGTCTGGAAGCCTGCGCCACTGGAAAACTTCCTCACTCGCAATTGCGAACAATGCTTACTGCGTGGGAATCCCGATGCGGCGGACGAGATCCTGGAATCGCGGGTCGGCGCGCAAGGCGTTGTTGTGGAAGGGGATTTCGTTGAGATGTACCAAAATCGGTTCGTGCTCCTTGTAGGACTCCTCCAACCAAGTGAACGTTTGCTCCTTGTCGCCCAGCGCATCAAAGGCTTGCGCAATAAAGAAGGACCCTGCGTGTGACCGTTTAGATTGGTCGATCGATTCCTTCAGGGCCGCCAAGGCTTCGGCTTTTCTGCCTGCGGTGGCATAGCTCTGTGCAAGCAACGACTGGCCGAATGGGAACCCAAGGTCGATTGTCCGTCGGCTCTCGGCTATCGCGAGATCTTTCTTCCCGTCCCAGCTGTACAGCTGGGAAAGAAAAAAATGCGCCGGTATGAAGTCAGGCTCCAATTCGAGCGCTCTCTTGAGGGCAGCATTAGCTTCGTCATATCGGACCGCCTCGGTCAGCGTCAAACCGAGCAGCGCGGGGTTCCAAGGCGAAAGTGGATCGAGCGCTTCCGAGCGCCTCCCTTCGGCAATCGCTTCGTCGAAACGCCGGAGGGTCGACAGATGTGCACTATTTACCCAGTGAGCTTCCGCATTGTTCGGGTCAAGGGCGAGCGCCCTGTTTAGTTCCTGCTCGCTTTGGGTCCAATTCCACTCGTAATTAAGGGCACAAAGCGCAAGAACCGTATGGGCGTCACTGGATCGTTCGCCGAGTGCCGTTGCTTTCCCCGCCGCCGCGATGGCCTTGGGGTATGCCTCGCTCGGCGGCAAATAACCCCAAAAAGCCTGCGCCTGGTAATCATTCGCCAACCCCGCATAGGCCATCGCATACGATGGGTCCAGCGCAATTGCCTGATCGAAATACGCACCGGCTCTTTGGTAACCGTCTCGACTTCGTTTTGCAAATTCGTACTGCCCCTTGAGATAAAGCTGGTACGCCTCAGCATTCTGCGTCGTCCCGGCCACCATCACTTTGTGATCGTCGCTGGTCAGTTGCATGCGCAAATTTTCCGCGATAGCCTTGGAAATGTCGGACTGCACATTCATGATGTCCGCCACTCCGCGATCGTAGTGGTCGCCCCAAAGCTGTGCGACGTTGGCGGCATCGATCATTTCCGCCTGAACGCTGACCCGGTCGCCGCGCTGCACCACGCGTCCCGTCACGATGGCGCGCACGTTCAGATCGCGCGCGGCCTGGCGCGGATCGACGTTCTGGTTTTTGTAGCGCATCACGAGTGTGCGCGGCACGACGCGCAGCGAGTGAATCTGCGACAGGCTGTTTGTGATGGTATCGGTAAGGCCGTCGCTCAGATAATCCGCATCCGGACTGCCGCTGCCGTTCACGAACGGCAGCACCGCAATAGAATCAATCGGTCCGCCCGACTTTCGCGCGAGCCACATGCGCCCGCCGATCACGCCTGCCACGAGCAGGACGAGGACAATCGCCGCGGCAACGATGCCTGTCTTGTGCCGCTGCACGATGCCGATGGCGAGCGCGGCGTCGGAACTCTGCTGCGGCGCGGCGGTGCCAGGTGGCCCGCCGCCCGGCCCCGATGACGAACCTGGGCGCGAGGAAGCCGCTGGAGGCAAGGCTTCTTCTTCAACCGGTGCGCGGCTCGATGTACGCGCGCGTTCCGTGTCGATGTCGCGCTGCACGCGCTTGAGGTTCGCGCGGACGTCCGCCGCGCTGTGGTAGCGCAGCTCGCGGTCTTTCTCGAGGCACCGGTCGATGATCTCGTCGAGCTTGGGCGGCACTTCCGGATTGAGCCGCGCGGGCGGCGTAGGATTCTTATTCAAAATTTCGTTGAAGATCACCGCCGTCGTCCGTCCGGCGAACGCCGGGCGCCCGGTGGCCATTTCGTAAAGCACGACGCCGAAGGAAAAGATGTCGCTCTGCGCGTCCAGATTTTCTCCGCGCGCCTGCTCGGGGGACATGTACGCCACGGTTCCGATCGCCGTGCCCGGGCTGGTGAGGTGCTCCTCCTTTAGCGTTGGGCCATTTTCGTCCAGCGCGAGCGCGGCCGCGCGATTGTCCTGCGCGAGTTTCGCCAGGCCAAAGTCGAGCACTTTAGTCTGGCCGCGCTTCGTGACGAAGATGTTGGCGGGCTTCAGGTCCCGGTGGACGATGCCAGCCGCGTGCGCCGCGTCCAGCGCGTCCGCGATTTCGATGGCGTAGCGGAGGACCTGGTCGATCGGCAGCGGGCCTTTGCTCAAGCGGCTGGCAAGCGTTTCGCCTTCCAGATACTCCATCACAAGGTAACTCGTGCCGTCCTGGTTCCCAATGTCGTGGAGGATGCAGATGTGCGGGTGATTCAGCGAAGAAATCGCGCGCGCCTCGCGATCGAAGCGCTCGCGCCGGTCGGGATCGCTCGACAAATCCGCCGGCAGCACCTTGATCGCGACGGTGCGTTCGAGCCGCGTGTCCCGCGCTCGATACACTTCGCCCATGCCCCCGGCTCCGATGGGGGAAAGGATTTCGTAGGCACCGACGCGTGCGCCGGGCTGCAAGGATAATCGACGTTCGCCGATAACCGGACTCCGTTCGCGAGATAGTCCTGTGGGTGAAGCCAGATTCTACATTAGGTGTGATTGCATTGATATCGGACCTCTCATTTCTCAGAAGGGATTATGTTGCCTGGGAACGCCAATCTCCCGATTGGCGTCCTGGAAACCGCCAATCGGGAGATTGGCGTTCCCAGGTTTCAACCGACGCGGCTAGAGATCGCGTTCGTGAAAATGGTAGACGGCGATGGAGAGCGCGATGAGCAAATACACGGTCGCGTAGCCGATCATTGCAACGCTGGGGATGGATACATCCGCGAAAGGGGAAAATTGCAACGATCCGGCGAGGGGCGACTCCATTTCAAAAGCGGCGCGGCGCCAAATCGCTTCGCTCGGCATGATCAGGCTCGAGATGATGCCGACCATTGCCAGCCGCGAGCCCTCTGTAAAACCGCTCATTTGCTCGAGCCACCCGCCCAGAAACGCAACCCCGAGCAGGCCCAGGGTGATGACGCCGCTCGTAAGCGTCGAAAACCAGGTGCCAAACATGAACGTGACCGACAACGCGACGATGCATTCCAAAAAAACCAGGAGCGCGCCGCGGACCGGATGTTGCGCCAGCACTCCGCCGAGATAGTAGCCCTCGGCAATCGTTCCCCCGATAATCAGGGCTACATACACGCCCGCCATGGCCACGAAACCAAACCATTTGCCGATGAGGATTTGCCAGCGAGGCAGGGGTTTCGTAGCGATGGCATGAATCGTTCCCGAAGTGATTTCGCCGGAAATCGTGTCCACGGACGTGAGCGTGGTCATGACCACGGCGAGCAGATCGACGGTGTAGAGGCCGATCATCAGCATGGCGCTGATCACCTGGTAGCGCAGGAACGGCGGCACGGCGGAATTGCGGAAATCGCCAACCTGGAAACGCAAGCCGATCCCGAATACCAGGAGGAACGCAGCGCCGGCGAGCAGCGCGGTCCATAATATTTTCTTGCGCGCCGCCTCGCGAAACGTAATGCCCGCCATGATCCACACGCCCATCAAAAGCCCCGATCCTCTCCCATAACGGTCAGGAACAGCTCTTCGAGAGACAATCGCTGCGGCGTGAACTGGTACACGTCCGCTCCCGACTCGACGAGATAACGAAGTAGTTCGGGCAAGATCGCACGGGACTTTGCCGTCAGCGTCAGGCGCTCCTCGTCTGCCTGGACGGAGTCGCTCCATCGCGCCAGCCCCGCTACGCACAGCGGCGAAAGCTTTCGCGCGCGAATTTCGACGCGCACGGCCTCCTCCTGCTGCGCGCGCATGTCGCGGCTGGTCACCACCTCGCCTTCCCGGATAAATACGACCTGGTCGCAGGTGATTTCGATTTCGCTCAGAATGTGCGAATTGAGGAAGACGGTGGCGCCGCGCTCGCGCTGGGCGCGGATAATGTCGCGCACCATGCGCCGTCCGAGCGGATCAAGCCCCGAAGTGGGCTCGTCCAGGAAAATCACATCCGGCTCATGGATCAAAGCCTGAGCAAGCCCAATGCGCTGCAACATGCCCTTGGAAAAATTCTGCAACCGTTTGTCGATATGCGGCGTGAGCCCCACCAAGTCGATCAGCGCCGGAACGCGCGCCGCAAGCTGCTCCGAGGAAACGCCGCACAGGCGCCCGTGCAAGCGCAGCAATTCGGGGGGCGTCAGCCACTCATAAAAGCGAAAATTCTCCGGCAGGAAGCCGATTTTGCGGCGGACCTCGACATTTCCGGGTGGCTCGCCCATCACAAACGCCTCGCCGCTGGTCGGCCGCGCGAGGCCTAGAAGCATTTTGATCGAAGTGCTTTTACCCGCACCGTTCGGTCCGAGGAAACCGAATATTTCGCCTCGCGGCACTGTGAGGGTCAAGTCCCGCACCGCGACTTTCCCTCCGAAGTCCTTGCGCAAATTTTGCGTTTGCACCGCGAAATGATTTTGCCCAGGCAGAGGTTTGCTCCCGTTCATTTCAGCGAATCGGCGAGACCCACGGCCTGGCTGGAATCTCCAAATCCGGTGAGCGTATACACGATCCCGCTCTTGGTCCAGACGAGCGCGTAACCTGGCCCGCGCCTTCCGGCCATGGTCAGCAGGGTGCCGTCAGTTCCATCGACCTTCACCGTTTGGTACGAACGCAGGGAGCGCGGTACTGAAAGCGTCAAGACCGCCCTCCAGTCGACCGTGTGCAGAAAATCGCTCGCTTGCGTGGGAGTCATACCCGCCGTTTCGAGGCCGATTTGCGCCAGCCCGGCGACGTCGAGGCTCGAAGGCATATTGACAATCGGAGTCGGCCCCTCGCGCAGGCGCACGCAATCGCTGTACTGCGTCGTGGTTGGTGATGGCCCCGTAATGTTGTCCGCGACCACCTGGCCGGCGGTCGCCCCAGTCGGGCAAGTTCCGTACTGCACTTGTACAGATCGGGGGACTTGGACACCGAGCGTCGCGCCGTCGAGCGATTGCGGCAATGAAATGTCCGGGTGGCCGGCCTCGGTGGCAATGGCTTGCAGGCGCGTGCGATCCACGGAGACAGCGATCTTGTGTGCGCCGCTGACGACCAGTTTAGGCGTGTCCTTTCGTGCGGTCAGCAACAGCACATTGAATCCCGCTGCCTGGCGCGCGCCGGCCACGTCGCCCACCGGCTGGTCTTCTTCATTGGTCTCCACCTGGACCTTGTCGGAAATCATCTGCGTCACCATCTGGTGGAGCGTGGGGTTCGCACTCGCGTCAACGTAGGGCGAAAAATCCGCGTTGACCGCCTGAACTTTTTGCACGCGCAGCGATTGCAGGGATTTCACTGCTGCGTTTCTGACGGCCGGGATGCTCAAGCTCCCGGCGACTAAAACCACCACAATGAGAACCAGCCAAACATTTCGTTTCGAGGAAGCGGCAGTCGTCATTGGAGTTCCTTTCTATTCCATAAAGTTGCGGAATGAACGAGACCTTTACGCTGTCAAAGTAACAAAGAAACCTGAAATTTACATGAAGGCATGCGTGTGTGCTCCGGCAGGACCAGTGGCGCAGGCTTCAGCCTGTGGGGTTTGGTCCTTGCAAGGACCAACCCCCGCAGGCTGAAGCCCGCGCCACTTCAAACCATTCCTTTCCTCAGTTCTTCCAGAGGATAGAATGTGTCGCGCCAGACCACGCCGCCGCGCCAAAGCGTCGCGATGGCCGAGCGCCCGATCATCCAGCAAAAAAGCAGCGAGCCGAGCGGATGCGTGAGCCCGTAAAGCGGGGAAGCGTCCGTCGACCAGATCATCGCTCCGTGGATCAGCACGGCGGCGCCCGCCGCGACCCCGGCAAACACGCGCGCCCATCCTGACGCGAAGACCAGACCAAAAAATGGAAGAACGCTCATCGTGAGCGAGAGCATCATCGCCGCAACGGCAAAAAACGGATTGTAGTGGACCGCAGCAAACATGTTTTTCGTGACGCCGCGAATCACGTTCTGCACGCCGCTGTGCCAGCGCACGTTGACCATGTCCTGCGCGACGGCCACGCCGGACCGGAGACCGGCCATCTTCATCAGCTTGCCGAGTTTCATGTCTTCGATTACGTCCATGCGCAAGCGAGAGTGCCCGCCGCTCTTTTCGTAGGCCGCGCGCCGCACCAGCTGGAAAGCACCCACTCCCACGTAGCGCGCCGAGCGCGGATTCGCAGCCAGCCACGGCTCATTGCCGAAAACGAAGCCGAGACCAAAGTACGAAATCGCGACGGTTTCCCAGAAGCCCCGCATTTCGACTGCCGTAAGCAAGGTCAAATGATCCCACTGGCGCTCGGCCGCGAGGGCGAGGGCGCGCCGCAAAACATCCGGCGTGAAATGGACGTCCGCGTCGGTGAACACCAGCCAATCCCCGCGCGATTTTTCAAAGCCGGCCACCAGCGCGTGCGGCTTGCCCAGCCAGCCCGGCGGCAAGCCGGCAATGTCCGTTACAATCAGATTGCGGCTCATGCGCGCGGATTCGTGCAGGATAGCGGGAGTCTGGTCCGTGGAGCGGTCATTGACGGCAACGACCTCGAAACGGGGATAATCCTGGGCCAGCAGCGTTTCGATTGCGGCGGGCAGTTTTTCCGCTTCATCGCGCGCCGCAAAGATAATGGAAACGAACGGCCCGTCCTGCGAAGCGATTGGGGTAACATCGGAAAGCCACGGCAGGCGGGCCATGCCAAGGCCGGCCCGGATGCCCTGAATAATCCATAGGAAAGCTATTAAACTAAATAGTACAATCCAAAAAGTATGCAATGGTAGAGTGTCCACCGCGAATCAATAGCTGCCTATAGAATGCTAACACAGCGGATGCCGGAGACTGTATCCATCATTGGCGGGGGACGCGTGGGCCGCGCCCTGGGGCGCCGCTTGCACGAACTCGGCTGGCGCGTGGGCGGCGTCACGGGCCGATCCATTTCCACGGCGCGCGCGGCCGTGCGCGCGATCGGCGCAGGCCAGCCCTTGGACGCACCAACCCACCAGATCCTGAACTCGAGCGTCATTCTGATTACCACGCCGGATAGCGCCATCGAAGGCGTGGCGAAGAATCTCGGACAGCTTGGCGCGAAAGAGTGGTCCGGAAAAGTTGTGCTGCACACGAGCGGCTCCCTCGATTCCAGCGTGCTTCAGGCGCTCTCCGATCTGGGCGCGGTCACCGGATCGATGCACCCGATGCAAACCTTCTCCAACCAGAATATTCCCGACCTTGCGAATTGTATCTTCGGCATCGACGGCAGCCCCGCCGCTTTGCAGGTCGCCCGGAAAATGATTCACCAAATGGGCGGCGTGGCCGTGCGCTTGTCGGGAGCAAACAAGGCGGCGTATCATGCGGCTGGGTCGTTCGCGTGCGTTTATGTCCTGGCCCTCATGGAGACGGCGACGCGCCTGCTCATGACGCAGGGTTTCAAGCGCCGCCAGGCGATGCGCGCTCTATTGCCGCTGGTGCGGCAGACGCTGGATAATTTCGAGCGCGTCGGCCCGCTCGCTGCGTGGACCGGCCCTCTGTCGAGGGGAGATTTTTCGACGATCGAACGGCACGTCAAGGCCCTGGCGGATTTCGAGCCCGAATATCTGGAGGCCTACAAGACGCTTTCGCGACTGACGGGAGAAGTGCTTGCCGCGCAGCCTGCGGCCATGGTGAAGCAACTCGACCGGATCTTCGGCGCGGCGGCGGTCTCGAAAAAGAAATAACGCGGTATTGGTTCATGTAGCGCCCGCCTTCAGGCGGGCATCTGATCCGCGCGAAAATGCCCGCCTGAAGGCGAGCGCGACAACAGCAAGCGGATTTGGCGAAGTTCGATCTTCATCCACAGGGGGCCTCTTGACACAACTGAACATTCCAATCGAAAGCACGACGCTGCCGAACGGCCTGCGCGTGGTCATTTCGCCGGACCGTACGGCGCCAGTGGCCACGGTGGGGGTCTATTACAATATCGGGTTTCGCATCGAGCCTCGCGGCCGCAGCGGATTCGCTCATTTGTTTGAACACATGATGTTTCAGGGCTCGGCGAACGCCGGAAAAATGGTGCACATCAAGCTGATCAATTCTTCCGGCGGCGTGCTGAACGGCTCGACACATTATGACGTCACGAATTACTACGAGTCCGTGCCCTCGAATGCGCTGGAGCGCGTCCTGTGGCTCGAGGCCGACCGCATGCGCGCGCTCAAGGTGGACGACGAAAATTTGCGCAACCAGCGCGACGTCGTGAAAGAGGAAGTGCGCGTTAATGTGCTCAATCAGCCCTACGGCGGTTTTCCCTGGCTCGATCTTCCCCCGATCGCCTACCGCAATTGGTCGAACGCCCACAATTTTTACGGGGATTTCGACGATCTCGACGCGGCGACTTTGGACAACGTCCAGAAATTCTTCAAGACGTATTACGCGCCCTCGAATGCGGTTCTGCTGATCCTCGGAGACGTCGATACCGACGAAAGCATCCAGCTTGCCGAGCGCCATTTCGCCTCCATCCCCTCGGGGCCGCAGCCTTCGCCCGCCGACATCGACGAGCCTCCGCAACTCGGGGAACGGCGCGGCGTCGTCGAGGAAAAATTCGGCACGCTGCCCGGCGTCGCCATCGGTTACCAGTCGCCCCGCCGCCTCACGCCCGAATGGCACGCCGCGGCCATGCTCGATCAGGCGCTGCATGGCGGGCGCGCGGGGCGCGTCTATCGCCGCCTGGTGCTCGAGCAGCAAATTGCAGTCGACGCCGAGGGCGGCATTCACTATCCCGTTGGCGATTTGTTCGACTACAACGGCCCGACGCTCATGGTGACGCGCATCCTGCACAAGCCCGAGTATTCCGTGGACCAAACCATCGCCGCATACGATCAGATCATCGACGAGATGAAAGAGAAGGGAATCACCGCAGAGGAACTTGAACCCATCAAAGTAAAATTCCGGTCGAATTATTTTTCCATGCTCGAAGGCGGGCACGGCGCCTCCATCCCGCGATACGGGCTGATGCACCTCATGGCGTGTTTCTCTCTCTTTGACAACGATCCAAATCTGGTGAACACCATTCTCGGCGGATTCATGGAAGTCACGCCGGAGGCCGTGCAGTCTGTCGCGCACAAACTTTTGACGCATCACAACCGCTCGATCGCCATTCGCCAGCCGGCGAAGAAAGGGGCGGCCTGATGGCTTCCGCGCCTCGTTCGGAAACACCTTCCGCGGTTCCCGCGCTCACTCCCGCTCGGCCGGTGATCTGGCCGCCACGCGTGCACAAGACGCTTTCGAACGGTCTCGAAGTCGTTCTTGTGGAATCGCACACGATCCCCAAATTTACCGGAGAACTTTTCTTTCGAAGCGGCAACGCCGTCACGGGTGCGAAGGCGCCGGGCTTGGCCGACATGACAGCTACAGTGGCCCGCACGGGCACGCAGAAGCGCACCAGCCGCGAGATCGAAGAGGACTTGAGGCGGATGGGCTCGGATCTTTCTTCGGGCGCGGGCGCGGACACCAGCGTGATTTCTTTCGCCGGGCTTGTGGACTTTTCGAACGATCTCTTGGGGTTCGTTTCCGAACTCGCGCAGCAGGCTTCGTTTCCCGAAGATGAATTCGAACGCGAGCGGCGCCAGCTCATCGAGGGCTTGCGCATCGAACGCACCACGCCGGGCTTTCTGGCCAGCGAACGCTTGCGGCGCGTGCTGTTCGGCTCGCACCCGTACGGCACGATTTCGCCGACCGAAGAGCAGGTGACGGGTTACCGCATCGAACAGCTCAAGGAGTACTACCAGCATTACTACCGCCCGGGAAACGCGTTGCTGGTGATGGTGGGCGATTTCGCACCTGACAAAATGATGGCGCAAATTGAAAAAATATTCGGTTCCTGGTCGTCCGGCGCAGTGGAGGCGGCGCCCGATCCGCCGCTACCCGAACTGCAAGGGCGCCGCGTGTATCTCGTGCATCTGCCGGACTCGGTGCAGACGCAAATCGTGATCGGTAATCGCGCCATCACGCGCAAGCATCCGGACTGGCTGCGGCTTACGCTCGCGAATTCGATTTACGGCGGCGCGTTCAATTCGCGCCTGGTGATGAATATCCGCGAGCAGAAAGGCTACACCTACAGCCCGCGCAGCGGGGCGCATCCCCTGCGCCAGCACGGCTATTTCAGCATCGGCGCGGCGGTGCGCAACGACGTGGTCGCCGCCACGCTCACTGAAATTTTTTACGAGATCGACCGCATGCGCTCGACGCCCGTCGGCGAGGAAGAACTGGACGACGCGCGCAACTATATGACCGGAATATTTTCACTGGGGCTTGCGACGCAGGACGGCCTTGCCGGGCAACTGGCTACGTCCACGCTCGAAAGATTGCCGGACGACTATTTGGAAACGTATCGCGAGCGCGTCTTGAAACTCACGTCGGCGGACGTGCTCGATGCTGCCCAGAAGTATTTCGATTCGGCTCACGCGCAAATTGTGATCGTCGGCGACCGCGCGCAAATTGAATCGCAAGCCGCGCTGTTCGGCACGCCCGAGGTCTACGATGCGCAAGGGAAACGGATCTAAGATTTAAGTAGCACAGGCTTCAGCCTGTGGGGTTTGGTCCTTGCAAGGACGAACCCCCACAGGCTGAAGCCTGTGCTACTGGTGGTCTCCCCCATGCAAGCAAATCGCTTGACAGCCGGCGCTCTGATATTTGGTCTTGCGCTGCTCGTGCTATGCGCAGCCGCGCGCGCCGAGAAGCATCCCCCCGCCAAGCCAATCGATCTGAATGTCGCGAACGTAAAAGAACTTCAGGAATTACCCGGCGTGGGGCCCGTCACGGCGCAAAGAATTATCGACCTGCGGGAGAAGAGCGGCCGTTTTCACCGCGTCGAAGATTTGCTCGCCGTGCGCGGCATCAGCCAAAAAAAGCTCGACGCGATGCGGCCTTACATCATGGTTTCCGCGCCGCCTCCACCCGCGCCGCCCGCGCAGAAAAATACTTCTCCTGCCAAGAAGGGAAGTTCGTGAGCGAGTGGCGCAGGCTTCAGCCTGTGGGGGTTCGTCCCTGCAAGGACAAACCCCACAGGCTGAAGCCTGTGCCACTTAAAGCGTCTGATGCGTGCGTTTTTTCGATGACGCGGTTCGGAGCGGGACTTGCTCGGCGATCGTGAGGCCGTAGCCTTCGAGGGCTACGACCTTTCGCGGGTGATTGGTGAGCACGCGCAGGTTCTTGAGGCCGAGGTCGATCAAAATCTGCGCGCCGATGCCACTTTCGTGCTGCAGGAGGCGCTGCCGCGCGACGTCCATGTCGAGCTGTTCACGCGAGTGGTACACGATGCGCGGCAGAGCGCCTGGTGCGGGCAGCGCAGCGTCAATGCCGAAGCCTCGCCCCGTGTGGTGCAGGTAAACGAACACGCCACGATTCTCCCCGACGATGGCTTCGAGCGAGCGCTCGATGATTTCGTGGCAATCGCATTCGGTGGACGCAAAAACATCTCCGGTGAGGCAGTGCGAATGCACGCGCACGAGCGGCGGCCCTCCGGCCAAACTTCCGCGAACGAGCGCGATGTGCTGCTCGCGGTCCACGTCCGACGCATAGACGATCATGCGGAAATCGCCGTAGCGCGTCGGCAGAGCCGTCTCGGCGACGCGGCGGACGTAGCGCTCGTTCCGCATCCGGTAGCGGATCAGTTCCGCGACGGTCAGCAGCTTCAGGCCGTGCGCGCGGCAGAATTCGGCAAGCTGCGGCAGGCGCGCCATCGTGCCGTCGTCATTCATGATTTCGCAGATCACGCCAGCGGGAGTGAGTCCGGCGATCCGCGCGAGGTCCACCGACGCCTCGGTCTGCCCGGCGCGCACCAGCACGCCGCCATTTCGAGCGCGCAGGGGAAAAACGTGTCCCGGGCGCGCGAGATCGGTTGGGCGCGTTCCCCCGTCGATGGCCGTGAGGATGGTGATGGCGCGATCGGCCGTGCTGATTCCAGTGGTCGTACCGCGCCGCGCGTCGATCGATTCGCAGAAGGCCGTGCCGTAGTTCGACGTGTTCACCGGGGTCATGAGCGGCAGGGCCAAGTCGTCGCAGCGCTCTTCCGTCAGCGCGAGGCAAACTAGGCCGCGGCCGTTCTTGGCCATGAAGTTGACGGCCTCGGGCGTGATTTTTTCCGCCGCCATGGTGAGGTCGCCCTCGTTCTCGCGGTCTTCGTCGTCCACCAGCACAATTTGGCGCCCCTGGCGGATTTCTTCGACAGCTTCCTCAACGCTGGCAAACTGGATCGGTTCGTCGGACATGACGGGTTGGCGACTCCTGGTTCTGGACTTTCCGGATGTGAATTGCTTCTCTGAATATACCGAATCGCTGCAACTGCGGCAACCTGCGGCACTCGAGTAGGACAGGCTTCAGCCTGTCGCTTTTCTGCTCCAAAGCAAAATCAAAACCGACAGGCTGAAGCCTGTCCTACCGGTGGCAGGGCATCCCGCGTTAGTGCAGGATGCCCTCGCCACGCTGATGAATTTGGAGTGCAGTTGGTCCAAACTAAGCGCTGGCGGGCCGTGCGCCAGACGGAGCGCGATATCCGGAACTGGCGGCTTTGCGGATTGCCTCAAGACCCTCCGTCGCATCCATCAACGGCGTGGTCTTGATTGACTTGACCGCACCGCCCGCGGCGGCGGCGATGGCCAAAGCTGCGGCGGTCACGTTGTTCGGGAATTCCGAAATGAGGACGAAGTCGTAATCGCCAAATGCGAAATAGGCGTTGACGATTCGTCCACCGAGTTTATCAACCACCGGCCGGATCGCTTCCAGCCGATTTTGGGGATTTGAAACGAGCGCTTGCCAGCCTTCTTCGTTGTAAGCGACTTGGCTTAGAAAAAGTGGCATGGGAACCTCCTCATTGGGTGAAATTTTTTAAGGAAATGCGCGGGGGAAATTCCTTGGAATTTCGCCGCCCGCGAGCCGTGTGTCCGCTGTTCAGAAACTCCTGAACCGGACGTATACACCCCGCACTCTTGGCTTGCAAGAATTTCCTTCTCGGAGCCGGCGTCGCGTGGATTTGTGTCTCGGTAGCACAGGCTTCAGCCTGTGGGTTTTGAATTTCGGCACACGAAAGAAACACCCACAGACTGAAGTGCGGTATCTGAAATACTACGCGCTCTGCGCGTTGAACATATTCTTTTCATCCGCCGAAGGGCCGTACATGCCCGGAATCTCGACGTTGTTCAGGCGCAGATACACGCCAAGCTGCGAGCGGTGGTGAATGAGGTGACTCATCACCATGGTGCGCAGGACGGCCGCGCGCGGCATGGAGAAAATTTGCTGTCCCTTGTAGGTCAGCGTCCAAATTTTCATGAGGTCTTCGTCCGTCGCTTTGGAGAGCATTTCGCGGGCTTCCACGACGTGCTTGTCGAAAGCATCGAGCAGTTCCTTGCGCGTGGCGGGCGAGAAGGGCTTTTCTTCGCCCGTGAAATCCATCCGCTCGAAGCGAAGCGTACCGCTCGCGTAGGACGGGATTTCGGCCGTGTGCGCGGCCAGGCGGCCGAGGGTCATGGACTTCTCGTGCGGCTTGTAGTCGAACTTTCCGTCGGGGACGCGTTCCAACATTTTTCGTGTGTTGGCCATTTCCTGATCGAATTCCGGTAAGAGCATTTGAGCGATTGGCATCTTCATCTCCTGAATGTTTGACGTACGGGGCAGGCGAAAGCATACCACCAGTCTGTAGGCGAAGACAAGGCGAAGATTGTGGCTGCCCGTCTCCCCCGACGATCCCGGCGCGGCGTTCCATTTCCCTTGACCGCTAAGGCGCGGTGTCCGGGCAACTGCTACCCGCGCTTCTCCTGTAAATGTCGTAGTTGGCGAGACTCTGAACGAGCGCAAAATCACGACGCAATAGTTCCAGCAGGCGGGCCTTGTCCTCCACGGGTTCATCGCTGCGTTGCAGGTTCTTTTTGACAATCAACCAGCAGATATTTCGGCTGCGGCTGATTTCGACGATTTCTTCCGGGCTGTATGGATTGACAGTGTGATCGAACATCAACACCGGAAAGCGCGGCCGCCTGCCTGTCGTGTAGTAGAAGAGATCTTCTCCAGGGATCATCAGCAATCCCTGATCCTTGGGAATCTCGCGGTCTGTGAAACGAACGAGTTCCTCGAATTGCAGAATCCAGGGCCCACGCATCGAAAGGCCAGCGAGCGCGGGCAATTTCGATCGGACCATCTCGCCCGTGGAGACGTCGGCATAGTTCAGCCGCTCGTGGCTCGCGACGTAAAATCCGCCGGAAACGAGCATGGATAGCGCCGCGATGCCAGCCAGCAGTTCGATTTCCCGCGTGGAAGTTGTCCGCGCGATCCTGAACAATTCCGCCAGAACTCCCGCGAACAAGATCGCCAGCAGCGGCCAGATCGCGTAGGTCGAGCCCCAGAGTTGCTGAGACAGGAATGCGCCTTGCACAGTCCCGATCAATATAAAAGGCAGGAACCGCGCGACAGTCAGGCCTCGTTTGACTTCCCACAGAGCGAAAAGCAGAGAAACGATCAGGACGACGGGCCACAAAGCGAGGAGCCGCTCTGCTCGCTCTGCGGGATCATCCTCCACGAACAAGTATAGAGACGCCCACGCGAACGGCGCCGCCATCAATGCGACGGACAACGATGAAAGTGTTCGGCTGCCGCGACGGTTGCGCCCCAACAATAGCGCGCCAGCCGCAAATGCCGCGAACCACAAGAGCAGCAATGGATTCTGATAGGGAGCAAACATTTCCGAAAGCCGGGGCAATCGGCGCGATGCGGCGAATTGGAATGTCCAGTGCCAGTAGTTATTTATGCCCGCGGTGAAGTGGATGAGAAGCATCGCCGCGCCAAGCCCCGCGGCTATGCCGCCGAGGAGCCAAACGCATCCGGAGACGCTTTGCCCGCGCCACGCATCGCGCGCGAGCAGAATGGCGGCGGCCATCGCCGCGGTTGCCAGAAACGCGAGACCGGTATTCTGCTTTACGAACAACGGGATGAACAAAACGATTCCTGTGAAAAATGTGCGCAGTGGCGGAAAACCCTTGTGCTCCAATTGCAGGAGCAGAAGGACGCAGCACAGGATGACGAAAGTGCAGTCAGGATCGTAGAAAGGATGTGGAAAGACGCAGTAGATCCCCAAGACCGTAAGCGGCGCGGCCAGGAGGAACGCCACGAGACGGAACGTCGGAATAACGCCGCGCAAAATATGGATCAGAATCCGCCACGTCAGAACCGTCCCCAGGCCGCCAACGATCGCACAGTACAACACGTGGTGAAAAAAGACCCGGCCGGTGAGCTTGATCAAGAATGACTGAATCAGAAAAGTTACGGGAGCGTATGGAAACGGAAAATCGCGATAGGGAAAATCGCCGAGGGAAATCCGGTAGGAGTTTTCCAGAACATAGCTGAGGTCCCAGAGAACCGCGAGCCGGGAATTTTGCCAAACGACGACGGCGGAAGTGCCGAGGAAGAGAGACAGAGCCGCGGCCCAGTCCCACCGCGCCCAGCGTTCACGTTCCGCGGAATTGGCGGGCAAGGCGGTCTGGATCATGATTCAAGTAGAACAGGCTTCAGCCTGTTGGTTTTGATTTTCTCAGGAATGGCATCAAACCAACAAGCTGAAGAGCCAGCGTGTCAACTCGATTTCAAACGGGCCAGCGGCTAAAGCCGAGTCGATGCTGCATACCTTACGGCACGGCTTGAACAGGCTGCGGAAAAATCTGCCAGTCTAGGTTCTTGGCTTTCCGAACCACTTTTTTTTCGAGTCCAGCGGCCATTTTTCTTGCTATTCCGCTCTTCGTTTCGCGGTTGTTGCGCCCCTCCGAAGACACCACGGCCTTCACCTACACCGCCGGAATCAGTTTCACGAGACGCAGCAGATTGGCCGCCGTGGCCAACAAGCGGAACAACCAGTTCACCTTCTTCACTCCGCGCACCTTCACCTGCCGTAGAATGCTGTTCAATTTCGCCCAACCAAACACTTTCTCGACTAGCTTGCGCTTCTTCTGGCTGATGGCGTAGCCCGGGTCGCACCGTTCCTGCTCGGTCAGCCAGTTCGGCCACTTGGGATTGGGTTCGTACTCGGCCACATGCGGGATCACTTTCCGCTCCCGCAATCCGGCGATGAATTCTTTCTCCTGATACAACTTGTCGGCTCCCAGCGTGATCGCCACAGTGTGCTGGTCCACCCGCCCCGGGCTCCGGCCCCACTGATCCAGCATCGCCAGCGCCGCTTCTCGTTCGGCCGAGGTGGCGCATGGCGTGGCCAAGGCCGCCATCACCAGTCCGTTGCGATTCTCCGTTATTAGGTGTCCCAAAAAACTCGGCTGCGCTTGCCCCGCAGCGCTCTTCTTGAACAACCGCGCCTCGGGATCGCTCTTGGATTCGTGCGTGTCGCGCAGCAGCTTCTTTCCGCGCGATCCGCTTCCTTTCTCCGGCGGCTTCTGCTTGGGCACGAAACTCTTCCGGCTGGCCCAAGCCTGGATCAGCGTCCCGTCCACCGTGAAGTGTTCCTCGCTCAGCAGATCGTGTTCCCCCGCTTGCCGCAGCACCGCCTCCAGCAAGCGTTGCGACACCTCTCCCGCCATCAGCCGCTCCCGATTCTTCGTGAACACCGTCACATCCCACACCGGATCATCCGGATTCAATCCCACAAACCACCGGTACAACAGGTTGTAATCCAACTGCTCCATCAGCTGCGTCTCGCTGCGGATCGAATACAGCGCCTGCAACAGCAGCGCCCGCAACAATCGCTCCGGCGCGATCGACGGTCGTCCTCGGCGCGCGTACAGCGCCTCAAAATGACTCCACATCTCCTCCAGCCCGCGATCCACCATCGGCCGAATCCGCCGGAGCGGGTGATCGCGGGGAATCCGTTGTTCCAATGGAACGTAGCTGAATACTTCGCTTTGTTTTTCGTCTGGTCCGCGCATGTCGTCTTAGATGTGCAGCATTCTCTCCAGTTGCCAAACAGACGAATTTTTCCGCAGCCTGTAAAGCCGTGCCCTACAAAGAATTGCAACTAAGATTTACAGGCAAAGATTTGCAGTTGCCGCGCGGGGTCCGAAAGCTAAAACGTATTTTACTTTTTCAGGAACGTGCCTTCTTGCAGCTCCTGGTACGCTTTCTGGAGCTGGGCTTGCGTGTTCATGACGATGGGGCCGTACCAGGCCACGGGTTCTTCGAGCGGCTTTCCGGAGACGAGGAGAAAGCGAACGCCACCGTCGCCGGCCTGCACCATGACCTCGTCGCCTTGATCGAAGAGCACCAGCGAGCGGTTTTCCGCGGCGGAGGGCGGCGCGGTGTCCGCCCAGCCGACCGGCTCGGTCGGCACCGAAAGAGGGTCGGAGGCGTTGCAGAATTTTGCCGAGCCCGCGAACACGTAGGCGAACGCGTGGCGTGTCGTCTCGATGGGCAGAGTTTTTCTTTGGCCCGGAGGCACTGAAACGTCAATGTAAATGGGGTCGGCGGCGATGCCGTCGACAGGGCCGGTCTTTCCCCAGAATTTTCCGCAGACCAGGCGAACGTGTGTGCCATCGTCGTCCGTGATGACCGGAATTTCCGCGGCTTTCACTTCCTGGTAGCGCGGCGGCGTCATCTTGAGCGAGCCGGGAAGATTGGCCCACAACTGAAAACCGTGCATGCGCCCGGCGTGATCGCCTTTCGGCATTTCCTGATGAATGATGCCGCTGCCCGCGGTCATCCACTGAACGTCGCCCGAGGCGATGGAGCCGCGGTTGCCCATGCTGTCGCCGTGCTCGACCGTTCCAGTGAGGACGTAGGTGATGGTCTCGATGCCGCGGTGCGGATGCCACGGAAATCCCGCGGCATAATCTTCCGGAACGTCATTGCGAAAATCGTCCAGCAGCAGAAACGGATCGAAGTCGGAAGTGTTGCCGAAGCCGAATGCGCGCCGCAAATGCACGCCCGCGCCGTCGCGCGTCGGCTTGGATCGGATGAGGCGCTTTACCGGACGAATAGACATGCGAATCAGCTCCCTACAGCACGAGTCTACTCCAAAATGTCAAGTCACGCCTAATTTACGTGACCGGGTCTTTGTGTACGATTTGAATTGCCTCTATCGGTTT
The DNA here is from genome assembly GCA_963800095.1 of uncultured Acidobacteriota bacterium. Taxonomy (GTDB): domain Bacteria; phylum Acidobacteriota; class Terriglobia; order Acidiferrales; family UBA7541; genus Palsa-360. Next base: position 64,567 of record CAWCZV010000013.1, read on the forward strand.
TCCATGACTTGATTTCTTTCTCCTAATCCAAGCCGGCGTTTGGACGTAAGGACGGGAATTAGGGTTTAATAGAGTGCATGCCAATCAGTGGTAGCCGAAGACCTCCTGGACCGAAGGGACAGCCCATCGTCGGCATGGCGCTGAAGATTCGGCGCGATCCGCTGAACGTGCTGCGGACCTTCGCGCGGGAGTACGGCGATATCGTTCTCTTCCACGTCCTGATGCAGGAGCGCATCCTGCTGAACCATCCCGACTTCGTCGAGCAAGTCCTGGTGATCCAGCAGGACAAGTTTCACAAGAGCGAACTCACGCGGAGAATCACCGAGCGCATGCTCGGGCAGGGATTGCTGACCAGCGAGGGCGATTTCTGGAGGCGGCAGCGGAGGCTGGCGCAGCCGGCATTTCATCGCAGCCGCATCAATGAATACGGCGCGACGATGCGCGAAATCGCGCAAGTGCACATCAGCGGCTGGCGCGACGGCGAGGTGCGCGACCTCGCGCAGGAAATGACCGCGCTTACGCTCGACAACGCGGTCCGCACGCTGTTCAGCACGGCGCTTCCCGGCGAGGCGCAGCAGGTGGGCCGGGCGATGACTTTCCTGATGCGCTATTCGCTCTCCCGGCAGCGCTCGCCGTTCCGGATTCCGGAGAGTTGGCCGACGCCGAAAAACCGGCGCGCGACTCGCGACCTTGCGTTCATGGACTCGCTCGTCTATCGAATGATTGACGAGCGGAAGTCGGAGAAGAATTCCAACTGCCGCGAGGATCTGCTCTCCCTGCTGATGGGCGCGATGGACGAAGACGGCAGCCAGATGACGCAGAAGCAGCTCCACGACGAGGCCATGACGCTGTTCATCGCCGGCCACGAAACAACCGCGCAAATGCTGGCCTGGACGTGGTACGCGCTGAGCGAGAATCCGCAGGCGGAAGCGGGGCTTCAGGAAGAGCTGGACGGAGTGCTGAGCGGACGTCCGCCGGAAGTCGCGGACTTTGGGCGGCTGCCCTATTTGCAAGCCGTAATGAACGAAATTCTGCGGCTCTACCCGCCGGCGTACGTCACGGCGCGCGAAGTGATCGAGCCGTGCCAGATTGGCGGATACGAATTTCTTCCGGGAACGACGATCCTGTTTTCGCAGTGGGTGGCGCACCGCGATCCGCGCTACTTCGACGATCCGGATACGTTTCGTCCCGAACGGTGGCTTGACGGCCTCGCGAGTCGTCTGCCCGCGGGCGCCTACTATCCCTTTGGGGCCGGGCCGCGGCGCTGCATCGGGCAAGGATTCGCGCTGCTGGAAGCTGGGATTGTGATCGGCACGCTCGCGCAGCGTTTTCGCTTTCGATTGGTGCCCGGGCATCCGGTGGAAATGGAGCCGCTCGTTACGCTTCGTCCCAGGCATGGGATTCGGATGACGCTGCAAGCGCGGAAATGAGAAGTGGCGATAAGTTGCTCAGGAATCGTGGCGAGTTAACGACTATTTGCGAGAGTGGCAACCGCCAATTTGACGTTGGGCCAGGAGCCGTGGAGCAATCCGTAGCTTCGACAATCCTGGCAAATGCCCATCAATTTTTCCTTATCCGTGCGCAATGCTGATTCGCAATGGCTACACCGACTTGATATTTTTTCGCCCATGGCATCAAGCCTCCACAGGCATGCTTGAGCATCTGGAGTGCCACTTCTTGCGCCCGGCTAACTCATTGCGGAGTCATTGGTTCCGATTGGAAGTCAGGTGTTTTCTATTTGTTTCCTACAGTTCTGGCATCGGAAATCTCTTCCCAGGTGCGTTTCTTTTTTTCAGTTCTTGAAGGCGGCATTCTCCGTTTATTTTGATCGTTCTGTGGGCGGGAACGCTGAAAATTCCAAAGCTCACAAGTCGAGCGCGGGGCGCCCGAAATTCGTTACTGCCTAAACCCGGGCCAACCGTAAGGGCTTTTTGGGCGCAATCCAAAATCCAGGCGGCCGGCAGCTTCTATTTCTTAGGCGCCGGCAGGGACGTGTACTGAGCCGCGACCTGCTTCCAAGTTCCGCCCATCTTGCGCCAGACCAGAGTCAAGGTAAACGCAGTCGGATGGTCCGTGTCCGCATTGTTGATCTGGGGTCCCACCATCACGGCGACGTTACCGTACACATGGGTGATCACATTCGCGTCCGGAGCGCGCGAACTCTTCCGCGGGTGTGTCTGGAGAAAAGCAAGATACTGCGCTTTGTTGTTCACTTCGCCGGTGTTGTGCACGTGAACGTAATCGTCCGCAAGCAGCGCTCCGACCGCGGCGATGTCCCCATCGTCGATCGATTTCATTCGTTGCTCGTCCAGCTTTTTCAACTCGGAAACCGCATCCTGCGCGGACAGCGGGCGGACGCCGGTGAGAACCGTGATCGCCAGAATGCAAACGCCAAGAATGATCTTGCGCATCGCTCCTCCTCCATTCGCCGCCGGGGACAGGTCCCGGATGAGCGCACTTGATTAGCACCTTCCGCGGCAGGAATCGAAATCAGACTTCAGGAGCGCAACTTCCTCTGCAGGCGCTCCGGGCTATCGCAGCCGCATCTCTATCTCGCCCGCCGGCGACACCAACGTGTCCTGGGAAAGCGAGTATCCAATTATGTGACGGTTTCGATGAACTGCGACCCGATTCTACAGAGTGTCACCGCCTTTTTCAAAGGTATCTCCTCGGTTCGTCGAGCGCAGACATCGTCGCAACAATTGGCCGAAAAAATTATTGAGGGTCTGACGAGCGGGCGTGGCCCGGCCTGTGTAATTCCATGTGATTGTGTCATTTTCACTTCTTGGGAGAGCACCAGTAAGTTTGCTATGGGTTAAACTTTTGAACTTGCGGTGCCTCGTCCTTGGCGCTCTTCAAGGGCGGGGCCTTTGCTTAAACTTGGCACGCCGGAAGAGACATAGGAAGAAACCCGGGCCTTCAAAATGCGAAGGACGCGGCACCCGAAGTTCTACTTCAAAGGCTGGGCCACCCGCCCTAACTTCCTTTCAATCGCCACAATAGCGGAAAGCTTCCGGACTGGGTGAGGGACTGAACGCAAGCCACCTGAATACAGCATACAATTCTTCCCGACCGCTACACCGCATGTAGGACAGGGGACGGAGGATATTTGTTCGCGGGTGAGTTCTTCCTTTTTCACTTAGCCAGATTGGCCCATTGCTCTGCCGAATACCGTTCGATTTTGCACACAGATAGACCGCAGGTAGTGCAGGACTAGCTGACTTGAATGACGCGGGCCATTTTCACGACAGGGGATTTCTTCTGCCGCTCTGCGAATCCAGCGGCCTTCTCATGATCCACGTAGGTGCGAGCAAACCGCTCACCGTCATTGTAAAACAAGGTCACCTGCCAGTGATGGTGCTTCCGCCGTGCGTCTTTCCTGAATGATGTGGGCTTCCGAATTTTCATTCTGATACGTATACCACGTTAAGCATGTTATCCACAAACGGACCGTTACGCTTTTTGCCTCGAATGGCTTCGGGCCACATTCCGGTAATATTTTGTCTTCATCCGGCTGGGCGCGGCGAGCTGAGATAGGCCCAACGCTCGATAAACTTCCGGTGCGCAATACGCCAAATGACGATGCCTGACAATTCGTACTTCACGCCAGATGCCGCTTCCGTTCCGGTCCAGTGATTGTGGACCACTACCCTGTCGTCCTCGGCAATCATGTCGAGAATCTCAACGTGAAGGTCGGGAAATTTCTTGAACGACCCTGCCACATACTGCCTGGTACCGGCACGCCCCGGAGGACAGCCGGGAGGAAGGTCCGTGCCGTGCTCAGCAAACTCGGGCGCGAAATTAACGTCTGCAATATCGAGGTTTTTGCGATTGATAAATTCCTCGAAGTGGTCCCGCACGAACCGCTTCATTTCTGTGTGAGTCATCTGCGTCTTAGGATTGAGGGTTTCTCCAGCTTCTGCTGTGCTCGACATTGCTTTTTTCCCTTTTCCGTCCGGCGTGGATAAGCGGGGGTTCTTAATCTCGTCCCTGCCCGTGCGCGATTCTATCACCGGTCTGGAGAGCAGGCCGCACACTGCCGCGCCTTGAATTAGGTAGAAAGTCTTCTTGGGCGGGTGGCCCGGCCTTTGTCATTCCATGTGATTGCGTCATTTTCACTTCTTGGTAGAGCACCAGTCCGTTTGCTCTGGGTTAAGCTTTTGAACTTGCGGTGCCTCGTCCTTGGCGCTCTTCAAAGGCGGGGCTTTTGCTTAAACTTGGCACGACGGCAGAGACGTAGGAAGAAACCCCGCCCTTCAAAATGCGAAGGACGTGGCACCCGAAGTTCGTTACTACCTAAGTCCGGGCCACCCGTCTACTTCGCGTCGTAGATGAGGATTTCGGCGCTCTGCCCGGTCGGCTGGCGGCGCGCGGCCACGAACAGCTTTTGCCACTCGGGCACGAAAAGTCCGGTCTGCGCGCCGAAGCCCGTCGTGTAGGTTGCGATCTTCTCGTAGTGGTTAGGATCCTGCTCGTGGATCACGTCAACGATGCCGGGACCCCCAACACGAACATTCTTGTCGATCAGGATCCTGGAAAGGATATAGAGCCGGTTCTTGGTGGGATCGAAGAACATGTCGTCCGAGGTGGATAGCGGCGTGACTGCGATGGACGTTACCTGCATGCCGGTCTCGGTATCTACTACAGACACGACGCTGGCGCCGCGGCAGAACACGAACACCCGATGATGAGCTTCGTCGAGCGCCATCGGATAATTCTCGCACTTCGGGTTAGTCCAGTGAGCCAGCACCTTGTTGGTGTCAAGATCGGCGACGACGATATAGTGGTTGTCCGGAGAATTGATGAAGATCCGATGTCCGGTCTCTTCGAGTTGGAGCGCCTCAGGGTGCCCGCCAGTCGGGATATGGGCGAGGTTCTTGCCGTCCAGGTCCAGCACTGCCACGGCCCCGTCCTTCTCCCCTTCCCGGCCCTGGACTTTGCCGTAGAGGAATTTCTCTCCGCCATAGTCGACAAGCACGTGATTGCGGCGCGCGTCGAAACGCATATTGTCGGCGTCCGAGGATAGTTGCACCGTATTCACAAGCGCGAAGGTCGTGGCGTCAAAAATCTTCACCGTCCCATCGCCGCTGGAGGAAACAAACAGACGGTTGATGGAAGGGAAATAGGACGAATTCTGCGGTTCGTTGAGATCAAGTTCCTTCACCACCTTGCCGGCCTTGAGATCGATGACCTCCAGAGTGTGATTGTCGTACGCGGCCGAGAACAGGCGCTGGCCTTTCAGATCGGCGCTCAGGTGATCCAACCGCCCGTCGACCTTCCCGAGAGGGATACTCCCGGCGAAAGCCAATACCGGTGGTTTTTCGGCCGGTTGCCGATCTTGAGCCGTAGCCAAGCCCGGCAAAACCAGCAGTTGCAATGCGGCGGCGTATGCGAGACCGATCCTCATCTTTTCCCCCTACCCGATTTTTTGGACGAATGATCGCATCACCCGGAACTGCCCGGATGGCATCCGATCTGGCCTGAATATTCTCATTCTTCGGTCCTTCCCGCAATTCAGACCCGGGGTGCACGCGGCCTCCGGCAAATCCGGAACTCATTTCCAAGTGATTGTGTCATTTTCACTTCTTGGTAGAGCACCAGTCCGTTTGCTCTGGGTTAAGCTTTTGAACTTGGCGCTCTTCAAGGGCGGGGCCTTTGCTTAAACTTGGCACATCGGCAGAGAAAGAGGAAGAAACCCCGCCCTTCAAAATGCGAAGGACCGGGCACCCGAAGTTCTACTTCAAAGGCTGGGCTGCCCACCCTCATAACCCGAGTATAGGGCACCCGAAATTCGCTACTATCGAAACCCGGGCGACCTGTCCTCTCAATATGATTGAAGAAGGCTCCTCGAAGTTCTAACTTTAGGCCTCAAATAGGAGGAGTACATGCTTAGATATATCAGATTGCTTACACTATTGTTGCTTGCTGGTCTTGTCGGTTGTGGTGAATATGAACTTGTTCCAGAAGATGATTACAACGTCGCGCAAAAGGTCAAGAGCGGTCAGTACGAATTGGTGAAGAAGGACGAGATTAGTCAGTTGCGACAAGACGCCCAAATAGGAAAGAGTGTGGGTCGTTACCAGATCTACCGGAGTGGATTCCGAACTTGGCGTTTGGACACCGCAACGGGGAAAACATGCGTTCTTCTTACCACGGATGAGGACTGGAAAAAGCCAGACATTGCACTATCGAGCTGCTCGGCAAGTTAGTGCACCTAGGAATCATGACAGCCTTGATTTTGGTGGTGAGTGAACTATGTGAAGATTTGCGCTAGGGTCTATAAGTTCGACTCCTTGCCACCGCGGATCGAACGTAAGGATTGATCGATCTGCGGCGACCACCAAACTTTGAGCCAAAATAAGTATTGCCAAATTCTTCACCTGCCTTCGAGAGCTCAACCGGAAAGCGCGGTTGAAACTGTTCTGTCGTGTTTTCCATTTCTTGGATCTTTTCCTGAACGAATGCCTTTATTCCAGGGGGATGCCCGCCACCAGTCCGGTCATAAACGTAGAAATACTCTCTTGCGACGCCGTCCTGCCTTCTCTTGAAGACCAGCGAGTAGGGTTCGACGAGTCGACTAAATCCACCGTAGCGAACGCGGAGGAGTGTCAAATTGCTAGCAGCTTCCATTATGGGATTTCTCAGGCGCGCTGGAAAAAAGGCATCTCGACCCCCGTACCATGTAGGGAAGTCTCCAAACATGACTTCGATACCCTCTCGAAAAATCCGAGCGGCCTGGTCGAATTCGAGAACTATCGGCTTAGGACAAACTAGGTATTTCTGCCAAAGCCCTTTGATCACATCAAAGGGAAGTTCTAGCAATAGACCCCTTATGTGTTGGCTCAGCCTGAAATGGAGAGGTGACGTTTTCCGTTAGTGAAGATTCCGCCCTTTCAGGGCGGGGATTTTCAAGGCATGAGGGCCTATCGTCCGATGCCTGTTTCTGGATGCTTAGCGCGAGAGGATCAGCTCCCGCGCTGATTTGCATCGGCTCGATGAGGCCTACCAAGTTATCCCTCAGCATGGTTGCATCCCTGCAGAGCCCGCTTCTGTTTCACCTGGCGAGGTCATTGTAGTCGCGTTCGAAAAATGTGCAAGCGATTCTGCCGCCCGTCGTAGCTGCCGCTGGTGACGTGCTTGTTCGAGCTTGCGATCGCGCACCGCGTGGATCTCCGCCTGTCGCCCGGCAAGCATATCGTGCGGCGTCACATAACCGATGGCGCTGTGCAAGCGTACGGTGTTGTAGTGATCCACGTAGGTTTGAATCAAGCGCAGCGCATCTTCTCTGGTCAGCGGTGTGCCGGGTCGGATGCATTCGGATTTTAGCGATTTGTGCCAGCGCTCCAGCTTGCCATTCGATTGCGGATAGTAAGGCGACGTTCGCACGTGCGTCATTCCCGCGATGCGAATGAACTCTTTGAAATCCCGTGCGATGAATTGTGGCCCATTGTCAGAGATGATTCGCGGTTTTGCTTCGGGATATTTCTCCCGAGCTCGTTGCAAGATGACTTCGATTTCCGCTTCGGTCATCGATTCCCGCAGATCCCAATGGACGATCGCACGGCTGTAGCCATCCAGAACGCTGCACAGGTAGTAGAACGTGCCGCTCACGTTGATGTAGGAAACATCGATGTGCCAGTGTTGATGCGGCTGCAGCGGCTGCTCGAAACCGGTCCCCTTGCGCGACGGCTTACTCTTCCATCGGGAGAGCAATCCGGCCTGTTGGAGTACGCGCCAAACGCTGGAGGGGCTGACGGCCACCACATCCGCGTCCAGCATCATGAACGTCAGTCGTCGATAGCCTTCCAAGGGATGTTCCTGGTGGAAGGCGATGATGGCTTGCTTTTCCCACGGCGCGAGCCAGAAATCCCGGGGGACCCAACCGTTGTGTTCATTGACGCGCCCGTAGCGCTCTCGCCAGTCGTAGAACTTGCTGGCACGCACACCCAACCAACGAATGAATCGTCCGGCGCCGATCTCGGTCTTTTCCGACCAACACCGGACGAAATCCACGACTACGTCCCGCACATCGTGCGGTACCCACACCTGGGTCAGAGCTCCCCAAGACTTTTTTTTAAGGCGATGTGCTCGGCCATCAGTTCGGCCAACACCTCGTCCTTGGTCTGGATCTTCTTTTCCAGAAATTCAATCCGTTGTTGTTCGGCTTGGTGGTCTGGACGGCTCTTGCCCTGGAAGGCGGCAGCACCGTTCTCAAAGAATTCTTTTTGCCAACGGTAGAACACCGTTGGCTGCAGGCCCAGTTCTTCACACAGATCAGAAACCGGCACTTTATCCAACAAGTGCCGTCGTAGAATGGCCACCTTCTCCTCTGCGGTGTAGTGTTTTCGCTCTTTTCGCATGCGTCCTCTCCGTTATCTTAACGGAAGAACGCCCTCTCCAGTTCCAGCTGAGGCAAGACACTTACTACTCCCGGCGCACGTTCGAAAATTGTCTTACGCAAGAATGTCCAGACGATCTCCCTCCGATCAATTTTCAACTCCTTGCTTATAAAGACGGAAAAAACGAAATCGAAGAGATCTGAAGAATGCCTTCTCTGTAGAAGACATTTCAGCTTACTCGCTAAGAGCTCTTCTAACTTTTGGCAGCGGATCTCAACCTGACACTGCGACGCGTCAGAGTAAGGGTGGATTAATTGGCGACTCTGAATTGGGAGATATATGTGTTCGAATTCTGTAAAATCAAGCCGAACGCTTATTGTTATCGAGTCTGGATTTCCGTAAAAGTCCTGAAAGTAGAGTCTTGCCTCATAGACATCTACCTCCTTGTCTGCGTGCGGTTTTTTCCGAAGCTGGTTCCTATCTTTAATTAAAGACAACGCCAGTTTGGGCTTGAACGAAATCGCAGATACCATTTAGCTCCGCAACTATTTGGGCCTCCGCCACGCCAGTTGGTGCTGAGAAATCGAGGTCATTCGAAAACCGCGTATGAAGAAAATATGCCTTTCGAAACGCATTGCCGCCCTTCAAGACCAGCCGATCACGCAATGAGCTGTGACCGTAGATGCCTGTCAGGAGCCAACCAAAAACGTAATCGCGCTCAACGTTGGCAGGAACTACGCCGAGATCCTCGGACTTCTGTTCGATTTCTTCTCTAGTAATCATAAAAGCACAATTATACACCCGTTCCCGCAAACAAAAAGGGCGTCCCGACTAAGTCGGGACGCCCTGGAAGTGCAATTTCTTTCGTCCGATTTAGTACATTCCGCCCATGCCGCCGCCTGGGCCGCCGTGACCACCGGCGCCGGCTGCGGCTGTCTTGTCGGGTTCCTTGATGTCGGCCACCAGGGCTTCGGTGGTGAGCATCAGGCCGGCAATCGACGCGGCGTTCTGGAGAGCGAGGCGCGTGACCTTGGCCGGGTCGATAACGCCCGCCTTGACCATGTCGCCGAACTCGCCGGTATCCGCGTTGAAGCCGAAGTTGTCTTCCTTGCTCTCGCGGACGCGGCCGACGACAACTGCGCCTTCGTGGCCGGCGTTGAGAGCGATCTGGCGCAAGGGTTCCTCGAGAGCGCGCTTGACGATGTTGACGCCAATCTGCTCGTCGTGGTCGGCCTTGAGCTTGTCGAGTACCGCGATGCAGCGGATCAGCGCCACGCCGCCGCCGGGGACGATGCCTTCCTCGACCGCCGCGCGTGTGGCGTGCATGGCGTCCTCGACGCGAGCCTTCTTTTCCTTCAGCTCGGTTTCGGTTGCCGCGCCCACCTTGATGACCGCAACGCCGCCGACCAGCTTGGCGAGACGCTCCTGCAACTTTTCCTTGTCGTAGTCCGAGGTGGTTTCCTCGACCTGCGCGCGGATCTGCCGGACGCGTCCTTCGATTTCGGTGGATTTCCCGCCGCCTTCGACGATCGTGCAGTTGTCCTTGTCAATCGTGATCTTCTTGGCCCGTCCGAGGTCTTCCATCTTCACGTTCTCGAGCTTGATGCCGAGATCCTCGGTGACGGCCTTGCCGCCGGTCAGCGTCGCGATGTCTTCGAGCATGGCCTTGCGGCGGTCGCCGAAGCCGGGCGCCTTGACGGCAGCGCACTGCAGCGTGCCGCGCAGCTTGTTCACCACCAGGGTCGCCAGGGCTTCGCCCTCAACGTCCTCGGCAATGATCAAGAGCGGTTTTCCCAGCTTGGCAATTTGTTCGAGAAGGGGAAGCAGATCCTTCATCGAGCTGATTTTCTTTTCGTGGATCAGAATGCGCGCGTCTTCGATCACGCATTCCATGCGTTCCGGGTCGGTGACGAAGTAGGGGGAGAGATAGCCGCGGTCGAACTGCATGCCTTCGACCACTTCGAGGGTCGTTTCCATCGTGCGGGATTCCTCGACGGTGATGACGCCGTCCTTGCCCACCTTCTTCATGGCTTCGGCGATGATGCTGCCGATCTGCCGGTCGTTGTTGGCGCTGATCGTGCCGACCTGGGCGATCATGTCGCCCTTGACGTCGCGGTGCAGCTTTTTGATTTCCTCGACGGCTGCCTCGACGGCACGTTCGATGCCGCGCTTGAGAGCGGTGGGGCTGGCGCCGGCGGCGACCGTCTTCACGCCTTCGCGGAAGATGGCCTGGGCCAGCACGGTTGCGGTGGTGGTGCCGTCGCCGGCCACGTCGGAGGTTTTGGAAGCGACCTCGCGTACCATCTGCGCGCCCATGTTCTCGAGCGGATCCGGCAGCTCGATTTCTTTCGCTACGGTCACGCCGTCCTTGGTGATGATCGGCGCGCCGAATTTCTTTTCGATCACCGCGTTGCGGCCCTTGGGGCCGAGCGTGATCTTTACCGCGTCCGCAAGAGCGTTGACGCCTCGCAGAATGGACTGGCGAGAATTTTCACCAGTCACGATTTGCTTTGCCATGAGTCGTTCTCCTCTTCAAGAATTTCAGATTTCAAATTTGAGATTTCACAATTGCGGCCCGTTGCCCTGAGCAGTTCATGCGAAGGGTGCGCCCTTCGCTTAATGCGCTCAGGGTAAAGGGAAAAGTTACTTCTTGCCGCCGGCAGCCTTGGCCGCGCCGGACAGCTTGGCAAGGATTTCATCTTCCCGAAGGATGAGATAATCCTCGTCGTCCACTTTGATTTCGGTGCCGCTGTACTTGCCGAACAGAACGCGGTCGCCGGCTTTTACGTCCAGAGCGATGCGCTGGCCCTTTTCGATTTTGCCCGCGCCAACGGCAATCACTTCGCCCTCTTGCGGCTTCTCTTTCGCCGTGTCGGGGATGATGATGCCGCCCTTGATGGATTCTTTTTCTTCGATCCGCTTGATCAAGACGCGATCGTGCAGCGGAGTAACATTTACTGACATCGTTTCTTGCCTCCGTTCGATGAAGTGAGTCGGGATGGTCAACGCGGAATGCCGAGCAGATCGTTAGCACTCCTCTAAGACGAGTGCTAATATAGCAAATCAGGCCAGGATGTCAAGGGAAGTTACGGTACTGGCGCAATTGGAGGAAGGCGTCTTATCACGTCTTACCTGTTTATTTTCAATTACTTACGAATTAATAAGTTCTGGATTCCACAGGGAATGAAAGTAGCATTGACATCAGCTTCTGGGGTTTTAGGAGTAGGCAAGCACTAAAACCCACAGACTGAAGTCTGTGCTACTAAAACATTTGCTTCTGCGGGCGGGCTCATCAACAATAGCGGCCAAACATGGGCGCGCGAATATTTGACCAATCACAGCCGGCCGCGACGGGCCACTTCATCGAGTTCCGCAACGTCAGCAAAGCCTTTGGCGATCACCTCGTCCTGGACGACGTAAGCTTCTTCGTCGACCATGCAGAAACGTGCGTCATCATGGGGCGCAGCGGCGTGGGGAAATCTGTGGCGCTGAAACATATTCTTGGGTTCCTGCGCCCGGACTCGGGGCGCGTGCTGGTCGCCGGCGAGGACATCACCGATTGGACGGAAAAGCAATTGGCCGAGATTCGCCGCCGCGTCACGATGGTTTTCCAATCGGGCGCGCTGTTTGATTCGCTGACCGTGGAGGAAAACATCGCGTTTCCTCTCGAAAAGCGCGCGGACCTCACCGAGGAGCAAAAAGAGGCGCGCGTCGCGGAATTTGCCGAGATGCTCGAGGTCACTGATGTCGCTGACAAGCTGCCCTCGGAACTGAGCACCGGAACGAAGCGCGCGGTGGCCATCGCGCGCGCGCTGGCGCAGGATCCGGAGGCGATTCTCTACGACGAACCGACGACGATGGTCGATCCGCTGATGGCGGCGCATACCGGCGACTTGATCCTGCGGCTGAAAGAAAAATTCCACAAGACATCCGTCGTCGTCACGCATGACACGCACCTGGCCAAAAAACTCGCCGACCGAGTCGTTTTTCTTCATGAAGGCCGCGTGGCCTATTTCGGCCCGTGGGCCGGGTTCGTAGCCGCGCCCGAGCCGTACCTCCGCAATTTCCTCCGGCAGGATGAACTCATTCCCGAATTGGACGTAACCTCTTGAGCGAGGCGGCGCCGAGCGCTTCCGACGCGAAGCATTTGTTGCGCCGCACGATGGGTTTCTGGGACGTGCTGCTGTTTTGCATCGCCGCGGTGCTGGGGCCGCGGTGGATCGCGGCGGCGGCGCGTAACGGGCAATCTTCCATCAGCATATGGATACTGGCGGCGCTGCTGTTTTTCGTTCCCACGGCGTATGTCGTCGTCGAACTTTCGACGAGATTTCCGGAAGAGGGCGGCCTGTACGTCTGGACGAAAATGGCGTTCGGGGATTTTCACGGATTCGTCGCGGGGTGGACGTACTGGACGTACACTATTTTCTATTTCCCCGGATTATTGCTGGCGAGCGCGGCGATGACTGCGTACGTCGGAGGCAGCAGAACGGCATGGCTCGCGGAGAATCAAACGTTTCTTTTGGCCGGGTCTTTCGCAATGCTGATTGTGGCCGTCTGGCTGAATATTATCGGCCTGCACATCGGCAAGTGGCTGCAGAATGCGGGGGGCGTGGGCACTTATATTCCGCTGCTGATGATCGTTGCAGTGGCGCTGTGGCTCTGGGGACGGCAGGGATCGGTGACGCACTTCACGCGGGCCGCGATGCTTCCGCACTGGAATTGGGACACCGTGAATTTCTGGTCGCAGATTGCATTCGCATTTACCGGGCTCGAACTGGTTTCCGCCATGAGCGAGGAAGTACGCGACCCGCAGCGCACGCTACCGAAGGCGATCTTTGCTTCCGGGGGGCTGATCGCCGCCATCTACATCGCGGGGACGATTGCGATCCTGACGATGATTCCCGCCGATGTGGTGGATCCTAAGAGCGGCGTCTTTCAGGCTATTACGACCGGCTCCGTCGCGCTGCGGATCGGAATTGTGGGGGTGATCGCGGCGCTGCTCGTGACCGTGGGGAATGCCGGCGGGGTCGGCAGCACCGTGGCCGGGATTTCGCGAGTGCCATTTGTCGTGGGCATCGATCGTTACCTGCCGTCCTGGTTCGGCAAGATTCATCCGAAGTGGAAGACGCCCCACATTTCGATTTTGGTCCAGGCCGGGCTTTCGGCGTTGGTTCTGGCGCTCAGCCAATTCAGGGCGACGGAGAGAACAGCGTACGTCGTGCTCGTTTCCGCCGCAATCGTTTTGTACTTCATCCCATTTATCTACATGTATGCGGCGGTCATTAAGCTGGCCTGGAGAGAGGACCGCGGGAAAAATAAAAATGCCGTTCTGATTCCGGGCGGCAAGGCCGGCGTTTGCGTGTGCGGAATTTTGGGATTGCTGGCTGTGGTCGCGGGGATTTTCTTTTCGCTCATTCCGCCGGGAGAGGAAAGCAACAAGGTTTTGTTCGAGGTCAAGGTGGCGGGGGGGACTTTGGGCACGATCGCGGTGGGGCTCATTTTGTATTATCGGGGGGCGCGGCTGCGCGCCGAGAATCGGCCTTGCAAACGGGATTGAAAATCTGCGATCTTTGATTTGTTTGGAGGCGACCACATGGCCACGAAAAATAAACTGAAAGATGCCGCGGTGAAGATTGGCTCCGCCGTTGGGAAGGCGGATGCCAGGGCTCATAAGGCCGTATACAAAGCTGCCAAGGCGGCGCACGTCGCAAGACTTGAGCTGATTGAATTGTCAAAGCAGGTGGACGCTCTAAAGAAGCAATTGAAGAAGAGCACCAAAAGGCTGAAGAGCGCGTTGAGGTAGCGCGGCAGAGCGTTGCCGGGCACTCTTGTGACGAGATTACCTGGCAGGGACGGGTTTTCGTAGCACAGCCACTCTTGGCTGTGTGCCTTTGTTAAGTGCTGGAAAAACCACACAGCCAGGAGTGGCTGTGCTACTCGGCTTTTTCCGCAGCCTGTTAAGCGTGGTGACTCTTGCCAATTTCCAATTCACGCCAGAACTGCGGCATCGGCGCCGGAAATTTAAGGGCGATCTTGTTGGCGTCAGCCGAACCTCCCGCAACGGATACAACGATGCACTGTTCCGTTTGATCGTTTCCCTGGTTCGTCACCGCCAATCGTTGGCCGGGTTGGACTCGACTCGACATGGAAATCAATCCGCCGGCTCCATTGATCGAAATCGTGCGAGCTTCTTCGTGGAATGGATCGCCTGCCTGCGTGCGGCCGTAGACGAATAGCGGGATATGGACGTAGACGCGAGGCGTTACGCGGCGATCGGGAAGCTCAACAGTCCTTGTTCCAATGGTTTTGTAGTCCGGGTGCCTGGCAGGGTACGATTTGCCCCACCGCAGCATCGCGAAGATTTTCCGTGCGACACTCATTCTGGAACCCGATGGCTGGAAAATCAGCTCAAGAACAACTATAGACGATTTCTTTCAGGAGGGAAAATGCGTATTCCGCTAACCAAATGTTCGGGCGTTCTTTTCCCGGCGTCGGAAGGACTGATCGCGCAATCGCTCTCGGTTTGATCTCGCTGCGATGCCTACGGGCACCCGTTGGCATTCAATTCGTCCAATTTCACTTTGGCCTGTGCGTTTCCATTTTTCGTGGCCGCATTCAGCAGGACTCGACCTTGCTCGCAGTTTTTTGCAACGCCGCTCCCGGTCAGGTAAAGGCCGGCGAGAATTACTTCAGCCTCAGAATTGCCGTTCGCTACCGCTGCCCACAGAAGATGAACCGCTTTGGAGTTGTCGCGAGGGCCACTGTTACCGTTCAAAAATGCCATCGCGGCCGCTATTTCCGATTTACTTTCCTCTGTTGCCTGCTGTGCATGCGGATCGGAAACGGCAGCGCCATTTTCCTCGGTGCCCGGACGCTGCAATGCATTCGCGGCTGCGTTATCGGTTTTTGACGCATTCGGAGGCGAGCCGTTCGGAGCAGAGGTCGCGGCGTTTGGAATGGAAGACGCGACAGGTGGAGCAGGAGACGCGCCGGTCACCACCGATGAAGCCTGGTCGGGAGAGGGTACGGATATTGTTGGTTCTGATTCAGTTCCGGATTCCGCAGCGGGCCGCGCCATCGATCTGACTTGCGATTGCCCCACATGCAGGCCATAAAGGTATGCTGCGCCCAGAAACGAAATGCCTATCACGGCGTATACGATCCAAAGAAGGAGTTGGCCTGCCCAGAGTGGCTTGCTGTTTGGTTCCGATAGATAGAACTCTTCAGCGGGAGGAATAGCAAACAGGGGCTCCGCGCCGGTTTCCGATTGTCTCGAAAGGGAAGCAAGCGACTCCTCTGTTAGAGGGGCTGCCGGCGGGGCTGGCGATTCAGGCTCTTCACGAGCGGGCGCTGACATTCGCGATTGATTGGTCCAATTGTTGAGGTGTTCGCGGGCGCCGCTGGAGAGGGAAGTGAATCGCAACCCGCAAACCGTTCTCATTTCATTTGTCCAGACAACTTCTCCGGCACCTTCGATCCGGTTCTGGCCGCGGGAAGACAATAAAAAATGGATGGTTTCGGCCGGCTGGACGGGGGCGACGGAATGAAAGGAAAGGCCGCCGTCAGAGACGTCCAAAACGAGGCCGCCGTTTTCCGGCCCCATGCCGATGTAGGCGATCTCCACCAGTTTCGTTCGCGGAGTTTGACGACGCTCCGGCTGCGACAACGAGGATTCGCGCGTTTGCACAGACAACTCTATTTCCGGCTGGGGGGGCGGAAGATTTCTAAATTTTATTGAGGCAGTGTGGGCGCGCCCGCTGCACAAGTCAGGTCCAACCCGAACTGCCGAGTCCACTATCGTGCGGAAAGCTGAACACGTCAAAGGCGAAAAATATACGAATTGCCCGAAAAGTATATTGGGGTGATCCACGCGGCGCGGGTGAGCCCGTCCATGCGTTGAATTTCGCCAGGATTTTCCGGAGGATGTCGTGATTATGAGGCGAGGTCAGCTGGTATCTCCCATCGCCTCACAAATCATGCGGTGACGGAAGTGGGTACGCCAGATCGCGCGAGGTTTTTTGAACCTACGATTCCATGGGTCGGTTGTAGGGGCACGGCATGCCGTGCCCCTACTTCGAGGCGTGATCCGCCACTTCGTTCTTGATGACCTTTCCGCCCTTCATTACGAATTTGACGCGCTGAAGCTCGGTGATGTCGGCCAGCGGATCTCCCGAAACTGCGATCAGGTCGGCATATTTTCCTTTGTCGATGGATCCGATCTGGTCCTGCCAGCCGAGCGCCTCGGCGTTAATCGTGGTTGCCGCCTGGATGGCTCGCACAGGAGTCAAGCCGCCAAACTTCACCAGCGCCACAAAGTCGAGAGCCTGCGTCCCGTGCACGTAGGTTTCACCATCGGCTCCGCTGCCCATCATGATTTTCATTCCCTTGGTGGCGGCGGCCAGCTGAACAGCGTGCTCAAAAATTGGAATGATCCGATACTTGCCACCGGTATTTTTGGCGTCGTTATCGTCCAAGTAGGGTTCGATGTAACGCTGGAGGGTTGGGTCGTAATAAAGACCTTTGGCGACGATCATGTTGGCTTGCTCCTGGTCGAGACCAAAGGCGTGTTCGATCGTGTCGCATCCCGCGACGATGGCGTTCTTTTGGCCCTCGCCGCCGTAGACGTGGCATCCTGTTTTCTTGCCGAGGCGGTGCGCTTCGTCAATCATCGCCTGTAAGACCGGCAACGGATAGGTCACTACGTATTGCGCCTCTCCCGTGGGGCTGAAGGAATATGCCCCTGTCGGATAGAGCTTGATCCAATCGGCGCCGTGCGCAATCTGATCGCGCACGGCTGCACGCCCTTCCTCCGCCGAGCGAACCACGGCAGCTGCCAGCGGGTTGTCAGGAACTGCAGGATTCGGAGGGGTAGCTCCCCACACGATGCCGCGGGTGGAAACTTGATACCGCGGTCCATCGATCCGGCCTTCGTTTATCGCATTGCGGATGGCGACATCGCCATAGCCGTTGCCGTGCGAGGTCATGTCGCGCGCCGCGGTGAATCCCGCGCGGAGATTGGCCTCCACGTTCTGCACGGCGATCAGCATGTAGTCTTCGGTCGTCCCGTTGGACTTGCGCGTGTTGAACATGTGCGTGTGCCCATCGATCAATCCGGGGAGGACCGTCGCATGGCTGAGGTCGATCACTTGTGCGCCGGCGGGGATCTTGACTTGCGACTCTGGTCCGACCGCGGTGATGCGCTCGCCGAAGAGAAGCACTACCTGATTGGTCAGCATTTGTCCGGACTTGCTGTCAAACATATGGCCGGCGCGTACTGCGATTTCGTGCGGGGCCGGCGGGCACTGCTCGACGCCGCCGTCGGAACCGACGCACGGCGTCGGACCCGCTCCTCGCCACGGAGCCGACGGAGCCCTGCCCTGGGCCCAGAGCGCGGTCGTACTGAGTAAAATTCCGCATGCCGCTAACAGCAAAGATTTGCATGGCATCGCCTAGCCCCCTCGTCCATTTGAGACCTGAATTTTCCCGCTCAGACCGCGCGCACACTGAGAACTCTTCAACAGGAATTCGCAGTATGAATCTTGAATGGCCAACCTTATACACCCGAGGCGCTTCCGATTGAACTGAATTGTTTTTCCTCGCCCGATCCTGGAGCGGCCAGTTTCCGAAAAATCCACATTTGGGGTACTTTTTCTATTTGCAAAGGGCCTCATTTCGAGGAGGGGGAAATTATGGGTAGTCAGATTACGCGTATTGTAGTCGCAATTTTAGCGGCGTTCTCGCTGCTGTGTGCGCCGGTCCTTGCGCAGGACCAGAAAGCAAGCGATCAGACGGCGCAGGGCCAGTCTTCGGCTCAGCCTGCGGCACAGGCCGCGCCCCCGGGCGCCGTTCCGCCGCGAACCGTGGACTTGAAGCTGGACTATTCGGCGGGGAGGAAGTGGTTCCCGGACTTCATTGGATCGTATACACCGATGAGACCTGAGGAGCCGTCGCTCACAAATTCTCCGCGCATCGAGCAGCTGTTGCAGAACGGCAAGCTGATGCTGAGTCTGCAGGACGCCATCTCGCTGGCTCTCGAAAATAATCTGGCGATCGACGTGGAGCGCTACGTCCCGTGGCTGGACGAGGTCAGCTTGCTGCGCGCCAAATCGGGGATCAACGGGCTGGTGCCGTTTGATCCTACGTTGACGAGCAATCTCAACATTCAGGATTCGGTCACGCCGCTGAACAATCCGCTCTTCGCCGGAATCATCCCGACGGGGACTACCACTGCCGCGGCCCAAACGCCTGTGGCGTACGTCCAGCACATCGGCAACGCGAATTTTCAATACAACCAGTATTTTTCCACAGGAACTCAGTTTCAAGCGGGCATAACCAACAATCGTACTTCCACCAACTTTGGATTTTTCAATTTGTACAATCCTTATTTGCAGTCGGCGCTCACCCTGACAATTACTCAGCCTCTCCTTCGGGGATTCGGAACTCTGCCGAATACTCGTCTGATCATCGAAGCCAAGCGCACGATCAAGGTCGGCCTGTCGCAGTTGGAGCAGCAGGTGATGGCCACGACAACGCAAGTGGCGAACGATTACTGGGAGCTGGTGTACGCGCGGGAAAACGTAAAAGTGGAAGAGGCGGCGGTGGAAGTTTCGCAGCGGCTCTATGAGGAAAATGCGAGGCGGCTCGAAATCGGCACGCTTTCGTCGCTCGATGTTCTGACGGCGCAATCGCAGCTTGCTTCCGACAAGCAGGCCCTCGTCCAGGCGCAATCCGTTCAACTGCAGGATGAAACGACGCTGCTCAACGACATCACCAAGAATCCCTTGGACGGGCCGCTGCTTGGCGCGGAAATTATTCCGGCCACGCCGATCTCAACGCCGGACACGGGCGAGAACATCGAGATTCAAGACGCCGTAAAAGAAGCGTGGCAGAAACGCCCTGAACTGAAACAGGCGGCGTTGAATCTGGAAAATGCGGGGACCGACGTGAAGGCCACCAAAAATGAACTGCTGCCGTCGGTCAATATTTTTGGAGAGTACGTTGCCACTGGCCTCGGCGGAGTCCAGACTGCCATCACTTCAACCCCGACAGGAGCATTCTTGCCCGGCCTGCCCGTGGTGAATTCCGCGGGCGTTCCCGCTTCCGATCTCTTCCAGGCCACGGCAGTCACGACACCGTCGGCAGTCGTTTTTCCGGGCGGGGCGGGGCAAGATCTGGGGCGCGTATTCCGCGGCAATTATTCGACTTTCGAGGGAGGGATCAATTTGACATTGCCGATTCGCAATCGCGCGGCGCAGGCGGACAACGCCCAGGCATTGCTCAATGAACGGCAGCAAAAGACACAGTATCGCCAGGAACAAAACGCCATTTTCGTCAGCGTGCGCAACGCGCTCATCGCCATGCGCGAAGATCGAGCCTCGCTTGCGGCCGCGGAAGAGGCGAAGAGGCTGGCCGTTCAAACGCTGGAAGACGAGCAGGAGAAATACCGGCTGGGGGCTTCCACAAGCTACAACGTCGTGCTGCGATCGCGCGACGTCACCTCCGCGGAAGGCACGGAACTGCGGGATCGAATCAACCTGCTCGAAGATGAACTGAAATTCAACCAGGCGATGGGGCGCACGCTGGAGGTCAATCAAATTAGCGTGGCGGACGCCTTGAAAGCTGAGGCGTCTGGATCGCCGGCCAGTCCCGGAAAGCCTTAGGCAAGTCTCTTGCTTCGCTCGTAAATTTATTGAGTTTTTCTGATGACTGGTTTGCCATGTCTGGAATTCGCGCAACGGCAGTTATGCTGCGCAGATTCATGGATTGCGCCTCTAGCCCGAAGCGCTGATTTTACCGGCAGGCAAATTCCAGAACATCCGGTCATGCCTGATCTATCGGGCTCCTCCTCGGCTTTTTGTGTATCTCTTTGGTTATCACCTCTGGTGACATAAATCACATCGGAATATGAACGGCTAGATTTATCCTGAAATAGTTATGAGCACGAATGTCTTTGACAAGACCGAGCGTTTGGACACCCGGACGTTCTTCGAGAAGCTGTTCACCTCTCTGCCCGACGCCATCGTGGTCGTGGACAGCGCGGGACGCATCCTGGAGGCAAATCCGCAGACGGAATCGCTTTTCGGGTATGCGTGCAGCGAGTTGCTGGGCAATCGCGTCGAGATTCTAATTCCGGAGCGATTTCGACCGGCTCACGCAACCCATCGCGATAATTACAGCAACCAGCCACGTTTGCGCCCGATGGGCGCGGGCCATGAACTCTACGGGCGGCGGAAAGACGGAAGCGAATTTCCGGTCGACATCATGCTCAGCCCTCTGGAGGCGGAGGGAGGGCGGCTCGTGCTGGGCGTCATTCGCGACATTTCGGAACAGAAGAAATTGGAAGGGGAGTTGCGGCGACTTGTATCGAGCGATCCTCTCACCCGCCTCGGCAATTACCGCCGGCTGGAGGAGGCGTTCGACCGGGAACTAAAATGGTTCCAGCGAGCGGGACGGTCTTGCGCGCTGCTTCTTCTTGACCTGGATGGACTGAAGGCGATCAATGATACGTACGGCCATCTTGCGGGCGACCGAGCGTTGTGCCGTCTGGGCGATGCCCTCCGGGCCGAGTGCCGCGCAATTGATACCGCAGTCCGGCACGGGGGAGATGAATTCGCCGTTATTTTGCCCGATACGAGCGCCGATGGCGCTCGAAGCCTCGCTCGCCGGGTTGAGAGCCGGCTCGCCCTCGATGCGGACCATCCCGTTCACTTCAGCTATGGAGTGGGAGTCTGTCCGGACGACGGAAAAACGCTTCAGCAACTTCTTTCGGCTGCCGACCGCCCTCTCTACGAGATGAAAAAATCAAAGCGGACTGCATCCGAACGCCGGGAATCTTAAGCCAAAGCCGAAAAAACCAACGAAGTAACTCGCGGCTAATTTCGATGCTCACACTGCCCCCAGGACACGGAACTACGAGGTCGAATTAACCAACTCGCAGATGAGCTGAAATTCAACCAGGCGCCGGGCCGCACAATGGAGGTGAATCAGATTAGCCTGGCAGAGGCCTTAAAACACTAGAAGGTACAAATTACTTACGGCGCATGCTTGGCGAGTTGTTCCCAGTCTAAAAATTGTTACAGCTAGAAATTGGAGCGCAGCTAGTAGAGTTCCTCATCGATCACCACGTCAAACTCATTGGCGCCGCCCGCGAATAGCACCATGCCGCTGTTCAGCAAGGTTGCAGCATGGCTTTGGCGAGGCATGATCATCGAACTCGCCAAGGTGAAAGTTCCGGTTACGGGATTGAA
Source organism: uncultured Acidobacteriota bacterium (assembly GCA_963800095.1). Lineage (GTDB taxonomy): Bacteria > Acidobacteriota > Terriglobia > Acidiferrales > UBA7541 > Palsa-360. The sequence continues at coordinate 86,153 of CAWCZV010000013.1, forward strand.
GAGCTCTGTGCTGGCTAGCGCGCCGGTGGTGGGGCCAAGATTATTGCCGCCGCCGGCGACGAGCACCATTCCGTTGTTGAGCAGCGTGGCGGAGTGGCCTGTACGGGGTGTGCTCATGCTGCCGGTGACGGTGAACAAACCGGTAATGGGATTGTACAACTCCGCGCTAGCAAACTGGTTGCTAAAGTCGAGACCCCCCGCGATCAAGACCATGCCGTTTTGAAGTAGCGTCGCTGTATGCATCGAGCGTGGGGAATTGAGGCTGCCCACGACCGAAAATACACCTGAAAAGGCATTGTAAACTTCCGCGTTGGCCGGAAAGGCAATTCCGCTGGACTCTCCGCCCGCAAGCAGGACATTGCCGCCGGCGATCGGTGTGGCCGTATGTTCTGATCGAGGCACGCTCATGGTTCCAGCGAGCGTGAATGTCCCCGAATCTGGGTCGTAAATCTCCGCGCTCGCCAGAGGGACGCCCCCCGTTGTTCTCCCGCCTGTGATCAGGACAGTGCCGTTCACCAGCAGAGTCGCGGTGTGGTTGTAACGCGGGGAATTCATAGCGCCAGTGGCTGAAAACGTTCCCGTGCTCGGGTCATAAAGTTCTGCGCTGGCCAAGATGGGACCGGAATAGAGGCCACCTGCAATCAGGACCTTCCCGTTCTCAAGTAAAGTGGCTGTGAAATCAAACCGCTGGGAAATCGGAATCCCCGTGAAACTGAAGGTTCCGGTTGCAGGGTCGTACAACTCGGCGGGGTCGCCTGGAGCGGTCTCCCCGCCATCGACTGCCAGCACCAACCCGTTCCTGAGCTGAACCAAGTAAAAATCTTCGCGCTGAATCGTCAAGCTGCCCGTTTCTACAAATCCCGTCGGCCTGACGTTCAAGGTAGCTGTCCCACTTACGGCGCCCGCCGCGGCAGTGATTGTTACGGGCGTAATGGAGGTGGGAGATCCCACGGCCATGCTCGCGCCCGTGTTCGAGGCGTCGTTGCTGACCTGAGAGGTGGTGGTATCCGAGGAACTCCAGGCCACCGCCGCCAATAGTTGCGTCGCGCCTCCGGTAAATGTTCCAGTGGCGATATATTGTTGGTAGGCGCCCGGCGAGACTGTCGAACTGGCCGGGGAGACGGAAATCGATTGCAGCCCTGGCGGGGTGAACGTGGCGGGTTCGTACAATTCCGCGGGAGCTTTCTGAGTGGGCAAGTCATAGTTACCCGCGAACAATACAAAGCCGTTGGGCAGCAATAGAGCGGCTTGGGTATCGTGCGGGACATTCAAGCTGCCGGTAGTGGAAAAAGTTCCAGCAGCGGGGTCGTAAATTTCCGCGCTGGTCAGAGGGGTTAAGTTCGGGCTCCCCGGGCCGCCACCGCCGGCAACGAGTACGGTTCCATTGTTCAAGAGCGTCGCGCTGGCAACCGTGCGGGCAGCGTTCAGACTGCCAGTTGGAGAAAATGTGCCGCTCGCGGGGTTGTACAGCTCCGCGCTTGAAAGAGGAACTTCGCCCGAGGCGTCGGATGGCGAGCCTCCCGCAATGAGCACCATTCCGCCGTTCAGCAACACGGCAGTGTGCGCGGCGCGTGCGGTGCCAAGACTTCCTGTCAAGGTAAACGTTCCGGTCTCAGGATCGTAAATCTCCGCGCTGGCCAGCGCCACGCCGGACGAATCGAAACCGCCCGCGATGAGCACGGTTCCATCGTTCAGCAGGGTGGCTGTGGCCAAACGGCGCGCCACGTTCAGGCTACCTGCCGGGGTGAACACACCCGTCGTCGGGTCATATAGCTCAGCGCTTGACCAGATGACGCCCGAGCCGTTGCTGCCGCCTGCAATCAGTACCATTCCATTTTGTAAATGCGTGGCTGTGTGATAGAGGCGCGCCGTAATTAAATTGCCAGTCGGCGCAAACGTGCCCGCCGAGGGGTTATACAATTCCGCGCTGCCCACAATTACGCCGGCGTTCCACCCGCCGGCAATCAACACCATACCGTTGTCGAGCAGCGTGGCTGTGTGGTCGTAACGAGGTGTATTCAGGTTGCCGGTCAAATTGAACGTGGCCGTTGCAGGGTTGTACAACTCGGCTGTGTTCAGAATGCCGCCGGAATTCATCCCAGCGGCGACCAGAGCCAGCCCGTTGTCGAGCATCGTTATAGAGGTAAGCGCACGCGCGTTGACCAGCGTCTCAATGTTCAGGAAGCCGGGCGTTACCGTGAGCGTCACAGGGGCGCTCGTGACTCCATTCGCCGAGGCGGTGATCTGCGTCGTGCCCGGCAGCAAACCCATGGCTGTGCCGCTTCCGGCGTTGATTGTCGCTACACTGGGGTTGCTGCTTGCCCAATTGAAGGTGGCGCCGCTGATGATGTTGCCGCCGCTATCTTTCGCCGTTGCCATGATCAGTTCTGTTCCACTCACAGCGATCGGCGCCAGCGAGGAGGGCAGGTCGACCGCGGCAACCGCGGGAGAAACGCCGGTGGGAGAACCGCCTCCGCTGGCACCGCATCCGGACAAAACGCGGACGGCGAGCAGAAGGACTGCGAGTCGCAGGCCCTTTTGCGGCATTTTAGATAGCCCTCCCCACACCCGGATGCAGCGATACACACGCAATAAGCAAAATGAGAGGGGCTAATGTATCAGTAAATCGGAGGAAAAAGAATGGTAAAAAATCTTCACGACACGATGGTCGGAGTTCCTCGGTTGAATGCACGAACAGTCCTCCGAATCGGGAACGGTATAACTTAGAACCCTTCCTCAACCAGGCGCGCGACGCTTAGGGGCGAGACGGTAGATTTCTCGCGCGATTCCACCAGGCGTTCGACATATTTTGCGAGGATGTCGCACTCGATGTTCACGGGATCGCCTACTTTCAGGGAAGACAAATTGGTGTGCTCGTACGTGAAGGGGATGATGGCGGTTTCGACCACGCCGTCGCGCCAGCCGGCGACCGTCAGGCTGATGCCGTCGAGCGCGATCGAGCCTTTCATCGCGATGTAACGCGCGAGATCATCGGGCACCCGGACGCCGAACCACCAGTTCGCGCCTTCCGGTTCGAGGCGCGCGACGCGGCCGACTCCGTCCACGTGGCCCTGCACGAAGTGGCCGCCGAGCTCTTTCATCGCGGTCAGCGGGCGCTCTAGATTGACGCGCGCGCCGGGCTTCATTTCGCCGAGACTGGTGCGGCGCAGCGTCTCGCCGGAAAGATCGGCGGCGAAAGATTCCTTCGAGATGTCGACAGCGGTCAGGCAGCAGCCGTTCACCGCGATGCTGCCGGATTTTGCGAGGCCATCGAGGAGAGGGCCTGCGTGCACGCGGATGGTGGCCCCGATCTGATCGGGGCGCGTCCCGGCGGAATCGGGGCGCGCGCCTACGTCGCACAGCTCAACCGATTCGATCGTGCCAACGTGCTCAACGAGTCCGGTAAACATCGCGGAGATACCCCTCGATTGCGAAATCCGGGCCGAATGGTTCGATCGTGACGCTCTGCAATTCCTGCATGGCCTGAAAACGCGCGGGCGCCGAAGCTGCGCCTGGTTTTCTACCCGCGGACCCGGCGACTTTGGGCGCGAAGAACACCCGCATTTTATCCACAATTCCGGCAGCCAGGGCGGCGGAATTCAAGATTGCGCCTGCTTCGAGGAGGACACTGAGTATTTCGCGCCGGCCAAGTTCCGCGACGACTCTCTGAAGATCCGGTTTCGAGCCGCGTCCGGCGAGGTGCACGACATCAATTCCGGCGCGGCGCAGGGCGCGCGGTTTCGGGGAATTTTCTTTCGCGCGAGTGAAGACGAGCACGTCTCCGTCCGCCGAGCGGACCAGCTTTGAGCGCAGCGGCAAGCGCAATCGCGAATCCAGCACGACGCGCAACAGTTTGCGACGGCGTGGAAGGCCTGTGCGGTCGGTGAGCAGCGGGTCGTCGACGAGCACCGTGCCGATGCCGGTGAGCAGAGCGTCGGAGGCGTGGCGCATTTGCTGCACTTCAGCGCGCGATTCGGGCGACGAAATCCAACGGTCTTTTTGCGAAATGCGCGTGCCCTTGCTCTTGCCTCTTTTCGCATGAGGAAGGACAAGCTGGCCATCGAGCGTGAGCGCGGATTTGAGAGTCACCAGGGGTTTGCGGGAAACGATCCAGCGCGCGAAAGCTTCGTTCAGGCGGCGCGCTTCCGCCTCGCGCAGGCCGGTGCTGACTTCGATTCCAGCGGCGCGCAATTGTTTGAAGCTGCGGCCAGCCACTTGCGGGTTCGGGTCCGGCATTGACGTCACGACGCGCGCGACGCCTGCGGCAATCAACGCCCGCGTGCATGGCCCGGTGCGGCCCGTGTGGCAACAGGGCTCCAGGTTGATGTAGAGCGTTGCGCCTCGCGCCGATTCGCCCGCAACTTCAAGTGCGATGATTTCCGCATGGCGCACGCCGTCGTAGGTGTGGAATCCTTCACCCACGACGCGCCCGTCGCGCACAAGGACCGCGCCCACCAATGGGTTGGGGCTTGTGAGCGCGACACCACGTGCCGCGAGCTCTAACGCGCGGTCCATGAAGACGGCGTCAGCGGCAGCAGCAGTTGCCATACCCGAAGATGCGGATGCGTCCATATCGTTCGTCCGAATTTCCCGCGAGACCGGGAAAGCTTGGAGTAAATCTCCCGTCTACCTCATGAAACAACGGCTTGATCAATGTCGTCGGTTTTGGTGGCACAGGCTTCAGCCTGTGGGGTTTGGTCCTGGCAAGGACTAACCCCCACAGGCTGAAGCCTGTGCCACTTAAACCGATGCCGCCGTGCTTCAATCGAAAAGGGAAGAGACAAAAGTCTCCGCGTCAAACGGGACCAGATCTTCCATCGATTCGCCTGTGCCGACGTATTGCACGGGCAGGCCGAGTTCGCGCGTGATGGCCACAACGATGCCGCCTTTGGCCGTGCCGTCGAGCTTGGTCAAGACGATGCCGGTGACGCCGGCCGTGGAGGTAAATTCGCGCGCCTGCGAAAGTCCATTTTGTCCGGTCGTCGCGTCCATCACGAGTAAAACCTCGTGCGGCGCGCCGGGAATTATCTTTGTGGCCGTGCGTTTCATTTTGTCGAGCTCGGCCATCAGGTTCATTTTTGTGTGCAGGCGTCCCGCGGTGTCCACGATGACGACGTCGGCGTTTCGCGCGCGCGCGGAAGCCAGCGCGTCATAGACCACCGCCGCGGGATCGCCGCCGGATTTTGTCTTCACGATTTCCGAGCCGGTACGCGTGGCCCACACGCCGAGTTGCTCGATGGCGGCGGCGCGAAACGTATCGCCAGCGGCGAGGACCACATTCTTGCCGCTCTGACGCAGGCGGTGCGCGAGCTTGCCGATGGTCGTCGTTTTGCCCGTGCCGTTCACGCCGACGACAAAAATGACATGAGGACGCGTTTCCTGCGCGGCCGCCGAAGTTCCATTCGGCGACGGCACGGTGCGCAGGGCATACAGGAGCTGGTTTTTCAGTTCCGTCTTGAGGTCAGCCACGCTGCTTAGGGCATGCCGCTCGAGTTTCTGCCGCACCGCTTCGAGAATCTGATGAGTTGTCCGCGGTCCAAGATCGGCGGCAAGCAATGCATTCTCAAGCTTTGTGAGCAGCTCGGGATCGATCTTCTTTTCGCCCGAGATCAGGTCTTCGACTTTGGCGGTGATCTGCGTGCGGGTCTTCGTGACCGACTGTTTCAGCCGGTCGAGCAGCGACCCGCCCTCTTTGGGCTTCTTGCGATCGTCATCCTTGTTGAAGATCGAGAACATAAGTGTTTCGCGGCGATGCTTAGCGAATCCCCTATTCTAGCAGAAGAAAACCATCTCACATGCCGCGCCGGCTGCCAGGTAGGGGATAAGTTTCATGGGGGCGAGTCGCGTGTGTCGCCCCTGCCGGGGCTTGCTCGTTGTAGTCTGCATGTTTTCCCACCGCTCCCGCAGTGGGCTACGATGTTCCGTCCCTTCGGGACTCGTAGCGAGAAACAATTTGCCCAGTACACGTTCCTCGGCACACCTCGACTCGGCGCTGCGTGGCCTTCTGTCAATGTCTTGCCGGGAGCCCCGGAGGGGCGACATATCGTAGCCCACTGCGGGAGCGGTGGGAATGCGTCAAGCATAAGGCAAGCAAGCCCCAGTAGGGGCGGCACGTGCTGCCCACCACATTGCCCACCCACACGAGATTGGTCTGCTAGTGGGAAGCTTTGTCGGGGGCAAACTCGTTGTGTTTGTTGTATGATGGCGCCAATCGGCTGGGTTCCTGGATGAACCAGCCCAGATCTAAATTCACTCCGTAGGGGTGCGCGATGATTTCATTTCCATCAAAGGCTGCGCTGGCGGTTTTGTTGTTCCTCACGTTTTCGGCCGCAAGTTCCCGGGCGCAAATGGCGTCCAACCGGGACGCGGATACCGCAACGATCAAGCAATTCGTCGCGAATTTTGCGGATGCCTGGAACAGCCACGATGCGCACGCCGTGGCCATGCATTACGTGGAGGACGGCGATTTTTCGAGTGTGAAAGCGGAGGCGAGCCACGGGCGGAAAGAACTCGAAGATCACTACACGACGATCTTCACGACGTTCCTTAAGAACGCGCACACCACCGATACGGTGAGAAGCATCCGCTACCTCGCGCCGGACCTGGCCAACGTGGATATCGATTGGCTGGTGACGGAGCCGAGTGCGCCGGGCGGCGTTCTCCGAAAGGGACTGCTCACGTGGGTTTTGTCCAAGCGGAACGGTCAATGGATGATTGTGATCTACCACGAGCAATCGTTCTAAACTCTGCAGCGATGACGTTGGTCGCGGGATGTTTTGTGGTTAGAAGCTGCGGAAAAAGTAGTTTTTTTGTCATTCCGAGCGAAGCGAGGAATCGCTCTTCGATTTAACCTTATGAAAAGACAGAGAGATTCCTCGCTTCGCTCGGAATGACAAAAGGACTGGGGCTCTTTTTCCGCGGCCTGTTTAGTGGGAGACCTCGAAAATCAGGAGGATGCGATGATTTCATCTCGTTTGAAAATGGTGCTGGCGGTTTCTCTTTTCCTTGCGTTTTCTTCGGCGCCCGCTTGGGCGCAGATGCCTACCAAGATGGACGCGGATTCGGCCGCCATCAAGCGATGCGTGGCCGCGTGGGAAGATGCCTGGAATCGCCATGACGCGCACGCCACGGCGGCGGCCTATGTGGAAGACGGTGAGTTCTCGAGCACAACCGGTATTCCCAGCAAAGGCTCGAAGGACCTCGAAGCTCACTACAATGATATCTTCACGACATTTCTCAAGGATGCGCACCGAACCGATACCGTGAGGAGTATCCGCTTTCTGGCTCCGGACATTGCATCTGTCGACATTGACTGGCAAATGACCGGTGCAAGGACGCGAGACGGCAAGGACGCGCCCAATCGCAAAGGGCTGCTCACCTGGATCGTGACCAAGCATGGCGGGCAGTGGATGATTACGATTTACCACGAGTCTGTGTTCTAAATTTTAATTAGTGATCTTGTGGCAAGGGCTTCAGCCTGTGGGGGTTGGCCGGAGCAAGGTCGTCCTTAGCTGTAACTAAAACCCGCAGGCTGAAGCCTGCGCCACCTAGTAGGAAACAAATCCTTCAAACTTCTACCAGGGTGGCGCTCAGGCGGAGTTTTCCGGTGCGGACGGCGCGGTCTAGCGCGTCCACGACCGCGGCATCGAATTTTGTGTTGGCCAGTTCGAGAATGCGGTTCATGGCGAATTCCAGGTCCATGGCGGACTGGTAGGGTCGGTTGGTGGTCATGGCGTCAAGCGTATCGGCGACGGCGATGATGCGCGCCATCAGGGGAATCTCGTCGCCCGACAATCCGTGCGGATAGCCGCGGCCGTCGACGTGTTCGTGGTGCAGCTCGATTCCCGGCAGCATTTCCTTCAACTGCGCGACCGGCCGCATGATGTTCGCGCCTTTCAAGGGATGCTGCTTCATCAACGAGAATTCTTCGTCGGTCAGCTTGCCGGGCTTTTTCAGCACGCGGTCATCCACTCCGATTTTTCCCACATCGTGCAGCAGCGCCGAAATCCTGATTTTTTCGAGCTCGGTTGATTGCAACCCGAGCTGCTGCGCGATGAGGATGGAATACTTGGCCACGCGCCCGGAATGGCCGCGCGTATAAGGATCCTTTTCGTCGATGGCCGCCGCGAGCATGCGAATCGAGCCGAGGAACAGCTCGTGGTTCTGGTCGGCGGCCTGTTTGAGCTGCTCGACGAATTCCTCGAGATCTCCGGCCATGTGGTTGAACGTCTCGGCCAACTCGCTGATTTCCGCGGCGCCCTGGACGGGAGTTCGCTGGTGGAATTCTCCGCGGCTGATGGCGAGCGTGGACGCGGCGAGCGCGCGGATCGGCGTGCTGATGCCGACGGCAAACAAATAGCCGAGAATGAGCGCCGCAAACGTGACGACGACCACGAACTTGAGCGCCTGGGCATTGAGTTCCGTGACGCCTGCATCTTCACGCGCCTTATCCAGGCTGCGCGTCGCCACCACCGCCCAATTCAGGTCCGGGATGGTGCTGTACGTTCCGACCATTTCGGATTTCTTGCCATTCTCCGTCGATTCATAGCGGCGAAGCGTTTCGGTCGTGCGCAGTCCTTTCGGCAGCGCAGACACCTGGATGACGACGGGCGAGCTGGGTTTCGCGTCCGAGCCGGGCACGAACTGGCGCATGTCCGGGTGGGCCACGATGTGCCCGCTGTGGTCTATCACGAATACGACCCGGCCGCGCACGCTGGTGGTCTGAAGCCTCTTGAGAATGCCGTCCAGCGAAACTACCGCAGCCAGCATTCCCGAAAATTGTTCATCCACTTGCAGTGGCACGGCCATCACGAAAGCGGGGCGGTTTTCGGGGCCGATCGCCAGCGGGTCGCTTCGGAATACCAGGGATTGCAGCGTCGTCGTGAATGCACGCTGAAGCGCCTTGGCCACGAAGGGGTCCTGGTTCGCTTGAAAATTGCCAGCTCCGCTGCCCTTGGCTTCCTTGCCCACCGCGGTCAGGTACAAAATGTTGGGATTGCTGGCGACGAAGTTCTCAAGGACTCGGGAGACTTGGGGAGCGTTTTGGGCGGTGTCGACCTTATCGATCAATCCCGTGAGCGCCAGAATCTGACGTTCGCTGATGAGTTGCTGGTAGAGGTTGGCGTCGAATTGCTGAATTTCTTCCGCCAACGACCGGGTCACTTCGGTTTGCTGAACGCTCTCCGTATCGGTCAGTTTTCCCTGGCTAAGTTGCAGAACCTGACGGTGATAGAGCGCCAGGGGCAGCACGCTGACGAGCAGCATGGCGCCCAGCACCAGCCAGAGAATTCTGGGCCGGTGCAAGAGCACGGATTTGAATCTACTGAGGTCCACTGTAGGAAAGGTCCAATTCTATTTTACGGGTCGGGCAGGCCGGGCAGAAGAGCGGAAACCTGCGGTGCTACGCATCAGCTAACCTGTCGCCCACGGGAACGCGAATCTCCCGATTGGCGTTCCAGGGGGGAAAGAAAAATTACTCTTGTTTGAGGCGGCGTTCCATTAGCTCGCGGATGGCATCCCGTGTCACACGGCCTGCGGTCAGGACGGTGTGGACCTGTTCCGTTATGGGCATTTCGACTGCCGTCCGGCGAGCGAGCTCCAAAGTGGCTGCCGCGCTGCCGACTCCTTCGGCGACTCTGCGCGTCGAGCCGAGAATCTCCCTCAAATCGCGGCCTTTGCCAAGTTCGATCCCGACGGAGCGGTTGCGGCTGAGTTCGCCCGTGGCGGTGAGGATGAGGTCGCCGACGCCTGCGAGGCCGGAAAGCGTTTCACGGCGACCGCCGAGAGCGACCGCAAGGCGCGTCATTTCAGCGAGCCCTCGCGTGACGAGCGCCGCTACCGCGTTCGTGCCCAATTCCAGGCCTGTGCAGATCCCCGCGGCAATCGCGATTACGTTTTTCACCGCGCCGGCAATTTCCGTGCCGATGACGTCATCGTTGGTGTAGAGCCGGAAACGCGGGCCGGAGAATTCTTCCTGAACTTCGGAGGCGAGCTTCGCGTCGGCGGATGCGAGAACCACAGCGGTGGGATCTCCGGCGGCAACTTCGAGGGCAAAACTCGGGCCGGAGAGGACGGCGATGCGCGAGGGCGAGTCCAGGCCTAGTTCTTCAGCGATCACTTCGCTGATGCGCGCGTGGGTGTCCGGTTCGAGGCCCTTGGTCGCGCTGACGAACATGGAACCCGGCGCGACGTGAGGGCGCATCGCGCGATAAATTGCGCGCGCGTGAGCCGACGGCATCACGCCCAGCACGATGTCTGCGCCGGCGAGCGCCTTTTCGAGGCCTCCCGTGACCTCGACTTCAGCGGGCAATTCAAACCCGGGAAGATAAATCTCGTTCACACGCCTCGCGCTGAGCATCTCGACGACGTCGGCGCTGTGCGCCCAAAGAGCCAGACGATGCGCGACCGAGGATCGAGTCAGCGCAATCGCCAGCGCCGTGCCCCAGCTTCCGCCACCGATGATGGCAATTTTCTTCATGATTTTTTGCGGCTCATGTCGAAGCGCGGCTCGGTGCCGGCGAGAAGACGCTCGATATTGTCGCGATGTTTTACGATCACCACAACCGCTGCCAGCAGCGTGCTCACCGAGACCGCTGTCGGCGGCGCGTGGCCGGGCGCGTAGAGCAGGTAGACGAGGAGCGGCAAAGCGGCCGCCGCGGAAATCGATGCGAGGGACACGTACCTCCAGAACAGGGCCACGAGGAGGAAAAGCAAGACGGCTGCGGCGAGGGCCGGCCAGCAGACGGCCAGGAAAACGCCCAGCGCAGTGGCCACTCCTTTGCCTCCAGTGAATCGGAGCCAGACGGGAAAAATGTGTCCGAGGATTGCCGCAAAGCCCGCGTACATCATGAAGCGAATATTTCCTTCCGAGAAATGTCCTGTGATCCAGACGGCCAGGAAACCTTTTGCTGCGTCGAGTAGCAATGTGGCGACGCCGACGGACCAGCCTGATGTTCGCGCGACGTTGGTGGCGCCAATGTTTCCGCTTCCGATGAAGCGGATGTCGCCTCCCCCCGTCGCGCGCACGAGCAAATAGCCGAATGGGATCGAGCCCAGGAAATATCCCAGGACAACCAATCCCCAGAGGGACGGGGCGCCGGCTGCCATTTCCAGATTCACTCGGATTTTCTCCCTGCAAACGAAAATGTTGCCAGCCGAGTATATTCCGCCCCGCCGGGTTTCAGAACGCTTTGATAGAGATGAAATTCCTTGGCGGTGGTGACGCCAAATTCAAGGGGGCCCGTCTTCTCGATGGCGGCGTGCAGGGCATCGAGTCCGCGCGGGGTGTCGAATCGCGCGAGCGTCAGGTGCGGGGAGAATGCGCGTTCCTCGCGCGGGATGCCTAGCGCGCCAAGCGATGTCTCGACCGCCGCGGCAAGTTCCGCGAGCGCCGGGACGGCTTCGATTCCAGCCCAGAGCACTCGCGGGCGGCGTTCATTTGGAAAAAATCCAAGGCCGTGAAATTTCATGGGGATCGGGGTGCGCGGAGAAATCGACGCCAGGGCCGCCTTGATTGCCGCTGCTTCTTCGGAGGAAGTTTCGCCGATAAATTTCAGCGTGACGTGAAGGCCTTCGATACGCACCCAGCGCGCATTTCTGCAATCGAGGCGCAGCTTGGCCATAATTGCGTGAATGGCGGCGCGCACGTCATCCGGAATGTCCAACGCGACGAATAAGCGCATGGGTTAAATCCACATGTATTTCCAGCAGTGAGTGGCGCAGGCTTCCAGCCTGTGGGTTTTGGTGCTTGGAAGGACTAACCCCCACAGGCTGGAAGCCTGCGCCACATCACCCGCCGGATTTGGGTTGGGCTGCGTACAGGAAATATCGGCGCACGAGGTCCAGCGCCGTTTGCGAGGCTTGCCAGCGGATCCGATCTCGCTCGCCGGGATAGTGGACGCCGCGCTCCTTGCTGCCAGACGCATCGGCGATGGCCACGTGCACCGTGCCCACGGGTTTTTCCGGAGTGCCTCCGGTGGGGCCGGCCACGCCGGTGATTCCGACGCCCAGTGTGGCGCCGGTCCGGCGGCGGATTCCGTCGGCTAGAGCGACGGCAACTTCGCTGCTGACGGCGCCGCGCGATTCGATGATTTCCGCCGGGACATCCACCCACGCGGACTTCAGCGTGTTGCTGTAGGAAACGACGCCGCCCAGAAAATAGGCGGAGCTTCCCGAGATGCGCGTCAGTCGTTCTGCGAGGAGGCCGCCCGTGCAGCTTTCCGCCGTGGCGATCGTCGCCTGGCGCATCGTGAGTTCCCGGGCGACGACTTCTTCCATCGATTCGCCTGCGGTGGTGAACACCGCTTCGCCGAGCGCGAGCACGATGCTTTCCTGTATTCCCTGGAGCTGGCGCTCGGCGGCGGCCGTGTCCTTGGACCAGATGCGCAGGTGAACTTGAATTTCGCCGGGCGCGGTCAGGATCGTCGTCTGCACGTTTTCGTGGCGCGTGTAGATTGGCGCGATGCGCTGGTCAACGTCGGACTCGCCCATTCCCGCGACGCGAAGCTCGCGCGCCACGAGGCGCACGCCTGTCGAAAGGCGCGCGAGGCGCGGTTCCACCTGCGCGGCAAACATGGCTTTTAATTCGTGCGGCGGGCCGGGAAGCAGAATGATGATGCGGCCGCTCGATTCGATCCACAGACCGGGAGCGGTGCCTCGATCATTTTCGAGAACGGTTGCGCCTTCGGGAACCATGGCCTGGCGCTCATTCACTTGGGACATTGGGCGGCCAATCTTGCGAAAGCGCGCTTCGATCATTTTCATCACAGCGGGATCGCGCGAGAGTTTGCGACCGAGCAAATCGGCCACGGCGTCGCGCGTGCGATCGTCTTCGGTGGGGCCAAGACCTCCGCTGGCGATGATGAGTTCGACGCGCTTGGCCGCTTCCTCGAAGGCGTTGCGCAGCGGTGCGAGATCGTCGCCGACCACCGTTTTGCGCGTCACCTCGATGCCGAGCTGGTTGAGCCGCGCGGTGAGGAAAAGGGAATTGGTGTCGACCCGGTCCGGGGTCAGCAGTTCCGATCCGACTGCGATGATTTCAGCTTTCATTTTGAGTTAGCGTGGAAGCGGAAGGCCTTCCACTTCCCAATCGACGGTGAAGAGCGCGCCGCTGGTGGCCAGGATGGCGCGATGGCCGGGCAGCAGCGCGAGGCCGACGAGGCCGCTGCCGCCGAGAACAAGTTCGGCGCGCGCGTCCGGAGAAATTCGCACCACGCCGCGGCGGCCCTGATACGAAGCCGTCACGTAGAGATTTCCGCGGCGATCGAAGGCGAGGCCTTGCGGCCGGCCAAGCCCGCGGAAAAATGTGCTGACTTCGCCCTTTTGGTTGATACGCAGCACGCGGTCAAAACTGGAAGTGGTCGGGCCGGTAACGAATAATTCGCCGGTGGGGCTGAACGCCAGGTGATACGCCGCCACGGACGGTTCGAGCGTGGCAAACACGAAAATCTGGCGGTCGGGATTGATCTTGAAAATCGTGCCGCTGCGGTCGCCCACAAAAAGATTTCCAATGGTATCGAACGCGATTCCGGTGGCCACGCCCATGCCTTCGACCCAAAGCTGCGAGCGGCCGTCCGGCGCGACGCGATGGATGGTCCCGTCATCGCGGCAGGAAACGTAGAGATATCCTTCGCGGTCCAGCGCCAGGCCCGTGGGATTTACGAGTTCTGTGACGAAAGGTTTCACTACATAGTTAGGCGTGATTTTGTAGAGCGAGACGGCGACCTTTTGTCCGCGGTGGCCGCTATAGGTGACGTAGATGTTTCCTTCGGTGTCCACCGCGGGATTGGCCACGGGGTGAAGATTGTCGGCGATCTGCACGCCGAGGTGAAACGCGAACGGCTGGCTGGCCGCCCGCGAAGTTTCGACGCGCACGATGCTGCCCGCGGCGCCTTCCGGCACGCGCGCAATCAGATAATTCTGCGTGGAGATCAGGAGGCTGGCTTCGGTTTCGCCGAAACGCACGTGAGGCCGCGTGTTGGGACGGGGAACGAAGCCCGCGCCGTAAATCGTGACGTCGCCGCCAGGGATGCCTGCAGCCGGCTGGATGCGGTCAATGCGTGGTATGCCGTTGGTTTCCAAATTCAAATCTCAGATTTGAAATTTCAGATTTGAGACTTTGAATCCAAATCTCAAATCCGATCATTCAAATTCCCGCTCACAATCCCAATGTCTCGAATTTCAAATCCGAAATTTGAGATTTGAAATTTCCAATCTCAAATTTCCGATTTCCAATCTCTGCCCTATAATCCGAGCGCTCGCGCGATCCACAATCCGAGCGCCGCGTAAATTCCCGCGATCCAGTCATCCGCCATGATTCCCAAGCCGCCGGGGAGCGATTCGGCTTGCCGCGCGGGGAACGGCTTCCAAATATCGAAGACCCGAAAAAGTATAAAGCCCAGCAGGAAACTTTTCCAGTTCAACAGCGTGAACGGGGAGAAGTAGGCGATCATCTGGCCGGAGACTTCGTCAATCACCACAAATTGCGGGTCTTTCTTGCCCGAATACCTAGCTGCACGATCTGCGGCGTAAACGCCCAGCATCGCAATGAGCAATACAATCATGTAATCCACATACGACGGGAGCAATTCAGCAGTCCAGAAATGGAAATTCGCCGATGGCCCAATATCCATGTATGGCAACGCCCGCCGCCAACCGATCCATTGCATCCCCAGAGAAATAGCGACCGCGCCGAGAGAGCCCCACGTGCCCGGCGCTTTCGGAAGATAGCCGAGGCCGAATGCGGTCGCGATGGCAAGTGAGACGCGGGGCTTGCGCTTGCCATTATTCGTCGTCGTGTTCGGAGGATTCTCGCTGGGCTCGCTCATTTGCTTCGGTTTCTTCGGGTTCCGATTCGTCCATCATGGGGACGGCTATTTTGTATTTTCCGGTGGCCCAGTTGCCGAGGTCGCGTTCACGGCAGCGCGGGCTGCAGAATGGGAATTCCGCGGTCGTTTCGGAATCGACGGGCTCTTTGCAAATGGGGCATTTTAGTTTCATGTTCAGGTAGGACAGGCTTCAGCCTGTCGCTTTTGATTTTTCTTGAATCTTGAAAAACCAGACAGGCTGAAGCCTGTCCTACAAAACCCTCAGCGCCGCGCCTGTTGCTACGCGCTGCACGGGAGCTGTCACCGGAATGTGCGTCACCGCGGGACGCGGGACATCCAGGATCTCCACTACGCGGCCAACCATGTCGTACTCGTGCGTCTCGGTGATTTCTGCTTTTACGATGTCGCCGGAACGCGCGCGGATCGTGGTACCAGCGACTTCGATGTCGTTCAGGTACAGCTTGCCGTCGATCTCGGGGGCCATGCCCTCAAGACGCGCTTCCCAGACGAGCGGGGTGTCCTTCGATGGACCTTCCACGAGAGCGGTCACGCTCCGGCCGCGAAAACGGCGCAACTTGCGCGCGGAAATTTTTTGCTGAATTTCCATCAGGCGGCTCTGGCGCTGCTTGATCGTGTCCTCGTCCACTTTTTCGTCGAGCGCGAAGCTCGACGCGTTGTCGACGTCGGAATAGGGGAAGACGCCCATCCAGTCAAATTCCGCGGCTTTTACAAAATCGCACAGTTCGCGGAAGTCCGCGTCGGTTTCGCCGGGGAAGCCGACGATGAAGGAAGTGCGCAACGCCACGCCGGGAATCGTCGCGCGGATACGGCCGAGCAATTGCAGAAACGCATCGCCATTCGATCCGCGTTTCATGCGCGCGAGGACGTTGCGGCTGGCGTGCTGCAGCGGCATGTCCATGTAGCTTGCGATGCGCGGGTGCGCGGCGATAGTGTCCAGCAGGCGCTGGGTCACGCGGTTCGGATAACAGTACAGGGAGCGCACCCATTGCAGGCCTTCGACGCCCGCGAGGCGCTCGAGCAGCAGCGCCAGGCCGTCGCGCAAGCCGAGGTCTTCGCCGTAGGAAGTGGTGTCCTGGCCGATGAGCGTTACTTCGCGGACGCCCGCCGCGGCGAGATTTTCCGCTTCGCGCACGACGGATTCAAACCTGCGGCTGCGGAATTTTCCGCGCAACTGAGGGATGATGCAGAACGTGCAGGGATGGTCGCAGCCTTCGGCAATTTTGATGTACGCGGCGTGTTTAGGGGTCGAGAGAATCCGCGGCGTCAGATCGTGATACAGATACGTCGGAAGCGCCCCCGCGCTTGCCTCATCCGAACGCAGCTCGCCCTCGACGGCGGCCAAGATATTTTCGAGTTCGCCGGTTCCCACCAGCGCATCGACTTCGGGAATCTGCGCGAGGATCTGATCGCGGTAGCGCTCGACCAGGCATCCGGCCACGATCAATTTTTTTGCCACGCCGAATTTTTTGTATTCGGCCATCTCCAGAATCGTGTCGATCGATTCTTTTTGCGCGGGGGCGATAAAGCTGCACGTGTTGACGACGAGCACGTCGGCTTCCTCCGCGCGCGGCGTGAATTCGTAGCCGTTGCGCGCGAGGACGCCCATCATCACCTCGCTGTCCACAAGGTTTTTCGGGCATCCCAGGCTGATGAATCCTGCTTTTGGCATAGGAATGCGTCTCGCAACGGCGGGACGGTCCGATCATTCTAACATGGCGGGCTAACATGGCGGGAGCAGTGGCGCGGGCCCCGACCGGGTCGGGATCTTCGACTTCAGCCTGCGGGGGTTCGTTCTTGCAAGGACTAAAACCGACAGGCTGAAGCCTGTCCTACCTTTTGCGAAGGAAGGTGTGGATGCGATCGATCAGCGATGAGGCGTGTTGCGGGTCGGCGGGCTTTCCGCCGTAGCGGGCGGCCTGATAGATCAACGTCAGCTCGAACACGGGCGCGGCCAGTTTTCCGTCCGGGAGAGACGTAGCGAATTCCATGGGCGTCTGGGCTTCTGTCTTGCGAATTCCGCCCCCGGCAAGAACACGCAACATTTCCAGGTACTGTAGCGTCGCCAGGTGCGGAGTCATCTTGCGTGCGGGCAAAACCCGGGTGCGCCACATCAGCAGGAGTCTGCGGCGGACTTCCGGGCGCAAAATGAGAACGCCAACGACAAATACGCCAAAAATCAGGAAGACTTCCGTTCGACCAGCGGGACTGCGAGATACCTGGTACTGCCAACGTTCCAACTGGCTGGTCGCGCGGCGGCGAATATCGGAAAACTCAGCTCGAATCCGCTCCGTCCAGTCGCGCGAGAAGCGGCCCAGGTTTTGCGCCACGGTAACCTGGTGCACGAAATCGTAGTTGATGACCCACTCGCTCCACTGCAGCTCGAACCAATCCCAGTAATGCGAGATCCGCGCGAACAATCCGGGGGGCGGTTCATTCGATGGCGGCGTGGGGTCAAACGTGAGCCAGCCGAAGCCCGGGAAATAGGCTTCCACCCAGCTATGCGCGTCGCTGGCGCGCACGACAAGATCGCCCGCGACGTCGTTGTATTCGCCGGTTTGAAATCCGTTGATGTAACGCGACGGGATGTCCAGCGTTCGGAGCATGACCGTCATGGCGGCGGCGAAATATTCGCAATGTCCCGCGCGCTTTTGGAACAGGAAGTAGGCAAGCGGATCGGCCTGCGGCGTCCCGCTGAGGTCCAGCGTATAGCCGTAGTGCGAGCGCAGGTAGCCCTCAATGGAGCGCGCTTTGTCATAGGGAGTAGTGTCGCGCGCGGTGATTTGGGCGGCCAGTTCCGGGATGCGGGAATCGAGCGTTGGCAATTGCAAGTACGTGTCGCGAATCGCGGGCGGATAATCCGAGCCGGCCTCGCGGACGGCGGCGGGCGGCGGCGCCGGCACGAGCGACTTCGCTTCATACTCCATGCGCGTATAGCTGTGGTACGGATTGAAGATGGAACCGGTGAAGTCCTGCAAAAGGTAGGTGCGTCGCGAGCCAAACGGCACCCTTCCTGCATCGTCAATGAAATGCCCGCGCACGCTTTCCGCCTCGTTTGCAAAGAATAGGGCTGTGCTGCCGATGGGCTCCAGGAGCACGGTGTAGTGGATCCGCCTGCCGGTTATGGGCGCGTGAATGTCTTCGGAGTTGAGGCGAAACCAGCCTCCCTCCGCGGGAGAAGTGAGCGTCGTCGGTTCATGCGCGTCGTTGTACCAGCGCTTGCCGTCGAACTTGGTGAGAGCCACGCCGCGCCAGTGCACGCCTTGCGCCGCGGCGATGCCGCCGTCGACCGTGACGCGCATGACCACCATGCTGCTCTTCTTGATTTCGCCGATTTCGCCAAGTTCCACGTCGTCGCTGAAGCCGGTAATCATCGTCGACTGCATGTTGAGCGCGGACATGTAGCCGCCGCTAAAACGCGGCAGGATGAGAAAAATGATCGCTCCCACCGCGAGGGATCCGAACGCGATGCCGACGGAGGTGATAGCCAGCGCGTTGTGCAACTCGGTGGCGGCGACCGTGCCGGATTCCATGGGTCGCGTGACCGTACCCTGCGCGCTCCGCCACATTTCCAGAGCCACGAAGGTCGAAACCGCGAGACCTAGAAAAATAAAGAAGAAGACGAGAAAGACCGTATCGACCGTGAGGATCGCGGCGGCCAGCATGGCCGAGAAACCCATCATGGTCAGGAACAGATAGTCCCGGGTGGTCGTGGCGCTGTATAGCCGCACAATGGTGGCGAAGAGCATCAGGTGAATGGTCGCCAGCAGGGCCGCGTAGAGGCTCGGATTCTGCGCGTTGGCCGCCAGCATGCGGGAAATGATCCAAAGGTCGAACGGGAAGAAAATAAAATAAGCAACCGTCAGCCAGGTGCCGACGCGATTGGAAAGTTCCGGCCCCTTGTTGTGCCACCACCGGTAGCCTTTAAACAGCATGGCTGCCGGAAGAACCAGGATCGTCACGAGGTCCAGCTTCCCGGTGGAGACCAGGGTCAGAACGCCTGTAAGGATCAGGAAATAAAGGGAGATTTCAAAATGGCGCCGGACGGCGGAGAGATGCACCGGTAGCACTTCAGCGGAAATTTGGCCTGCGGGGTCCATGGCGCGAACTACCAGTTTACCATCCCGCGGGCCGCGCGGAATTGCGTGAGGCGTATTGGGTAATGGCGCGGGCGAATAAGTAGGACAGGCTTCAGCCTGTCTGCTTTTGCAAGCCGACAAAAGTCAAAACCCGACAGGCTGAAGGCCTGTCCAACTTGAGGGCCACATTCGCCGCGTTTGCAATTTTTCGCGTGGCGTTTGAGATGGGCAGGCGGCGAATTTGCGTGAGGGCAATAATGCGTGCTCCTGTGACCCGGGGCAAACGAGCGACGCAAATCAGATACGGTTCCAGGCGGATATTGCGGAAGGTTACTGCGTGGCGCACGGTTGCCAGTGGGGTAAGTGCGCCCTTCATTGCCACGCCGAATTTTTCACGGAAGTGCCCGGCAAGAGCCGCCGGCGCGTACGTTCCTGTGGTTTCGAGGGCGGGGAACTGCCACATGCGCGAGAACAGCGCGCCATCGCCGTCCAGTTGGCGCACGAGCAGGGTGCGCCCGCGCGGATCGAGCAGCACGGCCGCGGCGAGAGTTACTTCGACCTTCGCGCGCTTCTTGCGCGCGGACGGCAACTTTTCCGCGATGCCGAGCTTGCGGGCGCGGCACCATTTTTCGACCGGGCAGTCTGCGCAACGCGGCGATTTGGGCGTGCACACCGTTGCGCCCAGTTCCATCATGGACTGATTCCAGTCGCCGGAAGCGTTCGCAGCGAGCAAATCCTGCGCTGCGCCTTCGAGCTTCCGCCACATGGCGGGCGCGCGCAAATCGCCGCGCAAAGCGCCGATCCGTGCGAGCACGCGCGCGACGTTTCCGTCCAGCACGGCGCGCGGCGCGCCGTAGGCAATGCTCAATACCGCCGCCGCGGTGTAGCGTCCGATGCCCGGAAGCGCCAGCGCCGCTTCGTATTCGCGGGGAAAATCGCCCGCATGGCGCGAGACCATTTCCTTTGCCGCGCGTTGCATATTTCTTGCGCGGCTGTAATAACCGAGGCCCGCCCAGTTCGCCAGCACGCGATCGGTCCTCGCGCGCGCCAGCGCTTGCATATTCGGAAAGGCCGAGAGGAATCGTTCGTAGTAGGGAATTACGGCCGTGACGCGAGTCTGCTGCAGCATGATTTCTGAAAGCCAGATGCGGTAAGGGTCCCGAGTGCGGCGCCAGGGAAGGTCGCGCTTGCGTTCGGCGAACCAGGAAAGCATGCGCCGCCTGAATTTCGGTATTTCCACCGCGGGAATCTTCAGCAGGCTCACCGGCGCGATTTTCGCATATCGGCGGATCGAACGGAAATCCGGGTGGCACAGGCTTCAGCCTGTGGGGGTTAGGTCTTGCAAGGACTAAAACCCAGAGGCCGAAGTGACAGCGGAAAAACTCGTAACGTGTCATTCCGAAGGGCTGGGTTTGCCCGAGGAATCTGCTTTTTCCTGGTTCTGGCGCAGAAAAGCAGATCCCTCGCTTCGCTCGGGATGACAAAAAAGGACTTTTTCCGCAGCCTTTGAAGCCTGCGCCACGAACATCCGGTCGATGTCCAGCATGCGCAGCACTGATACTAAGAAATGGAGTTTATAGGGACGACACAAACAGGAAATACGCGGTGTTCCAGAGGTGCGAGGGAATCGTGCCGCGCGGATGGCTGGTCAGAACGATTTTGAAAATTTCCGGCGAATCGCCCAAGGTATCGAGGAAGCTTTTGCCGGGCTGCGGTTTCAGCGGCGTGACGCTCGCCAGATAACGCAAAATGTCGTAAATAATTTCGCCGGCGCTCATGCGCGGCGTGGCAAAACCGGCGGAACGAAACTCGATCACCGAATTGATTTCATAAAAGTGCCAGGCCAGTCCGGCGCAAAGCGTTACGGCGCGCTCGAACTTCTCCGCGGCCTGAGTGTCGGTCTCTTGCTGCGGGCCGATGTAGGGATCGAATACCAGCATCACGCGCCGCTCGTCTTCCCGCGCATATTCCTTCACCTGCAGGGCGCCGGTTCTCGCGGAAGCTTTCCAGTCGACGTGGCGGGCGCTGTCGTTGAATTGGTAGTCGCGGATCGCGTAGAGATCATTCCCGCGCCCGCGCTGATAACTTTCCAGTTCGCCGCTCACGAGCGGAAGAACCTCGTAAAACTCTTCCGTTGGCTGAATCCGGGGGTAGACCACCGCTTCCATTGCGGAGTCCAGCCGCCGGGTTTTTTGGAGAAAGCCAAATGGAAATTTCGTGCGCAGGCCGAGCGCGTCCTGGCGGTAAACGCCGCGCCGCGGAAACGTCAGCTCCACATTTTGCCGCACCGTCTGCTGGTGCGGAATATACGGAAAATAGACGGGGCGATCCAGAATCTGCGGCGCGGGATGGGCGGGCGCATTTTTTTTGGCGCTCGGCGAGGCTTCGCTCACAAGCGAAACGGAAAAGGACGGCGTCCACTGCTTCGTATTGTGGAGTTCGGCGATGGCCTGAGTGGTGCGCTGGGCGAAAATGTGCTCGGGCAGTTCGAGCCGCACGTCGATGCCGCCGAGCACGACCCGCGAAAGCAGCCCCGAAATCAGCATGCCGGCGAGCAGGCAGGCCAGAACCATGAACAATAAATTGTTTCCCGTGTTCAGGGCGGCGAGGGCGACCACGAAAATCCCGACGATGTAGACGATGCCCTCGCGCGTCAGTTTGTAATCGATCTGGTAGGAGAGCCAGCCGAGCGGCGTGCGCCGGGCCAGCGCCGGCACGACCGTCAGCGCAACCCAGCCGGCCAGCGCCAGGGCCGCCAGCGCCGACATTCCCGCGACAATCAGATGGCCTTGTTCGGCTGCCGCGCCGGAATAAAGCGCCAGGAAAAGCGCCATCGCCAGGGCGCCCATGGCGATTCCAAAGCTGCGCCAGCTGGGAGTGTCCAGAGTCTGGCGCAACCGTTTCCACTGGGCCACGCGCGAAATTCCCACCGCTTTGCGTAAAAGCGGAGGGCCAACGCGGCGCTCAACAAATTCGGGATTCATCAGAGGGGGACGGGAGTGGTTTCCATGATTTCGCGAAGAACCATTTCCGCCTGCGTCGATTTTTTCTGCGTTGCCGCATAGCGCGTGTTAACCACCATGCGGTGCGCGAAGACCGGCAGGATGAGCTGCTTGAAATCGTCCGGCGTGCAGTAGTCGCGCGCTTCGAGAAACGCCCTTGCCTGCGCCGCGCGCTGCAGCATCAGCAAACCGCGCGGGCTCACGCCAAGCGTGAGTTGCTCGGAATTTCGGGTGCGTTCGACGATGTCGAGGGCATAGTTGCGCAGGCTGTCGTCTACGCGCACCTTCTCGACGGCGCGCTGCATCACTTCGACTTCCTCCGCTTCCATCACGGGTGTGACTTCGGCTGCCGCGTTGCGTCCGCTGGCATGCTGCTGCATGATCTCACGCTCGAAGTCGCGCGAGGGATATCCCATGCCGATGCGCAGGAGGAACCGGTCCAGCTGCGATTCCGGAAGAGGATAGGTGCCGTGGTGTTCGACGGGGTTCTGCGTGGCTAGCACCATGAACGGCTGCGGGAGCTTGTAGGTATGGTTGTCCACGGTCACTTGCGCTTCGTTCATGGCTTCCAGCAGCGCCGACTGCGTCTTAGGCGTGGTGCGGTTGATTTCGTCCGCCAGAATGATGTTGGCAAAAACCGGGCCGGGCTTGAAATCAAACCGCTGCTCGATCTGATTGAACACGCTCGTGCCCACCACGTCGGAGGGAAGCAGGTCCGAGGTGAACTGGATGCGCTGGAAAGAACAGTGGAAGGAATTTGCCAGCGCCTGCGCGAGGGTCGTCTTACCCACTCCGGGGACGTCCTCAATGAGCAAATGGCCTTTGGCCAGCAGGGCCACAAGAGAGAGACGAATCACCTCGTCCTTGCCGCGAATTACGCGGGCAATCGAAGCCTGTAGCTGCGCAATCTGGTTTGCCGTCGCCGTGGTCATTGGGTTGAAAATACCTATCGCTTCTGCTACAAACGAAGCGTGCCTTGTGGGCGATTAGCTCAGTGGTTAGAGCGCTCCCCTCACACGGGAGAGGTCCAAGGTTCAAGTCCTTGATCGCCCACCACTGCCCACGCACTTCTATGTTGCCATCAATTCCTCGAATGTCTTAGCACTTGCCAGCCGGGCTGTGCTCAAAAAGTTTTGCAGGAGCGGTTGGAATCCTGCGTTCTGGCCGTGGCGAGTTACTTATCCGTCTCCCAAAATCGAATAGGTGAGGGGTTCTCCGCGGGAATGGAAGGCTTCTGGGAGCGTTGATTCGTGCAATCCTCTCCGGATCAATCCGTACTCCCTGCCGCGGCAACTTCACGCTCCAAGATTTGTCCTGTTTCGAGCGGAATCGTCACCAGCAACTCGGTCCCGGTTTCGCTTGAGCGGATTTCAAATTGTCCGCCGTGCTCGCGAACGCGTTCGCGCATTCCGGTGAGCCCCACGCCCACATGCGTGCCGTTGGACCGGAAATGGGCTAATTTTTCGGGGGGGATTCCGATTCCATAGTCGCGCACGTGAAGCACGGCGCGGCCATCCGCCACGTACAGCGACACGTCCGCCTTCGGACTCTTCGCGTGGCGATGCACGTTGGTGAGCGATTCCTGGAGCACTCGGAACAGGACCAGCTCCACGGGGCGGGGCAGGCGGGCGATGTCGTTCGCGATTTTCGTGGAAATCTGCACGCCGCTGCGCTGCGAAAATCCCTCCACGTACCAGTTCGCGGCCGACGCGATTCCGAGCTCATCCAGCAGAGGCGGGTGAAGCAAATAGGAAATAGTTCGCGTCTCCTGGATGGACCGTTCGAGGAGTTCGATCAACTCCGGGACAGTTCCGCCGTCCGGATGTTTTTCCGACATGTTTAACGCGATCATTTTCGCAACGACCAGATTTTGTCCCAGGCCGTCATGCAATTCCCTGGAAAATTTCCTGCGCTCCTCGTCTTGAAGCTCCAGCACGTGAACGCTGAGCCGCCGCGCCCCGTTTTCGGCGGCTTCGCGTTTCCCCAGCTCATCGTTCAGAAAACGGTAGTGAATCCAGAGCAGCACGATGGCGCTGGCCAGCATCACGGCAAAAATGGAGAGCGTGGCGGCGAAAAGCCTTGACGAGGCTTTCTTGCGTGCCGCGAGGAGCACGTCCTCTTGATTTTGCATTTCCATGATTGCGCCGGCCACGTCGCTAGCCAGTTTGGTATTTTCCATGCTGACCGAGTTTTGCAGATCTGTGTCCGGCTGGCCGGAGGCTCGCGAATCGAGGGAAGTCTGCACGAGCGCGATGCGTTGATTTGCCAGCGTCTGGAGGCGATCGAATTTGTCCTGCTGGAGGGGGTTATCGATGGTCAGTTGCCTGACGCTCAAGAGATCACTCGAAACTTGTTTTTTTGCCGCTTCATACCGCCGCAGGTAGCTCGGGTCCCCGCCGGTAATGTAGCTTAGGCGGTCGCGCGCTGCTTCTGAAAGGGACGATTCAACCCTTCCTGTGGCCACTTTTACGTCGTAGGTGTGGTCCACCCAATTCGCGCTGTTGGCGTAGCGCGAAATGGCAATCATGGCGGAGACGCCGCAAAGCAGAAGGAGAACGACTGCGGAGGCGAAGGCTACTTTTGCGCTTTTGCGGGACGACATTTGGCGCTCTTTCGACGACGACTCGGGAAGTACCAACAGCGTTATAACACAATGGAGCCCTGGCACACAGACGAGGGAAAGTACCCTTTTAAATCCGGGGTACGCCCCTTATTCCCTCCTTGGGATGCTTATGAGCGGCTGAGCGCTGTACGCGATATTTGCTCTGGCGGCGGATTGCAAAAGCGAGAGGAAAAGCTGTGGTACTCTGACCGGCGCGCGGGAAAACCTGGGATTGCAATGCCTTAGAGGCAAGCGGTCCATTCGAGGCGTCAGAAAAGGAACCCAAAGTGGCGGCGACACTGCGATTTCTTCAGTTTTTTTCACTCGGCTGCTGGCTGGGCGGCATCTTGTTCTTCAGCTTCGTGGTCACCCAGGGCGCGTTCTCCGTGTTGCCGACAAGTGACCTGGCCGGAGCGCTCGTCGGATATACGCTGACGCGCCTGCACATCCTCGGGATCGCGGCCGGCTGCATATATTTGATCGCTACTGCGGCCCTGGAAAAATCCGTTGGAGCGCTCGCGCGTCCCGCCGCGTTGCTTGTATCCGCGATGGTGGTTTGCACGGTGCTCTCGCAATATGGCGTCATTGCGCGAATGGACGCGCTTCGCGCGCAAATGGGCTCGGTCGCGGCGACGCCCGCCGGGAATCCACTGCGAGTGGCGTTCGATCGGTTGCACCAGTATTCGGTGTGGCTGGAGAGCGTCGTGCTTTTCTCCGGTCTCGCCGCCTTGTTTCTCACGGCGCGCCGGAGGTCTTAGTAGGACAGGCTTCAGCCTGTCGGTTTTCTGCTCCGAATCTCAAGAGTAAAAGCGACAGGCTGAAGCCTGTCCTACTCCGGCTTCTTGTTTTTCTTTGCTTTTTTCTGATCGATCGCGCGCCACAAATACCAGCTCGCAATCGAGCGATAAGGGCGCCAGCGTTCGCCGTGTTCCAGGATCGCTTGCGGTTTCGGCGTGTCGGCGAGCTTGTAGACATGCTGAAACCCTTTACGAATTCCGTAATCCTGAATGGGCAGCACGTCGGGGCGGCCGAGCTGGAACATCAGGAACATTTGCACGGACCACTCGCCGATCCCTCGGACCTGCGTGAGGCGCTCCAAGATTTCTTCCTCGCTCATCCGGCGAATCGTGGCCAGCGGAGGAACCGTCCCGTCGATGGTTTTTTTGGCGAGATCTTTCACCGCCGCGATCTTCTGGCGCGACAGCCCGGCGCGGCGCAACTTGGCCTTGGTAGCGCGAAGAATTTCTTCCGGAGTGGGGCAATTGCCGTCCGACCCGAGCGCTTTCACGCGCCCGAAAATCGTGGCTGCCGCCGCACCCGCGAGTTGCTGATAAACAATGGCGCGAAGAAGACTCTCGAACGGAGGTTGAGGTTTCTGCTTCTTCGTGGGGAATGAACCGACTTTGCGGATCACGCGAGCCAGACGACGGTCCACGCGACACAGCTCGCGCATCACTTCATCCGCGTCTACTGGATAGTGCGTCTTGGCCACGATGGACGACGAAGCATACGAGCGAGGCGCGGTGACGTTAAGAGCGGGGCGGAAGCACATTGAGACCGCCAAATTCGTCGGGTGCTCCCCAGACATTCCGAATTTAACGCGTGCGGATTTTGGCAATATAGCTACAATCGCCCGTCAAATTAAGGAGGACCGATGCGTGTCGTAACTGCCTTGCTGATCTGCCTTGTGATCAGTGTTTGCGGTCTCGTTTCTCTTGCTCAGACTTCCACGAGCGCGCCCAGCGCGCCTGCTTTCGAGTACCTTGGCAGGCTGCGAGCCGATATCGGCACGCGCACCGTTGTCGAAAACGGGCCGCAGGGGACGCGCACAATCGTCCAGATCCTCGGCGGCCGCTTCGAGGGCCCGCGAGTGAAGGCGTCGGTGCAGACGCCGGCCGGTGACTGGATCACCAACCGGGCCGATGGGAGCTACCGGCTCGATGTTCGCCTCACACTGAAAACGGACGACGGGGCGCTGATCCTAGTGACCTATAATGGCATCGGCCAGACGACAGCGACGGGCGCATCGCTGCGTGCCGCGCCACTCTTTGAGACCGGCGATTCGCGCTACGCGTGGCTCACTCGACTGCAGGCGGTCGCGGTGGGCGAGCGTGCCGGCAGCACAGTCTCCTATGACGTTTACGCGCTCAAGTAGTGCCCGGCGCAGGTTCAGCGCGATCTGGGTGAAGACCGTACTCTGTCGTAGGTTGTAGTCGGATTCGCAGGCCAGCGAGCTGCGATTTACTGGGTCTCGATCGGACGCATGTGGCCCGTAGGGCTCTTATTTCCCGTGCAATTCTGCTTTTACCTGCCCCTTCGTACAGTTTCCGCGGAAGAACCGGCTGTACCGGTCTGAAATTGACCAAGTAGCACCATTACCCTAGATTAGTTTGCAGGAAAAAGTCCGAAGGTTCGCGGAAACTTGCGCCGCAAGTGTCTGCGATACGGGGCACGCATCGGATGTCGCCCCGAAAAATCCAACAAATCGGTTGAATGGAGGATTCATGAGGAAATTCATAATGGTGGCGTTCGCTCTGTCGGTTCTTGCCCTTTCGTCTCAGGCGCAAGAAGTCCCCGCTGCCGACGTCTCGGCCGGGTACTCTTATTTCCGCGTCGGAGGCACCGGCGGCGCGAATCTGAACGGGTTCAGCACATCGGCTGCCTACAATGCCAACGACTGGTTCGGAGTAGTCGGCGATTTCGGCCTGTACCACGCATCGCCCAGCGGAGTGGGGGTGACCGCCTTCACGTATACATTCGGTCCGCGCTTTTCGATCCGCAAGTCGGACAAAGTCGTGCCCTTCGCGGAAGCGCTCTTCGGCGCGTCGCATCTTTCGGCGTCGTTCGGGGGCGCAAGCGCGGCGACCAATCCGTTTACCTACAGCTTCGGCGGAGGCGCGGAAGTGCCGCTCAGCAGCAGCCACAAAGTCGCTCTGCGGCCTGAAGTCGAATACTTCGGATTGAGAGCGAACGGCTCCACGGGAAATTGCGTTCGCATCTCGGTCGGAATCGTCTACCGCATCGGAGAAAGAAAGTAACTCGCCTTCTGGCTTGCGTCAGGCCGCGATGAACTTTCACGCGGCCTGACGCGGGTCACCCCACCCCCGGGCCCGTCAATCGCCGGTGGAATTTCCGATGCTTCCATGATTGCCCTTTCCGCGGAACGAGGTGTTCTGGCGCACGATTGCGCTTTTGAAACATCATGTCGCGCTGAGTCTTGTATTCGGGATTGTCGAATCGGATAAACTCTTTTTTTCCATCCGTGAGATCGAGGCTGAATCACACTATAATCAGTTCCATTCGACATTTCAGTTGAAGGAAGAGGCGTATGGAACATCAAGAGCGACGCCGCTCGCAGCGGTTTAATTTCGGGATGCCGGTCACTGTGCATTGGACGGACGGTTCTGAAAAACGCAAGGCCACCGCTGTCACGCAAGATGTGAGTTCGGGCGGGCTGTACTTCTTATTGCCGGAGGCGATCCCCGACGGCACGCCTGTCGAAATCGAGATGACCCTGCCGGCACAGATCACTCTCGGGACGCCGGTGAAAGTGCGCTGCCAGGGTCGCATCCAGCGTTGCGTCATGAAGCCGGGCGAATCCTCGGGCATGGCCACGATGATTGAAACGTACGAGTTCCTGTCCAACAGCGAAGTAGTCGCGTAGAACCTCGTTCCGCTGATCCACAGCCAAATCACGAGAATTTCTCTCATCGATCGTTGGGTTGCCGCGTAAGGCGCGGCGTGCATGGGTATGCTACGATTCCAAACCTATGCAAACAGGGATCATTGGGCTCCCGCAGGTTGGCAAGACGACTCTGTTCAAAATTCTGACGCGCGCGCGGCTCGACGAGAAGGCGGCGCGCGCGGCCACGCACGTCGGCGTGGCGCGCGTGCCGGAGCCGCGCCTCGAACTTTTAGCCAAGCTTTACAATCCAAAAAAGATTACGTACGCGACCGTGGAATACGTTGACGTTGGCGGGATGGTGAAGGACCGGGCGAAGGATTCCGCCGTGCTTGCGCCGCTGCGGGAAGTGGATGCTCTCGCGCACGTGTTGCGCGTTTTCGACGATCCCGCCGTGGCGCATTCCGCGGGTTCGATCGATCCTTTGCGCGACGCCGAGGTGCTGGACCTCGAACTGATGCTCTCCGATCTCGATCAGATCGCGCGGCGCATCGAACGCGTGGAAAAAGATTTGAAGAAAAAGAAGGAACCGATTCTCGAGCAGGAACTGGTCTTGCTGAACCGCTGCAAGGCGGCCATCGAATCGGAAATGCCGTTGCGCGAAATGGAATTCAATCCTGAGGAACGGAAGACGATCAACGGCTATAAATTCCTTTCGCAGCGGCCCATGCTGTACGTTTTGAATCTCGGCGACAGCGAAGTCGCCGAGCTGGATACGGCCGTCGAGCGCCACAAGCTGTCAAAACTCGTGGGCCGGCCTAACACCGTTGTGCTTTCGATTTGCGGCCGCATCGAGGCCGAACTGGCCGAACTCGAACCGGCCGAAGGCGCCGAGATGCTCGCGGCGTACGGGCTCAAATCTTCGGGGCTCGATCGCATCATACAGGCGACATACCAGCTTCTCGGCCTGACTTCGTTTTTCACCGCGGGCGAACCCGAAGTGCGCGCCTGGACCATCAAGCGCGGCATGAACGCGCAGAAGGCGGCGGGCGCGATCCACTCCGACATCGAGCGCGGCTTCATTCGCGCGGAAGTCGTGCGCTGCGAAGACCTGCTGGCCGCGGGGAGCCTGCCGGTGGCGCGCGAACGCGCGCAGGTGCGCCTCGAAGGCAAGGAATACATCGTCCAGGAAGGCGACGTCATTCTGTTTCGCCATAGCGGGTAAGTGTGACCTCAGGATGTTGGCTTTGTGGGTCGCGGCTTCACAGGCTGCGGAAAAATTCGTCTGTTTGGCAACTGGAGAGAATGCTGCACATCTAAGACGACATGCGCGGACCAGACGAAAAACAAAGCGAAGTATTCAGCTACGTTCCATTGGAACAACGGATTCCCCGCGATCACCCGCTCCGGCGGATTCGGCCGATGGTGGATCGCGGGCTGGAGGAGATGTGGAGTCATTTTGAGGCGCTGTACGCGCGCCGAGGACGACCGTCGATCGCGCCGGAGCGATTGTTGCGGGCGCTGCTGTTGCAGGCGCTGTATTCGATCCGCAGCGAGACGCAGCTGATGGAGCAGTTGGATTACAACCTGTTGTACCGGTGGTTTGTGGGATTGAATCCGGATGATCCGGTGTGGGATGTGACGGTGTTCACGAAGAATCGGGAGCGGCTGATGGCGGGAGAGGTGTCGCAACGCTTGCTGGAGGCGGTGCTGCGGCAAGCGGGGGAACACGATCTGCTGAGCGAGGAACACTTCACGGTGGACGGGACGCTGATCCAGGCTTGGGCCAGCCGGAAGAGTTTCGTGCCCAAGCAGAAGCCGCCGGAGAAAGGAAGCGGATCGCGCGGAAAGAAGCTGCTGCGCGACACGCACGAATCCAAGAGCGATCCCGAGGCGCGGTTGTTCAAGAAGAGCGCTGCGGGGCAAGCGCAGCCGAGTTTTTTGGGACACCTAATAACGGAGAATCGCAACGGACTGGTGATGGCGGCCTTGGCCACGCCATGCGCCACCTCGGCCGAACGAGAAGCGGCGCTGGCGATGCTGGATCAGTGGGGCCGGAGCCCGGGGCGGGTGGACCAGCACACTGCGGCGATCACGCTGGGAGCCGACAAGTTGTATCAGGAGAAAGAATTCATCGCCGGATTGCGGGAGCGGAAAGTGATCCCGCATGTGGCCGAGTACGAACCCAATCCCAAGTGGCCGAACTGGCTGACCGAGCAGGAACGGTGCGACCCGGGCTACGCCATCAGCCAGAAGAAGCGCAAGCTAGTCGAGAAAGTGTTTGGTTGGGCGAAATTGAACAGCATTCTACGGCAGGTGAAGGTGCGCGGAGTGAAGAAGGTGAACTGGTTGTTCCGCTTGTTGGCCACGGCGGCCAATCTGCTGCGTCTCGTGAAACTGATTCCGGCGGTGTAGGTGAAGGCCGTGGTGTCTTCGGAGGGGCGCAACAACCGCGAAACGAAGAGCGGAATAGCAAGAAAAATGGCCGCTGGACTCGAAAAAAAAGTGGTTCGGAAAGCCAAGAACCTAGACTGGCAGATTTTTCCGCAGCCTGTTCAGCCGCGACATGAGAGGGCGCAGATCAGGGCTTTAGCCCCTGCCACCGCGTAGAATTTTCGTCAAGGTTGCAAAGCCAGCGGCTAAAGCCGGGTGTTTTCAGCGGCTTGTGTCACGGCTGAACAGGCTGCGGAAGAAATGTCTTGTTTTGTCATTCTGAGCGAAGCGAAGAATCCTCTTCGATTTAAGCATAAGAAAAGAAACAAGGAGAGATTCTTCGCTTCGCTCAGAATGACAGAGTTTAGAGTTTTTCCGCGGCCTCTGAAGCCGTGACCTACAAAGATGCCTGTTTCTTGGGCGACTCTCGGAGCTCCATTGCGTAGCGAATGCTAGCTGTCCCGCCCATTCCCGTGCCCGCTTCGCGCATGCTCCTGGCGCTGCTGCTGGGGCTGACGGCCGCGGCGGCCAACATTCTGGGCGGACTTTTTATCCTGCACCGCGAATGGTCGCGCCAATACTTGAAATATTTTCTGGCGCTTGGCGCGGGCTTCATGCTGGCCGCGGCCATTCTTGAGATTCTGCCCGAGTCGGTGGCTTTGACGGGAAGTCTCGCGTATTTTCTGGTGCTGGTCGGATATTTCATCGTTCATTTTTTTGAGCACACGCTCGCGCCGCATTTCCATTTTGGGGAAGAAACGCACGTCGAGCATTTTGTGCCGAACCACGCCGGAATTTCCGCTTTGCTCGGCCTCTCCATTCACACATTTTTTGACGGCGTGGCGATCGCATCCGGGTTTCTGGTTTCCGGCTGGCTGGGGGGCATCATTTTTCTGGCGATCGTTTTGCATAAAATTCCGGAAGGCTTCACGGTTGCTTCGCTCATGCTCGCGAGCGGACAGAGTCGCCGCACGGCGTTTCTGGCCGCAATTTGGCTGGGCGTCGCAACCGTTGCCGGCATTCTTCTGATGGGTTTGCTGCATTCGCAGGTGGGTTATGCGCTGCCGATTTCGGCGGGAGTCACGCTGTACGTCGCCGCGACCGACTTGATCCCTGAAGTGAACCGCGAGCCGGACACACGCATGGCGCTGCTCGTCTTTCTCGGCGTCTCGCTGATGTTGCTGCTCGCCAAACTGTTTCACGCTTGAGGTGGCGCAGGCTTCCAGCCTGTGGGGTTTGGTCCTTGCAAGGACTAACCCCACAGGCTGGAAGCCTGCGCCACGAAAAACTGCGTCCGCTCGTTAGTCAAGCAAATGTGCATCATGGGAAGAAAATTAACTGCTGTCACCAGACATTGAATTCTGTGCTTGTCGGATGTATGTTGCCATTCAGGCCTGAAATCAATATTGCCATTGGAATACGGGGGACTTATGAGCAATTTTCCTAGCCGCCGAACCGTGCTCAAGTATGGAACGGCCGCTGCGGCATCGGCAGCGTTCGGAAATCTTGCATTCAGCCAGAGTAAAACAAATGCCCAACAACGCGTCGTCGTGATCATGTTTGACGGTTTCGACCCGCGGTACCTCGCCGAAAGCAAGATGCCTGTCCTCAGTCAATGGAAGCGCGACGGAATCTATAAGCAGGTGACCGGCGTAATGCCTTCGGTGACCAACGCGAATAATGCTTCGATTTGCTGCGGCGCCTGGCCTGAAACGCACGGCATTATTGCCAATTCCTATTTCGACGAAAAGAGCGGGGAAGAGCTGTACGTGGAATCCGCCGACCTTGTGCTTGCTCCCACTTTGTTTGAACGCGCCGCGCGGCAAGGCGTAAAGTCGGCGCTGCTTTCCAGCAAGGCGAAGACGGCGACTTTACTTTTGCGCGGCGCTGAAATTGTGCTGACGGCGGAGAACCCGACGCCGGATTGGGTCCAGAAGCTCGGCCCCGCTCCCGTAATTTACAGCGCTGAGATTAATTATTGGCTGATGGCAGCGGCCATCAACATCCTCAAGACCCGCCCGGACATTGGCGTCCTGTACGTTCACACTACGGATTATCCAATGCACATGTGGGCTCCGGAAGCGCCCGAATCGAAAGAACACCTGGCCCGCCTGGACGATCTCTTCGGCCAAGCCATGAAAGCGGCGCCCGACACCGCATTTCTCGCCACCGCGGACCATGGAATGAATGCCAAAAGCCAGTGCTGGGACCTCGAACAAGTCTGCGCGGGCAAAGGAGTCCCGATCCGAAAAGCGGTCTCCACTGGACGCGACCGATACATGAAGCATCACCGTGGCTGCAGCGGAGCAGTCTACGTCTATCTCAAAAGTCCACAAGATGCGCCGCGGGTTCGGGATATTATTTCCGGCGTAAATGGCGTCGAACGGATTCTCACGCGCGAAGAGGCGGCAAGAGAGTTTCACTTAATGGCGTCGCGGATCGGGCACCTGATGGTGCTGGGCGATAAGGACACTGTGTTTGGCGAGCTCGATGACGAAAAAGAAATTTTTCCAGGGCTTCGCTCGCATGGCTCCCTGCATGAAATAGATGTTCCCCTGTTCGTTTACAACGCGAAAAACGCGCCGTCCAGCGATTACTTCAACCACAATCTTGATTTGGCGCGATGGCTCTATCCCAGCTGAAGTTCCGCCGGTGGCCATGATGTGCATCTCGGATTTTTGCGCAATCGTTCGGGAAAAATGATCGAAAATAACGAACAGTTGTTCGCCAGCATTCAGAAACTTGTGGAGGGGTGGTGCGATCGTCATTGCCTCGGAGCGCTAAGAAGAATTTTAACCGGCTATCCGCTTACCTCGCCGCTCACGGATGGCTGGGGCGATCTTCTCATTGCCCTTCAGAACGTGAGGGCATTCGCCAGGCATGAACTTACCGCCGATGAACAAGAAATGCTGGAAGACTGCATTCGAGCAGTCGATTCCGTCGTTCACCGGCAATGGATTTAAGCGAGATTTGAACTCTGCCCTTGGATCATGCTGAAAATAAAGTACTTGCCCAAGCAAGGTTGGATTTAGGCACTTCGATTTTCCCACAACTTTTTGACAACAAACGGGTTTGATAGACTGTGGAGGCCATGGCTAGGACCGACGTCCAATTGATGCTGGACGTGAAAGCCGGGGACGAACTGTCCTTTGAGCTTTTGCTCCGCAAGTACAGGAGTCCCCTGGTCAATTTCCTTTACCGGATGGTCCGCGACCGGGCCGTCGCGGAAGATCTGGCTCAGGAAGTTTTTCTCCGCGTCTACCGCGCTCGCCAGCAATACGCTCCCAGCGCGAAGTTCACCACCTGGATGTTCCGCATCGCCACGAACCTGGCGCTGAATTCCGTGCGCGACAACCGGCGCCGCCAGATGGAAATTTCCATGGACCAGACGGTGGATACGGGCGAGGACGAGCAGCGGGCGATGGAAGTTCCCGACCGTGCGCCGAGCGTGGAACAGGAGCTGGTTGCGCGCAGCCGCGCGGAATTGATTATGAAAGCGATTCATTCGCTGCCCGAAAAACAGCGGGCAGCGGTGTTGTTGCACAAGTATCAGGAACTGGATTACGACGAGATTGCGCGCGTTCTCGAATGTTCCGAGAGCGCGCTGAAATCGCTGTTGTTTAGAGCTTATGAAACGTTGCGCGTTGAACTGGCTCCACTCGTGAGTCCTACGGTGAGGACGGATCGAGTGCCAGACCACCGCAGCGGACAGCCCGCCTGAAATTCGGTGGGGCTGTTTGTACTGCCCGCCTTGATGATGAACGTTGAGGGAAGTGAGGGTCCTATGTTTGAAAAAGATGGTAGTGAGAAACAATGTGCTGCAATCGAAAGCAAATTAATTGTCTATCTTGACGGGCGCGCCGCACCTGCCGAGCGTCATGCCGTCGAGGAACACCTGTCCGGCTGCGCCTCCTGCCGCACGCGTGCGGAAGAGTTCCGCGCGCTTTCGAGCGTGCTTGACGATCTTCCGGCGATTTCGCCGTCGCCCGAGTTTGATGCGGCGTTGCGCGCGCGCATTGCCGCGGAACCCGCGCCTCGCAGCTTCTGGAGCTGGCTGCCGTCGCCGAGGCTCGCTTTTGCGGTGACGGCACTGATCGCCATGTCTGTGTGGATGTCTTCCGTGCCGCGCGTTACAACCCATCCGGCGATCGTAAGCCATGCCATCGAGTCGATCGAGACGAGCAAGGTTACGGCCGAATCGGATTTTGGCATGATCCGTGACTTGCCCGTCTTGGAGAATTTCGACGTAGTGTCGAAATTCGATGCGCTTTCCGAACTTCCAGGTCCGGTCGCTGCGACTGCGCAGGAGCCGACTAAAGAAACCAGGTAATGAAGCTGCGATTCCAACTCGGGGTTTTCTTGGCCGCCTGGCTTGCGGTGGGACTCTTGTGCGGCTCCGCGTCTGGGCAGAGATCTAACGCGGCTCCTCAGGAGGAGGGCGCGCCACCGCGCCCGGCTCAGCGCCCGCCAGTGCGGCCCAGGCTTCCCAACGCCATTCCTCCCAGGGCAATCTGAACAATTTGCCCCCCAAGGCCATCGAGAGGCTTCAGGATATGCCTCCGCGCCGGCAGGAACAGTTCCTGCGGAACAACCAGCGTTTCCTGAGTCTGCCGCCGGAACAGCAGGCGCAGATTCGACAGCGATTGGAAGCCTGGAATCGCCTTACTCCCGACCAGCAGCAGGAGTTGCGCGAACGGCAACGCGTTTGGGAGCAGATGACTCCTGAGCAGCAGAGGAACGTCCGGCAGTCGCTCCTTCCTCGCTGGCAGCAAATGCCCCCGGCGCGGCGCCAGGCCATCCTGCAGCGCCTGCACTCGCTGCGCAACATGAGCGAAACCGACCGCCAAGCCAAGCTCAACGACCCTGCATTTGTCGAGGGATTGAACCCCGAAGACCGGGAAATGTTGGGGCAACTGGCCCACCTGCACGTCGGCATGGCCCATGATTCTCCAGGAATGCAGTCTGGAACAGCCAATCCATAGCAAAAATTCCTAAAAAATGTGAATTCAACAGGCGAGTGAACGCTGCGCCGGCCTCCCCCGTTACTCTTACGAAACATTTTCACGGAAATATTTCAGAAAATGCGGTGCTAAACCTAGGCGGTTTTCCGCTTGCTAGCACTATCTGTAGTGGTTTTTCAGAAACACCCTACTAGCCTACAGGTTTTCCACAATGAATTTTCCAATCCCTACTGTTTTCCCTTGACAAGTTTTCGATCCTGACTAGAATCGTGGCACAAAGTGGGAGAAAGTGGTAGTAAGTGAAACGCAGTGGCGAAGTCGAAGGGGTTGTGAAGCGCTAAAGGGGACTACCTGTGAGGAGCGAACGCTCGACAAGTACTTTGGGCCGACGACTACATGCTAAGGGGAAACATACCGGCAAGAGTGGACGAGAAGGGCCGTCTCAAAATACCCGCGGCCTTTCTGGAAGAGCTCAAGGGATTTGGCGGGCAGTTCTACGTCACGAGCGAAACCGGTGATTACGCCCGGATCTTCCCAATGAAAATCTGGGAGGAATTGGAGAGCAAGCTGGCGAGGCTCTCTTCGCACAACCGTACCAAGCAGAAGTTCCTGACCTGGACGAATTATTACGGCCAGGCGGTGGAAGTCGATAGCCAGGGAAGGATCCTGATTCCGCCGGTGCTGCGGGAAGCGGCTCAAATGAAAGGCGATGTGGACGTGATGGGGCACCTGACGTACTTGGAAGTCTGGAATCACGGCCGGTCGCTAGAGAACTTGAAGAAGAGCCCGATTACGGACGACGACCTGAAGATATTGGACGAACTGGGCATCTAGTTTGAACGTTGAGCACAAGCCTGTGCTCGTCAAGGAGACGATGGACTGGCTGGCAATCAAGCCCGGCGGGCTGTATGTCGATGCCACCGTTGGACTTGGGGGACACGCAATCGAAATTGCCCGGCGGCTGGGGGCCGGGGGACGGCTGGTCGGCCTAGATCGCGACACGCAAGCGCTGGAAATCGCGCGCAGCCGGCTGGCGGAGTTCGGAGAGAAAGTGACATTGGTGCACGCTAACTTTTCACAAATCGGCGAGGTTTTCGCGGAGCGAAGTCTTCCTCCCGCCGATGGCGTGCTGGCGGACTTGGGCGTATCGAGCATGCAGCTGGATTTGGGCGAGCGCGGTTTTTCGTTTCGCGCGCGCGGCCCGCTCGACATGCGCATGGACCGCGAGTCGGAAGAGACGGCTTCAGACATTGTGAACACGGCGGACGAGAAAGCACTCGCCGACCTGCTCTACCAATACGGGGAAGAGCGGGATTCACGCAGAATCGCCAGGACGATTGTTCGCGCGCGTCCCATACGGGACACCGAACACCTGGCAACGGTTGTGGCAGGGGCCCGAAACGCTAGGGGAAGGCAGAAGCTGCATCCCGCGACAAAAACGTTTCTGGCGCTGCGGATTGCGGTGAATCGAGAGATGGAGGAACTCGGGCAGTTTCTTTCTAGGGTTCCTGCCACACTATCTCAGGGCGGCCGGTGGGTGATGCTCAGCTATCACTCGCTGGAAGACCGCCAGGTCAAGCAATGCTTTCAGCGGCTCGCGCATGAGGGAACGCTGAAGATTCTCACCAAAAAAGTGATTCAAGCTTCGGAAGCGGAGATCGCGGCGAATCCGCGCGCGCGCAGCGTGAAGATGCGCGCAGCCGAAAAGATCGATCCCAACCAGTCAGGGACGCCGCAAGAGGAAGAGTGGCTGCAATGACCGAGTTCTTCACCGTGAAACAAATTGATAATTCGCGGCTGGTGCGTTTCGTGGCTCCCCACCATTTGCGCGAATGCGCGCGCATCGTCTCGCTCGGTGGATTGATCGCCCTGGGCGCCTTCCTGTACGCGTGGCAGCACTTCGAGACGATCCAGCTGCGCTACGAACTCGAATCACTGCGCAGCGAACGCGCGCAGGCCACCGAACTCAATCAGGAACTCAAATTGGAAATCGCGGGATTGCGCGCGCCGGAACGCATCGACATCATCGCGCGGCGGCAGCTGGGCTTGACCGCTCCCGTGCCTGGACAGGTGGCTCCGATGGATCTCCCGCCGAACGCGGTTGTGGCGGAGGCGCGCCCGGCTAACTCGCAGGCAGCGCAGCAATAGACTTCTAAGTGGCGCGGGCTTCAGCCTGCGAGGTTTGCGCCTTCCTAGTCCCAAAACCCGCAGGCTGAAGCCCGCGCCACTTGTCGCGAATTTATGGATCTTCGCAGTCCCCGGACCCGGATCATGATTGTAGCTGCCCTCGCGGCCATTTGGACCGGGGCGGTGTTCGGGCGGCTGGCCTACCTGCAACTTTTCCGCTACAGCGAATATTATTCCCGCGCGCAACACCAGCAGCGTCTCATTGTCGATGTCGGCGCGAGCCGCGCCGAAATTTTCGACCGCAACATGAATCCGCTGGCGATGAGCGTGCCCGTGGAATCGGCCTTCGCCGTGCCCTCGGAAATTGCCGACCCCGATATGGTGGCGCGTTTGATCGGCAAAGTGCTGGACGTTCCCTCCGACGACATCGCCACGCGGATTGCGAGCTCGCATTCGTTTGCGTGGATCGCGCGCAAACTTCCTCCCGAAAAAGCGAACCGCATCGCCGCGATGAATCTGCGCGGAATTTATTTTCAGCGGGAGGGCGGACGGTTCTATCCGAAACGCGAGCTCGCCGCGCACGTGCTCGGCTACGTGGACATCGACGAGAAAGGGTTGGGAGGAATCGAATACTCGCTCGACGACACTATTCGCAGCAAGCCGGAAAAGATGTTGATTCTGGCCGACGCGCACCGCCGCTGGTACGACTCGAACGACAAGGCTCCGGACACCGGTACGAGCGTCGTCCTTACGCTCGACGAAAAAATCCAGTACATCGCGGAAAAAGAACTGGCGCAGGCGATTCAAGATACCCACGCGAAGTCCGGGACCGTCATCGTGGAAAATCCGAATTCCGGCGAGTTGCTGGCCGTTGCGAACTGGCCGACGTTCAATCCCAATGCGGCGAAGGACAGCCCTCCCGATGCGCGCGTGGATCGCGCGGCGAGCTCGTTGTACGAGCCGGGCTCCGTCTTCAAAATTGTGACGCTCTCCGCTGCGATCGATCAGGGCGTTACGACTCCGGACGATGTTGTCGATTGCCAGAACGGCGCGATCTATATTGCTGGCCACCGGATTCGCGATCACAAGGCGTACGGCCTGCTCACCGTTTCGCAGATTCTGGAATACTCGAGCGATGTGGGCGCGATCAAAGTCGGCTTGCGTCTGGGAGCGCCCAAATTTTATGACTACATTCGCGACTTCGGTTTTGGGCAGCCCACAGGTGTGGACTTACCGGGCGAAAGCCGCGGAAAGCTGCGCCGCCTGGAAAACTGGACGCCGGTTTCGGTGGGTTCGATTTCCATGGGCCAGGAAGTTGGTGTGACGCCGCTGCAGATGATAACGGCGGTGTCAGCCATGGCGAATGGCGGGCTGATCGTCAGGCCGCACATCGTCCGCGAACAGCGCCACGGCAATCAGGTGATCGAAGCGCAAGAGCCGGAACCGCGCCGCGTCATCAAGGAGACGACTGCGGCGTCCATGCGCCGCATGCTCGAAGGAGTTGTGCTCGGCGGCACGGGCAAGAAGGCCAAGCTGGATGGTTACACTTCGGCGGGAAAAACCGGCACCGCGCAGAAATATGATCCGGAGACGGGGCGTTATTCCACTCATGACCTGATCGCATCCTTCGTGGGATTTGCGCCGATCAATACGCCTGCGGTCACGGTTTACGTGCAACTCGATTCTCCGACTGGTGCGCACGAAGGCGGCCAGGTGGCCGCGCCCGTGTTCAAGCGAGTCGCGCAGCAGGTGCTCGCGTACCTGGACGTTCCGCGAGACGTTCCTGTTTCCGCGGAAACAATTCGGGCCAGCCGCGCGCAAGCCGCGCATGAGAAGGACGATAATTTAGCGGACGCGAGCGATTTCGATCCTGTACAGGCGCCAATGGACACTGCGGTAGATGATCCTGCTCCCGCGATTCCACATGCCGCGCCCGTTGTTGCCGCGCCCACGGTGGAGATCGCGGAAGGCGAAGGAGTGCCCGCGCCGCAACTCCTGGGAAAGACCGTGCGCGAAGTGACCGAAGAGTGCCTGAAAATGGGGCTCACTCCCGTTTTGGTCGGGACGGGCATCGCGACAGGACAATCTCCCGAGCCCGGTGAGACGATTCGCCGCGGCAGCCGGATCACCGTGCAATTTGCTCGCGATGCCTCGCTGTTATCTGCGTCGGCACGAGCGAAAGCGAAGTGAGAGCGAAGGCGGCAATTGTGGCGGAGAATGACGAAAGCGAATCGCATATGACACTGGCGGGAACAGCACGCGCGGCCATGCGACTGGCGAAGTTGTTGCGAGGCGTCGATACGCGCGACGGGGCCGCGCATGGCGACCTGGAAATTTCGGAGCTTGCCTACGACAGCCGCTTGGTGAAGCCCGGGACCCTGTTCGTCGCGATTCATGGGGAAAAAACCGACGGCAATAAATTTGTGTCTGACGCCGTGGGCCGTGGGGCGGTCGCCGTCATCAGCGAGCAGGCGAGCCCTGCAACGCTGCCTGCGGATTTTCCGTGGATACAAGTCGCGGATGCGCGCAAGGCGCTGGCGATTTCCGCAGCCAATTTTTATGCGCGTCCCGCGGAAGTGCTGAAGCTCGTCGGCGTGACGGGAACGAACGGCAAGACCACGACTTCTTATCTGGTGGATTCCATCCTGCGCGCGGCGGGCTGCGAAGTCGGGCTCTTGGGCACGATCAGCTACCGGTTGGTGCGTGAGTCTCGCCCTGCGCCGAACACCACGCCCGAATCGCTCGATCTTCAGAAGCACCTCGCGGAAATCGTTCGCGCCGGAGGCACGCACGCGGTGCTCGAAGCCAGTTCGCACGCGCTGGCGCTTGACCGCTTGTGGGGCTGCCCGTTCGCGGTCGCGATTTTCACCAATCTCACGCGCGATCATCTCGATTACCACAAGACTCTTGAGGACTACTTCGCGGCCAAGCGCCGCTTGTTTGAAGGCACCGGCGCCGCGTCCCCGGCCACTGGCGTGACGAACACCGATGATGAATATGGGCGAAGACTTTCGGGGCTGGCTTCGCGGACGCTGACGTACGGCCTTGAGCCTGGCGCGGACATCACTACGCGCAAACCCGCGCTTTCCCTTTCCGGCATCGAGTTCACTGCCGAAACTCCCGCAGGGAAAATTGAGGTTCGCTCAAAGCTGGTCGGGCGGCCCAATGTGTACAACATTCTGGCCGCGATCGGTGCCGGAGTGGCACTCGCTCTTCCCAGAGAAGTCATCGCCGCGGGAATCGCGCAGCTCTCGGCCGTGCCCGGGCGCTTCGAGCGTATCGAAATGGGGCAGCCCTTCCTCGTCGTCGTGGATTACGCGCATACCGATGACGCGCTGCGCAACCTGCTTGCCACTGCGGAGGGACTGAATCCCGATGGCCGCATCATCACTCTGTTTGGCTGCGGCGGGGATCGCGACCGCACCAAGCGTCCTCTTATGGGAGAGGCGGCGGGCCGCGCGAGCGAAATCGTGGTGCTGACTTCGGACAATCCGCGGAGCGAAGACCCGCTCCTG
Organism: uncultured Acidobacteriota bacterium; assembly: GCA_963800095.1. Lineage (GTDB taxonomy): Bacteria > Acidobacteriota > Terriglobia > Acidiferrales > UBA7541 > Palsa-360. The sequence continues at coordinate 127,337 of CAWCZV010000013.1, forward strand.
ATCATCAATGACGTCATTGTGGGCGTGCAACGCACCAAGGCGAAACTGTTCGTTGAGGTGGACCGGCAGAAGGCGATTGAGGTGGCGCTGGACGAGGCGCGGTCCGGCGACATCGTGCTCCTTGCGGGCAAAGGCCACGAAACCTACCAGGTCCTGCGCGACCGGACGATTGAATTTGACGACCGCGAAGTAGCGCGAACTGTTCTGCGCCATCGCGGTTTTGGCGGCGACTGATTGTGTAGGGGCATCCGCCGCGGCGGATGCCCCTACCGTGGAAGTCACGGTTCGAGCTTGCGGCACTGAAAGTGCTCTCTATTCGTAAGGGACGCTGATCCAAGGGTGAACCCAGACCAGTGAAACCCAGCCCCTTGAGGACGCTATGCGGTGGACGGTTGAAGAAGTGGCTGGCGCTCTGGGTGTTAGGCCGCCCGGAGGCGTCGACGCCGTGGCCCGGTTGGCCGGTGTCTCGATTAATTCTCGGACCATGGTTCGCGGCGAGTTATTCGTCGCCATACACGGACCGCGTCACGATGGACACAATTTTGTCGTGGCGGCGCTGGATGCCGGCGCGCTGGCCGGTGTCGTGGCGGCGGACCGGCTGCCCGGATATACCGAGCCGTACCGGTCGAAGCTGTTTGCGGTTCCGGACACGCTCGCCGCGCTCCAAGGCCTCGCGCAAGCCGTACGAACGCGATGGGGGCGGCGCCTGGCAGCGGTTACCGGGTCGGCTGGAAAAACCACAACGAAGGAAATTCTGGCGGCGCTGCTGGCCGCGCGGTTCCGCGTATTGAAGTCGGAAGGCAATCTGAACAACGAGTACGGGCTGCCACTGCAACTCTTGCGGCTGGATGATGCGGACGAAGCCGCCGTCGTGGAATTGGGGATGTCCCATGCGGGCGAGCTGAAGCGTTTGGCGGAAATAGCGCGTCCGGACGTGGGTGTGGTCACGCGCGTCGCGCCCGTGCATCTGGAATTTTTTGCTTCGGTGGAAGAAATTGCGCTGGCCAAACGCGAATTGATCGAAGGGCTCGCGGGGCGCGACAGCGTTGCCGTGCTGAACGCCGATGATCCGCTCGTGGCGCGCTTTTCGCAAGTTGCGCCTGGTCGCGTCGTGACGTTTGGCGTCGGCGAACGCGCCGACTTCCGCGCCGAAAATGTTCTGGATCGCGGCTTGAATGGAAGCGAATTTGATTTTCTGGGCCCGCAGGGACGCGCGCGGCTGAGCTTGCCTCTTGCCGGGCGCCACAATATTTCCAACGCGCTGGCTGCGCTCGCCGCGGCGAGTGTCTGGGGCGTGGGCGCGGCGGAGGCCCGGGAAATTTTTCCGAAATTGGAGGCCACCGGAATGCGCGGCCGCGTCCTGCAGTACGACGCGGGATTTACGGTGATCAATGATTGCTACAACTCGAATCCTGTGGCGCTTGCGGCGATGGTCGAGCTGCTCACCAGCACTCCCGCAACTGGCCGTCACATCCTCGCGGCAGGCGAAATGTTGGAGCTTGGTCCCTCGTCCGGCGAATTGCATCGAGAGGCCGGACGCGCGGCTGCTGCGACCGGGAAACTCGGCTGGATCATCGGCGTGCAAGGTGACGCCGAAAATTTCGTTCGCGGCGCCGTCGAAGCCGGTCATCCGGCCGCGCAGGCAAAATTTTTCGCGTCGTCCGCGGAGGCCAGCGCGTTCGTTGGAAATTTGATCGAGCGCGGAGACATTCTGCTGGTGAAGGGTTCGCGCGGCGTGAAGATGGAACGCATCGTCGAAGTGCTCGATTCGCGTTTCGCGCGTGGCAATACCGAACCAGCTGCTTCCGTTGCGAGCGGCGCGCCCAAGGAGCGTGCCTGAGATGCTGCTCTACCTCTTTTATCACGTGCTCCAGCCCTATTTTCACGCGCTCAACGTGTTCCGCTACATTACTGTCCGCACTGCGCTGGCCAGCCTGACGGCTCTGCTGATCACTCTGGTGCTCGGACCCTGGGTGATCCGGCGCCTGCGCGACCTGCAAATCGGCCAGTTCATCCGGGAAGAAGGGCCGAAGAGCCATCAGGCCAAGGCCGGAACGCCGACGATGGGCGGCGTGCTGATCGTGGGCTCCACGGTCATTCCCACGTTGCTGTGGGGCGATCTGGAAAACGCTTACGTGTGGCTCGCTGTTCTGACCATGCTCGTTTTCGGGATCATCGGGTTCATCGACGATTACAGCAAAGTGATGAAGAAGAAAAATCTCGGATTGACCGGGAAACGCAAATTTTCCCTGCAGATTGTCGCGAGTTGCGGCTTGGCCGTCACGCTGCTCTCGCTCACGGCCAGCGGCATTTACTCCACGCAACTAAGCGTTCCATTTTTCAAGAATTTTCATCCGGACCTGGTGATCCATTCGCTTCTGTCCACGACATATTTTTGGTGGCTCTCCTATCTCCCGTTTTTGATTTTTGTGGCCCTGGTCCTCGTCGGATCGTCCAACGCCGTGAATCTCACGGACGGCCTGGACGGGTTGGCGATCGGGTGCGTGGTGGTCGCCGCCGGAGCGCTCACGGTTTTGACATATGTGACGAGCTTCGCGCGATTCTCGGAATATCTCGATATCCCGCACCTTCCCCAAGTGGGCGAGCTCACGATTTTTTGCGGCGCGCTTGTCGGCTCGTCCCTCGGATTTCTTTGGTACAACGCGCATCCCGCCGAAGTGTTCATGGGCGACGTCGGCTCACTGGCGCTAGGCGGCTCGATCGGGATGGTCGCCGTCGCGATCAAGCAGGAAATCCTGCTGTTTTTTGTCGGCGGCGTTTTTGTATTGGAAGCGCTTTCCGTCATCCTGCAGGTCTTGTCCTTCCGCCTGACGGGGAAGCGCATTTTTCGGATGTCGCCGCTCCACCATCATTTCGAGCTTGGGGGATGGAGCGAATCGAAAACGATTGTGCGGTTTTGGATCGTGGCGCTGGTGTTTGCGCTGTTTTCATTGACGACGCTCAAATTGAGGTAACCGTTGAAACCGGTCATCGAACTCGGGGGAAAAAAGGTGCTGGTGGTGGGGCTCGCGCGCACGGGCATCGCCACGGCGCTGTTCTGCGCGGAGCGTGGAGCGCGCGTCACCGCCACCGAGTCCCGGCCTGAGGAGGAAATTGCGGAAACGGCGGCGAAGCTGCGCGCCGCGGGCGTCACTCTCGAATTAGGCGGTCACCGCGCCGAAACTTTTGCCGAGCAGGATTTGATCGTGCCGAGTCCCGGTGTGCCGCCGATGACACCGGCGCTGGCCGCCGCCCGCGCGATCGGGGTGCCCGTGTGGAGCGAAATCGAACTGGCCTGGCGGTTCTTGCGCGGGCGGCTCATTTGCATCACGGGCTCGAACGGCAAGACCACGACCACTTCGCTCATCGGCCACATCCTGGAAACCGCGCGGTTGCCTGTGCAGATCGCGGGGAATATCGGCACGCCGCTGATCTCGCGCGTGGATCTTTCGAGCGACGCGAGTTTTACGGTGGTCGAGGCCAGCAGCTTTCAGCTTGAATCCATTTCAGCTTTTCGTCCGGACATTGGCGTGCTTCTCAACGTCACGCTGGATCACCTGGACCGCCACGGATCGATCGAAGCTTATGGCCGCGCCAAGGCGCGCATGTTTGAAAATCAGACGGCGGAAGATGCCGCGGTGATCAACGCGGACGATGCCATCGCTCCGCAATATGCGCCCTCCGGGCCGCGGGTATTTTATTTCAGCCGCGAGAAACGCGTTGCAAGCGGCTGTTACCTTCGCGGCGTTGAAATTGTTTTCCGATGCGACGGGACCGAGACGGTTCTCCTCCAGCGCAAAGACATTGGTCTCCGCGGAAGCCACAATATTGAAAACGTTCTGGCAGCGGCCACAGCCGCGCGACTCGCCGGGGCCGAGCCGGTTGCGATTGCGGAGGGCGTCCGCACCTTCGCGGGGGTGGAGCACCGGATCGAATACGTGGCCACGATTTCCGGGGTGGAATATTTCAACGACTCGAAGGCCACCAACGTCGATGCCACGCTCAAGGCGCTTGACGCATTTCCGGGAAATGTGCTGGTAATTCTGGGCGGCAAGGACAAAGGCAGCGACTACAGAATTCTTCGCCAGGCGCTGCGCAGTCACGCGCGCATGGCTCTCTTGATCGGCAGCGCGGCAGACAAGATCGAAGCGGAACTTGCGGGCGTCATCCCGGTGGAGCGCGCGGAGACGCTGGCTCGAGCCGTGGAAATCGCCTCGCGGAACGCGCGGCCGGGCGACATCGTTCTGCTGGCGCCCGCCTGCGCGAGCTTCGACCAGTTTGAAAATTTCGAGCAGCGCGGGCGCGTCTTCAAACAACTCGTCCGCGAACTTGAGAAAAAAAACGCGGCGTAAGGAGAGCGACTCGTCTCAAAAGTTGAGTTGTCATTCTGAGCGAAGCGAAGAATCTCTCTGCGGCTTGAATGGCAGAACGGAAAGATTCTTCGCTTCGCTCAGAATGACAAAATGAGAATGATTTTGCTCTTCTGAATCGCGACAAATGGAAAGGGCTCCGAGGATGCCACGACCACTCCAAACCGACCGGTGGATGTTCGGCTCGACGCTGGCCCTGTGCCTGGTCGGCGCGCTCATGGTGTTCAGCGCTTCGGCCGTCACGGCGCGCGACGAATACGGCAACGGCTCGCACTTCCTGCTGCGCCAGCTTCTCTGGCTGGCTTTGGGACTCGGCGGAATGATGGCCGTCATGAATCTGGATTATCGCAAGCTGCGCAGGCCGGAAGTGATTTTCACCGCATTGTTCGGCGTGCTCGCGTTGCTGGCCGGCGTTTTCTTTCTTGATAAATCGCACGGGACGCACCGCTGGATTCAGCTTGGCCCGGCAAACCTGCAGCCTTCCGAGCTCGCCAAGCTCGCCGTGATTTTTTATCTGGCGTGGTTTCTGGAACGGCGACGGCGCCCGGAGGGATTCGGCATGGACGACTGGAAGCGCACCATCCTCCCGGCGATCGGGCCCGTGCTGGTGCTGGTCGGATTGGTGGTCCTCGAGCCGGACCTGGGCACGGCGGTGGAAATATTTATCATCGCGGTGGCGATGTTGTACGTCGCGGGGCTGAATGGGAAATACATTGTCGGAGCGGGTCTCGCCGCGATCCCGGTTATCTATTTGCTCATCGTGCGCGTGCCGTATCGCCTGGAGCGCGTCATTGCGTTCCTGAATCCCACGGCGGACCCGCAGGGCCGCGGCTTTCAACTCTTGCAGTCCCTGATCGCGGTGGGGTCGGGCGGTTTCACAGGCGTCGGCTTGATGGAGAGCAAGCAAAAATTATTTTATTTGCCCGAAGCACATACGGATTTTATTTTTGCAGTCTTATGCGAAGAGCTGGGGTTCATTGGCGGCGCGATCGTGCTTTCCTTGTTTGCGATTTACGGCTGGCGCGGGATTCGTTCCGCGTTCAAGACCACGGACGAATTCGGCCGCTTCGCCGCGCTCGGCATCACGGTGATGATTCTGAGCCAGACCATGATCAATCTCGGCGTGGTGCTCGGCATGATGCCGACCAAAGGGATTCCGCTGCCGTTCATCAGCTATGGCGGGTCGAGCCTGCTGGTGATGCTGCTGGCCACCGGCGTTTTGCTGAACATCAGCCGGCAGGCGGATTGAAGTGGCGCAGGCTTCAGCCTGCGGGGTTACGCCCTGCGAGGCCAAAGACCCACAGGCTAAAGCCAGCGCCACTTTGAAACTGTTAATCGCGGGAGGCGGCACGGGCGGCCACGTATTTCCGGCTCTCGCCGTCGCCCGGGAATGGATGTCGCGAGAAGGAGAGAGGGAAGTCGTGTTCGTCGGAACGCAACGCGGGATTGAAGCGCGCCTGGTGCCCGAGGCCGGGTTTCCGCTGGAGACAATTCGCTCGGCAGGACTCAAGGGGATTGGCGGTATGAAACTCGCGCGCAATACTGCGAAGCTCGTCCCGGCGATGTGGGATTCGTTTTCGATTCTGCGCAGGCACCGGTTTGCCGCGGCGCTCGGAGTTGGAGGATATGCCGCCGGGCCGATGATGCTCGCCGCCGTGCTGCGCGGATTGCCAACCGTCGTCTTTGAGCCGAACGCGGAGCCCGGATTCACCAATCGCGTGCTGGCCCGCATGGTGACGCGCATCGCCACGGCCTACGAAACGCCAACGAAGCTCTGGGGAAGCAAAGCTACTCTGACGGGGATTCCCGTGCGCGCGGAATTTTTCGCGATTCCTCCGCGCGCGCCCGCGGAACCGTTTCATCTCCTGATCACCGGAGGCAGCCAGGGCGCGCTCATCATCAACCGCACTCTGGTGGACTCCGCTGATTTGCTGGCGGCGCAACAAAATCGGATCTCGATCGTTCACCAAACCGGGGAACGCGACTATAATGCTGTTCGCGTGGCCTATGCACGGCGTGAAATCAACGCGGAGGTTCTGCCCTTCATCGGGAACATGGCAGAGAGATTTGCCCAGGCCGATCTGATCGTCTGCCGCGCGGGCGCCATCACGGCCGCCGAAGTCGCCGCCGCCGGACGCGCCGCCATCTTCATCCCCTTCGGCGCATCCACGGACAGCCACCAGTTGCGCAACGCCCAGGAAATGGAACGGGCCGGCGCGGCGCGGCTCATCCCGGAGCCCCAGCTCACCGCGGAACGTCTTACGCAGGAAATTTTTGGTTTGCTCGACCGGCCGGACGAAGTGCAATCGATGGCGGCCAACGCGCGGCGTCTCGCGAAGCCGCATGCGGTGCAGGAAATCGTGAACCTGATCGAAGGGGTGTCGCGCTCATGATGGTGACGTTTCACAATTTCAAGCGCATTCACCTCGTTGGCATCGGCGGGATCGGAATGAGCGGAATCGCCGAAGTTTTGCTCACGCTGGGGTATTCGGTTTCCGGCTCGGATGCGAAATCATCGCCGATCACCGAACGCCTGATGAACATGGGCGCCGAAGTTTTCGAAGGCCACCGGGCGGAGCAAGTGCAAGGCGCGCACGTCGTCGTGGTTTCCTCGGCCATTCGCGGCGACAACCCCGAAATTGTCGAGGCGCACCGGTTGAAAATTCCCGTCATCCCGCGCGCGGAAATGCTCGCCGAATTGATGCGCCTGAGGTACGGAATCGCCATCGCCGGAGCGCATGGAAAAACCACTACAACGTCGATGACGGCGAGCGTTCTAGCCGCGGCCGGGCTCGATCCCACTTTTGTTGTCGGCGGCCGCATGAACCATATCGGCTCGACTGCCCGCCTGGGGCGCGGCGAATACATGGTTGTGGAAGCCGACGAGAGCGACCGCACTTTTCTGTTGCTCGCGCCTGTCGTCGCCGTCGTGACGACCATCGACCGCGAGCACCTGGACACGTACAAAACTCTCGAGGAAATCCAGGAAATTTTCACGCAGTTCGTCAACCGCGTGCCGTTCTACGGAGCCGCTGTTCTGTGTCTCGATGAGCCGAATGTGCAGGCCATTATTCCGAATGTGAAGCGCCCGGTCCTCACCTATGGCACTTCGAGCCAGGCGGACCTCGTGATCAGCGACATCGAACTGCTGGGACTCCAGAGCGAGTTTCGCCTGACCTATCGCGGCGACGATCTCGGCAAATTTCACTTGAACGGCCCACCGGGAATCCACAATGTACGCAATGCCGCTGCCGCCGCGGCTGTCGCGCTGTACTTGAATGTGCCGTCCGAATTGATCCGCGCGGGACTCGAGGAATTCGCGGGAGTGGGGCGCCGGTTTGACGTCAAGGGCGTAATCAACCACATCACCTTGATCGACGATTACGGCCACCATCCCGTCGAAATTCGGGCTACGCTCGAAGCCGCGCGCGGGTGCCATTTCGAGCGCCTCCTGGTTCTGTTCCAGCCGCACCGGTACACGCGCACCAAGCACCTGTGGGATGAATTTTGCCGCGCCTTCAATCAGGCCGACATGGTGGTGCTGATGGACATCTACGCCGCGGGCGAGCCGCCCATTCCCGGCATTACCGGGCAGGCTCTCGCGGACGCGATTCGCGCTGCCGGTCATAAGAACGTCGTTTTTCACAGCTCCATGCAGGAGGGAATCGAGGAATTGCTCCGCGCCGCGAGGCCCGGGGACGCGATCCTTACGATTGGCGCGGGCAATGTGAGCCGCGCGCCGGGCGAGCTCGCGATTTTGTTGGGAGCGAGGGTGTCATTGCATCATGGGCATTAGAAGCATAAGTAGCGCAAGTAGCACAGACTTCAGTCTGTGGGTTTCCATCAGAGCTTGGGATCCGTGTGACAATTCGTCTCCATGCAAACGTCAACGCGACGAAGGATACATCCTGGGTCATCTTACGAAAACCCACAGACTGAAGTCTGTGCTACTAAGAATCGCGGAGAAACATGCGGATTAGCGATGCCAAATTGATTGCGGCCGTCGGCGCACTGGGCGTCGAGCACAAGGGCGGGGTGTCGCTCGCGGCCAAAACTTCTCTTGAGATTGGCGGCACGTCTGACGTTTTGCTGATACACAAGCACGAATCCCTGCCGGAGCTGATCCACCTCTTGAAACGGGCGGGAGTGCCTCACCGGTTCCTCGGCGGTGGCAGCAACGTTCTCTTGCCGGACGGCGAACTCCCCTGGGTGATCCTGCAACTTGCGCGGCAGGATCCGGACGTGCGGTTTGAAGGCAATAGCGTCTTCGTCGACTGCGCCGCCGACCTCGGCCGCACGGTCACGACATGCGCGAAGCACGATCTGGGCGGCATGGAAGGCCTGATTGGCGTGCCGGGATCCATCGGAGGCGCGCTCCGGATGAACGCGGGCGCCTATGGCACCCAGATCGGAACGTTTGTGCGCGAGGTGCAGGTGTACCGGGCGGGAACCGGCCGGATCGAGACCCTCCGAGGGGCTGAAATAAATTTTGAATACCGGCACACATCTTTTGCTCCCGATGATATTATGCTCTCGGTGCGACTGGAACTTCCGTCCAAACCGTACAGCGAGATACTTCAAGGAATTCGCATCTGCAATGAGAAGCGGCGAGCCAGTCAACCGCTCAATCAAAAAAGCGCAGGCTGTATTTTCAAGAATCCGCCGGGCGGGTCCGCCGGACGCATGATCGACGAGCTTGGCTTGAAGGGCCACTCGGTCGGCGACGCCCGCGTCAGTGACCGTCACGCCAATTTTTTCATCAACGCCGGACATGCATCGGCAGCCGATATGCTCGCGCTGATTGCCGACGTGCGCGAGCGCGTGCGCGACCGCTACGGCGTGGAACTCGAAGAAGAAGTGATTGTGTGGAAGGACCGGTGAAGTCCCGGTGAAGGGCCGGTGAGAAAACGATGAGCGCGGAACCCGATTATCTTCCCGCGGATGCGCTGGCTGAAGACGAGCCGAAGTATCTTCGCCGGCAGAAGCCGGTGGAGATACGCAAGCGCAAGTTCAGCCGCAAGGCCTGGCCGCTGTACCGCCGCATCCTGGTGGGTGGAACCGCCGCGCTCTTGGCGGGATTCGCGCTGTACGAAGCCGCAACCTACTTGCTATATTCCCCCGGCGTTGCGCTGGTGAGTGCCAACCAGATTGAAGTCCTGGGCAACCGTTTTGTGCCGCCGGACGCGATCACCGAAAAATTTTCAGCGGACCTGGGCCGCAGCGTGGTGCGCGTTCCGCTGACAGAGCGGCGCGAGGCGATCGAATCGCTCGCGTGGGTGGAAGAAGCCCACGTCCAGCGCGTGATGCCCAACCGGATTCGCGTGGAGATCACCGAGCGCACGCCCGTCGCGTTTCTCCGCACGGGCAGCGACCTTTCCCTGGTGGATGCGCAGGGCGTGATCCTTGACCGGCCGGTCGAGGGGGAATTCAAGTTTCCGGTAGTGAGCGGGATTGGGGAAGCCACGCCCCGGGCGACGCGCGAGCAGCACATGAATTTGTACGCGCAGTTCATGAAGGAGATCGAACGGGCTCAGCCCGGCGCGGCCGATCACGTCAGCGAGGCGGATATTTCCGAAGCGTCCGACTTGCGCGCGACGCTCACCGGAATGGGAACGGCGTCGGGGAGCGCTTCACCGATTCTGGTGCACTTCGGCGATTCCGATTTCGCCAACCGGTATCACTTGCTCGCGGAAAATATCGACCAGTGGCGGGCCAGCGCCGGGAGCGTCGATTCGGTGGATTTGCGGTTCGCGCGGCAGGTGGTGGTGAATCCGGAATCGAAGACCGTTGCGATGAACGTGAAACGGAGCGCGCCCGTGAGCGCGCCGCAGCGCCTGCCCGTGAGCATGACGCAACACGCGCCGCGCCACATCGCAGTTGCGCGGAAGAAGCGCTAACCGTGATTTGAAAATTTTAGGCCTGGGCGCGCTCACTGCCTGGGCAGGTTTTGGTGAGAAGGAGCGGCGGATTGTCGAAAAAAGAAAAGTATCTGGTCGCGTTGGATGTGGGCAGCACGAAGACGTGCGCCATCATCAGCGAGTTAACCGAAACGGGCGCGAAGTTTGTGGCCATGGGCGCGGCGGAATCCAAGGGCCTGCGCAAGGGGGTGATTGCCAACATCGGCGCGGCGGCGACTTCAGTGCGGCGCGCGATTGAAGAGGCCGAGGGCGTTGCCGGAGTGCCCGTCGAGCGGGTTATCGCCGGCGTGGCCGGCAGCCACGTACGCGGAGTGAACAGCCGGGGAGGCATCACGCTGGGGCATCGGGCGCGGGATATTAATCGCGACGACGTTCACCACGCCGTGGATGCCGCGCGCAATATCACGCTCCCCGAGGATCGCGTGGTGTTGCACGTCCTGCCGCAGGAATTTCTGCTCGACGCTCATGATAATATTCGCGATCCGCTGGGCATGATCGGCGGGCGCCTGGAAGTGAACGTTCACCTCGTGACTTCCTCGGCTTCCGCCATGCAAAATTTGGTGATCGCGATCAACCAGGCGGGCGTGGAAGTCGCGGACACTGTTCTGGAGCCGTTGGCCTCGGCGGAATCCTGCCTCACGCAGGATGAGCGCGAACTGGGCTGCTGCCTGCTCGATATCGGCGGCGGGACGACGGAACTGGTCGTCTTCGGCAACGGCATGCTGCGCCACGCGGCGGCCATTCCCGTGGGCGGCGATCATTTCACGAATGACCTTGCGGTCGGGCTGCGCACGCCGATTCCCGAGGCGGAAAAAATCAAGCGCGAGCACGGCTGCGCGTTCAAGGATCTGATTGTGGAGGACCACGCCATCGAAATCGCCAGCGTCGGCGACCGTCCTCCGCGCACCGTGTTCACGCGTATGCTGAACGAAATTGTGGAACCGCGAGCGCAGGAATTGCTGTCGCTCGTTCGCGACGAATTGCAGCGCGGCGGTTTTACATCGCTGATTCCCGCCGGACTGGTATTGACCGGCGGAGGGGCGCATCTCCAGGGGCTCGTCGAACTGGCCGAGGGCATGTCCCATTTGCCCGCGCGCGTGGCCGTTCCCCGAGGCCTCGAAGGGATGCCCCTGATGCTTTCCCGGCCCGAGTATGCAACGGTTGTCGGCCTGCTTCTTTACGGCGCACGAGCCCGGCGCCAGGCGCCCCTGAAGCCGGCCACGTTTGTAGGAAAAATCAAAAGCATGTTCGCCGGAGCCTGATGCGCAAAACTCCGGCGGGGCAGGGCCAATTTTTTGGTGGAGGAACCGAAATGGCGAAAGACGCGGGAATCCGGATTTCATTCAGCGAGGAAGTGCAACAGGGCGCGAAGATCAAGGTGATCGGCGTCGGCGGCGGCGGATGCAACGCCGTCAACCGCATGATCCGCGCCAAGGTCGAGGGCGTCGAATTTATCGCGGCCAACACCGACTTGCAGGCGCTCAAGCTCTCGCAGGCGCCCGTCAAATTGCAGCTGGGCGGCAAGCTCACGAAGGGTCTCGGCGCGGGGGCGAATCCCGAGATCGGGCGCAAGGCGGCGCTCGAGGACACCGACAAGATCATCGAAGCGCTGGAAGGCTCGGACATGATTTTTCTTACCACGGGTCTCGGCGGAGGCACGGGCAGCGGCGCGGCGCCGGTGGTCGCTTCGCTCGCCAGCGAACTGGGCGCGCTGACCGTCGCGGTCGTTACCAAGCCGTTTCTGTTTGAAGGCAAGCGCCGGCAGCAGCAGGCCGAGCAGGCGCTCTCCGAATTGATCGGCAGCGTCGACACGGTCATCGTGATTCCCAACGAACGGCTGCTTGAAACCGTGGAAGCGGGCACGAGTTTCTTCGAGGCGTTTCGCATCGCCGATGACGTCCTGCGCCAGGCCGTGCAGGGCATCAGCGACATCATCACCATTCCCGGCATCGTCAACCGCGACTTCGCCGACGTTCGCACCATCATGCAAGGGCAGGGATACGCCGTGATGGGCACGGCCGTGGCTTCCGGAGCGAATCGCTCGGTCGACGCCGCGACGCGCGCGATCAACAGCCCGCTGCTCGAGGACAATTCGATTCAGGGCGCGCAGGGCATCCTGATCAACATCTGCGGATCGTCCAGCCTCACGCTCAGCGAAGTCCATGAAGCTTCTTCCGTGATCGAAAAGGCGGCGCACGAGAACGCCAACATTATATTCGGCGCCGTGCTCGACGAGAACATGAAGGAGCAGGTGAAGATCACCGTCATCGCCGCGGGATTCCGAGAGGCGGCGCGCCGGCAGCCGCACCAGAAACCCTCGTATCTCCCGAAGACGTGGAAGGCCGGGCGCGAGGAAGAAGTTGCCGTGGAGCCGCACGAGGTTCCGCAGGAGGCGCCGCGTCCCGCCGTCAACGAAGTCATTCACCAGGAGAATACGAAGGCCGCGGATGATCTCGACGTGCCCACGTTTCTGCGGCGCGCGGCGCAAAAAGCGTAGCGCGATTTTCAGGAATCGTTTTTCATGGCGTCCCGGCGTTGCCGGGACGCCGTTTTTTTTACCTGGGAACGCCAATCTCCCGATTGGCGGGCTTGGACAATGCCAATCGGGAGATTGGCGTTCCCAGGCTTGAACCAAATCGTCCGTGCGGGACATTTGAAAATCAATGAAAAGAGAATGCACCGAAACGGAGCAAGGCAAAATTTGCCTCGGAAGTTGAACGCCACGGGCCGTTCTTACCCAGAGGATCGAATGGTGAAGTTTGAGCGAAGTTGCCACGCGCTTCAAAGCGTTTGGATTCGATAGATTGGCTTCTCTATTCGTGCTTGCGGGATTGGCGCCCCAAATGCATCAGGAAACGCGTCCATTTGCCGTTGGTACGGCCGCTAAAGTGCGCCGGAGTTTTGCCGATCATAAATTTTGACCAGCTTGGATGAGAAAAGGCCGGGCTCAGTTTTCAGATTTCGGAACGAGGTGCGACCATGTCGATTGTAGGCATCCTGAGCAGCAATTTGTTCGCCGCGGGCGCGGCTCAAAATACTCCGAGTTCCCAGAACAATGGGTCCAAGTTTCAGCAAATCACGGCTGAATTTCAGCAATTGGGGCAGGATTTGCAGTCCGGGAATCTGACGCAGGCGCAGTCCGATTTCGCCACGTTGTCGCAAAATCTTTCGGGCGCGGGTCCGAGCGCCGCCGCGAACACGAACACAGCCGCGGCCACAGCCAACAGCCCGGTGTTGCAGGCTTTCGCTCAATTGGGGCAGGACCTTCAGTCCGGAAACTTGCAAGGGGCGCAGCAGGACTTCACGAACCTTCAACAGGACTTGCAGCAGAATTCCAGTCAACAAGTGGGCGGGCATCATCGCCACCATCATCACGCGGAAAGCTCGCAGTCGTCCTCTTCTTCCACCGAGCAGAACAATCCGCTCGTTCAGGCATTCAGCGCGCTGGCGCAAGATCTGCAGGCGGGAAATCTTTCGGGTGCGCAATCGGCATTTTCGGCCCTGCAGAATGACCTTCAACAAATCGGCGGTTTCCTCACGGCGGGATCGAACGGCGCCTCCAGCACGGCCGTGCCGTCGAGCGCTGGCAGCTTGAATGTGACCGCCTGATCTCCAGCCTCGTCCCCCCGCATATCACGCCTATTCTGATTCGGCCATGCGGCTTGAGGTACACTCGAGCGCATGGCCGATTCCGTCCGAGTGCGCCGGGAAATTCTGGACGAAATGCTGGCGCACGCGCGCCGTGAGCCGCGCATCGAATGTTGCGGCTTGCTCGCGGGCCGCGACGGCGTGATCACTGCGATTTTGCCGGCGACGAATGCCCGTTCGAGCGCGACGGCCTACGAAATCGAGCCTCGCGAATTGTTCGAGATGTTCCGGTACCTGCGCAAGAAGGAATTGACGCACCTCGGTCAGTATCATTCGCATCTCTCCACCGAAAACGTACCTTCGCCAACGGACGTCGAACAAGCGGGCTATCCCGACCAGGCGTACTTCATCGTGTCGCTGCGGCCGGACGCGCCGAATCCCGTCCGCGCATTTTCGATTCGCGACGGTTGCGTGTGTGAGCTAGAAATCATATCAACGGCTTCTTAGGCTGGATGGAAGAGCAAGAATCTCAACACAGAGGGCACAGAGAACACAGAGAAAGCAAGAGAGAAAACCTGGACAGCAATCCGGAGGTTTCATGAAGAGGATACTTTCTTTTCTCTGTGACCTCTGTGTTCTCTGTGTTGAATGTTTTGATTTTTTACGCGGAAGACTTTACCGGCTCGCCGGCGACCACCGAGCGGTACACTCCGCGCACCTGCTCGGCCGAGCGCTCCCACGAATATTTCTGGACGAGTTCGTAGCCGCGGCGCACCAGCGTTTCGCGCAGGTCGTCTTCCATGAGGATTTGCCGGATCCCGCGCGCAATCTCAAAGATATTTTCAGGGTTCACAAGCAACGCAGCCTGCGAAAACACTTCCGGCAACGAGGACACGCTCGAACGTCAGTACCGGAGCACCGTGGGCCATAGCCTCGAGCGGAGGCAGGCCGAACCCTTCATACAGCGAAGGGAAAAGAAACGCGCTCGCGCGGGAATAAAAAACGCGCAACACGGGATGCGGCACGAATCCCAGAAAACGGACGTCCCCTTGCACGCGCGAGCGCAGAACGGCCCGCCGCAAATCCGAATGTTCCTCCGCGGAATCGCCGATCAGGAGCAGCTTCAAGTTGGAATAGACCGGGTGATCGCGCAGGTCCGCTTTGGCTACCGCGAACGCTTCGATCAGGCGCGGAAGATTCTTCTGCGGCTTGATGTTCCCGGCGTAAAGCACGAAGGGATCGGTCACCGCGAGGCGCTCCAGGATGCGGTCGGCGCCTTCGGGCATCGGCTCGCGCACAAAGCGCTCGTCCAGCGCGTTGTAGACAACCTCGATTTTATCTTCCGGAACGTCGAAAACGCGGGACAGATCCCGCTTGGACGAGTGGGACACGGCCATGATGCGGTCGGCCCGCGCCAGGGCGCGCCGCGCGAAAAACAATCGCCCGGCCTGAAACGTGGCCGAAATGCCGGGCGGCGGAGTGAGAATGTCCGTCAGGTCGTGAACCGTGATCACCAGGCGCGACGGCACGACGGCCGGCGCATAAAACCAGGGCATGTGCAGAAGATCGACGCCCCGCTTGTGTAGCAGGAAGGGCAAATGCATGTGCGTGTGGAAGGAGCCCGGCTCGGACGGGTATTCGAGCAGGGTGAAATTTTCGGGCAGGGGATCGAAATCCTTGACGTGCGACTGTTGCCCGATCAGTAAATATTCCACGCCGTCGCCCGAGCGCGCGAATTGGTTGACGATGTTGCGGATGTAAGTGCCGATTCCGAAATCACCGGCGCGCCGGATATCGATCGCAACACGCATCGGTGCCGGCGCTCAACGCGCGGAGCCGCGGCTCCCGGCCAGCGATGGAGCGATGTCCCAGCGCCGCGTGTACAGCGGGAATTGCACGGCAAACTCCGCGACCTCGGCGCGAATCCGCCGCTCGCGGTCGGCGTCGCCCAGATGCGTGAGCACCTCGGCGATCCACGCGGCGATGCGCGCCATGTCCGGCTCGAGCATCCCTCGCGTCGTGATGGCGGGAGTGCCCATGCGGATGCCGCCGCCCGTCATCGGCGGAGTGGGATCGAAGGGAATTGAATTTTTGTTTACGGTTATGCCCGCGCGGTCCAGCGCCGGCTGCGCGTCCTTGCCGGTGATTCCGCGCGAATACAGATCGATCAGGAAGAGATGATTGTCCGTGCCGCCGCTGACGATGCGGAAGCCCGCTTTCGTGATTTCGGCGGCGAGCCGTTGCGCGTTGGCGACGATTTGTTTTGCGTACTCGCGGAATCCCGGCTCGGCCGCTTCCTTCAGGCACACGGCTTTCGCGGCGATGATGTGCATGAGCGGGCCGCCCTGCGTTCCCGGAAACGTGATGCGGTCGAGTTCCTTCGCGTATTGCGCCTTGCACATGACCAGGCCGCCGCGCGGTCCGCGCAGCGTCTTGTGCGTGGTCGTCGAAACGTAATCGGCGTGCGGCACCGGGCTCGGATGCATTCCCCCGGCGACGAGGCCGGCGATGTGCGCCATGTCCACGAAAAACAGCGCGCCGGCGTCTCGCGCGATTTTTGCCATGCGCGGAAAATCGATGATGCGCGAATAGGCGCTCGCGCCCGCGACGATCATTTTTGGCTTGTGCTCTTGCGCCAGGCGGCCCAGCTCGTCGTAATCGATCGTCTCGGATTCCTTGCTCACGCCGTAAGGAATAAATTTGTACATTTTGCCGGAAAAATTGAGTGGATGCCCGTGCGTCAGGTGGCCGCCGTGCGCGAGATTCATGCCGAGGACCGTGGCGCCCGGCTGCAGCGCGGCCATGTACACGGAAACATTTGCCTGCGTGCCCGAATGGGATTGCACGTTGGCGTGCTCCGCGCCAAACAGCGCTTTGGCGCGGTCGATCGCCAACTGCTCTGCGCGGTCGGCGAATTCGCAGCCGCCGTAGTAGCGTTTGCCGGGATAGCCCTCGGCGTACTTGTTCGTGAGCACCGAGCCCATCGCTTCGAGCACCGCTTCGGAAACGAAATTTTCCGAGGGAATCAGCTCGAGGCCCGTGCCCTGGCGGCGCCCTTCCTCGCGCAACACTTCGGCGATTTCCGGATCGACTTCTTGGAGCGGGCGGTTCATGTGCTGTGAAATTTTGGTGTCCATTTATTTTTGCGGGCTCCACGCCCTTGAAACGCCGTCGGATCCAGATTTTGTAGCGCCCGCCTTCAGGCGGGCACTGTAGATGTAATCACTTGCTCGCCTGAAGGCGAGCGCTACACCGCCCGGCGTTGTCACACATGCTCTTCGGAGCCCGCGCCTCAGTCATGATTGGTGCTCGCGTACGCGATCCATTTCGCTGATTTTGTCGACGCGCCGCTGATGGCGCCCTCCGGCAAATTTCGCGCCGAGAAATTCCTGCACGATGGCGATGGCTTCGTCCTCGCCCACGACTTTTCCGCCGAGGGCGATCACGTTCGCGTCATTATGCTCGCGCGCCCGCCGCGCCGTAAGAGAATCATGCGCCAGCGCCGCGCGAATCCCTTCCACTTTATTGGCCGCGATGGAAACGCCGATCCCCGTCGCGCAGACCACGACGCCGAGAGAATCGCTTCCCGCGGCAACGCGCTCCCCAACCGCCTTCGCGTAATCGGGATAGTCCACCGATTCCTCCGAGTGCGTGCCAACGTCTTCGACCGGGTATCCCGCGCCTTCGAGATATTTCTTAATCGTTTCCTTCGCGCGAAATCCGGCGTGATCCGAGCCCACAACAATACGCGGTTTGGAGCAAGATTCTGCCAAGAGGCTTTCCAATGCGATTCTATCGGAATCCGGCGGGGAATTCCAATTTCAGGATGTGAACGGAATTGAGAGACCTAGTAGCCCGCTGGCTTATGAGGTCTTGCGCGCCGGACACGCGACCGGGCTGACGCCGTGTGCGTGGCTGCCCTGGAAGACGGGAAGGCCTCGACGTATAGGTCGGGAAAGTACGTCCGGAAGAACCGTTTATCCGCGGCGGATCTTGCAGCGAATTTCCGTATCGTAGCCACTCGTTTATTTCGAGGCATTTCCCGGTATCTGCGTGCAATCGCTTCGATCAGATGTTTTTCGGACACGTTTCTGACTCCTGAAAGAAAGTAGCATCCAGTTTGAAATCCTGACAAGGACGTAAAGTGCCCGTTCCGTCCCGAAAGGCACGTGACGGAACGGCCGCTACAAAACCGTTCTGTCTCGTTAGTATCTGTAGAGACCGTCCGACTTGGGGGCGGGTAGGTGTTTGCTTATTCTTCTGGCTATTCCGGGCAAGGTGGCGTAAGAATGGCTCTTATAGGATACCTTCCAGCAGTCGGCCCAGCTATCTGCCTGAAACTAGGAGGACCAAGATGAGTTCCGAACCCAATGTGATCGCACCGAAGAGAGGCGACCGCGTGGCTATGGCTCAGCAAGAGGGTGTATATGAGGTTGCCGACATCAATTCGCTGATGCAGACGGCAAATCTCAAGACGACGGACGGGCAAGGGCACATCACGCGAAATGTGCCGTGGACGGCGTTGAAGCCCCTTGCTCGGAAGTAACGAGAAATAGCAAGAGGCGGCCGGAACACCGGCGGCGTCCCGGTTCAGAACATTTCTCAGAGACTATCTTCGAGGAACGAGCGGAGGTTTCTCGACCTCGAGGGGTGTCGCAACTTGCGCAGCGCTTTCGCCTCGATCTGGCGGATGCGCTCGCGCGTTACAGCGAAAGACTGTCCCACTTCCTCCAGCGTGTGCTCGGAACCATCTTCCAGACCGAAACGCATTTTGATTACGCGCTCTTCGCGCGGCGTCAGCGTCTTCAGGAGAGACTCCGTTTGCTCCTGGAGGCTGATGCTGATGGCCGCGTCGGACGGAGAAACGGAAGACTTGTCCTCGATGAATTCGCCGAGGTGTGAATCTTCCTCTTCGCCGATCGGGGTCTCGAGCGAAATGGGCTGCTGCGCGATTTCCTTGGTCTTGCGCACCTTCTCGACGGGGACGCCCAGGCGATGCGCGATCTCTTCCGCGCGCGGCTCGCGTCCAAGCTCCTGCACGAGCTGCCGGCTGGTTCGGACCTGCTTGTTGATCGTTTCGATCATGTGCACGGGCACACGGATCGTGCGCGCCTGGTCCGCGATGGCGCGGGTCACGGCCTGGCGGATCCACCACGTTGCGTAGGTGGAAAATTTGTAGCCGCGGCGCCATTCAAATTTGTCCGCGCCTTTCATCAAGCCGATGTTGCCCTCCTGAATCAAGTCCAGGAATTGCAATCCGCGATTGGTATATTTTTTTGCGATGGAAACAACGAGGCGCAGATTGGCCTCGACCATTTCTTTCTTGGCCTGGCTGGCTTCGGCTTCTCCGCGGAGCACCACCTGGAGCATGCGCTTCAGGTCGATCAGTCCCGTTTCGCTGGCGGCTTCAATTTCGCGCAGCTCGTTGCGGCGCGCGCGCAATTCCTTGCGCGCTTCCGCCGCATGATCGCCCTTGGAGGCGTCGGCCCTGCGTTCCAGCTTGACGATTTCGCGCTCGAGCGATTGCAGGCGCTCGACCGTGTGGTGAATTTTGTCGATGAGCCGCTTCCGTTCGAGTGAGTGGAAGTCGATCGACCGCGCGTGCTGCGACATCTCCACTCGCGTCCGGGCCAAACGGTTGCGGTAGCGCAGGTAGAGCCTCTTGTTCGATTTCGGCGTGTTGGCAAGCTGCGCGGCCTGCTTGTGCGCCAGCGCGTAAAGTTGTTCGATCTTGGCGATGATCCGAAGAATATCGCGAGTCTTGCTCTCGGTTTCCTCCTCGGTCAGCTCTTCCTGTTCAAATTGGATAATTTTTTTGATCGACAATGAGCCGGCGCGAAGTTCCTTGCCCGCGGCAATCAATTCCTTCAGAACGATGGGAGAACGCGAAATCGTTTTCAGCACCATGAGATGCCCGCGCTCCATGCGCTTGGCGATAGCCACCTCGTCCTGGCGCTTCAGCAGCGGAACAGTGCCCATTTCGCGCAGGTAGAGGCGGACCGGGTCGTTATTCTTGTCCAGCATCCCCGGCGTGAGGTCCAGTTCGCCCTCTTCGGCGACGGCGCCGTGCTCGGCATCCACGGCGTCAGGGATGGCTTGCGCGGCATTTGCCGGAGCGATGTCCTCATCGGCCGCAACCCCAGCTTGGTCGAAGGTGGAGAGGTGCTGTTCGCCCTCCTCCGGTTCCGGCGCGGCCTCGGCGGCAGGCAACACACTCTCTTCCTCGTCAGGAAGCAGGTACCTGCGCTCCTTGCCGATGCCGATGATGCTTCGGACCTCTTCTCCCGCTTCTTGGTTATTCAGAGACAAGCAGTTATCCCCCTTGTGAATCAGCTCAATACGACCGTCAGACCCTGCTCAAACCCTGGAGCGCAGCAGTTTGATGCACACACGACTCAGTTCGATTCCCTAAGTATTAGAGTCAATTGGCGGTGCTAAGTCACGTGGCGGGGGCTAATGGGACGACCCCCATCTAACGCCCTTCTTTTCAGCACGATACGGCGTGGCAGGACGCGGGGCGAGCCTGGGATCATCGATCCGCACCTTCACAGCGTAGGCCTACATCGTTAAGGCGGAAAAGAATGTAAAATGTGTGCTTCAGAGGCTCTGCCAAAGCCACTGAACCCCCATCAGAAAGTCAAAAGAATACAACTCCGCGAGCCATTATCTCACGATTTGCTGATTCGTGCACGCAAGATCGGAACAAGGTGATGTCAAGCTGCCTGTGTAAATAGTTTGAGGGTGTGGGTTTTCCAGTCCTCGTTAAAACGACTGAAAATCGCATAGATGATTCGATCCACGCTTTCGACGTTGATGAACACGACCATGGGCCGAGTCCTCCGTCGCACTTCGACAAAGCATCTCTCGATGGCATTGGTGGTGCGCAGCTTCTGCCACAGGTGACGTGGAAACTCAAAAAACGTCAGCAGTGCGGGCAGATCCCGCTCCAGGCGCTCCACCAACTTGGAATACTGGGTCCGCCAACGAAACCGAAATCGCTCGAACGCTCTCCGAGCGGCGCCTGGGCTCGGGGCTCGATAAATGCGTTGGGCGTCCTGCTTCACGGCGTCGTGGTCGGCTCGGCGCACCGCCTCGCACAGATTCCGCATCTTGTGCACCCAGCAGCGCTGGTGCCGCGCTCGCGGATATACTGCCGGGATCGCCGCGGCCAACCCCGGACAACCGTCCGTGATCACCAACTGCAACCGTCGGCCCCGCAATCCTCGGCGATACAGATCATTCAACAATCCTTCCCACCCCGCCTGGCTTTCGCTCTTGGCCCGCACAAACGCCAGCAGCTGACGGCGACCATCGCTGCGCACTCCGTAGGCCACTAACAGCAGCACTTTCTGCGGCCCAAACGCCCTCCGAACCTTCAACCACACCCCATCCAGGATCAGATAGCACCACTCATCGCCCAGCGGCGCGTGGTGGAACTTCTCTACCTGTTCATCCAGCACTCTCGTGAGCTGCGAGACCGTCTGTGCGCTCACCGACTCCCCGGTCAGCAGGGACACCACCCGGCCCACGCCGCGTGTCGAGATCCCTCGCAAAAACGCTTGCCGGATCATCTCGCTCACTTCCGGACTGCGCCGCTGCAGCGCCCGCATCCCCCGCGGCAGAAACGAGTGCAGCCGCGTCCGCGATACGCGAAAACGAATCAGCCCTAGCGGGGTGACATACGCGCGCTCGTAATACCCATTCCGGTAGTCGATGCGCCCCGCTTCTCCCGCCGCTCGCTCATGCCACTGCAGCCCCAGATACTCGGCCATCTGCTGCTGGGAGTCGGCTTCCAGAAGCTTCTGCAACGTTTCCCGCGTCCGTCCTTGGAAATCCCCCCAGAAGCTTTCCTGCAGGTCCCGCACAAACGCTTCAAACCGCTGTGTGTTATTCTTGATCCTCATTTGGGTGTAGGCTCCTTTACCGGAGATTTTGTTGCTCGTCACAACAAAACCTACACCCTCTTTCTTTTTACACACTCAAAATTACGTCACCTCGGAACAATTATCATGAAATAATCGGAAAATTTGATGCGCAGACCCTGTTTCATTTTCCGAATGATCCTGCGTTCGAATCGAGAGCGCGATACCTTACCACAAATGCCTGGCGGAAGCCCCCGCATTTTGACTAGAACCGTGCCTTCCATCTATAGCAGAATGACCTGCCATGCCAGTCGATCAGATCCTTCGAGGCCTCAGGCACTTTCAGAAGAAAGTCTATCCGAAGCACCGTGAATTGTTCCAGAAGCTGGCGCTGCAGCAAAGGCCGGCGGCCCTGTTCATCACCTGCGCCGATTCGCGGATTGATCCCTGCCTGCTGACGCAAACCAAGCCGGGCGAGCTATTTATCTGCCGCGTGATTGGGAACATCGTGCCGCGCTATCCGGAGTCGATTGGCGGCGTTTCCGCGACGATTGAATACGCCGTCGGGGTCCTGGGCGTGCCGGACGTCATCGTGTGCGGGCATACGGATTGCGGGGTGATGAAGGGCGTGCTCAATCCGGAAGCGCTGAGACCCCTTGCGAATGTGAGCGCCTGGCTTGGCCATGCCCAGCCTGCGCGCGAGGCGCTTGCGAAATCCGAACGCAGTATGAACCACCCTGAATTTTTGTTGGCGCTGACGGAACGGAATGTAGTCGAACAGCTCAAAAATTTGCAGACGCACCCGGCCGTCGTGGCGCGGCTGAAGCAGGGGAGCTTAAAACTTCACGGTTGGGTGTATCACATCGGAAAGGGAATTGTGACCACTTACAATTCGCGGCGCGAGAGATTCTCTCGGGTGCGCACGATCAAGCCACGGAAAACAAAGGCGCGCGATAGTGGGCCAGCGAGGAAACGCGCAAAAAGCTGAAGTTCATTTGATTGTATTTCCCTGAGCGTCGAAATTTCGTGCGGGTGAACCCGATGTGTCGCCCCTGCCGGGGCTATTTTTCAAGATTTGAACTCGTTCCCACCACTTTCGTGGTGGGCTACGATCTGCCGTCCCTTCGGGACTTCCAACTACCGGTCAATGGCACGATGGGTTTTCCTGGAGTTGGTTGACACCTCTGGCACCCTCGGCTACGCTTCTTTTTCTTGATTCTCGCCAATTTGCAATACGTTGTAGCCCGCCTCTTTTTAGGCGGGGCGTTCACATGAAATTACGAAATTATTCGCGGGAAAATATGAAGGCATTCATGAAGGACTGGTGCGCATGGCGGATTTGAAACTTCCTACTCGCTCTGAGGATTTTTCCGAGTGGTACAACCAACTTGTGTTGCGGGCGGAGCTTGCGGATTACGCTCCGGTGCGCGGCTGCATGATTGTGCGGCCGTACGGGTGGGCGCTGTGGGAAAACATCACGGCGCAACTTGACCGGCGCTTCAAAGCCACTGGGCATGTGAACGCCGCGTTTCCCCTGCTCATTCCGCAGAGCTTTATCAGCAAAGAGCAGTCGCACGTTGCCGGGTTTTCGCCGGAGCTGGCCGTCGTCACGCACGGCGGGGGAGAAAAGCTGGAAGAGCCGCTGGTGATTCGGCCGACTTCGGAGACGATCATCGGGCATGCCTACGCGAAATGGATTCAGTCGTACCGCGACCTGCCCGTCTTGATCAATCAGTGGAACAGCGTGGTGCGTTGGGAGCTGCGCACGAAATTGTTTCTGCGCACGCTCGAGTTTTTCTGGCAAGAAGGGCACACAGCGCACGCGACCCTCGAGGAAGCCGAGGCTGAAACCCGCCAAATGCTTGATATTTACACCGATTTTGCGGTGAACGAAGCGGCCATCCCCGTCATTCCAGGCAGAAAATCGCAGTCCGAGCGCTTCGCCGGCGCCGACGCCACCTATTCGATTGAAGCGATGATGGGCGACGGCAAGGCATTGCAGGCCGGCACATCTCACAACCTGGGTCAGAATTTCGCGAAAGCCTTCGAGATTCGCTATCTCGACCAGGCCGGCGCGCTGCAGCATTGCTGGACGACTTCGTGGGGGCTTTCGACGCGGTTCATCGGGGCCATCATCATGGTGCATGGCGACGATCAAGGACTGATTTTGCCGCCGAGGCTCGCGCCCTATCAAGTGGTGATTGTGCCCATCTTCAAGTCGGACGAAGAGAAGGCGCTGGTGTTCGAGGCCGCGAAAAAAATCCGCGAGCAACTGGTGAAGGCAAACATCCGCATGAAAGTGGATGAGCGCGAAGGGCAAAGCCCCGGCTTCAAGTTCAATGACTGGGAAATGCGCGGCGTACCGTTGCGCATGGAAATCGGGCCGAAGGATGTGGCCAAAGGCAGCGTGGTGCTGGCGCGCCGCGACCGGCCGGGCAAGGAAGGGAAGAGTTTCGTATCCCAGGACGGGATCGCGGAGTCCGTTGAGCAGCAACTCGCGGCGATTCAAAAGGCGCTCTTCGAGCGCGCGCTGGCATTCCGCAACATGCATACGTTTGAGCCAAAGAATCTCGAAGAGTTTCGCATGGTTGTCGAGCAGGGATTCGCGCGTTCTTACTGGTGCGGGGACGCCAAGTGCGAAGAGCAAATTAAGGAAGAGACAAAGGCCACCCTGCGGTGTATCCCCGTGGAGCAGCCCGGTGGAGCAGGGGTCTGCATCCACTGCGGAAAACCGGCTAACGAACTCGCCATCTTCGGGAAGGCTTATTAGGGCATTCCGCGTCTTCGATTTAAGAGGCAAATCATTTATTATCAATCTGTTGCAGAAAGTGACTGTGCCGAAACCGAGCGCGGACTCACTCTCGACACCCCTCCGGTCCGATGCTAGCATTTTAAGATATGGAACTTTTCCCATGCCCGAGTTCGCGCAGAACGGGTGCGTCCCGATCGGAGTACCGATCGGGAGGCAGGCGTATCTTTTCTCGCGCGGTTCACGACGAGGGTGCTGAGGCGAAACGAAATGGTGAGAAAGGCGCCGGAAGCCTCAAAGCAATTGTATGGACAGTGATTCTGGTGGCGTTTGTTTATGCAGCCGTGATGCTGATCCCGGTTCTGATCAATGAATACGAATTTCAAGACAGCCTTCAGAACATCGCGCGGTTTGCCAGCGTCAATCGCAAGAATAATGAACAGGTCAAGCAGGCTGTATTGGAAGAAGCGCAGAAAGAGGATTTGCCGATTCAGGCCGAGGACATAAAGGTGGAAGGGAGCGCCGGAAACGTCCACATCAACGTCGATTATTCCGTAACCGTGGACCTGAAAGTCTATCAGTGGACGCTGAACTTCCACCCGGAGGCAACCAACCTTTCACTGTTTTAGCGAGCGAAAAGGAGTGGGCTTCTCGCTCGCGCCGGGCCCCAGCCATACGTTGTCCGAGAGCCGCGACCCCTGCCGGCGGTTATTGCCCCACTTGATTGGCGAATTCCAAATCGATCGCTTTGGCGAGTAAACTTATTCCAGTGCGGCCCGAAAGCGCATCTAAGTAAACAGGGTACTGAGGGCTACAGAGGGTTTTTCGCGGCGGAACGGAGAATTACATTGCGTATTCGAATTGGCCGGGGTTTCTGGGGATCCCGGTTTGGGTTGGTCCTTCTTGGGACATTCATTTTTCTTCTTCTTTGCGTAGCCGGCATTGGGACGTATTACTGGATTTCCTTTGGCCGGATGATCGATCTGCGACTTTCCGGGCACATTCAACAAACCACAGCCAAGATTTACGCCGCGCCTATGCGGATCTATACGGGCGAATCGCTGAGCCTGGCCGATATGGCCAATCACCTGCAACGCGCGGGGTACAGCGAATTGGACGTGGCGGGGACGCCGGGGCGCTACATTCAGCATGGCAACGAAATCGAAATCCGGCCGTCGAGCGAATCGTATTTTGGACCAAAAAACCGGCTGGTGGTGGATTTCAGCGGCGCCGAAATCCAGAAGATCCGCTCCATGGACAACGGCGCCGCTGTGGATTCCGCCGAAGTTGAGCCGGAACTTTTGACGGCGCTGTTTGACAGTTCCCGCGAGAAGCGCCGGGCCATCAGCTACAACGATATTCCGAAGATATTGCGCGATGCGGTGCTTTCCGTGGAAGACCGGCGCTTCTTCGAGCATCCGGGATTCGATCCCGTGCGGATTCTGGGAGCGGCATGGGCCGACCTGCGGCACGGGGCGCGCGTACAAGGCGGCAGCACAATCTCGATGCAGGTGGCGCGCAGTTTCTTTTTCAGCACGGACCGGACCTGGCGGCGCAAGGTCGCTGAAACGATCGTGGCGCTGGAACTCGAGCACCGCTTCAACAAGCAGCAGATCTTCGAGCTTTACGCCAATGAAATTTATCTTGGGAACAGGGGCAGCTTCGCGATTCACGGATTTGGCGAGGCTTCCCTCGCGTATTTCAACAAGGATCTGCGCGAAGTGACTCTGCCGGAAGCCGCGTTTCTCGCCGGAATCATCCACGCGCCGAATCGCTACTCGACGTCTGAAAGGCGGCCTGATCGCGCGATCGAGGCGCGAGACCGCGCGCTTCTGGCGATGACCGAGAATGGAGCGATTACAGCCGAGCAGGCTACCGGCGCCAAGAAAACTCCGTTGCAAATCGTGGGCGGGGGGCTCGAAGGCAGCACGGCGCCGTATTTCGTGGACATGGTGAAAGACCACTTGCTCGACCGTTTTTCCGAATCGGATCTTCTCTCCCAGAGTTTCCGTGTTTACACCACGCTCGATCCGGAGCTGCAGCGAGCGGCCAGCGACGCAATAGACTTGGGAGCGAAGAGCATCGACACGCAGCTTGCGAAACGTTACGCGCGGTGGAAAAAGGAAGGGCAGCCAGCGCCGCAGGCTCAGATCGCGATGGTCGTTCTGGACCCGCACTCCGGGGAAATCAAGGCGCTGATTGGCGGGCGCGACTACGGCGAAAGCCAGCTCAACCACATTCTCGCGCGGCGGCAGCCCGGTTCCGCGTTCAAGCCATTCGTGTATGCGGCGGCGTTTGAAGGCGCGGTGGACGGCGTGAAGCCCATCGTAACTCCGGCGACGACGGTGATGGACGAGCCGACCACTTTCGATTTCGATGGCAAGGAATATACGCCCAACAACTACGGCGAAAAATTCCACGGGCAGGTGACGCTCCGGGAAGCGCTGACATTTTCGCTGAATGTGGCGACGGTGAAAGTTGCTGAACTGGTGGGCTACACGCGCGTCACGGACATGGCGCATCAATTCGGGCTCGATCCATCGATTCAGCCCACGCCGTCCGTGGCGCTCGGGGCATATGAAATGACCCCGCTCGAAGTTGCCACGGGATACACGATTCTGGCCAATGAAGGCGTGCGCACGGAGCCGATGTTTATCCGCAACGTGGTCAACGCCGATGGAGAATCGCTGGAACAAAATTCGATCCGGTCGAGGCGGGCGCTCGATCCGCGCGTTGCTTACCTTGTGACCAGCATGTTGGAAGACGTCATCGACCACGGCACGGGCGCAACCGTTCGCACTCGCGGATTCATCGCACCCGCGGCGGGGAAAACCGGCACTTCGCGCGACGGATGGTTTGCCGGCTACACCTCGAATCTGTTGGCCATCGTGTGGGTGGGATTTGACGACAACCGCGACCTCGGCCTTTCCGGCGCAAATGCTCCGGCGCCGATCTGGGCGGATTTCATGAAGCGCGCGGTGACGTTGCCCGCGTATCGCGACGTGAAGCCGTTTGACATGCCGGAAGGGATCACGAAAGTTACGATTGATCCGGAATCTTTGATGCTCGCGACTCCGGAATGTCCGGTTACGCGCGAGGAAGTCTACATCCACGGCACGGAGCCCACCGAGTTTTGCCCCTTGCATGGCGGGCACATGGCTAGCGACACGCCTCCAGGTTCCTGGCTATCGCATGTTTTTGGCGGAGACAAGGACAAGGGAACCGATTCCGAGAATCCGGCCGTGTCCGGACCCACAAGCGTGCGGCCTCCCTCGCCGCCGGCCTCCGCCGATAATCAACCGCCGGAGGACGAGAACAAAAAAGGTGTCTTGCGGCGGATTTTTGGTATCTTTGGAGGCAAGAAAGACGCCGACAAGCCGCAAGCAGGTTCACAAGATCAACAACATTGAGGCGGGGTCTTTCGGAGGGGTTCGCCATGAACATGAAATGGAAAACTCCTTATTGGATTTTCCTGGGCCTGTTTCTGTTTGCCGCAACACTTCCTTTGGGCGCGCAACAGACCGCCCCTGCCGCGCTCACCCCCAAACAAATGCAGGAGGAGCGCGCAAGAGTCCAAATGGCGGAAAAAAGGTATGAGGCGGCCATTCAGTCGTATCAAGATTTATTGAAGGCCGATCCGAAGAACGCCATCTACATGAACATGATCGGAATCGCCTACCTGGACCTGTCCAACTACGATCAGGCCAAGAGGTATTTCGCCCGCGCTGCAAAGGCCGACAAGAAATATTCGAGCGCGGTAAATAACCTGGGCATGGTTTATTACCACCAAAAGAATTTCCGGGGAGCCATCCGGCAGTACGAAAAAGCGGTGGCCATCGATCCGAACCAGGCGGGGACTCATTCCAACCTGGGATTCGCCTACTACAATTCAAGCAAGTATCCCGAAGCCGCCGCGGAATTTCAAAAGGCGCTCGAACTTGACCCGAACATTTTCGAACGCAATGACCGCGTGGGGACCATGGTGCAGGACCGCTCGGTTACCAACCATGGCCTGTTCTTCTTCACGATGGCCAAGGTATATGCGCAGAAGGGGGACGCCGCGCATTGCGCCGAATATCTCCGCAAATCCCTGGACGAAGGCTACAAGGACGTCGGCAAAGCCGCGACCGACCCCGCGTTTAAAGATGTCATCAACGACCCTGTGGTGCAGGAAGTGATGGCGCGCGTAGCCCCCGCGGAGCAGAAGGGATCCGCGACGCACCCCGGCGCGTAAGTTTTCCGACACACGCGACATGCGCGAACCAGCGCTGCGCGGCCTCTGTTACAATGTGACTGCGATGCCCCCGCGAATGTTTCGATCCGGGCTTTTCGTTCTGGTTGCGGCTCTTTGTGGAGCCATGATGGCGGGCCGCGCACGTCCCGCGCAATCCACGGGGGAGACTCGTCCTGCTTCCGCCGGAGTCCGCTCCGAAATACTCCTGATCTTTCCATTTGAAAACGCGAGCCGAATGGCCGATCTCGACTGGCTTGATGAAGGTTTATCCGAATTGACGGTGGAACGCCTCGAGGACCGTGGAGTCAACGTGCTTTCGCGGGAGGACCGGCTGGGAACACTCGAACGAATGGGCCTGCCCGATTCCGCCCGCTTTTCACACGCCACGATCATAAAAATCGCGGGCGAAGCCGACGCCGACGCGGTGGTTTATGGACGCTTCCAATCCGACGGCAAGACGGCAACGCTGGAAGCCCGTGTGCTGCACCTGAATCCGCCGTCTCTTTCGCCGCCGCTCACGGAGACGAGCGGCATGCCAGAACTGCTCCGCGCGCACGCGCGCCTGACGTGGAAAATTATTTGCGCCATCGATCCGAAGCAATGCCCGCAGCCGGGCGCTACGACAGACGAATCGAGTTTCTCCGACCCGCCGGCGTCGCTGCGCGTGGACGCGCTCGAAAATTTCGTGCGCGGACTTACCGGATCCGAGGACGAGGAACGTCTCCGGTTGCTGCGCGAAGCGGCGCGGCTCGAGCCCGGCTGGGACCGCCCGGCGTTTGAGCTCGGCCAGATTTATTTCAAGCGGCGCGATTGCGACTCGGCGCTGGTGTGGTATTCGCGCGTGCCGCCCAATCGCCCGGACGGGCCGGAGGCAAGTTTTTCGACGGGAGTTTGCCACCTGGCGCGCAACGATGCCGCCCGGGCCGACGCCTCGTTTTCCGGATTGCTCGAACGCACGCGCAGACCGGGCGAGAAAGATTCGCTTCCGGAATTGCCGGAAATGCACAATAACCTGGGCGTGGCGCGCCTGCGGCTCGGAAAATGGAACGAGGCGGGAACGGAATTCGATCGCGCGTCCGCGCTCGATCCGGAAGAAGCGGATTATTTGTTCAACATCGCCATCGTGAAAATTGTTGGAAAGCAGGCGGCCGCCGCGGTTGCTCCGCTCGAACACGCCCGGCAAATTGCTCCCGATGACAAGGGGGCGAAAGCGCTGCTGATTGCAACGTTGGAATCGCTTGGGCGAAACCCGGAAGCGGCGGCGATTCGCGCCGAGGCCACGGACAACTCGGACAAGACGCCGCAGCCGAACCTCCAGGATGGCAATGGGCTGGCGCGGCTGGCGCGCGTGTCCAGAACTTTGGATCGCACGCTTCTGCGCCCACCCGGCGAAGCTTCCGAAGGTCAACCGGCGGCAGGGAAGGGACCTCGCAAGATCGACAGCGGGGGAGAGCATCCATGAAGGAATTTGGCAGCCGCCGCGCGGTGATGATTTCTCCTGTGAGCTATGCCTGGATGTTGGCGGTGGCAACGCTTGCGGCGGCGCTGACCGGCGCATTCACTCTGCGAGCGCAAGGGCAGGAGACGAAAATTTCCCCGGCGCCGGGAGGCCCGCCGCGAGTGCTCGAAATTCGCATCGGCGACGAAATCGAGCCTATTATGGCGGAGTACGTCGTTGGCGGCATCGAGGAAGCCGCACGGATTCATGCGAGCCTCATCCTGATCACGATGGACACTCCCGGAGGGCTTTCGACCTCCATGGAGGACATCATCCATCACATCTTGGATTCGCCCGTGCCGGTGGCGATTTTTATTTCGCCCGTCGGATCTCGCGGGGCTTCCGCGGGATTTTTTATTTTGCTTTCGGCGGACGTCGCGGCCATGGCTCCGGGAACGCACACCGGGGCGGCCTCGCCGCTTCTGGCTATCGGCGGCGTTCCGCTGCAGGTGGATGAGACGCTGAAGAAAAAAATATTGAATGATGCGACCGCATTTTTGCGCAGCTACACGGCGAAACGCGGAAGAAACGTGGAGCTTGCGGAATCGGCCGTGGTCGATGGCAAGGCCTGGACCGAGACGGAAGCCCTCGATGGAAAACTCATCGATTTGATTGCGAATTCGCCGGAAGATCTGTTGTCAAAATTGGATGGGCGCACGATCAAGCGCTTTGACGGTTCGACGGTCCAGCTGGCGCTGCGCAATCCGCAGACCGTCACGTTCTCCATGTCGTTCCGCCAGCGATTTCTTTCGCGGATCGTGCAGCCCGATGCGTTTTTCATTCTTCTGATCGTGGGAGTGCTGGGGCTTTACACCGAATTCACGCACCCGGGAATGGTCGCGCCGGGAGTGATCGGCGGGATCGCTTTGGTGCTGGCGCTGTACGCGATGCAGATTTTGCCGGTGGCTCCCGCGGGGATTGTCTTGATTTTATTGGCGCTGGGGCTATTCATTCTGGAGGCGAAGTACACGAGCCACGGCGTGCTGGCCATCGGCGGCATCGTGGCCATGCTGCTGGGCGCGTTGATGCTGGTGCGTTCGCCGCTGACGCATGCGGGAGTGAGCCTGGGCGTTGCGTTTGGCGCGACGCTGCCTTTTGCTCTGATCACCATTCTGCTGATGCGGCTCGTGCTGCGCTCGCGTTTGTGGAAACAGTCGACGGGGGCCGAACAACTGGTGGGCTCGCCGGGCGAAGTGACTGAGCCGCTCGTACGGCAAACGGACAGCGAATTTTTCCAGGGAATGGTGCGGCTGCACGGCGAATTGTGGCGCGCCGTGTCGCGAGAAGAAATTCCGGCCGGCGCGTATGTGCGGGTCACGCGTATCGAGGGGCTGACGCTGCACGTCGTTGTCGCCGGCCAGCACGCGGCGAATGCGTGAACGCGGGCTCCAGATAGAGTAGGATACGGGCTGCGCGCAAGGCGCGCCGGGAAATTACTGAGCCAGGGAATTCTTGGGGGGCGAGAAAATGGATTTCTCACTGTACGGGCTCATGATCGCGGTGTTTATCTTCTTGATCTGGTTCTGGAATTCGCTGTACGTAATCAAGGAGTGGGAGCGCGGGGTGGTGCTGCGCCTCGGGCGCATGCAGCCGGACGCGAAGGGCGCGGGATTGAGAATCGTCTTCTGGCCGATCGAGACGCTGTACCGGATTTCGCTGCGCATCGAGACGCTGGACGTGCCTTCGCAGGACATCATCACGCGCGACAACGTGTCCGTGAAGGTGAACGCCGTCGCGTATTTTCGCGTGGTGGACGCGAATCTCGCGCTCTCCCAGGTGCAGAATTATCTGTACGCGACTTCGCAGAAGGCGCAAACCACGTTGCGCAGCATCGTCGGGCAATTTGAACTTGACGAGATCCTCGCCGAGCGCGAAAAAGTAAACAGCAAGCTGCAAACCATTCTTGACCAGGATACCGAGCCCTGGGGTATTAAGGTAACGAAGGTCGAAGTCAAGCAGGTCGATATCCCGGAGCAGATGCAGCGCGCCATCGGCCGGCAGGCGGAGGCGGAACGCGAGCGGCGCGCCAAGGTCATTCACGCGGAGGGTGAAGCGCAGGCGTCGACGAAGCTAGCCGAGGCCGCGCAAGTGCTCGAAACGCAGCCCGCCGCGATTCAACTTCGTTACTTGCAGACGTTGACCGAAATCGGCGTCGAAAAAAATACCACGATCGTGTTCCCGCTTCCGATCGATATCATCAATGAGTGGGTCAAGGTGCTCGGTTCAAGAAAATAGATGGCATCCAGAGAGAAAAAGAGCGGCGGCGATTTTGTGCTGGAAAGCAGGCACTTGGTCGGTTTATTTCTGCTGCTGGTCGTGATTTTCGGAGTCGTCTTCACGCTCGGCTATTTGCTGGGACGGAGCCAGTACGACACCAAAGTGCGCGCCGCCGCAGGCGTGCCGATGGGATTCGATACGCCCGCCGGCCCTCCGTCGGCGAAATCCAAGACCCGGCCGGAGTCCGAGGACGCGCAAGTCCCGAAAAAAAATTCCGACTGGGACTTTTATCATTCCGCCGATCCGCAAGCGGCCGCGGATCACTTGCAGCCGCCTGCAAAATCCGTAAACGCCTCGGCGCCATCCGCAGCGGCGCCCAAGCCGGCTGCTGCTTCTTCGAAGCCGGCAAAATCGTCTAAACCCTCGAGTGGCGCGGACGGTCCGCTGATTCCGAAAGGCTCGATCATGCTTCAAGTCGCGGCCGTGCTCCACCAGGATGACGCGCTGGCGCTCGCGCAAGCCCTGCAGCAGAAAAAATTCCCCGCGTTCGTCATCCCGCCCGGCGCCGACAAGTTGTTTCGCGTGCAGGTCGGACCGTATCCGGACAACCAGTCCGCGACAAATGCGCGACAGCAACTCGAAGCCAAAGGGTTCAAGTCCATCATCAAGCGCTGAAGCTTTTTCCGGTTGAATTTGGGAGTTCGACTTCGGCAGCCGGCAAGGTGCCAATGGAAGGGTTGATCGGGAGTTAGGCATAAGTTTTTCTCCGGCGCCTCAGCAAGAAAACCATTTTGGGATATACAAAGCCATTGTCTTCCTTGAGCTGCTCCCGATTCCGCGCTTGTTATCGGCTCGCCTGTTGCGTTCCGCCCATTCCTAACATAGGCTAGCCGGCATCTCCCTGTAGAATGCGGTTGGAATTCCGGCCCGGCGTTGGAGAGTAAAGGAGGAACGTCCATGCGTGGAAGAAACGGTAGCCTGTATTTGACTGTGTCGCTGTGCTGTGCTGTCGGTGTTTGCGTAGCGACGAGTCTACTCATTTCATGGGCCGCGCCCGCTGCGGCGCCGCAAGATCGGGTCAATGCCGCTTATGCGGCGATGGGCGGCGACAAGTTGAAGACCCTCAGCCTGAAAGCCAGCCTGGAGCAATTCGATCCAGGCGAATCGTATTCCCTCTCCGACCCGACCAAGCCGGACACGGGCGTGTCAGACCTGGTCGAGAGCCGCGATCTCGTGCGCGGGTTCACGCGCAACGAATGGGTTCGTCCGATGCCGGGCGGCGAAGGCAAGCGGACTTACACGGAAATCATCACGCCGGTTGCTGGCTATGTTATCGGCAACGATGCGGCGGCCGGGCGCCTGCCCAAGCGCACGACCAAGACCACGCCGCCCGAACACACCATGTCTGGCCGCCGGCTCACCATGAATTTGCGTGAGCTGGAGCGGCCCTTGGTTGTTATCGACATGAAACGGCATCCCGACCGGGTGTCCGAAATCGCCGATCAGAAAATTGCGGGCAAGACTTTTCCCGCGCTGCAATATCGCGGTGACTATGGCACGTTCATCGTCATGTTCGATCCCGCCACGAATCTTCCCGCGCGCGTGCGCACTCTCGATTGGGACGGAATTGAAGGCGATTCCGTCTTTGATGCGGAGTATTCGGATTGGCGCGATGTGGAAGGCGCGAAGGTTGCATTTCACGCCCTGTATACGCTGAATGGAATGAAGATCGTGGACCTGAAGCTTTCCAGCGTCACGGCGAACCCCACTCTGCCTGCCTCGGCCTTCGATATTCCGCAAGCCATGCTCGCCAGTGCCGCCAAGCCGGCGCCCGCGGACGTGACGCCGTTTCAGTGGATCATCCGGCGCCAGTTCCTGGGTTTCTATTACGATTCCGATAAGATGTACACGGACGACGCCGACAGCCTGAGGCTCGAAGACGTCGGCCCGAATATCAGCCAGACCCAGGGCGGCACGCACAACACGATCTTCATCGCGACGAACACGTATCTGATCGCGGTGGAAGCGCCGAACGATGATGGCCAAGCGATTCAGTCCATTGACTTGGCAAAGAAACGATATCCGGGGAAACCGATCCGCTACCTGATTCTCACTCATCACCATGTCGATCATGTCGGCGGCATGCGCACGTACGCCGCCGAGGGCGCCACCATCGTCGTAGGCAAAGGCGATGGCGACTATTTTCGCAAGGTGCTGGCGCGGCCGGAAACGCTGAACCGGTTCGCGCCAAAGACGGCCTTCACGCCCAAGGTGATCGAAGTCGACGGCAAGTGGAGCGTGAACGACGGCGGCCGGGAGGTGGATGCCTACGCCATCGAAAATCCGCACGCGGCGGGCTATGACATGGTTTATGTGCCCGATGCCAAGCTTGGAATCATCAGCGATCTGTATGTTCCGGGCGCCCCCGTGCCCTCCAATGCGATGGTGGCGGCGCTCGTGAAAGGCGTCGACAAATGGGGGATCAAGCCGGAGCGGTTTGCCGGCGGCCACGGCTCGACTGGCCCTTATGCGGATGTCGTGCAAGCGGCGCAAAAAGTCCAGACCAGCGCACGCTGACGCCGATTCTCCGTGTGGCACGCAATAGACCATGCGTGCCGCTTGCAGATACCTAGCCAGGTTCAGAGAAATGAGAATTTCGGACTTGAGTCAGTCCGTGGCAGAAAGCCGCAGACTGACCAGAGGACCGTATAGTTTACTCGAGGCCGCCGTTTGAACGGATCGTTTGGCCGTTGATCCAACCGCCGTCAGGTCCTGTCAAGAAGGCCACGACGTTGGCGATGTCTTCGGGAGTTCCTAGCCGCTCCAGAGGCGCCATCGCGACAAAGTCTTCGATCTCCTCTTCACTCTTACCGTCCAAGAAGAGATCGGTTGCGGTAGGTCCGGGAGCGACCGCGTTCACTGTGATGTTCCTGCCGCGAAATTCAGTGGCGAGAGTTTTCGTGAGGGCGTCGACCGCCGCCTTCGATGCGTTGAAGACCGCGTGCGTCGGCAAACCGAGAGCAACTGCAGCGCTGGACAAATTGACGATTCGCCCGCCACAGCGCAGCCGTTTGGCGGCCTGCTTGAGCGTGTTGAAGGTGCCGCGGACGTTGACGGCGAACGTGCGCTCGAACAGGTCGTTCTCCATCTCCACGATCCGTTTCGCCGGCATGATGCCGGCATTGTTCACCAGCACATCGATTCCGCCAAAGGTATGCTCGGCTTGATCGAAGAGCCGCGCGACATCCGTGGTTTTTGAGACGTCTGCCTGGACCGCAATGGCATGATTCCCGCAGGTCTTGATTTCTTCCACCGCCTTCTCAGCCTCGCGCCGATGGTGGACGTAATTTACGACGACGGCGAAGCCGTCACGAGCCAGCCGGAGCGCGATGGCGCGTCCTATCCCCCGGGAAGCTCCTGTGACGATTGCAACTTTCTTCATACTGCGTTCTCTCCTTGGCCGCCTTCAGGCGGATATAAACTTGGTCTCCTATTTCCCCTTGGGCAACCGTCAAGATTTACGCTTGCCGGGGGCATTAGTCCAATGCATAATTTATATATTCATTATGCGTGTAACGCATTTACGGCAATCCGACCTGAACTTGCTCGTTGTCTTCGCCACCCTGGCGGAAGAGCGAACGATCACCGGCGCGGCATCCAGGCTGTTTCTGAGCCAGCCGGCGGTGAGCCGCGCGCTGCAACGGCTGCGATGGATGTTTAAGGATGACCTTTTCATTCGCGGGCCAGGTGGTTATCACTTGACCCCCAAAGGTCAGACCATCCGTCGCGAACTGGAAGTCACTCTTCCAAAGCTCGACCGACTTCTTGGCGGAGACGTATTTGACCCCGCGAGCGAAGAGGCAACCTTCCGCATCGCAGGGAGGGACCATGCGTTCTCGGTCCTTTGTCCTGTGTTTTGCCGGCAATTTGTGCCGGCCACGAGCAAGGTTTCGTTCGAATTCATTGCCGCGCACGACGGCAGTTTTAGATCGATGGAGCGAGGAAGACTCGATCTGGTGCTCTGCACCGATGATGAAGTGATCCCGGCCCATTTCCAAAGTGAAGTCTTGTACAAAGAAGGAGTTGTCTGCATCGTGGCGAAAGAGAATCCACTGCCGCGAAAGCTGACGCTGAAGCGTTATCTGGATTCCTGGCACATCTCGGTGAAAATCAAGGCGAGCGAACCGACTATCGTCGAGAAGAGCCTTGCGTCCCACGGAGTGAAGCGGCGCAGTGCCATTCGAGTCCCTTACCTCTGGGCTGCGCTTCGCAGCGTTGCAGGAACAGAATTCATGGTAACTGTGCCAAGGCGCCTGGGGAGTGCGTTAGAAAGCGATCGCAATCTGCGGATCCTGAAACCCCCTCCGGAGCTGCGCCCCTTCATGTACCTGATGGTATGGCACCGCCGCATGAACTCCGACGCGGCGCACGCCTGGCTGCGGCAAATTTTCAGAAAGGCCGGGCGAGCCGTATCGGATTAGCGATCGCGCGGCGGAAATGAATTTCGCGCCTTGTGCTACAATGCCGCGTCCGAGACGGGAGAAGCGATGCAGATTTTGGAGAAGCTCAAGCCGCTGGCGCTGTTGCTGCTGCGAGTGGGAGTCGGAGGCATCTTTTTGTATGAGGGTTACCTGAAGCTGTTCGTCTCGCCGGCGAAATGGCTGGCGTGGTTTCCGCAGCACGGTTTTCCTTCCTACTTCGCTTACCTGGCCGGGGGCATGGAGTTTTTCGGCGGGATTCTGCTGATCGTGGGCCTTGTTACGCGGATCGCGGGGCTGTTCCTCGCGGTGGAAATGGGAATCGCGGTTTGGAAAGTGAACCTGCCACACTCCGGCCTCCACAACGTGGACGGGTACGGGCTGCCATTGATGCTGGCGCTTGCGTCGTTCGCGCTGGCAGCGGTCGGGGCGGGAATGATGTCCGTGGATGCAGCCACATTTGAGCGGAGCGGGAAAGCTCGGTCCAAAGGGAGAGGCTAGTCTCTCCAACATCGTCGCGGCCCACGCAGATGCGCAACCCGTACGCAAATCGCCTGCCGACAAATCGGTGGGGCTGAATACTTCGCAATTTCCCCATTCAGATCGAGGTACTGCTCGGGACGCGCTGATGCGGATTCGTCAACACCTCTGCGTCCACGTTTCTGCGGAAGGATATAAACTAAGAACATGATCTCTGCTTCGTATAAACCGGGAAAGAAGTACATGGAGCTGGCTATCGCGGAGGCCAAGCGGGCCGGCGACCGAGGCGACTACCCCATTGGCGCGGTCATTACGCGGCTCACGGCCAAACGCGAGGTGGTTGTTGCCAGCGCGGGGAACCGCGTGAAAACTTCGGGATCAAGCATCAAACACGTCGAGCTCGAAACTCTCAAATACGTATCCAGCGGATATGGCCGCTACCTTCCCGACTTCATTCTTTACTCCACGCACGAGCCCTGCGCCATGTGCGCCGGGGCCTGCGTCTGGTCCAGAATTGGCGCCGTCGTCTACGGCGTTTCCCAGGAAGACATTGACGCGTATGGACGCAAGCGCGGTACGGAAGATTACAAGTGGCGAGCCTGTCTTATCCCCTGCCGACTCATCTTCAAGAAGGGCAATCACCGCATCCCGGTCATCGGTGGATTCCTCCGCAAAGAATGCCAAAAACTATTCAGTTACAGATCGACTTAGCGGCCCCTGAGTTGACGTAGAGGTTCGAGCCCACCTTCCGATAATGATGAGAGGACTTGGCCGGGGTTTCCGCCCGCGTTCAGAATCAATCGGAACTAAACGGAGCAAAATTTCATGTCGAGCTGCAGGGGATGAGGATGGGCTCAAGGCGCCAGAATGCGGAGGTCTCAATAGGTGACGGCCCAACCCACCACGGTCATCGTCAGCACCAGCAAGAGCAGTCCCAGGCTGACCACGCTTAGCGCCCTCCCATGGCCCAGCAGGTAGTCGCGCGATTCCGCGTTCATACACAGGAGCACCGCGACCACAAGGACCACGCCCCATGCCAGAAGGGAAGGGACGCCCGGATACTTCCCGATCATCGACAGGAATTCCCCCGGCGGCTGGCCTGCGGGAATCCACCAGGGCAGCATCGGCGCCAGCCCGGCCGCAAGCGAAAATGTGAGCAGCTTGCGCGTGAACCAACCCTTGACCTTCGGCCTTGCCGCCTTCCAGACGAAATAGTCCCACGCGAGCAATCCGAAGGCGATTGGCACCCAGCCGTAAATCGCCGCTTCGCGGTCAAACCACAGCCAGGCCCGGAACACGAAGTGCGAGTGGCGTCCCCCGGTGAGCCGCGGAAGCACCAGCAGCCCCACCAGGCCATTGCAAAGCACTGCCACCGTCAAAGTCACCAGGCTCATCAGCTGAAACCAGTGACGCATCGCCGCCGTATTGCAGCGGGTGCACACAGATTGTTTGGGCAGGAAGCTCAGGCCGCAACATTCGCAGAACACGTATTCCCTCCCACGGAGCTGGTATGGGCGTATCGTGCTCCATCAGGCTACCTCGAACGCTTCCTTAAAAACTACTGGTCTGAGGTTCAGTGAAATGTCAGTCCAGTTTAACCCGTCCCTTCGGCCAACTGCTTCGTGGGTATGCGGTTAACTCTTTAAGCTTTAAGAAGCGGTACGGCCACATTTCGAGAAGCTTATCGGGAAGTGGAGAGAGATGATAAGGCCCCGCAGAAACAAATACACGCTTCGGCTTTTCAAATTCGACCGCTTAAATCAAAGAAAATATATTTTTGGCAGGAAGAGGTGGTGGCACCGGATACCGCCATCCAATAGCGCGTGGCCGATTTTTAAGAGGGCGGGGTGAAGGTGAAGAACTCCCACATCTTCGGCGCAGTGGCGGCCGCTCCGGGTAAGGTCGTCACGCCTAAACCTTCGAGCATCAAGCGAAGTACGCTTTCGTGCTGATAGAACGTCGTAGACTGATAACCGCCCTTGGCAAACGGGCTGATGATGACGACCGCAACCCGACCTCCGCCATTCGTGGTGTCGTTCCCTGACTCGTCGAAATCGATGATCAGCAGGCCATCTTTTTGGAATTGCGCGCTCTTGATTAATGGATCGATATTTGTTTTCAGCCAATTGTCCGCCGTGTTGGAGCTGCAATCATCTCCGTCGTTACACCCGTTCGGTGAAATGAATCCATAATTGGGCAGGGTGCCGGCCGCCAGGTCTGTTGCAAGCTGGGTGAACGGTACGATGTTCTGCCTCTGACTCGAAATGTTTTGAACGTCTGTCAGATAAGGCAGGGGAACGTGGCGCGTGAGGAACGCGCCCCCATCCGGACCGGTCGCGTCGCCTCCCACATATCCAACCGAAGGGATGGATTCGGCGTACTGCTTCCATGTCTTACCTGCTGCCAACAACTCCCGGACTACGTTATCCACTGAAACAGGGAAAGTGATTGGGGTCAGACTATTGTCGGTCGTCAGGCTTTGACCGGTGGTCCACAGGAAGTAGTCGCTGATCGACGACTTTACGTTCGCATAGTATTGCGTAGCCAGGCCGTACTGATTGGCCAAGCCATTCAGATAAGGCATAGACGGATTTCCGATTACGTCTGTGTAATTCGCATTCTCTTCCGCCACGATGAAGACGTGCCCGAACGGTGCTGTGGAGGAAGGCGGCGCGGTTGGTGCCGCTGGGGCCGCTGGAGCCGCTGGAGAGCCACATCCTATGCCACCTAGTGTGAGAACCGATATCAGGTACAACCAAAGCACGCACTCGGTCCGCAAACCGAAGAGCAGCCTGGTCGCGTCTGGTTCGTACGGGTTGGAAGCGCTTCGGAACACAGTGCGGACAAGAATACCCCTACTGGAACCCCAACCCAAGTCCTGTGAGAAGGGTTATCCGAATGTCGCCGGAAGCGTTAAACATCAGAAGCGGCAAAGTCGCCTCGGCGGATCATCCAGGCCGAGACTGCGAGTAACCCTGCAGGAAGCCAAATCCAAAGCAATTCACTCTGGAGAATGGCAAGGCCGCGAGCGGTAAAAAAGCGCTCGATGCCTATGGGCGAAACTCGAATGGGAGTCCACGGAAGAAAATAGCGGCGATTGTCAAATGGAGCAAAGAATGCGATCCCAAGACCGCCGTCGGTCATGGCATCTAGAAAACCATGGCTCGCAGTGGCGAGAAAGAAATACATCCACAAAGAGAATCTGCTGATGCTGGGCAGACTGCGGCGAAACGGTACAAGTAAGGCAACGGCGCCTACAAGGGCGGCGAAGACAATCGAGTGCGTGAACCCCCGGTGACCCCAAAAGTCGCCGTAATGGATGCCGTAATGGAATCCAATGACATCAAGGTCCGGAACAACAGAGCAAAGGGCACCAATCGCCCAGACTCGCTTTGGAATGCGAGGGGTGTAGAAGCAGGCTCCGATACCAAGAGCAGCTACTGCATGTGAGAAAACTGACGCCACGTCGAACCTTTCACGGTTACGCCCCGGCCCTGTCGTACAGAAACAGATACCGCCGTCTACGCAGACTGGTGCGCCTTGAGGAAAGAATGGACTTGGCGCACTGCCAGCGGAATCCGCTCTTTGGGCTCTTTCCAGGGGAAGATGCTCACTTCGGATTTCGGCGCGAGCATCGCGCACTCCATGGCGGGGGCGTAAGGGTGCGGGGGGACGTCGTCCGGCATGATCAGCACCGGGTTTTGGCAACCGCGCACGAAATCGCGCGTCACGGTGAAGACGAAGTCGGGATTGGTTTCGAACATCCTGGTCACAAATTGGTCGGCCGTCTGCAGCGTAATCTCGGGGCGCTTGGCGTTGATCATCGGACCCCAGGTCGTCCAAAATGCGCCCGGGTACTTGCGGTCGCGCATCTCCGGACGCCACCCCACGGGCTGCGCCACCACAGCCGCGGCAACACGATCGGGGGCGCGCTTCAAGAGACTCCAGATGAAAGGGCCGCCGATGCAGAAGCCCATCACCATGAACTTGTCGATGCCCAGGTGATCCATCAGGCCGAGATGGTCGTCGGCGTAGGACTCCCACGGCCGGTCGACCTCGACAGGGCCGGTGGACTGGCCGCTGGGGGCGTTGCGCAAGTCCGCGGTGATGCAGCGATACTGGCCCTTGAATTCCTCAATGGCGTTGAAGGGCGAGTTGCCGCTGAAGAAGGCTATGGTGGAGTTCAATCCCCCGCCGGGAAGCAGCATCAACGGGAAACCCGCGCCGGCCTCCTCATAGTAGATTCGAGCGGAGCCTTTTTCGTAGAACCTACCAGTTCCTCCTTTGCTCTCCTGCTGAGCAAAGGCGCGCGGCAAGGCGGCCGTTGCCGCTGCCGCGGCGCCCGCTGCCAGTATGGTGCGTCTGGTTAGACCCATAGTCGGCGTCCTCCTTGATCATTGTCATGGCCGGTTTGTGCAACTCCGACGGGCAGTATGATCTGAAGTTCGAGTGAATCCTAGCACAGGTTCTCTTGGCGCGGAGGACGAGAGGAAAGAGTTCCGGAGGGTTGCATCCGCTCGGGGAGCAATCGGTCTGCGGTGAATTCAAATTCCGGCCGCGCGACGTGCGACGTAGTGACGGCGGCGACCAAAAGAGATTTGAGTTATGAGGCCGGAGTTTTCTTTGGAAACTCAGCGATCGAGTCGCCGATGAATTCGAGATAATTTCGGATATGACCTTCGAGCTGATCGGTGAAATTGCTGGAAATTTCCGCGGCTCGCTCTTCCAGGTTCTTTTTGGCGTCGCCCGTGGCCGACGCGATCAGGATCCGTATCGTATCTTGGGCGGTGTTCTCGAAAATTCGCGAAAGCTCGCGCAGCTTTTCGTTGCACTGGTTCAAGACTGCGGCGGAGCTTTTGTCCAGTTCGCCGTGAGCCTGCATCATTTTTGCATTGGCGCCGGTTTCGAGTTCGTTCGTGACCCGCGTATAAATGGCTTGTGATTCTTCCTTGAAAACGGTCTGGGAAGCCACCAGGTTCTGAAGATCCGCTCTTGCTTCATTCAGCACGGGGGCGACCTGTTCCCGCAGCCGGGACACGAACCGGGCTGCCGCTTCCGTGTGCGAGGTTTCGAGCGAGCGTTCCAGCTTCTCAATCGTGCAGGCCGCCATGCTGTCGGCGCGATGGTTCAGTTCATTCCCATGAACCAGCATGCGCTGCCTGGCGTTATCCAGATCTTGCTCGATTGCCCCGATCAAGCGCTCGTGGCTCGTTCGGACTGTGTTCTCCGACGTCTCGGTCAATGCTTTCAACGCCCGCCGGGCCAGCTCATCTTTCGAGGTCGCGATCACGCGCTCAATCGTTCCAGCCGCTTCGATCTGCAGTTGGGCGCGAAATTCGTCCAGGTAACGGTTCCTTTCATTCGTGAGGGTTACCGCCGCGATTTCAGAGACCGTGGATTGAATCTGATTGCTTAAGCCGCCTATAAGGTCGGAGAACCAAGGGGACAGGGAAGCGGCCGCGTCAGTTTTCTTCAAAACGGAACCCTGGTTTGTTCCCCCGTTCCTGTTCTGCATGGTTTGCGGTTCGGTCCGCGATACCAGCCGGAGTTCTCGTCCAGGATTAGCCTCTGCCGCTTTGTTCCCCTGCGCGGGAAACCAATCTTCCGGCGGCGATGGGAGGCCCCAGATATTGCCGGCGATTTCAAATTCCACGGCAACGTCGTAGGCCGGATCCGCGGCGGTGTTGAGCTTTTGAATCCACTTCACTCGCGCTCGATTGGAGCTTTCCGACGGGCCTTTCGCGCGCTGCATCATATCCAGAATCACGATTTCACCGGGAAGGACCTCATGTTTCATTTTGTAGGTGCAGCCGTGACAGCTAATCGAGGAAGTTGTAACTTCCTCCCGGTAGGGTGCACGGAGGGCGTCCATGCCCTGCACCGCCAGCGGCAAGGCTTTTTCAATGCGCGAGCTGCGGCGTTTTTGCGCGTACGCGACCTGATTAGATGACATCGAACCCTCCCACTGGGGCATTCAGAGTGGATCAAGGCCATTGCAAGGCGATCCTGAGATTCTTGCGATCTGCAGCAATCGTCTCTCAGCGTTCGCGGAGATTCAACTGGCCG
The DNA here is from genome assembly GCA_963800095.1 of uncultured Acidobacteriota bacterium. Taxonomy (GTDB): domain Bacteria; phylum Acidobacteriota; class Terriglobia; order Acidiferrales; family UBA7541; genus Palsa-360. The sequence continues at coordinate 170,797 of CAWCZV010000013.1, forward strand.
CTCAGCCAGTTGTCACTTGTACTTTCGCCTGATCCAATGTCCCTGTCCAAATGAGACAAGCGCCAGAGCCGGCTTGCTGCCGCTCCAATAATTAGCTATTTAATTATTGACTGATAAAACGGAGATACGTTATGATTGCGCCTAACGAGCCGGTCCAGTGGACAACTTACAAGCTCTCCCTCTTTCTTGGATCGTAGCGGGCCTAGTGGCCCCGCCCATGTTGGGCGTCGTCATAAGGGTCGTTGTCATGCTGATTGCGCCGCCGCTACAAAACCCGCCCAGTACTGGTTTGAAGGGTATCTTTTTGCCCCAGCGCAGCTCCCTGTTATTGTTCGATCGGATAAACTGGTACTCGTTGAATTTCGCCAACCCGTGGGCCTGGGTCTATCTGGTCGTAGTCGGACTCCTGATGATTGCGCCGTTTTTCTTCGCCTCCGTCTTGATTCGTCATATGCTCGCCAATCTCACCAACTAAAAGCGAGCAACTCTCCGTTCGTGTACGAGACGATACAAAAGCCCTGTTTAGGTTCTGATTGAGTCCTATCGCACAGATTGATTCACGATGGGAAGTATTGCTAGAGCAACTGGTTATATGGGGCTGAATCGACCGGTTGAGCTGGCACAACTTCACAGGCACTGGAGAGGTTCCTCGCTAAGAACGACCTATCTTAAGGAACGAAGTACAGGAGAGCACCAACCACTATTCCGGTTACCAGAACAGCGCACAAGACAAGCAATCTTCGATTTCCCGCGCCCGAAGGAATTTTCTCAAGCTCGACGTATGGATTCCGAACCGCCTGGACAGGCATGTTTAAGCTCAACAGGAAAGCGACAATCCACAGAGCAAGAAATGCCCGGCGAATTGACTCTGTTACTGGATTAAAGTGGCTGGACACGAAAAGACTCGGCACAAACCAAGAAAATATTGTAATCGCCATGTGAACCGTAGCTATTCCAATCACAAATCGCTCTGTGAAGCACCGAAGAACCATCCACAATATTGGCGCGTAGACCACGACAAAGAGCACGTAGAACAGAAGCTCAATAACATCAGGTCGCGGAAGAGGTTTGTCCAGGTCCCTCCAATTCAAAAACACTGCCCAGCCGCAGAAGGCTACAAAAATCCATGCAACTCGAAGATGTGTAAAGCCGCACCAAAAGCGTTCGTGCTTTTGGTCATTCGTAAGTTTTTCGGGCATTCGTGAGCCGTGCGCTGCGTTTGAAGCTGACATTCGATTCGGAAGATTACTCTGGGACTGTTGTTACGCCAAGTCCTTCAATGAGAAGGCCTGTTAATGTAAAGTCGGTTTTGCAGTTACCTTTGATTGGTGCATCGCGTGGGCGGCGCGGCGCCATTGTCAGAACGGCGCCACTATACCGGTGCGCTGCCGATCCGAACAATTTTTTACATGCCGAATTTCAAACGGTTAGAGAAGCAACCAACCGCCGTCAACACTCAGGTTGACGCCATTTACCGACTGGTTTTCCAGGAGAAAGATCACGGCGTCGGCGATGTCCGCCATAGTCGGCAACCGTCCTGTCGGCGTGCGAACTCTCACTCGTTCGAGGACCTCGGGCGGTTTTCCGCTCCAGGCCGGACTGTCGCCGACGATCCCCGGATGAATCGCGTTCACGCGGATGGGTGCGAGCTCCACAGCGAGTGTGTGCACCATGGTGGCTATGCCCCCATTCACGGTAGAGACGGTGGTCGAGCCGGGATAGGGCCGTTCCTTCGCCTGCCCGCCGAAAAGGACGATCGAAGCTGCCGGCTCGAAGCGCGTCGCAAGCGCATGAATGACCTCGGCGTAACCCACGAGCTTCAGCGTCATGAGCCGCGTCGCGCGGGCAATATCGAATTTGCGCACGCTGTTGTCATCTCGTTCGATCGCCGCGATGACCAGGCTTTTCACCTGGCCGATCTGCGCGAGGCGGCCGGCAATCTCATTCGGATTGGCGAGATCCAATGCCAGGCCCCGGCACCGGCCGCCGATTTGCGCGGCGACGGCCTCAGCTTTAGCCTTGTCGCGGCCAGTGATCACGACGTCGTCTCCGCGAGCCGCGAGCACCTGAGCGACCTGCCGTCCGAGACCTGAAGTTCCCCCCACGATTACAACACTGCCTTGGTCAGACATACCGCCTCCCGTCCGTTAAGAGATTTGCGCTCAACCACTACGTGCACGGTCTTTCTATCTGCCGATCACTTTCGGTGATGCTGGCCTGTCGCATCAGCGCCTTTTTTTTCGCGTTGAAGAAGGAGCTGCGAGCTTCTCCTTGAGATACTCCCAGTCACGGTTGAATCGGTACCCGTACCTCGGCGGAAGCTGAGGGGACTGGGTCTCGAGCCAGCGCACGGTTCCTTTGCTCGTGTTGTAAAAGGCGTGGACGCAGCCGACGCCGGTCCAGAACGCATCGCCTACGTGAAGCGTGTAGCGGGCGTCATCGGCGACTGCTTCGACACTGCCGGAAAGAATGACATACGATTCCTCCAGAGGGTGGTCGTGCAGGTGTGCGACGCCGCCGGGCTGGTATTCAATCATGAACATGGTTGAAAGCTGCGCGTCCAGACGCTGATCCACGAGCATTTTTAGCGCGATCCCGCTGTAGGCGAGAAGCGCGGTGGACATGCTCGCGGACACCGTCGGAGCGCCGACGCGCGAGCCGGCCTTGAGCTCGTCGAGCACAATATCGCTTTCAAGCATTCGAAACAGGTGCCGGGAACGCGGGTCGCGGATGTCGAGCTGTTTCATGTCGTACTGCGCGGGCGCGCCCGTGAAAAACGTGTCGTTGGGTTTACCCTTCGCACGCGGCTGCGGGGCCAGCATATCGATCCACTTCGCGCTGCCCTTCGCAGGCCCGAGCCACGCGTGCGGCACACCGACCGGAACAAGGCCGCAAGCGCCGGGCACAAGCGGATAGGCGTCGCCGTCCAGGATGAGCGTGGGTTGGCCCTCGAGAACGTAGAAGCTCTCTTCGAATGAGTGGAGATGCGTGTTAATCACGCCACCCGCTTTGAGGGCGCACAACCCTAGCCCCATGTGCACCGAACCGGAAGTTCCATCGACCAGGGAACAACGGGTAAACGATTTGCTATTCCCCAAATAGGTGGGCACGAGCTTTACGTCCTCTGCGCGTAGCAGATGATGCATGTATTTCTCCTCTCTCTTGTCGCGCGTCGAGATTGTAATGGACGGCCCTGTGTCTCTGTCAAACGTTTAGCCGTCGGAGCATAGCCACGGCGCACTTGTGAGAAATTTAGTTTGCCCCGAGATAAGCAACACATCCTGAGTCAGGAAATCGCACTGCAAAAATCTCCGGTTCGGGGATGGCACCGTCTACGCGGGCCTCGTACATTACACCGATGGAGTGGAAGGAAGCTTGAGGCGGCTGGCGGCCTTCAAGCGGCATTATTCCGGACCGACAGGAGTGGCCACGGAATGCGGCCTGTGCCGGCGCCCGGCCGACCAGTCGCTGAAAAAGCTGCTCGAAATTCATCGCGACGTCGCGGCCGCGATCTAATTCGCTCCGCGGGCCTTACCGAATCGGTTAAAAGCCAACCAATCCTTAATGCGAGAGGAATCAATCGGACCAGGCGAGATAGCCGGGGACGATGATGTTAATGACGGGCACGATCATCAATATGCCCCACCAGCTCGGTTTGTGCCGCGCCTCGGCGATGGCCATCCAGACGATGATTGCGATCACGATGTTGACCAACGGAATCAGAAACAGGATGAACCACCATGCGGGCTTCCCGGCGATATTGAACATCAGGAAGATGTTGGCGATGGGAATCCAGGCAAGCCAACCGTTTGGAGTATTCGTCTTGGTGGCGATGGTCATGAGCGCCAGAGCCATGTAGACGTAGATCACCGCAAGGAAAATGAAAAACGTCGTTCCAAACATCATCATCGCGCTCTTGGGTTCCATGAAGTTCCTTCCCCCGGTGAGAAACGGAATGAAGATTCCAGCGCGTTCAGGCCGGATCTCCGTTTTAGCCGGAATTTCTGTTTTGACGCCGAGATGGCCGTGATTGTACACCGACTTCGTCAGCCCACAATCACGTGAAACTGAGATTGTCCGGAGCGCCAACACGGCGCCGCCTTTTTCAGAATTTGACATTCGGGTGTATATTCGTCTGCGTTGATTTGGACCTAAGTTTATGAGCTATTGGATCAGGATTCTGGCTCTCGTTTCGCTTGCGTCCTTGCCCGCTGCCGCGCAAGTGCCGCAGTCGGTTCCCAATGGTCTTCCCTCGTGGGCGTACAACATTCCGGACAAGGTGCAGCCGCCCAATGTGAAGGCGACAGGCCCGGTGAGCGTGCCGGGAAGCGCCAAAGTGCTTGACCCCGCGCAAGTCACGAGCAGCGGAAATCCGCCCGATTGGTTTCCCGAGGAACACGGTCCCGCTCCGCGAATCGTGAAAGATGAAAGCGGAGCGGCCAAGATGGCATGCGGCACCTGCCACCTTATGTCGGGACAGGGACATCCCGAATCCGCCGACATTGCCGCCCTCCCCGCCGAGTACATCGTGCGCCAGATGAGCTATTTCAAAACTGGAGCGCGGAAGGACGACGATCGCATGGGCCCGATTGCGAAAGTCGTCTCCGATGAAGAGGTGCGGCAAGCGGCTGAATACTACGCGGCAATCAAGCCGATCCCCTGGGTGAAAGTCATCGAAACGGCCACGCCGCCCAAGACCTACGTCAGTTCCGCGGCGCGCCATCGCCTTCTGGACCCTGCAGGCGGCACGGAACTGATCGGCCATCGCATCATCGAAACACCGGTCGATCCGGTCCGAACAGCGGATCGCGATCCGCACTCTCCTTTTCTGGCTTACGTTCCTCCCGGCAGCATTGCCAAGGGAGAGGCGATGGTGAAGACTGGCGCGTCTGGGAAGACGATTCAATGCGCGGGCTGTCACGGGGACGACCTGAAGGGTCTCGGTGAAGTACCAAGACTTGCTGGCTTGCAGCCGGTCTATCTCGCCCGGCAACTCATCTGCATTCAGAATGGATCGAGCGACGGCGCTGCCGTGGAGCCGATGAAGAAAGTGGTTGCAAATCTTTCCGAAGACGACATTATTTCAATCTCCGCGTATCTCGGATCGCTCCCGCCGAGGTGAACACGATACAGCCCTCAGCGTTAGGCCTTTTTTTCAGTCTCAAAAAGGAAAAATTGGATTCGCTATTTCTCGAAGTCCACGAACGAGGCGTTGTCGGTGCAGGCCTGCTCCAGGATGTCCCAGTCTGCATGCAGCGAAAAGCCGAAATGCACGTCCCACGGTTTGGCCAGCGCTTTGGGGTCTTCCATTGTGATGTCGAGTTCCAGATTATTCTGATCGATCCGGTGAAAACGCTCGATCACGTGCAATTGATCGCTGTGGGCATGGCCGACGCGGTCGAGCCACGTCTTGTCGTTGAAGCCCACCGTATCCACAACGAAAGTATCACCGTCCCAGCGGCCGATCGAATGGCCCATGTAAGTCGGAGTGATGTCGTCGGGATGCTTGCGCCCGTCGGTGAAAATGTAGCGAACGAGATGGTCATACTCGTAGATGAATAGGACTGCTTTTGGAGTATGAATCACCTGCATCGGAACCGGCTGGAGATAAATGCGAGGCGTGCCCGGAGGCAAACATTTGGTGAGGATCGGATCGTTCGTCTCCTTGAGGTTGTACTCGCCATTGTTGGAAGCCTTGGCCAGCTTGAATTGCTGCTGTCCCCACTCTGTCATTTCGGGCGCTGTCCTGCCGAATGTACTGCCGCCGTAGCCGCGTCGCCCGTTCCACACTCCAGTCAAATCGTGAGGATCGTGGGGAGGGCCGGGGACGGGAGGCGCAGGGCCGCGCATCTGCCGCGGAGCAGCGGCGCCCTGCTGGGGCGGACTTGGTGGCGCATCATCCTGAGCGAACAGGGAAGCTGAAACCAACGATACTGCGCTCAGGAGAAGAACAGCGAGGATCCACTGCTTTCGCATAATTTCAGGACTCCTTGAACGCTGTTACGAATCCATCTAGAAATACTCAACCTAAATTTCCGATTTAGACTTCTCGTTCGTGCATCCTACGCTTCTCCCGCTCTCGAAACAACGAATTTGCAAGCAGTGTTGACCCCGAGGAGTGTACGTGAGAACTCGGTTTTGATTCGTGTAGCGCCCGCCTTCAGGCGGGCATGTGCTTGATTCCAATGTGCCCGCCTGGAGGCGGGCAATACAAAAACCGAGCCAATCTTGAGTTCTCTCGCAGACTCGAGGGGACAGAGGTTCCGGGGTCAAATCTCAGGAAGAGGCCTTCTCGGGACTTGAGAGTTGCATTGTTCACACGGGCAGCCTGTAGATGACCCGCTGAAGCGTAGTGATACTGCATCGTGGAAATCCTGTTCGTGCGACGACACGCCCACCAGACTATTTCACGATGACGACTACGCCAACATTTGCGACAATGGGTCCAACAGGGGGGGATGACCGCGCCGATGGTGGCCACAAAGTCTACATCACGGGCCGGATTGCAGGCTGCCTCGCGGCCGATCCGCTTTGCCCTGCCATGTCTCGCGCTTCTCTTGCTCGGGCACTTCGGTGTTCTGGCGCTCCAAGCAGAGACTGTCCAAGGGTGCTCGACCGTGAACGCACGCGTTCTTGGCGGGTATGTGGACAACCATGGGAATTTAACCGACGAAGTTCTTATGCGCGACGACGGCCAAATCCTCAGCACCAGGCGCACCTGCGGTGGTGGAGACAATCCGGGTGTCGATTTTGCGGACGACTTTTCGGACGGTCTGTTTCGCTTCGTGGATTGCGGCCCGAACGGACCGGTCTCCACGTCCTATCTGACTCGCGATGGGGAAGTGGTTCTCACTGTCCCCTCGGCGAACACGGGACAGTTTTCAGAGGGGTTGGCGCCCCTTGAAGGCGGCCGCTGGAGTTACATGGACCGCCGCGGCGAAACGGTGATCCCGCCCCAATTTGATGAGGTGGGTCGATTCAGCGAAGGCGTGGCCGCGGTCCATCTGAAAGACCAATGGGAATACATCGACAGGAGCGGCGCCGTCGTGATCAGGCCCCCTCTCGTCGCCAAGCAGCACATTGAGAATGCCTTCCCCTTCGAATCCGGGCTGGCGCTCGTATCGCTTTATGATCCCGAAAATCGCAAAAATTCGAATGAGCTCATCGACCACGCAGGAAAGGTAGTCATGCGCGGCGCGGGCGAGTTCGGCGAGGGACTTGCTCTCAAGATTTCCCACGGCAAGTATGGCTTCGTCGACACGGCCGGAAAGATGGTCGTCGCACCACAATTCACGTACGTCCCCGAGCTCCCATTTCAAGAAGGATTGGCCGCGGTATTCGTCGGCGAAGGCGCGACCAGGAGGGCTGGTTTCATCAACCGCCAGGGACAGTGGGCGATCCCACCAAAATTCGAAGATGCCCTTCACTTCTGTGACGGACTTGCCCCTGCAAAGATCGGCGGCCGATGGGGCTATATCAATCCCTCAGGCGAGAGTGTTATTGCACCAAGATTCGAAGGGGCGGAGAGCTTCGACGACGGTATGGGCGCGGTCCTGGAACGAGACGAAGGCGGAAAATTGCGGCAGGAATTCATCAATCGAAAAGGAGAAATACTCTATCGCGAAACGGGGGAAATGCAAGTCATCAACATTGACGATTCATCGATCTTTAGAAAGCGATGTTTTATATTTTTTCACTGTCACATCTAACCTAACTAGGGAAGAGATTTCTTCATAAACTCTTTCGACTACGGTGTCGAGGAACCTCCAGCTTTTTGCCCCATCACCCACGCCTTCATATTCTTCCAGTCCGGGTCGTCCTCGGAAGCAAATTGCCTGCCGCCCTGGTGAGTGTCGGCGAGGCCGCCCGCTTCCGGCGCCATCGGCATTCGCAGAAACAGGCTCAATTCCGGCTTGCCGGGAACCACCAGTTTCGAGACGGTTTCAAAGTTATGGCGAGACTGCTCCTCGGTCCAGAAGCTCGCCCCTTGTGGAAGCATGTCGAGGCTAAGAGGTCCGCCACCGTGACGCATAACTTGATGGCAAACGTAGCAACGGGCGTGTTCATCCGACCGCTTTTTCAGGAAGATGGGCTCGACATTCGATTTGAAATACGCGTAATCAAGCTGCGGCCCTTGGGCATCGGGGCCCCCGGAAGTCTGCGCCGTAACACGGGGAACGAAGACGTACAACAGGACGCCAGCTGCTACCAGGAAACCAGCAAAGATTATTTTTGGCAGAACTCTTGAAATCATAATCACCTCACATTTGCCAGCTCAAAGTCTGTGTTACGGCCAGAAGTTCCGCGGCTCGTGCAAAGGTCCGAATCACATCTTCAACGCAGGACCAACGTGCTGATCCGGTCGGGCATCTCGTGGACGGGAATGCGAGTCACCTCTTTGATTGCCTGCACATCGATCGCGGTGATCGACTTGGTCCCGCAAGTGGAAACGTAGACGGTCTTGCTGTCGGGAGTGAAGGTGATCCAGGCAGGTCCGCCGCCTCTTGGGTTCTTTCCCGGAACCTCGGTTTCGGGCAGGGAGACATGCCCCATCAGCTTGAGGTCGGGGAGAGAGTAGACGAAAACAGCGTTGGCCGGCCGGCTGTTGGTCCAGAGAGTTTTATTGTCCGGCGAGATGTTGATGCCGTGGCTGATGCCTTCGCAACCTGGAGGGAACCCGGAGGGTTCGTCGGGATTCTTGATTCTCGCCACTTCTTTGTGGGTCGTAAAATCCACGACTGAGAATCCGTTCGTTCGGTTGAGGTTTGCGAAGATCCGGTGCCCCGAGCCGTCGGGGTTACTCTCGATAATTACCGGGAGCACTCCCTGGTCATACTGGACCTCCCAGGCGACTTCCATCTTTTGGAGATCGAAAACGGTTATGAACTGTCCCCCTGGGGAGCCGGCGGCCGCGAACTTGCCGTCGCCTGTCAATGCCACGTCGTGAAGACCGCGCCTCACAGGAATACTTTTGATCTTCTCCAGGGATTTGGAGTCAATGATATCGAGCGCCCCGGCATCCACCGCCTCTGTGCCGGTATTGCGGATGCAGATGACAATCAGCTTTCCATCACTTGTGACTCCCGCATCATTGGCCCAACCGCTGAGAGGCACTTTCTTGATGGTCTTCCCGCTCTTGCGATCTCGAACATCGAGGACGTCTTCGCTCCTGCTGGTGATGTAGAGCCGGCTTCCGTCGGGAGAGAATCGGATCACCTCGGGTGACTCGATGCCTTTGATCACCTCCACGACCTTGTTCGTCGCAGTGTCGATCACGTCAATGGTGGTTCCGCCTCTGTTTGCGACATAGATCCGGGCCGTCGCAGCCGCCAAGGGCAACGCCGCGGCGAGCATCCCGAGTAGCAGCCACGCGTACTTACGCCCGCGGAAATATTTTTTCAAGGTCGTTAAGGTCATAGTGGGAAGGCGCTCCTAACCCTTCGGCGCAGAGAGTAGAGCCACGTGAGCCCCAAGTCAAGCGGCTCAATGGCGGCTCAATGGCGAGAATTCCCTTGGCGGGCCGGTTGGCGAAAATTTGACCGAGTGATGACCATTCCAGATGAACGGGCTTATTTGGAAGTCGAGACAGTTTGTTCCGATTTGACCATCTCAAACATCTGATGTTGAAACTTCTCGTGCGGAAACTCGCGCCCAATTCGCCAGCCTTGCCCAAGATAGAATTGGACGGCCACTTTATTGGATTTAACGACACGAAGGTGGAACATGCTGTGACCACGACTAGCTATCTCGGATTCACCTTGCGCGAGCAATCTTCGACCAACGCCATGTCTCCGGATTTCACGAAGCACCCAAAGATCGCTGATCCATTCCTGGCGCGTTAAGACCACACCGACAATCTTCGCGTCAGACACAGCCACCCAAGCCAGAGACCAATCATCGTCTTCAAGCTTGAGGGGAACAGGGGACGGAGCGAAGAGGTCTCCGAAGGTTTCGTTCGCAACCGTCGTCACCAACGCTCGCACGGAATCGTGCTCTTGGGGTTCCGGGTGTCGTATAAGTATGTCGGCCAACACTTGCATATCATACGATGAAGACTCGTCAGCCATTCCACATGCCTTCCCTTAAGGACGGGGCGCCTCGATGCGAGTTACCAAATAAGTTATGGTTCCTTCGAGACTGCTGAACCGATGTGGCACGCCCGGAGGAATCACGACTACATCGCCCGGCCCCATCCGGCGGCTCTCGCCGCCTTGAATCGTGCCTCTGATGCTCGGGCCAGCGGCTTCTGAAGTGAGGTCGACAGGTTTGCCGCCCACGAGCGTGCCTCCGGTCTCAAACATCCCTGCGCCCGTGAGGATTTGGTAGACCTCCGTCACCCTGCTGTGCAAGAGGGAACTGTCGGGAGTTTTCCCCGGTATCCGCCGGAGGATCACGATCGTAACTTTGTAGGCCCCCGTGTCGACCGTCTTAATCGGTTTGTCAAAGGTCGTGCTGGTCGGAGGCATTTGCCGCAGGGCAGCGTCAATCTCAGCAGTTGTAACGTAGGCTGCCGCGGCAGCGTTGTCGACCGGTTTGGCGAATAACAGCGATGTCGGAACTGAGAACCAGATCGTTGTGGCGCGGGTCACGAAGGCCGCGCATAGAAATAGTCTCGTCAGAAAACGACTAGGTTTCATTTGCATGGAGTAACCTCCAACAATTTTTGAAGTACCTGAGATTCTGATGCGCTGTGGAACCTGGTGTGATCCTACACCGGACGGTCGGCCAGCGAAAATATATCGCTGAGCCTGCTCCTGTCGCAAATTTATTGTATCGAAGGCAAGAGAAGAGTAGGATGCGCCTAAGTTAGGCCCAATTCGAAATTCTGTGAAGACGGTCCCCTCCTGCGTCCACGCAGGGAACATCCCGAGAGGAGGACAAGCTATGCCAGCCTCATATCACATTGACAAAGCGCGACGTTTGGTCGTTAGCACCGCATCCGGCCTGGTGACGGCGGCAGACTTATTGGCTCATCAGCGGCGGCTTCTGGGCGATCCCGACTTCGACCCGGAGTGTTCTCAGATCGTCGATTGCACCGCCGCTACTGGAATCGATTTCAGCCCGGAGGAAGTGCGATCGGTGGCGGCCACAACGATCTTCTCGGCTCATTCCCGCCGCGCAGTGCTGGTTACGACGGACGAACAGTTCGGATTTGCCAGCATGTTCAAAATGATGCGTGAAGCGCAGGGCGAATACGGAATCCGGGTGTTCCGCGACCGCTCTGAGGCGTTGCGCTGGGCGGAGCCGCAAGAGCAGGCGGCCTCCAGAACCGCGTAGTAACGGCACTGGAGAAACGAGCTGCAGCAGGTCGCACTAGTTTGTCCGCCACGGCGCGTGTCCTCCGCGCTGCGTTTTAAAACTTTTATCTGCCAGCTCCCGAGAAACGGGATGATCTGGCCTCGACTGCACTAAATCGAATCCCTATTTCCCCTTGTAATCTACAAACAACTCGGGGAACTGCTGCTTCAAGGCACTGATCTTGGGCAGGTCGCAAATCTGAATGTAAGAGCTGTTGGGATTCTTCAGCGCATAGTCCTGATGATAATCTTCGCCTCGATAGAAGGCCTTTAGTGGCGTGACTTCCGTCACGATCCGTTTCGGAAAAACTTTCGCGGCGTCGAGCTGTGCGATGTACGCCGTGGCAAGCCTCTTCTGCTCGTCGTTGGAATAAAAGATGGCCGAGCGGTACGAGGTGCCAACGTCCGGCCCCTGCCGGTTGAGTTCGGTTGGATCGTGTGCCACGGAAAAGAAGATACGAAGCAACTGGCCATACGTAATGCGAGACGGATCGTAGACGACCTCCACCGATTCGGCATGTCCCGTCGTTTCGGTGACGACCTGATCGTACGTCGCGGTCGCCGCCGAACCTCCGGCATACCCCACGGTGGTCTTGAGGACTCCCTTCACCCGTTCAAACACGGCTTGCGTGCCCCAGAAACAGCCGCCGGCGAAAACGGCCGTCTCTTTTCCCGCCGTCGCAGCGAGCGGCGCGTCAACCTTCGGGGGAGGGATTGGCTGGCCCGGCGCGGCGCTTGCGCCATACGCCAGGATCGAGAACGCAAATGCAAAACTCAAAAATAAACGTGTTGGCATGGGAATGCACCTCACAACATTTGATTATAGAACTTTTCTGATGTCAAAAGGGTTTGCAAGTAGCGATCTTCGACTCCAGATAGTTCGCGTCCAATCCTATGTACACGAGACGGGCTTGCCAGAAACAAAAATCTGACTCGACGATTGCCCATTTGGGTGTACGTTATCAGCGGGGCGGGAAGTCAAAATGGAAACCTGGGATCGCCAATCTCTCCGCCGCAGCGGACGATTTGCGTAACGCCAATCGGGAGATTGGCGTTCCCGGGGTTGCGCTCGTTTTGCGAAACGAGGACAAGCAGCGCGAGAGGCTAAACAGAGGAGGAACGCCGATGAAAGTGGCTGGTCGAGCGATTGTTATCGGAGTGGTTGTCTGCGCCGTGATTGGCGTGATGACGTTGATAAATTTTTCGACTACCGAGAAGGTGAGCGCGGCGCAGCAAAAAGCGGCGGGTCAGTGGGTCGATCCAGCAAACCCGAGCGACGAACTTGTGGATGGCCCGTATCGAGTCGACCCGAACTGGCCCAAACCCTTGTCCACTTTGTTTCCGGAGGAGAAGGGCTGGACGTGGGGCGCGGTCCAGGGAATATTCGCCCAGAACCCGGAACGCATTTTCGTGGCGATGCGAGGCGAGCTGCCCGATTTAACAAACGCCAAGAAAGCGTACGTCGAGCTCCAGACTGCTTTCGGATTGACGGCGCACGTGGAGGTGCCTGGGCGCGGGATGTACACGCGGAACGCGTCCGTGGGCCCCTACGCCAGCCCGGGCGAGGCTTCCGACGATTACATGGGCGTCGATGGCAAGGACTACCGATGGAAACACATCATCACGGTTTACGACACCGAGGGGAATGTGAAAGAGGCGTGGACGCAGTGGGATTCTCTGTTCAAGCCGGACAATCCGAATGTTTTGTCCCAGGGCCGTGTTCACAAGATTCTGATCAGTCCCTATGATCCCGAAAAGCGCGTGTGGGCCATCGACGACGGCCACGAGGTCATCCGGATTTTCAGCAACGACGGCAAGAAACTTCTTCAGACGATCGGCACGTTAAACACAACGACCGAGCGAAACGCAAAGATGACCGGCAACACCGCGCGCCCGTCGTACATCCAGAAAACCGGTCCGCCGAGCGAAACCTTCGGCCGGCAGACCGACATCGCTTGGCTGCCGGACGGCACTTTCTTTGTCACCGACGGGTACGAAGAAACGCGCGTCGTGAAATTCGACAAAAATGGGAAATTCCTAATGGCGTGGGGCGAGAGGGGCGAGGCCGGCGGCCATGAGAAGCGGCCGAACTACTTCAATACCGTGCACGGCATCGCGATCGACAACCAGCGCCGGCTTTACATCAACGACCGCAGCAACCGGCGCATCCAGATCTTCGATGAAAATGGAAAATTCCTCGATCAGTGGTATCTCGGCGACGGACCCACCGCGACGTATCACATCTTCATGACCGCGGACCAACATCTCTGGATGTCGGACGGTCACGGCAACTTCAAGTTCTACAAGTACGACTTGAACGGAAAGCTGCTGTACACCTGGGGCACGATGACCCCCGAGCCCGGCGGACTGTGGGGAACGCACCAGTTCGGAGTGGACCAGGACGGCAACCTCTACACGGCAGAAGTGTGGGGCGGCCGTCCGCAGAAGTTCGTCCCGCGCAAGGGCGCCGATCCGGCGTTGCTGATCGGCCAGCCGGTTCGCGCGGCCTGGACCAAGTGAAGCAGCGTTGAAATTCGTAGGCCGGGAGAAGACGTTTTCTCCCGGTTTTTTTCTTCGAAGCAGGCGGCCGGAGCGCTTTGGTTGCATGGGGCCGCGCCACTCCCAGTAACTCCCCGTGGTTGCTGCTGCCGGCAAACGAAGTTCTCGAAAATTGGTTGTTTGGAGTTTCCGCAAAATGGGGTGGTCCGGAGCCAGTACGGGCCGAAAAGCCACATTCCGATAAGCCGGGTGGTCTCAATGGGTCGTTGCAACACTTGCCCAAAGTCCTCTCGTAGGGGTCTAGGAGACTGATTTTGTTCGCGTGCGTCAATTCAAACAAAACAAAAGCCCTGTTTAGGTTCTGATTGAGTCCTGTCACACAGATTGATTCTCGATTGGAAGTAGTGTCAGATCAACTGGTTATAGGGTGTTGCATCGACCGGTTGAACCGGCACGACTTGCCAGGAGTTGGCTGCCCTAGAACGGAAAACACTGCTATCATTGTCAAAATAGAGGAAGTATTCCGTTGCAATGGAAACAAAGAGGCCACATCAACTCGGCGCTTTGAGCACTGGAATGAAATGGATCGCATGCGTGTTCCTGCTGTCCCCGATTTCCGCTGCAACAGCGCAGGTCAAAACTGGAACCGTTCTCTACGTTGACCTCTCGGAGGATGAATTCACAGTTGCGGCTGACAGTCGCTCGATTTTCTTGGGTGGCAGTCATGATGATACGGAATGTAAAATTCTGGCGTTTGGAAACCAATTCGTTTTCAGCATGGCGGGTACGCGAGCCGATGAGCTGGAGCATCCCGTCCTGCCTGCCGCACGCTCGCCACAAAACCGGGATGCCACGTGGGAAGTGGGATGTTGAGCCCCAAACAGAGGTGGGAAGAAGAATTCCTCAGACGGCAGCTGGAACTCAAGGAACTGAATTCGCGCCTTACTCAGGCTACATCCGGGCAGGGGCCGGATTCCAGCCACGGTGTACGAGGGATAAAGGAGCAATTGCATGTAGCTCCGCCACTGCGCGAATGGAAGCTAAGAGCGGCTCTGCGACAGTGGCTGGCACCTAACAGGCAACTCCCCTTGATCCATTTCCACGGAACTTTTTCCGCGTCTAGGGAGAGCGTGGCTCTCAAGGATAGCTTCGATGAGGCTCAGCAAGGTATTAGCAGGCTCCCAGAGGAAATACGCGGCATCGAGGGTTTTTCAGGTCAAAAATACAGATCTTTCGTTAACAACCTGGTACGCGTTTATCCTGATCCACACTATTTGGAGATAGGCTCCTGGGGTGGTTCTACAGCCACAGCGGCACTGTACGGGAATAGCGCGCAAGCTCTTTGCATTGACAACTGGTCGCAATTTGGCGGCCCGAGATCTGAATTCTTCTCGAATATGGACAAGGTCATTTCCGAGAACATTCAGTTCCGATTTTTGCAACAGGATTTCCGCAGAGTTGACTTCCGTTCTATTGGACAATTCAATATCTATTTGTTCGATGGGCCTCATGAAGAAGTGGACCAACGTGACGGCATAACGCTGGCGCAACCCGCATTGCTCGATCCGTTTGTCCTTATTGTTGACGATTGGAATTGGCGCTTCGTCCGAATTGGAACGTTTAAGGGGCTAATCGATGCGAAGTGCTATGTCGAATCTTCGATTGAAATCAGGACTACCCGCAACAACAGACACCCGCGCGTTTCGGGTAAGGTGAGTGAATGGCACAATGGCTATTTTCTAGCGGTCGTTCACAAGGGGTCAGCATCTGGGCGAAGGGCCGCACTCGGGACAAACGCGACGGCATCCTAAAGGAATTCCATTGAAAATTGCATATGTCACAACCTACGATCCGGCAGACGTCCTGAACTGGTCCGGGCTTGGAAACTAGATACAGAAGGCTTTCACAGAGCAGGGCTGCAAGGAGGAGGTCTTTGGTCCATTGCCACGATACTCCAGACTGCGAAGACATTGGCTGCTGGCCTTGGGTGTTTGGTATAAGGGTAGGCAATCTGCGCGGCAACACTATCCCGGAATCACTCCGTCGCCCAAGTCCCGTGAAACGGTGCCGGCTCAACCGGTCGATGCAACACCATCTGCTATAAATCTTTTTTCTAAAAGGTGGTGTTTATGACGCATCGTAGACGGGTGAAGCTCTCCGCGAGCCAGCGGATTGACATGTGGAGCCGCTGGAAGGCGGGACAGTGCTTGCATGAGATTGGGCGAGCCTTCGGCAAGGACCATGTATCCATTCAATTTATGTTGGCGCAGCATGGCGGGATTGCTCCGGCAGTGCGTCGGCGCTCGTCGCTAGCGCTCACGCTGGCGGAGCGGGAAAACATTTCTCGAGGGATCGCTTGCGGCTCCTCGATTCGTAAGATAGCCAAAGGGTTGCAGCGGGCCGTTTCGACGGTGAGCCGAGAGGTCGCCCGCCATGGCGGGCGACCTCTCTATCGAGCCAGTGACGCCGATCAGAAAGCCTGGGAGTCGGCCTTGCGGCCTAAAGTGTGCCTTCTGGCCATTCACGGGAAGCTGCAGGAGATCGTTGCGGGTAAACTGATCCTGGACTGGTCGCCGGAGCAGATTTCCGGATGGCTGAAGATCCAGTATCCCGAGGACGAGAGGATGCGCGTGTCGCACGAGACGATTTATCGCAGCCTGTTCATCCAAGCGCGCGGAGTGCTGAAAAAAGAGCTGATTCAGCATCTTCGATCCAAGCGGCGGATCCGCCGCTCGCGACACGCGCGTGACAGTGGACACCGGAGTGGCCAAATCGTCGACGCCATTTCCATCCGGGAAAGACCCGCGGAAATCGAGGACCGCGCCATTCCCGGCCATTGGGAAGGCGACCTCATTGGCGGCACCAAGAACAGCCACATCGCCACGCTCGTGGAACGACATTCGCGTTTTACGATTCTGGTCAAGGTGTCCAGCAAAGATACGGCTACCGTGGTCGCCGCCCTGAGCCAGCACGTGCGTCGATTGCCCGCATCGCTGCGGCGCTCGTTGACCTGGGATCGCGGGCTGGAGATGGCCCAGCACAAAAGCTTCACGGTGGATACGGAGGTGAAAGTCTACTTCTGTGATCCGCAGAGCCCCTGGCAGCGCGGCTCGAACGAAAATACAAATGGCCTGTTGCGCCAGTACTTTCCTAAAAGAACAGACTTGTCAGGGTATTCTCAAGCGGAGCTGGACGAGGTGGCACTGCGATTAAATCAGCGTCCAAGAAAAACTTTGGGATTTCAGACTCCGGCAGATAGACTGCAAGCAAGTGTTGCACTGACCCATTGAGACCACCGGCCCTATCGGAAACTGGGAATTTGACCCTATAAGGAGACGCGTGTTTGGCTACAATCCAGATTCCCGCAGACCTAGAGAAAGTACTTAACGTTGCGTGGCAAAAAACTGAGAATGTTCCAGGTCATCTTCTGGAAGACGAGGCTCGCTTTCTAGGGTTGCTCGCCGCGTGCGTGCCCGGCACTGGCACGATTGTAGAGATTGGTAGTTTCAAAGGGCGGTCCACAGTGATGCTCGCCACTGTGGCTTCGCATTACGGTTTAGGGCCAGTTGTTGCAATCGATCCTCACAATTCGCCAATTCTTCTGGACCTGGCAAAGAACCCTGTGGCTTCGACATATCAGGATTTTCTAAACTCAATAAATACCGCCGGATTGTCGGACTACGTTGAACCTCATTTAGCGTATTCCACGGAAGTGGCAAAAACATGGAAACGACCCATACGAGTCTTGTGGATTGACGGCGATCACAGTTACGACGGGGTCAAGAAAGATTTGGATGGATTTCTTCCTCATGTCGAGCCATTCGGTGTCGTAGCTATGCACGATGCCTTGAATGTCTGTCCTGGGCCTATTCGGGTTTTCGTTGAGGACATCCTTCGATCAGACCGATTCGGACCCGCCGGATTCGTCCAGTCAATCGCTTGGGCCCAGTTTCGGCCGAACGACGGCAATAGGTTTCAGAAACAGCGCCGTACACTGGATCGTTGTGCGTCTCGTCTCATTCCTTTCGTCCAAGACGGCAAAGACCTACGCGGCTTCGCAAAAAAGCACTACAAGTTCAACCGTTTTCGCGTCCCCCATTCGGCGATTGAGCCCCGCGCATGGGCATCACAACTCATGGGTTCCGAGCAACGCTGAATTGGAGAGAGAGACACAACTCGGTCAAATCGGAAACGCACTCCCGCATCTATACATCAGGCTCCGTTCGGGGAGTGCCAAGTCCTTCCATGAGAAGGCCGGTTAGTGTCAAGTCGGTTTTGTAGTTGCCTTTGATTGTCGAGTGGTCTTCCTAAGAACCGGGCCGCCCCTGTCGCCATCCTTCCATCCGCACTCTTTGGTGAGCGATATTCGCTCGGTGCAAGTTGGGTGTTCTCGTTTCAGTAGGTGCTGCTACCTGTGAATCGACCTCTCGTCCCACCGATTCGGTGAGAGTCGGGCCCCAGGACTTAGTCGCAGTCACCTGGACTCGGCGGTTGAGCTTGGCTCCTCGGATCGCAACTCTCTAGGCCACTTCCCGCATCGCTTTCTGGCTATTGCGCAGTGGTTCGTATGTCTTGCCTCAGCTGGAACTGGAGAGGGCGTTCTTCCGTTAAGATAACGGAGAGGACGCATGCGAAAAGAGCGAAAACACTACACCGCAGAGGAGAAGGTGGCCATTCTACGACGGCACTTGTTGGATAAAGTGCCGGTTTCTGATCTGTGTGAAGAACTGGGCCTGCAGCCAACGGTGTTCTACCGTTGGCAAAAAGAATTCTTTGAGAACGGTGCTGCCGCCTTCCAGGGCAAGAGCCGTCCAGACCACCAAGCCGAACAACAACGGATTGAATTTCTGGAAAAGAAGATCCAGACCAAGGACGAGGTGTTGGCCGAACTGATGGCCGAGCACATCGCCTTAAAAAAAAGTCTTGGGGAGCTCTGACCCAGGTGTGGGTACCGCACGATGTGCGGGACGTAGTCGTGGATTTCGTCCGGTGTTGGTCGGAAAAGACCGAGATCGGCGCCGGACGATTCATTCGTTGGTTGGGTGTGCGTGCCAGCAAGTTCTACGACTGGCGAGAGCGCTACGGGCGCGTCAATGAACACAACGGTTGGGTCCCCCGGGATTTCTGGCTCGCGCCGTGGGAAAAGCAAGCCATCATCGCCTTCCACCAGGAACATCCCTTGGAAGGCTATCGACGACTGACGTTCATGATGCTGGACGCGGATGTGGTGGCCGTCAGCCCCTCCAGCGTTTGGCGCGTACTCCAACAGGCCGGATTGCTCTCCCGATGGAAGAGTAAGCCGTCGCGCAAGGGGACCGGTTTCGAGCAGCCGCTGCAGCCGCATCAACACTGGCACATCGATGTTTCCTACATCAACGTGAGCGGCACGTTCTACTACCTGTGCAGCGTTCTGGATGGCTACACAGGCTGCGGAAAAATTCGTCTGTTTGGCAACTGGAGAGAATGCTGCACATCTAAGACGACATGCGCGGACCAGACGAAAAACAAAGCGAAGTATTCAGCTACGTTCCATTGGAACGTAGGTTTGAATCAAGCGCAGCGCATCTTCTCTGGTCAGCGGTGTGCCGGGTCGGATGCATTCGGATTTTAGCGATTTGTGCCAGCGCTCCAGCTTGCCATTCGATTGCGGATAGTAAGGCGACGTTCGCACGTGCGTCATTCCCGCGATGCGAATGAACTCTTTGAAATCCCGTGCGATGAATTGTGGCCCATTGTCAGAGATGATTCGCGGTTTTGCTTCGGGATATTTCTCCCGAGCTCGTTGCAAGATGACTTCGATTTCCGCTTCGGTCATCGATTCCCGCAGATCCCAATGGACGATCGCACGGCTGTAGCCATCCAGAACGCTGCACAGGTAGTAGAACGTGCCGCTCACGTTGATGTAGGAAACATCGATGTGCCAGTGTTGATGCGGCTGCAGCGGCTGCTCGAAACCGGTCCCCTTGCGCGACGGCTTACTCTTCCATCGGGAGAGCAATCCGGCCTGTTGGAGTACGCGCCAAACGCTGGAGGGGCTGACGGCCACCACATCCGCGTCCAGCATCATGAACGTCAGTCGTTGATAGCCTTCCAAGGGATGTTCCTGGTGGAAGGCGATGATGGCTTGCTTTTCCCACGGCGCGAGCGGGAAATCCCGGGGACCGAACGGTTGTGTTCATTGACGCGCCCGTAGCGCTCTCGCCAGTCGTAGAGACTTGCTGGCACGCACACCCAACCGACGAATAATCGTCCGGCGCCGATCTCGGTCTTTTCCGACCAACACCGGACGAAATCCACGTTTACGTCGCGCACATCGTGCGGTACCCACACCTGGGTCAGAGCTCCCCAAAGACTTTTTCTTAAGGCGATGTGCTCGGCCATCAGTTCGGCCAACACCTCGTCCTTGGTCTGGATCTTCTTTTCCAGAAATTCAATCCGTTGTTGTTCGGCTTGGTGGTCTGGACGGCTCTTGCCCTGGAAGGCGGCAGCACCGTTCTCAAAGAATTCTTTTTGCCAACGGTAGAACACCGTTGGCTGCAGGCCCAGTTCTTCACACAGATCAGAAACCGGCACTTTATCCAACAAGTGCCGTCGTAGAATGGCCACCTTCTCCTCTGCGGTGTAGTGTTTTCGCTCTTTTCGCATGCGTCCTCTCCGTTATCTTAACGGAAGAACGCCCTCTCCAGTTCCAGCTGAGGCAAGACATACGAACCACTGCGCAATAGCCAGACAGCGATGCGGGAAGTGGCCTAGAGAGTTGCGATCCGAGGAGCCAAGCTCAACCGCCGAGTCCAGGTGACTGCGACTAAGTCCTGGGGCCCCGACTCTCTCACCCGAATCGGTGGGACGAGAGGTCGATTCACAGGTAGCAGCACCTACTGAAACGAGAACACCCGACTTGCACCGAGCGAATATCGCTCACCAAAGAGTGCGGATGGAAGGATGGCGACAGGGGCGGCCCGGTTCTTAGGAAGACCACTCGACAATCAAAGGCAACTACAAAACCGACTTGACACTAACCGGCCTT
>CAWCZV010000014.1:0-204606 GCA_963800095.1 uncultured Acidobacteriota bacterium
ATCCGTTTAGCTCCACTCGGTACAACTGATTGTATGTGGTGGGTTGCTGCTGGCTACCCAGTCCGAGAAGCGTCTGGAAGGCGGCCATCGGTGTTCGCCTGCGATTAAACCGAAAAACGAACTCGTCCAGGTAGGCTTGAAGATGGGCGTGGCCGACGCCGTGATGGGTGCCACGAAGCGCCCGTCTTGAGGTTCCCAAAGACACGATGGATGCGCGGCAGAATCTGGGTCGACCTTCGACGGTCGCCCTGCGTGTGCGGTCGGTGCCGGTACCCCAGCTTCGGGAGGGGGTCGTAGCCTCCCCAGCCGTCAGTGACTACAATCGCTCCCGCAGCCACGTTCGTTCTCACGAAGCCGGTCAGAGACCGGGCCGAGAACGTCGGGAACCACTTGGAGGCGTACCCTTCCGGAAGCTTCGCCCCTGACCTCTACCGCGCCCACAACGATCGCCTTGTCAAGGACGTGGCGCCCCCCACGTAGGCCCACTTCTCGCCCGCCGATGTAGGTCTCATCCACCTCGACCTTGTCCTTGAGAGGCTCCCGATCCGGGTGCACCATGGCGCGACGAAGCTTCTGCAGCATGGCCCAGGCCGTCTCGTATCGGCGGAGTCCCAACTGCCGCTGGAGTTGGAGCGCTGAGAAGCCCGGGGTCTGAGTCGAGACCAGGTAGGCGGCCCAGAACCACTGTGTAGCGGGACTCTGGTTCGGTGGAGCACGGTCCCCGCCGTGACCGAGGTGTCGTGCCTGCACGCTCGACACCGCCACAAGAGACGGGTTGGTAGTTCGAGGGCCTCGCCCTGCTGGCACCGTGGACACTGGAAGCCCTCGGGCCATCGGCTCCGCGCAAGGTACTGGCGACAGGCGGCCTCATCGTTAAGCTGGTAATGACCGAGGATACTCCGGGCGCATCGCACCCGACACTATCCCTTGGGGCCTGTGGAGTCAACCGGATAGGCACAAGATCGTTTTCGTGTCTTGAGATCATTTCACACCTCGATCAATACAAGTTAGCTAGAAGCTATTGCACAACCCTCCGTAAGACGATCATGAAGCAGGCGATATGAAAGAACGCGCCATAGATTGTGAGCGAACGGTCGTAGCGGACAACCAAGCGCCGGAAGTTTCCCAGCCAGGCGTTGGTGCGTTCCACGATCCATCGCCGCTTGTACCGCCGCAAGGCCCGGCCATCCTGCGTCGCAGGCCGAACGCGATTCTTCTTGTGCGGGCAGATCAGTTCGATCCCGCGCTCCTGCAACCGTTTCCGCAGCGGATCGCTGTCGTAGGCTTTGTCCGCGATCACCCGCACCGGCTTCTGCCGAGGACGACCCGCGTGATGACTCCGCCCTACGCGGATCGTCGCGAGCGTCGTTTCCGCGAGTTTGACTTCCGCCGGGGATGCAGAGTGAAGGTAGTTTCCCAGAGGAAGACCGCGGCCGTCGACCACCACCATCCACTTCGTCCCCTTGCCCCGCTTGGTTTTTCCGACTCCGCAGCCCCTTTTTTCGCGGGCGCGAAACTGCCGTCCAGAAACGATTCGCTCCATTTCAATTGCTGGCGCTCGTTCAACTCGCTCAGAAACGCCCGCCAGATGTTCAACCAAACGCCCCGCTCTTCCCAGTCTCGCAGTCGCCGCCAGCAGGTCGAAGGATGCGGGAATTTCTCCGGCATATCCTGCCAGCGAGCCCCGCTCCGCAGAATCCACAAAATTCCTTCCAGCACACGGCGGTTCTCGATCCACGGACGACCCCCCTTGCGTTGTCTGGGCGGCCGGGGGAGCAAGGGCGCGATTTTCTTCCACTGCGCTTCGGTCAGCAACGGACCAGACCGCGCCATCCATCCTCCTTCGGCGCTGCTGACCTTGCTTATCTCCCATTTTCAAAAACTCAACCATAGTCATTTCAAAGGCTTGTCCACGGTTGTGCAACAGCCTCTAGCGAAATCATCTCTGTTCCCAACATACATCTCGCACCATAAACGGCGCATAAACGGCCTCTAAGTTATGCATAAACGGCAGCGCGTGTTTGCCCTTCCACTTCGTAGCGCCGATACCTACATTGGCTGTGATGGAAAATCACTAAGTGCTGGAGGAAGATCGCCGGCTACCATGAGCGAGGAAAGTCCGGAGTACCCAATACCCGAAGTATTAGCCCCTGCTTCTTCGGTTCGCTTCCGTGTCGTCCCTGCACGTCTGAAATTACGGTATCTTTTCAATTAAATTGTTGCCAAAAATGAATCCTATTTCTGCTACGGCTCGGGGCTGGTTTGGGTTCATGCCCGTGAGACCGAAGGCGTCACCCGGCGTGAAGTTGTTCGCCTGAACAAAAGAAAGGTCTCCGCGAACGAAGAAACCTCCATGTTGAAAGGTGGGCGTCAGAGTGGCCGACCAGGCGGCGCTCCCCGGTCCGTACATCAGGTTGACAGCTTGATCAGCAACGCTTCCGGTGCTCGTGACATATTCCCCGCGTCCTGCCAACGAGAAGCCGTGTTTGAAGGTGCGACTCACCAGGAGTGCACCGCCCTGGGTTGAGGCACCCTTCACGACACCGATCTTCATGTTAGTCGGCACATTGCTATATTGATAGTAGGGCTGGATGATCCAGGACCCCTTAGTGTACGTGTAAATGGCAGCATACATAGTGCTGTTGTTTTGCACGGGGGTGGCCAAGGTCTGAAAGGCTGTCTGCCCCAGGTTGCCCATCCCAATGAACGACAAGCTGTGAGGCCCATTGGCATAGGTTAACGAACCCGACAGCCACGAGTAACGGTTGGAATAGTACCCGTCGTTCCAACTCAATGAGGCTGTGAATTTGCCCATGGTCTGATTCACTTGGATCCCGCGATTGACGGCGTTTTCCTGGTTCCACAACAGGCCGCGCTCGATGTTCATATTTTCGAAGGTGAACGTGTACTCGGCGCCCATCAGTGTGGGGAGCGCGCCGATGAGGATGGACGTGTTCTTCTCTGGTACCAGCTTCAGAAATGCAACCGGCAGTGGGCCGTAGAGGTCACTCACCACCTTGCCGGTAGCAAGGAACGGCGTCCCCAGGGCCGGGATATTATACGCGCCCGCCTCCAGGTAGAACTGAAACCAGCCGTCGGTTCTTTGAAGGAACAACTGCCCGTTACTTAGAGCAGCTTGAGTGGAGTTATCACCCGGAATGTGATCGCTCTGCCACAGGCCCATCCCGCTGAAAACACCGTTCACAGCGACTTTGCCGAAAGGTCCGGCGTCGAAGATTGCTGGGGGAAGTCCCTGCAACGGACCCGTTATGGAGGGAGTGGGGAGCGCTGCCGGGGCTGGAGGCGGGGTTGTCGGCTGCTGTGCCGGCGTAATCGAACTTGTATCCTGCCCTTGTGCTCCTGACAATGCGACCGATGCCTCTGACTGCGCAACCGGTACAGTTGACTGTCCCGTAGCCGGCAAGACAAACAACGTGCCTACCAGAAGTGTGACTAGATATTTGTATACGCGCAAGTGTCCTTCTCCGTTCAATTCGGGGCCAAATGGACCAATAAATCCAAGGTGTCTCGATTCAACCTTACGGATGCGAAACCACGCCCAATACCAAAGCATCCGGAGTACTTCAGGAAGGTTGTTTGCCATCGCGATCATGGCCAGAATTTTAGGAGGCTGGCACTAAACACCGCATAAATGGCGGCTTAGCATTTTGTAAACAGGACGCAGTGCGATACGTGAAACGCCCAGCTCACACGTGCTGATAAGGACTAATTCGCAGTCTGCCTTTTCCATGATCGACAAGGAGGTGAGGTGTGCTTTCGATTCGCTGCCCGATATGGAACGTAGACCTTGATAAGAGTCCTGCGTCTCCCTACAGACAGGAGGACTGGGACAAATTCAACTGCCCGTTCCCCAAACATTCCCTCCCGAAATCGCGTCCCGGCAAAGATTCAACGGGTCGAATGCGTAGGGCAACAGTCCTGTCACACGCATTCGGCACAACAACTTCCAGTGCTCTCGACGCGGAGCTCGGTCGCAAGAGCACTCGACGCTGGCACTCGATGTGCCATCACTTAGAAATTGGTTTATTTCAGGAGCCCACAGCGTCCCTTGCATTACGTAAAGCCCAGGACGCCTGCTCACGAGGCAGGTGCGCCTCCTCTCATTTGCGGTCTCCTGCTTAGCAGGGAGGCGAGCTGGCCAACTGAACTACACCCTCGCAAACCTGGGCCAGCATTCGATCCGAAAATGTTCGGATTAGTACCCGGAAGGCGGCTTGTAGGAAATGATCTCCGCACTTGCCATTGATTCTGGTCGGACTACGGACTATCCGGAAGTTAAGGCGTGACCCATTGCTGCGTCTGCGACTTCCGTAGCTCTTCGTTTCGGGTAGTCTGCGCTGAATCGGCTCCCGGTCCTTAGCTTATAAAGGTTTGCCGGCTTCGGGTAACAACGGGGAAACGAAAACGTGCCCATTCCTTCTTACTTGCGGACTATTCGCCAGGCATGAAATCGGATCACGCTGAGAGCGTCAGCGGCGATGCAGAAAACGAAAGCATCCGGTGGCTTCAGATGTGATGAAAACCCCCTCGCAGCCTGCTGAGAGATAAGGGTTTGCAGCCGTGAAAGTGGCGTTCTGGCCCTCCAGGCCCACCTTCTAAGGATCGTCGCTCATATTGGCTCCGTGAACCTGAAGGCAGAACCCACAAAGTAGAGTTTCTTGATGTAAGTCACGACGTTTACGCAGGAGATGGCTGGGTGTCTCTACCTCCGATGGCGTTTGTCCCTTTCAACGAATGCTCTTTGCCGGCGGTTTCCGGAGCGAATGGGCCTGGCAGGAAAAGTCAGTTATGCCCAGTCTTACTGGCAAAACAGTGTTCATTTCTGGCGCGAGCCGCGGTATTGGATTGGCAATCGCTTTGCGCGCCGCCTGGGACGGCGCCAATATTGTTGTCACCGGAAAGACCGCAACTCCACACGCCAAGCTGCCTGGCACTGTTTACACGCAGCAGCAGAAATTGAGGCGGCTGGCGGCAGGGCGTTGCCCGTTATTCTTGATATTCGTTTCGAGGACCAGGCATATGGGGCCGTCGCGCAGGCAGTCCAGCGTTTCGGCGGGATCGACACCCTGATCAACAATGCCAGCGCATAAGCCTCTTCTATACTCGGTGCCTTAGTCTTCGAGGCTCTCGGCCGAACACTTCGCATGCTACTGACGCAAAACTACTTTTGGTTTGACATTGGCAGGAATTTCGTTTATTAAATGAAACTCATATGAATCGCGACGTCCAGAAGAACCAGCGGATTTGTACATCATGTCCCTGCTGTCTATGTGTGTCTTCTGGCGCCGGGAGGCTGACGATCTAGATATCCGATCATAAGCCGGGCAATTTTAGAATCCCACCGCCAGCGTGTACCTGGCGGTGGGATTTTTCTTTTTGGGCCCGTTTTTTTGCGAAAGAGACTTAAGGCGATGCCGGAAACTTCGGAGGAGAGAAAGATCATGCCCCGACTGAACACAAATAGAGGGATTTGGAAAGTGATTGTAAGTTTACTCTTGCTGTTTGCCGCGGCAAAGCCCCGAACGGCTTGGGCGCAAGCGGAAGCCTCGATCAACGGAACCGTAGTGGATACCAGCGGCGCAATCATCGCCGGGGCTACCGTGAAAGTGAAAGACGTGGAGATCGGCACGGTCCGCACGGTGGTTACCGATAGCAGCGGGCGATATGACGCCCCGTCGCTGTCGGTCGGAAGATACGAAGTGTCCGCCGGGCAAGCCGGATTTCGCACCGAGGTGAAAACTGGAATCACGCTGGCGATTGGCCAGCGCGCCGAAGTGAACCTGATGCTGGCGGTGGGAGACGTTCAGCAGTCCATCAGCGTTGAGGAAACGGCCATGCAGTTGGCCGTGAGCACCGCTGAATTTTCGGGCCTGGTTGGCGAAACGCAGATAAAAGATTTGCCGCTCAATGGCCGCAGTTACGATCAGCTCCTGACGTTGAATCCGGGAGTGGTCAACTACACGTCGCAGCGGGCCGGAGGAATTGGCACCTCGAATTCCGTGGTCGGCAATATGTTCTCGGCCTCGGGCCGCAGGCCGCAGGAGAATCTCTACATTCTCAACGGCGTTGAATTCACGAGCGCGTCCGAAGTCAACAACACGCCGGGAGGAACCAGCGGCCAACTGCTCGGTGTGGACGCCGTGCGGGAATTTTCGGTTGTCACGGACACCTATGGCGCGGAGTATGGCAAGCGCCCCGGCGCGCAGATCAATATTGTGACAGCCTCCGGCACTAATCTACTCCACGCCGACGCCTACGAGTTCCTGCGCAACAGCGCGCTGGACGCCAGGAACTTCTTCGATCTGCCACAAATTCCTCACTTCGAGCGCAACGTGTTTGGCGCTTCGCTGGGCGGGCCGATTCAGAAGGACAAGTCGTTCCTCTTCGCGAATTACGAAGGGTTTCGCCAAGGCCTTGGGCTGAGCGACGTTACGCTCGTTCCCGACGCCAATGCCCGGCTGGGAATCTTGCCTTGCGCCGCGCTGACCACGGTCACCGGCTCTTGCAACGCTTCAACACCCACGACGCACGTCGCATTGGGAAGCGGCGTCGCCAATTTGCTGAACTTGTGGCCGGTGGCGAACGGGCTGGAGTTGACGATCAACGGATTGAATAGCGGGATTGCCGAATCCTTGAGCAGCCCGTGACCTGATGGAGTTTTTGTACCACGGTGAGTGAGAGAGTTTATAGCACAACCTCCGTCTGAAGGGGGTTCGCGAATGGCGGCTCGCAGGGAGCCGAAGGCGACCGGAGAGCCGCCATTCGCGGCGCGAACGCCGCCGGCGCCGGCGGCCTATAGCCCAGCGCGGAGTGCGGTCTCTTCGTGTTGTACTCCACTCGCCACTGCTCGATCACCACTTGCGCTTCTTTCAGCGAATAGAAAATCTCCCCATTCAGACACTCATCCCGCAGCTTCCCATTAAAACTTTCGCAGTACCCGTTCTCCCATGGACTTCCGGGTTCGATGTACAGCGTTCCGGTTCCCACACTCGCCAGCCACTTCCGCAGTTCCTTGGCTACGAACTCCGGTCCGTTATCCGAACGAATGTGTTCCGGAATTCCTCGCCACAGCATCACTTCCGCCAGCGTCTCGATCACCTCATTACTTCCCAGCCTTCTCGCCACACGGATCGCTAGGCACTCCCGCGTGTATTCGTCCAGCAGCACCAGCAGCCGCAGCGTGCGTCCATCGTGGGTCATGGCGCTCACGAAGTCGTAGCTCCACACCTGATTGGCACGCTTGGGCCGCAGCCGCACACACGATCCATCGTTCAACCACAATCTTCCTCGGGGCCTCTGTTTCTGCGGCACTTTCAATCCCTCGCGCCGCCAGATCCGCTGCACTCGATCGGTGCCCACTGGCCAGCCCGCTTCCCGTAACTTCACCGTGATCCTCCGGTAGCCGTAGCGTCCATACACGCTGGCCAGCGCGATGATCGCCTGCGTCAGCCGATCCTCATCCGCCCGAGCGATCCCTTCGTAGCGTTGTGTCCCTCTCCACTGCCCCAGCAGCCGGCAGGCATGCCGCTCCGTTACCTGGTAGTTCTCGCAGGCATGCCTGACCGCGCCACGCCGCCGCTCAGGGCTTAAAAGTTTCCCCCGGCCACGTCCTTCAGAATTTGCTTCTCCAGAGACAGCTCCGCCACCAGCCGCTTCAGCTTCGCATTCTCCCGCTCCAGCTCTTTCAGACGCTTGGCTTGATCCAGTTTCAGACCGCCATATTCCTTCCGCCAGCGGTAATAGGTCTGTTGGGTGATTTCCGCTTCCTTGCAGGCTTGCGGGGTGGTCTTTCCATTCGCGATTTCGACTTCGATCTGCCGCAGCAAATTCACGATCTGCTCCGGCTTATATCTCTTCATGGGCATGACCGGTCTTCCTCCAGGTGAATTCTCTCTCATTTCACCTGGTACAAAAAATCCCAGTCAGGTCATCCGCCGCAACTGATTTGGTCGTTGGTTTGATAGAAATTTCCAAGACTGGTGACGAGATCGCATTCCTTATCGCGTTCAAATCCGGTGCGCGGCACGATGTTGAAGATTCCGTACGTACGGTCTCCGTAAGCGGCATCGTAGCTGCCTCTTTGAACCTCAAGATAATCGATGTCTTTCGGGTCAATCGTCGGGCCCAGATTGGCGGCGATATTGGTGTTGGGTATGGGGATGCCGTCAATTAGCCAGTCGACCTGATGGCCCCCTCGCATATGCAGCATGTCATGGGTCACATAGGCAGCGGGCACGTAGTCCGTAATCATTGCTAGACTATTCGTGCGGTCGGCTCCAGGAGTGCCCTGAATATCCTGGCGGCTCAGAAGAGCAGTGGGAGTGACCGAGTCGGTCGTTGCAGTGATCTGTTCTCCGGTCACAACTGCTTTCTCCGAGATGCTGGCTAATTCCAGTTGAAAATGCAGCACTGGACTCGTTCCGGAGCCTACAGCAACATTCTGTTGAGACTGTTGAAAGTTGGCCACAGTGACGGTGACCGTGTATTCGCCTAATGGCACTGTGCCGAAGTCGAATTCTCCATCGCCATTCGTTTTTTGGTGTTGCACCCAATCGGAATGTAGGGCCTTTAAATCCACTGCCGCATCTTGAATGGGCCGGTGCTGCGGATCATGGACAATCCCGTGCACGGTCCCGAAAATGTCCGCTCGTGCCGGTGAGGAACCAAAGCTCGCCTCGCACAATATGAGGACGAAAATCATTACTGCATAGCCCAAACGCAAACTGAAACTCATTTGCCCCTCCGTTGGATATGAGGATCCAAACCTCGCTAGATAAACCACAAACAACCGACCTTGCTTCCTGGATGCAGCTGACGGTTTAGCTTGGGAGTATGCGAGGAGGCGGGGTCAACGGGATACTGATGATGGAAGGAAGGAATCGGGACGCTTGCATTTGTGTGGGCTCTGCGCTCGATGGCACGCGCGTTGTAGCCGGCGTGACCAGAACAAACGGCGCGGTTCCCACGACAGGGCTCGCAGTGGTGTCACAGGCTCGCATCGAACAATCGTTCCCGGCGGAGTTGCCGTGCGAATCGCAATTGCTCTTATCCGTCTGTTGTTCGCTTGCCCGATGGTGATGCATGGGACAATATTCTGTGTTGCAGCAGGCCGGCAAGTCAGAGGCATACAGCGATCGGGACAGCCCGGGAGCGCTGGCAATCAGCAGCGCTATCAGTGCCGCGACGGCAAGGGATTTTCTCGCAATTTGCTGCACTTTCATGCAGCCTCACTGACCAACCATACCCCCGACGCACGCTCCGATGCAACTGTCAAGGCAAAATGTTCCCGATATCTGGTTTGACATCGACGACTGAGCCCGCCAATTGAATTACTGCGCTCGACACCACGATATGGCCACTGGAGCAAGTCTTAGGCAGATCGCAGGGTTGCAAGCGCTCGCCTTTAGGATATGCCAGTTCGGCGTGCTGTCGCGTAACTGGTTTCTCAAAGAATACTCCGACTCAATGGGGCCAGCTACCGAGTTCGCCCAAGTCCCGAGAAACGTTAGTGCTTTATCGGACGCGCTTTTTGACAAAGAAGGGGAGTCAGGCGTGATGCTCTGCGCGCGTTCGATACGGGATTATCGGAATGTGGCTCATCATAAGAACCTCGTCTTGAGGGCCCAGAAGCACCGGCACAGGACATTTGTGAAGAGGAACAAACGCCATCGGAGAGAGAGGCACCTAGCCTTCTCATACGTAAACGTCGTGACTTACATCAAGAAACTCCGTTTGTAGATTCTGCCTTCATATTCGACCGAGTCAACACGGAAGTCACAGACGCAGCAATGGGTCACGCCTTAACTTCCGGGTAGTCCGTAGTCCGACCAGAATCAATGGCAAGTGCGGAGATCACCTTCTACAAGCCGCCTTCCGGGTACTAATCCGAACATTTTCGGGTCGAATGTTGGCCCAGGTCTGCGAGGGTGTAGTTCAGTTGGCCAGCTCGCCTCCCTGCCAAGCAGGAGACCGCAAATGAAAGGAGGCGCACCTGCCTCGTGAGCAGGAGTATGGGTTTTGTAAGTGAATCGGACTACGCATCCGGAATGGTTCTGTTTTTGGAGAATACAAACAGGTTGCCACTGGCTTCAGGGGTTACGAAACGGATGCAAGATGTGTTGGCGGAATTCTTTGGGAAGAGGAAGCAGCTCTCCTGCATCCATTGATGAAACGGCCCAGTCGACCAGCGTTCGATATTGATAGAACTCAGTGATATGCCCTAGCCATTGGGTCCCATTCTCGTTTGCGATCGTGACGACATTGGGGACATCACATGGTCCTAAGCAACCGCTGATCGAAAGTTGAATGCGCTTCAATAGTCCCCTCGCTCGCCACTCTTTCTTCAACCATTCGACTGGAACGGCAGGTCTTCCATTCGCGGTATTTCCGCAACAACAGCCTTGGCAGATGGCGATATGGCCGAGAACAAGTCGCCTGGTAGTAACTGGGAATTCCCCCATCAGGTCTACCTTTCGGTCGCCGGGAGCCGGAGACCAGCGAACAGAATCAGCTTGCCTCTTTCCTAGTCCGTGATTGCGGGTGAATGCAAGAGAAGTCCTCGAACTAGCTTATTAGCTGACGGCACTGGCGGAAGCAACCTCGCCGAATTTAATATGAAAGTCATTTCGGAAGAGACGTGAATGAATGCCGCCAAAAGCGGGTTGAGAAGTCCAAAAGCGGCCAAGCCGACGCCGATGGTATCGACGACCAATGTTCCGACGAAGTTCTGCATAATCGTGCGATGGCAGCGGCGTGCAATACGGACTGTTTCGACGAACTTGGTGAGGTCTGATCCGATCAATACGATATCGGAACATTCGCGCGCAACGTCGGTCCCCGAGCCCATCGCCACACCGACAGTGGCTTGAGCAAGCGCTGGCGCGTCGTTCACCCCATCGCCCACCATGACAACCTTCTTGCCCTGAGCCAGCAGTTCTTGCACGCGGTGAAGCTTTTGTTCGGGCAGCAATTCGGCTGAGATTTCGTCTACTCCCAGCCCTTTACCGACGGCCTGAGCAACTACTTTTGAATCGCCGGTCAGTAGAATTGTCTTCAGACCCATTGATTTTAGACTTTGAATCGCAGCCTTTGCTTCGGGGCGGAGCAGGTCAGCTACGAGAATCGATCCGAGCAAATGTCCGGCTCGTGTCACGAGCACGGCCCCATCGGAAGTACCCTGTAGAGCGTCTGCGCCTGGGATTCTTTCGTCTCGAAGGTGCATCCAGTTGCCTATGGTTATTTCTTCGCCTTCGATTTCGGCGACAATCCCTCTCCCTGGTGTGTAGTCAAATTTGTCGGGGTGACGAACACGAATTCCTGTCTGAAACGCTTTAGTCATAATCGCCTTCGCAACAGGATGTTCGGATTGGCATTCGGCAATGGCTGCGGATTCGAGTAGGTATGCCCCACTCACACCGTCAGCCGGTCGAATCTCCATAACCTCGGGTGTTCCGTAGGTCAGCGTACCTGTCTTGTCGAGAAGGATGGTGTCGACCTCGGCAAGTTTTTCGAGATATAGACCGCCCTTGATGATTGCGCCGTCTTGAGCAGCTCTGCCAATAGCACCAAGGATCGCCAGCGGGGTCCCTGCGGCTATGCCACAAGCCCCTGCCACGATGACTACCGAAATGGTCGAACGAATGTTGTGGCTGATCAGGAAAGTCAGGACGGCCGCGCCCATCGCAAAATAAACGAGGTAACCTGCAAGGCGATCCGCAATTCCTTGAATCGGCGCACGCGATTTCTCCGCTGTTTCAACCGCGTCAATAATCTTTCCAAAGGTTGTATCGCGGCCCAGTCGCTGAACTCGAACTTCGAGCGCACCAGCTTGATTGATCGTGCCGGCGTAGACTAGGGCGCCAGCCTGCTTTTCAACCGGCATAGATTCCCCAGTGATCGGTGCCTGGTCGACGAAGGAATGTCCTCCGACTACATTGCCGTCCACCGGGATGCGTGCCCCAGGCCGAACCAGGACATCGTCATCCGTCGAGACTTCCCCGATCTCTAGGTCGGTCCACGATCCGTTTCGACGCACGGTCGCTATACGCGGCAACATACCGACGAGACGTTGAATCGCCTTGCGACCTCGACCAACCGTAAGACCCTCTAGAATCTCTGCAACGAGAACGAAGAGCGTGATAACAAGGGCCGTAAAGATCTCACGGATCGCCAAAGCAGCCACAATGGCGATTGCCATCGATAACTCCATAGTCATGCGTCGTTCTGTTAGGTTCTCGTAGGCCTCATGGAATATTGGAAAACCGCCGACGATCGTGCAAATCACTCCGAGCGCAATGATGTATGGATTCGACGCACCGCGAAGAAACCAAACGGCCCCCGCCGCCGCAGCGACGAACAATACGCGGTTGATCTCCCGCCAATTCATCGCGTGACCATGCTCATGATTGTTTTCGTGCCCGGCGTGGTGAGGCGGAGTATTTTCTAGACTTGCTCCGTCAGACTTCATGGTTTCCGACTCCTGCAGTTTGATCTCTCTCATAAGGTTCCCTCTGTTCGAGCGCCCTTAGCGATTTCGCGCAGTCACTTCAAATAGGCTCGAACTACGTCGATCAATTCTTCAGCGGCCTGTGCTTGAGGGGAGTTCTTGGCATTTTCAGGCGCGAGGACATGAAATCTGACGTGCCCTTCCATGACCTCGGCCATGAGACCGTTCAGCGCTCCACGGCAAGCAGCCATTAGTTGTAGAACTCCAGTGCATTCCTGCTCGGAATCGAGGGCTCTCTCGATGGCGTCTACTTGCCCACGAATTCTTCGAACGCGACTTAGGAGTTTCGCCTTGTCTTTTGTTGTATGCGCCATTACTTTTCCCCTCGCAAGGACGCATATTATACTACGGTATAGTATATTTTGGTATTAAAAAGCAGCCCGGCGAGGCTAGAATCATTATTTATCGAGTGGAAGAGAAACTTGGATCTTCTCCAGGAAACTTTTGGGACGTGAAATCCTATGGCCTTGGTGGCAACCATGTGTGTTCGTGCCATCTCCAGCCTAAGCTTGAGAGCAAGTACTTGACATGATCGAAAGAATAGCGCACTCGGAAGCGGTGCCAGATCAAAAGGGCGACGCGTTCTGAGGTCCAGACGGGTGTCTCAAAGCCATGGGTTAGCGGCCCTTGCGCCAATAGGCCGGGGAGCTGAGCTAACTTTTCACGACCAAGTTTAGGATGGGGCCCGGACTTAGGGATTCGACGCAGCCCTTGGTTTCCGAGCAAACGATAGTTTCGGGCCCATCGTTGAACCGACTGGATGCACACGCCCAGTGAGCGGGCGATTTTTGATGTAGATTCCCCCCGTTGCAACCGGGACATGGCCGCGATTCGGCGCGCCTCCAATTTTTTTACGTCGCGGCGCTTATAACCTAGCGGGCGTGGCATGTTCCAGCCCCTCCTGGTAGGAACGCAACTTCCTTCCATTTATGTTATGGCAAAGGTTCAGTTCGTCTGCCCGTCGTAGGTCCAAGGGACTCGACGCTCCGAAACGTGTGCCCGGGCGATCCGGGGAGAGATGTGACCGCCCGGGCAACCAGGCACCTCCTTAGAAGTGGAAGCCCAACTCCGCCGTGAAGGCGCGCGGCGTCACATAGTGCGTGCCGCTAAAGGTGGAAAGGAAGTTGTAGAGCGCTTCTTTGTTGGTTATGTTGATGGCGGTCAGCCGGAGGCTCCATTTGTAGCGGTCTGCGTTGAAAATATTGTCGTCGCCCACGGAAACGTCGAACAAATTGCGCGGCGCGACGCGAGGCGGGTTATGGTCATCATTCTCGGTGTCGGGCGCGGGAATTGACAGGTACTTGGAGCCGTACTCTGTTGCAGGACAGAGCGGGATGGGGGTCGTGGGGGTGGCATATACGGTCCCGCTCGGCAGCTGGCAAAACAGTCCTGCCTGGAACTGCTGATCTGGAGTGATACCGGAAGCGTCCACTACGTCCGCTGACCCCATTCCATTGATTCCGTTAGGCCCATTCGTGATGCTTTCTCCCCCCGCGTAGGGTGTCGCCCCCGCGACGAGCCCGCTGTCATACCGCCAGTTCATTGCTACCCAGGGTAACTTTTTGAATGGCTGGTATTGAATGTGAGTCGTCTGGTTGAAATGTTCGTCATGATCGATGCGGAATACCCCTCCTGCACCCCCCGGGGTAGCTCCTACTCCGCTGATCTGCGGACCAAAGAAACGCGCGGCCACGCTTGACATTACGACGAACGCCGTCAAGCCGTGGAAGTTCGGAACACTTGCGCGGATCATATATCCCGGGATTTTCGAACTGGCCCATTCGATGGGATACGTGACCGGAGTATTGTCCAGCACGCTGAAGTCGAACGCCCGCGTCGTGTACTTCCAGATGTATTCTCCATCGATGACCAGAAACTTTCCAAACGCTTGCTCCAGGCCCGCGTGAAACTCATTGCGCTTGCCCGGGCTAAGCGGTGGTGTGTTTGTCGCGGAGCACGAAGCCCCGCCAACATCGATTTGGAAGGCGTTGATCACGGGGTTATTGCAGCCGGTACTGGCAATAATGAGGTTTTCGTTGAACGGCGACTCCATTGTGCGGGCGTAAGAGACGCGAAGTACCGTATTGGTACGCTTGATGTTGTAGGCGATTCCCAGGCGTGGTTCCAGTTGCTTGGCGCTGGCGAGTCCATTGTAAAAATCAGCGCGGAGCCCGAGGTTGAAATTCCAGTTCTTGATGGCTAGGGAATCCTGGACGAAGAGCGCCGTTTCCTTGATGTCGGTGTGGCCGTAATAGGGGTACAACCCGCTGGTGGTCTGCCCCGCGGGGCAGCCATCAGAGAGTGGCAGTGGGGCCGTCCGGGTCAAGTCGTAGCAGCCCAGGAGGGGGGTAAACGCCGGTAGGCCTCCGGATCCGTCGTTCGGCACGAGCGCACCCGTGCATTGTGCTGGATCAGTCAGCGCCGGGTTCGTGTCGGGGCTTAAGTCAGAGGCATTCAAACAAACCGCGTTGACGGTCGGATCCACGACGCCGTATTGGTCTTTCTCCGTGAGGAATGTGGATTGGTAGCTGACTCCCGCCTTTATGTTATTGATTCCTTTCACGTACGAAACACTCGCGCGGGCACCGGCATTCAACAATGAGCGGCTTTGACCGACGGTTGAAGTTTGCAATGCAGGTGACGCATCCGCGAAAGGGTTGGCGCTGGGGTAATAGTTGAATTGATCTCTCCGGGCCCAGCCTCCAAGCATAAAGACGGTGTTCGTATTGATGAGACGGTTCCATGATGGCGCGATATTGAAAGTTCCGATCTTCGAACGCTGGTCCGCGGGTCCTACCGGCTGGCCATTTGGTCCCAGGCCCCCGCAGGAACCAGTCTGTCCAGGCGGGCAAACTGGCGTTGCCGCATTGAAAGTCCATTCCGTGCCGTTTTGCGCGTCGTAGGAATTTGGCGTCTGGAACCAGGATCGACTGTAGTTGAAGTTGAGACTAAGGGTGTCCGCATTGGAAACCTTAAAATCAACCCGGTCGAAGATATTTTCCTCGTTGCCACGATCGTGCATTACAACGAATTCCGGAGGGTCCAGAAACCGGCCCGTGTTCAATCCGTTGGCGGAAATGAAGTTACCCCAGTTTTTGCCGCCATAACCGAGATTGAACCCCACACTGGGACTGCCAAAACTGCCGTACGAGGCCGTCACCTGACCATGCGGCTCGGTTTCGCCGAGACCCGAACGCGTGGTCGCTACAATCACCAGACTCGTCTTGCCCCCATATTCGGCAGGCGGCGCGCCGGAGATGACCTCGAGGGATTGAATCGAATCCTCTGGAATCTGATTCGAAAAGACCTTGCTTTGTTGATCGGTGATGGGCTGGCCGTCCACCGAAAAGGAATTGGATGCATGGTCGCCGAGGCCGTGAAAGAGGCCGTTCGAATCCGCGGCGACTCCGGGAGTGGAAAGGGTAACCAGCGAACTCACCGATGACGATGCGCTCTCGATCGGAAGTTTGTCGAACAGTTCGCGGTCTACGTCAGTGTGGTAAGTCGACTCGGTTTCCACCAGGTCCGCCCCGGAGGCTTCCACCGTAACCGAGCTCGTGGCACCGGCCAGGGTCAGGCTAATTTTAAGACTTGTCCCCACCGAGGAGCGAAGGTCCACATCCTGGGAGTAGGTATTGAAACCAGATAAATTGACGGTCAGGTGGTATGGGTTGAAAGGAACGTTGGAGAAACTGAAATTCCCACTCGTATCGGTCGTCGTCGTTCGGTCGAATTCGCTTACGGGGTTGTGAATTTCAACGGTGGCCTTAGGAACCACCGCACCGGTCGGGTCCGTGACCGTTCCGGAAATCGACGCCGAGTTTTGCGCGAGAACAATTCCGGGAAGAGTGAAAACACACAAGCACAGCAATACCAATACCAATACGAATGGCCTAGGAAGAGTGCGTATTATTGCTTCTCCTTTTAGTTGCAGCCCAATGGGCTGACGGGCAGATGCTGGGAAGAAATAAGTTCAGGGCCTCCGCGCTACCCTACGCGGAGCCTGCGATCTACGGATGATTCCAGCAAGGAGATGCTTAGACAGGGGGTGCGCGAGGTGCGGTTTGCGAGAAAACGGGGCCCGTTGCCGGCACAAAATCTTCCGGCAGCGGCAAGGAAGCGATCGGCTTGAGCAAGGAAACCGACGGCGCGACTTCTAATTGTGCCGGGGTTTGATGGCCCAAGTGGCAATACGGACAGTTCGCGTCATCGCTCGGGCTTTGGTGATTCCAATCGCTGACGACGCCCGTGGCGAAGACCAGGAGCACGAGTAGCACCAACAAAACCCCGAGTAAGCGAATTGTCTTTCGTCCAGTCATTCTGGTAGATCCGAGCTAGGGCCCTACGACGCCGTTAATAGTAGCCCTGATGTCGAGCACAAGTAAAGAGTTGTCTGGTACAAAAAGCCGAAGGATATCGGATAGTTGAAGTCTGCCAAACCGGCCCGCAATTCCTTGCATCACGTAATCGTGGTTGTGCAACTTCTGTCAGCGCTAGGACGAGACTGAGCTAATGCCGTCGCTGAAGCGCTTTTGTTTCACGGCAATTCTCGCTTCTTTAGATGCTAGATTTTGCTGGGTGCCACCTTAACGTAGTTCAAAGATGCAGTGGCCGATCACTATTCATGTCAACCGCTCTGCCGCGCTGTTTATTGCCCGCGCTCTACGGATGGGCGCTTGGAAAAGCCGCTCAACTCGAGCGGACCACATCCAGTTCAGATGATGCTCTAGTGACACCGAAAACGTAGGACCGCTTAGAAGCAGGCAAGCGAGCGTTTTGGCGACCAAACCAAGATTGTCTTGACAATCGAAGGAGCGAGCATTCACTATCCTCAAACTCCGTCAAGTTGAGGCGACAAGGTATGGATAATCTCCGTAGTCGAGCCGCTGGCCAAGTCTTGGTCCTCCTTGCGACCCTGGCTTTTCTGATGGTTTCGACCCTTGCGCTTGCCCACGGCCATACCGGTGCTCGATCGGCTGACGAGTCTCACTGCGCAATGTGCATGGCTGTACATAGCGCGACGCATGTGGTCGGCACACCGATTGTCCTGTTGTGTATTGCGGCGCTTGAGGACTGGTTCTGTATCCCTCCAAAGAGCTTCACGGTTTCCTTCGCTCGGCCCGCTCTGAATCAATACCGCGCCCCTCCATCACCATTATCGCTCCGCGCCTTAACTCAATAAGCCGGCAAGTTGATCCCTGGAGAAGCAATATTTTAGTGGGGTTCCGTTCTTAGGATTCATTCGCGTGTAACAATTTCAGTGAGCTAGAGGGCAGACGCATGTGGATTGTTCGGATTGCGCTGACGCGGCCTTACACGTTCATCGTGGCCGCCCTGGTCATTTTGCTGATGTCTCCGATCGTCTTGCAACGTACGCCCACCGACATTTTTCCTGATGTCGATGTCCCGGTTGTCGGCGTCTCATGGAGCTACGCCGGATTGTCCCCTCAACAAATGGAGGACCGGGTCGTCACAGGTTTCGAGCGCTTTATGAGCAAGGTTGTAGACAACATAGAGCACGTCGAATCTCAGACGGTGGCGGGCCGGTCCGTTACCAAGGTGTTCTTCCAGCCGGGGACAGATGTCCACGTCGCACTCACACAGATCACCGCCGCCTCGCAGTCCATCATCAAACTTATGCCACTCGGCATCTCCCCTCCAATCATCGTCACTTACTCAGCGTCGGCCGTGCCAGTCCTTCAGCTTGGCATGAACGGACAGGGGCTCTCCGAGCAGCAGTTATTCGATTTTTCGGTTAATACGGTCGGTATCCAGTTGGCAACGGTCCGGGGCGCCGCGGTCCCCTTTCCCTTCGGCGGAAAACCGCGCCAGGTGTCCGTGAACATCGACATCCCAGCATTGCAAGCAAAGGGGCTGTCGCCGGTGGATGTGATCAATGCCATCAGCACGGAAAATCTGGCGCTGCCTTCGGGTTCAGTCAAGCTGGGTCCCACCGAGTACAACGTCGAGATGAACGGTTCGACGAACACGATTGCCGCGCTGAACAACGTGCCGATCCGGACCACCAACGGCGCGACCATTTATGTTCGAGATGTCGCTTACGTCAGCGACGGCTTTTCACCGCAGATCAATATTGCGCGCATGGACGGACAGCGTGGAGTTCTGATTGCAGTCTATAAAATTGGGGGGGCTTCTACGCTCGATGTAGTCTCGAAGGTTTATGCGAAGTTGCCGCATGTTGCTTCTCTCCTCCCCCCTCAGCTGAAGATCACACCAATATTCGACCAATCGGTCTTCGTTCGGGCGGCGGTGCAGGGTGTGGTCCGCGAGGCGCTGCTCGCCGCCTGTTTAACCGCGCTAATGATCTTGCTGTTTCTGGGGAGCTGGAGAAGCACGCTGATCATCGCCATCTCGATCCCGCTTTCGATTCTCGTCTCGATCTTCGTCCTGAGCGCACTCCACGAGACCATAAATCTCATGACCCTGGGCGGTCTGGCTCTCGCGGTTGGCATCCTGGTGGACGATGCCACGGT
This sequence comes from uncultured Acidobacteriota bacterium, assembly GCA_963800095.1. Classification (GTDB taxonomy): domain Bacteria; phylum Acidobacteriota; class Terriglobia; order Acidiferrales; family UBA7541; genus Palsa-360. The sequence continues at coordinate 19,021 of CAWCZV010000014.1, forward strand.
GGAAATTGAAAACATCAATCGAAACATCGCCCAGGGGAAAGAGATTCTTCAGGCGATTTTGGACGGCGCGCAGCAAATCGCCGTCCCGGCGTTTGTGTCTACCCTTTCGATTTGCATTGTTTTCGTCCCCATGTTTTTCCTCACGGGAGTCGCGAAGTTCTTGTTCGTTCCGTTGGCGGAAGCGGTTGTTTTCGCCATGCTGGCGTCTTACGTTCTTTCGAGAACTCTGGTGCCGACCCTGGCTATGTACCTGCTCAAGGGACAGCATGGCGAAGAGCACGCCACCGGGAGCGATATTTTCTCGCGAGTGCAGCGCGCGTTTACGCGCGGGTTCGATCGCATGCGCGGCGGGTATCAAAACTCGCTGGCCTTATGTTTGGAGCGCGCGCGGCTCTTTGTGGTTTTGTTTCTCGCGTTCTGCGCTGCTTCCATGTTCCTGATTCCTTCGCTGGGTCGTGACTTCTTCCCAAGCGTGGACGCCGGCCTAATTCGCCTGCACATGCGGGCTCGCGCCGGCCAGCGAGTGGAAGAGACGGCCCGTGAAACAGATCAAGTGGATCGTGTGATCCGAAGTTTGATTCCTCCGGGGGACCTCGGCAACATTCTCGACAACATTGGAATGTTTAACAGCACGATCAACATGATCTACAGCAACTCCGGGGTCATCGGCGAATCCGACGCCGAAATCCTCATCAGTCTGAAGCCCGGACGCAAACGGCCAACCAGATACTACGTCGACCATTTGCGCGAACATCTGGCCGAGGAATTCCCCGGAACGGAATTCTTTTTCCAGCCTGCGGACATGATCAGCCAAATCTTGAACTTTGGCGTACCTGCCCCAATCGATATCCAGCTCACCGGACCCAACGAAAAAATCGATTATCAACTGGCGCAAAATATAACCAAACGCCTCCAGCGCATTCCCGGAGCCGTGGATGTTCATGTGCACCAGTTGCGCTCATCTCCGACGTTGTTCCTGGACGTCGACCGTTCGCAGGCGCAATCGGTCGGGCTGAGCCAGCAAGACGTCGCCAATAGCGTTTTGCTTTCGCTCAGTTCGAGCTTTCAGATCAATCCCTCGTTCTGGGTCAACCCGGCCAATGGCACAGAATATGACGTAACGGTGCAGGTGCCGCAGTATAAGATCGATTCCCTGCAAGCGCTCAACAACATTCCCGTGTCATCTGTGTCAACAAAAACGCCGCAAGTGCTGGGAAATCTGGCGGCACTGGACCTGAACGTCGAGCCCGCTGTGGTCTCGCACTACGACGCCCAGCCGATGATCGATGTGTACGCCTCTGTCGAAGGCCGCGATTTAGGCGGCGTAGTCGCGGACGTCGAAAAGGTGCTAAACGAATTTCGGAGCAAACTTCCACGCGGTTCGCTTCTTGAACTGCGCGGGCAAGTGGCGACAATGGCCTCGTCGTTCGCGGGCCTCACCGCCGGTGTGGGCGTCGCGGTTATCCTGGTCTATCTCCTGATCGTGGTGAATTTTCAATCCTGGCTTGATCCTTTCATCATTATTACGGCGCTGCCGGGGGCCCTGGCGGGGATCGTTTGGATGCTCTTGCTCACGCATACCACACTGAGCGTGCCGTCCTTGACCGGAATGATCATGTGCATGGGAGTGGCTACGGCCAATAGCATTCTGATGGTTTCGTTCGCGCGCGAGCGTTTGAGCGAGGGACGGAGTTCGGCCGAGGCGGCACTTCAAGCCGGGTTTGTCCGTCTGCGTCCCGTCTTGATGACCGCCCTGGCAATGATCATTGGCATGGTGCCGCTGTCGCTCGGTCTCGGAGAGGGCGGCGAACAAAACGCCCCGCTGGGCCGTTCCGTGATTGGCGGGCTGATCGTCGCCACATTTGCCACTTTGTATTTCGTGCCGTGTGTATTTTCCCTGGTTCACAAGCGGCATCCAGGCGGCCAGCGCACCCTGCAGCAGGGCTCAGCCCTTCCTACTGGAGGCATGAATTCCGTGGACAAATCGGAAATATCTCAAAATGTTGTCGAGCAGCAAGACGCTACAAGACGCGCGGATAACCGGGGTTCCTCCGGTAGAGGGGTGGGCGCGCTGCTTCGATGGTCACTTATTTTGTTTTTGATTTTTCTGGTTGCGGGAATCTACGCCCTCTCCCAACGCGTGACCGAACACAAAGCGCTCGCGCAACAAACGGAACAAATTGCTGTCCCATACGTCTCAGTGATTCACGCCACGCCCATCGATGCCGACTCCGAAATGGTGCTCCCGGGGACCCTCAAACCCTATATTGAGTCTCCCATTTACGCGCGAACCAACGGCTATCTACTGAAGTGGTACAAAGACATCGGCAGCCGCGTCGAGAAGAGCGAAATATTGGCCGAGATCGATACGCCTGAAATCGACCAGCAACTGGCTCAAGCGCGCGCCGATCTGGTGACGGCAAAGGCAAATCTAAGCTTGTCTAATTTAACGGCTGCGCGCTACCAGGACTTGATCAAATCAGATTCCGTTTCGCGGCAGGATCTCGACAACGCCAACGGCGACCTGGCCGCTAGAACCGCCATGGCTGAATCGGCTGAAGCCAACGTCAAGCGGCTCGATGAGATGGAATCTTTCAAGCGCGTGTATGCTCCCTTCACGGGGATCATCACGCAGCGGAATGTCGACCCCGGCACGCTGATCAACGCCGGCAATGGCGGCGCCGCGACAAAAGAAATGTTCGATCTCGCTCAGATTGACCCAATACGCGTGTACGTAGCGGTGCCGCAGGCGTACTCTCCCTCGATCCACCCAGGCTTGAAGGCATGCCTTTCTCTGCGGGAACTCAGGCAACGCAATTTCTGCGGACAAGTTGTCCGAACTGCGAACTCGATTGACCCCAACACGCGAACTCTCCTGACCGAAGTTGATGTCCCAAACGCTTCGGGCACCCTCTTGCCCGGGTCATACGCGGAAGTGCATTTTGACATCAAGGTAACCGGCCAACTCCTTTCTCTTCCGATTAACGCACTCCTCTTTCGCCCGGATGGGCCCATGGCCGCGGTTGTTGGGCCCGACAGCCGAATCAGCTTGAAGAAAATCACGATTGGCAAGGACTTCGGAAATTCCGTGGAAGTCCTTCAGGGGATTGATGTGGCGGACCGCGTTGTGATCAATCCAGCGGATGCCCAGGAACAAGACGAGTTGGTAGTGGTTGCCGCTCAAAAGACCTCGGGAAACTAAAATTCCCAATGTTCCCCCACGTGAGCAATGCGTGCGGTTGTAACTGGTTCACCCTAAACCTCCGGCATGACACTGGTTTTGAGAGGGACAAATTTATGTTGACATTCGAAGGACTAAGCGTTCAGTATCCGTGGGCGCTTCTAAGCAGAGGCGATTGATTATGGATTCCGGTTTCAATCGATTTGGCCGCCAAGCGTTGGTTTTGCTTGCGACGTTGTGCTTTCTGGCCGTTTCGACGCTTGCGCTGGCTCACGGCCATCCTGATGCCTCATCGGCTGATGAGTCTCACTGTGCGATGTGCATGGCTATCCATAGCACGACGCACGCGGTTGCTACCCCGGATATCACTTTATCTTTTACGTCAGTCGAGACCCCTTTCCTTGCTTCTCCGAAGAGTTTGCAGCTTGCCTTCGCTTGGCCCACGCTGAACCAAGACCGCGCCCCTCCCTCGCTCTGATCGGTCCGCTCCCAAGTCAATTCACAAGCTAACGAGTTGGTTAGACTGGCCGAATCGTTCGGTCTGAATCGCTTTTTTCGATGACCGAGCAGCTATTAGGAAGGATCGTTTCATGGGAATCGTTTCGTCTTTACCATTGCCATCCAGTCGCTTCGGCACTGAAGGTGCTTTGCCTGGAACAAACGGTCGGCAGCCTCTCCCCTCGGGCTTCTCCCGGAATGCGTATCGAGGTGTGCTGCTCGCCCTTCTCTTGGCTGCGCTACTCGGAGCGGTCGTGGCCGCCGTCGGCGGCTATATGCTTTTGAATCCTGTGCTTCTCGACATTGCCGTTACGCTAGGGCTTGCCACCGGCATCCTCCTCGGCACCGTTGTAGCACAGACCATTCGGGAGAGACCCTCCAGGAGCGATGAGAGAGCCACAAGCGTGGAACCTATCGCGAAGCCAGAAGCATCTGCGATCTCAGAGGAGACGCCGAAACCAGAGGAGACGCCAATATATGATGCGGCAAAGGTAAGCCCTCGTCTAACGGCGGTTCGCGCGTGGGTCTTGAGCCGGATGAGGAATCTTGACTTGATTGAAACGATCCGAATAGGAGCGGCGAGCGCTGGAATAGCGGGTATCCTTTTCGTGATACTTCCCACACTTCCGGAAGTGCCGCCACTTCCCATCGATGCTGGGATTGCTGCAGCGCTTTGCCTCGCAGCGGCTGGGTTGGCCGGCATGGGAGCCCGCTACTTCGCAACGATCGATGCGGACCACTTGCCGGAGGGTCCGTGGCTCTGCCGGGGGGCGCGAGTGATTGCTTGGATCCTCGTGCTGGGTGCCATCTCAGCAGGCTTGGAATGGGCAGGACTGACCACAATCCTTCAAATCGTTCATTACGCCGTGTTGGCCATCAATGCGGCAGTGTGCTATGGCCTTCTTACCGCAAAGGATCACAAGATAGGGGGAGTTGCTACCTTTCCCGCAGACCTCGGCATTTTCTCAGTCCTCGGGAGCAGGCCGAACATTCTCGGCAGCATTCTTGACTCTGCGGAGCGGCAGTTCGGAATCGACTTGCGCTCCACGTGGGCACTCACAGTTGTCCGCCAAACTCTAGAACCGCTGATCATCGGATTGTTCCTCTTAGGCTGGCTCTCAACCTCGCTGACGGTTGTCCGTGTGGGCGAGCAAGGTCTGGTGGAGCGTCTAGGTGTCCCTGTGGGCGGAGAAGTCCTTCAGCCAGGCCTTCACTTGCATTGGCCGTGGCCGGTCGATCAAGTATTTCGGCTTTCTGTGCAGCGTGTGGAAGCCGCGCAGGTCGGACACGAGGGCCAGGAAGAAGAAGGACCGGAGAATGTGCTGTGGGCGGTCGAGCACGCCCCTAACGAATACACGCTGGTCCTCGGCAACGGCCGCGACCTCATTACAGTGGATGCGGCCGTTCAGTACAGAATCACCGACGCGCGAGCTTGGCGCTATAACTGTCAGAACCCGACCGATGCGTTGCGCGCGATCGCCTACCGGGCAGTAATGAGATCAACGGTGAACCGCACGCTTTCCGATGCGTTGTCCCAAAACGTCGCGACGCTAACGGGGCAAATGCGCGCCATGATCCAGCAGGATGCCAACGCGCTCGGCCTCGGCGTCGATGTCATTGGCTTCACTGTTGGCGGCATGCATCCCCCGGTTCCGGTGGCTCCCGACTACGAGGCCGTTGTCTCCGCCGAGATTAGTAAAGTCACGATGGTGGTTGAGGCCCAGGCCTATCGCAATGAAAAGGTACCAGCTGCGGAATCGAACGCCCTAATGTACGAAAACGTCGCGCGGGCGAAAGGCGCGGATGCCCTCGCTCGAGCAGCCGGTGAGGCCTGGAGCTTTCGAGCGCTCGAGTCACAATATCACGCCTCGCCCGAAGAATACTTTTTTCGCCGGCGTCTTGAGACGCTCGAGAAGGGCCTCGCCGGCAAACATTTCACGGTGGTCGATTCGCGCTTTCAGCGTGACGGAGGTGAGCTTTGGTTGACGCAATGAGAACTCAACGATGGTTGCGTGCCGTCGTCGGCACATTGGCGCTCGCCGCAATCGTTTTTAGTGCAACTGCGGTGGTCGTGAAAGAGGGACAGGCCGTGCTCATTACACGTTTCGGGCGCCCCCTGCGCGCCGCCACAGAGGCCGGCTTGCACTGGAAACTTCCCTGGCCCATTGATGCGCAGATAACGCTCGATATGCGCAGGCGAGTGTATGAGACGGGCCAGACGGAGATGCTCACGCGCGACAAAAAGAACATCATCGCGCGTACCTTCGTCGTATGGAGGATCGGAGACCCACTTACTTTCACACAAGCCATAGGCAACGAGGGCGCTGCCGAGGGCAAGCTTGACGGGCTGATGACCAATGCGGCCATCGGCACGTTGGGGGGACATGACTTGTCAGCGCTGGTGTCCACGAATCCCAGCGACCTGCAAGTGGATCAGATCGAATCGGAGTTGCTCGGGTCAACGGCACCAATGGCGCTGCGCAATTATGGAGTCGCCGTCGAGCAGATTCGGCTCGAGCGGCTGGCTCTACCCGAGGAGAATGTGACGGCGGTATTTCAGCAGATGCGTGCTGAGCGGCATCAATTTGCAGCGAAGTTCGACGCCGAAGGACAGCGCGAGGCTAGCCAAATTCGTTCGGAGGCCGACCTCGAAGCCGCGCGCATCCACGCCAAAAGCGCCGAAGAGCAGGCGCGCATTCTCGGCGAATCGGCGGCGCAGGTTGCAAAGATTTATGCGGACGCGCACCGGATCGATCCGGAGCTCTATCGATTCACGCGCTCCCTTGATTCACTCGACAAGCTCGTTACGTCAGGCACATCGCTGATTCTTCGCACTGACTCAGAGCCCTTTTCCCTTCTGCAGAATAAGGAAGGCAAGTGAGAAGACAGAAATCACCTTCCGAGATCGGTCAGTTCGTCGCGCCGCTTTCCCGTGTTTTCGACGGAGCATGGCAGCGGATGCATTGGTGGGTAGGTACGATGGCGGTCCTCTACCTGCTGTCTGGGATAACAGTGGTAAGGTCCGACGAAGTGGCTGTCGTTTTAAGGTGGGGGCACCTCGTCGGGGAGACGCCCGCCTTACAGCAACATGGGCCGGGTCTGCTCTTTGCATTCCCGCGGCCTGTCGACGAAGTAGTCCGTGTACAGGTGAAGCGAGTTTGGGAGGTTCCTGTAACCACCCTCGCGGCAGGCGAGTACTCGGCACAGAGCACTGCGGCTCCGAGAGGTCCGGTCCCCCAGGGTGAAGATGAAGACGCGGAACCCGGGGAGGCCACGGCCAATCCAGCAACTCTCGATCCGCTAACGCAAGGGTACGCGATCACAGGGGACGAGAATATTGTTCATGTGGAGATGGTGGCGCGCTACCGCGTGCGTGAGCCAGGCGAATGGGCTTTTTACGGCCCCAAGGCCGAGGACGTGCTCCGCGTTGAAGTTTCCGCTGCAATGGTTCGTTCACTGGGTGAGATGGGGGTCGACCGCGTACTCTCTGACGGACGTAAGGACCTCATTGCTATCGCCGCGCGACGCGCACAGGCGGGCCTGGATGCTTCTCATTCCGGTCTAGAACTATCATCTCTGGAACTTACGCGGCTGAGCCCCCCGTATGCCTTAGCCGAAGATTTTGATGCCGTGCAGAGTTCTTTCATCGGCGCGGAAACGAGTAAGAAGGAAGCCCAAGCCTATGCCGAGAACATGATCCCCAGTGCTCAGGCCGAAGCGGACTCCTTGCTGCAGACTGCCCGTGGCACAAGCTCCAACAATCTAGCTGTCGCTAGGGGCGACGCCGAGGCTTTTCGGGCTCTTGATCGGGAATATCGTGCCAATCCTGGAGTTGTTCGCGAGCGCCTTTATCGGGATGCCGTGGACCAGGCACTTTCCAATGCGAGCAAAGTTCGGTGGATACCGCCCCCAGTTGGACGCACCTACCAGGGTATGCGTATTACGGTTGGGCCATCCAGCAGCGGAAATTAGCCCCCCGGCGAGCGGCGTCAAGAAGGGAGATCGTCTGGAATGAGTGATGTTGCGCTCGATCTAATTGCTTCGAATAATGAGGGTCTGCCGACGAGCCTCGCTCCCGAAGAGCGCCGCCGAATCAGCACGAGGCTCGGGGCCGGACTTGTCGGGATTGGTCTTCTTGCCCTGGGCACGCTTTTAGTCCGCCTGGTGCCCGACGAGTGGCAAGTTGGAGAACTTTGCCGAGGTTTGGCGGCCGCCGTCGTGGGCATACCGACTCTTATATCGGGCCTTCGCGGCATTGTAACAGGAGACACGCGCCGAGCCACTGACCAGCTCGTGGCTATCGCCATACTCGCCGCAGCCGCGAGCGGCGCCTTCGCTACCGCCACGTTAATTCCGCTATTCCTTGAATTGGGCCGCATTTTTGAAGAGAGAAGCTCTCTCGGCGCGCGGGCCGCCATCGACGGAATCCGCGCACTTGCCGCGCGCCAGGCGGTGAGATGGCGCAACGGTACGGAGGAGCGCGTCGATCCGAACAGTCTCGTGCCGGGCGACGAGATCCTCGTCCGGCCGGGGGAGCGGATTGCGGTGGATGGAACCGTCATCGAGGGGCGCGCGGCAGTGGATCAATCCGCAATCACGGGAGAGGCCCTGCATGAGGATGTGGGCCCCGGCAGTCCCGTTTTTGCTGGGACCGTGGCCATTGATGGACTGCTCAAGATTCGGGTGCGTGGGGCAGGCGCCGACACCGTTCTCGGAAGAGTAGTGCAACTCCTTGCCGACGTGGAGCGAACTTCGGTTCCTTTGCTGCGGTTGTTTGAGCGTCGCGCAGGCGTCTGGCTGCCGTTGGTGCTCACCGTGGCGGCAACCACGCTTTTCTTCACCAATGAACTTTCGCGTGCAATTGCCGTTCTCGTAGTGGCAACTCCGACAGCGCTTGTGGTGGCTGGACCTGCCGCAGTCGTGGCCGCAATGACTGTGGCGACCCGGCTCCGAATCCTCATTAAGAGCGCGGATTTCCTTGAGCGCGCTTCGGACGTTGACACGTTGATTCTGGACAAGACCGGGACTGTCACGGTCGGTGCGCCGGCTGTCACGCATATTCAACCTGTAAAAGGTGAATCTGAAGAGAGGTTGCTCGCTGTGGCGGCGACGTGTGGGTTTGGGTCTCTCCATCCTGTTTCGCGCGCCGTTGTCACCGAAGCTCTGGCGAGAGGAATTGTCAGCGCGCCTCCGAAAGAGATCCAGGAAAAGCCGGGGCTCGGCGTCGTGGCTTTGGTCGATGGCCAGCAAGCGGTCTTGGGACGCAAGGCACTGCTCAAGGAGCTAGGCATCAACGTCGGATCGGAAACCGAAGAAGATATTTCGCAGGTCTGGGTAGCTTACGGCGGGCGCTGCCTTGGTCGATTTATGCTCCGTGACAAGCCACGTGCCGAAGCGCGTGAAGCGCTTGCCGCCATGAGAGCTTTGGGAATCGATCGCCTGGTGCTGCTTACGGGTGATCGTGCGGCAGCGGCTCGAGAAGTGGGCGATGCGCTTGGAATGGATGAAGTCGTCGCCGAAGTCCTTCCTGCCCAAAAACTGGACATGGTCCGGGCTGAGCAGGCAGCTGGACGCACCGTCATGATGGTGGGAGATGGAGTAAACGATGCGCCAGCCCTCGGTGGGGCCGATGTGGGAGTAGCAATTGGTGCCGAGCTTAACGAAGTCGCTCTCGGCGGAGCAGACGTTGCCCTTCTGGGGACGGATCTCGGGCGACTTCCTAAACTCATTGGCTTGGCCGACACCACACGTCGCATCATCGGCCAGAATGTCTGGCTGGCGTTTGGGCTCTCGGTGGTGCTCATTGCGCTGGCAGCGCGGGGTATCCTCGATCCGCTGACGGGAGCACTGGCTCAAAGTTTGGCCGTGTTCGCGGTGGTTGCCAACAGCGCTCGAATATTGAAATTCGGCAGCCAAGACGAACCGGTGCGACCTGTGGCGCGCCCAAGCGCTCGCGAACCGCTCGCGGATAACGGAGGTGATGTGGTGACCGCCTCCGAGATCAAAACATGACGACTCATGGACCGGTCCGCGGGAAGCAGAGCGGAGACTTTGCAACATAGAGTTTACAAATCCACGGAGGATAGCCAAACGAATGGAACACGCTGAAATACACTCAAGGGAAGTTCTGGATCGGGCGGGGATGACGGCCTCGATTGCTTGCGCGCTGCACTGCGCCGCTCTACCGTTGGTCCTGATGGCACTGCCCGCGCTTGGATTGGCATGGCTCGACTCCGCATGGGTTGACTGGACGATGGTATTGCTCGCAGCAGTTATCGCCATTCGGGCACACCGAGGTGGCATTGCGTTACACCGGAACTGCCTTCCCGTGGGCGTCGCGGTAGCAGGTATCCTCACCATCATGGTGGCAATTTGCCTCTTGAAAGGTTCAACAACAATGCACTACCTGCAAGCCTCCGGGGCCACGATGGTTGCAGGTTCTCACTGGCTCAATCGGCGTCTATGCCGGAGTTGTGCAACATGTTGCAGCCACGGCGCGTCGAAATAAGAGCAAGGGCGAACTGCCGATTGCCGGAGGTGTTCAGTTGTCCGCAACGTTCAGAGTATTGGCCGTCGTTTTTATTGCTGCGTCACTGCTGTTCGCGCAAGAGAAACCGGTGGGAGTCACCGACGTTACTCGCGCGACGCTCGACAATGGATTGCGAGTCGTGATAGTTCGCGACGCGCTCGCTCCGGTTGTTACCGTGGAGCAAAATTACGTCGTCGGGGGCAACGAAACTCCCGACGGCTTTCCAGGCATGGCTCATGCCCAGGAGCACATGGCGTTCAGGGGTTGCTCCTCGTTGTCGGCGGACCAGATTTCCGCGATCTTTGCCCAACTGGGCGGCTTTGGCAACGCCGACACGCAGCAGAACATCACTCAATACTTCACGACCGTTCCCGCCGCGGATCTCGACATCGCGCTGCGGGTTGACGCGGACTGCATGCGGGACATTCAAGATGCGCAGGGCGAATGGGCCCAGGAGAAGCCCGCCATCGAACAGGAAGTGGCACGCGATTTATCGAACCCGACTTACAAATTCACCACGCGTTTGAATGAAGACATGTTCTCCGGGACTGTCTATAGCCACGACGCTCTTGGGACGAAGGAATCTTTCGACGCGACGACCGGGGATATGCTGAAGGATTTTTACAAGAAGTGGTACGCGCCTAACAACGCGATCTTGGTGATTGCCGGCAATGTGGACCCGGCCGCAGCATTGACGAAGGTTAAGGAGTTTTACGGAAACATACCCAAGAAACCTCTACCGACGCGGCCCGTGATCAACCTTCAACCGGTGAAGCCAGAATCATTCACTTTGGATAGCAATCTGCCCTATCTTCTCGCATTCATCGCTTTCCGGATGCCTGGGACCGACAGTCCGGATTTCGCGGCGGCGCAAATTCTGGGAGATGTTCTCTCAAGCCAGCGGGGCAATCTGTACGCGATGGTTCCTCAGGGTAAGGCGCTGCAAACCGAATTCGGCTTTGCGGAAGCATACGCAAAGGCTAGCGTTGCGTACTCCGTTGCGGTATTGCCTGCCGACGGAACGGCCCCGCCAGTGATTGCGGAGATGCGCAAGATTCTGGCTGATTACGCGGCGAATGGCGTGCCAGCGGAACTGGTAGAAGCCGTGAAGCGCCGGGAAATCGCGGGGCAGGAATTTCGCCGCAACTCCATTCCGGGATTGGCCGCGGAGTGGTCGGACGCACTGGCTGCCGAGGGGCGCAACTCCCCTGACGACGATGTCGAGGCCATGAAACGCGTCACGGCGGCAGATGTGAATCGGGTCGCCAAGCAATTCCTCGTCGACCAAAACTCGATCTCGGCGGAATTGAAACCTGCTCCATCCGGCGAGGCTGTGGCTTCCAGGGGATTCGGGGGCGGCGAACAATTGACGTCCGCACCTACGAAGCCGGTGGATTTGCCTTCCTGGGCCGGTTCTCGTCTGCTGACCGTCGAGTTGCCTGCGTCTCCGCCTCCTTCCGCCGACATGACTTTGTCCAATGGCATCCGGCTCATTGTCAGAACGCTGAAAATCACTCCGACGATCACGGTGCTCGGAAGCATCCGTCACGAGGCCCAAGTCGAAATGGCACCGGGCAAGGATGGGGTCAGTGACGTCCTCAACGATCTATTCTCCTACGGCACTAAGAATCTGGACAGATTGGCATTTCAGAAGGCGCTCGATGATATTGCGGCTGACGAATCGGCCGGATTCAACTTCTCCCTGCAAGTCCTGAAGCCGGATTTCTCGCGAGGAGTTCAATTGCTGGCGGACAACGAGTTGAATCCCGCGCTTCCCAGCGATGCGTTCGGCGTGATCAAGCCGGAAACCGCACAGTTCGTCTCCGGCAGAATGAAAAGCCCCGGATACCGAGCTGGACGCGCCCTCAATACCGCCTTGCTTCCCGAAGGCGATCCCGCTCTTCGGGAAACAACCCCGCAGACGATTTCCTCGCTGACCCTCGACGACGTGAAGCAGTATTACTCAAAGGCGTTTCGGCCGGATCTCGCAACCATCGTGGTGATCGGCGACATCACTCCCGAAGAAGCCAAGAGCGTGATCGAGAAGTGGTTCGGAGCATGGAAGGCTGCGGGCCCCAAGCCGGAGGTTGAGCTTCCTCGCGTGCCACTCAACACATCAACGGCAGCGAATGTCCCCGATCCAAGCGAGCTGCAAGATTCCGTCAACCTCTCGGAGATGGTCGAGATTACGCGCTTTGACCCGGACTACTACCCTTTGCAGCTTGCGAATCATGTTCTTGGAGGGGGCTTTTACGCGACGCGTCTTTACCATGACCTGCGGCAAGTCAACGGGTACGTGTACAACGTGGACGTTCGCCTGAATGCGCAGAAGACGAGAACGATCTATACCGTTACGTACGCGTGCGACCCAAAGAACGTGTCGAAGGCCAGGGAACTGATCCAGCGCGATTTGGTCTCCATGCAGAAGGAAAACGTCACACCTGGCGAACTCCAGCAGGCGAAGGCGCTGCTGTTGCGGCAGATTCCGCTGACGGAATCGAGCGAAGACAGCGTGGCGGGAGGGCTGCTCGCACGCGCCCAGATGGGCCTGCCGCTCGACGAACCCCTGCGCGCCGCGAAGCTGTATTTCTCAATGACCGCGGATCAAGTTCGAGCCGCCTTCGATAAATGGGTTCGTCCCGATGGATTCGTCCAGATTATCCGTGGCCCGGCGCCTCAATAACAGTGCCGGTGCGCGGGAATCAAGATTTTGATTTGCGCATGGGAGGGATAGTGCATCTCGCGTTCCACGCCACGAACGGTCGGCGAAGTTCATTCAGCACTCGCTCGTGTGTCCTCACTACCATCCTGTTGCTGGTGCTATGCGGCGGATACGTTCGTGTCGGCGCTAGAAGTTCTGAGCAATCGGACCCGGCTCAAGCCAACCAAACACGGGAGCTAACCGTCGAGCGAATCTACGGGGAACCGAGTTTGAGCGGTAGTCCTACGACGGGGATTGAGTGGAGCCCGGATTCGAAATACATTTCGTATCTAGTACGCGGCCCGCAGGGCAGCAACACGGGCACCGAACTTTGGACGATGGACGCGGCGACAGGAGAGCGCAAGGTCCTGGTGAACTCGGAAACACTTAAGACCATTACTCACGCCGAAAAGACGAAGTCGACCCAGGCAACGGGCCTCGGCCGCATCGAGCCCCGGAGCTATTTTTGGTCTCCGGCCGGCGACTCGCTGCTTTTCGCAGGCAGCAATTCTCTCGTGCTGCTGGACCTGAAAACGATGGCGCCGAGGCTGCTCGTCAGCGGAGACCGAGACATCGAAGATCCAAAATTTTCGCCCGACGGCAAGTGGGTAAGCTTCGTCCGTGATTGGAATCTCTGGGTCGTGAGCGCCGCTACCGGGGAAACAAAGGCTATTAGCACCGGCGGCAGCGAAGAAATTCTCAAGGGCAAGCTCGATTGGGTTTACCCGGAGGAACTCGATTTGACGACGGCCTATTGGTGGTCGCCGGATTCGTCGAAGATTGCGTTCCTCGAAATGGATGAGCGGCCCGTCACACGTTATCCAATTATGGACATGAGCTCCCCAGTTGGCGCGCTGGAATATACGCGCTTCCCGCAGGCGGGCGAGCCGAATCCGATTGTGCGCGTTGGAGTGGCCCGCGTGACGGGAGGCCAGTCGAGTGAGACAAAATGGATGGACACGGGCGCCGATACCGATGTTTATCTACCGCGCGTCGTTTGGCTGCACGATGGCCGGCGCGTCGCTATCGAACGTCTCAACCGTGCGCAGAATCGTCTCGATCTTCTTTTCTGCGACGCTTGGACCGGCGCTTCGCAAACCATCCTGACGGACACAGACAAATACTGGATCAACATCAGCGATGACCTTTACTTCTTCTCGGACAACAAGCGGTTTTTGTGGTCCAGCGAACGCAGCGGCTTTCGTCACTACTACCTTTACGACCTGTCGGGCAAGCAATCGGATCAGTTGACGAGTGGAAATTGGGGGATCACGGGCACGAGCGGGTTCGGTCCCGGCGTAGTGAAGCATCCGGAAGTCGACGAAGCCCATGGCGTGATTTATTTTCTATCGAACAAGGATGATTTGCAGGATACGCAACTTTACAGGCTTTCCATTCATGACAAGAGCATCACGCGAATCACTCGCGAGGCCGGCACGCACCACGTTTTGTTCGCGGCGGATCACTCTGGGTTCGAGGATACTTACTCGAATTCAATGACCCCTCCGCGCCAAAGCCTCTTTCGTGCAAATGGAACTCGCGTGGCATCAATCAATGAAAATGTGATTCCTGAGCTGGCTGAGTATCACCTCCCTCCGCCCGAATTTGTAAATGTGTCGGGGCAAGACGGCACAAAGTTTAGCGCCATGATGATCAAGCCGCCCAGCTTCGTTCCGTCGCGCAAATATCCCGTGCTGATCGACGTGTATGGCGGTCCGCAGGTGCAATATGTAAGAAATGCCTGGGAAGGCCGGAATTTCCTCTGGCTCGAGATGATTGCCGAGAAGGGCTACATTATATTCCGGCTCGATAATCGCGGATCGTATAACCGCGGCCACGCATTTGAGACCTCGATCTATCACCAATTTGGAAAAGTGGAACTGCAAGACCAACTGACGGGAGTCAACTATCTGAAATCGCTTGCGTACGTGGATGGCTCGCGCATCGGGATTTGGGGTTGGAGCTACGGCGCGTACATGACTCTGGAAGCCATGGCCAATGCTCCGGATGTTTTCAAGGCCGGGGTCGCGGTTGCTCCCGTGAGTGACTGGAAGCTTTACGACTCGATTTATACCGAGCGCTACATGGGCCGACCGCAAGATGATTCCGAAGCTTACAAGAATTCATCTCCAGTGAATCAAATTGCCAGCCTGAAAGGCAAACTGATACTGGCGCACGGTACGGGCGACGACAACGTTCACTTCGCGAATACCTCGGAGGTGCTGAACGAACTAATCGCTCACGGGAGCTATCCCGCCGATGTGATGATTTTCCCAGGGCGAGGCCATTCCATCGGCGATTCGCCAGCGCGCATCGAGCTGTTCCAGCGGATCGCTGAGTTTTTTCTCAACAATCTCTAGGATCCGTCTCGGAAGTAGGCGGGAATTTGAATTGAGTGCGACGCGCCGCCATTGGACATTTGCGAGGCGCCGGAATGAAAAGGAGCCAGACGATGCCACGACCAAACAGGTGGTTGCAACTAGGCGCAGCTTCCTTGCTCATTCTCGTGGGAGCAATTTGGACCTCGAAAATAACAAAGGCCCAACTCCCGCAGCCGCTCATGTCGGAAGATAACATGACGAGAGTTTCTGACCACGTGTTCGTTCTCGTGGGATTTCCGAATGTTGGAATTGTTGTCGGGAGCCGCGGGACACTGGTCATCGACACCGGGCTGGGTGAGCGCAACGGAGCCACCGTCTTGCGCGCCGCACAAAAACTGGCGAAGGGTCCGGTTTTGTACCTCACAACCACGCACTACCACTCTGAGCACACGGCGGGCGAGCAGGCATTTCCGGCAAGCACGATCATCATTCGACCGATTGCGCAGCAACAAGAAATGGATAAAAGAGTAAGCGCTCATCTCGATGCTTTCCGAAAAATGTCAGCCCAAAACGAGGGGCTGCTTCAGGAGGTCAAATTCCGAACACCGGACATGCTGTTCGACCGCGAAGCGAAGGTTGACCTCGGCGGCGTGACTGCTCGCCTTTTTTGGCTGGGACCAGCCCACACCGTTGGGGACGAATTGATTTTCATTGAGGAGGACGGCGTTCTGCTGCCGGGAGACATCGTTCAGAAGAATATTTTTCCAATTATGCCAAATGAGGACGCGAGCGTGAAGGGATGGCTCGCCAACCTGGATAGCATAGAGGCTCTGCATCCGCGCCTGATCGTGCCTGATCACGGCGAACCGATTGTGTATCCGTCCCAGATCGGAATGGAACGCGAGTATCTTTTGGCCCTGCAGGCGCGCGCACTGGAACTCAAGCGAAAAGGGGTTTCAGCCGAAGATGCCGGGAAACAGATGACGATGGAGCTCCGCGCCAAGTACCCGGATTGGCCGAATCCCAACAATATCGCTGGAGAAGTGCAGCGAGTTTATGAGCAATCTCAATAGTCATAGTGTTGTTTTATTCGGTGATCAGCTTCCAAGTCAAAAAGGAGAATCGGAAATGCGATTGACAAGCGGGAGAACGAGCATCTATGCGGCAGTCGTCCTAACTTTATTCGCAGTCATCGCTTCGAGAATGGCAGCTCAACAAAAAGCGAACGAATATGTCGATCACCAGGCGCCTATGGTGCACATGTCGGGCCTTTTGAGGTTGGTGGAGACCATCCCCATACCAACCGAAGGTTACATGGACCACCTCAGCTATGACCTGAAAAATCAGCATCTATTCCTTTCCGCCGAAAACAACAAAAAAGTTGTCGTGGTGGATATGAAAGCTGGAAAGGTAATTCAAGAAACTAAGGTTGGAGGAAATCCCCGCAAGCCGTTCTTCGATCCGGCTACGAACGAACTCTGGGTGGATCTTGGAGACAACACGGTTGTGGCCGTAAACGGGACCACCTTCGAGGTCGCCAAGACGATCGAGCTGACGGGTGGCAAGGACGCTCCAGGGAGGGACCCTGACAACGCAGCCTTCGACGCTGCCAAAGGCCTATATTATGTCGCAGTCAGAACTAGGGAGGAAGGGAGCAAGGGAGGTTCGATCGAGATTATTGACACCAAGGCGGGCAAGCTGGTGGGACATATCCCGATGGAGGGCCAGGAACCTGCTGCCATCGTACTGGACCCAGCGGCCAATCGCTTGTACGCGGGCATGGGAGATGTAGTAAACGGCGAGAGCGTCGTCAAAGTCGTCGACATGGGCAAGCGCGCGATTGTGGCTGAGTGGTCCACCGCGGGAGGCCCGCAGCCCCATGTCGCAGGTCTCGACGCGACCCATCATCGTTTGTTTATGGGCAGCCGGCTAGGGGGCGGACATAACGTGGAACCCGGAAAGCTGGTCGTCATGGACACGGACACTGGAAAGGTTGTTCAAACGCTGGATGCCGTCGGCGGCGGTGACGAAATTTTTTTTGACGCGCCGTCGCAGCGAATTTACTTCTCAGGAAGCACTGGAACTCTGGACGTATTCCATGAGGACGGTCCGAACCATTTCCGGCTTCTCGGACAAGTGCCAACAGGGGCAATCGCCAAGTCGGGGATCTGGATCCCGGAACTGAAGCGATATTACGCGGCTGTCCCGAAGCACTTGGTTCAGCTCATGCCCACAACCCAGTATGGGATCCACGATTGGATAACCGAGGAAGCCCATCTCATGGTTTTCGAAGAGATGCCCTGAAGGGCAAAAACGACGGTCAGGCTTCACAGCATTCGAGCAAATGGAAGACATAAGAATGGGGATAACGATTTTCCTGTTCTGGCGACCAAGGATTGAACTGACAGATCTCAGTCCGGTACATCCAGTCGCCATATTCTCGAAGCCCTTGGACGACCGAGCCGAAGATTGGGTCGGACCCGGTGCGCCCGCGAAGAACAACATATTCTAGTTCCGTTCTTAGCATTCATTCGCTCGAAGAGTCCGAGCAAGTTTGAGGTTAGATGCATGTGGATTGTTCGGATTGCGCTATCGCGGCCCTACATGTGCGTCTGTCTTTATGGGCGATAATAACTACAGGACTTAGTATTGTATTTATTGTCCTTAGCTGAAGAATAGCTCGGTTGAAGGATCGCGCACCCATGCACCTCTATATGAAACCACGCCGAGATCGTTTTGTATCGAAGTCGCTGGCGGCGCGCTGCCGACTTCCGCTGGTCATCGGAATCGTGCTGCTCGTTACAGCGAGTACCGCGATACGCCTGGCGAATGCGCAGTCTACCGACACCGCGATGCCCCCGTCGACTCCCGATGCAAGGCCGCTTCAGATTGACCGGGGCGCCGCCGGCCTTTGGCAAACTCTGCTGAAGCTCCGCACCCGAGCGAGCCTTTTGATTGTTGTGGCGCATCCCGATGATGAAGACAGTGGAATGTTAACTCTGGAGGGCCGCGGGCACGGTGCCCGCACAATGATGTTGACGCTAAACCGCGGCGAGGGCGGACAAAACGTGATGTCCGACGATTTTGAGGACGCCCTCGGACTTGTACGGACCCAAGAACTCCTGTCGGCCGACCGCTACTCCGGCGTAGAACAATTTTTCTCTCGCGTCGCAGACTTCGGGTTCTCGAAAACACGGGAGGAAGCCTTGTCTTTGTGGGGTCACGACCGCGTGCTTGCGGATGCGGTTCGAGTCGTGCGTATGACGCGGCCACTAGTCGTCACATCGGTTTTCGTCGGAGGCCCGACGGATGGACACGGGCATCATCAGGTTTCGGGACAAATGGCGCAGGAAGCTTATGCGGCTGCTGGCGATCCCAATATGTTCCCGGATCAGATTCGCGAAGGATTGCGGCCGTGGTCGCCTCTGAAAATGTACGCGCGCGTCCCTACGAATGCGGTCACTCCGAAGGGGATCCATAACTCGGCCACCGACAAGTACTTTCCGGTGCGCTTCTATGACTACATTCACAAGACTTGGTCGGACGGGCTTCCTTCCGTGGATGTCGAAATCCCCGAAGGGACGTACGACCCGATTTTGGGCGCGTCCTATTTGCAAGTTGCGAGAGAAGGCTTGGCGCTCCAGAAATCGCAAAATGGAGGCGGCGCGATTCCTTATGCCGGGCCAGTGAGCATCCCTTATCATCGCTATGCCTCGCAAGTTCTGACGAGCGGCAAGGAGAGCTCTTTCTTCGATGGGATCGATGTTTCTCTCGCAGGAATCGCGAGCCTGGCACCGGGACAGCCGGTATTTCTGAAGAACGGTTTGTCGAAAATTGATGCGGCAGTCGGGAAGGCGATCAGCACGTTTTCGCCGGAGCATCCGGAGAAAGTCGCGCCCTCATTGGCGCGAGGTCTCGAGGAAACTAACGCTCTGGCGGCGCAAGTCTCCTCCAGCCAGCTTTCCGACGAAGCAAAATACAACGTCCTGCACGAACTGCAGATCAAGCAAAACCAGTTTCAGCAGGCAATTGCCGATTCGCTCGGATTCTCTCTTGAGGCGACGATCGCCCCCAAGAAGGAGCCGCAACGCGACAATTTCTTCAACGCCGGACCAACGGAGTCCTTCGCATACGCGGTCCCTGGCCAGAATTTTGACGTAAAGGTTCACCTCGACAATCCGGCCGCCGGTGCGCTGAAAATCGACCGTATTTGGCTCCAGACTCCCGCGGGCGAAACCTGGACGGTGACGCCCGAAACACCCGTCCCGGCAAGTCTCCCAGCCGGGCAACAGTTCGATCAGAAGTTCGACGTCCGCAGTCCCGATAGTGCGCAAGCCACGAGGCCATATTTTACCCGACCCAATGAGGAGCAGACATACTACGACCTCCTGGATGACCGTTACGTCACGCAGCCGCTTCCTCCCTATCCGGCCACCGCGTGGGTTGAATTTGATTACGAAGGAGCAGTCGTTCGCGTGGGACAATCAGTCCAAACGGTGACGCGGCAAAATGGATTCGGGACTGTCTTGAATCCGTTGATGGTAGTGCCTGCGGTTTCCGTGCGTATCGCACACAAAGCAGGGATCACGGCTCTGGGCTCAAAATCATTTTCGGTTTCGGCCATTATTCACACCGAGGTCGAGTCGGGAGCGAAAGGAACGATCCATCTGGAGCTGCCGCCGGGTTGGCGCTCGGAGCCGGCTGCCGCACCTTTTGAGATGCAACGTGTAGGCGAGGAACAGAGCATCGCATTTCAGGTTTTCCCGAATGAGCTGGACGCGAAGACATACACAGTAACCGCCGTGGCCGAATTTAACGGTCGCCAGTATCGCGAGGGTTACACGACGGTGGGTTACCCGGGGTTGAGGCCCTACAACTTATATGCACCCGCAACCTACCGAACCACTGGAGTCAACTGTAAGATTGCGCCGGGATTGCATGTTGGCTATGTCGCCGGTACTGGCGACGAGGTGCCCCAGGCTCTTGCCAGCATCGGCGTCAAAACTGATTTTGTGAGTTCGGACGATCTGGCGCGCGGGGACTTGCAAAAATTCGACATCATCGTGCTTGGGGTGCGCGCCTACGCAGCGCGTCCGGAACTGACCACGCATAACCAGCGCCTCCTGGGCTATGTAAAAAACGGCGGCGTCCTGATAGTTCAGTACAACACAACCGGGCAGACGGACCGCGACTTCGTTCTTGGCCCTTATCCCTATCGCTTGCCGAGCGGCTCGGGTGCGGCGGGTGTTATGGATGAAACCTCTCCAATCGCATTCCTCGATCCAAAGAGTCCGGTTTTGAGCTGGCCAAATCAGATTGGACAGCAGGACTTTACCGGTTGGTTCGAAGAGCGAGGCCACGGATTTCTATCTTCCTTCGATAAACACTATGAGGCTCCGCTGGAAACCCATGATCCGGAACAGGACCCGCAGAAGGGCGGCCTCGTATATACGCGATACGGCCGCGGCGTTTACGTTTATGTCGCGTTCGCGTTGTACCGGCAGTTGCCCGAGGGTGTGCCGGGAGCCTATCGATTGTTTGCAAACCTGCTGAGCTTGCCGCGAAATCCCGCGATGAAACAGAGCGATACGCCAGCGACTCTGCCCTCACAAATGTAAATACTCCCCCTTCGCGCGTCATGACGTTGGATTCCAACTAATACCGATCGTGCAGGATTCAACCTGAGCGTGCAAGGCCGGGCAAGCACAAATCTGCGTCGGTCAAACATAATGTCGAGATTGGAATTACTGCTTCGGCGCGGTGAGCGGCTGCAAAGATTGGCTTAGCAGGTCTGGCAACCCGGGGTTTTGTTCCAAGTGCGGATAGCGTTCGCCGCCGTGGTATTGAATTTCGTAACTGCGCTCGGTGCCTGCATTGTCCGCCGTAATCAGAATTGTCTTCGCGTTTTTCTGTGCGGAGTCGACTGCATCGCGGAGCACATCTGCTCTGAACGAGTGGCCGTTTACCGAAACGATCCGCATCGCCGGTACAAGACCTGCCTCGGCCGCTGGAGTCCCAGGAATGACATCGGCCAAGCGGCCATTTTTTTGGCCGTCGCCAGTCTCAATAGTCATACCCAGTGAGAAGCTCAAATCGATACGGCCGGTCACGTTCTCTCGTGCGCGAGAGTGTTGATTGGGCTTATCGGTATAAATCAGGTGCCAACCCCCGTTTACAATTCCACTCATTGGTGCGTGCTCCCTTGGCGCCGCTATCCTCTGGAAGCCTTGATGTACGCGATCGATTTCGGCAGCCACGTTCCTGTCGGCGTTGTGGTGGCTTTCGGAGGTTGCGGCGGGCCGCTCATCCGAGTATGCGCTTGCCCGAAGCTGGAGTTGACCGGTGCACACAAGGCTGCCACCGTCAGGCCCACCACCAGCACACACTTCTTGCTGTCCCTCATCGCACAACTCCTTCAGTCAAGCGCCGGACAAAATTACAAACTACCGCAGGGCCCCGGCGGGAAAGGGAGCCACTTCGCGTCACATCCTCCGTCGCAAAGCGAAAGCGCGATCTCGAAGACGACCCTAGTTCGCCGGTGCTGCCGGCGGGGCTTGCTCGGCCTTAATACTGTTGTGGATGACTTTCCCCGTGTCCGTCATGGTGATCTTGCTCTCGTGAGAAAGGTTCATGTCGCACGAGCCGTTTTTGTTCCGCGGACCAACGATGGTGATTTTGTCCCCGGGCTTCAGCGTGTCACGATCCCAGCCATCGGCCCTGCGCAACGCGTTGGCGCCGCCGAGTTCGGCATGCCACTGTTGCATGGCGCCGTTCTGATCCTTCGCTTCAAAAATAATTGCCGAATGCGGGTTCTCAAGCTGAAATTCCAGGACAGTCCCTTGCACCGTGTACGGGTGTTCCTCGTCGTAGCGGCCTGCAAAACCATGGTGCGCCAGCGCGGGACTCGCGAGCAGCAGAGCCGCAAGCGATACGAAAAAAAACGCCATTCGCTTATTCTTCATTCGATTACCCCTCCCTCATGGGTGAGCGTTTCTCATGGGTGCGCGTCAAGGCCATCACTCGGATATTCGCGCGGTCATGTTCATACAAGTGCCATGATTTCATTTGGGCGATCCGGAACCTGCCTTCTTTCCAGACGTTACACCAAGCCCTTCGGTTTCTGCAATCTCAGCGCCCGCGCTTCTAACTCCTTCCTCATGTTCAAGCCGCCCCTACGGTTTCCCGCCGGAAACGCCGGATTCGCTCCAAATCCGGACGGCTAGACCGTATGGCAGCTGAATCAGCCGGTCAACACGAAAGAAGTGGAACGCAAGTCGCTTGAGCGAACTCACAACAGCAAGGCCTTTTCTCTCGGCGCATGAAAGCGGCGCCACCTTGCATCTTACATATCGCCGCTAGGTTTTTGTTTTGAAACAGGTGTCGACCGTCAGCGTAATTTCCAGAAGCGCGTGAAGAGCGTGGTAACGGGCCTCGTACAATGACTCCTCCGGATACCGCCTGCGCCGATCAACCGGTAAAGCCGCGAAGCCAAGCGCCAATTGCGTTTACTACCATGCCGCCGCCAAGCGCAAGAGTCGCCAGTCCTGAGTACCACCAGGGCCGGACCGACCATCGACTCTTGAGCGCACCAATCAGGAAGGACATCAGGCCCGTTACGACACAAGAGGTCCAGAAGGCGCCTTTCAAGGCTGCCAAGAATGGAATCAGGGGGACCGGTCCGCAAAGAAGAAAGGCCGAAAACGTCAAAATAGACGAGCGCCAAGTTGAACGCACCGCGTCCGGCAGGCCGTATTCGTCGCGCAGCATGATGCGCACCCAGAGATTGCGGTCGACCGTGATCGCCCCGACAAACTGGTCGAGCAAGTCGCCAGGAATCCCCCGTGTCCGCAGAATCTCGCGTACCTCTTCGCGTTCGCCCTCAGGCTGGCGATGGGATGCCCCGCGCGCTCTTGCACTGCTTCGTTTTCAAGGCGGACGGAAGGTATCTCCTCAAATTCAACGCATGCGCGCGGACGATCTTCTGGCCGCTGTATTTCCCGACGCCGCGGCATGCCAGGAAAACATCACGGGCGAAATGCAGATTCCGGATCATCCGCTGATTCGCGAGGTGATGAAGGACGCGCTTACCTAAGCGATGGACCTGGAAGGTCTGAAAGACCTTCTCCCGCAGATTCTGGATGGGCGCATTCGATGCCTGGCTGTCGATACGCCGGTCCCTTCGCAGTTCTCTCACGAAATACTCAACGCGAATCCATTTGCGTATCTGGACGATGCTCCGCTCGAGGAGCGCCGCGCGAAGGCCGTCGAAATGCGGCGCGTGCTTCCCGAGACCGTCGCCTCGGATATCGGCCGCCTGGATCCCGCGGCGATCGAGGAAGTCCGCAAGGATGCATGGCCTGATGTGCGCGACGCCGAGGAACTTCATGATGCGCTGGAAACGCTTATCGCTCTGCCCGAACCGGGCGCGCCGGAACAATTCAACTCGGAATCGAACGCGGCGACCGCCTCTCCACAACACGATGCGCTGGAACTCGCAGTTGCCGAATCCATTCCTAAGTGGCAGGAATTTTTTGACGCGCTCGCCTCGCAAGGCCGAGCCGGAAGAGTGCGCATTTCCGGCCGCAATTATTGGGTGACAGCGGAACGAACAAAAATCGTCGCATCAATAATTTCCTGGAATTATTTTTGATTCGTCGATCGCCGAAATTCATCAGCCCGACTCTTCAAAAGAGGACGGTCTGTCCGCGCTCCTGAGTGGCTGGCTGCAACATTCAGGCCCGGTTCACGCGCGGGTTCTAGCGCGTCTCTTCAGTTTGCCGGAATCGGACGTTTCCAATTCGCTTTTGCGAATCGAGGCGGCGGGCACCCTCTTGCGCGGCCATTTCACTGGCTTTCGTTCTGACGGCATCGAGTGGTGCGAGCGAAGACTGCTTTCCCGAATTCATCGCCTGACGGTCGGAAAGCTCCGCAAGGAGATCGAACCGGTAACGGCAGCGCAGTTTATGCGATGGTTGGCGCGTTGGCAGCACGTTGCTCCCGGAACGCTGACTCTTGGAGAACGCGGAATGCTGGAAGTCCTGCGCCAATTGCAGGGCTACGAAGCACCGGCCAATTCCTGGGAAAGTGAAATCCTCAAGCGGCGTGTTGCCGACTATGATCCCGCCACGTTGGACAATCTTTGCTTGAGGGGAGCCGTCGGATGGGGCCGCCTCTCTACGCATCCCGCGATGTTGCACGAACGCGGAGAGCGCGGCCGCCGCATTGTCCCCAGCAGCATCGCTCCCATCACTTTTTTTGTGCGCGATGACGCCGATTGGATGGCCTGCCGCCACCACGGCCCTGGCACAGATGAGCGAAGTGGATTGAGCCGCGGCGCAAAGGAAGTTCTCGAACTGCTCGCAAGCCGGGGCGCCTTGTTTTTTGCGGACATCGTGCGGGGAACGCGAAAGCTGAAATCTGAAGTCGAAGCGGATCTCTGGGAACTCGTCGCCGCCGGCATGATCACCGCGGACGGCTTCGACAATCTGCGCGCGCTGATTGATCCTAAGCGCCGGGCAGGCCAGGGCAGGGGACGCACCGTGTGCCCTCGCGACAGCGGAGGACGCTGGTCGCTGCTCTTCACCGATCAGGTGGACGATCGAGCACCAGCCATCGAGTCCACGTGCTGGATGCTGCTGAGGCGCTACGGAATTGTATTCCGCGAGCTGCTCACGCGCGAATCGATTCAGCTTCCCTGGCGCGAAGTGCTCATCGCACTGCGCCGTCTCGAAGATCGCGGCGAAATACGCGGCGGCAGATTCGTCAGCGGCTTCCTCGGCGAGCAATTCGCGCTGCCGGTTGCAGCCGACTCGTTGCGAGCCTCACGATCGCAGGCGCCAACTCAGGAAGTGATTCGCATCGCGGCCGCGGACCCACTGAACCTGGTGGGCATCATTCTCCCCGGCGATCGAGTCCCCACCAATTCAGGCCGCTCCTTCGATCTGCGGGATGGCGTAGTTGTGGAAACAGATCCAACTCCAATGGAAAACCTGAGGAACGCCCGCGCCGGTTAGTTCGGAATAGGAATTGCTGAATTTCAGGCACGAATATCCATGAAACCGGCGCGTAATCGGGATTCATTTCGAGACGCGGCCGTTACCTCGACGCGGACGTGCGCGGGCTTCGCGAGGACAGAGTTCTTTGCAGATACACACTCAATAAATTGGTTCTTATTATTTGTCATAATCCAGAACATTTCCACATTGCTGAGCGATAAACGGTTTTTTTTCTTGACACTTGAGGGGGTTAGGCTCAGTGTTCTCCCAATCAGAACTTGGGGTACCGACCTGCTCTATCACGGAGAATGAAAATCAAGCCCAACTCGAAAATCAGTTGTCTGGATTTCGATAGTGACGTTTATTGGGGCTAGCTTCCGCAGGAACGCGACCAATGTCGGGCGACTTCGCCCTGGGAGGCCAAATGGGTAATTATCGTAAAGGGTTGTGCCAGGTGGAATGGCAGGAAGAAAATCCTGGTTAAGGAGATGAGCTTGGCTTTGCCATTATTCTTGGAAACGATAGAAGAGACAGGCGTCAGCACCTGGCTGCGTGAATCCGAATCGCCGTTTGCGTTCTATTTCATTCTTCTCTTTCACACTTTCGGCCTGGCGCTATTAGTTGGCGCGAATACGGTGGTCGATCTGCGCCTCCTGGGTGTTGCACCCGGAATTCCGCTCGCGCCGCTCAAACGATTATTCCGCATTATGTGGATCGGCTTCACATTGAATGCTGTAACCGGCGTTCTGCTGGTTTTTGCATACCCAACAAAGCAACTGACGAACCTGGATTTTTATATAAAATTGGCCATTATCGAGTTTGCCGTCTGGGTGATGCACAAAATGAAGACGCAGGTGTTTGACGACGCGAGCCTGAGTGAAGCGGACATGATGGAAAGAGGTGCGGCGCTGGCGAAATGGTCACTCGTATTATGGTTTGGAGCGATTGCCGCGGGCCGCTTGCTGGCATACACATACAAATTTCTGACGTATCCTTCGTGAAAGGGTTCCTAAAGGGGTCTGTTGATGAATTTTGTCTCTATTCACCTGTTCCTGAATCATTTTCCGATCATCGGTACTCTCTTAGGGCTTGGCCTGTTCCTGGTTTCCCTGTTTGGAAAAAACCGGGACCTGCGGCGTTCGAGCCTCATCATTTTTTCGGCCATGGCTCTCCTGGCAATTCCGACTTTTTTCACCGGTGCGGGGGCGCAAGGGGCCATCAAGAAACTCCCAGGCGTTTCTGAAGCCGTAATCGAAACGCACCAGGGAGCGGCGATGCTGGCGCTGCTGCTAATGGAAATCACCGGCGGCCTCTCCCTGGTTGCACTCTGGAAGACCCAGCGATCGCCACGCCCGGCAGGCTGGAACTGGAGCTTATCCGCCGTACTTCTTTTTTCGATCCTAACCGCGGGTCAAATGGCCAGAGTCGGCACGACCGGAGGCGACATCCGCCACCCGGAGATTGGGCCGGGCCATGAAGAAGTGACGGAAACGTCCACGATCTCGAAGATCGTCCATCGGTTTGAGCCATCGCCGGATAAATTCGCCGAACTCATGACGGCCAGCAAGTGGTGGTGGGCGTTCATGATGGACTTGCATTTCGTGGGACTGGTTCTGTTGATCGGGACGGTCGGCATCCTCGACTTGCGCATGATGGGATTTGCCAAACAAATTCCGCTTGAGCCTTTGTACCGTTTAGTGCCTTGGGCGATGGTGGGGTTCGGGCTCAATCTCGTTACTGGAGTGCTGGCCTTTACCGGCATGGACCAGTACTACACCTATGACTGGGCTTTCTGGCTCAAGATGCTGGCCATTATGCTTCTTGGAGTGAATGCGGCAGCGTTCTACTTGACCGGTGCATTCGAAGCCGTCGAAAGTTTGGGCCCCGGAGAGGACGCGCCACCACTCGCGAAATTTATTGCGGCAAGTTCTTTGTTCCTGTGGTTTGCGGTTATTACTCTGGGCAGATACATTCAATCATTTTCCGATACGATTACGGTCCACAAATGAATTTAAATGTCTGAAGCATATCCGGATGTGTCCATTCCGGGCAAAGAGTTAAAATGCGCGTAAGTCATTCTCTTGCAACGAAAACAGTGATTTGCGCGTCAATAAGCCCAGGGAGGAAATATGATGCATGATAAGATCAACAATGCTTTGCTGATTGGTGCATTGTTGATTTTAGGCCTGTTTTCGGCCGTGCCAGTGTTCGCGCACCATTCTGTTCAGGCTCAGTTCGACATCCACAAAACTTTTACGGTCTCCGGAACGGTTGCCAAGGTGGAGTGGATCAATCCCCATTCCTACTTGACCATAAACGTGTCTGGTTCCGACGGCAAAGTTCAAAAATGGGCTTTCGAACTTGGCGGTCCTGGCGCGCTTCGCCGGGCCGGAATGAGCAGGGAAGATCGCGGCGGCTTGAAGCCCGGCGACGAAGTAACCGCCTCGGGATTGGCTGCCAAGGATGGTTCGACGACCGGGTTTCTGCAGGAATTGAAGCTGGCGGATGGCCGTGTCTTCAAGTTTGCCGCGGATCCCAACGGCAACTGAGCATGGAAAGGAGCTTCAGCATGACGCTTCACAGTCGAATTACCAGGAGCATCGTTACAGCTGCTTTGCTGTGCCTGCTTCCAGCAGCGATTTTTGCGCAGAATAACGGCGGTCCGCGCATGGACCGTGACAACACATTGCCGCCGACGCCGACGGGCCCCACACCCAGGACCCCAGATGAACATCCCGATTTGACGGGGCTGTGGAATGGCCTGGCGGACAATTTGCTCGGCGTCCCCAATCAAATGAGCAATGTCGGCATCGAAGTGGGGCGGGACTCTACGCGAGACATCCACAGCGGTGTGCAGATTGCGACCTGGCCATTCCAGAAACGCGACCGGCAGAATAACGAGCAGAATGAACGCGCCGCCACGCTGCTGCGGCGAATGGGTTCCAACCGGCCGATCTACAAGCCCCAATACTGGCAGCGAGTAAAAGACTTTGACGCGAATTCCAACGAAGAAGATCCCTCCAACAATTGCATGCCGGCCGGAGTTCCGCGCATGGGCGTTCCGTCATACATCGCCCAGACACCTACGTACCTGATCTTCGTTTATCCGGGCCAGGGCGGCTTGATTGCCACCGCGACGAGCTATCGCATGATTCCCACCGATGGCCGCAAGCACACGAACATCGAGGACCTCGATGGGACGTGGAACGGAGAATCGATTGGCCACTGGGAAGGCGACACGTTGGTGGTCGATTCGATCGGATTCAACAGCACCAGTTGGTTTGACCAGCTAGGCGGCTACTTCCACAGCGAAAACATGCACGTCATCGAACGCTTTCATCGTGACGGCAACACTCTGACTTGGACGGCGACGGTTGAGGATCCTGATGTGCTCCTGGAGCCTTGGACCACGACTCCACGCGTTGCGTTACTGAATCCAGACCCCAAGGCGATCCTGCCGGAATCGCTGCCTTGCAGCGAAAGGGATTTCGCTCACGTGGTCACCAAAGAACATCACTAGAAAAATTTGTCACGCTCGGTCCCCGGGGAATTGAGCCAGGAGGCAGCATGCCTATGCGAGCAACAGAGATCAAGATGTTGGGGAAAAGGGCGCTCATGATCGCGGCTCTTGCGGCGCTTGTTTCCCTGTCTACACGCGCGCAAAGCACCAATTCCAAATCAAGCGCTGGCGCAAATACCTCCGAAGCCGCCAAGACTCTCAAGGTAGCAGCCGAAGCTGTGGGCCTTGCCCGGTGGTCGGGTGTCGGAGGGCAACGCCTCCCCGAAGTCGACGTGATTAACACGATGGAAATTTGGGGCAGCGGCACGACGTACGGCTCTGGCCAATCCACTAAACCTGGCGAACCAGGGCCGGCATTTAAAACCGACTATCACGTAGCTCTCGGTTACAACCCGCCCGCAATGCGCGTGGAAATGACTCGCACCGGTTCCGGCGGGGCCGCGCCACAGCACACGATCGAGGTGGTACGCGATACTTACGCCTGGGATGAATCCGAGATTGGCGCGGGTTTGGTCGCGGGCAAGGGAACCGCGACCCCGGCCATGGCCGCGGTCAACAATCGTCTGCTTCAACTGTGGATTCTTCCCTACGGTGTCATCAAGTCCGCCCTGGCTGCCGGCGATAAGACCAAAGTCACGACCGAGAATGGCGCCACGGTCATTGCGTTTCCCCTGAGCGGAACACTTGCTGGTGTGACAGTCAAGGCGACGCTTGACGCCCAGAACGAAGTCGCGAAGGTCGAGACCCATGCCGACAATCCCGCGCTCGCCGAACTGAATACCGAAACAGAATATTCCGACTATGCGGATCACGGAGAGATCTTGACCGACGTGAAATCTCCCGGCCATATCGTTCGGAAACAGAATGGCCATACGGTGCTGGACATCAAGGTCAAGACGCTGGACGCCAACAATCCCTATCTGGTCTTTCCAGTTCCCGGGGATATCAAGAAGGTGGCTGCCGACTAGCGTGCCACTTAAGAAGTTGGATACGCCAAAGTCAACTGTGCGACCCCGCCGGGGATTCAGGCGCCGGCGCTATGACCGAGGTAAGGGAAAATAGGTCTCGTCTGAAACCTACGAGAGTAGAAGCACAGACCCAAACCATCGGCTGTCCCAAATGAGGGAACAAATCTGACCGGAACTTGAATCGACTAGAGAGGAGCGGCCATGAAGCATCCCATTTCGGATAGGCTTGAAAACTCGACTACGGGTCTGTCACGGGAAAACTGCACCGTTTCGGGCGCTTCGCGCCGTGATTTTTTGAAATCGATAGCGGCGGTCGGAACAGGCGCGATGCTTCCGGCGAACGATTTGCTCGCCCAATTGGCTTCGCCGGCCAGTGATAAAAAGAGCGGCCGGATCGATGTCCACAACCACATTACACCCCCGGCTTTGATCAAGGCGGTCGGTGCAGAGGCCCTCGGAGGGTGCGCAAAATGGACTCCCGAGAGAGCGCTCGAGGAGATGGACGCGGCCGGCGTGACCGTGGCGATGGCTTCGATTCCACCCCACTTTGACGCCTCGATCGTGGATAACCTGGCGCACGATTGCAACGAATACGCGGCGCGCTTAGCGCATGACCATCCCGGCCGGTTCGGCGTATTTGCCATGATGCCGATGCCGCATATCGATGTGACTCTCCGGGAGATCGAGTACGTCTACGACAAGCTCAAGGTTGACGGCGTCGGCTTTTACACGAACTATGGCGACAAATGGCTCGGCGATCCAGCGTTCAATCCGGTTTTTGAGGAACTCAACCGGCGCAAGGCTGTGGTGTTTACCCACCCGATCACGGCGAACTGCTGCAAAGACCTGATCCCCGGCATCAATGACGGGGCGATTGAATGGCAGACCGACACAACCCGCGCGATCGCGCAGCTGATTTTTGGCGGGTCCCAGGAGCGCTATCCGAACGTGCGCATCATCTTTTCCCATGGCGGGGGCACGTTGCCGTTCCTGATGGGCCGGTTTACGGGCATGGCCAGGTCGCCGAAACTCGCGGCGAGGTTCCCGCAGGGGTTTGAGGGGGCGGCAGCTAAGTACTACTATGATACTGCACAGGTATATAATCCTCCGGCGATGTCGGCGCTGGCCAAAGCCGTGCCCATGTCGCAAATCGTGTTCGGCACCGATTACCCGGCGCGCACGATGGCGGAGCACGTCAAGGGGCTGAAGGAGTCCGGCGTCTTGACCCCCGAGGATCTCAAACTCATCGATCGTGAGAACGCTCTCGCGTTTCTCCCGCAATTCAGAACTTAGACTGGCCGAAATTCCGACCACAACCGCACGTGGTGCCCGCAATTGGACGGTGGGACGCGTGCTGCGCGCTCGAACCGAGAGCACGCAGCTTGGCGCATTCTTGTGAGGCTCTAGTGGCATGTCGCAGAGACGACGTTCCTGCGGATACGACGGGTCAATCGGAATATTTCTACTGGATCTGCCCGAGATACTGCATGATGCGGCCGGCTCGGGCTAACAAGCCCAACGGCTATCTTCTCGGCTCATACCGCATCGCCACCGCCCCCGAGCCGAACTCCAGCCGACTCACGAGCCTCAAGTCGACATGCCTCGACAGCCCCGCGAACAACGTCGGCCCGTGGCCCGCTAGCCTGGGGTGCACCACAAACTCGTACTCATCGATCAATCCCAGCTCTGCCAACGCCAGCGGGAGCTTCACCCCTCCCACGAACAGTCCCTTACCCGACCCCCTCTTGAGCTGCTGGATGGCCGTCCCTAGATCCCCGCGCACGAGCTCCGCGTTCCAATCGACCCGGTCCAAGGTGGTCGACACGACGTACTTCTTTGCCGCGTCGATCGTCCGGGCGAAGGGTTCCATCCAATCAGGCCTCGCTCCCGTTCGCACCGGCGGCCGCCACGCTGCCTCCATCATTTCGTAAGTCACCCGGCCAAAGAGGAGTGCATCGGCCTGGTCGAGGTTCTCCACCGCGTGACGATGCAAGTCTTCGTCCGGTGATATTACACGATGATCGCAGCACCCGTCCAATGTGACGTTGATGGAATAGCGAAGGGGTCGCACCACGCAAGAGTACTGCCGATGGCGGTAGACCAGCAAGGCTAGCCCGCTTCAGGGCTATGAGCCACTCACGTAACGCATGACGATGACAATTTGAGAGCTGCCAACGGCATATCGCAGAGACAATGTTGCTGCGGATGCGGCGGGTCGAATCGGAATATTTCCACTTGATCGGCTTAGCGTTCGCTGAGCAGGCGTTGAGGATCAACTCAGTGGAAATAGCCACACTGATATTGACGCATCTTAGCTAGGAGCGTTTACTCTAGGATATGCCACTAGTTTCCGGAAACTTTCCCGACCACTTTGGAGAGATCGTCCATGGTCACGAGGCGGCCGTGAATCGGCGTGATCTGCACGACGTTGAGATTCAACTTCTTGATCTGCTCGTAAAGATTCAAATTTTCTTTCGTTGCCGCGGCAGGCGGCGCATTCGGAGGCGCCGGGTTCCATACATCCGCTTCGATCAGAATTTTAGCCTTCGGCAGATAACCAATCAGCATCGTATCTGAATGATTCGTTCCCGCGAGGTGGTAGAGTTCCAGGGTCTGCTTCCCATCCGTGAGGACCTTCTTTTCCGCCACCGCTTCGAACACCGGCTTCTTCTTAACCTGTGCTTCCTTGTCCGGCTTAATGGTGTGGGGGGATGCCAGGACCTCTTTAAAGTGAGGCAAGTTCCCGACTTGGGTAAGAATCGTGGCACCTTCGGACACGCAGGCGCGCATCCCGCCGGTGTGGTCGAAGTGGTTGTGCGTGACGATGGCATACTTAATCGGTTTGTTCGGAATGGCCTTCTTGACGGCTTCCACCACGGCGAGTGAGCGATCGTCGTTCAGCGGACATTCGACGAGCGCAACATAATTGTTGAACTCCACGGCCACGCTGTGATGCGTGCCACCGGTCAAGTAATAGACGCCGTCCGCCACCTTGGCCGTATCCACCTTTACGGGGGGTAGCCCATCAGCGGCCGCTTTCATCACGCTATCGGGGACCGGAAAGACCAGATACGGATTGTCGAGGTCCGCCTTATTAATCCGTATATCCAGCACGGGAAACCCGCCCTGTTTCTGGACGATGTGGCCGGGGAGCTGAACGTCGGTGGCGATCATTCCCAGATCGGCATACTCGGTATAATCCGCTTCCGTGACCATGTCCCCGAGCACGGGGTCGTCGGTCCGGGTCTCGACCTTAGCCACCCGGTTCTTTTCGTCGAGCGTCCCCTTGGCTGTAATGCCGGCGAGTTCCCCCTGCAGGAGAGTAGTAATGACCGTGACCCCGTTCTCCTTCGATACTTTGGCCTCGCTGCCAGGAGCCAGGGCGGCCTTGACAAAACCGTAGGGAAGTATCGCGAGCTGGAGAAGCCGATCATTCACAGCAGCCATGGCTGGGGTCGCGGTTCCCCGTCCCAGCTCCAGGCCGGCGCCTAGTTCGGATTCATTCCAGGCATATTTCATGCTGACTGTCTGAATGGTGTGCTGCGGGGCCGCCAGGGGCAGGCCTCCGCCACCCTGGATGAGTCCGTCGGGGTTTGACCGAGTCATCTCCACGCGCATCGAGGGAGGGTTGTAACTCAGCGCGACGTGATATTCGGTCTTGAATGCGGGCCAGGGTCCACCGGCCTTGTATGCCTGGCCGAAAGCGTTCGTGGTGCCGCTGCCCCAAAACTCCAACGTGTTGATGGCATCGAATTGCGGAACCTGGCCGCGGATCATGCCCAACGCGTTCGCCGCATTTCTGAGGGTTTTGGCAACGTCGGAGCTCTCACCGGCCGTGTCTGGCTTGGCTTGCGCCGGCGACCGCTGCGCGCCGGCACTCTGAAAGACAAGCGCCAGCATCGCTGCGATCATCCACATCTTCATCCATTGCTCTTTAGTTGGCATGACGACCGCTTGGCAACCTCCGGGCACAGAGCGTGTGGAAACAGAGTTCTAGTGATGCTCCATGGTAACCGTGTGAGCCAAATCTCGTTCGCTGCAAGGCGGCGATTCCGGCAGCACAGCTTTGGGATTCGGATTGAGGAGCGCGACGCGCGGATTCATTACCCAGGGCTTCAGCAGTACTTCAGGATCCTCGATGGTCGCTTGCCAAATCAGGGTGTTTCCGTGGCGTTCGATCCGTTCGGTCACGTGAATCTTGTTGCTATGAAAATAACCTCCGACCTGGTCCATCCAACTGATGCTGTTTATGCCGACGGTGTCGATGACCATGGTATCGCCCTCCCAGTGGCCAATGGATTCTCCGTTCCAGGTGTCGTCCAAGTCATCCGGGGCCGTATGCTGGCGGCCATCGGTAAGGATCTGGCGATAGGTGGTTTGAGTCGAAATTAAACCGCCCTGGCCCGGATAGAGGAAGACCATCAGTGTGGGGCTCTGGGTGATCTGGGCTGGAGCGCCCACGCGCGGCATTCCGGCTGCCATGCACATCATCATGGAAGGGTCTGCTGTATTGGTGTGGGCGTCCAAGTCCTTTACTTTGTCCCAGTATTCGGGCTTATAGAGAGGCTTGTTGGAGCCGATCCGGCGCAGAAGCGCATTGTCCCGTTCGCCGTTGGCAGCCGTGCCCCTGTCGGGACCAATACCGGTGCCACGTCCCTCCGGGGCGAAGGTCGCAATCATCGCGCCGCTGTGTACATCCTTGGAGAAACCCTTCTGAATATCGATACCGGCGTTGGTCATTTGGTTTCTGGTCCCGACTAGGCCGTCCCCCGCTCCATTCCAGAGGCCGGTGAAATCCGGATGTCCATCCGGTGTCCGCGGCGTGGGAGCAGAAGCGGCCTGTTTTGCGTAGTCTGACGCCGGCATTTGGGCGATAAGCGCCGCCGGGATCAGGCACAACACAGCTGCGACGGCAACCCTCCGGCTACAG
The DNA here is from genome assembly GCA_963800095.1 of uncultured Acidobacteriota bacterium. Classification (GTDB taxonomy): domain Bacteria; phylum Acidobacteriota; class Terriglobia; order Acidiferrales; family UBA7541; genus Palsa-360. The sequence goes on from CAWCZV010000014.1 coordinate 53,664, forward strand.
CTCAAGAAATTGCTCATGAGGGAGCTCCTTCTCTGCCAATCTCTGGCTTAACTCAAACTTATCTCAGGACTATTACGGCTTAATTGCCGTTGGGGTCCGCGCCGAACTTGAACACGCGGCCATCTCCAAACTTCATTTCACTGAGATGCCCGGTAGTGGAACCGTCTTTGGCAGCCAACCCCGTGATCGTGATTGGAAGCCCAGGCTTGAAGTCATCCCGGTCCTGCTTGGTCATGCCGGCCCTGCGGAAGGTGCCAATGCCACCCATCTCGAATGCCCAGTGTTGCACTGTGCCGTCGGCATCCTTCACATCCACGGTGAGGTACGAATGGGGATTAATAAACTCCACCTTCGCCACCGTCCCCGTGATGGTAATTACCTTGTGAACGTCGAACTCCGCTTGAACCGAGTGGTGCGCTAACGCGGGTCCAGCCATGACGAAGGCCAGAATCCACAAGGCACTGCCGAGCAAAGCAACTTTGAGTTTGGAATGTGCCATATTACCTCCTGGAGTATCTTGACGTCCAAATAGTCGTTTCCGTTACAGATTTATCGCCGCCATGTGCCAAAAGCCCATGAGCGCCAAGCAGTGTTCTCACTGAACCAGCAAAAACGCAGATAGCACATCGACCCGCTTACTCCTTGCTCTGGAGGAATTTCAGGATTGGTCCGGACACGGTTTGGTCCGGAGAATCAATCGAAAAGACCTCTGACATGTGGCTCTCGTCCTTTTCGAACAGCAGCATCGGGCAATGCCCCTTGCCGTCCACAGCCTTGGGTCCATCGAGCTTGCATAGTTCGTCGTGCAAGGCTTGATTGAATGGGCTGATCTTCCCGCCAACGCCCGGGTCGAGTTCTGCCGAAGCCAGGAAGATTTTGACACTGGTCTTCTCGATCACGGGCAGGCTGGAGCGCTTGATTAACTCCTCCGGAGGGAGCTGCTGCGCAGCGACGGCCCCGCCGCCACCGCCTCCGGCACCAGGGCCACCTGGTCCACCCGGCCCGCCACCTGCTCCGCCGGGCGTAACGCCGCAGGCTTGCCCTGCCCTGGCCACGGGGTTTCCGCCGCCACCCGGACCTCCCGCGGGCGGCGTCACGGGATTGGTTCCATCTTCACGCAGGATGTTAAATTGGCCGGACATGAAGATGACGCGCTGGAAGCCGACGCCCTTCGGGCCGTAAAGTTCCGGATGGCCCAAGTAAATGCCCAGGGGGCCGTTGCCGGCCGAGTGGGCCCAGATGGACATGCGGTCGGGATTGCCGTGATATTTGGAGATGTTAGCTTCGACCCACTGGAGCATGGCCGAAACGTCCTTCGCGCCCGCATAATAGTCCGGAGGAGCGCCCGGGGCGAGCCCGTGGCGCTGCATCAGCACGCCAACCATGCCGTTTTCGGTAGCCCAGCGCACGATGTTGTCGAAGAACGCGTTGGCCTCTTTATCTCCCATTTCGATCTTGTTTCCCCCGCCGCCGGGAACGTAAATCAAAACCGGGCGCGAGGCAGGCCCCTTGTCGGCCGTAAACACATCCACGACGTCCTTCGGATTAGGGCCAAAGGAAACGTCCCGCGCGATGGTGACCCCAGGGTACAGAGGAGTTACGTCACTCATAATGTCATTTTTGGGCATCATTGGGCGGTAGAGCTTCGCCGTGCAGACGGGATCGACGATGTGACCGATTTTGATCAGTTGCGCTTCGATATCCGCCGGCACCTGCGCCTGCGCAGTTCCTGTTGCCAGAAATACGGCGGCAAGAAGCATGCCTGGCACAAGCCACAAATAGTTTTTCATGTTCGCACCTTTCAGTTCACCCGCTCCGGGCTATATTCCGTTCCTGAGCGCTTTCTATCCAAATTATAAATTGCAAAGTTGAAGTGATGAGAGATGTGCCGCCCGGGGAGGCCGGTGAGATTACGAGCGCGAGAATCAGAGCCAGAAAGAATACCGTTCATACCGGATCCTGACCGAAAAGAAACAAGCCTGATGGAGCGCGATTCATTGGCGGCTGCTTTTCCCTGGAATTGGTTTGCAGGAACCCTCGGCGGGCGAACCCGGCGAAGGCCCCTGCAACCCGCATACATCAGAATTCAACTCTCAGCGAAAGTTGAATTTGCCGCGGAGTTTGAATCGTCGAGGTGATCGCGCCCGCCGATTTTCCCGCCTTTTCCGAGAACGGGGTCAAATCGCCGGGATCGCCAACGTAATTGAGGGAGCTCGGCGTGGCGAAGTTTGGATGGTTCAGGATGTTGAACATTTCGGCGCGGAATTCCAGGTTGCCCGCTTCTCCGAGGAATCCCAACTTCGTATCCTTCACCACCGAAAAGTCCCAATTCCGCGTGTGCGGCCCATACAGGATGTCGCGGCCGGAGGTGCCCAACTGGCCTATATTGGAAGAACATCCAGTCAAGCCGGGGCCGGTACAGTTCGGCGCCAGCGAGAACATCGCCGGGTTGTACCACTGGTTGATATTGTTGGTGATAACCGTGCTGGCATTGAAAGCAACCGGGGTGTAGTAAGGGCACGGATTGTTGCCGGCCCCAGGCTGTCCGGCTACTATTCCGTGCGAAGTGCAAGGGTAGGCTGCCAGCAACGCCGGGGTGTTTATATTGACCCGGTCATTCTGGCCCTGCAAGACGCCCGAATTCGAGCGGTTGTCGGCGGTGATCACCGAGAATGGTACGCCGCTCTGGGCGCTCGCGATGGTGCCGACCCACCAGCCGTTCGCCGCCTTCGGCAGGAACCCGCTGCCGGTCATAGTCGGGAAATGATACACGACGCTGAACTCCCAGTTGTTCGGGATGTTGAAGCAAGCGGGGCCGTTGTCCACACTCGGGTTCAACGGATAGACCCCTTGCAGGCCAGCCGCGGCATGGCAATCGCGGACGTTTTCCTGGCCTTGGGTATCGTCTGTCACCAAGCTGTGGGTGAAGGAGGTTTGAAATTCCAGTCCATGAGTGGTCCGCTTGTTCAGAACGATCTGGAGTGCATTGTAGCGGGACTGCGAAGCGGTACCGATGTTAATGGTACTAGGCATGTTCGGGTTGATGGGATGGTAGTTGGGGGAGGAGATATCCCAGAACGGCACTTGGCCGTTAACGCAGAGGCTCGCGGGATCGCCGCAGGCACCAAACGAGGTGGGGATGATCGGATTCGACTCCCGGATAGTGGCCAAGTGAACTCCATGGTTTCCGACATAACCCACCGAAAGCCCCATGTCCCACGGCAACTGCCGCTGCACGCTGACATTGTACTGGATCATGTACGGGCTCTTGTAGTCATAGTCGATGAATTGAGGAGTGACGTCCGAAGGCGTGTTCAGCGTTGACGGGGGAAGCGGAAGCACGACAGGCCAGTACAATTTGACTGCAGGCGCGAAAATATCGCTCAGCCCCGAAAACGGCGGGCTGCCAATGACGTCCTGTTCCAGGGCGCCCCCGATATTCCCGATGTCGTAATAAATTCCGGCGCCTGCGCGCAGCAACGTCTTTCCATCTCCAAACACGTCCCAGGCCAGCCCGATTCTGGGGCTGAAGTCGTGCTTGGTGTTGTTTTCAATGATGGGCCCGATGGTGAATGGGTCGGTGAAGTCATTAATAACCCGGGATTGCCGCCCGTTAATTTCGCGCGGGACGGTCATGAATTCATAGCGTAAGCCCAGGTTCAAGGTTAATCGCGGAGTAATGCGCCAGTCATCCTGGCCATAGAACCCAAAAGTGTCAAAGACGCTGAATCGGTTGCCATTGGCGCCCGGGGTTTGAAACTCGATCAGGGTGGCGTCGCTCAGCATGAAACCAGCGAGGTCGCCGTATTGGAGTTGCCCATCAATCCCGGCGCTTGACTCGACTCCCTCATTCCACCGGTTGATCAGCGTGCCGAACTTGAAGGCGTGCTTGCCCTTGGTCCAGGAAATGTCATCGCTCAGGGTGTAGATGTTCTGGAGATCAAATGTCGGTACGGTAGCGCCGGCTGTAACCTCGGTATACGAGCCACCGTTGACTCCGCCAATCGCATAGTTGCCCGCCGGCTCGCCCGGCGTGATGGATGGCCCCATGATCTTGTCGACACCCGCGGTATGCACATCGGTCCGGCTGAAGGAAAGCCGCGCGGTGTTCAGTACCGATGGTGAAAAGATGTGGTTCTCGGACAACGTAAGGTATTGGTTCCGGTCGTTCGCCTGGCTGACGTTCACCGCTTGGCCGTTAAGGAGAATGTCGGGATTGGGCGTGTTGACCACGGCGTTATCGATCGTGAAGCGAACAAAGAGCAAGTCATTGTCCGTAAAATTCTGGTCGACGCGGATCTGCCCATAGTTCTGTATCGTCGAGTTTTCGGTGGAGAACTGATAATGGGGAAGCCCGTTGCCGACCGCCGGGGAGTTGGGGTTCGGATACAGCGACAGAGCCTCAGCCGTGTATTGACTGAGCACCACCGATCCATCTGCTGAAGTAACATAAGGAGAACCGACAATGTCCGGACAATTAGCCGGGAGAATCGTTTCACCAGCCCCCCAATTGTTTGCAGCAGACGCATCCGCCGGATGGCATCCCGCGTTAGGAACAGCATTGTTTTGTGTGACCCCGAGGTTTTGCCGCAAACCCTCGAAGTTGGCAAAGAAGAAGGTCTTATCCTTCTTGATCGGGCCGCCGAACGCGCCGCCAAACTGGTTCTTTTGGAACTCGGGAATCTTCACGCCAGGCTTGTCGAAGAAGTTCTTGGCATCCATCGCGGAGTTCCGTAGGAATTCGAAAGCGTCGCCGTGGAACTGGTTAGTTCCGTTCTTGCTGACCACCACCACCTGGCTTCCCATGGCCAGTCCATACTCCGCGGAGAAATTGGAGGTGATGATCCTGTACTCTTTAATTCCGTCTACGCCCAAGGTGTTGCCAGCGTTGCCCGGGTTGCGGCCCTCCTGCGTCGTGGTGACAGCGCCATCGAGCGTGAAATTGTTGGACCGCACACCAGCCCCGTTGACGCTGAACGTCGTGGCCCCGTTCCCGGCGCCGTTGCGGTCGTCGTTGACGCCCGCTTGCAACAAGCTCAGGTCTACATAGTTCCGGCCATTCAGCGGCAAGTCTTGTACGCTTTGCTCGTTGACGAGGCCGCCCAGCGTGGCGTCCTGGGTGTTCACCACGGAGGCTTCCTCATTCACCACAACTTCTTGCGTCGTGGAACCCACTTCCAGGGTGAAATTGATCACCGCTTGCTGCGTAACCTCAAGGGTGATGCCCTTTCGAGTATCCGTCTTGAAGCCCATGCGCTCCGCTTTCACTTCATAGTGACCCACGGCCAGTTCCGGTGTGCGGTACGCACCGTCTTCTCCGGTCATCACGACCCGCGCCAAACCTGTGTCCACGTTCGTGACCGTCACCTTGACATTCGCCACTGAGGCGCCGGATGCGTCCTTGGCCACACCCAGGATCGTCCCTGTCGGCAATTGGGCGGCCACGGAAATGGCAGCCAAAAGGAATGCCACGGCCCAGAACATGCTCGCATACATGCTCTTGCGATACGTACCCATGTTTCCTCCTTTAGCGGAACCACTCGGCGGCTTTCGCACCGTCGAGTTGCGCTTTCGTGAAATCCCGGATTACAAAGAACAACACAACCCCAGATAACCGGTTTTCCGGTTATGCGTGCGGTTTGCTCTTTCCCTTGACCACTCGAGGGATCGAACTCTAAAATCTTTTTCTCGGGTTCGTGCTTTGCTGGCCTGGTGCTACGGTTCCAATGTTTGAGGGGCAGCGCACCCTCGAAGCATCCCTGTTTGGTCGCGGTTGTACTCTCTTGGGCATGAGGGTGTCAAGAAGAATTTTTTCTGTTCATTTTTTTGTAGGCCAAAAGACAGCCCGCCTGTGACTTCAACAGACTAGGAATTGCCATCCACAGGCGAAATGCGCGCTCCGTGATGCGCGAACGTCGGACCGGCTACACCCAGAACTGCAAAAGCCGCAGCTGCCAGTACGAGTAATGTGGTTCTCATAGAGGAAGGACTACTTTAGCGGGAAATTATCAGTGCCTCACGCGGCCCGTCAAGCACGCTCACATGTGTACTCATGATCAGTGACATCTCAACTCGTCCTGGAACTGGACAGACTTCCTGACCCGTTCGCGCCCGTTAGTCGTGAGGATGCGGCCGGGCCTTCCCGTCTCCATTTGTCAGGACGAATTTCTGAACGCGTTTCCCGGTATCCACTTCACCGGTGTAAAGGTTTCCCTTGGAGTCCATGGCGATCGCGTCGATCCAATGGAACTGCCCCGCCATACGGCCGTTGTCGCCGATCGAGCCCGCTAAGGTGCCGTCCTTGCGGTTATGGATCCAGATTTTGTCATTCGTGCCGTCGGCGAGCAGCACGTACTTCTGCTGCGGGTCATGGGAAACGGTGAGATTGTAAATCGTTCCGCACATGCCAAAGGTTGTGCTGCCGGGCCCGCCGCATTCTGGACCGCGAGCCGGCGTCGAGGGATGCACGAAGAAGCTGGAAACAAATTTGCCCTCCTTGGTAAATACCTGAACCCGGTCGCTGCCGCGTTCGCAGATATAGACGAGCCCGTCGTTCGCGATGTGTACGCAGTGGAGCGCGGGCGCAAATTGCTTTTGATCGGGAGGCGGCCCCGATTTCCAGTCATACGGCGGCGTGGGGTCATTGTCGATCTCGCTCAAGGGTATGCCGTGGCCGCCCCAGCCGCGCTTGAATGCGCCATTATCCATGTCGTATACCAAAACGCGCTTCGCGTCCACGATGTACAGCTCGTGAGCTTCTTCGTCCAAATCAAAGAAAAAAACCCCGTTCGGGAGAACGTCGGTTTGCTGGTTATTCTCGATTAGACGTCCCGGGTTTTGCCCTTCTTGCGGCGCCGGTCCCCGATGGCCAAAGTCCCACAGAAACTTTCCATCGCCCGTAAACTTCTGTATGCCGTTCCCGCGCCCCGCTGAGGATAGCCAGACGTTTCCTTGTTTATCCACGAGGAGGGCGTGTTCGTTGGGATTCGGCCAGCCGGGCACGTAGCCCGGGCCTCCCCAACCCTTCAGAAGATTGCCCTCGGTGTCGAATTCTAACACTGCCGGTGCCGCAACGCAGCAGTCAGTCCGCGGCGGTGTCGTCGAAGCGCCTGATTCATCCGGTTTGATATCTCGCGGCCGGCTGATCGCCCAAATGTGATCGTCCTTATCCACTACCAGGACGGGCACCCCTTGCATGATCCATTTGTTTGGCAACGGCTTCGGCCAAACGGATCGACTTTATAGACCGGGATTGCTTGCGCTCGCACGCTCGGTGCTCCAACGAGGCCAGCCCCGCAGCAGAGACCAATCCCTACTGCCAGCGCCTTGGTCCATGTGAATGTCCCAATTTGCATCGAATTTTCCTCCGTTTGATTTGCGGCTGAGTCCCAACTGGAAATTGCGCGGAGTATATTTGACGAGGCAACTTTGTGTCAATGCGCCCAAAGAATAAAAACTTTGTGCTCATCGGGTCGCGAGCCGAGTGCCGGCGGACGCTAGCGTTCCTCTAACAGATGCAACTCCAATAGGCGATCTACTACTTGCCCACCATCAGAATTGAAAACGAACCCGGGACCGGGGGACCGAGGGGAACGCGTCCTACTGGTGGTGGCGGCGCGTTAGCCGGAATCGGCCCGTACTCAAACGCCATGGTCAGCACGTGATTTGTCTTTGTGTCCAGGACCATAGTCCTGGCACCCACCATGGTTTGCAGCCGCTGCTCTACCGTGAAACTCGTGGGGCTGTTTTCCTTGACGAACACCATCGTGCCGCCGCCCGCTGTGCTTATCGCTTCCATCGTGGCGGGATTGAACGCGACGGTATCCACATTCAAGGCAGTCGGGAGGGTAGTAATGATGTTGCCGTTGGAGGCGTTCACAATCAACACCGTAGGTGACGGCTGGCGGTAATACGCAAAGAGGATATGATTCTTCGGGTCAAATGCCAGCCCGCTTCCGTTGCTGACGCCCTTCGAGCTAAGGTCGTAGTGCGCCGTAACGGCGAGGTTCTTCGCATCCACCACGGCAATGTTGGCCATGTCCGCAACGTTCACGTAGACCGTGCCCTTGCCGTCGCTGGCCGCCTGCTCCGGCATTCCTCCCAAGTCAAGCGTACCAACCACGCTACCTTCTTTCGCGTCGATCACCGTGGCATGCGGGGGCGTGTGGCTCAGGACCCACACGCGCTCATTGTAGGGATCAAACATGATCCCGTCGGGACGCCCGTCCACATCAATCGTCTTGATCACTTGCAAAGTGGTCGAGTCCCACATGGTGATCGGCTTCGTTGTGGAGAATCCGTGGTGCGATTTGGGATCGACTGCAGCGCCGCCGGAGCTAACTTTGGCAATCGCGCCGGCCGGTTCAAGCGTATCCAGATTATAAACCGTCAGTTGCCCCATCGGACCCGTACGCGGGACATACAAACGACGGGCTTCGACGTCCGCGGAAATATAGTCAAACCCGCCCTCGCCGCCAACTTTGGCTGTCTTCAACACCTTATAAGGACCCGCGGTTGGCGCATCCTGGGCCCATCCCATGGATGCCAACATTGCGATCCCTGCTGCAAGGACAAATGCTAGGCAAAATTGTCGCATGAATGTTTTCCTCCATTGGACTGGAAAGTCCATTTGGGCCACGAAGCTGCGCCCGAATATACACCACATTCAGGATGGATGATTACCCACTCTTCAGAAACCTGGCTGATAACTCTCGGAAGAGGAATGAGTTCCATATGGAGAGCGGCGGCCTGTTTTCTGATTCGGTCTAATTGTTGGTGTTGGTATTTCGCTTCGTAGAATTCAACTCCTCGGTCCACATAGTCATGGCCATACTTCAGCATCCGGTTCTCACTATCTTTGCGTTTTGCAAAAGCGCGGCAAAAAGGATAATGAAAGGAAATTTGGCAATCTGGAAACGGCCCGCCTTTTAACCTCGCGGAACCCGCATTTTGAAAGGGTCTGTGGTGGACGGCCGGGGATTCGACGTGCCGATCGCGCGTTCTTCAGAGGTGTTTTCCCTGCGGTCGGTTTGCATCGGGAGATGCGGACAGCCTCTCTTTTGAGCCCGATTCCAGGTATGGCGGATGTAGGAACGCCACCTTTCTGAACTTCGTACCCTTCTAAAACACAATGTTTTGGCGGGGCCGACGAGACTCGAACTCGCGACCTCCTGCGTGACAGTTCTAAAAGTATTGATGACAGGGAATGACCTGTGCGGTCACAAATGATGCCAACCTCTTGCTCCCGCACACGATTGCACTCAAGCCGAGTGACAGCACGGGACACCAGTGGACAGCCGCAGACCAGGGGGCTCAATGGGGGTTACGTCCCAACTTATGTCCCAATGATCGCGAGGGGTCGGGGCGGGGAAGCACCCGAAAACCCGGCACCCCCTTCGGCATGTGCATGGGACCCTGCGCACTTATGAGTGAATAATGGCGGAAGATTATTCCCGCCGGGGTCTGTTCGTCGTTGTTTGGGCATCCAGTCAGCGGCAAAGGGCCGAAAAGCCACATTCCGATAAGCCGACTTCACAGATGGGATGAGAAGGCCGGTCTCCGGCGGGATGCGATACGCTTCCAACGATTGACGCGCTCAAGGCGCAATGGAAAGGAGACCGGCTATGAAGAAGATTAGCACTGGGAAGGGGTAAGCACCGTGGCGTAGAATTCAGTACGAAGAGCCGAGCTCAACCGCCGAGTCCAGGTGACTGCGACTAAGTCCTGGGGCCCAACTCCCACAGAAACGGTGGGAACAGAGGTCGATTCTCAGGTAGCAGCACCACTGAAACGAGAACACCCAACTGGCACCGAGCGACAATCGCTCAACAAAGAGTGCGGATGGAAGGATGGCGACAGAGGCGGCCCGGCTCAAACGCAAAACCCACTGGTAAGAAAAAGAAAAACCGGCTTGACACTAACCGGCCTTCTCATGGAAGGACTTGGCGGCATTCGTCAGGCGCCGCTCGGAGAGCGTTCGAGCGATTTCGGTTTCGTTGGCGGACCCAGTATTCCAAGTTGGTGGAGCGCCTGGAGCGGGATCTGCCCGCACTGCTGACGTTTTTTGAGTTTCCACGTCACCTGTGGCAGAAGCTGCGCACCACCAATGCCATCGAGAGATGCTTTGTCGAAGTGCGACGGAGGACTCGGCCCATGGTCGTGTTCATCAACGTCGAAAGCGTGGATCGAATCATCTATGCGATTTTCAGTCGTTTTAACGAGGACTGGAAAACCCACACCCTCAAACTATTTACACAGGCAGCTTGACATCACCGTTCATACTGTCCGGCTTGACGCAGGCCCCGCTTCCCCCGTAATATCGGGGCCTCCGCAATTCGTATCCTAGCGCGTCCCCGCTATGTGTCGAAAGGAAGGGAGGGCGAGTCATGCGCCCGAGACTTTCGCATTGGTGTCGGGATGTTTTTGGAATTGCCAGGCTGCTCCGCGCGACTGCGATTTTATTTTTTGCGCTTGGATTCTGGCAACCGTGCGGCGCCCAGCAGGCCAGTCCAGAGGCGCACTCAGGCGCATGGACGCCGTTGAGCATCGAGCAAGTGAGAGACACCGCCTCGCTGGCCCTCCCGCGTTCGGTGTCGAGTGCCGACGCCAAGCTGGTCAAAGTAACGCGCAGGCCCGATCTGGAGTATTTGCTTTCGACCATTGTCCAACGAAGGGGAAACCAAGGCCTATTTCTTTATCAGGTTGAGATGCCGTCGCAAGCCAGTTACGACGGCCAGTGGACGTGGATCGTCGCCGTCGCGGCTCGGAGCCAAGAGGCCTACGAACTCTACAGCTTCGAGAGCATGGAAAAACGCGCGGACGTGGCTGCGGAGTTCAATCGCTTCGCGTCGGAACTTGCACTGTCGCTCTCCAAATCCGAACTGGCGAACTTCGCGGCATTTTTCCTGGAGACCACGGTCCCATTCCGGCCGGGAGAGGTTGTGCTGGACCAGGACGGTCTGCGCGAATCCGTTGGGCGGCATTACTTCACGGCGTACGACGAAGCGTGGAGATCGATCGACGCGTATTCACGATGGTGGCATGGTTTTTTGGATGCGGAAACCGCGTCCCAGTTGACGCCCAGAACCGAAATCGAACCGGATGGGCGCTACCGCGTCACGCTGAGTCGTGTGGTTACAACCGATGGCGCGCACCCGCAGGTGCAGCAGTGGCAGATGGAAATTTCACCGGCGGGGAATGTGCAGGCCACATCCATGCGAACGATATTCCCCAAGGCGCCTCGGTGGATGTTTTATGACTCGCCGCAGCAAGCAAGTGTGGCGCCGGTCCTACCTTAGTTCTCGATCGATCCATTGCGCTGGTGAAGATAGGTCGGTGTCGCGCCCCTGGATCAAGCCAAAAAAATATTGCGCCAGGCCCCTTGGAGGGGTGTAAAGTGGGGCTACGGGATACCATAAAGCAACTCCGGGTTCAATAGGCCTGAATCGTCAGTTGTAAACCAGTCAGACAGAAGGAGCATGTCATGATCAATGCCAAGTTCCAGGGTCCGATATGGCTGAGAATTGGAGTGGGTGTGCTGGGCCTCGGTGCTTTCCTGATGCTCCCATCCGCTTCGATTGCCGGAGGCGCGTCCAGCAAGCCGGTGACGTTCGCCAAGGACGTTGCGCCGATTTTTCAGGCCAAGTGCCAGGAGTGTCACCATCCGGGGACCGCTGCGCCGATGTCTCTGGTGACCTATGAAGAGACGCTGCCGTGGGCGGATAAAATCAAGGACCGCGTGGTCACCCGCAACATGCCGCCGTGGCACCTCGATCGAACGGTCGGAATCCAGAAATTCAAGAACGACACTTCGTTGACGGATGAGCAGATCGACACGATCGTCCGGTGGGTCGATTCGGGCAAGGCTCCCGGAAACCCCAAAGACATGCCGGCCCCGAAGATGTGGCCGAGTGATGAAGGATGGCAATTGGCCGAACAGTTCGGCCAGCCGGATATCGTCGTCAAGTCCGACCCCTATACTGTGCCTGCCCTGGGACAGGACGCCTGGTGGAAGCCGCTAAGCGACGTACTCCCGGTAACCGAGGCGCGATGGGTGCGCGCGGTCGAAATGCGGCCGGGGACTTCCGCGGGGCGCCGCGTCACGCATCATGCCCTCGCCCAACTCCTGCAGGATGAGCCGGGCGTCAGCAGCGCCGCGGACGACGACGGCATCGGGCCGGCTGCGCAGGCGGTGCGCAACGACGGAGGGCTCCTGATGGAATGGGCGATCGGGAAACAATACGACGTTTACCCTTCCAACACCGGCAAGTTGCTGCTGCCGGGAGCAAGAATTCGCTGGGATGTGCACTACCACTCCGTCGGCGAACAGGTTCGCGACGATGTCATGCTGGGCATCTATCTATATCCCAAGGGCGTGACGCCGAAGTACCGCACGCGCCTGATGGAATTTCACGCCAACCAGCAGGGCCACGTACTGGATATTCCTCCCAACACGGTAACCCAGACTCAGGCTTTCCACGTGCTGAAAGAGCCCGCCAGGCTTGAAAACTTTCAGCCGCACATGCATCTGCGCGGCAAGGCCATGTCCATGGAAGCGATCTTGCCGGACGGCACAACCGAGATGCTCAGCTACGTCGACCGCTTCCAATTCAACTGGATGAACAACTACATTTACGCGGAGGACGCGGCGCCGGTGCTCCCAAAGGGCACGATACTCCGCATTACCGCCTGGCATGACAACACCGCCGCCAACCCGAACAATCCCGACCCGAACCAGTGGGTCGGCTGGGGCGAGCGCACGGTCGACGAAATGGCGCACGCCTGGGTGAACGTCACCTACATTTCCGAAGACGAATACAAAGAGTGGGCCGCCAAGCATAAACCGGACCAATCGATGCCGGATATGATGCACGGCCACTAATTCGGAACTCGACGGGCTCGGAGGAGCAGCAGCTTTTTCAAAGCTGCTGCTCCTCATTTTCGACTGACGAAGTCGGCATTCCTGAACACAACGCAAAGTGAGAAGGAGTATTTTCGGATGCACGCACTGCGGTCGCCGGTAACGCCTCGTTATCTTTTCATCCTGGTCGCAAGCTGGGCGCTCGTGTGGGCCGCGCTGCCTGCGAACGGGCAATCCGGGCAGTTGCCCATGGAGCCTTTGCACACCGCGGGCCAGAGCGTGACGGCCGCGTATGAGGGCTGGTTCAAAAATCCGGACGGCAGCTACAGTCTTCTTTTTGGGTACTTCAATCGGAATACGCAAGAAGAGCTGGACATCCCCATCGGCGACAATAACCGGATGGAGCCGGGTCCGGCCGACCAGGGCCAGCCGACGCATTTTTTGCCTCGAAGGCAGTGGGGCGTCTTCACCGTAACAGTACCCGAGAATTTCGGGACCGAAAAGCTCACCTGGACGATCGTCGCCAACGGCCAGGCAACAGCCGTCCCCGCGCACCTGGATGCCCGATGGGAAATCGCGCCCTTCCACGATGTGGGCGTTGGCAACACTCCGCCGCTCATCAGCTTTGAAGAGGCAGGCCCGTCGGTGCAGGGTCCGCGCGGGATGAGTTTCGCGCTCGAAACGACGATGCCGAATCCGGTCACCCTAAATGTGTGGACCGCCGACGATGCCAAAACATTTCAAGGCGGCAAGGCCCCCGATTCTCCCCCCGTGACGGTAACGTGGAGCAAGTTCCGTGGCCCAGGCGCCGTGAAGTTCGCCAACAGCAAGCCCCCGGTCGAAAAATCGGACCGCAAGTGGGACCCCACGCCCGCCGTCAGCGGCAAGGCGACCACAACCGCTACGTTCAGCGAGCCCGGAGAGTACGTGTTGCACGTGGTAGCCAACGATTGGTCAGGCGACGGCGGCGGCGGATTCCAGTGCTGCTGGACAAATGGTCAAGTGAAGGTCACCGTCAAGCCGGAAGCGGCGGGCGGCCGGTAATTTGAGGTCAGTTCGAACGATTCGTCAAAGCGGTGGATTCTGAAGCCGGTCAACCGGAAACAGCAGGATGAGTGGCCTGGCAATAGCAAAGCAACTTGACACTTTACCGCCGATTTTGATTTCCTTGCATCTTACTTCACGTATCGGCCGCATCTGGCCATCATCCCGTTTGCGCGGTTGAATGGTCCCCCGTTGAACAGCGGATTCCGAAAACGGGATCCCTATTTGCCGGACGCCAAGTAAAAATAACCGACCTTGTTATTTGGCGCTGAGCCATACCACATCCGCCCTTGAGAATCGGGGAGGAATTCCCTCATAGCGTTTTCAGAATGAGGGAAGGGATATTGGGTGACTTTGCCCGTCTTCGGGTCCAGGCAGCCGATAAAGTCCATTTGCTCGGAGGAGAACCACACGTTGCCGTCCCGGGCGATTCCAAGGGCATACGGCGTAGGTTCGGCGCCCGGCAAGGGATATTCCTTGAACGTTTCCGTCTTCGGATCGAAGCGGCCAATTTTGCCTGCGCGAAATTCGGCAAACCAGATAATTCCGTCCGGGGCGGCCTGAATGCGGCGCGGCAGGCCCGCCGTCGGCGGCTGGTAGCCCGTGATCTTGCGCGTTTTCGCATCTACCTTGAACAGCTTACCCGCGGGTGTGAAACCGTCAAACCACACGTTATCATCCCTATCGATTTCAACGCCGTACGTGTTCGGCGCCGCCTCCGGATAATCGGTGAACTTTTCCGTTTTCGGATCGAAGCTGCTGAATGGAGTGCCGCTTGCCCACACGATGCCTTTCGAATCGACGCGAAGTGTATGCTTCGATCCGGCTTCCCGCTTATTCTCAAGCCCGGGAGTGAGCGTATCTTGATACTCGTAGACTTTGTTGGTCGTGGGGTCCCATTTCCCAAGGCGGTTGGTAGCTTGTTCCGTAAACCAGGCGGATCCGTCCGGCGCCGCGACTGCGGAATGGATAAAGGCGGGCTTGACGCTCAACGCTTTGTATTCCTGAAACTCTCCGGTCCTGGGGTCGAGCCGGGCGATGCCGTTAAAGGGTGAAAATTCCGGGATCCACACCGTTCCATCCTTGTTCGGATTAGCGTCCCACGGAAAGCGGTTCGGACCCGGCATTTCATACTCAACGAATACAATTTTCGTTGCGTCATCGTTGTAGGGGGGATACGGCGCCACTTCTTTATACTTGGGCAGTTCGGCGGGGGATCGTGGAAGAGCGCTGCCGTCTCCGAAAATCGAATTGATATACTCGGAAATATCGGCGGCCTTTTGATCGGTAAACCCTTTCCATGTGGCGAAATAGGTGATTTCGCGCATGTAATTCACCCGGTCTGTCCAACCGTCGGCGTCCCGGCGGACGGCGGCCATGCGTGTTTCGAATCCATGGCACCCGAGACAAACGCCGACAAATTCATCGTGGCCCTTGCCCGCCGGGAATAATTGTTTCCCTTGGTAATAGGACAGGTCGCTCCACCGCACCATCCCTTGCTGCAACGAAAAGTCGAACGACACGTTTTGTTGAGCGGTCAGGTTTACTCCGGTGCGCGGGTCCGCTTTGTATCCGATGGCCCGCAGGGATAGTTGATATTCGCCGGCGGGCAAATTCTCCACGCGATATTGCCCGTCCTTGCTCGAGAGGACGATGTACGTAATTTTCGTGTTTCTGTTTTGCGCTTGTACGAAGGCGCCCTTGAAGGGTCCGCCGTCCGGACCCTTCACCGTGCCTGTAATCGTTGCCCCGTGACAGAACGAGGCGAAGAAGACAACGCAACTTACAACGCCTAGAAATTTCACTGATGAACGCACGATCCCTCCTTGCGGGAGCGCCTCCGGCCAATCAAGAAGCGCCCCCCATGCCATCACGAATTGTCCCGCAACCGCAGGAGCCTTAGAACATGATCTTCAGGGCAAATTGGATATTCCGAGGCTCGCCATCGGTTGAGGTGATTTGTGAATTGGTGGCTCTCGGCATTTCAGAGAACGGACCGGTGTCGCTCGGCAGACCTACAAACAGAATCGGCGCCAGGAAACCGAACTTGAAAGTTGGATGGTTGATGACATTAAAAAATTCGGCGCGGAACTGCACGGCGCCGCCTTCGCCAAGGAACTTCACTTTCGTGTCCTTCACCAGTGATAAGTCCCAAGCACTTGACCCTGGCCCACGCAGGATGTTGCGCCCGGCGCTGCCGAGCTGACCGACGAAGTTGCCGCCTCCCTCGGGGCTAGGGAATTCGGGGGCCATCGAAAACATGTCAGGATTGAAATACTGGTTAATATTGCCCGTTACGACCGTATTCTTGTTGAACGGAATCGGAGTATATACGCAAGGATTCGAGCCGGCTGCCGGCTGCCCCGGCATCGAGGTGCAAACGGTCGAATTAAAGTATTTCGCAATCAAGGCTGGCGTATTCTCGACGACCTCGTCGCTTTGTCCCTGCAAAACCCCGGAATTCGAGCGATTGACGAACACAAGAGGCGTGACTGGATAGCCGCTCTGCTTGCTTACAATTGTGCTGATCCACCAGCCGTTCGCCGCCGTAGCGAGAAATTTACTGCCGGAGCTGATTGCCGGAAAGTGATACACGGCACTGGCCTCCAGGTTATTTGTGGAGTCGAAGCAAGCAGGGCCTCGATCGATATGCTGGTCCAGAGGATAGGTTCCCTGCAGGCCAAACGAAGTGAAGCAGTCGGCGACGTTTGCCTGTCCCTGCGTGTCGTCCATCACTTTGCTGTAGGTGTAGGCTACCTGGAATTCGAGCCCGCGGCTGACGCGTTTGTTGATGACCACTTGCAGGCCGTTGTAATCGGAATCCGCCGCCGTGCCGATGTTAATTGTGCTGGGCATATTGGGATTCACGTTGTGGTAGTTGGGAGAGCCGGTGTCCCAGAAGGGCACCATGCCGTTGACGCAGCGGCTCGCTGGATCCCCGCAGGGTCCGAACGAAGTCGGCAGGACCGGGTTGGAATCCCTGATTGTAAACAGGTGGACGCCGCGGTTGCCTACGTAGGCCACTCCGAGCCCCACACCCCAGGGCAATTGCTGCTGGATACTCAAGTTGTACTGAATCATGTAGGGGCTCTTGCTGTTGTAGTCCACGAACTGCGGTGTGATGTTCGACTGCGTATTGAGAATAGCGCTGGTCAGTGGCACTGTGACATGCGCGGTGCCGGCGCTGAAGATGTCCGTCAATCCGGCGAATGGCGGGTTGCCGATGGAATCCTGCTTTAAGGTTGTGCCGATATTTCCAATGTCATAGTAGATGCCGAAGCCGGCGCGGACAGCCGTCCTTCCGTTTCCAAATACGTCCCAGGCCACTCCGATGCGCGGACTGAAGTCACGCAAAGTGTTGTTTGCCAGGGTCGGTCCAACGGTGAATGCATCGGTCAGGTCATTCAGAAGTCGGGACGAACGTCCGTTCTGCTCGGAGGGAGTGGTCATGAATTCGTAACGCAAGCCCAGATTCCAGGTCACATGCGAAGTCATTCTCCAGTCATCCTGAGCGTAGAATCCGAGCGTGTTATAGATGTAATCCCGGTTTTCGTTTGCGGTCAGAGGCTCGAATTCCACGAGGCTGGGAGTGCTGGCGAATAATTGATCGGGGCTGGGGAAGGAAAGAAAGCCATTTTGCGAGTTCGCGGCCTGCGTTCCTTCGTTCCAGCGCATCAAGAGCGTCCCAAACTTGAACGAGTGCTTGCCGCGCGTGAAATTAACATCGTCGCTCAAGGCGTAAATATTCTGAGTGCCATATGTTACCGGTTCATCGGGACCCACCTGGGTATAGCCGCCGACCTGGATTTCGCCCACTTGATCCCCCGTAATAATCGAGGGGTTTGCCGGAATGCCTGCGAGTATGCCCGCGGAAGAGAACTTCGTACGGCTGAAAGAGAAGCGCGCGGTATTCAGCACTTGCGGAGAAAAAATATGATTTTCCGATAACGTGATGTACTGGTTGCGCTGATCCGTACCCGATCTGAAATAAGGGACATTCCCGGAAGGCGCGTTATCCAGAGCGTCGTTATCGATCGTGTAGCGAGCAAAGAAGGAATCCGCCGCCGAAAAATTGTGATCCAGGCGGATCTGCCCGAAACTTTCGTTTGCTGTGCTGGTGCTCGCAAATCCGAACTGCGGAGGCTGGCAGGGCAGGTCGGTAGGCGTGCTGCACGCTCCTGGAGAGGGCAAGTTCGGCATGGGATAAAGCTGGATGAAAGGTTGGATCCCGGCGTCCATCGTTCCCGTGGGGTTGGTCAATTCGGGGCATTGCGTTGCGGGATCGAGACCTTGCGTGATCGTTGCCCCGGCCGCGACACGGCAACCCGGCGAAGGCACATTGTCCAGGTTGGTGATTCCCTGGTTTTGTCTCAATCCCTCGTAAACCACGAAGAAGAAGGTCTTGTCTTTCTGAATGGGCCCGCCGAATGTGCCGCCGAAGTTGTTTTTCTGAAACTCGGGGATGGGGGAGCTGTGAAGATCGAAGAAATTCTTGGCGTCCAGAGCAGAGTTGCGAAGGAAATAGAAAACGTCGCCATGAAACTGGTTCGTTCCGTTGGAACTGACCATCACGGTTTGGCTGCCCATGGTTACGCCGTATTCCGCCTGGAAGTTCGTGGTGATGACTTTGTATTCCTTGATGCCTTCGACTCCCAGCGTGGTGTCGCCCTCTGAACTGGGGTTGCGGGCGAACTGGTTTTGCAGGACGGCCCCGTCGAGAGTGAAATTGTTCGAACGGTCCGGAGCGCCGTTGACGCTGAAGGTGGTCCCGAATCCGCCGCCACCGCCCGTCGCGCTGTCCCCAATGTTTTTGTCTTTCGTGACGCCAGGTTGCAGCAAGGTCAGGTCCACGTAGTTCCTGCCGTTCAGTGGCAGGTCCTTAATGGCGGTTTCCGTGACCAGCCCGCCCAGCGTGGCGTCCTGGGTATTCACCACGGAAACTTCCGCGCTCACCGTCACTTCCTGTTGGCTGGATCCCACTTCGAAGGTGAAATTGATTACGGCTTGATCGGTTACCGCCAGGGTGATGCCGCGTTGGGTTTCTGACTTGAACCCGGCATGCTCGCCCCTCACCTCATAGTGGCCCACGGGGAGTTCCAACACCCGGTAGGTGCCATCGTCAC
The DNA here is from genome assembly GCA_963800095.1 of uncultured Acidobacteriota bacterium. Classification (GTDB taxonomy): domain Bacteria; phylum Acidobacteriota; class Terriglobia; order Acidiferrales; family UBA7541; genus Palsa-360. The sequence continues at coordinate 72,690 of CAWCZV010000014.1, forward strand.
CGCTCGACACAGTCCGCTTCGAGTCTGTGTCCACGTTTGTAATTGTGATCGTGGCGTTAGGCAAAACCGCGCCGGAGGAATCTTTGGCCACGCCCAGAATTGTCGCCGTAGGCAGTTGAGCGAACACTGGAACCGCCATCAGTGCCGCCACGAAAAGAAAGGCAAAACCCACCCACTTGCAGGACTGTCGAATCATCATTGACCCCCCAAGATACTTCAAGGATTTAATACCCACTTCATTTCAGTGAACTGCCCACTTGATGAGTCCATCTTGAAAACTAGGTTCTGAATGGACACCGTTGGAGCTAAATAATTTTTGGGCTGTCTCTCCGCGGCCAACTCCTGTGCCCGCGCATGAATTTAAAATTAAACGAGATCAATACCAGCTGTACAAAGATTTGCCAAATTTACTCTCGGATTCTTTTTAGAGTCGAGCTTGATGTTTGTGCCCTCCATTTTTAATTCAATTTTGAGCCGCGCGTGAATCAACAAAGGATCCTTAAATTGCCACTGACACCACTGCATTCATCGAATGTGTCGAGCCTGGCCCCGGGCGGACAGCTATCCCCTTGGTCTATGACGGAATGACGTGTGCAAGGGGATTGTGGTTACAGGGTATTTTCGCTTGGCAAATTCGTTGTGTCTGGTGCAGGAGAAGCGTACGATGCGCGTACCAAAAGCCTGCATCGGAAATTCCGGGCCATTTCTGCAAGCGCGCCGGAAATTCCACGCAGGAAAACTCGACGCTCGGAGCGAAAACGGGAGGGGACGAATGAACAGACTCAAACTATTGTTGGTGGCTGCTTTCTTGCTGGGCGCGCAGTCGGTTGCGGCGGAAACTGCCGCTCCTTTGAAATTAGCTACAAAATACGAGATGCCGGCCGCGGTCAAAGGCCGGTTCGATCATCTCGGAATCGATATTGGCGGCAATCGCTTGTTCGTGGTCGGGGAAGAAGCGGCGCAAGTCCTCGTATTCGATTTATCCACGGGGAAATATGTTCGCGCGATCAAGGTCGATCACCCGCACGCAGTCCTGTACCGGGAAGATCTCCAACGCATTTATATTACGGATGAAGGCAAGGGCGTGCTGAACATTTATGACGGGAAGACGTACGACCTGGTGAAGACAGTTGCGCTCAAGGTGGACACGGATTCCATCGGTTACGATCCGGCCACGCACTACCTCTACATCGACAACGGCGGCGACAATGCGCACGAAACGTTTACGATGCTGAGCGTGGTCGATACGACCGCGGCCACCAAGCTGGCCGATATCAAGGTGGACGGAGATACGCTCGAAGCCATGTCGCTCGAAAAGTCGGGCGACCGGCTCTTCTTGAATAATCCGGCAAAGAATGAAGTGGAAGTGATCGACCGCAAGACGAATAAAATTGCCACGGTCTGGCAGGTCAAACTGGGCAAGGGCAACGCCACGATGGCGCTGGATGAATCCACGCACCGTCTCTTCGTCGGATGCCGCAGCGGAGCCATCGTGATCTTCGATAGCCAATCTGGAAAAGAACTTCAGTCGGTTCCAGTTGGAAGGGGAGTGGACGACCTGATGTTCGATCCCGCCAGCAAGCGCATCTACGCAACATCCGGCGGCACGGGCATGGTCGATGTGTATAAGGAAACCGACCCGGACCACTATCAATCCCTGGGGAACATTCCCTCGGGCCCGGGCGCGAAGACGGGACTACTCGTGCCTCAGTTGTCTCGTCTTTTTGTGGCTGTGCCACCGAAGGGAACCACGCCCGCTGAAGTCTACGTTTACCAGGTTCAATAACGCGAGGAGATTCGTGCGGATAGGGGGAGAGTCCAGTGAACGCAAACAACGAACGAAGTAAGGTGACTGCCGCAATGCTGGGAATGTGTTTTGTCCTGACGCTCGCGGTGATCGGCGTCGGGCGCTCGGAAGCGAAGCAGAAGAAAGTGCTGAAGCAAGCCGTGGATGCGCAGGGCGCGCCCATGTTCCGCGTGGACCCGTTCTGGCCCAAGCCATTGCCCAATCGATGGAGCATGCAGCAGGTCACGGGACTGTATGTGGAACAGAAGAACAACCACGTCTGGTTTCTGAATCGTGGCGCGAACGCTGACGGCGATGAAATCGGCGGCGGCGATAATCCGCCTCGGATTGACTGTTGCGTTCGGGGACCCGAGGTCATCGAGCTCGATCAGGAAGGCAATGTGGTCAGTTCGTGGGGCGGCCCGGGCTACATTCCCCAGTGGCCCACCGCGCTGCAAACCATCATCGTTGACCGGGAGGGCAACGTCTGGATCGGCGGAACCGCGCCGCAAGACAGCATCCTGAAATTTTCGCATGAGGGAAAATTGCTTTGGGATTTCGATCATCGGCCGCCGAAAGGTTCGCCGCCGCTGAAGGAGAACGACCAGCAGACCGATATCCTGATGTCCAAGGGACGTTTTAATCTTGACGAAGACGCCCACGAGATTTACCTGATCAACTGGAAGCGCCTCCTCGTGTACGACATGGATACGGGGGCGTTCAAGCGCGGCTGGGGCGGCCACGGCATGCCGCTCAGCGAAATTTCCAATGACCCGATTCCTCCCTACAAGTGGACAGGAGCCCCGCCTCCGGAGGAAAAAAACTTCGTGCCCGACCTGCACTTTGCGGAAATTTCCAAGGACGGCCTGGTTTATGTCGGCGAGCGCGGCCAGGACCGCATCGAAGTCTTCACCAAGCAAGGCAAGTTCGTGAAGGAGTTCTACGTGTCGCCAAACACGCCTTCCCGCGGGGAGGATTGCGGCGGACTCCCACCTAAAACCAAGATGCCTCCGTGCGGAACCACCTACAAGATGGTTTTCTCAAAGGATCCTGAGCAGAAATATATGTACGTGGCCGACGGAACGAACAACCACGTGTGGATTCTCGACCGCAACAGCGGCAAAACGCTCGGATCGTTCGGCACGAACGGCAAATACGCCGGCCAGTTTCACTGGATCAATGCGGTCGGGATCGATTCGGATGGAAACATCTACACGGGAGAAGTGGAACAGGCCAAGCGAATCCAGAAATTCGTGCCCGTCCTGGCAGGCGGTCGCTAGGCTAAGATTCCTCGTGCGAACAGTTTTCTTGACAGGGATGCGTCAGACGATCAGTATATTTGTTATCCAGGGTTTCGGGTAAAGAGGTGCTAAGACAATGAGGTACAGATTTCATGCTGTCCTGATTGCACTTTTCGGTGTGTTGCTTGCGGCGCTTCCTGCCTTGGCGCATCACTCCTTCACGGCGGAATTCAATCCGGACAAGGAATGGTCTGAGACCGGTGTGCTGACAAAAGTCGACTGGGTCAATCCGCACACGGCGACCTGGTTTGAAGTAAAGGACGAGAAGACCGGTCAGGTCGAAACGTGGGGCTGCCAGGGAAATCCTCCCGGCACGTATAGCCGCGCCGGCGTTCACAGGGAAGACTGGAGAATCGGGGAAGTCGTTACCGTGACCTGCCTCGCCGCGAAAGACGGCTCCAAGCACTGGGGATTCCTGAAACAGATCAAGTATCACTCCGATGGGCACGTTCTCGTGTTCAGGCAAGGCGGAGAATAAGTTCGATTTGCAACGGAAAATATCCCGCTCGATTGTTGCGGGCTCTCCTCGGATCCCGCCTGATAAGGATCAAACCATGAATGCATGTACTTCAAAGAGTCGCCTGATTTTAGATTGCCTGGTAGCGGCGTGTGCTGTCGGATTGTTGTCCTTGCTGCCTGTTCCCGCTGCCGCTCAATCCGGCCAAGCTGCCGCGTCCGCTGCGAAAGCGGCAAGTTTGCCGACGCCGCGAACACCGGATGGCCATCCGGATTTAAGCGGGTTCTACAACCTGGTTGACATCTATCATGGCGACCCTGTCGAAGAAAAACCGGGCCAGCACGTGGTCAGCCGGGCGGAAAACGGCTCTGTCTTTTTCGATTACGGCGGCGCAAACGGCGGAGGCGGGGAAGAAGGAGGGAGTACGCGGATCAGGCAAACGCAAAATGGCAAGGTCAACATGCTGGACCGCACCTGCGTAAACTGCGAAGAGCCTCCTTACAAGCCCGAATACTTGGCCAAGGTCAAAGCGATTGGCGACGCGATGTATGGCGATGCCTCGCCGCTTGACCCGCAATACGATTGCAAGCCGTACGGAGTTCCACGCGGGTCGCTCCGTGGCGCGGGCGGATATGCCATGCAGATCGTGCAGAACGCCCAGGTGATCGCGTTTCTCTACGAAGACCGGCCCGGTCCCTATTTCCGAATTATTTATATGGATGGGCGCGGGCATCCGGAGGATTTTGATCCCTCCTACGTGGGGCACTCGATTGGACACTGGGAAGGCGATACGCTGGTCGTGGATGTGGTCGGGCTGAATGACGACACCTGGCTGGGCTCCGGCACGGTCGGTCCGAAATTGGCGATGATGCACAGCGACAAATTGCATGTGGTCGAACGCTGGACTCGCACGGGAAACGTGATCACTTACGAGGCCACCGTGGATGATCCGGTTATGTTCACGAAGCCCTGGGTGATGACTCCCCGGCAGACGCAGCTTGCCGCTCCGGACGATTACATCCGGCCCACCATGTGCATCCCGTACGACAAGACCCATCTGATGAAGCACGACAATACGCCCTACGACAAGTCGGCTGCTCCGAGTTCGGAAATTTCCGAAGCCGCCACAGCCGCGCCGCCCGCCAACATGGTTGGAAGCTGGAAGGTTACGATCCACAGCACGATTGAGGGCATCCTGACCGAGCAGTGGACTGTTACGCAGGACGGCGACAAAATCACTGGCGCCGTGAAGAGCAAGGATGGCGACGCGACACTAGGAGGCTCGCTCAACGGAGCGATTTTTCTCGGCGCGGTCACGGATGGGGACAAGAAATATACGGTTCGCGGCACCGCCGTGGATAATGATTTTGACGGCACCATCCGAATGGGCAAGAACGAATTCCTCTTGTCCGCCAAACGCTCCAAGTAGAAGTCAGCTAGCGTAGTTATTGCGCTTCGGCCGGCCGCTCACGCCTGGTCCATTAAAAGATCAACTTCAAGCCCAACTGAATCGAGCGCGGACCTCCCGATCCGATTTCGGGATTGGAGGCGCACACGTCAGGAGTCGAGCCTGCCGCGCCGAACGGCTGCCCGGAAGGATCTCCCGGCGTCGAATTCGCGCCTCCTGCAACACCATTCGGATTGCAGAAAATGGGGTGGTTGAAAAGATTGAAGAATTCAGCCTTAAACTGCGTGCTGATCCTGTCGTTGAACTTAATCGCTTTTGCGATCGATAGGTCCACCTCTTTGAAACCCGCATCGCGCCAGAGATTCCGGCCCGACGAACCGTAGCTACCGAAGGGAGGAGGAACCAGAACAGAGTTGCCCACCGCGTAGCAGCCGATATTTGCAAGAGAAGCCAATGCCAGTTGTTGCTGACTGCCCGTGAAATGACTCATGTCCGCTGCGGTGCATTCCGCCATGATTGCTCCGGTTGAGTCGTTCCCCGAGAACGGCAGACCGCCGGCGAAGCCTCCTCCCGGCTGCGGGTTCGTGTCGGTCCACCCGTGAACTGGAGTGAAGTCGGACGGCTTGCCGAAGAAATTCCATTGCCCTCCCACGCTGCCCGCGGCATTGTTCAGTTCGCCGGTTCCATCCCAGTCCGTCGTCAGGTCGGATTGCCCCCACGGCGAGCCGCTCTGCATCACGATGACGGAATTGAGTGTCCAGCCTTCGAGCATCTGCCCATAGCCGCTCTTTCCGGGCACGGCGTATGTCAGCGAAATGGTGCCGCGATGCCGGAGGTCGTAGTTCGTGGGCATATAGAGTTGCGAGCGGGTACTCGCGTAATTGTTGAGTGGAACGGAGAGGTCGGAGGCTCTGCCTTCGTCGGAAGCATCGGCCAGTGCATGGGAATACGTGTAACCCGCGTTGAACGACAGTCCGTGATAATTCCGCCCGTTGAGCGACACCTGCACGCCGTTATAGTTGGACATGGTGGAGTTATTGATGATTGTTACATCCGCCAAATAAGAAAGGCACGTGTTCTTTGGATTGAACCGTCCGCCCGAGCCCCCGGTGCGCCTGCCCCTATGGCTGCAAAAAGCCCAGCGCTTGAACAAGGCGCCGTAAATGGGCGGGCCGCCTGCTCAGCGGCAGAATTGGGGTTGCAGTTGTCATACGCAGGTGTGTCCCCGGCACTGGCAATGCACGCGGCGGCCGCGCTCGTCGGGTCGGCCGGATTACCCCATCCTGCACTGAAGCCGCCGACCTGCTGTGCCTGATTCACGTCGGTAAATCCTATCAATTTTACGCCATGGTTACCCACGTAGTTGATATCCAAGCTGAGACTATTGGTGATAGCCCTCTGGATGCCTAAGCTCCAGCTTTCGACGTAAGGGGTTCGAAAGTGTGGATCAATGCCTACGATGCTGCAGGGTGTGGCCGCCGTCACTACGGCCCCGTCGCCGCAACCCGGGGGAGAGGTGGCGCCGACGTATAGAGCCTTATTGGTGCTGCTGATTGGCTGGGTTGGGTCGAAGGCCTGCCAATTCGCCGCAATCGCGCCGATGCCAGTGCTACCCGTGTAGGTGGTTGAGGCCAGGTCAATGTTGCCAGGCGCAGTAATCGGCGTCGTGCTACCGTTATTGTAAAGGGGAATGCCGGTGGGAATGGTGCGCAGCCCAAGAAAATTGCTGACTGCATTCGTGACATCGTAGGTGACGGCGGATTCGTAGACAATGCCGCCTGCGGCACGGACTACGGTTTTCCCATTACCAAAGACGTCCCAGGCCAAGCCCAAGCGCGGCGCGAAGTTGTTGTGATCGCCTTGATAGGGAGCATTGATCCCCATTCCCACCTGCACCAGCCCAACATTTGGATCGAAGTTGCCCAACTCATTTTTTGAGTCCTTGATGACGGTTTCAATCTCATAGCGAATTCCGGCATTGATGGTGAGTCTCGGTGTGACGCGCCAGTCATCCTGGAAAAAGGCGGCGTAGGCCATGTTGCTGATCGTCCGCGCGGGATTGCCGGTCAAAAGACTGGCGCTCCTGAGATTGCCTTCGAAGAAGTTGACTAAACCGCCGGGCCCGCCATTACCAAACGATACGGGCCCCTTACCGCTAGCGGTGATGTCCTCGCTGGCTTTGTTGGATTGGATTTCGACCCCGAACTTGAGTGCATGCTTACCCCGCAATACGGAGACGGTATCCGGAAACGAAAAGACGCCTTCGGGCCCTGTGATGAATGGTCCAATGCTTTGCCCTATCCCGTTCCGGTTGGAGAGGCCCCCGATCGCAATCACCGGCATTCCAAAATAAAACGGATTGGTGATGCCGGTGGGCATCACGTAAGTCGCACCATTGAACGGATAACTTGCCGGGTTGAGCGTGTGGTCGCCGCTTTCGAAATCCTGGAAATAGTGGGAATAGCCAAAGCGGAATTCATTGGCCACGGTGGAATTCGGCGTCCAGGTCCAGGTTCCCAGAACGGCTTGCGCGCGCGCGTGCTGCAGATTCAACCATTCCGGTCTGACGATGGTAGTCGGATCACCCACCACGGCGCCATTTCCCTGGCTGAAGAAATACATGCCCGTAAATTGGTTCTTGTCATTGAGGTGGTAGTCGAGTTTACCCAATCCGCCATGAATCGCGTTGGTGCTGGGGACAGAGGTGTATACGCTCGTCCCCGGCCCCGGGTTTACAGGGAAAAATCCCAAGAATCCGTCGGAGGGCTGCCCGCTGACAGGAGTGCAATTCCCCGTGGGGGTTGCGGTTCCGAGAGTGGCCTTGTTAAAGCTGAGGCCCGCCAATTCCGCGCTGAGCGCTGTCAATTGTTTTGGCGCAGACCCCATGGCGGCGGCTAAACAAGCGTCGATAAGACTTGTCGTCGGATCTCCAATTGACGTCGTAACAGGGAAGTTATGAAGGATCGGATTTCCGATCGAATAGAGCTGCCCCTCGTAGTTAGCGAAATAGAAGAGCTTATCTTTCTTGATCGCTCCGCCGATTGTGCCGCCGAATTGCTCCAGTCCCACGCCTGCCTTGGGGGCCGGCGCGACATCATAGTAATTGCGGGCATCGAGGGCTGTATCCCGGCCGTACGCGTAGGCCGTGCCATGCAACGAGTTGGTGCCCGATTTGATTGCGATGTCGATGATCGCGCCGGGCTTCCAGCCGTACTCCGCCCTGGGATTTTCTTGTGTCTTGAGTTCATCGATGGCGTCCACCGGCAGGATCGTTCCGGCGTCGCCGGCGTGGAGAGACGAATTCATGACGCTCTGGCCGTCCCAAGGGGTACTCGAAAAGATACCGTTTACTAAGTAGAGATTTTCGTGGGATCGCAGGCCGTTCGTGCTTTCCGAATACGAAGTCCCCCCGGGATAGATCATCACGCCCGGCGTGAGTTGCAGCAGGTTTTGGAAGTTCCGGCCGTTCATGGGCAAGCTGTCGATGATGTTGCTTTGCAGGGTTCCGCCCAGTTCCGCGTTTGTGGTGTCCACCATGGGCAAAGCCTCGGTGACGGTGATCGTCTGCGTTTGCTGGCCGGGTTGCAGCAAGAGATCCACGCGCAGCTCTTGATTGGCGTCCAGGAGGATCCCCACGCGTTCGATGGCTTTGAACCCCATGGCCTCCGCGTGGACCGTGTAGGTGCTGGGAAGCAGGCCCGGGCCGTTGTATTCACCGGACTGGTTCGTGGTCAGCGTTCGTGTCGTGCCTCGTTGCGTGTCGGTGACCGTCACTGTGGCGCCGGCGATCACGCCGCCGCTTTGGTCCGTGAGAGTGCCCAGGATTCGGCCCGCATTGCCTTGCGACCACGCAGGAAGGCAAATCAGGAAAACGCCAATCGTCATGCACAGCAACTGTGCGGCTCGCTTTACACGGGGTCGCATGGATGCTGCAGTCATTGACAGTCGCCAATTCATAAGGGCCACCTCGCTGAGATTCACCGGCTGAAAAATCAAAAGGGTGCGGATATTGCTGCGGCCACCTTTTTTTCATGCAGGCGGGCCGATGTCAAGGCGAAAATGTAACGGAGGTCATGGGTCGCTCATTGAAAGCATTTGTCAAATGTGGTACGGTTCGCTCAACGTGTCCAGAGTCAAGCAGTAAACGGTTCTGGCGGTTCCTTTCGTTCAAGGAGGTAATCATGCAACGCAGACTCGCCGGTGTTCTGGTGGCGTTTTTTGGTTTGCTTGCCGCGGCAGTACCCGCATCCCCTCATCACTCGTTTGCAGCCGAGTTTGACGCGAATAAATGCATGGATCTCACCGGCACATTTACGAGTTTTGAATGGCAAAATCCGCACGGCTATTTTCACCTGGACGTCAAGGATGCCAGCGGCAACGTGAATTCGTGGACGTTTGAAACGGTTTCGCTTTCCACTTTGAAGCGGAGCGGAACGCAGAGAAAAGATTTCACCGACAACGTCGGCAAGACGGTCACCGTGCGGGCGTGTCTCGCCAAGAATGGCGTCAAGAATCGTGCCGCCGCCGAAACTATCAAGCTGTCGGATGGCCAGGTGCATCGGATCGGACAGGATGTCGAAGGCAAATTCAGTGACAACCCGAAGGAAGGCTACTGAACGCCTGTCGGCCCAGCGAATAGTTGGTGGGGAGTCGAATCCGAAATCCATTTTGACTCGGCGCAGGCTTAGTCCGGCCGGGGAAATGTGCAGCTTGCTTTCCTAGAGGCTTTGTTGAGGATTGCAAATGGGAGGAGATCAGATGAAACGACGCCTCGCCTATTCCGGTATTAGAGCTGGAGCCCTGCTCGGCATACTCTGCATGGCTGTGTTACCCTTCGCAGCCCAGGAAGGACAGCAGGCAAAGCCTTCTGAACCTGGCGCCGCCAAATCAAAGCCCCAATCAGTTCCTAAGGGCGGACCAGCGCCTCGCGCTGCGGACGGGCATCCCGATCTCTCCGGAGTCTGGTTCCCCGGCACTGCCGGCGGTTTCACTTTCAACCCTGCCTTGAGAAAGCAATTCGACGCCAAGGTAACGCCCGAGGAGCCGCCGCCGTTCCAGCCATGGGCGGCGGCAAAGATCAAGGCGATGACCGCTACGGATTATGAGTTGGGGCGAGCGTCCGTGAATTGTATGCCGCGCGGCGTGCCAGGGATGTTCATGATCGATCCGTATCCATTCCAATTGATTCAAACGCCTGGTTTGTTTGCACAGTTGGATGAGCTGAACAATAATTGGCGCGTGGTCCACACGGATGGCCGCCCGCATAATCCGGAGCCCGATCCCTCCTTCAACGGCGACGAGGTTGGCCACTGGGACGGAGATACTCTGGTCATTGATGTGATCGGAATCGATGAGCGAACCTGGAACAACTTTACGGGGTGGTTCCACAGCGATCAGGAACATGTCGTCGAGCGAATCAGCCGCCCGTCCATGAACTATCTCGTTTACCAGGTGACGATCGAAGACCCCAAGGTTTTGTCGAAGCCCTGGACCTCCGCGCCTCGTGTCTGGACGCTCGGCCACGAAGATCTCCTGGAATACTTCTGCACGAACAACCAGGATGTGGACCAATACAAATCGTTGAAGAACAAGGAATCGGGTGGTGATAAGTAGACGGGAGAAAAATCTATGACTCGGAATCTGCGACGAGTTTTGGCGGTGCCGTTCGGCCTGTTGTTGCTGGCGATTCCAGCGCTGGCTCATCACTCCGCCACAGCGGAGTTTGATACCTCGAAGACGTTTACCGTGAAGGCCACGCTCACAAAACTCGAGTGGATCAATCCGCATGTCTACATGTATGCGGACGTGACGGATGAGAGTGGCAAGGTAATCCCGTATTCGTTCGAGACGGGCCCTCCAGGAAACTTGCGTAGGGCCGGAGTGCTGCGGACCATGTTTAACGTGGGTAACGTCGTCACCATTGACGCCTCCGTGGCCAAGGATGGCACCAAACATCTTGGACTATTGAAGGCCGTGCACTTTGCGGACGGCCACACGATTGTGTTTGGCAGCGCCGCCGAGAGTGAAGGCAAGAACTACTAGTTCCTCAAGTGACGGCGTGCCCTGCGAATAGCTTGAGCGCGATTGATATACACCGAATAGCTGAACGCAGTTGAACGAGAGGGGTGAGAAATGAAATTCCGTTTCGCCGGTCGCGCCAGAATTGCAGGGCTTGCCCTCGCTGCTGTGTGTTTAATTCCTGCTTATGCCGCCGCGCAGACCGCCCCAGCACCCGCTCAAGGCAAGAAAGTTCCCACCGGGTATGGCCTGGACAAGGATCAACCTTTCGCTGGAGCGGATCCAAACGGAACTGGTCTTCCCTGGAGAGAGCCCCCTCCGGAAGCGGTCGAGGCCGCAAGGAAAGGCGGCCCGACACCGCATCTGGCTGACGGGCATCCCGATCTGACCGGATTCTGGGCGCCGGCCGGTTGGGGTTACGCTGTCAGCTCTGGAAGGGACAGCGCGGACGGAAAAACACACTTCACGCAACGCAGGCAAGAGGGCCCCGTTCAACCGCCTGATAAAGTCGCCGAACTGAAGCATCGGCTGGAAGGCGCGAATCTGCCTCCTTACAAGCCGGAGGTCCTCGAGAAAGTGAAGTATCTGGGCGCGCATCAAAGTCATGAAGACCCAGCATTCAAGTGCGCGCCAAAAGGTTTTCCGCGCGTTGGTCCGCCAACTGAAATCGTTCAGGTTCCCAATGAGATCGTCTTCCTCTACGACACGGTCAACTCTTCGGAGCAAAACGCCTTTCGCGTGATCTCCACGGATGGCCGGGAGCATGACCCGACGCTCAATCCTTCGTTTTATGGGGATTCGATTGGGCACTGGGAAGGCAACACGATGGTCATCGACGTGACCAATTTCGTGGATGAAACGTGGCTCAGCCAGAATGGCACGATTCACAGCGACGCCATGCATGTGGTCGAAAAATTGACGCGGGAAGGGTTGATGATCGACTGGCAAATCTCGATTGAAGATCCAAAAATGTTCACCAAGCCGTGGGTAATCGAGCGCCACTTGATCCATGGCCTGCAAGGGGGGCACGCCTTGGAGGAAGCCCCCTGCATGGACCACGACTATAGCCACCTGGTAAACGACGATCGTAACTAGCGAGCGGAGCGAAAATTTTCGCTACTAGTGCGTTTTCTCAACGCGGGCGAATCCCGGCAACCTTCAGCCTGATTCTCCATAATGTTTTTGGGCTGACGACGTAGAGTGTCTTGCTGTCCTGATCCCCAAATGTCAGATTGGAGAATCGCATTCCTTCCGGAGCGGGAATTTTGCCAAGGCGTTTGCCCGAGGGTGAAATGACCCACACGCCTCCCATTCCCGTGGAATAAAGATTCCCCAAAACGTCGACCTTCATTCCATCGGGGCCGCCAGGCCCTTTTTCGCCTGTAAAATCAATAAACAGCCGCCGATTTTTGACCGTGCCGTCAGGCTGGACGTTGTACGCAAAAATTTGCCTTTGATTCGGAGCCGGCCCTCCATTATTGACATAGAGGATTTTTTCGTCGGGGGAAAATACGATGCCGTTCGGTGGAAGATCTCCCGGATCCTTGTCCAGGAGTTGCAAACTGCCATTTCTTATGGAGTACACGCCGTGGAAGGGCAGCTCCCTCGCCGGATCATCTTCGCGCTTTGCGAGACATCCGGCCATGCCATCCGTGAAGTAGACCGCGCCATCGGATTTGACGACGATGTCGTTCGGACAGGTGAGCCGCTTGCCTTCATAGTGATCCGCCAGCGTAGTCCGTTTGCCATCTTTCTCCAGCCGCTCGACGGCCCGGTCGCCGTTGGCATCCAGTACGATCCTGCCCTCTCGATCTAACGTCAATCCGTTAGACCCGTAAAGATGCGCTCCGCTGGCGTCCACACTCCCCACGCGCGACGCGTCCGCATAGCCGGAGTGGTCCGTAAATACGGACAACTTGCCATCGGGTCCACAGGGAAATTTGAAACAGCCGGGGGTCCACTGAAAGATACGATTTCCGCCGACGTCGCTGAATAAAAGATATCCGGACTCGCCCTGTTGAATCCAGAGAGGGCCCTCGCCGCCTTCAAAAGCACCTTCGCCCTTGAGCAGCTCCAGCTTCGCGTCGGGCGAAAATAGTTGGTCGAGAGCCGGATCCAGCCTGACGATTACGCCGGCGGTTGGAGATTGCGCGCGCGCCGAGGACCAAGACATCCCGACCGCTAAAAATAGACACAGAAGGTGGAGCGAGATTCTTCTCATAGTGGTTCATTCCTCGGCGGGATCGTATACCAAGGAGCACCGCGCATCAAAAGCAAAAACGATAGCGGAAGGGCATCGAGCTACTTTGCATTGTGGAAAAGTAATTTCAAACCTATTTAGCTAGGTGGGCTTTTCCGAATAGGAATAGTTGTGCTTGAAACGGGAGGGAAGGGCAAGTATGATCCGCCCATTGTCCAGACCCACGAGACCTAAGAAACCGTTTCTGTGAGTTTTCAATCAATTCACAGATGAAAGAGCAACCGCGATGAGCATTCACGAGCTGGATGGTAAGACTGGCCTCCTGAATCCCGGAGCGATATCGAGGCGGGACGTTCTCTACGGGATCGCCGCGTTGGGCGCCTCCGCCGTCCTGCCGAAATTCGGCTCCGCGGCGCAGACAGGATCCACCGCCGCGCCGCGTCCTTTTCGCATCGACACGCACCATCACTTTACCGTGCCTAAATTGATTGCCGAAAGCACGGCCAAGGGGGTCAATCAGGCCGGCCTTCAAGGTTGGACACCCCAAAAATCAATCGATGAAATGGATAAAGGCGGCGTGGCCACCTCGATCATTTCGATCAGCGATCCGGGCGTCTGGTTCGGCGATAACACTGCCGCGCGCGCCCTGGCGCGGGAGTGCAATGATTACGCGGCAAAAGTGATTAAGGATTATCCGGGCCGCTTCGGCCTGTTCGCTACGCTGCCGCTTCCTGACGTCGAAGGTTCCCTTCTCGAACTCGAATACGCCTTTGATACGCTCAAAGCGGACGGTGCGTGCGTGCTTTCCAGCTACCAAGGCAAATATCTCGGCAACCCCGCATTCGCTCCGCTGATGGATGAACTGAACCGGCGCAAAGCGGTCGTGTTTTGCCATCCCTATTGTGCCGCGTGCGGCACGCAGACCGTTCTTTCGGATGGGCAGAATCGCGGTTTGGAGTTTGTTTTCGATACGACGCGTACGATTGCGAGTTTGCTGTCCAACGCCACCGTTGTGCGCTGCCCGGACATTCGCTTCATCTGGTCTCACGGCGGCGGCACAGTGCCGTACATTACCAGCCGCCTCAACGGAGTCGCTCAGAAACTTCCAAAAGGCCTGATCTACGAGTTGCAAAAGTTCTATTACGACACCGCGCAGGCCTTTAATCCCTACACGATGCCGTCTTTCAAGAAGCTTGTTCCGGCATCGCACATCGTGTTTGGGACCGATTTCCCGCTGGGCGGCGGCTCGGGGTTGGCCGTCAGTCAGGGATTAATCGACAACGGAGGATTCAGCGAAAGCGAGCTGCGCGGCATCAATCGCGAAAACGCGCTGGAATTACTCCCGAGGCTGAAAACGTAGTCTCTTCCGATTCACTTGGTAGGCACAAACTTCTGGATCCGTTTGCCGTCTTCCACTTCGCCGGTGTAGACGTTTCCTTTGGAATCCATCGCGATCGAATCGATCCAGTGGAGTTGCCCCGCATACCGCCCGTTGCCTCCAAAGGAGCCCACTAGAGCGCCGTCTTCCCGGTTGAGGATCCACACCATATTGTTCGTGCCGTCCGCAACCAGGATGTACTTCTGCTGCGGGTCCGTGGAAAGAGTCAGATTGTAGATCGTTCCGCAAGGTGGATCTGTCATGCTCCAGATGCCCCCACAGTGCGGTCCGCGGGATTGCGTCGAGGGATGAATCCAAAATTCCTTTACGTATTTGCCCTGCTTGGTGAACACCTGGATTCGGTCGCTGCCGCGCTCGCAGACGTAAACGAATCCGTCCTTCGAAGGGTGGGCGCAGTGAAGCGCGGGCGCGAACATCTTCTGATCCGGAGGCGGCCCCGAAGTGTCGTAAGGCGGCGTCGGGTCGTTGTCAATCTCACGGAGCGGGGTTCCTTTGCCACCCCAGCCGCGTTTGAACGCGCCTGTATCCATGTCGTACACCAGCACGCGTTTGTTCAGGAATCCGTCCGGAATGTAGAGTTCACGAGCATCTTCGTCGAATTCGAAGGCGGCGATTCCCGGCGGGAAAATGTCCGTTTGCTGGTTATTCTGTTTTACTTCCGATGCCGGCACCTTGGGCCCGCGATGACCGAAGTCCCACAGGAATTTTCCGTCTTTTGAGAATTTGATGATGCTGTCGCCCGGCATTGTTCCGGAGATCCATACATTTTCGTCCCTGTCCACACCGAGGGTCTGCAATCGCCCCGGCCATCCGGGAACGTAATCCTTGCCTCCCCAAGCCCTGAGGACGCTGCCATCCGTGTCGAATTCCACGATCTCTGGCCCAAGGACGCAACATTCGGTGCGCGGCGGCGTGGTCGATGCGCCCAGCTCATCGGGCCTCGCGTCCGACGCGCGATTGATCACCCAGACGTGGTCTTCCTTGTCCACGTAGATGTCGACGATCTGTTGCATGCTCCACTTCTTTGGCAATCGCTTGGGCCAAAAGGGATCAACCTTGTACGTCGGAGCGTTTTGTGAATGCGCCGCCTGAACGGCGGCGAGAACTCCAAAACAGGAAAGCGCGATGGCAAAGGCAGTTGCCTTGGTCCATCCAATCCGCATCGGCATGGATGACTCCTCTTTTTCGCCCGTTTCAATTCCTAAATTTAAAACTTGCGTTGGTACCTATTCGTGGGGATGCGGCCGCGCTTTTCCGTCTCCGTTTTTCAAGACAAATTTCTGAGCGCGTTTTCCGGTATCCACTTCACCGGTGTAGATGTTCCCCTTGGAGTCCATGGCGATCGCATCGATCCAATGAAATTGTCCGGCCATGCGGCCGTTATCGCCGATCGAACCCGCCAAGGTGCCGTCTTTGCGGTCATGGATCCAGATCTTGTCGTTGGTACCGTCCGCAATCAGCACGTACTTCTGCTGTGGGTCGTGGGAAAAGGTGAGATTGTAGATGGTCCCGCACATGCCGAATAACGTGCTGCCGGGGCCGCCACATTCGGGACCGCGAGCCGGCGTCGAGGGGTGCACGAAGAAGCTGGAAACAAATTTGCCTTCCTTGGTAAATACCTGAACTCTGTCGTCCCCGCGCTCGCAAATGTAAACAAGCCCGTCATTCGCTATGTGGACGCAGTGAAGCGCGGGCGCAAATTGCTTTTGATCGGGAGGGGGTCCCGATTTCCAGTCATACGGCGGCGTAGGATCGTTGTCGATCTCGCTCAAGGGTATGCCGTGGCCGCCCCAGCCGCGCTTGAATGCGCCGCTGTTCATGTCATATACGAGGACGCGCTTCTGATCCACAATATAGATCTCGTGGGCGTCCTCATCCAGATCAAAGAAAAAAATTCCTCCGGGAAAAGTATCGGTGTCCTGGTTGTTCTGTTTTATAGGTTGCGCCTTCTCCCCGGGCGGTGTTCTCGGTCCGCGATGGCCGAAGTCCCACAGGAATTTCCCATCGCCGGTAAATTTTTGGATGCTGTCTCCCCGGGCGCTTCCTCCCAGCCAGACGTTTCCCTCGCGATCCACGAGGATTGCGTGTTCGGCGCCGGCGCCCGGCCTTTCGATTCCCTCCGCGGGCCAGCCCGGCACGTAGCCCGGACCTCCCCAACCCTTGATCAGATTGCCCGCGGTGTCGAATTCCAGTACTGCGGGTGCAGCGATGCAGCAATCCGTGCGCGGCGGTTTAGTCGCTGCTCCCGACTCATCGGGGTTGATGTCACGTGGACGGTTGTACACCCAGATATGGTCGTCCTTATCCGTGACCATCACCGGAACTCCCTGCATGAGCCAATGGTTCGGCAGCGGCTTGGGCCAGGAAGGATCAACTTCATAAATTGGCGCGTTCTGCGCTCGCGCCGCGGGAGCAACAGCCAGAAACAACATGCAGGAAAGGCAAATCACCACGGCGGACGCGTTGTTCAATCCCTTGCGAATCGGCATGAAATATACCTCCATCCAATATGTACTCGAGAACCGGCAGGCAACTGGGCGGAGTCTAGTTGACGGCGCAACAAAATGTCAACGTGCTTCGCTCGCTGTGGAATTTCGGAACAATCTTCGGATTTTCATTTGGTTGCCAACCGAGGAGGATGCTATCTCGGGATTTGCCAGTCGACGGCCATATTGAAACAGGGAATGTTGAAACAGGGAATTGACAATTTGCAAGGAGCAGTGAGAGGATGAGCGCCAATGGTGCTTCCATGAGAAAAAAAATCGTCGTTTTGATAATTGGTGTTGCCGCGTTTCTTATCGCTTCGGGGCCGACGTTCGCTCACCACGGGACGGCGGCGTACGACACGAAGAACATCGTCACGGTCAAGGGAACGATGACGGATTTCCGTTTTATAAATCCGCACGTTCAGCTGTTTTTTGACGTGAAGAACGACAAGGGCGAAATCGAAAAGTGGCAGGCTGAACTGACCGCTCCGAACAAGCTGACCAGGGCCGGTTGGGACAAGCACACGCTGAAACCCGGAGACTCGATCACGGCCAGCGGCTATGTCGCCAAGGACGATCCGCACACGATGTGGATCAACAAGCTCATCGGGCCCGATGGACAGCCACTCCACCTCTTTGAGGAATGACCGGTCCCGGCCTCAGGAAGCCAGGTTGTGCGGTTGAGCAACGGACAGGAGGACCCACGTGCGCAGGAGCTTGAGCAATTGGATGTTCGCAATGGTCGCGGCGCTGCTCCTTTCGAACGCTCTGTACGCGCAGACACCGGCCCAAACGACGGATCGCAACGCGCCGGTTAAGGCTGAGTCAGCACCCGCTCCCAAGCATGATCTGACCGGCGTCTGGATGATGCGCAACCCTCCTGGATCGCAGCGCGGTTTTACCAACTACACGTTCACGAAAGATCCTCCGGAGTTGACGCCGTGGGCGGCAGCGAAGCTCGCGGAAGCCAAACCCTCCAATGGGGGCGAGTACACTCTCAAGACGACGAACGACCCGGTGCTCACGAGATGCGATCCTCCCGGCGTGCCGCGTGTCTATTTCCATCCCTATCCATTTGAGTTTGTACAAACGCCCAAATATATCCTCATGCTTTACGAGTACGATCACACGGTGCGGCGTCTTTATACCGACGGCCGCCCGCTTCCAAAGGATCCAGATCCCCTTTGGCTGGGAACTTCGGTGGCTCATTGGGATGGGGACACCACTTTGGTCGTGGATACGGTCGGATTTAACGACAAGACCTGGCTCGATCGAATCGGCCATCCGCACAGCGACCAGTTGCACGTCACCGAGCGCTTCCGGCGCGTGAACTACGATCACATGGAGCTCGACATCACCATGGAAGACCCCAAGGCGCTGGCGAAGCCCTGGACGACGACGTTCTATTATCAGTTGAGGCCAAACTGGGAGCTGGGAGAAATCTCCTGCTCGGGCGACTATCTGGACTTCAGCAATTTCGAGAAGTAAGTGAAGGCGCGGCCCGTAAATTTTCGCAATCGACTGACCGCAAGCTGGTGATTCCTGCATCCGCAATTTCCTACACTCTTAAGGAGTGTTTCTGTGAAAACAAAACCGGCCGGAACTTTTTTGCTGGGCCTTACGCTGGCCGTGACTGTGACACTGAGCGCGCGCCCAGGCCAGAATGCGGAGCAAACTTCAGCCGCTCGATCAAAAACGAACCAGAAGAAGCCTCTCAAATTAGTCGGCGCAATCTACCTGCCCGGCAATCCTCTCCGATTTGATATCAGCTGGGTCGACCAGGCTAAGGGCAGGTACTACTTGGGCGAAGCGGGAAACGCCAGCGTCGATGTGTTCGACGCCGAAAACGATTTGTTCCTGGGGCGGATCGGCGGTTTTCATGGAGTGGGATTGCCGGACGACCCTTGCGGGCCGACTCAAGGGATGGGCCCTAGCGGCGTCGTCGTCACTGCCGACAATCACCTCTGGGCCGATGATGCCCACGGCATCGTGAAGGTATTTGATTTGAACGATGCGCAGCCTCCCTTCAACAATGTCAGCCCTGTAGCGACGATTTCCACCGGCGCTTCGTGCCGTGCCGACGAAATTGGATTTGATCCAAAGGATCACGTCATCATGGTCGGGAACCCCGCGGAAAAGCCTCCGTATGCGACCTTGATTTCTTCGGACCCACCCTACGCCGTTCTGAGCAAAGTTCCGTTTCCGAATGCGCGCGGCTTTGAGCAGCCGGTCTGGGATCCAGACCTGAAAGGTGGCCGGATGCTGGCCACGGTCCCGGGCCCGGAAGGAACTTCCGAGGTTGTGGTCTTCAACCTCAAAGACCCGAAAGAACCTGTAATCGAGGCGACGTATCCGACTGGGATTTGCGGCTCCGGTCTGGCTCTAGGCCCGTCTCAGCGCTTGCTGGTGGGTTGTGGGGGCGGAAAGCCGCTGATGATTCTGAATGGCGTGGATGGGAAAGTGATCAGCACCCTCGCGGAAACGAAGGGCGCAGATGAAGTCTGGTATAACTCGGGCGACAATAATTTCTACGCTCCCAGCGGCTTCGCGGTCAATCCGACGCTCAGCGTCATCGATGCCGATTCCGGCGCGGTACTCTCTACTTTGCCGGCTGGACCGGGTTCCCACTCCGTGGCGGCCTACCAGGGTAATAATCACGTTTTCGTTCCGATCGCCATACCGACCGCCGCGTCGCCGACGGACGTGTGCAATATCATGTTTGGCTTGCCTGCGAAGCAAGGTTGCATCGCGGTCTACGCACACGAAAAGTAAATAAACGCCGGAAGAAGTATGCTATACCGCAGCAACCGGCAGGATATGCAATGGAATCTATCAACGGATTTCTGATTTCATTGCCGGAAAAAACGCCGTAGTAGAAAATAGCGAGGGACAAATCCATGCGCCGAAAAAACAGTGACAATCCCGGGAATAATTTTACAAGCTTGAATTTCAGCCGCAGGACCCTGATGAAGTCCTCTCTGCTTGGCGGCGGCGCGGCATTTGCCGGCGCCCTTTTTGGCGGCCTGATTCCGGAAGCGGCCTTGGGCGTCGACCCTTCGTCAAAATACGAAGGGCCCATCGTGGAAACGACCGCGGGAAAAGTTCGCGGCGTCCTTCAAGGCGGAACCCACATCTTCAGAGGAATTCCGTACGGAGCCTCGACAGCCGGATCCAACCGCTTCATGCCTCCCCGCAAGCCGGAGCCGTGGACCGGAGTGCGCGAAGCTTTCCAGAACGGCCCGACCGCGCCGCAACTGGGCGGCCCGCCGAACCCGCTTATTTTGAATCATAGGCAACCCGCCGTGGAGGGAGAGGATTGCCTGGTCATGAATATTTTCACGCCCGGCGTGAACGACGGACGCAAGCGGCCGGTCATGGTCTGGCTTCACGGTGGCGGCTTTGCCGGAGGCGCAGGTTCGGCCCACGCCTTTGACGGCAATTACTTGGCCCGCTCGGGCGACGTGGTCGTCGTGTCTGTGAATCACCGGCTCAATATTTTTGGGTTTTTGTATCTGGCGGATGCAGGCGGCGAGAAATATGCCGATTCCGGCAATGCCGGACTCTTGGACATCGTAGCCGTCCTCGAGTGGGTGCGCGACAATGTCGCCCATTTCGGCGGAAATCCCGGCAACGTTACGATTTTCGGCCAGTCCGGCGGCGGTTTGAAGATCAGCACGCTGCTCGCGATGCCCCCCGCCAAAGGCCTGTACCACAAAGCGATCATCGAAAGCGGCTCCCTCTTGACGGGAATCCATCGCGACGCAGCCAACAAGACGACCGAGCGAGTCCTCGCCAAGCTGGGCCTTCAGCCAAACCAGGTCGACGAACTCCAGAAGCTCCCTGTCGAACGTTTGCTCTCGGCCATCGATAACCGCGGATCGGGCCCGGGAAACGCTCCTTTCAACTTCGCTCCAGTGGTGGACGGCCGAGCCCTTCCCAGCGATCCTTTCGATCCGGCAGCCCCGGAAATTTCCGCCGACGTGCCGCTGATCGTCGGGACGGTCAATACCGAGGGCACGTTTTTCACGCAGCCGGACTCGCCCCTCTTTTCGCTGGATGAAGCCGGGATGCGGGCGCGCCTGACGCCGCGGTTTGGGGATGCGACAGGCAAGCTGATCGACCTTTACCGAAAAGAGATGCCCAATGCCTCGCCCAGCCAAATCTACTTCCTGATCACCGCGTTCCCCGCAGCGGCAATCACGCAGGCCGAGCGCAAGGCCGCGCAAGGCAAAGCGCCGGTCTACATGTACCTGTTCGCTTGGGAGACGCCCGTGGAGGGTGGCAAGCGGCATTCGCCGCATACGGTTGAGCTTCCGTTCGTCTTCAACAATGTCCAGGAACAGCCGGAAGAAGTCGGCAACGGTCCAGAGCTTCAGCCGTTGGCGGACAAAGTAAGCGGCGCGTGGGCCGCTTTCGCGCACACAGGCAACCCCAGCGTAGCGGGCGCTCCCAAATGGCTCGCGTACACGGCGGGCGAACGAGCCACGATGATCATCAACAATGAATGGAAACTCGTGAACGACCCGCGCCATGACGTCAGATTGATTATGAACAGTCTGCCGGCCCCAAGCGCCTCGTGAGCCGGCGCCTTCGCGCACTGTGCATGCACATTATTCCAGTCGATAGATGAACATTCCGCATTCCCATATCCATCCATTCCGGCATTGTGGGTCCGAGTAGGACTTCTCCATAACTGCCTTGCGTAAGCTGGGTTAGCAAATCATTTTGTTTGCTTCGAAATCACTTCTGCCGGAGCTTTTTGGCCATTAGGACCCGCTTCTCTAAAGACACTTTCGATCTTCTCGACCCAAGCCGCGCGGCCGTGTCTTCGTGCCTGGCGCCGGGATATTTCGTGGGGACCAGCCTCCTTGCATGCAAAGAATTGGGAAAATGGAATTTTCTAAATTTTACAGCCTTGACATTTCAACATCACTGAGAGGTACTGTGTTTTTTCTCTTGACAGGATGAGGGCATTGGGATCAGTCTCCCCCTAACCGGGAGTGCGCTGTAGGGGCCGATGTGTCTCATTTAATGAATAAATATAGCAAATCGTTAACACGGAATTGTGGTTCAGCTAAAGTGTGCGTTTAGTTGCGTTCCCGAAGATGTGCAGCCTGCGATGGTGGGGAAACGTTGGGCGACTATGTCAGAGGAGGCCACATGGGACCAGTTCGAAAGGGTTTGTGCCTGAGTATTGTTTCGGTTGCCGTGCTGATTTTGCTGGCTATTCCGGTTGTCGCCCAGTTGCCTACGGCGACCATCCTGGGTGTTGCTAAGGACAGTTCTGGCGGCGTGTTGCCAAATGTCACTGTGACGATAACGAACGTGGATACTGGGGCGACGCGCGCCGTGAAGACCGGTGACGACGGCGAATATCAAGCCCCGGAACTGCCCGTGGGCCACTATGAAGAGAGAGCAGAGCACCCCGGTTTCAAGACGGTGACTCGAAAGGGCATCACGCTCGAAGTGACTCAGCAAGCGGTGATTAATTTGGACTTCGAGGTGGGAGCCGCGGATCAGCAGGTCGTCGTGACTGAAGAAGCTCCCATGGTGAATACGCAGAACGCCACTCTCGGGGGCACGGTAAACGAGACGAAGATGACAGAGCTCCCTCTGAACGGCCGGAATTATATTGATCTCGCCCTCCTTCAGCCCGGCGTCGACAAGGACAAAAACCAAGGTAACCAGCAGGGCACCACCTTTAGCGTGAACGGGGCTCCACCGCGATCCAACAATTTTACATTGGACGGAGCCATCTTGCAGACTATGTTGGGCCGAAGTCCCGTGGCTGGCGAGTCCGGCGATGCATTGGGTTTGGATGGCATCAAGGAGTATACGATCGTGGCCGGCACTTTCCAGGCTGAATATGGATTAGCGATGGGCAGCCAGATGGTGGCCGTAAGCAAAGGTGGAACCAACCAATGGCACGGGGACATGTTCGAATACATCCGGAATGACGCCTTCGATGCCAATACTTTCTTTAATAACCAACAAGATATACCAAAGGCGCCGCTTCGAAAGAACCAGTTCGGAGGAGCCTTTGGCGGACCCATCAAAAAAGACAAGACGTTCTTCTACGCAGTCTTCGAAGGAATTCGGGAAAACCAGGGAGTCCCCATCACGAACCCGGTGCCGAGCGCGGGATGTCATCCGGCCGGCGCAACCGCAGCGAATAATTATGGAGCGGGCACAGTTATCACTGTGGCGCAATGCCCGGACCTTTCAGTTGACACGGATGCCGGTGGCAATCCGATCACCCAAGCGACAGTTAGTCCCTACACTGCTGCTTTGTTGGCGCTCATACCCCTGCCCAATCCAGGGTCAACGTTCGATCCGTCATCCGGCAACCCGCCCGTTCAGACCTTCAACGACCATAACTCTCTCGGAGAAAATTACGGGCAGATGCGCTTCGACCAGACAATCTCCGACAAGGACTCCTTCTTTGCCCGTTATACCATTGACAACGCTATTCAAAATGAAACAGTAGGGGATTTCTCTTATTTCCGCGAGGCGCCGGACGCGCGAAATCAATGGATTACGCTGGCTGAAAATCACATTTTCTCGCCTATGGTATTCAATGCCGCGCGGATCTCCTTCAGCCGCACCAACGCCGCCGTCAACGAGGCTAACGTCGGCTTGCCCGGTGGAACTGGTCCCCAGCTTGTGCCGGGCTTTGACACTGGCGTAGTCGATATTGGCGGGCCCGGCGGCGGCGCTTATGCCGAGTTCGGTTCCGTGAACGCCGCGCCGGTAACGTTCAATCGACAGAACATCTATACCATAAGCGACGACGTGAACTGGATCCACGGGAAACATGCATTCAAGTTTGGCGTACTGCTCAACCGGTTCAATGAAGCCAGTCAGGCAACCAACTCCTTTAACGGGCAGATCATTTACAATCAGATTTCTGATTTCCTGCAGGCCAATCCACTTCAGGTTGAGTTTGCGCCCACCTTTGCTACTGAAAACCGGGATTTCATATTCAACACCTATGGCTTCTATGCACAAGATGACTGGCGGGTAAGGCAGCGGCTGACCGTAAACTTGGGCTTGCGCTACGAATTCATGAATACTCCCCACGAGTTGAACGGGCGACAATCCAGGCAAATCAATGACTTCGCCGATCCGTTTACTCTTGGGCCAGTCATCCAGAACAACTCGTTGAAGAACTTCAGCCCGCGCGTCGGATTGGCCTATGATCTCTTCGGAAATGGGAAGACCGCCATCCGTGGCGGCGCCGGAATCTATTACGACTTGGGAAACATCGGAACGGCCCTGGGACAAACCGCGAACGGATCTCTGCCGTTTGCAGGATTGGTCGATGTTAACCCAGGAGCAGGGAGCGCACAAATCCCCAGCATACAGAGTTGGGAGACCACATTAACTGCCTCCGACCCGGTAACGTACCCTGCAGGGGCTGGATTTCCAGTGCCTATTCCCGATCAAGTACGGAACTTCTACACACCAACCGCTCAAGGTGTCTTCACGCCAACGTTTATTGACTACAACTGGAAGAGCTCCTACATGATTCAGTACAACGCCAGCGTTCAGCAGCAGTTGCCCTGGGACATGGCGCTCGGGGTGGCTTACGTTGGCAACCATGGAGTTCACCTGCCCATGGTTCGGGACGGAAATCCGATCCCCCCTACCTCTTTTGGTCCGTGCGGCGACCCCGCTAGCGTGTGCATCGGCGGCCAGGTGCCGTTTTGGGACAATGGCAACACTGCTTTGTACACCAATCTCAACCCGAACTTCGCGAGCGACATCAATGTCGCCACGGCCGCAATTTCTCGTTACAACGCGTTGCAAGTCGTCCTGCAAAAACGGGCGGGCCACGGACTGGAGCTTGAGGCCGCCTACACGCGCAGCCGGGTAATTGATGAAACGCAAGGCCAGTCCAACGTGCAGGATTGCCAAACTTCGGGTGGGCTACTGGGCGTTTATCCTCTAAATAACAGCGTCGACCAGGGCCCGGCTTGTTTCAATATTCTCAACAATTGGGAAATTAACGTGTTGTATCACATCCCGCAGTTCGTGAAGTCGAACGGGTTCCTCTCCAAGGCAACGAACGGCTGGTTCATGAGCAGCATAATAAGTATCCAAAGCGGCCAACCATTCACGCCGGTTCTGGCTACCAATCGCTCGAATTCAGGCGTACTGCAGGGTGGGCAAGGTGACCGGCCTGATATCAATACGCCTGCATTGATTGCGAAATACTTTAACCCGTCCGTTTGCACTTCTATGCCGGGACAGCCGGCGGCCGGCAGCAATCCGTGCGTATATACGCCGATCCCCTACGACCCCAGCAAAGTCATCACCGGTGATCCTAACAATTGGTTCAACGGCGCTATGTTCTCGTTGCCGCCGATTACTCTCAGTCCAAATTCTGAGCAACCCCCGTGCTTCTTCGTAACTCCTCTTCCGAGTAATTGCACTCCAGCCGCGATCGGTCAGTTGGGCACAGCCTTGCGCAATAGCCTGACCGGACCGCCCGAAAGAGATTGGGACTTTTCGCTGGTAAAGGACACAAAGCTAGGGTTCCTGGGAGAGGCCGGCATGCTGGAGTTCCGCGCCGAATTCTTCAACGTCCTGAACCATCCCAACTTTAGCGGCGGCTCACATTTTAACGTCCAAGTTTTCAACGGTTCTACAGGTGACCTCGGCCCGTTCTCGGAAATGCCGGGCAATGGGCGGGTCACGACACAGGTGCAGGATAACCAGCGCGAGATCCAGTTTGCGCTGAGAATCGAATTCTAAGGCATGCGGATTTGCAGGGGTTCACGCGGTAGCAACGTACGAGGATCCCTGCATGATGGAAGGTTGGGCGCACTTATTCACCGGCTAATGTGCAATCAAGGTTGACTTTCTGCAGGATACCTGGGACCCGGAGAAATTGCGTGTCGTTCTAATCTTTATTCCAGAAACCCTACTGAAACCGGCCTTCAGGCTACGGCGTCTCTTTATTATCGCGAAATCCGCATTGGGACCGGGATGATCGTGTGCGACGTGCGGAGCGAAGCGCTTCGACAAAATCCCGGTTAAGGAGATGAGCTTGGCCCCGCCTCTATTCTTGCAAACAATCGAAGACACCGGCTTCAGCACGTGGCTGCGGGAATCCGAATCGCCTTTTGCTTTCTATTTCATTCTTCTGTTTCACACCTTTGGCCTGGCGCTACTCGTTGGCGCGAATGTGGTCGTGGATTTGCGGCTCCTCGGAGTTGCGCCCGGCATACCGCTCGCGCCGCTGCGGAGATTGTTCCGCATCATGTGGATCGGTTTCTCGATCAATGCCATTACCGGCGTATTTCTGGTCATCGCCTATCCGACGAAGTCCCTGACGAATTGGGACTTTTATATAAAATTGGCGGTGATCGGCTTCGCCGTATGGGTCATGCAGAGGCTTAAGACAGAGGTGTTCGGGGACGCGAGTTTGAGTGAAGCCGATAGGATGGCGAGAGGCGCAACATTGGCAAAGTGGTCTCTCATCCTGTGGTTCGGAGCGATTACCGCGGGCCGCTTGCTGGCCTACACGTACAAGTATCTGACGTATCCGTCGTAAAAGGGTTCCTGAAAGGGTCCGCGAATGAATTTTGTCTATCTCCATCTGCTCCTGAATCATTTTCCGATCATCGGCACGCTCGTCGGCCTGGGCCTGCTCCTTATTTCGCTATTCGGTAAAAACGATGACCTCAGGCGCGCGAGCCTTATTATTTTCCCGGCCATGGCGCTGCTGGCGATGTTGGTTTTTTTCAGCGGGCCTGGCGCGCAGGGCGCGATCAAGAAGCTCCCCGGAGTTTCAGAAGCCATGATCGAAAGGCACCAGGGCGCGGCGATGCTGGCGCTGCTTTTTATGGAAATCACCGGCGCCTTGTCCGTGGTAGCGCTGTGGAAGTCGCATGACGCATCACGCGCGACACGCTGGAATTGGAGCTTGTCAGCCGTGCTGCTTTTTTCGATCATCACGGCGGGACTGATGGCCAGAGTCGGGACAACGGGCGGTGACATTCGCCACCCGGAGATTGGGACCGGCAACGAAGAAGTGGCGGAAACATCCACGATCTCAAAGATCGTCCATCGGTTCGAGCCCTCGCCCGATAAATTTGCCGAACTCATGACGGCCAGCAAGTGGTGGTGGGCCTTCATGATGGACATGCATTTCGTGGGGTTGGCCCTGCTGATCGGGACGGTTGGCATCCTGGACTTGCGCATGTTGGGATTTGCCAAGCAGATTCCGATAGACCCGTTGCACCGGTTAGTCCCGTGGGCCCTGGCCGGGTTCGGCATCAATCTCGTCACCGGCATTCTGGCTTTCACCGGCATGAGCAACTATTACACTTATGACTGGGCCTTCTGGCTCAAGATGCTGGCCATCATGCTTCTTGGACTGAATGTAGCGGCGTTCTATTTGACCGGCGCCTTCGATAGTGTCGAGCGTCTGGGTCCTGGAGAGGACGCGCCTCCTTTCGCCAAATTTATTGCCGCGACCTCACTGGTCCTGTGGTTCACGGTTATCACCTTGGGTAGGTACATCCAGTCCTATTCCGATACGATCTCCGTCCACAAATAAAGGAGGAGGCCTGTGCATAATTCGTTGTTTCCGGTATGGATAAAGAGTTAAAATGAAAAGAAATTATTTTCCTGCAACGAAAACTGCAATTCGCGCGTCAAGATAGCAATGGAGGCGAAGCAATGCATCTTATGAACAGGAATGCTTTTGTTAGCGGGGCATTTTTGCTTTTGGCTTTGGTACTGGCGGGACCGGCGTCCGCGCACCATTCCGTCCAAGCTCAGTTCGATATCCACAAAACTTTTACGGTCTCCGGAACGGTCGCGAAGGTGGAGTGGATCAATCCCCATTCTTATCTGACCATAAACGTTACGGGCGCCGACGGCAAAGTTCAGAAATGGGCCTTCGAGCTTGGCGGTCCTGGCGCGCTTCGCCGGGCCGGGATGAGCAGGGAAGATCGTGGCGGCTTAAAGCCCGGCGACGAAGTAACCGCCTCCGGTTTGGCTGCCAAGGATGGTTCAACGACCGGCTTTCTCCAGGAATTGAAGCTGGCGGATGGCCGTGTGTTTAAGTTCGCCGCGGACCCCAACGGCAACTGAGCATGGAAAGGAGCTTCCGCATGACGCCTCACTTTCGATTCAACAGAATCATTGTTACCGCAGCATTGCTGTGCCTGCTTCCAGCTGCGATCTTTGCGCAGAATAACGGCGGCCCGCGCATGGACCATGAAGACACATTGCCGCCAACCCCGACCGGCCCCACGCCCATGACTCCGGATGGACACCCCGATCTGACAGGGCTCTGGAACGGCCTGGCCGACAATTTGCTTGGCGTCCCCAATCAAATGCACAACGTCGGCATCGAAGTCGGGCCGGACTCGACGCGCGACATTCACAGCGGCGTGCAGATTGCCACTTGGCCGCTGCAAAACCGCAAGCGGCAGAATAATGAACAGAACGAACGCGCCGCCACGCTGCTTCGCCGGATGGGATCCAACCGGCCGATTTACAAGCCCCAATACTGGCAGCGCGTAAAGGACTTCGACGCGAACTCCAACGAAGAAGATCCCTCCAATA
Source organism: uncultured Acidobacteriota bacterium (assembly GCA_963800095.1). Taxonomy (GTDB): domain Bacteria; phylum Acidobacteriota; class Terriglobia; order Acidiferrales; family UBA7541; genus Palsa-360. The sequence goes on from CAWCZV010000014.1 coordinate 101,328, forward strand.
ATTGCATGCCGGCCGGAGTTCCGCGCATGGGCGTTCCGTCTTACATCGCCCAAACCCCCAAGTACCTCGTCTTCGTTTATCCGGGCCAGGGCGGCTTGATCGCTACCGCGACGAGCTATCGCATGATTCCGACCGATGGCCGCCAGCACACGAACCTGGAAGATTTGGACGGGACGTGGAACGGCGAATCGATTGGCCACTGGGAAGGCGACACGATGGTGGTCGATTCCATCGGTTTCAACAGCACCAGTTGGTTTGACCAGCTCGGCGGCTATTTCCACAGCGAAAATATGCACGTCATCGAACGTTTCCATCGCGATGGCAACACGCTTACCTGGACGGCGACCGTGGAGGATCCCGACGTGCTGCTCGAACCCTGGACAACGACTCCGCGCGTAGTCCTCCTCAATCCCGATCCCAAGGCGATACTGCCGGAAGCGTTGCCTTGCAGTGAGAGAGATTTCGCTCACGTGGTCACCAAAGAACATCACTAGAAAAAATTTGTCACGCTCAGTCCCTGGCAGTTTGCATCTGGAGGCCGCATGCCTACGCGAGCAGAAATGATAAATGCGTTAGCGAAAATAGCGCTGATGGTCGCGGCTCTTGTCGCGCTTGTTCTCCAGCCTGCCCGCGGGCAAAGTAACAGCTCCAAATTAAGTGCTGGCTCGAAGACCGCGGCCGCCGGACCGGTGGATAATCCAGCTGGATCGAGTCCCTCCGACGTCGCCAAGACTCTGAAGACTGCGGCTGAAGCAGTGGGCCTCGCTCGATGGTCGGGCGTTGGAGGCCAACGGCTCCCCGAAGTCGATGTAATCAACACGATGGAAATTTGGGGCAGCGGCACAACCTACGGCCCTGGTCCATCGAACAAGCCTGGCGAACCAGGTCTGGCATTCAAGAGCGACTACCACGTAACCCTCGGCTACAATCCGCCCGCCATGCGCGTGGAAATGACGCGCACCAGTTCTAGTGGCGCGGCACCCGTGCACACGATTGAAGTGGTGCGCGATACATACGCCTGGGATGAGTCCGAGATTGGTGGGGGTCTGGTCCCGGGAAAGGGTACGGCGACTCCCGCCATGGCCGCGGCCAACTACCGTCTCCTCAAGCTCTGGATTCTTCCTTACGGCGTCATCAAGGCAGCCTTGGCTGCCGGCGACAAGACCAAGGTCTCTACAGAGAAGGGCGCCACGGTCATTACCTTTCCTCTGAGCGGGCAACTTGCTGACGTGACGGTCAAGGCGACGCTGGACGCCCAGAATGAAGTCGCGAGGGTTGAGACCCGGACGGATAATCCGGCCCTCACCGACCTGAATACCGAAACAGAATATTCCGACTACGCGGATCATGGAGAAATCTTGACTGACGTCAAATCTCCGGGCCATATCGTTCGGAAACAGGGTGGGCATCCGGTTTTGGACATCAAGGTGAAGACGCTGGACGCCAACAATCCATATCTGGTTTTTCCAGTTCCTGAAAACGTAAAGAAGGCGGCCGCGCACTAGCGTGCCCCTTCAGGATTGATGCACCAGAGGGGCGCCGATAATCACGCCGGGAGATTGTTGAATCATGCTTCTTCATCTTTGCAGGTGGCTGCAAGACAATTCCATTATCGCCGTCATCAACGGGACGGCTTGGTCGGCCGCCGCCGTGGAGATCATTCACTACTTCAGTATGTTTATCCTGGTTGGCTCGATGGTAATTGTGGATTTGCGGGTTCTAGGCCTCGTGGGACGCCGGCAGGACGCAACTCAGCTCGCTGACCGGCTCTTTCCTTGGATTTGGGGTTCATTAGCATTTAACTTCCTGTCCGGATTCCTTATGTTCGCGGGTTCGGCGACTGCTTATTACCATAACGATATTTTCTACGACAAAATGGGAGTGGTCCTGTTGGCCATCGTGGCGAACATCATCGTCGAGCGAAAAGTGAGCAATTGGAACCAGTTGCCGGCAATTCCCGCGTGGGCGAAATTATTGGCAGTCCTTTCGATTTGTTTATGGGTAGGAGCAATCATCGCCGGAGTCGAGGTTCCTGCCCTTACCGGCGTCGGATAACGCGCGGCCCGGAGCATCAGCAATGGGAGGTCTTTTCGAATGGACGGTTCCCTGGTTATTTTCGGACACTGGCTGCAGAACAGACAATATGCCCTGGCGATCGCCGGCTCGGATTGGGCCTACCCATTGGTTCAGGCGACGCATTTTACCGGGCTGTCGATTTGGATTGGAACTATCGTCGCCGTGGATATCAGTCTTCTTGGAGCCGGTAAAAAATCGACTCCGCCGTTGCAACTCTCCAATATGCTATTGATCTGGAATTGGATTGGATTTGCCATCGCCATCACGGGTGGATTTCTTCTCTTCTCAGTTTCAGCCGAGACCTATCTCACCAACATCGCGTTTCTGACCAAGCTGGGCTTGCTCATCCCCCTCGGGCTGGTGCTTCATGTTGTGGTTCAGAGAAAAGCCCCGGCGTGGGAGAAAGCAACGGAAACCCCTCCCGTGGCCAAAGTTGCGGGCTGCGCGGAGTTATTGTTGTGGCTCTGCGTTGCCACCGCGGCGGTTCTGATCCCATACCTGGGTTAAGCGTGTCAGTAATCTTGACAGAGCTGTGACCCTGGCATATCTTGCGTCAGACCATGACAAAGCCGAAGAAGGAATTGTGAAGTGACGCGCCGTGGCGGCGAGAATGATAAGTCAACGTCAGGTACAAAAAGAAAGCAGGTCCCGCGGCGGTCTGTTATCGCTGTCCGATGATTTCGCCAAACTAGCCAGAGAGGCGCCGCCCACATACCCCAATGTCCCATCTTCTTAGTTTCGTCCAATGGCTTAATGATACTCCCATCAGCGTTTACCTTCGTGAGAGCGACTGGCCTTTTCCCATCATTGAGACAATTCATATCCTGGGGCTGGGGTTCTCGGTGGGAACGATCATGTGGCTGGACTTGCGTCTCCTGGGACTGGCCATGCGCGAAGCGCCCGTGACCGATGTGATCGAACAACTTGAGCCGTGGGCGATTGGAGGCTTCGCGGTCATGTTCGTCAGCGGAAGCCTTTTAATTCTTTCCGAACCTTTGAAGTGCTACAACACGGTGGCTTTCCGCATTAAAGTGGTTTTGCTGATCCTCGCGGCTCTGAATGTCCTGTACTTTCACAAGAGAGTCATGCATAACGTCGATGATTGGGACCGCAATATGCCCTGGCGCGCAAAAATGGTGGGGATTCTTTCGCTGATTTTATGGCTGGGCGTTGTGATCGCGGGACGATGGACCGCTTATTTCTAATTAGTTCCCGGCTTTTGGCGCATTCGATGACCATGGAGCCTGAGAGGTGCGCGAAGTGACATTCGGAAAGATCTTGCCGGCCTGGTTTTTTGTGCTCTGCGAGAATAGCTGGCTGGGCAGTTGGTTCAAGCATGCGCAGTGGTCCTTCGCGATTGACGAGACTTTTCATATCATGGCGCTAGGCATGCTCATTGGAACCCTAGTGATCGTCGATTTGCGTTTGCTGGGTTTCGGCATGCGTCGGCAATCCGTCTCGCAGCTTGCCGGATTTCTTGGACCGTGGACGCTGCTGGGCGTGGCTTCCATGATCGTCACCGGCATCCCCTTGTTCATGTCGGAAGCCGTAAAACTCAGTGGTAGCTCTCCTTTTTTCTTCAAGATGATATTTCTTGTTTGCGCCGTCACCCTTCACTTCACGCTTCACCGGAAAGCCATCGCATCCAGCTCGGGGCAAGGTTCGGGGCTAGGCAGATTGGCGGCTTGTTTGTCGCTGATGTGTTGGTTGGGCGTGGCTCTGGCGGGCCGCGCCATCGCGTTCCTATAGTGCCGCACTCCAAATTAAGTCAAGTAGCGAACGCGCATTCCAGATAATCTGTAGGTTAAGCGACCAGCCACCTCTGCTTAGATTGGAAGTCTCTGCCAAGAATTCCCGATTAGGCTTAGTCGATCTTCCTCACGTTCCAAACTGGGATTCAAAGCGAATTTGCTCTTACCGTCGAGCTTCCTTATCGGCACATCCAGAATAGGTTAGTCCCAGGTATTGTTTGGCCTCATCCGTGCATTCCTTTTACTCTTTGCAATCCATTGTTAGCGATGACGAGGGTTTCAGATAACTCGTTCCAATTCGCGTTTCAAAAGTTGACCGGCACAGGAGCTTAAACGTGCGTATGACAACTCGATTTCTTGATCGCCAGCACTCAGTAAAGAGACAAAGGATACTTGTAATCGCTTTCTTCTTGTTCCTGGATATATTGAACGCCCCCCCAGCATGCGCCCAGGAGCGGACGAACACCGCGGCAAGCGCTTCGGATTTGGCGCTGCAAAACCTGAGCCGAGTGGCGGCCACCGCAGCGGAAATCAAGGCAGTTTTAACTAAGGACGCGGGGCTGATGGTCGAGTTGAAACATTGGGTCGCAAAGGATGCGACCGAGCATGGTCAGATCGTCACCGATTCGGATTTGATGAGCGACGGCATCTTCCGCCGGCTCGAAACGGACCTTCAATTTCGGTCCATCGCCACGGCCCTCGTCCAACAATACGGGTATCTCGTTCCGAAACTGAATCCTGACTCGGACTCCGGGAAAGAGCACGAATTATTATTGCAGGAACGAGTGAGAAGGCTCGAGCAAAATCAAGAACAAGAAGAATTGGCGAGGGCACATCAGCGGGGAATGCAAAGTCCGCGGAATGATGCGCTGTGCGATCCGCAATTGGATCGAGGCTGCAATGCTTCGCAAACACGCGCACCGGCTTCGGGAAGTCCCAGGCAGGGATCTCGGCCGGAACAGCAACCTTCCGGTGCTCCTTCGCCGGTGCCGAATTATCCCAATCTTCCAAGCGAAGACCCAAATCCGATGCTGCGCGCTCAGCTGACGCAAACGGCGGGAGATCCTGCAAGCCGTTTCTCTCAACTTCCATTGCCAGGTTCCTATGAATCGATTCAGCCCTTCAATGACCTCAATGTAATTCCCCCGGAGAATCTTGATTCCGATACCGCGGGAGTGAACCGCCTGTCTGGATCGATCTTGGGGGGCGGAAATTCGAATGCCGGGAGCTCCGGCGATGGGTTGCTTGCTGCTTACGGTGTGGGAACGAACCCTACGAGCGGCAATTTGCCGGACATGAGCGGAACGCGCGGCACTGAGGATTTTCCATTCGCCCCTCTGGGTGCGCCGTTTGATGCCGCTATGCATCCGCGACCTTCAGACGTTCCATTTCGCGAGCCGCCAGGAATGATTCGCAAGAACAATCCCTATGAAAGCATTCCCTCGCTCTACGACATGTACGTACAAGCGGTCCCCCGGCCCGTCGCGCCGAGGCGGTTTGGCGCGGATGTATTTGAGAACGCGACGCGAGATTCGCAGTTGATTCCCATGGACCTGCCGGCCGGGCCGGACTATGTGGTCGGACCGGGCGACGGGTTGTCGGTCGATCTCTGGGGCAGCGTGTCGCAGCGCCTTTATCGCGTGGTGGATCGCGAGGGCCGAGTCAGCCTGCCGGAGGTGGGCCCGGTCCTTGTGAGCGGAAAGAGCCTGTCGGCGGTGCAGGAGAACGTGCAGCAGATTTTGCGGACTCAATTTCGGGAAGTTTACGCGGATGTTTCCCTGGCGCGTCTGCGTACGATTCGTGTTTATGAAGTCGGCGATGTCGCGAATCCCGGCGCGTATGACATCAGTTCTCTTTCCACGCCGCTCAATGCGCTGTTCGCCGCGGGCGGACCGACGCCGCGGGGATCCATGCGGATTTTGAAGCACTTTCGCGGCGCGCAACTCGTCGAAACCGTGGATCTGTATGACCTCCTCCTGCATGGAGTGAAGGTGGGCCTGCAGCGGCTGGAAAATGGAGACACCGTGCAAGTCCCGCCGATCGGTCCGGAAGTGACAGTAGAGGGAATGGTGCGCCGTCCGGCGGTCTACGAACTGCGGGATGAGAACACGCTGGCCGGCGTGCTGGAGCTTGCCGGCGGCCTTCTTCCCGCCGCGGCGCTCCGGCACGTCGAAGTGCAGCGCATGGTGGCTCACGACAAGCAAACGATGCTGAGCGTGGATATCCCGGAAACCGAAAATGCCGCGGAAGTGACCAAGAGACTCGAGTCCTTTGAAATCCGCGACGGCGATCGAATCCGAATCTACCCGATTGCGCCCTATAACCAGGACGCCATTTTTATCGAAGGCCACGTCGTACGGCCCGGCCGCTACTCCTATCGCTCCGGGATGCGGCTCAGCGACGTCCTCTCTTCCTACAAGGACCTGCTTCCGGAACCCGCGGCCCAATACGCCGAAATCATCCGCCTGAATGCCCCGGACTTTCATCCGAGCGTGGAAAGCTTCGATTTGGCTGCGGCCCTGGCCAACCCTACTCAATCACCCGCCCTTCATGCCATGGACACGGTTCGAATCTTTAGCCGATTCGATTTCGAAAATCCTCCGACGGTTTCCGTAGGGGGCGGCGTACGTGCTCCCGGAACCTATCAAACGTCCGGCCAGATTCGCTTCGCGGACGCCGTTCATTTGGCTGGAGGGCTCACTCCGGACGCGCAGACTGCCGATGCGCAGGTGTTCCGGTATTCGCCGGACGGCAAGTTCAAGATCCTCAGCGTCGGCCTGAGCCAGGCCCTCGCGGGTGATCCGGTCGAAAACATCTTTCTACAGCCGCGGGATCGCCTCTTGATTCACCGGAACCCGGACGCCGCCGACCCGGCCACCGTGAATATCCAGGGAGAAGTCATGAAGCCAGGGCGTTACCCGCTCGCCCAGGGCATGCGCGTCAGCGATCTGATTCGCTTGGGCGGCGGGTTCAAGAACAGCGCCGATCTAGAGGCGGCCGACCTCATCGAATACCCGCTCCAGAACAGAGGCGCAGGGAACGGGGCTCATCACGAGGTGCGTATTTCCGCAGCCCTGGCCGATGCTCCCGCGGAGAACTTGACGCTGCACAACGGAGACACGCTCACCATTCGCCAAATCTCTGGATGGAACGATTTGGGCGCCTCAATCACCATCCGCGGAGAAGTGGCGCATCCCGGCAGCTACGGAATCCGTCCGGGCGAGCGGTTGAGTTCCGTGCTCGCGCGAGCTGGAGGTTTTCTGCCCACCGCCTATCCGAAAGGGGCCGTCTTCGAGCGGGAAGACGTGCGCGAGCTCGAGCAGAAAAACAGGGAAGAGCTGATCGAACGCATACGGATGGAGTCGACCTCGTTCAAGACCTCCATCCAGGAATCCGCGCAGGATCAGGCGGCGCTTGCCCAGCAGTCCCTCAACCAACGCAACGCCGAGATCGCCGCGCTTCAACAGGCACCCTTGCCCGGGCGGCTTGTGGTGAGGCTGCCAAACAGCCTCGCGCGCTTCGCAGGGTCTCCGGATGATATCGAGGTGCGCCGCGGCGACTCCCTGTTTATTCCCAAGCGGCCGGAATTCGTCATCGTCAGCGGACAGGTGTACAACTCGAACGCTCTCACCTACCGGCCGCGCCGTAATGCGCGCTGGTATCTGCGCCAGGCGGGCGGCCCGACCGACCAGGGAAACATTAAGATGGTCTTCATCATTCGTGCGAGTGGCGCCGTGGTGAGCAGCCAGGGAAACGCCCTGTGGAATGGCGGCGTGCTTTCCACGGTCATTGAACCGGGCGACGCCATTGTGGTACCGGAAAAGGCCATCGGCGGTTCGAACAACTGGAAAAACCTGATCGCCGTGGCGCAATTGGCGGAGGCGGCCGCGACGACGGCCTTCATTGCGACGCATTGAGGAATCGTACGTTTTTCATAGGCGCGCATGTTGCAGCGGCTCGCTCATAACGATCGTGTCCCCGGGTGTCTCGTGCTCTGCGCAATAGCAGGGACAAGAACTGCAGCCCACCGTCGCCGCGCACGCATCGGCAATTGAGTGTGGGTCCGGGGCTACGCAATTCGCGGAACCGGCGCCTGGGAAGGGGAACGGGCAATCCGCGCCCTCTGTCGGCGCAATTTTCAAGCGCCTCCCCGACTGCCAAAAATATGGTTCTTTGATTCCCTGCATTCTTGATAGTGCGCCACTATGGTCATGCGACTTAAGCTGTATCGAATGTTTCTTAAGATCGCAGTGTATTCGCTGCCGGTCCCAGCGTTCGCGCTTGGCTGGAGTGTATGGGTGGCTATTTCCATTTATCTCGGCCGGGCCGTTCACTATTCGGTGCACGGGCATTTAAACCAAATCTTGTTCGGAACGTGCGTCTGGGCGCTTTTCGCGGAGCACAATCGCGTCACAAGTTTTGATGAGTTGTTTCGCGAGCGGACCGGCGTGCGCAAGGCGTCTTCCGCGTGCATCGCCGCGACGTTCGTGCTGCTGGCGACGCTTTATTTCAGCCGCAACGGCGCCTTCCCGCGCGGCCTGCTCGTTTGCGATGTGGGAACGCTTCTCGCGCTCACCCTGATCGTGCATGCCCTGTTCCGGATTCTATGCCGCAACCGCGCGCACTTGGCGGAACCGACGCGCCTGCTCGTAGTCGGAGCCGATCGGTTCGCGCTCAAAGTGGCCAAGAGGCTACAGAGCTTGTCCTTTGCTCCGTGCCAGATAATGGGTTTCGTGCGATTGCCGGGACAGAGGATCCGTGTAAAAAATCATAGGATTTTTGAACTCGACGAACTCAGTGCATTGAATTCGGAACATGGCATTGACGAAGCCGTGATTGCCATTCAACCTGCGCGGTTCTCGCGCATGCCCGCCATCGTCCGCGCGCTCGATCAGCTCTGCCTGCCCGCTCGGGCGATCGTGGACCTGGGAGAAGGGATCGTCATCCGCGAGCGGTTGTTTCAGCTGGGCGCGATTCAGATGCTGGATTTGACGTCCACTCCCAACGAGTCGCTCGACTATGCTTTGCTAAAGCGATGCTTCGACATTTGTTTTTCGGCCGCTGTTCTGGTTGTGACTTTACCCATCTTCGCTCTTATCGCCGCGATTTCGCGGATCACTTCGCCTGGGCCTGTATTCTTCATTCAGGAGCGCGTCGGGCTGAACGGAAAACCGTTCAGGATGTACAAGTTTCGGACCATGCACGTGAGCCCGACTTCCGAAACAGATACCCAATGGACCACCGTTGCGGATCCGCGAAGGACCTGGTTCGGCGCGTTTTTGCGGAAGACGAGTCTCGATGAGCTTCCTCAATTCCTGAATGTGCTGAAAGGCGAAATGAGCGTGGTCGGCCCTCGTCCCGAACGCCCTCACTTCGTTCACAAATTCCTGCAAGAGATCATGCGCTACAACCACCGCCACGCTCTAAAAGTGGGAATCACGGGCTGGGCGCAGGTAAACGGGTGGAGAGGCGACACATCGATCCAGAAACGCGTGGCTTGCGATTTGTACTACCTTCAAAACTGGAGTTTCATGTTCGATCTGCGAATTATCCTGATGACGATTGTTTCGGGCCTGATCAACCGGCACGCCTATTGAAAAAGACGGCGGCAGCCCTTCATTGGCAGTACTTAAAGGATACGATTCAGTTCTGTCGCAGGCAGATCTTGCGGCCCAGCTGCGTCCATTTTCGGCGGACTGGCCAAGCAACGGAACCAGTCGTAAGATGGCGGGACAATCGTGAAACGCCGCCGCCAAGTCGCTGCCTTCATTCTTGCGGGCGGCGCAAGCTCGCGCATGGGGCGGGACAAAGGTCTTCTCGATTTTGGCGGCGTTCCGCTGATCGTTCACTCGACTCGTCTGATCGAGCCGCTTGTCGCCTGCGTAACCGTGGTCGGGCCGCCCCGCCGGTATGCAGCGATGGGACTGCGCGCGATTGCGGATCAAGACGCTGTCGGCCGAGGATCGAAGAGAATTCGGCTCGGGCCACTCGCAGGGATCTCTACCGCTTTGGCTTTGACGCGCTTGCCCTGGAACTTGATCGTCGCGTGCGACCTGCCTTACCTTTCCAGTGCATGGCTCGAATGGCTGCTCTCGCGGGCGATCCGCTCTCGCGGGCAGGTCGTCATTCCTCAAACTGGGCGCGGACTCGAGCCGCTCGCCGCGGTTTACCGGCGCGAATGTGGCGCGCCCATCGCGGCCGCGCTGGCGCGGGGCGCGCGAAAAGTTACCGAAGTGATCGAAGAGCTTCGTATGGACGTTGTCTATCAGCGCGAATGGCGCCGGCTCGATCCGCGCTCGCTGGTACTGAAGAACATGAATACGCCCGATGACTATGACGAGGCGCGGAAATGGTGGGGCGCCGAGAGGTTGCACGAAGGCGAACATGTTGATAAAGCCCGCCAGGCGAAGAAGGGAAGTTCTCGCGTTATTTAGGCATGAGAAAGTGCGATGATTCTGGGGCTGATCCACTGCAACTCATTTGGCAGAAACGAAAGGAACAAGAATATGGCATCCACCCAGCAGACCGTGATCGCTTCGCCCCGCATCGAGCGGCTGCGAGATTTCGTCGTCGCGATCGGCAACTTGGTTGAATCCGCGCCCGGCGAGCCGGACATCCTTCGCGAGGGATCGCGCCTGTTGGAGGAATTGGTCGGCGTCGATGACTGGCTGCCCAATCGCTATGCGGAGCCTTCTGTGAGCGGGTATCAGCAATATTTGCTGCATGCGGATTCACGGGAACGGTTTTCTGTGGTGAGCTTTGTCTGGGGCCCTGGCCAGAAATCGCCGATCCACGACCACACCGTGTGGGGAATCGTCGGCATCCTGCGCGGCGCGGAATTCGAGCAAAGCTACTCCCGCGCAAGCGACGGACGTTTCGTGGAGCAAGGGGCCGCGATCCGGCTTGAAAGGGGCGAAGTCACCGCAGTTTCACCAGCGATCGGCGATTTCCATCGCGTCTCGAACGCCTTTGACGACCGGCCCTCCACCAGCATTCATGTTTATGGAGCCAACATCGGAGCCGTTCGGCGGTCGGTATACGAACCGGATGGCTCGAGCAAGACGTTCATTTCCGGCTATTCGAATACCGAGTTGCCGAATCTCTGGGACCGTTCGAAAGAAAAGTTGTAGCCCCTTCCCGCTCCAGCTCGGTTGCACGATATGACATAATGGAAGGTGCGCCAGCGAAGGTAGCCCCTCAAGACCGGATGGCCATCCATTGAGGCACTCGCAAACCCGCAAGCCCACGCATCATTTCGCCACGCAATTGCAAGAATTGGTCTTGGCGATCTGGATTCTCTCCGCACTGTTTGGAACCTCAGCGCGCGCGTCCGAGTTGAAGCCGGAAACGGTTGCTGCGTTTGACCGTTACATCGCGGCGACGGAAGCACGGATGGGCGAAGATGTACGCCTCAATCAATTCCTGGTCGTTGATCGCTTGCCTGATTTACAACAAAAGGAAGCTTACAATCAGCTTCAACGCGGCCAGGCTTATATCGAAGAACTGCATACGAAGCAAGACGATCACCCGATTCACATTCCAAATGGCCTGGTCCATCACTGGGTGGGAGTGATGTTCATCCCCAAGGGTACACTTTCTGAAACACTCGCCGTCCTGAACGACTACAATGGCGAGCCGGAAATTTACAAACCTGAAATTCGCCGAGCGAAGTTAATCGAACAGAAAGGAAATCACTCGAAGATTTACCTTCAGTTTTATAGCAAGTCGATTGTTACGGTCGTCTTGGACGCCTATTTTGACGTCAGCAACACACAAATTGGAAGTGCACGGGTTCAAAGCGCATCCCGCTCCACGCGCATTGTGGAAGTGGAGAATCCAGGCAGTTCAAACGAACACGAGCGCACGGACGGGAACGATCATGGATACATGTGGCGCCTCAACAGCTACTGGAGAATCGAGGAAAAGGACGGGGGCGTATACATACAAAACGAATCGATCACATTGACCCGAACGGTTCCTGCGTTGCTCGCATGGCTGATCGACCCTTTGACCAAAAGTATTCCCCGCGGGGTTCTTTTGGACATGTTGATAGACACGCAAAAGGCAGTCCTGAAGGCCAGGACGACATCGAAGCAGCTTAGCCTTTCGCAAGGAGGCGCTGCCTTGAAAGTGTCTTCCGAAATAGTTGCAACGCCTCACCCCTGAGACAATTGGAAAAAAACATTTTGCCCGTGCTTCTGAATGGAGTGCAGACGCTAGTGATTCATTCCGGCGAAAACCTTCTTTACATTCTCCGGGCTTGAAGCGGCGAGCAGGTTCTTGGCGCCGCCAATCGCTATTTCGTCCGCGTCCCCAGCAAGTTCCTTCATCGTCTCAGCGACAAAAGCATCCAGAGGCATTTGTCGAAGGGCGCCGGCCGGGGCCTGGGAAACTCCGCCGAGTTCGGTGGCCACATAGGGCGGAATGAGTTCGATGACTTTTACTTTCGAGTCTTTCAGCTGCTGGCGCAGTGAAAGCGAGAACGAATGGACCGCGGCCTTCGTGGCGCAGTACACCGGAAAAAGCGCGATAGGGACAAACGCAAGTCCCGAGGAAACGTTCAGCAGGGTTGCGTTTTGCTGATTTTTTAAGTGCGGCAGAAATTCCGCGGATACGCGGATCAAGCCAAGCAGATTGGTCTGAATTTCCGCGAGCATGGCCGCGTCGTCGACGGGTTTTCCGGCCGCGAAATTGTGCCTCCTCTGCACGCCGGAATTGTTGAAGACGCAGTTGAGGGCGGGGAATTCCTCGATGACCTTCCTCGCGATGTTCCGTACGGAGGCGGAATCGGTTACGTCCAGAACGAAATGCCGCATCCCGGGATTTGCGGCGCAGATGCTCCGCAAACGATCTTCGCGGCGGCCGCTGATGATGACCTGATTTCCCAACCGGTGAAAAGCTTCGGCGAGTCCCTTTCCGATGCCCGAAGTGCCGCCGGTGATGAAAATCGTATCCGACTGCATTTTCATGAAAATCCCTCCTATAATCCCTGACGATTGCTTTACATCGACGCCTTTTCTTGCGGCCCATCATTTTACAGCGTCTCGCGCGAGGAGAAACCAAACAATGACGCGATTCATGTTTTCGGCAGTTTTTCTGATCTTCTGTTTCGCGGCTCCCTTGCGCGCGCAACAACCGGCGCGGCCGGGCGGCGACTCCTACCAATTGAAGCCTTCGCCGAAGACCGTGACGTGGGGCTTTTACGACGCAAAGACGCCTCCGGCGCTGCGGATCAAGTCCGGCGACACCGTGGAAATTCAGACGCTCGTCACCGCCAGCCGCGAACGCTTCGAGAGCGCCGGCCTTTGGCCGGACCGCGTGGAACCGGCGTGGCGCGAAATTTACGATCAGGTGAAGGACCACGGCCCGGGACCTCACATGCTGACCGGCCCGATCTACGTCGAAGGCGCCGAACCGGGCGATGTGCTGGAAATCCGCATTCAGAAGATTCGCTTGGCGATCCCGTATGCGCTGAATGCTTTCTCGCCGGGGCGCGGATTCCTGCCGGAGGATTTTCCTTACGAGCGCGTGAAGGTGATTCCGCTGGACGAGAAACGCATGATCGCGCAGTTCGGGGACGGCATCGAGATTCCGCTGCAACCGTTTTTCGGAAGCATGGGAGTCGCGCCGCCGGCGAGCGCCGGGCGCATCAGCAGCGCACCGCCGTGGGTAAATGGAGGAAACCTGGACAATAAGGAATTGGTCGCCGGGACGACGCTGTTCCTCCCGATCCATGCGCCCGGCGCGCTTTTCCAGGCCGGCGACGGCCACGCGGGCCAGGGCGATGGGGAGGTGGACATCATCGCGATGGAAACTTCACTCGTCGGCACGTTCCAGTTCGTCGTGCGCAAGGACATGCGTCTCCGCTGGCCGCGCGCCGAAACGCCCGCCGAGTTCATCACCATGGGATTGGACGAAGATCTCAACGAAGCGACCAAGATGGCCGTCCGCGAAATGATCGATTTCCTGATGCAGGAAAAGCACATGACGCGCGACGAAGCCTACATGCTGGCCAGCGTCGCTGCCGACCTTCACATCACGCAAGTGGTCGACGGCAACAAGGGCGTGCATATGATGATCTCGAAATCGATTTTTACGAAGGCTCGATGACGGTATCGTCGCGCGTCGATCCTGACGACTGAAGCAGTGAACTGACAGCGCCGCTCTTGACAATGGTATCGTATATGTTACCATTAAATATGATCGAAGTGCGCGAGTTCCTCGATCAGGATGGACACAGCCCGTTTGCCGCTTGGTCCGATCGTCTGAACAGGGAAGCGGCGGCCAAGGTGGCAACCGCCCTCGCCCGTATCCAACAGGGCAATTTGTCCAAGGCCAAGGGCGTTGGGTCCGGTGTTTTTGAATATCGCATCGATTTTGGCCCGGGCTATCGAATTTACTTTGGCAAAGATGGGGAGCGACTTGTAATTCTAGTCGGCGGCGGGACGAAAAAACGTCACCAGGTGGATATCAATACTGCGCTGGCCCGATGGCGAGACTACAAACTGCGAAAAGGGACGGAGGAGTGAGTACAATGGCTTTGACACGAGATTTCAAGGAAACCATCCGGGCGCGCGTGAAACGCGATCCTGGTTTCCGTAAGGCGCTTCTCCGGGAGGGAATTGAAAACTTTCTTTCGGGGGACGTGGAAACCGGAAAGATCATCCTTCGCGATTTCATCAATGCCACAGTCGGCTTTACCAAACTAAGCGATGTTACCCGCCGCTCGGCGAAAAGTCTGATGCGAATGCTCGGTCCAAAAGGTAACCCTCAGGCGCGCAACTTATTCGAGATCGTCGCCTATTTGCAGCGCGCCGAGGGCGTGCGGTTTGAAGTCCGATCGGCTCGTGTCGCCATGCGCTCGAAGCGGCGGCCAGCGTCTCAAGGAACAAAACGCGCTGCCTCAGCCAGCTTGATCCGTTGATCGTGGGCTGTACAAGCCGCTTTGATTGAAGAAAAAACACCCTCCACTCACAAACTACGAGGGAAGGGAAATCCTCAAATGTGGGCTATCAAGGCCTTCTGCGCCCGTCATTACTTCAGCTTGTTCGCATACTTTGCGACGCCGGCCAGCGCGCAGGCTTCGTCTTTTTCGCTGCCCGGGGCTCCGCCGATGCCGATCGCGCCGATTACGTCGTTGCCTGATTTAATCGCCACGCCGCCGGCCAGGGCAACCCTGTCCGGACCGATGTTGGGAATCTTCTGCGTTTCCCAGATTTTGACTTGATCGCTGGAATTCCCTTTGAAAGTAAGTGCGGTGAAGGCCTTGCGGCGCGCCGTATCGGCGTTCTGCGGGCCGCTGCCGTCGTCGCGCAACAGCACCTTGATGGCTCCGCTGGCGTCAATCACCACAATCGCGGGGTGGTAGTTGTGGGAGCGGCAATCGTCAAGCGCCGCCTGGGCGATGGCGTGCGCCAGGTCGAGAGAAATGGCCTTCTGCAGGATCACTTCTTGCGAGAGCACGGTAAGCGGGCTCGCGGCCAAGGCGGCAATCGCGACGGCACAAATAAAGGACAGTTTCAGGCCATGCGGCATATCCAATCCTCCCGTTGTAAAGTTAATTTGCTGCATCAATAAGAACCGGCCATCCGGTCAAACCGAGCGGAATCCAAGTTGACGAATCCCTTGGGTGATGATTTGTCGGTGGTGCGACGAGATGGCCGTGTATTCAAGGCGAGGAAACTGTCAAACAGCGATCTGTAAAATCGCCTCTTCAAATCCGCTACGGGTAAATTATTTTTGTGCGACGGCTTTTGCCGAATCCTCTCGCAGGCGCACGTAGCCCACTTTTCCGTAGGGTTGCGCGCCGTACCAGATTCGGCCTTGGGAGTCTTCAAACATGTCCCTGGTTCCGCGCTCACCGTAGGGTGTGGGATATTCGATGACCTTGCCGGTTTTCGGGTCCAGCTTGCCGATCACGTCCGTGTACATGGACGCGTACCAGAGGTTGTCGTTGTGATCGACGCCGATTCCGTACGGGGTCGGCATTGGTCCTGGCAACTTGAATTCCTTGAAGGTTTGGGTTTTGGGATCGAACCGCGTGAGGTTGCCGCCAAAATAATCGCCGAACCAGACCATGCCTTGGGAATCGATCTTTAGGCGGCGCGGCCTTGTGCCGTCGCCGGGCGGAGTCCATTTCGTGATCTTGTTGGTTTTCACGTCCACTTTTCCGATGCTGTGATGATCCCGGGAGTTGAATTCGGCAAACCAGACGTTTCCGTCCTTGTCCAGAGCGATGCCGTAGATGTCCGGGACTTCAGGGAAGAATGTGAATTTTTTGGTCTCGATATCGAATTTGCTGAGTGGGCGGCCCGAACTCCAGATATTTCCTTGCAGGTCCGTGATGGCGGTATGCCTGCGCGGTGCGCCGGTTTGTCCTCCCGCGGTGTATCGCAGATTGGGCCACGGCGCGTTCGGCTCCATTTCAGCGGGCTGCAGTCCATCGTACGGCTGAACATACACTTCAAATTTTTCCGTGCGCGTATCGAATCTGGCGAGCGCATTTTGCCTTTCAATTGTGAGCCATACGGAACCATCCGCCGTGGGAAGAATTTCATGTATAAA
This sequence comes from uncultured Acidobacteriota bacterium, assembly GCA_963800095.1. Lineage (GTDB taxonomy): Bacteria > Acidobacteriota > Terriglobia > Acidiferrales > UBA7541 > Palsa-360. The sequence goes on from CAWCZV010000014.1 coordinate 117,719, forward strand.
TGGACGAGTGGGGTCCGGCAATCTCCAGGTATGGAGTTCGCCTGTCGCGGGATTGAGCTTCGATAATCCGCCGCCCATTTCCATCCAAATGTTTCCGTCCTTGTCCGGCTTTCCGGTCCCTGGACGATCCTTCGGCTCTCCCGTCAATTGATAATCGACATACACGAGATTCAAGGCGTCGTCGGCGAAGTAGTCGTGTTCCTGCTTGACCTTTTGATACTGCGGCAATTGAGCCGGCGATGTAGGCGTCTCGGCGTCCGGCCCAAAAACTGTCCCTAAATATTCCGACACTTGGGCGGCAACATCCGGATTAATGTCGGCGACTCCGACTTGCCGCATGTGTTCGATCGCCTCGAGCCAACCCTCGCGGTCGCGGCCCATCACGCCGATTCTGCTCATGGCATGGCAATTGAAGCATTCTTGGAGGACCACATCTTTTCCCTTCGCCTCCGGCAACAGAATTCCGGCCTGATACTTGGTCAATTGGCTCCACTGCACCGCGCCCTTCTTCATCGTGAAGCTGGCCGATGAAGTTTTTCCATCTTGCACGGTGATATCGGTGCGCCGCGAAGGGTCGCTCCTAAATCCTGTCGAGGTTGCCCAGACTTCATAGGTCCCTGCGGGAAGGTTGTCGGTGCGATACTGGCCCTGGTTGTCCGTCAAAACCATCATCAACATTTTGGACTTCACATTTTGGGCCCGTACAAAGGCTGCCCGAAAAGGAGCGCCGTCTTCGCCCTTGACGACTCCGGAAATGTCGCCTCCCGGCGCGGCGTGCGCCGAAGTTGCAAGCAGGAAGGCCAGGCATGCGGTGCAGACTATTTTTTTCATTTCAGTCTCCACGGTCAATATGATCCGCCCAGGATGGGCCTTGGCAGGAGTATACCGCAAGACGGGACGCGGCCATTCAATTTCAAGATTGAGCTTCAGTCATCCAGTTTCTTGGTGGATCTTCGCTAAATGCGGCTTCGCTTATTGGGCGGTTACGTAGACGGGGTTTGTGAATACCCAGAGGGTCCAGCGCCGCAATCCGGTCAGGCCGGGCTGGCGCAGAAAGACTTCCGTTCGGTAGCGGCCGGGGCCGGTGATGGGTTCGTCGATGGACCGGGTCTGCTCTTCGGTAATCTTGCGCCCGTCGCGAAAAACCTTGATCAGCGGAAGGCTTGCGCCGGAAGGGGTGGAAATTTGAATGCGCGCGGCTCCCGTCCAGTGAAGTGAGTCACCGGGCCCGCCGGAGCTGCTGCCGCTCGAGACGCGGAATGAAAAGCCATCGGCAGGATAGAGCGAATCCAATCCGCAGTACGAATGGCCGTTCTTGAGCGCATCGACGAGCTCGGCAGCGCTAGCGAGCGCAGGGTTGCCGTTGCCCGCGTCCGGAGGAAGTAGCACGTGTTCGCGCGCAACCTCGAGGGATGGCACGTAGCCAGGGAACCGCCAGTCTTTGCCGAATGCCAGGCGGATCCTGGCATGCGTATCGGCGGCACAAATCCCCGCGACCGGCCGCTCCTGGAGAAGTTCATCCCATTTGGCAAAGTTCTCTTCCGGCGTGCTCGCAAGCCTCACGAGCGCGAGTTGGTTGTTTTCTCCATATAGAAGCAGCGCATCCATCAGGTCAAAGAAATTATTTTGGCGCCAGGCGGCGTCTTCGTTCCAGATCTCCATGCCGTCGAAATCAGATGTCTTCCAGTCGGTCCAGGGAGTATGCGGATGAAAAGGATGAGCGAGAATCCGGAAGGCGCCGACGGCTCGGGCCGCGGCCAGCAGAGCACGGTCATCGGTTGTCTTCGGTTGAACCCAAGACGGGGGAATGCCAAGCGCAAGGAAATGCCCGGCATTTGTGCCGACCTCCACTCCCGAAATGATGGGCAGGTCCGGCGGATCCAGGGCAAGGTCACTTTCGGTCAACGCGACGTTGTGATCGGTGATCGCGATAAAGGAGAGATTTGCCTTTTCGGCGGCGGCCATCACTTCCGCTACCGTCCCGCTGCCGTCGGACGCTCTGGTATGAATGTGGATCACGCCAACCCGCTCGTTGGCATCGCCACACTTCGAGAGGATCGGAAGCTTGACGAGCAATCCTTCCAGCAGGGTCCCGGCGACCAGCAAGAATAAGGTGGAGAGAAATACCACTAAGATTCTATGGGACCGGATGGTTGAAGCCAAAACAGGGATTTGGCCCTCCTTTTTCGGCTTACTCGCAGCCGACGGCAAACGCTGAATATCCCAATAAAAGTTTGATCAGGGAGGGAGAATATGTCAAGCGGGAATCGAGGCTTGATTTGTAGTAGTACATAGTTACTATTTATTATATTCTGGACGCATGCCTTCGTGTCCCATGTAATTGGATTCCCGGGGCGGGGTTTGGGTTGTGTTAGAGCTGTAGGACATGGAAACGGCATGCCTGCTTCAGCGAGGAAGGTCTGTTGCCTCGTCCAAGGAAATAGCCGTCAAGGCTTCATCTGCCTAGATGAAACATGAAACCGCTGGTTAGGCGCCAATTGTCTTGCGCTTCCGGGCTATTCACGGGGAAATGGGTGGTGATCCAATCGAATCCCAGCAACCGGGCCGAAACCCGGCGCCCGAGTTTCAATTCAACTCCACCGCCAATGGCGTAGGCCCAGGTCGTGTAAGTGGCCGTGGGAATCACAGGGAATTCGTTATCCCGCCCATAAGCGAGGCCGATCAAATAGTGGCCGAAAATGTCGAACTTCTTGAACCCGCGGTACGTGGCCTCCGGGCCGAGCAAACCGAGCAGTTCCTTGCTGTTGACGTGCTCGCCCCCGGGAGGCGGGGGAGGAGCTATATTGACCACGTGGTCCGCGAACTGCGCGTTGAACTGGCTGGTGATCCGGAAATAGCTGGTGACGACCCGATCAAATTCCACCTGCACGCCGTTGGTCGGAAGTTGTTTCTGCCCGGCGATCCCTGCGCCTGCCAGATCTTCCGAATAACCACCATACAGTTCCCATTTGGGGATGCTCTGAGCTGAGGCGCTCGCTGACACTCCCAGAAGTAACAATGCCGTGAATAAGATTCGCGTCAATTCCCATACCTCCCGGTTCAAATGAAGGCAAATAATTCTACCCGTCCGACTCTGCCGTTTAGTCCGCCGATTCACAAGTTTTTTCCCGGCGACTCGTTTCCAATCACAGACTGCCATATTTTCCATGCGCTTCGTAGAAAATCTGATGATTGTTTTAACAATAAGGTGGCTCATCCCGTTGCAACGGCTTGCAAAGGATTGCTAAATTCCAGCCGAAATGGCGTATCTTACTTCTTGACACGGGACTGGGGTCGCAGTACAGAAGGTCCGTCCGGGCTCGGCGCTGCGGGCGAATGAGAACTGCAAGACGAGGGTATATCCATCTTGAAATTAAGAATGATCATCATTCCTTTCCTTTGGCTGGCGGCTCTTTATTGTGGTGGAGGGACAAGGTTGCTGGCTCAGACCAAACCCGCCGCGGCTCCGCCCGGCGCTGAAAAGCTGAGCGACGATGCGAGGCGGGGAGAAGGTTTGTTCCTGCAACGTTGTTCGCTCTGCCACCTGCCCAGAAAACTTAAATTTGGATCTCCGCCGGTCATTGGACCAGGCCTCGGCGGCCAGTTTAAGGATGCCACGCCCGACCAGATGAAAGTATTGCGAGGCTTTATTTTAAAGGGCGGTCCCGATATGCCTGGATTCCAATATGGACTTGAGCCGAAAGAAGTGGACGACCTGATCGCGTACTTGAAAACGTTGTAGATTCTTTTTCCAGATGGGTGGAGGCGCTCTGTGCCAAGAAAGAATGCTCTTTCCATAGTTTTTTCCGTATTCGTGTCGCTCGCGTTTTTTTTCTGCGCACAATATCTCTTTTCGCAATCCGCGCCCATGGCGGGTGCTCTCTCTGGCACAGTAAAATCCTCGGATGGCAAGCCTCTCGAGGGGGTTGGCGTTTCCGCGCGCGGCGTGAGCGAGACGTATACAACCACGGTGTACACCGACGAATCGGGACGGTATTTATTCCCACCGATGGGCAGCGGCCCGTACAAAGTCTGGGCGCAAGCGGTTGGTTTTGAGACCTCCAGAGCGGATGCGAGTCTCTCCGACGGTGCGAAGAAGCAAGTGGATTTGACGCTCGCGAGCCTCAGCGATTTCCACAAACAGCTTTCCGGCACCGAGTGGGCTGCGAGTTTGCCGGAGGATACTCCCGATGACCGACGCATGAAGACGGTGTTTATCAACAACTGCAGCGGGTGCCATCAAGTCAGTTTCCTCTTGCAGAACCGCTTTGACGCGGCAGGCTGGGGCGCCGTGATTACTTTGATGGAAAAAATGCTGTCCATCGGATACGCGCCCGAAGATGCGAAGCCCAACCCAGTGATTCACGCCTACAAACAGGAACTTGCGGAATATTTGGGGCGCGTGCGCGGGCCCGGAAATTCTTCGCTGAATCTGAAACTGCTTCCGCGCCCTACCGGCGAATCGGCCCGGATTGTGGTGACCGAGTATGACTTGTCGCGGCCCGACATGCCGGGCTGGATCATGGAGCACAACGGCACGGACTGGTCGGAAGGAACTCCGTCGCGGTGGAATGGGCGAGCCGCCCACGATGTCGCGGTCGACAAGGGCGGATCGGTTTGGTTTGCGGACGATGCGACGCCGGGACGCACGCTCGGCAAACTAGACCCTCTCACGGGGAAGATCACCGAGTACATGCTGGCGGATCAGGCTAACGCCGCGGAAACATCGCATGCTCTTGTCTTCGATAAGGTAGGCAACATCTGGTTTGCAAATGGAACGGAAGGGGCTCCCACGAAATTCGATCCCGAAACCGGCAAGTTTTTCAGATATCCCCGGCCGGCGGACATTCCGTCGTCAGGCGACTTTATCACGCTGGACACCCAGGGGAACGTATGGTCTCCCGATCGCGAAGGGGCATTCAAGCTGGATCCGCTGACAGGGAAATATACGAATTACTCGCTTCGTCCGGGAAAGGCGAATTACGACCTCGCCGCCGATGAAGAGGACAAAGTTTGGGTCTCGCAGCCCGGCGGAAACGACATGGTGGTGGTGGATTCGCACACGGGAAAGATCGACCAGCTGGCGTTGAGCTATTTGGCGACGCAGGATTACGAAGTCACCGCGAAGGACCGCGAACTTTCCGCCAGTCTTGGCCTTACGCCAAACACGGCGACGCCGCTCGATAAGGGGCCGCGCCGTTCGGCCTCCGATTGGGGGACCGACACGATCTGGGTGTGCGAGTTCTTCGCCGACCGGCTTGCGAAAATCGATGCCAAGACCAGAAAAGTGACCGAGTACGCGTTGCCTCACCGCTTCAGCCAGCCGTACTCTGCGACGGTCAACAGGAAAGATCACACGGTGTGGATCACCATGCTCAACTCGGACCGCATCGCGAAGTTCGATCCCGCCACGGAAAAATTCACGGAATACACGCTTCCCACGCGCGGCACGGAAATCCGCCACATCCAGGTCGATAGCAGCACGAATCCGCCGACGGTCTGGCTGCCCTACGACCGGACCAATAAAATTGCGAGGATTCAATTCAGGTAGGACAGGCTTCAGCCTGTCTGGTTTGAATTCGTTAAGGACCACGCGAAACCCGATAGGCTGAAGCCTATCCTACGAGTACCTAAGGAATCAGAATCGTCTTGCCTTGCGCGCCCGTTTCCATGATTTCCTTGTGGGCGCGAACAGCTTCTCCCAGCGGAAGTTCCTTGCCGACCACCGGCCGCACCGTGCCGTTTTCAAGGCCCGCGTAGAGGCCGGCGTGAACGTCCGCCTCGTCGGCTTCCGAGATGCCCCAGAGAACGAAGCCGCGCACCGATGAAGTTCGCGCCATCAAATCGCGTGGCGTGATGGAGATGTCTCCGCGGCTGCCAATGACAATCACCCGCCCTTGGCGGGCGAGCAGCTTGAGGTCGGCGGCGAGGTTTACGTTCGCCAGCATTTCGAGGACGACGTCCACGCCGCGGCCGTTCGTCGCTTTGAGGATTTCATCCGTATATCCCGGCTTCTTATGGTTGAACGCGTGATGCGCGCCCTCGCGCCGCACGAGCTCAAGGCCTTTGTCCGTGCCCGCCGTGCCAATCACCGTCATGCCCAAAGCGCGCCCGATTTGCACGCCGGCGATTCCCACGCCGCCGCTTGCGCCGTGCACCAGCAACGTCTCTGAGGCGCGCGCATTCGCGTGATGGTAGAGCGCGTGATAGGCCGTGCCGCACGCCACATAAATTCCTGCCCCTTGATTGAAGGTTGTGCGTTCAGGCAGCCGGTGCAGCTGCGATTCGAGCGCCAGAGAATATTCCGCGTACGTGCCGGTGACAGGATGCCCCACGTACACGCGATCGCCCGCTCTGAATTTCGTGACGCCCTCGCCAACGGAATGCACCACGCCAGCGCCCTCTCCGCCCGGAACGTAGGGCAGCGGCGGCTTGATGGCATACGTGCCGGCGCGCATGTACGTGTCGAACGGGTTTACGCCCGCCGCATGAATGCGCACGACCGCTTGTCCCGGCCCCGCCTTCGGCGTGGGGAATTCCTCCAGCTTCATGACTTCCGGCGCTCCGAATTCGTGCACGACGACAGCTTTCATTTTTGTCTCCCTCGCGCGGAAAATTACAGCTGTGGATTTGGCAGCAAAGGCGAATTCTGGCGGCTTGGGAGGACAATGTCAAATGAGCCTCGGCTTAAGTGGCGCAGGCTTCAGCCTGTGGGGTTTGGTCCATGCACGATCAAACTTGCTGCAACTAGAACCCACAGGCTGAAGCCTGCGCGACCCAGGCTCTCAAACCACACCCGCCAAATTGTGTGCTAGATTAGTTTGCTTCGCATCATCCACCGGAGATCATGATGATTATCGATTGTCACGGGCACTACACTTCCGAGCCACCGGCTTTTATCGAGTTCCGCAAACGGCAAATCGTCGCGTTCCAGGAATCCTCAAACGTGCCTGAGCCGCCGCAGATCAGCGACGATCAGATTCGCGAAAAACTGGAGCCCGCGCAGCTGAAGTTCCAACGCGAGCGCGGCACCGACGTCACGATTTTTTCTCCTCGCGCCTCTGCCATGGGCCATCACGTCGGCGACGCCAAATTGAGCGCGGCCTGGACGCGAATCTGCAACGACATGATCCATCGCATCGTCAATCTCTATCCCAAAAATTTCATTGGAGTATGCCAGTTGCCCCAATCCCCGGGTGTGCCGCCGGAAAATTGCATTCCGGAGCTGGAGCGCTGCGTCAAGGAACTAGGTTTTGTCGGCTGCAACCTGAATCCCGATCCATCAGGCGGCTACTGGAAAGAACCGCCGCTCACCGACAAATGGTGGTACCCGTTCTACGAAAAAATGGTGGAGCTGGAGGTCCCCGCGATGGTCCACGTGACGGGAACGTGCAACCCCGCCATGCATACCACGGGCTCGCACTACATCAATGGCGACACGACCGCGTTCATGCAGTTTCTGACGTCCGACCTGTTCAAGGATTTTCCCTCATTGAAATTTGTTATTCCGCACGGCGGAGGCGCGGTGCCGTACCACTGGGGCCGCTATCGCGGCATCGCGCAGGACATGAAGCGCCCGCCGCTCAAGGAACTTCTGCTCCACAACGTGTACTTCGACACGTGCGTCTACCACCAGCCGGGAATCGATTGCATGACCAAGGTCATTCCCTCGGACAACATCCTCTTCGCGTCGGAAATGGTCGGCGCCGTCAAGGGTATCGACCCCGAAACAGGCCACTACTATGACGACACGCGGCGCTACATCGATGGATCGACGATACTCACCGCCGTCGACAAAAAGAAAATTTTCGAGTCCAACGCGCTGAAGGTCTATCCGCGACTCGCGAAACAGATTCAGAAGCAGGGTATTGCGGCTCACGCATGATGCACCGCCAATTCGGTGAAAACTTAACCGAATGTTGAAACACTCTGGAAGGCAGACAGTTTTTCTTGACGAACTCCGGCTGTTTCCGCACAATCAAACCATCAGCGTTGATCGGGAGCGAATCACGCAAAGCCCAAGTCTGGAGCGGCGAGCGTAGATCAAGCGCACGCGCGTTCGGATGAAAACGAGGTAACGAACATGGGGAAAATCGTAGCGGCATTCGGAACGGTACACGCACCTCAACTCTTTGTCCGGCCCCCGAGTGAAGACCTCGCTCAGCTCGACGCGGATGTCGCGGCGATGCGCCTGCTTGGCAAGGACCTGGACGAAACCAAGCCAGATGTGGCAATCGTGATTGGAAACGACCACATGGAGACGTTTTTCCTCTCCTCAGTCCCGACCTTCGCCATCATGTCCGGCGAGCGCGCGCGCGCCGAATTTGCCCGTAAAACGTACGATCTTCCGGTTCATCAGGGACTCGCCGAAGACCTGCTCGACAAGCTGGTCAACGAAGACTTCGACATGGCGTATTCGCAGGACGCGATCCTCGGCCATGCGTTTGCGGCGGTGTATGAATGGGTCATCGAAGGCCGGAAAATCCCTGTCGTTCCAATTTTCGTGAACGCCTACTTGCCGCCGCTGCCCACCGCGCGGCGATGCCAGCAACTAGGGAAAGCCATTGCCAAAGTGATCGCCGCCCGGCCCGAACGCGTCGCCGTTATCGCCAGCGGCGGAATGTCGCACTTCCCCGGCACGTGGAAATACCCGCAGCCCGATTTTGAGTTCGACTACTGGGCCATCGCCCAAATGGAAAAGGGCAACAACGAAGCTCTGTTGAGCCTCACTTCGGAGCAGCTCGATGTCGTCGGAAATACGGAGATGCTGTCCTGGATGATCATGTTCGGAATGATTGGCGACCAGCCCGGCGAACTCATTACGTACCAGCCCACCTGGCACCACGGCCACGCCGTGATGCGCTTCCTGCCGGACAAGAGAACCGGGAAACTTTCCGAGGAAGGGACCAAGGGTCCGGCCACCTACAAATTCAAAGGCTCGGAAGGATATGAGTTTTACAAGCATCCTTCGCCCTCGGCCTACAAGTTGAACAAGATTCTCTACGATCTGCGTTTCAAGCCGAGCCTGCGCGTGCGCCTGATCAACGACATTCCTTCGGTGGCGGCCGAGTACGGTTTGCCTCTGGAGGAATCGAAAGTCCTGGAGACTTTGCAGGATGAGGACATCGAGAAATTCCGCAACGGCACGGTTCACCCGCTGGTGAAGGCGGGGGCGCACCCGCTCGGCATGTGGATGAGCGTGATCGTGTTCCACGCCGAGTTGCGCAGGCTGCGCGCCGCGGCCGCCAAAGGCGAGACCGAAAAGACGAGCGTCACGCAATAGATTGAGTAGTGGCGCAGGCTTCAGCCTGCGGGGGTTAGTCCTTGCAGGTACCACCCCCCACAGGCTGAAGCCTGTGCTACTGATCCCGCCGTCCAGTTTTCACATCACATTCACATTACTCCGGAGGAATCATGGCCAAGATGCGCGCCGTTCAAGTCCCGACTGCCAAAGGACCCTTTCAACTGGTGGAGCGCGATGTTCCGGAACCCGTCGCGGGATCGGTGCGAATCAAAGTCCAAGCCTGCGGCATCTGCCACAGCGATGAATACGCCAAAGAGGGTTCGCGGCCGGGCATCAAGTACCCGCGCATTCCGGGACACGAAATCGCCGGCGTGATCGACGCCGTCGGCTCAAGCGTTCTTGGCTGGGATGTCGGGCAGCGCGTCGGAGTAGGCTGGCACGGCGGCCATTGCGGCTACTGCAATTCGTGCCGACGCGGCGATTTTGTGACGTGCAGTAAAGGCAGACAGATCACGGGTCTCACGTGCGACGGAGGATACTCCGAGTACATGCTCATTTCCGCCGCTGCGCTAGCTTCGATTCCCGACGCGCTTTCCGCCACGGATGCGGCTCCTCTCCTTTGCGCCGGCGTCACCACATTCAATTCATTGCGGAATAGTGGAGCGCAATCTGGCGATATCGTCGCCATTCTGGGCATTGGAGGGCTGGGGCATTTGAGCGTTCAGTTTGCGGCCAACATGGGTTTTGAAACCGTCGCCATCGCGCGCGGAAAAGATAAAGAGCCGTTCGCGAAAAAGCTCGGCGCGAAGCATTATCTCGATAGCGAATCCCAAAACGTAGCTGCCGAACTTGAAAAAATGGGCGGGGCCAAAGTGATTCTCTCCACAGTCACCAGCGGAAAAGCGGTCAATGCGGCCTTGGGCGGCATGGGAATCAATGGCAAGACAATCCTTGTTGGCAATCCCGATCAGCTGCTAGAAATTTCAGGACGCCTTCTGATCGCCGGGCGCCGCTCGATCGGCGGCTGGCCCTCTGGTTCACCGATTGATTCCCAAGACACGCTCGCTTTCTGTGCGCTAACCGGCGTGCGACCCGTGACCGAAATTTTCCCCCTTGAGCGCGCCGCCGAGGCATACGAACGAATGTTAAGCGGAAAGGCACGCTTCCGAGTTGTCTTATCCACTGGACTCTAGAAGCCGGGCCGGGTTCAAGCCCTGCCCTCGCCGCCCGGCACCGCAAACTCGAATACTTCGATCACCTCAACTTCCGGTTCCAGGTCGAACTCCACGAATTCAACTGGAGTTTCAAATGTGGCCACCACCATCACTGGTTCCGCTGGAGCGGTTTGGATTGTCTCTTTCTTGTTGATGGTTTCGGCTGCTCGAGCTTGCTTCTTGCCCCGTGCGACTTTCCTAAACGGTTTCGCGTGATGCGTCGTTTTTCGGGCTACTTTGGTTTTCATTGTCGTGTACCTCGCATTTCCTCGAATATCGGGTCTTGGCGATCTACTCGCCTCCGGGCCGATTCAGTGGCGCTCGCCGACGTTGCATTCAAATCTTGAGCTCCTATGTACCGTCGACAGGTGAAAGTCTAGAAGATTATGCATTTTGCAGCGATGACGGCGCGCACGTCAGCTTGTGACGGCAATCACATCTCGAATCATTCAAAGGCTGCTAGGTTAGGCGCAAGAGGTAACGGCCATGGCAAAAGCACGGATTGTGTCCCGCAAGGAACGCGAGCTCAGCATCATCTGCGAGGACCGGCCTGGGACGCTGTCTCACCTTGCGAAGCTTCTTGGCGATGCAAGAGTGAATATCGTGGCGATGAGCTGCACGACGTCGGGCGTGCAAGGAGCTGTGCGAATCGTCGTGGACGATTTCACGCGGGCAAAAAAAGCTCTCGACAGCGAGCATGCGTCCTACACCGAGCACGACGTGCTCTACGTGGAATTGCCGAATTTGCCCGGAGCTCTGGCCAACTTTACTGGAAAGCTTGCGGCGCAAAATGTCAATGTCACGATCGCCTACGGGACGGCGACCAAAGGGAGCAAGAAGGCCATCCTCATTTTCAGAGTGTCCGACCTCGACAAGGCGGCTCTGATCCAGTAGCCGGAAACTCACAGAAATCGTGGTCTTGAATCCCAGGGGCCACTGACGAAAATCCGGGCGCGAGTGCCTCCAAACGTGGAGTTTATGTCACGAGTGATGCCAACTCGCAGATGGACTGAATCCCCCCGGAGCCTTATACTCTTCCCGTGAATTCCGAGCCCGATCTGCTGACCCCCCTGCGCCGCTACTGGGGATATGACGCATTTCGCCCTTTGCAGGAAAGCATCGTCCGCAGCCTGCTGGCAGGGCGCGATGCCTGCGTCGTCATGCCCACGGGAGGCGGGAAGTCGCTGTGCTACCAATTGCCCGCCGCCATGTCGCCGGACAAGACCGTCATCGTCATCTCTCCCTTGATCGCGCTGATGGAAGATCAAGTCGCGCAGCTCGGCCAAATGGGAATTCCGGCGGCACTGTTGAACAGCTCGATTCTGCCGGTGCAGCAATCTCGAGTGATCGAGAAGGCGCGCGCGGGCGGATATCGTCTCCTGTATCTTTCCCCCGAGCGGCTGGCGCGCGAGGACACCAACGAATGGCTGAAGGGCGTGCCGGTATTGTTCTTCGCGATCGACGAAGCGCATTGCATTTCGGAATGGGGACACGAGTTCCGGCCGGAATACCGCCAGCTCAGCCGCCTGCGCGCTCATTTTCCGGACCGCGCGATCGCGGCCTTCACCGCAAGCGCCACGCAGCGCGTGCGGCATGACATCATTCGCCAGCTCGAGCTCCGCGCGCCGGACAAATATATCGCCAGCTTTCACCGTCCCAACTTGCGCTACGTCGTGCGGGCCTGCGACGCACTCTCTCAGACGGAACTCCTTTTGCGCGCGATGCGAAGCTACGGAAACGAAAACATTATTGTCTATGCGCCGACGATCGCGTCGGTGGAAGCCACTGTGGATCTACTTCAGGAGAATGGAATCCCCGCCATTGGCTATCACGGCCAGATGAACGCCGTCGATCGGAGACGCAATCAGGAGCGCTGGATGGCGGACGAAGTGCGAGTGATGGTGGGCACGATCGCGTTCGGCCTGGGCATCAACAAAGCCGCCGTGCGCGCCGTGATCCATCTCTCGCTGCCGAAATCCATCGAGCAATACTACCAAGAGGCGGGACGCGGCGGGCGCGACGGCCTCCCGGCTGATTGCGTGCTTCTCTGGCAGAAGAAAGATGCGGGTCTGCACGCATACTTTATCGGCCAGATAAACGATCCGGAAGAAAAAGAGCGCGCCTGGCAGCGCTATCACGAAATTCGCGGATTTGTGGAGTCGGGCATCTGCCGCCACATTCGTGTCTGTGGCCATTTTGGCGAGAACAAGAAATGGACCTCCTGCGGGGCCTGCGATGTCTGCGGTTACGAGCCCGCCTGGCTGTCCGCGCCTGTCGCGGAATCCCCTGGCAAGCGGAAGCGCTCCAAGTCGCGGCCCGTTTCACCCGCGTCTCCGCCAGCGAGGCTTACGTGGGAAAGGCCAGCGACCGCGCCTGTGCGGACGCAAGCGGCATTGGAAGTAGACCCCGATTTGCGTGAGTTTATGCGGGAATGGAGAAGAGAAACCGCGAACGAGCAAAATGTCCCAGCATATGTCGTGATGCATGACACGACGCTTGATGAGATCTGCCGCGTCCGTCCTGGCTCGATGGCCGGCCTTTTGCATATCACCGGTATCGGTGAACGCAAGGCTGAATTGTACGGCCGCCAAGTTCTCGATGCGCTGAAACGGTTCGGCGGCGGAGCGCGTGCCGCAGTTCCGGACAAAAAAATCAGCCCAAGTGAGGAAACGATTCAATTGATTGGGGAGGGCAGGACTCTGGACGAAATCGCCGTGATACGAGGGCGAAGACGTTCGACCATCGTCAGCATGGTGTCGGATCTTGTGGAGCGCGGATTGTTGGAGTTTCAAAACAGTTGGGTCGCGGAAGATAGGCAAAGACAAATTGAATTTGCTACGGCCAATCTCGACTTGGAAAGATTCTCACCGATCAAGGATGCCCTGCCGGAGGATTTTACGTACGACGAAATTCGCCTGGTCGTTGCCAATTTGCGCCGTCGACGGAGTGGCGACCAATCCATGGCTGCGGCGACGTAATCCGTAGGCCGGTGAAACGAGGTCAGGCGCGGGAGGTCGCGAGCGAGGCGCTGCGACGTTCGTCCAACTGTAGCGTGACCATTTCCAGATCGCCCATCATCCGGTCAATGATGAACCACGCGATGATGTAAAAGCAGCTCATGCCCATCAGTACCGGAACGTAGCCCACATGCGGGATTACCGTTCCGGGAATGATTCCTGAGAAGAGCGCTCCGCCCAGCCCTCCAAGGCACACGCCAAATCCGTTGGCGCTGCCTACGGCTTGCGAAGGGAAAACATCGGCGGGCGAGATAAAAAGATTTGTCATCCAGGCCTGATGCGCCGCAGTGGCCAAGCCGAAGAGCAAGACAGCGAATTGCGCGTTCTGAACCACGACACCCAGGGTGCACGCCGGCATGACCACAGCGCAAAACAGCATCGTCATCTTGCGCGCCTTGCCCACCGTCCACCCGCGCTTCATCAGGAAACTGGAGACAACGCCTCCCATTAAGGCGCCGACTGCCGAAATACTGTACACAATCATGAGCGCGTTGCCGCGCTGCGTCGGCGTGAAGTGGCGCACGTCCGTGAGGTACGTCGGCAGCCAGAACAGATAAAACCACCACACGGGGTCTGTGAGGAATTTCGCAAGGCCATAGCCCCAGGCCTGCTTGTACTTCATCACTTCGCTGATGGAAAGTTTTGCGCCCGGGGTCGTTGGCGCGCCGGCTTGCTTTGGCAGGCGATAGGTCAGGAACCAAAACGGCAGCCACAGAAATCCGAGCCCGCCCATGATGGCGAAACACGCCTGCCATCCGAGAGTTAAGGCAATCACGATGAATAGCGGAGGCCCGAAAATGTTGGCCAGGTTTGTGCCGGCGTTCACGATTCCCATGGCTGTGGCGCGTTCGTCGGGAGGGAACCATTCCGCGGCGGCCTTGCTGCAAGCGGGAAAATTGGCGGATTCGCCGAAACCCAGCACGGTCCGGTACACGCCGAATTGAACCACGCTGCCCGCGAACGCGTTGAGTGTAGCCGCGAGGAACCACACCGTTGCCGCGATGCCGTAACCGATCCGGGTGCCGAGGCGATCGAGAAGGTAGCCGCCGAGGAGCGATCCCCCCGCGTAAGCGAGCTGGAAAAACATCTGAATCAAGCCATAAGCTTGCAGGCCGAAGTGGAACTGGTCGCGAATCTCCGGGAGGATCACGCCAAGAATCGCGCGGTCCAAATAGTTGATCGTGGTCGCAAAAAATAAGAGGGCGACAATCACCCAGCGCATGCGCATTTAGCCGTTATCATACTTCATGTTTCCGCACGCGCGGCTCGAAATTCGGCAGACGCGCTTATATGTTCAACGAACCCGGAAATGGAAACAGGTCGCATGCAACTGGCAATTCGTTGGGGGGGCAAGGCACTGTTTCATTTCATCAAGTCATGTTGCGACGCGTAATCTAGTCGTTGCCGCTATGCGCCACAAGCGTATTCCGTGATTCAACGCTTTGAGAAGGGGAACTAACCTGCGGTTCGGCGGCGCGTTCTGTCGAAAATTCGTACCGCTCCTGGACTAGTTTGGCGATCGACTCGGTGAGGTCGTGAATATGGCCGAGGCGAAAGCGTTGCTCCACTTTTCGGATCTCCGAGGCGAGTGCGTGATCGTGGAATACATCCGCGATCCATCGCGAGAAATCGCCCCGAAGGGCGTGTCCCGCAAGAACTCCGGGCGGAACATGTTCGAGGAGCGTCAGGAAATCCTTCAGAGTTCGCGCTGGACCGGCAACCGTCTCAACGTCATCCGTGAACCAGAATCCTTGCTCCACGAGCAATTGCACATCGAGATATTTTGCCTTGTGCCGGACGTGCGACGTCAAACGCGGGAACAATTTGAATTTCAGGCATTGCCCGCCGGTTTCCCGCATTCCCGGCAATAGAACGGCTTCGTCTAAGCCCAGCTTCGCGAGATTGGACGTGACCGTGGAGCAATCGCCCTTTGCTTGAAGCATGGTCATCAAGGTTTGATTTTCGCGCGGCTCTGTCGTGCGCTTCACGATGATGCATTCCAATGCATTGCGCAGATTCGGGTGCAAGTCGGCCAGCCGGTAGGTGACCAGGGTATAGGCGCCCAGCGTGAGGTCCAGCAACTCGCCGACATTCGGCTCATGCAAAAAATAATGCGCCTCATCAATTACGATCCTGTGCGGCAAGCCGGTAGCTCTCCGGATTGCTGCCAGCATCGGCAAAAGCGATTTCATGTAATTCATTTTTTCCTGATAGGGAGCGTGTGACAGATCGATCACCACGCTCATATCGGGGTGGCGCAGCACTCGCGCGAGGTCAGGCAATTCCGGCGGTGGATCTTCTCCTCCGAACACGACCACTCCCGGCAATGTTTCCAGCGTTCGGTAGTCGCCTTCAGGATCGATCACGCATACAGAGTATCCTTGCAGGATCAGTTGCTCGCACATCAATCCGGTCACCCAGGATTTCCCGGAACGGGGATCGCCCGCAATGAGCATGTTGAAGCCGCGAATGGCAAGCGTCAGTTCACGGCCATCTTCGGCGGTTCCCAGCGACAACCTGTGTTGTCCGATCTTTTCCGGGGGCAGTCGGAGATTCACCGCGGCCTGTCGAATATACGCGGCCACCGCAGTTGGCCCGTTGCCACGCAAGACTTCGTCGGCGGCTTCTTGAAGCAGGCGGCTGCCCCAACTGACGGCCACGCCGAGCTCGCATGTCGCCAGCAGATCGTGATCGTTCTCCGCGTCTCCAATTCCAATGGCGTTGTGAACCGATAGCCGAAGCGTTGCGAGCGCTTCACGCAGGCCGGCGCCTTTGCTGACGGCTTGGGGAAGCACCATCAGACGGCCGCGGTTGAACAGCAGCACGAGAGGCAACTCCAATTCTCGAATGACGGAGAGAACCTGAGGCGCGGCGGCAGCGTCCAACTCGACCACGCATTGTCCGGCCTTGAATTCGAGGCCGCGCCGTCCGAGTTCCTGAAGGAACTGCGTGGAAGTTGAATACGCAAGCTGCCTTTTATGGCCGTTCGCGAACCACATCACGGCCCCATTTTCCCCCACCACGGCGTCCACGAAGTGGAGGTCTCCTGCCACCTGCTCCAATTCCGCGAGGATGCGGCCCGTCACGATGACGACAGGGATCCCATGGTTGCGGACCTCGGCGATGGCGGAACGTACTTCGGGATCAAGAACACCGTCGCGAGCGATCGTCCCGTCATAGTCCAGTGCAAGCACTCCAAACTTCATAGCCGCCTCCCGTTGCCGGGCCCATGCTCAACGCACATCAAACCCCACGGTCATTTTGGACGACATCCACATTGTAGCGCAGTGTGTATAGTCACTTCCAAAAGTGACGCCCGTCACATCGAAATCCAGATTTTCAGCCAAAATAGCGTTGTTACACGCATCGGGAAAAATGTTTTTGGAGCTTTTGAAATGAACTCAACAAAGGGAGACGGCCATGACGCTTCCGCTGCAAGTCACATTTCGCAACATGAAACATTCCCCCCAAGTAGAAGACTGGATTCGCGCAGAGGCCGAGAAGCTTGAAACGTTCTACCATCGCATCACCGCGTGTCGCGTGGCCATTGAGGTCCCGCACCGCCATCACAAGAAGGGCAAACCCATCCATATTCGGATCGACCTGACTTTGCCCGGGAAGGAAATTGTCATCAAACGCGTGCCCGTTGCGATCCACAGGACTACTGTGAATGGAGAATCGGCTGCTTCGAGTCACGCGCAATCCAAGTCGGCGCACGCAGATCTTCAATTGGTGATTCATGATGCGTTCAAAGCCGCGGGACGCCGTATCCAGGACTTTGCTCGCCGCCAGCGTGGCCAAGTGAAGAAGCACCAAGCTGTTTTAGTAGAGGCGCAAGCTAAACGCGAGGGATTGTAATTTTGAGGTTGGAGAGAATGCCAACCCTGCGCCCGAAATAGCCTGCCGCGCGAAGAAGTGCCGGGATGATTTCCTGAAAAATGAGGCCGTGCAGGAGTGGATTCTCCAACAAACCCACTCCTGCACGGCCTCGGATAAAGTTTCAGGCTCTACGCGTTGGCAAAGCTTTCGAGAGCAGTGCGGCTCGGAATCATGAGAGTTGATCCCTGGATGGTAACCAGATGGCGTACCTTGAAATCACTCAATGTGCGCGTGACGGTCTCGCGGGTGGTGCCGATGAATTCCGCGATTTCCTCGTGCGTCAGCGGCAGCTTGATTCGCGTGCCCTCTTTCGTCTGTTGGATTCCTTCCGACCACGTGAGCAGGAGGCGCGCGAGTTTTTCCTGCGCGGAAGCCGACAGCCCGATGGTGTGCAATTGTTCGCACGCGCCCCGGTACTGAGAACTCATCTGCTTCACCGCGTTTTGAGAGGCTTCGGGATGGCTTCCCAGAAAGCGCAGGAAGTCTTCCCGGCGCACAAAGGCGACCTGGCAGGGGTGGATCGTCTCGGCCGTCACTTCATAGGGCAGGCCCGCCATGGCGGCCATCAGTCCGAGCAGTTCCCCTGCCCGGGCAATTCTCATGATCAGGATCTTGCCTTCCGGGGAGCTGATGGAGAGTTTTACTTCGCCTTCGCACAGGACGTAGACCCCGCGTGCGTCCTGTCGTTCGACGAACAGCAGGGCGCCCTTTGGATAGGTGGCCGTCGACTTGATCGCATCGAAATCCTTTACCGCGGAGGGCGGCAACTGGCAAAAGAATCCTGAGCCCTTCACCTTGCAATTCTTGCAACCATCGTTCAGCTCTAATCCGTATGGACCTTTCATTGTTGCCTCCTCAGCTTAGGATTCAGATCTCGAGCGAATGCCCTGCTGCGCTTCTTCCGCGAAATGTTTCGTGAGCGGCGTGTCGGCCAGGAATTCGGCCCCCGATTCGGCATGAATGTCAGCCAGCAGATCACGGCCTGTCCCGTCGACATGCATCACGCCTCGAAGGTCCACCAGAAGCTTTCTTTCTCCAAGGGAAGGCGCCAAGACCTGCCACGCTTGCTGCAGCGCTGGAACAGTGGGCCCGGCGATCTTCCCTTCGATCTTCATGGTTACGCCCTCACCATCCGCTTGGTGTATCGTCACTCTCACTGGTTCTATTGATCCTTTGTTGTTACGCCTACCTATAGGCAATCCAGGAGCCAAATCTCTGATCCGAGGGAGATTAGAGGTATCCCATTCTGGAACAATGGCTTAGTTGGGAGGGGTGCTTTGTGTGGGCTAGCGCACAGGTCTAAGTGACGAAGATCACTGGCGATCAATCGTCAGCACTGACTAAATATAGTCTTTTCGCTCGATTCCAAGCTTCTTCATCTTGGAGTTCAACGTAGTACGGATGAGGCCGAGGCGGGCGGCAGCCCCATCTGAACCGCCGATTTTCCCTCTAGTTTCACGGAGAACGCGGAGGATATGTTCTCGTTCGGTGGCTTCCAGGGAAGATTCTCGTATAGGGCTAGGTTCTTCCTCCGGCATCTCGAGTTCCCCGAGGGGAGGGCGCAAGACCGGCCCCCTGGTGAGAATGACGGCCCTCTCGATGAAGTTCTCGAGTTCACGGATATTTCCCGGCCAATCCCAGCGGGTCAGGGCCCGCATGGTTTCCTCCGGGATGGTTTCAATTTTCTTATACAGCTTCCGGGCGTGGCGATCGACGAAGTAGCGAACCAGAAGAGGGATGTCCTCGCGGCGCTCGCGAAGGGGCGGGAGCAGGACTGGAAAAACTCTCAGCCGGTAATAGAGGTCGCTTCGAAACTGTCCCTCCGCCACCATTTTCGCAAGATCACGATTGGTCGCGGCTACGAGCCGCACATTGACCGGGATCGGCTTGTTGCTTCCAAGCCTCTCAAACTCCTTCTCTTGCAGTGCGCGAAGGATCTTCGGCTGAAGTTCCAGGGGGAGATCGCCAATTTCGTCGAGAAAGAGTGTGCCTTCATGTGCCAACTCCAGGCGGCCGATCTTGCGGTCGACGGCTCCCGTAAATGCGCCCCTCTCATGCCCAAACAATTCGCTTTCCAGGAGGCCGGCGGGAATTGCCGCACAATTTAGTTTCACCATGACGTGCTTGTTCCGGGGGCTGAGTTGGTGGATAGCTCGCGCGATCACTTCCTTGCCCGTTCCTGTTTCTCCCAGAATTAATACGGTAACGTCGGTAGCCGAAACGGTTTCCACGAGTTTCAAGACTCGTTTCAGGCCCATGCTCTCGCCTATGATTTCCTCAAATCTCGCCTCCGTGTTCAGTTCTTCTTCCAGATAGCGTTTCTGCAGCTCGCTGCGCCGCAAGGCCTCCTCGGCTTCTCTTTTCTCTGTGAGGTCACGGATCACGCTCAACACAATTCGTCCATCTATTGTTTCTACCGGCCCTAGCATGATGTCCGCGGGGAATTCGCTTCCGTCTTTGCGCCTGCCGTAAAGCTCCAAACCCGCGCCCATTGGGCGAACGCGGGCTGCGGAGGCATAGTCCTTGCGGCGAGCCGGATGCGTGTGGCGAAACCGCTCTGGGACGAGGATATCGATGGATTTGCCCACGAGTTCGCCTCGTTGGTAGCCGAACATGCTTTCCACACGTGCATTGACTTCGGTGATGCGCCCCTCCCCGTCGCTCGCGATGATCGCGTCGGGCGAGAACTCGAACAGCGCCCGGAATTGCGCCTCGCTGCGGCGGACGGCTTCCTGGGCCTTCTTTCGATCGGAAATGTCGCGGATGACGCTGATTACGACGCGGCCTTCCGCTGTCTCCATGGGGCTTAGCATGATATCGACAGGGAACTCGCTTCCGTCCATGCGCCGGCCAAAGAGCTCCAAACCTGCACCCATCGGGCGCACGCTAGCGTGGGATTTGTAGGTGTATCGGTGGCCCGGATGCGCTTGGCGGAATCTTTCGGGGACAAGGGTTTCCACGGACTGGCCGACGAGCTGCTCGCGTCCATAACCAAACAGCCGCTCGACTTGCGAGTTGATCGAAGTGATCCGGCCTTCCGCGTCGGTTACAACGATCGCGTCAGGAGAGGCCTCGAATAGCTTCTCAAACAAGGTGTGAGGTTCAGGGGATTCTGGTATGCTGGGAGATGGCCCGCTCATTTGTCTCCAGGTCAACTGCGTAGTCGACCTATTCCTACAATCCAGACCAGACCTCGCAGTCACACATTTACAGGCTCAGTGCTTTGGAGGTGCGAGGGCACAAAAAATGACGGATAACCCAACGCGACTATTTTAACAAACAATTCCAATCGTGACATAAATTTCATCGAAAATTTCATCGAATTGTGACCTGAATCACAGAATTGCGGCGCAAGATGGAAGAGCATGCGAAAGAAGATTGGTTGCGTTCGCCTGCCGGAAATGATGCTTTTCGCAGGCCAATGGATTGGCACCCGCTTTTCTAGGGCAGCGCCGCCAACCACACTTAATAGATTGAAGGAGAATTGAAATGACCGCGCAAACTGCAACCGCAATGCAACCCGTCAAAACTTCGGCAGTCGCCAAACAGACCGGGACTGAGAATGCTATCGATCGGTTCCAACAAGTTTTCGACTCGATCGAAAAACGAGCCTTTGAGATTTTCAATAACAACGGCAGGTGGTTCGGCCACGACTTGTCGGATTGGCTGCAAGCCGAATCCGAAATTCTTCATCCGCTCCATCTGGAAATTGCGGAGACCGACGAAGCCCTGACCGTCCGGGCCGAAGTGCCTGGATTCGCGGCCAAGGAACTCGACATCCGCGTCGAAGGGAACCGGCTCACGATCGCCGGCAAACATGAATCCAAGGAAGAGAGCAAGAAAGGAAAGACGATCTACTCCGAGCGATGCGCGAATGAGATCTTTCGATCGGTATACCTGTCGTCGGATGTGGATGGCACAAAAGTCAACGCGACGTTGAAGGATGGCGTCCTCAATATTGAACTTCCCAAAGCACCTCATGCAAAGAGCGTGCGAATTGAACCGAAGGCGGCCGGCTAGAAACAAAAAAGAATTTGGAGGGTGGGCAACGTTTTATTCGGTGCCCCCCTCCTAGGTAGGGAGAAGAGAATTGCATCGCACGATGGAAGGGAGGCCAAATGCTCATAAAATGCTGCAATCCTAAGTGCGAAGCGCCATTTGACTATCGCGAAGGCCGGTTGATCCGGTTTTCCGGCAATTCGGCCAATGGCAAAACTCTAAAAAACGACCCCTTGATCCGACATTTTTGGCTTTGCGGAAAATGTGCAGGGCTGTATGTCTTTGAATATGAATCGGGAATAACCGTGAGAATAAAACCACGCCATCAAGAGTCGTCCAAAGAACACCTTTCTCATTTCGTTTCCGCGGCATAACCGCTGTTTCTAAAATTTCAACTGTGGACAGTCAGAACCGGGCAGCCCGCATTGGCGACAACGCTGCTTGCAATCGAATCTGAAAAGTGAGTCGCCACAGAGAGATGTTTTTCGGCGCCGCGTGCGCCGATAACAATCAAATCCGCATGCGTTTTTTTCGCGGCTCGCAATATCGCATCGGCTGGAGCGCCACGTTCCATAAGGTACGTCGGCTTGGACAGAAGACCTGCGCCCAGCGGCACCACATTCTTCAGAGTCTCGAGCGCGAGATCTTCTTGTCCCTCTATTCCGTCTCCCGTTGCATGCAGCAGGATAAGTTCCGCGCGATGGTCCTTGGCTAATGAAATCGCGTAACGCGCAGCCGCGAGCGATTCCGGGCTGAAATCCGTCGCGTAGAGAATGCTGTTCAATTCCGCGGCGGCAGCGTGGCTGGCCCTGGGAGCGACGCCTGGCCCTACCGTCAGAACCGGGCAAGATGCTTGCCGGAAAATTTTCTCGGCTTCCGACCCCATGAGCGCCTTTGCAATTCCGGACCTTCCATGCGTGCCGAGCACCAGCAGGTCCACATTCTTTTCTCTAATCACATCCTCAAGATTTTCCCAAACATCGCCCATGAGAAAGAAAATTTCGTGCGGAAGCTCCTGCAATTCCAGTTCGAGCTGATTCTTCTTCCGTGCGCGAAATTCTTCCTGGTCATGCGCGATTTCAGTCCCATCCGCAGGAGGCAATAGAGGAGAGCCGTCCGGAGAAATCACGTGCACAGCATGAATGGTGGCAATGGATCTTCTAGCCATTTCAACGGCGTACGGGAGTGCGCGGTCTGCCGTGGCTGAAAAATCCGTGGCAAACAAAATATGGTGAAATGTAACCTGCAACGATGTGCGAAATGAGTTCAAATTATGCCTCCACGGCTCAGACCCCGGAATTGTCATCGGTTGTTGAAATTCTCTTGTGTGGCTCATAATGTCAGCCCCCCGCACTTTCTTCCTTTTAACCATTTGCAATCTTGGCGGCTATGCGCTGCGTCACAGGGCCTAGTGATTCTTGTCATCTCGTGCCATTTCGGGACTTGCGAGTGTGGCCTGCGTCACACGAAAAAGTGACGGATGTCATAGGTCTATCCGCACTTCCAGTTGAGAATGCGGACGTAGGGAATCAGGCTATCCGCCACTCAGGGAGCCTATGAGGCTGAGAAGGCGGAACGGAGGCACGGCGATGAACTTTCTGAATCGTGTCGACGCCGGCCGCAGGCTTGCGATGAAACTGGGCGCATATGCCAGACGAAACAATGTACTCGTTCTAGGCATCCCGCGTGGAGGAGTCCCTGTAGCCTTTCAGGTGTCTGCTGAACTGGAGGCTCCGTTGGATGTGTTTGTCGTGCGGAAGCTCGGTGTTCCCGGGCACGAGGAACTCGCTTTTGGTGCGATCGCAACTGGGGGAATTCAAGTCGTCGACTCGCAGATTGTGGAGGAGGCCGGAATTTCCGACCTGGAGATTGAACTGATCGCGGCGAAGGAAAGACAGGAGCTGGATCGCCGGGAGCGGCTCTACCGGGGCGCACGCCCTCCTGTCAATCTCAATGGCAAGACGGTCATTCTTGTCGACGACGGCATTGCCACAGGCGCGAGCACGCGCGCCGCGATTCTTGCACTACGGCAGTTGAAGCCCGCGTCGATTGTTCTCGCAGCGCCAATCGCTCCCGCTTCGACGTGCAGGCATCTCCGGGCCGAAGTCGACGATCTCATTTGCCTGGATACGCCTGAAAGCTTTTATGCGATTGGCGAATTCTACGACGATTTTTCACAGGTATCGGACGAGGAAGTGACAAACCTGCTCCAGCGCCACTGTGAACAACGTGCTCACAAAGTTGATCCAAGGGGCCCGACCGTTCGAAAAGGAGTTCATCCATGACCCCCACCCGCGTGAACCAATACGTTTCCAACGAGCGCCCGGTTTCCATTGAATTAGTCAAGGCGACCCTGGAGGGGGATCTGGCCCTCCCTCCGCATCCTTGCGGGATTGTTTTGTTTGCACATGGGAGCGGGAGCAGCCGCCACAGCCCCCGCAATCGATTTGTCGCCGAAACGCTCCAGGCGCACGGGATTGGTACTTTGCTTATGGATTTGCTCACGGCCAGCGAAGAGGAGATCGACCGGCGAACATCTTTGCTTCGCTTCAATATTCCGTTGCTTTCCAAACGGCTGGCCGGGGCAACAACGTGGGCCTTGCGCCAGCCAGACCTGCGCGGACTAAGCGTCGGCTATTTCGGTGCGAGCACTGGGGCTGCCGCTGCCCTCGTGGCTGCCGCCCAGCTACCCGGCAAGGTTGCCGCCGTCGTTTCCCGCGGCGGCAGGCCCGACCTGGCGGGAGATGCTCTCGGGTCCGTGGTTGCACCAACACTGTTGATCGTTGGCGGCCATGACGGGCCAGTCATCGACTTGAACGAGCAAGCTTTGGCTGCGCTTGGATGCAGCCAAAAGAAACTGATTGTTATTCCCGGAGCCACGCATCTGTTCGAGGAACCAGGAGCACTGGAAGAAGTGGCGAAGGTTGCAGCGGAGTGGTTCTCCCGCCATTTTGCATTCAAGAGCCTTGCTAAAACCGGGTAAATCGCTTTTGTTTGATGAGGAGGATTTATGGCTTCCAAGAGGTTACTTTTCCGATCCGCAGCGCGAGAGAAGGTTCTGGCCGGCGCTTCCGCGCTTACCGATGCTGTCCGCATCACGCTCGGTCCAAAATCCAAATGCGTGCTGATCCAGAAAAAGTGGGGAAGGCCGCTTGTCTGCAATGATGGGATTACCATTGCAAAAGAAGTCGAGCTCGAAGATCCGGAAGAGAACCTTGGAGCGCAGATGATCCGTGAGGCAGCGGAGCGCACAGGCGATGCCGTCGGCGATGGAACCAGCACTTCCGCGGTTCTGGCGCATGCAATCTTCGCGGAAGGACTACACAACCTGGCGGCGGGGGCGAGTGCCGTCGATCTCAAGCGAGGCCTTGACCGGGGGCTTCTCGCGGCTGTGAAGTCGTTGAAGGGCCTCTCCCGGCCCGTCGCCAGCCGGCTTGAGAAGGCGCAAGTTGCCACGATCTCGGCGCACAACGATCCCTCGATCGGCGAACTGGTGGCCGAGGCGTATGAGAAGGTCGGAGCGGAGGGAGTCATCACCGTTGAAGAGGCGAAAACGACCGAATCGGCGCTGGAAGTTGTGGAAGGAATGCAATTCGACCGCGGGTTCATCTCGCCTTACTTCATTACGGACACGGAGAAGATGGAAGTCGTCCTCGAGGATCCTCTGATCCTCTTGCACGAAAAGAAGCTTGCGAATATGAAAGACATGCTCCCGCTTCTCGAGCAAGTCGCGAAGGCAGGGCGCCCGTTTTTGATCATTGCGGAAGACGTCGAGGGCGAAGCGCTGGCGACCCTCGTAGTGAACAAGGTGCGCGGCACGCTGCTTTCCGCCGCCGTGAAAGCGCCCGGGTTCGGCGACAGGCGCAAGGAAATGTTGCAGGACATTGCCATCCTGACGGGCGGCCAGCTGATTGCCGAGGAACTCGGGTTGAAAATCGAAAACCTCACGATTGCAGAACTCGGGCAGGCAAAGCGCGTCTTGATCGATAAGGATAAGACCACCATCATTCAAGGGAACGGTTCCAAGGCCGCCATCGAGGGCCGTTGCGCCGAATTGCGCAAACAAATTGAAAAGACAACTTCCGACTACGACAAAGAAAAGCTGCAGGAACGCCTGGCGAAACTAGCGGGAGGAGTCGCCGTCATTCGAGTCGGCGCGCCCTCGGAAGCGGAAATGAAGAACCGCAAGGAAGCGATCGAAGACGCCATCAACGCGACAAAGGCGGCCCTCGCGGAAGGGATCGTGCCGGGCGGAGGACTTGCCTTGCTGCGGCTCATCGAAGCCGTTCATACGGAGGAAGCCAATTGCTCCGGAGATGAGCGCACGGGGCTCATGATCCTGCGGCGCGCGCTCGAAGCCCCCACGCGTCAGATCGCGGAGAATTCCACCGTGGACGGAGGAGTGGTGGTGGACCGGATGCGGTGCGGCAAGGGCAATTACGGTTTTGACGCCGCTCGCGGCGAATATGTGGATCTTGTGGAAGCCGGAATCATCGACCCTACCAAAGTGGTTCGAATTGCCCTTGAGAATGCGGTTTCCGTGGCCAGCGTATTGTTGCTTGCGGAAGCGACACTCACTGAAAAGCCGGAGGAAAAGAAAGAAGCTGTGCCGGCGCATGAGGCGTATGACTAAAGTTCTTAGGGCGAATTTAAGTTTGTCACGATGACTTCCCGAAGAGGCGTCGCTTTGCTAGCTCGACCAGAAACAAGTATGTGATGACAGACACGATTAAGAAGGCGAAATAAGGCGCGGGAAGCGGTACGAAACCGAGGATTCCGGCAAGCGGGGAGTAGGGGAGCAACGTCCCGATAGCCACGATCGCAACGGTTGTGATCGCCAAAGGCAGGCTTGGGCGGCTGCGGAGCGGATTGCCCATCGTACGAATGACAAAGAGCACCAGGGTTTGGGTTGCGAGCGATTCCACGAACCATCCCGTATGAAACAGCGGCTCACTCGCATGGAAATAATGTAGCAACACATAAAAAGTCAGGAAGTCGTAGACCGAACTGATCGGCCCGATGAAAATCATGAAATTCCGAATCAGGCGCATGTCCCAGCGCTGCGGCGTGCGAATATATGTATCATCCACATTGTCCGACGGGATCGTGATCTGCGCCGTGTCATACATAAAATTATTCAGCAGAATTTGCGTGGACAGCATGGGAAGAAACGGCAGAAACAGCGACGCGCCCGCCATGCTGAACATGTTTCCGAAATTCGAACTGGTTCCCATGAGCAAGTACTTCAGCACATTGGCGGAAGCCTTGCGCCCCTCGATGATGCCGCGGTGAAGGATTCCCAGGCCGCTTTTGAGCATGATGATATCCGCGGCATCCCGTGCGACGTCCACGGCTGTCCCAACGGAGATCCCCACATCCGCCGCATGCAGCGAAGGAGCGTCGTTGATGCCGTCGCCCATGTAGCCGACGACGTGTCCGCGATGCTTGAGCGCGAGGATGATGCGCAGCTTCTGCATGGGCGAAACGCGCGCAAAAATGGTGGTTTCCTCGGCCACGTGGCCAAGCGCCGTGTCGCTCATCTGGTCGAGTTCGTTTCCGAGAACGGCCGTGCCGGATTCCAGGCCTACCTGAGCGCAAATGTACTGGGCAACCAGCTCATTGTCCCCCGTTAAAATCTTCACCTGCACGCCATCGCGTTTCATGGCAGCTACGGAAGAGGCGGCATCCTCGATGGGCGGATCGGCAAATGCCAGAAAGCCGGCCAGGATGAGGGAGTGTTCGTCTTCTGCGGTGAATGCGTCTTTTGATTGGACAACGCGATACGCCACGGCAAGGATTCGAAAGCCTTCCGAACACAGGTCTTTGTAAACCTTATTCACTCCTTCGAGTGTTTTTGACTCGACAGCCCGAATTTGGCCGCCTTCTTCGTAGGAATCGCAAACTTCGAGGATCCCTTCCGGTGCGCCCTTGGTGATTAGGAGCCGCTCGATGCCTTGCACCCCGTCGCGTTCCACAACGATGGAAAGCCGGCGGCGCGTGAAATCGAACGGGATTTCGTCGATCTTGCGATAGTCACCCATGTCATTTCGTTCTATGCTCAAAATGGCCGTATCCAGCGGACTGCGAATCCCGGTTTCAAACTTGCTGTTGAGGTAGGCCAGTCCCAAGACTCGGTCGGAAGGTTGTCCGAGCACGTCCAGGGAGCGGCTCAGGGTCATTTCCCCTTTCGTGAGCGTCCCTGTCTTGTCGCTGCAAAACACGTCGATGCTTCCGAAATTTTGAATTGCGGGCAAGTGTTTGACTACCACCTGCTCTCGGGCCATTCGCACCGCGCCGGTGGCGAGCGTCACGGAAGTAATCATGGGAAGAAATTCAGGAGTCAGGCCGACAGCCAGAGCGACGGCGAATACGAATGACTCGAAGGCATCTTTGTGAAGAGCGAGTCGCACCACAATGATGAAAAGCACAAGGACAAACACGACGCGCATGATGAGCATCCCGAAGCGCCGAAGTCCCCGTTCAAATTCGGTCTCTTCCGGGCGGACGACCAAGCGCTTGGCGATGGCGCCGAAGGCCGTCTGCGGCCCCGTCTTGAGCACGCGCGCAGCCGCGGTTCCGCTCACCACCGACGTCCCTAAAAAGACAAGATCAGGGGCATCCGGCGTTCCCTCGGTATCTTTTTCACCGGGATGGGCGTGCTTTTCGGTCGGCATCGACTCGCCCGTCAGCGCCGCCTGTTGAAGGTAGAGATCGCGCGCCTGCACAAGGCGTGCGTCGGCAGGAACCAAGTCACCTGCCGAAAGGCGAATCAAATCATCAGGCACGACCTCATGGCGTTTTATCTCCTGCCATTTTCCGTCACGTAGAACAGTTGCGCTCAGGCTGACGTGTTCCCGTAACCGCTCAATCGCCCGCTGCGAACGATAGGTTTGAACAAAATTGATGGTGATGCCGAGAAGGACAAGGACGATGATGATTCCGGCGTCGGCCTTCTGGCCCAACAACCCCGAAACAATGCCGGCAACGAGAAGCAGGATTACCAGCGGATTGACGAACAGGATCAGGAGTTCCTGGATGAGAGCGCCGCGGCGCACAGGAGTGGGATCGTTGGGGCCGTATTGAGACAGCCGTTCCTGCGCCTCCTGACTGGTAAGTCCGACGAGGGCCTTTTCCGCGGACTCTTTGCTCTCTTGGGATTCGACGAGAATGGAACGGACCCTCCCCTGCCTCGAGGTTCTTATATACCAGACCAGCCAGTTTTTGCTTTAACGATTCATTCGACAAAAAACTTAAGGGGGATCGAATACATAGGCGTGACGAATGTCACCACCCAAAGTGAGCGTTGTCACATACGCCCACCAGTGCTGCCGAGGAAGATAGGTGCAGACACGAATTCCGAACCCCGTCGGAAGAAGCGGCTTTCATCTCTGGGCGAAGGGAGCAGGGGCCCATGGTTTCCGATAACCCACACATCGTCATTCGGCAGATGACATTCAGCGACATCCCCAAAGTAGTCGAACTGCAGGAGAAGGCTTTTCCCGGGATGCCGACCTGGGAAGCAGAGGAACTCGCGCACCACCTCGCTGTTTTTCCGGAGGGACAGCTCGTGGCAACGGACGAGACCGGGCAGATAGTGGGTTCGGCGAGCTCTCTCATCATCGATTGGGACGACTACTCCGAGGATGCCAAATGGTCCACCATCACCGGGGACGGAAGTTTCGACACGCACAATCCGCTTGGAAAGACGCTCTACGGGGCCGACATGGGGGTCGATCCGGCCGCGCACCGGCGGGGCATCGGATCGATGTTTTATGAGAGGCGCAAGAAACTCGTCCGGGAGCATGGGCTGAAACGGCTGCTAACCGGAGGACGGATTCCGGGGTACGCGCAAGTATCAAGCGAAATGACGCCCATGGAATATGTGACGGAGGTGATCAGCGGGAGACGTAAGGATCCGACGCTCAGCTTCCAGCTCGCGAACGGGATGGTGGTTCTGGATGTGGTTCCCGAGTATCTCGAAGACAAGCAGTCGCACGGATTCGCCACGTTGCTGGAATGGCTCAATCCGGAGTACGTCGCAACCATAAGTTTGCAAACGAGCGAGCAACAGGAAGCGTTCGGAGAGCGTGTCGAAGAGCTCATGGCCACCCCGTCACGCAGGTCGCGCGTGCGGATCGCCGCCATGCAATATTTGTTGCGCCCCATCAGCCGATTTGAGGAATTCGCCACCCAGGTAGAATTTTTTGTGCGCAGCGCAAGAGAGTACCGCTGCCAGTTTGTTCTGTTCCCGGAGTATTTCTCGATGCAGTTGCTCAGTTTCTTGCGTGACCCAAGTCCTGCTCGAGCGGTACGGCGCCTGGCGCAACTCACGCCCGAATATGAGGCCCTGTTTACGAGGCTATCGAAGGAAAACGGACTCTACATCATCGGCGGAACGCATCCCGTGATTCAAAGCGGAGAATTGTTCAACGCGGCCCATCTGTTTACGCCGAACGGCCAGGTGTTCCGGCAGAAGAAAGTCCATCTGACCGCAACGGAAAAGGACTCCTACCAAATGAGCCGGGGGCATGGCTTTTATTGCTACCACACGGACTACGGCGACATTGGAATTCTGGTGTGCTATGACGTGGAATTTCCCGAGGCGGCGCGAGTCCTCGCCGAAGCGGGGATGCAAATTCTTTTCGTTCCCTCCTGCACGGATGAGCGTCAGGGGTATTGCAGGGTTCGTTACTGCGCGCAGGCGCGCGCCAGCGAGAATCAAATCTATGTCGCCATGGCCGGAACCGTCGGCAACCTGCCGGACGTGCCCTGCATGGCCACTCACTATGGCCAGGCCGGCATTTTCACGCCCTCGGATTACTTCTTCGCGCGTGACGGAATCGCCGCCGAGGGGAACGTAAACCAGGAACAAATGGTCATTTCAGATGTGGACTTGGATCTGCTGGACGAGCAGCGCGTGAACGGCACGGTGATCCCCCTCAAGGACATGATTCGAGACGCTTATGATCGGGTGATCCATTATTCCGACCATCGTTCCGCGGGCAAGGCGGGCGAGCCGGTTCCATCGGTGAGGGCATAGCCCTGAAGTTGTTGCGCCGGGAGAAATTGCGAATCGAGACAAAGGCCGTGTGACCGGACGCACTCGGGAACGTGAGGGCGATCACATATCGGGTTGCATAAGGCAGATATTCTGATTTTGTAGAAATTGTGGATTGGGAGGCCGGCCATGACCACACAAACGAGCTCCAAGATCGTAACCTTTGACAACATTTTGTTCGCTACGGATTTTTCCAAAGAATCGAATATAGCCCTCCCGTTTGCCCTCTCCATTGCTCACAAATACGGATCCAAGATTTTTGCCGTGCATGTGCTCGCACCACCGCCCCTGGGAAACTTTCCGACGATCGAAGTGCAGGCGCTCGCGGCGCAAGCGCTTCGAGAAGCGCATGAGTCCGCCAAGGAGCTTGGGCGGCGGCTCGGTGCGATTCCCCACGAGACCGATTTGAGAAGGGGCGACATTTGGGACGAGCTCTCTACTGTCACGAAAGAGAAGAACGTCGATTTGATCGTCCTGGGGACTCACGGGCGCGCCGGGGTCAGCAAGCTTCTGATCGGCTCGGTCGCGGAAAGAATATTCCGTCAATCCACGTGTCCGGTTCTTACGGTTGGACCGAACGTTTCGGGAGAACCGAAGAGCATCGCGGATATTCACACGATTTTGTGCCCCATCGATTTTACTGCCGCATCCCTGGCCGCTTTTCCGTATGCGGTGTCGCTCGCCCAGGAAAATCAGGCGCGCCTCTATCTGATGAACGTTGTCCCTGTCCCAGTGCTCAATTATGAGGAATCTTCCCTGAGAGATCGCTTGAAAGCGCTCGTGCCGCCGGAAGCAAACCTGTGGTGCGAACCGAAGGCATTTGTCGAGTCTGGAGACGCCGGCGACAAAATTCTGGAACAAGCAGAAGAGCTCGGTGTCGACTTGATCGTCCTTGGAATCAGGCCTGTATCCACGCTTGCCGGGACGAGAACTCACCTCGGAACTGCGACAGCGTACAAGGTAGTAAGCCGTGCACTCTGTCCGGTATTGAGCGTTCGCGGGGAGACTCGTTAGTTTTCCGAAGCGCTTCGGCAGCCATCGGTGCCGGCCACTCGAATCTCGTATTTTCGCGAATCTGGTGATAAGTTGAGTGGATTGAAACCAGGAAAGGCGCCAGATTCGTGTGTTCCGCGGCGATGTTGTGACCGGTGATTTGAACGGACATCAGAGTGTGAACCTGCGCAGGCTGTGGATCCTTGCAAGCCTCACTTTGATGATTGGCTTTGTTCTTACTCAAACCCTCTTCGCGCAGACGTCCCCAATTCGCAGCGTCCCGAAATCGCAACCAGGATTTTCTCCGCGAGACCTGTCCGGCATTTGGATGGAGAGCCAAAACACCATCACTTTTAGCTCCCAGGAGCCTCCCTTTCAGCCGTGGGCGGAGGAGAAATACAAAAGCGTCAAGCCCGGATATGGGCCTCGCGCCACTCCGGATTCGGAGGACCCGATCCTGAATTGCCTGCCTCCGGGCGTGCCGAGAATCATGCTTATTCCGTTTCCAATGCAGGTCATTCAGGTCCCCGGCGAAGTGATCATGCTGTTTGAGTACGACCACTACATTCGCAATATTTACTTAGACCGGCGCGAACACCCGAAGGAATTGGATTTGACCTGGATGGGAGACTCCATCGGCTGGTGGCACGGAAACACTCTCGTCGTGGACACCGCGGGTTTGAACGACAAGACCTGGCTCGATCAGGTCGGGCATCCGCATTCCGACGCCTTGCATGTCGTGGAGCGCATCCGGCGCATCGATCGTGACACTTTGCAGGACGATCTGACGATCGACGACCCGAAAGCGTACAAGAAACCCTGGACCGGCCAGCAGGTTTTCAAACTTAGGCCCACCTGGCGCCTGCTCGAATATGTCTGTACCGGCGACAGGACAGCCGCGCGGAAGTAGGTGCCGCGGCCGCTCGTGGCCTGGCAATCGATGGTCATGAAGCGGCCTGGAAATGGAATTCGATGAATTGGCAAAAAAGATTCGGCGTGGAGCTGATCGCGGTCCTCGTGATGATCTTGGTCGTCTCCGTCCTGGCCGTCTACCAATACCGGTGGACGGGAGAAATCAGCCGAACCGAACAAACACGATTGAGAAATTCGCTGGCGACCAGCGTGCGGAATTTTGACCAGGAATTTTCTTACGATTTCCAGCAACTCTGTGAAAGTTTCGAGCTCGATCCTGAAGCGGAGCTCTCTGCGGTCGAATCTCACGTGGTACGCCAGCAAGCGAGCTGGACCAGAACGAGTGCCCATGCCGAATTAGTTCAAGGATTATATATCTGGAAGACGGGCTCCTCCCCTGAGTCGGGATTGGAATCCTTCCGTCAAGCTGATAATCGTTTCCAAAATGCAGCCTGGCCGCCTGATTTGGAATCGCTGTATCGTTATTTGATCGA
The DNA here is from genome assembly GCA_963800095.1 of uncultured Acidobacteriota bacterium. Classification (GTDB taxonomy): domain Bacteria; phylum Acidobacteriota; class Terriglobia; order Acidiferrales; family UBA7541; genus Palsa-360. The sequence goes on from CAWCZV010000014.1 coordinate 150,529, forward strand.
GCGCGGCGAATTTGTTACTTCTCCAATCGATGATCGGGAAGCTGTCTACTATCCGTGGACGTTTTTCGGGGACGCGCCGGCTTTGATCCGTCCTATCTTTCAAATTGCGCCCGGTGGCCACGATTCGAGTTTGGGCGTTCACGTGGCTGGCGTTCTCATCGTCGCTTTGAACCGGGAATATCTCGAAAAAGAATATCTTCCCAATCTTGTTGAACGCTCTTTTGGCGCATCAGGTCAGAGAAGTTTTATAGTATCCGTTCGGACCTCCAAGGCGCCCTACCAAACGGTTTATCTGTCGGATGCAAATTTTCCCATCGCAACTTCTTCCACCGATGCGACCGTCAATCTGTTTGATCTGGTCGGAGAGGAAGCACGAAGGCGAGGGCACCCACCCTTGCAGGCGAGCGCCGCGGGCGAGCAATGGCAATTGGTCGCTCAGCATCCTGCCGGATCCCTGGAGGAAGCGGTTGCGTCATGGAGGCGCCGCAATCTCGCCATCAGTCTGGGCTTGCTCGCGATTTTGGCGGGAAGCATGGCGCTTATTTTTTCCGGTGCGCGCCGCTCGAAGGCGCTCGCCAGGATGCAGATGGAGTTCGTTGCGGGCGTGTCTCATGAATTGTGCACTCCTTTGGCCGTAATCAATACGGCGGCGGAGAACCTGGCGGATGGAGTGGTGGAAAACGCCGGGCAGATGCAGCAATACGGCGGGCTGATTCGAGGACAAGGGCGCCGGCTCGAGCGTTTGGTGGATGAAGTTTTGTTATTTACCGCGGGCCGATTCGGACTGTCCGGCTACGACCTGGAGCCCGCCGAAGTTGCTCCCATCGTCTCTCAGAGTTTGTCCACGTCGGAAGCCAGTCTGCACGACGCCGGATTCACGTTGGCGAAAGAGATCGACGACAAACTTCCTCCCATCGTGGCCGATCCGTCCGCGGCCATCACCTGTATCGAAAATTTAGTGAGCAACGCGATGAAATATTCGAATTCGAGCAAGTGGATCGCGATCCGTGCTTACCAGGATTCGGCTAGCTCCAAACCAGAAGTGGCGATCAGCGTGGAAGACAAAGGGATAGGAATCCCTCCCGCGGATCTTGCGCATATCTTCGAGCCTTTTTATCGCGTTCAATCCGTCCGGAATAATCAGATTCGCGGCGTGGGCCTTGGCCTTTATCTCGTCAAGCGGATGATGGAGGATATGGGCGGCCGAGTGAGCGTGACGAGCGAACTCGGACGGGGCACCGTCGTGGTCCTCCATTTTCAGTTGGCAGATTTGGCGGACGAGACATAACGAAATGGCGTGTAGCGGATGGATTTGAAATTTCAAATTGTAGAATTGAAATTTGCAATCTTAAATTTGAGATTTGAAATTGTAAGGGTTGGATTCTTGAAACAAAAGAGAAAAAGTACATGGCTGCGAAAATCCTGATCATCGAGGACGAACCGGGCTTGGTCACCACTCTTCGCGACCGCTTGCACAAGCACGGTTATGTGGTCAGCGCGGCCCGGGACGGCGAGACCGGCCTGGAAATGGCGATGCGCGAGCCGGTTGACCTGATCCTTCTGGACCTCATGCTGCCGGGACAGAATGGGTTGACCGTGTGCGAGAAACTGAGAAAGGCCGGATCGACCACGCCCATCCTCATGTTGACGGCGCGCCGCCAGACGAAAGATAAAGTCGCCGGATTGAAAGCCGGCGGCGACGATTATTTGACCAAGCCGTTTCAGATGTCGGAGTTGCTGGCGCGCGTCGAAGCTTTGCTCCGGCGCGCGGCCACGGCCCCGGAAGTGGCGCTGGCTCGTCACCAGTTCGGATCCATCACGATTGACACGCGGAGCACGGAAGTCACGCGCGACGGGCACTTTGTCCCGATGTCCGCCAAGGAATTTCAATTGCTCCGATATTTTGTGGAACACCCGAACGTCACACTTTCCCGCGAAGAGCTGCTGCGTGAAGTCTGGGGTTACGGCGATCGTCAGTCCTCTCGCACCGTGGACGTGCACGTTGCCTGGCTGAGGCAAAAGCTGGAACCCGATCTCAAGAATCCCAAGTTCATCCTCACAGTGGTCGGCTTCGGATACAAATTCGCTGGTTGACCGGCAAGGAATCCCATTAAATCGATGTTAAGAAGGTTTTACTTCGATTTAACTCAGGCTGTGCGCTGAGACGCCTGATAATGTTGGAGAGCCTGTAGAACATCAAAACGCGCAGGTTCATTAGTTCCGGGTCTGGTCCAGAGGTGATTTATGCGAAAGAGAATCACGGCTTTGCTGATTGCCGGGATCGCGTTGCTTGGGATTTCTGATTCCGCGCTCGCGCACCATGGTCGCGCCGGTTATGACGCATCGAGGGTCTTTACCATCATGGGAACCGTTTCCGCCTTCCAGTTTTCGAATCCCCACGCGCAGCTATTTCTGGACGTGAAGGACGGCACAGGCAAGATCGAAAAATGGGTTGGGGAAGGCACGAGCCCGAACATGCTCGTTCGGGAAGGCTGGGACAGAAAGACCATCAAGCCCGGGGACCAGATTACTGCGACCGGACATCCCGCGCGTGACGGCTCAAATAACATGCGGATCGAGAAAATTGTTTTGCCCAATGGCAGGGAACTGACGTTTGAAGGACCGGGCGGAATTTGATCCGGATGTTATGGCAAGGCAGGCGGCGAATCTGCAGCATGTTGCAGGAGTAGCCCCGCAAATTTGAATCGTGGAGAGATTCTAAAAAATGCAATTCATTATTTCGATTTGTGAATGGCTGGAGCAAACAATGGTGGGCACGTCCATTCGGGAATCCTTGTGGCTGTTTCCGGTCATAGAAACCGTTCATATCTTCGGAATCATCTTGCTCGTTGGCGCGACCTCGATTCTGGATTTGCGCCTGATGGGATTGACGTTTCGCGACGAGCCGGTTTCCAAGCTGGCTCGGCGGTTCCTGCCCTGGGCCTGGGCGGGCTTCCTCATTCAAGTCACCACCGGTCTCCTGCTGTTTTCCTCCGAGGCCACCAAAATGTACGGGAATCTCGGGTTCGACATCAAGATGCTGTTAATCCTCGTCGCTGGGCTCAATGCATTCGTATTCCACGAGATCGCCTACAAGAGTGTGGGCAAGTGGGAGAACGATCCGGTGGCGCCGCTCGGCGCCCGCGCGGCGGGACTGATTTCGATTCTGTTGTGGTTCGGCATCGTGGCCGCTGGACGTTGGATCGCCTACGTGTAACGGCACGAGGCGGAAATTCCTAAAAAACACCAATTGTGACTTACGTCACCGAACGCGACACCTCAGAGGCATAGAGTGTGGCACACTGCAAGCGCTGGAGGTGTTTCATGAGAAGCACGGTATTTAGTCTCCTTGTGGTGGCCGCTGGTCTTGCGCTCGCTTCGGGTGCGATCTCTGCGCACCACGGCGTTACCAACTACGACATGAAGAAAACGATTGTGCTGACGGGAACGATAACCGCCTTCGATTGGTCCAATCCCCATTGTCTCGCCTATCTGGACGTAACAGATGACAAAGGCCAAGTCAGGCATTGGACTCTTGAAATGGCTTCGACGTTTACCATGACTCACCGGGGATGGGATAAGGATACGCTGAAGCGCGGAGACCAGGTCACCATTGAAACTCACCCCGCCAGGAATGACGTTCCGATCGGCATCACTTCAGGTCCTGGATTCGCGATGAAGGTCGTAGCCAACGGCAAAGAAATCCCTTCCCGATAAGAATTAGAGGCGTGTATTGGGAAATGATCTTTGGAAGCATGCAGGACGGAAGTGGCAAGTCAAAGAATTTACAGAGGAGCCCCGGAATGGTCTTGAGCGCGCAATTTGGCAAACGCGGCTGCAATTTTTCGCGCTGTAAATCATCTTGCTCCCCACCTACCAAGGCTCGACACGTCCGTCTTCTGCTAAAGCTTGCGCTGATCTCCTGTTTTGCGATTGTCGTGCACGCGGACACGGTGGGAAGCATTTCGGGAACTGTTACGGACCAATCCGGCGCGGTGGTACCGGACACCCCAGTGACCGCTCTCAACCTGGACACGACGGTGCTGCAGACTACCAAGACGAATGCCAATGGCTTTTACAATTTCACGGCCCTGCCCGTTGGCCGCTATGAGATCGAAGTCATTCACGAAGGGTTTGAACCCTACAAGCGCACCGGCCTCGTTGTGGACGTCAATTCTCAGCTCCGAGCAGACATCTCATTGTCCATGGGCGGGCAATCGGAAGAAGTGGTTGTTTCCGCTAACTCCGTCCAGGTCGAGACTCAGAGCACCCAAATGGGGGAAATCGAAACCGGCCAGGTGATAACCGCAGTCGCCCTGAACGGAAGGAGCTTCACCGACCTGCTGTCGCTTCAACCCAGCATCGTGCCCATGTCGACCCAGACGAATGATTCGGTCGTCATGGCGGGTGTCACGGTGGCGATCGTTCCTTCGGGAGCCCTGAATCCAGGGAACCAATCCATTAACGGACAACGGGAGGATGCCAACGGATTTCTCGTCAACGGATCCGACGTCAAGGAGTTGATGAACGGCGGCACTGCGATCATCCCGGATCTGGATTCTATTGCCGAATTCCGCGTGCTGACCAACAATTTCGACGCGGAATACGGCAACTATGCCGGCGGCATCGTGAACGTGGTGACCCAGAGTGGAGCAGACCAGATTCACGGTGACGTGTTCGAGTTCCTGCGCAACACCGATCTTGATGCGAAGGACTTCTTTGCCACGCATAAGGACACCTATCAACAAAATCAATTCGGCGGCACGATCGGTGGCCCCATCAAAAAAAGCAAGGTCTTCTTTTTTGGAGATTATCAAGGAACCCGAACCGTCGAAGGTCTGGAGACGGGATTGGTCAACGTCCCCAGCGCCGCGGAGTTGCTGGGCAATTTCTCCGACACGGCCATCCCGGCCACTTCGAGCACCCCGTACGTTGCTCCCTTTTCCACGCTAAACGGACAGACCGTGACGCCGAATGTCGTACAAGGGGCGGGGTTGGCGGCCCAGCTTCAAGATTCGCTGGGCTACCCCGTTTTTTCAGGCGAACCGTATTATTTCGATCAGGCCGGTCCAGGCTCGGGGTGCAGCAACAGCGGCCCGATGCCGTGCGTCTTCCCGAACGCCACCATCCCAAAGAGCGCCTGGACAGTTCCGGCCCAGAATCTATTGCAATATATCCCGCAACCCAATGTCGGCCTGCACACGTTCTCCGGTGAGGGAGATGAGAGGCTGCGAGACGACAAAGGGAGCTTTCGCGTGGATGCAAACTCCCTGCGCTGGGGGAATTTCTCTGCGTATTACTTTTTTGATGATTATCACGTCAGCAACCCATTTCCGAGCGGACAGGGCGGCGCGAGCATTCCCGGTTTTAACGGCATCAATTACGGCCGTTCGCAACTGATCAGTTTGAGCAATACCAAGACGTTCGGCACGTCCTGGGTCAACGAAGCACATCTCAGCCTCATGCGAAGCCATAACGTGGTGGGACAGCCGTCCGGCGGGCTTGGCGTTACCTTGGCCTCCCAGGGTTTCAATACAAATCCAGCCACGGGGGGCATCTACCCCTTGGCTCCCCAATTCGAAGGGGTCGAAAACACAGTTTTTCAGGGCGATTTTGTGATGGGAGTGCCGATCACCAATGTGAACCAGGCCAATAACACGTTTTCGCTGAACGAAAGTCTTTCCAAAGTCCTGGGCAGTCATACGATCAAGGGCGGATTCGAACTGGGCTACGAGCAGGTAAACGTGAATCCCGATGCGATATTTGACGGCACGTTCATATTCGATGGCTACCAGACCACCAACGATTTCGCGGATTTTCTCATCGGCGCACCGAACCAATTTAACCAACAGGACTCAGCGTCATACTATCCCCGCCATAAATACGTGGGCTGGTATGGGCAGGACTCCTGGCGCATCAAGTCGAATCTTACATTCAACTATGGGCTGCGCGTAGATTTGATGCAGTATTGGTCGGAAAAATACGATCAGGTGCCGACCTTTAATCCCGGTGAACAATCGAAGGTGTATCCCAACGCGTTTCCCGGGTTGGTTTATCCGACAGATCCCGGCATTCCGAATACATTGGTGCCCGAGAAGTTTCGATTTGCTCCGCGGTTCGGCCTTGCGTACTCGCCAAACAAAAGTGGCGGGCTTTTAGGAAAGATTTTGGGAGGTCCCGGAAGCAGCAGCATCCGCGCGGGTTTCGGGATAATGAACTCGGTCATTGAAGGCAATACGATCGGCGTCGACGAACCTCAACCTCCCTATGGTCTGAGCGGCACGGTTTACAACGGACTCTACGCCGCGCCCTATAATTTGGCGGACGGGACGATCGCGGCTTCGCCGTATCCGCTCACATTTCCACCGCTCAATGCCACGGCGAGCCATCCGAATCCCATCCCTTTCAACAATGTCTATAACCCGCAATCCGGCATGACCGCTCCTCCACCGTGGAATACCTATCCTTATACCGAGGATTATTTCCTCTCCTTTGAGCGCCAATTGCCCTGGCAGACCGTCTTGAGCATCAGCTACGCCGGGTCGGAAGGTCACCATCTGCTTCTTGTCTATTCGGCAGATCCAGGTAACCCGGCACTTTGCTTGGCCCTCAATCAGCCTGGCATCCTTATTTCCGGGACATCTTGCGGCCCAGGCGGTGAAAACGCGAATTACACTCTGGCACAGCCGCTCACCTTTGGCGGCGTCACTTATCCAGCAGGCGCAGTCCTTCAGGGTACGCGCCTGGGCTTGAACCCGAGCCTGATCAATAACAATGTGACGACGGGAAATTATTACGGGAACGACGATTACGACGGCAGTATCGGAAACTCGAACTATAACGCATTGCAAGTCACCATTCGAAGTGCGGTTAAGGGCCTGACCTATTCCCTTGCCTACACCTACAGCAAGTCCATCGACCAGGCTTCGTCCATCTCCGATGCCGTCGATCCTTACAATTTCAATTTCACGCGCGCCCTTTCGGCCTGGAATCTGAAGCACAACTTTGTGGCAACCTACGATTACCGGCTGCCGTTGCAACGTCTGTCAAATCAATTTCGTCGAGCGCTGGAGGGCTGGGAAATTTCCGGCGTTACTCGTGCCGCTAGCGGCTTCCCGGTCACTCTGAGCACGAACGGCGACAACTCCTTGCAGGGAAGCAGCCCGAATGGCGTCAACAATCGCTATCTGGACCTGCCTGACTTCACCGGTCAGCCTCTGAAAATCAACTCCAACCCCCGAGCCAACGGTCTACAGTATTTCAACTCCGGCGCTTTTGAGAGTAATGCCAGTCAATTAGGTACCGCGGGTGACGTGGCGCGGCGATATTTCTCCGGGCCTGGCATGTTTAACACGGACGCGGTGCTGCATCGAAATTTTCAAATCCGCGAAGGGAAAGTGCTACAGCTACGCTTGGAAGTGTTCAACCTTTTCAACCACGTACAATTCTTCGGTCCGGCGGCGGTAAACGGCGACGTCGACAATACGCTGCTATTCGGAAAGGTGCAGAACTCAGCGGCGCCCAGGCTGATGCAGCTCGCCGCCAAGTTTACGTTCTGAGCAACGCGCCCCGGAATCGCACCGGTCTTACGCGACCGGTTTGCTTGTCCAGGAAACCCCGACCAGTACCGCCATCCCCACTACGAATGCTAGCAGGACCACGCGCATGAGCGAATCGGCGGCGTCGACGAGCCCCATGTAAACGGTCAGCGAGACGGTCGCAAAGAATGCAACCACCAAGGCAAGACAGATCATGAGGATTGTAGCGCCAGGGCCCTTCGGCAACTCCGCCGATACCCGGCGCAGAACGTGAATCACCAACAACACGAGTACGATAAAGTCGAGCAGGCTGAGTAGTGTGTTCATGGAGCGGGAGGATACGTCAAGATCCGCTCAAACGCAAGGCGATCCCGCGGGGCTCGCACTCTCATCTGGTTGCGATTTGTGTGGCGCGAATCGTTTCGCAGGAAGAGCGGAACGAAGCGCGCTGTGGCGCGCTTCGTTCCGGATGAATGCAGGTACCGTTAGTCCGCGGGCGGCTTTGGCGGAGAGGGTTTGGTGAACTTGGCATCCTCCACCGGGGCGTTGGCGTCGACCTGCGACCATTTGTAGGTTCGGTTTCCTTCCGCGCTCACGACGCGCATGGTAAACGGAACCTTGACGCCGCTGACGTCGCGATAGTCTTCGTAAAAGGTATCTTCGGGGAAGGACCCGATCACGCTTTGCATGGTGGTATAGGTCCGCACGAGCAATCCGGTTTGCGCATCGAAATTGATCCGGTCGATGACAGGGAAGCCCTCCTTACGCGTGCCCACCACGCGGTACGTGTCGCGGTCGCCGATTTTTTCCATCGCATCGACCTGAACGTTCGTATGGTCGTCTCTGAACTCGAGAGCAGGGAACTTTTCTCCCAACTCGACCAGCATTCGCATCTCATCCCCAGTATCTTCGCGAATGGGAGTGTTGTGCCAGGCGATGGTTCCGTCGTAGCCCGTCGAGACCGTGGGCCTGCCCGGAAATGTAACGGAAATGACCCCCTTCGGGGCTTTCACATAGTGCTCCGCTGGAACGGTTCCCATCATCGGGGGCGGCGGCGGAGGCCCGCCTGGGGGGCCCGGGGGCGGGGGAACGAGCATGTCAGCGGTTCCTTTAAAAGAGAGAGCCGCAATCTTATTAACCGCGGCTTCGCCTCCAAGGGCCTGCTCGTACTTGCTGAAAACGTCCGCTACCGAGGGAAGCGGTGCGACCGATGCTGCAGGTTTCGGGGCCGGCGCCGGCCCTGTCATGATGGTTGCGGGCGCTTTGCTCGGCGACATGCCGGGATCGAGGTCCGAAAAGTTCTTGAGAGCGAGAGGCGGGAAAATTTCCTTGGCCGCCGGATCTGTGGGCACTTTGTCGCCAGTGAGTAACAACGTAGTTTCGGCTTTGGCCACGCCGCGATGGCAGGTGTAGCACGTCACTTCGCGCTTGGCGTCAAACACGGTGTTGTTGAGAGCCATGGTCATCTGGATCATGCTGCGTGCAACATGCTTCTCGCGTTTGTCCTCGGCATCAAAATGGCCGATCACGTGGCAATAGCCGCAACCGACCCCAAGCGCGGTCGTGATGTATTCCATTGCGGGATGAACCTGGTCGGCGGGAATGCCCTTGAGCGCTTCAATTTTTTTGTAGAACTGATCGGCGGTCTTGCCCTTCATGTCCGCCGCGAGCGGCGCCGGAGCCGGAGGACCCGCCGCTGGAGCTTGCGCGTGCAGGCTCGGAGCCCTCATGCCAAGCGCAACGATGGTCATTGCCAGCATTCCCACGATCCCGGAAACATCGCGCACACAGAATTTCTTGCTCATACTTTTTCGGTTATCCTCTCGCTGATTTTTGTTTTGGGCCAAGATCGCACCTCCGTGACAGCGCGCCCCTTTTGAAGAGCTGTTATTCGCACACACGCAGGTCGAATCGAATTGTTCAACCTGGTAAATCAGATGTGGGCCTAATCCTAAGTCATTGCGCGCCTTAAAAGCAATGAGCGAACGGGCGGCTGCCGATCGCGGGACCGTTAGATACATACCGTTAAAAAATTCTGACTAGTGACAGAAGAGCCCGTTTGGGACTAATCTCTGACAACGAAAGTTGCCCTGGAGGGACGCACATGAAAATTCGCGCGAAAAGTTTTGGGTGGATTCACTCAGTCATTTTGCGGTTTGGACTTGCAATGCTGCTCTGCGCCGCATTTGCAAATATTCCGGCATCGGCAGCGGATTGCAGCACATCGGCCCTCAGCGCCCTTGGCGTTTCCAGTATGATGATCGCTTCCGCGACGGTCGTGCCCGCGGCCGAGCCCAACCCCGAGTATTGCGACGTGAAGGGTTCCGTCGCCACATCCGGAGACGGCGCCGAACCCGGCTCCGCCAATTTCGAGATCATGCTTCCAGCCAACTGGAACCAGAAATTCGTCTTCCGTGGAGTCGGCGGCCTGGCAGGCTCTCTCACCACTTCGGCGAATCCAGCCGACCAGGCTGTGTTCCTCGCGAGAGGCTATGCCACCGCGATTACGGACACGGGCCACCTCGTGGCCAACCCGACGTGGGAATACACCGCGCCGGGCGCGCCCGACATGCCGAAAATCGTCGACTACTTCTTCCGCGCCGTCCATGACGTGACGCTCGCCGCGAAACAACTCGTCAAGAATTATTACCGCGCGGAAACGATCCGGCGATCGTATTTCGACGGCTGCTCCAACGGCGGCAAGATGGGCCTCATCGAAGCGGCGCGCTTTCCGAGCGACTACGACGGCATCATTTCCGGGTCGCCCTGGCTCGATCCTGTCGGGACATCGCTGTGGTCTTTAAAAAATACAAAGGCGCTGCTCGACGGCTACATTCCTGCCGCGAAATTCCAAGCAGTCAACGCCGCAATCCTGAAACAGTGTGACAAGGTGGACGGCGTCGCCGACGGCCTCATTCAGAATCCCGCGAAGTGCACGTTCCAGCCGGACGCCCTGGTTCCCGAAACACTCACGCAGAAACAGGCGGACGCGCTCAAGCTGATCATGAGTCCCGTTCGCGACGAGCAGGGTAAATTGATTTATCCCGGAGCGTCCGTGGGCAACCTGGGGCAGGACAATATGACGGTTCGCGGCCCAACGAATTATCTGGAAACGCCGCCCGCCGATCCCAAATCCGCCAGGCCCTGGGGCGACGCTGCGCTGCCGGCAAATTGGTCCCTCGCCCAGAACATCCTGATGAAACTCGCTTATTACGATGCGGACAAGGATATGAACAACACGATCGAGAAGAACGGCGTGGTGAAGACCGATGCGTTGAACCTCGTGTACAAGCGCCTCGCCGCGGACGTTCCCGACGACCCTTCGGCCTTCGGCGCCTATTTCGCGAAAGGCGGAAAGCTGCTGATCTACCACGGATACGACGATCTGGTCATTTCTCCCTACAGCAGCATCTGGTTCTACGAAGACCTTGCGCAAGAAAATGGAGGCTATGAAAAAGTCCAGCAGAACGCGCGTCTCTTCATGGTGCCCGGAATGCAGCACTGCGTCGGCGGCGCGGGGCCAAACTCATTCGACACATTGAGCGCCCTCGAACAATGGGTGGAAAAGGGAATCGCCCCCGACGCGATTCCCGCGACGCATTCGACAAACAACGCAGTGGATCGCACCATGCCGCTCTGCAAGTTCCCCGAAAAGGCTCACTACAAGGGAAGCGGCAATCCCAACAGCGTTTCCAGCTGGTCCTGCCCGCAAAACGACAAGTCGCTATTGGCTGTCGGCCCCAACGGCATCCAGGCTGGAGTGAGCGCAACCGTTCCCGCGCGCGTTAGCGCCCCTGCAAAGCAGGCATTGAGGAGTGGCAATTGAGTTGAGCGGATCGCGGTAGGTTTTTGTAGCACAGCCACTCTTGGCTGTGCGGTTTTCGCAACACTTAACAAAGGCACACAGCCAAGAGTGGCTGTGCTACCCGGCTTTATCTATCGGGCTACTTGCCGCCCTCCGATTTCTTTTGCATGTCGCCGTATGTCACATTGTCCTCGCACACCATTTCTCCGAGATTCCAGTCCGGTTTCAGTTCGTAGGTTGCGTGTCCTCCCCAGGGCTTGGTGTACGCCTTTGGGTCTTCGATCGTGGTGTCAATTGTCAATGTGTCATGGTTTACGCGCCGCAGGCGTTCCACGACATGCAGATCCTCGGTGTGCGGGTGGCCATCGTTGTCGAGCCAGGTCTTGTCGTTAAAGCCCACCGTGTCCACGACGAGCGTATCTCCCTCCCACCTGCCAATTGAGTCGCCCATCCAGGAGGGATTCAAATCCTTGGGATGCTGGCGCCCGTCGGTGTAAATATTGCGCACATAATGGTCGTACTCGAAGAGCATCAACACGCGGCCGGGAATGTTCGCAATCTCCACCGGCTCGCCTCGTATGAGATAGATCCTCGGAACGCCGGGTGGAAAGCACTGCAAGATCGGGTCGTTCGATTCCGTTATCGAGACCGCGTTGGGCCCGACGTTGGGCTTGTTGGCCTTGAATTTCTCTTCGGCCCAGGGAGTCATCAACGGTTTCTCGGTCGAAAAGGCAAACGCAAGCTCATAGATGGTGTACTTGCGAGCCTTGTCAGGCGCGCGCCGCGATCGCCGCCAAACTCCCGACAGGTCCGCTGGAGGAGCCGCCGCATGGGCCTTCGCTACGACGGAATTTGCGGTCTGAGCGAAGGTCGCGGGCGAGGATCCGAGCGCGGCAGCCACCGCCGCAAGCATCAAACCCAATAAACAAATGCGCATTCCTGAATCTCCCTCGGCGATCGCTATTGCGCGTAATCCTCGCCGCGATCCATCACGGTTTCCTTGCCGTTCGGAAACACGACCTTGCGGAGGCGTATGATTTTCGCGCCGCTCTTGGCGACGTTGCCCACAAACGTGATCTGGTCTCCGGGCTTGAATAAAGTTTTGTTCCATCCGAGCCGGGACATCGTGGTCAGGCTCGGCGCCTCGGCGGTCCATTTTTCAACTTTGCCGTCAGCGCCCGTCGCATCGAACCAGATTTCGGTGTGCGGATTCATAAATTGAAAATCGGTGACGGTGCCCTTGTACGTCGTCAATTTCGTGTCGTATACCGACGATCCGTGGTGCGCCGCGACCGAAGCGGACAACAGCGCCAGGCCGATCGTCACCGCCAGAAAATGGAAAACCTTGCCTTTCATGGATCACCTCGCGAATGGCGCGAATATCGCATTGCCATTCCGTTGTGTCAACGTAAAACCATCCGTTGAGGATTGGTTGGTTAAGGGAACAGAACTATTTGGCCGGAGTATCCGGCGTCGCGGATTCGGGAGCTTCGGCAGGAGCAGGGCCTACGCGCTCGATCACGACGCGCTGGATGTGAATGGGCGTCTCAGGCCTGTTGCCGGCGTCGCGTTTCACCTCGGCAATCGCTTTCACAACGTCCGAATTCTCGCACTGCCCCCAGATCGTGTATTTGCCGTTGAACGACGGATAGGCGCTCTCGGTGATGAAGAATTGCGAGTCGTTGGTATCAGGCCCGCGGTTGGCCATGGCCAGCCGTCCGGGCGTATCGAATTTGAGCGAGGGCGCGATTTCGCTCTTGTACGGGAATCCCGGCCCTTCGAGGGCTGTCGTTCCTGTGCCCGCCAAATCGCCCCCCTGAATCATGACCGGCGGAATGACGCGGTGAAACATGAGGCCGTCAAAGAAATTCTTCCGTTCGGCCTGCTTCGTTTCGGGATTTACGTAGGAAAGTTTTCCGATTGCCAGCCCCACCATCGTGCGCACCGTGACCGGCGCTTCCGCCTCAAAAAGCTTGCAAGCGATCTTTCCTTTGTCTGTCTCGAACGTCCAATACAGCCCTGGCTTGCGCTTGTCGGCCGGCGTTGGTCCGGCGCTGGCAGCTGGCGCGAGCAATAAAGACGCTACAAGTGTGCCAATATTGAGAAGCGTAGCGATGAGTGTTGCCAGATTTCGCTTGGGAATTCGTATTTGCATCCTTGATTTTCCTCTGTGCTCTCTGTGTCCTCTGTGGTGAAATCCGAAAAGCGCAAAGCATATTACTTCTTGACGTATTTCTTCAAATCCATCGGCCCGACTTCCGCTCCATAGACATTGCCCTGGTGATCCACCGCCACGCCTTCTGCCGCGCTGGAAGCACCCTTTGGCGCCGGATCAGGAATGAAGGCCGTTACCTTGCCGTCCTTGGCGCTCCCGATACGGATGCCCCTCTTGCACCCCGGGTTATATCCGTATCCAGGAGTATCCGTCGACTCCGAGTCGGCCACGTACACGGTGTCGTCCTTGTCGATAAAAATTCCGCTCGGCCGGCCGAACTGCTTCCACTCGGCGATGAACTTGCCGTTCTGATCGAAAATCTGGATGCGATTGTTGGAACGGTCGCCGACGAAGAGCCGCCCTTTCGAATCGAAGGCGAGGGTGTGAGGTGCATTAAATTCACCGGGAGCCGATCCGAGCTTGCCCCACTCCTTAATGAATTTCCCTTGCTTCGAGAACTTCACGATGCGCGCATTGACTTCCGAATTCGGGGGAGAACCATGGCCGTCCGCGACGAAAATATCCCCATTCGCAGCCACTATGACTGCCGAGGGCCGGTTAAATGTGTCCGGAGTATTTCCGGGGACGCCGGCCTTGCCGAGCGTCATCAAAACTTTCCCGTTGGGGCTGAACTTGAAAATCTGGTGGCCCTTTCCGTGTTTGCCCACGTCGTCGCTGGTGGCCATTCCTCCGACTCCGTCGGTCACCCAAACGTTTCCGTCCTTGTCCGCAAAGATGCCGTGCGGAAGTATGAACATTCCAGCGCCAAAATTTTTCAGAAGTTTTCCTGAAGGTTCAAACTCGAGAATAGGAGCAAGGTTTGAGTTCGCGCAACTATTTGCGCCACACCGATCATACGTCCAAATGTTGCCGTCAGGACCGATCGCCACGCCCGAGGTCGATCCCCACTTCCTGCCGTCGGGTAGTTGCGCCCAGTTGGTGATAGTTCTATACGGATTGGGCAGATCGTTCGGTGGGGGATAGCTCGCCTGGGCGCGCGCATTCACTCCAGAAATTGCAAGGATCGCGATGCCCACTGCCAGCTCGAAGCTTAGGGCGCTTCGATGTCGCATGTTCGGTCCTCCCTCAAAAATTGCTGATGTCCGATGCGTTGCGTGGATTCTATCACTCGGCAAGCGAGTTTCCAGTCCAGTTGAGCCATAGTTGAAAGCAAACATCCCGCAGCCTACAATCTGCGCTTTACCCTGATTTCGGCCGGCAAGGGGAGCATGGTGAAAAGTTCACTCTCAAAGGCATTCTTTTCGGGGGTTCTATGCGCCGCTGCGCTGTGCGCGTTCTCCATCCCCGTTTCCGGCCAGACCCCCGCGGAAATTCAGACCATCGCGAATCGGACTGCCGAGCGTGTTGCAAAGACTCATCAGTTGCATGTTTTCGTTGCAGGCCTTGAAGAATGCCAGATGGATCCTGCGGTTTGCGCTTTGTTCGAGGCGTCTGTGCGCGCCGACATTGAAAAAATAATCCCTGGCGTTCGCTTCATAAAGCGAGAAAGTGTCATCAACATCCTCGAAGGCAGAGGCTTCATCGCGCTCGATGCGTACTTTCCCGATGTCCTGAAAGCGGTGGCAACTTCAGCAGGCGCCGACATTCTGGTGACCGATTCCCTGCAATGGCAAAACGATGGCTATGAGTTAACCAGCGAAGTTTACGACGCCGTTCAAGGGAAAAAGCTCGAACAATTCCGGGCCATGATTCCACGGCCAGTGCCCGATTCCGGCGGAGAACCTCTCGTAATCAAGGATCCGGAAAGCGGAGCCTCCATGATCATCCCAAGGGGCAAGCAACCTCGCACTCCACTTGTCGAATATCCGGCCTGCGAAAAATGTCCCGACGCACCCTATACCCCTGAAGCGCGAGCCAATAGAATTCAAGGTCGCGTCCTCCTTTTGCTGACCGTAACGGAACAGGGAACAACCCAGCAGATTGGCATAATCGATGGTCTTGGCGACGGCCTGACGGAACAAGCGATGGAGGCGGTCCAAAACTGGCACTTCAAGCCAGCGAGACGAAAAGACGGGAAGCCCTTCGCCACGCGAATGCCGGTCGAAGTGACATTTCGCCTGCAATGATTGAAGCTGAAGCGCAAGCCATGGAGATCGCAAAGAACTGAGGGTTTTCGTAGCGCCGGCGTCTCGCCGGCTATTTCCTGATCTCCACGCACGGCGAAAATGCCGGCGAGACGCCGGCGCTACTACACAACGTGCGCCATGCTCAATGCATTTCAACACGGAATTTTCTCTATTTGCTGTCGATGTTGATCGCGTAGTAGCCGACTGTCTTCGTGGAAATTCCTTTCCACCAGTGCGGCGTCTTCGCCGGAATGGTAATGACGTCGCCCTTGCTCAGGTGAAAAGTCTGTCCACCTTCGATCGACGCAGCGGTCATCTGGTCGGGTTTGGTTTGCTTGGCGCCGACCATCGTTCCGCCCACGATAAAAGTGGCCTCACCATCGACCATGATGAAGATGTGGTTGGTGTGCTCATGATATTCGACTGCTCCCGCTTCCCGGCGATTGGCAAGCACGAGGAGGCCAGGGTCGCTCACGATCGGCCCGCCTTTGGCCATCACGGCCGCAGCCTGATCTTGGGGAATATAATGAACCGCCGCCGGGACGCCCTCTTGCGTGGAGGCCGCGGAAGCGGTGAACAAAACAAACATCACGAACAACGCGGCTTTCGCGAACAAGTATTTCATTTTGTCCTCTTCTCAAATCGAATTTTTATTTTAGCTTACTGCGCGCCGCCAACCGGCCGCGGCACGTGCATCGTCATCAACACGAGCGCTCCGCTCGCGGGTTTGAATTGGTGTGGCGTGCCTTCCGGAATGATCGCGAAATCCCCTTTGGCGATTGTCCGCATCGTTCCCCCATCAATCGCTGTGCCCGAGAGATTCGCGGCGTTTGTGCGTTTCTCGCCCACCACGGTGCCGCCGGTGGTGAGCGTGCCGCTTCCGTCTATCACGTAGACCAATTCCGCTTCTTTTTCATGGACGGCTACCGCCCCTTCGACGGGCCGGTATTCAAGATTCGTCACGTACGGCGCGAGCGAAAGAATGTGTTCGGCGGCCATGACCTGGCCTTCCTTGCGTTCGGCCTTCGCTTTCGAGAGCAGCGCCTGCACATCAGCGGCGGACGTGAATGTCTTCATCATCGCGGCATCGGCCTGTGCGGCGGGAGCCTGGGGCAGCGCTGTTGACGCCGCCGGCGTGACTGCAGGGGACGCGGCCGGACGCGCAGCCATCACCACTACCGCCGCAACCAGTGCCAGTACGATACTTATTCCAAGAATGCGCATCTGTAGCTCTCCTTAGCGGAATTTCCGTTTGGACTTTCCGGATGGGCACACTTATACACCCGAGGGCCCTCTGCGTGAACCCAAAATGATTTTCATCTCAAATCTCTTGGGAAACTCAATTGGCAGGGAATTGAGAAGAGATTTGGATTACGATGGAAATGGTATGCGAACTGGCCGTCCAAGCGTACTATCTCACGTGGTTCTTATGGTTGACCGTGTGAGTTTCCTGATCAAGACGCGGAGAATTGCATGACAAAAATGTTGGCACATTGGGTCTTGAGCGCGCTGTGCTTGCTGCTGGTAGCGCATTTTGTCCCGGGATTCTTCGTGAGGGGATTCGGCACGGCGCTGATCGCGGCGGTGGTCATCGGCCTCGTCAACGGCACGATCGGCATGCTCCTGAAAATTATTACGTTTCCTCTCACCATCGTCACCTTCGGCATCTTCTGGCTGCTGATCAACGCGCTGATGCTGAAGTTCGCGGCGCTTTTCGTGCCTGGATTCGAGGTGCGCGGTCTATGGCCCGCGTTTTGGGGAGGGCTAATTCTGAGCCTTCTGAACATGACGGTCCGGCAACTTCTGAAGAATCGGAACGAGTAACGCAGCGAACGCCGATTTTTCACAACAATTGTGAATGTCGGGACGGAACGGTTCCGTAGCGCCGGCGTCTCCCCGGCGATTTTACTTACTCCCAGACAGCTCAAACCGCCGGCGGGACGCCGGCGCTACGACTGTCCTTAATAATCTTCCACGGGCTTGCGGCTAAACGGGGATTTCGGCGTTCGAGGCGCGCGGGCGCTGCGGTAATCCTCGAGCTCCGCGTTGGTGATGGCGTAGTGGGTGTCCGGCGGATGGTTCGCGTACGTGGCCAGCTCGCGGCGGAGCTTGCGCGAGCAAACGTCCGGAGCATCTTGAATGCGCAATAGTCGCTCGTTAAATGCTTCGGTCGGAATCGTCAGCGTGAATTCGCGCGGCTCGGTCGAAGCTTCCCGCACGGTGAAGGTGTACTCGCGGACCAGCGCCTTCACCTCGTATCCTAAAAACTGCACAATGATTTCGTGGCTCACTTCGCGCCTGCGGCCATGGCCGGAAGGGGAACGGCTGCGACGACTTTCTTAAGTTTCTTCGCGCGACGCCGTTTGGGCGGCGTTCCTTCCGCGGCGTCGACGACCATGATGCTGGTGACGAATTTCTTCATGCCGTGAAGGTCAAAGTCGATGGAAGTGCGGTCCGAATTGGATTCGGTGACCACACCGAGACCGTACTGGAAGTGCTTGATGTAGGCGCCTTCTTCGAGAGCTTTCAAATTTCCTCCTCGCGTGAAACACACCTGGCATGTTTGGGCGACAGCCACAATTCAGCCGGATCGAGCCCAAAAAAATGGCCTGCAAGTGTGGACTTGCAGGCCTCCAAGAAATCTAAAGGTTTACAAGAGCAACAATCTCAGCTCTATTATTTTAACATGGTGGCTATCCGCAACCTAACGATATCCGCATAAATTCACGCCCCTAAAGCCCAGTTTCCAGCCTGAATATGCGCATGTGGCTGCGCCTAGCAGGGAAGGAAGCCGGCATCCTTCAGCAAGTTGATTAAGAATAGCTGGAACCGGGCGGCAGACCGCAGCCTCACCCGGCAAACAAAGAGGTGAAGGTTGGGGTCAATTCACTGGAGAAAAGATCCAATCGAACGGCAGAATACGCAGCAGCCTCGCCTTCGATACTTTTCCGTGCCAGCCGCATCGCGGGCTATCGCAGACAATTTCCTCTTTGCCGAAGATCTTCATCGCCTCATTTTCCGAGAGCGCCGGATTCGAGATCTTCCGCTGCAAATTGATATTGTGCCCACCCTTGGGGCACGCAAAGACAATTCTGTAGGCTTTACTCATACCTTATGATAGCACCTCGCGCCACGCCTGACCAGCCAGGGAAGAGCTTTATGTCCCATTTTGGGGCATTTCTAGTGCCTCAAAACGCACATTTGGCCATTTTGCGGTGCTTTTTCGATGGCATTTCTGCCATATGGCGTCGCGCAGGCTACCGCTTGGGGGCGTAATCCTTGTGGAATCCGTTCCGGCTGTTCTTCACGGTAAAGCTGCCGTCGGGCCGCGCCGTCAGTTGGATATAGTTCACGGCGCCCTCATCGGGGACGCCGGTCGCGGCAGTTCCGCCGGTCCCTTGATTGGCGATGAACTGCTCGGGCATGTTGTGATCCCCGGCATCGACGGCGTAGTGCAGTTGCCAGAGGTCTTCCAGTCCAGGCGATGACTTGAGCGTCTCGAAGGTGGCCACGGCGCCGCCCTTTTTCGCTCCATTGTCCATGATCGCCACTCGCGGATGCTCCGCATGGACCAACATCGGCATGCTGGAGATGTCCTGCCCGTGATGCGAAACGACGTAGACGTCGAGCGCGCCGATGAGGTTGTTCGGGCAAGCCAGATCGTGTTCCTTGTTCCAGGTCAGGTCGCCGTAGTCCCCCAAACGGAATTTGCCGAGCGTGATCACCATTCCCACCGACTGCTTGTTTTCACCGCCCACGAGCGGGTCCAAAGTTTCATCTTTCGGCACGAAATTCACGCACAGGGGATTAGCAGCCCCCGCGCCCGGGAGCGGCTTGCTAATCGTTTCCGCGGCCGAGGAAATCACTTGAACGTCGATCCCCGAGATCGGGATTTTATCGCCGGGCTTGGCCAGGATGTGCTGGCCCTCTGCGCGAACTTTCAAATACGCGGCATAAGTTTGCGGGACGTTTCTGGCTTCTTCCTGGCTCGGACCGTGATCGACAAAGTTCTTGATGGGGATGAGCCCGGCGAGTTCGACCACGCCGCCGGCATGGTCACCGTGATAGTGGGTCAGAACCAGGTAATCGATTTGGCTGACGCCCGCCAGTTTTGCAACGCTGGCAATGCGCCCGGCGTCGCGCGGTCCGGCCCAGCCTGTATCGACCAGCAGGGATTGGCCGCTGGGCGAAACGAACAGGGTTGACTGCCCGCCTTCCACGTCGACGAAATAAACTTCCAGCGCCTTCTTTTGCTGCGCCCACAGGACAAGTGATGACAGGCCGACCGCAACAACGATCGCAAGCAAAAGCCTCTTGCGCATAACTCCTCCCAGGTCTCAAGCATTCCGCGGAATGGCTACGCGGCGGACGATTCAGAAGCAAGTTTGAACCGGTCGCGAAACGCGACACAATCCGCCGCTTTCTATTTTACTTAGCTGATTTTGGCCAAAGAACGCCCTCATCCACTTTCGTTACCGGGCCCATGCCTTTGTAGACGAATTTCTGCAACCGCTGGCCGCGGTACGTCTCCGTCGTGTAAATGTTGCCCTTCGAGTCCGTCGCGATGCTGTGGACGGCGTAGAACTGGCCCGGTTGGCGTCCACCGTCGCCGAAATTGGCGACTTCCTGAAGGGTGTCGCGCAACAGGATATGGATCTTCTCGTTGGCTCCGTCTGACAGATAAATGTACGTTTGCTTCGGATCTTTCGAGAAGGCAATGTCCCAAACCGAACCGTCGCCAAGCGTCCTTTTTTCGATGATCTGTTCCTTGACGAACGTACCGTCCGGTTTGAAAACCTGGATGCGATCGTTCACGCGGTCGCACACATACAGCAGATTATCGTCCGCCAGTTGCGCGCAGTGCACTGGACTGCGGAACTGCTGATCGATGGGCGCGTCCGGATTGTAATTGCCGGGGTCGGTGTCGTCCGGCTTGTGCCCATAGGCGCCCCAGTGCCGCTTGTACTGACCGGTATCGGCGTCGAACACGATGACGCGTTTGTTGCCATACCCGTCGGCGACGTACAGTTCATTCGTCTTCGGATCGACGAACATTTTCGCCGGCCCCTTCAAGTTTTCGACGTCGTTGCTGCCCTTGCTCTTGAACGGATGCCCGATCTGCATCAGAAATTTTCCGTCCTGGGTGAACTTCAGGATTTGATTGTCCGCATAGGCGCCCGGCTGGCTTGCTTCGGGCACATTGCTGGCGCCTGTATCCATTATTTTGGGATCAACCGTGCGGCCATTCCCGCCAATCCAGACGTTGCCCTTGTAGTCCACGGTAATTCCGTGATTGGAATTCGGCCAGTTATATCCTTTTCCGGGTCCGCCCCAATGGCCGATCAGATTCCCAGCTTTATCAAATTCGAGAACCGGCGGCGCTGTTACGCAGCAATCCGCGCCTGGGGGATTCGTGTCGCCATATTTTTCCTTGAATTCCAGCGAGCCGCCTCGATGAATGATCCAAACATTGTCCTGGGCATCCACCGATACGCCGATCGTCATTCCGACCACCCAATGATTCGGCAGCGGCTTCGGCCACATCGGATCCACTTCAAACATGGGCGCCTGTACGGTGGCGGCCTCCACGGCAGCCTTCTTTTCCAGCACTCTCGTTCCGAATCCGAGCGCCGCGATGAGCGCGAGAAAAGCCGCGCCAATGCACAAATTTCGCTTCATAAATGCCATCCTCTCTTGCGAGGTGCCGATTTTTTTGATTGCCGTAGCCCAGGCGATGGGTTGAAATCATGAGACCTGAGATCGCGGCGCAGATAGCGCCCCGAAGTATACACAATTCGGTTTCAAGCGGCGCCGAATTTTGCGGGCTGAACGGTGTCAAACCAGGAATTGTTCTCAAACGGTGGCTTGGGTAACGGTACAATGTAGGTTCTATTGCGGCGCAACACATTTGCTGCTACGCTGTAAATTCAATGGCGAAGAAAAAGACCATCCTCGATAAGGCAGTTGAGAGAACGGCCGAAATCCTCTTGGCCCATTTCAGTACATTACCGCCAGCGGAAGCTAGGGCTATGCGTAAAGAAATCCATGCCTTAGCTATCAGGCCTTCCCGCTCTGCAAGGCGCGGAAAAAGCTCACGATCTCCGCGAACCGCGGGTCTTCGTCGTTTATCCCGTGGTTCCGCAAAACCTGCATAAACTCTCGCTCGTCATTGCGTTTGTAAACTCTCCGCAGGTCACGCAGCAGAGCGTTTATTTCTTCACGTGTGTGCTTAAACTTGTCAACCATCTCATTTTGCTCGCTGAACCCTTGACGTGCGCGAGAGTGCGCCATGTTGGTTATTGATGTCAATGGGGCAGGTTCGGCGATGCTAACTGATGAATGTCAGCGGGAGGCGATGGAAGCAGACCACCCGTAGGATTTATCGCAATCTATCGTGGGGCAAATGGAATCCCCCGAATTTTGCTTGTCAGCAGCCACACGCAACGATTACGCTTTGGGTCCATGTCCCGCAACATTTCCGCGTATCGTACCATCGCCGCGCTCTTGGCGCTCCTGTGTGTCGCGTCCGCGCACCCTCTTGCGGCTCACGACATCCCCAGCGACGCGACGGTTCAGATGTTTTTCAAGCCGGCGGGGAATCACCTGAATATCCTGGTCCGCGTGCCCCTCAAAACCATGCGTGACGTGGAATTCCCCGAACGCGATCAGGGCTATCTGGACTTCGACCGCGTGGATCCAATGCTGCGTGAAGCCGCGAGTTTGTGGGTCTCTGATTTCATCGATGTCTATGAAGGAGACGAGCGCCTGCCGAAGCCGCGCATCGTGCAGACGCGCCTCTCTCTCGAGTCCGATCCGTCCTTCGCGTCTTACGGCCAGGCGTTCGCGCATGTCACCGGCCCGAAACTCTCGAATGGCACGACCGTTTTCTGGGACCAGTTGATGCTGGACGTACTCTTTGAGTACCCCATTCAATCCGACCAGTCCCGCTTTTCGATTCATCCCGCCCTGGACCGGCTGGCCGCGCGGGTCGTCATCGCTCTTCGATTCTTGCCGCCGGGCGGAGCGATCCGCGCGTTTGAATTCCTCGGCGATCCGGGGCTGGTCCACCTCGATCCGGGCTGGTTCCAGGCCGCCGGGCAGTTCGTGAAGCTGGGTTTCTTTCACATTCTGGATGGGACCGACCATCTGTTGTTTCTGTTCTGCCTGGTGATCCCGTTCCGGCGTTTCCGCGCGCTCATCCCTGTGGTCACGGCATTCACCGTCGCGCATTCGATCACATTGATCGCCTCGGCCTACAATCTCGCGCCGGACGCGCTGTGGTTCCCGCCGCTCATCGACACGCTGATCGCCATGTCCATCGTGTACATGGCGCTGGAAAACATCGTTGGCGGCGCCACCGTGCAGCGCCGCTGGATGATCACGTTCGGGTTCGGCTTGGTCCACGGTTTCGGCTTCTCGTTCGCATTGCGGCAGACGATGCAGTTCGCGGGCTCGCACCTCTTGGCTTCGCTGCTTTCCTTCAACATTGGCGTTGAGCTTGGACAGCTTCTCATCCTGGCGCTGATGATCCCCGCTTTGGAGCTTCTCTTCCGCTACGTGGTGGCCGAACGAATGGGCACGATCATCCTGTCGGCAATCGTGGCCCATACCGCATGGCACTGGATGATCGACCGCTGGGAAGTATTTCACCAGTATCAAATTCGCTGGCCGGCGCTGGACGCCGCTCCGCTGGCGAAGGCGCTGCGCCTGTTGATGCTGATCGTGATCGCGGCGGGCCTGGTCTGGCTGGTCTTCGGATTACTGTGGCCCCGGATCGGCCGACCGGAAGAAGACCCTGTAGCGCGCATGCGTTGAGATTCGCTATAAAGTTCTGAAGGGCGGTTGTTCGTTGCTTCTATATCTTGATAGCAAGGGCGTCCCGACTCGGAGGCGCCCAAGAAGTGCAGGCCGAGTTAGCGAAGACGTTCGGCGCGTCCTCAGGGGAAATACATCCACAAGTCATTATAAAAGTTAGTTCCTTCCCCGGAAAATAGCCAGAAATTTCCAGAGGCATCCGTCCAACTGGCGCCTCCGTCTCGGGCCTGAGGAATGTTCCCCGGAGCCAACTGGCCCAGAGTGCCGAAGGTGCCATTCCCATTGCCCATCTTTGGTCCGTTCTGCCAGGTCCACTCATTGTTACCGACCGAGTATTCCCACAGATCATTCAACTCGACTTGTGGCACGGTCGAATCGTTTCCGAACCCTCCAAAGAGCCAGAAATTTCCGGACGGATCGGTCCAACTGAAAAGATTGCTCCGCGCCCCTGGGGTGTTGCCTGAAGCTGGCGTACCGAGTACCCCATAAGTGCCATTCTGGTTGAGAAGATTCGTCCCGTTGACCCAGGTCCACTCCTTGCTTACGGTCGAGTACTCCCACAGGTCGTTAAAAAAATCGAACGTCATCCCGTCCGCTTCCTCATGGCTCCCACCGAAAAGCCAGAAGTTTCCCGAAGTATCCGTCCAAGTTGCGGGACTGTAGCGCGACCCCGGGGTATTGGCCATCGCAGCCGTGCCCTTCATACCGTAGAAAACTACCTCATCGACGAATTCCGATCCGCCCATCCACGTCCATTCGCCGCTACTGTATTCCCACAAATCACTCAGATTGTCTTGCGTTCCGGCCGAATCATTTCCAAACCCGCCAAAGAGCCAGACATTTCCGGATATATTTTGGACGGTAGAAAAGCCTCGGGCACTGGGGACGTTGGTCGCGGCCGTCACATTCATGGTGCCGAAATTCCCATTTTGATTGGCCAAGTTCGACCCGCCCATCCAGGTCCATTCGTTCATACTCACCGAGTATTCCCACAGATCGTTTAAATACCCAAAGGCCCCGGTCGAATCGATACCTTCTCCTCCGAAGAGCCAGAGGTTTCCGGAGGAATCAATCCAACCGACGCCGCTATCCCGCGCCCCCGGGACGTTGGTCGAAGCGGCCATATTTATCGTACCGTAGTTCGGATTCGAGTTGATAGAACTTGACCCGCTTACCCATGTCCATTGGCCGCTGGCAATGTTGTATTTCCAGAGGTCGTTCAGGTCCCCGGAATAATTGGTGGCAGGGTTCGCAGCGAGTTCGTTCCCACCGAACAGCCAGAGATTTCCAGAGGTGTCCGTCCAACTGACTACTCCAAAATTTCGAAACCCTGGAACGTTAGTCCCAGCCGCACCATTGTACGTGCCGGTGTTACCTGAAACGTTTGATCCGCTCATCCACGCCCATTCGTTATGGCCGCAATTCACTGCGATGTTGGTCACATTGGCGCTGGCCGATCCCGTGCCATTGGCGACACTGCAGGATTGCGCCGGGCTGGAAGGCTGCGTAGAAACCGTTACGGCATAAGCGCCGCCACTGGCGACAGCCGTGGTGAACGTGAAGCTCCCGTTGGCAGTGACTGACAGGTTGTTGCCGCCATTGTCCTGCAGGACGAGGCTGTTCCCGGCACCCGAAAGGTTTACCACCGTTCCCCCAATGGTGTAGGTCGTCGGAGCCGGCGGAGCTGAGTACGAACTTCCGCAGCTACTCAGAAGGAATGGCAGCGCTACCAGGATTGCAAGCCAGGGATACACAAATCGGCAGGGAGTTTTCATATTAGATCACGCCCCCAATCGCGTATTGCTAGATCATCTGCGAACGCGCAGATTATACATTCTGGAAGTGTCGAGTCAACCGGATGGCCTGAATTAAAGAGCGGCGGGTTCCCTCATTGTGCCTTATGAGCAACGCCGAGGTGATCGACTCCTGCATGCAAGCACCCTTTTGTCCCTGGTCGCCGGTACCTGTGGATAGGAATTCGTTTCCATAGGCCAACAACAAAATTTCGATATCGGGATTCGAGCGAATGACCATTCGCGGTCGCCGCAATTCTTGGCGTTTGCTTGACAACGCGGGGAACGCGTCTAAACTGAACAGGTTCCCAATCAAGAATATTTGGTTGCACAAAAAGCGGCAGCCGGAGATGCGGCAAACTGGACCATCCTCGCAATCCATCCAAGGCTGTGCGCAGGTGTGCCTCGGATGATCGACGTTCGCGAGGAAATCGCAAACGCTCCCATCGGGCCGTATCATCGCTTTCTCGCTCTGCTCATCGGCATGGTTGTGTTTTTTGACGGCTACGATACTTTCAATCCAGCCTACGTCATCCATTACGTGATGAAGCCGTGGCATCTGGCCGCGGGCCAGGCGGGGTGGCTCGTCTCCAGCGGTCTGATCGGCTTCATGATCGGCTCGCTTCTGCAGGGAAAATTCTCCGATCGATACGGGCGGCGATCGACGCTCCTCGGGTCGCTGTGGATCGTGACGATTTTTAGCTTCGCAACCGCGGCCCTTGGCCTGTCGTTCTTAACCTTCTGCGGCCTCCGGTTACTCACCGGACTCGGCATGGGCGCGCTCTTGCCGCTCGGCGTGACCTACGTCAACGAATATGCGCCGCGCCGCCTGGCCAACACTTTTTCCATGTGGGGCTGGGCGCTGGGCTGGGCCTCCGGCGGCATCGTCGCCGCAGCCATTGGAATTTATCTCACTCCGATGTTCGGCTGGCAGGCGCTGTATTACGCCGCGTCGCTGTCGATTGTGCTGGTCCTGGTTTGCCATGTGGCGCTTCCGGAGTCGCTGCAATTTTCCGCCATGCGCGGCAATTGGCAGGGCATCGCGCAGGTTCTTTGCCGCCTGAATCCTTCGCAGGCCGCGCGCTATACGGTTCCCGGTGAGAGATTCATGTTTCCGGAGCCGAGCGATCGTCCTGCTTCCGTGTCGCTGCTGTTGTCGCCCCGATACCGGAGAACGACTTTATCCGTCTGGGTTTCGGCATTCTTTATCTTGTTTGGGATTTGGGGACTTTCCGGCTGGGTCCCCACGGCCATGATGCAGCGCGGCGAGGGATTCGCGACGAGCTTTAGTTTCGGGGCCTTGATCCAGGCCATGGCCTTCGTCGGTTCGCTCCTTTGCGGTTACATCGCGGACCGAGGCGGCAAGGACCGCGAGGCGATGGCGGTGTGGTGGCTCGGCGGGGCCGTTTCGGTCGGCATACTCGTTCTGTTCAACGTACACGCGCTGAACGTCCTCTGCGTGGGCGCCGCCGGATTCTGCATTCTGGGCGGTCAAAACGTCCTGAACAATTTCACCGCGGCATCTTATGATACCGAAGTGCGCGGCACTGCCGTCGGCATGATGCTGGGAGTCGGACGCGCCGGAGGAATTCTCGGCCCATTCGTCACAGGCTTGCTCCAGCAACATACGCCAGGCACGGCGGGCTTGTTCGTGGCCATTGGCGCGGCGTCACTGATCGGCGCCATCGCAATTGTGTTTGCAAGTTCCCGCCCGTCGCGCGAGCTTACGGCAACAGCGAGCGCCGTTGGCGCGTCCTAAGTACCCGCGCGATGGTCTGCTTTGGTGAGTCTGTAATTCAAAGTGATTTTGGTTTTTGTAGCGCCCGTCCGCCGCGGCGGACGGGCATCTGCTCGATTGTAAACTGCCAACCTGAAGGTTGGCGTTACACTAATCCGGCGAAACAAAGTTCTCCACAGCCCCGGAGGGTCGAAAGATCGTAGCCCACCGCGTGAGCGGTGGGAATGGATGCGCCCGAGAGAGAGAAAGCCCCGGCAGGGGCGACACACCGGGCCCCCGAATTTGAGATTTGGCTGTCTACAAAGGGAGACGATTTCATGACGCAAGGCAGGCCAGTCGCATTGATCACAGGCGCAGCCACAGGCATCGGTCGCGCGGCCGCGGTAGCTTTGGCAGCGGCTGGCTTCGACGCAGCGATCAACTACAGCCGCAGCGAACAGGCGGCGCAAGAAACGGCTTCGCTCGCACAGGCCAAGGGAGCCAAGACTCTGCTATTCAAATGCGACGTGAGCGACGACGTGCTGGTGCGCAAAATGCTCGCGACCGTCCACCAGGAATTCGGACGCCTCGACGCGCTGGTGAACAACGCGGGCACAACATCGAACGTCAAGCCTGGCGATTTCGAGGCCATGACGGCCGAGGAATGGGATCGCGTCTTCGCGGTAAACGTGCGGGGAATGTTTCAAGTAACGCGCGCCGCCGCGCCTTTTCTGAAGGCCGCCCGCGGCAGCGTCGTCAACACCGCCAGCATTGTCGGCCTTCGCCCAGGGCCGCAACCGCTGCCCTATGCAGCAAGCAAGGCCGCTGTGGTGAGCCTCACCAAGCTGCTGGCTCTCAATCTCGCTCCAGAACGTCCGCGTCAACGCAGTCGCTCCCGGTTGGATGGAGGGCGACTGGATGAAACGCATGCTGGCGGACAGGTATGATGACTTGATGGCGCGCCGCGCGAAGAGCACGCCCTTGCGCCGCTGCGCGACCGCCGAGGACGTTGCCGAGGTCATCGTCAATCTGATTACCGGCAATCGCTTCGTCAACGGTGAGATCATTGTGATCGACGGCGGCTATGCCGCAACAACGTAGCGAAGGCGTCTCGCTCGTCCCGATCCAAGAGGGGCCGGCGTTTTTGCGGTGTGTAGAGACTAGAAGAATCACCCCGACACGGTCGGGGCGCTACGAAGTTCCTGCGTTCCACTTATCGGAATTGCAGTGAGAAACAATTGCTAAGGGAGGGTCACTCGTGCTGGATGGGGTCGTTCCATTTCCGCCAGAATTTGCCAAACGCTACCGCGAAAAGGGCTATTGGATAGATAAAACTCTGGCGCAGGAATACAGAATCGTTTTCGATAAATATGAAAAGCGAGTCGCGCTGCTCGACCGGGATCGCTCCATCACCTACGGCGACCTCGATCGCATGTCGGACAACCTGGCCCTGAATCTGCTGGAAATCGGCTTCCATCCGTTGGACCGGATCGTGGTGCAATTGCCGAATGTCGCCGAGTTTGTCGTCCTCTATCTGGCGTTTCAGAAGATCGGTTGCATTCCGATTGCAGCGCTCATGCCGCACCGCTTTGCCGAGATCAGCCAGTTCGTGGAGCTTTCAGGCGCCGTTGCCTGCGTCGTCCCGGACCAGCAGGGCGATTTTGACTACTGCGCCATGGTCGAGCGCATCCGCCAAAAAGTTCCCGGCCTGCGCCATGGCATAGTTCTTGGACCTGCGCGCCCAGGCTTTCTTTCGCTGCCGGAATTGATTGCCAAGCCGGCGACGCTGCCCGCATCAGCGCTGGCCAAAATCCAAATCGATCCCGACGATCCCGCCATCTTTCAGCTTTCCGGGGGAACGACAGGAATTCCAAAGTTGATTCCCCGCTCGCACAATGATTACGCGTACAACTCCAAAATGGCTTCCAAAGTTTGCGCGGTCGGAGAGGATTCAGTCTTGCTCGTTATTCTGCCCATCGCGCACAACCTTCCTCTCGCGTGTCCCGGTATTCAAGGTTTTCTTTTTCACGGGGGCAGGGCAGTGCTCAGCACCAGCGCCCGGCCTGAAGACGTTTGCGCCTTGATCGAGAAACACCGCGTCACTCATATCAAAGTCGTTCCCGCGCTTCTGATCCGTTTGTTGCACGATCCGGCCGTCAGCCGCCACGACCTTTCTTCCCTGAAGATCATTCAAAGCGGCGGCCAGTCCATGCTGCCCGAGGTGCGTTTGCTCTCCAAGAGGCTCATCCCCAGCGCGTTCGTGCAAGAGAATTTCGGAATGTCCGAGGGCCTCCTGATGTTCGTCCGGTTGGACGATCCGCTGGACGTCAGCCAGGAAACGGTTGGCCGTCCGGTCTCGCCGGATGACGAAGTGCGCCTGCTGGATGATGACGATCGCGAAATTCTCGGCGGTGAAGTCGGCGAACTCTGCTGCCGGGGCCCCTACACGCTGCGAGGTTACTTCGGTGTTCCGGAATACAATGCGCGTACGTTCACTTCCGATGGTTTTTACCGTTCCGGCGACCTGATGCGCCGGCACAAATCCGGCAACTACATCGTGGAGGGACGAAAGAAAGACCTCATCAATCGCGGCGGCGAAAAAATCAGCGCCGAGGAAATCGAAAACCTGATCCTCTCGCATCCCTCTGTGAAGAACGTATCCTGCGTTCCCGTGCCGGACCCTGTCCTGGGTGAGCGGATGTGCGCGTGCGTCCTGCTGCGCGAAAACGCGCGGCTGAACTTCGACGAGTTGAAACATTTTCTGCTCGGCAAGGAAATCGCCAAGTACAAGCTCCCCGAGCGGCTGGAAATCATGCAGGATTTTCCGCTGTCCCCGTTCGGAAAAGTTTCCAAGAAAACGCTGACGGAGACGATTTCGCAGAAAATGATTTTGGAACAAAAAAGCAAGGACAGCGCATCGGCTTAAATTGCAAAAAAGGTGATTGACCGGAAGGACGCATGAGAATCATCGACGTTCATTGCTACCCGAACACGCGCGAGTGGATCGCCTGCCAGCAGCCCTACGTCGACGCTCTCGCCGCCTACTGGAACCGGCCCTGGGTGCCGAAACAAGAGGAGGAAGTCGTACAGGAATTCGCGGCCGCGGGCGTCGAGGCGATTCTCGTCGCCCTGGACTTGGAAACGACCATCGGCACGCCCCCCTGTTCGAACGATTTCGTATCGGCGATGCAAAAACGCCACCCGAAGCGAATCATCCAATCCTGGGCTGCGGTCGATCCATTCAAAGGGGAGACAGCCCTTCGCGAGGCGCGGCACGCCATTCTAGATCTCGGCATGTTGGGATTCCACTTCCACCCGATCATGGGCCATTTCGCGGTAAACGATCGCCGCCTCTACCCTTTATTCGAACTCATCAACGAATTGAAAGTGCCCGTCATGATTGACGTAGGCACCACCGGGATGGGCGCCGGAATGCCTGGCGGCATGGGCGCCAAGATCCGCCACGCCCATCCCTCGGCCATCGATGAACTGGCCGCGGACTTTCCGGCCTTGACGATCCTGGCCGCGCACCCCGGCTGGCCCTGGGTGGATGAAATGACCGCCGTGGCCCTGCACAAGGGCAACGTGTACTGGGAGCTGTCGGGCTGGGCGCCGCAATATTTTCCGCCGCAGCTGAAAAAAGATATTCGTGGCCGCCTGAAGGAGAAAATTATTTTTGGCAGCGATTATCCCAGCATCCCGTACGAACGCGTGCTGCGCGAATGGGACGAGCTCGGCTACACCGATGAAATTAAGGAGCGCATCTTCCACGGCAACGCCGAACGCGCTCTCGGCATTTAGAGCGAGTTCAAGTTCCATTGCGGCGCGGCTGCACAGAAATGTTTGTGGGTCACGGCTTCACAGGCTGCGGAAAAATTCGTCTGTTTGGCAACTGGAGAGAATGCTGCACATCTAAGACGACATGCGCGGACCAGACGAAAAACAAAGCGAAGTATTCAGCTACGTTCCATTGGAACAACGGATTCCCCGCGATCACCCGCTCCGGCGGATTCGGCCGATGGTGGATCGCGGGCTGGAGGAGATGTGGAGTCATTTTGAGGCGCTGTACGCGCGCCGAGGACGACCGTCGATCGCGCCGGAGCGATTGTTGCGGGCGCTGCTGTTGCAGGCGCTGTATTCGATCCGCAGCGAGACGCAGCTGATGGAGCAGTTGGATTACAACCTGTTGTACCGGTGGTTTGTGGGATTGAATCCGGATGATCCGGTGTGGGATGTGACGGTGTTCACGAAGAATCGGGAGCGGCTGATGGCGGGAGAGGTGTCGCAACGCTTGCTGGAGGCGGTGCTGCGGCAAGCGGGGGAACACGATCTGCTGAGCGAGGAACACTTCACGGTGGACGGGACGCTGATCCAGGCTTGGGCCAGCCGGAAGAGTTTCGTGCCCAAGCAGAAGCCGCCGGAGAAAGGAAGCGGATCGCGCGGAAAGAAGCTGCTGCGCGACACGCACGAATCCAAGAGCGATCCCGAGGCGCGGTTGTTCAAGAAGAGCGCTGCGGGGCAAGCGCAGCCGAGTTTTTTGGGACACCTAATAACGGAGAATCGCAACGGACTGGTGATGGCGGCCTTGGCCACGCCATGCGCCACCTCGGCCGAACGAGAAGCGGCGCTGGCGATGCTGGATCAGTGGGGCCGGAGCCCGGGGCGGGTGGACCAGCACACTGCGGCGATCACGCTGGGAGCCGACAAGTTGTATCAGGAGAAAGAATTCATCGCCGGATTGCGGGAGCGGAAAGTGATCCCGCATGTGGCCGAGTACGAACCCAATCCCAAGTGGCCGAACTGGCTGACCGAGCAGGAACGGTGCGACCCGGGCTACGCCATCAGCCAGAAGAAGCGCAAGCTAGTCGAGAAAGTGTTTGGTTGGGCGAAATTGAACAGCATTCTACGGCAGGTGAAGGTGCGCGGAGTGAAGAAGGTGAACTGGTTGTTCCGCTTGTTGGCCACGGCGGCCAATCTGCTGCGTCTCGTGAAACTGATTCCGGCGGTGTAGGTGAAGGCCGTGGTGTCTTCGGAGGGGCGCAACAACCGCGAAACGAAGAGCGGAATAGCAAGAAAAATGGCCGCTGGACTCGAAAAAAAAGTGGTTCGGAAAGCCAAGAACCTAGACTGGCAGATTTTTCCGCAGCCTGTTCAAGCCGTGACGAAACGCAACAGGATTTGCCCGGCTTTAGCCGCTGGCGCTTTTGAACCTGGACTTTCACTCGCACTCTTCAGGGGGTGACCGTGGCTTCTTCCATTCGTCGTGTCGTTACTGGGAAAGATGCAACCGGCAAGGCAATCGCGATGATCGATGCCGTGGCCACAACTGTTCTCCGCCGCGAAGAGTTAGGTGTTACAAACACTCTTCTTTGGGTGACGGATTCCATTCCGGCCGACCTTTCCAATCAAGAAGACGCGGCCGATAAGAAAGTCGGCGTGGTGGCGCCTCCCGGAGGCACGATCTTCCGCGTGGTCGAGTTTGCCCCGGAAAGCGAAGTGAAGGCCGATTACGAGACCCGGGTCCGAATCCTTCGAGGCATCGGCCTCGCACCCGAAGGAGCCTCCCGAGAAAAGCTGCGCAGCCCCGCCATGCACCGGACAAAGACCGTCGACTATGCCTTGATTATGTCCGGCGAGATCGACATGCTCCTTGACGATTCGGAGATTCATTTGAAGGCGGGCGATGTGGTCATACAGCGAGGCACCAACCACGCTTGGGTGAACCGGGGAAATCAACCGTGCCGGGTAGCCTTCGTTATGCTCGATGCGAAAGAATAGTTTGAGGAGGTCCGCCCTTGTGCGCTAGCAATGCGTTGCCTGCCGATCCCGCTGCGAAAGCGCCGACTAATCCGCGCCGCATCGACGTGCATCACCACATGCTGCCGCCGGATTATGCAAGCCTCACGCGGGACCGCATCCTTGAAATTACTTCAGGTGACTCAACGGTTCTCATGTGGACTCCCGACGTTACGCTGGAGCAGATGGAGCAGTTCGGCGTCGCGTCAGCCATTCTGTCGCTGCCGGTTCCTGGCGCGTGGTACAAGGGCAAGGAAAATTCCCGCAAGCTCGCGCGTATCTCGAACGAATACGGAGCGCGGCTTTCCAAAGATTATCCGGGCCGGTTCGGCTCATTTGCCGCGCTCCCGCTGCCGGATGTGGATGGCAGTCTTGCGGAGATCGAACACGCCTTTGACGCGCTGGGAGCGGACGGCGCCTACCTGCAGACAAGTTACGACGACAAATGGCCGGGCGACCCGGAATTTGCATCGGTATTTGACGAGCTGAATCGCCGCAAAGCCATCGTTTTCGTCCATCCGACCGAGCCGTGCTGCTGCGCGAATCTGATCCCCGGAATCCCGTCCAACGTAATCGAGTTCGTTTTCGACACGACGCGCGCGATCACGAGTTTTCTCGTGAACGGCACGTTTGCCCGCTGCCCCGACATTCGGTTCATCTTCTGCCATTCCGGCGGGACCATGCCCGTCCTGGCCGCGCGCATCAACGGTTTTTTTCAAGCGCGCAGCGCACTCGCCTCGCGCGTCCCAAACGGCGTCCTCTATGAGCTGAAGAAATTGAACTACGACATTGCCAACGCGACGAACAATTCGTCTCTCGCGGCGTTAATGAATCTCGTGCCGACCACTCAAATATTGTTTGGCAGTGATTTTCCCTATCGCGCAGTCGCCCCAACGGCCAACGGCTGGGATAACTATCAGGTCTCACCCGAGGTCAAGAAGGCAGTCAATCGCGACAACGCCCTGAAGCTGTTTCCGCGCTTCAAGTAGGACAGGCTTCAGCCTGTCGGTTTTCCGCCCGGAGTCCGATCACAAACCCGACAGGCTGAAGCCTGTCCTACTGGACACCAGCATCGAACACGCCGGTTTCGACGCGCCCGCCGCGCTTAATCTGCACAAAAATGCGATACTCACCGGCCTGAGGAAACCCGTAAGGGAAGCGCACTTCCGGCGGAAGCGGGCCGGCTTCCTGCATCGGCATGGACGTTGCCGCAGGCATCGGCATTGACATTGGCATTTGCGCGGAATCCGCAGCGCTCGAAAGTCCGTCCTGCGCCAACTCCAAAGCCGCCATGGACACCGATCCCGCGGGATGCACGTGCGCAAAAACACTCAAATCGGAGCGGACGAATTCAGCGTGTCCAGCCATTCCCTTGTAGGGTTCCATGTCTCGCGCGGGCCGGCCGTCTTTATCTTGCACGGCAAATGTGAATTCAAAGGGAACGCCGGCTTTCAAGGGACCCGCCGGGCGTTGCCAAACAATGTGCCCGCCGTCCGGGATCGGCGAGTTTGTGGAATCGGCGGCAGACGAAACGAGCGGCGCACCGGACCACGCGGAATCGTCGCCCGTCAGAGGTTTGCCCGCGATTTGCGGAAGGTCGATGTTGCCGATAAGCGTCCACGGATAGCCGCGCGGATCGACCACATCGGCAAAAACTTGATAGCGGCCGGCGGGCATATCCGGCAAGTCCACCGCGAATGCGTCTCCCGGAATCGAGTCAGGATGAAGGTGCCACATGGCGTCCAATTCCGGGACGCGAAGAAGAAACAAGTGCATCAAGTGGCCATGGTCCGGGATGACGTCGCCTAAGTGGAGATAGGCCGGAGAACGGAATTCCGCGCGCTCCGTCCGAGTGTCCTTGCCTTCCACGCGGATCTCCAGGCGCTGGCCGTCAACGAAATTCAGCGCGGCTGCCGGAGGCTTGAAAAAATCCACTCTACGTTGAAAGTCCGCCGCATTCACACCCCACCAGGCTTTGCCGAGAAAAAGCAGGACGGCGACCAGAACCGCGGTGACCAGCATGGCGCGGCGCGCGCGGCGATTCCGGGAATCGCTTGGGGCTTCGCCGCCTTCGAGGTTGCCTTCGCGCACGATGGCACCGACGATGAAGACTACGCCGACGGCCAGAAGCAGCATGAGCCCAAGCAGGAGACCAGCAAGAGATTTCTGCATGGGCAGTGTTTTCTGCGCGGAGGACGGTACGGGCAAGGAGACTTCTCCTTGGCCCTGTGCGCCGTCCACGAGCACGCGCACCTGCAACGCGCCGGACTCCATCAGCCAAAGGCTGGCGGTAAAAAATTGCGGGTCATCTTTGGACTGCACGGCGAGGTCGGGCGTGGGGGGCAGGTTGGATCCCGGGCCCGCGAGCCGCATCGGAACGACGCGGATCGCGCGCACGTCCCCCGATTCTCCGCGAATCTGAATTTCAGCTACGCCCGGAATCACTTGAGGAACGCGAACGGTGACGAAGAGGCGATACGGTCCGGCGTTGCCTTCATAAAAAACGTCCGGGCTCCCAACATGTGCGCTAAGAGGAAGGGCAGTAGCCAGGAGCAGAGCTAAGAGTCCGAGGAGTTGTATCCGTGATCGCATAAAGTTTTGAGACAGAATGAATGTTGCGTGGAGAACCACAGAAATCTGCGCTCAACCCGTGGCAACCACTGCTTACTTCCCGCTTCGCTTCATCTGCGAATCTCCCGCATCCAGTCGCCCCAACGAGTTCCAATTTCAATCATGATGACCGCCGCAAGCAGCGCGACGCCCATCCGAATCCAGAAGGCCGTGACATTTGCTTCCGTCGGGACAAAAAAATTGAGCACCCAGGGAGACCTTGGACGAACGAAATAAGGGAAATTATTGGTCGCGAAAATCCAGTTGCGTGAAGCCGGGGACATCAGAAAATCCGCGAACGGCCACTGCACCGCGATAAAGCTGGCGAGGAACGACGCGCCGAGCGCCCCCGCCTGAGACCACCGGTTCCATCCTCCAATCCGGCGCCGCACCAGATCAAAAACAATCGCGGGCACGATCAATAACATCGGAAAATCCGGCGGAACGAGATGCGTGATTTTTTGATAGACCGGACCGAGCTTGGGTTCCGCAGGGACGAGAGGCAAGATCCAGGTGAAGGCCAGATGCGTGGCCATGTACAGCCCCGTCGTAATGGTTGCGGCCCACGGGTGCTTCGTAGCCGCCGCTATGGCAGCAAACAAAATCGGCGCGATCAGCGAGGCCACCAAATAAAACGTTGCGCCGTGCATGAAAAAACGGAAGGTGTATTCCTGAGCGATACCGACCGTCATGCCAAACAAGAAAATAAATGAAAAGAATAGCAGTCGCTCCAGCCTGACGCGGTGTTCGCCCTGGGCGCGGTTCATTTCGGAAATGATCAGGATCACTGTGCCGAAGCGGATGCCGGTCATCCCCAGCGCCAGCAAAACGTGCGGCGGGCTGAGAATTTTCACGTCCAGGCCGTAGGCCGCATGCCACCAATTGTCGAACGGCGCCGAAGTAATCATGGCCACGCCGCCCCAGGCGCACAGGAACGCGCCCATGGGCCCGCGAAAGCCCCACATCGAAATCGAATTCGCGCGCAAGGTAGAATTTTTCTGGAAAGTGGTCGAGAGAATCAGATACCCACAGCAAATGCCCGATATCACGCCGCACAACTGAATGAGGATGTGAGGCGTCGTCCAAAACGTGTCGCGGCCAACGCTCTCATGCCAGGAGATGTCCCACGCGCCGCCGATCACGCTGGAAATGACCGCAATGAGGCAGGACCAGATATACCAGGGCACCGAGTCCGTGGCCGCGGAAACGTGGGCGGCCGATCGGGCCTGCACCTGAGACGCTACAGAAATTGAGTCTGCCATGGCGCGCCTTTATTGATAGAGTGACTTTCACTACGATGACAGGCACCGAGCGAAAGTTGCACTCTAGTCGGTAGCGATTCACCCGGAATCCGTTTTTTGGCTCCGAAACTCATAACAATTGTATATTATCCCGCTAGTTCGCACCGTTACGAAAATTGCGGTAGCCCGGATTATTCGCCGAGGACACAGAACTTAGAAGCAACAGCGTGCAAGAAGTGCGTCGCGATAAGTTGTGGCGCCGGCGTCTCGCCGGCGTTTTTGCGACCCTTGGGAATTAGTAGAACCGCCGGCGAGACGCCGGCGCCACGGTTCGCCGCGCAGCATTCCTGAATTGAACGGCTTGGAGGATGAAAAGTGTTTTCGACGAAGTGGCAGACCTCGCCGCGAAAGTACGGAATCAAGATCGAGCGCGACGTCGCGATTCCCATTCGCGACGGAGTGACGCTCGACTCGGATATTTTCCGGCCCGACGCGCCTGGAAAATTTCCAGCGCTGCTCGCGGTCCATGCCTACTCCAAAGCGGCGCAGTCCGTGGAACTTATGCCGATCGGCTTCTCCTACGCTCGCGGCTTCATGGAAACGGGCGACTTCAATTTCTACGTTCGTCGCGGTTACGCGCTCCTCATCGTCAACATCACAGGGACGCACAAGTCCGGCGGCATCTTCGGAAACATTGACCCGCAATCGATTCAAGACGTGTACGAAGCGGTGGAATGGACAGCCCGCCAGCCTTGGTGCGACGGCAACGTCGGAATGACCGGCGTGTCGCATTTCTCGCGCGTCTCCAAGCGCGTTGCGGCATTAAATCCCCCTCATCTGCGTGCCATCTTTTCCCCCTACGGTTGGACGGATATTTACCGCGACCTCTACTATCACGGAGGAATTTTCAATCACGGTTTCATGTCGCATTGGGTGTCCTCCAACGGCCCCCACTTCCACACGAAAAATACCCTGAAAGAAAAATGGGGCGAGGCGAAATATTCCCAGGCCATCGAAGCCGCGCTCGCCGATCCGGAAATTTCCGTCGTCCCGTATCTAGTGGACGCCCTGAGCAATCCCGACGCGGGCGCGAATTCCATGCTCGTCGACATCATCGTAAATAACCTGTGCAACGAATTTCACAAAGAACGCACCGTGAATTTCGAGAATTCCAAAATCCCCGCTTATTTTGGCGGCGATTGGGGACTCTACGGCCTACATCTGCCGGGCGACATCCGCGCAATCGAAAAGTGGAAAGGCCCGAAAAAATTGACTGTCGGTCCGCCCGTGTACCTGGACCGGCCGCTGTATCAATACGCCTACGAATCGCTTCGCTGGTTCGATCACTGGCTGAAAGGCATCGACACGGGAATCGTGGAGGAGCCCCCTCTTCAACTTTTCATCGTTGGAGTCAATGAATGGAAGCAAGCGAACGAATGGCCACTCCCGGAAACCAAATGGACCTCGTTCTACCTGCATGCCAACGGACTTCTCAGCGAACACGAGTTCTGGCCAAACGACGGATCCTCCACCTACGAAGATTCCCCTGACCACCACGGCGAAGTGGAATTCAAGACTCCGCCCATCGTTGAGAATACGGAAATTTGCGGCCCGATCGTCCTGAATTTATACGGTTCGACAACGGCAAAGGAAATACTGTGGTTCATTTCCTTATGGCATTTCGATGCCGAGGGAAAGGGCACTCTCTTAACGCGCGGCTGGCTCCGCGGCTCCCAGCGAGAACTCGATCCCGCCGCATCCACGCCCTGGCAACCCGTCCATCTGCACACGCAACGGGAACCGCTCGAACCCAACCAAATCTACGAATTCAATATCGAGATCCGTCCCTACGGAATCCTTCTCAAACCCGGAGAGCGCATCGGAATCAAAATCAAAAGCGCGGATAACAACGTCCCCCAAAATTATCTCGAGCTGGTTGGAATCGGCCATGTTTCGAGCGCCAGCGCGTCTCAAGTGACCGTCCATCACGATGCAGACCACCCATCGCATCTCCTGCTCCCGGTCACCAGAGGCAATCGCATCGGAACGTTTATCTCCGGAGGGAAGCTTCCTCCCGTTCAACGCCCTTAGATCGGAGTGGCACAGGCTTTAGCCTGTGGGGGGTTAGTCCTTGCATAGGCAAAAACCCACAGGCTGAAGCCTGCGCCACCTAAATCAATGAACGTCAAGCACGGGCAGAATGAGCTGGGACGGATGCTCAGCGCTGTGATAAATCGTGTCGGTCCCAATTTTGTCCGGGCGGTAAAAGTGGAAGAACAAGGAGTCCGTCACGGGTGAATCGCCGTTGCAAATTTCCACGCGGATGCGGCTGCCCTTGCGAAACAAGTATGCGATCGGCTGCAACGGAATTTCAAACTTGTAGATGCTGCCCGGATTCAGCGGAGTCACCCGCTCATGAGTATAGTAGGGAATTTCCTCGGTGCTGTGTTTCGGGTCGCGCTCCATATGTGAAGCTCGAAGCCAGCCTTTTGTGGCAATGAAATAGCGTGGCTGAATGCCACGG
The DNA here is from genome assembly GCA_963800095.1 of uncultured Acidobacteriota bacterium. Lineage (GTDB taxonomy): Bacteria > Acidobacteriota > Terriglobia > Acidiferrales > UBA7541 > Palsa-360. Next base: position 189,670 of record CAWCZV010000014.1, read on the forward strand.
GAGCGCTCCTCCCGGCTCTGCTCGAGCTGCTCCGAAATCTTGACGATGAAATCCGTGTCGCTTCGCGTTGAGGATGCGTACAGAATTAATTTTCCGGCGCCGGCAATCTCGATATCGTTCTGCAATGGCTCAGTCGTGAACGTAAGCACCCCGCGAGCCGGATCAGGACCAGCCGGCCCGATCGGCACCACACCTAGCACCCAGGAAGGATGCGGATAAGTGTAGCTTGTGCTCCCGCCGCTCATGCCGGGTGCAGCCACGCACAGCCCGCCGTCGTTCAACGAAGTCACACTCCCCGTCGGCCCTTTGGCCAGGTAGAAATGCGTAGGTTGCGTCCCCGGAGGCGGCCAAATTTCGAACGATCTGACTTTCCCCGTATTACGCACCAAATATTCGACATTGGGCCGTTCGTCATAGCTGGTCTTGAGGCCCTTCAGATATTTGTCATAGAAAGGGAGCAAGTATTTCTGATGAAACTCCACGCCCGCGAAATCGGACTGCGAGGTAAGCGGCGTCGGCGTGCCGCTGATGGCGAGTTTCTTTGGGCCGCGCGCGTGCTGATATCCGCGAATGTTTCCCGCGAGGTGCAGTTCCTGTTTGGCCCAGACGCCGATCGAGAACAAGGGCACTTTGATCTTATCCAGTTGTTCGAACGCGGCGCGCTCCTTCCAGAATTCATCGTAGAGGGGATGCCGCTCCACTTCCAGAAAAAGGTCGGGCGCTATGTGACGCGGATTGTCGCCGTTTGCCGGATAAAGATTCGGCACGCGCACGCTGGCATTGATCCAGTACGCCAGGAATGCGCCCTCGATGCCGCCGGGATAGCCCATGAAGCGGTAGGGATCGTTCAATCCATCGTAAGGAGCAATGCACGCCAGGTGAGGTGGATTCTGAATCCCCATGAACCATTGCGACATCGCGTAATAAGACTGGCCGATGCCGCCGACTTTGCCGTTGGACCAAGGCTGGCTTCCAATCCACTCGATCACATCGTACAGATCGGTCTGCTCCCGCAGCCCGAGGAATTCAAATTCGCCTTCCGAGCGGCCCGTTCCACGGACATCCGCGTGCACGTAGGCGAAGCCGCGGTCCACGTACCACTCGATCGGTCCAGTTTCCCGCCACAGAAACATCGGCTGGGCGGGGAGGGTATTATTGTCATAGCGATAAGGCGAAGTGGCAAAAAGCGTGGGGAATGGCCCAGCGCCATCGGGCCTGTAGATTCGCGCCGCCATGTGAATTCCGTCGCGAACGCGTATCAGTACGTCTTTCTCTTCGATCATCGTTCCCGCTCCTGACAATTCAAAAACATTTAACACAGAGGACGCAGAGAACACAGAGAAATTCGAGTCAAGGAATGAGGCATCGGTGCGTTTCACGAGCCGCGCACAACGCTCATCAAGTGGATTGATTCCTTAGCCGGACAAGCTTATATTGCTACCACGTTCGTATCCGGATTTAGCCATCTGCGAAGGGGAGGCATTCATGAACCGCAAACTGTGGTGTTCAGGCCTCGTTTGGGCGCTCGAATTTGCGCTCGTGTTCGGCGTTGCAGCTACCGTCAGCGCCCAGAACAACAGCCAGAAAAGCGCCGGCGCCGGCGCGACCAGCACACTTGCCGGACTGGGTTCCATCTCCGGCACGGTCAAGGCTCCCAAGGAATTCAAAGCGGCAAAAGTGTACGTGAAAAATGTGGACAAGAACGTGGTCTACATGGTGTTCACCGAGGGCGGCCGCTATCAGGCGCTGGACCTATTCCCCGGCAATTATGAAGTAAGCGCCACGAGGAACGGATTCACCGGCAGCGACGTGCAGAAAATCACGATCGCATCCGGTGGAAGCGCGACTGCGGATCTTACGCTGAAAGAGGGAACCTACCGCCCGAACCAGCAAATGCGCAGCGGCCTTCCCAAGGGCGAGCCGCTCGTTTCCTACGACGAATTGTATCCGCCGGGCCATGCGCGCGAGACGATCGAACGGACTTGCATCATGTGCCACGGTCCGGATTTCCTCCCCAACAAACAGTGGGATGAATCGCAGTGGAACGCCGGCATCGATCTGATGCAAAACCCAAATGACAATGCAGGCGCGCGCCTCGTGCCCGGCACATTTGCCGCAGGCGAGCGCGAGGAACTGGTTGCGTACCTGGTCAAGAATTTTGGTCCGGACAGCAAAAAGCGAGGCCTCGCCGTTCCCGACCAGCCCATCGACGAAAAAGCCCTGGGCAAAGCGATGTTCATCGAATATCACATTCCTCCTCTAGCAAGCGGGCAGCGCGGATTTCACGACGCGCACTTAAGCCAGAACGGCGATATCTGGTACGTCGACGCGCGCGGCCTGCAAGTCGGCAAAATGGATCCGCGCACGGCCTCGTGGACCGACTATTCCGTTGGCGGCCCGCAATATCGAGGCCATGGATTGACGCAGGATGCGAACGGCGACATCTGGATGGCCGGGCACACGGCCTTCGTGCGCGTCGACAGCAAGACCGGAGCGCTCAAATATTATCCGTACGACACGGAAGCCAAGCGGCCTCCGCACGGCAACACGCCTTTCGTGGACTCCAAGCAAAATATCTGGGAGTCGCTCTCCTGGGCCAATGAAATTGCCAAGTGGGACCGCACGACCGGCGAAGTTTCCCTGTACAAGACCCCGACGGACAACAGCTTCGCCTACGGCATGGTGATGGACAAAAACGATAAAGTCTGGCTGGCGGATTGGTGGCGCTGCAAGGTCACGAAATTTGATCCGGTGGACAGCCAGTGGATCGAGTACGCTCCCCTCACGAGGCCGTGCACCATGCGCCGCGTGTTCGCCGACCACAACGGCATGATCTGGTACGCGCTCGAGTGGCCGGGAAAAATCGGAATGCTCGATCCCAACACCAACAAGATGGTGGAATATGCTCTCCCTGTGAAGTGGTCCTTCCCGTACGACATCCAGCAGGATCATGACTCGAATTACTGGATCGCGGATTCGGGCCAGGGCGGCGGGCTGATCAAATTTGAACTGAAATCGAAGACCTTCACCTACTACCCCGCGGAGCAGCGGACTGACATGCCGAAGATCGAAGTTTCCAATGAGAATTCGATCTGGTACACCACGCGATCCGCCGATCCGCAAGATCAGGCGCTAGGCGTGCTGTACCCCGACAAAACAAAAATCCAAACGCTCGCTGGCAGCTATTAACGTCTTTAAGTGGAACAGGCTTCAGCCTGTGGGGGTTTGTCCTTGCAAGTACTAAACCCCACAGGCTGAAGCCTGCGCCACCAAGATCTCAAGAACGAGCATCAAACGTCATCGCTGCGGTTGATGTAAGTCTTCCCAGCGCGAATCGCCGCCGTGCTTTGCAGCTTCTGCCGCCCCGTCCGCTTCTTCCCGGTGCTGTCGCCAAAAACGAATGACCCTTCACGGACTTCGAGAATTGTAATGTCCGCCACGGAACCAGTCCGCAACGTGCCGAGCTCAACTCCAAAATTAAACATGCGCGCCGGCCTGAGCGTGACCCGTTCGATGACCTGATCCACGCTCATCCCGATCGTTAGAAACTTCGAGAGTTCCGTCACCAGATCGTAGACCGGCCCGTTGTAGCTCAAGCCTCCGAGGTCCGTGCCAATCGTGTCCGGCAGAAAATTTTGTTGCAGGCACTTTTCCGCCACATCCAGGCTCAGATGCGGTCCGCCATCGCCAACGTCGAACAGGACTCCTCGCTCGCGGCAATCGAGCATCTCGGGGAGAATCTTTCCATTCGCGTCGAGCGGTCCATGGGGCCGACCGGTGAAACAGTGCGTCAATATGTCGCCCTTCCGCAGCTGCTTGAGAATGTCCGGCAGGGGAGAATAAGAATCTCCGATATGCACCATCAACGGAAGGTTGGAAATCTTCGCGGCCTCCAGCGCTCGTTTCAGGACTTCGAGATCGTTTGCTCCGGTAATTTCTTTGGAAAGCCGCGCCTTGATCGCCACGACGTCAGGCTTGTTCGCTTCCGCCGCCCGCGCGGTCAATTGCGGATTCACCCAATCGAGGTTGGAATAATTCCCGACGAGGCCCATGAGCGTTCCCCGAGCTCCGATGTCCACCATCGCGTAAATTCGCGTCGCGGAAGGCTTGATGACGTACTGCCGGAATCCGGCGATGGAAAAATATCCCGCGGAGCCGGCATCCACCGCCGTCGTTACGCCGCGGCCCAAGCAATATTGATCCGCGTTCACTCCGGTGGGACCCACGCCTTCAAAAACGTGCACGTGGACATCGATCAAGCCGGGCGTAACGATTTTGCCCTTGGCGGATATCACACTCCGCGACCCGTCCGCCGGAATATCCGGAGCGATCTGCAGAATTTTTCCGTCCTTCACCGCGACGTCGAGCAGCGCGTGCAAATTCTGGCTGGGGTCGATGACCGTGCCGCCTTTGATCAACAAGTCGCGGCTCTGCGACAAGGCAGCGCCCATGTCCTGCGCCGGGGAAACAGGCGAAGCACCGGCCGCGCGGCCAAAGCTACTCGAAGCAAGCAGCGGCGATCCGATCAGCAATTGAGAAAACTGGCGGCGTGTCAGCATAAGGCTCCTCGTTGGTGGGTCTAAGCCAGAGCGATCAATTCAATTTCGACGCGCCCTCCGTGCAATCGCGCCACCTCGACTGTGACGCGCGCCGGCGGATGAGTTGGAAAATAGCGGCTGTACACTTTTCCCATCAAATCAAAATCGTTCATGTCTTTCAGATACACGGTTGTCTTCACCGTCCGATCGAAAGATGAGCCCGCCGCTTCGAGAATCGCTTTGATATTTTCCATAACCAGTTCCGTTTGCCGCGTGATGTCATCCTCGATCACCTGGCCGGTCTTCGGGTCGCGCGCGGTTATGCCCGCGACGAAAACGAATCCGTTCGCCTTGATCGCCTGCGAGAAAGGTCCAACAGGTTTCGGCGCCCGATCCGTAGAGATCGCACGAAGCTTTGTCTCCGGCGATGCAGTCTTAGTATCAGCACTGTTTGCCAAACTGGGCGCGACGGCGGCAGCCAACCCGCTCGCAGCTGCATTGCGCAAAAATGTTCTCCGCTTCATATTGTTTCCTCCCAAACGAAATTCAAATCTCAGATCTCAAAATTCAAGTCTTTAATTTCAAATTTAGGTCTGTTGCCAGAAACTGCGCCAGTCGTCCAATCGCGTCTCCATGAGATAAGCGAGCCCCAAGAATTAGGACTACTTCTTTTCGTACCTCTTAAAATTCCGCGGACCAACTTCGGCCCCATACACATTGCCCGCGTCATCCGCCGCGACGCCCTCCGCTGCGGTTCCGTTTGTCGGCTCCAACCCCTGGCCCGGGTTCAAGACCGGGTCGGGAATGAAAGCCGAGACTTTGCCGTCCCTTACACTCCCAATTCGGACGCCGCGCCGGAAACCGGGATTTCGCGCCAGATTTGATTCCGAGTCGGCGACGTAGAGGATGTCGTTCTTGTCGATGAAAACGCCGCTGGGCCGGCCGAATTGCCGCCACTCCTCCAGAAATTTCCCCTCCTGATCGAAAATCTGGATGCGGCTGTTCCCGCGATCGGCCACGAACAGCCGCCCCTTGGAATCCATCGCCAGCGAGTGCGGATTGTTGAATTCCCCCGGTCCCGTTCCTTCTTTGCCCCACGACTTGATGAATTTGCCGTCCGCCGAAAATTTCACGATCCGCGCGTTCGACCCCGGCCCGTGTCCGTCCGCGACGAAGATGTCTCCGTTCGGCGCGATCAGCACATCGCTCGGCTTGTTGAACGTGTCGGGCCCGTCCCCGGCCACTCCCGCCTTGCCGAGCGTCAGCAACACCTTTCCGTCCTGGCTGAACTCGAAAACCTGGTCGCCCTTCCCATTTTCGGCGTCGCCGTCCGTCACCCACACATTGTTATTTTTATCGATAAAGAGCCCATGAGGCCGCACTATCATCCCCGCGCCGAAACTTTTCACGAGGCTGCCCGACGAATCGAATTTCAGAACGGGCGCGAGGTCCGATTTGGCGCAGGAAGTTGCGCCGCACCTCTCGACCACCCATACGCTCTTGCCGTCGCGATCGATGTCCGCGCTGATCACCTGTCCCCATGACCTGCCCTCGGGCAGCTTCGCCCAGTTCTCGACCGTGCGATACGGATTGGGCGCGGAATTGGGATCGGCCTGGGCAAGCGCTTTTGTATTAGGTAGCCAGCCCACAATCACGGACGCGATTCCCAGCGCAAAGGTGATTCGTTTCAAAAGTGCCATGACACCCTCACGAATTTTTCTTTTGAGATACAACCAAAGAATGCGCCCATCTTACTTCAATCACGTCTCTTTTCTGAATGGATAGTAGAACAGCCACTCTTGGCTGTCCGCTTTTGGGATGCCGAGCACGCGCGGGGACAGCCAAGAGTGGCTGTCCTACAAAAACCCGGGCCCCCTCCCGATCGTGACAGGACGTGATATAAGTTTCGTTGGCGAATCACGGCCGACCCGGAAGGAATGTCAGATGCCGCAAACGATTGACTCGAAATCAACCGATCGCAAATGGCTGGGCCTCTACGATCGCCCTCACCGCGATTTGCGGGATTTTCTCGAACGCGCGGAAAGCATCGGCGAAGTAACCCGAGTGAAGGGCGCCAACTGGGACCTGGAACTGGGCGCACTGGCGGAAATCGTCAACCACAAGCGATCGGAAGCGCCCGCGCTGCTATTCGAGGACATTATCGGCTACCCCAAAGGTTTTCGCGTTCTTTCCGGTTCGGGAAATTCGTCTAAACGAATGGCGCTCATGCTGGGCTTCCAGATGCCGCGATCGGCCATCGATGTCGTGCAAGCCTACCGCGATCGCATGAAGCAGCACAAACCGATCCCGCCCAACACAGTAAAGCAAGGCCCCATCCTGGAAAATATCGATCGCGATGAAAACGTCGACCTCTACAAATTTCCCGCGCCGCGAGTGCACGAAAGGGATGGCGGGCGTTACATCGGCACCGAGGATCTGGTGATCATGCGGGATCCCGAAGAGGGTTGGGTGAACGCGGCAACCTACCGCGTGCAGGTTCACTCCAAGAACAGCACCGGCCTGTGGATGTCTCCGGGGAAACACGGCCGTCAAATCCGGGACAAATATTTCAAGCAGGGAAAGCCGTGTCCCGTGCTCGTGTGCTGCGGTCACGATCCGCTCCTATTTCTAGCCGCAGCGAATGAAATAAAATTTGGCGTGTCGGAATTCGATTACGCCGGCGGACATCGCGGCGAGCCATTTGAAGTGATTCCGAGCGAAATTCATGGCCTGCCCATGCCCGCTCACGCGGAAATCATTTTGGAGGGCGAAATCACTGAAGGCAACGTCCACACCGAAGGCCCCTTCGGAGAGTTCACCGGCTACTATGCGAGCCCGTCCAGCGAGCAGGGCGTCATCCGCGTGCGGCGCGTCTATCATCGCAACGATCCCATCCTCACGATGGCCACGCCCATGCGCCCGCCTTCGGACATGTCCTTCGGCAGATCCATCGTCAAGTCCGGCATGATTTGGGACGCCATCGAACGCGCCGGAATTTCCGGCGTGCAAGGCGTCTGGTGCCACGAAGCGGGCGCGATGCGCCTGTTCAATGTCATCTCCGTCAAGCAAGCGTACGCGGGACACGCGAAGCAAGTTGGCCTGGTAGCCGCCGGTTGCCAGGCGGGCGCCTATCTCGGCCGCTTCGTCGTGGTCGTGGATGACGACGTTGACCCGACAGACTTGTTCGATGTCGTATGGGCGATGTCCACGCGCTGCGACCCGGCTTTGGACATCGAAATCATCCGCCGCATGTGGAGCGGCCCGCTCGACCCCATCATTCCGCACGGCTCGCCCGTGAATTACAGTTCGCGCGGGTTGATTGACGCGTGCCGCCCCTTCGAGCGCCTCAAGGATTTTCCGCCGGTAGTGGGCGCGACGCCGGAGCTGCGCGCCAGGGTCGCAGCAAAATTTGCAGACGTTCTCAATAAGATTTAGTACCACAGACTTCAGTCCGTGGGTTTCCATCGTCCTTGGAGGGCCGAAACCCCACAGACTGAAGTCTGCGCCACTGGCCGAGAAACCATGACAACCGCAACCACAGTGAATGTCCCCGACTTGATCGACGAGCAGAAGGTCGGCTCGTTTCAAATTCGCGTCCTGGTGTTGTGCGCCCTCGCTGCATTGCTGGACGGTTTCGCCGCTCAAATGATCGGCTATCTTGCGCCCTCCGTGGCGCGGGACATGCACCTCGGCCCGGCTGCGCTCACTCCAATTTTCGCTTGGGGTCTGGTGGGCTTGATGCTGGGCGCGTTGATCTTCGGACCGGTTGCCGACCGGTTTGGTCGCAAGCCCGTCATCGTTTTGTGCACGCTGTTCTACGGCCTGCTTTGTTTGGCCACGGCGAAGGCGGATTCGGCCGGCAGCCTCGCGATCCTCCGATTCCTTGCAGGTCTGGGCTTCGGCGGCGCCATGCCCAATGCCATCGCGCTGACGGCCGAATATGCCCCCGAGCGGCGCCGCGGCACCATGATCACCATCATGTTCTGCGGTTTTCCCATCGGCGCCTCCATTGCAGGTTTTGCCGCGGTTCCCATCCTTCCCGTATTCGGCTGGAGAGGCGTTTTTGTCCTGGCCGGTATCATGCCGTTACTTCTCGTCCCTGTGCTGGTCCTGCTGTTGCCCGAATCCATCCGCCACATGGTCATCCACGGAAAAAAATCCGAGCAGGTAAGGCAACTCCTGGCGCGCGTGAACCCCCAATTGGTTTTCGGAAGCGACACAAATTTCGTCGTTCGCGAAGAGCGCGCTCCCGGCATGCCCGTCGTCCACCTTTTCCGGCAAGGCCGCGCCGTTGCCACGATCCTGCTGTGGATTGGCTTCTTCATGAGCCTGATCGATATCTATTTGCTGACGAGCTGGCTGCCCACGGTATTTCACAACGCTGGAATTACGCTCTCGCTTGCGGTCATCGCCACTGCGGTGTTTCAGGGCGGAGGTGTGATCGCCTCGTTAGCGCTTGGCAGCTTCGTGGACCGCTTCGGCTCTTATCGCGTCCTGACGATCACTTATTTTCTGGGAGCTGTTTGCGTCGCCCTGCTCGGCTATTCCCATGCCATTGCTTCCATCATGATTTGTACTTTTTTTGCCGGCGCCGGCGTGATCGGGGGACAGACCGGAGCAAACGCGCTGGCCGCCTCGTTCTACCCGACCTACATCCGCTCGACCGGCGTGGGATGGGCGCTGGGGATTGGGCGCATCGGATCGATTGTCGGCCCGATTTTTGGAGGGATCATGCTCTCGCTGCATTTGCCGCTGACCACCGTCTTCCTGGCGGGAGCGATTCCCTCGCTCATAGGAAGCGGAGCCATCTTCCTGATGGGCCGCACGCAAGTGTCTGTGAACGCGAAAAGCGCGCTCGGCGTCGCCGCCTCCTGAAATTCCGTTTCGCCAAGCAAGTCATAATTCTCGGCTGAGTCATCGAATCGCTTTACAACTACTTGCCCTCGTGATACTTGAGCGGCAGCGCTAACTTGATTCCGGCTCCGGGGGACAAAATGAAATCAACGACCACAAAGCTTCATTGCCAAATTGCGATTTGCGCCGTCATCTTCGCAGGCATTTTGTATGCCTTGCCGCAACGCGCCTTTGCCGACCAGATTCCATCCGGTTGGGAAGCCAGCAACATGAAACCGATCGGCTACAGCGATTTGGGCGGCCACGAAGCGTTCAAGCTGACCATCAAACATGTGGGCGACCACTGGTATCTCTACATGGGCCATTTTGTAGCGGGCGGTTGGAGCATCGTCAACGTCACCGATCCTACAAACCCGAAGGTGGTCAAGTTTCTCCCCGCCCCGATGCCCACATCCGCGGGCCAGATCGATCTCCACGGCAATTTGATGATCACGCCTCTCCAGGATAGAGCCGGCTACGGTGGCGACCCGAACAAGAAAGTCAACGAAGGACTCCTCCTCTGGGACATCAGTGACCCGGTGAATCCCGAGCAGGTCGCCTGGTGGAAGACGGGCGCGACCGGCACTCATCGCGACGGCTATCCCGGCGGCAAATACGCCAATCTTTCCGCGGGCATGCCCGGATACAAAGGACAAATCGCGGTGTTTCTCGATGTCAGCGATCCATTCCATCCAAAAGAAGCGGGCCGTTGGTGGATGCCTGGCCAAAAGGAAGGCGAGCCGCCGCTGCCGGCCCCGATCTACGGATTCCACGGCCCGGCCGTGATCGAAGGAGACCGCGCGTACTTGGGCTACAGCCCCGCCATCGTGATTCTCGACATCAGCGACATTTCAAAGCCAAAGTTGATTGGCCAGCTCACCGTCAGCCCTCCCTTCGGCACAAACATTCCCGTGCATGACGTGATGCCGATCCCCGGCCGGAATTTGCTCTTCGCGCATGCGGAGGGAACTGGCGGAGGCGATTCCCCAACTGGCGCGGCGGCTTGCCAGGGCGCTCTATTCTTGAACGGTTTGGTGGACATTCAAGACCCGGCCAAGCCGAAACTCATTTCCCAGTTTCCCACGCCGGTTCCTCCCGTGGACGCGCCGTACAAGGATTTTTGCGAAAAAGGCGGCCGCTTCGGCCCGCACAACACGAATATCCTGCAGCACAATCCTGATGTGGAAAAACAGGGCGACCTGATCTATGAGACGTACTTCAACGCCGGCCTGCGCGTATTTGACATCAAGGACGCGCGCCTGCCGAAAGAGGTCGGCTGGTTCATTCCTCCGACGCCCACCGTCCGCCGCATGCCGGCGCCCTACGATAAGCTGGTCAGCATGACGGAAGATGTCCTGGTAGACACGCGCGGCAACATCTATATCAGCAATCGCCAATGGGGTTTGTTTATCTTGAAGTACACAGGCCCGGGCGAGCCCGCTCCGACGGCAAAGTAGGACAGGCTTCAGCCTGTCGCCCGTGTTGTAGCTCTGCAAGTAGAAACCCGGGAGCTCTAAAGCGTGCTTGGGAGCAATCCAAATCTTTATCTTTGCAGGGCACGGCTTCACAGGCTGCGGAAAAATCTGCCAGTCTAGGTTCTTGGCTTTCCGAACCACTTTTTTTTCGAGTCCAGCGGCCATTTTTCTTGCTATTCCGCTCTTCGTTTCGCGGTTGTTGCGCCCCTCCGAAGACACCACGGCCTTCACCTACACCGCCGGAATCAGTTTCACGAGACGCAGCAGATTGGCCGCCGTGGCCAACAAGCGGAACAACCAGTTCACCTTCTTCACTCCGCGCACCTTCACCTGCCGTAGAATGCTGTTCAATTTCGCCCAACCAAACACTTTCTCGACTAGCTTGCGCTTCTTCTGGCTGATGGCGTAGCCCGGGTCGCACCGTTCCTGCTCGGTCAGCCAGTTCGGCCACTTGGGATTGGGTTCGTACTCGGCCACGTGCGGTACCACGTTTCGTCGCCGCAACCCGGCGATGAATTCTCTTTCCTGATACAACTTGTCGGCTCCTAACGTGATCGGTCGCCCTGGCGGGTTCCCACCGCCCGGACTGCGGCTCATCTGATCCAGCAGCGCCAGCGCCGCTTCTCGCTCAGCCCAAGTGCTGCAGGGCGTGGCCAAGGCCGCCCGCACCAGTCCGCTGCGGTTCTCGATCAGCACGTGTCCCAGATAGCTCGGCTGCGATTGCCCCGCCGCACTTTTCTTGAATAAGCGAGCCTCCGGATCACTTCTGGATTCATGCGTGTCGCGTAACAACTTCTTCCCTCCCGACCCGCTCCCTTTCTCCGGCGGTTTCTGCTTGGGCACAAAACTCTTCCGGCTGGCCCAAGCTTGGATCAGCGTACCGTCCACCGTGAAATGTTCCTCGCTCAGCAGATCGTGCTCCGCCGCTTGCCGCAGCACCGCTTCCAGCAAGCGTTGCGACACCTCCCCTGCCATCAGTCGCTCGCGATTCTTGGTGAACACGGTCACGTCCCATACCTGATCGTCCGGGTTCAATCCTACAAACCACCGGTACAACAGGTTGTAATCCAGTTGCTCCATGAGCTGCGTCTCGCTGCGGATCGAGTACAACGCCTGCAGCAAGAGCGCCCGCAACAATCGCTCCGGTGCAATCGACGGCCGCCCGCGCCGCGCGTACAGCGCCTCAAAATGACTCCACATTTCCTGCAGTCCGCGATCCACCATTGGCCGAATCCGCCGAAGTGGATGATCGCGGGGAATTCGATTTTCCAAAGGGATGTAACTGAACACCTCGCCTTGTTTTTCGTCAGGTCCGCGCATATCGTCTTAGATGTTCAGTACTCGATCCAGTTGCCAAACGGGCGATTTTTTCCGCGGCCTGTTTAGCCGCTGGCCAGTTCAAAATTGAGTTGCGACACAGTCTCTATCTAATTGTCGCGCGTGTGGTCGGCGTGCGACTGAAAAAACCGACAGGCTGAAGCCTGTCCTACTCAGTTCGCCGCAGGCGCGAGCTTCTCGGTCAGCTCGATGCGCGTGCCCCAGGGGTCGGTAATATAGGCGACCTTCGTCGTCCCGTTCGGCGCCAGGCGAGGGCCCTCATCGAGCTTGATCCCTTGCGCTTCAAGCTTCTTCGCAAACGCTTCCAGGTCCTTCACATCGAACCCGATATGATCGAGCGACCGCCCCTTCGTGGGGACCAGGCCCGCCTTCCCTTGCGAGAAGGAAAGATTCGTCCCCGGAATATCGTCGCAGTCGATCCATCCCGGAGAGGACTGGCGCGCCCGCTTGCCCGGCACGCCGCCAAACATTTTCGCGTACCAGCCCTGCATCGCGGGAATGTCCACAGGATAGAAATGGATGTGATTCATCGCCACAGCAGTGGGAAGGGAAGGGTCGCCGAAGAATTCCACGCGAATCCCGTCCGGCCCGTGCACGTAACCCTGATTCGGATTTCCAGTCTGCTCGATCTCAACGCCGTCCGCTTTCCATTTGGCAAGCCTCGCGGGCATGTCTTTCCACGCAAAGCCGAAGTGATCCACGATGGACCCCGCCGGCGGCCCAGTGGGATCGGCCTGCCGCAGCATGATGTAAACCCCAGGAAACTGGATCAACATGAGCGGCCCATTTTGGACGACCGTGCCGCCCATCGTCGCCGTCCAGAATTGTTTCTGCGCCTCCACATCTTTCACGAACAAATGGATGTGCCCCATCCGGACTCCCGCGCTATTCGGCGGCGCAAGTTGCGCGCTCGCGGGCAACGCGGCAAACGCCGCGGCGATCAGGATAAGCAAACATCGGATTTTAATGGCAGTATTTTTCATAGGGTTTTTCCGTTTCATGTCCAGCGATGGCCCGTAACATACATCGAATCTGTTTTTCTAACAAGCAACTAGTGGCACAGGCTTCAGCCTGTGGGTTTTGGTCAATGCAAGCACTAACCCCCGCAGGCTGAAGCCCGCGCCACCTTTTGCCTACGGATGCGCGGCGACGTTCAACCGGTTCAGCGCGATCCTCCCATTATTGACCACCATCACCACGTCGCCAATGTGCCGAATATTTTCAAGAGGGCTGCGGTCAATCACCACAAAATCCGCTTCGTACCCAACGCGAATCGACCCCGTCCTCTTGTCGACGCCCAATTCCTCCGCCGACACGGATGTCCCCGCCTTGATCGCCTCCATTGGCCCCAGGCCCGCATCGGACAGCTCGATCATTTCGTCCGCCAGCGTCCGATTATTCTTGTCAAAATAAGAAGTGTCCGTCCCCGCCACGATCTTGACTCCCATCTTCCACGCCCGCGCCGTCATTTCGCGCCCCGTAGGCAGCATGGCCTTGCCGCGCATCTGCAAAATCGGATTGTCGTACTCGCCTTCGGGATCGGACATATCCACGAGCGCCGTGATCGTCGGGTCCAGATAAACGCCCTTCTCCTTCATCAGGCGCAGCGTGTCGTCGCTCAAGTACGTGCCGTGCTCGATGCTGTGCACGCCCGCGCGCACGGCCGCCGCCGCGCCTTCGTTCCCGTGCGCGTGCGCCACCACCCACAACCCCGTCTTGTTCGCTTCCTCCACGATCGCGGCCAATTCCTCATCGTTGAAAACGCGGATGCGCGGATCGGTATCCGGCGTTCCCGCACGCTCCGTCGCCATCACTTTGATCCGGTTCACGCCGCGGCTCGCCATCCGCTGCACCATCCGCCGCACCGCTTCCGTCCCGTGTACGCCGCCCATCAAATCCATGTCCTGCGGAAAATCAATAAAATAGTCGTCCGCCGGATGCGTCCGAATGTGATACCCCGCCGCCACCACGTCCGGCACATCCACCACGCCCTTATGATTCAGCTCGCGCATCCCGATGTCCGCAAAGTGATTGACCCCGGCCTCGCCAATCGTCGTCGCCCCGGAGCGCAGCGCCCTCTTCGCATCCGCCAAATTCCCGACGTGCACATGCGCATCCACAAATCCAGGCAGCAGCCAGTGCCCTGTAAGATCGACAACCGCGCCCCGGCCCGCAGGCGCCGCCCCGCGCCCAATGCTCTCGATGCGCCCCTTCGTCACAACCACGGTGGCATCCATCGTGGCCGCATTGGATATCCCGTCGATCAAATTCGCGTGAATGAAAACCAGCGAATCGTCCGCCACCCCCTGAGCCCCGCAAGGAATCGCCGCAATCGCAGGAAGAATCATTCCCAAGAAAGCGCAACCCAATCGAAGGCGAAAATTGTTCCTCATTGCAGGTATCCTTTCGAGGCCAAGTAGCACAGACTTCAGTCTGTGGGTTTTTGTCGGAGCAAAGTCGCTCTTGCCGCAACCAACCCCCACAGGCTGGAAGCCTGCGCCACTAGGACCGCTTTCAACTGGCCGCGCGACACGACGTATCCGATGACCATCTACAATTCAGTCTGAAGAGCTTGAATGAGAGCTTTAAAATCTTTGTGGGTCGCGGCTTCAGCCGCAACATTCAGAGCCAAAGGAAACTTGTGCTTTAGCCCCCTTATTACAACAACCAAATCTTTGTAGGGCACGGCTTCA
>CAWCZV010000015.1:0-127494 GCA_963800095.1 uncultured Acidobacteriota bacterium
GCATGCCCAGGGACACGGCGCGGTGCTTGCGGATCACGGTGACAGCTTCGCCGATCTGCGCGCGTTCGGGGTCGCTGAGCCTGGCCATGTCGCCCTGGACCCGGCCGATGAGCCGCCGGATCCGGGTGATCTCCTCCTCGGCGGGGGTGGCATCGGCGCGGGCCCACTCATCGACCCCGTCGATGGCGGCGGCAAGCCGCTCCCGGGTGCGCAGCAGGTCATCGAGGTAGGCGGTCAGGTCGGGGAGGTAGGAGACGTCGGTGCGGAAGTGGTCACAGCCGGCACAGCGGAACCGGACCGGGCAGGCGCCGCCGCCGGCTTGCACGTTGGACGGCTCGGTGCAGCGGCCGTAGGGGACCGCGACCTCGCCGACCGCATAGCGGGCGTGCGCGGATTCCAGCAGGGCGGCCGCGTCGCGCCAGATCCGGTTGCCGTGCCGGTCGAAGCTGAGCGCGGTCACCTTGTCGACCGCCTCGCGGCGGCGGTCTTCGCCGACCCGGTAGTAGCACCGGGTGACGTTCAGGTTACGGTGATCGAGAAGCTCGGCGAGCACGTCGATGGGCACGCCGGCGTCGGCGTGCCGCTGGGCGTAGGTGTGCCGGTAGGCATAGGGGACGATCTTGGCCAGGTTGAACTCGGTGCCGTCGCGGGTGCGCAGGGTCCCGAGCCGGCCTGCCCAGTCGCGGTGCCGTCCTTCCAGCATGTCGATGGTCATGGGCCTGCGCCCGCCGGGGTTGCGCAGCGCGGATGGCAGCAGCACCAGTTCGGCGCGGGGGGTGGCGGGGAACCGGGCGGGGACACGGGGCTGCTGGGCGATGATCACCTGCGCGGTGTCCTGGCTGACCGGCAGCCGCCGGCCCGGCGGCCGGCCTTGGCGTTGTCGTAGATCAGGACCGGGGCACCGCCGGCGTCGCGGGCCAGGCAGTCCAGCGGCAGGCCGGTGATGTCCTCGGGGCGGCGGCCGGTGTCGATCGCGATCTGCACGGCGGCACGGACCTCGGCCGGCTCGAGCGGGTCCAGGCGCACAGCGCGGCCATGATCTCCGGGGGCAGGTCACGTCCCGGCTCGCCGCGCTCGGCCAGGGCCGGATGTCGGCAGCGGTGAGGATGACGTCGCCGGGCAGGCCGGCGGCGGGCTGGCCCGGCCGGGTCAGCCCCAGGGCGCGGATCCCGGTCAGGACCGCGCGTGTGCCTCGCACAGGTCTTGTTGCGCTGGTAGCGGCTGATCGTGCCCTGCGATTCCAGGTAGCCGAGACGGTTCAGGAAGTTCTCGGCGTCCCGGCGGCTCAGCGCGGAGGGCACAGTGCCGTGGTCGGGCCGGGCACGCAGGCTTTCGGACAGCCGGGCGGTGGCGTTGATCACGATGGCGGACGTTCGAGGTGGCCCTTGCCCCGGCGGCGGGGAAGGTCCTGCGCTGCCCACCGCTCGGCCGCCTCCCGCAGCCACGGTGGGGAGATGCCGGCGAAATCGAGCCGCCCCCGGTGACCGAACACCGCGAGGCCCAGATGTCGCGGGCCTGCTCGGCGGCCGGGTCGGCCAGCGCCCGCCGCGCGTCCCGGGCGAAGGAGCGCAGCAGCGCCCGTGCCGCTTTGCTGGCCACCTGGCTGGCCTGGCAGTCCTCGACCGTGGTGACCTGCTGGCGGGCCAGCGCCCGGCAGGCCATCCGCAGGCTGACATCGCCGGTCTTCACGCCGTCCTGAGCGCGCCGCCACACCCCGAACAGCACCTGCACCATCACCAGCGGCGGCAGGCCGTGCAGGCTCACGTGCCCGCCCTCGGCGATCGGCGGTTTCACTGAGCTCCATCGCCCCGCGTCCAGGTCCGGGAAGGCATTAGCGGCGAGCGGAGAAAAAAGACTGAAGCAATTGCACGGATTCACCGGCAAGGACTCCGGAAACAACCTCGACGCGATGATTGAGCGAAGGTGCGTCGAGGACCTGCATGCAGGTGCGAATGGCGCCGCCTTTGGGTTCGTCGGCGCCATAAACCAGGCGGGCGATGCGCGCCTGCACCAGCGCGCCCGCGCACATGGCACACGGCTCAACCGTCACATAGATCGAGGCCCCGAGGAGGCGATAGTTGCCGGTCTTTCGCGCGGCTTCGCGCAGGGCCACGATTTCCGCGTGCGCGGTCGGATCGCAATCGGTGATCGTGCGGTTGCCCGCGGCGGCGAGAATGCGGTCTTCCAGAACAACGAGTGCTCCGACAGGCACTTCTCCGCGCAGCGCGGCTGCTTGCGCCTGGGCGATGGCCAGATGCATGTATTCAAAATCGTTCACGGCTGCGGTGGGAAAGATGGGGGAATGAGGTACTCAACGAGCGCCACGTCGTGCAGCCCGTCGTTCAGCCGCGTATGAGCGGCGTGGCGGCCCACTTCGCGCCAGCCCGTGGCGCGGCACAGATTCAATCCATCCTGATTCTGCGCCAGGACGCGCCCGATGAGCTTTCTGTATCCGAGCTTGCCGGCGGCTTCCTGAAGGGCGCGCATCAGCTGGCGGCCCACCCCGTAACTGCGGAACGCGCGCCGCACGTAAATATAGACCTCGCCGATATCGTCCAGCGCGATGCGGCCGTCGTAGGGCTCGAGCGCAGCCCAGCCCGCGACCCAGTTGCGCAATTCGGCGATCAGAATCGGATGCTTCGGATCCTGGTCGGCCGCGGCGATCCGCAAGCGCTGGTCTTCCACAGCGCGCGGTTCGGAATCAAAAGTTTCGAGATGATCCTGCACGGCTTCGTTGAAGATTTCGCACAGGGGAGTGGCGTCGTCTTCTTTGGCCTGGCGGATTTGAAGTTGCGGCCGCGCGCTCGCCGTGCTCATAGTTGTGCATTTTATCATCACGGGAGCATCCTGCGCACTGCAACTCCATGTCCGGAAGTCCATTTGTTGTATCCATTTCACGGCGCCGAACGTCTAAGTTTAGTACGAACAACCAGGGGCGCCATGCTTGACGCGTGAGTCGAGGCCGTGTTAATTCATCGTGTTTCGGTTTCGTTCCGCCGTTTCGTCTGTGCCTGTTGCAATTCTCTTTTCTTCAGTCCGGGGCAAGAGACTCAGGATCCGTGGGCCGACTAAGGAGCAAACTTTGGCCGTACCTTTGATTTTTAATACGATTGAGCAATCGGGGATAAGCAGGTGGCTTCGCGAATCACAATCGATTTTTGGCTTTTATTTCATCCTCCTCTTTCACACCATCGGGATGTCCCTGGTTGTCGGTGCGAATGCGGTAGTGGACTTGCGCATTCTTGGGGTTGCACGCGATATTCCGATCCACCCGCTGAAGCGGCTTTTCGCCATCATGTGGACGGGTCTCGGAATTAATGTTACGACGGGCCTGCTCCTTTTGACCGCTTACCCGACCAAGGCCCTCACCAATCCTGATTTTTATATCAAGCTGACGTTTATCGGCCTCGCCGTTTTCATCATGTATAAGTTGAACGTACAGGTATTTGGCGACTCCAGCTTGAGCGAAGCGGCCATGGTCGCGAAAGGGAAGATCATGGCGAGGTGGTCGCTCGTCTTTTGGATTGGAGCCGTTGGGTCGGGGCGCCTTCTCTCGGAAACAGCCAGGTACTTCTTTTACGGCCATCCCGCAGGGGGATGAGACCGGAAGTCGGTGAACGAATGATTGACGTTGAGACGCGCCCGGCGGGAAAATTAAATGCATAGAGCTTTGCAGCACTTAAGGAGTTTTCTGTGAATTACGCGCACTTACATCTTTTGCTGAATCATGTTCCGGTCATCGGGTCGATCGTGGGGTTTGGTCTATTCCTGATTTCCTTTTTCGGAAAGAACGAAGACCTGAGGCGAAGCAGCTACATCATTTTTGCGGCCGTCGCTCTGGTAACGATTCCGACTTTTTTGAGCGGCTTTGGCGCACAACAAATGATCAAGGGGCCCGGTGTGTCGGACGCCTTAATCAGCAGGCACGAGGGCTCGGCCTTGCTGTCCTTGTGGTTCATGGAGCTGACCGGCGCGCTCGCCTTGATCGGACTCTGGAAATCTCACGCAACTGCGCCTCCGCCGCGGTGGAACGTTGCCGCCGTGTTGCTTTTTTCGGTTCTAACGGTAGTGCTCATGGCAAGAACCGGCAACACGGGCGGTGACATCCGCCATCCGGAACTTCGCCCGGGGGCAGAAGCGACTGCCGCCGCAACGCCGACCATAACGGAAGGAACCATCGGGGCGTTCATTGCAAAGTTTGAACCGGACCCGGACAAATTCAGCGACGTCATGACCTACAGCAAGTGGTGGTGGACATTCATGATGGCGGCGCATTTTCTCGGCCTCATCCTGATCGTTGGGACGGTTGGACTTTTTGACATCCGGATCATGGGGTTTTTGAAGCAATTTCCGATCGCGCCTTTACACCGGCTCCTTCCCTGGGGCCTGGCCGGATTGGCCGTAAACATCGTAACGGGCATGCTGGCTTTTGCCGGCCGGCCCGAAAATTACATTTTCAGCATTGCTTTGTGGCTGAAGATACTGGCGCTATTGCTGCTTGGATTGAATGCAGCGGCGTTCTATTTGACGAATGTTTTCGGCGAAGTCGAGAATCTAGGCGCGGGGGAAGACGCTCCGATTTCCGCCAAGCTCATCGCCGCGAGTTCTTTGTTCTTGTGGTTCGCGGTGATTACCATGGGCCGCTACATCCAGCCGTTGACAGACACTCTTCTGGGCAGCAACTAGTCTGATACGAGCTCCGAGCTAAGCGCACGCGGAAAGAGTTAAGTTCAAACATGCGCTCGGCGTCGATTTTACCTGGGAACGCCAATCTCCCGATTGGCGGTTTTCGCGACGCCAATCGGGAGATTGGCGTTCCCGGGCAAAATGCCCCTACAGCTCGCCGTGTTCCTTGCCGTCCGCCATCACGATTTTTTCGAGGCGCATGAAGGGTGTGCCATTCTTGGTCCGGTGACCGTAGAACGTAACCACGTCGCCGATTTTGATCGTGTTCTTGTCCCACCCGCCATAGCGGGAGAGCATCGCCGGACTGCGCGCTTCTCCAACCCACTTCTCGATCTCGCCCTTATCGTTTTTCACGTCGATGGTGATTTGCACGTGGGGATTGACGAATTGAAAGTCCGTCACGGTGCCCTTGACGGAGACGGTCTTCTCCGTGTCGTAGTTGGCCTCTCCATGATGCGCCGGAAGCGGGGCGGAAATTAAAACGACACAAAATATTGTGGCCAGAAAGAGTGCCAACTTCTTCATTCGGATCCTCCTGAATGCACCTGCTGGATTTAGAAGCTCGACCTTCAAAATTGCCGTCCCGCGCTAGAAAAACGAATTATCAAAAATATCCACCGCGATCCCGAAGATGTCAATGTCTAAAGCAACGCTCGGCGGCGGCCCACAAGAGAACTGCATATTCGCCGGCGCAATATACGGCGTCTACTTTCCTTGCGACGCTTCCTTTTTTTCGAGTCCTATGAAACTCTCGCCATCCTCGCAAAATTGTTCCGTCAGCTTCCACGGCCTCAGCTTGAATTCCAGGCGCGCCGTCCAGGGTTTTGTGTACGCCTTCGGATCGTCGATGGTGATGTCGTCCACCAGGTGATCGTGGGCCGTCCGGCGGAAGCGCTCGATCACGTGCAATTGGTCGCTGTGCGGATGGCCGATCCGGTCAATCCACGTCCGGTCGTTAAAGTTGGCGGTGTCGACGACCAGCGTGTCTCCATCCCAATGCCCGATCGAGCTTCCCATCCACAAAGGAACCAGATCGGGATCGCGCGGTTTTCCGTCGGTATAAATCTCCCGCCGCAGGGAATCGACCTCGAAGAGCATCACGACTTCATCAGGCGTCTGAATAAATTGAAAGGGGAAGGGGTGCATATAAACGCGAGGCACGCCGGGCGGATAACAGTTCCGCAACACGGGGTCGTTGGTTTCCTCCAGCGGATATTCGTGAGAGCCGAAGGAGGACTTGGCCGCTTTGAATTGCGCCTTGCCCCATTCCGTCATGGGCGGTTCTTCCTGATTGAGCTCATAAATCCAGTACTGCATCGCAGTGGCTGGAGGGGCGTCCCGCATCCAGACTCCCGACAGGTCCGGTGTTTTGCTTGAACTTGTGGCCTTCACGGGTGCGGCCGGCTCCTTCGTCTGAGCGGAAGCGCTTGCGGAGCAACTCAGTGCGATCAAGAGCCCGAGAACAACACCCAGCAAACGATTTCGCATTTCGAAACCCCTCCCTTGCTTCAGGACGTACCAGATAAAGTTTAGCTTTGACCGCGATTATACACGGCACCGCAAAACATGAACGCAGATAAATTTCAGCTGGCGAAACGGTCGCGATCCGTCAGCTCGAGCCCACTACAATAGACCACTCTTCGGCGTGAATCGCTTTGACAGATTCATGCCACCCTTTTACACTTATAAAATGCAAGTAAATCTTTCCCCTGAGCTCCAAGCGAAACTCGACCGCATTGCAGAACAACAAGGTCGCGCACCTGAATCGTTGGTGAACGAGGCCGTCGAACGCTTGGTCGGTTACGACGAGTGGTTTATTCGACAAGTCGAAAAGGGCTTGGCGCAGGTCGAACGTGGGGAAGTGCTTGAACATGAACAAATCGTGGCCAAAGTGGAAAACCTCATTCGTGAAAAACAGCGTCGCGTCTAATGGTGCTCCGCTGGACCACGGCGGCCGCGGATGACCTGGAAGGAATTGCTGAATACCTCTTCGAAAAATCACCCCAAAACGCAGCTCAGTTGATTCGCAAGATCTACGAAGCACCATCTAGTCTTAAAAGCTACCCGAACATGGGTCGTCCGGGCAAAAAAGAGGGAACACGCGAATTGGTGCTCACACCATTGCCGTACATTGTCGTCTATCAAGTTGTGGGCGACGCCATGTATATCCTAAGAATTCTGCACGGTGCTCAAGATTGGCCACGCTGAAATTCGCCCGAAAAGCTTTCAGGGGCTGTCATTCCCGCAATTGTTTCATTCGGAGATACTTTCGCAATCCGAAGCCCCTCTTGACAATCGTGCTCTTCCTCGACAGACTAACGACATGAACTCATTCCTGAAGCGGCTGTTCCTGGCGGATTTCTGGAAGGGCTTGATCCTGACGTTTCGCACGCAGAATCCGAAGAATGTCTACACGGAGCAGTATCCGCTGGAGCGCCCGATGGTCGCGGAGCGGTACCGCGGCGCGCCGCGCCTGAACATGAACCCGGAGACGGGCGAGACGCTTTGCATCGCTTGCAATTTGTGCGCGCTAGCCTGCCCTGAAAATTTGATCGTGGTCGGCTGGCATCGCGATGACGCGACTCGCCGCAAAGTGTTGACCAACTTCACCTACGACACTTCGCGCTGCATGTTCTGCGGCCTTTGCGAGGACGCTTGCCCGACCGACTGCCTGGAGCTCACGCAGGACTTCGAGATGGCATCCTATTCTCGCGAGGGCGCGATCTGGGACCGGCACCGCCTGGAAGAAGGTCCCACGCCCGCGCGGTATACCCGCTAATCGATTTTCGTAGCGCCCCGACCCGGTCGGGGCGATTTTACTGGCCCTGTCCGCTTACAAAAACGCCGGCGAGACGCCGGCGCCACGTTTCCTTAAAATTTCCTTTTCCGGCCGAATGAATCCTTCTGCAATCCATCGCCTTGACTTAGAATCCTTGCATGGAACTTCGTAAAGATCCCATCACGCGGAGTTGGGTGATCGTAGGACACCGGGAAGACACCTGCGAAACCACCGGCGGCTGTCCGTTTTGTCCCGAGAAAACGAACACCAAGACCGCTCTTCTTCGTCTGCCATCTCAAGGCCCGGCGCAAGTCAGCGTGTTCCCGCATCCGGACCCGCTCTATCGCGTGGAAGGAGACCCTGAGCGCCGCGCGGACGGAATCTACGACCAGATGCAGCCGGTGGGCGCGGACGAGATTGTCATCGAAACGCCCGAACACAACCGCAGGCTCGAGGATCTTACCGACGATCAGATTGCCCTGGTCATGCAGGCTTGGATGCAGCGCGTCGAGGATCTAAAGCGCGACCGCCGTTTCAAGTATGTCTCCATTTATAAGAACTACGGCCCCCTGGCCGGTCAGGAAGGTCCGCACGCCCATTCGCAAATTACCGCGACGACCTTCATGCCCAGGAGAGTTCTTTACGAACTGCGCGCCGCACGGGAATGGTTTAAAGAAAAAGAACGCTGCGTATTTTGCGACATCGTCAAACAGGAAGAGCGCCAGGGCAAACGGATTGTGGACACGCAGGGCGAATACGTCGCGCTCTGCCCCTACGCCTCCCGCGTCCCCTATGAAGTCTGGATCCTCAATCGCAGGCACAATCACATGTTTGAGCAGCCGCGCCCGGGCGCCAACCGGAAGCATCTCGCGGCCCTGTTGCGCCGCACCCTCAGGCGGATTCGCCTGATCGCTCCGGCATACCATCTGGTCGTGCATACTGCGCCCAATACCATCCACCCCAAGGGCGAAATCTCCACCCAATATTGGAAAACCATCGCCGACGACTATCACTGGCACATCGAAATCCTACCCATCGTGGAAACACGAAGCAAGTCCTACAGCATCAAAGAAGTCTATTACAACGCCATCATGCCGGAATACGCAGCCGAGCGGCTGCGCAAACTGGACCCAATCGCGTGAAACGCAAGGAATACGGCGGCATCTTCTTCCGTTTATTATTCCTGTTGTTTTTCTTCGGATTTCTCGCCGTGGTCTACGTCGCCCGGCACCCGCTGATGCGCCTGGCCGCGCAGTTTTGGGTGGTGGACGAGCCGGCCGCGCCATCCGACGCGCTGATTGTCCTCGGCGACGACAACTACGCCGCCGATCGCGCCTTTCACGCGGCGGGGCTATACCGCGAAGGCGTCGCGCCCGTGGTGGTTGCAAGCGGACGGATGTTGCGCCAGAACGTCGGCATAGCGGACGTGATGGCGCACGACCTGGAATCGTTTGGCGTGCCCGCCGCATCGATCGTGAAGCTGCCGCACCGGGCGGACAACACACGGGATGAGGCGTTCGAAGCCGCGCGGCTCATCAAGTCCCGCGGATGGAAGCGCGTCCTGGTGGTGACCTCCAACTATCATGCGCGCCGCGCCAGGTTCATTTATGGAAGAGTTCTCCCAACGAGCGTCAGCCTTCGCGTGAGCGGCGCGCGAGATTCGCAATTTGATCCGACGCGCTGGTGGGAAACGCGACAGGGGCAAAAGCTTTTCATGACCGAATTGGCGGGCTACCTGGTAGCCTGGTGGGAATTGCGGACGAAGCCGGCGGCTGAGAATGGAACTGCTTTCGTGATTTTACGGGCCATGCGCTGGCCTAGCCCATGACAATCAAGTCAAAGGCCCCAGCCTTCCAAAAGCCGGAAGACTAGGGCACACAAACTTCAAAATTCTCCCGACAAAGCCCGGGCCACTCGGCCCTTAACGAAATCTCAGTAGCCCCGGAAGAGAACTGTTTGATAGGTATTCGATGGAGTTGTGTCTCAAAAATAGGCGCTGCCACCAGCGCTTTGGAATTTGCAACATGCTTTGAAAATCGGCCGCTCAACGAGAAAAAAAGTGCTATCTAACTCGACGACAATGGTATCCCCATCTTGGCCGAGTTCAGTTGTAACTGAATCACCCGGCCGGAACCGGTGCACCCGACCGCTTATTGCTTCCTTTGCTGCAAACTCCTCGACAACCTCGTAAGACTGAGTCATTCATGCCGCCTTAAATCCATAGACATCCGCGGGTGCCCAACCTTTTCTCGAATCTTCCTCTTGACGGCTGAGCGCTGTTGGATGATACCACTCCATTACGTCAACGTGGAGGGACGGGATTCGCTTTTCCGGGTGGCAGATCCTTCGTCCGCCGCGGCGGAAAGGGTCTGGGTTTTGGTGTATCCTCTCCTCCATCGCCAACAAACTCATTCGGTCAATTCCGCTCCCGCTTCCCCCTCCCGTATCTGATTGGAAACACGCCCGGTTCGCGGGGTTCGCCCTGCAACCTGTGGCATACTATAGTTCGCAAGTTACCGTCCTCTCCGGGCTGCCTTTGCAACTCACCCAGCCTGTGGCTACGGAGTTTTCGGTCGGGGGAAAAATCATGTGGCGTAAACCAGAAGATGCAAAGCCTGCGGCGCCTGCCGCCGAAGCTCCGACAACTACATCTGCGCCGGCGCCGCGAGCCGAGCTGCCAGTCGTCCGAAGCGTTGCAGGGCTGACTGCGGAGGTGGTGCAACCCTCTGGCGGGATAATTACATCGACATTATTGATCAAGGGCGAAGTCCGCGGCAGTGACGACCTGTACATTGATGGCGAGGTTCAGGGTACAATTCATCTCACCAATGGCCGCGTCACCGTCGGCCCGCACGGAAAGATTTCGGCGGACGTCGACGCGCGCGAGATCATCGTCCGCGGAAAAGTGACGGGCGCATTGCGAGGCCGCGAGCGCGTGGAAATCGGGTCCACCGGCGAAGTCCGGGGCGATATCGCAACCTTGCGGATTGCTATTGGAGAAGGCGCTCAAATCCATAGTAAAGTGGAGATCGCCCGCGGGGATGGCTCCCAGGGCAACCGCGCCGGGGCGAAGACTTCCGGGAACACGGCGGCCATGTCGCAGGCCGTGGGCATGAAGGCCGGCGTGGAGAACGGGAACTGAAATGAATTTTTTCGGTAAAACGCGCCCAGGTCAGTTTCAGCCGCTGCCGCAAAGGCAATCGCCGCCGGGGAATGTCCATCCCGCTGCAAAAGTGGCCGTTGCAAACGGCGGCCTGCCGGCCCCCGCGCCTGTCGCTGAGCAGAAGTCCGGGCGCCAGTCCAATGGCCTGAAGGAATTTCTGTGGCAACTCGATGGAATCGGCCACGGCCATTTGTTGGATCTTGGCCCGGCCCGGCAAACCACAATTACGTTTTTCATCGAGCGCGGCTTCAAGGTCTACACCGAGGATTTGCTGGCCACCTGGCAATATTTCCTGGAAGAGGAAGCACAGCGGGCGAAAAAGCTGCCAGCAGGCGCGGACAAGTCCGAGCTCTTGCCGGAAGCGCGCGCGAAGAGGTTTCTCGAGACCACGATGTTGTATCCCGACGACACCTTCGATGCCGTGCTCATGTGGGATATTCTGGACTACCTCGATACCGATCTCATGACCAAACTCGCCGCGCGCATCACGTCGCTCGTGCGCGACGGAGGCGTCGTCTTCTCCATGTTCCACACGCGGAAGCCGATCATCTTCCATCGTTACCGCGTCGTGGACGGCCAAAATTTGGAATTGATTCCGGCCTCCTGCCCCTTCCAGCCCCAACGCGTCTTTCAGAATCGGGAAATTTCAAACCTGTTTTCCCGGTACCGTTCCTCCAAGATGTTTGTCGGGCGCGACCAACTTCGCGAAGGCTTATTTGTAAAGTAAGCTCCGCTATCGGTTTTCTCGCGCATCCATCAGCAAATAAGAGATTTATTGGGGATTAGCCTCGCCGAGTTCATTCCCTGTGGAATTTACAAAGGCGCTCTTGCCAAAGCCCCGTCAAAGGCGTAGAAGGGAATTGTAGTTCGAAAAGCCGCGGAGGCATGGATGAATCCACCGGGCTTAGAACACAAACAGCTACCATCACACCGCGCACGCGGTGCGTACCGCCAGAGGCGCTGATCAGCGCCGCGACGGCGAAAAAAAAGCGCTGAAACGGGGAGCCGCCAGGTTCCCCGTTTTGGTTTGTACCCCCCCCGGGAACGCCAATCTCCCGATTGGCGAAACCAAATACGCCATTCAGGAGAATGGCGTTCCCGGGAAAGAAATGCGGACTAAGCGGGCTTTCGGCTGTGCTTGCCGTGGCGACCCTTCAGAATCTTTTGCTTTGTGTTTTTGTGTTTGGTTTTCTTTTTGGATTTTGAAACAGCTGCGGGAACCGCCGCTGCAGCCAATCTCGGAACGAAGAGAATCGCAGGCTGTATGGAAAGCCAAGCCATGGCGGACAATAGTGCAGTACGGCAAAGTCTTCTCACGAAAATCCTCCACCATTCCTGGTGACTTATAGCATATGGAACTTAGGGTCTGCCTATAGGTCACCTGTCATGGTTGCGAATGCTCCGCCAATAGTAAAAAATGGGCGGCGCCGTACTCTTGGCGCCGCCCATGCTCATTCCCCCGGTAGGGAAAGAGTAAAAAATCGACTCAGGCCGGTGGACGGAGGATCATTATCCTATGCTGGCAAACCTGGTGCTCGTAAGCTCGCAAGTGTCTCGTCGCAAGCGCCGGAGTGACTCTCAGGTCGCCATGCGATATGTAGGCTATGGCAAGACATGGGCCACGGTGCTGTATGACAATAGAAATTCGTAAATCCATTCAGGTGAGCGGATTAGCTTAACTCCTCCAAATTTCTTGAGCGCGGATGGTTACAAAACGCAGTCCAAAACTGTCTGTGGAGTACCACTGTAGGAAAAAAGATTCTTCGGTCAACAAATACTAGCAGTACCGGAACTAACCGATAATATTTAGAACTACATTGTTCCACCCGGCTGCGCCGGGTGCGTCTCCCATGACAATTGTCCTTGTCCGCCCCGGGTTTTCTTGGGGATGCTCCGAAGCGTTTGCAGCTTCACGCGAGCCCGGGAGAAGAATGGCCTGATCCACGGCCCGGAGCCAGGGCAGATCCTGCTCCCCGCCTCCGATTCCGACGAGGCGCAGCTTGATGTGCGTCGCCTCCCGGAACAACTGCGCGAGGGTGCGCACTGCGCGCGCCGCGTCGCATTTGGAGGAAAGGTGCCAGAAGGTCGGGCCGCGCCGCGTGTCGAAACCGCGCTCGCGGGCGGTTTCGACAAAGCGCACAATGGCCTTGTCGTTTGCGGAAGTGAAATAGAACGGCTCGTCGAATTCACGGGCGCGCGCCAGTTCGGCGCTGCGCGGGCGCAGGCCGGTATTGTCGGCAATCTCGCGAAGACTCATGTGATGGAAGCCGGCGACCCCTACGGCGCATTCCTCGGCGATGTCGTCGAGCGCCTCGCAGACTTCCGCGTATGGCCGTCCCTGCGCGATGCTGAGATAGCGCGCCGTGCGCACGGCGCCCGGAATCCGCAAACTAAAGTAGCCATCCGGAAAGAATATCCCTCCGCCATTTTCGGTGACGAAAGGGTGGTTGTGCCCCATCTTCCTGCGGATGGGATCGATTTCCTCCCGGGTGCGCGAAGTGAGCAAAACGAAGGCGATTTTTCGCCGTTCGAGTTCCGACAGGGCTTCTTCCGCGCCTGCGAATGAATCCGTGCGCGGATCGACCAGTGCGCCTTCCAGCGCGGTAAAGATCAGATGACGAGGGGCAAGCAAGGCGTTTAGCAGTGTAACGTGAGACGCCGAAGCTTGGAAGCGGGGTGTTCAGTCTCTTGAAATCCTAATTCGGAATTTTCCTGTGGGAGGTTGTTCGGCCGGGAGTCTATTCACCTTTCACTGGTGTTCAAGGCAAGCAAATCTCTTCCTAAAACGACAACGGCGGACAGGGCACCCCCGCGCCCTGCCCGCCGAATTGCGTGTCCGGGCGCCGAAACAGCACCCGGGCCTATCCAGCCCCGCTAGTCGCTCGATGCGGATTGAGCTCCCGCGGCTTTGGGGACGCTGATGTAGCCGGTCACCTTATCCTTGGCTACGGTGTTGACGACCAGTTCCAACGGGCGGCGATCGCTGCCCTGGTGGAAGAAGATCGGCTCATTGACCGGCAGATTCTTCTTTTCGATGCGGGAATCGTCTACGACCAAGGCCACGTTGTAGCGCTTCTTGGCGGGGTTGGTGCCGCGCAGTTCGACCACAAAGCTTCCGACCTTTTGCGGCTTGTTCTTGGCGTCGATGGTGAACTCGATGTAGTCGCGCTCGCCGAGGCGGCGGAGCTGTTCCACATCTTCATGGTTGCGCGCGATCAGAGTGCCCAGTTCGCTGCGCGCCATTTTCAGGTCATTCTGCGTGCCGGTGAGGTCCGTGCGGACGCCGTCCACTTTGCCGTCCACGCCCTTCACGTCATCCGTGCTGGCCTTGGTGGCTAGCTCGGTCTTGGCTGCGGCATCCACTTCGGCAATCTTCTGTTGGTCTTCGGTCCGAATCGCTTCGGCTTCGTCACGCGCCTTCTTCAGGTCGCTCTGTGTGAGGCGGAGTCGCTTGGTCACCACCGTCAGGTCGCTCTGCAAGCCAGCGTTGGTCGTATCGACCTGCGCCTGGTGTTGCTGCAACGAGGCGATCTGGCTGGTGAAATCCGTTTGCATGGCCTTTACTTTGGTGTCGAACGATTGCTGCGCTTCCGTGGTCTGCGTCGAGGCGTTGTGCGCCATGACGAGTCCTACCAAAGCCACAACCCCAAGGACAGCGACCGCCGCGATCACCCATCCCGGTACGCCACGGTTGCTGCTAGCGGAACGATCAAACTCTTCTGCCATATTCCCCCCTTTGAATTACCAACTCTGTTCAAGGAATATGCACGCCAGACGCCAAGTGGCCATTCGGACAGGTAGCGCGTATCGAAATGAAAATGAAGGGGTTATTCCGATGCCCACTTTGTCAATGAGTACAAGGTCCGTGCAAACTTTACGCGCTGTGGGAGTTTTCTGGATGCGGCGGCAACTCGACCGCCACTCAGCCTACTGCCAAGCTCAGAAGCGATCCGGTCAGGCCAAGCCGGTGTCGAATGACGGGCTGCGCGGAAAATGGGGACAGGTCAGAAGGACCCACGCTTAAAAACGCAAGCGTGGGCCACGCGAAAATTCAGAGGCTTGCGCACCTGCCCCAGCCTCCTCCTACTTTTTGAAGTGATACACGGTAATGATATCAATGAGCGCGATAGCCCCTGCTATCCAATACGCCGCCACGGGCCAGATAGGCCACCCTTGTTCCATAGCAAGGCGCCGATAGGTCGAGAATGTCTCACGCAAAGTTTTAACGGTGACAATCATCGGCGTGCGCACTCCAACCTTTTTCAACCTCACTACTATCCAATAATACGAAGCCGTAGCGACCGACCCGGAGATTAGCAAAACGGAGACACGGATTGCCATCAGCAAATCAGGTACCTCAGGCTTTGGGAAGATCATGTTTAGTTACCCGTCACGGCCTTGCAAATTGCGCGAGGCGGATTTAATAAATATCCCAAATAAGTCGGGTGGCCAACCTTTTCTCGAAGTTTTCTCTTGAAGGCTGAGCACAGTCGGATGATACCACTCCATCACGTCAACGAGGAGGGACGGGTTTCGCTTTTCCGGGTGGCAGATCCTTCGTGCTTTTCGAAGGGTCTGGGTTTTGGTGTTCGCGCCATTCAATAGCCTGCAAACTAGATTGTCCAAAGCCCCAGGCGTGAAAATTCAGAGAGAAGTTCATCCGCGGAAGTGAAGTGGAAGGCGTTGATGCCTAAGCTGCCAGCGCCGAAGACGTTCTCAAGTATGTCGTCGATGAAGATGGCTTCATCGGGAATGGCTCCGACTTCTCGGAGCGCGTGGTGATAAATCGCCGGCGAGGGCTTGCTCGACCCTACGCGGCAGGAGTAGACGCGCGCGGGGAAGTGGCGCACAAACGGGTAATTGGCCTCGATGTGCGCCACGTGGATGGGGTCGGTATTTGAAAGAAGGGCGAGGCGGCACTTTGTTGCCAGACGTTCGAACAGGAGATCCGGCAAGATCGGTGCGGGATCGAGAACGCCATTCCAAATCGCGCAGAATTCTTCGAAGCCGTAGGAAAAACGGAGTTTTTTAGAGAGGTGCGCGTGCCAGTCGCGCGGCGTCATGCGGCCTTCCTGCCAATCCAGCCAGCGCGGATCCGCCTCCAGTTCCCGCAAGACCTGCATGTGGGAAAGGCCGTCGCGTTTTCCGAGCGCTCCCATGGAACGCGACAGATCGACGCGGATGATGACCCGGCCGATGTCAAAGATCACGGCGCGCGGCGCTTTGTCGAGGAGAGGAGCTAGAAATGGCACGGCTAGTCGCGCTCGGGTGGTGCAGGCTGTGGTAGGGAAGAAGGCTTCGGCGACCTCGAAGACTTAGTGCGAAGGAAGCCAATGATTGGAGGAAGCAAGGACAAGAAAATGACCACGGCGATGACGTAGTGAATGTTATCGCTGATGTTTGGGATTTGCCGGCCCAGAAGATATCCGCCGAGAACCATGCCGCCGCCCCAGAGAAGTCCTCCCACCACGTCGTACGCAAAATAGCGGCCGTACGGCATCTGCGCCGCGCCCGCCACCGGCGGACAAAACGTCCGGATGATGGGAACGAAGCGCGCGAGGATCACGGTTTTGCCGCCATATTTTTCGTAGAACAGATGGGCGCTCTCGAGATGCCGCTTGCGGAAGACGAGCGAATCCTCGCGCCGGTACAGCGCCTGGCCAGCTTTCCTACCTATCCAGTAGCCGATCTGGTCGCCCACAATGGCGCACAAGGGAACCAGGAGCAGGAGTTCCGAGATATGAAGTTGTCCAGAGGCGGCGAAGACGCCGGCCGTGACGAGCAGGGAATCACCAGGCAGGAAAAAACCGACGAAGAAGCCCGTTTCAATGAAGACGATGACACACACCAGCAGCGTGCCGCCCCACTCGATCAGGCCCTTCACGTTGAATAGGAAATGAAGTAGATGCTGGATCGATCCGATCATTGGGTCTTGCGGGCTTCCTTTCAAATCGCAAGGTGAACAAGCAAAGCCCGCAGCCGAAACGCTGTCACCGACGCTTGCCGAATCTCCCGAAGAAGATGCGCGCAGGCTCCACTCCTATACGGTAACAGAAAATGAACGGATCCTGGTTGCCGAGTTCCCACTCCAACGCCAACATGACAATGAGCGTGCGCATCAGCAGGGAGGTTCTCATAAAGCCAAACCTCTTTCCGCGCGGAAGGACAACCCCGGGGCTGGCGCCAATCGGGAACGCCGGGTAAGCAATTCGCGCAGGGCGGGCAGGGCGAGGCGCGCGGCTTCGGCGCCCGCGGCGAAGGCCTCGTCCACGCGCGAGAAATCGTTCCAGTCGATGTGGTGCACGAGCGGCTCAAGCAGAATGTCCGCATGCCGGGACCAGGAAGGTTCCAGCGCGTTCCGGTGCGATGCGCAGAAGGCCGGATCGAGGACTTTCACGACGTTTTCGGATGCGTTAGAACTTGCGGTATTGGACCGCACGGAGACTCCCAGCACGCAGGCGGCATTGATTCCGGCGGCAATCGCCGTGGGGACCGGCGCCACAATGCAGCCGTCGGCGAGCAGGCGGCCTTCGTGCTCCACGGGTTTGACCAGGCCCGGAAAGGCGCAACTCGCGCGGATGGCCACTTCGAGCGGGCCACTGGCAAATACGTACGGCGCGCCTGTGTCGAGATCCGTAGCTACTATCGCGGTTGGAATGCGCAGCTGTTCCACAGCTCTGGCGCGAAACCATTCTTGTACGAACTGGCCGATACGATCCTTCCTCCGCTCGCCCTGCTCCGATTGATGAAAGCGGAGAAAGTCTCGAATGCGGACTTGTCTCCCAAGATCGCAAAGGTCGCGCAGGGAAATGCCGTCCGCATAGGCTGCGCCAAGCAAGGCCCCGATACTCGTGCCGACGATGGCGGAGACCGGGATGCGCTCTTGTTCGAGGACTTCCAGGACACCCAGGTGGGCAAAGCCTCGGGAGAAGCCGCCGCCCAGGGCCAGGGCGATGCCTGACCCTTCGCAAGCAGCCCGCATGCCGCCCGATTGTAGTTCCGCTGCCGATTGACGATTGAAGTCTTGCTCGGGACCACGGAGGGCGGTCATGTGGCCAGTTTGGCGGGGTGGTACGGGGGCGGCAATGAAGCTGAGGTGCCAGAATTTCGGTACTCGGGTACTTGGTACCGGCAAGGCCGCGGAATTTGTGACGCAACGGCTAACAGTACTTCTCTCCTATTGGATTGTGGCCTCCGTACCATTGTTGAGCGCGAGATTGGAATGGAAAATGGCAATTGTTCGAACGGAAGTTAATTGAGTTGAGGGGGCAGGACAATGCCAAGCGCTTATGCATCCTGGGTGGGTCAAGCGGTGATCCTTCAAGTTGCTGCCGGTGATTTGCGCGTGCCGCTACGCGGAATCATTGTGGGGGAATCGGATGGCGCCGTGCGGTTTCGTATCGGCGACACCTGGGATATCGATATTTACAAACCGATGATCCTGGCCGTGGAGCAGGACAACTGGGCCAGCATCGTCATGAACTAGGCTGTTCATCCCAGTCCTTAAAAATGGAACTCATAAGGGGGACTAATCGGATGACAAACGAGACGACTCGCAGAGAAATTATCGATGAAGGCAGGGCCGCTTATCTGCTGGGCCTGCCGAAAGAGCAATTGCGCGAGATTTGTGAACTGTCCGGGCTGGGACACTTGGAAGAAGGAACGACAGCCCTGCACTTGGTGTTCACGTACGAGGAATTGTACAGGCTGTGCCGATTGATCGTAGGCCCGACGTCGTAGCCCGTTTTCACAGCTTGATTCGAGATTGAATTTACTCCGGCCCCCGCTTCTGTTCTACCCCCCGGCCCCGGGTTTGCATCCCCCTGACGAACCCGGGGCCTTCTCCCCCCTTTTGACGTGAATCGTGATTCGTGAGCGTGAAAGTGTGACCGGTAATTGGTGACTGGTGGACCAGCAACTTGCGATTGTGGCCTCGCACGTATTCCCTCTCAACTCTCAACTCTTGACTCTCAACTTGCGCTTGGCCAATCGCGCGGAACGTCTACGTACGTTTGATCCAGGTCGCTGAGCGACGCGCATCCCAGCAGCTTCATGGTGCGCTCCAGGTCTGCCCGGAGGATTGCGATGGCTCTGGTGACGCCGGGTTCGCCTGCGGCGGCCAGGCCGTAGGCGTAGGCGCGGCCTACCAGGACGGCGCGCGCGCCCAGGCAAATTGCTTTGATGATGTCGCCGCCGCGGCGCACGCCTCCGTCCATCAGGACTTCGATTTGGCCATTCACGGCCTTCACAATTTCCGGCAGTACGCGCAGGGTTGCGGAAACGCCATCGAGCTGGCGGCCTCCGTGATTGGAGACGACAACGCCGGCGGCTCCCACATCGATTGCGCGGCGGGCGTCGTCGCCGGTTAGGACTCCCTTGGCGACGATTGGGCCGGGCCACACTTTTCTCAGCCAAAGAAAATCCTGCCAGGTTACGACCGACTCCGAGAGGGCGGCGGCTACGTCGATGAGAGCCATCGGTCCTTGCCCGGGGATGACGACGTTCGGCAATTTGTGCAGGCCGCCATCCATCAAATACGCAGCTACCCATGCCGGGCGGGAGAAAAATTGAGAGAGATACGGAATCATTCCGATCCAGTTTCCGCCCATGAGTTGGCCGGTGCCGTTTCGGATGTCACGCTCGCGCATCCCTGCCGTGCCGGTGTCGATCGTGACAAATAACGCCGAGAAGCCTGCTTTCCAGGCACGGTCCAGAGCTGCTTCCGCAGCGGGGCGGCCTCCTACCATGTAGAGTTGATACCAGACTGGGCCAGTCGTCGCGGCGCGCACGTCTTCGAGTTTGTGCCCGGCAATGGTGGAGAGAATGTAGGCAGTTCCTGTCGCGCCTGCCCCGCGAGAGGCCGCGCACTCGCCGGCCGGGTGAATGAGGCGGGTGTAACCAATGGGCGCAAGGATCGCGGGAAAAGAAAGCTCGGCGCCCAAAACTTTTGTGCGCAGGTCGCATTGCGGTACGGCCATGGCATTGCGCGGGCGGAATGTTACGGATTCAAACGCGCGATTATTTTCGCGCAGCGATCTTTCGCTCTCAGCGCCGCCGTCGAGATAGTCGAAGACGGCTCGCGGCAGACGGCGCTGGGCCCGCTCGCGCAAATCCTCAATATTGACGACGCGC
Source organism: uncultured Acidobacteriota bacterium (assembly GCA_963800095.1). Taxonomy (GTDB): domain Bacteria; phylum Acidobacteriota; class Terriglobia; order Acidiferrales; family UBA7541; genus Palsa-360. The sequence goes on from CAWCZV010000015.1 coordinate 19,761, forward strand.
GGGGACGAAATGGAGCGCGGCCACTTATTCATTCGCCACCGAATTCGCCGCAGGACGCGGTTGGGCCGGACTCTGCATTCTTGGACTGGACATGGCGGGAGGCATTGTACTCCACCAATTCACGACCCGATCATGCACGGCTAGATTTTCGGTGGGAGACTCTCTGTACCCGCGCCGACGGCGCGGAGGATGCTAGCCCGGGGCAACGCCCCGGGTTGCATGCCCATTTATTATCGCCCGCCCTGAAGGGGCGGAGGGCTCCTGCGCCCATTCAGGGCGCAAGAATTGATTGCACCCGTAACCCAGGGCGTTGCCCTGGGCTGGTATCCGGCGGCGCCTTCAGCGTCGGAAACCGAGGAAAGGACTTGCCTGGTTTTCCTGGCAATTCCAAATTTTTGGCGATCGGAAGCGCGGCGCATTCCGATTTTCGTTTGACACTTCGACTGCTTGAAACGACACTAAACAACCGATTCCTGCAAAACAAGTTGGATTCGCCGCAGCCGGACATTTCATGACACTGACGCTACTCGACTGGGCCGTGATCGCCGGTTATCTGCTGCTGATGCTCGCGCTTGGGATTTATTTTCGGCGGCGTTCGAGCCGGAACACGGAAGAGTATTTTGTATCGGGGAGGCAGGTGGCGTGGTGGCTCGCGGGAACTTCCATGGTGGCGACAACGTTCGCCGCGGACACGCCGCTGGTCGTGACGGGCCTCGTCTGCACGCAGGGAATCGCGGGGAACTGGCTGTGGTGGAGTTTTCTGCCATCGGGGATGATGACGGTGTTTTTGTTCGCGCGGCTGTGGAGGCGTTCGGGCTTGCTCACCGACGTGCAATTTGCGGAGATGCGCTACGCGGGCAAACCCGCCGCGTTTTTGCGCGGGTTTCGCACGGTCTATCTCGGGTTGCTGATGAATTGCCTGATCCTGGGCTGGGTGACCAAGGCGATGACCAGCATCGTGGGATCCGTGCTCGGCAAAAGCGAGGGTGCGAGTCTGGCGATCTGCATTTTCTTTTTGATTCCGTTCACGGGATTTTACGTTTCGCTCGGCGGACTTTGGGGCGTGCTCTGGACCGATTTGTTTCAATTCGTTTTGAAGATGGGGATCGTGATCGCGGTGGCATATTATGGCGTGCGGGGCGCGGGCGGAATGCACGCGATGCTGGGGAAACTTTCGGCGATGCGGAACGCCGCAGGGCCCGGAGCGTCGCGCATCACTTCGATGTTTCCCGATTTTTCGCGCGGACTCACGGGCGAAGCCTTGTGGACGCTGCCGGTACTTACATTTCTCGTGCATTTGGGAGTGCAGTGGTGGGCGTTCTGGTATCCGGGAGCGGAGCCGGGGGGCGGCGGTTACATCGCGCAGCGAATTTTCAGCGCGCGCGATGAACGGCACGGATTGCTTTCGGTGTTGTGGTTCAATATTGCGCACTACGCGCTGCGGCCGTGGCCGTGGATTCTAACGGCGCTGGCCGCCGCGGCGCTGTATCCCGGGCTGCAGCATCCGGAATCGGGCTACATGCTCGTCGCGACCACCTATATGCCGCATGCGCTGCGCGGAATTTTGATTGCGGGATTCATGGCGGCGTTCATGTCCACGATCGCGACGCAGCTCAACTGGGGGAGTTCGTATCTGGTGGAGGATTTTTACCGCCGGTTCATTCGGCGCGATGCGACCGAAAAACATTACGTGAATATTTCCCGGATCGCGACGTTGCTGCTGGTGGCGGCGTCGGCGTATGTTTCGGCGCAACTGGCGACGATCGGCCAGGGCTGGGAAGTGGTGCTCGAGGTTGGCGCGGGGACCGGCGGAGTCTACTTGCTGCGGTGGTACTGGTGGCGCATCAATGCGTGGAGCGAAATTTCGGCGATGGCCACGGCGCTGGCGATGACGCTCGTCCTGCACCACTGGCAATTCTTCGGCGGCAGCGCGCCCGTCATTTTTGCGAAGACAACGCTCGCGACGACGGCTGTAACGACGGCCGTGTGGGTTGCCGTCACGCTGCTGACGCCGGCCGAGCCCGCGGAAGTTCTGCTGCGCTTTTATAGAAAGGTGCGGCCGCATACCGCCGGTTGGCGCCGCATCGCCGCTCTCGCTCCGGAGCTGCCCGAGACGCGCGACCTCGGCAAAAATTTGCTGGCGTGGCTACTGGGCTGCGCTATGGTGTACGCTGCGCTGTTCGGCATCGGCAAATTCTGCCTTGGCGAAACGGTCAACGGATTTGCGCTACTGGCGATGTCGGCTGTTTGCGCCGCGTTGCTCTATCGCGATATTTTGCAGCGTGTGACGGCCGAACCAATGGGGGATACCGTTGTTTAACAAGGATCGCGACAGCGGAGTGGCCGGGCTTTCGAGTTCCGGCCAGGCGCACGCGGTGGCTGCATCCTTTTTGGGATGGACGCTCGACGCGTTTGACTTCTTTGTTGTCGTCTTCCTGATTAACAGGCTCGCCGCCGATTTTCATGTTGGAAAAGAGGCAATCATCGCCTCGTTGTTTGTGACGCTGGTGATGCGGCCAGTCGGGGCTCTGATCTTTGGTTTGATGACCGACCGGTATGGCCGGCGCATCCCGTTGATGGTCAACGTGGTTTTCTTTTCCGTGGTGGAGCTGGCGTGCGGATTCTCGCCCAATCTCACATTTTTTTTGGTGATGCGCGCGCTCTACGGCATCGGGATGGGCGGGGAGTGGGGCATCGGGGCTTCGCTGGCGATGGAATCCGTTCCGCCGCGCTTGCGGGGGATTCTTTCCGGGATATTGCAGAGCGGCTATTCGCTTGGATACATCCTTGCCGCTGTGGTGGCGCGTTTTGTCCTGCCTACCTGGGGCTGGCGGCCGATGTTCTGGCTGGGCGGACTGCCGGCGCTCTTGGCATTTTACATCAGTGCTCGCGTGCCGGAATCGGAAGCGTGGAAACAACATCGCGCACCGTCGACGGGCGCAGTCCTCAGGATCGTGGCTACGCAGTGGAAGAGTTTTCTCTATCTCGTTTTGCTGATGACGTTCATGATGTTCCTCTCGCACGGCACGCAGGACCTGTATCCGGACTTCCTCGGCAGCGTTCACAAATTTACTCCGGCGATGCAGTCGTACATGGCCATTCTCTACAACATCGGCGCGATCGTCGGCGCGATTATCTTCGGGCAATTCTCGGAAAAGCTGGGCAGAAGAGTCACGATGATCGCCGCAATGTCGTTGGCGTTGCTGGTGATTCCGCTTTGGGCGTTCGGCACGTCGGTCGCAGTGCTGGCCATTGGTTCTTTTCTGATGCAGGCCGGGGTGCAAGGCGCGTGGGGAGTGATCCCTGTCCATTTGAATGAGCTATCGGCGGATGAAACGCGCGGTCTTGTTCCCGGCCTCGCCTACCAGCTTGGAATTCTCATCGCCGCGCCAACCAATTCGTTGGAGTTCATGTTGCGGGGGCGTGTGGGCTACCAGTGGGCGATTGCGGGGTTTGAAATTGTCACGATCGCAGTGCTGATTGTGACGATTGCGCTGGGGAAGGAACGCAAAGGGCGCAGCTTCCATCGGGTTGAGGCCACGGTCAGTTCGGCCTGAAGTCCAAATTAAAAATTCCAAGCGGTAATCGGTATTTTATTTCCGTCCTTTTAAATCCTTGAAATCGCAGCGCACTTTATCGATTTCTTCGCGATAAGCGTGGGCATCGCCATACGGAAGAAAATGCGAATAGCGGTCGTGCGCATTTTGAACTCGCCGCGCGTGTTTGATCGGACACCAGTGCTGCTCGGTTCGCCCTGCAATTTCAACCGCGTAGGCGAGCACGCCGTTCCCATAGGAGCAATGCATGCAATTGATGCCTTCGAGAGCGTTCAGGTATCGCAATTTGTTGCGGTCAATCGCGATGTAATCCCTGCGGCGCGCTTTGGGTATGCCGTAGACCGGAAAGCAAACCGCCTGATATACGGATACAAACAGGTCCAGCAAGACAAATGGAATGATGACGGCATAAATGAATGGCGCCGTAAGAATCGCGAGGATTCGGGAATGCAGGACGTAACGGACCAGAGACGTCTTTAGCCGGCGATGCTCCCGCTTGATTTCGTTGGAGAACCAGACTTTGCCGTTACGCAGCTGGTAAAACGCCGACTTGATTTCTTCTTCTATTTTTTCGGCTTCAGGAAGTTGGACGAGCGGTTCGGATCTCTTTGAGTGTTGATCGGCCATGTTCACCTCGCGCATGCTGGGTCGTAAATCCGGTTTCGATCATTTCTACACTTCTACGGCCTGCTTTTCTATCGGGAATTCGCCTGGTGGGCGGACGAATGGGATTTGCAGGCTGCCGCAGCTGCGTGGATGTTTCCACGCAGAACACGGATGCCGTCTTGTAAGCGTGCCAGTGGCGCGGGCTTCAGCCTGCGGGGGTTAGTTCAAGCAAGGACAAAAACCCACAGGCTGAAGCCTGTGCCACTTGCCCCCATGGAAGAAATCCGCCGTTTGCGGCATGATTGCCGTCATGGAAAACGTCGATTCGAATAAGAACTTTGCTGGATTGTCCGTCTTGTCGCTCGAAAGCCGGCGCGGCCCCGAAATGGCCAAACTGATCGCCAATCATGGCGGCGTTGCAACTGTTGCCCCGTCGATGCGCGAAATTCCTCTCGAAACGAATACCGAAGCCATCGCGTTTGGCAAAAAGCTTTTCGCCGGCGAATTCGACATGGTCATATTTTTGACCGGGGTCGGGACGCGCGCGCTCGCACGTGTTGTGGAGACGATCTATCCACTCGATCAGTATTTGGCCCAGCTTCGCAAGGTCGCCGTCGTGGCGCGCGGGCCGAAACCCGTGACTGTGTTAAGGGAGTGGAATGTTCCGATTTTCCTTACCGCGCCGGAACCGAACACGTGGCGTGAACTTTTGCGCGAGCTGGATGATAGCGCCGCGACCTTGCCTCTAAAGGGACGACGAGTCGCCGTGCAGGAATACGGTGTGTCCAACCCGGAGCTGGTCGCGGGACTCGCAGCGCGCGGTGCGCAAGTCACTTCCGTTCCTGTTTACGAATGGGCTTTGCCTGCGGACACCGGCCCGCTGCGCTCCGCGATTGCCGCGATGGCCCGCAAAGAAATCGACGTGATCCTGTTTACGACGGGGACGCAAGCGGACCACCTGCTGCAAATTGCCGCGGAAATGAACGAGGAGGACGCCATGCGCCGGGCGCTTTCGCGCATGGTCGTGGCGTCGATCGGCCCCACGACCAGCGAAAGGCTGCGCGAACACGGGATCGCTCCGGACCTGGAACCGGCGCACCCGAAAATGGGATACCTCGTTAGCGAGGCGGCGCAGCGCAGCGCGGAGATTCTGCAAAAAAAGCGAATTGCCGCGAGTTAATCCTTTTCAAAGAGCGGCCCCCCCATTGAGACGCTCTGTGCGCGGATGTCATGGTTTCCGTAGCGCCGGCGTCCCGCCGGCTCCTTGTTTTCGGGTAGGTCTCGAACATTGCCGGCAAGATGCCGGTGCTACCCAATCCAAAATCCCACTTAACCAGCGCCGCGATTGTTCATTTGAACGGCACCATTTGTGAATGTAATGTGACAGCAAGCAAAGACTGATGGTTCGCATCCATAGGAAGAATTGGACAGTCCTGGCGCCCGCGCTTAGCCTTGAAGTGTGAATACAGAACTCTCCAAACTCGCCATGACCGAAAATCCCGAGGTTGATTTCATCCATAAGATGGCCAGCCGGATGGCTGCGGCGGATCCTCTGCATGAAGTCCTATCGCAGATCGTGGAATTTGCCGCTTCTGTCGTAAGCTGCGATTCCTGCTTCCTGTACGCGCTCGAAGAGGGAGAATTGATTCTGCGCTCCTCAAAAAATGCGCATCCTGACGTCGTGGACCGCCTCAAGCTGCGGCTGGGGCAGGGCATTACGGGATGGGTGGCGGAGCACGGGAAGCCGGTTGCGGTGGCGGTCAACGCGTCGCAGGATCCTCGCTTCCAGTTGTTCAAGGATTTGCCCGAGGACCGGTTTGAGGCGTTCTTGTCGGTGCCCGTGTTGTGCCGCGGACGGATCGTCGGAGTCATCAATCTGCAGAATCGCGAACCGCATGAGTATTCGGAGCGCGAAATCATGCTGATTTCCACTATCGGATTTCTGGTGGGAGCGGAAATCGAGATGGCGCGCCTGGAAAGCGAGAATCTGCACCTTTCGGAAAAGCTGGAAACGCGCAAGCTGGTCGAGCGCGCAAAGGGCATTCTCCAGCGCGAACTCAAGATCACCGAAGAGGAAGCCTACCTCACCATCCAGCGCCAGAGCAGGCAACGGCGCAAATCGATGAAAGAAGTCTCCGAGGCCATCGTGTTGAGCGAAGACGTGAGACGCGGGTTGAGCGAACAGTAGGACAGGCTTCAGCCTGTCGCTTTGTCGCGCGGCAGGCACAACATTCTAATTACAATTCGAAACCCGACAGGCTAAAGCCTGTCCCACCTAAAACCTTGACATTTGGGGTGTTCCTGCGTATTCTCGCTCTCGTATGCATTCACGCTATTACTCTTGGTTCGCCTTTACGTACCGCTTCCCTTGGTCGGGAAGCGGCCAGGGGCGGATCGCGCGCAGGAAGAGCTAAGGCGAAAAGTTAGATAGCGCGAAAAGATTCCGAAACTGGCCGCGAGAACCCAAAGGGTCCGCGGCTTTTTTATTGTCCCTGAGGGCAAACGCAGCCAAAGGAGATTTTCAATGATCGTCAACATGTCAGCCAACGCCACCGAGGAGCAGATTCAACACGTCGTGGACAGAATCAAGGAATGCGGGTTTCTCCCCCACCTGATTCAGGGCGCCGAGCGCACCGTCATTGGCGTAGTTGGAAAAAATCGCGGGCGCCGAGCCGAAGTCGAAGCGCTTCGCGTCGCGCCGGGCGTGGACGAAATTCTAATCATCTCGCAGCCGTACACGCTGGTCAGCCTCGAGCTGCAGCCCCAGCGCACGGTGGTGGACGTGAAGGGCGTGAAGATCGGCGGGCCGGACCTCGTGGTGATCGCGGGGCCCTGCTCGGTCGAGTCGCGCGAACAGTTGATGGAGACCGCGCGCGGTGTGAAAGCGGCGGGGGCAAACCTGCTTCGCGGCGGCGCTTACAAGCCGCGCACTTCGCCGTACGACTTTCAAGGCCTCGGCGTCGAAGGGCTCAAGATCCTGGCGGAAGCGCGAAAAGAAACCGGCCTGCCCATCGTCACCGAGGTGATGGGAATCGAAGATCTCGATGCGGTCGTCGAGTACGCGGACATGATGCAGGTGGGCGCGCGCAACATGCAGAATTATCCGCTGCTGCGGCGGCTCGCCACCGTGCCGCGGCCCGTACTGCTCAAGCGCGGCCCTTCGGCCACGATCAAAGAGTGGCTCCTCGCGGCCGAGTACTTGCTGTCGGGTGGAAATCCCAACGTCGTGTTGTGCGAGCGGGGAATCAAAACGTTTGACGCGGAATTGAGAAACACGCTGGACCTCGCGGGCGTTGCGCTTTGCAAGGAACTTTGCCACTTGCCTGTGGTGGTCGATCCCTCGCACGCCACGGGACGCCGAAGCCTGGTGCCCGCCGCCGCGCGCGCGGCCGTCGCCATCGGCGCCGACGGCATCATCGTCGAAGTGCATCCTTGCCCGGAGCGAGCGCTGTCCGACGGGCCGCAATCGCTCGATTTGACGGGATTCGCGGCAATGATGCGGGGACTTCAACCAGCGATCGCAATGGCGGCTGCGGGGCGATGAGGCATCTGTAGGTCTTCTCCTACTTTTCGCCGGAGAGTAGTTCCGCCGCTGGAGCGACGCTAGAGAGACCTAGGTTGCTCCGTTTACGAGTGGCGCGATGTCGACCGCGGTCAGCTTGTACTCCGGACACTTGGATTGCGGATCCACATAAGGGCTGGTCAAAATGTTCGTGTGCGTTTCCGGAAAATGGAAAGTGAGAAACAATGTGCCGGGCGAAACGCGATCAGTAACACGCGCCGGAGCTTGTGTCGAACCCCACCGGCTTCGCACCTCCACCATTTGCCCCTCCTGAATGCCGTGACGTTCGGCATCCGCTGAGTGAATCTCCAGAAAATCCGCAGGCAAAAGAGTGCGGTTCAGCGTCCGGCGAGTCATCGTTCCGACGTTGTAATGCTCCAGCGCGCGGCCCGTTATCAGCAGGAAAGGGTAGTCGCCTTGACTGTGCTCAGGACTCGGAACGTAGTCGAGAGCAACAAGCCTGCCCTTGCCGCGCAGGAATCCATTCGAATGAACGGTCGCGGTGCCGGGGTGGTTGGCCGAGGGGCATGGCCACTGCAATCCGTCTGGCTCCAACCTGGCGTAACTGATACCGCCGAAAAGGTTCGGAGCGACTTGCGCAATTTCGTCCATTACATCCGAGGGAGTTTCATGCGTCCAATGCGCGCCCATTGCCTTTGCTACGTCGCGAATCACTTCCCAGTCCGCACGCGCGTTTCCGGGAGGAGGGACGGCCGGGCGCACCAGCTGAATGCGCCGCTCGCCATTGGTGAAAGTGCCTTCCTGTTCGAAAACGCCCGCGGCAGGAAGCACGAGGTGAGTAAACCGGGCCGTCTCCGAAAAAAACATTTCTTGCACGACAAGGAGCTCGAGCGCTTTGAGTGCTTCAAGAACATGAGTCTGGTTGGGATCGCTTTGGGCTACATCCTCTCCCTGCATCCACAGAGCTTTGATTTTCCCATTTGCCGCGGCATCAAGCATCTCGGAGATGGTGAGGCCCGCTTCTCGCGGGGGAGCGGTTCCCCAGAGCTCGTCGAGCCGCTTGCGTACATCTGGGTCTGTTAGGGATTGGTATCCCGTGACCTGGTTTGGCATGCCGCCCATGTCGGCGTTTCCCTGAACGTTATTCTGTCCGCGCAAAGGGAGCATGCCCGCTCCTGGCTTGCCTATGCTGCCGGTCAACATTCCCAGATTGCACAGTGTCATGACTGAAGCGGTGCCCTGGGTGAGCTCGGAAAGCCCGAGTCCGGAAATAAACAGCGCCGGCCCATTTTTCGCGAGGAGGGAAGCCGCCTTGAAGATTTCTTCTGAATCAATTCCTGTGATTTCCGCGGTCTGCGCGAGCGAAAGTGTATTCAAGAATTGTCTGAGTTCGGCAATGCCTTCCGTGCGGGACTGAATGTAGGATTCATCGATCAGATTTTTTTCGACCAAGATTTTAGCGATGGCATTAAATAGCGGCACGTTGGTACCGGGTTTCGGACGGAGATGAACGCCGGCATACTCCGCGAGTTCAATTCGGCGAGGATCGATGACGATTAGGGAACTGCCGGAGAGCACAGCTTGTTTTATGCGAGCGCCGACCACCGGATGCGCTTCGGTCGCATTGGCCCCGGCGAGCACAATTGTTCGGGCCAGCGGAATATCAGCGTAGGAAGCAGTGGCCGCGCCGGTTCCGGTAACGGTCTGAAGGGCAAGCGCTGTCGAAGAATGGCAGACACGCGCGCAGCAATCCACATTGTTCGTTCCGATGCGAGTGCGGAAAAGTCTCTGAAGGAGATAAGCAGCTTCGTTCGTGGAGCGGGAAGAAGAAAACGCTCCAAGGGCCTGCGGGCCGAAGCGGTCGCGGATCTCCAACAGGCGCCGAGACAACCATGAAATAGCCTCCGGCCAGGCGATCTCCTGCCATCCGCTTTCGGTGCGCAATAGTGGTGTGGTGAGGCGGTCCCGAGAATGGTGGTAGCTGTGGGCGTACCGCCCCTTGACACAGAGGTGTCCGTGATTGACCTGGGCGAGTGGTGTCCCGCGAATGCGGTCAACGCGGTTATGGGAGACCTCGATATCAAGCTGGCAGCCGACGCCGCAATACCCGCAGGTGGATTGCACGACGGTATCGGGTGGACGCGCGCCGATGCGGTCGATGTCCGTGATCGCGCCGGTTGGACAGTGATCCACGCAAGCGCCGCAGGAGACGCAGGGGCTGTCCGCAAAATGCTCGGAGGGGCCAAAGATGAGGTGCGTTGCAGAGCCGCGGCCCCCGAGTCCATAAACGAATTGTCCTTGAATTTCATCACAAGCATGCAGACATCGGCGACAGTTGATGCAGAGTGACCGGTAGAACCGAAGGTAAGGATGGCTCTCATCGGCAGGCACGATTTCGCTAGTGTGGCCGAACGCGGAAGACTCGACGCCGAGGCGGTGCATCAACTGCTCAATTTCGGTTCCATCTTTGGTGGGACGGAAGGCGCCAGCGGGGTGAGCGGAAAGGTACAGCGACATAATGTCACGACGCAGCGAATCGATACGGGCAGAGCTCGTGCGGATTTCCATTCCCGGCTGAAGAGGTGTATGGCAGGCGGCTTGAATTCGTCCACGCCGATCGGTCTCCACAAGGCAAATGCGGCAACCGCCTTCGGGTGAAAGCTCCGCTTGGTAGCAAAGCGTAGGAATATCGATGCTTGCCCGGCGGGCGCATTGGAGGATGGTTTCCCCTTGATGGATGGAAACCGTCTTGTCATCGATTGTGGCGGTTTGCGGTGTCATTCGAGAACACGATCGCCGAAATATTGCAATATTTGGGACATGGGACCCGGCATTTGTTGGCCGAACGCGCAGAGACTACCTTGCGCCATGACATCGAAAAGACGTTCGAGTTGCGGCAGGGAGTTCGCGGCCCCCGCAGTTCGAGCCAACTCCAAGGCCCGTCTGGAACCAAGGCGGCACGGGACGCACTTGCCGCAGGACTCCTCGGCCATGAACTCAATCCAGTGCAGGAAGAGTGCCCTGATGTTCGTGCCCTCCGGGACGGCAAGTAGCCCACCGTGGCCGAGATTGAGGCTGCGTTGCGCCATCGCCTCGTAGCATATGGGCACGTCCCATTGGTTGGGCAGAGCCACGCTGCCCATGGGTCCACCGATGAGGACGGCTTCCAATCGTTTGCCATGCGCCGCACCGCCAGCATCCCCTTCGATGACATCTCTCAAGGAACGGCCAAATTCGATTTCTAAAATACCGGGATTGGCAAAACCGTGATTCAGGCAGAGAGCTTTTGTGCCCGGCGAGGCTTTCGTGCCAAGGGCAGCGTATTCCGCCGAGCCGTGTTCAAGGATCCAGGGCACGTTGACGAGCGTTTCCACGTTGTCCACTACCGTGGGTTTTCCGAATAGACCTTCGACGACCGGATAGGGTGGACGTAGACGAACTTCACCTCGAAGGCCTTCGATAGCGTTCAACATGGCCGTTTCTTCGCCGCATACGTAACTGCCCATTCCCGTTACGACAGACGGTTTGAAGTCCTCAAGCAGGCCGGCAGCACTTGCGGCTGCAACCGCACCTCTCATCCGCTCTATCGCACGGGGGTATTCGGAACGGATATACACGACGCCTTCTCGCGCACCCACAGCATGTCCACAGATCGCCATGCCTTCGAGAATGCAGTGCGGATCATCCTCCATGAGGACGCGGTCGATAAAGGAACCAGGATCGCCTTCGTCGCCGTTTGCGATGACATACTTTGAGGCCGAATCTACTTCGGCGCAGCGGCGCCACTTCGTGCCTGTCGGAAAGGCAGCGCCGCCGCGGCCACGCTCGCCGGACTGCTCCATGGCCGAGAGGACGTCTTCGGGCCGCATGCGACGGACCTTGGCGAGAGTTTCATAGGCGCCGTCAGTGCGGGCAGCCGCGAGTTCAGAAAAGTCGCCACGGCCGATACGGCGAGTCACAATAGTCTGATTTGAAACACTCCTGATGGCCGGGCGGGCCGGCTCGGAAACAGCAAGTTCGAGGAGTGGTTCCACGGAAGGATGGCCGTTCAATGCCACGACACGGTCGTCGGACCGCAACGCAGCCGGAGAACGATCGCAGAAACCAACACAATACACACCGCGACAGGGCGTCTGCTTGCTTGCCGCGGCTAACAAATCTTTGGAACCGGCCAGCACGCAGGATGTGCCAATACAGATGCGGGCGGCTCCAGAGCTTTCGTGCAGGTCAGAGTAGTAGGACAGAGCGCCGCGAAGTGCCGCTTCTGGAAGCGCCAACTCTTGCGACAGTCGCTTGACTTGATTGGGGTCTGGAAGCCCGTGAGCTCTTACAAACTCATGAATCGCAACGAGGGGCGAGTTGCCTCCTCGATGGGCTTCAAGAATTCGGCGTATGCCGTCCATTTGCGCAGCCATAATACAATAGTTGGCCTTGAATCGTGGCACGGCCATGGAGGTGTGCATCTGCGCCTTCGTAAGCGATCCATGTGAATTAAAACGGACTTTCCGGCTGGGGCAAGGAATTCCATTGCGTGCGGGGCAAAATTATGTTTCTTTGCCATAACCCCGGTGTAGCCTGAAACCGGGGATGATGCCGGACGGAGAGCCAAGGCCGAACATGAATCCTATCGCGGCGAAGCAGCCACGGGATATGAAGAAATCCTCGAAAGTGAGCCGCTCTTTCCTGCTGAAGCTTGAACTGCGCAGTCACCCCACTTTGCTCTGCGTGATTCGCGGCGCGCTGCAACCCTTGATGGAAATGTTGGGATTCTCCGCGGAACATAACAGGGAAATTATTCGAGCGGTGGACGAAGCCGTGGCCAACATCATGCGGCATTCCTATCAGGGGCGTCTGGACCAGCCCATCGAAGTGTATTGCAATCGCTTGCAGAGGCGCACGAATGGGGAAATCGAGCAGGGCGTCGAAGTCCTGCTCTTTGATTGCGGGCCCGCCGTGGACACCACGAAATTGGAAGCCCGCCCACTGGACGAGGTCAGGCCCGGTGGTTTAGGGTTGCATATCATTCGGGGGAGTATGGACACGGTCCAATACAAACGCGCCGGCCGGCTGAACCGGCTGCGACTCGTAAAATTTGCCAGAATCTCGAAGGGCGGCTGCGGATCCACAGAGGAGAAGTCATCGTGAAGATATCTGCCCGCCGAGTCGAAACGGCCACGATTCTGGATGTGTCCGGAAACATTGACATGTCGAATTCTCCGGAAGTGAGGAAAGCTTTGCTGCGCGAAATCCGCGAAAAAGGAGTGACTAGAGTCGCTCTAAATTTAACCGGCGTGCAGTATATCGACAGCTCGGGCGTGGCTTCCCTGGTGGAAGGGCTCAAGGCTTCCCGTGAGTCGGGTTCGCGGTTTGTCCTGTTCGGGCTGAACGATTCCGCGCGCGAAGTATTGAAGATTTCGCGTTTGCTGAAACTTTTTGAAGTGTACGACAATGAAACGCAGGCCATAGCCCCCTAGACGCCTTCCGTTTGACGGGACAATTGAGATTGCCATGGCGGCAGAAAACGTGATGGAAGTTGTCTCTCAACTCGGCGCCGGCGTTACTGACAGCCTTGCCTACCTCGGCGCTCTCGCCACACTCGGGACCCGCGCTGCCTACTACACCTTCATAGGGCCGTTCCAAGGAAAAACGCTGCGTGTGCAAAGCGCCGCATCGCAGGCGATGGAAGTGGGCGTGCGCGCGCTTCCAATCCTCTCTCTGATCACATTTTTCATTGGGTTGATTTTGGCGTTGCAGAGCGCTTATGAGTTGAGCAAGCTCGGCGCGATGAATCTCGTGGCGAAGGCCGTGGCCTTGTCCATGTCGAGAGAGCTCGGCCCGCTGATTACAGCCATCGTGGTGATTGGCCGTTCGGGCTCCGCATTTGCCGCGGAAATCGGAACGATGAAGGTCACCGAAGAAATCGACGCGCTGGAGGTGATGGCGATCAATCCCGTGGATTTCCTCGTCGCGCCGAAATTTCTGGCCATGATGGTGATGCTGCCTTGCCTGACGATTTGGGCGAATACCATGGGCATTCTCGGCGGGGCTCTTTTCGGAGTCACTCAGGCGGATTTCACCTTTGGCCGTTACATTCAAGCGTCCATCGAGTCGCTCTACATTCGGGATATCCTTTCCGGTCTGATCAAGAGCGTGATGTTTGGCGTCACAATCACGGCTGTGGGGTGTCTCGAAGGTTTGTCCACGGGAGGGGGCGCGGAGCAGGTGGGGCGATCCACGACAAGAGCCGTGGTGATTTCAATCCTGCTGGTTGTGGTCGTCGATCTTGTCTTTACGGGACTATTTTTCTTCCTGGGAAATGGATAGCTCCTCTGAGTCTTTTATGGATCGAGAACATCCAAATCTGAGTATGCAGAAGACGGTCATCTCCTTGCGGGATCTTCGCGTAAGTTATGGGGAGAGTGAGATTCTGCACGGCATTCAGTTTGACGTGAAGGCGGGGGAGACACTGGTCATCCTGGGAGGTTCCGGCTCCGGCAAGAGCACGCTTCTGCGAACGCTGGTGGGGCTGGAAAAACCAAGTTCGGGCCAGATTTGGATAAACGGACAGGATATTGCCGCTATTTCCGACGACGAATTGTATGAGATCCGGAAGAGAACCGGGATGTCCTTTCAAGGAAGCGCTCTCTTCGGCTCCATGACGGTGGGCGAAAACGTGGCCCTGCCGCTGCGGGAACACACGAAGCTGGAGGATTCCACGATCGAAATCATGCTGCGGCTCAAGCTGGAGCAGGTTGGGCTCGCGGGATTCGAGTACCATATGCCGTCCCAGCTCAGCGGCGGCATGAAAAAGCGGGCCGCTGTCGCGAGGGCTCTGGCGATGGATCCGGAGATTCTATTTTTTGACGAGCCCTCGGCTGGACTGGATCCCATCATCGCGGCGGGAATCGATCAGTTGATCCTGGAATTGAAGAAAGCGTTTGGCATGACCATCATCGTGGTCACGCATGAACTCGCCAGCGCCTTTCTCATCGCGGACCGCATGGTGCTGATCGACAAAGGAAATATTGTGGCCATCGGGACGACCGAGGAAATGCGGACGAGCGCGCAACCGCGGGTACGCCAATTTCTGGACCGAGTTCCCGAGCCGGACGTCGAGGGGGAATTGGATTATTTGCAGACGCTCACGGAACGTTACCGGCGCCGCGGCTGAACGCCGCCTGATAATAGCGGAACCCGAAAACAGGGGAGCCCAAGTTTAAGGAAGAATGATGAGCCCAAAAACTGAACAAACGCTGGTGGGGCTGTTTGTCCTCGTTGCCGGAGGCATCCTTCTCGTCGCGGTTTTCGCGATCAATGGAGCGTTTGGCGGCACGGCCAGGACCTACCACGCTTACTTTCAATTTGCGGGCGGGCTGGAACCTGGCGCGACAGTCCGGTATTCGGGAGGTCCCAAGGTAGGGCGCGTGGAAAGTCTGCGCATTGATCCGAAAGACCCGACGCACATCGATCTCACCTTCAGCGTCCAGCCCGACGTGCTCGTGAAGACGGACAGCAAAGTGAAGATCATGAGCCTGAGCCCGCTCGGCGACAATCACCTGGAACTTTATCCGGGATCGGCGCAGGCCGGCGCCGCGCCCGCGGGATCGTTGCTCGCCTCCGAGAATTACGTGGACTTCAACGCCCTGACCGAACAAATCAACAACCTCGCTCCGCATGCGCAACAGCTCGTTCAAACGTTGGACGCGAGGGCCACGGAACTCAAAGTGACGCTCGACCGCGTTAACGACCTCTTGAATGCGCAGAATCGATCCAATCTTTCGGCCACGCTCGCGCAAACGCGCGGGCTGATTGCGGACTCCCGGCCGCAGGTGCACTCGGCGCTTCAGCACGTCAATGATTTGAGCGAGAAATTGGGGCCTCTGATCGACGACTTCCGAAAGACTTCCGGGCAGGCGAATGAAGTACTGGCGCACATTGATTCCACGATCGGTGAGACGCGGCCGGAAGTTCGCAAAGCCGTGACCGAACTTCGGGGCACGCTGAAGTCCCTGACTGAATTGACCGGGCAGCTCAATCAGACACTCGACGTGAATTCGGAAAACATCGATCAGCTTCTCGATAATTTGCGTCATGTGACCGAGAACCTGAAAGAATTCACCGAGACTATAAAAACGCGTCCATATACGCTGATTCGGGCGACGAATCCTCCCGAACACAAGACGGGGGAGCCGTAGGAGCCGTGATTCGTGACCCGTGATCCGTGACCCGTGGAACCCAACTCTTGCAGCAAATGGCTTGCACGGGTCACGGGCCACGACAGAAAGGCGTTCCATGAATCGCAGATTCGTCTCGATCGCGGCGCTGGCAGCCGGGCTTCTCACCGGCTGCGGAGCGGCTCGGCCGAGCAAGTATTATCAGCTCACTGTGCCCGGCGATGCGGCGCCTGCGGCGGAACGCAGTCCTTATCCCGTGACGTTGCTGCTCGGGCCTCTGCGGGCATCGCACTTGTACAGGGAAGACCACATCGTGTATAGCTCAAGTGGCGAGAATATGGGCACGTACGAGTATCAGCAGTGGGCTGAACCTCCGACCGAAATGCTCGTGGATGTTTTATTGCGCGAGCTGCGTGCCTCCGGAAGATACCGGGCGGTGGATATCCTGCGCAGCAATTCTCATGGCGACTACATTCTCTACGGCCGCTTGTACGACTTTAAGGAAATTTCCGCCTCGCCGCTGATGGCTCGCCTTACGATTGATTTGGAATTGCGCGAAACAAAGTCAGGTTCGACGGTCTGGACCCACTACTACTCGCATGACGAGCCCGTGAGCGGGAAGGACATTTCCGCTGTGGTTGCCGCGCTGGACCGTAATGCCCAGCGCGGCATGGGTGAGGTAAAATCAAGCCTGGATCAATATTTTTCGACTCGTTCCTTGAATTAGGATTTGAACTATGACGATGCCCAACAACGAACCGGTCGCAAACAACAAGCCGGCGCAACAAATGAGTTGCATGGAAGTGTGGGGCGGAAGCCAGCTCACCACGCGCCGCGTGGAAATGGGTGGGCTGGACGCCTGGGTGTACAGCAAACCTTTTGGCGAGGCGCAGCGCGGCGGGGATGTGTATTACGCATCGAGCTGCGCCACCGGCCGAATCACCCGCTTGCTGCTGGCCGATGTGGCGGGACACGGAAACTCGGTGGCCTCCACGGCCGCAAATCTCCGCACGCTCATGCGGCGATTTGTCAACCGTCTGGACCAGACGGAATTTGTGCGGCTGCTCAATCAGCAGTTCACCGCGCTTTCCGAGGTGGGTACTTTCGCAACGGCAGTCGTGGCCACATTTTTTGCTCCCACGCAGCGTTTGATTGTCTGCAACGCGGGCCATCCGCGGCCTCTTCTGTACCAGGCGGCGAAGAAGCAGTGGACATTTCTAGGAGCCGAACCAACGGAAGAAGAGGAATCGCCTCACAACATGCCGCTCGGAATCATCGACGTGACCGAGTACGAGCAGTTTGACGTGGAATTGATATCTGGTGACTGCGTGCTCACTTACACCGACGCGCTGATCGAGTCTCGCGATGCGGATGGAGAGATGCTTGGCGAGGCTGGACTCTTGCGGATCCTGCGACTGCTTGGGGATGTGGAGCCGCAACTATTGACCAAGACGCTGCTGCGTGAGATTAAGGATCGTTTCCCGGACAATCTGACCGAAGACGACGGGACTGTGCTTCTGGTCCGAGCCAATGGGCATAAGCCGCGTCATTCTTTCCGAGACATTCTCTGGGCGAATATCCGATTTGCGGGCTCGCTGATTCGTGCGATCAATCCCTGGGCCGAACGCCCGCCCCTGCCGGACTTGAACGTGGCCAATATTGGCGGCGCGATTATTCCCGCCCTCGAACAGCGCTGGCGCGCTACCGGTTCGGTGCACCGCCCACCCGTACAGCATGAATGAGGTCTTCCTTTCTCTTAAGCAAAGTCTCGCGATGAATCACCTCGCGATGTTCCCTGGGAACGCCATTCTCCTGAATGGCGTTCTGAAAAACGCCAATCGGGAGATTGGCGTTCCCAGGTGTCAACCGAAACGGTTCGCGCCCACTAAGTATTGACTAACGTTGGGACGCAACTGGTATGATTCTGCAAATTGAGAGGAGCTTGATGAAGCAACAATTTTTTCTTGTACTTGCTCTGTTCACGATTCTCGGATTCGCGTTGGGGTGCGGCAGCTCTGACAAACCAACCACATCCAGCACCACGAGCACATCCAGCCCCATGAAAGTGACCGGCCAGCCGACGACAACTCCCTCCGGTCTTCAATACTGGGACATTGTAGTAGGCACCGGCGCAACCGCGACGTTCTGGAAGCACGGTCAAGGTTCACTATTCCGGCTTTCTCACATCAGGCCAGAAATTTGACAGTTCTCGCGACCGCGGCGAGCCGTTTTCATTTCCATTGGGGCAGGGGCAAGTCATAAAAGGTTGGGACGAAGGAGTGGCGGGAATGAAGGTCGGAGGCCAAAGGCAATTGCGAATTCCCCCACAGTTGGGTTATGGAGCCGAGGGTGCGGGCGCGGCAATTCCGCCTAACGCGACGCTAATTTTTGATGTGGAACTCCTCGGGGTCGGCAAATAACTTGGAAGATTTTTTCCAAGGCTCAGGCTCCATTCAGATTTTGGCCTCCTTACGTACTCGCGTGACCAAGCACTCTTTCAGAATTGCCACAGCCACCGCAATCATCGGCTTCTCCATCCTTTTGTTTGGCGGGCTTCGAGCGGGCACGTCGCGGCCCGCGATGCCACAGGCTCTGGATAAAAAGAGCCCCATTACCTACTTCATTGCGGACGGTAGCGGCAAGCCCGGCTATCACTCCTCGGATCCAGAGCTTGCATTGTGGGCGTTGCAGGCGTGGCAGCGAAGCGCCGCGAATGGTTTCCGATTCGCGCGGGCGACGGAATCGAGTGCACTGATTCGCCTTTATTGGGCCGGGCCGGAAAGCGGTGAGTACGGGGAAACGCGGCCAATCGTTGTCGGGGGCCAGCAGGGAGCGGCCGTCTTCATACGGCCTGACATAGATTCGCTCGGCGAGGACATTGCGCGCCGCGCCAGAGCCGACGCGCTCCTGCGCGACAGCATCGTCTACTTAACGTGTGTGCACGAACTCGGCCACGCGCTGGGGCTTTCGCACACTCGGGATTTCCGTGACATCATGTATTACTTCGGTTTCGGAGGAGATATTGTCGAGTACTTCGGCCGGTATCGCGCACAGATTCGCACAAGGAGTGATATCGCGGGAGTCTCTGGACTTTCCGAGGGCGACGTAAATCGCATTCGCGCGATTTATGGCCGGGAATAAATTGCAGTGGCGAGATCGCCTACGGTTTCGTGTCTCCCGGACCGCCATCCCCAGCCGTTCCGCCGAAAATTCTGCGGCCATCGGGCAGGGTCACTCTGCGCGCGTCGGCGAGTTTAGAACCGTCTCTCGCCGGGTAACCGCCGACGATGACCTGATCTCCCACTTTTAAGGAATCCCGGCTCCAGCCTTGCCGGTGCAGCGAGCCCGGGCTCGCTGCCTCGCAGCCCCAGTTCGTCGTATTGCCCTTGTCGTCCTTCACATCGACGTAGAAATAGACGTGAGGATTCGTCCATTCAATTCTCGTGACGACGCCCTTCAGTTCGATCAGCTTGCTTCCGTCAAACTCCGCCGAAAAAGAATGGTGGGCAAGCGCGGGGATCGCCAGCGCCATGACGACGATCGCGGCCAAAACAGCAAATAGTTTTCTCACGAAACGCAATCTATAACAGCGGAAGAGAGCGGTCAAGCTGCGGGGGTGCGTTCCTTGACACCGAAGTAGCAGTCCGCTAGTTTACGCACATGCGACTTCTTATGGCGTGCAGCGTTATCGCTGCATCTCTCTGGGTGCACCCATCCGTCTCTGCACAAGCGACACCTCCCTCTGAAAACCCCTACAAGGAGTTGGGCAGCGAATCCGCGGGAATCAAATCGCCCGCGGGACCCCTAAAACCCACTCCGCGCACCGCGGATGGAAAGCCGGACCTTTCGGGATTTTGGAAAGGGCCGTTGATCTTCGGCGGCATGTTCAAGAGTGTAGGCGGACCGCCATTCACTCCGGCCGGAGATGAGGCGTACAAAAACAACCTGGCGAAATCGATAAACCCGGAAGCCCTGTGCCTCTTTGCCGGGATACCGCGAGCCAGCATCAGCGGTGTACCTTTTGAAATTGTTCAGAACTCAAATCGCATCGCGTTCCTGTACGAACTGATGTGGACGTTTCGGACGGTCCCTATCGACGGCCGCGGACACCTGAAGGATTTTGAGCCCTCCTTTTTCGGAGACGGGGTTGGCAAGTGGGACGGCGACACGCTGGTCATCGACTCGATCGGATTCAAGGATAAGCTGAGCTGGATTGACGACGACGCGCATCCGCACAGCGATGCCATGCACGTTGTCGAACGGTGGTCGCGGCCGGACGCGGATCATTTGGCGCACGAGGTGACGGTGGAAGATCCCAAGTTCTACACAAAGCCGTGGACGTTTTCCAGGGTGTTCACGGCCATGCCTCCCGGCGATGAACTTTACGAATTCGCGTGCGACGAGAACAACGTAGACCGGGATGGCGGCCATTTGGGGTACGGCCCGCTAAATCTTAAAACGTACCCGCTGAATCCACCCGCACCGAAAAAATAGGGCTGTTGCACAACGCGGGGCATCAGGGATCTACAGCGGTCAGGCGCTCATGGAGGAATTGAACATGAACTCTCGAATGGGTCCACGTTCTCAATCGCTACTATTTGCAGCAATGGCAGCGGTGATCGTGCTTTCGGGCGCTCCGCGGGCGCGCGCCAAACAAGGGGGTGCCAGTCCTGCCGTTTCCGCGACGGAAAAACCTTACCTTGTCGAATGGGTTTACAAAGTGAAGTGGGGTTACGCGGACGAATTCTGGCAGCTCTTTAAGAAATATCAAATCGCAACGCTAAACCGCGAGAAGGAACTCGGCTACGTCACATCCTATTCCGTCTACCGGCCGGGCTATCACACGGGAGAAGACTCGCGATGGGAATTTCGCATCGTTATAGCCTACAAGAACATCTCTTCGTCCGGACACGGCAGTGAAGTGGAAAAGCAACTTTTCCCGGACCAGGCCACGATGAAACGCGAAGAAAATCGCCGCTGGGAACTCACGGAAGCGCACTACGATCTGCCGATTCACACCATCGATCCGAATGGAGACGGTACGGAGTAGGGCGTCGTCGTTCCATCGGCGAAGCGAAATAAACGGGGGGAGGCCAGATTTTCCATGGGGAGTGAATCATCAAGAACAGGCAGAAAGTCGCGCGTCACCGTCATTCCAACAGGAAAAGCGCTCGGAGCGGAAATTCAGGGAGTAGATCTGCGAACGGTCGACTCGAATGATTTTGCGAGCATCTATCGTGCTTGGCTGGACCACTCGGTTCTTCTATTTCGCGGACAGAATTTGACCGATGACGATCTGATCGCATTCAGCGAGAAGTTCGGAGATCTGGATTGGGCTCCGGTTCAAGAATCCGGGCGCCGCTTCGTGGAAGGGCATCCCGAAATTTATGTCGTGTCCAATGTGATGCAAAACGGCGCGCCCATCGGCAGCCTGGGCGCTGGCGAGGCAACCTGGCATACGGACATGTCGTACCTGGAGGATCCTCCGAAGGCGAGCATTCTTTATGCGTTGGAGGTCCCGCCGTCGGGAGGCAACACGTACTTCAACAGCATGTATCGCGCCTACGAATTCCTGCCCGATGCGGTGAAGAAGCGAATCGAAGGCAAAACACTCAAGCATGACGCGACTTACAACAGCGGCGGCTATGTGCGGCAGGGAACCGCCGCCATCGACGACCCCGTCACATCTCCCGGCACTTATCATCCTCTGGTTTGCACGCATCCCGAAACCAAGCGTCGCGTCCTGTACCTAGGGCGCCGGCGGAACGCTTACATCGAGGGATTGTCGCTTCAGGAATCCGAATCTTTGCTCGATGAGTTGTGGGTCTACGCGAACCGTGAAGAGCTCGAATGGCACAACGAATGGCGTGTAGGCGATCTCGTCCTTTGGGACAACCGCTGCACCATGCACCGGCGCGATCCTTTTGACGCAAGCTCGCGTCGAGTGATGCACCGCACCCAGATCAAGGGCGAAACACGTCCGCGCGCGTGATCGGAGCGGCTGGAGCACGATGCGTTGTGGCGCCGGCGTCTCGCCGGCGGTTTTTGCAAAGTCTGGAAATCGGGAAAATCGCCGGCGAGACGCCGGCGCCACAAGAGACACCTGCGTTATTGGATGCCTCGTGTGTTGGATTTCAGCGAGCAGGGTAAATAGTTTTGAAAAAACTTTCGATCGCAATCGTTGGAGCCGGAATCGGCGGAATGGCCGCTGCGGCCACGCTGCGCCAAATAGGCATCGACGTGCGCGTTTATGAGCAGGCGCCGCGCTTTGCGCGCATCGGCGCGGGCATTCAGATGATGCCAAACTCGATGAAGGTCCTGCGCCGCATCGGCGTGGAGGAAAAAGTTCGCGCAACTTCCTTCCAGCCCTATTCCCACCTGAACCGGAAATGGGATTCCGGCGAGGTGGTGAGAGAGTTGCCCATGCCGGAGAGCCTTTTCGGCGCGCCCTATCTGTGCATGCACCGCGCCGATTTGCACAACGCCCTCGCCGCGGTGGTGCCCGAGGAAATCGTTCACCTCGACAAGAAACTGGTGGGGCTGGAACAACGCGCAGGGCAGGTCACTCTCGTGTTCGCCGACGGATCGCGCGCGCAGGCGGACGCTGTGATCGGCGCAGATGGCGTTCACTCCGTCGTGCGCGAAATTATCCTTGGTCCGGATCAGCCCATCCACAAAGGACGCATCGCGTACCGCGCCATTTTTCCTTCCGCCTCGCTCAATGGATTTGATATCGGATCCTCGCGCACCAAATGGTGGGGCCCCGACCGTCACATCGTCATCTACTACACGAACGCCGCTCGCAGTGAACTTTATTTTGTGACTAGCGTGCCCGAACCGGCGGAGTGGGTCACGCGCGAATCGTGGTCGGCAAAAGGTGATGTAAAAGAACTGCGCAAGGCCTACGAAGGTTTTCACCCCGATGTTCGTGCCGTGCTGGAAGCCTGCCCGGACTGTCACAAATGGGCCATCCTCGAACGCGAGCCTTTGCCGCGTTGGAGCGAAGGTTGCGTCGTACTGTTGGGCGATGCTTGTCATTCCATGACGCCCTACATGGCGCAAGGTGGAGCGACCGCGATCGAGGATGCCGCCATCCTGGCACGCTGCCTGGAGGAAGCGGGCGGAGAAGACTTTGCGGGCGCGTTCCGCCGTTATGAATCTCATCGCAAGCCACGCACTTCGCGCATACAGGCAATCTCCAGCGCGAACACATGGATGAAAGGCGGGGACGAGGACACGACCTGGTTGTACGGCTACGATGCATGGAACGTGCCTTTGACTCCCTCGGAACCATACGTCAAGGCACTCTGAGAAAAACATCGATGCAAAAAGACGTCCAAAAGAAAACCTTCACAACTTCCGATAACTGCGCCATCGCGTATACGCTGCGGCCCGCGGAAAAGCCCGGCGCACAGCGATTGGTGCTTATCCATTCCTTGGCGCTGGATGGCAGCATCTGGAACGGCGTCGCGGCGAGATTGGCGGGCCAGGCCGAGATTCTTACCTACGACTGCCGGGGACACGGGCAATCGGACCGGAATTCCGAGTCCTTTACCACGGAACTTTTCGCCAGCGACCTGGCGGAATTGCTTGATCATTTGGGCTGGCCGATCGCCGCTGTCGCGGGATGCTCGATGGGAGGGTGCGTCGCGCAGGCGTTTGCCGGCATGAACCTCTCCCGCGTGAGCGCGCTTGGCCTGATCGACACGACGGCGTGGTACGGTCAGGAAGCACCCAAGAATTGGAGTGAACGCGCCGCGACGGCACGTTCGAAAGGTCTCGCGGGCTTGGTCGAGTTTCAGGTCACGCGATGGTTCAGCGACCGATTTCGAGCCGCGCATCCCGAGCTTGTCAGGGAACTGACCGAAGTTTTTCTGGCCAACGATGTGGAGTGTTACGCCGCCGCTTGCGTGATGCTCGGCGCCGCCGATTTGCGGCCTGTTTTGCCGTCGCTTCGCATGCCGGTCGCGGTCATAGTGGGTGAAGAGGACCATGCGACTCCTATTGCTATGGCGCGGCAATTGCACGAAGCGATTTCCGGTTCCACACTCACCATACTACCCGGTGGCCGCCATCTGACTCCTGTCGAGTGCCCGGACCAAATCGCCGCGCAGCTATTGGCGCTGTTGGGGCGGGTAAATTCTCAACAGGCTGCGGTCAAGGCATAGCCACTGTTGCGGCAATGCAACGCACATCCGTCTGGTGCCCGACCATTCGAACCTCATCTTCGTTTTGACTGCGAGATTCAGTGAAACCTATTGACGGCCCGGTGGGCGCCGAAACGCGCGAAGACGAGCGAACCATCCAGAGCGCCACCGATGCTGCAAGCCTGCTCACACGAATGGAGCAGGTGCCGTTCTCGAGATGGCACGCGAATGCTCGCATCGTAATGGGCAGCGCGACATTTTTCGATGCGTTCAATGCGCTATCACTTGCGTTTGCTTTGCCCACTCTCGTTCGGTTGTGGCACATCTCTCCGAAACAAATCGGCTTCTTGATCTCGGCTAGCTACGTCGGGCAACTGGCCGGCGCATTGGTGTTCAGCGCGCTTGCGGAAAAAGTGGGGCGCATTCGCGGCACGACCGCCGCGATCGCCATCATGTCCGTCATGAGCTTCGGATGCGCGGTGGCGGGGAATTTCGCCGCACTGTTTGCATGCCGGTTCGTACAAGGCATCGGCGTTGGCGGCGAAATGCCAGTGGCCGCCACCTACATCAATGAGTTATCGCGGGCGCACGGACGAGGAAGGTTTTTCCTGCTGTACGAAATGATTTTTCCTGTGGGGCTCATGGCCACGGGACAGATAGGCGCATGGCTCGTGCCGGCCTATGGATGGAGTTCCATTTTTCTCCTGGGAGGAATTCCAGGGTTGCTGATCACGTTCTTGGTGGCGCGCCTTCCGGAATCGCCGAGGTGGTTGATCTCCAAGGGCCGAATCCGCGAAGCGGAAGCGATTGTGGAGAAAATCGAAGCAAGCACCGATCGCAGAGTTCCGGTCGCGGCGACTTTCCCCGCCGCTTCGACGGCAAGTCTGATGCAACGCGGCAGTTGGAGCGAACTTCTCTCGAAACTCTATCGGGGACGCACGCTGATCGTTTGGGCGCTCTGGGCGAGCGCGTTTTTTGTCGCCAACGGGCTGAACAATTGGATGCCGAGTCTCTACAACACCGTTTATCACCTGAGTTTGCAGCAATCGCTGCGCGCCGCTTCGATGACCAATGTCGCTCAGGTCGCGGTCCTGCTCGTCTGCGCGTTCAGCATCGATCGCATTGGCCGCAGGAACTGGACGGTCGTGGCTTTCATTCTAGGCGGGGGCATGCTCGCGTTGTTGGGATTGATTGGGGCGCAAAAAGTATTGGGCGTGATGATTTTGGCCACGCTAGGTTACGGGCTCATTGGCTCCGTAAATGCCGTTCTGTATTTATACACGCCGGAAATTTATCCCACCCGCATGCGCGCGATTGGGACCGGCCTGGCCACATCCTGGCTGAGAATCGCCTCAGCGGTGGGACCAGCGCTCGTCGGTTTCATGGTGGATGCGAAAGGCATCCATTCCGTTTTCCTGATGTTCGCCGGTATAAGCGTCGTCGGCGCGCTGGCCGCAACCTGCATGGTGGAAACAAGCGACCGCCGCCTCGAGGAAATCGCTCCTTGATTTCCAGTGGCACAGGCTTCAACCTGTGGGTTTTGGTCCTTGCAAGGACGAACCCCGACAGGCTGAAGCCTGCGCCACGAAAACTTGCCTCCCATCATGAATGAATGGAATTACACATCGCGGATCGGATTCATCTTCAAAATTTCGGATTAGGCGCCTTCATTTTTGTCCGGCATCGAAACGAGACGTTTCAGTCATGACCGACCAGTCCATCTGACCCATGCCGCGGGCTTGCGCGGCCAGGCATTTGTCGCGGACCACGCTCGCGTAAGAAAGCGGGGCGTGAACTTCGGCGGCCGCCTGAAGAATCAGCGTGATGTCCTTCGTGCCGCCGTCCAAGGTGAAGCCGGCACGTCCGAAATCGCGCGTGCAGATTCGATCGACATACTCCGCCGTGGCGGGCATATATTGCTTGAACATGTTCGTGAGGATAGAAGGATCAACGCCGCGGCATTCCGCAAACACGTACGCCTCTCCAATCAGCTCGATCAAGCTCGCGACCATAAAGTTCCCGACGAGCTTCATGCTCATCGCAATCGCTGGATCTTCGCCCATGGGGATGATTCGGTTGGCATAGGCGTCCATCACCGGGCGGCAGCGTTCGAGCCACTCCGGTTTTCCCGCCACAAATGTGAAAAGTTTTCCCGCCGCCGCGGCGTCCGGCCGTCCCGCTACCGGCCCGGCAACGTAGTGGCTGCCTTGCGAAGCGTGCAATTCCCAAAGCCGCGTGCTGAGCGATGGAGAAATCGTCGTCGTGCCAATGTGGATGGCATCCGGCCGCATGCCGGCGAGAATGCCGTTGTCGCCCGAAACGGCGCCAAGAACGGAAGCGTCGTCCATCAGATTTGTGACCACAATGTCAGCGGCCGCGGCGGCTTCGCGCGGCGTCCTCGCTGCAGCAGCGCCAGCTTCGACGAGAGGCTTCATCTTCTCCGTAGTCCGGTTGTAGACCGTGAGCCCAAAGCCGGCGTTTTGGATATTTCGTGCAATGCCAGAGCCCATCCGACCGAGACCGACGCAGGCAACCGATAGATTCATGGAGTTTCTCCGGCGTTGAATTTTGCCACCCAGGTACGCGCCCCGAACGGAGGAAAAGAATACGGATCGCAGTGAGACGCGCCTATTTATATCACGGCCCCAGTCCAGCTTGACGCGTGATATACTCCGCTCATAGTGTTAAAGGGAGGTTCTCCTTGAGACACAAGTTTTCCACAATCTTGATCGCCATCCTCCTGTTGCTCGTAACGGCGCCGGCGTGGGCGCACCACTCGCCTTCCGCCGTCTTCGACATGTCGAAGGAATTCACGCTGACCGGCACTCTGACGAAAGTCGATTGGATCAATCCCCACATCGTCGTTTATCTGGACGCAAAGAAAGACGACGGCAGCGTGGAGAATTGGAAGTTCGAGAGCAACCCGCCATCCTGGTTCAGGCGCGTCTCCCTCGGCAGAGACGATTTTGCGAAAGCCATCGGGCAAACCGTCACGGTACAAGGGGTGCGCGCCAAGGCTGGAGGGCTTTACGGCTATCTTTTGAAGATCACTTTCCCGGATGGGAACTCTCTGGAACTGGTGTTTAAACCGACGCAATAGTCAGTGACAAGGAGTATCCACGCCATGACACACCGACTGATTCTCGTATTCTCGGCGGCGTTGCTTCTAGCCGGCCTCGCGACTGCCGACAATAAGGACGCCGCAACGGCCAGCAAGGCGCCACGCGCCGCCGACGGGCATCCTGACCTGAACGGGATCTGGGCCTACGCGATCGATCTGCCTCCTGTAGCTCTGAAGAAAGTGATCAACGGAAAAGTTTCCAACACGGAGATTGACCAGAGCGCGGCAAAACCAGCAAAAAGACCCGTTCCGGGTGCGCTGGCTTCAACTCCCGCTCCAACCTACAAACCTGAGTTCCGGGAAAAAGTGAAAGATCTCTTTGACAATGAGAGCAAGACGGACGAAGTGTTCTATTGCGGAAAGCCCGGCGTTCCGCGCATCGGTCCGCCGCGCAGGATCATTCAACTCCCGACCGAGATGGTTTTCCTCTACGAAGACGTGTCGGGAGATCCTTACCGCATCATTCCTACCGATGGCCGCGCGCACCGCAAGAACGCGAATCCCTCTTACTACGGAGATTCCGTTGCGCATTGGGAGGGAGATACGCTGGTGGTGGACGTTACCGATTTCGTGGAGAATGGCTGGTTCGGTGAAGGCGGGTACTTCCACACCGATGCGATGCACGTCACCGAACGTTTGTGGCGCGACGGCGAAAACCTCATCTGGCAAGCCTCGGTGGACGATCCGAAGGTGCTCGCGGCGCCCTGGACCATGCCTCCTCGCGTGATTACGCCGTCCGAAGATCCTCTGGAGGAATCACCTCCGTGCGTCGAGGACGATGGTCACCGGCTTCTGAACTCCGACCATCACCAACAACGCTAGATTCATATTTCTGTTCGCGCCAACTTCAACCCGATTTTTTGGGCGGCTGTGCCATTGCAGTCCAGGCCGGTCTGGGACAAGCTGCCGTTGACCCGCGTCCATGCCGGGCGTATGTTTTTGTGGGGAGATGAAAATGGATTCGGAACTCGCCGTTTAGACAATGAGAGACCTTCTAAAGCGCTACGCTAAATTGGCCGTAGGAAAACCGTTCTCGCCGGGCTTGCTAAACATTCTCGTGACTTCGGTTTGCGACATGCGCTGCACGCACTGCTTTTTCACCGAACAGCTCGATGACGGCCCGCGCAAAAAGCTGCAAATGACCAGGCGCGAAATTGAAAGAATCTCTGAAACCCTTGGCGGAAATCTTGGCGTCTTGGTTCTCGCCGGCGGCGAGCCGTTCACGCGGAAGGACCTGCCGGAAATCGCTCGCGCCTTTCATAAAAACAACAAGCTCGAATCGGTCTACATCACCTCCAACGGCCAAATTCAGAAAAGAATCCTTCCCGATGTCGCGCGAATTCTGCAGGAGTGTCCGCGACTAAATGTCACCGTGGCTCTCGGCATCGACGGGCTGAAAGAGCAGCATGACAAGATTCGCCAGAAACTCGGCTCATGGGACATCGTCATTGACACCGCGCGCCGGCTCCAAGCCATGAAGAGGGAATATCCCCGCCTCGATGTGCAAACCTGCACTTGTTTCATGAACTCGAACCAGGACACGATTTTTGAATGGTACGATTTTGTGAAATACGAGTTGAAGCCGGACAAAGTAAATTTCAACTACATCCGTCCTCCCGCGGCCGATTCCAAAGAACTCGAAATTGACGGCGCGCGATATGCCAGGCTCGCCGCCACGATCGATGAAGACTCGCGAAGCGGCGCGATCAAGAATCACTACGCAGGCGACACCGGCTTCTTCAAAGCCGCGCTGGATATTTATATGCACGGTCTGATCGCCAAGACCCAGGAAACGCAGAAGGCCCAGCTGACGTGTTACGCGGGAACAGCCGGCGGCGTGATCTACGACGAGGGAACGGTCTCGTCCTGCGAAAACCTGGAACCGGTCAGCAATTTGCGGGACTACGATTGGAATTTCCAGAAGCTCTGGCTCTCTCCCGCCATGCAGTCGCGCCGCAAAAAGGCCGCGGATGGATGCTTCTGCACTCACGAATCAAATTGTTATTATCCGTCGCTGCCGTACAACCCAAAACATCTGATCCAGATTAAAATGCTGGAAAGAGAAATGAAGCATGCATGGAATGGGTTGGACCACGCAAACCTAAGTCCGGATGACGCGCAGAAAAATCGATCTCCGTTAAACATTTCCTGACGTTCTGCAAACCCAAGCCACGGACGTTTTTCGTGGCGCCGGCGGGACGCCGGCGGTTTTGCAACGTGTCGAAAACGGAAAAACCGCTGGCGGGACGCCGGCGCCACAACGCTTCGTCTCCATCTGATCACTCGGCTGAAATATAGTAAATTTCGGGCAAGGCTTCCAAGCTAGGAGCATGACAAATCCTGTAAACTCCTCTTGCATGTCGCCAATCAATTCGTAGAACGAAGGGAAGTACGAATCGCGTGATCGAGACCCAAGTCCTCATCGTCGGCGCGGGACCCGTGGGCCTCACTCTCGCTCTTGATTTGGGCCGCCGGGGCGTGCGCTGCACGCTGATCGAGCGCAGCAAAACCTCGATCCAGCTTCCGAAGATGGAGCGCTGCAACGCCCGAACCATGGAGATCTACCGCCGGCTGGGCATCGGCGAACAGGTGCGCGATGCCGGCCTGCCGCGCAACGCGCCGATGGACGTCTTTCTGGCGCTTTCCATGGCGAGTCCTCCGCTCGTCCATTTGCCGTGCCCATCGGTGGCAGAGGCCAAAGCCGAAATCGCGGCGCACAATGACGGCGGCCTCCTCGAGCCATACCAATTAATCTCGCAATACACTCTTGAGCCGCTCCTGCGATCGATCGTCGAGAAGCTCCCCAATGTCACCGTTCGCTTCGGCTGCGAATTAATTTCATTCACGCAAGACGCCAACTCAGTGACCGCGATCGTGCAACCGAATGACGCCGCGCAGGAAACGATGCGCGCATCGTATCTGGTCGGATGTGACGGCGGCTCCAGCACGGTTCGGAAACAGCTCGGCATTCCATTGCAGGGCGAAGGAAATATCCGCAAGCTACGTCAGGCGCTATTCCGCTGCGACGATCTCTACGAGCGCATCCCCATGGGCAAGGGACGCCACTACCACATCGCCGAGGGACCGCTATTCCCATTCATCATCCTGCAAGACAGCACGCGCCACTGGACCCTGCACGCGGCCGCCTCCAGCGACGCGGAAATGGCGGAGATCTTCAAGAAGTCACTGGCCATGCCGATTGAGTTCGAGATGCTTTCCGTCAATGAATGGACGCAACATCTTCTGTGCGCGGAGCGTTACGGCGAAGGCCGCGTTTTCGTCGCCGGAGACGCGGCGCACTTGGTCATCCCGACGGGCGGCCTTGGCATGAACACCGGCGTGGGGGATGCCGTCGATCTTTCCTGGAAGCTAGCCGCGACGCTGGCGGGATGGGGCGGCCCGCAACTGCTCGCATCCTACGAAGGTGAGCGCAGGCCGATCGGCTTGCGCAATGTGAAGGCCTCCCGCGCCGCGATGACCGGACGACTCGGCTGGCGCGCCGCCTATCGCCCCAATATCAGAGACAACACGCCCGAGGGCCGGGCCACGCGGGCCGAGATGGCTGCGCTTTTCAACATTCATCAGCGAAAAATTACGGAGATTTTAGGATTCGAGGCGGGCTACCGTTACGTGGACTCACCGATTATTTGCCGGGAGAATGGCGATGGCCCCGACCCGGACAACCCCTTTTACATCCCGACGACGTGGCCCGGCGCGCGCCTCCCGCATGTGTGGCTGAGCGACGGCGCCGCGCTGCACGATCGCCTTGGCGCGGGGCATACGTTGCTCCGACTCGGTGGGACGCATGTTGATACTTCAAGCCTGGAACGATCCTTTCGGGAAATCTACGCGCCGCTCGATGTACTCGATGTTCACGGAGAGAGGCCGCGCGATATCTACCAATTCGATTTGCTTCTCGTGAGGCCTGATTTGCACGTGGTCTGGCGCGGCAATGAGCTTCCTCAAGATGCTGCAAAAATCGCGATGGTCGCCACAGGGCGCATTCCCTCCCGCCTCTGAGTCCTGAGCCGAGGTAGTTAACTAACCGAACGCCGGCCAACTTGGATCTGTATGCCGGCAAAGACCCTAAGCCTAAGGCAACTAATTCATTGCAAATGACTTCGCTAGTACCGTACTGGGACCCCAGTACCTCGCATATTGGGCCATGCTACCCATTGAGCTAGTCGATGTTCATTGCGAGTATTGATCGTAGGGTGCCGCAAGAAAATCTATCGTGCTTGGGAGGATGTGCCAAAACATGGAAGATACTCAGGTGAAGACAAGTTCTGAAAGTCGGCCCAAAGATACGTCCGTTCAAGCACCAAAATCGAAATCCAGATTCGACGATGCCGAATATGCACGTTGGTCGGAGAAACTCCGCGCCACCCGCTCCAAGATATAAGGAACGAGAATAGGAAGCCGCGATTCGGAGTACCCTCATTCCAGGAAGAGAACTTCTCGGGCGTTATCCGGCTTGCGCAGCGATGGCTGTAATTTCTCCATTTGAGCGCCGTCTGAGGACCGCCCGGCCAAAACTCCACGGTTGCACGGGACCGGGATTCAATTTCGCGGTGTGAGGATCTGATCCAGACTCGCAGCCGCACTACCCTCGCGTTCCAAGTGGGGGTAGCGAAGCCCGTCGTGATAGTCGATCTTGACGGTGCGGTAGCGATCGCCATTCTTAACGAGAAGCTCGATCGCGGCCTTAGTCTTGCTCGCATCTTTGATCGCGCTCTTAAGCTGGTCGGCGTCCAATGCAATCCCGTTGACCGCGATAATTTGCGTGCCGACCGTCAGCCCGATCTTGTAAGCAAGCCCCTCCCACAGCACGTCACTCAGCTTTCCCTCCGCGGCGATCGTCATCCCAAGCGAATAGGTCAAGTCCGTGACCTTGCGGCGCACCTCGGCATCCTTGAAATAATTGGACGGTGTGTCCGTGTACACCAGCTTGTAACCGCCACGCGTTATGCCGTCCAAGGGCGCTCCAGGGCCGTGGCCATCCAACCGCGCGCGTAGGAATGCGGCCCAGTCATTGGGCTGCACGGTGTTCAGTGCCTTCACCACGTCCTCGAACACATAGGTGGACGGAACGAAACTGCCGTCGTTCACGCCAAAAAAGGCCTTGGCGAAATCGTCCAGAGACCGCTGCCCGCCGGACTTCTCGCGGATTAACGTGTCCGCGTCGAGCCACATTAATTGGCCTTCGGAGTAATAGTCTTCGCTGCGCTCCCAGCTTCTCCAGGGAAGGGGACGGCGCATGGCGGCGATGGGATCGTTGGTGGTGTCCTGCATCGCTCGCCATTCGCGGCCCACGCGGTGATCGTAGACAGCTGCAGTTGCCGCGATGGCATCAAGGGTTTGTTGCTTGGTCAGAAGTCCCGCACGGGCCGACAGAACGAAACCCCAATATTGAGTTTGGCCTTCGTAGACCCACAGCAGGCTGTCGCGCATCGGCACGTTGAAGTTCGGCGTCCACAGGTCCGCCGGGCGCCGGAACTTGCCGTTCCACGAATGCGTGTATTCGTGCGGCAGCAGATCGCGGGCGTCGGCGTTTTTATCCCATTCGGTGAAGTAGGTCAGGACCGTGGCGTTCTCGCTCGATTGATGATGCTCCAGGCCGATGCCTCCCATGTGGTCGGTGAGAGCAAGGAGGAAATCATAATGATCGTAGTGATGCGATCCGTAAAGTTTGTAGGCCTGCTGGACCAGCGCGCGGTGTGCTTCCAACTGGTCAGGTTTCACCTCCAAGAGATCCGCCCGGTCAGCCACGATGTTCAAATGAACGGGTGCGCGGCCACCTGGGTCCAGGTCCAGCCGCTTGAAATAACGACCAGCGAAGATCGGCGAATCCACAAGCGTGTCGAAGGACACTGGCTTAAACGTCGTGACGCCGCCGTTGCTTGCAGCGGTCTCCAGGGCGGTTGCGAACTCCCATCCTTCGGGCAAACGGACACTGGGCTCCACCATGATTTGGCGCGCAAAATAGCCGGCAGGGTAGAGGGCCACCGCATTCCATTGCAAATTCAACATGTCCGGCGTCATCACCACGCGCCCTTCATTGGTATCGGTCGGCGAAGTGAATTGGAAACTGACATCGAGCTTGATTGCGCCCGCGGGCACGTCAACATGGAACGCGAACACGTCCACCGGATCGCGCACCCATTGCACGCGAGCGCCGTTAGCTTGAATCATGAGCCCCGCAAGTTTGTCGACTCGTCCCGACGGTGCATGATTGCCGGGCGTCCACTGGGGATACAGGAGCACCATCGACTCGCCGGCACGCACGGGAATGGTTTCTTGAATTTTGAAGATGTGCCGTTCGATATCGGTCGCGTCCACACTTAAACGGATCGCACCAAGGTACGGAGTGTCCTTCGGCACCGCAATCTGCGCGGGCATAGGCAGGGGCTGAGGTCCCGTCGACTGCCCGAAACCGCCACCCGCGCTCAACACGAGTGCGCACCAAATGGGAAGGATACTGTAGATTGATTTACTTTTCGGCATGCCATGACCCACGCCAATTTGGACAGTGAATGCATTTTGTACGCAGGAACGAAAGTGATGTTACACCGGCACGCGATATCAGATACAAGAGTTTTGTTTCTTGACGACACGGGCGGCAAGTGTGCGTCTCGCTTTTACTGCTGCCAACCAGAAGCCATCTCAAATATGGGCTTTGTGGGTCGCGGCTTCAGCCGCGACATTAAGACACCAAGGAAATATGGGCTTTAGCCCCTGACGGGCTGTCGAGTTTAGATGGCTGTTTATTTATGAGATCTGAAGCCCCACAAATAGGACTTCAGTTGCCGTGGAATGTGCACGCGTGTACGATGCGTGCCATCGAAACGATGGAGGCTAGAAGATGGCCGGCTATCAATGGGCATGGAGCCGGTTCCGGATACTTCGCATCACTTTCTTCCTCCTGTTGATCGTCGGGTTTTCGCCGCTCGTTCCAACCAACCTCGCCCAACATTACCTGATCATCGAAAGCCTTTGGGGTGTAACGCTCGTTTTGCTAGGCCTATACCTTTGGATGTGGAAATGCCCCAGGTGCCGAAAGCGTTTCGCCGGCAAAACAAGAAAATGGCTGCTTCTTCCTCAGCAGTGCGCAAACTGCGGGCTCCCAAAGAACTCGGTTAATCCTGCCGCCGCGCCAGGTGCGGCTCGGGCTCCTGCCGCAAGGAGCCCTGACCGATAAGCGCCCAAAACTCTGTGCGGGTGTGCTAGGAATGTCTTTGCAATCTTCGGCTATTTCGTTCCCGGTTCCCGCGACAGCTTGCGCTCCCTACCCACTGTGTGATTTGCTTCATCTCGATTTCCTTCTTGAGGTCCCGATGCACAAGACCATCATCGAGCCGTTCCGCATCAAGAGCGTTGAACCGCTTCGCCGCACTACACCCGAAGAACGCCGCCGACTGCTCGAGCAGGCCGGCTACAACTTATTCTCCATTTCGTCGGATTCCATCCTGATCGACCTGTTGACGGATTCCGGGACGGCCGCCATGTCCACAGAACAGTGGGCCGCCATGATGCGGGGCGATGAATCTTACGCTGGATCACCAAGCTTTGAGCGGTTCCGCGCGTCCGTACAAAGTATCTTCGGATTCCGCCATGTCATCCCTACGCATCAAGGACGCGCCGCGGAACATATCCTGTTCACCGTGATGTGCCGGAAGGGCAGCATCGTCCCGAACAATACGCACTTCGATACGACGCGCGCGAATTGCGAATTTCGCGGGGCCGAAGCCGTCGACCTGCCGATTCCGGAGGCGCGCGAGCCTTCGCTCGTGCATCCGTTCAAGGGTAATATGGATACCGACGGGCTCGAAGCTTTGATCGAACGCGAAGGGCGCGAACGCGTTCCCCTGGTGATGCTGACGATCACCAACAACTCCGGCGGCGGACAGCCCGTTTCGATGGCCAACATCCGGACAGTTAAAGCGATCTGCGCGAAACATTCCATTCCTCTCTATATCGACGCCTGCCGCTTTGCGGAGAACGCTTATTTCATCAAATTGCGCGAGCCAGGCTACGCAAACAAGACGCCGCGCGAAATTGCCCAGGAAATATTCAGCTACGCGGACGGATGCACCATGTCCGCAAAGAAAGACGGCCTCGCGAACATCGGCGGATTTCTCGGCACAAATGACGATCTAATCGCGCAACAGCAAAAGGACCTGCTGATCCTCACCGAAGGTTTCCCCACATACGGCGGGCTTGCCGGCCGCGACCTCGAAGCGATCGCCGTTGGGTTGAACGAGGCGCTCGACGAGGATTACCTGAGCTACCGCATCGCTTCGACGGCCTATCTCGCCGAGCACATCTCCCGCGGGGGCGTGCCAATCATCCAGCCGCCCGGTGGTCATGCGGTGTACATCGACGCTCGGGCATTCCTTCCGCAGATTCCACCCGCTCGATTTCCAGGCGTGGCGCTTGCCGCAGCGCTCTATGTCGAGGGTGGAATCCGGTCCGTGGAGATCGGAACGCTCATGTTCGGCGAGCACGCCACGATGGACGTGGTGCGTCTGGCAATCCCACGTCGCGTCTATACGCAAAGCCACATCGACTACGTCGTCGAAGTGATCCTGGAAGTCTGGCGCCGCCGTTCCGAAATCCAGGGTCTGGAAATTACCTACCAGGCGCCCTTCCTGCGCCACTTTACCGCCCGCTTTAAGCCTGCTTCCGCCTGAAGAGATTTCGATGTCCTGACAAGAGCACACCTTCGCTATCCTAATCATCCATCAGCCGATCGTTCTGGCTTCAGCCCATGAAATTGTTCTCCCGTTGGATTGAATTCAGGGTGCGCTCCTTCGCGAAGCAACGAAAGAACTTAGTGAGCCAACTTTCGATAACGGAACTTCACAGGGTTTGGTCCACTAGCGCGTACAGGTGGTTCCGGAACATTGCCATTTTCTGGCATTGGCCAATGACCAAATTTGACTAAAGTACTAGCCTATTCGGCCTATTCTTGATCCCGCCAACATCGAATACGCCCAAAAGAATTCCTGCAACACGCTGAAAATAAATAAGATGCACCAATTGTGCTCAATTCAGAACCATTCCGGCAATCGCTGGCCAGGGACGTGCTCCTTTACCTCTGAGCACAGAGTCTAGCGCTACTCACAAACACGTTAAATCACGAACAAGAAGGATTCCTGTGAAGCGTACCCCCAGCCAGAAGGGCTTTTCCCTAATTGAATTGTTGATCGTCGTCGCGGTCATTTTGATCATCGCGGCCATTGCAATTCCGAACCTGCTCCGCTCCAAGATTGCGGCCAACGAGGCGTCGGCCGTTGCTTCCATGCGCGCTTACAACACTTCGATCGTGGCTTACGAGACAACCTACGTTACCGCTCCCACGACGGACCTTTCCGCACTCGGCCCCTCGACCACGCCGTCTTCCACCGCGGCAGATCTGGTCGACAACTTGCTTGGCGTCGCCGCTCCGGTCAAGAGCGGGTACACTTTCACTTATACGCCAGGTGCGGCATCCGCGAGTGGCGTCGTTGCTTCATATTCAATTCTCGCTGTGCCCCTTTCTGCGGGGACCGGTCAGCGGCAGTTCTTCACGGATGAAACCGGTGTGATTCGCCAAACTACGGATGGTTCAACTCCATCCGCCACCAGCACTCCAATCGGCTAGTTCCTCGAAGAAGTTTACTTGGGGGAGAAAAGCAAACGCTTTTCTCCCCCATTTTATTGAGCATGAGATTCCTTCCTCCCTGAAACATCCCTCGGAAAATTGCGTACGACCCTTCAAAAAATAGCCGGAATCCGTCCCTCGCCTGCGTTAGAAACATCGCGATTTCTAGTCTTTGCACGCTAATCTTGAGGTTGACGCGGCACGGGGCGCCGGAGTAACTTGCCCGCGAACATGAATGAGAATGTTTGTGTCCTAAAGATCCGGCGAGAATTTGCCGCGTGCTCGCGATCACAGGACTTAGAATCCTCCCGGATAGCGCTGAGCAAGGAAATGGCTTACTCCGATGGCACCGCTTTGGGGAGAAAAATCATGAAGAATCGCGCGTTTCGCCAGAATACGTCTTCTCACACTGAGGGATGTATCAGTTCAGGCAGGAAGCCGGGCGTGTTCCTCACGCGCCTCATCGCTGGGCTGTTCGTGTTGCTTGGTCTTGGAGTGGGCCCGGCGGGAGCGGCGGATTGTTCGAACCTGCTCGGATTGAAGCTGAAGGACACCGTCATCACCGAGGCGACCGTCGTCGCGGCAAGAGGCGATGTGCCGGAATACTGCCGCGTGCAAGGCGGGCTCGAGACCGTGATTTTGTTCGAGGTGGCGCTCCCCACCAAGGCATGGAACAGCAAATTCTTCTACGTTGGCGGAGCCGGGTATAACGGGTCGGTTCCGGAACTCACCGACGCGCTGGCAAGAGGATACGCCGCGGCCGGTTCGGACACCGGGCATCGCGGATTCCACTGGGATGCTTCGGCGATGTACAACGATCCGCATTCTCAACTGAACTACGCGCATCGCGCCACCCATCTGGTGGCGCTGCTGGCGAAGGAAATCGTCAAGACGTATTACGGCACGCCGGCGCGGCATTCCTATTTTTGCGGATGTTCGAACGGCGGCAAAATGGCGCTCATGGAGGTGCAGCGGTATCCGGACGATTTCGAAGGTGTGGTCGCTGGTGGCGCCGTGGTCGACCGAACCAAGGCGATGATTATGTTCGATTGGACCCAGCGCGCTCTCCTCGGGTCCGAGATTCCCCCATATAAAATTCAAGCGATGCAAAATGCAACGCTAGCCGCATGCGACGCCAAGGACGGCTTGGTGGATGGCCTGATCGACCGCCCCGACAAATGCGAATTCGATCCGAAGGTTTTAACCTGCCAGGGCGCGGACGGTCCTAATTGCTTGACGCCAAAACAAGTGACGGCATGGCAAAAGATTCTCAGCGGTCCGGTAAATTCCGCTGGGAAGCGATTGTATGTTGGATACTCGCCGGGACATGAGGGCGACTACCCGGCCTACATTACCGGGGTCGGAACCATGCACGGATATCCCTCTAGCAATTTCATGTACATGGACAGTTTCATGCGCTGGATCGTCTTTGGCCCGAAATTCGATTCCGTAAGGAATTTTGATTACGACAAGGATCCGGAGTCGCTAGTGCCGTTTGAGAAAGATCAGGATGCCGACAGCACTGATTTATCCGGATTCAAGGCCCATGGCGGGAAACTGATTCTGTACAACGGCTGGGCGGATCATTCCACCCCTCCGCTCCGAACCGTGCAATATTACAACGATGTCCGCCAGAAAAATGGCGAGGCCACCGGCGAATTCGTTCGCTTGTTCATGATGCCGGGCCTGTATCACTGCAACGGAGGACCGGGGCCGAACACGTTCGGCGGCCTCGGACAGAAGGGATACAAGAAGAACGACCCTGAAAGCGACATCATCGGCGCGCTCGACCGCTGGGTCGAACAGGGCATTGCCCCCGCGAAACTCATTGCCACGAAGTTCAAGGACGATGATCCCAGGAAAGGGGTGGCGCGCACGCGTCCGGTGTGTCCGTATCCTCAGGTCGCGGCGTACAAGGGTTCGGGCAGCGTGGATGAGGCCGCGAATTTCGCGTGCGCCAGCACCAGGTAGCTGACTCCATCTATTTCGCCAGGCGGCTCCATTCCGCCTGCCACTTGGCCTTCAACGCGGCTCGGTCGACTTCCTGTCCCCGCAAGTAGACTTTGTTGATCCGCCGCGTGTTGCCGATTTTCTCCAGAGGGTTCGCGTCGAGAACGATGAAATCGGCGCTCTTACCCGCCGCCACCATCCCGGAATTAAAATGCGCGGTCTTGGCCGCGTCGCGCGTCGCCGCGACGATCGTCTCCATCGGCGTCATGCCCATCGCCACCATGCTTTCCAAATCCAGGTGGTTGAAATAGCCGATCAAGAACCGGCTCTGCCCGGTGTCGGTTCCTGTGACGACCCGCATTCCCGCCGCCCGAAGCCTCATCACGCTGCCCGCTTGCACCTCGAAATCCTTACGGGCGCGTTCGACTGCGTCTGGCGTCATGTTCTTCAACGGATCGCCCCAGTACTCTTTAATTAATCTAGGTGAATAGGTATCCTGCAGTAATGGGTCGTCGAGCCACACTGGACGCCCCCCGCCTTGCGTGTTCATCCAGGCCGTAATTAGCGCGGGCGTCATCCAGATGTTTGGCCGGTCGTTCCTGGCGATGCGCTGCTTGACGATGGCAATCAATTCGTCGTCGGCTGCTTCACCGCCGCGAACCGGCACGTGAAGCCATCCCTCGACGCCCGCGCGCATCAGTTCCTTGGCATCCGCCAAAGTGACGTTATGCACCCCGACCGGGACATTGAACTTGTGCGCCTCCTCGATAATCGCTCGATAGAGAACGGGCGTCAGCGTCGGCTTGGTTCCGGCTCGGTTGTCCACCCAGATCTTGATGAATTCCGGTTGCATGCGGACATAGTCCTGAACAGCCTCTCGAGCCTCCTCCACCGTAGTGACCGGATACGACACGTCCACTCTGGAAGGATGGCCTTGGGCTCCCGATCCGGGCCAGGCGATCCCCGTGCCCGCCGTGCGAAACAGAGCCGCATTGGGGATGACCTGTTCCCGCACCTGCAACGGCACGTCTCCCCAATTCGTCCTGCCGCCATGCAGGTCGGAACGGTCTTCCAGATCGCCAACGCCGACGACCCCGCCGACCCCGTTGTAGGCGAGTCGCTCCAAGTGGTCGATCAGATTCTCGCGCGTGTAGAATTCCTTCGCCATGGTTCCTTCCGCTACGTGCTGGAACCCGAAGTGGCCGTGAAGATCGATCATCGCTGGCATGACAGTCTTGCCCGTCAGATCGACGTGCACAGCCCCGGCCGGAATCTGCAGCGCCCCGCGTCGGCCGACTCGGGTGAACAGGCTGTTCTCGACAAGGAACGCGGAGTTTTCGATGGCCGCGCTGCCGTCGCCCGTGATGAGCCGCGCTCCTTCGAACACTGTCGCGCCGGCCTTCCGCGTCTGGCCATCTGCCTGCCGGGACCAGGCCACGATCAAGAACAGACTCGCTACGACGAGCAGACAGAATGTCGTCCTCTTCACACGAAGCATTGTGGCCTCCTTCGAAATAATCTGTTTCAAGAGTGGGGCAAGAGTACCATGCGTTTGAGATGCTAATGCAATAGCCGCCTGTGAGTTTCAAACGCAGGAATCGCTTGTCCTGGCGTGTCGGCGACAAAAGATGCGCTCTGCCCGGAATCCTGGCCTGAATCCCTTTTGCAACTGCTTCATTCATCGGACCCATCTCGAAGTTGGGAGGCCCGCCCGGATACAGATGTTTAAGGCCTGGCCCACAATGGGACAAGGGGT
Organism: uncultured Acidobacteriota bacterium; assembly: GCA_963800095.1. Lineage (GTDB taxonomy): Bacteria > Acidobacteriota > Terriglobia > Acidiferrales > UBA7541 > Palsa-360. Next base: position 60,238 of record CAWCZV010000015.1, read on the forward strand.
CTTAGCCCTGTGTCATGAGTCACACCCGCCGGTGATGTAAGGCACTGAGATAGGTTTGCAGCAGGGGCATACTTAGGCATGCAAGGGGAAGTGAAAAATTGGAAGTTGCGAGGTGAAAGCCATGAGTACTTTAGCGACCATGCTGACTTACCTGTTGATCGCCGGTGGCGCGGCGAGCGCGGTCTTAGTCGTTCTCGTAATTTACGGAAATGTTCTGGACACCAGGGCGGATGAAGAGATTTATCTGAACAAGACAGAAGAAAGAATGTTGGCTAGCGATCAGCCCGCTCTGATCAGGAAAATGAATCATCTTTCAAGAGTTATCACAGTCCTGGCGGTCACGGCAGGCGTGTTGTTGCTGGCAAGCGCCAGCGTCTGGGTTTGGATAGGACTTCACAGATCGTAGGTTGCATACAAGATGCTCTGCAGAATGCGGGGCGGTATTATGTCCCGGTTGAGGGAGAGAGTTGTTGGACACCTGCCGCCCCGAGCGAGGGAGGATGTCCATGGCATTCGACAAAAAGGAAATGATTGAGCAGTTGAAGTTTGAAATCCAGATGATTGAGAATGGGCGATATTACCCCTCTGTCCGAGAACCGAGGCAAAATCCGGAAATCTTCCGCGACTCGATCACCTGCCTGAACGTTGGCCTTGAGGAAAAGGAGCATCCTTGCTCGAGTTGCTTCTTGAGCGAATTTGCGCCGCCTGACCTGCGCAACTCGCAAGGTGACATCTGCCATAAGATCCCGCTCAACGAAAAGGGTGACACGGTCGAGTCGCTCAAGGCGGAAGACGATCCATACAAGCTCCAGGTCACTGTTTTAGGCTGGTTAAGGAAAACCGTGGCAAAATTGGAAAAAGAAGTCGCGGTCGGCAAGTAGGTGTGACTACCTTTCGCGGCGCAAAATGATCTGAGAGCAATGCGAGCAGCAAATCCGCCGTTTCCTGCTCGAGCCTGTCAAACAAACGTCCTAAAATCAATTGGAGCAAGTGGTCTTTCTCCGCTTTTCGAGCGCCTTTTCGCCCAGCTAATCCGAGCAACTCCCACGAGAGGAGCTGCTTTCTATCGCTTTGTTTGGACAAGCAAGTTTTAGTTGCGGGAGAGATAGCGATCGAAAAAATGGAGGAATGCCTTTACCCCCACGAGCCACGCGATGCCCGCCAGTCCGAGCATTATAGAAGAAACCAGTCCGAAACTGACCGCCAGGCGACCTATCAGGAACTTCATTTGCGGCATGCCAAGTATCGCGAGAGCGATCAAGGTCCAGCCGAAAGCCCTGGTCGTCCACAGGGCCGTGCTAAATACTATGCGCTCATGCTTGGTCGACATCTTCAGTGCCTTTCACAAATTCGCAACTCGCCCGCTGCGGAGCCTCTGCCCCTTCATGCTTCGCATAATCCACCAAAATAACCGCGGCCCATAGAAGATCATTCAGCCTTACAGGCCTGCATACGTGATCTTGGGCCTGATACTGATCACGTGGATTGCCTTTGCTTCTTTGTCGTACGTTCCGGTTACGGTCACCTCTTGACCTGCAAAAGCTTCGGGTCGCAGTTGATCATCCAGGTTGTAAATGTGATTCGACTCGGAGTTGTAGAGCACGAATTGTGCGCCCTCGAATTTGACGCACGTGAGGACGCAGTTTCTCTCACTCTTGATTACCTGGACGTGGCGGCCTTGCGGACAGAAACTATCCGTTATTTCACCGGTGAAGATTTCGCCATTTCGAACCGAAAAGCTGGGAATCTTTTGAGCGGAGAGGCCGCCGGCCAGTAACAGCACGCCTACCATGCCGATCGCAGCTGTTTTCATGGGAGCCTCCTTTTGGTTCTGGAGTACTTCTCAATATATAAGAAACATCTGCTGTAAATAGGAAATGCGCAGTGAGCCCGGTCACGTCTCGTTGTGAGCGCGATCACGTTTAATCTGGTTTGCGGGCAGGTCAAGCGGAAGCGTGGCTCACCAGGTCGGGCCGGTTCTTCTCAAGTATCTTCCTGGCCTTCTGCGCATTGTCAACACGCGGGACCGTGCGTGATAATCATGCCCATGACATCCACCACAACATTTTCCAAGGGCCAGTTTGTTGCGACCCCTGAATTTGAAAAGAATCTCGACCGCCTTGCAGAAGTTGCGGTGCGCGCCGGATTGGGCCTCGCGCCCGGACAAGAGATGGTGATGACCGCCACGCTGGATTCGGTTCCGCTGGCGCGCCGCATCACGGAGCATGCTTACAAAGCGGGCGCCTCGCTTGTCACCACATTGTTTACGGACGAGGAGTCGGCGCTGCTTCGCTTCCGCTACGGCGCCGACGCCAGCTTCGACGCCGCCGCGTCGTGGCTCTATGAAGGCATGGCGCAGGCCTACCGCAACGGCGCAGCGCGGCTGGCCATCACCGGCGGCGATCCTTCGCTGCTCTCGAAAGAGGATCCGGAAAAAGTGAGCCGCGCGAATCGCGCCATGTCAAAAGCATACCGCCCGGCGCTGGAGCTGATTACGCGCCACGAGATCAACTGGACGATTGTCGCCTGCGCCACTCCCGCGTGGGCGGCGGCGATGTTCCCCGATCTGCCGCAAGACGAAGCGCTGGCCCGGCTCTGGGACGCCATCTTCGCCGCGTCACGCGCGGACCAACTCGATCCAGTGGCCGCGTGGAAAAAGCACGATGCCAACCTGCATGCGAGCGCCGGCCGCCTGAACGAAAAGCGCTATTCGGCTTTGCACTTCCGCGGCCCCGGCACCGATCTCCGCGTCGGTCTTGCCGACGATCACTTGTGGCTGGGCGGAGGGACAACGGCGGGGAATGGCCGGTATTGCATTCCCAATATGCCGACGGAAGAGGTTTTCACCACGCCGCACAAAGATCGCGTGGAAGGCAAAGTGACCAGCACCAAGCCGCTATCGTATCAGGGCACGATGATCGAAGAGATTTCCGTGCGGTTCGAGGCCGGAAAGATTGTCGAGGCCCGTGCCGCGCGGGGCAATCAAGTTTTGCAGCGAATGATCGAGACCGACGAAGGAGGGCGGCGGCTCGGCGAAGTTTCTCTGGTGCCGCACTCTTCGCCGATTGCCTCGAGCGGATTGCTCTTCATGAATACACTGTTTGACGAGAACGCCGCCTGCCACATTGCACTTGGGCAGGCCTACAGCACGTGTCTGAAGGATGGCGACACACTCACTCCGGAACAACTGGCGTCGCGCGGTGCAAACACCAGCCTGATTCACGTCGACTGGATGATCGGATCGAATCGCATTGATGTGGACGGGATCAGCGCGGCGGGTGGGTCGGAGCCTGTGATGCGCGCCGGAGAGTGGGTGTAGAGTTCGCTCCCGGCTGCGAAATTCAAATCCATTTTTCCTGCCTTACTTTTGGTCTGCCTTTTTAGCGCTGTTAAGGAGGGTATCCAAATCTGTTCCGATTTGCGCATTGGTGGCCCCAATCTCGACGCCTCCCTTGAAGTAGGCGCCCTCTTCAATCACGATCTTGGCGGTGCTCAGATCACCCTCGATGGAGGCGCTTTTCACGATATCAATCCGGTCGCAGGCCCTGATATCCCCGGTAACTTGGCCGGAGATCATGGCTTCGCGGGCCACGATGTCCCCATTGACATGCGCGCCGGATCCCACCGTAAGCCGAAAACCGCCTATGGAAACCAAGCCCTCAACCTTGCAGTCCAGCCTGAGGTCTTCGTTCCCTGAAATTTCCCCTCGAATGCGTAAACCAGGTCCCAGGTAGGAAGTCGTGCGCCCAATGGAACTCGGAGCACCAGGAGGTGCGTACGGCCCATGCTGCGTATCTTTGTTGGTCTGCATTATGCCTTCCCAAGTTTGAGTCAAGAACAAATCGTTATGAAAACCGTAACTCTAGCTTAGGCAGCTGATCGGACAGAGGCAAGGAAGGGTTTCTATCCGGTTGCCACTTCCGCACCCCTGCCTTAGCCACTTTCCGGTGTGAGGACCTCTCGGGACATGCAGTGCCATCGGGTGTATGCTTTTTCGGTGGTATGAATCCTCTTGATTATCCATTGTGGCTGCGGGCGACGCACTTCTTCAACTTTCTTCTCCTGTCGCTTTTCGTTCGGAGCGGTCTCGAGATCTTGAGCGCGCATCCGAGACTCTACTGGAACGATCACTGTACGCCGGGAAAAGAATGGCTAAAGTTTACAAAAAAACAGAGACCCAAGGACCGGCTTTGGACGGCGAGTGACGAGGAAAGTTCATTCCCCTCCGTGATCGCCTTGCCAGGCCATGAAAATCTCGGTCTCGGACGGCACTGGCACTTTCTCGCAGATTTCGCCTGGCTACTCACAGGTTTAACGTACGTCGTGATGCTGTTTGTCACACCGGAGTGGCGGCGTCTGATCCCGACTTCCTGGCAGATTGTGCCGGACGCATGCCACGCGCTGGTTACATATCTCAGCCTTCATATTGTGGAAGCGCCGGGGGCGTATAACGCATTACAGCAGTTGAGCTACGCGGCCGTCATATTCTTGCTCGCACCGTTCAGCATCGCGACCGGGATAGCGATGTCCCCAGCGGTCGCCGCCCGTTTTCCGTGGTATATAAAACTCTTCCACGGACGGCAAGGCGCCAGGAGCCTCCATTTTTTGGGTCTTTGCACGTTCCTCGTATTCTTCATTGGACACGTCACGATTGTGGCTCTGCATGGTTTCCGGAAAGAGTTGGCGCTGATCGTCCTGGGAGAAACGCAAAGTCCGCATTTAACGTGCGCTCTGGTGATCTGGCTGTCAGGGTTGACTGGTGTCGTAGCCATCCATATCGTGACAACCATATGTTCGCGCCGCCGGCCCCGATTTGTCCAGAGAGCCACCCAGTCGATCACTTACCCGTTGCGCAGAGTGCTTTTCGGCCATGAAATCTCTGAGCAGCATTATTCACATGCGGACATCTCGCCATACTTCTGGGTGAACGGCCGCCCACCGAAAGAGGAAAGTTACCTGGCAATGGCACGCGAACAGTTCGCAAATTACAGTCTGGAAATTGGCGGACTGGTTGAAAAGCAACTTCGCCTGACTCTGCAAGACCTTCGCGCAATGCCGAAACAAACTCAAATCACCAAACACTGTTGTATCCAGGGCTGGTCAGGCGTCGCGGAATGGGGTGGTGTATCTCTGCGTCATATCGTTGGACTCTGCCGGCCGCTTCCGTCCGCGCGATACGTTGCCATCTACGCGTTCGATAATAAATCCACCTCAGAGCCGCACGCGCAAGGACCAGGATATTTCTACGGCACGATCCGCTTGGAGCTGGCGGAAGATCCACAGACGATTCTTGCTTATGACATGAATGGCCAAGCATTGCCGATTTTGCACGGAGCCCCGCTTCGACTTCGTGTGGAAACGCAGCTTGGATTCACTATGGTCAAGTACATCCGCGCGATTGAGTTTGTCGAGGATTACAAAAGTATTGGGCAAGGCCAAGGCGGTTGGCGAGAGGATTACCAGTATTTCAGCCAGGAGGCTGGGATCTGATTCAAGATATCCGGATTCAAATCCGACCCGAAGATTGTTGAGACGATTCGCATTCTCCTTTCCCCTGAGAAACGGCCTTTTTGAGAAGTGCCCCGAAAGCAGTGCGGATCAGAGAGCCACATTCCTAGAAGCTTTACCCACACAGGAGCGGAAGAATCCATGCGAAGCGGCCTCACAGAAAATACAAGACACATCAGCCCAGTTTCTCACAAGAAGATTTATCTAGACTTGGTCCCGAGCGTCTTCCATGCGGACCAGTGCCGCTTTGAGGGAATGACCAACAATCAAGCTGATCGGAGGAGGGATGAGGTCTTTAGCCTTTCATGAGACTGAGGTATCAGGGGACGGGCACCTCTATATAACGGAACGGTGTTTCCACATCCCTATACCAATGGATCGTGTCGGGGGGCATGATGAACACATCCCCTTTGCTGATCCGATGTGACTCGCCACCCTGGATGGGCTGCCCACCGAATTTGTCTGACGCGGTAGCTCTGGCTGTGCCGCCAACGACCATAGTCGCGGCCCCGCTCACCACATACACGACGGCAGTATAGCCCGTATGGCCGCACCCCTCCGGTTTGCACGCAGCCTTCACGGATTCCCGACTGTGCGTGCTCACGGTATAGGTCCCTATGCTGGACGTGCGGCTCCAGAGAATGTCGCCGCCTCCATTGGAGAGTGCTTTGGCAAACGATGCGTCCAGTTTCTCGTGATCGAATACGGTCACAACTCCGGAAGATGAATTTTCCTGTGCGCTTGTCCGGGCATGCCAGGCCGCACCGATCGCAATGACTGCCAAAGGTGTGAGGACAGTCTTTCGAACGTTCCACATAGTTTTCCTACCTCCATTGGTAATCCGTGCAGAAATTCGGCCCCGTCGTCACAGGATTGGACTGCAATCAGTGGCGGATTGTCAACTGACCCGGTTTGCCCCACGGGAGATTCAAGGCCGCCAATTTCGACGGCAATATGGGAACTGGATTTGACGCATTCGATGTGTGGACTTCGCAGGACTTGTCTCACTTGAGAATCCAGAGGTGAATGAGGATCTATGCCATTTTCTGGCGTAGGCGAATGACTAATTTTGACTCAAATTCTGTATTTTGTGACATACATCACACCCGATCAAAATCGAATACAAACCATAAAATGCCTGTAATGCGATGACGATAAGTGAGCTGCGAGGATTGTGCCGAAGCGGAAAGCATGCAGGTCGAAGTTGGCCTAGAACGTGCTCCTATCCAACTAGAGTCAGAGTTCATTCCCACTTGCAAACAGTTTGCATCACAAACTAGAAGGAACACCTTGAAGTCCAACAGCAAAGAAAAGGGCTTTTCGTTAATTGAATTGTTGATCGTCGTCGCGATCATTTTGATCATCGCGGCAATCGCCATCCCGAACCTGCTGCGTTCCAAGATGGCGGCCAATGAGGCCTCTGCCGTCGCCTCCCTGCGCACGTATAACACATCGATCGTGGCTTACGAGACGACCTACAATACTGCCCCCACGACAAACCTTTCCGAACTGGGCCCGTCGACCACGCCGTCTTCCACTGCGGCAGACCTGGTTGACAACTTGCTTGGCATCGCCGCTCCGATCAAGAGCGGGTACGCGTTCACGTATACGGCGGGCGCGGCAGCTTCGAACGGCAGCGTCTCGACGTACTCGATTATCTCCAACCCGTCCACTCAAAACGTGACCGGTCAGCGGACGTTCTTCACGGACCAGAGTGGTGTGATTCGCCAGAGAACCGATGGCACCACCGCCGGTCCCACCGACACGCCGATCGGCGGCTAGTTCCTGGAAGCAGCTCAGTTGGGGGAGAAAGGCAAACGCCTTTCTCCCCCATTTGTTTTTCCAGTTGACATGCGGATCGCAGGCCCGGAATAAAATTGAGTGCTGCGCGACTGACTCGCGAAGGAGAGTATTGCGACGCCTCAGATCGACCAAGGGATCTGACCTGCCCTCGTTTCTACGCTGTGCTTATTTATTTCAGAATACGACTTACATTATGAGAATTTAGTGCGCGGAGGGTTAGACCTGATGTTTCCATTACTCGTCCGTTGTTCGTGAAAAATCCAACTAGGGTCGCCTCACTGTCCAGAGAAACGCATTATAAAAGGGCGCCCCTTTGAAGTAGGTTTTGATCTCTCGCATCAACGCCTACAGGAAGGAGCACCCTTATGAATGATGCCAAGTATATTGGGCTGGATGTCCATCAAGCAACGATTTCGGTGGCGGTTCTGGATTCTGTTGGCAACCTGGTGATGGAAGCGATCCTGGAAACAAAAGCCGAAACGATTCTCCAGTTTATTGGTGGTCTGCGCGGCAGTTTGCATGTGACCTTGGAAGAAGGAACCTGCGCAGCGTGGTTGCACGATCTCCTGAAGCCGCATGTGGCACAAGTGTTGGTGTGTGATCCGCGCAAGAACGCACTCATCAAAGCCGGGAACAAGAGCGACCGCATCGATGCTCGGAAGCTTTCCGACCTGTTGTACCTGAACAAGCTCAACCCGGTCTATCACGGCGAAACAGGAATTCGCGCGCTCAGGGAAGTGGCCCGCAGCTACCTGGCTTTGACCCGCGATACCACACGAGTGATGAACCGCGTAAAAGCCCTTTATAGGAGTTGGGCGATTCCCTGCGCGGGACAGCGCGTGTACGCCCCACGCTATCGCTCGGAATGGCTCGCCAAGATCACCGAATCCGGCGTGCGTCGCCGTGCGGAGATCTACTATCAGCAGTTGGACGCATTGCGGTCGTTGCGCGAGCAAGTACGGCGAGATCTGTTGGCCGAAGGCCGGAAACACAGCGCGATGAAATTGCTGCGCCAGATACCTTCGATTGGACCCATTCGAGCCGTTCTGTTGATTGCTCTGATGCAGACGCCGCATCGTTTTCGCACCAAGCGGCAACTGTGGGCCTACAGTGGTTTGGCATTGAAAACCTCCACGAGCGGGGAATACCGAATCGTGGAGGGCCGGCTGAAACGCTCCAGGAAATTCCTGGCCATTCGCGGGCTCAACGCCAACCACAATCACGATCTGAAAAATATCTTCAAGGGAGCCGCGACCCGGGCCGCTGCCGTTCCCGGCCCGTTCCAGGAGTTCCACGCCGGTTTAGTAGCCCGAGGGATGAAGCCAACGATGGCGCGTCTCACTCTGGCGCGCAAGATCGCCGCCATCACTTTGCTCGTTTGGAAGAAAGGAGTTCGTTTCGACGCCGAATATCTAAAGCAACAAGCAGCTTGAGCGTCTGGGGAGAGTCCATCCCTGGATTCATTTCGGGCGATGACCGGTAGGTCCTCCAGACGCTCTGGTTCGAGGGCGAGTATCCAGAATCCCGTTAGGCGTGTGCTTTGGGCACTAAGTCTTTCGAGAAACCCTATGCACCGAGTAGCCGGACGGGATTGCTCCCGTCCAGCCCTCTAAGAACTGTGCGTGAGAGTTTCCCCTCACACAGCTCAAGCCCTTCGAACGCCTCTTTCGGGGAGACGCGGTTTCGATACCTGAAGATTCTGGCGATGAGCCCTGTCGTGGCACTCCGGATGAAGTAGAACGCGGTTCTCGGCACTGTTGGAACCACCCAGCACCCGGGGGACGCAATGGTGAAGGCGCCAGCCCGTGACGCGGGTGATTTTCGTATTGCACACAGGGCAGAGTCCGTGTTGTTCATGCCAGAGATAGCGAAGTGTATGAGTACCCCGAAACGTGTCCAGCATGTGATCTCCTTCGCGTTTCTCAAAGTAGGTTTCATACGCGGGATCGTACGGGTTAGCCTCGCTTCTGACCTTGACGTGTCGTTTAATGGGGATGCGACTCGCGAGCAGCAACCGCACCTTAGTTGGTTGCCCCTGCTCATCACATGTTTCCCCGAAGAAGCACCAGTCACGGCCCCGATGCCGCTCAAAATATTTCCGTTTGAGCCAGCGTGGGTCTTTATTCGGGTGTCTTCTTCGGGCCCACTGCCACAGACAATAGAAGATTGCGCGATCAACGCGATGGAACGTGCGTTTGCTCGCCGCGTGCCGATGATAATTTGCCCAACCCCTTATTTTGGGGTTGAGTTCCTTAATCAGATCGGCGGCAGACATTCCAAGCGTGGCTTTAATCGTTCTTCGGATTCCATCCAGGAGGGTCTTGATGTTTTTCTTGGATGGCTTGATGAGCAGTTTCCCATTGGGGTATCTGCGCACGTTTTGTCCGAGGAAATCGAAGCCATTCGTCACCTGCGTGATGAGCGTCTTCGTAGGGGAGAGTTCAAGCCCTCGTTCGTGCAGAAACTGCTCAACGAGAGGTTTGACTCCTTCCTCCAGTAATTCTTTCGATTTACCGGTGATGACGAAATCATCCGCATAACGGATGAGATTTACAGAGGGATACTTACCTCCCAGAGACTTGAGGCGTGTTCCCGTTGGGTATTTTCCCTTCAGGAGTCGTTCAAGTCCGTCGAGCGCGCAGTTAGCGAGCACGGGGGAGATAATTCCACCCTGGGGAGTCCCGTCCGTCGTTTCGTGAAGGACGTGCTTTTCCATATAGCCCGATGTCAGCCATTTTCTTAGAATGGCTCTATCCATAGGAACGTGGTGTAAGAGCCAATCTTGGCTGATTTTATCGAAACAGCTTTTGATGTCTCCCTCAAGGATCCACTGCGTGCTTGCGTGTCCCAGTGCGTTGAAACACTGGTCGATCGCATCGGCGCAGGACCGCTGTTGACGAAACCCATAAGAGTTTCGATCAGCTTTGGTCTCCACAACGGGGTCCAGGGCCAGCAAATGTAGTGCTTGCTGCCCTCGATCAATCATTGTGGGAATTCCGAGCGGGCGCATCGTTTTGCCGTCTGATTTCGGGATGTAGACACGTCGAAGAGGCCGAGGTTGATAGCCCCTATGCTTTAGTTCATGCACTGCCTTTATCTTCTTCTCCGGTGTGTCCCAGATTTCTCCGTCCACACCAGGGGTTTTCTTGCCAGTATTCTCCGTCACTCGTCGAACGGCGTGAACTTTGCCGCTATACGAGTGGGTCAGCAGTCGTTGCAAGGCTCGCACCTTGCCCCACCTGCCTTCCTTCGTCGCCTGCACGATACGCACTTGGAGTCGGCGAACGTTGCGATGGATGGTTTGCCAATCAATGGCATACCATTCCGCCGCTTCGCTTGAGACCGCACCGACAGCTCGCACTGTCGTCATCTGCATTGCCTCCTAAGCCGATTAGTCAAGTTCTCTCGTGTAAAGGACCAAAGAGAAGTCAGCTCGCTTTCGCGTTCGGTAATGTTGTCCGTGTTGGGGACTCAACCGATATCCGCTCCATTACAGGGCGGCATTCGCTTTCTCTCTCATCTCCTACCCGCATCGCCGTCGATCGGCCTTGCGGCTTCACTTCCCCTTGCGGGGAGCGGTACGGGCTTATCCTGTTCCGTTGGAGTGACACGATAGAGTAGGTGTTCTCTGTACGCCGACAGTGTTGTTCGCCCATGACGGAGGAGAGAGGAACCTCCGTGCCCACTGTAAGAGAAGCCTATAAGCATCTTCGGCTTCCTGTTATTGACGACGCTTACGAGAATTTGCATATTCTCACCGTGCTATCAACCCTGGGCCCTCACCGCCTTGATGCTGGCAGATGCACCGTCGCCTCGCGGTTCCGATGCCGATCTTTCGATCGCGGGATACGTTGTCAGAGCGCTTTAGACAGGTCGTTGCCTTCCTGCCAGAGCTCCTAGAGTACTCATCATGGGAGATGAGGTCCGGTCGAGATCTATTTCGCCGGACAGTCACTTCAACAGCTTTCAGGTCGCAGCCCCTCGGACAACCAGAAAAAGCGATAGGCGAAAAGTCTCAGATAGAACCATGGTTGGCACTGTCCAGCCGGTCTGCTTGAGTGCGTCAGGAACTGAACGGCGTCGTTACGGCAGCACGATGAATCCGCGGAAAGGGAAAACTCACAGCGTCTCGTTACCTCACTGGGGCTGGACGGCAAACACCTTGTGTTTCGCCGTCGCGGGAGAGGCATTTGTCTTGACATCCCCTTTTATAGAACGGTCTTCTCAGCGAGTGGCACGGAATCCCGTCGTGAGGTAGAAAGCCTTGCCATCCTGTCAGGCTCAACCAAGTCAGGCAAGGAAAACCTATCGCGTCGGCAGTATTTGCCTGGGGTGACTCACAGGGCGGACAGGGGTGTGCTCCTGCTGGATCAATAGAGCGGCGCCTTGTGCCATCCTCTCCACCGCGTCCGAGCCGCAAACGCTACACCGGCCGTGGACGTCCAACTCAATTTGCGATATGCAGCTGACGCAGAACCATTGTTTCTTCATGGGCGCTCCCAATTGAACCTGACCGTCGAGTAGGTGGCGTCAGTCCTCAATGCAATGCCGGGGCCAAGAGCGTGACATCAACCGCCTTTCTTGACGGCTTGTGTTCTGTAAGTGACAGGCATGCCTGCCGAAAACGTTGGACTTAATCCTCGGCTCCCGTTGGGGTCCTGAATGCCGACTCAATCTCGCGCTGCCCCGGAACCGGAGACTGTAAATAGTTCCAATTCCGCCCATTTCTTACGTCTTGGCTGCCCTTTCCTGGTTGGTTCCTGCGACCACGGCGTGACCAAACGCGCCCACCCCCCGCTGGGCGACACGGGTATCGGTGATCTTCGACGCAATCGCACCGCCATTCTCAATCTCATTACTCATTCAACTTAGGTATCGGCGCGATCGAAATTCCCTATAGTCTGTCCGGAAAAATGGTTTTATACTTTGGGCATCGACATTCTGTGTCGAGAAGGAGGTGATCCAGTGAGGTACGGTAAATCTTGATTGAGTTGTAGGGGAGGCGCTTGTGAATCTGCCGGGTGCCTCTCTTTTTTTCTCCGCATGTTCTGCCATCATTTGAGCTGCGTCGGGATTGCCTCGATGTTCGTGTTCTGTGAAGCGCTGATCTTCCACTGGCCGTTTTGTTCGATCATGATCTGAGTAAATATCCCATCGCGGGATTTCAGGCGGGGCGTGCCATCCGCATTGCGGTCGCCGGTGATGCCCCAATTCACGTGCACGATCGCCACGTCCGGTTTTAGGAATCGAATCTGCGTGTTCGTTGTCTTCCAGATGCTGTCCTTGAACATCACTTGATGCAACCGCACGTGATAGTCATAAAACTCCTTCTTCCCATGGCACCATTTTCCAATCACAGTGATGAAATCCGCATCGTCCGTGAATAGGTCGGCGAGGGCAGTGATATCATGCCGATTCCAGCTCTCTTGCCAGCGGGCTTCGACATCCCGAATCGCCTGCGTGTCGGCTGAGCGGTCAGCTTGTGGGGACGAATATGCCGGGCGCGACGAAAAGAGAAAGAGCGCCAGAGCTATCATGGAAACTTTCGCGGGAATTTTCATGCAGTCCTCCTGCTGGCAATGTCTTTCTGAATCCGCCTTGCTGGAACGGACGTCTCCGATTTGGACCTCATTTTTTGCGCATTGTATTCTCCTCCTTCCTTGAACACAACGAGTGCGCCTCTATGTCAACGAGATCGCGCAATCTCGACGCTTCGTTAATGCCGTCTGACGGCGAAGACGGTAGAGAAACAGGCGACGATGGGACGCTTTGGACATGGAGTGATGAGTTTCTTGACATGAATTGTTTTTGAAGCTATAGGATTCGCAAGTAGTTTTCCGTTGGGAGGACCCCAATATGAATTCCAAGAGCACGAATCGCAGGGGATTTCTGAAGGGCAGCGCCGCGCTGGCCGGTTTGGCAGTAGGAGCTGTGCCTTTCACGCGAGCCCAAACACTTTCGACCGATACAGCCGAAGAGCGCCCGCCCAAGGATCTTTCCTATGGCGTGCGTTCCCGTTTCGAGAACTCCGTGCGCACGGTCACTCTCGGAGGGGTCCGCGACATCATTCCGGGTCTGCCGCCGGGCGAAATGGGTCAAAGATTGACGCCGCTTCAGGATTCAGTTGGGATTATCACGCCGTCCTCTCTCCATTTCATGACGGGCCGCGGTTCGCGCCTCCCTGACATTGATCCTCGCGAGCATCGTCTCATGATCCACGGCATGGTGGACCGCCCCCTGGTTTTCACCATGGAGGAGTTGAAGCGCCTGCCCTCGGTTTCTCGGATTCATTTTATAGAGTGCGCGGGGAATAGCGGCGTGTCGCATTACAAAGCCATGGTGAAGGGGCTGGAGGTAGCAAATTCCCCGGCACTGACGAAGAGCACGTACGTAATCCAGCAGGTGCACGGCAGAGTCAGCACAAGTGAATGGACCGGAGTGTTGCTGTCCACGCTGCTCAAGGAAGCCGGCGTTCAAAAGAATGCCAGCTGGCTGGTGGCGGAAGGCGCGGACGCGAACCGGCACTCGAAAAGCATTCCACTCGAGAAGGGCCTGGACGACGTGCTGGTGGCGTACAGCCAGAATGGCGAGGCGGTGCGTCCCGAGCAGGGTTATCCCTTGCGGCTGGTCGTTCCCGGCTGGGAAGGGGTCAGCAATGTAAAGTACCTGAGAAGCGTCAAGGTGGTGGACAAACCCTACTATCTCAAGGTGGAAACCGCCAACTACACAAATTTAACGCCGGACGGCAAGGCGAGCTGGTATGAATTTCAAGTCGGACCGAAATCCTTAATCACGCACCCATCCGACGCGCACCAGTTGCCCGGCCGCGGATTGTACGAGATTACGGGTTTGGCTTGGTCCGGCCGAGGCGCGATCAGCAAGGTGGAAGTGAGCACCAACGGCGGAAGGACCTGGAAGGAAGCACGGCTCCAGCAGCCCGTTTTTCGAAAGGCGTTTACTCGATTTCGCCTCGCGTGGAATTGGGACGGAGAAGAGACTCTGATCCAGTCCCGCTGCACGAACGAATATGGGGACATTCAACCGTCGATGCGAGAGTTGGGCAAGCTGTGGGGCGATAGAACGGAACCCCCTGTAGCTGGCAATGACGTTGAGACCTTTTGGCAAGATGCGCCAATCATGGAATTTTTCTCAAATCCGATTCAGCCTTGGAAAGTGGCTCGCGACGGGAGCGTTCAAGATGCGCTTTACAAGAGCTAGCCTTTTACTCCCCGCGATGGCCCTGCTCGCGTGCGGCGTGGCCATGGCACAGTCGCCTACCTATAAAGTGGGCAGGCCTCCGACGGAAGCGGAATTGCGCGCCTGGGATAACGTCGTCGGCACAGATGGAAAAGAGCTCCCACCTGGAGCTGGAACGGCCAAAGACGGAGCAAAGGTCTACGCAGGAAAATGTTTCTTCTGCCACGGGCCAACCGGGACCGAAGGTCCGGCCCCGCGTCTGGTAGGCGGCGTCGACTCAGTCTCCACTCGAACTCCAATATTGACTCTTGGCAGCTATTGGCCGTTCGCGACGACGGTGTGGGACTATATCAACCGCTCCATGCCACGGGACGCCGAGGGTTCTCTCACTCCCGACCAGGTTTACGCCGTGACTGCTTTTCTGCTCTACAAGAACGACATCATCAAAGAGAGTGACGTCCTCGACGCCAAGACTCTCCTGAAAGTCCAAATGCCGAATCGTTACGGATTTTTCCCTCCCAAGCCGGAAGCAACGGCGAAGAACGGGAATTGGAAACCCAATTGGAATCAAGCAAAACCGGCTGCTCGGTGACAGCGCCATTCGCGACGAGGATATCAATTGAAGTCTTTGCACGTCTTTCGAATTCGCAGAAAGTTTTCCGGCGCTGAAAGCGCCGGTGCATGTTAGCCCAGGGCAACGCCCTGGGTTTCGGAATCGGATTGATCGCAGTGCGCCCTGAAGGGGCGCAGGATCCCCCTCCGCCCTTTCAGGGCGAGCAACATTACCTAGGGCACGATACCCGGGGCGTTGCCCCGGGCTAGTTACCTCCGCGCCGTTGGCGCGATATCACGGCCGTGCTTTCATCCGGAGAAAACTGCCAAGAGGAGTTTATGAGATTGGTTGGCTCTGTTGACATCCTCAATAAAGGCGGCGATGTTTCAACCGGTACATATTGAAACTCAGTCCGAGCAGCAGCGCTTGGCGCTTCTGTGTGCGCAGCGAGCGGCCCGGCGCACGGGCCGAGAGCTTACGCTTCACCGAGCTGAACATGGTCTCGATCAGGGATCGGCGGCGGTAGAGTTGTCGCGGGAATGCGCGCCGCATCTCGGCGCGCACTCCATGGATGCGCCAGCTTTTCTTTCCGCGCTTGGCGGGAATCACGCTCTGCGCCCCGAGTTGTTTCCGGATGTAGGTGTGGTTCCTCTCGCTGTCGAACTCGGCGTCGGCCAGCACCAGGCCGATGCGCGTTTGCTCGGAAGCCGCTTCGACGACCTCCGGCAAATTGGCACAATCGTTCCACGGGCCGCGTCGCGCGATTTGCGACAACACAAATTGCTGATCCAGATCCACCACGACTACCCACTTCAGCCAGTGACGCCACGGCAGCGGTTTCTGCCCGTGATGATGCATGCGCCGCACAAAGAACGTGCTGACCGCTCCCTGGGCCAAGCCCGTCGCATCGACCGCGACGCGGGCTCGCCGCCGTCCTTTTCTGCGCGTGCCGCGCAGTTGGCGCACCGTCTCGCCGACCGCCCGGTCGATCGTCACATCGTCCAAACGCTGCAGGAAACGATACAAGGTCGTGAAGTCGGGGACACTGGCAAGACCCAACGCTTGGCGGAGTTCGCGATGCTCGCCGAGCCGCACCTCGGTCTCGCGAAAGGTCCAGTCTTCGTAACGCATCAGACAGAGAATCGCCAGCAGTTGGGGTTGGTTGAACAGGCGCTTGCTGAAACGACTTCGGTAGCGCGGGAGCACCGCCTTGCAGACTTGCAGGGCGACGCGGGCAAACGGCAGGAGTCCGACTTCGGCCATCGCACCTCCTGCTTCCATAGAAAACAACAATTGCGAACGATCGGATACGCCGAATTTTCATTGTCGTAGCGAGGATGTCAACAGAGCCAGATTGGTTCTAGTGGTTCACAATCTGAATTAGATTGCTGTAATTGTCGGTCCACGGACGGATCATTCGCGCGGGAGTGGCGGTCTCGCCGGTGCTATGTGCTCCCGTGGCGACTTCTGGAATACTCTCTCCGGTTGAAACTAGCATCCAGTCGCTCACAAGGTACGCCCGCCCATCCCCTGAAGAATGGACGTAGGTAGCTTTCAGTCCAAGACTTTTTGCCGCTGAGAACACCACGGGTTTCAAGTCGAGATAACTATTGGTAATGTGTATGACCAGAATTCCAGAAGATTGTTTCAAGAGTCTCATGTAAATTTCAAACGCTTCCAGCGTTAGAAGATGGACCGGGACTGCATCTCCACTGAATGCGTCAATCACCAGAACGTCAAAACCTTGTTCTTGGGGCTGCTCCAATTCGCGCTCCAGGGAGAGACGCCCGTCGCCAGGAATCACGTCGACTCGGGCCAGAGAATCGCTCAGATAGGTGAAGTATCTCCGGTCACTCGCGATGCGAATCACATCGGGATTGATCTCATAGTAGCGCACGATGTCTCCAGGCTTGCCGTAGGCGGCAATCGTTCCGATGCCCAGTCCCACAACACCAATCCGTAGATTTCCTTTTGCCAGAGAAGCTAACGAAGTGGCGTGGCGTATAGCGATGCCCACGCCGCTGGTGGGGCCGAAGTAAGCCGCGGGCATTCGCCGATCTGCCTCCGCGCGCAGCTGGAATCCATGCAATACACGGCCGTGCACCAAGCCGTAGGCAGCCCGGGCCGGATCATCCATGTTCTGCGGCTTTATTGAAAGGACGCCGTAGAAGCTTCGGGACGTTTGAATGGCGTTTCGTGCGCGCGCAAAGGCCGTCCCCCCAAGCGTAAGAGCCGCGATGAGCAGGGCCACCGTACAATAGACTCGCGCAGACTTTTCCCTTGCCAGGGTCGATCCCGTCTTGTTTCGTTTGCTTAGCACATAGGCAATCAATGCAAGCGCAAGGAATGCTGAAAGGTGGATGACTGGTTTATTCTTCGTGGCCACGGTTACCGCAGCGCTTTCAGGAAGTAACGCCGCGACTGCGGCGACAACTACAGGTGATCCAAACTTACTTCGGTACAGCCACGACTCCTCGTCTTGAACCAGAATCACAAGCAGGAGCAGTGCCGCCATCCACAAGCCCATCTGATATTCCCAAAATCCCTTGAAAATATGCGGGGCCACCAATGCGACAAAAATTCCTCCCAGGGCTCCGCCTACGGCCACCGTCAAGTAAAAAGACGTCAGAAAGCGAGGCTCCGGCTTGGCGCGCGCCAATTCTCCATTGCATACCATGCAACAAATAAAGAGAACAATTACGGAAATCACGATCTGGACAATGATGCTCCCCAGCGCACCGTCGTACAATACGAAGCAGGCAGCCCAAATCGCCAATCCAAATGCGGGATGAAACCATTTTCTCGAATACCATCCGTCGTGTTCGAAGCAGATGACAAAGGTAAGCAAGTAGACGCCGAGCGGCACAATCCAAAGCAGGGGGACAACGCCAATATCCTGGCAAATCTGGTTCGTAGTGGCGAGGAATAATACCGAGGCACACGCCGACAAGCTGCCCCACAAAAGATATTTTTCTTTTCCTGGCCGCGCATTGCCGGTGCTTTCGGCCGACACAACTTCCGGCGATCCGATTTCCTGACCACTACTCTTTACTCCTCGCACGGCGCAATACATGCAGCTCAAAGCAAACATGAGATACGCCAATGACCAGAACCAGGCCTGCGATTTTAATGTCAATCCGGGTTCGAACAGGATTGGAAATGCAAGGAGTGAAAGGAAGGAACCCAGGTTCGAAAGGGAATAGAGCCGGTAAGGAGATCCGCTTCCATACACTCGCCAGTACCAGGCTTGGAGAAGGGGTCCGGTTGAAGAGAGGACGAAAAAGGGCAAACCCACGCTGACGCTGAGAAGAGTCACGATCTGAAATACCGGATGATCCGCACCCTGCGGTTTCCAGTTTGAACCGGGGGTGATCGGAGAACTCCAAATGACTGCAAGAAGCCCTAAAAGGACGAGCGAACTCGCTACAACCGCGCAGTGAAGGAACGCCTGTGCGCTTGATTTCAATCGGCTTAGCCAATGAGCGTAGGCATAGCCTCCGACCAGCAGCACTTGAAAAAATAGCATGCACGTTGTCCACACCGCCGCAGCCCCGCCGAACCACGGCAGAATGTACTTGCCAAGAAGTAGTTGTACCCAGAAGAGAAGAAATGCGCTGAGAAAAATCGTAATTCCAAACGGGGCTTTTGCGGGACGAGGGGTTAAATTTTCGGGCACAGTATAGTTTAGCTAAGTAATTTCTCTCGCCAGCTGAGGATTTTTATCGCAGTTCCTTACAATTAACTCTCGACGGCCTCACTGTTCAGGACTGGCGTCAGCGAATGAAGGATTGAGGAAACAAAAGCTTGGGCTAGCAATCAGGCTGTTCGGCAGGCAGGAATCTCGCACGGATCGCACAATCCTCGCAACGCAGATCGCGCTTGTAACGTCAATGAACACAGAAACAAACAGACAACTTGAGCGTTCAGGAGGTATGAACCGTGTCCAACCTATCCTCCAAATCCGATTCGAGTTCGAGTTTATCACGCAGGGATTTGCTCCGCGGTGCTTCGGCGGGAGCTGCTCTTTCGTTGGCGGTGCCGGCCCTCACACGGAGCCGAGAGGCGCAATCAGCCGACAATCCTACAAAAACCCCGCCTGCAAACCGCTTGAGCGCCGCGTCGATGCCTCAAGGCTGGACCCTCGATGAGATCCACCGCCGCTGGCAGACCGTTCGCCTGCGGATGAAGGATGCCCATCTGGATTGTTTGCTTCTCCCGGGCGCGGAGCCTGACGGGCGGTATCTGAGCGCATCTTCGGCGAACTGGGTCGTGTTCCCTTATGACGGAAGGCCAGCCGCAATTTTTGTTGGGCGCGAACCCTTGCCCGTGGAGATTCTTGGAGCAGGATCGCGCGAAAAGTCCCGCGACAAGGAAAAGAAGGATGTCGACCTGGGAATGGATTTGCGCTCGCCCCGCACGGAAGAAGAGGGCATGGTATCGCCGATCCTCATCGACGTGCTGCGCGAAAAGGGAATGGCGCAAGCTCACATCGGCGTGGGCAATCTGCAGGATGTCTACAGGAATCTCGAAGGAAACGTCAATTACACGACGTATGACCGCGTCCTAAAAGCGTTTCCGCAAGCAAAATTCACGCCGGCTTCGGACTTAATGATGCGCGCCAAGCTAGTCCGCAGCGCGGAGGAAATTAGCGTATTTGAGAAGGCCACTCAGGTAGGCGAGGCAGGCCTGCGGGCGATGTTCGCTGCCGCGCGTCCGGGAGTCAGCCATCGGGAAGTTTGGACGAACGTCTGGCGGACCATGTGGGAGGCTTCAGGGGAATATCCGCGCGTGTCCATCGCGGCGAATGCGCAGGGGGCAAGCACGCATGCGCGTCCGGTGGATGAAGCGCTCTCTTCCGGCGCAGTGCTGGCCGAGGAGATCACCTCTTCCGTTCTGGGATATCAGGCGCAAGTGAACCACTCCGTGGCGCTCGGCGCAGCGCCGGCGGACTGGGATTCTGCGGCCGCGTATTCGATCGAATTGTTCCAGATTCTTCTCGACTGGATAGCTCCCGGAAAGACTTATAAGGAGTTCGTTGATTTCTATGGACAGAAGCAGGAGGCGCGGGACACGAAGCCGCAGAATGTAGTCCTGTGGACCTGCGGATTCGGCGATGGCCCACGCTCGGGACCGGGAGGCAGGACGGAAGGCGTGAACCTGTCGTTCGAAGCCGGCCAGGTATTCGATCTGAAACCAGTGATCGCCGTGCGAAACGGCAACGGGGCCTTGGCTCAATTCGGTGACACTGTTTTGGTCACCGAAAAAGGAGCTCGACGGCTGGGAACGCGGAAACTGGAAGTGATGACTCTACGCGGGTGAGTTTTTTCAGAGAACGAGCGGGTGCTTTGGTTGACACGCACTATCTCAAGGACTAGACTCCGCGCAGTCGAGGGTGGAATCCCGGGGTCGCAGAACACGTTAGGAGGAGAGGCTGATGAACACCAATAGAAGTGTATGGAGCAGGACCTTCGTTGTGTTGGCCGGCTTCTGCTTGTTGGTCTTATGCGCGGCGCTCGGCGCGCAGACGCTCACCGCGCCAAAATACAAGTTCGATCCGGACTGGCCCAAACCCTTGCCGAACAAGTGGAAGATGGGAGGCGTCACGGGGCTTGCCGTGGATAAGGATGACAACGTGTGGGTGCTCGATCGTCCGCATGACTTGAGAGACATGGAACTGCGCGCAGAGCTGCCCAATCCTCCTGCCGACTGTTGCACTCTTCCTCCCTCGATGATTCACATCGACAAGAACGGCGACGTCATCGGGTCCTTCGACGCGCCGGAAGGACACGGCATGGCCGTGGACAGCAAAGGGTTTGTCTACATTGGACAGGACACGGTCCGCAAGTACGATCCCAAGACCGGCCAGCCCGTCGGCGAAACACCTCGCGTGCCGGACAGACTGGCGGTGAACGGCGAGGCTGCTCTCAGCAAGCAGCCTCACATTCCAGGCAAGGGAGGCCCTGGCCCGCTCGGAACATTTCCGGGCAGCGTTGGCGGCGGCCCTCGGCCCGATCCAGCGGCTGTCGCAGCCTTCCGCGCGAAGTATCCGCCGTCGACGCCGATGATTGTGGGAAACATCGAAGAGATACGCCTGGACGAACCCGCGCACGAACTTTACGCCACGGATAGTTATCTGGGCGGGCGCGTGATGGTGTTTGATCTGGACACTCTCCAGTTCAAGCGCGGCTGGGGCGCCTACGGAAAGCCGTTATCGGAAATGAGCACCGATGACGCAGACCGCAAATACACGCCCAACGGCCCGATGCCCAAGGAGTTCCGAGGCCACCTCACGCTGAATATTTCCAAGGATGGGTTTGTCTATGCCGCCGATCGGATGGCGAACCGCATCCAGGTCACCACGAAGCAAGGCAAATTCGTGAAGGAATTCATCCTAGCGCCGACGACGGGCCTGGGCGGTTCCACCGGCGGCGTGGCCTTTTCGCCCGACAAAGCGCAGCACTTTTTGTTTATTTCCGATCTCACCAACAACCACATCTGGTTCCTCGACCGTGAAGAAGGCACCGTCGTGGGACAGATGGGCACCATGAGCCAAAACGGCGGCCAATTCATGGGGCTTCACATGATCGCCGTCGATTCGAAAGGCAACATCTACACGGGAGAAGTTTCGAACGGAGAGAGGGTGCAGCGGTTCGTACCCGTTAAGTAAGTAAGAAGTTAAGGAATTGTTTTTATGCTGAAAAGCGGGCGGGGGGTGAGAGGGTCCACGCGACCCATCAGCCCTTCTTGTCCCCGTTCGAGCCGCTCCCCTCGGATGCGCCGTCGCCTGCAGGCGCATCGGTAGACGCGGGGGCCGGGACGATGATGGGCGAGTGCGGAGGGGTCAAGGTTCTGTTCGCCGCCGTTCCCTCCGCAGTGGAGGGTGTGCCCGTGGTCAGCAATCGATTCAGGATCGGGATATTCACGCGTTGCGATTCCACGAAGTCGACGCCTTCGGCCGTCAGCGTGAAATCCGAATTGTCCGATCGCGTGATGTAACCTTTGTTCCGAAGATACCAGGCTGTGAATTCCAAATAATCGCGGGGAAACCCCATCCGGCTTTCCACATCCAGAAGTGAGACTTCCGGCTTGTACGGGTTCGTCCGGCGCTGGATATAGAGCAACGCCAGTACTCCCAACCGCCGGTTCAACTCGCCCTCCATGCTGTCCATGAAATCGATCGTCGTGGACAGGGGGACCGTCTGGGGCCCGTCTACTTTGCGAGCGGCGTCGTATTCGACGCGGCGCGCCGGATCGGACAATACGTCGTAGGCCTGCTTCAATAAGAAAAACTTTTCAGCGTCGCCAGTCTCAGGGTTATCCGGGTGAAGGCGGACAGCGAGAAACCGGTAAACACGGTGGATGGTGTCGACCTCGGCATTGGGGCTGATTTGGAGGAATTCGTAATAATCCGGAATTTCCATTAAGGTCTCCGCCTGGAAACGCTTCTCGCTTGATAGATTAAGATAGCGTGGAGGCTCCCCGACGTAAACGCAATCATGGCGTTAGAGGTCGTAAGGTTAACTGACGGGTGATCGTTGCGGCCCCTCCAGCGCGTTACCTGTCGAACAGGTCTCGCTCCAGAGACAGGCCAAGTTTTGCGGCCACACGTTCAGCATCTACAGTTTTGTCAGGTAGCGCCAATTCAACCGTTCCCGCGGCCTGCACCGTTACGGGCATGCCGAGGGACGCCAGCACGTTCCACAATTTTTGGTCGAGGTCGGTGAGATCGGCTCGGCTTCCGAATGGGGATCCCACGTTGCTCGGCCCCTGCACCGCAAGCGCGCGATAGTGTCCCGGAGGCACAGCTTGCAAAGTCTGGAGCATGGGGTCGTCTCCGCTAGTAGTGCTGCAGAGCAGGCGCGGCTGGATAGTCGAGGCTGAATTCGGTTCCTGATCGGCGATTGGACGGACGAATAGCGGATCGGGAAAGAGGACCACTCCATACTGCGGGTACGCCGATTTGCTGCAAGTCTCGCGGACGGAAGGCTCGGCCATGGGCAGTGAGCCGGCGGGTATTATTTTTGCATTAACTTGCCCCGATTCGCCGCTGACCTCGATTTCGAGTTTTGCCGAAGCCCCCGCGGAAACATGGAAGAAGCGACCTTTGATTTCGCGTCCATCGAGCCGAATCGACTGGATATACAGAGGCGCGCGTAGACCAAGATCCACCTCGTAATCGCCGCTATCCTCCAGCCCGATGCTGAAGCTGCCGTCCGCGGATAATTTCGCGGAGAACGGCTGCCTGTACTCGCGCGGAATCAGCGTGATTCGCTGCTGGGTTACATCAAACGTATTGGTCCAAGCCTCCGGCAGATGGCTGAAGTGCACGGTCCCCGTGACCGTGGGGAGCGCCAACGGGGTGACGCTCACTTCCGCCATTCCATCCCGAATGTCAATTTTCTGCGAGGCCAGCAAATGTGTGACCGGCCCGTACGGCCCCGACCAGGTCATTGGCTCGGGGCCGTAAGCACTATTTAAGGTCAAGAGGAAATGTCCGCCTGAGATATTGACGAAAGAGAAGCGATGCTCCGCATCCAGAGGCGCCGTCGCCACGAAGCTCATCTCCCCGGAATCACGCACATCGAGCAGCAACACCCAGAACCGATTGCCCACCGTCGCAGGAAGATCGCCGTTCACCTTGCCGCGGAACGAAAAAGTCTTCTTATAATTCGGTGGAATTCGCAGGTTCAGCGTCGTACTTTTGCCGCAGCCCACATCCTTGCCGGCTTGCACGAGCACATGAGCGGCCGTGGCGAGGGTGCCGTCCGGAGAGAAAAACACAATGCGGTTCACGTCCAGCGGCGAAGCGAAAAAGTATTCACCCGGAAGCAATCCATCGACATGAAAAAGTCCGTAGTCATCCGTTTGCACCCTGGACCCTCCGGTCCGTTCCGGTTGAAAGACTCCGTCATGGTAGCGCTGTGGGAAGATGCGTATTCTGGCTTGCGGCACGCCCAGCGAGTCGGTCACCTGGCCGCAGATTGCGCTTAGCTTCGATGGGGACAGCTTCAAACCCCGGATACGCGCGCCACGCGCGACCACGATGGGCGTGCCGCGGTCGCCTCCTTCCAGCGCACCGTACTCGGTTGTCACCAGGCCCTTGCCTTCGGCGCGCAGTGTGTAAACGCCGGGATCGACTGCGCTGAATTGGAAGCTGCCATTCGCGCCCACATGCGCCACGTATTCTGCAGAGGCATTCGAGTTGTACCGGGCGGCTTGGAGCTTGACCGCCGTGCCTGCCGCGCTTGCGCCTACCACGTTTCCCGCCACGCTGCCCTTCGGCCGTGTCCACGCCACTTCCCAGCGCGGCTCGCGTCGCTCATCGCGGGAGAGATGCCCGGCGGCATGCGCAAGGTCGCCGCTTATATTGATGACCATACTCATGGGCTGAGGCAACCCTACCGTGAACTTCCGTCCGTCGGATGGCCTACCATCCACGAGGATGGAATCCAGGTAGAAGGCCTCGCGCGCAAACGGCCCAACAGAAACCGTGTATTCTCCCGGCGCGACGTTGTGAAAGCTGAATCGATTTTTTTCGTCCAGAACTACTGATTGAAACTGGCCATCGCCTTCGCGCAGAATGCTCACTTGTACTCTCGGCCCCCCGGCGGGGCAACTCACGTTGTGCGCCATGCCGGGCACCTCGCCTGAAAGGGAGGCCATGGCCCGCGGAGTCAGCTCCACGCCATCGATTGCGGCCGCCCCTACTTGGAGGTGCTGAACATCGAAGACTACCTTGTGCGCTGGAAGCTCTCTCCAATACTCAATGGAGTGATCGTCGCTCAAGACGAGATCGTAGTCGCCCTGGCACACTGTGGCGCTGAATTTGTCGCCGGACTTGTAGACATTGTTGATATTCGAGGCGATGGGTACTCCCATGCTTCCGCCCGCGGGGTTTGTCGAGAGGAACAGTACCTTGTACCGCGCGTTGGCATTGTCGGGTACAGCGGCGATCTGCCCGGAAACCCTAGTCGATTGGCAACCGGTGTATTGCAATGGAATTTCAAGGCCGCATCCCGAGGGAGTTCCGTCGCCCACGACGATCGGCTCCGCGCCGTTAAAATTGAAGGACCCCGGGTAGTAGGTCATATAGCCTTGCAGGTAATACGTGCCAGGCGCCACATCTTTGATCAGGAAGCTGCCATCCGCTCCTGTATGAGGTAAAAATGTCTGGGAGAGCGTTCCAAACTCAGGGTTATATCTGAAGGCGTTCACCCAGGTGTCGTTTTTCGGCGCGCCATTTTCCGTCACACGCCCGCAGAGCGAAATACTCGGCTTTACTGAGATGACGACATCTCTGCGTCTCTCGCCCGGCCGCAACGTAATGGGTTCCGGCACAGGAAGCGTGAAACCGCTCGTCTCGGACTCCAATCGGTAGGCGCCCGGTTCAATATTCGCGAAGTGAAAGCTACCGTCCTTCGCGGTCTTCTCCTCATAGCCGTCGTAATACCGCACAGGATTCTGATCGACCGCCCGCAGGTGCAGTACGATGGGCGCGCCGTCCGCCCCTTTTACCGTCCCAGACAGCTCCGCGGTCGCATTGCTCTTTTGCTGGGCGTGTGTATGCGCGCAGGAAATAAGCGCCAGCACAACGAGCGCAGAAACCGCCACCGAACGAATCAGGACATACCCACGCATCCCGCTCTCCACCCCGGGCCGGTTGAGGCCGGCCGAAAAAGCAGTTGCCACTACGGATTCATTGACCTTAGTTCTAGCATGAAACCGGCAGAATCTGTGGACGATACATCCTCACAGACTCACCTGTACCAGGGGCCATTCGAGCCAACTGCCGATTTCGGATAAACCACCTCTTACATGGATGCACTTTTCGATGAATTGGTTCAAAGTGGAATTGCACCCCAAAGTGGCTCCAATAACGTGGCTTGTGCCTATCCGGTTGACTCCACAGGCCCCAAGGGATAGTGTCGGGTGCGATGCGCCCGGAGTATCCTCGGTCATTGCACGAGTTTAGAAGGCTCTTTAACGATGAGGCCGCCTGTCGCCAGTACCTTGCGCGGAGCCGATGGCCCGAGGGCTTCCAGTGTCCACGGTGCCAGCAGGGCGAGGCCCTCGAACTACCAACCCGTCTCTTGTGGCGGTGTCGAGCGTGCAGGCACGACACCTCGGTCACGGCGGGGACCGTGCTCCACCGAACCAGAGTCCCGCTGACACAGTGGTTCTGGGCCGCCTACCTGGTCTCGACTCAGACCCCGGGCTTCTCAGCGCTCCAACTCCAGCGGCAGTTGGGACTCCGCCGATACGAGACGGCCTGGGCCATGCTGCAGAAGCTTCGTCGCGCCATGGTGCACCCGGATCGGGAGCCTCTCAAGGACAAGGTCGAGGTGGATGAGACCTACATCGGCGGGCGAGAAGTGGGCCTACGTGGGGGGCGCCACGTCCTTGACAAGGCGATCGTTGTGGGCGCGGTAGAGGTCAGGGGCGAAGCTTCCGGAAGGGTACGCCTCCAAGTGGTTCCCGACGTCTCGGCCCGGTCTCTGACCGGCTTCGTGAGAACGAACGTGGCTGCGGGAGCGATTGTAGTCACTGACGGCTGGGGAGGCTACGACCCCCTCCCGAAGCTGGGGTACCGGCACCGACCGCACACGCAGGGCGACCGTCGAAGGTCGACCCAGATTCTGCCGCGCATCCATCGTGTCTTTGGGAACCTCAAGACCTGGCTTCGTGGCACCCATCACGGCGTCGGCCACGCCCATCTTCAAGCCTACCTGGACGAGTTCGTTTTTCGGTTTAATCGCAGGCGAACACCGATGGCCGCCTTCCAGACGCTTCTCGGACTGGGTAGCCAGCAGCAACCCACCACATACAATCAGTTGTACCGAGTGGAGCTAAACGGATAGGCACGACGTGGCTTAATTCAAAGGTACTCTCGTACCAGGCCGCCATTACCTGGGAACCATTTTCTTCTTGCTTGCCTATCTCTAACCTTATGGAGTATCTATGACCACCATGGCCGCCCCACCGATTGCTGAAAGGCCCGCGAGGACCAAGACTCCGCGGCGCGTTGCGCGTCATCGAGTCGCAGGCCTGATGTACCTTGATCTAGGCTCCGGAAACGGGGGATTTCCGATCAACATCAGCGAAGACGGAATGGGCTTTCAAGGGGTTACCCCGCTAGAGCAAGACCAGGAAATTTGCGTCAAGTTCAAGCTGGACGGCGTCGCTGACCTCGTGACCGCTAAGGCCAAAGTTGTGTGGCTGACGGAGACTCGAAAAGGCGGTGGCCTGCAGTTCATTGATTTAGCGGAAGACTCCCGGCGCCAGATTAACGAGTGGATCGCGCTTCAGGGGCAGGTTGGCAGGCCCTTAGCGAGGCCAGCCGCGGCAATTTCGCGTGTCGAACCGGAGGCTCCAAGACCTGCTCCCGCTGTTCCTTTGGTAGCCGATCAGGGCGATACCCCGACTCAGAGCATTCCTGTTTTTGCGATGCAACTGCCAAGTTCTTCGCTGCCCGCGGGGAATGAGGTGCCAATCATTGCGCCGAATGAAACCCCCGACAAGGCTGGACTGCTTGTCAACGATAGCCTCCCGAAATTGCCATCGGACTCTTCGGCAGGTCTGAAGCGACTTTCTCAGATTCCAGCTCAACCCGCGAAGGGCAAAAAGAAGCAAACATGGGTCAGGTCGTCCGTGTTTATGGTGGGGTTGGCTGCCTCTATCGCGATGATCGTCGTTTCCGGAGCGATTCTATGGCCCCTCCGCGGAACCTTGCTCGGGCACTCCGTTAGCGATAAGCCGGCTCAGACGGTGATTCAGCCACCCTCTATGCCAATAGCCGCGCAGCCGCCAGAAAAAGCTGATGTTGAGCCATCGAACGAGCCAACATCGTTTGAATCGTTGCCGCTGGCTCCCATTGTGAATGCGCAAGAAAATCCGACGGTACTTGTTCCACTGAACGTTGTGACGAGCGGCCCGAGCCATCCGGTGGAAAACCCAAAACCGTTAGCGCCGAAAATTAATCCTCGGTCCACAACAAAGGTTCCGGCCTCCTCTGTAACCGCCATCCGGCCAGCGGCCCCTGCAATCGTGCCTGCGCGGGCCGAGCAACCCGTTGCGCTACCAGCCGACACGGTTCCGGCAGACAGCAAGCAACTTCCAGCTGCCGGACCCGTTGAGGAGAAAGCCTCATCTCCCTCACCAAAGCTACCCGAAAATTCCGTGAGTGCGACAGGGTCCATCGAAATCATTCCCGACCCGTATCCCTCGATTCGAGTGCCGGCGGAATCCAAGGCGCGGTTATCGCGGCCAGGGACCAGCATTCAGATTGGGCGCCTCGTCTCCAAAGCCGAGCCGGTCTACCCGGCGGAAGCGCTACGACAGCGGATGGCAGGGACGGTCAAGGTGCATGTCATTGTCGGAGCGAATGGGGCCGTGGAGAAAGCCGAGCTGTTGAGTGGACCATCGTTGCTTGAGGAAGCAGCTCTTCGCGCCGTTCAACAATGGCGGTATGAGCCGACAACGCTGGGGAGCGAGGCAATTGAAGTGGAAGAAGACATTACCGTGGTGTTTCGGATTACAAGTCCGCCGCCTGCAGCAAATTAGGGGAGATTGTTTCAGGGATTGTGCGCCCCGTCGCTCAGGGAGCGGCAGGGCTAATGGGCGCATGGTTTTCTGAGAGCACGACGGCCGCGGCTGTGCCCGCCGCGATTCCTCCGCCAGCCAAACCGAGATAAATCCATAAATGGCGCCTTCCAGCTGACTGAGTGCCGGCTGGCAGGGGCTTGTCCAGCGCCGCCAATTCACCTTTTGGGGAAATTCGCGCGGACTGGCCGGCCTGGAGGAAAAGACCGGGAGCTTGCTGCAGGGGGATTACCCCTACGTTGCCCGCCGAACATGTAATCACGAACGAACCGTCCGCCAATTTCTCGATTGTCGCAGTTGTTCGCTCATTTCGGTTGGTCGGGACGACCGCAAAATTTCCAGCTCGCACAACGGCGCCGCTCGTCCCTTCCAGAGATTTTACGGAGATCCCACCCGATTCCAATTCAGCGAAGTATTGTGGGTCTCCGGCGAATACAACCTGGCTTTGGCGGGCAATCTGGAAGGAGTTATTCACACTGGTTGTCAGTATCGCCGTCCCGGATTCTCCCGTGCGCACGGCGTCGCCCGGAAAGATCGTCAACTCCGAGGGGGCTCGAGTTCCATTTACGAATACTTCCCCGGACGAATTCAAGGAGCCAAGACTTTGCCGCTGCGGATCAGGCGATGCAACTTGGCCAAGCGCGGATGTGGCCAACAGCAAAATTGGCATCAGGAATGCTGTTCTCTTTATGAACGACATGCGATGAGCGTACTATGATCTGCTTTTTTACCAAGTGTTCCGGTCGGCGATGATACGAATCCGGCAACACCGTACGGCCATCGCACACCCCACCCTGAGGACGGGGGAGATGCACGATTGGTCAAACATCGAGCCGAAACCAATGCGACTCGCGAAAAGCTGCGTGATTGGAAAAAGGGCGATACGTTATACTAGCCCCAATTCGGAGTTGCTTTCGGCGAACGGTTTCGCCAGCGGATACGGGGAGTCGGCGCCTTGGACCCCGCCAACGAGAAGTTCAAAGGAGGGGTCAACATGGCAGAGCGGCGACAGCACCAGCGGCATGCCTTCTCCGCGACAACGGAAGTAGTGGATTTGACTTCCGGGGCGCGTCTGTCTACGCGCGCGGCCGATTTGAATAAAGGGGGTTGCTATCTGGACATGCTGAACCCTCTTCCTATCGGATCCAAAGTGCGAATCCGGATCTCCTCGGCTGGAGGCGATTTGGCCTGCACCGCGGTGGTGCGGGATTCGCAGCCCGGAATGGGCATGGGAGTCGCCTTCACGGATTTGAACGACGCACAGAAAGCGCTCATCGATAGTTGGATCGAAAAGCTGGTTTCGCCCGGGCTTGCGGGTCACTCACCGTCCCCTCATTCGGAAAATGCCAAATCTGTCCCGTCTCCCGACCAAAAAGACTCACTCGCAGTCAAGCTGATCGACCTCTTACACAAAAAAGGCTTGCTCAGCTCCAACGACGTCGCCGCGTTGCTCCGTGACCGGATCTTGTAGTCGCACGGGGTATCTGCGGTTCATCTAGACTAAGAGCTAAAAAGAGGGGCAATCTCGGCTACGGGAAGAGATGGAAATGGGCAGATGACGCCGCGCGCGCGGACCTATCGTCTGCCCGGAGTTATCGATAAAGCGGAGAGAAGCTACTTGGAGCCGAGTTGTTGCACGATGGCCAGTGATTTCGCCACGTGCTGATCGGGTGAAAGCCCATCGTCCTTGGACGAAAACGCCGCGATGATCTTGTGGTCTTTGCCAATTACGAAAGTTTCGCGCTCGATAAAGTCATGGTCAATCGCGTCACCCTTCACGTCCAACTGGCCTGCTTTTACGGCGGTCGTCGCCAGATTGTAGGAGGTGGCGATTTTCT
The DNA here is from genome assembly GCA_963800095.1 of uncultured Acidobacteriota bacterium. Lineage (GTDB taxonomy): Bacteria > Acidobacteriota > Terriglobia > Acidiferrales > UBA7541 > Palsa-360. The sequence continues at coordinate 90,736 of CAWCZV010000015.1, forward strand.
TATCCGTATCCGAGGCTACCGGAAACTTTCCGGCGCAAAAATCCGGGTCGGCCGCAAACCGGTTGAGCCGCGCGATGCTGTCAGCCGATACGCCAATAATGCTGGCCCCGGCGGCATCGAATTTATCTTTCTCCATTGAAAATGTATGCGCTTCAAGATCGCAGCCCTTGGTATAGGCGGAAGGGAAGAAGTAAACCACGACCGGCCCCTTCTTCAGCGCTTCTTGCAGGGAAAAATCAAATTCTTTTCCTCCCAGCGAACCGCGAGCCGAGAAATTGGGCGCCATATCGCCTACTTTGAGCGCAGCCAAAACAGGCAAGCTAATCAGCAAGGAAACCGCAAAACCTAGAACCAATTTTTTCATAACCAATGCCTCCCTGACCATCGAAGTAAAAGGAGCATACCACAACTCGGAGCCGTTGGGATTGTCCTCGTTCCTTTGCCGGATTCGCGCCTGTGGAAGGAGTGTCGCCGGACCGAAAGCGGCATTCCGGCAAGAGGGCTCGTAGTCGCGCCAAAGACGTCGCGGCAAACGCCCAAAAAGAACCCGGCCGCCCTGCCGGGTGGGAAGATGTGTCGATCCTCTCGCAGGTGCGGAAGATCGAAGAGTTGAGCCGGCATGCGCCAGAATCATCGATTTGGACAGCAATGGCCGGAGCGGAAGTAAGTGCCATGAAGCTCCCAGATGCCAAGGGGCATTGAAATAATTTGCATCGTAATTTCGGCAAGGCGCGGCTGAATTTTCTTGCGGTATTCCTTTCTGGCTAAGCCCAGCTCAGATTCTTTAGTTCGCTCAATCGGTCCGAATGCAATCGGCAAGTGGCCCTAGTTTCCGATAAATTGATTTTCATTTGTTCACCCGTGGTTCCAGCCTTTCGGTTTCTTTGCAACGAACTCTCACGCACATGGAAACGGGACGAGCGGATCACTTCCGCTTACGAGTCTTCTTGGGCAGACCCAATAGGATCCGTCGCTCCTTGGCACTCATTTTGCGTTTGACAATGTCGTAGAAGATTCGCTCGATGGGGGTCTTGGGTTCGCGTAATTCCTTTTCGATTTTCTGCATCGCAAAGTCTCTGCCTCGTGAGGCACGTATTGCGTAAGTTACCATTGATCTGCAGAACCGTCGATGAATGTTTGTGTGAGCTGCTCGTCTGTGACGTCGCGGTGGCGCGCACTCCAGCTGTCATCCAAGGCTGTCAACTATTTCCCCTGCGAATAAATGGCTGAGTGTTCCGCACATATGCTCTTAAAATCGTCGTCTTCCTCTCGGTAAGCGCTGCTCATCTCATACCCGCAGAGGATGTCAACGTCGTGGGTTATGGCTAACTGGTTCCCCAACTGTTCAAGGCGAATCGCGGCGTCCGCTTTACCTTCCTTCCACAAGAGAGACACCCATTCTCCAAAAACGGCGACGCGGCGATGCGCTGTTTTCCCTGTTTTCGCGGCTTCCTCAATGAAGCCGCCCACAACCTTCAAAAAGCGATCCGATTCTGGCATGTCATTCACCATAAATATGGAGAGTGTGCCGGCGGCATCCACCGCGACATACGAGCCCGCTTTAATCGCGGCATCAACATCCAAGCCCTCCGACTTCAACCTCAGGACAAGGCTATCCCGGTGCGATTCGGTCGCAACAATGATGGCCGCATCACCCCTTTTCAGAGCGGCCGCGACAAAAGGAACAAGGCGGTCGAGAAGCACCATGTCATCCGAATAGAATTGAACTTCATGGTGGTTAGGGGTTTTAGCTCCTCGCTCTAGGATCTGAGTAAGCTCTTGCCTCAATGCGTTTTCCACCAGAACCGATTGGCTTTCTCCGCGAGCGACTTGGCTGACGTATGAGGCATCGACGCCAAGCTGACGAGCCACCCGCTCGTAAAGACCTCTAAGCTGGGGTGACAAGTCCTTCGGTGCGCGAATATATGTGACCTTCCTCATTGTTCGTTGCCAATGATTCCAGTTGCGATTTGAAGAATGACCTTCCTAGGGAGCCTCGGCATGGGACCACCATGAATGGCGCGAGGACTCTATTTTTGCCGGATATCAGATGAACCTCGTATTTCCCATTCTTATAGCACCAATATGATCAAGAAACTAGGAGGGGACCAAAAATCAATTCAATAGGCTGGTAAAGATCTGAAAGTACAAAATAGGTTGGTCTTCCTGAATGGTGGCTTTTCACGGAATTACCCGTTGATTGGCTGCTAACAGTCCACAGCAACCCGTGAACCGCAGGTGTAGCCGAATTTGTCCGTACGTGGTAGTACCCCGCGCGTTGCTTGACCCTTGTGGCCTGCTTGAATAGACTGGCCGCTCAAACGGCCTATTTGAGCGGGTTGTTGTTGCTTGAGTGAGCGCAGCGGCCTGAATCGGAGGGCCGGTCTTCGGAGGAGGTGGTCATGCGAAAGCGTGCGGTGTTTTTGGCAATTTTTCCGCTGATTGCGGCGCTGGCCTTTCAGATCGCCGCGTCTGCTCAAAATGCGCAGGATGGACCGAAGGCAACCTGGCCGGATCCGGTCTGGAATAGACCGCCGATCGCGCCGGCGGACCGCAGGCCCGCTCCAAAGCGAAATTTGACCGGCATGTGGGGGACGCTCGCGGCAGGCTCTGGAATCCAGGCCGGCGGCGTGCAATTGAAGCCCAACAACGGCCAGCCAGAAAACGCTCTCCCGTACACGCCGTACGGTCTTGAGCTGTACAAATCGCACAAGGCGCTTGAGGGCGCCGACGCGGTCCTGCCCATGCAGACCAACGATCCCCGGAACAAGTGCGAGCCGTTGGGAATACCGCGCTACAATCACTACAACCTCCGGCTGACGCAGATCTTCCAGGACGATTACAAAGTGGCGATCCTGTATCACTACGACAACCGCTGGCGCGTCATTTGGACCGACGGGAGGCCGTTGCCCAAACTACTGGACGGCGCCGTCGAACTGGACGGACAGATCCGCGAACAGCGGTTTTTCGGTTATTCGGTAGGCAAATGGCTGGACGATTATACTTTCCAGGTCGATACGGTCGGAACGATGCCGGAAGATCGCGTCTGGCTTGATTCCACCGGCCGGCCCATCAGCGACCAGATACACGTGACAGAAACCTTCCATCGCATCAGCGCCGATGAAATGGAATGGTCAGAGACGATCGAGGATCCGAAGGTTTACACCAAGCCGTGGGAAACCATGAAAATGCCCCTGCGATTGCAGGATCCCCGCACCGATATTATGGAGTATTACTGCTCGCCCGTGGAGGCCGAGAATTACAACAAGCGTTTCGGCAGCGCCACAGGCGCGAATGGCAAGTAAGCCGAACCTGGTTTCCGCGACCTTGATTGGCGGACCCGCCGCAGGCCCGACACTTAGGTAATCAAATTGGGTAACGCAACGTCACACCGGCGGTGTGATGGGCGCGACACGTTCGCCAGTTTCTGGACACTTCCTAAATGGCTGGATGATTGGAGTATACTTGCGCCAATCGTCGGAAGGCGGGCCGACACCAAGCCATCGTCAAGATCAGGAGACCTATCACTCTAGAATATCGGCCTTGACAGAACGGAGGAGCAATGAGAAACAAGTTTGTTGTCTTCGTGGTTCTCGTCATTGGACTGGTGATATCAGCGCCGTTGTTCGCGCACCATGGCGCCGCATCGTTTGACATCGAGAAGAAAGTGGTCCTCAAAGGGACCGTCAAGGAGTGGCTCTACTCCAATCCGCACTGCTTGTTGACCATCGAAGTGAAAGGCGAAGACGGCAAAGTGACGGAGTGGATTGCCGAGACCCAGTCTCCCGCCGTGACGTACCCGGCCGGTTATCGCAAGAATTCTTTTAAGCCCGGCGATCAGGTGACGGTAAAGATTGAACCGGTCAAGAGCGGCCAGCCAGCCGGTCGCATCATCGCCGTACTGACGGCGGACGGTACCCAACTGGGTGATTCGAGCTCTCAGCCCGTCAAGGGCGTTACGGAGTTGAAGTAATAGTCCGGAAATCCTGACCGATGGGCCGCCTGCCCGGGCGGCTTATCGGTCACAGTGACGGGCGATTTGAAGACCCGGGCCGAACTCCCATCTTCTTCGTTCTATCAATCATCCATTGACGGTGGCACCTTGACGGTAAGGGATATAGGGCGAGCCAAAGTTGCCCCCTGTGCCAGATTTTGGGTTGGGGAGACTCAATGTCGGAGTGGCAATGTGAAACTATCGGTGCAATGAAAGGGATTCAGAAACCAGAATAGTGCGTTTGATCGGTTTCGGATTGGATCACTGCATCACTTCCGAATCATCTGGGTGGATGGCAAACCCCAGCGTCTTACCAAGATGGAATATTGACCGCCTTTACGATCCTGTTGGTGGCGATGTGTTTGTGGATTGCAAGCGGATCGCTGACTACAAAACAATGTCTACGGTCCTCCTCAACCACGACTTGTCCGTGTCCACGAGAACCGTCACTCGATTGTAAGTGCGGCATCGAGGGTGTATGTCGAGCCACTAGGATTGGCAACGGTGATGGAGAGTGCTCCGCTCGGAAGCGAGCCGGGGATAACCGCTTGAAGCGTATCCTCATCGACGAAAGTGGCGCTGCTCGTTGCACCGCCAAATGAGACGGTCGTCGTGGGCGTAAATCCGCTGCCGCGGATCGTGACGGTCGCTCCGGAAGCGCCCGCGCCGGGCGTGACGCTGCCGATGGAGAGCGGCACAGCATCGAGCGTCACCACGGTCAGCCCCGCAGTCGTAATCAGGAAGATGTTCTGGCCAGCCGGGTCCATCGTCATGGCGATTGTTCCCGGGCTTGTGAACTGCTCGGACAGGATTACCCTTTCGCGCAGCTCGCTGTGCCCGACGTTGAAGATGTCGATCGCGTTCTCAGTGAAAGAAACGGACTCGCTCGAAGTGCCGAACACGACCGGCATGTACGCAAGGCTTCCCGCATCGTTCAACCGCAATCCCACCACCGGCGCGCGACTCGACCCTGCGAATTCGGACGTCCCGGTTCTGCTGAGAATGTCTGTCGCGGGATCCATGAAAACCACGTCCAAGCCGAATGTTGGACCCGAGCCTTGTCCTGAAACAGCAAGGACGTTACCGTCGCCCGACATCGCGTTATCGCCCAGATATCCTCCTGTGCCGTGGCCGTTGGACCACGTTCCAGTTGCCGCCGTCCATACCGCGGAACTGAAACCGGTGTATGCATAGACGATCGAGCCGTCTCGCGAACTCACCATGGTTGAATTGGCTTGGCTGGAAATCGTGACATTGAGGGTGGCGAGGTCGAGTTGGTAGAGCTGGAGCGCGATGCCCGCCTCAGGATTGATATTTTCCGTGGTGATGAAAGCCAGGCCGGTGCTCGTGGTCGTGATGTAACTCGGCTGAGCGTAGCCGTACGACGGAAGAATCTCGACGGCCTTCGCGGACTGTGGGTTGTCGGGATCGATCAGTGCAACAGAGCCGTCGGCGGCGTTCGCGGCGAGAAGCATCGAATTGTCCGGAGTCAGCGCCAGCCCCACCAGCTGGATCTGGCCGTTGAGCGTCGGCGGCGTGATTGAGGGAAGGAACTGGCGGGCGCCGACCGAGAACACATCAATGTGAGTGCCCGCGCTCAAATAGACATACTGGCGTTTGGGATCGTAGAGGGGGAACTGCAGAGTGTCCGGCGAGGCGTAGTCCTTGACGCTCTGAACGTAATGCAGGCCGCCCGGAATCACCGCGGTCCCAGACTCGGAAGTGACTCGAATGTCCACAGGACCAGGCGCGCCGGCCGGAACGAGCGTTCGAATGTCTTCCAAAGGGAATGGATACTCGGCCTCCGCCGGAAAAAGGTCACTAAAGGTGACCGAGCTGCTTTGACTGCCGAATTGCACCGTGGAGGGTTGCCCATTCATATCCGATCCGAATCCATACCCAAATAATTCAGCCGTTACTCCGCCTGAAGGCGGCGCGGCAAGGATCGGATTATTTACGGCCACCGCGCCATAGGTAAATCCCTGGGGAATGTTTCCCTCGGTGCCGTCGGGGCTGATCAATTTCACATTAACGGGGCCGGGCGAGGGCGAAGGTGGCGCCGTCGCCTGCGCTTGCTGGAACGAGTTCAGCATCAAGTTCGTTCCCCGCAAATTGCCGAACCACACGTCCGGGATCCAATTGAAAAACTGCGTCGAGATGGTGACGGGCGTGGAACCGTTCTGAGGCCCCTCCGCGGGGGTCGTGATAATCGTCCACACCGGCGCCTGGGCGTTGGCTGAAAAATTCTGGAAATTCGTCGAGTCGTCGAGCGCAACGCCGTGATCCCCCGCGCCGAACACCATTCCGGTCGAATCAGCCGCCATGGGCGCCTCGATCAGGAGCGGCGGGTAGCGCTCGAAATAGGCGATGTTGGTGGCATACGCGGGCGCCTGGCCGGTGATCTGATACGTCGTGGCGTCAATCGTCGAGATCAACGGAACGTTGTTGGGTTCGGAGACGATGTACAACGACCTGCCGTCGGAGCTATACATCAGGCCGGTAGTGAGCCCGCCGACCGGCGCCACGCCGAGGGTGTTGAACTGCGTGTCCAGGAAATAGATTCCCTCGCCGTTCACCGCCACGACGAACTGCGTCCCGTTCGGATTCGCCGCCACAGCGAAGGTGGTGTCGCTAAAGGATCGCGAAGCCACTACGCTATCCGACGCCGAATCGTATAAAACGATGCCCCCGGCGAAGGCCGTCTCGGAATCCGCAAGGATCGCCTTTGAGCCGTCCGCACTCCGTGCACCAATCGTGCCGAATGCCGATTGCGGTTGCGTTACTTGCCCTGCGGCCGGGTCCCACTCCAGCACTCCGCTTGGGACCGTTCCCGACCCCACAAACAGTACCTTGCCGTTGGCCATCACCAATGGCGTAGCCGCCATGACCGTTTGCGGGTTGCAGGGACAATTGGGTTGAAGCAGGGGAAGGATGTCCTGCTCGGCAATCCGCTGCGTCGCCGTATCGATCCATGCCACCCTCGCCGCCAACCGACCGGTCGAGAGAACGCGCCTGCCGTCCGGCGTGAGCGAAAGCCCGAAGGCGTCCGGCACCGGAACCATTGTCAGCACCTGCCCTGTCGCAGGGGAGATCACGGCCACACGGCTGCGGTTGGGCAGGGCCGCATAGATGTACTGATGCACCGGGTCGTAAACCATCGAAGAGGGCGTGTCTTCGGTCGCCACAAAATTCGTCCGGTTTCCGGCCAGCACGCCGGGTGGAGGAGCAATTTCGAAATTGAACGTGTACGAAGAAGTGGCGCCGTCGGTCCGCCGTGTTGCTACAAGCTGTCCGGTGCCGTTGCTGACAAGGGTAGCATTGGGGTTTGCGCTGAGTGTGAATGACTGCTGGCTGTTCGCTCCGGGAAGCGGATTCTGCGAAAACGATGCCGTGACGCCTGGCGATAAACCGGAGACGCTCAGGTCAACGTCGAAGCTGGTGTAACCGCTGGCACTGTCGGTGATGTTGAAGATCGCCGACGTGGATCCGCCTTGGCGGACGATCAGGTTCGACGCCATCGAACTCAGACTGAATGTTGCGAGCGGTTCGATCTGGAGCGACGCGGATGTGTTCGAAGAAAGGCTGCCGCTCGTGGCGTTGAAGCCCAGCGCGTAGGTGCCATTCGTAACCCCCGCGCCCGCGGTCAGCGTCAGCGTCTGGGCTGTGGAAAGCGAAAACGGAGAGACTGGCGACGTGGTCACTCCTGCCGGCAATCCCGAAATGCTGACCGAGGCCGTTCCGGAAAATCCGCTGATCGGAAACAGCTGAAGCTGAATCTGCGCCGTGGTATTCGCCGAAATCGAGACGCTGGAAGGGGTGGCGGAAATCGCAAACGACGCAGGCACGCCGGACGACGGAGTAAACGTGGAGGTTCCTCCGCCACCGCAGCCGGCGAGGAGCGCGGCAGAGACGAACAAGGCCGCGCGCCGGGCCCGCCGCTTCGTCGATTCCGTCTTCATAAAGCATCCGCTGAGTTCCACTTCGCATTCCTCCGCGAACCGGAAGAAGCCGCGCCACTTACCGCCGCGGAGAATTCATGACGTGCGAAAGCCGTGGCGCTCCGTGCGCCGCGCCGGAACCCGCGGATTTCGAGCCCGCGTTCGGCTGCGTGCGATCGGCGGCGGCCGCCGCCATGCGCACGAGCCCGGAGCGCGCCGCAAGCACGTAGGGAAGCGGCGGCGGCTCGGCCAGCGACGTCAAGTCGATTACCGCGATACCGTCGCCGTTCTGGCCTGTAATCGCCACCAGGATGTTGTCCTTGCCGTCGCTCGCCAATGCGTCGAAGTTGCCGTTGAGCGTCACCGGCAAGGCGATCCGATCCAGCAGCGTCCCAAGGTGCCCATCCAACACATCCAGGCTGTTCGTACCGGGCGCAAACAGGAAGCTTCCGTCGGGACTCATTTTTTCACCGTAGACGTAGGTTTGGTTCCACGTTTCGCGGGGAGTCAGAGCCACATAAGACTCCTCGTTCAGGTCCGTATCCAGGAGAAATTCCGCGGCGGACATCCAGGTCTGGTTGCTCGCCAGCGCCAGCTCGTAGTCCCCGCCAATGGCGCCGGAATTGAAGAAGGGAGCGTCCGTGGCCGTATCAAGTGCGTACACCAGCCCGCCGAAATTGCCGTACAAGCGAGCATTGTCGCTGCTCAGCAGCAGCCGCACGTATGCATCCGCGCCAAAGTTGCCGGCCTGCAATTGGTAGTGCGTGACGGTGCCGGTCGAGGTGTCCAGGCGGTGGAGCGACCATCCGCCGGTGAAGTCGATATAGAACGCGTTGTAATAAATGATTCCGGAGTCGGTAACGGCAAGGCCGCCCGGAAAACTGCCTTGCTCGAAGGCGGTATTCGGCAACGAAAATGTCTGGATCGAATTGGGAGTGTCGGGATTTAGAAGATAAATGAGATCGGCTCCCGGATCGGAGATCGCGAGTTTGGTTCCATCTGGCGAGAGCGACACTCCCCATAACCGGCTCGCCCCGGGTATCGCGATAGGCGTTCGCCAGGTTTCCAGAGTCTTGGAAAAGATCTGAATCTTGGTCTGGTCCGCAAAGTAGTAGACGTCGCGCCCCGGGTCATAAATCCCCTGCGTGAGTGCGGCTCCCGGCAGCGGGAATTGCTGGACCGCGGGGAAATAGCGCGCCGCAGACTTAGCGGTAGCTGATCCGGCGGAGTCAGAAACGCTGATATCCGCAGTTGTTCCGGCTGTCCCGGCGGGCCAGGTGAATTGCAAAGATTCAATCGGCGCCATGCAGCAGAACGGAATTGAATTGAAATAAGGAAATCCGGAATAGGCGGTGACCGTGGCTGGGGTTCCTCCGACCGTAATGTTGAGGCTGGTGTCGACCATGCCCGCCTGCGTTGGGGGACCAAATCCATATCCATAGATTATTCCCGTGCCGCCGCCCTCCGAGGTGGATGCCGCAGGAGCAATTTCCACGATCGACGGGCCATAGCTGAAAGCTTCGGGGAAAAGCGAGAGCCCGCCGTCGGTGTAGGTGACCGTGACATCCGCGGCGCCGGCTTCGCCGGCGGGTGAGTTCGCCACAATCCCGAGAGGCTGTTCAGAAACTCCCGTCGCGAGTTGATTTCCAAAATAGACTTTTGCGGCCTTGGAGGTCTGCAGGCCGTCCAAGAGCGTGCTGGTGCCGCCTTGGACCGGTCCGTAGGTAGGCTGTAACAGCTGCCCGCCGCTCAGGAAAATCGTTGGGTTAGCCGGGCCCGCCTGAAGCGCGCCCGCGTCCAGGAAGCCGACGCCTTCGCCGAGGGGCCCGATGATCAAGCCGGTTTCATCGACTGCCATCGGCGTGACGGTGGATTCGATGTCACCGACGTAGAAAACGGGCGCCCATCCGGTCTGTTCATGGGTGCGCCAGTTGTAAGCCAGGAGCGGCTGGCCCGATAGGTAGGGCGCGGCATAGAGCGTGTTGCCGTCAAGGCTGAGAAGAAAATGGGAGGTCCCGGCGCCAGGGATTTGAAACAAGTCGGTTTGGAAAAGTCCCGTGGAATCGTAAACCGTCACGGTGGACCCGCTGGGAACGATGATCTCCTTACCGTCCGGTGGCACGAGGATCTGGCTGACACCGATCCCGGTAAGATACGCCGCGACCGTCACGTAGGCGCCCGTATTGGGATCGAGCGAGCAGAGGGTGTCGTCGCTGTCGGCACTGCCGAGGAGAATTCGTGTGCGATCCGCGCTGATGGCCATCTCGCCAATGTTTTCGAGGAAACCGCAGACGGGCGCCGTGGTAACCCTGGTCTCGTTGCTGCCGTAGTACGAAGCGTAGGTCACGAGCGTGTTGTCGGTGGGATCCCAGAGGCCAACTTCGGAGTATCCATCGACCGCCGGGATGCCTCCCTGGCCGCCCAGAAGGGCCAGTTTGCCGCCGGCCATCACGCGCGCCTCATACGCGCCGAAACCTGCGGGGCCGATCTGCACCGCGGGAATGCGCGCCTTCACCGCCATGGCCACCGGATCGATTTCGTATAAATCGCCGACTTGCGTGCCCATGTAGATCGTCGAGTGATCCGGGGTTTCGTCGCCCACCCAGGCGCCGGGGACGGGGATGCGGGCGATCCATGCCTCGGTGGTCGCATCGAACACGTCGACACGGTTCAGCAGCGTGTTACTGACAAAAAAGCGCTTCGTCGGGGGATCGTAGATCATCCACGTCTGCGGGAAAAAGTTTAGGAAGCCGTAGTCGAATTGCGCGTCGGTCCGCACATAGCCGGTGCGGAACGGCGGGTGCGTCGAGTACAGGCTCACGGCGAAGGAGATCTGCCCGCCATGCTGGAGCGCGCCGGACACAGCGCTGACGGTGAGGCTGGCGGTCCCGGTCGTGCTGCCCGCGCCCGCCGACAACAGAACCGTCTGAGGCGAGCCCGGGCTGATGGAAAACTGGGAAGGCGCGGCCGTCACTCCCGACGGCATGCCGGAAATTGTAACCGAGACCTCCGAAGAAAATCCGTTGACCGCTGTTACCGAAACGGCCACGGTATTCGCCGATCCCTCAAGCACAGAAACCTGGCTGGGCTGAATGGACAGTGTGAAATCCGGCTGGGGACCGGATCCCCCGCCGCCGGAGCCGCCCGACCCGCCGGTCGAACCTGAACTTACGGACGACGACCCGCCGCATCCTCCGGCGAGCGCCGCGGCAATTCCGGCGGTCGCGAGAAACAAATACGCGAGGCGAAAACTCCGCCAGTGAGTCATCGGCGCGACCCCAGATCCCTGCGGATTACTTTTCTTCGTGAGGGCCGAAAGTATGCAACGAATGTACGAGTTAGTCAAGATCGATTCTGTCGTCTCCCGGGGCGGCCAGCTATTTATTTAAATTGATTTTGTTTACTTCCTTGCAACGTCCGATATGCTATTGTAGCATCCTTCCCCAATGCTCGTGATATCGGTTCCGGGGCTCTCCGATGAACCTGCTGAAGCGCCGCGTGGCGCAAATCGTTCTGGCGGCCATGGCCGTGCTGCCGCTGTGCGGCCGCCCGCTCCGCGCCGAGACGTTCAAAAATCCCCTATTCATTTCCACAGGTTCCACCCCGGCGTCCATGAATTCTGGAGACTTCAACAAGGACGGCAAGCTCGACCTCGTCTGGCAGGATTCCTCCTTCACCCTTCACATCCTGCTCGGAAACGGCGACGGCTCGTTCCGCCCGGGGCAGAACATTCCGTTGCCGCCGGGGATCGGCGGGGCCATCACCATTGCCGATTTCAATCATGACGGCAACCTTGACCTGCTGGTGGGCGGCGGCGCGCCGCAGGGTCAGATTGGCGTGTTCCTCGGCAACGGCGACGGAACCTTCCAGCCTATCCTTTACTCGTATTTCGCGGCCGGCGGATCCAACTACGCGACGGTCGGCAGCTTCGGCGTCGCCGATTTCAACGGCGACGGCAATTTGGACCTCATCGCCACCGACGCGCTCAATGACGTCATGTACGTGCTCCTGGGAAACGGAACCGGCTCGTTCACGCTGAAGGGCACGCTGTCAGAGAACAGCGGCGCCGGCCAGATTTTTGTTGCCGACCTCAACGGCGACGGCCACCAGGATTTCGTGATTCACGGGAACCTCGGCGCCAGCGCCACCGTCTTTCTCGGTAATGGCGACGGCACGTTCCAACCCGGCGTCACCTATCATGGCCCCGACAACATAAGCAGTCTGCTGCTCTTCGACATCGAGGGCGATGGCCATCCGGACATGGTGATCGTGGATTTCGCGGGCGGAATCGATATTCTGCACGGCAATCCCGATGGCACATTTGCGGCGGTTCCCGTCGGCGGCATCGGGAACGCTGGCGGGATGCAACTCATGGCCATCGCGGACCTAAACGGCGATGGAATTCTGGATATTTCCGGTCTGTCCGAACTCGGCGTCAACATCTTGCTGGGGACGGGAAATTTGCAGTACAAGCCGCCCGTCAGCTACATCGCCGGCGGCGATAACGGGGTGTTCGCGACCGGCGACTTCAACAACGACGGGCGCCTCGATTTCGCGATTGCCGCGCCGGGCGGCATCGCTATCTTTCTCGACAGGCCGGACGGAACGCTGAATTCGGCCAACACCTACAACGTGAACGAGCCCGCGACCGGCGTGGCGATCGCTGACTTCAACGGCGACCACATTCCGGATATCGCTGTGGGCGTTTCAGCACCCAACCCGCGCATCCTGCTGGGCAAGGGCGACGGCACGTTCGAGATCACGCCGGACACCAACGGCGGCGCCAGCGGCAGCACGTCCGTCACCACCATTCATACCGGCGACTTCGATGGCGACGGCCGCGCCGATCTGATCCTCGGCGGCAATAACTCTAACGGGGAAGTCTTCTACGGAATCGGCGACGGGACCTTCACCGCTCCACTCGACCTGCAGGGTTACTCTGTTGTCGGATTCAGCCAGACGGTCGTCGCCGACTTCAATCGCGATCACCGCAGCGACGCCGTCATCACGAACTACAGCTCGCTCGAGATTCTGCTCGGTCAGGCCAACCGTACCTTTCATGCGGCGACGTCAAATCTCGGCGTGGCGTCCCAGGTTGAGCCCGCCGTTGGGGACTTCAACAACGACGGCATACCCGATCTCGTCGCCAACGTCGGCGTCACGAATTTGCAGCCGCTTCTCGGAAACGGCGACGGAACTTTCCGTACCGGCAGGCTTTTTTCGACGGAACTACCAGGCTATTCCAATCTCAACGCCCCCGAAGCCATCGCGGTCGCCGACTTTGACGGTGACGGCAACGCCGACATCATCGCGCTCATCAGCTACCCGCAGGTCGCGGAGATTTTCTACGGCAACGGCGACGGCACGTTCAACGGACCATTTCTCTTGACGCTCTCTGCGGCATATACCCAGATCGTCGTCGCGGATGTGAATCAAGACGGAAAACCAGACCTCGTGCTGTCCGACGGCAACATCATTTGCGTGATTCACAACGAAGGCAACCGCACGTTCGGCCCGGAGGTTCACTACCTTGCCGGACCCGTCGGCAATTTCGCGGTTCAGGACCTCAACGGAGACGGTTACCCTGACATCATAGTGGCCAACGGCGGGCTGAGTTCGAGTTCGTTGAGCACGGTGACCGTGCTGCTGAACGACCCCAACTCGACTTCGTTGGAGGGCAGTGTGAGCGCATCGCCCGAGCCATCGGTTTACGCGTCCCCATTCACGCTGACCGTCTCTGTGACTCCGCTTCAATCCGGTTTCGGCACGCCGACCGGGACGGTGACGTTTGAGTTGGACGGCGCCTTTGTTTCCACCGTGCCGCTCCAGAATGGCATGGCCTCCAGCGTGGTCAGCTCGGCGCCCGGCGCCGGGCAGCACATCGTCACGGCATCCTACAGCGGAGATTCCACATTTCCAGCCAGCACCTTTTCCGCGACGCACACCGTCGTGCCGCTCATTTACGCTACCTCGACGACTCTTGCGGCCGCTCCGAATCCCGCTGTCAGCAGCCGCACGATCACCCTCACCGCATCGGTCACATCGCCGGGCCCGCTTCCGAACAGCACGCTTGGTTTTAACGGCGTCGTAGCCTTCCACGATGGAGCGACGAATCTGGGCGACGCGTATCTGAACGCCAACGGCCAGGCGATCTTTGATACGCCACTTCTCGCTGCGAGCACGCACACGCTGACGGCGACCTACCTTGGCCTCGGCACTATTTATCCGGGGAACATCGGATTCGCCTCGAGCACGTCCGCCGGAGTGAGCGAGGTCGTGACGGCGGACGCAACGGCGACCGCTCTCAACGTGATGCCATCCCCCGCGGTAGTGGGAGGCGCCGTGACGTTGACGGCCAGCGTGAGCGCGTCTGCCGGAACGCCCGCCGGCGCAGTCGTCTTCTACGACGGCACTTCGATTCTCGACGTGCAGCCGCTTGACGTGACGGGAACCGCCGTTTTCAGCGCCGTCTTCGCTGGCTCCGGCACGCACTCCATCACGGCTTCTTACCTTGCAAACGGAGTGTACGCTGCCAGCAGTTCGCAGCCGTTCGCGCTGGCTGTGAACGGCACGCAGGCCAATCCCACCACGATGATTCTCGTTGGGGCGCCCCAGGGAGGCGGTTCCTCGGATATGACCCTGAGGGCAACCGTGCGGGCGCGCTCGCGCGTGCCGTCCGGCGTCGTGATTTTCTCCGAGGGCAACGCGCCAATTGGACAGGGCACGATCGGAAGCGATGGAAACGCGAGTTATGTTCTGCAGACTCTGTCTCCCGGCATGCACTATGTGACTGCCTCGTACGCGGGTGACTCCAGCTTTGGAGCAAGCTCGGCCTCGGTTGCTGTCAACGCGACGAATCCCAACGCTCCCGATTTTCAGCTCGTTCTGTCTTCCGTATCGGCGATCTTGGGCGACGGCCAGTCGGCCAGCATCCCGATCAGCGTAAAAGCACTTCGGGGGTTCGACCAGGACATCGCTCTTTCTTGCTTTGCCGGTCAGACGGACCTTTCCTGCAGCGTAGCCCCCACGATCCTACCGGGCGGAAGCGGCAACTCGGTTTTGCAAATCGAGTCGAACCGGACGCAAAGCGCGGCGGCAAATCCGGCGCCTCGCCTCCTTTTGGGCGCCTCGGCGATCCTGCTCGTTCCGTGGCCCTTCCTGCTGGGCTTGAAACGATGGCCGCGCAGGCCGAGGCCGTCGCTCGTTTGGTGCCTTTTCGCCATGGCCCTAACGCTCGGGTGCGGAAATCCATCCTTTGAAACGCCGCCACCGTCTTTAAGGACCCAATCCGTCACCGTCGTCGGAACTTCGATCGGAAAAAGCGGCATCACTCATACCGTCCACCTCTCCGTCACATTCAAGTCGAGCTAGAACTCCGCGCTTGCTCTGGCTTATATTCCTCGGAAAGCCGATGATCGCCAAAGACGGCTCACTTACCTTGATTGCCGATAAAACCGATTTTGAGTCCGCAGTTGGGCGATTCAATGAACTACTGGCGAAATGCAAGTAGGCCGAGAACATTCTATGGGTGACTCCGAGGGATTGCATATTCCCGGGTCCGAGGTTCGTATACATCAAGATTCCGGTGCCGACCAGCAACGAAACTGAGGCTCAGCTGACTCACAAGGAAGGGACTGCTTGTGGGCGTGGACTGATGATCTCAACCCTCTGTGAGATGTCCGGTTCGACTTGTTGTTTTTTCTGGTATCAAAAGAACGCTGAGGATGTACCTCAAGGAACCTGGCCATATGATGAAGGACTTAAAATGTCGGCAAAGACCGGCAAGTCTAGGATTTCGGGAAGAGGCGTCCTATACCGACTCCTCTGGGCCGAACGTGGGGTTCTTTGCCTTTCGACGCGGTCTCTGAATGATCTTGCATTTTGGTAGGCGCGGTTCAACAATTCGTTTCTATTCCCAAGTCCTCCCCTAAGGACCTCATTAGTTAAGTTGCTGAATCTGCAGAAACCGGAATGATTTGGAAGCCAAGTAGTGCAGCTTGTTTGCGAAGTCTCATCTCTGCTCGTCGCCGAGCGTGTTCATCAGACTTGTGGAAGACGGTCTCGGCGTAGGGATGCTTGGTGAGCAAGACGTGGTACAGGACACGAGCGATCTTGTGTGCAGTTGCAGTGATGGCTTGCGCGGTTCCGAGCTCGGCACGCATACGCCGGAAGAACTCTCCGAAGTAGCCCTTTGCACGGGATAGAGAGTTGGCGCCTAGCCGAAGAGCGAGAGCAGCACGACTCTTTACCTTGCGTGTTTTACAGGACAAAACCTTGCCGCCGCTGACGCGATTCTCCGGGCAGAGACCGAGCCAGGATGCGAACGCAGAGGCGTGACGGAACCGACGGAGATCCGGGCCGATCTCGGTCAGGATGACTTGTGCTGTAACCGCGCTGACTCCAGGAATATCGGTAAGATCGACGCCAGCGATGCGATAGAGCTGCCCTCGAAGGTCGAAGCCGGGATCGTTGCCTTGACGCTGAAAGGCAGAGTGCTTTCGTACGCCTTGGAATTTCTTGCCCGGTTTCTACGGCGCTGGGCAGAGTCTGCATCAGGCGCTGGATTTCACGGTCCAACTCGGCGATCAGCTTCTGGTAATAACGTTAGCCATCCAGTGATTGCTTCAGCGTGAACACGTGCTCGGGTCGGTAATCGCCCTCCAGAGCCTTCGCTACTTTTTCTTGGGGACTCTTCACACGACTGTTGCAGAGTTGTGCCAGTTGTACAGGATTACGCTCACCGGCAAGGATCGCGTCCAAAATCGCTAGCCCACTGGCTCCGGTGATGTCGCTCAGTACGTGGTGGATCTGCAGGTTCATCTGGCTGAGCAACTTCTGCATATGCAGGATGTGCTCGGAGGCCATCTGCAGCAGACTTCCTTGATGCCTCCAAAGGGAACGCACCGCGCAGATGTCCACGGTTGGGCGGAAGCTAGCTCTCAGCAATCCAACCGAGTGCAAATACTGAATCCACTGGCAATCGGAGACATCGCTCTTGCTGCCAGGAACACTCTTCAAGTAGTGCGCGTTGACCAGGTAGACTTCCAAACCTCTTGCTTCCAGGATCTGAAACAGCGGAATCCAGTACACCCCAGTGGACTCCATCGCCACCGTGCGAATCCGACACTGCTGTAGCCAATCCGCCAGCGCATGCAGATCACAGGTGAAGCTGCTGAACATGCGTACGGATTCTTCGTCACGGTCGGGAGGAACAGCCACGTAGATTTCTTCCGCTCCGATGTCGATCCCGGCAGCATCGGGCTCCAGTACAACGGCTCTGCACTCTCGCTTCTCTCGTTTCTTCGCCATCGTTTTCTCCTTGTGCGGAGAACGCGGCCCGAGGCGCGAAATCTTGCAGTTTCCTAATCGAGATCGCTGTTGTTGCCAACAAACGTCATCACTGACCTGTCCACTACCTCGGACCCACGCTTATCGACGGGCTTCAGAAAGCACCATTGACGACTTCGGGCCGTAGCTTGCCGCATCCTCACGCGCCCCCATCATCGCTCAAATCAAGTTCCTTCCGTCCCTGTCTGGGCGGAGCGCGGTGAATTGCTTCTCGGAATTCGGCTTTTCGCCAGCTCTCCAAAAACAAGTGTATTTCGAACTCTGAACAAGTTCCGCATCAAACCGCAATATCAATCACCTTCAAGCTGACTTTCCCTAGAGTTTTCTGAACGGAGATTTATATGCCGATAGCCAAGATATTTCACAAGTTCCACACGCATCTTCGAAGCAGGAATAGTTTCCGAGTACGCCGCAATACAGGCAGAACTCGCGACGGCGTCTGTCAATTTGGCTCATGACTGCTTGAAATCTCTGGAGATTTCCTGAAATCTGTCGAATGGGCCGGTTCTTGCCCGTCATAGAAATAGAGGCAGGTAAAGCCGACGAGTGTTGCGCCAAAGGAGAAAGCTGATGGAGTTTGCTCTGATGATTTACCATACAGCCGAAGAGTTCGACATGCGGAAGAACGACCATAGCGATCCTCATCTCGGCGCTTGGCGGGCTTACCACAAGGCTCTCGTCGATGCCGGAGAGTACGTGGACGCCGATGCGCTTGAAGTGCCCGAGACAGGAACAACAGTGTGCCTCAGGGATGGAAAGCGCCGCGTGCAGGACGGACCGTATGCTGATACGAAGGAGCAACTGTCAGGATTCATCATCCTGGAACTCCCTTCCGTTGACGCTGCCCTCGAATGGGCTGCACCATGCTCGGGAGCAGCGCGCGGCGAAGTGGAGGTCCGCCCGCTGGCGCCGGAAGCCATGCGGCGAGGGTTCACGGGTGAATGAAATGGGAGATTTGGCGTGGGTCAGCACCCTCCCACGCTCAGGACTGGGACCGGCACTGCGCGAATGATGGCGTAACCATGGGTCCTGAGGTAATCACCGTAGGGATGGCACCCGGTAACCAGCAAGTCCGCCTTCGCCTGCTTCACGGCCCGTGCCAGCACTTTGGGTACATCGCCACTACCGATAATTACATCCGCCTTGACACCCGTGTCGTGCTGCAACTCTGCTACATGCTGAGAAGCGTCGGCGACAAGCTCCTCCTTCCACTTCGTGTTGACGTAACTTCCGCCCGGCCCCCAAAACTCCACGCTGGCGGTGACGTCGGCGAGCGTAAGGTGAGCGCCAAATTCCGTGGCCATCTGCTCGGCCCACGACACAGTCTTGCGGCTTTGCGGCCTGAAATCGACCGCGCAAACGACGTCGCGGATCGCAAACTTCTGCGATGGCTTTTCTTCGACGTAGGCGCTGGTCCAAACCGGACACTCGCTTCCGGGCGCCGAGCCCAGAAGAAATTGATCGAACGTGAAGCCGTAAGGCGACATCATGATCAGGTCAGCTTTTTCGCGCTGAGCAGTTCCCACAATTGTGCGGGCCGGATCGCCTTTTACCAGAACTCGTTGAATGGTGAGGCCATCAAGCTCCGGGCCGAGGGTCTGGTCCATGCTTTCCTGTGCTGTTTTGACGATTTCGGCGAGTAAATCCCAGCCTGCCAGATCGGCTCCGGCCTCCGGCCCGCCCGCGGTTTGACTCGCCGGAGTCACGACATGCAGCATCACGATTTCTGAGTGGAAATGGTGCGCCAATGTGGCGGCCTGGTGAATCACACGCAGCGATACATGCGGGAAATCAACAGGCAGAAGGATCTTTTTGATATTCAGCATCATGCACCAGCCGGAGAGCCAAAGTACCCTTGATCATTTCCCGCGGCACCATCCCAGTTCAGGCCGAAGTATATTGCACCCCCCCAAACTATAAGAGCCGGCCGCCGCAATCAGAACATAGCCCAATTGAGTAGACTGTCCTTTGAATCGCCCGTGGATGAACGAGAATCGATTTTTAGTTTCACGGCGCTTTGCGGGTCAGTTGCGCCGGCGAGGGAAGCTGCGAGGCGTCCCAGCCTCCGCCAAGCGCTTCGATTAATCCTCCGCTTGCGGTCATCTGTTGAATCCGAAGATTGACCGCGGTTTCCCGGTTGGACAGCAACGAAGTTTGCGCCGTAATCACGTTCAGGTAAGGATCGATTCCCAATCGATAGCGATCGTCGGCAAGCACCAGGCTTCTTTCCGCCGATTTGACCGCGGTGTCCTGATATTCGATTTCGTTTGAAAGGATGCGCAACGACGCCAAATTATCTTCAACCTGTTGGAACGCCGTCAGCACCGCCTGCCGGTAGTTGGCCACCGCCTGATCGTACTGCGCTCGAAATTGCTCGACCGTAGCCCGGCGCAACCCCGCATCAAAAATAATTTCCGAGGCTGCCGGACCTAGCGAGAAAAAGCGGCTCGGCCACGTGAACCAGGTCGCGATGGAGCTGCTTTCGAGTCCTGCGGCAGCGCTGAGCGTTACGGTCGGAAAGTACGCAGTTCTGGCGACGCCGATCTGTGCGTTGGCCTGCGCAACCAGACGCTCGGCAGCGGCGATATCGGGACGCCGCTCGAGAAGCTGAGAGGGAACTCCGAAGGGAATCGCCGGGGGGCTTGATTTGAGCGGTTCGATGGGAATAGAAAACGTCGAGGCCGGCTGGCCGGTCAGCATGGCGATGGCATGTTCAAACTGCGCCCGCTGAATGCCCAGAGCGGCATCCTGCGCTTCAGTGGATTCCAGCTGAGTCTCGGCTTGCGCCACAGCTTCGTCCGTGCCAATTCCGGTTTCGTACTGAGCCTTGGTCAGTTCGAGCGAGTCTTTAAAAGCGTCCACGGTGGAATCGAGCAACTGTTTTAGCGCGTCCTGCCCGCGAAGCTGGAAGTAATCCACGGCCACATCGGCTTGTATCGTAAGGCGCGTATTCTCGAGATCCGCGGCGCTGGCCTGCGCTGCGTAGGCTGCCGAACTGATGGTGTTCCGGATGCGACCAAACAAATCCGGCTGCCAGGTTGCATCGAAGGGAAGAGAATAGTCAGCAAAAGTGCCAGTTGAGGAAGATCCAGCGCCAGAAGATGAGGAACCTCCCGCCTTGAGATTCGAGGATGGGCGTTGCACGGTGATGGATGGGTTGGTCGACACCGTGGGGAAAAGCTGCGATCGAGCTTCTTTCACGAGGGCGCGGGCCGCAAAAAAATTAGCCGCAGCTGCTGCGATACCTTGGTTGGAAACGTTGCCTTTCTCTTCAAGCGCATTCAGCTCAGGGTCGTTGAATATCTCCCACCATTTACCGCGCAGGGTGTCATCTTTCGGCTGCGCCACTTTCCAGCCATCCGTATTGGGATAATCGGCGGGCGTAAGCTCCTTGTATGCCGCAGGATTGTCCGTGGTTGGCGTATGGTACTTTGGACCGACCGAGCAACCACCCAAAAAGCAAGTTGCGACGACAAGGTAGCTTATAGTTCTTCGATGTAAGGGAATCATCATCTTACGCGCTCCGCTATGCCTCCAATTAATCTGCGGCGCTGGGGGCCGGGCCGGCGCCCTGGCCTATGACGCCTTGTTGCTTTCCCTGCCTCCGTAGCCGAAGCCGGTCGAAGGCCAAATAGACAACCGGCGTGGTATAGAGCGTGAGCATCTGGCTCAAGATCAGGCCCCCCACAATCGTGATTCCCAGGGGGCGGCGAAGTTCGTAACCTGTTCCCGTTCCCAGCGCCAAGGGCAGAGCGCCAAGCAACGCTGCCATGGTGGTCATCAGGATCGGACGGAAGCGCAACATGCAGGCCTCAAAAATCGCGTCGTGCGTGTTTTTCCCTTCCTGGCGCTCTGCCTGAAGGGCGAAATCGATCATCATAATGGCATTTTTTTTCACGATTCCGATCAGCAGCACAATTCCGATAATCGAGATGATGTTCAAGTCCGCTTTGAAGAGCATCAGCGCAAGCATCGCGCCTACGCTCGCGGAAGGTAATGTGGAGATGATCGTCAGCGGATGAACCAGACTCTCATACAAAATACCGAGAACGATGTACACGGCCAGAAGCGCCGTCAGGATCAGCATGGGCTCGCTGCCAAGCGATTGCTGGTAGGCCTGCAGCGTCCCGGCATAAAAGCCCTGCAAGGTGGAAGGCGCGCCGAGCCGCTTTTGCAATTGGCTGATGCTTAGTGTGGCGTCGCTCAACGATACATTCGGCGCGAGGTTGAAGGAGATAGTGACCGAAGGGAACAACCCCGTATGGTTTATGGCCAGTGGCGTTGTGTTGGCTTGGGTCTTGGCCACTGTGGCGAACGGAATGTTGCTATTGCTTTGGGCCGTATGAAGGTAGATGTCTTTCAATCCCTCCGGGCTTTGCCAATACTGGGGCGCTACCTCCAGCACGACGTAATACTGATTTAACTCCGTGTAGATAATGGACACTTCCGATTGTCCGAACGCGCCGTATAACGTCGAGTCCAGCATCTGCGTGGTGATCCCGAGCTTGGCGGCAGTGATTCGGTCATAGTTCACGAGTTCGTCCAGGCCGCCATTCTGCTGGTCAGAGTTCACGTCCTGTAGGCCGGGCAAACGCTTCATTTCCCGCAGCAGGATGGGTCCCCATTTCGAGAGATCCTGGACGTTATCGGATTGGATGGTGTACTGGTATAGAGCATTGCTGGCACGGCCGCCGATGCGCAGATCTTGCGCGGCCTGGAGAAATGCCGAGGCCACCGGCAGTCGATTCAATTGCGGACGCAGGCGGTTGATAATCTGAGCGGCGCTGACCTTGCGCTGCGCGAGCGGCTTGAGCGAAAGATAGAGGAAACCTGTATTCGTCGCCCCGTTGCCGCCCGTAAACGCGATCACGTTTTCGACAGCAGGGTCTTTCGTAATCACGCCGACAATCCGTTGGATGGAGCTATTCATCGAGGCGAACGACGAATCCTGCGGCCCTTGCACCCCGCCGGCAATCGCTCCGGTGTCCTCCTGCGGAAAAAATCCCTTGGGTATCTTGACGATCAGCACCACATTCAGCGCAATAGTGAGAAAAAGCACGACGAGGGTAGTGGTGGGATAGTCCAGCACCCAATTCAACGTGCTGCGGTAGGACGCCAGCATCCACCCAAAGAACTTTTCGCTGGCCATGTAAACGCGGCCATGTTTTTCCGCGCGCTCATCCTTCAAAAGATAGGCGCACATCATCGGCGTCGTGGTCAGTGAAATGACCATGGAAACAATGATGGCCGTCGAAAGGGTGACGGCAAACTCGCGAAAGAGACGCCCGACGATTCCTCCCATCAGCAGAAGGGGGATAAAAACGGCGATAAGAGAAATGCTGATAGTGAAGACGGTGAAACCAATTTCTTCGGCGCCCTTCAGCGCGGCGGCAAACGGCTTCATCCCGGCTTCCAGGTGGCGCGAGATATTTTCCATCACCACGATGGCGTCATCGACCACAAATCCCGTGGAAATGGTCAAGGCCATCAGCGAGAGGTTGTCCAGGCTGTATCCGAATAAGTACATCACAGCAAAGGTGCCGATCAGGGAGACCGGTACGGCGATGCCGGGAATCAGCGTGGCGCGGCCGTTGCGCAAAAAGACGAACACGACAACAATCACCAGGCCGATGGAGATGAGCAGTGTCCGCTCGACATCACTGACCGAGGCGCGGATGGTCGTGGTGCGATCCAGAACGACGGTCGTGTCGATGCCCACCGGAATGGATGACTTGATATACGGCAGCTGTTCGCGTATGCGGTCGACCGTATCGATGATGTTGGCGCCGGGTTGGCGGAAAATGATGATCATCACCGCGCGCTTGCCATCCAAATAGCCCGCCGCGCGGACATTCTGCACCGAGTCTGTCACCTCGGCGACGTCGGACAAGCGGATGGCCGCGCCGTGTTTGTAACCGACGACCAGCGGCTTGTAATCCTCCGCGTGTGAGATCTGGTCGTTAGCAATAATGTCCGCAGTCACAATCCCGTTGGTAATTTGACCTTTGGCCAAGTCGGCGTTTTGCAGGCTGAGCACGGACTGCAAATTCGCGAGGGTCAGTCCATAGCTGGCGAGTTGTGTGGGATTCGCTTCCACACGCACGGACGGCAATGCGCCACCTCCCGGATTGACTTGCCCTACGCCCTGAATCTGCGACAGCTTCTGTTGGATGACCGTGGAGGCTTCGTCATACAGCTTATCGGGGCCGTACTTGTCCGACGTAAGGCCGAGGATAATGATCGGCGCGTCGGCGGGATTGACCTTGCGATAAGTCGGATTGGCCGGCAGGTTGGAGGGAAGATAAGATCGCGCCGCATTGATGGCGGCCTCCACATCGCGCGCCGCACCGTCAATGTCGCGGCTGAGATCAAACTGAATGGTGACCGAAGTGGTTCCCAGCGAACTTGCGGAAGTCATTTCCGTCACGCCCGCAATATGGCCGAACTGCCGCTCCAACGGAGTCGCAACCGACGACGCCATAATTTCGGCGCTCGCTCCCGGCAAACCCGCGCCAACTGTGATCGTCGGAAAGTCGACCTGTGGAAGGGGCGATACCGGCAGGACCTCAAACGCAATCGCTCCAGCGAGGGCCACGGCCACGGTAAGCAGAACCGTTGCCACCGGCCGGCGAATGAAAGGTTCGGATATGCTCATGCCGGCCCTGCCACTTCTGCGCCACCGGTTTCCGCTTCGGTCGATTTGCGCGTAAAGCGCTGGGCTAATTTGTCAAAAAAGATGTAGATGACGGGCGTGGTATACAGCGTCAGCGCCTGGCTCAGCAGCAGTCCGCCCACCATAGCAATGCCCAGCGGCCTGCGCAACTCGGATCCGAATCCTGTTCCGAGCGCCAGCGGAATGCCGCCCAGCAGAGCGGCCATCGTGGTCATCATGATTGGGCGAAAACGGAGCAGACAGGCATCGTAGATGGCGTCCGTCGAGTTTTTTCCGTGAATCCGCTCGCCCTCGAGCGCGAAATCAACCATCATGATCCCATTTTTTTTCACGATGCCGATCAGGAGAATGATGCCGATGATGGCCACCACGCTTAACGACTGGTGAAAGAGAATCAGCGCCAGGAAAGCGCCAACCCCGGCGGACGGAAGCGTGGACAGAATGGTGATCGGGTGGATGAAGCTTTCATACAAAACTCCCAGCACGATATATACGGTGACCAGAGCAGCAAGAATCAGCAACGGTTCGTTGGACAAGGAATCCCGGAACGATGCTGCCGTCCCTTGAAAATCCGCCTGCACGCTGGACGGCATGTGCAGATCTTTCTGCACTTTGTCGACAGCGGTAATGGCGTTGCCCAGCGCGGCGTTGGCCGCGAGATTGAACGATACGGTGATGGCCGGAAACTGACCCTGGTGGCTGATGGAAAGCGGCTCCGTCGTGTTTTCAAAGTGCGATATGGCGCTCAACGGCACGGCATTGCTTGGGGTCGAACTGGATGCGAACGCGGACGCGCCGCCTTTGCCGGATGTCCCCGTCGAGGCGCTCAGCGAAAGGACGTTCTGAGGAGGAACAAGAGTAGGTGCCGCCGGCGTGTACAGCGCCGAGGTCGTCAGCGCATTGGACCCCGCCGAGGACGCTCCCGAGGACGCGAAAGAGGAAGAGGCCCCCGTACCGGTCGCTCCCGACGAGGCATTGGACTGAATGTAGAGATGATTCAACATGTCGGGGTCCAGTTGAAACTGCGGCTGGCTCTCCAGAATCACGTGGTACTGATTCACTTGCGTGTACATCGTGTTGATTTGCCTTTGGCCGAAGGCGTCATACAGGGTGTTATCGATTGTGGAGGGCGCGATGCCCAGCCGCGAGGCGGTGACCCGGTCAATCACCAGCGATACAGCAAGTCCTCCCGTTTGCTGGTCGGTGGCCACATCTTCCAGTTCCGGCAATTTCTTCAGCTGGTCGACAAAGCGGTTAGTCCAATCATTCAATTCATTTGGGTCGGGGTCCTCGAGCGTATATTGGTATTGCGTGCGGCTCACGCGATCGTCCACCGTAATGTTCTGCACCGGCTGCATGAACAGCTGAATCCCGTCCACCTGCTGCAGTTTGAATTTGAGTCGGCGGATCACGTCTGCCGCGCTGATTTTGCGCTGATCGAGCGGCTTCAGATCGATGGACATCCTGCCGCTGTTCAATGTGGTATTCGTACCGTCTGCGCCAATGAAGGACGAGAGGCCTTCCACCGCCGGATCTTGCAAAATGATCTTTGCCAGTTCCTTCTGCTTCTCCGCCATGGCCTTCGAGCCGATTGCCTGCGACGCCTGCGATATGCCTTGGATGACGCCGGTATCCTGCACGGGGAAGAATCCCTTCGGGATAATGATGTATAGGAAAACCGTGAGCAGGAGCGTGGCCAGCGCAACGAGGAGTGTAAACGTCTGGTAGCGGAGAACGAATTTCAGCGTGCGGCCGTAAAATTCGATCATTCGATCGAACGCGCGCTCCGAGGCGAAATAGAAGCGCCCCTGCTGCTCTTTCGGAATGTGCCGCAAGATACGCGAACTCATCATGGGCGTCAGCGTCAGCGAGACCACCGCCGAAACGACAATCGTGACGGCCAGCGTTACGGCAAACTCGCGGAACAGGCGCCCGACCACGTCGCCCATAAACAGCAGCGGAATGAGCACGGCGATGAGCGACACGGTCAGCGATAAAATCGTGAATCCAATTTGTTCCGCGCCCTTGAGCGCCGCTTCCATGGGCGGATCGCCTGCTTCGATAAACCGCGAAATGTTTTCAATCATCACGATGGCGTCATCCACGACGAAACCTGTGGAGATAGTCAGCGCCATCAGCGATAAGTTATCCAGGCTGTAGCCCAGGCCGTACATCGCCGCGAATGTGCCGATGAGCGACAGCGGCACGGCCACGCTGGGGATGATGGTGGCGTAAAGATTTCGCAGGAATAGAAAGATAACCATTACGACCAGCCCTACCGTAATCATCAATTCAAATTCAACATCGGAAACGGACGCTTGAATAGACGTCGTAAGGTCGGTGAGCGTGGTCAGCTGAATTCCCGAGGGCAAATTAGCTTCGAGCTGCGGCAAGAGCCGCTTTATGCTTTTGACAACGTTGATGGTGTTGGCCCCGGGCTGCCGCTGCACATTGATGATCACCGCCGGCGTCTCGTTCATCCACGCGGCCTGGTTATTGTTCTCCACGCCGTTCACGATGTTGGCCACGTCGGTCAGCATCACCGGCGCCCCATTGCGGTAGGCAACGACCACCTTGCGATAGTCGTCGCTGGTGACCAGCTGATCGTTGGCATCGATCTGGTAATCCTGGCGCGCCCCGTCGAAGTTGCCTTTTGCGGCGTTCACGCTGGACTGGGTCAATGCGGTGCGCAGATCCTCCATATTGATGCCGTAGGAAGACAGGGCCGTCGGGTTCGCCTGAATGCGCACCGCCGGCTTCTGGCCGCCGCTGATGGTCACAAGACCCACCCCGTTGAGCTGCGAAATCTTGGGCGCAAGGCGCGTGTCCACGAGGTCCTCGACCTGAGATAGCGGCATGGAACTTGAGGTCGCCGCCAGCGTGAGTACGGGGGCATCAGCCGGATTCGTCTTACTGTAGGTCGGCGGCGCAGGAAGGATGGACGGCAAAAAACTTTGCGAAGCGTTTATGGCGGATTGCACTTCCTCCTCGGCGACATCAATCGCCAGACTGAGATTGAACTGCAGCACGATGACGGATGTTCCGCCGGAGCTCGTCGAAGTCATCTGGCTCAAGCCCTGCAATTCGCCGAACTGGCGCTCCAGCGGCGCCGTCACCGTCGTGGCCATCACGCTCGGGCTGGCGCCGGGATAAAACGTGAGCACCTGAATGGTCGGATAATCGACTTGCGGTAAGGCGGAGACAGGCAGTTGCGTGTAGCTGACGATGCCGGCCAGAAGGATGGCGGCCATCAGCAAGGCGGTGGCTACCGGTCGCAAAATGAACGGACGGGACGGACTCACGGCGCATTGCTCCCACTGTTGGTAGCCGGGACAGGCTGGTTTGAAACGACGACCGCGGCGTTGTCCTGCAACTTATCGAAGCTGCTGTTGGCGACGATATCTCCGGGGTTGATGCCGTCGACCTGCGTCACGCCCCCGTTGGTCACCCCGGGCTTTATGCTGCGCACGTGGGCCATATTGTTTTGAATCACATATACGAAGGAGGCCTGGCCGTTTTGTTGTATGGCAGAGGACGGGATCAGGGTTACTCCCTGCGCCGTATTGACCAGCAGCCGCGTATTCACAAACTGGTTCGGAAAGAGCGCATCGTTTTTATTCTCAAAGAGCGCTCGTCCTTTTACCGTTCCGGTCGTCGTGTCAATCTGGTTGTCGAGAGTCAACAGCACGCCGCTGGCAATTTTTGTCTGCGCCGTCCGATCAAAGGCGTCGACGGTGAGCTTCGCGTTATTTCGGAGGCGGGCTACAACCTGGCCCAGACTATCTTCCGGTATGGTGAAAATCACCGTAATGGGCTCGAGTTGCGTGATGACCGCCAGGGTGACGTTTCCGGAGGCTTGCACAACGTTGCCCGGATCCACCAGCCGCAAGCCTACCTGGCCCTCAATCGGAGAAGTTAGGCTGCAGTAGTCGACCTGAATCTGGTCGAACTGCACGGTTCCGTGGTCGATCTTTACTACGCCCTCGTCCTGCAGCACGAGCTTATCTTGGTCGTCCAAGACCTGCTTGGCGATAGCGTTGCGCGCCCATGCCGCTTCGTAGCGTGCCAGATCCATGCGCGCCTGGCCGAGTAAATTCTCGTCTCGCTGCAAAGTTCCCTGGGCCTGTAAGAGCGTGGCCTGGTAAGGTCGTGAATCGATGTCAATCAGGGGATCGCCCTTATGGACTCGTTGACCCTCCTTGAAGTGCACGGCAACGACCAGCCCGTTCACCTGGCTGGTGATGGAATCGGTATAAACCGGGGTGACCGTCCCGATCGAGTCCAGGTAGACGCCGATGTCGCCTTTTTGGGCCGTCACAGTGGTAATGGTGATTCCCGGCGCAGTCCGCGCCGGGGCCGCCATTTTTACGGATTCGCCCTGGCCACGATAGATCAGCACGCCCGCATAGATGAAGGCGAGCAGCAACAGGCACCAGATGAGGATCTGTAGACCCTTACGCCGAGGATGTGTCGGAAGGTGATCTTCAGGGCTTGTGGCTGAACGTTCGTTTAGGTCCGGTGTCAATCCGAGCCTCCTATTTCAATCCGAACGCCTGGCGTCGCGCGGCTTTCCCGCCAGACAGGCAAGGTACAGAATCTCTGGTTGGCCAGTCAAGGCCACTAAAGGGAGCGCAATTTGCTCAGGCTCGCGCGGCTCCTCGATGTTCACTCGTATGCAATCAACTGTCTTGGACGATTTGGCCTTGATTTCTTTGATCTTTGACTCGTTCGGCAGCGGCCGAATTTTTCGTTTGTTTGGATGTATCGAGATTGGAGAAAGTTTGTCCAGGGGGGTACGAATGAAGGCGCGCGCCTTCCCAATCGAACGCTTCCCTGAAGACCTTGTCGCGCATGCGAACAGTGTATAAAAGTCTCTTGCCCGTGCGCGCCCAATGTGTGCGCCACATGATACGATTCCCGCGTGGGCGATTCCGCTTGCTTCCCTAGTTCTGCCTCGGCCGTCCCAGGCCCGACGGCTACTTCGCGGCCTCTGCCCTCGTCCACGTCACTTGTGAGGAGGAGCACATGAAACAACACCGATGGACAATCTTGCCGCTCCTAACGGCTTTTGTGATCCTAGCGAGTCTTCCGGTGAAGGCTGAGGTCCTCGACAAGACCAAGAATATCGGGGGAACCACCGTTCATTACAAGGTCGTGCTCCCAAAGGACTACGATGCCAGCAAAGCCTATCCCGGCGTCCTTGCGTTTGGCGGCGGACCGCAGACCATGAACGTGGTGGATAGCGTCATCGCCAGGAATTTTCGCGATGAGGCGGAGAAGCGCGGCTACATCGTCGTGGTTCCCGCAGCGCCGAACGACCAGTTGTTCTTCGAAGGCGGAGAGCGTATCTTCCCCGAGTTTTTGAAACAGATTCTGACGGACTACAAAATCCAAGATAATAAATTCCATATCGCCGGGCCATCGAATGGTGGCATTGCCGCATTTCATGTGGCCTCGCTGAATCCTCAGTACTTCCTGTCGATCACTGCGTTTCCAGGATATCTGTGGAAGGAAACTCCAGCGCATATTCAGGCCATCTCAAAAATGTGCATCAACATGTTTGTCGGAGAACTTGACCCAATGGGGTGGCAGGACATGATGCAGAGGCAAGCTTCGGAGTTTCGCGCCAAAGGCATGACCGCGCAATATACCGTCGAAAAGGGACAGCCCCACCGTTTGGAAACCCTCGCGGGCCCAAACGCAGGCCGGCTGTTCGATCTTTTCGAAAAGGCCAAGCACGGTTGCGGCAAATGAAACGATTACTTCGCCAGACTTTGAGCGTACCGCGGTCCTAGTGGTTCTTAAACCGAACGACCTAGTTTCTGACAACCGGTCCTTATTCTGAATGTAGTGGTCGGTAGGATGGTTGTCGGCCACTCGGAATCTATTTTCTGACCGACTCTCGGCATTGCAGTTCGACCAATTTCCGACAAATCTTCTCGGAAACTAGCTTGTTGCGCCCCAAGTCGGCTGATTCCCACATTCCGATAATCCCGTTCTATAAAAGGGGATGTCAAGACAAATGCTTCCCCTGCGACGGCAAAGCAGCGGGTGTTTGCCGTCCAGCCCCAGTAATGTAACGAGACGCTGTAAGTTTTCCCTCTCCGCGGATTCATCGTGCTGCCGTAACGACGCCGTTCAGTTCCTGACGCACTCAAGCAGACCGGCTGGACAGTGCCAACCATGGTTCTATCTGAGACTTTTCGCCTATCGCTTTTTCTGGTTGTCCGAGGGGGCATAGGGTTTCTCGAAAGACTCAGTGCCCAAAGCACACGCCTAACGGGATTCTGGATACTCACCCTCGAACCAGAGCGTCTGGAGGACCTACCGGTCATCGCCCGAAATGAATCCAGGGATGGACTCTCCCCAGACGCTCAAGCTGCTTGTTGCTTTAGATATTCGGCGTCGAAACGAACTCCTTTCTTCCAAACGAGCAAAGTGATGGCGGCGATCTTGCGCGCCAGAGTGAGACGCGCCATCGTTGGCTTCATCCCTCGGGCTACTAAACCGGCGTGGAACTCTTGGAACGGTCCGGGAACGGCAGCAGCCCGGGTCGCGGCTCCCTTGAAGATATTTTTCAGATCGTGATTGTGGTTGGCGTTGAGCCCGCGAATGGCCAGGAATTTCCTGGAGCGTTTCAGCCGGCCCTCCACGATTCGGTATTCCCCGCTCGTGGAGGTTTTCAATGCCAAACCACTGTAGGCCCACAGTTGCCGCTTGGTGCGAAAACGATGCGGCGTCTGCATCAGAGCAATCAACAAAACAGCCCGAATGGGTCCAATCGAAGGAATCTGGCGCAGCAATTTCATCGCGCTGTGTTTCCGGCCTTCGGCCAACAGATCTCGCCGTACTTGCTCGCGCAACGACCGCAATGCGTCCAACTGCTGATAGTAGATCTCCGCACGGCGACGCACGCCGGATTCGGTGACCTTGGCGAGCCATTCCGAGCGATAGCGCGGGGCGTACACGCGCTGTCCCGCGCAGGGAATCGCCCAACTCCTATAAAGGGCTTTTACGCGGTTCATCACTCGTGTGGTATCGCGGGTCAAAGCCAGGTAGCTGCGGGCCACTTCCCTGAGCACACGAATTCCTGTTTCGCCGTGATAGACCGGGTTGAGCTTGTTCAGGTACAACAGGTCGGAAAGCTTGCGAGCATCGATGCGGTCGCTCTTGTTCCCGGCTTTGATGAGTGCGTTCTTGCGCGGATCACACACCAACACTTGCGTGACGTGCGGCTTGAGCAGATCGTGCAACCACGCTGCGCAGGTTCCTTCTTCCAAGGTCACATGCAAACTGCCGCGCAGACCACCAATAAACTGGAGAATCGTTTCGGCTTTTGTTTCCAGGATCGCTTCCATCACCAGGTTGCCAACAGAATCCAGAACCCCCACCGAGATGGTTGCTTGATGAACATCCAGCCCAATATACTTGGCATCATTCATAAGGGTGCTCCTTCCTGTAGGCGTTGATGCGAGAGATCAAAACCTACTTCAAAGGGGCGCCCTTTTATAATGCGTTTCATCAGATGGGATGAGAAGGCCGGTCTCCGGCGGGATGCGATACGCTCCCAATGGTCGACGCGCTCAAGGCGCAACCGAAAGGAGACCGGCTATGAAAAAGACTAGCACTGTGCAGGCATTCAAGAGCGAACTTTTCAAGGAACAAAAGCTGACGATCGGTCTGGATCTGGGAGATCGCTGGTCGTTCTACTGCGTTATGGATGAAGCAGGCCAAGTCATTTTGGAACAAAAACTGCCGACGACACCGGAAGCGATGAAGCAGACCTTTGGAAAGATACCGCGAAGTCTCATGGCACTGGAGACCGGAACGCATTCTCCTTGGGTCAGCCGGCTGCTCAGTGAGTTGGGACAGGAAGTGATCGTGGCGCATGCACAAAAGGTGCAGCTGATCACCAAGAGCAATCGAAAAGATGATCGGCACGATGCTCGGACCCTGGCACGACTGGCGCGAGTCGATCCCGAGTTGTTGGGGCCGGTGCGGCATCGCAGTGTGCAAGCGCAACTCCACCTGACGGTGATCCGAGCACGAGCGGAACTAGTGAGTGCTCGAACCGCCTTGGTGAACGCCGCACGGGGGCTGGTGAAGTCGTATGGCCAACGACTGCCCAAGTGTGGCACGTATCAGGTGAGCGAGAAGCTAGCGGAGGGATTGAGCGCGGAGTTGCGCGAGGTTCTGGTACCGCTGTTGAAAGAAATCGAATCGCTGAACGAGCGCGTCAAGGAATACGACGAACGGATGGAGAAAATCGCCAAGGACGTGTACCCGGAAGTGTCCTTGCTGAAGCAGGTGAAGGGCGTGGGAACCCAGATCGCACTGACGTATGTGCTGACGATCGAGGACCCGTATCGGTTTCCGAAGAGTCGCGAGGTCGGCTGTTTTCTCGGGTTACGACCTGGCCGCAGGAACTCTGGGGAGAGCGAACCACAGAAGGGCATCAGCAAAGAAGGAGACCGGTATCTGCGCACGATGATGGTGCAGGGAGCGCACTACATTCTGGGACCTTTTGGAGAAGACAGTGATCTGCGGAGATGGGGACTAAAGCTTGCGGAGCGAGGAGGGAAAAATGCCAAGAAGCGAGCGGTGGTGGCCGTGGCTCGAAAGCTGGCGGTACTGCTGCATCGGTTGTGGGTAGGCGGAGAGGTGTACGAACCACTGCGCAATAGCCAGAAAGCGATGCGGGAAGTGGCCTAGAGAGTTGCGATCCGAGGAGCCGAGCTCAACCGCCGAGTCCAGGTGACTGCGACTAAGTCCTGGGGCCCGACTCTCACCGAAATCGGTGGGAGAAGAGGTCGATTCTCAGGTAGCAGCACCTTCTGAAACGAGAACACCCAACTGGCACCGAGCGAAGATCGCTCACCAAAGAGTGCGGATGGAAGGATGGCGACAGAGGCGGCTCGGTTCCAAGGAAGACCACTCGACGAGCAAAGGCAACTACAAAACCGGCTTGACACTAACCGGCCTTCTCATGGAAGGACTTGGCTCAGCGCACCGAGGGGTCACCGTGAATATAGTTATCTGTTCAAACCGGATCAAATCTGATCTCAGGAGGGTTTCTGTCGCTCGGAGCGGCCTCGTCGCACGCTATTGATTATTCGACGAGGATATTTAACTCGTTCTGTTCTTTCGCGGCGCGTTTGTTAGCGTACAGTGCCTCGTCAGCACGTTGCAGTAATTCTTCGGGTGATTCCCCAGGAATGTAGTTAGTCCATCCAGCCGAGAAGGCAACTAGAATCGTTTGCCCACCAAGATCCAGTCTAATCCCACTCAGACGGCCAAGGACGTGCCGCACTTCTTCGGATTTGCACTCTGGCAAGAGCAACAGAAACTCATCTCCACCCTGACGGACGGCTAGATCGGAACCGCGAATTGCCTTGTTGATTCGTCCGGCAAAACATTTAATCAGCTCGTCACCAGCGGCGTGACCAAACGTGTCATTAATATATTTCAGCCCATTCAGGTCGAGCGCAATCACAGTAAGCGGGTGGCCATTCCGTTGGGATCGCAAAATTTCTTCTGCAAGACGCTGTTCTCCGCACCGTCGGTTATACAGTCCGGTGAGCGGGTCCAGTAGGGCCAGCTTGAACACCTCATCGGTACGCGCCTCCATTTTGCCTACGGCGCAAACCTGTTCGGCTAGGCTGTCCTGCAGGCGACGAATTTGCAATTGGTGGTAAACCGTGTAGATGTTGAACAATAAAACGAGGCCTACGAGGCCCCGCAAAGCCTGGTTAAGGTCAATCGGATACGTGGAGCTTTCTTGTCTTAATAGACCGGGGAAGGTGAACGAGGCAATCCCCAGCGTCAATAGGATCGTCACCATCACCCCGGATGACCAAAGCCACCATTGGCGCCTTCCGACGTGATGCATGGCGGATTGAATCTGCCGCGCGCGCTCAGCTCGATCCTTTTGAGAAGAATCGGGTTCTGTTCGGATCATAGCACTTTGACCCATACCCTATTGAAATTCATTGTTAGCTTCAGAGCAACAGAATTCCCTATGTTTGTTTTCAGGCTTTCTAAGGCTTCGTTTGCCTAGTCTAGAAATGGTAAACGAGAGCTCGCAAATCGGTGTGGAGGCGAAAAGCGCGATTCTAATCTACTCAAACTTTGGTTTACCGTCCGCTCCATCTACTACAGTTCATTCTCATATAAACCTTCAACTCTCGACAAGTTAGCCCTATTAAAAAACCCAATTCTCAATGGCATTAATTTCAACTGCCGCTAATCGGAATGTGGCTTTCGGTTCCGCACTGGTGTTGGCCGCTTTCCCGTGACGCCGTCAATCCGCAGAAGCCCAGAGGTAGCTATCCGCTGCCCTCAGGACCGGAGAAGGATGCCGAGAAGAAGAAGTAATTGATCTGGGAGGTGCTAATGGAGACAGCCGCGTACATTTTAATTGCCCCGGCCCGGAACAAACAGGTCAGCCAAGCCCCGGGAAAGTTTCTCCGTGGTGCGGAGCAAGTCCTCGATCCCTGCCGTTTCGGAAGCGATCTTGCTCTCCTTAAGATCATTGGCCAGTGCGGCGCACAATTGAGTGGCACGGCGAACGCGCTCCATGACGAGTAATGGAAGAACCGTGGCGGTGTCACGGCGTTGCGCTTGACGCTCCTGCCATTCCTGAACGGCCCAGGCGGTTGTGCGAACGTAGTCCACAGAGTCGCGGAACTCGCGTAAAACGCTCGGGTCAACATTTCCGGCCTTGATCTCTTGGTCCAGGCTCTGTAATTCCGCAGTCGCCTTCCTTAGCCGGAATGCCAATCCCCAGAATGTCTCACTCGGGATGAGCAGTTCGACGGCAACTGCAAGCACCGCGCCGCCTTTGGATCGGCGGATCCCCGAGCTGCGCGCCCTGGCCTCCGCGCCGGAAAACAAATTCGTCAATTTCATTTCGGTGCCAGCGGCTGGAAACACCTCCGTTTGCGAGAACTGGAGCAGCCCGCCGTGCATGTTGACCTCTTTGGCTTGCACTTCCGCTTTCCTGCCTTTGCCGCCCGGCTCTTCCCACTGGACTGCTATGGGAACGAGCACGGCACCGCGCCAGCTTCTTCGGCGCTTCTCGGCGGCGGCTTGCGGCTCAGATGCCCGTTTGTCAGGGGTCATGGGAACCTTCCGGTTTGAATATTCTGCAAACCGAGCCCGACTGCCAGTCCGTCAGTGAGTTGATTCAAACCTAGTATTAAAACTTGCTTTTAGGATACTACTAGCTTCGGTCTATATTTGCACGATAACACGCAATCCCGTTTAGAAGTGCCGATTGCGTCTGCCTCATTGCGGGCGGATTGTTTTCTTCTCGGAATGTGGGATCGGTGATGCCACTGCCCGTCCGCCTTGACGCACTACCTTGGATCGTGTACAAAACCTGCAACGTAGTCGGAGCCTTCACCGATCTAAGCGGAGTCTGCTTTTGAAATTCGCTCGGCGCCCTCGTGAGTTGCGAAAGCCATTTGTAGCAGCAATTGTGATCACCGATGTGGTTTCGGAACGGCAGATATCAGCCCATACCAGCGATCTGAGCATGCATGGCTGTTTTGTGACGACCCCAACCCCCTCGAATCCCGGGGCGAAAGTCCGGGTTACCATCGTTCATGCAGGCGCGAAAATCGTGGCTCTCGGCCGTGTGGTCTCCGCTCATGGAGATGGAATGGGTATCGCATTCACCAGTATCGAACCGGGCGACCAAGCGATTCTGGAGCTGTGGATGAGCGATTTGCGGGTCAAGTGATCCGCCGCCAGTGCAATTTTTGGACCGCTCACAGGCCAAGTCCCGGGAAGTCCGTTTATCAGGCCCTGTCCGGTTCAGGTGGGGGATTACTTCCGTTTACGCCGTGACTCGGGCGCAATCACCGGAGTGTCAGGAACGACCCTCCAGTTGTGGACCTTTCGGCTTTTGACGAACGGCGAAAAATGCGCGCAGGATTGTTCTAGTCGATCCGACATGGGCAGTAGAGGAATTGCTGCGTGGTTCCAAGTGAGGTGTGATGTTTGGGAATCCGCAGCCAGGACTGTCGACTAAAGGCAGACACGAGGTGGACTCCTTAGGGGATGGAAAGTTGATTGTCGCTTGTCTGCGCGGTTTCCGTTACGAATCGTCTAATCTTATCCTCGATCTCGTCTCGCACACGGCGGAAGACTTCTATTTGTTGCTCGGCGGAACCGGAAGCGGTAGCCGGATCCACGATACTCCAGTGCAGAAGACGGGGCGTAAAGGGAAAGATCGGGCTCCGCTCCTTGGCCGCATCACACACGGTGATCACGAAGGCAAAATGCTCTTTTAACGATTGGGTAACATTCTTGGATTCATGCGCCGAGATGTCGATGCCTCTTTCCTTCATGACTTCGTTTGCTAGGGGATTCAGTGGGCCGGGTTCGACTCCCGCGCTCATAACGTCAAAGTGCTCATCCCCGAGGGCGCGCAGAAAACCCTCGGCCATTTGACTGCGAGTGGCGTTGCCAGTCGAAAGAAACAGAACCTTCGGTTTACGATGCTCCATTTTCCCAGTTCGTTAGCGGAGAACACAAGACATGCGGGTCACGAGGATACTCAGACTTCCCGGATTTCAATCTAGCTCAGGGGCACCCTGACACCTTTTGGTTGCAGGCATATTGATGTCGAGTGAATGCCATGTAACATTCGCTGCGGGTTGTGCAAAGATACCCAGCAATCTCTTGTGCGTGGGACGGAGAAGGCTCAGAAGACAGTAACTCCGATCCGCCGTGCCGCGACGGAAGAGCCCTCGGCTGCCGGAGGAATTTCTGCGGGGGTTGAAGATGTTTACGGCAACTTC
>CAWCZV010000016.1:0-955106 GCA_963800095.1 uncultured Acidobacteriota bacterium
ACTTACACAGTTACTTACACAGTTTCACATTGATAGGAATTAAGTCCTATTATTAGCTATAGTTTGAGAGAACACGCATTACACTCAAAATCCGTTGGTCGCAAGGCCGTGTGGGTTCGACTCCCTCCTCCGGCACCATGCATTTTCCAACGTCTGATGCTTTACTGAAAAGAATTAGGCTGGCCCTATCGCGCTAGGATGGGAAGAATCCAGAGGACGGGTGCGGGTCCGCCGCGGCGGACAGCCCGCAAGAAAGAGGTCAAGTCATGAAAATTGCTCATATCGCAGCATTGGCGGCATTTTTAGCGATGCCCATGCTCGCTCACGGCCAGGCGGCGATGGCCAAGAACGACAAGGCCGCTCAGGAAGTCATCGAGTTCCGAAACCGATATATCGAGGCGGAAGAGAACCGGGACATGGCGTTTCTGGACAAAATATTGGCGGATGATTTCTTCGCTCTCAATCCGCAGGGCAAATTGTTGAACAAATCCGGGCAGCTTGAAAACTTGAAGAGGCCCGAACGTACGCTGAAGGTTCTCAACCCGCGCGAAACGCACGTTCAATTCTACGCAAACGGGGACGTGGCCATCTTGACCGAACATGTGACGGTCGATGGGCACGATAATGGCAAACCGTTCGGCGGCGAATATCGATTCCTTCGAGTTTTTGCCAAGCAGAACGGGAATTGGAAGGTCGTGCTGGCGCAAGGATCTCCCATGCCGGAGCAGCCGGCGGCCGCGAAATAACCGCGCGGGGCTTACGCTTTGGTAGCACAGACTTCAGTCTGTGGGGTTCCGCCAATAGGCCCAGGCTGCACGCGTCATCCAAGATTCACGTTCCAGCTAGGATTTCCATTCCTGCCAAGATCAAGTGGACCCCCACAGACTGAAGTCTGTGCTACTTATTTGCTCAGTGCGGTCTCTTTGAGTTCGACCGCGCCTCCCGCCGATCGGTCGCGTGCAATCAGCAGGACCGCGAGTGCTCCGGCGGCAGACAGACACGCGAGCGGCAGAATTGCCAGCGGGTAACTTCCGGTCGCCTGCTTGATGGAACCGACGACGTAGGTCGTGCCGAACCCGGCGAGGTTGCTGATCGCGTTCATTTGGGCCAGTCCCGCGGCCGCCGTTCCCGCGGAGAGCCATTCGGCCGAAAGAGCCCATACCGGCCCCTTGCCGGCATAGATTCCGATGACTGCCAGGCACAGGATGACGATGATTGCGGGCAGGGAATTAAACACCAGCGCTGATGCCAGGCTGACGGCGGTGACTACCAGCGGCAGCGCTGTGTGCCACACGCGCTCGCCGGTTTGATCTGACCGCTTCCCCCACAGAACCATAATCACGGAAGCCAGTCCGAACGGTATGGAATTGAGCAGTCCAGTCTGCATATTTGTAAGGCCGTAGGACTTGATGATCTGCGGCTGCCAGATTTGCAGCCCGCTGCTCACGGCCGTGCTCCCGGCCAGCGTTACGCTCAAAATCAAAACATGTTTGTTCCACAGCACGCGCCACACGCTGATCTGCCCGACGCGCTTGCTCCGCCCGCTTTCCGATTGCAGCCTTCCGTTGAGCCAAGTTTTTTGATCGGAATCGAGCCAGGGCGCGCTTGACGGTTTGTCGCTCAGTATGAACAGGCAAAACAATCCGAGCAGCACGGCCGGAGCGCCCTCCATGATGAACATCCACTGCCAGCCTCGAAGTCCGAGCCATCCATCGAACGTCCAACAACGCGGCGGAGATCGGCGACCCCAGAAAACTGGAGACCGGAATAGCGACCGTAAACATTCCCACGATTCGCGCGCGGTATTCGCTTGGAAACCAGTAGGTGATATAGAGAATCACGCCGGGGAAGAATCCCGCCTCGGCGGCGCCGAGCAGCAATCGCATGGTGTAAAAAGAATTGGGCCCCACGACGAATGCGGTTCCCGCCGCGAGAAATCCCCAGGTGATCATGATCCGGGCAATCCAGAGCCGCGCGCCGACTTTTTCGAGCAGCAGGTTGCTGGGAACTTCAAACAGGAAATAGGAAACGAAAAATATTCCTCCTCCGAATCCAAACACCTTGGGGGACATATGAAGCGCCTTGACCATTTGGAGCGCGGCGAAACCCACGTTCACGCGGTCAACGAAGGAAACGAAATAGCAGGTCATCAAGAAGGGCAGGAGCCGCCATGCGATTTGCCGCATGGTTCTTTTTTCCAGGGAAGATGGAGCCGAAGGATCGGCCTGGGCCGTCAAGATGCGGTCCTTTCCGTCTCACTTTGCGCAGAGTTCGCGAGAATGCCACGGCAATCGGCGATGCGTAGGATTCTGGAATTAATCAGCGGCTGCGGTCGCGACCAGCGAATTGACCACCGCTTCCACTTCACGCTTTTGCGCCGCGTTCAATGGCAGCAGCGGCCCGCGCACGGGCCCGCCATAGTAGCCGCGGTAATCCATGGCGCATTTCACGCCCGCGATGCCGAGCTGCCTCACGAGCTTCTTGGACGCAGGCAGGATGCGCCGGTTCAGCTCGCGCGCGCTGGCCGTATTGTCCGCGGCGACCGCTTGAAACAGTTCGATGCACAGCTCGGGCAGGCAATCCGCGAGGGCCAGGATCCCGCCCGTCGCGCCCAGCAGCAGCGATGCGTAGAGGGTATCCGCCGATCCCACTACCACCTGGAATTTCTCGGGAACAGCAGCGATGATTTCCCCCACGCGCTGGACGTTTCCGGAACTCTCCTTCAGCCCGACAATGTTCGGATGTTCCGCGAGACGCGCGACCAGGTCCGCCTCCAGTGCCACGCCGGTAAATTGCGGAATGGCATACAGCACGACGGGGAGCTTGGACGCATCCGCCACGCGCCGGTAGTGCTCGACGAGCGCGTCCGGAGTGAGCGCCGACTTGAAGAAGCTGGGCGTCTTGACGAGCGCATAATCGAAGCCGCAATCCGCCGCGGCTTTGCACCGAGAAATTGTTTCGGGAGTGGACTCCGATCCGACACCGGCGACAAGAATGCGTCCCGGCGCCGCCGCTTCACGCACTGCGGAGAAAAC
This sequence comes from uncultured Acidobacteriota bacterium, assembly GCA_963800095.1. GTDB lineage: Bacteria > Acidobacteriota > Terriglobia > Acidiferrales > UBA7541 > Palsa-360. Next base: position 3,036 of record CAWCZV010000016.1, read on the forward strand.
TTGCTCAACTTCCGCGCGCGTCAACAGCACGGACTCGCCCGTGGAACCGACAGCCACATAGCCCGCCAGTGGCACGCGGTTATAACGTGAGATATTTTCACGGAGGCGATCCGCCGCGAGACTGCCATCCGCGCCAAACGGCGTGGTGATCGCCGTGAAGATTCCATTCAGCTTCATTCTAAAATTCCTCCTGTCGGGCCTGTTATGAGAACACATTCATGATGGCACACCGGGAGTCACGGCTCCAAGAGGAAATCGCCACCGGAGGCGATGCGAAAACCGTAATCAGCATATTTGAATTCCGGAGGAATGCTGGAACGCGCCGCCGTCCGCGTCACCTTGATGTGATGCCGCCATGAGCCGCCTCGCGAGGCGCGGCGGCTGCTGGTGGGTGGCCCTTGCGGATTCCGATCGGGCGAAACGGCATAGTATCCAGCGTCATACCAATCGGCGCACCATTCGTGCACATTGTCGCCAAGATTGTAGAGACCATACCGGTTCGGCGCATACAATCCGACTGGCTCAGGCGCGGATTTCCAGCGGCTCGCGTAATCGGGAAGCTCTTCAGGCGTACATTCGCCCCAGGGAAATGTCTCGCCTTCCACGCCGCCGCGCGCGGCACGCTCCCATTCGGCTTCGGTGGGGAGCCGGTACTTCTTGCCAAGCGTGCGGCTCAACCAATCGCAGTACGCGACCGCTTCAAACCACGACACTGCGACGACTGGCTGCTTAGGATTGTTAAAGTTCAGATCATCCCGGAGTGGAGGTGGAGGATGGCGCGTCTCTTCCAAAAAGCGCGCGTACTCCGCGTTGGTCGTCTGATATGTCGCGAGTTCAAATGAATCGACCCACACACGATGTGCGGGCTTTTCGTCATCGCGGCCCGCATCGCAGCCCATTGTGAACCATCCTTCAGGGATGCGGCGCATCGCTGGTTCGCAGATTTGAGTGCGGCGAAGATCCGGGGTTGCCATTTGCTCGCGGCCTCAGCGATATCCGGCTGTCGAACGCCGTTCGTAGGAAAGTTCTTCAAGAAGTTTTTCGGCGGAAGGCTTTCCTTCGGGTGGCAGCGTGAGTTTCGATTCGATGCGCCTCACGATGCTGGCAGCCGTGTCAAAGCGCACTCCCGCCTCCAGGGCACTGCGCCGGCTGAGGAAAGTTTCCACGAGCGCAAACTCCTCGGGCGTAAGCCGGTTCGCTCCATATTGGTGCGTGGCCGACGATTGCGCGGGAGCGTCCCACTGCGGGGCAACCGTTTCAAACGGCTTCTCGTGAACGACCACGGTCCCGGCAACGTAATCGCCCAGGCGCTTGCTCTGCGGGCTGATCCACGCGCACAGCACGCCGATCCCGTAGGCGATCGGCAACTGGTCGACGAGGCGCAGAAGATTGCGCGCGACCGCGTCAATCGCCGTGATGGGCTGGCCGGAGTCCTTGATCACGCGGAGATGCGTCAGGCGTTTCCCGGGCGTTTGCCCGTTCCAGATCGATTCAAATAGCATGAAGTATCCGTACATCAGAAGAAAATAGACGAAGATGAGGACGGCACTGATCCAGACCGCCGCGGTCGAAGATTGGCCGAATCCGGTCACGCTGAAACTAAAGCCCAGCCCAACGAAAATCAAGCCCAGAACAATCAAGACGGCAATTTGAATCAGCGTGTCGATCAGAACGGCGAGAAACCGGCTGCCGATTCCGGCAAGAGGGAATTCAATCGAACGTCTGTTCCGGCGTTTCAATGATAAGCTTTTCGCCGGCGGCGGGATCGTAAGCGGCAGGATCTGTTGGACTCGGGGGCATGGATGATTTCCACTCGATGGCTGGCGAAGCGCAAACCGCACTGGCAGCGTCTCGAGCAGCTTGTGGACCGCTCCGGGCGGCGCGGCGTGGCGGCCCTGAATCACGACGAACTCCAGGAACTGGGACTATTGTACCGCCAAACGGCCTCCGACCTCGCGACGGTTCGCGAGGATATCACGAGCCGTCCGTTCACGTCCTACCTCAATCAACTTCTGGCGCGCGCGCACAATCTTATTTACATGGGGAGGCGCCAGCAGTGGGGTACCATTGCCCGCTTCTACGTGGAGACTTTTCCACGCATTTTTCGGGAAACGTTTCCGCTCGTGCTCTTGTCGGCTCTCGTCTTTGTTGCAGCGGGAATTGCTGGCGCGTTGGTGACGCTTCGCGATCCCGGCTTCGCGCACCAGATTCTAGGACCGGATATGATTGAGACAATCGAAAAGCACGAGATGTGGACGCACTCGATTCTGACAATCAAACCCGCGGCGGCTTCCGGCATCATGACTCACAATATGGCTGTTGGATTCGCGATGTTCGCGGAAGGGATTACGGCCGGCCTGGGCACCATCCGGCTACTGATTATCAATGGGCTTCTAATGGGTGTGCTCGCCGTCGCCACGGCCCGCGCGGGCATGGCGCTGCAGCTCTGGGATTTCGTTGCGGCGCACGGAGCGCTGGAGTTGCCGGCCATCTTCATCGCCGCTGGAGCGGGACTTGAGATTGCACGCGGCCTGCTGTTTCCGGGAATGATGCCGCGCAAGGAATCCTTGCGGCAGGCGGGCAACCGGGGAGCAAAACTGTTACTGGGAACGATTCCTCTTCTGGTGGTTGCCGGCGTGATCGAAGCGTTTATTTCGCCGGTGAAAATCGCGACGCCGCTGAAGTTTCTGCTGTCGGCCGTGCTATTCACCGCGTTGGTGCTGTACTTGTCGAGCGGGAGCAAAAAGCAAGTGGCCCAGGAAAATTAGCGCCGCAATGAGAATACTCGCGCAGATGATCACGATCTAATCCGGATTTCTCACAAAGCCTCGAATGGAGTTCTTAATAAACCTTTTATAGACAGGCCGAAGAACCTCGAACGGTCTCGGTGGAACAGGCTGAAGCCTGTTCCACCAAAAACATTTACACACGGCCTTTCCACGTCCCTCTCATAGGAAAAAAGGGATTCTCGTTCCTCGCGTCGTAAGAAACTCTGGCTAAGAATTTCAAATCTGAAATTTCCCATTTCAAATCAAGTGCAATGGACATTCGGCTGGTCCGGGCTGTCAGATCAGGCTGCGATCCTTAATGTCCAGATATTGGTTGACTAGCGAAGCGGCCAGCGCGCCGGGCATGAGTTCCATGGCGAGCACGCCACGCTGCCTGAGCCTGCGCAGCAAGAGCTCGCGCCGCTGCACGATCTCGATGGCCGCGATGTAGCGGAACATGTCCTCTTCGGAATCTGGGCGCTGCGCGACGCGTTCGTTCAAATCGGGCTGGCCGACTGCTGCGAAAAGCACCAGGTGGCGCCGCGTCATCTGCAGGGCGTATTCCACCACGTCCGGGGTGCCCGCGGTTTCGGCGAGATCGGTGATCCACACGATCAGGCTGCGGCGGTGTTGTTCGGTGAGCAGCGCCTGGGCGGCGCGGCCGTGATCGGCTTCGTACGGCTCGGGGTGCACGAGCGCCAGGGACTCGACGATCGAGTGCAGATGAGACGCTCCGCGCCCGGCGTTTCGATTTTGCTGAATCTCCCGGCCGTAGGCGAGCAGCCCGACGCGGTCGCCGGAGTGCATGGCGACCTGCGCGAGGGCGAGCGCGGCGTCCACGGCGTAATCGAGTTTCGACAAGCGCAGCGTCGCGCCGCCGCGCACGATCTGCTCGCGCAGTAGGCGTCCCGCATCGAGAACGATCCACACCGTCTGGCTGCGCTCCACCTGAAACACGCGCGTGATGAGTTTTGAACGGCGGGCCGTAGCCGTCCAACTGATATTGCGGAATTCATCGCCCGTCCGGTATTCGCGCAGGCTTTCAAACTCGCGCCCGAGTCCGCGCAGGCGCCTGCGCCGCCGCTCCATCGCGACCTGGCGCGTGCGGATTAGGTAAAGCGTTTGCTGCTTGGCTTGTTCGAGATTGGGGAGAACGCGCACGCTCGCGGAAGTTTCCGCCACGGCCCAGCGCTCGGCCAACCGCAAGGCGCTTCGATATCGCAGAAACAATTTGCCGATGGGAAGATCGCCGCGCTGCGCCGGGAAAATTTCGTAGCTGGCGCTCGCGGATATTCCCGCAGGCACGGCTAGTTCGACTACAGGAGGCTCGCGGCGCAGCGCGCGCGATGTCTCGTCAGTCACGCGCGCGAAGACTGGGCGCCGGCCGAAGTTGTGCAGTTCGACGGAAACTTTGGAACGCACGCCAAGAGAGGGCGCGGAATGCCAGACGCGTCGCAGCTCAAGCTCTCCCGGTTTCGGGAGGCGCAGCAAATCTTGAAGCCAGAGCAGCAGGAACAGGCCATCCCAAACGAACATTCCCGCAATCAGCCGGGGCGACCACGCAGCCGGCACAACCCATACGAGTCCGATCAGCAACGCAACAAAGAACCTCGTGCCGAAGCCGATCCGGAATCGCCCCGCCGAATGCGCACGCGCGGTCGCGACGGCAGGAATGAATGTCGTAGCCGAATTCACTTCGGTACCTCGACAGCCGAAAGAATTTCCGCAATCACGGAATCCGCCGTGAGTCCTTCGAGATCGGCTTCCGGCTTGAGCATCAGCCGGTGGCGAAGGACGGCGGGCGCCGCAGCCTTGATATCGTCAGGAATCAGAAAATCGCGGCCTTCCATTCCGGCAAGAGCGCGCGCCACAAAAAACAGGCCGATCGCCGCGCGCGGGCTCGCTCCAAGAGACAGCGCGGGCCAATCGCGAGTCCTGCGAATCACCGAAACGATGTATTGATAGAGCGCAGGTTCGACGCGCACCTGGGCGATCTCGGCTCGCGCCGCGGCGAGAAGAGCGGGGTCGATCGGTTCGAGCGGCACCTGCTCGATCAAATGCGGATCGGTGAGCGCTTCAAACCGTTTCAGGATAGCGCCTTCTTCTTCCGCGCTAGGATAGTCGATCCGGATTTTCAGCAGGAACCGGTCCAGTTGCGCCTCGGGGAGCGGATAGGTTCCCTCGAACTCGACCGGATTTTGCGTGGCGAAGACGGTGAAGTGCGGCCCAAGGGGATAGCGAACCCCGTCTATCGTGGCTTGCCGCTCTTCCATCGCTTCGAGCAGCGCGGCCTGCGTGCGCGCGGTCGTGCGATTGATTTCGTCGACGAGGAGCAAGTCGGTGAAAATGGGCCCGCGATGCAGTGTGAACGCGCTGATGGCGAGGTTGAAGACGTTGGTTCCAATGACGTCGGCCGGCATCAAGTCCGCCGTGCACTGGACGCGCTGAAATCCAAGCCCGCAAATTCGCGCCAGCGTTTTGACCGTGAGCGTTTTCGCGAGGCCAGGAACGCCTTCGAGCAGGGCGTGGCCGCCGCAAGCGAGCACGATCAACAACTGATCGACAATTTCCTGCTGCCCGATGATGACCTTCGCGAGCTCGGTGCGAATGTGCGCCGTGAGACGTTCGAGATTTTCCACTTAGCGTTTCTCCTCGTTGCGTCGCGTCTTAAGTCCGAACAAGACTTCGTAGTGCTCGAGCGCTTGCACAATTTTCAGCGCGTCCGAGCCGGGAACGTCGCTTTTGCGCGCGGCCTTTTCGGCGCGCTGCAACGTGTCTAAGAATCCCGGCTGCTTCCAGCCCAGGCGCTCGCGGACCGCGGCGTCCAACTGCATGTTGGAAATCGAAGGCGCCAGCGCAAGACGGCGAACCAATTGCGTGCGGAACCGCTGGTAGGCCACGCGAACCGCGGCGGACCCGGCACTCGCGCGGCGATATAAATCACCGAGCGTATCGACAAATTCCAACGGCGAAAGCCGCGACACAGAAGCGGGCGCATAGAGAGGCCCGCTTCTCCGGCCAAACGCCAGAAAAACAAAAATCGATAAAAGAGCCAGTTGAAGAATAGCCCACGGCACGGGAGTCTTCTCGAAATAGTCCCAAAGAGATCCGCGATAGCCATGGAAATATTCGTCCCACAGCACCGTCGTCTCGCCTGGACTTGCGCCGGGCCGAACCGCCTGAATGCAGCCCAGGAAAAAAGGCAAGTTCCCATCCCGAGAAATTCCGGAGTTAGTAATAAGCGTGGGGGAAGCCCACCAGAGGACGCGCCCCTTCCCGAGGCGCCACGTTACTACCACGGGTTCTTCCGGCTCGCCGTACAGTGGAACCTGAGCGCCATCCGTGGAGACCCAACGATCGCTCGCGTTCATAGTGATTTTCGATGCATTCAAGGTGAGAGGGCTAGGAGCGATTGCCGGAAAGGTCTCATCCGAAAGACTCGACGACTTAGAAACGGAAGGAGGCGAAACTGCGCCGCTTTCGAAGAAAAGATGCGCGAAATTTCCCGCGAGAACTATCCAGCCGCCGGAGTGAATAAAAGTCAGCAGGGCATCTCTTTCATTCTTGTCCGGAAAATCGGACGGACCAGCGAAAACAAGGATTTTCCCTTCGGCGTCGGATGGCAGTTCCGTGGGGGATTTTTCCCACCGCTCCGAGCGGTACCCAATCTCGCGGAGCAGAAGATAGGCGGCCTGAGTTCCCCTTTTCGCCGCCGAATAAGTCGTCGGAACCCCCTGGGCTTCCTCTTCGTCTGCAGACGGCACAAATAAGACCGTCGCGACAATCAAGACAAGGAGAATCGCTCCGCCGATTAGCAGGAGCTTGCGGTCGCCGGGATCTATGGTAGATGGCATCCCAGTGTCTCCAGTTGTGTGAGGGAATCGCGAAAGTCCGCCTCTGTCGCGATTTGGTAGCCGTACCAGATTTTCTCAAGCCGCGAAGTGAGCAGGGAGAGCGCCTGCTGCCGGATCGCAAGAGTCTCCGGCAGGACCAGCTTGGCTTTGGCGAGGGCGCGAAGGTATTCACGCGGCGTCTTTGCGCGATCGGGAGCCAGTGCGCCGAGGTCCTGAAGGCGCGCAATGCCTGCCCAGTAGGCGCAATGAATGGCCATGCGGTAATCGCCGCGCCCGGCCGCTTCGCGCGCGGCGAAGACCCACTCCTGCCAGGATCGTACGGGGACGGCCGCGCTTTGCAAGGCCATTTCCACGCCTCTGGCCGCGCGAAACCAGCGGTGGAAAATCCAGTAGCCAATGAGGATGGCCGCCGCGCAAACGCCGATCCACAGCAGGGCGTACCCGAAAGACGCCTGGCCGCCGGCGCGGCGAAAAATGCGGTCCAACGCGTCCTGGAGTATTTCATTGATCCGATCGCGGAGCATTTCCCACCAGGAACGCTGCTGCGTGCGTTTAAATTCTGAGCGCGACAATATGGCGTCGAGTTTGGCCCGGGCGGAACCGGTGCGCGGTGGCGCCTGCCCGGAAAGGGACGCTGTTTCCGCGGCCAGCGCATCGAGATAGTTTTGCGCCTCGTCTATTTGCTGCCCGCGAAGCTCAGGTTCCTTTTCCGCTTTGGCCAATCGCGAGACGAGCAAATCGGTGGGCACATCGTAGTGGCGCCCGCCGGAATCCACGGCCCAGGCTTGCGGTAGAGACTCGCGATACGCGCGCAGAGTCTCCGTAGACTTGCGGGCGCTCGCCAGTCCGGCTTTCAAACGGCCTAATTCCTTGACGAAGGATTCCGAATCGTAGCTCGGACTCGCCGAAGATTGCCGCGCGGGTTCCGCCGCCCGCGCAGCTCTTGGATGAATATCGGTGAGGGCAATCAGGATTGCCGCAAGGACCTGGAGCTTCCTCGCCGAGGGGGAATTAAGCCAGCCGGACCCTTCAGGACGCATCTCTTCCAAACACCGGGGGTGTCCCGCCTGTAATCGGCGGAGGCACGGGGTCGGCGCCAATCGCTTGCATCATCATTTGCAGATCGAATGCTTCCTTACGAACGCGCAGATCATAATAGAACAAAGCGAAGCCGATGGTGTGGACCGGCGCAACAAGTATGCCACCAAGCAAGCCTCCTACTTGTCCGAGGACCGTCCACAAGAGCATGAGATGCGATTGCTTGGCAGAGACCGCGCTTAGAACGAGGAATGGCATCTGAAACATCAGGCCGACGCCATACTGCAGCGATAGCGCCAACAAATAGATCAGCGCGGACCGTCCGGCAAAGTCCTTGGTGAGAAAGAAACTTCTTCCGATCGCGTCGCCCGGCCCAGTGTCTTCAATCATCGCTGCGGCGGTGGCCAGGGGTATTCGGCACATCAGGTAAATGCCGGGGATGATCAGCGCGAGGAAGCCGCCCATCATGATAAGCCCGCTCAGAAACATGATGCCTAAGAGAATCCATCCCTTGCCGCGAACGAGGCGGAAAGAGCCACGGATCGAAGCGCGGCGTCCCGCATAGATCTCGGAGACGGCGAAGACGGACGCTCCAGCCGAATAAAGAAACGCGACGAAAACCGCGATAGCGGCAAGAATGATTAGAACGATGCCCCCAACCGCCGCTGCCGGCAAAATGGAAGGAGGCCCCGTGCGCGCGGGAAGCCCATAGAGCATCAGCCCGGCCAGGACAGGGACGAGTATGACTAAGTAGGGAACGGCGGCGATTCCAATGAACAGCAGAAAATGCCGCCGGTACAGAAAAAAAGTGCGATCGAGCAATTCGCCAAGGCTGAGTGGTCGGAGGTCGAGCGCGGCCATGGAGTCTCCTCGCGCCGAGGGGAGCGCAAAGTGTGTGTACTCTATCAAGAATTGTCTGTGAATCAAACGGCCCTTCCAATCAGGGTTTCTGTTCTGGTTAGCAGGAGTTTAGATTTTCCAAAGGCCGGTGAGGGGCATGAGTCGTGATTCGTGAATCATGGTTCGTGAAAACAAGAACGAGCCGCTCCAAGGAGATGATCCTGCGTGGCACTTTCGGTTTTTCACCAGTCACCAGTCACCCATAACGATTCACGAACTGCATGTCACACACGACAAAGAAACCTCTTGCGCACTTTTCCCGCACTGCGTAAGATACCGCCGGGTCAAGAAGGTGTGGAACCCGTGCCAAAAGAGAAACCAAAAGTAAATATCGGGGAAGTCATTCGTAGTTATCGGGGCCAACGAGGCCTTTCTCAAGGCGATATCGAGCGACGCACCGGATTGTTGCGTTGCTATCTTTCTCGCGTTGAGAACGGCCACACCGTGCCGTCCCTCGAAACCCTTGCCAAGATCGCCGAAGCCATGGAAATTGCGCTGGCCGATTTTTTTCCGGGCGCGGAGACGCCGCGCGACCGCGACACCCAGAAAATGCTGGGTGAACTTTCCGAAGACGAAATCCGCTTCCTTTCCGAAATCAAGAAATACAGCACCACGCTTTCCGACGGCGACAAGCGCCTCGTCCTGGCCATGATTCGCAAGATGGCCACGGTGATCCCGCCTCCTCCGCGCAAGGCAATAGCGCGGCGCACCGCCTACTAGTCGTAATCTCAAATTCCTGACAAGAATGTTCTATCGGGTATCCTCGCGCGTTCAGCGTGAAGCGGGCTTTCCTGCGGCGATGGCGGCAAATCGAGAGTGCTCGACGAGGGTATGGAATATGCGGCCGCGACCGATCACTTCGCTTCCGCTCCGGGCTTCCGCTTCGAAGATCAGGCGGCGGCCATCGATCTCCACGAGCTTGGAGGCCACAGTCACGGTTGTTCCGACGGGCACGGCCTTGAGATGGTCCACCTCAACGCGCACGCCAACCTGGATGGATCCCGCAGGCAAGGCGGGCAGAATGGCGCGCGAGCTGGCATATTCCATCAGTCCGACCATGGCGGGAGTGGAAAAAACAGCAGGCCACGCTGGATCGATATGAGCGAGTGTCAATTCCTGAGTCACAACCCGTTCGCAGGATCCTTCGAGGCCGGGTTTGATTGTTTCCGGAACGCCCCGGGTCATTGCAGGTTCTCCGTCCCTGCGGTCGATGGATTCTTCGCGAGGGACGGCTGGCCCTTCAAGAGGCTGCCCACCACTTCCGTGAGCGTGGTGCCGCACTGCGCCCACAGGCGGCGCTTCAGGCTGCAATAATCCTGCGATCCGGCGAACACGTCCGCCATCAGCGCGCGAAACGTCGGGCTGCGCTCAATGAATTGAATCATGCGCGTCGCAACGGCCCCTCCAAGGAAACGCCCGCGGTAGAAACGCCGCGCGATGCGCGTGGCAAATTCGAGGTCGGTTGAAAACGCCTTGCGAATCCGCGCGGGATATTCCGCGGGCTTGCACGCGATCAAGGAGTCCGCCAGCAACTCGCCCGAGCGCAGCGCATAGTAAAGCCCCTCACCGGTGATCGGGTCAACCCAGGCGGCGGCGTCGCCGACGAGCGCCCAGTTTCGACCAACTACACGGCGCGATGAAAGCGTCTGTTTTTGCGGCGAAGGCAGGACGTGGCTGTAGAAACGCGCGGCCTCGCGCGAAATATTCTCGCCTTCCATGAAAGCATGAAGGTGGCGGCGCAGTTCCTGACTGGTATGTTTGGCCATGCTGCCGCAAATTCCCACGGACAGATGATCGCAGCGAGGGAAGGACCAGAGGTAACCCTCGAAATGATGGAGAAACTTCACGCAAATTCCTTCGGCCTGTGCCGGCACGAAATAGCCGAGCGTCATTTCGAGGTCATTGCGCGCCAGCGGGCGAGTGCCCGGGAGCAGGGAATTGCGCGCCCCCGCGGCGACGACGATGAAGTCGGCCTCGACGCGAGACTCGCCGATTGACAGCGTGGCGCGTTCCCCGTTGGTATCCAACTGATTCACGCGAGAACGGACGACGCGGCAGCCCGCGCCTTCGGCGCGTTCCAGGAGGAGTCCGTTCAATACCGTTCGGGAATAAATGACAATCGGCTGGTCCAGCGCCAGCAGCGCGCGATTCCCTTTGCTGGAAATCAGCTCAATCGTGCGGATCAGTTTTTTAGGATGGGGGCCGTTCAGCAGGAAGGGATACGCTTGAATGGCCTTGTGCGTGAGGCCGCCGCCGCACGGTTTTTCCCAGGCCAGGTGTTCATCATAAATCGTGACGTTATAGCCGGAACGCGCCAGCCTCTCTCCGCACATGGCGCCGGCCGGTCCTCCACCCACAATCGCAATATCACGCATCGAAACGCCTCGATGAAAAGGGCAGAGCCTGGCACGGGACCCGGCGCTGGGAAAGAAAGGTTCGATTGTGCGAGGGGACGTTTCCCGCAGCATGGAACCTCGGCGAGAGTATAACAGAAACTATCGGTGACACGGCAGCGTGGCGCGTAACTGCTACGGACTCTCCATTAACCCATCCTAGTCCCGCGACGGTACCAGGAGTATGACTCCCGGAATATTTCGACCATGATTTTCAAATGCGGGGCAAATTCTTGTTTTGTCCGAAGTCCGGGAGGGAACGTCATACCGTAGCCCACCGTGAAACGGTGGGGGAACGGAGCAGAAACATTCACAGCCCCGGAGGGGTGGCACATTTGTTTGGGGATGTGTCGCCTCTCCGAGGCTTGCCTCCCGCGCATGCGCATACCCACCGCTGGCGCAGTGGGCTACGTTCTTTCGTCCCTGACGGGACTGGCCAAATCGTGAAGGGCGATTCTTCGTTCCGCGGGACAGATTCCTAATGGTTCGGAATTTCGACAGCTGCGGTGATCACGCAGATCCAAAGCAAAATTTCCGCAAGGCCCGAAAATTTTGCGATGGCTGGAGGGTCTTGCGTCGCTCCCCAGTCGCGCGCTTTCCATTGCACGAAGATGTGCCAAAGCAAAGCCAGCGGGATAAAAAGCCCCAGCTTCCAGCGAAACGCGACGTTTACCAGAAACGTTGTTGCGGTCGAGGAAAACAGAAGAAAACCGCCGGTCACCACAATGCAGAAGCCGATCCAATTCCAGGCGAACAAATCGTCCCGAAGCTGCGCCGCCGTTTCGCGGTGCTTCCCCAGGCCGAGCAGGCGCAAGTCCAGCGCCAGATTCGTGCCGAGCCAAATGGACAGGCCCGTGAAATGAACCAGCTGGGTGAAGGGGTAAGCCCACAGCGAGGTGCGCACGCCAACCCCCCACGGAGTTCCCTCGAGCCATTTTGCAAACGCCTGAAGTAATCCGTACATATCGGGCTGTCCTCTTTTCTTTAGAAGTCGGGAATGTCTATTCCCAGCGTCCCTGCCGCGGCATTCGGATTGCTATCCCAAGCCTTCCATCGCGGGAATTTCCGACGCGCTCAGAATCGTGAGAATCCACAGCAATAATGCAATTGCCGCGATGACTTTTGCCGAGTTCGGTATTTCCGCGAGCGCTCCCCACTTCGGCGCGCCCCGCTGTACCCAAATCGCGAACACGATGGAAAGCACGATCATCCCCAACTTCACATGAAATACCGGATCAGGCGCCCAATCCCCCGCGTCCGTCAAAAACATGAAAAATCCGGAAATGAGGGCCAGGACCATCCCCGTCCACGCCCACGGGAATATCTGCGCGGACAGTTCCGTGAGATTTCTTTTCCGAGCCGCGACGCCCATGACCCGCAGGTCCACAACCGCCATCGACCCGATGAACCAAAACATCGTCAGGTAATGAATGACCGAAACGCTCGCATACATCCATCCGGTGCTGCTGAGTGTTTTCACCCATCCCATTTGTTCCATTGCTTCCCACATCGTGCCGCCTCCTGGTTGAGCGCTCTACTGCTGCGCGCTATCCCTTGCGCGCAATCCTGCCATTCGCCCGAGTCCTTAGCCCTTCCTTTGTAAGAACAAAATCAGTGGGACTTTATCCGAGCCTCGCCAAAAAAGAAAGCAAACCGTACCCCAAAACAGGGTGAGCATCTGTGAGCCATGTCACAAATGCAAGTTAAATCGATGTAAAGCAACCACTCGTCGCCGGGGTACACGACCTCTAAGCAACTGATTGCAAGATCATCTCACTCACCTTTCTAGGAATTGCGGGGAATTTAACGAGTCGTTGGAATCCGGGTAAAGGGAAGTCTCACGATGGTTGTCTGAAAGTTAGTCGTGGTATTCTCATACCTCCTAGCGTATAAATTACTTTTTAGATACTGATACGAGGTCATATGCGGTTAATCTGTTCGACGATTGCGCGTCCACATTTTTCCGATGTTTCGCCGTTTCTGCTGACTTTTGCTTGTGCGCTAGCTTGCGGCTTCGCTAGCGGCTGCGCTTCCAACGTTTCCCAAACGCCTGGACCCAGCATGAGCGGGAACACGTCAGTCACCGTGCTGGCGTCGAGCACTGCGAATGATCAGCTTTCCCAATTCGGAATGGTCTTCAACAGTTTTTCGTTGACCAGTCAATCAGGCAAAACGGTCAGTCTGTTTGCCGCACCGGTAAAAGCCGAATTCATTCATGTGAACGGCGCCGCTGAACCTCTGGCGACAGTCACCATTCCTCAAGACATCTACTCTTCCGCAACCGTATCCATTGGATCTTCTGGATTCGCATGCATCACTCTCGACACATCCGGCGGGATCGCGGTTAGTGATTTTGCCGACCAAGTGACCCCATCTTCCACGTAACCGTGACCTTACCCGCGCCAATCGGGATTACCGGCGCCCGCATGGGGCTTTTGCTCGATTTGCTCGTCTCAAAATCGGCCAGTTATACGGATTGTGATCCGAATGGTATCGAGCCCTTTTCCATTACGCCGACCTTCAACGTCACCCCGGTTGCCATTTCGTCCCAACCCACGGACGCTGAAAACGGAAAAGAGACCGGCTTGGACGGGATGATTTCTTCCGTCAATGTTGCCGGAAACAGTATCCAGGCGACTGCCGCTGATGGCCCCAGTTGGCAAGTTACTCTCGGCGACAGCACTGTGTTTCAGGGTATCAGTGGCGTTTCCAATCTTGCTCCCGGTATGCCCGTGGATATGGACGTGTCGATTCAACCGGATGGTTCGCTGCTTGCTACGCGTGTCGAGGTCGTGGACGCGGACACGGCTAATCTGACCGTGTCGATTGGACCCCTGCTGAGTGTGGACAAATTCACGCAGGGCGGGGTGCAGTACGTTGATGGCAGCACCTTCGGACGTGTGGGGTGGGGCAATTTGCTCTCCGCAAGCGCAAGCATGTACAGCTTCGACGACGCTGTATTTCAAATATCGAGTCAATTCACAGACCTGCAGAATCTCCCATTCCCCGCCGACTTCACGGCCGCGAACATGGTCGCCGGTCAGAATGTTCTTGTCACTTCGCATGCGCTGACTATTTCGCCTGAGCCGATATACATTCCCGCGACCACGATCACGCTGATCCCGCAAACCATTAACGGGACGGTTAGCGCGCTCTCCAATGACGGCGGATTTGCTACCTACACTGTTGCGCTTGCTCCTTACGACGTTTTTCCTGATCTCGCCATGCAAGCGGGTCAGACCACCTTGCTGACGAATCCAAACAGCATCGTCATCTACGTTGACAACGGCACGCAACTCCTCAACACCAATCCTATCGCTGTTGACAGCGTCCTGAGGTTCAATGGGTTGGTATTCAACGACAATGGGACGCTGAGGATGGATTGCGCTCAAGTGAGCGACGGTGTGACACAGTAGGGCAATCGTATTGGGCATTATGATTTTAAAGTGCATTGTCGTAAGTTCGGATGCAGCCTTCTAACCATGTTCCTTTGGAACACCCTTCTCAGGAATTAATTCACCTGCCTCCGCTCCGGCGGGGAAACACTCGCGCCTCTCGCATGATAGTATGAACATGATCCGGATTGCAGGCTGCCGCTCATGAGTTTCATGCGCGGATTGCATCTTCCATGGGGAAAATTGTTTCGCAAGAGGAGTTGATCCAAGTGACGGCCCGCGAAAAGCGCGCCGGCCGCCGTGTTGTGTTCACCAACGGCTGTTTCGATTTGCTCCATCCCGGCCACGTGCGGTGTCTTGCCGAGGCGCGGGCCCTGGGCGATGTGCTGGTCGTGGCGATCAACAGCGATCGCAGCGTTCGCGGCAACAAGGGGTCCGAGCGCCCTCTCGTTGCCGAGAAAGATCGCGCCGAAGTATTGGCCGCGCTTGCCTCCGTGGACTATGTCACGATTTTCGATGAGCCGACTCCGCGAGAATTGATTGCGCGCGTGCTTCCGAGCGTCCTCGTAAAGGGCGCGGATTGGGCGATGGACCAGGTCGCCGGACGCGAGGAAGTCGAAGCCGCCGGCGGGCGCGTGGTCTCCATTCCGCTTGCGCCCGGCTATTCCACGACAAATCTGGTGCAACGAATCCGCAATGCCGGCGCAAGCGTTTCTGCCGCGCCTCGCGACACCAACAGCAAATCATGATTCTGTCCTCGGTTTCGGAGACTCTGGCGTCAGTGAGCCGGCATCCCGCGCTGGAATCCGCGATTGCCGCGCTGCGCCAGGGAAACCCGCGTGAGCGGCTCGCGGGACTGACCGACACAGGGAAGGCCTTGATCGCGGCCATCGTTGCAACAGAACTGCGCCGACCCATGGTTATCCTGGTCGAATCCGGCGCACGAGCGGATGCGTTTGCCGCGTCGATGCAATTTTTCTACGCCGCGCTCGCCGGGCAAGAAGCCACCGAAGTGGCCGTTTTGCCTGCCATGGATGTCCTGCCGTGGCAGGACGCCGCTCCGCACGCGGAAATTCTGGAAACGCGCGCCGTAACTTTGTGGCGATATGCGACCGGCCAAGCGCGCGTGGTGGTCGCGCCGGTGGCCGCGGCTCGCATGCGTCTCGCCGACGCCGCTTACTACGCGGAGCAGGCGCGCACGCTCGGTCGCGACGAAGCGGTTTCGCTCGACGACCTGGTCGCCCACCTTCGGCGTGTGGGCTACGAATCCCACGACATGGTGGAAATGCCCGGCCAATTCACAGTCCGCGGCGGAATCGTCGACATTTTCCCGGCGGAAGCCGAGCGGCCCGTCCGCCTTGAATTGTTCGGTGATTCAGTCGAATCCCTGCGCGAGTTTGATCCCAACACGCAGCGCTCTGTTCGCCCCATCGAGCGCGTGACGCTTCCTCCGCTCGTCGAGCAGGCAGGAATTGCATTTGGCGTCGGAAACGGGAATTCGGCGGGCACGGAACGCGCAATTCGGGCTCATTCCTTGTTCGATTTGCATGAAGACACAGTGATCCTTCTGGACGAGCCGGGAGCAATCGAGGAAGCTTCCCGCGCATTTTTGGACAGCGCTCTGGAGAACCTCGAATCGACGGGAGCCGATTCGTTGGAGATCTTGTCTTTGCATTACTTCACCGACGACTGGGGTGCGCAGCTCTCGCGCCATCCGCGTCTGGAACTCGAACACCTCGGGCTAACGCGCGAGGACTCCGACACTCGCACGATTCAAACGCATCCCACGGCGCGTTTCCACGGCAACGTGCCCGCGTTCATGGAGGAAGCGCGCAAGCGCATTGCTGCGGGCGAGCGCGTTCTGCTCGCCGCGGAAAGCCTAGGCGAACTCGAACGTTACGCCGATTTGTGCCACGAGTACGAAGTCCCATTCCGTCTCGGCGAGCTCGAAGAGAATGCCACCAGCGCCCGCCTCGCCGAGGACTCCTCGGCCGGCAGTGTTCCCGCGGTGGTCCTATGCCGCGCCCCATTCACGGATGGCGTGGTGTTCCTCGATGCGCGCGTCGCCATCTTCGGGACCGGGGACGTTTTTGAATCCATGCTGCAGGGCGCGACCAAGCGCCGCCCCAAGACAGCCAGCTTCTTCAGCGATTTTTCAGAGCTGAAACCCGGCGACTATGTCGTCCACGTCGACCACGGCATCGGCCAGTTCGAGGGATTGCATCAAATCGAAAACGGCGGCGCGCGCGGCGAATTCATGCGCCTGCGCTATGCGGACGACGCGCGCCTTTACGTTCCGCTCGAGCGGCTTGACCTGGTGCAAAGCTACCGCGCCGTCGAGGGCGCGAAACCTGTCCTCGACAAACTGGGCGGCAGCACCTGGACGGCGCGAAAGGCGCGCGTCAAGAAGTCGGTCGAGGATATGGCCGACAAATTATTGAAGCTGTATGCCGGACGAAAAGCCGGAGAGGGATTCGCATTTTCACCGGACGGCGCGTTCCAGCGCGAATTTGAAGACGCCTTCGAGTTTGAAGAAACGCCGGACCAGGCCATCGCCATCGCCGACGTCAAGCGCGATATGGAGCGCCAGCAGCCCATGGACCGCCTGCTGTGCGGCGACGTTGGCTACGGCAAGACAGAAGTGGCGATGCGCGCCGCGTTCAAGGCGGTCACCGACTCCAGGCAAGTTGCCGTGCTCGCCCCGACAACAGTGCTCGCGTTCCAGCACTTTGAAACTTTTCGCCGCCGCTTCGTCGCGTTTCCGGTTCGCGTCGACCTGCTCAGCCGGTTTCGCACGCCACGCGAGCAGAAAGCAGTCCTCGCCGGCGTGGAAACGGGGCAAGTGGACATCGTGATCGGCACGCACCGCCTGCTTTCCAAGGACGTAAAGTTTCACGACCTCGGCCTGCTGGTCGTCGATGAGGAGCAACGTTTCGGGGTCGCGCACAAGGAGCGCCTCAAGGAACTCAAGCTCAATGTCGATGTTCTCACTCTTTCGGCGACTCCCATTCCTCGCACGCTGAATATGTCGCTCGTCGGTTTGCGCGACATGAGCGTCATCGAAACGCCGCCGAAGGACCGCCTGGCTATTCAGACCGTGGTCTCTCCATTTTCCGAATCGCTGATTCGCCGCGCGATCGATGAAGAGATGTCCCGGCACGGGCAAGTTTTCCTGGTGCATAACCGCGTCGAATCGATTTACGCGATTGCGGATCTGGTGAACAAGCTGGTGCCGAAAGCGCGTGTCGTGGTCGGGCACGGCCAGATGAATGAGAAGGAACTGGAGTCCGTAATGTTCAAGTTTGTGCGCGGCGAGGCGGACGTTCTGATCTGCACGACCATTGTTGAAAATGGCCTCGACATTCCGCGCGCCAACACGATCCTCATCAATCGCGCCGACCGTTTCGGCCTGTCCGAACTATACCAACTGCGCGGCCGCGTTGGACGATCGAACCAGCGTGCCTACGCCTACTTGCTCGTTCCGGAGGATGTTTCGCTCACCCCGCTGGCGACTCGACGGCTCGCCGCACTGAAGGAATTCAGCGCCCTCGGCGCGGGCTTCCGCGTCGCCGCCCTCGATCTCGAACTTCGCGGCGCCGGAAACCTGCTTGGCGGCCAGCAGCACGGACACATCAACGCGATTGGTTTCGATCTCTACGTGCAGATGCTCGAGCGCGCAGTGTCGACGCTGAAGGGCGAGGAAGTCAAACCCGAAATGCGAGCCACGATCAACCTCGGGCTCGACATTCGCATCCCAGAAGAGTACATCCCGAACGAAAATTTGCGTTTGCGGACGTACAAGCGGATTGCCGGAATTACCGGGGAAGCCGAAAGGGATGAGGTGAACAGCGAACTCACCGACCGGTTCGGGGCTCCGCCTCCCGCGGTCGGTAATCTTCTGGATTACGCCTTGCTGAAGGGGCTGGCCGAAGGGCTGTTGATCTCGTCCATCGAGAGGCGCGCCAACGAAGTGGCCATCAAATTTCATCCCGAGACTCCGCTGTCGCCCGAAAATCTCGTGAAATTCATTCGGTCGCAGAAGGAAGGCTTGCGGCTGGATCCGAGCGGCACGCTCTGGATGCGCCTGGACCGCCGCGGGCGCGTGGCCGATAGCGTCAGAAACGTGTTGCTTCCTCTGGAAACGAAGCGATAAACTGGAAAACGAGCGATCCCTATGAAACCAAGCCAGTGGCTGATATTTCCCATACTTTTCGCGGGCCTCAGCGTTCCAGCGGCCGCGCAAACGAAGAGTACCGTGGTCGAGGAAATTGTCGCCCGCGTGAACAACGAGATCATCACGCGGGAAGATCTGGAGAAAGCGCGAGCCTCTCTCGAAGGCGAAGTGCGGGACGGGTGCACGAATTGCTCGCCGGAGCAGATTCGCGCGGAAGTCGCGTCGAAGGACAAAGACCTGCTTCGTGATTTGATCGATCAATCCTTGCTGACGCAGCGCGCCAAGGACGATGGGATTAACGTGGACGCCGACGTCATCAAGCGCCTGGATGCCATCCGCACCCAGAACAAATTGCCCAGCATGGAAGCGCTGGAGGCGGAAGTCACCAAGAGCGGCCAGGATTTCGAGGATTTCAAGAGCCAGATTCGCGACCAGCTTCTGACGCAGGAATTGATTCGCAAGGAAGTGGGCTCCAAGATCATCGTCAGCCACGAAGACATCGTCAAGTATTACAACGATCACAAGTCTGAATTTGTGCGTCCGGAAACAGTCGTCCTGCGCGAAATTTTTGTGTCCACCGAAGGCAAGCCCGAGGCCGACATTCCCGCCCTGCGAAAAAAAGCCGACAATTTGCGCGACCGCATTCTGAATAGCGGCGAGGATTTTGGAGCCATGGCCAAGCGCTATTCGGATAGTCCCACGGCCCCGCAAGAGGGCGAGCTCGGCGTGTTCCAGCGCTCGCAGCTCGACGCCAAGATCGCGGAAAAAGTGTTCGCTCTGAATCGCAGCCAGATGACCGATGTCATGGAGACGAAGACAGGATTTGAAATCCTCCAGGTCCGCGAACGCTATGACGCGGGCGAGCAGCCTCTGGACAAAGTCGAACCCGAAATTAGCAACAAATTGTACGAACAGAAAATGGAGCCGGGCATGCGCGCCTATCTGACCACGCTGCGGGAAGACAGCTACGTCCAGATCAAGCCGGGATATACCGACACCGCCGCCGTGAAAGCCGAACCGATCGAGGAAGTGGCCGCGGCGCCCGAGAAGGACGATTCGAAAAATAAATCGGGCCGCAAATTAGGCATTTTCCCCAAGAAGAAATCCGGCACATGAAACAGAACTTTGTCTCGAGCCTCCTTGACGGCCAGACCGTTACCACCCACTTTCTTGTCTGTGAAAAGGAAATCCGCGCCACCCGCGAAGGCAAAGCTTACCTTCGCCTGGAGCTCGGCGACGCCACTGGACGCGTCGAGGCGCGCATGTGGGACGGGTTTGACCGCATGGCCGCCTCGTTTGAGCGCGACGATTTTGTGAAAGTTCAGGCGCGGGTCGAAAATTACCGCAACAAGCTTCAGCTGGCCATCGAGAAAATTCGCCGCGCCGAGGAAAGCGAAGTCGATCCCGCGGACTTCTTCGCCCACACGAAAGAAAATGTGGATGATCTGTACGCGAAGCTGCTCGCAGTCGTCGCTTCGGTGGGGAATCCCTGGCTCCGTGAGCTTCTCGAAAGCGTCGTTCAGGATCCGGCAATTGTCCCGCGATTGAAACGGGCTCCCGCGGCCAAAGTGATGCACCACGCCTACTACGGCGGGCTGCTCGAGCACGTCCTCAGCTTGTGCAATCTTTGCCGCGTGGTCCTCAGTCATTATCCCGAAGCGGATGCCGACCTGTTGCTCTCGGGCGCCGTTCTGCACGACGTCGGAAAGTTGCAGGAACTCAGCTACGAACGTTCCCTCGGCTACACCGACGAGGGCCAGCTTCTTGGTCACATCCTGATCGAGTACGAACTAGTCACGAAAAAAATGGACGCCATCGAGGGATTTCCGCCCGCATTGAAAACCCTGGTGCAACACATGCTAATTTCCCATCACGGGCAATATGAATTTGGTTCTCCGAAGCTTCCGATGTTCCGCGAGGCTGTGATGCTGCACTATCTTGACGACCTCGATTCCAAAATGGCCGCGATCCGCACTGCGCTCGATTCCGATCAGGGTGAAGGGAATTGGACGGCCTTCAGCGGGGCTCTTGAGCGCCGCCTGCTGCGCTCCGATCGCTTCCTTGCCGGTTCGGGCGCGCCCGCGGAAAAAAACTCCGCGGCCCAGGCTGCGGCCGGCGGCGGGAAATCTGCGGATGGAAATGAATAACAACGTGGAACACGCCGCCCCAATGCGAGCCGCGGGCCCGCGACATTCGATTCTCGACCTCGCACCGCTCGAACTGGAATGTCTGAGCGTTCTCTGGCCCATGGGCGAGGGCACGGTGCGCGACATTCATCGCGCCCTGGCCGCGTCTCGCCCACGCGCGTACACAACTGTCTTAACCATTATGGATCGCCTCGAACAAAAGGGAATCGTGACCCGCCGGAAAGTGGGCAAAGCGTTTCACTATCAGGCACGACTGAGCGCCGAAGAGGCTCGCTTGAAAGCCGTGGAGAAAATTGTGGAAGGATTTTTTGACGGCTCGCCGGAAGCTCTTGCGGCGCATCTTTCCTCTCAAGGGGCCACTCAAGAGGGCATAGCACGTGTGTTTAACTCACCCGCGCCTGCCGACGTTGACGCGCCCGGCACAGCTGTTGCAGAATCGCAAACTCAAAATCTAGACGAAAGATTACTCTAAGGAAAATGTTCCCCGCATCCTTTTCGATTCGCGACAAGCTTATCTCCCCGGGCACGGTTCTCGCGCCCATGGCCGGAGTGACCGACACGGTGTTTCGCCGCATGATCCGCAGCCTCGGTGGATGCGGGCTCATCATGACGGAATTCACGAGCGCCGAATGCATCACGCGCAACAACGCCCGCACGTCGCGCTACCTTTTCTTTGACCCGGACGAGCATCCGATCACCGGCCAGTTGTTTGGCGCCGACGCCGACGTGATGGGCCGCGCCGCGGGGATGGTCGAGCAACTGGGTTTCGACATCGTGGACGTCAACCTCGGCTGCCCCGCAAGAAAAGTGGTCAAGTGCGGCGGCTCGGGGCTGCTGCGCGATTTGAAGGGCCTCGAGCAAGTCCTTCGCGCTGTGCGCTCGGCCGTGCGCATTCCGATGACCATCAAGATTCGCGCCGGATGGGATGAAAACAGCATCGTGGCCGCCAAAGTCGCGCGCCTGGCCGAACAAATCGGCGTCGAAGGCATCGCCGTCCATCCGCGCACGCGCGCGCAAGGTTACACCGGGCGCGCCGATTGGAATGTCATTCGCGAAGTGAAGCAGGCTGTGCGCATGCCCGTCATCGGCAACGGCGACATCAACTCGCCCGAGGACGCGATGCGCATGCTGCGCGAAACCGGGTGCGACGCCGTGATGATCGGCCGCGCTGCGTCGAACAATCCGTGGATTTTCCGCCAGATCGCGCAATTCGCCGCGAGGGGATCCTACGACGAACCGAGCGAGTGGGACCGCTACCAGTTGCTTTCCATGTATTTCCGGAATCTGGTCGAAACCGAATGGCCCGATGCGATCGGGAGAATGAAGCAGTTCACCAGTTATTTTACGCACGGCGTGCGAAACGGCGGCGAATTGCGCAGGAACGTGCACACGTCCCGCACATCGGCTGAAATTCTAGATCGAGTGGACTCGTTTTTTGCCCAGACTGTAACCTGAGGAGGTACGCGGATGACCGCTGCCAGCGCTACGACCCCAGCACTCGAGCGCCGACGGGAACGCAGAGTCCCGGTGCATCTCCCGATTGTGGTTCGCGGCATGGACCTCACGGGGGCTTCGTTCGAGGAACACACTTCCAGCGAAAATATTTGCCGTGGCGGCGCCGCTTTCGCCTCGCGCTATCCGCTCAATCTCGGCATCCACCTGGAAATTCAAATTCCCGTGTTGCCAACCGCGGCCAGGGAAGACACGGAGTTTTCCACGCAAGGCCGCGTCGTCCACGTCAAGCCCGGCAGGGATCAGTACGAACATATCGTGGGAGTCGAATTCACAGGCCCTCGCTTCAACCGCATCTTCGTTTCTGAAGCGACTTAAGTGGCGCAGGCTTCCAGCCTGTGGGGGTTGGACCTTGCAAGGACTAAACCCCACAGGCTGGAAGCCTGCGCCACCAATTCACCGTTCCAGCAAAAGCTGCTTATACGCCTCGCGCTTGCCGAGCCCGCGCTCGCGCGCTGCCTGCTTAAGCGCAGCCTTGCGATCCAGCCCCGATTCCGCTTCGAGTTGCTCGACGCGCCGCTTGAGCGACACCGCCGGAACCGCCTGTGCTTCTCCCTCCACCGCCGGCCCGATCAGTAGCGTAATTTCGCCGCGCGGCGCCCGCTTGCGCGCAGCGTCTCGCAGTTCGGCGAGAGATCCGCGCAGGAATTCCTCGTGAATTTTGGTGACTTCCCGTGCTACGACCGCGGGGCGCGCTCCAAGAATATCCGCGGCGTCCGAGAGCGTTTCCAGCAACCGGTGCGGCGCTTCATAGAGTACGAGCGCCCTCGGTTCGGATTTCAAAGCGTCAAGCTTCTTCCGGCGCGCGCCCGCGCGTGACGGCAGGAATCCCACAAACAGAAATTCCTCCGTGGGCATTCCCGAAGCCGCCAGCGCGGCCACAAAGGCGGATGGCCCCGGGATCGGAACAACCGGAATGTGATGGCGCAGGCACTGAGCCACCAGCCGGTGCCCTGGATCGGACACGACGGGAGTACCCGCGTCGCTGACCAAAGCGACCTGCGCGCCTTCCTCGAGCTGAATCACCAGTTCCGGCGCGCGCGTCAATTCATTGTGGGCGTGATAGCTGACCAGTTCCTTGTGAATCGCGTAGTGCTGCAGCAATTTCTGCGTCTGCCGCGTATCCTCGCAGGCGATCAGGTCCGCTTCCTTCAGCACGCGCAGCGCCCGCAGCGTAATATCCTCGAGGTTGCCGATCGGCGTCGCCACCAAATAAAGGCATCCCGTCGGCGAATTGTCCTGCACGTCCGTCATACCGCGTTCCTCATCGAACCGAGTTTAACATGCGCTGGCGATGCGCATCTCCTCCTGGTTGGAACTTTCAAGAGAACTTAACAGGGACCGCTTTCATGGCCGCGCAACGTGTTAAGATATTGAATTCCATTTGGAGTCTGAAGGAGACCGGAATTGCCGCTCTACGAATACCGCTGCCTCAAGTGCGATCGCCACACCGATAAGATTGAAAAAATGAACGGGCCGCACCTGAAGAAGTGCCCGCACTGCGGCGGCAAAGTGGAATCCGTAATCACGGCTCCCTCGATCCAGTTCAAAGGCTCCGGCTGGTACGTCAACGACTACGGGCGGAAAACAACCGGCGGCGATTCGGGCAAGTCAGAGAAGGGTGAGAAGTCGGAGAAAACCGAGAAGTCGGAGAAATCAGAAAAATCGGAAAAGTCAGATTCCAAATCCGCTTCTCCATCAAAAGATCAGAAGAAAACCGGAAGCTCATCGAAAGAGAAATAATTCCGCGCTTGTTTTTTGCAGTGAAACAGATCGGAAACGGCAGGAAGAACTCTACAGCTTCAGCGCCCGCAGATAGTCCCGAAAATCCTTGCCAAATTCCTGGTTCTCAAGACCGATTTCCACTGTGGCTTTCAAGAAGCCGAGCTTGTCTCCGGCATCGTACGATTTCCCCTCATAGACATACGCGAGCAATCCGCGTTCATGCGCCAGCAGGCGAAGCGCGTCCGTGAGCTGAATTTCGCCCCCGCGTCCGGGCTTGGTCCGCTCGAGGCAATCGAAAATTTCGGGCGGCAGCAGATATCGCCCGGTCACGGCCAGAGTCGAAGGCGCTTCGGCGGGGCTGGGCTTCTCGACCAGATCGCGTATTTTCAGGATGCGTTTGTTCGCACCCGCGCCGTTATCCCGTTCCACGTCCACAATGCCGTAGAGACTCGTCTTTTCCCGAGGCACTTCTTCGACCGCGATGGCCCCTTTTCCCGTGCTTTGGTACACGTCGATCAACTGCTTGGTCGCGGGATTTTTTCCCGGAATGATTACGTCGCCGAGCAGCACGGCGAACGGCTCGTTGCCGACCAGTTCCTTGGCCACGAGCACGGCGTGTCCCAGCCCCAGGGGTTCCTTCTGCCGCGTGTAGCTGAAGTGGATCATGTTGCCGATATCGTGCACCAATTTCGCCAGGTCGGATTTGCCCTTCTCTTCCAAAAAACTTTCCAGCTCGGGAGAGGAATCGAAGTGATCTTCAATCGCATTTTTCCCTCGCCCGGTGACGATAATAATGTTGTCAATTCCAGAGGCGACGCATTCCTCGACCACATATTGGATGAGCGGCTTGTCGACCACCGGCAGCATTTCCTTGGGCTGCGCTTTGGTCGCGGGCAGGAATCGCGTGCCCAGTCCCGCGGCGGGAAGGACTGCCTTGCGAACGCGTTTTGGATTTTCGGTCATAGATTATTTTCAAGTCTGTAGCCAACATACGTGGCGCTCGCGCACGGTGTCAATCCATCGTTTGCTTTAGGAGTTCCTAAAATCCAATCTACATTTGAACATGAGTGTCCAATTGGAGGTTGTGGAACGGAGAATCGATTGTGGATGTGCAGGCGCCCGCACGCCGGTAAATAAAACCAACCGGCCCCGGTGGTTTCAATCGCCCGAAGTCCCCACTGTTGCGGAGCGCGGGGCCTGCTTACACATTCCGCTGATCCAATCGCGAAATCCTTCCTTCACGATGTCGCATATGGTCTGCCCGTTTTCATAGAACACCTTCAGCCATGCCTTGGGCCCCATCTGCGGGAAATAAATTCCGCGGAAACAAAGACGCGCCACGAGAATATTGATCCGGTAAGCCAGCGGCTTGTGGCTGAACGAATGCACGGCCTGCGCGATCGCCTCCGGGCTGTACGCCTGCGCCCACGCGTATTTGACCTCGGCGTGAGCTTCCGCAATGCTCATTTTCAGCGGGGTATGGGCCATCGCGAAGGGTATGAATTCCTCCCAGTGCTTGGGCCGCGTCAGGCGCCCCGCCGCCTCAAGCCTCGCATAGAGCGGCGTGGACGGCAGCGGAGTAATCAATCCGAAGACCGGCAGTCCCGCGGGCCAGGTGCGAACTTGCTGCAGCGTCCGCTCCGCGACTCCCACGGTATCGTTGTCCATGCCGAACATGAAGGAAGTGATCGCGAAGACGTTGCGGTCGGCCAGCCTTTGCAGCACGGCGGCATATTCGCCCGGCTTGTTGAACCCTTTGTTCACATCGGCGAGGTTCGTCGGGTCGATGGACTCCATGCCGATAAAAATCCACTTGCCTCCGGCGGCGGCGATGAGGTCCACGAGCTCCTCGTCGCGCAAAAGGTTGGCGCTGATTTGCGCGACCCAGTGGACCTGGGCGTTCGCCGCGATGATGTCGCGCAGAAGGGATTTCGTTCGTTTGGGGTTGATGGCGAAATTATCATCGATAAAGAAAACGGCGATCTGGCCGCCCTCGCTCTTGGCGCGAGCCTTGAGCAGCAGCAATTCATCCACAACGCTTTTATTAGTCCGGAAGCGGATCGAATCTCCAAAAAATCCGGTCACGGTGCAAAATTCGCATCCGTAAGGGCAGCCGCGTCCCGACTCCACTGGAATGATGCGAAACGTTCCCCACCCGTCGCGGAATCGCTTGAGCATCGGCCCAATGGCTTTTGGAACGACGTTGAACTGGGTGAGGTCAAGTGAATTCCACGGAATCGCCGGATACGACTGAAGGCTTGGCTTGCGCTCCTGGCCAAATTCATCCACGGGAGCATAAGTCTCTTTGAGTTGGCCGCGCGCGGCATCCGCCACGATCCTCGGCCAGGTCTCATCCGCCTCGCCGAGAGCGACCGCGTCGGCATGGCGCCTTCCGGTTTTCCGGCCGAGCGCTTCGTCAGGCATTTCCGTGACGTGCGGTCCGCCCATCACCACCGGCACGCCGACCGCGCGCACGGCATCGGCCATGCGATAGGCCTTCGCGATCATGCGCGTCATGCACCCGATGCCGATGAGCCCGATACCATTTTCGCGGACGTACTGCGCGATGCCGGCCTCGTCGATTGGCTGCGCGTTGCCGTCGATCAGCACGACTTCATGGCCGGGCGGCGTCAGCGACTGAAGGAGGAACATCCACAGGTGCGGCATGAAATTTTTCGTAACGCCATTGTCGGGACTATAGAGCAATATTTTCATCGTTTTAATCTTCTCCGACGACCGGCCGGTCAGGCAGGCTCCGAGGATCTCCGGCGTTCGTCTTTCACTTCATTCTGCTGGTTCAAATACCGACGCCCTCATGGGCACGGCGGAGGGGTAAGTGGAAAACGTGGGCAGTGTATCACTCAATCGGCACAAAAAATGACAATTTATTGAAGAGCCGCGAAATCGTTACCATATCTTTGCGAAATCGTCGGTGATCCAAGTGTTTCGATTCCGTGAATTCATTGTGCTCCGCAACGGAACTGGGCATCCCTTGGAGGGCCGGGCTTCAGCCCGGCCGGAACGATTCATTTCTAAATCGGCTTTAGCCGCTGAAGTTGGGTTGCTTGCGCTTCGATGCGCTGCGTAATTCTCCGCCTCATTGGAAACTGCTTCCGGAAAGTCCTTGCTGCAAAATTGTTTGCTTTCACTGTGCTAACATAAATGTTTTCGCAAGCAAGGCAAGGCCCATGCCAACGCGCATCCTGGGAATCGAGTCTTCGTGCGATGAAACTGCCGCGGCCGTCGTCGTCGATGGCCGCGAGATTTTGTCGAGCGTGGTGTCCTCCCAACTCGACGTGCACCGCAAGTACGGCGGCGTGGTTCCCGAACTCGCCTCGCGCGAGCACCTGCGCCAGATCGTTCCCGTCGTCCGCGAAGCGCTTCTTCAAGCGGGCCTGGATTTCAGAGACATCGATGCTGTCGGCGTGACCCAGGGCCCCGGCCTCGTCGGTTCGCTTCTGGTCGGAGTAACGTACGGTAAGGTCCTGGCCACCGAACTCGGCAAACCGCTCGTGTCAGTCAATCACCTCGAAGGCCACGTCCACGCCGTATTCCTCGAAGCGCACATCGGCGGCAAAGCGCCGGAGTTGCCCGCAATTTGCCTGATCGTCTCCGGCGGCCACACTCTGCTGTACCACGTGCAGGCTGCGGCCCCAAATGGAGAAGGGAACGGCGATTCGGCCAAGCGCGGCTTTCAGTACCGCCGTCTCGGCGGAACGTGCGACGACGCCGCAGGCGAAGCCTACGACAAAGTCGCCAGGCTCCTCGCCCTCGGCTATCCCGGCGGCCCGATCATCGACCAGATTGCAGGAAAGGTCGCTGCGTCCGGCGAAAAATTCCATGAAAAGGACGCGTTGAATCTTGGCCCCGTAAAAATCAAAGGCAATCCCTACGATTTCAGTTTCAGCGGAATTAAAACCGCCGTCCTGTACTACGTCCGCGCGCATCCCGAATTCATCGATGAAATCGAAGCCCGCAAAAAGGCTCTCCAACAGGGACTCCGAAAAGCCGCCGATCTGCTTCCACTTTGCAGCCCGCGGACGCTCTCGCTCATTTCCAAATTCCAGTCCGCGGTAGTCCGTGATCTCGTGACGCGGACGCTCGAAGCCGCAACGGAAACAGGTTCCTGCACAGTCCTGGTCTCAGGTGGCGTGGCCGCCAACTCCGAATTGCGCGATCGCTTCGCATCCAAGGCGGCCGCCCAGGGCGTCAGTGTCTTTTTCCCCAGCCGAGCCCTTTCCACCGACAACGCCGCCATGATCGCCGCAGCCGCCTACCCCCACTTGCTCGCTGGAGACTTGGCCTCTCCCGATTTGAACGCCGAACCAAATCTCCGCCTCGCCTAGTTCCCTAGCCAAAAGGTGTCCGGGATTCCGACGTTCAACAGGCTCAGCGCTAAAGTCTAGGATTCCGGGATTGTCTGTTAGGCAACTAATTTGAAGAGGTCTGTAGACGGTACCGAAACAATTTCATATCCTTAATTTGTCACCATCCTAATTTTCCGGCCGGGATTCTCGCCATGTCCCTCACGTCGAGGCTCCCGGGATTCATGAAGTAGTGCAAGACCTCCGGCGAGGTTCATTCTGATGCCAATCGCGCACCCTCGCGCACGCCGCTATTCCTTCGTTACAAAAATCGAGTTGACCGATGTGCGCCTGGAGACTCACACCGAGGATCGAACCAGCGACTTGAGCTTGTTCGGATGCTACGTGGAGACGCAAAGACCCTTCGCGCAAGGGACAAAATTGAAGATCAGGATTGCCCACCGAGGCGCGAATTTCGAAGCTTTGGGGAAGGTAGCGTATGTTCGGCCGAACGAGGGCATCGGCATCGTCTTCACCAGAATTGACCCGGACGACCAGCTGATTTTAGAAAAGTGGATCGCCGAGCTGAGAAGCCAGTGAGAGCGCCATTCCTGCAAACGAGCTCAATATGAAAACGGAAAACCAACGGCGAACCGACCGAGTCATGATCAGAATGCCCGTTCGGATCTCGGCAGTGGACGTCACCGGCGAGAAGTTCAGCGAACAGGGCCACACCCTGACGATCAACCGGCATGGAGCAACCATAGCCTTAAATCGAAAACTGAATGCGGGTCTTCACGTCACAATCTGTCCCATCACGAGTAAGAAAGAATCAAGCGCCCTGGTCATAGGGCAATTGGGCGGACAATCGAATATCCACGTCTACGGAATTGCGCTGCTAGAGCCGAACGCAAACTTATGGGGGATCCAGTTCCCGCCCTTGCCCGAATCCGAGGAAGGGTTGGCCAGGCTCTTGCTGCAGTGCAGCGCCTGCAAGGCTCGTGAAGTGGTTTACCTGGATGAGCTCGAAACGGACGTTTTTGAAGGGAACCACAGCCTCCCGCGATCTTGCAGCCAGTGTGCTACGTGGACCCTTTGGTCGCAAACACCCAACGAGCTGCCCGCCGTAGATTCCGGAGTCCAAGCCGCGACGGTGCCGGGATCGTTGGTCGAGCTTGCGGACCGCGCATACAATAAACGAAAACACGTGCGCGTGCACGTAAAGATGAAGGCGTGCATACGCCATCCAGGGTTTGAGGAGGAGATCGTCGAGGTCAAAGACCTTTCGCGCGGGGGGCTTTCCTTCGTCAGCTCCAAGGCCTATATCGAGGGCTCGAGAATCGAGGTTGCCGTCCCGTATTCCAAGGGGAAAGCAAACATCTTCGTCGCCGCTCGAATTAATAGGGCCCAACAGGTTTCCGGCAAGGACGTGATGAAGTACGGTGCGCAGTATATCCGGTTCCGGTAGGTCTTCCCTGGAAGCAAATATTTAACTGCCTTTGACCCAGCCGATATCTCAACTTTCAACGGTGAACTCTCAACTTGCGATACAATCCCCGTTTTCATGCGCATTGCGATAGATACCGGCGGCACATTCACAGACTGTGTTTTTCTTCGAGGCGGGCACCTTGAAATTCTGAAGGTCCCGTCCACGCCCGCCAGACCATCCGAAGCGATCGCACATGCGCTCGACCGAATCCGCGAGTCCCGCGCCGATCTGGCCAGTCTCGAACTCGTCTGCGGCACTACGGTTGGCACGAACGCGCTTCTCCAGCGAAAAGGCGGGCGCGTCACCCTTGTCACGACCGCGGGCTTCGAAGACGTCCTCGAAATTGGCCGGCAAGCTCGCCCGCAACTTTACAATCTGCTGTTCGAGAAGGGCGAGCCGCTCGTTCCGCGGGCGCGGCGCCTCGGCCTGCGCGAACGGTTGGATTCCGATGGCCGCGTCTTGCTTCCGCCGTCCACAGCGGAGGTCAAGCGAATCGCGAGCGCGGTTGTCCGCAGCGGGGCGGAGTCCGTCGCCGTTTGCTTGCTCTTTTCCTTTGTGAATCCGGCCCATGAAAAACTACTGGCACGAGCCCTCGCAACCACAGGACTGCCCCTTTCCATCTCGCATGAAATCCTTCCCGAATATCGCGAATTCGAGCGGACCTCCACGACCGTCGTCAACGCGTATCTCGTTCCGGTGATGAGCGGCTATCTCTCGGAAATCGAGAGGATCGCCGAAGCGCGGTCGAGGACCGCGCCCGCTCGCTCGAAACGCACAGAGAGCGGGAGGGCAGTTTCACGGGTTCGCATCATGCAGTCGAACGGAGGCATTCTCTCGGCGGAAGCAGCCGCCCGAGACCCTGTTCGAACGATTCTGTCTGGCCCCGCGGGAGGCGTCCTCGGCGCACAGTATGTCGCCGAAGTTGCCGGATTCGACCGCATCATTACCTTCGACATGGGAGGCACGTCGACCGACGTAACCCTCATGGACAGCGGAAACGGAGAAACTCTCGCAATCACATCCGAAAGCGTCGTCTCGGGGATGCCTGTCGCAGTCCCGATGCTGGATATTCACACGGTGGGCGCGGGTGGCGGATCGATTGCGCGATTCGACCGCGCTGGAGCGTTGGGCGTTGGCCCCGAAAGCGCAGGAGCGGAGCCCGGCCCGATTTGTTACGGGAGCGGCGAGAAGGCGACCGTGACGGACGCGAATCTCATTCTGGGACGCATCCCGGAATCAGGGCTGCTGGGAGGAGAGTTTAAACTCGACCTGCCGCGGGCGCGAAGTTACATGAATCGGCAGCGTGGGCCAATGTCGTCCGTCGAAGCGTTCGCGCAAGGAATCGTCGATGTGGCCAACGCCGTGATGGAGAAAGCCATTCGCGTCATATCCGTGGAACGTGGGCACGATCCGCGCGATTTCACGCTCGTGGCGTTCGGCGGCGCGGGCGCGCTCCATGCCTGCGAACTGGCAGCGGCGCTCGAAATTCCGCGTGTCCTGGTGCCATGTTTTCCCGGAGCGCTTTCCGCGCTCGGCATCCTCCGCGCCGATGTGACGAAAGATTTGTCCCGCACGGTTCGCCTGATAGTTCAAAGTCCCGGCAAGACGACAACGGAACTGCACCACGCGTTTGCCATATTGGAAAAGGAAGGCCGCAAACAAATGCGCGCCGAAGGTTTTTCCGGCGGCTCGACTCAAATCCACCGTTCTCTCGACATGCGCTATTCAGGACAATCGTACGAATTGAACGTCCCTTTCAACGGAGACTTCATCTCTGCCTTCCACCGCGCTCACGAAAAGCGCTACGGGTATTTCGACCGCGCCCGCGCGTGCGAGGTCGTGAACATTCGGGCGCGCTTCACAGGGCCCACGCCGAAACCGGCTTTGCCAAAATTGAAGCCAGGCGGCCCGAGCGCCGCGCGCGCACTCGTCTCCAAGTCCGAAGCGCTATTCCACGGTCTCCGAAAATTGACGCCCATTTACGATCGCGCGAAGCTGCGCGCCGGAAACCGCATCCCCGGCCCCGCCATCGTGACGGAATACAGCGCGACGACGCTAATCCCTCCCGAATGGTCCGGCCACGTCGATCGAAACGGAAACCTCATCCTGGAGCCGCACCGATGAGAGTGGACCCCATACGCCTGGAGATTTTCAAGAATCTCTTCCATTCCGTCGCGGAAGAAATGGGAGCGGCGCTGCGGCGATCGGCGTTTTCTCCCAACATCAAAGAGCGCCGCGACTACTCCTGCGCCGTATTTGACGCAACCGGCGAAGTCCTCGCCATGGGCGATCACATGCCCGTTCATTTGGGATCGATGCCCATGTCGGTCCAGGCAGCGCTCCGCGCGTTCAAGCTTGCTCCCGGAGACGTTGCGCTATTGAACGACCCATACGCAGGGGGAACGCACTTGCCAGACCTGACGATGGTGATGCCAGTTTTCGCGCCGCGTTCCTCGCGCCCGCTGTTTTACATCGCCAATCGAGCGCACCATGCCGATATTGGGGGCGCGCACGCAGGCTCGATGGGTCTTTCGCGAGAAATTTTTGAAGAAGGCTTGCGCATCCCTCCCGTGAAAATCATGGTGCGGGGCCGCATCGCGCGCGACGTGATGGCGATTCTCCTCGCCAATGTGCGCACCCCGCGTGAGCGCGAAGGCGATCTGACCGCGCAGATCTCCGCGTGCCGCATCGGTGAGCGCCGCCTGAAGGCGCTCGTCGCTAAATACGGGAGCAGGGAAGTGATCGCCTACGGGCGCCACTTGCTCGACTACTCGGCCAGGATGATGGCGGCGACGATCGCGTCGATTCCCGAGGGCGTTTACCGCGCCGAAGATTTTTTGGACGACGATGGCGTGACGGACAAGCCGCTGCGCATCGCCGTCACGATCTGCATTCGCGGAAAAAACGCGGAGGTTGATTTTACAGGAAGCGCGCCGCAATGCGCCGGCAGCGTCAACGCCGTCGCAGCCATCACGGATTCCGCCGTCTTCTACGTTTTCCGGTGCCTGCTGGATGAACAAGTCCCGGCCACATCCGGCCTGATGCGATCGATCCACGTGATCGCTCCAGCCGGCACAATCGTAAACGCGCTCCCGCCCTCAGCCGTGGCGGGCGGAAACGTGGAAACATCGCAACGCATCGTGGACGCGCTTCTCAAGGCTCTCGCCCGTGCGATTCCCTCGTGCATTCCCGCCGCAAGCCAGGGCACGATGAACAATCTAACCTTTGGCGGAAGCGACGCGCGGCACGGCGGGAAACCTTTCGCCTATTACGAAACAATTGCAGGTGGAACGGGAGGCGGCCCGGGCCACCCGGGAAATAACGGCGCGCACAGCCACATGACCAACACGCTCAATACTCCCATCGAAGTTCTCGAGCATATTTACCCCGTCCGCGTTCACCGTTATGCGCTGCGGGGAGGTTCGGGCGGGCGCGGGAAATTTCCAGGCGGCGAAGGCATCGTCCGAGAAATCGAAATGCTGGCCGACGTCCAGGCGGGAATCCTATCGGACCGAAGGAAACTACCACCGTATGGACTGATGGGTGGCTCTCCCGGGAGTCCGGGGAAAAATGAAATCATCGTCGGAGGAAAGACGCGTCGCCTTCCTTCCAAATGCACATTCCGAGCCCCGGCAGGAGCGCTGATCCGGATTGAAACTCCGGGCGGAGGTGGTTGGGGAAAAACGCAGAAAGCGCCGAGGCCAGCGCGCAGAAAAGCTAAAAGCCCCAAGGCGTCATGGCCTTGAGGCTTTTCTGGAACTTAGGAAAACGAAAATTGCAGCTAGAACTCAACACCCTCGGGCTTTTCAATCGGTGAAGGCATCTGCAACCGCGCTTTTGCGAGTGACTTGACCAGTACGTCTTCGACATTTTCGGCGGAAGTATTTCTGGCGGTGGCGAGTTCGCTGACGAGGAGGAATTTGGCCCGTTCCAGCATTTTCTTTTCGCGGAAGGAAAGCGGCTTGGTGCGGCTGAGCGATACTAGGCTCTTCAGTACGGCTGCTACTTCAATGAGCTCGCCGGTTCGCATTCGTTCGGAATTCTCTTTGAACCGATGTTTCCAATCGTGGTGCGAATTCGGCTTGCCCTTTTCCAGAAAACTCAGAACCTTGAGCGTTTCTCCGTTTCGAATCACGTGCCGCAAACCAACCGATTCGGCGTTGGTCGCGGGAACCATGACTTTCAGGCCGCTGGCTAAAATCTTAACCATAAAATACTTTTCCGTACGCCCATTCAATATCCCGAAATTGATTTGCTCGATCATCCCAACGCCGTGGTTAGGATAGACGACCTTATCCCCTATCTTATAATCCATGGTCGGAAGCCCCCTCGAGGTAAGCTAAGAAAGTTTGCACCTTGGGGAAAGTGAAGTCAAGATATTTCTCCTAGAATCAGCAAGTTATGCGATTTTTTGATTCGAGATTGGTCCCTGAATTGCACAGCATTTTTTACCAAGATTTAACAGGTTCCTTGTAGACGGATAACTTCCTTCCTTAAATCCCGGCTCTGCATGCATTAGAATGGCTAAATGCTGATTCTGGCCGTAGATACGAGCACTCGAACGGGAAGTGCCGCCGTTTTGCGAGACTCCGAAATCCTGGCCGAGGTGTCCGGATACGAAGAAACGCCCTATTCTTCGCGGCTTTTTCGCGATATCGCCCTGCTGCAGGACAGGGCAAAATTCCGCCTGGATCAAGTCGATGTATTTGCGGTTGCGGCTGGCCCCGGCTCTTTCACTGGGCTGCGCGTCGGTTTGACGGCGGTAAAAGCCTGGGCGGAGGTGCATGGAAAACCCATCGCAGCGGTCAGTGGGTTGGAGGCCATTGCCGCGGAATCCCTGGTGGGTGAGACTCCCAGCGCACCAGCCGGCCACTTCATCGCGCCATTTTTGGATGCCCGCCGCGGACAGATCTTCGGCGCAATTTATCGAAGAATTCCCGGAGAGACGACAGCTCTCTCTCTTGCCAGCGACGAGTCGATTCTGTCGGTGGACGAGTTTCTGGAATTGGTGAAGGTGAAGTCACCCGAACTCGTGCAACTTGTCTCGCCGACGCCGGACGTGCTCCCGGCCGCTCTCCTCAGCGAAGTTCTGCCTGGGACGCGAATAGTACAAGTATCCGCGGCTCTGGCTCCCGCGATCGGGCGGCTCGGATTCGAGAGAGCCAAGCGCGGAGACTTGGTCGATTCGCTCCGCCTCGATGCCAATTACGTGCGGCGTTCCGATGCCGAGTCGGCATGGAAGGATGGGTGATGCCCGCTCCAGGCGAGAAAATTGGCGACTCCCCTGCGGTCACGGTCCGGCGAATGACCGCGTCAGACGCCTCCGCCGCGCATTTAATACTGAAGGAAAGCCCTGAAGCGTCGATATGGTCAAGAGAGAGTCTGCTGGAATCGGATTCCCAGGGGATTGGCTTGGCGGCGGAACTGGAAGGACGCGTTGCGGGAATCCTAATCGGGCGAGTTGCCGCGGACGAATTCGAGATCTTGAATTTGGCTGTCGGGAAGGAGTTCCGGAGGCGGGGAATAGCAACTCAATTGGTGAACTTCGCGCTGGAACACGCCCGACTGGCAGGCGCGCGGCGAACGTACCTTGAAGTGCGCGCTTCCAACGCAGGAGGGATCGGCTTCTACGCGGGAATGGGATTTCGCGAATGCGGGCGCCGGCCAAATTATTATCACGATCCCATCGAGGATGCGGTGCTGCTCGTTTCGCACACTGAGGAAAAAATTCCGTAATTTTTGTTGAAATATACTTGGCGAGCGCAATGCATTGTGCTAGCTTCGACTTGTCATGTAACACTCCATTCACAATTCGGATTGGTCAGGAGGCACACTATGCCGACCTTGAATCGAGAGATACGCGAGCAACTTCTGACATATGACCAAGAGTTTCAGAAACTCACGCAGTTGCATTCGGAATACGAAGACAAGCTAAGACAGCTTTCGCAATCCTCCTACCTGAATCTGGAAGACCTTCAGCAAGAAGCTACCCTCAAAAAATTAAAGTTGCGAGTCAAGGACGCGATGGAGCGCCACATCGCGCAGCGCCTTCATCCTCCCGCAGCGCGCTAACTCTCCGCGCATTGCCCAATTGAGATAGAATATTTGCAGTCGCACCAGGAGTGTCGCCGTTTCCCCTCCTGACAAGGACGTGCATGATAAAAGACGGCTACAAGTTTGCCGCAGGCCCGCTGCTCGCCGGCATCATCGCTGTCGTATTCCACTGGAATTGGCTTGGCGGCGTGCTGATTTTCCTCGGTCTTTTTGTAATGTTTTTCTTTCGCGATCCCGAAAGGACGCCGCCGCCGGATCAGGACACGATCGTTTCCCCGGCAGATGGGCGCGTAATGGAAGTCGTGGAAGAATCGCTCAACGGCGAGCCAGGCTGCCGGATCAGCGTGTTTCTTTCGATCTTCGACGTGCACGTCAACCGCTCGCCCGTCGCGGGACGCATCACCGCCATCGAGTACCGTACGGGCAAATTCTACGCAGCCATGCGCGGCCGGGCCTCGGCGGAGAATGAGCAAAATTCGTTTCATATTCAGAGCGACCGCGGGGAAGTGGTCTTCAAACAGATCGCCGGATGGATTGCCCGCCGTATTATCTGTTGGAAAGCGGTCGGCGATTCCGTGATGCGGGGCGAGCGCGTAGGTATGATACGCTTTGGCTCACGCACGGATATTTGGCTTCCCGAAGGCGTCGAAATTCAGGTTCGGC
Organism: uncultured Acidobacteriota bacterium; assembly: GCA_963800095.1. Lineage (GTDB taxonomy): Bacteria > Acidobacteriota > Terriglobia > Acidiferrales > UBA7541 > Palsa-360. Next base: position 39,452 of record CAWCZV010000016.1, read on the forward strand.
CCGGGCAGCACGTGGCGGGGGGTACGAGCATCCTGGCGCGATGGAAATGAGCGACTTCGAACAGCACGAACTCGGGTTTCCCGGCGTCCGGCGGGCCAATCTCAAGCTCCGCCGCGGCATCTACCTCTTGCCCAGTTCCATGACCGTGGCCAACATGCTTTGCGGCTTCTATGCCGTCATGTCCACGCTCAAGGGCGGCGGCACGGATTTGGACAACGCGGCCAAGGCTATCGGCTTGGCCATCCTATTCGATTCCTTCGACGGTTTCGTGGCCCGGGCCACGGGCACAAGCAGCGAATTCGGCAAACAGTTTGATTCGCTGGCTGACATGGTCAGTTTCGGAATCGCCCCGGCGGCGCTCGCCTTTACCTGGGGGGTGCGTGGCATTGCCGAAACCGACTTGCTCGACATTCGACGTTTGCACGGGATCGGCTGGTGGGTGGCGCTTATCTTTGTGATTTGCTGCGCCTGGCGCTTGGCCCGGTTCAATATTCAAGGGATGGCGCCCGGAACAGGATCAAAATATTTCGTTGGCCTGCCTTGCCCGGCCGCCGCAGGGCTGATTGCCGCCACGGTGCACAAGATCAAAACGCCGATTGAGGACTGGCGCTGGTCGGTCTTCTGGATGGTGGTGGTCATCGCGGATGCGGCTCTCATGTCCAGCAGGGTGCGGTACCGCAGCTTTAAGGATATTCCCGTGCTGGCGCGCCAAAAGTCGTTTCTGGTGATCGTCATGGGGCTGCTCGTTTGGTGGATATTCGCTGATTCTGAAGACGCGCTGATGATCATTGCGACCGTCTTCGTTGCCTCGGGCGTCACCCTCCATCTCGCACGGGTGCTCCGCCAATATCTGGTCTCGCATACCCCCAAGACATGACTCCCCCCAAAGAGGCGGTTCGGGTAGCCATCGCGGGGGCGTCTTCTCTCCTCGGCAAGGAATTAAATCTGTGGCTCGAAGAATCGAAATTTCCCGCGAGCGATATTCGTCTTCTTGATGAGGAGATTGTCGCAGGAACGCTCACCGAAGCCGGCGGTGAGCCTGCCATCATTGAAACCGTCACCGAAGAAAGTTTCGAGCGCGTGCGATTCGCGTTCTTTACCGGATCGCCGGAATTCTCCAAGCGTCACGCCTCGGAAGCGCGCCGCGCCGGCGCGGTCGTGATCGACCTCAGCGGAGGCTTGGGGGGGGACACAAACGCCAGGATGTGGATCCCCACGCTGGACGCGGTACTCACATCGCCAGTAGAAGGCGTTCCCCCCGGCGAGCCACAAAGCCTGTTTGCTGTACCCTCCGCTCCCGCCGACGCGGCGATCTCCATTTCGGCGGCGCTAGCCCCGGCCGGACTCGAGCGCCTTGTCGTGACCGTACTTCAGCCAGTATCGGAGCATGGCCCGGAAGCGATCGAGGAACTGGAAAGTCAGGTCGTGAAACTCCTGTCCTTCCAACCCGTGTCGCAAACCGTCTTTGATACGCAAGTCGGGTTTAACATGCTTTCCAGCTACGGCCCGGAAAGCAGGATAAAGTTGGCCGATGCGCGGTCAAGAATCGCCAACGAATCTCGAAGGTATCTTGCAGGGTGCGTTCCGGTGCCTGCCATCATGCTGGTCCAGGCGCCGGTCTTCTATTCGCACGCCTTCACGGCGTATGCGGAATTCAAAACCGCTCCCGCGCTCGATGATCTGGCGTCCCGCCTGCAACGTGCAGGTCTGAAAGTCGCGCGGCCGAAAGATGAGCCGCCCGCGAATGTGAACGTCGTTGAGGAAGTCCGGCCTGTATTGAGGCAACCGGAACGCGACCCGGGCATCGAAACCGGTGTCTGGCTGTGGGGCGCCGCGGACAATTTGCGCGTCCCGTCAGCTACCGCCGTAGCCATCGCGGAAAAGCTGCTCGCCTCGTAATATAGGAACAAGGCGCGCTGCCGAAAATACCGATTCGCGCAATCAAAACGCAGCCGAAAGACCTAATCGACGTGCAACGGAAAAACACAATCAAAGCGCGGGCGAGGGAACCGATCGAGGCCCTGGAGAATTACGTAATCGAGACACCAGCCCTGCGGAATGGCTCTTATTTCAAATTTCAAATTCCAAATTTCGGATCTCAAATTTCAAATCTCAAATCGCAAATTGCAAATGTCAAAGCTCAAATGTCAGATCTCACATTTGAAATCTCAAATTTCAGATTTGAAATTCTCCCATTTTGCCTCTGCCTTTCTGTGGCCCTCTTCCTCTCCGCCTGCGGCTATCACGTCGGCGGAACGGCCTCCGAGCTTCCTCCTGGCCTGAAAGTCATCGCGGTGCCCGCGCTGAAGAACGACACGCCCCGCTATCGCATCGAGCAGCGCATGACCGAGGCCGTGGTCCACGAATTCATCGCTCGCACGAAGTACCGCATCGTTTCTTCCGAGGATTCCGCGGACGCGGTGCTGCACGGAGAAATCACCAGTTTCGAGGCCATTCCCGCGGTGTTTGACACGACTCCAACTACGACTCCCAACTCCACGTCCGTTCCGACGGTAAATACGACGACGGCGCGCGCCACCACGATGCTCATCTCCGTTCATATGAAGGTATCGCTTGAAGAGCGCGAGACGAAGAAAGTGCTCTACAAAAACGACGACTATCTTTTTCGCCAGCCCTACGAAATTTCCACCGATCCTGCTAAATTCTTTGACGAGCAGGGGCCCGCGCTCGAACGGATGTCGCGTGATTTTGCCTCCCGGCTCGTCGCCGATGTTCTGGAGAATTTCTGATGGCCACCGTCTCTCCGCACGAACTCCTGGCGCGCCTCGCGAAAGGCAAGCCCATTCCGGGGATTCTCCTGGTGGGCAGCGATAGCTATCTTCGCGACATGTGCCGCAAGAAACTAGTCGACGTGTACGTGGCCGAGGGCGCGCGCGACTGGGGCGTCCTGAAATTTTCCGCGGACGACGATGACGTTTCCGCGATCCTGGGGCAGGCGCGGACAATGCCCATGCTCGCACCCCAGCAGGTGATTTTCGTCAGCGAAACGGAAGCCCTCGAGCGCCTGGGAGACGATTCGCGGGATTCACTCGTGAAGCAGATTTCCGAATATCTGGACAAGCCCGCCCCCTTCACCGTTCTCGTCTTTGAGGCAGCCGAACTGGATCAGCGTATGCGCCTCGCCAAAGTGCTCGGTGAGAAAACGCTGACGGTTTCGGTGGAGCTTTCGAAAGAGCCTGCTCAACGCGCGCAGCTCGCGGTGCCCCTGTCCGTAGAAATGGCCAAGGAATTGGGTGTAACACTCGAACCCGACGCGGCAGACGAGTTGTGCGACATTCTCAATGGCGATCTCGCGTCGATCCACACGGAACTCGAGAAACTGTCCGCCTATGCGGGCGACCGGCGAAAGATCACGCTGAAGGACGTTGATCTCCTAGTCATCTCCGCGCGGAAGTATGAGGTGTGGGATCTGGCGAATATGCTTGCAGAACGGAAGCCTGCGCAAGCCCTGGAATTTCTCGACAGGCTGCTGAGCGAAGGCGAGCAGGCGCCGGCCTTGTTAGGCGCGTTGGCCTGGACCTACCGAAAACTTCTCGAGGCGCAGGAAGTGCCGGCGGGTGCGCCGGAATGGCAGGTAAGGAGCCGCCTCAAAATGCGGGGGAATGGGGCGGAAAGAGCAGTGGAGCAATCGAGAAAATTTCCGAAGACGCAGCTCACGGGCGGTCTGGCCGCGCTTTACGAAGCCGACAACCGCTTGAAATCCGGCGGAACAAACCAGCGCGCCGTGATGGAATTCCTGGTAACGCAGCTCGCGTCTCCCACACCCGCGCAGCGATGACGACGACAAAATTCTTTGGTAGCACAGCCACTCTTGGCTGTGTGGGTTTTGCCATCGATGTAGGAAGGTATAGTCTGCGCGTGCGGCTTACAAAATCACACAGCCAAGAGTGGCTGTGCTACTCAACCTCACGCTTTCGCGGCGGCTGCCAGACCATTTACGGCCACGCTCAACCGCGATTTATAGCGATTGCCCGTGTTCTCCTCAAGCACGCCTTTGCTGATCGCGCGGTCAATCGCGGATAGTGTGGGGCGAAGCAGAGTCCCTGCAGACGTGGAATCTTTCGCGGCAATTGCGCTGCGCAGTTTCTTCATGATCGTGCGCACGCGAGTCGTGTTCGCGCGGTTGATTTCCGCGCGCATGCGCGCCTGTTTGGCCCGCTTGATTACCGATTTCTTACGCTTCTTTACTTTAGTAGGTGCGCCCTGCGCCATTCAACTCTCCTGTTTGCATGGATTGCAATGAAAATACACTAGCGGACGCGCCACTCTTTGTCAACGAACGTGCTCGCGCCGAAGTGACTTACCTTGCTTTGGAAGGGAGAATCGATCGAAAAATCGAGACAAGAGCAGCAAGAATCAAACAGCTTAAACCAGCAAACTCGAGAATCCAGATGGGCATATCAAATGCCACCCATGTCGCCGCAACCCCAAGATTTCTGACGCCCGGGGTGCGAGCTTGCTCGTGCGCAGCTAATATCGATGCAACTCCAAATAGCAAAGCCATTAGAAGCAGAAATACGACACCTGCCAAGAACAGCCACGATTGAAGCGAACTAGGTGATTTGAACTTCATCTCGTCTAGCTCCTACCATCGACGATCAGAAATGGCTCACAATGCAGGATAGCAAGCACGGCAGTCCCATGAAAAATGCGGCTATAGGATGCAGTGTGGACGAGTCCGTTGTATAGTACCGCGCATCCGAAGATGAGGGGTCGATCATGACTTTCAAAAAGATTGTTCTCACGGGGTTGCAATTGGCCGTTGCGATGGTTTCTTTCAGCGCCGCGGCGCCTTCTGCTCTTGCGCAGGCCAAATGGGAAAAGCTCGCGCCATTTCCAGAGCCCGCCGAGGAAATTCTGGGCTCGGCGGCAGGCGGAAAGATGTATGTCTTCGCTGGATTTATTCCGGTTTGGCACCCGAAAGGATTGGTCTACGAATACGATCCTGCCACCGATCATTGGACCAAGAAAAAGCCGATGGCGCTTCCATCGCACCACGTCGCGTTTACGGAGTATCACGGGAAGATTTATGCGTTCGGCGGATTCGTGTATCCGCCGTCCGGCCCCCCGGCGTGGGTTCCGATCAACAACGCTTGGGAGTACGATCCGGCCGCCGATTCCTGGAAGGCTTTGGCGCCCATGCCTATTAAGCGAGGTTCGCCCGTGGCCACCGCGGTTGGCGATAAAATCTATGTGATCGGTGGCGTAACCCTTCCTCCAGGCTCCACCGATATCGCCGTCAGTCAAACAACACCTCAGGTCTCCGTCGGAAACGTTGAGGAATACGATCCTGAGTCCAACACCTGGCGCGAGAGAAGTCCCATGCCGACCCCGCGCAACCATGCCGCCATTGGCGCAGTGAACGGAAAGATTTACGTGATCGGCGGACGTGTTGGAGCGGCATTCATCGGCCTGGCGTCGGATACTTCCGTTGTCGAGGAATACGATCCTGCCACAGACAAATGGAGCGCCACGCGCGCCCGCATGCCCTCGACGCGCAGCGCCCTCGGATATGCCGTGATCAACGGACGCATCTACGTGGCCGGCGGCGAATTCCAGGATACGCACATCATGGCCACGTTCAAATCCGTCGAAGCCTACGATCCGGCCAGCAATACATGGTCAGTCATGCCGCCAATGCCAGTCAGCAGGCACGGGCTTGCGGCCGGCGCGATCGGCAACAGGTTGATTCTGGTGGGCGGAGACGTGCAATCGTCGGGTACCGGAGTCGATGTCTCTACCAGCGAGGTTGACGCACTCACTATTCCGGCCGGCGATCATTAAACCAGGCTTCAAGATTCTCTGCTGGGATCAGAGCCTCTGCTATCTCATTGGTGTGCAATGTTTTGTGCATATCCTTGACCCCTCCGCCCCTTTCAAGTACGCTTTTCAGTACCCTCTTGTGAGGGCGGAGGTTTCTACCGCATCGGTTGGCGGCATTCAGAAGCCCGGCCGGCCGAATCTTCCATGCGACGCACCGTTCAAATTGCAGGCGAGGTCGAGTCCCTCTTTGGCACTTTAGACGAAAACGTCAAATTGCTGGAATCCGCGCTGCGCGTCACCACGCATTTGCAAGACGATCGTCACCTTGCCATCGAGGGCGAGGCTGCCCAGGTCGATCGGGCCGTCCGAATCGTCACGGAATACAATCAACTCGTAAAAGAAGGGCGCCGCATGAGCAATGGCGACGTAAAAGCCATGATCAAGGTGGCGACGCAGGATTCCAAGACGACGCTGCGCCAGGTCCTTGATCCCGGCGCTCCGGCGCGGCCCAGGATTTTCGGAAAGAAAAATGTAACGCCGAAAAGTCCCAACCAGCGGCAATACATGGAAGCGATCGAGAAGCACGACATGACGTTCGCCGTCGGTCCGGGCGGAACGGGAAAAACGTATCTGGCCGTGGCCATGGCGGTTTCTGCGCTCCTCACCAAGCAAGTGGACCGCATCATCCTCGCGCGCCCTGCGGTCGAAGCGGGCGAGCGGCTCGGGTTTCTTCCCGGCACGCTTCAGCAAAAAATCGATCCGTACATGCGCCCGCTCTACGACGCGCTGTACGACATGCTCGACGCCGACAAATTGGAGAGATTTCTGGAGAAGGGAATCGTGGAAGTTGCGCCGCTGGCGTTCATGCGCGGCCGCACGCTCAACGATTCGTTCGTCATTTTGGACGAAGCGCAAAACACGACGAGCGAGCAAATGAAAATGTTTCTGACGCGCCTTGGATTCAACTCCAAGGCGGTGGTTACGGGCGACGTCACGCAGATCGACTTGCCCGCCGGGCGAAAGTCGGGCCTGGTCGAAGCGCTGGAAGTGACCAGCCGCATCGAAGGGATCTCCTTCATCAAGTTCGACGAACGGGACGTGGTGCGCCACAACCTGGTGCAGCAGATCATTAAGGCCTACGAAGAGTTTGGAGGAGGCGAGGCTCGGCGCAACGCGTCTCCGGAAAACGGCAAGTCCGAGACTCCTAACTAACGGGTGCCAGCGCCAGGAGGGTCGCCGGAAAGCGCGTTTTATTTTTGTCATTCCGAGCGGAGCGAGGAATCTCTCTTTCTTTTCTCACCTAAAAATCGAAGAGAGATTCCTCGCTCCGCTCGGAATGACAAAATGTCGTGTTATCCAGCAGGCTGTCCGTTGGGAGCCTGCTCAACAATTTCCCAGATTTCGATGATCATCAACCGCCAGCGCCGCGTGCCTGTGGCTCTCCACCCGTTGCTGCAGTTCTACGAACGCGTCCGGCGCGAGCTCGGCTTCGCTCCCGAGTCTGTAACCATTCAGTTGATCAGCGACGAAACCATGTCGCGGCTCAACGAGACCTTCCGCAAGAAACAAGGGCCCACGGATGTGCTCTCCTTTCCCGCGAATGGCGCTCGCCCGGCGCAAGGAGCGAAATATATCGGCGACATTGCCATCTCGCCGGAAACCGCGCGGCGCAACGCGCGCCGCTTTTCGCGTTCCTTGCCCGTTGAAATGCGCATCCTGATTCTTCACGGCATGATTCATCTGGCGGGCTTCGACCACGAAACCGACCACGGGGAGATGGACCGCCTCGAGCGCCGCCTGCGAAAACGGCTGGGAGTTGCCGGGCAATTGGGAGCCGCCGGACGATGATGACGTTTCTTTACGTGCTCGGAATCTCGGCCCTCGGCGTGGGTCTCGTCATTTTCTCGTACCTCGACCGCATATACCGGGAGTTGGGCCGCGTGAACAAAGGCCGCGTCCGCGAGCATCTCGAACTCTTCGAGGCCGAAATCGAACCTCACTTTGGCATGGAACGCACGCGCGCAACGACGGGATTTCGCCTGCTCGCGAATCTGTGGCTGGTGCTGGTCACTGCCGAGACCGCTCGCGGCGTAATCGTTTTTGTCCCGGGCACGTGGGACGCGTTGCTGCAGGCCCTCGTCTACGTGCTCGTCGAAGTGCTTTTGCTTTCGCAGTTTATTCCGGACTTCATGCTCGCCCGCACAAAAGGACGCTGGCTCGTCCGCCTGGCATTAATCATCCGGGCGTTTCTGTGGATCGTTTGGCCGTTTCGCGTGCTGCTCGATCTTGCCGGTTCTCTGGCGCGTATTTCCGACGAGCAACCCGCCGACGGCTCGCCCGCGCAGGATGAGGGAATCGGAGCGCTCGTCGATGCCGCCGAGCAGGAAGGAATTCTCGATCCCGGCGAAGCGCAAATGATCGAGCAAGTCGTCGAGTTTAGCGACAAGCGCGTCCTGGAATTCATGACGCCGCGTCCCGATGTGATCGCCATCCCCGCCAACGCCACGGTTGCCGACCTGCGCAAAGTCCTGATCAACACCAAGTTTTCACGCATCCCCGTGTATGAAGATTCGCTCGACGACATTACCGGGATCGCATTTGCCCGGGACTTGCTTCAGATTCCGGAAAGCGAAGCCGCGACGCGAAAGGTGCGGGAACTCGCGCGCCCGGCCTTCTTCGTCCCTGAAACTAAGCACGGCTCCGATCTGCTGAAAGAAATGCAGCGGCGAAACCAGCAAATGGCGATCGTCGTGGACGAACACGGTTCCGTCGCGGGAGTCGTGACGGTCGAGGATCTGGTGGAAGAAATCATCGGCGAAATTGGCGAGGACGACCGCGTTCCGTCTCCCGATGCCGTGCGCGAGCCGGACGGAAGCCTGATCCTGCGCGGCAGCGTGTCCGTGGAAAAAGTTCAGGAACTATTCGGCGTGGAATGGAACGTCAGTGGAGAGGAATCCGCGACAACCATCGGCGGCCTGCTCAATCACATCTCCGGCCACGTGCCCGCCGCGGGAGAACATGTAGATTACGGCGGCCTGCGCTTTGAAATCCTGGAAGCCAATCAGCGCAAAGTGCTGCGGCTCAGGGCGCGACGCATTACCGCGGCAGTGACGGCCTCCTGACGGGACTGAATCAAGGCGTGGCGACTTTTACTTCGACGCAGGGGAAAATGAACTGCGGATAGTACATGTCCGTGGGCCTTATTTTCCGCTCTTCTGAGTTCGCAATCTTGATTTCGAGTTTGATCCTGCTGCTCGAAGCAAACGCCAGAGCCTTGAGCCGATAAGGCTCAGATATTCGTTTATATAGATCGGCTAGAAAACTTTCAAAGCGGCGCATCTGGCCGGGATGGTTGAGAGTCTCCATGGCTTCAAAGTCGAAACGGTATCCCGTCTCATTTATCATTTTGTCTAGCTCTTTCGGCGACGAGCTTTCAGGGGGGAAATTGTTCGGATCAAAGCCGGGCGCCAAAGCTATTGGCAAGGGGTCTGAAAAGTCGAAGCCGAGGATTCTCAGTTTCCCTTTCATGATCAGTCCCAATAGGCGATCAGAGCTAGTTTTGCTTCCCGCATCGTACATATGGCCAAATAGGACCAGCGCATCGCCGAATTTCGGTGGGCTGAGACGTTTAGCAGCGGCAAATAGGGCATCATAAACTCTTTCACTCGAATCGACGCGCGGCGGCCGGGACGACCCTAGTTCTCGCAACTGCTCCCTAGCTTCGGCGGGGGATAAGAGATCTTCCGCCGCGTTTTCTCTTCCCACGAGCTGCACCGAAAACAAATCGGATGGTCTCGCATAGCCGACCAAAACAGCAGCCATCTCTGTCTCAACTTTCCATTCGCTATCCGGAACATATCTGCTTGCATCGAGAATCAATGCTACGCGTTTGGGGCCACGGTCGACAGATGCGCTCTCCAGGGCAACGGGAGAAGTGCCCAAATGAACTAGGAAATCCCTGGTGTCTAAGGCCTGAAACGACGTGTCAAAGTGTGTCACTACAACTGGTACGTCACATGATTCTGAGCGAGGTTCCTGCGCAAATGATTCGGTGATTAGCAAAGGTAACAGAAGGCACAGTGTTACCGGCAGCTTCCTTGTAAGCATCGTTTCTCCGCGAGGATATGCGCGCTCCCAGTTTCGGCGCTTCGTAAAGTACGAAATATTAATCTGTCGTTCCGCCACAGATTTTCGCTGTGAATTAACTAATGAGCTTGGCAATCAGAAAGGCCGCGGTGGCCGCAAGCCCGCCGATCACGACGGTTTGCAGCGCGCCCTTGAACGGTTTGATCCCGGTGAAAGTCCCTTTCACCCAGCCGAAAACTGCCAGCGCCAGCAGCGTCACTCCCACCGAAAAATAAAGCCCCCTTTGCACGTCGGAAAGCAAGATATACGGCGCGAGCGGAATCAGTCCGCCGACAATGTAAGACGCGGCAATAGTCAGCGCGCTGACTCGGGCCCGTTTCGGCTGCGGCTCTTCGAGACCCAGCTCGAACCGCATCATGAAATCCACCCAGGATTTATCGTTCCCAGTAATCGCCTTCACGACGGGAGCCATTTCCGTTTCCGTCAGCCCGTAATCGCGAAATACCTTAGCGACCTCTTCGATTTCAACATCCCGCAATTCCACGATTTCGCGGACTTCCCGCTCGCGCTCGGAAGCGTAATGTTCCTGGTCCGTCTTCGCCGCAAGATAACCGCCGAGCCCCATGGCAATCGAACCCGCGGCAATTTCCGCAAACCCCGCCGTAACCACCAGCGTCGAAGCATGCGGATTCGAGGCGATGGCCCCCGTAATTCCCGCCGCCAGGGCAAACGGGACGGTCAACCCATCTGACATCCCAATGACAACGTCACGAACCGATTCCGGCGCGGTGAAGTGGTGTTCCGTGTGCGGCGTGGCGGGCATCCGAAATTCTCCAGCAATTAAGAAATCATTGTGCGACGAAATATTCCCGCGAAAGGAGTTGAACCGGGGAAGTGTAACACGCCCATAGTCGCTGCTGAAGATGCGTTCGCGGTTCAAGTAGGACAGCCACTCTTGGCTGTCCACTTTAACGCTTCCGAGATTGTACGGGGACAGCCAAGAGTGGCTGTCCTACAAAAATCGCAAAGGGTCCTTCGCCATTCAATCCATGCCTTTCCGCCTCTCGCGGGGTATCATGCGAGCGTGGCGCAAGAATTCAAGTCAGGATATGTCGCGGTAGTGGGCCGGCCCAACGCAGGGAAATCTACGCTTGTGAATCGTCTGGTCGGAGAAAAAGTGGCGATTGTAACGCCGCGTCCGCAAACCACACGTAACCGCATCCAGGGCATCGTAAACCGCCCGAATGCGCAGGTCGTATTGATCGATACGCCAGGCCTGCACCGGCCGGAATCCGCGCTCGGCCGTCAAATGATGGGCGAAGTGGACGCCGCGATCGATGCGGTCGAAGTCGTGGCGCTCCTGCTCGACGCCAGCGAAAAGTTCGGCCAGGGAGACCGCCGCGCCGTCGAACGCGTGCAGCGTTTTGACGGCTCGCGTTTCCTGCTGCTCAATAAGATCGATCGCGTTCCCAAAGCCCAATTGCTCCCGATGATCGAAACTCTGGCAAAAAGCGGAAAATTCGACGAGATCATCCCAATTTCCGCGCTGAAGGGCGATGGCGTCGATCGCGTACTGGAGAAATTTATCGAATATCTCCCCTCGGGCGCGCCGCAGTTTCCCGTCGACCAATATACGGACCAGCCGGAACGCTTCCTGGCCGCGGAAATTGTAAGAGAAAAGGCGATGGAGGCGACGACCCAGGAAGTCCCTCATGCCGTCGCCGTCATCTGCGACGCGTTTGAGGAATCCGAAAAGCTGATCCGCATTCGCGCGACGATCTACGTCGACCGCGAAGGACAAAAGGGAATCCTGATCGGCAGCGGCGGCGGCACCCTCAAGAAAATCGGTACCTCGGCGCGCAAGGAACTGGAATCTATCCTCGGCACAAAGATTTTCCTGGAGCTGTACGTGAAAGTGCTGAAGAACTGGCGGGAACATCCGCAGATCGTCCGCCAGCTCGACTGGCACTGGCAGCTAGAACGAATGGCCGGGGAGTAGCAAGGTTTCATCGTCCTCAGGAATTGAGCCAGTTCCGACAAGAATTATCAGTTGGCGCGACTTGAAAGAGTCCTCTAGATCCTCTAAGTGGGATTTCGCGTTCGCTACTTCTTTGGCGTTGAGGGAAGGGCGGAATTGCTAAATCGCCGATTATACTCGGCCATGTCTATAGGCGAGCAGAGCAACTCTGGCATGTCGAAATCAGATGGTAGTAGGTGGAGCGGGAATTTGTTGATGCCCAGCCAGGGTTGCGTATACATCTTGGGGTCGTCAATCTTAACGGTGAGCTCCATGTTGTCATGGTCCACCCGGTGAAAGCGCTCCTCCACCCGCAACGCATCGCTATGCGGGCGGCCCGCATGATCGAGCCAGCTTCTTGGATTCATCCCGACCGTTTCCACCACGAAGGTGTAATCGTCCACCCATTTTCCAACCGAGTACCCGTTCCACCGCGGGTCCGGGTCTTTGGGGAGTTCTCGTCCATCCGTCCAAATGATGCGCCAATTTCCGTACCATTGATTCAAGTAAATCACCTGGTTGGCGGTCTGCGCGAGCTCGATGGTCCTCAATTCAAAAAGCTCCATGCGCGGGAACCCCATCGGATCGCATTGGTCCAGTGGATCATTGGAAAGCGAGGTGGGGACTTGTCTTACTCCAGGTCCCGAGGGCTTATTAGCTTTGAGCGCCGCCAGCCCCTGAGGCGTGTAGGGCAGGGGATGCTCAATCCCTGTCTCGTCGGGTTGTCCTCCTTCGGCGCCGGCTCCTGCTTCTCGCCCTCCTTCGGCGCGTCCCTCTTTTTGTGGTAACAGTGCCGGGTGTTCGGCGGCGCCGTTCACCTGGAATCCCCCATCCAATCCTTCTGCGTCCCAGATTCCGGATAGGTCACGGCGCGGAGCGGGCGATGATTTTTTCGGGGAGTACGCAGATTTGCGTGGCGGGATATTATTCCATTTTACTGCCTCACCTCCCGCTGCTTGCTGTGCAGCGGTTTGAACTCGAAGAACGGGTGAGAAAATGAGTCCTACAATGAGAGCAAGGAGCAAGACCGCCCAGCGCTTCGACATTTCGGAAATCCCTCCGTCAGCCAGACTCCAACTTTTTAAATGAACCTTCGACTACGGCATGCCAAACCGCATACCAACCTGGAGTAGGACAGTCCGCTAATCGTTGCGGCGCGAACACTCGCCCGAGCGAATTTTCATGGCTTGAATTGTTTGCCATTGATCACGATCAGGCTCTTTTGTGTTGCCAGTCCCGCAGTTGGTCCCGCGGCGCCGAAACGCCCGAAGGGCTGCCCGTTTTTGGCCGGGATGATTTCCACGACGACTTCATCTCCATGCTTAAACGTATTCTTGGTCCAGCCTACTTCGGTCTGGGATAGCGGGTTTTGAGCTTCTATGGTCCAATGCACCGGGTTGCCGCTATTGTCTTTGGAGTCGACCTCCAGGAACACATGAGGATTGGCCCAAATGTAGTCCGTCACCGTTCCTTTCACCGTAACCGTCTTCGTCGAGTCGTACGACGCGTTGCCGTGATGCGCGAATAGCGGACCCGAAACGAATACACCACTCGCAGCGAGAGCAAGCGCCAGAAGCAATTTCACGAGGGACCTCCGATCTTTGTTCGGGACTAACCACAAGGTAAATATACTGTCCGTAATGTTATCACGTTTATTCAGCATTGGATTGGCAGTCTCGCTAACAGCCTGCATTCCAACACCATGACTCATCATATCCTGGCTGTCCGCTCAGTGATGCGCGTCTTTTTCGCTCGGAGTGACGCCCATCAATTTGTTGTATTTCTCATACTGCGAGGGCGACCAAATCATCTCCCGGACATCAAAACTGGGGGGCTGCAGGTCGAAAACGAGTTTGTCGAGCGCGACCCAGGGTCTCGTATACATTTTTGGATCGTCAATCGTCACGGTCAGCTCCAGATGGTCGCGATCCGGGCGGTGGAATTGCTCCTCCACGCGCAGATCGGCGCTGTGCGGGCGGCCGATTCGATCGATCCAGGTGTCGTCAAGGATCCCATTGGTTTCGACCACAAATGTAAAATCATCCGTCCACTTGCCGACCGAATATCCATACCATCGCGGCTCGGGATTTTCGAGAAGTTTGCGGCCATCGGTCCAGATCACCCGCCAGACTTTATTGAATTGGTACAGAATGGCCATGTTCTCCGTGGACCGGTAGATCTGAATCGTTCTCAGCTCATAGAGATCTTCACGGGGCATTCCTTGGGGATCGCCATCCTTGAAGACCGGATCATTGGTGTCCCCCGGCAGAACAGCTTTGGTTCCGGAGTTTGGCTTCGCGCGCGCCAGCATCTTCAGGCCCAGTGGAGTGTACGGCGGCTGATGCTCCGGCTTGCCGTCGTCCGGCATCGCCTTCGCGCCGAGCATGCCGATTCCGTTCAAACCCGGATCCCAAATTCCGGAGATGTCACGACGCGGCGCGGGTACTGGCTTCCGATCCTTCGGGAGCGCGAGGATGGGGCGGTCCCAGCCGTCGAGCTCTTGTCCGCCTCCCTCTTGCTCCTGCGCCGTTCCCGATTGCGCGGAAGCGCCCTGCCCGCCGGCGGGCGACGCGGCCAGGCGCTCCTCAGGGTGTGCCATCGCGGAGAACCGGGGCGAGAACATCATGACAGGAGAGAATATCAACGCGGCCAGCATAGCCCCTGAGGCTACCGGATTTCGCCGGGCTGCCCTTCGGAACTCAGCGTAGGCAAGTACAACCCACTTCCGGCGCTTGCGTAATTTCTTCAACATTGGGCGCCCCTTATTTTCAGCAGAACTGCAGTGAGTAATGGCGAGTGGCGAGTCGCGAGACATTCGCCACGGTGCTTGTCATGGTTTGGCGGACTCGTCGGGCTTGGCCGGGCCTGGCGTATATCCCCGTCCTTGCAGTTTGTGGCCGTCCGGGAGCGTGATCTCGACGATGCGCCCCACGTGCACGGCGGTCTTGGACGGCACCAGCATGACGCTTATTTCGTCTCCCACTTTGATGGAGTCCTTGGTCCAGCCGCTGCGAATCATGCTGGACGGATTTTCCGTCTCTGTGACCCAATGCACGGCCTGGCCGCTCTCATCATTTGCGTCGAACTGGAGTATGCAATGGGGATTGGACCACAGCCAGTCCGTGACGGTTCCCTTGACCGTGACTTTTTTGTCTGAGTCGTATGCCGCCCCGCCATGGTGCGCGGCGAGCGGTGAGCAAAAGATGGATGCGGCCAGCCCTAGGAAAAAAATGACCCGGAGTTTGCCGTTCACGACTCACCTCCATTTTTCCGTTGAGGATCAGGCCCACGCACAAGCTTCTAGTGTTTCCCTTATACACCCATTTTGAACTCAATCGCTAGGACAGACTGTTGCGGTGAGCAACACCAGCTTCATCTTCAATTTCTTCGACAAGATCAGCCGCAAAGTTCCGCCCGGAATGTGAGCGCATGAAGAGTGCAGTACGGTCACTGGCTGGCTTAAGATATTCGGTGCTGTGAGAATCTCCTCCAACGAACTCTTCGCCGTCCTGACGGCAATCAGCTTCGCCGCCGGACTGAACGTGTACGCGACGGTAGCCACGCTGGGTATTTTGGCGCATGCGGGAGTGATCCCGTTGCCGCCGTCTTTGCACTTGCTCTCCAGTTGGTGGGTGATCGGGTGCTCGGCCATTTTTTTCCTGATAGAGTTCTTCGCGGACAAATTTCCTGTCTTTGACCTCCTGTGGAACACCCTGCATACGTTCGTGCGGGTTCCGGTAGCCGCGCTGCTCGCTTATGCCGCCACGTCTCAGCTCTCTCCAGGATTGCAGTTGCTTGCAACGCTGATGGGAGGCGCAATTGCTCTGGTGGCGCACGGCGGCAAGACCGCCGTTCGCGCGGCCGTGACTCCCTATCCGGAACCTTTTTCCAATATCACTTTGAGCCTGGGGGAGGACACGCTCGCTCTATTCCTTACCTGGTTCGCCACCAGGCGTCCTTACTTGGCCGCGACGATCGCCCTCGCCTTTGTGCTCGTGATCCTCGTTTTGATTCGCTGGGTCGTGCGTGCCCTTCGCAGCATGTTCCGCAGAGCCAGGAAAGAAATCGATCTTCTCTTGAACGGAGTTTGACGGCGCGCCACATAGCCAGATTTCGAGAAGAGACTTATCGGGATTAATCCTAGACCATCGGCGAGTCCCGCGGACGCTTGCATGTAAGGTGGAAGATTTGTACAGTGACCGCACTCTACTGCGCCTGGGACCCTGACGACGCTTCCCTGTAACCATTTCCGCAGGCCTAACGTCCTCTATCCACGGTAGAGACGGGTTTCCCGCACCGTTTTTTCGCGAACAAGGAGGAATCAACCATGAGGAGAAACACCAGCACCGCTCTGCTCGTTTTGCTGGGCTCGGCGGCAATCGCGCTCGGAGCGGGCACCGCTTCGGCGCAAGACAACCTGTCGAAGTTCGTCGTCACCGGCGACGCGGCCAAGAAGGCCATGACCCGCGAAGAGATTTCGGCGGATACCGCGGAGAAGATCACCAAGGCTTGCCTTGATTTCGCGGCGCAGAATAAGATTGCCGTCAGCGTTTTCATCCTCGCTCCGTCCGGACAAGTGGTGGTCGCCCATCGCATGGACGGGCAAAATCCCGTGAACGTGGAGACGGCGTTGTGGAAGGCGCAGACCGCTCTCAAGACGCACGGTTCCACGCACGCGGCCGCGAATCGCTACGCGGACGATATTACCGGCGAGCTTACGCGCATCAAGTTCGACGCTTACTGGGTGTCCGGCGGCTTGCCGATCGTCGTGGATAACGTTCTGATCGGCTCCATCGGCGTGGGCGGCTCGGGACTGGATGAAGAGTGCGCCAACGCGGCACTCACGGCCGTGCTCGGACCGCAGCCTCCGCTCGCGGAAAAACTGCCGCCGCGGAATGGCCGGGGAGCGCCACCTGCGGCGCCGGCCCAGCCAGCGCAGCGCTAATCGCAAGTTATACGGCGCACATGGATTCTCAAAGGTCGAAGGTGTCGCGTCCCTTCGCGGTCCTACTCCATTGCGAGTTGCACCGCCAAGGGCGATGCGCCGCCAAACGTGACGCGCACGCGTGTCGTCGATTCGCTTTGAACGAATGCCTTAGCATCTTGGAAGGAATTTCCAAATGCGAAGTTTTTCGTTGGGTTTGACTCTTGTTTTGGCGTCCCTGTGGTTCTCCATGGGCACACACGCGCAGACCGGCGACAAGCCGGAGGCGGCGAACAGCCGGGAAGAAGCGCCTGCCTCAGGGCTGTCGGGTATTTGGACGAATCGTGCGCCTCGCGGCGTCGGTTGGTATAACTATTCCCTCGCGGGCCCGGATGTTCCCATGACTCCCTGGGCAGCCGAGCAATTTAAGGCCAGCAAGCCGTCGTTTGGCCCCAATAATTTTGAGGATTCAAACGACCCGGCCTACGCCTGCCTTCCGCCCGGTCCCTTGCGCGTCTATGCCTTCGTGGGCGCCGAGATGCAGATCGTCCAGCTTCCTGGCCGTGTGCTCATTCTGTTTGGGCGCGATGTGCGCCAGATCTATACCGACGGGCGCGACCATCCCAAGAATTTGCAGCTCTCCTGGATGGGCCACTCGATTGGCCATTGGGAAGGTGACGCGCTCGTCGTCGATACCGTCGGCATCAAAGACGCCAACTGGATCGATCGGATGGGCCACACGCACAGCGATCAGTTGCACGTGGTTGAGCGCTTCCGGCGCGCCGACGCCGGCACGCTGAACCTCGACATGACTCTGGACGACTCCAAGGCGTTTACCAAGGCTTGGACCGCGCAGAGAACTTTTCGCCTCAGGCCGCCGAGCGACAGGATGGTGGAACGATTCTGCGAAGAGATATTCGATCATGAGACTTTTGGGGTCAAAGCGATCCTGCCTTCCAGAGAGTAAGTCCACTCGCACCCGATTGAATGAATAGATCAGATCAAGTGGATGCGAGTTTTAGTGGCGCAGGCTTCCAGCCTGTGGGGGTTGGTTGCGAGGGGATCGAGCCTTGGCATAACCAAAACCCACAGGCTGGAAGCCTGCGCCACTCCAAGCCATCACCATTCTGCGGGCGCCATCATCGCGGCACGACCGGCGATTCCCCAGAGGAAGTATTCTCGGATTACCTGATCACATTGTGTTGCATCGGCCAGTTAAGCCGGCAGGACTTATCAGGATGGGGGAATTACTGGGAACCAGCACATTCTCACTGGTGTCCAAATATGTGAAGGGGCTCATTTCGAGAGGTCACCGAGCGACATCCGAGTCTTATCGCATCGCGGTATCTGGCGGGAAGGAGATGACTATGGGAATGGACGTTGGAGCGAAGGGCAGTTCGATGGCGACGATGAACGTTGTTCCTCTGATCGACATACTTCTGGTGCTGATCATTATTTTCATGGTGATCACACCGCTGACGCCGAAGGGCCTAGATGCATCGATCCCGCAACCAGCAAAGACGGACCCGCCAAACCCAGGGCCCATCGTCAAGACGATTGTCGTGCAGGTATTTGATGCAGGAAAATTGAAGATTAATGAAGAAGATGCCACGTGGGATTCTCTCGGTGCGCGTTTGTCCGACGTTTTCAAAGAGCGTGCTGAGAAGGTCGCATTCGTCCAGGGTGAAGACGGCGTTAAGTTCTTTGATGTTGCGCGTACTATCGATATCATGCGCAGCTCAGGCATCGAAAAAGTCGGGTTGATGACTACTAGGCTCGAAGCCGAGCAGTAGCGCAATCAGCATGCGGCGCCAGATTCCGATAAGCGGACACGTCAGGACTTGACCTCTCATGGGGATACCACGTGATCCAGACGAATAGTGATGCGCCGCTCAAATCCGCTGCAGGTCTTTATTGATTTGGTTGGTGGACGGCAGGGGATTCGAGCGCGGCCCCAGGATTGTGCGCTGCGCCCTTCTGGAAGTCCTAGTGGGAGGGACTGTCTTGCAATCAATCGCGGTCAATTGCGAAGGCATATACAACATATACTAGCAAGAGAGCTCCCGGAAGGATGTTACTGTGAAAATAGTCTGGTCCAAACGGGTTGACGTGTTCCCGATCAGCTACGTACATAGCGCCCAGCAATACAAAGAAAGTGGCGAATTTATAGACCAGTCTGCTTCTGCTAAAAATTAAGCGAATAACAAAAATAACGCTCAGCACGATTTCGCCGGCATGGTCGATGCCAAATGCGCGGAAGTCGCTGCTCACGTCAATGATCTCAACATGGGGGTTATAAGCCGGGCGCCGGGCCCTAGCAGTTCACAGTTTGCCGGAGAAAATTGGTGGACGGCAAGGAAATAAGCAGCACCGAGAGCGAAGTGGGTAGGATAGGCCATAGTTGTGAGCCCTACTCTTCTGTCTTAATTCCAAGCGAGCGCATGCGGCGGTACAAATGGCTGCGCTCGAGCCCCAATGCTTCCGCCGTGCGCGTCATGTGCCACTGATTTTCCTCGAGCTTGCGCAGAATAAATTCCCGCTCGTACGCGCTGCGCGCCTCGTGCAGCGTCGCGTTCGGCTGCTGGGCCATGCGCGAACTGGCACGGAAAAGTTCCGGCGGAAGGTGAAGCGGCTCGATCTTGTCCTGCGGGACCACGATGACCAGGCGTTCGATCAGGTTACGCAATTCGCGGACGTTTCCCGGCCAGTGATAACGCGCCATGACGCCGAGAGCCGATTCGCTGATCTCCTTTGGCTTGCGGCCGTACGCAGCGGCGAATTCCAGCATGAAATAGCGCGCCAGGATCGGAACGTCCTCGATGCGCTCGCGCAGCGGCGGCAGGGTGAAGGGAATCACGTTGAGGCGGTAAAAAAGGTCCTCGCGAAACCGGCCGCGCGCAATCTCGTCTTCGAGTGTCTTGTTAGTCGCGGCGATCACACGGACGTCGACGCTCACCGTTTGATTGGAGCCCACCGGCTCGAGGCGCTGTTCCTCCAGCACGCGCAGCACTTTGGCCTGTGTGCGCAGGCTCATGTCGGCGACTTCGTCAAGGAAGAGCGTGCCTCCATCGGCCTTCTCAAATTTCCCGACTTTATTCTCGGTCGCCCCCGTGAAGCTGCCTTTCACGTGGCCAAACAGCTCGGATTCGATGAGCTCTTCGGGAATCGCCGCGCAATTGACCTCGACAAATGCCCGGTCAGCGCGCAGGCTCGCGGCGTGAAGTGCCCTCGCCACAAGTTCTTTGCCCGTGCCGCTTTCGCCGTAAATCAGGACGCGCCCGTTCGTGGGAGCTGTCAGCGCGATCTGTTGGCGCAAAGCGCGCATCGGGACGGTATCCCCTTGCAACTGCGTGCGTCCCCCGAGTTCCTCGCGGAGCTGCCGGTTTTCCTGCGCCAGACGATGAACTTCAAGCGCGTTTTTAATGACCAGAATAACCTTTTCCAGCGAGAGCGGTTTCTCGATGAAATCAAATGCGCCCAGCTTTGTCGCGCGCACGGCGGTTTCGATGCTGGCGTGCCCGGAAATCATCACGACCATCGCATCCACGCCGTTCTTGCGTATTCGCTCCAACGTGTCGAGGCCGTCGATCCCATCGAGCCACACATCCAACAGGACCAGATCGATGGAGCGCTCTTCGAGCAGCGAGAGGCACTCTTCGCCCGAAGATACGGCAAGCGATTCGTATCCTTCGTCCGTCAGGATCGACGACAGCGCTTCCCGTATGCCCTGCTCGTCATCCACAATGAGAATGGAATTTGCCATGAAAGTAAGAAGGAAAGTTATCCGATGCGCGGGGACATCGGGGCCGATGCGACCTCCGCCATGGGAAGTTGAAGAATGAATTTTGCGCCGGTCGGCAAATTGTCCTCGACGCGAATCGAGCCGTGGTGCTCGGCCATGATGCGGCTGGCGATCGCGAGGCCCAGCCCCGTGCCGCGATCCTTGGTTGAGAAGTGCGGCAGAAAGAGGCGGTCCTTGTCTTCTGGAGATATGCCGTGGCCGCTATCGGCCACGATAATCTCGACGATTTCACGATCGCTGTTGAACCGGGTGCACAAGAGCATTTCCTTAACCGACGAGCCTTCCATCGATTCCGCCGCATTGTCGATCAGATTGACGAGGACGCGCCGCAACTGCTCGCCATCGGCGCGGACGACCGGCAGGTCGGCCGCCAGATCTTTTCTCACGCGGATCCCCTCGAGACGGCCGTCAAAAACAGACAGCGCTTCCGTCACAATTTCATTCGGCGAAGCGGGGGAAAGCTTCGCGGTAGGGAACCGCGCAAATTGCGAGAATTCTCCGACCAGGGATTCGAGCACGCGAACTTCGCGTTCGATGAGGCTCGAACATTCGCCAACCAGCCGCACGAGTTCCGGCGGCTCATTCTTCGGTGGATTTTCGCGATGCCTTTCCAGGTAGCGGGACAACCGCTGCGAGGAAAGCTGAATGGGCGTCAGCGGATTCTTGATTTCATGTGCGATGCGCTGCGCCACTTCCTGCCAAGCCGCCGCTTTCTGCGCGCGCAGCAGGTCGGTCAGGTCATCCACCACGACGACGTATCCGCGATTCGACCGGCGCGGGCCAAGCGAACTGACCGTCACCGCCGCACGCAGCAGCCGCCCCGCCGCGGAAAATTCCAACTCCTGCGTCGCGGTGCCCAGGCGCAGCGAACGCCGCATCAGGACGTGCACGGCGTGGGCTGTCTCTTCTCCCAGCAGTTGCACGAAGCTCATCGCCTGCCGGGATCCCTCGCCAAACATGCGGACCGCGGCCGGATTTACGCGCCGGATCGTTTCCGTTTCATCCACGGAAATCACGCCCGTCGGAATATTTTCGAGAATCGTTTCCATCAGCGTGCGGCGCCGCTCCAGCTCTTGCACCGCCTGCTGCAGGTTCTGCGTGAAGATGTCGATCTGCCGCCGGCTGTCACCGAGTTGCTCGGTCATGCGGTTGAAAGAGCGGACGAGAGTCTCCAGCTCATCTTTTGCCTGCACGTTGACTCGAGTTTCGTAATTGCCCTCGATGATTTCTTGCGTCGCCTGCGCCAGCGCCTGAATGGGCACGGTGACTTGTTTGGATAGGAAGAACGCGGCCCACGTCGCGGCAAACATCAAAAGAATGGTGAAGAGCAGCAACGTGGCCAGCATTTGATTCTTGTACGTGCGCAAATGCTGGCGTTGCTGCTCATAGGCGGCTGTTTGAGTTTCGATCGCCTTCATTCGTTCCTGAAAATCGTCGGGAACAATTCGTCCAGCTAGAAGGTCACCGTTTGCCGTCTTGGCTCGCCCGGCCAGGAAGATCTTGCCGCCGTATTCCCAAAGCTCCGCTCCACCGGGCATCTTACGGACCATCGTGGGCGGATTCGGCCGCGAACTCGTCCCGGAAGCAGACTGCGGCGGTTGAAATTGGAGATTGGGGTTCACGGCGACGGCGAATGGATGGCCGCTGTCGTTCACTTCCCAGGCCAGGTCCGCTCCTCGCGCGAAGGTCTGATCAAACGCGTGCATCGTATCTCGCGCCGTGTCGCCCGCCGTGGCTCCCGCCACTTCCTTGGCAATCCCCGACATGCGTTCGGCATCGGCGCGGCTCAATTCGTCGACCAGGGAACGGCTGGATTCGGTTGCGATTTCCAGTGGGCGAGGGAACCACAGCACGAGCGTGCGATTCAGCAACGCGTAGCTCACAAAAAACAAAACGATGACCGGAAGGAACGATACCGCGATCGCTCCGAGAACCATTTTCGTCTTGAAGCGGGAGCCCGCCTTATGCGCCATCCTTTCCGCAGCCAGCCGCACCAGCGTGCGCGCCAGGATAAACAGAAACACGACCAGCGCCGCCACCAGGAACATGGAAAGCGCATAGAGAACAACTTGATCGGTCGGCTCAAAAGGAAGCGTCAGCGACCCCAGCGTGAAGACTCCCGCGAGCAGGAACACGAAGGTCAGGCCGCCGACGGCCAGCAGGACCTGTGATTTGCGGCTCTTGCTCACGCCAGGCTCCCCGAAAGCGAAGTCGCTTCGCCAACGATCTCAGTAGAAATGGAAAATGGAGAGTTTGCCGGCAGCAAGGAACGAAGCGGACACTCCTCACAGCGAGGTGCGCTCTTCCGGCACCAGTTTTTCCCCGTGTTGACAATCAGCGCGTGAAATTCATTGAACAATTCCGTTTGGCGTGGAATCGAAATTTCAACGAAGGCGCGAACTTTTTCATAGTCCGCCTTGCCATCCGTGACCCCGTGACGCCCGAATATTCTGTGCGTGTAAGCATCGACCACGAATACGGGATGGTTCCCGGCGTACAGCAAGATAGAGTCGGCGGTTTCCGGTCCTATGCCGTGGACAGCTAGAAGTTTTTCGCGCAGCTCCGGCGTGGGCGTCTGGAACATCCGCCGCAGCGAACCCCCATACCCAGTTTGAAGAAAACGAACGAACGCTTTCAATTTTTTCGCTTTTTGCCGGAAGTAGCCCGACGGCCGCACCAGCGCAGCCAGCCGCCGCGTTCGCACGCGCAGCATCGCAGAAGGAGTCAGCACCCGCGCCGCGAGCAAATTGGCGATGGCGCGCTCGACATTCCCCCACGCGGTGCTTTGGGTCAGGATCGCCCCCACAATCACTTCAAATGGCGTCTTGGCCGGCCACCAGCGCATCGGGCCGAGCGCCCCCGACATTGCTTCATAGTAGCGCAATAGTTCGCCGGAAGGGCGAAGTGGCAGTGCCGCAAGGCCCAAACTCGGCGGGACAAGCCTCTTCCGCCTGGTGTTTCTCCCAGGAACGTACTGTTTTGCTACCTTGCCGGTCGCTTCTACCATTCCTTCGGAAGATAGCGGTCGCCGTACGTCTAGTCAAGACAAGGTCTTGCAGATGGGACCAACTTGCCTGTACTGAAGGACAGGTGACCTCGTAGTGTCCCTTTCACTACGACCTGCCAAAATGTGGCAATGGCCCTTCTCATCTATCTGCTAATTTAATCTTACCGGGGGTGCGGATGCCCCGGGGAGTCCTCAATCTAATGTCATCCCGGCTTGGCGAAATTCTGATCAAGGAAAACTTGATCACGGCCGACCAGCTCCGGCAGGCCCTGGAACATCAAAAGGCAAGCGGCGGCAGGTTGGGGACGTGCCTGATGAAGCTCGGCTTCATCAGCGATGATGAAATTACGGGTGTGCTTTCCCGCCAGTACGGTGTTCCCTCCATCAATCTGAAGTTTTACGAGGTCGACGCCAACGTCATCAAGCTGATCCCGCAGGACACGGCGGTCCGCTACCAGATTGTCCCGCTCTCGCGGGTCGGCTCGACGCTGACCATTGCGATGACCGATCCGACCAACGTCTTCGCGATGGACGACATTAAGTTCATGACTGGGTTCAACGTTGAACCGGTCGTGGCCTCGGAGACGGCGATCGCGGAAGCCATTTCGAAGTTCTACGGCGAGGCGCAGAGCGAAGAAGAACTCACCAAGGTGATGAAGGACCTTTCCGGCGAGG
Organism: uncultured Acidobacteriota bacterium; assembly: GCA_963800095.1. GTDB lineage: Bacteria > Acidobacteriota > Terriglobia > Acidiferrales > UBA7541 > Palsa-360. The sequence goes on from CAWCZV010000016.1 coordinate 63,747, forward strand.
ATGCCGCGGACCTGGAACTCGCCGCCGAGGAACAGGAAATGAACCTCTCCGAGCTGGAACGCGCAGCCGAGGAGGCTCCGATCATCAAGTTGGTCAACTTGATCCTGACCGACGCGGTCAAGCGCGGCGCCAGCGACATTCACATCGAGCCCTACGAAAAAGAAGTTCGTGTGCGGTTTCGGATTGACGGAATCCTGCAAGCTGTCATGGCGCCGCCGATGAAGCTTCGCGACGCCATTATCAGCCGCATCAAGATCATGGCCAAGCTCGATATCAGCGAAAAGCGATTGCCGCAAGACGGCCGCATCATGATCAAGTACCGCAAGGACGGCAAGATCAAGGATCTCGATTTCCGCGTCTCCACGATCCCGGCCCTCTATGGCGAAAAGATCGTCATGCGCTTGCTCGACAAGGAGAATCTGCGGCTGGACATGACCAAGCTCGGTTTCGAGCAGGAGTCCCTGACCAAATTCGAGCGCGCCATTCTTCGTCCCTATGGAATGGTGCTGGTGACCGGGCCGACCGGTTCCGGCAAGACCAACACCCTTTATTCTTCCATCGCACGTCTGAATACTCCTGAAACGAACATCATGACGGCGGAAGATCCCGTCGAGTTCCAGCTCGCGGGAGTCAACCAGGTCCAGATGAAGGACCAGATCGGGCTGAATTTCGCGGCGGCCTTGCGCGCTTTCCTGCGGCAAGATCCCAACATCATTCTGGTCGGCGAAATCCGCGACTTTGAAACGGCGGAAATCGCCGTGAAGGCCGCGCTCACGGGCCACCTGGTGCTTTCCACGCTGCACACCAATGATGCTCCTTCGACGATCAGCCGATTAATGAACATGGGCATCGAGCCGTTTCTGGTGGCCACTTCGGTAAACCTGATTTGCGCGCAGCGGCTGGTGCGGAAGATTTGCTCGAACTGCAAGGAAGTGTTGAAGGTCCCCGAGCAGGCCATGCTCGACGCCGGATACACGCAGGATGAGCTCAAGACGACGGAGATCTTTATCGGCAAGGGTTGCGGGACGTGCAACAAGACCGGGTACAAGGGTCGCGTGGGCTTATACGAAGTCATGGAGATCAACGACGAATTGCGCGAATTGATTTTGGTCGGCGCGTCCGCGCTCGAATTAAAGAAGAAAGCCTCCGACAACGGAATGCTTACGCTGCGCCGAAGCGGCCTGACCAAGGTCGCGCTGGGAATGACGACCATCGAGGAAGTGGTACGGGAAACGGTGTTGTAGGAAAGGTGAAACGATGTCTGGAATCACACTCAGTGAATTGCTGAAAAAAATGATCGAGCAGGGCGGCAGCGACTTGCATATCACCACCAACAGTGCGCCCAGGGTCCGCGTCCACGGAAAACTGAAGCCTTTGGATATGGCGCCGCTGACGGCGGCGGATACCAAGGCGCTGGCCTACAGCGTGCTGACCGACGCGCAGAAGCACAGGTTCGAGGAGAACCTCGAATTGGACTTCTCTTTCGGACTGAAAAATCTGGCTCGCTTTCGCGGCAACCTGTTTCAACAGCGGGGCGCCGTGGGAGCCGTCTTCCGCACGATTCCGTGGGAGATCAAGAATTTCGATGCTCTGGGGCTACCCGCCATCGTGAAGGGATTGTGCGACAAGCCCCGCGGCCTGGTGCTGGTCACCGGCCCGACCGGATCGGGCAAGTCCACCACGCTCGCCGCGATGCTGGACAAGATCAACACCGAGCACGAAGAGCACATGATCACGATCGAGGACCCGATCGAATTTCTTCACAATCACAAGCGCTGCCTGGTCAACCAGCGCGAAGTCCATTCCGACACGCATTCCTTCGCCAATTCACTGCGCGCGGCGCTTCGCGAAGACCCCGACGTCGTCCTGATCGGTGAAATGCGCGACCTCGAAACCATTGAATCCGCCCTGCGCATCGCGGAAACGGGCCACTTGACCTTCGCGACCCTGCACACTAATTCCGCGATTTCCACCATCAACCGTATCGTGGACGTGTTCCCGTCCTACCAGCAGCCCCAAATTCGCGCCCAGCTTTCCATGGTGCTCGAAGGAGTTCTTTGCCAGTCGCTTCTGCCGCGGGTGGATGGGCGCGGGCGCGTGATGGTTCTGGAAGTGCTCATTCCTAATCCCGCTATCCGCAACCTGATCCGCGAGGACAAAATTCACCAGATTTATTCGGCCATGCAGACCGGAACGGGCACGTCCGGAATGCAGACCTTTAACCAGGGTTTGGCGAACGCCTATTACGCGAAGTTAATCACTTTGGAAATCGCACTGTCGCGGTCGTCAAATCCCGAGGAGCTACAGGATATGATTAATCGGGGAGTGACGGGTGTGACATCGCCCGCCTCGCGCGGGCCTGCCCCGGTTCGACGCTGACACCGGCTGCGGGCTGTACTTGCAGCCCGCCCAAATAAAGTAACTGCCGTCTCCGATGCGTCGGAAGAGGATCGGGCGGGATGAATTCTTAGGAGGGAAGGACGATGCCAGTTTTCACATATCGAGGCACCAATCGCGACGGGACCAGCGTCAGCGGAGAGTTGGCGGCCGCGAATAAGATGGAGCTGATCAACAATCTCAAGCGCAAACAGATCAACGTCACCAAGATGTCGGAGAAGGGCAAGGAATTTAACTTGCCGACGTTTGGCGGAGGGGTTGATTCCAAGGAGCTGGCCGTCTTCACGCGGCAATTCTCGGTGATGATCGACGCTGGATTGCCACTGGTGCAGTGCCTGGAAATTCTGGCCGGACAACAGGAAAACAAAGTCTTTCAAAAAGTGTTAACCGGAACCCGCGCCGCTGTAGAAGGCGGTTCTACGCTGTCCGCCGCCATGCGCCAGTTCGACAAGGTCTTTGACGCCCTGTACGTGAACCTGGTCGAGGCGGGCGAGACGGGTGGTATTCTCGACACCATTCTGCAGCGCCTTTCTTCGTACATCGAGAAGAACGTCAAATTGAAGCGCGCCGTGAAGTCCGCGATGGTCTACCCCATCGCCGTCTTGTCGGTGGCCGCCGGCGTGATCATCTTGTTGTTGTGGAAGGTGGTGCCGATCTTCGCAACTCTGTTCCTGGGCTTGGGCGTTGAACTCCCGCTGCCCACCCGGATCGTCATCGGCCTCAGCAATTTCGTGGGCAGTATCTTCGGCTTCTTCATTCTGCTCGCGGTCATCGGCGGCATCGTCGGCTTGAAAGTGTGGTACGGAACGCCGGTCGGCCGCATGGCCATCGATCGAACACTTCTCAAGTTGCCGTTGATGGGAATTCTGCTCCGCAAGATCGCGGTGGCGCGATTTACACGCACCCTCGGCACGCTGATCTCGAGCGGTGTCCCCATCCTCGAAGGATTGGAAATTACGGCGCGAACGGCCGGAAACGCGGTCATCGAGAAATCGCTGATGGAAGTTCGCAAAGGCCTGGAAGCAGGCCGCAACCTGTCCGATCCGCTCAAAGAGACCAATGTCTTCCCGGGGATGGTTACCCAGATGATCGGAGTCGGCGAACAAACCGGCGCCATGGACGCGATGCTCCAAAAAATCGCCGACTTCTATGAGGACGAAGTGGACGCGGCGGTAAAAGACCTGCTGGCGGCCATGGAACCGATGATGATCGTGATTTTGGGCCTTGTCGTAGGCGGCATCGTAATCTCCATGTATTTGCCGCTGTTCTCGCTGATCGGGCAACTCAGCAAAGCGCACTAGAGGCGCGCAAAAGAAATCTTGAGCGGTCTTAAAGAACGGGAGGGCGGTCCGAGACGGATCGCCCTCCAACTCTCCCCGGCTCGAGTCTGACGGAAATTTTCAAACGCGCAAAGGACGCTGGCTGACAAGCTCGTCTCCAATGGAACTGACACAAAATGTCGCCGCGTGGCTCAGCTGGCTTTCCCGCGTCCGCTTTTTCCTGATTACCCTTCTGCTCGCCCTTGTGATCGTGCTCGGCAAGACCAGCCAGCTCGAAGTTTCGACCCGCTATTTCATTCCGTTGATGATCCTGTGGTACACCCTGGCGATCGTTTACACCATTTTGATGCGCTGGATGCCCGTGGCCTCGTGGCACGCCGGCGTTCAATTAGTTTTTGACCTGCTCGTCGTGACTTGCCTGATTTATCTGACCGGGACGCAGGACAGCTACTTTGTTTGGCTCTACCCGCTGGCCATCATCGTCGCAAGTATTTTATTCTCGCGCAAAGCCACTTTTATGGTGGCGGCGCTGAGCTTCATTTTGATTGGGGGCCTGGCCGAACTCGTTTACTACAACCTCCTGCCGCGCATGCAGCTTGCCGTGCCCAGCGACCGCCAATTGCAGACCTGGATTTTCAGCAATTTATTTTATTTCATGGCCGTGGCCTACCTCTCGAGCCTTCTGGCGCAAAGTCTGCGCCGTCACAGCGCGGAACTGGAAGTCAAGCGAGGGGAACTGCAGGACCTGCAGGCGTTCAACGAGGACATTATTCACTCCATGCGCGGCGGCCTCCTCACCACGGATTTGGAAGGCCGAATTCTACTGCTGAACCGGACGGGAGAGGAAATTACAGGAAGCCAATTCGGCGCGGTGAAGGGAAGGCCGATGCAGGATGTGTGGCCCTCGTTCTGGCTTCCAGGCGATATGACCGAAGACGGCAAGCTCCCCCAGCGGCGCGAGGTGGATTTCATGACCCCCGATGGCCAGCAGCGATTCATCGGCATATCGGTGTCTCCGCTGCGCACGGGGGAGCGCCGCACCACCGGATACGTGTTCAATTTTCAGGACCTCACGGATCTGAAGCGCCTCGAGCAGGAAGTGGCCACGAAGGAACGCATGGCGGCGCTCGGGCGTCTCTCCGCCGCGATCGCGCACGAAATTCGCCAGCCGTTGACGGCCATGGCCGGGGCCGTCAAGGAATTGGGCCGTCTGGTTCCGCTGGAAGAGGATGAACAACACCTGGTGGGCATCGTGAGCCGGGAATCGGAGCGCTTGAACAAAATCATTACCGAGTTCCTGAATTATTCGCGCGAAAAAACCTACGACTTTTCGGAAGAAGATGTTTCGATTCTTCTGGACGAGACGCTGACGCTTTTGGAACGCAACCCACAGGTCGATGGAAAGTATCGCATCGACCGGGCCTTCACGGGAACCGAGGTCCGCGTTCGAGTCGATCGCAACCGCATCAAGCAAGTGTTTTGGAATTTGTCCGACAACGCGCTGCGCGCCATGCCGCGCGGAGGCGTTTTGACCGTGTCTCTGGAAGCCGCCCCTTTCTGGGTCCGCATCCGCTTCCGCGACACGGGAATGGGCCTCGACCCGAGACAACGCGCGAAAATTTTCGAGCCTTTGCAATCCAATTTTGAGGGAGGCACGGGCCTGGGGCTCGCCATCGTGTATCAGATCGTGCAGGCGCACAGCGGGCGCGTCAGCGTGTTCTCCGAAAAAGACAAGGGAGCGGAATTTACGGTGGATCTGCCGCGCGTCGCCTGAGGCGCGCGCTTTGGAAGGAAGCAGGGGTATGGCTCACATTCTGGTCGTCGATGACGAGCGGTCCATTTGCGAATTGCTGGAGATCACCTTTCGCAAGGAAGGCCATCGCGTCGAAGTGGCCTTGAACGGCGAAGCCGCGCGCCGAAAGCTCGAATCCCAAATTTTCGATATCGTGATTTCCGATATCCGCATGCCGGACACCACCGGCGTGGAACTCCTCCAATTCTGCAAGGAAATATCGCCGTCGAGTTATTTCCTCCTTATTACCGGAGTGCCCACGGTGGACACCGCGATTGCCGCGATCAATGCCGGGGCGGACCGTTACGTAATCAAGGATCATGACCTCGTCGATCAACTGCGCCGCGCCGTGCGCCAGGTGGACGAAACGCTGCGCCTCAAGAGCGAGGCCGGCTACTTGCGGCGTGAGTTGCGCCGCCTGACGGGCCAGGACAACATCATCGGCCACAGCGCCAAGATGCGCGCAATCTTTGACATGATCGTGACCGTCGCTCCGCAAACCAGCCGCGTCTTGATTACGGGAGAGACCGGCACGGGCAAGGAACTTGTCGCGCGCGCGATCCATGAAAACAGCGCCCGCAGCAAGGAGCCCTTCATCACCATCAATTGTGGAGCCTTTCCGGAAACACTTCTGGAATCCGAGCTGTTCGGCTACGTCAAGGGAGCTTTCACGGGAGCGAATGAGAATCGTCAGGGGCTGTTTCGAGGGGCGCACGGCGGGACGCTCTTCCTGGATGAAATTGGAAATATGGGCCTACCGATGCAGGTGAAATTGTTTCGCGTCCTTCAGGAAGGCAAGGTTCGGCCGGTCGGCTCCAATGAAGAAACCGAAATTGATGTGCGCGTAATCGCCGCCACCAACAAAGATCTGGACAAAGCCATCGCCGCGGGAGAGTTCCGCGAAGACCTGTTCTACCGATTGAGCGTTATTCCTTTCCATTTGCCGCCTCTCCGGGAACGCAGGGAAGATATTCCGCTCATGGCCAGGTCTTTTCTGGAGCGGTTCCGCAAGTCCATGGAAAAACTGATCGAGGGAATTACGCCGGAAGCCATGGGCCTGCTGGAGGCCTACGACTGGCCCGGAAACGTGCGCGAACTGGAAAATACGATGGAGCGTTCCGTTGCTTTGGAAACAGGAAGCACGATCTCCGCCGCCGTTCTTCCCGAAAAGATCCGCAACAAGGGGACACAGGATGTTCCGGCAATTTCCGGGTCCGGCAACGGCCATGCCCAAATTCCAGAGGCGGGAATCGATCTCGAAAAGCACATTCAAGAGTTGGAGAAAGCGTATATTTTGACCGCTCTCGAAACGTGCGACGGCGTGGGAACTCGCGCGGCGGAATTGCTCAAGATGAGCTATCGGTCCTTCCGGCATTACTCCAAAAAGTACAACATTCGTTAGCCGGCCTCGAAACGGATTCAGGTCGTCGGGAGCGACGCTGCCGGTGTAACGCTCCCTCGCACATGCGAAGTGCGTCCGCGCAACAAGGAAACGAGGTAAGCCACGCTGTAAGCCGAGAGGATAATCAGGATGGGATCCATGGGGAAGCGATACCGCAGGGTCGAGTGGGTCAAGTAAAAAACAAGCGGGAAGATCAAAAGGACCATGACGAATGGGGCTGCTTCCGGAACCCGGTTGCGATTGACGAACATCGCCCCAAGCCATGCCAATAACGATAGCAGGACATTGAGGACGAAGACGGCCTTAAGATAGAGCGGCGCTCTTCCCCAGATGTCCGCGGGACTCTCCGTCACGGCAAGCCATGTCTCCATGAATCTCCGGAACATGAAATTCAAAGTGTCGGCCGGGTGCGTTCTCATGAAAACGAAAGCTTCATGTTCTTTCGCGGCCATGAACGCGACTTCCCCCATGCGTTTATATTTCGCCCACTCAGCCGGATCGTCATCGGGATGCAGCCACGGCGACCATGTATCCGGCACGATCGGATTATTGCCGAGCCACAATTCCAGCCCGAAATTCGAGCGCAGCGGAATGAATTTGCCGAACGTGCGATAATTGCGAATCGTCCATGGAGCCAGGCCAATGGCAAAAACCAGAAGCATCGCCGCCGAAAAGTTGACCAAGGAACGAGAACTGCGGCGCAATGGCCATAAGGCCCATCCGACCAAAAACGGGAAGAGGGATAACAACGACGGGTTAATCAAAACTCCCGTAACCCAGAGCGCTCCATAACCCGCCCACGGCCAGATCGATTTCGCTTCCCGCATGGCCAAAGTCGCCCAGAAAATTAAAGCCAGGAAGAGAGCCGCGAGAGCCGTATCCCAGATCCAGGTAATGGCGAAGAAGAACGAGCCCGGCAGAAAAACCCAAGCCCAGGCAGCACCCGCCGCGACATTTTTCCCGAAGACTCTGCGCGCGATGCCGTAAATGGGAATCACAGTGAGTGCGCCAAACACGCAATTCAACGTCTCCAGGATGAATCTGGACTCGTCACTGAAAATTCCCCAGATCTTGAAGACCGCAGCCGTCAGATAAGGGTAAATGGGAGTAAACCAGGCCGTCGGCCCTGTCTCTCCGAATCGCAGCGGGGAAGAGAACCCGTGCCCGGCCGCGATCGATCTCGCCACCGATCCGAGTTCATACCCGTAGGGCAGGAAGGCTCTCACAGGGTTTGGCGTCGCGTGCCACATGTAGGACATATAGAAGAAGACAGCCATGCGCGCGGCATACGCGACCAACACGATGAACGCGGGATAACTCAGCAGTCGGTTGGATCGCTGGATCATAGGGATCTGAATATGACTCGAATTGAAGAAAATTCGGGATCGCTAACTATCCACGAGCCAGTTTAGGTTTTGCGGGCAAAACTAGCAATTGTCTCGTGCCGCTTCCGCGCCTCTCGCTTGTTGTTCTAGTTACCAGCGGAGCGCGCCGCGGTTGTATATTCCTGAAGTCGAAAGCAATTCAGCAACGTCCGTAAGCCTTCTGAATCAATCAAATGCAGCGAATAGAGCACGACGCAGAATGCCAACTTACGGCGCGTCAGAATGACAAATTTTGACGCAATTGGCTCACGGTATGCCATAAGGGGAAGCCAAACCGAACGCACGAACCGGCCTTGAATGCAGTAACATCCTTATTATCAGCGTACTAGACTGTTTGGACTCACTGGAAATCTCGATGGGCACGATTGGCACTGGGGTTGCACTTAGTAGGGCGATCCCCGGTGCGGGACACGAAATTAAAACTAACTTCGAGATCCTCCAAGGAGCGAATTTGATGCGGAATAAACAGAAGGGTTTTTCACTTATCGAATTGCTGATCGTTGTCGCGATCATTTTGATCATCGCGGCAATCGCCATCCCGAACCTGCTGCGTTCGAAGATGGCGGCCAACGAGGCCTCTGCTGTCGCCTCGCTGCGTACGTACAATACGTCCATCGTGGCTTATCAGACGACCTACGCTTCTGATCCCACCACGAACCTTTCCGAATTGGGCCCCTCGACCACGCCGTCTTCCACTGCGGCAGACCTGGTTGATAACCTGCTTGGCATCGCCGCTCCGATCAAGAGCGGGTACGCTTTCACGTATACGCCGGGTGCGGCAGCTTCGAATGGCAGCGTCTCGACGTACTCGATTATCTCCAACCCGACCACTCAAAACGTGACCGGTCAGCGGACGTTCTACACGGACCAGAGTGGTGTGATTCGCCAGAGAACCGATGGCACCACCGCCGGCCCGACCGACACTCCGATCGGCGGCTAGTTCCCGGAAACAGTTCACTTGGGGGAGGAAGGCAAGCGCCTTTCTCCCCCATTTTAACAAGTACGCGAATCACGGGCCCGAAGTGGATCTAACACTAAGCAAGAAACGACACAGGAGAGTACGGCAATGCGACGGCTCAAATCGACAAAGGGGACCAAGCGCACCAACCGCCCGGAAACGGGGTTCTCCCTCATCGAATTGCTGGTCGTCGTCGCCGTGATTTTGATCATCGCGGCCATCGCAATTCCAAATTACATTCAATCCAAGATGCGCGCCAACGAAGCTTCGGCGGTGCAGAACCTGCGCAACATTACGACAGCCGAACTCCTCTACTCCTCGACCTACGGCATCAATTTCACGGCCGGGCCGGGTCTCTCGCAGCTCTCCGGTAGCGGAATCAACCCCGATCAGAATAATGCCGGATTGATTGACGAAGTCCTTGCGGGCGGCGTCAAAAGCGGTTACGTCATCACGTATCTTCCACTTACGTTGGATGCGAAAGGGCACACGGCCACGTATTCCCTGAACGCAGACCCGATAGCCTCAACCACGGGACAACGCCATTTTTATACCGACCAAACCTGCGTGATTCGATCGAATGTTGCGGTTACCGCTGGTCCAACCGATCTTCCGATTTGATCTCCGATTCGGTCTTTCCGTATTGCCAATCGCCGGCTTCCCGTCATCATTGCATCTTCCTGCTATAATTTCAGTGTGAATCGACGAGCGAAAGCAGGGTTTGTCGCGCTGGTATTAGCGAGCGCCGTTTTTACCTTGGCAAGTGCATCGCAATCGCCTTCAAAACAGAACTCCGATTCGGCGAAATCTTTAGCGCATCTCCTGGAAGAACATTACCGCCAGCCGCGCACCCTTCAGGCCGTTTTCCTGGAGCGCTACAGCGAAGGGCAAAAGCAGGAGAGGGTCGAATCCGGCACCGTGTACTTCCGGCGCCCGGGACAAATGCGCTGGGAATATGACTCGCCGGAAAAAAAACTCTTCCTCGTGGATGGGAAGACTACGTGGTTTTATGTTCCTTACGACCACACGGTGACGAAGGCTCCGGTCAAGGAAAGTTCCGATTGGCGCACCCCGCTGGCGCTCTTGACAGGGAAGGCGGATCTTTCGCGCCTGTGCAGCCAGATCGACCTGATCCATCAAAGTGGAATTCCGAGCGGCCACGCGGTCCTTCGCTGTCTTCCCAAGCAGGCAAAAAATCTCTCCGAAGGGAATGAGTACACCGAGGTTCTTCTGGAAGTAGATACCTCCTCTGGAGAACTCGCCCGCATTGACGTTCGCCATCCCGGCGGAATAGGGCTGGAATATCGCTTCGGAAACTGGCAGACGGACATTCCTTTGGCGGGAGACTTATTCCGTTTTCAAGTCCCGGTCGGAGTTGCCATTGTGGATGGCGCATCCCTGTCCGGATCCCCGCAGTAGCGGGCGAATCGTTCGCAGTCCGCAAATTGTGGCAAAACACGCGAATCGAAGGCGACGGCCGTGTTCTATTGACTGGGAATTCACACGGCGCTCATAAATGAGAAATGTTTTTCCAATCGGGCGACGCTAAAATTAGTCCGGCTGGCTTGAAGGTGCAGTTGTCGCCCAGTGCACGCAGCCGTGGGGCCAGCTTTCTGCATCTATAGGGGTTGAGGTACACTCACGTCATGGCTGAGTTTCTCTGTAAGGTAGCGGACGGCAGCGGAAAGGTCTTCCTGCAGGTAGAGCCCGCGGAGTCTATGACCGAGGCTCGCCAGAAGCTCGCCGACCGTGGCCTTTTCGTTTACAACGTCCGTCCGCGAGCCGGAATGCTGGGCCAGTTGTTCGGCCGCAAGCGCCAGAAGTCAGTCGACGGGAATGACTTCCTGGTCTTCAATCAGCAATTCAACACACTGATCAAGGCTGGAATCCCCATCCTGAAGGCGCTCGACCTGCTGACCGAGCGCGCGGCCGCCGAGAGGCTTCGGCCCGTTCTCGGCGAGGTGCGCCGCCTGGTCCGTGAAGGCACCACGCTCTCGGAGGCGTTGGAGCAACAGGGCGTATTTCCGAAGGTCTACACGGTGTCCGTCCTGGCGGGAGAGAAGAGCGGCAACCTGTCCGGTGTCCTGGAGTATTACATTTCCTACCAGAGAGTCACGACCGGGTTCCGGAAAAAACTCATCGCGACACTGATTTATCCCGTTATTCTTATTACCGCCGCTACGGGCATCGTGACCTACCTGGTAAGCTCGGTGATCCCGAAGTTTGCGGGCCTTTATTCCGACCTGAACATCAATTTGCCACAGGCGACACGCATCCTGATCGCCCTTACGGTTACTTACCGGCCCTACTTGTTGGCAGCGATTGCAATGCTGGTGTTCCTCGCCGTGGCTGTGTTCGCGTGGTCCCAAACCGAGCAGGGCGGATTATCGATGGAGCGGATCAGGATGCGCCTGCCGCTGATCGGTGAAACGCTCACGAAATTCCAGTTCGCGCAATTTTGCCGCACGCTTTCGACGCTGCTCGCCGGCGGCACGCCGCTGGTGCAGGCCATGGAGACCGCGGGCGGAGCGATTAAAAGCCGCTTAATTTCGAGCACCATTACGCAAGGCGCGCAACTCGTGCGGGAAGGACAGTCTCTCCATAGCAGCCTCTCTACCACGGGCCTTGTGCCTGATCTAGCTTTGGAAATGATTGAGGTGGGGGAAGCCAGCGGGTCTCTTTCGGCCATGCTCGCCAGCGTCGCCGAATTCTATGAGGACGATGTGAACACGCATTTGGCGAACATGGTGGCGCTGATCGAGCCTGCGATCCTGATTTTTATGGCGATATTGATTGCTTTTATCCTGGTGGCGCTGTACTTGCCGATGTTCTCCTTATCCGCCGGCGGCCAGGGGTAGGATAGATAGCCATGAGCACAACGGACCAAACACTAGCGACCGCATCCGATCCGCAGGGCGAGCGCGAAAAGTCGCGGCGCCTGGCGGAACGATACCGCTGCGGATTCGTCGATTTGTTCGAACAGAGGATCGATCCCGAGCTGTTTCGCAGCATTCCCGCCGAGTTGATGTTCCGATTCAACTTCGTGCCGATGGAGGCTCAGGGCGCCTCCCTGGTGATCGCAGTGGCCGATCCTAGCCAGGTCCTGCTCAGCGACGAGTTGCCGCTCCTGCTGGGCAAGAAACTGATCCTGAAGGTCGCCACTCCCACCCAGATCAGCGATCTCCTGAAGCGCACCGAGCAGTCCCAGCGTGTTCTGGATCAGGCCACCGAAGCCTTCACTCTGACGGTGGTCGAAGAGGATGAAGAATCCGATTCGAACATTTCCGCCGACAGCTTGTCGCAACAGGATTCAGCGGTCAGCCCGGTGGTTCGCCTGGTGGACACCGTAATCTTTACCGCTCTCGAACGGCGCGCCTCCGACATTCACATCGAGGCCCGGGACATTGAAGTTGCCGTCAAGTATCGCATTGACGGCGTCCTGGTTCATGCCATGACGCCGATTTCCAAGGACTGGCTCTCCACGATTATTTCGCGCATCAAGGTCATGAGCGAATTGGACATCGCCGAGCGCCGCGTGCCGCAGGACGGGCGTTTCCGCGTCCGCTATAAGGGCCGCTTCGTCGATTTCCGCGTTTCCATCATGCCTTCCATCCACGGAGAAGATGCGGTCCTCCGCGTCCTGGACAAGGAAACGCTCTCCGAAAAATTTCAAACCCTCAGCCTGGATGTGGTCGGTTTCTCCGGCGAGGAAATGCGAAAGTTTCGCCGGTACATCCGCGAGCCCTACGGCATGGTGCTCGTCACCGGCCCGACCGGGTCGGGAAAAACGACGACGCTGTACGCCGCCATCAACGAAATTAAGACCGACGAAGACAAAATCATCACGATTGAAGATCCTGTCGAATATCAGGTCCGTGGCATCACCCAGATTCCCGTCAACGAAAAGAAGGGGTTGACGTTCGCCCGCGGCTTGCGGTCGATCTTGCGTCACGACCCGGACAAGATCATGGTCGGAGAAATTCGCGACAATGAAACCGCGCAGATCGCCATCCAATCGGCGCTTACCGGACATCTGGTGTTTACTACGGTGCACGCGAATAACGTCACCGATGTGATCGGCCGATTCATTAACATGGGCGTGGAGCCGTACAATTTCGTTTCCGCGCTCAACTGCATTCTGGCCCAGCGACTCGTGCGCGTGGTTTGCGTGCATTGCAAGAAGGTCGTACGCTATTCGCCGGAAGTCCTGCGCGCCTCGGGTCTCGATCCGGCGGAATGGGGCTCAATCCAATTTGTCGAGGGCGCGGGTTGCCTGGAATGTTCCGGCACTGGATTTCGCGGACGCAGCGCCATTTCCGAGCTCTTGGATTTGTCCGACCATATTCGCGAGATGATCATCGACCGCCGCCCCACGTCGGAAATCAAGCGGGCCGCCGGCGAGGAAGGCATGACGTTTCTGCGGGACTCCGCGCTGGCGAAAGTGCGCGAGGGCGTCACGACGCTCAAGGAAATCAACAAGGTGACTTTCATTGAGTAGCGGCGACAGCATCCGGCAGGGAATTTACCAGAACCGATTCGTGCGTCGTTTGGCGCGCTGGCTCGACTCCATTCCTCATCCTCTCGTCGCCTGCGAGATTGCCGCGGACTACGTTGCGGCGGCCCGCTGGACGCGCGGCGGAATGGGACTGGACGGCTTTGCCGTCGAGGCGTTGTCGCCGGGAGCGGTTTTCCCCACGCCGGTGGAGGCGAACATCATCGAGGGCGCGGAGGTGCGGTCCGCGGTGGGCCGCGTCTTCTCGCGCCTGCGAGCGAAGAACGAAGATGTTGCCCTTCTGCTCCCGGACTCCGTGATCCGCGTCTTTGTGTTGCACTTCGACGTATTCCCACGGAAGGCGGAAGAGGCCATTCCGATCCTGCGGTGGCGCCTGAAAAAGAGCGTCCCATTCGAGGCCGAGGAAACGCTGATCTCCTACATGCGCCAGTCTCCGCGCGACGATGGAGTGGATATCGTCACGGGTCTGGCACGCCTTCGCATTGTTCGCGAGTACGAATCTTTGGTAGAGTCGGTGGGCATGACGCCGGGCGTGGTAATGAGCTCGACGCTCGCGGCCATCCCTTTGCTTCCGGATGGACGGCCCTCTCTCCTGGCGCGCGTTGCCGGCTCGACCCTGACGACCGCCATCGTTCGCGAAGGCATGCTCTGCGGATACCGCTGCATCACGCTTCCCGCCGACGCGCGGCAGGTGACGCCGCAGGCCCTGCTGGATGAAATTTATCCGCTGGCCGCCTACTATCAGGACTCCTGGAGCGAGGGCATCGCGCAAGTCCGTCTGGCGGGCCTGTATGAACGCATCCCGGAATTTCAGGATTCGTTTGAACGGGAACTGAAGTGTCCGGTACGATCTCTGCTCTCGGCGGCCGGCGACGAAGGTCGAATCCGCTCCGACGAGCAACCGCTGGTGGACCGCGGCCTCGAAGCACTGATCGGCTGGACGCTGAATCGCGGCGCATGACCCGCCAGGGAAAAGAAAGGCGCACCCGCACGGAATGAAAGTTCGGCTCAATCTTTCCACGTCTCCGCTGGAGAGCAACCGGCGCTTCGCGGCGGGCGCCACTGTGATCGGCACGATTGCCATCGTGGCCCTGCTTGTCCTTTCCTACCGCACCTTCTCGGCATGGCGAAGCGACAAAGTGCTTCGTGCCCGGCAGGATGGCCTCGAGCTTCAAATCGCGAAGCTCCAGCAGCAGCGCAAAGGGCTGTCCGAATTTTTTGAGAATCCGCAAACCGTGCAGCGCCGGCAGCGCGCCGCGTATCTGAATTCGCTGATCCAGCAAAGGGCTTTCCCCTGGATCAAGATTTTCATGGACCTCGAGCGGATTCTTCCCGAGGGCGTGCGTGTCGTGAGCATCGAGCCCAAGCTGGCGGGCGATAACGTGCAGTTGACCGTCCTGGTGGGCGCCATGACCGACGAAGGGAAATTGAAATTCCTGAAGGCCCTCGAAAATTCACCAGAATTTTCGCACATCGAGCTGCTGAGCGAAACGCGCCCTATCAGCGCGACGCAGACCGATCGCGTCATGCTTACCCTTCAGGCGCAGTATTCGGTGATTTGAGATGAAACCGGTCATCCTACATCGCAACAACATCATCCGCTGGGGGCTGGCCGTCATATTGCTCGCGGACGTTGCGCTGATCGGCGTGCAATGGAAGCTGAACAGTTCCCCGCACGTTCAAGTCGGCGAATTAAACCGGCTGGACATGATGGTGAAGCAGTATCGCGCGGATAACACGCGTCTGGACCGGTTCAAAGCCGAATTGCCCACCGATGAAAAGCAGTGGGATGAATTTTTTACGACTCATTTTCATCCGGCGGGAGCGGGGTATTCGGCGATCAGCGAAGACCTGGGCGATTTATCGCGTTCGGCGGGCCTTCGGTCGGACACGATCTCCTTTCACCAGCATACGCCCGACGCGCGCGGCCTGATGCAGGTGGATATTTCTACGGCCGTCGAGGGAGATTACGACAGCCTGGTTCAATTCCTGAACAAGCTGGAACATTCCGACAATTTTTACGTTCTCGACAGTCTCGCGCTGGCCTCCAGCAGCCTCGGGAAGCTTCGTCTGAACGTGCAACTGAGAACGTATTTCCGGACGACGTGACATGACCACGCGGACCAAAACGATCGTTCTTGGAGTGCTGCTGGTAGTTCTTGCCGGCACCGCGTTCAATTTTTACCGGTCGAGGTTCTCTTCCGACGAGGCCGCTCCGCCGCCCGTTTCTCTGGATGCGCGATTTACCCCTCTCAACGTGGACAATCCCGCGTTACGCCTGGATATTCTGAAACGCTTTCTGGCGCTCGAATACAAGGGCGTTCACCGCAGCATTTTCAGCGCGACGATGCCTCCGCCCCCGGCGCCGCCTCCCTCAAAACAGGTTGTCGTCGCCCCCGGGCCTTCTCCAGGACCGCCGCCTCTCACGGTTGACGCCAAATATTTCGGCTACGTGAGCGATTTTAGCGGAAATCACCGGCGGGCATTTTTTGCAACGTCCAACAACGAGGACGTCATCATCGCGGGCGAAGGCGACACTTTAATGGGGCGATTCCGTGTGGTTCGCCTCACGAACACGACCGCTGACGTGGAAGAGGTTTCTTCCGGACGCCGCGCCACGCTGACTCTGGAAGAACCTCCTCCGAACGGGTAGGCTCGATGAATTCCGTGATGCCAACAATCCGCCGGCGCAACGAGGCAGGATACACTCTGCTGATGGTGGTTTTCATGGTGGCGGCCATGATCATAGCTGCCGCCGCTGTCACTCCAAACCTGCTCACCGAGGGGCGCCGCGAAAAGGAAACGGAAATGGTGTGGCGTGGACAGCAGTACGCGCGCGCAATCGGCCTCTATTACCGGAAATTCGGGAAGTATCCGACCAAGGTTGAAGATCTCACCAAGCAGACCAACGGCGTGCGTTTCCTTCGCCAGGCCTACACCGATCCCATGAACAAAGACGACGGCTCCTGGCGCTTCATTTACGTCGGCCCGAACGGGCAATTGATCGGCAGCCTTCGCCAGACCAACTTGCTGCAGAGCACGCTTTCCACGCCAGGGCTCGGCGGCGCGTTGTCACTCGGCGGGGGATTGCAGCCTCTAGCGCCGCCGGGCACGGCGCCTGGCACAGGTCCGGGCGCGACTCCCGGCATGAATGTGGCGCCCGGCGCGGGCCAACCGGGACAGCAAACGAACCCGGCCACCGCCGCGAATCCATTGGAATCCCAGCCGCAACCGTTGGATGGAACCGTCATGGGCGGGAACATCATCGGAGTCGGCAGTAAAATCAAAAAGCCTTCCGTGCGGATTTATTTGGGAGGCGAAACTTACCAGGAGTGGGAATTCATCTGGAACCCGACAGGTCAAATTGCCGTGCCGGGGCAGACGCCTGCGAATCCGAACGCGAATCCCACGACCGCTCCAAACGGCACGAATCCGAACGTGGCCAATCCGAATCCCCCGGACGGACAACAGCCGCCGCAAGCGCCAGTCGTCACTATACCGCCGCCTCCCCAGTAGGACAGGCTTCAGCCTGTCGGGTTTCGCCAACTATCTTCAAAGCTCTTCCCGCAAACGACGTCGTATGCTAGCCTGTCACGAATAATGACATACTGCAGGCGCCACTTGCCCCACTGGCTCCCACCCAACCAGGACATTTTCATCACCTGGCGCCTCCACGACTCACTCCCTGAGCAATTCCGGCCGCCGCCTGGCATCGAATCGAATGGCAAAGCCTTCGTTATTTACGACCGCATGTTGGACCAAGCGCGAACCGGACCCCTTTGGCTGAAAGATTCTCGCATTGCCCATTCCGTGCTCTCTGCGCTAGATGCGGCGCAACAACGGAAAATGTTTGCCTTGCGCGCCTACGTCTTAATGGCAAATCACGTCCACGTGTTGCTTTCCCCACAATCCCCGATCGCACAGATCACGCAGCAAATCAAAGGCGCGACCGCAAGGGAAGCGAATCTCATTCTTGGCCGCACCGGGTCGCGATTCTGGCAGGATGAATCTTTTGATCACTGGATCCGCAATCCTGAGGAATGGCGGCGCGTTAAGGCTTACATCGAGCGAAATCCTGTAGCGGCGGGACTCGTTGGCAAGCCAGAAGACTGGCCTTGGTCAAGCGCTTCGCGCTCAATAGGGTAGGGTTCAAGTAGGACAGGCTTCAGCCTGTCGGGTTTGATTTTCATGAGATTGGCAGAAAAGCGACAGGCTGAAGCCTGTCCTACTATTGCAAATCGACAATCTGGTTTGACGCGCGGTACGTGTTGCGGAATTTTTCCGTTACGCGGCGAATGTAGTCGCGCGTTTCGCGGTAGGGCGGGACGGCGCGGTATTGTCCGACGCGGTCGGGTCCGGCGTTGTAGGCCGCCAGGGTCAGGGCTAGATCGCCGTCGTAGCGCAGCAGAAGTTCCTTCAGGTATTTCGTGCCCGCTTCAATGTTTTGCTGCGGATCGAATATTCGCGTCACGCCAAATCGCGCGGCGGTTTGCGGCATCAATTGCATCAGGCCGCGGGCGGATCGCCAGGACACGGCGTTGGGATTGAAGTTGGATTCGACGGCAATCACGCTGGCCACGAGTTCGGGAGCGACTCCGTGGGCGCGCGCCGATTCGGAAATGAAATTCGCATAGGGCACATCGAGCAATTTCACTTTGACGGGCAGGAATGTGTCTTCCGGATCGACTCGCAGGAGCGCGTCCGCGGGAATCTCGAGAGTGCCGCCGGCCATCGTCAGCCGCAGCGTGTTGCCGACGCGTTCGTATCCGGTCACATGGATGCGCTGGCCGGTTTGCAGGACCATGTAATCGGCGCGCGCGCAGGGAACGAGGGCCGCGAGGGCCACGATCGCCCCGCAGAGCCATTTCCCGAGTTGAGGGAACTGCTTCACGTCACGCATCTCCAAATGCATAGAGGTCGATGGCGGCAGCGACGCCGCCTTGGTCGTTGCTAAGGGTCTCACGCCAGCCGAGAGTTTTCAACTCCGGCACGCTGTTTCCCATCACTACCGGAAGCCCCGCGAATTTGAGCATCTCCATGTCATTTAGGTTGTCTCCAATGGCCATGACGTCGTCGCGCGACCATCCGCGCCGTCGCACCCATTCGGCCAGCGTCGCGCCTTTGGAACATCCGGCGGCGATGACGTCCACGAGGCCGAAGTCGCGCTTGTCGTAGACCGTCATGGCCAGCGAATAGTCCGCGGCAAACGGCAACCGGGAAAGATACGATTCCACTTCGCGCACCTGGTTGGCGTAGCCCGTGAACATCACTTGGATGGGATCCTCGGTCAGGCATTCCCGCAGTGGAGACATCTGCGAAAGGTATTCCCGGTTCCGTGCAAAGTATCCCCCTCGCAAAGGATCGTCCCAGTCTATCTTTTCGTAAATGACCTGGCTTTCGCGCGGCCGGTTGAAGCACACGGAGGCCAGTTCGCGAAAGACGGCGGCCTCGTCGAGCACGCGTGCGGCGATGCCACGCGGCAGCAAATTGACCAAGTGAGTGTCTCCAGCGCTGGATTTTACGAGAGCGCCATTGTTGACGATCATGGTCAGCGGGCAAGGGAACTCCCGCGCGATCGGCGTCGCGAAATCGTACCGGCGCCCCGTCACCAGGGCGATTTCGATTCCCCGGGCGGCGGCTTCGGCGACCGCGTTCCGATTGATCGCGGGCAACTGGGACCGCTCGTCAAGGAGCGTCCCGTCAATATCGAGCGCAATCAGGCGAACTGGCATCTTGTTAGTTTACCGTGTCTGAGGCCGCTCTGGGCAGATTCATGAAGTACAGGTGTGTGGCCACTGCACTGCTCACTGCACGTCGGGACAGCGGGAAGGATCATTGCTTTGCGGGAGGAGTCACCGTCGTTGGGACCGTGGCCGTGATTTTCCCGGACGGTTTGCTTTCGATCCCTTTGAAATCAACGGACGTGACATAGTACGAATACGTCTGGCCTGCCGCAACAGTTCTGTCGGTATATTCAGTGCCGAGGACGATTCCATTCGTCAGTTTGACGGGATTGCCGGACCCGGACGAGCGATACACGTTGTACCCGGCAACTTGAGATTTGCTGGCCGCCCAGGAAATCGTTACGGAGTGCGGGTTGACCGGCGCCGCGGGCGTCTGTGGATCCGCGCCCTTCTTTCCGCACCCGGCCACGAGCGATAGCGCCACAAAAGATAACAGACAAAAGCCACGCAGGACCGGAGAGAAATGGACGGGGTTTCTCATTCGGAAAGCCGAACCGTAACGGGACCGCCTATCCGGTTCGCGCCAGGCACAGTATGCCAGAGAAAATTGGTGGACGGCAGGGGATTCGAACCCCCGGCCTCATCGTTGCGAACGATGCGCTCTCCCAGCTGAGCTAGCCGCCCACGGAACTGGTGTGATTTTAGCAGGGCGCAGCCGGGATTCCAATCAAGCTTCGCCGTAAAATTTGAATGATGTGGAAGCTGCGGTAACTATTGCTGCTGCACGTTGGAACCCGCATTGCGTTGCGCGATGATCTTCCGGGCGTTTTCGTAAAGCGCGCGGGCTTGCGGCAAGGACTCGACCGCCTTCTGAAGTTGTACGTCGTCGTCGAGGTCTACCTTGGCGCCTTCGGTCAGGCCAAACACGGAGATGAACGCTTCCTTGCGGATTTCGCGCTTGATCCAGCTGAGGTTTTGCGCGATGTCATCCTCGGTGTAGGGGACTTTTTCCTTGTCGAGGTAGGCGCGGAACGACTTCATCGCACTGTCGCCGGCCACAAAGTCCTTGGTGACTTCGGGCTTAGTCCCGAGGAGGTAAGTTGTGAATCCGCCCACGCCGCCCTGATAGGCGAAGAAAACTTCGTGCCGCAGGAGCGACTCCTGGAACGGGTTCAGCTTGGCCGGCGCTACGACAACATCCGGGGTGATGCCGCCGCCACCGGTAACCTGCCTGCCGCTATCGG
Organism: uncultured Acidobacteriota bacterium; assembly: GCA_963800095.1. GTDB lineage: Bacteria > Acidobacteriota > Terriglobia > Acidiferrales > UBA7541 > Palsa-360. The sequence continues at coordinate 84,402 of CAWCZV010000016.1, forward strand.
TCAGCTTGACCTCGGTGGGAGCCGGGTTCTTGTGATTGTAGAGGTAGTCGTAGAGCGAAATATCTTTGTAATCGCGCTGGATCAATCGGCCGCTGGGCGTGTAGTAACGCGCGGTCGTCAGCGCGAGGCCCGTGTTTTCGCTGAGTCCGGACACGGTCTGAACGAGGCCTTTGCCGAAGCTTTGCTCGCCCACCACCAGGCCACGGTCATGATCTTGGATCGACCCGGTTACGATTTCCGAAGCGGAGGCGGAACCGCCGTTGACGATCACGACCAGCGGAATGGTAACGCCGCGGTTGCCGCGCACGGCGTAGTAGCGGCGCTCCGCCGATGCGCGCCCGTGATGCGACACGATCAGTTGGTTCTTGTCGAGGAACATGTCGGAAACGGCCACGGCTTCATTGAGCAAGCCGCCTGGATTTCCGCGCAGGTCCAGAACGAGGCCGTCGAGTTTCGTGGCGTCCAAATCTTTTAGCGCCATCGCCAGTTCGGTATCGGTGGTCTCGTTGAATCCGGAAAGCTTGATGTAGCCAATGCCGGGCTTGACTTCAAAATCCAAGTCTACGGAATGTTTGGGAATTTCGTCGCGCGTCACAGTGAAGCTGAGATTTTCAGTGTAGCCGACGCGCTTCATCGAAATGTGAACGACCGTGCCCTTGGGGCCCTTCAGCATATCGGCAACTTCGGAACTGCTCAGACCCTCCGTGGATTTTGCGTCCACAGCCATGATCACGTCGCCCGGGCGAATGCCCGCGCGGAACGCAGGCGAGCCCGGCATGGGTGCAAGCACATACGTGAAGTTGTCGCGCGGCACGATCGTCATGCCGACGCCGTAATATCTTCCGCGCTGGTCTTCGCGAAGATTGGCGTAGGCGCGCGGATCGAAAAAGCTGGAGTGCGGATCAAGAACGCGCAGCATTCCCGGGATGGCCCCGGAATAAATGGCATGATCGGTATCGACAGGAATCGCGTAATCTTTTTGGACGATTGACAGGACGTGCGTAAAGGACTTGACCGAGTCCTGCAGGTTGTTTACATCGTTGGACGTTGCGCGAACTGACGGGCCGTAAATGCCCCCCAGGATTGCGGATACGACCAAGACACCTATGACGAGCAGCGCTCCACGCCTCTCACCCTGCATTTCGCCCTCGCTTTCCTGCGGCACGGCGCGTTGCCATGCACAATGCCAATAAGTATAGCATAGAGCCTGAATTGACACCCCTTCGCGCGTCCACTATGATTCCACATGGGTATCAGAAGGAGCGGGCTAGGCTTGTACCTCCGCAGGCGCGAAGGGTAGCCCGCCGGATTTTAGAGCGGATTCGCATTCAAGGGCGGTTCCCGGCCGCTTGAATTCTCTGCGATCGATCCAAAAAGGCACAGAGCACTGGCCATGTTGAGTTTGCCTCACTTAGTCGTACTTTTTGTCGTGGCCCTGGTTATTTTTGGCCCTCAGAAGCTGCCGGAACTCGCCCGCATGCTGGGCAAAGCCACCGCGGAATTCCGGAAAATGACCAACGATTTTCGCTATGCGCTCGAGGATGAAGTTCGCGATCTCGAGCGCCAGACCCGCATTCGCGATGAGGAAATCGCAACGGCGGCCCGGGCTGCGCAGATGCCTGTGCCCGCGCCTTCGCCGGCTCCGGAAGGAGCAGTGCCGCGCGAGGAGCCGGTTATCGCTGAGGCCGCGCCTGCCGAGCCGGCTTCGGTCGAGCCCGCTTCCGTCGAGCCACAAAACGAAGAGTCCCCTTCGCTGCATGCCGATTCCGGCGCGTCACAGCCGCCTGCGCCCGAAGCGGTAAGCGTCCCACACGAGAAATCTTCTGATGACAACGCCGCAGTCTGACCCCTCCACACCGGCGCCCGAGCAAGAACCGGGCGGCAAGATGTCGTTTTTCGAGCACCTTGTGGATTTGCGCAAGCGGCTCATCAATTCCGCGATCGCCATCGTCATCGGCGCCGGCATCGGCGTCACCATCTCCCAAAAAGCGATGGACTTCATCTCTCGCCCGATGCAGGAGGCCTTGCGCAAGCAGCATCTGGAAGACAAGCTGATCTACACCAGCCCGGCCGGCTTGATCAACATCATCATCACGTTCGGCATTTACATCGGCGTCGTTCTCGCCGCTCCTTTCGTGCTGTACCAAGTATGGCTGTTCATCGCGCCCGGACTTTACAAGCACGAGCGCAAAGCGGTGACCACTTTTATTTTTTCGTCCGTGATTCTATTTCTTGCGGGGATCTCGTTCGGCTATTTCATCATGCTCCCGTACATGTTGGATTTCCTGATCGGGTTTCAGGGGCCGTTCCGGCCGCTGATCAGCATCAACGAGTATTTTGATTTCATATTAATTGTATTGCTGGGGCTCGGAATTATTTTTGAATTGCCCGTGTTGATTTTCTTTCTCGCGCTGTTTGGCATCGTGACGCCGAAATTTCTTTGGAAGAATCTGCGTTACGCGATTCTGATCATCGCGGTTGTCGCCGCGATCGTGACGCCCACGCCCGATGCGACGACGATGCTGGTCTTCATGGCGCCCATGGTGGCGCTGTATTTCCTGGGCATCGGCGTGGCGGCGCTCGTGGTGCGCAATAAAGCCAAGCGGGCCGCCATGGCCGATCAAGGGGCGCGATAAATGAACCTGCAATCGCGCAATTTGAGACGAGGGATGATGCTTTTCGCGGCTGTTTGCTTTGCGTGGCTTGCCGCGTGCGGGCATTCCTCCACTTCTGAAAGCGGCGCGCCGGGAACGAGCGCTCCCCAGGCGGCCACGTTTCCGCCCGCGCCCGCGCCGGATACAACGGGTGGCTTTGACGGCGCCCGCGCGTACAAGCATGTCGAACAGCTTGTCGCCATCGGGCCGCATCCGGCCGGGTCCGAGGGAATTCGGCGCGCGCAGCAATACATCATCGCCCAGCTGAAAAGTTTCGGATGCCCTGTGGAAGAGCAGGATTTTCATGCCACTTCGACGCCAGTGGGTGACGTGGCCATGAAAAATATCCTAGTTAAAATCCCCTCCTCGAATCCCAATATTCTCATTTACGCGTCGCATTACGACACGAAACGTCTGGACAACTTCGTCGGCGCAAACGACGGCGGCTCGAGCACGGGGGTTCTGTTGGAGCTGGCGCGCTTGCTTTGCGCGCGCAAAAATGCGGCGACGATCTGGCTGGCGTTTTTTGACGGCGAGGAAGATTTTAATGTGACTTGGAACAGTCGGGACGATACTTATGGCAGCCGCGAACTCGCCGCGAGTCTCGCGGTATCGGGCGACTTGAAGCGCGTGAAGGCCTTGATCCTGGTGGACATGGTTGGGCCGACTGACCCGATTTACCGGCGCGAATCGAATTCAACCCCGTGGCTCACGGATCTGATTTGGTCCACCGCCGCGCGCCTTGGCTACGCCAAAGTGTTTAACAACGAATTGAACGCCATCGAAGACGACCACATCGCGTTTGTCAAGCGCGGTGTTCCCTCGGCAGACATCATCGATTTTGAAAATTCCGTCCTCGAATACTGGCATACCCCTCGCGACACGCTCGACAAGATCGATCCGCGCACGCTCGCAATCACGGGCCACGTTTTGATCGAGACGGTGCCCGAATTGGAAAAGAGGGTTAAGTAGGACAGGCTTCAGCCTGTCTGGGTTTATTTTCCGACGGCGCAAAACCGAGACAGGCTGAAGCCTGTCCTACTTAACCCAAATCCTGCGTTTGAACGAAATAATTCCCTGAAGCACGCTGCAGTAGAATCCCCAATTGATCAGGAACATCAGGCTGTATCCGACAGGACGATAAAACCTGTGGAAGAGTTGCGATTGGATCCAGTTGGCGATCACCACGCCGGGCAAGCCGACTGCGCCCGTCCACATTCCTGGGGTCGAGTGAAGACCGACCGTGCGCGCAATGATAATCAGCGCAGCGGTCCAAATGATGGACAGGGCCAAGCCCCAAAATGCGATTTTCACAAGATCCTCAATGCGATACGTGGTTACTTAAGGAATTTGCGCTTCACAGATGCAAATCCTTGGATTACACCCCACCAAAAAAACCAATTGCCCATGAACATGATGAAGTATCCGAGATTGTCGCTCATGGAATCGTAATAAGAGGCCAGCGCAGCAGCAATCGCAACGCCAGTCAAACCTATTAGGATCGTCCAGAATCCGGGCGTAGAGTCGGCCCCAAGCGAATACGCGATGGCAACCGAAACGATCGTCCAGGCCGCAGCGAAAATCAGGGTTGATATAGCGATCTTCAAGGAAGCCCCCTACTCAAGTGTGGATCGCTCCCCAGCTAACGGCTTCTCGCTGTCCAGCCAGCGCATTTGCTCTTCGCCGTAGCGCGTGCCGGCGACGGCGTCGGCTGGGACTGCGCGTTCGATCTGGGCGAGGTCCTCGGGCGTCAATTTTAGATCGAGGGCCTTGAGCGATTCGGCCAACTGCGTGCGGCGGCGCGCGCCGATGAGCGGTACGATCTCCGCGCCGCGTGACATCACCCACGCAATTGCTACCTGCGAAGCGGTCGCGTTTTTACTCGCAGCGATCACGCTGAGAGTGTTCACGAGCGCTTGATTCTTCTCGTAATTCTCGCCGCGAAACCGGGGCAAGTGTTTGCGCAAGTCCTTTGGCGAAGTCACCGGCGATCCCGAAAGCAAACCGCGTGATAGCACGCCGTAAGCGGTAATGCCCATTCCGAGTTCGCGCGCCGCGGGCAGGATCGTCGCCTCCGCGCCTCGGCTCACGAGCGAATATTCGATCTGGAGGGCGACGATGGGCGCCGCTTTGTACGCCCGGCGAATTGTCGCCGCCGACGCTTCGGAAATGCCAATGTGGCGAACGTAGCCCGCCTGGACGAGGCTCGCCAACGCTCCATAAGTGTCCTCGATAGGTGTGCGCGCATCGACGCGTGACGGTTGGTACAGGTCGATGTAGTCCGTTCCCAGGCGGCGCAAGGTGTAGGAGAGAAAATTTTTTACGGCTTCGGGGCGCAAGTCGTAGCCATTGAACGAACCGTCCGGGCCGCGCATGGCGCCGAATTTAACGGCGAGAAACACATCCTTGCGCCTGCCTTCGATGGCTCGCCGAATCAGCATTTCGTTGTGGCCCATGCCGTAGAAATCGCCGGTATCGAGCATCGTGATTCCGGCATCGAGCGCGGCGTGAATCGTGGCGATGCTTTCCGATTCATCCGAAGGGCCGTACATGTCGGACATCGCCATGCATCCCAGCCCGAATTGCGAAACAACAGGTCCATTCTTACCCAAGTGGATCGTCTTCACGTTTGCGAATCCTCCCCATGAACCGGAAAATAATGCCAGATTACTTTACGCTATCGCCATGCCGAAATAAACGCCGGGAGCGAGCCGGTGCGTTGCGTCGAGACGAGGGGAAGCGTAGGATGCACAGACGAGACGTCCACATCGGAATTTCCGGGTTAAGCGAATTTCTTAGGAGGGATTGTGAAGCGGCAACGATCTCACATCAGATTCATGCTAGCCATTGCTGGCATCGTGGTGATGGCAATGTTTGGGAGCAGGGCATACACCCGCGCTGACTCCCAACCCAATTCCGCGCCCAACCCCTATCGCGCGGTGGAAGGTTGGGGGAAGCCGCTTCCCGACGGGAGGCCGTGGGGATCGACGAATGCGCTGACCGTCGATTCTAAGGGCAATGTGTGGGTCGCGGAGCGATGCGGCGCAAATTCCTGCGCCGACTCGACACTGGACCCGATTCTTGAATTTGATTCCTCCGGCAAACTTCTCAAGAGCTTTGGCGCGGGCATGTTCGTCGTGCCTCACGGCGTCTATGTCGATAAAAACGGAAACGTATGGGCGACCGACAACTCGGGAAAAGATGGAAAGGGCCAGCAAGTGATCGAGTTCAGCCCGGACGGAAAAGTTTTGATGAGGCTCGGGAAGGCGGGTATCGCCGGAGATGGCCCGGACACGTTCAATCAGCCGGACGGAGTTGTGATCGGCGCGAATGGCGACAACTTCGTTGCGGACGGCCACACCGCCGGGACGGGCAACGCGCGCATCGTGAAATTCTCGAAGGACGGAAAGTTTATCAAACAGTGGGGCGAGCACGGTTCCGGCCCGGGCCAGTTTGAAGTTCCGCACGGCATTGCCATGGATTCCAAGGGACGCATATTTGTGGCGGATCGCGGAAATAAGCGGATCCAGATCTTCGACCAGGATGGAAAATTCCTCGACCAGTGGACGCAATTTGGCGTGCCCAGCGGAGTCTTTATCGATCGAAACGACGTGCTCTATGTGGCGGACTCGATGTCGGAGTCGGATGACCCGAAGCGTCCCGCATATAATCCCGGCTTCGAGCAGGGTATTCGAGTGGGGAGCGCGAAAGACGCCAAGGTAACGGCATTTATCCCGATTCCCCCTCCGCCGGGTGTGCCGACCAACGCTCCAGAAGGTGTCGCGGCGGATGCGAGCGGCAGCGTGTACGGCGCCGACGTAGTCCTGAAGGATGTAAGAAAATACGTCAAACAATAGAAGCTAACGATTGGGAAATGATCGCTACTGCTCCAATTCTAATTTTCTGCGATCTGCTTTTTTTAACCAGCCAAGCATGCGCATCGTAAATCGGAAGCTCAGCCACTCATTAAGCTGCTGATTTATGCGCCGACCGTAGGGGCACGACATGTCGTGCCCCTACGGCTACTGCCGTTTGTGTTACATTTTTGGGGGCGGAACAAGCGTTTCTGGAAAATTGTGAGCGAAGAAAACGGATGAAGAGGATTTCAGTACGGGCGGCGAACGGGGAATACGATGTCCTGTGCGGCCGGGGCGTGCTGCGGGAATTGCCGCGCTTGGTGTCACGAATCCGGCAAGATGGAGCGGTTTTTGTGATTTCGTCGCCGCGCGTGTGGCGGCATTGGGGCTCGCGCATCGAGCGGCTGCTTGCGGACGTGCGGCGCGCCACGATCTTGATCGATGACGGTGAAACCGCGAAGAATCTTTCTACGGTCGAACGGGCCAGCAGCGATCTGGTTCGCGCAGGGGCGGACCGCCGCGCGCTTATCGTTGCCGTTGGGGGGGGAGTGGTCGGGGACGTGGCCGGATTTGTCGCGGCGAGCTATGCGCGCGGAATCGCTCTGATCCATGTTCCTACAACCGTCGTGGCGCAAGTCGATAGCGCGATCGGAGGAAAGACGGGCGTGAATCTTCCGGAGGGAAAAAATCTCGTCGGAGCGTTTTACCCGCCCAAGGGCGTGGTGGCCGATCCGGGATTGTTGAGCAGTTTGCCCCCGCGCGAATTTCGATCGGGGATCTACGAGATCATCAAGTACGGCGTGATCGGCGACGCCAAGCTTTTCCATTTTCTCGAACAGAAACTGGAGAAGGTCCTGCGCCGGGATCGCGCCGCGCTCAGCTTTGTGATCGAGCGCTCGGTGGCGCAAAAGGCGCGCGTCGTTTCCGAGGACGAGCATGAATCGGGGCTGCGCGAAATATTGAATTTCGGGCATACCTTCGCGCATGCTCTTGAAAGCGTCACCCGCTACCGGACGTATCTTCACGGCGAGGCGGTTGGATGGGGAATGATCGCGGCGGGGCGGCTGGCGGTCGAAAAGGGAATGCTCTCGCCTGGTGAGGAAGAGAGAATCGCAAAGGCGATCGCGCGCGTGGGGCCGCTGCCGGCGTGGCCGTCCATTCCCGCCGAGAAAATAATTGCCGCGATGCAGGCGGACAAAAAGACGCGCGCCGGGCGATTGCGTTTTGTGCTGCCCGAGCGCATCGGCCGGGTGCGCTGCGGCATCGAGGCCGAAGAAGAAATGCTCTTGCGAGTGCTGCGCGAGTGCGCCATCGCCGCCGATCAACCCGAAACTCGGAAGAGCCGCCGCAAATGAAATCCGCATCCGAGAGCGGCGTTCCCGGCACGCGCCCGGAAGGCGTTCAGGACGAAAGGGAAGCGGCGGCCCACGTCCGGGAAATGTTCGGCCGCATCGCGCCGCGCTACGATTTCCTGAATCATCTCCTCTCCCTCGATATCGACAAGGTATGGCGGCGCCGCGTGGCGAAGCGATTCAGCGTGATGCTCCACAATCCGGCCGCGCGTGTGCTCGATCTGTGCTGCGGCACGGGAGATTTGGCCTTGGCGTTTCGCAAGGAAGCGCCGGCGGGTGCTGAAATTATGGGGTCCGATTTCGTTCCGGAAATGCTGGCGCGCGCGCGGGCCAAGGCCGCGGCCTGCGCCGCTGGCGTTACGTTTGTCGAGGCAGATGCGCTGTCTCTCCCGTTTGGCGACGGAAGCTTCGATCTGGTTTCCTGTTCGTTCGGATTCCGAAACCTGGTGAATTACGAGCAAGGGCTGGTTGAAATCTTTCGCGCGTTGAAGCCGGGCGGCGTCGCTGCAATCCTAGAATTTGGCGAGCCTCCGGGAAAACTGTTTGGAAGTCTTTACCGTTTTTATTTTCGGCAAGTGCTTCCACGGCTTGGCGGGCTCATTTCAGGGAACGGTTCCGCGTACACCTATCTTCCGAGTTCAGTCAGCACATTTCCATCTCCGGAAGCGCTGCAAGGCCTATTCGAGCGAGTTGGGTATTCGGATGTGCGGTTTGAACGCTGGACCGGTGGGATTGTCACCCTGCATACCGCAATCAGGCTGTAGCCGGATCAGGTGGCGCAGGCTTCCAGCCTGTGGGGGTTAGACATTGCAAGGACTAACCCCCACAGGCTGGAAGCCTGCGCCACTTCAGTGCATCAGTTTTCCAAGCCCAAAAGACGAATCTTGTTCAGTAGTGTTTTGTAGGAAACGCCGAGCTGTTCGGCGGCGCGAGTCTTATTCCACTTTGTGGATTTGAGCGCGGATTCGATCTTGAAGCGTTCCACGTATGCCACGGCGCGCGTTCCCACTTCCTGCAGCGTGCCGCCCCAATCAAACGCCTCGGCCAACATTCCCGTGGGCATATCGCCATCGGGGGGACGTGGCGCGGGGAGTTGCAGGTCGGGCGCTTCGATGGTCTCGGAGTCCGTCAGGATGGCGGCGCGCTCAATCGTGTTTTGAAGTTCGCGGACGTTGCCGGGCCAGGAATAGCCGCGCAATGCGGTGCGGGCGCTTGCGGCAAACTTCAAATTCGGTTTGCGAAATTCGAGCCGGAAGCGCTCCAGGAAATGGTCCGCCAGCATGACGACATCGTCGCCGCGCTCGCTGAGCGCGGGAATCGTGATGGGGACCGCGGCGATGCGAAAGTACAAATCCTCGCGAAACGTTTTGGAGGCGACGGCTTCGCGAAGATCCTTGTTCGTGGCCGCTAAAATACGAACGTCGATGTCGACGAGCTGCGTTCCTCCGACTCGCTCGAAACTCCGCTCTTCCAGGACGCGCAAAAGTTTTGCCTGCGTGCTGAGAGGGAGTTCGGCGATTTCGTCCAGAAAAATGGTGCCGCGGTTGGCCAGCTCCATTTTGCCGACCTTGCGCGAACCGGCGCCCGTGTACGCCCCGCGTTCATGGCCGAACAGCTCGTTTTCGACGAGCCCTTCCGGAATCGCGGCGCAGTTCAGCGCGACAAAGGCATGCTGCCGCCGCGGAGAAAGATGATGAATCGCCCGCGCAAACAATTCTTTTCCCGTGCCGCTTTGCCCCAGAAGCAAAACCGTGGAATCGGTGGCGGCCACGCGCTGCACCTGGTGCGTGGCTTCCTGCATGCTCTTGTGTTCGCCGACGATTCGCGGAAAGCCGTACCGTTCCGCGTATTCCTCGCGCAGCAGAAGATTCTCGCGCAGAAGCTCCTGCTGCTGGGAAGCGCGTTCCACCAGCAGATTCAAGTGGTCCAGGTCCACGGGCTTCTGGATGAAATCGTAAGCGCCGTCCTTCATCGCCGTCACGGCTTCTTCCACCGAGCCGTATGCCGTAATCAGGATGACGGGAATGGTCGGGTCGGCCTGCTTGGTTTCGCGGAGAACTTCGAGCCCTGAACAGCCGGGAAGTTTCAAATCCGTGAGGACGAGCAAGTAACGGCGCGCGCGAACTTTGGCCACGGCGGAGGAGCCGTCAGGGGCTTCGTCCACCGTGTGACCGGCGCGCTCCAGCGCCTTCTTGAGCATGGCGCGCAGCTCAGGTTTGTCTTCGACCAGAAGCAGGGGTTCCATCAATTTTCTTTTATCACGATTTCAAGCCGCGAAGTGACCGGCCCTGCGGCCTTGTGCGGAGATCGCTATAGGGCAAATACCAGAGTCTCGGATCGAACCGCGCCGCCGGCTTCCGCGTACTAGGGTTGTGGCGCAGGCGCCGGAGCAGGTTGTGCAGGAGCGGGCTGTTCCGGGGCGGATTCTCCCGGAGCAGGCTGCGCGGGCGGTGTTGCCCAACCCGGATCGCCCCCTGCTTGACGCAATTCGTCTTCAAGATTGGAGATGTCTGTTTTATCCTGGTCGACCACTGCCGCCTTTGCATCAATCTTCGCTTTCGTATCGTTCAAGTCCTGGCGTGAATACTCCTGCTTCAGCTGAGCCGTTGGATCCGTGTAAAACTGGTCCTGCTTCAAGTTGAATTCGCGCTGCAGGATGTCGAGTTCGTGCGAATCGTCCGCGAGTTTCTCGTTTGCGGCGGCAAATTTGCCCCGCCAGTAGGCTTCATCCTTTGCCGGCGCCTTCTCTCCCGGGGCAACAGTCTTCGGATTTTTCTCGCTGTCAGCCTTATTGGCGCCGGCAGGGGCAGGCTCCTCGCCCACTACGTTGACGGTTCCTGTCAGCGTGCCAAGATTGTCGTTATCGATCGTCATCTTGGCTTTCGGGGCGGTCTTTTTCGCTTCCTGCGCCTTACGAGCCGCATCGGCGACGCTTCCCTGATCCTGGTCCTGCGCCGCTAGATAGGCCGGAGCAGCTAGCAGGGCGCATCCCAAAGCCAGCGTGATAAATCTCTTTGTATTCATAGTTTTTGGCCGCCTTTCGGTGGACAAACGGCGGATCTGAACACCCTTAGTTTAGATGCGTGCGGTGGCCGAATCAATCGCTCTGGCATTTTCGCGTACAAATGGTAACCATACGATGAATTCCGCCCCGCCCAGAGGCTGGTTGCGCGCCTCGATGGACCCGCCGTGCTGGACGATGATTTTCTGCACGACGGCCAGCCCAAGGCCGGTTCCATTGGCCTTTGTTGTGTAGAAGGGCATGAAAATTTTGGTCAGCGCTTCGGCGGGAATGCCCGGGCCATTATCGGTGATGGAAATTCGCTGTCCCGGGAGCGGGCCGGATTTGTCCATTTCGCCGCGAATGATCACGCGCCCGCCGGCGGGATTGTCGGTGGCGGCTTCCGCGGCATTGCGCGCCAAATTGAGAATCGCCTGTCGCAGCAGGGCATCATCGCCCGAGACGTTGCCGAACTCACCCATGGTCACGAAGGGAACTCCCGGCACGACCTCGCCGATTTCCGTCACGATGCGCTCGATCATCGGGCTGATGGATACCTGCTCGTCAGCGAGTTCCAGGGGGCGCGCAAACTTCAGGAATTCCGTGACCACGTGGGTCAGGGAACGCGTCTGCCGGAGAATCAGTTCGCCGTGCTCATGCAAATCGGTGCCGGGCTGCGCCTCGCTGCGGATCATTTGGGCGTAGCCGGAAATCGTCGCCAAAGCGTTTTTGAATTCGTGCGCGATGCCCGCGGAAAGCTCGCCGAGGGCGGCCAGATTTTCCTTCATGTGAATCTGCTTTTGCAGCGCGGCGAGTTCGGTCAGGTCGCTCAACAGGCAAATCGCGCCGGTGATTTCGTTGGCGTTGTTCTGGATCGGGGAAATGGTCACGCCGAGCTGGCGCAATTCGTGCGAGGGGGTCAGGTATTCAACTTCCTCGCGGCGATACGTGCGGCCGTGTTCCAGGCATCCGGCCACGAGCTCGGTCAGTCGCGAACCGGCGCCGAGGACTTCGTTGAAGCGGCGGTAGGCGAGGGATTTCACGCCGAGCGCGGCTTCGGCCGCCGGATTCGCGCTGGTGATCAGGCCGGCGGAATTTACGAGGAGCAAGCCCGCTGGCATGTTGCGCGTGACGGCTTCGCTCATGCGCTCGGTTTGTTGCGCGCGCTCGCGTTCGGCGCGGTGCAGGGCTTCGAGTTCCTTTTCCTGTTCTTTCAGTTTTTTGATGACGGCTTGCATGGAAGCCGTCATGAACGCCGCGGGATTGTCGCTGCGCGGCGTTTCGGCGCCGTGTCCTTCCGATGATTGTGATCCGGCGTTGAAGTAGCGCCGCGCCATGACGACCGCCACGACCGCAGCGCCCAATAGAACGATCAGCAGGACTCCCGTGAGGACCCACAGTGAGTTGACCGAAGGAACGGCGGCCGAAATTAGGGATTCGTATTTCACGGTCACTTCACCGCCAGCAAGGACAGATACCACCGGAGCGCGGGCGTCCCGAAAAAAACCACCAGCAGCGCGCCCGCTCCGAGGAATGTACCAAACGGCAATTCGTAGTCCTGCCCCTTTTTCGAAACCTTGATCAAAACGATACCGACGATGCTCCCGAGAAGCGAGCCGAAGAGCACCGTCATCATCGTGCGCTTCAAGCCAAGAAACGCGCCAACCGCCGCCATCATTTTCACGTCGCCCAGGCCCATGCCTTCGCGGCCACGAATCCGAAAATATCCCTCGGCGACGATCCACAGCAAACCGCTTCCTGCCAAAGCTCCCAGCACCGCATCGGCAAACGAAAGCGCCATTTGCGGAGGTGGAAAATCAAACCAGCGGCTCGCAAGCCACAGCGCCGTGCCATCCAGCGATTTGGTGAAGAAGCTGAAGAGCAGGCCGACGCCCAGTCCGAAAAAATTCACTTCGTCGGGAAGAATGCGCTCGCGAATGTCAGTGATAGCCAGTACGACGAGCAGCGCTGAAAAAACGGCCCACTTCAGCGCGTCCACGGTCGGCCCAAATACAAGGTAGCAGCCGAGGAACAGAATCCCGGTAAGCAATTCCACGGCCGGGTACATCGCCGAAATCTTGGTCTTGCAATTGCGGCACTTGCCGCCCAGAAAAACCCAGCTCAGGACGGGAATATTGTCGTACGCCGCGATCGCCTTCCCGCATTTTGTGCAGCTCGATGCGGGCAGCACGATGGACTTGTCCGCCGGAATCCGCAGAATGCAGACATTCAAAAAGCTTCCGATGATCAGGCCAAATAAAAACGCGCCAAGAGGGATCACCCCACGACTCTGCCACACCCGCCCCGCGCCGACAACGCTTGCCGCACGCAGCAGGAAGCAAACAGGTAACACCGGTGGGTGGAACGATTATTAGTTGCCAAGAGTCCCGGAGGGACGACAGACCGTAGCCCACCACGGAAGTGGTGGGAGCGCGCGCAGACGATATCTGACGAGTCCCGGAGGGACGACACAAGGACCGCGCGCAATGTTCGAGCAACACGCATGACGTGATTGGCCAACGTCGTATGTGCGAACAACATGTGTCTCCCCTGCCGGGGCTTAGTCGTTGTGGTCGGCACGTTTTCCCACCACTTCCGTGGTGGGCTACGATGTTCCGTCCCTCCGGGACTCTCAGCGGCAAACCATTATCCTGCTGCATCACGACACGTTGGTTTGACAGGCCTTTCGCACGCACCTATATTCGAGATTCGTCCGTATAGTTTTGTAGAGCCCGCCTTCAGGCGGGCATTGCAGATTCAAGCAGATGCTCGCCTGAAGGCGAGCGCTACAGGGTTTGGCCCCGCACATGTCCTGGCTAGAACAAAAAATTCGGCGCTACGAGCACGCCCGGTGGACCACCGATGACAATCGGAGGGTCTATCCCTTTGAATGGGGCCTCGAACATATCGGCGGCAGGGCCGACGAGCCCGATCCGCGCGGATTTCTGAACGCGTGGGTAGAAGAAACGCTGGCGCATAGCGATGAATGGTTTGCCACGACGCCCGCCACCGACTACGTGCTGCATCCTCCCCAGAATGGCGCTTCGGGAGGAGAGGTGCTCACGTTCACGAGCCAAATTGCATCTCCGTGGGCGAACAACAATCTCGTGCACGCGCGTTTTTTCCGCGCCAGAGCAACCGGGCCCGCCGTCGTTCTGCTTCCGAACTGGAACGCCAAGTGGCACGGCCAGGTCAACCTTTGCCGCTGGCTTATGAAGCTTGGGATCAGCGTCCTGCGCCTCTCCATGCCGTACCACGATTACCGTGTCGCGCCGGGCCACGAACGGGCCGATCAACTCGTTGGTTCGAACGTTGGACTCACGATTCAAGCGACGCGCCAGGCCGTCACGGACACGCGCCGGTGCCTACTCTGGCTCGGACAGCAGGGATACGGGAAGCTGGGTCTGGTTGGGACAAGCATAGGCTCAGCGGTCGGGTCGATCACTATGGCGCACGACCAGACCGCGCGCGCGGGCGCGTTTCTGCATGTATCCACCTATTTTGCGGACGTGGTGCGAACGGGTATGACAACGGCGCATGTGTGGGAAGGCTTGCGCACGCACGTAACAGAAGACGAATTGCGCCGCTACTGGGCGCCGATCAGTCCCGTTCCTTACTTGGACAAGCTCCGAAATACCGGCCAGCGCATGCTTATGATCAGCGGGCGCTACGATCCGACGTTCTGGTACGAATTTACCGAGGAAATGTTTCAGACCATGCGGAAGAAGGGAGTTCAACTGGAAACGCTGACGCTGCCGTGCGGGCACTATTCCCTGGAGCTGGCGCCCTTCGCGTTTCCTGCGGGACTTCGGCTGGGGCTTTTTCTATTTGAGTCGCTTGCCTGATTCACGAGTGGCACAGGCTTCAGCCTGTGGGTTTTTGTAGCACAGCCACTCTTGGCTGTGTGCCTTTACTATGCGCTGCAAAAACCACACAGCCAAGAGTGGCTGTGCTACTTGGACGGCGATTCCGCATTTTCAAAATCGAAATAGCGGCGATATTTTTCCGGCAGGGGCTTGGGGCGGCCGTTACTGTCGCAGACGACGTGGATCGATTCGCCGGTGGCCAGCAACTCGCCGGTTTCGTCGTGGCGAATCTCGTAGCCAAAAGTAATCGTGCGGCGCTTGGCCGAGGTCACTCGTGTGCGAATGCGCAGCGGATCGTCGTAGCGGGCCGGGCGGCGGTAGCGGCATTTCGCTTCGGCGACGACGGTGAAGCTGTCATCGTCCAGTTCCATGCGCCGGTAGTCGAGGCCGCGCTGGCGCAGATATTCCACGCGCCCAATCTCAAAATAAATAAAATAGTTTGCGTAGTAGACGATGCCCATCTTGTCCGTTTCGGCGTAGCGGACGCGCACCACGGTGTCAATGAATTCGCTCATCGGGAGGGAAATTGTAGCAGAAGAGCGGCGTATGCCGCATGAGGAGGAATCGTGCTAAATTGATTGATTCTGGCATTAAGCAGTCTTCGAGCGATCAAACAGGGTCAGAAACCCAAAAGCAATCACACTGTAAATAAGGGCGTCGACAGATATCATTACAGCCGCAGAAATGCGGGGACCTAATCCCCAAGCAGCAAAGAACCCCACAAATTGGAACCAAAACAAAGCGTTTTCCCAACCGGTATGATAATCAGATATGGCGAAAAGAAGGAGAGAACTCGAGAACCCGATAGCGCATGCAACTATGGCGCGGCGCGCTCGGGCGCGAAACCGGTTCACTTGCCGCTCCAGTGAGGCGGGCGCTTTCCGAGGAACGACTCGAGGCCCTCGCGGAAATCCAGCGTGGAGCGAATTCGCGCGCTTTCCGCCGCGGCCAGTTCGAGTTCGCGGACGATTTCGGGTGCGGCAAAATCGCAGAGCAGTTTCTTGGTCATCGAAAGGCTGACCGGGCTGCAGGTGAGCAAATTTGCCGCCAGGATTTGCGCCGCGATCGTCAATTCCTTTGCCGGGACGATTTGCGTGACGAGCCCCAGGCGATGTGCTTCGGCGGCGTCGATGGTTTTTCCTGTCAGGAGCAGGTCGCGCGCGCTTTTTTCGCCGATTTGGCGCACGAGAAAAACGGAGACCACGGCCGGAAGAAATCCGATGCGAACTTCCGGGTATCCGAATTTTGCCTCCGGAACGGCAATCGTAAAGTCACATAGCGTTGCGAGGCCGCAGCCGCCGGCAATGGCGTGCCCGTTCACGGCGGCGATGGTCGGCTTCGGGAAACTCCAGACACGCAGGCAAAGGCGCGCAATGCGGTCCGCGTCTTCGCGTTGTTCGGCAGGGGATTGCTCGGCGAGTGCCTTCAGAGCTTCGAGGTCCATGCCGGAGCAGAACGCTTTTCCCGCGCCGGTCAGGATCAAAACACGCGCCGCGCTTGCTTCAACTTCGTCAAAAGCGGAAAACAGTTCCGCGATCATTTCCGCCGTGATCGCATTGCGTTTCTCCGGCCGGCTGAGCGTAACCATGGCGATTTCGCCGGAGTATTCGAGATGGAGCGTTCGGTATGGCATTTTAAGTAGGACAGGCTTCAGCCTGTCTGGTTTTGGCCATTTAATTTAACAAAGCAATGTAACAAAAAGCAGACAGGCTGAAGCCTGTCCTACTAAATCTCATTTTGCCTGCGCCGCGTGCGAATACTTGGAGCGAATTTCTTCGGTCATCGCGAGGGCCTGCTGCAACGCTTCCGGACGAACCCCCGCGTCCGCACCACGAGAGGCGAGCGCCGCGAGAATCGTTTCCGTGGCGATGTTGCCCACCAGTTCGTCGCCCGCGAAGGGGCATCCGCCAAGTCCCGTGAGCGCTCCGTCGAACCGGCGGCATCCGGCATCGTAAGCCGCGACGATTTTTTCCGCGGCGCCTTCCGCTCGGCTGTGCAAATGAACGCCCAATTCGACGCCCGCCACGCAATCTTTTACGGTGTTGTACAGCGCGCCGACGTATTCGGGAAGCGTGGTTCCAACCGTATCGGCAAGCGATACACTTCGCACCCCGATGTCCTTCAGCCAGACCAGCGCGTCTTCCACAATCTCCGCGCCCCACGGTTCCTCGTACGGATTGCCGAACGCCATCGAAATGTAAACGACGAGTCCGTGGCCGGACGCTTTCGTGGCCTTGCGCAATTGCTCGACAAGGGCGCGCGATTCTCCCCGGCTCATGTTCGCATTGGCGCGCCGAAAATACGCCGAGATGGAGTACGGATAGCCAATCGTTGTAACGCCAGGAGTCGCGAGGGCTCGCTCGACGCCACGTTCATTCACGGCGATCCCAATAATTTCAGGCTGTGCCGACCCAGCGGGAAGGCCGGCGAGAAATCCTTTCATCACTTCTTCGCTGTCGGCCATTTGCTTTACATGCTTGGGTGAAACGAAACTGACAGCATCGATATGCTTGAAGCCGGCGGCAGCAAGATTGAGGAGATAATCGATTTTCACTTCCGCGGGAATGATTTCCGGTAATCCCTGCCAGGCATCCCTCGGGCATTCGACGATTTTCACTGATTCAAGCAACGGAAATCCTTTGAAGCTGAGAGTTCAAAGCTGAACATCAAGTTTGTAATACTCCCGTCTTAAATGCTTTCACCTCAGGATTCAGGGCCGCCGCTTCCAGCGACCATATCAGCGCCTCGCGTGTCTGGGCAGGGTCAATGATGGCATCGACCCACAGCCGCGCTGCGGCGTAGCGAGGGTCGGTTTGGTGTTCATAAGTGGCGCGGATGGATTCTTTTAATTCTTTCTTGTCCGCCTCGGAAAGCTTCTTTCCTTCGCGTTCGAGCTGCTTGATTTTGATTTCGACCAGCGTGGACGCGGCGGAATCGCCGCTCATCACTGCATAGCGCGCCGTCGGCCATGCGAAAATGAATCGCGGGTCGTAAGCCTTGCCGCACATGGCATAGTGGCCGGCGCCGAAACTTCCGCCGCAAATGACCGTGATTTTCGGGACGACGCTGTTCGATACGGCGTTCACCATTTTTGCGCCGGCGCGGATGATTCCGCTCCATTCCGCTTCTTTGCCGACCATGAATCCATTGACGTCGTGCAGAAAAATGAGCGGCACGAGATTCTGGTTACAATCCATGATGAAGCGCGCGGCCTTTTCGGCGGATTCGGTGTAAATCACACCGCCAAATTCGATGCGGCGCTCGCCGGTCGCCGCGTCAATCGTGGGTACATGCTTCTTATTGTTGGCGACGATGCCGACGGCCCAGCCGCCGATTCGCGCGTAGCCGCAGAGCACGGTCTTGCCGTATTCCGCGCGGTATTCCTCGAATTTGCTGCCATCGACGATGCGGGCGATCACTTCGTGCATGTCGTATTGCCGCGCCGGGTCGGAAGAAAAAATCCCGTAGATTTCCTCGGGAGGGAACAGGGGATTTTCGGATTCCTTGTAATCGAAGCGCGCGGCGGGAGGATGCCCCATCTTATCCACGAGCGCGCGGATGCGCGCGAGGCACGACTCATCGTCCGGCTCGCGAAAGTCGACCGTGCCGCTGATTTCCGCGTGCATTTTCGCGCCGCCCAGTTCTTCAGCGGAAACTTTTTGTCCGATCGCCGCTTGCACAAGCGCCGGGCCCGCAAGGAAAAGTCCCGAGCCCTCGGTCATTAGAATGTGATCGCACATCACGGGCAGGTACGCGCCGCCCGCGACGCACATTCCCATGATGGCCGTGATTTGGGGAATGTGCATGGCGCTCATGACGGCGTTGTTGCGAAAGACGCGGCCGAAATCGTCGGTGTCGGGGAAAACGTCTTCCTGCAGCGGCAGAAAAACGCCCGCGGAATCGACCAGGTAAATCGTGGGAATGTGGTTGTCGATGGAAATGTTCTGCGCGCGAATCACTTTTTTCGCGGTGAGAGGGAAGAAGGCTCCGGCTTTCACCGTCGCGTCATTGGCGATGATCATCACGAGCCGCCCGCAGATTCGCGCGAGGCCGGTAATCGCGCCGGCGGCCGGAGCGCCGCCCCACTCTTCATACATTTCGTGCGCGGCGTAAATTCCCAACTCGAAAAACGAAGTGTGCGGATCGATCAGCTTGGCAATGCGCTCGCGCGCGGTCAGGCGTGATTTTTTGTGCTGCGATTCGATGGCTTTCGCGCCGCCGCCCTGCTGAATCGCGGTTTCCTGGTTCTTGATTTCGGTGACGAGGTCCACCATGCGGCGGGTATTCTTCTCGAAGGCGGGCGAGTTTCGGGTGACCTTGCTTTCAACGACGGAACTCGTCAAGTGGAACTCCTCCCATGCTATTTCACGGGATGCGCGTGAAGACGGCGAATCGACAGTATAAGCTGATTCCGCCCCGCTCTGCATGGCTTGCGAAGTCGCGCCGTTTCCGACTCGTCATACAGGACCAGATCCCTGACAACAGGCCACAGGAGGGCCTGCCAGGCGGTACAATCAGCCTCGGCAAAGCCTTGGCCAGCCCAGTAGGAGGCTCACGACGGCGTTTCAAGGAGCAATTGACTGGGCACTGCCACGGCGGGGACCGAAGAAGCCCCCTTGCCCTCCTGAAGAATGAATAAGTTAGCGGCCCCATTGCTTGGGGCCGGTGCCTCAGGAATCAGTCTAGGCTATCGAAGTGTCATTAGGGAAAACAATTTCCCATATGTGGAAATTGACTAGACCGCCAGAGGCTTGTGACGGCGGGTTTTGTTCCCTAAAGGTGCAAACATAATGAAACAATTAGAGATAGGGTTCCATTGCGAAACATACCAGGGTCGAGGTTTGGAACTACTCCTGCTTAGGCAAGAGACAGGGTAGCGAAATGAGCACTTCTCTTCATCAATGTTGCACTCCCGGCTGCGGGACCCTGGTCCCCGCAGAGCTTGAGTTGGACGGCTTCTGCGTTCCGCACTTCCTTTTGTCCGCGGAAAAAGCCTGTTCCGAGATGCGCCGAGAAGCCGCCACGGGCGAGTCAGATGCTACGCGGCGAGCGGAGCTTGAGGCCTACGTAGCCGCCTCCGCCATGA
This sequence comes from uncultured Acidobacteriota bacterium, assembly GCA_963800095.1. GTDB lineage: Bacteria > Acidobacteriota > Terriglobia > Acidiferrales > UBA7541 > Palsa-360. The sequence continues at coordinate 104,218 of CAWCZV010000016.1, forward strand.
AGCTAGCCCTCATCGGCACCGGAAGTGTGCGGTTGTCTGATGAAATGAAGAAACGAATTCTGACCACATTCCTCACGCTGATGATTCTCCGGGAGAATCTGGACCGTCCCTTGAACCCGTTCCTGCCCAGGCGACGAACGAGCAGACCGGAAGCTACCGCAGCCTGAGTTGCGGCTTCTGCCAGATCGAATTTCAGCGTCACGATATTTCCGACATTTTTACGAAATCTGATTTGCTTGCTTGCCCGCCTCTTTCCTTATGAACCCTCAGTCGCGGATTGCCCTTTTTCCGCAAGGAACGCCATAGCTTCCTCCATCGTCCGGAAGACGCCGACTTGTTTGGTGCTGCGTTCGTCCAGGCTGCGGTAGGTCTGGTACATACGCCCCAGGCCGAAGGCTTCCTCGGTCGGCGCGAAGATGGCAAAGCGCGATGGCGGAGAATCGCCATCCATCCCGGCCGAGCGTGCCGCCAGTTCCCGCACTCGTTCGATGGACTGCAAAGCGATGCGCTCGACTCGGCTCATGTCCACAAGTTCCTTGTAGCCGATCAATTCGGGCCGAGACCGGATGGCCTGCTGGTACCCCATAATATCTTCGTGGGTCATCGTGCCGTGCGCTTTGGTCATAATTAGCCGCTGTTGGTGATCAATCACGAAATCGATTGGCCTGGCCTGGCCCTCCTCTCCGCATGGCTGCGGTCGGCGCGTTTAGTGGTGCGGGCCTCTATCCCGTGAGCTTTGGCATGAGCGGGGCAATTTCCCACTGGCCGGAAGGCTGCGACTTTAGATTTTCAGGATCTTCGCGGCTGTTCCTCCCAAGATCATTTTGCGTTGCTCCGGGCTCAGGTGAAGTTCCTCGACCGCTTTCACCGGATGATCGTAGCCAATTGGAAAGCAATAGTCGCTGCCCATCATGATTCGATCGACGCCCACCTGCGAGATGATGTATTCCATCAGCGGCTTGGAATGAGCGATGGTGTCATACAGGAAGCGGTGAAGGTACGCGCTCGGCGTCTGCGCGGAATGCTTCGCCGCGGGGATCACATTCCAGCCGTGGTCGAGGCGCCCGACGATGTTTAGCAGCGCACCGCCGGCGTGCGGCAGGACGATCAAGAGATTCGGATGGCGATCGAGCACGCCGCCAAAGATGAGATGAGAGGCGGCAACCGTGGTGTCCAGCGGATAGGCAACCAGGTTGGAAAAAGAATATGGCTGCAACCGCTTGCCGCCAAGGTTGGGAGGCAAAGGATGTAGAAATACCGGAAGGCCGAGCGTTTCGATGTGGGCAAAAATAGGCTCGAACATCGGATCGTCGAGGTTTCGACCTTCGATGTTGGTTCCCATGTAAACGCCGCGCACGCCGGGGAGTTTGCTTGCGCGATTGAGCTCGTCCACGGCGCGGTCGGGATCGAGCATCGGCAGAGTCGCGAGGACCACGAACCTGTCGGGATTGGCCTTATGCGCCGCAACCGCCGCGTCGTTCCAGGTACTGGCGAGCTTGTGCGAATATTCGCCATCCGCCCAATAGACCATGGGGCCGGTGAGCGAGAGCGCTTGGACAGCGACGCCTTGCGCGTCCATGTCCGCAAGGCGTTGCTTCAGATCGATGAATTTTGCCGGCAACGGACCGTTCGTTTCGGCGGGCGTCTTGAAGAAGAAGCCCTGGTCGGTCATGCGGAATTCCGCGTTGTAGCGTTGGCCCTCGGAATTGAATAAATCGAAATAGCTTTGAGGAAAGTAATGAGCGTGGATGTCGATCGGGCGGGCGCCGCTGCTTTTCAGGGCTGTGGGTATGCCAGGTGCAGCGAGTAGCGCTTCGCCCACACCGCTCATCGAGCTTGCCGCCGCCGCTGCAAGCCCTCCTTGCAGAACCGTTCGGCGCGATACCCCATGACGGCAACTGCGCACTACGTCTTCCTTCATGGCAATGTCCTTTGAGAAAAACGCGATCCGATTTGGATGGGTCTCGTTCTCGCGAATCGTACGCTTTTCCTGCGCCGTGCACAACGAACATAGCGTCATAAGCTGCATGCATATGAGGTTTCCTGGGAACGCCAATCTCCCGATTGGCGGGTTGCGCCACGCCAATCGGGAGATTGGCGTTCCCAGGTTTCAAAGGTATCTTGGTAATGTTTCGCGGTGCGATGCAGCCGAATGGCCGCGAGTCGCGTCTCATACGGAGTGGGTCAGTCGTTGAGGAGAATCGGGATGAATTCTGCGCTACGCAGCCGTTTGCTGATCTTGTGCTTGTCCGTCGCTCTCGCGGCCGGATCCGTTTTTAGTCAGGATACAGCTAAGAAGGCGCCGCCTAGAAAGGCTCCGGCAAAGGTAGCCACTTCCTCGGCGGAAGCGTCCGCCGAGATCACGCTGCCCACCATCAAGTTTGAGAAATACACGCTGCCGAACGGTCTGGTTGTGATCCTGTCCGAGGATCATCGCCTGCCGCTGGTATCCACGAATATCTGGTATCACGTGGGCCCGGCAAACGAAGTGCCCGGACGCACCGGTTTCGCCCACTTGTTCGAACACATGATGTTCGAAGGCTCGAAACATGTTCCGGGCAACTCCCACATCCGGTTTCTGGAGGCGGCCGGCGCTTCCGACTTGAACGGCACGACCGATTTTGACCGCACGAATTATTTCGAAACGCTTCCCTCGAACCAACTGGAACTCGCGCTGTGGCTCGAATCCGACCGCATGGGATATCTCCCCGATAAGCTGGACCAGGCCAGCCTGACCAATCAGCAGGACGTTGTGCGCAACGAGCGCCGCCAGAACATTGAGAACAGCCCCTACGGGATCGTGGAAGAAGGCGTGTATCACCTGCTTTTCCCGAAGAGCCATCCCTACCATTCCGACGTGATGGGTTCGCACGCGGATATCCAGGCCGCAAAGCTCGAGGACGTGCGCAATTTTTTCAAGCTCTACTACGCGCCGAATAACGCCAGCCTGGCCATCGTCGGCGACTTTGACCCGGCCCAGGCCAAGCAGTTTGTCGAGAAATATTTTGGGCCGCTGAAGCGCGGCGCGCCGGTGCCGAAGATTACTGCCGTGACTCCGCCCATCACCGCCGAGCGCCGCGCCGTGATCCACGACCAGGTGGAACTGCCGCGCGTCTACATGGCGTGGTTGACGTCTCCCATTTTCAAGCCCGGCGATGCGGACGCCGATCTCGCGTCAGAAATTCTCGGCGGGGGCAAGTCGAGCCGCCTGTACAAGAAGCTGGTGTACGAAAAACAGATTGCCTTGGACGTCAGCGCGTCGCAGCAATCGCTGGTTCTCGGATCGGTCTTCGAGATTGTAGTCACGGCGCGGCCCGGGCACACGGCCGATGAAATGGAGAAGGCGGTTGACGAAGAGCTGGCCGCGTTCCGGAAGAATGGCCCCACCGCCGTCGAACTGGAGCGCGCGCGAAACGGGATCGAAACGGGAATGATTCAAGACCTCGAGCAGTTAGGCGGATTCGGAGGCGTGGCTGACCGCTTGAATGAGTACAACCACTATCTTGGAAATCCCGGCTACTTCCCGCAGGACGTGCGCCGCTACCAATCGGCGACGACGGACTCGATTCGCGCGTTCGCGGAAGCGCAACTGAAGCCGACAGCGCGCGTCGTCGTGTATGGTATCCCAGGAAAGCCGGATCTGGGTCCCGATGTGCCCACGCCGAAAAATCTGCAGAAGGGCCAGAGCACGGGAGGGGAATCGGTCAATGCCGACGCGCCGTGGCGCGAGAATCCTCCTAAGCCCGGGCCCATGCACGCGCTGAATCTTCCTGTCCCGGATATTTTTAAGCTTTCAAACGGATTGACTGTCTATTACCACTACCGCGCGGGACTTCCGGTGGCGGCGGCCAATCTGGTTTTCAATACGGGGAGCGGAGCGAATCCCGTCGACAAGCCGGGCCTCGCCAGCTTCACTGCGAATATGCTGCAGCAGGGAACGGAAACGCGGAACGCCATACAAATTGCCGATGAAGCGGCGCTGCTCGGTACGGAGCTTTCTTCCGGCGCGAATATGGATTCGTCCAGCGTCGGCGCGAGTTCGCTCACGAAGAATTTTTCCGGAGTGCTCGATCTGATTTCAGACATCGTTTTGCATCCGACGTTTCCGCCGGACGAAGTGGAGCGGCGGCGCGCGTCGCGTCTTGCAGCGTTTACGGACGAGCGCTCCGATCCGGAGACGATCGTGGCACGGACCGGTGTGTCCGCGCTCTTCGGGCCGCACAATCCCTTCGGGTACGACAGTTCGGGCACGGAACCGTCGATCCAGGCGATGACGCGCGAAGACATGATGAATTTCTGGAAGGGCAACTACGTGCCGAACAACGCGGCCCTGGTCGTCTCCGGAAATATTCCTGCCGACGAATTGAAAGCATTGGCCGAGAGCAAGTTTGGCGCGTGGAAGAGCGGTGAGCTTTCGGTGCCTCCGATCGGCGCACCGGAAACCACGAAAGCGAAAATCGTTATCGTGGACCGGCCCGGCGCGCAGCAGACCATGGTGCGCCTGCTGCAGCTCGGAGTCTCCCGCGCGACGCCCGATTATCCCGCGCTTGAGGTGATGAATTCCGAACTTGGCGGCCTCTTCTCCAGCCGCATCAATTTGAACCTTCGGGAGGAGCATGGTTATACGTACGGGGCGGCTTCCTTTTTTGTTTACCGGCGGGCGCTCGGATATTTTGGCGCCGGCGGAGGCATCCGGACCGACGTGACCGCGCCCGCGGTGACGGAAATCTTGAAGGAAATTCATCGGATGATCGACACGCCGATGAAACCCGACGAACTGAGCCTGGCGAAAGATTCCCAATCGCGTTCCTTGCCCGGGATTTTTGAAACGAATAGCGGGGAAGCGGGAGCGCTATCCGAAATTTTCATGTACAGCCTGGCTCGCGACTATTTCTCTACTTTGCCGGAGCGGCTGAATGCGGTCACCGCGGAGGACGCCGAGGCCGTCGCGAGGAAATACTTGCACTCCGACCAGATGATTTTGGTATGCGTTGGCGATCGCGCCAAAATCGAGCCGGAACTCGTGAAGCTCGACCTCGGCGCAGTCGAGATTCGGGATGCCGACGGCAATGTGGTGAAGTAAGGTTCTTAAGTGGCACAGGCTTCAGCCTGTACCACTTGGACCCATCAAGAATTTAGCCTAGTTCTTGCGAATAGCGCGCTGGCGAACGAAGTCCACAATGTTTTGCGTGGATGTGCCAGGAAGAAAGATTTCGGCCACGCCCGCCTTTTTCAGCCCGGCGATATCGGCTTCGGGAATTGTTCCACCCAGCAGCACGGTAACATCGCTCATTCCTTTTTGTTTGAGCAGATCGAGCAACTGCGGAACGAGCGTGTTGTGCGCGCCCGAAAGAATCGATAGGCCGATCACGTCGACATCTTCCTGGACCGCGGCGGAGGCGATCATCTCCGGCGTCTGCCGCAGGCCGGTATAAATCACTTCCATTCCGGCATCACGCAAGGCGCGGGCGATAATCTTCGCCCCCCGGTCGTGGCCATCGAGCCCGGGTTTTGCAATCAGCACTCTTATTCTTTTCTCAGGCATTCGCCCCCGCGCTCTCCGGTTTTCTCATGATTTTCTCTGTGCCCTCTGTGTTCTCTGTGTTGAATGCTTTTTCCGTTCTACACGATAAATCGTCGCACACCGTCCTTCAAAATAGCCACATTGAAGTTGATGAGAAGGCCGACCTTGTGTCCAGACAGTCGAAGGTACGTCAAAATGATCGCTTCGTGGATCGGTGCCAAGCTCCCTATGGATTTCAACTCCACGACAATCCTTCCCTCGACAAGAAGATCCAGCCGGTAACCGCAATCTAGTTTTGTCTCTCTGTAGACTACGGGTACTGCAACTTGCCGCTCGACTCTTAGATTCCGAAGGTGAATTTCGTGTGCGAGGCACTCCTCATATGCCGATTCGAGTAGTCCGGGTCCTAGACGCTTGTGAACTTCCATTGCTGCGCCGATAATTTCGTGTGTGATGTCGTTGTCAGTCATGCTAGATACGGCGAATTAAAAGGAATTTAACACAGAGGACACAGAGGGCACAGAGAAACACAGAGAGAAAATGGCAGGGCAGGATTTTTCGCCCCAGACAACGCAGTCCTACGTAACCGACGCTTCTTCGTGCGTGCCGAAGACGTCGCGCAGGGAGTCGCAGATTTCTCCGAGCGTTGCGTACGACTTTACCGCGGCATAGATATGGGGCATCAGGTTTTCGGTTTTTTGCGCCGCTTTGCGCAACGCTGTAAGCTGGCGCGCGACTTCCTCGCTTGACCGCTCGGAGCGCAATTTTCGTAGCTGCTTGGACTGTTGCGCGCGCACCGATTCATCGATGCGCAGGATTTCGATGGGAGTCTCTTCGCCGGTATACTCATTCACGCCGACGATGATTTTCTCCTTGCGATCCACCGACACCTGGTAGCGGTACGCTGCGTCGGCAATTTCCCGCTGCGGGTACCCGCGTTCGATGGCCGGGATCATGCCGCCCATTTCGTCGATCTTGCGAATATATTTCCAGGCGGCTTCTTCCATTTCATTGGTGAGCGTCTCGACGAAATACGAGCCGCCGAGAGGATCGACCGTATTCGCGACGCCTGTTTCATGGGCGAGAATCTGTTGCGTTCGCAGCGCGAGCGTCGCGGCAAATTCGGTCGGCAGCGCCCAGGCTTCGTCAAGTGAATTGGTATGCAAGGACTGCGCGCCGCCCATCACCGCCGCAAGGGCCTGCAAGGCGGTCCGGACAACATTGTTGTAGGGCTGCTGCGCGGTGAGGGAGCAGCCGGCCGTTTGCGCGTGGAACCGGAGCGCCGAGGAACGCGCCAATTTCGCTCCGAAGCGCTCGGTCATCGTCTTGTACCAGATGCGACGCGCGGCGCGATATTTCGCGATTTCTTCAAAGAAATCGTTGTGCGCGTTGAAGAAGAACGACAAGGCCGGCGCAAATTCGTCGACGGCGAGGCCCCGGCGGACGCCCCATTCGACGTACTCGATACCATCGCGCAACGTGAATGCCAATTCCTGAATCGCGGTCGATCCCGCTTCGCGAATGTGGTAGCCGCTGATGGAAATCGGGTTGAACTTGGGCGTGTGGAGCATGCCGAATTCAAATGTGTCGATCACCAGGCGCATCGACGGCTTGGGCGGATAGATGTATTCCTTTTGCGCGATATATTCCTTGAGGATGTCGTTCTGCAATGTCCCGGTGAGATGCTTCCAATCGACGCCCTGCTTTTCGGCGACGGCCAAATACATGGCCCACAAAATCGCGGCGGGAGAATTGATGGTCATCGAAGTGGAAACGTTTCCCAGAGGAATCTGGTCGAAGAGCGCTTCCATGTCGGCAAGCGAACTGATGGCCACGCCGCACTTGCCGACCTCGCCCTCGGCCAGGGAATGGTCGGAGTCATAGCCCATAAGGGTCGGAAGATCGAATGCGACAGAAAGACCCGCTTGCCCTTGCGAAAGCAGGTAGCGGAATCGCTCGTTGGTGTCTTTCGCCGAACCGAAGCCGGCGAACTGGCGCATGGTCCAAAGTCGGCTGCGGTACATCGCCGGGTGAATTCCGCGCGTGTAGGGAGGCGCCCCCGGCAAGCCCAGGTCGCGGTCCGCATCCCAACCAGAAAGGTCGTCGGGGGAGTAGAGTTGCCGGATTGGGTAGCCTGAAACGGTCGTAAATTCGGAAGCGCGCTCGGGTGATTTCTCGCCCGCAGCGCGAGGCGGTGTCGATTGGCGATCGGAGGACATGAGTGAGCGTGACAGGCAGTCAATCTTGAACCAGGAAAATACATGCCTGAGCGCAAGTTGATTCTAGCCCGAATTTCTCACGAATTTAAAAACAAATAGAAGGAAACACCGGCTTGGCGTCAATCTATCACCTGATTACAGGTCCTCGCTTGAGTGGCGCACGCTTCAGCCTGCGGCCTTTGGTCCTTGCAAATACCAACCCCCACAGGCTGAAGCCTGCGCCACTTGCCGAACGAGTCTACTGCCCGCTGCCAACGCCGGACGGACGGGCTGACGCCGCGGCACTCGTGCCGGGCTGCTTGACGGGATCGACGAACAATTGGCCGGTGGCCGAAGTGCCAGGGATCAGCGTGTCCTTTGCAGGATGGCCGGACTTGGCATCGGCAATCGTGATGTTATAGACCTCGAGCGTGCGGGCCATGGCGCGGTCGAAGTTCACTTTGCCCTCGACGAGGTTGACGCGCGCGCGGACCTCGGCGGATTCCGCGGCAGCCAAAGTGTTTTGATCGGACACGATATTGAATAGCGTGGAAGCGCCAACCTGATATTTCTTTTGTTCGGCATCCAGTGTTTGCTGATCGAGGTCGCGTGTTTTGATCGCCGCGGCCAGGGTGATGCGGGCTTGCTCCAGAGTAATTTGCGCGTTGTGAACGTCAATGGCGGCGTTATTTACGATTTGTTGGTAGTTGGCTTGGTCCGAGCGCGCGGTCAATGTGGCGATGATGTTATTCGCTTGCGCCGCGCGATTGCGAATCGGAATTGTAAGATTGATCGCCGCGTTGTATTCGGGATAGACGCCGGTGAATTGCTGGTTCAGGGCTGTTGCCAGTCCCGTGAAAATCTGCGGGGGAGGGGTACATGTCGTCGCGGGTGGCACGGGTGTGCAAGTTGTCTGCAGACGGCTGTTGCCCGAAAGTCCTTCTGTAGCATATTCCCCGGAAAGAGTCAGAACGGGAAGCAGCGCGTTCTTTGTAGCGCGGACGTTGATGTCATCTCCCTTGATTTGGAGTCCCGCCTGCAACACGTCAGGGCGCTTCGTAGTGGCTTCCTTGATCAAGTCTTCCAATGGGATCTTTTCAACTTCGGGCGGGGCCACGTCGGCTGTGTCCGTGGGGATAATTTCAACCGTGCGCAAGATAGGAGAATTCGGGTCCTTGGCGATCAAGTTCAAGAGTGTGAGTTGATCCTGAAGGACTGTAGTTTGCGCAACGATTAACGCCTGCTGAGCTGTCGCGACTTGCGCTTCGGCCTGGACGATCTCCAAGGGGGCCAGAGTTCCAACGTCCACCTGCTTCTTATTGTCGTTGTATGTTTTATCCGCCAGTGCGATTTCCTCCCGCGCCACCTCCACATTGCCGCGAGCAAAGACAAGTTCCCAATATGCGTTGCCGACCGCGGTGATCGAGGTAATTACCTGCTGCACGAGGGTCTGATCGGCGATGCTCTTGTTTACCTTTGCAATGCGGATGTAATGCTCATTGGCGAGCAGCCCGAAACCGTTCAGCAACTGCTGGCTGGCGAGGAAGACAAAATTGGATTGCACGAACGGATCGAAAAAGGTAGCGGAGCTCGATGAGGATCCTCGTGTGTTATCGAAGGACGCTGAAAAAGAAGTACCCGTGTGAAACCCCTGGCTATATTGAATGTCGCCAATCGTAGTGTGGGAATTCAATATGGTAAACGTGCCGAACGAGGCGGATCCGCCGGTCCCGGCAATGAGCGGGTTATTCACTGGAATCGTCTTCTGATCCAAGCTGAAGGACGAAGTAACTAGCGGATCGAAGCTCAGCGCGGGGATAGTCCCGAGAGCGGTCACCGAACCTGAAGTAGGGGTGCCCCCACTCAAGGTATGAAGAATGCTGGCTTCGGCGAGCCAGGGAGTATACCGCGAGATCACGATGGCCAGATTGTTCTGGAGCGCGAGGTCCACGGCGTCCTCCAGGCTGATGCTGAGTTTGCCGTCCTTGACCATCTGTTCGATGCGGGGAGCATTCGTCAAGATAGGCTCAGGCACCGACGCCTGGGTATAGGGCTCTATAATATTGGGGAACCACCGCTTGCCGTAGGTGTAGTTCTGATCCGACAACTGGATCGCACGGGTAGACGGCTGAGGCTGAGCGGGCGGCGCGGATCCTCCCTGCGCTTGGGCGAAAGCGGGCGCGGCGGGCGCCAAAGCTATGGTTACGGCCAGAAATATGGCAATTGAGACTCGGCAAAACCTTCCAATCATGTTGATTTATCCTCTCCAAACAGTGTTCCGCTTTTCTTCCTCTGGCGATCAAAACGGCTTGCAGGAGCTAAGTATTTTAAACGTCCGCCGGGATGGATATGTTTCAACTATATTTCCGGCGATTGCCGTGGTTTCGGCCACATTTTTACGCGAACTCCGAGCCCCGGCAAGGCTCCGGCGTTCAGCGCAAATGGGGAGACACCCCGCTCCAGAATCTGCCGGCCCCTAATCCCCAATTGGCGGTCGTGCCTCGCTGAAAGGCCCGAAGTATTGGACGCGAGAAAGCGCGTAAGGTCAAGGCCCGATGTCGATACGCGGGAGAATCTTTGTCACTCTTTCTGGCCAGTATCTTGACAAGGGCGCGAGGGGCCGATAGTCTTGGCGCGCGATGAGACCTGACGCCGCCATTCGAATCTTCGAGGAAGTGGGCGCCATCCGCCACGGGCACTTCGAGCTGACCTCGGGGCTGCATAGCGGCACTTACGTGCAGTGCGCGCTCGTGCTTCAGTATCCGAAATATGCGGAGCAATTAGGGCGAGCGCTGGCCGCGGAGTTCATGGATCTGCGCGTGGATTGTGTCGCGTCTCCCGCACTGGGCGGACTGATCATCGGCCATGAAGTGGCGCGAGCGATTCCACCGCGTGCGGATGGCAAACCAATTCGCGCGATTTTCGTGGAACGGGACTCCCTGGGAACATTGACGTTGCGCCGCGGATTTCGAGTCGAACCGGACGAACACGTACTGGTCGTGGAAGACGTGTGGACCACGGGCGGTTCGACGTGCGAAACGATTCGCGTGCTGGAAGAGGCGGGCGCGCGCGTGGTGGCCGCTGGCGCCTTGATCGATCGCAGCGGTGGGAGAATCGAGTTGCCGGTGCGCACGGAAGCCCTCGTCGACCTCAAAATCGAGAGTTACGACGCCTCCGAATGTCCTCTCTGCCGCAGCGGCGGCGTGGCCGTAAAGCCGGGAAGCCGCTACGCCCGCTCGGGCGCGTAATAGGAACCACGGATTCACACGGATGAACACGGATAAAAGAAAGAGAAAACCTACTAAGAGAGAAAAAGGAAATATCCGGCGCCGAATAATCGCCACCGAATACGCCAGTTGACTCCGAGCGGCCATTAATCCAGCCTATCTCAGCGTTTTTTTTCTGTTTATCTCTTGTTTTTATCAGTGTTCATCTGTGTGCATCTGTGGTTCCATTGATTTTTGATTCCATGCGAAATATTAAGTTCACCATCGCTTACGACGGGACGGATTTTAGCGGCTGGCAGGCCCAGCCGGGGCAGTCCACGGTTCAGGGTGCGCTGACGGATGTTCTGGAAAAGCTGACCCAGCGCCGGCTGACGACCTACGCCGCGGGACGCACCGATGCCGGCGTACACGCGGCGGGGCAAGTCGTGAATTTCAGAACGCAATCGCCCATGACTACGGGAGAGTTTCAGCACGCCTTCAATTCTTTGTTGCCGCCCTCCATCCGTGTGAATGCCGCGGAGGAGGTTGGTCCGGATTTCCACTCGCGCTGGGACGCGCTGGCGAAGACTTACCGGTACCGGATTTTTCGCGGCCGCGTTGTTCCGCCCTTCCTGTGGAGATATGTGCAGCATGATCCCTACGAGCTGAATTTTGATGCGATGGCCGAAGCGGCTGGCCATTTTATCGGCGAGCATGACTTCACCACCTTTGCGGCCTCGACGGGTTCGGACGAAGACGACCGCGAGCGGACGACGGTTCGGACGATCTATCGCTCGGAATTAGTGCGCGTGCCGAACGGCGATCCTCGCGGCGGAGCGGAAGAATGGGTTTACGTGGTTCGCGGAAAATCATTCATGCGCCACATGGTGAGGAAGATGCTCGGAACGCTGGTCGAGGTCGGGCGCGGGAAACTCGTTCCGGGCGATTTGCCGGAATTGATTGCGGTGCGCGATCGCTCGAAATCCGGCCCCACCATGCCGCCGCAGGGACTTTGTCTCGAAAGTGTGGAGTATCCGGACCCCGCGAATTCGTTGGGTTCGAGCGTTAAGTAGCACAGCCATACGCCGCGGCGGAGCTGTGTGCCTTCGTTAAGTGTTGGAAAAACCGCACAGCTCCGCCGCGGCGTATGGCTGTGCTACCAAAGTCGCGCTTGGTTTCGGTGGAAGGGTTCGAGTAAGATACAAAAGAGACACGCAGGAATCGATCCCGAACGCGTATCCTGACCAGAGAGGGGAAACGACGAATGGCCGAGGAGACCACACCGCAAGGCGCATCACCGGCAGCCCCGCCCCCGGCGCCTCCCGCAACTCCGCCCGCTGCTACGGCGGCTCCCGCTCCCCCTGCGACGGAAACCGCGCCGCCGGAACAGAAAATCAAAGTGCGCAAGCCCAGGCAGCGCTCCTGCGATGAAAAAGATGCCAAGGGGAAACTGTGCGCCGGGCATCTCAAGCGGTGGTACGACTATCCAAAGGAAGTGCAGGCCAGGATCGGGAAGGACACGGAAATTTATCGCTGCGAATTTTGCAAAACGCTTTACAAGCCCGACCCGAAGCAAATGCCGCACAGCTTTACGTTGCGCTATTAGTGTTCCTGTGGCGCCCGTCCGCCGCGGCGGACGGGCATGTGCTTGATCCCCAAGAGCCAACCTGAAGGTTGGCGCTACAAATAGTCCGACGCTCCGACGCAGACTCTGTCGGCCGGCTCGAAACAGCGAGCGCACTACGTAAGGGGCCTGATCCACAACTGAAACAAGGCAGAACTACCGGCCAGATGTCCTGAAGAGGTCTCATGTTATTCAATTGTTGCGGCAGTCAGGCGAGTGCGAACCATCCCTCCGAGAAGAGGGCAGATGCCCGCGCGGCCGAGTAAGCCGTGAAACGTTTCCTCATACTACTTACGGCGGGAGTGGCAGTGACTTCGTTCATTCAGAATTTTTCTCGAAAGGCGGCCGCCTCGGATGCGCCGAACGATCCCCGCATCGCGCGCGTATTGGAAATCCTCCGCGGCAGCGCGAACGCGGCGACCGAAGAACAAATTCGCATTACGGAAATTCCCGCGCCGCCGTTCCAGGAGAGTGTGCGCGCCGCGTACATGAAAAAAGTGCTGGCCTCCACGGGCCTGCGCGCGGAAATGGACGACACTGGAAATGTCATCGGCGAATGGCCCGGATCGTCGCCTGACATTGTGATGCTGACCGCCCATCTGGACACTGTGTTTCCCGCGGGAACCGATGTGCACGTCAAGCGCGAAGGCGGCAGGCTCCTCGCTCCGGGAATCTCGGATAACGGGACGGGGCTGGCGGCGCTCGTCGCGCTGTCAAAAGCCTTCCGCGAAGCGAAAATCAAAACCACCAAAACAATCTTATTCGTCGCGGACGTAGGCGAAGAAGGCGAGGGAAATCTTCGCGGGATGCGCGCGCTCGTGGACGCCTATAAAAAGCGCTTGAAGTATGTTCTGGCCCTGGACGGGTCGGCCACCGAATATGTGACGACGGCCGCGCTGGCCTCGCGCCGCGTGGAAATCACGATCACGGGGCCGGGCGGACACAGCTGGTCGGACTTTGGCGCGCCGAATCCGATCCATGCGATGGGGCGGGGAATTGGACGGTTCGTCACGGCGCATGTGCCGGAATCGCCGCGCACCAGTTTCAACATCGGCGAGATCGAGGGCGGCACATCGGTGAATTCGATTCCGTCGAGCGCGCACATGAAAGTGGATTTGCGCTCCGAATCGGAGACGGAGCTCGCCGCGCTGGAAACCCTTTTGCGCGACGCCGTCAAGGCGGGCGTTGACGAAGAAATGTCTGCCGCGCGCGAGCGCGGCATGGCGGGCAGCTCCAACATGTTGAATCTGAAAATCAATGTGTTGGGAGTGAGACCCGCGGGCGAACTCCCGGAAAATTCGCCGCTCCTCGCCGCATTGCTGGCGGCCGACAACCAGCTCGGCAATCGTTCCCGCCGGGAACGCTCTTCCACGGACGCAAATATTCCACTCTCGGTGGGAATCCATGCCATTTCGCTCGGCGCAGGCGGACGCAGCGGCGGCGCTCACACCCTCGAAGAATGGTACGACCCCGCAGGCAGGGAACTCGGCCTGCAGCGCGTCGCCTTGACCGTGCTTGGCGTCGCCGGCCTGGAACCGTAAGCATTTCTTTCGGAATAGCACTCGACCCAAAACCCAGACCCTCTAAAAACGAGAGGGTCCGCCACCCGAAAATTCAAAACCGCCCCAAAGTCTGTGCCACCCGCCACCCGGAAGTTCAAAACCGACTCGAACCCTGGCCCACCCGCCATCAGGTCACATAAGCTTTCTATAACACAAGGGCAGTACAATCACCAACACACCGAGGGTGGCAATAATACCAGCCCAATACTGAGATAAAATATATAAGTAGGGCAGAGACTCCCACGTTTCTGGCGCGGCGTCCACCATGATTTGCGGATGCCGACTATTTAGGTCGCCTGCATCTCGATGTACCTTAAAAACTATTCTCTGGCGGGAGTTACGATGACCCTGAAATTCTGCGAAGCCGATTTTGGCGCCGCTTATACTCGTGGGCTCGTAAGACCCGCCCTGTATAACTGCTCCTTCGGCGGAGATGATCTGCCACTCAAAATCGACGGCTTGCTTTACATCGCCGCAATTCCATACGCTACCGACTCCCATCATGCATTGTTCTACGGTCAAATCGTGCCCTCGCAAAGGGTCAGATGCCAAGCTCACCAGATAGCGAGCATCCAGGTCGGTAGTGAATTCCGGCAGTTAGATTTCACCAGGCTTGAGAGTAATCTGAACATTCAGAGGCGTCCAATTGTGGGCGTGTACCATGTATTCAGCGAAAAGGAGCGGACCAACTCCAAGCAGTATGATTCCAATTCCGATTTTAGTATGTAGCGCGACCTTCATATCAGGCCCCACCTCGATTTCAAAAGTCGCTGTCAGTTCCTATGCATTTCAGCACTGAAGCATTAGCGGCAGAGGACCACTAATATAGCTATCCGAACGACTAGCCCTCAATCGGTAAAATGCGGCCACCGTCAATATCGGGACATAAGCACATTTGCACACCATGGAATTATCCTGGATTGGTCGCAAATCTTTGTTTGTCGCGGGTGGCCCGCCCTTTCGCGATCCTCGGAATCGTATGACCTCCACACTGTTTAATACTACTCCCGCACGTCTACTCGCGGTTAAGATTCTGAACTTGGGGTGCCCCGTCCTTGACGCTCTTCAAGGACGGGGCTTTTGCTTCGGCTTGCCACGCAGAGAGGGACAGACGAAAAAGCCCCACCCTACAAAATGCGTAGGACGGGCACCCCAAGTTCAACTTCAAAGCCCAGGCCACCCACCATTTGTTGTGCGCCCCATATTCAGTTTTGAAAAGTCGTGGCGGAACTTTCAAGGCTGGCTGCGGAATTCAACTTCTTGCATTTCTCCGTCCCAGGATCTTCCCGAAACGAGGAGGTAGGAAATACGCGCGGTGCGGCCGCGCAGGCTCGCGCAGGTCGTGCCTTTCGGGGCGGAAGCCGAGCCGGCGGACTTGATCGATACTTTCTCCAGATTGTCCGAATGGAGCTTCATGGTGATCGTTTGCGCTTTCAGCGTGACCTGGATTTGCGGCGCGCCTGAGCAATTCACATCCGTGATGGTGCCCAACATCGAATATACCTTGGAGGATTCGGCGAAAAGTGGAGGAACGGGAGCGGGAGTAGTCTTCGGGGAAGAGGGAGCAGTCGTGGTCGTGGACGGTTTCGCTTCCGGCTCCGTTTTCCGCTCGATTCGCAGGCCGGGATCGGAGGTCGGCTTTGCGGGCGCGTTGCCGGCGGAGGCGGGCGCGACCGGAGGTTGCGGTTTGGTCATTCGCGCGACGAGTTCGCCCGCTTTGTCGGCCGTGGCACGGTCGGTCGCCGATTCCTTGGCGCTCACGGCCATCTTGCGCGCTTCGTCGGGATGTCCCGCGCGATCCAGTAGCGCCGCGAGCTGCAATTGGTAGCGGGACTCTCCGGGCGCGAGCGAGGCGGCGCGCTGCGCGTCGGCCATCGCTTTCGGAAGCGTTTCATCGCGCTGCGAGTAAATCATCGCCAGGTAGTACCACGACGGAGCGAAGTCAGGATTCAGGGCCGCAGCCTTTTCAAACGCATTCGCGGCACCCGGCGGGACTCCGGTATTGCCCGCTTGGTTCATGGCCACAAGCCCCTCGCCGTAAAAATTGAGCGCGTCATTCGGATTGAGCTGCGCGGCTTTCTCGAAATGTTTTTGCGCCTCGTCCAGATCGTTTTTCTTCAAAAGGATGTAGCCCATGCTTTGCTCCGCCTCGGCGAGCGACGGTTCGTTCATCAAGGCTTCCTCAAGCTTGTCCTGCGCGTCTTCGCTCCTCCCGCGGAGGGCCAGGAAATCCGCCGTGCGCGCCTCGATTTCCGGCGCGGTAAGCGTGCGGGGAGGGATTCCGGAATCGCCCCCGCCCGCTACGGCAAGGTCAGCTGGGGCTCCACTCACATTTTTGACGAAAGCGTCAAGCTTCGCTTGCAGCTGGTTCAAATCGCCGAACGCATCGCGCGCAGCCTTCACCGAGTCCGCTCCGCTTTGGACCGAGGTGATGTACCGCTCCATGGCCTTCGTCTGAGCAAATTGCGGGTCGCTGATCAAGAGGTGCACCAAAACGCGCGACTCCGCAAAGTACACCGAAGCTTTATTCCCAGGGCTGTAGTACGGCGAACTGCGATCCACGTGCAGGACCAGGTCGAGCGGGAGCAACGGACTCTCGGACAGGACGCTCAAATCGTCCGGATCGGGCCTCTCGAGGCGAACGCGGCGATCCGTGAACGTCACGTTGCCGTAAACCGTCGAGAAGCCTTCCTCGAGCCAGGGAGGCAAATTGCGGTAGCTGAGTTTTAGAATTTCCTTCGCGTAATTCTGAAAAATTTCCGTGTAGCGAAAACGGCCCGAGGCATTCGCGCGAATCCCGATATATGTTTTCTCCGCGCCGATCACCATCAGCCCCGGAGGCTGGTCGTGGCGCTTGTCGTTTGGAAATTCGGGAGCCAGGTGCGCGAAGGAGTCCCCATTCCTCGCGGCGAGGATGCGCACGGGGATGCCGGTGCTGACCCGCGCAAATGGCATGGTGGACTGGAACACATGAAGAAGCGTTTCAAACTCGTCCGCAATGCGGCGCGCCGTTTTTTCTCCGCCGTCGCTGGCCACGATGAAATGTTCCGTGCGAATCTCGACCCAGGGCTCGATCTTTTCCTTCTTTTCCTTTTCCGGCTTTTTGTCCTTATCCTTGTCCGCGCCGCGCGCGGTTGGGCAAAGAAGTGCCGCGAGGAGAAACAGGCAGGCCACAATGGCCTTAGCCCGAATGGAAGTACAGAGTGAGACGATCATGCTGTTTGAAAGCGACCCGGATCTCCGTCAGTTTACCAGACAAGCCTTCCGGCATGCGCCGGATTCATCAACTATACGATTCCATCGCGGACGTGCAAGTTGCCTTTGACGCGCCGGAACAATAGACTCGATGCTTCCATGAGTCCTGCGACCGGAAAAACTGGTCCTCACAAGCGAATCCCAATCTTCGATCGGACATCGCGCACCCGGTGAGCCCCCGTTTCAAAGCTCATTGCGCGCTACTGCTCTGTTCTTTTTTATGGGGCGTGACCTTCGTCGTGGTGAAGGACGCCCTCGCTGACATTTCCGTATTCGGCTATCTGGCGGCGCGTTTCGTGTTGGGCTCCCTGCCGGTGATCTGGATTTACAGGAAGGACCTGCGGAACCTCACGCGCGACGAATTGTGGGCGGGCATTCAGGTCGGGCTTTTCATGTTCGGCGGTTACGCGTTCCAAACCGCAGGGATTGCCCGCACGACCCCCTCGAAAGCCGCTTTCATCACCGGATTGAGCGTCGTGCTCGTCCCTGTTTTTCTCGCCGCTTTCTGGCGAAAGAAAATCGGCGCCTGGGCCTGGGGAGGGGCGGCGGCCTCCTTTACGGGACTTTATTTCCTCACGGTGCCGAGGGAGGGACTTGGCGATCTCAATCACGGAGATTTGCTGGTGATGGGCTGCGCGGTGCTCTACGCGCTCCAAATCATCTTCATCGCGCGCTTCACCGGAAAATATTCGCTGGGAGCATTGAGCTGCCTGCAAGTGATCCTCGCGGGTGTGGGCTCCACGATCGCCGTGCCCATCTTAAATGTGACGGGCTGGGAACATTTCTTTGTCCGCTTCACATTTCAGATGGAGTTCGGCGTGATTGTCACGGCGCTTTTCACGACCGCCCTCGCCTATCCTCTCCTCGTGTGGGGGCAGCGTCATACCACCGCGACGAACACCGCGCTGATTCTTACCTCCGAACCCGTATTCGCCGCGATCACTTCCTTCCTCGTGCTTCATGAAAGGCTCGGCGGAAGAGCGCTTGCCGGGGCCGTGCTGATCTTGGGCGGGATTTGCATCGCCGAATGGAAGGGAACGATTCCTTGCTCTTGAAAAGGTTTTTGCGGAGCACAGTGCTACTTGTTCTGTTTCTCGGACTCCGGCGCATGCAGGCCCTCGGCTCGCGGCGCCGTGTAAGTCGCCAGCAAATCGTCCAGCTCTTGTGCGCGGATAGGTTTCGAAAGATATCCATCCATTCCCGCATCGAGACAACGCTCCCGGTCGCCCTTCATGGCGTGCGCGGTCAGGGCGACGATTGGGGTGTGATGTCCTGTTTTCTTTTCGCGTTCCCTTACTTCCGCAGTTGCCTCGAATCCGTCCATCTCAGGCATTTGCATATCCATCAGAACCAACTCGAAAGAATCCTGATCCAGGGACTCCACTGCCTCACGCCCGTTTGCAACGACCTTTACTTTGTGGCCCCTCTTCTCGAGGAGGCGAGCCACGAGCTTTTGGTTGACGGCGTTATCTTCAGCCACCAGGATGCGGAGAGAAGTCAGGATGCTCCGCGCGGTGGCCAGTGAATACCGCGTAATCAGGAGGCCTTCGCTTTCTTTTTCCCCGAGAAGCCGGGAAATCACATGTTGAAGTTCGGATTGCCGGACCGGCTTCATTGCATAGGCGGAGATTCCCAATTCCTCGCACCGCGCCGCATCGCCTCTTTGCCCGGAGGAAGTCAGCATCATGATCTTAGCTGTGGAAAGCTTTGGCTCTTGCCTGACTCGCTCGACGAAAGAAAAGCCATCCATCCCGGGCATCAGTACATCCGAAATGATCAGTTCGTACTGCTGGCCCGAAGCGGATGCTGTGAGAAGCTCCACAATCGCCTCTGCGCCGCTCTTCACCGATTTGGGCACCATTCCCCACCGTTTCAACATGAGTTCGAGGATTCTGCGATTCGTGCCGTTGTCGTCTACGATCAAGACTTTGATTCCCCGCAGCTGATCGAATCGATCGGCGGGACGATTCGTCACGAGTTCCGCGGCCGGCACCAGAGGCAACGTAAAATGGAACTTCGTTCCGCGGCCGGGCTCACTTTCTATCCACATGTTTCCTGCCATCAACCGGACCAGGCGAATGGAAATCGATAGACCGAGCCCCGTACCGCCGTACTTGCGAGTAGTGGAGGTATCGGCCTGGGTAAAGGGCTCGAAGATAGATTTTTGCTTTTCCTGGGGAATTCCGATTCCCGTATCGGAAACGGTGAAATGAAGCAGGCGATCTCCGCCCTCGCCCTGGGTCACAAAAACTTTTAGCGCGACCTCGCCCGCATCGGTGAATTTGATGGCGTTGCCGATCAGATTAACGACCACCTGACGCAAGCGGGTCGAGTCCCCCTGGATGGCTTCCGGCACCTCCGGCGCGATGTCGCAAAGCAACTCCAGGCCTTTTTCCTCCGCGCGGAAGGCCAGAGTCTTGATGGTCATTTCCATCGCTTCGCGAATGTTGAAATCGATCGTTTCGAAATCGATTTTCCCGGCTTCAATCTTGGAGAAATCCAGAATGTCGTTAATCACCGTGAGCAGGGAATCCGCCGAAAGCTTCACGGTTTCGAGGTATTCCTGCTGCTCGGAGGTCAGATCGGTTCCGAGGGCGAGTTCGGTCATGCCCACGACGCCATTGAGGGGGGTGCGGATTTCGTGGCTCATGTTGGCCAGGAATTCGCTTTTTGCGCGGTTGGCGGCTTCCGCTATTTCTTTAGATTCTCGAAGATCCGCTTCCGCCTGTTTCCGGCGGGAAATGTCGAGAGCGACGGTTCCGACAAGCAATTCCCCGTCCGGCCCCTCAAGAGGGAATCGGAAAGCCAGCCAATGATGGAGGATCCCATCCGGGGTGGGAACCGATTCCTCGAACTGCATGAGGCGTCTTGTCGAAAGGACCTCCAGGTCATGAAGACGGATCTTTTTAGCGGTTTCTACGGGAATCCAGTCGGCCAGTGTTTTTCCTTTCACCTCTTGGAAATTGATCTTGTAGATCCTCTCCATGGGTTCGTTAATGTATAGAAATCGGCCGTCCCGGTCCTTGATCGAGGCAATGGCCGGGATGTTGTTCATAAAGGCGCGGTAGCGCTCCTCTGTATGTAATCTTTGCTTTTGAGAGAGTTGCAGGGAATCCAACATGCGGTTGATGGCGCTTCCCAAATGAGACAGTTCGTCGTTCCCTGGACAATGTATGTGTTTCGATGCGTCTCCGCTGCTTGCAATTGCGGCCACACTTGTACTCAGCAAGCTGAGCCTGGATACTACAGACTTCTCCAACAGGAGCATGATCGCGGTTGCAAATACGAGCCCCGCGATCCCCAAAGACACTACGAAGTACAGCTGGCTGACCTGGCCCTGCCGGTAGATTCTCCGGGGCATTTCCGCTTTCAGAATCAAGGCCGGCTTTCCGTAAATGTCATAAAGCAGGGCATAGCCTCCCAAAACAGAGTCGTTGATGGGACGGACGTAAATGTCGCCCTGAGCGGGCAAGTGCTGCCGCGCGTCCGAAAAATCATCCGGCAAATTCTCTCCGCCGATCCTGTGAACGGAGAGGGAAAAGTTGGTGGTCCTTTCCAATCCCTTTAAGTCGCCCCCGCTATCTAGATAGCGCGCGGAGAGCATGAAACCGTGAGCTGGGTCCTCTGAATTTGGCCTGATGACCGGACGACAGACCACCAGGAGTGGTCCTTCGGGAAGGAGCAGCAGTCCATTAATCTTGCCGGACAAGGTTGTGGATTGAATGAGGGGATCGTTCGTCGAAATATGCGCCTTCAGACTTTTGGGAATCTCGATCACCTTCTTCTTCGCGATGTCATAGCCTCTGGAGGCGATAATGTGGCCTGATGTGTCGATCAGGAGGACGAAATTGAGACGCTGCGTCTGGGTTGTGCCGGTAGCATCCTTTCCCATTAACCAATGGAGAAGTTCGGGGGCCTGAGCCAACATGCCATCATAGGTTTCGTCGATTGATGCGCGGTCGTAGGTAAAGCGGTCCATTGCGGCGAAGTCCTGGTCGAGGGCGTTAAGGACGCGCTGCACGTCCTCGTGGGCGTTTGTTTGTTCGAGCTTAATGAATCCTCCCAACAGGAACGACCGGGAGGCGGCGTATACCACGACAACGGCGCCAAGGCACATGATCGTAACGATCAGCAGGGTTTTTCGGCGAACGGTCATCAGAAACAACCTTCCTTGTTCCAGTCGCCACAACACAGTTCTCGGCGTGACACAGGCATGCAGTTCTTGCCGCAACCACGTGCCCATCCTGCCAGAGAGCTTCTTTCACTAAGTTGCTGTGTGCCTTTGGCTTGCGATCACAAGAGAAAAGATTCGGAGGAGGCCCGGCGGAAGGTTGTTCCAAAACGGGAGAATTGGTCCTGAAAGGGACTGGAATACTTCTTCAGTCTACATTGGAAGGGACGCGGCAATCTACTCGTTTCCCTGAAACGGAGCTGATTTATTTTCCGGTTGCGTATTTTGCGTCGACCGGTGAGTACATCGTGGCCCCCGGCCGATGCGATTTCTCGTATTCGGAGATTCTCGAATCTTGTTTCAGCGTGAGGCCGATTTCGTCGAGTCCCTCCAGCAGGATGTGTTTTCGGAATTCGTCGATCTCGAAGCGGCAGCTTAGCCCGTTCGAGTCGGTAACCATTTGCGCGGGCAAATCGACGGTCACGGAATAACCCTCTTGGCTCTCTGCGCGCCGGAAGAGTTCGTCGATCTGGGCTTCCGGAAGAGTTAAAGCAAGAATGCCGTTCATGAAACAGTTGCTGTAGAAAATGTCGGCGTAGGTCGGCGCGATCAGAACTCGAAAGCCATAATCGGCCACCGCCCATGGGGCGTGCTCGCGGCTGGAGCCGCAACCGAAACCCGCGCGCGCGAGCAGGACGGATGCTCCCTTATATCGCGGCCAGTTGAGGATGAAATCCGGATTGGGCTTTTCGCCTGGGAGGTAGCGCCAGTCGTAGAACAAGACTCGGCCATAGCCCTGCTTGGTCTGGAGCTTCAGGAATTGCTTCGGCACCATTTGGTCGGTGTCGACGTTTACGCGGTCCAGGGGAAGCACCAATCCCGTATGTTTTGAAAATGGCTGCATTTCTATCTCCATTGCTTCTTGATGTAGCCCCCGCCTTCAGGCGGGCATCTTCTGCAACCAAAATGCCCGCCTGAAGGCGGGCGCTACACATCTGCCGAACCCTCAGGCCCTAAAATGTGCGCTACTCCGGTGCTTCGACATTCCAATCGCGAATGTCCACGAAATGGCCGGCAATCGCGGCGGCCGCAGCCATGATCGGGCTGACCAGGTGCGTGCGGCTGTCCTTGCCCTGGCGGCCTTCGAAATTCCGGTTCGAAGTACTGGCGGCGCGTTCTCCGGGAAGCAGCACATCCGGATTCATGCCGAGGCACATGCTGCATCCCGCATCGCGCCATTCGAATCCGGCGTCCTTGAAAATCTTGTCGAGCCCTTCGGCTTCCGCCTCCGCTTTGATCGTCATCGAGCCGGGCACGATCAGGGCTCCCTTGAGATTCTTGGAAATGTGTTTTCCGGCAACCACGCGGGCGGCGGCGCGCAAATCGTTGATACGCGAATTCGTGCAAGAACCGATGAACACGCGGTCCACGGGAACGTCGACGAGCGCTGTGCCGGGTTTGAGATCCATGTACGCCAGAGCGCGCGCGACCGCCTTCTGATCGCCGGGATCCCGGAACGAACGCGGATCGGGCACACGGCCCGTTACACCCGTGACCATTCCCGGGTTCGTCCCCCAGGTGACTTGCGGCGCGAGCGCCGACGCATCGAGCTCGACCGTGGCGTCAAATTTCGCGCCGGGATCGGTGGCCAGCGCCTTCCAGGTTTTCACGGCTTCTTGAAATTCATTTCCGCGGGGGACGTAGGGGCGCCCTTCCAGGTAGGCAAAGGTCGTGTCGTCGGGCGCGATCATGCCGGCCCGGGCGCCGCCTTCAATGGACATATTGCACACGGTCATGCGTCCATCCATGGACAGGGCACGAATCGCTTCGCCGGCATACTCGAAGACGTGGCCCGCGCCGCCTCCTATGCCAATCTTGCCGATCAGGGCGAGAATGATGTCCTTGGCGGAAACGCCTTTGGCGCGCTTTCCGTTGACGACGATGTGCATGGTCTTGGATTCAAATTGCTGCATGCACTGCGTGGCCAGCACATGTTCGACTTCGCTCGTGCCGATGCCGAACGCCAGAGTGCCGAACGCGCCGTGCGTGGAGGTGTGGCTGTCGCCGCAAACGATGGTCTGCCCGGGCTGAGTCAGTCCCAGTTCCGGTCCGATTACGTGGACGATGCCCTGGTTGTGGCTGAACATATCGAACAGCGTGATGCCGGCCTCGCGGCAACTTCGTTCGAGGGCGTCAAATTGGCCGCCCGCGGCTTTATCCAGGATCGGCAGATTCCGGTCCTTGGTCGGGACCGAGTGGTCCATGACGGCGAAGGTCAGGTCGGGCCGGCGCACTTTTCGGCCGGCGGCCTTCAGGCCAGCAAACGCCTGCGGGGAGGTCACTTCATGAATGAGGTGACGGTCGATATAAATGAGGGAAGGTTCCCCGGGCGCCTCGCGGACCAGATGAGACTCCCAAATTTTACGGTACATCGTGCGCGGATTCATATTTGTGCATCCTAATCTAGCAGGCCTGGGCGCGACATGCGGGTTTTTGTCCATGGATATGATGTACCCGCACAAGGTCCATTTGATCCGAAATGAAGGTGTAGATCAAATTTATAATGATTGTGAGAGATATAATCTGCGGTTATAGGGGAAATTGCGACACGGGCGGCAGAAATGCTTCCACTATTTGCGAAAAAAATTCCTCGCGTTGTCATTCCGAGGTCGCCGCGGCGACCGAGGAATCTCTCTGGCTTGAAGCAAGAAAAGAGAGATTCCTCGGCACGCAGCGTGCCTCGGAATGACAGTCATCTAATTATCCGCAAACCGTTAGTGCGCGGTTGCTTCCTAGAAAACCACGCGCAGGTCAGAGGATGCGCGGAAGCATAAAGTGAGTGGTATAATCTCCACCGGATTGATCGGGGAGAATCGCAGAAGGCGAATGGCTGAAGAGGAGTGAAGATTATGGGATTGCAACTTCGAGAATTTGCCGCCTGGGTACGGAATCGAAAGATTCTGGCAACGTTGTTGATCACCTTGACGCTGGCGATCGGCATGATCATTGGCACGGTGATTTCCGGCCATGTCGGCGCGGCGCATCCCTCAATGGCCGTTGGCGGAACGGCGCTGGCGATTCCAGATCCCGTGCAACTGTCGAGCGCTTTTGCCACGATAGTGAAACAGGTGCAACCCGCGGTCGTGAATATTTCGACCACGCAGGTGATCGAGCAGCGCGGAAAAGGGCGCGCCACGCCCGGGCAACGCAATCGCGGCGGAGAGCTGGGCCCGCCGGACGATAACGATCAAGATCAACAGCCGTTCCAGGACTTTTTCAATCGCTTCTTCGATTTCCCGGATCAAGGCCCACAGGCCGAGCGCAGCCTCGGATCGGGCGTGATCGTCGACAAGAAGGGTTTTATTCTGACGAATAACCACGTCGTGGATCAAGCCACCAAAGTCCAAGTCACCCTGAACGGGGAACAGACCCAGTACACCGCCAAAGTCATCGGGATCGACGAAGAGACCGATTTGGCGATCTTGAAAATCGAAGTGGGCCACGATTTGCCCTACGCCAAGCTCGGCAATTCCGATTCCGTGCAAGTGGGCGACTGGGCCCTGGCCATCGGCAATCCTTTCGGCTTCCTGCAAGGCAGCGTTACGGCGGGCATCATCAGCGCCAAGGACCGCGGCAACGTGGGCCAGCAGTTTCAAAGATTCATTCAGACCGACGCGGCCATCAATCCCGGAAATTCCGGCGGCCCTTTGGTGGATATGGCCGGCCAGGTGATCGGCATTAACACCGCCATCATTACCGGCGGACACGGCAATGAAGGCGTGGGATTCGCGCTGCCTTCCAATACCGCCATCGGCGTCTACAACCAGATCATCAGCAACGGCAAAGTGACGCGCGGTTCCATCGGAGTGAGCTTCACGGAAACCCAGGGCAGCAATCCGATCGTTCTGAAAGAACTCGGCGCATCGTACGGGATCGTCTTGCAACGCGTGGAAGCGGGCAGCCCCGCGGAAAAAGCGGGCCTGCAGTCGGGCGACGTCATTACCAGCGTGAACGGAAAACCGGTGCACAACGGAAATGACCTGGTAAACCCGATCGCTTCAACTCCCATCGGAAATTCCGTCCGAGTCACTTATCTGCGCGACAAGAAAGAACACGAAACCTCCATCACCGTCGCCGACCGCACCAAGATTTTCCCGGATCGCACCGCAAACGGAGGCGGCAATGAGAACGGGCCGACGCCCGCCGAGTTCGGCCTGCGCCTCGAAGATCTCGGAACCGACCGCGCGCGGCGCGCCGGATACGAGAACATGAAGGGCGCGCTGGTCACGGCCGTCGACCCGGCGAGCTTCGCCGAGGATATCGGCTTTGCCCGCGGCAACGTCATCACAGAGGTGAACCACACTGCGGTTACTTCCGTGGCCGAGTATCGGCGAGCCGTCTCGGGCTTGAAGCCGGGGCAGGATGTCCTGTTCAAGGTCCAGCGGCGGTCGGGCAGCGACCAGTTCGACACGGTCTATCTGGCCGGCGTCGTTCCGGCTCCCGAGAAGTAAGTTGACCCGGTGAAACAGAAACAACGATGAGCAAACGAACCTGGCTTTTCATTTTTGGGGCCGTGCTCCTGGTGAGCGCGGCCTCCGTTGTGTCCGGAGCAGACCATCCCGGCGCGGCGCAGGCTTCCTCCACCACCGCCAAGAAGAAAAAAGTTTCGTCAAAATCCAAGAGGAAACCCAAGGTCAAAGGGCAAACGGTGCCCACTCCCGATCGCATCCGGGAAATTCAGACGGCCCTGCAAAAAGACGGTTCTTACGCAGGCGAGCCCACAGGGAAGTGGGACGCCGCAACCACGGACGCCATGAGAAAGTATCAGGACAAAATCGGCGTCAGTCCGACAGGGAAGATCGACGCCGTGTCGCTCAACAAGCTTGGGTTGGGTTCCGATACGGCAGGCAAGGGCGCTCCGGTCCCCGCTGCGTCAACTTCGGCTTCGCCTGCCGATCCGCCGCAAGCAAAGTAATAACAATCCACTCGCCCGCGGTTAATCCCATGGCACGTGCTGGGCGATTGCCTGCCGTGTCCTACTTGGAGAAACCTTTGCCGCTAATCAGGCTGCTCATGTTGACGCCTATCTTCCAGGAAAACGTGTTGAAGGCAAAACTGATGCTGCGCGTGTAACCGGCGGCCAGATTTAGATAGGGTTTCGGGCGGTAGGTGAGCCCTGCGGTGAAGCCGTTGTCCTGGTTGAGGAGCGCGGGGCCTGTCGTCACGTGATTGACCTCGAAGACGCGTCCGTCCTGACCGCCGGTGCCGGTGGCGCCGGCGATCACGTCGCGGCTGATAATCGTTTGCGTTCCCCACGGAGCGATTTCATATCCGGAGACCAGCAAAGTGAAAGAGTGGGTCAGGTCCACATCCGCGCCGGCTTCGACGTGCGCCAGGTAGCCGAACGAGGTGAATGGGCGGTGAAAGAATTCCGTATCGGAAATGCTGTTGGCCACGCCGGCGTCTACGAAAGGCACCAGGATGACGAAGTCGTGATCGATGCGGTTGTTCCAATCGAAAGTGGCATGTCCGGTGCCAAAACCTTTGGCGGGGTCGCCGGTCGGCGCGGCGCCGGTCAGCACGGTATTGTAGTTGAACAGGAGGCCGTTCCAGGATGCGCCTAGCTTGACGAAGGCGTCGCCGATGCCTTCGCTGAGCGTGGCTTGGTTGGGGAAAATGGCGCGGTTGAAATAGACAGGTAATCCCGCGCCCACGCTGAAGCGCCCGAAGTGAAGCGTCGCGGAGGAATTTAACACCATCTCCTGGCCGCTGGAGCCGGTGCTCCCCTCGAAGGATTCGTTCCAGTCAAGAAGATTGTTGGCCCTTCCGGTAGGAACGCTCGAACCTTGTGCGGCAGCCGTCAGCGCACTGGCAACAATCAGAATGGCCAAATGGACGCATTTCGTTGCTCTATTGATTTTCATCTGTCGAGATTCCTCTCCAAGGGATTTCTATTCCTGCAAGATCCTGCCTCTTATTCCAAACGGTTCCGGCCGGTCTCGTCGCGATGCTTCTTCAGGTACTCCATGAACGGCGTGCCGCCGGTTCCGACGGCATGCGGGTTCTTCGCATCGGTCTGGGCCTGCTGGAAAATGTAGGTCGCGGCATACTCGAAATGAAGGGAACGAAAGTTTTCGAGAGCGTCCAGGCACGCGTTGTAGGCGGAGGTTAACGCTCGACGGCCGGCTCGTTGGGCAAACGGCCGCACCGATGCTCGTTTTTCCAGCGCCGAGAGGAAGGCGCGATGCGCCGGGGGCATGTAGTTGCGCATCTCCTTGAGATACGTGCTGAGCATATCTTCCTTGTGTCCCACGCCGAGCATCGCATCGAGGGCCGGGACGATCGAGCTCTGGGCGCCGGTTTCGCCGCGGAACTGCTGGGGGCGCCCTCCGTAGGCTTCAACGCCGTCGTAAATGACGCCCTCCGGGAGATCGGGGTGGTTCTTCCACCCGTGAATGTAGGGTCGAACCCGGTGGTAATAGATGAAAGGTTCGCACCATTCAGGCATTCTGCGGAGCGTGGCGTGCATGGCGCGTAGCGACGATTCCACTTGCGTGAGAAGAGCTTCCAGCCGCTCTCCGTCGCCCTCTTCCGCGGCATCGAGACAGGCGCTCAAGGCGGCCATTGCCGGACCTGCTTTTCGCTCGATTTCCACGTGAATCAGGATGAACCACTCCTCGTCAATGCCGCCTAGGAAGTTCTGGATCAGAGCCAGGTTGCCGCACTCGATTTCGCGTGACGAATCGAAACGGAAGTAGTTGTGGAGCGCGTAGCTGCTGTAGCTGAGGATCGGAGGCCGGCCCAGGCTCTCGGCAACGTGGTACCAGGGCGCTGCGAGCACGGCCGGCAAAATCAATGCGGGCCGAGGCCCTCCCCAGACGTAGGCATGTCCCAGGTAACTCAGGAGGAGCATGGCTCGCTCGCGTTCGCGAGAGTCGTTGATGGCCGCAACCGGGAAGGGAGGAAGGTCAGCGATCGCGCCGCGAACTCGATCCGATACGAGCAGCTTTGGCAAACGCAGAGCCAGTTCTTCCCAATCGTCGAAAGCCTTGGGAAGACGCCTCAGCGGATCTTGCAGGGGAAGAAAACCGCGCTCGTGATTAAGCTCGGGTACGGTAATAGAGGGTGCCATTCAAGATAATCCTTATCCCGCTTGGTGGCCGCGCGCTGTGGGAGGATGCGCGCGACTCTTGGGTGCTTCCAGAATACAGAGTTTCCTGCGCGGCGAATAACGCCATCTGGAGCATCGGTGCCGTGGCAGGCAACAAGATGGGCGGTTGCCGGTCGCGAGCTTTTAATCACTAAAAAGGGCCATTATCATAGGGACACACAGAGAACTTACAAATGATTCGACTTGTTTGACGGGCTCTGGACCCTCTGCTAGATTGAATTGACACGCGGAAATAATCCCGCCGCGACGCGGTTTATACGAACTGCCAACCTTTGCCAGGCCCCAATTGTCCGCAGGAGGCAACATGACAACGAGCGCCGTTACGAGGAGCCACAAGAACTTTATTAACGGGGAGTGGGTCGGAGCGCGCCGCGGGAGCACGTTTGAGAACCGCAATCCGGCCAATACAGGCGAGCTCGTGGGGATTTTCCCGTCTTCCACGCATGAAGATGTGAATGACGCGGTGGACGCGGCGAAGGCTGCGTTCAAGCACTGGCGCCTCGTTCCCGCGCCGCGACGCGCGGAAATTTTGTATCGCGCCGCTGAAGCTCTGGTGAAGCGCAAGGAAGACTTGTCCCGCGACATGACCCGAGAGATGGGCAAGCCGCTGTCGGAAACGCGCGGCGACGTGCAGGAAGCCATCGACATGACCTATTACATGGCCGGGGAAGGGCGCAGGCTCTTCGGCCAGACGGTTCCGTCGGAGCTTCCCAATAAATTTGCGATGTCGGTGCGCGGTCCGCTGGGCGTCGTGGGAATGATTACGCCGTGGAATTTCCCCATGGCGATTCCGTCGTGGAAAATCATGCCCGCGCTGATTTGCGGCAACACGGTGGTCATCAAGCCGGCCGAGGATACGCCGCTTTCCACCTACAATCTCGTTCAGATTTTGATCGAATCGGGCTTGCCTGCCGGAGTCCTGAATATCGTAACGGGGATGGGGCCGGACGCGGGCGCACCGCTCGTTACGCATCCTGGTGTGGCGGCGATGAGCTTCACGGGGTCGTCGGAAACGGGGCGCATAGTGAGCACGGCGTGCGCGCCTTTGTTCAAGCCGTGTCACCTCGAAATGGGCGGCAAGAACATTATGATCGTAATGGACGACGCCAACCTGGAACTTGCGGTGGAGGGCGCGGTGTGGGGCGGCTTTGGCACCAGCGGGCAGCGTTGCACGGCTGCCAGCCGCGTCGCCGTGCACACGAAGGTCTACCGGGAATTTCTGAATCTTTTTGCGGAGCGGACCCGCGCGCTCAAACTCGGCGACGGACTCGATCCGGATACGGATGTGGGGCCGGTGGTGAATAAAACGCAACTGGAAATCGTGATGAAGTACGTCGAAATCGGGAAAAGCGAGGGCGCGCGGCTGGTGGTCGGCGGGCACCGCGCGGAATCCGGCGATTTGGGGCGCGGCTGGTTCCACGAACCTACGATCTTCGCGGACGCGGACCCTAAGATGACCATCGCGCAAGAGGAAATCTTCGGTCCGGTGGTGGCCATGATTCCGTTTTCCTCGATGGACGAGGCGATCGAGATCGCCAACAACGTGAAATACGGTCTCTCCGCTTCCATCTACACGCGCAATGTGAATCAGGCGTACCGCGCGATGCGCGATCTTGAAACCGGGATCGTCTACGTGAACGCGCCGACCATCGGAGCGGAGATTCAGCTTCCGTTCGGAGGAACGAAAGGAACCGGCAACGGTCATCGCGAAGCCGGAACCGCCGCCATCGATTTTTATTCGGAATGGAAAACACTCTACGTGGATTATTCCGACCGCCTGCAGCGCGCGCAAATTGATAGCGCGTAGAAGTGGAACAGGCTTCAGCCTGTGGCATTTAGTCGGGGCGCGGTCAACCTTGCTGCAACCAAAACCCACAGGCTGAAGCCTGTGCCACGTGTCCCCAATTTGACGGCGGCGGCTGCAACGCTTAAAATCATTGCAGACGTGTGGTAGTTGTGAGCCGTGTAGCCAATGTCCGAATCAGCGCCAAATAACGAACGCAACCGGCAGATTTTATCCGCCATCGTCCGCGCGTACATTGAAACCGGGGAGCCCGTGTCTTCCCGATCGATTTCGCGGCGGCACGTGGAATCGCTGAGTCCCGCGACGATTCGCAACGTGATGTCGGATCTGGAAGAGCAAGGCTTTTTGTATCAGCCACATACCTCGGCGGGCCGGGTTCCTACCGCGTCAGCGTACCGGTTTTTCGCGCAGCAGATTGTGGCGCGGGCCACGCTCAGCCCGGAAGATGAGGACCGGATCCGCGGCGAGTTCGCGGCGGCGGGGTCGGGCGAGGAAATAGCCGAGCGGGCCGGGCACGTGCTCGCGGAAATTTCCAAAGGGCTTGGGATTGTGGTTTCCCCACCCATCTCGAAGACCGTGTTGGAACACA
The DNA here is from genome assembly GCA_963800095.1 of uncultured Acidobacteriota bacterium. Taxonomy (GTDB): domain Bacteria; phylum Acidobacteriota; class Terriglobia; order Acidiferrales; family UBA7541; genus Palsa-360. The sequence goes on from CAWCZV010000016.1 coordinate 135,322, forward strand.
TCCGATTCGTCCTTCTGCCGGATGGACGCATTGTCGTCGTGCTCGTTTCGACGGGCGGCAACACGCGGGACAAAGTGATTCGTCCCGAGCAGGCGTTCAGTCAGCAAGACCTCGATCACACTGCCGAGTATTTGAACCACCATTACACAGGATTTTTGCTCGAGGCGATTCGTGCCGACCTTCTCATGCGTCTGGCCAAGGAAGAGGAGCAATACGCGCTGCTTGCACGCAATGCGTTGGTCTTGTGCGATCCGGGTATGCTGGGGCAGGGCTCTGCGCAGCGCGTCTACATTGAAGGCGCGGCGCAAATGGCGGCCGCTCCGGAATTCACCGATCAAGCGCAACTGCGGGACGTCCTCGCGGCGATCGAGGAAAAGCACAGGATCATCGCCCTGCTCGCGAATTGCATCGATACGCCGGACCCCGTGCACGTACAAATTGGCGTCAAGGGAATGGACCGCGCGGGCGAACACTTGGCATTGATCAGCGCGCCGTATTCGTTCCAGGATCAATCGCAGGGAACGGTCGGCGTCCTCGGTCCCATGCGCATGCAGTATGAGCGCGCGATTACAGCCGTGGCGTTTGTGGCTCGCGCTTTCAGCGAGACTTTGGATCGGAGCTAGCCAACGTGGCAGAAGCGAAACGCGAGGAAGAAAAAGTGATACCCATCGACGGCGTTCGCGGCGGCGAGCGGGAGGACGATCCGCGGGCATCTTCGGACGATCCACCTTCCGCCGATCCACCGGCAAGCAGCGAAACTTCTTTGGCTGAGGAACTCCAGAAGCTCAAGGCCGAGAAGGAAGAACTGCTGCAGACGATGATCCGCCGCCAGGCCGATTTCGAGAATTTCAGAAAGAGGACCGAGCGCGATCGTCACGAAGAAGGCCGCCGCGGGGTCGAGCGGCTGATCGCCGACCTCATTCCCGTGCTGGATGCGTTCGATCGGGCGTTGCAAGCGCACGACGACCCGGCTTATGAGGAATATCGTAAGGGAATCACGCTGATCCGCAAGCAGCTCTGGGATGCGATCGCCAAGCACGGCGTCCAGCGCATTGATGCGGCGGGGAAAATATTCGACCCGCACCAGCATCAGGCGATTGAGCGCCTGGAATCCCGGGATTATCCGGACGGGTTTATCGTCGCCGTATTTCAGGACGGGTACACGTTTAACGGGCGCGTTCTGCGGCCCGCGATTGTGCGCGTTGCCGTGAATTCCGAAGAAGGCGGGAACTCCAACACAAATGAAAATTAGGCCAATCGGGCGGCACAGCCGATGAGTGAAAAACGCGACTGCTATGAAATCCTTGGCGTGGGGCGTACCGCCAACGCCGACGAGGTAAAATCCGCTTACCGCAAAGCGGCTTTGAAGTGGCATCCCGACCGCAACCCGCATACCAAGCAGGAAGCCGAGGAAAAATTCCGCGAAGCGACGGAAGCGTATTCGATTCTCTCCGACCCGCAAAAACGCGTCACGTATGACCGCTTCGGCTACGCAGGCCTGTCGCGCGGCGGGTTCGATGGCAGCGTCAATCAAACTATCTTTGACGAATTCCAGGATATTTTCGGCGACTTCTTTGGATTTGAAGATATTTTCGGCGGCCGGCGCGGCCGAAGCCGCGCGCAGCGCGGCGCGGACCTTCGCTACGACATGAAACTGACCTTCGAGGAAGCCGCGTCCGGGGTAAACACGAAAATCCGCATTCCGCGGCTGGAATTTTGCGAAGCTTGCAACGGCACGGGCGCGAAGGCGGGAACCGGTGTTGTGGCGTGCGTCACGTGCGGCGGACGCGGACAGATTCATTACCAGCAGGGATTTTTCACCATTTCGCGCACCTGTCCGGATTGCCGCGGCGCGGGACAAATCGTGCGGGAAACCTGCCCCCAATGCCGCGGGAAAGGCCGCATCGAGCGCAACAAGACAATCGATCTGAGGATTCCCCCGGGCGTCGATTCAAATACACGCCTGCGCATTCCGGGCGAAGGCGAGCCCGGGGGCAACAGCGGCCCTCCCGGCGACTTGTATGTGGTGCTGGACGTTAAGCCGCACCCCTATTTCGAACGCCGGGACGCGGATTTATACTGCACCGTGCCGGTCTCGATCGTTCAGGCGGCGCTCGGGACGGAAATTGTCGTGCCCGGGCTGAATGGCGAAGAGACGGTCAAAATTCCCGAAGGGACGCAGACCGGGGAGATCATTCGCTTAAAAGGAAAAGGAATGCCCGATCCTCATGGCGGCGGAAAGGGCGACCTGTACGTGAACATTCATGTGGAGATCCCCACGAAACTGACGCGCGAGCAGCGGCGGTTGTTCGAACAGCTTGGAGCCACGCTGCCCGTGGAGAATCAGCCCGCGCATCGCGATTCCTCGCTCTTCGAAAAGGTAAAAGATATTTTTGGGTAGGACGAGCTTTAGCCTGTCGCACTTTTGCCGAGATTGCAAACCGAAAAGCGACAGGCTGAAGCCTGTCCTACTTCACTCCCAGCGCAGCCATAAATACATCGCGAAATCTCAGGTCATCCGCGTCGATTGCGACTTGGGCATTCGCGCGGCGATTCTTGACTTCCACGGTCCGCCCCAACTCACCCAGTTTGTCGCTGATTTCGATCGCGAGCGGGCGGAACGTCACGACCGCGGGATTCGCGAGGGCCGCGGCCGCGAGCGAGTCCCTTGCAAAGTAGAACCCCTGGCGGATCTGTTCATGTTCCGAAGCGAGCACTTGGGCCACAAAGCTTGCGAGCGGCGTGTTGGCGCGCGACTTGAATTGCTCGAAAAGCGCCATGTCAATGGGAACCCGTTGCGTGGCGTCGAGGGGTACAAGACGAATCGGCGCGCCCGATTGGAATACGATTTTCGCAGCTTCCGGGTCGATGAACATGTTCCATTCGGCGGACACGTTGTTTGTCGGGAAGGCTCCGCCGTCCCCCAAATCTCCGGATACGCGGACGGCGCCTCCCAGGATGACGATCTGACGTCCGGTGCGGGCCGCGCGGGGCGTCTTGGAAAACACTTCGGCGAGATTTGTAAGAGGGCCGAGCGCGAGCACTTGCACCGGGTGAGCGGCATCCAACAAGCGCTTGAGCAAAAAGTCCGCCGCGCTGCGCGGCTCGACGGAACGCTTGGGCTCCGGAAGAGTGATTCCGGGGAGTTCGTCGGCAGCGCTACGCCACTCCGCGGGAAATTCCTGGCTTCCGGCAAGCGGGTTTTCGCTTCCGAGGAAAACGGGGATGTCGCTTCGCCCTGCAAGTGCGAGCAGGCGCAGCACATTTCTTCCGCCCTCCGGCACATGCGCCATGCCATTTGCGATGGTGATGGCTTCCACATGAATGTCAGGGCGGGACAAAAGGAACGCGATGGCCATCAAGTCATCGGCGCCGGCGTCGGTGTCGACAATCACGGCGCGGCGAAGCGGCGAGGGCCGTGGCGGCGCCTGGGCAGCGAGTCTCGCCGGGCAAACGACCGCCATAATTGCCAGGAGAAGAGTGGATAGGGCCGTATACAGCGGGGCGCAGGCCGGCTGGGCGCGCGATGGCATCCGTTTGATATAACATAGCGGCACATGCGAAGGCGATTCTTTGTGGAAGAATTTGAGGCGGGATCGGCAACGCTGCGCGGCGAGGCGGCGCACCATCTGGGGCGCGTGCTGCGCGCGGAGAGTGGGCAATTGTACGAACTGAGCGACGGCGAACGTGTCTGGCTTGCTCGGACAGAGAGCGTGGGACGGGACGAAATTCAATTCTCGCTCGTCGAGCAGTTGCCAGTTCTAGTTGCGTCTGTTCGGATCGAACTGCTTCTGGCCATCGTGAAATTTGACCGGTTCGAGTGGGCGCTCGAAAAAGCAACCGAACTGGGAGCGGAAGAAATCACGCCGCTCATGGCGGACCGAAGCGAAAAGGGCCTGATTGCCGCGGCAGGGAAGCGCGCCGAGCGATGGAAGCGAATCCTCGTCGAATCCGCGCAGCAGGCGCGGCGGCTGCGCGTTCCGTTTCTCAGCGACGCAGCGAAACCGTGCGACGCGTTTCGGGCATCGGATGCGCCGCTGAAATTATTGCTTTCCGAGCGGGCGGGCGCGAGGCCGCTGCGCGAGGTGCTTGAGCCGGTTGCGTCGGTGCGGCGCAACGACGATGTTGCTCGCGTGGCCATCGCCATCGGCCCCGAGGGAGGATGGACCGATGCGGAATTTGCTTCCGCCTCGGCTTGTGGATTCGTTGAGGTTGCGCTCGGAGCGAATATTCTGCGCACGGAGACGGCCGTGTGCGCGGCGCTTGCGGCGGTGCAGTATGCGTTTGGAGCGTTCCGGCCGGGCGGCGTGCATGAGGATTCAAAAACAAGTGAGTAACAACTGTTTTCTGTGACGCAGGCTTCAGCCTGTGGGGTTTGCTCCTTGCAAGCACTAACCCCCACAGGCTGAAGCCTGTGCTACTTAAACCCGTCCCAATGGAGAAGGCATGAGCGGCAAACGGAAAGATGTGGGCGCGGAATGGGACGCGAAGCTTTATAACGCGAAGCACGACTTCGTCTGGAAATATGGCTCCGATGTGGTTTCGCTGCTGGAGCCGCGCGCGGGCGAGCGCATCCTGGATTTGGGATGCGGGACTGGGCATTTGACCGCGCAGATTGCCGAGGCTGGAGCGCACGTTACGGGTGTGGACCGTTCCGCCGAAATGGTGGCGGCGGCGCGGTTGGCTTATCCCAATTTAAAATTTGAAACTTCAGATGCCAGGAATCTGATGTTTCAGGATGAGTTTGATGCTGTCTTCTCCAATGCGACGCTGCATTGGATTCATGAACCCGAACTCGTGCTTCAGGGCGTCTGCCGAGCGCTGCGCACGGGCGGGAGATTTGTCGCGGAGCTGGGCGGGAAGGGAAATATTCGGGCGATGCAAGATGCGTTTGATCTTGTTTTGGCGGAGCTTGGCGCCGCGAAGCCTGGTGAAGTCGACCCGTGGTATTACCCGAGCGTGAGCGAATACTCTACGCTTGCGGAACGGAACGGACTCGAAGTGCGGTTCATCACTTTGTTTGACCGGTCGACGGGGCTGGCGGATGGGGCTGCGGGGATGCGGAACTGGATCTTCATGTTTGGCGCGGATTATCTGGCAAAAGCCGGCGAGTCGAGGCGCGAGGAATTCCTCGGCAGAGTCGAGGAGATGCTGCGGCCCAAATTATTTCGCGACGGGCAATGGTGGGCCGATTACAGGAGGCTGCGGCTGGTGGCGTACAAGTGAAAAGTTTCATTCGTTTGTGGCGCAGGCTTCCAGCCTGTGGGTTTTGGTTGATGGAAGGACTAACCCCCACAGGCTGGAAGCCTGCGCCACAGGACTGGCGCGGAGCGAAAGGGCGTGGTATAAATTTAGTTGTTCTCACGCAAGCACATGGAGCCGAACGCCGAAATCAGCACGACTGTCGCGCCCGGAGCGGCGCAACCGCTGCGGCGCGAGCTTCGAAGTTGGGGGCGCGATCTCGTTATTGCGCTCACCCTCGCTATCGTTATCATCATTTTCTTCTACCAACCGGTGAAAGTCGAAGGCACCAGCATGACTCCCCTGATCTCCGATCAGGAGCGAATTTTCATCAACAAGTTCGTGTACCGGTTCGAGCCGATTGAGCGCGGCGATGTGGTCGTTTTCTGGTATCCTCTGGACCGCTCGAAGTCGTTCATCAAGCGCGTTGTCGGATTGCCGGAGGACACGGTCGAAATTCGCGACGGGCAGGTCTATCTGAACAGCAAGCGCCTGACGGAGCCTTATATTCCTCCGGAGTCCGATGATTTCGGGACGTATCCGGCCACGCAAATCCCGAGGGGCGAATATTTTGTAATGGGGGATCACCGGACCAGCTCGAACGACTCGCGGATTTTCGGGCCGGTGCCGCGAAAGTTTATCTACGGCAAGGCTGTGTTTGCGTACTGGCCCGTGGATCACTTCGGTTCGATCCCGGTTTTTGCCGAATCCGTGAAGTAGCGACCCGGACGGGTGCGGGCTCTACTTGTTTACCCTGAATTCAGAAGGGGAGCCCGCCGGAAAGAGGATCCACTGTCGGAAGCAGAGGCACGGAAGGGAATTCTTGCGCTCGAAGACGGGCGAATATTTCAGGGCCGCGCAGCGGGAGCGATCACCCGGCGCGGCGGCGAAGTCGTTTTCAATACCAGCCTCACCGGTTATCAAGAAGTTTTCACCGATCCGAGTTACGCGGGCCAGATTGTCTGCCTGACCTATCCGCACATTGGGAACGTCGGAACGAATATCGATGATGAGGAGTCTCCGCACCCGCACATCGAGTCGCTCATCGTTCGCGAATTTTCCGCCGTCGCTTCCAACTGGCGATCGGGCGAATCCGCGCAGAACTATCTGGTGCGGCACAACATTCCGGTGCTTTGGGACGTGGATACGCGCGCGCTCGTCCTGCACATCCGCAAAATGGGGGCGCTGCGCGGAGTGGTGTCAACCGATGGAACGCCCGCCGAGGTTTTGCTCGCCGAAGCGCGGGCCCTGCCCTCGATGGCGGGACTCGAACTGGCGAGCCGCGTCAGCTGCGAACAGCAATATGGTTGGGAGAAGGGCTCCATCGAATTGACGGCTTCTCCGTGGCAGGAAGCGATGGGCGAGGCGCAATCGGCCGTGGAGTCGCGGAAATTTCGCGTGGTGGCCTACGACTACGGCATCAAGCAGAACATTCTTCGCCTGCTCATCGATCACAATTGCGAAGTGACAGTGGTCCCGGCAAAAACGTCGGCGGAAGACGCGCTGGCGCTGAAACCCGACGGCGTCTTTCTGTCGAATGGCCCGGGCGATCCGGAGCCTGCCACGTATGCGATCGAAACGATTCGCAATCTGCTTGGCCGCGTCCCGGTGTTCGGAATTTGCCTGGGGCACCAGCTCTGCGGCCTCGCGCTTGGCGGCAAAACATTCAAGCTCCGATTCGGCCACCACGGGTCGAATCATCCGGTAAAAAATCTTCTGACCGAGCAGGTTGAGATCACGGCGCAGAATCACGGGTTCTGCGTGGACCCGGATTCGCTGCCGTCGAGCGACGTCGAAGTCACGCACTTGAATTTGAATGATCATACCAACGAGGGTTTGCGGCACCGCACGTTGCCGCTGTTTTCCGTGCAGTACCACCCCGAGGCGTCGCCCGGGCCGCACGATTCGCACTACTTGTTCCGGCAATTCACGGACACCATGAAGAACTGGAAATTATCCGGCGCGCTGCGGCGCGGACAGGCGAAGGCCCACTAACTTCATGCCCAAGCGCGCGGACATCAAGAAAATCATGATCATCGGCTCGGGTCCGATTGTGATCGGGCAGGCGTGCGAGTTTGACTACTCGGGCACACAGGCGTGCAAGGCGCTGCGGAGCGAAGGATATGAAGTCGTCCTGGTGAACTCGAATCCGGCGACGATCATGACCGACCCGGAAATTGCGGACCGCACCTACATCGAACCTCTCAACAAGGAATATCTCGAAAAAATTATCGCCGTGGAAAGGCCACAAGCGCTGCTGCCAACAGTGGGCGGGCAGACCGGTTTGAATCTGGCCGTGGAGCTTGCCGAAGGCGGCATCCTCGAAAAATATGGAGTGGAGTTGATCGGCGCGTCGCTGCGCGCGATCAAGGTCGCCGAGGACCGGCTGTGGTTCAAGGACGCGATTCGCAAAGTGGGGCTCGACGTTCCGGCATCGGCGCTGGTGAACAATGTGCAGGACGGGCTGAAGCTTGCCGACCAGCTCGGATATCCCGTCGTGATCCGGCCTTCTTTCACCCTGGGCGGGACGGGCGGATCGATCGCATACAATCGCGAGGAATTTTCGGAAGCCATTGCCCACGCGCTGGACTCGAGCCCGGTCCACGAAGCGCTTGTCGAGGAATCCGTGCTCGGGTGGAAGGAGTACGAACTCGAAGTGATGCGCGATTATCGCGACAACTTCGTGGTCATCTGCTCCATCGAAAACTTTGATCCCATGGGCGTGCACACGGGCGATTCCATTACCGTGGCGCCCGCGCAGACGCTGACGGACAAGGAATACCAACGGATGCGGGACGCCGCGGCGGCAATCATTCGCGAAGTGGGCGTTGAGACCGGCGGATCGAACATCCAGTTCGCCATAGATCCCGCGACGGGACGCATGATCGTGATCGAGATGAACCCGCGCGTGTCGCGCAGCTCGGCGCTGGCATCCAAGGCCACCGGTTTTCCGATCGCCAAAATCGCGGCGCTGCTCGCGGTGGGAATGTCGCTTGACGAAATTCCCAACGACATTACGAAGAGAACGCCGTCGTGTTTCGAGCCTACGATCGACTACGTGGTCGCCAAAATTCCGAAATGGCAATTCGAGAAGTTTCACGGGGCGGATTCCACGCTCGGCACGCAGATGAAGTCCGTCGGCGAAGTCATGGCCATCGGCCGCACGTTCAAGGAAGCGCTGCAGAAGGGCATCCGGTCGCTCGAGCCGAGTTCGCCGTGGCGCGCGCCAGCTGACACGCCGGTTTCGCTGCTGCGCGAAAAAATCGCCACGCCGCGCCCGGACCGCATCCACTGGCTGCTCGTGGCTCTCGAGCGAGGAATTTCCGCGAAAGAAGCGGTCGAGCTGACGAAGATCGATCCGTGGTTCATCGAGCAGTTGCAGGAAATCATCGCGGTCAACCGCAGGCTTGCTTCGGTCACGGTGGAAACGGTGCCTGAAGATTTGCTGCGCGAAGGCAAACGCATCGGCACGAGCGACGAGCAACTCGCGCAAATGTGGAAGACCACTCCGGCGGCCGTGCGCCATCGCCGCGCCAAGGCACACATCTCGCCGGTCTTCAAGCGCGTCGATACGTGCGCGGCGGAATTCGAGTCCTTCACGCCGTACATGTATTCGACGTACGAAGACGAGGATGAATCCGAGCCGACCGACCGCCCGAAAATCGCCATCCTCGGCAGCGGACCGAACCGCATCGGGCAGGGAATTGAATTCGATTATTGCTGCTGCCACGCTTCCTTCGCGCTGCGCGAGGACGGCTACGAAACCATCATGATCAATTGCAATCCGGAGACGGTTTCGACCGACTACGACACTTCGGATCGCCTGTACTTCGAGCCGCTCACTCTCGAAGACGTTCTCTCTGTCGTCGACCGCGAAAAACCGCAGGGCGTGATCGTGCAATTTGGCGGGCAGACGCCGCTCAACCTGGCGCTGGAATTGAAGCGCAACGGCGTGCCCATCATCGGCACCGCGCCGGAATCGATTGACCTGGCCGAAGACCGCCGGCGTTTTGGGCGGCTGCTCGATGAATTGAAAATTCCGCAGCCTAAGAACGGCACGGCCCTCGTGCCGGAAGAAGCCGCGCGCGTCGCCAGCGAAATCGGTTTCCCCGTGCTCGTGCGCCCGAGTTACGTGCTGGGCGGGCGCGCGATGGTGATTGCGTACGATTTGAATACGGTGCAGGAATATGTAGCCCAGGCGGCGCTCATGGGCCCCGCGCGGCCCGTGCTGATCGACCAGTTCCTTGAAGAAGCGACGGAAGTGGATGTGGACGCGCTGGCCGACGGCGAGGACGTGATCATCGGCGGCGTGATGGAGCACATCGAAGAGGCGGGCGTGCACTCGGGAGATTCCTCTTGCGTGCTGCCTCCGGTTACGCTGTCGCCATCGGTGCTCGCGCGCATCCGCGACTATACGAAGCGGCTGGCCAAGGCGTTGCAAGTCGTTGGCCTGATGAACGTGCAGTACGCGATCCAGCGCGACACGGTCTATGTTTTGGAAGTGAACCCGCGCGCCTCGCGCACCGTACCGTTCGTCAGCAAAGCGACCGGCGTGCCCTTGGCGAAAATTGCGGCCCGGCTGATGGCGGGCCGGAAACTTCGCGAAATGAATCTTCCCGTGACCGTGACCGACGGCGTGGCCGAGATTGTAGTGAAGGACTATTACTCGGTGAAATCTCCCGTTTTTCCATTCAATAAATTTCGCGGCGTGGACACGATTCTCGGTCCCGAGATGCGCTCGACCGGCGAAGTCATGGGCGTGGCCAAAAGTTACGGCCAGGCGTTTGCCAAGGCCCAGCTCGCCGCGGGGCAGCGCCTGCCGCGCAAGGGCTCCATCTTTTTGAGCGTGAGCGACCACGACAAGCGTCACTGCGCGCCCCTTGCCAAGGAATTGCACGCCCTCGGATTCCGCTTGATCGCGACGCGCGGCACCGCCGCGGCGCTCGAATCGGCGGGAGTTCCGGCGGAGCCTGTGTACAAAGTCAACGAGGGCCGGCCCAACATCGTGGACCTGGTGAAGACCGGAAAAGTGGACATGATCATCAATACGCCGCTCGGCCGGGAATCGTTTTACGATGAGAAATCGATCCGGCGCGCGGCGATTCGCTACAACATTCCGTGCATCACGACGCTGTCCGCCGCGAATGCGGCCGCCCGCGGCATTCGCGCGCTCGTCGAGCAGACGTTGGAAGTGTCGCCGCTGCAATCGCTTCATTCCATGAAAGCGGGAGCGCCGTAACTGCCTTCCGCGGGTGACTGAGTTCAAGTAGCACAGCGACTCCTGGCTGTGTGGGTTTTGCGATTGTCGCTAATGGATGGATTCGTGAAAGTAACGAAAACCACACAGCCAAGAGTGGCTGTGCTACACACAACTCAAGGAAGCGCTGAAGAGGGCATTTGAATTTCTGGTGGCAATGCTTGCGCCCTCGACGGTTACAGTCTGAATCCGATCGAATTCCACGTCATCCAATAGTATTTGCAAATGCGCCAACCGGGTTTGCTGTGCGGACACAAGGATGGAACGCCTGATGGAGTGTAGCTGGATCTCACCGGCCGAGTTGCCTGGAACCACGGACCTCTATTCCGCATTTCTTTCCGATTTTCCCCGCGTCTCCGATTTTTATCGCCATCCCCCAACCGGAAATGGAATCGGCGAATCGATCCGCGAGATGCGGCTCGAGGACTCAGTTCGCCGCGCGGTGGTGGAAGTTCTGAAGAACCAGAATCAATCGTTTGGCGCGGACGATGCGACCACGCGAAATCTGGATCGGTTGCGGGACGGCGCATACGCCGTAGTGACAGGGCAGCAGGTGGGATTGTTTGGCGGCCCCGCGTACAGCATTTACAAAGCGCTCACGGCCATTCACGTGGCCCGCGAATTAACCGAGCGCGGCGTGAACGCCGTCCCGGTGTTTTGGCTCGCGACCGAAGACCACGATCTCGCGGAAGTGGATCATTGTTTCTTCCCGAAGCGCGGCGGCTTCGAGCGATTCGATCTGGCAACCTCTGGCCCTGCCGACCGGCGCGTTGGCGACATTCACCTGGGCGAGGCGGTTCGGGGCCTTTCGGCGCAAGTGGCCGCGCTCCTCGAGGGATCGCGGGCTGAAGAAGTCGGCAGGTGGATCGCCGAAAGTTATACGCCCGAAGAGACGTTCGGTTCCTCGTTCGGAAAACTGATGACACGCATCTTCGCAGGGCGCGGCCTTATTTTTCTCGATCCGATGTCGCCCGATTTGCACCGCTTGTCCTTGCCGACCATGTTGCGCGCCGTGAAGGAACACAAAGCCATCGCCACGGAACTTGTCGCGCGATCCGAAGCCCTCGAAAAGGCCGGCTTCCACACGCAAGTGAAAGTCACCGAACAAAGCACGCTCGTCTTCCGCATCGTCGAGGCGCAGCGAATACCCCTTCGGCCGGTGAATGGCGGGCTTGCGGCCGGAAATATAGCGGAATCGATCGACGAAACGCTCAAAGCCATGGAAGAGCGCCCGGAAGATTTCAGTCCCAGCGCGCTGCTTCGCCCCGTGATTCAGGACACGCTGCTGCCGACCGTTGCCTTCATCGCTGGCGCAGCGGAAGTGGCCTACCAAGGGCAAACTTCCCTGATTTATAAGAAGCTTCTTGGACGGGCGCCCGCGATATTGCCGCGCGCCGGTTTTACGCTCGTGCCTTCGCACGTTTCCAATTTGCTCAAGAAATACGATCTGGACGCGCGGGAAATTCTCCAGGGACGCCACAAACTCCGCGCGCGCCTGGAGGCCGAGGCGCTGCCGCAAGCGCTCTCGGCGCGTTTTGATGAAAGCGAACATGCGATCAAAACTCTCGTCGACGGCCTGCGCGAACCGATCTCCAAGCTGGACCAGACACTGCTAGGCGCGCTCGACAATGCGTCCGAGAAAATGGTCTATCAGCTTGCCGGGTTGCGCGCGAAGGCCGGCCGCGCCGAGGGTTTTCGTACGGGCGTTCTGAATACGCACGAGAATGAAATCGCCAGTTCGCTGTTTCCCAACAATGCCTTACAGGAACGGTCCTTCGGATTGCTCACCTTTCTCGCCGCAGAGGGGCCCGAACTTCTCGATCACCTCGACCGCCACATCAGGGCTGGAACAGGGGAGCATTGCTTCCTTTTTCTTCAACCTGCGGCGAAGTAGAAGTAGCACAGACTTCAGTCTGTGGGGTTCCGTCAATGAACCCAGGCCGCGCGTGCCGGCCAAGATTGAAGGCCTACCAAGCACGAATGGAAACCCACAGACTGAAGTCTGTGCTACTTGGCCCCCTATGTATTTTTCGCCGCAATATCACTAGAATGGCGCTTGTATAGTGACGGCCGGAATCGGCCGGCGTGGTAAGCCTTTCAAAGGCTGCCATATTTCAAGCTCGTGAGCGGAGGATTTTTCGGATGAAACTTACTCCTGGAAAACGCAAGGGACTCGAAGCGGTATCGGATTCGCGCGGCGTGATCGCCGCGGCGGCGATGGACCAACGCGGCTCGCTGAAGAGCGCGATCGCCAAGGACAAAGGCATCGATAAAAAAGCCGTCACGAACCAGATGATGGCGGAATTCAAAGAGGCGGTCACTCGCGTCTTGACGCCGCATGCAACAGCTATTTTACTCGATCCGGAATATGGCCTCTCGGCGGCCAAGGAGCGGGCCAAAAATGCCGGCCTGCTGCTGGCCTACGAAAACAGCGGCTATGACAACACGCAGCCCGGCCGCCTCCCCGACTTGCTGGATCACTATTCGGTGCGCCGCCTGGTGGCCGACGGCGCCGATTGCATCAAGATTCTTCTCTACTACACGCCGTTCGATTCGGCGGAGATCAACGATGTGAAGCACGCCTGGGTCGAGCGCATCGGCGCTGAATGCGTGGCCGCCGACGTTCCATTCTTCCTGGAATTCGTGGGCTACGAAGAGGGCGCCGACGAAAAGGGGCTGGACTTCGCGAAAAAGAAGCCGGAAGTCGTGACACGCAGCATGGAGGAGTTCAGCAAGCCGCAGTACGCGGTCGATGTGTTGAAGGTCGAAGTTCCCGTTACGATGGCGTTCGTCAAGGGAACGCGCTCGTGCAAGGGCGATTTTGCCTACACGCGCGACGAAGCGAAGGATCATTTCCGCAAGGCCGCGGCCGCCGCCAAGAAACCCTTCATCTATCTATCGGCCGGCGTGAGCAACGACACATTCACTGAAACTTTAGACCTCGCATCCGAGACGGGCGTGAATTTTTCGGGCGTCCTCTGCGGCCGCGCTACGTGGAAAGATGCGATGCCCATTTACAGCAAGCAGGGTGTAAAGGCCCTCGAAGACTGGCTCAATGACCAGGGCGTGAAAAACATCAAGAACGTCAATGGGCGCCTGACCGCGGCAAAGCCATGGTTTTCATTCTACGGTGTAACGTCGTCATTGGCATTGGCGTAGGGCTGTTTTAACTGTCCAGGCGATTGAATACCCTTACTTTCCAAAAGTCCCGGAGGGACGGCATACCGTAGCCCACAGCGTGAGTTGTGGGAAAACGTGCACACCATAGCAAACCAGCCCCGCCAGGGGCGGCACAAAGGGCTCGCGCACAAGAACTCGCCCGTTCCAACTGCCCGCTCAATCAAGCACCGCCGTTCTCTCCTATGATAAATTCTACGGCAGATGACGCGACTCGGCGTATACGTGCAGGTTCCGTTCTGCCAGACGAAGTGCACCTACTGCAACTTCCACACCGGCGTGTTTTCAAAAGAATTGTACGCGCCCTATGTGAAGGCGGTTCGTCGCGAGATCGCCGAATTCCCGCGCCTGCTCCGCGAAAATAAGATCGCGAACGTTCCGGAGTCCGTGGTCGACACCGTCTATTTCGGCGGCGGAACGCCCAGCCTTCTTGAACCGGCGAGCCTGGCGCAAATCATCGAGGCGATTCGAGCTACTTTCCCGTCGCAATTCGAGGAAGTGACGCTCGAAGCCGACCCGGAAACCATCTCCCCTGAAAAAGCAGCTGCGTGGCGGGAAGCGGGATTCAACCGCATCAGCATGGGCGTGCAATCCTTCGATGACGCCGAACTGCGCGCCGCGGGACGGATGCACCGCCGCGCGGATGTTTTTCGCGGAACACAAATTCTGCGTGCCGCGGGATTTGCGAATATCAGCTTTGATTTGATCGCCGGGCTCCCGCATCAGACCGATCGCAGCTGGGAAGATTCGGTCGAGCAGTTGCTGAGCCTGCGGCCCGAGCACGTTTCGATCTACATGATGGAAATTGACGAGGGAAGCCGCCTGGGACTGGAAGTTTTGCAAAGCGGGGAACGCTATTCCGCAAAGGCGCTGCCCACTGACGATGCGATGGCCAATTATTACGAGCACGGCTGCAGGCAACTTGCTGCCGCCGGTTACGAGCACTACGAGATTTCGAATTGGGGCTTGCCCGGTTTCGAATCGCGTCACAATCTGAAGTATTGGCGGCGCGAACCATATTTTGGATTCGGCGCGGGCGCGCACTCGTTCAACGGCGCGCAGCGCTGGGCTAACGCGCACGATCCTGCCGCGTATGCGGATTCCGTCCTGCAAGGGCGTTTCCCCGTCGAACAGTTGGAAACCGTGTCGCAAGGGCAGGCGCTTGAAGAAGAGCTGTTCTTGGGGCTGCGGCAGCTTGCAGGGGTCGATTTAAGAGGGATCGAGGAAAAGTATGGAGCGCATTTGCGCCCCCGCGTGCAGGATCTTGTAGCCCAAGGGCTCGTCGAGTGGGACGGGCCGCGCCTGCGGCTTTCGCCGGAACGTTTGACCGTTTCGAATGAAGTGTTCGTCCATCTCTTGGAGTAGAAAAGGAAGGCGTGGCGCATGGCTGTGGCCCTTGGCGTTTCGAACGCATTGCCCGGCCGGGTTTTTGGTTTACTTGCTGTAGCAATCGTTGCCATTGCGCCGGTGGCGATCGGACAGACGGCGGCCTCCAAGGCAGATGGTTCTCCCGCGCACAAAGTTGGCAGTCCCGCGCCCACGATGGCCGAGGCGGAGCGATTCATTTCGCAGGCGGAAACACGCCTTCTCGACTTGTGGATCAAGAGTGGCCGCGCATCTTGGGTCGCGGAAAATTTCATCACGGGCGATACCGAAGCGATTTCTGCGGACGCCGAAGCGGCCGTGAAAGCGGCGACAGCGGATCTCGCGCGCCAAGCCCGGCGGTATGAAAAACTTCCTCTTCCTCCCGACGTGGCTCGCAAATTCAAGCTTCTGAAATTATCGGTCGATATTCCCGCGCCGCGCGATCCGGCCGCGCAGGCAGAGCTTGCCAAGATCGCCGTATCGCTCGACAGCGATTATGGCAAGGGAACCTGGTGCCTCGACGACAAAAAGGAAAATTGCAAGGAATTGCCGGACATCGAAAAAATCATGGCCACCAGCCGCGATCCGCAAGAGCTCTTGAACGCCTGGAAAGGCTGGCACGCCGTCGCGCCGCCCATGCGCGACCGGTACGTCCGGCTCGTCGATCTTGCCAATCAGGGCGCGCGAGAAATGGGTTTTCCCGATGTCGGCGCCATGTGGCGTTCAAACTACGATATGCCGCCGGATGATTTTTCCAGGGAGCTCGACCGACTGTGGGCGCAGGTCCGTCCGCTGTACGTGTCGCTGCACGCCTACGCTCGCTGGAAGCTAGCGGAGAATTATGGAAAGGACGTTGTTCGCGAAGACGCTCCGATTCCGGCGCACCTGCTCGGAAATATGTGGTCGCAGGAATGGAACAACATCTACCCGTTGCTCGCGCCTCCAAATGCGGACTCAGGACCTGATGTGGGCGCCGCGTTGCGCGCGAAGAATGTGGACGCGAAGGGAATGGTCCGCTACGCGGAGGGATTTTTTACTTCGCTTGGCTTCGAGCCTCTGCCTGCAACATTTTGGGAGCGCTCGCTGTTCACGAAACCGCGGGACCGCGAGGTGGTTTGCCACGCGAGCGCCTGGGACCTTGACTTCAAGGACGACCTAAGAATCAAAGTCTGCATCGAGCCCACGGCCGAGGATTTCACGACCGTGCACCACGAGCTCGGCCACAACTTTTATCAGCGCGCTTACAACGATCTTTCGCCCTTGTTCCAGACCAGTGCGAATGACGGATTTCACGAGGCGATCGGTGACACCATCGCGCTCTCGGTCACACCGGAATATTTGAAACAGATTGGCCTGATCGATGCCGTGCCGCCCCCTTCGGCGGACATCGGACTGCTGCTCGACCGCGCGCTCGACAAGGTTGCTTTCTTGCCGTTCGGCTTGCTCGTCGACGAATGGCGCTGGAAAGTGTTTTCCGGGGAAATCAAGGCTGCGGATTACAACAAATTGTGGTGGGAACTTCGTCGGAAATATCAGGGCATTGCGCCTCCCATTGCTCGCAGCGAGGCCGATTTCGATCCCGGTGCAAAATACCACGTGGCCGACAACGTTCCCTACGCGCGCTACTTCCTCGCTACCATTTTGCAATTCCAATTCCATCGCGCCTTGTGCAAGAAGGCGGGGTACACGGGCCCGCTGCATCGCTGCTCGATCTATGGAAATAAAGCCGCGGGAGCACGACTCGCCAAGATGCTGGCGATGGGCGCGAGCCGCCCGTGGCCGGACGCGCTCGAAGTCCTAACCGGAGAGCGGCGGATGGATGCGAGCGCCATGCTCGAGTACTTCGCGCCGCTGAAGAAGTGGCTTGACGAGCAAAATATGGGGCACCACGTCGGTTGGAATTAAGTGGCACACGCTTCAGCCTGTGGGGGCTGGTGCTTGCAAGTACTCAACCCCGCAGGCTGAAGCCCGCGCCACTTAACCCTTGCGTCTTCGGAACTTCTCGCAACGCTCAAAAAAAAGCTCGCTACATGCCTGTGGTATAAAGGAATTGAGCGCTAATTGAGGCGCTGTTTTCCTGAGGGCCTGTGGACTTCTCCTTCACCGACGAGCAGCAGCAACTCCGGCGCAGCGTGCGCGAATTCGCCGAATCGGAAATCGCACCGCACGTCATGGAATGGGACGAAGCCTCTCAATTTCCTTGCGAGCTGATTCCGAAGCTCGCGGAAATGGGCTTGATGGGGGTGATTTTTCCGGAGGAGTACGGCGGCGCGGGCCTTGGTTACGTCGAGTATGCGACGGTGATCGAGGAACTCTCGCGCGTCGATGGCTCGATCGGGCTTATCGTGGCTGCGCACAATTCGCTGTGCACGAATCACATCTACAAATTCGGCACGCCGGAGCAGCGCAAGAAGTACGTCACGCCGTTGGCGCAAGGAAAGAAACTCGGCTGCTGGTCGCTGACCGAGCCGCAAGCGGGTTCCGACGCTGGGGGCGCGCGGACCACCGCGGTGCGCAAGGACGGCGGCTGGATTCTCAACGGCTCGAAAACGTTTATCACCAATGGCCACTATGCGGACATTTGCGTGTCCATGGCCGTGACCGACAAGCCGAAGGGAACGAAGGGAATTTCCGCGTTTGTGGTGGAGAGGGGCAACCCCGGTTTTCGCGCGGGCAAAAAGGAAAATAAGCTGGGCATGCGCGCGAGCGACACTTCCGAGGTAATTTTCAGCGATTGCTTCGTTCCATCAGAAAGTCTGCTGGGCAAGGAAGGCCTCGGATTCGTGAACACGTTGCAGGTTCTGGATGGAGGGCGAATTTCGATAGCCGCGCTGGCGCTCGGGATGGCGCAAGGCGCTTACGAAGCGGCCGCCGGATATGCGAAGCAAAGAAAACAGTTCGGAAAAGCCATCAGCGAGTTTCAAGCCATCCAATTCAAGCTCGCCGACATGGCCACCGAAATTGACGCTGCGCGCTGGCTGGTTTATCGCGCGGCCTGGCTCGCGGATCAGAAAGGCCCGCGCTTCACGAAAGAATCCAGCATGGCAAAGTTGTACGCGAGCGAAGTCGGCGTGCGCGTGGCCAACGAAGCCGTGCAGATTTTCGGCGGATACGGATTTGTGAAGGACTATCCCGCCGAAAAGTTTTACCGCGACTCCAAACTGTGCACCATCGGAGAAGGTACCAGCGAAATTCAGCGCCTGGTGATCGCGCGGCAGATTCTGGACGCGCGCTGATTTAACTTCTGTTCTGCATAGAGTCGCTCTTTAGGAGGTCCGACCTTCAGGTCGGACGCCTGGCGTCGCATGAATAAGGCCTTTAGGCCCTGAAGCTTTAGGGGCTAAAGCCCACGAACCCACAAGCCCGAACGTCGGGGCTGAAGCCCCGACCTCCTAACTGCCAAGACTATTGAGACGGATCCCAAATTAGGACACCAGCCTGAATCGGTTTTCGTGTGCGGGCCCCGCCGGGGTTGTGATAACTTCCTTGCTTCACTCTAGGGCTTGAAATTCCATGTTCACATGGGCTCGTTCGTGATTTCTCCACCGTCCTTTATGTCCGCATCCATCGAAACGTGGGCCGAGCAAATACGCGCCGGAGATATCCGCGCCGTTTCCCGCGCGATCACGGCGATTGAGGACCACGACCCGCAGGCGGAAGATCTTTTGCAGCGCATTTTTCCTAATACGGGGCAGTCCTTTGTGATTGGAGTGACTGGTGCGCCTGGAACGGGGAAGAGCACGCTCGTCGATCGCCTGGCTGCGTATTATCGAGCGCAGGGCAATCACGTTGGAATTATTGCGGTCGATCCGACGAGTCCCTACACGGGCGGCGCAATTCTCGGCGACCGCATTCGGATGCAAGGCCACGCCAGCGATCCGGGGATTTTTATCCGGTCGATGGCGACGCGCGGATTTCTCGGGGGCCTCGCGCGAACGACGGGAGACGTCGCGCTGGTTCTCGACGCCGCAGGAAAGCAATACGTGCTCGTCGAAACGGTGGGCGTCGGACAAGACGAAGTGGATATTGTGCGCCTCGCGGACTGCACGCTCGTCCTGCTCGTGCCCGGCCTGGGCGACGACG
The DNA here is from genome assembly GCA_963800095.1 of uncultured Acidobacteriota bacterium. Lineage (GTDB taxonomy): Bacteria > Acidobacteriota > Terriglobia > Acidiferrales > UBA7541 > Palsa-360. The sequence goes on from CAWCZV010000016.1 coordinate 154,445, forward strand.
TGCAAAATATGAAGGCCGGGCTCATGGAGATTGCCGATATTTTCGTGTTGAATAAATCGGATCGCGAAGGCGTGGAACGACTGGAGGCGGAGCTGGAAGCGATGTTGCAACTCGCCCCGGAACGCAACGGCTGGAAGCCGACGATTGTCCGCACCGTGGCCACGGAAAATAAGGGCGTGGACGAACTTGCGTCGGCGATCGCCAAGTACCGCGAACGCTTCGGCAACAGCGCGGAGCGCCAGGAACGGAAAATCGAACACTGGAGGTCGCGTCTTCTAGCGCTCGCCGGGGAGGCTGTCTTGAAACGCGCGGTTTCCGGCGCGGACGGGGAAGCCGCGCTCGACAGATTGGCGCGCGAAGTAGCAAGCCGCGGAAAGGATCCCTACGCAGCCGTTCGCGAATTGCTCGCGCGCGCGGACGGCGCGCGGAAAAGCGCATGAAACTCGGTGACCTCGAATTCTGGCTACTCACGGATGGCACGTTCCGTCTCGACGGGGGCGCGATGTTCGGCGTGATTCCCAAGCCGATGTGGGAAAAAGTTGCTCCTGCCGACGCGCGCAATCGCATCCTCATGTCCATGAATTCGCTGCTGATCCGCGCTGGTGAAAAATGGATTCTGGTCGAGACCGGCGCGGGCGACAAGTGGGACGCGAAGCGCTCGGACATTTACGCGTTTGACGGGCCTCCGCGCCTGCCTGAAAAGCTGGTGACGCACGGCGTGGCGCCCGAAAAGATCGACATCGTCATCAACACCCATCTTCACTTCGATCATTGCGGATGGAATACGCGCATCGTCAACGATGAAGCGATTCCAATGTTCCCGAACGCTCGCTACTATGTGCAGCGCGGTGAATTCGAGCACGCGAAAGCGCCCACGGACCGGGACCGCGCCAGCTATTTTCCGGAAAACTTTTTGCCGATGGAAAAATCAAGGCAATGGTTGCTGCTCGATCGAGATACAAAAATCGTTCCGGGAGTGGAAGTGATTCGTGCTCCGGGCCACAACGCCGACATGATGTGCGTCCGCCTGGCCGGCGGCGGCAAAACTGTTTTCTTCACCGCGGACCTGATTCCCACGGCGGCGCATGTCCCATTTCCCTGGATCATGGGGTACGATCTGTACCCGCTCACGACGCTGGAGAACAAGAAGAAATGGATTTCTCAAGCGGCGCGCGGCGAGTGGCTCGTCATTTTCGGTCACGAGGCGAGGACCCCGGCAGGATATTTGCGCGAGCGCCAGGGGAAGTACGAACTTGAACCGGTGATGATCGACGTCTAAATTCGTTTTTACGCGAGGTCGTGGGAATGGCAAAGAAGGCGCAGGCAGCAAAGCGGCGCGGCGCGGGCACTGACGCGGTGCGCATCGGCATCATCGGCGGCAGCGGCCTCTACAATATGCCCGGGCTCGAGAAGCCGCGCGAGGTGCGCGTCAAGACGCCGTTTGGGAATCCGAGTGACGCGCTCGTCGTCGGCACGCTCGAGGGAAAACGCGTGGCCTTCCTTGCCCGGCACGCGCGCGGCCACCGCTTCCTTCCGACGGAAATCAACTACCGCGCAAACGTTCACGCGATGAAGCAACTGGGCGTTGAGAGAATTATTTCCGTGAGCGCCGTCGGCTCGTTGCAGGAAGATTTGAAGCCGCTCGATTTTCTGATTCCCGACCAGTTCTACGATCGCACGCGGCACAGGGTCTCCACGTTTTTTGGCGACGGCGTGGTCGCGCACGTGGGCTTTGACAAGCCGGTCTGCGCGGTGCTTGCCGGGATTCTCGGCGCTGCGTGCGACTCCGCCAAGGTGCGCGTCCACCGCGGAGGTACGTACATCTGCATGGAAGGCCCCCAATTTTCCACGCTGGCGGAGTCTCACGTGTATCGCCAGTTGCGTTTTGAAGTCATTGGAATGACCAATCTCACCGAAGCCAAGCTCGCGCGGGAAGCGGAGATTTGCTACTCCACGGTGGCGATGATCACCGATTACGATTGCTGGCATCCTGACCACGCCTCGGTCACTCTCGAAGAAATTATTTCCAATTTGAACAAAAACGCGGAAAACGCGCAGAACGTGATCCGCGAGGCCGTTCGTGGCATGCCCGCCGAACGCTCCTGCAAATGCGGGCGCGCCCTCGCGCACGCGATCATTACCGACCCCGCCGTGATTCCGGCCGCGGCGCGCAAGCGCCTGAGCGTGATCGCCGGAAAATACCTGACTCCGGGAGCCCGCTGAAATGTCCTTACTCGTGGTTGGATCGGTTGCGTTCGATGCCGTGGAAACTCCGCATGGCAAGGTGGACCGCATGCTCGGCGGCACGGCCACGTATTTTTCCGTTGCCGCAAGTTATTTCACGCACGTCAATCTGGTCGGGATCGTGGGCATCGACTTCACCGAGAAAGACGAGTCGATCTTCAAAGGCCGCCGCATTGATATCCAGGGCCTGGAACGCGCGGATGGAAAAACTTTCTTTTGGGCCGGGAAGTACAGCGAAAATATGAACGAGCGCACGACGCTCGCCACGGAATTGAACGTGTTTGCGGATTTCAGGCCGCGGTTGCCCGAACCGTACCAATCCTCGACGCACATTTTCCTGGCCAACATCGATCCGACGCTGCAAGCCTCGGTGCTGCACCAAGTCAAGCGCCGAGCGAGGGTGGTCGCACTCGACACCATGAATTACTGGATCGAACGCACGCCCGCGGAACTGCGCGAGACGCTGAAGCATACCGACATCCTGGTGATCAACGATTCGGAAACGCGCCAACTGTCGAACGAACACAACTTATTGCGCGCCGCCCGCCACATTTTCAAGCTGGGCCCCAAAGCGCTGGTCATCAAGCGCGGCGAATACGGTGCCATGCTGGTCCATCAAGATCGAACGTTCAATGTGCCCGCATTCCCGCTGGAACAGGTGCATGACCCCACCGGCGCGGGGGATTCGTTCGCGGGCGGCTTCATGGGCTATCTCGCGACGGCGCGCAAAGTGGACGATGCAGCGCTGCGCCGCGCCATGGTCTATGGTTCGGTGATGGGCAGCTTTGCAGTCGAAAAATTTGGACTGGAGCGCCTGCGAGCATTGAAAAAGTCGGAAATCAGCGCTAGGGCCCGCCACTTTCACAAGATGACGCAGTTCACCTTGTAACGGGCCCTGGGCTAGCCCAGGCCGAATTGCAATCGGAGCAACATTCGATGCGGTGAATGGGCTTGCGCTTCGCTGGCCCGTTGTATACTTCCTTTTTGCCGCCCCCTTCCATGACGAAACCTCGCAAGCCGCTGGCGCTCGTCCCGGGGAGCACGATCGCCGTGGTTGCGCCGGCAAGCTCCGCGAAGGAAGAACGCATCCAGCGCGGTTGCGAAACTTTGGAGCGGCTCGACTTCCGGGTGAAGAGATACGCCTCGAAAACCAAGCCGGAGGGATATTTTTCGGCGCCACTCGCGGAGCGGCGCAAACATTTGCAAGACGCCTTGACGCGCCCCGAGATTCGCGCCGTGTTGTGTACTCGAGGCGGATACGGCAGCACGGAGATTCTGGACGGGCTCGCACCGGCGCGCCTCAAACAGGCCAGGATTTTTTGCGCGTTCAGCGATTTGACCTCGGTGCACATTTTTCTGTGGCAGAAGCTTCGCTGGGTCACGTTTTACGGGCCGCTGGTGGCCGGGGGATTCGACGCCGGCCCGAATGCGACGGGCGGCTTCGATCCGGACACATTCATGTGGGCGATGACGGCGACCAACAGCGGCTGGACCGCGCCGCTCGAAGGCGAAACGTTCACGCGCGGCGCGGCCGAGGGCACGCTGCTCGGCGGATGCATCACATTGATTGAAACTTCGATGGGCACGCCGTGGGAGCTCGACACGCGCGGCTCTATTCTATTGCTTGAGGACGTGGGAGTGAAACCCTACCAGCTCGATCGCTCGTTGTTGCACCTGAAGCAGGCGGGAAAATTTGATGGCGTGCGCGGAATCGTGCTCGGAGAATTTCCCGAGTCAGACCCTCCCGAAGGCAGCTCCGTGACGGTCGCCGACGTTTGCCGGCGCATTCTCGGCCCCCTGCGCATTCCGGTCGTCTACGGCGCGCCGGTGGGCCATACGACGCGACCGATGCTGACCATTCCGCTCGGCGTCCGGGCGAAACTTCAGGCGTCGGGCGAAGGACGTCTCGAAATTCTTGAACCGGCGGTGCGCGCATGACTCGTCCCATGCATTTTCATCTCTCAGGAATCGGCGGCGCGGCCATGGCGCCGCTCGCCGGAATGCTGGCCGAAAGCGGGCACCGCGTGACGGGCTCGGACGCAGGCGTCTATCCGCCGGCGTCGACGCTGCTCGACAGCCTGGGGATCCGCTGGTCGAACGGCTTCAACGCCGCCAATCTCAATCCTGCGCCGGACATCGTCGTCCTCGGCAATGCGCTTTCGCGCGGCAATCCGGAAGTCGAAGCAGTGCTGGATCGCAAAATTCCGTACCGGTCGCTTCCGCAAACGCTCGAGGATTTCTTTCTGCCGGGTCACGACTCACTCGTCGTCACCGGCACGCATGGAAAAACCACGACAACGTCCATGCTCTCCTGGATTCTGCATCACGCCGGGCGGCATCCGAATTTCCTGATCGGCGGGGTGGCCGAAAATTTTGGGCGCAGCTTCGGCCTGGGCGGCGGAGAAGAATTCGTGCTCGAGGGCGATGAATACGATTCCGCGTTTTTCGATAAAGGGCCGAAATTCCTGCACTATCATCCCCAGGAAGTCATCATCACTTCGCTCGAATTCGATCACGCGGACATTTACGACAATCTTGCCGCCATCGAGCTGCAATTCCGGCGCATGGTGAACCTGGTGCCACGGCGCGGCCGGATCGTGGCCTGGGGAGAGAGCGAGACCGTTCGCGGCGTTGTGCAAAAAGCATTCTGTCCCGTCGAGACTTACGGTTTCACGCCCGGAGTGGATTGGCTCGCCGGCGACCTGGAAATTACCGACGGCGAAACGCGCTTCCGAGTTTCGCGCCAGGGAAACGAAGTGGCGCGCGTGAGCATGTCGCTGGCCGGCCGCCACAACGTTCTGAACGCGGTCGCGGCGATCGCGATAGCGCACGGCCGCGTCAGCGGCGAGGCGATTGCCGGCGCGATGGCGGAGTTTCGCGGCGTCCTGCGGCGCCTGGAAGTGAAAGGGGAATCGTCCGGCGTGCTGGTGGTCGACGATTTTGCGCACCACCCGACGGCTATTCGCGCGACGATTGACGCAGCTCGCCATCGCTGGCCCGGCCGAAAGTTGTGGGCCATCTTCGAACCGCGTTCCAATACGATGCGGCGCAGGGTATTCGAGAACGATCTGGCTGCGTCTCTGGCGTCAGCCGATGCCGCCGTCCTCGGCGCGGTGAATCGGGCAAATCTTCTGAGCGACGAGGAGAGAATGTCTCCCACTCGTGTTCTTGAAACGATCCGCGGCTCCGGTCGCAAGGCGGAAGGATTTGATTCCGCCGAGGAAATTGCGGAATATCTCGCCGCCGAATCGCGGCCCGGCGATCTCGTCCTCGTGATGTCGAACGGGAGCTTTGACGGGCTCTGCGGAAAACTCCTCGGCAAGCTGCAGGAACGCGGCGCTCCAGCGGGGAAATTTAAAGCATGATTTACCGGTTTCGCTTCTGGCCGCGCGCCGCAATCCTGGCGGCAATTTTCTACTTTGCGTTGCCTGCGCACGCCACCATCGATTACACGGTCTCGCTGTCTCATCCCGAGAGGCATATTTTCGGAGTGACGATGCGCATTCCGAAGGTGCGCGACCAAGTGACGCTCCAAATGCCCGCGTGGAATGCGCTCTACCAGATTCGCGATTTTTCCTCGCACATGATGCAAGTCGCCGCCACGGACGAAGAGGGACATCCTCTCCCGCTGCGGAAGATTGACAAAGATACCTGGAGCGTATCGGGCAACGGCACCGTTACCGTGAGTTACCCAATTTTGTGGGACGAGCCGGGACCCTTTGCGTCGCAATTGAATATGGATCACGCGTTCCTCAATTTTGCCATGGTCTTGTTGTACGTGCCGGACCGCAGGGCCGAGGACACAAAAGTGGCGTTTGATGACGTGCCGGAGGGTTGGCGCGTGGCGGTCGAGCTGGACGCAACCGGAGCGAGCGCCGGCCATCACTCCGCGGACTATATTGCCCCGAGCTACGACGCGCTCGTGGATGCGCCGGTGGAAGTCGGCCACTTCGACGAGTATCGGATGGAAGCAGGCGGAAAGCCCATTCGCATCGTCATTCACGGCGATCCCGGCGACCGCTCGCGGCTTATGGAATCGCTCAAACGCATAGTCGATTATGATGTTTCGCTCATGGGCGGAGCTCCGTATCGAGAATATCTTTTCCTGTTTCACGTGGGGAATAATTTCGGCGGCGGCGGAATGGAGCACATGAATTGCACCGCCATTTCCGCTGACGTTCCGGTGCAATTGCCCAGCTACTCGGCGCATGAATTTTTTCACGCCTGGAACGTGAAGCGCATCCGGCCGCAGTCCCTGGAGCCGGTGGATTACACCAGGGAAATGTGGACGCGCTCGCTCTGGTTCGCCGAAGGCGTGACCAACACGTATGGATCCTATGCGCTCGAGCGCACGGGGCTGTGGTCCCCGCAGCACTTTTACGCCAACCTGGCGGACGAGATTAGGGAGCTTCAATCCCGCCCCGCGCACCGGTGGCAAAGCGTGGAGCAATCGAGCCTCGATGCGTGGTACGAAAAATATCCGCTCTACAATCGCCCCGAGGAAAGCATCTCGTACTACAACAAGGGGCAGATCGTAGGCGTGCTGCTCGATATCCTGATCCGCGACCGGACCGACAACCGGGCCAGCCTCGACGATGTCTTGCGCGCGCTCAATGTGAAGTACGCGAAAGCGGGACGTTTCTATGAGGAAAGCGAAGGCTTGCGCGCAGTAATGGAAGAAGTAATTCGCAAGAAAGCGCCATCGGCGGATTCCGACCTGAGCGATTTTTTCCGACGCTACATTTCGGGTTCTGACGAGATCCCCTATTCCGATTTTCTGGCGCGCGCCGGATGGACCATTCGCGATACGAGCCAGCGACGCGCGACGCTGGGATTCTCTATAAATCGCGACAGCGGGGCCTCCTTGACCATCACATCCGTGGATCGGGAAAGCGGCGCGAGCGAGGCGGGTTTGAAAGAGGGCGATGTCCTGCTCGCGTTGAACGGGGAAGCATTCCCCCGCGCCCCGGAGCGCTGGCTCCGCGACCACCAGCCCGACGAACGCGTTACAGTAAAGATCCAGCGGGGCGGGGAAGAAAGGAATTTTTCCTTTCCGCTCGGGCGGCAAGCCGACGCAGCTTTCCAGATCACGGAGATAGCCTCCCCCACGGAAAGGCAGCGGCGCATACGAGACGGCATCCTGCGCGGCGCGACCGCTCCCTGACATGCTACGCACTGCATTTGTTGCCATCGCGATGGGGCTCAGCACGCTTGTGCTTGGGCCGCCGCTCATTTTGTTGACGCTGGTGACCAAGTCGGCCACGCTGATGTACTGGACCGGCGTGAAAATGGTGGTGATCGTCACGCGAATTGCGGGAGAGAAGGTGACCGTCGTAGGCCGCGAAAATATTCCCCCGGGCGTTTGCCTGTTCGCTGCGAACCACACCAGCAACGCGGATGCGCCGGCCATTGTTGGCGCCATCCCGCGGCGGATCGCGATACTCGGAAGGAAGTCGCTGTTTGATATTCCGATTGTCGGCGCTGCGTTTCGCTTGGCGAAATTTGTTCCCGTGGACCGCGAAGATCGCGATGCTGCGCTCGCCAGCGTCAAGCAGGCCGTTGAATATATCCGGGAAGGGTTTTCTTTCCTGGTTTATCCCGAGGGAACGCGCAGTCCGGATGGACGCCTTCGCCGGTTCAAGAAAGGTTCCTTCGTCATTGCCATCGAGGCGGGCATTCCGATTGTGCCGGTGGCTTGTTCCGGAGCGCACCGCATCATGAAGAAAAACTCGCTCATCATCCGGCCCGGAAAAGTAACCGTGCGATTTGGAAAACCGATCGACGCGTCGGCATACACGGTCGAGCGGCGCGACGAACTTGCGCAACGCGTTCACGACGCCGTTGCCGCAGAACTTCCCGAAGATCAAAAGCCTTCTACGTAACCGTTATTTCGCCACGATTCTTCGTTTGCTTGTTTTCTTCTTGTCTAATTCTACGGAAAGCACGCGCAAGGTCTTCTGCATTTCGGGCAAGCGCTTGAGCGCCGCGACTACTTTCAGATACAACTTATTTTCCATGGCTGGCGAGGAAGACCACATCGTGCCCGCCGGAGCATCGGTATGCAGACCACTCTGCGCGGTGATGATGGCACCATCGCCGATGTCGAGGTGTCCCGCCGAACCGGCTTGCCCCGCAAGAATGCACCGGTTTCCCACGCGCGTCGATCCCGCTAGGCCGACCTGCCCGCACAGAATCGTGTCCTCGCCGACTTCACAAGCATGGCCGACCAGCACCAGGTCATCGATCTTTGCGCCTCGGCGGATGCGCGTTTCTCCCACGGTCGCGCGGTCGATGCAGGAATTGGACTGAATTTCAACGTCGTCCTCAATCACCACGGGCGCGTTCTGCATGATCTTGTGCCAACGGCCATCCGCGCGTTTTGCGAAACCGAAGCCGTCGCCGCCGATGACCACGCCATTTTGCAAGATCACCCGGTTGCCAATGGTGCATCTCTCTCTCACCACCGTTTGCGAATGCGCGAGGAAATCATCGCCGATGCGGGTGTCGCGGTAGATAGTCACGAGGCTATGCAACACCGCGCCGCGGCCGATCTCCACGCCTTCATCCACAAAACAGTGCGGGCCAATGTGCGCCCCCTCCCCGATCTTCGCGGATTTCGCCACAACAGCGGTCGGATGAATTCCCGGAGGATAGGCCACCGGAGAGGAAAACAAATCAATCGCGCGCGCGAAATCAAAGTACGGGTTCTCTGAGCGGAGGGCCGCGAGGGGCGGCAGCCCGAGCCGCCGCGCGATGACTGCTTTGGAATCCACAAAAACGGCGGAAGCGAGCGTCTTGGCAAGTTCTCGGGAGTATTTGGGATTCGACAGAAACGTTATTTCGCCGGCCTTTGCCGTTTCGATTCCCGCCACGCCGTGTACTTCGACGTTTTCGTCGCCTTGCAACTTGCAGCCCAATCGCGCGGCCAGCTCGCCGAGTTTCATGTCACGCTCTCCTCGAAAAATTCAGTTCCGTAGACAACAAAATCATATTCGCCCAATCGATCACTCTACATCATTCCATAGCGTCTGAAGTAGGTGCTAGGAACCTGGGTGCTAGGAACCTGGGAACGCCAATCTCCCGATTGGCGTCAGGCAAATCGCCAATCGGGAGATTGGCGTTCCCGGGGAAATCGTCTCGCGAGAAATTCAGGTTAATCGTTAAAAAGTCCGGGCTGCGGCGGCGCGGCGGGCTTGCGGCGCGCAATTCCCACAACCCCGAGCACGGTCATTTCCGTCAGCGCGGTGCGGGGGATAAAAATTCGCAGCGTCGTGCCGTGCAAATCGGGCGGAGTAATTTGCACGCCTCGATCCAGCAGGGAAAGCAAATCATTGGGAACCACACCTTCAATCGTGTCCTCGTCGCGAAATTTCAAGCGCACCCACAATCCATCCAGCTTGGGCCGGGAGAGAAACGCCTTGCGCTCGGGCTCGAAATCGTCGGCGAATTCGCGCACAAAATAAATGCTGCGAACATCTTTTACGGAAAAACTCCGCTGCTCCCCGTCGGGCGTCAGCAACTCGAGTGTCTCCGCTTCGCCAAGCTTGCCGGGGTTCAAGTAGCCGCGCAGGACGTTGCGATCGAGGAATCGCACCACGACTTTCTTGTGCGTAGAGGCTGGAGTTCGTACTTTCACGTAAGGGGACCCGAAGCGCGGGCCTTGCGAGTCGAGCGCAACTATGTTATGTTAAGCGCTCTTTTGCTGTCAAGTGTATATTTTTCAAAGGTTTAGACAGAGGCTAAGACTGGGGGCCTCGCTCTTTTGACCGAAACCACCACCCACAAACGGCAGATCCTCAAATCTGCATCCATCATCAGTGTCATCACGGTCGTTAGTCGGATTCTCGGTTATGTCCGCGACCAGCGCTTAACCCTTCTTTTGGGCACCAGCGGCATAGCGGATGCCTTCGTCCTGGCCTACCGGATTCCGAACCTGCTTCGCCGGCTGGTTGGGGAAGGATCCATGACGGCGTCTTTCATTCCGGTGTTTACCGATTACATGCGGAATCGAACGCGGGAAGAGACCTGGGCGTTCGCAAACCGTTTATTTTGGACGTTTTGCGTGATTTTGTCCGCTCTGACCGTACTCGGGGTCATTTTTTCCCCTCTCTTTGTCCGGTTCTTCTCCATGTTCGGAAAGAATCAGGTCCAGCTGGATGCTATTTATTTGAACCGCTTAATTTTCCCGTACATCCTGTTCATTGGAATGGCCGCGCTGGCTATGGCCATCTTGAATTGTTTTCATATCTTCGGGATGCCGGCTGCCACGCCGATTCTGTTGAATATCTCCTTTATCGTCTTTTCGGTAGCAGTAGTTTGGAGGCATTTTTCGAGCCCCGCGGCGGCGCTCGCCGTGGGTGTTCTGGTGGGAGGGATCTTCCAATTCTTCTTACAGGTCCCGCAATTGGTAAAGCGAGGAATGAATTTCCAGTTTGCCGTATCGTTTACGGACCCGGGAATTCGGCGCGTGGCGCGGCTCATGGTTCCGGGGTTTGTCGGCATTGGCATTGCGCAAATCAACTTGCTGGTGGATACGATATTTGTGAACGCCAAGGTGATGCCGGAGGGAAGCCTGGTTTCTCTCTACGTGGCCGACCGCGTGACCGAACTCGTCCTGGGCGGTTACGCCATAGCCGTGGCGACGGCCATACTGCCGATGATGTCGCATCAAGCTTCGGCGGGGGACTACGAAGGAATGAAGAAGACTTTTCTTTTTTCCTTGCGCATCGTTTCCTTTATTACCATTCCCGCGATGGTTGGCCTGGTGATCCTGCGCGAGCCCATCGTGCAGGTGCTATTCCAACACGGCTTGTTCGTTGCGGAATCCACGCGACTTACGGCGCGAGCGCTGCTGTATTATTCGATCGGGCTGCCCGCATTCGCGGCTGTGAAATTGATCGTTCCCGCATTTTATTCGACCCAGGACACGCGGACTCCGGTGCGCGTGGCCGTGTTTACCATGCTTGTGAATATCCTGCTCAACGTGATTTTTCTATTTTATTTCTTCGCCAAGCTGAAAAACGGCGGGCCCGCGCTCGCCAGCGCCCTGGCGGGCTATTTCAATGTATTCACTTTATTTGTTATTTTCCGTTTGCGATTTGGGCGGCTGGGAACCCGCGACATTGCGGCCTCCCTCGCAAAAATCGCAGCCTGCGCGGGCGTTATGGGCGTCTTCTGCTGGGGCGCCTTGCGGTATTCGCAGTTTGACAGCATCGAACACTTTCTGCCCCGGCTGCTTGTTTTTATCGCGCTGATTGGCGGGGCGACTCTGACGTTTCTGGGGCTCGCGTGGGCCATGCGCTGCGCCGAAGTCAGCGAAGTGTACGGCATCGCGTTTCATTCGGCCGGAGCGGAATCGGGGAAGCAAGGGATCGTGGGATAAATCGCCATGGAATCAACCATCCATGTTTTTCTGAGCTATTTGCGCGTGGAAAAAGGCCTCGCGCAGAATACGATCCTGGCCTATGGCCGCGACCTCAAGAGGTTCGCGGAATTTCTGCGCAAGCGGCACAAACAACGGATGGAGGATGTTACCCGGGAGGACGTTGTCGATTTTCTTTCCAGCCTGTACAAAGGAAAGCTGGACAGCCGCTCCGTGGCGCGGTATCTGGTTTCGCTCCGGGGACTCTATAAATTCGGGATGATGGAAGGCACAGTCGACACGGACCCGACGGAAAATCTGGAGTCGCCCAAAGTCCGGAGCAGCTTGCCGACGTATCTGCGGGTCGAAGAAATCGACAAGTTGCTGCAGGCCCCGAACCTCGCGACACCGATCGGGCTGAGGGATCGGGCCATGCTGGAGGTGCTGTATTCCACGGGACTGCGCGTTTCCGAATTGCTGAACCTGCGCATCTCCGACGTTGACATGCGCATCGGCTGCGTTCGCTGCATCGGCAAGGGAGACAAGGAGCGTCTGGTGCCCATCGGACGCAAGGCCATCGAGGCCGTCGAGCAATACCTGGCGCAAGCGCGTCCGAAATTTGCCAGGCCGTCGAGCCCGCCGCCGCACAATCAGAGTCTGTTTCTGACGAGTATCGGCAGGAGGCTCAGCCGCGTCAGCATCTGGAAGATCCTGCACGATTATGGAACGAGGCTTGGCTTGCGCGGGCGTCTGACGCCGCACAAGCTGCGCCACAGTTTTGCCACGCACCTGCTTGAAGGGGGTGCGGACCTTCGCTCGGTCCAGCTCATGCTGGGCCACGCGGATATTTCCACGACGCAGATTTACACGCACGTGGTCGAGGAGCGCTTGAAACAGATTTATAAAGCGCATCACCCGCGCGCGTGAAGGCCAAAAGCCAATCCACGGAACCGCTTCCGTGGCGCGATAAATTCGATCGGGTGCCGGGGCGCAGGGAAGTGAGCGGCGTCCCCGGCCGAGGACGGTATACGCATGCCTGATTACATGTTCCAGCTCGAAAGCCGGCTCTCCCCGGAGCAGCGAGCCGCCATGGTTCGCATCCAGGAACTCGCCACCGAGGCGGAGGCCAATCTGTATCTGGTCGGGGGCGCTGTGCGGGACGTCGTCTCCGGAATGTCCATTCGCGATCTGGATTTCACGATCGAAGGGAACCCGTCGCGCATCATCCGAGAACTGGAAAAGGGCGGAGCGAAAGTGGCGCGGGAAGACGAATCGTTGCGGTCCGCCGAATTGCTTCTCTCAGGAGAGGTGGATGCGAGCATTTCGGCCGCGCGCGAGGATATTTACGCACGGCCCGGAGCGAAACCGGAGACTCGATTTTCCACGATTATGGAAGATCTGAGGCGCCGCGATTTCTCCATTAATGCCATCGCCATTTCCTTGAATCCGAATTCGCGCGGCTTGCTCCTCGATCCCACCAACGGCCTCGCCGACCTCGAACGGCGCGAGATTCGCGCGCTGTCGATTCACAGCTTCACGAACCAGCCGGTGCGTCTCTTGCGTGCCTTGCGTTATGAGGCCCGGATGGGCTTCAAGATGGAGTCTCGCACCAGGGACTGGTTCAACCTGGCGCTCGAACGCGAATTGCAGGAGACGATCTCGCAGGAGGACGCCGGCGGCGAGTTCCGGCAGGTCACGCGCGAAGAGAAGCCGGCCGCAGTCCTCAAGGCCTGGGAATCGAATGGCCTGATGGGAGTCGTGCACCCGCTGCTGCAGAAACGCCATCCCGATTATGACGCCATCAACCGGATATTCCGCGTCCGCGAGGATATGGTTTCGTCGGGATTGCGCCCGCGCCTGTTTGCCCCGGTCACCATCGCCATTCTCGGCCGGCTGAAGGACAGCGAGCGAAAATCCGTGCTCAGCCGCATGTCGTTTCCTTCCTCGGAACTTCGCGCGGTGCAGGATGTGGAGCCGGAAGCCCTGAAAATTGTGAAGGTCCTCTCCGGTCCCAAGACGGCGGCCGCGCGCGACGCCTACGCATTCTTGGAAAGAGCGCCGCTGGACTTGCTGGCCTACATTCTTGCAGAATCCAACAACGGGAAAGCTGTCGGGAAAATTAAGACCTACTTCAGCAAGTGGAAGCCGATTCGCCAGGCGCTGCCGGGCGTCGCCACCGAGCTCGAGCTTCTCGGAATGGAGCGCGGCCCGAAGTTCGATAAAGTGGTGGAAGATTTCTTCCAGTTGCAGCTCCTGGGCCGCGCGCGAAAGCCCGAGGACCACGCCAAGATCCTGCGCAAGCTTGCCGGCATCAAGGAACTGCCCAAGAAGGTGGAAGAAAAGAAAAAACCGGAAAAGCCGAAGAAAAAGGGTGAGGCGGCGCCCAAGCCGGAAGCTGCCGCGGCAGCTGCGACTGCGACTCCCGCAAAAATACAGCCTCACCGCATGGCCCCGGGAAAATCGGCCTCCAAGCCAATGCCGAAGCCGAAAGCCAAACCAAAGAAAAAATAAGAGGAGGGACCTTAGCGGGAGAACACGAAATGGGGAGCCATCCGACGAAAATTGCTCTAGAAAGAATCAGAGAGATACATTTTGCAGAAAACAAGGGTATGGGCGACTCTACCGGATCGTTCCAGCTAAGATTCGTTTGCTTTCAATCGCAACGGGATGCTTAACAGCAATCGGAGGTTCGATAATCCGCGGCCTGTTTTTCTCAATTCCGAGTTTTTGGTTCCTAAGGCTGCGATGCAAAATCGGCGTCATGGCTCCGGAAAACTGATAACTCAAATGGAACTCTCGGAACTTGGAGTCGGGCTGCACTACTCGCGCTACCGTTTTATACTCGCTTGACATTGTGTTCTCATTATGAGAACCTAGCCCCACGATGCGCATCATAAAACGAGGCGCTCTAGAGAAATTCTGGCAAAAGCATCCGGACTCGAAGGCTAGCTTGGAATCCTGGTATGCGGTGGTTCGCAAGGCGGATTGGAAGACGCCGGTGGAAATGAAACAGGTATATCCCAGCTCCGATTTGGTAGGACGGAGAACGGTGTTCAATGTCGCCGGCAACAAGTATCGATTGATCGCACGAGTGAACTACCAAAGCCGGCGTGTTTTCGTACTCCACATCTTGACACACGAGGAATATGACAGAGGGGCTTGGAAACAATGAGTACCACAACTATAGAATTGGACGGGAAAACTTACGGGCGACTGCTGGAGCGAACGCTTCCGCATGTCATCCACACGGATGAGGAATGCGAACGATTGACCAATGAGCTCATGCGCCTCGATGAAAGGGAACGCCCTTCACCGGAAGAAAAGGAACTTGCCGAGCTGTTGACGATTCTTATTGGCGAATATGAAGAACGCCGATATCCAATTCGGAAGGCTGGCCCGCGCCAAACCCTTCAGCACTTAATGGAGGCTCGTAACTTAACGCAAAAAGATCTCTGGAAGGTTTTTGGGTCAAAAGGCATCACCTCGGAAGTGTTTCACGGCAAACGCGCCATTAGCAAAGCACAGGCCAAGAAACTCGGGCAATACTTTCACGTCAGTGTTGAGCTGTTCATATAGAGTCCACCCGATGGATCAAATCGATTCGTAGCAAAAATCTTCGCGCGAGATTAGAATAGCCTCCGGCATGGAAACTCCCAGATTCGTTCACCTGCATCTGCACACGGATTACAGTCTGCTGGATGGTGCGTGCGACCTCGAAGAGGTCGTCGATGAAGCGGCGCGCCGGAAGATGCCGGCTGTGGCTGTCACCGATCACGGAAATCTTTTTGCGGCGGAATCGTTCTACCACGCGGCCAAGACGCGGGGCGTGAAGCCGATCATCGGCTGCGAAGTGTACGTGGCGAAAGGAAGCCGGCACGATCGCGGCGAAACGACGCAGCGCGATGCCGCCAATGGGCACGCGAATCCGGCGGCGTCGGAGCCGGGGCAACGTGGCAACAATCACCTCGTCCTGCTCTGCGAAAGTGCGGAAGGATACCGGAATCTGATCAAGCTCGTTTCCGCTGGATACCTGGAAGGCTTTTATTACAAGCCGAGAATCGATTACGACCTGCTGGCGAAACACAGCCGCGGGTTAATTGCCTTGTCGGCGTGCTTGCGCGGGGCCGTCACAGAAAATCTGGTGGAAGAAAAGCCGGATGAGGCTCGCGAAGCCGCTTACCGCCTGCGCGACATTTTTGGAAAAGGGAATTTCTTTCTGGAAATTCAGGACCAGGGCCTGGACATCGAAAAGCGCGCCAACCCAAAGATCGTGGGCCTCTCGCGCGAAACCGGGATTCCGCTCGTCGCGACAAATGATTGCCACTACCTGAAGCACAGCGACGCACACGCGCAGGAAGTGTTGCTCTGCATTCAGACGGGCAAGACGATGAGCGACACGCACCGCATGAAATTTGCTACCGACCAATTTTTCTTCAAGACCGCGGAAGAGATGGCGCAGGTGTTTGACGAACTCCCCGAAGCGCTCGAACGCACGGTTGCGATCGCCGAGCGCTGCAACGTGAAGATCGACGCCATGCAAAATTCGTTTCCGGACTTCCAGGTTCCGGAAGGGCATACCGTCGACAGTTATTTCGAGTCTGTCTCCCGAGAAGGTTTTGCTTCTCGCGTGCCCGTCCTCGAGGCGCGAGCCAAGGCCGGCATGCTCCGCAAAACGCTGGCCGAATATGAAACGCGCCTGACCAACGAAATCCGGATGATCCAGAAGATGCGCTACGCGGGATATTTCCTGATCGTCTGGGATTTTATTCGTCACGCGCGGGCGCAGGGAATTCCCGTGGGGCCGGGGCGCGGTTCTGCGGCAGGGAGCCTGGTGAGTTACGCGCTTCAGATTACGGACGTCGATCCGCTGCAATATGATCTTCTGTTCGAGCGATTTCTCAATCCGGAACGCGTGTCGATGCCCGATATCGACATCGACTTCTGCATGCGGCGGCGCGGCGAAGTGATTGAGTACGTCACGGGAAAATACGGCCGGTCAAACGTGGCGCAGATCATCACGTTCGGGACCATGGCGGCCAAGGCGGCGATCAAGGATGTGGGCCGCGCCATGGATTTGCCTTACGGAGAAGTGGACCGCATCGCGAAATTAGTTCCAGCCCAGTTGAACATCACGCTGGACGAAGCGCTGAAGCAGGCGCCTCAGCTCAAAAGCCTGATCGACGGCGACGCCCGCTATACGGACCTGATGGCCGTTGCCAAGCGCCTGGAGGGCCTCGCGCGGCACGCTTCGACGCACGCCGCGGGCGTTGTGATTTCGCCCGAGCCGCTTACCAACATCGTCCCGCTCTACAAGTCCAACCGGGATGAAATCACGACGCAGTACGACATGAAGGGACTGGAGCATATCGGCCTGCTCAAGATGGATTTCCTTGGACTGACGACGCTCACCGTGCTGGACGACACCGAGCACATGATCGAACAGAATCGCGGCGTGAAAATCGATCTGAGCACGCTGCCGCTGGATGACGAGGCAACCTACAAGCTTTTTGCCCGCGGAGAAACGACGGCGATTTTTCAATTTGAATCGCACGGCATGCGGGACATCCTGCGCCGTTACCAGCCGACGCGCCTCGAAGATCTCACCGCGCTCAACGCCCTGTACCGTCCCGGGCCAATTCAGGGCGGCATGATCGACGACTTCATCAACCGCAAGCACGGGAAAAAGAAAGTCGCCTACGACCTGCCCGAACTGAAGGAAATTCTGGAAGAGACCTACGGCGTGATTCTGTACCAGGAACAAGTCATGCAGATCGCCAACCGCCTGGCCGGCTTTTCCCTTGGCGAAGCGGACATTCTGCGCCGCGCGATGGGCAAAAAGAATCACGCCGAAATGGCGGCGCAGCGGGAAAAATTCCTGGCCGGATGCGCCACGCGAAAAGTCCCTGCGAAAAAGGCCGAGAAAATATTCGACCTGATGGCGGAATTCGCCGGTTACGGCTTCAACAAGTCTCACTCGTGCGCCTACGCGTTGCTCGCCTACCAGACGGCGTATTTGAAGACGCATTATCCCGTCGAGTTCATGGCCGCGCTGCTCACCTCGGAAACGGGCAACACCGAAAAAGTGGTGAAGTACATCAACGAGGCGCGGGGCATGGGCATCACGGTCCTCCCGCCCGATGTCAATTCGAGCGATCTCGATTTCACTCCCGTTGGCGAAGCAATCCGCTTCGGACTTCGCGCGATCAAGAACGTCGGAGAAAACACGGTCAAAGGAATACTCGATGCGCGGGCAGAACTCGGGCGCTTCACCTCGATCTACCAATTTTGCGATCACGTCGACACGCGCCTCTTGAACAAACGCGTCCTCGAAAGCCTGATCAAATCGGGCGCGATGGATTCGCTCGGATCGCGGCGCTCGCAGATGTTTGCGGTCATTGACCGGTCCATGGAAAAGGCGCAGCGCCGCCAGCGCGAGAAAACGAGCGGCCAGCACGGCCTATTCGGCGGCGCCTCGGCGGCAGCGGAGCCCGAGGACGAGCCGTTGCCCGATCTCGAAGAATGGCCCGAGCACGAAACGCTGGCCGCGGAATTCGCCACCGTCGGTTTTTATATTTCCGGCCATCCGCTCTCGAAATTCGGCTCCAAACTCGCGGAGCTGGGCGCGATCGATCTCGCCGCCGTCGAAGGTCGCAGGAACGGCGAGGAGATTACCGTCGCGGGCATCGTGGTGGCGATGCGCAGCATGCGTTCGCGCAAGGGGGAGCGCTGGGGAATTCTCACCCTGCAGGACATGACTGGAGTGCTCGAGATACTCGCGTTTCCGGAATCGTTCGCGCGTCTCGAAGCCGTATTCAAAAGCAACGCGCCCCTGGTGCTGAAGGGCCGCGTGAACGTGGAAGAAGCCGGCACGCGCCTCGCGGTCATGGACGCGCGGAAGCTCGAGGACATGGGGCAGCGTCCTCCCAGCGTGATGCGTGTCCGCGTAAATCTGGAGTCGGTGGATGCCGGGGTGCTCGATGAGCTGAAGGAGCTATTCACGAACAAGCCTGGTTCCTGCTCGGTTGCCTTCGATCTCGTTTCACCGGAAGGAGCGGTCGCCACGCTTCGCGCCGATCAGCGCGTGCGCGCGGATCAAGATCTTGTCCGTGAAGTCTGCCGCTTGTGCGGCGACAATGCCGTGCAGCTCGAAGCGCGCGCGTAGCTCAAGTAGGACAGGCTTCAGCCTGTCGGTTTTTTGTACGCGAAGTCAATCAAAGTGCGACAGGCTGAAACCTGTCCTACTAAAATCTATGGCCCGAGAATCACGAAAACAGGAAATCGAAAGGCTGGAGAGGGAACTGGCCGACCTGCAGCGCATGGCGAGGCCGGAAATTCCTTCCGCGGACCTCGACCGCGTTCGCGGCGAAGTGGCGCAATTGCGTCGCGACTTCTACGAGCACATGGGCGCCTGGCAGCGGACGCTTCTCGCGCGCCACCCGCAGCGCCCTTACATGATGGATTACGTCCGCCTCCTGTTTGAGGATTTCCATGAACTGCACGGCGACCGCGCGTACGGCGACGACGCCGCGATGGTGACGGGGTTCGCGCGTTACCGCGGTCGTCCCGTCGTGCTCGTGGGCCAGCAAAAGGGAAGAGACACCAAGCAACGCGTGGCGCAAAATTTCGGCCAGGCCAAGCCCGAGGGCTACCGCAAGGCGCTGCGCGTCATGCAGCTTGCCGCGAAATTCGGTCGGCCGATTTTCACGTTCATTGACACGCCGGGCGCCTATCCTGGAATCGACGCGGAAGAGCGCGGCCAGGCCGAAGCGATCGCGCGAAATCTTCGCGAGATGGCGCGCCTGCCCGTCCCCATTGTCGTGACCATTACGGGAGAAGGCGGCTCGGGCGGCGCGCTGGCCATCGCCGTCGGCGATCAAGTGAACATGCTCGAGAATTCCGTCTACTCCGTCATTTCTCCTGAAGGTTGCGCGTCGATCCTCTGGCGCGATGCGGCGAAAGCGGAAGTGGCCGCGGAAGCGCTGAAGATTACGGCGCCGGACTTGAAGGAATTCGGAATCATCGACGAAATTGTTTCCGAGCCGGAAGGCGGCGCGCACCTCGACCACGAAGCCACCGCCGCGCTCCTAGGCAGCGTACTCGACGACTCGCTGCGCGACCTTTCGCGGCTCACGATTCCCGAACTCCTCGAGCGCCGCTATGAGAAATTCCGCCGCATGGGGCAGTTTTTCGAGGCCGCTCGAATCTGAACAGCGCTTCCTTCTTACCCTTTTCGGCCCGCCAAAGAGCGTTGCTGTTTTCGCACCACGTTGCAGCATCCCCGTTGTTGCGGCGTGCCCTGTCGTCATAGTCTTGGAAGACGGAGACAGGCCTCTCATGTCAAAGCAAACGGGACCGCAAGTGTCGGAGACAGCTGCGTCAAATGGGACCACGCAGGTTTTTCGCCCCTACGAGCGGCTGGTTGAAATTAAAGTCTTGGGAAAAACTTTCCAGGTCCCGGAAAAGAACACGATTCTTCGCTGCTTCCAATACATCAGCCCGGAAACCATCCCGTACGGGCGTTTCTGCTGGAATCAGGATTGCCAATATTGCCGCGTCGTCGGAAAACTCACCGATGAAGACCGCCCGCACGATCTCCTGAGCTGCAAGTTTCTGGTGAGCGCCGGCATGGAAATTACGGAAATCAGCCCCGAATTGAAGTATTGCCTCCAAAATAAGCTGGGGAAGTAAGCCTTCTCGAATAAGGCCCGAGGTCGTCACGGATTTTGGCCTCACTTGCATTGCTGAATTCCTATTTCTACTCGCAACTTTTCCCCCGTGCGCGTGTTTGTCTTAGCGGACTCGCTGTTTGAGTTTGCTCCATGCCGCGGCTTGACTCCACCCCTGGACCCTCAGGCTGCGGGGTTGAGCATCGAAGGGCGCGCCGTCCCCGATTACGGCGCGCCCTTCAACTTTTTTGCATGTGTGAGCGTGACCGGCGTCACCGTTCTTGGTAGCGCCGGCATCTTGCCGGCATTCGTCGCATCCGAAAATCGGACCCCGAGCCGGCGAGACGCCGGCGCTAAAAAACCATCTGAACGAAACGCGATATCTTCTGCTAAGGCTCGAGTCCCGTCATTTGATTGTTTCCCGTACCTCTCCCGCTCCGACTTGCTGTAGGATGTTCAACGTATATGGGAACATCCACGAATTGCCTGCCTTGCGATGGCTGCGGTCTTTCGGCGTCGCCGGAACACATCGCGGGGCGGGTCCGGCGCCTCGAACTCTCCACGCGGTTTCGGCCGGTGCACATGGGCGTCCTGTTCGTTGCTTTGGCGCCTCCTGTTCGCCCCGAAGACGATTTTTATGGCCCGCCGGAATCGAAGGAATTCTTCGATCCTTTCCTCGATGCCCTTGAAATTTATTCCTCCACGGATAGAGCTGCCCTGGGGTCGGACGCACAAGCGGCCGACGCTGCGAGACTTGCGGAATTTCAGCGCAGGGGATACTACCTGGCCTATCTTTCGGAATGCCCGATTCCGGAAAACGCGGAGCCTGCCGCGTCAACGGTTGCTCGCCTCGGTCCGGCTCTCGTCCGGCGAATCCGGTTTAATTACAAGCCAAGACACGTTGCGCCGCTCGGTCAAGAACTGTTTCCCTTGGTCGATATGTTAAGAGTTGCCGGAATTGGCCCCATCCTGATACTGGACCAGGGCCTGGCGTTGCCGGCCCCAAGGACAGGCGACCGGGAATGGATGCAGCTGTTCCGAAGGTCGGTGGCTACAGCGGCACCTCGCGAAAATCTTTCTTCGGGGTATGATAGAATTCAAGTTACTTCGACAGGACGTGATTTGGGAGCAGGGGGCAATTCGTGAAAACCAAAGCGAAGTTCGGCATCGGAGTCGCGATCATCCTTGTAACTCTTTCCTGCCTGGCCTATGTCGGCGCGCAGCAGAGCAAGACCTACTACCACACGATCTCGGAAATTCCCACGCTGGATGGGACGGCGCTGCACCAGCGCCTGCGCGTAGGCGGCGATGTGAAGAACGGTTCCATTCAGCACTATTCGGGCCGCGTGGATTTCGTGCTGGTCGAGCAGGGAAAAGCCCTTCCGGTGAGCTACGTGGGCACCGATCCGCTTCCCGACACGTTCAAGGATGGCGCGCAATGCCTGGTCGAAGGCAAAGTGCAGCCCGACGGACGATTCGTGGCCGAGACGGTTCAAGCCAAGTGCGCGTCTAAGTATGAAGCGGCGCCGGGCAGACAGGCGCAGCCGGGTAGCGCAACCGGGGATTCGTATTCGGGCGGCAAAAGCTAGTCTGCTCGATCTGATAGCAGGAAACAATGGGGGCTGTCCGAATCCTATTTGCCCGGACAGTCGAGAATTACTCCGCGTGATGCCGGTGAACAGCACAGAATTGAGGACCTGACTTGGATCTGTTCGGTTCCTACGCGTTATTGCTCGCCTTTGCATTCGCGCTCTACGCGATTTTCGGAGGCATTGCCGCGATCATCACCCGGCATCCCCTCCTGATTAAATCCGCGCGCAATGCCGGCTTTGCGGTTTGCGTCCTCATCTGGATTGGAACGATCAGCCTTTGGTATCTCTTCTACACCGACAATTATTCGATGGCGTATGTTGCGGCGCACAGCAACCGCTCTCTCTCTCCCTATTACAAATTTTCCGCGCTCTGGTCGGGACAGGAAGGCTCGCTGCTTTTCTGGAGTTTCCTGCTTTCGATTTATGTGTTTTCGGCGCTCTATACGTATAGGGGAAAGCACCCGGAGTTGATGCCGTACGTTGGAGTGGTTCTGGCAGGCGTTCAAATTTTCTTTCTGACGATGAATAATTTTATCGCCAGCCCCTTTCAGGTGTTCGCGGGCTCCGGCGCCGGAGGGATTCTGCACCTGGCGACGCGCGCCGACGGCAGCGGCCTCAATCCGCTTTTGCAATATCCGGAGATGGCCATCCATCCTCCCACGTTGTACTCGGGTTACACGGGATTCACAATTCCGTTTGCGTTCGCTCTGGCCGCGCTGCTTGGACGGTATCCGGGAGAGAAGTGGATTCATCTGACGCGACGCTGGACCATGATCGCCTGGGCTTTCCAGTCGGCTGGAATTCTGCTGGGCGCGCACTGGGCCTATGCTGTTCTCGGATGGGGCGGTTACTGGGGCTGGGACCCGGTCGAAAATGCGTCCCTGATGCCGTGGCTAACCGGAACGGCGTTTCTGCACTCGGTGATCATGCAGGAAAAGCGCGGCATGATGCGCGTGTGGAACGTGTGGCTGGTTTTTCTCACCTTCATGTTATGCATCCTGGGGACTTCGCTGACGCGCAGCGGCGCGGTGAATTCCGTCCATGCCTTCGCGGAATCGAACATCGGCCACTGGTTTTGGGGTTTTCTGCTGCTGATCATCCTCGTGTGCATCGCGGCCTATATAAAGAATCGCGATTATTTGCGCAGCGACAATCAACTGGACTCCATGCTTTCGCGCGAGTCCAGCTTCCTGTTCAACAACCTGATTCTCCTGGTCGCCTGCGTCGCGGTTCTGGCGGGGACGCTCTTCCCGGTGCTCTCGGAAGCGGTGCGCGGGTCGAAGATCAGCGTCGGTCCTCCGTTTTTCAATCGCGTGAATATTCCCATCGCGATGTTTCTGCTGTTCCTGACGGGCGTCGGCCCGCTGCTCGCCTGGCGAAAAACTTCGGTGGAAAGCCTGAAAAAGAATTTCGGATTTCCGCTGATCGGCGGCTTCGTGGCGGCCGCAATCGCGGTCGCGCTGGGGCTGCGTGAATTTTACGTGACGCTGTGCGTGCTGCTGTCCGTGTTCGTGACGCTGACGATTCTCTCCGAGTTTTATCGCGGCGCGCGCGTCATCTCGGCGCGCACGGGATCAAACATCTTTTCCTCCGCCGCGCAGCTCACCATGCGGAACACGCGGCGCTACGGTGGATACGTGGTCCACTTCGGAATGGTGCTCGTGTTTATCGGCATCTCCGGACAGGCGTTCAATCAAGACAAGCAGATGGACATGTCGGCAGGCTCGGAGATGAACATCGGGCCCTATAACCTTCTCCTCCAGAATTACGACTCCACTTCGGAGCCCAATTACAGCGCCGAGCGCGCCACGATCGAACGTCTCCAAGAACGGGCGCTCCGTGATGATGCTCTATCCCACGCGGCGCTTTTATCCGTCCAATCAGGAATCCGGCACGATGGTGGCGATCGCCTCGACACTCCGCGAAGACCTCTACGTGGTCTATGCCGGAACGAATCCGGACACCAATCTTCCCGTGATTCACGCGTATCTGAACCCGCTGGTGAAATGGATTTGGCTGGGTGGCGCGGTCGTCGTCCTGGGAACGATTCTTGCTCTTCTGCCGAATCGCCAGGCGGTCATGGTCCTTTCTACTGCCTCGGCGGGAGCGTCCGCGCCGGTGCCGGGAGGCGCGCAGCCCGCGCAAGTTTCGTACTCCGCGCGCTCGCAATTGCCGGATGGTCATGACTAACCGCCGGCGACTTGCGCTCATCTGCGCCGCGTGCGTGGGCATCGCCTCGGCTCTGGTTCCCCTGCACGTGGACGCGCAGAAAACCGACCGCGCCAAATCCCTGGGCACGAAGCTGATGTGCATGTGCGGCTGCGGACAGATTCTCACGCAGTGCAATCACATCAACTGCCCGTCGTCCGGCCCGATGCTCAAGGAACTGGACGCGCACGTCGCCAAGGGCGAGGCCGACGACCTGATCGTTCAGGATTTCGTTCAGGAGTACGGCGAAAAAGTTTTGAGCGCGCCGCCGACGAAGGGATTCAACAGCATCGCCTGGTACATTCCGGGCGTGGCGTTTGCGATCGGCCTCGGCATCGTGATCACTTTGATTCGGCTATGGCGGCAGCGGGACGTGGCGCGTCTCGCGACGGCATCCAGCGCGCCGCCCGTTCCGCACACCGCGGCTTCCGAACTTCGCGATGTCCAGCTCGAACGCGCGCGCAAGCAAGTCGATCGCGAGACCGAGGACTAAAGAAGAATGACGCTTCCCTTCATGGCGGTGATTTTCCCGGACACGGTGATGCTCTCGGCCTGCCTCGTTCTCACTCTGGCGGTCGTCATTTTCGTTTTTTGGATTGAGCCCGACCCGGGGGATTCCGCGCCGCGCCGCTCGCAGCTCGATCAGCTCCTCGAGCGCCGGGACTCGATCTACGATAATTTGCGCGACTTGAAATTTGAAAATCGGGCAGGGAAGTACGCCGAGCAGGACTACGAGCAGATGAGGGATTCGCTGGAAAACGAGGCGGCGCAAGTGCTGCTGGAAATTGAACGCGTGACCGGCAATCAGGCGCCGATCCCGCGCCGGGATCCCACCACCGCCGCGAATCCTCGGCAGTAGAGAATTCGCTCTTAGTAGCACAGGCTTCAG
The DNA here is from genome assembly GCA_963800095.1 of uncultured Acidobacteriota bacterium. Taxonomy (GTDB): domain Bacteria; phylum Acidobacteriota; class Terriglobia; order Acidiferrales; family UBA7541; genus Palsa-360. The sequence continues at coordinate 179,405 of CAWCZV010000016.1, forward strand.
CCTGTGGGGTTTAGGCCTTGCAGAGACCAAAACCCACAGGCTGAACAGGCTGCGGAAAAAATGTCTTGTTTTGTCATTCTGAGCGAAGCGAAGAATCCCTCTTCGATTTAAGTATAAGAAAAGAAACAAGGAGAGATTCTTCGCTTCGCTCAGAATGACAGCGCTTTGAGTTTTTCCGCAGACTGTGAAGTCTGTGCTACTAAAACCGATCGCGAGAGTTCGTTATTTCAAGTTACGAGGATTTATTTTGCTCATGAAATTGCGGAACTACCTGATTCGCCGGCGCCTGTTATGCGTCCTTGCTCTTCTGTTGCTCGTATCGGCGGCTGCCCAGGCCGGAACGGTTTCCGGCGTCGTCCACAACGGAACGAATAACAATAAGATCGCCCCTGGTGTAGATGTGCTCCTAATCCAGCTGCAGGGTGGCATGTCGGTAGTGGCCAGCACCAAGACGGACACCGATGGCCGCTTTCATTTTGACAACCCGGGCATAGGCCAAGGCCCGATGCTCATCCGCGCGGTGTATCGCGGCGTCTTCTTTCACCAGCCGCTCACCCCGGGCACCGCGAACGTGGACGTCACGGTCTACGAACCCACCACGAATCCCGCGGCCATCCAGGTTCCGTTGCGGCTTCTCGTCTTTCAACCCAACGGGGACAAGCTGATGGTGGGCGAGGAGTATTCCATCCAGAACAACTCAAATCCTCCCGCCGCCTATTTCAAGCAGGATGGAAATTTCGAGTTCACAATCCCGCAGGGCGCCGAGATCGACCAGGTTTCCACGTTTGGTCCTTCGGGCATGCCCGTGCGCCAAGGCACGATCGACAAGGGCAAAGGCCGCTACGCAATTTCTTATGCGTTTCAGCCGGGGCAAAACGGCGTGCGCATCTCTTACATCGTTCCGTACACCGGCAATCAAGCCCAGATTCGCGAATCATCCACATATGACGCGCAGCGAGTCCTGCTCGTGATTCCGCCGACGATGCAGGTGGCCAGCGCCGGATTCAACGCCGCGGGCACGGAGCAAGGCTACAACGTATTTTCAAAAGAGTCCTTGAAGGCAGGGACCGGATTTGACGTCTCGGTTTCGGGAACCGCGCCTCCTCCCGCGGAAGCTTCCGCGTCCTCTTCGCCGGATCAAGTGAACGGCCGCGACTCCGGCCCGGAGACGACGATTGAGACAGCGCCGGCGCGCATCGGCGACGAGAAATGGATTTTGCTCGGAGGACTTGCGGCGATCTTTGCCGTGGGCGTTGGTTTGCTCTTGCGGAAACCGATTCCGGAAGTGGCCAGCGCGCCCACGCCTCCGCCTGCTCCCAAAGGCCGCAAGGCGCAGCGCGCGGCGCAGGCGGCGCAAGCGAAGGCAGCGGCAGCCGCGGCCGCGCCTCCGCCCGTCGAGAGGGTCACGCAAGAAGTAAACTCGAATCTGGACTCCCTGAAAGACACGTTGTTGCGTCTCGAATTGCGGCGCCAGGCGGGCACAATCACGGACGCGGATTATGCGCTGGAGCGGGGTCGCGCCGAGCAATTGCTGCGCGATCTGGTCCAGGGCTGAGCCTTCGCGCGTGTCCACACCGCTTGCATCTTCCCCGAAGGGCGGCCCCGGCGGCGGATTGCAAATCCAATTCAGCGAAGTCGAAAAGCGTTACGGGATGCGACTTGCGCTGCGCGGCGTCTCGCTCGCGATTGCGGCCGGGGAATGCGTTGCGCTCGTGGGCCATAACGGATCGGGTAAAACCACTCTGCTCAAAATCGCCGCGCAACTGACGCAGCCTTCTCGTGGAAAAATCGCATTTCATGACGGAGAAAATCCGATTCCGCTCGAGGAAGTAAAGAGCCGCGTCGGGATGGTCGGCCATCACACGCTGCTCTACGAAGAGTTGACCGCCGAGGAAAATCTAATCTTCTTCGCAAAATTGTTCGGCTTGGAAAATCCCTCCGAAAAAGCCCGGCAGGCGCTCCAGCCGGTCGGCCTCGTCGGCCGCGCCACGGACCTCGTGCGGACATTTTCCCGCGGTATGCGGCAGCGTCTCTCGATCGCGCGCGCTTTGCTCGCCTCGCCCGGACTGCTTCTTCTGGACGAAGCGGGCACCGGCCTCGATCCGGAAGGGCAGCATTGGCTGGGAGCAACCATCCATCGGCTGCGCGATTCGGGCTGCACAATCCTGATGAGCACGCACGGGCGAAATGAAACGCAAGGCGCAGTCACTCGCGCGATCCGCCTGGACGGCGGAAAAATTACGCACGACTCCGGCGCGGGGGGCAATCCCAAGGAAATCCTGGTCATGGCCGCTGTCCGCGAAAGCGGCGAAGAAGGCGCAGCATGACCCTCGCGCGCGCCACCGGAGTGATTCTCGCCAAGGAACTCCGGACCGAGTTTCGCTCGCGCGAATTGCTGGGCACAACCGTCGTCTTCGTTCTAATCGTGATTGTCCTGTTCAGCTTCACGTTCAACCCAACGTCGTCGGAATCGCGCCGCTTCGGCCCCGGCCTTTTGTGGCTCGCGTTTTTGTTTGCCGGCTCGCTGATGTTGCAATCCTCTTTTCTGCGCGAACAAACCAACGACACGCTGGCCGCGCTGCGTCTCGCCCCAATCGATCCATTCAGCATTCTTGCCGGAAAGATGGCCGCCAATTTTCTGTTCCTGCTGCTCGTCGAAGTGATTCTCCTTCCGGTCTTCGCGGTGCTCTACAACGTGGCGATCCTTCCGGTTCTTGGACAGCTCCTTCTTGTGCTGGCGCTTGGCACGATCGGACTTGCCGCCACGGGCACGGTATTTTCCGCGGTCGCCGCGCAGGCGCGCCTTCGCGAATTGCTTCTTCCGCTCTTGCTCCTTCCGGTGCTGGCCCCGGCGCTGATCGCCAGCACGGAAGCCACGATCGGAGTCCTGCGCGACCCGCCCGAATTATCCCTGGTATGGTTGACGTTTCTGGCATGCTTTGACGTGGTATTTTTGACGGCGGCCTGGATGGTCGGCGAATATTTGTTGGAGGAGTGAAATGGCAACCGAAGCGCAACCCAAGACGACGACTCGCGCGGTGATTTCCGTGCCGTCGGTCGCGCTCGTCTTTCTCCTGCTAGCCTTCGCGAGCTACGGAGCGCTGATCTGGGCGCCCACGGAAAGCACGATGGGCCTCGTACAGCGGATTTTTTATTTTCATGTGTCGAGCGCGTGGACGGGCTTTGTCTCTTTCATTTTGGTCTTCGTCGGCAGCGTCGCCTACCTGCGCACGCGCGCGCTGAAATGGGATTGGCTCAGCGTGGCCTCCGCCGAAGTGGGGGTGGCATTTTTCACGATTGTGCTCGTCACCGGCCCCATCTGGGCAAAGCCGGTCTGGGGAATCTGGTGGACCTGGGACGCGCGCCTGACTTCTTCGTTTCTGTTGTGGGTCCTGTTCGTCAGTTACCTCGTGCTGCGGACGCTCGTCGACGAACCCGAGCGGCGCGCCATGGTTTCCGCCGTCTTCGGAATTTTCGCGGCGCTGGACATTCCCCTGGTCTATTTCTCGATCTGGTGGTTTCGCACGCAACATCCGCAGCCGGTAATCGGCGACGGCGGATCGCTCGACGCCCGCATGGGTTGGGTCCTGCTCCTGTGTTGGGCGGCGACGCTCGGCGTGATGACGGTGCTGATCCGCTTGCGCTATCGCCTGGAAGCGATGCGCGCCGAAGTGGATGCAATTCGCATGGAGGCTTCGCGAAATGCATAGTGTTTTGTGGCGCAGGCTTCCAGCCTGTGGGGGTTGGTCCTTGCAAAGACTGACCCCCACAGGCTGGAAGCCTGCGCCACGTGTGCGCCAACCGGCAACTCGGCTGAGGGAGACACAATGAAGAATCTGAATTTTCTGGCGGCGGCCTACATCGCAATCTGGCTGGTGTTCTGCGGATACGTTTTTTCAGTAGCGCGCCGCATGGCGAATCTGAAGGACGATATTCGCCGCCTGAAGCAGGACGGAAAGTAATACACGCAAAGACAAAAGGCGCGACATTTAAGTGACCGAAAAGAAAAAAATCGGCGTGGTGCTGTTCCAGTTGGGCGGGCCGGATTCCCCGGACGCCGTGGAGCCATTCCTCTACAACCTGTTCTGCGATCCCGACATCATCGATTTTTTCGGTGCCTGGTTCGCGCGCCGTCCGCTGGCGCGCTATATCGCCAGAACCCGCGCGGACGTCGTGCGCCATCACTATGATGCCATCGGCGGGCACTCGCCGATCCGACTACTCACCGAGCGCCAGGCGCGCGCCCTCGAAACCGCGCTCGCCCCGCACTGCGACGCCAAATGCTTCATCGCCATGCGCTACTGGCATCCGCTCTCGGCGGAGGCGGCTGCGGAAGTGAACGCCTGGAACGCGCCCGACCTCGTCCTGCTCCCGATGTATCCGCAATATTCGTTCGCAACCACTTCCAGCAGCTTGAAGGAATGGAACCGCGTGTTTCACCCGAACGGCAACGCGCCTCGCGCCCGCACCGTGGAAACGTTTTACGATCACCCGCTGTACGTCCAGTCGGTCGCGGAAAAAATCGCGCTCACGCTCACGCACTTTGACGAGCCGGACCGCGTGCACATCGTCTTCAGCGCGCACGGATTGCCGCTCAGCCTGATCGAGCGCGGTGACCCCTACGCCCGCCAGTTTGCCGACACGGTCAAGCTCGTGATGCAGTACGGCGCCTGGAAAAACGCCCAGACACTGTGCTTTCAGAGCAAGGTCGGCCGCCGCAAATGGCTTTCTCCTTCGCTCACCGACACGATCGACCAACTGGCGCGAGCGGGCGAGAAAAATCTTCTCATCGTTCCAATCGCCTTCGTCACCGAGCACATCGAAACCCTGCACGAAATCAACATCGAGGCCCGCGAGCAGGCGCACAAGCTGGGCATCGAGCAATTTGAGATGATGCCCGCCGTCGGCGATTCGCCCACTTTTATTTCTGCCCTGGCCGACGTCGTTCTCCGCTCTCTAAAATAAGCATCCAGATAGGACGCTCATGCCCGCAGTCAAGAACCGCCGCATCGTGGTCACTGCCTTTGGCGGTCCTGAAGTATTGAAGTACATCGAGGAGGATCTGCCGGAACCCGGGCGCGCGGAGGTTCGCGTCAAGGTTCTGGCTGCGGGCGTCGCCTACGCCGACGTGTTGATGCGCCGGGGCCTTTATCCGGGCACGCCTCCTCTTCCATTTACTCCCGGATACGATCTTGTCGGAGAGATTGACGCGCTGGGCAAGGACGTAACGCAATTTGCGGTGGGACAGCGGGTCGGAGCCCTGACCATACGCGGAGCCTACAGCCAGTTTGCCTTCGTGCCCGAAAATTTCCTGGTACCAGTGCCCGAAATTCTCGAACCTTCGGAAGCGGTTTGTCTGATTTTGAATTATGTGACTGCGTATCAGATGCTTCATCGGATCGCGAACATTTCAAGCGGCCAGCGCACCTTGATCCACGGCGCGGCTGGCGGAGTCGGGACGGCTCTGCTGCAGCTCGGCGTCCTGCATGGCCTCACCATGTATGGCACCGCGTCGAAATCCAAGCAGGATGCTATCTCCGCGGCCGGGGGCATTCCCATCGATTACCGCGCTGAGAATTTTTCCAAGCGCGTACGCGAGCTTTCGCGAGACGGTGTGGACGCTGTCTTCGATGCCGTGGGCGGAACGAACTGGTGGCGCTCTTACCGTCTGGTCCGGCGCGGGGGCGCTCTCGTTTGCTATGGTGTGTCGGCCATGGCCACGCACGGTAAGATCGCGGGGGCCGGCAGTTTTCTTCTCCTGGGAGTTCTCAAGCTGATTCCAGATGGACGCCGGTGCGTCTGGTTCAACGTGGCCAATTTGCGGAAAGAGCGCCCGGAATGGCTTCGAGCGGATTTGAAAGCTCTTTTCGATTTGCTCTTGCAGCGAAAGATTCAACCTGTGATCGCGTCGCGGCTCCCGCTGCGCGAGGCCGCGCAGGCCAACGAATTGATTGAGCAAGCCAAATTCAGCGGGAAAATAGTCCTCCTCTGTCAGCAGTAATCCCGCTTCGCCACCCACGTAAGCTACGGTACAAAAAAAGAACCACAACAAAAACACCGAAAATCGGAATTCGCCTTGACAGGAAGGGGGTTGCGGAAATATAAGAAGTTGTATCTAAAAACTGTAGGCAGGACCCTGGTTCAACCATCGTCTCGATTTATAATATTTATCGAGAGGTCTGATAGCGGAAATATGGCCGACCCTGTAGAAGGAAGTACCCCGGCTCCCCCAGCAGCAAAAGCCGGGACAGTAGTAGCTTCAAAACCGCTAGCCGCACCCAAGCCGGCGGCAAAACCCAAAGAGAGCGCGGACCCGCCGGATCCCATGCGGAGGCGCGTGATTTGGGGAATGATTTACGGCTATCTCGGCATCAATCTTCTGATGTTTCTGAGGTTTTTCTTCCCGCGCGCGCTGTACGAACCCAATACAATTTTCAATATCGGTTACCCGGCGGATTTTTCCATCGGGATCGACCAGCGTTTTCTGATGACCAATCGCGCCTGGGTCGTTCGCGAACCGGATCGCATCTTCGTGATCTTCGCGCGCTGCACGCACCTCGGCTGCACTCCCGAATGGAAACCGGCGGAAAACAAATTCAAGTGCCCCTGCCACGGCAGCGGGTACGACAGCGAGGGCGTCAACTTTGAAGGTCCCGCGCCGCGGCCCATGGATCGGGCGAAAATCGCTCTCGATCCGACCGGGAAAATGGTCGTGGACACCAGCAAGCTGTTCATGGATGACCCGCGCGCCGGAGTCAATCAGTTCAACGATCCAGGCGCGTATCTGCCTGTATAAAAATATTTCGGATTAGCTTCAGGGGTATTCTCGAGGGCCTGCAGGACTCAATCTGGGGGGAGCAGGAATGGCCGAAGAAAACGGCGAAAAAAAGAGCACAGGGTTGCTCGACCGTGTCCGTCAGGACATCACAGACCTTAAAGATACGATCAAGGAAAAGGGCAAGGAAGAAATCGAGGGCCTGAAGGAACCGGAAAAGACCCAGGTTTTCCGGTCCATTTTCCGGGTCAAGCACGATGAGACGCCGCGAAATCGCGCGCTCTCGGTCCTGTCCAACGTTTTCTTCCACCTGCATCCCGCCAAGGTCAACCGCGACGCCGTAAAGTACAAATTCACGTGGGGCATGGGCGGCATCACATTTTATTTGTTCATCGTCCTCACCTTCACCGGCGTCCTGCTGATGTTTTATTACCATCCGAGCAAAGTGCAGGCCTTCCGCGACATTTTGTATCTTGAAAATGACGTGCCGTTTGGAAAGCTGCTGCGCAACATGCACCGCTGGGCAGCGCACTTGATGATCATCGCCGTGTGGCTGCATATGTTCCGCGTTTTCCTCACGGGCTCCTACAAGCGGCCGCGCGAATTCAACTGGTGCATCGGCGTTCTCCTGATGGTCTTGACGCTGCTCCTTTCGTTTACCGGATACCTCTTGCCTGACGATCAACTGGGCTTCTGGGCGGTGACGGTGGGAACCAACATGGCCAGGGCCACGCCCTTGTTAGGAACGGAAGGGCCGTTCGGCGCGCTCCTGGGCATGACGCCGTACAACGACGTGCGTTTTGCATTGCTCGGCGGATCGATCGTCGATGCCAATGCGCTCTTGCGTGCCTACATCTGGCATTGCATCGCGATTCCTTTGATTGCGAGCATTTTCATGGCACTGCATTTCTGGCGCGTACGCAAGGACGGCGGAATCTCCGGGCCCGCGCCGGTCATGCTGGAATCGGAGATCAAGGAAGAGAATCGCAACCGCCCGGTGATCCTGCGGCCGAGCGGAATGGTTTAGTAGGACAGCCACTCTTGGCTGTCCTCTGCCGCCGCGACATTATCGCGGGGACAGCCAGGAGTGGCTGTCCTACAAGATTTGACAAACTAAAAGGCGGGGTTCGAGGCCGATATGAACTGGCACCAGATATGGGAGGTTGCATCCGCTCCGGATAACGTGCCGATCGTGGCGCTGCTATTCCTGGTCCCGTTTTACGTTTGGTATGCCTTCCGTCAGGCGTTCGCGAATGACCGCTTGATCGACAAACTCTCCGCCGATCCGGCGCTGGCGAAAACCGAACACCGCAAAACCGAGCCGTGGAATCCGAAGTGGGAGCGCGAAATTCACACTTGGCCGTACTTGATGCGCGTCGAACTCGTCGCTGCAGTTCTGGTGACGGCGCTGCTCATGGTGTGGTCCATCACGCTGAGCGCGCCGCTCGAGGAGCCCTCCAACCCCAACGTCACCATGAATCCTGCCAAGGCCCCGTGGTATTTCCTGGGCCTGCAGGAAATGCTTGTCTATTTTGACCCGTGGATTGCAGGCGTGATCATGCCGACGCTCATCATCGTCGGCCTGATGGTTGTGCCGTACATCGACGCGAATCCCCTCGGGAACGGCTACTACACCTACAAGCAGCGGAAATTCGCTATCTGGACGTTCCTGTTCGGATTCATTGGTTTATGGGTCTTAATGATTGTAATAGGGACCTTCATACGAGGCCCTGGCTGGATGTGGTTCTGGCCAGGGCAAACATGGGACGCGCAGCGGGTCGAGTTCGCGGTGAATCGGAACGTCGATCAGATTTTTGGGATCAACGGTTCCTGGATCGTTCACTTCATGCCCGCGTCGAATGCCAGCTACGCGCCGATCCTGGCGCGCATCATTTTCGGAATTTTCCCGCTGGCGCTTTATTTCATTGTCGCCGGATATGTGGTGCACCGCCTGCTGCTGTTGACGGATTTCAGCAAAAAGATTTTCAAGCGCATGACCCTGCTGCAAATGATGACCATGGAACTGTTTTTGATCCTGATGCTGAGCCTGCCGGTGAAAATTCTTCTGCGGCTTTTGCTGCGCATCAAGTACGTGTGGGTGACGCCGTGGTTCAGCATCTGATGGGTCTCAATGAAAAGACGGGGCTGAATAAAAATAAGGAGGCACGGGGTGCCTGAGCAGCTTCCTCCTGATGATCCGATTACAAGCCGGCCGATGGCCGGGCTGGTCCTGATTTCCGTTTTCATCCTGATGCTGACCGTGTCCTGGTCGCTCTACGATGAATTCTACGGCTTGCGCCCGTGGCGCAAGTACCAGGCCGAATTCTCCAGCGCGTATTCCAATTATTTGGATAAGGAATACAACCAACGAAAAGCCGCCGAGCAGAAATTCTATGCCACGCCGGAATACATGAAATTAGTGGCCGACGTTAAGGCCGCGACCGACGCCGCTCGAACCCAAGATCAGGAAATCGGCAAACAAATCGATTTGCTCGACCGCCAGCGCGCGGCCATGACAGACTCGTTCACGACTTCGCGCGGCCTGGTCGGCTCTCTCACCTATCAGCTGGAACAAATCAACGAAAAAGACAAGAGCGGCAAGGACTCCAAGCTCAAGGAACTAAACGACGCCAAGGCACAGACGTTTGACGTGGCCTGGCCGGTAGAAGGCGAGAAGATCGAGCCCCAGAAATTTAACTACGACAAGCTCAACGGCCTGTTCGTTTCGATCATGCAATCGAAAGCGAAACTGGTCGCCCAGCGCGGCGATGTCGATCAGCCGGCCAAGGACGCGCAGGACAAGCTCAACGAATATGTGAAGGAAAACCTCCCCGGGCTGGCCTCCAAGGATTTATTTTCCCTGAGCCAGAGCATGAAGACCCTGGACATTCACATTCGCCAGATCAACGTGAATCCCACCGGGACCTCCCTGAACAATCTGGGCGGCGCGGGACTCGTCGATCGCTGCCAATCCTGCCACCTCGGAACGGACCCGCTGATCGTTCCAGTGACGATGACGCTCACCAAGGCGGACCTCGGTGTAGCGAAGAGCACCGACGCGCCCTTCTCCAGCCACCCCGATCCGGACATGATGAAATATCATCCGCTGGAAAAATTCGGCTGCTCTCCTTGCCACGGCGGAAATGGGCGCGCCCTCGACACGGTCGAGAAGGGGCATGGACGCTACGAACACTGGCTCTGGCCGCTCTATTACAAGGAAAATTTCGACGCCGGATGCCAGCAGTGCCACGCATCCGACATGGTCACCGAGCACGCGCCTGTCCTGAACAAGGCGAAGTCGCTCTACCGGGAAAAAGGCTGCATCGGCTGCCACCGCTTCCAGGGCTTCGACAATCAGGACGAGGAGCTCGTCAGCGCGCGCCAAGCCATCACTCAACTGGAAAACCAAAAGCAGGACGACCGTTTACAGATCGCCCAGTTGAACAAGAAGGGCGACACCGCTCCCGACAACGCCACCGCGAACCAGTTCTACACCGAAGCCACGAACCTGACCGTCACGATGTCGGGCATGGATGCCAAGATCGAAGAGCTCGACCGGCGTTCCGGCAACCTGCTCCGCGAAATCAAAAAAGTCGGTCCGGACCTGAAAGAAGTCCGGATGAAGATTCACAAGGAATGGATTCCGAACTGGCTGAAGCACACGCACGAATGGCGGCCCACCACCAAGATGCCGCAGTTCCGCCTGCAGGATGACGAAATCCAGGCCATCTCCGCCTACATCTGGAACTCGGCCATCACCAGCCCTGCGCTGCCCAAGCAAATGCCGGGCAACGCCGCGAACGGCAAGGTGCTGTTTGAAGAGCGCGGCTGCGAAGCCTGCCATTCGATGGGCGAAGGCGCGAACATGGTCGGCGGAGATTTCGCCGCGAACCTGTCGCGCGTCGGGGAGAAGGACAACTACGATTACCTCGTTCGCTGGATCCTGAACCCGCGAACCCGCACGCGCCCTTACAGCCCGTTCGAGCACAAGGATCTCGGTCCCGAGGATTACGCCAAGCACAATCTCCCATTCGTGTTTGACCTCGATCATTCGCGCAGCCCGAACGACGGCCACGAGATGATCGTGCAACAGATGACGGTTATGCCCAGCCTGCGCCTCACTGCCGAAGACGCGCGCGACATCGCCAGCTACCTCGAGACCCAAAAGCACGCCGACGCATCCTTCCCCGCGGCGGATTTTATGGACAACCCCAGCCCGGAATTGATGCAGCACGGCAAGGAACTGATCCAGCACTACGGCTGCGCCGGATGTCACGAAATTTCCGGCCTCGAAGACGAAGGCCGCATCGGCACGGAACTGACGAATGAAGGCAGCAAGCCGATCGAGCGTCTGGATTTCGCGCTTCTCACTGAGGACGCCAAGCTCGGCATTCTTCCCGACGGCAAGAAAACGCCCCCAGGGCGCGGCGCGTGGTACGACCTGAAGGGCTTTTTTGACACCAAGCTTACCGACCCGGCCGTATTCGATCGCGGCAAGTACAAACCCGATCCGATGGACCGGCTGCGCATGCCGAAGCCGAATGTTACCAAGGAAGACATTGACGCACTGACAACCTTCCTCCTCGGCTCGACAGACCCGACGCTGCCGCAGGAATACATGTACAAGCCTGCCGACCAGCGCGCCGCCATCCAAAAGGGCTGGTGGATCGTCACGAAATATAATTGCATCGGCTGCCACCAGATCGGAATCGGCCAGCGATCCGTGCTGATGGGCCTGCCGCAGTACCAGGGTGAAAACAAGCAGAACCTGCCCCCGGTGCTGACGAGCGAAGGCGCGCGCGTCAGTCCCGATTGGCTCAAGGCCTTTCTCGCCAACCCGTCGCTGAGCACCACGGACGTGAACCGCAACGGCGTGCGCTCTTATTTGCAGGTGCGCATGCCGACGTTCTTCCTGTCTGACGACGAAATTCGCACGCTCGTCTCGTTCTTCCAGGCCATGTCCAGCCAGCCCCAGCCGTACATCCCGCAGAAGATCGAGCCGATTACGACGGCGGAAAAGGAAATGGCCCGGGACTTGTTTACCAGCAACGCCGCACCGTGCCTCAAATGTCACGCCACCGGCGATCCGGGACACGATAAGACCGCCATCGCTCCGAATTTCCTCTTCGCCAGGGAGCGATTGCAGCCGGCCTGGACCGAACGGTGGATTACGAATCCCGCATTGATCGCCCCCGGGACGGCCATGCCTTCCGGCCTCTTCAAACGCGACGGCGATCACTGGGTCTTCTCCGGCCCTGTGCCCGCAAGTTTTAAGGGATATACCGGAGATCAGGCCAACCTGCTGGTGCGGTATATGTTCGAATTGACGCCCGAGGAGCAGCGCGCTCTTATGGGCCGGACGCCCTCCGGCGGCGGCTCGGGTGGTGCAGGGAAGTAAGGTTTATTGAGGTTGCCATAATGGGTAGCATGTTTCTGCAATCGAACGGGTGCGGGCTGTACTTGGAGCCCGCCAATTAAAGGAGGAACCGTTTCGTGAAGAAAACAAGATTGGGCATGTACTCGCTGGTAGTCGGGGCGTTCGCTATGGCGCTCACGGGCTGCGGCGGGAGCAAACCTGAATCAACGGAAAATACAGCCGCTCCGGCGGCAAATGCTCCGGCCGGAAAAACGGTTGACGCCGCCACAGCCGGCGAAGTTACCGGCTCGGTCAAGCTCGATGGAGCCGCGCCGAAGGCCAAGAATATCAACATGGCTGCTGAACCTGCCTGCACCAAGGCGCGCACCAGCCCGGCGATGACCGAGGAAGTGGTCACGGGAGAAGGCGGCGCGCTTGCCAACGTCGTCGTATACGTGAAGACTGGTCTGGAAGGATATTCGTTCCCGGCCCCATCTGGTGCAGTGACGATTACGCAAGAGGGATGCCAATACCATCCCCACGTCATCGCGATGCAGGTTGGACAGAACATCAACGTCGTGAACAAAGACCAAACCACGCACAATATCCACCCGATCCCGAAGGACAATCGCGAGTGGAACGAGTCTCAGCCTCCCGGCGCCGCGCCCATTGAGAAGTCGTTTACGCGGGAAGAAGTCGCCATCCCTGTGAAGTGCAACGTTCATCCGTGGATGAAAGCCTACATGGCCGTCATGCCTAACCCGGAATTCCAAGTCACCGATAAGGACGGCAAATTCGACCTGAAGAACCTCCCACCGGGCACTTATACGCTCGTCGCGTGGCAGGAACTCTATGGTGCGAGCGACCCGCAAACCGTCACCATTGGTCCCAAGGAAACGAAGAACGTGACGTTTACGTTTAAAGCCACGGCCGCAGCCGGCGACTAAGGTATATAGCTCTCCGCGCCCGCTGTGTCCTCGGTGTTGAGTTCCGAAAGACCCAACACAGAGCGCACAAAGGGCCCCGGAAAGCCACAGATAAGGCAACAGCAAATCGAAACCGTCCTGGCAATGCAGTTCGGCGCTCGGCGGCCGATACTCAGGATGGTGACGCTCCTTGGAGCCCGCCGTTTAACATGAAGACATTGTACAACGAGGCCCTGCACCGCTACGCTGTCTTCACAGCCTCTTGCACGTTTGTCCTCCTGATCGCCGGTGCCCTGGTTACTTCGAACGATGCAGGCCTTTCCATTCCGGATTGGCCACTCGCATATGGCTCCTTGACGCCGCCCATGGTAGGCGGGATCCGTTATGAATTTACTCACCGCGTGATCGCGACGTGCGTGGGCCTTCTGACGATCGGACTCGCCGCGTGGCTATGGAGAGCCGAAAAACGCTCTTGGATGCGCTGGCTGGGCTTGGCGGCCCTTGGCGGGGTTATTGCGCAGGGAATCCTTGGCGGCATGACCGTTCGCATGTTCCAACCGCCTCCGGTGTCCGCCGCGCATGCCACGTTGGCTCAGCTGTTCTTTTCCACGGTTGTCGCCATCGCCGTGTTTACGAGTTCCTGGTGGAACGGCAACCCCTCGGAAATTGAGGACCCGGGGTCGCCTCGCGTTCGAACGCTGGTTATGTGGACGCTGGTCGCAGTGTTCCTGCAATTGATTCTAGGCGCGGCGTTCCGGCACAAGGGGTTTGGAATTATTCCCCACCTGATTGGCGCCGTCATTGTTACAATCCTGATCTTTATGACGGCGGGGGCGCTCAAAAGACGATTTCCGGATGTCCCGGCGCTTCGAAGCTGCGCGCGTTACCTGCACATCCTGATCGGAGTGCAGCTTTTGCTGGGAGCAGGCGCGTATTGGTCCCGCCTCTACAGCGCGCGGTTTCCGCAGCCCATCGCGCCGATGGTCGCCTTGACGGTCGTGCACACGGTTACGGGCGCCCTGGTGCTGGCTGTGACCCTGGTGACAGCCTTGCTCAGCTATCGTATGCTGAGAGCCGGTAGCTCCGTGGCGGATTCCGCGCCGGCTTCCGAGCAGGTTGCCCATTGAGCCTCGTATGAGAACATCGATCCAATCCGCGGGAACAGCCGCGTCGGAAGCCAGCCGCCCCGCGCTTTATTTGGCGCTGACCAAGCCCGACGTTTCCTTCCTGGTGGTTATGACCACGGTGGCAGGCTATACCCTCGGAACACGCGGTCCGCTGGATTGGCTGCGAATGGCGCACACGGTATTCGGGACCACGCTGATTGCGGCGGGGACGTCAGCCCTCAACCATTATTTCGAACGAGATACCGACGCCCTGATGCGCCGCACGGCGTCGCGCCCGCTGCCTTCCGGGCAACTGAGGCCTCGCGAGGCGTTTTGGTTTGCGCTGTCCCTGCTTGCATTCGGCACGGTGTATCTCGCCCTAGCCACGAACGCCCTGGCTACGTTTTTGGGCATTGCCACTTCCGCGTTGTACCTGTGCGCCTACACGCCGCTGAAACGGCGCACCACGCTGGCCACGTTTGTCGGCGCGTTTCCGGGCGCTGTGCCGCCGCTGATCGGCTGGGCCGCCGCAAGAGGGACGCTCAATATCGAGGCCTGGTTCCTGTTCGCCATGCTGTTCTTGTGGCAATTCCCGCACTTTGACGCAATCTCCTGGGTGTACCGCGAGGATTACAAGCGGGCGGGAATCAAGATGCTTCCAACGGTGGACCCCGAAGGGACGCGGACGTTTCGCGAAATCCTGATCACGGCGGCGTTGCTTGTGCCGGTCAGCCTTCTGCCCGCGGTGACGGGGCTGGCCGGGGCGCGCTACTTTTTCGGCGCGGTGGTTTTGGGGCTGATGCTGGTGGAAATGTGTTTGTGGGCTGCGGCATCCAAGACGAATGTTCGGGCGAAGTGGCTCATGCACGCGACCGTGCTTCACCTGCCGGTGCTGTTGGGATTGCTGATCTACGACAAATTCACCCGTTAAGATTTGGCGCGCGCGGGGCGCAAGTGAGAGGCCATGAACGGAAAGGAAAATGAGGCCGAGTTAACCATCATGTCTGTGGTGATGATCGTTCTCTCGATTTTGGGGATCATCGCCGGTTTTTCCAGGGATCTTTTCGGCGGTATCGACGGCCTGCTGATCCTGGGCATTGCTCTGATGGTTTTATTGATTTTCAGCCTTCTACTCTTGGTGCAGGCGAAGCAGCAGGGATGGATCGGCAAGCACCACGATGAGGGCCAAACAGGTCCTCCGGCCGCCGCAAAGTAGCACAGCCACTCTTGGCTGTGCGGTTTTGTAGGCAGCAATTGCAGGCTACCAGGCTCAACGACGATCGCAAAACCCACACAGCCAAGAGTGGCTGTGCTACTTCGGAAGGAACCCCGTTGATTTCCCCGCCTGCGTTGGACGCCGTTCTCAATGGCACGAGCGCCATTCTGGTCACGGTGGGTTACGTCATGATCCGCACGAAACGCGTCCTCGCGCACAAGACATGCATGCTCGCCGCGACGGCCACTTCGGCGGCCTTTTTGATTTCCTACGTCACGTATCATTACCATTTGTATGCCTCGGGCCAGGGTCCGGTGCATTTTCCGGGGACGGGCGCACCGCGCTACGCCTACCTGACGATGCTCACGACGCACACCATCCTCGCGATCGTCATTGTCCCGCTGGTGATCCTTTCGCTCGCGCGCGCCCTGCGCTCCAATTTCCCGGCGCACAAACGCATCGCGCGGTGGACGCTTCCGCTTTGGGCCTACGTCTCCGTGACCGGCGTGCTGATCTATGTAGTGCTCTACCAGATTTACGCGCCGCGCCCGTAGCGCCGGCGTCCCGCCGGCGTTTTTGCGTCCAGCGGTGCGATCAGAAAAATCGCCGGCGAGACGCCAGCGCCACCAGATGCTGCCCCCTCTTGTGAGTCGCTTGAATTACAATTCTCGTATCAGGATCGCTGTGAGAAACTATGAGTAGGCCGAATGTGCGATGAATAGCATTCCTCATGCTGCGGATTCTCCCTCCGTGCCACCCAAATCTCGAATAGCCCAGAAATGGCTCGTCGCGATTCTCGTCCTCACCTTTGCGTTCGTGCTGATGCCGTTCCTGCTCTGGTATATGACGACATTCACGCGCCCGCTGAACGACGCCGACCTCGCCGCTTACTTTCAGGATTCGGCGCATCCCCGCCGCGCGCAGCACGCTCTCTCTCAAATTGCCGACAGGATCATGAGCCCGAATCCCGGCGTCCGCGCATCGGCGAAAGTCTGGTATCCCGAAGTCATCAAATTTTCAGAGCAGGGAAGCGATGAGTTGCGCGTGACCTCCGCGTGGGTCATGGGGCAGGACAACCAGTCGCCGGAATTTCACGCCGCGCTTGTGAAGCAGCTTGCGGACCGGAATCCGATGGTGCAACGCAACGCCGCACTCTCCCTCGTCCGTTTCGCCGATCCTGCCGGCCACGCGCTGATCGCAGGAATGCTCACGCCCTACACGGTGGCCGCGCAGCGCACTGGCGTTCTATCGATCCGCCTGAAACCCGGAGACGTAATCAATCCCGGCACCTTGCTCGCCCACATCACCATAGAAAACGACAAAGCCGAAGTCCGCTCCGATGTACCCGGCACGATCCGCCAGTGGATTCTGTCCGAAAATGCGCAAGTCAAAACGGGCGAGCCCTTGTTGCTCGTCGATCCAAGTCCCGAAATGGTTTGGGAATCCCTGCGCGCGCTATACCTGATCGGCCAGAAGGAAGACTTGCCCGCCGTCAATCCCTACGTCCGAGGCGCCGAAGGCATGCCGCCGCAGATTCAGCAGCAGGCCGCGCTCACCGCCCGGGAAATCTCCGCCCGCAGCAAACCGTGACCCGTGATTCGTGGCCCGTGACCCGTGCAAGATCATCGCACAATCGCATCCAACGATAGACTCCGCAATGTTTTGGAATAATGCTGTGGTGGGGCACAAAACTCAAGTCATGGCCAGCGGGTCACGGGACACGGATCACGGGTCACGTGTTCTCAGAAGGGAAGCGTCCCGTTCGCGCCCTCAAAGTCGGCGAGCGGAACCATATCGATCGCGTCCCAAGGGCAGCCTTCCAGAAACGCGCCGTCGGGGCCTTTGCTGGTGCACAGTTTGCAGCCGATGCAGAGCAGAGGGTCGACGATAATGCGGCCAAACGGGGCGTGGTCTTCGTCCGGCGCCCAATACATGCAATCGGCAACTGGGCAGTACTCGACGCAAGCAGGCGAGCCGGCGCATCCCGTGCAGCACTCATTGATGACCGCGAGAATGTGGGGTTTGCGCTTCCGCTGGGTCGTCGTGCCGGTGGAAATGGGCGAATGCTTGACGACAGTCCCCGCCTGATATTCCTCGATGCTAGGAGCCGAATAGGCCACGTTGAACCTCCAAAAATAAATGTTTCTATAACATATTCTTGCCGACGCACCTCGACTTGTCAATCCTCGTCGCGCTTCATGCGTACGGATTTGTGCGCTTTTCGTGCTGGTCCTAGAGGGATTAGATTACAAAATTTACATCGCCATAACAAAGCCGTCACGCTCTCTTAACAATAGGCATTTCAAATGACTCCCTAGAAATGAGCGCCTCTCAACGCTGACGCGCCCTCAGCCCCGCGTCACGGTTTTGAAGCGATGTCGGAATCTCGAACTCGCCTCACAGGGGAGAGAAAATGAAATATCGATCAGCAGGGCTTTACCGATGGATGAGTCTATTCATTTTGATTCTGCTGCTTCCGGGGCAAACCAAGCAGATCCTTGCGCAGGGGCAAAAGGGCGCCATTTCCGGAATCGTGACGGACGACAGCGGCGCCGTGCTCAAGGGAGCGCAAGTCACTCTCGAATCGCCTGTTTTCAATACGGTTTCCGACGAGCAGGGGCGCTTTTATATCAACGATGTCGCTCCGGGGAGCTACACGCTGACGATTTCGTACGTGGGATTCACGAAATTTCAGCAGCCGGTGAATATGGCGGCCGGCCAGCTCGCAAATATTGAGGCAACGCTCAAACTGCAATCGCAAAATGAATCGATCTTGGTGACCGCCCCGCGCGTCACCGGCGAAGCCGAGGCGGTCAACATCGAGCGAAACGCGGACAATCTCGTGCAAGTGATTCCTGCCGAAGTTATTCGCAGCCTGCCGAACGCCAACATGGCGGACGCCCTGGGGCGGTTGCCCAGCGTCACTCTTGAGCGCGACGAAGGGGAGGGGAAGTACGTTCAGGTACGCGGCCTCGAGCCTCGCCTGACGAATGCGATGATCGACGGTGTAAACGTGCCATCTCCCGAGTCCGGAGTCCGCCAGGTGAAGTTCGATGCGATTCCTGCAGACATGGTGGAGTCCGTCCAAATCAGCAAAACACTGCAGCCCAACATGGAAGGTGACGGGATTGGCGGTTCGGTTAACTTGATCACCAAGGTGGCCACCAACATTCCAACGATTTCGCTCGGCAGCGTGGGCGGTTACACGCCAATCATTCACGGACGTGGACTGACGGAGGACACGGGCACAGTTGGGTATCGTTTTGGTCCGGACAAGAAGTTCGGGGCGCTGATCGGCGGCTCCTACGACTGGAACGGCCGCGGCATCAACGACATTGAGCCGGTTCCTGACGTCGCCACCCTGGCGTCCGGCCAGCAGGTGAGCTGGAAAGATGCAATGGACATTCGTGACTACCAGTATTTCCGTACGCGCTGGGGACTTGCCGGCAGCACGGACTATAAAATTTCCGAGGCTTCGAACATATATGTCCGTGCGTTTTATTCAGACTTTCACAATTATGGTGAGCGCCACCTGTATACCCTGACGGACAATACGCCTGGAATCTCGGTCCTCGCGCCAGGCAACGTGGGCTGCGCGACTGACAGCAACAGTAGTTCGCCTTCGTGCGGGCAACCCCCGACAGCCAATGAGGAGCTTAGAAATCCCGACATCGGGGTCAGCAACATAATTCTCGGAGGAGTGCACGACCTGTCGACAACGTGGTTTGCGTGGGACGTGGCCGTGTCCCGCTCGTGGTACGGTAACGCGCCTTACTCCGATGCGGACTTCGGACCATCCAGCTCGCTGCCGGCCAGCACATGCAGCTATGATCCAGCCAATACTGCGAACGAATTTCTACCGCGGTGGACCGGGGATTGTTTCACTCAGATCGCAAACCCCGGCAATTTTCAGTTGAGCGACATCAGAAGGAGTTTGGGAGCCTCCGCCCAACTCAACATCGAAGCATCCGGGTCTTGGGCCAAGCGATATCACCTTGGCTCAAAGCTGGCTACGATCGAAATCGGCGGAAGATTCCGGAACGGCCACAAGTTCAACGACGGCTACAACATCAAGTACCAGCCGAACGGGAACGTTCCGATGAATGCCTTTGCGAATCGCTTCACCGACCCCAATTATTACAATGGTGGCAACTACAATTTGGGCTATAACCCGAATTTCGAGGACGTGTTTGCATTTTACAATGCGAACCAAGGTGCCTTTACGACGGCCAGCAATACCCAGGGAACAGACCCCCAGGAATTCGACTTGATCGAGAAGGTCACCGCCGGCTACTTCATGAACACGATTGACCTCTCCAGTCGCTGGCGTCTAATTGCGGGATTACGGATAGAGGCAACCAATGAAAATGTCACGAATTTCTCGTTCAACCTTGACAACAGCACACAAGCTGCGGCGAAGTTCAACGGCTCCTACATCACCTACGAGCCCAGCGCAGCCCTGAAGTTCGCAGCGACGTCGAACGACAATCTCCGCTTCTTTTACGCCCGCGGGCTTTCCCGGCCCGATCCGGACCAGATTGCGCAGGCTTTGGACTGGACCGACCACGGCAACGGAAGCGCGCCGCTGCAAGCTACGCTAGGCAATCCCGGTCTTCTTGCGGAGACCGGGGACGATATTGATGTCTTGTACGACCACTATTTCCAAACATTCGGAGTCTTCTCCGCAGGATACTTTTACAAGTTTTTGCATGACCCGATTGTGACCAAGGAGTTCGACCACCAACTTCAACCCCCCGGCGGGGTGTCTGGCATCTATCAAGTCACGGAACCGGTCAACGCTGGATCGGGATGGGTCACCGGCGTGGAACTGGCTTATCTTCAACATTTTTCATCACTGCCGGGAGCGTGGGCTGGCCTTGGTCTGTCGGTGAACTACGGGTATGCGGATTCCCGTGCCATCGGATTTCCCGGCCGCACCCTCGTCCATCCTCACCTGCCGCGCACCTCGCCGAATGTCTTTAACTTCAGCCCGACCTATGACCGTGGGCGTGTCTCATTACGCTTAGGCGTCTCCTACAACCAAGCAAGCATCTACGCATATCAGTACACGGACGGCACAGATCCGCTTAATCCCACTCCGACCCCAGGCGGATTAAATGGCCCTCTCAGCGACCCTTACTTTTATACGCACGTGCAGGTGGATGCACAGGGTAGCGTCCGCATGAACCATGGCCTGACGCTCTTGGCCTACGTGCTGAACCTGAACAACGAGGTCTTCGGCTTCTATCAGGGCAGCCCGCAGTACATGATTCAGCGCGAATACTACCAGCCGACGGTGTCTCTCGGCATTCGCTGGGAGCCGAATCGGGAGAAATAGCCGGGCTCGGTGAGATTCAAGTGGCGTGGGCCTGCCGGCGGGTCTGCGCCATTTTCTCTTTCTCCGACTTCGTGAAACTCTCAAACCAAGAGAAAATAGCTCTCCGAAACGTTTACTCCGATTCTTGGGCACCCCAGGTTCGGCGCTTCTTTGCAATCGCGCCTAGCCTGGGATGCCACGGGCTTTCGAGAGGCACAGATCTATCTGGCTACTAGTAAAACCAAGTTGTGGGATAGAGGAAGAATGTCCCGTACTGCGTATCTTCATACACGTCAAACTGCGTGGGGCCCGGCGCGGCCGACGATGGGTAAAGCGGATTGCAGCTGGCACCCGACACGACGCATGGCGGTCCCGTGACAGAAACCATCATGGTTGTCCCATTCGATGTCGTGAGGGACTGGTTTGTTTCGGTCTTGGTCGTAAAGGTTTGCGATGAGCCGATGGTTTCGGAAACGGCTATTATAAAACCGCTACTTTGAAATTGATTTTCCACGCCGAAAGTGGTGGTGTTCGTCGTCGAATACCCGTTGCTCTGCGTGTTGGCAACAGTGTACCCGAGCATGTATTGGGTCGTTGTGGGTCCGATGCCCGGAATGGGCTGCTGAAACGTGATGTCTTCGTTGTCCGTGATTGTAAAACGGGCCGACTGCGGGGTCATCGTGCAGTTATCCGTCGGATAAGACGAGGGGGGCACGTTTGCGTCGGGTGTGCACATACCGAACGGATCCGCAGCCAGAACGTTCGCGAGATCCTGCGACGTGAGGGCCGGCCCCTGGCCTGACGGCCAAGTCGTATCAGTGTCCCAAGAGCGTTGCAGCGGCGCGAGATTCGATGCGCACGGAGTCCCTGGTCCGGTCGCCAAATCTCCATTCAGACATCCGGCGTAAATCTGATCGACCTCCATGGCCGGTTGGTCGCGTTCGTTGAACCCGTATCCGCTCCATTGGATTCCATAGATAGTTCCCCCAGCGTCCTCGTAGTAGTCCAGCGCCACCACCGGGTTTACCCACACTAGGATGATGTCGTAGTCGTGGTTGTTCCCTTGATAGGAATTTGTGGGGCCGGGGATCTGGTTGCAGAGCGAACTGGTTTGAGTGACCGCGACCGAATTCCCGACCGACGAGGATTGTGTGTAGGTCGTAGAGGTGGTTTGAGTTTGGCCGCCATTGAGAAAGCCGGGGATGTCTACACCCAATTTGATTGAAACGCTGTTTTGATAGGATCTCGTAAATGTGTTGGTGATTGAGTCTGTTGTCCCGACCGATGTATTGGCGCAATACTTGGCGAAACTCTGCGATCCGGGCACTACATAGTAGACGCCCATTACCATATATTTGGGATTGATATATCCCCTGACATCAGCAAAAATCGTTACGCTTCTGTTCATTGACGCGGGGCCATCACAGGAGCCGGTGGCGCCGTAGTAGGCATCGATGATATGGGTGCCGGTCGATAGCGTCGACACCGTCAACTGGGCAACGTGCTGTGAATTGAGGAATACAGAACCGAGATTCGTCCCCGTCGTTTCGTCGGTGAATTTCACGGGGACCCACGACTCCCAGCACCTACCTACTGTAGCCGTGAGCGTTACCGGTGCCCCAGGTTCGGCCGGGTTGGGGCTTATTGTGAGGCCTACCGTCGGGCCGAACGCTAGCAGCCGCGATGGGGCTAGCAGGGCAACAGTCAAGATCGCCAAAACAGCAAAGACAAGATGTCGCATCGGGTCTCCTCTCTTTCTCGCATCGGAATGACGTATTCACGAACGGTAAATAGATTGAACAGTTAGCGAGCGAGAAGTTAAATACCGATATCTAGAAAGTTAAACTTCGGTTAAAACGCACTCGGATTACACCGCTGGCTAGCAGGCTGCACCAGAGTCTTTCGTCTTGTTCCGATCCATCAAGACAAACTTGAAGTGAATTCATCTTGAAGTTGATTCGTGGAAGACTTGATGTAAGCTGTGCAGCTTGAGCGGATCCACCCAAGTTGGCACTGCGGCCAGAGTGGCGGAAGATGCCGCTGCGTATGCCTCCGTCAATCGGCCTGCCCAGGTGTTGTTCGCCAGCCTGATCGGTACCACGATCGAGTTCTTCGATTTCTACATCTTCGCGACCGCTGCGGTGCTCGTCTTTCCCAAATTATTTTTCCCGTCGACCGACCCGGCCTCCGCCACGCTCGCTTCGCTGGCGACTTTTGCGATTGCGTTCTTCGCGCGGCCCGTTGGCTCGGCGCTTTTTGGGCACTTCGGCGATCGCATTGGGCGCAAGGCGACGCTGGTCGCGGCGCTGCTCACCATGGGACTCTCCACGGTTGCTATTGGCGCGCTGCCGACATACCGCACCATCGGCGTGGCCGCGCCGGCGCTACTCGCGTTCTTTCGTTTCGGGCAAGGGCTGGGCCTAGGCGGCGAGTGGGGCGGCGCCGTGCTGCTCGCAATCGAGAATGCGCCGCCGGGAAAGCGCGCCTGGTACGGCATGTTCCCGCAGCTCGGCGCGCCGATAGGATTCCTTTTTTCCGGGGGAATATTTTTGGCGCTCTCGAGGTGGCTCACCGACGTGCAATTTTTCAACTTCGGCTGGCGCATTCCGTTTCTGGCGAGCGCCGCGCTCGTCCTCGTCGGCCTCTACGTGAGGCTCACGATTACCGAGACGCCCGTGTTCCGCGACGCCCTCAGCCGGCGCGAACGTGTAAAGGTGCCGATGCTGACGGTGTTCCGCGAGCACCCGCGAACAGTGGTCGTGGGCACGCTCGTAGCGCTCGCAACATTCGTGATCTTTTACCTGATGACGGTCTTTGCGTTGTCCTGGGGCACCACCGCGCTCGGCTACAGCCGCGAAAAGTTTCTGGTGATGCAATTGTTCGCGATCGTCTTCTTCGCGATTTTTATCCCCGTAGGCGCGATCCTGGCCGAACGTGGCCGCCGCGTCACGCTTCTCTGGGTCACCGCGGCGATCGGCGCGTTCGGCCTCGTGATGGCCCCGATGTTTCTCGCCGGGACAGCTGGGGCCGTGCTGATGATGACCCTCGGCCTGTCATTGATGGGCCTGACCTACGGCCCGCTTGGCACGGTGCTGTCGGAGCTATTTCCTACGTCGGTGCGTTACACGGGCAGCTCCCTGACGTTCACCTTCGCGGGCATTTTCGGAGCTTCGCTCGCGCCGTACATCGCCACGTGGCTCGCGAAAAACTACGGCCTGCAATACGTCGGTTACTACCTCACCGTTGCGGCGGCTCTGACGTTCATCGGCCTCCTCGCCGCGCGCGAAACAAAGGACGAAGAATTGTGACTGGTGACTTGTGACTGATGAAAATAGAAAACTGCAGATTTATCCGCAGATGAACACTGATAAACACTGATTAAGAAATATAAAAAATGCCAGTCGCACTCTTTCTGTTTCTTGTTTTCATCAGTGTTTATCTGTGTTCATCTGTGGTTCGAATGCTTTTCTCCGTTCACACGCGACCCAACATTGCAAATCTTGTCATCCAGGCGTAAGCTTGCCACCAGCAACGCAAAAGGGAAGTACAGCGTGTGATCTCCCCCCGCTTCCACACGCGAACTGATTTATGAAATCTCGACTCTGTATTGCGGTGTCGGTAGCCGCTCTTGGAGCGGCGCTTTTTGCGCCTTCCGTGCCCGCTCAAGGCAGGCACGGAATGCACGCGCCAGCTGCGGCTCCTCGAGCGCGCTCATCTTTCCGTCTCAGCGCGCGAGAAGGGTTCGATCGCCCGAATCAGCGCCGCTTATTGAACGATTCCGCATTTCTATTCCCTTACTTGTATGCCGACGACGAATTTGATTACGCGCCGATTGCGCCGGAAGCGCCGCCGGTCCAGATCGTTGTCCCGCAGCCCCTACAACCTCCTGCGCCCGCGGCCAGCCCGGTCGAACCGCTCGTTTTGGAGAACCATAATGGCCAATGGGTGCGCGTTCCGACAGGCAGCGAAATGCCGGCGATGCCGCAATCGACGAAGCCGGATTCCGCCAAAGCACCCGCCCCAAACCCTGGATTCGTCGAACTGCCGGTGGCGGCCCCGCCGCTTCCAGCATTGCCTCCTGCCGTGATCGTATTTCGTGACGGGCACACGGAAGAAGTGGCGAAATATATGATCCAGGGCGAGACGCTCTTCACAAACGCGGATTACTGGAGCACCGGTTCGTGGACGAGGAAGATCCCCTTGTCCGATGTGGACATCCCGGCAAGCCTGAAACTCAATAAAGAACGCGGGACGAAATTTAATCTGCCGTCCGGACCGAATGAAGTCATGATCCGTTTTTGAATCCCCGCCTGGCTCATCCAATCGCACCCATCTCCGAAATCACCGCTTGCGTAAACTCCTGAGTAGTGGCCGTTCCGCCAACGTCGCGCGTGGTATGTTTTCCTTCGCGGTACACCTTGTCCAGAGCGCCCAGAATGCGCCGCGAGGCTTCCAGTTCGTTCAAATAATTCAGCATCATCGCCGCCGACATGACGATCGCCGTCGGATTCGCAATCCCTTTGCCGACGATATCGGGCGCCGTCCCGTGAACGGCTTCAAACAACGCGGCAACGTCTCCAATATTGCCACTCGGCACGACGCCTAAACCGCCCACCAAACCGGCGGCCAGGTCGCTAACCACGTCCCCGTAAAGATTCGGCAGGAGCAGCATGTCGAACTGCGCGGGATTCATCACCAGTTGCATGCACGCGTTGTCCACGATCAATTCGCGATATTCGATTTCCGGGTATTTCTCGGCCACCGCGCGAATCGAATTCAGAAACAGGCCATCGGAAAGCTTCATGATGTTGGCCTTGTGGATCGCATGAATTTTCTTGCGTCCATTTTTGCGAGCATATTCAAAGGCGAACCGCGCAATGCGCGTCGAAGCGCGCTCCGTGATGATCTTCAAGCTCTCCACGACGCCCGGAACCACCGTGTGCTCGAGTCCCGCGTACAGGTCCTCCGTATTTTCCCTCACGATAACGAGGTCCACTCCAGACCAGCGAGACGAAACGCCGGCAACATTGCGCACCGGGCGCAGATTGGCGTAAAGGTCGAGCTCTTTGCGAAGCGCGACGTTGATGCTCGGAGGCCCCTCCGCGACCGCCGTCGCCATCGGTCCCTTCAGCGCGACATGCGTCCGCCGCACCGATTCCACCGCCTGCTTGCGGGGAAATTCTCCAGTGCGTTTGCCGCCTTCGAGAGGCGCCGCAAATACTTCCCATTCCACCGAAACGCCCGAGGCCTCCACAATTTGCGTGGCTGCCTTCGCGACTTCAGGCCCGATCCCATCTCCAGGAAGCAAAGTAATTTTATGGGTCATAGTTTCAATCATCTTAAGGGAAACCCCGCAAATTGTCGAAAATCGGTGTACGGGTGTTGTGTCCTAGTTTGAGACGGAATGAGTTTTGAATAGTGACGTACACTTGTCACTATTGTACGATTCAAGAGAAGGAGTCCTCCCCTATGCTGAATTGGAACGCAGGAAGGGTTAAGAGCCTTACGGGAGCGGAGATCTGGCTGTTCATTGTCGCACGCGTTCTCATTGGCTTCGGTTTCGGTGTGTTAAGCGTGCGTTATTTCCCAGAAGTCGCAAGTTCGCTAGGTCTCCCCGCGTTGGTAGTCGGCGCACTATTGTTCTTGGTCGCGGCCAAGGGGCTTTGGCGGACAAACCCAAATTAGGATGGTACCCATAAGCGTTTCTTTGCAGCATGGCGGACCTTTGTACGGTCATTTCACTTTTTTCATCGCCTCGTGGCCCAGGCCAACGAAACTTATGGTGTTTCATTGCATCAAATTCTTTGTAGTGAGGAATAGGATACGTCCCATAGGGCAGACATCTTGCGTCCTGTGCTATAATGGTTTCGCACCAAATATCGCCGAAACCGGCAGGGAGTGAAAACACTGAAATGATTACAGTTACTCCAGTGGCGACAACGAAAGTAAAAGAAATCATGGGCCAGCAGAACCCCGCTCCCGTAGCGCTCCGCGTGGCCGTGGTAGGCGGAGGCTGCTCGGGCTTCAGCTATCACATGGCGTTTGAGAACTCGGAGAATCCGACCGACAACGTCTATGAATTCGACGGGCTCAAAGTCCTCGTCGATCAGATGAGTGAAATGTACCTGGAAGGCGTTTCCATTGACTATATCGAGACGCTGGAAGGTGCCGGCTTCAAGTTCAACAACCCGAACGTCAAGAGCACCTGCGGCTGTGGCAGCTCGTTCAGCGTATAAGAGCGCCGCAAGACTTCTTCGACGATTCGGACGCTTTTGCCCATGGGCCTTTGCGAGTTTTCGCACAGGCCCATTTTCTTTTGTATCCCCGGCTCGTGCCAGCTGCCGTGAAATCGTTGCAATGCGCTACCGTGCCCCGTATCCTATAGGGCGCTCATGAAAATCGCTCTCGCGCAATTGAATCCCACCGTCGGCGACTTCGCCGGAAATTCCGGTAAAATTTTGGAATTCGCGCAGCGCGCCGCGAAGCAGGGCGCGGACTTGGCCGTCTTCTCTGAGCTCTGTCTGTGCGGCTACCTGCCGATGGACCTGATCGAGCGCCCTCAATTCATCGACCGGAACGAAAGGGAATTGGCTTGCCTGGCGAAGCAGTTGCCGATTCCCTCCATCGTCGGATACGCAGCCCGGGCAACAGGTTCGACAGGAAAATCCGCCGCCAACGCCGCGGCCCTCCTGGCAAACGGAAAAATCGAATTCGTCCAGCACAAAATGCTGCTCCCCACGTACGACGTTTTCGACGAATCCCGATATTTTCAGCCCGCCACTGCGCAAAACGTTTACTCCTTCGGCGGGCAAAACCTCGGCATCACCGTCTGCGAAGATATCTGGAACGATAAAACGTTCTGGGCGAAACCCCTCTACGAGCGCGATCCGGTCGCCGAACTGGTCGCCAAGCGCGCAACTCTGATAATCAATATCTCGGGGTCTCCCTACACGATCCATAAGCGATCCCTGCGCCTGGACATGTTGCGCCAGCTTGCCAAGTCGCACGGCCGCCCTGTTATCTACGTCAATCAAGTGGGCGGGAACGACAGTTTGGTCTTTGACGGAGGCAGCATAGTTGTCCTGCCTGACGGCCGAGTTCCTGCCCAGGCGAACTCCTTTGAGGAAGACATTGTCCTTTTTGACACTGAAACAAACTCGGGTGACCTTCACACGCAGCCCGCCACCGAGATGGACCTCGTCGTTCAAGCGCTCATCTGCGGCACGCGCGACTACGTTTGCAAGTCCGGTTTCGGCGCCGTGGTAGTGGGCCTCAGCGGAGGCATCGATTCCTCCGTAGTGGCCGCCATTGCCGTGGAAGCCCTGGGCCGCGAAAACGTCCTCGGCGTTTCCATGCCCGGACCGTATTCCTCTGAAGGCAGCCGTACGGATGCTCGGCAGCTGGCCGAGAATCTCGGAATTGAATTTCTGACAATTCCGATTACGGATGTTTTCCAGTCCTACCGAACCGCGCTGGCAGATGCCTTCCGCGGCAGGCCAGAAAACGTGACCGAGGAAAATCTTCAGGCCAGGGTGCGCGGAAATTACTTAATGGCGCTATCGAACAAATTCGGCTCCATGGTTCTCAGCACCGGCAACAAATCGGAAATGGCGGTAGGGTATTGCACGCTCTACGGAGACATGGCAGGCGGTCTGGCCATGCTTTCGGATGTTCCCAAAACAATGGTCTATGCGCTCGCCGAATTGATCAATCGCGAAAGCGAACTCATCCCTCGAGCCTCAGTCGAAAAGCCGCCTTCCGCCGAGCTTCGCCCGAACCAGAAGGATCTGGATTCCCTCCCTCCATACGAAGTTCTGGACCGGATCCTTAGGGCTTACATCGAAGACGTAAAGAGTCCCGAAGAAATTGCCGGCGAAAACAATTTCGATATCGATTTAGTCCGTTCGATTGCCCGCAAAGTGGACCGGAACGAATACAAAAGGCGTCAAGCCCCACCCGGCCTGAAAATTACATCCCGGGCTTTCGGATTGGGCCGCCCCTTCCCAATCGTTCAAAAGTTCAACCCATGAGAGGAGCCCTACTGTGTTAAGAAAATTGGTCCTTTGCGCTCTCCTATTCCTTTCGGCATTTCAACTTCCTTCAGTCGCTCAAACGGGCTCGGGAAAGGAAAAAGCTCCAGCTCCGAAAGCAGCCGATTCGCCAACCGCTAGACCAGGCACTGTCGAGGCCCGTGTTGAGGAATACCTGAGGAATCTTTACGCCTGGGGCCCCACCTATGATGTCAAAGTGGGTCCATCCAAGTCCTCACCCATTCCCGATCTGCTGGAAGTTCCTGTAACTGTCTCCCTGGGAGGACAGTCCGACACCGCCGTCGTCTACGTTTCAAGAACGGGAAATTTTCTGCTCCGAGGAGAACTCACAGACATGTCGGCGGACCCCTTCGCCGACACGCGTTCCAAGCTTCACGTTGGCAATTCACCGTCAATGGGCCCGGAAGACGCCAAGGTTACCCTAATCGAGTTCGCCGATTTCGAGTGCCCCTCATGCCGTCAACTCGACCTAGTTCTGAGAGATCTCTTGCCGCGCCATCCAGAAGTCCGGTTAATCTTCAAACATTACCCGTTGACTGATATCCACCCCTGGGCGATGACCGCCGCAATCGCCAGCCAGTGCGCGTACCAGCAAAACCCTGCCGCCTTCTGGAAAATGCACGACGCCATCTTTGACGCCCAAGACGTAATCAGCCCCTCAAATGTATGGGATAAGCTGCTGGACCTAGCAACCCAACAAGGCTTGAACGCAGAAGCCTATCGAGCCTGTATGATTAACCCAGAAACCGCCTCCCAAGTAAAAGAAAGTATCGAGGAAGGCCATGCCCTGAAAATTACAGCCACTCCCACCACATTTGTAAATAGCCGCCGAGTCGTCGGCCCCGATAAATCTCTGATAGAACAGTACATTACATTTAGTCAATCTTCACAATAAACATAATATAGCTTATAAGACAATTTGTCAATCGGGATGTTTGTGCTTTTTTAGTGGAAATAGAGCGCTATCTGATTTCGGGGACATAGAAGTTTGGACAAGTTGTGGCTGCTGCTGATTTTGCGGGATCGGCGCGAAATTGGGGTGATGAACTTGAACGCGTGCTGGCGGATACTGGTTTCTGGTTGGAGCGAACTTTCGGGAAGAGGCGGAGGGGCAAGGTCCTGGCGTACTCGGGGCTGCTGCGTGGAGGTGAATTAGGGCGGGACCCTTCTCGAGGGCGGAAAGTAAGCAGCTGTTTGCGATGCTGGAACGGATGCAGAGCGAAGACGGGAAACGCCAGGTTCGACGCGTAGATTTCGCGGCGGAAAGCCATCGCTGGATTTCCGTTGTGACAGAGCGGGTGGCGTTTGGACTTCGAGGACAGATTTCGCGAAACCGCCTCCCAAGTGATAGGAAGCATCGAGGAAGGCCATGCCCTGGCTGGAAGAGGGTTCTGGGAGAGCGGGAACTGTTTTACGCGGACGGAAAACTGAAAACGATGGGGGGGCTCTGCTCGATGGGTGAGGAAGTCATCTCATAAATAAACAGCCACCTAAACTCGACGGGCCGTCAGGGGCTGAAGCCCACTTTTTCTTGGTCTCTTGCTGTCGCGGCTGAGGTGGCTGCGGGAAAACTCGCAAAGAGTCATTCCGAAGGGCTGGGTTTGCCCGAGGAATCCGCTTTTTCTTGGGTTTCGCGAAGAAAAGCAGAACCCTCGGTCGCCGCGGCGACCTCGGGATGGCAAAAAGGGGCTTTTTCCGCGGCGTGTGAAGCTGCGACCCAAAAAGCCTAAATTTGAAATGGCTTCATTTCAAGAATGATCCGCGACTTATCACCATGTAACGCCACGGAACTGCATGCCGTGCTCTTCCCTCTTTGATGTCGAATCACGCCTGCCACACAGGCTTGAAAATTTCTGCGGGACGAACTTCTAGTGGTGGGCGATGGCGGCTGCGGCGGCGCCGGCGGCGACGCCGATGGCGAACCATTTGGCGGCTCGCTTGAGTCGCTGCAGGAATGTTCCGCCGTGGGCGACGGCGGTGGCGGCGTCGCGTTCGTGCAGGAGGGCGGCGGAGCGGGTTTTTTCGTCTGACAAATCTTTCTTCAGGGAGTCGTTTTGGGCGGTGGTGGCGCGGCAGTCTTGTAGATCGTCATAGAGCGGGACGAGATCGGGTTGAGGAATGGAGATTGTGGTCGAAGGGGGTTCTCCGGGCGGGAGCGGCACGGAGAGGTTGGGATCGTGAATGGTTACGGGGAGCGGGAGAATTGGGAGGACGGAGGGGAGTTGTTTGGCGGCTTGCTGCGGGGTTTGGACGGAGCGCTTTTGCGCTTGGATGGCGGCTAGGGCGGCGGCTAACTGAGAGTCGCGCTGCTTTTCACGATCGCCGGCTTGCTGGATGATCGTGTTCTGCGCGGCGAGCGTAGCGGCGAGTTGTTGGGAATCGTGGCGGGCGGATCGCCAGGCGTCGGCTAGGAGAGCTATGGCGATGGATGCTGCCAGGAGAATGACAATGTTTGTCGTGGGCTTCATGGGGACGGGATGCTTGGATCGTGATTCGGTTGCGCGTTAGCTAGGGTGGTTAGTTCCCTGCTGGGACATGTGTCGCGCTGCGCGGCGGCTGGGGGAGGAGATTTCAGATCTCAGATCTCAGAATTCAGATTGCTGAACTTGAAATTGAAATTTTAGATTTGTGATTCGCGATTTGAACTTTGCATTTGGGGTTTGACTCTTTCGCCTTTTGATTTTGGATTTGAGTTTCCGCGATTCGGTGAGGGCCGCGTCCAGCTGCTTCAGCATGGGCTTCAGCCCCGACGGATTTACGTGGCGCAGGCTTCCAGCCTGTGGGGGTTAGTTGCGAGGAGATCGAGCCTTCGCATAACCAACCCCCGCAGGCTGGAAGCCTGCGCCACGTAAGCCCGCGAATTCCGCAAAAAATACTAATGCGCTATCCGGGGCGGGACGAATAGTTGCGCTTGCGGGCCAGGACTTCGGCGGGATAGTTTGCGTCGGCGCCGCCGTTCCAGGCTAGTAACGCGGCGGGGACGTTGCCTTTGGCTCGCTTCATCCTTGCGGCCAGGATGCGGCAGCCGTATTCGATTCCGGTGGCGGGATCGCAGAGTTCGGAGAGCGACGATTCCTCGAAGCCAAATTCCCGGGCCACTTGCCCCATCACTTGCATCAGGCCCCACGACATGGCGCGCGTGTAGGCTTCGGTGGCGCTGAGTTTTCCTGCGGTGTAGAGCGGAGCGATGTAGCGCGACAGGAAGCCGGGCTCGTAGCGCACGGCCCAGGGATTCCAGGCGGATTCCTGCTCGATGACGGCGCAGACGAGCGCGGGATCGAGGGCGTGATCGCAGGCGATGTGGCGGGCGAGGTCGATGATTTCGGGTGGGACGGTGTCAGTCATGGAGGGTCGTGGCCCGTGGTTCGTGGTTCGTGACCCGTGTGGTGCGGGGCGTGACTCTGTGAATCTTGATAATGAATTTGGTGGTTCGCTTTTCACGGGCCACGGATCACGGGTCACGGGCCACCCTTCGCACACCTCAGGGCGAGCGGATCGCGTGTCACCGTTTTCTGTCGTGGCCGTTGAGCTCGAGGAACTGGACGGGCGGAGGTTCGTTGAGCTCGATGCCCAGGTGGCCGGCGATCTGGCGCAGGGCGTGGTAGAGGTGCGGGAGGTGGTTGATGGCCATGTCGCGCACGAAGGCGCGGCGGATTTCGTCGTCGCGGGTGCGGCGGTGCAGCCAGCGGAGGAAGAAGAATAGTTGGAGACACGAGGGGAAGCCGACGACGATCCAGTAGGGGTTCATGGGGGTGTTGGGAAATTTTCTTGCTAAGAGGTCTGATTTTTTTGTGGCAATGCTGCTGGGCGCTCGGGTTGCATGGCTGACAGGATGAAATTATTCCGGAATTCGCGGCTTACGTGGCGCAGGCTTCCAGCCTGTGGGGGTTGGTGCAGGCAAGGATGTCGGCGAGAGGCAGAAGGCTGTGGTGGCAAGCACAATCACACTTGCTTGCACTAAACCCCGCAGGCTGGAAGCCTGCGCCACCTAACTACCCTCTGAGGCCGAACGATAATCCGCCGGGGCCGAAGCCGAGGCTGAAGCCGCTGGACTGGGCGTTGCGGGCGCTGGCGTCGAGGAGCTGCGCGGGGACGCCGAGAGCGCGGCCGAGAAGGCCTGCGTCGGTGCCGTAGAGGCCGGAAAGGCCGGAGAGGGCTGACAGCGTGTCCGAGCGCGAGGCGTTGGCGAAGGCGATTTGATTTTGCTGCGCGAGGTTGGCCTGATCCTGACCCTGCGTGCGCGCGAGGGAGTCGATGAGCTCGCCGTAGCCGGCGGAGTTGCGCGTGCGCGCGGAGCGGTTGGCGGCGTTTTGCGCGAGCGCGTCAAAGGAGGAGGACAGCGCAGACTGCGAGAGATTGGTGATCGCCGATTGTTCCGCGGGAGTGTAGCCGGGATTGGCGAGCAGGTTTTGATAGCCCGACGACGCCTGCGAGCCGAGAGCCTGGCTTAATCCGTAGAGCTGCTGGTTCATGGAGTTTTGCTGGGAGAGTTGCTGGTCGATCATTTGTCGCGGGAACGTCCTGGCTGAGAATGGAAATGAACGAAAGCCCAAAGGCCTGATACAGATTGGTGACGAACTGGTAGCGCGGCATTTCCGCCGCGGCGCTGTCGTCGCAAATTTTCGATTCGTATGGCAGGTGCCAGGTCATGTCCTGTGGATTCCACCAAGCGTACTGCAAGCCCTGCCAGAACAGGCGCGCCTGCCGGATCCGCCGAATCTCGTGCCGCCGCGCGACGATTCCCTCTTCGCGATACTGCACGACAAGCTCGCGCAGCGCGTTCACCAGGTCCGGCCGCAACTCCTCGAGTCGCTCGTTGTTCGGCCCCAGCGCCAGCTTCGCCAGCGCTTCCTGCACGCTAGCCGCGGGCTGCTTGCCGTCAATCCCCAGCGGCGCGCGCGCGGCATGAGCGCCCAGCGCGGAGAGCGCACCCAGCGCGGATTGCGAGCCGTCAAGCGGCGCAACGCTGCCGTCATTCGGCGCCTCATTCTCGCCGTTCAAAATGGCGATGTCGTCCAAATTGTTCGTCTGAGTCGTCATAATGTTTTCATGAAATGCGATGTGGCGCAGGCTTCCAGCCTGTGGCTTTTAGCTACGCCAAGGCTCGATGTCCACGCAACCAACCCCCGCAGGCAGGAAGCCTGCGCCACTATTGACGTTCCACGCCAACTGGGATAGAAGGAGTCCAGTCTTCGCTGCAAACAAGCTCCAGGCACAGCTGCTCACTCTCAAGCGTTGAAGGGGGAATCCATGGGGAATCTGCTCTGGTGGATCATCGTCGGTCTGATCGCCGGTTTTCTCGCAGGAAAAGTCATGAAGGGCGGCGGCTTCGGCGTGCTGATGGACATCGTCATCGGCATCGTCGGCGCCATGATTGGCGGATGGCTGTTCGGCCTTCTCGGCATTTATCCAGGCTTCGGACTAATCGGCTCCATCCTGGTGGCCTTCGTCGGAGCCTGCATCCTTCTCTGGCTCGTGCGCCTCATCAAGAAAGCTTGATCTAACTCGTGGCGCCGGCGTCCCGCCGGCGATTTTCGCGTATTATCGGCAAATACCACATTTGCCAGCGAGATGCCGGCGCTGCGATTCGCTCCGCTAAACAATTACCTTTCATAGTCAAATCAGAACGTCATTTCTCCGCCGCGCCCCGCCCGACCGCACTTTTTCCGGCCGCCAATTCCCTCTCGCGCGCGATCTGCGTCCAGGTGCGCCGCCGCACCGGAGGCAATCCCACAAGGCCGCGCCGCGCGTCGTCCTCGGGCGAAATCGGCGGAAAGCCCGCCGTGCCCAGCAGTGAATTCACCAGCGCGCGATTCTCCGCGCGCAGCCGCGCCGTTTCTTCCTCCAGCAGCAGCACGTACCGCCCCCGCGCACGCCGCGCCAGCCAAGCCATCATCGTTTGCCACATAGATTCGTTGTAAAACTCTGAGATCGTGACGCAGGTTCCAGTGGCACACGCTTCAGCCTGTGTGCTTTTGACTTCCCCCGCATAAGACACACTCTGAAGCATGTGCTCCAATGTTCCCGTGTCACGAACAATTACATATTACATCCGCAATCTTCCCCACTGGCACCCGCCGGAAACGGATCTCTTCATCACCTGGCGCCTCTTCGGCTCGTTGCCCAGGCAAACGCCCCCGCCAAAAGCAACTTCCTCTCCCGGCGCGGCATTCGTCCATTACGATCACATTTTGGACGTGGCCAGGACGGGCCCTCTCTGGCTGAAAGATCCACGCATCGCGGAATCCATTCTCGCGTCCCTAAAAAATGGGCACGACCGAAAATTATTCAATCTGCGCGCCTACGCCGTCATGGCCAATCACATTCACGTCTTGCTCATGCCAATCGCCCCGCTTGCTAAGCTCACGCAGCTCGTCAAGGGCGCGACAGCGCGGCAGGCGAATCTCATTCTCTCTCGGACCGGGACGCGCTTCTGGCAGGACGAATCGTTCGATCACTGGGTGCGGGATCCAGCAGAGGGGCAGAAAATTCGCTCCTACATCGAACGCAATCCGGTTGCCGCGGGCTTTGTTGCCCGCCCAGAAGACTGGCCCTGGTCCAGCGCCTCGCACCCGATTGAATAAGAACAAGTGGCGCAGGCTTCCAGCCTGTGGCCTTTAGTTATGCCAAGGCTCGATCTCCTCGCAGCCAACCCCCACGGGTTGGAAGCCTGCTCCAATTAAACGATCACCTGCCTTGCGGGCGTCATCTGCGCTGAACTACACGCTATTCAGGGCTGCTCCTCTGCGGAAAGTTTCTTTAGACGCATCGCACGCGAGGTGGGATCGATGGTTGGTTGCGAGACGATCGTGCCTTGGCATAACCAACCCCCACAGGCTGGAAGCCTGCGCCACTTAAACCATCACCATCCTTGCGGGCGCCACCTGCGCGGCACTACCGGCGCTACTCTTCGCGACTCCTCGGCTGAAAATTTCTTCAGCCAAATCGCGCGCGACGTGGGATCCTGCGTGGTGATGCGCCCGGCGGCGAGCACTTCCGCCGGCGCGCGGCCGGGTTCGAGCGCCGACTTCAAGCCGTAGCGCGCCGAGTCGGCGGGATCGTCGCCGTCGCACTTCAGCGTGTCCTCGACGTTGGCGGGGTCGCGCGTGAGCGTCGGTAAATTCTCAATGAGACGCACGCAATTTTCGGCGATCAGCCAGTGATCGGCCTCGAGCGCCTGGTACATCAGCATCCAGCCGCCCACGCGATCGTTGTCCGCCGGAGTGGGCCGCGGCAGGCCCGCGGCGGCCAGGCCGTCGGCCAGTTGGTCGGCGATCGAAGCGTCGGCGGTGCGTTGCGCGAACGCGTCAGGCGAAAGAAAAACGTCGCGAATGCGCTCGCCGCGGCCGAGGCGATCGACGCTGCGTTCAGCGATGGCCGCCGCGAGCATGCGCGGCGACAGCCGGTTCTGCACGAATTCGCGATAGGTAACAAAGACGCCGTCGTTGCGCGTCGCATGCCAGTAGACCGCGCTGGGGTGCTCGAATCCCCAGTCAATCGAAATCCAGCGCGGCGTCCACGGCTCGAGTTGCACCTGTTCGGCGCGAATCGTGTGCCGCTCCTGCGAGAAAATATCGAAGTACTGTCCCGCGTAAACGTCCCACTCGCCGTCGAGAAACGCGCGCCGCAGCGCCTCGGGAAGTTGCCCCAGCGTTTTCTTGTATTCGTCGTCGTGCGCGAAATACGGATTGTCCGCGATCGTGGCGTGAATAAATTCGTAGTCGCCGGGATCGTACTGGTCGGGCCGGTCCATCCCCGGAGCGGGCGCGCGATCCACCCACAGCGCCTTGACCCAGGCGTGGCCGATGTTGCCGGGGTTGGTCGCGCCGGCCATGCACGGCTTGGCGCCCTTGATGCGGCAGCGGTTACGGCTGGTAAGAAATTGCCACTGCTTCAGCGTGAAGTGTGTAAGCTCATCGACTCCGATAAATAAATATTCGGCGCCCTGGTAGCGATAAACGTCATTCTCCGTGTCGCAGTAAGCGAAGCGCGTGGTCGAGCCGTTCAGCCACGTGACGATATGCTTGGCTTCGTTGTATTTTTCGTACAGCTCGCGCGGCACGTCGCGGCGAAAGTAAGTGATGAGCGAAGCCTCAAGCTCCGGATAGGTGCGGCGCAAAAGCAGCGTGTCCACGCCCGGATGCAGATGCGCCTGGTAAATGGCTTCGTACAGCAGCGCCTTCGTTTTCCCCGGCCCCGCCGCTCCGCCGAACAGGCGGTATTTCGCGGCGGAATCGTGAAATTCCCGCTGGCGAGCAAATGGCTTGTAATGAAAAGTTTTGCAAAATTTGTCGAAGTCGCGAATACACTCCTTCGCCAGCGATTTGTCGGCCTTTGTCCTCATGGAATCGAATCCACAGATGGACACAGATCAACACTGATAAAACCAATTCAACGGATCTAAGGAAACGGCTCGGTAGACTTGCTTGCTCTCCTGCTTTTATCAGTGTTCATCTGTGTTTATCTGTGGATCTCCCTTCGTCATTGCGCGGCGCGCAACTTCTTCCCTACGTAAAACGCGGCGGCGCCGGCGATGAAGCAGATCCCGATGGCGTAGTGGTGCAGGCTCAGCACGACGCCGGCGATGAACGCGCCCGCCCCGGCGATCTGCACGTAGAGCCCGATGGAATGCCATGATGGCGTTGCAGCAGACGTGGTCATGAGTTCTCCAGTAGGACAGGCTTCAGCCTGTCGCTTTTGATTTTTTCTACACCCGCGCTCAAACCGACAGGCTGAAGCCTGTCCTACTCAAATCAATCGCAGCAGCCTCGCTGCAGCAGCGTGGGCGCAGCCGCGTTCGCCGGGTACACGTACGCGCCGATTTCCCAGCCGCTGCCGGACGAATTTTGATTGAGCAGCGAGACGCCGCCGGGCCACGACGACGCCGGCGAAAGCCCCATCTGATACGTGGACCCGAGATTCACTCCGGCGTCGATGGCCGGCGAGACGGCGAGCAGCGCGTAATTCCCGGTCGACGATAAGGCGGATGCGTTCACCAGCGCGGGATCGGCGCTGAGGGAATGCGCGTCCTGCGAACTATTCGTTTGCCAGTTCGCCAGCGTGTACGCCGTGCCGCCCCAGCTGAACGGCGTGCCCGACGCGGAAAAATAATCGTTATAGTCGAAGGCCGACCCGGTTTCCGACGTCGTGTCCACCGTGGCGTAGCCGCCCGCGTACACGATATTGTTTTTCACCAGCGTGCCGGTTGTGGTGCTCTGCAAACTGATCGCCGCGTTGGTCAGCAGCGGCGCATAGATCGTGTTGTCGTAAATTAGGCTGCCGGCCGCCGCGCCAAAGGCGTAGTACGCATTGCCTCCCGACGCGCTCGAGTACGACTGCGACGCGTCGATCAGATTGTCCCAGAGCGTGATCTGGCCGCCCGGACCTTCGCCGAAGTCGCCGTTTTGCCCGAGATAAATGCCCCACTCGAAATTTCCGTACAGCAGGCTGTGGGAAACCGTCAGCGAAGATCCGCTGTCGCCCACCAACACGCCGTAACCGTGCGAGGTGAAAGTGTTGGATCGGTACGGCCCCGCGGTGCTGTACATCACGCAACTGTCCACCACGTTGACGGTCGATCCGCCGTGCGCCACGATCACGCTCCACACGCCGCCCGTGACCACGTTGGCTTCGCGCAGATACGTGTCATTGTAAAACGTGGATTTTTGTACCGTGTTGCCCGTCGTCCCCGGCCATAGATGGTCACGGGCGAGGTGCCGTACGAGTTGTAGCCCGTGACGTTGGTCACCACGTTTCCCGTCGCGCCTGTGTACACGGAAAAATCGTGCCGATAATTATCGTGGATCGAAAGATTGCGCACGATGCTGTTCGCGCCGGTGAGGATCAGGCCGCCCAGATTCGTTTGCATGGTGCTGTCGGTGTTGTAAGTTTCGGCCTCGTCGATCGAATCGAAGATCAAATAGGACTGGCCGTTGTCCCAAGCGGTGTGTCCCGGGCTCGACGCGGTCGCATAATCGTAGAGCTTGCCGTTGGTGGCGACGTTCGAGCCGTCCGAAGCGTGGATGTAGAGATTCGTCCCGTCGTAAAACCAGGACCCGGCCGTTTGATCCACGCCCAGCGGATTGTTCGCCAGCTTCAGCAGCGTGTCGTTCTCCCACACCGCGACCGGAGTGCTGGCCAGGGCTGCGTAGTAAGTGAATGCCGTGATGTTGGTCGCCACGATCGAGGCGAGGATTACATCGCCCCCGGAAAAAGAGTAGCCGCTCACCGTGGCGCTTTGCGATTGGTCGAGGGCGCTGAATAATTCATACAGTGATTCGCCATTGCCGGCGTAGTAGGCGACGTTGCGCGAGGTACTGTACAGCGTCACCACCTGCGCGACGGTGTTATCCAGCGTGTAAGAGATGGGGTCCGAAGTGGCCGTTGCGCCGGCGGCGATCGTCGTGCCGTTCATCCCGCCGTTCCAGGTGATGCGCGTGATGGCGCTGGCGTTCGGCAGCGTCGCGGCCGGACCGATCCCGGTCCCGGTAATGTTCAGCGCGAGCGTGGGCGATGCCGTTACGCTGATCGTGATCTCCACCGCCGGATTGCTGATCTCTCCGACCGGGATGCCTTGCCGGAAGTTGACCGTGGCGGAGTCGGTGGCGGATGTGCCCAGACTCGGCCGGTGAAAAATCGTGGTCAGCGTGTTTGGAGCGAGCGTGTACCCGCTGGTGCCGAGATTCGTGGAGCCCTTGAGGATCGGATTCGAGCCGCTGCCGTACGCGCCAAACGTGATGGGCGATCCGCTCGTGCCGGAGGATGGAACCGTGAGCGCCGTTCCGTACCAGATGTCGCCGCGATTGAACAGGATCGAGTCGCCCGGCGAAAACGTAGAGCCATTCACCTTCGCGACAGTCTGCCAGGGCGCAGAGCTGCTCGTCCCGCTGTTCGAGTCGCTGCCCGCCGCCGCAACGAAATAAGTCGTGGCCCGAGCGGGAAGCGCCGCGACCAACAAGCACGCAAAAATCAGGGTGGCAGGTAGCAGGTGGCAGGCAGCAGATGGCGACTGACAAGTTTCAGGCGCGAGGCTTTTCCCTGTCCCCTGCCCCCTGCCACCTAATACCTTATTCCACCACATAGCTGATCCCGCCGGACACTTGTCCCGAGCCGGAATTGAAGACGCACAAATTGTCCCCGCTGGTCCCTTCCGCGCCCAGGGAAGAATCCCCGTTGCCCAGCGCGATCCCGCCATTGGCCGCGAAATTCCAGCCGGTCGCCGCCGTGGCTCCGCCGAACCCGCTCACTCCCGCGGTGCCCGTGGCGCAAACCGAGCCAGTGCCTTCGACCACCGCGACATTCGTCGCCGCGGCCGCCACCACGTGAATCGAGCACACATAAATTTTCTTGGACGACGTCCCGGCCACCAGCTGCGTATTCCCCGTCTGGCTGATGCTGGCGTAAAGTTTCGTCAGCCCCTTGCAAGGATCGAGTCCCTGCCCTGTCGCAAATTGCCCCTGCGCCTCCGCCAAAAAATCCGGCGCGAAAGAAGCAAGCAAAAGTGGCACACGCTTTAGCCTGTGGCCTTTCTCTGAATCAACCGAACCCAACCGCGGCGTAGCCGCAATCCCAGACCGCAACACCCCAAACCCCACCACCAACAACAAAATTCCAAACGGCCACCACTTCTTCGCGCGCAAGCTCCGAGAACTTTCCGTATCTTCGGAAGGCAAGCCCGCCGTAGTCTTTGCGTTGGCAGGCGCAGTCAAATCCAGCAACCCCCGCAACACGCCAAATTCAATCGCCACCGCCGCAGCCTCATCCGCCTTGGCATCCCCGGTATTCGGCGCGACGATCCGCAATTCGCGATCCGAGTGCACCACTCCTCCGGGACGATCCACAATCACCGGCGCCGCCGCCAGTTGCGTCACGTGCCGCAACACAGCCGCCTCCAGCGCGCTGTCCACAGAATCAAAATGTATCCCGCCTCCGCTCCGGAAATTCGCCGGAGCTACGGCGGGCGAGCCCGCCGAAACTTCCGTGAAGGCGGGCAAGGAAGCGTCCCGATGCGACCGAGGCGCTTCCTCGCGGGCTGAGGCGTCGTCGTGGTGCGTGGGGGGATCCGGCCGCAGGAGGGCGTCAGGGGTGTGGTGGGCCGGGGCAAGATCGATGGTGATGGAGTAGCCGGCAAGCGGCCCGCCGGCAACCGCGTCGGCGGGAAGAAATTCCGTCACCGCAAAGCCCGCGAGCCGCAGCAGATGCCGCGTCGCGCGCGCGCAATTATTTTCGCCAATAATTTTAATTCGCATGTTCTCTCAAGTCGAACTCAGAAAGTGGCGGGCGCAAATGGGAACCACGGATGCACACGGATGAACACGGATAAAAAAGTAAAAACAAAGAAATGAAAACCCTGGTTGTTTTATCTCTGCATTTTTATTGGTCTTCATCCGTGTGAATCCGTGTGCATCCGTGGTTTCAAGCTCTTCTCGGCTCACCGCACAAACGTGAGCAGCGCCGGGCCCGTGCCGCTGGCGACCTGCAAGTACGCGATCGTGTCGCCCGCGTAGAAGCGCGTGCCGGAGCCGCCGTCCTGCACGCCGCCGGAATGGCGCGGCGCGGATACGGTCTCGATGCTGCCGGCGGAAATGGTGTCCTGCGTTGTCGCGTCGGCAGAGTCGGTGCGGATGCGCAAATCGACCAGCACCGAATTTTTGATCGACACGGCGATGCAGTCGACCGGCGCCACCACCGCGGTCCAGGACACGGTGTCCAGTGCGAGCTGCTTTTTTACGTAGTTTGGATTGGAGGCCATAGAAATAGGCAACTAGTGACTGGTGACCGGTGACTGGTGAAAAACCGTCTCACCGCAGCGCTCGATGTCGAGGAGATTTGGTGGCGCAGGCTTCCAGCCTGTGGCTTTTAGTTGCACCGAGGCTCGATCTCCTCGCAACTAACCCCCACAGGCTGGAAGCCTGCGCCACTGGAAGCATTAGCTGCGGTGCACCAGTCACCAATCACTAATCACTCTTCTTGCCATCACCGGCGTAAGGTGACCTTCGTCACATACAAGGGATTACTGATTCAGCTAGCTTGATCGTGGAGGCGAACCGCCATGAAAAACAAATCTCCGTTCAGCCCTGTGATCGGCCAATTGGAGCATCGCGGCGGTAAAAAACTCGGCCAGTTGAACACCGAGTTCTTCCACGAAAAAAGAGAAGTGCGCAAGCATCCGACGCGCGGCTTTCGCGGCAGGAAAGGATGACGAGCCGTGACCCGTGATTCGTGGTCCGTGATCCGTGAAAACCTACACCGCACGAACGGGACGAGCGAGCTTTTCACGATTTGCACGTCACGGAACACGGATCACGGGTCACGGCCTTTTACGGAAGCATCTTCGCCGTCAGCGCCGCGCCGCCCGTCGAGGATGTGACCTTGATTCGCAGGAAGCGGGCTCGGACCCCAATGACCGTGCGCGCTTCACCGGCTGTAGCGGTGGAGGTATCGATCGTAAAGTATTCCGAATCAACGTCGGCCGCGGCTCCCTGCAGGACGATGCTAATCGCCGAGGGCGCGGTCCCAAAAATAGTTTGCCAGCGCACGGTGTGGGACTGATCGGTCAGGCCGGCGGGCTCGGGAATCGCAAATTGGGCGCCGGCCGTTCCGTTGGCGGGAAACGCTTCGGCGTTGAAACTCAATCCGACGTCGCCGGGAAACAAGGAAAGCGGCGGCGTGGAGTTGCTGTAAGCGGGCATGGAGCCTCCTGGGCAGGTAGCACAGCCACTCTTGGCTGTGTGGTTTTCGGAGCGCTTAAAAAGGGCACACAGCCAAGAGTGGCTGTGCTACAAAAGCCGAGCCGCAAATTTGCTCGAAGTTGAGTTGCTCGGTGGAGACGTTTCGGAAAGATGCCGGAGAATCCGGCGAGAAGGTATAACTCTGCGAAAAGGAATGTACCATAGGTGGACTTTATTTGTCAAGTATTTTCTATAAGCCCCGGCATTCGGCTGAAGAAAGCGGGGCTGGATGCCGATTTCTAAAGAGACGCCAAGAAGCGCCCCGCAAGACGCTGAATCGGAAACACCCGAAGTGGCGACGTGGTTTCGCGGATTCCATATTTGAGATTTGAAATTCGAGATTTGAGAATAGAGATTCCAAAATGCTTCCTTTCAGTCGCGCCGCGAGCTCGGAGATTCGGAAATTTTACGTGTCAAACGTGCGCTGCGGAACCGGACATTCTGAAATCTCACATGAAGCTATCTCATAAATATGAAAATTTTACACTCTGAACAAATAGAGCAAAACGCCAAACTGTGAAAGGCCTGTAAATAAAGGCTTCTCGATGCCCGTAGATCGATAACTCATGCATTTGGAGTGACCTGAAACCATTTATGAGATAGCTTCATCTCAAATTTGCAATTTCCGGTCTGGACAATTCGTTTCCGTGCGCTATGCTGACTGCACCAGGAGGATCCCCATGCGCTACACAATCTTGCTCGCCGCAATGCTGCTCTTTGCCGGCGGCGCGGCCGCGCAATCCAAGGCGGCGGCCAGCCAGGACCAATTCCCTCCCAATTTCGTGCCCTCCGGCAAAGACATGTTCAAGCAGTACTGCGCCGCCTGCCACGGCCTCAACGCCAAGGGACACGGCCCGGCTCGAGCCGCGCTCAAGGTTCCTGCCGCCGATCTCACCACACTCACCAAGCGCCACGGCGGTGAATTTCCCTACGACCTGGTCACCAACGTCCTCCGCTTCGGCCCGGGTGTCGCCGCGCACGGTTCCTCCGACATGCCCACCTGGGGCGGTATCTTCCAGTACATGGACAACTACAATCAGGCCGCCGTCCAGAAACGAATCAAGAATCTCTGCGACTATCTGGTTACCTTGCAGGAAAAATAGAAGCGCCTGATCCTATGTAGCGCCCGCCTTCAGGCGGGCATCTCCCCTATTCCAAAGCGCCCGGCCGCCGCGGCGCACGGGCGCTACAAAACGTGACAATTGTGAGATGTCACCAAGACCCTCAGGGGCCTCTGAGTTCCCACCCAATCATCACGCCGTGGATCTGTATACTTACTGCTTGTTAACTATTTCACAAGTAAATCAATAAATTAAAATCTCATAATGCACTCCCATCCCTTTTTGGTATGATCCCTCCAACGTTGAATTTGCTGCCGGAGGATTTGTGCAGTCGGAGGGAAGCCCTCGTTCGCATTGGCTGATTTTGGCTTGCTCCTTCGTGGGAGCCACGGCCTGCGCCCTCTTCGCTGTCGCCCTGATCCTTCACGCCGCCTTCGACCAAGGCAGCCGCGGCGGCAACATCCTCCGCGTCGCGCTGGCAATCATTTTTCTCTTCCTGGCGCTTTTTCTCATTGCCATCGGCACGCTGCACCGGATGTCGTTCGACGATGACCACAGTTAGCAAATGCCGGCAGCAACTTTGATTCGCGGCAGCCCCGCCCTCACGACGCCTTCGCCGTCGTCTCTCGAAAATATTTTGACGGCGGAAACACTCCCGCGCGGGTCAGCTCGCGGCCCACGAGCCTGCGAATTTCCTCCGCCCAGTCCGCCCAAGTCAATTCGCTGATCCCCAGGTGGCGCCGCGCCGCGTGATAGTCCGCGCCGCCCAGGTAGTACACGCGAAACATCGCCATGCGGCTTGCCCTGAATGGTTTTTGTGAAGGGCTCGCCCGGGGAAAAGTAGCACAGACTTCAGTCTGTGGATTTTCTGTCCGAGTACCCGAACCGCAACCGGAGGACTCGCGGCGTCCCAGCGCGGCCGTTGCCCTTCCGCCCTTGTGTGCGAACCCCCGCAGGCTGAAGCCCGCGCCACTTTCGGCTCCGAGCGCCCGCTCGCCCGCTCGCGCAAAATCGCAAACATACTCGGCCAGCCGCGGCATCCGGTCCGGGCGCCACAGGTACTTTCCGGACGCTTCCGCATTCAGCGTG
This sequence comes from uncultured Acidobacteriota bacterium, assembly GCA_963800095.1. Lineage (GTDB taxonomy): Bacteria > Acidobacteriota > Terriglobia > Acidiferrales > UBA7541 > Palsa-360. Next base: position 224,032 of record CAWCZV010000016.1, read on the forward strand.
GGGATTTTTGTGTCGATCGCTTCGCGCGCCGCCAGGTACACATCATGACAAACATCAAATGCAAACGTCGCCAGCATGGTTCGCCTCCTCCACACTTCCTGACGTGCAATCCCAATTTGTCAACCGCCCCCAAGTAGGACAGGCTTCAGCCTGTCGGTTTTGAATTCTGCGCCGCGAGAAATGTAAAACCAGACAGGCTGAAGCCTGTCCTACCAGGCCCTCACGGCGACCTCGACCCGGCCCGAGCCGCATCGCGCCGCCGAATCCGCTCCAGCACTTCCGGCTTCACTCGCCCCGGACCGCACACCGGCCCCTGCCCCACGCGCAATTCGCGCTCCACGGCCAGCTCCTTCGCCGTTTTTCTCTCTGAATTTGAATTTGAGTTTGAATAGGAATTTGAAAAAGAATTTGAATTGCAAAAATTATTTCCAGTTAATGTTCTATCCCGGTCCGCCCGTCCTGAGCAACCCGCCTCATCGCCTCGGCCGCCCCGCCTCTCCTCCCGACCCGCTTCCAAATTCCCTTTCAAATTCCAATCCAAACCCAAATCCTGTGCTTGATCCTCCTCAACCCGGCCCTTGAGCCTGCTTGTCTCCGCGATGTCACGGCCGCGATCAGCCTTTCCGCCCAACTCGCGAGCCGCACCCGGCGCCCGTCTTTCGCCGGCATCCGAATTCCCAAACTGTTCGGCAGCTCCCCATCTGTCCCTCAAATGATACTTCCGATCCCCGCACTCCTCCCCGCGACCCGCAAAAAGCTCCCGCTGATCGCAATGTTGCGAGGTAGCAACAGGCCCGCCGTGCCCCCGCCCTTCTCTCAAATCTGAATTTTCAAATTTGAGTTCTTCCCCGCGATCCGCCGATGGCATCGGTGCTTCGCCCCGTTGCAAACCTTCCGCGCGCCCCGCAACTTCCCGCCCTTCTCTCAAATCTGAAATTTCAAATTTGAAATTTTCTTTCCGATTGCAATCTTCCCGCTGCGCCTCCCCGCGAAATCCCACGCCCGCCAGCGCCGCGCGCCCCCTCGCGAACCGCCCCAAATATTCCGCCAGCCGCTGCTTCGGCACCGGCGGCGCAAACCGTTCCAGCCGCATCCTCCACGAAGGCGGCGGGAGCCGCCCCGGAACATCGCTCCCAGTCCAGTGCGCGTAGCGCTTCCCCTCGTGCTCCCAAACGAACAGCAATCCCTTGTCCTGAAATTCCGCAAACACCTGTTCGAGCCGCTCGATCGTAAGGTTCACGCGGATGGCCGCCACGCGCCCCCAGATCACCCGCAAATTCGTCAGCTCGAAGCACCCCGACGCGTCCGCCAGCCCATACAGCCACGCATACTCGGCCTGCGCCCACGCCGCGCAAGCGGCCAGCTTGTCCGACCCCCACATCGCATCAAAATCCAGCACGCGTTTCGGCATCGATCACCTCCGCACCTGTGCAAATTCAGCACCGCCACGCCCCCAAATGTTTTCCAAGTTTGAAAAAATCGCGCTCCGAGTAGGACAGGCTTCAGCCTGTCGCCTTTTGACCGCCTAGCGTCCAAGCCCCCGATGGCCCAAAGACGCGATGTGACACCCGCGAAATCTTTGTAGCGCGCCACTTCACAGTCTGCGGAAAAAGCCAAGTAGCACAGCCTCTCTTGGCTGTGTGGTTCTTGCGGCGCCTAGCAAAGTCACACAGCACCGCCGCGCCGGATGGCTGTGCTACCAAAACCGGCCCCTCGCTGACTTTCTGTCATCCCGAGGTCGCCGGGGCGACCGAGGGATCTGCTTTTCTTCGCTAACCTCAAGAAAAAGCAGATTCCTCGGGCAAATCCAGCCCTTCGGAATGACACGTGGCGAGATTTTCCAAAGCCACTTCAGCCGTGCCGTAAAGTACGCAGAACGAATTCGGCCTTAAGCCGCCGGCCTGCCCACGACGCGACGTCCGCGCGTTCAGAAATTTCACACCCTCACGCGCCCACCGCCTCCAGCCGCGCTTCCACGTCCACGAGTTCCCCGCACGATCCGCGCGTAATGCGATATTCCCACACGCACTCGCCGCGCCCATCCGCGCCCGGGCGCTCCGGAGAAACCCCTTCGCGATGCCGCTTGACGACTTCGTAGCCCCCATTTTCCGATTTGCGCAAATGCCGCAACTGCGCCGAAATCGAAGCCTCGCCATAACGCGTGAGCGCCCGCAATTCCCCGAGCGTCAGCCACGTCTCGCAGTCCGCCGCGGAAAGCATCACGTCGCGAATAATTTCCCGCTGCGAACGCAATCGCCGCGCGTCATATTCACCAGGCCTGGACGCCACAGTCGCACGTACCTCCGCAGGAATCCGCGAAAGATCCGCCGTCGCCCCAGCTTCCCCCGCGCCGCTCCCGCTGCACTCTCCGCCGGCGCCCGGCGAACTGCGCGCCAGGTTCTCGCTCACGGCGTTCGTCCCAATCGCGCCGCCAACATTCGCTCCCACGCTCGCCCTTCCACAATGAACCGCCGATGCGCCCGCTTCGCGCCAAGTGGCATCGCCGCGATCCAAGCGCGCTCCTCCGCCCGGCAAAATATTGCTGCCCGCCCGTTCGTTCCGCTGCCCACAAGAATCAACTCTGTCGTTCATCGTCCCCTCCTTCGTTCCAATTTATGATTTGTGTGTCCCCCAAAAGATTTCCTTTCCCTGCAAGCCCCCCCTCGGTCAACCTCCGCTGCCCCGCCCCATTTCATCTGAAATCTGAACTCTCAAATCTCATTTCAAATTTCAAATCTGAAATGAAGCGCTCTCAGATATCGGCATTGTGGGTCGCGGCTTCAGCCGCGACATTAAAAGACCAAGGAAAAATGAGCTTTAGCCCCTGACGGCCTGTCGAGTTTAGGTGGCCGTTCATTTATGAGATGACTTCATCTCAAATCTGAAATCTGAAATCCTCTCTCCCTTCGCTCTCATTGCAACCGACTCTCCCCTCGCAGTCCTTTCGCGCGCGCGCCAATGATTCTTCCGGGCATGCCGTCTGGCCGGCCATGCGCACTGGCGAAAACACCAGCGCGCACGCGAAAACACTGCAATTCCCTCTATCGCCTCCCTGCACGCTCACGTCCGATAATGCTCATTTTTCTGACCTCCCTTTGGCCCCGTCCAAGCCGCCAGCCGCCACAATCCTGTTTCTGTTTACTTAACATCTATCGATCCGAAATCTGATTGGCATCCGCCCGCGCTCACCCGCATCTTCCCGCCAGTTTCTCGGTCTCCCATTCCCGTCACTCCCAAACTCACCGCGTCTCATAATATGAGGACTGCCTTCACAGGCGGCGCCAGTACGCCATCCGTCTCCGTTGCCGGAATTATCAGTCACTCTAAAATTCAAATTGCAGACGCGTCCGGCGCGCCACTTTCCAACCGTTTCGCCCCCTCGGACGCTCAGCCCGTCCAGCCTCCCTCACTCCCGTCGAGGCGCTGCCGCAGTCAACCCATTCCCCGCCCGCGATCCGATAACAGAAGCGTGATCTACCTCCTCGTTACATCCCTGCACGCCCCCGCCCTTTCCCGGCATGCACAAATTATCCACAGCATATCCACAACAGAGGACTAGACACGATTCGTGACAACTCAGTATCGTGCACAAGTGTTTCAGTGGCCGGCCCTTTCGGCCCAGCCCTTAGATTGGAGCTTTGGCCATGACCATCTCTCGTTTTACTCCGCCTCTCGACTATCTCCAGGCGGCTTCCCGCGCCTCGTTGCAAAGTTTTGAGCTGGCGCGGCTCAACCACGCTGCGAACCTGCGCCAGGAAATTGCCGCCTTGATCGACCAATGGATCCAGGAGACCTCCGAAGCCATGCTCGCCCGCTGGATGCTCGACCACCACAAGTCCCTGCAAGCCTCTCCCATGTCTTCCCCCGAGGTGGTACGCACGTTTCTCGATCCGCCCACCACCCTGTTCCCAGAGTCTCAACCGCCGCTGTCCGAAATCGTCCCCGCGCCTCCGCGCTTTTCCGATTCGCGCGCCGCCATGAAGGGATCGATCCCCCGAAAACCTCAAAAACAGAGGCAATCCGCCACAGGCTGACCGGCGCGAAGTCCGTCGCTTCCACCAACCGGCAAACCTGAGGCGCGCCAATCGCCAGCCGACTCCAAACATTTGGCGCACCTTCCGCACAAAGTCCCAAACGAAGGGAATAAAATCAGCCCCCGCCCCCTTCGCGCCCCGCGCCGCCCCGCGCTTTATTTGAGCCGCATTCCGTAGATCCACCATTTTCAAATCATCCTCGCGGCCTGCCGGATCAACTAGCCCGCCTCTTCCAAATTATTGTTTTCCCGCTAACTGTCCCCATGTCTCCCGCCACAAACCCCCTCGCTTCGTCATCAACGACCGATAAAGCCAAGCCACAAGAACGTACGGCAATCACCCTCTTTCTAACTCGCCGCATTCTCACTGCGGGCTGTTTTACTCGTCACATTCTCATCGCCCGCCGTCTCACTCGCCGCATTCTCACTGGCAGCCATCTCTCTCACCCATTCTTGAAGTTACTTCCCTTCCCGACCATCACACCCGCTCTGCGACAATTCAATTTGCCGTCCCTTTTTTCTACATTTCCAATCATGTCGATTGACATTTCCGTTGCCGAACTCCTTCCCATCGTTCCGCATGCAACTGCATAAACATCTCGCACTCCCAATCAGCCGCCCGTCGAGTTCCCCCGCCCTAATCGTTACCCGCATTCTCCCTTCGCCCATTCCAAGCCAAAGCCATCCCGCGAAACCGTCGCCGCCTCAAACCGCAAACCAAAAAACCTTCATAATTCTCAAGTCCGCCATTCGTCATACCGTTAACAAGCAAGGTCCCCTTAAAGTTGTCTCCACACCTCCAGCCACCCCACAGTGCGGGTCTCCTCGAAAAAACAATATCCTCTTCAATAACCCTCAATAATCGCTATTCCCCCAGCAAAACCTCATATCCCTATGTCTGCCCCTCATCTTATAGCTTATAAAATGCGTCAAAAAGGGCGCCCGACAATAGGCGGTGGAGATAATCACGTGCGAGAATGGGACGGTTTAGCGGCAAGGTTGGCAGGCGTTTATTACGTGTGTTTGGCGCATGCATGGCACGATGTCAGTTTGACCAGTACTATCTGGGGTTGATTGTGTGATGGATGGGAGATCGAGAAATGAAAATGAGATTAGAGAAAGATTTGCTTGGTCAGCATGAAGTGCCTTTTCATGCTTACTATGGGATTCAAACACAGCGCGCGGTTGACAATTTTCGGATCAGCGGATACCGGGCACATCCACAGCTCATTTGCGCGATGGGGATGATCAAGAAGGCGGCTGCGCGTGCGAACCGTGAATTGAGACTGATTGATGAAAAACGTGCGAGGGCCATCGCGCGGGCCGCTGGAGAAGTGATCGAAGGCACTTGGAATGAAGAGTTTGTCGTCGATGTGTATCAGGCTGGGGCTGGCGTGTCGTTTAATATGAACGCGAATGAAGTGATTGCCAATCGGGCGATTGAGTTGCTTGGTGGACAGCGGGGGGACTATGAATTATGTCACCCAAACGATCATGTGAATTGCTCACAATCGACCAACGACGTCTTCCCTACCGCGATGCGGCTGGCGTCTGTGTTTCTGTTTGATGATGTACTTCGCGCGGTTGCGGAGCTTGCGAAATCATTTTCGCGAAAGGCGAGCGATTTCGATCGGGTCTTGAAATCGGGGCGGACGCATCTGATGGACGCAGTGCCGATTCGATTGGGACAGGAATTCGCGGCTTATGCTACCTCGATGCGGCGGTGCGAGGGAGTTTTGGAATATGCCCTCGGACTGCTCAAAGAGGTTGGCCTCGGCGGATCGGCGGTGGGGACGGGCGTCAATACCCATCCGAAATTTCAGAAGCTTGTGGTTAGACACTTGAGCCAGATTTCTGGGGAAGAGCTTCGACCGACCGATGATCTTCGGTATGCGATGCAGTCGAATCTGGCAATGAGTGTTGCGTCTTCCGCGCTTCGCAACCTGGCGCTGGAACTGATCCGCATCAGCAATGATCTTCGCTTGCTTTCGAGCGGGCCAAATACTGGGCTTGCGGAAATCGAATTGCCCACGCTGCAACCGGGGTCTTCGATCATGCCGGGGAAAGTTAATCCGGTGATGGCTGAATTGACCGCGATGGTGGGATTTCAGGCGATTGGAACGGACCTGGTCACGGCGATGGCTGTTCAAGCGGGACAGCTGGAGCTCAATGTGATGATGCCGGCCATGTCTTGGAACGTGTTGCATGCCGCAGAAATTCTGAAGAACACGATGCGAGCGCTCGCAACGAAGTGCGTCGACGGGATTTCGGCGAAGGAAGAAAGATGCCGCTACTACGCGAACGCCACGATTTCCATTGCCACGGCACTAAACCCGTACATCGGATATGCCGCAGCGGCCGAGATCGCGAAGGAAAGCGTGAAGACAGGGCGGACTGTGACGGAAATTGTGCGGGCGAGAAAGTTGCTAGATGAAAAGACAATGCGGGAAATCCTTGACCCCATGAGAATGACGTCGCCTACGGCGCCTATTAAGAAGGGCTTGCGGGAAACGAAAAGAAAAACGGGGAAAACCTAGGGGGCAGAAGGGGCTTTTTCGAGCAGCTTTTCCTTGCGATAGATCATGGAATTGATGTTGGACGTGGCCAATTCGAAGCCGTGACCGTGGGTGATGGCATCGGTCGGGCAGGCCTCCACACAATAGCCGCAAAAAATGCAGCGCGAATAATCGATGTTGTAGACGCGAGCGTAGCGCTCCCCGGCGGAAATCCGCTGCGTATCGGTGTTTTCCGCGGCCTCAATGTATATGCACCGCGCGGGGCAGGCCGCCGCGCACAGGAAACAGCCGACGCACTTTTCCAGTCCGCTTTCGTCCCGGTGGAGAACGTGGATTCCGCGGTAGCGAGGTTGGAAATGGACGGGTTCTTCGGGATAATTCTCCGTGACGGGTTTCCGCAGCATGTTACGGAAGGTCACGCTAAATCCTTTTACTAGCGTGACGAACGTTTCGCCAGCTTCTCTGATGATGGACGGCATCGAATTTCAGTGTAGCAAAGTCATGGATGCGGGGCAAATTGGACCAGCGGAACGGATATTCGGTTGATTACACATGTGCGAAAGGCCTGTGTCGCCCCTCCGGGGCTCATTTATTTTTATTGAAAACTTTCCCACCGCTTCGCGGTGGGCTACGGTATTTCGTCCCTCCAGGACTTTCAGGGGCAAAATAATCACCATTCTCCTACCCACATCCTGGCCCGACTCGGCCTTGACAATTGCTCGCTTCCCCTCCTACTTGGGGCCTCGAGTCGCCTGGCAGTCGCATTGCTTTCGTATTTTGTACCGCTGGAAAAGGCATTCACGCTACTGCGAGAACGGATACATTAGCCAGCCGATTCCGATTGCGACGAGCAGGAAGGCGAGAAACGCCCAGAGCGTGTATTTCGCGCGCTCGGCGGCGCCACGCTTGGAGAGAAATGCGAACGTTAGCGAGACGACCAGCGCGAAAAACAGCATTGCCTCGAAATGGGTGAGCTTGCCAAACAAGTAATTCATCTTGGTTCGCTCCCTCGACCGATATCGTATGCTTCGAGCACGGTCAGGAGGTTGAGCATGCCTGCGGCTGCGAACAGCCGTGTGCCGTAGTCGCCCGTGGCGTGGGCGACGTCGGGCCCCGCCACTTGAATTTGGTGCGCGAGGAAATAGAAAACTCCGGCGCCGAAGTCCGCAAAAAATCCGAGGCGATCGAATAAGTCTTCCGCGCCGGCGCTAAAGACGCCTCCCCGCATAGCCAGGCCCGCGCAGGCCAGGCCACCGATGCATAGGAAATAGACGGCGGCTTTGCTCCATCGCCGGAGCATGAGATGCCCGAGACCTGGAACGAGCCAACCAGCGATTGCGGCGATGACGCCCATCATCTGGTTCGTTTTGAATGCTTCCGTTTTCATCGTTTCATCCATCCGGTTAACCTCTTTTTCAAGCCAAGAGCTTCAGAATTTCAGTCTGCACGGCGCCGGTCACTTCCGCTTTGCCATCCGCGACGTACACGTTCACTTCACTACGGACGCCGAATTCGGGCAAGTAAATTCCGGGCTCGATCGAAAAGCAAGTATGCGGGACGATGCGGCGAATGTCGCGCGTTTCGAGACCGTCCATGTTTGCGCCCGCGCCGTGGACTTCCTGGCCAATGTTGTGGCCGGTGCGATGCACGAAATATTTTGCGAAGCCTGCCTTGCGGATCACTTCGCGCGCGGCGCGATCGACTTGCCAGCCTTCAATTGCACGGCCGGCGCTTACATTGTTCTTTACAAAATGAACGGCCGCGTCGCGGGCTTCCCGCACAATCGCGAAAATCTTCGCATACTTTTCGGGGACTTTGGGGCCCAGAAATCCAGTCCAGGTGATATCGTAATAGACGCTGTCTTGCGCGAGCGTCTTAGCCCAGATATCAAGCAACAACAGATCGCCTCGCCGCAAGGGGGACGAATCTCGTTCCCGCGGCTCGTAGTGCGGGTCTCCTGAATGCGGCCCTACGGCTACAATCGGGGGAGAATCGGAAATCACGCCGTTCGCGCGGAATTGGCCGAGGATCCATTCTTGCAGGTCGAACTCGGTGAACGATTCTCCGGCGGACACGCGCCGCGCCGCTTCGGCGAAGGCCGACTGTGTGATCGCATCGATCACGCGGCCCGCGGCGCGATGCGAGTCTAACTGCTCCGGCGTCCAGGCCGCCTCGAATTGTTGGACGAGGTCCGCCGAACTGACCACTTTGCAGCCCTGCGCGCGAATCAGCTCGACGGTGCCTGCGTCGACCAGCGAAATGTACGGAATCGAGTTCTTCGGCGAATACTGCATGGCTACATTTTTCGCGCGGCCGACGAGTTTCTTCAGATTTTTTTCCAGCTCTTCCGCTGCGGCGTAGAGCATCTTGTCGCCGGGCAAGGAATCGAGGGTTGCGGCTTCGATGCGGTGCACGAGTTTTCGCGGCGTGCCTTTCGCGGGAATCATGTAGAACCAGCGGCGCTTGGCCAGGGCATGGTCAAGTCCCAGTACGCGATAGGCAATCGGATCGCGGTGAAGGATGTCGTAGAAGAGCCATCCGTCGATCTTCTGCTGGCGGAGAGCGCTCTGGATGGCTTCAATGTTTGGCATAGTGGGACGGGTCGGGGAATCTTGCCGCAGTTTATGAGTCTTTTCCGCCGAGGAGCCCGCGGATCATCGCGGGTGTCACTCCGTGAATTTCCACGCGTTTGTTGCGGCTGCGTTCGCCCGATGCGATTCTAACAGCCGTCAGTGGCACTTTCAAACGCGTCGCCAGGAGCTTGCGCAGCGCTTGGTTCGCGCGGTCGTCCAGAGGCGGCGCGGTGAGGCGAATCTTCAGGCCGTCTTGGTACTCGCCCGTGATTTCGTCGCGGCTCGCCCGCGGCTGCACGCGAACCGCAAAGCTGACCGTCCCATTCTTTTCAGTGATCAGCACGGAGAATTACGGCTCTCCTCTCGCCCCGAACAAAGCTGTTCCTACTCGAACCTCGGTGGCCCCCTCTTCGATGGCGATCTCGAAATCGTGGGACATGCCCATCGACAGCTCCGGCATTAATTCTCGTCCCATTTGCGCGTGCAGCGCATCGCGCAATTCACGCAGGCGACGGAAGTAGGGTCCTGTCTCCTCAGGATCATCGAAATAGGGCGGCACACCCATCAGGCCGCGCAAATCCAGGTGAGGAAGACGCATGATGGCTTCGACCAGGCGAGGTAGGTCTTCGGCATCCACCCCAGATTTTGCCGGTTCTGGATCGAGCTTCACCTCGATCAGCACGCGCAGCCTGTTTCCGTGAGCGAAAACTTTCGATTCATTCCTCGTCTTTCTTCCCTCGGTGTTCTCCGTGTTCTCTGTGGTGAGATCGGCTCTGGCGCGGTCCAGCTTCTCGGCCAACACGGGACTGTCCACCGAGTCGATCGTGTCGAACAACTGGGCGGCTCGCGCGGCCTTGTTTTTCTGCAAGTGGCCGATCATGTGCCACGTCGCGTCGAGCGCCGACAAGTGGGCCAGCTTCGATTCCCTTTCCTGCACGCGATTCTCGCCGAAATGGCGGACTCCGGCTTCGTATAGCTCCTGAATTTTCCGCGCGGAATGTTTCTTTGAGACGGCGATAAGAGTGATTTCTTCGGCACGACGGCCGGCGCGCGAAGCGGCAAGGTCGATTCGCTCGCGCACATGCGCAAGATTCTCGGCCAATTCTCCGGACGCGGAACTCATCGCGCGGATTCTAGCATGCGACCTGGCATTTCTTCTTTCGTGCGCATCGTCGGGCGACGCCTTCCAGTTGAACGCTGTGTGTCGCCCCTCCGGGGCTTGCCCTTCATGCCCTGCCCGCTTTCCCACCCCGACGGAATCGGGGTGGGCTACGGTCTACCGCCCCTTTGGGGCTTCTTGAGACAAGCGCGAAATTTGTAATGTTCGGGAGCGACTTCCTTGCGGCAATGCGGCGCTCACGCTAGACTGACGAAACCATCATGGCGAACCGGGGGAAATTAATTGCTCTCGAAGGGATCGACGGATCAGGAAAGCTGACGCAGCTTGATTTGCTGGCGCGCGAACTCGATGCGCGGGGGCTGGCTACGTTTCGCATCAGCTTTCCGCGCTATGAATCCTTCTTTGGAAAGCTTGTCGGGCGTTATCTCAATGGAGAATTTGGCGCCTTGGACGCGGTTGACCCACATTTTTCGGCGCTACTCTATGCCGGCGACCGCCTGGAAGCGAAGTCCGAGCTCGAAGCAGCGTTGTCCTTAGGGAAAATCGTGCTGGCCGACCGGTACATCGGCTCGAATATGGCGCATCAGAGCGCACGCGTCCCGCAGGGACAGCGCGAGGAATTTCTTGCCTGGTTGAAGCGCCTCGAATATGGGCTGTATGCTCTCCCGGCTGAAGACCTGGTAGTTTATCTGCGCGTGCCAGTTGCGGAGGCGCAGCGCCTGGTCGGCCTGAAATCCGCGCGCGCGTACACGAGTCTGAAACACGATATTCAAGAGGCGGACATCAGGCACCTCGAAGAAACTGCGATAATTTACGATCGGCTGGCAACCGAAGCCAATTGGGCGCGCATCGACTGTATCAATACGTCTTCCGGCGATTTGTATTCGCCTGAGGAAATCCACCGGGCCGTTTTAAAGGCCGTGGAAACCCGCGTTCTGTCCCAGGCCTCGGCCGGACGGTAAAAAGGGACCTCCGTGAGTTTCTCAGATTTTCTCGGCAACCCGCGCGTCGTCACCGCGTTGCGCGGCATGCTGGCTTCCGAGCGCGTGCCGCATGCGATGCTCTTTTCCGGCCCGCGGGGCGTCGGAAAATACACGCTCGCGCGAATGTTCGCGCAAGCGGCCAACTGCCAGCGCCTGCCCGATGATTTTTGCGGCGAGTGCGAACCGTGCCGCAAAATCGGGCAACTGGCCGATGTTCGGCCTCTTGTCGAGCAAGGGCTCGCACAGCGCGGCGAACGGCCTGACGCGTCCACCGTGGAGCGCGTGCCGCTACTGCTGGAGACGCATCCCGATGTGTGGGCCATCGTTCCCGACCCGGTACGGCTGAAAGACCCGGTCGCGCGGCCCGTCCTGCACGTGGGGCAACTCCGCGCCGTGCAACGCGCCGCGTATTTCAAACCGCAGGGGCGCCGCCGCGTATTCCTGATCGATGGCGCGGAAACGATGCGCTGGGATCTCGCCAATATTTTTCTGAAAATTCTCGAGGAACCGCCCGAGTCAGCGACATTGATCTTGCTCGCGCCCAATCCCTATCAACTTTTGCCCACGATCAGGTCGCGCTGCCTGCAGTTTTCCTTCACGCCGCTCGCGACGGCCGAAGTCGAGAAGATTCTGGCCGCGCGCACGGATATGAAACCGGAAGAGCGCAAGCTCGCCGCGCAATATGCCGAGGGCTGCCCCGGCGCCGCGATCGGACTCGATCTCGACGCTGCCGCGAAGCTGCATCGCGATGCCCTAACCATCCTGGAACGCTCCGTGGAACTGCGCGGCGTCTCCGATTTATTCGCCGGCACGGCCGCGCTTGCGAAGAACCAAGAAATCGCGTTTGAAAATATTTTGGAAGTGTTCTATAGTCTGCTCACGGACCTGCTCGATCTGTCCAGTTCTTCCGCGAAGAAGGTGTTGCGAAACCCGGCGTTACGCACGGAACTCGAAACACTTAGTAAGAAGGTAGATGTGGCGTGGATCCGCAAAGCCGTCGATGGATTTGACGTGCTTCACGCCAGGACGCGAAGGAACATCAACCGGTCATTGGGACTGGACGCGGTGGCCATCTCCCTGACCCGCCCCACGATGGGCACGAAATAATCTATTTCTCGGTAACGGAAACGTACCCTGAATCGTCTATGGTGCATCATAGGTGGTGAGAAATCTCATCTTGTCCGTCGAATATCATAATTTAAGGAGTCGTCATCGTGAATCGTAAGCTGTTTCGCCCTACTCTGACGGAAATGAAAGAACCTCATCCTGCGTCGAGCCGATCGCATTCCGCGTCGAACGGTCCGCAGCCGCACAAGAAACCGGCTCCGCCCGAGCAGACGCACGCGGAGAATTTCTATTGGATCAAGCAAATGCAGGCCCGAACCCCCGTGGTCATCGTGTTGTCGGATGGGGAAACTCTCCACGGCGTTGTGGAATGGTATGACAGAGATTGCATTAAGTTGACACGGACGGGCAGCCCCAATTTGTTAATTTATAAGCAATTCGTAAAGTATATTTACAAAGATGGCCCGGATGCCGCCCTCGGCGGAGCGAACGGGCAATAATTATTCATTCGTCTAGGGACCTGGTTAAATTCTGACATTCACACCAGTCAGCGTGTGCTCTGCGGCGCATGGCTCTGAACGTCTGTTTGACTTACCTCGTGATTTGACCTGGGAACGCCAATCTCTCCGCCGCGGCGGACGGGTTGCCAAACGCCAATCGGGAGATTGGCGTTCCCAGGGAGAACCTCAGGCATTCCGTTTTACGGTTTTGGCAGATAGATAGAAAACGTCATGAGGGCTTTGCTGACGAGGCGCCCGTCCTGGTCGGTCACGTCGCAATCCACGACGCTGGTGGTTCTTCCCTGCCGCAGAACGCGCGCGTCGGCCTTGACTACGCCGTCCGCGACGGCTTCGAGAAAGTTGATCTTCATCTCAATCGTAGCGACGCGCGCCCCTCGCGGGGCCGCCAGGAACGCCGCAAAGCCTCCCGCAGTGTCCGCCAGCATCGCCATGACTCCGCCGTGGACCACGCGGTGAACCTGTTTGTGCAGATCGAGCACCGGCATGTGGAAAACCGCCCTGCCGTGCTCGGCCTTCACCAATTGGAATCCAAAGTGGTTGACGGGATTGCTGTGACGCAGTCGATCGGCCGCTCGCGCCAGGTCGGCTTTGGACAATTTTCCTCGCGACTTCATGGTTTTTGCTCGCCCTTTCGCTGCGCTTAAGTCTTTTTTTCTCAATGTCTCAAAAAGTTGTCACCCCGGGGCGTTGTCTCGCGTCCAATAAGCGCGATCCCCGGGCGGGTCCAAGGTCCGGGAATCTAGCATTCCAGCGGGGTGGGTGCAACAGATTCTCTGTCCAGTTCAGGGCCGTGTTTGTTAGACTTTCGCCGGCTGGAATCTCGCGGGCCGGTCATTTTACTGGCATTACTTTGGGGAGAGAACGGGCGCCTTGCCCGGATTGCGATGAAGATTGGGATCACATGTTACCCAACCTATGGCGGCTCGGGCGTGGTTGCCACAGAACTGGGGATGGAACTTGCCGCGCGCGGCCATGAAATCCACTTCATCAGCTACGCTCCTCCCATCCGCTTGACGGACACGAACGATCGCATTCAATTCCATGAAGTGGAAATTTCGAGCTATCCGCTCTTCGATCACGCACCCTACGCGCTGGCCCTGGCCGTAAAAATGATGCAGGTGGCCGAGGTGGCAGGCCTCGATCTGCTGCATGTGCATTACGCGATTCCCCATTCCGTCAGCGCCCTGCTGGCGCGGATGATGGCGGCGCCGAAGCCGTTGCCCTTCATCACCACTCTGCATGGCACCGACATTACTCTCGTCGGAAACGACCGGAGTTTCCTGCCGATCACGAAATTTTCGATCGAACAGTCCGATGGCGTCACAGCCATCTCGCATTATCTGAAGCAGCGCACGATCGAGGAATTCGACATCAAGCGTCCTATCGAAGTGATTCCCAATTTTGTGAACTGCGATCTGTACCGCCGCACGCCGGATGCAGCCCTGCGCGCCGAATGGGCGCCGGACGGAGAGCCCGTTCTGATGCACCTGTCGAATTTCCGGCCCGTCAAGCGCCTTACGGACGTTATCGAAATATTCGCCATGGTGCGCGCGAAAATGCGCGCCAAGCTCGTGCTCATCGGAGACGGCCCGGACCGCGGCGCCGCCGAATACCTGATCCGCAAGAAGAAGATCGCGCGCGACGTTCATTTCCTCGGCAAGCAGGACCGGGTCTACCAGTTCCTTTCCCAGGCCGACTTGTTCCTGCTGCCTTCGGACATGGAATCGTTCGGTCTCGCGGCTCTGGAAGCCATGGCGTGCGAAGTCCCGGTCGTGGCGACGAATGTGGGGGGGTTGCCGGAGGTGGTCGAACACGGAGTCGACGGTTATCTTTTTACGCCGCGCGAAGTGGAAATTGGTGCAAGATACGCCCTGGAAATCTTGTCGCAGGCGGATCGCGGACGCGCCATGGGACAGACCGCGCGCGTCAACGCCAAGAAAAAATATTGCGCCAATGACGTGATTCCGATATATGAAGCGTACTATCGTCAGGTCATCGGAGCCTTGGCCGCGACGCCCGCGTGATTGAGTTCGAGATGGAAGCGCTCAGGGGGAATGTGTCCATATGGAGTGCAGAAATTTTCGTATTCGCAGGGGTCTTCGCGTCTGCATTCTGATTTTCGGACTGCTCGGCTTTGCTGGGATGCCTACACCCGGCCGGGCCCAGGTTACCGCCTCGATTACCGGAACCGTGGAGGATGCCTCAGGCGCCGTAGTTCGAGAAGCAACGATTACCGTAAAAAGCCAGGAAACAGGCGCGACGCGGACGGTCACCACGGATGATTCGGGCAACTACAGGGTCCTTTCCCTACCTCTCGGACCGCAGGAACTCAAAGTGGAAAAGCAGGGCTTCAAGTCGGTGGTACGCACCGGAGTGAGCCTGGAAGTAGGCCAGGAAGCCGTGGTGAACTTCCGTCTTGAAGTGGGTGAACTCGTTCAAAAGATGGCCGTTTCCGAAGAGGCGCCGGTCGTCAATGTTACGACCGCATCGGTCTCGGGAATGGTCGACGAACGCCAGATCAAGGAATTGCCGTTGAACGGCCGCAGCTTTGACGATCTGATCACCCTTAACCCCGGCACCATCAATTACACCTTGAAGAGCGCCAACACCAGCACCAGTAACGGGAATACTTTCTCCGTAGCCGGGCGCCGCACCAGCGAAAATTTATTCCTGCTGAACGGCATTGAATACATGGGATCCAGCCAGCTTGCCGTCACTCCCGGCGGCACGAGCGGCTTATTGCTGGGAATCGACGCCGTCCGCGAATTTAACGTGCTCACCGACACGTACTCTGCCGAATACGGAAAGCGCGCTGGGGCGCAAGTCAGCGCCGTTACGCAATCTGGAACGAATCAATTCCATGGCACAATTTTTGAGTTCTTGCGCAATAGCGCTCTCGATTCGCCTGGACCGTTCGACAACGGCACCGTTCCTCCCTTCCGCAGAAATCAATTCGGAGGCGCGGCCGGTGGACCTCTCAAGAAAGATCGCCTTTTCTTGTTCGGAAACTATGAGGGATTCCGCCAGTCGCTGGATGTAAGCAATGTGAGCGTCGTTCCAGACGACAATGCAAGGTTAGGTATTTTACCAAATTCCTGTACTGGCCTCCCCACCCCTGTGCCAAAATCAAATTCAACCATGGAGCAGTACGCGTCCCTCTTCTGGCCTCAGCCCAATGGCCCGGAACTAACGGTGCCAGCGTCGGGCACAGGTTGCACCAGTACGGCACAAGTACCCAGCGGGACTGCTAAGGCCACTTACAATCCCAACGAGCACATCCGGGAAGATTTCGGCACTCTCCGGGCCGATTACAACGTCGGAAAGAACGACACACTTTCGAGCGCGTACACCATCGACGACGGGACAAGCCTAATTCCTTTGGCCGATCCAGTTTTCGCATCGTTCACCCCGCTGCGCATGCAGGTGCTGAACCTGACCGAAACACATGTTTTTTCTCCCGCAATCCTCAATACAGCCACGGTCGGATTTTCACGAGCCTCCTTCGCGCTCGGATCCGTTCCCTTGACCGCAATCCCTGCCAATCTCTCGTTCGTGACTGGAGCGGGCCCCGGAGGCATCGTCGTCGGTGGCGGAGCAACGACTACCGCCAATGGCACGATCACTTCCGCGGGCCCCAACAATGCGGCGGGCGTATCCAATCACAGGAATCTTTTCACTTACCAGGACGATCTCCGGATCAGCCATGGAATGCACCAAATCAGCATGGGCGTCTGGTTTCAACGGCTTCAGGACAACGAGGACAGCGCTTCACGCCAACTGGGGCAGGCCACGTTTGCCAGCTTGACGACTTTTCTTCAGGGACAGATTGGCAATACTCCATTTCAAGTCGTGCCGCTCCACACGGAATTGGGGTGGAGGAGCCTTTTCGGCGCGTGGTATATCGAAGATTCGATCAAGGTGCGGCGCAATCTGACTCTTGAGGGCGGCCTCCGCCAGGAATTCACCACGGGCTGGAATGAAGCCAATGGCAGGGCTGCGAATTACGTAACCAACGCGCAGGGAGTCCTTGAGACCGCCCCCCTTGTGGGCAATTCGGCGTTCACCGGGAATAACGCGATACGATTGTTCAGCCCGCGGGTCGGCCTCGCCTGGGACGTCTTCGGAACCGGAAAGACCGCCGTCCGCGCTGGTTATGGAATGTACTACTCGCTGATCGACGATCTCGCTTTTCTGATGAATTCGATCACTCCATACAATGGCTCCGCTTCGTTTGCCAACATATCTTTATTTTCGATTCCCGGTTTTCCTTTTACACCGGGAGTAGCCCCGCCGCCGTCTTGCGGCCCGGGTGTACCCCAACCCTGCACGATTTTTGCGCCTCAAGGAATACAGCCAGACGCAAAAACACCCGCCGTCCAGGAATGGAATCTTACGGTGGAGCAGCAGCTGAGCCATAACACCTCGCTGCGCGTCGCCTATGTCGGCTCATTCGGCGTGCATGAGCTGCTCAGCATCGATCCCAATACGATCCCCACGCAGATTTGCGCTTCAGCAGCTGGGTGCTCCTCCGGCGGCAATGGCACCGTGAAAGGAACCGTCGCGCAAGGCGCCGAATACATCCCCGGCCCCTTAGCAACGCGTCCGAACCATTTTCTCTCTGCTGGATTCTTTTGGTACACCGAAGGCAACAGCAGCTACAACGCCCTAGAAGTGGACGTGATCCACCGCATCAGCAAAGGGCTGGAATTTCGCGGCAACTACACCTGGTCGAAAAATCTGGATATCAATTCCGGGCTGACCGGAGCGCAGTCCCAAAATCAGGCGCAGATGGTCCTCGATCGGAACGATCTCCGCCAGGACTGGGGGCCGTCGGCCTTGAATGCCGCCAGCCAGGCCAGCGTTTCGGCCAGCTACGAACTTCCCTTCGGCCACAGCCAGCGCTGGCTGAATGATGTCTCTCGTGTGGAAAGCAAATTTGTCTCCGGATGGCAGATAAACGGCATCGGAACCTTCCTCTCCGGTTTCCCATTCACACCACTGATCGGCTCGAATCGCTCCGGCGATGGCGATACCAGAAATCCGGACCGGCCTTCGATCAATCCGTCCTTCAGCGGACCCGTGGTGACCGGAAATCCGAGTCAGTGGTTCAATCCGGCGGCCTTCATCGTGCCGACACCCGGTACGTATGGGAATTTGGGGAGAGGCACGCTGACCGGGCCGGGGCTCGCGGATGTCGATTTTTCACTCTTCAAGAACACTGGCATCACGGAAAAAACCAACCTGCAATTTCGCGCCGAGTTCTTCAACATTTTGAATCGCTCGAATTACGGCCCGCCCAGCACAACTGTTTTTTCGATCACGCCGGGGGCTCCTCCTGCGATTAGCCCTTCCGCTGGCCTCATCACGACGACCGCAACTTTTCCACGCCAAATCCAATTGGGATTGAAGCTGATTTTCTAGGGGTTTAGTAGCACAGGCTTCAGCCTGTGGGGTTCCATTTGATCTTGGCTGGCGCGAGCGGCCTGAGCGCATTGGCAGAACCCCACAGGCTGAAGCCTGTGCTACTTAGATTTTCGTCGCGGGAAGAATGATGGAAGGCTCGGAGGTGGTGGGCACAAGCTCCGGAATTTCGATGCGGGTGCGTGTTCCCTCGCCTTCGCGGCTGGAAATATCCATGCGGAAATCCGCTCCGTAAAGCACGCGCAGGCGTTCGTGAACGTTGCTGATGCCGATCCCGTCCTCAAACACCTGCGCCATGCGCTCCTCGGATATTCCGACGCCATTGTCCTCGATCGCGATGATCAGGCGGCCGTCCTGCGATTCGGTGCGAATGGTGAGTTCGCCGCCGCCGAGTTTTGCGGCCAGGCCGTGCTTCAGGGCATTTTCGACGATCGGCTGCAGGAGCATGCTGGGCACGAACGCGTCGAGCGTGTTCTCGTCAATCTGTTTGTGAATCACGAGGTTGTCGCGCCCGAACCGCGCCACCTCGATATCGAGATAGTCGTCGATGAAGTCGAGTTCCTCCTGCAGGGGCACGAATGTCTCGTGCTTTCGCAACAGCCGCCGCAGAATATTGCTCAACTTGATGACCACTCCTCGCGCCGTGTCCGGATCGTAGCGAATGAGCGAAGAAACCGTATTAAGAGTGTTGAACAAAAAATGGGGATTGATCTGCGCGGTCAGCGCATCCATGCGGGCCTTCAGCAACAACTGCCTGTGCTGTTCGAGATTCATTTCGAGGCGAGTGTTGCTCCAGATCTTCATCGGCACCGCGACGGCCATGACGGTGGACAGCAGTATCAGCGCGAAACCCCAGCTCTTCCCGCCATTCAAATAAAAAAGCCATTGCGGTTTGGTGGCGTACCCAAGCGCCTGGCGGCCCAGCTCCAGAACCACGCAGGCGCCCAGCGGCAACATTTCCCAGGTGACTTTCTTTCCCCGGAATAGCCGCACCAGCCAGCGAGGCGTGCTCATGAACGTGTAAGGCCCAAGCCTCCAAATCTCTTCCGTGTTCGGCATGCCCTGGCGAATCAATCCACCCACCAGCCCGGCCGTTGCCGCGACTGGCATCGAGAGCCACTCATGATGGACGAACGCCGGAAGGCTGATGATCGATCCACCGATCGGCCCAACGACGCGCCCGCCAAGCAATCCCAGCAGGAACGACCCCTCGAGCATCAAGTCCGCGGCGCGATACGGTTGCCCCAAAATGCGCAGAAACACGCCGAACAAAAGGGGCGGCGTGACAAACAGCATCAGCTTCAATTTCTGGTCCGTATCGCGGAGTTCGGTGAAGAGCACTTTTCGGAAGGTGGCCGAGCGTGCCAGCCACGCGCAAATCGAGGCCGCCGCCCCGACGTGGAGCAGGAGCGTGAGCAGCAAGTCTCCGCCGAAAGTAAGAGTTTTCATGAGCCTGGACCGCTGCGGCTACGTTAGCCAATCACCGTGCCGATGTAAAGCTCCGCTTGCGGCGATCGCCTGATATAATACGGGGCCTTCATGCCGCGCAAAACAGGACAACGAGCACGCGCTTCGCGCAAGGGGAAGAGTGACGGAATCCGGATTGTCGCCCGCGCCAAGTTGCCGACGCGATTCGGTCCCTTTGAAATTCTCGGCATCGAAGGCAAAAGCGACCTGGAAAGCGCCGTTGCGCTCGTTCACGGTCGAATTCGCGGCCAAACGCCGCTCGTGCGCATCCACTCACAGTGCTTCACTGGAGATGTCCTTGCCTCGGAACGTTGCGATTGCCGCGCGCAGCTCGAACTTTCCCTGCGGCGCATCGCGGCGGCGCCTTCCGGCATCCTGCTGTATCTGCCGCAGGAGGGGCGCGGTATTGGCCTTATGAACAAGCTGCGCGCCTACGAATTGCAGGACCGCGGCATGGACACGGTGGAAGCCAACGAGGAACTTGGATTTGCCGCCGATTCAAGGGATTATGGATTTTCCGCCGCGGCACTGCTTCTGCTGGGGGTGCGCCGAGTGCGATTGCTTTCCAATAATCCCGATAAGGTGCAGCAACTGGAAAACTCGGGCATTCGCGTGGTAGAGCGCGTGCCATGCCGGCCTCGAACGTCTCGCACTTCGCGCGCCTATATGGAAACCAAGAGAACGAAACTAGGCCATTTGCTTGATCGTCAGTAAACCGACCGCCGCCTTCACGGAGGAATTAAATGACACCCGTCGTCCATTCCAGCGCAATTTTTGAAAATGCTACTCCCGCGAAACTCTATGAACTCTTCATGAATTCGGCCAAACACACCACCGCCACCGGCATGCCTGCCAAGATCAGCCCCAAAGTCGGCGGGAAATGGTCCGCGTTCGGTGGGATGATCCTCGGAAAAAATCTCGTACTGATCCCGAATCGGATGATCGTGCAAACGTGGCGCTCCTCGGAATGGAAGAAGGCCGATCCCGATTCCATCCTCATCGTCACCTTTGAAAAATTCGCCAGCGGCGGGGCTCAAGTGGATTTGGCCCACGTGGGCGTCCCGGAATACGATCAGGAAGGCGTCACCAAGGGCTGGGTGAAATTTTACTGGGAGCCGTGGAAGACGTATCTTGACTCTCGCAAGCGGTAGGCCAAGAGAAACCGAAGATGCGACACGCGATCATTAGGGACCAAAATATTCTCGGAGGTGAACCGGTTTTTCGCGGGACTCGCGTTCCGTTCAAAATCTTAATCGAATATTTGGAAGGCGGCGAGACTTTGGACCAGTTCCTTGAACAGTACCCCAGCGTAAGCCGCGAACTGGCTATAGCGGCCATTGAAGATGCGCGTTCTAGCCTTCTCTCCAAGCTCGAATAAAAGTAGGGTCAATCAATTAATTCCAGCCTGGCGAGATCCTGTTCAGTCCAACGGGCCTGCATTTCGATGATGCTTTTGAGCGTGCCGTGACGGAAGGTGTCCGAGGAATGGTGGAAAGATAGGGTAACGCGGCGGCCATCGGCATGACGGTAATGGCGGTGACTACCCTTTTGCCTTTGCAACTGAAAGCCATCTGCAAGTAAGGCTGAGGCTAACTGGCGGGCAGTAACAGAACGAAGCTTTGATTAGTCCACCGTCATACAGTGACGGCTACAACTGGTTGATCGATTTCAGTGATACGCGGCGGCAACGACTCACCGTCTTCTAGCAGGGCCTCGATCACCATCTGCGCAACTTCATGGATGTTTCTCAATGCCTCTTCCTTCGTGTTCCCCCACGTAGCCGCCCCTTTGGCCTCCAGTTCGGGAATAAAGGCCCGCCAGACATCCTCGTCCTGCTCCAAGACAACGCGAAAAACGTAGGACTTCACTTTTTCCTCCCTTGATCTAGAGCGGCGGTCATATTCTACACCCTATCAATCTGATGAATAGCGTCAAGCGAACTGCGGTGAAGCACGTAGCCGCATAGCGGCGATTGACCGCAAGCGGTCGGGAAGCACCTATCTACCCTCCACCAACAAGGTGAACAATCTCATACCGGTCCCCTGGCTGCACCGCGGTGGCGATCCACTGCGATCGCGGCAGAATCTCCAGGTTGCGCTCGATGGCAACCCGGTCGGCGGGCAGGCCCAGGTGTAAAAGCAGTGCGGAAACGCCCAGCCCTTGGGGTACTTCCCGCGTTTCTCCATTCACTACAATTTGGATTCCCGCATTCATTGCGAGACCGGGGCAGGAGTCTTTTCGCGGGGCCTTGATTTCAGGCGGAAACGCAATTCCCCATGGCGGGAGCCGTCCGTGGCGCTAACCACGAGGGACGACCCTTCGGCCACATTCGCAGGCATGGGAAATGTCAGCGTTGCGCAGCCATCGACGTCCGTGTGCACCTCCGCACAAAGGGTCCGATGGTTTTCATGTTCCAAGCTCGCCCGAACATCGGCATCGGCGACAGCCTGCTCCGAATTCTTTTCGCACAATTCGACTTCGAGGGTCACATGCCCCGCGACAAGCCAGCTTTTCGGATTCGTAAGGCGCAGATCCAGGCTGTCGCTCGCGGCGACATTATCCGCAGCGGGAAGCGCTTTTGCCTTCGATTGGAACGGCAGGGTTTCGCCCTCGAGTTCGGCAATCACTTCGTGATGTTGCTGCGACAGGCGCTCATGCAGCTTTTGTGCCAGGCTCCCTGGTTCCATCCCGTGAACAAACTTCTCGTAGTTGGTACTGCGCTTGTAAACAACGCGGCCGGCCATATACACAACCGTATCAAGGAACGGATGCGAAGGGCCGCGGTCCTCCGTTTGCACGTGAAACACAGCCTCTCCGACGCGCACGTTCGAGTTGAACCCGAAGTTCATAGGACCGCCAGCCTTTCCCGTATACGAATGGTGACACGCTCATTTCTTATCCGTAACTGGTTCAAAGAAAATACCGATATATCTTATTGGTGCATTTGACCGCTTGGCGCTTCATCGCTATTATAGCTTGTGCTCCGATGACAGGAAACGACCTCCAAGCCTACGCGCCGCTTCTTTTACACCTCATCCTGGCCATGGCGCTTTCGGGCATTCTCCTTACGCTTTCCTCGGTCGTGGGTTGGCGGCGCCCCTCCAAGGTGAAATCGCAAGCCTATGAATGCGGCATCACCCCGACGGGCGATGCCCGCGAGCCGTTTTCCGTGAAATTTTATCTGGTCGGAATCATATTTATTTTGTTCGACGTGGAAGCCATCTTCTTGTATCCATGGGCCTTTATCTTCAGGTCGTTGCGGTGGTTTGGCTTCGTGGAGATGCTCCTTTACATCGGGATCCTGCTGGTGGGTTACTTCTATCTCTGGAAGAAAGGGGCGCTCGACTGGAATCGCCCAGCCGCACGCCGGGACCGGACTTCGTGACGGAGACACCTGACCTCGAGCAAAACCCCATCATCGCGAAAATCCGCGGCTGGCGGCCCGAAGCCGTTGCGGGAGTGAGTTCCTTTCGCGGCGAGATTACCGTTGTCGTCTATCGCGAACATCTGCGGCCCCTTGCCGAATTCCTGATTTCCGACGCCGACCTCGCGTTTACCTACCTTTCCGATGTGACCGGCGTGGACCGATTCCCTATCGAACCCCGTTTCGAGCTGAATTACCATCTGTTGTGCATGTCCCGGCGCGAAACGATTCGCCTCCGTGTCCGCTTGCCAGGCGAGGATCCGGTCATCGAATCGGTCGTGTCTGTATGGCCGACGGCAAATTGGCATGAGCGCGAGATCTTCGACCTCCTGGGCATTCGGTTTGAAGGGCACCCCAATCTGCGGCGCATGCTGCTCCCTGAGGATTGGGAAGGCTATCCCCTTCGCAAGG
This sequence comes from uncultured Acidobacteriota bacterium, assembly GCA_963800095.1. Lineage (GTDB taxonomy): Bacteria > Acidobacteriota > Terriglobia > Acidiferrales > UBA7541 > Palsa-360. The sequence continues at coordinate 247,566 of CAWCZV010000016.1, forward strand.
ATTATCCCGTGGAGGGCCCTCGCTGATTTCCGTTCCTGAGACGAGAAAACCTGCGCCATGACCACCGTTCAAACCGCTACCGGCCCCGAACAAACCATGGTCCTCAACATGGGGCCGCAGCACCCGTCAACGCACGGCGTTTTGCGCGTGCTCCTGGAACTGGACGGAGAAAATATTATCAAGGCGGACGTGGATATCGGGTATCTGCACACCGGGATCGAAAAAACCGCCGAGGCGCTGACCTATTCGCAGGCCATCACGATCACCGACCGCATGGATTACCTCGCGCCGCTGTCGAACAATCTGGTCTATTGCCTGGCAGTCGAAAAATTGCTTGGCCTGGAAGTTCCCAAGCGCGCGCAATACATCCGCGTGCTGCTGACGGAACTGACGCGCATCGGCTCGCACCTGGTCTGGCTGGGCACGCACGCGATCGACCTGGGCGCGATGTCGGTGTTCCTCTACTGTTTCCGCGAGCGCGAGGAAATTCTCAAGATTTTTGAGCTCGTCAGCGGCCAGCGGATGATGACCAGCTATTTCCGTATTGGCGGCCTCGCTCTCGAGCCACCGGTCGGCTGGACCGATCACGTCCAGAAAATTGTCCAGACGTTCCCTTCCCGCTTCGATGAGTACGAGGAATTGCTGACCAAGAACCGGATCTGGATCGGGCGCACGCAAGGCGTGGGCGTGCTGAGTGCCAAGGATGCGATCGCGATGGGAGTTTCCGGACCGTCGCTGCGCGGCTCCGGCGTGGATTATGACGTCCGGAAATATTTTCCCTACTCGAGTTACGACGAATTCGATTTTCAGGTGCCCGTGCGCACAGAGGGCGATTGCTACGCTCGCTACCTGTGCCGCGTTGCGGAAATGCGCGAGAGCCTGAAGATCGTCCGCCAGGCCCTCGAAAAAATTCCGCCGGAGGGTCCCATCAAGGCGGATGCCCCCGGAATCGTTCCGCCGCAGCGCGAAAAAATGAAGACGGAAATGGAAGCGTTGATCTACCACTTCAAGATTTTTACGGAAGGGTTCGCGCCACCGCCCGGCGAAGTCTATCAGCGCATCGAATCGCCGCGCGGCGAGCTGGGTTGTTTCCTCGCGAGCGACGGTTCGCCAAAGCCGTATCGCATGAGGATGCGCGCGCCATCTTTTGTGAATCTGCAAGCGCTCCAGAAGATGGTGGTGGGCCACCTGGTGGCCGACGCGATCGCCAGCATCGGGACGCTGGATATTGTCCTCGGGGAGATTGACCGCTGATGAATTTGCCCCCGCAACTGGAAACGAAATTCCAAACGCTCGAAAGCCGCTATCCGGTGAAGCGTTCGGCGCTGATCCCCATGCTGCTGTACGCGCAGGATCAGTTCGGCTACGTCAGCGATGAAATGATCGGGGAAATCGCCGCGCGGCTCGGCCTGAACACGCTGCAAGTGACCGAAACGATGGCGTATTACTCGATGCTTCGCCGCCAGCGCGCCGGGAAATTCCACGTGCAGGTCTGCACGAATGTGTCCTGCATGCTTCGCGGCGGCAACAAGCTCTACGAATTCGTCCAGAAAAAGCTGGAGATAGGCCACAAGGAAACCACCGAGGACGGCGTATTTTCCCTAGAGGAAGTGGAGTGTCTCGGCGCCTGCACCGGCGCTCCGGCCATGCAGGTGAATTACGACTTCTACGAAAATCTGACCATCGAACGCACCACGCAAATTTTCGAGGCGCTCGAAACCGGACGAAAGCCGCAGACTTCCACGCCGATTACGGGCTCGGTGAAAGAACGGCATCCCGCCGAGGTCCCGGTCATCAGCCGACTCTTCGGCGTCAAGGATTCGCACAAATTGGAAGTCTACCTCGCGCATGACGGCTATAAAGGGATGGAGCGCGCGCTCAAGGAATTGACTCCCGAGCAGGTCATCGATGAAGTGAAAAAATCAAATCTGCGCGGGCGCGGTGGCGCGGGATTTCCAACCGGAATGAAGTGGAGCTTTGTCCCCAAGGAATCCGCCAAACCCAAATACGTCCTGTGCAACGCGGATGAAAGCGAGCCCGGCACGTGCAAGGATCGCCCGCTGATGGAAATGATGCCGCATCAGTTGATCGAAGGCGTCGTGATTGCAGGACGGGCTGTCGGCTCGCATCAGGGATACATTTACGTTCGCGGCGAATATCGCTACGTTCTGGACATCCTGGACGGGGCCGTCGAGGAAGCCTACAAGGCAGGCTATCTCGGCAAGAACATTCTCGGCAGCGGATTTGATTTCGACCTCGTCACGCATACCGGAGCGGGCGCGTACGAGTGCGGCGAGGAATCGGCGCTGATGGAATCGCTCGAAGGCAAGCGCGGTTATCCGCGCATCCGGCCTCCGTTCCCTGCTGTCGTCGGGCTGTACGGTTCGCCGACGGTCATCAACAACGTCGAGACGCTCTCTTCCGCACCGGAAATTCTGCGTCGCGGAGGCGAATGGTACGCGGGCATCGGATCGCCGAAAAATGGAGGCACGCGGCTTTTCTGCGTTTCAGGGCACGTCAACAAGCCCGGCATTTACGAATTGCCGATGGGTTTTCCTCTGCGCAAGATCATCGAAGACGTCGCCGGCGGAATGAGAAACGGCAGAAAGCTTAAGGCCGTCATACCGGGAGGCAGTTCCTGCCCGCTGCTGACGGCCGAGGAAATTGACGTAAATATGGATTACGATTCCGTCGCCAAAGCCGGCTCGATGCTCGGCTCAGGCGGCCTCGTCGTGATCGACGAAGACACGTGCATGGTGGACCTCGCGCGGCGCATCATGCATTTTTACGCGCATGAATCCTGCGGCTGGTGCATTCCCTGCCGCGAAGGCACGGGCTGGCTGCGCAAGATGCTGGACCGTTTCCATTCCGGCCTCGGCCGCCCAGAAGACATTACACTTGTGGGCGATCTGGCGAAAAACATGCTGGGCCGCACCTTCTGCCCGCTCGGCGACGCCGCCGCGATGCCCACCATCAGCATCGTCAAGAAATGGCGGAACGAGTTTGAAGAACATCTTTCCGGAAAATGTCCGTACAGGCCGGCCGACGTCATGGCCGCGGTCCGCTGAGGATCCCGGGACAATATGGCCGATTCAAAAGATATCACGCTGAAGATTGACGACCACGACGTCACGGTCCCGCCCGGGACGCTCGTGATCGAAGCCGCGCGCCGCATGGGCATTGAAGTTCCGTCGTTCTGCTATTTTCCCGGCCTGTCGTTGCAAGCGGCTTGCCGCATGTGTTTGGTCGAAGTGGAAAAAGCGCCCAAGCTGCAGACCGCGTGCACTTTGGTTGCCATGCCCGGCATGGTGGTCCGCACCAGCACGCCGCAAGTGCATGAAGCGCGCAAAGGCATGCTGGAATTTCTTCTCGCCAATCATCCGCTCGATTGTCCCGTGTGCGACAAGGGCGGCGAGTGCGAATTGCAGGACATGGTTTTCACGTACGGCGCGGACAAGAGCCGCTTCAACGAAGAAAAGCGCCACGTGCCGGAGCAGAAGTGGTCGGAAGCGGTTTATTACGACGCGCCGCGGTGCATTTTGTGTTTCCGCTGCGTGCGCGTGTGCGACGAGGGCATGGACGTCAAAGCGCTCGGCGTGGGAGCGCGCGGCTCGCAATCGGTGATCATTCCGAACGGCGAGGATCACCTGGACTGCGAAGAATGCGGCATGTGCATCGATATCTGCCCCGTCGGCGCACTCACGAGCGGGACGTATCGCTACAAGACGCGCCCGTGGGAGATGAGCTACGTCTCGACGGTCTGCACGCATTGCTCGAACGGCTGCAAGACCACGCTCAGCGTGCGCAACAATGAAATCCTGCGCGCCAACAATCGCGATCTCTCCGGATTCAACAAGGATTTTCTTTGCGTGAAAGGCCGCTTCGGATTTGATTTCACGAGGCACCCGGAGCGCCTGAAGCTGCCTCTCGTGCGTCGCGATGGCCAGCTGGTGCCCTCAAGCTGGGAAGATGCCCTGGCCGAAGTTTCTCGGCGTCTCGCCGAGGTACACAAAGCGTCCGGCGCGGATTCGATCGGCTTCATCGGCTCGAATCGCACGACAAACGAGGAGAATTATCTGCTGGGGCGCATCGCACGCGCGTCCATCGGCACGAACAACATCGATCATCACCGCACCGCGGATTACGCCAGCCTGATCGCCGCGCTCGGCACTCAAGCCGGCGACGCCTGCGCCACCATGACGCAGCTGTACGAGGCGGACGCCGTATTGCTTATCGGGCACGATCCGACCGAGCAGAGCCCGCTGGCCGCCTGGCAGATTCGTTCCGCCATCCGCCATCGCGGCGCGCGCCTGTACATCATCAATTCAAAATCCATTAAGCTGCTGCGCAAAGCCAGGGGATTTGCCGAAGTGCCCGAGGGCCGCGAAGCGACCGCCGTCCGCTGGCTCGCCGGCGGCGAAGCGCAGCTCGATGCCGGGACGATCGAGCGGCTTTCCTCGCTGAAAACTTCGCTCGAAAAAGAGAGCAACGTGGTCATTGTCTTCGGCGCGGAACTGAGCGGCGCCGCAGTCCAGGACATTGCGAAATTCGGCTATTCCCTTCCCGGCCACACCCGCTATATGGCTCTCGGCGACTATGCGAATTCGCGCGGCGCGGCGGACATGGGCCAACTCCCTGACATGCTCCCCGGCTACGTCCCCGTTACGGACGCGAATGCGCGAGAGAAATTTGGCGCGCTGTGGGGCGCGAAGCTGCCGGAAAAGCCTGGAATGAACGCGCGCGGAATGCTCGCGGCCGCAGCAAAGGGAGAATTGCACGCGCTCTGTGTCGTGGGCGCGAACCCGGTAAAAACTTTTGGCGTCTCCGCAACGGGCCGCCTGGGTAAGCTCGACTTACTCATCGTGCAGGATTTGTTCCTCACCGAGACCGCGCAGCTTGCCGACATCGTTCTGCCCGCCGCCGCTGCTTATGAGAAAAACGGGACCATGACGAATAGCTCGGGCGAAGTGCAACTCGTGCGCAAGGGCGGCGACGTGATGGGCACTCGTTCGGATTTCGATATCCTGCGAATTCTTTCCTTCCAACTGGCGCAGCACGGCCTCGGGCAAGCCATCCGCCTGCGCACGCCGGAAGCCGCCTTCGACGAAATCCGCCAGTGGGTGCCGGGCTACAACCTCGCCATGGCCACGCTGCTGCTCGGCGAAGCGGAGCGAACTTCTCCTGTTTCCTCCGCCAACGGCAACGCGAAATTCGATGTCCCGGCAGGCTCGATCTTCTCCTCGGGCGACACGCTGTTCACCAGCGGCAGTTTGACCCGCTACTGCACCATGGTTCGTTCCCTGCCGGAAGCAGCCGAAGAAGAAGTGGAAGTGGAGGCGCGCCCGTGAACGAGCTAGCCGCGCAGCATCCGCTTCTCATCGTCGTGCTGCCCAAGGTGGTCATCCTCCTTTTCGTGCTTCTGACGGCGCTCGCCTATCTCACCTGGTTTGAGCGCAAGGTCGTGGCGCATATTCAGGCGCGCTGGGGACCGTATCGTGTCGGTCCGCACGGCTTGCTGCAGCCGCTGGCCGACGGCGTCAAATTTCTGTTCAAGGAAGACGTGACGCCTGCGGCCGCGGACAAGTTTGCCTATTTTCTCGCGCCATTTCTGGCGCTGTCTCTCGCCATCACTTCGATCGCCGTGATTCCCTTTGGGCCAAAGGGATTGACGATGTTCGGCCAGCCGACACCGACGGGCATCACGAATCTAAACATCGGCCTCTTGATTTTATTCGCGATTACTTCGATGGGAGTGTACGGCGTGGCGCTGGCCGGCTGGTCGTCCAACAGCAAATATCCGCTGCTCGGCGGCCTGCGCAGCTCGGCGCAAATGATCAGCTACGAACTGGCGCTCACGATGTCGGTCGTGGGCGTGATCCTGATGGCCGGAACGTTTAATCTCAGCGAAATCGTGACCTCGCAGCAGGGTTTTCACTGGGGATTCGTGCCGCGATGGAATCTGATTGGCTCGCCCATGCCGCAAATTCTGGGTTTTTTCCTGTTTTTCGTCTCCGCGGTGGCCGAAACCAATCGTGCGCCTTTCGACCTCGCCGAAGCCGAATCCGAACTCGTCGCCGGGTTTCACACTGAGTACGCCAGCTTCAAATTCGCCATGTTTTTCATGGCCGAATACGCCAGCATGATTACGGTTTCCTGCCTCGCGACAATTTTATTTTTTGGCGGATGGCTCTCCCCGTTTCCGCAGACTCGCCTGTTCGCCTGGACGCACTTCATTCCCTCGGCGGTCTTCGCCCTGGCGGGATTCGCCTTGATCGTGCATGGCGTCCGTTATCTCACGGTGTTTGGGCGGATTGTATTGCCGGTTCTGGGAGTCGCCCTGTGCGGACTTGGAGTATTTTGCGGCCAGCCGGGCGTTATCGAATTTATCCAAGGACCGTTCTGGTTTCTGCTGAAGATCGCGGTTTTCCTGTTTATTTATGTTTGGGTGCGCGGGACGCTTCCGCGTTTCCGTTACGATCAGCTGATGAATTTCGGATGGAAGCTGCTTCTCCCGCTTTCAATCTTGAACGTGGTGATCACGAGCCTGGCGATTGTGCTGACACAACCATGAGATTCGAGTCAAAAGTAGCATACTGAGCAATACGATGATCACGCCGCAAATCGCGATGTTCCTGGTCCTCGCGGCGGTGGCCGTGGCGGGAGCGGTCAGCCTGATCCTGCAGCGCCACCCGATCCACAGCGCCCTGTCGCTGATCGTCGTCATGGTCGCGCTCGCTGGACTTTACTTGCTGCAAGGCGCGGAATTTGTGGCCGCCGTGCAGATCATCGTGTATGCCGGCGCGATCATGGTGCTCTTTGTTTTTGTCATCATGCTGCTCAATGCCGGGGAAGAAGACCGCTCGAACGTGAGCCGCATGGCGCGCTTTGTGGGCGCGCCGCTCGGGGTTGTGTTCCTCGTGGAAGTGGCCTATTGGATCGGGCGGGCCACGTCGCACCTCGGTTCGGCGCCGGCGGAAACGGTATCGACGCGCGACCTGTCGACGCTGCTCTTCCGCGAATACGTGTTTCCGTTTGAGCTGACGTCGTTTCTGATTTTGATCGCTTTGCTGGGCGCTCTGGTCCTGGCGCGCCGCGAAGAGTCCAACTAGGCCCGGGTCGATTCGACCGGGGCCGTGTAGTGCTCGCCTTCAGGCGAGCATTTGCTTGAGTTGAAAGTGCCCGTCCGCCGCGGCGGACGGGCGCAACACAAGTGAAAGAAGCACTCTGGGGGAGTAGTGGTTCCAACTTCGTACTTTCTGGTGCTCAGCGCCGTCCTGTTCGGATTGGGCGTGATTGCGTTTATTTTCAAACGCAACATCCTCACCATATTCATGTCCATTGAGCTGATGCTCAACGCCGTCAATCTGGCGTTCGTTTCCTTTAGCCGCTTGCTCGGCCAGCTGCAGGGACAGGTATTCGTCTTTTTCGTGATCGTCGTGGCCGCGGCCGAAGCTGCCGTTGGCCTGGCGATCATCATCCTCATTCACCGCAACCGGGGAACGCTCAACGTGGAAAACGTGGATTCGCTGAAAGACTGATGCCGGTTCTCAATTATCTCTGGATCATTCCGCTGCTGCCGCTCCTGGGCGCCGCCGCCAATGGAATATTTGGCGGACGCTGGCCGAAGCGCATCATTTCCGCCGTGGCGCTTTCCTCGACCACGCTGTCGTTTCTCGTGGCGCTCGAGGCGGTGCGCGAATTCTTTACGCTTTCTCCAAACCAGATTCCCTGGATCAAAGACTACTTTACCTGGATCACCGCCGGAGGATTTCAGGCGGACTTCGCGCTGCAGGTGGACCAGCTCACCGTGGTCATGCTTCTGGTCGTCACCGGCGTGGGCTGGCTGATTCACATCTATTCCACGGGATACATGCACGACGATCCAGGCTACCGCCGGTTTTTTTCCTACCTCAACCTATTCATGTTCTTCATGCTGGTGCTGATCCTGGCGGCCAACTACCTGCTGATGTTTGTCGGCTGGGAAGGCGTCGGGCTGTGCAGCTACCTGCTGATCGGGTTCTTCTTCCTGAAGCAGTCCGCCACGAACGCCGGTAATAAAGCATTCTGGGTAAACCGCATCGGCGATTTCGGATTCCTTCTCGGCCTGTTCCTGATTTTCCGCACTTTCGGATCGCTCAATTTCTCCATCGTTCTGCCGCGCGCCGCCGGCATGGCCGCCGATCCCGCCGGGCAGATTGGCACGCTCACCACGATTGCGCTTCTGCTGTTCGTCGGCGCGGCTGGAAAATCCGCGCAGCTTCCGCTCTACGTCTGGCTGCCGGACGCGATGGAAGGTCCCACGCCGGTCAGCGCGCTGATCCACGCGGCGACGATGGTGACGGCAGGCGTTTACATGGTGGTGCGCTCGCACGCGATTTTCCTGAACGCGCCGGTGGCCATGCAGTGGGTCGGCATGATCGGGTGCGCGACGGCGCTATTCGCGGCCACGATCGGCCTCGTGCAAACCGACATCAAGAAAGTGCTCGCCTACTCCACGGTCTCCCAGCTCGGATACATGTTCCTCGCTTGCGGCGTGGGCGCTTTCGGCGCGGGAATTTTTCACCTGATGACGCATGCCTTCTTCAAAGGCTTGCTCTTCCTCGCGGCGGGCAGCGTGATCCACGCCATGGGCGGCGTACAGGACATGCGCAAGATGGGCGGCCTGCGCAAGAAAATTCCGGTCACGTTCTGGACGATGTTCATGGCCACGCTCGCGATCGCGGGCGCGCCCGGTTTTTCCGGATTCTTCAGCAAGGACGAAATCCTGAATGAAGCCCAGCGCGTTAGCCCTGTGCTCTGGGGCCTCGGAGTCCTGACTGCGGGACTCACTGCCTTTTATATGTTCCGCTTGCTGTTCCTGACCTTCTTCGGCGCCCCGCGGTATGACGAGCACCACGTGCATGTGCACGAATCGCCCAAGAACATGACGATACCCCTCATCGTTCTGGCTGTCCTCTCCGTCTGTGGCGGATGGATGGCCGCGCCGCAACTCTTGGGCGGCGTGAACCACTTCCAGCAATTTCTCGCTCCCGTGCTGGCAACCGGCGCGCAACCGGCCGCTGCCGCTGCCGAATCTTCCGGAGGCGGCGGGGAAATTTTGCAAGCCCTGCTTGGCGCGCCCGTGATCGCCGGGCTTCTCGGCTTTTTCCTGGCGTGGTGGTTCTACATCAAGAGCCCGGAGGCGCCAAAGAAGCTGGCGGACTCGCTTTCTCCGGTGTACAAACTTTTCTTCGGAAAATATTTTATCGACGAATTGTACGCTGCCGTGATCGTGCGCCCGCTGGTCTGGTTTTCCGACAAAGTTCTGTGGCACGCGGTTGACGAGCGCGCCATCGATGGCACGGTGAACGGCGTCGCCTTCGTTTCCCGCGAAACGGGAGACCGTGTACGCCGCGCGACCACCGGAAACATCCGCAGCTACGCCACCTGGATCGTCCTGGGCGTCCTGGTTTTCACTTCCCTGCTGCTCTGGATGGTGGACTGACGTGCAGCCAGCTTACTTGCTTTCGTTCCTGACATTTTGGCCCGTCATAGGCGTGCTGGCGCTTCTTCTCCTGCGCGATGACGATCATGTCTGGATTCGCCGCCTAGCTATGACAGTGGCCGTCGTCGAGTTCGTGGCCTCGCTCATGCTCCTGCGTGGCTTTGACCTGCACGCGGCCGGATACCAGTTGGAAGAGTTCCACAACTGGATTCCCCAGCCGCCGATTCACTATCACCTGGGCATCGACGGGCTCAGCCTGTTTCTCATCCTGCTGACCACTCTGCTTACGCCGATTTCGGTCCTCGCGTCCTGGAAATCGATTGACCAGCGCGTGAAAGGCTTCTTCATCTCGCTGCTGGTGCTGGAAACCGGAGTGATCGGCGTTTTCGTTTCGCTCGACCTTTTCCTCTTCTTTTTGTTCTGGGAAGTGATGCTGATCCCGATGTATTTCCTGATCGGCATCTGGGGACACGGGCGGCGCATCTATGCCGCGCTGAAGTTCGTGCTGTACACGATGTTCGGCTCGATCCTGATGCTCGTGGCGATTTTGTGGCTCTACCGCATCACCGCGGTCGCAGGCTATCCCACATTCGACGTCTCGCAGATTCAGGCGCTGCTTTCGAACGGCACGGTCACGCTGCCCATTCGAACGGAATATTTGCTTTTCGGCGCGTTCTTCCTCGCGTTCGCGATCAAGGTGCCGCTCTTCCCTCTGCACACGTGGCTGCCGGACGCGCACACCGAGGCGCCCACGGCGGGCTCGGTGATGCTCGCGGGCGTCCTGCTCAAGATGGGCATCTACGGCATGCTGCGCTTCTGCCTGCCGCTGTTTCCGGACGCCGCGCGCGAGTTTGCGCCGTATATTGCGGTACTGGCGATCATCGGCATCATTTATGGGGCGCTGGTGGCCATGGTTCAGGTCGATTTGAAGCGCTTGGTGGCGTACTCCTCGGTCAGCCACTTGGGATTTGTCGTGCTCGGAATTTTCGCGTTTCACGCGATTTCCATTCAGGGCGCCGTCTACCAAATGCTGAATCACGGGATCTCGACCGGCGCGCTGTTCCTGTGCGTCGGGATGCTGTATGACCGGCGGCACACGCATTTGATATCGGAATTCGGCGGCCTTGCCACGCCCATGCCTGTTCTGGCGGCGCTGTATCTGTTTTCCTGCTTTGCCTCCGCGGGACTGCCGATGCTCAACGGCTTCGTCGGCGAGTTCCTGATTCTCGCGGGCACGTTTCAGAAGCATGCGGATTGGGCGTCCTGGGCCGCGCTCGGCGTTATTCTCTCGGCCGTCTATCTGCTCTGGTCTTACCAGCGCGTGTTCTTTGGCAGCATCACGCAAGACAAGAACGGCAGGCTCCCGGATCTAGAAATGCGCGAGCGAGGGATCCTGTTCGTGATGGCAGCGCTCATTCTTTGGATGGGCATCGGCTCTCCGTTCTTCACGCGGCGCACCGAAGCCTACACGCAAAACGTTTTGCAACTCATGCAGCGCCCGCAGGCGTACAACGCAGGCGGCGCGCGCACTCATGGCACGAGCAGCATGGATTTGGACTATGCCCCCGTGACGCTGCACGGCTTGAACGCCGCGGCGTACGCCGGCGCGGCAGACTCGGTGAAATTGAAATAAATGTTCCCACCCATCCAAGACCTGTACAGGATTGCGCCCGAGATCGTCCTCTGCGGCTTCGGGATGCTGGTCATGCTGCTCTCGCCTGTTGTCTCGAAGGCGCGCCACGGCGTACTGGCAGGCATTTCGCTCGTAGGAGCGGCGCTCGCCCTGGCCTCGACGTATTTTCCCTGGGTGTATCCGGGGCCCGCCTATTCGGGCCTTTTCCGTGCGGACTCGTTCAGCCTGTTTGTCCACTGGATCGTGTGCGGCGCGGCGTTCCTGGTGATTCTCGGTTCGATCGGCTACCTCAAGCGCGACGATCTGGACGCCGCCGAGTTTTGCGCGCTGATCCTGTTTGCGACGGCCGGAATGGGCGTGATGGCAGGGGCGCACGAGTTATTAACGGCCTTCATCGGCCTGGAAATGAGTTCCATCTCGTCCTACATTTTGGCGAGTTACCGGCGAGATGCCCCGCGCTCCAACGAAGCGGCGATGAAATATTTTCTCCTCGGATCGTTCGCCACTGCTTTTTTCCTGTACGGGATCGCGCTGTCGTTTGGCGCCACAGGATCGACGCATCTCGATCTGATGACGCCGCTCGCCAACGATTCCGCGCACACCCTCTTGAAGATCGGCCTCGGATTTATTTTTGTCGGTCTGGCCTTCAAGGTCGCCGCGGCGCCTTTTCAGCTTTGGACGCCGGATGTGTATGAAGGCGCTCCCGCGCCGGTCACCGCGCTGCTCTCGACGGGTCCCAAGGCCGCCGCGTTCGCCCTGGCCTTGCGCATTATGGCGAGCATTGACGCCGCGGCGCCGCTGTGGTTCTGGGCGCTGTGGGTGGCGGCCGCGCTCAGCATGTTCGCCGGAAATTTGTCGGCCATCGTGCAAACGAGCGTGAAGCGCATGCTGGCCTACAGCTCGATCGCGCACGCGGGATACATTCTCGTCGCTCTCACGGCCGCAGCCGCCACGGATCACCCGACGGAGGGGATTGCCGCGGCGCTGTTCTACCTCGTCGGCTACGCCCTCGTGAAAATGGGCGCGTTCCTGATCGTCGCGCAACTCGGCGGGCCGGGCGAGCGCCATGTTGACATCGAGGATTTTACAGGGCTCGCGCGGCGGCAGCCCGCGATGGCCGCATGTCTGTCGCTATTTCTGCTTTCACTTCTGGGATTGCCCATCACGGCGGGGTTTCTCGGAAAATTCTACGTCTTCAATGCGGCCCTCGAATCCAATTTGATCTGGCTCGCGATCCTGCTGGCCCTGAACAGCGTCATCGGCGCCTACTATTACCTGCGCGTCATCGTCGTCATGTATATGCGCGAGCCTGCGAAAGAAATTGCCGCCGAGCCCGTCCCGTGGACGCTCTCCGCGGTATTGTGGATTGCCGCCGCCGGCACGGTCTTTGCCGGATTGTTCCCCGCCCGGATCATCGATTTCGCCGCCAAAGCCGCGCTGAATATCCGATAGGTTTTAGTGGAACACGCTTCAGCCTGTTTGCTTTGCTGTCGCGCGCGCGAAAAACCTCACAGGCTGAAGCGTGTGCCACTAGAAACAAAGCGGCACGCCCTCGAGAGTCCGAGAGCGTGCCGCGAAAATCCAAAGACGAAATCGCTTACTTGACCTTGGCGAATATGATGGCAAACGTGTAGAGCGCCATCGACTCGATCAGCACCAGCGCCAGCAGCAGTGCGAACCGAATGGGAGCGGCCGCGCCCGGGTTGCGAGCCAGGCCTTCGCAGGCCGAAGACGTTGCGCGGGCCTGCGCCATGCCGCAAAATGCCGAGGCGATCGCCATGGCAAAGCCCGAAGTGATGGCCACCCAGTTGGTCGGCTCCGCGGCGCCCGCCGCACCCGCCTGCGCGAACGCAGCCGGAGCGACGAAAGCCACCGCCAGAAGCGCAAACAGAATCATCGAATACTTCTTCATCGTGTTTCTCCTTCACTAAGAATAGCCGCTCGGAGGTGGTTCCCGGACATCCCTCTTGCAGCCGGGCTCACGCGAGACAGCGGATCATGCCGGTATAAATAGGCCTCTATAAAACAGGAGCCGATTAGTGCTCTTCGCCTACTGCCCCGCCCAAATAAATGATCGGCAACAAAGTGAAAACGAATGCCTGAACAAATCCGACAAAGATGTGCAACAGAAGAAAAAGCGGCGGGGCCAGCAACGGAACTGGCGCCAGCACGTATCCCAGCCCGTTGAGTTTTCCCACGAACAGGAAGAGCGAAAGCGTCAAACCAAGAAATGTTACGTACAGCAGCTCGCTGACGAGCATGTTGACCCAAAGACGAACCGTGAGTGAAAGCAGCCTGGCGAGATGACTCACAATTTCGACAATCACCATGATCGGAGACATGGCCAAAACAGGCCCGAGGAACTGCTTGCTGTATTTGAGCGGCCCGTGATGCATCAAGCCGGCCCAGTTGTAGTAAAGAAAAACGACGATCGCGCAACCGAGGGGCACCGTCTTCTCGGCGGTCGGAGAGGAAAATCCGGGAACCAGACTGATCAGATTGCTCATCAACACAAACATGCCGATGCTGCCGATCATGGGGAGGTACTGCAAGGCGTTGTGGCCGGCGGTGTCTTCGAGCAAATCGCTTGCGCCCACGCCCATGGAATTCGTCAGGAGCGCCTCCATGCACTGCTGCGCGCCGCCGGGATTGTCCACGGACAGGCGTCCCTTCAGCCACGTGAAAAACACAATCGCGATCAGAAAGACAACGAATTCCATGGCGATGTGATTCGGAATCGGGTACTCGGTATTCTCGGGATGAATGTGCAGCGCCGCCAGCAATGCCAACGCGGGCTTTCCCAAGAGCGCATTGACCAGTTTTGTCACACCTAAGACTTGCTCTTCCATTTTTCCAGTTGACCCCGGGATTGAGCCGCGCAAAAACCGGCTCTAAGTGTGTGTTTCCGTTTCACGCCTGGTGCGCAGGAGTTCCCACATCAGCTCGATCATCACGGCCGCAACGACCGCGAACAATCCTCCGAGCACCGCAGCCACAGGCAACCAGGAACGCGAAAGAATAACATAGACCACCACCAGCAGCAAAGCGAAGCGTCCAAAGAACTTAGCGTAAACGCTCACAGGTACCCGGGCGTGCTCCGAGCCGGCCTGCGCCGTCGAAAGTTTAACGAGAGCGGTGACGCCCTGCTTCAGCCAGCGAAAATTGAGCCACGCGAGCGCGGCGCCAAGTGCCACTCCCTCTGCGGGACGCGCACCCCAGCGCATGAGGACAAACACGGCTCCGGCCAATCCAAAGGCAAGCGTCATCCACTCGATGCGGTGCTCGGCGGCAACATAAAAGGAGTCCGACTCTGCCATCGTCCTAAGTGTCCTTTGACAACCGGCGCACCAATTGGATCATGCCCCCGGCAAAGCCCAGCAAACCCAGAATCAGAGTAAATACGGGCGAGGTATGAAAATGTTTGTCCAGGAAATATCCCGCTCCTCCGCCAATGCCTACGCTGGCGACCAGCAGGAACGGCAACTCCATAATATCGGAGAACTGCCGCACACCTTCTGCCGGCCGTTTTCGCGGTGATGGGGAGGAAGGCGAGACTGGGTCTTCAGTGGCCACTGAAACCTGACGGGAAGAACAGCGAGTAAGTCGCCAGACGCACGAAAGGCTCGGGGTAAATCCCGGCAGCCAAGGTCACGAAACACATCACGGCGAAAGCAATTCTCTGCCCGATGCTGACGATCGGCAACGGCGCATTGCCTGGTTCGTACAAATACGCGTGCGCGACGATCCGGAAATAGTAGTACAGCGCAGGGACGATGTAGAGCGCGCCGAACAGCGCGAGACGGACGTGCCCGGTATCGATCAGCGACTGCAGGATAAAATATTTTCCGAGGAAGCCCGCCAGAGGCGGAATCCCGGCCAGCGAAAGCATGAAGATTAGCAGCATCAGCGCGGACAGCGGGCTGCGCCGGTACAGGCCGTTCAAATCGTCCAGTTCGTCGCCGATGATTCCCTGCCGCTGCAGCACGATCAGCACGGCAAACGCGCCAATGGTCATGAACGCGTAAACGAAAAGGTAAAAAGCAACACCCTTCATGCCGGCCAGGAAACCGAGCGGGCTCGATGCCGCCGCCACGATTCCGAGCAGGACGTAGCCCACATGGGAAATCGAGGAGTACGCCAGCATGCGCTTCACATTCGTCTGCGTAATCGCGGCCAGGTTTCCAACCGTGAGGGACGCGATGGCTACGCCCGCGATCAGCATCTCCCAATCGACCCGCACCGGCCAGAACACGGTGAGCAGCAGGCGCAGTAACAGGGCGAAGCTCGCCGTCTTGGACGCCACGCTGATGTAGGCCGTAATCGGCGTGGGAGCGCCCTCGTACACGTCCGGAGCCCATTGGTGGAACGGCACGGCGGCTACCTTGAAGAAAAGCCCCGCAGCCACCGTAGCGAGCGCTAGAAGCACGAACAGGTCCGTATGGCCCCTTGCCTCCACCGCGACCGCTATCACGTCCAGATTGGTCCTGGGAGGCAGCGACTGGCCAATAGAGCTGAGGTTGGCCATGGCGCCGATCCCGTAAAGGATCGAGAAGCCGTAGGCCAGGATCGCCGAACTGAAAGCGCCCAGCAGCAGGTATTTCACCGCGCCTTCGTTCGAACGCTTGTCGCGCCGCAGGAATCCCGCCAGCACATAAAAGCTGATCGCCATCGTTTCGAGGCCCAGAAATTGCACGACCAAGTCATAGCCGGACGCCATGAACATCATGCCAACGGTGGCGAAAAGCATCAGGGCGTAATACTCGCCGTGATTTTCGTCTTCGAGTTGGAGATACCGGACCGAAAGGATGATGACCAGCGCCGTGGCGATGAGGAAAATGAAACCGAAAAACAGGAAAAACGGATCGACGAGCAGAGAGTTGCTGAAGCCGACGGCCCCGCGGTCGGCAACTAGGCGCAATTGCCACAGGCAGATGCCGCTGAAGATTACGCCCAGCATGGCCATCAGGGCGTTGAAATATTTGTCGCGAGCCTCGAGCAAGTAATCGGTGAGCAGGATGCCCATGGCAAACAGGACGAGCATCATCTCCGGCAGGAGCAGGCCGCCGCCGTCTTGCTGCATGAATGTCTGGAACGCCTTAAGCATGTTGGCTCATCGCCTCGTCTACTTCTTTTCCGCACCGGCAGCGGGAGATGTCTCGGTACTGGACGGCATACTCATTCCGGGCATGCCTGTTGTCCCACCGCTTGCATCCGCAGGTGCCAGAGCGGGAGTAGCCGCGGGAGCGGCGGCGCGCTCCGCGCCGTAATAACCGGGATTGATCTGCTCGACGATCTGCTGCACGGGCCGCTCCAGCACACGGAACAGCGGCTTCGGATAAATTCCAATCCAAAAGCACAGAATAATCAAGGGAACCAGCGTCGCGTATTCACGCGCGTTCAGGTCCGCCAAATGCTCGTTCGCGGGATTGGTGACCGATCCAAACATCACGCGCTGGTAGAGCCACAGCAAGTAGGCGGCGCCCAGGATAATGCCAATCACGGCCCAGGCCGCGTACTTGATGCTGACTTCGTACGTCCCGCGCAGGATCACGAACTCGCCGATAAACCCGTTGAGCAAAGGCAAGCCCAGCGAGCTGAGCGTGGCGATCATATAGATGGCGGCAAAAGCCGGCATGGGCGTTGAGAGGCCGCCGTACTCCGAAATCAGACGCGTATGCCGGCGTTCGTACAGCACGCCGACGATCAAGAAGAGCGCGCCGGTAGAGAGGCCGTGGTTGATCTGCTGAATCACGCTGCCGGATAGGCCGTTCGGCGTCAGCGCGAAAATTCCGAGCGTGCAGAAGGCCAGGTGGCTGACCGAGCTGTAGGCGATCAGCTTCTTCATGTCCTTCTGCATCATGCAGACGAGCGCGCCGTAAATAATTCCGATGATCGAAACGACCAGCATGATGGTGACAATCTTGTGGCGTGCCGCGGCGTCCTGCGGCAGGAGCGGCAGCGAGAAACGGATGAACCCGTACGTGCCCATTTTCAGCAAAACGCCCGCCAGGATGACGGAGCCCGCCGTGGGCGCTTCGGTGTGCGCGTCCGGCAGCCAGGTGTGGAACGGGAACATCGGGACCTTAATCGCAAACGCGAAGAAGAACGCCCAGAAGAGCAGCACTTGCGTGTGCGTATCAAACTGCGCGGCGGAGGCGAGCAGCGTCGGCATATCGAATGTGCCGCCGCCCGCTTTGAAATACAGCGCCAGGATTCCCAGAAGCATGATCACCGAACCGACCAAGGTGTATAGGAAAAATTTGATCGCTGCGTACAAGCGCCGGTCGCTGCCCCACACGCCGATCAGGAAATACATCGGGACGAGCATCACTTCCCAGAACATGTAGAAGAGGAAAAAATCGAGCGCCATGAACACGCCCAGCATGCCCACTTGAAGCAAGAGGAAGAGAATGTAATATTCCTTCGTGCGCATCTTGATGGCGCTCCACGACGAAAGAATCGAAATCGCGCCGAGGAGGGTTGTCAGCATGACGAGAAGCAGGCTGATGCCGTCGATGCCCAGCGAGTAGCGCGCGCCGATGGAAGGAATCCAGTCGTAGGTTTCCGGGAACTGGTAGCGCGGCGCGGCCGGGTCCAGGCTGAAGCGCCAGATCAGCGGCAGCGAAACGATCAGCCCGAGGAAGCCGAAAAGATTGCCGATGACGCGGTGCGCGGTGACGCTGTCGCGCGGCACGAACAGCAGCACCAGCGACCCCACCAGCGGCGTGAACAGCACCACCGTCAGGATGTGAGTGTTGTAAAATTCCATCTTCCTGCCTCGCCTTCTTCTAAATCAAATCGTGCCCCAAACTTCTTGCCCGGCATTTGTAGCGCCCACCTTCAGGTGGGCATTCGTCGCGTCATTGCAGAATGCCCGCCTGAAGGCGGGCGCTACAGCCTGAAACCCGACGTCCACAAGTAATAGCCCAGAAAAATCAACACGCCGAACAGCATGAACAGCGCGTACCGCGCCACGCGCCCGGTCTGCAGCATCCGCACGGGCCAGCTGAACAGCCAGACGATCCGCGCGGCCAGGTTCACCAGGCCATCCACAATCCAGGAATCCCAAATGCCGGAGATGCTCGAGGTGAGGCGCGTAAGCCAGCCGGATCCGTCCACGCCAAGGCCATTGATGAAATTCACGTCGAACGAGCCCAGCGTGAGGGCCAGATCTTTCATGCGGTTCACGAACATCGCGTCGTAGAGCTGATCCACGTAGTACTTGTTGTAAATCAGTTTATAAAGAAACGGGCTCGCCGCCGCGATCTTGTCCGGGACTTCTGGATGCTGGATGTACCAGCGATACGCCAGCCAAATGCCGCCGCACGCGATGAGCACGGATGCCAGCATAAGCAAATATTCCACCGAGGCCCCGGACGCGGCCTGCGTGGCAGCCGCTTCGGCGCCTTCTTCCACGTGTTTGGCCATCACGGGCTCGAGAAATTTCGAGAAGCGGTCGCTGCCGCCGAGCGCTTCCGGCCAGCCGACCCAGCCGCCGACCACGGAAAGCGCGGCCAGGATCATCAGCGGCACGGTCATCGAGCTTGGTGATTCGTGGATGTGGTGCTCGACTTCATGATCGACGCGCGATTCGCCGAAGAACGTCATGTTCACGAGCCGGAACATGTAGAACGCCGTCATTCCAGCCGTGATGAATCCCAGAAGCCAAAGAAACTTGTTGTTCTCAAACGCGTGGCCCAGGATCGCATCCTTGCTGAAGAAGCCCGCCAGCGGCGGTATCCCCGCGATCGCGATGGACGCAATGACGAAAGTTTTTGCCGTCGTCGGAATCTTCTTCCAAAGGGCGCCCATCTTGCGCATGTCCTGCTCGCCGGAGAGCGCGTGAATCACACTGCCCGATCCGAGGAAGAGCAGGGCTTTGAAGAACGCGTGCGTCATCAGGTGGAAGACGCCCGCGGTGAACGCGCCGACTCCGCAGGCAAGAAACATGTAGCCCAACTGCGAAATGGTCGAGTAGGCGAGCAACTTCTTGATATCGTTCTGCAGGAGTCCGATTGTGGCCGCAAAGAGCGATGTGACGCAGCCCACGACGGCGACCACTTCCAGCGCCTTCGGCGCCATCGAGAAGACGGCGTTCGTGCGCGCGATCATGTACACGCCGGCGGTCACCATGGTCGCCGCGTGAATCAACGCGCTGACCGGCGTCGGGCCCTCCATCGCATCCGGCAGCCACACGTATAAGGGAAGCTGCGCCGACTTCCCTGTCGCTCCTACGAAGAGCAGGATCGCGATTGCCGTGAGCGCTGCATCGCCCATCTGAAAATGCCCCGCTGCGATCGCCGGGCCGAGTTCGGTGAACTGAATCGTGCCGAGCGTTCCCAGCATCAGGAACAGCCCCAGGATGAAGCCTGCGTCCCCGACGCGATTGGCGATGAACGCTTTCTTCCCGGCGTCCGTGGCCGACTTACGCAAAAAGTAGAAACCGATGAGGAGATAGCTGCACAGTCCCACGCCTTCCCAGCCGACGAACAAAAGGAGCAAATTGTTCGCCGTGATGAGGATCAACATCGAGAACATGAACAGATTCAAGTAGCCGAAAAAGCGGTAGTAACCGCCCTCGTGCGCCATGTACCCGGTGGAGTAGACGTGGATCAGGAATCCGACGCCGGTGACGACGAACAGCATCACGCACGTCAGCGGGTCGATCATCACGCCCCACGGCACGTTGAAGTTCATCAGCTTGCCGGCATTTGTGTGCATCGCGCCGGCAGGGACCCAGTCAAACAGGTTGTAACTGACCAGGCGTTCGGCAACGGGCCGAGAAACGAGTTGCCAGATCGCGCCGAAGGCGTAGCACATCGCCAGGAAAACGCTGCCAACGCAAATGACATTCACGCCCACATTCGGCAACTTGCGCCCGAAAAAGAACATCAGCGCCGCGCCCGCCAGTGGAAACAGCGGGATCAGCCAGATATGCGCGAGAAAATATTCCGTCGGCATCATAATTTTACAACTTACTCCGCCACTTCATTCTTTTTGTCATTCCTCGCTTCGCTCGGAATGACAAAAACGATCTGTTACGTTCTTCTCATTTCACGGGACACGGACCACGGCCCTTCTACCACTTCAGCAAATCCATCTCATCGCCCAGCAGCGTCTCCCGATTGCGGAAGAACGCGATGATGATGCCCAGCCCGACAGCGGCTTCCGCGGCCGCGTCGGTGATGATGAAGATGGCGAACACGTGCCCTTCCGCCGAGCCGACGAGGCGCGAGAACGCCACCAGATTGATGTTCACGGCGTTCAACATCAGTTCGATGGACATCAAAATAATGATCACGTTCCGGCGGGTCACCACGCCAATAGCGCCGATCGTGAACAACACCATGCCGAGCCACAAATATTGGCTGGTGGAAATCATCGCTGCACCCGCCTCGTCATATTTTCTTCTTGGCCATCACCACCGCGCCGATCATGGCCACGAGCAACAGAATCGACGCAATTTCAAACGGCAGCATATATTCGTTGAACAAAACTTTGCCGACCAGTTGCGTGCTCGGCTCGAGAGCGCTTGCCGGAGCGGGCTCGCCAAACGCGGTATGCGACCGGCCAATGGCAATCGAAATCCAGAGTTCCGCGCCCACCACGAGCGCCAGCAGGAACCCAAGCCACCATTGCCGGTTCCACTGGACCTGGTGCAGCGAAACATCCACGTTGATCAGCATGATGACGAACACGAACAGCACCATGATGCCGCCCGCGTACAGAATCACCTGCACGATGAACAAAAATTCCGCGTGCAACTGCAAAAAGATGCCCGCCGTCGCCAAGAGCGCCGTGATCAGAAAAATGGCGCTCTGCACCACGTTGCGCCGCGTCACCACCAGGATCGCGGAAACAACGGCCAGCGCCGCAAAAAAATAAAATACGATCTGATCGAGCATTTTCTTGAGTAGCACAGCCACTCTTGGCTGTGTGCCTTTGTTAGCTCCCGTAAAAACCACACAGCCAGCCCTTCGCAAAGCTCAGGGTAAAAGGGGCTGTGATATTAAAAGCTCCTACGCTTCCCCTACGATCACGTGCTCTTTCTCTTGCTTGTCTTCCGCCGATGCCAGCCCTCCGGCGATTGCCAGCGTGATCAAAGTCGTCAGCGAAAACGCCGCCAGATGGCTCCATCCCCAGTGCCGGTGCAAAACCAAGGCCACGCCGATTCCCATCACGTTCACGATGGAAAGCGGAATCAGAAACTGCCATCCCAGGCGCATCAACTGATCAAAGCGATACCGAGGGAAGGTAAACCGCAGCCACATGAACAGATAAATGTACAGCCCCACTTTCAAGAGGAACCAGAACGCGCCGTGCAATCCCGGCTTCAACCCGGGAAGCATCGTGCCAACCGCGGGGATCAGCGGCACTGCCAGAATTATCGCGGCCAAAATCATGAGCAGCCCCACGGCCACCATAAAAAGCTTCTGCACTTTCACAGGCTGCTTCGGCGCGCGATAGAAGCAATATCCTCCAACGCCCAGCATCAGCAGCGACGGCAAACCATCCAGAAAATTAAATGCCGGCGTGCCTGCAAACGGCCGCAGCCAGCCGCCCAGAAACAGCGTCGTGGCAATCGAAGCCACCACGACCATGTTCGTGTATTCCGCGAGGAAATAGAGCGCCCAGCGGAAGCCGCTATACTCCGTCATGTAGCCGGCGACGAGTTCCGATTCGGCTTCGGGCAAATCGAACGGCGCGCGATTGGTTTCCGCGATCGACGCGACAATGTAAACAAAAAATCCGACCGGTGCGGCAAAGGCAAACCACATGCCGTAATCGTTCTGCGCTTGAATAATTTCCCGCGTAGAGAGCGTTCCGGCGAGAAGCAATCCTCCCACAATCGCCATTCCTGCCGCGGTTTCGTAGCTCACCAGTTGCGCCGCACTGCGCAGCGCGCCGAGCAGTGAGTAGTGGCTGTTCGAGGACCATCCCCCCAGCACAATACCGAAAATCCCAAGGGCGCTGATTCCCACGATGAAGAGGAGACCTACATTCAGGTCGGCAATCTGGAACCACGGCCCAATCGCGAGCGCCGACATGGCCAGCATGGCCGCGGTCACGGAGATCAGCGGCGCGAACCAGAAAATCATCTTGTCCGCTTCATCCGGAATGATGTCTTCCTTGATGAGCAGCTTCAGCGCGTCCGCGATCGGCTGCAGCAATCCGTGCGGCCCGACGCGCATTGGTCCGAGCCGCGCCTGCATGTCCGCCATGACTTTGCGTTCCATCAATACGATATATCCCGCAACGAGCGGCAAGACGCCCACGATGATGAGCGCGCAAACCAGCGGCACCCAAATGGAAATCACGAAATGGAGGACGTTCATCAGCATGGCGCTACCGGTCGACTTCTCCCAATACGATATCGAGCGTGCCGATGATGGCCACGACGTCCGCCACCAGGTGCCCGCGAATCATTTTGTCAAACGCTTCAAGATTGATGAGCGAAGGCGGGCGAATCCTCACGCGGTACGGCTGCGTTGTGCCATCGCTAATAATGTAGTAGCCAAGCTCGCCCTTGGGCGCTTCAATCGCGTGATAAACCTCGCCCGGCGGCGGCTTCAGCACTTTGCCGACTTTGCCCATGATCGGCCCAGCCGGAATATTTTCGATGGCCTGCAGGCAGATCAGTCGCGACTGGCGCATTTCTTCCATGCGCACGATGTACCGGTCGTACGTGTCGCCGTTTTTGCCGGTGGGAATTTCAAATTTGTACTGGTCGTACGCGGCGTAAGGCATCGCTTTGCGGATATCCCATTTCACGCCGCTCGCGCGCAGCACCGGCCCGGACGCGCCGTAATCGATCGCTTCCTTGGCGGTGAGGATGCCGATGCCCTTGGTGCGCCCCACCCAGATGCGGTTCTCGGTCAGCAGCGATTCGTATTCGTCCACGCGCTTGTCAAAGGGCGTGCAGAACCGCTCGACGTCCTTTTCGAGCTCGTCGTAAGCCTCATATTGCAGGCCGCCGATGCGGAACGCGTGCGTCGTCAGCCGCGCGCCGCAAAATTTCTCGAAAATTTTCAGGATCTCTTCGCGCTCCCGCAGACAGTAAAACAGGGGCGTCAACGCGCCGATATCCAGCGCATGCGTCCCCAGCCAGAACAGGTGGCTCGCGATGCGCTGCAACTCGGTGAGAATCGTTCGAATGACTCGCGCCCGCGGCGGCGCTTCCGCCCCCAGCAGCTTTTCGACCGCTTCGCAGTAGCCCAGCCCGTTCGAAACCGCCGCGACGTAATCCATGCGGTCCACGTAAGGCGCGAACTGCTGGTAGCTGCGGTGTTCGGCGATTTTTTCGACGCCGCGGTGCAGGTAGCCGATCACGCATTCCGAGCCGATAACTTTTTCGCCGTCCAGGCGCAGCTTCACGCGCAGCACTCCGTGCGTCGACGGGTGCTGCGGCCCCATGTTGAGGACAATTTCGTCCGCCCCGAGCACGGTCTGATCAGCGTGGGTGGCAAACGGGATGCGTTCGTCGGGCATTCGCTATTGTCCGCTCTCGATGCCCAGGTTTTCGCGAACCCAGGCGGTGTCCTGCGTCAGGATGTCGTAGTCTTTCCGCAAAGGAAACCCCTGCCATTCTTCGGGAAGCAGGATGCGCTTCAGGTCGGGATGGCCTTCAAAGATCACGCCGAACATGTCGTAGACTTCGCGCTCCATCCAATTTGCCGTGGACCAGATTCCTTGCACGCTGGGCACGCGCTCGTCGGCGCTGGCGTGGACCTTCAGGCGCAAGCGCTCGTTCTTTGCAAACGAATACATGTTGAGCACAATGTCGAAACGCTTCTCGCGCTTCGGCCAGTCGACGGCCGTGAGATCGCTCAGCCAGTCAAATTTCTCATCATCCCGGCTGTAAATCGCAATTTCCGCGAGCAGCTCCCGCGCGACGACCAGAATGGCTTGCTTGCGATCCGTCCAGGCTTCCAGGATGGCAGGACCAAACTTCTCTTTGTATCGCTTTACAAGGTCGTTATCGAGGGCGACGGGGCCTTCCTTGGGAGGAGCGGGCGGACGCGGCGGAGCCGGCGCAGCTGGAGGTTTGGCAGCCGGAGCGCCGGGTGCGGCCGGAGGTTTCGCGGCGGGAGCGGCAGGTGCGGCAGGAGGAGCAGGCGGTTTAGATGCGGGTTCTCCCCCTGCGGCTGGGGTTTTCGCTCCAGACGGCTCATTCGGTGAACTCGCAGACGGCTGCTTCTCTTCCGGATCGTTTGCCATGAATTAGGAGTAGTGCGGCCGCACGAACCCCGCGCAGCCAATATTAAGTTGTAGCTTTTAGCACACGGCGGAAAACAGAGTCAACCTGTTCCGCCAAAATCCACGGCCTCACTCATGCCCTATTCGGCCAAAGGTCAAAAAAAATCCCGGTCACCATCCGTGGCCGGGACACCGTTTCATATTGCCGGGGCGCCGCTTACACCCATTCGAGGGCGCCCTTCCGGTAGAGCCAGACGTAACCGATGATCAAGATACCGAGAAAAACGAACATGCTCGCCAAAGCATAGATTTCAGGCAGGCGAAAGCCCGCCTCCCGAGTCGAAAACAGTACGGCCCAGGGAAACAAGAATGTGGTTTCCACATCGAAGATAACGAAGAGAATCGCCACGATGTAAAACCGGACGGAATACCGCCCGCGCGTATCGCCTTCCGCTTCGACGCCGCACTCGTACGGCCGCAGCTTCGCTCCTACCGCCACCGGACTTGGGCGAATGAACCTGAAAAGGACAAGCGTTACGGCCGGAAACGCAGCTGCCAGCGCAGCAAAAATAAAGATCGGAATGTATTGGGTCGGCATACCAGTTAATGGCGGGCTCGTCGCCGCGGCGACAGCCCGCGCCCGTAACGCCGGAAATCCTAACACATGAGTCAAGCGGGAGCCACATTTCACTCGCCATACCTGGAAGGAACCAGGAATGACGCGTGATGGTTAACTCCGTATGGAATTAGGCAAATGGGCCGTAAATCGTGCTTTCGGGGCAAAGGCGACAGCTACAATTAAGGGAGAGCTTGTTCCGCTCTGAAACGTGTGGGTGACCTTAGGGAGGTTTGGAATGCGTGTGGCTAGTTTTCTTTTGGGAATTTTCTTTCTCTTTTCGGCCTCGGCAGGGGCCCAAGGGCCAGCTGGGCAGGGTCGGAGTACTCCTTCGGGGCCCGGCGGCAGTTCCGTAGGTGAACACGTCGATGACGCCTGGCAGGTGGCTGCCGGCTACCAGTACAACCGCGACAACTTGCTGGGAAGCCCATTCAACACTCACGGGGTAAATTTTAGCGTGGCCCGATACTTTGGACGGTGGGTAGGCGTGGAAGCCCAGCTGGGAGTCGGCTTCCTCGGAACTACTGGATCGACCACGACGCCGCCCAATCTCGGAGCCAAGTCGCTCTTTATCGGGGGAGGCCCCCGGCTGGCCTATCGTAACCGCAGCCGCTATGAACCCTGGGTCCACGTTGTAGTGGGCATGGAACATTACCGCTTCGACCAGACTGCTGGGCTGCTCGGGAGCAACAGCGCCCTCGCGGGCAATGGCGGAGGCGGGCTAGACGTCTTTTTGAAACCTCACATTGCGATACGGGCCGAAGGCGATTTCATAGGATCGCGATTCTTTTCGACAAATCAGAGGTCGTTTCAGATCGTTGGCGGCTTAGTGCTCGGTTTCTAGCTCCCTGATTCCTGCCTTTTTCCTCTTGTCGATGTGACCCAGGGCACATTCCGGTGTGCCCTGAGTCACTGAGTCCATACGCAAAGCATACGATAAATGAAAGCGTAGTTTCGCCGTGGGCGGAGAGCCTCTGTCCGTCTACGGTCTGGATTCGCGTCAGAAGATTTGCGCAATCCAAAGAAAGGGGTCCGGAGATGCCGGGATGGCTGCCTGCTTGGATGTTTCACTTTAGCCAGTGGCTGGATCAAACTTCGTTCGGACATGTGATGCGAGAGTCGCTGTACCTATTTCCGGTTGTCGAGACTCTGCATGTGTTCGGGATCGTCTCTCTTGTCAGCTCCGCATTCTTGCTGGACTTGCGGCTTTTCGGGGTGGGTCCGATGCGGGACGAGCCTGTCGACAAGCTCGCGCGCTGGGTTTTGCCGTGGGTGCTGACCGGATTTACGGTCCAGGTTGTGACCGGCGTGCTCATGTTTTCGGCGGAGGCCACGCGATCCGCCGTGAATTCATTTTTTTGGTACAAGATGTTCCTGCTTCTGGGCGTCGGAATCAACGCGCTGGTGTTTCACACGACAGTGTTCAGGCAGGTTGGAACGTGGAACAACGCTCATGTCGCTCCCATCGGGGCGCGAATTTACGGCACATTTTCGATCATCTTGTGGCTGGGGATTATCACGCTGGGGCGCTGGTTCTCGTTCCACCTCACGTAAGGGATGGCGTAGGAAAGTTGAAATGGCGCAGGCTTCCAGCCTGTGGGGGTTGGTTCCTAGGAAAGTGCGCCTGGGCGTAACTGAAAGCCACAGGCTGGAAGCCTGCGCCACGAAAAACTAGGCGCTCGACGCGCGCTCGCCAACCAGTCTGGCGGTCATGGTGATCTCGGCTTTGAGCAGGCGCGAAATGGGGCAACCCGCCTTGGCGTCTTGCGCCGCTTTTTCAAATGCCGCGGCATTCGCGCCTGGAATTTTCGCGGTCACATCGAGATGAATCTTCGTAACCGTAAATCCCGCTTCCAGTTTTTCGAGCGTCACGGCCGCGGTGGTCTCGATCGACTCCGGCGTAATTCCGGCGTTGCCGAGCTGTGCGGAAAGAGCCATGCTGAAGCATCCGGCATGGGCCGCGGCGATCAACTCCTCGGGGTTCGTGCCGATGCCGTCCTCAAAGCGCGTTGAAAAAGAGTATTGCGCGTTCGAGAGCACCTTGCTCTCCGTTGAAATTCTTCCCTTCCCTTCCTTGAGCGAACCGTTCCAGACTGCCGAAGCTTTCCGTAGCATGTTCGTATTCCTCCTGTGCGATTGGACGTCATAAGTCTCGAAACCGGATACATCGGTGCAACTCGCGAACTAAGATTCAACGATTAATTCTTTGGCGCGCTGCGTGGCTTTCATGACGGCCTTGATCAAGGTCACGCGCAACTTGCCGTCCTCCAGTTCGAGGATGCCGTCCATTGTAGAGCCTGCCGGCGTGGTTACGGCATCTTTCAAGAGCGCGGGATGATCGCCGGTATCGAGGACCATGCGTGCCGCGCCCATCATGGTCTGCGCCGCGAGCAATGTCGAGACGTCGCGAGGCAGGCCGACCTTTACGCCTCCTTCGGCAAGCGACTCGAGAATAATATAGATGAACGCGGTGCCGCTCGCGGAAAGTCCGGTTACCGCGTCAATTTGTTTTTCATCCACATCCACGACGCGCCCCACGGCTTCAAACATCGCCCGCGCAATTTCCAGATGCTCTTTGCCCGCGTGAATTCCCTTGGCGAGGCCGGTCATCCCGCAACCAATCGCGCAGGGCGTATTCGGCATGGCGCGAATCACGGGTAAGTCCATGCCCAGCTGCTTTTCCATGAGCTGCGTCGAAACCGACGCGACCACCGAGACGATCAGCTTTCCCGGCTTCATTTCCGGCTTGATCTCTTCGAGAACTTCCTTGACTGCCTGCGGCTTCACGGCCAGCAGAATGATATCCGCGCCGTGCGCCGCCGCGCGGTTGTCGGTCGATGCTGTAATGCCCAACTGCTTCGCGAGCGAGCGCGCCTTCTCCGCGTGACGCACGGTGGCGTGTACGCGCTTCGGCTGCACCAGCTTTTGCTCGAGAAACGCCCGCAGCAAAATTCCGCCGATCTTTCCGGCGCCCAGCACGGCCAGCCGCTTGTCCGCGAGCTTGCTCGAAAGTGTCGTTTTCATGGTGCCAGCATTGTTGACGAGGCCAAGCCGTCCGTCAACATTCTTCCTTAGCCGTTCAAAAGGAAAGATGCAAGGCTTCTGATCCACTGAGGAGAGCGCCTCTTGCGTGGCGCAGGCTTCCAGCCTGTGGCTTTTGGTTATGCCAAGGCTCGATCTCCTCGCAACCAACCCCCACAGGCTGGAAGCCTGCGCCACGAGAAAACGCCTTCTTCCGGCGACGCGCCTCGCAGACTCAAAACTGCTGTGGAAACAATATGCTGAACTACTTTTTTGCAGAGGGCCAGGCGCGAAGGATCGCCCGAAATATCGCTCAATGTCAGATGAGAACTGCGATGGATTCTACGGGAGTGGTCACCGTCCGCTTGCCGTTTGCGTTGATCTCCATGCGGAAGCCCGCATAAATTCCGCGCATTTTGCAGAAGCTGCCTCCGAGCGTGGCACCAGCGAGGCGCGCCGGAGTCAACTCCGGAAAAAACTGTCCGCCGCGAACCAGGATTTCTCCGCGCCGCCCGTCGATGATTATGATTTCGTAGATGCTGTTCCGAGTCTGGATGACCAGCTTCTCCATATCCTCCATGCGGTCCACTTGGACGCCATTCGTCCATGGATCCTCGGACCATTTGTCGAGCACCGCGCCAGCCGGGATGGAATCTTGCTCCTGCACCGCGTCTCCCTTAGTTCCCAGTGATTGGATGCATTGGCAGCGCATCCGGTCCATATCATTTTGCGCCGACGGGCACGCGGCGCTTCAACTCTTCGAACCAATTCAAAACTATGTTGATTTGCGTCGGCGCCGCCTGCTCTTGCTCCGTAGGCTTGATCATTAGGAAGTGCTGACCATCCGGTGAGACATCGAAGTTGGTGACTGGGATAGGAGCTAGTTCGTACCCTCCCTTGAAGAGCATGCGGGGCTTGCCCGCGGCGAAACCAGGCTGGGTAGCAATGTCCACAGCCATCATCTCGTCGCCACTGCGGTAGAATAACTCCCGCCCATTGGGATTCCACACCGGCTCTGCGCCACCTTCCGTCGAGATCTGCCACTTCCCGCCTGGACCCGGATAGGGCTTCACGTAAATCTCAGTGCGGCCGGATTCGTCCGAAATATAGGCCAGCCAGCGCCCGTCGGGCGAAAAACGGGCTGTGTTTTCGTTGAACGGTGTGCGGAGGAACGGCTCTGCCTTTCGGTCGTCCATCCGCAACACCCAAATGTCAACTCCCGTTGTGGGATTGACTTCAATGTAGGCTAGCAGATGCCCATCGGGTGACCAGGAAATCGGAGCATTAACGTACTCGCTGGCAGTCAGCCGCTCCAGCCCGCCACTGCCGTCTGCCAGTTGCCAGAAAATGTTTATCGGCCCTTCTTTATTTGATTCAAACGCGATCCGCTTCCCATCTGGTGTCCAAACCGAGTTGTAGTTCTGATTTCCCTCAAACGTCATCCGGGTTAACGTCTCCCGAGCGAGGTCGTACAGCCAGACTTGAGTGTCTTGTTCGGCGATCGTTACTGATATTTTCCGACCGTCGGGGGAAACCCGCGGAAACCGATAGGGGCGTGCAGGGGCGGCCACAGCCTGTTCTGTACCATTGCGACTGACCCACACCATCCTGCTTTGGGCCGACTGGTCGCCCCCCGAAACGTAGGCCAGTGCTCCCGTGCTTGAAAAACTGTACTGGGCCGCTCCGCTGACTGGAGACTGCAGGACGCCCTCGACTACGGGGACCGCCGCGCCGGTAGCCGCCAGGCGCTGGAGATCGAAAGGCGCGGCCACCAAGCTGCCCCCTTGCACATAGACCAGGTGCCCCGAGGGCGCGTAGTGGGGATGACTCCCCGTTTGGATCAGGTTCCGCCGCTCACCCGTCCCGAGCAATTGGACGGCGATCCGCGCATTGGTGAAATTAATTCCATTCGGGCCGGCAGCAAACAGCACCGCCTTGCCACCGGGCAGGAACTCCGGCCAGCGTTGGGCGATGTCTCCTTTCGCGAGACGAACCAGCGGCTGTGCGACACCCCCAGCGTCCGGAATTTGCATGATAGGGGAAACTATCGCAGGCGCGAAGGCGATCATTCCCTGGTTGCCCCAGCTGGCTTCGTAGGGGGATCCAACATTGCCTAGAGCCAGCGCCGCTCCCCCATTCACCGATACCTTCTTCAGAATCCCGCCGACAAAAAACCCCACCCATTGGCCGTCGGGTGAGAAAAATGGGACGACGCCTCCTTCCGTGCCGGGAATGGGCCTACTCTCGAGACTATCCATCGCCCGTAAGTAAAGCTGCTGGCTGCCGCCCTGTTGGGCAACGTATACGAGATGAGAACCGTCGGGAGAGAGGGCGAATGCGGGGCCGCTATCCATGCCCGCTAATTGTTGTCCCGCCGGAAGCGTGATCACGGTGCGGCTGACAGGCTGCGGCTGATGTGGAGGCGCGGGCTTCAGGTTCCAGACGGCTAGGCCAGCGATCACCATACCCAAGAGGAAGACGCCCACGCTCAGCATCAAATAACGCCGCCCAAGCGTGCCGGTGCCCTTCACTGCGGCAGCCGGCAACGACACCCCAGCCTGCGAGCCACCCTCTGCAATCCATTTCACCTCATCACAGACGTCGCTGGCCGCCTGCCACCTTTTCTCAGGTTCCTTGGCCAAACATTTCTTTACGACGCGATCGAGAGCGGGCGGCGTCATGGATTGGATCGACGACATAGGCGGCGGGTCCATCTCCAGGATCTTCGCGATCAAGCTGGCTTGCGTCTTGCCGTCAAACGCTCTCTTGCCCGTCGCCATTTCGTACACTACGGCGCCGAAGGCGAAAATGTCCGTGCGCGCATCGATCTGGTCCGTTTTGCCTTCGACTTGTTCCGGCGCTATGTATTGCAGCGTGCCGAGGATCGTGCCCTGCGCGGTGACAGGTTCGGCGACTGTATGCAGCTGAGAAAGCGGAGTCGCGGGAGCGCCCTCCTGGCGCAGCTTCGCCAGACCGAAGTCCAGCAACTTCGTCCCCGACTTGGTGAGCATGATATTGCCAGGTTTCAGATCCCGATGCGTGATGCCCTTGCGATGCGCCTTGTCCAGCGCGTCGGCAATTTCGATGGCGTATTGCAAGACCTCTTGGATCGGCAGCGCGCCTTTCGCGAGGCGCTGCGCCACCGTCTCGCCTTCTAGATATTCCATCACCAGATAGTCGATTCCGTCCTGATGGCCCGTGTCGTGGAGCGTGCAGATGTGCGGATGATTTAGACTCGCGATGGTTTTTGCTTCGCGGTCGAATCGCTCGCGCAAATCCGCACGGTCCGCGAGATGAGCCGGAAGAACTTTTATTGCCACGATTCGATCGAGGCGCGTGTCGCGGGCCTTATAGACTTCGCCCATTCCGCCCGCACCGATAGCGGAGAGAATTTCATAGGGCCCTAGCCGTCTCCCGGGGAGGATTGCCATGAGGTCCCGCCGACTAAGAATCGCGAAAGTATAACGCATGGTGTAACTGCAAAATTTTATTTCTTGGGTGAATGCGAGCAGCGTTGCGGAAGTGGTGAATGAGACGATTGGAATTCAGTCGTGGCGCGCGCCGCCCAGGACTTGCAACGCATGGGGCAATAAATCCGCGACGGCGTCGAGGGATTCGAGGGCGCCGCGCGGGCTGCCCGGCAGATTCACAACTAAGGTGCTGCCTCGGACGCCCGCGACTGCGCGAGAAAGGACGGCCCGAGGAGTTTTTTTCCTGCCTTCCTCGCGCATCAGTTCGGAAATTCCGGGCAAAAGTTTCTGGCAGGCTTCCATGGTCGCTTCGGGAGTGGAGTCCCTCGGGCCGATTCCAGTGCCGCCGGTCGTCAGGATCAAGTCGGCTGCGCCGTTATCCGCCAGAGACGCGAGGCGGTCCCGAATGGCCGCGGGCTCGTCGGGCAGAACAGACTCGGAGACGACGCTCCAGCCGAGTTGCGCGCACCGCTCGCGCAAATTGGGGCCCGAGGCATCTTTGTTAGTACCTCGCGATACCGAATCGCTGATGGTGAGGATGGCGACACGCATGGGAAGGGTTTAAAGTAGCACAGACTTCAGTCTGTGGGGTTCCACTTGATCTTTGCTAGCGCGAGCGGGCTGGGCACATTGACGAAAACCCACAGACTGAAGTCTGTGCTACTAGAACCTAGCTTTGCACGCTCTGATTGGCTTCGTCCATCAGGCGCATGGCTTCCATCAGGAGGCCGGTAGTGGAAAGCGTGGTGGTCGCGCGGTCGGAAGTCGCTCCGAATTCGATTTCAAAATCGCCGTCGAGCCATCCGATGACCTGATACGCCACCGCGTCGCCTTCCGTGGCGCCCAAGTGAGCGTGCTTGCACTGGCCGGCGTTGAAGTAAAGCTCGGCCTCTTCCCCGCCATGGCGCAGGCGCAGGCGGCAGGATTTCTGCCCCATTTCGAGCGATTGCATGAGTTCGGTGACGCTCATTTCCTCGAGGCGGCCCTGAATGACTCCGGGACGCGAGGCATGCTTCTGCATTTTTTCGAGGTGCAGGCGGTCCACAATCTTTTTCACCTGGCGGACCAGGTCGGCCACGAAAAACGGCTTGGGAATAAAATCCTCTACGCCGCCGCCCACCGAAGGGCGCAACTTTTCCTCGATATCGCCGCGGCTGGCGACGAAGATAAACGGAATATTGCGTGTATTCTCGCGGCTGCGCAATTTTTCGTAGAGTTGCCGGCCGTCCAGGCCCGGCATGCGGAAGTCGGAGATGATCAAGTCAGGAGGATGGTCGACGGACTTGAGCAGCGCGTCGGCGCCGTCGCTCGAGGAAATTACGTCGCAGTGCGATTCCATGCCGCGGCACATGAGATCGCGGATCATGGGATTGTCATCGACAATCAACACCTGCACGCCTTGTGATGGATCTTTCATCGGGGACTGCTACTTCTCCCGGTTCCGGCGCAAATAATGGCCGCTCTTGCCGCCGATTTTTTCGACCAGAACGATGTCGCTGATTTCCATGCCCTTGTCCAGGGCCTTGCACATGTCGTAGACCGTCAGCGCCGCTGCTGACACAGCCACGAGCGCTTCCATCTCCACGCCGGTCCGCGCCGTCGCGGTGACGCGCGATGCGATCTCCACGCCATTCTTGCATAGCCGCGCAGTCACATCAATGTGCGTCAGCGGCAACGGATGACAAAGAGGTATCCACTCCGAGGTGCGCTTGGCCGCCGCGATCCCCGCAATTCGGGCGATTTCCAGGGGGTTGCCCTTGGGGAGCTTCTGCTGGCGGAGGGCGCGCAAAACCGCCGGAGACATGCGCACGAATCCTCGAGCTAACGCCGTCCGCTCCGTGACGTTTTTGGAGGTCACGTTGACCATGGCGATTTCGCCGCGTTTTCGGAAGTGCGTCAGCTTTGGCATGATGCGAATTCAAAGACTAAAGAACATCTTCGGCAAAATCTTGGAGCGCGAGGAAGAAATATAACTCCCGGAGCGCGGGAAATCTCACCCGAATCTGCGCTTGGGTGAGCCTCATGGAATCTTCCCCTGAGCGTTAGAGCGTATACAAGAGGTGATCGAAGTGCAAATCTCAAATCTGAAATTTCAAATTTGAAATTCGAGAAAAAGGCCAGCGGCTAAAGAGGCTGCGGAAAAGAGGCCTTGTGCCTATCCGGTTGACTCCACAGGCCCCAAGGGATAGTGTCGGGTGCGATGCGCCCGGAGTATCCTCGGTCATTGCACGAGTTTAGAAGGCTCTTTAACGATGAGGCCGCCTGTCGCCAGTACCTTGCGCGGAGCCGATGGCCCGAGGGCTTCCAGTGTCCACGGTGCCAGCAGGGCGAGGCCCTCGAACTACCAACCCGTCTCTTGTGGCGGTGTCGAGCGTGCAGGCACGACACCTCGGTCACGGCGGGGACCGTGCTCCACCGAACCAGAGTCCCGCTGACACAGTGGTTCTGGGCCGCCTACCTGGTCTC
This sequence comes from uncultured Acidobacteriota bacterium, assembly GCA_963800095.1. GTDB lineage: Bacteria > Acidobacteriota > Terriglobia > Acidiferrales > UBA7541 > Palsa-360. Next base: position 281,453 of record CAWCZV010000016.1, read on the forward strand.
GACTCAGACCCCGGGCTTCTCAGCGCTCCAACTCCAGCGGCAGTTGGGACTCCGCCGATACGAGACGGCCTGGGCCATGCTGCAGAAGCTTCGTCGCGCCATGGTGCACCCGGATCGGGAGCCTCTCAAGGACAAGGTCGAGGTGGATGAGACCTACATCGGCGGGCGAGAAGTGGGCCTACGTGGGGGGCGCCACGTCCTTGACAAGGCGATCGTTGTGGGCGCGGTAGAGGTCAGGGGCGAAGCTTCCGGAAGGGTACGCCTCCAAGTGGTTCCCAACGTCTCGGCCCGGTCTCTGACCGGCTTCGTGAGAACGAACGTGGCTGCGGGAGCGATTGTAGTCACTGACGGCTGGGGAGGCTACGACCCCCTCCCGAAGCTGGGGTACCGGCACCGACCGCACACGCAGGGCGACCGTCGAAGGTCGACCCAGATTCTGCCGCGCATCCATCGTGTCTTTGGGAACCTCAAGACCTGGCTTCGTGGCACCCATCACGGCGTCGGCCACGCCCATCTTCAAGCCTACCTGGACGAGTTCGTTTTTCGGTTTAATCGCAGGCGAACACCGATGGCCGCCTTCCAGACGCTTCTCGGACTGGGTAGCCAGCAGCAACCCACCACATACAATCAGTTGTACCGAGTGGAGCTAAACGGATAGGCACGAGAGGCCTTATTCTGTCATTCTGAGCGAAATGAAGAATCCCTCTTCGATTTAAGTATAAGAAAAGAAACAAGGAGAGATTCTTCGCTTCGCTCAGAATGACAGAGTTTTGAGTTTTTCCGCGGCCTCCAAAGCCGCGTTTGGATGGCGATCTCATGTCACGGCTGAACAGGCTGCGGAAAAATCTGCCAGTCTAGGTTCTTGGCTTTCCGAACCACTTTTTTTTCGAGTCCAGCGGCCATTTTTCTTGCTATTCCGCTCTTCGTTTCGCGGTTGTTGCGCCCCTCCGAAGACACCACGGCCTTCACCTACACCGCCGGAATCAGTTTCACGAGACGCAGCAGATTGGCCGCCGTGGCCAACAAGCGGAACAACCAGTTCACCTTCTTCACTCCGCGCACCTTCACCTGCCGTAGAATGCTGTTCAATTTCGCCCAACCAAACACTTTCTCGACTAGCTTGCGCTTCTTCTGGCTGATGGCGTAGCCCGGGTCGCACCGTTCCTGCTCGGTCAGCCAGTTCGGCCACTTGGGATTGGGTTCGTACTCGGCCACATGCGGGATCACTTTCCGCTCCCGCAATCCGGCGATGAATTCTTTCTCCTGATACAACTTGTCGGCTCCCAGCGTGATCGCCACAGTGTGCTGGTCCACCCGCCCCGGGCTCCGGCCCCACTGATCCAGCATCGCCAGCGCCGCTTCTCGTTCGGCCGAGGTGGCGCATGGCGTGGCCAAGGCCGCCATCACCAGTCCGTTGCGATTCTCCGTTATTAGGTGTCCCAAAAAACTCGGCTGCGCTTGCCCCGCAGCGCTCTTCTTGAACAACCGCGCCTCGGGATCGCTCTTGGATTCGTGCGTGTCGCGCAGCAGCTTCTTTCCGCGCGATCCGCTTCCTTTCTCCGGCGGCTTCTGCTTGGGCACGAAACTCTTCCGGCTGGCCCAAGCCTGGATCAGCGTCCCGTCCACCGTGAAGTGTTCCTCGCTCAGCAGATCGTGTTCCCCCGCTTGCCGCAGCACCGCCTCCAGCAAGCGTTGCGACACCTCTCCCGCCATCAGCCGCTCCCGATTCTTCGTGAACACCGTCACATCCCACACCGGATCATCCGGATTCAATCCCACAAACCACCGGTACAACAGGTTGTAATCCAACTGCTCCATCAGCTGCGTCTCGCTGCGGATCGAATACAGCGCCTGCAACAGCAGCGCCCGCAACAATCGCTCCGGCGCGATCGACGGTCGTCCTCGGCGCGCGTACAGCGCCTCAAAATGACTCCACATCTCCTCCAGCCCGCGATCCACCATCGGCCGAATCCGCCGGAGCGGGTGATCGCGGGGAATCCGTTGTTCCAATGGAACGTAGCTGAATACTTCGCTTTGTTTTTCGTCTGGTCCGCGCATGTCGTCTTAGATGTGCAGCATTCTCTCCAGTTGCCAAACAGACGAATTTTTCCGCAGCCTGTGAAGCCGCGACCCACAAACCGTTTCATCGAGCAGGTCCAATCGCACTGCGCGGAACTAGATTGCTCCGCGGCGCGGCAATACGTCCACCCATTCTCCTGGAGCGATTTCGGGACGCTCGGGGCCGACAATCAGAAAACCGTTCGCCAGGGCCAAGGCTACGATATCGCCGGAACCCTGCCAGGGCAACTGCGTAACGCGCGCTTCCCTGCCTTCCCATTCGATCCGCGCGGGAAGGAAGTGGGTCATCGGACCTTTTTCGCGTACCGTGGTCGCAAGCTTGGCGCGAAAGACGGGCAGCGGGCGCGGCGTCGCGCCGTTGAACACATCCACTGCCGGCAGGACGAAAAGTTCGAACGTCACCATTGTCGAAACCGGATTTCCCGGCAGGCCAAAGACGAGTTTTTCTCGGCATGTTCCAAAAACAGCGGGGCGACCGGGACGAATCTGGACGCCTGTAAAATGAAACTCCGCGCCGAGATCGGCTAGTACCTGCTCAACCAAATCGTACTTGCCCATGGATACGCCGCCGGAGAGAACCAGGATGTCAGCTTCGAGGCCGCGTTCGATGGCCGCTCGCAGCGCGCCCTTTTCGTCCGGCGCGTTTCCAAGCTGAATTGTTTCCGCGCCCGCCGTGCGTGCCAGGATTTCGATGGAGATGCCGTTGCTGTTCCGGACTTGCAGCGGGCCGGCCTTGGCGCGCGCGTCCACGACTTCATCGCCGGTGGAAAGGATTGCGAGCCTCGGCGAGGCGAATACTTCCAGTCGCGTGGCGCCTGCTTGCGCCGCGAGGGCCATTTCCGCGTAGCCCAGGCGAGTCTTTGGCGCGACCAGGAGCGCGCCCGCCCGCGCTTCGCTGCCGCGGGGGACAATCTGATCGCCCTTCTGCGCCGCGCGATCGAGCGAAATCGTCTGCCCCTCGCGCCTTGTGTGCTCGATCATTACGACGGCGTCCGCTCCGCGCGGGATGCCTGCGCCGGTCATGATTTCGACGCATTGGCCGGGGAGGACCGTCGCTTCAAAATTTCCGCCCGCGCGAAGTTCGCCGATGCATTCGAGACGCGCGCCGGGCTTCTGCGCATCTTCGGCGCGAATAGCGAAACCGTCGCGCGTCGAACGGTCGAAGGGAGGATAGTCGCGATCGGCAAGGACAGGCGCGGCCAGGATGCGGCCGAATGCCTGCTCAATTTCAACTTGTGTTTGCAGCGCCGGCCGCGGGATGGATCCCGCGATCTCGATTACTTTTTGCCGCGCGTCAGTGTAGGACAACATGAGATTTGCTTATCAGATCCATTTGGCGAGTTGCGTGCCGGCGCAAACGATGGTGGCATCGCGGTCCGGTCCGGTTGAAATCATGCCGATTTCCACGCCCAGGAAATCGGAAATAAATTTCAAGTAGTCGAGTGCGGCGCGCGGAAGCTTCCCGATGTCTTTCACGCCGAAAGTATCCGACTGCCATCCGGGAAGAGTGCGATATTCCGGCGTGACCTCGGCCAGATCCTCGGCCGACGCCGGCATTTCCTTGATTGGCGCGCCTTTGTAGCGATAGCCGGTGCACACTTGAATTTCTTTTTGCGTATCGAAGACGTCGAGCTTGGTCACCACCAGCGAAGTGATTCCGTTGATCCGCACCGCGTAGCGCAGCACGGCAAGATCCAGCCAACCGCATCTCCGCGGCCTTCCCGTCACCGCTCCATATTCTTTTCCGCGGTCGCGCACTTCGGTGGCTTCGAGGTCGGGCATCTCGGTGGGAAAAGGGCCGCTGCCGACGCGCGTCGTGTAGGCCTTGGTCACTCCGGCCACGCCGTTGATCCGCGTGGGACCCACGCCGAGACCCGTGCAGGCGCCGCCGGAAATCGCGTTCGATGAGGTGACGAATGGATACGTTCCGAAATCGATGTCCAGCATCGTGCCTTGCGCGCCCTCGAACAAAACGGACCGCCCGGCGTCCAGCGCGTCGTTAATCAGGTCCGACACATCCGCCACGAGCGGGCGTATCCGCTCGGCCAGCGCGAGATATTGATCGGCGAGTCCCTCGGTGTCCAGGGGCACGCCGTAGGTCGCGCGGCACACGGCGTCCTTTTCCGAGATCACGCGGGCAAGCCGTTCTCGAAACCGAGATGGATTGAGCATGTCGCCGACGCGAATGCCATGCCGCGCCATTTTGTCTTCGTAGGCCGGGCCAATACCACGCGACGTCGTGCCGATTTTCCACGCGCCGCGGGCCGCCTCGGCCGCCTTCTCCATTTGCCGGTGATAAGGAAAGATCAAGTGCGCGCGGGTGGCGAGATGCAAACGTCCCGTGACGTCGATCCCGGCTTTGGCAAGCGTGTCCAGTTCTCCCACCAGGGCCGCCGGGTCCACGACCACTCCCGATCCAATTACCGCATGCTTGCCGGGACGCAAAATTCCGCAGGGGATCAGCTGCAGGACGAAGCGCTTTCCGTTAAAGATAACGGTGTGGCCGGCGTTGTGGCCTCCCGCGCATCGCGCGATGTAATCGAATGATGCGGCAAGGTAGTCCACGACCTTGCCCTTCCCTTCATCGCCCCACTGCGCGCCCACCACCACGATCGACTTCATTGGCCTCTTGCTCCTGCTTGCATTCGCATTTTCATTCATGCAACACGGCGAGTGAGAGCACAGCCCTCGACTCCTGCCGCCGGTTCAGCCACACGCCTCCGCGCCACTCCAAAACCACGGATTCTTTAGGAGGGATCAAATCAAACGCGGACTCACTATGCTACCTGCGGCTTAAAGAGAAGGCAAGGCCGCGATACGAGGTGTTGATTCTGTGTAGAACTTTAGGTAAGCTCTTGCGTCGGTACATTCGCGCGTGTCCTATTCCATAGTCCGCATCTAACGGAGGCGCAACTTACATGATCATTGGGGATCGCTTGCGCCAACTGCGCGAGCTAAAGAATTTGTCACAGGGAGATATTGAGAAGAGGACAGGATTAATACGCTGCTATGTCTCACGCGTCGAAAATGGGCACACGATTCCATCGATAGAGACGCTCGAAAAGATGGCGTATGCCCTAGAAGTTCCCATGTATCAATTGTTTTATGACGGCGAGAAACCGCCGGAATTGCCGAATTTAATCAAGCGCAAGTCTGCTGATGACATTGCGTGGGGCAGTAAAGGGAAGGATGCTCGTTGGCTCGCGAAACTTCGACGATTGTTTGGCCGGATGAGTGAACACGATAGAAAAATAGTGATGTTCATAGTTCAAAAGATGGCAAAAGGACCTGTCCGGTCGAGCTAAATCCATAATGCGCGAACGATTTCTTCTCAGCACATTCTCTCTGGGTACGTCTTTCTGTATTCTTCCTGCCAGTGATGACCACTGTTTGTACTGAAAGTCGATTCGCTGTGCGAGCCAGTTGGGACTCAAGGCTGCCCCTCCTGCGTGGTACTCCGGATGTCAATTTTGGTGCCATTGCCCGATCGGGCACCAAAGCCTCACGTCACCTACCACTTCCACCCGCAAGGGAAGTATAAGGAGATATACGTAGTATAGGACCTACTATCGCAGCCACTGGTCTTTAGGAAGCCGGGGATAATTGCTTGAGTTTGAAAAGCAAGACAAACATAACATTTTGCGTGGCCTTGCTTACCCTGGGAGCGATTGGCTGGTTCTCTGCTCGAGGAAGCCGCAGCGCGAAGGAACAGGACTTGCTAGTCTCTCACAACCGGGATATCCTCGAGGCCAGCGAGCTACTTCGCTCCGACATTTACGGCGCTGCATCATCCCGTCGCGCATACACCCTGTGGGGAGACCCAAAACAAATCGAGGCCTTCGACCTCGCGAGCAAGTCTGCATTGGCGGATTTCGAGAGACTCCGTAGATTGACCGCAGATGGTTATGAGCCGCAAATCAACCTTACATCAATAGAATCTTTGGCAAAGGCCCGGCTCTCGCTCTTGAGAGAGTCAGTCGAATCGCATCAAAAAAATTCCAATGACGGCAAACAACAGGATGTCTTCAATGACCAAAGCACAAAGCTAGCTACGCAATTCACGGAAGTGTTAGACGCATTTGACCGCTCCGAGCGCGAACTCCTTCGGCAACGTGCCAAGGTAGCAGAATTGAGCTCCCAGCGAGGGGAGATAGTCCACGCAGTTCTCGTGATTTCTGTTTTCATATTCTTGATTCTCACACTAGGAGTGCTGCATCGTGAACTGTCGCGCCGTGAACAAGCGGAACATGCCGCCGCCGAACAGAAAGAGCTTCTCCAATCGATTCTGGATAGTTGCGGCGATGCAGTGATCGTGGCTGATCCTTCCGGCAAAATCATTCTGCGGAATCCCGTTGGAGTCCGATACAACGCAGGCGCTCCTGCGCAGGAGCTAAGTAAGGACTATCCCAAACTATTGGGCCTTTATAAGGACGATCGTCAGACGTTATTTAAGACGGAAGAGTTGCCGCTAAGTCGCGCTCTGAAAGAATCATCTTACAACGGAAATGGAAATATGCGTTCGGTCCACTGATGCCGCAAAGCCTCGATGGATGCTTGCGGCCGGGGGGCCGCTGGTCAACGCCAGGGGGCAGAAACGGGGCGCGGTCGCTTTTTTGCGGGATATTACCGATCGCAAAGAAGCCGATGAGAAGTTAAAGGACGCATTGCAAGAATCAGAGGCGCTCGCAAAAGAAAATAGTGAGCTGAGCGAATTGGGTGATTCTCTACAGTCCTGTCAAACAGTCGAAGAAGCTTACGCGATGAGCATAAGTGCCTTGCCAGGCATTCTGCGTCACCGACCGGGCGCACTATGCATACTCAATTCGTCGCGCGATCTCGTCGAATCCGTCGCGACGTGGAACGGTTGCTCAACGACACAGCCTGTCTTCCGTCCAGACGATTGCTGGGGTCTGCGGCGTGGAAAGCAGTATGGAGGAATCAGTTCACCCCTGCCTTGCTCTCACGTGGACGAATCTTGTGGCTTGAATTATCTCTGCATACCACTTTCAGCCCAAGGGGAAACTCTTGGGCTCCTGTACGTGGAAGACAAGATAAGTCTCTTAGCCTATGCGCCCCATGCAGTTGAAGTTGAGCGGGTCGCTATTTCGCGCAAAGCGAATGCCGTTGCTGAGCGTATCTCTCTGGCCTTAGCGAATCTCAAGCTTAGGGAAATGCTGCGCAATCAATCGATTCGCGATCCACTTACAGGTCTCTACAACCGCCGTTATCTTGAAGAATCACTAAACCGGGAACTGCACCGCGCACAGCGAGCTGGGCGAAATATTTCCTTAGTGATGCTCGATTTGGATCACTTCAAACACTTTAACGATACGTTCGGCCACCAAGTCGGAGACATCCTGCTCAAGGAAGTTGCCGGAGTCATTAAGGGTCGCGTCCGCGCGGGAGATCTTGCTTGCCGCTATGGAGGAGAAGAATTTTCGCTCATCATCGCGGAAGTAGATGCGGAGGGAACATATAAATGCGCGGAGAGTATCCGCGACGCGATTAAGCATCTTTCGCTTCACAATCGTGGCCAGACGCTTGGTACGATTACGATTTCGGCGGGAATTGCGACGTACCCTGCGCACTGTGAGGACGCAGAGGGTTTGATACGTGCTGCTGACGAAGCGCTGTATCGGGCAAAGAAAGCAGGCCGCGATCGAATTGTCATCTACGAACCACTAGAGTCAGACTCAAAGCTTGCGGACAAAACCGCTTAGATGGGAAAACGCGAGCAGAGGGTAGTGGGCCAACCTCTTTTTCTTGATCTCACCTGCGCATGTGTCTTGTTTTAGTTTTTAGCACCACACGACCGAGTGACTACTCGGCGGTCGAACTTCCGCGTAATTAGGGATCGCCTCCATTGAGTTTGTTAAGCCATCCCCGCAAAACTTCTGATTGATTATGTTCCACCTTCAAAAATTTGATGCCCATCCCCATGTTGGACTTGGAATAGACCACTGTCCCAAAAGTAAAAAAAGTCTCGTCGTCATGCGCAATGCGCATCTTTATGGCGGTTCCCGAGGGCAAGGGATTGAGCGTGTCAATGTAACAGCCGACCAGGCTTAGATCGGAAGTATGCGCACTCACGGACATGCCAGTAGAGAGATCAACTATCTCCGCCGCGGCAGTTAACAACCTCAGGGGTCAGTGCAAAACCGGCCATGCGGGATCACTTCAAAACCGGCCATATGAGATGGCCCGGGACGTGATCCTTTTTATCCCGCTTTCTCCTGATCAGGCAAGCCTGTTTTGGTTCTCCAACTTCTTGGCCCACATTTGAGGATATGGCCGTGGTGGAGAAGGCGGTCGAGCATGGCGGTGACGGCCGCGCTGTCGCCGAGCAGCTTTCCCCAGTCCTCGACCGGTCTGTTCGAGGTCACCAAGGTGCTCGTGCGTTCGTAACGGCGCATGACGATCTCCAGCAGCTCTTCTACCGCTGTGGGCCCTAGCTTACGCATCCCCAAGTCATCGATGATCAGCAGAGGCACGGTGGCCAGAACTTCCATGTGCTCTTTGCGTTTTCCGTCGAGGGTCGCTTCGGCGATTTCCTCGAGCAGGACGTGCGCCTCACGGTAGATCACCCGATAGCCTTGGCCGATGACCGCCTGCCCGATGGCCTGGGCCAAGTGACTTTTCCCGGTGCCGGGCGGACCAAGAAAAAGTGCATCTTCGCGGCGAGCGATGAACGTGGCCGTCGCCAGATCGAAGACCATGCTGCGATTTATCTTCTTGTTGAAGTTGAAATCGAAGTTGTCGAGCGTCACCTGCGGATCGCGAAATTGCGCTTGTTTGCGGCGCCGTTCCAGCAGTCGGTCGCCGCGACGAGTCAGTTCATCGGATACCAGACAGGACAGGAAGTCGATGGGAGCCATCGGTTCCGCTTGCGCTTGCTGCAGGCGCGTTTCTAGCACCGCCGCGATGCCGCCAAGACGCAGTAGTCGCAAAGCACGATTTAACTCGATCAGGTTCATTCGGGTTGCTCCTTGATTTTGAGATTGATGAAATCGCGATACTCGGTAAGTTCACGGATCAGAGGATCGATCTGGCGCAAAAACATTTGTGGGTGCGGGTGGCGCTCCAGATAACGGCGCACGAAGCGGTATTCCGCAACGCCGATGTCGACAGCGACGGCACAGGCATCTTCGACCGCTGCGGTTCCGTATTTCTTCATCAGGGAAAGCACTCCCAGGATGCGGCGGATTCCTGTCTCTGCTTGCTGCTGATAGATCAACTGGCAGAGCTTGCCGATCTGAGTTCCGGCGTGCTCGGCGCGCCGCAACAGCTGCGCCGTGCTCAGCGGCATTTTCTTGGGGTGGTCTTCTTCCTGGATGCGATATCCGCCGCGTTTCTGACGCAGGTGCTCGCGAAGAAGCTGGTTGGTGTTGGGATGCAGGATGCGCACGTACAGCATGTCCCATTGCACCTTCACCGGCCGCCCGATCCATCCTGGCGGCAAGCTGTAATAGGCGGCCTCCACTTCCACGCAACCGTCCAGATGGACGACGCGTTCTCCGTATTGGTAGTAGCGGAAAGGTTCCAGGGGTAATGGCAGCAGGTGCGGTTTTTCTTCGGCGAACATGGCTGCGACTTGGCGTTTGGTCGTGCCATGGATGCGCGTGTCGGCCCAGCGCTGTTCCCAGCGATCCAGATACGCTTGTGCTTCCTCCAAGCTTTCGAAGCGCATCCCTTTGAGCGGAGTTCTCTGCGTGTGACCGATGCCTGATTCCACTTTTCCTTTGCGATCCGGATCTTGGATCCGGCAGGGCAAGGCCACCACGCCATAGTGTGCGAGGACATCTCGAAACAGTGGGTTGACCGTGGGATCGTAGATGTCGGGAACCGCCACCCCTTCTTTCAAGTTGTCCAGAACCACCACTCTCGGACAACCACCTAGGCGGCGAAAAGCTTTCTCATGCAGTTCGCCCCAGATGCGTGCGCTCGATCGCCATACCAGCAAGCGTACGGATTTCCGGCTGTAGCCCAGAGTCAGCACGAACAGCCGCGTGCGGCGATACTTGCCACTCTGCGGTTCGCGCACCATCGGACCGCTGCCGTAGTCGACTTGAGCTTCTTCTCCGGCTGCAGTGAGGATAATGCCCGCTGCTTCTGGACGTTGTGGTCCTCGAAGCGTGCGCACGAAGCGCTTCACCGCCTGATAGCCGCCCGCAAAACCGTGGTCGGACACCAGGTCTTGCCAGATCGCCTTGCCATTGCGTCCACGGGCGAGACCCTGCTCGATCAACTCCCGGTACTCTTCACAGACACTTGCCGATGGAGGAGAAGGGGCACTCGCAGCGCCCTGTTCTTCTGAAAAAGGCCCTATAAAGTCGGGGGTCACTCGTATGGCCGGTTTTGCCGGCGCTCGGCGCCCCCATCCGGGCAGGCACACAACTACCCCGGCAGTTTTCAGGTAAACGCTCGCTGTTTCCCTTCGCACACCTGTGGCTTCCTCGATGCGCCGTAAGGACCATCCGAGCTTCCCTAATGCGATAACTTGATGCTTCTTCTCTTCGCTCAAGACATTGCTCATGCCGAAGGAGCCTATAAGGGCTCCTCTCGGAGTCAATGTCCCGGGCCTGACTATGGCCGGTTTTCAGCTGACCCTACATGGCCGGATTTGGGTGATCCCTGAGGTTAACAAGTAGCGCTTAGCCCGGCGCTGTTCATTAGCCATTGAGGGCCGAGGAACCCCTAGACACGCCACTCCCACTAAAGTGACATGCGAAATCGACACGATTTGCTAAGCCCATTTTCAGCCGGCAACTACTAATCCGTGTCACACTTCTCATCTTTGACTGACCGGCGCAGCATGTTCCAATGCCAGAGCGCATTCTTGATGGCATACACGAGCGTTACGAGTCCAAGAATGATGCATATCGAACCGCCAAGCAGAAGCCCCGCCAACTGATTCGCTGTCCCCTCGTAGATCATTACGAATCCCGCAATCGACAAGACCGCGTATCCGATGATTTCCAGTGATGTCGGCACATTTCGCATTCTGTTGGCCCTTCGGTCGTCGAGCCCAAACCGTTCTACGGAACTATTGGGCTCGGCTTTTCATCGTTTTTGCCCGCACAAATTCACCGAAACGCTCAGTCGCCTCGGCTTCAGAAAGGCGGGTGAAAACTGGAGAGGAATACACCTTTTTCATTTCAGAACCGCATTCGCATGTCGCTGCAAAGAAGGTTCCGTTTTTATTGGAGGTTTCAGTTTCAACTTCGTGCCGGCATGTTATTGACGCACATATATAGCGTATGCGCATAGAGACACGTCCCCCGTTACATAAAAACATCAGGTTTATTTGTCCCCAAGGCGGCGGGACGTAAGCACTATGTTACTTACCGTGCGCGGTATAACAGGCTCTCGTAAACTTGTCAATACATAATTACCTCTAAGTGGGTAAGGTTTTTTCACAGTCCAGGAACCCACTTATTGTCGGTGACCCGTACCTCTTCAGGCACCTAGTAGATCATTTCCTATGTTGGTGCGAGGAGGGTCCCTTGCATAATATCTTACAAAAGGGTTATCCACAAATGGTACACCGAGCCCGGACGGGACAAGCTGAAATAGAGAGCCGAGAACTTCACCTAACATTATTCGCGTGTTCGGCAATTGTTGTCTTGGCTTTTGGCCTTGCACTTCTCATGTATCCGGCAGTGTTTGCCAGCCCATTCCAGACCAGGACCCCGCAGATCGCGTTCTTTGGGTTCTGTGGGCTAGCTTGTCTTCTTGTGGTATACATCGTGGATTGCCAGATCACCATTCGGCGGCTTCGACAACAGATAACGATTGACCGTATCCATGCTTCTGAAGCTTCGAATCGAGCTAGCGCCGACTTATTGGGGACTCTGCCGAACTTCAGCACCTTCGAGGATCGGCTGTCGATGGAGTTCCGCCGTGCGGCCACCGCAAACCTGAATCTCTCCGTGCTTGTAATTGCAGTCAAGTTGCAATCCGGTTTTTCTGAGCCGTGTCTAGCTTTGTCCGTCCTAGGCGATGCCGCGAAGGCAATATCCAGCCGACTGCGCGACCAGGATTCCATTTACAACTTGCGGCAAGGATACATTGGAGTGATCCTTCCCGGAGCTAATCACTCCGCAGCGAAGAAAGTGTCAACCCGGTTGGTGCAGGGTTTGGTTGACGTTGCAGGAGCCAATGATGGCTTTTCTTTTGATATCAATTCGATCAGCTCTCCAGAACAGATATCAAGCTCACATAACTTAGCACTCGCAGTTTACGAATATCTACCGGAAGACCTCCCCAAAGAGGCATTAACTAGCGACGTATAAATTGACATCCGAGATTCACCTGACGTGTTGAGCCTGAAACAGCACACAAAGATCCGCGCAGTGGACCAAGGGGGTCGAGCAATGCTTCCAGAATACGAACAGCGAGGAAAGTCTGCGTTTGCCCTGGTAGTCGCGTCTTCGGTGCTTATATTGTCTGTTTGTTTCGCTGTTAGACGAAGAGAAATATCGCAATTTTTAACTGCTGCCCCACACCGGCGAATAATATTGGTAGACGATGTTGAACACCTTCCCCCACTTGCATGGAAGGCCATTCCCATGGAATTGCCCAACAGTGGGATTGTGAATATCAATGTACAAGTTATTCGAGGCAATCCCATCGACGCTTTTCTGACGACCCCCGACCAGGTTGAAATTCTCCAAAAAGTGGAATGGAACAGTCTGAAAATATACAGAGATATTAGTATCACTGGAACGAGAACGTTCAGATGGACTGGGCGGTTGGAACAGGGTGGATTTTACATGGTTGTGCGGGATATGACAGTCCCATTACCCACAACCCCGACCTCAGATATTTCTGTTAAGGTGCTACTCGATCCATGATTACCCGCATCGGGACAACTACGGCACATCCGTTGTTTGTTCAGGCCCGTGACCTGCTCCCCAAAATCCGCACAAAAGTAAGTAGGATTCTAGCGATAAGATGGCGCTCCGGCAGCGGCCTTGTGAAAATGGGAATGTTCCGTCTTGAGGGTGGAGTACTCCGGAAGATTCGCGAATTGTTTGCCCTCACCGGCAATCCACTTGCCGAGTTCACAATGATCGTCCAGTGCGATTTCGGCAGCCTGGAGTGAATGATCGGGATGCTCCAGGTACTTTGCCAGCTTTCCCTTCCATGCGGAATGTGCGGCAATGGCGTGATCGAAGTCCATAAAATAGCCTCCTTTGGGAGATAGGCCTTATCAGCGCCGCTCGGCGGCGGGAATAGCCTCGCTCCATCGCCACGTCCATCGGCGAAACAGAAAAAATCTTTACGAAGCCGCGAAGCGCGCAGGGGAATATTTTTGCGCTAGCACCAGGCGGTTTACCGGACCGGAGAGCGCAGCGAATAAGAACTTATTACGCGCATATAGTTGGCCCGCTCGTACGTCGCAGGGTCCGCCACGTTCCGCTGGCTCATGCTTCCGCGCATTTGGTTGATGGATTCGTATTCATGCTCTTCCATCCATTGGAAGATGCCGGACAGCACGGTATCGAGATGGGCCACGCCATTTTGCAACAGCGCGGACGTCATCATGGCGACGTGCGCGCCGGCCATCACCGATTTCAGGACGTCCTCGGCGCGGTGCACGCCGCCGGTCACGGCAATGTCCGCGCTGATGTGGCCGTAGATCACCGCGGCCCAGTGGAGCCGCAGCAACAATTCGCTGGGATGGCTGAGGGTGAGGCTGGGCACAACTTCCAGCTGATTGATGTCCAGGTCGGGCTGATAGAAACGGTTGAAAAGGACCAGGGCGTTCGCGCCGGATGTATCGATATGGCTCGCGAAATTTGCGATGGCGCTGAAGAAGTGGGAAAGCTTTACGGCGATGGGAATTCTTAGATTTTCCCTAAGCTTGCGCACCAATGCGCAGTAATCTTTTTCCACTTCCGCCGCGGTACGGGACGGGTCGGTTACCAGCGAATAGATATTCAATTCGATCGCGTCCGCGCCGGCCTGTTCCATTTCGCGTGCGTACCGCACCCAGCCGCCGGACGTCACCCCGTTCAAGCTGGCGATGACGGGAATAGAAACTGACTTTTTCGCCCCGCGAATGAGTTCCAGGTATCCCTCCGGCCCCAGGTTATAATCGGCGAGCTCGGGAAGAAAGGTGGACGATTCCACGAAGGCTTCCGCTCCGCGTGACAGGTCCGAATCCACGGATTCGCTTTCGAGAATCAGCTGCTCCTCAAACAACGAGGGCAGAACGACGGCGGCAATGCCGTGATCCTCGAGAAGGCAGATCTTCTCCACCGAATCGCACAAGGGCGAAGACGAGGCGACGACCGGATTTTTCAGCTGCAGGCCCATGTAGGTGGTGCTCAGGTCGATCATTCTTCCTCGCCTCCCTTCGTGACCAGGGTTGCGGTTTCGGCCGATTCCTGCGGCGAATCGGGGGCGGGCTGCCCTTCCCCGGCCATCGCCGCCCGGCTTTCATAGACGCGCCACTGCCGATCAACGTCGTCCTGCGCCAGTCGGAGAAGCTCGCGGGCCTCGTTCGGGTGGCTGCGCGCCAGCATCGAGTAGCGCGCCTCCTCGTACACGAATTGCTTGAGCGGGATGCTGGGCGCCTTGGAATCGAGCTCAAACGGATTCTTTCCCTGTTCGCGGAGCGCCGGATTGTAGCGCATGAGCGGCCAGTAACCGGAGAGCACGGCGGATTTCTGCTGATGGAGACCGAACGCCATGTCGTATCCGTGTGCGATGCAATGGCTGTAGGCAATGATGAGCGACGGACCGGGATACGCTTCGGCTTCGCGGAAGGCTTTCACCGTGTGCGTGTCGCTGCCCCCCATGGCCACGCGCGCAACGTAGACGGAGCCGTAGCTGATCGCCTCCATTGCCAGATCTTTCTTCCGTGTTTCTTTTCCTCCGGCGGCGAACTTGGCGACCGCGCCGCGCGGCGTGGCCTTGGACATTTGTCCGCCGGTATTCGAATAAACCTCCGTATCGAGGACCAGGACGTTCACGTTCATTCCGGAACCAAGCACGTGGTCAAGGCCGCCGGCGCCGATGTCGTAGGCCCATCCGTCGCCGCCGACGAGCCAAACGCTCTTGAGTACGAGTGCGTCGGCGACAGCGAGGAGGTCGCGCGCCTCCTGGCTGGGCATGGTGGAAATCTTCAGTTTCAGTTCGGCGACTTGAACGCGCTGCGCGGCGATTCCCTCCTCCGTGGACTGGTCCGCCTCCAGGATCGCGCCGACCAGATACTGTCCGATCTGCCCGGACAAACGCCGCAAAAGCCTGGCCGCATATTCGGCTTGCTTATCGACGGCAAGACGCATGCCGAGTCCGAATTCGGCGTTGTCTTCAAACAAGGAATTGGACCAGGAAGGGCCGCGCCCAGCCGAATTGGAAGTGTAGGGTGTCGTCGGCAAGTTTCCGCCGTAGATCGAGGAGCAGCCGGTGGCGTTCGCAATGAGCGCGCGGTCGCCAAACAATTGCGTGAGGAGCTTGATGTAGGGTGTTTCGCCGCAGCCCGCGCACGCCCCTGAAAACTCGAAGAGCGGCTCGAGCAATTGCACGTCCTTGACTTGCGAGTGTGACAAACGGTTGCGATCGAAATCGGGGATCGACAGGAAAAAATCCCAATTCTTGCTCTCGGTTTGGCGAATTGGCGCCTGCTCCTCCATGTTGATGGCCTTATGTTTCGCTTCGCTCTTGCTCTTGGCCGGGCAAGCTTCGACGCAGAGGCGGCAGCCGGTGCAATCTTCCGGCGCGACCTGGAGGGTGTAGCGGAGGGACGCGAAATCCCGCCATCGAGGATCGGCGGATTTGAAATCCGGGGGCGCGGCGGTGAGTTGAGCGGCATCGTAAACTTTCGCGCGAATGACGGCGTGCGGGCAGACCAGCACGCATTTTCCGCACTGAATGCAGAGCTCTTCGTCCCAAACGGGAATCTGTTGCGCGATATTTCGCTTTTCCCATCGGGCCGTGCCGGTCGGAAACGTGCCGTCGGGCGGCATGGCGCTTACCGGGAGCGAATCGCCGTTGCCGGAAATCATTTCGCCGAGAACGCCGCGAACGAATGCCGGAGCGACTTCCGGCACCGGCGGCAGAATATCGAAATGGCTGCTGACCGCGCGGGGCACTTTCACTTCGTGCAAATGAGCGATCGACGCATCCACGGCGGCGAAATTTTTCTGGACCACGGCATCGCCGCGCTTGCCGTAGGTTTTCTGAATGGCGCGCTTGATGGCGGCGATCGCTTCTTCGCGCGGCAGCACGCCGCTGATGGCGAAGAAGCAGGTCTGCATGATCGTGTTGATGCGGCTACCCATGCCCGCCTGCCGCGCGACTGAATAACCGTCGATGACGTAAAACTTCAGTGTCTTTTCCAAAATTTGTTGCTGCACTTTGCGGGGCAGATGGTCCCAAACCAGATCGGCGGCGAAGGGCGAGTTTAAAAGGAACGTCGCGCCCGGTTCGGCCGCGGCGAGAACGTCCGTGCGCTCTACGAAAGAAAACTGGTGGCAGGCCAAGAAGCTGGCTCGCGTGATCAGGTAGGTGGATTCAATCGGCTGCGGGCCGAAACGCAAATGCGAGATGGTGACTGAACCTGCTTTTTTCGAGTCGTATACGAAATATCCCTGCGCGTGATTGGGCGTGTTTTCCCCGATGATTTTGATCGAGTTTTTGTTCGCGCCGACTGTGCCGTCCGAGCCCAATCCATAAAAAATCGCGCGCACCGTCCTCGGATCTTCCGTCGAAAACGACGCGTCGTAGGCCAGGCTGGTGTGCGTCACGTCGTCTTGTATGCCGATGGTGAAATGATTTTTTGGCTTTTCCGCTTTCAATTCGTCGAACACGGCTTTCGCCATTGCGGGAGTGAACTCTTTCGAGGAGAGGCCGTAGCGTCCGCCGACGATCCGCGGCCAGACGCGCTCGGCCCGGTCTTTTTCGGAAAGCTCGGCAAACTGGGTGACGACATCCATGTACAGAGGCTCTCCCGGGCTTCCCGGCTCCTTGGTGCGATCGAGAACGCTGATCGCGCGGACAGTTTTCGGCAAGGCGGCAAGAAAAGCCTCCGCGGGAAACGGGCGGAATAGCCGCAACTTCAGCAAGCCGACTTTTTCCCCGCGATGGTTCAGAGCCGCGACTGCTTCTTCGGCGGCTCCCGCGCCGGAGCCCATGAGGACGACAACGCGCTCCGCGTCCGGGGCGCCCACGTAATCGCACAGATGGTAGGAGCGACCAGTGAGGGCGGCAAAACGATCCATCGCGTTTTGGACGATGGTCGGCGTGGCAATGTAAAAAGGATTCGCGGCTTCGCGGGCCTGAAAAAAAACATCGGGATTTTGCGCGCTGCCCCGCAGTTTCGGGCGGTCCGGCGTGAGAGCGCGGTCGCGATGGCGGCGAATGGCGTCCGCGTCGAGCATGGCGAGCAAGTCTTTATCGGAGAGCGGGAAAATCTTGTTCACTTCGTGGGACGTCCGGAAGCCGTCAAAAAAATGCAAAAAAGGGATTCTCGACTCGAGGGTTGCGGCGTGAGCGATCAACGCGAAATCGCCTGCTTCCTGCACGGAACAGGAGCAAAGCATGGCAAATCCGGTGGCGCGAGCGGCCATCACGTCGCTGTGATCGCCAAAGATCGAGAGCGCGTGCGTGGCAATGGTTCGGGCAGCCACATGAATTACCGTGGGCGTCAATTCTCCGGCGATTTTATACAAGTTCGGGATCATCAGAAGCAGCCCTTGCGAAGCGGTGAACGTGGTGCCGAGCGCTCCGGCCTGCAACGCGCCATGCAGCGTGCCGGCCGCGCCGCCTTCGCTTTGCATTTCGATGACCGTGGGTACCGTGCCAAAAACATTGTACCGGCCTTCGTCTTTCCATTGGTCCGCCCATTCGCCCATGGGCGAGGCTGGAGTGATCGGATAGATGGCAATCACTTCGCTCGCGCGATAGGCAACCGACGCGGCAGCCTGATTTCCGTCAAGTATTTCCATCGTCTTTGGCATGGACAATCCCTTCACCAAGTGGGGCGCATAGTTGATGCGTAAGAAACGTGATCTTGCGGGACGGAAGGGGTTTGCTGCCCGCAGTGAGGCTGAACGACGCCATGAGTATAAACCCGGGGCACAACAAGATGAATGATTGAATCTCGGCGTGTTTCCCTTCTCATCACGTTCTTTAGAGTAGTAGATGTGAATCCGGCTGCCTGTGATCGAATGCACGTTTCGGTCGTGATGCGCATCACATCACAAGATGGCGCTCCCGCCGCGGCCCGCCCCCTGGTTGGTTGCCCAAAGTGGTTTCAAGAGAATCGGCCCGGGGGATGGACCGCCAATCTGTCCCAATTTCCGATTTCGGAATGTATGTGCATATCTTTTCGGGCAACTCGGAAATTACCCGTCCACTTTGCGAGCATGCTTTTGAGTATACTTTTTGTTAGTGGTAATACCCTTATGATTGAACATGAGCAAGGCGCATCTACCGATCTGGAACAGCGCGCATTTCAATTAAGCCTTTTCGCTTGTCTGGCGATCGTCGTATTGGCCGGGGGTCTTGCCCTGCTCATGTATCCGGCGGTTTTTTCAAGCCGGGAAAATGCGCAGAACAGGATTCCCCAGATTGCCTTCTTCGGGTTCTGCGCGCTCTCGTGTCTGCTGGTCGCCTACATTGTGGACCGCCAGATCACGATTCGCCGCCTGCGGCACGAGATGGCCATGGACCGGAAGCGGTCTACCGAGGCTTTGCGGCAGGCCAGCGCCGACCTTTTGTCCACCATGCCGAACTTCAATACGTTTGAAGACCGGTTGACCATGGAATTCCGGCGCGCGGCCGCGGCGGAGCTGGAGCTTTCCGTGCTGGTGATTTCCATCCAATTGCATGCCGCTTTCCTGGAGCCTAGCCTGGGGATGTCCGCTCTCGGCGATGCCGCAAAAGCCATCTCGAGGAAACTGCGCGACCAAGATTCCATTTATATCCTGCGGCCCGCGTATTTTGGCGTGATTCTGCCCGGTGTCAGCCTGGAGGAAGTGCAACGAGTCACCGCGCGTCTTGCGGAAGGACTGTCGGACGCAGCGGGAGCGAGCGATCGCTTTTCTTTCAAGATCGAAGCGATCAGCTATCCTGAACAAACCGCCACGGCGCATGATTTGGAACTGGTGGTGAGCGGCTGGCTTCCAGAGGATGACAGCAAGCAACCCGAAGTGAAAGAAGCTTACACGTTCAAATAACCGCTAAAGAATTTCCGGACAAATTGGAATTGCGCCGGCGAAGCTAAAGGGTTTTCATCGCGCTTCCTCAACAACTCCCCAATCCAAGCCCCAGAAATTTTCGCAGCCGACAAATTCGACTCCGATTCGAACATCCTCATTGCCCGAATTGCCAGGATTGCCCGAAGGACGCTGCCAGGCAACTCGAGCCAGAGCCTTTTCGCCTGTATCAGCGCGAATGACGTGAATGGTCTCGCCTGCTTTGGCGGGATGTTTGCACCGTACCAGCGCGCCGTAGCGGCTGACCAGCACCGTTTCCGTGTCCTCTTCCCAGGCGCCGCCAAGTCTCTCCGAGCTGAGCTTCACCGCGATGGCCGCAACCTTGCGAGGACTCCGCCGCAGATGGCGCCCGAGTTCGCTGGCCGTGAGGATAATGTGCAGAAGCTTGGCCCGATCCAGGTTGTCGAGATCCTGAGCCGAGTGCTCGATCTCGTCCGCGGAACGCGTGCATTCGTGAATGAAACGGCGCACCGATTCCGTATCGGTTGCGCTCAGGCCGGGTCCTTTCCGAATTTCGTCGTACTGATCAAGCCGCTTGTAGCAAACGGAAATAAAATGTTCGCGGCACAGCGCCTCGCCGTCGAGCGACGCGGCGATTGCATGGCTACAATCCGCGATACCGCATTTTTCTGCATTCGTCATATTTCAACTCAAGGAATCAGGAAACTGAGATTTCCACTCTGACTTTGAGTATGACCTTAGGCTAGCGACTTTCTCATGTCAATCGCTTACAGGACAGGCGGGGGCCAGAAGAATAACAGAATTGAATTTTCGAGGAAATAATAAATGGAATGCACGGGCATTCCAGTCTCCGTTTTCTCGTGACCGTGACTAGGACTTTGGCGGGACGATAGGCGCGGCCGATTGGATCGTGGTCTGATAGCTGAACGCCATCCGCCACATTCCATCTCGGTAGACCCACACGCGGCTGATATGCGCGGGCTTCCCGGAATAGGGATTGGCTTGCGCGATCATCACCACGCTGTCGCCAAAATGGATAAAGCGCACTTCAGGATCGGCGGCCAGTTGCGGCGGCGCCGGGCCGAAGCCGGGCTTGCTGAGTTGCTCCAGCCTGCCCGCTTTCGTGACAGGTTCTGCGCCGCCCGAGGCGATCAAGACGAATTCGTCAAGGAAGTGAGGCGACCAGCCTTTTGGATCGTGATTTGTCACGGCGGTTTCCAGTTCGCCCCAGGATTTCAGGATACCCTTTTCCGCGTCATCTTTCGGCGTGTAGGGCACGCCCTTGCAAGGATTTTCGCAGTCATTGGTTCCCGGCCCGGGCGGCGGCGCGGCTCCGGAACGCTGCGTGACCTCATGATAATCGAGGAGCCGCCAGCCCGCCGCCCGCTTCACCCAAATTCGTAAGATGTGCACTTTCCCGCTGGCGACCTGCACGGCGCCGATTTGCCCATAGCTGCGTTCGCTGACCTGGGCCCCGCTTTCATCGCCGAGCGGCGGTTTGGGCGGCGCATCTAGGACCTTTGTGCGCCCGATCGTGTCGCCAGCCGAATTTGTCCACACGAAATCCGAATCGAACATTCTTTCTGCCGCTTCCTTGTCTGATTTGGCTAGCGCCGCAACAAGGGCGTGGTCTGCCGCCATTACTTGCGGATTGTTGTCTGGCGCGTCCGCGGGACTAGTCGCGCTTGGCGCCGCAGCCACGGTGAATCCAATCTTTGACGCAAGCCCGCCGGCGATTACTAATGCGGCGAATGCCATCCCTATGGCGAACATTGCCGTGCTGAGCCTTTTCATCGCAACCTCCGATTGGAGCGCGTTGTGACGGATTATCAGTGCCAAGATTTCCGTGCTTCTATTTCAATAGGCCGCCTTGCAGGCACATTCGCTCACAGTCTTCGTAGGCGGAGTCAACGGGTGTGTGTTCGCGGCCTGTCCATTCCTGCTGAATCGTCGGGAAATGGACAAGCTTCAATCCGTCGGGCTGCGACACCCAAATTGGATTGCATTGCGCGTTTTCGTTGAGCAGGCAGAGCGTCCTTGCGGATGCGAAATTGCCGGTCATGGGGACCTCCAATTCCGCTCAATGCTGCCTGCTACGAGCCGTTGCCGTCAGTGACGCAAATCACGCCCAGATGTGCGCAGTAACCCTGAGATGTTCGGGGTTTTACCAGGATCAGCCAATCGCAGGGTCAATTGCCGGTCTATTGCAGCATCCAATTCGGGCCGATCAGTTCGCGCAGGGCCTGCGGCGTCGCCCAGGGAGCGGAGTTCGCAAATAGTTTCACCCATTCCGGACCAGCGCCAATCTTCACGCGATCGGGTGTGAACTCCGGCGAGAGCGTATTGGCCATCAAGGCGTAACTCGCGCCGTCGCGAAGGCGCAACGCTTTCCAGCAGCCGCCCGGCACGGCCACCACCGGCCTCTGACCCGCGGCGAGGTCGAGGCCGAGCGTTACCTTCTCCGCGCGGCCGTCAGGATGAAAGATGAAATAGTCCACCGGGCCGCCCTCGATGAGGATGTGCGTGTCGTCGGGAACGAGCCAGTGGAGAAAGTTGATCGGCCGTTCGCGGGTGAGCATGTAATAGTTCTGGCTTTGCACGGCGAGCGCGCGCCCGCCGACGTTCACCAACTGCTCCGAGCGGCCAATGATTCCGAGATATCCGGATTCCTTGGGTAAGACTGTGAGGTGGAGCGTTTGGATCAGCTCGCGCGCACGCGCATCCGTGCCCGCCTGTGGCGCGGCGCGGAGGACGATCGCGCCGGCGATTGCCATCACTGCAACTACAAGAAGAGATTTCATGCGCGCAAGAATAACAAAAGAGGAAAGCGAAAACTTTTGAAAAGAAATCAACGCCAGTGCGGGGATTGGTGAAGCGCGGAACTTACCAGTGCCAAAAGAATTCGAGCTCTACGACGATCGCCAAGACAAGAAGACTGAACGCAAGATTGATTCCCCACCCCAACCAAAACGCCCATTTGAAACGCTTCCAGGAAATCAGCGCAAGGATAAATACCGGCAGCTCGCAGGCCAGGGTGAATAGATATTCCTTGCGATTCGATTCGATCGCCGCCTGGCCGATCCGCGGGTCGACCTGCACAAGGCCAATCACGGCAACCGCGACCACAGCAAACGCTCCGCCGGCAAGAGCGAGAGGAGCCTTGTCGATCCGGCGCAGGAACGGCGCGACGATCATCAGGGTGATGCCGAGAAAAAATATAATCACCAACAAGGGCCTTCCTTGACTAACGGTTTTTCCAAGTGAACGGCTGCGGCTTCAAGGCTGTCCCTAGTTTACCGAATCAAGCCACCACGATATATGACGTTCCAGAAAACGATGCTTCCCTTGCACTAAACGGCTTCCTGAGAATTTTGCCGGGCTGGCTTGTTCCCGCCTCGCGAAGGTCACAGTGATGGGGGAATCAACGTTGCGGAACAGGTGTACAATGGCCACCGCTTGTGGGCGTTTGGCCGGAATTCCTTTTGGCATTCGGAAAATCAAAACGAAATCGCCCGTCAGAGGCGTGGAAATCTTAGGAGGAGTCATGGCTGAAGAAACGAAGTTTGAGGGCGAAGGATTGACCCGGCGCGAAGTAATGGCGCGCACCGGATGGGCGGGGCTTGGGATGACTGCCGGAATCGTCGGGGCGGGCGGCCTGGAAAAACTTTGGGCGCAAATGGCGCCGCGCGTCGATGAATCCTCGCCGCGTATCTTCGGCGCTTCCGTGGAAAAGCTTCCTCCGATTGATAATCGCTATCCGGTGATGCCCAGCTGGGGCACCGAACTGAAGCAACTCGCGCCGAACGTGTTCGCGTACCAGCAGGAAGGCGGCACGGGCCACCTGAATGCAGGAATCTCCAACGCCGGACTTTTCGTGGGAGAGGACTCGCTCTTGGTCTTCGATGCGCTGGGATATCCGATGCAGAGCAAAGCGTTCATTGCCGCTGCCAAGAAGGCCGGAGGTGGAAAGCCGATCACTCACTTGATCAGCAGCCATCATCACGGCGATCACGTGGCCGGCAATCAATTTTTTCTCCCCGCGCAGATTGCGAGCCATCCCTATTGCCGGCAAGAGGTCTTGAAAGCCATACCGAACACTCCGGCGTCGTGGCCGAAACAAGACGGACTCGCAGACGGCACCGAAGTGCGCAAGCTCGTGCCGCCGACCGTAACGTTTGAAAACAACTTGATCTACAACATTGGCGGCAACGTCGTGGAGTTCCGTTTCGTCGGGCCGGCGCACACCTGGGGCGACCTGGTGGCCTACTTGCCGCAGCACAAAATTCTTTTCGCCGCTGACCTGGCCTTTTTCCACCTCGTCCCCTATTGCCACAACGCGCATGTGTCCAAGTGGATGGAGTCCATCGACAAAGTGATGAAGTGGGACGTGGACGTGATCGTCCCGGGCCACGGCCCCGTCGGCGGAAAGAAAGATCTGGCGGAGTCGGGAGAATACTTCCGCTTCCTGAAGACCGAGGTCAAGAAGCGCTTTGACGCCAAGATGAGCGCCGGGGCGGCCGCCGCGGACATCAAGATGGGCAAGTACGATAACTGGATGGGGCCGGAGCGCATCGTGATGAACACCGCCCGATTGTACGACGAATTCAAGGGCACGCTCACGCCGGACATCGACGTGGAAGGCACGAAACAAGCGATTCTGGAGTACAACTCGATCAAGGCCGGCGGGAAAAAATCGGCATAATAAATTTGTGGTCTGGCGAGGCGCGGACACATCCTCTGCGCTCTCGTTTTTCCCTGTGCCTTCTGTGTTTGAGTTTTTGCTGCTGCCGACGAGAAAAACTGAACATAGAGGGCACAGAGAAAGACGAGGGCACGGAGAGACCGCCTTCCAGCCATTCCGCCCAAATAGTGCACATGAACCGGAAAATCTGTTTGACACTCTAGAAGAGTCCTCATATTATCCACGTATTAAGCTGTTTATTCTCAATGATCCGCAACTAGCTGGTACTCGAAAGAGGAATCGCGATGGGCTTCCCGGCCCCGGTCCTCCGAATTGTAACTAATCACCGCAAATCCGGCTTCGCGGGAAATATTCCTTCGGTCTTTTTACTTGGGCTATCCCTTTGCCTGGCTACAGGTTCCGCCCGGGCGGACGACCCGAAACCTAAACCTGAGAACACGATTCACATCACGCTTGGGACCCCTGTCACGCCGCAAAAATTTTCGCGTCCGGTAAAGTTCTTCGTCAGAGATGTAATCGATCGCGCTGGAAACGCGCAACCTATGCTGGTGATGGACGCGCGCGGCGGGATTTTTGTCGACCGGCTGCCCGTGGATATTGTCCGTGAGGCGCTGGAATCTTCGCTGAAGGCGGCGGACATGCTGGCGCCCGACGCGGCGTCCGCGGACCTGATCCTCAACGTGTATCTTTTCCATTTCGGCCTGGCGCCGAGCCTGGGCGATTTTTTCGGCAAGATCGAATTGGCGGTAGCAGTGAAAGACCCGAAAACCGGGAAGTCCCAGCAGATTTCGGCCACCGGCACGTCCATCTCTCACATCGCGGTCCGCAAGAAGAACGAAATGAAGGATCTGGAAGCGGATTTCAACGGCGCTCTCAGCGACGCCCTTCGCAATCTGCTTCGTGGACAAGCATTACACGATGCCGTGATGTCCGCGACCGCCTCGCCGGCGCCCGCGGGGACCTAAGTTCCGGATCTAGCGGTCCGATCGGAGGCAAGTTCATGCGAATATTCGCAGCAATATCTGTAGTAGCACTGGCGGGTATCTCGTTTGCCGCAGCGCGGGCAAGGGCCAAGGACGCCGAAGTAAAGTACAAGACAGTCGAGGCCAAGCATTTCGACCGGGCCGAAGGCGTGGAGCTTACGCCCGAATTCTCCGATTACCTGTACGCCGAACTGCGCACGCAACTCGGAAAGACCAAAATTTTTAACCAAGTGATCGGCGAAGGAGAGGTCGTCGAGGCAGCGGATGCGGCCGATTCAGTCGTGTTGACCGGGACGCTCACCGAATATAAGAAGGGCAACGTGGCTGCGGCAATGATTGTTGGGTTTGGCGCGGGGCGGCGCAGCCTGAAGTTGCAAGTCAAACTCGCCCGCCGGAGCGATCAACAAGATCTCGGAAATCTCGATGTGCAAGTCAAAGCCGACCCGCGCTGGAATGAGAAGATCCTGGCTGTGGAAGCCGCCAAACAGATCGCAAAGGTCGTCAAGAATACTCTTGACCACGCAAATCCCTCCCCGGGCGCGCCAGCGCCCGCTGCATCCTGATGCATGAAATGGCCATTCCGCGCAGGACGAAGCAGGGTACGCGATTCTTCGCTCTGGTGTTGAAGGTGCTTTTGCTGCACGCTTCCCTGCCTGTTTTACTTACCGCCTCGCCTGCTCCCTCGAAAATGAAATTGCGCGGATATCTCACGGGGCGCGTCGACGACTCCACCGTGGCGATTCTCGACGACCACATTCAGCTGGCCAAGGGTGGCCACGTCGAGTTGCGCGATTCCTCCAGCGGGCCGGCAGTGACTTTTGCGGGATTAGTGACGGGACAATTAGTCGAAGCGGAAGGAATCTGGCAAGGAAAGCACCAGTTTTCCGCCGACCGGATTATCGTTGAGCCGGGGCTGTTGGACAAATCGCTTCATGAATCGGCATACCTGCAGGGGGAGCCGAACGATGGCCCTTTGATCGCTGCGGGAGAGCCCGCCGAACTGAAGGCGGACGGCGAATGGCTGACGATTGGCCCGAAGACTCACCGCGAATGGCCGCCCGCCGATTCGGGCGCCAAGCCCGCGAACCTGAGTGAAGCCCGAGCGGTAGACGCGCCACCGGTTGCACTTTACGCGGGGCGGCAGGTCCGCTATTCAGGCATTCGGCGTGAGGACGGCAGGGTCGATACGCAACGAATCGAGCTTCACGAAGCTGCACCGCCCGAGGCCTACAAGCTTCCCCACGATGAGCAAATAATTCCCGGCAAGGATCCACAGTCTGGAATCGAGGTCCTGGAATTCCGGCGAGGCACCAAGGTGGACGGCCGGCTAAAACTATTTCCAGTACATGAGGTGCAGCAGTACGTCGCCGATTTGGGGGCCTCGTTGCTTCCCGCAGGGGCGCGTGGCACAACCCACCCGCTGGAATTTCGGTTTTTTGTTGTGGAGGACTCCAGCATCAACGCGCAGGCTCTGCCGGACGGCACCGTGTTGATCAACACGGGCTTGCTGGGCGTCGTCGACAACGAAGCTGAATTGGCTTTTGCGATGAGTCACGAGATAGCGCACGTGTTGCAGGCGCACTCGTGGCGGGAAGCGAACGAAACGCGTGGGGCGAGGGTCGGTCTAATCATTGCCGGTATAGCTGGAGCCGCCTTCGTGGGCGACATGTCGTTGTTCTTGTCGGGGCTGGGCATGGAGGCCGTTGTCAACGGGCACCAGCGCGGCCTGGAGAATCAGGCCGATCGTCTCGGACTGCAGACCATCATCGACCGCGGGTACGATCCTCGCGAAGCTACAAAACTCATGCGGACTATAATCGAACGCTACGGCGACCGCTCGACGAGCAAACTGTGGTCCAACCACGATTCCAGCGTGCTGCGCGGCAGTTTCCTGGTCGTGCAGCTCGAGACACAATATCCGCAGGGACACTTTGACGGAGCGCGCGTGGACACCAAGGCGTTCCAATCCATGCGCGATGCCATGGGCCCGGTTAAAATCGACTAGCAGGTTTCAGGTTACAGATTCGAGAAGTAACTTCAGCTCGGCCACGAAGCTTTCCAATTCTAAAACTCGCTCCAGCGTCGCTTCCAGGCGCTGCTTCTTCCACACAAACCAGGTCGTTCCTTTTTCCGTGATGCGCACGGTTAAGTTGCCATCCAATAGGACGCACGGCTCGCCGAACACTCGAAACCCGCCGTTGGCGATGGGGTCGAGCAGCGCCGCGCAAATTCCCTTTCGCACGCCGACCGCGTTCGCATAGAGAGGAAATACGACGAGGACGAACTCTTTCGCGACCAGCCGCTCCAGAATGCCAACCTGTTGTGGGGAAAATTCGTTCATGAAGGTAGGAGTTTAGACGGTCGCGGTGTGTGGATGGAAGAAAAAGCTTTTAACACAGAGAACACGGAGTAGCACAGAGAAGACCTTAAGAGCCGAGAGCACAACGATTCGCAATCTGTCAATTACTAATCACGGGCCACGTTTCGCGGGTCACGGGTCACGAATCACCAGTCACTAGTCACCAGTCACTTCTTCACGCGACGGCTGGATTGGCCTTCCCGTCCTCGGGGGAAGATTTTCCATCCTGCTCGAGCATTTCGATGAGGCGGCGCAACGAATCGATCAGCTCCGAGCGGGTGACATTGCTCTTGCGGAACTGGATGCGCAGCTTGAACGCTTCGTTCTCCGGGCGGTAATTGAAGATGAAGGGCTGCGGGCGCGGACCGGCGTTTTGCTCTTCCTGGCGCTCGCGGCGGGCTTCGTCGCGGGTCAGGCCGGCCTGCGCGATGCGATGGATCGCTTCCTGCATTTTCCGTTCGTTCGGCTGGCGCGCGATCTGCAAGAGCAGCGACTTCGAGACGATGCCGCTGTCCACGCAAATCTTGCGCAGGGCTTCGGGAATCACGCGCAGCGACATCGTTTCGGTCACCGAGGAGCGCGCCTTGGCGATCTTCTTGGCTATATCTTCGTGCGTGTATTCAAATTGTTCCGCGAGGCGCTGCAAGCCGTCCGCTTCCTCGAACGGCGTCAAATCCTTGCGCTGCAAATTCTCGATGAGCGCGAGCTCCAGCGTTTCGGCGTCGTCGGCGATTTTCTCAATGCACGGAACTTCGCGCAGTCCCGCGGCGCGCGAAGCGTGGTAGCGGCGCTCGCCGGAGATAATGTAATAGCAATCGTCGCGCGGCACAAAGCGCACGAGTAGCGGTTCCAGGACGCCTTTTTCCTTGATCGAGTCCGTGAGTTCGCGCAGGTCGCCCAGGAATTTCCGGGGCTGATCGGGGTTGGGCCTGATTTTGTCGACCGGAACCATGCGGCCGATGGCGGCGCCGCTGAAACTGGCGAGATTTTCTACGTAGTGCGCGTCATGCCGCATCTTCAGCGTGACGGGCAATCCCATTCTCTTCGACACGTTGGATAACCTCCAGGGCGAGCTTGCCGTAATCCTTCGCGCCGGGTGATTTGGGCGCAAAGGTCATGATCGTTTCCTTATAGGCTGGGCTCTCCTCCAGGCGCACATTCTTGCCGATGCGCGTCTTGAACAACACGCTGCCGAACACGGAGCGAATCTGTTCGTGAGTGTCGCGGGAGATGTTGGTGCGCTTGTCGAACAGCGTGATGAGCACGCCGAGCACCTTGAGCGCGGGATTGGGCCGCGCGCGAATCCGCTCGTACGTTTCGAGCAGGTCGTCCGTTCCCTCGATGGCGAAGTACGCGGCCTGAATCGGCACGAGCAGGTGCGTCGAGGCCACCATCGCATTCACGGTGAGGATGCCCAGCGCGGGCGGCGTATCGATGATGATGTAGTCGTAGTCCTTCACGACGGGCGCCAGGGCGTCCTTGAGCTTGAACGGCGCGTCAAATTGCCCGGAGAGCTGCTGCTCGAGCTTGGCCAGCGCCAGCCGCGACGGCGCTACCGAGAGCATCGGGTACTTGGTCGACTTGATCACGGTCGCCATTTCGGCGCGGTGATCGCCCAGCACGTCAAACATCGACGCCTGTATGTCGGCCATGTCGAAAAAAGTGATGCTCGAATTGCCCTGCGGATCGAGATCGATGAGAAGCGTTCTTTTTTTGCGAAGAGCGATTGCGGCAGCAAGATTAATGGCTGTGGTCGTCTTCCCCACGCCGCCCTTCTGATTGGCAATGGTCAGGATGGCGGTCATAATCCGCCCCGACAGAGTCGGGACATAAATCCTCCCTGGGCGGCAACTTCCCCGCAAGATTGTGACGGATTGCCCCCAGCGCTCCGGATGCGGACCAAACTTTTAGCCCGCCGGAATCACGTACGCCCAAATCTACCCGCCCATTGGAATGAGTGCAAGCGAAAAAGCGAGTTCGGGCTTTGCAGACGTGGGTTCGACACGAGGCCGAACCTCAATCTCGCGTCAAGCGTCGGGCGCGGAGACCAGTCTCCGTCGGAGACCAGGCTTACTCGTAGACCTCGCGGCGGTGCGCAACCCGCACCACGCTCACGAACTTCGCGCTGTCGTCGATGACGTACACCACACGCATCTCACCGACCCGGATGCGCCACAGATCTTTATATCCTTGTCAGCTTCTTGCACCCAGCGGGGCGTGGGTTGTCGGCCAGCGCCAAAATTTTCCGGTCTACGCGCTCGAAGACCGCGTCGTCCAGGGAATCCAATTCTTTCTGGGCCGATTACTTGATTTCGAGAGAGTACTTAGCCACGAGTGCGCGCGCGCTTCAGGCGGGCTGCGCGATAGTGTTCGTAGGGGATGCTTTTTTCCTTGCGCCGTGATTCGGAGACGAGACCGTCCCAGAAATCCTGCCAAATGGCCCCGTGCTTCTTCAGGTCAATCAGAACGCCGACCTTGCGGCCTTTCTCATCGGTTAGAAACTGGATTCCGCCCATCACTTGAATCTACGCGGCACGTGAAATGAGTGCAAGCGAAAAAGCGATTTGCGGCCGTGAATCAGGCTCAAAGTGCGCCGTAATCCGGGCCTAGGCGCCAAATTGCCCACCGATCCACGGACTTCGGTTCCCCTCGCTCTGCTCTCACTTGCGGCGCGTTTCTGAGCTGCACTACGACGGAATAATTCAAGGGGCTCTCGGTGGTAAAATGCGTCGTGACGGTATCACTTTTGTCAGGGCAGCTCCCTGGCTCGAAGGCGAATCCAGAAAGAAAGTAAGGACATAATGGTAGACGTTCGGCAAGCATTTGATGAACTCCAAGCCTATGTCACGGACTGTGATCCCATTTCTCTGCTGAGCCAATTGACACTCACATTCCTCTTTGTTCCTGAGGAGGAGTTCCACGGGGAGGCAAGCGATGTTGTCACCTGGCAGCGATGGATTGAGTTCCTCGCTGCCCTTATTCTCGTGCGGCCTTACCCGCTTGAACCCATCAAAACCGTAGATGGACCCGTATTGGAGCGCTTACAGAAACTTCTGGGGCAGTATTTCGCTGCGGTCGAAAGACAGTTGCTCTTCGAAACGACGCAGACGGGGGAGAATACCGAGAGAGACATGATTCTTGCTCACGCCAAAATCGAGTCCCTCTACGTTCGCGGTGATGCATATCCGCACCAATACTATGCTTTTGCTCAGGGCCTTTACGGCCCCCACGATGAATGGTTTCGCAAGCACTATGGCTTCACCATAGTTGACGCGGTTAAGTTGTCGCAGGCGATAGGCCAAGAGTACGAAGGAAGATGTAATAGCTCCCATGAGCGGGCGCAAACGGAAGCACACAGAAAGGCAGATGAATTGGTTGCCAGCCATAAGGTTGCCGAGTCGGAATGGGCAAATGTAGTGGCCAGCATTGGCTGTGCTCTGCACTTCGGGAATTCTGAAGGGTTGCTCGGTTTCACTGCGGAGGAACTTTCGGCCGTGTCCGGGGTCTCTCTGCAAACCTGCGCGAGTTTTCTTAAGCGGATGTCGCAAGAATTTGGCTATCGAAACCCTGCATTTCCAGTCCCCTTCACGGACCCTGCCACAGCACCCTGGGATTACAATACCCTGAGTGAACGTCCAATCGTGACGCGGGGAGGAAAATATTGGCTATTTGTTCCACCGCTGCTTCGCTCCTCGCTGTTCAACACTTTCTACTACGACCTTTTAAATGATGCTGCCTACCGCCCTACATTTGAGAAAGCTCGTGGCAACTACTTGGAAAGCAAGACCGCGGAATGCCTACGCCGCGTGTTTCCCGAGAATATGACGCTGCTCAATCCCCTGTACCCAAACGGCGAAGAGATGTGTGATGTATTGGTTCTGCACGACCATAAGCTTCTTTTGTTCCAATGCAAGTCTAAGATGCTGACCCGTTCTGCGAGAATAGGTGCGGATTTCGATGTGCTCCGGGATGATATCCGGAAGGCCATTGCAGACGCGTTCAAACAGGGCATCCGAGCGCGAAATTATTTGCAAGAAAAGCAAACAGCCGAGTTCACTGCTGGGAACAGAGCCTTTACCCTAGACATGGCTCAGGTAAATGGCCTCTACCTCGTCGGTATCACCTCAATGCCGTTCCAAACGCTGGCATCTCGATTTGCGAATACGAATTCAGCTTTGGGACTGTTCAGTGCCAATGAATACCCTTGGTCGCTTTCTCTCGGAGATTTGGACATTGTCACCCAAGTGCTGAGTTCGCCCGCACAATTTCTCCACTATGTATTACGACGCCGACAAGTCGAAGGGACCGCCTTTGAAATCCATGCCGACGAAATGGACTTTTTGGGCTTCTATCTCTCACAAGGAATGGTCTTTAGCGCAAAGGACTTTGAAGGGATGAATGATGTCGGACTTTCTGGATTCTCGTATGACGTGGATCGATGGGTCCATGAGAAATTCGAGCTTGGCCACGTTCTCGACCCTCCGCGCGCTCCCATGCCGGACGGATTCTCCGATTTCTTGAAAGATGTTGAACAAACTGGATATCACTACAGGACAGATTGTGCGATAACTCTTCTCGAAGGCAGCGGGCGGAGTCGCAAACGCTTTATGGAAATGGTCGCGCATACAAAGGAACGATCTCTTCAAGACAAAGGCCTGCATTCTTTCAGTGTACTTCTGAAAGATTGCAAACGTGGCATCTCATTCTTGAGCTTCGACGCAAATGCGGACAGGATCGGACTGTTCAAACAGGCTGCAGCCTTCGCGATGATGAAGAAATACGATTCAAAATGTGATGAGTGGACTGGCTTCGGATGGGATATTGCAAGCGCCAGAGCAGTAGATGTTGCATTTTTCGTCGCGCAGCCTTGGACCTACGACGCAAAGATGGCACTCATGGCTAAAGATAAGCTCCGTCCGGGTCAACAGATCGAGTTTTGACCCGCTGGTGCCCCACCCTTTGTGATTTTCAAAGGATGGGAGTTTAGATTCCTAGAATGACTAAAAGCCCGGGTGCCCCACCCTTGTATAAGCCTCACCGATGAGGCACCCGTGTTCCGAATCCTATTCTCCCTTGCCTTTTACCACAAGGTTATGCAATATCTCCCTCACTTACGATGGAGAAAAAGATGAGTGATATTCCGATAGCAAAAACGGTTCCTATTCGTGAGGCAGGATTCGATGAGTACTGGTTGCAAGAGCAGATTATAAACAACCCGTCTGCCCTGGATCTGGGCGATCTGGAAGTTATCTCGAAAGAGAAAATCCAATCCAGCGGGGGCCGCTTGGATATTCTTTTGAAAGACCCCGAAGACGATAAAATGTACGAAGTTGAAGTGATGCTTGGAGATACCGATGAAACTCACATTATTCGAACAATTGAGTATTGGGATAACGAAAAACGAAAATTTCCGCAGAGGCAACATCAGGCCGTTTTGGTCGCCGAAAAATTCTCACGAAGATATTTTAACGTAATCCAATTATTCAGTCATGCGATTCCAATAATTGCGGTGCAGGCATACATAACGGACGTTGCGGGCCAAAAATCACTCCATTTTTTGAAAGTGTTGGACACGTATGAAGAACCTGACGATTTGTCCGCTGCCGCGTATGAAGAACATGATGAGCAATATTGGCGTGAGTATTCGCCCTGGACTCTTGAAGCGGCGAACACCTTGCAGGAGATAATAAAACAGGAACTACCCACCGCACAGTTGCATTACGTAAAGTACTACATCGCAATTTCCGTGAACGGAGATAACTACATTTGGCTTCATAAACGAAGCGGTAACAAAAGTCTGATTGGCATTTGGTTCTCAGAGAAATATCTCGGCCAAGCAGGTGAACTATTGGATAAAGCAGAAATCTCTTACTCAAGAAATAAGCAGACGTTGTATTTCACGACTGATAGCAAGACCCTGAAAAACCACGCGACATTGATCCTAAAGCTGGCGGAGTTTTCCAAATTGTCTTGGGCGGAATAAGTCCAATGGCCCGCCGAGGCAGGTGCCCTACCCATTGGGATCTTCCAGAGGGGGGCAGATTCCTGAAATAACGGGAAGTGATCAGATGAGTGGGATTTCCAAACCGAAAAGCCCCACCCTCGTCCGCTGCGGCGGACAAGAATGGCACACCCGCCCCGGTTTCGACTAAGCTTACGACCTCACTGGCTTGCCGCCACGACTGGGCCTGCCACAAAAAGGAGATCAAATGGCGAGATTTGTCCTCGTGCATGGTGCGTTCTCCGGCGCATGGATCTGGGGGCCGCTGATGGAGCGTCTGAAGGCGGCTGGCCATTCCGTGGAAGCGTTCGACCTGCCTGGGTCGGGCGACGATCACACGCCTGCGAGCGAGGTCACTTTGGATGCCTGCGCAGCCCGCCTGTGCGAGGTACTGGCCGCCAGTTCCGAACCGGCCATTGTGGTCGGGCACAGTATGGGCGGCGTCATCGCAACACAAGGAGCGGCACGCTGTCCCGAACGTGTCGCGGCGCTCATCTATGTGGCGGCGTTCTTGCCAAAGGACGGGCAGAGTCTTCTCGACTTGACGAAGCTTCCGGAGGGAGCCGGCGACCAGGTCCAAGCCAACATTGTCGTCGAAGGAGAGCCTCCCGTCGGCGTCATGCCGGCGGCCGTTTCGCGGCAGGCGTTGTATGAGTGCTGCGCGGAGGACGTTGCGGCGTGGGCAATCGCACGGCAGTGCCCGCAACCGGTCTCGCCGTTCGCGACGCCAGTATCCATCCCGCGTGGAGCCCTCGACGGCATCAACCGGTATTACGTGCTGTGCACGCGGGATCGCGCTATCCCGCCGGCGTTGCAGCGGCGGATGATCGCCGAAAACGTGTGTGCCGACGTCGTTGAGCTCGACACCGATCACACGCCCCACCTGTCGAGGACGGACGAGCTGGCCAAGGCGCTCAACCGATTCGCGACACGTTCATCGTCAGGCGCTGGAAAGGCCGCCACGAGGTGAGAAGTTTCGTGCCGGGTGCACAACGCTTTGTGGTTTTCAGTAGCACAGCCACTCTTGGCTGTGTGCCTTTGTTAAGTGCCGGAAAAACCACACAGCCAAGAGTGGCTGTGCTACTTGTGGCTCACAGGAAAAGCCAGCGTTAGTTACTCGGCCGTATCGGAATAGGAGGCTTTTCGTTCAGGAAGCGCTGTCGGAAACTCAGTTCATCCGAAATCGTGTAGATGGTTTCGGTCATGACGCCATCGGTTTTCAACTTGAACGTCAGGTGTCCATCCCAGGGTTTCGTGTAGGCTTTTGGGTCGTCAAACGTAAAGTTGAAGACCAAGGTTTCCGGGTCGACTCGCCGGATGCGCTCGATGATGTGGAGATCTTCGGTATGAGGGTGGCCAATCGGATCGAGCCAGGTGGAACCCTTGAAGCCCACCGAATCCACCACCAGCGTGTCCCCTTCCCACTTGCCGACGGATTCCCCAAACCAGGTGAGGTCCGGAACTTCGGAATGCGGCTTGTTGAGGGCAATCTCCCGCCAGGATTTGTTGTATTCCCAGAATTGATAAACGTAGTCCGGGGTTTGCACAATTTTGAATCGCATCGGATGAATCGAGGCGCGCGGATAGCCGTCAGGATCCGCAAATTTCAACGCCGGATCTGTGGTCTTTTCAAGGCTGGCATTCGGTCCGTAGACCGGCCGCTCGGTTTTCATCCGCGCAAGGGACCAGGGCGTGTAAGGTATATCGCCCTCGGCTCCGGGCTTCTTGGCCATCGGATCGGAAGGACTCAAGGACTGAATGGCTACGCCCTGCCAAATGCCGGAAAGATCGGGTACCTGGGCCACCGGCTTCGCAGAAGTCTTCGCGGAACACCCGGAGATCGACCCAAGCATCCCGAGCATCCATAGAGCTGACCAACAGGATCGATTTCGCATTTTCACGCGCTCCTCACTGCGCCAAAGCGCGACCAAGCTCTTCGCCGTTGGCCTTGGTCAACTTGATGAGGCGCCCGACGCTCCCGCCCTTCTGGGCGGGATTGAACGTCACCTTGATGGCGTCTCCCGGCTGAAGGCTCTTTCGGTTCCAGCCACGGCTCACCATGACCGGGGGCGAGCTGGCCTCCAGGAGCCAATGCTTCACGTTTCCTTTGTCATCTTTGGCGTCCAAACCGATCTCCACGTGAGGATTCGTCCACACGAACTCGGTTACAGTCGCATCCACAGTGATCTGTTTCGACACGTCATATAACGACGTGCCTCCATGGTGCGCGAAGAGCGGAGCAGCCGTCAGAAAAAGACCGAGAGCGAGCGCTTTTCCTTTCATTGGCAACCTCCAGTAGTTCCCTCAAACGAAAGCGAAACCCATGCGTCGGCAAACTGAGAGCGATTCTCTTGCGCCTGGGCATTGGGCTGAGAACGCGCCGGTAAACGTGTTGTGGCTGCGTCTCTGTATGCGCATCATGCTTCGGACAGGCCTTCGTCTACAATCTTTTTTTACAGGCGGTGGCGGGAGTGCAAGCGAGGAGGCAGTTGGGGCAGGTTTCTCTTCGCGACGTGTTATTCTCTCCCCGGAAAAAGCGGGCCACGGCGGGCTTGGTTTCCGTAGCACAGCCATCCGCCGCGGCGGAGCTGTGTGGTTTTGTAGGCCGCACGTACGCTCCCGGTTTAATGACAATTGCAAAAACCACACAGCCAAGAGTGGCTGTGCTACTCGAATTGAAAGGCTGCGATGAGCGCTGTCGAGCCAGTGCCTCCTCCCACCCCAGCTCGAAACGTTGCTGACGCGTCTTCTTCTATGGATGAGCGCACCGACAGGATCGGAGCCTCCGCGCTGCGCAAGGTCAGCGTGCGCCTCATTCCGCTCATCGCCATCGCTTACGGCGTCGCCTATACCGATCGCGTGAACATCAGCTTTGCCGCGCTGCAGATGAATCGCGACCTGCACTTCAGCGCGTCGAGCTATGGCCTGGGCGCGGGGCTTTTCTTTCTGAGTTATGCCGCTTGCGAGATCCCCTCGAACCTGTTGCTGTACCGGTTCGGCGCAAGCCGCTGGATCGCGCGAATCATGATCACCTGGGGCCTCCTGGCGATGGGCATGATGTTCGTGAAGGCGCCGGTGGAATTTTACGCCGTGCGATTTCTGCTGGGCATGGCCGAAGCGGGCTTCTTCCCCGGAGTTGTCTTCTATCTCAGCCAGTGGTTTCCGGCAAACGTGCGCGCGCGAACCGTCAGCCGCTTTTACGTGGCTCTGCCGCTCAGCTCTGTCTTCATGGGCGGCCTTGCGGGCGCGCTGCTCAATCTCCAAGGCCGCCTCGGCCTGGCCGGCTGGCAATGGCTGTTTCTGGCGGAGGGTTTGCCGGCCGTGATTCTCAGCGTCATCTTTCTCGCCTATCTTCCGAACACGCCGGCCGAAGCGAAATGGCTCACCGCCGAGGAACGGGACTGGTTAATCGATCGGCTGCGCGCGGACAATTCCGCGATCGGCGAGCGGCACAGCGAAGGCGCATTGCGCGCCATACTGAACCCGCGGGTGTGGCAACTCGGCATTTTCTTGCTCTGCATCTACATTGGCTTTTATGCGTTCTCGTTTTCGGCGCCGGTGCTGATTCAGCAGGCCACCGGCCTGAACAATACGAACGTCGGGTTCGCGATTGCGGTCATGGGAATCCTGGGTGCGCTCGGCCTGGTGCTCAACGGGCAGCACTCGGACCGCGCGGGCGAGCGCTACTTGCATCTCGTCGTGCCGTGCCTGTTGATCGCCGCAGCGTTTGTCGTGGGCGGCCTCACCGTCGCGCCGATATTCGTCATCCCGGCTTACGCGATCATCTTCATCGGGTTCAATGCCACGGCAGGACCCTCTTGGGCCATCGCTTCCAGCTTTCTCACGGGCAAATCCTCAGCCGCGGGAATCGCTACAGCGAACACCATCGCTATTGTGGGAGGATTTCTCGGCCCCTATTGGATGGGCCGCGCAAAAGATTTCACTGGAAACTATCAGACTGGCCTCTTGACGCTAGCCATCCCGGCGGTTGCCGGCGCAGCCATTTTGCTTTTCATGCGCCACCAGGCCATCCGCACCGCAGACAAGTAGAACAGGCTTCAAGCCTGTTTTCTTTTGACTTCTTCCGGCGCAGCGAAAGTCAAAACCTGACAGGCTGAAGCCTGTCCTACTCAGAGCTACTCGCCCGTGATCGGTTGGAACGATTCGTAAGGCAGCGGACGAATCTCCGGGTTGCGCATGATCACTCGCGCGCAGGTATTCCAACGGAGAATCGCATCGTCATTGCCGGCCGGGCGCAGAGCTTCGGCGCGCTCGAAGTGCTCCATGGCTTCGCGGAGCGCGTGATAGGCCACCGAAGCGCTGCCCGGCCCGCCTTGGTGAAGATGGGCGTGCGCATTTCTTTCCGAAATAATCCCGGCGTAGTAGGCGCGCTCGTAGTCGCCCTTGATCTGGGACAGAACTTCGCGAGCCTTCGCCACGGTCATTCCGCTGCCAAACTGATCGGTTCGAGCCAGTAGGAGCGAAATCAAGGCCTGCTGGTGATCGGGCGCTACCGTCAAAATATCCAGGCAAATGCTTTCCGCGAGACTCGGTTCGCTCAAAAGGCGGTAGCGTTCAACTTTGGCGATCGCCTCCGGAATACTTTCCACGGAGATAGGCTTCAAGTCGAAATGCATAAAGACCTCCTATCGCCCATTCGGGCTGAAAACGCGGAACAGTTTTGAAAGTGGATCGAAGAATCGATCCACGACGCGTTCCTTCAGGGGAATAATCGCGTTGTCGGTAATAGTAATGTTTTCCGGGCAGACTTTCGTGCAGCATTTCGTGATGTTGCACAGCCCGATGCCCTGCTCTTTCCTCAAATCGCCGAGGCGGTCCTCCACGTCGAGCGGGTGCATTTCCAGCGCGGCCGCGTAGACCAGGAATCGCGGGCCGATGAACTGGTCATGCATGTGGTGGTCGCGCAGCACGTGACATACGTCCTGGCAAAGAAAGCATTCAATGCATTTCCGGAACTCCTGTACGCGGTCCACGTCCGTCTGCGCCATGCGCCAGGTTCCGTCGGGCGCGTCGGGAGGCCTCGGCTTGAATTTCTTGATGCTCTTTTTCACCCGGTAATTCCAGGAAACATCGGTGACGAGGTCGCGGATGTGCGGAAACGCTTTCATCGGCTCGACCGTTACGGGCCGCTCGAGCGGAATCGAATTCAGGCGCGTCATGCACATCAGCCTGGGCGAGCCGTTGATTTCCGCGGAGCAGGAACCGCATTTCCCTGCTTTGCAATTCCAGCGCACGGCGAGATCAAACGCCTGCGACGCCTGAATCTGATGAATCGCGTCGAGCACCACCATTCCTTCCGAGATTTCGATGGTGTAATCGCGGTATTGGCCTACGCCCAGATCCCCGCGCCAAATTCGGAACGTTGCGTTCGCCATCACTTCATCTCCTGAATGATCTGCTTCAGTTCATCCGGCATCGGCGGAATCGGTTCGCGGCGCAACAGGACCTCGCCCGAAGTGCCTTTCGAGACCACGATGTTGAAGCCGGCGTACTCGTCGCTCTTCGCAGGGTAGTCGTCGCGAAATTGCGCGCCACGGCTTTCTTTTCGTTCCAGCGCCGCTCGCGTCACCATCTCCGACACGACGATCAGGTTTTGCAAATCGAGGGCCGTGTGCCACCCGGAGTTGTATTCGCGATGTCCCGGGACTCCGGCGTTCTCGGCCTGCTTTTTGTATTCCTCGATAGTATGGAGAGCCTGGAGCATTTCATCTTCCTGGCGGACGATGCCGACCAAATCCTGCATGGTCTCCTGCAAAGCGTATTGAATGATGTATGGCGGGGGCCCATGGTTTTCAAAGGGCTTCAGGGCGCGCCTCTCCGCCGCCGCGAGCTCATCCGGATTCACTTTCCCCTGCGAATGTTTTTTCGCGAAGCGGGCCGCGTAGGCGCCGGCCCGCTTGCCGAATACCAGCAAATCGGAAAGTGAATTGCCTCCCAGGCGATTTGCGCCATGCAGCCCCGCCGCGCATTCACCGGCAGCGAACAGTCCTGGAACGTCGGTCATCTGCGATTCAGCGTCCACGCGCACACCGCCCATCATGTAATGCGTGGTCGGTCCGACCTCCATGGGTTCTTTGGTGATGTCGATACCCGCCAGTTGCATGAACTGGTGGTACATGCTCGGAAGTTTTTTCTTGATGTGTTCGGGAGCGTTGGGAATCCTGTCCTTGATCCAGGCGATGTCGAGGAACACGCCGCCGTGGGGGCTCCCGCGCCCCTCGCGCACTTCTGTCCGGATGCAACGCGCCACGTGATCGCGCGTCAAGAGTTCGGGAGGACGGCGGGCATTTTTATCGCCTTGCGTATACCTCCATCCTTCTTCTTCGTTGTCGGCGGTTTGCCCTGCGTAGAGCGGCGGAATGGAATCGAACATGAAGCGGCGCCCTTCCTTATTCCGGAGCACGCCTCCATCGCCTCGAACCCCTTCCGTGACCAGAAGTCCGCAAACGCTCGGGGGCCAGATCATTCCGGTCGGGTGGAATTGCACGAATTCCATGTCCTGCAATCCCGCGCCCGCTTCGTAAGCAAGCGCCAGGCCGTCGCCCGTGTACTCCCAACTGTTGCTCGTGATTTTGTAGGCCCGCCCGATCCCACCCGTCGCCAGCACCACCGCCTTGGCCTGGAAAAGATGAAACCTGCCGCGCTCACGGTCATAACCGAATGCGCCCACCACGCGGTCGCCATCCTTCACCAGCGTCACGACTGTGTATTCCATGAAGACGTTGAGGCCCAGATGAATTCCGTGGTCCTGCAGCGTGCGAATCATTTCCAGGCCGGTCCGGTCGCCCACATGCGCGAGCCGCGGGTAGCGATGGCCGCCGAAGTTGCGTTGCAGAATGCGCC
Source organism: uncultured Acidobacteriota bacterium (assembly GCA_963800095.1). GTDB lineage: Bacteria > Acidobacteriota > Terriglobia > Acidiferrales > UBA7541 > Palsa-360. Next base: position 321,630 of record CAWCZV010000016.1, read on the forward strand.
CGTCGGGCGTGCGATCGAACAGCGCGCCCCATGCTTCGAGTTCGCGCACGCAATCCGGCGCTTCCTTGGCGTGCAGTTCGGCCATCCGCCAATTGTTCAGGTACTGGCCGCCCCGCATGGTGTCGGCGAAGTGAACGCGCCAGCTGTCGCGGTCATCGGTATTGGCGAGCGCGGCGGCGATGCCACCTTCGGCCATGACCGTGTGCGCCTTGCCCAGAAGCGATTTCGTGATCACCGCTACTTTCACGCCTGCCGCCGAGGCTTCGACGGCGGCGCGCAAACCGGCGCCTCCCGCACCGATCACCAGCACATCGTGCTCGTGCTTTATGTACTCGGCCACTAGAAAATCCTCCAATCGGTCCACACGCCCATCGAGCACATCCGAACGTACAAATCGGAAAACGCGACCCAGAAGAGGCTGCACCAGGCAAAAAGCATGTGGCGGCGATTGAGACAGCTGACGCAGTCGTAGGCCTTCTTGCGAACCGGCGCGCCGGAAATACGGTCGCGAATTCCACCGACGAGGTGGCGAAGCGAGTGACACCCAAATGCATAGAGGCTTAGCAGCGTCACATTGATCAGGAGCACAAGCGATCCGACACCCATGCCAAAGTGGCCGTCAAACCAAAATCCCTCCCACGCATCACGGGCGAGGATGACGAGGAACACCAACGCGAGGTAGAGAAAATAGCGATGCACATTTTGCAAGATGAGAGGAAACGAGCGTTCCCCAAGGTACGTCTTGCGAGGCTCGCCCACGGTGCAGGAGGGAGGGTCAGCCCAAAAGGCTTTGTAATACGCTCCGCGATAGTAGTAGCAAGTTACGCGGAAGCCGCCCGGCGCCCACAGAATGAGCATCGCGGCCGTTACCCACGCCGGCATCCACTCCGGCTTTATTCCGAACCATGCGTGCAGAGGATCGCCAAACAATTCCGGCGAGTACATCGGAGAAAGGTACGGACCAAACCTGTAATGCTGGCCCTGAAGAGCTGCCCACGTGGAGTAGACAATGAAAGCGGAGAGACCGAGAAAAACAACCAGCGGCTGCACCCACCAGTTATCGACTCGCGATGTTTGCGCAAACTGCGAGCGCACCAACGGCACGTCAACTTGGGCCATTGTGGTTCTCCTGACTTTTCGGGGCTTGTTCGGCGGTAGAAGGGATCGCGTAGCTAGACATGCCTTCGGGGGGGCCTGATGTTGCAAAGGCCGTCCTAGCAGCGCCGGGGCCCGATGTACGTTCTGGCCTGGGTCACCCCCCAAAGATGTCGTGTTGATTGAGGTCGAGTCTGCCGGGGTAGATACCACGAAAAGAAAATCGGTGTCAACCTGAATTTCCGATTTGCACCTCGGACTGGCGCGGACCGTATGATGGATACGGTTTGCAGGTCGACCCTATTCAAGGCGCCGATTCGCGGCAAAGTATTACAAACCGTTTGAGGGATATTCTCGCAAGAAGTTCAGGACTAAATCGCTTCAGGCAGAAGCCGATGGTTACATCTTGTATCGGCCGAGGTCCTCGTCGGAGAGGCCTTCGAGCCACTTGCGGAGTTCTTCGCTGGTGGATTTTTCGGAGATGGCGCTGGAAATTTTCGAGCTTTTCAGGACTTCGTCTTCCACAAAAATGGGGCAATCGACGCGCAGGGCCAGCGCGAGGGCGTCGCTCGGGCGCGAATCGATGGAAAAAATTTCGCCGTTGCGCTCCACCCAGATCAGCGCGTAAAACGTGTCGTCTTTCAGGTCGTTGACGACGACTTTTTGCACGCGCACATCGAGCCCCAGGAACACGTTGCGCAGCAGGTCGTGCGTCATGGGGCGCGGAGTTTGCACTTTTTCGATTTCCAGGGCGATGGCGTTGGCTTCGTAGATTCCCACCCAGATCGGCAGGACCGCGGTGCCCTGCGCATCCTTGAGCACCACGATGGGCATGTTCGTTACGGGGTCCATCATCAGTCCGCGGATCTTCATTTCGACTTCCATCGAATCCTCCCCGGACATAGAGTGCGGGCAACGCTCTCAGCCCGCCCACAAATCAGATCACGTGTTCACCGACAAGGCAGTTCGGGCTGGAGCTCGCAACTCGCACTTGGACATATTCTCCCAGAAGGTTCTCCTGCGGCGAAGTGAAATTTAAAATGCGGTTGCTCGAACAGCGACCCGACCACTGGCCCGCGCGCCGCGAGGCCCCGTCCACAAGCACTTCAAAAGTTTGACCTACCAGGTCCTCGTTTCGTGCGCGCTGGATTTCGCGCTGGCGGTCCATCACTCGCGCGAGGCGGCGGCCCTTCTCTTCTTCGGGGATCGCGTCGGGCATGTGTTGCGCGGACGTGTTGGGCCGCGGCGAATACTGGAACGCGAACACTCCGTCATATTGCGCGGCGTCGAGCAACGAAAGCGTTTCTTCAACATCTTCTTCGGTTTCGCCGGGGAATCCCACGATCATGTCCGATGTCACGCTGATCGGCCGGCGCGCTTCACGAATCATGGCGATTTTTTCCAGATATTCCTCGCGCGTGTAGGTGCGCAGCATCTCGCGCAAGATGCGCGTCGATCCCGATTGCACGGGCAGGTGGACATGGTCGCACAATTCCGGCACCGCATCGATCGCCTCGACGATGTCGCGCCCGAAATCCCGCGGGTGTGACGTCGTGAAACGCACGCGCCGGATTCCGGGAACCGCCGCCACCGCCACAAGAAGCTCCGCAAACGTCTTTCGTTTCGGCGAGGGGTCCAGATAGGAATTCACCGTTTGCCCGAGAAGCTGGATTTCCGAGTAGCCCGCATCGGCCAGACGGCGCACTTCTTCGAGGACCGAGGCGCTCGCGCGGCTGCGTTCCGGCCCGCGCGTGAACGGCACGACGCAATAAGAGCACGCCTTGTCGCAGCCTTCGATGATCGTCAGATAGGCGCGAAATGGATTGTCGCGCCGCGTAATTTCCGTCTCAAACGTCGCTTCGGTGTCCGTGTTCAGGCCCATGACGCGGCGGTTTCCGGCTTCGAGTTCGGCGATCAGATCGGGCAGCTTGCTGTAGCTCGCCGAGCCGCACACCAGGCGAACCCAGGGAGAGCGCTCGAAGATCTCCTCCCCTTCTTGCTGCGCGACGCAGCCCAGAACGCCGATAATTTTTTCTTCGCCGGGATATTTTCGGTACGCCCCAAGCCGCGAAAATATTTTCTGCGCGGCCTTTTCTCGAATGCTGCAGGTGTTATAGAGGACCAGCCTCGCCGCGTCGATCGTTTCCACTTGCTGGTATCCGCGGCCCAGGAGAACTCCGGCCACTTTCTCGGAATCGTGGACGTTCATCTGGCAGCCGAACGTTTCCAGATAGAAAGTTTTGCGGTCCGGCGCGCCGGCGGAAAGCGCGATGGCGCCTTCGGGCGAAGTCGCGTTCGCACCGGTCAATGTATCGAGGCGAATATCGAATTGTTCCCGCATCAGTTTCAACTAAATGATATCACACCCATTTCAGGGGTTGCGTGGAACAGGCTTCAGCCTGTGGGGTTTGGTCCTTGCAAGAACCAACCCCACAGGCTGAAGCCTGTTCCACTTGCATCCCAATACATCGTAATACGATGTGTTATACTAACCGGGCACAAGTAAGCACTTTCTTGCCTGTTATTGTTTGACCCTGTTTTGAGCGTGTGCTAGCTTGCCCGTAGGGGCCATCGACCGGCTTTCTGAGGGGGAGACCATTCCGCTATACGCGTTTTTGCTGTATGCCGGCCAACTTAACACGCTTATTGAGCAAACCGGCTGGGTTGCTCGCGTCGTTCTCGGGATGCTTCTGGCGTTTTCTCTTTTTTCCTGGGCGCTCATTCTCCAAAAATTAAGTATGTTCTCGCGCATCAATCGCCAGACTGCACTGTTTCTTCGCATCTTCCGCGCCAACAGAACTCTTCCCGATCCGAGGCAGATGGGCGGTGGCGGTTCTCCGCTCGAGTCCGTGTATAGCGCCGGCTACCGCGAGATCGAAAGCCAGGTCCGCACCGGGAATCCGAATGGAAAAGTTACGAGCCTCAACGCCGTGACGGTGAGTATGCAGCTGGCCGCCGGCGATGAAGTGCGCAGAATGGAAAGATACATGCCGTGGCTCGCGACCACGGGATCGGTCACGCCCTTCATTGGACTATTCGGCACCGTATGGGGCGTCATGGACGCCTTCACGGGCCTGGGCGCTGCCGGAGCCGCAAGTCTCCGCGCGGTTGCGCCCGGGATCGCCGAAGCATTGATCACGACGGCGGCGGGGCTCTTTACGGCCGTTCCCGCCGTGATCGCCTACAACCACTTTTTGCACGATATCCGCGATCTCAGCTCGCGAATGGATAGTTTCGCGCTAGAAGTCACAGCCGTGGTCGAGAAAATATATCCGGGCCATCGCTGATTTAAAAAAAAGGGTGACCTGCCAAGGCCGCGCAAAACGCTAGTAAAAGAACAACGAAGATGCCACAACTGGCTCGCCAAACCGGGACTTCTCTTTCGGAAATCAACATTGTCCCCTTCGTGGACGTCATGCTCGTCCTGCTCGTGATTTTCATGATCACGGCGCCGATCCTGCAGTCCGGCATCGAAGTGGACGTGCCGAAGACCAAGACGGTCAAGGAAATTTCCGAATCGCGCGTGGTCGTTTCGATCGACCGCGCGCAGCGCATCTATATTGGCGATGACGCCGTCAACATCCATGAACTGGGTGACAAGGTCCACGCCCAAATGCATAATCCGCAGGGAGAGGCGGTCTATCTCCGGTGCGACAAGACGGTTCCGTTCGGCGCTTTCGCTCTCGTTGTAGACACGATGCGCCAATCCGGCATCCAAAACATTAGCGTCGTGACTGAGCCTCTCGACGAAACGCCTCACTGAGACTTATGGCTTATGCCCCACACCATCCCGGCGCCGAAAGCCTGAAGAAGCCCTTCTTCTGGTCCCTCGTTTTTCACGGGCTTCTGTTCGGTTCGCTGACCGTGTCCACAATCTACTCGCATAGCGGCGATATGTGGGGAAGCGCCGGAGGAGGAGAAGGCGCCGTTTCGGTCGGGCTCGTCGCAAAGCTCCCAGGAATCATGTTGCCCCGCCCGGACGCCGTAACGCAGAGCCAGACGGTTGATACAAGTAAGGGGCTCTACAAAGCGGAACCGCCGAAGCCCGAACCCAAGGAAATCGCGCCCGATGTAAAAAAAATTCCGGAATTCACAAAGGAAAAGGCCCCGCATTACATCACGCGCCCGTCCAAAGTTTTCGAGGATAAGACGCCGCCTCCGACGAACGCGGTTCCCTACGGCCAGGGGGGCTCCCCGGCGCTACCCTATTCATCCTTTGCGATGAATAGCGGCCCGTCGCAAGGCGGCATGGGGTTCAGCGGTCCCGGCGGCGGCGATTTCGCCGGCCGATTTCCTTCGTATGTGGACGCCGTGCGAAACCGGATCAGCAGCAATTGGCTACAGTCCACCGTGGATCCGACCGTGCGATGGGCGCCGAGAGCAAATTTTACGTTTCAGGTCCTGAAGGACGGAACCGTCACGAACGTTCAAATGACGCAATCCAGCGGCAACCGCTCGGTCGACAATTCAGCCTTGCGCGCAATATTGAGTTCGAGTCCCGTTTCGCCGTTGCCGTCGAACTATTCGGGCAACAGTGTGACCGTCGAGTTCTATTTCGATTTTCGCCGCTAGAATTTATGAGGATGATGGAATGATAAGGAACTCAAATCATAGCCGGGAGAAAACGAGCGCAATTCAGCTGCCTCGCAAACGCTCGGCGAAAATAATTTCCCGTCTTTATCTGTGTTTATCAGTGTTCATCTGTGGTTTCATTTGCCTTTTTGCCTCGGTGCCTGCTTCAGCGCAGGACTGGTTCAAAACCGGGACGGGGCTCGGCGTTTCAAAGGCCCGTGTGGGCGTCGCGGATTTTGCGGCCAAGGACACTCCTTCCCAGCCGCTAGCGACTTTATTCAGCGACGTGGTGAGAACGGACTTGGATTACAGCGGGATTCTCGACTTGGTGAGCAAGAGTTACAACCCGTTGCAGACTCCCGGCACGCCCGCCGAAGTCGACTACAAGGCGTGGTCCGGCGCGCCTGCTTCGGCGCAGCTGCTCGCATTCGGCAACTTTTCCGTCAACGCCAACAACGTGGAAATTCAAGCCTGGCTGAACAACGTCCGGGACGCTTCCCTGCCGCCGGTGATTGGAAAAATATATCGCGGAGAGGCTACCGAATCGCAGGTCCGCACGTTTGCGCACCAATTCGCCGATGAAATCATTGGAAAACTTTCCGGCGGCTTGCCGGGAATCGCGAGCACGCAAATCGCCTTCGTCAGCAATCGCAGCGGCAATAAGGAAATCTGGGCCATGGATTACGACGGCGAAAATCAGCATGAACTGACGCAGCTCCACACCATCGCGCTGACTCCGCGCTGGTCCCCCGACGCGTCGCGCGTTGCGTTTACGTGTTACGCGCAGCCGGGCAGCGGCACCGTTCTGTCGGCCCAGATCTGCGTGTATTCCACACTGACCAACCATTTGATTTCCTGGCCGCGCTTCAAGGGCACCAATTCGTCGCCCTCCTGGTCCCCCGACGGCACGCAGCTGATGTTCATGTCGAGCATGCTTGGAAATCCGGAGCTGTTCATCACGGATGCCTCCGGGCAGCGCCCGAAGCGGCTTACCTTTTCGAATGGGGCGAATACATCTCCGTCCTGGAATCCGAAGACGGGACAGCAAGTCGCCTTCGTGAGCGACCGCGGGGGCATCCCGCAGCTCTACACCATGAATTCGGACGGATCCAGCCAGGCCAAAGTGGATCTGCCCGACATGGGCTACGTCATCGATCCGGCGTGGTCACCCAATGGCCAGTTGCTGGCGTTCAGCTGGCGACGCCCCAATGGAAACTATGACCTCTATGTGATGGAAATTGTCACGCGGCAGCTCGTCGAATTGACCCGAGATGCCGGCCGAAACGAGCGGCCCAGCTGGGCTCCCGATGGCCGCCATCTTGTGTTCGAATCCACGCGAACGGGAACGCGGCAAATTTGGTCCATGCTTGCGGATGGGACGCAAGCCCGCCAGCTCACCAAACAGGGACAGAACGAGTCTCCCAATTGGTCGCCCAAATGAGGCGCTGCAGTGCGGAGGTGGCGGATTCAGGACACACGAGGTCGGAAGGTTTAAGTTCGTATTTGCACTCGGAACCGAAGCTCACGTAAATTGTCAAAGGAGGAAGAAGAAGAAAGATGCGGACACGTAAGCACGCCAGGTTATTGTTTGGCACTTTGCTCGCGATCCTCGCTCTGAGCGTGGCTTGTAAGAAGCCTGCGCCCCAAGCGCCACCTCCACCCCCACCGCCTCCAGCAGCGCCGCCGGCAAGGCCGACGGTGAATCTGCAGGCGTCATCCAACACCATTCAGAGAGGCCAGTCGGTCACCCTGACGTGGTCATCGACGAATGCAACCACGCTGAGCCTGTCGCCGGGAGTAGGCAACGTTTCGGCGGAAGGCACTCAGCGGGTGACCCCTTCGGAGTCGACCACTTACACGCTGACTGCTACCGGGCCGGGTGGTTCGGCCGACGCCAACGTACACATCACGGTCAGTGCTCCTCCCCCGCCGCCTAAGGCCGCCGAGCCTACGCTGCAGGAGCTATTTGATCGGGCCGTGAAGGATGCTTTCTTCGACTATGACAAGGCGGATTTACGCACTGACGCTCGCGACGCCCTCTCGCAGACCGCTCAGTTCTTGCGCTCATATCCGCAACTTAAAGTCGTCATTGAAGGCCATTGCGACGAACGCGGTTCCACGGAGTACAATCTGGCTCTAGGGGACCGGCGCGCCGCGGCGGCAAAACAATTCCTGACTTCGCTGGGAATTTCGGCGGACCGGATGGAAACGGTCAGCTACGGCAAGGAACGCCCGTTCTGCTCTGCCTCCACGGAGGAATGCTGGCAGCAGAATCGCAGGGCGCACATCATCATGGGCAAGTAGCTGAAACCAACCTTCGGGGCTCGCAGGCCGCACGTTGCGGGCCTGCGAGCCCCGGAGAACTTTTAGGAACGAACGAGGAGTCCCCCTCGGAGGAGGTACACCTTGCGTCTCAGATGGATTCTTTTTTTCGGCGCCGCGATGCTTGCCGGAGCACTTGGCGGCACCTTGTTTGGACCCGCGCCGGCAGGCGCCGTGGCGCGCGAGATCATTGAACTCCAAACCGGCGTGACCCAACTGATTCAGGGCCAGCAGAACATGCAAACGGAGATCACGCAAAATGCCGCCGTGCAGCGCACGCTCATCGAGCAGTCGCTGGACTCCGTGAACAAGCTCAATACCTCCATGTCCGCCGTCCAAAAGACCACGCAGGACTTTTCCGCCGCTTCCGGCGCGCGCCTGGACACGATGGGCACGCAGGTGCAAGGCCTCTCGGACAACGTGGCCGACCTGCAAGCGCGCATGGGCAAGCTCGATCAGAAGCTGACGGATATCCAGAACACGCTGCAAAACGTGGATTCGAAATTGGCCTCGCCAGCGCCAGCTCCAGGATTAGCTCCTCCCGCGGCGATGACCGGACCGAGCGGAACAGTGCCGACGATCCCGCCCGGAGGCCCTGCGGCATCTGGTCCTCCTCCCGCATCCGCGGATGTGCTGTATTCGAACGCCCTGCGGGACATCAACGGCAAGCACTACGATCTCGCCACGCAGGAATTTCAGGACTACATGAAGTATTACGGCGACACGGACCTGGCTTCCAACGCGCAATTTTATCTCGGCGAAGTCGCCTTCATGCAGAACCAGTTTCAGACCGCGCTGGACGCCTACAACAGAGTGATTGAGAACTATCCGAAGAGTTTCAAGACGGCTTCGGCGCGAATGAGAAAGGGCTATTGCCTGGCCGAGCTAGGACAGAAGGCCTCCGCCGTTCGCGAACTGCGCGCCGTGGTTCGCCTCTATCCGGGCACGGATGAAGCCAAGCGCGCCGCCGCCAAGCTGAAGGAAATGGGCGCGACTACCGGATAGACCGGCGTGATTCGTGACTTAAGATTTGTGATTCGTGGAAGAGTTGTCCACTTAGGCTTTCCGTCGCGCATTCCTTCTTTATCTGTGACCTCTGTGTTCTCCGTGTTAGGAATTTTCCCGGCAAAATCCATCAACGCAGAGTTCACAGAGAACATAGAGACCGCCGTGCTGACGTTATAAGGTCCTTCCCACTCCCAGGTCTGCACGCCACAGTTTGCGCGCCGCTCATCGCCGTGCTATCTTCCTCAGTCAATTGGAGAAAAAACTATGTCAGTAAATAAAGTGATTTTGGTGGGACGACTGGGCAAAGACCCAGAGACGCGCTACACGAGCGGGGGCCAAGCGGTGTGCCACTTTTCGATGGCCACCGACGAATCGTATAAGAGCCGCAGCGGCGAGCGGCAAAAACGCACCGAGTGGCACAGGATCACCGTTTGGGGCAAGCAAGCCGAAATTGCCCAGCAATACCTGAAAAAGGGCGCACAAATTTATCTGGAAGGCAGCATTCGAACGAGCGAGTGGACCGACAAAGAAGGGCAAAAGAAAACCAGTTACGAAATAAATGCTTCGACCTTCCGCATGCTTGGTTCGCGGTCGGATTCGATGGGCAGCGGCGCGGCGCGCAGCGCGGCTGCCGGCTCGGCGGACTTCGACGCCGAAGCTCCCGCGCCGGCGGAGCACGAGCAGGCAGGGCCCGAAGTCACCGACGAAGATATTCCGTTCTGATCCTAAGTGGCGCAGGCTTCAGCCTGTGGGGTTTCGTCCATTTACGGCCAACCCCCACAGGCTGAAGCCTGTGCTACTAAAACCTATTCATATCTTAGGGCTTCGATCGGATCGAGCTGCGCGGCTTTGTGCGCGGGATAGTAGCCGAAGAAAATTCCCACCGCGGCGGAAAAAATCACCGCGGCGATGATGGCCTTGCCGGAAATTAGCGTGGGCCACGACAATAAATTGCTGATCAACGCCGACCCGACGAGTCCAAAGATGATTCCTATAAACCCGCCCATCATGCTGAGCGTCACCGCCTCCACCAGAAATTGCCGCCGCACGTCGTCTTCGGTGGCGCCGACGGCCATCCGAACACCGATCTCTCTCGTCCGCTCGGTGACGGACACCAGCATGATGTTCATGATCCCGATGCCGCCGACCAGAAGGGAAACCGAAGCGATTCCACCGAGCAAGTACGTCATCGTGGATTGCGTTTGATTCTGCAGGTCGGCGATGTCCGCTTGCGTGCGAATCAAGAAGTCATCGTCATCTCCGGTGCGGATGCGATGCCGCTCGCGCAGCAGGCTAGTGATCGGAGCGACCGCCGCGACGGACGCCTCCTGCGAGACGGCCGACGCGGCAATGAACTGAAGCCAGGTGATCCCGGAAATCTTGCGTTGCACGGTGGTGTAGGGCGCGAAGATCACGTCGTCCTGATCCTGCCCCGTCACGTTCTGCCCTTTCGACTCGAGCACGCCGTCCACGCGGAACGGAAGGTTTCCTATGCGAATCGTCTTCCCGATCGGGTTTTCATCCACGAACAGAATTTTTTCGACGGTCGTGCCGAGCACGCAGACATTCGCGGCGATGTCCACTTCCTCGTCGCTAAACGCCGACCCTTGCTGCACCGGCCAGGTTCGTATGTCGAAATAGTTTGGCGTCGTGCCGGTGATGCTGGTGTTCCAGTTCTGGTTTCCATAGACCACTTGCTGGCGGCTGGAGAGAGCCGGCGCGGCCTGCGCAATGAGCGGAATTTCCTTCAGGATGGCGTTCATATCGTCCACGGTGAGGGTCTTCACGCCGCCGTATCCTTGCCGCACGCCGCCTGCACGATTGCTTCCCGCCGAAATGAAGACGGCGTTGGTCCCCATGGCCTGGATGCCTTGCTGAACGATGTATTGCGCCCCCTGTCCAATGCTCACGACGGCGATCACGGCGCCCACTCCGATAATGATGCCCAGCATCGTCAGGGCCGAGCGCATCTTGTTGCGCGCCAGCGCCCGCAAAGCGAGACGAAATGTATTCATGAAGTCCATGTGCGATTCACGCGGCCGCCAAAATTACGCGGTCGTATCCGCCTTTGCAAGCCTTCGGGACTCCTCATCCGCATCCTCGGCGGCCTGCTGTTCGGCCGTGGGAAGCGATTTTAGCACCTCGCGCGCGTCAAAGCGGTCCTGCACGAAGCTGTCCCTCTTTAGCTTGCCGTCACGAAACAGCAGCGTGCGCTTCGCGTATTGCGCGATGTCGGGCTCGTGCGTCACGAGGATGATCGTGAGGCCCTGTTCGTTATTCAGCGTCTGGAGAATTTCCATGATCTCGACCGAGGTGCGGCTGTCGAGGTTCCCCGTTGGTTCGTCGGCAAGCAGAATCGACGGCCGGTTCACCAAACCGCGGGCAATGGCCACGCGCTGCTGCTGCCCGCCGGAGAGTTGCGAAGGGTGATGCCCGGCGCGGTCGGCTAGTCCTACCCGGGTGAGCGCCTCCATGGCCCGCTTGGTCCGCTCTTCGGGACTGATGCCCGCGTAGACCGTGGGCAGTTCCACGTTCTCAAGGGCCGATGTCCGCGACAGCAGATTGAATTGCTGGAACACAAATCCCAGTTTGCGATTCCTAATGCGCGCCAGCTCTGTTTTCGTCATCCCTGAAACGTCGACGCCGTCCAGAAAGTAGCGCCCTTTGGTTGGGCGGTCCAGGCATCCCAGAATATTCATGATCGTGGATTTGCCGGAGCCCGAAGGGCCCATGACCGCGACGAATTCACCTTCATACACCTCAAGCGACACTCCGCGAAGCGCCTGCACCTGAATTTCTCCCAGATCGTAGGTCTTAAATACGTTTTCCAGACGAATGACCGGCTTGCCGCTCGCCGCAGATTGGTTCGGATCGATTGCAATTGTGATCGGATCGGCCATCGGCGCGTCTCGTAGCCCAGGCTAGAACCTGCGCGGCACTCCGGCCGTGGCGCCGGCGGGCCCGCCTACGGGGCTGCGCGTTTGCGGCGACGATGACTTGTTCGCGGATTGACCGATGACCAGATCGTCGCCCGGGTTCACGTTTCCGCTTAGGAGGGCTGTGAACGTAAAGTCTGTGACGCCAAGAGCGATTTGCACGGGCTCCAGTTCCTTGTTGGGAAGCAGCTTCCAAACGATTGCGGAATCCTGCCGCCTGCTGTTTACTCCCGCGCCGGCCGCTCCGCCACCTTGCCCTCCATTTGCCCCGCCCGCCCCCGGACCGCCTTGCCCCCTGCGCCCACCGCCGCCCTGGCCGCCTTGCCCTGCCTGTCCGCCTGCTGCCTGTCCGGTGGCGGATCCGCTTGTAGTCGCGGCAGTGCTCGAACCGCCTGCGGCCGCGCCATCCGCAGCCGTAGCTGCCATGCGCCCAGCGGCTGTGGCGCGCGCCGTGTCCTGAATGCCGTATTTGGCGTAGAGAGCGGTGCGCTCGCTATCCGTCAAATCCGGCTTGAACCGCAATGCCCCGTTGGGAATTTTGACAACGTCCTTGGCTTCCGACACTGGAATGGATATGTAAGCGGTCATCCCGGGAAAGAGCTTCAAGTCGGGATTATCGAACGCGACCATCGTGTTGTAGGTCACCACGTTTTGAATCGTCGTGGCATTCATGCGCACTTGCGCAACGGTTCCGTTAAAGGTTTCCCGCGGAAATGAATCCACACGAAAGGTCGCCTGTTTTCCAACTTTAATGCGGCCTACGTCGGCCTCATCCGTGTTGGAATAGACAAGCATGTGTTTCAAATCCTGGCCAATGCTGAAAAGGTTGGGAGCCTGCAGGCTGGCCGCCACCGGCTGGCCCACATTCACGGTGCGATTGATCACCGTGCCGTCGATGGGCGCTCGAATCGTGCAGTAGCTCAGCTCCAATTTGGCGGAATCGACGGCCGCCTTTTGGATGAGGACCTGCGCCTTGGCTTGATCTCGCTGAGCAACCGTAGCCGCTAGTTGAGACTCGGCCTGCTTTTCCTGCGCTGCGGCCGCGTTTTCCGCCGCGACGGCTTCGTCGTAGGCGGCCTGAGCGTCGTCATTCTGCTGGGCGGAGAATACGCCCTGGTCCGCCAATAACTTCGTGCGTTTCTGCGTGGTTCCCATGTCAATGGTTGTGGCATGAGCTTTGGCAACGTCGGCTTTCATCGTCGCCACATTGGCCGTGGAAGTGCCGATCTGAGCCTCCAAGTTCGCCACGTTTGCCACCGCGTTCTGGTACGACGCCTGGGCCTGAGCGAGCGCGACCTGGAACGGAACCGGATCGATTTGCGCCAGGATATCGCCCTTCTTCACCTGGGAATTAAAATCGACGCTCACGGAAACCACGTTTCCCGAAACCACCGAACCAACCGGCACGGTGTTGACCGGATTGATCGTGCCCGTGGCTTGCACGACCTGGGAGATGTCGCCGTGTTCCACTTTTGCGGTGAAGTATTGAGCGGTCGTGCGCGCGCCCACCGTGATGTAACTTGCCCACAGCAAGAGCGCCACCGGAGGCGCAACCAGCATCGCCCGGTGCATCATCGACCGCAGCCAGAGACCTTTGAGGATTTCAACAATCCGCGACATTTTTCAATTTTTCTCGGGACAGAAGATCAAGCACTCAGGATCCAGCCGTGGAGTTATGGATTCGTCTGCCGCCTGCGCCTGTCTTCGTCTATCTGACGCAATAAGTCCTCAAACTTCGGACGCTGCTCTGGAGTGAGAAGCTGACGAATCTGCTCCCGGCCCTGCTGGCGAACCTGTTCGTATTCGGGATCGAGTTTTTCATGCAGCGCCGCGTACCGGGCGCGCATATCGTTCAGAATGGCTTGAATTTGGCTTTGTTGGTCCGCGTTAAGGTTCAAGTCGCGGGTGTACATCGCCATCGTATGGGCGGGATTGTGGGCCAGAGTGGCCTGAGGCCTCGCGGCTTGGACGCGCATGGTCACCAGGTAGGTGCCCACGCTGCCCAGCGCGACTCCCAGAACGAAGAGTACAAATACAAGCAGGAACGCCTTGCGGCTGCCTTGATCAGTTTCCATTGTTCCTCTCAGCCAGGGACTGTAGAACTTCTTCATTGCTTACGGGATCCCCGGGCGGCTGCGGAAAATCGTTGGCGCTCAGTTCGGTGCGAATCGAGGCCGGCAAAACGATTCGCCGCGGAGCGAATTCCACCAGATAGACGGAAAGAACGAGCAAGAGCACGGCTGCCGTCAAGGACAACCGGGAAGCCAGAAATTCAAATGGGGTCCAGAACGCCGCGGGCGATTTCGCCCGCGCTTCTTCCTGGCGAATTCTTGCCATTGTGTTTGCCAGAAACGCCCGGCTCGGCTCGCTGGCCGGTTCCCAGGCCTCGCGCAGCAGATTGCCCGCCAGACGAGAATCCTCCAGCGCCGTGCGGCAATCCGCGCAGTGACTCAGGTGGTCGTCCAGTTCGGTGTCCGGCGCCCCACCGAGGTAGTCCTCAAGTCGCGCCTCGAACTTTCGGCACCGCTGCGGAACATTCGATTTATTGAACACCTTTTTCACTCCTTCCCTGCCTGAGCCCTTCCCGTGGAGCCGGACGCTTTTGCATCCGCTTCCGGTACATTTCCACGAGGCGGCCTCGCGCCCGAAATAGCCGTACCTTCACCGTGTTGACGTTCAGTCCCAGGATCTCCCCGATTTCCTCCACCGAGAACCCTTCCACTTCCTTCATCACCAGCATGAGCTGGTCCTTCTCCTCAAGTTCCCCAAGCAAGCGCTCCACGAGCTGGCGCTGCTCGACCCGCCGCCCGGCGTCTTCCCGATGCAGGGCCCCGCCGTAGCCATGCTCCGGCATGGATTCCAGCTTTCGCACTTGTTCTTCGCTCATGTCCGATTCGTACACGAGACGCCGCACTTTCTTTTTTCTCAGATAATCCCAGCATTCGTTGACCGCAATCTTATACAGCCAGGTGCCGAATGCCGAACGCAGATCGAAGCGCCGGATCGAAAAGTAGGCCTTGGCCAACGCTTGCTGCGCTACATCTTCCACGTCTTCGCTGCCCCTCAGGATGCCGCCCACTACGGCTAGTACCCGGTGCTGGTGGATCCTGACCAATTCTTCGTACGCGCTCACGTCGCCATCCTGCGCGCGGCGCACCAGCGCTTTTTGCTTCTCCGCGGGCGTCAGGGCGTCTTTCTCGCTCGCGGCCTCCATCCCGCGGAGGGCCTCTGAATTTGTGACGTTTGCCATGGCTTTCCGGTTACGGATTATTCCAGATCGTTCCGTTTTTTGCCCTTGCAGGTACGGTAACTCTATGAAACAATGCCGACATGATCATCGGCGATAGGCTTCGCGCTTTGCGCGAAGACAAAAAGTTTTCCCAAGGGGACATCGAAAAGCGCACCGGACTGCTTCGCTGCTATATCTCGCGCGTGGAAAATGGCCATACGGTTCCGGCCATCGAGACGCTCGAGAAAATGGCTCGCGCTCTGGAAGTCCCTCTCTACCAACTCTTCTATGACGGAGAAGAACCCCCCGTGCTCCCCAACCTTCCGAAGCGCAAGAGCGCTGACGATATCATCTGGGGCAGCGCAGGGAAAGAGGCACGTCTTCTGAACAAGTTTCGCAGGCTTATGGGTCGCATTGAAGAAGGCGACCGTCGGCTCCTGCTTTACATGGCTCAAAAGATGGCCACCCGCTAAGTCCGGCGGGTATCCGAACCTTTCGGATCGTTCTCCTCTGCCATACCGGCTTCGGGGCCCGAGCGGTATTACTTTCGGTGGTCTGTTCACGACCAAAGTAATACCACCCGGGCCGCAGCCAATCCATCCTTATCCAGCACTGTTTCATTCCGGTACATATTCGCCCTGCTTTTCTTCTCTCTCGCTTCAACCTTAGCTTTGAATTTCAAATGGAATCATCTCATAAATAAAAAGTCACCTAAACCCGACAAGCCGCCAGGGGCTAAAGCCCGCATTTTCTGGGTGTCTTAATGTCGCGGCTGAAGCCGCGACCCACAATGCCTATATATGAGATGGCTTCATCTCAAATTTGAAATCTGAAATCTCCTCTCTCTACTCCCACTCAATCGTGCTCGGCGGTTTCGAGCTGATGTCATATACCACCCGGTTGATGCCGCTCACCTCGTTGACAATTCTGGTCGAAATGCGCTCCAAAACTTCCGCCGGCAGGCGCGCCCAGTCCGCCGTCATCGCATCTTCCGATTCCACGACACGCACGGCCACCGTAAATCCGTAGCTTCTTTCATCGCCCATCACGCCCACACTCCGAACTGGTAGCAGGACGGCAAACGCCTGCCAAACTTTCTCGTAGAGACCGGCACGGCGAATTTCTTCGACTACGATCGCGTCCGCCTCCCGCAGCGGCGCGAGGCGCTCCTCGGTCACCTCGCCCAAAAGCCGCACAGCCAGGCCCGGCCCGGGAAACGGGTGCTTGGTGAGCATTTCTTCCGGAAGACCCAGTTCACGGCCGATGCTCCGGACTTCGTCCTTGAACAGTTCGCGCAGAGGCTCGATCAATGCAAACGGCAGATTCTCGGGCAGCCCTCCTACATTGTGATGCGTTTTAATCGTCTGCGAGGGGCCTCGAACGGCGACGGATTCGATTACGTCCGGATAGAGCGTCCCTTGAACCAGGAAACCGGCGCGGTCCGGGCCGGTGGCTAATTGGCGGGCCTGCTCGTCGAAAACGGCGATAAATTCTCCGCCGATCCGCTTGCGCTTGTCCTCCGGTTCCACTACTCCTTTTAGACGCGCGAGGAAGCGTTCCGACGCGTCGACGCCGATCACCTGAAGGCCCATCCGGTCGCGCAGCAATTCGAGCGTCTCGCGGAATTCGTTCTTCCGCAGGAGGCCGTTGTTCACAAAAATATTCGTGAGACGGTCGCCAATGGCGCGGTGGACGATGACCGCGGCCACGGCGGAATCCACGCCGCCGCTCAACGCGCAAATCGCCCGGCCCTCGCCCACTTGCTTGCGAATCGATTCCACGGTCTCGGCGATAAATGCCGCGCCGCTCCACAGCGGCTGCGCATGGCAAATATCGAAGACAAAATTGCGCAGGATTTCCGAGCCGCAATCGGTGTGGCGCACTTCGGGGTGAAATTGCACGGCGTACAGTTTACGCGCCGGATCCTCTGCGGCAGACACGGCATTGCCCGTTTCCCCGGTCACGTGAAAGCCCGCGGGCAGCGCGCGGACATGATCGCCGTGACTGTTCCAGATGCGCAGCTTCTTCGGCAAGCCCGCGAACAGCGCCGAGCCGTCCTTCACCAGCAATTCCGTCCGGCCATACTCCCTGCGGTCCGCGCGTTCGACGCGCCCGCCCAGGTTGTGCGTCATCCATTGCAGCCCGTAGCAAATGCCTAGCACCGGCAACCCCAGGGACAAAATGCCGGTGTCGCACGGCGGCGCGCCAGCGTCATACACGGAATTCGGCCCGCCGGAAAGAACGATCCCGACGGGCTCAAACTTGCGGATCTGCTCGATCGCCGCCGTGCACGGCAGGATCGCGCTGAACACCTGCTGCTCGCGGATTCGCCGGGCGATCAACTGCGTGTACTGCCCGCCAAAATCCAGTACCACAATGCCGCCGCGCTCGCTCATTCTTTCCTCATCGGGCCGGACCTTCGCTCCCGCATTTCTCTGCGATCACTTCTTGAATCCATTTCGGAACAACCAAGGCACGAATCTCAAATTTCAGATTTGAAATCTCAGAATTCAAATCTTACATTTCAATTCTAGATCGCTCGCCGCATTCTCATTTTGCGAATTGCAATTTCAAATCTCAAATTTGAAATTTCAAATCCCCTCACGCCACCCGGTTGGCAGGCTGGCCCGCGCGAAACGCCTCTAGATTGGCCAGCGTAACTTCCAAAATTCGCACCAGGGCTTCCCTGCTGTTAAAGGCATTGTGCGGCGTGAACACCACATTGTCACGTGCCAGAAGCACGCGATTGCGCACGGCCATGCGCAGCCGTTCCACATCCAGCGGCTGCTGCAGCAATTGTTTTTCTTCCTTGATCAATTCCTCGCCCTCGAGGACATCCAGCCCCGCGCCGCCCAGCTTGCCGCTTTCCAGCGCTTCCACCAGCGCGTCCGTGTCGATCAGCCCGCCGCGCGCCGTATTCACGATCATCGCGCCCGGTTTCATCCTTGCGAACTGTTCGCGGCCCAGGAGGTGATGCGTCTTTTCCGTGAGCGGCGAATGCAGCGTCACGATATCGCTTTCGGCCAGCAATCGGTCCATGGTCGCATATTCGAAGCCCAATAGGTCGGCCACAAACGGATCGCGGCGAACGTCAAACGCCAGCACGTGCATGCCAAACCCGCGCGCGATGCGAATCACGTGCAGCCCGATGTGCCCCGCGCCGATCACGCCGATCGTCTTGCCCTGCAGATCGAATCCCGTCAGCTCCGCCAGGTCCACGCGGCCGCTGCGCATCTGCAGGACCGACTGGTGCACTTTCCTCGACAGCATGAGCAAAAGAGCGATGGAGTGCTCGGCCACGGTATTCTCTCCGTAGGAGGGCACGTTGGAAACCGCGATGCCCCGGTTGCGGCACGCTTCCAAGTCAATGTGATCGAATCCGGTAGAGCGCGTGGCGATGATTTTGAGTTCCGGCAGCGCGTCCAGCACGTCGCGCGTCACGTGAGAATAAATGAATACGGAAAGCGCCTGCAGACCTCGCAACTCCTCCGCCGGAGCCGTTAAAACACTGGAAGTGAAATAGGTCTTGTCGGAGGGCAATCGTTCCGCCAGGAACGTTCGCTCCCAGTCCTTGACTTCGAAGAAGGCAACGTGCATCGCCTCAGCCCACGACCAAGTTGACGAGCTTGTCCGGCACGGCCACTCTCTTGATTACGCGGTGGCCGTCCAGAAGTTGCGCGATTTTTGGGTCGGCCAGAACGCGCTCTGCGAGAGCTTCCTTGTCGAGCCCTGCCTCAACGACCATTCTTCCCTTCACCCGGCCGTTCACTTGCACCACGATTTCCACCTGGTCTTCCGCGGCAAGTTCCGGGACAAAGTTCGGCCAGGCCGCATGCGCCAGCGTGTCCTGCGTGTGGCCAAGAATCTCCCAAAGCTCTTCGGCGAGATGCGGCACCATGGGATTGAGCATCATGATCAGCAACTCGAAAACTTCATTCGCAATTTCAGGGCGCACACCTTCTTCGAGCGGCTCCTGCAAATGAATTTCGTTGATCAGCTCCATCAGCAGTGCTGTGACGCTATTGAAATGCCAGCGCGTCTCGAAATCGTGCGTCACGCGCCGCAGCACTTGGTGCGCCTTGCGCAGCAGAGCTTTTTCCTTCGGCGTCGCCGAACCGAGAGAGGCCGCAGCCCCGCTTCCCACTTGCACCTCGTTCAGCCATTCGGCGTGCTTGGACACGAGCCTGTACACGCGCTGCAGGAATCGCGCGCAGCCTTCGATTGCCTGCTCGCTCCATTCCAGATCTTTTTCCGGCGGCGCCGCGAACAGCGTGTAGAGCCGGCCAGTATCGCAGCCATATTGCTGCGCCATTTCTTCCGCTCCGACGACGTTGCCCTTTGATTTCGACATCGCCATGCCGCCCTTGAGCACCATCCCCTGCGTAAAGAGCCTCTCTACCGGCTCGTTGTGGTTTACCAGCCCGAGATCGCGCATCACCTTGCAGAAAAATCGTGTGTACAGCAGATGCAGGATCGCATGAGTGATCCCGCCAATATACTGGTCCACCGGCAGCCAATAGCGGACCAGCGCCGGGTCGAACGCGGCCTTGTCGTTGTGCGGGTCGGCATAGCGGTAGAAATACCAGGACGAATCGATGAAGGTGTCCATCGTGTCCGTCTCGCGCCGCGCCGCGCCGCCGCATTTCGGGCACTTCACATTCACGAATTCCGGCACGCTTGCCAGCGGCGACTCGCCCAGCCCAGAAAATTTTGCCATCGGTGGAAGCACCACGGGCAAATCCTTGTCGGGAACCGGCACCATCCCGCACTTCTCGCAGTACAGCACGGGAATCGGCGTGCCCCAGTAGCGCTGCCGCGAAATGCCCCAATCCTTCAGCCGGAAAATTATTTCGCCTTTGCCGAATCCGCGCGCCTCGGCGTCAGAGGACATTTTTTCGATGGCTTTGTCCGAAGCGAGACCCGTGTACGGTCCCGAATCCACGAGCTTTCCGTATTCGATGAACGCTGCGTTGAGCGTCTCCGGCGTCAGCGGCTTTCCTTCGCTCGGCTGAATCACGATCGGAATCGCCAACCCGTACTTGGTTGCAAATTCAAAGTCGCGCTCGTCATGCGCCGGAACGCACATCACCGCGCCCGTGCCGTATTCCATCAGCACGAAATTTCCGACCCAGATTGGAATTTTTTCGCCGTTGAATGGATTGCGCGCGCAACGCCCTGTAAAAAATCCTTCTTTTTCCGCCGTCGCGATGTCGACCGCGCGCGTCAGCCGCCGCCGCAAGATCTGCAACTTTTCTTCGATCTCGGCGTGCCCTTCCACGCCCTCGACCAGAGTGGCCAGCAGGGGATGCTCCGGCGCGAGGATCAGCCCCGACGCGCCATAAATCGTGTCGACGCGCGTCGTAAACACTTCGATCGACGTGCCGGAAAATCCCTCCACCGCGAATCGCACGCGCGTGCCGCGAGACTTCCCGATCCAGTTGCGCTGCATCGTGAGGACCCGCTCGGGCCAGCCGCCCTCGAGTTGCGCGAGCGCATCGAGCAGTTCATCGGCATATTGCGTGATCCGCAGGAACCACTGCTCGATCTCCTTGGGTTCGACCGGCGTATCCTCGTGCCGCCAGCAACATCCGTTGATGACCTGCTCGTTCGCCAGGACCGTTGCGCATTTCGGACACCAGTTCACGCGGCTGCGCTTGCGGTAGGCGATTCCCTTTTCCAGCATGCGCAGAAAAAACCACTGGTTCCAGCGGTAGTATTCCGGCTCGCAGGTGGAAATTTCCCGCCGCCAGTCATAGCTGAATCCGAACCGATGCACGACCCGCTTGAACGAGTCGATATTGGTGTTCGTCCACTCGCGCGGATGAATCCCTCGTTGGATCGCGGCGTTTTCCGCCGGCAGGCCGAAGGCGTCCCATCCCATCGGGTGGATGACGTGAAATCCTCGCATGCGCCGGAACCGCGCGATCGCGTCGCCGATCGTGTAATTGCGCATGTGGCCCATATGCATCGTGCCCGAGGGATACGGAAGCATTTCGAGGACGTAGTACTTTGGCTTCGACGGATCCGCATCCGCCTCGAACGCGTGATCCGCATTCCAGCGCGCCTGCCATTTTTTCTCAATTGCCTGTGGATCGTATTCCGCCACGGTATCTTTCGAGCCTCCGAATGCCAATTGGTTCGCCGATTTTGTAGCCCGCCTCTTCAGAGGCGGGGGTTTTCTTCGCCGCCGGCAAAAACTCCGCGTCTGAAGACGCGGGCTACAGTAAACCCACCGCACAAACACAAATCTACTTGGATTTTTTACTTCTCATGCTCTTCTTCGCTTTTGTCTTCCTTTGAGCCCTCTGTGTTCTCTGTGTTGAAGCCTTTGCTTTTTTCTTGGCCTTCAACATCGAGAACCCATTCTCAGCCTTGGGCGCCTGCCGTACGCTCACGCCCACCAATTCCCAAAGCGCGCGCACATTGCGCCGATCATCCCCTGGCCGGTCGATGGGAGTCTCCAGAATGAACGCGCGTCCCGGCAATCCCTGCAATCCAGGACCGAGCCGCGCATGATTCAGAATCCTGCCAAATGCCGCAAGGCCAATCTTCCCGCGCCCGATATGTTCGTGCCGGTCGACGCGGGACCCCAGCGGCGTTTTCGAATCGTTGATGTGTAGTACATAGACCCGTCCCAGCCCAACCGTGCGATCGACCGCGGCAAGCGTCGCCTCAAGCCCTTCTTCGGTCGTGATGTCGTATCCGGCTTCGAGCGTGTGCGCCGTGTCGAGGCAGACCCCCATCGGCAAGTCTGCGGTCAGATCCAGGATCGCCTTGATCTCTTCAAACCGCGCGCCCACCGCCGAGCCCATTCCGGACGTATTTTCGATGAGGATTCGCAGCGCGCCGAGCTTCATTCCCTTTGCCGCATGGCGCATGCCTTGGGCGATCTCGGCGATGGCCTGTTCCCTGTCGGTCCCGAGGCCGGAACCCGGATGCGCAACGAGAAAATCCGCGCCCAGCGATACCGCGCGGACCAGTTCATCGTGAAACGCCTGGATCGACCTCGTGCGCATCACTCGATCGGGCGACGCGAGATTGATCAGATAGTTGTCGTGGATTACCAGCGGCCCGAGGCCAAGCTCCGCGCGACGCGCACGGAACCTTGCCGCGTCCGCCTCCGCAATCCGCGAGCCACCGCGCGGCCACATCCGCGGGCTCGAAGAGAAAATCTGCAGCGCGTTGGAGCCCAGCTTTGCGGCGGAATCGAGCGCCCCCGCGATGTCTCCCGCGATCGATGTGTGAATGCCGATGCGGAAACTGCCGTCCTGCCAGGCAGGAGGCTCGGGAATCGGTTCAGGTTCAGGACGATATTCGTCGTCTACGTCGTAGGCGGGTTCCGCGCCAATCAATGAGTCAGCCATTCCCTCAGTAAGCCTTGGGGTGAGTAATAAGCTAACTATTCTAACGGATGCATGCCCGAGCGGCAATCATATCCGCGTGTTGGACAGCCACTCTTAGCTGTCCCTTTCAATGTGGACTGGGTGAAAGTGGACAGCCAGGAGTGGCTGTCCTACTAAAATCATTGTTGAATCTGAATCAGCTTGTCGTTTTTAGTGTTCGTAGATGGAGGCGGAGTGTTCCATCGTGTAGGCCGAGCCGCTCGCGACCGAAGGCGGTTCATCATGAGGCCGACCTTTACCGAGCTGGCGACAAAATGATCGACCTTCACGGGACCGGCCACCTTCATCCCTCTGACCCAGTGCAAGCCGCTGCTGGCGGCGCATCCGCACTGGGAACAGTCCGGTGCGCCCCCGAATACGCAGGGTTCGACGCGCGTTTCAAAATCCGCTGAATAATTGGCCGACATCTTCGCGAACAGGCAATCGTCAGGATTCTTCGGCGGATGCAGGAACGCGTTGGCAAGGCCGTCGTTGAAAAGCAGCTTCGGATAGCGCTTTGCCAGAGACGGCAATTCCCGCGCCAGCGTCTCACGATCCGCAGGAGTCAGAGTTTCCGGGCTTTGCTCGCCAATTTGCGGAGTGTAGACGCTCACCCAAATGCAATTCGTTTCGGGGCGCTCGCTCCAGAACTTCACGTATTCTTCGAGGTAGCCCGCGCGCTCCAGCATCGGCCGCGTGATCACCCAGTGGATATTGACCTCGCGTCCTTCGATATTCTTGAGAATGCGTTCGTAGGTCGCCGGCTTTCGGCGGATGTCGTGGTGTTCGGGAAGCCCGTCCACGGAGATCGCCACGCGGACACGGGGCAGGCTCATCCACTCCGCCGGAACGGGAAGTACTCCGCTCGTCACCACCAGCGCGAATACTTCCATGCGGGACAGTTCCGGGAGGATCCGGCTCAGCTCGCGGTGCCGGACCATCGGTTCCCCGCCGACCAGAGAAACGTGAAGGGGCTTGTGCTTGCGCACCAGCCGCAAAACGCCTTCCACCAGCTTATCCCCGCGCAAGTCGCTCAATTCGCTCAGCGTGATCCCGCCGCCCAGATGCGAATCGCCGTAGGCATAGCACCCGGGGCAGCTCAGCGGGCATTCCCGCGTGATTTCGATCGATAGCATGGGGACCCTGCCAGTAAGGATTCTTCCCCAGGCGGCGAGCATCTCACTAGGTCGAAGACTAGGGTTCGGGACGGTCGTACTCATAGGCGCTTTGATGCTGGGAGGATGCGCCGGGCTGCATTTATTTTTTGAGTTCTATCAATAGTGCTAAGCCTTAGCGCCCGTGTTATATCAGCCCATCCCAAAACCGCCCTTCTGGCGGGGCGCGCCCTGTTCCACTCTGGAATTGTCAGTCGCCCCCCTTGCGAACTTTTCATCCATGGTTTCTGCTCCGTGACCCCGTCCCTCTGTGGCAGAATCGTTGGCTCGCGATGTTACGCCGCCTCAATTACCGCCTATTGATTCCCTTGCTTCTGATCGTTGTCTCGGCCACCGTCCAAATCATGCGGGAGCGGCGCCCTTCCTTTTTGCGGCCGGGCCTGCGTCTTTACGCATTTGTGGGCAACGCGGGAGACGGCACCGTGTCCGTCGTTGATCTGATTCGGGTCAGCAAGATTGCCACGATCGCCGTTGGTCCTTCTCCGTCCGGCCTGCGGGCGCATCCGAAATTCAATCAAGTCTGGGGAGTCTCGACGGAGGGCGGGTACGCCTTCGCAATCGACTCAGCCACCGGCCAGGTTCTGGCGCGCATTCCCGTAGGCCAGTCGCCTTTCGCTTTGGATTTTTCGCCGGACGGAAACCGCGCCTACGTGGCCGCTTCGGGGTCGTCAACGCTCGTGGCCATTGATTGCCGGACGGGACAGATTGTTGCGCGCGCCCACACCGGAAAGCGTCCATGGCTGGCGCGAGTCACGCCCGACGGCAAGCAAATCGTCGTCCCGAACCGCGAAGACTCCACCGTGCAAATTTTCGATGCTGCAACGCTCGCTTCGCTGGCCACGATTGCGGTGGCCTCTCACCCCGAGCAAGTCGTAATCATGCCGGACAATTCCGTCGCGTTCGTTTCCGCCACCGGCTCGAACGAAGTCTCCGCGGTGGATTTAAAGAGGCGCGTTTTGGTCGCGAATTTGCAATTGACCGGAGCGCCCGCCGCGATGTTGCTGAAGCCGGACGGCGGAGAACTCTATGTCAACGTTCCCGCCTCGCATGGCTTGGAAATCGTCGATACCTGGAGGACTGAAATTTCGGAGTCGATGGTTCTGGGCTCGGCGCCGACCGACGGAACCATAACTGCGGACGCTTCCATCGTGTATGTCACCGACGCCGCCGCCAACAACGTCACGCCCATTGAAATGGCTACGCGGCATCTCTTGCCCCAAATCCCGACCGGCAGCCACCCCGGCCCTTGCGCCCTCGATCCGAGCGGTGACCTGCTACTCGTCGCCAACGAAGAATCCGCCGACCTCGCCGTGATTCGCGTGCGCACGCAGAGCCTCATCACCATGATCCCGGTGGGCATGCGCCCGAGTTCCCTGGCGATCAAATTGTTCTAATGCCGGCCACCTGGGAACGCCAATCTCGCGATTGGCGTCACGCCGACCGCCCGCAGCGGCGGGGAGATTGGCATTCCCAGGAAACATCTTCAGATGGTTTGCCGCAGTGACACACAGTCTTGTTTTTTCGATCCCATTCGCAAGTAAATTTCCTCGGGAATTCGAATCGGCGGCAGAAAAAGAAAAACGGCTGGCAACATTCGCTGCCAGCCGTTTACATGAGAATTCAGCATGCAGTAGCAGTTACCTGTGGCCTCCCCCGTGGGACCCGCCGCCACCGTGGAAGCCGCCGCCACCGTGAAAACCACCGCCGCCATGGAACCCACCTCCCCCACCGCCGTGGAAGCCTCCGACATTGCCGCCGCCTCGAAACCCGTTACCGCCGCGGAAGGCGCCACCATTGAATCCTCCGCCGCCGTGGAAGCCCTGGTTCCCGCGGAATCCACCACCGCCATGCCACCCGCCTCCGCCACCAAATCCACCGCGACCGTAGTAACCGCCTCGTCCTCCATAGAAACCTCGACCACCGTAGCCGCCCCATCCGCCATAGTAGCCGCGCCCATAGAAGCCATGGAACCAAGGACCTGCGCCTATAAACACGCCGCCCTCAAAATAATCTGGGCCGTAGTAGCCATAAGGTGCGCACGCGTAAGGTGGATAGTCATAGTAACCATACGCGCATACTGGAGGCGGCCCAACGTAGGCTGGGCCAAATTGAACTGCAACTTGCGCATGGGCCGTACCTGCCCCTGCCACGACCACAAAAAGTCCGACCAATACAGCGTACTTTAGATATCTCATATCGAGGCCTCCTCGATCGAACCGCGGCGATTCCGAATTCCTTGTGCCGCGCCTTCCTATTCAATCTGACGCCCTATGAAGTGCAATGGGTGTGCCATTGTTGGTTGGAAACGGCTGAAATATAACTCGCTAAGAATCAGTTGATTGCGGCCATCTGAAGGAAGTTGGCTAAATGAAAACAAGCGGAGCATGGCCGTATTCCACCACCCTCGCTGATTTTCAACCATTCATGGATGTCTACATATTAGTCGTGATTCATATGGGGTGTTCCCTGTTGCAGAGTTTTCGCGACCCTCGCAAGCCTCATAACAATGATCCACCCGGCCTTGACGCTGGTGTACATTTGTGCATACAATTGACATGTGAAATACGAGTGGGACCCGGTCAAAGCAAATGCTAACTTCCGCAAGCACGCCGTTCTCTTCTCCGACGCCGTTAGCGTGCTTGAGGATGAATTGGCCCTCACCGTTCGCGATCCTTATCCCGAAGAGGAAGAACGGTGGGTCACAGTCGGGATGGATTTGCTCGGAAGACTTCTGGTCGTGGTGTATGTGTGGAGAGGCGAAACAATACGGATCATTTCAGCGCGGCATGCGACGCCGCGCGAACGGAAAGAATACCAAGGCGCGGGCCCTTCGTGGCACCCACCGGATGAGGAAAAATCATGAAACCCGAATACGATTTCAAAAAAGCAAAGCGCGGGGCTGTTGTGCCAATTCAGAAGGGCAAGACCAGAATTACGATTCGGATCGACGATGACATCCTCTCCTGGTTTCGCGAGCAGGTGGACCGAGCGGGCGGCGGGAACTACCAATCGCTAATGAACGAAGCGCTGAGCGAATACATTCGTAACGCAAAGGAGCCGCTCGAAGCTACCTTGCGTCGCGTGATCAGAGAAGAACTCAGTCATACGAGTTGATGCATCCGGGATATGGCGTGAGCATGGCTAACCCACGGGCCACGCGCAATTTTCCTCGCCGAGCTGGATTTCCAGCATTCCTTCGCCCGGGAGAAGGTCCATGGGGAGGCCCCCTTCCCAGAGGGCCACGCCGAGAGAAACGGATTTTCGATTCGCGAGGAAGAACATTTCTTTCGCGACCGACACTTCCAGTATGCGGTCGAAGGCGACTCTCACGACTTCGTCCGGCCCCAGCAAACAAAGATCGCGCGATTCGACCAGATAGCCGGTCACATGTCCTCCCTCAAAGCGGACCACTACTCGCAACTCCTGCTCGGCGCGAAAGGTGATCCGGAATTCGGCGTCGCGAAGTTCCTTCAGCGCTTCCGAAAAAACGTCCACGCGCAGGTGAAACCGCTTTTCATCGAAGCCATAACGAATTTCGTGCAGCAGCATCAAGCGCCCGTGCATCGCGCTGCTGCGACGGTCTGCGGAATATAACCCGGCGCCCATCCATTCAAAATAGGTCGATTCGCGCCCGTCCACCTTCACGTTGAGATACGCCGTTGGTGGCAACACGAGCGCGGGCACGGGCTGCCGCTTGATCGGTTCGGCCAGGACGTCCGGCGCTTCGGCGCCAAGCGAGCGATATACTTCAGTTAATAATTTTCTGTAAAACGCATCGAACTCCGCGTCATTCGCCGAGCTGTGCTCCGGGCCGTACCACCAACACCAGTCGCTGCCTTCCGCCGCGAGCAGCGCCTCGTACGAAGTCAGGAGTTGCGTCGCGGTCGGCGCCTTTGGAAAACCGCGGGCCGAATTGTCCGCTTGCTGCGAATAAAAATCGCGAGCGCGGCGAAGGTGTTCCCAGGCCGCCACGTCTTCGCCCGCGCCAATCCACACGTCGAAATTGGCGTTGATCCAGGACGCCGGAAAAATTCCGTTGTTGCGCGGAATTTCACCGGCGGCCGCGGCGGCTTCGCTCGCCGTCAGCGCTTGAATATCCGGATCGTTGTCGATTCTCCTGTAAAACTGCCGCAGGAACTCGCGGCCATTGCCGCGGAAATACTCCCACGCATTTTCCCCGTCCAGAATCAAAGAAACGGTCAGCGGACGCCCGATTTGAACTCGTTCCCCTATCGCGCGAATGCGCTGGTACAAATCATCGGCCGCCGCATTTGTATCCATCCGGCTGTAGACGAAGCCGACCAGGTCCGAAAGGTAGTGATCGCGAAAAAATCCGACCATTTCCCTGCCGCCCACGCGTGCGCGCAGCGGCGAATACAGTTTGTCCGCATTGTCCGGCACGCCGGCGCCGTCACGGCCGAATCCGACACCCAGGGTCCTCCCCAGGACGCCTTCATCCGTGGCAAACCACTTGAACCCCAAATCGGCGGCCAGGGCAAGCGCTTCATCCGATACGGATCCCTCGGAGGGCCACAGCCCGTCAGGCGCTTTTCCGAAAACTCGCTCGTGGTAGCGGCGAGCCCGAGCGAGCTGTTCGCGAGCGTCTTCCGGATGACGGAACGCGGGTGCGGGCAACGGCGTGCCGGGGTTTGAAACGCGCGCGATGTCGGTGTCGCACAGCAGCGGAAGAATGGGGTGATAAAAAGGCGTCGCTGAAATTTCGATTTGCCCCGCGGCAGCGGCTTTCCGGTATTCGGGCAGGACTCGGCCGAGAAGCTCGATCTGCTTTTCGCGAAGCTGCTGCTTGTCGACTTCCGTGTAATCGGCGCCCTTCCGGGCCAGCGCCGACACCACGGGATCGCTCGCCAGATATTCCTCATCCATCCAGGCAAGTTGAGAAAGGAGTTGAAGATCGCGCCAGTCGCGTTCACCGAACGTTTGCGTCGCTCGGTCGCCGCCCTGTGAACTCACCCACTGATGAAGTTCGATATACCGCGGCCAGCGCGCCAGAAGATTGTCGTAATTCAATTGGAAGGCGCGCTGCATGATTTCGGATTTATCTTCGGGCGTCAGATTCGCCACAGGACGAAACGCGGCGGTGAACCAGGGCTCGTCAAATTTTCCGCTGGCGTATTCTTCCAGTTGCATCCCCAGCGAGGGCACGACATTGAACGTGGCATGCACGCGCGGGAATTCCTCGATCACGCGGACCATGCCCCAGTAATCTTTGAGGGCGTGAAGGCGCGTCCACGGGAGCACGTAACGCCCGGTGGAAGGGTCGCGATACTGCGGCTGGTGCATGTGCCACAAGATCATCAGGTGAACGCGATTCATCGGAGGACCGCTCCACTTTTTGATCCGCCCGGCTGTACGCTGAAAATCATAGCCATCCAGCACACTTCGCTTCCTCGCACCGCGAGCATGCTAGAATGGCGCCTCTGAACGATGCGCCTCATTGACCGGTACATTTGCCGCCAACTGTTTTCCCACGCCTTCCTGGGCTTGGGCATATTTACGTTCGTATTTTTCGTGCCGCAACTTGTGCGCCTGATGGACCTGGTAGTGCGCCACCCCGGATCCTGGTCCACCATCGGCATCCTTTTCCTTTCGACTTTCCCCGACATCCTGATCTTCACGTTGCCGATGGGCGTTCTGGTCGGCGTGCTCATCGCGCTCGGGAGGTTGTCGGCCGATAGTGAATTGATCGCGATGAGCGCTCTCGGCATGGGGCGGCGGCGGTTGCTGGTTCCGGTAGGCATTCTGGCGGTCGGCGCAACTGCGATCACTTTCCTCATGACGCTCTGGCTCGGTCCCCTTTCAGTGCGGACATTCCGGACGCTGGAAGACCGTTTGCGCGCCGGGCAGGCTTCTTATCAGGTCGCGCCGCGCGTCTTCGATGAACGGTTCCCCCGAATGGTCCTCTACGTAAACGACATCGACTCCGCCGCCACACGTTGGAAGGGGGTCTTCCTGGCCGGCACCGACATGGGAGTCTCGCGCCTGACCTTGGCCGAGGAAGCGATTGTAATTGCCGACCGCAACGAGGGCAAGCTGGAGTTACACCTGCGTGACGGAAGCGTTCACGAGTTCACACCCTCCGATCCGGGACACTACACACTTTCCGCCTTTGGACAGCGCGACTTGCCCGTGGATGTCAAATCGGCCGAAGGCGATCATATTTCAGAACCGGGGATTCCCGGCCGCACTATGAGCGCCTTATGGCGGGAGCGCCAAACGCAACGCGAAGCCACCGTGGAAATTCAGCGCCGCATTTCTTTTCCCTTCGCATGCATCTCGTTTGCGCTGCTCGCCATGCCGATCGGCGCGCGACCCCGGCGTGGAGGACGCGCAGCCGGATTCCTGATCACGCTGCTCTTGATTACCGGCTACTACCTGATGTTCACGATCGGCACGGGACTCGCGCGCCAGGGAACGATTTCTATCTGGGCCGGCATCTGGTCGGCGAACGTGATTACGGCCGGGCTGGGATTGTATCTCCTGCCGCGGCTGGAGCGCATGCCGGGCAGCAGCCGGACAAGCGCGGCCTTTGAATGGGTGGGCAGTTGGCAAGTCTGGAAGATTTTCTCTAGACAAGAGCAGGCCGTTTCGCCGGCCCCGAACGGCTCATTCGCAGCGAGTAGGATTTTTACCAGGAAAAAAGGCCGCACCGGGATTCCTCAACTCCTGGACGTGTATCTCCTGCGCAGTTTCGTCTATTATTTCGTGCTGCTGACGGTCGGATTTATCCTGCTCTTCGAGGTCTTCACATTTTTTGAGTTGCTGGACGATATCGCGCAGCATCGCGCCGGCCTCGTCGAAATCATCCAATATTTTCTCTATCTCGCCTGCTATCTCATCTACCAGCTCGCGCCACTCGCCGCGCTCGTGTCGGTGCTGGTCACCCTCGGCGTAATGACAAAGAACAATGAGCTCGTGGCATTCAAAGCCAGCGGCCTCAGCTTGTACCGCATCGCGCTACCGTTGCTGCTGGCCGGCATATTTCTCGCCGCCAGTCTCGTCATTCTGGACGATACCTATCTGCCCTACGCCAATCAGCGTCAGGACGCCCTCCGCAATCAGATCAAGGGCCGCCCGGCGCAAACCTACTACCAACCCAGCCGGCAGTGGATCTTTGGAGAAAACTCGAAGATCTACAACTATGAACTCTTCGATCCCGACCGTGAATTGTTCGGAGGCTTGAACGTCTTCGAGCTGAATCCCGCCACCTTTGAAATCCGCCGCCGCATTTACGCCGCCCGCGCTCACTGGGACAGCCAGCAGGGGCTCTGGATTCTCGAATCCGGATGGATTCGCGATTTCGATCACGGCCAGGTGACCCGTTACACGCCTTTCCTGGCCAACGCATTGAATGAGCTAAGCGAGCCGCCCTCTTATTTCAACCGGGAAGTCCGCCAGTCTTACCAGATGACCTGGTGGGAGCTCAAACGCTACATCGGCGACCTGCACCAGGCCGGGTTCGACGTCGCCCGCCTTTCCGTGCAACTGCAAAAGAAGCTTTCCTTTCCACTGGTCGCCCCGATCATCATCCTTTTGGCGATCCCCTTTTCGATACTGGTTGGAACGCGCGGTGCCGTCGGCGGTTTGGCCCTAGGGGTGGGAATCGCCATTGTGTATTGGGCCGCGTCAGCGCTCACGGAAGCGATGGGCGCGGTCGGGCAATTACCCCCGCTTCTGGCCGCATGGGCGCCGGACACTGTCTTCGGATTCCTCGGATTGTATTTCTTCCTGAAAATGCCAACATGAGGATGTGATTCGTGAATTGCAAATCGTCGGCGATACTGCCTCGGAATTTATGCTTCTTCTAGTGTTCCTTGAACTTTAATTTGATGATGAAAATTTCAACTGGCGGCGAGACAAATTCGGTGACCAATGCATGAATCTGGCTGAGCAAGCAAAAACGATTGAAGAAACACATCTCAAGTAATACTTAAATGCGAGAGGAATCGGGCGCTACCAGAGAGCGTATTTTTTGGATGACCAGATCGATGCCAACTTCGTTGTGCCCGCCCTCCGGAATGATCACGTCGGCGTACCGCTTGGACGGCTCGACGAACTCCATGTGCATGGGCCGAACAGTCGCAAGGTATTGCTCGACCACGGACTCCACGGTTCTTCCCCTTTCACGGATGTCGCGGCCCAGGCGGCGAATGAAGCGCAGGTCCGCGTCCGTATCCACGAAAATCTTGATGTCCATTAATTCGCGCAGCGCTTTGTTTTCAAAAATCAGGATGCCTTCGAGAATCATCGCGGGATACGGGTTTATGCGGACGGTATGGGAGGCTCGCTGGTGTTTGGTAAAATCGTAAACGGGACGATCGATGGCATGCCCTTCGCGGAGTTGCCGCACCTGCTCGATGAGAAGCGGTGTGTCAAAAGAATCCGGGTGATCGAAATTCTGTCTGGCGCGTTTTTCCAGGGGAAGATGAGGAAAATCCTTGTAGTAATGATCCTGCTGGAGCACCAGAACGCTTTCCGGCGACAGTGCGGAAATAATCCGCTCCGTGATCGTTGTCTTTCCTGAGCCCGTCCCGCCGCAAATCCCAATGACCAGCCGCTTCTCCACAATCATGCCTCGGGAATTCTGCCGCAAAAAACTTTTTGTCGGCGAGCCGACCGTTGCAAGAGTCGAAACCTGGGAACGCCAATTTCCTGATTGGCGTCCAGAGCCACGCCATTCAAGAGAATGGTCCTCCCGGGCGGCATCTCCACACTATTTCTAGCGCTTCTTCTTGCCACGCGATTTCTTGGCCGCGCGCTCTTCGATCACGGCCTGCGCCGCCGCGAGCCGTGCAATCGGAACGCGGAACGGCGACGCGCTGACGTAATCCATCTCCACTTCGTGACAAAACTTTACGCTGGCCGCATCACCGCCGTGTTCGCCGCAGATTCCAATTTCCAATTTCGGACGAACCGATCGCCCACGCTCAATCCCCCAGCGGATCAGCATTCCGACACCATGGACGTCCAGCGTCTGGAACGGATCGTCCGAAAAAATCGCAGCCTTCTTCTCGTCTACATATTCCGGCAGGAACCGGCCCGCATCATCCCGGGAGAGTCCCATACCCATTTGCGTCAGATCGTTTGTGCCGAAGGAAAAGAATTCCGCCACCTCGGCGATCTCATCCGCGAGCAACGCTGCTCGAGGAATTTCGATCATGGTACCGACTAAATAATGAAGCTTTACTTTCGTTTCCCGAATGACCTGCTGGGCGACTTCATTCGTTCTGTCCGTCAAGATTTGAAGCTCCTTCCGATCCATCACCAGAGGAATCATGATCTCAGGTATAACTTTAATTCCCTTCTTCTGACATTCAATCGCCGCCTCAATAATCGCCCGCACCTGCATTTCAAGTATTTCTGGATAGGTGATCGCCAGGCGGCAGCCGCGATGGCCGAGCATGGGATTGGCTTCATGCAATTGTTCAACGCGCCGCGCGATCACTTCGACGTCAACCCCGATCTTCTCCGCGAGTTCCCGTTGCTTCTCGGGCTCGTGCGGAACGAACTCGTGAAGCGGGGGATCGATCAGGCGGATCGTGACGGGAAATCCGTCCATAACCTTGAAGATGCCGATGAAGTCGCGCCGCTGGTATGGCAGGAGCTTGTCGAGGGCTTTCTTTCTTGCAAGAGAAGAATCGGCAATGATCATTTCCTGGATCGCAAGCTGCCTCTCGATGCTCTTCTCGGGATATTCAAAGTCCTTGAAAAACATGTGTTCGGTGCGAACCAGGCCGATTCCCTCGGCGCCCATTTCCAGGGCTTTTTGCGCGTCGTGCGGGGTGTCGGCATTCGTTCGTACATGGAGTTTTCGGA
Organism: uncultured Acidobacteriota bacterium; assembly: GCA_963800095.1. Classification (GTDB taxonomy): domain Bacteria; phylum Acidobacteriota; class Terriglobia; order Acidiferrales; family UBA7541; genus Palsa-360. The sequence goes on from CAWCZV010000016.1 coordinate 355,183, forward strand.
TGGAATCCGCCCAGCCCATCAGCGTCTCAAATGCTTCCGGCAATTCCGGAGTGGAAAGCTTGACTTGACCCTGGTAGACCACGCCGTCGTTTCCGTCGAGCGTAATCCAATCCCCCTGGTGAATTGTTTTCCCGTTGGCATGGGCGGTCTTGGTTCCGTAGTCAATGTCGAGCTGCTCGCACCCCACGATGCAGCATTTGCCCCAGCCCCGCGCGACGACCGCGGCATGACTCGTCTTGCCTCCCGTGGCCGTGAGGATCCCCTGGGCGACGAACATTCCGCCAACGTCCTCGGGACTCGTTTCGCGGCGGACCAGGATAACCTTCTCCCCGCCGTGGACCATGGTCTCGGCCTCCTCCGCGCTGAACACGGCTTTTCCTACCGCGGCTCCCGGCACAGCGTTGATTCCGGCGGCGACTTTTCGCTTGGCAAGGTCCGCTCGCGCTGTCGACGGGTCGACAATCGGATAAAATAATCGGTCGATGTCTTCCGGCTTGATGCGCTCGATCGCCTCCTCCTTGGTAATGAGGCCTTCCTTTGCCATGTCCACCGCGATTTCAAATGTCGCCGCAGGCGTGCGCTTCCCCACCCGCGTTTGCAGCATGTACAGTGTTCCTTCCTCTACGGTGAATTCCATGTCCTGCATGTCGCGATAATGCTTTTCGAGCAATTGGCGCACTTTTTCGAGCTGCTTGTACACTTTCGGCATTCGCGTCGCCATCTCATTCAAGTGCATCGGCGTCCGGATGCCCGCCACCACGTCTTCGCCCTGCGCATTGATTAGGAAATCCCCATAGAAAATTTTTTCCCCGGTCGAAGGGTCGCGCGTAAAACAAACGCCTGTGCCCGAATTATCCCCAGTGTTGCCGAAGACCATTTGCACGACGTTGACAGCTGTCCCCAGCAGTCCGGTGATGCGCTCCACGCGGCGGTAGGTCACCGCCTTTTCCGCATTCCAGGAACCGAACACGGCCCCGATCGCCCCCCACAATTGCTCCTCCGGATCTTCCGGAAAAGCTTTCCCCGTTTTCGACTTAAAGTATTCCTTGTAGGCGGCCACCAATTCGCGCCAGCCTTCCGCGGGAACTTGCGTGTCATCTTTGACGCCGCGCCGGCTTTTCATCCCTCTCAACTTTTCTTCAAGTTCTTCTTTAGGCAGGCCGATCACCACCGACGAATACATTTGGACAAACCGGCGATAGGCATCCCAGGCAAATCTTTCATTTTTTGTGTTGCGCGCCAGCGCTTCGACAGATTTGCTGTTCAGGCCCAGGTTGAGGATCGTTTCCATCATCCCGGGCATCGACCGGGCCGAGCCGGAACGGACGCTTACCAAGAGCGGATCCTTGGAGTCGCCGAGTTTTTTCTTCGTGGCCTTTTCCAGACGCGCCAAGTTCTTCTTCACTTCCGCGTGAAGCGATTTTGGATACTTAAGGTCATGCTTTAGATAGTGATCGCAACATTCTGTCGTCATCGTAAAGCCTGCTGGCACGGGCAGACCGATCTTGGTCATCTCGGCAAGGCCAGCACCCTTTCCTCCCAGCAGGTCTTTCATGGAGCCGTCGCCTTCCGCTTTTTTGCCGCCAAAAAAATATACGTATTTCACAAGCATCCTCCTTCACGAATGAAGCTAAGAATGAATAGTCCGTCGGCGCGCCGACGAAAAACGACTCACCCATCACCCTATCTATCGCCCAATCCTCATTTTCCTTGCTCCGCCGTAACGATCTCTGAAAAATCGGCAATGGTCGAGAACTCCGAGAGCAGCCCCGCAAGAAGCGTCAGCCGGTTCTTCCGGATTTGCTCATCCTCGGCCATCACCATCACGTCGTCAAAGAATCCGTCCACCGCGGGGCGCAGCTTCGCAATCTCTTGCAACGCCTCGCGGTACCGCCCCGCCCGCTTGTGTTGCTCGACTTCCTTCGTCGCTGCGGCCGAGCGAGCGTGCAGCTCACGCTCCGCTTCTTCTTTAAATAGATCCGAGCGCACCGCGGAGAGTTTCCAGCCTGCTTCCGGGCCCGCCTTTTCGAGAATTTTCCGGATACGCTTGAACGAGACGGCCAGGGGCTCGAAGTTCTTGGTCTTCCGGATGGCTCGAATCGCTTCCATCCGGCGAATGGCATCGACCAGGTCATCCGCCCCGGCAGCGAGCGCCGCGTTAACTTCGTCGTAAGCCAGGCTGCCGCGTTCCTTCAAAACGAATCGCACGCGGTCGACAAGAAATTCCAAAACCTGCTTCTCCACTCCCGACGAGACAGCGATCTTGCGCGGGCCGTGAGCGAGGGTTCGCGCCGACCGCGCGATCGTCATGGAAAGCGATACCGGCAATTTGGTTTCAACCAAAATCTTAACAATGCCAATCGCCGCCCTGCGCAAAGCGAAAGGATCACTTGAACCTGAAGGGACGAGGCCCACCGCAAAGCATCCGACGAGGGAATCAAACTTGTCTGCTAGCGCCACAGCTTGCCCGGCAATGTTTCTCGGGATCGAATCCTCAAGACCCGCGGGTTTGTAATGGTCGTACACAGCGCAGGCAACTTCTTCAGGTTCTCCTTGAGATTTTGCGTAGAGCCCGCCGACGATTCCCTGAAGTTCCGTAAACTCCCGGACCATCTCGGTGACGAGGTCGCACTTGGAAAGTTCCGCGGCGCGATCGGCGGCACCGACGCTGGCATGGGAAATCCCGCTGGCGAACCATTGTTCCGAGAACCACCGAGCCAGTTCGCGCATGCGCTCGACTTTTTCGCCGTAACTGCCGAGCTTCTCCTGGTAGGTCACCGCGCCGAGTTTCGGAAGATAGTCGGCGAGCCGACATTTCTGATCCGTCTCCCAAAAGAACCGGGCGTCGGCGAACCGTGCCCGCAGGACCCGCTCGTGGCCCGCGCGAATGAGGCCCGCCTTGTCCTTATCGAGATTGATGACCGCCAGAAAATTTGGCGCCAGCGTCCCGTCCTTGCGCTCCAGCGCGAAGTACTTCTGGTGGCCGCGCATAACCGTGATCAAAATTTCTTCCGGCAGCTCCAGGTAGGACGGGTCGAACCCGCCCAGGATCGCCGTGGGATACTCGTTGAGATAGGTCACCATTTCCATGAGGTGGGCGTCCTCGTGAATCCGCAACCCCTTCCCACTGGCCAGGCGGCGCAATTCCCCTTCGATCTTCTTCTTGCGATCCTCGGGCCGGACGAGGACGTAGTTTGCCTTCAACTTTTGCACGTAATCCTTTTCGCCTCGCACAGGAATCTTTGATTTTCCGAGGAAGCGGTGGCCTGATGATTCATTCCCTGCTGCGGCATCGCCCAGCGTGATTCGCAGTGGCTTGCCTCCAAGCAGCGCCACTACCCAGCGAATCGGCCGTATGAAATGCAGCCCGGCGGCGCCTGTCCAGTACATGCTGCGCGGCCAGGGGATCTCCGCTACCGTCCTTGGCAAGATGTCCTCAAGTATTACTTTAGCTGGCTTCCCCACGATCACTTGTTTCGCGGAGAGATATTCCCCCTTCGGAGTCGAAATTGTGACCAGCTTTCCGACCGGGAGATTCATCTTTTCCGCAAAACTCTCGGCAGCTCTCGTCGGTTTTCCGGAACCCTCATAGGAAACCGATTTCGGCGGACCTGTAATGTCCTTCGTTTCGTCCGGCTGTTTGACGCGCAGGTCCGCGCAAGACGCAACCAGCCTGCGCGGGGCGCCGTAAACTTCGATCGGAGAGCCTTGCGTCAAGTTGTGAGCGGTCAAATACTTCTGAAGTATTACTTTCAATTCTTTTATAGCGCCGGGCAACATCCCTGCCGGGATTTCTTCGCAGCCAATTTCAAATAGGAAGTCGGCCGTCTCCTTCATCGCGCGACCTCCGCAATCGCCACGGCGCTGCGCGCTACCGCCTGCTGAGCAAGGAAATCGATGGCCACCCGGCAGGCGATCTGGCGGATGCGGCCAATCAACTGGGCGCGCTCGGTGGTGGAGATAACCCCGCGGGAGTCAAGCAGGTTGAACAGGTGCGAGCACTTCAGACAATGGTCATAAGCGGCGAGCAAAGGAAAGCGCCTATCCTGCTTCGCTGACCGCTTCTCGTAGGCATCGAGCAACTGGCCCGCCTCTTTTTCGTGCAGCTCAAAGAGCTTTCGCGTGATGGTTGGATCGGCGTACTCAAAATTGTATGCGGAAAACTCCTGTTCCTCGAGGAGCCTAACCTGCGCGTAGCTGTGATCGTCCGACCAGCGAACATCGTAAACGCTATCCACGCCCTGAAGATAAGCGCAGATGCGATCCAAGCCGTAGGTCAATTCGGCGGAAACAGGGTCGAGGTCAATTCCACCGCTTTGCTGCAAGTAGGTAAACTGCGTAATTTCCAGGCCGTCCAAGAGAACCTGCCAGCCCATCCCCCACGCGCCGAGGGTCGGGGATTCCCAGTTGTCCTCCTCGAAGCGCACGTCGTGTGCGGCGAGATCCAGGCCAATCGCCGCCAGGCTGTTCAGATACATGTTCTGAATATCGGGCGGAGAGGGCTTGAGAATTACCTGGAGCTGGTGGTGCTTGAAAAGACGGTTGGGATTTTCGCCGTAGCGACCGTCGGCGGGCCGACGAGAAGGCTGGACGTAGGCGACGCGGTAGGGCTCGGGGCCGAGGACCCGGAGAAAGGTTTCGGGATGCATGGTCCCTGCCCCGACTTCCACATCGTACGGCTGCTGAATGACGCACCCTCGATCGCTCCAGTATTTCTGCAACTGAAAGATGAGGTTCTGAAATGTGGGGCCTTTTAACCCCTTCGACTTTACTTTAGATTTCAACGATTCCACTCTCTCCCGTTTCCAGAATTTTTCTGGAGATCAATTTCTTCTCGATGTGATGCTCCAGAACATCTAAGGCATAACTTAGGATTTCTTTTGCGGGCCCGATCGTCGGATTTTCATTCAACAATCGGTCCAAGGTCCCCGACAGCGCGATCCGCCCAACTGAAAGTGCTTCTTTAGATATCGACTTCATCCATTCGTTCCGGCAATCCGCGCAATACAGCTCCGCAAAGCCTGGTGAATGAAAAGCAGCTTCGAGATTCATCGCTCGTCCGCAGCGCGAACATCGATCGAGCGGTCCGAGCCAGCCTCCGAGCCGCGCCGTCCACAAGCAAAAATATGCAAGTACTACTTGAGATGGCCCATGGGCCCGAATCGCACGCGCGGTGAGGAGGATCAGTCGAAACTGCGCGTCTGCCGCTTCCCTCTCGCCGAGAACCGAGTCGGTAATTTCGCTCACGAGCGCGAGTCCTACCGAAGAACGATAGTCCCGCTGCACGTCCATGAACGATTCGATCAATTCGCACTGATTGATGCGAACCAGTTCCCTGGTCTCCCGCTCGAAATACCAGATCCGGATATAAGCGAGCACTTCCAGGGTCGAGCCAAAGCGATTTTTCGTAAGGCGCGCGCCGCGCGCGACGCCGCGCAGGCGGCCGGACTGGCGATCGAGAAAACTGACCAGCCGGTCTCCCTCCCCGAGCGGAAAGGTGCGAAGAACAATCGCTTCGGACTCCTTGAGTGGCATCCATTTTGTCGGCGCGCCGACCGACCGAGACTCACACGCAGGCAGATTCGCGCGACGAAATTTTGAATTCGTTACTTACCACACCACGCGAATTGAATCAATTGAGAACCGCAAATAAACGCTGCTTTCGACGCGGAATCCCGCAGATTTTTTTTGAAAATCTTCGCCCGTCTCACAAATTCAATTTTCACCAAAGGACCTGCGGCGAATACTCGCCATCGGGCAAGAGACCGCTGCTCTTCCTAATGGCACCTCTTCGTCCCCTTCCCCTCGCTGCCGACGATACGCATGAATGTGGCCCTGGCACGAATGCGATTCCGATCCGTAGGTAACATACGTCAACCCGCAAGCCATGCATCCAGAGTGCTTTATACACCCTTAAAGTAATATGTTTACCGGTGGCCGCAAGGCCGCAAAATTATCAGACGCACTTCCCACTCATTTCCTCTTGCGCCAGAATTGGATTTCCGTAGAGTGTCTCTGTGGCAGAAACCTCTTCCGTCGTCGATATCGTTGGCGTGGGGCTGAACGCTACCGACACGATCATTCGTCTCCCGCATTTCCCTGCCTTTAATTCCAAGGTGGAATTCCGTGTTTCGGAAATTCTCCCCGGCGGCCAGGTGGCCACGGCCGTCACGGCTTGCTCGCACTGGGGCTTGAAGACGCGCTACGTCGGAAAGATCGGTGACGATCCTGCCGGAATCCTCCAGCAAAGCGAGATGCGAAAGTCCGGAATCGAAGCGCACTGGATCGTCGTGCCCGATTGCCAGAGCCAGTCCTCTTTCATTCTGGTGGACGAGATCACCGGGGAGCGAACGGTCCTCTGGAAGCGCGACGCTCGCCTTGAACTCCTCCCAGCCGAGATCGAGCGCGAATGGGTGGTTCAAGCTCGGCTGCTGCACGTCGATGGGCATGATTGCGCCGGGGCTACCGAGGCGGCCCGTTGGGCTCGCTCGGCTCGCATCCCTGTTACCGCCGACCTCGACAACCTTTACCCCGGAGTGGAAGCTTTACTTGAGAATGTGGATTACGCCATAGCTTCCAAGGAATTCCATACCCGGCTATGCGGGGAGGGCGACCCGTTCATTTCGCTGCCGGTCGTCGGCTCGCGATTTGGATGCCGCTTGACGGCCGCGACCCTGGGAGCCGATGGCGTACTCGCGTGGGACGGCGCACGGTTCCACTACTCCCCCGCGTTTGCAATCCAACCTGTCGATACGACTGGGGCGGGCGACGTGTTTCACGCTGCCTTCGCCTACGCTCTTTTGCGAGGCGATGATCTTCCGCGCTCGCTGGAATTCAGTTGCGCCGCAGCAGGCCTGTCCTGCCTGGGAATGGGCGCGCGCGGCGGGATTGCGAGCTTGAAAGAAATTGAGGAGTTGATCCGGACCGGTCCGCGTAGGCCCGCCGCGTTTACGCCGGAAAAACTTGAAGCTGCCCGGGTGGCCCGATGATCCCGCTTCGCGTGGACATTCTCCGCACCCGCTTCGCGATGTTCAACACCCTGTTGATCGTGGTGAATGTCTTCGCCTTCCTGCACGAGTTGACGCTGTCGCCTAAAATGGGGCGCGCGCTCGTCTCTACATTTGGGCTCATTCCCGCCCACGAGCAATTGCTGTTCGCGAGACACGGCATCGACATCGGACAAGCAATCCTTCCGATGTTCACGAGCATGTTCTTGCATGGCGGATGGATGCACCTGCTGGGCAACATGCTGTTTCTTTGGGTATTCGGCGGGGCCGTCGAGGAAGCGCTGGGGCATTTTCAATATCTCATCTTCTACTTGATCTGTGGGGTGGGCTCGGCGTTTGTACACACAATATTCAACCTTGGCTCGAAGGTTCCCACGGTTGGCGCGAGCGGGGCGATTTCCGGGGTGATGGGGGCGTTCATTGTGTTGTTTCCAAGGGCCCGCGTGACGACGCTTATTCCTGCTCTGCTGTTGTTTTTTACTGTGAAAATCCCCGCATATCTAATGCTGGGCTACTGGTTCTTCCTTCAGTTCTTCAGCGGCGTTGCGTCACTGGGGATGACGGATCAGGGGGGAGTGGCCTGGTGGGCCCACGTCGGTGGGTTCGTCCTGGGAGCCCTGCTTGTGGTCGGGGTGCGGCATAAGATGCGGAGCCCCGCTTACGGCTAGACTGGTTTCAGTAGGGCAGGCGGACTTCAGCCTGTCTGGTTTTTGTTGTCGGTTCACTCGGGGGAGAGAGAGGCTAAACAGGTCGCGGAAAAAGCCGGGGAGCACAGCCACTCTTGGCTGTGTGGTTTTTCCAGCACTTAATAAAACCGCACAGCCAAGAGTGGCTGTGCTACTAAACGAGAACTTCCTTTCTTGCGGTGAGGGCTTCGATGCGGTCGATGCGCGGCTGGTAGCCGATACCGGGGCCGTTCGGGACGCGGATAGTGCCTTGCGGAGTGACCACAACTTCCGGATCGATGATGTCCTCGAGCCAATAGCGGCGGCTGGCGGTCACGTCTCCGGGTAGCGAGAAATTTTCCAGCGTGGAAAGCGCGATGTTGTGCGCGCGGCCGATGCCCGATTCAAGCATGCCTCCGCACCACACCGGGATTTGCTTGGACAGGCACAGGTCGTGGATTCGCTTCGCCGGAGTGTATCCCCCGACGCGGCCTAGTTTCATGTTGATGATGCGGCACGCGCCCAGCTCGATGGCTGCGCGCGCGTGCTCTTCGGTGTGGATGCATTCATCGAGGCAAATCGGGGTGTCGAGCCTGCGCTGCAATTCGACGTGGCTGAAAATGTCATCCCATCCGAGCGGCTGCTCGATCATCATCAGGTAGTAGGCTTCCAGACGTTTCAAGTGCGGCCAATCTTCCAGGCGATAGGCGGAATTGGCGTCGACCATCAAACGGATCCTCGGAAACTGCAAACGCAGGCGCTCGACGGGAGTAACGTCATTCCCCGGCTTAATCTTGATCTTGATGCGCTGGTAGCCTGCGGCCAGCTCGCGCTCGACAGTTGCGGAGAGTTCATCGAGTGTTTCTTTAATTCCGATGGACACCCCGCATGCGATCTCCTGGCGCACTCCGCCGAGCAGATTCCAGAGGGGAATGCCCTTTTGTTTTGCCTCGGCGTCCCAGAGCGCGGATGCCACGGCTCCCTTGGCCATGTTGTGTCCGCGAATTGTTTCGAGCGTCGGCCAAACTTCGGCGGCGCTGTTGAAATCGCGGCCCTTCATTAGAGGCCAGATAAAGTCGCGCAGAATATGCCAAGCGGTCTCGACCGTTTCGGGGGCGTAGAATGGACCCTCGCCTGCTACGCATTCGCCCCAGCCGGCGACGCTGTCCGAGTCGGCTTCGACGAGCAACATTCGCCGGTCGGTGACGCGGCCAAAACTGGTCTCAAAGGGGGTAACCAGCGGCATCCTGATTTCGCGGAGTGTGATTCTCTGAACCTTCAATTTGAACTCCAAGGTTCGACGATGTAATCCATTCCACCCTTACTCGGAGCTACAGCCGTCGCAGCATACCCCGCGCCCAACCATTTTAGAAACTGTGCGCGCACCTCGGACTGTATCTCTCGAGCTTGCGAGGGGTCGCTGCTTCTCAACTCTTCCACGCTGGAGGGGATGGTGATCCGCGCTGTCCTCCTCGATTTTGGTGCGTTTGCTTGCTTCCCCGCGAGAACGCGGCGCACACGGTAAGACCGGAGGTGCCATTCCGCGACCAGGCGGTCCGTGGGAAGCGACCCATGCAAAGGACTGGTCGTAATTCCGTATGCGTTCGGCAAATAGCGCCGGGCGATCGCGCCCAGGCGCATGAAATTGAAGTAGGCATTCTTCGTGATGAGAGGATCGAAAGTCCACTCGACGAGGCTGATTCCGCGCGCGAGGGCATCTTTTCTCTGAAATAGCTTCAATTGCCGGCCAACGCCGCAATCCCTGTACCCTTCCAGGACGGCTGTCATGTGGGAATGAAGAAACGGCTTGCGGGCGCGCCAGCCGGCAATGGCAAGGGTAAACCCCACGAGATCCGCACCGCGGAAGGCGCCAAGAACGTGGCCTCCGGTCTCCGAGGCGACCACAAACAAGGGAATAGGAATTATGTCTACATCGGCGGACTTCCAGACTTCTCGCTCGACGAGAATACAGGCTTCAAATTCTTCGATCCCGTGGCAGTGGCGGACCACTATGCCATCGCGAGTTTCCTCGGCGGATGGCGTTGGATCGGCGGTCTTCCTACGCTTTCGCGATTTCATGATTCGGATTCCGCTGAGACTTGTGCGCGGGCTTTCGCTTTCGCCGCCTCCCAGAGTTGTTCCAGTCTTTCTTTCGATAAATCGGAAAGGCGTTGCCGAGAATGTGAAGCTTCTCTTTCCATATCCTGAAATCGGATCTTAAACTTTAGATTTGAATGCTTAAGTGTCACTTCAGGATCGAGGCCAAGGAATCGCGCGAGGTTTACAACTGAAAATAGGAGATCGCCGACTTCTTCCTCGGCGGCGCGATGGTCGGATGCTCCGAGCGCGGCTTGAAGCTCCGCAGTCTCTTCTTTCAGCTTTTCAAAAATTCCCTCCACGCGCTCCCAGTCAAAGCCGACTTGCGCGGCGCGGCGAGTCATCTGGTAGGCTTCAAGTAAAGCCGGAAGATTTCGCGGGACGCCATCCAACGCGGATGGAGCAGGACTTGATGAGGCTGCCTCTTTCCGGGAGGCAGCCTGCTTCTCTTTGGCTTTTAGTTGCGCCCAATTTTTGAGAACTTCGCCGGTGGTTTTGGCCTTCACGTTGCCGAAGACGTGCGGATGCCTGCGGACCATTTTGTCGTGGATGCCGGTGATGACGTGGGAAATGTCGAACGCGCCGGTTTCGCGTGCCATGTCGGCGTGAAACAAGACTTGCAATAGGAGATCGCCGAGTTCCTCGGCCAAATCCTGGGGGCTTCCCTTTTCGATGGCGTCGAGGACTTCGTAGGCCTCCTCGATCAGGTAGGTTCTGAGGGTCAGGTGGGTTTGTTCGCGGTCCCAGGGGCAGCCGCCGGGGGCGCGCAGGCGGGCCTGGACGGCAACCAGGTCTTCAAAGAGTTCTCCGTGGCGCTTCCCTGTTGGCTTTGCGGGGATGGATACGATTTTTGCGATTTGTCGGCGCGCAGACTTCTTTCGCGCTTTTTGATGAGGCTTTGGGCGCTTTGAGATTTTCTTGCGTCTCGATCGAGGGGAAGGCACGGTGGCTCTTGGCTCCTGAGATGAAGGGAAACTTTACGGCACGTGCGGGCATTGCACAAGGGGTGGCCGCGAATGCGGGGTTCGGTTAATATTGCGCGCAGCGTGTATCGTCCCTAACGGGACGTGCCTCTCTAGGCGTGGATGGCTTCCCACCACTTACGTGGTGGGCTACGGTGTGGCGTCCCTCCGGGACTTTTTTTTCGTCCGTTTAGAATAATTGATTGCGGTCGCCACGCAGCGCTGTGCAAATGCTTGAGCGCTTCACGATGCTATGCCGGCAAGTTTCTAACATGGCGGCCAAATTTCAGATATGCGGGTGAGTACTTGTGAGCGCGTGCGGTGCGATGCTAAACTGCTTGCTCAATCTGGCTGCTGTCTGATCGATTTCCCTGAGGGAGATTCCGTTGTCCGAATCCAAACACGACGAGAGTTTTAAGGTTGTGGACCGCAGGCTGTTCACGCCGGAGGGAGAGTTCCGCAAAGAGGTTGCGGAGCAACAGGATCGCGAGCGTGAAACAGCGCCGGCAGCGGCGGGATCGGTCGGCGCGGCGGTAGCGCCTGGATCAACAGGAGCGGCCGCTCCTGGCACGATTGCCGGAAAGGCTGCGACGCCGAGTGCGATGCCCGCTGCCGCGCCAACTATTGACGCACCGAAGCGATCGCCCGTCTTTGAAAATTTGATTCGCTCGCTGGGGCAGAACGCGGCCATGCTTCTTGGAGGATACGCGGACCCGCGCACGGGGCAGCCGGTGCTGGATCTCGAAGGGGCGCGCGAGATGATCGACATGCTGGACGTTCTTCGCGAGAAGACTCGTGGGAATCTGGCGCCGGAAGAAGATTCACTACTTCTCGATGTGCTCGGCAATCTGAAACTGGCCTTTATGGAAATGGCGAAAGCGGCCGCGAAGCAAGAAAAGGCCCAGTCCCGGCCTTGATCGAGGATCCGCCCTGCCTGCAACACCTCATTCCGTACTCGAACTTACGGTGCTTGGTTCCGGCACGTCCATGGGAGTGCCGACGCTCACGTGCCATTGCCGCGTCTGCGCATCCACCGATCCGCGCGACAAACGGCTGCGGCCTTCGGTCCTGCTGGTCCACAACGGGCAGACAGCGGTGATCGACACGACGCCCGATTTCCGGTTCCAGGCCATGCGCGCCGGTTTGGAGCGGCTGGACGCGATTCTTTTCACGCACGCGCACGCCGATCACATTCTCGGGTTTGATGATATTCGTCCTTTTAATTTGCGGCAGAAATCCGCGCTCCCGGTGTACGCATCGCCCGAAACCATTGCCACGCTGAAGAAAACTTTCTCGTACGTTTTTGAAGAATCGCCGGCGATCAGCACCATCCCGCAAGTTACGCTGCATCCAATTGACGGTCCGTTCGACGTGATCGGAACGCGGATCGTGCCGGTTCCAGCGCGGCATGGGGACATCGGTGTGCTTGGGTTTCGTTTCGGCGGCGCGGCGTATCTCACCGATTTCAGTGTCATTCCCGAATCCTCCAAGGCGCTGCTCGCGGACCTGGACGATTTGATTCTCGATGCGTTGCGCGATGTGCCGCACCCGATGCATCAGACGGTCGAGCAGGCGCTTGCTGTGATCCGCGAGCTGAAGCCGCGCAGGGCCTGGTTTACGCACATCGCGCACGAACTGCCTCACGCCGAAACGATCGCGCGATTGATCGCCGCGGGATATCCCAATGTATCCCTGGCGTACGATGGACTTCATTTTGAGGTTCGCGTCTGATGGCTTTTCTCGTTTGCAATTCCATCGAGGAATGGGCGGCTCAATTCGGAGACGCGAGGCGAACGGCCGTTACGGTCGGGAATTTTGACGGGCTTCACTTGGGCCATCAAAAAATTCTGCAGTCGGTGCGGGAACATGCTCGCGGCGCGGGGCAGCGCGCCGCGGTGATTACTTTCGATCCGCATCCGATGTGCGTGCTGCGGCCCGAGCGCGCGCCGCTGATGATTCAAACGCTTGCGCAGCGGCTTGCGGGCTTTGAGCAGATGGGGCTGGACGCGGCGCTGGTGCTGCGGTTCGACCGCTCACTGTCGCTCGTTTCGGCCGAAGAGTTCATCGAGCGGATTCTCGTACGGGGCTTGCGCGTGGGTGCCATTTTGGTGGGCACCAATTTCCGGTTTGGACATCGTGGCGCCGGGGATGTGCGGCTGCTTGGGGAGTTTGGGAAGCGGGACGGATTTGACGTCGAGATTGTTCCGCCTGTCGAGGTGGGCGGACAGATTGTTTCGAGCACGGCCATTCGCGGCGCGGTAGCGAGCGGCGATGTCGCCGCGGCAATTCCTTTGATGGGGAGGCCGTTTTCGCTGACCGGCGAAATTCGCGCCGGGGCCGGGCGCGGGCGGACCATTCTCTTCCCTACCCTGAATATGGCGCCCGAACAGGAACTGCTGCCGAAGCTCGGCGTGTATGCGACGGAATCGGTCGTGGGCGGGAAACTGTATTCGTCGGTGACGAACGTGGGGACGCGGCCCACGTTTAATGGAGCGGGAGTCACGGTGGAGAGCCATTTGTTTGGATTCAACGAGAACGTCTCGGGCCGGGCGATGGAAGTTCGCTTTCACTCGAGAATACGCGACGAGCGAAAGTTTTCAGGGCCCGAGGAATTGCGCGGGCAGATCGCGCGGGACATCGAGACGGCGCGGAAATTCTTTTCGGAGCGGACTTTGGCGGGAAATTCCTCGCGCAATTGACGGTACTTTTTTGGAATGCGAGATTCAGGTTTGACATTTGAAATTTGAGAAGAAGTCGTCGCATGCAGCGAACACTCATCCAAAAACGTCAGGGGCTAAAGCCATTTTTTCCAGAGCACTAAATGTCGCGGCTGAAGCCGCAACCCACAAAGACTATTTTTGAGCCAGCTTCATTTCAAATTTGAGGTTTGGAATTTCGGGGGGGCTACTTTTTTCTGCACTTTTCGCAGTAGCCGCCGACTTCGGTGCGCGCCGTGGTGATCTCGATGCCGCAATCTTTTTCGATTTGCTTTTTCAGTTTTTCGTAGAGCTGCGACTCGAACTCGCGGACGGTTCCGCATTTCAGGCAGGCGACGTGGATGTGATCGCGGGCGCCGTGGCTTTCGTAGAAGTGCTGGTCGCCGCGCAGGTGGAGCAGGTCGAGCTCGTCGATCAGGCCGTTGCGCTTCAGCAAGTCGATGGTGCGGTAGACGGTCACGCGGTGGACGCGCGGATCGAGTTTCTGCGCGCGGTCGAGGATGGCGCCGGCATCGAGGTGGCGCTCGGCGTTGTCCATCACTTCGAGCAGAATTTTTCGCTGGCGCGTCAGGCGCACGCCGCGCTTGGTGAGGGCCTCCTGCAAGCGGCCGGGGCGGTCATGGGCGTTGATGCGCTCGCCGGTGGAGACTCGATGTGCCGTGGTGGGCATGATTCCGTGCGGGTTGCCGCGTAAATTCAAAAATTAGTTTTTGCGCCTCGCGAAAATCATTCCGCTCGGTAATGGCCAGCCTCGATTGCACTTCAGGGGCTAAAGCCCTGGTCTTTCATGTTCCTGAATGTCGTGGCTGAAGCCACGACCCACAAAGACCACGCGCTGCGAGACTGCGTCTTTTTGAGGCAGCTTCTAGTGATGCGGAATTAGCTTCAGAACGTCATTGTACATAACGATGGCGAAGACCAGCAACAGGAACACCATGCTGACGGTGACGAAGCGCTCCTTTACGCGCACGCTCAAATCCCGCCGGATCGTTCCCTCAATGAAGAGCATCAGGATGTGGCCGCCGTCGAGCGGAGGAATCGGCAGCAGGTTCAAAACCGCCAGGTTCACGCCAATCATGGCCATCAAGGAAAGCAGTTCCGCCACTCCTTCGCGCGCGGCCCTTCCGGATTCCTTCGCAATGCCGAGCGGCCCCTCGAGCTGGTTCAGCGAAATTTTGCCGCGAAACAGTTCAACCACGACGTAGGCGACTTGCCGGGTCATGAGAGCGTTCATCCCGACGGACTCGACGATGGCGGCGCCGAAGGAAAGACGCCGCTCCACCAGGTCGCCGGTGCGCAAGACGCCGATCTGCCATCGCGGGGCGCCATTGGGGACGTTCACCTGCTGTGGACGGAGTTGAATATGGAGGGCCCGATCGCCGCGCTGAATTTCCAGATCGAGGGGTTGCGAATGGGACTTGTCCACGATGGGCGGAAATTCCGCGCCGTTGGCGAGCGTAATTCCGTTGACCTTTGTGATCACGTCGCCCGCCATCAAGCCGCTTCGCTCCGCCGGCGTTCCAGGACTGACGGCGCTGACGATGAGGTGATCCTGCGGATAGCCGAAAACTTCCTCGACGGATTGCGCGGCCGGAACAGAAAAAGAGAGCTGCTGGCCATTGCGGTCCACCGTGATGGAAAGCATATGACCGGGCAGAGTGGACATCAGCTCGAGCTGCGCGCGATCCCAGGTCGGATTGCTGGCGCCGTTCACGGAGACGATATGATCACCGGGCATCAGCCCGGCCTTCTGCGCCGGGGAATCCTGCAAGACGCCGACGAGATCCATTGGGCGGTCCAAAAACGCGGGCTGCTTGCTGCCGCGCATGTAAATGCCGGCGATGAGAATCACGGACAGGACGATGTTCATCGCCGGACCGGCCAGGGCGATCAGAACGCGCTGCCATCTCGGTTTGGACAAGAACTCGTCGGGGTCGCCCTTGCGGTCTTCGAGCGGGTTGTCGCCGGCCATTTTCACGTAGCCGCCCAGAGGCAAAGCGCTCAGCCGGTAATCGGTGTCGCCGCGTTTGTATCCCCAGAGGCGCGTGCCGAAGCCGATGGAAAAAATCTCGACGCGCACGCCAAAGGATTTGGCAACGATGAAATGTCCCCACTCGTGCACCAGGACCATGATGCCGAGGACAATCGAAACGGAAACGAGCATTACCAGGAAGTCCGGCACTTTTCTTCTCTCCCTACTTGCTGCAATCAATTCAAACTAGGCGACCGCGGTTCGCGCGGCCTTGCGTTCGACTTCTTCGCGAGCCATCCGGCGCGCATCGGAATCGGCCGCAAGCACGTCGCCGATCGCCGACATCTTGATCTTCAGGGTCCGCGTGAGCACTCGCTCGATCACTTCCGCAATCCCCGAGAACGGAATCCTGCGTTCGAGGAATGCTTCGACAGCCACTTCGTCCGCCGCGTTGAAGGCGCACGGATAAGCGCCCTTCTTGCGCAACGCCTCGCGCGCCAAACGGAGGCAAGGAAAACGGCGCGCCGAAACTTTTTCGAATTCCAGGCGGCGCAGCTTGCCCCAGTCCAACGCCAGACCATTAGATGCGGCCCGCTCAGGGTAGGTTAGCGCATTTTGGATGGGCATGCGCATATCGGTTGGGCCGAGTTGCGCCAAGATGGACCCGTCCACATATTCGACCATGGAATGAATTGTGGATTGCGGATGGATGACCACGTCAATCTGGTCCGGGCGCATGTCAAAGAGCCAGTGCGCCTCGATGACCTCAAAGCCTTTGTTCACAAGAGTGGCCGAGTCGATCGTAATCCGGCGGCCCATGCGCCAGTTGGGATGCGCCAGCGCCTGCTCCGGAGTGGCCGCGGCCATTTCGGCAAGGGGAGTCTTTCGAAACGGGCCGCCCGAAGCGGTGAGGATGAGCCGCTTGACCTCGGCGTGCTTGCCGGCGCGCAAGCATTGGTGGATCGCATTGTGCTCGCTATCCACGGGAAGCAGTTCGACATTGGCCTGGCGGGCCGCGGCCATCACGATTTCACCCGCCGCGACGAGAACTTCTTTATTTGAAAGAGCGACCTGTTTTCCAGCTTTCACGGCGGCGTACGTCGCTTCGAGGCCAACGACGCCGACCGCTGCGGAAACCAGCGTCGCAGCGGCTGGGTGAGTTGCGACGGCGACCATGCCGGCGGAACCATGCTGAATCTCTGGCAATTTCGCGGCGCCCGCGGCGCGGAGGCGTTCCGCGAGACTGGCGGCGACGGCAGTTGTTGCAACCGAAACCAGTTCCGGGTGATGGCGGAGGATTTGCTGCGACAATTCTTCGACGTTGCTTCCCGCCGCCAGCGCCACGACTCCGAACCGTTCGGGCATCGCCTCCACAACGGCAAGGGTTTGGCGGCCGATGGATCCGGTCGAACCGAGAATGGCAATTTGCTTCAAATTAAAGTGCTCCAACTCCTGGCGGGCTTCCCTTCCGGATTCAGCGTAAGCATTTGGGGCCCGCGCGCAATCGTCAGTATTTCTTCAAGACGACCCATTCGAAATAGTACCAGACTGCGGGGGCCGCGAGCATGAGGGCGTCAATCCGGTCAAGCATTCCTCCATGCCCCGGGATTATCGTGCCGGAATCCTTGACGCCGGCATTGCGTTTCCATGCGGACTCGAAGAGATCGCCGACTTGTCCCGCGATGCTGCCGGCCGCTCCCATGGCCAGCACGTGGGCGGGAGAAATTTTGCTCCAGTAGCCGAACAAGGCCGCGACAAAGAGGGCTCCGAGGAAATTTGCTGCGGCGCCCTCCCAAGTTTTGTTCGGGCTGGTCTTCTGGGCCATTTTCCAGCGGCCGATTCCGCGGCCCACAAAATAAGCCGCCGTATCTCCCACCCAAACCAGGACCACGGTGAAAAGAAGAAGGCGCGGACCCAATACATCGACGCCGTGGAGACGGACCACGGCGCTGAACGGAAGCACGACGAATACGAGACCCGCGGCGCTGATCGAAATCGATGGCAATACTTCGGTCAACGATTTTTCGCTTGCCAGTGCGATTCCGGCGACGCCAAGAACGAATCCGAACAGGATCAATTCCAGAGTGATCCGAGGCGAGCGGTCCAGAAGGTCGCCGAGCCGCGTGATGCTGGCCATGCGCGACGCATACCATTGCTGGGCGATGATTCCGGCGGCGGCGAGGCACGTCCAGAGGCGGTAGGCTTGAAAACCCAGGCGAGCGGCGATCGAAAAAAATTCCAGCATCGCAGCAATGGCAACGAACGCGGACAGGATCGCGATGAACCACGTGGGGGTCCACCAGATCGCCGCGACCACGATGGGAATCAGGATCGCTGCTGTCAGCACGCGCAGGCCTGTACCGGAATTCATTGGGTCCTTTCTTTTCTACGAATGGCCGTCAGGAGGTTGGGGGCAACGTCGTGACGGGTAATGGGCAATTCTTTTTTGCGTAAGTTAGTAAGTTAGCACCTTGTTTCGCCCCTACCGGGGCTTGCGCGTCTTGGTCTCCGCGTCTCCCACCGCTCCCGCAGTGGGCTACGATCTGGCGTCCCTCCGGGACTTACAGCAACTAGGAGCTATGCTGCGCGATCAAATCGGCCTGAACCGCTTCTTCCACTTTCTCGCAATGTAGGGATGAATTCCCGAAGAATAAATTCGGGTGTGCCGCGTTAAGAAACGATTCCACTCGGAAAAAATGTAAAAGACGGGCATGCCGGCGAGGAAGGCCGGGGCGCGAGGCCGGCTCAGGCCATGACGCGGCGGCGCGCTTCCGCCAGGCCGCCGTAGCGGCGCTCGCGCTTTTCAAAATCGAGCAGGGCTTCGTAGAGCTGCGCGCGGCTGAAATCGGGCCACAGAGTCTCGGTGACATAAATTTCGGCGTAGGCAATTTGCCAAAGCAGAAAATTGCTGACGCGCATTTCTCCACTGGTGCGAATGAGCAGATCGGGATCGGGCAAACCAGCCGTGTAGAGATGCTGGGAAATCAATTCCTCATCGATGCGGGCATTCGCGAGGCCGTTATTGCGGACGCGATCGAGGATGCGATTGAAGGCATCCACGAGTTCCGCGCGGCCGCCGTAGTTCAGGGCCACGGCCAGCTTCATGCCCGAGTTTCCCGCTGTTTGCTCCATGGCGCGGTCGATGTCGGCTTGCACTTCCTTGGGCAACTGATCGGAACGGCCGATGACCAACATGCGGATGTTGTTTCGATGGAGGGTGGGAAGCTCCTTGCGCAAATATTCGCGCAGCAGGCGCATGAGAAAATCAATTTCCGCTTTCGGACGGCGCCAGTTTTCCATCGAAAAAGCGTAGAGCGTCAAGGCGGGAATTCCGAGACGCGCGCACGTTTCAATCACCGTGCGAGCCGATTGGACTCCGGCGCGGTGACCGGCCACGCGCGGCAAGTGGCGCCGCTGCGCCCAGCGGCCGTTTCCATCCATGATGACGGCAATATGCTGAGGGAGCCGGTCCGCGTCCAGTTCAAGGAGCAGCCGCTCTTCCGCGAGGTCCGTAGGTTTGAGCGATTCCGGTGCTTTCACGCGACTATTCCCGCGAATTCCGTGTAGTAGACAGAGGCTGTTTCGCGAGCATGTTGGAAAGCTAACATAGGGCATCTTAAGGCGCAACACGCTCAGAACGAGAGTTTCTTGAAGTTGGTAATATCCTATGGGAAAGCAAAAGATTATGGGAAAACAAAAAACCATGGCCCGCCCCGGAGCGATCCGGAGCGGGCCTCGTTCTTGATGGGCGAAGCGCCGAGGAACGGGGCGCTGCCGCCCTGCTGGCTGTCGACCGACTCAATTAGTAGTGAACGACTTCACCGGTAGTTGGGTCCAGGAACAGAGTGCGTTGGTGCTGTTCCTCTTTTTCACGGCTCCACTGGCCATCATCATCTTTGTCGCTGAAGTCAAACATGTTGTTGAGCGTGCCAGCCTTGAAGTCGCTGGATGCGCCACCGATGCGGCCAAGATTCCAGTTATCCTCGATGAATCGGAGTATGGAGGATTGGTCGGTGATGCTGTGGTCCACGTAGTTTTTCTTGGCCCACGGTGAGATCACCAGCAACGGCTGGCGCTGGCCGTACCCGCAGAGACCCGAAATATTTGCCGCAGGTCCGGTTGTCGGGGTGGCTCCGCAAAGGCCGAAGAAGGCGGGCGGAGCGGACGGGTTCGGAGCTTGGCTCGACAGTGCGTCGTCGGCGTCATCCGGAACGCCGGACTGATTGACGACCGGGTCCATGGTGTGGTCGTACCAACCATCGGAGTCGTCATAGGCGATGATGATCGCCGTCTCCTTCCATTCATCGCCGGCCATGATTGCGTTGATCGTCTTCACAACGAATGTTTGTTCGTCGATTGGATCGGAATAGCCCGGGTGGCCGTCCGCATAGGCGGGGGCTTTGAGGAAGCTTACCGCGGGCATATGCCCATGCTTCAAAGCCTCAAAAAAGTCCTTCAGATCGTACTGATGATTGGCTTGGTCCGTCTTGCCGATCATGCTTGTGCTGGTTGGCGGCAGGTGGTGAGGGTTCGACGTGGACGTATAGAATTCGAATGGCTGGTGGTGAGGGATGTAGTCGCCGACGGTGCTGAGGTTATCCGGCACCGGCGCGCCCCCGAAGCTATACGTGCCCGTCCCCGCCGATCCGCAAACGGCGAAAGGAGTGGTGGGGGGATTGTAAGGCGTGGTCGGAGCAAATCCGCCCATGAACCAGCCCCAAGTGATCCCCTTGCCCTCGTTGACAAGATCGCCCATCAGATCGCCTACGTTGGTCCCGCTCATGGAAGCTTGATTGGTGTTGAACAACTGGCCATTTGAAAACACGCAATCGTCATAAGCAGGCCGGGCATCGCCGATCAGAGCGCCCGCGAACGCACTCCCTGCTGGAGCTGTCTGACCACCCCAGATGAGGCCGGAGGCGCTGGAGTTATTTCCATTGGGGCGCTTCGGAAGCATGGTGGCGCCCGCGGTAGTTCCCGCGACGAGGTTGATCGCGCCCGGAGCGGAGGGCCCGAATGTCGTGCTCCAGGAGTTGTCGCTCATGGCGAAATATTGGGCGTAGTTCCAAATGGCAGTGACCGTATTGCCATCGTAATAACCCATCACAATTCCCTTGTTTGCGCTCGTTCCATTGCCTCCGTCGAAGCAGTAACCCGAGAAAGAGAATGGCCCAGTGGTCGCGTTCCCACCGGTCACCACGCTCTTGTTGTACTGCCCAGGGAGAAGCGGGGCACCAACAGTTATGGCGGGAGCGGGTCCCGTACCCGACCAAAGTGTGCTTGCTGTTTGCAGACCACTGTTCCCGCTGCCGGTTGCGGACACGTACTTATCCAACAGACCGTGATCGACGGCCTCCTGTTCGGGCAGGTAGTTGTGGTTCTGGTCGCAGGTGTTGGACTGCGTGCGGTCCAAGCGGAAGGGCTGGGTGGCGTTCGGGTTTTCGTCGAGCAATCCGGCGGCGAGCAGGTTATTGGTGCTCGGCGTGCCGTCCTTCGCGTGGAAGGCGGGTTCGCCATCGGGGTTGGCGGCGTAAGGATAGGTGGCGAAGTAGTGGTCGAAAGAAATATTTTCCTGGAAGATGACGACGACATGCTTGATGGGAGTCGTCGTCTGAAAATCGTCCGCGTCATGGGGCTGCGCCCAGAGGCTGCCCGGGGCGCCAATCGCCAGCGTGAGGGCTGTTACGGCGCTTGCAAACACACGAAGACACTTCACACTCATAGCTTCTCCTCAAAAAGAATTTCAAACATTTGGACCGGCGTTTAGCGGCCGAGGACACGTTGTCGGCCGCCGCCGAGAAACTTGGGGACACAAGTTCAGGCGCGCGCATTGATTGATACGCGCGATGTGTGAATCACAGATGAATAGAAAATGAAATCTGTTTTATGGCGTGTCTTTTTCTTGTCACACGGAAGTTGCAAGGCAGAAGAAGGGGCTTGTTGCAGAAAGCGAATGAAGCTTTGCATCGGTCTCTGCTGCGAAATGAGAATTCGACGCGAATGTTGAAATTAATGGCTTGGCCCGGACGGGATCACCCGGATGGTGCCCATCATGCCGCCGTCTTCGTGCTCGAGAAGATGGCAATGATAGACGAATGTTCCGATGATCTTCGGATCACGGAAGTCCATTCGCAATTTCACGCTGGGATAGACGGGGCTCTTGCCGTCCCAGTAGGCCACGTTCACGGTATCGCGGAGGAATGGCTCGTTGATCGGAACCCCATTCCAATCGAGCAGCATGAAATGGATTTGGTGAATGTGGAACGCATGCAATTCCTGGGAACGGTTTTCGATGATCCAATCCTCAACGTCTCCCTGGCGGACCGTAATATTGGGAGCTGACGAGGCGGGATCGAACGGCGCGGGAGTTTGGCCGTCGACGGTGATGAAAAATACGGTCGGACTATTTGGATTCGCGGGGTTTTGATGCTTCTCGGAAAAGTACAGCTTGCGCACGCGCACGGGCGCGACATCCCGGAGCGCGGCTGGGCTTTGCCGGCGCAGCGGGGATGGAGCGGCCGCGAGTTTGAAGCGCGATTCGGGAGCACCCGTCGCGGCCACGATCGTCGCGAGCGGACGCGAGGGATCATTTTCCCCGGCCGGGCCAGTATCCACGCCGCGCGTCATCAAAGTTGCGTGGGTTCCGAGCGGCGGGCCCTTCAAGATAAATTCGACCCGGCCGGCGGGGGGCACCAGGACGTGAGTCTTCCACAAAAGGCCGCGGCCACCGACGCCGTTGTCGTCGATGGGCACGCCGTCGAGGGCGGCGACACCCAATGGCTGCGGCGAGGCATCGTATAAGACTTGCAAGTCCACGTAGGTGATTCCCGATGCATTTAAGACACGCCACACTTCGCGCCCCGCGGGCTTCATTTCGATCAGAGCCGGTTTGTAATCGGGATATGCCACGGGCACAAAATTTAGCGACAGGTCTTTTGCCGGCTTTCCGCCGTCGGTGCCGGTGTTCAAGATGTCTCCCTCGGGATCGCGCAAAGTTACGGTGTGCGGCGCGGAATCGGGCGTCGTGGGCTGCGCGTCCGGATAGATCAAGTCCTGATCGCGAATGACGAGGACTCGCTCCGGCAAACCCGCCAGCTGTGGGTTAACTCGCTCGATCCCTTCAACAATCAGCGCTCCGGAAGCTCCTCCCAGCACTTGCGCTCTCGTGAAACCGTGGATGTGGGGGTGATACCAATACAGGCCCGGAGGCTGGTCGGGAGGAATCTGGAAGCGATATTCGAACGGGGTCGCGGAAGGCCCTACGACAGTATGAAGGACATCATCCTGGTGACAAACCGGCGGAATCATAAGTCCATGGAAATGCAGGTTCGTCGACGATGCCGTCATTTTTGCTTCCGAGCAGGAGTCGGGTTGCATTTGCATGCGCACGGGAGGGGGAGACGGAAGAGAGTGAGCAGACTCGGGCGCTATGTCATTCTCGAGATTCAGGATCAACGTGTCGCCGGGATTCACACGCAAGGTTGGGGCCTGGGCGCCGTCTTTGTAGACGTAGCAGTAGCGGATGTGACCTTGGGCGTCCACGGCGGTCAGGAACTTGAGAGTGACCCTTAGCACGCCGTGATCGCTACTGAGGGATTCCGGCTCGGATGCCCTGCTGCCAGCGCTGGGGCGCGGACAGATTTCAGGAGCGGTGTTTTGCGCGAGCGCGGGAATCTTTGCCCACAGAATTACAAGGGTCATAGGGATCAGGATTCGGAGTATCCGTGGACCGGCGCGCATTCGCTGGAAGCGTAGTCGGGCAATATTGGCGGGATGTGAATTTCAGGTGACGGTTTCTTTACACGGATATGACAGCGATCTTTGCGTGCGTCCGGAGTTCTGGCCTCGCGATGCGATTCATTTTTAGCCGGAAGTTCCCGGCATGGCGCTTGGGTGGAGGATGGTGACATAGACCAGGACGAGGGTGAGGATGATTACGGCGACGGCGGTGACCCATGCGACGGCGTTAAATGTGGGGGTGTTGACGAAGTCGCCCATCAAATCGCGGCGGTTGATGAGCAGAAGCATGAAGATGAGGACCACTGGCAGCCAGACGCCGTTGCCCACCTGAGAAAGGATTAGGATTTTTTCCAGTGGCGCATGAGGGATCAGGATGATCGCGGCGCCCACAACGATCATTCCGGTGTATAGGCTGTAAAAGATGGGGGCATCATTGAATTTGTGGTCGATGCCTGCCTCAAATCCCATGCCTTCGCAGATCACGTGGGCGGTGGAGAGCGGCAGGATGGATGCAGCAAAGAGCGACGCGTTCAGCAAGCCAAACGCGAAGAGCATGGCGGCCCCTTTGCCGGCCAGAGGACGGAGGGCTTGCGCCGCGTCTCCGGCGTCATTGATTATGTGATGGCCGGAAACAAAGAGCGTCGCGCCCGTGCAAACGATGATGAAGAAGACGATGACCATGCAGCTTACACTGCCGAAGAGCACGTCCATGCGGGCCTGGGCATACTGGCGCGCGGATACGCGCTTCTCCACGAAACTTGCCTGCATGTAAAAAAATTGCCAGGGGGCGATGGTGGTGCCAATCAATGCAGTGAGCATGAGGAGATAACCGCCGTCGAGATGCAAGGTTGGAATCACAGTGTCTCGCGCCGCCAGGAGCCAATCCGGCTTGGCCAGAAACGCGGACGCCACATAGGAGAGATAAAGAACGCATGCGGCCAGGAATATTTTTTCGACCTGGCGGTAGGTACCGCGGAGCACGAGAATCCAGACGGCCAGCGCGGCAAGCGGGACGGAAATGTACTTGGATATGTGAAAGAGTTGCATGGAGGCCGCCACGCCGGCAAATTCGGCGCAGACGTTGCCCATGTCCACAACCAGGCCCGCAAGGATCAGAAAAAAAGTCGGGCGGAAGCCAAACTCCTCGCGGATGAGATCAGAAAGGCCCTTGCCGGTGACGACGCCCATGCGGGCGCACATTTCCTCCGTGACGTAGAGGGCGATGGTCATGGGAATGAGCGACCACAGAAGCGCGTAACCGTACATCGCGCCGGCCTGCGAATAGACCGAGATCCCGCCGGCGTCGTTGTCCACGTTGGAGGTAATGACGCCGGGACCTACCACTGCGAGAAAGAGAATCAGCCGGCGGCGCCAGAAGCGTGTCCGCTTGCCCCACTCCGAGAGGCGAGTGCGCCAGGGCTCTATCCATCCGGGGACGAGCTTCCACCGCGTTATGAGCGCCGGTGTTTCCGGCGCTTGTTTTTCGTTTTCGGGTTTTCCTAGTACTGCCATTTGTCGGAACCCTTGCCCGTCCGCCGCGGCGGACGGGCGCTACAGAGACTAAATCCGAGTTGCCACTCAGAATGCCAATATCATCAGCGGTTGCGGATGCGCGAGACCACGTCATCCACTTCGATCGCGCCGATGGGGCGGCCAAGCGCGTCGACCACGGCCAGGCTGTGCAGATTGTATTTGTCGAAAAGTTCAAACACTTCCTTGTCTCCCGCGTCCGGGGGAATCGAAAGCAGGGGCTCCATCTTCAGAGATTCCATGCGTTCGTCCGGAGCGGCGAACAACAAGCGTCCCAAAGGGACAGCGCCGGAGTATTTCGCTTCCCCATTGATCAGAAAGACGGTATCAAGGCGCTCGAGGTCCACGTCCATTTCGCGAATCCAAGCGACGACCTCGTCGCGCGTGGCGGCCTCGCCTACGTAAATGAAATCGGTATTCATCATTCCGCCGGCCGAATTTTCCTCAAATTTAAGCAGCTCGCGCACTTCGCGCGCTTCCTCGCCCGGCATCTCGCTCAAGACGTCGCGCGACCTTTCCGGGGTCATGTCCGCGATCACGTCGGCCACCTGGTCGGGGTCCATCTCCTCGAGAATGTCGGCGGCTTTCTGGGGAGCCAGCGTTTCGACGATCTGGGTGGTCAGGCGTTTGTCCAGCTCGGCGAGGGCTTCGGCGGCGGTCTCTTCATCGAGTGAAGCGATGATCGATTGGCGCTCGATGGGCGACAGGTCTTCCATAATGTCCGCCAGGTCGGCGGGATGCATGCGTTCGAGTTTCTGGTGAGTGATGCGGAGCTTCACGCGGCGCAGGGGATCCGTCTCGATCAAGTTGACGAATTCCCAGGGTATGACGCGCGTAGGCAGTTTGGTCGCCAGCCCCTGCACCAAGCCGGGTGAGGCAATGCCGTGCAGGAGGCGACGCGCGGCGCCCGTTAGGCCCACATCCACCTGGGTGACGCGCAGTTCGACCGTGCCGTTGACGCGCTGCTCGGCAATGTCAATATCGTTGACGCGCACTACCTTTCGGCCGCTGGTATCGATAATTTGCTGGTCGAGCAAATCCTTGCGCATGGCCAGCCATGCTTCATTGGGCTGGAAATGTTCGAGGTCCTTTTCTTCCACGTTCAGGCGTATGACCCCGGGAGCAACAAAGGCGATGTGCTCGTAACGCACGATCAGGGGAAGGAATTTCCCCCGGCCAAGGAGGACGCGGGCCACGCGGTTCGGCTGCTCGGCAGGCTCGATGAACAATTCGTTGATCTGGCCGACGAAATGGCCGTCGCGATCGTAGGCTTCCCCGCCCAGAAGATCGGTAGCGTGCAGCATTTTGCCTCCTTTCCCAAGCCTTCGGGCCGTGGAACGCTCCAACCCTGAGGCTTGTACTTATTGCGATGTGGCGGGCGCTGCATCGTGGCCCGCTGGCGCATAAATTCACGAAAACTGGCTGGTTACGGCGGGATCTTTATTGAATTGAACCCCGCAACCAGTGTTAGGCCGGCCGCGGGTGGCGGAAATATCGGGTCTACCCGAGGCCTTTACTGCTCACTTTCGAAGCACGGCGGAATTGCGTTTCGGCGGCGGTACGCCGGGCCATTTTGAAACATCGTGCCGCCGATCGATTCCTACTGGGAAATGGTTCAAGCTTTTCGGATTCGCTCATGGCCACACAAAAAACTCCAACTCAGTAGGTAAACGGTGTTGAAAACTTTGTCAAGGAAAGAGTGCGTGTTAACGCAATTTTTTTGTTGTCGGAAAGAGCATGTCGCCGGGTTTCCGGCCTCGGCGGCGGCAGGCGGCGAGATAGAGCGAGCCGTAGGTGGCGGTCATGTAGTCATTGCGAGTGTACCCGAGGAGGTGGGCTGCGCGATCGATCCCCGCGACCGGGCCTTCCAATTCCAGGTAAGTGCCTACGGGGGTCTCATCGAGTTCTATCTTCAGGTCACGGACACCCTGGAGTGCGTAAGTGGTCCGAAATTTTTCGTAGCGGAACGTGGGATGTAATCCGAGGGCGCGAAGAATGCCGGCCAGTTCGTCTGCTCCAGTTACCGCCACCTCGGCTTCGTCTTTGATCTTGAAATGACTGCGGGTTCTTGAATTTCTGCCAGGTTTTGTTGCGCTGCTCGTTGAGGAAGGACCTTTGTAGGTCAGCAGGGCGGCAGCGTTTTCCTTTGGGCGTCTCTTTCCAAAACTCGAAGCGGGCTGTTCGGTGCGGATGCGGATGAGCTGGCCGCGGCGCCTTAGGTCGTAACGGGGCGTGTCATACAGCGTGTTGGATTCGTAGGTGCGCAGCGTGATTTCGCGGGCGCGGAGGCGTTTCAGGCGGCTGCGAAGCGCGGCGACGTCGGGAACGCGGAGTTTGATTTCGATTTCTTCGCGATGTTTGGGCCCTGGCATATTGTAGGCAGTATACGTCGAGACCCATGCTGAAACTTACTTGCGGGCCTCTAGGCAGTCGGCCAGCTTCATGTGCATGATCCGCTTGTGTCGCCCCTGACGGGGCTTCCAATTCTGGGTCTGAATGCTTTCCCACCGCTGGCGCAGTGGGCTACGATCTGCCGCCCCTCCGGGGCTCTTGGGCAAGTGCAATTCGAGCTTTATCTAATTCGCTGGCTCGACAGGAGCGAAGGTGACGCGGTATAAACTTTACTGTTGCTGACCGGCGCACTCATCCCGGCGGGCGCCTTTGTTTGCCCGCGCGCGGTTCCGGCGCTCCATTCGACATGACTGAACCAGCCACACCGCTGATGCGGCAGTATCACTCTATTAAGGGACGCTATCCGCATGCGCTGGTCCTGTTCCGCTTGGGGGATTTCTACGAACTGTTCTATGAAGACGCCATTGCGGCGTCGCGGGAACTGCAGATCACTCTGACTTCCCGGAACCGGGAACGCGGCGAGCCTGTGCCGATGTGCGGGGTTCCTTACCACGCGGCGGAGGGATACATCGCGCGCCTCTTGCGCGCGGGCTACAAGATTGCCGTGTGCGATCAGATGGAAGCGCCCGGGCCGGGGAAGAAACTCGTGCGGCGCGAAGTGGTGCGCGTCATTACGCCGGGAACTGCCACCAGCCTCAATGTTCTCGAGCCCAAGGAAAATAATTATCTGGCGGCGATTTCCCGTTCGGCGGGCGGATCGCCGATCGGATTTGCCTATGCAGATGTCACCACCGGCGAGTTCCGCGCGGCGGCGTTTTCCGGGAGCGACGCGGAAGAAAAATTGCGCGATGAATTGCACCGCTTAAGGCCGCGTGAAATTCTTATTCCGCGGCAAGCGAGCCTATTTGCCGCGGCGGCCGGGGCGGATGGTGAGTTTAGCGGCACTTCCCAGGCGGCGCGCCCGGAGATTCGCGAAGGAGTTGAGACGCGCATCGACGAATGGGTCTTTCGGTACGACTACGCCGAACGGATGCTGCGGGAACAATTTGGCGTGGCGACGCTGGACGGATTCGGCCTGGCGGGGCAGCCGCAGGCTGTCTCGGCGGCGGGCGCAGTAGTGCATTACTTGCGCGAAACTTCGGCCATGAACGCCGAAAATGGGAATCATTCCAGCGCGGCCCTTGGGCATCTCGACCGCGTGCGGTATTACCAGCAGGCGGACGCGCTGGTGCTGGACGTCGTTACGGTTCGCAATCTGGAGCTGGTGGCGCCGATCTTTTTTGAGGATGGCGTGCGGGGCGCTTCCCCGACTTTGCTTTCTGCGCTGGACGAGACGGCGACGGGCATGGGAGCGCGGCTCCTGCGGCAATGGATCTTGCGCCCGCAGGTGAATCGCGAGGAAATTCAGGCACGTCTGGACGCCGTTCAGGAGCTCAGAAACCATACGGTGCTGCGCGAAGAGATCCGCCATAACCTTGCGGGGGTGCAGGACCTGGAACGCCTGGCAGGGCGCGTGACGCTGGGTGTGGCGTCGCCGCGCGACCTGCTCGGGCTGCGGCAGTCTCTGGCGCGCGTTCCTCTCTTGCGAAAATATTTGGAGAAGTGCCCGTCCGCGCGGCTTTGCGCGTTGCACGCGGAGATGGATGAATTGGAGGACGTGCGCGAGCGGATCGAATCGGCGCTCGCAGACGATCCCCCGGCGCTGGGCTCCGATCCGGGCGTGATTCGCCGCGGCTACGACCAGGAATTGGACGAGTTACGAGAACTCTCGCAGCATAGCAAGCAGACTATTGCGGCGATGGAAGAGCGGGAGCGGAAGCGCACGGGAATTGGGTCGCTCAAGATTCGCTTCAATCAGGTATTCGGCTACTACATCGAAATATCCAACCCGAACTTGCATCTCGCGCCCGCGGATTTCGAGCGCAAGCAGACGCTCGTGAATGCGGAACGCTTTACGACGCCGGAGCTGAAGGAATACGAGCGCAAGGTGCTGGACGCCGACGAACGCATCGCGGAAATCGAGCGGCGGCTGTTTTCCGAATTGCGATTGTGGATTGGAGAGCAGGCGGCGCGGCTCCGGCGGACCGCGGCGGCGATCTCCCAGCTGGACGTGCTTGGAAATTTCGCGCGGCTGGCCGCGTCGCGCAATTACACGCGGCCGGAGTTTTCTGACGACACGCAAATCATGATCGTTGCGGGGCGGCATCCGGTGATCGAGCAGCTCCTTGTCCAAAAAGGCGAGCGATTTGTTCCGAATGATTTGTTTCTCGATGATTTGGCACAGCAGATTCTGCTGATTACGGGCCCGAACATGGGAGGAAAATCGACGTATCTCCGGCAGGCCGCGTTGATTATTCTGATGGCGCAAATGGGCTCGTTCGTTCCGGCGGATCAGGCGCGGCTGCCGGTCACCGATCGAATTTTTACGCGGATCGGGGCGGCGGACAATCTGGCGCGCGGGCGCTCCACGTTTCTTGTGGAAATGACTGAAGTTGCGGCCATTTTGAATACGGCTACGCCGGCGAGCCTGGTGCTGCTCGATGAAGTGGGGCGCGGGACGGCCACCTTTGACGGGCTTTCCATTGCCTGGGCGGTGGTGGAACATTTATCCAGCGAGACGAAATCGCGCACGTTGTTTGCGACGCACTACCACGAATTGACCGAACTCGCGGATTTGCTGCCGGGGATCAAGAACGTGCACGTGTCGGCGCGCGAAACTTCGACAGGCATCGTGTTTCTGAAGCGCGTCGAAACCGGCAGCGCGGACAAAAGTTATGGGATCGAAGTTGCGAGGATGGCTGGACTGCCTCCCGCGGTGATCGCGCGCGCGAGAGAAATTCTCGAACGGCACGAGCAGGCCGAGCATCAGTTGAGCGAGCGGCTGACGCCTGGCGCCACGGCAAACGGGGAACCCCTGCCGGCGCAGGAGGCGTTGTTCACGCCGCTCGACCGACATGTATTGGATGCGCTGCGCGAGGCGGACATCGATAATTTGAAGCCCGTTGAGGCGCTCAATCTTCTGGCCGAACTGAAAAAACAAATTTTATGAAACCTTTCCGCGGACGCGGCACATTGGCGCTCGGCATCATGTCGGGAACGTCGGCGGATGGGATTGACGTAGCCCTCGCGCGCATGAGCGGGAGAAAAGCGTCCCTCGAAGACTTTGCAGCGTTTCCCTTCCCTCGACAAGTGCAGAAAACCATCTTGAAACTCGGCGAAGGCCGGCCGGTGACCACCGGAGAAATCAGCCAGCTCAATTTTCTGCTGGGCGAATTATTTGCGGGGGCTGCGCTCGCCGCATGCAAGAAATTTCGCGTGACTCCCGCGCAGATCGATGCGATCGGCTCGCACGGGCAGACTATTTTTCATCAGGGGACGCCAACACGTTTCAATGGACAGAGTGTCGCCTCGACGCTACAAATCGGCGAGCCTTCGGTGATTGCGGCGCGGACGGGCATTACCACGGTGGGCGATTTTCGTCCCGCCGACATGGCCGCGGGCGGACAGGGAGCGCCGCTCGTGCCGTTCGTCGATTTTCTGCTCTACCGGCACCGGCAGATCGGGCGCGTCGCGCTGAATATCGGGGGGATTGCGAACGTCACGGTGATTCCCGCGGGCGCGAGACTTGAAGATGTATTCGCATTCGATACCGGGCCGGGGAATATGGTCATCGACGCCCTGGTGCGGCATTTCACGCATGGCCGAAAAGGATTCGATCGTAGCGCGGAGATGGCCGCAAAAGGCAACCTGCTTTCCGGATTGCTTCAGACGTTGTTGCGCGACAGATACTTTTCCAAACTTCCACCGAAGACGGCGGGACGCGAGCAGTACGGCGAAAGATACTTGCGTGCCCTACTGTCCCACCGCGAAGCGAGAAGTGCTGATCCGGAAGATGTAATTCGCACTGCTACGATCTTGACCGCGCTCTCCATTTTGGATGCTTTCCATCGTTTTGTTGCGCCGAAGGTGAAAATCGGAGAGCTGATCGTTTCGGGGGGCGGCGCGCACAATCCACTGATAATGGCCCAACTCGAATCTGGACTAAGCGGAGTCCGCGTGCGCGAGGCGGGAGAACTTGGCGTATCGGGAGACGCGAAGGAAGCGTTTGCCTTTGCCGTGCTCGCGTATGAGACGCTGCACAAACGGCCCGCGAACGTGCCGGGAGCGACAGGGGCGAAAAAGGCCGTCGTGCTGGGCAAGATTTGCTATGCGGGATGAGAGAAGAAGTAGAAGAACGGAATCCTCATACCAGCGCGGGCGCGAATCGAGGGGTCGCGCTTTTTCCTTTACTTCCCTTCTGCTTCTCCTTCCCCTCGCACTCTCTTCCTGCTCACGCACTGTCGCCACCGAATCCGGCGTCGTCAACTTCCTGATCGAATCGATGCCTACCAATTTGGATCCGCGAATTGGAACGGACGCGGTTTCGCAGCGGTTGGACAGCCTCATCTTCAGCAGCCTGGTGGAACTTGATGCGCAGAGAATCCCGCGCGGTGATTTGGCAGAGAGATGGGAGACGCCAGACGCGGTCACGTATGTGTTCCATTTGCGGAGCGGGGTAAAGTTCCATGATGGCCGGCCGGTCACATCCGCGGATGTGAAGTACACCTTCGATTCGATCCTGGACAGAACCGTCACATCGCCCAAGCGAGGCTCGCTCGCGATGATTCGATCCATCGACGCGCCGGACGCGGCCACGGTGATTTTTCATTTGCAGGAACCATACGCCGGGTTTCTGTGGGCCATCGCGCGGCCCACGGTCGGGATTGTCCCGGCGGGTTCCGGGTCGGATTTTTCCGAGCGGCTCACCGGTAGCGGCCCGTTCCGGTTCGTCAGCGCGAATCAGGACGACAACATTGTGCTCGAAAGGAATGACGGGTATTTCGGCGGCGCGCCGAACATTTCGCGCGTGCAATTTCGCGTCGTGCCCGACGCCATTGTGCGCGCGCTGGAATTGCGCAAAGGAAGCGCGGACGTGGAAGTGAATTCGCTGGCCCCCGACATGATTCCGGTCCTGCGCCGGCAATCCACGATCGATGTGACGGACGTTCCCGGAACCAATTATCAATATATTGCCTTCAATCTCGACGATGCGGCGCTGGCCAAACGCGAAGTGCGCCAGGCGCTGGCGTATGCCACGAACCGCGAAGAAATCATTCAATATTTATACCGCGGCCAAGCGCATCCAGCCGATGGCCCGCTTCCGAAAAGCAGTTGGGCGTACGAGCCCGGCATCCGGCGCTACGAATACGACCCGCAGCAGGCGGAACGTTTGTTGGACGCGGCCGGGTATCCGAGGCAGCCCGAGACAGGCGGCATGCGCGTGAAGCTCACGCTCAAAACGTCAACCGAGGAATCGTCGCGGCTCCTGGCCGCCGTTTTGCAAGAGCAATGGCGCAAGGTCGGAGTCGATCTCGATGTGAGGCCGCTGGAGTTCGCGACGCTGTTTTCAGATATGGCCCGCGGGAGTTTTGAAATCTTCACGCTGCGCTGGATCGGCGCGAACAACGATCCCGACACTTTTTTTGATTACATTTTCGATTCCAAGATGATTCCTCCCGCCGGAGCCAATCGCGGCCACTACCGCAATCCGGAAATCGATGCGCTGCTCGGGCGGGCGCGCGGTGAGAGCGATCGGGAAAAGCGGCGTGAATTGTTCAGCAAAGTCCAGAAAATCATCGCGGAGGATTTGCCGTACGTCAGTTTGTGGTTTATGGACAACATCAGCGTGCATCGGAAACGAATCAGCAATATGCAGCTTTCCCCGACCGGAGATTATGATTTTTTGCGCAGTATTGATGCGCAGTAGGAACCTGGGAACGCCAATCTCCCGATTGGCGGTTTGGGCGCGCCAATCGGGAGATTGGCGTTCCCGGGGCACAGCACCAACGGTCAAGCTTCCGTGTCGTCCTCGAGGGCGGCGCGGATTTCCTGCTCGGTGATTACGCCTTCGCGCATCACTTCCCAATCGTCGCCGTCGAGTCTCACGATCGTGGAGGCAAGATTTCCGGGCGTTTCTCCCGCGTCGAGAATGAGAGGAAGGCGGTCTCCCATTTGTTCCATAAGGTCGATCGCGGTGGCGCATGCGGGTTCGCCGGAAATGTTTCCGCTCGTCCCAGTGATGGGCCCTTTCACCAGGCCAATCAACGCGTCCACGATTGCCGATTTCGGCCAGCGCAGGGCGACATTGCCGGTGTGAGCCGTCACCTTGAGCGGAACGCCTGTGGACGCCTCGACCAGCAACGTTAGGGGGCCGGGCCAAAACTTGGCGGCGAGTTTGTGGAACGTGTAGGGGACATCGCGAGAGAGCGATATGGCCTGGGCTGTGGTATTGACAAGGATGGGAAGCGCGCGGGTTTCAGGGCGTCCCTTGACGCGATAGATCTGATCGACGGCCGCCAGATTAAATGGATCCGCCGCGATGCCATAAAAAGTGTCGGTCGGAATGGCGACGAGTTCGCCTCGGCGTATGAAGTCGGCTGCGTAGCGGATGGCAGCGGGATCGGGATTTTCGGATGAAATCTTCAGCAACTCAGCGGACAAAGTGGCGACCCTCGTTGTTCGATCAAAAAATGGGATTCGACCGGCCATGGAAACGCGGTCGAGTGAACCTACCATAGACGTGTAGTGCGTTCAAGACGCTAAACTATTAAATATCATGTAGGAAGGCGCGGACCGCCCTTGCTTTACCGTTCGGAAGGGGTTTGTTAGGCTGGTGTGCATGGCTCATCCAGCCGGCTCAGCCGCGCGACAATCCACCAAAGGAAACGCTGCCGTGATTACGAGCCGTGAGAACCGCTGGCTCAAGAGATTTCGCGCCGCGCTCTCGGGCGAACGGGGCGACGACGGAATTGTGGGCGTCGAGGGTGTTCGCCTCGTCGAAGCGGCGCTTGGGTCGAGACTTCCGGTCGAGGCGCTCCTTGTAAGCGAATCGGGTGCGCGCCATGTTCCGCGCGTCGCTCCGGTGCTGGATTCCGCTGTGCCTGTGCTACGAACCTCGGACAGATTGTTCACCAGCGTTGCGGACACGCGGGCGCCGCAGGGGATCGCCGCTTTAGTCCGGCCGAGACAGGCGACGATCGAAAGTCTCTTGCCAGGCACGGCCCTGCTTGTCGTGCTGGTGGGTGTGCAGGATCCCGGCAACGTGGGCACGATTGTCCGGGCGGCGGAAGCGTTCGGAGCAACCGGGGCGGCGACTTGTCCGGCGGACGGCGTTGGGACAGCCGATCCGTTCGGGCCGAAGGCGCTGCGCGCGTCGGCGGGATCGGGATTGCGACTGCCGATCATCCATGGCATTTCGCCGACCGTGCTGCTCGCGCAATT
This sequence comes from uncultured Acidobacteriota bacterium, assembly GCA_963800095.1. Lineage (GTDB taxonomy): Bacteria > Acidobacteriota > Terriglobia > Acidiferrales > UBA7541 > Palsa-360. Next base: position 389,545 of record CAWCZV010000016.1, read on the forward strand.
GCGAATGATTCGGGTGAAGGTTTACGCTGCTGTGGCACCTGCTTTCGAGTCCGGGAGAAATTCTAGAAATAAACATTCGGATCCTGCTTCCCCTTTATTGCGCCCGTGGGACATCGACTGGACAATTCCCGCGGCCATCTTGATCGGCAACGAAGGGTCAGGATTGCCGGCGGAAATTGTGCGCGCGGCCGACGCGCGCGTCTACATTCCACAGGCAACGGCAACCGCTCCTGTGGGGATTGAATCTTTAAATGCAGCGATGGCGGCCAGCGTGCTGCTCTACGAGGCCATGAGGCAGAGAGACGCCGCCCGGCAAGAAAATTCATGAGCCTGTTCGCAAAACTCGAGCCTGAAGAAAACACCGGCGCATCCGGCCAGCCGCTTGCGGAACGGATGCGTCCGCGCACGCTCGATGAATTCACGGGGCAAGAGGCTTTGCTCGGCCCGGGGAAACCGCTGCGGACGCAGATCGAACACGACGAAATCGGCTCGATGATTCTTTGGGGGCCACCGGGATGCGGGAAAACGACGCTGGCGCGCTTGATTGCGCGAATGACTCATTCCGAGTTCGCGGCATTCAGCGCCGTGCTGACCGGGATCAAGGAAATCAAGGACGTGATGGCCGCGGCAGAGCATGCGCGGCGCGCAGGGCGAAGAACCATCGTGTTTATCGACGAGGTGCATCGCTTCAATAAGGCGCAACAGGATGCGTTCCTGCCGCACGTGGAAGCGGGGAACATCACCTTGATCGGGGCGACAACGGAAAATCCCTCGTTTGAGGTGATCGCGCCGCTGCTTTCGAGGACGCGAGTTTACGTCCTGCAAGCGCTGACCACGGAGCAGATCGAAGCGCTCTTGCGGCGCGCGCTGGCTGATCCAGTGCGCGGACTTGGGAACGAAAAGATCGCGATCGGCGAGGAGGCGATCCAGCACATCGCCGTCTTTTCGGGCGGCGATGCGCGCGCCGCGTACAACACGCTGGAGGCCGGCGCGCGCGCCGCGGAGCCGGACGCTTCAGGAACGCGCACGATCTCCAAGGAATTGCTGGCCGAATTGCTCCAACGCAAATTTTTGCTGTACGACAAATCCGGCGAGGAACACTACAACCTCATATCCGCGCTGCACAAATCCGTGCGCAATTCCGATCCCGATGCGACGCTCTATTGGCTGGTGCGGATGCTCGAGTCGGGAGAAGACCCGCTATACATCGGGCGGCGGCTTGTGCGCATGGCGAGCGAGGACATCGGCCTCGCCGAACCGGGCGCGCTGGCGGTGACGATTGCGGCCATGCAGGCCGCCGACTTCGTCGGGCCGCCGGAAGGAAATCTCGCGCTGGCGCAGGCCGCCGTTTATCTTTCGCTCGCGCCGAAGTCCAACGCGCTTTATACCGGCTATGGTTCCGTCACGAAAGATTTGGAGAACACGCGGGCCGACCCGGTTCCGCTGCACCTGCGCAACGCTCCCACCAGCCTGATGAAAAATATCGGCTACGGGAAGGGATATCAGTACGCGCACGATGTCGAGGATAAAGTTGCCGACATGGAATGTCTGCCGGAATCGCTGACCGGAAAAACTTACTACCGGCCGACCGACCAGGGATTTGAAGCGCGCTTGCGCCAGCGCATGGAAGAAATCCGGCGTATCAAAGATAAGCGGAAAGCGTAATGATTCGAGTAGGATAGGCTTCAGCCTGTCTCCGGCGTGGTGGATACGTAGACGAAAGGCTGACAGGCTGAAGCCTGTCCTACTCGCGGCGTTTATAAATTTCCTTGGCGATGCAGTTATCCATGATGACGAGAAGTCCCGCGCGGCGGGCGCGTTCGGCGGAGATCTCGTCTTCGACTCCCTCTTGCATCCAGATCGCGCGGGCACCTATACGAATCGCAGCGTCGACGATTTCAGGGACAAATTCCGTACGACGAAAAATATCCACGATATCGATTTTCTCGGGAATGTCTTCCAGGCGGGCATAGCATTTTTCGCCGAGCACGTCCGTCTCATTTGGATTGACGGGGAAAATGCGGTAGCCGGAAGATTGCAGAGTTTCCGTTACGCCGAAGCTGGCGCGATAGCGTTTTCCCGACAGGCCAACCACGGCAATGGTTTTCGCTGAGGCAAGAATTTTAGTGATGGAATCGTCTTCCCCTGTTGTCATGGCAATCTTTTTCGCGGCGCGCCTTCTTTGGACTTGGACATGACGCGGCGGGGTCGCCAAGCGCGCCGCGGCTTGGTTGCAGCCAGAAGCGGCTTGGGCTGCGTCAACGCATGTTCTACGGCGCGAACCAGCTTGGCTACTTCCGGGGTGCTGAGTTGCCGGTAGTGGCCTTCCGGCACAGTGTCGGCATCGAGCGAAGCCAGTTTCATTCGCTTCATCTTTTCGACGGGATGGCCCATCGCCAGCAAATTCCGCCGAAGCAGATCGCGGCGGACGCCCGAGAATTGCGCTTCGTACCAGGGATTTGGGGGATTTTTTCCGGCCGCGTGCGGGGCGCGCAGAGGAAAAATCTTACCGCGCAGCGCATGCGCGAGACTTTTCATCTGCGTTTCGCTGAGGCGGCCCTTCACTTTGATCCAATATGTTTGTGGCAGGGATACGGAGGCTTTGAGCATTCGGCTCGCGAGTTCGCCGTCGTTGGTCAGAAAAACCGCGCCGCCCGCGGCATAATCGAGACGCCCAACCGGAAAGACGCGCTCGGATATTCCGACCAGGAAATTGCGCAACGTGCGCCGGCCTTCCGGGTCCGCCAGCGTGGAAACCACTTCCGGCGGTTTGTTCATCAGCAAATAAACATGACTGCCGGAAACTTGAGCGACGCGGCCGGCCGCCTCGACACGGTCGCGTTCCGGATCGGCTTTGGCGCCGAGTTCGGTGACGACAACTCCGTTCACACGCACTTGTCCGCTGCGAATCAGATCTTCCGCGTGACGCCGCGACGCAATTCCGGCGCGGGAGATAATTTTTTGGAGGCGCTCAAGCATGGATCTGTCTAGGAAGCGCTTTCTGCCTTGGTGTGCTCGGAGTGCTCCGCTTCGACTGCTTCCGATTTTTCAAGTAGGTCCTGCGGGCCAGGCTCCGCTGCAGGTTGTGTTCCCGTTGCCTCAACTGGCGGGACATCCGCGCCATTCATCGATTCCGGCGTCTCCGGTTCGATCGGCGCGATGCCCTCGTCCGCGCCGAGCGCCGCACGCGCGAGCTGTTCAAATTCCTTCAGGCTCGGCAACTCTTCGAGATCGGAAAGGCCGAAGCGCATCAGGAATTCCTTCGACGAGCGGTACATGATAGGGCGGCCCATGACGGGCTTGCGTCCCGCGGTCACGATCAGGCGCTTTTCGAGCAGCGTTTTGATCACACCGGACACGTTCACGCCGCGAATTTCCTGAATTTCCGGCCCCGTGACGGGTTGGCGGTAGGCGATCACGGCCAGGGTTTCGAGCGCGGGCATCGTCAGGCGCAGCGGCGGGCGTAGGCTCTTGATGAACCGGCGAACGACTTCGTGGTGCTGCGGCTTAGTGTAAAACTTGTAGCCGCCGGCGACGGCGCGGATTTCCATGCCGCGATCCTCGCTTGCGTACGCGGCGATCATTTCGTCCAGCGTCGCGCGCACCGCAGCTTTTTCCTCGCCGACGGCATTCGCGATTTGATCGAGCGTTGCAGGCTCATCGGCGGCATAGATTATCGCCTCGAGCGCGCCCTTCAATTCCGTAGGGTTCATGGTCATTCTTTCGGCGTGCTCCAAGTAGAGCCCGCACCCGTATATTGGTCGTCGATTCCCCGAAGCGGTTCCGCCAGTGTGTCGGAAATCGAATCACCGCCGGCGAAGACCACATCGAACATTTTATGCTTTCGCAGCCAGATTTTTGAGAACAATTCCTGCTGTACCAGGATGATCGCCTGTAGCCGCGTAAGTTCGAGGACCGCAAGCAGCGCAACAATCATGGCATGCCGCGACGAGCAGGACTCGAAAAATGTAATCAGGTCGATGCCGTCCTCGACGGCGACTAATTGCTGGCGCAACAAATCCATCATTTGCGCCACGGTGAATTGCTGGTGGTGGAGCTCGATCTTCACTACTTCCTTGCGGCGCTCCAGCACCTGCTGGAACACTTTCACGAGGTCCACGAGCGAAACGATCAGCTCGCCTTCCGATTCTTCGCCTTCGTACAATGTGAGGTCCGGCTTCGACCAAACGTGCTCCTCGATCTGCTGGCGCTGGTGGAGGAGCTGCGCGGCGCTCTTGAATTTTTCGTGTTCGACGAGGCGGTGCACGAGGTCGGCGCGCGGGTCTTCCAGTTCCTCGGGGCCGGCCAGCGGATCGGGCGGGAGGAGCATCTTTGATTTGATGTAGATGAGCGTCGCGGCCATGTAAATGAAGTCGGCTGAGACGTCCATGTCGAGCTGCTCTAGTTTGTGGAGATAGTCGAGATACTGGCCCGTGATCTTGGCGATCGGGATGTTGTGGATGTCGATCTCCTGCTTCTTGATCAGATCGAGCAGGAGATCGAGCGGGCCGTCGTAGGTATCCAGATGAATTTTGTAGGGTGACGCCATATTTAGTCCCCCGCCTTGACGTTTTTGGCGGATGAGAGTTGATCTGTCACTTCCGCGCGCTTCTCTTTCCAATTGAACACGGCTTCGCGGACGCGCGCCATTGTTTTCTGCGCGACCTCGCGCGCCTTCACGGAACCGTCGTCGAGAATCCGCAATACTTTGTTGGGATGCGCGGCGTACGCTTCGCGACGCGCACGAACCGGTTCGATCCACTTGATCAGATTGTCGGCCATCGCCATTTTACATTCGATGCAGCCGATTCCCGCGCTGCGGCAGCCGGCCGCCGACCATGCCAGCGTTTCCGGCGGCGAGAACAATTTGTGCCAGTCGTACACGGGGCAAATGTCGGGATTGCCGGGGTCGGTGCGGCGCTTGCGCGCGGGGTCCGTGATCATGGCGCGCGATTTGGTGCGGATGGATTCGTCGGATTCACTGAGCGAGATGAAATTGCCGTAGCTCTTGGACATTTTCCGGCCGTCGGTACCGGGGATGCGCGGCGTTTGCGTCAGCAGCGAGCCGGGTTCGCGAAGGATCGCCGAGCGGCTGAAATAGTGGCCATACTCCTTGAGCGAATCGAGGAAGTTCTCGACTCCTTGTTCCAAGGCTTCCCTTCGGAGAAGATCGGCCACTTCCCTCTTTTGTTCTTCCGTGAACGGTTTTCCGTTCGAGGGCAGGATCTTAGCATCATGCACGCGCCGCGCCAGGAACTGCACGTTGGCAGTCGCGAACAATTCCGGCTTAATCCTGAAGCCATAGAAGAAATCGAAACGCCGCACGATTTCTCGAGTCAACTCAATATGAGAGACCTGATCTTCACCGACCGGAACGAGGTCCGCGTCGTAGAGGACGATGTCGGCTGATTGCAAAACGGGATATCCGAGAAATCCGAAAGTATGCAGGTCCTTGTCTTTCACGTTGTCGAGCGCCTCTTTATAGGTGGGGACGCGTTCGAGCCAGCCGAGCGGCGTCACCATCGAGAGAAGCAACTGAAGCTCGGCGTGTTCCGGGACGGACGACTGGATGAACATCGTGCACTTGGCGGGATCGAGCCCTGAGGCGAGCCAGTCGGTCGCGATTTCGATTGTGTTCTGGGCGACTTGAGAGGTGTCGGCGTAGTCCGACGTCAGCGCGTGCCAATCGGCGACGAAGAAAAAGCATTCGTATTGCGGGTCGTTTTGGAGCTTGACCCAATTTTCGAGGGCGCCGAAGTAGTGGCCGATGTGGAGGCGCCCGGTGGGGCGCATGCCGCTCAGGACTCGTTTCTTGTGATCCACGCTAGGTATTTCTCCTGGGAAGAGCGCATGTGTAGCGCCCGCCTTCAGGCGGGCACTTTGAATCCAGGCAAATGCCCGCCTGAAGGCGGGCGCTACATAAGCGTTGCGTCGTCACGCACGCCTCCCATGCAGCGTCGCGGATTCGCCGGTCGCACTTAACAAATCGCGCGCGATGATCATGCGCTGAATTTCGCTTGTGCCTTCGTAAATAGTGATGACGCGGGCGTCGCGATACATTCGCTCAACGTCGGCTTCGCGCGAATAGCCGAGGCTGCCGTGGATTTGCACGGCTTTGTAGACGGCACGATTCACCATTTCTCCGGCGTACAATTTTGCGCGCGAGGCGTATGGGCCTAGGCGCGGCGCGCTTGTGTCGCGCATCCACGCGGCATGGTGCACCAGGGCTCGCGCGGCTTCGATTTCCGTTTGCATGTCGGCGAGCATCCATTGTACAGCCTGGAAGTCGCCGATGGTTTTTCCAAATGCGCGGCGCTGTTTGGCGTACGCGACCGACGCTTCGAGCGCTCCCTGCGCGATGCCGACGGCCTGCGCCGCGATGCCGACGCGGCCTCCGTCCAGAAGTTCGAGCGCGATCTTCAGGCCCTGGCCTTCTTCTCCCAGGCGATTCCCTTCCGGGACTTCGCAATCGGTGAAGGTAATTTCCGCCGAGCGCGAAGTGCGCAGACCCATCTTATCCTCGTAACGCGCTACTCGAAAACCGGGAAATGAGGGCTCGACCAGAAATGCCGTCGCGCCCTTTGCGCCCGCCGACGGGTCCGTTTTTGCAAACACGACGTAGAGACCCGCCTCGCCGCCATTTGTGACCCAGGATTTTGTTCCGTTCAATCGATACATGCTGCCGTGGCGCTCCGCGGACGTGGCGATCGCGGCGGCGTCGGAGCCTGCTTGTGGCTCGGTGAGGCAGAATGCGCCCAGGATTTCTCCGTGTGCCAGGCTCGACAGGTATTTTTGCTTTTGCGCTTCGCTTCCATATTTGAAGACCGGCAAAACGGCGAGAGAACTGGTGACGCTCAATGCCACGGCCATCGCGGCATCCACGCGAGCCACTTCTTCAAGCATCAGGACGTAGGAAATGGTGTCCGTGCCCAGGCCGCCCCAGGATTCCGGGAGCAACATGCAGCAGCAGCCGAGTTCGCCGAGCTTGCGCAATTCGTCGCCGGCAAATTTTTCCTCGCGGTCGCGCGCGCGGATCGAAGGGCGCACTTCGGCTTCCATGAACTGACGGATCGTGTCTCGAATCAGGCGTTGATCGTCGGTGAGGGAAAAGTCCATCGCGTGATGAGCAAGAGCGATGCTAGCACAAGTAGGACAGGCTTCAGCCTGTCTTCTCTTGATTTTGCCAACCCGGCAAAAATCAAAAGCAGACAGGCTGAAGTCTGTCCTACTAAACCTACATCTTCAGCAATTCGCGGAGGTGCCGGGTCTGCGCGCGGCTCACGGGGACTTCAGATGCGCGCTTGTCGTCCATTTTGAGCATGTAGCTGGACTTGAACCACGGGACAACTTCCTTGATGTGGTTGATGTTGACGAGGTACGAGCGGTGCGCGCGCCAGAAGACGTCGGATTCGAGCGTGGATTGCAGCTCTTCAATGGTTCGGTAATTCGAGGTGCCTTCCACTTCCCGCGCCACCACGGTGATCGTGCCGTCCTCGATGGAAGCGAAGATGACGTCCTCGGCGTCGACAAGAAATAGGCGCTGCTGCGTTTTCACCAACAACTTTACCGGAGGCGCTTTCGCCGATCCAATTTGATTGACCAGCGTCTCCAGGCGCTCGCTCGGCGACGCTTCGGCCTCGAGCGCTTTTTTTGCCCGCTGGATGGCGCGAGCCAGGCGGTTCTTCTCAATCGGCTTGAGCACGTAATCGATGGCGTTCACTTCGAAGGCCTGCACCGCATAATTGTCGAACGCCGTGGCGAAGACGATTTGAGGAAGTTTCCCTTTGCGGTCCATCAATTTTTTGATCACGCCGAAGCCGTTGAGGCCCGGCATCTGCACGTCGAGAAACACGAGGTCGGGGGAGTGTTCCTTGATCAGGGCGAGGGCTTCGACGCCGTTTTTGCCCTGGCCGACGAGATGCACGTCGGGAAAACTTTTCAGCAGATAGGCCAGTTCGTCGCGCGCGGGTTTCTCGTCGTCGACGATGAGCGTGCTAATTGTCATGGAGGGCGTCTGATGACGCATGCAAAGTATATGCGACCGGCAACTTGGGTTCAACCGGCGGAGAGGCCGCTTCCCTGTTAAGATTTCAGGGGAAATTCCGCTCCATTGGAGGCAGATTTGGAAAAGGTACACGCGCAAATCCTCAAGAGCGAAGTGCTCTATCAAGGCAAAGTATTTCGCTTGCAGCGCGACACCGTGATCGAGCCGGGCGGCGTGCAAGCCGAGCGCGACATCATCGTGCATCCTGGTTCCGTCGTCGTGCTTCCCATTTTCAAGGATGGGCGCGTCCTCCTCATCCGCCAATACCGGCACTCGGTCGGCGAATTTCTGTGGGAACTCGTGGCGGGGCGGAAGGAGCCGAACGAAAGCCCGCTCGCCGCCGCGCGGCGGGAACTCATCGAGGAGACTGGATACACGGCGAAGCGTCTCCGCAAATTACTGCGCGTCGTTCCGACTCCAGGCTTTGTGAACGAGTGGATGTGGATCTTCGCGGCGGAGGGGCTCACCGAGGGCGCCGCTCAGCCGGAGGAAGATGAAAAGATCACGGCGCGGATTTTCACGTTGAAGCAAGTGGAGAAGATGATCCAGCGCGGAACGCTGCGCGATGCGAAATCGATTTGCGGGCTTCTTTACTACATACGATTTGTGAAGCGGATACGCCAGGCCCATTGAGGCTTGAAGAGATTTGAGATTTGAGATTTGAGATTTGAGATTTGAGATTTGAGATGAAGCTATCTCATAAATGGTTTCAGGTCACTCCAAATGCATGAGTTATCGATCTACGGGCATCGAGAAGCCTTTATTTACAGGCCTTTCACAGTTTGGCGTTTTGCTCTATTTGTTCAGAGTGTAAAATTTTCATATTTATGAGATAGCTTCATTTGAGATTTGAGATTTGAGATGAAGTTATCTCATAAACACTTTCAGCTGACTGATTCGTTGCGATTTATGGGAATCGGCGTACATCAGCAATATGGACCTCACCGATGCCCAATGGGCGCTGCTCAGGCCTTTCTTCCAGCCCAAGCGGCGGGCCGATGGGCGAGGACGGCCGTGGCGCGACACGCGCCAAGTGCTCAACGGCGTGTTTTGGATTCTGCGCACCGGAGCCGCTTGGTCGGATTTGCCCGACCGTTATCCTCCCTATCAAACCTGCCATCGCCGCTTTCAACAGTGGCAACGCAACGGCCAGCTCGAGCGCATTCTGAAACAGCTGGCCGAAGATTTACGCGACCGCGGCAAACTGGATCTGTCGGAAGCGTTTATCGACGGCAGCTTCAGCAAGGCCAAAAAAGGGGCTCTGCTGTGCGCTATGATCGCCGCGGAAAAGGCTGCTACATCATGGCGATCGCAGACCACCATGGTCTTCCTATCGCCGTGCACGTGGCCGGCGCTGGAGCGCATGAGAGCGGGCTCGTCGAAGCCACGCTCCAGCGGCGTTTCCTGTCGACACCGCCAGAGCGACTGATTGGCGACAAGGCCTATGACAGTGCGCCGCTGGCTCGCCGCCTGCGCTCGCACTACCGCACGCAACTGATTGCTCCCCACCGGGACAACCGCATCCGCAAGGCGACCCAAGACGGTCGCTGCTTGCATCGTGCGCGGCGACGCTGGCGCGTCGAGCGGCTCTTCGCCTGGCTGCAGCACTTCCGCCGCTTGGTAACGAGCTGGGAACGCAAGGCCGACAATTATCTGGCGATGATTCATCTCGGCTGTCTAAGAATCCTCCTGAGGTATTTATGAGATGGGTTCATTTGAGATTTGAGATTCTGTTTTTTAAGCGGCATCCTGCCGGCGGGCTTCATTTTATTTCTCTCATTCATTTACCGCTCACAATTCACTTCAGAACAAATATTTTTGACATTTGATGTTCTTCGCTTGAAACATCGCCGCGTGTAGCATAGGATTTGCGCAAGTAAGTTCTCCGTGAAAATAATTCGGAGAGAAAGGTCGGCATGAGCGTACGAGATTTTATCAAGCACCAATTCCGGCATTTCAATGCGGCGGTCGTGGTGGACGCTTCGGAAGCCTACATCGCGCATCTGGCGCGCGGCGGAAAGATGTTCCTGACGATGGCGGGGGCGATGAGCACCGCGGAACTGGGCCTCTCGCTCGCGGAAATGATCCGGCAGGGCAAGGTGCACGGCATCTGCACGACGGGAGCCAACCTCGAAGAAGATATTTTTAATCTTGTTGCGCACGACCATTACAAGCGCGTGCCGAACTATCGCAATTTAAGCGACGCCGAAGAAGTAGCGCTGCGCGATCGCGGCATGAACCGCGTCACCGACACCTGCATTCCGGAAGAAGAGGCCATGCGCCGGATCGAGCGCCAGGTGCTGAAGCTGTGGCAGAAGGCGGACAAGGAAAAGCAGCGCTACTTCCCGTACGAATATATGTACCAGCTGATCCGCTGCGGGCTCATCAAGGAGTCTTACCAGATCGATCCGAAAGATTCCTGGGTGATCGCGGCTTGCGAAAAGAATCTGCCGATTTTTACGCCGGGCTGGGAGGACTCCACGCTCGGCAATATTTTCGTGGCCAACGTGGTCCGCGGCGATGTTTCCAATTTTCAAGTCGTCAAGTCCGGCGTCGAACAGATGGCCTGCCTGATCGAGTGGTACCGGCAAACTTCCGCCGGCGAATCGATCGGCTTTTTCCAGATTGGCGGCGGGATCGCGGGAGACTTTCCCATTTGCGTCGTTCCGCTGATTACGCAGGACCTGCGCGAGAAGTGCCGCTTGTGGGGCTATTTCTGCCAGATTTCCGACAGCACGACGTTGTACGGCTCGTACAGCGGAGCGGTGCCCAACGAAAAAATCACGTGGGGGAAACTGGAAGCCGCCACTCCGCGGTTCGTCATCGAATCCGACGCATCGATTGTCGCGCCGCTGATGTTCGCTTACATCCTCGGCCAGTAAGACTCACGGCCGGCATTTATTCTGCGGGTTCATGTAGCGCCTACCTTCAGGTGGGCGTCTTCCAGTCACGCAGATGCCCACCTGAAGGTGGGCGCTACATAATCTAAAACCCATTAAGCGCGGGACACGCACATGGAAAATCGTGAAGTCGCCCGCATCTTGCGGGAAACGGCGCAACTGCTCGAAATCGACGGCGCCATGATTGGCCGCTACCGCAGCTACGAACGCGTCGCGGAACTCCTCAATGGATTGCCCGAATCCATCGAAGAGCTGGCGCGCGACCGCGCCAAGCTGATGGAATTGCCCGGCGTCGGCGACGGCATGGCCGATCACATTCAGGAAATTCTCAAGACTGGCCACTATTCCCTGCGAACCAAGCTGCTCAAAAAATATCCGGAAACGATCCTTCATCTTCTGGATTTGCAGTCGCTTGGGCCGAAAAAAGTCGCGTTCCTCTGGAAAACTTTCAAAGCAGGGACTGTGGAGCAGGTGGAAAAGCTGGCGCGCGAAGGCAAGCTGCGCGATCTAGCCGGCTTTGGAGAAAAGAGCGAAGAAAATATTCTGAAAGCGATTGAGGTGTACAAGAGATCCGCCGGGCGATTCCACATCGATGTGGCGTCGGAAGAAGCGGACAAACTCGTTTCGTACATTCGCGCATTCGGCAAACCCATCGAGGCCGTGACGCCCGCGGGCTCACTGCGGCGCGGCAAGGAAACCGTCGGCGACCTCGACCTGCTGGTTACGATTTCGTCGGGAAAGTACACTCCGAAATCGGTGGAATCGATCGCGCAGCACATCCTCCAATTCCCGGAAATCGACCAGAAGCTGGCGCACGGGGAGAACAAGGTCAGCTTCCTTTTGAAGAGCGGGATGCAGGTGGACGTTCGGATTCTGGAAAAGGAAAGTTTCGGCGCCGCTCTGCTCTATTTCACGGGATCGAAAGAGCACAACGTTGTCTTGCGCGGCCGAGCGAACAAGATGGGCTACACGCTGAACGAATACGCGCTCGCAACGCTGAAGGGCGAGCGGCCGGTGGCTCGCGCCACCGAGGAACAGATCTACGCCAAGCTGGGGCTCGATTACATTCCGCCGGAGCTGCGCGAAAATACCGGTGAAATCGACGCAGCCGCGGAACATCGCCTGCCCCACCTCGTCGAGCTCAGCGACATGCGCGGCGACTTGCAAATGCACACGACCGCGAGCGACGGCAGAAACTCGATCGAAGAGATGGCGCTCGCCGCGAAAGATCTGGGCTACGAATATATCTCGCTGACCGATCACAGCAAGGCGGTGACCGTCGCGAACGGCCTCGACGAAAAACGGACGCTCGAGCAAATCAAAAAAATACACGCTGCCAACGCCAAACACTTGGGGATTCGCATCCTCGCGAGCAGTGAAGTCGACGTTTTGAAGAATGGGAAACTGGACTTGGACGACGAAGTGCTCGCGCAGCTCGACGTCGTGCTCGTGTCTATCCATTCGTACATGAACCTGGATCGCGCGGAAATGACGGACCGAATTCTGGCGGCCATCGAGAATCCGTACACGCAAATCGTCGCGCATCCCACCGGTCGCCTCGTACTTCATAGGGACGCATACGCCTACGACATGGAGCGTGTCCTGGACGCGGCGCACAAGCACGGCGTCGTGATGGAGTGCAACGCCTCTCCGGAGCGCCTCGATCTGAAGGACACGCACCTGCGCATGGCGAAAGAGCGCGCCGTGAAAATCGTGATCTCCACCGATGCGCACACGACGCGCGGCCTTCTGGCCATGCGGTATGGAGTGCAAATGGCCCGGCGCGGGTGGATCGAAAAGAAAGACGTCATCAACACGCTCAGCCTCGAAAAGCTGCTCGCAGGGTTAAGGGAAAAGCCCGGGGCCGCCACGCATGGCAAGCACCGCGCCGCCGCAGCCTCGGCGCGGCCTTCTGCCAAATCGCGCAGGACCGGCTGATTCAGTCTGTTTCCGCGTTGCAAATCTTCGCGCGTTCGCGCATGATACGTTGTTTGCGCACAGGGAACCGCGGCTATCGTGCAGGGTGAATACGATTCGCACGCTGCTTCAGGGTTCCATACATTTTGAAAACGACAGGAGAAATAAGAATGCGCAGGTCCGCGGGCATTGCCTTGCCGAAGGGAAAACTCGGAGTCCTCACCGTCGGCATGGGTGCGGTCGCCACAACTTTCATGGCCGGAGTGGACCTCGTCCGGCGAAAGAAGTCGCTGCCGATCGGCTCGCTCACGCAATTGGGAACCATCCGCCTGGGGAAACGGACCGAAGCGCGCGCGCCGGCGATCAAGGACTTCGTGCCGCTGGCGACGCTCGACGACATCGTCTTTGGCGGGTGGGACATTTTTCCGGACAGCGCATATGAAGCCGCCAGGAATGCCGCGGTCCTCGGCCCGGAGCATCTGGCCGAAGTAAAGAAGTTTTTGAGCAAGATCCGTCCGATGAAAGCGGCGTTTGACCAGAATTACGTCAAGAAACTCACCGGCACGCATATAAAGAAAGGGCGCAACAAATACGAACTGGCGCTGCAAATTCGCGACGACATTCAGAAATTCCAAAAGAAAAACAAGGTCTCCCGGACTGTCGTGATCTGGTGCGGCTCCACGGAAATTTTCCTGAAGCAGCACGCCGTCTATGAAACGCCCGAAAAATTTGTAGCCGCGATGAAGGAGAATCATCCGGCCATCGCGCCTTCCATGCTTTACGCCTGGGCCGCGATTACCAGCGGCGTTCCGTTTGCCAATGGGGCTCCCAATTTGACCGTGGATATCCCCGCGATCGTCGCTCTTGCCAAGCAGCACGGCGTGCCCATCTGCGGCAAGGATTTCAAGACCGGCCAGACGTTGATGAAGACGATTCTCGCTCCGGGCTTCAAAGCACGCCTTTTGGGAATGAACGGCTGGTTCTCGACGAACATTCTCGGCAATCGCGACGGCGAGGTGCTGGACGATCCCGAATCCTTCAAGACCAAGGAAGAATCAAAGCTCGGCGTCCTTGAATACATTCTCCAGCCGAAGCTGTATCCCGACTTGTATGGGCATATCCATCACAAGGTTCGCATCAATTACTATCCTCCGCGCGGCGACAACAAAGAGGGATGGGACAACATCGACATCTTCGGCTGGCTGGGCTACCCGATGCAGATCAAAGTCGATTTCCTCTGCCGCGATTCGATTCTGGCGGCGCCGATCGTGCTCGATCTGGTCCTCTTCCTCGATCTCGCCAAGCGCGCCGGAATGCGCGGCATTCAGGAATGGCTCAGCTTCTATTTCAAATCCCCCATGTGCGCGCCGGAACTCTATCCCGAGCACGACCTCTTTATCCAATCAATGAAGCTCAAGAACACGCTGCGCTGGATGATGGGAGAGGATCTGATCACTCACCTGGGCCAGGAATACTACGACTAGCGCTTGTTGATCGCCGAAGTTGATAGCGGCCGAATGGACGCTGGCGGGGACATAAATATTTCATAAAGATTCCAGATATGGGCCATCCAAAATTTCATCACTCAGACCGCTTGACTACCTTTCCGCCAATCCGGTAGATTCGCCATTCCGATTCAGGGTTCCTTGCCTTGGAGGATCATTTACCGACCAACTTCGTCTTAAGGAGAGCGAATGGACGCAAAAGGTGTTCTGGAATTTGCGAAAAAGCATGGCGCGAAGATTCTCGATCTTCGCTTCATAGATGTTCCCGGTCTCTGGCAGCACGTCAGTTACCCCATCGGCGAACTCGACGAAGGTTCCTTCAAGGACGGCTTCGGCTTCGATGCGAGCTCGATTCGCGGTTGGGCGTCGATCCACGAATCGGACATGCTGCTGATTCCCGATCCAAATACGGCCTTCATGGACCCTTTTCTGGCCGTTCCGACGCTGGTGATGATTGGAGACGCCACCGATCCGCCGTCACGGAAACCCTATCATCGCGATCCGCGCCACGTGGTCAAGCGCGCCGACGCATATCTCAAATCCACGGGATTCGCCGACACGGCTTTCTTTGGAGCGGAAGCGGAGTTCTTCATTTTCGACAGCGTCCGGTTCGATAGCGCGCCGCAACATTCCTTTTATTACGTCGATTCCGACGAAGGCCGCTGGAACACGGGCCGCGCGAATGAGGGAGACTACAAAAACCTCGGCTATCGCACGCGCTACAAGGAAGGTTACTTCCCTGTTCCCCCCGCCGATCATTATCAGGACCTGCGCTCCCAGATGGTCCTTAACATGATCGCCATCGGCATGGACGTCGAGTGCCAGCACCACGAAGTGGCCACCGGCGGCCAGGCGGAAATCGACTTGCGCTTCGACACTCTGCTGAATTCCGCCGATAACATGATGAAGTACAAGTACGTCATCAAGAACACGGCGGCGAAGGCGGGCAAGACGGTCACCTTTATGCCCAAGCCGATTTTCTCGGACAATGGCTCGGGCATGCACACGCACCAGTCACTGTGGAAGGGCGGGAAGCCGCTCTTCGCAGGCGACGGCTACGCGGGACTGTCGCAAATGGCGCTGCATTACGCAGGCGGCTTGCTCAAGCATGCCCGCGCGCTTTCCGCCATCATCGCTCCCGGCACGAACTCGTATAAGCGCCTCGTTCCCGGCTACGAAGCCCCAGTCAACCTGGCGTACTCGCGGCGCAATCGTTCCGCTGCGGTCCGCATCCCGGTCTACTCGGAAAGCCCGAAGGCCAAGCGCCTCGAGTTCCGGCCGCCGGACCCGTCGTGCAATCCCTACCTTGCCTTTTCGGCCATGCTGATGGCGGGACTGGACGGCATCAAGCACAAGATCGATCCCGGCAAGCCGCTCGACAAAGACATTTTCGAGCTCGAAGCAGACGAAGCCGCGAAGATTCCGTCGATGCCCGGCTCGCTCGAAGAGGCCCTCGGCGAACTCGAAAAGGATCACAAGTTCCTCCTCGAAGGTGACGTGTTCACCAAGGAATTCGTCGAACTGTGG
The DNA here is from genome assembly GCA_963800095.1 of uncultured Acidobacteriota bacterium. Lineage (GTDB taxonomy): Bacteria > Acidobacteriota > Terriglobia > Acidiferrales > UBA7541 > Palsa-360. The sequence continues at coordinate 405,438 of CAWCZV010000016.1, forward strand.
ATCAACTACAAGAAAAAAGTGGAAGCCGATCCCGTCCGGATGCGCCCGCATCCCTACGAGTTCCACCTCTATTACGACATCTAGGATTTTGCCGCGACCCCGTCGTCACGGTGTGTGCATGTCCTAGAATCACGAAAACGCCTCCGACCACGTCGTCGGAGGCGTTTTTTTATTTTTTCGTCCGCGCAAGTCCCTACGGGACTTTCGGAAAAAAGGATGCCTCGTTCGGCGAGTCTTCTTCTTGGATATTAGCCCACGTCGTTTCATTCTGAATTTGATACTAATTTTTGATTGCGCCCAGTGTGTCCTCTTGCCGCTGGGTGTGCTATTCTCTCCCATTCGCGTCACTGCAGTGATAATCCACAGGGGAACATAGACATGAAGCCATCGTATAACGGCAGGGCTATTCCGTCTGACGGACAGGCAATCCAGTATGTTGGGGGAAAATTCGTCATTCCCGACAGGCCCATCATTCCCTTCATCGAGGGTGACGGGACGGGGCGCGACATCTGGAAAGCGTCCCAGCGCGTGTTTGACGCCGCTGTCGATCTTGCGTACGGCGGGAAGCGGAAGATTGCGTGGTTTGAAGTGTTCGCGGGAGAGAAAGCGTTCAAGGAATTCAAGCAATGGCTGCCCGATGAAACAGTCGAGGCCGTACGCGATTTCCGAATTTCAATCAAAGGGCCGCTGACGACTCCCGTCGGCGGCGGGATTCGCTCGCTCAACGTCGCGCTGCGGCAGATCCTCGATCTCTATGCCTGCGTCCGCCCGGTGCGCTATTTCCAGGGCGTCGCCTCCCCGGTAAAGCATCCCGAACGGATGGATATCATCGTTTACCGCGAAAATACCGAAGATGTATATATCGGGATCGAGTGGCGATCCGGGACGCCTGAAGTGAAGAAGCTGCTCGAATTCCTCAACAAGGAAATGCTCGGCGGCGGGCCAAAACAGATTCGCAGCGATTCCGCAGTGGGCATCAAGCCAATCTCTCCATTTGGCACGAAGCGTCTGATGCGGCGCGCGGTTCAATACGCACTCGATAACAAAAAGCGCGTTGTGACCATCATGCACAAAGGGAACATCCAGAAATTTACTGAAGGCGCGTTCCGCGACTGGGGCTATGAACTGGCGGTGGAAGAATTCCGCGGACAGACCGTCACCGAACGCGAGACCTGGATCCTCGGCAACCGCGACAAGGATCCCAACATCACGATCGAGCAAAATGCGGCGCTCGTCGAACCGGGACTCGAACAAGCCACCGACGCTTTCCGGAAATCCGTGTGCGACGAAGTGAAATCCGTGCTCGACAAAATTTACGCGACGCACGGGCAGGGCAAGTGGAAGCAGAAACTGCTCATCAACGACCGCATCGCCGATTCCATTTTCCAGCAGGTCATCACGCGCGCCGATGAATACCAAGTCATCGCGGCGCCCAATTTGAACGGCGATTATATTTCCGATGCCTGCGCCGCCCAGGTCGGCGGGCTCGGCATGGCGCCCGGCGCTAATATCGGCGATGGCTACGGCTGCTTTGAAGCCACGCACGGCACCGCGCCCAAATATGCCGACAAGGACGTCATCAACCCCAGTTCGGTGATGCTCTCCGGCGCCATGATGTTTGAATTCATGGGCTGGAACGAAGTGGGCAAATTGATCGAAACCGGGATCGAGCGCACCATTGGACAGAAACGTGTCACGTACGACCTCGAACGATTGATGGAGGGCGCGACGAAGCTGGGCACTTCGCAATTCGCGAGCGCCATCATCGAGAACATGCAATCCCAGGCCGTTGCAAAGTAACAATCGCAATCGTGGCAGTGGCAGGCGCTCCTGCCGTATTTCACATTCATTCTGACCAATACAGGAGAACGCACTCATGCGGAAGAAAGTTACGGTTGTTGGTGGCGGGTTTGTGGGATCGACGACGGCGCAGCGCATCGTGGATCTGGAGCTGGCCGACGTTGTGCTGACCGATATTCTCGATGGTCCGCCCGCGGGCAAGGCGCTCGACATGGAAGAATCCACTTCGATCACGGGTTCGGACGCGCGCGTCACGGGAATCTCCACGGCGTCAGGGGATTACAAGGAAACCGCCAACAGCGACGTAGTCGTCGTCACCGCGGGTTTTCCGCGCAAGCCGGGGATGAGCCGCGATGATCTTTTGAAGGCGAACTTCAACGTCATCAAAGGCGTCGTGGAACAAGTCGTGAAATATTCGCCGAACACAATTCTCATCATGGTCACGAATCCGCTCGACGCCATGGTGCAGGCGGCGTTCCGGGTCAGCGGCTTCTCGAAGAACCGCGTGATGGGCATGGCGGGCGTTCTCGATTCGGCGCGCATGAGCGCGTTTGTGGCCATGGAGCTGGGCGTCTCGGTCGAAAACGTTAATTCATTCGTCCTGGGCGGGCACGGCGATGACATGGTGCCGCTGCCGCGCTATTCGACTGTCGCCGGCATTCCCCTGCCCGACCTTCTTCCGCCCGACCGTATCGCAGCCATCGTGGATCGCACACGCAAGGGCGGCGCGGAAATCGTCAATCTCCTGAAAACCGGTTCGGCGTACTATGCGCCGTCCGCGGCCGTTGTCGAAATGGTTGAGGCGATTCTGAAAGACAAGAAGAAAATCCTCCCCTGTGCGGCCTATCTCGAAGGGGAGTACGGCATTCAGGGGCTCTATGTAGGCGTTCCTGTCAAACTCGGGGCGCGCGGCGTCGAACAAATTATCGAGATCAAACTCACTGCGGAAGAAAAAGCCGCGCTCGACAAATCAGCGGCTTCGGTGCGCGAGTTGGTCACCATCCTCGGCGTCGCTTAGCACAAAGTAGGATAGGCTTCAGCCTGTTCTACTTAAACCCTATCCGTAAAACTTCAGCCGCGGCCAGGCTTGCTGCAGCGTCATTTTCGGCTTCCGGCAAATATAGACCGGCAAATTATTTTCCTCGGGAATCGCATATTCGTATTTTATCGTTGCCGCGCGTTCGATTTGGCCGAAGATCGGTTCCAAAGCATCTAGAGGCATTCCCACTGCGATGACCACTTCCCCGGTGTATTGCTGCGGTCCCCACAAATAATAGTTATTGTGGCCGCTGATGGCGTGCGGGAGGCCCAGCGCCGGGCCAAAATAATCGATCGCGCCGGCCTGTCCGTAATTCTTGGCGAGGATCGCCACACGCGATTGATCGTCCGGAGAGAGTGATCGAAATACGCCTGCAACCGTTTCCGCCTGTTGCGGCCAACCCATCATGTCGGCATACATCTGGGGCAATTTTCCGCTCGGCTCTATTTCAACCTGCACGCGGTCCACATCCCAAAACTTGGCGTACGCCGCGGCGTCATCGAGCGGAAGAATCGGCAGGGCCAGAGGCGCCGCGACGAGCCCTCCAAACACCAGCGGAGCAAGGACTGCAGCCTTGACCCAATTTCTGCCGTAGTTCCCGATCCACGATTCGATCGCAACGGCGCCGGCCGCGAAAAGCATCGGATAAATTGGCGCCAGATAATAAATGCGTCCCCGAAGAATCAGGAACTCAGCAAGGAGGAACAAGTACGTCCATCCCAGAAAGCGAAACGCTTGGCCCTCGCGGCTGCGCAGGAAAAACCACAACCCGGCGATGCAAATCGGCGCGCCCAGGGGATGGACGAGGAAGGCTTGTTGGACTATGAATTGCACCCACGTCACGTGCGCATTCTTCATGCGATCGACGTTCCGAAGAATCTCGATCGTCGGCCAGTGATTCCCGATTTCCCACAGCAAATTCGGGAGAAAAATCAGAAATGCGATAAATGCGCCAAGCCAGATCCACGGCGTCCGCAGCATCGCGCGTTGACGCGACACGGCCAAAGCCAGGACAAATGCCAGCCCGAAAAAAAGCGTCGAATGCTTATTCAGTATTCCGATTCCCGCCACAACCCCGAACAAAAGCCATAAGCGGCCGTTCCCCGTCCGAATGATCCGGAGCGAAATCGCCACGCACAGCATCCAAAACACGGGTTCAAACGCGTTCATGGACAGGAAATTGTCCATCGTCAGGTAAATGGGGCAGAGCAACATCGCGGTCCCAGCAAGAATTTGCGCGTATCGCCGCCCGCCGAGTTCGCGCACGATCCACGCAGTAATCAGTATTTTCGCGCCGGAAGACATTGCGGGGAAAAACCGGAGCGCGTGCAGTGAGTCCCCAAACAGCATGCGCGACAATCGAGCGACCGCGGCGATCAGCGGGGCATGGTCCACATATCCCCAGGCCAGGTGTTGACCGCACGCCGCGTAGTACAACTCATCCCGAAAATAGCCGTAGCGGCCGTTCCATATGAGATGAACGAGACACGCCGCGACGGCAAAACAGACTGCGACTGCCTCCTCCGTTGCGAGCCATTTCCCGCGCTCCAGGCTGACCGCGCGCACCGATTCGAGCGCGCCCGTTTCCTCCTGGACGACGGCTCCCCTCTTCCCTATACGAATGAAATCCATGATTTGATCTTGCTCTGGTCAAATGAGGGATCGATCTTTGCGGACCGACGCACCCGAACGCGAAAACCATCCCTCAGGATTGTCTGACCCCAAAAACTTACTTCGCCGGAGCGGGCGCTGCCGCTGCGGGCAGGAGCGTCGCGGACCGGATCGTGTCCAGCTTGGGAAAACCCTTTTCCAGATACGCGCGCCCGCGGCTGCCGATCAGGCCCTGGTCCGGACCGTGTCCGTCGGGAGCGCCCTCGCCATAGCCATTGTACAACTTGTCCACAACTTCCATCCCGTCGGAGACCACCGCGAAGGCAGAAAATCCGCTTTTGTCCAGGGCCTCATTGTTGCCGTAATTGATGAAAACCTGCGTCGTTCGCGTGTTCGGGCCCGCCGTCGCAAAAGATACGAAGCCGCGGTGATTGCTCTGAACGATGGGATCGTCTTTAATCGTCGCGTTTTCCCAGACCTTGGAGACTTCGGGGTACGCGCTTAGTCCAAATTGCGCCATGAATCCCGGCAGAACGCGGAAGAAGGCCGCGCCATCGTAGAAATGATGGCTGACAAGATTGTAGAAGCGGTCCGCGCCGTTGGGAGCCCAGGCGCGCGTCACCTTCACCGTGAATTCGCCGGCCGTGGTCACGAATTTGACGTTGTATTCCGCGGGCGCTTTCGCGCGCAACGTTGCCGGCTGCAGCAGAGCCGGATCAAAGGATGTTGCCTTGGCAGCAGGCGCATTTGCCCCGGCAGCCGGCTTTTTGGCCGGCGCAGGTGTGGGCGCCTGAGCGGCAACGCCGATGGAAATAATGGAACAGGTAAGGGCCAGAACCGCAATTTTGAAAGTGAAGCGCATCTTAAGATTCTCCAATCGGGACGAACGGCGCATATTATGCCGCGATTCCGGTTCCGTGACTAGGACTTCTCTGAACGCAACGACTCACCAACCCGCTCGGCATCGGCCATCACGCGGAGCGTATTTTCGCCGAGAATTTTCCTGATGTCGGCCTCTCCATATCCGCGCTGGAGCAGGCCTTCCGTTACGTAAGGAAACTTGGAAACGTCTTCCATTCCAGCCGGCATGAAGGCTCCGTCAAAGTCCGAGCCGAGCCCCACGTGATCCGCTCCGGCAATTCCGGCGGCATGATCGATATGCTCGACGATTTTCTCCCAACTCACCTGCGGCAGTTTTCCGGCGCGTATGGATGCATCGCTCAGACGCTGCAATTCCATCAGATTGCGCGCTTCGTTATCGCCGAACTTTTGGGTGACGGCTTCTTCGAGGGACGCGATTTCGGCAGCGCGGGCGCGGTTCGCATTCGCATATTCCTGGCTCAGGAAGCCATCATGAAAAGTAATATGAACCACGCCGCCTCGCGCCGCGAGCGCCTTGATCATGTCGTCATCGAGATTTCGTGGAGCATTACAAAGCGCGCGGCAACAGGAGTGGGATGCGATCACCGGCGCGCGGGAGGTCTCCAGGACATCGTAAAAGGTCGGGTCGGATACGTGGGAAACATCGACGAGCATTCCGAGCCGGTTCATTTCCCGGATCACTTGTTTGCCGAAATCCGTCAGTCCATTGTGTCGCGGGGCGTCGTTCGAGGAATCGGCCCATTCGGTCGCCGCGTTGTGCGTCAACGTCATGTACCGCACGCCGCGCGCGTGAAATTCTCGCAAAATCGCGAGGTCGTTATCGATGGCATGCCCGCCTTCGACTCCCAACAGGACAGCGATTTTGTTCCCTGCTCGCGCAGCACGGACTTCTTTGGAAGAAGTGCAAAGCGTCAAATCGCCGCTATGAATTTCGATTTGTTTCAGCGTGGCAGAAAGCAAATCCCGCGCGCGCTGCGTAGCCGCCGGGCCCGTAATTTCAACAGGCACCCACAGCGCGAAGAAGATGGCCCCGACGCCTCCCTCTCGCAGCCTGGGGATATCGACGCAACCTTCGGCGTCGCGATGCCCCAAATCAAATTGATCGAAGAAAAAACGCTGCGGCGTGTCGGCGTGCGTGTCAAATACAAGGCTTGAAAAATGAATCTCCCGGGCCCGGGAAGATAGTTCGTCAGCGTACATGGAGATAGGATGCCACCGTTGTGAGCGTTAGTCGCCCCGGCGGCGCAAAGTAGCGTGGATCAAGTCGCGGTTCATCCGCCCGATGAATTCGATCGGAATCTTTTTGGGACACACGGCTTCGCACTCGCCGTGATTGGTGCAGCTTCCGAAAAGTTCGTCGGACATCGCCGCGACCATGTCCGCCGTTCGCTGGTAGCGCTGCGGCTGCCCTTGCGGAAGCGAATTGAGGTGCGTGATCTTCGCGGCGGTGAACAGCATGGCCGCTGCGTTGGGGCACGCGGCGACGCAAGCCCCGCATCCGATGCAAGCCGCCGCGTCCATCGCGCGGTCCGCGTCGACCTTGGGAACCAGGATCGCTCTCGCGTCCGGCGCAACGCCCGTGGGCGCGCTGATGAAGCCGCCGGCCTGAATGATCCGGTCAAACGCGGAACGATCGACGGCCAGATCGCGCAACACGGGAAATGCCTTCGCGCGCCACGGCTCGAGCGTCAACGCGTCCCCGTCCTTGAAGAATCGCATCGAAAGCTGGCAGACGGTTGTGCCGCGGTGCCCTCCATGGGCCACGCCATTGATCAGGAACCCGCACATGCCGCAGATCCCTTCGCGGCAATCGTGTTCGAAAGCGACAGGAGCTTCGCCCTTGGCCTGGAGATTCTCGTTGAGCAAGTCCAGCATCTCGAGAAACGACATGTCCGGCGTCACGCCCTGGACCTTATAGGTGACAAATTTCCCGGCCGACTTGGTGTCCTGCTGCCGCCAAACTTTGAGTGTGAGGTTCATGGGCTACTTGTAGCTCCTCTGGGCCAGGTGAACGTGCTCGAAGGCGAGGGGCTCCCGATGCAGTTCCCACTGGTCGCCTTCGCCTTTCCATTCCCATGCCGACACGAACGAAAACCTCTCGTCATCGCGCAGCGCTTCGCCGTCCGGCGTCTGGCTCTCGACGCGAAAATGGCCGCCGCAGGATTCTTCCCTCTCCAGCGCGTCGAGGCACATGAGCTCGGCAAGTTCCAGGAAATCGGCCACGCGCCCGGCCTTTTCGAGCGACTGGTTGAGTTCTTCTCCCGTCCCGATGATCTTCAAGTTGTTCCAGAATTCTTGGCGCAACGCGGGAATTCTTTCCAGGTTGCTCCGCAAACCTTCCGCGGACCGGGCCATTCCGCAATTTTCCCACACCAGTTTTCCGAGTTCCTTGTGGAAGGAGTCAACCGTCCTTTGGCCCTGAATGCCGATCAACCTGGCGATGCGCTGATTCACTTCCTCCTTCACGGCCGCGAATTCAGGATGAGACGTATCGACCTTCTCCAGCGAGTTGGACGCGATGTAGTTTGGAATCGTGTACGGCAGGATGAAGTATCCGTCCGCGAGACCTTGCATCAGCGCGCTTGCGCCGAGGCGGTTAGCGCCGTGGTCGGAGAAATTCGCTTCCCCGGCAACAAAAAGCCCGGGGATCGTAGACATCAGCTGATAATCCACCCACAGGCCGCCCATGGTGTAGTGGACCGCGGGATAAATCCGCATCGGAACTTTGTACGCGTTTTCCCCAGTGATCTCTTCGTACATGTCGAAGAGATTTCCGTATTTTTCACGGACCACCGATTCCCCCATGCGGCGAATCGCGTCCGCGAAATCCAGGTACACGCCCTGGCCTCCGGGGCCGACGCCGCGCCCTTCATCGCAGACTTCTTTCGCCGCGCGGGAGGCAACGTCGCGGGGAACCAGGTTTCCGAAACTCGGGTAGCGCCGCTCGAGATAATAATCGCGTTCGGCCTCCGGAATTTGCGTCGCGGGCCGCGTGTCTCCCTTTGTCTTCGGAACCCACACGCGCCCGTCATTCCTGAGCGATTCGGACATGAGCGTCAGTTTGGATTGATTTTCGTTGCTCACCGGAATGCACGTCGGGTGAATTTGCGTAAAGCAGGGATTTCCAAAAAACGCGCCGCGGCGATGCGCGCGCCAGATCGCCGTGGTGTTGCAACCCTTCGCGTTGGTAGAAAGATAAAAAACGTTTCCGTAGCCGCCCGTAGCCAGAACAACTACGTCGGCCGCGAAAGATTCGATGGCGCCGGTCAAAAGATCGCGCGTGACGACGCCGCGAGCCCTGCCGTTGACGATGACCAGGTCCAGCATCTCGCTGCGCGTATGCATCTTGACGCCGCCGACGGCGATTTGCTCCTCGAGCGCCTGGTACGCGCCGAGCAGCAACTGCTGCCCTGTTTGTCCCCGCGCATAGAACGTGCGGGAAACCTGCACCCCGCCGAACGAACGCGTGTCAAGCAATCCTCCGTATTCGCGCGCGAAGGGAACGCCTTGCGCAACGCACTGGTCGATGATGTTGACGCTGATTTGCGCCAGGCGGAATACGTTTGCCTCGCGCGAGCGGAAATCTCCGCCCTTCACCGTGTCATAAAAAAGGCGATGAATGCTGTCGCCGTCATTCCGGTAATTTTTCGCGGCATTGATCCCGCCCTGCGCGGCGATAGAGTGCGCGCGGCGCGGGCTGTCTTGAAAGCAGAAGCAATGCACGTTGTAGCCCTGCTGGCCGAGCGACGCGGCCGCCGAAGCCCCCGCGAGCCCGGACCCGACAATGATCACCGTGTGCTTGCGGCGATTGGCGGGATTGACGAGCTTCATCTCGAAGCGGGAGCGTTCCCACTTCTCTTCGATTGGACCGGACGGAATGTTGGATTCGAGCATTTCTCTCCCCTCAGCGCACCCAGCCCGCAAGCACCGAAATCGGCACCGAGATAAAACCGGCAAAAATAATGAGAGCAACGATTCGGGAAACAATTCTCAGACTTTTCGTGTTGTCCAAGTTAACCCAGCCCAGCGTCTGCAGCATGCTCCAAATCCCGTGATCGAGATGGAGGCACAGGGCGCCCATGGCGATGATGTAGAACAACGCAATCGGGACAGAGGAAAAGCCGGCCACCACGTTCTGGTAGACCATCAAATGCTCAAACTGGCCCGGCGCAAATCCAACCATGCCGCCCGTGAAATGAAACAAATGGAACACGATGAACACGGCGAGCAGCAGGCCGCCCCAGCGCATGGTCACCGCGCCCCAGGTGGTCTCCACATTCTTTCTGGATTCGTACCCCACCGGCCGCGCCTGCCAATTCATGCGCGTCAGTTGCACGGCCGCGGTAATGTGCAGGATCACGCAGATAAACAGCACGCTGCGAACGATCCATAGAAGCTGCCCGTAGCCAAGCTCCGGCCAGCCCACTTCCCGGAGGAACCGCGAATACGCGTTGATCTCTTCCGGGCCGGAAAAGATTTTCAAATTGCCCGCCATATGCGCGATCACAAAGAGAATGAGCACGGCTCCGGTAACGGCCATGACCACTTTCTTTCCAATCACGCTGCCCCAAAGAGCCAGGAGGCGATTCGGCGCGGCTTTCGTTGCCGCCGTAGTTTCTGTCATTGCGGTGCTCCTGAATTCAGTTCCATGGCATACAGCCGAACCCCTTCTGGCGTCGCTCCGCGCGGACCGGCACACCCTGTTCCTCCCGCAATTGGAAGACCCAGCCGCACTATGGCAATTTCTTAATCTTCTGGTATGGAAATGTCCGCTGGAAAATTTGGCGAAGCTGTCGAAAATCCACTTCTGTCGCAGGCATCCCGGCTCCGGTTGACTAGAAAATTCAGTATAGGTAATTTCCTGTGGTTTTTCAATGGCGTTATCAGTAAGAATACTGAAAATCCCCCCGCCCCATAGTTGGTTATAATGTTTATTGGAAGCACGGGAGAGTGTGGATGCCGGATCAGCAGATTGCAGAATTGGGAGAGCTCGTCAACACCATGGAAGGCAGCGGAGCCGCGCCCGGTTCCGAGGCCCTGAAAAACGTCGCGAAAATACTCGCAAAACTTTTCGGGGTGGATACGGATGAAGTGGCGATCCTGAAGTTGATCCCCAAATACAAGAGCCTGAAGTTCGTGATTCCGGAAAAGCTTTCCCTGGTGGGCACGATTCCGCTCACCAGCACCACGGCGCTCGCCGCGCGAACCGCTCGCGAGCGCAAAGCCGAAGTGGTCAACAATTTCAGCACCGCGCGTCACGCCAACGTCTTTGAGGCCGTGCCCCTCGGCCGGGATCCAAACGAGCTGATCCAAAAGATCATGAGCGCTCCGGTCCTGGATGGGACCCGGGTTCACGGCGTCGTACAAATTTCCAGGAAAGCCAAGACTCTTGCCCAGGCGGGCGCCGATTTCACGCCAAGAGATTTGCGCGCGCTCGTGTCGCTCTCTCCCACGCTGGACCGCTTCCTGAAGCTTTGCCCGACGGAATGAGAAATTTCCAACTGCGCAAACTCCCAGGGAAGCTTTTTCCTCCCGGCAGCGATTTCTTTCCCAAAAGAAGCCTGTGGCGTCACCGAGCAGTTACAAATTGATTAAAATCTTGATCTTCGGGCCGGAAAGTAATTGACACAGTAGAGTGTTCTTGTTACTTTTCCGCACGCCTTTAAGTTCGCGCAAATTTAGGGCAATCATCAAGTTAGTAGGAGGCACCGCACTCCGGCACCCCTCATGGCGTTCGTCGCGAAAAAGATCTACCTGACAAAAGGCGTGGGAAAGCATCGCGAGAGGCTCTCAAGTTTCGAGCTGGCATTGCGCAGCGCGGGCATTGCCGCGTGCAATATCGTGCGCGTCTCCTCGATCTTCCCTCCCAATTGCAAGCTCATCTCGCGCGCGGAGGGACTGAAGCATCTCAAGCCGGGTCAGGTTGCATTCACCGTCATCAGCGAAAATTCCACGCGCGAAGCGCACCGCCTGATCGCCGCGGGCATCGGCCTGGCTCTCCCCGCCGACAAATCGATGTACGGCTACCTTTCCGAGCACCACTCGTTCGGCGAAACCGAGGAAGTGGCCGGCGAATACACTGAAGAGCTCGCCGCCGAAATGCTGGCCACCACGCTCAACGTCGAATTCGATCCGGATTTGTCGTGGGATGAGAAGAAGGAAGTCTACCGGATCTCAAACAAAATCGTCCGCACCATGAACATCACGCAGTCCGCGGTCGGCGATAAGCGCGGCCTGTGGACCACCGTCCTCGCCGCCGCCATAATGATCGGCGAAGACGACTGATCCTCGTATACCACTAGTTTTGGCGGGGAAAGTAAGCTTTGACAAATCCTGATGCAGTGGGATGGTCGCCGCTTATCTACCCTTATAGTCCTTTTGTCAAAGGCAGCCCTCTAGCCATCTGAAGATGGTTATCTTTCGCAGATTATCAGTATCGTGGGCTTCCACAACATCGTGCGGTTCAGCAGCCGCAAATTGAAATGCCACATATATATTCTGTTCGCTGCAAAACCATGGGGCGTCTTCCTTCCCGATCTTCACAAGATCCGCCAATGCACTTCGTTCGTCAACACAACACATTTGCACAATATGTGCGCCTCTCGCGTGGATGTAATCTTCTACCTCCTTGCGCGTCTTACCTGACGGAAGGTCCTCGGAATAAGCTTTCAGCGTCGTCTGGTAAGCGCCTTCACGCTCCTCACGCTTGATTTGTGCTTGCTTTCTCCGCGCGTAGGCGAAGATGGATGCAGAAACAGAGAACAATATGAGCCCCAACACAAAATATCGCCACCGGTAGATTCCCTTCATCAACCTTAATGTTACTTCACATGTTGAGTCTACGAACTACTAACCCTCACGAGGTGGCGCAATTCATAACTCTATTTGGTCGGCTTCCAACAAGGTAGCCCCAAAAAAGTTGAGAGATAATGCTATGATTCGGACGTGACGGAAAAATTCACTGTTGGCCTGATTCAAATGAGCTGTTCTCTCGATCCGAGGGAGAACTTTGCTAAGGCAGAGGCTCGTATCCGCGAAGCGGTGGCGCTCGGGGCGCAGATCGTTTGCCTGCAGGAACTGTTCCGATCGCAATATTTCTGCCGTGAAGAGAATGCCGATTTGTTTGAGCTTGCCGAGCCCATCCCGGGTCCTTCTTCCGATGCTCTCGCGAAACTCGCACGCGATCTGAAAGTGGTGATTGTCGGATCGCTCTTTGAGCGCCGTGCTGCTGGCATCTACCACAATACGGCCGTGATTCTGGACGCCGACGGATCGCTTCTCGGAAAATATCGCAAGATGCATATTCCGGACGATCCGCTCTACTACGAGAAATTCTATTTCACTCCGGGCGATCTTGGCTTTCCGAATTTCAATACGAAATTCGGACGCATCGGCGTGCTGGTGTGTTGGGACCAGTGGTATCCGGAAGGGGCGCGCCTGGCGAGCCTCGGCGGCGCCAACATTATTTTCTATCCCACGGCGATCGGCTGGCATCCCTCCGAAAAACAGGAATTCGGCGCCGCGCAACTCGACGCCTGGCGCACGATTCAGCGCTCCCACGCCATTGCCAACGGCGTGTTCGTCGCGGCCGTGAATCGCGTCGGCTTCGAAGGTTCCCCCGAAAGCGGTCTCGAATTCTGGGGACATTCCTTCGTCTCCGATCCGTTTGGCCGCGTCCTCGCCGAAGGATCCGCCGACAAGGAAGAAATCCTGATCGTCGAATGCGATCCGAAGCTAACCGAGGAGACGCGCCGCAACTGGCCGTTCCTTCGCGACCGCCGCATCGATGCCTACTCCCCGATCCTCGAGCGATGGCACGAGTGAGTTCGGCATACTCAAGTTCAACGCGCCTCGATTGTGCCGGGCACCCTTCGATGCTCAGGGTAAACGAGTGAAGCCCCCCCGAGAACGGGAATATCTTTGTAGGGCACGGTTTCAACCGTGCCGTAACGCATCCGCAGAGAAACCGGCTTTAGCCGCTGCCCGTTCGGAGCCCCCGCCAGGATCGCTTGAATGACTCCTTCCAAAAGATCCGACTCGCGCCCGAATCCAAACGCGCTCGGCTACCGAATGCCAGCCGAATGGGAACCGCATGTGGCCACCTGGCTCGCCTGGCCGCACGAAAAAACCGACTGGCCGGGAAAATTCGCGCCGATCCCCTGGGTGTACGCGGACATCGTGCGCCACCTCTCGCAAGTCGAGCGCGTGCGAATCCTCGTGGAAAACGCGCCAATGGAACGCAAGGCTCGCCGCATCCTGAAATCCGCCGGAGCAAATCTCTCCGCAGTAGACTTCTTTCGAGTCCCGACAAATCGCGGATGGATTCGCGACTTCGGCCCGATTTTCGTACGCAACAGCACGGGCGAAATCGCGGCAACCAACTGGCACTTCAACGCCTGGGCGAAATACGATGACTGGAAAAAAGACGACGCCGCAAACGAAAAGCTCGCGCGCAAACTCAAATGCACCGTGTGGTCGCCCACTTATCGCGGGCGCCGCGTCGTATTAGAAGGCGGCAGCATCGACGTGAACGGACTCGGGACGATGCTCACCACCGAGGAATGTCTGCTGAGTCCGATCCAGTCGCGCAATCCCGGCGTAACGCGTAAAGAACTGGAAGCCATCTTCCGCGATTACCTCGGCGCGACGAATATTCTTTGGCTCAAAAACGGCATCGCGGGCGACGATACGCACGGCCACGTGGACGATCTCGCGCGCTTCGTAAATCCAACAACCGTTGTAACCGTCGTGGAGAACGATCCGTCGGAAGCAAACTACCACCCCTTGCAGGAAAATCTAGCCCTGCTCCGCGAAATGAAGGATCAGGACGGCCGCCCGCTCCGCATCGAAACGCTTCCGATGCCCGACCCCGTCTATTTCGATGAGCAGCGCCTCCCAGCCAGCTACAGCAATTTTTATATTGCGAACCAACTGGTTCTCGTCCCAACATTCAACGATGCTCATGACGCGACTGCTCTCACAAAGCTGGCCGCCCTGTTCCCCGGCCGCAAAGTCGTGGGAATCGCGTGCCTCGATCTAGTTTTGGGACTAGGTACGTTACACTGCATGACGCAGCAGGAGCCCCAGTAGCACAGCCATCCGCCGCGGCGGATGGCTGTGCTACTTGAATCCCCCGCTCCAGCCAGCGGGTAAGAACGGCCAGCTCAGCAATGAGAGTTTCCAAAAAAGGAGACCCGTATGCATATCTTTGCGCTATACATCCCCCAATCCGTCATCGCCTGGGTGATCATCGGCCTCATCGCCGGCTGGCTGGCGGGAACCGTTTCGCGCGGCCGCGGCTTCGGTTGCATTGCAGACATCATCCTCGGCATGGTGGGCGCAGTTCTCGGCGGCTGGATTTTTTCAAAGCTCAATATTCGCGGCGGCGGGCTACTCTTCAGCATTGCCGCGGCAACAGTAGGAGCCGTCATCCTGGTCGCAATCGCCAGGATATTTTCTGGTGGGAAGGAATGATCTTGTCCGCTTGGGTTCGGCATTCCTGGCAGCAAAGCCATTGTAGCGAGGCCAGCAGAAGCGTTAGGATGCAGAGAATAGTCGGCGACCGACGACAGCCGCACTCTTGAAACCTCAATGTGGGAGGGGCTAGATGAAAGGTAGATTGATAGCGCTCATTGCCCTGGCCGGCGCCCTGCTCTTGTATTGCGGCCCGGTCGTGGCACACCACGGATCTCAGGGGTACGACTTCACGAAACGAATCACCGTCAAAGGAACTGTTTCGGAATTCGTTTGGGCCAATCCCCATTGCCAAATTTATCTCGACGCGAAGGATGACAAAGGCAAGGTTGTAAATTGGGCCGTCGAACTCAATAATCCGGGCAATTTGATCCGCTTGGGCTGGACTCACGTGGCGCTGAAGGCCGGTGACGAAGTTTCTCTTGAATTCCACCCCGGCAAGGACGGCAAACCTGTCGGGATTTGCGCGGACGTATTTTTCCCGGATGGCCGGAAGTTGCATTCGACTCAGGGTTGCGGCTTGCCACAAGAACCACAATGAAGAGCTGCACTAACAACAGGACCAAGTGAAAATAATCGTGCAAAATCGCTCAATTCGTACGGTCGTCATGGCAATGGCTATGCTGACCTTGTCGTCTGTCACGTTCGCCCAGGAAACTCAGCCATCTGCGGCACCCAAATCTCAGGCGGCAAAGACACAGCCATTTGATCCGCATGACTTGACTGGAATTTGGGTAAGGGGCAAAGTCCCGAAGGGCAACGCACCTCTAAGCGGCAATCGCCCGCCTATGACTCCGTGGGGACAAGCAAAGTTCAATGCCGTAAGGGGTTCCTTCACCTACAGCCGGGCGCCGGGAATTGCGCCGCCCGTCGCCCCGGAAAAAGAGTGGAATGACCCGATGCTCCAGTGCGAGCCTGCGGGTTACCCACGCGTCATGCTTCAAATTTTTGCGCCGCTGATGAGGTTCATTCAGACTTCCAACGAGGTCGTCGAATTTTTCGAGTGGGGCCACACCTTTCGCGATATTTGGACCGACGGCCGAAAGCCTCTCGAAAGTCCGGAGCCGACCTACTACGGATATTCAGTAGGCCGGTGGGACGGAGACACCTTCGTCGTGGACTCGAACGGTTTCAACGACAGAACCTGGACCGATCCATTAGGTTCTCCGCATAGTGACCAGATGACTCTGCATGAGGTTTTCCGCCGCGTGGACCACGACCACCTGGAGCTCGTCATTACGCTCACCGACCCGAAGACGTACACCAAGCCCTGGGTGAGCGACACGATGGACTTCGACTGGGCGCCGAAATCACCGCGATCCGAGAACGAGGAATTTCGCGAAGATTTCTGCATCTATTCGGAGCAAACTTCCTTCTTCAAGGAAATCGATCCCGTCGGCGCGGGAGATACCCCCTTAAAAAACAAAGTCAAATAGAACGTCTTTCCCGGCACGTGGTTTGTCTCGATTGGCGAGGAACTAATCCAGATGTGGACAAACGAAGTAAATGAATTAGGATTTTCGATAATCCCAAATGAGCTTTCTTCCAGCGAAGTCGCTGAATTCCTTGCCTCTTTGGACGCAGCGCCTCTCCCACGCAGCAGGGCAGGCATCCGTCACGCCCTACGGCACCCTGCCATTGCGGAATTGGCGAATAGGCCAAAAATATTGAACGTCGCTCGAAGCGTTCTGGGTGAAACGGCGTCTCCCTTCCGCGCAACTTTTTTCGATAAGTCTCCCGCATCCAATTGGCTAGTCGTGTGGCATCAAGACACCGCATTGCCTCTTCAAGAACGACGCGAAGTTACAGGCTGGGGGCCGTGGTCGCTAAAAGATGCGGTGACTTACGCGCACGCCCCCGCGACGGCGCTCTCTAAAATCTTGGCAATACGGATACATTTGGATACCTCGACGGCACGAAATGGCCCGTTGCGCGTTCTACCTGGAACTCATACGCGGGGTGTCCTGACTGATGACGCCATCCATCAGCTCGCAACCCAACTGTCCGCCGTGGATTGCATCGTCCCAATGGGGGGAATCTTAACGATGAGGCCATTGCTTATTCATTCGTCTTCCAAGTCGCTGGGAAAGACGCCGAGACGTGTCCTGCACATAGAATATGCGGCGTCCCCTTGTGTGGGAGATGGTCTCAAACTCGCAATCGCTTAGCCCGTGCCCGGTTACCTATTTGCGTCGATAATGCGCAGCTGATTGCCTTACGCCTTTGCCGTCCGAATTTCCCGCACCCCCATGTGATACGATGGTTGGTCGCGCATAGCGCATAAGGACGTGAGCTACATTGGATAAACCTTCTCTCTTAGCAATTCCCCTGGGCGGACTGGGCGAGTTCGGCATGAACATGCTCGTTCTCCGTTCGGGCGACGACATGATCTTGATCGATGCGGGCATGATGTTCCCCGAAGTCGAGCTCCTCGGTGTGGACATCGTCATTCCGGACATCACGTACCTCAAGCAGAACCGGCAATACCTCCGCGCCATCCTGCTCACCCACGGCCATGAGGACCACATCGGCGCCTTGCCTTACATCTTGCGCGACCTGCAAGTGCCTATCTACGGCACGCGCTTCACTCTCGCGCTGGTGCACAAGCGCCTGGAAGAGCATGGCCTCCTCGACAAAACCGACCTGCGCGAAGTCATTCCGGGGCGCAAGCTGGAAGTCGGCGTGTTCGAGGTCGAATTCATCAGCGTGACGCACAGCACGATTGACTGCGTCGCGCTCGCCATTCGCACCCCGGTCGGAATCGTAATTCACACCGGCGATTTCAAGATGGACCCGACCCCGATTGACGGCCAGCCGTTTGACTTGCACGCCTTCGCCCGCTACGGCGCGGAAGGCGTCCTCGCGCTGTTCAGCGACAGCACGAACGTCGAGCGTCCCGGCTACACAGCCTCGGAGCGAAATGTCCGCCCGCGCATCGAGGAACTCACTCGCGCGGCGACACGCAAAGTGATCGTCTCCTGCTTCGCATCGTCGATCCCGCGCATCCAGCAAATCGTGGACATCGCCGCCGCGTCAGGACGCAAGATCGCTTTCATTGGGCGCAGCATGGTCGATAACGTCGAGCTCGCGCACGGCATGAATCGCCTACGCATTCCCGATGGGCTGGTGGTCCGCTCGCAGGACATCAATTCGTTCCCGTCGGAAAAACTGGTCGTCATGGTCAGCGGCAGCCAGGCCGAGCCCATGTCCTCTCTCTCGCGCGTCGCCGTCGATAACCACCGCCTGCTCACGCTCGACGAACGCGACACCGTAATCCTTTCCGCGCGCATCATTCCCGGCAATGAAAAAGCCATCTTCCGCATGCTGGACCACATGTTCCGCAAGCGCGCCCTCGTCTATTACGACAATGACGGAGGAACGATCCACGTTTCCGGCCATGCCAGCCAGGAAGAGCAGAAAATGCTCCTGAACCTGGTGCGCCCGCGCTTCTTCATTCCGATCCACGGAGAATACCGCCAGCTCTTCCGCCACTCTGCCCTGGCGCATGCGGTCGGCGCAGTGTCCGAGGAAATCCTGCTGATCGAAGACGGCCAACCGATCGAATTCACCGACGACCGCGCCTACCGCCGCGAGCCGGTGACCGCGGGCCGCGTCTGCGTCGATTCCGGCTCTCTCGAGGAAATCGATGAAGTCGTCATCCGCGATCGGAAGCACCTGTCCGAGGACGGCGTCGTCATGCCCATCATCGCCATCAACAAGCACACCGGCCAAATCGAATCGCAGCCTGAAATCGTCACGCGCGGCTTCATGCCCTCCGACAACGGCCTCGAACTGCTCAACGGCGCGCGCGAAGTCGTCCTCCGCACCGTCGAGCAATCCAATGCCGAGGAGAAAACCGACTGGAGCGTCATCAAGGAAAAAATCCGCGTGGACCTGAGGCGCTATTTGAAAAAGCAGACCGCCAAGCGCCCGCTGATTCTCCCCGTGATTCTCGAATTGTGAGCCGGCGCCGTGCCCCTATCCGGATTGTTTCTTCGCCCCTACCAGCGGTCCGATTTCGAAGCCCTGGTCTCAATCGATCAAGCTTGCTTCCCGAAAACGATCGCCTACGGCCGTGGCGAGATGAAAATTTATCTGCAATCCGAAGGTTCGCGCTGTATCGTCGCGGAAATTCCCGGTCCCGCAAATCCTAAAACGATTGCCGGTTTCATCCTCACGGAACGCGTCGGCGAACTCGCCCACATCATCACGCTCGATGTTCTTGAAGCTTGCCGCCGCCAATCCGTCGGTTCCCTGCTTCTCGAGGCTGCCGAGCGGGAAGCCGCCTCGCAGGGCGCCGCCTGCATGTATCTGGAAACAGCAACAACCAACAAAGCTGCAATTGCTTTGTGGAAGAAGCATGGCTATCGTGAGACTGGAACGATTGAAAATTATTACGGCCGCGGTCAAAACGCTTTTGAGATGCTCAAGCAACTAGGACGGAAATCCCAAGTGAAGGGCCTTCCATGAATCTTCTGCATGTCGTGATCCTGGCCATCGTGCAAGGGCTCGCCGAACTCCTGCCGGTATCGAGTTCAGCGCACGTGGTAGTCGCCGAAAAGCTCATGGGCCTGGACCCAACATCGCCCGAAATGACTCTACTGCTCGTGATGTTGCACACCGGCACGATGTTCGCGGTGATCGTCTACTTCTGGAAGCAATGGATGAGAACGTATTTCCAGAGCGCGGAAGCATTCAAGCAAATCGTAATCCTGCTGTTCGTGGCCACGGCACTGACGGGCGTGATCGGCGAAGGCTTGATCAAATCAATCGAGAAATTCGCATTTCACGGCGCGAAAAACGCGCAAGTGGAGCAGCTATTCGGCCGGCTTGACTTGATCGCGCCCGCCCTCGCAGCCGTCGGCGTCTTGATATTGATTGCCGGAATTTACGAGAAGCGGCATCCCTTTGAGGGAGCAATCAGCACCGGCGGGTTGGGAATGAAGCAGGGCGCGCTGATCGGAATCGTGCAAGGACTTTGCCTGCCCTTCCGCGGCTTTTCACGTTCCGGCGCCACGATATCGACAGGTTTGCTTGCGGGGGTCGAGAAATCGCGCGCCGAAGCGTTCAGCTTCGCTCTCGCCGTGGCAATCACTCCCGCTGCGGACGGCCGCGAAGTGCTCCGCCTGATGCGGGCCGAGCGCATCAGCGGCGGACTAAATTTGGCCTCGGCGATGACGCCGAGCCTCATCGGCATGGCGTGCGCGTTTGTCGCCGGCCTACTGGCGCTCAAATGGCTCAGCAAATGGCTCGAAAGCGACCGCTGGTATCTGTTCGGAATTTATTGCCTGGCAGCCGCGGTAGCGGTCGGCGTTCTCCACCACATGGGTTACTGAAAGTGGCACAGGCTTCAGCCTGTGTGGATTGAACCTGGCAAGCACGAACCCCAGCAGGCTGAAGTCGTAGATCCCGACTCGGTCGGGGCCCGCGCTACTTTGTCCCGAGCGCGGCCTTCTCCCAATTGGTGACCACATTTACTGTGGGCACGGCTTCCGCAGGTAGGACGCGCGCCAGGAAGCGCTGCCCATCAGGGCTGGGACTGTAAAGGAAACTATTGTTCCCCGGAACAAAACCAAAGGCACGAAATTCAAATAGCGCCTGTGGCGTGCCTGCCTGGAATTCGCCGTGTACATCGGACTGCACGGCAACAGACATTATCCTTGAGGTGGGCATTCTAAGTTCCAAAAAGAATAGTTCTTTGCCGTCACGGCGCCACCGCGGCTCTCTGTTGGCCGCTGCGCTTGTCGAGACTTTCCACCGGCCTGGTCCGGATGGAAAGGGACGAACATACAGGTCTTCTTCACCGGAGCCGTAGGAAACGTATGCAAGCCATCGGCCGTCAGGCGATAGCTGGCCCTGGCTTGCCCCCGCATCTGTCCCTTGCAATTTGATGGGCTTTCGATCGTTGGATTTATTGAGCGGGTCCGGCAGGTACCAGATATCTGCCAGGCCTTTGGAATTGGCCTCCGTGTAGATGAGAAAGCGGCCGTCACGGGACCAGTCCGAGGGCCTTTTGGTATTTTCGTTTTCTAGGAGAAGCTCTTCTTTCGACCCGCCGGCGGTATCCTGCAAGTACAGCCCCTTGCCCGCGCCAAAGGCGATCTTACTTCCATCCGGTGACCAGACCGGCGCAGAACCAGGAAGAGTTGGTGAACTGAAACGTGTTTCCCCGCCGCGCTGAAGATCGTACAACCATAATCCCTGATTGCTCCCGCGGATCGTGGCTGCATCCTTTCCATCCGGAGACAATGCCACGTCATTTTCGTCCTGAATGCTCCCCACTTTGCCAAGCTCTTTGCCGGAGCGGTCTAGCCACACCAATTGGCTTGTCCGGGTCAAGTTGGCTTCGTAAACCAGAGTGCCGTCGGCGGAAACAGAAGCGGCAACGTCACTGTTAAAACTGATGGAAGCATCCGTAGCTACGGGGAAGACGTCACCCGCAAGCTGGAGGGTATCTGCATTGAATGGTTGCGCCATAAGCGCGCTTCCGCGCAAGAACAGGAGGTAGCCGTATTTCTTTCCAGTGACGGACGGAGCGAATATGGCGCTTGAATCATCGGCGAGGAGCCGGCGTGGGGTGGGATTGTCGAGCGCGGCTACGTAGAGACCTTGCTTGGCTTCGTCGCCCTGACGCACCAAATACACGAAATGCTTGCCGTCGGGGAGAAACTCAGGGAAGGCTTGGCGGCTGTCTCCTTCGGGCTTAGTGACCGCGGTACAAGCGCCGCCTGCCGCATTCACACGCCGCAACGGCGCTCCGGTATTGCTCGTGCTAAAGAGAATCACCCCGTCCCGATTCCATGTTCCGCCAGCGGCGGTCCCAGTTCCATCGCACAGGGTCTGCGGCGGACCACCGGTCGCTGGCATAGTCTTGAGTTTTCCGTCCGCAAAGAATCCGATGAACTTGCCGTCAGGCGACCAGAATGGACCTCGAGCGTCATCGGTGCCGGGAATGAGCTGAATCTGGGGAGAATCCAACGAACGAAGCCAGAGCTGTTCCTTGCTCTCGGTACCAAGCCCAAGAACCATGCGCCGTCCGTCCGGCGAAAGCGCCAGGAAGCCCGCAATTGAGTTCGCCGGAATCGGCACTGAGAGATGCAGCACGGGATCGGCCGGCAGCGCTTCGCGGAAATGCAGAAGCGATACTCCGAGCGCGGCCACGGCGAGTAGGGCCGCAGCTCCCCACGCCATTTTGTTAGCCGCAACGTCCCCGAGCGGCGAAGATGACGCAGCAGGAACAGTCGGTTCTTCCCTCAACAGCAACTCCCAGTCCCCTATGTCCCGCAGCCGCTTCTTAGGATCTTTCTCCAAACACCGCTGCAGCAATGGCAAAACCTTCGCGGACGCGGCGGAGAGATCCGGCTTCTGCATGATTACTGCTGCGAGAGTGTGGCCCGCGTCTTCGCCTTCAAACAGGCGTTTCCCGGTAAGCAGTTCATACAGCACCACGCCAAAGGCCCAGATGTCGGCGCGTTTATCGACGCGCTTGCCGCGCGCCTGTTCCGGCGCCATATACCCTGCCGTGCCGAGGATCACTCCCTGCATTGTCGCGGCCATGCTCAGCGTCGGCGAATTGCTGATGTCCTCGCTGGCCGTGTCCCCCTCGAACGCCTTCGCCAAACCGAAATCAAGAACTTTGACTTTTCCTTCCGGCGTCACTTTCACGTTCGCAGGCTTCAGGTCGCGGTGAACGATTCCCTTTTCATGCGCAGACTCCAGCGCTTCTGCAATCTGCCTCGCAATAGCTAACGCTTCCTCGATAGGAACTGCCCCGTCTCGTCTGATTCGCTCCGCTAGGTTCTCACCGGCGACGAGTTCCATGACCAAATAACTCGTGCCGCCGGATTGTTCCAGGCCATAGATCGTGGCGATGTTGGGATGATTCAGCGCCGCCAGCATTTTCGCTTCGCGCTGAAAACGGAAGAGCCGTTCGGGATCATGGGCAAAGCTTTCTGGAAGGACTTTTATTGCTACGTCGCGGCCGAGCTTGGTGTCGTGCGCTTGATACACCTCGCCCATGCCCCCCGCGCCAATGGGCGCGACAATTTCGTACGAGCCGAATTTTGTGCCGGACGGGATCGCCATAGGGCTCCCGTCAAGCGGGAGTTGACAGAGTATATAACCTGGAAGCCATTCGGCTCTGTTGACATCCTCAATAAAGGCGGCGATGTTTCAACCGGTACATATTGAAACTCAGTCCGAGCAGCAGCGCTTGGCGCTTCTGTGTGCGCAGCGAGCGGCCCGGCGCACGGGCCGAGAGCTTACGCTTCACCGAGCTGAACATGGTCTCGATCAGGGATCGGCGGCGGTAGAGTTGTCGCGGGAATGCGCGCCGCATCTCGGCGCGCACTCCATGGATGCGCCAGCTTTTCTTTCCGCGCTTGGCGGGAATCACGCTCTGCGCCCCGAGTTGTTTCCGGATGTAGGTGTGGTTCCTCTCGCTGTCGAACTCGGCGTCGGCCAGCACCAGGCCGATGCGCGTTTGCTCGGAAGCCGCTTCGACGACCTCCGGCAAATTGGCACAATCGTTCCACGGGCCGCGTCGCGCGATTTGCGACAACACAAATTGCTGATCCAGATCCACCACGACTACCCACTTCAGCCAGTGACGCCACGGCAGCGGTTTCTGCCCGTGATGATGCATGCGCCGCACAAAGAACGTGCTGACCGCTCCCTGGGCCAAGCCCGTCGCATCGACCGCGACGCGGGCTCGCCGCCGTCCTTTTCTGCGCGTGCCGCGCAGTTGGCGCACCGTCTCGCCGACCGCCCGGTCGATCGTCACATCGTCCAAACGCTGCAGGAAACGATACAAGGTCGTGAAGTCGGGGACACTGGCAAGACCCAACGCTTGGCGGAGTTCGCGATGCTCGCCGAGCCGCACCTCGGTCTCGCGAAAGGTCCAGTCTTCGTAACGCATCAGACAGAGAATCGCCAGCAGTTGGGGTTGGTTGAACAGGCGCTTGCTGAAACGACTTCGGTAGCGCGGGAGCACCGCCTTGCAGACTTGCAGGGCGACGCGGGCAAACGGCAGGAGTCCGACTTCGGCCATCGCACCTCCTGCTTCCATAGAAAACAACAATTGCGAACGATCGGATACGCCGAATTTTCATTGTCGTAGCGAGGATGTCAACAGAGCCAAGCCATTCCTAGGAAAAATCAGAGACGATTGCGGCGTTCTTCAGAATAGGAATCTAATCGGCTGGACTTTGTGCCAAACCGGCTGGACCCTTGTTTCCCTTCGCTGCAATCTCGCAGGAATTATCAAGCAGGTCCTCGCCGTTTGCCAGATCACCCTTTGGAAGGTTGAGTTCGCCGGCGAGAATCACAAATCCGGGAGTCCCTTCAGACCGGGTGAAGCCGATCACCACCAGCGTGCGATCGGCCATATTTAGCGTTGCATTCGGCAATCCTTCCGCCAAAAGACGGAATGGGTTGTGCGGGCTGAGGTTCTCGCCCGAGACCCACATTGCCATGTAGTGCTGGCCGTAGAGAGGGGCTTTGAAGCGAGTCCAGTGGCTCCCAATAAACCTTTCATTCTTGTGCAGGGTCTCAAAAACTTCCGCTCGGACGCAGGAAAAGTGGATGTGCAGCTGATCCTGGGATCGGCTCACGCCTGAATTGATGGCCAGGCCAATTTCATCGCGCGGAAGGTCTCGGCGCAGCGCCTCGTTGATATTCGTTCGAACTTCCCAGGCGTAGGCGAAATAATTTGCCGCATCCAGGTCGCGAACAATGGGGCTCTCGATTCCGGAAATGCGAGCGGTAGGAATCAGCAAGAATTGCGTGCCGCCTCTGGGGTCCCTGAGGATCGCGAATCCACGATCGACTCCACCGTTCAGATCGACTTTGAGGCATGGCTTGGGATCGTGAATCTGTAATTGTCCGGGGACGCAGACATTGTGCACGACTTCCCAGAGCGCGTTGCGGGGCAACTCGATTTGGCCGGAAAGGACTTCAGCCAGCAGGAAAGCGCTGCAAATGAAAATGGCGAATACGGCCAATTTGCGGAAGACGGCGCTGCGGCCACTCAAACTGCCTTGCTCCGTGGCGTGGAGTGGGTCCGTCCTCATCTCGAAGCCACATTCTACTGGATTGGAATTCAGCTCAAAGCACAAATGTAGTTTCGGTTGTTGAGGTTGTTACTAGAAATCTCACACCCCGGGAATTCAACTGAGACGTAGGCGCGCAAATTCTCTCGCCGTATTTCCGCGAGGCTTTGGGACCCATCGGATTTGTGGAGGCAAGCGCGCCTTTACTGTGTGGCCGCGCCTTCAACGATGAATACGCGGCTCTTGGCCGAGCTGTGACGAATCGGCTTGATCGCATCATACGCCGGCGAATCTTCCCAGGCCTTCGCTTTCTCCACGCTGTCGAACCGGAGTACCACGAAGCGCTTGGGCGGTTCGCCCTAGATGGACACCGATTTGCCGCCGCGAATGATATAGTGGCCGTTGAAAGCTGCAACCGTTCCCGGGACTTTTTCCGCATACTTCTGAAACGTGGCCGGGTCGGTGACGTCGACTTCCGCGACGACGTAGCCAGGCAACACCTTCGCTTGCTGCGCATGAATCACCGCTGCCCCTGCCGCGCCGATCAATACTCCGACGATTACTGCCAGCATCAGTTTTGGGTTTGCTTTCATGGTTCCGTTTCTCCTTTGCATTTGTCCGAACAAGCGTTCAGGCAAACTCTATACCTCTGGCCAACGAATGCGTCAACTTCAATAAGAAATCGCGCGGGACCGACTCCCTGCCCTCTGTCATGGCCAAATGGTTTTGAATTTATTTCGGGGCGAAGAATAAGTAGTCGGCAGTATAGGGTGCGCGCTCTTCCCTGCCGGCATGCGCGGCGTCACATCCGGAAGCGGGCGCCTTGCCGCCCTTAGTGTTGATTCGCTGGATGGACGTAACACGCGTGAGCTTGCCGTCTCCGTTGCGGCTGACCACTGTGACGAGCAGCCACGGAATGGAATCTGGATCAGGGGAAGGCGCGTTGGCCACAGCTTTCCCCGTGACGCGGCTGCCATCGCTCGCTTCCCACGAAGGACCGGCAAAATGCTTGCCGAACGGTTTCCCGTCCTTGTCGAAGAGCTGGGCGTCGGGAGCTTTCAGCGTCCAGGCAAATTGCCCGACATCGGCTTTGCACGTGTAGATCTGATCGCCCTTCGCGTGCACCTGAAGAAGAAGTTGTTCGCCGGCAGGCGGCTGCAATTCCTTCGGCGCCTGTTGGCCGTTGGCGGAAAGAGAAAATAAGAAGCAGGCAGCCAATGGCAGTCCGGCGGATGCGATGGCGCGAGTCAATTTGTGCATGGTCCTGCTCCTCCTCGCAACGAAACGATGCTTGTCTCAAGAATTCAGTCGAGCGGCTCAACTTTGGCGATCTTGCCCTGATGGACTTCCGCAACCCAAACCGCAACGGGCGACGCGGAATTGTCCACGTCGATGTGCCGGATGTTTGCGTTCACCGTCGGCAGCATGTACTCGGTAAATTTGCCCGTCTTCGTATCGAGGCGCAGGATCAGGTCGGTGCTCATTCCGGCGGTCCACGCGTCGCCGTTCTTGTCGGTCTTGGCGGGATACGGCCCGACCCACGGCGTCGGCGCAGTCCATTCCTTGAACTGTTCTGTCTTCGGGTCAAACATCCCGAGCTTGTTCGCGTAATACTCGCCAAACCAAACGCGATCTTCTGAATCCACCGATACGCGGCGCGGACCGGAATTCAAAGTGGGCGTCTTGTACAAAGTCACTTTGCCCGTTTTCCCGTCGATCTTGCCGATGTTGCCGCCCACAATGTCGCAAATGTAGATGTTCGATTTTGAATCGGCGGCAAGCCCGTAGGTCGAGTGCCCGGCAGGCGTCGCGTTGTACGCGAACTGGATGATGCCGGAGCTTTTCTCGTCGGGATGGTAGTCCGGATACATCGGATACTCGCTGACCTGGTCCGTCGCCGGATCGACCTTGAAAATCAGAAGACTTTCGCCTCCCGGAAACCACGCGGTCCCATCCGGCGCGGCGGCGACTTGCGGCTGGATCGCGCGCGCGTCGTTGAACGCCGGCGGCACCAGCCACGTCTTAAATTCCTCGGTCCGCGGATCGAAGCGCGTATATCCCCCCTGGCGGAATCGCGGAATCCAAAGGTAGCCGTCGCGGTTGAACTCGATGGAAAGAGTCCCTTCGGGGAAATCCGGCTTGAGCGGGGGCATGCGCCATTCTTTGGTCTCCCCGGTTCGCGGGTCGAGACGGCCGATGAGCGGCTCGCGAAAATCGTTGTACCAGACCATTCCTTTGTCATCGAGGTCGGCGTCGTGCGGCAGCCTTCCCGGGCCGGGCAAATCGTATTCGGTGACGATGACGCGCGTGGCTCGGCCCGTGGGACGCGGAAGCGTTTTCAACTCATATTTCCATTCGCTCGTCGCGCTCAAATTGATCGTGCTCAAATATTTGGCGAATTCCGGGTCCGGCTGCACGGAAACTTTGTAGGGCAGCGAGACAGGATGATCCAGGACGGCCTGCTCGGAATAACTTCTCATCCGCGCGAAAGTAGTGAGCCATCCTTGCGCATCGTAGGTGCTTTGCACAATCGGCGCGAGAGAGTGGCAGGCGGCGCAACGAAATAGCTGGTTCTTCTGCGCCTCTGTCCCCGGGACGCTAAGCAACCACTCGGAACTGGTGAGCTGAGAAACCAGGTCCTTCGTCTTCACCAGCTTCAAATCTGCTCGGCGCGTCACCCCAGCCGCGACTTCGACGGACACCGGGCCAGCAAGGCCATACCCCACGGCTCGGATATCAATGTTGTATTTTCCAGGCATGAGCCTGCTCGCCGGAAAAGAGTAGCGCCCCTCGTGATCCGTGACCACGGTGATACTGATCGTCTTGCCTTCGCCTTTGGCCCTGACTAGCACGCCTTCCATCGCCCCTTCAGCATCCGAACTCACGCGGCCTGCAACCGCCACCGGCGCGGATTTCTGAGCGGGAGCAGCGAGCACGCTTCCCACTGATATAATCAGTGCAAGCAAAGCGAATTTCATCCGCATCGTTAATCCTCGACAATTCGGTCCCTAGTCTCGCAGACAATTCTGCGTCAAGCAAACAACTGCCCGTCCAAAGAGCGGACGGGCTCTTCAAAAGCCGCCCCGTCCCGTGTTTTCTGGGACGGAGCGGTCATCTTCGCGCTGTAACGGCGTAGCCCGAATCTTGGTAACCCTCCCACAACTCGGCTTCATATCTTTCTTGCCTGCCGCCCGGTCTTTGGTATAGTCGATGCGTTGCTCGTGCACTTCCAGATGGGATCCGCGCGCCAGCGCCCGCGCACCCTTCCTGCGACGAGCACCTTCCCCCTATTTCGAGGAGAAATTCGTGCGCGTTCTGACTCCAACTGAGAATAATCGTCTCAATGAATTGATCGGCTTTGTCGGTATTACGATCGCCATTCTGGTGGCGCTGGCGCTGATTTCCTACAGCCCTCACGATCCGTCGTTCAATGTGTCCGGCGAATCCTCCGCCCTGCATTCCGCGCGGAACTGGATCGGCCCGGTCGGCGCCTATGGCGCGGACTTGCTGTTTCAGGGCTTCGGCTATGCCGCGTTCCTCTTGCCGGTGGGCATGTTTATCATGGGGATGAGATGGTTCCGCAGCGAACTTTTGGAATCCCCGGCAATCAAGATCGTGGGGTCTTCCCTGCTCGTGCTGATGCTTCCCGCGATGCTTACGCTCTGGCACGTCCCCGAAGTGCGCGGCGCAATCCCTCCCGGAGGCCTGCTCGGCCATCTGGTCTCGACGGGATTGCTCGCTGGATTCAACACCGTGGGAGCAAACGTCGTCGCTCTGGCCATATTTTTCGTAGCGCTCTTCCTGACCACAAAATTTTCGTTCATCGAGACGCATGAAACTCTGCGCGGCCCCCTGGGCAAACTGAACGTGATCGCGCCTCTCAAGGAACGGTTTGCCATCTGGCGCGAGACGCGCGAAGAGAAGCGCATGCAAGAGCGCCTCGCAAAGATCAAATCGCAAGGCCGGCCTCCGATCCCTTCGCAATCCGTGGCTGAAGTGGATGGCAGCGCCGTCACGGAACAGGACGAGCGCGAAGATTCCGAGCGGGAAGAACCCGAACGTTCGCGATCGATTATTTTCCGGAACGTGGAAGAAAAGAAAATGCAGTCCAAGCCACCTTCGTCGCCAAAAATTGCCAAGGGCGCGACCAGCTTCCGGCTTCCCTCCCCCGACTTGCTTCGTCCCGCTCCGCGCCACGAAAAAATCGAAGAGGATGAGCTCAAGGAATGCGCGCACGCCATCGAGCAAAAGTGCCAGGAGTTTGACGTCAGCGGCCGCGTGACACAGATCAATCCAGGCCCCGTCGTGACAACGTACGAGTTCAAGCCGGAGGCGGGAATCAAATACAGCCGCATCACCGGCCTCGCGGACGATTTGTGTCTCGCGCTCAAGGCGGAGTCCATTCTCATCGAGCGCATCCCCGGAAAATCGACGGTCGGCATCGAAGTTCCGAACGTGAATCGGCAGACGATCGCTTTGCGCGAGCAAATCGAATCCGCCGAGTTCGTGAATTCGCCTTCCAAACTGACGCTCGCCCTCGGCAAAGACTTGATCGGCCGCAACCGCGTTTCCGACCTTTGCCAGATGCCCCACTTGCTCATCGCCGGATCGACGGGAACAGGCAAAAGCGTTTTCCTCAACTCCTTGATTCTCTCGATGCTCTACAAGGGCACGCCCGATGAATTGAAAATTATATTGATCGATCCGAAGCGCCTGGAGCTCGGCCTCTACGAAGACATCCCCCACCTCCTCGCTCCGGTCGTCACCGATCCCAAAGTCGCGTCCAACGTTCTACGCAACGCCACGCGCGAAATGGAATCGCGCCTCAAACTGCTCGCCGCCCGCGGCGTCCGCAACATCGATCAGTACAACCGCACGTTCCAGAAGGGCCAGTCGCTATCGCTCTTTGACGAGACCGAAAACGCCGAGCACAAGCCGCTGCCCTATATCGTCATTGTGATCGACGAGTTGGCGGACTTAATGATGGTGGACACGACCAATGTGGAAGAATCGATCACACGACTCGCGCAGATGGCGCGCGCCGTCGGCATCCACTTGATCCTCGCCACGCAGCGCCCGTCCGTGGACGTCATCACCGGCTTGATCAAAGCCAACTTCCCCGCCCGCATTTCGTTCCGCGTGGCCAGCAAAGTAGACTCGCGCACCATTCTCGACGCCAACGGCGCCGAGTCGCTCCTCGGCCGCGGCGACATGCTCTACTTGCCTGCGGGTTCCGCGCGCCTGAACCGCATGCACGGTCCTTACGTCACCGAAGACGAAATCTCCGCCGTATGCGACCACTGGCGCTCGCAGGCCAAGGCCGTCTACAACGAGCGTTTGCTCGAAGCTCCAAAAGAGGAAAACGCCGCAGGCCCCGAAGGCGAGCCGGAAGGAGAAGCCGTCGACGACGATCTCTACCAGGAAGCCGTTCGCGTCGTCTGCGAAGCAGGCCGCGCCTCCACTTCCACCTTGCAGCGCCGCCTGCGCATCGGCTACGGCCGCGCCGCCCGCCTGATCGACATCATGGAAAAAGACGGCATCGTCGGCCCGCCCGACGGCACCAAGCCGCGCGAAGTCCTGAAAGCAAAAGACTGGATGCGTGAAGTCGACCAGTCATTGCGCTAGAGGCTGGAAGGTAGTTGTCAGAGGTTGGAAATTCAATGCCGCCGTTAGCGATTGTAGTGTGTACCTAGTACGGGCTAGATTTGCCAGTCCAAACTCTAATCTTCAACCTCGGTGGTAAGCCAGTTTGCGATAGTCCCTACCAGGACCAATCTGCGCGAGAACGTCCGATTTAGCTTTAGAAGGGTGCAAAGCATATAGTATCGTGCCTCATCGTTTTGGCTTTGTCCCTCATGATCTTCTGACGAGGCCGGAAATCTGTCGAAGCCAAACCTTGATATGTCCTCTGCAGCATCGCAAATGTAGTTGGGATTGACTTCTTTGCGGTACAGAGTTAACAAAGCACGGCCAGATGCAACCCCCACCACCAGTTTGGATTGATTGGATGTTCAATCATCCTCCGTTCTTCTTCGTTTTCTTCGCTGCAATGTGGGTCTCGGTGCTTTATTTAATTGCAATGGTCAGCGGCTGGTATGAGCTTTCGAAGCGCTTTCGCTTCAAAGGCAAATTCTACGGCGAATCGTTGCCGTTTCGGAGCGCGCGGATGCGATTCTATGTGCATTTCGGAAATTCCTTGACCGTAGGTGCAGATCAATCAGGATTGTATCTTGCTGTCTTTCCGATTTTTCGAATTGGACATCCACATTTGCTTATACCGTGGTCAGAGGTTGTTGTGATCTCAGGGGAGACTGGCCTGATTTTCAAGAAACGCGAGTTGAGGCTCGGCCGCCAGGAGTCGATCCCGCTGCGTATCAGCACCTCGTTGGTCAAGACCTTGCGCCAGTCGGCAGGTGGGGCGTGGCCGCTCGAATCTGTTGGCATTTAGGCGGGAGCGGCCCGAAGTTGGTTCAGGCCACATCCTGATAGGTGCCGAGGTCTCAATGAGTCGATGCAACACTTGCCCAAAGTCCTTTCGTAGGGGTCTAGGATGCTGATTTTGTTCGCGAGCGTCGATTCAAACAAAACATAAGCCTTGTTTGGATTCTGACTGAGTACTGCCATGCTGATTGATTCTCGATGGGAAGAATTGTCGGATCAACTGGTTATAGGGTATTGCATCGACCGGATGAGCTGGCACAAACTAGTCGGGAGTTACCTCGCCAAACTCAATTCAACTCGTGCGGCTTCCAATGGTGGGATACTCTACAGTCAACAGCTACACGGCCTTCAGAGCGCTGTAGAAAGTTCCTGGCCATTGGCAAAGACAATCTTGCTGAGATGCATCAGCGGCTTGCCGTCCTTGGCGGGATTGCCGATCGCGGTAATTTCGTCGCCGGACTTTAGCGTATCTCTTCTCCAGCCGGCCCTGCCCAGCATGCCCGGGGCGCCCAATTCGATTCGCCACCCTTCCACGGCGCCCTTTTCATTTTTCACGTCCAGATAAATGTAGGAATGGGGATTGGTCCAGTCGAAACCCGTTACGGTTCCCTTAAGGGTGACCGACCGGCTCATGTCGTACCACGACACAAACCCGTGGTGAGCGGACGCCGATCCCCCCAGCGAAAGCAACAGAAAAATGGCGGCAGCGGGAAAGACCAGCAGCTTATTATTCTTCATTGCGATCCCTCTTCTCTCTTCTTGCGCAGTCATTTTCCCTGGTATGTGTACTTATTGTTTTCTTCGCAGACGTATTCATGAATTTCCCAGTCCGGCTTTAGTTTGTAGACTTGCCGGGCCGTGATGGGTTTCGTGTACGCCTTGGCATCGTCGATCGTGAATTCGTCGACAAGGGTGTCGTGGTCGATGCGGCGGATGCGCTCCACAACATGCAACGCTTCGGTATGGGGGATTGCGCCGCCGTCAAGCCAGGTCTTATCATTGAAACCGATCGTATCCACGACGAGCGTGTCGACTTCCCATTTGCCAACCGAGTCACCCGCATAAGTGGGATCCAAATCCTTGGAGTGCTGCCGGCTCATATGGATTTGCCGTAGCACCGATGTCCCCTCGTGAATCATGAGGACGAGCGCGGGCCCTTGAATGATTTCCATCGGGTAAGGCACGGAAATCATGTAACGTGGCACTCCCTCCGGCAGACAAGCTAAATTGGGATCGTCGGTCTGAGGGTTGGTCGCCTTTAATTTCGTCACCGCCCAAGGTTGCAAAGGCGCGCCCCCGTTCGGAAACAGCACGGGCTGAAACTTTTCCACCAGCCAGACCCCCGAAATGTCCGGCGCCGATCCCGGGCGCGCGGCGTCTTGGCCGCGCGGCGCAGGAGAAAGCGCAAGCATCGCCACCACGGCCCCAACAGAAAAAATCAGTCGATTCCGCACCGGAGATCCCTCCTCGGTTCTGGCTTCGGGTGAGATTAGCAACAAAGTATCACGCTGGATCGAGGGATGGAATGGATTTTCCGAACACCGAAGCACGGCAAGCAAATCTCGGCCATCTTGGCTGGAAGTCGACAAGACCGCGGGCCAAGTCTTGACAAGTCCTTTTATCGGAAGCAGGCCAATACGCCAACGTCTGACCTCTTGCTTCTAGTCTCCACCGCCCGTACAATCTTTTGGCTACTTCGGTGCCGGGGTAGCTCACCGGTAGAGCGCGGCCCTGAAAAGGCCGGCGTAGGGAGTTCAACTCTCCCCCCCGGCACCACTGATTCGTGTTCTATCACCCGCCGGGCTTTTGTCATTCGCCACCCTGCAAACCCTGTACAAACCACCGATTGACAATGGTTTCGGCCCGGCATACGATCCCTCGCGGCCCTCAATTTAAACTGTTGTTCAACATTCCAATCTTCGATTCACGATGCCTTGGCCTTGGCCCAGCCGCCGAAGGAGATCAACCGTCATGAACAAGCGAATGTCGTATCTCGGAATCGTGGCAATCGCTCTTGCCGCAGTGCTGGGAATTGCGCGCACCGCCCACACCGCGCGCAAACCCGCCGCGGAAGTTAAAATCGTCTCCGACGATATCGGCGGCGTGGTCACCAGCTCTAAGGGCCCGGAAGCGGGCGTTTGGGTCATCGCAGAAACAAAAGATCTGCCCACCGGTTATCGCAAGATCGTCGTCACCGACGATCAGGGCCGCTACGTGATCCCCGAACTTCCCAAAGCGAATTACAACGTCTGGGTCCGCGGCTACGGCCTTGTCGATTCTCCCAAAGTAAAAGCGGCACCCGGCAAAATGCTCAACCTGACTGCCGTCCTCGCGTCCGATCCGCGCGAAGCGGCGCAGTATTATCCCGCCGCCTACTGGTATTCCCTGTTGCACATTCCCCCGAAGAGCGATTTCCCCGGCACGGGCGACAAAGGAAACGGCATCTCCGAGCGCTTCAAGGATCAGGGAAATTGGGTGGAATGGGTGAAGACGGACGGTTGCGAGTCCTGCCACCAATTGGGCGACAAGGCGACGCGGGAGCTGCCCAAGGGAATCGGAGCATTCGATTCATCGTATGCCGCCTGGGAACGGCGCATTCAGTCGGGCCAAGTTGGCAGCGCGATGAATACGGCAGCCAATCGAGCAGGAAAAAAGCGGCTCCTGACGGAATATGCGGACTGGACGGATCGGATCAAGGCTGGTGAATTGCCGCCCGTCCCGCCGCGTCCGCAGGGTAAGGAACGAAACGTGGTGATCACGCAGTGGGATTGGTCCGGACAAAAGGACTATTTCCATGACGAAATCACAGTGGATCGCTGGAATCCCACCATGAATCCCAACGGCTTGGTCTACGGAGTCCATGAGGAAAGCACGGATCTCATGACGATTCTTGATCCCACGAAGAACTCGTTTACCGAAGTTCCGATTCCCTCGAATCCGGGAACTCCTCTCATCGAGCCCCCCGAAGTGCTGGAACCCTCGCCCTATTGGGGATCCGAGGCGATCTCAACCGCCCGAGCCGCGGCACACAGTCTAGCGATGGATTCTCAGGGCAGAATTTGGACTGCTTCCCAAACACGCGACCACGACAACCCGGCATTCTGCAAAGCGGGATCTCCCCTCGCGTCGGCAATCGCTTTCCCAATCGATAAGGGCTCTCGGCAGGTGAACATGTACGACCCCAAGACAAAACAATGGACTCTGGTCGACATGTGCGCGAGCTCACTGCACCTGAATTTTGCCCCTGACGCAAATCACACGCTGTGGATTGGGCATCCGGGCACCGACTACGTGGGGTGGTTGAACACGAAAATGTTTGACGAAACTCACGACGCTCAGAAATCCCAAGGTTGGACGCCTTTTATCCTGGACACAAACGGAAATGGCAAGAGGGATGAATACACCGAACCCGGCCAGCCAACCGACCCCGCGAAAGACACGCGGATCAAGGTTGGATACTACGGCATCATTCCCAGCCCTGCGGATGGGTCCGTTTGGGGGACCGTGCTCGGCTTCCCCGGAGGAATCGTTCGCTTGAACCCGGGACCTGATCCGGCCAAGACTGCGCTTGCGGAATATTACGAAGTTCCCTGGAACGAACCGAAAGCCGCCGTGCAGGGCTTCTCACCGCGGGGATTGGACATCGACACCAACGGCGTCGTTTGGACCGTCCTCGCCAGCGGCCATTTTGCCAGCTTCGACCGCCGCAAGTGCAAAGGCCCGCTGAATGGCCCTGCCGCGACCGGCAAGCAATGCCCGGAAGGTTGGACGCTGTACCGCACGCCCGGCCCAAGCTTCAAAGGTCTCACGGAATACGGCAGCGCGGATTTGAACTACTACAACTGGGTCGATGAGTTCGATACGCTCGGCATGGGAAAGAACGTGCCGGTCGCTACCGGCAATGACACGGACGCGCTGAATGTTCTGGATACGGCTACCGGTAAGTTCATCGTGATGCGTGTTCCCTACCCCATGGGCTTCTTCGCCAAGAGCCTGGACGGCCGAATCGACGATCCAAAAACCGGCTGGAAAGGCCGTGGCTTGTGGTCCACTTACGCCACGCGCGCACCCTGGCACATCGAAGGCGGGAAGGGCACAACCAGCAAAGCAGTAAAATTCCAGCTGCGCCCCGATCCGCTCGCGAATTAGTTGATTTAGCTTTCAACCTAAACGCCCGGAGACCGTGAGTGGACTCCGGGCGGTTCCTTTTCATCGTGCCGTGACTTCTAAATTTGGCGGCATGCCGTCCCGGACGGAAACGGGTGCCGCACCCTTGCGCCTTCTGCAAGGGTGCGGGTTTAGACTCTTGTCCTCCCCCCATTTGAATAACTCCATAAAAGTTGTCGATCCCGCTCTACATGCGATTGACAATACTTTCGGTCCGGCATACGATTTGTCACGGCCCTTAATTCACGCTCTGGTTGCGCATCCCAATGTTCGCTTGAGGATGCCCTGGCCTTGGCCCAGCCGCCGAAGGAGATCAGCCGATGAACAAGAGAATGTCGTACCTCGTAATCCTGGCAATCGCTCTCGCCGCAGTACTGGGAATCGCGCGCACCGCCCACACCGCGCGCAAGCCCGCCGCGGAAGTTAAAATCGTCTCCGACGATATCGGCGGCGTGGTCACCAGCTCCAAGGGCCCCGAAGCCGGCGTTTGGGTCATCGCCGAAACCAAAGATCTGCCCACCGGTTACAGGAAAATCGTCGTCACCGACGATCAGGGCCGCTACGTGATCCCCGAATTGCCGAAAGCGAATTACGACGTTTGGGTGCGCGGCTACGGCCTCGTCGATTCTCCCAAAGTAAAAGCGGCGCCCGGCAAGATGCTCAACCTGACTGCTGTCCTCGCGCCCGATCCGCACGAAGCGGCGCAGTATTATCCGGCCGCTTACTGGTATTCCCTGCTGCACATTCCGCCGAAGAGCGATTTCCCCGGCACGGGCGACAAAGGCAACGGCATCTCCGAGCGCATCAAGGATCAGGGCAACTGGGTTGAGATGGTGAAGACCGATGGCTGCGAATCCTGCCACCAGCTTGGCGACAAGGCCACGCGCACGATTCCTTCGAGTCTCGGTGCGTTTGACACTTCCGCCGCGGCCTGGGATCGCCGCATCCAGTCCGCGCAAGTCGGCAGTATGATGAGCAGCGTCGCGACGCGCATGGGCCGCAAGCGCGCCCTCGCGGAATACGGAGACTGGACCGATCGCATCAAGAACGGCGCATTGCCGTCCGCCCCTCCCCGCCCGCAAGGCATGGAGCGCAACGTCGTGATCACCGAGTGGGATTGGGCCACTCCGAAAGAATATTTCCACGATGAAATTTCCGTGGATCGCCGGAATCCGAGTTCCAATCCGAACGGCCTCGTCTACGGCGTTCATGAGGACAGCTCGGATTACATGACGGTCCTCGATCCCAACAAGAATTCGTTTAGCCAGATTCAAATTCCCGTGAAGCCGGGCACTCCGATGGCCGAGCCGGAAGAAGTGCTCGAACCCTCGCCGTATTGGGGCAATGAGCCGGTCGCCATTTCCCACGCCACGGCGCACAGCTTGATGATGGATGCCAAGGGCCGAATCTGGACGGCAGCCGCCACACGCCCCCGGGAAAATCCGGACTATTGCAAGAAGGGCTCGAGCCTCGAATCGGCGATGGTTCTCCCGCTGGCCAATAGCTCGCGCCAGACGAACTTCTACGATCCCAAGACGGGAAAGTGGACGCTCGTCGACATGTGCAGCAGTTCGCAGCACCTGATGTTCGCCGAAGACGCCAACAACACTCTCTGGTTCAGCAATCCCGGCGGCGACAACGTCGGCTGGCTGAACACCAAAATGTTTGATGAAACTCACGACTCTGAAAAATCGCAGGGCTGGACGCCGTTCGTTCTGGACACCAACGGTAACGGCAAACGCGACGAATATACGGAACCCGGCCAGCCGATGGATCCCACCAAGGACATGCGCATCAAAGTCGGCTTCTACGGCGTGAGCCCGAGCCCGGCCGATGGCTCGATTTGGGGCACCGTCCTTGGTTTCCCCGGCGCCATCGTACGCTTGAATCCCGGACCGGATCCCGCACGCACAGCGCTCGCGGAAATCTATGAGGTGCCGTGGAACAATCCGAAGGCCCCCGTGCAGGGCTTCTCTCCGCGCGGAATGGACATCACTCGCGATGGCGTAGTTTGGACCGTTCTCGCCAGCGGACACTTCGCCAGCTTTGACCGCCGCAAGTGCAAAGGCCCGCTCAACGGTCCCACCGCCACCGGCCAGCACTGCCCCGAAGGCTGGACGCTCTATCGCACTCCCGGACCGAGCTTCCAGGGAGTCGAAGGCTACGGCAGCGCCGACACGAACTACTACAACTGGGTCGATCAATTCGATACGCTCGGAATGGGCAAGAATACTCCGATCGTCACCGCGAATGACAACGATGCTCTCGAGGCTCTCGATCCCCAGACTGGCAAATGGGTCGTGATGCGCGTTCCGTATCCGATGGGCTTCTTCGCCAAGAGCATGGACGGCCGTATCGACGATGCCAAAGCCGGCTGGAAGGGCAAGGGACTCTGGTCCACCTACGCCACCCGCGCGCCGTGGCACATCGAAGGCGGCAAAGGCACAACCAGCAAAGCCGTAAAGTTCCAGTTGCGCCCCGATCCGCTTGCGAACTAGTCAAGTTCACCTGCAAATGCCCGGAGGCTGCATCTATGGCCTCCGGGCATTTTTTTTGCCCGCGAAAGTGCCAGGTCCTCAAATCCAAGCAACACTTAATTAAAGCAGGATTGCCCTTCAGTCCGTGATTCACAAGACAAAAAGAAAGTATTCTGCCCGGGAATTGACTGTGTAGCATTTAGTTCGATTTGCATGGAAGTTGCGGAACAACTTCAACCCCTCCCCACCTGCGGGAAGTATTGATATAGTCTAAATTAATTGATATGTTAGCGAACATCCTAGATAGGAGTTGATATGCGACTTCTTTCCATTAAAACAGAAAACTTCCGCACCCTCGAACATCTTGACTTAACATTCTCTAAGGACTACTGCACGATTTCGGGCAGGAATAATGCTGGAAAATCTTCCGTTATCCGACTCCTGTCTATACTTTTTCGGATGCACGGCCCGTTCCCTTGGACCTCGGATGAGTACCGGTTCTCGTATGAGGATGATCGCACACAATGGGCCAAGGAAAAGCTTCCTATCAAAGTCACATACCAAATCGAGCTTAGCAGAGAGGCCGATTCAGCACTGATATCCTTTATTGAAAAAATGGCCGGACTTAAGGCTAAGAATGAAGTTGTTGGGTTGGACTTGCGGTTCACGATTTCTGAAGACGACGTACCAAAGGTAGCGGTCACCTTTGACGGAAACATTGCTGATGAAAAGTCGGCAAAGGAGATCGACAAAAAGATAAAGGATTCCAATCTTCTCTTCCTGTATAACTCCACGATCAGACATGACGATATTTTTTATGGCTCCGGTCGGAGACGCATGTTCTATGACTTCATTATGTCCGAGCACGAAAAGAAACAGCTTGAAGACGCCGGAAAGAGCGTTGAACGTCGGCTGAGGCAGCTGGCGAAACAGCATAAAGAAGGTCTAAATACTATGCTGGGGAAACTATCTGAGCGTTTCGATGTTGAATTTACGCCCCCTGACAAATTCGGCACCAGGCATATGCCCGTTGGAATAAATCTTAAGGACAAGCATGTGGAAGTACCTCTCGATGATTGGGGAAGCGGCACGCAAAACCGGACTCAGATCATGATGGTCATCCTTAGAGCTAATCGAATCAGGACAACTGCTTCGTTGGACGATAAGATTACCCCCATCATAGTTATAGAAGAGCCTGAAAGCTTTTTGCACCCTTCCGCACAATCCGAATTCGGAAGAGTTCTGCGAGCGTTTTCACAAGAACGCGGGATCCAAATTATTGTTACTACGCATAGCCCGTACATGCTAAATCGTGAGAGCCCAGAATCTAACATCTTGCTATACCGCAACTTGCGGCGACACAGGGCGTACGAAACTCGTGTCGAGCAAACGAATGGAGAGGGCTGGATGGCTCCATTTGCGGAACATCTGGGAATTGACCCGTCGGAATTCTCGAGCTGGCGACCTGTTTTTTCAGGATACAAGTCGAAAGTACTTCTTGTTGAAGGAGAAATTGACAAGGATTACTTCACGTTTTTTCAGAAGGATTTGCCACCTGGGGATAGGCTGTCGCCTGACATAGAAGTTGTCCCTTATGGAGGAAAAGATACACTTAAGAACACACTCCTCGTTCAATTTGTGCTACGTCAATTTGATCGCGTATTCATAACATATGATTTGGATGCACACGACGAGGTGAAAAATGCTCTCACTCGGCTAGGCCTTAAAGAATTTCGAGACTTTCTTGCCTTAGGCATACAAAAACCAGGGAGGGACTGCATAGAAGGGATCATGCCGGATCGAGTACTTTCGGCCGTAAATGGTCGCGAAACTGATCTTGTCATGAAATTGACCTCACCTGAAAGACGTGAAGCAAAGAACAAATTGAAGAAACTGTACTACGAGGAGTTCAAGAAGCACGCTAATTTTACTCCGGAAGAGCTTAAGGGGATTGCCCGGATCGTGCGAGCCCTCAACCATCAATTTGCGCTAAAGAAATCGAAAAGCACGAACTGCTGAATCGTCGTTGGCGCAAATAATTGCCGTGTGCCGTTCCCGAACTTTTTCGCGACCGGGACGCTTATGGATTTTTGAGTTCCGCTCCTGAGGTTGTCAATCAGAATGCATTGTGAGGTCTCTGTTTACTTGTTAGGATATGAATTCGAAATTGAGTTTTAACCTAAACCGAATGAGCTTAATTACTTCTTCTCCACAAACATCGAAGGATAGTGCTTGCGCAAATTTTCCACCTTCGGATAGTCGTTCATCACGATGTACATGTTCTCAGGATGAAGGTCCGCGTACCCCTGGTGATAATCCTCCGCGGCATAGAAGGCTTCCAGCGGAACAATCTGCGTGACGATGGGCTGCCGGAACACCCTGGCCGAATCCAGTTCCTTAACGTACGCTTCGCTGATTCGCCTCTGGTCTTCCGACGTATAAAAAATCGCGGAGCGATATTGCGAGCCGTGGTCGGGGCCTTGCCGGTTCATTTGCGTGGGATCGTGCGCGACGGAAAAGAATACCTTCAAGACCTGCCCAAGCGAAATCTGCGATGGATCGAAAACAACTTCAACGGACTCCGCGTGCCCCGTGCGGCCCGAGCACACTTTTTCATACGTCGCCGTGTTTGCCGCTCCTCCCGAATACCCGGAAGTGGCGCGGAGGACGCCCTTCAGGCGTTCGAACACCGCCTGAATTCCCCAGAAGCAGCCGCCCGCGACGACAACCGTCTCTTGTCCCTTCACCGCAGCCAGCGGATTATCCACCGCGGGATCTGGAAGCGCCACAACATCACTCGACGAATTGCAACTCGCTCCACTTCGCATCATGTCCGTGCACCTCCGAGTAGGACAGGCTTCAGCCTGTTGGGGTTGATTTAAATTGTGCTGAAATCTAAACCGACGGGCTGAAGCCTGTCCTACTTCAGACTATTGCGTGATCGAATTAGTCCCCTTCGCGTCGGGCGGCGTTCGCGCCGGTTTCGCGCCGCTGGCAACTTCCTTCACGACCTGAGCCGCCAGCTTGCCGCTCACCGGACATTCCCCGTCGTTCACGCGGCATTGCGAAAGCGTCAGTTTGCATCCGCACGTGCAACTTTCCGAATTCAATCGGCGAAGGGCCCGCTTCTTCTGCTCGGCGGTCAAGCCCTTGAAACTGACGCCGGGCAATTCCGTCGCATTGGCCGCATTTTTCAGAAAAACCTGACCCAAATCCACGAATGTCTCAACGCGCGCATCCGTCGGCATCCCCAGCAGCGAGCGGATTTCGAGTTGATACGCCTCGATCGGATACAACCCGCTATGCTTCTGCACAACCCGCCCTTGCGTATCGATCAGGAAGGACGTGGGCAACGCGGGAACGCCGCCGTAGGATTCGATCAACTCCGGCGTGGCCATTACGACGGGATAGTTCATTCCCTGCTGCCGCACGAACTTCAATACCTTTTCCGGCGGGTCGTCATCTTCCGAAATGCCCACGATCTCCAGCCGATCCTTGTATTCTTTTTTGAGTCGCAGCAGTTCGGGGATTTCCTCGCGGCAAGGCGGGCACCAGGTCGCCCAAAAATTCACCAGCACGACTTTTCCGGCCCAGTTGTCTTTGTTTACCGGTTTTCCAAGCAGGTCCTGCGCCTGCAGCGCCGGCGCCATTTCCGGATTCTTCACAAAGCGAATCACCGGCTGCTTGGCGTCGTCGGCACGCGCCGGAGCCGCCGCGGCAGAGCTTCGAGGAAGAAATGCGCGCGCGGCACCGAGCAGGCCAAGCCCGGCAACAGCCAGCAACACGAGCCTTCGTGCGTTCATTCTGAACATGGCGACTGGCTCCATTATGATGTCGGACCGGGCGCAAAACAAGTCTCGACCGCGCATAGTCCCACAAACATCAACGCGCGTCGCACGCAGCCTGAAAAGCCATTCGCACTGTCGCAATCTACTGCGGTCCGCGCACCTGAGTTTAAGGATTGATTTAAGAAATGGCGTTGACAGAAGCAAGCACCGGGCATATGTTTCCATACACGGCTGTGAATTAAAATATTCCAGCATTTCCGGAGGAATCGCAGTGAACACGAAGCGGTTCATATTTCTCTTTGCGTTCGCGGCCGGCTTGATCCTGCTATCGAAGCCGGTCTTCGCTCATCACTCGACGGCGGAATACGACATGACCGCCACGACCTCCATAAAAGGCACGGTCACAAAATTCGAGTGGAGCAATCCTCACGCGTACCTCACCATTGAGACCAGAGACGACAAAGGCAACGTCGTGGAATGGACCGCCGAAATGGCCAGCCTGGGAATGCTCTCCAGGGTCAATTGGAAGAGAGATACTGTCAAGCCGGGTGACGAAATCACGATCTACGGAAATCGCGCCAAGAACGGCAAAACTCTGATGCGTCTCGATAAGATCGCGTTTGCAAACGGGCAGGAACTTTCCGCGCACGTCGGGTAAGCCGTCTCCGAGTCCCGCTTCCTTGAAGGAGTTTCATGGTGCGAAATCATTTGAAAGGATCGTTGATTGCCGGCGCGGCTCTTCTTTTCGCCTTGCCGGCCATTTTTGCCCAGACGGCGAATCCAACCAAGGCGGCGGGCGCGCCCGACCTCACGGGCGTTTGGCTGATCGACCATTTCCAGCCGGCTCTATTTCCAAAAGGGACCGCGCCGCCGTTCACTCCCTGGGCCGAAGCGCAATTCAAGAAAGCCGACACCCAAGTAAACGATCCGAATCTGGCCTGCCTGCCTCACGGAATTCCGCGCTTGATGTTCGTGCCTCTTCCCATGGAGATTTTCCAGGTTCCCGACAAGGTGCTGATGTATCAAGAGGCCGGGAACCAACTGCGCCAAATCCATATGAATCGCGATCACAAGAAGGATCTCGACCCGACTTACAATGGCGACTCCGTTGGAAAATGGGAAGGCGACACGCTGGTGGTCGACACGATCGGATTCAACGATGTGACCTGGCTCGATCACGTCGGCCTTCCGCACACGGAAGCGCTGCATGTCGTGGAGCGCATCCGCCGCGTCGATCACAATACCCTGGTGGACGATTTCACAATCGAAGATCCGAAGGCCTACACGAAACCGTGGACGGCATCGCAAACCTACCATCTGAAGCCGGGCTGGGAAATCGCCGAATACGTCTGCGACAACAACAAATACGTCTACCACGAAAAGTAGCACCAAAAAGTGGCACAGACTTCAGTCTGTGGGTTTCTGCTCGATATCGTGACGGAAACCCACAGGCTGAAGCCTGTGCTACTTAAACCTATTTCCCCGCCACGATTTCCTTCGCATGCCCCGTAAGCCGCATGATATGCATCCCACTGCCCGCCCGGTCCGCGCTGTAGATCAAGCCTCGATCATCCACTTCAACGTTGTTGGTTTCAATTTCTTTTTGGCAGGCAGCAGTAATCTTGGGATCGCCGGCCGGATGGCTGATTCCATCCTCCGGGCAGAACGCCATCGTATTCTTGTTCGGCGCAGGAATGAAGTAGGCGACCTCCTGCACGGCAAACGGATCGCGAATATCAAACACGCGAGTCCCCGCATTAAACCATGAAAAAATCGCAATCTTTCCGTAGTAAGGCGGGTAAAACGATTCGGCAACCGAATGTGTGCCGAACCGCCCGCCCTTGCCGCAGTAATCTCCGGGAGTTTCAGGCACGCGGAAAGTCGAAATTGGCCACGGCGTGGCCTCATTGCTGATGTCCACCAGAAATGCCAGGTGCGGCCCCGCGCGGTCTCCGGCGGGACCCGGGGAGCAATGATCGCCGCGCGCGGATTCCGACGGTACGATCAGAAGGTCCCGAGTTTTGAGCGCAGCATGCCCCTGGAATTCAGGGATCGGTTCGCTATAAATCGGGAACGTCGTGTGCGCGCCCTGATCAGGCGACATCGTGAGGTATCCCACCTGCGGCGCGAGCATTTCCTCCGTCGTCGGCTTCTTGGGATTCTCAAAGGCGGTGAGCAGCTTCTTTCGATCCAGAATCTGAATGACGCCGTTCGCTCCCGTGCCGTAAGCCGCATAGACGCGATTCTTGGCAGTCCCGGCGGAAATCATGCCGTGAATTGCAATGCCTCCCACTACGCCCTCGTATGACGTTGCGTTAGGCTGCTGGCCGAGCAGGCCGAAGTCTCGAATGTACACGGGCTTCGCCGGGTCGCTCAAATCGTAAATCTTCATGTGCTGGCCCTTCCAGCCTTCGGCCGGCGCATTCGCAACCAGATACGCGATCCCCGTGTCACACTCCCACCAGTTCTTATGCGTCCGATCGAGGTCGCCCACGATTTGCGTCAGGCGCGTCGGATGGGCCGGATCGGTGACGTCATAAATTTCCTGCGCCTTGGACCCAAGCGGCCGCAACAGGTACCATTTGCCGCGCACTCCATGCGGCAAAACGCTCCCGCTGCACACGCGCACCATCTGCGCGCCGCCCGCCTCCTCGCCCGCTTCTGTCGAGCCCGGAATATGAGCCAGGTACTTGGGCTTCGCCGGGTCTGTGACATCCACGATCGAAGTCCCATTGGGCTCCACAACACCCGAGAGCGGATTCATCGCGCTCCCAGTGTGGTGCCCGACGTAGGCGATTTCTCGGTCTCCCTCTTTGATGATGATCGGCTGATACGCCGAGCGGCCCTGGAGATCGTTGAAGCCCGCCAATTCCATATTCCATTCAGACTGTTGGTCGGGAGGATTGGGAGCGGGTTCCTGGACGGCCGGTCCGCCGGTTAAGGCAATCTTCGGGATTCCCGGACCGTCGGGCGGAAGGCTTTGCGCAAAAAAGGACATGGGCATCGCCGAAG
The DNA here is from genome assembly GCA_963800095.1 of uncultured Acidobacteriota bacterium. Taxonomy (GTDB): domain Bacteria; phylum Acidobacteriota; class Terriglobia; order Acidiferrales; family UBA7541; genus Palsa-360. The sequence goes on from CAWCZV010000016.1 coordinate 450,178, forward strand.
CCAAAAAAAGCAGCAAGCATAGGTGGAAGCTCCTGCCATTGCTCTTGGATTTCATTATCTGATCTCCCTGTCGAATTGCCGCCCGGGCGCTCGATCCCCCGCTCCGGGAAGCGCCCACCAAGAATTGCCGAACCCATCCCAAACTTTGCGCAAAACATACGTCCTCCTCCCTGCCGCGTCAACATCAATTCGCATTCGTCCCTCCCGGCCTCCTCAATGCTCCCCGCAAAATAGTTCAGCTACGAATGTTGATCTCTCATTCATCAAGTTTTCATCGACAGTTAATGTAGCGGTCCTGCTTTCCATGAGACTTTCTGCGCGCACATGTGGTCCCCATGTGTAAATCTCAGGAGGAAATCGACGTGAAGAAAGCTCTTCTAGCAGTAGCTGTGTCCATTGCACTGGCAGGAGGCATTCAAGCCGGCAATGATCATGACGACGATCACCATCACGATCACTTCGAATTTCAATCCGGCACCCTGGTTCTCACCCGCAGCGTTTACGTTGGGACACCCTCTTTACTTGTAGTCGGCGAGACAGTATTACCGCCGGGCTGCATGGGAGGCACGACAGGGATCTCGGTCACCGTACCGCTCATTGCGGGAGGCATGACTGCGCCGATAGCAGTCCCGTGCTCCGTTGCGAGCGCCGATGGAACATTTCCCACGGTCTTCAACAACGCCGCCACCGACGGCCACTTCGGCATCACCTCTCCCATCTTTCTGGACGACCTTACGATCGATGGCCATCGCTTGCAGACGCTTCCGATCCCAACCGATCAGATTGTGACCAGCTTCAGCTCGAAATCCGAGCTGGCCCTGCATCTATCCACCGATGGAAAGTCGCTTACCTTCGTGGGTTATCGAGGCGGCCCGGGATTTCCAACTGCGGCGAACATCTTCGATGTCTCCAACGGCAACACGCCGGGCCTCATTGACCCTACAAATGCCGCTGCCGGGCAGTACTACCGTGCCGTGGCTGAAGTGGATGCCCATGGCCACCTTTTGATCACGGAAGGCAACGCCTACAGCGGGGACAATGGCCGCGGCGCGGTCAAAGGGGGCTCGTTATATTATCTGGTCGGAAACGACAACAGCGGGAATCTGTCCAAGTCCCAAGTCAAAACGACAATCGTCGGCCAGGACTTGGTCAACGACACAGGCGCCGAGTTGCTTGTGCCGGGCCAGGCGCCACCCGTTCCGCCCAACGTCACCAAAATCGGAAAATTCGATATCAGTCAAGTGATCGACCCCCTAACGGGAGTGGCGTATGCGTCAGATAAACCCGGAAAAGACGATAACTACCGCGGGATAACCATCTACAAGGATACGCTTTACATCACCAAGGGCAGCGGCGGTAACGGCATCAACACGGTCTATCAGGTTGGCGCTCAGGGCGTGCTTCCGTCCGGAGATGTCGCAACCCTCGCGAAAGTGCCGATAACAATTTTGCCTGGATTTCCCAGCACTCTTGCGGCGGGCGTAGATCCGACCACTAACGCCGTGACGCCAATTCTGTACCCGTTCGGCATTTGGTTCGCTAATCCAAATACTCTGTACGTTTGCGATGAGGGAGACGGAACTCTTGTGACCCCCGCCGTGAACGGAAATGTCGCCACTCCCTATGCGCAGGCCACCGCCGGAGTACAGAAATGGATTCTGGTGAACGGCGCCTGGCAAATGGCCTACGTGATGAACAGCGGCCTGAACATCGGCGTCCCCTACGGCGTTGAAGATTATCCGACGGCGCCCAATCCCGCGACGGGCGGCTGCCGCAACATGACGGGCCAGCACAACCATGACGGCACCGTCACCATTTTCGCGGTGACCTCAACCGTCAGCAACAGTGGAGATCAAGGCGCCGATCCGAACAAGCTGTTCAAGGTCACGGATCGTCTCGACGACACGACTCTGCCAACGGGCGACGGCGATCACGATCGGGATGACCATCTCGGGCAGATCAAAATCATCCGCAACGCAAAGTCCGGAGAAGTGTTTCGAGGAGTGGCGTTTGCACCCCGGGATCGCCATGATGACGATCGGGACGACCACCACGACGATGATGATTGGAATTGACGAATAGGATTGTCCTTTGACAAAGGAAGTCCCGGGCCGAACGCAAATTCGGCTCGGGACTTTTTCGTCGTGCGGAATTTATCTGTATATAGAAATCCAGTCGTCGATTCGTGCTGCGGAAGAATCAATGCGTCATATCGAAGAGGATATAATTGATTCCGATTCGGTAAGCCAATCCAGTCTCCCGTTCGGGATAGTGCGGACTGTCGGCCCATTCCCAGGCGTCACCCACATCAGAGTTGTGGCAGATGGCCACCATGATTCGGCCCTTGTCGTCACGGATCGCCCTCCATTTCGGCACAACCATATCAGGCGAGTATGGCCAGCCTCCCCAGAGAAATCGCGTACCGTGGATCTGGACTCTGTCGTCCAGGTCATACATCACGTGAAAAATTTCGTCGTCGTTCTTCAGATCTTCGATTGGCCGCCCGGGAAGAATCATTTCCAATCCTTCGACGAGCGACTCCCATTCATAATCTCCGTGCGTATCATCCGACAAGAGAAAACCGCCCCGTAACAAGTACTGGCGGAGCCGTAGCGCCTCGTCCTCCGTGAGATTCCAGCCATTGCCATGTTCCATGTAAATCCACGGCCAATTGAATAGCTCGTCGGAATCCGCATCAACAATCTGTTCCACGCCCCGTGCATGCAGGCGCGTGAGGCGCCGCACACCCATGGTGAATTGCCGGTCCGCTTTCGGATAATCCGCCGCCCAGAGATGGAAACGCCGGAAGCCGCCTTCATCATTGTTGGATCGGAAATGGTAACGCGCAAATGCCCATTCCGCGTTCTGATGCGCATCATCGGCAAGCGGCGGTGCGTCTTCCTCTTCCTCGAACACGCGCCCCTGGAAGGCCAAGAGACTGGCGCATAGCCCGGACAGCAGGACCACAGTCGCAAGGGTGGGCAGAATTTTCATGCGGCGTTCCGACCCAATTGTACGGCACCTCGAAGCTTAAGTCAGCGACGGGCCTTGGAGAGACGCCGGAGTTGGGGGAATTTCACCAGGAATCGCAGTCACAGGTTTGCGCCGTCGGAACCGCTGTTGCAGCCGGTCCATGTAGAGGTAGATCACGGGAGTCGTATACAGCGTGAGGGCCTGGCTGACCATCAATCCCCCGACGATGCTGATCCCGAGAGGCCGGCGCAATTCCGCGCCGGTGCCGGCCGCCAGCGCCAGCGGCAAGCCTCCAAACAGCGCCGCCATGGTCGTCATCATGATGGGACGAAAACGCAGCAGGCACGCCTGATAGATGGCTTCCTCGGGAGTTTTTCCGGAACGCTCCGCTTCCAGGGCAAAATCGATCATCATGATGGCGTTCTTCTTTACAATGCCGATCAACAGAACGATTCCAATGAGCGCAATGACCGTCAATTCGTTGTGAAATGCCAGCAAAGCTAAGAGTGCTCCCACGCCGGCCGAGGGCAACGTCGAGAGAATGGTCACCGGGTGAATATAACTTTCGTACAGCATCCCCAACACAATGTAGACAGCGACCAGCGCGGCCAGAATGAGCCACGGCTGGCTCGACAGCGAAGACTGGAAGGCCTGCGCGTTCCCCTGGAACGTCGGGTGAATATCGGAAGGGAGTCCCATTCGCAAGACCCCCGATTCGATGTCTGTCACGGCGTCGCCCAATGCAACTCCTTCTCCAAGGTTGAAAGAGATCGTAACCGCGGGAAATTGGCCCTGGTGGTTAACGGCGAGGGCGGTATTCTGAGTCTCATAGTGAGTAAAAGCGCTCAAGGGCACCTGAGTTCCAGTCGACGATCGCACATAGAGTCCCTGAATCGCGTCCGTGCTGTCCCGAAAGTTCGCATCGACTTCCTGCACCACGTGATACTGATTCAATTGCGTGTAAATCGTGGAGACCTGCCGCTGGCCAAACGCGTCATAGAGCGTGTTATCGATCGTCGACGGTGAAATCCCGAGCCGCGACGCCGTGTCGCGGTCAATCACCAGGGTGGCCTGCAAACCGCGCGTCTGCTGATCGCTGGCAATATCCCGCAACTGGGGCAACTTCTTCATCATGGCTTCGACGCGAGGCGCCCATTCCTGAAGATCATTCAGATTTTCGCTCGAGAGCGTGTACTGATATTGCGAACTGCTGATCCTTCCGCCCACCGTGATGTCTTGGTACGCCCGGAGGAATAGCGTTGCTCCGGGAACTACCGCAAGTTTGCGCCGGAGGCGTGCGATGACTTGATCCACATTTACTTTCCGCTCGCCGATCGGTTTTAATTCGATTTGCATGCGCCCGGTATTTTCGGCCCCGCCTCCGGTGTTTGCCGCGGTGCCTTGAACCGCCGGGTCGCTCATGACAATGTCGGTATATTGCTTCATTTTTTCCTGCATCACGGGAAAGGAAGTATCCTGGGAGCCGAGGATATTTCCCGCCATCAGGCCGGTATCCTGCTGCGGGAAGAAACCTTTGGGAATCACAATATAGAGGTAAACGCTGAGGCAAATGGTCGCGCCCGTAAGCACGAGCATAAAGGGCTGATGGCGCAAAACCCAGCGCAATCCCGAAGCGTAGGTTGACACGCTCCATTGAAATACCCGTTCGCTCGCCCGATACAATTTCCCGCGCTTCATGTCCTTTTCCGATTTCAGGAACAGGGCGCACATCATCGGAGTCGTGCTCAACGACACGCACAGGGAAACCACGATGGCCACGCTCAACGTGATTGCAAATTCACGGAACAATCTCCCGATGATTCCGCCCATCAGCAGGAGTGGGATGAACACCGCGATCAGCGAAGCGCTCATCGACAATACCGTGAATCCAATTTCGCGCGATCCCTTCATCGCCGCAGCCAGCGGCGACTCCCCCTCTTCCAGATACCGTGTGATGTTCTCGATCACCACAATGGCGTCGTCCACCACAAATCCGGTGCAGATCGCCAGGGCCATCAGCGAAAGGTTATCGAGGCTGTAACCCAGCAGGTACATCACTCCGAACGTTCCGATGATGGACAGCGGAACCGCGATACTGGGAATGATCGTCGCCCAGGCGTTGCGCAAGAACAGGAAAATGACCATCACCACCAGGGCGACCGTCAGCAACAAGGTGAACTCGATATCATTGACGGATGCCCGGATCGTCTTCGTGCGATCAAAAGTGGGAAGCAATGTGACCGAAGGGGGAATCGAGGCGCGCAGCTCAGGCAGCAGCGCTTTTATACGGTCTACGGTCTCAATTATGTTTGCGCCGGGTTGCCGCCCAATCCCGATCACCACGGCGGGCTTCCCGTTCGCGTATCCCGAATTTCTCAGATCTTCGATTCCCTCTGTTACTTTCGCAATGTCGCTCAACCGCACGGGGGCTCCGTTGTGGTACGCCACGATCAACGGCGCGTACTGCTCGGGCTTCAGGAGCTGGTCGGTGTCTGACAAAACCCATCGGTTGGATACATCCTCCAGATTCCCCTTGGGAGAGTTGGCGTTCGCGGATTGAAGAGCGTTTCGCACCGCCTCCAAACTAATCCCATAGTGAGCCAGCGCGTTGGGATTTACGTCCACGCGAACCGCCGGTTTTGCTCCCCCGTACGTGTTCACCTGGCCTACGCCGTCGACCTGGGATATTTTTTGCGCAAGTATGGAATCGCTCAAATCGTATAGATGGCTCCTGGGAATTGTGTCCGAGGAAAGTGACAAATCTAAAATGTCGGTTTCAGACGGATTAATCTTGCGATACCACGGGAGTTGTGGCAGGCCGGCCGGCAATTGTCCGGCGGCCGCATTGATGGCCGCCTGCACGTCGCGGGACGCCGCGTTGATGTCCCGGTCCAGATCGAACTGAAGTGTGATCCCTGTGTTGCCCAACTGGCTTGCGGAAGTCATTTGCGTGACGCCCGCGATTCGGCCGAACTGGCGCTCCAGCGGTGTGGCCAAGGATGACGCTACAGTCTCAGGACTCGCGCCCGGCAACTGTGCGCGAACATAAATCGTGGGAAAATCCACGTGGGGAAGCGCTGCCACGGGCAATAAATAAAAGGCGACAGCGCCTGCAAGCAGGATCGCGACGCTCAAAAGCGAAGTCGCAACGGGCCGTCGAATGAATGGCGCGGAGATGTGCATCTTCTATCCGGAATGCTCCAGTTCTTGTTCTTGTCTACACCGTTGAATCTAATGTCTTAGAGGGCTCCAAGACCCACTTTGGTTACAATAATTCCGAAGGATTCCAAGGGTTCCCCTTTGCTTATTCTCCCATGATTTGGGCTAGCATGGTTTCCCAATCTGTTTCCCCACGAAAGGCGGTAAAGCGAAATATCAATGTGGCCGATAAAAATTATTGGAAGCGCAACCTGGCCTTCATCTGGGCGTCTTAATATTGGGAAGTTGTGGGGATTGGCGATTCAATTTCTCGATGGAACTCATTTTCACAAATATTCACGATTGACGCAAAGCTATTGCGTCCAGACCACTTAGACTGGAATTGGTTGCAGAGGGCGAACTCCATGAGGGCGAGAATCACCGGTCGCGGGATTGTTTCCGCGCCAAGGCTCCCATACACTGTGCGCGAGCGGATTTCATGCCATTTCAACCGTGAGGGCGCACACCTTTGCTTACAGACACTCTGCGTGAACCTGGCAGAAGAGGATTGATGCAACCGATTCAATACGACCTCGTCGTCGTTGGCAGCGGGCCTGCGGGCCAAAAAGGCGCCATTGCCGCCGCGAAGCTCGGCAAGCGCGTGGCCATGGTGGATCGAAACGACATGGTCGGCGGCGTTTGCATCCACGGTGGCACGGTACCTAGCAAGACCCTGCGCGAAGCCATTCTTCACCTTACCGGATTCCGCCATCGCTCGTTTTACGGAAACGATTACGTCGTCAAGGACCGCATCTCCATTCGCGATTTGGCCGCCCGCGTTTCGCAAGTCGTGGAGCGCGAAACCGGCGTTGTGCGCGACCAGTTGCGCCGCAACGGGATCGACCTGCTCTGCGGCACCGCGCAGTTCCTGGATGCCAACACCATCGAAGTGCAAGGCGCGACCGAAGCGCACATGCTTCACGCGAGCCACGTTCTGATCGCTTGCGGCACGCGCCCTTCCCACCCCGGTGATATCCCATTTGACGGGAAAAAAATTATCGCCAGCGACCAGTTCTTTCAGATGGAAGAGATCCCGCGCGAACTCATCATCGTGGGCGGCGGCGTGATTGGCCTCGAATACGCCTCCATGCTCGTGGCCATGGGCGTGGAAGTCACTCTGATCGAACAGAGACCCGAGCTTCTTGATTTTGTCGATTCCGAAATCGTGGAAGCGCTGCGCTACCACATGCGCCGGCAGGGAGCCATTTTCCGGCTGGGCGAAAAAGTCACGGCGATTCAAATGGACGAGCGCGGACGCGTCGTCGCGAATCTCGAAAGCGGCAAGCACATTCACGCCACCTGCCTGATGTACGCGGTCGGCCGCCAGGCCAATACCGATCTGCTGAACCTCGACGCCGCTGGTCTCAAGACGGCGTCGCGCGGCAAGTTGGAAGTGAATGCGTCCTTCCAAACGTCTGTCCCGAATATTTACGCGGCCGGAGACGTCATCGGATTTCCTTCGCTCGCCTCCACGTCCATGGAACAGGGGCGCATGGCCAGTTGCCACATTTTTGGCGCCCCCGCCGAAATGAGCACGGCTCTCCTTCCCTACGGCATCTACACCATCCCCGAAATTTCCATGGTCGGCCAGACCGAAGCCACGTTGACCGAATCCCACGTCCCCTTTGAAGTCGGAATTTCAAAATACGAAGAGCTGGCCAAAGCGCAAATCGTCGGCGACCACACCGGCATGCTGAAAATTCTCTTCCACCCGGACACTCGCAAAGTCCTCGGCATCCACGTCATCGGAGAAAGCGCCGCGGAAATCGTGCACATCGGCCAGGCCGTCCTCACCTTCGGCGGCACCATGGATTATTTTCGCGACACGGTTTTCAATTACCCTACCTTCGCCGAAGCCTACAAAGTCGCCGGCCTTGACGGTCTGAATAAATTGTAGGGTTGGTCGTGAGTGACGGTTCCGCCCCCTCCCCGCACTTGGGCACAGGAATGCCTCTGGGCGATCCCTTGTTGACAGACACGTTCAACGCGCTCAATATCTGACCTTCAAAACACCTTAGGGAGGCTGCGATGTTGAATCGGCGTCGATTTCTTTCAGTCGCTGCTGCAAGCGCGGGCATGGCTATGTTCGCCCGCGCGCGAAAAGTATTCGCGGCGAGCTATGACCTGATCATCAAGGGCGGGCGCGTCATCGATCCTTCCGTCCGGCTCGATGCGATCCGCGACGTGGCGATCTCGGGAGGCCGCATCGTCGCCGTCGAAGCTTCCATCGCCGGCGATGCAGCCGACACCATCGACGCGCATGGAAAACTCGTCGTCCCCGGCCTGCTCGATATCCACACCCATTGCGGACGCTTCACCCAGGGGCCCGGCCTCGTCCTGCAGGACGGCGTGACCGGATGGATCGATGCGGGATCGCAAGGGGCCGATCACATCGGGGATACGATTGCCGTCGCGCGAACGTCGATTCAGCAGGGCCGCGTGCTCATCAACATCGGCCGCGCCGGGATCCTGCCCGATGGTGACACCATGGACCTGAAGAACGCTGATGTCGATGCGGCGCGCGAAGCGATCGCGAAAAACCGCGACTTCATCGTCGGCGTCAAGGCGCGGCTGTCGCGGGATGTCGCAGGTGAGAACGATTACGAAGTGCTCCGCCGAACGCAGGAAGTTGCCACTTCCTTCAGCCTGCCCGTGATGATCCACATGGGGCAGACCATCACGCCGATACCCAAGCTCTTCGCCCTGTTGAAGCGCGGCGACATCGTCACCCACATGTTCGCGCCGCCGCCGAACAGCATCATCGACGACAGCGGCCACATCCTGCCCGAAGTGATGGCGGCGCGCCGCCGCGGCGTCTGGTTCGACGTTGGCAATGGACAGAAAGGGCACATGAGGTGGGACACGATTGGCGCGATCATGAAGGCCGGCTTCTGGCCCGATACCTTCTCCACCGACTGGAACACGAACGCCCATGAGACCGGTGTCATCGACCTTCCCAACTGCATGTCCAAACTTTTCGGTTACGGCATGACGCTCGATCAGGCCATCGCACGAGCCACAGTGAATGCCGCGCGCATCTTCCCGTTGTTCAACGACCGCGGCACGCTCAACGTGGGCGCGCCCGCTGACGTTGCCGTGCTCGAGCTTCGAAAGGGAAATTTCGATTTCCTCGATAACTACAATAACAAGATCACCGGCCACCAGAGGCTCCTCCCGAGCGCGACCGTGCTCGGCGGCAAGCGCGTCCCGCACGCCTAGAGCGTGCGAACCTTTGCACGTCCGGTTCATTGAAAAAACCGAAAAGCTGCCCGCCCAAAAAACGGGCGGCCTCTACAAAACCGACCGCACCGATGCGCTTTTGTAGAGGCCTCTCCGTCCCGCGCACTTCGGGACGGAGAGGGCACGGTCTTTTTCAAAATGAGCGTCCGCCCAACATGCGGAACGTTTGACTGACGGCTTCGCGCCCTGATAGCTTGATTGCTTATGCCGGGACGCCAGAATTCGCAAATACTAATCTGTGGACGATGGGAATGAAGGTCCCTCCCTCTTCCCGAATCGCCTTTCAAGGCGAGCGCGGCGCATTCAGCGAGGAAGCAGCCGTCAAGCTCCTTGGCGAGGACATCGACCTCGTTCCGCGGACCACATTCGAGGCGCTCTATACGAGCATCCAGGATGGCGTCGCCGACTACATCCTCGCGCCGATTGAAAACAGCCTGGCGGGGTCGGTTCACCGTTCGTACGATTTGCTGATTTCGAGCGGTCTCCACATCCAAGCCGAAGTCGTCATTCCGATTGTGCACAACCTGATCGGCGTTCCGGGCGCGGCCTTTGAGCGCATCACGCAGGTTTCTTCTCATCCTGTCGCCTTAGCCCAGTGCGAGCGATTCTTCGCCAGCCACCCTTCGATCAAGCGCGTGGCGACCGACGACACCGCGGGAAGCGTTCGGGAAGTGATGGGCGCCGGAGACGCAACGAAGGCGGGGATCGCCAGCAAACGCGCGGCGAAGGTTTACGGCGGCGTGATTCTTCGCGAGCACCTCGAGGATCATCCGGAAAATTACACGCGCTTCCTATTGCTAGCTACTTCCGCCGAGGTCGCGGAAAACGCAGACAAGCTTTCGCTCGTCCTGCACCTGGCGCATAAGCCGGGATCGCTGTGCTCCGCGCTGAACGCCTTCGCCCGGCGCAACCTGAATTTGCTGAAAATTGAAAGCCGCCCCATTCCCGGCACGCCCTGGAGCTACTGCTTTTATCTCGATCTCCAGGCCTCGCTTAAAAATGCGGAAACGCGAGCGGCGCTCGATGAGCTGAAAGAGTTTGCCGATTCTATAAAAATTCTTGGATGCTACCCGCAAGCAAAGGTTTAAACTATTTGTTGCCGCGGATGGCCTTCAGTAGCACAGACTTCAGTCTGTGGGTTTTCTGCCCGGTGCCGTGACGGAAACCCACAGGCTGAAGCCTGTGCTACTAAAGCGCGCCAGTGCAATTCAACAACGCGCGCAAACAGAAAAAGTTCAGCAACTGAAATCGCCAACCCAGAAACGCAACAGGAGGAAATGTGAAGGTTTACTACGATAAAGACGCGGATTTGAACTACATCAAGAACAAGAAAATTGCCGTGATCGGTTTTGGATCGCAAGGCCATGCCCACGCCATGAATTTGGCGGACTCGGGCTGCGACGTGATTGTCGGCCTGAAGAGCACGAGCGCGTCCGTCGCCAAGGCGCAAAAGGCCGGACTAAAAGTAATGTCGGTGCGCCAGGCCGCGGAAGAAGGCGACATCGTCATGATCCTGACTCCCGATGAGCTGACGCCGGGCATTTACGATGCCGACGTCGCGCCGGCCATGCGCGCCGGAAAATATCTGGCGCTCGCGCACGGCTTCTCGATCCATTTCGGATTCATCAAGCCGCCCAAGGACGTCAACGTGTTCATGGTCGCTCCGAAAGGCCCGGGTCACCTCGTGCGCCATCAGTTCTCCCAAGGCGCGGGAGTTCCCTGCCTGCTGGCCATCCATCAGGATCCGGCCGGCGACACGAAGAAAATTGGCCTCGCCTACGCCAGCGGCATCGGCGGCGCGCGCGCCGGAGTGATCGAAACGAATTTTCGCGAGGAGACCGAAACGGACCTCTTCGGCGAGCAGTCCGTGCTCTGCGGCGGCCTCACCGCGCTGATTCAGGCGGGATACGAAACGCTGGTCGAAGCGGGCTACGCGCCCGAGATGGCCTACTTCGAATGCTGCCACGAGATGAAGCTGATCGTGGACCTGGTCTACGAAGGCGGTATCTCCGAAATGCGCTACTCGATTTCAAACACGGCCGAATACGGTGACTTGACCCGCGGCCCCATCGTAATCGACAAGGCTACCAAGGAGCGCATGAAGATCATCCTCTCAGACATTCAATCCGGCAAATTTGCCAAGGAATGGATGAACGAAGCCGCGACCGGCCTCAAAAATTTCAAGCGGCTCCGGGAAGCGGGACAGAAGCATCCGATCGAAAAAGTCGGCGCGGAATTGCGCTCGATGATGCCGTGGATGAAAAAGAACCGAGTCATCGCCGAAGGCGCGTAGGGACTGCTCGGCCAGAGAGTTGTTGTGTGGCACAGGCTTCGAGTGGAACAGGCCCCAAGTGGAACAGGCTTCAGCCTGTGGCCTTTAGGCCTTGCAAGGACAAGACCCCACAGGCTGAAGCCTGTTCCACTGGCCCCGTTTGCAATTTTTTCACGAATCACCAGTCACCAATCACATTCCTTCCGGAGGAATCATGGACTCGCGTCTCAGGGAACACAGCCGCATTATCGTCGACGGCCCGTCGCGGGCGCCCGCGCGCGCTTATTTTTACGCGATCGGCCTCACCGACGATGACCTGGCCAAGCCGCTCGTCGGCGTTGCGAATACCTGGATCGAAGCAATGCCCTGCAATTCGCACCTTCGCAAGCTCGCGGAAAAAGTAAAAGACGGGATCCGCGCCGCTGGCGGCACGCCGCTCGAATTCAACACCATCGCCATCAGCGACGGCGAAACCATGGGCACCGAGGGAATGAAGGCTTCCCTCGTAAGCCGCGAGGTGATCGCCGATTCGATCGAACTCGTCGGAATGGGCTACATGTTCGACGCGATGATCGCCCTCGCCGGATGCGACAAGACCATCCCCGCAACCGCGATGGGCTTGACGCGCCTGAACCTGCCGGGGCTCGTCCTCTACGGCGGCTCCATTCAACCAGGCCGCTTTCGCGGACACGATGTCACGATTCAGGATGTGTTTGAAGCCGTCGGCGCGCATTCCGCCGGAAAAATGTCCGACGCCGATCTCAAGGAAATTGAGAGCGTGGCGTGTCCGGGCGCGGGCGCATGCGGCGGCCAGTTCACGGCAAACACAATGGCAATGGCCTTGGAATTCATTGGCCTAACGCCCATCGGACTCGGCAACGTTCCCGCCACCGATCCGCGCAAAGACGAAGCCGCCTACCGCGCCGGGACTCTGGTGATGGAGTTGCTTCGCAAGGGCATAACGCCGCGCAAAATTCTTACGCGCCAAGCGTTTGAAAACGCGATTTTTTCCGTCGTGGCGACAGGTGGTTCAACCAACGCCGTCCTGCATTTGCTCGCTATGGCCAAGGAAGCGGACATTGAACTTCATCTCGACGATTTCGGCGACATCAGCGCGAAAACTCCTCTTCTAGCAGACATGAAACCCTGGGGGAAATACACCGCCGTCGATTTGTACAACGCCGGAGGGACTGCGCTGCTGGCAAAGCGTCTTCTGGACGCAGGCTTGCTCCATCGCGGGCAAATGACGGCCAGCCTGAAAACTTTGGACGAGGAAGCGCTCACGGTGAAGGAACGACCGGGCCAGGATGTCGTGCACGCACTTTCCGATCCGATTAAAACCACGGGCGGCCTGATGATTTTGCGGGGCAATCTGGTCCCGGAAGGATGCGTCGTGAAAACTTCCGGCCACGAAAGGCCTCACCACCGAGGCCCGGCACGAGTTTTCGATCGAGAAGAAGACGCGATGGATGCCGCCGTGAATGGAAAAATCAAAAAAGGCGACGTCGTCATCGTGCGTTACGAAGGGCCGCGCGGAGGGCCCGGCATGCGCGAAATGCTCGGGCTCACTGCCGCCCTCGTGGGCCTCGGCTTGGGCGAAGACGTGGCGCTCTTGACCGACGGCCGCTTCAGCGGCGCGACGCGCGGCTTGATGGCAGGCCACGCCGCTCCCGAAGCCGCGCGCGGCGGTCCCATCGCCATCGTCGCCGAGGGCGATCAAATCGTTTTCGATCTTGCGACAAAGAGCCTGCGCGTTGAATTGAGCGACGCCGAAATCAAGGCGCGCCTCGCAAAATGGAAACCGCCCGCGCCGCGCTACAAGACCGGCGTTTTCGCGAAGTACGCCGCGCTCGTGAGTTCCGCGTCTCTCGGAGCAATCACGACCGCGGAAGTCTAAAACCCGGGAACGCCAATCTCCCGATTGGCGCCATGGGCGCCGCAATTCAGGGGACCGGCGTTAGGTGGTGGCCCAGTCTCCGACAATCCCGTCTATCAATTTCAGGCAACGGCAGAGCAGGCTCCCGCCAAACGACAAGCGAGTTGGTTGTTTCGGTATCACGATGTTTCAGAGAATCAGGATGCTGCAACCGGGCGAGGTATACTGTCGATGCTGACTATCTGGAGAAGCGGTGCATGAAGAGACTGCGAGTCGTAGTTTCACTTCCGAACGATAACGCCTACCAACATGAGCAGAAGTCAGCAGCAAGGTCCACCGCACAACGTCTGGGCCTCGATCTACAAGTCATCCAGGCAGACGATGATTCTACAACTCAGAGCCAGCAGTTACTCAAAATCGTCGAATCCTCCGCGGAAGCCAGGCCCAACGCAATCTTAGTTGAACCTCTGAGCGTGACCGGGCTCCGCCGCGTCGCCGAAGCGGCGGTTGCAAAAGGAATTGCGTGGGTTATGAGTAACAGCGAGGTGGATTACATCACGCAGCTTCGCAAAAGCCCGAGCGTTCCCGTATTTACCGTGACTCAAGGACAACGCGAAATTGGCCAGCTTCAGGGCAAGCAGCTTGCCGCACTTTTGCCCCAGGGCGGATCTGTCTTGTACATCGAGGGGCCGAGCATGAGCTCTGTAGCGCTTCAGCGACGCGAGGGCATGGAAAGTACCAAGCCCCGGAATATACGGATCACGACGATCCACAGCAATTGGAACGAAGAGAGCGCCTATCAAAGTACAAGCACCCGGTTACAGGTTGCGTCCTCTCGCGGGGAAAACTTTGACCTGGTGGCCACTCAAAGCCATGAAATTGCTTTAGGAGCCAGAAAGGCATTCCGAAATATCGACAATCCAGAACAGCGGGAAAAATGGCTCGGATTGCGATTCATCGGCAGTGGTATTGCCGGACAAGTGAAACCTCTGGTGGATGGAGGCATCCTGGCCGCCGCTGTAATGACATCCGTCACGATGGAATCTGCTCTCAGAATATTGGTGCGCGCAATCGAAACAAAAGTCCAGCCGCCTGAACGCAACGTTGTGGAAGCAAGGTCGTACCCCGATTTTGAAAAATTGGCGGCACGCTGATAGGTGATAAAGGACACTGCAAGGCTCTGGCTGACGGTGGCTAGTCATTCAACCAAAACTCGTCCGTCACCCTGACAAGTCGGCTTTTCGGTGACTCGCTCTGGCCGCATGTGGCGGATTCCCAGTTTTCGACAATCCCGTTTGTCAGGCCTTGGGAAACTTTGGATGAGATTCCGAGAGATGGGTGTATAACGGAGTTCATTCGAAAGGTGCAAAGAGAATTCTCGGCTGAAAGGATTAAGATAGGGTATGCGCTCTTATCTTCTACTCGCAGGGACATGTTTGCTTTTGACCGCGTCCGGGCTGGCCGGTGCCAAGCAACCGCAGGAGAGCCAGTCAGCTTCTTCCTCCGCTCCCTCGCTGGATTACGAATATTTCAAGACGCAGGTGGAACCCGTCTTTCTGAACAAGCGCCCCGGCCACGCGCGGTGCGTTGCATGCCACGCGTCGAATAATGCGCCGTTGAAAATGGTGCCGCTGGCCCCTGGAGAGACGAGCTGGAGCGAAGAGGAATCACGCAAGAACTTTGAATTGGTCAAGCGCGTGGCCACCGCCGGCGATCTGGAAAGTCCCTTGCTCATTCACCCGCTGGCCGAATCGGCCGGGGGGGATTTCTTTCATAATGGGGGCAAGCATTTCGACTCGAAGAACGATCCGGAGTGGCTTATACTAAAGGCGTTTATTCAAGGGAGAAAGGTGGAGTAGCGCGGGGCAGGCTGCGGGCCAAGCGATCTATAAGGAGCGTTGACGAAGATGACGAACAAACATCTGTTTCGCGGTGGTCTCATCATTCTGGCGGGGATGGCTCTGTGCCTGGTGTCCTTGAAGGCCGCGCCAAACAAGGTGGTCCGGATTCTTCAAACCAACTCCGCCGGAGACAACGTCCACATTATTGATCCGGCGACCAACAAAGTGGTGGGAGAAATCAAGGGGATTGAAGTGAACCATGGCGTTGCCGTAGCCCCGGACGGCACACGGATCTACATCAGTGACGAAGCGGCCAAGACGCTGGACGTGGTCGACCCCAAGACGCTGGAAGTGACCAAGCGAATCCCGCTGAGCGGACATCCCAACAACATCTCCGTAACTCCGAATGGGCGCTCGGTCTACGTCGCCATCGCGCAGGCGCCCGGCGGCCTCGACGTGATCGACACCGCTTCGCTTACGAACGTCAAGACCATCCGGACGAAGGGCACCATCCACAATCCGTACGTTACGCCGGACGGCAAATACGTTGTGGCCGGCTCCATCCCCGCCAAAGCAGTGAACGTGGTGGACACGGCGACCAACGAAGTCGCCTGGGTCATTCAAATGGATAGAGGCGTCCGTCCGATGACCATGTCGACCAATCCCGACGGGTCCACCAAATATTTGTTCGTTCAGTTGACCGATTTTAACGGTTTCGCGGTCATCGATTTTGCTTCGCACGAGGAAATCAAGCGCATTACGAATCCAGCCCTACTGCCGGGCAAGAAGGAAGTTCCGGAAGGCTCCGATCCATCGCACGGCATGGCCGTCACTCCGGACGGCAAGCTGCTGCTCGTCAACAGCCGGGTGAACAACATGCTGTATTCGTACTCGTTGCCGGATCTGAAGGTTGTGGGAGCGGCGGAACTCGGCGGGATGGGCGCGGCATGGCTCACGCTTACTCCTGACGGCAAGACGGCTTACGTGGCGAATGCAGTGACGAATGACGTTTCCGCAGTCGACATCAAGTCGATGAAAGAAATCGCGCGCATCCCAGTCGGATTCGTGCCCAAGCGAAACACGACGGGGATGCTCCAGGAATAAAATTGTTCCGTGTGCCGCGAACAAATTATTTGCCTTAACCCCAGTTGCCGATCATCCTATTTGTCAAGAGTTGGGAAACGTGCTCCCGGTTTGTCGGCGCAGCCGTTTGTTGGACCATTCGTCCAGTATTTC
The DNA here is from genome assembly GCA_963800095.1 of uncultured Acidobacteriota bacterium. GTDB lineage: Bacteria > Acidobacteriota > Terriglobia > Acidiferrales > UBA7541 > Palsa-360. The sequence continues at coordinate 466,814 of CAWCZV010000016.1, forward strand.
CTCGTGGGCTTCGGCTGGGACGGCTTCTGGTCGCTCTAGCGATACATTTACGGTTTAACGACGTCTTGCTTTCCGCGCACTCGATAGGAAATGACCTTATCGTTAAACAGCAAGGAAATACTTTTTTCGTACAGTTGGGCCTGATAGTCTTGTCCAACTTCGATTTCTTTGTGTCTGCACTCAGCCGTGTACAGCACGTTGCCGATCTGAATCATGGTTTCCCCTAGCCGGGGAGGCGCGCATTTCAACGGCGGTCCCGGTATCGGACCGTCCTTAGGTGATACCACCGAAACTACGTGCGCTTTTAAGGGATAGTCGGCTGGATTCTCTTTGGCCATCACAGGAGCACAAAGGATCAGGACAACCGCTAGTGCCATTATCTTATTCATACATCCTCCTAGTTCGTCTTCAGCGCCTATAAGAGTAACTGAGCCCGTCTGACATTTGTCAGATTCCGATTCCTCCTGTTCCATCCTGTCGCCCAGGGGAAAGCGAGCCAGGCGCGGTGAGAACGTTCGTACGGCCTAAAGACTTGGCGTCAACTCACCTTCACCGGGTACTGAGCACCACATTCGGGTAATCCCGTTTTCAGATGGGATGAGAAGTCGCCATATCGGAAATTGGCCGACGACGTGGCGTTCCAAACCTTCGCTCGGAGCCACAAAGCGTGGTACCTTTCCGCAAGCCGAGATTTAGCCAGAGGAGAACCCCGTGAAAAACACGCCTCGATTTGCACAACCAGCGCGCCCGTTTGTTCGGCTCGCGGCAATTTCGGCACTATTGCTGGCCGCCGCGGGCGTGACGATGGCCGATTCCCTTCTCCTGAAGGAGCAAGGCAGCTTCTTTGTCGGTGGCCGTACCGTCTTCACGGACGCGCTCACCGGATCTACCACGGGATTTTTGGGCTCCGGGATCAACAGCGGAAACATCACGGTTGACCAGATGTACGTTCAGTATCAGATTCCCGAGGGCGCCGATGCGCATGTCCCTGTCGTCATGGTACATGGATGCTGCCTCAGCTCGAAGAGCTACGAGACTACTCCCGACGGGCGCATGGGCTGGAACGAATATTTTCTCAGGAAACATCGCGCCGTTTATCTTCCCGATCAGGTTTCGCGCGCGCGTTCCGGGTTCGACTCAACCATCTACAATGAAATTAAGTTGGGAAAGCGCCCGCCGAGCGATATGCCCGAGATGCGCACAGCCACCCACGAAATTGCCTGGCTGGGCTTCCGGTTCGGCCCATCCGCCGGGAAAGCGTTCCCTGATGAACAGTTCCCTGTGGAGGCGTTCGAAGAGTTCGGGAAACAAGTGATCCCGGATCTTAATGGCGGACTTCCCGCTGTCAATCCCACGTGGACGAATCTATCGGGCCTGGCCATCAAATTGAAGGGCGCAATCCTGATGGGCCACTCCGAATCGGGTTTCTTTCCCGAACAGGCGGCGCTCATCAATCCGGCAGACATTAAAGCCATGATCACGATTGAAACAACGTGCCCCGCGCTGAACTCGGAGAAGATTGCAAGCTTGGCGAAGATTCCGGTGCTGGTCGTCTTCGGCGACCACCTCGGTGATGTGCCTTCCTCCCCAATCAAGTGGCAAGAGAGATTTGACACTTGCCAGCAATTCGTTCAACAGGTGAAGGCAGCGGGAGGCGATGCGACTATGATGCACTTGCCAAAGTACGGGCAGTTCGGAAACAGCCACATGCTCATGCAGGACAAGAATAGCAACCAGGTCGCCGATCTAATCTTGAAGTGGATTGACGAGCACGTGGAAAACAAACACAAATAGGCTAAGGAAAATTGTTGTTTGGAATTTTGGAATGTTGGGGCATGTCAGCTAAACAGGCTGCGGAAATACTCACTTTTTGTCATTCCGAGGCGCGCTGCGCGCCGAGGAATCTCTCTTTTCCTGCGTTTCAATCCAAGAGAGATTCCTCGCTTCGCTCGGAATGACAAAATAAATTACTTTTTCCGCAGCCTGTAAATCCTGATTGGTAGTTTCTCTCGTTTAAAAATACGGCCACGATATCGCGCCAACGGCGCGGAGGATGCAAGCCCGGGGCAACGCCCCGGGTATCGTGCCCAAATCTCATCTTCCGCCCTAAAAGGGCGGAGGGGGAACCTGCGCTCCTTCAGAGTCTGTGTGAGAACTCAAAGTTGACACGACTTTGTAGCGCCCGCCTTCAGGCGGGCACTTTGGATCCAAGCACATGCCCGCCTGAAGGCGGGCGCTACATAAACCGAAAGCGAGCTTCTACTTGGAAAGTGGGTTGGCCATCACCTTCTTGTATTCTTCCGCCTCGCTCGGCGCGCAGATCATCTCAACGATATCCGTGTCGGCAGGCATCAATGTGAGCGGGAATTTGTCGCGGGCGAGCCATGGCTCCGTGTAAATCTTGGGATCGTCGATCTTGACGGTCAACTCCACGGCGTCATGGCTCAACCGGTGGTATCGCTCTTCGACGCGCATTTCGCCGCTGTGCGGGTTCCCGGCATTGTCAAGCCATGTCCTTTCGTCCGTTCCAACCGTCTCCACGACAAATGTGTAATCGTCCTCCCACTTCCCCACCGAGTATCCATACCAACTCGGATCGGGATCCTTCGGAAGTTCTCGCCCGTCCGTCCAGATGACCCGCCACACGCGCTGGTACTGATACACGATCAGCATCTTTTTGGGAGTCTGGACGACCTGAAACGGCCGCAGCTCAAACAGCAGGTCGCGCGGAAATCCCGCCGGATCGCACCCGTCCAATGGATCATTGACCAGCCCAATAGGAACTTTTCTGGGCCCGTCTCCGGGCTTGTAGACATTGTTGGCTATGTTCTCGCCCAAAGCCGTGAAAGGTGCATGCGACTTCACTCCCGCCGGCGAGATACCTGCCAGTATTAGCTTGTCTTCCACTCCCCAAATACCGGACAGGTCGCGGCGAGGGGCAGGGGCGGCCTTATGAGTTTTCGCCGCTTGTGATTTTTGAGGCTGAGCGGTCTGCGCGCGCAAGCCAATTGAAATTGCCAGGACCGCTACGACTCTTATGACCGGATTCAGATATCGCATTCGCATATTGAAATCCTCACGCGCCTGCCTCTAACGCACTGCAGGGTTCCACCCGATCAATGTTTGCCCGTTCGGAAGAACTACCTTCATAAGTTGCCCGACCGGCGCGCCGTTCTTGGCTGGCCGCACGGTCACCGTGACTTGATCCCCGACATTCAAGGTGTGCTTGGTCCAACCGCGCCTGGTCATGTCAATGGGATTGCTGACCTCGGCGGCCCAATGCGCGACTTCACCCTTGTCGTTGGTTGCATCAAATTTCAGGAAACAATGCGGATTGGCCCACAGCCACTCCGTCACGGTCGCCTTCATGACCAATTCTTTTTCCATGTCGTAGCCAGCCGTACCGTGATGCGCCGCCAGCGGAATGGCTACGGCCAGAAAACCTATCGCCGCGATGAAAACGCCGAGCACTTTATTCCTCACAACAGACCTCCGGTCTTCCTTGACAGTTGCACAGAGCATCTCCGCCCGGGAAGAAACCTGGCCGCATACGGCCCCTACTGAACTGCGGCCTTCTGCTTCGCCAATTCCGCGAAAAACGTTTGCTCGCGTTCGGCAATATAACTCTTGTAGCCCTCGGGATCGATGAATGGATTCGGCCCGCCCTCTTTCATTCGGCCATATTTCGCCTCCATGCCATAATAATCTCCGTGCGCGCCGAGAAATACATCGCATGGCAAGGATTTCAAGACGCGGAACATGCGCTCGTAGTCGGAAGAGATTTGCGGATAGAGCGCGTTATTCACCAGCTTGTACCCGGCGTTCACATTGGGACTGCCCACGATGACGACGTTGTACGTCTTTCCTCCCTCCGCCACTTTCATCGTCCAGGTCGTCGTGCCCTTGGTATGACCGGGAGTCAGATGCGCGACCAGCACAGTGTCGCCGAGCCGCACCTCGTCGCCGTCATGCAGCACGCGGTCGACTTTCGTGGGCTGGTAGCGCGACGCTGGATTGTCTCCGTATTGGAAGTTGCCTTTTCCCCCGGCTTCAATTTCCGGCACGTCGGCATCCATGACCATGTACTTGGCCCCGGTCAGTTCCTTTACCGCAGCGCTGCCCGAGCAGTGGTCCCAATGCGCGTGGCTGATCAAAAGAATCTTGGTGTCGCTGAAGCGAAACCCCAATTTTTCAATGCTCTCCCGAATCATCGGGACGGATTTTTCCAGATTGCTGTTGATCAGAATATTTCCTTGCGGCGTGGTGATCAGGTAAGAGGCAAGCCCCTGGCTCCCCACGTAATAGATATTGCCAATGACCCGGTAAGGCGGAAACGGATTGGTCCAGTCGGGCGCCTCTTGCGCCAGCGCGCCGCCCGCGAATGCGAACAGGAACAAGAAAGTTATGAGGCGGAATACTTTTGACATATGGCCCTCTCCTTCCGAGCGCGTCCCACTCCGCGACGCGGGTAGTCTACTCCAGAACGATTCTGTTGGGCGATCCTCTGAAGGATGGAAGAATCCTCGTCGGCCAAGCCACATCTGGAATAAACTAAGTGTAGCGCGACTGGCAATATTTATCGTGCCAGGCAGCACCTTCTTCACCGGAGAGAAATTCCTACGGCGCCGTCGAGATGGACAGCGAAACACAATTCGCAACCGAACTCCAGGCCCTCCGCGTGCTATGCGATGAAACGATCGATCGCGACGACCGGCAGAGACTCATGCAGGATCTCTCCCAACATCCTTTCATCGAGCCCGAGCATCAGGTCGTCTTTGAATCGATCCGCGTCCTATTCCCCCGCGGCCCCATTTCCGAGGCACAATTGCGCGTCCACTTGAACAATCGCGGCTTTCCCGACACGGACGTCGAAAAATATTTCAAGCCTGCACAGGCCGGACATTTTGAGCTACGGCCGTCGGGCAAAATAACTCCATGACCGAAAAGGCCCCCTCCGAAAGAAGTTTCAGCCAGCCGCTGGCGATCTTTTCCCTGATCGTCGCGGCGCTCGCCGTTGCTCTTTTCTTTTTTGGCGGCACGATTCGCCGGTTCATCCGCGAATCCTTCATGCAGCGCGTGACTTCCACGCACTACGAAATTCTCTGTCCTCCGGGCTCCATATCGCAGGACGCCATGTCAGGATTTGCGAACAAGAGAGAGCCGCTCTCTACGAGCCTGAACAAAAAGCTGCGCGATGCCGATTCCAACATGAAAATCCGCGTGGTCTTCGACCCCGATTTCACCGTCCCGCCTGCCGGCGAGACGACCCAGCAGCCTTACTCGGTGACGGGAACGACGATTCGCACCAAGCTCAAGGGGCGAATCCCCCAGCTTCCCGCCGCGGCCGATGCGGAAGCGCTCCTCTACGCCGCTTGGGGCAAGCCCGGAAATGCGCAACTCGCCCGGTGGACAGCGGTTTGGCTCGTGGGCGAATGGCGCGGCGCGGAAATCGGAATGGCGGCCGCGCAAGTGGAACAAAGACTCGGTCACAAGAAGGTCGCGAGCTTGCTGGTCGATCCGGGCGGCGAAATTTCCTCTCCCGACGACCGAACCTTGCTGGGCGCCGCATGGGTCAGCGAAATCGCCGAATTCGGCGGCGCCGACACGGTCCGGAAACTCTACGCCGCAAAGATGCCGCATCCCAATGTTGCCGAAGTCACTAAAGTGTTGGACACAACTTCGCTGGAGCTAGATCGCAAATGGCAGTTGTGGATGTACTCGTATCTCGCCGGAATGCCATCGATGCCGCCCGATTCCGGCATGCCGATGGATATGCCGATGGCGGGTAGTCCGGCCGTGACTGGTGACCGGTGACTCGTGGCTGGTGGTTCGCTTGCACTGAGGCCGCCGCAGCGACCGATGTGTGAATCGCAATTCGTCAGTTGGGATGAGTGACTGAGGCCTGAGGACGGTGACTTGCGTTTTGGGACTCTAGATTTGAAATTTCAAATTTGAGATTTTCGATTCGTGAATTTCGGCCAGCCCCTGATTTCTCTTCTCAACGTAAAGATCCGCAATCCCCACAATTCAAAGATTGAGCGCGCCGTACTTACGCGCCGCTCTATCGAATGCTTGCAGGACCATAGGATTAGATGGAGGCGGCGCATTCGACCACCGTCCCGGGATCGCATGGCCGCAGGAGGGGCACGCGCCGTCGCGGAGCGAATTCTCCAGAACATCGTGCCAGGACCGGCGAATCACGAGCTTGCCGCAGCCAGGACAGAAAGTGTGGCCCGCGCCGCTGTGGATGTTCCCTTCGTAGACGTAGTGCAGGCCCGCATCCAGCGCGATTTTGCGGGCGGCGTGCAGCGTTTCGGGAGGCGTTCTCGGCTTGTCCTGCAGCTTGAAATCGGGATGGAACGCTGTGAAGTGCAGCGGCACGTCCGGTCCGAGATGTTCCAGGACCCAGTCGGAAAGCTGGCGGATTTCGCGCGGGTCATCGTTGAGCGTCGGAATCAGCAGATTGGTGATCTCAAACCAAACGTCCGTTTCCCCTTTCAGCCACGTGAGCGTGTCGAGCACGGGCTGCAAATGCGTGAGCGTAATCCGGCCGTAAAATCCTTCGGTGAACGCTTTCAAGTCCACGTTCGCGGCGTCCAGGTGGTCGTAGATATCGTGAAACGCTTCCCTCGTGACGTAGCCGTTCGTGACCATGACCGTGCGGATTCCCGCTTCCCGCGCGGCGTGGCAAATGTCGATGACGTATTCGCCCCAAATCGTCGGCTCGTTATACGTAAATGCAATGGAGGGGCAGCCGTAGCGGATCGCCAGCGCGACAACATCTTCCGGAGGAATGTGCGCCGATCGGACTTGGTCGGCTTTCGATTTTGAAATGTCCCAGTTCTGGCAGAAAAAACAGCCCATGTTGCAGCCCGCCGTGCCCAGCGAAAACACGCGCGTGCCCGGCAGAAAATGATTGAGCGGCTTCTTCTCGATCGGATCGATTTGCAGCGCCGCCGGCGAAGCATATCCAAGGCTGTAAAGCTTTCCGCCCTGGTTCACGCGAATGAAACAAAAGCCGGCCTGCCCTTCCCCAATGTGGCAATGCCGCGGGCAAAGATAGCAGTGCACGCGGCCGTCAGGCATAGGTTCCCACCAGCGCCCTTCGTGCAGCGACTCCGTCTTCTGAAATATTTTCAATTCGCTCATGGCGGTTTGCGGTAGGGGGGAACTTCTCTCCTGCTTCGAGTCGATCAGCTACAAGTATACACTCCTTCGCGCGGATCCGATCAGGCGAGAGAGAGAATTGGTGTCAAATCTAAAATTTGAAATTTCAGATTTGAAATTTGAGATATTGGGATTTCCGAATGAGTTTTGTTTGGCTGCGATTTCATTTTGTGGATTTCACATTCTGAATTTCAAATCTGAGATTTCCGCATTCCGGCAATTAGAAGTCCCGGAGGGACGGCGGATCGTAGCCCACCCCGACCCGGTCGGGGTGGGAAAACTTGCAGCCCGCTGCCGAAAAGCCCCGGCAGGGGCGGCACATCCCTCCCGCCCACGTGAAATTAAACCTCTACCGGCCCTGTCCTACTTTTTGCACTCGCCAGCGCTCGGCGGTCCATGCAAGGAATCGACTGAGTTGTTTGCGTTCGCGCCAAATGAGCCCGAAGAACTCCGAGGGCCCCAGCGTGTGCATGTCCCCGCCGAAAAATGTTTCCAGGCGCCAGCGAATGTAGGGACTGGCCCACGGACGCAGCCGGTAACCTTTCGCCGTGATCCAGTAATAGCGGAGCGCAATGAGCATCAATGCCGTGAGTTTATCGCATTCCACGCAACTCGAAGGGTTGAAAGAGAAAATTCAAATAACTGCGCTTTTGAATTACAGTGGATCGAGAATTTCGTATCCTTCCTTTCAACTTCCCGGCTCCGGCCGCAACAATCGCCCGCTTGAATTTTCCCTTCCAGGGGAGTAGCTTGGATTTCGCCTCGCCAATCCAAAGCATCCAAGCCTCGGATCGCAGAGAAGGAGAGCAAACTATGGCAACAACAGCATCGGCACCGTTGCTCGACCAGAATGTTTCCAAATTTGTTTCCAAGACGCACAAGATCCTCATTAACGGCAAGTGGGTGGAAGCCGCCTCCGGGAAGACTTTTCCCACTTACAATCCCGCCACGGGCAACGTCCTGTCCCGCGTCGCCGAGGGCGATAAGGAAGACATCAATCGCGCCGTGAAAGCGGCCCGCGCCGCATTTGAAAGCGGCCCGTGGTCAAAGATCACGCCTTCCGAGCGCGGCCGCATGATCTGGAAGCTTGGCGATTTGATCGAAAAGCACCTGGAAGAATTCGCGCAGCTCGAATCGCTCGACAATGGAAAGCCTCTCACCATCGCGCGCGTTGCCGACGTGCCCCTCACGGCCGATCACTTCCGCTACATGGCGGGCTGGGCCACCAAGGTGGAAGGCAACACCATTCCCATTTCGTCGGGCGGCGGAACGACCCAATTTCTGGCCTATACGCTTCGCGAACCGGTCGGCGTCGTCGGACAAATCATTCCGTGGAATTTTCCGCTCCTGATGGCGGCCTGGAAACTTGGCCCCGCTCTCGCGACCGGATGTACAGTCGTGCTGAAGCCCGCGGAACAAACGCCTCTCTCCGCCCTTTTGCTTGGCGAACTCATTCAAGAAGCCGGGATTCCCGACGGCGTCGTGAATATCGTGCCGGGATACGGAGAGACGGCGGGCGCGGCCTTGGCGGCGCATCCGGACGTCGATAAAGTGGCCTTCACGGGATCCACGGAAGTCGGCAAGCTAATCCTGCAGGCCGCCGCCGGCAATTTGAAAAAAGTTTCCCTGGAACTGGGCGGAAAATCTCCCAACATCGTGCTGGAAGATGCCGACGTCGAGGCCGCCATTCCCGGCGCCGCCAGCGCCATTTTCTTCAATCACGGCCAGTGCTGCTGCGCGGGCTCGCGACTCTTCGTCGAGAACGATATTTTCGACAAGGTCGTGGACGGCGTGGCGCAACACGCAAACAAGATTCGCGTCGGTCCCGGAATGGATCCCTCGAGCGACATGGGGCCGCTCGTTTCCGAGGAACAGCTGAATCGAGTTTGCGGCTACCTCGAATCAGGACTCTCGGAAGGCGCAAAGGCGGTTACCGGCGGATCGCGATCCGGGGACAAGGGCTACTTCGTAAAGCCCACGGTCCTCGTGAACACCAATGAAAAAATGAAAGTGGTGCGCGAAGAAATTTTCGGGCCCGTGGTCACGGTGATCCCTTTCCGCAGCGTCGAAGAAATTGCGGCGCAGGCAAACAACTCGACCTACGGTTTGGCGGCGGGCATCTGGACTCGCGACATCAAGAAAGCTCACCGGCTCGCGAGCCTGCTCCGCGCCGGAACCGTTTGGATCAATTGCTATAACGTGTTCGACGCTGCGCTCCCCTTCGGCGGATACAAACAATCCGGCTGGGGCCGCGAGATGGGCCACGAAGTCCTCGAGGCGTACACGGAGGTCAAGGCCGTCTGCACCCCAATCTCCTAAAGGGGCGGCAAGCAGCAAATGAATTGAAGACGGAGAAAAGGCCGAAGAGTTTCTTCGGCCTTTTTCTTTGCACGCGAGATTCCTTTATCGACGCCCCACATTTTTCGGGGGGTGCGTGCATCAGGAAAGACGTAGTGGAGGTGGCAGATATGAGTTCGCACCAGCAACAGGGCAAGCGCGAAATGCCTGTCGCGGAAGTCGTTCGCTTGATCGATCTAGTGAACTACCAAGAAGGATCCGTCGTCAGCCGCACGGTGGTCAACCGCGCGACGGGAACGGTCACGCTTTTCGCGTTCGATGAAGGCCAGGGGTTGAGCGAGCATACGGCTCCGTTCGACGCAATCGCGTATGTGCTGGAGGGCGAATCGGAAATTACAGTTTCTGGCAAGCCATTGCGGACGACAGCAGGCGAAGCGGTTCTCTTGCCCGCAAATCAACCTCATTCTCTGAAGGCCGTCGGTAAATTCAAGATGCTGTTGACGATGATCCGCTCGTGAGGAAGGCGGAGCTGCGATGAATAATGCGAGCCCGCCTACTGCGACAATGGGCGAACCCAGATGCGGCTGGTTGCGGGTTTTCCGAGGTGGATCGTGCGATTGCCGACTGCGAGCGTCATCGTTTCGTCGTATTCGCGCTTCTTGATGCGTGCGCGTGCGCCGGGATGAAGTGTGAGTCCTGAGAGGAATTTCAGGAATTCCGGGTCTTTCTCGTATACGCAGAGAACTTCGACCAACTTCCCCGTTGTAACATCGGATAGAGGGACCGCTCCGTGCTTGCGCCGCAACTTTGCGAGACCGCCCTGAAGCGGGACGCCGTGCGGGCAAAAACCTTCCGCGCCAAAACGCGCCAACAATAATTTTTCAACTTCTGGCGAAATTCCGTGTTCGAGGCGCTCGGCTTCGTCGTGCGCGCGCGTCCAGTCGAGGCCGATGACTTCGGTGAGCAGCTTTTCCGCGAGCTGGTGGCGCATGGCTAGATGGTCGGCCAGGCCGCTTCCTTTGCGTGTCAGCGAAATGCGGCCGTCGCGGCGCACGACGAGCAGGCCGTCGCGCGTCATGCGCTTGAGCGCAGCGGTCACGGCCGGCGGCGTGACGCCCAACTCTTCGGCCAGGCGCGCGCTGATCGGCTCGTGTTCTTCCTGGACCATCTCCCAGATGGCCTTCAGGTAGTCTTCGCGCGACACGCTGGTTTTTTCGCGCGGCATGGGTCTCCTTTTGGAAAGTATATGTAGCGCCCGCCTTCAGGCGGGCATCATATCGGCTCGTGAAAATGCCAACCTGAAGGTTGGCGCTACAGTCAGCCTACGCTGCGTCCGGCGAGTCATCGTATTTGCGCAGCCGCCGCGCCAGATCTTCGACCCGCGCCTCAATCTGATCGCGAATCTCACGATAAACCACAAGATCAAATCCGTATGGATCGCCAACGTCCCAATCCTCGACCTGCGGCACCGGTTCCGTAAAAATCGAGGCGCTCGAGCGTCCGGTCATGTTAATCACGATATCCGCCTCAGACATGTCTTCCGAACGCAGCGGCTTGGAGCTTTGGCCATCGGCGGAAATTCCAAGTTCGCGAAGAACCGTGAGGGTCGTGCTGGGAATCTCCCCAAACGGCACGAGCCCGGCGCTCGATGGCTCGATTACGTCCGATGCGTTGTGCCTCGCTATCGCTTCAGCCATTTGGCTGCGGCATGCGTTGCCAATGCATAGAAACAAAACCTTGGTGCGTGAGACCATCAACGTCTTTCCGGGTTGGGATTAAGACAATACAGAATGACACGGAATTCAGCAGGGCTCAAGAAGGCCTTCGCGAGATCGAGTGGCACAGGCTTCAGCCTGTGGATTTTGATCCTTGCAAGGTCAAACCCCCACAGGCTAAAGCCTGTGCCACCTAGAGGCCCAAACCAGAACCGGCAATTTTCAGGAGAGGATCATCATTGTCCGAGGTCGCGCCGCCTTGCCTCGCCATGCGCAGAAAATATTCGTGCACCGTCGTGTCGCTCGTGAGTTCAGGATGAAATGTCGCGATCAGGATGCGGCCCTGGCGGATCAGGACGGGCTGGCCCTCGGACTTGGCAAGCACCTCCACGTCTGGCCCGACGCGTTCGATGATCGGGGCGCGGATGAAAACCATCTCGATGGGCTCGGGCGAGATCGACGTGGCGCCGTGGCGCACTTCGCTCGCCAGTTGGCGACCGTAGGCGTTGCGAATGACGGTGATATCGGCGAGACCCAGTGACTCCTGCGCAGGGTTGTGAACTTCGCGCGCGAGCAGGATGGCTCCGGCGCACGTGCCAAAGATCGCGCCGCCGCGCGCCGAATGCGCAAGCAAACTCTTGTCGAGGCCTTCCTCGGCGAGAAATTTCCATTGCGTCGTGCTTTCGCCGCCCGGCAAGATGACCGCGTCCACGCCTTCGAGATCGCGCGGCGTGCGCACAAATACGTAATCTGCGCCCATGCGCGCGAGCGTCGCCGCATGCGCTTCAAAGTCGCCTTGAACGGCCAGGATTCCAACTTTTATTTTTTCCACCATGTGAGTTGAAACCAGAGATTCGTGATCGCAAGGGGTTTGGTAGCGCCGGCGTCCCCCCGGCTCTTTGTTTCTCGCGAGTCAGAAATCCCGCCGGCAAGATGCCGGCGCTACAAATTACCAGCCGCGCGTTTGCAGCAAATCCTTCTCGTCGATTTGGCGGATGTCCAGGCCTCTCATGGCCTCGCCCAATTCTTCCGAAGCTTCGAGGACGGCCTTGGGATCCTGGAAATGCGTGGTGGCTTTTACGATGGCTTTCGCGCGTTTTTCGGGATCGGCGGATTTAAAAATTCCCGACCCGACGAAAACGGCTTCGGCGCCCAAGTGGCGAACGAGCGCAGCGTCGGCGGGAGTCGCGATTCCGCCCGCGGAAAAATTCGGCACCGGGAGTTTCCCGGTACTCGCAACTTCTCGAACGAGGTCCAGCGGCGTGCCGAGTTCTTTTGCGACGCGCATGAACTCGTCGCCTCGCAGCGTCGTGAGGCGGCGCATCTCCGAAGTGATCGTGCGCATGTGGCGAACGGCTTCGACGATGTTCCCCGAGCCGGCTTCGCCCTTGGTGCGGATCATCGCTGCGCCTTCGGCAATGCGCCGCAACGCTTCGCCCAAATTGCGGGCGCCGCAAACGAAGGGCACCTTGAAGTCGTGCTTCCAGACGTGATTTTCCTCGTCGGCGGGAGTCAGGACTTCGCTCTCGTCGATGAAGTCCACCTCGAGAGCCTCAAGCACAGACGCTTCGGCGAAGTGTCCGATGCGACATTTCGCCATCACGGGAATGCTCACCGTATTCATGATCTCGCGGATAATTTTCGGCGAGGCCATGCGCGCGACGCCGCCTTCCTTGCGGATGTCGGACGGAACGCGCTCCAGCGCCATCACGGCGCAGGCTCCGGCGTCCTCGGCGATGCGCGCCTGCTCGGCGTTGGTGACATCCATGATGACGCCGCCCTTGAGCATTTCCGCGAGGCCCACCTTTACGCGCCACTGATCGGTTCCGTAATTTCCGTTGCTTCCCATCGTCGCAGTCATTCTTTTTCTCCTCGCTCAAATATTCAGCGGGACTTATATTTCTCCCGGTCGATGATGACGAACCGCCCTTCGCCACGCGCGAGCAAATCTCCCGCCTCGTTCCGAATCTCTCCTGCATGATACAACTGACGGCCGTCGCGGCGCGTCACAAATCCCTCCACCACAATATCCGAGTTCACGCGGATGGGGCGCTTGTACTCCACGCGCAGGTCCGCCGTGACGGCGTGCTCGGAGTGAAAGCGGGCCGCCTTGCCCATGACTTCGTCCAAGAGCAAAGCGATGATCCCGCCGTGAAGGAAGCCCGAGCCGCCCTGGTATTCTTCTCCCAAGCGGAAGCGGCCCACGATGCGCTGGCGCGCGTCATCCTGTTCGAATGCGAGGCGCATTCCGCGCGGGTTCGCGCCGCCGCAGCCGAAGCATGGGTTATCGGGTTTTGGACCGAGCTTCATTTCTCGTCGATTCTTAGTCCACCCGGTTTAGTGGCGCAGGCTTCAGCCTGTGGGGGTTAGTCCTCGAATGCACCAAAACCCACAGGCTGAAGCCTGTGCCACTAAACCAGCGCGACGCGGGGGACTTCCGCGCGGCGGGTTCCTCGCTGGCGCTTGCGCATTTCTACGCGCAACACATCGGCGAGCGTCGCGATTCCTCGTGCGATCTCACGCTCGGCAACTCCCGCAAACCCGAGGCGCAGCGTATTTGGCTGCGGATTCTGAAAATAAAAATATCGGCCGGGGGCAAACACCACGCCGCGTTCGCGCGTGTGGATCAATAATTCGTTCGAATCGAATCCCGGTGGCAGCTCGACCCAAACGCACATGCCGCCCTCAGGACGCGTCCATTTTGTTCCGGAAGGCATATGGCGGCCTAGCGCCTGTTCGAGCGCAGCCAAGCGCCCGCTGTAGGCCTTGCGGGTACGTTCTACGTGACGGCCGAGAAGTCCGCGACGCACGTATTCGGCCAGGATGGCCTGCGCAAGATGGCCGGTGTGCAAATCGGTGGACTGCTTCACCAGGCGCAGCCGATCGATGACGTTCGAAGGGGCCACGATCCAGCCCACGCGCATTCCCGGAAACGCAATTTTCGAAAAACTGTCAACCTGAATGACGATGTTCGAACGGTCGAGCTGCTTCAGCGACGGGACGCGTTCCCCGCGGGCGCTCAGCCGGGCGTAAATGTGGTCTTCGATCACCGGCACTTGAAACCGCGCGGCGATCTCGAGCAAAAGGCGGCGTTCGGCAAGCGGCAGCGTCGTCCCCGTCGGATTGTGAAAATCCGGTGTGAGGACCATCATCTTCACGCGGTTTTGCATGAGCACCGCTTCGATCGCGGAAACGTCCACGCCGGGAATCATGCCGGGGCCGGATTCCGTCTTTACCGGGACTCCCAGAATTCGGGCGCGCGCTCCGGTAAAAACGGCCAGCGCGCCGGGATACGCGGGATTTTCGAGCAGAACCGTGTCGCCCGGACGCAAGAACGCTTTGCAGACCAGATCGAGCGCCTGCTGGCAGCCATCGGTGATCAGCAAATTTTCGTCGCCCGCTTCATATCCCTCCGCGCGAAGCATGGCGACGAGCGCTTGCTTGAGCGGCGGGTATCCATCCGACGGGCCGAACTGAAGAATTTCGGTGCCCTCGCGACGCCACACCGCGTTCGAGCACTTTCTCAATTCCTCGATGGGGAAAAATTCCGCGGCGGGCCGCGCCATCACGAAAGAAATGGAGCCGCGAGGGGCGGCCTGGGTCAGGCGGCTCAGGATTTCCTCGCCTCGCTCGTCGGCAAAGAGCGATTCCCAGCGGAGGCCACCGTCGACGGAAGTCGGATGCGGGACCGCGGAAATTTTTCTGGCCACGTTTTCGCCGCGAATGAAAGTGCCGCGGCCTACGTGGCCGCTGATGAGGCCTTCGGCTTCGAGCTCGGCGTATGCGTTGGCGACGGTGGTGCGGTGAACGCCCAGCTGCGTGGCGAGCTCGCGGCTTGCGGGAATGCGCTCGCCGGGACGCAAGTCGCCTCCGTGAACCAGCGCGCGGATTTGATCGCGCAACTGGATGTACAGTGGGACGTGGCTTTCGGGTTGGAGATGGAGAGGAATCATGGGCTGATCCAATCAGGCCAATCTATAGTATCTTTTTCGGCTGTAAAGAGCCAATTTGTCTTTTGCCTTTTGTAGGACAGGCTTCAGCCTGTCTGGGTTTTCGGCCTGGGCAAACGAAACCCGACAGGCTGAAGCCTGTCCTAATTGGGGTAAACTGCCTTTCCGATCTAGAGGAGAGGTCCCAATGGCAAGCAACAAACCGCTCGATGGAAAGATTGCGATCGTGACCGGGGCGAGCCGCGGGATTGGCCGCGCAATCGCGCTGCGGCTTGCGCAGGATGGCGCGACGCTCGTCCTGGCCGCTCGGACCGAAGCCGACCTGGCCAAGGTTGCATCGGAGATTAAATCCAGCGGCGGCAAAGCGACAACCGTCGCAGGAGACCTTCGCGACCCTAGCTTCCCTGCTGCGCTGGTGAACGGCGCGCTTAAAGCGCACGGGGCCATCGACATCGTTGTGAACAATGCAGGCGCGACCAAACGCGGGGATTTTTTTGAATTGACGGACGCCGACTGGGCGGACGGGTTCGCGCTGAAATTTATGGGCGCGGTCCGTCTCACGCGCGCGGCGTGGCCCCACCTGAAGGCGCGACGCGGCTCCGTGCTGAACATCATCGGCGCGGGCGGACGCACGCCCAGCGCGGAATTCACCATTGGCGGCTCGGTGAACGGCGCCTGCCTCTCGTTCACGAAGGCGGTCGCGGACATCGGCATTCAGGATAGCGTCCAGGTGAACGCGATCAATCCCGGGCGTATCAGGACCGACCGGCTGAAACAGCTGCTCGTGGACGAGGCCGCGCAGCACGGCGGCGATATGGACGCTACGCTGGAAGCGATCGTGCGTAAATCAAATATCGTCCGGCTGGGCGAACCCGAGGATGTTGCGAATCTCGCGGCGTTCATGGTGTCGCCACATTCGCGCTACATGCAGGGCGCGCTGATCGATCTCGATGGCGGGCAGACGAAGACCATCTAGCGGCTCTTGTGCTTGCGGGACAATCGAGTAGCACAGCCATCTGCCGCGGCGGACTGTGCGGGTTTAGCGATTCTCGTTTGATTCGGAGCTGCGCGTGCTACTTACAAAACCGCACAGCCAAGAGTGGCTGTGCTACATGTGAAGCCAAAATATCGAACCGTGGTAAGCTCCCTTCTTGGGCAGCCTGACGATGAGGAAATTACAAATCAAATTGGGCATGGCCATGTTGGTTGCGGCGTTGCTCCTCCTTCCATGTAATTTGGGGCTGGCGCAGTCGTCCGATCAAGCCTCGGCCAAGAAAAAAGCAATCGTCGATCTCAAGGAGGTCGCCTACGCCGGAAACGTGAACGCGCAAGTCCAGTTGGGCGTGATTTACCTGACGGGTGACGGCGTTGCGAAAGACGAGGCGGAGGCTTTGAAATGGCTCCGCAAGGCCGCGGACCAGGATAATCCGCTCGCCGAGCGCTATCTGGCCGAGATGTATTTCAAGGGTCGCGGCGTTCCGGCGGATATGGCGGAGGCCGCCAAATGGCTGCGCCTTGCGGCCGAGCAGGGCGACGCGGAGAGCGAGCACAACCTCGCCGTCCTATACACGCAAGGCTTGGGCGTGCCCAGAAATTTGAAGGAAGCGGCGAATTGGATGCGCAAAGCCGCGATGCAGAATCTTGCCGCCGGCCAGCAAGGTCTGGGAGTCTTGTATGAGAACGGCGACGGCGTGCCGGAAGATCCCGTCGAGGCCGCGACGTGGTATCGAAGAGCCGTGGACCAGAACTATGTACCGGCCATGAATAACCTCGCCCTGCTGATGGCCACTTCCACAGAACCGAAAGTGCGAAATCCGCAAGCGGCTATCGCTCTGGCAACCAAAGCCGTCGCCGCGGGGAGTAATACCGACTACCTCGACACGCTGGCCGCAGCCTATTTCGCCGACGGACAGAATGACAAGGCGGTGGAAACGGAAGAAAAGGCGCTGGCCCGCGATCCGGACAATGATTCGTACAAGAAGGCGATGCAGAAGTATTTGGCCGCCACGCAAGGTGCTCGGTAAGGCTGAAGTGCCGGCGTTTGGCCGCACAATGAGCATCGTTCTCGCGGCTTCACGGAGGAACCGCGGAGAGTGAACATCAAGGCGAAGTAAAAAACTCACGGTGAGCAAATATTCGATTCTCATTTACGCGGCGTTGGTGCACACTTGTATGGGGATGGCCGCACCGTTCGATGAAGTTTTATTGAAAGATGGTCGCCGGCTGCTAGAACCCTTCGACGATGGCGATCTACTTCGAGGCGGAGGAAATCCATGAAGAGATTCATCATTTTTCTCGCAGGAGCGGCGGTGGCAGGCATCTGCTTGACGGCGAATATTCACATCGTGCGCGCTCAATCGTGTGATGTGGCTATCGCGCCGGCGTGCCCGTACGGTTTTTTTGACAGTCCTCCCTATGCATGCGCTCCGTTTGGATATTACGGTCCAGAATGGTTTAAGGATGGGGCCTTCATCGGGGCGGGCCCATGGTATAAGGGTCCTGACAATTTCCACGGACAAGTAAACAACCACTTCGATCCTCAGCACGGCTATAAGGGACCAACGCCGAATCGCGGCGAAAAAGCGGATCCTTCAAAACATCCTGACAAAGTCACTAAATTCAAGGGAAACGAAACGCGTGACGGGCACGGTCATCCGGCCGACGCAAAACCCTAGAACTAACGATGCCCCGGGCAACGTCAGCGATATCGGTTCCCTGATTTTTCGGGCGGGATCGGCGCAATCGTAAGGCGGAATTCCTTCGCGAGACCCAAGTTCTCCGATATCTCTGTTACTTACTCGAAGTGCTCTGCCCCAGCTTGCGCAGGCGGTCTTGCAATTTGCGGCGCAGGACCGACGGCGTATTGGGATTGAACGCCACGAGGTACCACAGCGGCTGGCTGCGATCTTTCGCGAGCCAGGCGAGCGTGGTGGGGTCGGCATTCGGATGACGCGCGACATTTTCGCGGATCGCGGCGTAGGGATGCTTGGCCAGGCGGGCCAGCGTCTTGGAAGTGACTTTCGGGTGCTCGCTGATCAGGCGCAGTAGGTAGTAATCGGACTGGGGCGCCTCGCGCTCGAGCTTGTCCAGCATTTCGGCTTTGGAATCGGCGTTGAGGACGAGGCCGACTTTTTCATCCCAGGACGAATTGATGTGATTGAGTTCGCGCGTGCGTTCGTGGATCAACTCTTCGATCACGCGGCGCTCCTGATTGAGACGCACCTGCGGCACGGCGGTCGTCTCCAGAGAATCCAGCACGCGGAGAAGATGCTGGCGCTCCCCAAAGACAATCTGCGTCGTGCGCGGGGTGGAACCTTTTGACGGCGTCTGCACTAAATCAGAGCGTCTCATCGCTACCTCACTGAGTAAAATCGAGTTCGCTTGCCAGATTTGCCAGCTCATCGTCTTGGATGTACAAGCTCCTGGAATCGAGGCACGAGCCGGCTTGAATCTGCCGCTTCAACCACAGTCCGGTAATATCTATTTTTTGCTCGCGGGACAAACGGCTGCGCCCGCGCTCAAATCGAGCCAGGCTCAAACCGGAAATTCCAACCACCGCTTCTTCTCCATTTACGTGAAAGAAGAAAAGTTCAGGGCGGTCCCCCTCGGTCAAAAAACCTGCACGGACGAAGTTTATATCGAGACGGCTGCCGTCAGGCCCCACGACCTCGAACCGCTCGTAGCTGGGCTCGTAAGTCATTTTGAATTATCCGACCGGTTACCCGGAGTGTAAAGTTTCCGGCGCGGCGGAGGTTCCATCCGTGCAACAGGATGAAGGGCCGAAGCTGCTGTAAATCGGCAGCGGCTTCCCACACCTCCCGGTGTGGGCTACGGTCTGCCGCCCTTCCCGGGCTCCAAGATGAAATTGGCCCGCTTCGTTCCTCTACCTATCATCTTTCGGGATGGATTGCCATTCTGCGCCGAACCGCGTAATTTGGAAATTGGAAAATTATAGGGTGATCGCAGTCTGGAGGAGTCGCCATGTCGGCATTCGAGGATCACAAGGATGAGCTTCAGCACTACGAGCAGATGCTCGGGGCGCACCGCGGTCGGCTGGCCGTGACGCTCGACCGCGTGACGAACGCGATGGTGCTCGTGGGGCAGCATGGCGTGTATTGCCACAGCCAGCGCGATCCGAGCAAGCCCACGATGGACATTCAAATCATCACGGATGAATTGCGCAAGGCCAAGGAGCTGATTCAGAGCGTCATGGAAGACTTGCGGGTGGAGAGGGAGAATCGGCTGCGAGCGAATTAATTGGCATTTGTGGCGCAGGCTTCAGCCTGTGGGGGTTAGTGTTTGCAATGACTAAACCCCACAGGCTGAAGCCTGTGCCACTGGGGCTGCTTACTTCCCTGCCAGGAATGGATTTGTCGCGCGCTCTTTGCCGATCGTCGTGGATTCGCCGTGTCCGGGGTAGACGATGGTGGCGTCGGGGAGTTCGAGCAATTTTCCTTTCAGCGAACGGATGATTTCTGTGAACGAACCTCCCCAGAGGTCGGTGCGGCCGATGCTGCCGGCGAATAGCGTGTCCCCTGCAAACAGCTGGCCGGTACCGCGCAGGGTGGGCTTCGCGTCACTACCGTCTGCGAGTGAGGTGGGCATATCCGAAGGCACGTACAGGGAAATGCTGCCGGGGGTGTGGCCGGGCGTATGAAGAATTTGCGCTTCGTACCGGCCCCATCGGATCACATCGCCTTCACTCACCAATTGATCGATTTTCACTGCCTCCGGGGTTTTCCAGCCTAGCCACGACGCTTGCACATCCAGCATGCGGTACAGGCCCAGATCGTCGGCATGCAAATAAACGGGTGCGCCGGTCGCTTCGTGCACGCGGTGCAAACCGACGACGTGATCGATGTGCGTGTGCGTAACCACGATGGCCGTGACCTTCAAATGATGCCGCCCGATCACTTCCAGGATTCGCGCCGCCTCGTCGCCCGGATCGATGACGATCGCTTCGCGGGTCTGCGGATCGCCGACAATATGGCAATTGCACTGCAACATGCCCACGGGGAGAATTTCGTGAATGAGTTTCTGGGTTTCCGGCATACGGTTCAATATAACACTGGAAAGTTCCCTTGTAGGACAGCCACTCCTGGCTGCCCTCGTTAGTCCCGCGGGACTCTGCGAAGACAGCCATGAGTGGCTGTCCTACTACGAGCACAAAAATTTATTCTCTTATGATGGTATTGTAGAGAGAGGGGATTTCCTCTGAAAATGCCTCTTGAAACTCCATTACTTGAATTGCATCGATCGTCCGGTGCTACGATCGGCGAATATTTTGGAACGCGGCTGCCCGTGCGGTTTGGAGAATTCACGGAGGAATATGCGGCGCTGCGCAGGGCGGTGGCCCTCGTGGACACCAATTATCGTGCGGCCCTCTCGTTCGCGGGGCCCGACCGGCATCGCTATCTGAATGCCCTGCTGACCTCGAATGTCCGCGATCTGAAGCCCGGAAAAGGAACCGTTGGACTGCTCCTGAATCCGCAAGGGCACATCCTCGCCGAGATCGAAACATTTGCGCTGGAGTCCCGAATCCTGGCGATCTCCCATGCGATGGTCAACGAACGGACGTATGCGACGTTCAGCAAATTCATCATCATGGACGATGTCGAACTCGAAGACGTGACCACCTTCACTGGAACGCTGGATCTGGTGGGCCCGCGCTGCGCGAAACTGCTTTCGGAACTTGGCGTGGGAAACTTTGCGGACATGCCGCTGCTATCGCACAAAGAAGTAAAGCTCGGGCAATTCACTTGCCGAATCGTTCGTCAAGAAATCGCAGGCGAACCCGCCGCTGCGCTGATCGTCCCGCGTGAATACCTTGCGAATCTGTGGCGCGAGCTTTCCATGCGCGTCCGCGCCGTCGGGGGAGCGCTCGCTGGAATGGAGGCTCTGAATTCCGTGCGGCTTGAATTGGGCGCGCCCTGGTTCGGCATCGACTACGGCGACAAGCAAATACCGCACGAGGCGGGCCTGGAGAACTCGCACATCAACTACGCTAAAGGATGCTACACCGGCCAAGAGATCGTGGAGCGGGTTCGCTCGCGCGGTCACGTCAACCGGCGGCTCACGGAGCTGCAGTTTTCCGCCGCTGTAGCCCCGCCTCCCGGAACGAACCTGCTGTACGAGGGCAATGAAGCCGGCAGCGTTACGAGCACTGGGTATTCTCCTTTGCTCGGCCGGGCGATCGGCCTGGGTTACGTGCGGCGCGAACACTCCGCCCTCGGAACCGTTCTTGACGCCGCAGGCGCCCGCGCGGAAGTGATTGCCCCTCCCCTCCTTGCCAGGAAAACTCCGGCATGAAAAGCGCGGCCCGCCGCGATTGAGAATTTGCGCGAGTTCCGGTATCGTTTCCTACCTTATGGACGATGTAAATCCGCTGCGGAGAAGTTCATCGATGAAGTCGTTTGGAATTTTGTTCCTTTTTGGCGGAATGTTTCTCGCCTGCTTCGCTGCGCCGGCGCTCGCCCAGGATGGGCCGGAGACGGACGGGAATGAGATAGAAATTTGGACGACGGGAGGACATGGTACGAATGGGATCACGCAGCACACCGGGATTTGGACCGCGGGCTTTCGCTACGGCTGGGTGATCACGGCGCCGCGTGGTCCCGGCTTCCTGCGCGGGCGATTCGAGTACGCGGTCGACGCGGTTCCGGTCTTCGTGGTTTTTCAGCCAACGAATACCGCATATGGCGCCGCGATAAATCCTGTCGGGCTGATCTGGGATTTCGATACGCGCGGCCGCGTCGTACCTTACCTTGATCTCGACGGCGGGGTTCTTTTTACCAACACGCAAGTTCCGGCGGGAACCTCCCGGATCAACTTCACGACGGCCGGCGCGGTCGGCCTGCATTTTCTCGCGGGCAAAATGAATTGGACCGCGGATGTGCGCTTCGTGCACATCTCCAACGCGGGGTTGCAAGCGCTTAATCCCGGCATCAATACGGTGCAATTGCGGCTGGGTTTGGGATGGTTCACGCACCCGCACCACTAGCAGCAGGAAATTCCCCGAATTGAATCCTATACGGCCCTAGCCATCGCCACTCGTCTTACGTCCAAGCCCTAATAATCCATGAATCACTAACGGCTCAGAGGGCCCGCGGCGATCATATCGATTTCGATGCGCGCGCCGGGCGAGCTCAAATTGTTGATGCAGATCGTGGTGCTGGCGGGTCGCCAATCACCGAAATAGCCGTTCATCACTTCGTGCATGGCGTCGGCCTCGCGCATGTCCGTCAAGTATTTTGTGACTTTGATGACATTGCGCCAGGTCAAATTCTTGTGGTCGAGAACGATCTTGATGTTTTCCATCGCGCGGCGCGTCTGCTCGCGGATGTCGTCGGGTTGAACGTGCTCCTGGGGAACGTGTGGATGTTTGTGGTAGAGAGGCGACGAAGTCGCTCCGGAAATGAAAACAAGTTCCGCCGGAGTTTCGACACTCACCGCCGGAGCGTACGGCATCGTCGCGGCCTCTTCGGGTCTCGGTTGCACAGCCTCAATGTTGGTCAAAGTTTCCTCCCAGCGTGGGATGCGCCATCATATCGCCTGCCTCAGTGACAACGCCACTTCCGGATCGCAGGGGTCCCTCCATAGGAGATTTGGTGACACTGGGTTGGTATCGCCGGCGTCCCGCCGGCATTTCGCACCGCTACATGCGCGCCAAAAACGCCGGCGAGACGACGGCGCTACGAGACTCGCTTACGCGATGTTCAGGGCGCGCTTGAAGCTGCCGCGTTCGTTGGTGATTTTTTCTTGTAATTGCAGGATGGCATAGAGGAGAGCCTCGGGCCGGGGCGGGCATCCGGGAACGTAGATGTCCACGGGTATGACCTGGTTGACTCCCTGCACGATGGCGTAATTGTTGAAGACGCCGCCGGAAGTCGCGCAGGCGCCCATCGAAATCACCCACTTGGGCTCCGGCATTTGCGCGTGAAGCTGCTTGATGACCGGCGCCATTTTCTGCGAGACGCGCCCGGCGATGATCATCAAGTCCGCCTGGCGAGGCGAAGGGCGGAATACTTCCGAGCCGAAACGCGCCACGTCGAAACGCGAAGCGGCCATCGACATCATCTCGATAGCGCAGCAGGCCAAACCGAATCCGAGCGGCCAGATGGAACTCTTGCGCGCCCAGTTCACGGCCTTATCGAGCTGCGTGAAGATGATTCCCTCGTCCTGCAGCAGCTTGCCGAAATCGTCCGGCTTTTCCAGGGTCACGCTCTTGCCAGCGGATGTGCTCATGGGGCCTCGTTATTCCAATATATTTTCTCACACTCTCCCGTTCCGTTCCACTCATGCACGGGAGGAGTTGACTAGCAGAAACCCTGTGTGAAAACCATGTGAATTTACGCGCAGCTGTATTGACACGGCCGCGCGCAGAGTCGCACAATCGCGGTGATCGCTGCCGGTTCTCGTTTCCGAGCCGCGGATCCCCGCCCCGAAAAGCCGAAAAGGAGATTCCTATGCCAAATCAGGTAAAACCCGTCCCGGAAGGATACCGCACCATGACGCCGAATTTTGTTTGCCGCAACGCGGCGCGCGCCATCGAATTCTACAAGTCTGCCTTTGGCGTCACTGAACTCCGCCGGGCCCCCGGACCCAACGGCGAAATCATGCACGCGGAATTGCAGATCGGCGACTCGAAATTCTTCATCAACGACACGATGAGCAAGACGCCGGTGCCGACCCCAGGCGAAGGGGTTAGCAACCCCATGTACATCCATTTGTATGTCCCGGACGCCGACGCGATTTTCAACCGCGCGGTGAAGGGAGGCGCACGGGTCGATATGCCCTTGCAAGACATGTTCTGGGGCGACCGCTACGGGAAATTGACCGACCCGTTCGGCCAACAATGGGGCATCGCCACGCACATCGAAGATGTGGCTCCGGAAGACATGAAGCGCCGGCAGGACGCATTCTTCTCCAAGGCCGCGGGACAAAATTAGTTCGCGGTTCAAGACCGAACGTAAATCGCGTCGGGCCTAGCATTAAATCCAAATGGGGCGTCGCGGCGTTCGTGTCTTCACGCTCACCAGGACAGGCGAAGACGTTGACAGGCGGGAACGCGCGCCGTACCCTACTTTTAGGCGCTTCCCTATGGACCTATTTGAAGAAGTCGTCAAGCTCCGCCGCGCGGGCAGGCGCGGGGCTTTGGCCACCATCGTCCACACGAACGGCTCGATCCCGAGCTACGAAAGCTCGCGAATGCTGGTGCGCGAGGACGGGTCGATTGCCGGGACAATCGGCGGCGGGTGTGTGGAGGCGGAAGTGTGGGCGGCGGCAAAGGAAGTGATGCAGGCCGAAGCGCCGCGGAAGATGACCTTCAGCCTGAATAACGAAGCCAATTACGATAACGGGCTGATCTGCGGCGGGACGCTGGAAATTTTTGTCGAGCCGATCCTGCCGCAGCCGATCCTCTACATTTTCGGCGGAGGTCACGTTTCGATCGCGCTCGCCAATGCGGCGAATACGGCGGGCTTCGCCATCGGCGTCGTCGACGACCGCGAATCGTTCGCCAACCGCGAGCGATTTCCGATGGCGCAGGAGATACACACCAGCTTCGAGGAAGCGTTTGAGAAGATCAAGCCCACCGCCGCGACGTACATGGTGATCGTCACGCGCGGGCACAAGGACGACATGCACGTCCTTCGCTGGGCCGTGAGCACTTCGCCGCGCTACATCGGAATGATTGGCAGCAAGCGAAAAGTGCTTTCGGTTTACCGCGCGCTGGAAAAAGAAGGCATCCCGATGGAAAAATTTGCGAGCGTGCATGCCCCGGTGGGGCTCGACATTGGAGCGCTCACGCCGGAAGAGATCGCCATCAGCATCACGGCCGAACTGATCGCGATTCGTCGCGGCGCGAACAATCTGCCGCACAAGGCCGTGAATGTCGAGCACGCGGCACCGGCTTCGGTTCACAGCGAACGTTCATCGTAAACTTTTGCATAAAGGAACCCGTTTGCTTGCCGCCGTTATCCTCTCCGCCGGCGCTTCAAGCCGGATGGGAAGACCGAAAGCCCTGCTCCCCTACCGCGAAGGGACCTTCCTCGAACACTTGATCGAAGTGACCCGCCATCCGCGGATTGGCGTGACGCGCATCGTGCTGGGCGCGGGCGCGGAAGTGATTCGGACGATTGCGAAACTCGATCCGTCGGTCGTAGTCTTGAACCCAGAATGGGAGAAAGGGCAGCTTTCCTCCATTTGCGCGGGCTTGCGCAGTCTGGAAGGTATCGATACCGATGGGATCGTTCTCTGCCCGGTGGATCATCCCTTGGTGAGCGCGCGCCTCGTTAGCGATTTGGTGGAACGGTTTTACGAGGACAAGAAGGCCATCGTTCTTCCGACTTACAATGGCCGCCGCGGCCATCCTGCGATTTTTTCAAATGCGCTATTTGGCGAACTGCTTGCTGCTCCCGCAGACAAAGGCGCACGCTCCGTCGTCTGGGCACATTCCGCCGACATCCTCGAAGTTCCGACCGACGAAGAAGGCGTGGTCCTGAATCTCAACGACCCCGACATGCTGAAGCGCGCGGTCGGACCGGATGCGGTCTAGCCGCAGCGGCGCGTAGAAGCAGAGGAAATCCTAAATAGAGATTTCTCTCGCGTTCTTTCTCCGTGCTCTCTGTTTCCTCTGTGTTAAATCTTTTTTAGTTTAGCTTGGCGAGCAGAGCCTGCACGGCGTCGCGCGCGAGTTGCGCGCCATGCAACGTGGCTTGTGGAAGGCCGCCCAGCGCTTCCGAGATTTGCTCCGAAGTGATGGCGCGCGCCTCGGCCGGAGTTTTTCCGCGCAGTAATTCCGTCAAGAGGGATGAACATGCGAGCGCCGTGACGCAACCGCGCGTGCGGAATCGAGCCTCCGCGATCCGGCCCGCGTCCAGGCGGGCGGAAAGCTCGAGGATGTCGCCGCAGACGGGATTTTCCACGGAAACCGTGGCGGTGGCCGCGTCGAGCGTGCCCGCATTTCGCGGGTTCTGAAAATGATCGAGGACGGCTTCGCTGTACATGGAGGCAGTATATCTCGTTCCGCGCTTCTAGTAGGACGGGCTTCAGCCTGTCGGGTTTGGGCTTCCAAGCGCGGCACAAAGGCGACAGGCTGAAGCCTGTCCTACTTTAGCCCCAGCAACTTCGCCGCGTTCTCACCTAGGATCGCGCGCTGATCGGCTTCGCTCAGGCCGGCGGCACCGAGGACGAAATCTGCTTCGCGCGGGTCGCCCATGAAGGGATCGATCACGTCGAACGGAAAATCCGTGCCGAACAGGACGTGGCTCGCGTCGACTTCGGCGACCAGATGGCGCAAGCCTTCCGACGTGAAGACGATCGAGTCGCAATAGAGCTGCTGCTTGAAATATTCGCTGGGATGTTTTTTCACGGGCTTGCAGCGATTGCTGAGTTCGGCGCAATGGTCCGTGCGGCCTGCGTACGACGGCAAATAACCGCCGCCATGCGAGCCGCAGATTTTCAGGCCGGGGTAGCGGTCCAGCGTGCCCTCAAAAATCAGGTGAGTAAAAGCGACCGTCGTTTCTAAAGGATTGCCCACGACATTGGGCAGAAATCCGTTGCCTTGGAAGCGCTTCAGACCTTCCACGAAAGTTGCAGGATGCAGAAGCAGCAGAATTCCCAGTTCCTCAGCCTTGGCCCATACCGGATTGAACTTGGGATTCGCCAGCTCGTCGCCGTTCACGCTGCCGGCAATTTCAAATCCGCGGAATCCCAATTGCTTTACGCCGTGCACCATTTGCTCGACGGCCATGTCGGGATGCTGCAGGGCCAACCCGCCGAGGCCCACGAAACGGTCCGAATGAGCGGCGCACAATGCGGCGATCTGTTCGTTCTGGCGCGAGACGATTTTGCCGGCGAGATCGCGGTCGGCCCAGTAGTTGTATGCGGGGGCGAGGCTCACGGCCTGGATGTCGATTCCGTGCTCGTCCATGTGGCGAAGGCGCGTGTCCACATCTTTTGTGGGGCTGAGAAACGCGCCATCGAACGTGGGCGGACCCCCGTTGGGAATCAGGGCTTCCGGATGGCCATCGACCAAATCGTGCAGGTCCACGTAGCAGTGCGCGTGAATATCGATGGTGCGGGCGCGGCGGCCTCCGACTGTGATTTGGCGGCGCTTCCCTGCCGCGGCCGATTGCTGAACGCCTGCAAATGCGCGCGTCAGGCTGCAATTTACGAAGCAAAGGCCCGCGGACGCCCCGGCGAGATTCTTCAGAAATTTTCTGCGGCCCGGCAT
Source organism: uncultured Acidobacteriota bacterium (assembly GCA_963800095.1). Taxonomy (GTDB): domain Bacteria; phylum Acidobacteriota; class Terriglobia; order Acidiferrales; family UBA7541; genus Palsa-360. Next base: position 494,179 of record CAWCZV010000016.1, read on the forward strand.
GATTTCTCCATTCATGAGATCTATAAGGAAGCGCAGTAAAAGCGCACAGCCTGCCCCTCGCAGGGGTTCGGGGTAAAGAGTGGTTGTGCTACTTAAAACCAACTGTTAAGCGATGTCGACGCATCTTAGTTCCCGCAACAGTATGAGGTCAACGACCTGCCTCTTAGATTCACTGAAATGTAAAACCGTTTGCCCGGCGCGTCGATTCCGGGCATTATCTGGTGATCGGGTAGAGGTAAGAAATCATTCGTGCGCGAGCCGGTTATTCGGCATCTATCGAAAGCAGGAGGCCGTACGTCAAATACCCCCATGAAACGATTCCGGCTATCGATTTGCATATTATTTTTAGCCATCTTTGCGGCGAGTGGAATTCTTGCCTGGAGCGCGCCGGCCGCCGACAAAGGCGATGGCGTTCTCCTTTCGACCATGCAGGCGGAGTTGGATCGCGCAAAAACATCCCTGGAAAAATCCGATCCCGCGCCGTACTTCATCAGCTACGAAGTGTACGACCAGCACACCATGGTCGTGGCAGGTACGTATGGCACGATTGTCACCTCGAATATGGGAAATCACCGCTGGGCGGACGTAACCATGCGCGTTGGCTCTCCCGCCATGGACAACACGCACAATGAAAACCGCGATTCCGGAATCAGCTCCGGCGCGCTTCCTCTGGCCGACGATAGGGACGCGATTGCGCGTACTTTGTGGGAATTGACGGATCGGGAATACCGCCGCGCCACGCCCGCCTACGCCAAGGTGATGACCAACAATTCCGTCAATGCCGCGGAGGAAGACAAGTCTCCCGATTTTTCCCAGGAGGCTGCCCAGGCGCACGTGGAAACGCCGGCCGCTCCCATTGCGTTCAACCAAAAGGAATGGGAGGAAAAAGTTCGGAAATATTCCGCGCTCTTCCGGAAATATCCGGAAGTTTACAACTCCACGGTGACGTTGCAAGTCGAGCAGACCATTTCCTACTTTGTTTCCAGCGAAGGAAGCAAAGTCGAAACTCCCGGCGTGGTGGCGAGGCTGGTGGTCGAGGCCAACACCAGGGCGGACGACGGAATGGACCTTGTGCGTGTCGAGACGTTTGAATCGACGAAACCCGAAGGGCTGCCGTCCGAAAAAGAATTGACCGCCAAGGAAGAGAAAATGGCGTCGGACCTGAAGGCGCTGCGCCAAGCTCCCCTGGCCGAGCCTTTCGACGGGCCCGCGCTTCTTTCCGGACGAGCGGCGGCAGTCTTCTTCCATGAGGTATTGGGGCACCGTCTCGAAGGCCATCGACAGCGCGGTGACACGGAAGGACAGACATTCACGAAGAAAGTGAATCAGCCGGTGCTGCCCTCGTTTCTGAGTGTTTATGACGATCCTACTCTGGGAACTATCAATGGCGTGCCCCTTTCAGGATCGTATTCGCATGATGACGAGGGCGTCCCTTCGCAGCGCGTGCCGCTGATTCAGGACGGAATTCTGAAGAATTTTCTGATGTCGCGCATGCCGATCACGAATTTCTCGAAATCGAATGGCCACGGACGCCACCAGGCCGGGTTCATGCCGACCGGCCGTCAGGGAAACTTGATCGTGCAATCGACGAAAACGGTCAAGGATTCGGAGATGCGCGCGCAGCTGATTGACGAAGTCAAGAAAGAGGGAAAGCCGTACGGGCTTTACTTTGAAGACGTACAGGGAGGATTCACGCTGACGACCCGCGAGCTCCCGCAGGCCTTCCAAGTGCTTCCCGTGATCGTCTGGCGCGTGTATCCCGACGGACGGCCGGACCAGCTTGTACGCGGCGTCGATATTGTTGGTACTCCGCTTGCGTCCTTGAATCGAATTTTATTGACGGGCGATAAGACCGAAGTTTTCAACGGAATCTGCGGGGCGGAGTCGGGCAGCGTTCCTGTATCGGCCTCCGCGCCCTCGATGCTCTTCAGCGAAATGGAAGTGCAGAAGCGGAGCGCCTCGCGCGAACGTCCTCCGATTTTGCCGGCGCCGGGATTTGAAGAGTTGTCGGGCAGTTCGACTCCGACTTCGCCGGCGGGAGGTGCGCGATGAAAATTTCCCGGCGCGTCTCCGCGTGGCGCGCGGCCGCAATCAGCTTCGTTTTCCTGGCGGTCTCGCCCCTTGCATCTTTTGCGCAGCAAAAGCAGCTTCCCGCCGACGCCGCTTCGGACCCCATTTTGCGCGCGCTTCAGGCGGAACTCACGCGGTCGAAGTCGCAACTGAAGATGGACAATGTCGATTCGCCGTTCTACATCGAATACCGTGTCTTCGACGTTCGAGCAATTCGACGCCAGCGCGGCGTTTGGCGCGTTGCGCGACCAAAACCGGACGCGGTTGCGATTGCTTCGAGCCGTCGTGCGTCTCGGCGACTACAAACTCGATAGTTTCATCAATGCCGGCCAGGGGATCAGCGACATTCTCCCGCTGGACAACGATGAACTCGCGATCCGTCATCAGGTCTGGCTGGCGACCGACCAGGCCTACAAGCGCGCCAGCGAGGCATTCTCCAACAAGAAAGCGCAGCTCAAGCAACTGAACATCGACCAGCCCGTGGACGATTTCGCGAAGGCCGAGCCGGTCGTGTCCATCGGGCCGACGGCGAAGCTGGAGGTGGATCCGGCCAAGTGGACGAAGATGCTGGAGTCCGCCACTTCCGTCTACAGGAACGACACGCAGATTCAATCGTTCATGGCCAGCCTGAACTTCACCGTGCTCTCCCAGTATTTCGTGAACACCGAGGGCACGGTCACGCGGCACGGATCCGCGCATTACCAGATTCTGTTGAGCGCGAGCGAACAGGCGCCCGACGGCATGAGACTGGAACGCGCGCCTCAATTCACGGCAAACCATATCGAGGAGTTGCCGACGCCCGATGAGTTTCAGAAGGACGCGCTCAAGCTGGTCGAGGATATGAAGACCTTGCGCGAGGCTCCCGTGGTGGACGAAGAGTATCGCGGACCGGTGTTGTTTTCCAATGACGCGGCTACCGACATGTTTTTCGATCTGATCGTGCCGAATGTGTTGGGGCGCAGGCCCGCGCCGGGACGCCCCGCCCGCACGGTCGGCGCGTTTGCCAGCAGTTGGAAGGCCCGCGTACTCCCCGATTTTATTTCGGTGGTAGACGATCCAACCGTGGATACATTTGCCGGGCATGGGCTCGGAGGAAGCTACAAGGTCGACGATGAAGGCGTGCCGGCCGCTCCTGTCACTGTGGTGGACAAGGGAACACTGGTGAACTATTTGATCGGGCGGATGCCGATTCGCGATTTCCCTGCTTCCAACGGCCATGGACGGGCTTCCGGCAATGGCAATACGGCGCCATCACCCGGCAATTTGTTCTTCCGGCCCGCCAAGACCGCCACGCGCGAGGAACTCAAAAAGCAGCTCCTCGATGAGTGCCGCACTCGCGGATTGAAGTACGGATATTTCGTGGATACGCTCGGGCCGCGCCTCTCGCCGCGCATGCTTTACCGCGTGTGGACTGACGACGGTCATGAAGAACTCGTGCGTGGAGCGGTTTTTAACGAACTGGACATCCGCGCATTGCGCAGCGATCTGGTCGCCGCGGGCGACGACCCACTCGTCAGCAATCGCACCGGCTTGCCGTTTATGACGATTGTGAGTCCCTCGGTGCTGTTTGACGAGCTCGAGGTCAAGCGCGCGGACAACACCAAGGAGAAGCTGCCCGACTACCCCGCTCCGGCTCTGACCGCCGGCCGCAATTGATCGAATGCGCTGTTGGGGAGGCTTTTAGTAGCACGGGCTTCAGCCTGTGGGGGTCTGTATCGCTTGCGAAAGTCAAAACCCACAGGCTGAAGCCTGTGCTACTTAGCCCGCCTCCATTGACAATTAGTTCCCAATACAGGAAATGCAATTGCACGATTAACCGGACCTGCTAAGATATTGTTGTCCATCGGCACAGGGATTTCTTCCGCAGCGGCCGTGCCTGGCGCTGCTTGTGCCCGGGATGGGTGCACGAATTCATTCGTTTGGCGCTGGTGAATCGGCGCCGCCCGGTTGCGTCGACCGCTAACAAGCCACGTCGCCTTGTCAGCCGAAACAAAATGGCGCACGGATTTTTGACGCCTGCGTGGCAGTTCGGGCGTAAAATCATTGAGAGCCGCCAGGCGAGCGCGGGGGCAAGCCATTATGGAAAGAGACACCGACACAAACGTGTTAGGGATGGATCCCCAGGAAATACAGGAGTGGGTAGAATCCTTCAATGAAGTAGTGCGCGAAGAAGGCCACGAATCCGCGATCACTTTGTTGGACCGGCTTCGCGGCCACGCGCAATCCCTCGGCATCGCGCTTCCCTTCACCGCAAACACTCCTTATCTGAATACCATACCCCTGGAAAAACAGGCCATCTTCCCTGGAGATCAGGAAATCGAGCGCCGCATCAAGAGCCTGGTTCGGTGGAACGCGCTGGCCATGGTGGTTCGCGCGAACCGCGTCGACCATAGCATTGGCGGCCACATTTCCACTTATGCATCCGCCGCGACGCTGTTTGAAGTCGGGTTCAACCATTTTTTCCGGGGGCGCACGGACGAGTTCGAGGGCGACACGGTTTATCTCCAGGGGCATGCTTCTCCCGGCGTTTATGCGCGCGCGTTTCTCGAAGGCCGCTTGTCCATGAAACAACTGGAAAATTTCCGGCGCGAACTTCGGGAGGGCGGCGGGTTGTCTTCTTACCCGCATCCGTGGCTGATGCCGGAGTTTTGGGAATTTCCAACGGTGTCGATGGGCCTCAGTCCGCTCATGGCTATTTATCAGGCGCGGTTCAATCGCTATCTGGAAGATCGCAGCCTCAAGCCGCGCACGGATGCGAAAGTGTGGGCATTTCTCGGAGACGGCGAGACTGACGAGCCGGAGACTCTGGGCGCGATCACTTTGGCATCGCGCGAAAATCTCGACAACCTTATTTTTGTCATCAACTGTAACCTCCAGCGCCTCGATGGTCCCGTGCGCGGCAACGGAAAAATCGTGCAGGAGCTGGAAGCCGCTTTCCGCGGCGCCGGTTGGAATTGCATCAAGGTTCTGTGGGGCAGCGATTGGGATCCGCTGTTTGAACGGGATACGGAAGGGCTGCTGTCCAAGCGCCTGGGCGAGATGGTGGACGGTGAAACGCAGAAGATCAGCGTCGAATCGGGCGCCTATGTTCGCCAGCACGTGTTCGGAGGAGATCCGCGCCTTCTGAAAATGGTTGAGGATCTCCCGGACGAGGCGCTGCGAACGATGCGCCAGGGCGGACACGACCCGCGCAAGGTGTATGCCGCCTACAAAGCGGCGTTCGATCACAGGGGTTCTCCCACCGTCATACTGGCCCGAACGATCAAGGGCTATGGTCTCGGCGAGAGCGGCGAGGGACGAAACATCACGCACCAGCAGAAAAAGCTCAACGAAGAGGAGTTGCGCGAGTTTCGTTCGCGCTTCGGCATTCCGATCAGCGACGAACAGCTTGCGGAAACGCCGTTCTATCTTCCCCCGGAAGACAGCCGCGAAATCCAGTACATCCGCGCACGCAGGCAGGCCCTGGGCGGTTACGTGCCGGCGCGCAAGGTGCGGTCCAAGCCACTCGTTGCGGACCACGACGCGCTGTTCCGCGAATTCCTGACCGGCAGCGAAGGGCGCGAAGTTTCGACGACCATGGCGTTCGTCGGAATGTTGCGCCAGATGCTGCGCGATCCTGAAATCGGCAAGGTTGTAGTTCCCATCGTCCCCGATGAAGCGCGCACGTTCGGAATGGAATCCCTCTTCCGGCAAGTAGGCATCTACAGCAGCCGCGGACAGCTCTACGAACCTGTCGACGTTCACACATTGCTTTACTACAAGGAAGCGAAGGACGGACAAATCCTCGAGGAAGGCATCACCGAAGCAGGATCGATGGCATCGTTCATCGCCGCGGGTTCCGCGTATGCCACGCATGGGATCAATACGATTCCATTCTTCATCTACTATTCGATGTTCGGACTGCAGCGCATCAGCGATTTCATTTGGGCCGCGGCGGATATGCGATGCCGCGGATTCATGCTGGGCGGGACGGCGGGACGGACGACGCTTGCGGGCGAAGGACTGCAGCACCAGGACGGCAACAGCCACGTTCTCGCTCTGCCCATTCCGACGATGCGCGCGTACGACCCCGCGTTTGCGTACGAGATTGCCGTCATCATTCAGGACGGCATCCGCCGCATGTACAAGGACGGCGAAAATATTTTTTATTACATCACCGTCATGAACGAACCGTACGCGATGCCTGCGATGCCCGCGGGCGCGCACGATGGAATTCTGAAGGGCATGTACAAGTTCCGCGCGTCGGAAAAAAAAGGATCGAAATTGCGCGCCCAGCTCTTCGGCAGCGGCGCCATCCTTCGCGAAGCTTTGAAGGCCCAGGAAATTCTGGAGGAAAAATACGGAGTGTCCGCCGACGTGTGGAGCGTCACGAGCTACAAAGCTCTCTACACCAATGGGATCGATACGGAGCGCTGGAACCTTTTGCATTCGGACGAGAAACCGCGGGTGCCGTATGTTTCCGAATGCCTCGCGAATTCGGACGGCGTGCTGGTGGCGGCGTCGGATTACCTCAAGGCGCTACCCAATCTCATCAGCCGGTGGACGCCGCGGCGTCTTGCGTCGCTTGGAACCGACGGGTTTGGGCGCAGCGAAAACCGCGCGTCGCTTCGAGACTTTTTCGAGGTGGATGCGCGATTCATAGCACTCGCCACGCTGTACGAATTGTTCCGCGATGGAAAAATCGGGTCGGAGATCGTGCAAAAAGCTGTCAAGGAACTCGAAATCAACCTTGACAAGCCGAATCCGCTCTTTTCATAAATCAATATGGACGTTAGCGCAACCCAGCTTACTGCGCGAAAATCCAGGAAGCCCGAACTCACGGTCGTTGCGGCGCTGATCCTTCGCGACTCGAAGATTCTGGTCTGTCAGCGGCGCCGCGACGATACGCACAGCCTGCAATGGGAATTCCCGGGCGGCAAGGTCGAACCCGGAGAAATCCCTCAAGAGGCGCTGGCGCGCGAGCTTCGCGAGGAACTCGGTGTCGAGGCTGCGATCGGCCGGGAACTTTTTCGGACGCGGCATGGCTACCGCGAAGTTCAGCAGGAACTCGAACTGATTTTCTTTCAGGCCACCATCGACCCGTCCGCAGAGCTGCAGAACCTGGTATTCGAGGGGTTCGAGTGGGCGCAGCCTTCCGCGCTGCCGGAATACAATTTTCTTCAGGCCGACGAGGAATTTGTGGCTTTGCTCGCCTCGCACGCGATTCCGCTGGATTCGTCTTCGTAGGTAGGACAGGCTTCATCCTGTCTGGTTTTGAAGTTCGTTGATCCCGCCAAAGAATAAATGAGTGTGTCTGGATTGTCGGGTCGCCGGATTCCGATTTGATAGAAAACCAGACATGCTGAAGCCTGTCCTACGTGAGGGTCCTTCCCCCATCGACGACGACTACTTGACCGGTGACGAATGCCGATTCCGCTAGGAACATGACGGCGTCTTCAATGTCCTTCGCCGTGCCGGTGCGCTGCAGCGGCGCGCGGCGAATAAAATCTTCCGCAATCTCCGGCGCGTCGCCGGGAAACGAAATCGTGCCGGGGGCGATCGCGTTCACGGTAATTTCGGGGGCGAGGGCGCGAGCGAGGCAGCGCGTCAGCATGATGACTCCCGCCTTGGATACGCAGTAATGCGTGTAGGCCGGCCAGGCGAGCAACCCGCCGAGCGAGGCGAAGTTGATGATCCGGCCGTGGCCGCTGCGCCGCAGCATCGGAGCCGCCGCCTGGGAACACAAAAATTGCGATTTCAAATTTGTGTCGAGGATGCGGTCCCACTGCTCTTCGGTCAGCTCCTCGAATTTCGCGGGAAAGAACATTCCGGCATTGTTGACGAGGATATCCAACCGGCCGAATTCCTTTTCCACGGCCGCAAACAGCACGGTCACATCGTTCTTCTTTGCGACATCGCCCTGAACCGCGGCCGCGCGTCTTCCCATCGCCACGATTTGCGAGACGACTTCACCCGCCTCGCTCTTTGAGCTGCGATAGTTGGCGATTACGTCCGCGCCTTCCGACGCGAGGCGCAAGGCCACGCTTCGGCCGATGCGTTTGCCCGCGCCGGTTACCAGCGCTACTTTCCCCGCTAGAGATAATTGAGACACGAAGTCTCTTTCCTTCCCTTTCTATGTGACATCCTATCCCATTTTTCTGAGAGTGGCACAGGCTTCAGCCTGTGGGGTTTTGGTCCTTGCAAAGACTAACCCCCACAGGCTGAAGCATGTGCTACTTGGAGCCCATCGGAAAAATGGATATGATGTGTCGGCTCTCTTCAAAACGAAACGCGAGGAAAATCCGATGGAAACGATTCGCACGGAAAACATTGCATTGAAGGTCGCGGATGGAACGTCGATGAACGCTTACGTCGCGACTCCGGCCGAGGGCGCGAAAGCGCCGGGGTTGCTGGTATTTCAGGAAGCGTTCGGCGTGAACGCTCACATTCGCGATGTTACGGACCGCTTCGCGAAACAAGGCTATCTGGCGATCGCGCCGGAACTGTTTCACCGCACGGGGCCAGGCTTCGAAGGCGTGTACTCGAATTTTCCGGCCTGCATGCCGCATATGCAGGCCCTCACGCCCGACGGATTGGTTGCGGACGCGCGCGCGGCGTTTGACTGGCTGCAAAAGAATCCGCGCGTTTTGCCGAACGTGACGGCCAGCGTTGGCTTCTGCATGGGCGGACGCGTCTCATTCCTCGCCAACTCGGCGGTTCCCCTGAAGGCGGCGATTTCGTTCTATGGAGGCAGGATCGCGCCGGCGCTGCTTCCCCGCGCGGCCCAACAGCACGGGCCGATCCTGTTCTTCTGGGGCGCGCTCGATTCGCACATCCCCAAGGAACACATTCGCACCATTATCGACGCCATGCAGGAAGCGAAGAAGACTTATGTAAACGTCGAATTCTCGGACGCCGACCACGGATTTTTCTGCGACGCGCGTCCCAGCTACAAGGAAACGGCGGCGAAGCAAGCCTGGGAGCTTGCGTTGAAATTTTTGGCGACGTATGTGAGATGAGGAGTGTGACTGGTGACCGGTGACTGGTAAAACATCACCGGTAGCCCTGGTCGCCACTCGGTTCGTCCATCGCGCATTCCTAACACGGATCACAAATCACGGTTCACCTTTCATCCACGCAGGTGGACGCAGGGCAAGCGAATCACTAGTCACCAGTCACTCCCGGGAGGGCCACATGGATCAACGAATGCTGGACACACTGACGATCAAAGAAGTCGTCGAGAACTGGGCCGTGTTTCGCGACTCGGGCGACTGGGAACGGTTTCGCACCGTCTGGCATGAAGACGGCATCATGATGGCAACGTGGTTTCAGGGAACCTTCGAGGAGTTCATCCGAGTCAACCAGGAGGGCTGGAACAAGGGCGTCAGCATTCTGCACCTGCTCGGAGGAACGTCGGTCGAAATCGCGGGCGCGCGCGCCATCGCGCAAACGAAGATGACGATTTCGCAGCGCGCCCCGGTTCACGGCGTTTTGGTGGACGTCCTTTGCACAGGGCGCTTCTACGACTTTTTTGAAAAGCGAAAAGATCGATGGGCCATTGTGTTGCGGCGCCTCTTCTACGAAAAAGACCGCATGGATCCCGTCGATCCCTCTAAAACCGTGCAACTGGATCCGAAAATCCTCGCGCAGTTCCCCGAAGGCTACCGTCACCTGGCCTATCTGCAATCGGGCCTCGGATTCAAGGTCAAGGTGGACATGCCTGGCCTGAAGGGTCCCGACGCCGACGCGCTGTATGCTCTGGGAAAGAAATGGCTGGCGGGTGGAGCGCTTTGAAGAGGGCAGGCCAATTCACCAATAATGGCGGCGGACTTAAATTAGGGGGCAAATTTTCTGGCGAGATTGGATTGACCGAGATGCCTACGACGAAATCTCCTCTTCGCATTCCGGAAGTTCTACCGGCGAGCTATCCGCCCGCGCAAGGGCTTCAAACGCCTCCATGGTAGTCGAACGATTGTTGCCTTCCATTTTCTCAACGTGAAGCAGACGGACAGCAACACCGAACTCCCCGAAGGGCAATTCCTCGACCCGCACCACCTCACCCAGGTATTCCAGGTTGAGGCATCCGAATGCCGGGATGACGTGCAATTGAATTCCCGGCTGGTAGGAATCCCTGTCCGTGATGAAATAGAACCCGCTGCGGCTGAGATCCCTCATGCAGCGAACTTCCTCGAAATAAGCGTCTCCTGAATCGGCGAGTTGGACGTAGACGAGCCGGTCGACCAGGACGCGAGGCTCGCGACGCCGGTCTGACCCGCTTGCGGGAGCTTTTTCCTCCTCTTTCGTGGAGAAAATCCTCTGTTCAAGCTCATTCACGGCAGGCTCCCTCAGGGCGTCCCGCTCTCCACTTCTGGAGATGGAGGCCTCAGCGTATTCTCCGTCTCAAAGGAGTAGGGTACCGTTGGCCTCCGACGGGGTCCATAGAGCGCCAGTACTACTTGATATGCCCCAAAAGTTTGTGGGATGGTTAACAACGCGGAAGGCGCCGATCGTTGCAAATTCAAATGGGAGAAATACTTCTTCTATTAAACTTCTTTCGCCTTCTTGATCAGGGCCCGAGGTGAGTACGCATTCGCTTTGTACTGGCTCAGCATGCGGTGGGTGTTGAAGAAACTGGCATTGAGGGAAATACATGATCTCATGACATGCGCGTAGGCTTCGGGCGCGCGGTAGAACATGGGAACGATCTGGTGTTCGAGTTTGTCGTAGAGCGAGGCGACTTCGGCCGCCGATTCGTCGCCGACGATCTTGCTGTCATAGCCAATGGCCCAGCCGGTCACGCCCTCGACGCAGCCCTCGACCCACCATCCGTCCAGCACGCTCAGGCTGGGAACGCCGTTTAAGGCCGCCTTCATGCCGCTCGTGCCGGAAGCTTCCTGGGGACGCTGCGGGGTGTTCAGCCAGAGGTCGACGCCGGAAGTGATGAGCTTGGCGAGCGCCATGTTGTAGTTCTCAAGGTAGACGATTTTTATGTTGTGATTCAGCCCGGCGGCAGCCTGAATCACGCGCTGGATCAAGGCTTTGCCACCCGCATCATTCGGATGGGCTTTCCCGGCATACAAAATCTGAATCGGTCCGGCCGATTGGGCGATGGATTTCAGACGGTCGATGTCCTTGAAAAGCAAGTCCGCCCGTTTGTAGGTCGCCGCACGGCGCGCGAAACCGATGGTGAGGACCGATTCATCCAGTTGCACTCCCGATCGTTTCTGCACTTCCTTGTTCAGCGCTGCTTTTGCCAGGCAATGCGCCTTGCGAATGTCCTCGATCGGAATCCCGACCGCATAACGCATGTAGGCGTTATCGCGGCGCCATTCCGGGATTTCGCGATCGAACAATTCCTGAAATTCCGGCGACGCCCAGGTGGCCGCATGAACTCCATTCGTAATCGCGTGGATCGGAAATTGAGGGAACATGTGCTGCGAGACTTCGCCGTGCCGCATGGCCACGCCGTTCACGTAGCGGGAGAAGTGAATGGCCAGGTCGGTCATGTTGAGCATGTTCGCATTGGCGAAGCCGGCCTGCTGCAACAGGCCAGTTCTGTACCCTCCGAGCACCTGGTGGACGAGGTCCCAGGGAAAACGGTCGTGGCCGGCTTCCACCGGGGTATGCGTCGTAAACACGCAGCGGCGGCGCACCACTTCAATGTCCGCTTCGACGGCCACGGTGTACTTGCGCAGCTTGAGCTGCTCCTCCAGCATCGCCAGGGTGAGGAAGGCGGCGTGGCCTTCGTTCATGTGATAGCTTCCGATGTGCGAAACATTCAAGTGCCGCAACAAGGTGATGCCGCCAATCCCGAGCAGCACTTCCTGGCAGATTCGATACCGCTGGTCGCCGCCGTACAGAGAATCGGTGAGGGTGCGATCGTAATCGGAATTTTCGGGCAAGTCGGTATCCAGCAGATAGACGGGCACGATGAATCCAGACAAGCCGTGGACGCTGTAGCGCCATGCGCGAACGTGGACGTCGCGATCCTCGATGCGAACGGTAAATGCAACTTCAACGGAAGGAAGAACCGTTTCCGGTTGCCACGGATCAGGCTCTTCGACCTGATTCCCTTGCTGATCAATGCGCTGCCGGAAGTAGCCGTTGCGGTATGCCAGCGAAATCGCAACCATGGGCAATTCCAGATCGGCTGCCGACCGCAGCATATCCCCCGCCAGGATGCCCAACCCCCCGCCATAGGAAGGGATCGCCGGGTCCAGGGCGATCTCCATGCAAAAATAGGCAATCTTGGGTACGCCCTTTTCCGTCACCATACTGAAATCATAGCACCGGGGCCTCCCTTAAGACTCTAGCCGATCTCGACGCACGTTTCGTAATCTACATTAATTCCAGTAGAGTGAGCGCCAGATGAAAATGGGGTCAAATCTCACTCTTCTCGACGGCTTTCCACATGGACCCGATAGGTATGCGCAACGCTACCCGGCGTACAATGTATGCCTGCACTGGCGTTCAGGAGAGAGACAGGCTGAACAGGCTTCATAGCACAGCCATTCCTGGCTGTGTGATTTTTCCAGCACTCAGCAAAGGCGCACAGCCAAGAATGGCTGTGCTACTAGTTGGAGGAGAACATGCGTCACGCGATTCTGGGAGTAGGGGGCGTCGGCGGGCTCATCGGTGTGGCGCTCGCGAAGTCGGGCGAATCCGTCACGCTCGTGCTGCGGCCAGAGGCGTTGAAGGACTATCCGGCGGAGCTATCTCTCGAGAGTCCTCTTGGATCATTCAGTGCGCCTGTCGATCGTGCTGCGAGTGTCGCGGCGCCGTACGATGTGTTGTGGGTCACTGTGAAGGCCACGCAGCTTGAAGCCGCACTACGCAGCGTCACTGTAGACCCCGAGCAAATTGGAGCAGTCGTTCCGCTGCTGAATGGGATGGACCATGTGGGCTTGCTCCGTGCGCGTTTCGGACATGACCGAGTTGTCCCGGCAAGCATTGGTGTGGAGGCGGAACGGGCCGCGCCGGGGAAAATCATTCATCGCGGGATGGCTATCCGGCTTTCGTTCTCTTCGATCGGCGAGAGCAGGCTGGCGAGCACGGCCGAGGAATTCAGGAAATTTGGCTTCGCCTGTCAATTCGTCCCCGATGAGATGAAAATACTTTGGACGAAGCTCTCCTTTCTCGCCCCGTTTGCGCTGACGACTACCGCAGCGGGGATGACCATCGGCGAAGTAAACCGCGATCCTGTGTGGCGGAAGAGGCTGGAGGCCGCGGCGCGCGAAGTCGCCGCCGTGGGCACGGCAAGCGGGACGCCGCTAGACCCCGCGACGATCATCTCTTTCTTCGATAAGACTCCGCAGGGCGGACGCAGCTCGATGCAGAAAGACGTTGCCGCGGGCAATCCGCCGGAACTGGACGGCATCGCCGGGCCGATCTTGCGGCACGCGGAGGAACACGGCATTGACGTGCCGGTCACGCGGGAGCTCGTCGCCATGATCCTAGGGAAATCCGCTGGGGCAAATAAAGGGTGAATCGCAATAACGGAGAGAGGGATTTAACACAGAGGGCACAGAGAACACAGAGGAAACACGGAAGAGAAAGAATCTCTCCCAGAATCTCTCTGTGTACTCTGTGCCCTCTGCGGTGAAATCTTTTTCGTGGTGCGTGGCGGGCGAACGAGGAAACTAGTCTCCGGACGCCGCAGCCTTTGCCTGCTCCGGATGCGAGAGCGGCATGGACACCAAATGCTCGGAGAGGAACCAGACCTGCAACTCGTTGCCGCGAATGATGTCGCTCACCAGCAGATCGTTGGTCCCATCGTCGCCGACTTCGGAGGCTTCGCGGGCCATGGCGCGCGCTTCTTTCAGGATGAACTCATGGGCCTCGAGGAGGCGGGAAATCTGAACGGGCACTTCTTCCCTGCCGCGGGGCGGCCGAGGAATGATCGTCGTTTCCGCGACATCCGCCGCCATGGCGATGCTGACGCCGCCGAGGAGCTGAATCCGCTCGGCGATGGTGTCAACCAGCTCGTCCTGCTCGCCGTGATGCTTGTCGAAGAGCAAATGGAGTTGGTAGAACGTGGCGCCCGCGACCTGCCAATGGTGTTTCTTGTACATGTCACGCAAGGTCATGGTGTCCGCGAGGATTTGGTTCAGGTTGTTAATGCTCGATTCGCAAGCGGTCTCATCGAGTGCAATCGATAATTTGGCGATCTTTCCGTAGGGCTGGATTTCCTTGGCGTGCTGGTGCAAAACCGGCTTCGCGCGTTGCGCACCTTCCTCCAGTTGATTGATTCTTGTTCCAATGTCCCGCTTCTTAGGACTCATAACATGCCTCCTTGAATTCCTGCGGTCGCGGACAGGGTCACCTCCCGTATACGCCCGCATGCCGTCTCTGTCAAGCAAGGCTCCCCGACCGGGAAATTGCCACGAGCAGAGAGAGGCACAGAGAAATCGGAAGATATTTCGGTCTTCCACTTCCGCTTCTCTGCGCCTCTATGCCTAATCTGTCAGATTTTCATTGCGTCTTGTGGATTCAGGATTCTGTCTTTGGATTAGTTAGGCAGAAGGACCGTGTCGATCACGTGGATCACGCCATTGGATTGATAGACGTTGGAGATGGTGACCCTGGCCATGCCGCCCTTTTCGTCGGTGAGGACGATGTCTTTGCCCTGCATGCTGGCCCAGAGCTTGCCGCCGCTCACGGTGGTCAACGCCGCCTTGCCGTTGCCGGCCTTGATTGCCTTGGCGATGTCTTTCGCGTCCATTTTGCCCGAGACGACGTGATAGGTGAGAATTTTCGTCAGTGTGGCCTTGTTTTCGGTCATCAGCAAGGTATCCACCGTGCCTGCAGGAAGCTTCGAGAATGCTTCATTCGTCGGAGCGAACACGGTAAATGGCCCAGGTCCTTCGAGCGTATCCACTAGTCCCGCAGCCTTCACAGCTGCCACCAGCGTGGTGTGATCGTCTGAGTTCAGCGCGTTCTGAACGATGTTCTTGGACGGGAACATTTCATGGCCGCCCACCATGGGATTGTTTGCCGCCAGGATGGCCGATGCCGCTACCAGCGTAATGACACACATCTGCGCAATCTTCTTCATTTCGATTTCCCTCTCTTCAATTTTGATTTGTCCTGCAGCCTGTACTACGGGGTCGGCGCAGGATTGGATGAGACATTTGGCGGATTTTTGGAGGCGGGCTTCATCGCGTGCTATCATTTTGGAATTGCCGCAGCGCAATTCTTTCATGTCGCGAAAGGTGGGAGGGATCGATGCGTTCGTATCAACGGTATGTCTACTGGTTGGCCGCACTCGCAATCGCCGCGTGGACCGCGCCGCACGCTTTCGTATTCGCCGGAGATGCGCCCCCACTGAAGTTGATCCAGACGATTGAGCTGAAGGATATTCGTAGCGGCGAACCCGACGTTTCGGCCGATCAGCTGGCCAAGAATCTGACAACGACGCGCATGGTCGGCGTTCAGAATCATTTCGACCACCTTACGCCCGATCTGAAGAACAACCGCCTCTTCGTCGTCCCGGAAGATAACAAATCGATCGAAGTCTACAATATTCGCACCGGCAAATTTGTTCACAGCATCAAGGGAATCGGCGTAGGGCATTCGGTGGTGTACCGCGCGGACATTGACAGAATTTTCGTGACCGACGGCTCCGATGGCGATTTGAAAATTTTCAATGGAACCACATACGACCTGCTGAAAACCGTGAAACTCCTCGCGGACGCGGATGCGACCGGGTATGACCCCGTGACGCACTACCTTTACATCGCGGACGGCGGGCTGGATGCGAAACTCAATTACACCTTCCTGGAAATCGTGAACACGGATACGGGCGAGAAGGTAGGCCAAATCAAGATTGATTCCAACCGCCTGGAAGCGATGGTCGTGGAGAAATCAGGATCGAGACTGTTCCTGAATATGACCGAGAAGAATTCCATTGGCGTGATCGACCGTAAGAAAGAGGCTGTGGCCGCGGTCTGGCCGCTAACGTGTAAGGTGAACGCGTCCGTCGCGATTGATGAAAACAATCATCGGCTCTTCGCCGCCTGCCGCGACGGCAACATGAATGTGCTGGATTCCGATACCGGAAAGGTGCTGCAAAATCTTCCGATCTCCACCGGCGTCGACGACATGGTCTTCGATCCCGCAAGCCAACGGGTTTACGTGGCCACGGGCGAAGGGTTTGTGAACGTGTACAAGGAAAACGACCCGGATCACTATCAGGCCATAGGGAAAATCCCCACTGGACCGCTGGGCAAGACCGGTCTTTTGGTTCCGGCATTGAAAGAGTATTTCGTGGCTGTGCCGCCGCACGGAGCTACGTGCGCGGAGGTTCTGGTCTTCGCCGTGCGGTAGCAAACGAATTCAGAACTGGCTCACTTGCCAGAATCGAATTGGAAGCGATTACGGATGGTCGGGCAGACTGTTACCCTTCGCCACCAATTTCGATCTCGCCGCTCCCTTCGCATTTCGAGCAGAGGCCGCTGCCTCCGCACGATGCGCAGGAGATCTCGCTTCCATAGCCGCCAGATGCGGCGGAATAGCTCTCCCCGCCGGACCTGCCGCTTCCGTGGCACACGGAGCAATTGCCGTCGCCTGGAGAATCACAATCGATGCAGACATGGGTGGACATGGCGCGCCTCCCACTAACTTTGCCGATTGTGATCGCGTTTCGATCCGGTGTCAAACGTCTGCTGAATTTGGGGGGTGAGTAGCACAGCCACTCTTGGCTGTGTGCTTTTGTTAAGTGCCGCAAAAACCAGACAGCCAAGAGTGGCTGTGCTCCTTACCCCGCTATCAATCGCTTCTCGGCCTCTTGCACAGCCTCGTAGATTTGATCGAAGCTCTCGATTGCGAATAGGCGCTTCTGAAGCTCATCAACTTTGACGGGAGTCGCTAGAACCTCGTCCAGATTGAAATCTTTGACCTCGCAGCCTGCTTCGATGACGTTCGTGCACTCCCGATGAGAGCTGATCACTCCGCTGCCGTATACCTTGATTTTTCCATTCTCCCGGATCAGCCCGAACTCAACCGTGTACCAAAACAGGCGGCCCAACCGTTCGAGGATGTCCGCATCTTTCGCTTTTGCGCAGACGCTGCCGTAGTGCTGAAGGAAATCCGCAAATACGGGATGCGCGTGCATCGGCACATGCCCGAAGACATCATGAAAAATGTCCGGCTCGGGAATGTATTCGAGGGAATCCGCGCCGCGCAGCCATGTGGTTGTGGGAAATTTGCGTGCGGCGAGCATTTCAAAAAACGCTTCTCCGGGAAGAAACCCGCTCACAGGCGTTGTGCTCCAGCCGGTTCGGGGCCCTAATTGATTGCTAATAGCGCGAAGATTCGGCAGGCGATCATCCTGCAATCCGATGATTTCGTACCCTTCGAGGTACTCCTGGCAGGCGTACGCATCGATCTGCGGGCGACGCCGGCGCACCAATTCCGCCCAAACCGCGTGCTGGCCAGGCGTGTAGTCCTGATATTTTTGTTCGAAGAGATAGGGCGCTGCTGCGACGAGAGGTCCAGTTGCCATGAAGTTCCTCCTCTCGCTGGGGCTCTAGCAACAAGTGTAACAAAAAACAGCGGGGCTGAACGGCGCGGAACGCTGCGCCTTCCCCAAACGGATACCCCTGCGGCTATACAGCGCTTTGGAATGAAAGGTTACGGAACGATGGGCACGAGCGCAGCGCCGGCGGGTCTCCACTTCCCTTCTTCCTTGACGAACATGCGAAGCACGCGCGTTTGGGTGCCGGCAACTTTGCCGTTCGTGCTTTCGGCCTGGAGAAACGTATGATCGGTCGCCAGGGCAACATTGCCGTAAACCGCCATCAGCTTGAAATCATCGGGGTGCGGGCCAACGCCCTTGGACGGATGAGCCGCTCTCTGCCTGGCAATCATCTCCGCCTTCGTTTGTACCTCGCCTTTGATGGAAATCTCGAAAAACTGGTCGGCCCAAAATTGGCTACGGAATTCGACGCACTCTTTGTAATCCTTGTGATATGGAGTCGCCACCGCGCTGCACAGCCATTGCTGATCCACGTCCCACAGCGTCTTTTCGAGCTCCGTCCATTCCTTGCTGCCCATTTTTGGCCCCTGTCTGCCCGGTTCCTGGCCTAGAGCCAATGCGGAGACGGTCATCGCCGCGACGAAACACAGCACACGAATTGCTCTCACAGTATCCCTCCTAGATTAACTCGATTTCCTTCGGAACACAGCGCCCTCTCGCCCGTCAGTTCGATCGCGGTTGCAAGATGTCAGCTCTCACGGCGCCGGCCGAGCGTTATGCTCGCCACCAACTGGTTATCGCATCGCAGGATACCGTTTTCATCAAAGCATGAACGTGGAGTTGTTGTGCAACATCTACGCATTACAATTGACGACGAAAGGCAGACGGGAAGGTTGAGAATTCCTTCAGCGTACATTCAGATCAACCGATGCACTGGCAACCACGCAAATGTCCTTAAATACTCTCGCGTTGTAGATAGATTTCGCGCCGGCTCGCCTTAAAATCTCAGGTACTCGTTTCTGGACTTCGCGATAGACTCTGTGCATCTGCTGGACAGAAGGTTGCCTGCCGGGACGAACAAAGGCGCTGCAAAGTTCCCGAAATACTCCGGTTATCGTCGCTCCATGGATATATTCATCGGTCCCATTGAGATCGCTCAGCGACTTCGTTAGCCTGCGCGCTCTCTCCTCGAATACAAACCAGGTGTGTTGCTTTTTTCCGATCCGTTCCCAAGCCACGGAGAGGCCCAATTCGAAAGGCATATTGAAACGCGGCGTAGGAGGAAATGTTTTGTCGAGTTCGACTCGCGAAAGATCATGAACTGAAAATCGGCAGCTTTGTATGAGTTTGAAAATGCGATCGAGACGCCTGCTCCCTCCCGGAATTTCCAATGTCGCTCTCGGGAAAAACCCAAACGCGGCGATCCCGCAAATGTAGGCGAGACACAAACTTTGAAACTAATTGTCGTAAGGAATATTCAGGAATACTTTAGCGGGCGGCCTTCGAGAACTTGGCACGCGTTTGCCTCTTTGAGAGTTTTCGCTTTCGCGAGGCCGCTTTCTTCTTGTGCCGGATGACGCCGATCTTCTTCGCGGACCTCCCCACCGAATGTAGAAGCTCGATGAGCTTCGCGGCCCGACTGCGTGGAACGCCCAAGGCATCTGCGGTTTCCATCGGTGTTGCAAAGCGGGAAGTGATCTTGATTGCCATCGTGGTACGTTCATCTTACATCTTCAATCCGACGAATCCAATCTGATTCGCAGGTCTGGGCTGCGAAAAATTTTACCTCACGCCTCCCACATTCTTCACCGGGCCGGTGTAGGCCTCGAAGCGCTTTCTCAATTCTTCGAGCTGCTTCGTGTTGGTGAGGAAGGCGCGGTAGCTGTTGACGACTTTGTAGGAGAGGATGGGCTTCCAGCCGTAGGGGGCGGGGACGTCGGAGCGCGGCGACCAGCTTCCTGTTTGGGATTGCTCTGCAGGCGAGAGGTACCACGTGAGAAAAAGTTTCGCGGCGTTTGGATGCGGCGCGGATTTGAAGATCGCTGCGGTAAACGGCCAGATGGGGAGCGCGTCGGATTGCGGGAAGGCGACGGCCTGCGTCAGGCCAAGATTTTTCTGGTCCATGCTCATGCCGGCGATCGTGTCAAACGTGACCAGGTTTTCGCCGGACGCGATGCTGCGCACGACGCCGAGATGGCCCTGGATGAAATTCGGTTGGTTGGCCATGTAGCGGTCCATGTAAGGCCAGCCGTACTTCTGGACGATGCTGTAGAAGGCGTAGAGCGTTGCATCGTCATCGGCAGGATAGCAGGACACGACCTTGCCCTTGAAGCGCGAATTTAGGAAGTCGAGGGCCGAGCGCGGTACGTCTTCAGGCTTCACTAAATTGGGATTGTAGGCGTAGGTGTGGGCGTTGATCTGAACGGCGACGTAGTCGCCGCTCGGGTCTTTGAAGCTGGGATCGATCTTGTCGAAGCCTTGCGGCTTGAATTCGAGGAGCGCGCCCTGCTGCTTCCAGCGCACGAAGTCCTGGAGCGTCTGGAATACGGCGAGGTCGACCTCCAGATTGTTGCTCGCGAGCTGCGCGTCGATCTTCTTGTCGAGCACGTTGCTGAAGCCACCGGTGACGGACACGTTGACGCCGGGGTAGCGCGCGGAAAATTCCTTGGCCACAACGTCCCAAGGCGCTGCCGGGCCTCCCGTGTAGAGGACCACTGAGCCTTCGGATTTCGCTTTTTCGTAGAGCGCGTCGATGCTTTGCGATCTCGCGCGCGATGCGAAAGTGAGAAGTGCCGCAATGGTCAAAAACAGAGACGGCAATATGACGGCGAGCGACGTGCGCTTATTCTCGTTCATTTGTGTCCTTCGCGGAATTGGGAGAGATCCACAAGAGCCGCGGGCTGAGGCCCCATTCGATAGCAGGGCTTCGATGCCGCGGGTGAAGGCACGACCCACAAAACCAATGGCAGCTCACGCCCGCGCAGCGCTCTGCGTGCCAAGAATCGCGGTTTTATTGTTCATCAGCCAAGTGCGGAAATCCTGCAGCTCGGGGTTTAGCGATTTTGAGAACGCGGGATCTCGCGCCCCGCAGAAATATTCGTTGAAATCACGCTTGAACTGGAACATGTTGCCGAGATCGTCCGCGCCGGGAAAGCCAAGGGCCCGGTAGGCGTCCGGAGAAATACTGTTGTAGCGAACTTCCTGCCCCAGGAGTTCGCTGAAACCGGCGGCCATTTCCACGCCGGTCAAGTTTTCGCCGGTAATTCCGACGGTCTTGCCGATGAATTCGCTGCCGCGCTTGAAGATGCCGTAAGCGCATTTCCCGATGTCCTCCGCGGCAATTCCGGGCAGCTTTTTGTCGCCCATCGGCAGCGTGATGGCCAGCTTTCCGTCCGGGCCTCTTTGCGGGCCCATGCCGAAACCAATAAAATTGTCCCAATAAAACGAGGTCAGCAAGTAAGTCGTCGGTACGCCGAGATCGGTGAAGAAATGGTTGGACTCGCCTTTCCCGTCAAAGTGCGGGACTTTGTACTTGCCATGCAGAGTGGGCAACCGGGGATCGGAGAGAGGCGACCATTTTCGCGTGTCCTCGAGCGTGGACCAGATGACGTGCTTCAGCGCCGCGCTCTTGGCTGCCATGGCCATGGCCTGCACCTCGGCGATTTCCTTTTCAGGCGAGAAATGCGCCCAGAAAAACGTGACGCAATAGGCGCCGTACGCTCCGTCGAAGGCCTTCTTCATGCTGTCGGGATTGTCGATGTCCGCGGACACGACCTCGGCGCCCATCCTTGCCAGTTCCCTGGCCTTCTCGCCGTCTGCATTCCTGGTGATGGCGCGAGCAGCGAACCCGCCTTGCGGATCGCGCAGAATCGCACGGACCAGGCCTCCGCCTTGCGCTCCTGTCGCTCCTAAAACCGCAATGATTTTCTTTTCCGGCATAACGCCTCCCTGAGGAATCAAAATCCGGCCCTTCAGTTATCCAAATCCATCATGGGCGGATCATATCATTTGAGATGTCTCTTGTAGCACAGCCACTCCTGCCTGTGCGCCTTTGCTAAGTGCTGGAAAAACTAAACAGCCAAGAGTGGCTGTGCTACGAAAGCGCGCGCTGAAATGTGCATTAGCGGCTTGCCGATTCCTTCGCGTGCGCCAGCAGCGCGTCGAGCGCTGCGCGATCCAAATATTTCCCCTGGACCACGACGGCGCGAATTTTCTGCGTGTTGTGAATGTCGTCGAGAGGGTTCGCATCGAGCAGCACCAGGTCGGCGGCCTTTCCGTTGGCGACTGAGCCGAAATCATCGGCGCGGCCAAGAAACTGCGCGGCGTCCAGGGTGACCGACTGCAGCGCTTCTAGTGGCGTGAAGCCGGCATTGACCAACGCGGCGAGCTCGTTGTGCAAGTCGAATCCAGGGATCACGAACGGGGGACCGCCCGCATCCGTGCCGCCTAGAATGGAAACGCCGTCGCGATGATATTCGCGCGTGATCGTCAGCTCCTCTTCAAACGCGGCCCTGTGCAGCGTCCAAAATTCCGGCGGGTTGTCCGCAATCAAACGATCGCGCATCTCGTTCCACTCTTTCCGGTCTTTCTGGCCGATATACGCGAGGCGCGGATCATTCACGGTCGCCGTGTCGTTGAGAAAGGGCACAACCCTTCTCGCGACGAGCGTCGGAACCTGCCACGTTCCATTTTTCACGAACAGCACCGCGAGATTCTTCAGGCGCTCGGGATCGTAGCTGTTCGCTTCCAGTTTCAGCAAAGTCAGGGCGCGCGCGGCTTTTTCAGCGGGACTCGCCGGAGGCGAATCGTTGAGATGCACGATTTGATCGAAATTCTTGGAGGATTCTTCCAGGCTACCGAACAAGTGCTCAATGCTGAGCTGGCCCGCGGTCGAGGCGTCGCTGGCCCAGATGCCTCGCGGCAAATGCCCGGCGAATGGCAGGCCCACCTTTTTGGATTCCTCGGCGATGGCGTAATATTCGTCCGGCGTCAAATTGTCAAACACCTTGATGAAATCAACGCCGCTCTCCTTCAGCGAATCGACGATGGCGCGGCCTTCGGCGGGATCGTGTACGACGACGGAGTGGTCCGGATGCGCGGGATTCAGGCCATCGACGAGCGGGCCGGAAATCACCATGTGCGGGCCGAGCAACTCGCCGCTCACGACCTGCGAGCGCCAGCGTTTCAACTCCTCGAGATGTCCGCCCATGTTGCGCACGCCCAATACGCCAACGTGCGGTCGGTCTCCCAGATATGCACGTGCATGTCCCACAGGCCGGGAATCACGTACAGGCCGCGCGCGTTCACGACTTGCGCGCCCTTCGGCGCATGCACTTTTTTCGCGTCGCCGACTTGCGAGATGCGGTTCCCTTCCACGACGACGGTTTGGCCCGGCTTGGACGGAGCGCCTGTGGTATCGATGACCGTCACGTCCGTGATCTCCAGCGGCTTTGAGGCAAACTGCTTGCTTTGCGCCGCTGAGACCAGCGGAACGAGACAGACCAGGCACAGCAAGGCGAGACGCCTCACAAGTTCCTCCAACGTACTCACTATATATCAACTTCCTGGAATGGATGCGTTCGGCAGGAGGAGCATGCGGGGCATCGGCTGCGCGAAGCCGGTCAATTGAATTGCAATCTCAAGCGTGTTTCTCAGAGGAAATAGCCCACGCGTAACATTGTGCTAATCTTTCACAGGAATAACTTGACTTGCGCTAACTATTGCAAATTTGTTATACGTTGACCGTTACAAGGCAGGGGCGGACGTACCTTACTTGAAAAGGTGGACTAACCCATCCGCCCCTGTCTCACAATGCGTTACCTTTGATCCAGAATTCCCTATCCCTGGAAACCTGAGTCCTCTTACAATTTGGTTTTGTTTGAGCCGCCTAGGGGGTTGGTAGTACAGTGTGCATGGTGTTGCGAACAGAGAGGCAATCCCCCACTACGGTAAGAGATTTTTTGTAACCTGATGGAGAGATTCTTCTTCTAAGATAGGGGTGGGGAACGCTTGACGGAGGAACAATGTCCATTCGATCGCTTTTGATTTGCACGTTGGCGGGTTCTTTATTTTTCGTTCTGCCCGCGAGAGGGCAAGAGCAGATGCAGGATCGCGCAGCCGTCCAGTTGCCCGACGGCGACGCCAAGGATCTCATCTCGGACACCTGCTCCGCGTGCCATAGCCTGTCCAACATCACGAACTCTCAGGGACATACGCCCGAAGAGTGGAAGACCACCGTCGCCATGATGCTGAACGTCGGCGCCGCCGTTCCTGCCGATAAAGTCGATATGGTCACGAATTACCTGATCAAAAATTTCCCGGCAAAGCCCGGTCCCGCCCCAGCGGTAATACCGGGCAACGTCGAAGTGTCCTTTAAAGAATGGAGTTTGCCCACGCCGGGA
Organism: uncultured Acidobacteriota bacterium; assembly: GCA_963800095.1. Taxonomy (GTDB): domain Bacteria; phylum Acidobacteriota; class Terriglobia; order Acidiferrales; family UBA7541; genus Palsa-360. The sequence goes on from CAWCZV010000016.1 coordinate 518,104, forward strand.
ACGCGTCCTCACGATCCGCTCGCCGCTCCCGATGGCACCATCTGGTATTCGGGTCACATGGCCAACCTGCTCGGCCACATCGATCCGAAGACAGGCGACATCAAGGAATATCGCACCAGCAGGCCGATGTCTGGTCCGCACGGCCTCGTGATGGACAAGCAGGGCAACATCTGGTTCACCGCGAATTTCAAGGCGTACATCGGCAAGTTCGAGCCCGCCACCGGCAAATTCACGCAGTATCCGCTGGATCCCAAGGCGCGCGATCCGCACACGCCGCTCTTCGATCAAAAGGGGACGCTGTGGTTCACGGTGCAGGGAGCGAACATGGTGGGCCGGCTGAACACGGAAACGGGCGAGTCGAAGGTAGTGACTACACCGACGCCGAAGGCGAATCCCTACGGCATGGTCATCACGACGAAGGGGATTCCCTACTTCGTCGAGTTTGGCGCAAACAAAATCGCCAGCATCGATCCGGAAACCATGGAAATTCACGAATACCTTTTGCCCAATGAGGCGGCCCGTCCGCGTCGCGTCGCGATTACCGCGGATGACATGCTCTACTACTCCGATTATGGGCGCGGATACCTCGGCCAGTTCGACACCAAGACCGGAAAATTTGTGAAGGAATGGCCATCGCCAAGCGGCCCGCAGTCCAGGCCCTACGGAATCACCATCGTGAACGGCATCGTCTGGTACAGCGAATCGGGCGTGAAGCCGAATACGCTCGTGCGCTTTGACCCTAAGAACGAAAAGTTCCAAACCTGGACGATTCCCGGCGGCGGTGGCGTGGTGCGGAACATGATGCACTTCGCCGACGGCAAGCTGGTAATCACGGAAAGCGGCGAAAATGTGGTCGGGCTCGTCACCGTGAAGGGCGGCGACAAGATAGCGATGGGAACGAAGTAGAAAAGGGTTTCACCACAGAGAACACAGAGGGCACAGAGAAAACCAAGAGAGATTGCTTTTTCCTCCGGCTTTCTCTGTGCCCTCAGTGTTCTCTGTGTTAAATCTTTTATTTATTTTATTGCCGCTTCACTTCGAACTCTTCTGCGCCTCTAAAGCGGCGCGCTGGCTGGCTGCGGATCCCGCTAGATAGAAATAGCCGACGCGGTTATTGGGTTGGGAACCCCACCAGATGCGGCCGTCCGCATCCTGGAAGAAATCGCGCATGCCGTTTTCGGGGAAGAGGAACGGATAGAGAGTAACTTTGCCCGTCGCGGGGTCCAGTTCAGAGATGATGTCCATTTCCATCGACGAAAACCAGAGGTGGCCGGTGTTCTTGTCGATCACCAGGGCGTAGGGAGTGGGCCTGCCGCCGGGGAGCGCGTATTCCTTGAACGTTTCGGTCTTGGGATCGAAGCGGCCGATTTTTCCCGCTTCGTATTCGCAGAACCACACGTTGCCTTGCGCATCGATTTTCATACGGCGCGGCCAGGAACCTGCTGTCGGCTGCTGGTATTTGATTACCTTGCCCGTCTTGGCGTCGACTTTGCCGATCTTGCCGTCCTTTGAAAATTCGGAGAACCAGATGTTTTCGTCCCTATCGAGGGCGAGCCCGTACGCGGTCGGCACTTCCGCGAAGTCATGAAAGGTCCCGGTTTCCGGATCGAAGCGAGTCAGTGGTTCTCCTGTGCCCCACACCATACCCTTGGAGTCAACCACGAGCGTGTGTTTCGTGCCGCGGCTCGGTTCGCGATAGCGCGTGATCTGGTGCGTCGCGGGATCCATCTTGCCGATCGAGTCGGTGGCCTGCTCGGAATACCAGATCATCCCGTCCGGACCGACCACTACGGAATGAATCGACGCCTGATCGACGTTGGGAATCGGGTATTCGGAGATGACTCCGGTTTTTGGATCGAGCTTCCCAAGCCAGTGGCCACGATACTCCCAGATCCAGACGTTTCCATCGCGCTCGGGTTTCGCCGAGCCAGGAAAGCGATTCGATCCGGGCATATCAAAGGTGACGTAGACGATCTTCATCGCATCGTCGCTGAAGGAAGGCTGCTTGACCTCTTCGTACGCCGGCAGGTCGGTAGGAGAATGAGGCAATGTTGAATCCGGCCCGAAATATTTCGTGAGATACGCGGTGACATCGTTGCCGTCCTTCTCGTTCACATCCTTCAACAGATAACCAAAGCTGGTGCGCATGTAATTGACGCGATCGTGCCAGCCGGTTTCGTCGCGCACTTGCGCGGCCATGCGGCTTTGAAACCCATGGCAACGGAAACAGGCGGCGGTCAGCTTGTCCCTGCCGCGTCCTTGCGGCAAAAGCTGCTCGCCCTGGTAGATCGAGAGATCGGTCCAGTGCACAGTTCCCTTCTCCAGCGCGATTTCATAAGTGGCGTTCTGCCCGGCAGCCAATTGAATCCCAGTGCGCGGCTCGAATCGATAACCGACAGCCCTTACGAGCAATTGATATTGCCCCTCAGGCAGATTTTCGATGCGATAGCGCCCGTCCTTGTCGGACAGAACATTCGTCGCGATCCGTGAATCCATGTCCTGGGCCTCGACGAACGCACCCTTGAACGGTTTCCCATCCGGACCCTTCACTGTGCCGGAAACAGTTGCGCCGTAAGCGATCGACGCAAGAGAAAGCAACAATGCAACCAAGGCCACGCTCTTAAAGGCTGGACGCATGAATCCTCCTTTTCATTTCGATGTGCAGCAGGGCGATTTCTTGTAGGAACGAACCCAATTGTATCGGTGCTGGCGCAGACTGCTACCCCGCGAGCGCGGCCTTTATGCGCTCCGGCGTGAAGGGGACTTGCCGGATGCGCGCGCCGGTCGCGTCGAAAATGGCGTTTCCGATTGCTCCTGCGACCACGGTGATCGCGGTTTCTCCGGCGCCCGTTGCGGGCATGTCGGGGCGGTTCAGCAGGACCACTTCAACTTTCGGAACGGCGAAGCCGAGGGGAAGCGAGTGATATGTTTTCCAGTCGATTGAAGTCACGTTGTGATCGTCCCAGGTGACTTCTTCGCCGAGGGCGCGGCTCATGCCTTGCAGCGCGCCGCCTTCGCTTTGATTGCGGAGGCCGTCGGGATTCGAGATCGGGCCGGCATCGATGCTGACGACGAGCCTTTTCACGTTGAGTTTTCCCGTCGCCAATTCCACCTCGACTTCAGCGACCATGGCCGAGAAACCGTTGTCGCCTTCGTAGGCGACGCACGAGATGCCGCGCCCGCTGGCGATGCCCGACGCTGATTTGGCGCGAGGTTTCGGCGAGGGACGCGCGTCCCAGTTTGCCGTTTTTGCGGCGGCTTTGACCACGTCGAGCATTCGCGGCTCGCTCAGATGGCGCAATCGAAATTCCACGGGATCGGCTTTGGCGCGGGCCGCGAGCTCGTCCATGAAAGATTCGTGCGCGAAGGTATTTTGCAGGCGCTGCGGCGAACGCAGCGGGCCAGTCCAGAATGGAGACACGACATTGTGCAAGAGGGCGCGCTCGGACTTGACCGTGCCCGCGCCGTGATCGGCGCCGCCCACGTGGCCCACAACATACGACGGAATCGCGTTGCTATTGTTGCTGAAATTGGTCGGTTCGGGCGCGGGCGAGCGAGGCCTGAATTCCTCGGGCTGAAAACCCGCCAGAAATCCGGTGATGACGTTTCCGGGATATGTGTAGACCGGGCGATTCCCGAGCACCGGAGACCACGCTTCGTGATCCCAGGCGATGATATTTCCCTGCGCGTCGAGGCCGGCGCGCTCGTCGATCGTGAATGCGAATCCGTAGTTCTCCCACGCCATTTCATCTCTTCGGGTAAGCTGGATGCGCACCGGCTTGCCGACAGCCTGCGAAAGCAGCGCGGCGTCATATGTGACCGCGTCGGCGCCGTTGATTCCATAGCAACCCGAGCCCCGGCGAAAAATCACGCGCACATTTTCGGGCTTCAGACCGAGAAGCATGGCGAGCGTGGCTCGCTGGTGCCAGACTCCCTGCGTCGGCGACCACACCGTAGCCTTATCACCCTGAACATCGGCGACAGCACAAGAGCTTCCGATCGATCCGTGCATTTGGTACGGATGATTGTAGGTGGCCTTCACCACGATCGCGGCCGCGGCAAGTTTTTCGTCCACGTCTTTTGAATTCACCGACATCGTGTCGCGCGTCGGTTTTTGATTGCGCAAATGATCGTAAAAAGTTTCTTGCTTTGGCAGATCGGGAGCGGGAGACCACGAAACTTTCAGCGTCTTGGCAATCTGCACGGCTTGCCAGGGTTTTTGCGCGACTACGCCGACAAAATCCTTTTTGACTACTACTTTCACGAATCCCGGCATTCCTGAGACTGAGCTTTCATCCACATTCATGAGGTGCGCGCCTACGGCCCCCGGGCGAACCACCATGCCATGCAGCATGCCGGGAACGCGCACGTTGTGCGCATACTCGAATGTTCCCGTGGCCATCTGCGGCATATCCGGCCGCCCAATGGGTTGTCCGAGCACGGTCCACTCGCTGGCTGGCTTTCGTTTCGCGGCGGGATCCACTTTGAGGTCAAATTTCTTCCCGGCCACAAGTTCGGCGTAGGCCACTTTCTTCGAGGCATCGCTCTTTGAGCGAATCTCGCCGTCCCTTGCGACGAGTTCGTCAACGGGAATGTTCAATTGTTTCGATCCGAGTTGCAGCAGCGCCTCTCGAGCGGTGGCGCAAGCACCCGCAAGATTGCTGTGATTGAAATTCGCGGGATGGGACTGGCTGCCGGAGGTGACGCCTTGATCCGGCGTCAGGGACGTATCGGCCACGATCAAGTTGACGCGATGAAACGGCACGCAGAGTTCTTCGGCTACGAGTTGCATCTGCGCCGTGGACATGCCCTGCCCGAGTTCTTCTTTTCCGGTGTAGGCAGTCACGCTGCCGTCCGAGGCGATGGCAATCCAGGAATCCACTTCATTGGCCGGCGGAGAATCCGGTGCAGCGGGCCCGCCGAACGCGCCCGCGCGCGTCTGCTGCGCACCGAGCGTCCTTAAAACGCCCCCCATGCTGAAGCTGACGATCAGCGCCCCGGTTCCTTTGATAAATGTGCGACGCGAAAAACCGGCGCGCGCCAGTGCATCCGCAGCGCCCCTCGCCATCGGGATTTCGTTCGCGAGAAGAGATGGATTTTTCATCGCGTCATCTCCTTCTGCGCGCGGCCGATCGCGCGCAGCATGCGCGTGTGCGTGAAACACCGGCAAATGACGCGAGACATTCCTTCCTGGATTTCTTTTTCCGAGGCCTTGGGATATTTGTCGAGAAAAGCCTTGGCGGTAAGAATCACGGCATTCAAGCAAAAGCCGCATTGCGCGGCCTGCTCTTCAATGAACGCCTTCTGCATGGGATGCGGCTTGTCGACGGTTCCCAAACCTTCGAGAGTGACGATCTCAAGTCCCTGCACCGAGTCCACCGCTCTCCGGCAGGAGCGAACCGTCTCTCCCTTCACAAGGACGGTGCAGGATCCGCATTGTCCGAGGCCGCAGCCGAATTTCGGGCCGCGCAGGCCGAGATCATCGCTCAGGACGTAAAGCAGCGGCGTTGTGGGATCGACGTCGAGGCTGTGGGTTTGTCCGTTTACCTTCAAAGTTATGAGGCTCATATACCTATGAAGTTATTGCGAAGCGGAATTTTCGTCAAGTACAAGTGTTTACGAACGAGGCATGCGGAATTTTACGGGAGGAGAGGGACCTGCGCTTTTGGTTTTACCCTAAAAGTAAAAGGGCCGGACCTTGCGGCTGGCCCTTTCTTGTCCTCGAAACATCCGCCTGAAACTTTTCAAGCTCCTCAGTTTCAACCATTCCCCAAAAATTCCACATGGACGTATGTTCCCAGCCGGACGTTGTAAGCTAAATACCACCCGTCGTGATCCGGATCCTCGTAGATCACGATATTGTCGGTACCCCAATCCCAGTCGTTGCAATAGCCGAAATCATAGGGCGCAACCGAAAAATAGAAACCGCCGAACCAGAAGCGGCTCGGGCCTCCGCCTTCGATTCGGAACACATGACCCCTACCGAAGCCACCGGTAAATCGCCCGTGCTCCCAGGGATGATGGAGGTGGTAGTGCGGGTCGTCCTTCCCGGTATCGTGTCCGATCCATTTGTCGCCGCTGGAATGGACGTGAGGAGCATCGGGATGGCCCTTCTTGTCGCTGTAAGATCGAGCTTGTTCTTGGGCCGGGCGGGATTGCTCTGGTTCCTGGCGAGCCTGTTCTGGAGCCTGGCGAGTTTGCGCTTGTGACGGAGAGGGCCGCGCCGCCGGCGCGGGACCGGGATGCGGCGCTGGACCGTGAGCAGGAATGTGTCCCCCGCCCACGCCACGCACTCCCCCCTCCCTTCGAGCCGCCGTGATTTTGCGCTGACGCGGGAATTGTAAACAGCAGGAACGCGAGGAATATGCCGAAAAGGTTTTTCATTTCAATCTCCTGGAAGTGTGTTTGGAAGCGATTTGGAGTTGCGAATAGAGGACTCCCTCTTCGGGTGGGCACTGTGTAAGATGTGCCGGGGCGACCTTGCGGTTGCACATTTCGAGGAGATAGGCTCACGCGCCCGTCCTCAAGATTTGCGCGCGAGGTTGGAAAATCTCCCGTCTTCATGCAGACTACGGTACGAGAAACGAACCGACTACACAATCGGTACAAACCATGAGACTCGATAAAATTTATACGCGCACGGGAGATGAAGGAAAGACGTCGCTCGGGGACGGATCGCGGCTGCCGAAATTCCATCTCCGTGTTACCGCTTACGGCAGCGTGGATGAAGCCAATTCCGTGATCGGCGTGGCGATTCTGCACGTTGCAAACCCCGACGTTCTCCAACTTTTGAGGCACATCCAGAATGATCTGTTCGATGTGGGTGCGGATCTGTGCCGCCCGGAGCGGCCCGGCGCGGAAAAGCCTTCGCTGCGTATAACGCAAGAACAGGTTACGTGGCTGGAAAATCAGATTGACCGGTTCAACGCGGAACTAGAGCCGCTGAATAGCTTTGTGCTTCCAGGCGGAAGTCCCGCTTCCGCCTACCTGCATCTGGCGAGAACGGTGACCCGGCGCGCGGAACGCGACGTCGTGCGCCTATCCGCTGAGGAGTCCGTGAATCCCGCGGTCCTGCGCTACGTCAATCGATTGTCAGACCTGCTTTTCGTCCTGGCACGTTTTCTGAATGACAAGGGCAAAGAAGACGTTCGCTGGCAACCCGGGCTGCACCGTTAGTCCACAATTCTTGCGAAAAATTGCGGAGACAGATCAAGTGGCGCAGGCTTTAGCCTGTGGGGGTTAGTCCTTGCAAGCACCAAACCCCGCAGGCTGGAAGCCTGCGCCACAAAAACCCTATTGTCACAGGTCCTCAAAGACGCGTGACTTACAAAAGATTCCATACATAGAAGCCTTGCTGTTGCGAGCAGAGCGGTTTAGAGAGTCGTGTAAACGACATGAACGAAGGCATCGCCGGTGAGGACACCTTTGCCCCACACCGGATCGAGGTCAGAGAGTGGCTTGGCCGCGACAGCTTCTTCGAGCGACTTCCCGGAGGCCTTCAGTTTTCGAACGCGGCCTCGCACGGTCACGAGCATGTCGCGAAACATTTTCAAGTCGGTTTTGTTTCCGAGCGGGCCGTGGCCGGGAACGATTTTGGTTTCATTGTCAACCAAGGCCAGCATCTTGGTCGTGCCGGCAATCATTCCGCCAATGCTGCCATTCGTTTCCTTGTCGATATAGCTGTAGATGCCGTTGAAAAAAACGTCGCCCATGTGCAGGACATTGGCCTTCTGGAAATGAATGTAAATGTCGGAATCGGTGTGCGCCGGGGCGATATGTCCCAGCGACACGTGCTCGCCGCTGAAATTCATCTGGTACGACTCTTTGAACGTGCGCTGCGGCAGAGCATTTTCCGGAGACGGATCGAAATGCAAGCCGATGACGTCGAGATCGTGCGTTTCCTTCAACCGCTTCAGCGTGTTTTCGTGCGCGATCAAAGTGGCTCCGGCGCCGCGAACGTTTGCGTTGTTGTCGGTGTGGTCCCAATGCCAGTGTGAGTCGATCGCGAGTTTTATCGGAGCTTTGCTGATCTCATCGAGCGTCTTCTTGAATCTGTCCCATGCCAATTGTGTGAACGTATCGACGAGCAGCTTGCCGTCCTTCCCGTTCAGGACCACAACGTTTCCGCCTGGCCCCATCAGCAGAGTGAGATTGTCCGAAAGTTTCGTCGACGAGATGGGAACTCTTCCGAACCGGGCCCGAGCCGCCGCGAGAGCGTCGACACCCGACGTGCCACCCTGCTGCGGCAATCGCGGCGTCGCGCCCGCCAGCGCCTTGGGAAAAATGTGCGACAGCGCCCATCCCCCCGCAAGCGCTCCCGTCGCTTGCAGGATTTCCCGCCGCGTGGCTCGTTTGACGATGTTGCCGGAATCCATGTTGCACCTCGTAGCGATGTGACGCCTGGTTTTCGACTTTGTTTGCCGGTTGGAAATATAGCAAATCCATGATCGGATGTGCCTTTGAGCCTCGAACTCCGCTTGCATCCCGCTACGCGTCTTTCAGAAACTACATCCTGTGGTTATACTGAGGCGATTTTTCGATGCGAGGAAAACTTATGGATCCGTTTGATTCTTTCAAGGCGGCGCAAAAGCAAGGGTGGGCGCATTTCGCGCCCTTTGAGGCGATCACGACTCCGTGCGCGGCGCAGCTCGTGAAAAGGGCCGGCGTCCGCTCAGGGCATCGCGTGCTCGACGCGGCGTGCGGGACGGGAGTGGTTTCGGTCACGGCGGCGCGCCTTGGGGCTCGCGTCACCGGGCTCGATCTCACGCCTGAATTGCTGGAGAGGGCGCGGGAAAATGCGCGCATTGCGCGAGTCCAGATTGATTGGCACGAAGGAGACGTTGAGAAGCTCCCATTTGGCGACGCGGCGTTCGACATTGTCCTGAGCGAGTTTGGCCATATCTTTGCGCCCCGGCCCGAAGTCGCGATCGCCGAAATGCTGCGCGTTCTGAAGCCCGGAGGAACAATCGCGTTCTCTACCTGGCCGCCGGAGCTTTTTGTCGGGCGAATGTTCGCGCTAACGGCGAGTTACATGCCACCTCCGCCGCCGGGGGTCGCGCCGCCACCGCTCTGGGGCGATCCAAACATTGTCCGGCAACGGCTGGGCTCAGCCGTGAAGGACATCTTTTTCGATCGCGCGACGATGCTGGTCCCCGCGCTCAGCCCAAGCCATCATCGGAGGGCGTCCGAGAAGAGCGCCGGCGCGATGGTGCGCCTGGTCGCGAGCTTAGAGGAAAGCGATCCCGCTACGCTGGAAAAATTCCGCAGGGAATACGATTCGCTCGCGAGCGAATATTTCGAGGACAATCTATTGCGGCAGGATTATCTCATCACGCGCGCCACGAAAATTTGAAGGAATGGCCTGCGAGCGTTAAATACGGTGAAAAGTAAGTCGCGGGCCAAATTTCAAATTTGAAATTTCAGATTTGAGATTTGCGCTCCTTCCGCTCCTTGTATACGCTCCTTCGTTGAGGGGAAATTTCGATGACACTGGCTCAGACGCAGATTCACCTGAGGTTTCACGCGCGGCGCGCGTTCCGCTTTTTCCGAACGGTCCGCAACGCCTGCGTCGGCTGCGTTTTTTGCTTTCTCTGCGTTCTTCTTGTTCCCTCGTCCCAGGCCGACGAAGGGATGTGGCTGTTCAACAATCCTCCCGTGAAACTGCTGCAGGAGAAATATCATTTTCAACCGACGGCCGCGTGGCTCGAGCACTTGCAGAAATCCTCCGTACGATTCGACAATGGCGGCTCGGGTTCCTTCGTTTCGCCGGACGGGCTGGTCATGACCAACCATCACGTGGGCGCCGATTGCCTGGGAAAAATCAGCACGAAGGATAAGAACTATCTCGCGACCGGATTTGAAGCCAAATCAAACGCGAACGAACCAAAATGCGCGGACCTGGAACTGAACGTCCTCATGAGTATCGAGGACGTGACCGCCCGCGTCGCGGGCGCCGTACAGCCCGGCATGGACGCCACTTCGGCGGAAAAAGCCCGGCGGGCGGAGATCAACAACATCGAGAAGGAATCGCGCGACAAGACGGGACTGCGCAGCGACGTGGTCACTCTTTACAACGGCGGACTGTATCACCTCTACCGCTACAAGCGGTACACCGACGTGCGCCTGGTGTTCGCGCCGCAAAAATCCATCGCGTTTTTCGGCGGGGATCCTGACAACTTCGAGTATCCGCGCTACGATCTGGACATCTGCTTTTTCCGCGTCTACGAAAACGATAAGCCCGTGCACGTGGACAACTATTTGAAGTGGAGCGAGTCGGGAGCGGCGGAAGGCGATTTGATTTTCGTCTCCGGCCATCCCGGACGCACTGAGCGCGGCGATACCGTTGCGCATCTCCTGTACCAGCGAGATTCCGCGCTCCCCGGCACTCTGAATCTCTTGCGCCGGCGCGAAGTCCTGCTCGACAATTATTCCGAGCGCAGCGCGGAAAATGCTCGCCGCGCCGAGGACGATTTATTCGGCATAAGAAATAGCCGGAAGGCGTACCTCGGAATGCTGGCCGGCCTGCAAGACCCGGCGATCCTTGAAAAAAAGCGCGATGCGGAAAAGGAATTGCGCGACGCGGTCTCGAAGGACCCGAAGTTGAGCCAATCGTACGGCGATGGCTGGGACCAGGTGGCCGCGACTCTCAAGACGCAGATCAAGATTCGCGACGAATACAATCTCTTCGGAATCGGCCCGCAAAGACGCGCGCAAGCCTTCAACAGCGATTTATTCGACATCGCCATCAAACTGGTTCGGCTGGCGGAAGAGACTTCGAAACCGAATGGCGAGCGCCTGCGCGAATATTCCGAGGCCCGCCTCGATTCCCTGAGACTTCAGCTCTTCTCGGACGCGCCGATTTACGAGGACCTGGAAACCGTGGAACTCGCCGACTCGCTCGGAATGATGGCCGAGGTTATGGGCGAGGAAAACGAAACGGTTCAGACGGTGCTGGCCGGCAAATCCCCTCGCGATCGCGCGGCGGAACTGATTCACGGAACCACGCTCAAAGACGTGACGATCCGCAAGCGCCTTGCCGCCGGCGGATTGAAAGCCATCCAGGATTCAAACGATCCCATGATCCAGCTCGCGCGGCTGGTCGATCCGGGGTCGCGCCGCATCCGGCAAGTCTTCGAGCAGCAAGTCGACGAGCCGCAGCGCCAGGCGTACGGCAAGATCGCCAATGCGCGTTTTGCAGTCTACGGATCGAGCGTTTATCCCGACGCGACCTTCACCTTGCGCCTCGCGTTTGGCGAGGCCAAAGGTTACACCGAAGGCGGCGAGAAGATTCCGTGGGCCACGACGCTCGGCGGCGCGTACGAGCACGCCGCCGCGCACAACAACAAGGCACCGTTCGAGCTGCCCAAAATCTGGAACGACCGCAAATCGCAGCTCAATCTCTCGACACGCTTCAATTTCGTGAGCACCGCCGACATCATCGGCGGCAATTCCGGCAGCCCAGTGATCAGTCGCCAGGGCAAACTCGTCGGAATCATATTTGATGGCAACATCGAGTCTCTTGTGTTGGACTACATCTATACGGATCAGACGGCGCGCGCCGTGGCAGTCCATTCCGCGGGAATTTTGGAAGCGCTGAGGAAGATTTATCAGGCCAATTCGCTGGTGGAAGAAATCACAGGAAAGAAATAGTTTCAGATTTCTCGGAACCGATCTTCACCGAGTATCAAACGGCCCGACGCGTCCTAAAATACGGGCCGCCACAACAATATCTCAGTTGCGATAGTGTATGAGGTCTACGGAAGCAGTCCGGCCAGAGTCATTGATTGAAAATCAATGACTCTGGCTAGAGCAGTTGTTAATCACGTCAGTTAAGAAATGGCAGGTAGGTCCACACATCATTCAGGTAGCCTGGGGGAGCTCCTTGAGATGAATCATAGCCCTCCCCGCCGAAGATGGTGACGTAACCAAGCGGGTCTGGAGCCCAGATGGCAGCGCCCCGGCGTCCGCCTACGACGTTATTTACAAACAGGAAGCCGGCACCGCCGGGAATGGCTGCGGCCGCAAATACTGAGTTCTGGTTGGCATTGGATATTCCCTTCCACCATATCCACTGCCCAGAGCTGAGTTGATACTCCCAGATGTCGTCCAGGAATCCAGTTGGATCTGTTGTGCTGGTGCCGTATCCCCAGCCACCGTAGAACCAGAGATTGTTGTTGACATCGCGCCAGCCGACGGCACCCCATCGCGATCCGGGCATGTCTGTGGCAGCGCCAGTACTCAGGTTGCTGCTAGCTTCTGCGCCATAGGTCCCGGTCTGATTCGCGAGGTTGCCTCCCGACACCCAAGTCCACTGTTTGGTCGTGATATTAAATTCCCAAAGATCGTTCAGGCTCGCTCCTGCAGGGGGAGGGCCGGCGTTGCCAGTCCCTGCCGAATCGAGTCCAAATCCCCCGAAGAGCCAAATGTTGCCGGATGAATCTGCCCACAGGACAGCGGCCTGACGCGACCCGGGAGCCGTAGTGCCAGTCCCGGTTCCTAGCGTGCCGTAATTGCCATTCTGATTGGAGACGTTGGAAGGGGAAGGCCCGATCCACGTCCACTGGTTTGCTGCTGCGTTGTACTCCCAGAAATCATTTAGCAAACCAATCGTGCCTGCGGAGTCCACGCCTTGGCCGCCAAAAAGCCAAAAATTCCCGGATGCATCCGTGGTCGTCGCGGCAGCCCATCGTCCTCCTGGAACTCCTCCAGCCACTCCTTGAGTCCCATAATTGCCAGCCGTGTTTCGAACGGTTGTGCTTCCCGCCACCAGGCTCCACGGGCAGGAGCTTGTGCCAGCGCCGGTCGGCTGATCAACCGAGGTGCCGGGAGTGCACTTCCACAGGTCATTGAGCAAACCCTCACGGTCGTTGCTATCGATTCCCTGACCACCAAACAAATAAAGGTCGCCGGAATTGCTGGTCCAACTCGAGCTTCCCCACCTCGAGCCTGGATATGGAACGAGAGGCAGGGGGAGGGAGAGGTCGGTGGTGAGGTTGGTAGGGACATCTTCCTCTTCCAGCGGGTCGACACGGTCCTGAAAGACTGCAGGGATGTTCTGGCTGTTTGTAAAAATAGGGAGATTGGCAGGGACCCAACCTCCAACAGAAGGATCATTAACCCAAAGATCGTTTAGAAAGGACGGCAGTTGATTCCCTAAGGGGCTCGGATACGGAAATCCATTTCCTCCGAAGAGCCATCTTCGGCCCGTTTTGTCAGTCCAGGATGCGGCAAAGTCTCTGCCGCCAGGAGTACTGAGGTTGGGGGGGAAGGGCACGTTCGGGGGTTGGAGCGGCGTGGTAACCGCGGCGTAGTTGTTCGCCTTATTCGTGCTGGAGATGTACCACGTGTCCCAGCCCCAGTCGTTGTGCTGGCAGTCGACCAGAACGTCTGAAACGTTGGTAATTGCAATGCCCGTGTAAAACCACTCATTGCAACCCTGAAGCTGACTGGTTGGCGGCAGAAACACTTGTACGTTGTAAATGCCGCCATTCGTGACCTGCGTCGGGAAGGTGAATGTGGTATCTCCGGTGACAAAAAGATCGTCTCCCGCATTGTCTTGCAATTCGAGAGTGTCTCCCGCAGCCTCCACCAGACCGACCACCGATCCACTGATTTTGAAACCGGGCTGCGTGCAGATGACCTCAACGGTATTGATGTTCGAATTCAAGGTGCCCGTGCCGTTCACGACAGAGCAGACTTGAGTTGGGTTCGCCGGTTGAGTCAGAATGGTAACGGCAAAAGCGCTGCCGGCGGGAAGCGGCGCCGAAAACGTAAAAGGTACGTTCCCTTGGCCGGTGACTGAGAAATTGTTGCCTCCGTTGTTCTGAAGGACAAGCCCGGATCCGATAAGGCCGGAAACCGAACCGCCGACCGTGAGGCCAGTCGTACCGCAATTGATTAGAATGTTCGTAATATTGGCTGTCGCAGTTCCGGTTCCGTTCGCGACGCTGCAGGTCTGTGCGGGACCGCTGGGCTGCGTCTTCACGATTACAGAGTAGGGCCCACTCACGGAAGTTTTGAATGTGAACCCGCCATTTATCGTGATGGGAAGGTCGTCTGAGCCGTTATCCTCCAGAACCATCCCTGTCCCGACAAGCCCGAGTACCGTTCCGCCGACGGTGAAGGTTGAGGGAGAACCGCCGTTGCCGCCGCTGCCGCCACTGCCTCCGCTCCCGCCACTACCGCCGCTGCCGCCACCGCTGAGCGAGCCGGTTGACCCGGAGTGGGCAGGGTAGCAGGACGTTATCATCAGCGTTATCAGCAGCAGGGAGACAGAATACGCAGACTTCAATAAGAATTTCATAACGGTGGTTTGGCTCCTTCGTAGCTTGGCGTCGAACGCGTTACGCCCCTTTGCGTGCACTTCGCCGCACACTTCTTCGAAAAAAGTGGATGCGGAACTTCAGTATTTTGGCCTAGCGGGAACTAGACCTTCCCATTACCTAACCGACAAGAGAGGGGCGTTTTCCTACCTTCGGTACTACCCTACGGCCATGCTCAGTGAGGGTCAATTTAGAGTTGCGAGGCATGTGTCTACCTGACTAATAAATATCAGGAGCAATAGACCCTGGAGGTGCGGCGCATGGGCGGTCGTTCCCGTAGGCTGAAATATTGCAAAGCCTATTAAAAAGAATAGGCTACAGGTGCTTTCAATGTACTGTGATACGATCTTCAGCGACATACCTCAGCTAAAATTCTGCGCCGTTCGAGGTGTCATTTTTTCGTCTTGTGACGGCGCCACGGCTCTACGAGCAGAAACTGCCTTTTATGCGCCCTTCACAGATTCGCAATTTGATCGTTCTGGCGGTGCTGGCGGTTCTCGCGCTTTGGGCCAGCTCCACGGCGGCCGATTTCGTCATCGAATACAACTGGTGGAAAGAGATCGGGCAGGTGAATACGTGGGTCGGCATGCTGTGGTACAGCATTGCGCCCGCAGCGGCAGGCTCGGTGGTGGCTTTCTTCGCGCTGTGGGTGGCTCATGCGCGAGGGCTGCACTTCGCAGGAATTCTTCCGCGCGATCACCGTCTGTATTCCCGGCTGATTCCGGTGGGGCTGGCCGTCGTGGCGATCGTGTTCGCATCGAGCTCGATTGACTACTGGACCGTCATGCGCTTTTTCGGGTCGCGCGGGCTCACGGCGCCCGCCGATGCCTGGAAGGATCAGGTGTTCTCGCGCGGCCTGCCGTTTTATCTTTTCGATTTGCCCTTCTATGCGGAAGTGCTGGGATTTGTGTTCGTGCTGGCGATTCTTTGCGCCCTGGTTTTTTGGGCAACGGCGAAAGGCTGGCAGTTGGCGGAAAAATTTCGCTACGGCGGTTTCGAGGACGGGCCGGGCAAAACTCTTACGATTGGGCCGGGCTCCCTGCTGCTGACGGGCGCTACGCGTGCGGGCTTCGTCCGCATCATTACCGTTATCCTGTTGCTCGGCTTTGCCGCCTGGATTTATCTCGGCAACTATGAACTTCTGCTCAACTCCCATGCCTTCATGACGGGCGCGGATTACGTGGACGAAAAGTTCACGCTGCCCCTGCGCTGGCTGCTCATTGTGGTCACGCTTGGGGCCTTGCCACTTGTTTGGCTGCGGAGATACAAGAATGCGGCCGTCCTGGTCGTGGGCTTTTTTATTTTGCAGGCCGCTTTGCCGCTCGTCGTCCATGCCGTCTATGTGCGGCCAAATGAGATTTCGATTGAGAGGCCCTATATCGAGCGGCATATCGAGGCGACTTCTATTGCCTTCGGCCTGAATCGGAATACCCAGGAACTTCCCTTTATTCCCACCGGGCAGGCGACGGTCGATCCCGTGCAGGATGCCACGCTGCTTGACAATGTGCGTCTCTGGGACCTTCGCGCGTACAACGCAACGATCACGCAGATCCAGGCGCTGCGCCCCTATTACACTTTTCCGGCCACTGACGTGGATCGCTACTTCCCGAACGGCCGCATCAAGCAGGTGCTTCTATCGCCGCGCGAAATCGATGTCACACAGTTGTCCGCCGAGGCCAGCCAGAGCTGGATCAATCCTCGTTTTATTTATACGCACGGGTTTGGCGCGGTGATGTCGGAGGTCAACAAGATCACGCCCGACGGCCTTCCCGTTCTGCTGATTGAAAACGCCCCGCCGGAAATCAAGACGCCCGGCTTCCAACTCACCCGGCCGGAAATTTATTACGGCGCGAAGACGCAGGATCCGGTGTTCGTCCACACCGCCCGCGAGGAATTTGACTACCCCTCCGGCGACCAGAATAAATATTCGACTTATCAGGGTACGGGAGGTTTTCCTGTCGGGTCGATTCTGCTGAAGGCAGCCGCTGCGATCTCCCAGGGCGAGCCGAACATTATTTTCACGAGCTACCTCACCGGGCAGAGCCGCATGATGATCCACCGCAACGTGCAGGAGCGGTTGCAGTATCTTGCCGGCTTTTTGCTCTGGGATCAGGACCCATATCTCGTAATTACCGATGACGGCCGGTTGGTCTGGATGGTGGACGGTTATACGACTTCCCTCTCGCATCCATATTCCGCCACGATTCCAGTAACCGGATTGCCAGACGGCGCAAATTACATCCGCAACGCGGTTAAAGCCACGGTGGATGCCTACTCAGGGAAAATATCGCTTTACGTATTTGATCCGAGCGATCCCATCATTCAGGCCTACGAGCATCTCTTCCCAAAATTATTTCTGCCTGCTTCCGACATGCCGGCAGACCTGCGCCGCCACGCGCGCTATCCCGAAGCCATGTTCCAAGCGCAGGCGGAGGCTTACCGAACGTTCCACATGCGCGATCCTCAGGTGTTTTACAACAAGGAAGACATCTGGGACATCGCGCATAACCTTTTCGGCCAGTCGGCGCAGCCCGAGAATGTGCAGCCGATGTACGTTGTCGCCACTTTGCCGGGAGAGAAAACGCCTGAGTTCCTGCTCATTCTTCCCTTCGCTCCGCGGGGCAAAGATAATTTGATCGGTTGGATGGCCGCGCGATGCGACGGCGATCACTTAGGACAACTGATCTTCTACCAGCTCCCGAAGCAGCAGCTGATGTACGGCCCGATGCAGATTGAGTCGCGCATCGACCAGGACCAGAACATCTCCAAGGACCTGACGCTGTGGAACCAGCAGGGCTCGCACGTGCTGCGCGGAAATATTATTTCGTTGCCCGTGACGGGCGGCTTTCTCTACGTCGAGTCGATTTACATCCAGGCGAATGAAGCCCGCATGCCGCAGCTCAAAAAAGTTGTTCTGGCCATGGGCGACCGCCTGATTTATCGCGACAATTTCGATCAGGCCCTGGCCGAGCTGACCGGAGGTGCCACGCCCTCCAAGCCTGCTCCGGCGGCCGCTGCGTCCGCTCAGACCGCGGCCGCACCAGCTCCCAGCAGCGAAGTCCCTGCCCTTGCCGAGCGCGTGCGGCAGATTCGCGATCAGGCGCAGCAACTGGTGCAAGAGCTCGAGAAGCTGGAAAAAGACGCTGGCAAGAAATAACTGCAGAACGATTTCACCCGGGAACGCCAATCTCCCGATTGGCGAATTTCGCGGCGCCAATCGGGAGATTGGCGTTCCCGGGATTCAACCGTTCCGGCCCTCGAGAGATCGCTTCGCGGTGCAATGAAACAAAGTTCGCACAGTGTATAATCCACGATCATGATTAACGCTTCCTATCTTGCGGATAAATTTGCGTCAGCGCTCCCGTACGACCGCTACCTTCAGACCGGCACCGAAGAGCAGCAACGCCGCTGGACCCAGGTCTACGATGCCGCCCACTTGACCGACGCGCAGAAGCAGCTCGTCAGCGGCTTTGTCCGGGAAATGAAAATTCTGATCTTCAGCGGCATCTGGTGCGGCGATTGCGTCCAACAATGCCCGCTGATTCACCGGATCGCCGAAGCCAATCCTAAAAAGATCGATTTGCGCTTTGTCGAGCGGCCAAAGGAAAGTGAATTGGTCCCCGAGCTGCGCATCAACGCCGGCAGCCGCGTCCCCGTCGTAATATTTTTGTCCGAAGACAACGAATGGTGCGCCACCGCCGGCGATCGCACGATCAACCGTTACCGCTCCCTGGCCCGCGCCAGGCTTGGCCCGCTTTGCCCGACCGGCATTGTTGCCCCCGAAAAAGACGAACTCGACGCCACGCTGGGCGATTGGTTGAACGAAGTCGAGCGCGCGCAACTCATGCTTCGGCTCACTCCCCGCCTTCGCCAAAAATACCAAGACTAGGCCGTTGGAGCGGTACAGTCATTCCTGGACCAGGGCCATGCCAGCTTGACACGCGATTCGCCGGGCGTATATTCGGTTTAATACGATTCCACGCCATCGGAGGTGCCACCAACATGACTGATTTCCCCATGAAGCGTCGTGAGTTCCTCGTCGGCGTTGGCGTAAGCGGGCTGGGCCTAGTCTTTGGTCTCGATCTCAAACCCGCCAAGGGCGCGTCCACGGAAATCGATAAGGATGGAACCGGCGCGGGCGTGAATATGCCGTGGGTTCGCATCGCACCAGATGGCGCTATCACCATCATGGCGCCGGCGGCGGAGATGGGCCAGGGCACGACGACAGCGCTGGCGATCGTTTTCGCCGAGGAGTTGGATGCCGATTGGAGCAAAGTGTCCGTCGAATTTAGCCCTTCGGACGACGCAATTTACGGCAACCCGCTTTCCTTCTTTTTCGGAATGATGGTCACGGCGGCCAGCACTGCCGTGATGGCGTATTACAAAAACATGCGTCTCTATGGCGCGCAGGCGCGGCGCGTGCTTCTTGACGTGGCTGCGAATCATCTCAACGTTCCTGCGTCGGAACTCACGACGGAACCGAGCGTGGTTGTCCACGCCAAGAGCGGACAGCGCCTGAGCTATGGAGAGATCGCCGGTTTCGCTACTTTGCCAACAACTTTGCCCACGATTTCGGAGAAAGATCTGAAGGACCCGAGCCAGTTCCGGCTGATTGGCCACGAAATTCCGCGCGTGGATATTCCGGGTAAGACCAACGGCTCGGCGACCTACAGCATCGATATCCGGCTTCCCAACATGGTGTATGCCACGGTGGTGCGCGCTCCCGTCCTGGGCGCTACGCCGACTTCCGTAAACGATGCGGAAGTTTCCAAAATGCGCGACGTGATAAAAGTGATGCAGTTGCCGCCGGATCGCGTGGCTGTTGCAGCGCGAACGTACGAGGCGGCGCTTGCCGCCGAGCGAGCACTGAAAATCACCTGGAGCAAGATTGCTCAAAGTGAGTTTGACAGCGACCGCGCGATGGATGAACAGTCCGCGATCGCGCGCGATCTCAGCAAAGCCGGAGTTCAGGTGCAGAACACGGGCGACGCGGTTGCCGCGCTCAACGGTGCGGCCAAAGTCTACAAGGCCGAATATCGTACGGAATTCGTCTATCACGCCCAGCTCGAGCCGCTGAATTCCGTCTCCTGGGTGAAAGACGGAGGAAAGAGCGTGGAAGTGTGGGCCGGATCGCAAACACCCACGCACCTGAAGCGCTCCGTCGCGGAAGCGCTCGGAATTTCTCCTGAGAATGTGACGCTCCATCGCACCTACCTCGGCGGCGGATTCGGCAGGCGCTCAGCCATGGACCATGACTGGGCCGTTGACTCCGCCCTCGTATCCAAGGAGATGGGACAGCCGGTGAAGGTAATCTGGAGCCGCGAATCGGACGTGCGTTTCGGACGCATCAAACCGATGACGGCGCAGTATCTGCAAGCCGCTGAGGACAGCAATGGCCGGTTGATCGCCTATCACCATCGCCTGGTCGCAGACGAAGCGTTGGCCATGACCGATCCACTTCGCTTCGAGAAGGGCAAGGAATTTCCGAGAATTTCCACGACCGGCATCCATACCGATTACGACTTCCCCAACATTCTCGTCGAAGCGGTGCGCAACAAGCTCGGCGTGCGCATGTCGGCCGTGCGCGGCGTTGGCTCGACAGTGAATCAGTTCGCGGCGGAAAGTTTTGTGGATGAAATCGCGATCGCCCGGGGCGACGATCCAGTCGAGATGCGCCTCGATCTGCTAAGGAAATCGCCGGTCGAACAGGAAGTCCTACGCGCGGCAGCGCTCATGGCAAGTTGGAAGAAAGGCGAAAAGGCGGACCGCGGCGTGTCATACGTCAGCAACGCGGGAACGTACATGGCCACGATCGCGCGTGTCACAGTGGATCGCAATACCGGCGTGATCCGCGTCCCGGAAATCTGGATCGCGGCGGACGTGGGCGTTGCGGTCTCGCCTCGAAATCTGGGCGCGCAGCTGCAAAGCGCCGTCATCCACTCCTTGAGCAATCTGCTCAAGGAGCGCATCACGTTCAAGAACGGCGCCGTTCAACAATCGAATTTCTACGACTATCAAGTCCTCCGCATGTCGGAAGCGCCGGAGGTGCACACGCATGTTGTGCCCTCGGCCCGCAATCCCGTTGGGATCGGCGACCTCGGAGGAATTGGCGTGGGCCCTGCGGTCGCGAACGCTTTCTTTTCCGCAACCGGGCGCCGCCTCCGCCAGTCGCCGTTCCTGCCAGAACGCGTGCTCGCGGCGCTGAAAACGTAAGACGCGGAGAAAATGAAATGCGCGTAAGTCGATGCGGAGACGCAAAAAGATTTTTTCCGGGGTGTGGGCTCTACTTGGAGCCCGCCGGAAATATGGAGGTTACTACCCGTGATTTCTCTAACGGTAAATAAACGCAGCGTGAAGGTGGATGTTGAGCCCTCCACTCCCCTGCTCTGGGTCTTGCGCGAGCATCTGGGCCTGACCGGGACAAAGTACGGATGCGGCGTGGCTCAATGCGGCGCCTGCACGGTTCATCTGGATGGCCGACCCGTGCGCTCCTGCAGCACGCCGGTCTCGCGTGCCGCAGGAAAAGAGGTCACCACCATCGAGGGGCTCTCGCCGGACCGGAATCATCCGGTGCAGCGCGCGTGGCTCGAAATCGAAGTGCCGCAGTGCGGCTACTGCCAATCCGGACAGATCATGAGCGCAGTCGCGTTACTTGAAAAAACTCCAAACCCGGCGGACGACGATATCAACCGAGCCATGTCCGGAAATATCTGCCGCTGCGGGACCTATCCTCGAATTCGCCGCGCCATTCATCGCGCCGCGGAAATGGCCAAAGCAGGCGCATGAGAATCAAAGATTTGAGATTTGAGATTAAAGATTTGAGATTCCGAATTCTGATTTGTGGTTCTAAATTTGAAATAAAGCTATCTCATAAATGGTTTCAGGTCACTCCAAATGCATGAGTTATCGATCTACGGGCATCGAGAAGCCTTTATTTACAGGCCTTTCACAGTTTGGCGTTTTGCTCTATTTGTTCAGAGTGTAAAATTTTCATATTTATGAGATAGCTTGGCTCTGTTGACATCCTCAATAAAGGCGGCGATGTTTCAACCGGTACATATTGAAATTTAGTCCGAGCAGCAGCGCTTGGCGCTTCTGTGTGCGCAGTGAGCGGCCCGGCGCACGGGCCGAGAGCTTGCGCTTCACCGAGCTGAACATGGTCTCGATCAGGGATCGGCGGCGGTAGAGTTGTCGCGGGAATGCGCGCCGCATCTTGGCGCGCACTCCATGGATGCGCCAGCTTTTCTTTCCGCGCTTGGCGGGAATCACGCTCCGCGCCCCGAGTTGTTTCCGGATGTAGGTGTGATTCCTCTCGCTGTCGAACTCGGCGTCGGCCAGCACCAGCCCGATGCGCGTTTGCCCGGAAGCCGCTTCGACGACCTCCGGCAGATTGGCACAATCGTTCCACGGGCCGCGTCGCGCGATTTGCGACAACACAAATTGCTGATCCAGATCCACCACCACTACCCACTTCAGCCAGTGCCGCCACGGCAGCGGTTTCTGCCCGTGGTGATGCATGCGCCGAACAAAGAACGTGCTGACTGCTCCCTGGGCCAAACCCGTCGCATCGACCGCGACGCGGGCTCGCCGCCGTCCTTTTCTGCGCGTGCCGCGCAGTTGGCGCACCGTCTCGCCGACCGCCCGGTCGATGGTCACATCGTCCAAACGCTGCAGGAAACGATACAAGGTCGTGAAGTCGGGGACACTGGCAAGACCCAACGCTTGGCGGAGTTCGCGATGCTCGCCGAGCCGCACCTCGGTCTCGCGAAAGGTCCAGTCTTCGTAACGCATCAGACAGAGAATCGCCAGCAGTTGGGGTTGGTTGAACAGGCGCTTGCTGAAACGACTTCGGTAGCGCGGAAGCACCGCCTTGCAGACTTGCAGGGCGACGCGGGCAAACGGCAGGAGTCCGACTTCGGCCATCGCACCTCCTGCTTCCATAGAAAACAACAATTGCGAACGATCGGATACGCCGAATTTTCATTGTCGTAACGAGGATGTCAACAGAGCCAGATAGCTTCATCTCAAATTTGAAATTTGAGATTGAACGAAGTGGTTCATCGGCCCACCCGCCACCACGCTAATCCGCCATCGCCTCTTCATGGATCGTTCGCAGCCCGGGCCGCTCGATGTTCGGCAAGAATGCCGCCAGCAGGCCTACCGCCGGCAGATACGAACAGACCAGATACACGAAATTGATGCTGGTCAAATCCGCGAGCCAGCCGAGAACCGCCGCGCCGAGTCCCGCCATTCCAAACGCGAACCCAAAGCAGAGGCCGGAGATCATTCCCACTTTTCCCGGGACGAGTTCCTGCGCGTACACCACAATCACTGAAAATGCCGACGCAAGAATCAAGCCAATCACCACGCTGAGAATTTCGGTCCAAAACAGATTAGCGTACGGCAGGGCCATGGTAAAGGGAAGCACTCCAAGAATCGAGACCCAGATGACATTCTTGCGGCCGATTCGATCGCCGACCGGCCCGCCAATGAGGGTGCCAAGCGCAACCGCGCCCAGAAAAACAAACAGATGGATTTGCGCGCTTTCGATGGTCACCTTAAACTTGCTCATCAGATAAAAAGTGTAGTAGCTCGTCAGGCTCGCCAAATAGACGAACTTTGAAAATAGAAGCGCCATCAGAATCGCAACGGACGCCGTGATCCGTCCGGTCGACAGGTCCGGCGGTTTGTCAATATCGTGTTTCGCGCTGAATCTCTTCCAACTGGCCGCGTGGTTCTTGGCCCAACTGCTCACTCCGGTCAGCAGAATCATTCCGGCGAGGGCCGCGAGAGAAAACCACGCGAGACTGTTTTGCCCCCGTGGCAACACAAAAAATGCTGCCAGCAACGGGCCAAAGGAGAGCCCAGCATTGCCGCCAACTTGAAAAATCGATTGCGCGAGACCATGCTGCCCGCCCGACGCCATTCGCGCCACACGCGAGGACTCCGGATGAAACACCGACGATCCGGTCCCAACGAGCGCTGCTGCAACGAGAAGCGCGGGAAACGAGCGCGCTGCCGCCAGAAGGATGAGCCCGATCAGCGTTGCTCCCATCCCTACGGGCAGAGAAAACGGCCTGGGCCTCTTGTCCGTATAGAATCCGATCATCGGCTGCAGGAGCGACGCAGTCGTCTGATAGGTTAGAGTGATCAGCCCCACTTGCGCGAAATTCAGATTGAAGGAATCCTTGAGCAACGGATAAATCGCGGGCAAGAGCGACGACATCATGTCATTCAAAAGATGACACACGCTGATCGCCGCCAGCACTTTGTAAACGACTTTATGTCCGACTTCTACGAGAGACTCAGTCTGAGTCGCAGCCACTTTTCATTCCCCCGACATCCGGAACACGTTGCGGTTTTGGGATCCGCCCCTTTTTATTGTACCAAGATTCTCCAGTTTTCCGGGATTCAAACCATGCCGCCGTTACGCGTTTCCCGCAATGGGAAGCAGAATTTCTAGAATTCGGGCGTAAACCGTGCCTCACGCAAGTCATCATAATGGGATGTGGGGAGAATTCGTTAGACCGTCTCAGGCAACGGTTTTCCGCGAGTCTCCGGCAAAAACGGCCCGGCCGCAAGACCTAGAACGTAGATCGTGGATACGATCATCGCCGCATTTCCGTAGCCGCCGAATCTCACGATCAGCGTGCCGGCCATGAGCGTGCCTCCCGCGGCAAGCAAACGAGGAGCATTGAAAATGAAACCCAAAGCCGTGGCGCGCATCCGCGTCGGGTAGAGTTCGGGAATCCACGTCGACAGCCAGGTAAGTTGTCCTGAGCCGAAGAATCCGACCACCGCCGAGACCATCACGAGCACGTGAAGCTCGTGCGTCCAGAGAAATAAAATTGGCGTGGCCAAGAATGAAAATGCGAAGTAAGCGAGCGTGACCGGCCTTCGCCCAAATGCGTCGGCAAGAAAACCCATGCTGACGTATCCGGCGATCGTTCCGGCGTTATAAGCCATCCCGGTGAAACTGGCCCACTGCGATGAGGATAGCCCGGCGCTTGCCGCAACGGAGCCAATGTAAGGAGGAACCCAGGTCGAGATTCCCCAGAATCCCACAGCTGAAGCCGTAGCCATGAGAAATGCGATGGTCGTTCTCTTGCGAATTGCCGGCGACGCGAATAGATCAAGAAATGTAAAACGCGTCAGCGCGCGGTCCTCCGCAATTGCCGCGTCGCCGCTACGCCTCCGCCGGTTCGCGGCTTTGCGTTGCTCGTTCGCCTTCTCCCACAGAGTCGATTCCGGGATGGCCCGCCGGATCCAGAGAGTGAGCAGTGCAGGAAGAACTCCGATCAGATACATCGTTCGCCACGCCCCAGGACCCGTCGCGCCAATGAAGAGCCAGAGGAAAGAAGCAAGGAAAAAGCCGATTCCGAAGCCGCATTGGAATAGCCCGCTGCCTTTGCCGCGCGCATTATCAGGCCAGAATTCAGCGGTCATCGACGTTCCGGTTACCCACTCGGATCCAATGGCTAACCCAGCGAGAAAACGCAGGACGGCGAAGGAAGTCCAATTCCAGGAAAACGCGCTGAGCCCGGTCATGATCGAGTAGGTCAGAATCGCGTAGATCATCGTTCGCTTGCGGCCGACATAGTCGGCGAGGACGCCCGCCAGCATGCCTCCCACGGCCCAGCCGCACAACGTCGTGGCGATGACCGCACCCGCATAGGCTGGGATTTGCGAATATTTTTCAGGAGGGAGCAACTGATGGAGAGCCACAGCAGCCGTCAGGATTAAGGCATACGCCTCAAAGCCGTCGAATACCCAACCGAGATTCGACGCCAGGAGCGTGTTCCATTGGGTGCGGTTAAGAGAGCGATACCAAGGCTCGATGGAATAGGAGGTCAAATTCAGCCTGAGCGTGGCTTGCGGCGCGCGGCTACAGTGACTTTGGCGCCGATCTGTTTCTGGATCGAGCCCATGTCAAAAAAAACGGTCTCGCCCCAGAGCTTGTTCCCTCGAAAATGCCATACAACAAGTGCCCGCACCCGGACACGCTTCCCCGTAGGCCGAAGGCCGAGGAACGTGCCCCGATGGGTGCCGCGCCACTCATTTTCGGTCACGATGCACTTGTCATCGGCCGCAAGGAACCGCTTTACGCGGACTTTGAAATCCGGGAAGCCGGCCCAATGTTTCGTGTATCGCTCGGCCACCTTTTTAGGGCCGACGAAGGGCTTCGGCACGCAGCAAACATCGTTGAAACAATCTGCGGTCATGCCCTCAAGGAGCTCTTCCATATTGTGCGTGCTCTCCGCCTTGATGTGTTCGCGAAGAACGGCAAGGCGTTTCTTTGGTATCCGCATCCAGTTTGTCTCCCCACTGCTTGATCTGAATTCTTTCGTGATTCACATTACATGAGCTTGACGCATGACGGCTTCGGACTTTGTTCGGATTTCTTTGGCGACCTCGTAGGGATCGCCTTGTTGGAATTTCGGCAGGAAGAGTTCCACCGAGAGCGGGCCGGCATATCCTTTTTCGGCGAGCTTGCCCAGAATTCGCGTCAGCGGGCTGACTCCGTCACCGGGAATAATGCGCGTCGAGAGATCCAACAACTCGCGCGGCATGTCGGGCACATCCTGAAAATGCACGTGGCCAATTTCCCCGGGATGGATCAGATCGAGATCCTCGAATTTGTTGAGGCCGGACCAGAAATGATAGCAGTCCAGCATGGGCGAAATATTCGGATGCGCCGCCGCGCGCGTCATTTTCAGAATCGTCGGCAGCGTGGAAATAAATGTCGACGTGCGCAGGAATTCGATCCTGAGCGACATGTTGAACTGCTTGGCAACTTCTCCCGCGTCGTGTATGTTGTCGGCGCCGGCTTTGTAGTCGTCCTCCGCGACTTTCTTGCTGGTGGCGGTGGAAGCATAGACGCGATTCAGTCCCATATTTGCGAACATCTCGCAGCGTCTCTTGAGATTGTCGAGCGCGGCGGCGCGATTGGGATTCGGTTCCCAGAGTTCCGTCACGCCAGTCGCGGCGTGGACGAGATTCAGGCCGAGGTCGGTGATCACGCGGCGGGCGGCGGCCAAGTCGTCGGTCTTCAGAAATTCGTCCAGCAAAATATTCGTGATCTCGACATTCTTGATCCCCGCGCGCGCCCAGCCTTCCAAGGATTTGCGGTAGCCGGCTCCGTTCGACGTGTTCTGGTGCATGGCGAGCGTCATCTTTTTTTCGCCGCCAGCGGCCGACAGGGCGCTTGTAGCCGCCAGAGCCACCGGAGTCAGGAGCATTTCTCTTCTGGAAATTGTGGTCATGGAATTCATCCTCTTCCCGTTCTTACTGAAAAAGTCGATGTGGAGCGGGTTTTTGTAGCACAGCCACTCTTGGCTGTGTGCCTTTTGCGATCGTCGTCAAGTCGGTTAGCCTGCGCGTGCGGCTTACAAAACCACACAGCCAAGAGTGGCTGTGCTACTCGATCCGCTAAGCCTTCGGCACCGGCGGCCAAATTCGCAGCGCGCTGTTGGGCCCGTTGGGCGCGTGAACCAGATTTGGAACGACGGAGTGTCCGTTCAGGCCCAACGGCGAATTCGCAACCGCGGGCGCATAGTCCCGATCGAAACCTTCCTTGGACGCAAATTCGTAAATAATTCCGTGCTTGGCCCAACCGGCGACGGAATTCAGCTTCCGCGTCCTGACGCACGAAGGCGTAGCGCACATTTTCGGCAGCCGCTCCAGAACATATCCGGCGTGCATCTCCTCCTCGAATTCCAGGGCGCAGTCGAAGCTCCCGATCTGAACGCACGGAGCGCCGGTCATGCCTTCCTTGTAGGAGGCGAGCGCGCGGCCTTCGCGCCTGCCCGTCTCGGTAAAAATGTTCATGCGCTCCCCGGTCCGCATCGCGAGCATATTCTTTCCCTGCTCCGGCAACGCCGCGTTGATGAGGCTCGGAACCGGATCGCCGAACACGTTGGCATCGGTCGCGGCGATCAGGAGCATGTAGTGATACCCTTTGCCGACTCTTGGATCGTCGACATGTTTGTACCGCGTGGCATTTTCAGATCCCCCTTCGAGATCCTGCGACGCGTAGTGCGCCGCCCACAAATAGCCGGGTCGCTTCAACAGGCCGGGGAGATACGTTCCATGCAGCCACGAAAAATAGGCATCGCGGCCCTCCGTCGGCAGGTCGTACCACGTGATCCAGATGCCTCGGTCGGCCGGCGCTGTTTTCCCGTGTTCCTTCTGCGGCGCGGATTTGGAATTTGAACTTTGCGCGAAATTATTTTTCGTGGCAGCGAGCGCGATGGCCGCGCCGCTCGCAGTCTTCAGGAAATTGCGGCGATTCCGGCTGGTTTCCCCATCCTGCTTTTTCATGTCGTCTCCTTGGCCTCAGCGAGTTTAAACACTCATCTTGAGCAGCTTCGCTGCGGTGTTGCCGAAAATCGAAATACGCTCCTCATCCTTCAGACCCGGAACGGCAAGTATCCGGTCCACCGGAGTGCGATTCCATAGCGTCGGATAGTCGGTCCCGACAACAACCTGGCTGGGACCAACCACGGCAATTAGATGTCTCATGTCCTCGGGCGTAAAAAGCACGGAATCATAATAAAGCTGCTTCAGATACTCTGTCGGTGGCTTCTTCAAAGGCTTGCAAAGATTGGGAAATGCAATCAGGCACTGATCGTTCCGGCTTGAGTAGGAAGGCAGGTACCCGCCGCCATGCGCCGCGCAGATTTTCAATCGCGGGAAAAGGTCCAGCGTTCCGTCTTGAATCAGATGAGTGAGCGCCAAAGTAGTTTCCAGCGGGTGTCCGACGACATTGTCCAAGAATCCATTTCCCTTCAATCTCTTTTCGTCGATGGGAGTACCCGCGGCTTGCGGGTGGATGAAAATCAGCGTCTGAAGCTCCTCGGCCTTGGCCCAAAACGGGTGAAATTTAGGATCGGAAAGATCGTCCCCATTCACGCTGCCTCCGATGGCGAACCCGCGCATCCCCAGCTTCTTCACCCCGTCTTCCATTTGCTCGGCCGCAAGCGACGGATGCTGCAGGGCCACGCTGCCGAGGCCCGCGAACCGATTTGGATGCGCGGAGCAGAATTCCGCGATTTTCTCGTTCTGAAGCTGGATGATCTTGCGCGCGAGATCCTCATCCGCCCAATACCAAAAAGGATTGATCGACAAGGCCTGGAACGTCAATTCCCATTTCATCCAAATCCGCGAGATGTTTTTCTACATCATTGTGCATGTTGGAGGGATTGTCCGGACTTGCCTGCGTCGCATCGCCTGGGCGCCCCTCGCGCCCGATGCGATCCTTGACCAGATCCCAGGCTTCGGGCACGCGAACATGGGCATGAATGTCAACGACCTTCACGCGCCGGCCGCCAACAACGACCTCGCGCGGTTTGCGTTTGGCGACGGACGGTGAGGGAGCTTGCCGCGGATCCAGCGCAAAACCAAATGAAGATTCCGCGCAGCAGCAACTGGAGAAAAATATTCCCGCCGCTGTGCTGGACACACCTTTTAGAAATTCTCTGCGGTTCGGCATGGTCGATTTTTCAACCTTTTGCCAGCTTCGATTTCCGTTTGTCCTTTCCGGATGGGCCTACTTATACACCCGAGGCCGCTCGGAGGGAACGGCCATATTGTTTCGGGTTTGAATCCCTGAGGAATATCCGCGTTGGGTTGCTTGGAAAAATTCCATCTGGTCAGCAAGAAAAGACAGCGCTACAATCGGCAACCATTATGAGCCAATCCACCTCAACCGCCCGTCGTGAATTCATTAAATTTCTGGCCGCAAGCCCCTACGTCGCGGCCCTCGGCGGCGTCGCCGCCTTCTTCGAGCAAACCGGCCTCGCTCAGAGCATGCAGGAGACCTCCAACGTCATCACCAGCCCCGCCGGCGCCTTTGACGTTTTCGATTTCGAGGAAGCTGCTCACCGCAAGGTCCTGCAAGCGCATTGGGCGTACATGGCCAGCGGCGTCGACGACGACGCCACGCTCCGCGCGAACCGCGAAGGTTTCAAGCACATCGAATTGCGGCCGCGCCGGTTGCGTGACGCGACCAAAGTAGACATGCATGTCGATCTGTTCGGCACCACATATAACAGCCCGATTTTCCTGTGCCCGACCGGCGGCGAAAAATCATTCTTCGCCGACGGCGAATTGTCCGTGGCGCGGGCGGCAAAAGCCCGTGGAACTTTGCAGTTTCTATCGACTGCAACATCGACACCACTGGAAGACGTGAACAAAGAAAGAGGCCAGCCGGTCTGGTACCAACTGTACGCAACGACCTCCTGGGATGCGAACGAGAAACTTCTGCGGCGCGTGGAAGCCGCGGGCTGCCCTGTGGTTGCACTCACGGTCGACAACACCACCGGCCGCTTCAGTGAAACCTATCTCCGCACTCGCGGCAAGGACCTGCACCAGTGCCTGAACTGCCACGAAACTCCTGAGGGCCCTACCGTCAAGCAGCGGCCGATGTATGACGGTATCGACTTGACCGGCGTGAAAACGCAGAATCCTTCCATGGACTGGGCCTTCCTCGACCGGCTCCGCAAAACCTGGAAAGGGAAACTCTTCATCAAGGGGATGGACACGCGCGAGGATGCGCGGCTCTGCGTGGAACACGGCGTGGACGGCATACTCGTATCGAACCACGGCGGGCGCTCCACGGAAACATCGCGCGCGACGATCCAAGCGCTGCCGGAAGTCGTCGCTGCAGTTGACGGCAAGATTCCCGTGTTCGTCGACGGCGGCTTCCGACGTGGCACGGACGTTTTCAAAGCCCTCGCGCTCGGCGCCAAAGCCGTCGGGATCGGACGTCCCTTCTTGTGGGGTTTGGGAGCTTTCGGCCAGGCCGGAGTCGACCGCGTGATCGAAATCATGCAGGCTGAACTGAAGCTCGTGATGGGCAATTGCGGCACGCGCACCGTCGCCGACATCACCCGCGAATACGTGGAATCGCCTGACTGGAAAATCTAAGTGGCACAGGCTTCAGCCTGTGGGGGTGTCCTTGCAAGAATTAAACCCCACAGGCTAAAGCCTGTGCCACGAGAACCCTCATTTTAACGCGGCGGCTTGGGCCACCAACTCACAAAGCCATCTTTATTCGGCATTTTGACGCGCGGCAGAGACTTGGCATCGAGCACCGCGTCGGCGGGAACGATTCCATCGATCGACAAGATATAGGCCGTTACCGCGTAGACTTCATCATTCGTGAGCGACTGCGGCGACGTGATCGGCATGGCTCGCCGAATATAATCGAACAGTGTAGTAGCTGCAGGCCAATAGCTGGCCGGCGTTTTGACCGGCTTAGGGGATGCGAGCGTGCCAAGCCCACCAGTGAGTTGATCCTGCGGTTTCCCCACGCCCTGCGCCCCGTGGCAGACCTGGCAAGATTTGGCATAAACGGCCGCGCCTGCCGAAACCGATCCGCTTCCCGCAGGCAGTCCCCTCCCATCGGGCGAGACCGTGATGTCTATCTTTCGAATCTCTTCGGGCGTGAGCGGGCGTCCAAGATTGGGCCCCTGCGCACTACAAACGGAAGGCAGCAGACAAATCGCTCCAAGCGAAATGAGACACGAGAATTTATGCGTAGACATTCTTCACCGTCCCATCGGCCTCGATGCTCCAGCTTTGAATGCCGTTGAAGTGGTATCCCTGGCCCGGCGCATATTGAGAGATCCAGTTAGCCCTGGTTGGTTGCGTGCCCCCCGTCTCGTCCGTGGCCCGGCTCATCAGCGTGGAAGGCCGCCCATCCCACTTCCATGGCAAGCGGAAGCGAGTCAAAGCCTTCGGCAATATCGGGCCGTTCAGCGCCGCGACCGCCCAGGTCTTGCCACCATCCGCGGAAACTTCCACTTTCGAAATCCGGCCCGCTCCCGACCATGCCAGTCCGGAAACTTCGTAAAGCCCCGGTCCTTTCATGGTCATTCCAAAGGACGGCTTGAGAATCGCGGATTTCGCCTGTTGCATGAACATGAATTGGCGCGCCTTCCCGCTGGGCATCAATTCCGTATAGTGCGAAGTCTCATCCCTGGCATCCACCGGCGCGTCGGTCACATTTAAACGGCGCAGCCACTTCACATTCATGTTGCCTTCGAAGCCTGGAAGCAACAGGCGCATCGGAAAACCCTGCTCCGGGCGAATCGCTTCGCCGTTTTGATACAAAGCGATCATCGCGTCGGCCATGCATTTTTCCAGCGGGATGCTTCTGCTCATCGCGGCCGCATCGGCGCCCTCTGCGATCACCCACTTCGCTTCCTTTGTCACGCCGGCTTCCGCGAGCAAAGTCGAAAGCCGCACTCCGGTCCACTCTGAACACGACAGCAGGCCGTTCAACTCGCCCGCGGTGATTTGCAATGGCTGAGGCGAGCCGAACGCTCCGCTGTTGCCGGCGCATTCCACGAAGTGAATACGCGTTTCCATCGGATAGCGCATGAGCGTATCAAGCGAAAATGCCAGCGGCCGCTTCACCATTCCGTGAATGAATAACTCGTGTTGCCCGGGGTCGATGTCGGGCACTCCGTTATGATGGCGCTCGAAGTGCAATCCGCCCGGTGTGATGGTTCCTTCCAGCAATTGAAGCGGCGTGCGCGAGACGCCCGTACCGGCGCGCCCCGGCGCAATCGTGAAGACACGCTGCACTTTTTCCTGCCACTTCGAAGGCGTGCCGTACGCGGAAAACGGCCGCCCAGGCGTCTTCATCCATTCCGGCGCGTCCGCGCCAACGCCATCGTCAGCCTGCGCAGCGCCCACGCCCGCGGCAGCGATCCCGGCGGTGAACAGCGCGCTCCGCAACAGTGCGCGCCGATCCATCAAGCCATTCCCCGAAACCGTTTCTTCGCGCAACATGATGGCTTCCTTTTTTTCAAGATTTCCCATGTCTGCCCCCGTCTCCACTCTTGCCGCGACACAAAAATAAAAACGCTTCGATGCCGAAGAAAGCTTAACGTGACATCGAAGCGGCCTCAAGCTTCCATTTAAATTATCTCGACTTTGATCCAGCGTGCGCCCCCACCCTTTGTCCGCCGCGGCGGAAAGGGTGGGGGTTTGAATTCAAGTTAAACAAAGACAATTCGCAACGCCTAAAGATCTCGCCATCGCGAGACCCTTACTTCCAAGCCGAATAAATAGGCTTGCTGACCAAGTAAGCGGGATTCGCTCCCGGCCGCGGAGTGAATTTCTGCGCGCGTCCATTATCCACTTCGGCGGTGTAGAAATTTCCGTCCTGGTCGACGCTGAATCCGTGTACTCCCCAGAAGCCGCCCGGAAAATCTCCCCAGGTGCCCCAGGAGTACAGGAAGTGTCCCTCGAGATCGTACTTCAGCATCTTGGATGTGCCGCGGTCATAGGCCCACAACGTCCGGTCGGCTCCGATATAGAGGAGGTGTACGTCGGACGGCTCCTTGCCCATGCTCCACTCGTACAGATATTTTCCATTCTCGTCGAACACTTGCACGCGATGATTGCCCCGGTCGTTGACGAAGACGTGCTTGGTCACCGGATCGAGAGCCACCCCGTGCACGTTGTTCATGTAGTAGGGGCGCGTGTCATTCGGCGGCGTGCCCTTCATGCCCCAGTCCATCAGGAATTTTCCGTTCTTATCGAACTTCGCGACGCGCGTGCCGTTGTAACCGTCCGCCACGAACAGGGTGCTGTCGGGCAGCCAGGAGAGGAACGTGGGCCGGTTGAAATGCGTGCCATCGGCGCCATGCACGGTGGGCGTGCCAAGGGTCTGCACGAGTTCCTTCATGTCATGCGTGAAGATGTAAATGGCGTGCATGTGATCGTCCACGATCCAGATGTGTTTTTCCGGATCGTAGGGATTGATCGTGACGTAGTGCGGCCGTTTGAACAGGTGGTCGTACTGCGGAAAAGTCTCGATGATTTTTCCAGTGGAGTCCACGATGGTCAGGCAGTGTTCCCACTTGGCGTCCACGCCCACGACTCCTTTTCCCAGCATCCAGTTCTTCGGTCCATCGTCGGGATCCTGCCCCGTCCCTCCGGATCCCGGCAGGGCCGATACGGTCGCGTCCCGCCAGGGCAGGCGTCCGATCGGAAAAATCAAGCTCGGCCCGAATTCAGGGATTAATTTCGCATCCGGCCGTTTGATGTTGGGAAGTTCGCCGCGGAAGAGCATGAAAACGCGATTCGGATTCTCCGCGTAAATTCCCTGTCCCGCTCCCCAGGTCCACTTCTCGTTCCCAGGTTGGGTGCTGATGTTAGCCGGCCAATCCTTGACGACATCATAGGGGCCGAATGTGTCCTGGCCTCCCACTACGCCCGGGATCGCCGCAATGCTGCCCGAATTCCCCTGCCCCCGGACCGTCCACGGATTGCTCCCAAAGGAAAATCCAATCACGCACCCCACACCGATCGCCAAAACCGTCAAAAGGACTTTACGCATGAATCCCCTTCCCGATGTTTCGACACTGAGATTTGTTTTGTCGGCGTGGCACGGAACGCAGGCACGCCCTGAAGCCTTATATGCCCGCGGCATTGGCGTGTCAATATCATCCTATCCGCGCGATGCGCCGCTTCCAGAAAACTGCAAAACATTCTAAATTTCTTGAAACAATCTTGCTTTCTAATTCGTCCAATAGGTATTGTTGGAGAAGCGGGAGAAGCGCTGGGTACTTTCCGGCAGAAATGTCGCGACAGATCGCGAATCAAATGAATAGGGGATAACGTGAAAAATAGTCGAGTGAGTTTTTTGGCCGTGTGTGCAGGTCTTCTGATGATTGCGCCCGTGGCGTTCGCGCACCACGGCACGGCGAACTACGATACGAGCAAGTCGATTACGGTCAAGGGCGTTGCCACCGGGTTCGATTTCGTCAATCCGCACGTCCAAATTTTTTGGGAAGCCAAAGACGATTCAGGAGCGACGGAGAAATGGCAGGGAGAACTCACCAGCCCCAATCGTTTGACGCGAGTTGGCTGGACCAAGAGTTCCATCAAGCCCGGCGATACCATCATCATAAGCGGCTATCCTACGAAGAGCGGTTCTCATGAAATTTGGATTCAGAAAGTTGTGATGGGCAGTGGCGAAGAGCTTCCGACGGGTGGCGGCAACTAAGAAATTCGGCGCCGACGCGGTAATGTTTCAAGCAACACAATCTTTAGTTCCAGGGGAGATTTTCCGTATGCGGAATCGCGTTGGCACGTTCATTCTAGCGGGGCTCGCGACTTTTGCGCTCTCCTCCGCACTGCCCGCACAAACCGGTCAGCAACAAGGAACCGCGAAACCCCCAGCGGCCTCCGCGCCCGCACCCGAACACGATCTTACGGGTGTCTGGAACATGCACTCCACGCCCGCGCAGCGAAAGTATACCGGCAGCACCTACACGGCGGAGCCTCCAGACATGACTCCGTGGGGGACGGAGAAATACAATGCCAATAAGCCCTCCAACGGCCCCCGGACGCATTCGCTCAAGGAAACCGACGACCCGGTTCTGAAACAGTGCCTTCCTCCAGGCACGCCGCGAATCTACCTCCAGCCGTTTCCGTTTCAAATCGTGCAGACTCCCAAGGAAATCCTCATGCTGTTTGAGTACGACCACACCATCCGCCAAATCTTCGTGGACGGCCGCGCCCATCCCGAGGATGTCACTCCCACCTACATGGGCCATTCGATCGGCAAGTGGGACGGTGACGCGCTGGTGGTCGACACCGTCGGATTCAACGACAAGACCTGGCTCGACCGCGACGGCCATCCGCACAGCGATCAGTTGCACGTCACTGAACGGTTCCACCGCGTCGATCGCGACAACATGACCATCGATATCAACATGGAAGATCCAAAAGCGCTTGCAAAACCATGGAAAACCCAGCTGAATTTTCAGCTGAGGCCGGGGTGGGACATCATGGAACTGGCCTGCACCGACAACGGCGCCTTTGAAGACTTCGAAAAGTGAAAGACTTCCCTGTTACGGCAAGGAACCAGGCCGGTTCCTTGCCGCCTGCGAGATGATTCCAAGAAGAGATTGTGCTCCGCACCTTGTCAATCCTGATTTTCAGTACTGGTCTTCGTTCGGAAGTATCGGTGCAATCTGCTGAGTGTGCCTGCTTCACGAATTGCCCGGTCATTCCTGCGCAAGAATTGAATCCCATCTCTAGTCCGCACGCCCGCCGAATTCCCCGCCGAGAACTTTTCCAGCGCCGTTCGGTATTCTCCGCAAAGTGCAATTCTTAACTTGACATTTAATTTTGGTTGGACGAGTATCGCATCCATGGGGATGTTGTTCGGGTTTACGCTGTGGGTTTACTTCACGGTCCGAATATTGGGGTAGCTTGGCTTTTCTCAAATCTCTAGGGGTGGCAGATCGTAGCGAATCCTGGCATTTCTGTTCGACCAGATAATGACGTGGCCGCGAGAACGCGTTCGGTCGCTCGTTCGCTAGGACTGCAATACGAATCAAGGAGGGTGGGCCATATGAAGCTTGGGAACTTGTTTCCTACCAAATGGAGAAATGCTTTTGCAGTTTCGATTCTGATCGCTGGATTGTCATTGTTCGGTTCTGCTCCGCTATTCTCTCAAGGTAGTGCAGGCCGAATTCTCGGAACCGTTACGGATCAAACCGGCGGTGCTGTGGCTGGAGCCGCGGTAACCGTTACCGACGCAGAAAGAGGAACTTCGCGAAACTTAATCACGGATGAAGCGGGTGAGTACAACGCTCCCAGCCTGACTCCCAGCACGTATAAGGTCCATGTGGAAGCGAAGGGCTTCAAGGCAATCGACCGCCAGAACGTCATCTTGGAAGTGAACGGCAACGTTCGCGTGGACATTCAGCTGCAACCCGGAGACGTCAGCCAGACGATTACCGTCACGGAAGAGGTTCCGCTCATCGAGACGACCAACGCCGAACTCGGCGGAACGCTCCAGAACACGATCATCGAAAACCTGCCCCTGAATGGCCGCAACTTCGAAAATTTGCTTACCCTGCGCCCGGGCGTCGAAATTTATGTGGGTGGCGGCGGCTGGACCCAAAGCACCAACGGCATACGTCCCCACGACAATGTCTACCTCGTGGAAGGCGTGAACAGCAACGATCCCTGGATGGCTCAGAGCATCATGAATGCGGCCATGGCCGCGGGCGATGCCGGAACAATTTTGCCCGTTGACGCGATCAGCGAATTCAAGACGCAAGTTAACCCTTCGGCGGAATACGGCTGGAAGCCGGGCGCGGTGGTTAGCGTCGGCATCAAGTCAGGCACCAATGGTTTTCACGGCACGGCCTACGCGTATGGCCGCAGCGATTCCTTCGACGCGCGCAACTACTTCAACCAAGATCCCGCTGAGAAAACGCCCCTACAACTGGAACAGTTCGGCGCCACCGTTGGAGGACCCATCAAGAAAGACAAGCTGTTCTTCTTCGCGAATTTCGAGGAGCAGCGTTACACCGTTGGGGATCCCGCCTCGCATAAGGTTCCATTCACTACCCACCAGCCGGTGCCTACTGACGCGAACGGAGTGCCGCAGCCAAATTGCACGAACGGCTTCGCCGGCAACTGTGGGACCAGTTTGTCAGACGCATGCAACGACGCGTTATTGGGTGGAACGGTTACGGCGCTCAGTGCGGAACTCGCCGGCCTCAGCCACACAACCTGCACCCCGGTTTCAGGGCAGCCGGCAGGCGGATTCCAAGGTCTGTTCCCGGTTATCAGCTCAGGGCTATTGTCTACCGATCTCAGCAGCACCAACGAAATAACCTCTGGGCTAGTGAAGGGCGACTACCATATCAATGACAAGAATACCCTGACCGGCATGTACTTTATCAGCCCGGGCGATGGGATCCTTGCCGACGACCCCGGCCGCCAGTTGAGTCCGCAATTCCTGACGAACCAATATGCGCGCTCCCAAGTAGGCTCGGGGGCCTGGACCTGGACACCGAGTTCCACTTGGGTGAATGAGGCCCGAGTAGGCTACTCTCATTATTACCAGGTGTTTGTGAGCCAGGACCATAACCAGAATCCGGCTGACTATGTTTTTAACGGGCAGCCATTACCCATCTTCACAGGCCAGACAAACCCAGACTATTTTGGGCTTCCTCGACTGAGAATTAACGGTTTCAGTGGATGGGAAGCGGGCGCGACCTGGCCAAAGACCGTGGGACCGGACGGCGTGACGCAGATTGCGGATCACGTTTCCTACCTGCGCGGCAAGCACGCCTTCAAGTTCGGCGGCGAGATCCTGGTGAATCAGAGCACCTCGAACGTAACGGCCAACACTAAGGGGCCCGTCCAGTTCTCTTCACTGGAGAATTTCTTCGCCGGAACGGCACAATCGTCAAACAACACGGCTTTCCTAACCGGAAACCTGCTGCGCCACATGAGCTATAACGGATACGCGGGCTTCGTTCAGGATGATTGGCGGATCAAGCCAAGGGTCACGGTGAACCTCGGACTCCGCTATGAGGTCACCACGGTCATGAAGGAAGCCAACAACCTGATCGGCAATTTCGACCCCGTTAAGGGATTACAACAAGTCGGAGTGGGTGGAGTCACTTCTCCTTTTAACGGCGACCACAACAATTTCTCGCCGCGCCTGGGCATTGCCTGGGATGTCCACGGCGATGGAAAGACCGTTGTCCGTGCAGGAGGAAGCATCATTTACGAGCAGATCAGCTTGGATGCTTTCAATGGGCAGGGCAACTTCCTTGGGCTGCGCATGATCCCCTCAGGTGCTGCACTCTTCTCCAATGGAGACGGTACCTCCGTAGCAGGCACGGGAACGATTAACGTTGTGGATACTGCAGGTCTCGTCGGTTCCAATGCATGGGCCAACAACACGGCAGCCACGCCCCTCTACTCTCAGTCACCTACTTGCGGCACTGGCATAGCACCAGATCCGTCGCCCTGCAACATTTTGGGCGTAGACCGCAATATGCGCACCCCCTACGTCAGCACTTGGACGCTCGGTATCCAGCGGGCAATCACTAACAATATGTCGATTGAAGTCGCTTACGTGGGAAACCATGGCACGAAGCTCCTGGGTTTGACCGATCTCAACCAGCCGCCAATCGGGTCTGGATATAGTGCGGCCGCCCTCACAGATTGCGCAGCCACCCCCGCTAATTGCGGAAGCGATCTGGATCCAAACCTTGAGCGGTTGAACCAGCCCTATACGAAATCTTGTCCAACTACAAATGGCGTTGGGCTTGGCGTTGGCAATAATCCATGCTTTCCGTATCTGGGATTCATCGATTTCTTCTCCAACATCAATAAATCCAACTACAATGGCTTGCAAGTCTCTCTGACCCAGCGGACATCTCATGGTTTGTCCTTCACCGCCGGATACACTTATTCTCACGCCCTCGACAATAACGGCGACAATGAAGGCAACGGCCTGCACAGCCCGATCGACAGTTCGAACCCCAACTCGTTCTATGGGAACAGCGACTTCGACATCCGCCATCGCTTCACCTTCTCTGCGGACTATGCCATACCGGGAAGGAAGGGGTATGGGCAGATGCTTGAAGGCTGGGCCTTGAACGCCATCGTGACGGTTGAGACCGGCGGCGTTTGGGGGGTGAACGATCAAGGTGATGACCTGAGCGGAACGAACGAAATGGCCAATCCGATCGGTAGCATCGGTGAAGCGTGGGTATTCTCGGGCAATCCCTCCGACTTCACTCCTGTACACGGTTGGACTGACACGAACGGAGGGACCGGCGGGGTTCCCTACTTTGGCGGAACAAGCAACGCAACGTGTTTGGCGAAGTCGACGGCCCTAGGACCCTTGGCTGTCGCCTCCCTTACGAATCTGGGTTGCTTTGCGGTAGGTAATTCCGTGTTGGTACCACAAGCCTACGGAACCCTCGGCACAACGGCCCGCAACATATTCCGTGATGATGGATTCAAAAACTTGGACATGTCGGTGACCAAGGGATTCAAGTTCGGTGAGCGGCTCCGTGCCGAATTTAAGGCCGAACTTTTTAATGTTTTCAACCATCCAACGTTTGCCAACCCATACGGCGGGCCGGGCGGCAATCCCTCCGATCCTTCGGTGGGCGCGGGCTACGGCTTTACCGGCAATACCCCTGACGTGCAAGCCTCGAACTCCGTGCTCGGTTCGGGAGGCGCGCGCGCGATGCAGTTGGGCTTGAAGATATCCTTCTAACCCGATCTTCATGGATCGGCTGAAAAACGAAGGGGCTGGATTAACCTCCCGCCCCTTTTTTATTTGGCGAGCAGTTCGGATTTCCGGTTGTGACTCAGACTCGTTCTGGTTGGAACGTGCCGGTGCCCGCCCTAAATACGGGCGGCCACTACATAATCACCAAGGTCGGACGGTTTTGTAGCGGCCGTTCCGTCCTATGCATTTCAGGACGGAACGGGCATCTTCGTGGGTAAAGTGAGTCAGCACCGAATTTCGCCGCAGGACCACTAGTAGAGCGAAAGTCTTGTTCGACGAAGGCGTATTATGGAGCCATCGGGCTTGTTCCTTGACATCGCCGCGGCAGCGCTGTAGAAGCACTCCAACGGAGGGAGAGGATATTATGACCGAAATGACACGGAGAACTTTCACGAAAGGCGCGGCAGCACTCGCGCCGCTTGCATTTTCGCCCTTCAGTCTGGTAGCGCAAACGGCCCCATCCGATAAATTCGATATCGTCGTAGCCGGCGCTGGGCACAACAGCCTGGTCGCGGCGGCTTACCTGGCCAAGGCCGGCTATCGGGTCCTCGTCCTGGAGTATCGACCGCAGGTCGGCGGCGGAGTGAAAACAGAAGAGATCACGCTGCCCGGATTCAAGCATGATACGTGCTCGACCGCGCATGGCGGCATTCAAGCCAACCCCATCATGCGTAACGATGAGCTCCATCTGATTCGCGATTACGGAATTGAGTACATCGAGGCGGATCCGATTTATCACATGCCCTTCCCCGATGGCAGCTACATCACGCAGTGGCGCGACCTCGACCGCACCTGTGAGGAATTTGGAAAGTTTTCAAAGAAAGACGCGGCGGCCTACCGCCGCATGCATGACGAAAATGAGGCGATAAGATCGGTCTTCGAGGGCAACGGTTTGACGCCGCCCGGTTTCCCGGGAAAATCGGTCGCGGAGCGCCTGGCCGAACATCCCCAAGGCAAAATATGGCAGCGCCGCCTGGCCATGTCGCAGTGGGAAATCCTGCGCGATAATTTTGAGGACGACCACTGCCGCGCGTTCATGATGGGCACGCCGCCGAGCATGTCGCCGCCGCAGTATCCGATGTCCGGCCGCACCGCCTATTCCGCGATCCGCACCAGCCGGCCCATTCCGAAGGGCGGATCGGGCGTCTTGACGCAAGCGCTCGCGAAATTCATCGAGGCGCACAATGGCGTGGTTCTCACGAACAAGGCGGTCACGCGCCTGATTCTGGAAGGCGGCAAATGCGTGGGCGTGGAATGCGCCGACGGCAGTTCGTATCGCGGCGAGAAAGCGGTGCTGTCCACGATCCACGTCAAACAACTGGTCGACATGGCGCCGAAAGATTTGTGGGGCCATGACTTTCTCGACGGTGTGGACACGTGGGAAGGCGAGATCTCCGAAATCGTGGCGCATTACGCAACCAAGGAACCGCCCAAGTATCCGGTTAAAGGCGGCACGCTTGCGGTCTGCGAATCGGCCATCCTGGTATCTTCCGCGCGGCTGCTGCGGTACGCGTATGACTATCCGAATGCGACCGTCGGTCTCGACGATCCGCCGTTGACAATTTTCTCCAGCACGGTTGCCGATCCTTCCCGTGCCCCCGCGGGCATGCACACACTCAAAGTCATCGGCTTGCAGCCTTACGATCTGAAAGAAGGGCCGAACCACTGGGACGCGATCAAGGAGGAAGTCGCCGAAGCCAATTTGAAATACCTGCGCCGCTTTGCGCCCAACCTGACCGATGACAAGATCCTCGCCAAGTTTGTGGTCAGCCCGCTCGACATCGAGCGCAGGAATCCACACATGTGGCACGGCAGCGTTCATTCCGGTTCTTCGGAACCGTCGCAATCAGGCAACATGCGCCCGATGCCCGGCTGGGCGCAATACCGGATGCCGATCCCCGGCTTGTATCAAACCGGCGCCTGCACGTATCCCGGAGGCTCCGTAACCGGAGCGCCCGGACGAAACGCAGCCACGGTGATGCTCAAGGATTTTGGTACGAGCATCGAAGAAGTGGTGAAGAAGACTTAGTAGGACAGGCTTCAGCCTGTCGCATTTTTTCGACCTGACGAAAATCAAAACCAGACAGGCTGAAGCCTGTCCTACCAAACGCTACGATTCGGCCCCCAGCGTCTTTGCCGCCCAATCCGGAAACACAACCGGCCGCGACAATCTCGGTCCGCCCGCATTGGCGGCCTGAACGTGGCCGGTACCTTCGACCATGTCGCGCTTGGAATTCTTGGCCGCCTCGTAGAGCCGCAAGGCCCCGGCCGGGTCCATGATCCGGTCGTCCTTGCTATAGCCGATCAACATGGGGGCTTCGATCTTTTCCGCTCGGCCCTCCGCGAGGTTATAGTCGCCAAGTTTCTTCCTCGCGTCGGCCAAATCCTTCGCCCCGATGATCCAACGCACGCGCTCCTGAATCGGCGGATAATATTCGAACAAGTCGGACCTCAAATCGTAAGAGCCGCTGCTCATGAACGCAGCCTTGATTCTTTTCTCGCCGCTCGCGGCTCGCGGCACGCCG
Source organism: uncultured Acidobacteriota bacterium (assembly GCA_963800095.1). Lineage (GTDB taxonomy): Bacteria > Acidobacteriota > Terriglobia > Acidiferrales > UBA7541 > Palsa-360. Next base: position 560,031 of record CAWCZV010000016.1, read on the forward strand.
TATCCGCCCATGCTGATTCCCTGCATCCCGACGCGCGTGGCGTCCACATCCGGACGCGTCTCGAGATAGTCGATCATGGCTTTCGCAACGCGGTCGGTATCCGGCGGAAGGTGCAGATCGTGCAAACGCATCGCTCCCCCCTGACCCGGGAAATCGACGGCCAGATACGCCATGCCGCGCGCCAAATAAGCGCCCGCGCCCATGATCGTGGCTTCCGCCATCGTGTCCGCACCCTGGAACGGAATCACCACGGGAAATTTCTTGCCCGCCGGGCCGTTCGGCTTCCGAAAATATCCGTCCAGCATTTTTCCTTCGTAGTTGACTTGCACGCGCTCGAACGGCGCTTTTGTCATCTTCCAGGCCTTGTCGAAAGTGTCTCGCATCTTCTTGTAAGTCGTCATCATGCGAGGTTCGTCGACCGGCTGTGGCCATGACGCTTCCCGGTAAAATGTGGACGCCTTGAGATAATATTCGTTGGCCGTCACCTTATAGCCCTCCGAGGCGAACTTATCGGCCAGTACTTCGTTTCTCTCCGCGACTCGCGTCCACTCCACGATCCAGGAATCCAGATTGAAGGGCTTCATTCGCTGCGCGACTTCGAGGGCGTCCGGATCGCTCGTATAAATCGATTGGGTCAGACGAATCTCAAGCTGCCCGCCTCCCTGCAATCCTTTCGCGGGGTACAGTTCTTCTTCCGACCGCCCTCCGATCGCGCCCTTCTTCCCGCCTTCGGCGCTGGCGTCCTGGGCATACGCGCTTGAACGAAAGGCCTCCGCGAGCATAGGAAGTCCGGCTGCCGCCAGGCCAAATTTGACCAAGCCTCTCCGGCTTACATTCAATAAGGAATCCATATTCTTGCCTCCATTCGTCGCGCGGATTTCGATATCGGGTCTTGAGCATTAAGACTGTGTTCGGAGGGGTGCTGGTTTCAGATATTTTCCATCGGCGCCCCGCCGGCATTGCTCATTTCGCCCAAAGTCTATGAAGCTATTTTGTTAAGACCATACGGCAGGGTGTGCAGACTGTCAAGCGCATGCTTGCCGTTCGAGCGTTCTGTTATTACTTATTAGTTTATATATCTTATCATTAATATTAGTTCACTTGTCGCGCGAAGGGATCGCACACAGCCCCCCTCCATGTAACGGCCGCCGTGATTGACACGTCTACTGGAACAGTGCGATATTCCACGGAACGGGGAGGAATTCATCCATGAGGAATGCGCTGCTCGCCTTTGTTTTTGTGGCTGTATGTCTGTTTGTATTTTCCGGACCCACGCTTGCCCACCACGGCGGGTCGGCGGCCTACGACGTGGCCCATCCGCTCACCATGACGGGAACCGTGAAGGAATTCCTGTTCATCCAGCCGCACCCGCTCATCACTCTGGAAGTGAAAGACGACCAGGGCGCGGTCGCCGAATGGTCCGTGGAAATGACGGCGCCGAACCATTTGATTCATTACGGCTGGAATGGAAAGAAATTAAAGCCGGGGGACCAGATCACCGTCGTCGGCTTCCCTTCCAAGAACGGCTTGAAAGTTCTGAATCTCCGGAAAATCTCCTGGGCGAACGGCGAAGTAATTCCTCTGGGCCCGCCTCCGGAGCCCGGTCAATAGTAGATTCAAACAGCTTTTGCGAATCGCATGGCTGCATTGCCCCTCCTTTCAGGATTGGCAATGCCCGGTGCTTCGGGACGGTTTGATTCGATCCGAACAGCAGGAGGATTTCCAGATATGAAAAATTATTGGGTGGGCCAGACTCTTGCTCTTGCTGCAGGACTGATCTTCTCGTCCGGATTGTGCGCGCAACAGACCTCGCCGAAAACAGGCGCAAAATCAACAGCGACTCAAGCCGTTCCCCGGACCGCGGACGGCGTGCCGGATTTTTCCGGCGTTTGGGAGGGACACATGCCGGCCAGCGCTCGCAAGTGGGCCGGATATGCGTTTACAGGGGATATTCCGGAGATGACGCCCTGGGGAAAAGCGCAATACGAACAGACCAAGCCCTCTTGGGGCCAACGCGCCGTCGCAGATTCAACCGATCCCGTCAATCCAACGACAGGCAATGAAATTGGCTGCTTCCCGACGGGCGTTCCGCGAATTTACGTGCACCCTTTCCCGATGGAGATTATTCAAATTCCCGGCCGCGTCGTCCAACTGTTCGAATTCAATCACTTCATCCGGCAAATTTATACGACCGGCCCCCACGAACACGCCAAGGATCTGGACCCCACCTGGATGGGAGATTCCGTCGGCTGGTGGGAGGGCGATACGCTGGTGATCGACTCGGTCGGATTCAATGACAAGACGTGGCTCGATCGCGGAGGCCTGCCGCATTCCGATCAGCTGCACGTCATCGAACACATCACGCGGCCCAAGCACGACACGCTGGTCGTTCACATCACCATCGACGATCCGAAAGCGTATACCAAGGCGTGGGAAGGCGAGCGAGTCTACCTGCTCGAGCCGGACTGGAAACTGACGGAAATGATCTGCGAAGACAACGTCACATTCAATGAGCTGAAAAAAGCCGGAAAAGAGCAGTAGGCGTAAAGAACAATTCCAATTTTTCGTCAACTCGCAAGTCTTGAAACCCAGGAACGCCAATCTCTGATTGGCGTTTTGCGTAACGCCATTCAGGAGAATGGCGTTCCCGGGTTTGATTAGCGCACATTCTTATCGAGCCATTGCGCGAAATATTTGGCGATCTCGTCGCTGTTTTTGTCGAGCATCAATTCGTGTTCGTTGCCGGTGAGCCCCACGTCTTCAAGCTTCACGTATTGGGTCTTCACGCCCGCCTGATTCAGCCACTTGGGAATGCAGGAATCAAAAACGCGGTGGTAGCTCGCCTGCGTGGAAACGTCCAGCACCGGAATGTCTTTCATGTTGACGAGTTTGTGCGCGGGTTCCTTCTGCACGTAACATGGCACAGTATCCGGGTCGTCGGCTTTCTCTTCCAGCACGGGCTGCAATTCGGCGGGATCGCTCACAGGCGGATCATAGTGGAGTGGAAGCGACGTAACGCCCCAGGCGTAGCTGCTCGCCGCGCCGTAGGCGATCTTGGAAATGTCCACGTTCTTGATCGGGGGGCCGCCCGGTTCCGCGGTAATGATCGCTTTGACCAGCTTCGGCCGGGCGTCGGCAATTTGCCAGCCAAACTCTCCGCCCTGCGAATGCGTGATTACGATGACGGGAGATCCGATCCTGTCGAGCAGCGCGATGTGGGCATCGAGATTCAGCTTGGCCTGTTTGCCGCCCTGTAGGAATTGGACCTGCGTCTTTGCGAAGTCGTCAAAGATCGGATCGCCCATCTTGCCTTTGTTCGGGCCATCTCCCGGCCATTGCGTGAATTTTTTGGCCTGAGGCCAGTTCCCTTGCGCGCCGATGTCTGTGAAAGCTTGCTCGAGTTGAAGAGCGGTGCGCGTGGTCAATGCCCCGTCGCCGTCCGGATTGGGATTGTAGGGAGACCGGCCGCGTGCGGGATAATCCACCATGTACACCGTGTATCCCTGCTTGATGAAATAATACGCCCAGCCCGGACGCCCGTCCGGCGTCTGCAGCCAATCCGTCGCGGTCTGCCCCGCGCCGTGAAAGAACACGATCGGATACGGATGGCGGATTTTTTTTGGCACCATCACTTCCACGTATTCGGCGCCGTCCATGACTTCCTTGCCCGGCGCGCCGACATATTGCCCGCCTACATAAAAGAAACCTGTGCTGGCGATATCTGCGGTGGAAAATGTGTGAATGGAAGGGGGAGGCGCGCCGGCGACGCGGCTCTGCGCATGCGCTCCCAAACAAATGCCAAAGATCGCAACAATCCATACGTACAGCACAGCGACCCATTTTCTTATTTTCATGATTTATCCCCCTTGGATGCAACTTTTACCGGAAACTTTTAATTGGAATTTCGTTCTGTTGGAGTATACATCACTCAAATTGAGGCGAAAGGCGATACCCCTTTTATATGGCCTTGCAAATAAGCGCGGCTAGACAATAACGGTCGAAACCCGGGAACGCCAATCAGCAGATTGGCGTTCCCAGGGGGCTACTCGGCATCGAAATCCTACCCAAAATGGAGCGGTTTGTTCCGGGGCGGAAGCAAGGTATAATTGCAGAAGTGGCCTAGCTTGTTTGCTTGGAGTTGTGACCGCTCCTATGCCGAAGATCAGCTTTACTTTAAACGGGAAGCACACCACGTGCTCTTATGAGCCGGGGATGCACTTCCTCGAAGTTCTGCGCGAGGAGTGCGGCATCGTGTCTCCGAAGAATGGTTGCGCCCCCGAGGGCACTTGCGGCTGCTGCGCGGTCCTCGTGGATGGGCGACCCGCTCTGTCTTGCCTGCGGAAACCCGAACAAATGGAAGGCCGCGATGTCGTTACGCTCGAGGGCGTTCCGGAAGATATGCGGGAAGTGTTGGGCGAAGCGTTTGTGCATGAGGGCGGAGTGCAGTGCGGCTTCTGCATCCCGGGCATCGTGGTTCGCGCTTCGTCCATGTTGCGGCAAGGCTGCACGGAGGATCGCGAAGCGGTGAAGCAAGGGCTGAGCGGCCATCTCTGCCGCTGCACAGGTTATGCGCGAATTCTGGACGCGATTCAAACTGCCGGCGAAGCCTGGAGGAATGGCAAAAAACTGCCGCGCACGGAACCCCGCCGTCATTCCTATTTCGGTGAAGATTTCGGTTTGAGCCGCAACCCCACGTTTGCAACCGGCAAAAACGGAAATGGAAACGCCAAGCGAAATGGACATGGATTCGGAATCGGCGACTCTCCTTCCCGCTATCGAGGCTTTGAGCAGGCGCTCGGCGAGCGGCCGTTCGTCGATGACATGAGCGTTCCGGGCATGTTGCACGGCGGAATGGTGCTGAGCGAACACCCGCGAGCCAAAGTCAACGCGATCGATGTATCGGAAGCGCAAGCCATGCCGGGTGTCGTTAGAATTTTTACCGCAGCCGACGTTCCCGGAGAGCGCGGCACAGGCCTCAACTATCCCGACTTGCCGATTTTTGTAGCGGTCGGCGAAACCACCTGCTGCGTCGGGGATTTTCTGGCCATGGTGGTCGCGGACACCGCCTTCCACGCGCGCCAGGCCGCCGACAAAGTGAAAGTCGATTACACGGTGCTCGAACCTGTCACCGATCCATTCGCCGCAATGGAACCCGGCGCGCCGCAAGTGCATCCTCCCGGCAATTTGTGGGTGCACGGCAATATCCTGGACACCACCGCCTTTTCGCGCGGCGACGTGGAAGCGGCCTTCGCCCAGTCCGCGCACATCATCGAGCAGACCTGGACTACGCAGCCGATCGAACCGGCGTTCCTCGAACCGGAAGCTTGCCTGGCCATGCCGGAAGCCGACGGAATTAAATTCTACTCGCAGAGCCAGGGCTCGACTTACGACCAGAAGATGATTGCCGACATTTTGAAGCTGCCGCTCGAAAAAGTGAATGTCGAACTCGCCGCAAGCGGTGGCGCGTTTGGCGCAAAAGAAGAAATTACGATCCAGGGGCAAACGGCGCTGGCGGCATTCCTGTTGCAGCGTCCTGTAAAGACCGTACTCACGCGCAAGCAATCGACGCAGCACCACGTCAAGCGCCATCCGATGACGCTGAAATACAAAGTCGGCGCGGACGCGGAAGGCCATCTGCTTGCCGTGCACGTTCGCATTGTGGGCGATACGGGAGGCTACGCGGGGACTGGCGGGAAGTGTTTGCTGCGCGCGGCTTGCCATTCCTGCGGCGTGTACCGTGTGCCCAACGTGGACGTGAACTCCAAGGCCGTATTCACCAACAATCCGACCAGCGGCGCCATGCGCGGCTTCGGCAGCAACCAGGCTCAGTTCGCGATGGAAGGCGTCATGGACATGCTCGCGGAAAAAGTGGGCGTCGATGGCTGGGAAATCCGCATGCGGAACATTCTGAATCCCGGCGATGCCTTCGCTACCGGCCAGATCATGCGCGAGAGCGTGCGCGGAATGCGCGTCGCGCTCGAGGCCGTGAAGGATATTTACAAAAATGCAAAGTACGCCGGCCTAGGCTGCGGCATCAAGAGCACCGGAATCGGCAATGGCGCGGTCGAAAGCGGCTATCTGAAAATCCGCGTTTTGGAAGGCCCGCGCCTAGAGGTTTTGACGGGTTACACGGAAATGGGCCAGGGCATTTTCACGACGGTCCGGCAAGCGGTCTGCGAAGAGACAGGGCTATCGCCGGACATCATGACGGTGCACTGGGATAGAGAACTCGGCGCGAAGTGCGGAGAGGCGTGGGCCTCGCGCGCGACAACTCTCAGTTGCGCGGCGGCGCAACGAGCGGGGCAGAAGCTTGCCGCCGACTTGAAAGAATTTCCACTCGAAAAGCTAGTGGGCCGCGAATACCAGGGGGAATACGTCTGCGACTTCACCACGCGCCCTGGAACTCCGGAAGCGCTGAAAAATCCGACGACGCACATGACGTTCAGCTACGCCTGCCAGCTCGTGATTCTCGATGACAACGGGCGCATGGAGCGCGTCGTCGCGGCTCACGACGTGGGCCACGCCATCAACCCGAAGGCTTGCGCGGGCCAGATCGAAGGCGGCGTACACATGGGCCTTGGCTACGCTCTCTCCGAAAATTTCACTTCCACGAATGGCGTGCCCGATTCCCTGCTCTTGCGCGATTGCGGCATCCTGGGAGCCAAGCAAACGCCGAAAATTGACGTGATCCTGATTGAAGTCCCCGACGAAATAGGCGGATACGGCGCAAAGGGAGCCGGCGAGATCGGTTTGGTCCCAACGGCGGGCGCAGTGGCCGCCGCTCTGCATTCCTTCGACGGAATCCGCCGCTTCAGCCTGCCGATGCAGGATTCGCCTGCGGCAGAGCCGTCCGTTCCGAAGTCCCGAAAAAAGAAGACGATCCCTGCAGGCGTGCTGTCTCCTGCGGCGGAAAATACTTCCTCAAAAAGCCGGTAAGCTCCATCCGCGATGTTTCTCAAATAATTTGTGATTCGTTAGGAATCTTCAGCGGTCATTCGCGAAGAGCGAATGCAAACAGGCTGTTCCCGGACGCGATGGTGATGTACTGCTTCCCGTCGACCTGGAAACTGATCGGCCCGGCAATGATTTCACCGCCAAGGTTTTGCTTCCACAGCAGCGCCCCGGTACGCGCATCGAGCGCCTGAAAATATCCTTCCCGGCCTCCGACGAAGAGCATGTCCGTGGCGGTGGTTAGAATGCCGCTGGTGTTGACGTCATGCATGGCGAACTTCCACTTCTTCTCGCCGGTTTTCGGATCGAGAGCCACGACGCCGCCGGTGGCCAACGCTTCGGTGTAGGTATTGACGGGCCCCTGGCGGGCGCCTGCGGGGTTCTCAGCCCCGGGAATAGGGGTCGTGTTTGCGCCGCCGGTGAAGCGAGTGCCTTCCTTATATTCCGCCTTCACGCCTGCGAAAATTGTGCCGTAATCTTCCCACGTGGAGACATAGAAGAGCCCGGTGTGCGGGCTGTAGGAAGGCGAGTACCAGTTCGTTCCGCCCTGGATACCCGGATACGTCGGCACACCAGGAGGCTGCGGCGTGGTAATCGGCCGGCCGTTTGCGTCGAGGCCGCTCGCCCAATTGACCTTTACGAATGGTTTTCCATTGAGAAACTTGCCCGTACTGCGATCCAGAACATAGAAGAATCCATTGCGATTGCCCCAGAGCATCAACTTGCGCGGGCTGCCGTTGCAATCCACGTTGGCCAGGACAGGAACTTGCACCGAGTCATAGTCGTAGGGATCGTGCGGCGAGAATTGGAAGTACCATTTCATCTTTCCCGTGTCGGCGTCAAGGGCGAGCACGGAATCCGAGTAGAGATTGTCGCCGGCTCGCTGCACCGCGTTGAAGTCCGGCCCGGGGTTGCCTGTGCCCCAGTAAGTTAAATTCAGATCGGGGTCATAGGAACCGGTCATCCAGACGGCGCTGCCGCCATGTTCCCAATCGTTTCCCTGCCAGCTCTCGTGACCGGGCTGATCGGGATCGGGAATTGTGTCGGCGTGCCAGACTTGTTTGCCGGTTCCAGCTTCAAAAGCAGAGATGAAACCGCGCACACCGAACTCGCCCCCGGCAACGCCCACAATCACTTTATCCTTAACCACCAGCGGCGCCATCGTCATGGCATAGCCTGCGGTGGGTTCGGCCACCTTTACATTCCAGAGTGCGTGGCCGTCCTTAGCGTCAATCGCGACGAGGTGCGCATCGACGGTGGCCATGAAGAGAGTGTCGCCCAGGATGGCGAGGCCTCGATTCACAATGCCGCAGCAAGGCCGCGCGGCGGGAGAATTAGCATAGTGGAAAACCCAGAAAGCGCGGCCCGTCTTCGCGTCCACTGCCACGACGTCATTGGGCGACTGCGTGATGTACATGATGCCGTCGACGACGAGCGGCGTGGTTTCAAACTTCTGCAGCGACTGCACCTGAAAAACCCACTTTAGCTCGAGATTCTTGACGTTCGAAGGGTCGACTTGCTTGAGGAGACTATAGCGCTGGCTGGCGTAGCTGCCGGAATAGGTCAGCCAGTTCTGGGGCTCATCGCTCGCATGGAGCAGGCGCTCAGGCGTTACCTGGGCGCGGAGCACGAAAGGAATCAGCAAAGCGAGAAGTAGCAGGAAGGACGTGCGCCGTGAGTGAGTCATTTCACACCTTTCAAGGAAAGAAGGTACGCCTCCAGGTCGGCCAGCTCCTGAGCGTTGAATTTATCTTTGTAGGACGGCATGGGCGTGGTCTTGAGGACGGTGAATTCGCGAAGGTCGGCTTTCGTGAGAGAAACCAAACGCTCTTGCTCGTCGATGAGTTGGACGGTGTACGTGTCTTCATTGAGGCGCCGGCCGTTGATGACTTTCCCGTCCTTGGTTACCGCGCGGACAGGCCGGTTGGCCGGAAGCATCATGCCAGCAGGATCGAGTAGCGTACGGTGAAGGAGTTCGGCAGTGCGGAGCGCGCCGATATCTCCCAGATCGGGAGCGACGCGCGGACCCTTGCCATTCACAGCATGGCAGCTCGCGCAATTGCCCGCGCCCGCGAAGAGCGCCTGGCCGCGAGCCGTGTTGCCGATCATGGAACCGCGGGCATCGAAACTGTTCATGTTGCGAAGATAGGAGACTATGCCGGTCAGCTCGGAAGCGCCAAACGCGAACGGCTGCATCGCGGTGCCGGGGACGCCGTTGGTGATCGTGGCGCGCAGATCGTTGTCGGAAACGACGCGCTTGAATTGGCCCGCGCGAAAGTTGACGCCGGGGATCAGATCGCCAGACGTGCCGTGGCATGCGGTGCACTGGGTGGCGAAAATCTGCGCTCCATACTGAATATCAGACTGAAAATACTCCGGAGCCCGGTCCTGGCCCTGAGCGAACGCGGCTGGTCCGTGAAGTACGAAGACGCCGAACGCGATTGCGTACAGCAACAGCTTGCCCATTGATAGCCACCGAATTTTCACGGAAGGACCCCCGTTTGAGCCACAATTCTCAATCTTAAATATCCGGTTTTGATTTCGTATCGCGAAATATACACCCGCCCGGCGATGTTGGAAAGGCTTGCCGGCAGGATTATTATTGCGCTCAGACGTTCTTGAACCGCGGGAACAATTGCAATGGATTTTCCCGTTCGATGGCGTGAAGGTCGCTCGCTTTCAATCCCACTTCGCTCAGCCCTTTGGCAACCTCCCCCGCGCTGATGAAGGGGAAATCTGTGCCAAACAGGATGTGCGAGACGGGCACCAGCTTCAGAATCGTCGGCCACGGGTAGGGTCCATACATACTCGCCGTGTCGTAATACAATTTTTGCACTTCGTGGAGCAGGCCGTTCGGGAGCCGCTGCGCGATGTCGGGCCGCGTCGCGAGCGCGCCGAATCGCGTCATCAGGTACGGCATCGTTCCCCCACCGTGTGAAAAGATGAATCGAATGTCCGGATAGCGCGCGGCGGTGCCGTCGAAGATAATGCTCGCGATTGCTCGCGTGGTGTCGGTCCCCAACTCGATCAAGGCCGGAGCCAACTCCGGTTGCAAATCCTTGCAGCATTCCGCTTTCACTGGATGAAGGAAAACGATTGCCTTGCGCCGGTTCAGTTCGCTCATCACCGGCTCGAACGCAGGGTCGCCGGGATATTTTCCCTGATAGCTCGTCATCATGCACACGCCATCGGCCTTGAGCGTGTCCTGGCTGTATTCGATCTCGCGGAGGCACCCATCAACGTCTGGCAGCGGAACGGTGGAGAACATGCCGAAGCGGCCGGGATGATCCGCCATGAGGCGCGCGCCGTAGTCGTTGCATTCCCGCGCGAGCTTTCGCGCCGCCTCGTTGTCACCGAACCAGACGCTCGGCTCGCTGGTCGAAACGATGGAGGTCGCAACGCCGCTCTTTTCCATATCCTCGATAGCCTTGCTGGGCGTCCACAATTCCATCGGGCGCTGGTTCGTTTTCCTCGCGGCTATGGCGGCGATAAATCCCGGCGCGGAAAAATGGTTATGGACGTCAATTCGATATGGCCGCCCGGGGACGGCGGCTGGCGACTGGCCTCGCAAGAAAACATCCGGAAGAATCGCGGCGGCGCCGAGTGCGCCCAAATCGGCTAGGAACTTCCGCCTGTTCAAGCCGGTTGAAACCGGCGGCACGCATTTTTCCAATGTTTGATCATGGATTTTGATTTTCATCGAGCGCTAACGTACACCCGGCTTCGCGTCGCGTGCAATACGAATGTCTCTCTGCAGGTCCAGTGGCACAGGCTTCAGCCTGTGGGGGTTCGCCCTTGCAAGGACCAAACCCCGCAGGCTGAAGCCTGTGCCACTTAGCCCCCTACACTGCGAGCAATATTAGAAGGTATGGAAAAAGCTGGTCAGCAGTTACAGCGAATGGCAAACTCGCGTTCGCGCCCCACCAAAGATTCGCCTCGCTCGCGATGCGCGTCGCGATGCGCCAGGACGATCTTCAAGCCGCCATTTCGATATAGTTCGCTGACTTCCTCTTCCCACGCGCGGCTTCCATCCGGCGACCACTGAAACGGCAAGGATTTAATGTGCCACGGCTGGCCGTCAAAGTCGGGAGCCAGCTTGAGCGCGCTGCGCAGGATTTCGCGCTGCTGCTCGGCTTCGTGCGGTTTTCCCGCCGGGCAGCCGAGCGGGAAATCCAGAAAACACGTTCGCGGAGGCTTTGCTTCTTCTGCGGATTCGAGCAGCACACTCATGCTCAGTGTGGGAAGCCCGCGCGCCTCGAGCGCCCTCGCAATGACGGTGGTGGCGCGATGGCAGGCCGGACAGAACGGAAATAGAAATACCAAGTCAACGCCTTGCGAGTCGTAAATCTGCTTGATCGCCGGGACGGTTTGCTCGACAAGTTCCGTGTAGCGCTGGATCGAGCCAACCATGGATACAGCAGTGTGCGCGAGCCGCTTGAACGCGCCCTCGGATTCCAGTTCTCTCATGCGTTCCAGAGGGAACGCGACGTTAAGATCTTCGACGGCCCACTTGCGCACTTTCGTCATGTGCGCAACCACCAGCCGCGACATGGGCGTGTCACGATGAATCAGGCGATACGAAATGTCCTCCGTTTCACCCATTAATGGGTCTTCCGGTAGTTGGGCGCCGCAACTCGCGAACAGACCAATCGTGGACGCGGCGATGGGCTTGCGCAGCGGCGTCAATCTGGGAGGATCGAACACGGGTCGATTCTCAAATTTTCGGCCGGTGACTTCTTCAAAAATCCGGGAAAAACTATACGGCATTGTCCACCTATTGCGGCCAAGTAGCCGCGGGATCGAGGTTGATGATGGGTTGCGCGCCGGAAACCGGAACCATGGGACGCAGGTAAGGCCGGGCTGCCGCTTTGTGGCAAGAATAGCAATCCTCGAGCAAATTCTTATACGCCGCGGAGAATTGCTTGCTGTCCTTCACTTCGATCGCTTTATGCACCTTCGGCAATGTGCCGTTGTCGATTCCGTCGAAGATCGATTGCATATCCACGGGATTGCCGTCGGGGCCCTTCGGGCTGGGATTCAGGTGCACTTCCCATCGGATGCGGTTGCGCGTTTCGTTCAGATAATAATCGGCTAACGGCCAATTTCGCTTCTCTGCCGCAAACCAGAGATTCGCGGCGAACATTCCCACTTCCACCATGGGATGAGAGTGCGGCGGCGTAAGGTCTTTAAGATGCGCCACGTCCGCCTGCAACGTCGCGGGATTGGCTTGCGGGCTATTCTGCTGCGCACTGGCAGTTGAGTGCCCCCTCGAAGATACGAAAAGTCCTCCCAGCAGCGCGCCCAAGAGCAACATTTGCAGACTACGGATCCAATTCGTGCCGGTCATATCGAAACGCTCCTTCCGAATTGAGCTAGAAATCCGAGTACATGCTGAGAATTTTCTTAATGCGCGAGCGTCGCCTGCGAAGATCCTTGCACGCAATCCCGCAAAAACATTTTCCGAGCGGCAAACTCATGCGGCCATTTCCGGTAAAAACCTCTTCGCGTAAAATCTTCGCTGCCAACCTCGGTCAAAATTCTGGCGGGGATTATAGCTCAGTTCCTGGATAACTCATCCGAAGGCGGGAAATGCAGAAGTGCGAATCAGTCCAGGAAATGGGGAGCGAGAGATTGAGGGGGTTCGTCACGTCCCAGGACTTGAATAATCGTCCGTGGCAGATCATGTGCGGCCGAGGCCTTCGATACGAAGGCATCCGCGCCTACCAGGCGCGCGGTCGTCGGCGTTTCGTGAATGCTGAAAAATATGATCCTGGTCGTGGGAGCGAGTCGACGAATTTGTTTAGCCGTGTCAAAGCCGCCCATGACGGGCATCGTCAAGTCAAGGATCACAACGTCGGGAGATAGTTCCTTCACCTTTGCGATCGCCTCAGCGCCGTCTTGCGCCTCCCCGCAGATCTCCCACTGATCGCTACCGGAAAACAGCACGCGCACACCCATGCGCACAATTTCGTGGTCGTCCGCAACTAGGAGACGTATAGGAATGGCTGGGCTCCGAAGAACACCTGGAAGAGCCTATAGGATATGGAAACCGAAGTACATACTGGCATTCTTGTATTATTTGGCGCGACATGGACTGTGACTTTGGATTCCATTCCGAACATTAGATTCAAGGCAAATTATTGGGCATAGGGCACTTAGGTCGAGGCTAAGAATGAGTCTGGAGGTATGGATTCTGGAGATGCTGACTTAATTCAACTGTATGAAAATTTCATAAAATTGCCCTCTAGGCGTGCCTGCCTAAACAATTCTTGCAGTCAACTCCATGCCGCAGCAGAATGTCTGAGCTTCCGTGAACATAAAGTTTGGAGCGCCTTCGATTTTCGAGTGAGGATGATGGCGTTCACTCGGGATAGGACTGCTGATGAAAAGGATATTTCTCTGGTTCGTCCTGGCCCTCGCCGTATGGACTATTCATTCTGCAATCATCTCCGGTCGGGAGGAGGCTGCGGGAATTCACCCCCGCAATATTCTGATATTTGTTTTTGATGGATTGCGAGCCGGCTCCGTCAACGCCGTCGATTCGCCGACGATGTTTTGGATTCGCAATCATGGCGTCAACTTCGTGAACAGCCACTCGCTTTTTCCAACCTTTACTACCGCCAATGCTTCGGCCATCGCCACGGGCCACTATCTCGGGGACACCGGCGACTATAGCAATCAGATCTATATCGGGCATCCGGTATTTCTGGATGGCAACTTCGGCCGGTCGCCTGGAAGCTACGCGCCTTACATCGAAAATAATCGGGTCCTTGGCGATCTGGATGCCCAATTTAACGGGAACTATTTGAACGAGGAAACGTTACTTGCCGCGGCGCGCAGGAATGGGTTCAACACCGGTGTCGTGGGAAAAATGGGGCCCGCCGCAATCCAGGATGTGAGCCAGTTGAATCCTGTCGATGGAAGATTCGCGATGCCTCAGACGATCATCATCGATGACGGGACGGGCACGCCCGATGGCGTGCCGCTTGCGCCAGAAATCTCTGCGGGTCTTGCGAACGCGGGACTCCCCACGACTACTCCTGTCCGCAACCAGCCCACAGGAAACAACACGACCCCTGGAACCAAGGAGCCCAATTACGTCCAGCAAGCGTATTTTGCGGATGCGACATCCAAAGTAATCTTGCCGATGTTCGTCAAAAGCGGAAAACCGTTCGCGCTGCTCTACTGGTCGCGCGATCCCGATGGAACGCAGCACTTTCAGGGCGACAGTTTGAACCAGCTCGTACCGGGCATAAACGGGCCAACTTCAAAGGCGGCGCTGCGAAATGCCGATAACAACCTGAAGCAAATCCTGGACTACATCAACAGCAATCCACAGCTCGCCGCGAACACCGACATTTTTTTGACCGCGGATCACGGCTTCGCGACGATCAGCAAGCATGACATTGACGCCGCGGGTCACGCGACGACGAGCTACGCCTCAAAATGGATTTATAAGGACGCCCAGGGCCGGCAAGAGGTCAACACTGGATTTCTGCCCGTGGGCTTTGTTTCCATCGATCTCGCTCATGAATTGGGGCTTCCGCTATTCGATCCCGACAGCCAGATCGACAATCCAGACGGCAAGAAAATCTTTGAGCCAGTGGATCCGTCTGCTCCTCAGCAACTCCCAAACGTGCGCCAACACCCGGTTGGAGGGAACGGATTGATCGGCGGCACGGGCCGGATCGCGAATCAAACGGATGCGAAGGTTGTCGTCGCCGCGAATGGCGGCTCCGATCTGATCTATCTTCCCGCGCATGATGCGGACCTGGTGAAGAAGATCGTTGCCTTCCTGGGGCGGCAGGATTATGTGGACGGGCTATTCGTCAATGACGAGTACAAAAATGTGCCCGGCGCGTTGCCCTCCAGCACCATTCGACTAATTGGCTCCTCCCTGACCCCTTCGCCAACCATCGCCGTCACTTTTAAAACCTTTTCCACCGATCCCAAGCAACCGATCATGAGTGAAGTGGAGATCGCGGATTATGTGTTACAGCAAGGCCAGGGGATGCACGGCAGTTTCGGACGAGGAAACACTTTCAATTTTATGGCGGCGATCGGACCGGACTTCAAGAAGCAATACGTTGACGAAGCTCCTTTAAGCAACGCGGACATAGCTCCCACGCTCGCGCAAATTCTTGTGTTGGACATCGCCGGAAATGGCGAACTGAAGGGACGCGTCTTGCGAGAAGCCCTGGCGGGCGGACCGCCATCGATTTCGTTCGAGCGGCGAACCGCTATTTCGGAGCCTGCCGCCAACCGCAAGAAAACCATCTTGATGTACCAACAAACAGCAAAGCAAGTTTACTTTGACCGGGCATGTTTCAAGATTGCCGCCAAGACGAATATTCAGAACCCGTGTTCCTAGCGGCGGCGAATCCAAAAGATAGAGGCTGAAATTGAGTAAACAACGGCTCGAGGCTTTCACTGATGGAGTGATTGCCGTCATCATCACCATCATGGTGCTGGACATAAAAGCGCCGCAGGGCGCCGATTTTGCCGCACTCCGGTCCGGGCTGCCGGTGTTCCTCGCCTATGCGCTCAGCTTCGCCAACGTCGGCATTTTTTGGAATAACCATCACCACATGCTCCACGCGACCGAACGGATCAATGGCATGGTTCTATGGGCCAATTTATTCCTGCTGTTCTGGATGTCGCTCGTGCCCTTCGTGATCCGCTGGATGGACGAAGCGCATTTTGCCCCTTCGCCCACTGCCGCCTACGGCGTCGTGTTGGTTTTGTGCTCCTTATCTTACATTCTGCTGGAGCGGGCGATCATCAAATGCAATGGCCCAAATTCAAAGCTGGCTCGTGCCGTCGGCAGTGATGCGAAAAGCAAGGTCTCTCTATTGATTTACGTGTTGGCAATTCCGCTGGCCTTCGTGCGCCCATGGATTGCGATCGCGCTCTACGTTGTGATCGCAATGATATGGTTCATCCCCGACCGGCGCATCGAATCGATGGTGTAGGCGAATAACAAATGAATGTTTCAGTCGAGGGCGATCTCCGCTGCCGGCTCTACTTGCTGTCTTTGTCGCTGGCGGTATCGCCGACCAACTTGTTATATGCCGCATTTTCCGAGGGCGAACAAATCATCTCGCGAATATCGAAAGTGGGCGGCTGCAAATAGAAAGGCAGCTTGTCAACGGCTACCCAGGGTTTGGTATACATCTTCGGGTCGTCGATCGTTACCGTCAACTCCAGGTGGTCATGGTCCACGCGGTGGAATCGCTCCTCCACGCGCAGATCGCCGCTGTGCGGCCGGCCGGCTCGATCGACCCATGTTCTCTCGTCGGTCCCAGTGGTTTGCACGACGAACGTGGAATCATCCACCCACTTCCCTACTGAGTAGCCGTACCACCGCGGGTCGGGATCTTGAGGGACTTCTCTCCCGTCCGTCCAGACGATCCGCCACACCCGGTTAAATTGGTAAAGCATTAGCACGCTGACAGGCGTCTGAACGATTTGCGTGGTTCTAAATTCATAGAGGTCTTCGCGCGGCATTCCCTGGGGTTCGCAGGCAAATACGGGATCGTTTGTTTCCGCGGGGAGAACGCTTCTCGCTCCGCTACTCGGCTTGGTGCGGTTCAACATTTCCCGCCCCAATGCGGTGTAAGGCGGCTGATGTTCCGGCTTGCCGTCTTCCGGCATTGCACTCGCTCCGAGCACGCCCAGTACACGCAGCGGATTTTCACCAGGTTCCCAAATTCCAGAAATGTCGTGCCGTGGAGCAGGAGCTGACTTCTGACCCTTAGGGGGGCCGGTTACCGGCCGTCCCCAACCGTCGAAATCGGAAATAGCCGGCGCAGCAGGGGCTGCCTCCTGCCCCTTCACCGCTCCTGATTGCGGCGGAACAGGCTCGCAGCGCGCAACCTGTGAGAATGCCAACGCTGCCAATGCGATTTCCAGAGCAACAAGGCGCTTTCGCATAGCGGGAACCCTTTCTATACTCCAAATTTCAAGCTTGGATTTAACAACGAGATGAAGGCATCCCTGAGGCAATCCGATTTGATCGGCCTGAGCGATCCCTCACTGTTTGGGATAATCCTCAGCTTTGATGGGGCCTTGGAGTCCACGTCCGGGCAACTTTTGGCCATTGGCGAGCACGACCTCCACGATGCGCCCGATAGGCTTGCCATTCTTGGCCTGGAACACACTGATCGTAATTTGGTCCCCGGTCTTAAGGGACTGTCTGGTCCAGCCCTGGTGAATCATGGAGGAGGGATTTTCGGTCTCTGCGGTCCATTGCACCGTCTGGCCGTGGTCATCGGTTACGTCGAACATGAGCACGCAGTGGGGATTGGACCAAACCCATTGGGTAATCGTCGCCTTGAGAGTAACTGTTTTCGTCATGTCATATGCCGCGGTGCCGTGGTGTGCGAAAAGCGGCGGCGAAACACTCGAAATAGCAAGAACCAGAACAAAAGCTGTTAAAAATTTACCTTTCACAAACTGCCTCCTCGATAGAAGGAACATTACATACATCCCTGGATTGGGTTAGACGACATCACTGCGAACCGGCCGCAATTCTAGAAGCCGCATCCGCCATGGACACCCAGCAACAATACCACCGCAGGCAGCTAACATTGTAGCTTTCAAGCCACGCGGATCAGGAAAACCATGAGCCTGCCATCCGCAGATTCGTCTTCAGCCTTCGTTCTTGGGCGGAACTTTGCGAGTCTAGAATGCAAAATCCAAGATAAACGTACGATTAGTAATCTTGCTCGCGCAACCCTTTGGCAACGAAATTGACGAATCGCGAATCGGCTTCCACCTGTAGAATCCGCATGAATCATTTGCCCCAGTTCATTCTGCATCGCCAATGCGGAGGAGAACCGCAAAGACTGAAATGGACCTCGGATGCGCCAGACTTCGTCGACGGAGACAGCCGGTGGAAAAAATATGTCGCGCCTATGGACAGATAGATCTCTCGATGATTGGTACGCGGGACATCGTGTTACATTACGCCTTGTGCCGGAAGGCAACATAAGCTAAGTTGCCTTCAACCGGGGAAATTCTGGAGGGACGCTGTGAGAAAAACGCTCGTACCAATTCTGTTCGTGCTGGTTGGCGTCTTCACGGTTTCAGCACCGTTGTTCGCGCACCACGGAAACGCGTCGTACGATTACGAGAAGACGATTACTCTCAAGGGAACCGTTACACAATGGCTTTGGGCTAATCCCCATTGCCTCCTGAAGTTCGACGTGAAAGACGACAAGGGTGAAGTGCAGCATTGGGTTACAGAAGCCAGCGGTCCGGTGGACATGCTCCGAATTGGTTGGAGCAGCACTGCATTGAAAGCCGGGGATGAAATCACGATTGACGTGATGCCAAGCAAGAACGGCACGCCCGTCGGGCGCATCCGGCAGGTCACACTGAGCGATGGCACGGTCTTGAAAGCGACCACTAGAAATACTATTTAGGCGAAACGCCCAGAGGGAAGAGCAAACAGCTCGACAGGCTTGCTCCGGAATGTGTGGCAGCGTAGTGTGGGTGCCCATGGCTGGCTCCAGCCAAAATCTGCGGGAGATTTCCAAAATGCAAAAACATGCGGTAGTCTGGACCATTCCGCTGGTCGCAGCTTTGATCATCTTGATGTTCCCGAGCGTTCCGCGAGCCCAATCCGATCCTCCGAAGCAGTCAACAGACGCTCAAAAGCAAGACTGGTGGTTGCACCACGATAAGTGGGATACGCCCTTGCCGGAAAATAAGTCCGTATACGCCGGCAGAAAGTCAGAACCTGCGCCGCGCCGCGACATATCCGGCACATGGGATGGATCTTCAGAGGGGGGCACCCAGGCAAAGGGCGCGAAGGAATTCCCGGATGACGCGCGGCACTTGCCGGATGTGCCTTACACCCCTTTGGGAAAAGCAGCGCGCATGGCCAATAAGGCGGGAGAGGGAGAAGGGCAAGCTGAAATTGGGCTGGTGAACGACCCGGTGCATTCGTGCAACCCGGTCGGGTTCCCGCGCTCGGATTTGTTTAATTTAAAAACGATGGCGATCGTTCAGACACCGAACTACGTGCTCTGGTTGAATCAATTTTACAACGTGTTCCGCACCATCTGGACGGATGGGCGGGAACTCCCCAAGGAAACCGTCCCCAGATACTACGGGTATTCGGTTGGCCACTGGGAGGACGATTACACGTTTGTGGTCGAAACAATTGGGTTGAATGACAAAACCTGGCTGGATAATGCGGGCCGTCCGCACAGCGACCAATTGCGGGTGGTGGAACGGTTTCACCGGCCGAGCCGCGAAATTTTGGAGCTCACGGTAACGATTGACGACCCGAAGTTCTATACCAAGCCCTGGGTCGCCGCAGACAAGTTGATTTTTCACCTGCTGCCGGCCGATTTCGATATGCAAGAGATCCTCTGCGCGCCAGAGGAGATGGAAGAATACAAGAAGGAGGTCGCCGAGCCTGTTACTAACGGAGTCAAATAGCCCTCGGTTGGAGCCGGAAACTGCAATGAAGCTAACGGGCCCGCTTGCTGCTCGCTCGCCGGGGCTTCGGCTTGCTCTTGCCCTTGAGATTGAGCGCCACTGCAGCGCGGATCAGATCCCTCAATGCCGCCTCGTTAACCTTGTCGCTTTCGTGGATGTCGATGGCACGCCTGACATTGCCGTCGAGGCTGGAGTTGAATAGGCCTGAAGGATCCTTCAACGCCGCTCCCTTGGCAAATGTCATCTTGACGACGTTCTTGTACGTCTCTCCCGTGCAGACGATTCCGCCGTGGGAAAAGACGGGAGTCCCCGGCGAAGACAGCTTGGCCCACTTCCACTCTTCAACGATCTCAGGGTCCGCCTCGTGTATGATATCGCGCACTTTCGCGAGCGTCTTCCCACGCCAGTCACCAAGTTCCTTGATCTTCTCGTCGATTGCTGCAGAGGCAGATTCCACCGGGACGGTCCTTTTCATTCACAGCTCCAAGTCTCGCACCTACTTTAGCTGCGCTCAGCGTAACCTGCAACTTCCGCAAGTGGAAGCCTCTTCTGGTTCGATAGCAGTTCGGCGGGTGCCCTATTCTTGCTGAGCAAGGGTGGGGCTTCGTTTCGTCGGCTGATCCTCACATTATCAGGCGGCAATCTGTCCGAAAAAGAAAAAGGCCGGGCGTCTGGACCCGGCCTTCGATTTCCAGAAATTGGTTGCGGTGGCCTGTAACGTCCCGAATTTATTGACCCTAGCATTCCGAATGAAGCTCCGACGCTGCGAGGTTCACCGTGTACCAAGCGTTCGTCGATGGCGAACTTCAAATTCCGAAGCAACGGCTCGCCGTGTTCATGATCGGTCATGCAGCGCGTGTCAGGATGAGGAAGGCTTAAGGGCGACACAGGATTCGGGTGTGAGATAGAGGAAGGTGAAGGTTTCCTGCAAATACAGGCGGACGTGCGCGTCGGTGTGGTTCAGATAGCCGATGGAAGCGTCCTGGCCAACATGAAGATCGAGGTCACCGCCGCGGGTTGTGACCACGAAGGCTCCGTCAATGGCAGGAGCCCAAATGATTTTGCCTTCGACGAGGCGCTTGACGTGTTCGAGGACCGGATAGCCGTAATCGCTGGTTTCGGCAAGCTCGGTGTAAGCGTCGGCGCTGAGCAGGATGGAGTAGGGGCCGTTGACGCCCACCAGACGCAACTGACTTAGGGCCTCCGCAAAGGCTTCTGGATACTTGCGGACATCGGCGGGGAGAGATTTTTGGGGATTGCTAGTGCCCTGGCGAACGCCGACGATCCCGGCGGCGGCATAGCCATCGAAAATCGCACGGTCTTCGGCGAAAGCGAGTTTGCGCGCGGCGTCTTTCGTGGGCTGCCAGTCGGAGTCATTGGCCCCGCGTTCCACGTCGTCAATCATCTGGCGCTCAAGATCGAATGGGACACGCAACTCGACGAGTGCTTTGGCTTCGCGCTGGCGGGACGTCACGCCTTCTCCGGGAGCTGCGATCGTGCGCTGGTGGCCCGTGCCCACGGCGGAGAGAGCGGAACCCGCCGGCCCGTGAACGTCCGCAACGCGGCGGCCGGCGAGATAGCGCTTGAACGTCCGCGAAGTTTCTTCCTCGATTTGAACCCACGCGGCATCGGAAATCGGAGCCAGCTCGCGATGCAGGTTATTCATGGGAATTTTCTCCTTTCAAGGAACCAATGCCGAGTGAACCGTCTTTTGATGGCACGACAGAGTTGGAAGATCTAACTGGCACCGAGGCCGTCGCGGGAGTCTGCGCGTGGGAGGACCCGGCGGACGCGGACTGGTCCGGAGTGACACTGTCGAGGAACGAGGCAGTTGGGATGAAAAAAAGATTTCCAGTAACGGCGGTGCTGAAGTCGAGTATGCGATCGTAATTGCCGGGAGGTCGTCCGATGAACATATTTTCAAGCATCTGCTCGACAGTGCGAGGCGAACGGCTGTAGCCGATAAAGTAGGTGCCGAACTCACCGTGGCCGGGGCGGCCGAAGGGCATGTTGTCCCGCAGAATTTTGATTTCCTTGCCGTTCTCTTCGATGACGGTGAGCGCGTTGTGCGCGGAGGCGGGCTTGACGGAATCGTCGAGTTCGATATCGGAGAGCTTCGTGCGGCCGATGATTTTTTCTTGGACTTCAGTGGGCAGCTTGTTCCACCCGTCGAGATTGTGAAGATATTTTTGGACGATGACGTAGCTCCCACCCGCGAAGGCCGGATCTTCTTCGCCGATGAAGACGGCATCTGTTGCCGCGCTGCCACTGGGATTTTCCGTGCCGTCCACAAAGCCGAGGAGATCGCGATTGTCGACGTAGCGGAAACCGTGGATTTCGTCGGCCGTGGAAACGGCGCCTCCGAGGCGCGCCATGATTTGCGTCGCGAGCTCGAAGCAGAGATCCATGCGCTTGGCTCGGATGTGGAAGAGCAAGTCGCCGGGCGTCGAAACCGCGTGGCGCGCGCCGGACTGAATCTCGCGGAAGGGATGCAGCTCCGCGGGCCGCGGTGAACCGAAGAGACGGTCCCAGGCGCCGGAACCGAAGCCCATGATGCAGGAGAGAGTGGCGTCGGGGTCGCGAAAGCCGACAGCGCGCAAAAGCGCGGATAGATCGGCGCAGATAGAAAGAACAGCGGCGCGATTTTTGTCGAGAGGCTTGATGGTGACGACGAGAAAAATGGCAGCCGGAGTGAGTGGCAAGGAGACGGGCTGCGACACGACGGTGTCGGCGGCTGCCGTGGGCTGAGCGCTGATTGGATTGGACGCCATCGTTAACGTTCCTGCCGGCGCTGAAGAACTTCGCCCTTGCGAGCTCCCGCCTGACTCAGGTGTGAATCCGCGGGGCGACAGCTTACCACCCTCACAGTAGAAACGTCCACGTGGGCTGGGAACGGCAGTGTTTTGGTCGGCCCCTATGGTTGCGGAGGGCCGCAATGCTCCGAACCAGCCTGCCCTACCTCTCCCTTTTTGGTTTGAACTCATCCCAGAGGAGGCGGCGTAATGCACGCGGCTGCCAGAGTATCCAACGATGACGTGAATCCTAAAGTGCGGACGCCTGCGCAGTCTGTTCCGGACCGCTTTGCAGCTCTGTTTGCAGAGTCTGCAAATCGACCGCCTGCTCCATGCGGCCGATCACGATGGTCGCGAGCGAGTTCCCCAAAACGTTCACCGACACAAAGGCGGACGACAAGAGACTATGAACTCCGAGAATCAGGCCAACGCTGGCGACGGGAATCACGTCCGTGGCCGAAAGCGTCGTCGCCAGAATGACGATCGCCGAACCGGCGACGCCGGCGCCGCCTTTTGACGTAAACAACATGATCGCGAGGAGCGACAACTGCTGGCCAATGGACAAATGAATGCCCACGGCCTGAGCGAGAAACACCGAGACCGTAGCCCAATACAGGCACGTCCCGTCGTGGTTGAAGGAGTAACCGGTGGGCAGCACTAGAGCGACAACGGATTCCTCCACACCGAGCCGCTCCAGTTTGGCCATTACGCTTGGAAACACGGATTCACCGGAACTCGTGCCGACGACGATCAGCAGTTCGGCCGCGAAATAGCGAATCAATCGCAGAATATTTACGCCGGCGGCGTACGCGATCGGGGTCAACACAATCGCGACAAACAGCAAGCAGCAAAAATAGAACTCCGAGACCAGTTTTCCCAGAGCCAAGAGCGAAGACAATCCGAATTTGCCGACAGTAAATGCGATCGCTCCGAACGCGCCGATAGGAGCGACGTACATTACAAAGGCGATCATCTTGAACAAAACCTGCGTAATCGAGTGAATGATTTCGATGAGGGGCTTCCCTTTCGAGCCGAGGGCGAGCAATCCGAAAGCGAACATTAGGGAGAAGAACAGCACTGGAATGACTTCGCCTTCGGAGAATGCTCCTACGGCGCTTGCAGGGACCAGGCTCAATAAAAATTGGCCGAAGGTGAGGGGCTTTGCAGGCGCCTTCACGGCGACATCGGCGAGAGCCTTCAAATCCACGTGCATACCGGCGCCGGGCGCCCAGACGTTAACGAGAAGCAAGGCCAGGAGGAGAGCGATCGTCGTCACGACCTCAAAGTAAATCAGCGATTTAACCGCAATGCGGCCGACTTTCTTGGCTTCGCCAACGCTGGCGATGCCGTGCACGACCGTGCAGAAAATGATCGGTGCCACGAGCATTCGCACGAGTTTAATGAAGAGGTCGCCCAGAGGCTTCCACGAATCGGCGCGTTCGGGCCACGCGTGGCCGACGATTGTACCCAACACCATCGCTATCAAGATCTGGATGGAGAGATGTTTGTACCAGGGACGTGCGTGCGGGGACGCGGAGAGTTGGCTGGCCTCTGTACCGTCCGGCTTTGCGGCTGGCGTTTGCGGAGCAGGCGGGAGCCGTGTTTCAGGCATCGATTTTCCTCTACTTCCCGGCCAGCGCAGGATAAAGAGTTAGCGCCGTCCCGGCGAAGATCCAATCACGATCTTCATGCGACAGCATGGACAATGCCGTTTGGGAATCTTTGAGTAATTCCGGGAGCGTTCCCTCCGATGCCGGATAATTCGATCCCCAAGCGATCCGCGAAGCCCCGAATTTCGATACGAGTAACGGAAAGAAGGTCGCGTGAGTGGCCTTGCCGTTTTGGGCTTCCGCAACCGTGCGCGGAGTCAGTTTCAAGTAGAGGTTCTTGTAATCGGCCAGTCTAAAGACAGCGATCGCTCCTGTGTAAGGAGGTCCGTCCGAGAGGGTTGGCTTTGCCAAATGATCCAAAATCACGCGAACTTTCGGAAAGCGCTCCAGCATGCCGATGAGCTGTGGAATCGCCTTCACCGTCATTTGCATGCACACGGGGATTCCGATATCACGCGCGCACTCCCAAGCCGGAAACGATCGCGGGTCGTCAACCCAGTCTGCCTGATTCGGCATTGTGCTGCCCGCCGTAAATAAACGCATTCCAGTTAGGTTGCGGCCTACCCAATGTCGAATTTTTTCTGGAGCGTCAGGCGCGAGAACATCCACCGAAAAAACGCCTGTGAAACGTTTCGGGTGTGCGGCGACAGCATCGGCAATATACGAATTATCGTGGCCGTAACAAGTGGAAGCTTGAACCAGAGCCGATTTCGCAATGCCCGCCTGATCAATCGCTGCAATCATCCGTTCCACGCTGACGGGCCTTTCGCGCGACCAGTCGGATTTGTGACCGCCGAGCGGAGCGTTCGGATAGTGCTCCGTATCGGTGCTGATCACGTGAGGGTGGATGTCGATCGTCATGGCGCGATTCGGCTGTCGTCGTCTCCAAAGCTCGAGTGGCAGACTCACCTAGCCAGAAAAGAAAATGGCCGGACGGTCTGGCGTCCGGCCTTTGAATCTTGAATTGGTTGCGGGGGTTGGATTTGAACCAACGACCTTCGGGTTATGAGCCCGACGAGCTACCAGACTGCTCCACCCCGCGAAGGCATGATAGCGGAAGCGGAGTGGTTCGTCAAACGAGGCACACAGTTCCAGCAACGGCGAAATTAGTTGCGCGAAGCGCGTGCCTGCGCTTCAGATATCTGGCGCGAGCGAATTTTTTCCAGGCGGCCTCGTAGATTTTCGGGGTTGATTCCCGCGGAAAAGCAAACAGTTTGAAAATCCTGATTGTCACTGAACAAGAACTGTTCCGCTTCACGCTTCGGCGCAGCGGGCCGCTGACCCATTCTTCGACGGTGGTGGCGATCACCGCGCGCCACAATTTCTGTTCCGCTGTTTCTTCGACTTCCCGGCTCTGCAACATGGTCACTGACATCTTCCCCCCTTGTTCCCCTCGTTCGGCCCGACGATTCACTGCTATTTCGTTGGCCCCACGCTTTGGTTAAAGGCAACTGAGATTCCAATGGGCGCTGTGACGAGCCAAGACAGATGCTCGTAAACTCATGCAATAGAATCGGTTAACGAGGTGCCAATCCGGAACAGCGCGAGGAAAATCTCTGAAGTGTTTCGATGGGGAACAACTGATCGTTTATTGTGTCGAGCCGTGACAGGTGAGAATCGAGCAGATGCCCGTCCGCTGCGCCGGACGACCGCTACATAAACCAAAGCCCAGTCATCTCTTTGAGCGATTGTTTCGCGGAGACTTCGTCCTAGCCGGAGACCCAGGCAGGTGGCCGCTGATATTTTCGGCGATAGGTGATTTTGCTTTTCTTGCCGCCGGAGAGGAATTCAAAAATAATCATCTTGTTGCCGTCGAGGCGAGCCCTCCCGTGATTCTTGGCGGCCGAAAGGACCAGCCAGTGTCCTCTCAAAATTTCGTATGTGCCATGCTCGGCAAGGATCTGATAACTCCCGTCCGAATACATTTCGATGGAAGGAGCCGAACAAGGGTGCACCTTTCCAGCGATTTCAACGCTCACGCATTTATAGGTTCCGGAGAGGGTTGCCTGCGCCCGCGCCGGCGTGCCGCTGAGGAAGAGACCTATGGCACCAATAATGAGTACTCTAGCTGAGCTGTAGAGCAGTCGCTTCTGGCTTCTCATAGTTGACCCCGGGTCCATCGTTTGAGCGGCCTCCGGAAGGTCTGCGGCAAGCAATCGGGAGCGCATTCAGGCAAAAACAGTGCAAGCGTTGTTCCATAAAGGTAACCAATGAACGCACTGATTCTACACGGGTTAACTAGCTGTAAGCCTTCGGGCCTAAAAAAATGTGAACAACTGTTTCTAACTATGCCCATGAAAGGAAGCATTTTGCTCACACTTAATGCGCCTCAAGGCCGGGACGGCCCCCTCGGCCATATTCGCCAATGAACCCTTCCTCTAGGGTGGTACCCTGTTAGAATGATTGTCAGTTAGGGCAGGTGCCTAGCGAGGGGGAAGACTGGGTTGAGCGTTGCAAGGCCATCATCGGGAGAACTGCCCGCCGAAACCGAGCCGGTGAGCGAGTTCGAGCGCGATGTCGCGCTGCTGCTGCGCGCGGAGAACCGCGATCCATTTCGTTTGCTCGGGCCGCATGTCGTGGAGGAAGGCGAAGAAAAACGCCTGGTCGTGCGCGGCTTTTTCCCGCGAGCGGCGCAAGTCTCTATTATTTTAAAAGATCGCCACGATGCAATTCCCGCCCAGCGCATACGCGCGGAAGGATTATTCGAGGCCGTCCTGCCGCTTTATCCGCACTTGCCGATTTCAGCGGACAGCTATCGGTGGAGAGTCGCTGAAGAGGGACAACCGGCGCGAGAGGTCCATGACACCTACGCATTCCCTCCGCTGCTTTCTGATTTCGATTTGTATCTGATCGGCGAAGGCACGCATTACCAGAAATACGAAAAGATGGGCGCGCATCCCGTGGTGCTCGACGGCGTGGCGGGAGTGCAGTTCGGCGTGTGGGCCCCCAACGCGATGCGCGTGAGCGTTGTGGGAGATTTCAATCAGTGGGACGGGCGAACGCATGCGATGCGGAACCGCGGGCCGTCGGGCGTATGGGAATTGTTTGTCCCTGAACTCGCGGAGGGCGCCGTCTACAAATACGAAATTCGGCCCATGTCCGGGGGGCATCCCCTATTGAAGAGCGATCCTTACGGATTCCGCTCGGAACTTCGGCCCAATACCGGATCGATTGTTGCGCGCCTGGACCATCATATATGGAATGATTCGGGCTGGATCGAATGGCGATCGAGGAATGACTGGCTGTCCTCGCCGATCTCTGTCTATGAGATCCATCTAGGTTCCTGGCGGCGCGTAGCCGAAGAAAACAACCGCTGGCTATCCTACGGCGAACTGGCCGATCAGCTCATTCCGTATTTGAAGAGGATGGGCTACACGCACGTGGAACTCATGCCCGTGATGGAGCACCCCTTCGACGGTTCATGGGGATACCAGACGCTCGGATATTTTGCCGCGACCAGCCGGTTCGGATCGCCCGATGACTTCATGACCTTTGTCGACCGGTTTCATCAGGCAGGGATCGGCGTCTTCCTGGACTGGACTCCGGCCCACTTTCCGAGCGACGGCCACGGCCTCGGCGAATT
This sequence comes from uncultured Acidobacteriota bacterium, assembly GCA_963800095.1. Lineage (GTDB taxonomy): Bacteria > Acidobacteriota > Terriglobia > Acidiferrales > UBA7541 > Palsa-360. The sequence continues at coordinate 587,417 of CAWCZV010000016.1, forward strand.
CGACGGCACTCATCTGTACGAACACGCTGACCCGCGCCAGGGCCGCCATCCCGACTGGGGCACGCTGGTTTTCAATTACGGGCGCAATGAAGTTCAAAATTTCCTGATTTCCAATGCGCTTTTCTGGATCGACAAGTATCACATCGACGGCTTGCGCGTGGACGCCGTGGCTTCCATGTTGTATCTGGATTATTCGCGCCGCGAAGGCGAGTGGGTTCCCAATGAGTTTGGGGGGCGCGAGAATCTCGCGGCCATCGCATTCATTAAGCGATTGAACGAAGTTGTGTACGCGCGCCACCCCGGCGTGCTGACCATCGCGGAAGAATCCACTTCCTGGCCGATGGTTTCTCGCCCCACTTACCTGGGAGGTTTGGGCTTCAGTTTGAAATGGAATATGGGATGGATGAACGACACGCTGAGTTATTTCTCCGTGGACCCGATCTACCGGAAGTACCACCACAACCGGATGACCTTCTCGATGCTATACGCCTTCACGGAAAATTTCGTGCTGCCTCTATCGCATGACGAGGTCGTTCACGGCAAGGCCTCGCTGATCAACAAAATGCCCGGCGACTTGTGGCAGCAGTTCGCGAACATGCGCTTGTTTTTCGGGTATCTGATGGCGCATCCGGGCAAGAAACTGATGTTCATGGGCGGCGAATTCGGCCAGAGGGGAGAATGGAACGCGGACACCAGTCTCGAATGGCATCTGCTCGACTACGATACTCACCGCGGCCTTCAGACTCTTACGGCGGACCTGAACGCGATCTACCGGAATGAGCCTTCCCTTCACCAGGTGGATTTTGACTGGCACGGGTTTGAATGGGTCGATTGCACTGACGCGGATTCGAGCGTCCTGTCCTTCCTGCGGCGAGCGAGGGATCCGGGTGATTTCATCGTAGCGGTCGCTAATTTTACGCCGGTTCAGCGAGATACCTACCGCGTGGGCGTGCCAGAAGAGGGATTTTACCGGGAAATCATGAACACGGACGCAGAGAAATATGGCGGCACTAACGTGGGCAATCTAGGCGGCGTGCACGCCGAGGCAATTCCCTGGAACAACCATCCGTATTCCATCCAAATACGAATGCCGGCCCTGGGAGTCATCTACTTCAAACACGAACGCTGGTAATCCGCGACACGCGATTCATCCCTTGGCTGCGGCTTTCTGAGAGGCTTCAGGTCCTGCCGTTTCGTCGCGGGGAACGAAGAACGCTTCCTCCTTGATCGAATCGTCTTGCCAGCCGTGGCGTTTTACAATCCCATTCACATTCTCGATCATGCCGGGATGGCCGCAGAGATAGACCTTCGTATTTTCGGGCGCCAGATTCCACATGTCGGCATATTTGCGGATCAAGTCATCGACGCGGCCTGTTTCGCCGCGCCATTCCTTGTCCTCCCACGGCCGGCTGACTGTGGGAACATAGGTCAGCCAGGGAACTTCACCGGCCACTTTTCCGAGTTCGTCGGAATATCCCAATTCCCAGGAACGGCTGGCGCCCTCGAGAATGAATAGTTTGTGCGCGCCGGGTAATTCTTTTTCCTTCCAATCATGCTGGAGAGACCGCGCATAACCTACAAAAGGGGAAACGCCCGTAACAGTGCCGATCAGCAGATGGTTCGTGCGTTCACCGGAAAGGTCGAGGGTGAAATTCCCTTTGGCGGCTTTTCGCAAGCTGACCTGATCGCCCGCTTGGAGTTTGTGAAGCAGGGGCGTAACCTGCCCGCGCGGAACGAGTTCGATGAAAAACTCCAGCAATTTCTCGTGAGGCGCGGAAACAATCGAATAAGCGCGTTCGTAGCGTTTTTCGGGTGTGACGACGCCTAGAGTCGCATACTGGCCCGCTCGATATGGGAATTCCCCACCCGGATCCACACGAATCACCCATAAATCGCCGGAAAGGTCGCGACGCTCCAGAATCCGGGCGGAATAAAATTTACTGTCGGAAGGGGGCATCAGCTCTCCTTCGAATTTTTTCCAGCGAGGCGGAACCGATCGCACCCGATCGATTGATAAAACTATTGGGCTTGCTGGCCCATGCGATTGCGCATCATCTGCATCGGATCGAATTTCGTCGGAGTGCCGGTGATGCGATCCTTGGCGTCAGTCGTCACCTTGGCAAGTACCATCGTCCTCTGATTATCTTGCATCTTCACAAGGCCCCAGGGCGACACTTTGTCGGAAATCCAAGCGTCGCCGCTACCGTCCTTCATTCGGTAATGCTGGCAGGTGAAGGTGCCCGCTGGAACGGTGATCGATTCTGATCCTACGGATTCGGCCTTGTCACGAAAATCCGCAGACTGCGTCTGAATGCTCTGCCGGCCTCCCATATTCATCATGTTCGCATCCATTTCCATCGGCTGCTGACCCGGCATTTGCATCACCCATTTTGAATAGATGATGGTATTGCCGTCGACGGTTTCCAGAACCTTAATGAGGACGTCCCCGCCTTGCCGCATGTCGGACATGGACATCTCCACCCAATAGCCGGTTTTGCCGGCTAGATCTTCCTTGCCGAGGACAGCGAAGTCCATGCTCGTCTTCTTCCCTTCCCGTGTTATTTCATAGGTCGAACCACTTCCCACCACCGGCCGCCAGATCCCGCTGAGAGTTGGCACCTGCGACCCGAATCCCATCTGGGCCGCGAGAGGGAGTGCCATCGCGAACCAGCCGAGCAATATGAGCATCTGTCTAATTTTCATAAGCCTTAGCCTCCTCCGAAGGTCATTTAAATCCGAGGGCCGCATCCAGCGGACTTCCTCGGAACACCGCAAGCAGGTCATCGTTTTCGTTTTGGAGCAACCACAGCGGGCAGGCGCTGGTATTCCTCCCGGTCAAAGCCGGTAATGATCGTATCGCCTGCCACGAGTGTCGGCAAGATGCAACTGTCGAGATCGTCCGTAAGAATACGCAGGTATTCGGGGTTGGCGCGAACGTCCCGCTCTTCAAAGGAGATTCCACGTGATTGCAGGAAGCTCTTCGCCTCGATACACGCGCCGCAGCCGGGTTCCGTGTAGAGATGAATCTCCATTTGCAAAAGTGTCCGACAAGTGGGCCGGTCCCCCTTGTATCAGAATTAATCGAGGGGGTGCAATTAATTTTGCGCGCCGGGTTGCGCGCCTGTGCAAAAGAGATACGAGGTTTCGGGAAGAGTTAGAAGGAAAAATTACTCGTAGGCGAGCGCGTCCACGGGATCATTTTGCGCCGCGCGCAGAGCGGGATACATCGCGCCGGCAATCGCGCCGCCGATCGTCAGCAGGATCGCGCGGACGATCCATCCGCCTTCGATGGTAATTTGGAGTGTAGGCGACGTCCTGTGCAAAATCGCAACTACGCTGTACGTGCAAAGCAATCCGCAGACCACGCCCAGCGCGACCATCACCATCGTCTCGCCCAAGATCATCCAGCAAACTTCCAGGCGGGAGGACCCGAGCGCCCTGAGAACGCCAATGTCCCGCGTGCGCTCAAACACCATCGTGTGCATCGTAAGGAGCACGACCAAAAAGCTGATGGCCACCCCAAGCATGACAAACGACCGAATAAAGGGCTTTAGTTCCGGCAAGTTGGAGGAACTCATCAGAGTGCTGTATTCGGCCATCGAACGAATCTTGTAGGTGGGAAGCAGCTTGACGAGTTCGCCCCGCGCGCCTTCGGTGTCGCCCTTGCTGCGCACATAAAACATCGAGACGCGGCCATCCGCGCCGGCAATGTCCTGCGCCGTCTTGATCGGAATAAAAAAACGCGCCCCTTTGCCGTGGAGCACGATGCCGGAGATCGTGAATTCATGGCCGAGAAGAATCGCCCTTTGTCCCACGCGCAACTTGCGAGACCCCGCGGCGAGATCGTCGGCGATGGCCTGGTCCGGCTGGCGGAATGGCCCGCCCGATAGAAACGTGAAGCCCTTGCTGAGGCCGGCAAACCGGTCGTAATCAATACCGTAGACTACTCCCAAGTTTTTCTGATCGACGACAATGAACACCGGCGCCACTTCGTCGACTCCCGGCAAGCTCGCAATCTTTTCCGAAAGAGACTCGGGCATGACAGCGCTTGAAAACGCAAAGAAAATGGACGAGTTGGGAGGCTGCACGATGATATCGGCGCCTACTCCCTCGGCGCGCGTGCGCCAGTCGGACAATGCGCCCGACGTCAGGCCCGCAATCAACAGAACGAGAAACACTTGCAGGGCGAGCGCCGCGACGCTCAGCGCGGAGCGCAACGGGCGCACGCCCAGATTGCTCCACAACAGGTCCCAGACCACAAACCCTTTGTATGGTTTTTCTTCCATCTGGAAAATTCCGCGCGATGCTCCCCGGGTTGCTAATCTAACACCGCGCTCGAAATAATCAAAGTTGCGCCGCTCGATCAGCGCGCTGGAAGTTTTCAACAGTTTTGTTGAAAAGTGTGTGGAAAAGGGGAATCAAAAGCGCGCAGGCCGCGATAAACACGGCGCTTGATGCTGTTTGCACAAAGATGAAGCACTTTTTTTCACAAATTCGAGTAGATCAGAAACGTTACCGCTCATTTTTGGACGGAACAATCGGCGCGTAGAAAAACTCTCGAGCCTGAGAAATCAAACTGGAAAGTGAAACCGGCGGGACTCCTTCTTCAATACCATTTGGGAGGACGTACAAGCGTGATGTTGATCGTCTGCTCTGTCTGGTTGATGTCGTAATACTCGCCGTAAGTCTTCCAACCCTCGGCAATCACTTGGATCACGAATTTTCCAGGCGGGATCACCGGCACGTGGCAAACTCCCGACTGGTTGGTCTTCAAATTCATCTCGATCTTCTTGTCCTTGCCGTGCTTGTGCTCTTCCACGTACCGGATGTAAACGCTGGCGCTGTCTATCGGCTTCTTGTCCTCTCCCCCGGTGACGACGATCGTCAGCCGCACGTCCGTTGAGGCGGCGTCCGACTTCGCTTTTCCGTCCGCGTCCTTATCCTGGCCGTGAACAATCATCGCCATCATCAGGATCAAGAACGAAACCACGCTTAGCGAAATCTTTACGGAGCTCGACGCACTCGTCATTGCGGGCACCCGGCGATAAGAGCTAAGTCAAGCATTAGATGTCACATTTTTCCCCTTTTTGCAGGATTGCGCAAGCCCATCGCATTGACTCCGCCTCGCTCCTGAGCTAATTTCGATCCGCGGAATATTTGGCGCAACCCTCGAGCGTCAGGACCCTTGGCCGAAAACCCGTAGACATTTGCACCGAACGAAAACAAATTGGCCAACGGCAAGCGACCGCGGCCAACCTCAAGGAGATTTGTTCATGGGATTCGCAACCGATGCCATTCATGTGGGCCAGGAGCCCGATCCGTCGACCGGGGCCATCGTCGCGCCCATCTATCAGACTTCCACCTACGTCCAGGAAGAGCTCGGAAAGAACAAGGGTTACGACTATGCGAGGACGGCGCATCCGAATCGCCGGGCTCTCGAACGGACCGTGGCCAAGCTGGAAGGCGGCAGTGCGGCGTTCGTCTTCACCTCCGGCATGGCCGCCATCGATTCCGTTTTGCGTCTCCTCAGGCCGGGCGACCACGCCATCATCTCCGAGGCGGTCTACGGAGGCGTCATCCGCCTCACGACGCAGTTCCTGGTGCAATGGGGTCTGGAGTTCAGTTTTGTGGATACGTCGTCGGCTGAACGGGTGGAGAAAGCAGTCAAGCCCAACACCAAAATGATTTACGTCGAGACGCCCACGAATCCGACCATGTGCGTCACCGACATTGCCGCGATTGCCAGGATTTCCGCGGCACGCAACGCCACCCTTGTCGTCGATAACACTTTCTTGAGCCCCTACTTGCAATCGCCAATCGCTTTGGGAGCGCACATCGTCGTCCACTCGATGACGAAATATTTGAACGGGCACAGCGATGCCGTGGGCGGCTCCGTCATTCTGACGCGCTCCGCCGACGCGGAGAAAATCTACTTCCTGCAGCGCTCTACTGGCGCGGGACTTGCGCCGATGGATTGCTTTCTGGTGTCACGAGGAATCAAGACGCTGGCTGTGCGCATGAAGCAGCACGACGCCAACGGCCGGGCCGTCGCGCGTTTCCTCGAAGACCATCCGCGCGTGAAACGCGTTCTGTACCCCGGGCTGCCTTCTCATCCGCAGCATGACGTGGCCGTGCGCCAGCAGCGCGGGTTCGGCGCCATGATTTCCTTTGACGTCGTCACCATGGAAAATGCCCGCACTGTTCTCAATCACTTGAAGCTGTGCTCGCTTGCGGAAAGCCTGGGAGGAGTGGAAACGCTCATCTCGCATCCGGCAACCATGACGCACTCGTCGGTCCCTCCCGAAGTACGCCAGCGGATCGGCATTGCGGACGGGCTGATTCGCATCTCTGTCGGAATTGAAGACGTGGAAGATTTGATCAACGATCTCGATCAAGCCCTCCAAAGGATCTGATTCGTAGAACAGGCTTCAGCCTGTCTGGTTTTATTATCTTAGGCCATCAAAAAACCAACAGGCTGAAGCCTGTTCTACTTAAGCCCCTTCCATCCACGCAAGGTATTTCCGGGATCCCGCGGCAATTGGCAGCGCGATAAATTCGGGGACATCGTAGGAGTGGAGCCCCTCGACGGCTGCTTGCAGCTTTGCCAGCCGTTTTCGCGACGTCTTGATGAGCAGCAACCGTTCCCGCGCGGACTTCACTTTCCCCTTCCAGCGATAAATGGAAGTGACCGCGCCGGGCAGGATGTTCACGCACGCGGCAAGGCGCTCTTCGACGACGGCGCGCGCGATGCGCCTCGCTTCCGCGGCATTTGCGCATGTCACTAGGACCACATATTTGTCGGTCAAGGAATCCTCCCGCCCCGTTACTCTTTCTCGCCTCCGGTATTTCCCTGATGTCTCCTGCTTGCACGGCAGGCTACAATACCTGCCCGAGGCGGGAAACATTTTATTCGTGAAATGACGGCGACGATCAAATTCGGAACATCGGGCTGGCGCGCGATCATCGCGGAAGATTTCACTTTCGCGCACGTTCGACTCGCCACGGCGGCGATCGCGGAGCACGTGCGGAGCCGCAACGCACACGCGACATTGATTGTCGGGCACGACACGCGATTCTTTGCCGAGGAATTCACACGCGCCGCCGCGGAAATACTTCGCGAGCATGGTATCAACGTGTTGCTGTGCGATGGGCCCACGCCGACCCCGGTGATCGCCCACGAAATCCTGCGCCGCAAGGTGGACGGGGCCATTAATTTCACGGCCAGCCACAATCCAGCCGAGTATCAAGGCCTGAAATTCACCGGCCCTGACGGCGGACCGGCGCTTCCCGAAGTCACGCACGATATCGAAGCGCGCGCCGCCAAACTCGGCGAACGCGCCCCAGCCAAGCCAAACGACAAGCCATTTGAGAAAATCGATCCTCGAAATTTCTATCTCGATCGCATCGCGCAGCTTGTGAATTTCAAATCGCTTGGCGCTGCGAAATTGAGCGTGGTGACCGACGCGCTGCACGGATGCGGCGCTGGATACCTGGATCGGGCCCTCTCGACGCATGGCGTCGATGTGCAGGCTCTGCGCACGGATCGGGACGTCCTCTTCGACGGCTCGGGGCCGGACGTCTCCGATGAAAATCTGCGGCCCTTGCGCGAAGCCGTGCTCGCGAAAAAAGCGGCGGTCGGACTCGCAACCGACGGCGACGCCGACCGCTTCGGCATCCTCGATTCCGACGGGACGTGGATGCAGCCGAATCACATCCTCGGCTTGCTATACGACTATCTCGTCGAAACGCGGGAATGGAAAATGCCCGCGGCGCGCAGCGTGGCCACTTCGCACTTGATGGATGCAGTCGCCCAACATTACGGAACGACGGTGATTCAGACTCCCGTGGGATTCAAGTACATCGGCAAACTCATCGAGCAGGACAAGATCGCGATCGGCGGAGAGGAAAGCGCGGGATTGACGATTCGCGGCCATCTCCCCGAAAAGGACGGCATTCTTGCATGCCTGCTCGTCGCGGAGATGATCGCAGTGCGGCGTGCTTCTCTCGCGGAGCAGTTGCGCGCCCTGTTCAAGCGAGTGGGCCGCGAATTCTGGCCGCAGCGCGCGAACCTTCACTTGCCGGATGATGTAAAATTGAGAACGGTGAATCGGCTCAAGTCCGACTTCCCCACTTTTCTGGGACGGCGCGTCAAGAGCCTGGACCGCACCGATGGCCTGAAAATGGAATTCGCCGACGGATCGTGGGTCCTCTTGCGCCTATCGGGCACCGAGCCGCTGATGCGCGTCTACACCGAAGCCGCGACGCTCAAGGAGTCCTCGAAAATCGCAGACGAAACAGAGGACTGGGTGATGGACACGGCGCAGGAAGCGAAGGCACGATGACGATGAAACAAATTCGCGATATTTCTCCGAGCGATGCCGGCGCGTACTTGCGGCGACACATGCGGCAGATTCTGGGCCTCGCCCTCTTCGCCCTGCTGGTGCACGACGTTTTCGGTCCGCACGGGTTCATTGCCATGCGCCGCACACAGTTGGAAATCGAACAGATCCGCGAACAGATTGGCAAGATGAACGACCAGAATAAGTCACTGACCGAGCAAGTAAACTCGCTGAAGACCGATCCCAAGTCCATCGAACGCATCGCGCGCGAAGAAATGGGCCTCGCGCGCCCCGGCGAAATGATTTTTAAGCTCCCCGACCCGGCCAAGCCGGGCGACACACAAAAATAATTTCGGTAAATCTCAAATGTTTGTCATTCCGAGCGAAGCGAGGAATCTCTCTTCGGTTTCGGCGCAATAACAGAGCGATTCCTCGCTTCGCTCGGAATGACAAAACGGGGAATTTTGTTTAGCTGCTCGCCTGTTCGACCGCAAAATCCACGGGCTATGTGCGCGCCGCGCCACGAAACAGCGCCAACATTTGCGGCTTCCACTTGGGAAACCGGTTGCGAATCGTGGCGAGCACAGTCATTGCCACAAATATGACAATCAACCCAAGCGTTGCCGTCCCAATCCCCACGCGATGCTTGGGCACAATGGATAGCCCGCCGTAAACGAATTCGATGTGCACCCAGTAAACCAGCAGCGAGCACTTCCCCATTTCGATCAGCGGACTGAAGCGCCACTCCCCTGCTCCCCATCGGCACCATGCGTAAGCCAGAAAGAGAATGATCATTACGATTCCAGCGCGAACTAAAAAGAAATTCGGGCTGGTGTGCCAAAAATCATAGGTGCCGTAAAGCCGCATGGGACGCGCATCGAGCCAAAGCCCCAGCGCGACGAGCGTAGCCCCGCTCACCCCGGCCAGCGACAATGCCAGAGCTTCTTTTTTTCGAGCCCATTCGGATAACAAAAGCGATCCAACCGCTAATCCGACAAACGCAAACGCGGCCCACGGAAAAATGGGAAACAGCCAGGATTGGGGCTTGTCGAACGTATGGACACCGTTGATGTAGGACTCGAGCCACCACGCGAGCGAGTGCGGACGCCAACTGGTCCACAGCGGCGGAGTAAGAACCGCGATGGAAGCCGCGCAAATAATCGCCGTCACAATCGTCGCTCGCCGTAACTGGCGCGGGTCAGAAGTGCCCCCGGCTGCGGCGATCCGGCAGGCGACGCCCATCATCATGAGCGAGACTCCAATCACGTTCAGCACGTCCACGCGCAACAGGTCCGTCCACGGCGCCCAGGGCTGGCCGAGCAGAAATTCCTGGAGACGGAAAAGCAGGCCAAGAAGAAAAATTTCTCCACCGCGCAGAATCGTGGTGCGAGCGATTTCATCCGCGGACACGCCTTTCTGGCGAAGTTTGTCCGTGACCAGCGCGAACGAGATGCCCGCAAGGAAAAGAAAAAGTGGCGCGGGAAGCGTTCCGCCAAGCTGCGACAGCTTGAAGAATCCACTGTCACGAGCGGCGCCGCCAAGCCAGGAATCATAGCAATGCGTCTGGAACATCACGAGGCACGCGAGACCTCTCAGCCAGTCGATGTAAGCGATTCGTTTTGTGGTTTTCTCGGCCATCAGCGTCATCAATCAGTGCGATACACTATCCTGCCATGCCCGGGGAACGCCAACTATCTGTTTGGACCGCGCTCGGCTTGTGGGCAGCGGCCGTTGCTGGAACTTCCGTCTACGGCGCATGGCACGGATACAGCGGGCGCGCCTACGCGGTCACTCTGTGCGTGCTGGCCTTTTTTCTTGCGATCCAGCTGCTTTTTGCCGCCGGAAATCTCGGCGAACGATTTGCGCGCCGCGCCGGCTCGCATCGCGGCGTGCTGATTGCCGTCGTGCCATTTCTTGCCTACCTGATTTATTTGGCGGGGACAAATAGTTTCACATGGTGGCGTGCCGCGTACGCTGCCGCTTACACGTTAGCGCCCGTCCTCCTCACCATTTCCGCCGGCACTGCGAAAGCAGGCGCCTGGCAGGACTACGTCGCGATGCTCGCAATTTTTCTCCCCTTAAAGATGCGATTGCTCAATGTCCTCTGGCCTTTCGGCGGACCTACAATTGGCTACGCGGCCACGATGCTCCTCGCCATCAGCGTAGCGCTGGCCACTTTCCTCTTCGTGCGCCAATTCGACGGCGTCGGTTACAACATCGTCTGGGGACGCGACGCGGTTCTATCAGTCCTGTTCCACTTCGCATTGCTCGCCATCATAGTGATCCCGCTAGGAACGGCATTGCACTTCATTAAATTCGATCCCGCCCAAGCGCACTGGAAATCCCTGCCCGTAGATGCGATTTCTATTTTTCTGCTGACAGCGTGGCCGGAAGAATTATTGTTTCGCGGATTGTCGCAGAATTCCCTCTCGCGCACGCTTTCAAGTGAAACAGGCGGTTGGATCACCGCCTCCATCGTTTTTGGCCTAGCGCATATCACCAACAACGGCGTCTTTCCAAACTGGCGCTACGCGATCCTCGCAGCAATAGCGGGAATCTTTTACGGCCGCACGTGGCGCAAAACGAACAGCATCTTTACTTCCGCCATCGTGCACACACTGGTGGACACGATCTGGCACCTGGCGTTTCGCACGTTGTAAGTGGCACAGGCTTCAGCCTGTGGGGTTTGGACCTTGCAAGGACGAACCCCCACAGGCTGAAGCCTGCGCCACTATTATTTCGGATTCAATGGAATGAGTCTTAGCGCACTACGCCAGACAACGGACTCGACGCCGAAGCATAAAGCTTTTTCGGCATGCGCCCTGCAAGAAACGCCTTGCGCCCCGCCGACACTGCTTCGCGCATCGCCTCGGCCATTAGAACCGCGTCTTGCGCCTCGGCAATCGCCGTGTTCATCAGGACGCCGTCCGCGCCCAGCTCCATCGCAACGGCGGCGTCCGATGCCGTGCCGACGCCCGCGTCGACGATCATGGGCACTTCGGTGATGCGCTCGCGCAGGATGCGCAGGTTCGCGTGGTTCTGAATTCCCATGCCGGAGCCGATCGGCGCTCCGAGCGGCATCACGGCAGCAGCGCCCGCATCGATCAGCTTTCGCGCGACCACTAAGTCATCATTCGTATAGGGCAACACGACGAAGCCTTCTTTCACCAGGAGCTGTGTCGCGCGAATGAGTTCCTCCGTGTCCGGGAACAACGTCTGTTGGTCGCCGATCACTTCGAGCTTCACCCAGTTCGACAAGCCCACTTCCCGGCCAAGCCGCGCTGTGCGAATGGCTTCGTCCGCCGAGTAGCATCCAGCCGTGTTGGGCAGAATGAAAATCTTTTCGCGGTCGATGTAGTCGAGCAGCGATTCCTTCGTGCGATCGGTGAGATTAACGCGCCGCACCGCAACTGTAACCATGTCCGCGCCGGAAGCCACGTGCGCGCGAGTCATTTCCTGAAAGCTGCGGTATTTTCCCGTGCCGACAATCAGGCGCGAGCGAAACGCGCGCCCTGCTATCACCAGTTCATCGCTCATCTTCCATCTCCTCTGTCTATTGTAACTCGCCGCGTGAAGGTAGCACAGGCACTCTTGCCTGTGCGGGTTTTGGGATCAGTGTTATGTCGGTAGCCTTTACGTGCGACATACAAAACCTCACAGCCATGAGTGGCTGTGCTACTGAACCCCGCTACGTTCGTGCGGCGCCTCCGCATACAAATCTTCGATGGTTTTCGCGTAGCGTTCCGCAATCACGCGGCGCTTCAGCTTCAGCGTGTACGTCAGCTGTCCGCCGTCAAACGTGAAATCGTGATCGAGGAGCGCAAATCTCTTGATCGTCTCGTACTGCGCGAGTTTCGCGTTCAACTGCGCCACTTCCCTGCCGATCAGTTCATGAACCCAGGGATCGGCGGCGATTTGTTCATGTGAGGCAAACGTCCGGCCCTGCACGCGCGCGGCTGCCTCCACGTTCGCGAAATTCGGCACGATCAGAGCCGCAATGAATTTACGCGCGTCCCCCACGAGCACGGCGTTCAGGATCAGCGGATTCACCTTCAACAAATTCTCAATGGGTTGCGGCGCGACAAATTTTCCCGCCGCCGTCTTGAACAAATCCTTCTTGCGGTCGGTCACGTAGAGGTAGCCCTCTTCATCCAGCCGCCCGATGTCGCCGGTCGCCAGCCAGCCATCCGGTGAAATCACGGCGCTCGTGTCCTCAGGCTTCAAGTAATAGCCTTTCATGACGCACGGCCCCTGCACGAGAATTTCGCCGTCCTCGGCGATGCGCACGTTCACATGCTCGATGGGCTGCCCTACAGTGCCAACTTTGTTGGCGCCCGGATAATTCGCGGTTACCACCGGCGAAGTCTCCGTCAGGCCGTATCCCTGATAGACAGGCACGCCCACGGCCCAGAAGAATTCGGCAAGTTCGCGGGCAAGCGGCCCACCGCCGGAAATGAATGCGCGGAAGCAGCCGCCAATTCCGTCGCGGATTTTTGAGTAGACGATGCGGTCCGCAATCTTCCAGCGCAAATGCAGCCAGGACGGCGCCTCTTCGCCGTACGCTTTCCAGCGGACCGCTTCCTTGGACACGCGCATAGCCCAGTCGAAAATCCGGCGCTTCGATCCTGTCGATGCGTGCCCCTTTTGCATGACGTTGGCATACAGCTTTTCAAAAACGCGCGGGACCGCAGCGGCGAGCGTGGGATGAACTTCCAGCAGAGCCTGCGGCAAGTCATCCATGCGCTCGACGTAAGCCACGGGAACCCCATGGAACAAATACGCGTACGAAGTAACCCGCTCATACACGTGCGAGAGCGGCAGAAAACTTACCGCCGTATCGGCGGGTATCATGTGATAAGGCTCGACCGAAGTTTGCTCGTTCGAGCTGAGATTGTTGTGCGTGAGCATCACGCCCTTCGGCTCGCCCGTTGTGCCGGAGGTATAGATGATTGTTGCGATTTGGTCGGAACGTCACGCGAGCGGCTCGGAGCCGGTATTCGGCAATCGCGGCGTCCCCCGTCGCGGCCACCAAGGTTTCGTAACGGAGAATGTCCTCGCCGAGATCGGGCGGCGCGGCGGCGCAGATGACGTGCTTCACCGACTTGAGCCGGCTGCGGCACTCCAGCAATCGCCGCGCTTGCATCTCTCCCGCCACAATGACTACTTCGGCGCCTGAATGATTCAAGATGTAAACAATCCGGTCGAGGGATTCGTTGAAGTAGATCGGCACATCGGCCGCGCCAAGTCCAAGGATGGCGAAATCCGCAACGTGCCATTCCGGCCGGTTGGGCGCGAACAGCCCGACGCGATCGCCCGGTTTGACCCCGAGCTGCTCCAGCGCATTGGAAAGCCCCGCAATGCGCCGCAGGAATTCAGCCGAAGACGTCGGCTCCCAGCGGCCGTTGACTCGCAGCGACAATGCCCGCTCATTGGGCATCCGGTCGACCACGTTCAGCAGCTTCTCCGTGAGTGTCGCGTAGGGCATGGCGAACCAGAACATTACCGCACGATTCTCTGTACGCGCAATGAAACTTCATCAAGCGACCCCCGCCGCCGTACCCCGTTGGCAACTAGGCTGACTCTGCGATCTTCCAGTTGTGAGCCTGGCAGAAAATCTCGTATCATCAATCTGCTATCTACTACGGAAAGGCCGGATGGCGCGCTAGGTTACAATCTCATCGAAAGAAATCGATCCTGCGCAAATCCCCAGAACCTCATGAACCGCCTGATCGAATGTGTGCCAAATTTTTCCGAAGGGCGCGACCTGGCAAAGGTTGACGCGATCGTGGACGCCATGAGCGGCGTCGCAGGCGCGTGGGTCCTCGACCGCTCCAGCGATGCCGACCACAATCGTTCCGTGATCACGCTGGCCGGCAAGCCGGAAGCCGTTGCCGAAGCCGTGATCCGCGGCGCGGGAAAAGCCGCGGAACTCATCGACATGACGCGCCAAACAGGAGTGCATCCCCGCATCGGCGCGACCGACGTGATCCCGTTCGTCCCACTCGAGGGTGTTTCCCTCGAAGAATGCATCGCGCTGGCCCGGCGCGTTGGCCAGGAACTGTGGGACCGTCACCGCATCCCGGTTTATTTTTACGAGGCCGCGGCGACGCGACCCGAGCGCGTGAACCTGGAAAATGTCCGCAAAGGACAATTTGAGGGCTTGCGCGAAGAGGCTCTGCGCGACCCGGACCGCTCGCCCGACATCGGCGAGCCGCGCCTCCACTCGACGGCGGGCGCAACAGCCGTCGGTGTGCGGAAGCTTTTGATTGCCTATAATATCTATCTGAATACGAACAACGTCGCGGTGGCCAGGGAAATCGCCCGCGCGATTCGCTCTTCGAGCGGAGGGCTGCGCTACGTAAAGGCCATTGGCGTGGATATGAAGACGCGGGGACTCGCCCAGGTTTCCATCAACTTGACGGACTTTGAGCAGACGCCTCTGCACCTGGTGTTCGAGATGGTCAAGCGCGAAGCCGAACGGCGCGGGTGCGCTGTGGCGGGAAGTGAGGTCATCGGCCTCATCCCGCGCAAGGCTATCGAACTGGCGAGCGAAGATTACCTGCTGCTCGAAAATTTCTCTCCCGCGCAAGTGCTTGAGAACCGTTTAGCCGCGGTCGCAGGCATTCTGCCGCCCCTGCCAGCCAATCCCGCGGACCCGGTTGCGACGCTCCGGCCCCTGGTGGAAACATTGCGCGAGGCAGTTCAGCAATTGTCGGAGCGGGCATTGGACGCCTCGCGAGAGGCCCTGCCCAGATCCCGAACCGCCGACGACCGCGGACCCGAGCGCGCCGCCGACACCCATCTGCAAGCGGCCCTTGCTGCCGCCGACATTTATGAGCGGCTGGTACAACTCGAAACCATGTCCGCGCCGTCTATGTTGCTAGACTGGCTTGTCGTCAAACAAGCGGCGATCGCCGCCGCACGCGGCGCGCTGGAAAGCGCAGAGGCGCTTCTCCCCTCGTTACGAGATGCAGGCACGGTTGCAAGAATAAAATCCGCTACGGCCGAAATTGAAGCAAAATTGTCAGGGAAGCCGGTAACCACGGGAAAATGATTCCCCCCATCGAATCGAATGTCAAATTGAACCTCGAATCGAACCTTTGGGAGCTTGGCAGGAGGAAGAAGAAGATGAACACCCGAAAATTCATTTGGATCGCCGCTCTGATCGCCATTTTATCCGTGCTGCCGGGGACAGCCCGCGCGGGCACCCTCGGGTCTGACATCCTCAGCATGTTTCCCAAGGATTCCGGCGAACTCGCCTATGCCGACTTGAAGGAGGCGCGCCAATTTCCCTGGTTCACTCAGCTCAAGGAACAAATGCTGCCGGCAAAATTCCGCGAGTTTGAGACGTTCCTCGCTTCGGCGGGCATCGACCCGAACTCTCAGGTGACGGAACTCGCGTGGGCGCTCGTGCCAACCAAATCGACGGCAGAGGGCGGTAGCGGATCCGTCCCGAGCACGGACCAGATCGTGGGCGTAGCGCTCGGCCAATTTCAACCTTCGACGGCCGAGGCCTATTTCACTTCCAAGAAGCTGCCCATCGTGAAGGTTCGCACATTCTCGCTCTTTGCGTTTGGCGGCGGCAGCGGACCGAACGACCTCTTCTTCTTTTTCATCGATTCCAATACCGCCGCTTTCGGCCAGCGGCAGCAGCTCGAAAAAATGATTGGCGTGCGATTCGGCGAAGGCCAGGGCCTCTACGCGAATACGGACTTCTCTTCGCTCGTCAATTCAGCCAACGGCAGCGGAACCGTCTGGGCCGTGCTGAATCCGGCGTACACGCGCCTGGCCATGCAGCAACTCGTGCCGGAAGCCGCCCAGTTCCCCGCCGCCGCGCAACTCACTTCAAAACTTAAAGCGATGACGATCAGCATCAAAGGAAGCAGCGGCGTCGATGCCACATTCGAAGCCGTCTGCGGTTCCACCGACGACGCCAACACCTTTGCCGCGCTGCTCCAAGCCGGACTCATGTACCGCAAATATCAAGTCGGAAACTCCAACCCGGACCTCGGCGCGCTCCTCGACAGCGCGCAAGTTACCCCCGCGGGAGACCGCCTCGACGTGAAACTTTCCCTCACCAACGATCAGATGCAGTCGCTGATCAAACGCAATACGTTCGTCGTCGCGATGTAGAGCGATCAAGTAGAACAGGCTTCAGTACCTCTGTGGTAAATGCCGAATCTTTGTAGGGCACGGCTTCAACAGGCTGCGGAAAAATTCGTCTGTTTGGCAACTGGAGAGAATGCTGCACATCTAAGACGACATGCGCGGACCAGACGAAAAACAAAGCGAAGTATTCAGCTACGTTCCATTGGAACAACGGATTCCCCGCGATCACCCGCTCCGGCGGATTCGGCCGATGGTGGATCGCGGGCTGGAGGAGATGTGGAGTCATTTTGAGGCGCTGTACGCGCGCCGAGGACGACCGTCGATCGCGCCGGAGCGATTGTTGCGGGCGCTGCTGTTGCAGGCGCTGTATTCGATCCGCAGCGAGACGCAGCTGATGGAGCAGTTGGATTACAACCTGTTGTACCGGTGGTTTGTGGGATTGAATCCGGATGATCCGGTGTGGGATGTGACGGTGTTCACGAAGAATCGGGAGCGGCTGATGGCGGGAGAGGTGTCGCAACGCTTGCTGGAGGCGGTGCTGCGGCAAGCGGGGGAACACGATCTGCTGAGCGAGGAACACTTCACGGTGGACGGGACGCTGATCCAGGCTTGGGCCAGCCGGAAGAGTTTCGTGCCCAAGCAGAAGCCGCCGGAGAAAGGAAGCGGATCGCGCGGAAAGAAGCTGCTGCGCGACACGCACGAATCCAAGAGCGATCCCGAGGCGCGGTTGTTCAAGAAGAGCGCTGCGGGGCAAGCGCAGCCGAGTTTTTTGGGACACCTAATAACGGAGAATCGCAACGGACTGGTGATGGCGGCCTTGGCCACGCCATGCGCCACCTCGGCCGAACGAGAAGCGGCGCTGGCGATGCTGGATCAGTGGGGCCGGAGCCCGGGGCGGGTGGACCAGCACACTGCGGCGATCACGCTGGGAGCCGACAAGTTGTATCAGGAGAAAGAATTCATCGCCGGATTGCGGGAGCGGAAAGTGATCCCGCATGTGGCCGAGTACGAACCCAATCCCAAGTGGCCGAACTGGCTGACCGAGCAGGAACGGTGCGACCCGGGCTACGCCATCAGCCAGAAGAAGCGCAAGCTAGTCGAGAAAGTGTTTGGTTGGGCGAAATTGAACAGCATTCTACGGCAGGTGAAGGTGCGCGGAGTGAAGAAGGTGAACTGGTTGTTCCGCTTGTTGGCCACGGCGGCCAATCTGCTGCGTCTCGTGAAACTGATTCCGGCGGTGTAGGTGAAGGCCGTGGTGTCTTCGGAGGGGCGCAACAACCGCGAAACGAAGAGCGGAATAGCAAGAAAAATGGCCGCTGGACTCGAAAAAAAAGTGGTTCGGAAAGCCAAGAACCTAGACTGGCAGATTTTTCCGCAGCCTGTTCAAGCCGTGCCGTAAAGCATGTAGAATAAATTCGGCTTTACAGGCCGCGGAAAAAATCGCCCGTTTGGCAACTGGATCGAGCACTGAACATCTAAGACGATATGCGGGGACCTGACGAAAAACAAGGCGAGGTGTTCAGTTACATCCCTTTGGAAAATCGAATTCCCCGCGATCATCCACTTCGGCGGATTCGGCCAATGGTGGATCGCGGACTGCAGGAAATGTGGAGTCATTTTGAGGCGCTGTACGCGCGGCGCGGGCGGCCGTCGATTGCACCGGAGCGATTGTTGCGGGCGCTCTTGCTGCAGGCGTTGTACTCGATCCGCAGCGAGACGCAGCTCATGGAGCAACTGGATTACAACCTGTTGTACCGGTGGTTTGTAGGATTGAACCCGGACGATCAGGTATGGGACGTGACCGTGTTCACCAAGAATCGCGAGCGACTGATGGCAGGGGAGGTGTCGCAACGCTTGCTGGAAGCGGTGCTGCGGCAAGCGGCGGAGCACGATCTGCTGAGCGAGGAACATTTCACGGTGGACGGTACGCTGATCCAAGCTTGGGCCAGCCGGAAGAGTTTTGTGCCCAAGCAGAAACCGCCGGAGAAAGGGAGCGGGTCGGGAGGGAAGAAGTTGTTACGCGACACGCATGAATCCAGAAGTGATCCGGAGGCTCGCTTATTCAAGAAAAGTGCGGCGGGGCAATCGCAGCCGAGCTATCTGGGACACGTGCTGATCGAGAACCGCAGCGGACTGGTGCGGGCGGCCTTGGCCACGCCCTGCAGCACTTGGGCTGAGCGAGAAGCGGCGCTGGCGCTGCTGGATCAGATGAGCCGCAGTCCGGGCGGTGGGAACCCGCCAGGGCGACCGATCACGTTAGGAGCCGACAAGCTGTATCAGGAAAGAGAATTCATCGCCGGGTTGCGGCGACGAAACGTGGTACCGCACGTGGCCGAGTACGAACCCAATCGGCACTGGCCGAACTGGCTTAGCGAACAGGAGCGTCAAGATCCGGGCTTTGCGATCAGCCAGCGGAAACGGAAGTTGGTCGAGAAAGTGTTTGGCTGGGCCAAACTGGACAGCATTCTGCGGCAAGTGAAGGTGCGCGGGGTGAAGAAAGTCGACTGGTTATTCCGTTTGGTGGTCACGGCCGGCAATCTGCTGCGTCTGTTAAAACTGATTCCAGCGGTGTAGGTCGAGGCCGTGGTGTCTGCGGAAGGGCGCAAGGATCGCAGAACGAGCAACAAAACGGCAGGGAAATCGCGCCTCCCCAGAGTTCGAAGAACCAAGAGTCTCAGATCAGTGATTTTTTCCGCGGCCTGTTTAGCCGCTGGCCTGTTCGAAATCAAGTTGCCACAGAGACGCTTCAACCTGCTCTCTTAAGCCGCATTCTATACTGAGCATCATGCAGGAAGCTTAAGCCTGCGCAGCCGCAGCGCATTTGTGATCACGGACACCGAACTGAAACTCATGGCGGCCGCCGCGATCATCGGACTGAGCAGAAGTCCAAAAAACGGATACAGGATTCCCGCCGCAATGGGCACGCCAACCGAGTTGTAAACAAACGCGAAGAATAGATTCTGTTTGATGTTGCTCATCGTGGCGCGGCTCAAAGCTCGCGCGCGCACGATGCCGCGCAGATCGCCCTTGATCAGTGTGACACCGGCGCTTTCCATCGCGACATCCGTGCCGGTGCCCATGGCGATTCCGACTTGCGCCTGCGCCAGCGCCGGCGCGTCGTTGATTCCGTCGCCGGCCATGGCGACGAACCGGCCTTCCGCTTGCAACCGCTGCACGACGCCGGCTTTTCCCTGCGGCAAAACTTCAGCCACGACCTCGTCAATCTGGAGCTTCCTTGCAACGGCATCGGCCGTCGTGCGGCTGTCGCCTGTGAGCATCACGATGCGAATGCCGTCTGCGTGCAACCGGTGAATCGCTTCGGCAGTGGTTTTTTTGATGGGATCGGCGACCGCAACGAGCCCCGCGATTTTTCCGTCCACCGACACGAACATGACGGTTTGGCCGTCCGCGCGCAAGGCTTCTGCTTTCGCGGCAAGAGTCCCCGCATCGGCGTGCATTTCTTCAAGAAGCTTTTGATTTCCGAGCGCGACGGCGCGGCCATCGACGCGGCCGCGAACGCCCCGGCCCGTGAGCGATTCAAACGCTTCCGCCGAGCCGACAGGAGTGACGCCGCGATCCTGAGAGCCTTTGACGATCGCCGCAGCCAGTGGATGCTCGCTGCCACGCTCGAGCGTTGCTGCAAGCCGCAGCAGTTCGTTTGCAAGAAAGCCCTCGGCGGGCTCGACCGAAATGAGTCGCGGCTTGCCTTCGGTGAGCGTGCCGGTCTTGTCCACGACAAGCGTGTCCACCTTGCGCATCAACTCAATGGCTTCGGCATTTTTGAACAGCACGCCGAGCGACGCACCTCTGCCCATAGCCACCATGATCGACATCGGTGTAGCCAGGCCCAGGGCGCAGGGACACGCAATAATCAGCACCGCTACCGCGTTGACGAGAGCGTGCGCCAAGCGAGGATTCGGCCCCCACAACGCCCAAATCACGAACGTCAACGCGGAAATTCCCACAACGATGGGGACGAAATATCCCGCGACAACATCGGCGAGCTTCTGAATCGGCGCGCGGCTGCGCTGCGCCTCGCCGACCATTCGCACGATTTGCGCCAGCAAAGTTTCCGAGCCGACTCGCTCCGCGCGCATCACGAGAGAACCGGTCCCGTTCACGGTTGCGCCGGTGAGGCGCGCCCCTTTGAATTTTTCGACGGGGATCGGTTCGCCGCTGATCATCGATTCATCGACGCTGCTCGCGCCTTCCAGCACGACGCCGTCCACCGGGATTTTCTCGCCAGGGCGCACACGCAAGGTGTCGCAGGGTTTCACGTCATCAAGAGAAACATCCGATTCCGAACCGTCGCCGCGAATCAGCCGGGCAGTTTTCGGCGCAAGTCCGAGAAGCGCCTTGATCGCCGCTCCCGTGCGGCTCCTCGCCCGCAATTCCATCACTTGCCCGAGAAGCACCAGCGTCGTAATGGCCGCGGCTGCCTCGAAATACACAGCAACTTCGCCGCCTTCGCCTCGAAAAGAGACAGGGAAAATTCCGGGAAACATCACGCCCACGACGCTGAATCCGTACGCCACTCCGGTTCCCAAACCGATCAGCGTAAACATATTCAAATTGCGGGTGACGAGCGATCGCGCGCCGCGCACGAAGAACGGCCAGCCGCCCCACAAAACAACCGGAGTCGCGAGTATGAATTCCAACCATTGCCAGACTTTTGGTGAAGCGAACTGCATGAGCGCTGAAAGGCCAGGCACCATATCCGCCATGGCCGCAACCAGAATCGGGATCGTGAGCGCCAAAGAGACCCAGAATCTGCGGGTCATACTCGCGAGCTCGGGATTTTGCTCCTCCTCGATGCTGACTGTCCTTGGCTCCAGGGCCATTCCGCAAATCGGGCAGGACCCAGGCGCGTCCCGCACAATTTCCGGATGCATGGGGCAGGTGTATTCGGTCTTGGTCATAGGAAGCGCAGCGACCACAGGTTCCAGTGCCATCCCACACTTCGGGCAGTCCCCCGGTCCTTGCTGGCGTACTTCGGGATCCATTGGGCATGTATATTCGTTCGAAGCAAGTTTGCGCGCGGCCCCCGCGATCGCCGCACTTTCCGCGACGGGTTGTGAGGCTACGTGGGCTGCAGCGGGCGCAATCTGCACTGGATGTGCGGACATCGGAGCAATTCCGACGAGGGTCTTCGGCCCCAGGTATTTTGCAGGGTCGGCGCTGAATTTCGCTTTGCAGCCTGCGCAGCAAAAGTAGTACATCTTCCCCGCGTGCTCGTGCGTGGCTTTCGCCCGCGAAGGGTCCACCGTCATTCCGCAAACGGGATCTTTTTCCATGGAGCCGGCGTTAGTATTTTGCGTGTCCATAACTTTCCTACCGCGAATGCAGGTCCATCAAGTTCAGCAGCTCTTCGTACATCGCTTCCGCCCGGCCCGGCGCCGTGTCGCGAATGGCCTCGGAAGCGCAATGGCGCAGATGATTCTTCATCAGGGCGCGGCCCACGGAGCGAAGCGCCTCCTGCGCCGAAGAAATCTGCACTAGAATGTCGGCGCAGTAGCGGTCTTCTTCCACTAGGCGCTGCAAACCGCGGATCTGCCCTTCAATCCGGCGCAGCCGTTTCAAGTTCGACGACTTGATTTCCGGGTCGACGGCCAGCGCCTTCCGGCTCTTCTCGTGCGCGCCGCAGCCGCAGGTTGCCGCCTGCCGAATCATTTGAGTATTTCTCGCTGACATAAGATCACCGCCAATTTCCTTGTCCTTCCCTTTTCTACTATACCCCCTCCCCCTATGTCAAATCGGCGGGATGGTGTAACGCAAAACGCCAATCGGGAGATTGGCGTTCCCGGGTTCGCCCTGCTGCTATAATGCCTTCATGACGCTCATGGAGATTACCTACGAGTTGCAATCGCGGCTGCAGCCCGAGCAATTGCGGGCGCTCGCCAGTTTCGCCAACACCTACGGATTGCGCCGTTTTCGCGTGGACGAAAAGACAAATCGGCTATCGTTCGAGTACGATGCCTCGCGGCTAAAAGAAACGGAAGTCGAGCACGTGCTCAGGCAGGCGAAGATTCCAGTACTGCGGCGTGTCGACCCAGTCGGAACGGTATCGCAGATTTAGGCGGTTGCTGGGATTGTCTGAGCGGTGAGGGATCCGAGTTAGTAGCGGGTCCCAAGATGAAATTAAAAAAAGATGGGGGCCCTTGCTTGGGAACAAGAGCCCCCTAAGACGCATTCCGTTTCCCGGCCTTTTTTTGACCGGGGCGTGGGGTCATCCATCCTAGCTTCCCTCTCAGAGGCAGGTGGGAACGACCAGCACTCGTCCTTGAGCAAGCCCCTTCCCCCTCGCTCGCAGACTTGTGAAAGTCGTCTATCGGAATGCGTCCACGTTTTTTTGATAGTGCACGCAGCGGGCCAATCCGCTGTCCATATCTCTTCGCAAGATTTTCTTATTTTTGTTGATCTTCCGGCCGACCCTCTCGCGTTTTCTCGCCCTCACCCGTCCCGAAAATCCTGTTTCGGGAGAGCGCTCTCCCACCTCTGGAATCACCTTTTTCTCCCCGACTAAAACTTCGCTCATTTACCTTGCGAACCATCGAAAGTTGAATTTGTCATCTCGAATGACATCGCATTTCCATTTCGGTCTTGGCTTCGCGGGTAATCTACGCGCCCTACCGCCAGCCCAATGTTGCCCGCAAGCCAGGCAAGCCCGCCCCTCATCCCGTAATGAAACAAGGCGGATTGGAATTTCTTAACGTGCCAAATATTCCGCACTGATCGCGTAAGACTTAGCGGCGCCTCTCCCTCGCGATTTGGAACTTCGCGTGCCCCATATTTCGCCGAGGAACTGCGCATGAAGCGTAAGAAGCTTGGGGAAATTCTGCAGGACCGTGGGCACATATCCGCAGGAGACCTTCAGCAATTATTCAAAGAGCAAGAAGGCAAAATGGTTCGCCTGGGCGAACTGATCCTGGAGCGCGGCCTGGTTGACAAGCCCACTTTAGTGAAAGCCCTGGAAGAGGTTTCCCTGCAACGGCTATAAGCAAGTTGCGCCGGACTATGGCGAACGCCTCGCGGCGGCGGGCTGGATTCATCCGCCGGACCGCATCGCATGGCCGGAGGGCTGCCCCGCTTGCGACCACACTGGGTACAAGGGCCGAGTTGGCATCTATGAGCTGCTGTCGATTGACGAATCGATTCGCGCCGTTCTGCGCGGCGGGTATAAACCTGAACTGGTTCGGACCGCGGCTCGTGCCGCCGGAATGCGCCGGATGCAGGATGACGCCTTGGAAAAGATTCAGGCGGGTGTGACCACGCTGGAAGAGGTCGTTCGTGTCGTCCCAATGGAAGCATTGTCTACTTCCGGATGTGATCGGTGCGGATACGAATTGCCGCCCGCTTACCGCTTCTGCCCCTATTGTGGAACCCAGCGCAGGCCTGGAGGACCTGATTCTCACGCCGGGTCATCGCTGCATGTCGCGGAAAGGGTCCCTTTTTGAAGAAGCGCGCACGCACCGAGGCTAAAACCAAGCCCGCTCGCCGCGAACCTCGAATTCAACACCTGTGCGAGCTCCATCTAAGCTATGAAGGCGTGGGACGCGAGATTGCAATCCGCCCACCCGACCTCAGGCCGCACGGGACGTTCGTGAACACTTCGACACATTTTCCGGAAGGAGCGGTCGTAAATCTCCGATTTCGCTTGACGCAGTCGAAGGTCGAAGTTCAGACTCGTGGCGAAGTACGCTATTGCCTCCCTGGTATAGGGATTGGGGTCGAGTTTGTGGGGCTCGAGGTTGAATCGGTTCGAGCCATCGAGAAGGAATTGAGAGCGTTTTCCAGGTCTCGTCACTCCCCAAAATGGAAATAGGGCCCCGGCAAGGCTCGTAAACCACTACAGGATTGCGACTTACAAGAAATTCAGCCTTTTATCCGGGAGCCACTAATGGATTCGACTTCTGCGCCGCCGCAACCCCCCAGCGTGAGCCACGATGCAGCTTCAGGCTCTGCCCCAGCACCTAAGGTTTCAACCGCTTCTATCGTTGCCACCATGCTCCAGGTTTCCAAGCAAGTGAGCGATTTGATCTTCTCCCCGGGGCGCACCCCTCAAATTGAACTCAACGGCCAACTCAAAGAGGTAAACATCGCCGGGGTGGGGAAACTGCTCCCCGATGCGACGCGTCGAATAGCCATCGATCTCATTGGAAAGAATGAACTTGTGGCCGGAAAGCTGGAGAAGGAAGGGTCCACCGACCTTTCCTACAGTCTGCCCGGGATTGCTCGTTTTCGGGTGAACATCTTCCGCCAGCGCGGCTCCTACGCGATCGTCATGCGCGTCATTCCAATGTCGACGCCGGATTTCAATTCGCTCAACCTGCCGGTGCAATTGGGCGAAGTAGCGGACTTGCGCAATGGCATCGTGCTCGTTACAGGCCCGACTGGGTCGGGAAAGTCCTCGACATTGGCCGCTATATTGAACAAAATCAATGAGGAGAAGGCCTACCACATCCTCACGATCGAAGACCCGATCGAGTTTCTGCACCTCCACAAGAAGTCCACGATACATCAGCGCGAACTCCACAGCGACACGCCGAGCTTCGCGCTCGCGTTGCGAGCGGCTTTGCGGCAGGCCCCCAAGGTGATCCTGGTCGGGGAAATGCGCGATAAGGAAACGATCGAAATCGGGCTGGAGGCCGCGGAAACGGGACATCTGGTTTTTTCCACGCTGCACACCATTGATGCGTCCAAAACGATTGAACGGATCATTGGCGTATTTCCCCTTGCCGATCAGCAAGCAATACGCACGCGCCTGGCACGAGCGTTTCGCTACATCGTTTCGCAGCGGCTGATACCGAAAAAGGATGGGACAGGCCGCGTGGCGGCCATCGAAATTTTGAAATCGACCATGCGCACGCGCGAGTATGTCGAGAAGGGCGAAACGGAGGGCAAATCCCTGCTCGACGCGATGCGCGACGGCGCGACCGAAGGAATGCAGCACTTCGACGGTGAACTCGAGCGCATGGTCCGAGCGGGAATCCTCGACCTCGAACCGGCGCTTAGTTACGCCTCCAATGCGGGGAATTTGCGATTGGAGATGGCCGACCTGGCTGAGACTACGACAACCAACGCGTGATCGTATGAAGCCTTCTTGACGCGCGGCTTTATTGCGTTTGCCCTTTTGCAAGCCTGCCCGTGAATATGTTGTGCCACAGGCATCCGAACGCATAGGTCAAGCAACGAACTCTCCATCAGTTCCTCCAATTCGATTTTTCCATTCCCGAACCTGATTCCTGCGGCTTTTTCAGCGGCAAATCACCGCAGCGTCTCGCCCGCTTAATAGCTTAGTCGACGGAAATGTTCGCAATCCGCCTCAGTACCAGTACGTTCAAACCCTGAATACCAACGATTTCCCACCCTCCGCGCTATCGGTTTTTTATACCACTCGCTTCAGAATGAACGAATGAAATCCAGCCCTAGTGGATTCCGGCAAGCGGTTCGCACTGCAATCCTGCTGGGGGCTGTTTCGGCTGCTGCTCTCGCGAACCAGGTTCCTTCGGCCCTGCGTTCAGGCCCCGCGACGCCGCTGTGCTATTGCCATTGCGCGTACGAAACCGGGATGAAACATTGCACGAAAATGTGCGAGTTGTCGCAATTCCAAAATCGCTGGTGGGCAATCTCCTGCCACAAGAAGAATTCGACCGCCAATGAGTCGACTTCTCCGTCTTCGAACCCCGGATCCAAGAAAACGAATCGCAAGGAACAGGTCCGCCTATAAGCATTTCCCAGACCTATGCCATTCTGATTTTTCCTTCATTTCTTTATTGCCTGCCCAATATGGTTTTCATCTTTTCGTCTCGGTAGAAATGTATCGTGCCACGAGGGGCATGGAAGTGATTTCTACTGCCGCCAGCCACTGGATTTCCCACACGAATGGAATCGATCCGAATCGTTGATGGCCTACGCGAGGTCGATATTCTCGCCGAATGTGCGTTAGAATGTTTTTCCTGCCGGCCCGTTAACGGCTGAGCGGAGCCGTGCGAATCGGGTTGTGCGGTGTTTGCTGTGCACATAAGCGCGCAATGACTTTTGTCCTGAAGGAGTTCCCTTGTCGCAAAACGAAGCGGGCGTTTCGACAGCCAAGACGGCTTTGCGTCATGATTGGACGCGGGAGGAGATTCGCCGCATTTATCGGCAGCCGCTGCCCGATCTTCTTTTCTCGGCCCAGCAGGCGCACCGTGAATTCCACGATCCTACGCGCGTCCAGTTCTGCCGGCTGCTCTCCGTGAAAACCGGCGGCTGCCCGGAAGATTGCTCGTATTGCCCGCAGAGCGCGCATTACTCGACGGAAGTTTCGCGCGGCGGGCTTCTTCCCGTGGACGAGGTCGCGGAGTTTGCCGAGCGCGCCCGAGGCGAAGGCGCGACGCGATTCTGCATGGGTGCCGCGTGGCGGCAGGTGCAAGAAGGCGAGGATTTTGAAAATATTCTGGAAATGGTGCGGCGCGTGGCAAAGCTCGGCATGGAAGTTTGCTGCTCGCTCGGGATGCTCGACGATTCGCAGGCGGGGCGCCTGGCCGAGGCGGGCTTGACTGCGTACAACCACAATCTCGATACTTCGCCGGAATTTTACGGGCAGATTATTACGACGCGCAATTACGATGACCGCCTCCGCACGCTCGCATCGGTGCGAAAGGCGGGCGTAACCGTCTGCTGCGGAGGAATCATCGGCCTCGGCGAATCGGAAGGCGACCGCATAGGCCTGCTGCACCAGCTTTGCACGCTCGATCCGCATCCGGAAAGCGTTCCCATCAACGCGCTGGTGCGCGTCGCCGGCACGCCCCTGGAACATCTGGACGCGCTCGATCCGCTGGTCTTCGTGCGCACGATTGCGACGGCGCGCATTCTGATGCCGGCTTCGATGGTTCGGCTCAGCGCGGGGCGCAAGGCGCTTTCGCGCGAAGCTGTTGCGCTGTGTTTTGTGGCCGGCGCCAATTCGCTGTTTATCGGCGAAAAATTGCTGACCACGCCGAATCCCGAACCCGAGGACGATGCGGCGATGCTTCAGTCCCTGGGGCTGGAACCGCTGCCGTTGCGGTAAGAATATACCCGTGGACATGAACCGACGTATTCTCGCAGAGCTTTCCGATCTCGAATCTCGCGCCGAACTGCGCCACCTCGAAACTGTTCAGGGCATCGATTTCAGTTCCAACGATTACCTCGGCCTCGCCACAGATCCTCGGATGAAGCAAGCAATCCTGGAAGGTGTGAACCCGGCTCCGCGTTTCGCATCCACCGGCTCTCGCTTATTGTCGGGGCATGATGAAGTGTGGACAGTTCTCGAGCATGATTTTGCTCGATGGGTCGGCGCTGAAGCGGCTTTGTACTTCACGTCCGGCTACTGCGCAAACATGGGGCTGCTGAACGCCCTTCTGAGCCCCGAGGACGTTGTATTCTCGGACAGCGCCAATCACGCCAGCCTAATCGACGGAATACGCCTGGCGAAATGCCGGCGCGTCATTTTCCCGCACCTCGATCTTAATTTTTTGGAAAGCGAACTTCGCCACGATGTTTCTGTAACAGGAGCGCGCGTGATCGTCCTCGAGAGCATTTTCAGCATGGAGGGGGACCGTGCGCCGCTCGCCGATCTTGCTGCGCTCGCTGAACGCTACGGCGCGGAACTGATCGTGGATGAAGCGCACGCGATCGGTGTGCGCGGCCCGCACGGCAGCGGCTGCGTGGCGGAGGCAGGGCTCTCCGCGCGCGTTCTCGCGACGGTGCACACTTGCGGCAAAGCGCTCGCGTCGGCCGGCGCATTCGTTTGCGGCTCGCACAATCTCCGCCGTTTTCTGATCAATCGCGCGCGGACTTTCGTTTACAACACG
This sequence comes from uncultured Acidobacteriota bacterium, assembly GCA_963800095.1. Taxonomy (GTDB): domain Bacteria; phylum Acidobacteriota; class Terriglobia; order Acidiferrales; family UBA7541; genus Palsa-360. The sequence goes on from CAWCZV010000016.1 coordinate 615,696, forward strand.
GGCCTGCCGCCGTATTTCGCTTCGCAGGTTTCCGCCGGAATGAATCTCGCCATGGAATCAGATAGCGAACGTGATCGTCTGATTGAGTTGAGCGCTTTCCTGCGAAACGAATTGCGAAGAAACGGCTTTGACGCCGCGCAAAGCGATTCGCAAATCGTGCCCGTCATCCTCGGACCAAACGCTGCCGCTGTCAATTTTGCCGAATACCTCAAGGCAAGAGGATTCGGCGTGCGCGCGATTCGTCCGCCGACGGTTCCGGCGGGATCCGCGCGGCTACGTTTGTCCTTGACGGCAAAGCATTCCGAAGAGATTCTTGCCAACCTGGTTGCCGCGATGATGCAAGCCCGCAGTGAACTCTCCACCGCGCGCGCGGTTTCCGTTTCCCGATGACTGGATATTTCGTGACCGGCACGGACACGAACGTTGGAAAAACCGTTCTTTCCGCTCTCCTCGTCGCCGCTTTGGACGCCGTGTATTGGAAGCCTGTGCAAACGGGTGCGATTGAAGGTACGGACCGCGAATCGGTGCGCGCCTGGTCGGGAGCCACGGAAGACCGGCTCCCTTTGGAACGATATCGATTTGACCCGCCGGTTTCGCCGCATCTGGCGTCGCGCGAGGCGGGAGTTCGGATCGCTCTCGAAGCGTTTGAATTACCCGCGGCGCCGGCGGGGCGGAGATGGATTGTCGAAGGCGCAGGCGGAGTGATGGTGCCTCTCAATGAGCACGATCTGATGAGAGATCTCATGCAGACAATCGGATTCCCAATCATCGTTGCCGCGCGCACGGCGCTGGGGACGATCAATCACACGCTGCTGACGCTCGCCGCATTGCGTGAGGCGAGCATTCCTATATGTGGAGTGGCCCTTATCGGCAACGAGAACCTCGAGAATCGTCGCGCCATCGAACGTTACGGCAATGTTCGCGTTGTTGGTCACATCCCCATATTCAAGAAAATTGATCGCGCGGCGCTGCTCAACGTCTATGAAAAACATTTCGATCATCAGGCCTTCCAATAAATTATGAGCGCGTCCGACCTCCATCTCTGGCATCCGTTCACGCAGGAAGGCGTGGACCCACCTCCTCTTTCCATTCGCTCCGGGAAAGGCGTCTTTATTGAGGCGCAGGACGGACGCCAAATTCTGGACGCAATTTCCTCGTGGTGGGTCAACATCCACGGCCACTCGCATCCGGCGATCGCGGAGGCCGTCGCCAAACAAGCCGCACGGCTCGAGCACGTTCTCTTCGCGGGATTTTCGCACGAGCCCGCCGAAGAACTTGCGGCGCGGCTGGGGAAAGTTGTTCCCGCTCCGCTGCGCCATGTTTTTTTCTCGGATGACGGCTCGACAGCGGTGGAAGTCGCGCTGAAGCTGGCTCTGCAATATTGGAAGAATTCCGGACGCCCGGACAAGCGCCGCATCGTCGCGCTCGAAAACGCCTACCACGGCGATACGGTGGGCGCGATGTCGGTAAGCGACGATTCGCCGTTCACCGCGGCATTCGATTCTTTGCGAATTCCTGTCGTGCGTACCCATTCGGCCTACTGCGCGCACTGCCCTGTTGGCCTCACGCGTGCGACCTGCCAAATCGAATGCCTAGATAAGCTGGAGCGCCTGCTTTCCAAACACAGCGCAGAAATCGCCGCCGTGATTGTCGAGCCTCTGCTTCAAGGCGCGGGCGGAATGATCGTTCATCCCGAGGAATTTCTTTCCGGAGTCCGCCGCCTGACCGCCGCTCACGATGTGCTGCTGATCGCGGACGAAGTTCTCACCGGCTTCGGGCGAACAGGCCGAATGTTCGCCTGCGAAAGAGCTGCAGTCGTTCCCGATCTGATGTGCGTCGCCAAGGGTCTGACCGGCGGATTTCTACCATTGGCCGCGACGTTTGCCACCGATCGGATTCACGACGTATTCACGGGCGGCGATCGTGAACGCGCGTTCTTCCACGGGCATTCCTACACCGCCAATCCAATCGCTTGCGCCGCCGCGAATGCTTCTCTCCACATTTTCGAGAGCGAACCCGTCTTCGAGCGGATTGCCACGATTGAAAAGGTGCACGTTGCCCGTCTGCCCGCGTTCGCCGCGCATCCGAGCGTGGGGGACGTCCGGCATATCGGCACCGTCGCGGCCATCGAACTGAAGGTGCCCGACGCGGGATATTTATCTTCGCTGCGGCCGCGTCTATACAAATATTTCCTGAGCCGAGGCGTGCTGCTGCGGCCGCTCGGCAACGTTGTCTATATCCTGCCGCCATACGTCATCACCCCCGACCAGCTCAATTTCGTATACGACGTGATTCACGATTCGCTGGTCATGGTCTCAAAACGCCGTAGCAGCTAGCTTCAGCGATTCCCCAAACAACTGAGAGTGCAATACATTACTCGCAAACTCCCTGGACTTGCAGGGCGCATCGGAGGACGCTATCCTCTTTGGGCGGTCTCTAGTCCGAATGTTTCAGCACGAGATCAGAATGTTAGGGCCGCACTACCGGATGAGAAATGGGTGTCGTGGCGCCGGCGTCTCGCCGGCGATTTTTCTACTCTCCACAGGTTGCAAAAACGCCGGCGGGACGCCGGCGCCACGAAAAGCCTGCGTTCCCTGGTGAATCAGATGTCACGCATCGCGCCGATCGGGCGCATCGTGATGGATTGATCCACTTGGTAACCGCCAGCACCACCGAGGGTATGTGATCAAGCTATCCCTTATCGGAATGTCCGGCGCGGGGAAGTCGCACTGGGCGCAGAAGCTGGCTAACGCCGGATTTCGCGTCATCAGCATTGACGACCGGATTGAGAAAAAGCTTGCTCCCGAGCTTGCGGCAGGCAAGCACCGCGGCATTGGCGGGGTCGCGGCATGGATGGGTTGGCCGGACGACCCGGCATATCGCGAGCGTGAGAAAAAATATCTGGATTGCGAAGTAAAATCCATGGGCGAAGCGTTGGATGAAATTCAGGCGTCGGGCGAGGAAGGGACCATTTTGGACACCACTGGCAGCGTCGTGTACACAGGCGAGGAAATCTGCCGCCGCATGCAAAATCTCACCACAGTGGTTTACCTCGAGGCTTCTCCCGCGGAAGAAGAAGTATTGATCGCGCGGTATTTGTCCGACCCGAAGCCCGTCCTTTGGGGCGAACATTTTGTGCAGCGCCCCGGCGAATCCACGCTGGATGCGATCGCGCGATGCTACCCCCAGTTGATCGCGCACCGAAAGAAACTCTACGAACGGTACGCGCACCGCGTCGTTTCCATGGAACGCCTGCGGAACCTCCATCCTGACGCGCGCGGTTTCCTCGAGCTGCTCGAAGGGCAGGCGCGGCCCGCGTGATGAAATACCGAAGCACTCTCCACCAGAGTCCGGAAGTTTCCTTGCGCGACGCCGTCCTTCGCGGATCGGCGTCCGACGGCGGGCTGTATATGCCCGTCGAAATTCCGCACTTGGACAAGGATTTCCTGGAACGCCTGCCGTCGCTCACCTTCCATGAAATCGCGCAGGATGTAGGCGCGTTGTTCACAGGCGACGAAATTCCCACGCACATCCTGATGAAGATCGTGACCGAGGCGTTCAACTTCCCCGTGCCGCTCGTCACGCTCAGTGAACGGCTGCACGTTCTCGAACTGTTCCATGGGCCGACGCTGGCGTTCAAGGATTTTGGCGCGCGCTTCATGGCGCGCCTGATGGGATATTTCGTCGCGGAATCGGGCAAGCAACTCACCGTCATCGTGGCGACTTCGGGGGACACGGGAAGCGCCGTGGCGCAGGCGTTTCTTGGAGTTTCCGGCATCCGCGTCGTGATCCTGTACCCCGCCGGGCGCGTCAGCGACGCGCAGGAAAAACAGCTCACCACGTTCGGGCAGAACATCACGGCCCTCGAAGTGTCCGGCTCGTTCGACGACTGCCAGCGCCTGGCGAAGCAATCGCTCGTCGATCCCACGATCGCGGAAAAGCTCACGGTCACTTCGGCGAATTCCATCAACATCGCGCGGCTCATTCCGCAGAGCTTTTACTACTTTGCTGCCGTGGCGCAACTCGGGCTGTCGGAATCCCCTCCCGTGTTTTCGGTCCCCAGCGGCAATTTTGGGAATTTGACCGGGGGGCTCTTGGCCAAGCGTATCGGCCTGGGTGTCGGGCAATTCATCGCCGCGACCAACGCCAACAACGTCGTGCCCGAGTTCCTTCGCACCGGCAAGTTGATTCCGCGCGCCTCGCGCCACACCATTTCCAATGCCATGGACGTCGGAAACCCCAGCAACTTCACGCGCATTGTCGATCTATATGACAACGATCTTCAAGCCATCCGCCGCGACATCTGGGGATGCAGTTTCGACGATGAGGAAACCTTGCGCGCCATGCATGATGTGGAGCAGCGCCATGGCTACGTGCTCGATCCTCACACGGCCGTGGGTGTGCTGGGCTGGGAGAGCTTCACAAAGCAAAACCAACCGGCCGCGCAGGGAATCGTTCTCGCCACGGCGCATCCCGCCAAGTTCGCCGAAACCGTCGCCCGCGCCATCGGCGTCCGTCCGGAGATGCCCGATCGCCTGGCGGCATTTCTGGACCGGCCGAAGAAATCCATTCCCTTTCCCAACCGTTTTTCCGAGCTGCAGGAATTTCTGCTCTCGGCCAAGTCCTGATATTGTGTTGTGAGCCGACGGAGTGTGGATGAAACTTCTGATCGCTATCGCAGGCTTCTTTATTCTCTTCGCCACTTTGTGGGAAGCGTTTGAAACCATCATTCTGCCCCGGCGTGTAACGCGCCCGTTTCGCCTGGTACGGATATTCTACCGGGTCACTTGGAAATTCTGGGCTGCGGTCAACCATTTGATACGCTCGAAAAAGTTGCGCGACGCGCATCTCAGCTATTACGGCCCGCTTTCGCTTCTGGGATTGTTTGCGACTTGGGCGTTCTTGCTCATTCTTGGATTTTCGATGTTGCACTGGGCGGCTGGTTCAGCCATAAACGCGCCGGGGGAAATTCCGACATTTCGCACCGATTTCTATTTGAGCGGAACCACATTCTTCACGCTGGGATTGGGCGACGTGACGCCGCGTACCACGCTGGCAAAGGCGATCACGGTCACCGAGGGCGGAACGGGATTCGGCTTTCTGGGCCTTATGATTTCATATTTGCCGACGCTCTACGGCGCGTTTTCCCAGCGCGAGTTGAATATCTCCCTTCTCGACGCTCGCGCGGGATCGCCTCCCACGGCCGCGGAACTGCTGCGCCGGCACTCGCAATTTGCGGACAACGAGGTCCTGACCCCGTATCTGCGCGATTGGGAAATATGGGCGGCGCAACTGATGGAGAGCCACCTGTCCTATCCGGTGCTCTGCTATTTCCGTTCACAGCATGACAATCAATCCTGGCTCGCCGCGTTTGCAGCCGTGCTCGACGTGTCCGCGCTGCTTATCGCCTATGGCGAGGGCACGGCCAAATGGCAATCGCAATTGACGTTCGCGATTGCGCGCCACGCCGTCGTGGACTTGGCGGAGGTCTTAAGAGTGCCTGCGTCCCGGCCGGCGCTAGACCGTCTTCCCCCGAAAGAAGTGGCCGCGGTCCGCAACCTTCTTGTGGAATGCCGCGCCTCCAGCAAGTGCGGCGAATCGGGAGATAAGAAGCTGATTGAATTGCGCGAAATGTACGAACCCTATTTGAATGGACTTTCGATTCGCTTGTTGATGCCGCTTCCCTCCTGGGGCGTGGGACACCGTTTCGTGGAGAACTGGAAGCGGTCGGCGTGGGGGAAAATTTCTTCAGGGCCCGCGGACTCTGGAGGTTCGAGCAGCGAATCCAGCCATTTCTGATCAACTTGTGGCGCCGGCGTCTCGCTTGTCCCGACTCAGGAGGGGCCGGCGTTTTTAAGTTGCATGGACGTTAGAAAAAAGAAAAATCGCCGGCGAGACGCCGGCGCCACGAAAATCCCAGCCCCACTAGCTCTCGTCGTCCGCGTCTGGAAAAACGAGATCGGGATCGACGATGGGACCGGTCAAGGGTTCCATCGGGAAATCGGCGTCTTGACGGCCGACAAGTTTTTTCTGCGCGCGGCGTTCCGCCTTCATGCGCTGCTTTTCCTGCCTTTTCATTTCTTTTTGGCGCTTCTGAAACGTGGATTTCGACGTAGCCATACTAATCTCCTTGTGTGGAAGCGCGTGCGGACCGCCAGGGTTGTGAAAGAACGTGCTGCGCGTTACCAGCGAGGTTCGCGTGGCTGCCGGGGACTGTCGCGGTAATCCTCGGTCGAGAACCGGCCACCCTGGCGGGAATTTCCGCCCCGGCCGCCGCTGCCGCCGCGGTTGCGATCTCGATCGCGGTCGCGGTCAAAACCTCCGCCGCCTCCGCTGCCGCCGCTGCCGCGCGGTCCGCCGCCGCCGGATGCGGCCTTGGGCCGCGCCTCATTGACTTTCAACGCTCGCCCGCCGACCTCTTTGCCGTCGAGTTCTGACATCGCCTTGGTGGCTTCCGCATCGTTGGGCATTTCGACGAATGCGAATCCGCGGGCGCGTCCTGTTTCCCGGTCCATGGCGATGTGAACCCGAGTGACCTGTCCGAACGGTTCAAAGAGGGCGCGCAGCTCCGCTTCCGTCGTCTGAAAATTCATGTTCCCGACAAACACGTTCTTCATGATTTTCTCTCTTTCCAAGAGTGGGAATCTGCAGAGCGCGCGGCATCAATGGCCGGATTCAGATCGCTTGATGGCGATGGTGAGGACCGGATGAAGTCACGAGGGGTAATCATTCCCAACACCCCGGAAGGTGAAGAAAAACCCCCGACTCCCATATAAAACAGAACAACTATAGCAGAGTTTAAAGGCAATTCCCTTAGAATTTCCCGGAGGCCGGGGGCGGCCAATACCTTAGCGGGCTTGTACAGTCACGAGTGGCGTTTTCAAGGGGCAGTTAATGCAGAAGCTATGCTGCATTCCCGTTGACTATCCCGGAGCGGTACACATAGTCTGGTTGCGACGTGATGAACTAACAACGGTAATCCAGAAATTTTATTTATCAGGAGAATGGGACTCATGCCACGGAAAACGAAAAAGACGCAACTCTCACCAGCCATGATCATGGAAGATATCACTGGCGCATGGAGAGCCCGAGCGCTGGTCGCTGCGGTTGACTTGGATGTGTTCGGCCAAATCGCCGCGGGGAAACGAACCGTGAGAGACATTGCCGATGCGGCGGAAGCCTCACCGCGCGGCATGGCGTCCCTGCTCGATGCTCTCACGGCGATTGGCTATTTGCGCAAGGCCGGCAGCCGCTACAGCCTCCAGCCCGTTTCCGCCGCGTTTCTCGTGCCCGGGGGAAAAGCGTACGTAGGTGCGTTGGCCCAAGCCCTTTCGCTCACGTGGGACAACTGGAAAAATCTGACGGAGGCGGTGAGGACCGGCCACCCCGCGGAAACCGTGAATGTCGCGGAAAAGGGCAAAGAGTTTTTCCCGAAATTGGTGGCCAGCATTTTTCCCGGGAACTTTGAAGCATCCACGGCGGCCGTCTCGCGATTTCCTGAGAAAGAGCGCCGCAAGATTCATAAAATACTGGACGTTGCCGCTGGTTCCGGCGCCTGGTCGCTGGCGTTTGCTCGGGCCATTCCCGAGGCGCGCGTAACGACCGTGGATTTTCCGGAGATGACCCCGATCACGCGCGGTTTCGCACAAAAATTCGGCGTAGCTGACCGTTACGATTATCTAGAGGGCGACCTGCGACAAGCGGACTTCGGGCGCGATACATATGACCTCGTGATCCTCGGCCACATCATCCACTCGGAAGGGGAAAAACACGGCCAGGAGCTTCTGCGGAAATCCTATGCGGCATTGCGGCCCCGCGGAAAACTGCTCATCGGGGAATATGTTCCGAACGACGCGCGCACGGGCCCTGCGATGCCGGTGCTGTTCGGATTGAATATGCTCCTGCAAACGGAGGAAGGAAACATCTTCACACTGCGAGAATACCGCTCCTGGTTGAAGGCCGTAGGCTTCGGTAAAGTGACGACCATTCCTGTGCCGCCGCCTGCGACTGTAATCATTGCAACCAAGTAAGCGGCCAGCGATCGTGGATAGCTTCCTAACTTGACACGTACTTGTGAAAACCGAACCGGCTGTGGCCGGGAGGAAAATCCCTGAATTCGACGAATTGCTTGTAACCTAGCCTCGAGTAGAAAGCGGGCGCCTGCCAATTCTCGGTCCAGAGGTAGATCCCGGTCAACTTCATGTCCATTGCTCGTTCTTCCGCACGTTTCATCACATTAGTTCCGATGCCCGGCCCCCGGAATTCCTCTTCAACCCACACGAGATCGGCGTAAAGCCAATTCCAGAACACTTTGCCGATCAAGCCACCAACAATCCTCTCTTCGGCGAAGGCCAGAATCGAAAAGGGCTCCTCGTCGGTCAAAACACCGCCGGCCTTCGCGGAGTGGCTTCTTAACGCAGCAATGGCAGCTTCTGTTGCCTCTTTCTGGGCGGCGACTGGCATTGTAATCGCAACCTTAACCATTTTGTGCTTCCTTTGCGGAGCAAAAATAAAGAACCTGGCCTGAATTATTGATGGGGATTCGGAACCATTCTAAACCCAGACAAAGCACATGTCCGTGTTGTTTTGACACACGAGAAAAACGCGGGCGGGACGCCGGCGCCACGGAGTTACAGCTTAACGCAACAAATCTTCGAGTTGAATTTTCGCGTCGGTCTTTGTGTCGCGGTATTTGACGATTACCGGCGTATAGAGCGAAATTCCCCAATCCTTGCCCTTGCCGCGCAAAATGGAACGCGAACCGGCGACCACCACGGCTTCCTCGGGCACAATCAAGGGCTCGGTCTCCGTCGCCGCATATACCTTGCCGCGCACGATGTCGTACACCGGCGTGGATCGATTGAGGATCGTTCCCGTGCCAAGCACGGCGCGGCGCTTCACGATCGTTCCTTCGTAGACGCCGCAGTTCCCGCCCACAAGAACCTCATCTTCGATAATCACCGGCAGCGCGCCCACGGGTTCGAGGACGCCGCCGATCTGCGAGGCAGCGGAGATGTGACAACTGCGCCCGACCTGCGCGCAGCTTCCGACCAGCGCATGCGAATCGATCATCGTGCCGTCGCCCACGTACGCGCCCGCATTGACGAACATCGGCGGCATGCACACGACGTCGCGTCCGATGTAGCAGCCGTCGCGAATGCTCGACCCGCCGGGCACAATGCGCACGCCATCGCTCGCCGCAAAATGCCGCACCGGATATGTGTCCTTGTCAAAGAATGGCTGTTTTGCGGAATCCACCGACATGTCCACGACAGCGCCCATGCGGAAGCCCACGAGGATTCCCTTTTTCACCCACGCGTTGGTCCGCCATCCGGTGGAATGCGAAGCGTCGGGCTCGGCAGAGCGGATGCGTCCTGCGTTCAGTTCTTCCTTGAACGCGCGGAATAGCTGATGATCTTCCTCGGAATAGCGCGGGGGCCTCGCGTCGAACAACGCTTCGATTTGTTTTTCGAGCCTGTCAGCTGCGGTTGGCAACGTGGACCCTTTCGAGAAGCGCGAGCGATTCCAGCACGGCGCGAATCTTCGCGAGATTTTCCGTGCGCGGCGGCACAAGCGGCAGACGGAACACGGGCTCGAGCAGCCCCATTTCCGCCATGGCCGCCTTCACGGGAGTCGGATTCGTCTCGATGAAATTTACTTCCATGAGCGGCAGCCACTTCCGCTGCATGATGCGCGCCTCTTCAAACTTCCCCGCCAGGCAGAGCCGCGCCAGTTGCGTCATTTCCGCCGGAATTTCGTTGGACGCCACGGAGATAATTCCCCGTCCGCCCATGGCCGCGACCGGCAGCGTCAGCGCGTCGTCTCCGGAAAGAACAAGAAAATCTTCCGGAACTTGCTGAATCACCTGCGTGATCTGGGAAATATTTCCAGAGGCTTCCTTCACGCCGATGATGTTTTCGATTTCGGACAGGCGGCGCAGCGTCGGAGGATCGATGTTGACATTCGTGCGCGGCGGCACGTTGTACAAAATAATAGGGAGCGAAACCGCAGCCGCGATGGCCTTGAAATGATGGTAGAGCCCTTCCTGCGTGGGCTTGTTGTAATACGGCGTCACGGACAGGATTCCTTCCGCGCCCATCCGTTCGATTTCGCGCGCCATTTCGATTACGTGGCGCGTATCGTAGCCGCCCGCGCCCGCGAGGACGGGCACCTTGCCCTTGGCCTCTTCGAGCGTGATCGCTACGACGCGCATGTGCTCTTCGTGCGACAGCGTGGGGCTTTCGCCCGTCGTGCCGCAAGGCACGAGGAAATTAATCCCGCCGGCAATCTGCCGGCGCACCAGGCGCCGCAGCGTCTCTTCGTCGAGCGACAAGTCCTTCCGGAAAGGAGTAACCAGCGCCGTGCCACAACCCACAAATCCTCGAAACATGGTTGCCACCTCTTATTAATTTGCCGGGCGGCGCATCGCTTTCGCGTCGTCCGCAAAAATCACTTCACCAAATTCGTGCAGCCCGCGTTTGCCGATCACCCACTGCGCCGCCTTCAGCGCCCCGCGCGCGAATCCCTCGCGGCTGCGCGCCGTGTGCCGCAGCGTGATGGTGTCCGCCGGCGAGTCAAATCCGATTTCGTGCGTTCCCGGATTTGCGCCCGCGCGATTCGAGCTCGCGTCGATCCGCCGCGTGTATCCTGCGCGCTGCATCTCTTCAATCACTTGCAACAGCGTTCCCGATGGCGCGTCTTTCTTTGTAATGTGATGCACTTCCCACGCCCAGGCGCCGTATTCCGGCTGGTTCGCCAGCAGGCGCGCGGTTTCGGCGGCCACACGGCGAAAAACATTCACGCCAATCGAATAGTTCGGGCTCCACACCACACCCACGCCGCTCTGATCCACAAAGCTTCGCACGCGCTCCAGCTCGCCGTACCATCCCGTCGTGCCCACGATGGTCGGAACGCCAATGGCGCAGAGCCGCTCGAGATTCGCCACCGCTGTGTGCGGCGTTGAAAATTCGATGGCCACATCGACGCCGCGGAAATTTTCAGGCGTGATCCCCGCCTGGTTCACATTCGTGTCGATGTCCAGCTTCAAACCGACGGAAAATCCCGCCTCCGGCGCGAGCTGCTCGATCAGCCGGCCCATCTTCCCGTAACCGACGATGGCAAGGTTTTTAGGCATGATGCGCCTCGGCGCGGCCCAGGAGCGTCCGGGTCATCTGCGCATAAGTATCGATGGCGGCGAGCAAGTCGCGCTTGGAAATTTTTTCTTTTGTCGTATGCGCCACGTGGATGCTGCCCGGCCCGAACAGGAACGGCTCGCCCCACGCCGGCGCCAGCACGGGAATATCGGTCGTGAAGGCAACCACCGAAGTCGGAAATCCGTCGAGCGCAGCAAAATGCATCGCCGGCAGCGTCAGGATTTCTTTAACCTCCGCGCGGTCTCCAATTGCGGCGCGCAATGCTTGATCGACTTTGCGTCCATCGTTGACCAAGCGGATTGCCAGTTCCGCCTTCGCGGCATCCGGAATAATATTGGGCGCGCGGCCTCCGGAAATCGTGCCGATATTCAGCGTCGTTTTTCCGAGCACTGGATCGTCGGGAAGCGGCATGCGCCGGACTGCTTCGAGCGCATCGAGAAGTTTTTCGATGGCGGATTCGCCGAGTTCCGGATAAGCCGAATGAGCCATTTTCCCCGCGGCCACGATTTCGTAGCGCAAAATTCCTTTCGATCCGAGCGCAACTTTGCTCTCCGTCGGCTCGCCGTTGATCAGGTAGCGCGCGCCACGCGGCGATCTCGAAGCCACTTCCGCCCCCGCGCTGTTGCGCTCTTCTCCCACCACGAAGAGCAAGCCGAAATTCCGCGCGCCGCTCTCAATCAGCTTTTCCGCGGCCGCAATCATCGCGGCGATGATCCCCTTGGCATCGCACGCGCCGCGGCCGTAAATATTTTCTTCATCTTCGCTCGACGCAAAGAACGGCGGCACCGTGTCCATGTGCGTCGAAAGCACGACGGCAGGCGCGCCCCATTCGGCGTACACGTTGAAGCGTTCCGGCGTCACGGCCATCGCTTCCGCCTTGCCGTCGGAACCCGCCGCCAGGCCGGAGAGATAGTGCAGCAGGTATTCTCCCACCTGCTTCTCGTTCTCCGTGATCGACTCGATGTCGACCAGCTCGCGCGTCATTTCAAATGGATGCATGTCAGTTTCTTAAGTAGCACAGCCACTCTTGGCTGTGTGCCTTCGTTAATTGCTGCAAAAACCACACAGCCAAGAGTGGCTGTGCTACAAAATGCTACTGAAAATCCGCGATCGATTGTAATCCTCAGGAGGGAATGGCGCGCAGGGAAAGTAGCAGGGCGCGGCAGGACAGGGGCGCCTTGCTCCTCGATAGCGCTCCATCCCGACCCGCGGGATGACAGTGGGCTGGTCTTAGCCTAGCCCCCCAGCCGCCTCGGCGGGACTGCCGTCGGCGACTTCGGCGGAATATTCTGCTGCACCTTTCACGCGGGCCTCCGAAGCTCCTCGGAACCTCGGCCCGGCTACTCATTGCTTCCGCACCTCTACCAGGACGGTCCCAAGATAACATTGCCTCGCGCAAACGGTCAAATTCCAGTGGGGGAGCGCAAAATCCGAGCTAGTCTGCTTTGTTTCGAATTCCGTCTCCAGCAACCGCGCGAAGCGATTGGAGATGCGAAAGAATTTTCCGCGCCGCATCGGGGTCATCCTCTGACACTTGCAAACCGGAAAGATCGAAGAATCGGCCCGACGCCAAGCCGCCCAATTTGCGTTTCGTTTCGGGGGCAAGAGCCGCACAGGAATAGATCACCACGAGTCCAGCAGATTCGAACGCAGCATACTGGCTCTCCAGGGCGGAAAGGGGCAGAGCTTCGCCGCTCACATGAAACACCTCGATATGATCGTCGAATAGCGCGCGCTCCAGGCGCGTGGCAAGCCCCGGATTGTTTTCTACGAGGATCAGACCGGGAAAGTGGCCGTGACGCTTGTAGCGGTCTGTGGCGGTCACTGGCACGTATTCCTGCGTGACGCGGTCTTCACCGGCGACGGTTTGGTCCGCCAGATCGGCACGAATCATTCCGGCGCCGAGCGTTGCGTTCGAAATCGGGTCGATCAGGATAAAGCTGCCGGTGATGCGGTTCTGCGTGTAGGGATCGAAGAAGAGCGGGCTGACGGTTTCGAACTCCACGTAGGCGATGTCATTCATCTGCAGCCTGCTCACCGGCTCCTGCGCGAGCGTGTTGACGTTGACGCGGTAGTGGATTTTCAATGCCTTCGCGCGGACTGTGCGCGAGGTGTGCTTGAGCAGGTAACTCTTCCCTGTCTCCGCGGGTTCGGCATTGAACCACACCACCATGGCATCGAAGTGGCGCGAGACGCGCGGCGGATGCGCGGGCGATACGAGCATGTCGCCGCGGCTCAGGTCAATTTCGTCTTCGAGAGTCACGGTGACCGACATTGGCGGAAACGCTTCGGGCGAGTCGCCATCAAACGTGACGATCGATTTCACGCGGCTCTTGCGTTCCGACGGAAGAGACACGACGGGATCGCCTGGACGAATCACTCCGCTGGCCACCGGGCCCGCGAAGCCGCGAAAGCTCGCATCCGGGCGGATCACGTATTGCACGGGAAAACGCACCGCGTCCGAGGGCGTTTCCATGCGGATCGGCACGGTTTCGAGGTGTTCCAAAAATGTCGGCCCGCGATACCAGGGCATGTGCGCGCCGCGCTCGACCACGTGGTCGCCCGCGAGCGCGCTGATTGGGATGGTCACGACGTGCGGGACAGCGAGTTGCTTCGCCAGTGCGTCAAAATCTTTTTGCAGCTGTAGAAAAACTTCCTCGCTGTAATCGACGAGGTCCATCTTATTGATCGCCACCAATACATTTGGAATTCCGAGCAGCGACGCGATGTACGTGTGCCGCCGTGTCTGTGCGAGAACGCCTTTGGAGGAATCGATCAGAATGACCGCGAGATTCGCGGTCGAAGCCCCGGTGGCCATATTGCGCGTGTACTGCTCGTGGCCGGGCGTGTCCGCGATGATGAATTTCCGCCGCGGCGTTTCAAAATAGCGGTAGGCTACGTCGATGGTGATGCCCTGCTCGCGCTCGGCGCGCAAGCCGTCGGTGAGCAGCGAAAAATCCACGGCGCCCGTGGAGCGATTGATGCGGCTCTTTTTTACCGCGGCGAGTTGATCCTCGAAAACGGATTTGGAATCGTGCAGCAGCCTGCCGATGAGCGTCGATTTGCCGTCGTCCACGCTCCCAGCCGTCGTGAAGCGAAGCAAATCCTTCTCCAGGTTCCGCTCCATGAAGGACTCGAAGCCCCAGGCTTCGCTGTTTGCCGCGACGCTCATCAAAAATAGCCCTCGCGCTTCTTGATTTCCATCGAGCCTTCCTCGTCGTGGTCGATGACGCGATTTTCGCGCTCCGACCGCCGGAACGAAATCATCTCCTCGATAATCTTGGGCACGGTATCGGCGGTCGAGCGAATCGCGCCCGTGCACGGCACGCATCCGAGCGAGCGCATGCGCACGACCATGCGCTGCGTCTTCTCTCCGGGCAGGAGATCCCATTTGTCGTAGGCTACGACGATCGAGCCGCCGCGAATCACCACGTTGTGCTCCTTCGCGAAATACAGCGGCACGATTGGAATTTTTTCAAGATGGATGTAGAACCACACGTCCGCTTCGGTCCAGTTTGACAGCGGAAACACGCGAATGCTTTCGCCTTTGTTGATGCGCGAATTGAAAATGTTCCACAGCTCGGGCCGCTGATTTTTCGGGTCCCACTGCCCGAACGAATCGCGGAAGGAATAAACGCGCTCCTTGGCGCGCGATTTTTCCTCATCGCGCCGCGCGCCGCCAAATGCCGCCGTGAAATCGCCCTCGGCCAGCGCATCGAGCAGCGATTTCGTTTTCAGCAGTCCGCAGCATTTCTGCGTCCCCAGCACAAACGGATTCGCGCCCGCGTCGAGCGCCTCCTGATTTTTGTGCACGATCAGTTCCGCGCCAATTTCCCGCGCGTAGCGATCGCGAAATTCGACCATCTCAGGAAATTTGTAGCTGGTATCAATGTGCAACAGCGGAAACGGAATTTTCCCGGGGAAAAAAGCTTTCTGCGCGAGCCGCAGCATCACCGACGAATCTTTCCCGATGGAATACAGCATCACCGGCCGCGCAAACTCCGCCACCGCCTCGCGCAGGATGTGGATGCTTTCCGCCTCCAGCGCCCTGAGGTAATTGATCTTTTGCGGCGTCAGAGACGCAGGCCGGTCGCCGCCGCCATTCGTGGTCGAAGCTTTCACAGTTTCCTTTGATGTGTCCGCCATCTCCGTTGATTCCTGCCGCCCGCTTCTACCGCGTTCCTTTCCCTCCAAAAACAAAAAACCACCAACCGGGCCTTCCGTTGGTGGGATCGCGATGCTTCAGCTTATCTAACTTGCTTTAGATTGACTGGATTGCCCACCCTTGCAGAAAGCCTAGGCATTGGCTGCGCGACGACAACAGTTGGCCAGGTAGCTCGCAGGATGGACCATGGATTTCACAACACTCAGAATACCTGAACGCGGATCGCCCGGCAAGGCGAATCCGGGAAAAACGCCTTGACACAAACTTAGGGCCTGCGTATACTTTCTTCGCTGGACACGTGGCGATTTAAGGCAACTTGCTCCACGTAAAAAACTGCTAAAGAGTCGGACGAGCACTCAGATACAGTTTTTGAGCCCTCCCCCTCTTTGGCGCGGAGGGTTTTGCTTTTTAGGAAGCCCCTCTCGCGCCGCCAACCTGCGGCAGTTCACCAGCCAAAAAGTATGGACCCGATTCGCCCGCTGCGCCATCTCATTTCTGTGCGGGCCGAACGCAGGAGGCCAAATGGCCGAACATTATCAGCTGAAATGCCGTGAATGCGGAAAGCTCTGGGGCAATCAGGCGCGCTCTTTCTGCGACGAGTGCCTTTCGCCGCTCGAAGTGGTGTACGATCTGGACGCTATTCGCCCTATCTTCACCCGCAAAAACATCGAAGCCGGCCCCACGAATCTCTGGCGCTACAGCGCCCTTCTTCCCCTCCCCGAGGACTTTAGAGGCACAATCCCGGCAGGCTTTACGCCCCTGGTGCAGGCGCGCCGCCTCGGCAAGCAACTCGGCACGACGAGTCTCTACCTCAAAAATGACGCGGTCTGCTTCCCAACTCTCTCCTTCAAGGACCGTGTTGTCGCGACTGCGCTCGCGGCTGCGCGGCGTTTTGGTTTCCAGGTGGTGAGCTGCTCGTCAACCGGCAATTTAGCCAACGCGGTGGCCGCGCAGGCCGCGCGCGAAGGTTTCGACGCGTGGATTTTCATCCCCGCGGACCTCGAGGCCGCGAAAGTAACGGGAACGCAGGTCTTTGGCGCAAAGCTGGTGCGGATCAATGGCAACTACGATCAAGTGAACCGGCTATGCTCGCAGGTCGCCGAAAAATTCCGCTGGGGATTTGTGAACGTGAATCTGCGGTCCTATTACGCGGAAGGCTCGAAGACGGTGGGCTACGAAATTGCCGAACAGCTTGGTTGGCGCTTGCCGGACAACATCGTCTGCCCGATGGCGGGCGGCTCGCTGATCACGAAAATCCGCAAGTCGTTCAACGAACTCGTCGCGCTGGGCCTCGTCGAGGAAAAGAAAGTCAAATTCTTCGGCGCGCAGGCGACCGGCTGCTCGCCGATTTCGGACGCCGTCAAGCGCAAACTGGAACAGTTTGAGCCGCAAAAGCCCGCGACGATTGCGCGCTCACTCGCCATCGGAAATCCTGCGGACGGTTATTACGCCGCGCGCGCCATCCGCGAAAGCGGCGGCTGGGCCGAAGACATCTCCGATCCGGAAATCGTCAAGGGCATCCAACTGCTCGCCGAAACCGAAGGAATTTTCACGGAGACGGCCGGAGGCGTGACCACCGGCGTCACGCAGAAATTGCTCAAGCAGGGATACATCAACCCGAGCGAGACGACGGTTGCCTGTATTACCGGCAACGGCCTGAAAACGATTGACGCGATTTCGCAGGAGTACGCGCTCACGCCCGCGATCGAGCCGCGCCTCACGGTCTTTGAAGCGTTCATCAGCGATCGCATGGTGGCCGTGGCTGGAAATTAGAAAGCCCCTGGGAACGCCAATCTCCCGATTGGCGGTTTCCGTGCCAAAGACGCCAATCGGGAGATTGGCGTTCCCAGGATTCAAAGCTTCGAGTCAGGAAAACTTATCGAGATGAAAATTACAGTCGAAATTCCCTCAGCGCTGCGGCGCTTCACCGACGGCGTGCAAACGATCGAATGCAGTTCGGAGACGCTACCGGATTTGCTCGGCGAAATCGAACAGCGCTTCCCCGCCATCAACAAGCATTTGCGCGACGATGCGGGACAGGTCCGGCGCTTTGTGAACATTTACGTCAACGAGGAAGACATTCGCTTCCTCGGCGGCAACAGCTACAAGTTTCGCGAGGGAGACCGCGTCCTGGTCGTGCCTTCGATCGCCGGTGGAGCGCCTGCCCGCCCGGCAGGCGGGCCTGCAGATGCCTGTGGATGAAGCAGATGCGCCGCCAGGAGAATCATCTGGCTATCCGGCTGGGAACTTTGGCTTGACAATTTCGGCGGCTGATTTAAGCTGTAATGGCAATGATGACACCGATTCTCAAGGGCATTACGATTACCAAGCGCACGCCCACGTGTTGCCGGGCGGCGCGGACCCCCTTGGGAGCCAAGGATATGCAAGCGCAGTAGAAAACATCCTTCCAGCTCTTAGACGCGGCCCGCGAAGCCAAAAGCTCGCGGGCGTTTTTGTTTATGGGCGGAAATTCCTGGGAACGCAGGAAGCAGTCGATTGAACGAGGGAACGATGACCGCAGCGGCACAAGAAAAAATCGACGCCGTCCAAGCCGGCGCGGAGAGCTGGAGCGCGGAAGAAGTCGTGCGCTGGGCTTTTGCCGAGTTTCGTCCAAACGCGGCCATCGCATCGAGCTTCGGAGCGGAAGATGTTGCGCTCATCGACATCGCGGCCCGTGTGCGCCCGGACATTCGCGTGTTCACGCTGGACACCGATTTTCTGTTCGCCGAAACCTATGAGTTGATCGGCAAGATCGAGCAGAAATACGGCATCCGCGTCGAGCGCGTGAAATCTTTGTACACGCCAGAACAACAGGCAGCGAAAATCGCACCGAAACTCTGGACCATCGATCCGAACCAGTGCTGCTCGCTCCGCAAAGTCGAGCCGCTCAAGGCCAAGCTGGCAGGACTATCATCCTGGGTGACGGGAATCCGCCGCGATCAGGCGCCCACGCGCGCCAACGCGAAAAAAATCGAGTGGGACAAATCGTTCGGCCTGGTGAAATGCAATCCATTGGCGGACTGGACCTGGGAAAACGTTTGGGAATACGTGCGCGAACACAATGTGCCCTACAACCCGCTGCACGAGCAGAATTATCCGAGTATCGGCTGCGTCCAGTGCACGCGCCAGGTGCAGCCCGGAGAAGATCCGCGCGCGGGCCGCTGGTCGGGTTTTGCAAAAAAAGAGTGCGGCCTGCACGCGCCGGAGTGATTCTGGAAGTTGGAAGTTAGAGGCTGGAGGTCGGAGCTGCCTGACACATCCTCATGCCGCGAAACTGCCAAGTTGCTGTTTGAAGGTTTGTAGGGCACGGCTTCAACAGGCTGCGGAAAAATTCGTCTGTTTGGCAACTGGAGAGAATGCTGCACATCTAAGACGACATGCGCGGACCAGACGAAAAACAAAGCGAAGTATTCAGCTACGTTCCATTGGAACAACGGATTCCCCGCGATCACCCGCTCCGGCGGATTCGGCCGATGGTGGATCGCGGGCTGGAGGAGATGTGGAGTCATTTTGAGGCGCTGTACGCGCGCCGAGGACGACCGTCGATCGCGCCGGAGCGATTGTTGCGGGCGCTGCTGTTGCAGGCGCTGTATTCGATCCGCAGCGAGACGCAGCTGATGGAGCAGTTGGATTACAACCTGTTGTACCGGTGGTTTGTGGGATTGAATCCGGATGATCCGGTGTGGGATGTGACGGTGTTCACGAAGAATCGGGAGCGGCTGATGGCGGGAGAGGTGTCGCAACGCTTGCTGGAGGCGGTGCTGCGGCAAGCGGGGGAACACGATCTGCTGAGCGAGGAACACTTCACGGTGGACGGGACGCTGATCCAGGCTTGGGCCAGCCGGAAGAGTTTCGTGCCCAAGCAGAAGCCGCCGGAGAAAGGAAGCGGATCGCGCGGAAAGAAGCTGCTGCGCGACACGCACGAATCCAAGAGCGATCCCGAGGCGCGGTTGTTCAAGAAGAGCGCTGCGGGGCAAGCGCAGCCGAGTTTTTTGGGACACCTAATAACGGAGAATCGCAACGGACTGGTGATGGCGGCCTTGGCCACGCCATGCGCCACCTCGGCCGAACGAGAAGCGGCGCTGGCGATGCTGGATCAGTGGGGCCGGAGCCCGGGGCGGGTGGACCAGCACACTGCGGCGATCACGCTGGGAGCCGACAAGTTGTATCAGGAGAAAGAATTCATCGCCGGATTGCGGGAGCGGAAAGTGATCCCGCATGTGGCCGAGTACGAACCCAATCCCAAGTGGCCGAACTGGCTGACCGAGCAGGAACGGTGCGACCCGGGCTACGCCATCAGCCAGAAGAAGCGCAAGCTAGTCGAGAAAGTGTTTGGTTGGGCGAAATTGAACAGCATTCTACGGCAGGTGAAGGTGCGCGGAGTGAAGAAGGTGAACTGGTTGTTCCGCTTGTTGGCCACGGCGGCCAATCTGCTGCGTCTCGTGAAACTGATTCCGGCGGTGTAGGTGAAGGCCGTGGTGTCTTCGGAGGGGCGCAACAACCGCGAAACGAAGAGCGGAATAGCAAGAAAAATGGCCGCTGGACTCGAAAAAAAAGTGGTTCGGAAAGCCAAGAACCTAGACTGGCAGATTTTTCCGCAGCCTGTTCAAGCCGTGCCGTAAGGTCTCTAACACCGATGAGGCTTCAGCCGCTGGCCTGATCGAGATCGACTTGATAGAAAAGATCAGGAGCTGTAGTCGGACGTGGTACCAGGAATAATTATGAGTTTGTTCCCCATGTTCGTGAAGCTCGATGGCCGCCGAGTACTCGTGGTTGGCGCTGGCTCCGTGGGCGAGGGCAAGATCGAGAGCCTGCTCGCGACGGCCGCGTCCGTGCGCGTGGTCGCGCCGAAGGCCACGCCGCGCGTGCGCGAGTGGGCGCGCGAAGGCCGCATCGATTGGGAAGCGCGCGAGTACAGGCCGGCTGATTTTGCGGGCATGTTCCTCGTGATCGCGGCGACGAGTTCGCCCGCGCTGCACGATGAAATTTACGCCGAGGCCCGCAGCAGGGGCGTGCTTTGCAACGCGGTGGACGAACCGGAGCGCTGCGACTTCTACTTCCCCGCCGTCGTTCGCCGCGGTGAATTGCAAATCGCGATTTCCACGGGCGGCCTGAGCCCGGCGCTCGCGCAGCGATTGCGCAAGGAACTGGAACAGCAATTCGGTCCCGAGTGGGAAGAGTGGGTCGCGCAGCTCGGCCGCACGCGCGAGGAATTGCAGAGCATTCCGATGCCGCCGGAACAGCGCAAGCGCTTGCTTCACCAGTACGCGAGCCTGGATCCGAAGCCGCATTGATGCAATGGGGCAACTTTGAATTGTTTTCGACGTTTGTAGACGGTTTGTGGGTCGGAGCTTTAGCTCCGACAAAAGGGTAAAGTGATCGAGGGCTTTAGCCCCTGAGGCGTCAGGGCTTAAAAGCCCAGAGCCACTTCGATCTTGATGTCGGACCTGAAGGTCCGACCCACAAAGCAGTTTTAGCCGATTGGAAATTTCCTGGACGTAGCACGGGGAGTAGCAATCGAAATGGCAGAGAAAGTTTACCTGGTGGGCGCGGGGCCGGGCGACCCGGAATTGCTGACGCGCAAAGCGTGGCGCGTGCTGCAATCCGCGAACGTCGTGCTGCACGATGATCTCGTGTCGCAGGAACTTTTGCGCGTCCTTCCGCCAACGGCGCAGGTGGTGAACGTCGGAAAGCGTTACGGCGCGAAAGGAATTTCGCAGGCTGAGATCAATGCGCTGATGGTGCAGCTGGCGCGCGAAGGCAAAATCGTCGCGCGGCTCAAGAGCGGCGATCCTCTGCTGTTTGGCCGCGCAGGCGAAGAAATGGAAGCGCTGCGCACGGCTGGAATCGACTTCGAGGTGATTCCAGGAGTTACCGCGGCGCTCGGCGCGGCGGCTTCAGCGCAAATTTCGCTCACGGACCGGCGACACGCCTCGCGCGTCGTGTTCGTCACGGCGCATCGCGAAGGCGGGACAGGACTGCGCAACGAGCGGCATGTGGCCGCAGACACGACTTACGTGATCTACATGCCGGGCAATCGCAACGCTGAACTTGCCGCGGAGTTACAGGCCGCCGGAATCGGCGCGGAAATTCCGTGCGTCGTGATTTCGCGCGCGACAACGAAGGACGAAACGATTTTCCGCACAACAGTCGGGCAATTGCCGGATTGCCCGGCAGCGGCATCTCCGTCGCTGCTCGTCGTGGGAATCGTCGCGGGAGTTGCGGCGGAGGTAGATGCGCACGGCGGAAAGTTTTCGGGCAAGCTCAACGAAGAAGTTTTGCAGCTTGCTCTGCAGCATCCAGACCATGATCTTTACGGGAGGGGCGGTGTCGAATAATCGGATACGAGTCGGAATTCTGGGCGCGACCGGGATGGTCGGCCAGCGCTTTGTTCAGATGCTCGAGCATCACCCGGAATTCGAGGTTACCGCGCTCGCGGCGTCGGATCGTTCGCAGGGGAAATCGTATGGCGAGGCCTGTACCTGGCGGCTGGTGGGCGACATGCCGGCCTTCGTGAAAGCGATGGTCGTGCAGCCGCCGCAGCCGCCGCTTGATTGTGACGTGGTAGTCTCGAGTTTGCCCTCGGATGTGGCGCGCTCCTCGGAAGAAGCTTTTGCCCGCGCCGGGTATCCCGTCATCAGCAACGCATCTTCATTCCGTATGGACGAAGACGTTCCCCTCCTGATTCCCGAAATCAACGCCGAGCATTTACAAGTGCTGGACCGGCAGAAAAGTGAGCGCGGGTTTTCGACGGGCTACATCGTCACGAATCCGAATTGCTCGACGATCATCATGGCGCTGGCGCTCGCCCCGCTGCACGCGAAATTCGGCATCGAAGCCGTGATTGCGACCACCCTGCAAGCCGTCTCCGGCGCGGGCTATCCCGGCGTGCCGTCGCTCGACGTTGTGGACAACGTGCTTCCCTTCATCGACGGCGAAGAGCCGAAGATGGAAAGCGAGACGCGAAAAATCCTCGGCCGCCTCGGGAACAATTCTTTCGAGAACGCGCCCTTCCCCGTGAGCGCGCAATGCCATCGCGTGAATGTGGCGGACGGACACATGGTGGCCGTGCGCGTAAAGCTGGCCAAGCGCGTCTCGATCGAGGAAGTACGAGAGGCGCTCGCGTCCTACACTTCGGTTCCCCAAAAACTCAAATTGCACACCGCGCCCAAGCATCCCGTCCTCGTGCGCGACGAAAAAGACCGGCCGCAACCGCGCATGGACCGCGATGCGGGAGGCGGCATGAGCGTCACCGTCGGGCGGCTTTTCCCGGACAGCGTGTTCGACTATCGATTTGTAGTTCTCGGCCACAATACGATTCGCGGCGCGGCCGGCGCGGCGATCCTGAATCTGGAATTGCTGCAAGCGCGCGGCTTGCTCCATGGAAAATCGGCGCGCGAAAATGCGCCCCCTGCGGAAGCGAGGGTGAGATGAGCCGTCCGATCCAGGTAATGAAATTCGGCGGCACGTCGGTCGGAGATGCCGCCCGCATCCGCAGCGCGGCGGCCATCGCAGCGGAAGCGTCGAAAGAACGCGCGGTCGTCGTCGTGGTTTCCGCAATGTCCGGTGTGACGAACACATTGATCGCGGCGGCTGGAAAGGCAGCGACCGGCGATGAAGCCGCAGCCGAGGCTCTGACTAGAGCGCTTCAGGAAAAACATCACGACGCCATCGGCAATCTGATTTCCGACATCGAAAACCGGCGGCAACTGCTCTCCGAAATCGACGCGTTGATCGAACGCGCCGCGAATTATTGCCGCGGCTGCGCGCTCCTGGGCGAACTCTCGCCCCGAGCGCTCGACGTGATTGCAGGCACGGGAGAACGCCTCACTGCGAGAATGGCCGCTGCCGTGTTGCGCGAAATGGGGCTTCGCGGCGTGGCGTTTGATGCGACCGAGTTGATCGTGACCGACGAAGTTCACGGCGGCGCGCGGCCGCTGTCCGGCCCAACGCGAAAGAAAACGCAAGCGGCGCTCCTCCCCTTGCTCGAAGCAGGCGGGATTCCCGTCGTCACCGGCTACGTTGCCGCGACTGCAAAAGGCATTCCCACTACGCTCGGCCGCGGAGGATCGGATTATTCCGCGACAATTTTGGGCGCGGCACTCGACGCGAGCGAAGTGATCATCTGGACGGACGTGAACGGCGTGTTGACCGCGGACCCGCGCATGGTTCCCAACGCGGCCACGCTCGACGAAGTCTCCTACACGGAAGCCGGCGAACTCGCTTTCTTCGGCGCAAAGGTCCTTCACCCGATGACTCTGCGCCCGGTGATCGAAAGCGCGATCCCCGTGTGGATTCGCAACAGTTTTCAGCCGCAGCTGGCCGGAACCAAAATCACGCACTCCGTGCGGCCCGCGCCGCAAGGCGTGAAGGCCGTTACGGCGACGCGTGACGTTGCCATGATCGCCATCGCGGGGCCCGGCATCATCGGCGTGCCGGACATCGCCGCGCGCATTTTCACCGCGAGCGCGTCGGTGCACGCGAATATCGTGATGATTTCGCAGTCATCCTCGCAGGACAGCATCTGCTTTGTGGTGCAGGCCGCCGACGCGGCGCGCACGGAAGAAGCGCTGAGGAATGCTTTGTACGAAGACGTGCACCAGCACGACCTCGAACACATCAAGGTGAACCGAAACGTGGCCATCGTCGCGGCGGTCGGCGAAAACATGGCCGGAACGCCAGGCATCGCGGGCCGCGTCTTTAGCACGCTCGGCAAGGAAGCCATCAACATCATCGCCATCGCGCAAGGCTCGTCCGAATACAATATTTCTTTCCTCGTGGAATCGGGCGGAATGGAAAAGGCCGTGAAGGCGCTGCACCAAGCCTTCGGCCTCGGCCTGCAGGAAAAAGGCGATGGCGCGCGGACCGTCGCTCAAATCACATCCTAAAATCGTCGTAACGGTTGCAACCTGGGAACGTCAATCTCCCGATTGGCGGCTTGCCTTACGCCAATCGGGAGATTGGCGTTCCCAGGCAACATCACGATCGAGATAGAAACGCGCTTACCTGCATGTAGAATTTAGCCGCGACTAAACGTCGCGTCGCCGGGATCGGCGGCCGGCGCCATCTTGGCGCGACTATCTGCGGCAAGGTTCTCGAGGATGAGATAGATGGTTTCAGCGGACTCCTCGACTCCGATTGCTGCGGCGATTTGGTTCGCCGTCTTCGGAGTATTCGATAGAACTGCGAGCGCTTTGGACTGGAGGCTGAGCACGGCTGCCGCAGCTTTCTTCCCTGCTTCGACGCCGGGCTGATTGTATGCGTTGATGTGGATCAAAGATGCGTACAGGCCGACCGCGCGTTCAAACAGGGCGATCAGCGCGCCGATCGTGCGCGCATCGACCCGGCGAATCGTGATCGTCATGGACTGGCGGTCGTTCCCGTACAGCGCTTCCCGCGTGCCTACCAGGAAGCCGTGCAGATAATCTCCCGCCGTCACGCCGGGTTCGACTTCCACCGGCGCGCCGCCGGACTCGAGAACGCGCACGAACGTGACAAAGAAATTGTTCACGCCGTCGCGCAACTGCTGCACGAAGGCGTGCTGGTCGGTCGACCCTTTATTTCCGTAGACCGCGATTCCCTGCTCGACGCGGCGGCCGTCCAGATCGAGCTGCTTGCCGAGCGATTCCATCACCAGTTGCTGCAAATAGCGGCTGAAGAGAAGCAAGCGATCTTTATACGGAAGAACGACGAGGTCTTTCTTTCCTTTCCCGTCCGTCGCCACGTACCACATCAAGGCCATCAGCGCGGCGGGATTGCGCCGCGTTTCGTGAACGCGCGTGGCGGCGTCGCAGGCCGCGGCTCCGGCGAGCATGCGGACAATGTCGATTCCCTGCAGGGCCGCGGGAAGCAGGCCCACCGCAGAAAGTTCGCTCGTCCGGCCGCCGACCCAATCGAACATGGGAATGCGCGCGAGCCACGCTTCCGAAGTCGCTTGCTTGTCCAAGTGCGATCCGGCCATCGTGACCGCGACCGCATGCTTTGCGAAATTCAAATTCGCCGCGCGATAGGCTTCGGCGACGACCACCATCCCGTT
The DNA here is from genome assembly GCA_963800095.1 of uncultured Acidobacteriota bacterium. Lineage (GTDB taxonomy): Bacteria > Acidobacteriota > Terriglobia > Acidiferrales > UBA7541 > Palsa-360. Next base: position 641,050 of record CAWCZV010000016.1, read on the forward strand.
GCGCGTGTCGGGAGTCCCGCCGCTTTTGCTGGTCACAATGACCAGCGTCTCCGGAAGCAGCCCCTTCAGCGTTTCAAGCATGCGGGCGATCCCGTCGGGATCGGTGTTGTCGATGAAGTGCATTTTCATGCGGTCGGAAGAAGGTTCCCCGAGCGCGTCGCCAACGAACATCGGCCCGAGCGCCGAGCCGCCGATGCCGATCGCAAGCACTTGCGTGAATCGTTCCGCCTTGGGCGGCTTGATTTTTCCCGCGTGCACATCGGCAGTAAATTCTTGAATGGAATCCACCGTGCCGCTGATTTCCATTGCGATTTCTTTCGCGGGCGCGAGTTGCGGCGCGCGCAACCAGTAATGCCCTACCATTCTTTTCTCGTCAGGATTGGCGATTGCGCCGCTTTCCAGGGCGTCCATGTCGTTGAATGCCTTTTGCATGGCGGGTTCCATCGACGCAAGGAACGCTTCGTCGAAATGCATGCGGCTGATATCCAGCGAGAGGTCGAGCGAATCCACGCGGCAAAAATACTGGCGGTAGCGTTTCCATAGTTCCGGTGCGTCCATGTTCCCCTCGGTTCCCAGTAGGACGGGCTTCAGCCTGTCGGTTTGGATTTCTTCGCGCTGAAATTTAAACCAATCAGGCTGAAGCCTGTCCTACTTAGCGCTTCGCAGATTGAATTTGTTCTTTGGCCGCGGCGACGACGTTCTCGACGGTGAAGCCGAAATGCTTCAGCAGCGCCTTGATGGGCGCGGAAGCGCCGAAACTGTGCATTCCGATGCTGCGGCCGGAAATTCCGACGTAGCGCTCCCAGCCAAACGTGGCGGCCATTTCAACTGAAACGCGCGCCTTCACTGCCGGCGGCAGAACGGAATCGCGATACGCCTGATCCTGCTTTTCGAAAAGTTCCCACGACGGCATGCTGATGACCCGCGCCTGGATCCCTTCTTTCGAAAGCTGCTCGAACGCCTCGACGCACAGCGAAACTTCGCTGCCCGTGGCCAGCAGCAGCACATCGGGACGCGCTCCGCCATTTTTGGCGAGCACATACGCGCCGCGCGCAAGCCCCGCGGCGGGAGCGAATCGCGTGCGGTCCAGAGTGGGCAGCGCCTGGCGCGTCAAAACGAGAAGCGCGGGCTCGTGCTGCAGCTGCATGACCACCTTCCACGCTTCGGTCACTTCATTCGCGTCCGCCGGGCGCAGCGTGATCAGGCCTGGCGTGGCGCGCGCGATCGCCAGATGCTCAATCGGCTGATGCGTCGGCCCATCTTCGCCGACGCCGAGCGAATCATGCGTCAGAATGTAGATGACTGGAATTCCCATGATCGCGCTCAACCGCATTCCGCCGCGCATATAGTCGGTGAAGACGAAAAATGTGGCGCCGAAGGGGCGCACCTTGGTCAGGCTCATCCCGTTGATGATCGCGGACATGGCGTGCTCGCGTATCCCGAAATGCAAATTCCGGAAAGAATAGCTGCCGGATTGAAACCCGGTCGCAGGCTCGAAGGTGAGCAAGGTCTTCGTGGAAGGCGCGAGATCGGCCGAACCGCCCATCAGCCACGGAACATTTTTCGCAATCGCGTTTTCGACTTTGGCGGAAGAGTCGCGCGTGGCCAGCCCTTTCGCATCGGCGGGAAAGGAAGGTAATTCCTTGTCCCAACCAACCGGCAGCTGCCGGTGCTCCATGCGCGAAATTTCGTCGGCCAATTCGGGATATGAGGCTCGGTATTCGCCGAATCGCGCGGTCCAACGATCGCGGTCTGTTTTTGCCCGGACACCGATTCCCTTCTGGAAATGCTCATACACGCCGTCGGGGATGAGGAATTTCGCGTCTTCTGGCCAGCCGTAGACGCGCTTGGTCAGCTTGACTTCTTCTTCGCCGAGCGCCTCGCCGTGCGCGGCGGCGGTGTCCTGCTTGTGCGGCGAACCCCATCCGATGTGGCTGTTCACGATGATGATCGTCGGCCGGTCGCTCGTTCCGAGGAACGCGCGGAAGCCCGAGCGAATCATGTCCAGGTCGTTCGCGTCGGGAACGTGCACGACGTGCCAACCGTAGGCGGCAAATCGCGCGGCCACATCTTCGGAAAACGCCAGCGGCGTGCCGCCTTCGATCGTGATCCGGTTGCTGTCGTAGATCCAGCACAGATTGGAAAGCTTGAGGTGCCCGGCAAGCGACGCGGCTTCGCTGGAAATTCCCTCCATCATGCAGCCATCGCCGCCCAGCGCGTACACGTTGAAATTGTAGATGTCTTCAAACCCGGGCTGGTTATATCGTGATGCGAGCCATTCTCCGGCCAGCGCCATCCCCACGCTATTGGCGAATCCCTGGCCGAGCGGCCCTGTCGTCGTCTCGACGCCGGTCGTCAGGTGCGATTCCGGATGGCCGGCGCAGCGGCTCCCGAGCTGCCGGAAATTCTTGATGTCTTCGAGCCGGACGGCGGGACCACTAAGAATCTCGAGAGTGTTCTTATCCGCTTCCTTCACTCCCGCCAGGTGTAGCACCGAATACAGCAGCATGGAAGCGTGCCCCGCGGAGAGAACGAAGCGGTCGCGATTGGGCCAAAGCGGATCGCTCGGATCGTACCGCAGAAATTCCTGCCACAAGCAATAGGCCAGCGGCGCCATCGCCATGGGCGTGCCGGGATGCCCCGAGTTGGCCGCCTGCACGGCGTCCATGGAAAGAGTGCGGATCGTATTGATGCAGAGCATCTCCATTGGAGTAGCGGCGTTATGAATGGAAGCACTGGTGTCGGTCACGCTCATACTCGCTCCTTGGGGTCGCGAGGCGCCAAACAAAGGCCCCTGCCTGACTAAGCCACTACTTTAACGCAAAGACTGAATTGCGCGACAAGGAGAATCGCACAAAGCTCAGTCACAAAGATTAAAGATTTTTAACAATCACAATCGAGCCCGGAAACTTTGCGTCCACAAATAGTTAGAGTATGATGCGCGGCATGAGGGCGCATTTGGGTGTAAAGATTTCGGTGCTAGTCTTTTGAAGACGTTGCACGCCCCCACGACAATCAGAACCGGGCAAAGGAGAGCCATGTCGAAAAGCCGCAAACCTTGGGTCTCGTCCAAAGACAGCGCGGAACAGCTCTTAGGAACGCGAAAAAGTTTCAGCCGGAGATCGCTCCTGAAAAGCGCAGTGGGCGCGGCGGTGGGCGCGACTGCCGCAGGCTTGGCCGGCACGATTGGCGCGCGCAGGTGCAAGGACTGTATACCTCGAACGAACCCCCGGAAATTCCCCTGGCCCTCGGCTCGCTGACGTTTCTCGACAAGAAGCAATATATCCACAACATGGAAGTGATCTCCCACCTGCCCGGGGCAACCATCAGCGGCGGAGAACCGCTCATGGCCATGTGGGCCAAGGGCAAGCAGCGATTATTGCCCGCCGGCGGAGACTTTATCGAACGTCAGCGAAGCCAAGAATCCGGTCGCGCTCAATAAGAAGCGCGTGATTCAAGGCGGCGGCGCGGTCGTCTACAACACCAAGCTCAAGAAATGGATCATGATGTGTACCGCGGCGCAGCCGCTCACCAGCGCCAATATTCAATATCCTCACGGCCAGTATGACAAGGAATTGCGAGACAAAGTCCTCGCCTACAAAGGGCTCCGCGGAATCCGCAACTACGACATCACCGATCCCACCAAGCCGAATATGCTTCAGGAGTACAACACCGGAGAGAAAGGCAACGGCACCCACCACAACTTTTACGATGGCGGAAAGTACGCTTATCTCGATTGCGGATGGGATGAAACGCTGCGCCTGGAGAATCACCAGCGCCCCTACAGCAATGCACTCATGATCGTGGACATGTCCGATCCCGCAAACGTGCAGGAAGTTTCCCGGTGGTGGGTCCCCGGACAAAAATTGGGCGAGGAAGAAGAATACAAGAAATATCGCTTCGCCGGAGACCATACCTCCTGGACCGGAAATCACGGCGCGATCACCGTGCCCAAGCGCGTCGAAGACGGCGGCACGATCGGCTACGGCGGATTTGGCGCATTCGGTTTTTACGCCATGGACTTGTCCGACATCAAACACCCCAAGCCCTATGGCCACATGCAATATGAATTCGACACCTTCGGAACCATTCCGTTCCACACGTGCTATCCCGTCATTGCGGACGGAGCCCATCCCCGGCTTCTGAACAAAGTTGTCGCCGTGCACGAAGCGCTCGAAGCGGATTGCCGCGAAAACTATCACACGCCCTACATGATGGACGTGAAAGATCCGAAAAATCCTAAGATCATCGGCTTCTTCCCTCGCCCCGCGGCGCCTCCCGATGCTCCTTACACGGACTTTTGTTTCGCGCGCGGACGTTTTGGTTCGCACAACACGCAATGCTGGCTCGCGCCCGGCACATCCAACCCCGCGATCATCGTGATCGCCTGGTTCAATGCCGGCGTGCGCGTTTTCGACATCTCCAACCCCACCGAGCCGAAAGAAGTCGCGTGGTTCGTGCCTCCGCTCGAGGGCGAGATCAATAACTATGATTCCTGGTGGCGCGGCACGACGGAGAATGTGTTCGTCGAGTTCGACCGAAACCTGATCTGGATCGGGACGCACGCAGGGTCGTACTGCCTGTCCTGCCCCGCTCTGGGCAAGGCGGTAACCGAACCAACCAAGATTCAGAAATGGTCGATCCCGCACTGCAATGTCGGATGGGATGACCAGACCGCCCGCGCATTCTATTTCGGGCGGTCCTTAAGCCAAATGGGTTAGCCTGAAGTGCATGCTGTTAGTCGCAGAATTTTTGCAAGACGGTAGCATCTTTGTAGGGCACGGCTTTACAGGCTGCGGAAAAATTCGTCTGTTTGGCAACTGGAGAGAATGCTGCACATCTAAGACGACATGCGCGGACCAGACGAAAAACAAAGCGAAGTATTCAGCTACGTTCCATTGGAACAACGGATTCCCCGCGATCACCCGCTCCGGCGGATTCGGCCGATGGTGGATCGCGGGCTGGAGGAGATGTGGAGTCATTTTGAGGCGCTGTACGCGCGCCGAGGACGACCGTCGATCGCGCCGGAGCGATTGTTGCGGGCGCTGCTGTTGCAGGCGCTGTATTCGATCCGCAGCGAGACGCAGCTGATGGAGCAGTTGGATTACAACCTGTTGTACCGGTGGTTTGTGGGATTGAATCCGGATGATCCGGTGTGGGATGTGACGGTGTTCACGAAGAATCGGGAGCGGCTGATGGCGGGAGAGGTGTCGCAACGCTTGCTGGAGGCGGTGCTGCGGCAAGCGGGGGAACACGATCTGCTGAGCGAGGAACACTTCACGGTGGACGGGACGCTGATCCAGGCTTGGGCCAGCCGGAAGAGTTTCGTGCCCAAGCAGAAGCCGCCGGAGAAAGGAAGCGGATCGCGCGGAAAGAAGCTGCTGCGCGACACGCACGAATCCAAGAGCGATCCCGAGGCGCGGTTGTTCAAGAAGAGCGCTGCGGGGCAAGCGCAGCCGAGTTTTTTGGGACACCTAATAACGGAGAATCGCAACGGACTGGTGATGGCGGCCTTGGCCACGCCATGCGCCACCTCGGCCGAACGAGAAGCGGCGCTGGCGATGCTGGATCAGTGGGGCCGGAGCCCGGGGCGGGTGGACCAGCACACTGTGGCGATCACGCTGGGAGCCGACAAGTTGTATCAGGAGAAAGAATTCATCGCCGGATTGCGGGAGCGGAAAGTGATCCCGCATGTGGCCGAGTACGAACCCAATCCCAAGTGGCCGAACTGGCTGACCGAGCAGGAACGGTGCGACCCGGGCTACGCCATCAGCCAGAAGAAGCGCAAGCTAGTCGAGAAAGTGTTTGGTTGGGCGAAATTGAACAGCATTCTACGGCAGGTGAAGGTGCGCGGAGTGAAGAAGGTGAACTGGTTGTTCCGCTTGTTGGCCACGGCGGCCAATCTGCTGCGTCTCGTGAAACTGATTCCGGCGGTGTAGGTGAAGGCCGTGGTGTCTTCGGAGGGGCGCAACAACCGCGAAACGAAGAGCGGAATAGCAAGAAAAATGGCCGCTGGACTCGAAAAAAAAGTGGTTCGGAAAGCCAAGAACCTAGACTGGCAGATTTTTCCGCAGCCTGTTCAGCCGTGCCATTGAGTTTGCAGAATCGATGCGGCTTTAGCCGCTGGCCTGCTCCAAATTAAGATGCCACACAGGTTCTAGCTGGAGCAGCCTACTGCAGCCAGGAGAAATTCATGATTCACAAAATCTCTCGAAGGAAATTCACACAGGGCCTCGTTGCCGCCGGCGGAGCGCTGCTCATCAGCCGCCGTACGCGTGCAGCGGAATATGAATTGCGCCAGTTCCACAACCAGCCGGCCGACAGCCCGCTGGATAAATGGCTTGTGCAAATGTGGGACGCCGTGAAAACAGAAACGAACGGGCGCGTGCAGGTTCAGACTTTCCCGGACAACAACAAGATCGCGGGAGGAGATCCGGCTGCGCTCAATATGGTCGTCAGCGGCGAATTGGATTTTTTCACATTAAATGGCGGCTCCATCGGAAATCTGGTGCCGGCGTCAAACGTGCAAGGACTTCTCTTCGCCTTTCGCACACCGGCCCAGGTGTTTGGCTCGCTGGACGGCGATCTGGGCGATTATTTGCGCGAGGAGATGAAAACCAAAGGCATCTACGCTGTTCCAAAAGGGTGCTTCGACAACGGATTCCACCAGATTACCTGCTCGACCCATCCGATCCGCACGGTGGAGGATTTGCAAGGCCTGAAAATTCGCACTCCGGACGCTCCCATCTACGTGGAAGCATGGAAAGCGATGGGTGCTTCGCCCGTGGTCGCCAATTTCAATAAGCTGTACGAAACCTTGAAAAATGGCACAGCCGAGGCGCAGACCAACCCGCTGGCTGTCGCCGAATTTCTAAAACTCTACGAAGTACAGAAATATGTGAGCATGACCAATCACGGCTGGTCCGGATTCAATCTGTTCGCGAACTGGAAGCTGTGGCAGCGTTTCCCTGCCGACGTGCAGGGGATCATCGAGCGCAACACCGTAAAATTCGTTCGCCTGCAGCGGGAAGAATTGAGCGCCCTCAACACCGAATTTCGCACCAAGCTCGCGACTCAGGGCATGACCTTCAACGAAGCGGACACTTCCTCGTTCCGGCCCCGCCTGGCGTCCTATTACGCCCATTGGAAAGAAACGATTGGAGCGCGCGCCTGGGGCTTGCTCGAAGCCCACGTTGGCAAGCTGGCATGATCTTGTGGCGCCGGCGAGACACCGGCGCTACGACAACCCTGCGCACTTTGTTGAAAACCGCAATTAGAATACGCGGCGGTGTCCCGCGCAAAGATTACCTCCCGGCCGGAAGCGCATTCGGCGGCGGCTCGTTCTGATAACGGAAGGGGAGGCGCAATTTTCGCGCAACTTCCGGCCAGAATTCCCGGAGCTCGTCATATCCGATGTCCAAGGCGACGTCGAAAGCAATATTCTCAGCCGCGGGCCCTACGCCGCGCCGCGCTCCGGGATGATAGAGGTTGCTGACCGATACTGCGCTGACTTCTCCCATCCATTCGGAAAAGTTAAACATGGGCCTGCCATTGTCCCGGTACGCCACAACGGAGTGAGTCACGGCGTGCAGGAAGCGCCGCCCCACCGGGCCTTCGCCCAACCGGTAGTACCGCGGGTCTTCGGAAAAAACAGTAGGATAAGCAAACTCCTTGAAAAATCGGAACTGAATTTCATCGGTATAACTGGCTCCCAGCCGCTTGGCATATCCCTTGCCGCCCTGGCCAAACGGCGCATCATCATTCTCTGCCTGTGAAATCCCCGCGTCGAATCCAGCGCCCAAGATCGTTTCAGGATCAACGGAATCGTGAAGGAACAAAAAGAATTTGGCTTTGATTTCAAGCGAGCAAAGGACAAGGCCTTGCTTGTAGTGGGGAAGGTGAACCGACTGCCGATCGAGTTTTCTAGTGAGCGTGCCTATGACCTTCTGAAAGGGCCCGTCGTAATCCTGCAGCCGGACCATGGGCGGCGGCTGGACGCACTGCCCTGAGGAGTTCAGCACGACTTGTCCGGGCACTTCAGCAGGGGCGGCCGGCGGCTGAAGATTCGGCGGAGGCTCCTGCGCGCGGACCGGGACACTCCCGGCTAGCGCGGCGACGAGAACCAGTCCCAACGGCACCAGACAGGCGCAAACGTTTGACGCGGATCGGATCCAAGAAGAACGATTGACCCCGCCAAAGTCCTTCCGTAAATCCATGCTCCCAAGAAAAATCACAATGACGATTATCACTTAACCGTCAGCGTGACGGTAGTGGGGACTGTTGCATTTCCCGATGTCGCGTTAACAGTTATCATGTAGATTCCCGCCGGGGTTCCTGTAACAGTGTTGACCTGTGGCCCAGGTGAGCCTCCGCTGATCCCGCAAGCCGTAAGGCCCGCCGCAACGACGAACGACACTAAGATCAGGAAGCGCGGTGCGAGGCGCCCGGCGGAGCCGCGCAGCGCCCCAAGTGCAAACCACATCATCCCGATGGCCAGTCCCGCTCCCAGCAGCAAAGTTCCATGCGGCCATTCGCCAAGCGGAACTTGCACGAAGGAGCCTGACGCGCGCGGGGTTGTGGTGATCGCAAGCATCACGTTCGTGCCGGCGCTCCCCGCAGGGACATTCGATGGCGTAAAAGTTGCGTTCGCACCTGCAGGAAGGGGCGAAAGGGGCGAAATGGAAAACGCGACAGCCCCGTTGAGCGTAGGCTGACCGTTCGCAGGGGCAAGCATCAGGCTATAGCCGGCCGGTAGGCCGGCCGAAACCGTAGCGCTCTGTGGGGTTGCGCTCACATTGAAGGCCGCCACAACGGGAAGCTCAAGCGGGCTTGTGGTTCCGCCACCGGGGTTCGGATTGTTCACGGTGATGTTTAATGTCCCGCTGCTTGAGAAATCGCTCGCGAGCAGGGCTGCGGTAAGAGAGGTCGGGCTCACGAATGTAGTGGCGCGCGAAGAACCATTCACTTGAACGGTGGAACCTGGCACGAAATTTGTGCCCGTAACATTGATTGTGATTGCCGCGTTCCCCGCGGGTACGCTCGGCGGCGAAATGCTTGCGGCTGCCGGGACGGGATTATTGACGGCAAACGACACTGCCACGGATGGATTTCCACCGGAATTTGCCACAGTAACGAGCGGCGTCCCTGCAACTGCAATGGCACTGGCAGGGACGGAAGCCTGCAACTCATTGGGACTTTGATAGGCTGAATTCACGGTCTTCGAGCCAAACGTCACAACCGATGTAGGTAAAAATCCTGTCCCACCAATCGTCAGTGTAAATCCCTGTCCACCCGCAAAAGCGCTGGCAGGCGAAAGAGCGCCGACGGTCGGCTGCGAATTTGCCGGAAGCACCGTCAGGGTTGTGGAGGAAGTTGTTCCCCCTCCGCTGTTGCCCACACCAATCGGGTCAGTCACGGAAATGTTGATCGTCCCCGCGTTCACAACATCCGCGGGCAAAACCGAAGCTGTGATCTGCGTCGAGTTGACGAACACAGCGGACCTCGACGAGCTATTGAAGTTCACCGTCGAACCGTTCACAAAATTCGCGCCGTTGATCGTCAAAGTGAACCCCGGCGAGCCCGCGACCGCGATAGATGGGATGATTGCGGAAATCGTCGGCGGAGGAAGAACCACGGCGAAACTCGACTCGGCAACCCCTCCATCCGGCGCGGGCGTGGATACAAGAACCAATTCCGCCCCGGGAGTTGCAATCGCGGATGCCGGGATGGCCGCCGTCAGTTGCGACGCACTCACAAAAGTGGTTGGTTCGGCCTGGCCGCCAAAACTGATCGTGGAACTCATAAGAAAGTTGCTCCCGTTCACGGCGAGCGTGAACGAACCGCTGCCCTCCACCGCGCTCGTCGGAGAAATGGTAGATATCGTTGGCACGGGATTCCCCGGTCCAGTTTGCGAAGCGACCGGCGCAAAAATCAGCACCGCATTATTCAGCGGGTCCACGACAGCAAATCCCGCCCGTCCTACGGGCTGCAAGGAGTCGAACCCGAAGGTCGTCGCGGCAATTAATTCCGGCTCCCCTCCTGTCGTGAAGTTCAATGGGCTTTGGAATGTGCCGTCGCCGTTCCCGAGAAGTATATTCACGAGGCCGACGGTATCCGAGACAGCGATGTCCAAAATGCCGTCCCCGTTAAAATCCCCGATGGCCAAGGCAAATCCGGCGAGCGCAGCGGGGTACTCGACATTCGTTTTGAATGTGCCGTCGCCGTTCCCGAGCAAAATCGAAATATTCGTGCCCGAACTGTCGAGGATTGCGAGATCGAGCTTGCCATCGCCGTTGAAATCGCCGGTGGCGACCATTCCCGGCGAGGAACCCGTCGCAAAATCCGCCGGGGCCTTGAAGGTGCCGTCTCCATTTCCATTCAGAATAGACACGGTATTGAGGAGTGGGTTGGTAACGGCAAGGTCCAGAATTCCGTCTCCGTTGAAATCGCCAGCCGCCAAGCCGCCTTCAGTGGCGCTTTCGGTGGCGCTTGAAATCGGCGTGCCAAACGTCCCATCGCCGTTCCCGGGAACAAAGAAGACTGCGGATTGGCCGCCGGTGATGATATCCAGGCGGCCATCGCCGTCGAAATCGCCGGCGATGGGAGCCGGCGAGGCGGTCGAACCGGACGGCAGCGAAAATGTTTGCTGACTGTTGAGACCGCCGCCTGAAATCCCCAGCGAAACCCACCCGGAGAAAGGCGTATTCGTAGTTAGGTCGGCGCCCAGCGTTACGTAATCAAGAACCCCATCTCCATTAAAATCGCCGCCGAGAATCGTCTGGGGGCTGTCCTGAATGTCATGACTCAGAAATCCCTGCGGCTGATCGATCGAGTCGATCGCGATCGTGCCGGTGTCAAGAGTGCAACTCGCCGGGACCACGCATTTGGCATTGGAGACTGCTACGACGGGGACGCCGTCGGCCGGATTCGGCTGAGCAAGGAGACCCGTCGGCTCGGATATCCAACCTTGGAAATTGTCTTCCAGCACCGCCTGGGTGAATGCAAGCGATTTGGTCGGCGTCGTGACGGAGAACAATACCGCGTTCGAAACGCCGCCACCGGGCCTCGGATTTGACACGGTGATTGAAACGATCCTCTCTGTGGCGACATCCGCCGCAAAAATGGCGGCTGACAGTTGGGTTCCGTTGACAAATGTCGTCACGCGCGGGCTTCCGTTCCACAGGATTGTCGCTCCGCTGACAAATCCGGCGCCGTTCACCGCTAGCGTGAATCCCGCCCCGCCGGGCACCGCCGCTGCGGGCACCGTGGGATTGTTCAAGAAAGGCACCGGATTGGTTTGCGCCGCGAGCGGCGAGCAAAAGGACGAAAGAAGAAAGGTGAAGATTGCTGCTGCGATGATCGTGCGCACGGGCGCCTCCTGCACAATCGTCAGCGGGGCTGGGAACTGTCGCCCATCGCGGACGCGAGAGAAATCCAAAGAGGTCCGAGCGACCGAGGTCTGCGCTTCGGCCGGAAACGAGGATGCCCGCTTTCATCCTGCGGACGGCTTACTTGCTTCAACTTGGAGAAGGACTTCCCCACGCGAGCGCAATATATCCCTATCGCCCACACATCAAAAGTTTCGTCAGCTCCTAAACATTCGCTACGGTAAATGACAGACACCCTGAACAACTTCTCTGCCTGTCGGGATCAGAGTCACTATTGGCGGCATAATGTGTCATGAAACGTGACATATTGTCAACCCCGCCTGGAATGGGGCGACACTCCGATTGCACTCCTCACACTTCTGTTCATTTCGCCGAATTGAATTCGCGCCAGTGAAATTCAAAGGACGCCTCGAGGTGGGCCAGCAAGTAGGAGACGCTGTGCCTGCCCGGGTAGAGGTGGAATTCGTGGGGAATCTTGAGGGAATCGAGCGTTTCGTGCAGTTCGCTCGCACCGCGATAGAATCCATACGAGTCTTCCGTGCCGCAATCAAAGTAAATTTTCATTTTCAAAAGCCCAGCCGCATTTTTCCGCGCCAGCACGAAAGGGCTGTTCAGATCCCAGAAGTTCCGGTCGATCGGATTGCCAAAAACATTTGCGAGCAACTCCGCCGCCAGATTTCCCGATGACGCCCCGGCGGTCATTCCCAGGGGCGGCGCCCGCATCAAGGCCCCGCTGTGCGCGCTGACCGAACCAAACAGCTCCGGATGCGCGAATGCCATTCGCAGTGCGCCGTACCCGCCCATCGAAAAACCGGTGATCCCGCGCGCCGCCCGCTCCGTCCGAACGCGATAAGTGTGCTCGACAAACGGGATGAACTCGCGCAAGAAAAAATCGCTGTAAGGAGTTTTTCCGTCCCGTGAGTTGACATAAAACGTGTCCCACCCGTCCGGCGCCACGACTAGGAATTCGCCGACCATGTGTTCCCGGCGCAAATCCTGCAAGCTGGTCCACTCCCCATCCAGAGCGATGGACTGCTCGTTCCCGCCGAGCCCGTGCAACAGGTACAACACGGGATATTTCCTCGTCTTTGCATCATCCGCCGAATAGCTGGCCGGCAGATAAACGCAATATCGCACGGAGGAATGGAGAAGGGCGCTGTGGAACGCGCGGCAGTCCGCGCGTTCCTGCGAGTGCGCGCTGGCCGCGGCCAGAAGCGCCAGGAACAAAAATGCGGCTAGGCGTCCAGAACGATGACTCTGAAGGAAGTAGGACATAAACAAGAGGTAGTCATTGTAGGGGTGCCCGCCCGCTGGAACAAGAGGACTTAGAAGGACCTTATCGCCGTCTTACAGAATCCTTATGAGCTGTGCACGACTTCCTAACTTGGAAAGTTGCATGATTCGCTTGTAAGACGGGAACAGAACAGGTGATTTGCAAGACAGCAAAAGCGACGAATGGCACTACGCGGCGGGGCGCTGGAAAGTTCCTTAAGGTACGCAACCAGCGCCGGAAGGGGGTCCAATGGCCATGACAATCTTTTTTGTTCTGAATGGCTTGGGCGTCATTTTTCTGCTCTATGTGCTGGCAAACTTCTGGAAAGAGGGACATCGGCCACAGAGCGATGCCCGGAAGCACGCGATGGAATTTGGGCGGCTGGACTGGGCTGACGTGTTCGTCATGACCCACCCGATTTCTCACTCGGCCCAGGGCGGCGTCTCCGTGATTCCGTTTCAGACGCGCACCCAGTACAGTAACGAACCGGCTCGCGGCGCGGCCTCATCCGTGACACAGCAAGCGCCCGCAAGGCGGTTTTCCACAAGGTAAGTTGAGCCGGACCCGGCGCATCAGGGTATGATGCGCCGGGAGTTGTCAAGGAAGGACGGCGATGCTGGACACGATTTTTACCATCTCGACGCTGCTATTTTTTGTGCTATCCGTACTGTACGTGAAATTCTGCGATGGATTGAGGTAAGGAAAATGCTCGATACGGTCGTATCGCTGGCGGTGTGTGTGGGTTTGCTCATCTATCTCGTGTACGCGATGCTGCGTCCGGAAAAGTTCTGACCATGACAAACAACGGCTGGTTCCAAATCCTGTTCTTCCTGCTGGTGGTGCTCGCGCTCACGAAACCGCTGGGCTCGTTCATGACGCGCGTGTTTAACCGGGAGAAAACGTTCCTTGACCCGGTCATGCGCCCGATCGAGAAGCTGGTCTACCGGCTCACGGGCGTCGATGAGACGAAGGAAATGCGGTGGACTGAGTATGCCGCCTCCATGTTGCTGTTCAGCGCGGTATCGATGCTTGTGTTGTACCTTTTGCAACGCGCCCAGAGCTATCTGCCGCTCAATCCGCAGAAGCTCCCCGGAGTAGCTCCGGACCTAGCGTTCAATACGGCAACGTCATTTACAACTAACACTAACTGGCAGGCCTACGTCCCGGAAACGACGATGTCCTACCTGACGCAAATGGCGGGCTTGGCCTATCACAACTTCGTTTCCGCCGCTGTCGGAATTGCCCTGGCCATCGCCATCGTTCGCGGGATCGCGCGGCGCGAACAGGACACCCTCGGAAACTTCTGGGTGGACATGACCCGGGCGACGTTCTGGGTGCTGATGCCGATTTGCATTCTGGGCGCTCTGTTCCTGGTCTGGCAGGGCGTGCCGCAGAATTTCAAACCGTACGACACAGCGCAGCTCGTCGATCCGCAAACGGTGCAGACCACGGATTCGAGCGGAAAGGCCACGACGCAGGTCGTCAAGGAACAGACGATCGCGCAGGGGCCGGTGGCATCGCAAGAAGTGATTAAGGAACTGGGAACTAACGGCGGCGGATTTTTCAATACTAACAGCTCTCACCCGTATGAAAATCCCACTCCTCTGACTGACATCTTCGAAATGGTCTTGATTTTTGCGATTGGCTCGGCGTTGACCTACACGCTCGGGCAGATGGTGGGTTCGCAGCGCCACGGCTGGGCTGTATGGTGCGCGATGGCCATTCTGTTTTTGGTGGGAGTCACAGTGGCCTATGGGATGGAAGCGCGGGGAAATCCCTTGATACAAACTCCGGCGAACCACTTGCAGGCCACCGGCAACATGGAGGGCAAGGAGGTCCGCTTCGGCATCGCGAACTCCACTCTTTGGGCCGTGGTGACAACCGACACGAGTTGCGGCGCGGTAAATTCGATGCATGACTCGTACACGCCCCTCGGCGGGATGATCCCGCTCATCAATATGCTGCTGGGAGAAGTTGTGTTTGGAGGGGTCGGCGCCGGCCTCTACGGAATCATTGTCTTCATCATCCTTTCCGTGTTCATCGCGGGATTGATGGTAGGCCGCACGCCGGAATATCTAGGCAAGAAGATCGAAGCGTTTGACGTGAAGATGGCGATGCTCACCGTATTGATTTATCCGTTGTTCGTCCTGGGATATACAGCCATCTCCATGGTCTCGAAATTCGGCGTGTCGAGCCTTGCGAACGCTGGGCCGCATGGGCTTTCCGAAATTTTTTATGCCTATGCGGAGGCCGGAGCGAACAACGGGTCGGCCTTCGCCGGCCTCAATGCCAACACCCTCTGGTTCAACTCGACGCTTGCAACGACGATGCTTTTCGGACGATTCTTTATGGTCATCCCGGTGCTGGCGATCGCCGGAAGCCTGGTGCGGAAAAAGCATGTCCCGGAATCTTCCGGTACGTTCCCGGTGACGACGCCACTCTTCTCCGGTCTGCTAATCTCGGTGATTTTGATCGTTGGCGCGCTGACCTTTTTCCCGGCACTCAGCCTGGGCCCGATCCTCGAGCACCTGCTGATGTACGCGGGCAAGACTTTCTAAGGAAAATAAACACACATGACAGCCCAATCGGCAAGGAAGAGCAAGTCTATCTGGGACCCGGTAATTGCCCGCAGGGCAACGTGGGATTCCTTCGTAAAGTTAAACCCCGTCACGCTGATGAAGAATCCCGTAATGTTCGTCGTCGAGATTGGCGCGGCCCTGCTTACCGTCGACCTCATCAGAGATTTGATGAGCCACTCCCACTCTTTTGGATTTGAATTCCAAATCACGATCTGGCTGTGGTTCACGGTCCTGTTTGCCAATTTCGCCGAAGCCATGGCCGAAGGGCGCGGCAAAGCCCAGGCCGACACGCTTCGCAAGGCGCGCACCGAAACGGTCGCGTATAGATTGAAGTCCGATGGAAGTAAGGAGGAAATCTCCGGCTCCAAACTTCGCTCGGGCGACGTGGTAATCGTCATCGCCGGACAATTTGTTCCGGGAGACGGAGAAGTCATCGAAGGTGTGGCCTCCGTGGATGAATCCGCCATCACGGGTGAATCCGCACCGGTGATTCGTGAATCGGGCGGTGACCGCTCCGCAGTCACGGGAGGCACGCGGGTGCTTTCCGATGAAATCAAAGTCCGCATCACCTCGAATCCCGGCGAGACTTTTCTTGACCGCATGATCAAAATGGTCGAGGGCGCGTCCCGGCAGAAAACGCCGAACGAAATTGCGCTAAACATTCTGCTGTCGGGCCTCACTATCATCTTCCTGCTTGCGGTGGCCACTCTGCAACCCATGGCCATTTATTCCGGAGCCCCGCAGAGCCCGTTCGTTCTGTGGTCTCTGCTGGTGTGCCTGATTCCGACGACGATCGGCGGACTGCTTTCCGCCATCGGCATCGCGGGAATCGACCGCGTCATTCAGCGGAATGTAATGGCCATGTCAGGCCGCGCCGTGGAAGCCGCGGGCGACGTGGACACGCTGCTGCTCGACAAAACCGGAACGATCACGCTCGGCAACCGCCAAGCAACCGAATTCATTACCGCTCCCGGCGTGACGGACGCGGAGCTCGCTGACGCGGCGCAGCTTGCTTCCCTGGCCGACGAAACTCCCGAGGGGCGCTCGATCGTGGTTCTGGCAAAAGAAAAGTACGGATTGCGCGGGCGGCCACTGTCCTCCATGGATGCCACGTTCATTCCCTTCACCGCGCAAACGCGCATGTCCGGCGTCGATCTTGACGGCCGCTCGATTCGCAAGGGCGCGCCCGACTCGATCAAAAAATATGTCATCGAACATGGCGGCACAGTTCCGTCTGAAGTCGATGACGTGGTGCAAATTGTTGCCAGCTCCGGCGCCACGCCGCTGCTGGTCGCTGTCAACGGCCGAATCATGGGCACAGTGCGGCTGAAGGACATCGTCAAAGGCGGCATGCGCGAGCGCTTCGATCACTTGCGAGCGATGGGCATCCGCACCGTAATGATCACGGGAGACAACCGCCTCACTGCCGCAGCCATCGCGCAGGAGGCCGGCGTCGATGATTTTCTGGCTGAAGCTAAGCCCGAGGACAAGCTGGCGCTGATCCGCAAGGAACAGGCCAAGGGCAAACTGGTGGCGATGACCGGGGACGGCACCAACGACGCACCCGCGCTGGCGCAGGCGGACGTGGGCCTCGCGATGAACGCGGGCACACAGGCGGCCAAGGAAGCCGGCAACATGGTCGACCTCGATTCCAATCCGACCAAGCTGATCGAAGTGGTGGAAATCGGCAAGCAAATGCTGATCACGCGCGGCGCTCTGACCACGTTTTCGGTGGCCAACGACGTGGCGAAATATTTCGCGATCATCCCCGCCATGTTCGCCGGGGCTTTTCCGGTTCTCCAGGCTCTAAACATCATGCGGCTGCAGACTCCCGAATCGGCGATCCTGTCGGCCGTGATCTTCAACGCGCTGATCATCGTTGCCCTCGTGCCGCTGGCCTTGCGCGGCGTGCAGTATCGCCCAGTGGGCGCTTTGGCTCTCTTGCGGTGGAATTTGCTGGTCTACGGCGTGGGCGGGATTATCGCGCCCTTCATTGGCATCAAGCTGATCGATATGATCATCACCAGGATTGGGTGGGCATGAGGACCGAAGTGAGGAAACAGCTATGAAAAAGCATTTTGTAACCGCGATACTGATGACCGTAGTGACCACAGTACTGCTTGGCATCATCTACCCATTTGTGGTGACGGGTCTGGCTAAGCTGATCTTTCCGAGGCAGGCGAACGGCAGCCTCATCACCGCCAACGGCAAACTCATCGGCTCGCACCTGATCGGCCAGCCGTTTTCCTCGCCCGGGTATTTCCGCTCGCGCCCTTCCGCCGCGGGAAACGCAGGTTATGATGCGGGCAATTCCAGCGGGTCAAATCTCGGCCCCACAAATAAAATGTTGATTGACCGCATGAACGCAGACATTCAGAAGGCCCAAACGGAAAATCCCGGCACTCCTGTTCCGATGGACCTTGTCACAACGTCCGGCTCAGGCCTCGACCCGCACATTTCCCCGGAAGCCGCGGACTTCCAGGTTCCCCGCGTCGCTCACGAGCGCAACATGAGCGAGACCGACGTCCGCACCCTCATCGCCAACCACACCGAAGGCCGCCAACTGGGATTTTTAGGCGAGCCCCGCGTCAACGTGCTGGAATTGAATTTGGATTTGGATACGACACATCCGATGCACAAGTAGCACAGACTTCACAGGCTGCGGAGAAACTCAAAGCGCTGTCATTCTGAGCGAAGCGAAGAATCTCTCCTTGTTTCTTTTCTCATACTTAAATCGAAGAGAGATTCTTCGCTTCGCTCAGAATGACAAAACAAGACATTTTTTCCGCAGTCTGTTCAGTCTGTGCTACTCAAGGCTATTTCTTCTTGGGCTTGCTCGTCGCGGGACCGGCAGGCTCAAACCGGTAGCCCACCCACGGGTCCGTATGAATGTACTTGGGATGGGCAGGGTCCGGCTCGATCTTCTTCCGCAGCTGGTTGATGAACACACGCAGGTATTCCGTCTCGTCGCCGTAGTCCGGTCCCCAGACGGCCTGCAAGAGGCGCCGGTGCTCCAGCGGCTTGCCCTGGCTGGCCACGAGGTGGCGAAGGAGTTCAAATTCCTTCGGCGTCAACCGCACCGGACGGCCCTGAACGAGCAATTTCCTGCGTTCGAAATCAATCTCCAGATCGCTCGAAACATACGTGGGAACAGGCTCGGCCGAAGACGTGCGCCGCAAGGCCGCGCGTATACGGGCGAGGAGTTCTTCCATGCCGAAAGGTTTTACGACGTAGTCGTCGGCTCCCGCATCGAGCGCCAGCACCTTGTCGTGCTCCGTATTCCTTACGGTCAGCATGATGATGGCCACGTCGGATTGATCGCGAATTTCGCGGCACGTGTCGAGACCGCTTTTCCCCGGCATATTGACGTCCAGCAGGACAAGCTCGGGGCGCTCCTTGCGCATGAGTTCGAGCGCTTCTTCCCCGCTTCGCGCCTCCAGCACCGTATAGCCGTTGCTCGACAGCGTCGTCCGCATCACGCGGCGAATCTGCGGTTCGTCATCCACAACCAATATCGTGGGTGTGCTCATTTTTGTTCCGTCGTCCCCCTGAGGATCGGCAAGCTAAAGGAAAACACAGACCCGTGTCCCACCTGGCTGATGACCCCGATCGTTCCTCCATGCGCCTCGACGATCGCTTTGGCGATGGGCAGACCCATGCCCGTGCCCTGCACGCGATAGCGCTGGTCCGTGCCGCGATAAAATTTGTCGAAGATCAGCCCGAGTTCCGCCTCGCCGATCCCCGGTCCCTGGTCGGCCACGCTGAACTGCACGAACTCGTCCTTTTCTTCCGCGCCGATGGTAATGGCGTGGTCCGGAGAGGAATACAAATTTGCATTCTGGATCAAATGAACGAGCACTTCCTGCGCGCGCGCGAGGTCCGCGCGGACCCGCAGCTCCGGATGTTTCAATTCAATTCGGATCGGACGCGTTCCCAGGACCCCCTTGCAGACATCGAGCGCGCCCGCAATCAAATCGTCCGCGCGAACGGGTTCGAGCTGAAGTTTGACTTCGCCGGCTTCCAGGCGCGCCATCTCGGCGGCTTCTCCGACGAGACGGTTCAATCGGTCGCACTCTTCGTCGATGATGTGGAGCAGTTCGTCGCGCTGGCCCCCGTCAAGCTTGGCCGGAGAAAGCAGCGTGGTGACCGAAGCCTTCATGGAGGTGAGCGGGGTGCGGAAATCGTGCGTAATCGCGTCCAGCAGGGCCGATTTCAGGCGTTCGCCCTCGCGGGCCGCTTCGGTCTTGCCCACCATTTCGATGGCGTGAGCCCGCTCGATGGCGACCGCGATCAGCGTGCCCATGGCCTCCAAAGACTCCCGCGAAAGGACCGGACCCGAAATGCCCATGCTGCCAAGAATCCGCGAGCCGAGCCGCAAGGGGGCGAAGCAGACGCTGTGCTCGGCATCTATTTGTAGCTCTTCGCGCGCGACAACGGCTTTCAGAAAACCCGCATCGAGCTGCGGCAAATTCATACCCGAACGGTAGACTTTTTGCTTGTCGGAAAGGAACAGCGCCGCCGCTCCCACCTCGAATGTTTCCACGATCTGGCGCGGGATGGCGTTCAACAATTCGATCGGATTCCCGGCGCTGAGCAGCCGCTGGCTGAATTTGTATAGACGCTCCACCTCATGGCGCCGGCGGTTGGCTTCGGCGGCCTGGTTGCGCGCGCGTGAAGAGAGATCGCTGGCCAGAATCGAAGTTGCCAAAAAAGTGAACAGCGCGACCCAGTTTTGCGGGTCCGCTATCGTAAAAGTGCCGACGGGCGGCAGGAAATAATAGTTGTATGTCAGGGCTGCGGCCAGTGACATGAACACCGACACCGAAAGTCCCCACAGAGTCGAGACTCCGAGAATGGCCAGCAAATAAGTGAACGCCACCGTGGTCAGGCTAAACTGGTGCCTATCCCGGTAGAAATACGTAATGGCCAGAACCGCGGCCAGCGAGGCCGCATATCGGGCAAGAGTAGTGGGCAGATTTTTGGTCACAGGGCGATTCTAGCCTAGCATTTCCTGGCCGGAATGAACGAGAATATCTGCAATGACAAAGACACCGGAAGAATGGCTGGAAGAAGTCTCCCCTAAGGAGCGGACCGAGGGAATCCTGAAGCTCTTCCTCGGCTACGCCCCGGGCGTGGGCAAGACGTACAGCATGTTGAGCGAAGCCATCCGGCGGCGAAGCCGCGGAGAGGACGTTGTCGTCGGCTTCGTGGAAACGCATGGAAGAAAAGGGATCGCCGAGCTTGCCTCCCAACTCGAACAAGTCCCCCGGCGGAAAATCGAATACAAAGGCACTATCTTCGAAGAGATGGACCCCGACGCCATCAAGGCTAGGAAGCCTCGCGTCGTTCTGGTCGACGAACTGGCACATACCAATATTCCCGGGAGCAAACACCGCAAACGGTACGAAGACGTGCTGGACCTGGTCGAAGCGAAATTGGAAGTGCTTTCGACGGTCAACGTGCAACACCTCGAAAGCATCGCCCCCACCGTCGGCGCGATCACCGGAATCAAGATCCGCGAAACGGTTCCGGATTGGGTGTTGGAACACGCCAATGAAATCGTCATGGTCGACTTGACGCCGGAAGCGCTGCAGAACCGGATGAAGCGCGGCGAGGTTTATCACACCGAAAAAGTCGATCAGGCGCTGAAGAATTTTTTCCGGCGAGGAAATCTCATTGCTCTGCGTGAGCTGGCCCTGCGCCAGGTCGCGGAACAGGTGGACCGCAGCCTGGAAACTTACATGGATCAGAAGGACATCCATGATCCGTGGCCGGTGCGGGAACGCATCGCGGTGTGCTTCAGCTCCAATCCCCGGGCGCAATATTTGATCGCGCGCGCCTCCCGCATGGCGCGCCGCATGGACGCCGAACTGTACGCCATCTATGTGGACATCGGCCACGACACCTCGGAGCGGGACAAAAATTCGCTCAACGCCAACATTCAATTTTCGGAAAGCCTCGGCGCCAAGGTCGTGAAATTGACGGGCAAGGACGTGTCATCCGCCACAGCGGAGTTCGTTCGCGAGAAACATATGACGCAGGTCATCTTCGGCCGTTCCGCGGTCGAAGGATGGAGGAAATATTTGTACATGACCGCCATCCACCGCTTCCTGCGGGACGCGCCCTCGGTAGATGTTCACATCGTCACACAGGAAACCGATTGAAGTGCCACTACAATTCGCGAGCCGTAACTTGGTGGCGATATTCAAACAGCTTCGCTAGGTTTCGCCGCACGTACCACCCCGCAAGCCATCGCCCCACAACGCCGAACGGAAGAGCATATTCCACGCGGTCTTCGAGAAAGCAGGCGTAAGGTCCGTCCGGCTCGAATGTGTGCGTGTGTTTCCAGTACGCAAACGGGCCTGAAACCTGGACATCGGAAAAATAGTGGCCGACTTCGAAGTCCTGATGCTCCGCGATCCATCGCTGCCTGAATGGCCATCGCCCGAACTGGAGAACGACGCGCGCGCCGCGTTCGATTCCGCCGGATTTCTCAATCACTTTCACATGTTCCCCGGGCGGCGTGAGCCGCTCCAGCGCACCCGGCAGGGCATGCCACGCGTACACTTTGGCGGCGGGAGCGTCGATTCGAGAACGGCGAACAAAAGTTTCCGTTTTCACGTCGTCCTCTGGCAGCGCATCCCGACGATGAGGTGATTGGCCTCACAAAATGCAGACGAGGTGCGCTGTCAGACTGTACAATATCCCGCTGCACCGGACCGGGATTAAGAAGCATCCAATACCGCGAGCTGCATCGCAGTTTGAAGACACCCGAGTCTGAACTAAGGCGTACCATAACGGAAATCTCAAGAGGAGAACATGGCCCAAATATTTGACCCACTGCCGATTCGCGGAGTCACCCTGCAAAATCGCATTGTAGTTTCCCCGATGTGCCAGTATTCCAGCCAGGACGGATTCGCGAACGACTGGCATCTGGTGCACCTGGGCAGCCGCGCGGCAGGCGGCGCCGGCTTGGTCTTTGCGGAAGCATCCGCAGTCACCGCCGAGGGCCGTATCACCGCTGAAGACCTCGGAATTTATAAGGACGCGCACGTCGAGTTTCTTTCGCGCATTGTTCGATTTCTGAAGAGCCAGGGGACTGTACCGGGCATGCAGATTGCCCATGCCGGCCGCAAAGCCAGCACGCAGCGGCCATGGGAAGGCACCAGCAAAGTTTCGGTCGAAGATGGCGGCTGGGTGCCGGTGGCGCCAAGCGCGGCCGCTTTCTCGGAAACCTACCCCATGCCGCGCGCCCTGACGAAAGAGGAGATCCGGACTATCGTGGAGGCATTCGCACAGGCCGCGCGCCGCGCGGCGGAAGCGGGCTACCTGGTCCTGGAGATTCATGCAGCGCACGGCTATCTGGCTCACGAGTTCTTTTCTCCACTCAGCAATTTCCGCACAGACGAGTACGGAGGGTCGTTCGAAAACCGGACCCGTATCGGGCGCGAAATTGTTTCCGCAGTCCGCAAAGTCTGGCCGGAAAATCTTCCTCTGTTCATTCGAATCTCCGCCACGGATTGGAAAGAAGGCGGCTGGGACCTGGACCAATCCGTGGAACTGGCTAAGCAGCTCAAGCCTTTGGGCGTGGACCTGGTGGATTGTTCCTCCGCGGGACTCGCCGTGGATCAGAAAATTATTGCCGGCCCCGGGTTTCAGGTTCCCTTCGCCGAACGGATTCGGCGCGACGCAAATATTCCGACCGGTACCGTCGGATTGATCGAGACAAAGGAACAGGTTGCCGATATCCTGGCCAAAAATCAGGCCGACCTGGTTTTCATGGCGCGTGAATTCCTGCGCGATCCCTACTGGCCGCTGCGAGCCGCGCGCGAACTGAAACAAAAAATAAGCTGGCCCGCGCAATATCTACGGGCAGCGCCACCGGATTCACCCGCGCGAAAACCGATAGAAGCCCCGGCAACTCAAGAGAAATCGGCCCGGTAAATTCCGAATCATCTTTTTAGTTATTTAAAACCGGGAACTCACCCGGGAGAACATTTCCAATATGGCTCGGACTTCGCGCAGACCGAGCAACGCGGCTCCGGCGAAGTACGCCATTCCAAATGGACCTAGGACCACGACCGCGACGAGAATCGGATTGCGATGCCCGATTACGTAAAACAGCGCCCTGCCGATTCCTGCAGCCACTAGAGCGCTGCCCCATGCTTTAGCGACGAACGAAGCCGAAAGACCAGTTTTCCCGATTCGCAGATTCAAAGTTCGGCGCAGGAGCAGGAATTCGGTCCAAGTGGCAAGGCCGGCAGAAGCCGTTAGCCCCGCGACCCCCCAGCGCTGCTCGATCCCGAGAAGGTGGGGCAGAGGAATCGCCGAGAGATATCCGAGTACAGTCGTCAATACCACTCGAATGATGGCATAGTTAAGCGGCGTGCGCGTATCCCGAAGCGCGTAATACGTGGACGAATACAGCCGCCCAAGAGTGGACACGACTAACCCTACCGTCGAACCGGCCAGAATTCCCCACACGTAGATCGCATCCGAATGCGTGAAACGGCCCGACTGGTAAATCGCAGCGACGATGACGTCTCCCAGTATTAGAAACGCAGCCGCCGAAGGAATCACAAAAAATGCAATCTGCCGCAGGCCCGCATTGAGACGCGCGCGCAACACTTCGGCGACCTCGGATTCCGCACCCACCGCCCCCGACATGGCCGGAAGTTCAGCCGCCGACACCGACATCCCGAACAGGCTCACGGGCAGGGTGTACAGCGTTTGCGCGTAAGCTAGCGCGGCAACTGCACCTGTCGGCAGCAAGCTTGCAAGCAGCGCATCCACGTATGCGCTGATCTGCACAACTCCCCTGCTGAAAAAGACGGGAAAGAAATTGCGCACGACCGTCCGGACATTTTCGAGATGGAATGCAAACGACAGGTGCAAACCTTGCAGCAGACGCAGCACAACGGGCAATTGAATCGCCACCATCAGCGCAGCGCCAACGACCGATCCCCAAGACAAGATAATGGCGAGCGGAAACTGCGTGTATCGCGCGCCGAATCCCCAGAGCGTGGCGATCATCGCCGCGTTCCAAATCACCGGCGCCGTATAGGAAAGAAAAAATCGCCGGTGGCTGTTCAGGATTCCGAGGCACCACGCGGAAAAAACGAAAAGCCCCGCGCCGGGAAACAGGATGCGGACAATCCGAATCGTCAGTTCGCGTTTTTCGCCGGTGAATCCCGGCGCGATCGCGTCAATCAGATAAGGAGTCGCCAAAACGCCAAATAAAACGAGGATGGAAGTGCTCAGCGCGAGCAGGGCCGCCACGGCTCCCGCGGTGCGGCGGGCTTCCTCATCCTCATCGCGCGCGAGCAGCGCGGCGTAAACAGGAATGAAGGAAGCGGAAAGAACCCCTTCCCCAAACAAATTTTGCAGCGCGTTGGGAATCCGGAAGGCCGCCTTGAACGCGTCCGCGGCGTCGGAATTTCCGAAATAATGCGCAAAGACGCGATCGCGAATGAGTCCCGCGATGCGGCTCAGGAAGATTCCGGAGGCCACAAGAAACGACGAGCGCTTCGAGGCGAAGCGGCTGGCGACCGCTGTTCCGGAACCGCTCACGAACCCATTCTGCAGAGGGAATTCATAGTTTCGCGCTATCCATTACAAGAGCACCACGGCAGGAAGTCAACCACGACTGTGGAGGGATGTGCGCTCTTTGAGGCAGGTTTTAGTAGCACAGACTTCAGTCTGTGGGGGTTCACTTGATCTTGGCTAACGCGTTCGGCCCGGAATACTCACCGGAAACCCACAGACTGAAGTCTGTGCTACCGGGCCCAGGGCTTCGCGGACGCTCTGCGCCAGGCTTTCATGCGTGAACGGCTTCTGCAAAACTCGCACCGTTCTGCCGTGGACGCCGTGCTTTTCGATGGCGTCGTCTGGGTACCTTTGTTTGGTGAACGGAGATCCCCCAAAAGCGCCGCCGATTCCGCTGCCGATTTTCTTCAGAATGTGGAGCGGGTTGGCGACAAGCACGGTTCCGATCGCGGCGCCCAGAATGATGATCAATTCCGCGGGCTGCATCAGAACCTTCAAATTGCCGTGTTCCATCAAGTACCCGGCAACCACGGCGCCAAAGACCACCACGATTCCTATGATCGAAAACATCGATTTCCGAACCTCCGGATTGCTCCTGCCATGTCAGGCGAGAACGGTCACGCAATTCCCGCCCTTTTCAATGCTTTCCTGGAGTGACGCAGCCGCTCGCGCAACGAGCAACTCGGCATCATCCCCGGTCCGGCAACCCGCGCCGCCCACCGGGCTGGTGACCGAGAACCTGTCACCCCACCATTCAATCTCCGCCTGGCCAATCATTTTTCTGACTCGCTCCCCGACATGGGCCACCTCGGATTCCCTGCACTCCAATAGAATCGCGATAAATTGATTCGCGCCCCAGCACCCGACAAGATCGCTTGGGCGCACGCAGTTCTCCACCGACTGCGCAATCACGCGCAAGATAGTGGACACCACACCCGGGCCCCGGCTTGCGCGGAACTGATCCATATGATCGATTTGGATGAGGAGGATCCCGAACGGAATATTGTGTTCGGCGAATATGGTCAGGTTCTCGCGAAGCTGTGTTTCCATGAAGCTCTGCGCCGCGACGCCAGTCATCGCGTCCAGACAGCCAAAATCGGCTAATCCGGCCTGCCGGCGAGTCCAATCGGAAGCCGAACGATTTTTCTCAAAGCTTTCCGCTGCCCCGACGACGGCGCCATGGCTGTTGCGAATGGGGCTGGTTCGAAGAACGATGGGGACGCGGTATCCATCCTTGTGGAGGATGGACACATCCATCGTCGAAGGTTTTCCGTCCCGAAAGACGAGGTTAATAGGATCGTCAGGCTCTGAATCGACATCCTTCACAGCGTCTGTAGTCAGCAGATGATCGCGCAGGAAGCGCCCGACTACATCCTGCCGCAGGTATCCGGTAATCTGCTCCGCGCCTTCGTTCCAAAAGCGGATTCGGCGGTTTCGGTCAACGATATAAACGCCGGTCTGCAGTTTGTCGAGGACAGCTTGATAGATCTCCGGATCGTTTAACTCGGGCATACGATGACTCCGACGGGTGCGGGCTTTACTTGAAGCCTGCCGGATTAAAAGAATCATCGGTCAAAACGGGAACAAGTTTAGTTGGTCTGCTTCGGTGCTTCCAGCTTGAGCCCGCGATTCCATTTGGCTTGTTCCTCGGGCTCGTCCCAAAGCCGGAATCCTCCCGTGAATGCGGTCGAGTTGTCGCCCAAGCGGCAACCCGGCGGCAATGTTTTCAGCAGCTTTGCGTTTCCCCCGCCGAGGACTACGTAGTCCGCTCCCATCGCGTTTTTAAGTTGTTCCGCGATTCTCGCCACAGAACGCCGCCACTTCTTTTTCCCCAGGCGCTTCAACCCCCGGAGGCCGAGATAGTCTTCGTAGGTGCGTCCCTTCTTATAGGGGAGATGGGCGACCTCCATCGGCTCGAGGACGCCATCCACAATCATGGCCGAACCCAGGCCTGTGCCCAGGCCCAGGAAAAGCATCCTGCCCCCTCGATAGATGCCGAGGGCTTGCATGGCGGCGTCATTCACGATTTTCACGGGCCTTCCAAACGCTTTGCGAAAATCGAATCCCACCCAGCCGCTTCCGAGATTGTGCGGTTCGCTCAACGGACGCCCGTGGACAACCGGGCTGGGATATCCGATCGAGACGACGGAATAGTCCCAGTCCTTCGTTGCTTCTCGAACTTCCTTCACCATTTTCTTGGCCGTCATCTTTGGTCCGGAAGGAATCTTGACGGGCTCCTTCCGTCCCGTGGCTAGCACTTTGATGTGCGTTCCACCCACATCGACGGCCAAAATATTCTTTTGCGGCTTCTGCATGGCAGCTCCTTGACAACAGAGTACGCGGAAATGATTTTCTCTGCTTCCCTGCTCTCCTGCCTCCTTGCCTCTTTGCTTCCTTGCCTCCCTGCTGCAGCACGAAGTCAACCTCTCAGCCGCCGCCCTTCTTTTTTTCCAGTTCGGCCCAACGCTCGTAAAGACGATCCAAATTGTTCTGCGCCTGATCCATTTCGATACACGCCGCCTTCAGGCGCGGCGGATCGCCGGTGACGGCGGGATCTTCCAGTGCGGCGCGTCTGGCCTCAAGATTCTTGTCCGCCTCGGCGATTTGCTCTTCGATCTTTTCCAGTTCGCGAACTTCGAGATAGGAAAGCTTCTTCTTCGCGTTTGCGGACTGCGCTTCCCCGGCGGCGGGCGAACGCTTGGTCCCGCTGGACAAATTTGTGGTTCCCCTTTGTTGCGAGCGCTGCCAGACATCCCACTGCGAATAATCGGCAAAACGTTCCGCGCCGCCCAGACCGTCAAGACCCAGAACAATAGTCGAGACGCGATCGAGCATGAATCGATCGTGCGTGACGAGAACGAGCGCGCCACGATATTCCAGAAGGCTTTCTTCTAGAATTTCCAGCGTGGGAATGTCGAGATCGTTGGTCGGCTCATCGAGCAGCAAAACGTCCGCCGGTTGCAGCATGAGCTGCGCGATCAAGACGCGCGCCCGCTCGCCGCCGGAGAGTTTGCCGACGAGCTGGCTGAGATGCTCGGGATCGAAGAGAAATTTCGCGGCCCAGGCGGCGACGTGAATCACGCGGTCCTGATAGATCACGGAATCGCTGTCCGGAGCGAGCGCACGGCGCAGACTGATATCCGGGTCGAGTTCGCGATTCTGATCGAAATACACGACGCGCAATGTATCGGCTCTGCGAATTTCTCCGCGCGTGGGCTGGATGTCGCCGCGCAGCAGGCGAAGCAGAGTGGTCTTGCCGCTCCCGTTGGGCCCGACGAGTCCCACTCGCATTCCGGAAGTAACGGTGAAATGAATACCCGCGAATAACGTGCGGCCGGCAATGCCGTACGTCACGTCATCCAGAGTGATCAGCCGCTTGGTCTTGCGGTCCGTCGCGGAAAAATCAATTTTGGCGGAGGTAGCGCGGGTCCTGGCGTTGAGGTCCGCCAATTCACCAATCAATTCCTGAGCGGTGTCGATGCGCGCTTTCGATTTTGTCGTTCTGGCCTTGGGGCCGCGCCGCAGCCATTCGATTTCGGTATGCACCAGGTTTTCGAGCGCTTCCTGCCGCTTGCGCTGGGCGTGCAGATACACTTCTTTCGCTTCCAGAAACGTGCTGTAGTTTCCGCTGACGCGCAGAAAACCGTTCTCGTACGAGCGAGCCAGCTCGACCACCGCCGTGGCCACGTTTTCCAGAAAGTAGCGGTCGTGGCTGACGACCACGCAAGCGAACGGCGCGTTTTGCAAAAGCGTTTCGAGCCACTGGATCCCGGCAAGGTCCAGGTGGTTGGTGGGCTCATCGAGCAGCAGAACGTCCGGCGCTTGCACGAGGCCTTCGACAATCGCCAGCCGCTTGCGCCAGCCGCCGGACAGCGCCGCAGTTGGCGTATCCATCTCCGTAAAACCGGCGCGGCCCAGCGGCTCGGCAATGCGAGAGGCCCGGTCTTTCTCCGGAACTTCCGCGCGATCGAGCGCGGCGGCGATCACGGAACGGATCGTCGCGTCCGGCGGAAATTCCGAATTTTGCGCGACGCTGCTCAGGCGCGTGCGCTTGCGAATCGCCACCTCGCCGGTGTCCGGAAGCACGCGGCCGTAAAGAATTTCGAGCAGAGTCGATTTGCCCGAACCGTTCGGGCCAATCAGGCCAATGCGCTCGCCTTCGGAAACCGTGAAGGAAATATTCTGGAAGAGCGGTTCGGCGCCGTATCTCTTGGAAAGTCCCTGTGCAGCGATGATCGGAGGCAAATGACTCGGTGTTCTCCCGCAAGCAGTGTAGCGTGAAGACGCGGCCGTCGCAAAACCAAGTAGCACAGACTTTTTATCCTGAGAACCACGAAGGGCGGTCTGTGGGATTCCGTTTGATCTTGGCTAACGCGAGCGGCCTGAGTGTACGAATGGACATCCACAGACTGAAGTCTGTGCTACTAAAACCACTCGCTACGATAAGCGACCCACCAACTGACCCAGGCAAGAGGGATGGTCGCACCCATCGCCCACCAAAACGGCAAGGCTAGATCGGCGATCAGGCCCAAAACGCCAAACGTGGTCCAGAAGACTTTTCGCTGCACCAACTTATTCTATGCCAGATGGCCACACTGGGAAATTGACGTGCGCCAGAACGACAACTCTTGAGGTTTTGTCGACGTTGAGCAGCCAAATTGATACTCAGGAACTTGGGTGAATTAACGAGACTTGATGTGAAACTGCCCTAGAAGTTGCTGCACAGGAGCAAAGTGCTCTCGGACTCGACTCGCCCCATAAACCAATTGCTCAACCGAAAGGTCCTCGAAGTCCCTGCACTTCTTCTTTATTTTCTCAAGCTTTTCAAGATCGCCGACGGCTTTCTCTTCGCTATCGCTTTTTGTGCACTCAATGAAGCGAACCACAGTTACTTTACCTCGAAGATAAACAGAACATACATCAATCTGATTTATGCTCGAATCTGACTCCACGACCACGCTTGGAAGGATCCACTTTATGGACGATGTGTGAATTCTTGAGTGCTCTGCAACCCAGCTTGCCGCTTCTACAATGTCCGACAAGGCTTCGGCTGAATCTCGAGCCGCAGCTCGGAGTATTTCAGCAACCCATTTCGGTCTTTCGCTCATGAACTTGAAGACGGCAGTGGATGGCAGGAACTGTTCCCAGTACTCCGCATCAATTGGTTCCGATTCGCTAAAGGTATAGAACCCATAGAAATTATGAAGTATGCTGATTAGGGTTCGTTTTTTTTCTTTTGGCAGGGCTTTTACTCCAGATGCAAAAATCTTCGAAAGGCCCCCATATTCTGCGTGAACTGGCGCGGCAAAAATGTAATCCAATAGATCTTCTACCAATGTTGGTCTCGTTCTTAATCGACCTCTAATGACGCGCTCTCGTCGCGTCGACTCCAACCGGGATATCGTTTCGGTTATGGGCGTTATTCTAGTTGGCTGCTTGCCAACGGAGAGAATGACTTCGGTGGCGGCAGATCTATCCAACGGGCTAAACGAATTCTTGCAAAGCACCACAAATCCCAGACTCTCTGGGTACCGTATCAGGGAAGTTGTACTGCTTTTCGGTAGTCCCACAAGATCTCTTTCGAGGGCAAACGTATCGCGCCCCGCGTTACCTCGGCGGTAAAAGTGAACCTTGGATCGTGAGATCTCTGCGTATTGCGTTTGTGTAACATCTGACCACCAATTCCTCCCGGCATTCGTTTCAAACGCTGAGTCGAGGTCGTTGTCGTGCCAATGAAGCAAATCATTCAGAGAAATTCGACCTGAAACGAGGATGCCTGCGAGTTTTTTCGCGAATAGTGCCTCGACGCTTGCGGAACGCACGTCATAGTAAAGAGAATCAGTAAGATAGCTCCTTAATTGGTCTATAAGATTCGACACCGGTGCCGATATCAGGTCGTCAACGGAGTTTTGATAGCTGCGGAGGAGACTTTGCGCAGACAGGCAAAATCTAGCCAAACCCGTGTAATAGAGGTCCCGTTGGACATAATCAAGTCGAGCCACGAATCGATACAGCTTGTTGAGTTCACAATCCGCATCAATCCTTTCTTTAACCAGTTTTCTTCGGTCACCAATGTCTACAGCTTGCGGTAGGCGCTTGATCTTCAGGGCGGATAGCCAGGCATGTAATGCCATGACCTGCATGCCATCAATTACCTGTTTAAAAGGCTCAGTATCGCCATCGCTCTCACCAGAGGCCATTTGCCAGACTTCAGCCAGGCAACGTTCAAGAGATCGTCGAAAGGTCCTCGACAATCTCGCCGAAACCAGAACGGCTTCCTCTGTCGCGTAAGTGTAAGGTAGATGACCAATTCCTCCTAGCAAACATAGAATCTGCAACCTTTTCCGAGTTTCCTTAGGTAGTCTAATCTGACCTGCCAAATGAGTCATTCCGCCTCAGTGGTCGGGTCAAAAGCGGCCAACGGTGGTCAGGTCAAAACCGGCCAACGGATGTGGCCCGGGACATGGTTCTTCTATCCCATCTTCTCTTGATCAGGCAAGTCCGTTTTCGTTCTCCAGCTCCTTGGTCCGCATTTCAGGATGTGACCGTGGTGTAGCAGGCGGTCGAGCATGGCGGTGACGGCCGCGCTGTCTCCGAGCAGTTTGCCCCAGTCTTCCACAGGGCGGTTGGAAGTCAGTAGCGTGCTGGCACGCTCGTGACGACGCATGACGATCTCCAGGAGTTCTTCTGCCGCTGTGGATGCTAACTTGCGCATACCCAGATCATCGATGATGAGCAGCGGCACGGTGGCCAGGAGTTCCATATGCTCCTTGCGGGTTCCGTCGATGGTGGATTCAGCGATTTCCTCGAGCAGAGTGTGTGCCTCGCGGTAGAGCACGCGATAGCCCTGTCCGATCGCCGCTTGTCCGATGGCCTGGGCCAAGTGACTCTTGCCAGTGCCGGGTGGACCTAGAAAAAGTGAGTCTTCGTGGCGAGCGATGAACGCAGCTGTGGCCAGATCGAAAACCAGACTTCGATTCATCTTTTTGTTGAAGTTGAAATCGAAGTTGTCGAGGGTTTTCTGCGGATCGCGAAACTGCGCTTGTTTTCTTCGTCGCTCCAGCAGCCGGTCGGTTCGGCGTGTGAGTTCGTCCGATACCAGACAGGAGAGGAAGTCGATGGGCGCCATCGGTTCCGCCTGGGCCTGGTGCAGACGCGTCTCGAGTACGGCAGCGATGCCTCCGAGGCGCAGTTGTCGTAACGCACTGTTTAATTCGATCAGATTCATTCTGGTTGCTCCTTGAGTTTGAGATTGATGAAGTCGCGATACTCGGTGAGTTCACGGATCAGCGGATCGACCTGCCGGAGAGTTAGTTGTGGGCGGCGCTCGAGATAACGGCGCACGAAGCGATACTCCGGCACACCGATCTCGATGGCCGCAGCACAGGCATCTTCCAGAGCCGCCGTACCGTATTTCTTGGCTAAGGAGAGGATCCCCAGGATGCGGCGAATCCCCACCTCACCTTGGCGCTGATAGATGGCCACACACAGTACGCCGACCTGGGTTCCAGCATGGCCCGCTCGGCGCAACAGCTGAGCGGTACGGAACGGCATTTTCTTTGGGTAGTCTTCGCTCTGGATGCGATACCAGCCGCGTTTCTGGCGGATATGCTCACGGAGAAGTTGATTCGTGCTGGGATGCAGGATGCGCACGTGCAGCGCATCCCATTGCACTTTGACGCTTCGTCCGATCCACCCCGGAGGCAGGCCGTAATAGGCTGCTTCGACCTCCACGCAGCCATCCAGATGTACGACGCGTTCTCCATACTGGTAGTAGCGGAAGGGTTCCAGCGGCAGAGGAAGCAACGATGGTTTTTCCTCGTTGAACATGGCTGCCACTTGCCGTTTCGTGGTGCCATGAATGCGCGTATCTGCCCAGCGTTCTTCCCAGCGATCCAGATAAGCCTGCGCTTCTTCCAAACTCTCGAAGCGCAGACCTTTGAGAGGAGTTTTCTGTGCGTGTCCGACACCCGCTTCCACTTTTCCTTTTCGATCGGGATCTTTAATCCGGCAAGGCATGGCCACGACGCCGTAGTGGGCGAGCACATCCCGAAAGAGTGGATTGAGAGTGGGATCGTAGATGTCCGCTACGATGACTCCCTCGCGCAGATTATCGAGTACCACGATGCGAGGACACCCACCGAGTCGACGGAAGGCTTTCTCATGTAGCTCGGCCCAGACACGGGAACTCGAACGGAATAACAGCAAGCGTATGGACTTGCGGCTGTAGCCCAAGGTCAGCACGAACAGTCGCGTTCGTCGGTATTTTCCGCTTTGCGGGTCGCGCACCATCGGGCCCGATCCGTAATCGACCTGGGCCTCTTCTCCGGCGGCGGTCTGGATGATCCCCACGGCTTGTGGCAGCTCGGATCCGTGAAGCTTGTGAACAAAACGCTTCACGCTTTGGTAGCCACCTGGAAAGCCGTGATCGGAAACCAAGTCCTGCCAAATGGCCATAGCATTCCGGCCGCGACTCAGCCCCTGCTGAATGAGTTCGCGGTAAGGCTTGCAGGCGCTGGTCACCCGATCCTGGTTGCCCGTTGGAGGTGAAATCGGAGGGCCTAAGTCGGTGGTCACCTCGTTGGCCGGTTTTGAATCAGCCGCGTCGGTGGTCACCTCATTGGCCGGTTTTGCCGGCGCTCGCCGTCCCCAGGCGCCGGGCGGTCGTACCGCGATCCCGGCCGCCTTCAGGTAAGCGCCTACTGTTTCTCGACGCACACCGGTGGCTTGCTCGATGCGCCGTAGAGGCCATCCGAGCTTCCCCAGTGCTATGACTTGTTGTTTCTTCTCTTCGCTCAAGACATTGCTCATGCTGACGGAGGCTATAGGCCCTCTCGCCAGAGTCAATGTCCCGGGGTTTACCGTTGGCCGGTTTTCAGGTGACCTTCATTGGCCGGTTTTGGGTGATCACTGAGGTGTCCGAGATGATGTTCCCATTTGGAATGCGTAGCCGAAGGGAACGAAATATGTATTAGACCAAGATTCTTGATCCGCTCAAGTCTCCGCTTTTGTTCGGCCACTTCTGGGGTCCGGATCAAGTCCTCTAATGAGGAATCCAGCTCTGTTGTTCCGTAAATTGGATCGGGAATCAAATGAGGCATATTTAGGAACACCCCTTACCAATAAGGGTATCATAATATGATTGATTAAGTTATTAGCAGGTAGAAAGACCTAAGAACCTGCGAGCAATTCCCGTTCGCGAAACTCCTCGGAGATCGACGATCTGATGTGTGATGCAGACGGAACTTGGCGTCCAGCCTACTTCTGCTGGATTGTCTCCAAATATTTGATCAAATTCTGCAAACGGACGTTCCCGAAATCCTGGTCCTCCTCGATCTGGTGAAAGATCGGACCCCAGACGGGCATCTCGCGTGTGCCATGCGCCACCAAGGAAGGCTCGTCACCGGAAATGAACTTTTGGATTCGCTGCGTGGGGAATCTTCCGCCGTTGTTCTTCGCCAGGACGGTCAGGTCGGCGGGCTTCGTCTTCAAAGCTGCTCCTACCGGGCCGTTGCCTTTGCCGTCTGGGCCGTGGCAGGCCGCGCAGTGCGCGTGGTAGAGGTCCGGACCTCTGACTGAAAAAATTAGCTGTTCATACTGTTTCTCTGCCGCGGGTTTTGTCTGAGCCGCGGCGCCCATGGCGGAAACAAAAAACATCCCAAGCGCACAGATTGCCAGAAACCGCAAATGAATAGTAAAGCTCATCCCGCCCCCTCTTGACGACCGCATCACGCGGTTCCAACAGTATCATGGGCAATGAGATTGCGGCTCACCAAGAAACAGAAACCGAATTAACCTATCTGCCCTCCTCCGCTCCCGATGTTGGAACTTCCTCTTGCTGCGTCTCAATGCCGGAAGTGGTGCGTTCCTCCCCAGTGCGTGAAGAAAATCAGGCACAACATGAGAATCGCCATGAAAAGATAGTCTTGTCTGACCATGACGCCCTCCTTTTGCTGTCCTCTCTATCCCACAACAGTGTGCCACTTTCCGCAGGAGAGCGATGTGACGGAAGGAACCCTTGCGCGTGACGGGGGTCACAAACGAGATTTTAGTAGCACAGCCACTCTTGGCTGTGTGGGTTTTGCGATCGTCATTTAGATTGGGTAATCCGCGCGTGCAGTTAACACAACCGCACAGCCAAGAGTGGCTGTGCTACTCCCGCGCTCTACTTGCTTGGCGGCGTTTGCGTTTTGTCCACGACGTTTTCCTGAAACTCCTTCATTTCGGAATAGGCGCAGAGCGTTTCCCCCATGGGCGCGGTGGTCAGCTTGTACACTTTCGCCGCCGAGAAGGTTTTCGTGTAAGCCTTTGGATCGTCGATCGTAACGGCTATTTCCAGCTTGTCGTGGTCCAGCCGGCGGATGCGCTCGATGAGGTGGAGCGCGTCGCTGTGCGGATGCCCGGTCTGATCCAGCCAGGTCTTGTCGTTGAAGCCGATGGTGTCGATGACAAATGTGTCGCCCTCGTATTTTCCAATCGAATCGCCCATCCAGCTGGTATCCGGATCTTTCGGATGGTCGCGATCCATGTAGACGGCTCGCCACACCTTCGTGTACTCGTACAGGATGTAAACGATTTTTGGTGTTTGAATGAATGTAATTTCCCAGGGATACATATAAATGCGGGGCACTCCCGGCGGATCGCAGTACCTCTGCACGGGATCATTCGTATCATTGAATGTTTGCAGCGCCCCGAACGGAGGTCTCACCCCCTTAAATTTCTCCGCTGCCCACGGCGTCATGGGAGACTTCTCGGGATGCGCGGCAAATGGGTCCGATGGATCCCAGGTGTTCAGCCGGATACCTTCGGGGCCATGGAAATCCGGGTCCCAGATGCCGGATAGGTCCGGAATGCCGCCGGACATGAGGCCGGCTTTCTGCGACTTTTCACCAGCCGTGGCCGGAGCAGTTTGGGCCGGCAAGTCAGAAGAGAACACCAGCGCCGCCCCCAGCGCAACAATCAAAATCGCCATGTGAATTCGCATCTTAAGTTCCCTCCCCGGGTGCAGGCTACTCTACTCGGATCGGCTGGGAAGCGCCTGGCCGTTGACCACGACTTTCAGTATGAACGTTATCGTGCTGGAAATTCCGACGGGCGCGCCATTTCGCGAGGGATGCGTGTCGATGGTGATGTCGTCTCCCGTCTTCATCGAACTCTTGCTCCATCCGGCGCGCACCATATGAACCGGAGAGGCGAATTCGATCGTCCAATGCTGCATTTCCCCGCCTTCATTCTTGGCGTCCACATAGACGACCACGTGGGGATTGCTCCAATCGAATTTCGACACCGTCCCATGCAGTGTGATCGTCTTCGTCATGTCATATCCCGCCACGCCGTGGTGCGCCATCGCGGAGCCCGAAAACATCACCAGGCTCATAACCGCAGCCAGGACCACGAGCAGCTTGCTTTTCATGAAGCACCTCCCATAAATTGCCGCCTTAACCATTTGGAAATCGAATGATGGGCGCCATCATATCAGGACCGGCCCGTTTTAGAAATAATCTGGCTCAGGAATTCAACACACCAGTATCCGGCTTCGTGATTCCTTGTCGCGGATTTTCCCGGTTGGTTACTGCTGAGGCGGCTTTGAAGAATCGGGCACGGAACTCGCGACCGGCGCAGGGGTTTGCGAAATTGGCTGCGAAGAAACTCCGCCCCACATTTTTTCTCCCCAGTCAAAGAGGAGATCGCCTGCCCGCGTCGTGCACACGTAGGAAAAAATCCCAGTCGAAACCAGAAACGCCAAAGCAATGGTCAGCCCGACCGCGGCTATGGGGTGTTTCATGGGAACAGGTTCCGGGACAGCGAAGTCCGCTGTTCCTGTCTCGGAATTCGGCTCCAGCGGAAACAGCGATACGTTGAAGATAGGAGGCTTTGAATTGTAGTGAAGTGGATTCCCGGCCGCCACCACAGGTGGCAATTCGGTTTTCCTGCCGGGCGTCATTTCAGGTTCGACCGACGGTTCCGCAACCGGAATATCTTCGACGGGCGACAACTCGACTTTATTGCTGGGCGCAGCTTCAGCCTCGATCTCCGGTTCTGCCACTGGAATATCCACGGCGGGCGACAACTCGATTTCACTTTTCAGCGCGATTTCAGTTTCGAGCGCCGAATCAGCGATCGGATCAGCGTGGGCACTCGTTCTCGATTCAGCGACCCAGATGCGGACTTGTTCAGCCATCCCGTCAAGCATTTGTACGAATTGCGGCACAACCGCGGCAGTTGCTCCCGCCCTGAAATCCAGCTCCACCGGCAACATCGCGAGCCTTTTGGATGGCGCGCTGCGGACTGCAGGCGTCAAATTGTAAAGAAGTGGATTTGCGGCCGCCATAACCGGCGCCAATTCGGCGTTACTGATGGACGCGGCTACGGCTTCGAACACCGGTCGGGCTCCCGGAATATCGAAGGCACTTGCCTTCGCCCTCGATTTCGCCCCCGAATTCGATTGACCGATCCAAACGCGGATTCGTTCACGAACCTCGTCAGGCAATTCAGTAAATCGCACACCGCAGGTTTTTCCTGACTCATCTTTCCATGCCAACTCGCCGACGGCTTTTACCCTTTCGGGTGAATCCATCGCAAACCGGAAATGAATCGGCCCATCCGCTTCCACCGGAGCGACCGAATGAAAACCCAAGCCTCCCTCGGAGACATCAATCACAATCCCGCCGTTATCGGAAGGCAAGCTGATGTAGGCAAGATACTCCGGCGTTTTTCGAGTGCTGAGTCGACGTTCGTGCGGCATCATCGCAAAATGGCGCCAGAATCCTGAAGTGACACTAAGACCGCAGAGTGTCCGCGAAATCGCGCAGTCCTGGCGCTCCTGCGCGAAGCGAACATGCTGCAAATGTAGGCTGGTCCTGGCATTGAGGCAAGTCTTAATATCTGCGGGATCGTTTTCTGTTTCACTGAGGCGCAGTCGAGTTTGTCATGAGGGGAACTGCCCAGTTTTCCCGCTCCGTTTCGGGAATCTCGCACCCTATATCGTTGGGCTGCTTGCTGGTTTAGACGCTTTTGTAGCGCCCGCCTTCAGGCGGGCATTGTTGATTCAAGCCGATGCTCGTCCGCCGCAGCAGACAAACACTACAAGGTCTTGCATACCCAAAACCGACAGGCTGAAGCCTGTCCTACTGAAATCAACTTATGGCCCGCATGTCGCTTGACGCGCCGCCTGCCGCGGGGATGTAACATTTCATCGTGTAATCCATCACCATGCGGTTCGCGTTGAACCTCCAGCCGAGTGTCCGGATCGTTCGCTTCATGCGCTTGATCCATCCGCGCGGCAAACCGTCACGATCGCGTTGATAGAAAAGAGGAATGACTTCCTCGCGAAGAACGCGGTACAGGTTCTCCCCATCGCGCCGATCGTGCACGTCCATATTCGTGTGCGTCCGGCCGATTCCAATCGCGAAGCCGTTCAAGCCGTCGTACGCTTCCGCCCACCAGCCGTCCAGAACCGAAAGATTGAGGCCGCCATTCAAGACCACTTTCTGGCCGCTGGTGCCCGAGGCTTCGAGCGGCCTGCGGGGATTATTCAGCCACACATCGACGCCCTGCACGAGGAGGCGGCCCACGTTGATGTCGTAGTCCTCGATAAAGACAAATTTGTTCGCGAAGCGTTTGTTGCGCATCAGCTCGGCGATTTGCTGCAGGACCTGTTTGCCGGGAATATCGTGGGGATGCGCTTTCCCCGCGAAAACGAACTGCACGGGACGCTTGGGATCGTTCACCATCGAGGCCAGCATTTCCATGTCGGCCAGGATCAAATTCGCTCTTTTGTACGTGGCGAACCGGCGCGCAAACCCGATCGTCAGCGCATCCGGACTCAAAACTTTGCCCAGGCTTTGCAACGTCTTCGCCGATTCACCGCGCAGTTCCGCCTGCTCCACCGCGCGCAAACGGGCAAATTCAATCAGGCGTGTTTTCAAACTGAGGTGAGTTTCCCAAAGTTCCGCGTCGTCCACGCTCTCGATGCCTTCCCAAATCTGCGGCTCTCCACTATGCTCGGCCCAGCCGGTCCCGAGGTGGCGGTCGTAGAGACGAAACATCTGAGGCGCAAGCCACGTGGGAACGTGCACGCCATTCGTAATGTGTCGGATCGGGACCGCCTCTTCCGGCCTTCCCGGATAGAGCGACGTCCACATCGCGCGAGACACTTCCCCATGCAGCGCCGAAACGGCATTGGCCCGCCGCGAGAGTTTCAGACCCAGGACGGTCATGCAGAAGCTCTCACTGGAGTTGTTTGCATTCTCGCGCCCCAGCGACATCAACCAGTCGTGCGAAAGGCCCATGGAATCCCGCAGAGGTCCCAAATGCTCTTCGATCAGACCTGCGTCGAAGCGGTCATGGCCGGCGGGGACCGGCGTATGGGTCGTGAAGACAACTTCTCGCGAAACGCGTGGAACGGCGCGGTTGAAATCCAGGCCTTCTTCTTCCATGCGGCATCGAATCGCTTCGAGCACGGCAAACCCGCTGTGCCCTTCGTTCAGGTGCAGAACGCTCGGGGTGATGCCCATCGCCTTTAGGGCGCGGAATCCGCCGACGCCCAGCAGCAATTCCTGGCGGATTCGAAAACGGTCATCTCCTCCGTAGAGACGCGATGTGAGTTCCCGGTCTTCGGGGGCGTTTCCTTCGACATTCGAATCGAGGAGTAGCAGGGAGCAGCGTCCTACCTTCAGGCGCCAAACCTTGGCGCGGATTGAGCCGCTCCTCGTCTCGATTTGCACCGTGACAGGTTCGCCCTTCGTCCCGATGGCCGGCTCCATGGGCATTTGGCTGACGTCCGTCTGGAGATACTCTTCCTGCTGCCAGCCGTTCTTGTCCAAGCGCTGCCGGAAATAGCCCTGCCCGTAAAACAAGCCGATGCCCACCAGCGGAAGCCCCAGGTCGGATGCGCTCTTGATGTGGTCGCCGGCGAGAATTCCGAGGCCGCCGGAATAAACGGGCAGAGATTCGTGCAGACCGAATTCGGCGGAGAAATAGGCGACCGGGCGCGGCCTCAAAATTCCGGCGTGCCGCGCGCCCCAGGTGTGGTCCGCGTCGAGGTACTCGCGCTTGCGGCGATAGGCGTAGTTGACGCGGCTATGGAGCACGAGTTCTTGCGCGCGGCGCTCGAGCCCGGCCAGCGGAATTTCAGAGAGCAGGGAGATTGGATTGTGATTGAGCTGTCTCCAACGCAGCGGATCCAGATCGCGGAACAAGCTCGTGGAATCGTTGTCCCAGCTCCACCACAGGTTGCGCGCCAGGGACCACAGGCGCTCCTGCAAGGGAGCCACGAAACGATCGAGCGTGCGCGCCTCGCTCACCACCGGAGCAAGCTGCGCGGCTGCCTCGGACAGCATCTTGATCTCGCCATCGGTGAAAACGCGCGCATCGATTGTTTGCACGATGAGAACGCCCTGCAGAACTCCGCCATCGATGAGCGGCACGCCGAGAAAAGACTGGTAAGCCTCCTCGCCCGCCTCGCTGAAATATTTGAAGCGCGGATGATTCTTGACCTGATCGACGGCCACCGGCTGCACCTGTTCGGCAACCAGGCCG
This sequence comes from uncultured Acidobacteriota bacterium, assembly GCA_963800095.1. Classification (GTDB taxonomy): domain Bacteria; phylum Acidobacteriota; class Terriglobia; order Acidiferrales; family UBA7541; genus Palsa-360. The sequence continues at coordinate 681,375 of CAWCZV010000016.1, forward strand.
GCTAGCCCCTCATTCAACGCCATCCGCAAAGTGCCGACGCATTGCGGGCGCAGACCGACCGTCGCAGCCAGGATGAGATTGGTCCTGTCCGGTTCAAGCAAATAGGCGGAGCAAACTTCCGTCTTAAATCGCTTGCCGATCAGTGCGACTACATTCGTGAGCGTTTCCGCCGGCTTGCCGCCCTCTGCCGCAAGATTGCCGATTTCTTCGAGTGTCAAAACATAGCTGGAGTGTCTCGGATCGGAGGCCGGCGCCAAGGCCGGAAGCTCCTCTTCGTTGCGTTGCGGTCCCGCACTCGGTTGCACCATCACGATCCCCTTAATTCACACAAGCTTTTAAGGCGCAAATATTTAGCGATTACTGTCACTCGCGGTTCGTGGAAAGTCCAATCGACAATATCTATCCGCGATATAGCAAATGTTTGGAACTCGACAACTGGCTTGGCAATGGCGATCCCGGTCAAATTCCATGCAAGGAATGCAATAATCGTTTGGCAGCGGGCTTGCCCGCGCAAGCTTCCCTAACTATGGTCCACAAATTCGATACCGTAATTCTGGGCGCCGGAGCCGCCGGGCTGATGTGCGCGATCGAGGCGGGCAAACGCGGCCGGCGCGTCGCGGTCCTGGAACGGGCCAATCGCGTCGGCAAGAAGATCCTCATCTCCGGCGGAGGCCGCTGCAATTTCACCAACCTTCATTGCCGGCCGGAACACTTCTATTCCGCAAATCCGCACTTCGCGAAATCCGCCCTGGCCCGCTACGAACCTTCCGACTTCATCGCGCTGGTCGAAAAACACCGCATTCCGTATCACGAGAAGACGCTCGGCCAGCTTTTCTGCGACCGTTCCGCCCAGGATATTGTGGAATTGCTCGAAACCGAATGCCGCGCCGCGGGAGTACAAATCTTTCTGAATAGCGCCATTCAAGAGGTTCGCCGCGCGGACGAATTTATAGTCTGCACGGATTCCGCCGAATTTCGTGCGCCAGTCCTGGTCGTAGCAACAGGCGGGCTCTCAATTCCAAAACTAGGCGCGACTTCGCTGGGGTATGACCTCGCCCGCCAATTCGGCCTGAAGATCCGCGAAACCCGGCCCGCGCTTGTCCCGCTTGTGCTGGGGACAAACGATCGCACGCGGTATTGCGATTTGGCGGGAGTGTCCGCGGAAGTCGAGGTTTCCACGGACCATCAGTCTTTCCGGGAGAAAATGTTGATCACCCATCGAGGCTTGAGCGGGCCGGCCATCCTGCAGATATCCACGTATTGGCGAGAGCATTCCGCGATCCGAATCGACTTGGCCCCTGGCCGTGACGTCACCCTTTCCATTCGCGAAGCCAAAGAAAGAAATATGGCCTCCGCGCGCTCCGCGCTTCAAGGAATTCTTCCGAAGCGCTTCGCCACTCGTTGGTTGGATTTGCACGAGCCGCAAGATTGGACCAATCGCGCATTAGAAAAGCTGGAAGGCCAAGTGCACGAATGGATCGTCGAGCCGGCGGGCACGGAAGGCTATGAAAAAGCCGAAGTCACAGCGGGCGGCGTGGACACGGAAGAATTATCGAGCAAGACGATGGAAAGCCGACTTGTGCCGGGATTATTTTTCATCGGCGAAGTAGTCGATGTCACAGGCCATCTCGGCGGATTCAATTTCCAGTGGGCCTGGGCTTCCGGCGCAGCCGCAGGCCGCGCGCTTTAGTAGCACACGCTTCAGCCTGTGGGGTTTGATTGGTGCATGCACAGATGAACCCCCACAGGCTGCAGCCTGTGCTACTAAACCCCATACACCAAACAACTCAACTTAAGAAGTTCGCGTAAGAAAATGCGGGCTAACCCACCGCATCGCCATCCGTCTTATAGAGGGAGCACAGACTGGCAACGCTGAGCCAGGTATTAGAGCTTTGGAATCGCGGATAAGGAGAAGCCATGAATTTGCAGAGGTTTAGGGGGAAATCGAAAATTCTTGCCGGCGCCATGATCCTTTTGCTGGGGATGGCCGGCTGGGGCGTGACCCGCGCCAGCCAGAAGTTTTTTACATCCGGCGTACATATCTCCATGAAGATGGCCGACCCGGCGGAAGGGCCCAGCAGAACCGGGTTCGCTCCCGTGGTGAAATCGGTATTGCCGGACGTCGTGAATATTTCCACGTCCAAGATCGTGAAGGCCTCCAGCCAAAATCAGTTTGACACGCCGGATGAAATGCCTCCATTTTTCCAACAGTTCTTTGGACAACAGTTCGGCCCCAATTCTGATAACCGCTCCATGAAGCCGCGCGACCAACGCGAAGACAGCCTCGGCTCCGGCGTCATCGTGAGTCCTGACGGCTACATTTTGACGAACAACCACGTCGTTGACGGCGCCACCGACGTTCGCGTCACCTTTGCCGACAAACGCCAATTGAAGGCCACGGTCGTGGGGACCGATCCCAAAACGGACATCGCCGTATTGAAGGTCGAAGGAAGCGGATTCCCCGCCATTACCATCGGCGATTCTTCCAAAGTGCAAGTGGGCGACTACGCTCTGGCCATCGGCGATCCGTTCGGCGTCGGCCAGACCGTCACCATGGGAATCATCAGCGCCCTGAACCGCGGAAATCTGGGTATCGAAGATTACGAGGACTTTATCCAGACCGATGCGCCGATTAACCCCGGCAATTCCGGCGGCGCGCTGGTGAACGATCGCGGCGAACTGGTCGGAATCAACACCGCCATCCTTTCGCACGGATCGGGCGGCAATGAAGGAATCGGATTCGCCATTCCTGTCAATATGGCGCGCAGCGTGATGAGTCAGATCCTCGATCACGGCAAAGTCAACCGCGCGTACCTCGGCATCATGGTCCAGGACATTACGCCGGGCATTTCCAAGGCGATGAACTTGAAAGATATGAAGGGCGTCCTCGTGGGCGATGTCAGTCCCGCCGGACCGGCGCAGAGAAGCGGCGTCCAGAGAGGTGACGTGATTCTGGAAGTCAACGGAAAACCAATGGAAGACAGCCGCGAATTGCGGAACACCATTTCGATGATGGACCCCAACGCGACCGTGAACCTGAAACTCTTGCGGAACGGCAGTCCGACCGACGTAACCGTAAAGCTCGGCGAATTGCCAACCGACAAGGAGCAGGCCAAGACCGAGGAAGGATCATCGGAGAAAGCCCTGGATGGAGTGACCGTGGAGAATCTCGACGCGCAATCGGCGAGACAGTTGGGATTGCCCGCATCCACCACCGGAGTCGTCGTCACGGACATCAACCCGTCCAGCCCGCTGGCATCGGCGGGTCTGCGGACCGGAGACGTCATTCAGGAAGTGAACCATCAACCGGTAAAGAACGTCGCGCAACTCGAGGAAGCGATCCGCAAGGCCGGCAACAATCCGTTGCTCCTTGTGAACCGGAAAGGCTCGACGCTTTTCCTCGCCGAATAATCCGAGCAGGCACTCAAACCATCGATTCCCTCTCGATGGTGGGCCAAGGGCCCCGCGGCAAATCGTCGCGGGGCCTTTTTTTCTCTCACAAGCCAGTAGCATAGGCTTCAGCCTGTGCTACTAAAAAGCACTCCGCCGCGAAACTGTGCGACTATACGAGGAGAGTCCATCTCATGCGCGCATACTCAATTCGGTTCCTCTACGCACTCATTCTGTTCCTCGCCGTCGCATACGGTTATGACTTTGCTTCCGTGCGCCGCCGGATGAGCGCGCAAAAACCGGGCGACCCATTCGATGTTGTGACCTATCCCCACCTTCTCGCCATCCCGCAGAAGGGCAACAAAGTGGATTACGAGTTGGACGCGCAATCGCCACTGGAAACGGAATCCTGCGTTCATTCTCTGTTCCCTCACTATGGGTACACACCCTGCTGGTACATCCTCCGAAAATCAAAGAGTCCCACCCAAATGATGATCGTGTTTCCCGTTCCAGGGTTCAAGTAGCACAGCCACTCTTGGCTGTGTGGGTTTTGCGATCGATGATGATGCGTGGAAGTGTGGAAGTAGCGAAGACCGCACAGCCAAGAGTGGCTGTGCTACTTTTTCCGCAAACCGCAAAGTCGCCATTAGATCACGGCCAAAACTTCTTGACTTCCTTTCGCGCGCGGGCTAAAGAATCCGCACCGTGCGCGGTTTTGTTCCGCATTTCTGATCGAGTGAGGAAAAGATGAAAAAATCGCTCCTGCTTGCTTTTTTCCTGGCATGGATCGCGCCTCTCTCCTTGCGTGCGCAGACGCCCACCGACAAACCGGTCGTCAAGCTGGATCCCTCCCTCGACGCGCTCATTGCTCCGGACGCCAAACTGGAACTGGTGAAAAACGATTTCGGATTCACCGAAGGAATCGTGTGGGTCGATCAGGGCAACAGCGGCTACCTGCTCTTGAGCGACATGTATGCGAACGTGATTTATAAACTCACGCCGGAAGGTAAAGTTTCTCTCTACCTCGACCACAGCGGCTACACCGGGTACGACATCTGGCGCGTGGGCATGCCGCAACCGGACCCCAATCGAAAAGACGTTTTCTTCATGATCGGATCGAATGGCCTGGCGCTGGACCGCCAGGGCAGATTGCTCATTGCCACCTGGAGCGGACGCTCGATCGACCGCATTGAAAAGGACGGCAAGCGCACCATCCTGGCCGATCGCTACGAAGGCAAACGATTCGGCGGAACGAACGACCTCGTCGTAAAGAAGGACGGCGCAATTTATTTTACCGACGGCTTCGGCGGGCTGCGAGGCAGGGATCAGGATCCCAAGAAGGAGTTGGATTTCGCCGGAATTTTTATGTGGAAGGACGGGAAGGTCACGCTGGCCATCAAGGATATTGCAACGCCGAACGGCCTGGCATTTTCGCCGGACGAAAAATATTTGTACGCGAATGGAAGCCAGAACAAGTACGTCCGCCGCTACGACGTGCAGCCCGACGATACGCTCACAAACAGCCAGATGTTCATCGATATGAGTTCGGACAAAGCCGGCGGAATCACCGACGGCATGAAGGTGGACACAAAGGGAAACGTCTGGGAATCCGGCCCGCGGGGAATCTGGATCATGTCGCCGGAAGGCAAACATCTGGGCACCATCTTGACGCCGGAATTTGTCGCCAATGTCTGCTTTGGCGACCGCGACAATAAAACGCTCTACGTCGCCGCTCGCACCGGCGTTTACAAGATTCGTGTGAACATCCCGGGCCTTCGCTAAGGTTTGCGACGGAACCCGGCCAGAGTTCCTACTCGATCATTCACATTGAAGCAGGAGAGGCTCTTTAGTAGCACACGCTTCAGTCTGTGGGTTTTCTGCCCGTGCGTAGTCAAAACCCACAGGCTGAAGCCTGTGCTACTAAAACCCGGTACAATTCTTTCGTTCTCCGGAATGCACAGCAAATCGTAAGGAGACCGTATGAATTGGTTTCTGTGGGCGTTACTCTCCGCATTTTTCGCGGGCTTGACTGCAATCCTTGCCAAGGTTGGCGTCCAGCAAATCGACTCGAACATGGCGACGGCGATCCGCACGGTGGTCATTTTGATTTTCGCGTGGGCGGTGGCGATGGCGACCAAGAACGGGCCGTTTTCGGCGATCGGCAAACGCACCTGGATTTTTCTGATTCTGTCCGGGATCGCCACCAGTTTGTCCTGGCTCTGCTATTTCCGCGCGTTGCAGTTGGGCGAGGCCTCGCAGGTCGCTCCGGTGGACAAACTCAGCGTCGTCGTGGCAATCGCGCTGGCCGCCATTTTCCTTCATGAACGAATGACTTGGCACCACTGGGTCGGGGGCGCGCTCATTTTTACCGGAGCAGTTGTGTTGGCCTACGTGTGAGTCGACGACCTTCGCCATTTCTCGAAAAAAGATAATGGGACGCCATTACTGGCGCCCCATTATTCAACTGCGTCGATCGCTTCCGATCAAGGCGTCCTGAAAAACTCGGACGCTCAATCAACCGCTGTCGCCATCGGCGTGGTTCCCGTGAAGTAAATGACCACGTACGCCTTGATCGTGGCATTGGCCTGCGGGACGCCGTAGACCTTAACAGGAGTCCCGGCGAGGAGGTTGTTCGTAAGTGTGGTTTGGCCGGCACTGGTCGTGATGTCGACAGCACTGACCGTCACGGTGCTCACGCCGCCGCTATTGGTCCGATCCACTTGGTACACAAGTGTCCCTGAACCCGACGTAGTGCTCAGGTCCACCGGCACTGTGGTGACGCCGCCCGTCTCGGACAGCATGAATGTTCCGTCAGGCGATCCGTTCGAGTAAGAAGTGGCCGCTGTACCCAAGGGCACAGTCGTGGGCATCAACACAGTCCACGGCACTGCCCAGGTGTTGGCCACGATGGGATCGTTCCATATGGCGTAGCTTTCGCCCCAGGCTGGATACGCTCCCGCGGTGCCGCCGAAGTTCACCGTGCCATTCGTCGCGGTCTCGAAATCCGGAATGGCGTTCATGCCGCTGTCAACGATCGTCGGATAAGTGAAACTCCACCACTTGAAACCGTTAATCGGGGTGCCGGTGGAAGGATCGGTGCCATTCGGCGTGCTGCCGGAAATGTAGGGGAGCGCGAATGTGTAGTCGTCAGTGGCCGTGTTGAATTTGCAAGTGTACGTGAAAGTGTTGGCATTCACGGCCGAGATGCTGCCGTCATACCTGGCGATTTCGATGTCAATCGTCTGCGCCACAAGTGGTGAGGCCAGAGGATCCACAACGCTGGCGTGGATTTTGAATCCGCGGACCAGGTCTTTGTTCGTCAGGAAACTGGTTCCCTGGCCAATGGGCGTGGAGTCCGCCACGGCATTCCACGGAGTCCGGAAAAAGAATTCCGCGTTGTCATTCACCTGTAGCGGGACGCCGAAGCCGAGTTCGTTTTGCACGACGATCACGTCGGTGTTCGCATTGACGTGAAGCACGTGGCCTTCAGGACTGATCCAAACGCTGTTGAAGGCGTTAGCCGCCCAGATGCGCACGGCGACGAGCGACCCGTTGGATTGATACCGAGCCGCGACGCGAACGAACCGGCCCGTCAGGCTGCTCGCCACTGTGGAGAAGTTCTTGATCGTGACGACCGTTTTTGCATCCACGTCATAGAAGAGCGTCCCATTCGTCGCGTCCGCGAGAATTGTGAGAGATAGGTTGGACGGGTTGGCCGTTTCCGGATTGGTTGGCGGCCAAACAGGGAAGTCCTTTGTGATCGTGATGGATGAGTCATCCGAGGAGATGCCGGTCACGGTGCCATACGTGTGACGCAGAATCAGCCGCCTGATATCCCAGATGGGGTGATGGCGGACGGGACCTTTGTTAAAGTTCACGGCCCAAATCGTTTGCCCGCCTGAAGCCGGAGGAACATGTCCCACCAAAAACGCCGGGTGGGCCAGATCGAATTCCACGTCCATCGAACTCGTTTGGTTCGCGGTCACGACCAGTGGGGTAACAAAATTGACGTTGACCGGGACCGTCTTGCTCCCGGCGCCGCCGGTCGCGCCCTGAATCTGAATCTGGCTTGGCGGAATAGTCGCTCCAGCAGTGCCCGCAAACCCGGTCTCGGGATCCGCGGAAACAATCAGAGTGACGTCGCCTGAGTTCGCGCTGATCGTAAGAATCGCGCCCGTGTACGTTCCCGCTGGCGCGGTGAAAGTTCCGAGCAGATCACTGAGTTGATCGAGTTGAACCAAATTGGTGGATGGTACCGGACTAGGCGCGGTGTAGACGCTGACGGGGCTTCCCCCGCCTTGTGGGACAAGCGAAATGGTCAGGATCTTCACGCCGATGTTGGCCCAATCTTCCGTGGAAGCATCGCTCACCATCATATTCACACTGCCGTCCTGCGTTCCCCCTCCGCCCGAGCCCTGATCGGCGCTGGAGCTGGAACCGCATGCGACCGAAAATACTGGCATTGCTGCCAACACAACCCCCAATAAAATATGCGAGAATCTGGAATTCATTTTCGTCTCCTGCGAAGACTCGGTGGTCTCCACTCGTTTGAATAGACCAAAGCCAGATATGATTGCGGCGGGCCCCGAATACCGAGCAAAAATTCCGGCCAGCATATTACAAAACACGGAAGCGGGAATAGAGTTGCGGTGGACTGGGACGAAAGTGATGGTACGAAGGTACTAGAAAGAAAAATGAGAACGGCAAATGTTTGTTTCGCCGGACTTTCTTCCCGTCCGTTGCGGAACGATGCGGACAGCTGTTCTAGCGGGCTATCACTCTTGTCGATTCGGATGAATGCGCGGGAACTGCATCATCGTGCAACGAGATTCGCGCGAAGTTGCATGTGGCGCCGGCGTCCCGCCGGCGTTTTTGCGGATCGTGAAGGCAGCGAGAACCGCCGGCGGGACGCCGGCGCCACGAAAAGTTGCGTACAATATCGCGTCGCTGGGTTGTGTTCTACCGATTCGGATTGTGGTGGGAGAATAGTCTCAGAACTTACGCTTTGGCGTCTTGCGATGCTTCAGCCCACTTCCCTTGCGCCTTGACGATCAGCTCGATCACTTCGCGAACCGCGCCCTCTCCGCCCGAACGCGTGGTCACAAAATGGGCGGCGCGCTTCACTTCCGGAACGGCGTTGGCAACCGCGGCCGCCAGGCCCACGCGCTGAAGAACGGGAAGATCCGGGAGATCGTCTCCGACGTAAGCGACTTCGTTTGCGCTTGCCCCGGTGGTTTGCATAATTTCTTCCAACGCTCCGAGTTTCGTGGCGCGGTGCTGATACACAAACTCGATTTCGCATTCCCTGGCGCGCTGCGTGACGGCGCTCGATTCCCTGCCGGTAATAAGCCCGGTCCGAAGTCCCGCGGCGCGCGCGAGCTTCAATCCCGCCCCGTCATACGCGCTGAATCCCTTGATCTCGCTGGCCGTTCCATCGCGGCGCGAAAGCAGCCAGATGCGGCCGTCGGTCAGCACGCCATCCACGTCCATGAGCAGCACCCGAATTTTTTTGGCCCGCGCGATCAGAGATCTTGAGCCAGTCTGCTTTTTTGCCATTGGAATTGACTTGCTAACTATCTTTAAATGGTCCGCTTAACTCTCCGTGCCCTCGGTTTTCTCTGTGTCCTCTGTGTTAAAGCCTTTCCGGCGTCACGCCAAAATCTTTAACACAGAGGACACAGAGAAAAGAGGAGAAAACCGAATCCGCTAGAACAGTTCCAGCGTCCAGAGATCGTGCAGATGCACCACGCCGAGCGGCTTCCTTCCGGCGTCAGCCACGACGATCGATGTGATATGCCGCTCCTCCATCAGGCGCAGAGCGCTGCCCGCGAGTTCGGCCGGCGCGAGCGTTTGCGGCGTCTTGTTCATGCACTCGCCGACAACCAGGTCAATCGTGGCGGCCCCTCGCTGCTGCATCAATCGCCGCAAGTCCCCATCGGTCAGGATTCCCGCCAAACGGCCTTCGCCGTCCACGACAGTTGTCATTCCCAATCCTTTTTTGCTTATCTCATAAATGACGTCCGGCATTTTCGCGGTGACGGGAACGCGCGGCATGGCGTCTCCCGAGTGCATCAGATTTTCGACGCGCAGAAGTTTCTTGCCCAGTCGTCCGCCCGGATGCAACGCGGCGAAATCGCCGGGGCTGAATCCCCTGCGGTCGAGCAGCGAAACGGCGAGCGCGTCGCCCATGGCCATGGCCGCCGTCGTGGAAGCCGTCGGCGCCAGATTGAGCGAGCACGCTTCTTCCTTGACGCTGACGTCCAGCACGACATCGCTCGCCGCCGCGATCGTTGATTTCGGATGACCAGTAAGCGTGATCATGCGCAGGCCCAGCCGCTTGATCGTCTCGAGCAATGCCGCGATTTCCTCGGTTTCGCCGCCGTAGCTCACCGCCAGAACGACGTCCTCGCGCATCAACATTCCGAGATCGCCGTGGACTGCCTCCGCGGGATGCAGAAATACCGAAGGCGTGCCCGTGCTCGAAAACGTGGCCGCGATTTTCCGGCCGATCAAACCCGATTTCCCCATGCCGATGACGACCACGCGGCCCTTGCAGGCCAGTAAAAGTTCCACGGCCCGCTCGAAACTCGCGTCGAGCCTCTGAAGGAGCTCGGTGAGCGCCTCGGCCTCGATGCGCAGAACGCGTCTCGCCGTATCAAGACTCCGGTCGGGGCTCACTGCACGCTCCAGCCGCGGACGAGCGCGGCAATTTGTTTCAGTTTTCCGAGCAGCGCGGGCAATTCCGCGAGCGGCAAAGCGTTAGTTCCGTCCGAAAGAGCTTTCGCGGGATTTTCATGCACTTCCAGAAAAATACCATCCACGCCCACGGCGGCGCCCGCCCGCGCGAGCGGCTCGATGAACTCAGGCTGGCCGCCGCTGGATTTTCCCGCTCCGCCGGGGAGTTGCACCGAATGCGTCACATCGAAAACCACGGGACATCCAGTCTTTCGCATGATCGGAAAAGAGCGCATGTCGACTACAAGATTCTGATAACCGAAGGAAGCGCCGCGTTCAGTGAGAAAAATGCGATCGTTGCCGGTCTTCTCTACTTTCTCCACGGCGTTGGCCATTTCCCACGGCGAAAGGAATTGTCCCTTTTTCAAGTTCACCACGCGGCCCGTTTTTCCCGCCGCGACAAGCAGATCCGTCTGCCGCGAAAGAAACGCGGGAATTTGCAGGACGTCGGCGACCTCGGCCGCGGGAGCCGCCTGAGACGCTTCGTGAATGTCCGTCAGGATCGGAATCCCGAAGCGCTCCTTGATTTTTTTCAAGATGCGCAGACCTTCCACTAGTCCCGGCCCTCGATAAGATTGTTCGGAGGAACGATTGGCCTTGTCGTAGGAAGCCTTGAAAACAAGAGGCACCTTGGCGTTAGCGGCGATCTCCGCCAGCCGCTCGGCCATCATGACCGCGTGGCCTTCGCTCTCAATGACGCACGGCCCCGCGATCAACACTAGCGGCTGATTGCCGCCGATGCGGACGCTCCCGATCGAAATTTCCCTCGCCATTTGCATTCAGAATTCTCTTTGAATCTCGGGCGGATCATAGCGTATGCGGGACAGCCAAGTTTTGCAACGGAAAGCCCCGGAACGCCAATCTTCCGATCGGTGAGTTGCCGTGTACTCGCAATCAGGTTGTGTGATACATTCCGCCACAAATGACAAATCCTTCCGATGATTTATCGCGAAGGTCTTTTCTCAAAGCCACGCTGGCTGGAACTGCGATTTCATTCGCGAAGATTCCCGGAGTTGCGGAAACAGACCAGAATTCTCAAAGGACAAATCCCGTGAGCGGCAGCCAAAGTGACGACCTCGCTAAACTGAGTATCCGCGAAGCAGCCGACATGATCCGCAAGAAAAAAGTCTCGCCGGTGGACCTCACGAAAGCGTGCCTCGCGCGCATCGATCAAGCGAACCCCTCACTGAACGCCTTCATCACAATCACAAGAGAATCCGCATTGCAACAAGCGGGTGTGGCCGAATCCGAAGTGATGCGCGGGAATTGGCGGGGACCTCTTCATGGTGTTCCAATCGCGCTGAAGGATTTGTTCGATACGGCCGGCGTGAGGACGACCGCCGCCAGCGGCGTATTTAAGGACCGCATTCCAACGGAAGATGCCGAGGTTGTGCGCCGACTCAAGACCGCCGGCGCGGTGCTCTTGGGTAAAACCAACATGCAGGAGTTCGCGTTTGGTGGCACCTCCATCGTCAGCTACTTCGGCGCCGTGCACAACCCTTGGGAACTAAACCACATCCCGGGTGGTTCTTCAGGCGGCTCGGCGGGGGCATTGGCAGCCGATCTTTGTTACGGAGCCCTTGGATCGGACACGGCCGGCTCGGTAAGGCTTCCCGCTTCTCATTGCGGCATCGTAGGCCTTAAACCCACGTACGGCCTGGTAAGCATCCGCGGCGTAATCCCTCTTTCCTGGTCGCTCGATCACGTCGGACCAATGACTCGCACCGTGGCGGACACAGCCCTCATGCTTCAAGTCATCGCCGGGTACGACGCACAGGAAACGACGAGCGTCCAAATGAATGTCCCCGACTATTCAAAAGCTCTCGGGACGAAGGTGTCCTCTCTGCGAATTGGCGCGCCCCGCGAATTTTTTTTCGCGGACCTCGATCCCGAAATCGAAGCCGCAATGAAGGAGGCCTTATCCGTATTGGGGAAACTCACGGCCGGGATTCATGATGTCCCCCTGGCCGCGAATACAATGGAAACCTTAAGAGACGTCGTCAGGGCCGCCGAAGCTTATGCGTACCACCGCGAGTACGTAACCAAAACTCCGGACCTTTACCAGCCACTGACTTTGAAGCGAATTCGAGCAGGCGCTGACGTGACTACCCCCGCCTACATTCAGGGGCGCCGCGACCTCGCGCAAGTCCGCCGAACGGCCGAAAAATGGTTTGACTCGGTGGACGTGCTGGTCACGCCGACGCTCCCTATCCCGCCACCTGCGATTTCAGATCCACACGCAGACGATATTTTGCCGGCAGTGCGCAACACCTCGCCGTTCGACGTCAACGGCTGGCCCGCAATTTCCCTCCCGTGCGGTTTCACAAGCCAGGGCCTCCCGATGGGCTTGCAGATCATCGGCCCCAATGGAGGGGAGCCAGTAATCTTCCAACTCGCCCACGCCTACGAGCAAGCCACTGAGTGGCACAAGCGGCGCCCACAATTGCCAGCGCGCGCCTAGTGGCGCAGGCTTCCAGCCTGCGGGGTTTGGTGCTTGCAAGGACCAACCCCCACAGGCTGGAAGCCTGCGCCACTAAAATCCCAATTTAATTGGATGGCGATGGCTTAGCGGACATGGAAATCGCGGCAGAATTTCCAGATGCCACACCGCGATCGCCATGCCGATGCGCGTGCGCCGCGCCCATGAACGCGTAAAAGAGCGGATGCGGGACGAGCGGCGTCGACTTGAATTCCGGATGGAACTGGCAGGCGAGAAACCAGGGATGGTTCGGGGCTTCGATGATTTCGACGTACTTGCCGTCGGGCGAGCGGCCGGTGATGCGGAAACCCGCGTCGGTCAGCACTTTTTCGTATTCGCAATTAAATTCGTAGCGGTGGCGGTGGCGTTCGCTGATGTCGGTGGTTCCGTAGGCGCGGAAGGCCGTGGAATCTTTCTCGATCTTGCAGGGCCACGCGCCGAGTCGCATCGTGCCGCCCATTTCGTCGACGCCCAGCAGTTCGCGCAATTTGTAAATCACGCGGTGCGGTGTTTGCGGATCGAACTCGGTGCTGTCCGCGCCGGCAAGGCCCACAACGTCGCGCGCGTATTCAATCGTCGCGCACTGCATGCCCAGGCAAATGCCGAAAAACGGAACCTTGTGCGTGCGGGCGTACTCGATGGCGTAGATCATTCCCTGGATGCCGCGCTTGCCAAATCCGCCGGGAATCAGGATTCCGTCAGCATGCCGCAAGCGCAGCGCCGCCGTCTCGCGCGAATCCAGTTCTTCGGCTTCGACCCACTCGATGATCGTGCGATCCTTGTGCGCGAGCCCGCCGTGGATCAGCGCCTCGCGCAAACTTTTGTAGGCGTCTTCGAGCTGCACGTACTTGCCCACTACGGCGATGCGCACTTCGCCCTGCGGCTTGCGTATGCGGTCCAGCAACTCGAACCACGCACTCAGATCGCGTTCCCGCGCTTCGAGATGCAGCATCTGGAGAATCTGGTCGTCCAGTCCTTCGTCCGCCAGCGCCACCGGCACGGCATAGATCGTGTCCATGTCCGGCATGGAAATGACGCGCGCTTCGGGCACATTGCAGAACAGCGCGATTTTCTTTTTCAATTCCTGCGGCACGGTGCGGTCGCTGCGGCACAGCAGCAGGTCGGGCTGAATTCCAATGGAAAGCAACTCCTTCACCGAATGTTGCGTCGGCTTGGTCTTCAATTCTCCGGCGGTGGGAATAAACGGAACAAGCGTCACGTGCACGTGGACAAAATTTTCGGGACCAAGTTCCAGGCGCATCTGCCGGACCGCTTCGAGGAACGGCAGCGATTCGATGTCACCGACTGTCCCGCCGATTTCGATGATCACGACGTCGGTATCGACAGCAATTTTGCGGAACGCCGCTTTGATCTCGTCCGTGACGTGCGGAATCACCTGCACGGTTTTGCCAAGATAATCCCCGCGCCGTTCCTTCGTGAGGATGGCTTCGTAGATTCTGCCTGTCGTCCAGTTGTTCTCGCGAGTAAGCTTGGCGTGCGTGAAGCGCTCGTAGTGCCCAAGATCAAGATCGGTTTCGGCGCCGTCGTCGGTCACGTACACTTCGCCGTGCTGATACGGGCTCATCGTGCCCGGATCCACGTTCAAATAAGGATCGCATTTTTGGAGAGTAACTCGGAGACCGCGGCTTTCGAGCAGGCAGCCAATCGACGCCGCTGCAACGCCCTTGCCCAGGGAGGATACAACACCACCGGTAACAAAAATATACTTCGGCCCCATCCGCTCAGTTCCTGCCACCTAAAAACACGCGACGCGGAACTGGTTAAATCCTCCAGAAAGATGTTGGCGTACAACGCATTCTAAGGGGGAAGGCAGGTCACTGTCAACGTGCAGCCGTGTGGCACTCCCGGCGGGTGGTCAGGTCTTTATAATAGTTGAGGTTGGGGTGTCCGGCACTTCGGTTTTTTAGAGGGCGGGGCTTTTGCGTTAGATGGTGCGATAAGGAGGAACTACTGACCGCGCCGGCGTTACAATCCAGAGCACACCAGAGTCCAAATCAAGAACCCCGCCCTTGAAATGCGTCAAGGACAGGGCACCCCATGTTCAGACTCTTAACTCAGAGTGGACGTAGGGGAGTAGTATTAGACCGTGGAACGGAGACGATCTTATGGAAGGCAGGAAGGGCAGGCCACCCGCCCAACTCGAATATCGGCGGCATGTATTCGGCAACTTTCACCGCCCACATAGATTCCGCCTGGGCCGACAATCCCGTTGATGCATTACTCCACTTGTTCATCGATGTATTGGGCCATAACTCTAGGAATCCATGTCCTCAGTGAGTGGGAGAATACTACGTGAAGAATAGGCCTGCGTGCATTACCCCGATGCTTATCCCAGCGCTGGGGATTATCGTAATGCTTCTGCCGACGGTCTTCTTTGGCGGCACAGGCGACGCTCCGTCGGTGAGGGTGCAATTCCTGAATGGCCGGAACGGCAAACCTATAGCGAAAGGGGTCCGCATATGGGCGTATTTCAACAATGAAACGGGCCGGCACATTCTCGATCTGCACACTGACGATCAAGGGGAAGTTCAATTTGATGCCAAGGGCGCAAAGGCTTTTCAAGTGAGTCCGGTAGGATACATTCCCTGTGGAGAGTAGCCTGTTGGCTCTTCCGCCAGGGATTATGCGATTGACGAGATTTTGAAAACTGGATTGCTCACGAGGAACAACTGCGGTCGCATCAACGCGGAGCCTATACGTGGAAAGTTATCATACTTCGTAAGGCGCGCGACGTGGTGGGAGTTGTTCAAGAATTGAGGTTGCCGGGTGCGCCAGCCTTTGGACGATTTTGAACTTTCGGGTGCCGGACCCTTTGATTTTAAGGGTCCGTGTTTTCATCTTCGGCTATGACGCATTGGGCCGCCGCACGGGCCTGACGCGGCCGAACGGGGTGAACACCTCCTACACCTACGATTCGGTGTCGCGGCTGCTCTCCGTCCTGCACCAGACAGGTAACACCACGTTGGACGGCGCGTCCTATGCCTATGACGCAGCAGGAAACCGCACGTCGAAGACCGCGCTGCCGTCGAATGTCGCTTCGGCTTACAGCTATGACCCAGTGTACGAGCTGACCAAAGTGTTGCAGGGCGCAACCACGAAGGAAAGTTACACCTACGATGCGGTGGGCAACCGCACCTATCAGCCGGGTGCGCCCTACACGTACAATAGTTCCAACGAGATGCTAACGCGCGAGGGCGTTCCCTACACCTACGACGCCAACGGTAACACGCTGAGCAAGACCAACGGCAGCGCGACGACGAGCTACGCCTGGGACTTCGAAAACCGGCTGACCAGCGTGACGCTGCCGGGCACGGGCGGCGCGGTGAGTTTCCAGTACGACCCGTTTGGGCGGCGGATACAGAAAACCAACGCCAGCGGCACGACGGCCTACGTCTACGACGGAGACAATATCGTCGAGGAGTTGACGGGGAGCGGCGGAACGATCGCGGAACGTTACACGTATGGTCCAGGGATCGACGAGCCGCTGGTCGGGCAGCGCCAGCCGCTGATTTTTTACTACGAGGCGGACGGCCTGGGCTCGGTTACTTCCCTCACGACCCCAACCGGAAACACGGCAGCGACGTACACTTACGATTCCTTCGGCTTCCTGACGGCCTCGACCGGCAGCGCCACCAACTGGTACCGCTACACCGCCCGCCAGTTCGACTGCGACACCGCGCTCTACTACTACCGCGCTCGCTACTACGATCCCACGAGCGGAAGGTTCCTGTCCGGTGATCCGACTGGCTTCAATGGCGGAGTCAATTTCTACAGCTATAGTGCGGACGATCCGGTTAACTACACAGACCCTTCTGGTCTCTGCCCCCCGAAAGGGATTGACTGCTCGACGGCACCGCCGGCAGCGCCGCCTGGCCCAGCGGGTCAGAGCGTCGACAAAAACATACAGCTGGTCACCAATCAGGTTCTGCAGAGCCTGGCTGCCGATTCGGCGGCGGCAGGCGGAGAAGCAATGCAAGCGAACCTGCCTGCGTTCATTTCGTGGTTGAACAATGTTAGGCCTTTCGGAGACTGGGATTATGCCCACAACGCCGGACAGCAATATGCAGCCTTCGGAAATTTCAATTTTGGTGCAACATGTAATGCCTTGGGCCTGAGCGTAACGGCCTGCCAACGGGGAGCGGGCCTAGCGGCCTACGGGACGGCGGCAGCGAACGTTTTGGCAGGCGGAAAGTGGACTGCGGGACCCGGGAATCCGTTGGGCGCACCTGCGAACGTCAAAGGTGTCCCCGACTATGGCGATCAGCCAAGTTCGACCGAGAACCTTGCGGTGATTGCCGGATGGATCTACGCACAATGGCAACTATCATGCAAGAAATGAGATCAGGAAAAGGCCGGCTTTTGAAAATTGCCATGGTTGTGGGCGCAATCCTTGTGGTCGCGTTGGTTTACATGAGACTGCAAGCCGGAAATGTCCAGCAACGCCTTCCAAGCCCGGATGGTCGGGTGATTGCTGAGTGTAGGATTTTAGATTTTGCCGCGGCCACCGACAGTGCTGCGACGACGGTTCAGCTTCGCACGAGGTTCAATCCACTGAGACACACGGTTTTTTCGGGTCTGCTCTACGGGGGCAACGTGACGATTTCCTGGCTGGATTCGAACACTCTCGTTGTGAAGTGCGCAAGATGCGACAAAGCATACATACAGGGGACAGAGCGACAGTGGAATTCCGTGTCAATTCGTTACGTCACGTCCGATTCTAACCAGTAGCTGTCTGCGGTTGATGTCTCTCCTGCATCAGGCCGGCTCGTCCACGCTCGATGGAACGGACTACAACCATGATGCTGCGGGGAATCGCACGTCGAAAACGGGCGGGTGGGCCAGGCTTTGGGGATGATTTTTCGGGTGCCGGACCCTTTGGTTCTTAAGGGTCCGTGTTTTCGTGCCATCCCCATCTGGGTTTGATCCCGCCTTGTCACGGCTCACGACGATCACCTATCCCGATACCACTACCTCCGCGTTCGCGTACGATTCGTTCTCAGAGTGGTAAGAAGACCGTGGGGCACCCGCCGCGGCGGATGCCCCTACGGTCGCGCCATCTTTCGGCGATTTGTTCACTGCTTCCTTGCAGTTGTAGTCGCTCTGATCGCCGCCTGCTTAGTCGTGATCGTGGCCAAACAGGTCACGCATCACTTTGACGTCGTCGTCGCAAGCATGGTTCAGGCAAGGCAGCCCGAATCCCGCCTCGAGCGACTTGAGCAGCGAGAAGCTGTTGTAATAGCGGTTGCTTTGAATGCCTTCCTCGGAGTCGCCGTTGGTCTCGACGGTGAGGACGACCGTGTTCTGATTCTGCGGCGGGAAGAGACCGGTTGGCTGCGTGCTGATGCCGCTATAGTCGTTCTCATCCCACACGATCACGATGGCCGTGCGCCCATCGTGCCATACGGGTGAGTGCTTGATGGCCTTGACCAGCCGCTCGATCGTCGTGTCGCCTTGCAGGATCAAGCCGGGATTCAAGCCGACCTGTGTGCCGTTCGTGAGACCGGCGGTGCCGATTCCTGGATCGAACGCACAGAACGCGTCGCCATTGCCTCGCCCATGCTGGTCATTGCATTGGTTCGGAGCGATAAAAGCCAGGGACGGGACATCGCCTCTCGCCAGGTCGGCATACAACCCGCGAGAGCCTTCGAAGCCGACGATGTTTTCCAAACTATTGCCGAACTCCGTTCCCTCCTGGACGCTCTTGAAATAGGCGAACGGATTGTGCTTCACAGCGTACGCCTGCACGACGCTGCTCGAAGTCAGAGGCGCGAGCGAAGTGAAGTCGGTCAGGTTGCTGGCTGTCCCGTTGCTGTAATTGACCAGGTCCGCCCCTGTGATCGGCAGGTCTTCCTGGTAGCTCTTCCAGCTCAATCCGGCCCGCACGAGTTGGTCGCCGATCGTCCTGCCCTTGGTAAACGCCGCCGGCACCGACTTCACGCCGTCAATGTCAGCGAGGAAAGGAAATGTGGGCAGAGTGACTTCGTTCCAATTGTCGACAGCCTCGGTCGCGGCGTCCTGACCCGTTCCGGCGATTGGGCAAATGTTATTAGTTTCGAACGGGACCGGCGCCGGCACAGTAGTGCCCCCGCCGTCATCGGCGTTCACGATTCCGGTCGCGAGATTGGGCGTGCACGTCGCGTTATGCCAGTCTGGAGGATTGTCGCTGCGCACGCCGAAATTGGAGCCGCCAACGATTTCCAGATAGTTGGTCAAGCTGGGATGCCCGACGGCGAAATAGTTGGTCGCGAGATTAACTTCCTTGTTCGCGATCAGGCTGTTCAAGTACGGCTCGTTCGGATTGTTGATGACCTGCTGGTACCCGTGGTTCTCCATCATGATAACGAAAACGTGGTCCAGGTGAGGGATCCCTCTGGGAGCATCGTCCCGGTCGGCAAACATCGGGGCCGACAACAAGGCGAACGCAAGCCCCAGGGCTGCGGCTTTTTTCAACATGTCAATGACCTTTCCTTTGCGGGAAGCTGGGATTGCCGCCGCTCTGTGGACGGAGAGGGCTGGCGCGACCGGGCGATACTCTGGAATCCGGTTATTATCGGCGGGTTACAGGAATGAAAAAATTTGGTAAACGCGACGGTTCAGAATATAAAGGAAGCTTTCGGATTGCTTCCGTTCGCACCTCGCCCGAGGATGTTCAGCCTCGGCCGCATGGTTTAGAATCTTGCCGGAATTCTGCTGCGGCCATTCACGAATCCGTGCCGCGGAATGGGTTTCACCACGGAGACCCAGTGGCGCAGGCTTCCAGCCTGCGGGGGTTAGCGCAATCAAGTTTGATTTTGCATGCGAGCAGCAAGGCCTGCTTCCCGCCGACATCCTTGGATGCGCCAAACCCCACAGGCTGGAAGCCTGCGCCACCGCCAATTTCAGCGAAGTGCAAAATTGTCTTGACTTTATCGGGGGGCAACGGTCTATTGTCACATTCCGCTTTTCCGCAGGCGACACAATGATGCGAGGCCGCATCTATGCCTCGCGGGGAATGTGATTCTGTCCAGTTTCCTAAACGGCTTGCCACCAGGATGGTTGCAGGTGTGCGGATGCGGGGTTTCGGCGGCAGTGGGAAAACATAATTTCAGGGGCCAGAAACTCATCGGCAATTGTGAGACATTTTCTTACAGCAAAGAGAAGCGTTCGTTCGGATCGAGGCATCCGAGGTTTGCTCGATCGGAGGGGTACGGGCTCTACTTATTTGTCCTGACGCAGAAAGAAGTGCCCGTCGGGATGGCGGGGCAAAAGTATCTTATCCGGAAAAATCAGAGTGGTGCGGGCGGGGGGATTTCTGGTGCTTGAATCAAATTTCCACTTGGGGCGACACAGGGTGCGTTGGGAACGCGTTCTCTTCATTTTCGGGCTGGCCGCGGCGCTGGCAATTCTGAGCTCCTGCGGTTCCGCCTCGACGACTGTGGCGCCATCCATCACGGCTTCGTGCGTACCCACGCAGGGTACTGGGGCGGACGTGACCGTCCTCGGTACCGCGCAATGCACAGCCACCGTCCTCAATGCCAGCAGCACTCTTGTCAATTGGTCCGTCAGTGGAACCGGCAATGGCTCGATTGATATGACCAGCGGGCTGTACACAGCTCCCGCGACGGTACCGACCACAAACGTCATAACGATCACCGCGACTTCCCAGGTCCAATCGACGCTGACCGCCACGGCGAGCCTCACCATCGTGGCTGCCACGGCGATTACCGCCGTCATCTGCAACGATTCCTCCGGGAACCCCGCATCAGTTGTTTCCTCCATGAACTCGCTGTCCTGCACGGCCTTCGCCTCCGTTGCCACTGGCACAACTGTTCCTGTCAATTGGACCATCACGAACAAGAACAATCCTAATTCAGTTCTGAATCTGGGAAGTATCTCGAAGCAAGGCGTCTACACCGCGCCGCTAGTTCCACCGCCGGGACAGACGGTCACGATTACCGCCACCTCGCAGGCTCTCGCGACGGAAACGATGAGCGTGACGGCCACCGTGGTTTTCGGAAATGCGGTCCTCAGCGGGCCGTACGCTTTCTCCACCAGCGGAAGGCTGCCTACCCACGCGTTTTGGGCTCGTGTGGGAAGTTTCTCGGCAGGCGGCGGCACCCTCATCGGTAGTGAGGATACCAATCAGGGTGGAACGCCCAATACGGTCACCACGCAACGCAGCTTCACAGGCTCTTATTCCATCGGTCCGGACGGCCGCGGCACAATGCAATTCTGCGAAGGTACCAGCGCGGCCTGCCCGCAGGGATCGCCCGCAACCGCTTATTTCAACATCGTGGTCATTTCCCCTCAGCAAGCCCAGATGATTGAATTCAGTCCACCGGTAACGCCTCCTCCCACAACGGCGACCGCGGGTTCCGCGGCGATCATTGCGGGCGGTGAGATGGTCGCCCAGGACCAGTCGGTTTTTGGCGCGGGTGCCGGAAATCTATCTGGCACCTACTCGTTTAATTTCTCGGGTGTTTCGACAAGCGCGACGGAGGAATCCTTCCTGGGGGAATTCAACGCAAATGGGCATGGCACCATCAGCTCAGGAAGCTCCACAGTGCCTGGAGAGTTCGATATAAATCCGACACCGGGCAGTTTGCCTACACCCCTCGTCGGCACAAATTATTCGATTAGCTCGAACGGCCGGGGAACGGTGACACTGGGCGGGCTGACATTCAGTATTTATCCAGTCTCGGCCAGCCGGGCGAAATTCATTGAAATCGATACCGCCTCTGTGGCGACTCCAACGGTCCCAGCGTCGATCTTGGTCGGCGATGCCTACGTCCAGCAAACAAGCTCAAGTTGCGGATGGGCGCTAAACGCCCTGAGTGGCTCGACGGTTTTTGAAACCTCGGGATTGAATAGTTTGGGAGGTTCCCCGGGAGTTGTGATCGGTGACATAGGCAACTTCACGGCCGACGGCACGACCGGCGCCGTCAGCGCCGCCTCGATTGACGAAAATAGCGGCGGCGCGGTTTCGTCGACGCTCGGAACGCTCAGTGGCAACTACACCGTGGATTCCTGCGGCAGGGGCACGCTGGCGATTGGCGGCCATTCGTATGTTTTTTATATTATTTCGCCGTCCGACGCCGTGCTCCAGGAAGCAACGACCGGCATCATCGCTCATGGTTTTATGCTTCCGTCCAACGGCGGGCCGTTCGTGGATACCACTTTGACGGGCAGCTACGGGTTCCGGCTTGGCGGAACGGACGCCGCTGGAACGGCCGGGAATCGGGAAGATCTCCTGGGGCAAGTGACGAGCGCCGGTTCGGGAACGGGGCTGGCGGGCACGCTCGACCTCAATGACTTCGGCGCGACACAAACACCCGTGGCGATCGCGAATGGAACGTACCTCCCTGCTCCGGCGGGAAGTCTTCGAGCGACAATGGCTCTCCCCCTAACTACGGTATCGGGCGCTACGACGCGGAATTTGGTGCTGTACATGGTGAGTCCGACACTCTTTTATGTTCTGGACACGGACCCAGCGGGCACCGCGATCGGCGTGATCGACAATCAGTTCTAGGGATATGCCTGCCGGTTCAGTTGGAATGAATAACAAATTCGGGCACCGCGCACCGAGGACGGGATCGCACGGTTTCTAGCCGAGCAGGGACCGCCGGGACAAGGCGGGTAAAATGCGAGAACCAAGTATTGATTTCACATTTTGAGGATCAGGGTTGAGACGGAAGCATATTTGCCGAGAATATCGAACCATGAAGAGAGAGGCGCGGTGAAGCGCCCTCTGTTGTTCATACTGCTCACTTCCCTCTTCGGTCTGGCCTCGTGCGGCTCGACGGCCACCAGTACAGCAGTGACGTGCACCACCACCACTTCGACCTCATCCACCACCACCACGACATCCACCTGCACCGACCCGGTAACGAACATCAGCGTCACGATTTCGCCCGCCACGGTCTCCGTAAACGTCGTGACAACTCAGCAGTTCCAAGACTCCATCCAGGGGGGCACGAATTCCGTTACTATCTGGCAGGTGAACACCATTACGGGCGGCAATGACACGATTGGCCGAATCGATTCCAACGGCCTATATCATGCCCCGGTGGCGGTTCCTTCTCCCGCAACCGTGACGGTGGGTGCGGTTTCGTTTGAAGATCAAAAGGTCTCCGCCACTTCCGCTGTCACTATTACTCCTGC
Source organism: uncultured Acidobacteriota bacterium (assembly GCA_963800095.1). Taxonomy (GTDB): domain Bacteria; phylum Acidobacteriota; class Terriglobia; order Acidiferrales; family UBA7541; genus Palsa-360. Next base: position 704,140 of record CAWCZV010000016.1, read on the forward strand.
CCCGATCGTGGCGATTACTTCCCCTTCCGCTCCCGTGACGGTAACTTCCGGCACCGCGAACACCGTGACATTCAGCGCAACGGAAACCGGCGGAACGACCAACACGATTCTTTGGTCCGTGGGGCCTGTGGGCGGGCTCGGAGTTTTGGGCGGGAATGCGACCCTCGGCACGATCAGCGCAAGCGGCGTCTATAGCGCGCCGCTCACGCCGCCCATTGGCCAGACCGTAACGGTCACGGCGGCGGCGCTGGATTCTCCGACCTCCACCGCGACTCTGGCCGTCACCATTTCCGGGTATTCCACTTCATCCTTGCAGGGGCCGTTTGCTTTTTCCATGGCCGGAAACGTTGCAGCGGCTCACTTTTTCAGGGCCGGCAGCTTTGTCGCGGATGGCGCGGGGAATCTGAACAGCGTTTTGGAGGACACCGACACGGCTTCGGGTGCAACGTCCGCACCGATTTCGACGACCGGCACCTATACTGTAGGCGCGGATGGCCGTGGAACCTTGCAATTGAGCGACGGGCTCTCGCCTGCGAATTTCGACTTCGTCCTCGTGAATGGGTCCCAAATTCAGATCATTGGATTCGACGGCTCGGGAACTGCGTCGGGTCAGGCGAACGCGCAGAATGCTTCGGCGTTCTCCGGCATGCCAAACTCGGCCTTAAACGGAACCTACGTTTTTGATTTTGCCGGCGTGGATGGATTGAACGGGCTTTCGCAAATCGGCGAATTCAACGCGGACGGAGCGGGCAACATTACGAGCGGGTCCATCGACATCAATGATGGCGGAGTCCCGAGCTCTTTCCAAATCTTCGGAAACAAGACCGTATGCGTTTCTCCGCCCTCTTCTCTTTCCACCTATCTCGTTGGCTCGAACGGGCGCGGGACTTTGACTCTCACTACCTGTGCCGCCGGTCCGGCCTTGACGCTCAATTTCTACGTCGTCAACCGCGGGGCCGCGAAATTTGTCGGGACCGACATTGTAAAGCTGGTTGGGGGATACGCATCCCAGCAGGCACCCAATGCCACGTTGGACGCGACCGCCCTCAACGGCAACTACGCATTTCTTTTGGCGGGATCGGGATTGGGCGGCACGATCACAACCGCTGGAAGTTTTTTTGCGGACGGCAGCGGCAACCTGAAGAGCGGCGTGGTGGATGAAAACCTGGCGCCCGGAGCGCCGGCTCTCGGCTTGCCGATCGTAGCCAACGCGGCGGGCGACAATTATACGGTCGCTCCGAACGGGCGTGGCACGGCGACGTTCACAACGTCGGGCCGGACGTACACGTTTGTTTTTTATCTGGGACCGGTGGGGTCCAACACAACCGCTGTGTTCCAGGAAACCGATTCGGGGATTTCCAGCGATGGAAATTTCACCCTGCAGCAAAGCGGTCCGTTCACTCTGGCATCCATTCAGGGCAACTACGCGATCGAGACCAGCGGCGTTTCCGGAGCGTCCTTACAAGTCAGCACGGGCCAAATCGACGCCAATGGCGCGGGAGCAATAACGTCAGGAAATATTGACACCAACACGGGAGGCACACTTACCTCGGGGCAGGCCGTCACGGGCAGCTACACTGCTCCCGCCGCAACGGGCCGCGCAACACTGACACTCAATTCTGGCACGCCGAATTATGCCGCGTACGTCGTGAGTCCCACCCAAGTCTACATTTTGGGCATCCTGCCCGCGCAGCTCGCCGCCGGCGCGCTTCTCCGGCAATTCTAAGAACCAATCCCCGCAATGCCGTCCTCAAGCAGAGTGCGATTTGCTCAACAGCTTTTCGACGCGCGCGACATCCTCCTGCACATCCACGCTGATCGAATCGTGGTGCGTTTCGGCGACGCGAATCTTGTACCCATTTTCCATCCAGCGAAGCTGTTCGAGCTGCTCGATGCGTTCGAGGTCTCCGAGAGGCAGCGTCGGAAAATCCAGCAGGGCGGCGCGCCGAAACGCGTACAGCCCGAGATGCTTCATATGCTGCGCGTGCACGGGGGCGTCGCGGTCGCGCACCCACGGGATGGGCGCGCGTGAAAAATAGAGCGCGTTGTCGTCAAAATCGAGAACCACCTTCACGATATTCGGGTCCATGATGTCGGCGGGCTTCGCGATGGGAACCATGAGCGTGGCGACCGAAACGCCGTCCTCCGACTCAATGGCCTCGACCAGGGTGTCAATCGCTTCCGGCTCGACAAGCGGCTCGTCCCCTTGCACGTTCAAGAAAACCTCTTCCCCGGAACCAGAAATGTGCACGGCCACTTCAGCCACGCGCTCGGTGCCGGAGCGGTGTTCCGAACGAGTCATGACCGCCTCGGCCCCGAATCCCGCCGCTGCCTTCAGAATCCGCTCGTCATCGGTGGCGATGATCACGCGGCTGATGCGCTTGGCCTGCCGCGTCCGCTCCCACACGCGCTGGATCATGGGTTTTCCGGCGAGAGACACGAGGGGCTTGCCCGGCAAGCGGGTGGCGGAATAACGGGCGGGAATCACTGCGATGGCCATAAAGATTTTTCTCCACGCGCCGATTTACGAGATGTGCTGCGAAACTTAGAAATCCTATCACAGTGTTCGAACAAACTTGAACGCGGCCCGTAGTAAGGCAATCAAGACTCTTGGATCGGCTCCTAAAGTAAATTTATTGTCAAAAAACATTCGCTGGACTTGCGCGGCTTGCCTCGGGTGGTAGAATACCAATATGGTTCGCTAGTCGGAACCGGCCGTAACCGCCCAGGCAGCGCCGGCGAAGGCAGGCAATGCGGTGATGGCAGGACAAAAACGGGAAAGTCTCCGCGGCTTCGCTCTTGTTGTGTGCGCTCTGATTGCCGCAGCGGGATTTAGTCAGACTCAAGGCCCCGTCAAGCCTCCGAAATTACCCCCCGAACCAATTATCAAGCCAGGGCAAGGGATCAAAGTTGATGTAGACATGACCCTTGTGAACGTAACGGTCACGGATCCGTTGGACCGTCTCGTGACCGGCCTCGAAAAAGGACATTTTCGGGTTTTTGAAGATAACGTCGAGCAAGAGGTCCTTACCCTGTCGAGCGAAGATGTGCCCGTTTCTATCGGTTTGGTTTTCGACATGAGCGGCAGCATGTCGGACAAGGTCGAAAAAGCCCGCGAGGCCGCTGTGCAATTCATGCGCACGGCGAATCCGCAGGATCAATTTTTCCTGGTAAGTTTCAACGATCGCGCCGAATTGACCAGCGGCTTCACCAGCAGCGTGGATGAACTGCAGAACCGAATGATGTTCACCGCCTCGCGCGGGCGCACCGCGCTCCTCGATGCCATCTATCTCGGCCTCAGCCAGATGAGGGGTGCACACAACGGCAAGCGGGCCTTGCTCATCATATCCGATGGAGGAGATAATCATAGCCGGTACAATGAGAGCGATGTTAAGAACTATCTAAAAGAAGCCGACTGCCAGCTCTACGCAATTGGCATCTTCGATCCGATCGGCATACGTTCCAGGACGCCTGAAGAATTGGAAGGGCCCTCGCTGCTTTCTGAAATGACGGAAATGACCGGAGGCCGTGTCTTTCCCGTGGGAAATCTTGGCGAACTGCCCGACATTGCCGCGAAGATCGGAATGGAGCTCCGAAACCAATATGTCATCGGATACAAATCAAGCAACGCGCACCACAACGGCGCGTGGCGAAAGATCAAGGTCAAACTGCGGCCACCTAAGGGACTTCCTCCCCTCAACGTCTTTGCAAAGACCGGCTACTACGCCCCGAATCAGTAGCCGCAGCCGCATCACCGTTTTCCTGATTACCTTTTTCCTCGCGGCTTTGGGTGTGTGCTTTGCGGCGGGCGCTTCCGCGCAGCAACAGCAAGCGCCCATATCTCCTTCCCAACAACCTCCGCCGCCAAACGCTCCCCCGCAGGAAATGCCGCAGGGGACTTACAAGATCAAGTCGCAGGTCAACTTAGTCGTCCTGCACGTGTCCGTGCTTAACGACCGCAGCGTGTTTGTTCCCGGATTGATGGAAGATAGTTTCCGGGTGCTCGAAGATAAGGTCGAGCAAAAGCTTTCCGTCTTCAAGCAGGAGGACGTGCCGGTCAGTTTCGGCCTGGTCGTGGACAATAGCGGCAGCATGAGGGACAAGCGCCCGCAGGTGAATGCGGCGGCGCTTACGTTCGTCAAGACCTCCAACCCGTCTGACGAGGGCTTCGTCGTCAACTTCAACGACGACTATTACCTGGACACCGAGCACGATTTCACCAGCGATCTCGCGGAAATGAGAACGGCGCTGGAGCGAATCGATGCGCGCGGCAGCACGGCGCTGTACGACGCCGTCATCGGGTCGCTCGATCACCTGAAAAAAGGCACGCGCGACAAAAAAGTTCTCCTGGTCGTGACCGACGGCGAAGACAATGCCAGCCGGCACAGCCTGGAAAATGTGGTGGAGCAGGCGCAGCGGGCCGACGCCGTGATTTACGCGGTGGGCGTCTTCAGCGACGACGACATCAAGCACAACCATCGCGCCATGAAGAAAGCGCGAGGCGCGCTGAGCGACCTGGCCAACGCCACCGGCGGCTTGGCCTTTTTCCCGGAAACCGCCGACGACACGGAATCGATCTGCACGCAGATCGCCCACGATATCCGCAACCAATACACGCTGGCCTACTATCCGACCAATGCGGCGCACGATGGATCCTTCCGCACCGTGTCGGTTCAAGTAACGCCGCCACACGGCGCGGGAAAACTTATGGTGCGCACGCGCACCGGATACTACGCGTCCCGCGCGCCGTCTTCCGGCAATTAGGATTTTCTAGTTCGCGTGGAGGTTCGCTGTCGGGTCTCCGATGCATCTTGGCAAGTGGACAGCATTCCAGTCAGAGAAAACGCACGAAAGCTTTCGTCGATCTTGCGTGGCGAGAGTTTGGAATCGTTCTTGAGCCGACTCGTCGCACGCATCCCTCTTTGAGAATCTTTCCAACGCCGCTGAGCATGGTCCTGATACGGCGCTCATTCTGAGGTGGTCCTTTTAAGGCCTCTCAACGAACACCGAAATGATGAAAGACGTGAACCTTCACGCCGTCGATTACAAACAAGAACACCAATACGATGGCAAGCAACGAAGAAACCAGAGACCAGGAAATTGGGGCCATGAGGATGCCGCTCGTGGCCATCAGGCTGACCACAACAACGTCGGTGGCCGAGCTGAGTATCAGCCAACGACTTGGGAATGAATGCCAGAAGCGATTGCGTTCGCGCACGAGATAGACGTTGCCCTGACCGGTGAAAACCAACATGAGGAAAACGAGCGTCTGGAGTTGCCGAATCGGGAGATGAAGGACATCTCTGCCGACAAAAAATACGGTGAATGAGAGGATCAGAACCAAGCCGGCGAGTGTGCCGGCGGTGAACATCAGCGTGCGGATGTCCCAGCGGTCCGGCTGCGGCGAAAACGACACGCGGTCGGTAGCGATGGACATGGTGACGAAATCGTTGGTGAACAGGAGCAGAACCACGAGCAGAGGGGTGATCACAAATGTGCCAGTAAGAATCACGCCAACGCTGAGGAAGATTGCGATTTCGAGCGTTTTGATGATTTTGTTGAGCGTGTACGTCAGCATGCGCTGATAGATTCTGCGGCCGGTTTCGACGGCACGGAGCACGCCCATGAGGCCGTTCTCCGTGAGGACGACGCTGGCAGCGGCCTTGGCCACATCGGTCGCCGTGGAAACGGCGATGCCCGCTTCAGCCTGCTTGAGGGCAGGAGCGTCATTCACGCCGTCACCCGTCATGCCGACGACGTGTCCTTGCCTCTGAAGCGCCTGAACCAAACGAAACTTGTCTTCTGGAAAAACCCCGGCAAAAACGTCGCATTGTTCCGTCGCCAACCCGGCGCCGTTGCGCAAGCTCTCGGCAGAGCCGACGCGATCGCCGATGCCGACTTGTAGAGAGACGGCGCGGGCGGTCACGGGTCCGTCTCCGGTCACCATAATGACGCGCACGCCGAGGCTCTTGAGATTTTGCACAACCGCTTTGGAGTCTTCGCGGATGGGGTCTTCAAGCCCAATGAGGCCTACAAGCTCCAGCGAGACTTCTGTCCCGGCAGCGACGGCGAGAACTCGTGCGCCTCGCCCTGCGAGCTTTTCGACTTCCCCTGCAATATTACTGGCGTCGCGAACAAGAGGAATAAGCGCATCCGGCGCTCCTTTGATGACCCGCAGTTTGCCCACCGGCTGCTCGTAGATTGCTTCAGATCGCTTGGTGGACGGATCGAACGGGATAAATTGGATACGTCGTGGAACAGCGTTCAGTACCTTTTTCTCCTGTGCCGCCTTGAAAACAGCCAAATCGATTGGATCCTGGGTCGCCGCATCGGAAGCGAGAGCGGCCATACGAAGCACTTCTTCTGAACTACGACCTCCGATCGGATAAATCTGCGCCACAGCAAGCCGGTTCTGAGTAATCGTTCCGGTTTTGTCCGTGCACAACACATCCATCGCCGCCGATTCCTCGATGGCGGAAAGGCGCGTCACGAGCACCGAGTGATGGGACAAATCGAGCGCGCCCAGTGCGGTTGCTACAGTGAACGTTGCGGGCAAAGCTATAGGCACCGACGCCACCACGAGAATCAAAGCGAACGGCAAGACTTCCGTCCAAGGCAGGTGTGCGATGCCAGCGTATACGAGCAGGGCTCCCACGAGGACGGCATCGAGAATGACGAGATACTTCACGATGGCAAAGATGATTTCCTGCAAGTGGCTCGCTGTCTTCGCCGTTTTCACCAATTCGGCGGTTTTGCCGAAGTAGGTGTGTTGCCCCGTTGCCGTTACCTCGCCGCTCGCTTCACCTCGTTTGAGGCGCGAGCCGGCGTAAACGACCGCCCCTGAAGATTTCTCTACGGGCAACGACTCGCCGGTCAGCTCGGACTCATCGGACTCTACAGCGCCATCGAAGAGTCGAACGTCCGCCGGGGCAAGGTCCCCCAAACGCAGGTGAATCGCATCCCCGGGAACAAGCTGTTCGGCCAGGATGAGTTGCCAACGGCCGTCGCGCAGCACGCGCGCCTGCACCGAGAGCCGTTTGCGCAAGAGAGCGAGAGCTCGATTCGCTTGGTATTCCTGAACAAAACTCAGAATGGAATTGAATAGCAGCAATACGCCAATGATAACGGCTTCATCCAGCTTGTGAACCAAGATCTCCAGCACAATGGTAGCTTCGAGCATCCAAGGAATGGGTGCCCAGAATTTGCTGAAGAAGGAGAGCAACGGATGGCGCCGTTCTTCCTCAATCCGGTTCGGACCGAATTGGCGAAGCCGGTCTTGCGACTCTGCCGCGGTGAGGCCAGTTGGCGCGGTGCCGACGGGATTGATTCGATTTTCGTGCATTTCACCGGCATGATTGTACGCCATCAACAGAGGAAGATTTTTCAACTGTTTGATATCTGGGGTAAGAAGCTCTTGCCGTGCGGGATTGCGCCGCCAAAATTTTCGGCGATGGTTTGGCCCATGTCGGCAAGCGTATCCCGGATGCCCAAGTTGACGCCGCGCTTCCCTGTCGGACTGTACGTGACGATTGGGACGTACTCGCGCGAGTGATCGGTCGTCGGCCACGCGGGATCGGGATCGCAGCCGTGATCGGCGGTGATCATCAGCAAGTCTCGCGGCGCGAGCGCCTGCAGCAGCGGGGCGAGAAGCACGTCGAACTCCTCCAGCGATTTTGCAAACCCCTCCACGTCCTTTCGGTGTCCGTACAGCATATCGAAATCCACGAGATTGGCGAAAATGAGGCCGGCCTTTTGTTCCGCAAGCGTGGCGTGGAGTTTCTGCATGCCGTCCGCGTTGTTCTTGGTCGTTACGTAGTGGTCGACGCCGCGGCCGTTGTAGATATCGTGAATTTTGCCGATGCCGAAGATCGGAATTTTCCTCTCCACGAGCACGTCCATCAGCATGGGCCGCGGCGGCTCGACCGCGTAATCGTGGCGGCGCTCGGTGCGCCGAAAATTTCCCGGCGGGCCCGTGAACGGCCGGGCGATCACGCGGCCCACTTTGTTCGGCCCGTCCAGCATTTTCCGGGCAATTTCGCACATGCGGTAAAGCTCGGCGATGGGAATCACCTCTTCGTGCGCCGCGATTTGGAATACGCTGTCACCCGAGGTGTAAACGATCGGGAAGCCCGTTCGAACGTGCTCCTCGCCCAGTTCCTTGATGATTTCGGTTCCCGAGGCGGGCTTGTTTCCGATGGTCTTGCGTCCGATGGCGCGTTCGAACTGATCGATCAATTCGCGCGGAAAACCTTGCTTGTACACGGGGAATGCGTGCGGCAGCCAGATGCCGGCCATTTCCCAGTGCCCTGTCGTCGTGTCCTTGCCCGGAGAATGCGTGGCGCCTTTGCCGTAGCAGCCCTCAGGACGCGCCGAAGGAGTGAGGTGGGCGAGCGGGGCTATATTCGCAAGTCCGAGGCTCACAAGGTTCGGCAACGCCAGCGGGCGGGATTTAGCGATGTGGCCGAGAGTGTCGCGGCCCGTGTCGTCGTAATCGGCAGCGTCGGGAAGCGCGCCGATTCCCACGCTGTCCAGGACAATCCAAATGATTCGTTTGAACGGCGCCATCGTCTGCCTCGGCGAAAAGTATACAGCCAGGCAAGCATGAGGGAAACAAACGGGCGGGACTTGGCAGAAGCGAGGCGATTCAAAAAGAAAAGCGCACGACCGGTTGCCCGGCCGTGCGCCGGCCTGGATTGCGACTACGCTGCCTTCTCTAGCACCATCAGGGCTGTCGCCGTGTTCGAGATGGCGACGTAGTAGTTGCTGTGAATCTTCTTCACCTTGTCTCCAAGCGCGCCGCGCATCGTCAGCCAAAGAATAAATTCGGCTCCCTGAGCGCCCGAAAGGCGCACAAGCTCGGGGATCGAGTAGCGGGCCAGCGCTTCCGGATCGCTGACGATTTTTTCCATGCAGAGCAGGTCGAATTCCTTGTTGATGAAGCCGGCGCGCTCTCCATCGAGCTGATGAGACAATCCGCCCGTGCCCATGACCAGCACGTTGATGTCCTTCGGGTACGATTCGATCGCGCGGCCTATCGCCTGCCCGAACTTGAAGCAGCGCATGGGAGTCGGCAGGGGATGCTGCACGGTGTTGATGCAGACAGGAATCGTCTTTACGCCGGAATAGGAATTATTGGGCCAGAACAACGACATGGGCACGGTGAAGCCGTGGTCCACGAGCATTTCCTGGCATGAGGCAACGTCGAACTCATCCTCGACGACGGATTCGATGATGTGCCAGGAAAGATCCGGGTCGCCTTGGAAGGGGGGAATCGTGGGGATGCCCCAACCTTCGTCGGCGTTGCGGTATTCGGCAGCAGCTCCAATCGCAAATGTGGGCATGTTGTTGAGGAAGAAATTCAGGCCGTGGTCGTTGTAGATGACGATGGCCACGTCGGGCTTCACTCTTTGGACCCATTCCCTCGCCGGAGGATAGCCTGCAAAAAAAGGTTTCCAGTACGGGTCGTTGACCAGTTGCGCTTCCCTGGGAACTGCGTTCCCGATCGACGGGATGTGAGAACGTCGTGAGTCCGCCAATGATGCGCGCCATGTGCTAATCCCCCTGTGCTCTGACCATTTTTTTGAATTCATCCACGGACATGCCGGTCTGCTGAGCGCCCACATCCTGCACGGAGAGGCCGAAAATTCCCGCGAATTTCGCGAGGTAGTAAATGCAACCGCCGGCGTGGATCAACGCCAGGACATTGCGCGCCTTGATGGCCGCGCGCTGCTCGTCGTTGAGTCCATATTTGGTGCAGTACGCGTCTTCGTCCTTCACGAACTCGTCGCGGTTGTCTTTGCTGTTGAACGAGTAGCACATCTTGTTCAGGGCATAGCCCTTCATGGCCGCCTTGCCGTCGAACATGTACGTGCCTGGAATGTGGACATCGGGGTGGGTTGCGTGAGTCATGGCAAGGCTCCTGTGGCCGAGAGCAGCATCGGCGCGCCAAGCCCTTATTTAGACAGACCTGGTGAATTGCCACAGTGAGTGCGGTCACGCTATCGCGTGATGAAGGTCACACAGACGCTTTGGAAGTTCTTGTAGAGGCCGCCTTCAGGCGGGCACGGTGTGGGCTCAAGCAAATGCTCGCCCGCCGCAGCGGACGAAAGCTACAAAACCAGTCAAATAAGGCGGTAAGCCGAAACGAGGTCGGAGGTCGTACCGTAGGGGTCGGCCTTTTGGTCGTCTTCGTCCATCGGAATGCGCGCCGTCCAGAGGCGGACGAAAAGGCCCTGGCTGGTTAATGTGTCCGTGCAGGTTGGATTTACGTAGAGCAGGTCCACGAGGCCCGAGCTGGAGGCAGCCGCCGCTGCGAGGTTTTCCGCCATTTGAGCGACGAGCGTGCAGGCGAACGGATTGTACAAGTAGACGAGCAGCGGACTTCGCGGCCAACGGAATTTCGCCGCGTCCTCGTGCACCACGCGAATCTTTGACTTTGGTTTTGCGACGCGGGACCATCGCGCGACGTTTCGTTGCGCGATGCGTGCTAATTCTTCGCTGACTTCCACACCGATAACTTTCCGGAATGGCAGCTCCGCCGCAAGCAAAAGAGCCCGACCTTTGCCCGCTCCTACATCGACGAAGCTGTAGGCTTCGATCCTTCCCGACACTGCCGGAAGAGTTTCGCGCCAGCGGCGGCACGCTTCGTGAAATACGGACGGGGCAATCGCTGAGTAGCCGTGGTTTAGCGCGTCATTCAACCGGCCCTTGACAAGGTCTTCCGGGCCAAGATAACCGCTCGTGTCCGTTCCATATTTCCGGTCGAATGGATGGATGACGCCGCGGTTAGGAGCCGTTTTGGAAGCGGATGCGGAGATGGCTTGAACCTCGCAGTCTCCCATCATCGGTCAATTCACGACTTATTTTCGTGTTGAGAATTGTCGAGAAGAAACTGCACCAGCAATTTGCTCACTTGCTCGGGTTGCTCTTGCTGCACCCAATGTCCTGCCCCTTCCAAAAGATGTACGCCCGCCATTCGAGTGCATCCCGTCTTCTGCATTTTCTCGAAGTCCCCGGGGGTTTGAAGGACGGCCCAGTCGCTTTTCCCGCTGACAAAGAGTGACGGAACATCGATCGAACGGCCGGAGAACAAACGCAATTCCGCGGGATCCTTCACGGACCATCGCACGCGGTAGCCATTCAGTCCGCCTTGGAACCCCGTCCTTCCAAACTCCGAGCTATAGACCTTAAGTTCATCTTCGGGTAGCCACTTGCACGCGGCGATCGCGGCCGCCGAAGGCATTTCGGGGGCGACGGTCTCCGCCATATTTTTATTCAGATCCATCACGTAATACCCGGGCAGCTTGGCCCACTCGCTGGCGGTTCTCGCTTTGAGCGGGAAGGGAGCGTTTTGTTTCCAGTCCGCGCTCTTCATGTGGTAGTAGGCGCGCAAGAAGGCGTGAATACCCTGCGGCGGGTGCCAGATGTCTTCATTGGCTGGGCGCGTCGAGTAATACTTCTGGTAGTACCTCCGCGGAGGGTTCAGCGCGGCCAGATCCTCATCGATGGGGTCGACGGGCGCGCCCTTTGCGGCGTCCGCTTGCGCCATCTCTGAAGTATTGAACGGCAGCGCAGGTGGGCCTGCGAAAGGCGAACTCATCATCACCACAGAGCGAAATACATCCGGCCGCACGAGGGAAGCCCAGGAGGCAATCGGTGAGCCCTGGTCGTGCCCGATCACGGCGGCCACAGAGCGGTAGCCGAACTCTGAAACTAGCGCCAGGATGTCTTTCACTTGATTCAGCGTATTGAAGGGGGCGATGTCATCGTCGTAGCCGACGTCCCATCCCGAAGTTCGCCCGTACGCCCTCCGGTCTGGCGCAATCACATGAAACCCTGCCGAGGCGATGGGCAGCATTACTTTTCGCCAGCTGTAGGCGAGCTCGGGGAATCCGTGAAGGAGCACGACGCAGGGGCGATCCTTCGACTCAAAACCCGCTTCGAGCACATGCATCCGGAGACCGTTGACGTTATTGACGAAGCGAGAGCGGATGCCTGGAGGGAGAACGGCTGGGTCATATGGCAGCTCCGCCGCATTCGCGGCTGATAACTCCTGGAGAGCGCCGGTCGACCCGGATTTCGCAAGCACCGCTCCAGGAACAAAAATGGCCGCGAGACTTTGCATCAGTCGGCGTCGTGTAAACGCGCTACCACCAAGCGACGCGAGCAGATTGTTTGTTGAATCGCGCAAAGTTACCTCGCTTTCCTTGGCGTCTGATAATGCACGCAGTCTAGCGCGGAGGGTTGTCGGTTGCAATCCGGGCCGTTTTTGGGGTGCACAGCGGCTTGTTCCATCCGGAACCAAACTGAATCAATATTTAGCGGGAGGGTTAATTGCCCTACTCTCTGCGGCGACGTATAATTATTAGTTTAGATGTGCGTCGCAGAAGGCGCTGAGGAGGGGGCTGCGTGGCTGCAAGAGATCACACCGCTGAAGAGCCGTTGGCGATGAGCCCCGCGACAAGCTCTGCCGCCGAGGCCGCCGAGCAGGAGGCGATCCATGTGCTCGGGGCGCGCGTTCACAACCTGAAGGACATCAGCTTCGACATTCCGCATAACGCCATCACGGTCGTCACGGGGGTTTCGGGATCGGGGAAATCGAGTCTGGCGTTTGACACGATTTACGCCGAGGGGCAGCGGCGGTACATCGAGTCGCTTTCCGCGTACGCGCGGCAATTTCTCGAGCGCATTGAAAAACCCGATGTGGATGAGATTACCGGGATCGCCCCCGCCATCGCGATCAAGCAGAAAAATTCGACGCGGAATCCGCGCTCGACCGTGGCGACGGCCACTGAAATTTACGATTATCTGCGCCTGCTCTACGCGCGCGCGGGCCGCACGTTTTGCACCAAGTGCGGCAGCGAAGTGCGCAAGGACACGATGGACGAAATCGCCGCGCGCGTGCTTGCGTTGCCGCAGGGGCGGAGATTTTACGTGTTGTACACGCTCGATCTTGCGGCAGCCTCTCCCCAGGCCACGTCTGCGCCCACTGCGGCGGCGCGGCGAAGTGCGGCGAAAAAAACAGGGAAACCATCGCCCGAGACGATCCGGCTGGCGCTGGCCGGTCTGCAGCGCCGTGGATTCCAGCGGCTCTACCAAGCGGGCCGCATGCACGAATTCTCGTCTCCCGAGACGCTACTCGACATCGATTTTTCACGGCCGGTGTATGTCGTTGTCGACCGGCTCGCCATCGGGCCGGACATGCGCTCGCGGCTCATCGACTCGGTCGAGATTTGCTATCGAGAAGGACGCGGCGAGGCCATCCTCGAATTCGTTCCGGAGGCGGCGGGCGGGACTGCGGAACGGATGGTTTTCAACGAGCGGTTCGAGTGCAAGACGTGCGGCGCGGTGTATCAGGAGCCGGAGCCGCGATTATTTTCATTCAACAATCCTTACGGCGCTTGCCCGCGCTGCCAGGGATTCGGGAATACCGTCGATTTCGACATCAATTTGGTGATTCCCGATCGCGGGAAATCTCTCAACGAGGGCACGATCCAACCGTGGACCAAGCCGCGCTACCGCGCCGTGGTTCTGGAGTTGAAAAAATTCGCGCGCGCCAACCACATCCCCATGGATGTTCCCTTCCGGCATCTGACCGCCGCGCAGCAAAACCAAATCATTGAGGGCGACCCTAAATCCGATTATGTGGGCGTGAACGGATTTTTTCAGTGGCTCGAACGCAAAAAGTACAAGCTTCATGTCCGCGTTTTTCTGAGCCGCTATCGCGGGTATGCGCTCTGCCCTGATTGCAATGGATCGCGCCTTCGCGCCGAGGCGCGCGCGGTGCGCGTGTCAGGAAAAGCCATCACCGAAGTTTGCGCCATGACGGTGGCCCAGGCGCGGCTGTTCATGGACAGCCTGGAATTGAGCACGGAACAGGCCGCCATCGCCGACAAGATCCTGGAAGAAATTCGTCAGCGGCTTCTTTTTCTGGACGAAGTGGGCCTGGATTATTTGTCGCTCGACCGGCTCTCCTCGACGCTTTCGGGAGGCGAAGCGCAGCGCATTCAACTGGCAACTTCGCTCGGGTCGCATCTTGTCGGCGCGCTCTATGTGCTGGACGAGCCGTCGATTGGGCTTCATCCCCGCGATACGCACCGCTTGATCGAAATCCTGAAGCACTTGCGCGATCTGGGCAACACGATTCTCGTGGTCGAGCACGATCCGGACATGATAGCGGCCGCCGACTACGTGATCGATTTGGGGCCAGGGGCGGGGGAACATGGCGGGAGCCTGCTCTTTGCCGGACCGCGCAGCGAACTTTTGCAGAGCCGCGAATCTCTCACGGCGCGCTACCTCAACGGCGAATTGCGCATCCCCGTCCCAACGCTGCGGCACAAACCGAGCGGCCGGTTTCTGCGCATCCACGGAGCGCGCGCGCACAATCTACAGAACATCGATTTGATGATTCCCCTGCATATGCTGGTGGCGATCACCGGCGTATCGGGCTCGGGCAAATCCACGCTCGTGCATGATGTGATTTATAAAGCCATCGAAGCGAAACGAACCGGCGGGAAGTTTCAGGAATTGTGCGACCGGATCGAGGGAGACCACCAGCTGCAAAGCGTCGTGCTCGTCGACCAGTCTCCGATCGGGCGCACGCCGCGGTCGAATCCGTCCACGTATCTGAAGGCGTTTGACGCGATCCGCGAAGCCTTTGCCTCCACGCCGGAAGCGAAAAAACGCGGCTACACGGCCGGGCATTTTTCTTTCAACATTCCGGGAGGGCGCTGCGAGGCGTGCCAGGGGGAAGGCATCGTCACCGTGGAAATGCAATTCCTGGCGGACGTCGAACTGATCTGCGAGGAGTGCCGTGGCACGCGATTCAAGAGCGGCGTCCTCGAAGTGCGCTATCGCGAAAAGAACGTGCACGAAGTGCTGCAACTGACGGTGCGCGAGGCGCTCATCTTTTTCGCGGGAGTGCCCAAAATCACTTCGAAGCTTAGGATTCTGGATGAAGTGGGGCTAGGCTATTTGCGGCTGGGGCAGTCCGCTACGACGCTCTCGGGCGGCGAGGCGCAACGCTTGAAGCTCGCCGCGCATCTCACCACGCAGGCGAACGAGGGGGTCTTGTACATCTTTGACGAGCCTACGACCGGGCTGCACTTCGACGACATACAGAAATTGCTGACGGCATTCCGCAAGCTGATCGACGGGGGCGCGTCGATTCTGGTCATCGAGCACAATCTCGACATCATCAAATCGTCGGATTGGATCATCGACCTCGGGCCGGAAGGCGGTGTGCAAGGCGGGAAAATTGTCGCCACCGGAACGCCCGAGCAAGTCGCGCGGAACTCCCATTCGTTTACGGGAAAATTTCTTTCGCGCGCCCTTGCGAATAATCACGGAAATCACAATCATGGCGCGGCGCCTGCCGCCACACGCAATAAATGAAGCGCATGTATTCCGGGAACGATTTCGCTAAGGGCTGGATTTCAGTTGGATTGACCTTCGTATGGATCGCCGCGGCGGGCATTTCTTTCGCTGCGCCGTCCCAACAGAAAACTCCAAGGAAATCCCCGTCAGCATCCTCGCCTCAAGAAAAGGAAGACCCTCTCGCCCCATTGCTGCAGCAGGCGAGTGACGCCATCGACAAAATGGATTTCGCCGCGGCGCTCGATCCGCTTCAGAAATACATTGCGCAGCGTCCGGACGAGGCCTACCCGCATTTCCAGCTGGGATTTACCTACGTGGGATTAAAGCGCTCCGAAGATGCGAAGAGCGAATTCTCGCGTGCGATTTCGCTCGATCCGAAGATGGCGGCGGCGCATTTGAATCTCGGCCTGGTGCTGATGGATAGCGATCCCGCCGCGGCGGCCGATGCGTTTCGCCATGCGGCCGAGTTGCAGCCCACGGAAAGCCGGCCGCGCTTCCTTGCTGGCTTCTCTTTGGAACACGCTGGCAAATTTCCGGAAGCCATCGAGCAATACCGCGCCGCGCTGGCTCTTTCGCCGAAGGACTACGAGGCTCGCTTCGCGCTGGGACGCGTTCTGCTTCGCTCGAATGACGCGGCCGGCGCGGAAGAGCAGTTCCGCGCGGCTATCGCGTCGCGCGGCGACGCGGCCCCGGCGCAACTGGGACTTGCGAGCGCTCTCCTGGCGCAAAAAAAGTATGAGGCGGCGGCCAATTCCCTCGCGGAATATTTGAAACTCAAGCCGGGAGACCGGTCCGCGCATTTTGACCGGGCTTCCGCGCTATTGAATCTCGGCCGGTTCGATGAAGCGCTTGCCGAGCTTGACTTGTCCGACGCGGGCGCGGCGCCTTCCGCCGAAACGCTAAAAATGCGCGGCGAAATCTACATGCAGCAGAAAAAGTGGAAAGAGGCGGGAGAAGCGCTGAAGCAGGCGACTTCGCTGTCTCCCAAAGATTCGGAGCTGGCCGAGTGGATCGGCCACGTGGACATCGAGTTGCGCGATTATCCCAGCGCCGTCCGCCTCTTGGAACAGGTATACGCGCAGAACGCGCAAGACACGGACGCGCTTCGCGATCTCGCCGACGCCTTTTATCTGAATGAAAACTACGCGCAGGCGCTCGAGGCCATGGACCGTCTTGCCAAACTGGAAACTCCGAAGCCCGGATCGTGGTTTGTCCGGGCAATCTGTTACGATAAACTTTCGCGTAAGGCGGAGGCGATTGAGGCCTATCAGAAGTTCCTCGATCAAGACGGCGGGCAGCACGACACTCAGGATTTTCAGGCGCGCCACCGCATCCCCGTCCTGCAGAAAGAGCTGGGGCAGTCCAAGAAAAAGTAGAAGTGGATGGCGGCGTTCTTTTTCCTTCCAAGATGAATGTGGCGGCTAAAATTCGGATCGGCTTGATCGCGGCGGTGGCGCTGGGCGCCCCACTCGCCGCGCAGGACCGTTTGGCGGAGGATCTGGCGAAATACCAGCATGAGACCGACCCGGTGCATAAATCGCGGGCGCTGGTAAAATTGGGAGACGATCAGATCGACCTCGCCAAGAAGCAATTGAAGGAGGACGAGGTCGCCTCCCTTCATACCCTTGAACAATACCGCGACGAGGTACATGACATGGTCACGGCTTTGAACGGCATGGGCGTTGACGCGGAACGCAAGCCGGCGGGATTCAAGGAGCTTCAGATCAGCCTTCGCGAAACGATCCGGCGCATTGACGATCTGATTCTTACGCTGAACGTGGACAAGCGTCCCTTTTTCCGAGCGGTTCGGAACGATCTATTCACGGATCAGAACGTGCTCATCGACGAACTTTTTCCGCGCAAGCCGGAGCGCAATTCGCCGAAATCAGATCCTTGAGGTGTCCCATGCGATCCATCACCTTACCGGGCGCCGTATTGCTCTTCGCTTCGATTCTGAGCGCTGTTCCCACAAGCGTGGCCAACGCCGCTCCCCAAAAGAAGGAGTACCTTTCGGAAGCGGAGGCCGACAAGATTCGCGAAGCGGGGGAGACGGGCCCGCGCATCGTCCTGTTTGCGACTTTCGCCTCGGACCGCATCAAGAAACTCCAGTATGAATTCGCGCACCTCGACCCGGCGGACCAGAAAAGGACCGAGCGCCTGAACAGCCTGATCAACGGGTATACCGGGTGCATCGACGATGCCGCTGACTTGATCGACATCGGAATCGAAAAACAGCAGGACATCCGCGACGGCGTGAAAGCGATGCAGGCCGGGATCAAGGAGTTTCTGCCCTACCTTCAGGGCCTGGCTATGAAAGGGCCGGAACACGAAACGTATAAATCTAATCTTGAGGACGCAATCGAAGCGACACAGGACGCGGCAAAGGATGTGGAGAAGGCTTCCAAGGGGGCGTCCGCGCCGCCGGTGCGGCGCAACCCATCGTGAAAGGAACTGCAAGCCTGAGGAAGGACCGTCGCGAATCCTCCGCGCTTCCCGGGGGCGACCGCGTTTTTCAACGCATCTTCACACGACTGGGATGCCAGGGCCGGCCGCCGCAATTTCAAGTGGAGTTGTACCCGTACGCCAATCTCTCGCACACGCTGCGCTTGCGGCAGGACGTGGCCTACGTGCGGCTTTCCGATATTCTGCATGAGGCGCCAGTCCCGGTGATCGAAGCCGCGGCGGCGATTTTGCTCGGGCAAATGTATCGACGCCGCGTGCCTCGCGAGTTGCGCGATCTCTACCGCCAGTTCGCGCTGGCGCACACGACGAGGAGGCACATTGCGCGCGTTCGACGCAAGCGCGCCAGGCGCATTCAAGATAATCCTCTCGGCTCGGCGCACGATCTCGATCCCATGTTCGCTTCGCTCAACGTCGAATATTTCGATGGGCGGCTTCGCCGCCCACGTCTTGGATGGAGCGTGCGGCCGTGGCGGTCTCAGTTTGGGTGCTACGATCCTTCGCTCGATCAGATTGTGATGAACAAGCGGCTGGACCATGCCGAAGTGCCTTCCTACGCGGTGGAATTCATTCTCTATCACGAAATGCTGCATGTGAAGCATCCGTTGCGCGCCGCGGCCTGCGGGCTGCAGGCGCACTCGCCCGAATTTCGCGCCGAGGAAAAGCGGTTTGCGCATTACGCCCGCGCTCGAAAATTTCTTGAGCATGTGCGATAGGGCGCTTATCTCAAAGTTGCGGCCTTCGCAACTGCATGAGCGGCGGCCTAGGTAGCACAGACTTCAGTCTGTGGCCTTCCACCAGTTCGCCCAGGACGGTCGCGTCAGCCAAGCACCAATGGAACCCCACAGACTGAAGTCTGTGCTACTGGCGCTCCGCTTTTTTGGGGGATTCCTGCGGCGATTTTTCTTCGAGGTCGGAGATGGTTTTCTTTATTTTGGCGGCGTCTGCTGCGTGCGGAAGAATTTGAAGATATTTATTGTAGGACTCGACAGCCTTGGAGTATTCGTGCTTTTTTTCGTACGCCTCGCCTAGAAATTTCCACGGCATTGCCAAACCGGGCTGGTAATTGGATGATTCCACGAAACGGTCGATCGCGGCGTCGTACGATCCCTTATTTAGATAGAACTTGCCAATCTCCAGACTGCGTTCCGCATGAAGCGGGTCGAAGACGGGGCCCGAAGGCGCGGCTGGAAGATCGGGCGTTGAATCTTCCAAAGGAGGAGGCGGCGGAACGGTCGGATCAATTGGCTGCGCGGCGGCAGGCGGGGGTACTGCCGGCGGCGCGGCTGTGGTTGCGGCGGGGGGCGCGGCGGGCGTTTCTGCCGGAGGCGGCGGTGGCGGAACCCTCGGATTAATTTGCTGCGCGTTCAGGGATCGAGCCCCTGCGAGCAAAAATATTGCGAAAAATACAATGTATGCCGGTCGGTTCATGTGGCGCGCAGATTAAGATTCACTTTGCTATCATGGGTGTTGCCCGAGAGCGGATTGCCGCGCCTCTCATTCTACTCCCGCAATGGAACTCGATCAAAAAGCCGCCAGCTTTCCCGCCGAGCCGGGCGTCTACCTGTTTAAGGACGCCCTGGGAAACGTTTTGTACGTGGGGAAATCGAGTTCCCTGCGTAATCGCGTGAAATCTTATTTCCTCGAATCTCGCTGGTTGGATGCCAAGACCGGTTCGCTGGTGCGGGAAATCGCGGATCTGGACTACATCGTCGTGGACAACGAGCGCGAGGCCCTGGCGCTCGAAAACAGTCTGATCAAACAGTACAAGCCGAAATTCAATGTGCTGCTGCGCGACGACAAGACGTACCCGTACATTCGATATACCGCGTTCGAGAAATATCCGCGCGTGTATGTGACGCGGCGCATGGTCAAAGACGGCTCGATTTACTTCGGGCCGTTCTTTCCGCACAGCCTGGCGTACCGGATCGTCCACTTCATCCACAAGACGTTCCGCATTCCTTCCTGCACGGTGGACTTGACGCGCGCACATCCGCGGCCTTGCCTGCAATATTACATTCGGCGGTGCCACGGGCCCTGCGTTCCCGGCCTCGCCACGGATGAGAAATACGCGGAGGCGGCGCGCGACACGAAATTGTTCCTCGAAGGCCGCCGGCACGACCTGATGGAGAGCCTCGAATCGCGCATGATGGAGGCTTCCGACACCGAACGCTTCGAGCAAGCCGCGGCGTATCGAGATCTTCTGCACACGCTCTCCGAAATTGAGGAACGCCAAAAAATCGCCGCCGCGCAAGGGGACGACATCGACGTCCTGGCGTGGCACGCGGAGCCGCCGCTCGTCGCCGTAAATCTTTTCCATCTGCGCGGAGGGCGCGTTGTGGACCGGCGCGATTTTTACTGGGAAGACCTTGTGGAATTTGAGCCGGCCGAATTTCTGTCCTCGCTATTGAAGCAGCTCTACCTCGACGCCGCGTATCTGCCGCGCGCGATTCACGTCCCCATGGACTTCGAGGATCGGGAATTGCTGGAAGATATTCTGACTGAGCGCGGGGCGCATCTCGAACCGCCTCGCAGCCGCGTGGAAATTCTGATGCCGCAGCGCGGCGCGAAACACGCCTTTCTGGAACTGGTAGAGAAAAACGCGCGCCACTCGTTCGAGCAGCGTTTTCGCGTTCTGAAGCCCAGCTCGAAAGCCATCGTCGATGCGCTCGAACAGGCGCTCAGCCTGCCGGAACCGCCGCGGAGAATCGAGAGCTTCGACATCTCGCACTTGCAGGGCTCGGACACCGTGGCCTCGATGGTCGTGTGGGAAGACGGGCGCATGAAAAAATCCGACTACCGGAAATTCATCATTCGAGGCGAATGGGGGAACGACGATTTCGCGAGCATGAAGGAAACGGTCGAGCGGCGCTACCGGCGATTGCAGGAAGAGAAGAAACCGTTCCCGGGACTGATCCTGATCGACGGCGGAATCGGCCAGCTCCATGCGGCTGCCTCGGCGCTCGAAAAACTTGAGGTCATCAACCAACCCGTCGCCAGCATTGCCAAACAGGAAGAGATTATTTTTGTCCTCGGCCAGGAAGATCAGCCCATACGTCTGGAGCATCACTCTCCGATCCTTCACCTCATTCAGCAAATTCGCGATGAGACGCACCGCTTCGCGGTGGGCTTTCACAGGCAACGACGCTCGAAACGCACGATTCAGACAGGCCTGGAAAACATCCCCGGCGTCGGCCCTCGCACAGCCCAAAAATTGCTTCGGAATTTTGGAAGCGTTGCGCAACTGCGCTCCGCCAGCATCGATCAAATCGCTAAGGTTGTGCCAAGAGGGCTTGCCGAGCGCGTGTCCGCGCACCTGGCGGGCGGAAACGGTCCAGTGTTGCCCAGGCGGTAGTTCCCCCGATTGCTTCTGCCGGGCCCCTGTGCTACTTTCGAGGCTGGAAAGGAGTAAGCCATGTCGGAAAATAATGCGGGATCGAAAGTGAGCTTCTTCCTGGTTGGACTCGGAATTGGCGCGCTGGTTGGAATTCTGTTCGCCCCGAAATCGGGCGAGGAAACGCGCGAATTTCTTGCGGTGAAAGCCGATGAAGGCCGCGAATACGCCCAGCGCAAGGCGCGGGAACTGCGCGAGCGGGCCGAAGACATTCTCGAGCGGAGCAAGACGGCTGCGGTGCGGCAGAAGGAAACGATTTCGGCGGCTGTCGATGCCGGACGCGACGCCTATCAACGGGAAAAGGCCAAGGCAGCTCAGTAATCGCGACGAGGAAAACGAATGGAAAGCTGGATGCCTTTTTTCGTGGTAGTGACGGCGCTTGCCATAGTTCTGCAGGCGATCATTCTCATTGCGCTATTCGTCCAGATGCGCCGCACGGCCAAGCGCGTTGAGCAGACTGTCGCGGACCTCAACACCAAACTGAATCCACTCATTACGCGGGTCCAGATCCTCGTGGAAGATATTTCCCCGCGGATTTCCGGCATTGTTGCGGACGCTTCCGAGATTACCCGTCTGGCTCGCAGCGAGGCGCAGAAGGTCGACCGAATCCTGAGCGAGGCCCTCGAGCGGCTGCGCATGCAGTTGATTCACGTCGATCATATTCTGACCGGCGCCATGGAAGCAGTGGAAGAAGCGGGAACGCATTTGCGGCAGACGATCTGGGGACCCGTCGTGAAAGCCACGGCAATGATCCGCGGCGTTCAGGCGGGGATTGATTTTTTCAGGAATACCCGGCAGAGGCGCGGCCCCATCGATCACGTGGAAGCGTCCGCAGAGCAGCAAGATGAAGGAATGTTTATCTAGTTCAAGCCTGCGCTAAGAATTCCACTTAGCCCTGATTTCCCGCAGTAATTCAGTCAATTGATTTTGTCGCTTAACGCTTACCTTTACAGGGCGTGGTTTGGTAGCGCCGGCGTCTCGCCGGCTATTTTTTTGTATTCGGGTCGCGGTGTAAAACCGCCGGCGGGACGCCGGCGCTACCGAATCCATCCTCCGCCGAGTGCCACTTCTCCCGAATAACAGACTGCGGCTTGCCCCGGCGTGATGGCGCGCTGCGGCTCGTCAAAGATCACTCGCGCGGAAGTCTCATCGATAGGCTCGACCGTTGCGGCCGCCGGCTCATGGCGATGGCGAATTTTTACTGTTGCGCGCACGGGCGCTTCCAGGGCGGCAAACGAAATCCAATTCACGTCGCGAATTTCGCAAACGTTGGCGCGCAAATCAGAGTCGTCGCCAACTACGACGCGATTGGTGACCCGATCCAGTTCAACCACGTAGAGCGGTCTCCCCGCTGCAATGCCCAATCCCTTGCGCTGCCCTACTGTGTAATTGTGTACACCGCGGTGGCGGCCAATGACTTCGCCGCTCGTCGTGACGAGGTCGCCCTCATCTTCAGGCAGCGATTCGCCGCGCTCGCCCAGGTAGGCGGCGATGAACTTGACGTAGTTCCCTGACGGCACGAAGCAAATTTCCTGGCTCTCGGGCTTTTCCGCAACCGGGAGCGCGGCGCGGCGGGCGATTTCGCGCACCGCGGTCTTGTCGAGCTCGCCGAGGGGAAAATCCGTACGCGACATTTGTTGCTGCTTGAGACCGAACAAAAAATAGGTCTGATCCTTGGAATTGTGGAGCGCGCGCAGCAATTCATAGCGACCCGTGATTTCACTGCGGCGAATCCGGGCGTAGTGGCCGGTCGCCAGGCGGTCGGCGCCGATCTGGCGCGCGGTCACCAGCAGCGGATCGAACTTCACATGGTTATTGCACATCGTGCATGGAACCGGCGTGCGGCCCGAGAGATACTCTTCGACGAAAGGCTGCACCACGGTTTCCTCGAATCGCTGCTCGTAATTGACAACGTAGTGAGGCATGCAGAGGTGTTGCGCCACGCGCTTGGCGTCATACACGTCATCGAGCGAGCAGCAGCGCTGGCCGTGCGAGCCGTCGCGGTCAAGCTCTGGCAGACGCCGCTGATTCCACAGCTGCATCGTCAAACCGACGACCGGAAAACCGCGCTCCTTCAGGATCGCGGCAACGGCAGAGCTGTCCACGCCGCCGCTCATTGCGACAGCCGTCATCGGGCTCTGATTTGGATTCGAGTCCATTGAAATAGTATAGCGTCAAATAAGCAGCAATTTCACATTTGGTGGCGCAGGCTTCTAGCCTGCGCCACCAAATCCTGCAAATTTGGATGGTAATATCCATCCAGAAACGCAAATTGTGGCAAGAAATTAGGATCAGGCGATGGCAGGTTTCTTGTACGTGGGGGAAAGCCGGCGGAGCCGCTCGATCACAGGGGGAATAGTTTCGAGCGCGAAGGTGATTTCCTCTTCGGTCGTCTGGTGACCGAGGCTCAGGCGCAACGTGGCGCGCGCGTCTTCTGGAGCGAGGCCGAGCGCCATCAGGACGTGCGAAGGTTCAAGGGCTCCGGAGGAGCAAGCCGCTCCTGTGGAACACGCGATTCCCTTGAGGTCCAGTGCGATCACCATGGATTCGCCTTCGATAAAAGGAAACGTTAAATTGGCAGTGTTGGGGACTCGCGGCGCCCGCGCGCCGTTGACCCAGGAGTGCGGCACGCGGTCGAGCAGGCCTCGCTCCAAACGGTCCCGCAATCCGCGGATGCGTTCCCCGTCCCCGCGCATGCCTGCCAGCGCGAGTTCTGCGGCTTTGCCCATGCCGGCGATGGCGGCGACATCCTCGGTTCCCGGACGGCGATCCCGTTCGGAGTGTCCGCCGTACATCAAAGGTCCGAGCGGCGTTCCCTTTCGGATGTACAGCGCGCCCACTCCCTTCGGTCCGCAAAACTTGTGCGCGGAAATTGAGAGCAGGTCCACGCCCAGCTTTTCCACGTCGATGGGAATTTTTCCGGCAGCCTGGACGGCATCGGTATGAAACACGATTCCCTTCTCGGCGGCAATTTTCCCGATCTCTTCGATGGGTTCAATCGTTCCAATTTCGTTGTTCGCGAGCATGAGCGTGATCAGGACGGTCTCGGGACGAATCGCGGCGTGGAGATCGTCTAGATTCACGAGCCCGTCGCGGCCCACCGGCAGAACGGTGAGATCGATTCCACACTTAGCCAAGGCCCTGCACGGATCGAGCACGGCAACATGCTCAATCGCGGACGTGATCACGTGCTTGGCCTTGCCGGGGGCCGCTGCCACAGCGCCGAGGATCGCGTGGTTGTTCGACTCCGTACCTCCGCTCGTGAACATGATCTCCGCGGCGCGCGCGCCTACGAGAGCCGCGACAGATGAGCGAGCCTGCTCCACCGCTCCTCGCGCATTCTGGCCGTACGCGTGGATCGAGCTGGCGTTGCCGTATTCCTCCGTGAGGTACGGGAGCATGGCCGCCAGAACTTCGGGCGCAATTGGAGTCGTCGCGTTATGGTCGAAATAAATTCGCTTCATGGGATGGCCCTGAAAGCAGAATATCGTCCGCGGATGGAGCGGTCAAGGCACGGGTGTTTTGTAGCACAGCCACTCCTGGCTGTGTGCTTTTCTCAAACTTCGCCGCCCCGTGACGCTTTCGACCGAAAGACCACACAGCCAGGAGTGGCTGTGCTACTTATGCCGTAGCCACTCGGGCACGCTGCCTTGACAGGCGAGTTGCCCTTCGATAGTTTGCAGGAGACGTGAAACACCGTGCGCGCGGTCCCTCATTCGCGAGCGACGTTCTGAAACGGAGACTGTCTTTGGCCGATCCCATTATCACGCTCACCACGGATTTTGGCACCAGCGACCACCTCGTCGGATCGATGAAAGGCGTGATCCTAAACATCAATCCTGCCGTGCGGATTGTGGACATCAATCACAGCGTGGTTCCCTACGACATTCTCGACGGGGCCCTTTCGATTGCCAACGCTTACAAGTTTTTCCCGTCGCGCACAATTCATGTCGTCATCGTGGACCCTGGAGTGGGGACGGACCGCCGCCCGATCCTGGTGAGCGGGGAGAAGCAATTCTTCGTCGCGCCGGACAATGGCGTGCTCTCGATGATTTATGAGCGCGAAGCATGCACCGTCCGGCACATTACGGCGGAACACTATTTCCTGAATCCGGTCAGCCCCACATTTCACGGGCGCGACGTTTTCGCGCCGACGGCCGCATGGCTCTCGAAAGCGTTTCAAACGGAGGCTTTCGGAGAGGTGATCACGGATTTTGTGCGGTTCACCATGCCGAAAGCAAAGGCAAGCGGGCAGGCCGTCAAAGGCGTCGTCTTGCGTGTCGATGCGTTTGGAAACTTGATGACCAATCTCACAGAGGAAGAACTGCCCATCGGAGCTCTGGACGGCGGGCCGATCAAGATGGCCGTGAATGGCAAGCCGGTGCTGAGGTTTGCGCGAACCTTCGCGTCTGGCAATCCGGGAGAGGCGATCGCCGTGCTGGGCTCGGCGGGTTACGTGGAAATTGCCGTGAACCGCGGCAGCGCCGCCCGGACGCTTGGAGTGAACCGCGGCGCTGAAGTGTCGCTTGATCTTTCGTAGGACAGGCTTCAGCCTGTCTGCTTTCGTCTTGCAGGCCAATCACAAAGCGACAGGCTGAAGCCTGTCCTACTTCGGACATTTCACCGCTGCAAATCCATCGTGGTCAAGAAGGCGCGTGTGCGGGGGTCGAGCCAGTCGCGCAGGGCGTCACCCAGCAAGCTGAACGCGAGGACCGCCGCCATGATTCCGAGCGCGGGAAATACCACCAGGTGCGGCGCGTCGAACAAATGATTGCGCGCGTCGTTGAGCATGGCGCCCCAACTGGGCGTGGGCGCGACGACGCCGAGGCCCAGAAAGCTCAGCGTGGACTCCGCCAGGATCGCGCCCGCCATTCCGATCGTCGCCTGGATCAAGACGGGTTGCAGCGTGTTCGGCAACAGGTGCCGCAGCAAGATGCGTGCGTGCGAAGCGCCCAGCGAACGCGCGGCGAGGATGAATTCCATCTCGCGCACTTTCATCACTTGAGCGCGCGCTAGGCGCGCGTATCCCGCCCATCCCGTGATGACCAACGCCAGGATGACTTTGTCCAATCCCGGGCCAAGAAACGCCGCGAAGGCGATGGCCAGGAGAATTCCGGGAAACGAGAGAAACGAATTGATCAGGACGATGTTGATGAAGCGGTCGAACGCGCCGCCGAAATAGCCTGAGAGGGAGCCAAGCGCCAGGCCGACAATTCCCGCGCCGATGACGACCGACACGCCGACAAGCAGTGAAACGCGCGCGCCATACAAGGTTCGCGACAGGACGTTGCGGCCCAGCTCGTCGGTGCCCATCCAGTGATGCGCGTTTGGCGAAAGCAATCGATCCGGCAGACTCTGCGCCGAGGGATTTGCAGGAGCGATCCACGGAGCGAGAACGGCGAGCGCGATCAGCAGGACAGTGACGGCGAGGCCCCAGCGGCCCAGACCGCTGGTGCGAAGGAATTGGCGAATTGGAGATGGCTGCTTCATGGCATCATTCGCGCGATTGCACATTCCCTGTATCGCGATAAATTCCCGCGCCTCATTGCAGGCGCACCCTTGGATCGACGAGGGCGTAGACCAAATCCGTGAGCAAATTTACGGCGACGTACGATACGGCGATGATCAGGATGCAGCCTTGCAACAGCGGATAATCGCGCGCTGAAATTGCTTGCACCGCGAGGCGGCCGATTCCCGGCCACGAGAATATCGTTTCCGTGACGATCGTCCCCGCGAGCAGCGAACCAAACTGCAATCCCACAATCGTGATCACCGGAATCAGCGCGTTCGGGAACGCGTGGCGAAACAGCACCGACGTTTCCGAAATCCCCTTCGCGCGGGCCGTGCGCACGTAGTCGCTGGACAACTCCTCGATCATCGATCCGCGGACCATGCGAGTGAGGATGGCCGCGAGCGCCGCGCCAAGAGTCGCGGCAGGCAAAATCAAGTGGCTGATTCCTCCGCGTCCAGACACGGGCAGCCATCCGATTTCGATGGAGAAAACCAGAATCAAAATGGGGCCGAGCGCGAAGTTGGGAAGCGAAAGGCCCAGCAGTGTGAAGAATGAAGTCGCGCGGTCGGCCCGGCTTCCCCGGCGCCGCGCCGAAAATACTCCCGCGGGAATGGCGATGGCCAGACACACGGCCAGCGCGGCAAGCGACAATTCGAGCGTTGCGGGAAAGCGCTCGAGCACAATCGGGCGCACGGGTGCCGCAAAACGCATGGATTGTCCCCAATCGCCGCGCGCGAGGCCCCCAAGGTATCGCACGTATTGCACGCCGAGCGGCTGATCGAGTCCGAGCGAATGGCGGAGTTGCGCAAGGTCCTCGACGCGCGCATCCTGGCCGAGCATTTGCAGCACGGGATCGCCAGGTACAATGTGGATCATCAAAAAAACCATGGTGAGGATGAGCCAAAGAGCGGGCAGTGTGTAAAGAAGACGCTGAAGGAAATGCCGGATCATTTGGGTTTCAGCGCCTTTTCAACAGCGGAGGGCTTCGTGTCGGCCGCCGGCGGCGAACCGGCACGCTCGGCCAGCGTCTTCAATCGCTGGATTTTGACGCGCGCCACCCTCCGCCGGTCCATTTCCACCACCGTGAAGCGATAGCCGTCAAAATCAAAACTCTCTCCGCCGCGCGGAATGAAACCTAAACGTGCGAGCACAAAACCGCCCACGGTCGCGTAGGAGCGATCTTCCGGGAGGACGATGTTGTACTGCGATTCGAGATCGCGCAAGCCGAGCGAAGCGTCAAAGATCATCGCCGTATCGGCTCCTTGGCCGACGACAACGGGCTTTTCGACGACGTCAAATTCATCGTGAATTTCGCCGACGAGCTGTTCCAAAACGTCTTCGAGCGTAAGCAATCCCAGGATGGTCCCGAATTCATCGACGACCATCGCCATCCAGCCGTGGCTGGTGCGCAATTCCAGGAGCATTTCGCTCGCGGGCTTGCTTTCCGGCACGATGGCCATCTCATGAAGCAGGCTCCGCACATTGAACTCGGTTGCGGTCCAGCCTTCCTCCGCGCGGCGCTCCCGGTCCAGCAACACCCACACGATGTCCTTGATGTGAATGTATCCGAGCACCTGTTCTCCCGCGCCCTCGAACACAGGCAGCCGCGAACGCTGCGTCGTCACGAAGACGCGCATCACGTCATCCAGCGTCGCGTCGGCGGTCACAAAGTGTATGTCGGGCCGCGGGACCATCAGCTCCCGCACCTGCATCCGGTCGAGTTCGATCGCGCTGAGTATGAATTTCTCTTCCTCCATTCCAAGAAGGCCGCGTTCGCGCGCTTGCTGAATCTGAATCTGCAATTCTTCCGCGGAGTGAACCTGCGTGTGGCTGGAGCTTCCGGAAAATCCCAGTCCGCGGAGCACCCAGCGGCTGGCCCCATCGAGCAGACTGATCGCCGGGCGGAACACCTCGAGATACCACTGAAACGGAGGGGCAACCAAAAGGGCGACACGTTCCGCGCGCTGCAGGCTCATGCTTTTCGGAACGAGTTCGCCCAGCACGACGTGCAATGTCGTCAGAAAGAGAAACGCAACGACAAGCGAGACCACATGAACCAGCACTATCGTGTGCCTGCCCGGAATGTTTGCGACCAGCGGGCTCAAGACCGAAGCAAGCGTCGATTCTCCGAGCGCGCCAAGTCCCAGGCTGGTGAGTGTGATTCCCACCTGAACGCCGGAGACCACGCGGTCCAGCCTGCCGATCAAATCCAAAACGATTTTCGCTCGAAATCGTCCCTCATCCACTAGCTGCCGCACGCGAGAATGCCGCACCGCAACCAATGAAAACTCGACCGCCGCGAAAAATCCGTTCACGGCCACGAGAGCGAACAGTCCGAGAAGTCGCAGACCGATCAAATCAACAAGGTCCTCCGCCGGCTCATTCTAGCAGCCTCAGGACTGCGGCCCAAGGGACACCGCGCACGCGTTGGTGCACAGGAGTGGCTATGCGGCAAGCCGGGAATCCGGGCATTCCATAAACCGGTTGTTTCGGTTCTCGGGCGTGCATTAGAATGTGGCCTAAATCCGCCGTCCGATTTCAGCGAAGCGAGATGGGGACGATCGACTTGCTTTGCGCTTATTGCCGGCGAAAGTGAACCATGACAACTGTGAATCCCGCATCGACGAAAAAGCCCGAAGGCGCGAAGAAGCCTGATTTTGAGTATTCGCTCGCGCGCCTCGAAGAGATTGTCGGAAAACTGGAAAGCGCGAACCTGTCGCTCGACGAAGCCATGAAGCTGTTTGAAGAAGGCGTGCAACTCTCGCGCGATTGCCAGAAATACCTGGAGCAAGCCGAGGGCAAAGTGGAAATTCTGCTCAAGAAAGCAGGGGGTGAGTTAGCGGCGGAAGCCTTCGATCCCGAAGGTGAGGAAGATTCCTAACCGGCCGCGCCGCGAGCGTGCGCCAAAGCCGCCCTCCACCCGATGAACCTCCCCACATTTTTCGAAGAAGACCGGGCCGCGGTGGACGCCGCCCTCGACCGGCTGATGCCCGGCGAAAACGCGCAGCCTCCCTCGATCCACCGCGCCATGCGCTACAGCGTGCAGGCCGGGGGAAAACGCATCCGCCCGATTTTGTGTCTCGAATCGGCGCGAATTTTTGCCGCCGATGTGAGTCCCGTCCTGCCGGTCGCCTGCGCGCTTGAATTTATTCACACCTACTCGCTCATCCATGACGATCTGCCGGCGCTCGACAATGATGATTTGCGCCGAGGAAAGCCCACCTGCCACAAAAAATTTGGCGAGGCCACCGCCATCCTCGCGGGCGATGCGTTGCTGACGCTGGCGTTCGAAACACTGGCCAAGGCTCCGGTCGGGCCGGCCCGGCGCGTGGCCATTCTTGCTCACGTGGCCGCATCGGCGGGGACAATAAACGGCATGGTTGGCG
Organism: uncultured Acidobacteriota bacterium; assembly: GCA_963800095.1. Taxonomy (GTDB): domain Bacteria; phylum Acidobacteriota; class Terriglobia; order Acidiferrales; family UBA7541; genus Palsa-360. The sequence goes on from CAWCZV010000016.1 coordinate 734,267, forward strand.
GCCAGGTTGCGGACCTTGAAGCCGAGGGCCGGACAATTCAGCCGGCGGACCTCGAATACATTCACCGTTCGAAAACGGCGGCGCTCATTCGTGCTTCCGTCGTCGCCGGAGCGATTGGCGGCGGCGCTGACGATTTCGATGTGTCGCACTTGAAACAATTTGGCGAAATGATCGGGTGGGCATTTCAGGTGGTCGACGACATTCTCGACGTGGAAGAGTCGTCCGCAGCGCTGGGAAAGACGGCGGGCAAGGACGCGGCCCAACGAAAAGCGACGTATCCGTCGCTGTACGGCCTGGAAAAGTCGCGCCAATTTGCAAAAGAGCTGGAGGCTCGCGCGATGGCGGAGATCGAGCCGTACGGCGCGGGCGCCGCACGATTGCGAGAGCTTGCTCAAATGATCGTTCACCGGCGCGCGTAATTTGCCTTAGTAGGACAGACTTCAGTCTGTCGTTTTTTTTAGGTCATCAGAGCCGAACCCCGACAGGCTGAAACCTGTGCTACTGGATCACCTTGCCATCCAAACCCAAAACCGCAAAAAACAGGCTCGACCTGCTGGTCGTCGAACGCGGCCTCGCCGAATCTCGCGAAAAGGCGCAGGCCATGATTCTTGCTGGAGAAGTGCGCGTGAACGGTGAGCGAAGCGAAAAGGCCGGCGCGCAGATCGCCGGTGACGCGCGCATTGAAGTCAGCGGGAGTTCCGGAAAATATGCGAGCCGCGGTGGCTTGAAGCTGGAAGGCGCACTCGAAGATTTCGCCATCGACGCGACCGGGAAAATCTGCCTCGATATAGGCGCGTCCACCGGAGGCTTTACGGATTGCCTGTTGCAGCATGGTGCGCGGCGCATTTATGCGGTGGATGTGACGCCGCAGCAGATGGCATGGCGTTTGGCGCAAGATCCGCGCGTCACACAAATCAAGGCGAATGCGCGCAATCTTCGGCCAGAGCAAATCCCCGAGCCCGCCAACGTCGTGACCATGGATGTTTCTTTCATTTCCGTCGCCAAGGTGCTTCCGGTCGTCGTCGCTGCGGCAGGTCCCAAGGCGGAGTACCTGATCCTGGTGAAGCCGCAGTTTGAACTCGATCGCGGAGACATCGGCCGTGGCGGAATCGTGCGCGAGGCTTCATTACATGAACGCGCGATCGAGCGGGTGCGCGCGGCGGCGGAAGCCGCAGGTTTGCGCGTCGAGGGCGTACGCCCGAGCCGCCTTACGGGCGCAGAAGGTAATCAGGAATTCTTCCTTCATGCAAAGAAGATCACTCCCGAACTTCAAAGGAATGCCGATTAAAATTCATGGAAATGGAACTGCGCGACAGATGCTAAAGTAGAGTTCGCTTTGGAAGCGGTTTGACAAAACCCAAAATGATCAAAACTGTCGGCATAATTTCCCGTCCGCGGCGCGAGGACATCGCGCGCGTCGTTCCTCCTCTGGTCAATTGGTTGCAGGCACATGGCGCGTCGGTGACCTGCGATTCCGAGACGGGCGATTGTCTCGGGGGGCTCGCGGTACAGACGCGGAAACGCGAGGAACTCCCCGGCTGCACCGACTTGCTGATCGTGCTGGGCGGCGACGGAACTTTGCTTTCCGCCGCGCGGCTTGCGGCGGAACGCAAAGTTCCTATCCTCGCCGTCAATCTGGGCGGCCTGGGATTCCTGACAACTGTTTCACAGGACGAAATCTATTCGATTCTGGAGGAGATTTTTTCTGGAAAACATCGCGTGAGCGAGCGCGTCATGCTGGATGCCGAGATTGTCCGCGCGGGCACGGTCATCCGGAGGCAGATTGCGCTCAATGATGCGGTGCTGAATAAAGCGGCGCTCGCCCGCATCATGGATTTGGAGCTTCGCGTCGACGGCGAATACGTAACCACGTACAAAGCGGATGGATTGATTCTCTCCACGCCGACCGGGTCCACCGCCTATTCCCTCGCGGCCGGCGGACCGATCGTTTATCCGATCGTCGAAGCGTTCGTTGTCACTCCGATCTGCCCGCACACGCTTACGAATCGGCCGCTCGTAATTCCCGATTCCGCCACGATCGAAGTGGATTTCAAGTCCGAGGATGATGCCGTCTTCCTGACGCTCGACGGGCAGGTCGGGATCGAACTGGTGCGCGGAGACCACATCCGCGTGCGCAAGGCAGCGGAGAAATTGCTACTTGTGCGCCCAGCAAAAAAAACCTACTACCAAATCCTACGCAGCAAGCTGAAGTGGGGCGAACGGTAAACCAGGAAGTGGAACCACAGATGCACACAGATGAACACGGATAAAACCAAAACCTAAAACCATTTCTTGTTTTTCTTTAGCCTTTTGTGTCGTTCTTCTTGTTCTTTTTTCCTATATCCGTGTTCATCCGTGTGCATCTGTGGTTTTCAATATTTTTCTTTACTCGCCGCGGACTAGGTCGGCGCGGGATTCGCGGCGGCGGATCAATCGCATTCGGCTTCCCTCTACGAGAATTTCCGCGGGGCGCGGGCGCGAATTGTAATTTGAGGTTTGGACGATACCATAGGCGCCGGCTCCCCATAGGACCAGCACATCGTTCGGAGTCACTTTTCCGAGCGGCCAATCCTGGAGGAAACAATCACCCGATTCACAAACGGGGCCGACGATATCGGCGCGGGTGAGGGGTCCAGGAGCGCGATGGGCGCGCGTGATGGGGTGTGTGGCATCGTATAGGACAGGCCGAATGAAATCGTTCATGGCGGCATCCACGATCACAAAATTCTTGCCGCGATTCTGTTTGGTGTACAAAACATGCATCAGGAGGATGGCAGCAGGACCGATTAGCGATCGTCCGGGCTCGATCAACAAGTGGCATCCGAGCGGGCGAACGATGCGCGCGAGCTCCGCGGCCCAGGCCGCTTTTTCCGGCGGCTGCTCGGAGGTGTAGCGAATCCCGAGTCCGCCGCCGCAATCGAGGTAGCGGAGCGAGATGCCGGCGCGCGCGAGTTCGCGCACAAATCCTGCCAAACGAGTCAGAGCGCGCCGGTGCGGAGTAAGCGTCAGAATTTGCGATCCGATATGCGCGCTGATTCCCTGCCAGTCAATCCAGCGGGAATTGCGGTATTGGAGGTAGAGGCCTCTCGCGGTCTCCCAGTCAATCCCGAATTTGTGGCGATGGTGTCCGGTGGCGATGTGCGGATGCCCGCCGGCTATGACGTCCGGATTGACGCGGATGGACGCCGCGGCGCGCACACGCAACTTTGAAGCCTCTGAAACCAGTATTTCCAGTTCCGCGGGCGACTCCACATTGAAAAGAAGAAGCCGCGCACGCAGTCCTTCTCGAATTTCTTCGCGGGATTTTCCGACGCCGGAAAACACGATCCGATTTCCCGGCACCCCAATTCGCCGCAGGCGATACAGCTCTCCGCCCGAAACGATGTCGAACCCGCTGCCAAGCGCTGCAAACACGCGCAGGATGCCCAGATTTGAATTGGCTTTCATGGCGTAGCAAATTGTGTGCGGCAGCTTGCCGAACGCGGCGTCCATGCGACGATAGGCTTGCTCGATGCTCGCGCGGCTGTACAGATACGCGGGCGTTCCGAATCGCTTCGCGGCTGCGGCGACGGATACGCCTTCACAATAGAGTTGCGACCCGCGATAAGAAAACCCGGGAGTATAGCTCGCCGGATCGACGACTCCGGCGGAGCGGGAAGCACGCGAATGCGAAGACGCGGCGCTCACTTGACTTTCATCACCACCAGCGTGCGATCGTCCGTGATGGCGCCCCCTTGTGTGAATTTCTCGACTTCCTCGAGCAAGCGGTCGGCAAGCTCACTCGAATTCATGTGCGCATTAGCCTCTAAAAGTTCTTTTATGCGGCCAGTGCCGAAGAATTTCCCTTCCCGGTTGGACGCCTCGGTCAGACCATCGGAAAAAAAGAGGAGGATATCGCCCGAAGTCAGGCTCACGCTCCATTCCTCGTAGGTCGCATCGTCGAAAATGCCGATCGGAAACCCGGTGAGATTGATCTGTTCGACGTGGCCGTCTTTCCAGAGCAGCGGCTGCGTCTGCCCCGCATTGGCCAGCCGAAGTTTGTGGCGCCCTTTTTGCCACGTGGCGAAGCAAATCGTCATGTAGCGGCCTTCCACGCGGCGGTCGCACACCAGTTGATTAAGCTGGCGGAGAAGTTCCGCGGGCTGCAGCTTGTGCGGCGAGAGGCTGCGCAGAATTCCGGTGGCCACCGCGCCGTAGAGAGCAGCGGCGCTTCCCTTCCCGCTGACGTCTCCCAAAGCGACGCCTAATTGTTGCGTCCCGTAGGAAAGGAAATCATACAAATCGCCGCACACTTCCCGCGCGGAGTGAATTCGCGCAGTGATGTCGAGGCCGTAGTCGGTGTCGGGCACGGGGCGCAGCAAGGCGGTCTGCAGGCGCTGCGCGGCTGTGAGCTCGCGCTCCATGCGCGCTTCGTCCTTCGCCAATTTCTCGTACAACCGGGCGTTTTCGAGGGACACCGCCAGATGCGCCGCCAGGATCATGAGCGTCTGCTCGTGGTCTTCGGTGAAATAATTCACCTGCGGGCTTTCGAGGTCCAGAACGCCCACAACGCGGCCCTGGTGAATCATCGGAATCGCCAGCTCGGACCGGGTCTCCGGATTGATCATGATGTACCGCGAATCGAGAGTCACGTCGGGGACGCGCACCGGAAGTTCCGTGGCGATTGCAGCCCCAACAATTCCTTCGTGCGGGGTGACTCGCAGTTTTCCCTGCGCGCTCTGGCCGTATTTCACGTCCAGACGGTGGCGATACAAATTCGCCGATTCGTCATACAACAGGATTCCCAAAATCTGATAATTAATGACTCGCTTGACGAGTTCCGCGGCGCGGCGCAGCAGCTCCTCCACGGCGAGAATCGAATTCGCTTCGCGGCCGACATCGTTGAGTACCAGCAGCGTGTCCGCCTGGCTGCGGACGCGTTCAAAGAGGCGCGCGTTTTCGATAGCGATGGCCAGGCGGCTGGCCATCAACGTCAAAACGCTTTGCTGATCGCGCGTGAAGTAATCGACTTGCGTGCTCTGGATGTCGAGCACGCCGATCGCTTGCCCCTTCACCATGAGCGGAATCACCATCTCGGACCGGACCGAATCGATGATGTTGATGTAGCGGGGATCCTCGCGAACGTCCGGCACGCGCACCGCGCGGCCCGTCGCCGCGGCCGTGCCCGTGATTCCCTGCCCGATCGGGATCACCCAATCCTTGCCGGCTTCCTCGCCGTACCCGATGGTGAAGCGGTGGTAGAGCCTGTGCATCGACTCGTCGACGAGCAGCACGCTGAAGATTTCGTAGTCGATCAGGCGCTTCACGAGCGCCGCGGTTTTCCGCAACACTTCGTCGAGGTCGAGCGAGGAATTGATTTCCTCGCCGATTTCGACCAGCGTCGCGAGAACTTCCGCGGGAACATTGAGCGGCGATGGGGCTTGCGCGGGTTCCATAAATAAATTGTGATTGTGAAGCGCGCTCGAGGCTGCCGGGAACGCAGCGCGCCTCCTCAAGAAACATTTAGTATATCAGGTAGGGATTATGCTCTTGTGAAAAACCGATGAATTGCGCGGGCTCTACTCCGGGAAAAATCAGAAAACACCCGCACAAATCAATAGGAAGTTGATGCCTGCGAGCCTGAGGCAACCGCCTGAGGAGACGCGGAACCCGTCGCTTGCTCCATGATTTTGACGCTGGCGCTGGCGCCGATTCGCGTCGCGCCCGCGCAGACCATTTTTTTCAAATCGTCGAATGTGCGCACGCCACCCGAGGCTTTTACGCCAATGTCCGTCCCCACCACGGCGCGCATCAATGCGACGTCCTCGGCCGTGGCTCCGCCGGTGCTGAAGCCGGTCGATGTCTTGACGAAATCGGCGCCCGCCCTTTTACTGGCGAGCGCGGCGCGCACCTTTTCCTCAATCGTGAGCAGCGAAGTTTCAAAAATGACTTTGCAGATTGCGCCGCCGCGGTGCGCCACTTCCACAACTCCGCGAATGTCCGATTCCACCACATCATCCTGGCCGGATTTCAGCGCGCCGATGTTGATGACCATGTCGACTTCCTGCGCGCCCAGCTTGATGGCCTCTTCCGCTTCGTGAATTTTCACCTGGGAAAGCGTGGCGCCGAGAGGAAATCCAATCACGGTGCACACTTTGACTTTTGTGCCGCGCACTAATTCCGCGGCAAGCGAAACGTTCCAGGGATTGATGCAGACCGAAGCAAAACCGAAACGCACGGCTTCCTGGCAGAGTTTGCGGATATCGTCCCGCGAAGCTTCGGGCTTCAGCAAGGTGTGGTCGATCAGTCCCGCGAAGCCGGCCTCTAATTCAACGACCGACGGGCCGCACGAAATGCGGTCGGCCCCGGCTTCAACGACCGCGCGGGTTTTCCTGGCGCATTTCTCGGCGCAGTTCAGGTCGCAATCCGCGCAAATTTCGTCGTCGCCGGCGGCGCCAACGGCAACCGCCTTACCTGGCGCGCCGAGGTAGCTCACCACCTCTTCGGTAACAACACGGACCATCTGTTCGAATTCGCTCTGTTCCACTCGCACTGCCTTTTTCGAATCGCCCGGAAGGATTCGAAAGTATTACTTTTTTGCCGAGCGCTCCTCGATGCTTCGAATTTTGTCCACGCGGCGCTGGTGGCGCCCTCCGGCGAAGGGCGTGGAGAGCCACAATGCAACAATTTCACGCGCGGCTTCCGGCGCGATCAGCCTGGCGCCCAGCGTCAGCACGTTCGCGTCATTGTGCTCGCGGCTGTTGCGCGCCGTCGCGCGATCATAGCATAGCGCTGCACGCACGCCCGGCACCTTGTTGGCGGCGATCGAGCTGCCGATGCCCGCGCTGTCGAGTACGATGCCAAGCCACGCTTCTCCGCGCGCGACCGCGTTGCCGACCGCCTCGGCGAAGTCCGGATAATCCACAGCCTCGGTGCTGCCTGTACCAAGGTCAAGAACCTGGTAGCCCCAATCGCGGAGATGTCCTTTCAGTTGTTGCTTCAGTTCAAAGCCGCCGTGATCGGCGCCAATTGCCACGACTCGAGCGGATTTTTCTGGCGCGGTTTCCCCTGATGACGCGCTGGAAGAGGGTTCGCGCTCGCCCGCCGAGGAAACGCGAAACGTGATCCCGCGCCTCTCGGCCTCTTCGCGCGCGAGAGGAGTGATGAGCGTGTCGGCCGTGATGGCGAGTTCGCCATTTTGCGCGATGCGCTCCAAATCCGCGGCTGTAATGAGAGGCTTCATGAAAATCGGGACGGATCAATTTCTTTACGGCTGGGATTCTAGTAGGACAGCCACTCTTGGCTGTCCGCTTTTGTCCTGCTGAGACTGCGAGGGACAGCCAGGAGTGGCTGTCCCACAAAACAACCTGATCCAGCTCCACCCATCCGGCTAGGATGGAGGCAATGAGAGAATGCACACGTCCTTGAGGTTGCGATAGCGCTCCGCATAGTCCAGCCCATATCCGACGACAAACTCATTCGGAATCTGAAATCCGACGTAGTCCGCCTTGACGTCTTTCTTGATGCGCCGCTCCGGCTTATCCAGCAGCGCCGCGATCTTCAACGAACTCGGCTTGCGCTGCTGCAGGACGCGCAGCAGATACCCGAGAGTGAGCCCCGTATCCAATATATCCTCGACCACGATGACGTTGAGGCCCTCGATGCTGGTGTCGAGGTCCTTGTTGAGGCGTACTTCGCCGGAAGTCTGGCTGCCATGTCCGTAACTGGAAACGGACATGAAATCGAGCGACACTTCGACGCGAATCTGGCGGATCAAATCCGAAAGAAAAATTGCTGCGCCCTTGAGGACGCCGATCAAGTGAACGCGCTGACCCTTATAGTCCTTCGAAATCTGAAATCCCATTTCGCGAACGCGCTTTTGAATCGCACTGCTGCGCAACAAAACTTTCAGATGCTCCTGTCCATGGCCATGCACTGGGAATCCCCTCCGCCTGGGAGCGGTTACTCTAGCGCAGGGAGTGGGAAAGCTCAAGGCGGGGAGGCATGGTTTCACGTATCACGCGACGGATCAGATTGATTCGATTGTCACGGCGTGGCAACCTTGAGAACACCTATGGCCTTGGCGAATGAGAATTGGAAGGACAAGCGAGTCATTGTTACGGGCGGCGCTGGATTTATCGGCAGCGTGCTGGTCTGGGAACTCGGCCGCCGCGGCTGTTCGCAGGTGGTGATTGCGGATAGTCCGGCGGACCGCGAAAAAAGCGCCAATCTCATCGGTCTGCGCTACACGGGAATTATCGAGCCCGCGGAACTGCTCGCGCGGCTTTCGTCCGGGTCGATGGGGACAATCGACTGCATTTTTCATTTGGGCGCATGTTCCTCCACCACAGAGACCAACGAACGATATCTTCGGGAAAATAACTACGAGTATTCGCGCAGACTTGCAGAATGGGCCCTCGGAGCGGGTGTGCGCTATGTCTACGCGTCCTCTGCGGCAACCTACGGAGATGGCAGCGCTGGCATGGACGATTCGGATCCGCGACAACTGGAACGTTTGCGGCCGCTGAATCTCTACGGGCAATCCAAACAATGGATGGATCTGCACGCCTGGCGAGAGGGATGGCTCGACCGCATCGTGGGGCTGAAATATTTCAACGTTTTCGGCCCAAACGAACAGCACAAGGGAGACATGCGCAGCCTGGTCTGCAAGAGCTACGCCGAGGTGCTCAAGACCGGCGTGATCCGGCTCTTCAAGAGCTATCGCCCGCAATACCGGGACGGCGAGCAACGGCGCGATTTTCTTTACGTCAAGGACGCCGTGGCCATGACGCTGCACCTGGCTGCGAATCCCGCCGCGAACGGCATTTTCAATATCGGTTCAGGCGTGGCGCGCACGTGGAATGATTTGGCTCGCGCCGTTTTCGCCGCGCTGGGCCGCGAGCCGCGCATCGAATATATCGACATGCCGGAGTCGATTCGCGACAAGTATCAGTATTTTACGCAGGCTGATGTGCGCAAGCTGCTCTCGACCGGCTACGATTCGCCCATTACTTCTCTCGAAGACGCTGTGCGCGATTACGTTGTGAATTATCTTGTGCCGGGGCGGGCGATTGGCGCTTCTGCCGCCAAATCTGGCTCATAGCTTTTCCACTTACTCGTACCCCGTTGGACATGCGCGAAGACCGTGGGAAGGTTCGAGTGGCGCAGGCTTCCAGCCTGCGGGGGTTAGTCCTTGCAAGGAGTAAAACCCACAGGCTGGAAGCCTGCGCCACTCAACTACCGCACCATTGCGAGGAACACCCTTCGGACCAGGAAGCTTCAGCTTAAGCGGACTTCCCTTTCACGCTTGCTGCCCCCGAGGGCCGCGCGTCGCCCCAGACTTCGCGCGCCGTTTCCGCGACGAGCCGCAGCTTGGCTTCCTGGTCGGCCTCGGAAAGCAAATTTCCTTCGATCGTCGAGGCGAACCCGCACTGCGGGCTCAGGGCAAGCCGGTCGAGCGGGACGAATTTCTCTGCGGCGCGAATGCGGCTCTTGAGCTCGTCTTTGCTCTCCAGAGCGGGTTTCTTGGTGCTGACGAGACCCAACACAACGGTCCGGTCCGAAGGAACTTGAGAGAGCGGCTCGAAACCGCCCGACCGCTCATCGTCGAATTCGAGCAGGAATCTTTGGAATTTGGTCTGGCGGAAAACTTTGGCGATTGGGGCGTAATCGCCCGAAGCGTAGAACTTGCTTTGATTGTTGCCGCGGCACAGGTGCAGGCCGAATACGACGCTGGGATGGCCGCCGATCACCGCGTTGTCCATTTCGATGGAAAGATCGAGGAGCCGGTCAGGATCATTTCCCCGCTGGCGGTAGCCCTCGCGAATTTTGGAATCGATCAGCGCGGCATACTGCGGCGAGTCGACCTGGATATACGTGCAGCCCAGGCGGACCAGCTCGGCCACCTCATCGCGGAGGAGATCCACGAGGTCGGCGAGAAACGCATCGACGGTGGGATAGGCGCCGCCGGATTTTTTCGCGTCGTAGTAGGCTGCCGCCTGTTGCGCGCTCAAAAGAGTCGTCTTGGCCGTATGATCGGTCCGCGCTCGCAGGTACGTGAACTCTTCCGCACACATGTGGCGCTTGCGGCGCAAGCGAGAAACGACGACAGGCCTGGGCTGGACGATTTCCTCGCCCTTTTCGTTGTGAAACGGGATGGACCAGCCGCCAACTTTGTCAAAACCTTCCGTGGCTTCCACCAGGTGGCCGAAGAATGCGTACCGCCGCATCTCTCCGTCCGACAGCACGTCCATGCCGGTCCGGAGTTGGAGAGCAACCGACTCATCGACGGCGCGGTCCTCCAGACGCTTGAAATCCGCATCCGCTAGCCGGCCCGCCGCGAATTCATCGCGTGCTTTCTTGAGGTAGGCGGGGCGCAACAAACTGCCGACAACATCGCTTCGATACATGCCAGGCTCCTTTTTCGTTTGTGACCCGATGATTCTGTTGAGGGAGACGGACGAAATTATATCACCGAGATGCGAATCAACGAATATTGCGTCACGAAGCAAACAGAAGTGCCGGCAAGGTGTCCCGCGGCGCTGCATCCGGGGCTCTCACCTTAAACAGGCTCGGTAGAAGTGAGATTGCAATATGTCATTTAACATATTTTCAAATCCCCGCGATAAAACTTATGAATTGTAATCAAAATCCGTGCTGCTGTATGGTTCCCCGAACTATCCGCGGGCCCGGACGCCCCAAGAGTCGATGCTCGGCTCGCTTTGTGCAGGGATAGAAATTTAGGGGGGTGTTAAGCCATGAGAAATTCGAGCGGTCGTAGTATACGCGTTGGCGCTTTCTGTTTTGTCGTTCTCCTCCTCCTATTCGGATTCTCCACCGCAGCCTTTGCCCAAGGCGGCACCGGAACCCTTACCGGCACGATCACTGACCCGAAGGGCCTGGCTGTGCCGGACGCCAAGGTCTCCATCCTTAACATGGACACCGGCATCGATCGTCCTCCCCTTTCGACGACCGATTCCGGGTTGTACACAGCGCCCTATTTGCAGCCTGGGCGCTACCAAGTGAGCGTCAGTAAGGACGGATTTCAATCCTACATTCAAAAAGATCTTCTGCTCCAGGTCGGCCAGACGCTCACGATCAACGCGCAGCTAACCGTTGGCATGACAACGGCCGAGATCACGGTGACGGGAGAGGCGCCGCTGATCGAGCCGGATCGAACGGAAGTATCGCAGACGGTCAGTCAGAACCAGGTCGCGGGATTGCCACTGGTAGGGCGGCGCTGGGAAAACTTTACGTTGCTGACCCCGGCCGTGAGCACGGATGGCACAAGCGGGCTGACCAGCTTCCGGGGGATTTCAGGTCTCTATAACGGGAACTCCGTCGACGGAGCGAACAACACGCAGGCGTTTTTTTCCGAAGCGCGGGGGCGGGCGATCATTGTGACGTACGTGTATAGCCCCGACTCCATCAGGGAGTTTGAGGTCAGCTCCAGCAATTACAGCGCGGAATTCGGGCAGGCGGCCGGCGGAACAGTGAACGCGGTGACCCGGTCTGGGACCAACAATCTGCATGGAGACCTGTTCTGGAATCTGCGCTATCCCACATTGAACGCGCTGGACCCAATTGGAGAGGCGAGGGGCATACTCACGCAAACCACCCATCAACAAAACCAGTTTGGCGGAAGCGTAGGGGCACCAATTATGAAAGATAAGCTCTTCTTTTTTGGCACCTACGACGGATTCAGAAAGGTGAATCCGATTCTGTATACCTCTTCCACGCCAGATTCGACGATCAACGCGTTCACGTGCCCGGCGACGGCGTCACCGACGGATTGCGCCAACGCCAAGGCTTTTGTTACGACTGATTTGCTCGGAGCCTTTCCGCGCGACTTGAAACAGGACGTGTTTCTCGGAAAGCTGGACTACCAATTGAATCAGGCCAACCACTTGAATGCCGTGTTCAACTGGCAAAATTGGGGCGAGCCTTACGGGTATAACACCTCACCGACCGTGAACAACGGCGGCGCGACCCAAAACGGCGCCGGCGGAACGCACGAAAGGTTCTTTATCGCGAACTGGAATACGACGATTGGCAGCAACAAGGTCAACGATTTCCGTTTCCAATGGGGGCGTGATTTCGAGTTCGACAGCACGAACGGACCCGGGCCTGCCGTCTCCATTTTGAATCTCGGAAACTACGGGGAAACTTCCGCACTTCCTCGCCCGGCGTTTCCGGATGAACACCGGCTCCAGTTTTCAGACAGTTTTTCCATCGTCAAAAGCAATCACGACATCAAATTCGGCGTGGATGTGAATTTGATCCACGAATTGTTGATCAACCTGTTCCAGGGAGACGGCAGTTATAGCTACAACTCAGTTCCAGGATCTGCATTCGACGGATGTCCTGCGGGGGAAAATGCGCTCTTTTGCGAATGGGTGGATGATGCGGTTGGAGCAAACGTCGGCGACGGTTTGACGGGGCAGCACTGGAATTCGTTCACACAAGTGAACGACCCTATCACTCACGTCGGGAAAGACGATTTTTACGACAACGACTTTGCCGCCTACGTGGAAGATACGTGGAAGCTGAAATCAAATCTTACGCTGAATCTCGGGCTGCGTTATGACATTCAGCGTGTTCCTGCGCCGCCCCAACCCAATACGGCCACGGCATTGCTGACTCTTTATACTTCCACACTGAATATCCCCAAACGAGATTTCGCTCCCAGAATCGGCGTCGCCTGGCAATTTGACAGCAAGACCGTCGTTCGCGCCGGCTATGGAATGTTCTACGGGAAAACCACCAACAGTACGTACTACGCGCTGCGTGTTGAAAACGGGGTATTCCAGCAAACATTCAGCGGGTGCAACCCAACATCCAGCAATCCAGTCCTTAAGGCATGCGCGCCGGTCTTCCCCAACGTGTACTTCACGCCGCCTGGCCCTGGGGTGGCGGCTCCGTTCGCGGGGGCACTTACCCCGACGGTAGGAATTCCTGGCGGGACGTTGCCCGCGTCATCGGCGGCGGTCCACGCCATGGCGCCTGACTTCGTCAACCCCGTCGCTCATGAAGCGGAGCTAACCATCGAGCGGCAATTGCCCGGCCGAATGAGTTTTTCAGCGACTTATCTACTAACGCGGGGCAATCACCTGCCGGCGAGCTACGACGCCAACGTCGCGCCCGCGGGAACCCCGTTTATGTTAAATGGTTCGCTCTATACGCCCCCTGCCACCGAAACTTACGATGTCCTCTCGGCCGCAGCCGGATCGCCAACGCTCCTGACTGCAACAGTTCCATTTTACACTTCGCGGATCGACCCGAATTCAGGCTTGGTTCTCAGTCAGTTCAGCTTGGTCAACTCCTGGTACAACGGGCTTGTGCTCACGCTCAAGAAACCCATGAGCCACGACCTCGAGTTGGTCTTCAACTACACCTTCAGCAAGGCGCTCGACGACGGCCAGACGTCCGGAACCAACGGCACGTTCTTCGGGACCGACGACGTGCTCGACCCGTACGACCTCAGGCGGGACTACGCTCACTCGGATCTTGACCAGCGCCACCGGTTCGTCGGCAGCTTGCTGTGGCAGCCGACATACGCGAAGGGATTCTCCAACGCAGTCGGACGGCAGCTCCTGAATGGATGGACCATGTCCAGCATCATCAGTGCATCCTCGGGTCAACCCTATCCGACAACTTCGGCAAATATCAGCACATCCGTCATAACTCCCTCGAACCTCGCCCTGGGGGCGGGCCCGGTTGACGGCGGGCTTACAGGCGGAGAAGTGAGCACGTTCGCTTCTCCCGTTGGAGGCCGGATTTCGTGGCTGCCGCGCAATGCGTTTAATCTCCCCACACTCACCGATGTCGACTTCCGATTCGGCCGAACTATTACGCTGAAAGAGAAATACAAGTTCGACTTCTCTGTCGATGCGTTCAACCTATTCAACAGCACCCTAGTCACATCTGTAAATACGAGCGCCTACTCCTACCTAAGCCCGGACAATACCTTGAAACCGAACGCCTGCACGACTCACACAAATGGTTGCCTTGTGCCGATCTCTACGTTCGGGACCAATGCGACGACCTCCAGCGTCCTCCTCGGGCCGCGCCAACTGCAGATTAACGCTCGGTTCGAGTTTTAGACTAAGACCTCGCTCTTTGCACAACTTGCGGCGTCCCGGTCACAACGGGACGCCGCTTTTGTTTCTGAGTCACCCGGTAGACGCTTTAACACGGAGTGTTGTTCGCACGGACTTTCCTTTTGTGATTTTCGGATGATCTTGGCGGAGACAAACGGCCCGAATTCACGAACGGAACCCCGCAGACTGAACAGGCCGCGGAAAAAGTCAGTGAGGGATCGGTTTTCGTAGCACAGCCACTCTTGGCTGTGTGGTTTTTGCAGCACTTAACAAAGGCACACAGCCAAGAGTGGCTGTGCTACTCCACCCAATCGGCGATGAAGATGTTCGTTTCGTGAGGGGCTTTGCCGTTGCGGTTGGAGGCCCACACGAGGCGCTTGCCGTCGGAGGAAAACATCGGGAAGGCGTCAAAGTCGGGATGGTAGGTGATCTGCTCGAGGCCCGTGCCGTCGACGTTGATGGCGTAGAGATCGAAACCGCTGGGGTCTTTCTGGTTGGCCACATTTGAGGCAAAAATAATACGCTTGCCGCCGGGGAAAAAATACGGGGCGAAATTCGCGGCGCCGTTGTGCGTGACCTGGCGCTTGTTCTTGCCGTCGGCGTCCATTACCCAGATTTCCAGATTTCCAGGGCGAATCAAGCCGCGGGAGAGCAAGTCCTTGTAGTCCGCGATTTGTTCCGGCGTTTTCGGCTGCTCCGAGCGGTAGACGATTTTCTTGCCATCGTCAGAATAGAAAGCGCCGCCGTCGTAGCCCAGCTCGTGGGTGAGCTGGCGGACGTTTGTGCCATCCGCGTTCATCGAGTAAACGTCGAGGTCGCCGTTGCGCGTCGATGTAAAAACAATTTTCTTGCCGTCGCGGCTGATGGTCGATTCCGCGTTGTAGCTGCCGGGAGCATGGGTCAGAGGGCGCAAGTCGCTGCCGTCGGGCTTCGCTGTATAAATTTCGTAGGAGTTGTAAATCGGCCAGACGTAACCGTGGGAATAATCGGGCCGCGGCGGGCATTCGGCGCTGGTTGCATGTGTCGAGGAGAATAAAATGCGGTCGCCTTTCGGAAAAAAATAACCGCATGTCGTGCGTCCTTTGCCGGTGCTCACCATTTTCGGAACGGCCGGTTTGCCGTCCGGCGTATCCACCGGCATGGTGTACATCTGATCGCACGGCACGCCTGCGCCGGAATGCATGAAGATCAGAGACTTGTCGTCTGCGGAAAAATACGCCTCGGCGTTCGTGCCGCCAAAGGTGAGCTGGCGCACATTGCCCAGATGTTTCTCGCCGGGAACCGTGAGGGACTCGGAGCTTTTCTTGCCTGTACTGGGCGCTTGTGAGTACGTCGCCAAAGACGCCGAGGCAGCGATCAGCAATAGGAAGAGTGCGGGACGCGCAATTTGCGATTTCTGCATGGGTTGTTTATTTCCGCTGTTCGAGCTTCACGGATGCTTTCACCGGCTTGCCGTCGCGCAGCACTTGCACATCCACGACGTCGCCCACTTTGCTACGGCGCAACGCGTCGGTGAAATCGTACAAATTGTGGATGGGCTTGTCGCCAAACTGGACGAGGACGTCGCCGGCCTTGAAGCCCGCTTTCGCCGCGGGAGATCCCGGGCGGACGTCGGAAAATTTGACGCCGTTTTCTTCCTGCCCAAAATCGGGAATCGAACCGAAATAGGGGCCGTAACCACTGCCGCCACCGCTGGCGGCCTGGCCGCCCGGCTGATCTTCCTTCACGGTGACGAAGGCGACGCGCTCGTTCGCAGAATCAATTTTTAAGGCAACGTCATCGATGAAATCCAAGAGCTTGGCCGCATCGGGCGCGTTGATCTTGTCCCAGGTGTCGGAAGGTTTGTGATAGTCCGAGTGCAAACCCGAGAAAAAGAAAAGCACTGGAATTTTCTTCCCCACAAACGAAGTGTGGTCGCTCGCCGCGTAGCCGCTGGCGGAATATTCGATATGGAATGGCGACTTGCTCTTCTCTTCATCGAGGAGTTCTTTGAACGTGGCCCCCGTTCCCGTGCCGCCAATGAAAACTTTTTCGTCCTTGATCCGGCCAATCATGTCCATGTTGATCATGGCGACGGCCTTGTCGAGCGGCAGCGTCGGCTCCTTCACCCACTCAGCGGAACCGAGCAGGCCCAACTCTTCCCCTGCAAAATCCGCAAAGAGAATGCCGCGCTGAAGCTGGCCTTTGCGGGGAGCCAGGAGGCGCGCGAGTTCGAGAACGCCCGCGGTACCGGAAGCGTTATCGTCGGCGCCGGGATGAATTTTTCCGATTTGAGAAGGCGCGAGCGAATCGACATTCCCGTAGCCGAGATGATCGTAATGCGCGCCGATGATGATGTACTCATCGGTTTTGCCGGGAAGGTAGGCGAGCACATTGTTCACGGTCGCGCGCGTCTTCTCGATATTGACGCCAAGCGAAATCTGAAGCTTGTCGGGAAATGCGAACGAGGACGGAGCCGAGGACGTATTAATCTGATTTTGTGTATCGGCGAGTGATTTCCCCGCCGCTGCGAACCACGCGTTCGCGGCCTCGTTTTTCACTTGCACGATCACGATGCCGGCATTTTCGGGCCCGTTTACGCTGCCGAATTTCGTGAGCAGATCTTCTTCGTTCTCTCCCAATTTTCCGTTGACCAGGATTACAGCTTTAGCGCCATGATTCCGCGCGTTGATTGCTTTCGTGATCAGTTGGGAGTGTTGCGTTAGGCCAGCATTCCCGCTCTTCGCGGCGAAGCCTGCCGGCTCATAGCGTAGGACAACGACAATTTTGTCTTTAACGTCGAGATGCGCGTAATCGTCGTAACCAAATTCGGGCGCCGTTGCGCCATATCCTGCAAATACGATAGGCCCGGCGACTTCACCGGAAGCGGAAAAACTGAAGGGAACGAAATCCTGATTAAGTTTCAATCCCTGCTTCGCTTTCCCGTCCTCCACTTCGAGGCGATTGCCTTCCTTCAATTTTGCGCCGGTAATGACAGTGAATGGCTGGAAATAGGATTTGGCGCCTGCCGGTTGTATGCCCAGGGAACGGTAGCGCTGCTCAATCAAGTTCGCGGCGCGCTCGATGCCTTTGGTCCCGGCGCCGCGGCCTTCCATTGCGGGAGAGGAAAGAGTCTTGACGTCATCCAAGTACCGTTTGGGATCGGCGGAATTAGTGTCGGCTGCAACGCAAACAGCCAGAAGAGCGAGTACGATGGACACGCCTGCTGCGCGCCATCGCGCGGGACAAGTTATTTTGCGCGGGACGGTACTATTCATTCGAATGGGTTCGAAGGAGAGCATCTAACATTCAGAATCGTATGCCGCCCCTGCGAGGCTGTCAAATGTGCGCGGAGGGAAGCGCGGGTGCTGAGCCGGGAACGCGAATCTCCCGATTGGCGTCGCGAAACCCGCCAATCGGGAGATTGGCGTTCCCGGGTTAAAAGCCGATCTTCAGGCGGGCGCTGACGCTGGCCGGCGGGGCGATCGCGGTTCCGGAGAACAGGCTGGCGAAATTAATTACGTTCAGCTTATCAGTCAGGTTGTGGCCCTCGATTTCAAACGTGACATCTTTTGCCTCTTTGTGGAACAGCGTAGCGCCAGCGGCCGCATCAAACGAGAAATTGGGACGTACGCGGAGTGCATTGAAATTCACCTCGTTGAGAATGGCGGGGCCGTATTGCTGCAACAAAAAATTGATCTGGCTGGGATCGACTGAGCCATTCAAATCCACAGGCAAGCCGCTCCCGTATTCCGCGGAGGTGGCGAACCACAAGCGTTCCGCGGCCTGATAGCGCACACGCGCGCGTACGGTGTTTCTCTGGTCCTGCGAGACCGGGAACTTGCTTGTATCTGCGATGCCCTCAATTTCATCACCCAGGAATAATCCACCCTTGATGGGCCCCTGCCCTATCCCTACCTGATTCGAGTAGCTCAGAACTCCTGAAAAGCGGCCCCAGCGCGGGATGGCGATTTGAATTTCCTCGCCGTGAATTTCCGCCGACGAAAAGGCGATCGGGAAACTAATTCCCGTGTCGAGCAACACGTCATCGTCAGGGTAGTTCCGGAAATCGCGGCGGAAGACGTTGCCGTCGATCCTGAGCTTGCTCACAAAAGATTTCGTAAAGCCCACCTCGTAATAATTTGCTTTTGCCGGGGGGACAGGAATCTTTAGGACTACGCTGCTCAGCGAATCCTGTTGCGATGAGCTTGCGAGTAATAGGTTCTCCATCGCGGGAGTCTGAAAGACACGGTCGTACGAAGCATGTACGACAAGGTTGAGCGAAGAAAAAAATCGCGACACGCCAAGGCGCGGGCTCCATGCCGATTCGTTCACCGCAAAACCGTAATGGTCAAACCGCAATCCGGCGCTCAAGTTCCATTTGCCGAGGCGGACTTGGTCCTGCACATAGGCCGATGGCTCGATGTCCCATTGGCGAGCTGAAAATGGAGGCGTAAGAGTCATCGGCGTCCCGGGATCGAATTGCGAGATGTCCGTGATTTGAAACTGCAGGTTCTCATTCACGGGGCTAAAAATTCCATCCAATCCGATCTTCCATTCGTGACGGCCGTGGTGGCCCGCCAGGTCCGCGCGGACATATCCCTCGCGATAGCCGCGGTTCTGAAAAACGACGATCGGCGTGGATTCCGGGTTGGAATTTAGAAGGGCGTACGCATCACGGACGCTTCCCGCGACGCTCAAGAGAATGTTCGCTGAAAATGCATGCGTGTAGTGAACCTGGCCGGACGTTTCTTTCTGCTCGGAATCCTGGCGCTGGCCCGCCTCCTGCTGGACAAGCTCGTTCGGAACCTCATAGCGAACAGCATGCTGCGCGAACGTCAGAAAAAGGCGGTCGCCGTTTGAGAAATCGCGTTCGTACGAGGACGAAAATCCGCCGGCGTTGCTGATATTTGTATAGTTCTGGAGAACCGGCGGGTCTAGGTAGCGGCCGGAATGAAAGCCGTCGCCGGTGACGGAGAATCGGTTTTCTCCGCTGGAATAGAAGAGAGCGCCACTACCCGAGGCCGTCGAGAAACTGCCGCCTTCCGCTTCAAACTCGCCGTGCAGTCCCGCAGGATTGTTTTTCGGAGAAGAAACTTCCACGACGCCGCCAAGTTTTCGTCCGTATTCAGCGGGAAAACCGGCGGTCATCACCCGCATGGACTCGACGTCGCTCGATTCAATCGGGGGTGCAAATCCGGGAGAGCGATTTTCTGTCATTGGCAAGCCGTCCACGACGAACTGAACGTCGTACTCCGAGCCGCGCGGGTGCAGGACGCCGTTGGCCTCTTGCAGCCAACCCGGTTGGGCCTCCACAACATTGAGGACTCCGCGTCCCGGCTGCGACGAGAGCTGCTCGCCGATCGTTTGCGAGCCAACCGTATAGACCGCACTGGTCGTTGAAGGATCGACCAGGGTTTCCGTCTCGCTGACTTGCACCTGGGTTTCGACCGGCTTCAAACCCAGCGTCAAAGATAAATGCTGGGGGACTATGGACCGAATATCCACCAGTTGAACTGCGGGGACAAATCCCGAGTGCGACACGCTGACCCGGTAGACGCCGAACGCGAGGTCTTGCGCGGCGTAACGGCCGTCGTCGCCAACCGTAAAGTCCAGGTGAAATTGATTCCCTTCGCTGACTAATTCTCCGGATGCGCTGAGGACGGCTCCCTGCGGATCGCGCACTTCGATCTGCAGTTCTCCGCGATCCCGCTGCGCGGCAGCAGGCAGTGCGAGAAACCACACGCAAGCCATTAAGCCGATAATCCGAATGAAGCGCGCCATCATGGTTTGAACGTCGTGTCGGGATCCGCTATATGTACGCCGGACAAGCATTTATCATGGCATCCGGCAGGACCGCTCCCTTGTAAGCATATCGTAAAAAGTTGGGCGATACCTTCGTGAAGTCCTATCACGATGAGACGCAGTGCAACGCCGGTATTTTTGTGTGCCGGAGGTGGGGAATTTTGCGTGCGCGGCTACTTGGATGACGACTTTTCCAAAGCCGCGCGGTCCCAATGTCCGAGATCGGCGGCGGCGTCATATGTAGTCTGGCAAAAGTCGAGCAACGCGTCCCGGGGAGATTCCAGCGCGCGCACGTCGTCGTACATCAGCAAAAATTCGCCCAACTGTTTGTTGAAGGAGGCGGCTGCCGGACGCACCGGCCTCTCGCCAAATCCATCCGGCGCCGGCGCGGCGTACGAATAGAACGCGGCTCCTTTGACATCCCCGCCGCCCGGCCAAAAACCCACGCTGCTGACCTCGTGCGAATAGGCTTCCCTAGTCATCGCGTCCGCGCCGGGGCGTTCCGGGGCGCGGCGTCCGGAAAAGCGAGTGACCGCGAGATCAAAGCTGCCCCAGAAGAAATGGACTGGGCTGACCTTGCCGAGAAAACGAGAACGAAATTCCTTGAAGATGGCATCCACGGTCACGAGAATTCGCCAGAACGCGTTTGCGTATCCAGGATCGTACGCGCCGTGCACGCGGTCCTGGTCGAAGCGGATCGGATTCGGAATCTCCACCGGCATATCCCAAATCTTGACACTGATTTCGAGAGACTCGAGCAAAGAGAGAAATTCCGCGTGGAAATCGGCGACCGTGCGTGGCTCAAGACGCATAACTCTTTTTTCGCCGCTGGACGTGGTGACATCGAGCTTGTGATCGATGAAGTCGAATTGAATCTCAAATACGCCTTTGCGGTAAGGGATCGGAGAGGTTGTCAATCCACGGGCATTGACGTAGAGCGGGACTTCCCACCAATGATTGACATGCGGGGACAGGGCCAGGCGGACCTTGCCGACGATCTGGGTCCACATGTGCAGCGTCGCATACGTATCCGCCCAGGCGGAAAGCGGCAGGGCCGGCCAAGATTCCGGGGAGTCCACTACTGATTTGGCAACGGGCACGGTTTCTCCCCGATCTTGCTCTTGGCTCTTTGCTCTTGATTCATGTTTGGTCTTGGCTCGTTTTTGTAGCGCCCGTCCGCCGCGGCGGACGGGCGCTACAGAAACCACAGGCCGCAAAGCTTCTAGTCCAGCATGATCTCGTCCACATAGCACCAGCGCCAATTCTCGCCCGGCTCGATCGATTGCACGATGGGATGTTTGCTTCGATGAAAATGCTTGGTGGCGTGTTTGTTCTTGGAGGAATCGCAGCATCCGACGTGGCCGCAGATCAGGCACATCCGCAGATGGACCCACGTGTCTCCCATCTTCAAACATTCCTCGCAGCCATTTGCGCTCGGCTGCACTTTCCTGATTTCTTTGACGTGCGGACATTCATCGAGTTCCGGCATTGGGTCCTCCTTGGGCCTGATTTCACTTGTACCACACCACGTGGATGATCTGCATCTCCTGGGGAGCCAGGTCCGCCTCTCGAATCTCTGGCATGTTGAACTACTGTAGGCCAACTCACTCCCGCAAACGCTTTGGCCCGCTGACGAAGGGACTGCCGCGCTCGTAGAATCGGCACAGCCGGTGAACGTCGCGAGTGATGCCGATTCTAATGGTGGCGCCGACCGGCCCGGTGGGGCGAACCGCGGCTCCAAGCCACAATTTGCCGCCAGCACATAGATTCAGTCCGTCATAGCGTTTGTTGATGTCCATGGCTTGCGCCAGCCGGCCCGGGCCGCGCGCGAGGTCGAGCAAACGAGTCGTGCCGCGCCGCCGCTGCATGAAACGGATGCCTTCCAGCGGTTCGACCGCACGCACTAAGACTCCCGCGCCGGTGCCTGCCTCTTCGCTCGAGACGTTCATCATGAAGCAGGAGCCGTAGGTGAAATACACGTAGGCGTGGCCGTGCGGAAGAAAAAGCGAGCGTCGACTTGGCGTAAGGCCTCCAAACGCGTGCGCTGCCGCGTCACCGATTGGATAGGCTTCGGTTTCGACGATGCGGCCGGCAAGGCGCATGCGCGGCAGCTCATGCACGAGCGTTTTGCCGATGAGGTATCTGGCAAGGGCGATCGTATCGATGGGAAGTTCCGTCCGGCGCAAGCGTCGAATGCGCAGGGGAGCGTTTGCTTGTTCCTTGCGCATCTCGGTCAGTCCACAGGTTTCACGCTGTCCAGCAAGGCGAAGAATCCCTCGGTCAGCGTGGGATGGATAAACACGGCGCCTTTCAAAAGCGTGTAAGGCAAGTTTCCGAGCATCAATGTATAGAGTACATGAACCAGTTCACCGCCTTCGCATGCCAGAATGCTCGCTCCCAGAATTCGATCACTTGAGGCGTCCACAATCACTTTCATTAGCCCGGCCGTTTCATCGCGTTCTATGGCGCGCGCCACGGACGACATGGGGATCTTGCCGATTTTGAGTTTGTGTCCTGCCGCTCGCGCCTCTTTTTCCGTCATGCCAACCCCGCCCAATTGCGGGTCGGTGAAAACGCAATACGGGACGATGCGATTTTCGATCGTCAGATTTTTTCCTTGCGTCAGATTGGCATCGACGATTTGAAAATCGTTGAAGGAGATATGCGTGAAGGCCGGCCCGCCCTTCACGTCGCCGAGCGCCCAGATTCCCGGCACATTTGTCTCCAGCTTGGAATTCACACGGATGAAGCCGGATTTGTCGGTCTCGACTCCCGCCTTGTCCAGGCCGAGGTCGTTTGTGTTTGGCCGGCGCCCGACGGCGGCAAGAAAATGTGTTCCGGAAACCGTCAATGGAGCAGACGCGCCTGCTGCCGAAACCTTCACCGAGCCCATCGTGTGTTCCACCCGAGTGGTTTGGACATTCAGGTGAAATTCGATTCCCTCGCCCTCAAGGATTTTCTGAAATTCAAAAGCAATTTCCGGATCCTCGCGCGGAACGATTTGCGCCTGATTGTGAAGGATCGTGACCCGGCTCCCAAATCTGCGGAACATCTGCCCGAATTCGAGGCCAATGTATCCCCCGCCGAGAATAATCAGATGCTCGGGCAATTCCTTTAGCTCCATAATCGATTCATTGGTGAGGACGCCGGCAGGATTGAGACCCGGAATGTCTGGGATGTTCGGGCGGCCACCCGTGTTGATGAAAATTTTATCGGATTCGAGAAGAGTTTCGCCCACTCGAACCTGACACGCGCTCGTGAAGCGAGCCTGTCCTTGGTAGAGTTTTATATTGGGATGCGCAGCGATCTTCTTCTGTATTCCGCCGCGGAAACTCGCGACGACGTAGTTCTTTTGCGCGACGATGGTTGGCAGGTCAGCGGTGATGTTCTCGGCGTGCACTCCCCAGCGCGAGGCATTCCGCGCGTAGTGCGCGATTTGCGCCCGGTGGACCATCGTCTTGGTGGGCGTACAGCCAGTATTGATGCACGTGCCGCCGACGTTGCCCTTTTCAATCAAGGCGACCTGCCAACCTACTTCGGCGAGCCTATAGGAAAGAGGATTTCCTGCCTGACCCGAGCCGATGATGATTGCGTCGTATTTCATGGGAGGAGGCTCCTCTTCGCCGGATAGACAGCGCAATACTTATTCCATGTTCGAGAGGATTACACAATCAGGGGAAAAATATATGCATCGCGCGGGCATTTTGTGGCGCAGGCTTCCAGCCTGCGGGGTTGTGTACTTGCCAGGACTAAACCCCACAGGCTGGAAGCCTGCGCCACTTGATGCGGCTATTCAATTATCAGCAGGAGATCTTTTGCCTCTACTTTGTCGCCAACATTTGCGAGCTTTTTTGCCACTTTGCCCTCCACGGGCGCGTAGACGGTGGATTGCATTTTCATGGCTTCCAGGACCAGGAGGCGGTCGCCCTTTTTCACCTGCTCGCCGACTTCCACGACTATGCTCGAGATGGCTCCCGGAATTGGCGAACCCACTTGTCCGGGAACGGAGGGGTCCGCTTTCGGCCTGGTTTGCACTGTGGCTTGCAGCGCATGGTCTCGGACGGTTACTTCGCGCGGCTGGCCGTTGAGCTCGAAAAATATGGTGCGTGTGCCGTCCGGATGCGCGTCGCTTACCGTAAGCAATTTCACGACCAGGATTTTCCCCGGTTCCAGTTGGACGGCGATTTCCTGGCCCTGCTCCAATCCATAGAAAAATTGAGGCGTGGGCAAAACTTCCAGATTTCCATACGCCGAACGCGCGGCGGCAAATTTCAGGAAGACATCCGGGTACATCAAATAACTCATCAAGTCGGTGTCGGAAATCTTTTGTTCCGCTTTTTTCTCTGCGGCCGCTCTGGCCCCTTCCAAATCGACGGGCGCGAGATGTTCGCCCGGCCTTCCTGTCGCCGGCTTCGCGCCGCGCAAAATCACGGACTGAAGTTTCGGCGGCCAGCCGCCCTCTGGTTCACCAAGCGCCCCGGCAAACATTTCCACGACGGAATTCGGCAGCGTCAGATTGTGATTCGGCCCGAGCCGTTCCAAATCCTTCACCGTCATATCGTGGCTGACCAGAAAAATCGCGCAGTCGCCGACGACTTTGCTCGAAGGCGTGACCTTGACGATGTCGCCAAACGCGAAATTCAATTCCGCGTAGGTGTGCGCGATTTCCTGCCACCGCGCGCCGAGTCCCATGGATTCGGCTTGCTCGCGAAGATTCGTGTACTGTCCGCCGGGCATTTCGTGAATGTAAACTTCCGCCGTGCCTGCCGGAGGCGCGTTGTCGAACGGGCGATACCACGTTCGCACTGTCTCCCAATAATCCGCGCAGGCATTGAGCGCATCGAGATCGAGACCTGTGTCGCGCTCGGTATGCTGGAGGGCTGCGACCACGGAATTCAGGTTGGGCTGGCTGGTCGTCCCGCTCATCGAAGCGATCGCGGCATCGGCGGCGTGCACGCCGGCTTCGGCTGCTTTCAAGATCGAAGCGGCATTGATGCCGCTGGTATCATGCGTGTGAAAGTGAATGGGCAGGCCCACTTCGTCGCGCAGGGCGGAGAAAAGCCGCTCGGCTGCGTACGGCTTGCATAAGCCGCCCATGTCCTTGATGCAAAGAATGTGCGCGCCCATTTTTTCCAGTTCTTTCGCCAGGCGGATGTAGTACTGCAGAGGATATTTGTCGCGTTTCGGATCGAGAATGTCGCCGGTGTAGCAGATGGCCGCCTCGCACACCTTGCCCGTTTTTAGAATTGTCTCGACCGAAAGCTGCATGTTGGGCAGCCAGTTCAACGCGTCGAACACACGGAAAATGTCGATGCCGTGTTTCGCGGATTCCAGAATGAAGGCCTCGACCGCGTTGTCCGGATAGGCCGAATACCCCACGCCGTTGGACGAGCGAAATAGCATCTGGAAACAAATATTCGGGATGGCCTCCCTCAGCAGTTGGAGGCGCGTCCAGGGATCTTCGAGAAGAAATCGCATGGACACATCGAACGTCGCGCCGCCCCACATTTCCACGCTGTAAAGGCTGTGCAGCTTGTGCGCGACAAAATTCGAGATTGCCAGCAAGTCGTAAGTGCGAACGCGCGTGGCCATGAGCGACTGGTGCGCGTCGCGGAACGTCGTGTCCGTGATCAAAAGTTGCTTCTGCGATTTCGTCCACTCCGCGAATTTTTCGGGGCCGAGCTTGTCGAGAAGCTGGCGCGTGCCCGGCGGCGGGTCGGTCGGAATGTGGGCTGGCCGCGGAGCGGGTCGAATCGTCTGCGGCCTGGGTTTGTCCGCGACTTCGGGATTTCCGTTCACGATGACTTCGCCGAGGTAGCGCAGGAGCCGTGTCGCGCGATCCTTCAGCGGAGTGAACTGGAAAAGTTCGGGCGACTCCGCGAGAAACGAAGTCGTGACTCCGCCCTCCTGAAAGCGCGGGTGATTTACGACGTTTACGAGAAACGGGATGTTCGTCTTCACGCCGCGAATGCGGAATTCATTGAGGCAGCGGTCCATCCGGCGGCAGGCCTGCGGAAATTCACGGCCCCAGGCCGTCACCTTGACGAGCAAGGAATCATAGTACGGGGTAATGACGGCGCCGCCGTACGCGGAAGCGCCATCGAGGCGAATGCCGAAACCGGCCGGCGAGCGGTAGGTCTGAATCTTTCCGTAATCGGGGAGGAAACCGTTGGCAGGGTCCTCGGTCGTCACGCGGCATTGCAGCGCGTAACCGTGGAGCGAAATATCTTTCTGCCGCGGGAGATTCATCTCCGGGCCGTGCAAATCGAAGCCCTGCGCGATTTGAATCTGCGACTGCACGATGTCGATGCCCGTCACCATTTCGGTGACCGTGTGCTCGACCTGCACGCGCGGATTCACTTCAATGAAAAACCATTCGCCGGTGTCCGCATCGACCAGAAATTCGACGGTCGCCGCGCTGTAATACTTCGATTCGCGCGCCAAGGCAACTGCGGCACTCGCGAGCCCAGTGCGAATTTTCGGATCAAGATTCACAGCCGGGGCTACTTCCACGACTTTCTGGTTTCTGCGCTGCACGGAGCAATCGCGCTCGTGCAGATGGAGAATGTTTCCGTGGGTGTCGGCGAGGATTTGCACTTCGATGTGCCGCGCCCGGCGGATATAGCGCTCCAGAAAAACAGCGTCGTTACCGAACGAGGCCCCGGCTTCGGCCCGCGCTTCCTGAAGGCCCGACAGCAGGAGTTGGGCGCTCTGCACGACGCGCATGCCGCGCCCGCCGCCGCCGAACGCGGCTTTCACGATCAAGGGATAGCCGATTTTATCCGCGATGCTTTGCGCATCATCGTTTTGCGTCACCGGCTCTTCCGTGCCCGGCACGACCGGCAGGCCGGCTTTTTGCGCCAGCCGCCGGGCCGCGGTCTTGTCGCCCAGCAAGTCGAGCAGGTCCGCGCTCGGGCCAACGAATGTAATTCCGGCCGCGGCGCAAGCTCGGGGCAGCGCCGGATTTTCCGAGAGAAAGCCGTAGCCCGGGTGGATGGCGTCGACGCCTCGCTCTTTCGCAAGCGCCACGATCCCCTCGACGTCGAGATAGGCCTGGACAGGTCCCTTGCCCTCGCCGATGAGATAGGCCTCGTCCGCCTTGAATCGATGCAGGCTGAGACGATCTTCGTCGGAATAGACGCCGGCGGTGCGGATCTTTAGTTCGTTGGCGGCGCGGAAAATGCGGATCGCAATTTCCCCGCGATTCAGGGCCAGAAGTTTTTTTATCGGCATCAGTGAGAGAGCCCCCAGGATGATTCCCCGCATTGATTGTATAGCATGGACGGAGCGCGCCAGATTGCTGTGTCCTCACTGGCAATTCGCCGATCGTTCCGTCCAGAGATCACAGCGCGTTAGACGATTTAAAATGTTCTTTTGCCGGCCTACGACTTGGTAGGAAATTAGTTACGTGCAGCGTGGCCCGGGATCAATCCGTCCGTAACGCATGACGAGAGGACGAAAAATGGCCGGCGGCGAGGCAGAGCCATCTTCTGACCGGCAATTCTACCTCAGATTGAGGAATTCGAGCCGATTGCCGCGTGATTTTAACAGGGAGGAGCCGCTATTTGAATTGCCTCAAGAAATCTGGCGAGCATCTACGAGGAAGTTTCCCCAACTAGAATCCAATCCATCGCCTCGTCGAAAGTGCGAAACACGCGGATCCCTGTCTCACCCTTCAGTTCGCGGTGGATTTCAAACATTCTGGCGAGTCCGAATTGGAGATCGTCTTTTACAACAAAGGCTCGGCGGGAACGCGGAGAAAAGATGTTTCTTTGGGCGAGTTGGCGAACGTCTTCCGGTCCGAGTTCAAGTCCATTAATTTGTCTAAAATTCAACACTTGGGAAAAATCCGGATCAAAATCAGGATCATTCGATAGCTGGTCCATGTGGCCCAAGAGATCCGCCTTGGTGAGCACACCATCCCCGGAACTCAATACAAGCCTGCGTTTTTTATCGATCTTATAAGAGGCAGACACGCATTTCCCGCTTTCATCGCAGCCAGGCTGAACAGGCACCACGACAGTCAAAGAAAATTAAACGCGATCATACCGCCGGGGCCGTGGGACTGCAATACAGGGCAACGCAAAACGCTACACAAGAACCCCCAGATACCATTCAATGAATAATTCTTACGGTGTCGAAGATTTACACGAACTCGCATCGCGGCGAGACGGGTAGTAAAGTTTGTGCAGTAAATTTCGACCCACATGGTCCTCTTCTTCGCTTGGGAGTTATGCGAATCCGCCAGCATTGGGTCAGAAGAGGGAGAACTCTGTGGCCAATCCTGTCGATATGCCCCCCGCCAAACTTCAATTGCCGGTCGAGGTCATTGGAGCGGATCTTTACGGGCAGCAATTCTTCGAGCCCACCCGGACCTTGACGATCCACCGGGACGGAGTCTCGATCCTCCTTGCAAACACACTGGCGCCGGATTCCGAGGTGATCCTGCGGAATCCGGAAACCAACGAGGAAACGGTCGCCTACGTGGTGGGACAGATTCGAGAAGACAACACTGGCCACATCTATGGGCTGGCCTACCTGAATCCGCCGGTCGATCCGTGGCATATGCGATTCCCCGCTGCTCAAACGGCAAGAATGGTCCAAATGGAGTGCAAAACGTGCCATTGCGTTTGCACACTCGCTCTTTCGAGTATTGAAGTGGAAATTTTCGAAGCCACGCGAGAACTGACGCATACGTGCAAAAACTGCAACTCGTCCAGGATATGGGGAGAAACGAGCCGCGAAGCGGTTGTGAAAGAGCCGGGAAAATCGCTTTCAAAGGATCCAAATTTGCGACTGGCCGTGTCCCCCGTAGAAGAACGCCGAAGAAATAGGCGGATGGCGATGAAGGCGTCCGCGTGCATTCGGTTCTCAGGCGTGGAAGTGGTCGTCGCTTGCGAGGACATTTCCAAAGAGGGTTTTCGATTTACAAGCCACAAGGAATATCCCGAAGGAACGCGGGTCGAAGCCGCTGTCCCGTACACCAAGTCCAGCACCAACATATTTTGCATGTCCAGCATCATCTACTGCCTCAAAAAGCCGGATGGACAATTCCGGCACGGCGTGAACTACACGAGGACGCGCGGATCGATCGGCTGGGATCCGTAAAATCAGCAGAACAGATCACATGCAAGATAAGCCGGCGCAGGCGAGCGGAAGATGTTGCTCCGGCCGGATATTTGGAGTAAAAGTGTGATCCGTGAACTTTCTGCGCTGGAGTATACACATGAAAAAATTAATTGGCGTTTTGGGAGTGGGACTTGCACTCTGCCTGAGCGGATCGGCAATCGCGCAGCAGAGCGCCCCGGCCGCCGGTCTGGGAATCACCCGGCTGGTCATCGCGAAACGCCAGATCGCCTTTGGCGGCGCTTCGTTCGGCAGCGCTGGAGCGTATGAAATTCTTGCCGGAACAGCCTACGGCGAACTCGACCCGGGCGCACCCGGCAACACTGGCATCGTCAACTTGAACCGCGCTCCTCTCAATGCCAAAGGCCACGTTGAGTACAGCGTGGACTTCCTGGTCCTCAAGCCCGTGGACGCGAAAAAAGGGAATGGCAGGCTGATCTACGATTTTGTGAATCGCGGCAGGAACACGATCTTGCGGCTTGACGAGAGCGGCGATTCCTTCACCGCGAGGGACGCGGGCAACGGTTTCCTGATGAATCGAGGCTATACCGTTGCCTGGAGCGGCTGGCAGATGGATGCGCCGGGAACTCCCGGATTCCTCAGAGCGTATGTGCCCATCGCCATGGCGAACGGAAAGCCGGTCACGGGCAAGAGCCGGGAGGAATTTACTGATGTTCCCGCGGGGCCGGTCTTTACGCAAACGCTCGACTATCCCGCGCTGCTCGACTCCACAGGAACGACGCTCACCGTCCGCGAGCGCGAAACCGATCCGCGCAAGCCGCTGCCTGCATCGAGCTGGCATTTCATCGACGAGCGCCACGTCGAAATCACAGCGGCGCCGGGATTCGATCGCGGCGCGCTCTACGAACTAATCTACCCGGCAACGAACGAAGCGGTCGCGGACGTTGGCCTTGCCGCCTCGCGCGACTTCGTTTCGTTTCTGCGCTACGCCGACCAGGACGCCACTGGCCAGCCCAACCCTGTTCGCGACCCGGGCACGCCCTTCAAGGCAGCTCTTGCGTTCGGCATCTCGCAGACGGGCCGCGCGATCAACGATTTCATCTACCAAGGTTTTAATGCCGATATCAACGGACGAATGGTGTTCGACGGCGCGTTGCCGCTTCTCTCCGCCACTCGCCGGACGTACACGAATTTTGAATTTGCCCAGCCGGGCCGATTCTCTCGGCAGCATGAGGATCACCAATATGGCGGCGACCAATTTCCATTCACGTACGCCACGTCGAAGGATTCTTTGACCGGGAAAACCGACGGGATGCTGATGACGTGCGAAAAGTCGCATACGTGCCCGCGGATCGTGCATCTTGATTCCGATACGGAATTCTGGCAGGGACGCGACTCGCTTCTGGTGACGGATACAAGCGGCCATCCGTTCGCGCTTCCCGAAAACGTCCGCGCCTATATGCTGTCCGGGCAAGAGCATAACCCGGTGGCGAACTGGAACACGCGAGGCAACTGCCAGCAGATTCAAAATGCGCTGAGCTATGCGCCCTATGCGCGGGCCTTGCTCGTGGCGCTCGATCGCTGGGTCACGGAAGGCGTCGCCCCGCCGCCCACTACGTTTCCAAATTTGAAAAGCCATACTTTGCTACCACTTGCCAAAGTGCAGGCGTCCTATCCGGCGATCCCGGGCGCTCCGTTTAGCCCCTTGTACAGTCAGCTTCAGGTGATCGATTCGAAAAGCATGCCGCCGGAAGCATCCGGCCCAGCCTATCCCGTGTTCTTCCCTCCTGTGGACGCTGACGGCAATCCGCAGGGAGGCATCATTCTCCCTGAGATCGCGGTCCCAATTGCAACGTACTCGGGCAGGAATGTGCGCGCCGAAGGTTTTTCGGCCGGCGAATTGTGCGGGCTCGCCGGCTCCTACATTCCTTTCGCCGCGACGAAGCAAGAGCGCCTCGCCAACGGCGATCCGCGCCTCTCTCTCGAAGAGCGCTACAAGAGCGCGCAGGATTACGCAGACAAGCGCAAGCACGCTGTAGATGCGCTCGTGCAGCAAGGATTTGTCCTACCCGAGGACGCGGAGGCCCTCGCGCGCAACATGCCGCTGCCTGGCACGGCGCAGGGCAAGCTCTAGTCGGAATCTATCAATAGATTCAACGAAGCACATGGCGCCAATGCGCAAAACGCCTTGACTATGTCCTGGGAACGCCAATCTCCCGATTGGCGTCACGAAAATCGCCAATCGGGAGATTGGCGTTCCCCGATTTCTATCGAATTGGTTCAGTGAGTCGATGTTCCGCTACTTGCCTCTCCACTCGCGCCAGTCGCGCTCGGTGGCGCGAAGCATGGCTTTGGCGGCTTTGTGTAGCCAGTTGCCGGGGCGTTTTGCGAGGTCGCGCTTTATTGCGGGAATGGCGCGAGGCGTGCCGAAATGGATGTTGGCCGTCTCCCAGCCCATCGAATAGAGCAAACGTTCCTCGTCGCGGCTTCCGGGGAGGGAGGCTAGTTCGATGCGCGAGCAATCCGGGGCGAGGCGGCGCAGAAGCCATCCTTCGTAGGGACGCACGAACGGGTCCGGAACACGAACGGCGCGTTCGAGAATTTTTCCGTAGCGGGTACGTTGTCCCTCCGCGCGCTTGCCTCGCGCCCACACGCACGCCGAAGGCGTTAATTCCTTGGCCTCTCGCGCGACGTAACATTCATGCCACTGGCCAAGCAGCACTACACGCGTGTGCCCCAAGCTTCCCAGGCCGGACGTGCGTTGCTTCTTTTCGCAAGGCAAAGAATGATCGGGAAGCAGCTTGCGTAGTGCAGACTCGACATCGCGCGGCAAACGAACTTTCGATTCGGGGAGCCGCGCCAATTTTTGCCAGAACACGGTGGCATCGCGCAGCCGATTGAGCGCGATCTTGCGCAGCCATCGATGATCTTCGGCCAGCACGAATGGCCGCCCTCCCGCTTCCAGCGCGTCGCGGTAGCCTTCCAGAATCGCTTCACTTGCATCGCGCGGGCGAATATTCAAGTGTTCCTCCACGGTCGCCGCGTGCGCGCTGGTGGCCAGGCGCACGAGGTCCATGGTGTAGGGCATTGTGTACACTTCGTCAAAGTCGTTGATGCCCCAGATCAGCCGTCCTTCGCTGTCCCGCCAAGTGCCGAAATTTTCCAGATGAAGATCGCCCACGGCCAGGAGCGAAGGTGCAACGGCGGCCTGCCCGGCAATCTCGCTCCAAATCTGGACCCACCTGTAGAACGTCGCACGCAGGAACGGGAAAAGCCCCAGCGTCATCTGCTGATGTTTGAACGAAAGGGCGCGGCGATCCAGAGCGATGCAGGAAGCCACCCACTTTTCGTAACTGGTTGTCGCCTGGCGAATGTTCAAAGGATGCGAAGGCCTCGGTGGCTCAAACCGCCGTTCGCGAATGTATCAGAAAACGAACCCGCGTGTCCCTTGGGCGAACAGAGAGTCTACAATTGGAGTACTAAAATGCGCGGAAGGCTGGACCGAGATGCCAGAAGAGTGATGACCATGCCGGAACGTCGTGATTCTCTACTCAGAAGATCTTTCGGATGGGCAGATTTATGGTCCGGTCCGTGTTGTCAACATGTTGAAATAAACAGGCTCGGTTTGATGCTTCACCCCTCCTTTCAACGTCAAAAGTAAGACTCCTCCTCTCCTCACTTGCCGGGCACCATCCCCACTTCTGTGTAAACCGCCATGGCTTCTGGCGAAGAGATGTATTGCAAGAGCGCCTTGGCGCCTTCCGGATTTTTCGCGTGAGCGGAGACGAACCCCACGAGTGCCGTTCGCGGCGAAACCTCTTTGGGCAGCATTCCTACTTTGTACACGCCGGGATCATTGATCTCGCTATAAAACGTCATTCCGATTTCCACTTCGCCCTTGGCGACCATGGCCGCGACCGCATTGCCGCCTCCGGAACCTCCCGGGCCGCTGCCGCGAGGACGCTTCAGCTTCGGTTCGACTTGGTCGTCGATGCCCATGTCCTTCAGCATCTTATTGATCGTGACGCCGGCAGCCGCTCCAAGCGCCGCATCCGGGATGGCGATCGATTTCGCCGACAGCAGCATTTTCTTGACGGCTTCGGGCGTCGAGATGTCGGGCTTGGCAGCGCCTTGCTTCACGCAAACTCCTACGGCGACGGAAGCGAGCGGTGTCGCGGTGCTTTCCACAACGTTGCCCGAGGCGATCACGTCGGGGTACGGCGGCTGGACGATCGGCACGTCAAATACATCGCCGTGCACGACTTGCTGCTTGGTGCCGCCGCCGGAGCCAAATGTTGCGTTGACTTTGTAGCCGGTCTTTTTCTCGAAGCCTGGAATGAGCTTTTCGAC
Organism: uncultured Acidobacteriota bacterium; assembly: GCA_963800095.1. Classification (GTDB taxonomy): domain Bacteria; phylum Acidobacteriota; class Terriglobia; order Acidiferrales; family UBA7541; genus Palsa-360. Next base: position 767,566 of record CAWCZV010000016.1, read on the forward strand.
CGCGGCGCGGATTCCTCCCGGCGCGATCAGTGTAACCTCCGTCTGCGCGTAGGCCGTGCAGGAAACGCTCAACAGAATTGCAAACCCGACGACAGGCAGAAGAATTCGTCTCATGGCGCGACTCTCCAATTCTGGAAGGTCATTTGAATACGGCGACCGGAATGAATCGCTGGCGGGAATTGTTGCATTAAACGTTCACGCAAGCAACCTAGCTGAAAGGTAGCTTCGGTCCGTAAGTTCACGGGCCAACCAATTCCGGCTCCACGACAACGAAGTTAATAGAGGCCCTCCGTATCGAGAAATGAATTAGACAAAAGCACGGTGAAACGCACAGGAGCAGAATGGTTGTTGGAAGTTGTTTAGTAGACGCTTCTTATGCACGACGCCAACCGACTACTTCGAGCTAGGAGGAATTCTCATGAGACGTTTAAATCTCGAGTGGCTTCCGGCGAATGGATTTCCGGGGCAATCGAACTTGATCAAGAATCACCGGCATTTTTTTATGGCGGTCGCTACATTCTTGGCGCTGTCATCCAGTGCCGTGTCTGTTGCTGCACAGCAGCCAGGAGCGGACAAAGGCATTCCAGTTCAAATAGTCGTCGGCCTAGAGCCAAAACATGGCCACGAGCTTCCCACGATCACAAAGCAAGACGTGATGGTGTACCAGGGGCGCGATCGCCGGCCTGTCATCAGCTGGGTTCCTGCGAAGGGAGACAAAGCCGGGTTGGCTTTGGCCATTCTCATCGATGAAGGCGCCGGGATTAGCTTGGGCACCGAACTGAGTGAGATTCGGACCTTCATCGGCCAACAGGCGGCGACGACGCTTGTGGCCGTGGGCTACATGCAAAATGGCACCGTTTTCATGGCTCAAAATTTCACAATGGATCATGCCGCTGCGGCCAAATCCGTGCGGCTGGCACAAGGCTTTTACGGCGCCACAGCAAGCCCGTATCTCTCGCTGTCCGATTTCATTAAGCGATGGCCGGCCGACCCTGCGGTCCCTCGGCGCGAGGTTCTCATGATCACCTCCGGCATCGACAATGTTTTTATGGGCACCCTTCAAAATCCGTATGTGGACGCGGCCATCCGAGACGCCCAGTGCGGAGGCGTCCTTGTGTACTCTATCTATACTCCGAGTGCAGGACATTTTGGGCACAGTTACTATCGAACTTATTGGGGCCAGAATTATTTGGCTGAGCTTTCAGAAACCACCGGCGGAGAAGGATACTATTTGATGGGCCCACAGGCTCCCGTGGCGTTCGCTCCATATCTTGACGAATTGAACGGCCAGCTTCCGAATCAGTTCCTGCTGACGTTTCTGGCGAATCCGCTGAAGAAAGCGGGGACCGAGCCCGTGAAAGTGACAAGCGAGATTCATGACGTTGATTTCGTGCACGCAGAAAAGGTTTGTGTACCTGCCTCACCCGGCCAGTAACCTCGGCGTGTCTGAATCGTCGATCCTCCCGTTGGCGGAGCGTATTGATCGCCGCACTCAGCGCGCCGGTTGGGTCCTCTTCTTTTCTGGGCGAGTTCGCAGATTGATTCCGTCCTCCGTGTAGTTCCGCCTCTCTCCACTGGATGAAGCAGCCGTCCATCCGGCTAGGAGCCGGGAACACAAAGCACGTGAGGCGGACGTCATCGCGCCCGTGACGCTCTGCGCCACGTTGGCCCGGCGGGATTATGGTAAGGTAGGTCAGCAAAACCTTAAAGTCAGGGAGAAAAAACATGAAGGTTGGCGTTGCGGGACAAGGCGCGTTTGGCCAAAAGCATCTGGAGGGCATCGCCAAAATCCCAGGCATCGAAGTGATTACTCTGACAGGCGGCAATCAGGCCGCCACGGAAGAAGTGGCGAAGAAATTCAAGATCCCTCATTGGACGGGCGATCTCGCCGAAAGCTTGAAACAACCCGGCCTCGAAGCGATGATCCTCGCCACGCCCACCCAAATGCACGCGAAGCAGGGCGAGCAGTGCATGCGCGCGGGAAAACACGTCCAGATCGAGATCCCCATCGCGGATACCCTCGCGGATTCCGAGCGGCTCGTGAAGGTGCAGAAAGAAACCGGCGTCGTCTGCATGGGCGGCCACACACGGCGGTTCAATCCCAGCCATCAGTATGTGCACAAGAAAATCAAGGCGGGCGAACTGAAGGTCCAACAAATGAATGTGCAGACGTATTTCTTCCGGCGCACGAACATGAACGCGGCCGGAAAACCCAGGAGCTGGACCGATCATCTTCTGTGGCACCACGCCTGTCACACCGTGGATTTGTTCCAATATCAAACCGGCGAACTGGTTTCCGAGTGTTACGCGGTGCAGGGCCCAATTCACCCGGAATTGAAAATCGCCATGGACATGGGCATTGTCATGAAGACGCCCTCGGGAGCAGTCTGCACGCTTTCGCTTTCCTTCAACAACAAAGGGCCGCTGGGCACATTTTTCCGCTACATCTGCGACAACGGCACGTTCATCGCCCGGTACGACGATTTGCTGGACGGCGAGGAGAACAAAATCGACGTGTCCAAGGTGGACGTATCGATGAACGGCATCGAGCTGCAGGACCGCGAGTTTTTTGCCGCGATCCGCGAAAAGCGAGAGCCCAATGCCAGCGTCGCCCAATGCCTTACTGCTATGGACGTGCTGGACCGGATCGAGAGGTTTCTCAACTCGGCGGCGAAAGCCAGCGCGTAGACTTCATATTCCCGTGGCGCAGGCTTCAGCCTGTGAGTTCTGTTTCTTGCAAGGACTAACACCCACAGGCTAAAGCCCGCGCCACTTGAGGTTGCAATAAATCCGCTGAAGGATTATGGGCATTTATATGAATCGAATTCAAATTACACAGGGACATCGAAAAGCATTTTGCCGATGGCGCCTGAATTGAGGACTGTTATGACCGGAACGACCGCAACGCGCACCAAAGTTCTGAACTATATCGATGGCAATTGGTTGGAATCGAAATCTGCGGAATGGAAAGAAGTGATTAATCCGGCTACTGGAGAAACCATTGCGCTCACGCCGCTTTCGACCGCCGCGGAGGTCGACGCAGCCGTCGAAGCGGCCGCCGCCGCTTATCGCGATTGGCGGCGCACGCCAGCGGAAGACCGCATTCAGCCGCTCTTCAAGCTGAAAATGTTGCTTGAAGATCATGTGGACGAGCTGGGCCGCATTATCTCGCAGGAAAACGGCAAAACGTTTGCCGAAGGCAAGGCGGAATTGCGCAGAGCCATCGAAAATGTGGAAGTGGCTTGCGGAATTCCCACGATGATGCAGGGCTACAACCTCGAAGATGTCGCTCGCGGCGTCGACGAAATGATGATCCGCCAGCCGCTCGGCGTGGTGGCCGCGATCACGCCCTTTAATTTCCCCGGCATGATTCCCTTCTGGTTCCTGCCCTACGCCATTGCGACCGGCAACACGTTCGTGCTGAAACCGTCCGAGCGCGTGCCGCTCACGATGATGCGCGTGTTCGAGCTGCTCGAGCAGATTGGATTGCCCAAGGGTGTTATCAGTTTGGTTAATGGAGGAAAAGCGGTGGTCGATGCGCTTCTGGACCACCCCAAAGTCCGCGCGGTCAGTTTTGTGGGTTCGACTCCGATCGCGAAATACGTCTATGCGCGCGCGGCCGCGAGCGGAAAACGCGCGCAATGTCAAGGCGGCGCGAAAAATCACGTCATCGTCCTTCCCGATGCCGATATGAAGATGGCTACGCAAATCATCAGCGACAGCGCATTTGGTTGCGCCGGCCAGCGTTGCCTGGCCGTTTCGGTCGCGGTCACGATCGATGAGGCGCAAAAGACTTTTCGCGACTCGATCACGGAAGCTGCCGCATCCTTGCGGGTGGGTGACGGACTGGAGGAAGGCGTGCAAATGGGTCCGGTCATTACCGCGCAAAGCAAGTCGCGCATCGAATCGTTGATCGGAGTTGGCGAAAAAGAAGGCGCAAAGGTCCTTCTTGATGGGCGGAACGCCAGGATTCCGAAGCACGAGGCAGGAAATTTCGTGAAGCCAACCATTCTTGATGGCGTTCCCGCTTCGAGCGAGCTTACCGACACGGAAATCTTTGGTCCCGTGCTGAGCCTGGTCCACGCGAGAGACATGAGCGAAGCAATCGCCTTCCTGGAGCGCAGCCCGTTCGGCAATCAGGCTTCCCTTTTCACTTCCAGCGGATCGGCGGCGCGCCGATTCCGTTACGAGGCGCCCGCTGGCAACATCGGCATTAATATCGGTGTGGCCGCGCCCATGGCCTATTTCCCCTTCACCGGATGGAAAGGCAGTTTCTTCGGCGACATGCACGCGCAGGGACGCGATGCCATCGAGTTCTACACCGACAAAAAGGTCGTCATCGAACGCTGGGGAGAGCAGCACACCAGAAAGTTCTAGTCTACGGCAGCCTAGCCCCGGTTCTGGTATAGTTTGCCATGCGTCCCCCATCCATGTGGGTTTTTACTTTATCCCCTTCATTTTGATTGTGTTAACAAAGACCGAGTCCGCAAGAGCCGACAAGAACTGAGCAACAGATCGTTTCCACTTGATACTTCATGATATATCATGATATCTTGAAATTGCACTGAAAGAGGACTCCCATGTCCCAGACTCGCGAGAAATTCGCCACCCAGGTCAACTCTGAAATACTGTCGGCCGTGCGCACGCTCGCCGAGAAGGAGGGCCGACAACTACAGGCTCTCATGGACGAAGCCCTCTCCGACCTGATCGAAAAGCACAAGAACGCCAAACCTCGCCCGCACGTCATGGGCGCGTACTTCGCCAGCCAAGAAAGATATGGCCGTCTTTACAAGAAGCTTGCTGAATGACCGACTACCTGACCCTGGCTGAAGTGCTGGCAATGCACGCCGACCTGATCGAACGCTACGGAGGCACACAGGGCGTCAGGGATCAAGGGCTCCTCGAAGCCGCCCTCTACCGGCCCCAGACCGGTTATTACGCCGACCTGATCGAGGAAGCCGCCGCGCTGTGGGAGAGCCTGTCGCAGAACCATCCCTTCATCGACGGCAATAAACGCACAGCTTTCGCCGCCACGTACACTTTTTTAGCCATCAACGGAGCGCGTCTCACAGCGGACGCAGATGAGACATTCGTTTTCCTCGCAGCACTCTACGAAGCAAACCAGCTCAGCTTCGACAAGCTTGTGCCGTGGCTGCGCAGCCACGTATCGCCAGATCCCCACGCGTCCCCGCCGCGATGAAAAATCGCGGCTGCGAACCGACTTGCGAAAGTCCTAACATCTATTCATGCACAGTCACTCACATTGTAGAATTGCGAGGCCGGGCTACGGCTTTTGAACCTGGATCGACCGCAGTGGTTTAATTGGTTGATCCAAACAGAAGGGGCACAATGCAAACATTATCCGTACTGCTTGCCCACAGCGCCATGTTTTCCCCCGCGCCGCAATCTCCTTCGGGATCTGGCGGCAAGAAAAAACTGATTTACGACCAGGATCACCGGGGCCCGCTTTCCACCGACACGGTTGCGACGTTGATGTTGCTCCAGGCGGACAATATCGATCTGCTGGGGATTTGTACCGTGAGCTGCGATATGTGGGCCAAACAGGAAACCGCTTACGCGCTTCGTCTGCTTGAAATCATGGGCCGTCCGGAAGTGCCGGTGTTTATGGGCGCGCAGGAACCGTTGCTCAACACCAAGGCTGAGGCGCAGATGCGCTACCAGATGTTTGGTTCAAGATCGCTTGGAAACGAGGGATATCTTGGGTGTTTTGCGAAAGACGCCCCAGGGCGAGACGAAGTAACACCGCTGCCGCCGCCCTACAACCGGTTCGCGCAGATCAAGGCCCAGCCCGAGCCAGCCGCGGACTTCATCATCCGCACGATCCGCGCCAACCCGAATGAAGTGACGATGTATTGCGGCGGCCCCATGACGAACCTTGCGCTCGCCGTGATGCTCGCTCCCGACATTGTGCCCATCACCAAGGAAGTGATTTTCATGGGCGGAGGCATTCACCACTCGACCAGTTCCGTGAACGTCTACTTCGACGCCGAAGCCGCCAAGATCGGCTTTCGCGCGGCCTGGCCGAAATTCACGCTCGTCACCACGGACCTGGCCGAACAGGTCCACATGCAGGACGACGGCAAGGTGGATGCCATCGTCGATCGCGCCCAGGCGCCGATCGCCGATCTGTTCCGCGAGTACGAACAGAAGCCGCAGCGCGCCAACCCGCAAAGACGCTCCTTCCGCATGCCCGATGAAATGATGGCCGCACACGCGATCGACCCCTCGATTTTTACGGGCTACGATGAAATGCATATCGATATCGTGACGCACAACGACGGCCACTACGGCGACACTTCCTTTTGGGACGGCAATTGGAAAGATCAAGGCGGAGAGCTTGCGGGTCAGAATAATCCTTCGATCAAAGCGGGCCGCGTGCAGGTGCTGAACGGGATCGACAAGAAACGCTTTCGGGAATTGTTCACGGATTTGATGACGCGACCGATCAATCGGTCCAAGTAGAACAGGCTTCAGCCTGTTGGTTTTCGCCAATTTAAAATTTAAACCGAACAGGCAAAGGTGGCTGCGGAAAAACTCGTAACGTGTCATTCCGAAGGGCTGGGTTTGCCCGAGGAATCTGCTTTTTCTTGATTTTGGCGAAGAAAAGCAGATCCCTCGCTTCGCTCGGGATGACAAAAAGACACTTTTTCCGCAGCCATTAAGGCATGTTCTACTGGAAAAGAGAAACAATGAGCACAACACGCCGCGAATTTATTAAAACGGTGGGAGCCGCGATTGCCACGTCACAAATTCCACCACAACCAGCAGCCGCGGAGATCCCGGCCGCGCCCACGCCTCTGGCGCCGCAGCAGCCCGGTGGAAAGCGAAAAGTAATTTACGACCAGGACAATTCCGGCCCGTTCGGCACCGACATCCTCGGAACGCTGATGATGATGCAGGCCGACAACATCGATCTTCTAGGCATCACGCTAGTGACGGGCGACGCGTGGATGAAACAGGAGATGGCGTTCACACTGCGCTTGCTGGAAATGATGGGACGCACGGAAATTCCGGTGTACCCGGGCGCCGAGTTTCCCATCCTCAATACGAAAGAAGAATGGCAACTCCGGCGACAACTCTACGGCGGCCACCGCCTGGACCCTTGGATGGGCGCTTTCAACCGCGCGAGTGGCGGGCCGAACGAGATCAAGCCGCTGCCGCCGCCTTACGATCGCCTCGCGAATTTGAAGGCTCAGCAAGAACACGCCGCGCGCTTCATCATCAAGACCGTGCGCGAAAATCCTGGCCAGGTGACAATCTATGCCGGGGGACCGCTCACGAACCTGGCGCTCGCAATTGCGCTCGCGCCCGACATTGTTCCCCTGGTGCATGAAGTCGTGATTATGGGAACTGGCTTCCACATGTTCACCAATGCCTTCAATATTTTTTTCGATCCCGAGTCTGCGCGAAAAGTTCTGCGCGCCGCGTGGCCGAAGTGCAGCATCGTCACGGCGGACATCGCGGAAGAGATTCACGAAGGCGACGAGATCGCGCCGGGCCGGAGGATGATCGAGGAAATCGCCGGTCGCGCCGAGAGCCCCATTTCCGATCTTTTTCAGATGCATGCCGTCGAGCCGCTGCGTCGCAATCCCAACATGCATTTCTTCCGCATGGCGGATGAAATGATTGCCGCGCAAGTGATCGATCCAAGTGTCTTCACGAAATCCGAACAAATGTACGTGGACATTTGCACGACGCCCGGCCCGCGCTACGGCGATTCCATGTTCTGGCCAAAGAATTGGCAGGACGATCCCGACGCGGGAAAACATTCTTTGTCCGCGGCAGACCGGCGAGTCTTTGTGAACCCGCGGCAGTTCTATCTGGGGCCGCCGCCATCGGCTGGATTGGTGAACGTCCTACAAGAGATCGACCACGATCGGTTCAAGAAACTCTTCGTCGATTTAATGACGAAACCCATCCGCAAAGCATGACCAGGTGTTCTGCATAATACAAGACCCGTGCTTCGTGGCGCCGGCCTCTCGCCGGCGATTTCGTTGATCTCCACATAATTAAAAAACGCCGGCGGGACGCCGACGCCACAAAACAATTCATTCCATCCTCATTCACAAACGGGATCTTGTTTGAAGGATCCGAATCAAGTTCCCAAAGAAAGTTTCCGCGGGCCATTCGACACTCGAGAAGGAACGCCGATTGCTTCGGCGATGAGTTGATACGAACGCAATCTCGCCTGATAGTCATGCAGCACGGCGATGATCATCATCTCTTCGACGTGTAGATTCTTTGCCATGCGCTCCAGTTCATCCCGGACTTGCTCGGGGGCGCCCACAATGTAGCGAGGCCATTCTCCGCTTCCGCGCGCGACGGGGTCAGCCCCGAACGCAAAGTTCCCCAGTTCCGCGATGGCCTGGTCGGGACTAGGCACAGGAAGGCGCTTGCCCTGGAGGCGAATGCGGCGAATGTGCAGCTGCGTGCTGGTGTAAAGGCGTTTCGCCTCCGATTCCGTGTCGGCGCAGATCACTCCCAGCGCGACGATCGAACGCGGCTGGGCAAGATGTTTTGACCGCTGGAAATTCGCGCGATAAAACTCCAGCGCCATTGGGGTTTCCTCAGGCGATATGAAATGCGCAAACGCATACGGAAGGCCCAATTTTGCGGCGGCAGCCGAACTCCACGAACTGGAACCCAGTAGCCACACTTCGGGCGCGCCGGGCATGTCCGGCGAAACTTTGATGCGAGCGAAGGGATGTTCGGACGGAAAATCATGATGGAGAAACGCCAGCAGTTCAACTAACTGTTCTCCGAAATCGTCATTCTGAATGCGGTCGCTGCGGTCGCGCCGCAGAGCGAAAGCTTCCAGGCCGCTTCCTCCGGGCGCGCGGCCGATGCCGAGATCGATGCGGCCCGGATACAGCGCGTGAAGCATCCGAAAAGTCTCCGCCACCTTAAGGGGACTGTAATGAGGCAGCAGCACGCCGCCGGACCCGATGCGAATGCCGGAAGTCTCGGCGCCAATCCTGGCGATGAGGATTTCGGGGGCCGGGCTGGCAAGCGTCACAATGGCATGATGTTCGGCGATCCAATACCGCTCGTAGCCGAGCTTATCGGCCAGGCGAGCCAGGTCAATTGTATTGCGTAGAGCGTCCGCCGGAGTAAACCCATCGGACACAGGTGATTGGTCAAGAACGGAAAGCTTTATCATTGCCTCACTTCTGGGCGGACCGCCGCTATAAAGAATTTGCAGAAATTCGATGAAATGGCTTCCCGCATTCCCTAATGAATGTAGTAACCGTTCTTAGCCAGAATGGAGTAGTCGCGCCCCTTTTTTCCAAACGAGGACCCCAGACGAACATCCAACTTGTGCGGTTTTCCCTCGGCGCCATTGGCCATTGTGTAATATCCCAGTGTGTAGCGGGTCTTGATCCGGTGAATCAGAGCGCTGAATACGGAATCCAGGTGCGCAACGTCCTGGACGTTCGAAGAGTTCCCCGCCCGTCGCTTCCATCACTTTGTGAATGTTCACCAGTCCGGGCGTCATGGCCGAATGCAACATGGTTGCGGGCGGATTGTATCCGGGTATTTTCAGGTTATATAGGACCGCGTCCGCGGCGATTGCTTCGGTGACGATGTCCCGCGTCCCCTGCCCGCCCGCATCCGTGCCCACGTCATCGCTGATCAAAATGATCACGCGGCGCGCGTTCGGCGCCGTCTTGAGGAGATATTCGGCGGCAACAAAGATGCCGTCATTGATATTGGTGGCGCCGCGCGCGTCGAAAGTATTGATCTGATCGGCAATCTTGTTCTTGTCTTTCGTGAGGGCCAGGCGCATTTCGGCTTCGGTGGAGAACGTAAACAGCGCCACTTCATCTTCGGGCTTGAGAGCCGCGAGGGCAATCGTCGAGGCGTCGCGCAATGGGGCCAGGAATGGACCAATGGAATCGCTCAGATCCAAGACGAGCGCAACATTCACCGGCAATTCGTCGCGACTGAAAACCTCCACTTTTTGCGCGACACCATCTTCGCGCACCTCGAAATCGTCTTTTTTCAGATCGGACATGATTTGTCCGTCCTTGGCCTTCACGGTCGCATCGACCAATACAAGGTTCACGGCTACGCGGATCGTGCCCTGGTCCTGATCTTGCGCTTGAGCTGGGATTTGAACGACAAGCGCAATAAGGACGGACAGAGCTGACAAATGCAGTGCGTTTCTCAAGAATCTAGACATGGTTGTCAGGTAATGCTCCGTGGCGCAGTTTGCGGTCATGTGAAAATGGCCGGCGTTTAAGGACGCCCAATCATCCGTGCCGCCATCACGCTCAAGTCAACGTTCCGATCTCAACTCTATCTTTGCAAGAGACCACAAGCAAGTCGCTCGATCGCCTCAGCAGGGTTCCCGGCGCGCGATTGTGACCGGCCTTTACTTTGTAAATTCGCTCCGGCAATATCGTTTGGAACAATTCATGAAGACCTGCGCACTTTTCGTCGCCCTCATCCTGGCCGCTCCGGTATTCTCTCAGAAAAAAATCGATTTTCTCCAAGAGGGACGGGACTATACAAATCTTTTCTACGCTGGCAAGGCCACCGACATCTGGGCGAATTTATCCCCCTCCATGAAGAAAGTTTTCAGCGAGGAGGATGCAATTCTTGGAATGCAGTTGCAGACGAAGGGGCAGCTTGGCGCGGAGACCGACGTAGTCGAGGAACACGTGCTGCTGCAGGAAGATTTCGTAGTGTACGAGCGCATCGTGATGTTTCAGAAGATCACCACGCCCGAGATCGTGCAGTGGACCTTCGATCGTGAGGGCGTTATTACCGGATTCTTCATACGATCGGCGGTCGGTGGTGAGACCCATTTCCTGGACTATCAAGACAAAGTGGCGCTCCGCTTGCCGTTCAAGGGCAACTGGCTGGTTCTGAGTGGCGGGCGCAGCGTGGCCGAAAATCGTCACGCGGAAACAGTGGACCAGCGCTTTGCCGCCGACATCGCGGCCATCCGGCACGGCCGGACCTTTTCCGGCGATGGCACTCAACTGGAGCAGTACTTTTGTTTCGGAAGGGCCATCCTCGCTCCAAGCGATGGTACGGTGGTTGGGGTGAGTGATGGCATCCCTGATAACCCCATCGATGCGCCTTTCGATAGCCCTCCCGCGGGCAACTTCGTGATGATTGACTATGGCAACTCGGAGTACTCTCTCCTGGCCCATCTCAAACTTGGCAGCATCAAAGTGAAGGTGGGTGATAAGGTTCAACCAGGGCAGAAGATTGGTCAGTGCGGCAATAGCGGAAATGCTACGGTGCCTCACCTTCACATTCACCTGCAGAATACGCCCATTCTATTCAAGGGCGAAGGTTTGCCGCTGCAGTTTCGGAATTACATCGCGGACAAGAAATTCGTGAGCACTGGCGAGCCCGTGATTGGGCAGATCATTCGCGATAAACATCAAAAGTGATTCCGCAGTTGAGCCGGCCACTGGAAAACCGGTTCTCACGCTAATCTTCGGTAAGTGTTGTCAACTAGTGACAGGCTATTCCTCTACTGTCAAATAGTTAGCCAAAAGAGCGCCTTCCCCGGACTGAACCACGATAGTTAGGAATTCTCGATCGTCCTGCCACCTCCTCCCGGTGATACCTTCTGGCTGGACTTTTGGGGCGAAATCACTGACTGGAACAGTCAACGTCCGATGACGATTCGCTTTGGATGAGGATGCACTTCCAGAGACAGGTAGGGGTCTTTTGCACTTGCACTATTTTTCGGCCGATCGCACTCGGCTATAACTCTCTTTAAACCAACAGGCTGGGCCTGAAATCCTGAAAAACTCCTCCAGGATTCAATTGGCAGCGCACATGCTTTCTCCATGAGGCACCCATAGGGTGACGGCGAGTTTTCTTGTCGCAATGCGGATAAGGACTCACCTCCTATTTAGCCATGGTGTGCAAAGGTTTTCAGGCCAGCGAGAGGATCCTTCATGAGAGAGCTGAGTAAAGCAAAATGGTTGACAGCTACTGGCGGAATAATCGCCCTGGCTTCATTTCTTGCGCTCGGTCTCAATGTTCCCGGCAAGCCAGCGGCGCGGATCGGGGATCTGCGCCAGCCAGGTCTCCGGCGTCCTGCATCGTCGCCAATTTTCGCGGCCGCATCGTCCAACAAAGTCAATGTCGCTAAACACTACGGTCAGTTGCCCTTGGCATTTGAGCCGGCGTTGCCCGGGTCAAATACGGAAGTGAAATTTCTGGCCCGGGGAAACGGGTACGCGCTCTTCCTGGAAAATCATGATGCCGTCCTCGAGCTTCGCGGGGATTCCAAGACTTCGGGGCTGGTCCGGATGGAACTCGCGGGCGCAAACACCGCTCCGGACTTCACCGCGCTGGAACAATTGCCTGGGAAAAGTAATTACTTTATAGGCAACAAGCCCGGGAACTGGCATACGAATATTCCCCAATATCGCAAGGTTTTGGAGCGCAATGTTTATCGCGGAGTCAATCTGGTCTATTACGGGACGCAAGGCCAGCTCGAGTATGATTTTGACGTTGCTCCGGGAACCGATCCCTCCGTCATCCACCTGGCGTTCCAGGGCGCGCGAGATGTCCGGATCGATGCGCAAGGGGAACTCCTCGTCAAAACTGCGGCCGGCGAAGTTCGCTTGCGCAAACCGTTCGCCTATCAAGAAATCAACGGCTCCAGACAGCCAGTAACCGCGGGCTACGTGCTGAAGAACAAGAACAGCGTCGCCTTCCAGATTGCGGAATACGACGCTCGCAGTCCGCTGGTGATCGATCCGATTCTCATCTACTCGACCTATCTCGGCGGAAACAATATCGACACCTCGAATTCCATCGCCGTCGCCCCGGACAATACAGCTTTCATCGCGGGCTCAACTTTCTCCGCGGATTTCCCGACGGCGCATCCCCTGCAAGCCAATGACGGAGGCGGCCCGGACTTTCCGCAGGATGCATTCGTAGCCAAAATCAGCGCGGACGGCTCGACGCTTTTGTACTCCACCTACCTCGGCGGTGAAAGCGAGGATACTGCAAACGGGATCGCCGTAGACTCCTTCGGCAATGCCTATGTTACGGGTACGACGTTATCTCCGCACTTTCCGTACACGCCAAACGTGTTCGGTGAAAACTGTGGTTTTGACGGGCAATGCGGCGAGTCGTTCAACGGCGAAGGACTGATTGTCTCAAATGCGTTCGTGGCCAAGTTGAATGTCGCAGGTTCTGAACTGGTTTACTCTGGATTCCTAGGTTTTTACGAGTATGTCCAGGGCAACGCAATCGCGGTCGACACGAATGGGAATGCCTACGTAACGGGCCGCGTCGGACCGAACATCCCGCCCATAGTGACGACCAAAGGTCCACCGCCTCCCTTTCCCGATGGGAACGCGATTAAAGCACCTACCGTAGTCAATGGCTTTGACTTTGGCATCCCTGGCGCCAGCAATGCTTTTGTGACTGAAATCAGTTCGACGGGCGCTTCAATCGTATATTCCAGCTACGTTGGAGGAAGTGGCGAAGACTCCGGCACGGGAATTGCCGTTGACGCGGGTGGGAACGCCTATATTACCGGGCTTGCCTATTCGACGGATTTCCCTGCGGTCGGTGCCGTGCAATCCGCAAACGAAGGCGGAGGCGATGCGTTTCTTGCGAAGGTGAATACGACACTATCCGGCGCCTCATCTCTTGTCTACTCCACCCTATTGGGCGGAGCGGACCTAGATCAAGGAAATGGCGTCGCCATTGACAATACAGGAAACGCCTATATCGCGGGCGTCTCGAAATCGGTCGCAGGCACTCTGGGCTTTGTTCCTCCTGCTGGGGGTTTTCAGTCCAACTGCGCTCTTGATGGATCTGGATCGTGCGAAGGCGATGCCTTCGTAGCTAAGTTGAATACGAACCTGACCGGCGCGGCATCACTCTCTTATTTCACCTATTTGGGCGGCACGAAGGCGGACTCCGCCACGGGAATCGCTGTGGATTCCGGTGGAAATGCCTATGTGACTGGCTCGACGGTTTCCACCGACTTCCCCACGGCCGGCGCCGTATTTCAGCCGACCTATGGCGGCGGCAATGCCGATAGCTTTGTGGCGAAGCTCGATCCCGCTGGCGCTACTTTGGTGTACTCAAGCTTCCTTGGCGGTACGAACACGGAAGTGGCAACCGGGATTGCTGTAGATTCAGCCGGTTCTGCTTACGTGACGGGGCAAACGTGTTCGCAAGACTTTCCTCTCGCAAGTCCTCTTCAGGAGGCTCCTGGCGGCAACTGTGACGCCTACGTAGCCAAGGTCAGCATACTGTCTGGCTTCGCCTTCAACCCGGCTGGTTTGGTCTTTCCTGCCCAAAGCCTGAATACCACAAGCCAGTCACAGACGGTGACCCTCACAAACGGGGACATCGCGCAAACTATTACGAGTATCGCCCTTTCTGGACCGAACGCCAATGAGTTCACAGAAACATCGACGTGTCCCATCAATTCCCCGTTGGCCGTCGGCACCACGTGCGCGATTTCAGTATCCTTCACGCCTTCTGCATCAGGCATTCGTAAGGCGTCAATCACAATCACGGATTCCGCTCCTGGCAGTCCCCAAGTGGTAAATTTGACTGGCAACACTTCCACTGTGACCCTGTCCACTTCAAGCATTTCATTTGGGTCACAGGACGTTGGCACTGTGAGCAGTCCTCAAGACGTGACCGTGACGAATAACGGCACTACTTCACTCACAATTTCAAGCATCACAGCAACCGGAGACTTCTTTGAGGGGGATAACTGCACCAGGGCTCCGCTCCCGCCGGGAGCCAATTGTGTGATTCAAGTGGTGTATTCGCCTGCAGCCGCGATTGCGAGCGTTGGCTCCATTACGATTACCGATAACGGGGCGGGCAGTCCGCAAGCCATTCTGGTTACCGGAACCGGCATTCAGACGCCACCTTTCCAAATCAGTTCCTTGTCGGCGACTCCCTCCATTCCGGCGGGAAAGACAGCGCAGTACGTCCTCAGCGTCACTTCGCCGGTAGGGTTTAGCCAACCTGTGGGACTCACTTGTTCAGCGCCGGCGACCATAACTTGCACGGTTTCGCCTTCGATCGTGACTCCGACCGCAACGCAAACAGCGGCTTCCCTGCTCACTATCAGCACCGCATTGCGAACGGCCGTTCCTCCGAGCTCAGGGATCAAGATCGATCCATTGAATCTCCTGCGGCAGTTCGGCAGGACTTGGCTCATCTTGCTCGCTGTTGCGCTGATGATCCTGACCGTGGCTGGCCTGAGGCGGCGTCCCATTTCGGCGGCGTTTGGATTTGCGGTGGTGCTGCTCCTAGCGTCGGTGGCCTGCGGCGGAGGTCCTTCCGGCGTGCCTGCGGGAACGCCCGCCGGCACTTATCAGATCACTGTGACAGGAACATCGGGCTCAGTCATCGTTCCGGCCACTCTGACTTTGAAGGTTAATTAAGGGCTGCGATTTTACCGTCGCTTGGCGGTAATCGATCCGAGCGACGCCGGCTGGATACGGCACTTATCTGAAACGCGGTGGAAGAACGAAACCATGCGCGAGGAGACGACGAAATGAAACGAGTCATCTGGATCATCCCGGCAATTCTTCTACTTTCTTTCACAGCGCGGGCGCAGGAGACGCCGTCTTGGGAGATCTCTGGCGGTTATTCATATCTGGATGCAAATCTAAATGGCTCCCACTTCCATCTGAATGGTGGCAGTGGTTCCCTCACACAAAATCTGAACAGCTGGTTTGGCGGCCGAGTCGAATTCACCGGTGTTCAGGGCAACGAGGCCATTACGGCTTCAGGGCAAACGACGGTTTATTCCGTGAATGCGCAGACGATCACGTACGGCCCCGTTTTTTCCTACCGGCGATTTTCCAGGATTACTCCCTACGGCCATGTGCAGATCGGGGCGGTCCACGGCAGCGCAGAGTTTCTAGGCATTTCTCAAAGTGCATATAAATTTGCATTGGCTCCTGGCGCCGGCTTGGATTTCGCCTTGAATCGCAGCACTGCAATCCGCGTTGATGGCGAATACCTGTTGACGCGCTTCTTGAGCCTGACGCAGGAAAATGCCAATCTTTCGGTGGGGGTCGTATTTCGATTCGGTAAACGACAAAGCGCAAGCCATTGAGCGGGCGCCAACGATTCACCTCCACTCTGCGGAAGATCTTGGTGCCAGTACTCATGGCACCATGCGGATTTCAGATCCGCTCGAAGGGTTTGAGCGCTATTGTCTCAGTAACCAAAGTGTCACATTCCGTGCCGAACCGAGTACCCAAATGGATACTCTCGCAGTGTTTTCGGCTGATTGGATGCTTGGGGACTGGGTGCGGCCATCGGAGGAATTGGTATGACACGTGCTCGTTCTTCCGTGTGGCGTAAGCTGGATTTGCGCCCAAGTGGCTATCGCCTCTGAATTTATCGCATGACCGCAGCCAGGAGCATACGGTGAGCTTCCAGGGCACAGATCAGGCTTATCGACTGTTCCAGTCGCGTGATTGCGCCCGGCGAACTGCACAAACGAATCGATTGCTTGAACCGGCAAAGTCCGCAAAAATTCCAGGATTTTTGGTGCAGCCTGAATCGGCCTTTCAGGCTTGTCTGGCCTCCGTGGCAGCTTTGTGCGCGCGTCCAAAACTGCCTGCTTCAAAAAATTTGAGGCATCTTTACCGGGATGCGAGCTTGACTGGGTCCAAACTCCCTGGCTTCGGCATTCTCAATTCCCTGCTTCTGCATCTGGCGCTGATCCTGGGCATAATTTATGTTCCAATGGCGCTTCCAACAAGAGCGCCCCATTTGAGCGCCGCGTTCCTCCCGCCGGAAGTGATTTTTTACCCGGTCCCTGAACACCGCACCCCTAGCCGTCTACCGCGCATCGCGCCGCGGGGGCCAGGAGGGCGGCCCGGCAGCGGCATTCGCCCGAAAGTAACCCCTGGACCCGGCAAGACAGTTTCGAACGGCGATCTTACAGTGATTTCGAAACCGCTTCACCCTGACAATACGCATCAGACCATCATTCAGCCGGCTTCTCCTCCGGACCTCCGCATTCCGAATGATTTGCGCCTGCCCAATCTATCTCTGGGCACCTTGGCCGCGCCTAAGAAGCCAACTTTCGACCTGAGTATCAAGAAGCCTACCCAGGAAAATGAGAAGCTTGCGGCGGATATGGCGACTCCGTTGGCTGAAACGAATGCCAACTATTCCCTGGCGACAGATCTTCGGCCCACCAATTCCCAACCGAAGCTGCCTCTTCCCACTGGCGCGATTCCCAGGCCTGTTCGGCGGGACGCGGCAACAGATGGGGCAGCAGGGTCTGCAGCTCCTGAGGTGGGCGTCGCGGGTGACAACAGGGCCATCCTGGCTATTGGGATTGATCCCTCTGGACCGAACTCCGGGATTGCAGTGCCTCCTGGGAACCGGTGGGGGGATTTTACAATCGCTCCTGGCGCGGGAAATTCAGGGTCACCTGGCGGCCGAGCGAGTGGAGAGCCCGGTGGCGGCGGCAGCGGCGGGAATGGACGTGCTGGCGACGAGAGTGTGGGGATTGGGCCTGGACGCGAAGGCGGTGGCGGCGGCAAGGATGGATCGGCGAGTTCGATAAGCATCAAGGGGACGGGAAATGGCGTCGCGGGCGTTGCCATGCTTGATCCGCACCTTGAGGCGAAAATGATCTATCCCGTGGCGATGATTGGAGCGAAAGTTCGCAAGAATCAAATGATTATTTCCGCTGGACCCGTCGGTGGGGGCGGACTAGGCGTCTACAGGGCGTTGCCTTGCTCAAAAATCTACACAATTTTTCTGCCAATGAACGACTCCAACTGGACAATGCAGTATTGCCAAAAATCCAGCGCTACTTCCGAACCCCAGGAGGCAGACCCGCGATCCACCGTCATTCAACTCGAAACTGGGCTGGTCCCCCCGGACCCGGACCTGGAATCCAGGTTCGATTTCAAACGAGTAAGCGTGCCTCCGGGCAAGGGCCGCCAATTGATAGTTCTTAAGGGAATGTTGCGGGAAGACGGAACCGTCGATGGCCTTGAGGTCTACCAAGGCATCATGCCTCAAATGGACGAGGCGGCGCGTCTTGCGTTTAGCCGCTGGAAGTTCAAGCCGGCGATGCGAGCGGGAAAACCGGTTGCCATTGAGCTTCTCGTGGGGATTCCGCCAACCAACGAGTCTCAGTAATGCGCCTTTGGTTGAGTTGGGGCTGCGCTGCAGATTTGAGGCAAAATTTGTGAAGTACTAGGCCCCGTAGTACCGCAAATTTTTCGTCCAATGTAACTCAATACTTCCTCTCTTGCTCTGAAATCAAAAAAGTGTCACATCACAGGACTCGGCCACCTATAACATTTTGGTGACTACAACGTGTTGAGGCCGTTGACCTTGCGTTTATTTTTATCGAATTGCATCATTTTTGTGCAGTTTTGGTATCACATGTGCACATAATCGCACGTCCCCGTGTCAACCCAGGAGGATATCCTTGTTTGAACAGGAGATTCGTGTCTGTTTTGCGACCCCGGATTCGGGTTTGGTTCAAGCTCTCACAAGCGTGCTCGGACGAAATTTCACCACGCGCACCTTTAGCGAATTCCAGCTCAGCAAATTTGGCGAGCTGAAGGAATGGAGCGACGTTCTTGTCCTCGATCTTCGGGCTACCTACCCTATCGGGCTTCAAGAAGAAGGATTGCGGTTCCTGCAAGAGCTGTTAGCGCTCCCTGCCCATCCCCCCGTGGTTGTGCTTCACAATGACGACGGGACAGATCTCAATCTGAAAGTCATGGAACTCGGCGCTTATGACAGCATTACCCATCCGCCCAACATGGTTGAACTCCGCCTCATTCTGCGAAGAGCTTTCAAGTTTCAGGCGGCGGAAAGAGAAATTCAGCGTCTGCGCACCAGCGTTGCCGGGGCCACAAGGCTCCATGATCTGCATGGCACCGCTCCGGCCATGCAGGAATTATTTGCCCTGGCCCGCAAAATCGGCCCGTGCGACGTCAATGTGTTAATCACCGGAGAAACAGGAACGGGAAAGGAGTTGCTCGCTCGAGCGATTCACCAAAGCAGCCTGCGGGCTTCCCGTCCGTTCGTTGCATTTTCCTGCGCGAACCTGCCGGACACGCTGATCGAGGACGAACTTTTTGGCCATGAGCGGGGCGCGTTTACGGGCGCGATTGCGATGCGCCGGGGCCGTATTGAGAGCGCGGACCAGGGAAGCTTGTTTCTGGATGAAATCGGCGACTTGGGATTGGGGCTGCAACCCAAATTGCTCCGCGTCCTTCAGGAACGCAATTTCGAGAGGCTCGGCGGAAACACGACGGTCAACGTCAACATCCGCCTGATCTCGGCTACGAACAAAAATCTTCAACAGCTGGTACAGCAGGGCGAATTCCGCGAGGATCTTTTTTATAGGCTGAATGTGGTTCACATGCATATCCCCGCGCTGCGCGAGCGCCGGGACGATATTGTTCTCCTCGCGCAGTTGTTCCTCGTCGCCGCCGCCCAGCGATTCAACAAGAAAGTGAAACGGTTTTCGCATCAAGCGTTGCTTGCCCTCGAGGAGTATGCGTGGCCGGGGAATGTCCGGGAACTCGAAAATGCCGTGCAACGCGCCGCCGTGCTGTCGGAAGGACAAACCGTGGATGTTTGCCATCTTCCCATGGATATCCGCAAGAATTCTCATGAAGCGGAAATGTTCAGCGGTACCGATGAAGCGGTGAGCGTAAATAGCACGTATGAAGTGGAAATCCGCCAATTCAAGCGCAGGCTCATTCTTCGGGCGCTCAACAAGTACAGGTGGAATAAAGTGGAGAGCGCGCGCAGCCTGGGTGTGGCGCGCGGATATCTGCACAGGCTGATCAATCAGCTTGAAATAAGTCAGTACGAAGAAGACAATCTTCTCTCGAATGAGCCGGAAAAGTTTCCAGGGCCCCCGAAGTTCTCCTGATGCCGTGTCCCTCGCATTCATGGGAACTCGCTGCGGAGCCCGCGGTCATTGGGAGATTTTCTAGACCACATGAGCTCATCCTTTGTGGAAAATACTTGTCTCCGTTTTCTGTTGGATGCGCAGAATGAAGACGGCGGATGGGGTTTCCACACGGGATCCACGAGCCGTGCCGAACCGACGGCTTGGGCCGTTGTGGCCCTGGTCGAATGCGCTTTCACGCAGGCTCACAAAGACGCGGCATCTCGCGCATTTCATTTCCTGGATGCCGCGCAGTTGCCGGACGGCTCCTGGCCTTCCTCCCCTGCGTTGCGAGAGGGCTCCTGGGTTACTTCGCTAGCCTGCTTGGCCTTGCTCGGCCAAAACGAATTATCCGGAAACGTAAAACGCGGGTTCGCCTGGTTGTGCAAGGAGTTACCGGGTGAAGCCGGCCTTTTACACCGGATCGTGCGTTCCTTCTTCGCCAGAAAGAAGGTCGGGACTCAGAATGAATCTTATTTTGGCTGGAGCTGGACGATTGGAACCGCCAGTTGGGTCGAGCCTACGTCCTACGCGATTATCTCCATGCGTGCGACTCCGCCGGAGTGGATGTCCGCGGCCGCAAAACGCCGGCTTCGCATTGGCGAGGCCATGCTGTTTGACCGCATGTGTCCAGGGGGAGGATGGAACTGTGGAAACCCGATGGTTTACGGCGTCCCGGGAGAACCGCAAGTGAGTTCCAGTGTGTGGGCGCTTCTCGCTTTGAGAGAACATCCTCAGCGGCCGGAGGTTCAGCAAAGTCTGGATTGGCTGCAAGGACAATTGGAATCCATTCGCAGTCCGGCATCCCTCGCCCTCGCGCTCATGGCCATGAACGCATACGGGCGGCCCTACCCGCTGCTGGCCGAGTCATTACAAACAAAATATGAGCAGGATGAGATCCTTTGGGATGTGCCTGAAGTGGCCTGGACCGCACTGGCGCTCAGCGGCACCCAGAACTGGTTGAAGCAAAAATCCAACGGGAAGAGTTGATTGATGCCGCGCCCCGCGCCTCCACTGATCCCATCGTTTTCAAGGCCGCCATCGCGGGTCGCCATCAGGAACTCTCTCAACTACCAGTCCGATCTCGCCGCGGTTCTTCATGAAACGCTTCTCGAATTTGATCTGCCTGTGCGCGGGAAAACAGTCCTGCTAAAACCAAACTTCGTCGGATTCGATCCGCTGGGCATGACCAATACGCACCCTGCGGTCGTTCACGCGGCGCGCGAAACTTTTTCGCGTCTGGGGGCTTCCACAGTTCTCATCGGAGAAGGACCGGCGCTGGAGCGGGACACTCACGCGGTGCTCGAATCCATCCGTTTGCGGGAGTATTTGGGGCCCTTGTCGCGAATTTTCGTGGACTTGAATTTGGATGATGTAGAGCGAGTCACTCTGAAGACGCATGCGTCGCGCTTGAGCGAACTTTATCTTCCCAAAACCGTTCTCGGCGTCGACTTTCTCGTTTCTTTGCCGAAGTTGAAGACCCACCACTGGGCCGGGGTCACACTTTCCCTCAAGAACATGTTTGGCGTTGTGCCCGGAGGTTGCTACGGCTGGCCCAAGAATGCATTGCACTGGGCCGGAATCGACCGCGCGATCCTGGATATCAATGCCGCTGTTCGGCCGGATTTTGCGATTGTGGATGGCATTATCGGCATGGAAGGAAATGGCCCGATTCAAGGTCAATCGAAGAATTGCGGCGTCCTGATTGTAGGAGACGACCCTGTAGCGGTAGATGCCACCTGCACACGAATCATGGGCTTGTTGCCCGAGAAGATCAATTACATCAACCGGGCAGCGACGCTTCTTGGCCATATTCAGCCAGGGCAGATTCATCAGCTCGGTGAAAGCATTTCCAGCGTCCAGACTCCCTTCACTGTCCTCGATGCTTTTGCCCATTTGAAGGCCAGAGTATGAGGACCGCTTCATTTGAAAAGGGGCCTCCCTGATCCCATCCGAAAAGGCCGTGTGGAATTAAAACTGCTACATATTTCAATGCAGGCGAGGCCCGCAGTGTCATCAATTGGTGACATCTGCGCCTTGCTCGGATGCGAAGGTCCGGCGCCCATACCCAGAAAGCAATATTGAGGTGACAATGAGTCAATCAGATGCCGCCATGCCACCTGCCGTTGGAGGCGTGAATTTACCTCCGCCCCTGCAACCTGAGACGGCCGTGACGAATCTGCCCTTGGCAGCTCCCAAGGGCAATGGGACATCGATCTGGTTGACTGCGCGCAAGGCGGCTTCCTTCCCAGTCCTGATGGGAATTCTCCTCGCTGGCGTTTCACTCGTCGGGTCACGCCTGATCAAGCTCGACCCGGACACCTGGTGGCACATCGCCGTTGGCCAACGCATCATGGATACGCATCGCTGGCCAACCTCGGATCTGTATTCTTTCACAGCACCGGGGATGCATTGGATCGCCTACGAATGGCTCGGGGAAGTCACGATGGCGCTTGCCGCGCGCATGGGTGGACTTCTGGGAATTGCATTGCTGCAGATCGCTCTGGTCGCACTCGTAACCGTTCTGCTTTACTATTACGCGTATGTTCGGTGCGGCAACTGGAAGGCTGCCTGCCTGGCCACCGGACTTGTCCTGCCTGTCGCCAGCGTGATTTTTACTCTGCGGCCGCAAATCTTCGGATACATTTTTCTGCTGTTGACCCTGATTTGTCTGGAGCGCTTCCGGCAAGGGCACTCCAGAGCCCTTTGGATTCTCCCGCCCTTGTTGCTGATTTGGGTGAACACGCACGGTACCTTTGTGTTCGGCTTGGCGGCCATCGGAGTTTATTTCGCGAGCGGCCTGGTGAGCTTTCAGCTGGGGAATCTGGTCGCGGAACCCTGGACCGCACGGCAACGCAAACAGTTGCTGTTTATTTCCCTTCTCTGCGGCCTGGCCGTTCTAATCACTCCCTATGGAGCGGAAACCGCCGCTTACCCGGTCGTGATGGCCACGACCCAGCCCTTTAATATTGCGAATATCTCGGAGTGGCAGCCTCTTACATTCGGATTGGCAGTTGGAAAATATTTTTTGGCTTTGATGCTGGTGATTTTTCTGGCCCACGTTTTCTTCCCTATAAAATACAGGCTCTATGAATTGGCCATCTTTTTGTTCTCGGTCTACGCAGCCTGCGTCCATATCCGGTTCATGCTGATTTTTTTGATGGTTCTCGTTCCCATCGTGGCAGCCTTCCTCGCCAGGTGGATGCCTGCTTACGATCAAAGCACGGACAAATACGCTTTGAATCTTGTGATCATCGGGGTGCTGTTGATTTGGGCGGCGAAATTGCTGCCCGCACGAACCGAGGTCGCGGACTCGCTGGCCAAGGATTATCCGGTTGGCGCGGTCCAATATTTGCGGCAGCACCCTCAGCCGACAGGAATGTTTAACGACTATTCCTATGGCGGATACCTGATTTGGCAGCTTGGTCCGCAGCACAAGGTGTTTATCGATGGCCGCGCGGACTTGTATGAGTACAGCGGGGTCTTTCAGGACTACGCGCGCATCTCGAATCTGGAAAGCAACGCGCTTTCCCTGTTGGGCAAATACAATATCGAATCCTGTTTGATCAAGCGAAAAACCGGTCTAGCGACTCTCCTGGCTGCTTCGCCGGATTGGAAGCAAGCTTACGCGGACGATCAGAGCGCGATTTTTGTTCGGTCGCACGTTCCAGCATCTGCCGGCAATTAGAATGATACTTGAGATTTGAGATTCCCGTTCCGCGGGAGAGAACTTGCCCGAGTGGCAGCGCTGCATAATTTGGTGAACGTGCTGTAGGGCGCTTTGTTGTTGAAGACAGTTTGGAGAGAAGCCGAAATGCGCGACTTCGTGCAGCCACAGCCGGCCTCGATCTCACCGCCGATTGGCGAGGCGATCGAGAGGAACGAAGAAGCTTGCGCGCCTCAGCAGCTTGCAGAACGTCCCTTCCCGCAGTGGCTGGCAAATCCCTGGGTGGACAAAATTCTGGCCATTCTTGCGGTCCTGCCATTCGTCTACCCCATCGCAATGCACTTCAGGCACCACCTGAAATTCGGGGAGATCGTATATCTTGCCCAAGTTTTGCTCCTCATAGGCACCATGGTGATTCGCAGGTTGCCCGTGCGAATTTCGACCAATCCGTACTTCTGGGTCGTGGCTTTCATGGCCTCTTACTGGGGTCTTCTTATTTTGAGCGTCGAGCAACCTGGGCGGCTTCTCGTCGCCCCGAGGATTCTCCTCCCACTTTACTTTCTCGGCGTTTTCATGGACGTTCTGGGGACGATTGAGCCTGGGAAGAAACATCGCCATGTTGCCAGCTCAACGCAAGATCGTGGATCGCGGCGCCTATCGATGGGTGCGCCATCCGATCTATACCGCGACTTTTCTTCTCCTCATCGCGGGGGCGTTGTCCTCGTACTCCCTGCCGAATCTTTTTCTTTACTCGTTGGGGGTCTTCTGGTTCGTTGCCAGGACTCATGCCGAAGAGGAGTTCCTGCGAACGGATCCGATGTATTCGGCTTATATGAAGCGTGTTCGCTGGCGTTGGTTCCCCGGCCTGATTTAGAGGCGCCGAAATACCAGTTACAAACGCTGTGCGGCAAGTATGGGCGGACACAAAGGCATATTAGGTCAAACCCAGCTGGGCGCCGTCACCCTGGGTTAGGCCGGCTTGCTTCTTGCCTACCCGTCTGGCTGTTTAGAGCCTGCCGCATGGGCCGAATGTCACCCATGTAAGTGCCAGGCATCACCCATATAAGTGCCAGGCGTCACCAAATCACTAATTCTAGGGTCGGCGGGCGTCATCAAATCGTAACGCTTTCGGGAGCTCCAGCGGCATTTGGACCTAAGAGAACTGGCCTTCCAGTTCCATCCCATTCAAAACAAGCAGCTTATCCAATGCCGCGGAAACCGGAAGAGTGGCGCGCCACCTGCATTAGAGGTTAAGGGCGGTTGCACTCTGAAGCTGCCGTTCAAATCAAAAATCATGGAGGGAAAGCGATATGCAAAATCTTTTAAAGCGCCTTTGGCAGGACGAAGAGGGCCAAGACCTCGTGGAATACGCGTTGCTTCTTGTCCTCATCGCCTTGGCCGCAGCCGCCACTGTTCAAACGCTTGGAACCGCGATCAAGACCGTGTTTTCAAACGCCAGCACAGCGCTCGGCACGTACACAACTTAATCGCTGGGTTCGGTGCTCGGGTGATATTGCCATGCTGAAGGCCGCTGGAGGTGACCTTCGATTCCGGCGGCCAATTCAGTCGAGCTCCCTTTCGGTTCCTGCAAGGGGGAAGAGATTCTGCTCGGGACAGTTGGGTTTTCAATAGCGTGGGAGGAAGAGGAGCGGAGTTTATGAAAAACAAAAGTAGAAGCGTTCTAAAAAAACTGAAGAATTTCTGGAAGAACGCTGACGCCCAGGATCTTGTTGAGTACGCGTTACTCCTGCTGATGGTCGGTCTGGCCGTGGCGGCTACCGTGAAATCCTTTAGCGCCTCGATCGCGAATGCTTTCACGCAGGCAACCATCGCAATGGTTGAATTGCCCGGAAACGCCACCGGCGTGGTTGCCGCAGGCGCAGCCGGGATTGCTGCAGTGGACAACGCGGCGGCGACTGTTAATGGCGCTGCGGCTGCTGCCGCAGCTCAACTCGCTGCCGCAGCCCAGGCCCAGGCTAATGCTGCGCAAGCTGCAGCAGCCGCCGAGGATGCTGCGGCCGAGGCGGCGGTCGGCACCACTGCCACAGCCGGGCGAGCCGGTCGACCGGGCATTTCAGCGGCACAAGCTTTGGCAGCTGCAGTGGCTGACGCTGCGGGCAACTCAGCCGCCGACCAAGCCGCTGCGACTGATCTCGCCGCTGCCGCTGCCGATCAAGCTGCTGCTAATGCTGCGCAGGCTACCGCCAATTCCAACGGTGTCGTTGCTGCTGACGATGCCCTTGCTTCGTTAGCCGATAGTGCCGCAGGTGCTCTCGCCGCCATTGGCACAACCACCGCGGCCAACGCGTTGGCTAATGATGCAAACCAGGCGACCGCTGATGCGGCAGGTAAGGTGGCAGATAATAATGGTTTAGCCGGAATTGTTGGCGCCATTATTGGCGCCATTGGGTTCTGATATAGCGCGCTGGTTCACTGTGGTATCCAGCGAAGTGTGAATCGTGTTTGGTGCTATCTGTGGAGTTCGCCCAGCAGGCTTGGTGAATCGGCGCTGAGAACCCAGATAGTTCATCGTAGGGGAACTCCCTACCTTGAGACGGGAAGATATTGATGGATGCAGGAACAAAAATCTGGGCCTTGGCGATGCTGGTCGGCCTTACGGCCGGTTGGATTGACTACCGCACTCGCCGAATACCCAATTGGCTGACCGTGAACGGGGCGCTGATGGGCATCGTCATGCAATGGTTTGCAGTTGGCCCGCACGGTGTGGGAATGGCTCTGCAAGGAATGTCTCTGGCTTTGCTCTGCCTTCTCCCGATGGTTCTTTTGCGCGCCATGGGAGCGGGCGACTGGAAATTGATGGGCGCCCTGGGAGCGATCCTGGGGCCCGTGATGATGTTGTTCGTCCTGGCGGGCGCCATTTTCGTATCGGGAATCATGGCCATGGTGATCATCATTCGAGCCAAGCGAGTGAAGGAAACCTTCATCAATGTGTTCGTATTGGTCCAAGGCTTCCTTTCCTTCGGCCTGCGAAATTTTCCGGATATTACGCTCGATAATCCGGGATTGCTGAAACTCCCATTCGGCGTCGCCGCAGCAGTGGCGACGGTTCTGTGCTTTCTGGCGACCCAATGGAAATGGTGATTAGGATTTATAAGGAGATTTAATCTATGGATCGAAAGCGATTGGTTACCGGATTGGTCTTCGCAGCGGTTGCTGCCTTTTTATTGGCTTCTTTTGTCTACCATGAGTTCAAACTAGCGTCCATACCCGCGCCGGTGGTCGTAATGAAGCAGATCGTCGTCGCCGCCGGCCCGCTGCCGCTCGGGACCCTCCTCAATGCCAAGGAATTAAAGACCATTCCCTGGCCGTCGAACGCGCCCATGGCCAACATGTTCGCGCGCCCGGAAGATTGCACCAACCGGGCCCTGATCACGTCTGTCTCCGAAAATGAGCCAATCCTTGAAAGCAAATTGGCCCCCGTGGCGGCCGGTGGCGGCCTGGCAGCCACCATTCCCGAAGGGATGCGAGCGCTATCGGCGGCCGTGAATGACGTCATAGCCGTCGCGGGATTTGTCACCCCCGGGGCCATGGTGGATGTGCTCGCCACGGGATCCACGAAAGAAAGTGGAAACATTACCAAGACCATTCTCGAAAACGTGCGCGTGCTGGCAGCCAACCAGAGACTCGAGAGCCGCAACGGGAGGCCCGAGAATGTTACGGTCATAACTTTGCTGGTAACGCCCGAGGACGCGGCAAAGCTGACGATGGCCAGCAATTCGGGAAAGATTCAACTGGCCCTACGAAACACCATCGACAGCCAGAGTGTGAATCCACCTCCTGTGCTGCAAGCCTCGATCTACGGAATGGAGGGGGCCCCGACGCCAGAAAGACATATTGTCCCTGCCGCTCCTCACAAACCTACTCCTCCGCCGCCCCCTTACGTGGTCGATGTCATCGCCGGCGGCAAGCGGGAAAACAAGACCTTTCCGAGTCTGGATAAATCCACGGGAGAATCAAATGGCCAAACAGAGCAAAGCCACTAAGACCACCGGTCGCCTGACGTTTGGCCGCGGGCACGCCTCGCTAGCTGCGTTCTTGTTGCTGGTCGCAGCCGGCGCTTGGGCACAGGAAAAGAATGTTGCGTCCCTTGGAGCGGTCAACCAAGGGACGCAGGTTCCGCAGACTGGCGCGCCTGCGGTTGCGGCCCCGGAAGCAACCGGATCGCACACCTTACATTTGCTCGTCGGGCGTTCCCTGGTGATCACTTCTCCCACTCCGATCAAACGTGTCTCGGTCGCCGATCCCAATATCGCCGAGGCTGTTGTCGTGAGTCCCTATCAGCTTCTTCTGAATGGAAAAGCGCCCGGGGGAGTGTCCCTTCTGGTTTGGGACGAATCGGATCAGAGCCAAACGTTTGAAGTGTCCGTGGACATCGATGTTCTAAGTTTGAATGAGAAAATCCACGAAGTCTTCCCTGCCGAGGCGGTTCAGCTGGAAACCTCCAAAGACGTCGTGATGCTTTCGGGAAGGATCTCCTCGGTGCTTGTGGCAGCGCAGATTCTCGATATTGTCAAAGGCTCAACCCCGAAGGTGATCAGCCTGATGACGTTTCCTCCGACGCCAGTGAAAGAGATTCTGCTCGAGGTCAAATTCGCGGAGGTTGACCGGATAGCCGTCAGCCAACTCGGAGTGAACATCCTGAGACAGTTCGGCAGCAACATGCCCATCTCCACCAGCACGCAACAGTTTTCTCCGCCAGGCTATCAAAATGCCACGCCAGCAATAACTTCAGCCAACGGCGTGACCACGGGCGCGACACCACCCCAATTTACGATCAGCAATCTGATGAATATTGCTATCTTCCGGCCCGATATCAATATGGCCCTGATGATCGAGGCGCTGCAAGCCAACAACGTGCTTCAAATTCTGGCCGAGCCCAATCTGCTAACCGAATCGGGAAAACAAGCAAGCTTTTTGGCGGGCGGCGAATTCCCTGTTCCAGTCGTACAGGGCGCGATCGCAGGCGGGGTCGCCCCAGTCACCATTCAGTTCAAGGAATTTGGCGTCCGGTTGAACTTCCTTCCGACGGTGACGCCGGATGGGCTCATTCACCTCAACGTGAAACCGGAAGTTAGCTCGCTGGACTATACGAATGCCATTACGATCTCGGGAACCACGGTTCCAGCGCTTTCTACCCGCCGGGCGGAATCGGATATGGAACTGAAAGATGGGCAGAGTTTTGCGATTGCCGGCCTGATTGATAATCAAGTGACCGAGCAAATGAACAAGATTCCCGGAATCAGCTCGATCCCAGTTTTGGGAAAACTCTTCCAAAGCCGTTCGCTTTCCAAGTCGAAAGACGAATTGCTGATCGTCGTTACGCCTCGGATCGTGCAACCGCTGAATCCCGAGAACGTTCCTGCAGGACCTGTTTTTCCAAGGTCTTTCCTTGGGCCAGCAACGCCCGCACCGCCGGAGCCCGCGGCAGCTCCAAAGTCTAAATAGGGTGCTCACTGTTTGATGGAGACCTTCGGCCTATGCTAACGGCAGCTATCGCGAGTAGTGACGCTACAACCTCCGCCCAATTGTTGGCGAGCTTGCAGCAGGTCGGACTGGCGTCCTCAATTCAGCTGTGGACGGTCCGTCCGGACAAACCACTCGAGGTTACTGGAATCATTCCGGATGTTGTTCTTCTGGACTTGGGCCGCGACCCTGCGCCATTTCTGGCCCTTGCTGCGCAGATCCGCAAGCTGCAACCGGCGGTTCACCTGATCGCGTGCTCGTCGACCTATCCACCCAGCCAATACCTTTTGATGGATGCCATGCGCAGCGGCGTACAAGAATTCGTCGCCAAGCCCGTTCTGCCGGAAGCCTTGCATGAGATTTTGAATCGCCTCAACGAAAGCCATCCACAGAAACGCGCGTCTGAAAAACTGATCGTCCTGATGGGATCGAAGGGAGGCGTCGGCACGACGACGGTGGCCGTAAATCTGGCCGCCCAACTCTGCACATTTGCCAAAAAGTCCACCGTGCTGCTCGATTTCGCGCGCCCTCTGGGAAACGCGCACCTTCTTCTAGACTTGCATCCGCGTTTCGGTGTGCGCGACGCCGTAGAGAACCTGGAACGGCTGGACAGCCATTTCTTCGCCGGCCTTCTAACTCATCACAAATCGAATCTGGAATTGTTGGGAGGCTCCCTGCATCCGGAAGAGTGGCAGACCATCCCGGTTGCTCCGCTCGAACGGGTCGTGAACGTTGCACAGGCCGAATTCGATTCGGTCTTGATGGATTTGGGCACACAGTTCTCCTCCGATTGGAGTCCCATTTTGCAGTCGGCGCGCATGATTCTCCTGGTGACGGAGACCAACGTGCCCGCCTTATGGAACCTTGACCGTCGCATGCAGGCGCTGATCGGAATCGGCGTGAATCCGGAGCGCATCCGCGTCATCGTCAACCGTTGGCACAAGGGAGATGAAGAGACTCTGAAGGCGATTCAGGATGAAAATAAATATTCGGTTCTGACGCACTTGCCGAACGATTTTCGGAAGGCAAACATATCCTTCAATCTGGGGGAGCCGCTGATGGAGAATCACGACAACCTCCTGACGAATCGTTATCGCCAACTGGCCTCGCTGCTGACGGGGATCAAGGTGCAGTCCGAATACAAGCGCGGCACATTGAGCACATTCTTTTCAACGAAGAGGTAATCGAGCATGCCACCGATTCCAACTACACCAGCGCGAACGGATTACAATGCACTGAAAGCGGCCATTCACCGCCGTCTCATCCAGAAATTGGATTTGGACCGGCTCAATCAGCTCAAGCGCGAAGATGTCCGGCGCGAAGTGAGCCAAATTCTGGAGAGCCTGGTCGCGGGCGAGTCCACGCCCATGAATCTGCAGGAACGAGAGCGGTTGTCCGCGGAGGTCTTGGACGAAGTGTTCGGCCTGGGTCCCCTGGAAAGGCTATTAGGGGATCCGACGATTTCCGACATCCTCGTGAATAATTACAAGAGCGTATATATCGAGCGTCGCGGACTCCTGGAGTTCACGGGGATCGAATTCAGGGATGATGCGCATCTGTTGAGCATCATCGACCGCATCGTCACCGCGATTGGGCGCCGCATCGACGAATCTTCCCCGATGGTCGATGCACGGCTTGCCGATGGCTCGCGTGTGAATGCCATTATTCCTCCCCTGGCCTTGGACGGCCCATGCCTTTCGATCCGGCGTTTTGGCCATGAACGATTGGGAGCCGACGATCTGGTCCTCAATCGCTCGTTGACGCAACCCATGTTGGACTTGTTGATTGGCTGCGTGAAGGCGCGGCTGAATATCATCATCTCCGGCGGCACCGGAGCCGGCAAGACCACTCTGCTCAACGTGTTGTCCTCCTACATTTCCAATCGAGAGCGAATTGTGACGATCGAGGACGCGGCGGAATTGCAGCTGCATCAGGAGCATGTCGTGCGGTTGGAAACACGGCGCCCCAACATCGAAGGCAAGGGCGCCATTCAACAGCGGCAATTGGTCATAAACTCTTTGAGAATGCGTCCAGACCGCATAATCATCGGCGAGGTACGCGGAGAGGAAGCCCTCGATATGTTGCAGGCCATGAATACGGGCCACGATGGGTCTCTCACGACAGTTCACGCCAATTCTCCACGGGACGCCCTGGCCCGTTTGGACACCATGGTAGCGATGTCTAATTTGAATATCCCTACTATTGCCGTTCGCCGCCAAATCGCCTCGGCGATTTCCGTCGTCATTCAAGTAAGTCGCCTCAGCGATGGAACTCGCAAGGTAACCAGCATCAGCGAGATTACGGGAATGGAAGGAGACATCATCACCATGCAGGAAATTTTCGCCTTCAAGAAACATGGAGTCCTCGAAACAGGGGAAGTTCTTGGAGAGTTCGGACCGACTGGAGTGCGTCCCAAGTTCGCCGAGCAGCTGGCCGTGGCCGGAATCTCTTTGCCCGCGACCTTGTTCCAGGCGACTAGGGACCGGTGAAACCGGGCCCCATTGTGGAGACTCGTCAGTCTCGAAGGGGCCATCGACCGCTTCTTCGCTTCTGAGCTGGCTGAAAGGAGTTCGAAATGATCTGGATGGTCTCAGGAATCACGTTCGGCGTAACGGCCGCGATTATCCTGGGCATATGGATTTTGTATACGGGCGAAACGACGCAAGAAGTGGTTCGGGGACGAATCGAGCAGTTGCGCGCGGCCCAGAATTGGACGGGCATCGCCGCGGATCTCAAGCTGGTCCGCGATGAAATGTTCAGCACGATTCCGGTGTTGCATCGAGTCCTGGCGGATGCGCCGGGCGCGGCCTGGGCGCGGAACTTTATTTCGCAGTCCGGCCTGAAAACAAAACCGGCCAAACTTTTCCTGCTGAGCGTCGTGATTGCGTTCTTCACGTACCTCATCGTTGTCCAATATGTCCCCATTTATCTGGCGCTTCCATCAGGCCTCCTGGCGTCTTTGCTGCCCCTGGCCGTGGTGGCCTTCACGCGCCGGAAACGATTGAATCTATTTGAAGAGCGTTTCCCGGATGCCTTGGACATGCTGGGCCGCGCGGTGCGCGCCGGCCATGCCTTCACTTCGGCCCTGGAATTGATCGCTCAAGAATCGCCCGAACCGATCGCGGGGGAATTTGCCATCACTTTTGAAGAACAGAATTACGGAATCCCCGTCCGGGATGCGCTCGAACACCTGGCCGATCGAGTGCCCTTGATCGAACGTCCGCTTTCTGGTCACGGCGCTGATCATTCAAAAGGACAGCGGCGGAAATCTTGCCGAGATTCTGGATCAGCTGTCCCGTGTGATCCGGGAGCGCTTCCGGATTTATCGGGATGTCAAAACGAAAACGGCACTGGGGCGCCTGACGGCGGGAATCCTGATCATGCTGCCGTTCGCCATGCTGGGGCTGATGTTGTCAGTCGCACATGATTACGAAGTAGTACTTTTTAACGATCCGATAGGTCCCATGCTCCTGGGGCTCGCGGCGCTCTTGCAATTGGTTGGCGCCATACTTCTATGGCGAATCGTGACGATCGAGGTCTAGAAAGGACACGCGGAAATGCTCTTGGCTGCATTTATCATCTTCCTGTTAGCCGTCGGCGTTCTGATGGCGCTGGTCTACGCCTCCAGTCCGATGACCGTGGATATTGGCCGCCGGCTGTCGCGAACGTTGAGACCTGCCGGTGCGGTGGACGAGAAAGATGAGCCTGCTTCGGGCGCGCACCGGGCCGAAAACGTTTTTGTCGCCATTGGAAAAATACTGCCCGCACCCAAAGGGAAAAAGGCGTCTCAAAACCAGATTATCCTGACTCGAGCCGGATATCGCAGCGAAAATGGGCCTTTAGCACTCAACGGCGCGAGACTATTTTTTTGCATACTGCTGCTCGCCATCGCCATTTGGACGGGCCTGTCCAGGATCAATCCTATCGCTATCTTAATGATGATGGGCTTCCTGGGCTGGATGACTCCTGAATTGTGGCTCATCTCCCGAACCAAGGCCCGCCAAAAGCGCCTGCGATTGAGCCTCCCGGATGCCATGGACTTGATGGTGATCTGCGTCGAAGTAGGTCTTGGCCTGGACCAGGCGCTTCTAAAAGTGGCCGACGAAATTGCGATCGTCCATCCGGAGTTGAGCGCGGAATTGAATACGGTCAGTCTGGAAATGCGCGTTGGAAAGACCCGGCTTGACGCGCTGCGGGACTTGGCGCATCGCACGGGTCTCGACGATATCAAGGCGCTCGTGGCGATCCTGGCCCAAACAGATCGGTTTGGAACGAGCATCGTGCAATCCCTTCGCACCTTTTCGGATGAATTGCGCACCAAGCGCCGCCAGCGCGCGGAAGAGATGAGCGCCAAAGTCAGCGTGAAGATGGTCCCGGTTCTGGTGTTCTTTATCTTTCCGGCGCTGTTACTCGTGATTTTGGGCCCGGCCGTAATAATCGTGAAGAAAACGCTGTTTCCGCTTTTCAAGTGACGCGCCGCTCTTTGGCGCGGGGGTTGCACGGCACGTAAGGAACGAAGGAAGTAAGTGAAATAAAGGAGAACACAAATGGAAACCATGATTCGATTGGGCTGCGGCATTGGTGCGGTTCTGGTGCTGTTCATTATCATCTGGCGCCGTCGAAATAAGGCGATTGAGTAAGAGTACCCATAGATTTGGAAACAAACTGAGGGGGCACAATGGGAGAGCTTCGGTGGTGAAAAACCAGCGGCAGGGCACAGTGTATGTCTATAACCGGACCCGTGAGGCGTTCGTCGCAACGGAGGCGATCGTCGCGGACAGTTACGTGCGCCGTTTGGTGGGGCTGCTCGGTAAAACGAAGCGGTGGGCCAAGGTTGGGACGGGCATGTGGATCGTGCCTTCGCGCGGCGTGCACACGATCGGGATGATGTTCCCGATCGATTTGCTCTTTCTCAGCAAAGATCAGGAAGTTGTCCACGCGGAGGAATACGTGCGGCCGTTTCGCATCTCCAGGGTTTCCTTGAAAGCGTCCAGCGTCCTGGAGCTGCCGCCGCACACGATCTACCGGACCGGGACGAAGGTAGGCGATCAACTGGAGATTTCCTCGCTCGTCCCGCAAACAGAGGCCCCGGCGCAGGTCACTTCCTCCGGCGACTAGGTTTTCTGGAACGCCGGATCGTCGTAGATGCCGTCTATGAAATCTATCGCAACACGAGTTGCCGGATTTACGTTCGGCATGCTCGTGGTCATGTTCATTTTTCACGACGATCGCTTGCCCTTTTGCTGATGGGCAACGAACAGTTGCTCTTGAGATGGAAACGGCTGGTCAAAAGGTCGACTTCAAAAACGTTCAGAACTTTTTCGACTCACTGAAGCTTTCCGACTAGACCCTATCCTCATAAATCCCAGTTGGCAGTTTCCTCCGCTTGAAAGCGCAGCCACGATTTCGCGCCAAGGGCGCGAAGGTAACCAGCCCGGGGCAACGCCCCGGGTAGCGCCCCAGCCATGCTTGCCCGCCCTGAAAGGGCGGAAGGGACTCCGCGCTCCTTCAGGGCGCACCGCTATCGATGGATTCCGAAACCCAGGGCGTTGCCCTGGGCTACCATTCGTCGGCGTCTTCAGCGCCGGAAGGCGTCGATTTAATTGGCGAAGCTATTCGTCGGGACTGAAGCCCCGACTTTCAAAGCAATAGGCCGCGCCGAAGACATCGGGGAAATTTGCTTACCGCGAGATGATCATCTGATAGGTGCTGCTCATGTTGATCGTGCCTGCCTGGAACGAAACGGGAGCGGAATTGTAGAAGCCCAATGGGAAAATGAAATTAAAGGGATAATTTACTTGCACCTGCACAACACAGCCCGGATAATTTCGAGTGGTACCGCAGATTGGAATGTTATTGGGATTCGGCCAAAGGAAGCTGGTATTTTGATTAACCGTTACCGAAGTGGAGACAATCCCCTGCGGCGCAATCTCCTGAACATAGTTCTGAATGTCGTCACCTCCAGCGGAACACGGAGAGACAGCAGCAGGGTCGCAAGCCGCGCCTCTTACGCTTGCAAAACGCGCACCCTCTCGCGCCGCGTTGGAAAGGTAGTGAAAGGAATACAAGGCGCGGGCGAAGTCGATCATCGCGAATATCAGCACGAAGGTGAGCACAAACGCAATCGCAAATTCGAGGATCGTGGCTCCGCGCTCTCCGGATTTTCGAGGACGCCGCGCGGGAAGGATGCGATTCGATGCGATCTTGTTTTCAATCTCCATCCCGCCTCCGAGTTTGTGAGTGGCTCTCATTGGCGTTGCACCGGCATCGTCGAGGAGCCATTCAAATTGAAACTGGGGGGGAGTCCAGGGTACTGAAACAGAGTACTCAAAGGGTAGTTCGTTGTGACAGTCACGTACACCATGGGATAAGGGCATCCCAACACCCCCGCACAAGCGCCTCCCGTCACCGCACCGGTCCCAGGACACACGCAAGACTGTGGTTCGACAGTTACCGTCATATTACCGGAACTAATATCCGGGACGCTGTTCAGCGCCGCTTGAGTTATGTTGGTCGAGTTCGCCGCATAGGCAAGACCTTGGGCCCCATACTGGGCGCCGGCACGGGCGGCATCGGAGACCTCGATGCTGTAGTAGGCGGCTCGGCCAAATTCAATCACGCCAAGCGTGAGCAACAGAAGAATCGGCAAGGCAATGGCCAGCTCGACCATGGCCTGCCCTCTTTGTTTTCGTGCACGCGCCATCCCTGGTGTGACCGCATGCCTTAGATTGCCGCGGAGATTATTGTCTTTCAATAGATGATATGGTTTCATAATTATTGCACCAATGAGACATTCTGCAATGGAGATCCGCCCGGGGCCAGCGCAAGTGAAGTCGAGTCCGCGTTCAATTGGATGGTCCCGTTAACCGTAACGCTCTGAGCGACCACCAGCGAATTCTGATTCGGATTCGAGGAACCGGCGATCGTTAATGGCGCATTCGGAAAGTAGAGCGCCCCGCTGAGGGTTACGTTGCCGGTTCCGCCCTCGCTCACGTCCGCCGCGGATGTGTTACCCGGGTCCTGATAAAAAAGAATATTCGCCGGCAGGTTTGGGATTGTTGCCGAAGTCGGAGCCGACAACATAACAGCACCGTTGCCGCTGAAGGTGACTGCGCCTCCAGTCGGATCGATGTAAAAAGTCACTCCCGTGCCGGTCGCTATTCCCGAGCCTTGTATCTGCAACCCTGGTCCGCCATCTAGGATGTACAGCCCGGGGTCGAAAGTTACATTTCCGCCGATTCCGATGGTGATTCCAATTGGACCACAATAAGTGCCCGGCGTCAGTGTTTGGGTCGTGGTTATCGGTGCTGCGAGCGTCGTAGTACAACCCCCGGGCGGCGGGGGCGCCATATATGCCAGCGGATCAGCCGCAGGTTGAGCGATATTTTCAGGAGCAATCGAGGCCACGCCGCCATAACCGCCGGGCACGTAGAATCCAATCGATGCCGCACTGATGTCTCCGACCCCGTTCAACGATCCGTTGGTGACAATCCCGCAATTTGGCGCGTTAATCCCTCCATTCAAGGTCAGACCGGCGCCGCCGGGCTGGAGGGCAAAAATGCACCCCGGCGAGGTTCCAATGGTAGCCACCCCGGAAGCAAATACGGTGGAGGTCCCAATGCCCACGATTTTCATGAAGAAAGTCGGCAATTCCTGTTGAATGGTGACCTCAAAAGCCTGCCCAAGGGTTACGTTGGGATTGGGGAAGGAAACAGAGACGTGGTTAACTCCGTCCTGAAATCCGTTGGCCGTGGCAACGGCTTGTGCGTCTGTCTGAGCCGACCCGCCCTCACCGAGATTGAGGTCGGTTGCGGCGGCAAGGGCCGCACTGTCGGCTGCGGCCTGCATCAAGCGCTTTTCATAGCGCATATAACCCATGTCAACCGCAAGGCCCGCTGCAGCCAGGAATGTCACCAGGCAGAATGAAACAAGTGCCAGGGTTTGGCCCGCTTCCTTTTTCCGTTTCACCATTACTTCTCCCATGGTCGACCGAACCTCACTCCAACAGGTTTGCCCGCACTCTACAGACCGCAAAACCGCTGTTCGAATAAGGTCTCAACAAACCTGCATCTTCCCGCCAAACTCAACAGATAAAAAGAGACACGGGGAGAATCTCCGAGTCTCCAGATGGAGACACTTCCCCCAGTCTTTGCACCGATGTCTACCTTACGCTCGAGCTCAACTCATCCACCAATCTACTGAAATTAAGCCACATACGAGTACTTTGCCTCGTGGGCGCCAGGGGCTGGATCCAGAGTTTTTCACGCTGGAGATTTTGTAATTCCAGGCGCCCGGATACCTAAGTGCAATTCCCGTTCCGATGCCCGCTGCAGATTCAAGTAGCCCTTGGAGCATTCACAATCAAGTGAAGATGCCCGTTCCGTCCCGAAATTCGCGGGACGGAACGGCCGCTACAAAACCGCCCCGCCTCGAATCTGTTGGGTTTTGTAGAGGCCGCCCGTTTTTAGGGCGGGCAGCCGTTTGCAACCACACGAACGAAATTGAGTCACTACCAAAACTTAGTTCAAGGGCAGGGTTGGCAATTGGAATGGGCATCGCAGCCGATTTTGTAAATCCGAACATGTCCCTTACGGCTTTGGAAAACGACGGGAAGCGTTTTCTCGAATTCCTTTTCCCGCGCTCGTCCCATGGAGGCGGCTGTGTCCCACTCCAGGTCGAAATCGTCGTCAGAAATCAGCCAGTATCGGGCGCCAATCACGTGCGCGACGTCTGTCATGTGCGCCAGCGACTCCTGGATGTAGGCCTGGTCGAAGAGCACCGAAGTAGGGAAAACCACGGGACGCATGCTCTGCCGGTCGCTGTACAGGTAAAGACTGGCATCCTCGTAGGCGATCACTACATCATCACGGGAGGTGCAGCAGATGAGCCACTGGTAGGCCTCTCGCTTATCCGTCAATAGATCGGAGCGAATGTCGGCGATCTCAACCGAAACCCGGCGGGCCCCCTTCACGTAGTTGATCGCCAAAGCGCCGATCAATGCCAGGACCCCGCAAGCGAGGACTCCTGCGAGAGCCCTTTCGCTTCGAGCCGGATTTCTGGTAATCGTTGTGTATGCAAGTGCCAGGAAGTGCCGGGCCTCGAACCACAATCCAGCTGCGAAAAGCGGCAGGAACAGGAACGCAAAGCGAGCGGTGTTGGGATAGTTCCAGACCAGCATAAGAGCAAGGTAAAACGGAAACACCCATTCGATTGTTTTCCATTCGCGGTTCCGCGACAGCCGCAGGATGCCTGAGAAAATACCAACCGTCACCAGGAACTCCAGAGCCAAGCTCCAGATCGTAGCCCGCGTGAGCAAGGGAGCGAGAAAATAATCGGACGGTGTGTGAACAACGAAAAAGGCGTTATTCTTGAGCATTTCCCACAGAATATGCGCGTTCGGGACGCTGAGTTTCCAGAACCCCTGGTAGCTTGTGTAATACGTCCACTCGCTCACGAAGCCGGGTTTCAGCAGGACCCCATCCGAACCCGGGGAGATCGTGGAGCGAGCAAATACCCACCGCCAGGCCGATGCTGCGCCAAAGGGAGCCAGCACTCCGCAGAAAACTGCGATCTGCCGCCACGCACGCCGCGCCACTGCGGCGGCCAAAATGCCTGCCGCAACAGGAATTCCGAAAGCGCGCATCAGGATGGATAATCCTGTCAATAATGCACAACCGGCTGTTCTCGCGCCGGGCGCATTCGGCTGCATGGCTTGATCGGCCGAAAGCATGGCTGTAAACGCGAGCGCGGCAAAAGGGACGTCGGAAAGGACGCTGGCGCTGTAATGCAGGACCATTGGGTGGAGAGCGGTGAAGAAGGTAAGTAACAATGCGGCGGAATCCCCAATTCCCTCCAGCGTTCGCAGGAAGACGAAGGAGGACACGATGAACAGGACGCCAAAGGCGGCGGTTATCGCCACAGCTCCAGTCAAGTTGGAAGGAAACGATGGATTCCATCGCCATACCCAGGAAAGGACCCACGGGTAGAGGATGGGGTATTTCGTCGCCACAGGGCCGCCGGGTACGCTCGGCAGGACATAGCCCTGCTGGTTCGCAATAGCCTTAGCCGAGCTGAAATAGAGCGAATCGTCTTGCGTGGATCCAAATAAGTCTAATGGATTGAACCGAAAAACGGAAACAACGTACATGACCAGGATGAGGGAGAGACCGATCCACGGCAGTGCGCGCTTTTTGATTCCGTCTTCCATACCAGCAGGGTTCGATTTATCTCTTTAACTGTACAGCACTTCCCTTGCCAGAGGGCGTTCAGGCATTCCCCGTGCGAATCTCCCAGTATCTCTGCAAATTGCCTCAACACTGGCATTTGCTTGGCTCCTAAAGGTCACCTTTGCAGTCTGCGAGCGCTTCTCAAGAGTCACCTAACGTGGACAATGTCGCTTTCTGTGACCACTATCACCATGCATCTATCACAATCCACGATATTTACCATAAATATGCTTGGCAATTGACGTGCTCCATCCCCGATGAATCGAACGACCCAAGAACTCAATACTACTACGGCAGAGGCCGATCACGATGAAACGGATCGCAATCAACACTTTCTTGGTCTTTCACCTCGCGACCATCTTCTGTTGGGCCCTACCGCTGAATTCACGGTTGGTCACGAGCGCGAGGCCCCTTATCGCTCCCTACATGGCCTGGTCGGGCCTTGCTCAAGGTTGGAACCTTTTTGCCCCCAATCCGCTAGCGATCAATAATCGCATGCAGGCCGAAATCACTTATCGCGACGGCCAAAAAGGCTTTTGGAAGTTCAAGAATCCACAAGATTACGGGTACCTCAAGCGGTACACGCTGGAGCGCCAGCATAAATTCGGCTTCGACTCCCTTGAGAATAATTCGTTTGCATACCTCCGGCCTGACGCGGCCCGTTTCATAGCGAGGTTAAACAATACGAAGGTGGATAACCCTCCGGTCACCGTCGCCCTGGTTAGCTACCAGTCAAAAATAGCGCCCCCAGGATCGGGACTACCTGAACCGTGGACACGCAAGGTGCTCTATACGTATTCCGTGAAAGCGGGGGACTTGAAATGACTTTACGCGGCCTTTTTCGAAGCTGGAACGAGTTCTTCTACAAGCCACAATCGCCGAGCCCCGTATGCCTGTTTCGTATTTTTTATGGCCTGATCGTGCTTGCAGACCTCCTGATGCTGCGCCCGGAATGGCTCATGTGGTACGGCCCTCGTGCGTTTACGACCCTCAACACCACGCATTTCCTTTTCCGCGGGCCATCCATGAGCTTGTTTGAGATCCTCCCGCAGACAAATCTAGCCATTAACATCTTCTTTTGGGTGTTTCTGTTCTGCGCCGTGTGCCTGACAGCTGGATTCATGACCCGTTTCACAGCCGTCGCCGTTTACCTGTGCCTGGGTTCGATAGAAATGCGCAACGGATTCATCCTAAACAGCGGCGATACCCTCATGCTGGTTTGCGGTTTCTTCCTCATGTTTGCGCCGTCCGGTGCGCTTTTTTCGGTCGACCATTGGTTGCGGGTCCGGCGAGGACGAGTAGACGATGGCGCCCCCCTTTGCAGCCCTTGGGCTCAGCGCATGCTTCAGATCCAGACGGCTGTCGTCTATTTCGCGACGTTCTACTGGAAAACGCTGGGCATCTTGTGGATCAACGGCACGGCCGTGTATTACGCATTGCGCCTGGAAGATTTTCATCGTTTTCCGCTGCCGCCGCTGCACAATCTGTTCCTAATCAAGACGCTTACTTGGTCAACGCTGGCGATCGAGTTCGCGTTGGGTGTGCTCATCTGGTTCAAGGAAACCCGATACCCGGTGCTTCTGGCGGGGCTGTGTCTGCATGTGGGAATCGAATATGCCATGAACATCCCGCTCTTTGAATGGATGATCGTTGCAACCTACATAAATTTTGTCGAGCCAGAGGATCTTACGAGGTCATGGAACTGGTTTCACCGTCAATCTACAAAATGGCTCGGAAAATTCGCGCATCTTTGGGCGGCCGGACAAGTACAGCACGCAGTCTCAACAGCCGTGAATATCAGGGATGAGCACGCCTGATATTCGCTAAGTCTCCGATCCAGCCGGGCTTCCGCCACGGGATGGCACGCCGGGTGTTGAAAGTGGTGTCTCCATTTGGCGACACCGGACCGGTTTCTCTCTGCAGGTCCGGGTCGGTGATTCATCCTCGCAGGATGGCGCTAGAACTCTGATTCACTTGGCATTACGTTGGGAGCTCCTTCTTCCCTTGCATCAAGGCGCATTGGTCCCCGAATTGCTTTCTTCTCCTTGAAGGGATGGATATGAGCATGTCCGCGACAAAGGAACAATCTCTCGGTTTTTTGCCCTGGATCATCATTCTGGTTAGTGTGATTGTCGTTCTGCTTGCCTACATCGCCGCTGGCGTTTAGCGCGACCTTGAAATCGGCACGGTCTTCCGCCCTGCTACAATCACGCTCCGAATGTCCCACCCCCCGGCCCAAATTCACTAGAAAACCAAGCCGCCATCATGGGAGTTCTACAGCCTATTCATTGTGCTGGCGACATAGCCGCCGCCGAATCCGTTGTCGATATTGACGACGCACACGTTGGAAGCGCAGCTATTCAACATCGCCAGCAGCGCGGCCAGCCCTCCGAAACTTGCTCCGTAGCCCACACTGGTCGGTACGGCGATCACCGGCACGGCGACTAAACCGGCGACGACGCTCGGCAGCGCACCTTCCATTCCCGCGACACAGACAATCACGCGCGACGCGGCGATCTTTTCGCGGTGGTCCAACAGCCGGTGCAGGCCGGCCACGCCAACGTCGTACACACTTTCAACCCTGTTCCCCATGATCTCCGCCGTGACGGCCGCTTCCTCCGCCACGGGAATGTCGCTGGTACCCGCTGCGACCACAAGGATCGTGCCTTTGCCCACGATCTCGCGGTTGCGGCGAATGCTGATTGCTCCGGAAACAGAATGAAATTCGGCGTGGCGGTTAAGGCGGCGGACCGCGCGGAAGATGCCCGCATCGGCGCGCGTGATCAGTACGTTCTGCGTCGTTCGCGGGCGCAGCATCCCGCGCACGATCGCGACGACTTGCCGAGGTGTTTTCCCCTTCGCGTACACAACTTCGGCAAATCCCTGGCGCAAGCCGCGATGGTGATCGATCTTGGCGAATCCAAGATCCTCATACGGCATGTGGCGCAGTTGCTCGAGCGCCCGCGCGACGGACAACTTTCCCGCCCGCACAGCTTCCAGGAGATGCTGAATATCCTGTTTGTCCATTTTTTAAAGTGTGGCAGGACTATTTCTTCTTTAAGGCGGCGTTCAACGATCCTTGCCGGTATCCTTCCGGATCCAGCGTAACGTATGTGAAGCCGGTTTCCCGGATGCGTGCGGCGAGCGCTTCCGCCATATCAACTTCCTGCGCGCGCGGCAATTCATCCGGCGCGATTTCGATACGAGCGAGTTCGCCGTGCGAGCGCACCCGAATTTGGCGGAAGCCGTATTCTCGCAAGGCGTCTTCCGCCCGTTCGATACGCGACAGATTTTCTACCGTCACCGGCATCCCGTAGGGAACGCGCGAGGACAGGCACGCTGACGCCGGCCGATCCCATGTCGCCAGACCGCCTTGCCGCGACAGTTCGCGGATCTCCGCCTTGGTCAGCCCCGCGTCGAGCAGCGGCGCCTGCACTCCGAATTCGGATGCGGCGCGGTGGCCCGGGCGGAAATCCTTCATGTCATCGGCATTCAGGCCGTACGTCACGGCTCCAAATCCCCGCGTTGCGCGCATGTTGGCAAGAACGCCGAACAACTCCGTCTTGCAGTGGTAGCAGCGGTCCGCCTGATTCAGGACGTAGAGTGGATTCTCGAATTCATGCGTCTCGACGAACTCATGCCGCAGGTTTTCCTGGCGCGCGAACGTTTCCGCTTGCCGCCGGTCGTACGCGGAAAAACTCGGCGAGAGCGCGGTAATGGCCAGGGCGCGATCGCCCAGCGTCCGGTGCGCCATCCAGGCCAGGTAGGCGGAATCCGCGCCGCCGGAAAATGCCACGAGCACCGAGCCCAGTTCTCGCAGGCGCGCGGCTAACTTTTCCTGCTTTGCACCTGGATCGTTTTGAACGGCGATCAAATCATTCCCGTTTTTCCGGCCTTCCATTTTGCTCCCCATCTACTTTTTCATGGCACCATTCAATCTCTGGAATTGAAACGTCGCCTCGGCCAGCACCTGCTTCAGAGGAACACCGCGTTCCGCCGCGATCTTCTGGCAATCTTCATACTCGGGCGCAACGTTTAGGATGTGGCCGTTGAGGCGCGCGATTTTCATGCGGATCAGTCCGAGCGAAGTTTCCACGGCGATGCTTTCGCGCAGCAAAGTGCGCCGGTTGACGCTGGACTGCCTCACGCCCAGCGTGGTCGTCTCGCGGAACAGCAGGTCCGAGAATTTTTCGCGGTCCGCGGGCTTGCAGAGCACCGTTACAAGTTGTCCCGGGCGATTCTTTTTCATTTGCACGGGGATCGAGAAAACATCCAGCGCCCCGGCTTCCAGCGCTCGCTCGGCAAAGTAACCGTAGACTTGCGGACTCATGTCATCCAGATTTGCTTCCAGGACGATGATGTCCTCATCCAGAGTAGCGTCATCCCGCCGCGCCGCACTTTCGCCGACAAATAACCGAAGTACATTCGGTTGCTCGGCGAGCTCCGCGCTGCCGGCGCCAAGTCCGATGGCCGCAACAGCCATCGCCGGCTGCGGACCGAACTGCGCGGCCATAGTGGCAACAATCGCAGCCCCAGTCGGCGTCACCAGCTCGCGCTGAATTCCATTCGAATACGTCGGCGCTCCGCGCAGCAGTTCCGCGGTGGCGGGAGCCGGCACAGGCAAGTTGCCGTGTTGCGTGTCCACGCGCCCGCCGCCCACATTCAGCGGCGAACAGAAAAACTCCTCGACGCCCAACAGCTCGAAACCGGCCGCGGCGCCGACAATGTCCACGATCGCGTCGACCGCGCCGACTTCGTGAAAGTGCACTTTCTCGATTGCCACGCCGTGAACGAGCGCCTCGGCTTGCCCCAGCCGCCGGAAAACGTTCGACGCTCTCTCTGAAATCGTGCCCGGAAGCGCGGCCCGCTCAATCAATTGAAGGATTTCGTTCAGCGATCGATGCCGCTGCGGATCGGAAGATTCCACTTTCACCTGCGTCGCCCGGAATCCCCGCCGAACAACTTTCTCGGACGAAATTTTCCAGCCCGGCACCGGCAGCCGGCGCAAATGCGCCTCCATTTCCGCGAGGTTGCACCCTGCGTCCACCAACGCTCCGAGGGTCATGTCCCCGCTGATTCCGGAGAAGCAATCAAAATAGGCAATTTTCATGTGGCTGAACTGACGATGCGCGGCTCTGGGTGCCGTGAAGAACGCGCTCTTTCAGCGATGATACTAGCCTCGCGGTTCAGCACCGTCAAGGTTGGCCACGCGTCGCAGGCGGAGGAAGGTCTGACGCCCGTTTAAGAAAAAATAAAGCCCCACCCTTGCTCCGCAAGGATGGGGCACCCTCCAAATGCTAGGCAGCGTCGGCCCAAACCGAACTACGTTGTTAGTTGAGACTTTTGCGCGTGAAAGCCGACCGGCCCCGCATCCAGCGCATCCGCTTGCGGCGCAAATTTCGCGAGCGGATTCTGCGCGCCGAGCGCCCACCACGACGCCAAGTAGAGCACTGCGGCGATGATCAAGAGCGAGCGGATCCCCGTCCACATCGAAAGCGATTCGAGCATTCCGCCGGTCAATGCGCCCAGGAGGTTGGAGCCGAGGGCCTCGCTGCGGAATCCTTCGAGCGCGAAACTGCGGATGAAC
Source organism: uncultured Acidobacteriota bacterium (assembly GCA_963800095.1). Taxonomy (GTDB): domain Bacteria; phylum Acidobacteriota; class Terriglobia; order Acidiferrales; family UBA7541; genus Palsa-360. The sequence goes on from CAWCZV010000016.1 coordinate 812,466, forward strand.
ACGATCCCCGCAAAAAAAACGGGGAGGCAAAGGACGGTGGTCGCCGCCAATGCCTTCACCCAAATGGATTGGAAGAAGAGGCGTTCGAGCGGGAGGAAATATCCGGCGGCAATCGTACACAGGATGCCGGCATAGCCGACGCTCACCGGAATTTTCGGCTGCCACTGCACGAGGAAGTTGGAAGCGACGATCAAAATCATGAGGCCGGCAATGACGATCGAGTTCACCAGCCACGTGGTGCCGAACAGCAGCGCCATTTTGCTGATGATTTGCGCTTCGAGCAGCAGAAAGCCCGCGCCCAGGAAAAAGAAGTGCCACCGGAGAGAGCCGACGATGGCCCCGGTTTGGCGCATGAACGCCCAGCACAAGAGGATGAGCACGAGCGAAAGGACAATCACCGATCCCGGCAATCCCGGCTCATGCTGATAAAAGTACGGCCAGTCGTCGGTGGTGAGCGAGGCCTTGGCAACCGGAAAATCCTGATGCGCTTTCACATATCCGGCGAGCGACGCGTCGGCCATCGCTTGATCGATGCGCGCCTGTGAGCCGGCAATGAAAAACCGGCCGGAGGCGAGGAACGAAGCGTACACGGATGGGTCGGCTTGCACTTCGAGCGGCGCGCGGCCAAACACAACCTGGAGCAAGTTGTTCAGCCGCCCGGCGATCCATGGAGTCGAGACCTGAAACTTGACGACCATGATCCCGTCCGGCTTGAGCAATCGCTTGGTGGCTTGCAGCGCTTCGAGCGTGTAGACGTAGTTATCGATGCGGATGTTGGAGTAGTAAGAGCTGTTGGTATGCGAATCCAGCAGCGAGAAAACGATCATGTCGTAACGATCGTTCGTGGTTTCCACGTAGCTGCGCGCGTCGTCGAGCACGGGCGTCACTCGCGGCGAGTCATAGGGCTTTTCGAAGTGGAGCGTCTTGCCCAGATGCAGGATCAGCGGATCGATTTCCACGGCGGAGACGTGCCCGGCGCCGTTGCGAAGCGCGGCGGCCACATCATTCCCCGTTCCTGCTCCCAGCACCAGGACGCTTGGCGGGTCCTGGTAAAAATGGTAGGGCAAGTTATAGGCATTCCACTCGATAGGTTCCTGCTTGAAATATTGCGGGTGGGAAGCGACAAACGAGGGCGACAAGTTCAAGATCTGCTGATACCAACTTCCGTTTGTCGTAAGCTGATGGCCGATCAATTCGCCGTCCTCGCGCACGGGACTCACGGTAAGCTTCTGGTAAGGCGACCAGTAAACCTTGCTTTCACCGCCCGGACCGAGAGCCGTCAAGCCCACGCAAAAAGCCAGCACGATCACGGAAACCCATCGCAAGCGGGCTACAGGCCAAACGAACCAGACCAGCATCACACCGGCCAGAAGGAACCACACCGCCGGCGGCTGGAACCAGAAACAAAGCAGCGTGTACAAAGCAATTCCCGCCAAACTGCCGACGATGTTGACCGTATACCCGAAGATGCCGTTGGGAGCGTTTTCCAGATACCAGCCCACCAGCTGGCCGATGGGTACGAAGGCGAATGAAATCAGGGAAAACATGGGAACGACCACGAGCGTCGCCAGCGCCAATAGTAACAACGAATTTGAACTCACTGGGATGTACGGCACGCCCCAGACGTTCACCTCCGAGCTCGCGCCAATATAGCCGGGCAGAGCAATGATGAGCTGGCGCAAGGCAGGCCAAGGAAGCTTGACGATGACGGCAAGAGTTGCCAGCGGAACGAGCAGGGACAACAAACTGATCCGGCGGCGGACCAGGTAGCATCCCAATCCGAATCCAAGGAAGCAGGCAATCAAAACGAAATTCTTGAAATAGGCGAAGATTTGGACCTCGGAAGAAATCCAGCGAATCATCAGCAGCTCAAGAAATAATCCGAGCACACTCACTAAGGCCAATTTCCCGTGGGTGAAACCTCCCAGATCCTGTGGCGAGAATTCCCAACGCGCAACTACACGGTGCGCGGCCGTGGAAGAACCGCCGCGACTTTCAACGCGGTAGAAGTCAAACAGCCAGAGGCTTACGATGCCGCACAAGCCCACAACGAAGACAAATGCCATCCCCAAAATTCCCATTGGACTTGCCTCCCATAGTGTCCAGCTAGCGCGCGAAATTCATCCTTCGCGGTCAAGAAACAGTCTGGCAGGAATTAATCTTGAACAGAGTTCCATCGTGCTCTGGCGCCAATTCTCCGTAATTTCACTCGCACTTCTGCAACCATTGCCGTTGGCAAATAAGGCGTGTGGATTCAATAATTTACCAGATAATCCGAAACGTGGACTCCTACCCCAGTCCACGATTGGTTGCACAAAATTCCCTTCCGTAGACAGGGTAAGTCCCCTCGTGCCTATCCGTTTAGCTCCACTCGGTACAACTGATTGTATGTGGTGGGTTGCTGCTGGCTACCCAGTCCGAGAAGCGTCTGGAAGGCGGCCATCGGTGTTCGCCTGCGATTAAACCGAAAAACGAACTCGTCCAGGTAGGCTTGAAGATGGGCGTGGCCGACGCCGTGATGGGTGCCACGAAGCCAGGTCTTGAGGTTCCCAAAGACACGATGGATGCGCGGCAGAATCTGGGTCGACCTTCGACGGTCGCCCTGCGTGTGCGGTCGGTGCCGGTACCCCAGCTTCGGGAGGGGGTCGTAGCCTCCCCAGCCGTCAGTGACTACAATCGCTCCCGCAGCCACGTTCGTTCTCACGAAGCCGGTCAGAGACCGGGCCGAGACGTCGGGAACCACTTGGAGGCGTACCCTTCCGGAAGCTTCGCCCCTGACCTCTACCGCGCCCACAACGATCGCCTTGTCAAGGACGTGGCGCCCCCCACGTAGGCCCACTTCTCGCCCGCCGATGTAGGTCTCATCCACCTCGACCTTGTCCTTGAGAGGCTCCCGATCCGGGTGCACCATGGCGCGACGAAGCTTCTGCAGCATGGCCCAGGCCGTCTCGTATCGGCGGAGTCCCAACTGCCGCTGGAGTTGGAGCGCTGAGAAGCCCGGGGTCTGAGTCGAGACCAGGTAGGCGGCCCAGAACCACTGTGTCAGCGGGACTCTGGTTCGGTGGAGCACGGTCCCCGCCGTGACCGAGGTGTCGTGCCTGCACGCTCGACACCGCCACAAGAGACGGGTTGGTAGTTCGAGGGCCTCGCCCTGCTGGCACCGTGGACACTGGAAGCCCTCGGGCCATCGGCTCCGCGCAAGGTACTGGCGACAGGCGGCCTCATCGTTAAAGAGCCTTCTAAACTCGTGCAATGACCGAGGATACTCCGGGCGCATCGCACCCGACACTATCCCTTGGGGCCTGTGGAGTCAACCGGATAGGCACAAGTCCCCTTATTCCAATCGCCGAACCAAACGGACGCGCCGACTCAATCAGGCGACTCTGACCGGGCATTTCCCCCCGGCGGTAGCCAATCCGACAAACCATAAAGTCCGTAAAATTTGGAAGGAAATCGAAGTTACAGTTCAGAGGAAACCAGGGAATGGAACTCGGGCTAGTGTAACGCCCCCGAGGACGCCGGCGCTTCATAGCGCTCTCTGTGACCGAACCCCACCAATGGTTTTTCAAAATAATTCCAGGACGATTTCGCGATTACGATCGTCAAGACGAGCGCCAGAATTGCCGCAATCGCCCCGCCATTGCGCTGATCTTTCAGCGGGGCGAAAACCATCTCGAAAACGATTGGATGAATTAAATACACGCAATAGGAAATGGCGCCTAAGGCCATCAGCCATTTTGCTTGCAGAACTCCCGCCAGCCCGTCGTCAACTAAGGACAGCGCGAGAATGCAGGCATAAAGAAGACCAATGCAATCGTATCCGATGAGCATTGTTGGCGGATCGATCGCAGACGCCTTATAGAAAAACCAAACGCATACAATTGTGAGCAGTTCGGTTAAGGTCCACAACTGCCGGCGATGCGTGCGCGCAAATTCCCATGCTCCCGGCCGTCGCATCAGGTAGGCGGCCGTGACGCCAAATAATAAGGTGTCCATCCTGCATGGAAGCAGAACGTAGATCCCCGCTGAGAGCCGTGGACTCGTCAGGAACATAGCCAGGCGAATCAGCGGAGCCAAAACAATTCCTCCGGTTAAAACCCAAATCAGACGGGAATGCCTCACGAAATAGATCACGGCTGGAAGCGTCAGATAGAATTGTTCTTCGACGGCCAGAGACCAGGTTGGAGCCAGGACAACTGCCCCGAATTTGTTGTGGATCGCCATCCAGAAATTCTGGCAGAACGTCGCCAGGGCGGCCCACGGAATCGCCGGCATAAATTTGTCTTCGAGCGGCGGACGCGCAAAATGAGCGACGATGAAAATTGCTGCCAAGAAGGCGAAATACACCGGAAAGATTCTGCACACGCGACGCCGGTAAAACACCCGGAAATAGTTTGGAGACTCGCGCGCGTCGAGCAATATTCCGCCAATCAGGAATCCGGAAAGAACGAAAAAAAGGTCAACGCCGGACCAACCGAGATTCGTAGGGCGGACCAGGAAGCTCAGAATGCGGGGAGCGCCGGAGTCCACGGCAAAGTTAACGTAGTGGAAGATAACCACCAGCGCGATTGCTACTCCTCTTAATCCGTCAAGCTGAGGGATTCGGCGGGTAAAATCAGGTGGTGAAAGCAAGGGATGATTTCTTCTCTCGCCTGCGGAAACGCGTGAATCATATCCCGGCCGGCTGGCACTGTAAAGCGCCGCGAACACCAGTGTCTTAGCTCCAAAGTCAAGCTCTTCGTCTGTATTTGCTTCGCTAGGTAAGCTTGGACAGTCGCGCCCTCAAGTCGGTGAACTGATTTGCTTTACCGCGAACCATCTCGTGCCACCATCGCCTGATTTCCAGCTTGTCCTCAGCGTCGAGGGGCTCGTACATCTCCGAATAAACATCGGTGACAAAACACTGACTCCCACGAAGTAAATGCGCTCCACTGGCGTTTGCATTCTGAATCGCCTGGTGGATAAAGATATCCTCTTCGTGGTGATGCCACTCCAGCGCTCTCACGTACTCCGATAGGAAACCGTAGCTCCGAGGGGCATCCTCCAGAGTCGTTTTCAGCTGTTCAAGAGGGTCCGGCTGCAATTTCGGCTGGGTACTCATTTCGGCACCTCCAGCAGTTCATTCGGTATATAGCAAGAAACCCTTTGCGAATCAAGCGCTGCGCGACAAATGGTCGGCCTAGCCCCTCGGCAGCCCTGGCATGCAATGCAATCAGCCCCTCGGGAGGATAATATACGTCTCCGGAAGCGCTTCACCTCCACCCGGGCCGAAGGCGTAGCGCGTTGACATCCTGATCCGACCCTACAAACAGATTTGCTGGAAAACGGCGGAAGACCATCATTTCGGCGTTAATGACTCCTTCCCGGTTGTCGTCGACGGCCATCCCCGCCAGATACTGCAGGCGAAGATTCCTGTCCCGATTGATGTCTGCGCCGTTCAGCCAGTATTTCAAGTCAGACGCCTGACCCGCGTAGGTTCCGAGAATTTCAACGGCCGAATCCAATCCCACATCGCGGAGTGATTGCGCGACGCCCGAGTATTCGGAACGATCCAGCCGTTGTTGCAATTCGCCCACGTTGATCGGGATCGGGTCCCTTTCGCCGAGCATCATCATGTCGGAGCCTTTGCCGTCATGGTCGCTGGCCCAGATCGTGCCATTGGGGAAAACATCGAAAAAAGTGGCGATCTCGCTTTTCACCGTTTCCTCGTCGGTCTCGTAGAGCGGCACCCACTGCGCGACGATTCCTCCCTGATTCAGATGCTTCCGCGCCATCTCGAAATATTCTTTCGTATACAGCGTGGCGCTGCCCCTCACCCAGGGATGAATCGGGTCGGAGGTGATGATGTCAAATGTTTCCGGAGTCGTCAGGATATAGCTTCGCGCATCGTCGTAGATCACTTTAGTGCGCGCGTCATGCAGCACATTGTAATTTTCGTTGCCGAAGAAGCGTGTTGTGGTCGGCGGCACCAACGGTTCTATTTCGCAAATAACGATCCGTTGCACGGCCGGATTCACGACGAACGAGCCCGCGGTAACCCCGGCGCCGAATCCCACGATGAGCACCGCGCGCGGCCTCGGATGGAACAGCCCCGGTATGCCGCCGAGCATCCGCTGCAATCGCATGTCGTTCGGACTTGTCGACGCCTCTACTTTGCCGCTGACGTGGAACCGCCTGGTCTTACCGAACTGCGAAACAGCGATCGAAGAGTTCATTCCCTCGCCAACGTACAAGATTTGGGACACGACCGCGGTCCTGCTTTGGCGGCCTTCGGCGATGACCCTCCCCGGAACGCCCGGCACACTGACGACCAGAAGACCAGCCGTCGCCGTCGAGGCCGCGAGCCACCACGCACCGGCCTTCGCGCGCCGCGACCAAACGATGGGTGCCAGCATCACCAGCGCGCTCACGACAGAAAGCACAATCAACGCGCGCTCGGCTTGCCGCGTGCCAATCCGAGGAATCAGCAACATGCTGAATGCCAGCGCTCCGGCGATTGCGCCGCCAGTGTTGGCCGCATAGACATTCCCAACCGCCCGCGCCGGGTCGTCATCGTCCGATGCCACTGCTGCTAGCGCCAGCGGGAACGTTGCTCCCCATAGCACTGGCCCTGGCCAGAGGGCCCAAACAACGCGCGACACGTCGACCTGGAAAGTGAACCAGGGACTGGTGGAAAGTTTCGGATCGATCGGCCAATACGGAAGAGACTTCGCGAGCATAAAGGCGGTCCATGCAATGGCCGCGGCGAGCAGCAACTGGCAACAGCCCAAGGCCGTTTGCGGCCGCACGGCGAGCGGCAGGAATGATCCCGCGCCGCTTCCGATCGCCAATCCCACCAGGAACACGGCCAAAATAATAGAGAACGTGTACACCGTGGCGCCCAACATCAGTCCCAATAGTCTCGTCCAGACCACCTCGGCGCCCAACGCACATGCTCCAGACAAAGCTATCGTGACGTACACCGTCCAGATCCGCGGGCCTGCCGCCGCACGCTCTTGCCGGGGAGCCTCCAACACAGCCGGGCTTGGCGTTCGCTTCACCAAGCCGAAACTGATTACCGCTACCGCAATATTGATCGCTGCGGCAACGTATGTCGCGATCGCCATGTCGAAAACTCGAAGCAAAAAGAATCCCGCCGCGAGACATCCGAACACGGCTCCCAACGTGTTGCCGGCGTAAAGGAGGCCCAGCCACGAATCCCGCCGCGGAATTGACCCGATCCACGTCGCTACAGCCGGCAGCGACGCGCCCATTAATGTGGTTGGCACCAGCAGGCAGATCGCACAAATCGTTGCGCGCAGCAGGATGGCCGGCAGGCCATGGCCCAGGGCCGCCACGTACATTCGATTGACGAACGGCATTCCGAACAGCACTAAGATCCCACAGAATGCAACGCCCAGCTCGATGTCGGCATACACTCGCAAGGGATGAAGGCGGCGCATCGCCAGGATGCGAGGCGCAGCCATGCTTCCCAAACACAATCCCCCCATGAAGGTTGCGAGCAACACACCCAATGAAACCGCGCTCGACCCGATGACCAACTGCAGCAATTGGTACCAAACGATTTCGTAGACCAGCGCGGAAAAGCCGCTGCCGACAAATAAAATTAGCAACAACGGAAGAGCGCGAGATTCCGCCGTTGGCTGGTCATCCACAATCATTTGGAATCCTCTGCCCGCCCGGGAACTTCTCGTGCCCGAGCGCTCCTTGCGGGCTGATGAGTGCCACTCCTCGATAGCAGCGCATGCGCGGAATGAACTCCCGGGCTGCCGGGCCAGTGAGTTTTGGAGTTACTTTCGCGACGAAGAAAAATCATAAGGAAGGCTTTGCGGTCCGGGCCAATGAGTTCCGGCGCTGCTGAAAGGCGCCCATGATCGTATCGCCCTCAATCGTGCACTTGTATCCCACCTTCACCCCGCCGTTGCGCCCTGCTTTCCACAATCCAGTTTAGGAGGCCTTGCGTGCGCGGAAGCGGGTATTTCCGAACCGAATCGGGAATCAGTTATCGCTGGCAGTTTGGACACGCAGGGGAGGAGAGAATGTTGGAGCTGGTTTCGAGGTTCCGGTCTCAATGAGAGCCACGACCCCAAGAAAAGAAAGAAAAGGCAGAGCAAAAGATTGAAACTTGGGGCTTTCGCAGTTACAAAACCGACTTCAGTCACGGAATAGTTGTTTCCACAGCCTATTTGAATCTTGACGAATCACACGATAATCATTCCACGGAAAGTCAAAATCTCCGACTCTTCCTCTGCGGCGGACGAGGGATCGGCCACCCGCCAGCGTCTTATTTCCAGCCTGGGCTCGGGAACCAATCGTTTTTACAACTTAGAATCGGCAATGGCCAGGTGAATATCACCTCTACCTTCGCGAACTTCGCAACGCTCCTTCTAATTCGGTGGAGTGAAGGTGAAGAACTCCCACATCTCCGGCGCAGTGGCGGCCGCTCCGGGTAATGTCGTCACACCCAATCCTTCGAGCATCAGGCGAAGTACGCTTTCGTGCTGATAGAACGTGGTGGACTGATAGCCAGGTTTTGAGAACGGGCTGATGATGACCGTAGCGACGCGCCCTCCGCCGTGCGTGGTATCGTTCCCTGATTCGTCGAATGAGATGATGAGCAGTCCATCCTTTTGGAACTCCGCGCTCTTGATCAGCGGATCGATATTCGCTTTCAACCAGTTGTCCGCCGTATTGAAGCTGCAATCATGTGAGTCATCGCACCCATTCGGGGTGATGAATGAATAGTTGGGGAGGTTGCCGGCGGCCAGGTCCGCTGCGAGCTGCGTGAATGGCACGATGTTCTGCCTTTGAATCGGACTGTTTTGAACGTCTGTCATATAAGGGAGAGGAACGTGGCGCGTGTAGAATGTGCCTCCATCCGGGCCGACCGCATCGCCTCCGATATACCCGACCGACGGAATGGATTCGGCGTACTGCTTCCACGTTAGGCCCGCTGCCACTAACTCCCGGACTACGTTATCCACTGAAACCGGGAAAGTAAGTGGCGTCTGACCGTTGTCGGTCGTCAAAATTTGTCCGGTGGTCCACAGGAAGTAGTCGCTGATCGATCCCGGGATGTTCGCGTAGTATTGCGTAGCAAGGCCATACTGATTGGCCAGGCTATTCAGATACGGCACGGTCGGATTGCCGATTATGTCCGCGTAATTCGCATTCTCTTCGGCCACGATAATGACGTGCCCGAAGGGTGCAGCGGGCAAAGGCGTCGCGATGTTCAAGCTGAATCCAGCCGACGTGGCGCCCCCAGCGCTGTCCGTTACTTGGAAAGCGACAGAGAACGATCCGGCGACTGTGGGAATTCCTGAAATGATTCCGGTCGTGGAAGACAGGAGGAGACCCGCGGGAAGCTGGCCGCTCAAAACGGACCAGGTATAAGGCGGAGTTCCGTTGGTGGCCTGCAAGGACGCGCTGTAGCCAACCTGCAGCTGGCCGCTGGGCAAGAGGGTCGTGGTGATCGCCAAGTGTGGATTATTGGCGATGATTACGATCGCGGCGCTCGCGGTGGATTGCGTCGCCGCGTTGCTGGCCACAGCCGCGAGCAAGTGGCTTCCATTCGATAGCGTGGTTGTGTCCAGGACGAAGTCGAAGAGAGGGCCGGTCACGGCGGCGCCTGCATTGTTGCCGTCCACCAAGAACTGCACGCTTGTGGTGTCCGCGGTGACGCTGGTCGTGACACTGATGGTGCCCGAAACAGTTGCGCCTGATGCGGGCGCGGTGATCGAAATCGCGGGCGGAGTTGGCGCCACCATCGCGGAGAAGCCACTCGGCGGATTGGGCGGCAGAGTTCCAACGACCTGCGCGGTAAAAGCGGTCGGTGGGTTTGGCGTCAAAGTAGAAATAAAAAACTCCGACATGCTCGGCGCCGTGGCCGCTCCACCGAGGCCGCTGAAATTCAGCCCCAACAGCTCGGCTGTCAGGCGAAGCGAACTTTCGTGCGAGTAATAATTCGGTGAAACCGCCGGGCCGGTGGACTGATAGTTCTGCTTCACACCCACGCCGATCATGAACCAATAAACGGCGCCGCCTCCATGAGTATTGTCCGTGCCCGATTCGTCAAAGGTAACGATGACGACCGTGTCCCCGGTCGCCTGGTTTAAGTGTCCGCTGCTGAGGAGAGGTTGAAGCACATTGTTTTGAAGCCACCGGTCGGGGACGGGGCTGGCCGGCAAGGCGCAGTCATTCGCGTCGTCACAAAGATTCGGCGTAATGAAGGCATAGCTTGGCAGCGAATTGTTCGCCAAATCGTGCGCAAAACCAAGATTGGGATCCTCGAAGGCCACAAAACGATTCGAGCAATTGCCCTGTACATCGCTGAGATAGGGAATCGGAGTATGCCGGGCTGCATATTGCCCGTTATCACCGCCAAAATAACACGCGCTCGGCAGATTTTCCGCATAGCCTTTCCATGATTTTCCGGCGGCCAGGACTTCCCGGACGATGTTGTCTCCGCTGAAGGCAAAGCCGCAAGTAGTGGGCGCGCAAGTACCATCGTTCGTCGAAACCAATCCCCAGGCAAGGTCCTCGTAATTTCCGATGCTGGGATGAGTGGAAGAGTAATAGTTCGCGGAAAAACTCCCCTGCGCCTTTAAACCGCACAAGAACGGCATGCTTACATTGTTTGGCCCGCATACGTCGGCGAAATTCGTGTTCTCTTCCATCACCACGAAGACGTGCTGTACGTTCGGAATCTGCTGCCCCCATGCAGGCGCACAGGCAAGGATCAGCAACGGCAAAAGGACGAAGAGTCTTTTGGACATATCAGACCCTCCACCGGCGGATTGACTCGGCGACCCTCATGGCGTGGGCACCGTAAGCGAAAATATGTTGGACGGCGCCGATTCCACTCCTGCTGAACTGGCGGTGCTGTAATAGCAATACGTCGAGCCGGACACGACAGTGTTATCCGCGAACGTTGTCGTCGTGATCAACGAACTGTTCAGCTTCGTCACAGCGCCGGAACAGCCGGCGCCCGCCGCATACCGATAAGCGTTGTAGCCGTCCAGTGCGGGAGGCATCGCGGGTGTGGCCCAGGACAACTGAACCGTGTGCTGTATACAGTTCGCGGTATAAGTCACGGTTTCCGTCTGGGGCGAATTTATAGCGCCCGGCGCCGTGACCGTAATGTGCCCGATCAAGTATTGCGGGCAGGTGGGCTGCATCGCCGCGTTCACCGTCAACGCAGTCGTCGTTAGACCTGCGGTCCCGCTGGTCGGCGAAACCGACAGCCATACTGCGTCGCTGGCCACCGAGAAACTCGAGGAACCCAAGCTCATCGAAATGTTGAAGGTGCTTTGGGCTGGGGTCGTCCCTGCCGTCGCCGCGAAGGATAAGCCCGTCGGCGCCACGATAAGCATGGGACCCGGCGGAACTGCGCCCTTGAATGCCACCACTAATTCAGCATAGGCATCGGACTCGCTGGCTGTCGTGGTCGCGGTTGGCACTCCGGTCGCCGCCAGAATGCTGTCTTCAGAAAAGGCCGTATCGTTACTCGGAGAATTGGTCGCCTCCACGTCTCCATAGCCTGCTCCTGCCGTAAATGTCGGTTGCGTGTTATCGGCTGCGAAATACGAAAAAATATAGTCGCTTGCGTTCGTGGTCGCCGCCGTTGTTGACACGGACAACGCGTTTCCCGTGAGCAACTGTGTTCCCGAAGCGTCCACGGTTGTCGTCACGCCCGCCACCTCATAAATATGGCAGTGAATGTTGCCCGACGCACTGATGTGGCAGGTAACGGTATTCGCCCCAGTACTCGCGGCCGTGGTCGCGTATATCGAAGCCACCGAGTTGCCCGGGTTCGTCGCGGTCGCTACCAGAGTGTAGGCGTTCCCTTGAGAGTCCGTCGGGGCGCTCAACGTTTGCTGGGCATATGTGCTGACGGCCACGAAGAGAACGTTTCCCGAGGTCACGTTGCCCTTGAATGGCACCGCGGCCGACGTGCCGCTCCTCGCAAATCCACTATTGTGCTGAACCGTGCTTACTTGTGCTCCAACCGAAACTGCAAACGTCAGCGCTACCATCAGCCCAAATAATGTCCTCACCATAGCGCCTCTCCGATCCGGGGGTTAGATATTTTCCTGAAGTTCCGTAATGACATAACCATGAATATCGATATTAAATTTACAATGAATGCTGTATTGTGAACTGTAAGCGATTGCCAACGTCACTTGTCAACGGATATCAATATGCGGGATCAGATTGTGAGTACTAGAACCCAGTTATCCCGAAAGAGCCAAATCCGCCACCTCGGAGGCAAATACGCAAAGAAAAATGTAACCGCCATGTGCGTGGCTTGTCACCAATCTTGGGGGAGAGTTTGACGCAGCCGTGCCGGATCGTGGGCTGATTTAGATGACCTTGTCGGCTACGCTCTTGAGAGCCTTCGCCGTTAACGTTGCCAAGTCTACCCGGACGGAGGAGCCGACAACGTCATCTCATCAGTCCTCTCGAAAACCCGAAAATTCAAATCCAAATGCTGTGCCACCCGCGGCTTCGTCAACCATGATCGAATAGCCTTGACAGAGGTGTTATTCGAGGTGTTTCATTCTGCTAATCAGTGACGGGGAGGTTCGGGCGATGAAGCGCGGAATTGGCATAATATTAACTGCTTTCGGCTTGCTGATCGCAGGGATGCCCGCCTCGGCGCATCATTCAGTGCAGGCGCAGTTCGATCTCAACAAACCGTTCACAGTAACGGGTGTGGTAACGAAAGTGGAATGGATCAATCCCCATTCCTACTTGTATCTCGACGTGAAGGACGGTAGTGGCGCTGTGAAGCGTTGGGCCTTCGAGATGGCGGGGCCGGGAGCGCTCCGCAGGGCGGGGCTCAGCCGGGCGGACCGCGGAGGGATGAAGGTCGGCGACACCATCACCGTGAATGGAGTGCGCGCCAAAGACGGAACCGATTCAGGGCTCATCAAGGATTTGACACTTCCCGATGGCCGCAAGTTCACGATTTGGACCCAGGACCCGAACGCCGAATAAGCGAGGCTGGAGGGATGCGATGAAGCAACCATGTCTTGTCTGCATCTTCGCATGCGCGGCGTTGTGCCTGAGTTCTGCGCGTGTGACGGCCCAGGAAAACCAAGTCACTCCGCGAACCGCGGACGGACACCCCGATCTAAGCGGAGTCTGGAACGGCAACGTTGCGTCCCCGTTCGCCAAGAGCGAAGATCCACTCGCGGCAAATCTCAAGTCCAGAGACGGCACACTGTTGAACTTCGAGCGCGACGGCACTCTCATCCGGCGCGCCAATCCCAATAGGCCGCTGTATAAACCGGAGTTCTGGGAAAAAGTTCAAAAGCTCGATCAGAACGGCAACACCGAAGACCCGTCGTTCGGTTGCATGCCCGCCGGAGTCCCGCGCATGGGCCCGCCTGCCAAGATCGTTCAGGCGCCCACGGAGATGATCTTCCTTCACGTCAGTGGCGGCGCACAGGGTTGGGGCGATACGTTCCGCGTGATTCCGATGGATGGCCGGCCCCACACTCCGCTTGAGGATTTGGATGGCACGTGGAAAGGGGAATCGTTAGGCCACTGGGAGGAAGATACTCTGGTCATCGACACGATTGGTTTCAACGACACCAGCTGGCTCGATATCGGCGGATATTTCCACAGCGAGAACATGCGCGTCATCGAGCGGCTTCATCGCGATGGGAACACACTCACCTGGCAAGCCACAGTGGAAGATCCCGACGTGCTGATTAAGCCCTGGGCCATGAGCCCTCGCACGCTGAAGCTCAACCCCGATCCCAAAGCCGTGCTGGCTGAAACGCTGCCCTGCGTGGAGAGAGATTTGTCGCACCTGGTGACCAAGGAACATCACTAACGAAACACTATTAAAGCGAGTCATGACCCTCCGCTTCCTCTGCTACAGCTTACTTGCGGGAACGCTGGCCGTTCCGTGCGCACGCGCACAGGATGCGGCCGCGACCATCAAAACCGCCGAATATGCTCTCGGCATGATCCGCGGTCCCCAGCGAGTCGACGCCGTCTCCACGCTCGAATACTGGGGCACGGGATCCGCCTATGCGTTCGGTCAGTCCTACCGCCCGGACTCGGCTTGGCCGGCATTCAAAGTGACCTATCATGCCAGCTTGAGTTACGCAGTTCCGGCCATGCGTGTCGATGTGATGCGCTCGAATCCGGATGGACTCGTGCAAGGCGGAGGAGGGCTGCCTCTCGCGGCGCCTCAGCGGCAGATCCAGGTGGTGAGCGGTGGGTTCACCTGGAACGAGTCCGTCCCGGGCGGCGGCTTCATTCCCGGGAGCACAGCGACTCCCGCTCCGGCTGCGCTCAATGACCGGCTGCTGCAGCTTTGGACAACTCCGTTTGGAGTTCTCAAGATGGCCGTGCAGGCCGGCGCGAGGGCGAAAGTCACGACGGAATCAGGAGCCACCGTGATCACGTTTCCGCTCTCTGGGTCTCTCGAAGGAATCACCATGAAAGCGACCCTCAACGCCAAAAGCCAGATCGAACGCGTTGAGACCCGGACGGACAACCCGGTGCTCGGCGATCTGCTCACGGAAACCACATACTCGGACTACAAGGACTTCGGCGAAATCGCGAGCGATGTCCTTTTCCCATCGCATATTGTTCAGAAGCAGGGCGGCTTTCCGGTCCTGGATCTAACCATTACGAAAACCGACCCCAATAACCCATACGTGGTCTTCCCGGTGCCTGACAACGTTGAGAAGGCTCCGCAAGGCCCCGCTCCCGTGAACGTTGAAATGCAGAAAATGTCCGACGGCGTGTGGTACATCACTGGGGGCACGCATCACAGCGTGGCCGTGGAGTTCAAGAACTACGTAGCGCTTGTCGAATGTCCTCTGAATGATGATCGCGCCGAAGCCGTCATCCAGGCGGTCAAGAAAACCATCCCCAACAAGACGATTCGCTACGTGGTCAATTCGCATCACCACTTCGATCATGCGGGCGGCCTGAGGGCATGCGTGGCCGAAGGTGCCACCATCCTGACCGCGGCTGAAAACAAGCCGTATTATGAAAAAGTGTGGGCCATGCCGCACACGCTGCGCCCGGATCGATTGGCCAAGGCGCCGAAGAAGCCTGTCATTGAGGCGGTGGGTGACAAGCGCGCGATCACCGATGGCACGCGGACCCTGGAGCTTTTTCACCTCGAGGGAAGCAACCATGCCGATACGATGTTGATCGCCTACCTCCCGAAAGAAAAAGTGCTCATCGAGGCGGACGTGTACATCCCCGCGCCTCCCAATGCCGCGCCTGGTCCGGTCTCGCAGGAAAGCGTGAACCTCTTCAACAACATCAATCGCCTGAAGCTCGACGTGCAGCAGATCGCGCCGCTTCACGGCCGTCTTGTGACCATCAGCGATTTGCGGAACGCGATCGGACAGAACTAAGGTAGACGAATTCCGCTTGTCACGTGGCGTGACAGAAAAGGCAAGCGAAATTCATGATCGAAGCTCGGGCCGCCCGACGCCTTTGTAGCCGAATCACGAGTGACAACCTGGCTATGGGAGCGGCCTAAGCTAAGAGACGATCCCTTCCATTCAATAAGAGGAGGCTAAATGTTCACCTCGCACAAGAAGGACAACAGGGAAAAAGATAAAAAGGTAAGACGCCCGGGGCTCGGTCGACGGGACCTGATGAGGCTGGGCGCGGGCGCTGCCGTGGCTGGAATGCTGAAAGCTCCTGCGGCATTCGCTCGCCAGGGGCAGCAGCCTCCGCCGTTTTCGCCCGCAAGCCCGCTGGCCCCCCGAGACCACGCACGGGAGCAACATTTTCCCGATATCCGTGAGAGTCAGGAAGTCATAACGACGGCACAGCCCTTCTACATCACCAAGACGCGCTCGGGCTGGGTGAACGACTCGGGCCGGGCATGGGGAAACGGGCCGATGGATGAGTCCAGCCGCCGCATCGTTGACTGGGTGCGCGGATTTTCCTTCAAGGACCTGGACGCGAAAACCATCGAGACGATCAATTATTTGCAGACCGATACGGTGGGTATGCTCTATGCCGGGTTCGAGAGCGAGCCGGCTCGAATCAACGCCCGGTTGTCGCAGACGATGCCGGGTCCATGCACGGTTATGGGCTACGGCATAAAGACCACCTACGAGATGGCCGCCTTTACAAACGGCGCCATGATCCGCAACACCGATTTCAACGCCACCCCGCATAACAATGAAATGTTTGGCGGGATTCTGGCGGTGGGAGAGGCGCTTCACTCGAGCGGCCCGGATGTAATGGCCGCAATGGCGATCGCCTATGAGGTCATCGATGCCATCGGAAGCACCGGCAAGGGCAATTACGACCCTGACGGCTGGGACTCCCCCTACCATAGTGTTGGGGTCGCGATGGCCTGCGGGAAGTTGATGGGGTTGAATCAAGATCAACTAGCCAATGCGGTGTCGCTGGCCTTGGTGCCGCATATGCCGATGTACGTCTGCCATATTGGCATTCAGTCGATGTGGAAGGGGACGCACAGCGCCGAGCAAGTACGAAACGGAGTGTGGGGCGCGATGCTGGCGCGTGAGGGAATGACGGGTCCGCATATGCCGTTTGAAGCCCGCGACGGTTTGTGGGCGCACATCGGTCCGCCCACGCGAGACCTGAAGTTTCCGGCCAGTCCGGATGGCCGGCTATCGATTGAAGCGATTCACGGCAATGGCGGAGGGTATAAGCGCGTTGCGACCGAAGGAAACAATCAAACCTTCCACCAGACGATTGCGCCGGAGATACTGAAATGGACCAAACCCGAGGAGATCGAATCGATTGACGTACAGTTCCATTATTTCGGTTGGCAGGAAATTTGCGATCCACCGAAGTGGGACCCGCGGAATCGCGAGACGGCCGACCACAGCGCTCCCTACAACGTGGCCCGGATGCTGCTGGACGGGAAAATCTATTTTGATTCCTTCGCCAGGGACAAATACATGGATCCCAAGGTGCGGGAACTGATGGCCAGGATTACCTTCAGTCCGAACCTCGAAAACCAGGATATTTTCACGGTCCGCAAGAAATCCGGGGAAGAGAAAACGTTTACCGGCGGTCCCATACCACCCATGACGCACGACGAACTCCTTGCGAAGTACCACCGCGCAGCCGAATTCCAGGGGGTGGACAAGAATCAGGCGGAGAAAGCCATCCAGTATTGGATGAATCTGAAGGATTGCAAGGACATCGGCGACGCCATCGCGCTCGTTGCGAAGTTCGGCAATCCACGTCCGCTGTCGGACAGGACTGCCCCCCGAATTTCCTAGTTCTTTGACATGGACGGGCGCCCCATCTGTCATCCGCCTCGGCGGACGCGACAGGTGGGGCTTTTGGCTTATTCCTGAAGGCTAGTCAGGCGATCCAGTTCGCGGTGAAATCTCCCGGATAGCACAGCCACTCTTGGCTGTGTGGTTTTTCCAACACTTAACAAAACCACACAGCCAAGAGTGGCTGTGCTACGAAAACCGGTCCCTCGCTGACTTTTTCCGCAGCCCGTGGATGCAGTGAAATCAAAAGCCCCGCCCTTGAAAAGTCGTCAAGGACAGGCCACCCCAAGTTCAGAATCACAATTCCGAGTCAACGCGCGGGAGTAATGTTAGAGCGCAGAGAGCAGACAATCTCGCGGCATGTGAAGGATTGGGCCGCCCGTCCTGACAGGCTGCTCCGAATTCAATCCTCCCCTTGACGGACGACGATCAGTTTTTCGGCGCGCCGCGGATGCCCGCTGGCGCGTTCGGGTCGGGTCTGAGTTCGGGCGGGAATAGGTTGAACAGCTCGTTCATCACGGTCACGGCCTTGGCGTGTTCGGCCATCAGCTTATCGGCATCGGGCGTGGTGGAGCTCATGTCCGATACTTTCTGATAGGCTGCGACGGCTGCCTTCAGCCTTGTTTCCACCTTGGCCTTGAATGCGGCGGGCTCATCCTTTACGGCTGTGCGCACGGCATCGGCGGATTCCGTGTACTCCATGAACTCGTGCGGTACGCGCGCGAAGTTCTTGGCGGTGATTTGCCTCTTGAAGTCATTGGACACCTGCATCAGAAGCCTGAGTCCAGTCTTCACATCGTCGGGTGATTTCAGTTGGGCCGCCACAGTGGATGCCATACCCAGCGCCAATCCGATCGTCATGAGAGCGGCCGCGATTTTTACAGGTTTCATAATTTCCTCCTTGTTGTTTGTGGAACGCTTACTTCGTGACGTGCAAGATCCCGCGCATGTCCTCCGGATGAGTCGAACACAAAAACGGATAGTCGCCGGGCGAGGGCGCCGTAAACTGTACCATCACGGACTCGCCCTTATCGCACAACGGCGTCGCGGTAATGACTCGCGGATCGTCTCTCGCAACGACGCCGTCGTTGGCCGCGAGGTCCTTGCTTAGCGCCTCCAATTGATCCGCACGCGTCAGCAGCCAATTATGGCGCACGGTCACGAGGCGGCCCGCATGGTGGAACGTGAGGCGAACCAGCGCACCGGTCGGACAGGTCAGCGTGTCGGGCTTGAATGCGATGAAGTCACCGTCTGTTTCGATGTAGAGATCGACAACTTTTTGCGCAGACTTCTGACTGCGGCCACATCCCAAGAAAATCAATAGAGGCGCGAACACTACAAAAAGCAAGCGCCGCCGTGTAACAGGCGCATCACTGCGTAGTGAGCCTCCTCGGAATGGCATCGCCGGGATGGTACTGCGGAGAGATAACAGGTGCAAGTGCTTGAGTTTTGGGCAGCCAGAAGCGATTTTGCGGGCGGGTGGCGCAGCCTTTGAGACGGTTTTGATTTTCCGGGCCGTGCGGCCCGGCCTTTGTAGTTGAACTTCGGGTGGCCCGTCCTTCGGTTTTTGAAGGGCGGGGCTTTTGACTTATTCCTCAAGGCTAGTCGGGCCATCCAGTTCGCGATGAAACTTCCCGGGTAGCACAGCCACTCTTGGCTGTGTGGTTTTTCCAACACTTAACAAAACCACAGAGCCAAGAGTGGCTGTGCTACGAAAACCGATCACTCGCTGACTTTTTCCGCAGCTTGTGGAGGCAGTCAAACCAAAAGCCCCGCCTTTGAAGAGTCGTCATGGACGGGCCGCCCCAAATTCAGAATCACAATTCCGAATCAACGTGCGGGAGTAATATTAGAGCGCAGAGAGCAGACAATCTCGCGGCATTTGAAAAGTTGGGCCACGCGTCCCTACTGTACACGCGTAAGCTCACGGGAGCAGCGATGAAAATAGTAGGAATTGAAGAACATTTCCTCACGAGTGATATCAGAAGGGCTTGGACTGCGTCGCCTCTTGCGGACCAGGATGCCGGTCTTGATCTGCACTTGGGAGAGATCGAGAATCGGCTGGACGATCTGAGCGAGGATCGTATTCGGCTCATGAATGAGAGTGGAGTCGACATGCAAGTACTCTCTCTGACCACGCCTGGCTTGCACAACCTTGGTGGCGTCGAGAGCGTTGAGCTCGCTAGGAGAACCAATGACCTTATCTCTGCCACAGTGGCACGTCGTCCCGACCGCTTTGAAGGGTTTGCTGCTCTACCCACACCTGCTCCTAACGAAGCGGCGCGTGAACTCGATCGATGCGTGTGCAATCTCGGACTGAAAGGAGCTATGCTTTGCGGTCGAACACGAGAAAAGAACCTCGATCACAGCGATTTTCTGCCGATGTTTGAGGTGGCGTCAAACCTACGCGTTCCCCTGTATATCCATCCTCAAATCCCGCAACGTGCAGTGCGAGATATCTACTATTCCGGCTTCAGCAGCGGAGTAGACCTTGCCTTTGCCACCTTTGGTCTCGGCTGGCATTACGAGAGTGGTATTCAGTTCCTGCGCTTGATCCTCGCTGGTGTCTTTGATCGATTTCCGGACCTGCAGATCGTCCTCGGTCACTGGGGCGAAGTCGTGCTCTTTTACACGGAGCGCCTAAATGCGCTGAATAGGGCGACCAAGCTTCAACGGTCAGTTACTGACTATATGCGCCAGAATCTTTACGTGACACCGAGCGGTATGTTCAGCCATTCCTATCTGCAACGCTCCATCGAAACCATCGGGATTGATCGGATTATGTTTTCGAGCGACTACCCGTACCAGTATCAACCTAATAACGGCGCACGGAACTTTCTGGAAAAGGCAATTCTTAGTCCGGGGGAGAAGGAGAAGATTGCTCACTTAAATTGGGAGCGTCTATTCGAAAGATCGGGCGGCGGATGATAAAGGGCGGGCGGCCCGGGCTTTGACTTTGAAGTTCGGGTGCCCCATCTGTCATCCGCCTCGGCGGACGTGACACGTGGGGCTTTTGACTTATTCCTTAAGGCTAGTCAGGCGATCCAGTTCGCGATGAAATCTCCCGGGTAGCACAGCCACTCTTGGCTGTGCACCTTTGCTAAGCCTTGGAAAAACCACACAGCTCCGCCGCGGCGGATGGCTGTGCTACGAAAACCGATCCCTCTCTGACTTTTTCCGCAGCCTGTAGAGGCAGGGGAACCAAAAGCCCCGCCCTTGAAGAGTCGTCAAGGACGGGGCACCGCAACTTCAGAATCACAAATCCAAGTCAACGTGCGGGAGTAATATTAGAGCGCAGAGAGCAGAAAATCTTGTGGATTGCGAAAGGTTTGGCCACCCGTCCAGGAAGATGAAGAGTGTCATGCGCGGCCACAAACGCAAGAAGAAGTACGGCAAACCTGGCTCCGCAATTTACTTTGTGCTATCTCGGACGGGTAAGGGATACACCGGGGACTTTTACACCCGTGCGGACGACACATTCATTGAAACCTTCCCGGCAATACCTGTCTCCCGTCAAGCTTGTTTGAAAACGTGCAGAGGATACGCAGGTTTCATGAAGTACTGTTAACAACAGCAACCGCTGAAAGGCCGATAGCTTATGGTTTTCAAATTACCCAAACTGCAAAAACTCCGCCAAGTTACCGAACGCGGATGTGCAGTTCCGGTGTTCGCCATTCTCGCAGGCGTTTCGGAAGATGAGGTCTGCCGGGATCTTCCACAGGCGTCTTTGGGGCTGGTCAGCGTTCTTCAATTGGAAGGCTGGCTTGAGAAAAAGGGTTTCAAAGTCTTACGACGCGATGGCGCTCCGACGGATATTGTGCCGTGTGCTCATTTAGTGGCACCGTCTCTGCCGCGTGATAGTACCGATTTTCATTGGGTATACCGTGATGCAGAGGGAGATGTCCATGATCCGTCGCCAGTATTTGCGGCTATGCCTGCTGATGATCCAAGGATGAAAAACCTCTCTGTTTATAACAAAGCAGAGCTGACCATCTCAGTTTCTAGTCTCTCTTCCGCGCAAGCTACTGGAGGCCTTGAGGTTGACTCCCGGCTGCAAATCGAAATCACGGACAGTGATGTGATCGCCGGAGCGAACCCGCTGGCTGCGGAGTATGTCACAAAGCACGGCCTGGAATGGTGGCCAGACATCATCGAACCAACGCGCACAAATATAAGGCAAATCATTAGCCGATCCTTCGAGAAGAAGACAGCTTTCAGCAAAGTCATTGACGCCATTTGTAAAGCCGGTTCGTTTAGCGAAGCACGGGCGAAACTGATTGCAGAGACGGAAATATCGAAGGCTCAAGTCGGAGCAAACTTGGAAGCCTGGAAGAGGACCGGTCAGGTTTCAAGAGTTCGATGGATGGCGGTTGGACGTGATCCCTGCCCGGTATGCGAACAAAACAAAGGTGTAGTGCGTATCATTGGACAAACGTTTCCAAGCGGCGTTCTTAGGCCGCTCGCCCATCCTTCTTGCCAGTGCATTTTGTCTCCGGTGGTGGCTGCCTCAAACAGCCGCCCTTTCCATTTGTAGCCATCCCTTCAACTTAACTACTCTGGCCCTACCTGTATAGGGCGGGTGGCGCACCGTTTGGGACGTTTTTGATTTTCCTGGTGGCCGCTCCTTCGTCCGCCGCGGCGGAAAGGGGCGGAGGGTTTGGAGAAAAAATGGTGCGCCCAAGGGGGCGATTCTAGAACTTTTCTCGGTGATTTCGTGGCAAGTATGCCACGGGTTGAGATTCCCACTGGATTAGATTTGTAGCATGTTTCGGAGCCAGGCGCAGTGCGGGGGCCAAAAGCCGCATTCCAATAAGAGGTGCTTGGCTCACGGCCAACAGTGATGCGGGTCACAGAGTCGAATTCAAGGCTTTAGCAGAATGCTCTCAGATAGGAGGGTGAGCATGGGAGGGAAGTTGGCACAGAAAGGTACGCCAGCAATTCAAGTTGTAGTTGCGCTTCTGGTAGCTTCGTCGGTTGCTATTCCGCTCCCCGCCCAGCAAAAGGAAACAGAAGAAAGCCAAAGCACCCACCATAGCGAGATGATGAAACGCGGCGAACAAACGATGGGATTCTCGCAAGAGGAAACCACTCATCACTTTCGATTGTATAAAGACGGGGGCGCCATCGAAATTGTTGCGAATGACCCGAAGGACACTGCAAGCCGTGATCAAATCCGAATGCACCTTTCGCACATCGCAAAGATGTTTTCGGCTGGCAATTTCGAGGCACCGATGTTCATCCACGCCACGACGCCACCCGGAGTCCCAACAATGACGACGTTAAACGAGAAAATCCAGTATGAATTTCAAGACATTAATAACGGGGCTAGAGTTCGAATTACCACAGCCAACGTACAGGCTAGGGATGCCATTCACGCTTTCTTGCTGTACCAAATTGTAGATCATAAGACTGGAGATTCCCCGGACATCTCAGACGAAGCCAAGAGGAAGTAATTCCCGCTCGAACTTTGATAAGGCGGGAAGGAGGTGATTTGTGCGCAACGTGAGGTTGGCAATTCTCGCACTCGGTATCGGCATTGGCGTGGCCGCTTCTGCCCAAACGTCCACTAAAACCGGCTCCAAGGCCAATTTAGCCGCAGGCGGAGAGTTGTTCCGCCAAAATTGCTCGGTATGCCATGGTGTGGACGGAAAAGGTCCGGGTCCTGGCTCAACGTATGACCCTGAATCAATCGAGCCTCAGAAAAGAGTGAAACCGGCCAATCTGACGCTACTCAGCGAACAGAATGCAGGGAAGTTTCCGGCGGACCGCGTAAAAGATGCGATCTACTTCAAGGGCTCGATTCCCGCGCATGGTACTCCTGAGATGCCCGCGTGGGGCAACGTCTTCTATCTCCAGAAGTCTCGTCCAAAGGTTCTGGAGGAACGTGTGCGCGACCTGACCGCCTACATCGAGTCGATCCAGACAACGAAAAAGTAACAAGCCGTACTCCATCGGCAGGTGGCACAGTCTTTGAGACGGTTTTGATTTTCGGGGTGGCCGCCCCTTCGTCCGCTGCGGCGGAAAGGGGCGGAGGGTTTAGAGCAAGAGTGGTGCGCCCGGAGACCCGCCGTGGCGGGGAACTCCCGGTCCGCCTTAGCCGGGTTTCCGCCTCCGGCGGACTCTATCCAGCTGAAATCCCCACTGAAGCCAGGATTCTCTTTAACTCCTCGCGGCCTTGCCCAGTCTTCAAAAAACGTCCCCTTCGCACAGCTTCAGGGCGCGTATCGAAATCTTCGTGATGAACCATCTGCCACGGACCGCGATTCTTGGTCGATTTGGTGATTCCATGATTGTGCTGACCGAAGCGCTGCGTTAGGTCTGAGGTGTATCCCACGTAGTGACGGCCCGCGGTCTCGCTGCGCAGAACGTAAACGTGGAACATGGTGAAGAGTGGTGCGCCCGGAGAGATTCGAACTCCCGGCCTTCTGGTTCGTAGCCAGACGCTCTATCCAGCTGAGCTACGGGCGCATTTCCGTAAGACAAATCTTAGCAGGCACCTTGTTTGCTCTGGTCCCACCCGTTGCCAGTCTGGTTTCCGCCGCTGGCGGACTCTATCCAGCTGAGCTACGGGCGCATCGCGTTCCAACAGCTTACAGCAGATTTACTATTCGCTTCAACCGCGACTTTCCGGGCATTCGAGACGTGATGTTGCGGATCGCGAGGTTTCTTATTTTCGTTCCCGCAACAGGGCAGTGAATCTCGCAAAGAGGCTTCCTGAAGTTTGTGGTCCTGAAGCAGTGGCTGCTTCCGCCGTATCGTTTACTTTTTTCATTGCTCCGGGGGGCAAGGGGATTCGGATGAGCTGCCCGGCTTCCAGGTGATCAGGATCTTTCAAGTCAGGATTGAGGCTCGAAATTTTTTCGGATAGTTCGCTGTCGAAATGTC
Source organism: uncultured Acidobacteriota bacterium (assembly GCA_963800095.1). Taxonomy (GTDB): domain Bacteria; phylum Acidobacteriota; class Terriglobia; order Acidiferrales; family UBA7541; genus Palsa-360. Next base: position 836,603 of record CAWCZV010000016.1, read on the forward strand.
CCAGATACCGCAGGCTGAGATCTTTTAGTGTTTGCTGTGGACCCGCCACGACGGTTAGCAGCTGCCCATTCCCGGTGTCCAGGGGCGCAGCGTCGTAATTCGCAGTTGGGCCTTCGGAACGATCTGTAGTGATTACCGACCCGAGGGCGTTGGAAGAACTATCGAAGGTTCCCGGTGTGAGTGCATGTTTTGATTCCGACCGGCCCAGGAGTGCGAGCAGCAAGGTCCCGGACAAAAGAATGACGATCAAGATCGCCGATCGCACGGGCCATTTCGACGAACTGACTTTTCCGCCCGCGCCATAGGTAAGATGTGAAGTCGCTCGGTCATCTTTTTTCTCGTTGGGCGAGGCAACCGGTGCGGAGCGAGGCGCCGACGCGCCCGCAGCCGCGGCAGACGCGAGCGGAGCGGCCGCAGAACCGGAAGCGGCAGGGGCCGACGGTTTGGGAGCAAAGAACTCCATATCCAAGCGCGCGCCCGCCTCTCTTGCGACCGGAGCAGTCACCGTCAGATGGCGGCGCGTATAAGCCAAAAACAGCGCGTTGTAACAGAGGTTGTTGATTTTTCTTGGAATGCCCTGGCTGAGCCGGGCAATCTGGCTGATCGAAGCCGGATCAAAAATCGGATCGCCGCGATGACCCGCTACTTTGAGGCGGTGCTCGATGTAGAGTCCCGTTTCCTCCGCGCTGAAAGGTTCCAGACGGCCGAGGACCGAGATGCGCTGGCGCAGTTGCGTCAGCCGCGGCTGCGTGAGCTTCATAGCGAGCTGGGGCTGGCCGGCCAAAATGATCTGCAGCAACTTGGTGTTGTGCGTCTCGAAATTGGAAAGCATGCGCACGGTCTCGAGCACGGAGTCATCGAGATTTTGCGCTTCATCCACGATCAGGACAAAACGTTTGCCCGCAAGCAATTCTTCAAACAGGATCTCGTTCAATTTGCCGTGCATGGCCACGAGGCTCATCCCCTTCACATCGACGGCCAGCTCGTGCAGGATGTACTCGATAAATTCGCGGCAATTGCACTGCGTCTGAAACAAAAGCACCGTGCGCGAAGTGTCTCGCAACTGTTCCATCAGCTGGTACAGGAGGGTGGTCTTGCCCATTCCCGCCTCAGCGATCAGCGCAAAAAATCCCCGATTGTCCGCAATTCCAACGGAGAGGGAGGAGAGCGCCTCGCTGTGAGTCCGGCTGGCGTACAGGTACGCCGGATCCGGCGTCACTCCAAAGGGCTGTTCCCGCAAACCGTAGAAATCTAGAAACATAGATGTGGGCCCGGGGTTCGCCTGAACGTCAGGAGAAAGAATTTTTGCAGGCTTGTCCGGTACGTTCAAAAATTGCATCAATTCTTTTTCAGCGGCGAGCCAATCCTCCAGCTCGTCGCCGCTTCGGCAGCCCCGTTCCAAAAATCTCTGGTGCGCCCGCTGCTCGATTTGTTCCCTGGTGGGCCGTTTGTCATTCGTGTCCGACATGCCTTACGGGATTTCCTCAAGCCCCGATTCCCTTTCCATCTTGAACTGGACTCAGAATGATGATTCCTGTTCCAAGGCCGATTGTTAATATACACGCCTCACAGGCCCACGCGTCAAGTTTCGCGCCCTCTGCCGGGTCTACCCTTCGGGAGCGGCGTTTCACGCATTAATTAGCTCCTTTTCATGCGCATGAAACGCGACTGATCTCGGCTTGTTTCCTTCCTTGCTGCGCAACTGGAAGATGTGCCATCATGCCCAACAATAGGGGAGGTCTCTTATGCATCTATCGAGACGGTGGTTCAGTTTGCGCCAATTTGCCGCGCCGCTATTCGTGTTGCTCCTCGCCGGGGTTTCCGCCGCGGCGCAAATGGCGCCGACGCGCACGTGGGAAGAGCTGAAGCAAGAAACCCAGAGGCGCGTGGACAAAAACCTGGGTCCCGTGGGCGGCCTCAAGTCCGACGACGCGCGCGAAGCGCTCTCCAACATTCACAGTCTCGATCGCGACGAATGGGCAGCGGCCTGGAGCGCGATCGGCGAGCGGTATGACAAGCGCGCCAAGAGTGAAGAGGCGGCGAAAAATAACGACGCCGCGCGAGACGATTATTTCTGGGCTTTCCGCTACTACACGGTGGCCCGCTGGCCCGTGCCGAACTCCTCGGGCAAGCAAAAAGCGTATTTGAGCGCACTAGCGGCATTTCGCAATTACGGAAAGTTTCTCGATCCTCCCGTCGAAAACGTACACATCCCCTTCGAGGGCAAGGAAATTCCAGGCTATATCAGACTGCCAAAAGATGTACGGCCCGCGCCCCTGGTCTTCATGATCAATGGGACGGATTCGCGCAAAGAGGACGAAGTTCAAGGGCGCGACACCTTGTTCCGCAGCGGGATCGGGGTGATTGCGATAGATATGCCTGGCACCGGCGAGTCGCCCGTAAAGGCGGACGTGGGCGCGGAGCGAATGTTTTCGCGCGTGCTCGACTACCTGGCCACCCGGCCTGATGTGGACAGCAAGCGCATCGTCGCCTGGGGCGTAAGCTACGGCGGCCATTGGGCGGCGAGCCTCGCATATTTAGAGAAGGCCCGCCTCCGCGGCGCTGTCGTGCAGGGCGGACCGGTGCATGACTACTACACGGCGGAGTGGCAGAAGAAATCTCTGGGCACGCCTGAATACCTCTTCGATCTGTTCGCGGCGCGCGCCGCCATTTATGGCGTTGAGTCGCTGGACGAATTTTATGCCTACGGCCCGCGTCTGTCCCTGAAGACGCAGGGCCTTCTCGGGAGGCCCTCGGCGCCGATGCTGGTGCTCAACGGAGCAAAGGACAGCCAGGTGCCCATTTCCGATCTTTACATGCTGATGCAATCGGACGGTTCGGCCAAGTGGTCCTGGGTGAATCCCGACGGCGGACATACAGGACGCTCGCAGGAGTGGCCGAATTCCAGGATCTCCGAAGAGATCGTCACGCCATGGATCAAAGCCCGGCTCGAACCCGAGTCAGGAAAAATTAAAATGGCGGGCGGTAATTAATTTCGCTCAGGGAAGGCGGCGGCCAAGCGAGGCAATGGCGAGATACTTGTAACTGCCCGCCGGCCGCTCGCGTCTGACGGTGAGCGAGGAAGCACACCGCGGGCCAAAGAGAAATCCCAGATCTGAATATGCCGGAGAAACGTATGAAAAAAACAAGTTGGGCTGCTCTGTTTCTAGTTTGCGCTGCTGCGTTCGCGACTCTTGCGGCGGCCCCTGCCCCTCAGGGCTCGGGCTATCACCAGTTGAAGAAGTTGACGCTCGGCGGTGAAGGCGGCTGGGATTATCTCTCCGCCGATCCCGTTTCCCATCGTCTCTTCATCTCGCGGGGCACGCACATCATGGTTGTGGATGCCGACGGCGCCGTCGTGGGCGATATCCCCAACTTGCAAGGAACCCACGGCGCGCAACTCGTGCCGGAGCTTGGCCGCGGATTTTCCAGCAACGGGCGTTCCAATTCGGTGACCATCTTCGATCTGAAAACGCTCGCGCCCATCAGCGAAGTCAAATTGCCGGCGGCGGACGGCCCGGATGGATTCATGTACGACCCTGCATCGAAGAACGTTTTCGTGTTCAACGCCCGCAGCCACGATGCCACAGCGGTGAACGCCAAGACGGGTGAAGTGGGAGGCACGGTCCCGCTGGGCGGCAAGCCCGAAGCCGCGGCTGCCGATGGCGCGGGCCATGCGTGGGTCAACATCGAAGACAAGGCGCAGCTTGTGGAATTTGATTCCAAGGAATACAAGGTGCTCAACACTTCGCCTCTGCCGAATTGCGAGGAACCGACCGGAATGGCGATCGACACCGCGCACAAGCGGCTGTTCATCGGCTGCCACAGCAAAGTCATGCTGGTGACGGATTACGCGGGCAAAGTAGTTGCCAGCGTTCCGATCGGCCAGGGCGTGGACGCCGCTTCCTTCGATCCGGCAACCGGGTTTGCGTTCGCTTCCTGCGGCGACGGCACGATCACCGTGGCGCATGAGGATTCACCGGACAAATACACTGTCGTGGAAACAATTTCGACGCAGCGGGGCGCGCGGACCATGGCGCTCGACACCGCGAACCATCGCGTCTTCACCGTCACGTCCGATTTTGGCCCGCCACCGGCGGCGACCGCCGACAATCCGAATCCCCGGCCATCGCAGGTTCCCGGCACGTTTACGCTGCTGATTTACGGCAGGTAGGCAACGAACTGAGTCTTAGTGGCACAGGCTTTCAGCCTGTGGGGGTTAGTCCTTGCAAGGTCTAAAACCCACAGGCTGAAGCCTGCGCCACCCTCCACCGAGAAATGGGCGCTAGATCTAGAGAGGGGACGCACTCACCTGGCAGGATCGCTCGCGGGAGCGTTCGCGGCCCCGCCTCGAGGCGCGGGATATTCCGCCTCGTGGAACGTGCCGATGAACCAGTGGCCGTTCAGTTTGGTGACCATGAGGATCATCAGGCCCTTGCGGGGTGGAATCTCCGATCCGTCCGCCGTTTTCGTTCCGGTGATGACAGTATCGGCATCGACGGCCGCCAATTCCGGAGTGAAGAAGCGGATGCTTTTCACGGTGTCGGTCCGCTGCGAGTCTTTCAGATTCCCGTGAAAAAGCGACGCAAACCACTTTTCGATATCCGCGCGGCCGTGGCTGTGCCTTCCTCCCATATTCGTGAAGTCCGCGTCCTCCGCAAAAGTCGTTGCCACGCCGTGCGCATCGTGACGGCTGAAATTTTCTGAAAAATCAGAGCACACCTGTTTGATGGCGGCCGAATCCGCTTCCGATGCGTTCGGCTGGTTTTGTGCGGGAGCGGCGCCAGGCAGCGCTAGAAGGGCCAGCGAAATTACGGGCGCCGCGATGATGGATGGAAAACGCATAGTGTCCTCCGCTCAAAAATAGTCCGGCGAATCGCGTTGCCATTCGCGGCGCGATCATACGCCAGTTCAACTTTCGCCGGGATATTTTCATACTTCGTGCAGGAATGCGGAAGCTAAAGTGCGGAGGAAATCTGATTGACAAAACGTTTAAACGGCAACAAGCTCTGCACCTGAACGCTTGACCCCACCTGAAATCGATTCGCTGCAGGAGGTACAGGATGAGCGGAATCACACGGCGCGGATTCGTGAAGGGCGCGGCGCTTGCTCCTCTGGCGCTTACGCCGTTCAACGCCATGGCGCGGCAGGCGGCGGCCAAACCGGATCGTTTTGACATTGTCGTTGCGGGCGCGGGGCACAACAGCCTGGTCACGGCGGCGTATCTGGCGAAAGCAGGATTTCGGTGCGTGGTGCTCGAAGGCCGGCCCACCGTGGGCGGCGGCGTCAAATCGGCGCAATTCACCTTGCGCGGATTCATTCACGACACCTGTTCCTCCGCTCACAACGGGATTCAAGACAACCCGCTGATCCGCGACAAGGAAATCGACCTCAGCGGCTACGGCCTCGAATACATCACCCCCGATCCTGTCTTCCACATGCCTTTTCTCGACGGCGCGTACGTTACGCAGTGGCTCGACCCGGAGCACACCCGCGCCGAATTTGCAAAAATCAACAAAAAAGACGGCGACGCTTACTGGCGGATGTGGAAAGCGTCCGACAACATTCAGCCCACCGCGAAATTCTGGCAGCGCCGCCTGGCGATGTCGCATTGGGAAGTCATCCGCATGAATTTCGAGGACGTTCATTGCCGCACGTTCATGCTGGCTTGCCCGTGGTCGCAACAGCCCCCGCAATTTCCGATGACTGGGCGCGTCGCATACGGCCCGTTTAACCAGCAGCGCCACGGCCGCCCGCTTCCGAAAGGAGGCTCAGGGAAATTAACGGAAGCCCTCGCGCGTTACATCGAGGCGCATGACGGCGTGATCCTCACCAACAAGCCGGTCGCGCGGCTCATCATCGAGAGCGGCAAGTGCACGGGCGTCGAGTGTCTGGACGGGAGCGCGTATCATGCCGACAAAGCCGTGCTCTCGACCATACACATCAAGCATCTGGTGGACATGGCTCCGAAGGAAATGTGGGGAGCGGACTTCATCGACGGCGTCGAAACCTGGCAGCCGGAATTTCAGATGATGAGCACCAATTACGCTACGTCCGAGCCGATCAAGTACCCGACCGCCGATGGCCCGCTTTCGCCCGTGCATTCGGAATTGCTGGTCAATCCCGAACGCGCGCTTCGCTTCGCCTATGACTACGCGATCGGAGTGGCCAACACGGACGAGCCGCCTGTCCACATCATCCAGACGACCGTCGCCGATCCGACTCGTGCTCCGGCGGGAATGCACACGGTTAAGGTCGTCGGATATCACCCATACGATTTGAAAGAAGGTCCGCACCACTGGGACAACATCAAGGAAGAAGTCGCCGACGCGACCCTGAAATATATTCAGCGCTACTCGCCGAATCTGACGAACGACAAAATCCTCGAACGCGTCGTCCATAGCCCGCTCGACCTTGAACGCATGAACCCGCACAACTGGCACGGCAGTTGCCACGCCGGAGCTTCGGGCCCTTCGCAAACGGGAGCCATGCGCCCCATGCCCGGCTGGGCGAACTATCGAATGCCGATCCCCGGCCTCTATCAAACTGGCGGGACGACCGCTCCTGGTGGCGCTGTGACCGGCCAGCCCGGACGCAACGCCGCCATGGTCATGCTCAAGGATCTCGGCACCAGCCTGGAAGAAGTCGTGGGAAAAAAGGAAAATAAAAATTCGTAGCGAAACGCGCTGCGGACTCCACTTTTGTGTGGAACTCGCCAGTCTGTCGGGGAGGTGGGTTTTTGAGACGGATCGCCGGAATAATCGTCGTGGCGCTGAACGCCGTTTTATTCACGCTGCCGTTTTGCGTGGCGCCGAACGCCAGGGCCCAACAGCCTGCTGCAAATGCGGAAGTGAAACAAGAAGTTCCCGATAACCCGGCGGAACACGCGCCGCCTGAGCAACCGATCCCCTATAGCCATAAAACCCATCTGGCTCTCGGTTTGCCGTGTGCAACCTGCCACACGAATCCGGCGCCCGGAAACCTGATGACGTTTCCGGCCACGAGCACGTGCATGTCGTGCCATATTTCGATTGCCACAAAAAAACCGGCGATTGAGAAGCTCGCTGCGTTTTCAAAATCTCGCCAGCCCATCCCGTGGGTTCGTGTCTACCAAGTCCTGCCAGGCGTCACCTGGACGCACCGCAAACACCTGGACGCCGGAATGAAATGCCAGATGTGTCATGGGCAGGTCGCGCAGATGGACAGAATGTCCGAAGCGACCAGCGTCACAACCATGGCGGTTTGTCTCAGTTGCCATAAAGAGCACGCCGCGCCGACCGACTGTTCCACCTGCCATGCATGGCCGCCGGCGAACTGAAATTGCGTTCGGAAATGGATCCGTTCAATTTTCGCGTAAGGGGAGACTTATGAAATCGTTTCGCACTCTGATCGGCCTCTTGCTGGTGATCGGGACAAGCTTAGCCGCTGGGCGCACGCTGAGCGGGCGATCCGAACAGGCCGCGAGCGCCGCCGGAACATCGTCGCAAGTATCCACGGGAACTTTCCCAAAAGATGTTTACGCGAATACGGGCAACCGCCTTCCCGCCGTCAAACGCGATGACCTGGACGATGCCGGAAAGAAATTCTTCGATTCGCGGGCGCAGGCAGATTCCTTCGGGCCGGGTGGACTACGGCTCTACAGCCTGCCCGTGGCGGAAGACATGGGCGAAGTGAACGATTTCCTTCGGCACAAATCCGGCCTCGATCCCCGGCTGGTGGAGTTGGCAATCCTAGTCACGGCGCGAGAGCAAGACTGCGAATACGTGTGGACCGCGCATGAACCGCAGGGTCTGAAGGCGGGCTTGCAGCAGCAAACGATCAACGTCGTGAGATACCGCAAATCCACGGAGGGACTTGCGGAGAAAGATGCGGTCATCATCACTCTAGGCCGCGAGGCGATCGGCAAACATCATGTGAGTTCCGCCACCGCCGCCCGCGCGCTGAGCCTGTTCGGCAATCAGGGGCTCGTCAATATTGCTTCCCTGATCGGCGATTACGCGTCTACCGCAATTTTGCTGAATACTTTCGACCAGCACGTGCGCCCAACCGATAAGCCGCTGTTGCCGATTCCGTAGTAGCACAGGCTTCAGCCTGTGTGGTTTGGTTGCGGCGAGAACGACTATGCTCTAACAAAAACCAACAGGCTGAAGCCTGTTCTACTAAACCCCAATCATTTCGCTTCGGCGTAAAAACGCTTGACCGCATCTCCAACCCAACCGGGATTTTCCCAGTCAGGATATTTCGCGCGAAATTCCACGGACAGCAACTTTTCCGATTCGTCGGCGGACTTCCCCTGAGCCTTGAGTTCCGCGACGCGCGATTGCACGGCTTTGAGATAGGTACGCTCGATGCTGATGAGCGATGCGTCGCCAACTTCGCCGTGCCCGGGAACAATCGTGCGCGGGTGAAGCTCATCGAGCTGATCCAGGATGGAGAGCCAGTTTTTTCCGCTCGCGTCCGCATCCGGAAAGATGGGGAAAAATCGGTTGATCACCGCATCGCCCGTAAAGAGGACTCCATCTTGCTCGACGAAGACAAAGCAATCGCCCCGCGTATGCGCCGGTCCAAGCCAGAGCAGCCTCACCGTGATTCCGCCCAAGTCGATTTTCGCTTCATGATCGAAGAGGATGTCGGGCGGGCGGGGCTTGACGTCCTGGAGTAGTGCTTTCAAATCGGCGGTCCGGCGGCTGAAATTTTGGATGAACTCTGGCTGCTTTTTCTCCACTTCTTCCTGCTGCGCCTCGGGGCGAATGATGATCGTGTTGGCCGGGAACGCTTGCACGCCGGTCATATGCTCCGGATGGAAATGAGTCGTCGTGAAATACAGATCGGTATTCTTGCTGACCTTGGCGACTTCGCGCATGACGGTCTGGCCGTTTCGCGGCCCCATTCCAGCGTCGACGATCAGCGTCGCCCGATTGCCCACGATGATGCCGATGTTGGGGACGAGATTCACGCGTCCGTCCGGAATCGCATAGACGTGCTCGGACACTTTGATGGTCTTGCCCTCCTGCACGAGCGGCGGCGGTTGGGTTTGGTTGTGCCCCATCGGCGCCGTCTCCTGCATGTCGTTCGCGATCGCTGCGGCCGTCGCGCACAGGAGCCCCAATAGCATTAGGATCGGGAGTGCCGTGAATTTACAGTGATTCGAGCGTGACTCCATCGTTTGTTCTCCTTCAGTTGAATCGCAGCCAGCAGGAATAGCAGATAATGTGTACGCCGAATGCTATGGCGACCGCTCTGTCCTGTCAATCAGTATGACTTCCCAGCAGGACAGCCATCCGCCGCGAGCGATGGCTGTCCTACTAAAATCGCACATTTCTAATGATGATGCGAGAAAGAATAATTTGATTCAATTGGAATAGGGTTGAGTGTATAAGTATGCCCACAAGGGAGGTGTCAATGAAACGGCTCCTCGCGATTTTTTTGGTAATCGGTGCGGTTTGTTTCGGCACGTGGTCGGCGGAAAAAGCGATCACCTTCGCGGAGGGCGGCGCAGACGCCGCGGCGCTGCAGGCCGACACTTCTTTGCAAATTGCCCTCAAAAAAAAGGACGCCAAAGCCGTTGGCGCGCTCCTCGACCAACAGTTCACCTGGACCAATGAGGCCGGTCAAACCATGACGAGCGCGCAATTTCTGCGAGACGCCGCGGCGGGCACGGCTGTGGGCGACACCGAGTACACCAATTTGAAGGCGGGCGATTACGGGCAACTGGCCGTCGTCACAGGCATCGGCAAACGCACGGGACACGCGGGCACATTTTTCGCGCGCATCTGGGTGAAGCGGCCAGCCGGCTGGCTGCTGCTCACCCATCAGGACACCCCCATTCTCGAGAAGGGTGCGCCGAGCCAGCAAGCCGCTCCCGCCGGAAAGGGTCCGGCGACTTCGTCCGGCTGCGAAAATCCCTGCCGCACCCTTCCCTATACGCCGAAAACAGCGGAACAAAAAGAAGTCGTCAAGGCTTATATGGACGTCGAGACCGCGGTGGTTTCCCACGACGAAAAGACCTGGGCGTATCACGTTGCCGACGAATTTGTCGGAATCGGCCGACGTTACCTCGGATCGCCTGACACAAAAGCGGGACGCGTGGGACAAATTGGAATCACCACGAATCGCGTCGTTTTGCCAAAAATGCTGTGGGGCGAGTCGTCCGTCTTCGGCAATGCGGCCATCATCATTGCCGACCATCAGCCGGTCGGCGAACCGCCCTACCACGTCATTCGCGTGTGGGTGAATCGTGACGGGCGCTGGCAGCTATTTCACAGGCAAGAGACGACGATCAAGGGACCTCTGCCGGCCAAGGACAAGGAAAGTTGAGCTCCTATCTTGCCGAGAGCGTAAACGGGTGTAGTGGCGCAGGCTTCCAGCCTGTGGGGGTTGGTGCTTGCAAGGACTAAACCCCACAGGCTGGAAGCCTGCGATACAAATTAGCTCGTGATCACCGGTTTGGCGGCGAGGGGTTGCGGCTTCAAGATTTCGTCGATGAGGAAAAGGTCCGTTAGAAGCGCGCGCAGATGGATCGAAGCGTTCAGATTATCGATCAACTGGGAGCTGATGGTGGCTTGCGCGAGAACCAGGTGAATCGTGGCGAGCGAATCGAGAGCGTCCTTTTCGAGCACGGCCAGAAATGCGTGGTAGCGTTCAGCGGGCTGAAAATTTTCCTGCCTCACCGCTCTGGCGTAAGCTTCGGCCAAACCTGTTAACGCTTCGACAGCTCGATTCAGGAAGTCGCGCACTTGCGAACTGGATTGGCTGTTTTCCTTGCCGGAGAGTCCCTGGCCGGCGTAGGCGAGCATGAACTCGTAACTCTCTTCGATCGTACTGCACCGGGCACTAACGTCTTCGCGCCCCATCTATGCGGGAGCTTTCTTCGATTCGGGACGCGCCGTGGCGGGCGCCGGTTCCGCAACGGGCCAGCGTTGCGGGTCATGGTGTTCAAGGTACTGTTCGCGGCTCATCCAGCCGAAGATCATCGACTTGGTGATGAAGAATTTTTCCGGGCGGATCGCCATGTAAATGTGCACCGTGACGAGCGCGACAAATCCGACGCCCGCGAGCCCGTGCAGCACGTACATCCAGCCCCAGGTCATATCGCTGAACAGATATGGATTGCGCGGGAAGAAGGGCGTACGCACGCGCTTCATCATGAAGAGGCCCGTCCCGATCACGGCTAGCCCGGCCAGCATCACCACCAAGTGATACAGCTTATTCTCCAGCGGATACTTCGCGAATTTTCGCGGTTCGGGAGCGGCTTGCCCCATACCGCGCTTCATTCTCCGTCCAGCGTCCTCGATGTCTACCTTGTCAGGCCAGATGGACCAGAAATCCTGACCGAGGAAAGCATCGAAGATGTGATAGATGACGGAAATCGAAAGAACGATTCCCGCGATCCAGTGGTAAGTGACCCACGGAAACTCGACGCCCACTTTGGGGAGAAATGCAGTGAACAGCAAGGCAAGCATGGCCAGCGCCATGATCGCGTGAAATAGCCGCGCGCTGAGATTGTGCCGGGGAACGCGCTCGGGAATTCGCGCTGCGGCCGCGCCGGAAGCGCCGGCAGAGGCTGCCGCATGCGCAGGCTTGGCCCAAATGCTCACGTAAAGCGCATGGACGATCAGGAACAACAATGCCCCGATTGCGGAAACCCACAAGAGGATCCAGGAAATATGGATCGGCACCTGCTGTCCCCACGGACTTTGCGCCCATTGAATGAGGTTCAAGTTCCCTCCTGCCAGTAGCACAGCCACTCTTGGCTGTGTGGTTTTGTAGACCGCAGGCACGCAGTCGGCCGAGACAGGATCGCGAAACCCGCACAGGTCCGCCGCGGCGGATGCCTGTGCTACGCGGCCGTGCCACGAATCGCGCGCTTCACCAGGTTCCTCAACAGCGGCACCTTAAAGCCGTTATATTGCAGAGGCTCGGCTCCCCTTATCGCGACCTGTCCGGCCATTTCAGCAGTCTCTTCGGTGCACGGCTTGCCGACCACCGCAGCCTCGACCGCCGTCAATCGGACCGGATGCGCGGCCACGCCGTTCGCCGCGAGGCGAATGCGCTGGATCGTGCCGCCGGACATCACTACCGCTGCTGCGACGTTGACCAGAGCAAAATCCCACACGGCGCGGTCTCGAACTTTTTCGAAATAAAATTGCGCGCCCGCCCACGTGGACGGAATTCGAATGGTCGTCAGCAGATCGCCGGGCTGCAGGATCGTCATCCTGGTAATGTCGGTTCCGGGACCAATGAAGTAATTTTCGGCGTCGACGACGCGCTCGCCCTTCGGCGTTCGAATGACGAACTTCGCATCGAGAGCGATCAGAGCGGGCGCCGTGTCGGAAGGATTCACAGCCACGCAGCGATTGGCGTCAAAGATCGCATGCTCGCGATTCAGGCCCGTCGGCGTATCCGCGTAGCAAATGTTGCCGCCGGCGCGATAACACGGCCAGCCGCCTCTGTAATACCAGCAACGGGCATCCTGGGAGACGTTGCCGCCGATTGTGCCCTGATTGCGAATCTGCGGCGAGGCGGCCGCCTCGGCCGCATTCGGCAGGATTCCGAACTTCTCCCGAACCAAGGGATGGCGGACCACTTCGGTGAGCGTGGTCATCGCGCCAATCTCGAGACCATCGCCCGCCGGACGCACTCCGCGCAGTTCCCTGACCTGGCTCAGATCGATGACCACTTCGGGCCGCTTGATCCGGTCCTTGAACCAGTCAAAGCTATCGAGGCCGCCGGCCAGCACCCAGGCTTTGGCGCCGTGCCGGGCCTGCAATGCGAGCGCGTCATCGACTGACGTGGGTTGGAAGAGTTCGAACGCTGGTATTACGTCATGAATGACAGCCATTTTCCGTTCTCCTCATTGCTTACAGTCGAGCCGTTCCGGTCATGGCCTACCATTTCCTCGATATAGAAACTAAATATTGGACCTCAGCGGGTCCTGAGCCGGCCTGCCTGCTTCGAGAGAAGCCAAGATGACGTCGGAAGTTACCGGCGCCCGCCGGAAGACCTCGTCACCGAGAGCATCCGAAAGAGCATTCAAGATCGCGGCGCAACCGCCCCCAACCGGCGGTTCCCCTATACCACGCGAGCCGATGGGAGTTTCCGGGTCCGGTATCTCGACTGCCCCCCATGCCATCTTGTCTGGGATATCCAGAATCGTCGGCGGCTTGGTGTGGTGAAAGCGCCGGGAGACGGGCAGACCATAGTGCTGGTCGTATACCCACTTCTGACCAATCGCATGGCCGATGCCCAAAGTAGATCTTCCAAGAATTTGGCCGCCGAGCGCTTTTGGATGGAGAACTGTCCCGACATCGGCAAAAGCCAGAAAATCCAAAATGTGGTACTGGCCGGTTTCAACGTCGGCTTCCACTTCGGCAAACGTGGCTACAAACGAGAAGGTGTTGCCGTCGTGTGGATATTTGTCCTTCGCCACAGCTAGCAAGCCCTGGCCCGCCAGCGCCGTGGCCGATGTCACCGTAAATTTGTTTATGTCCGGAGGCAATTCGTGGCCATCGTATGCGCCTCCCAGCTGAATCGCCCGCTGAGCAGCATGAGCCAGCGTCATGCCGTTGCCTCCGCCTTTATGCGAAACGCGTTCGTTCGCAACGACGTAATCTTCCGGCTTGCCTCCCATGTCTTTGGCGGCAATCTGTTGCAGCTTCTGGATCGCATCTGACGCCACGGCGTGCGCCGCGCGGGTCATGGCATGGGTCGTTTGGCTGCCTCCCGAGGGGCACGTCCATGGCAGATTCTTCGACGTGTTGCCCCAGGTGATGTCGCACTTCTCCCACGGCACACCGAGAAGTTCGGCGACCACACGATGCACGTCGGTCCAGGACTCGGTTCCCAGGTTTCCGACGCCAGACTGGATATACACGCGGCCATCGGGCTTGATGACAAACAGTCCGTCAAAACCCGTCGTGCCGCCGGAGTAGCAGCTGATCGATACACCCACACCGCGCACCTTGGAGCCATTCCTCTTGCCGGTGCCCACTTTTCTCTCATTCCACTTGAACTGCTCGGAGCCGCGGTCCAGCGCTTCTTTGATGAAGGCGCTCGTTGCGTATTGCTGCTTGCCGGCCACGAGCGGACCGAACGGGGCCTTGCCCTCGGGAGAATTCATGCGGCGGATGGCCACCTGATCCACGCCGAGCTTTCGCGCGGCTTTTGCGATGACCGGCTCCATGATCGCGATTCCCTGCATCCCTCCGGGCGAGCTCTGTGCACTTCGCGGGGGGGTGTTTGTCAGGACGGTCACTCCGCGCCAGCGCATCGTTTGGGGCTGGTACAGGACCGAAACGATACGTCCCGACGAAAATGCGTCGCCCACCATGTCATATGGACCGTTGTCGCAGATCACGTACATATCGAGGGCCGTGATCCGGCCTTCCTTGGAAAACCCAACTTTCATCCGGCCGTGCAGACTGGGACGCCCGCGACCGATGTAGTTCTCCTCCTCGCGGCTAATGCGCATCATGACGGGAGCGCCGGTCTTTTTTGCGAGGAGCGCAGGGATCACCAGCGTGATATCGCCTGTGATCTTGCTTCCAAATCCTCCGCCTGTATACTCACTGATAAACACGACGTTGCTGACGTCAATGCCGAGCCATCGTGCGATCGCGGGGGCGGTCTGGGCCGTGCTCTGGGTGCCGGTGTGAACGTAGACTTTCCCGTTCTGCCAGTAGGCCATCGCTGTCCGGGTCTCCAGACACTGGTGGCTTGTATTGGGGGTGACAAACGTTTCGTCCAAAACTAGAGCGGCGTTCTTCAGGGCCGTGTCGACATCGCCGACCGTCCAGTCTTCCGTCGACTTGCCCATCGGCATCCGGCCGTTCTTGGCCTCCTCGAAATCTTCCTGGGTCCACTTCAGGGTGCGCAGTTCCGGCGGAGTCAAAGCGGGCCTCTCACCGGGCTTCGGCGGAGGGGGCGGCACACGGACCCAAACGTTTCCATCCGTTCTTGCGTTCGGGCTGTTGGGCCGCAGGCTGACCAGCGGATCGACGACGAACGGCAATGGTTCGAGATCGATTTTGATTTTTTCAATCGCTTCGGCGGCAGTGAGTTCATCGACCGCGGCCACAGCGAGAATCGGCTGGCCTTGATATAACGGCTCATTCGTTAGCGCTTGAAATCCCCTGGGGTTGGCCAGGATCACAGTACCGTTATCGTTGATGCTGTTGGCCGGAGCGGGCAGGTCGTCCGCAGTGAGGATCGCCTTCACTCCGGGCATGGCCAGCGCCGCGCGAGCGTCGATGTCGCGGACGCGCGCATGCGGCATGGGACTCAGGGCCAGCTTGCAGAAGAGCATGCCGTCGGCGCGATAGTCTTCGGCATATTTCGCTTTGCCCGTTACCTTCGCGTAAAGATCGGCAGTGGGATAATCCTTGCCGATCAGCTTGTATTTGTTTGGTGGCGTTACGTTTGGCATGTTTACGCCTTCCTCAGATTCTCTGCGCCGCGCATCATCGCGGTGAGAATCTTGTCGTAGTCCTGGCACCGGCACAAATTGCCTGAAATTCCTCGGGCGAGCTCCTCGCGCGTGGGTTTGGGATTCGTCTTCAGAAATCCTACCGTTGCCATTACAAAACCAGGCATACAAAATGCGCACTGGAATCCCTGCTCGTCGATGACGCCCTGCTGCACCGGGTGCAGGGTGCCATCGGCCTTGGCGAGGCCTTCGATCGTCTGGATTTTTTTGTCCCGCACGGTATGCGTGAACACGGAGCAGGAATAGTACGGAACATCGTCAATCAGCACGGTGCAAGCGCCGCATTCGGCCTGGTCGCAGCCGATCTTGGTGCCGGTGAGGCCAAGTTTGTAGCGAAGCGTCATCACCAGCGTCTCTTGCTTCATGACGTCCACGCGCCGCTGCTGGCCGTTGACATTCAGTGTGATCAGCCGTTCGACCGCGCCCGGCGCAGATGCCTGCGCCCACACTTTGGAGACGCGGAACAAGTAACTTGTGGACGACACGACGCCCGTCGCAATGACGCTTTTGATTACGTCCCGCCT
This sequence comes from uncultured Acidobacteriota bacterium, assembly GCA_963800095.1. Classification (GTDB taxonomy): domain Bacteria; phylum Acidobacteriota; class Terriglobia; order Acidiferrales; family UBA7541; genus Palsa-360. Next base: position 852,611 of record CAWCZV010000016.1, read on the forward strand.
CGAAATCTGATTCGCTGTGTTTGGAGCGGAACAGCCGGGGTCCGTCAGTTCATTGTCTGCCATCGGAACTCCCTCGAATAAGGATTTGCTTTGATATAACCCCGGAGGCGAGTCTCTGTCAACGATATAAATAATATGGACTTAGGAGCTACAGCCTGGGAACGCCAATCTCCCGATTGGCGCTCCCGGGTAAATCGTGCGCCGCAGCGGACCTTTTGAGCTACGCCAATCGGGAGATTGGCGTTCCCGGGTAGGAAGCGGCCTAATTCCCTGCCACGTGAATGTAGCCGCGAACCTGGAGATTCATAATCGTCGTCATGGCCCACTGATCGATCTGAATGTCGGGATTGATGGTGGCCATGTCGAATTTTCTGGACATCACTCCCTGGCCGCAAACGCGGAAGTCGACGCCAGCCTGCTTCATGCTGTGGATCAAAGCAATGTTGGGATTTTCATGGCCCTCCTTGAGAGCTTTGAAGGCCGCGTTATTTAGGGCGACTTCGGTGCCTTCCTGATGGAAGACGACGACGAACTTTCGGTGATCGGCCGGGACGCCGCCCTTGGCGAGCGTGTTGTAGAACCGTGAGATGAAGGTGAGAGTAGGATTCACTTCATCAATTTTCGGGGACGCCTTGCCGACATCGAACACGATCTTGTAGGTCAGACTTGGATCGGGCATCTCATGTTCGTTGGGGAAATCGATGGCGGAATCTACGCTGGGTATGGGCAGGGTTTGCGCCGATTGCGCATGCGCTGATCCCAGAAGCGCAATCAAAATTGCGAATACTGCCACGGCTCCGATCCACATTGTCTTCATTCGGCTCTCCATAAACTGGGGTTTTCGATTGGAACGCGCAGAATCGTGGTTATTCTACATCTTTCAATCCGGCCTCAATGAATTCTTTTCGCGTTTTGGTAGGACAGCCACTCTTGGCTGTCCGCGTAAACCTTGCCGTGATTGTGCGGGGGAGCCAAGAGTGGCTGGCTACCTTGAAAGAGCGTGAACGACGACTCAATCGCTAACAGGGCAGCGGCTAAAGCCGGGCTTAATCCTGCAACTTTTCGGCACGGCCGAAGCCGTGCCCTACAAAGCCAGTCGACCTTCGTCGGGCAAAGTGAAGAATTCTTCAATTGATATTGCAGCGGATTCACAATTTTGCCGCCGCTCCGCCATCTATATTAAGCATCTCCGCCGTTATGAAACGCGCCTCGTCGGAAGCGAGGAACAGCATGGCGCTCGCCACGTCCTCCGCGTAACCCGGACCCTTGATCAACTGCCACACTTCAAAGTGGCGCGCGAAGACATGTTCGCCGGCGGCGGTGGTGAGTCGCCGCGTGAGAATTTGGCCGGGACGGACGCAGTTGACGCGTATGTTGTGGCGTCCGCCCAGGCTCGCGATGTAACGAGTAAAACCTTCGAGGCCGGCTTTGGCGGCAATGTAGGATGCCGAAGGAAGCGCGGGGTGGCGATCAAAAACGGCTTCACTCACGCCTGACACGGACGCCAACGAGGACACATTCACGATCGAGCCGCTCCCAGCCTTGATGAGATGCGGCCACGCGGCCCTGCACGTGAGGAAGCAAGCGGTCAGGTTCACTCGCAGAACGCGATCCCAGGTTTCATCGGATTCGGCGGGAAACATTTCGCGGGCGCCGCCGCCGGCGTTGTTGATGAGCACATGCAGTCCGCCGTAGAGGCTAACGGTCTGGGCGACGGCTGCTTCCACGGCGGCGCGGTCGGTGACGTCGCATGCAAGAAAAGTGACGTCTCCGCCCTCTTTGCGGATCGCTTCCTGGACCGCGCGGCCTTCCGTTTCCCGGCGGGCCAGAATCGTGGCCTTCGCTCCTTCTTGTGTGAAGCGGCGAGCGGTCGCTTCCCCGATCCCGCTGTTGCCCCCGGTGATCAGCGCTACCTTGCCGTGCAGTCTGCCTGCCATTCGGGTGTCTCCTTCGAGTAGCACAGCCACTCTTGGCTGTGAGCTTTTGTAACTTGCACGTGCGAAGTATCCAGCCTAACGACGATTGCAAGAACCGCACAGCCAGGAGCGGCTGTGCTACTTGAATCAATTTGCGGGCTGAGATAGCGATTTCGAGCGGGCTGTTAATTTCCAAATTTCGCGAAGTATGGTGGACGGTTTCATGTCCTTTACCGAGTTGATGATTTCTTCGCAGCGAGTCTTTGGAAATACTCGCGTCGCGAGCGACTGGAACTTGGTTGTCAATTCTTGCCAGGTCAGCGGGTTTTCCGGGTCGCCCTTCGGAAATCGGATATACTTTTCAAACTGTTTCCCGTTCGTCAGATAAATTTGCACGATGGCGGGCCATTCTTCGGGAAAGTTTTTTTCGATGCGCATATCTTTTTGCAGGACCACTTTCCCCATCAAGGTTTTGATCTGCGGCGAATGGAGACTTTCGCCGGTGAATTGATCGAGGCCGGCCGCGCGGTCGGTCAGGGCCACGGCGGCTCCGTAGGGCATCGAAAATTGCGCGTCCACAACATTCGAGGGGGAGTATTTTCGTTTTTGAGGCTCGCACACCAGAGGCCAACCCGCTTCCAGGACGGAAACCTCGACGCGCTCAACTTGCTCGGGATGAATATCATGGAGCGTAGCAAGCTCGATCAATCCGTCGATAGGAGCCTGCATATAACGGCAACACGCGTGGGGCTTGATGCTGGTCCGCATGATTTCAAAATTTTGTCCCAGGTCTTGCGTAACGAGCTCGGGCTTTGCCTTTCGCGAGTACGCCCAAAGAAAGCCATCGCGACCTTCGAGAATGGTGCCGGGACCGCGAAAACCTTCCGAGGCAAGATTCGCGGCCAGGATTCCGTTTTGCGCGGCGAGTCCTGGGTGCAGCCGCTTGGTCCAGGTGCCATCCGCCAGGAACTCCAGGGAACCGGCGGCCATGCTGCCGGCGATCCCAACGGCGGAAAGCATTTGCTCTTCGCTCAGACGCAGGAGCTTCGCCGCAGTTACAGCCGCTCCAAAAACGCCGCAGGTCGGCGTGGGATGGAAACCCAATTCGTAGTGAGATTTCGGCTGCAGCGCCATTGCCAGGCGCGCGGCGACTTCGTATCCGGCGACGACAGCGGTCACAAATTGGCCAACGTCGATGTCGGGATGAATTTCACTCAGTGCGATGGCTGTTGAAAACATCACGACGCCCGGATGGATGGAACCGGCCTGATGGGTGTCGTCGAGTTCCACGCTATGGGCCGCCGCGCCGTTCGCCAGCGCCGCGAATTCCGGCGTGGTTTGCGAGGCTGTACCAATTACGGTACAAGGGCCGTGGGACGCCGTGCGCGCAAGCATCCGGTGAATCGGCTGCGAGGATTCCGTGAGCGAGCCGGCGATGGCTACGCCAAGGTAGTCGAGAAGCAAATACTTGGCGCGCTCGACGACTTCACCGCTCAGATCCTTGGAATTGAGCGCGTGAGAAAAAAACACGAGCGTTCGAGTTATCGGTTCCATGATTTCACCGTTCCGCGGAATGCCGGCCTTCGCTAAGATACCCTAGAAAATCATTTCTGCTATCCTGCCGTCTTGCCGTTTGTGAATTTAAGCGATTGCGTATCCTTTGGGACAGAGTTTACGCTAGCGCTCGCCCTAGGACGAGGTCTTCCGTTGAATCCGATGAACAGCTCTGTGGATGAATCGCACGAAGAACTGAAATCCGCCGTGCGCGATTTGTGCCGTGAATTCCCGGACAAATACTGGCGCGAGCTGGACGAAAAACGCGCCTACCCCGAGGCCTTCGTCCAGGCCCTGACGCATGCGGGGTATATGGCTACGCTGATTCCCGAAGAGTATGGCGGCGCTGGCCTCGGCGTCACGGAGGCTTCCGTCATCCTCCAAGAAATACATCACAGCGGCGGAAATGCCGCGGCTTGCCACGCGCAGATGTACATCATGGGCACGCTTTTGCGGCATGGATCGGAGGCGCATAAGCGGCAGTATTTGCCGAAGATCGCCGATGGCTCTCTTCGGCTGCAAGCGTTCGGAGTGAGCGAACCGAATACCGGCACGGATACCACGCAGCTAAAAACCATGGCGGTCAGAGCGGGAGACCGCTATGTGATCAATGGGCAGAAGATTTGGATATCGCGCGCCGAGCATTCCGACCTGATGCTGCTGCTTGCGCGCACTACTCCAGCAGACCAGGTGAAGAAACGGACCGAAGGGCTTTCCACCATTCTCGTCGATTTGCGGCAGGCCGTGGGGCACGGGCTGAGGATTCGCCCCATTCGCACGATGATGAATCATGCCACGACGGAATTGTTTTTCGATAATTTGGAAGTTCCCGTCGAAAATCTGGTGGGCGAGGAAGGCCAGGGATTCCGCTATTTGCTGGACAGTTTGAATGCGGAGCGAATCCTGATTGCGTCGGAATGTATCGGCGACGCGCGCTGGTTTCTGGAACGCACTTGCCGTTACGCGAATGAGCGAGTCGTCTTCAGCCGGCCGATCGGAAAAAATCAGGGCGTTCAATTCCCGATCGCCCGCGGATACGCCAACCTGGAAGCGGCACGGCTGATGGTCTCGCGCGCGGCTACTCTGTTCGACGGCGGCAAAGCGTGCGGCCCGGAAGCGAATATGGCGAAGCTCCTGGCGGCCGACGTTTCCTGGGAACTGGCGAATGTTGCAGTGCAGACGTACGGCGGTTTCGGTTTTGCCGAAGAATACGATATCGAGCGCAAGTTCCGCGAGACCCGGCTCTATCAAGTAGCGCCCATTTCCACGAACCTGATTCTGAGCTATCTGGCGGAGCACGTTCTGGGCCTGCCCAGGTCGTATTGATGCGGCCGCTCGAAGGAATCACGGTCGTGTCCCTGGAGCAGGCCGTGGCTGCGCCGTTCGCCACTCGGCAACTGGCGGACTTGGGCGCGCGCGTGATCAAGATCGAGAGGCCGGAAGTCGGAGACTTTGCGCGCGGTTATGATGCGACCGTGCGAGGGCTTTCCAGCCATTTCGTGTGGCTCAATCGATCGAAGGAATCCTTGACGCTGGATCTGAAGCAGGCGGGAGCGAAATTAGTTCTCCAACGCCTGATCGAAAAAGCGGATGTATTTGTGCAGAATTTGGCGCCTGGAGCGACGGAGCGGCTCGGCTTTGTCACGCAGGAGATGCGCAAAAAATATCCGCGCCTCATTATCTGCGATCTTTCGGGCTATGGGTCTTCAGGGCCGTACCGGGACAAGAAAGCGTACGATATGCTGGTCCAGGCCGAGACGGGCTTGATTTCCATTACCGGGACGGAGGAAACGCCGTGCAAGGTTGGAATTTCCGCCGCCGATATCGCCTGCGGCATGTATGCCTATACGGGCATATTGACGGCGCTGCTGGTGAGGTCGAAAACAGGCGAAGGCGTCGCGTTGGAGACTTCCCTTTTCGATTCGCTCGCGGAATGGATGAGCTACGCCGCGTACTACTCGTTCGGGGGGTCGGCTCCGCGGCGCTCGGGGGCAAACCACGCGATCATTGCGCCTTATGGCCCGGTGGAGAGCCGAGACAACAAAGTGGTCTATATCGGTCTGCAGAATGAACGCGAATGGAAAAGATTTTGCGAAATAGTTTTGGAAAATCCTCAACTATTGACCGATCCTCGTTTTGATTCCAATGCCAAGCGAGTTCAGAATCGGCCGCAGCTCGATCAAGCGATGCGGGAAGTTTTCCAGAAGCTGACCGCCGCCGAGATAATCGCGCGTCTCGAAACCGCGCAGATTGCCAACGCCAGGCTGAACAGCGTTCAAGAGTTTGTGGACCATCCGCAATTGAAAGCTCGAGGGCGCTGGGGCACGGTGGATTCACCGGCGGGCCCGCTGCCGGCGCTTCTTCCCCCGGTCACCATGGAAAATGTGGAAACTGTCCTGAACCAAATTCCGGCATTGGGCCAGCAAACCGACGCTATTTTGGCTGAATTGGGCTTTAATTCAGAGACGATTGCAGGTTGGCGGCGCGATAGGATGATCTGATTTTCCCTGGGAACGCCAATCTCCCGATTGGCGGCGTTAAAAAAAACGCCAATCGGGAGATTGGCGTTCCCAGGGAAAAACCAAGGAAGGCGATGATGGCCATTAAAGAGGGTTGGACTGGACGAGTTTTTGAAGACTTCGAGGTTGGAGATGTTTTCCGCCACGCGCTGGGCCGCACGGTTCTTGCGACCGACAATATTTGGTTCACCTTGCTGACGATGAACACCAACCCGATCCACTTCGATCACGCCTACGCGGCACAAACGGAATTCGGCCGGGCTTTGGTCGATTCTACATTCACTCTTGCGGTCGTTACCGGACAATCGGTTGCCGACATTTCCCAAAATGCGATGGCCAATCTCGGCTGGGATGAAGTGCGCCTGCCGAATCCCCTCTTTGACGGGGATACTCTGTATTCGCAAAGCGAAGTTCTCGAGAAGCGGGAATCGAAATCCAGACCAAATGTTGGAATTGTGCGCTTCAAGACTACGGGCTTCAAACAGGATGGAACCGTCGTCATCGAATTCAAGCGAACCGTCATGATTTACAAGCGAGGGCATGTTCCCAAACGAATCGAAGGCCCGAAAATCGAACCGCGAAAAGCATGAACGGAAAAGGTTGATGGCAGCGACTCCCACATCCGACGGCATTTCAGAACGATCCATGGCACTGCCCGTCGGGCTAAGCGGCGAAGCGGCTTCGATCAGCCGATGGTGGCGAATGCTGGGCGGGCTTCTGATGACTCTCGCCCTCGGCACTCTCTACGCCTGGAGTATATTCGTCACTCCACTCGAAAACGAATTTGGATGGAAGCGGGCGCAAACGTCTTCCGTTTTTACGCTCGCGGTGATCATGTTTGCGGCCTCACTGCTTCTTGCTGGAAAACTTCAAGACCGGGTTGGGCCCTTTTGGATCTCGGTGACGGGAAGCATCTTAGTTAGCTTGAGTTTTTTACTTTTTGCGTATACATCGAGCTTGTACTCTCTCTACTTTTTCTACGGAGTATTGGGCGGTACTGGTCTCGGATTCGGTTTTGGGACTGTCGTTCCGGTCATGGCCAAGTGGTTTCCAGACCGAACGGGATTGGCGATCGGTCTCGCGCTCGCGGGATTTGGCGGCGGATCGGCTGTTTTCGGCACGTTCGCAAATCTGGTGTTGTTTCCGCGCTTTGGCTGGCGCACTTCCTGCATGATCCTCAGCGGAATTTTTCTTGTGATGACCATGACTGCCGCCTTTCTCTTGAGGAATCCAGTTGTCGGCCGGCGCACGGCGGAGAATATTTCTGTTTATGCTGCGCCAACAATTCGCCATCAATTCACTCCAGGAGAAGTGTTGCGCACGCCGGCCTTTTATTTGCTATGGCTCGGCTTTGGACTTGGATCCACCGCAGGACTCATGGTCATCAGCCAACTGATTCCCTTTGCGAATAGCCAGGGCATCGCCAGCGCGACACTGGCAACTTTGGGACTCGTGGTGGGAGCGTTTGGAAATGTCTCCGGCCGCGTCCTGTCGGGATGGCTTTCCGACATCATGGGCAGGCTCAATACGTTGCGCGCGGTGCTGGCAATGTCCAGCGTGGCCATGCCCGCGCTGTACTGGGTTGGCGCTCATTTGGCTGCGCTCTATATGCTGATCTTTTTGGTGTATTTTTGTTATGGCGCGCAAGCCTCGGTGATTCCCACGACCGTGTCTGATTTTTGGGGCACACGGCATGCCGGAGCAAATTACGGCACGCTCTTTACTGCCTGGGGATTTTCGGGGATTCTCGGGCCGACCATCGGCGGTGTGCTCTTTGACAAGTACAGAGACTATGGGGTCGCTTTTTATACGGCTGCGGCCCTTGCTGTGGTCGCGTTTATTTGTGTGCTAGCGGCGAGACGCCCGAACCCTCGTTGACCGCGAGCGAGGATTGCAATCGTCGACGGTTAGTCGTATGTTGCCGTTTGGGCAGCGGATTATTTCGAGGGATTAGTGGCGCAGGCTTCAGCCTGTGGGGGGTTGGTCCTTGCAAGTGCTAAACCCCACAGGCTGAAGCCTGCGCCACTCCGGACTTGGTTCAACAGCGGAGGCAAGGACCCATGGCGAAATCGAAAAAATTACCGGCTGGGCGTCGAGACTTCTTGAAGAGCGTAGTAGCCGGAGCGGCGACGCTGGCTGCTGCACCGGCAGAGGCTCTGCCTGCGCAGCCGGTCGAAGAGCGCACGTCCGCCGCCATGCCGTTGCTGCCGCCGGTGATCGAAGCCGACCCGCCCGCGGATGCCGAAGTGCTGACCCTGGACCGTTCCGGGTCGGACTTCATGGTGGACATCATTAAGTCCCTCGGCATCGAGTACGTTTGCTCCGTGGCCGGTTCGAGTTTCCGGGCGCTGCATGAATCGGTGATCAACTATGGAGGCAACAAGGATCCCGAGTTCATCTCCTGTTGCCATGAAGAGTCGTCGGTCGCCATGGGCCACGGCTACGCCAAGATCGAAGGGAAACCGCTCTGCATCTTCGCGCACGGCACCGTGGGATTGCAGCATGCCGCGATGGCGATCTACAACGCCTACTGCGACCGCGTGCCGGTTTACATCGTGATCGGCAACAATCTGGACGCCACCAAACGCGACTCGGCTTACGGGGAGTGGCCCCACAGCGTCCAGGACGCCGCGGCGATGGTCCGCGACTACGTGAAGTGGGACGATGTGCCCATTTCGTTGTCGCACTTTGCAGAATCCGCAGTGCGCGCGTACAAAATTGCGATGACGCCGCCGATGGCGCCCGTGCTGCTCGTGGCGGACAGCGAACTGCAGGAAAATCCGATTCCCGCGGACGCGGCGCTGCACATTCCGAAACTGACGCTGGCGGCTCCTCCGCAGGGCGATTCCGGCTCGGTCGCCGAGGCGGCCCGCATGCTGGTTCAGGCGCAGAATCCGTTGATCGTGGTGGACCGCTACGCGCGGACGCAGGCCGGCATCGACCTGCTTGTCGAGCTTGCCGAAACGCTTCAGGCGCCGGTCATCGATCAGGCCGGGCGCATGAATTTTCCCACGCGACATCCGCTCAACCAATCCTCGCGCCGCGGCGCGGTGGTCTCAAACGCCGACGTAATCATGGGACTGGAAGCCACTGACTTCTGGAACGCGCTGAACACGATGCACGATCAAGTGAACCGCACTTCGCGCCCGATCATGAAGAGCGATGCGAAACTGATCAGCATCACCACCGGCGACCTCTACACCAAAGCCAATTATCAGGATTTTTACCGTTACACCGGTGTTGATTTGGCTATGGCGGCCGATGCGGAGGCGACTCTGCCGTCGCTGATTGAAGAAACCAAGCGCCTGATTACCGCGGATCGCAAGCAAGCTTTGAAGGATCGCGGCGCCAAGCTGGCGTCGGCGCACGATCGCGCGCTGGAACAGGCGCGAACCGATGCGACATACGCCTGGGACGCGAGTCCCGTCAGCACGGGCCGCCTTTGCGCCGAGCTTTGGAACCAGATCAAGAACGAAGATTGGTCGCTCGTTTCGATTCTCAGGCACTTCAGCTGGTGGCCCCTGCGGCTGTGGCCCTTTGATAAGCAATACCAGTACATCGGGACGCAGGGCGGCGGCGGTATTGGATACAACGCTCCCGCGTCGATAGGCGCAGCCCTGGCGAACAAGAAGCATGGTCGCTTCTCGGTCAGCATTCAGGACGATGGCGATCTGCTGTTTGCTCCCGCCGTTTTGTGGACCGCGGCGCATCACCGCATTCCGATCTTGAGCGTGATGCACAACAATCGCGCCTATCATGAAGAGCTGATGCACGTGCAGCGCATGGCCAACCGTCACAATCGCGGTATTGACCGCGCCGGTATCGGCACGACGTTCGAGGATCCGACCATGGATTTCGCAAAGCTCGCGCAAAGCATGGGCGTTTACGCCGAGGGCCCAATCACGGATCCCAACGAGGTTGCACCGGCTCTGCGGCGAGCGATTGCGGTGGTCAAACGCGGCGAGCCGGCACTGCTGGACGTTGTCACGCAACCTCGATAAGGCGCGCCAGGTGGTCTTGGAGAGTGTTAAGGAGCAAGCATGAACAGGTTTCGTGGGTACTTTTCGGCTGCCGTCGTCGCTATTTCAATCGCGCTATCTTACGGCTCTGCTCATATTGGCGCAGTGAATGCAGCGCAAGCGTCAAAGCCTTCCGATGCGTCGGCCGGAAATGCGGAAAACGGCAAGAAAATTTTCAACAAGAACGGCTGCTACGAATGCCACGGCCGCGAAGGACAAGGTTCAGTGATGACCGGACCGCGGATCGCTCCCGACCCTGTCCCGTTCGATGTGCTCTCCCGCTACCTTCGCAAGCCCACGGGAGAGATGCCGCCGTATACCGCTAAAGTCATTTCGGATCAGGAACTGGCTGACATCTACGCATTCCTGCAGTCGCGCCCGCATCCTCCAACGGCGAAGGCAAGCGCGCTTTTGAAATAGTTCTTAGTGGCGCAGGCTTCCAGCCTGTGGGGTTTGATTCTTGCAAGCACTAAACCCCACAGGCTGGAAGCCTGCGCCACTAAAAACCTGTGCCATCCGAATCGCAAGGGAATACAATCCCGTCACTGCGGCTATCGAGTTTGAGCGGACATTTCCTGGAGGATCAGCGATGAGACAAAATATTGCAGGACTCCGTAAGGCGTTCGAGAGCGGAAGGATCGATCGGCGCCAGCTCATGCAAGCGCTGGGCCTGACAGCAGTCGCGGCATTCGCTGCAAGCATATCGCCCGAAGCTACGGCCTTTGCCGGGGGCGGCGCGCAGGCGGCGATGTCCGGAGGCATGCTTCTCAAAGCGGTGGCCTACAATCATATCAACTATCAAGTTGCCGATTACGCGAAAGTCCGCGATTTCTACGTGAACCTATTTGGGATGAAACTGGTTTATGACGACGGCAAACAGTGTTCAGTGGAATGCGGCGGTCCGCCGAGCGCCATCTACATTCGCCCGCTCAACAAGCCGCTCGACCGGGCGCCCGGCAACTGGTCGGCGCAAATGGGTCAGGGCAATGTCGATCACTTCGCATTCTCGATCGAAAATTTTGAACTGGAGCCGGTGGGAGCCGAACTGACGCGCCGGAGGCTCGAACCGAAACCCGACGGCGCTTACGCCTGGTCCATCAAGGATCCGAGCGGCACCACGATTCAGATTTGTGCGACGAAGGGCGTCTTTCCCGGAGCCGCGGCGCCAACCGCCAAGGAATCGGATGGCACCAAGAACCTCGGCTCGATTCCCGGGCCCGACGGCAAGGGTTTCAAGGCCTATGCCGTGAGCCATCTGGTGTACAACGTTGCCGATGTGGATCAATCGCGGGACTTCTACATGAACCTGCTCGGAATGAAATTGGTCTATTACAAGCCGGGCGATGTGTTCGGCGTGGACGCGCAAGGGGGGCCGATTTGTTTCCTCAGGTTTGGTGAGAATTACATGTATCTCCGCCAGAGCCAGCACCCCGAAAAGAAACCGTACGTCGCGCATTTCTCGTTGTCGGTCGAGAATTTCAATCGGGATGCCGCCAAAACCGAGCTGGAGCGGCGCGGCTACAAGCCGCAAGTGGATAGCAAGTATGGCTGGTCCATTCAGGACCCCGCGGGGATGAGGACCGAGGTCGCCGGAAAAGGGATGCCGGAACATATCGGGGGCGATTGCGGTGGCGCCAACGGGGGATGTCCCGGTGGGCCGGACAAGTAGGAACCTGGGAACGCCAATCTCCTGATTGGCGTTTTTCGCGGCGCCAATCGGGAGATTGGCGTTCCCAGGGGCAATCACTTGAATTCTCTGTGAAACTGCGCAGGAGTCTTCCAATGAAGCGATTCAGTTTAGTTTTATTGACAGTTGCCGCGTTCCTTTTGTCGAGCGCGTCTAGGGCGCAGCCGAGCGGCAAAGGGGTCGACCGGCTGTATGTGCTGGATTGCGGACAAGGCCACGCCAACGACGAGTCCCGGTGGACGGTGGGCGTGAACGTCGGCAAGCCGATCGACATTTCGGTCAGCTGCTATCTGATCCATCACGCGGACGGCTATTTTCTGTGGGACACCGGAATCTCCGATGCGGTCGCGTCCATGCCCGACGGCTGGTATCCGAGCAATAATCCGGCGACAGACATCCACTGGACGCGCGCGAAGACGCTCGAGTCTCAACTTGCCGCGATTGGCGTCAAGCCATCGGACATCAAGTTCGTGGGAATTTCTCATACTCATCCCGACCACATCGGCAACGCGGAATTGTTTCCTGCCGTGCCGTTCCTCATTCAGAAGGCTGAATATGAATACTACTTTGCTCCAGGAAAAACGGGGATTGCCAAACCTTCCTCGGACACGAGACCTACGTTCCTGAAGGAGCATCCGGTGAATCTGGTGCAGGAAGACCAGGACGTATTCGGCGACGGCTCGGTCATGATCGTCTATACTCCGGGCCACACGCCGGGCCATCAGTCCTGCCTCGTTCACCTGTCAAAAACAGGCTGGATTTTGCTGAGCGGCGACGCCGTGCACCTGCAGGAGAATTGGGACAACCGCCGCATCCCCTATTTCAGCACGATGCCCGCCGAGCAAAAAATGCAGACGCAATTGTCGATGCAGCGGATGGCCGATCTGATTTCCTTTTATCATGCGCAGTTGTGGATCAATCACGAGAAAACGCAAAGCGACAAGCTGAAACACGCGCCCGCCTATTACGAGTAGACGCGATGTGAACATGCGGTGCACGGCCAAGGGCGGAACACAGCGGCAACTTCTCCTTCACAATGAATTTTTCATCATGGGCCGGTGTTACCTTTCACCTATCATTTCCTTTTAATGTTTCTTGATATCCACAGTTGAACTGATCTACCGTGCCCGTTAATGATTCTGTTGTCCACGCCGCATGCATTTCCTGTTCAAGTCAAAATCACTCACTCTGAAAAGTTCACACTAAGGAGAAAACAGACATGAGAATCGAAACGGAATCGAAACGATTCCTTGCGCCGGAGGTCTCTACTCTGAACCCGGGCGATGCATTCTTTGAGCTCTCGCAAGAGTTCCGAGATCTGATTTCGCGCCGCGCCTACGAGTTGTTTGAACTTCGTGGATCCGTAGATGGCCGTGACCGTGAAGATTGGCTCCAGGCTGTTTCGGAAATTCTCCTGGACGTTCAAGTGGACGTTGTGGAGACAGAGACCGGACTCACCGTCCTCGCTGCCGTGCCGGGATTCGGCGAGAAGGAATTAGAAGTGCGTGTTGCGCCTCGCTCGATTTGCATTACCGGGAAGCGGGAAGAGGTAGCAGAACAGGGTGACGAGAATGGCGTCTCTGCCGAACGGCGCGCCAGCCAAATCTTTCGTACCTTGGAATTGCCGTCTGAAATTGACCCGGACCAGGTAAAAGCATCCCTAAGCGATGGCATTCTCGAAATCCAGCTGGTGAAAGTTGGGCTGGGCAAGAAAGTTCCCGTACGCGCCAAGGCTGCTACTGTCTGATTGGTGCCCATCCGGTCCCCTTCCTCCCAACCTGTCCCGGTGGGCAGGTTTAATTGTAAGCAATCCATTGCCATTTTGCGGTAGCCCCGCTTGCTCCATCCGCCTAAAGTAATCCTTAGACTGGTCCTATGGGACCGAATCGATGTTTGACTCGTAGGTTGGAGGAACCATGTGGAATAAGGAAACACAGCCCGAGGTGCCCGGCACATCTTCGTCCAAGGAGTCGAGGATCCCCGGCGCGCCGATGAATGCACCTGCCGCCCCACGCCCCAACGCTCCTTCCGCGCGCACTTTGGCGTGTTTGGGGTCAACGATTGTGGTGAAGGGCGAAATCACCAGTGACGAAGACCTACAGATCGACGGCAAGGTCGAAGGGAACATTTCACTTCGTGGCCACCGTCTGACGGTCGGGCGCACCGCGCAGTTGAATTCGGAAATTAACGCTCGCGAAGTGATTGTCTACGGCAATGCCTCCGGCAATCTTCGCGCGCGCGACCGCGTCGAGATCAAGAAAGACGGCCAGGTGATCGGCGATATTACGACGACCCGAATCAGCATCGAGGAAGGCGCCTATTTCAAGGGCCATATCGAGATCGAACGCGCCCAATCGTCGATTCAGGGAAGCAAGGAAACCGAAGAGCTTCCAGTCGGCGCCTCAGCAAACTAAGCCGTCGCTCGCATGGAAGGCCAATTAGCTCGAAATTAAAGTGAGTTCGCGCTAGGGGGTGAATTGTGTCCGACCAGGACTGATTCACCCGCGTTGTAGCTGATGAACTGCTTTCGCTCCCCGCTCTAGACCTACTAAGACATTCCCACCTTTAGAACATTTTGCGTTTCCGCCATTTGTCCGCAATTCAATTCTCCCCCCCTATATTCCTGTCTGCCGCGGGCCGGAGCGTAAATCTCTGCTTGCCGGCTGGTTGTGATAGGCTGTCGCGGAAATCGCCTGCGCAGCCTCCGCATTTGGAGAGATTTAAATTCAGGGGAGTCGTGGATGAAGACGATGCTTGCAGCTCGTATGCACGAAATCGGCGGGCCCTTGTTGCTCGAGCAGATCCCGATTCCGGAACCTCGCCCGACGGACGTGCTAGTGGCCGTGAAAGCATGCGGGGTCGTGCCGAATCTGAAGAATGTGCTGACGAAATGGCCGGAGTGGTTTCCCTACCTGCCGCTGCCGAAACTCCCCGCGATTTTCGGGTTGGATGTAGCGGGCGTCGTGTCGCAAGTTGGCAGCCAGGTTCATGCAATCCGAGCGGGCGACCGTGTTTACGTTAATCCGGCTCGAGGATGCGGATCCTGCCGCCCCTGCCGAAGCGGCGAGATCGTGAATTGCCCCGGCTTCACCTTTCAGGGTTATTTCGGACGTGGGCCATTGTCGCAAGCGGTCTTCGATGCGTATCCCTATGGCGGAATGTCGGAATACATCACTGCGCCGCAGAGAGCGCTCGTCAAGCTGCCTGACAATGTCACCTTCGAACAGGCCGCTCGATTTGGATATCTGGGAACAGCCTACGCCGCGATACGCAAAGCGGGCGCGGGTCCAGGGCGCTCTTTGCTCGTCAATGGGATCGGCGGCGCGCTCGGGTTGTGCGTCGCGCTCGTAGGTTTGGCGACGGGAGTGACGACGATCCTCGGCACTGGCCGCAATCAGGCGCTGCTGGACCGCGTGAAGGCTCTCGCTCCAAAAAGAGTAGAGGTGTTCGCCGTCGGAACGCGTCCCGTTCAAGAATGGGCAATGGAGGTAACGCGCAGTGAAGGTGTCGACGCGGTGATCGATACGCTGCCGCCGGGCTCTCCGTCGAGCGCCATGCAGGATGCGTTGAATACCTTGAGACGCGGCGGGCGCGGCGTCAACATCGGCGGCGTGGGCGAACCGCTGCCGCTGAACGTGCACCGGTTGATGGGAATGAACATCCAACTGATCGGCTCCTGCTGGTTCACAACTGGCGAAGGACAGGAACTTGCGGAAATGGCTCACGCAGGGACGCTCGATCTCTCGGTGTTGGAGCACCGCCGCATCCCGCTCAAAGATGTGAACGAAGGACTGTCTTCTCTCCAGGACGCCAACCGCGGATTCAACAACTTCGTCGTCATCCCTTGATCGCAGTCCGTTAGGCAATTCGGAGGTTTAAGTAGCACAGGCTTCAGCCTGTGGGTTTTAGTTGCGCCACGGCTCGATCTCCTTGCAACCAACCCCAGCAGGCTGGAAGCCTGCTCCACTCAAACCTCAGCTTTATTGCTGATCACAAACGGTTTTCAGTACTGATAATCCTAGTACGGAAAAATGAATTTTACGATTCATCTATGTTTGACTTGACAGGACGGGGCGGAACGAATTATTAACGCTACTCGGAAATTGGGAAAAAATTATTTGTTGAAGTTAATCTATCCCGTTTCGACGGAAAGATGTCTCAGAAAATTCTGAGGGAGGGAGTAAATGAAACGCATTCTGTTCCCAGGCAGTTTGTGTTTGATGTTGGTAGCGGCGGCCTTGTTCATTGCATCGCCGGCAAAGGCGCAGACGACGTACAACGCGTACGCCGGAGGAGAAACCAGCGACCAGTCCGTCCAGGCGGACGCTTTTTTCCCAAATGAACTTTGGCTTTTTGAGGGCGACAGCATCCAGTGGACCTTTGTTCCCAAGAACGAGGTCCACACGGTTACCTTCTTGGCTACCGGACAAGTTCGTCCGTCGGGGCCCCCGCCGGCCGGGCCTCCATTTGCAGTCCAGCACGTGAACTGCAGTATTGGACCTGACTTCGACGGCAGCGCATGCGTTTCCACACAAACTGGTTTGAACGGCGGGGCTACCTTTACCGTGACATTCCCGAAAGCGGGCAATTACAAGCTGGTCTGTTTGGTTCACACGGACATGAACGGAACAGTTCATGTTCTCGAAAATATTCCAGCGAATGCGCCCCTCATTCACAGCCAACGGTTTTATGACGACCAGGCGCGTGATGAGGCGAACGCTTTGCTTTCCGACAATGATAGCCGTGACGGTGACGACAATCGTGGATGGGATAATGGTAGGGATGGGGATAACACGGTGACTGCCGGCATCGGTGAGATCGTTGCAACAGGAGGGGGATTGCAATACCGGTCTGTGGTGCGCTTTCTCCCCGGTGAGATTCGAATCCATGCCGGTGAGTCTGTTCTGTGGACGAATTTGGATCCGACCGAGCCTCATACCGTCACATTTGGAACGGAGCCCGCGGGATTTGTCCCTACGCTCTATTCCCTGCCCCCTGCTCTTTTCCTCCCTGCCGGCCCGCCGATCCCCAATCCGCCTGTCACTTGCACGTTGGCTATGACCACCGATTGCCAGGATCTAGGGACGGGCGTCGTGATCGCCACGATCAATTGCACGACGTCTCCGGCTGCAACGGCTGGGACCACTCCCTGTTCTGCCGCCTTCAGGCCGCAGGAGAATTCTGTTTCCCCGCCGCCACCGCCCTTTAATCAGAATAGTTTCCTGAATTCCGGGTTCATTCAGGCAGCGGAACCGGATCGGACCGGAACCGCCCAGGTGCCTCCCGGCACGACGCGAATCCGCATCTTCTTTCCCAACAAAGGGGTCTACTATTATCACTGCGCCCTCCACGACGTGGATGGAATGTACGGAAAGGTAATTGTTGAAGGAGACGAAGACGAATAGGTTATCGGCCAATCCCATGCGGTCGCAATTGTTCTACAAAGTGTTTCTGGTCCTGGCGTTTCTGTTCGGGACGGTTTACCGCGGGTCGGCTCAGGCGCCGAAAAATGCGCCTGAGCCCGCTTCGGCTGGCACTGGCAGCGCTGAATCGACATACCGCGGCGGACTGGTCTCCCCTCCCCTGCCGAAACCGAAATTTACGCTGACCGATACGTCCGGAGCCCCGTTCGATTTTTTGTCGAAGACCGAGGGGTACACCACGCTGCTGTTCTTCGGATATACTCATTGCCCGGATATGTGCCCGCTCCAGATGTCCACGATCGCCCAGGCCATCAAGAAAATACCGCCTGCTTCCGCGGATCGATTGAAGGTCGTGTTTGTGACCACCGATCCCGAACGCGACACTCCTCAGGTGCTGCGCTCCTGGCTCGATCATTTCGATAAGCGCTTCATCGGCCTCACGGGAAGCGAGGCGGCAATCGACGCTGCTCAAATTGCCGCGAACCTCTCTCCCGCCAAGAAGTCCGCGATGCGCGCGGATGGAGCTTATGAAGTAGGACACGCGGCATTTGTTCTAGCCTACACGAAAGACAATCTGGCCCACGTGATTTACCCCGGCGGCGTGAAGGAAGATGACTGGGCCCACGACTTGCCTTACCTCGCAAGAGAGACCTGGACGAATCGCTGAACTGTCTGGGCGTCGCACACCCTTGTGTCGCGCGTGGTAAGAGTCCTTCCACGCCGTCCTCCTCTCACGCCTTATCCGCATGGGCACTTCGCCCGCATTCGCTTGACACCATGAACCGCGTACTTGCGTACAATGGTGGTCACTCCCTGGCCTACCCTTCAAGAAGGTCGAATCATGTCCGACAACTGGAAACAATGGGAAAACCATATTCTCGACCAGAAGTTCCCGCTGCTTCGATACATAGGCGGATCCGAACAATGCGCGGTATTTCTCACCGAACGCCACGAGGGTGAACGTCTCGTAAAAGCCGCCATCAAAATTATTCCCACGGCTCCAGAAAATACTGAACTCCAACTCTCGCGTTGGCAACAGGCCGCTCAACTGTCTCACCCTCACTTGATTCCGATCCATGACACGGGTCGCTTCGATCTTGATGGTGCGGTATTTGTCTATGCCGTAATGGAGTGTGCCGAGGAGAACCTCGCGCAAGTCCTTCCCGGCCGGGCGCTCACGCCTGCCGAAGCCCGGGAGATGCTTGACTCCGTTCTGGATGTCCTCACCTACCTTCACCGGAAAGGTTTCGTGCATGGCCATATTAATCCGGCCAACATCATGGCCAGCGGCGACGAATTAAAAGTATCCAGCGACGCTCTGAGCCGCGCGGGGGAATCACTGGAAGGTCCCGGACAAGAGACTCCTTACGATCCGCCCGAATACGCGCAAGGCATCAACCCGGTGTTTCGAACCATGTCAGCTGCGGGTGACGTTTGGTCGCTGGGCATGACCTTGGTCGAGACGCTGAGGCAAAATCTGCCTGTGGTTCGAACGGCGGAGCAACAGGATCCGCAGTTCCCTCAAACCTTGCAGGAGCCTTTTCTCGATATAGCGCGCCACTGTTTGCTTCGCCAGCCTCAGAGCCGATGGACCGTTGCTCAAATCGCGACTCGATTGGAGGGCCGCGCACAAAAATCGCAAGTCCGATCGATCGCGCCCGAAGTCCGTACCGCGCTAACTGAGCCGCAGGCTATCGCGCGGCCGTTAAGGCCACTTGCGAAGCGCCGCAGTTACGCTGTGCCAATCGCTGTCGGATGCGCGGCGGTATTATCTGGAATTCTGGCAGGGCCGAAGCTTTTGCGCCGCCATTCAGATGCTCCGCAAGTTCCGGTCGCCTCAGTCGAGCAGCCGGTCGTTCCACCCGCGCCGAAACAATTGGCGCCCGCGCCAAAGGAACGTTCAACTAAGCCGTACAAATCGAACTTTGCCGAGGAGGAACGGAGCCCCAAAGCTCCTGTTCCGGTGCCTGCCTTGATTCATCCCGAGTCGATGCATGAAGAAGAAACAAACGCAGTAGAGAAATTTCCGGCAGCCTCCGCGGCCCACGGGGAAGTTGCTCATCAAGCCGAGCCTGAAGTGCTCCAGTCCGCGAGAAATAGCATTCGGGGGACGGTGCGCGTCAGCGTCAAGGTGAATGTCGATCGTTCGGGCAACGTGGAGGATGCGGTGCTCGAATCGCGCGGACCGAGCAAATACTTCGCGCGAGCGGCACTGGCAGCGGCCCAAGATTGGAAATTCAATCCGCCCAAGGTAGGGGGCCGAGGAGTCTTGAGTACTTGGACGCTGCGGTTCGATTTCACGCGTGGCGGGACTACTGTTGTTCCGACGCAAGAAATGCCATAAGGCGAGGTTGTAGCGCCGGCGTCTCGCCGGTGCTTTTCATGATTGGTTCGGAGCGCAAAAACGCCGGCGAGAGGCCGGTGCCACGAATTAACTGCATTCCGCATTGGATTTCAAGAACTACAATTCGCTAATTGAGTTCGAGATGAGAAACGTGAGCTATGTTCCCGTCCACTTGGGTGTCCGTTTGTTCAGGAAGGCATCCAGGCCCTCGCGAAAATCCTGGCTCATGTAGCACGTCAAGATCAGATTGCCGTCCTCCTCGGGGGTCATTTGTTCCTTGATGCGGCGCAGCGCTTCTTTGGTGGCGCGCAGGGTGAGCGGCGCCTGGGAGGCAACTGTTCTCGCAAGTTCGTCCGCACGGATTTGCAGGGCCGCGTAATCGGGCAGCACTTCGCTCAGCAGGCCGATCGCGCGCGCTTCGGCGGAATCGATCAGGCGAGCGGTGAAGATGATTTCCTTTACGCGCGCCGGCCCCAAGAGAGCCACCAGCCTGGTGTAGTTCGCCATCGACAGGCAGTTGCCTAGGGTGCGGCCGATCGGCACGCCGAAGCGGGCATTGGCCGCGGCAATACGCAGGTCGCAGCAAGCGGCAATCGTCGTGCCGCCGCCCGTGCAGGCCCCGGCTATGGCGGCGATGGTTGGAATGGGGATGCGTTCAAAAGAGTCGAGCAGGCTGTTGATTCGCTCTTCGTAATCCAGCGCGTCCTGCGCGGTGGAAAAATTCCTGAACTCGGAAATATCGGTTCCCGCCGCGAATGCTTTTTCGTCCGCGCCAGTCAACACCAGAACCTTAACGGACGAATCGGCCGCGGCCTCCTGGCAGATTTCCGAAAGGCGCTCGTACATCCGGAAGGTGAATGCATTTCGGGCCTGCGGCCGATTGAACGTGATGCGGCCCACGCCATCCTTGACTTCATAGAGAATTTCCTGGCTCATCGTGTCGCGCCTTTCTTGGTGGAGGCTGGCATTTGGATGGCACCGAGTTCCGCCATCCGATCAATCTCAGCATCGGAGAAGCCGTGCTCACGAAGCACTTCTCGTGTGTGCTCGCCGAATAACGGCGCGGGCTTGCGCACGCCGCCCGGCGTGTCCGAAAATTTAATCGGCAGCCCTATAGCTTTCACCTTTCCGGCCGTGGGATGTGTGGTCTCGACGATCATTTCCCGCGCTAGCGTCTGCGGATCGGCATGCATCTGCGCAATGTTCAACACAGGTCCTGCCGGAACACCGGATTCCTCCAGACGACGCTGCCACTCGGCCACGGTGCGGCGCTGGAAATGTGGCGACAGCACCTCCGTCAGCTCGGATAGATTGCGCATTCGCCCCGCGTTGTTTACAAAGCGCGAATCGTCGCGCAATTCCGGCGCTCCCAGCGCCTCGAGCAGCCGCAACCAATTTTCCTGATTCGCGGCGCCGACTGTGATCCAGCCATCCGAAGCGGGAAACGCCTGATAGGGCGCATTCAATGGATGCGCTGTCCCCATCGGCCCGGGCGCTTGGCCCGTCGCAAAACAAATGGCCGAATGCCAGTACGTATGAGTGATCCCTGCTTCAAAGAGCGAAGTGTCCACCATCTGCCCTTGACCGCTGGACTCGCGCGCATGCAAGGCTGCGAGCACGCCCACGCAGGCGAGAATGCCGGCGGTTATGTCGGTCACGGGCGGTCCCACTTTCATTGGCGGCGACCCTGTACGTTCCCCCGTAATGGTCATCAATCCGGTCATGCCTTGCGCAACCAGGTCGAACCCGCCGCGATCGGCGTAGGGCCCGGTTCGTCCGAATCCGGAGATCGAGCAATAGATCAGTTTCGGATTCAGCGCATGCAGCGCGTCGTAGCCGAAGCCCATCTTTTCCATCGTGCCGCGCCGGTAGTTCTCGATCAATACGTCGGCGTCCTTCAGCAAACGCGAGAGGACGCCGCGTCCCTCTTCCGTCTTCAGGTTCAATGCAATGCCGCGCTTGTTGCGGTTCATGATCAGGAAGGCCGCGGATTCATCGCCGATTGTTGGCGGCACCATGCGCCGCGCATCCTCCCCGCCAGGAATTTTTTCCACCTTAATGACGTCCGCTCCCATGTCAGCCAGAAGCATCGAACAGGCGGGGCCAGCCATGATGTGTGAAAGATCGACCACCTTCAGCCCTTCGAGCGGCCCAGTTTTTTTTCCCTTGGTCACGTTCTCCATCCGCGGTCCTCTCTCGATGCCGTCGCGCCAACAATTCTAAAGGTAACCTAGTTCCCTCAGAAATCGTTGGCACTTTTCCCCATCTGAAAACAAAGCCGCGTTTTCGCGCCAACGGCGCGGAGGATGCCAGCCCGGGGCAACGCCCCGGGTATCGTGTCCAAGCATGATCGTCCGCCCTGAAGGGGCGGAGGATCCCTGCGCCCTTTCAGGGCGCACTCCGATGGCGTGAACCGGAAACCCAGGGCGTTGCCCTGGGCTAGCAACGACGGCGCTTTCAGCGCCGGTGGATGCGTTGGGCAAGAGAAGGGGACACGATACGTAACGGCGCTACCAGGGCGCCAAACGGTGGCAGGGCTCGCGGATATTGGATCGCTCAACTAACGCTGCGCTGTTTTCGGCTGTTCGGGTGGAATGAAATAGCCGACTTTGTTGTTGAACGGAGTGCCGAACCAAATCTGCCCTTGTGAATCTGGGATGAGTTCTCGCATGCCATTCCCTGAAAATGGCATAGGAAACTCGACGACCGAACCCGTCTTCGGGTCCAGGCGGCCGAGAATATCGTCGTCGTAAGAGCTGTACCAAACATTGTCATTGCGATCGACTGCAATCGCATAGGGCGTGGGATCGGGATCGGGCAATGCAAATTCCTGGAACTTTTCCGTTTTAGGATCGAAGCGGCCGATCTGATTGCCCCACCATTCGCCAAACCAGACGACGCCTTGCGAGTCAACGGTAATTCGCCGCGGGCCCAACGTCTTGGGATGAGTCGAGCTGTTGCCATAATTTTCATCGGGCTGATTTTTGTTAAGCGCGGCGAGCTTCTCCGTCGTGGGCGGAGTCCATTTCGTGATTTTCAGCGTCTTCGTGTCCATCTTTCCGATCATGCCTTCGCGCGGAAACTCGGCGAACCAGATGTTGCCCTGTTGATCGAGCTCGATGCCATAAGGCGTGCGCGCTTCTGGGAACTCCATGAATTCTTCCTTCTTGGGATCGAATCGCAGCAGGATCGATCCTCCGGCCCAGATGTTCCCAAAGCGATCGAGACGAATCGAGTTCATGCTTCCCAGCCCAATTGAGTTCATTCCCCGCCCGGTCTTCGCGTCGTCGTCCTTCGGCTTGCAAAAATTGGGCTGATATTCGGTGAACTTCCGCGTCTCAGGATCGAATTTCCCGAGCTTGCAGGCCGCATCTTCGGAAAACCAAACCATGCCATCCGGGGCTTCCGTTACGGAGTGCAGGTGCAACGCTTTTCTCGTGCCGATGGGAGCGTCGAATTCCTGAACTTCGCCCGTTCGCTGATCGAGTTTGGCGATTTGATCGGCTGTCCAGGAATGAGGCATCCAGACGCTGCCGTCCTTTTGGGGATAGGCGACCCAGGGGATGCGGCCCAACTTCGGCAAATCGTAGAGGACGTAAACAATTTTCATCGCTTCGTCGCTGAATTCAGCGTGTTTGGCTTTCGGATACGCGGGGAGGTCTGCCGGAGAACGGGGAAGATCCGAATCGGGGCTAAAGGTTCTGCCGAGATAGGAGGCGACTGCGGCGCCGTCGTCCTCCGTAATCCGCAAATCGCCAACGCCGCTCGCACGGTCGCACGGTCGCGCATCAAGGCGACGCAGTTTTGCCAGCCTTCTTCATCGCGGCGAACCGCCGCAATCTTGGTCTGAAGTCCGTGGCAGCTCATGCACCTGTAGAACAACAACTGTTTGCCGGCACCTTCGGGCATCAGGACTTGGCCTTCGTGAATGGAAAGGTCCGCCCATCGGACCGTTCCCTTTTGTAAAGCGAAGTCCAGAAATACTGGTTGGTCCGTATCCACTTTCACGTTGGTGCGAGGATCGCTCTTGTAGCCCACCGCGACAGCCGTCACCAGATACTCACCTGCGTCCAGGTTTTGAATCCGGTAGGCGCCGTTCCGGTCGGACAGGACATTCACCGTGATTTTGGTTTTCGTGCTCTGCGCGCGCACGAAAGCGCCTTTGAAGGTGGACCCATCCGGGCCTTTGACGGTGCCGGAAATCACTCCACCGGGAGCGGCGTAGGTGAAAGATGCAAACAGGATGGTGAGAGCGAATGCCCTGAACAATATTTTCATTTCTGGCTCCTCTGATTTTTGTTGGAGCGGCCGGTGCAACTCGCCAGAGATTACCATACGAAAGTGTCCGTAAGTCCGAAAGATACGCAGGGGAACGCTGCGACTGAGCGCCGTTCAGGTTGAGTAGATGAACGAGTAGCCTCGTTCTTGCGCGCGATTCACCGCCAGGATTCCCGCCGGAACCATTCGCGCGTTCCCAATGAGGTTGGAAGTGATTTCCTTGACTACGCTATCGATCTCGAGGCCGTTGGCCTTGGCGATTCTGGTGGAAATCCCTCGAGTGGACATCGCGCAAACGGCAAACTGGACGCCGTTTTTGATCAGCGCTTCCATCTTTCCTGCCTGCGGCGTCTCGCCCGCCGGACCGTACACATTGATTTTGGGCGGCTCTTTGGTTTTCGGATCCATGAATTCGGCTTGCTCGGAAATTTGCTTGCCATACTTGGCCCAAATCGCGTCGTTATAGGCAAACGAAGTGGCCTTGTGGCGCGCGACGATGACAACGGCGAGGTCGCTTTCTTTCAGGCCGTAAGCCACCTGGTTCGCCGTGAAATAGTTGGAGGCGAACTGGAGCGCCCAGCCCATGCTTTCTCCTGTCGAGGCGTCAAACAGGAATCGGTGCACGCCGGGAATCTTGTCGTACCAATCATCCTGCGTGTGGCGAGCGGGCCGCCACGGCGTATCCGCCGCAACCTGCGCTGCCGCCGCGGGAGCGCCGACGACGCTCGCGCCAACAACGCCGGCTCCCACGCCCAGCCGGGCCAGAAACAATCGCCGCGCTTTTAAGGATCGCAATCCATCTCCGTTCATGCGGACCTCCTCATTTTTTCGTCGCTCTAGATTGCAGAGTGGCCACATTATAAGCCCAACTCCGAGTAAACCGCCAAGCCGAGGGTCCAAATCGAAAATTCCGATGTGTCCCCCAAACACTAAGGCGCCGAATGAGTTTCTCGAATAATTTGCCGGGGACTCGCTGTTGAAAAAACAACTGGCCGGGCTGGCCGCAAATTGCCGCGGCCAGCTCAGCCCTCTCGGATGTCTCGCTACTGCTTCCAGGCCGAATAGACCGGCTTGGCAAGCAGGAACGCGGGATTGGCTCCGGGCCGCGGCGTGAATTTCTGAATGCGTCCCGAGTCCACTTCCGCGAGGTACAGATTGCCGTCCTGGTCGACGCTTAATCCGTGCACGCCCCAGAGGTAGCCTGGATAATCACCCATGCTCCCCCAGGTGTACAGCAGATGGCCTTGCAGGTCGTACTCGATCATCTTGTTGGTGGTGCGATCGAAGGTCCAGAGCGTGCTTCCCGATCCGATGTAGAGCAAGTGGAGACTGGAAGGCGGATTGTCAATCTTCCATTCGTAGAGATACTTGCCGTTTTCATCGAACACTTGGATGCGGTGATTGTTCCGATCGTTCACGAAAACGTGGCGAGTCTTCTGGTCAATGGCGATCCCGTGCACGTTGCTGAAATAGCCGGGACGCGTTTCGAGAGGTTCGTTATCTCCGCCGCGTCGCGGGCCGCCTTTCGTGCCCCACTGCATGAGGAATTTTCCGTTCTTGTCGAATTTGGCCACGCGCGTTCCGGTGTAGCCGTCGGAGACGAAGAAGGTGCCATCCGGAAGCCAATCAAGATACGTAGGACGGTTGAAGTGCGTCGCGTCGTCGCCGGGAATTTCCGGCGTTCCGATCGTCTGCAGGAGCTTGCTGCCGTCATGCGTGAACCGGTAGATGACTTGCATGTTGTCGTCCACCACCCACACATTCTTTTCCGGATCGTAGGGGCTGATGTAGACGGAGTGAGGACGGCGGAAGAGCTTGTCCCATTGCTTCCAGGTCTCGATAATGTTCCCGCTGCCGTCGTAGACGACCAGGCAGTTCTCCCACTTCGCGTCCACGCCCAGTTCGCGGTAGGGCGGGCCCTTGATTCCGAGGTCAGGCGACTTCCCTTCCCAGGAAGTCAACCATTCCCGGGTATCCTGATCCGTGCCGCCTGTTCCGGGCAGCGAAGCCGTGGTGGCATCGCGCCAGAATCCCGCAACCGGGTAGCTTAGGCTTGGGCCGGCTTGCGGCAGCAGCATCGCTTTCGGCGGCGCCATCTTTGGCAATTCACCGCGATAGAGAGCATAAATGCGATTGGGGCTTTCGGCAAAGACGCTTTCGCCCGCGCCGTAAGTCCACTTCTCGTTTCCGGGCAGCGTGCTAACATCTTTCGGCCAGTTCTTCACCACATCGTAGGCGCCGTTCAGATCCTGCCCTCCCACTGCTCCGGGTACGGCGGCAAATCCGGTTCCAGGCTTCGCCTGCCCCTCGACGGGGGAAAGCCTGCCGGAAATTCTGACGCCAATGGTCACACCGACCACCAACATCAAAAACATCAAACCAATTTTTTTCATGGGGTTCCTCCAAAAAGACTGCCCATCCGAATTGGCGGCCAAGCCAGAACTTTCCGTTTGCCCCTGGTTAAAACACCAGGTCGCGTTTGGGACATCGCATTCATCGCCGCTTCGGTGTCCTGATGGCGTGCTAGGGGTAAGCTCGCAGCAGGGAGCCTATAAGGGAGCCTTCCAAAAGGCAAGACGTTTTGTGTCCGAGAGACAAAGCGATAAGTTCGTTTTGCCGAGGGCAGGTGCAGCGCACCATACGCTTGTTATACTTCGCGATATTTCTGGTCACCTACTAATTCGGATTCATAGAAAAGTTAAAGGATGAAAAATCCATTCCATCGCAGGCGATTGGGAGTATGCTCGCGGGCGGTCGGGTTGCAAAACGGGGAACCCGGATAAACTGAGGGGGAATGATGCGCAAGCAAGATCTTATCAAGGTGTTGATTTGCGCCGCGCTGGCCGGCGCTCCCATGATGATTCCGACGATAGCAACAGGGCAAGCGCCGGCTCCTCCCGCAGCCGCGCCTGCGCCCCTACCTCAAATGCCGCCTTCGCTTGTGCCTTCCAAGGTAGTTGACCTGATGACAGCGGAAGGATCAGCGGCGTTCGGCGCGCAGTGGAAGACAATGGAGGCGAAGATCGTCGAAGGACCGGCGATTGCGAACGCCATGCCCGGCTATAAAACGTCGTACGACATCCAGCCCCATGCCGGCGAGAGCGGCTTCGATGATTCGTCGTGGCCAACAATTGAGGCCAAGGGGCTGGCCGACCGGCGCGGCGGCGGCAAAGTATCCTTCCTCTGGTACCGTGCGAGCCTGACTATTCCCGCAAAAATCGGGGACTTTGAAACGGCAGGCGCCACGGTAGTGCTCACGGCATACGTGGATGATTACGCGGAAGTCTGGATCAATGGGCAGATGCCGCGCCGCCCGGGCTACCCCAGCCCGGCCACGATCCAAGGCTTCAACATGCCCAATCGCGTGGTGCTCGCCGATGCTGTCAAGGCGGGCGACAAGTTCCAGATCGCAATCTTCGGCGTCAATGGGCCGATTTCGGTCGCGCCGATGAATTTCGTCTGGTTCCGCGATGCCAAGATCGAATTTTATCGCTAAAGCGATTTCAGATTTGATTCTCAGGATCGGAGGAGGGTTGACGTGAAGAAAATTCTGATCATCTCAGGAACAATCGCGGGACTGATGCTGTCGCTGCCCGCGCAATCGCGCGCTCAGCAGCAGTCGCACTCGGCGCCGGCGAAGCAAGCGAACAGCGACCTCAAGGCGACCAGGGATATCAAAATCATTTCGAGCGCCGGCGCGCGTGCCTTGGCGGACGCCTGTTCCGCCTGGGCCGAGCAGAACAAGAAAATCGTGGCGATGGCGATTCTGGATTGGGGAGGCAATCTCATCGAGTCCCACGCCATGGAAGGCGCGCCGATGAATTCGATCGATACCGCACTGTTGAAGGCCAAGTCCGCCCTGCGCTGGCGGCGCCCCACTTCGGAGACCAACAAAATGGTCCGCAGCGGCGAGAATCTGGCGCCGACTTTCATGCACGACTTCCCGCAACCGGGCGCGCTTCCTATTGTGGTCGACGGCCAGGTCATTGGAGCGATGGGCGTGTCCAGTGCGGACGGCGAGAAATGCGCCCAGGCGGCGATCGACGCGGTGTTCAACGGAAAAGCGACCTCTTCGGCGCAGTAATACGGGCGCAATCGCAAAAGTGGCGCGGAAAACGAGCATGCTGCATTTGCCCTCATTGCGCAGCATCGTCGCCCACTCGGAAGTTATCATCGTTTCTCATGACTTGGGAAATCGGACTCAGAATGCTAGGCTGTCGCTGTCGCCCATAACTACAGATGTAATCGTATTTCAATGTGGCGATCTCTCCCCCGAACAGAGAGGTTTTGCATGTCCGACGAGTTGAGTCGTCAGTCCATCATCGATGAAGAACATCTGAAACTCCTTTCCCTTGGGTACATGATTTCGGCTGCTACAACTGCTTTCTTCTCTCTCTTTGGTTTGATGTATGCCGTGATGGGCATCGTGATAAGCAAAATCCCTATTCAACAACAAGGAGATCGGACATCAGGGGCGCAAGCTGCCCCGGCTCTTGTTGGTTGGATTTTTGCTGGAATAGGGACTGGGATATTCCTCCTCATGGTGATCTTTGCTGCCGCCAAGTTCCGGGCGGCCTACTGCATCAAGAATCGTAGATCGCGGACATTCTGTATGGTCGTAGCGGGTTTTAGTTGTCTCGAAATTCCGTATGGCACTGCTCTGGGTGTCCTTTCGTTTCTGGTCTTCGGACGTGATTCGGTTGTCCAACTGTTCAAACCGGGCGTTGCTGTCGAATCCATCTCCTGATACGCGCATCGGAAGGCGGCAATGGTCAAGAATGCAGTTTCCGGTAAGACCGGTGGTCTCAATGGGTCAGTGCAACACTTGCTTGCAGTCTATCTGCCGGAGTCTGAAATCCCAAAGTTTTTCTTGGACGCTGATTTAATCGCAGTGCCACCTCGTCGAGCTCCGCTTGAGAATACCCTGACAAGTCTGTTCTTTTAGGAAAGTACTGGCGCAGCAGGCCATTTGTATTTTCGTTTGTGCCGCGCTGCCAGGGGCTCTGCGGATCACAGAAGTAGACTTTCACCTCCGTATCCACCGTGAAGCTTTTGTGCTGGGCCATCTCCAGCCCGCGATCCCAGGTCAACGAGCGCCGCAACGATGCCGGCAGTCGACGCACGTGCTGGCTCAGGGCGGCGACCACGGTAGCCGTATCTTTGCTGGACACCTTGACCAGCATCGTAAAACGCGAATGTCGTTCCACGAGCGTGGCGATGTGGCTGTTCTTGGTGCCGCCAATGAGGTCGCCTTCCCAATGGCCGGGAATGGCGCGGTCCTCGATTTCCGCGGGTCTTTCCCGGATGGAAATGGCGTCGACGATTTGGCCACTCCGGTGTCCACTGTCACGCGCGTGTCGCGAGCGGCGGATCCGCCGCTTGGATCGAAGATGCTGAATCAGCTCTTTTTTCAGCACTCCGCGCGCTTGGATGAACAGGCTGCGATAAATCGTCTCGTGCGACACGCGCATCCTCTCGTCCTCGGGATACTGGATCTTCAGCCATCCGGAAATCTGCTCCGGCGACCAGTCCAGGATCAGTTTACCCGCAACGATCTCCTGCAGCTTCCCGTGAATGGCCAGAAGGCACACTTTAGGCCGCAAGGCCGACTCCCAGGCTTTCTGATCGGCGTCACTGGCTCGATAGAGAGGTCGCCCGCCATGGCGGGCGACCTCTCGGCTCACCGTCGAAACGGCCCGCTGCAACCCTTTGGCTATCTTACGAATCGAGGAGCCGCAAGCGATCCCTCGAGAAATGTTTTCCCGCTCCGCCAGCGTGAGCGCTAGCGACGAGCGCCGACGCACTGCCGGAGCAATCCCGCCATGCTGCGCCAACATAAATTGAATGGATACATGGTCCTTGCCGAAGGCTCGCCCAATCTCATGCAAGCACTGTCCCGCCTTCCAGCGGCTCCACATGTCAATCCGCTGGCTCGCGGAGAGCTTCACCCGTCTACGATGCGTCATAAACACCACCTTTTAGAAAAAAGATTTATAGCAGATGGTGTTGCATCGACCGGTTGAGCCGGCACCTCTTACTGGAAACTGACTTTCTCGCTCGGTACCCGGCGCTTCCCCCCACTCTTGCGCACCACTCGCATCTGCATCGTCGCTCGCTGTGGCCACACACCCTCAGGTAGGGGGGGATTTTGCCATCGTCATACACTACCCCGTCAAGGATAGCGGGTGAACATACATCAACGCCGACTCACCTGGAATTGAGTAGGATGGCATCCTGACCATTAACTAGGTGGCCCGCACCGTACCAGGGCATCGAGAACGCGCCAGGGTGAACAATTAGGCCAACAGAATCGCCGCGTTCCGCCTTGGAAAATATTTGGTTGTTGACCCTGAGAGTTTCTACCATCTGCTTCTGATTCCACGTGACTGCAAGCGCGAGGACATTCCCTTCAGTCAGTCCCCGCG
This sequence comes from uncultured Acidobacteriota bacterium, assembly GCA_963800095.1. Lineage (GTDB taxonomy): Bacteria > Acidobacteriota > Terriglobia > Acidiferrales > UBA7541 > Palsa-360. The sequence continues at coordinate 882,776 of CAWCZV010000016.1, forward strand.
CGACGGCCTTGCCGGCGACAGTGGCTTGGATCTCTTTCGGGACGTGCTTGTCCAGGGCCCCATTCAGGAAGAATACGGCTGCGGATAGGATAAAGAAGGTTGTAGCGACGAGATACATTGACCTTATAAATTTGGCGCGTTGTCCATCGAGAGCTATGCTCACTAAGAAAGTAACCAGAAATAGAAGCACAAAAAGACGGGGGATCGATCTGTAGTCGAGCGTAGGGTAAAGGAAAGAGGCGGATATAACCATCCCCAAAAGCCCCGCACCGCCTGCGCACACGAACAGGCTACGCGCTGTGTTAACGGCAATTGAGCCAGCGGCACACTCCCGGCTCTGGCACTCATCGCCGACGATGACACGTCCGCATTTGAGACACATTTTCGCGTGCATGGACTACCCTAGCAGCCGGCCCTTTTATGTATTATACACATTAATAACCAATTGTTGAATCTATCATCGGTCTGATTGAGGCTTCTGTCGGACACCGGCGGGTCGATCCGGAATTGGAAGGCGAAGCCAAGTCCCGAGAAGTCCACTTATCGTCATGTGGGAGTCTTCTTGTCCCTTTCGGACTTGTCAGACAAATGCAAGGAAACAGTCTTGTCAAATGGCTTACCTTTCACTCGTATAAGCGGAGGCGGAATCAATAATCCCACGACAAAGATTCCCAATAATCCAAGGACCCATGAGCCAACGATCACGATAAAAATGAACATCGCATCTCGGTACCCCAGATGCAACGCAAGTACAATTGTAACGATAATGCTAATCACCCAAATCGCTGGCGAGTAGCGTTGGTCATACGTCAGCCATTGGCCGCAAGTGGGACAAGCAAAGCTATCGCCAACGGCAATCTCGGCTGGATTGATAGTTACTCCGCAGGCTGGACACGTTTTTTGGTATCGAGGCAAAGTTGCACCATGGGTCGCTTACAAGCGCAGTCGCACCCATTGTAGCGCCTCCATACCGCCCTTGCTCAATCCCAGAGGTTTCCAGTGCCTGAGAAGTTCTATAAAGGTAGGAGTCAAGAAAAAACACATCTCCTGCGGCCGGAGTTTTTCTTGCTTCCCAGCCCACCGGATTGAGCGAGATCTGTTCTGAACTTCCGCACCATAGACTCGGGTGCTGGGCACGGTGACCCAGCGGTTTGGGTTTTCTCTACCAGCGGTTTTCATCGTTTCTTCGCGACGAAGCCTGTTCGTTCCGAAACCAGCAAGCAGTACGGTGGTCAAGTGGCGACCATAGTTCTATCTGGGACTCGTGGCCCATAGCTTTTTCTGGTTATCCGAGAGGCTGCGACCTGAAAGCTGTTGAAGTGACTGTCCGGCGAAATAGATCTCGACCGGACCTCATCTCCCATGATGAGTACTCTAGGAGCTCTGGCAGGAAGGCAACGACCTGTCTAAAGCGCTCTGACAACGTATCCCGCGATCGAAAGATCGGCATCGGAACCGCGAGGCGACGGTGCATCTGCCAGCATCAAGGCGGTGAGGGCCCAGGGTTGATAGCACGGTGAGAATATGCAAATTCTCGTAAGCGTCGTCAATAACAGGAAGCCGAAGATGCTTATAGGCTTCTCTTACAGTGGGCACGGAGGTTCCTCTCTCCTCCGTCATGGGCGAACAACACTGTCGGCGTACAGAGAACACCTACTCTATCGTGTCACTCCAACGGAACAGGATAAGCCCGTACCGCTCCCCGCAAGGGGAAGTGAAGCCGCAAGGCCGATCGACGGCGATGCGGGTAGGAGATGAGAGAGAAAGCGAATGCCGCCCTGTAATGGAGCGGATATCGGTTGAGTCCCCAACACGGACAACATTACCGAACGCGAAAGCGAGCTGACTTCTCTTTGGTCCTTTACACGAGAGAACTTGACTAATCGGCTTAGGAGGCAATGCAGATGACGACAGTGCGAGCTGTCGGTGCGGTCTCAAGCGAAGCGGCGGAATGGTATGCCATTGATTGGCAAACCATCCATCGCAACGTTCGCCGACTCCAAGTGCGTATTGTGCAGGCGACGAAGGAAGGCAGGTGGGGCAAGGTGCGAGCCTTGCAACGACTGCTGACCCACTCGTATAGCGGCAAAGTTCACGCCGTTCGACGAGTGACGGAGAATACTGGCAAGAAAACCCCTGGTGTGGACGGAGAAATCTGGGACACACCGGAGAAGAAGATAAAGGCAGTGCATGAACTAAAGCATAGGGGCTATCAACCTCGGCCTCTTCGACGTGTCTACATCCCGAAATCAGACGGCAAAACGATGCGCCCGCTCGGAATTCCCACAATGATTGATCGAGGGCAGCAAGCACTACATTTGCTGGCCCTGGACCCCGTTGTGGAGACCAAAGCTGATCGAAACTCTTATGGGTTTCGTCAACAGCGGTCCTGCGCCGATGCGATCGACCAGTGTTTCAACGCACTGGGACACGCAAGCACGCAGTGGATCCTTGAGGGAGACATCAAAAGCTGTTTCGATAAAATCAGCCAAGATTGGCTCTTACACCACGTTCCTATGGATAGAGCCATTCTAAGAAAATGGCTGACATCGGGCTATATGGAAAAGCACGTCCTTCACGAAACGACGGACGGGACTCCCCAGGGTGGAATTATCTCCCCCGTGCTCGCTAACTGCGCGCTCGACGGACTTGAACGACTCCTGAAGGGAAAATACCCAACGGGAACACGCCTCAAGTCTCTGGGAGGTAAGTATCCCTCTGTAAATCTCATCCGTTATGCGGATGATTTCGTCATCACCGGTAAATCGAAAGAATTACTGGAGGAAGGAGTCAAACCTCTCGTTGAGCAGTTTCTGCACGAACGAGGGCTTGAACTCTCCCCTACGAAGACGCTCATCACGCAGGTGACGAATGGCTTCGATTTCCTCGGACAAAACGTGCGCAGATACCCCAATGGGAAACTGCTCATCAAGCCATCCAAGAAAAACATCAAGACCCTCCTGGATGGAATCCGAAGAACGATTAAAGCCACGCTTGGAATGTCTGCCGCCGATCTGATTAAGGAACTCAACCCCAAAATAAGGGGTTGGGCAAATTATCATCGGCACGCGGCGAGCAAACGCACGTTCCATCGCGTTGATCGCGCAATCTTCTATTGTCTGTGGCAGTGGGCCCGAAGAAGACACCCGAATAAAGACCCACGCTGGCTCAAACGGAAATATTTTGAGCGGCATCGGGGCCGTGACTGGTGCTTCTTCGGGGAAACATGTGATGAGCAGGGGCAACCAACTAAGGTGCGGTTGCTGCTCGCGAGTCGCATCCCCATTAAACGACACGTCAAGGTCAGAAGCGAGGCTAACCCGTACGATCCCGCGTATGAAACCTACTTTGAGAAACGCGAAGGAGATCACATGCTGGACACGTTTCGGGGTACTCATACACTTCGCTATCTCTGGCATGAACAACACGGACTCTGCCCTGTGTGCAATACGAAAATCACCCGCGTCACGGGCTGGCGCCTTCACCATTGCGTCCCCCGGGTGCTGGGTGGTTCCAACAGTGCCGAGAACCGCGTTCTACTTCATCCGGAGTGCCACGACAGGGCTCATCGCCAGAATCTTCAGGTATCGAAACCGCGTCTCCCCGAAAGAGGCGTTCGAAGGGCTTGAGCTGTGTGAGGGGAAACTCTCACGCACAGTTCTTAGAGGGCTGGACGGGAGCAATCCCGTCCGGCTACTCGGTGCCTAGGGTCCGCTGTGAGACTGATGGCCCGAGGGCACACAGCGCCTAACTTCACAGCTGAGACTCGCTCTCGAACCCGAGTGTCTCGAGAACCCAACGGCCACCGCCAGAGGAAATCCCCAGGATGGAGCGGATCGCTCAGAGACACTCAAGCTGTTTGTGGTTTCAGATGTTGGGCGTCGAAGCACACTCCCTTCTTCCACACGATCAACACGATGGTGGCAATCTTCCTGGCCAAGGTCAGACGCGCCATCTCCGGCCGGATGCCCTTGGCCAGCAGGGCCTCGTAGAACTCTTGGAAAGGACCCGGCTTGGTCGAGGCGATGATCGCCGCGCCCTTGAATAAATTCTTCAGATCGTGATTGCAATTTTCGTTTAGCCCGCGAATCGATGCTGGCTTCTTGGATCGCTGCAGTTGCCCTTCGACATAGCGGTGATCGGCACTACTGTACGTCTCAATGCCCAGACCACCGAAGGTCCACAACTGTCGTTTGGTGCGAAATCGATGCGCGGTCTGCAGGATGCCCAGCAACACGGCCGCCCGGATCGGGCCGATCGACGGAATCTGGCAGAGCCGTTTCCACGCCTGGTGTTTCTTGCTCTCCTCCAGCAGCTCGCGCCGAACTTCCCGCCGCAAGGACCTCAGCGCGTCCAGCTGCTGGTAGTAAAACTCGGCCCGGCGGCGTACCCCCGGCTCGGTGATTTTCGCCAGCCATTCCGCACGATGCTGCGGCGCATAGACCTGCTTGCCGGTACAAGCAATGCCCCAACTGCGATAGATCGCCTTCACGCGTGACATCACCCGCCCGACGTCTTTGGTGATGGTGAGATAACTGCGCACCAGTTCCTTCAGGGTTCGTAGACCGTGTTCGCCGTGATAAACAGGGTTCAGATGATTGAGGCGCAACAGCTCGGCCAACCTGCGAGCATCGATCTGGTCACTCTTGTTGCCCTGTTTCATCGAGGCATTCTTTCGCGGATCGCACACCACCAATTTCGTCACGTGCGGTTTCAGCAAGTCGTACAACCAGGCGGCCCAGGTGCCTTCTTCCAAGGTGACGTGCAACTCTCCGCGCAGCCCATCGATAAACTGCAGAATGATGCTCGCTTTCGTCTCGACCACACTTTCCAGCACGATCTTGCCCGCAGAATTTATGACCGCGATGGAGATGCTTTCCTTGTGGACATCCATGCCGATATACTTCGTGTCATTCATTGGGGACGCTCCCTTCGGTAGGCGATCAGGCCAACACTCAACAACCTACTCCAGGAGCGTCCCTTTATATTGCGTCCGCTTACCGGATTGTGGCTTTTTGCTCAGAATCTCCCACCCCCGGACCGACTTGTGCCACACGGTTGATTCTACGGTGTTCGCCACCAGGACTGCTCCTTGGCCCGAATGCCGGTCAACATGAATCGGGGCCTATTGGGGGCCCACCGAGCACTTTTAATAAACCGAAAGCAGAGCTTTTGTACCGAGAACGGGAATTACACACGCCTAAACGCTGTCTGCACGCCAATAGGGCCGATTTTGGCGAAGGATTCTCTGGGATTGAGGTTCAAACCGGCATCTCAGGAAGGGCGCCGAGACTCGCCAACTCGTGAAATGGAATATTTCCTCGACGCGGCGCAGCATCATGTCCGTCCGCTTCAGCCACGATTACTGGGCATCACCTATCTTACGGGAGGAGAGGTAAGCGGCTATGTTGATCATATCGTTGATCGTCAATTTCTCTACTACCGGTTTCATCATGTCCGTCCACGTCCCTGTTCGAGCCCCATTCTGTATGTCGAAAAGCTGGCGCACGATGTAGCCAGGAAGGCGTCCCGCAATTCCCGGGATGCGGCCGAGGCCCAGCAAGTCCGGGCCGTGGCAATAGATGCACGATATGGTCTTGCCGTCACCATCGTTCATCACCAACCGTTCCCCCTTCTTGATGCTACCCACCGGCACGTAGACAACGGCGTTGGAACGCGGGTTTTTATAAATGAACGCTTCGGGAGTCTCCGGCATTTCAATGAGGCGGTTACCGAGCGGCTCTGTCTCATTCCCTGGCAAGGGGAAGTACAAACCGGCGGCGACGAGACGCGTCTTGGGAACTGTCTTGCTTTCGATGACCTTGATCCTGGATATTAATGGAATCGCCCCATAATATTTGGCGGATTCTCTTATCTCATCGTCGGTCATGGCCTTGGCGTACTTAATCATATTGGGCGTGTTGGATTTTCTGGGATCCGCGCTCTTCCTCAATCCGGCCCTGAAATCCTCCATCGTCTGCACGAAATAAGCGTAAGGGAGGGCCTCGATCGTGGCGTTTGCGGGGTCGCCTTTCCCGTTTGTGTAGTGGCAGGCAGGGCAGGCCAGTACGTCCGGTTTCCGCCCTTGCACCACGATCTCCGGCATTTTGGGATGGTCATCGGGATACCAATCGACCGTCCCCTGATTGCGCATCTGCGTCAGCGTAAGGCTTACGGGGCTGCCGGGGAGACTGATTACTTCACCGTCATCTACAGCAAGTTTATCCGTTGGCGTGGGCATTGGCTCTTCCGATGGGGGTGAGCCCAGAGGGGTCTTAAGGCCGTACGCCCAGGGCGGCGGCACGCGATTGGTTTTTCCTTGTTGCGGGGGAATTGCGAAAACGGCGGGAGCAAGAAATAAGGCCAGCGCCAATCGCCGGACACGAATCCTCATGTGAGCCTCGTAGACCATTGCAGTTTACATATGAATATTATTTTTATTCCGGGACAGAGCGACGCCATCTCGCTAGACGGGTTTAAATTCATATTCTTCGGAATTTCCGATTTGGACTTTCAACTCGTGCATCCTAATCCTCCTTCCACACTCAACGCAAGAAATCTGCGACCGGAGCAGCCCGCCGGCGAGGCTGAGGCGCTTCTCAGGCGCTCTCGCGACTTGAACAAATCGCCCTGCCCCGTTACGCGTATGAGTTCTTCGGAGGCTGAACCTTCAGCCCTATCTGAATCACGCGGTTTCGGAATGTGGCTTTGGGGGTCTCACAGGACCAAATTTCCAGGCTCCGACAATCCCGTTTTACAGAACTTGGCATACTGGTGCGAAATGTTCCGCCAATCATTTACATTAGATTGAGTTGCTGTGCCACGGTCCCAGTTCCACGCCCTTCCTGGATGTCAGTCAACGACGGCCTTAAGCCCGGTCGGCGGCTGCGGCGGCGTCTGAGTCCCGCTCGAACTAACCACGGCGTACGCGCCGATGGTCCATGGCCCGGTCGCCGGCCTGGGATTTCCATTCGCGTCGGAGCACAACGCTGTCAATGGCATCGCGCTGACGCTCGTGGAACACAGTGAAGTCAGGTTCGCGCCCGCGTTGATGACGGTCGATCCGGTTCCAGGCTGCCCGAGTGCGTTCAGATTAAACAGCGCACTGGTGTTGAACACGCTGCCCGTCTCGCCGCTGTCGGCTTTCCACGTCGCCCAGTCGGAAAATTGAGAGCCGTTCCAGCTAAAGGTATTTGCCGACCCACCAGTGCCGTGATCTGTGCCCGCATCCTCGTAGGCGTTGTTGGTGAGCCCACCGCTCACGAATGTCGTACCGGAAGCCACCCCCATGACATTCTGCCCGTTGTCCACCAGGTTGTTCTGAAAGCGCGCGTTGAGTTCCATCTCGAGCAGCGCCCCGGAGCCCGCCCCGGAGTAGTACCCCGGCCCGAACACGGTGTTGTTCACCAGAATCGCGTTGCTGCCGAAACTGTCGGCATCGCCCCAGGCCATCAGCACGCCACAGCACGAATACCGCGGCGTCGCGGTGCCGTTGAACGCGCCGGTCATGAAGAAGACATTGTTGAACTCGGCCAGGTTCTCAAACGTCCCGCCGTTGTCCTCGTTGTACATCCACGAGGTGGTGTTGAAGCCCACGTCCCCGTCGAATAGATTGTTGTACTCGGTGATACCGTTGATCGTCTGCCCCGGCTCGCTGAACACATGCAGCCCGTCATGATGATAGTTGTCCGTGTTCCCGGTGTCCCAGTTGGCCATGTCGTGCAGGTGGTTGTCGTGGAAGGTGGAGTTGGTGACACTGTTTCCAAGCGCGTTATGGTCGAAGTGGTAGAACTCATTGTTGTAAATCTGTATGTCCGTCGAGCTATTCGGGGCGCTGTCGCCGATGTCCGTGGCCCATAGCAACTCCTGAAACGTGTTGTTGTGAATGTGCAGCGAGTTCGCACCATAGCCGCGCACGCCCCAGCACCCAGGGATCGGGCAGCTCACGTCGGTCGTGCCAGTGTGCACATAGACCGGCCCGATCATCAGCCCGTGGATGGTCACGCCCGTCGTGCTGTCGGCCATGATGGCGATCGAATTCACATGATTCGCGAGGCCGGTCCCATTCGCCGTGCTTTTGATGTAGCCAACGCCGCATGGCGCGTTCGTGCTCGTGGTAGAGATATACCCACAGTTCCCGCCGCCGCCGTCAATGTCATAATAGTTTCCGTTGACGGTGATGGCCCCGCCGGCGGGCACCGCCGGAAACGAAAAGCCCGCACCGGTGTCAAATGTGACCTGTACGACGTTCCCGCTTACTCCGCTCCCGTTGAGCGTGAGCGGGCTCGTGAGCACGCCGCAGAGATAATCGTGGTCGCCGGCTGAATTCGTCGTGTTTGACATCGTAGCGATAGAGATCGTCGTTTGCCCATTGCACGCCGATCCGCCGGCGAAAGCTCCGCCGCTCTGCGACACATACCGCGTCGTCGCTGAGGCAGACGATGAAACCGCCACGACCGCGACAAATACGAAAACCCTGTAAAATCTGCTCATCATGATGCCTTCCTCCTGGTAAAACGCGCTGGCGGAATGTGACAATTTCATCCGCAGTACAGTAACGGTCCCTTCAAGGTGCACGTGGTCGCGCTGAAGCCCAACGGAGCAAGGACCTTCATGTCGTCCCACGCCTCATGGCGCTCACGCAGCGCCGTGAGGCTCACTAGTTCATGAATCGGGGCATAACCGCATCAAATTTGCGGAATTGACCGGCATAGGCGTCAGGTTGCCGTCTATGTCCGTAGCCCCTGCCAGAATTGCTGCCCTCGCGTCGATTGAGCATAAAAATTGAGTCCAGCATTCGGTAGTCGAGGACATCCTTTCCTTCCTCCCAGAACCACTTGAGAAACGGGCGAACTGCAAGCTGAATCACTACGGCGGCGGGTGGGTGCCACATACCTTTCCTTCCTCCCAGAACAACTTGAGAAACGGACAAACCGCAAGCTGAATCAATACGGCGGCCGGTGGTTGCCACATACCTGCAAGTTATTATTTGCTGAAGCAGAGCATCTGCTGGCCCGAGGGACAGAATCGGGATAGGTAGAGGAACCTGTACCAAGCCGAACATTGGCCTGATCAAATTCAAACCGCGATCCTGGACCGCGAGAATCGTGCCTTGTGCTTCCGTTAATCAGGAATCCGGTTCCGAGAGGAAGAGAGAATCCTTCCGAGTCACTCGTATTACAGGCACCGCCCGCCTTGTTATCGGCAAATCTAACTGAATCCTGGAAATGCCGTTTTCCCTTCGATTCGCGTGGCGGCCCTGATATGCTTCGGCCCGTCGCAACCGCGCCACGCGCTTGCGCCGATGGAATGCTGGACACACCAAAGCAACGGAGGTTCTCATGTCGTTTCGATTTGCTACCGCAGTCACGTTTACCCTGCTGCTTATGTCTCCTTCCTCTGGAAGGACCCAGATGTTGACGGAGCGCGACGTTTCGCTTCGCATGGCCTTGACGATAGCTGAGACTGCCATGGAACAATGCGGCGTCAAGACATCGGTTGCTGTCGTCGATCGCGCGGGCCGGCTCCGAGTTTTCCTCCAGGGCGATGGGGCGTCACCGCACAATCTCGAACTGGCCCGCCGCAAGGCCTATACGGCTCTGACCTTCCGGCAAACGTCGGCCGAGTGGGCTACGCGCACCGAAACAACACTTTCCGGGCAGCGAATGCTTGCCAACGTCATTCCGCTCGCCGGCGGCGTTCCGATCAAAGCCGGCGAGGAGACAATCGGCGGCGTCGGCCTGAGCGGAGCCCCGATGGGAGGAGCGCAGGAGGAGGCCTGTGGCAAGGCCGGCATCGCCAAAGTAGCGGATCAACTTCGCTGAGGCTGGCGGCAATGTGCGTGGCCGCTTAGGATTTTGATTTGTAATCTGGCCGTGGGATTTATCGATTGCTTGATTGTGCCCGAGAAGTCTCGGAAACTGGGAATTTCAGCCGGATGTGACTCGGGCCAGATTCCGATAACGCCGTTTATCGCGCTCTTTGTTTGGGACTCTCCTTGAAATCTCGCATTGCACTGCCTAGGATGTGTCTTGGTCACACCGTGAAAATCGCAAACATCACCGATCTTTCAGGACTGGAAGTGGTTAATCCTGAAAACGACAATTAGGAGCACTCCATGAAACCGATGCTCAGGTTTTCCATTGCTGTTGCGACGGTCGGGATCTGTTTTCTCATGTTTTGCGGACAGACTCGGAATAATGTAGTTGCCGCCCAAGGAGGCAAACCGGCGATGTTGTACCGGTTCTATACGGGCAAAGATGGGCTGTCGCACGTGGAAAAGATTGAAGTGACGAATTTCGACCAGAATAATGTCGCCAACCTAATGGAAACGACAACGGGAGTTACGCTCCGCAGGTCAAAACCCGATGCGCCCGGCGCGGATTTTGGAGCGTTCCATCCAGGACCGCGCCGTCAATATATTTTCGATCTTGCCGGCCATGAGGAGGTGGAATTTTCGGGAGGGGAGAAAATTATTCTAAATCCCGGAGACATAGAGCTCATTGAAGACCTCGCCCCGACCAAAGGCCACCGGAACCGCAACCTCGGGCCTGAGGACCGTCTGGTGTTGTGGGTGCCGATCGCCGATCAGACGGTGGTGCGTGATTCGATTTCGAAATAATCGTGACCTGTGTGCTGTTTGTGGTATCTCCTTCCCTAGTCGCAGGCAGATTCGAAAAGTCGGAATCTAAGTTACAGGAGGGATTTCGAAAATGTCCAAGCGCTTGGTGGTTTCGATGATCGCCGTGTTTGCGGGTTCGACCTTCTCGCCGATCCTGCGCGCTCAAACCGCTCCGCCAACATGGAATGACGTCCCGCCGCCCAAATCCGCTTACGTCGGGAAAAAGTCAGCCCCGGCTCCGCGCCGCGACCTGTCTGGGATTTGGAATGCACCGGAAGCGGATGGGGCGCTCCAGGTAAGCGGCGTACTCGAACACCCGGCACTGGAAGCACCCCGGGGAAAGGGCGTTGAAGGGGGGCGAACAGACGAGACGGGCATCATGCGTCCTCTACATTACACGCCGTTGGGCCTGGAAGCGCTCAAGGCCAATAGGCCCTCCGGACCTAGTGTCAGACAAGTCCCTTCCGTGCTTGCGAATGATCCAGCGGACCAGTGCGATCCGCTCGGGTTTCCGTACATGGAGTTTTGGGAATTTAGGACCATCAACCTCGTTCAGACTGCGAAGCAGATGATTATCTTGAGTCCATTTTACGGCAATTATCGCGTCATCTGGACCGATGGGCGAGAGCTGCCCAAGGATCCTGAGCCGCGGTGGAATGGCTATTCCGTCGGAAAATGGGTGGATGATTATACGTTCGTGGTCGAGACGACCGGGCTAAATCCAAAGAGCTGGCTGGATCATGCTGGACGTCCGCATAGCGAAGATTTGCGGGTGGAGGAACGGTTTCACCGCGTGGACCATGACAACATGGAGATCACCGTGACGATTTCCGACCCGAAGTTTTACACGGAACCCTGGCAGGGCCTCAACAAGTTCCCTCTCCACTTGCTGCCGTCCGATTTCGATATCCCGGAGTTGCTCTGCTCGCCATCCGAGATGTCGGAATATAACAAGCAAGTTGGCACTGTGGTCCTTCCAGGGGCACAAAAGTAGCGGCGCTCTTTTAGTGAGATCGAAGGAGAGTGGTTCGGTTTGCTACCGGGCGCGAATTGTTTGAAACAAGCCGGCCAAGTTACCGGTTCCTACCGGCATCTAGCCGTCCGCTAAGATCCGAGCCGTTCAGCAACAGGCTCGCGCCGGATAAAGGAGTCGAAGCCTGCCTTTTTGAGTTTGTCGAGGATAGCGCGTGCGGACGCCTGGTCTGCATACGGACCCAGCATCACCCGATAAAATGAATCGACAGGAAGGGTGCCGACAAACGCCTGGAAATTCTTTTGCCGGAGCTGATCGGTCAGCTCACGGGCGTCTCCCTCTTCCTTCAATGCCGCGACTTGCACGACCAGTTCCGTGCGGCGGGCCTCGGGCTTCGCTAGCCGGACAGATGTCTCCTGAGCCTGCTGTGCCGAAGTTGCTATTGAGATTTCTTCGGCGGTTTTCCTAGGGGCTGAACTCACGGGCTGTGGAACGGTTTGTGCCACCGGACCATCTACGTTTGATTTGTAAACAGAGGCGTCGTCGATGCCGGGGGCCGGTGAAGCAGTTGCCGGCGCGGGTGTTTGGGTGTTCACTCCCCCGGCGAGCCTTGTTCCCATCCTGATTAGCAACTCGCCGGCCGGGCGATGGTCGACGTAGACCAGGGTGGAAATCACAATTCCCAGAAATAATGCAAAAGTTGTCTTGAATATCCATCGGTTGTGGCTTTGGAAGTAGGCGTCGGGAGTGAGCGCGCGCAATTTCTCCGAAGCATTTCGCAGCGTGGGAAGCCAATTCTCCCTAGCGTTCGACATCCATGACTCGGGCAGTAGCCTATCCAGCTCAGAAACAACCTTGGATGCGAGTGTGGGACGCGTGCCGTGAGACGGAAAATCGTCCGGTGCGGGGATGTGCAGGGTCAAGTCATGGCTGATTCCCGGCCGCAGGTTTGTGTTCTGAGGCAATTTTCGAATTTGCTCCAGGGCGCTGTAGGGCAGCTCCGTGAATCGCAAGCCGCCTGTTTTTTTCGCTTTGTCCATCCACACCAGTTCACCAATGCCAGTGACCAGTCTGGAATGCGATGTGAAAGTAAAAGGAATCGGTCCCGATTGTTTTAGGGGAGCGGTGGCGCGAAAGCGGAGACCTTGCTCGGAAACGTCGAGCACGATGCCTCCGTTGTCAAACGGCAGGTTGATATGCGGAAGCGGGTTCAGCGTCTTCCGGCTATATTGACGGCGTTCGTGGTGTGTCATTGACCTGGTAACGCTCCACAGCTCTGCTGGGACTTTTAGCCGATTCTCGATACAGGCACGCAAGGTACGCGAGCCCGGCAACAGTTGAATCGTGACAACTGTAGGCCGGTCGCATATGGAATGGGAAGACCCGAGACATGGAAGGTTGCTCTTTTCAATAACAAGGGCCAACACAGAAATTCTTCTGAGTCCCTGACAACACTCCTATTTGTATCAATGCGCATTTCCTGGAGATGGATGAGCAAGGCATTGCCGGTATAACCCGGCGACCAAAGCTATCGCGTAGGTTCGCTCGACCGCGCGGCACTCAAGGGTCTATATTTAGCTCCATGACGACCATTGGACTCATCGGCGCCGGACACATCGGAAGCCAGATCGCGCGACTGGCGGTGGCAAACGGGTACGACGTCGTAATCAGCAACTCGCGCGGACCGGAAACCTTGTCTGCGCTCGTCGCCGAGCTTGGACCGAAAGCCCGCGCGGCGACAGCGTTTGACGCGGCAAAGGCCGGCGACATCGTAGTGATCACCGTACCGCTGAAGAATTACAGGTCGGTGCCGGTCGAGCCGCTGGCGGGCAAGGTGGTGATCGACACCAACAACTACTATCCGCAACGGGATGGCCACATCCTCGAACTCGACAACGAGTCGACAACCACTTCCGAACTCCTGCAAGCGCACCTGCCAACCTCGAAGGTAGTCAAGGCATTCAACCACATCTATGCCGCACAGCTCACCACCGACGGGAAGCCAACGGGCTCGAAAAATCGCCGCGCGCTGGTCATTGCCGGCGACGATCCCGGGGCCAAGGCCACCGTCACGCGTCTGCTTGATCAATTCGGTTTCGACACGGTCGATGCGGGGCCGCTGAGGGAGGGGTGGCGCATTCAACGCGATACGCCCGGCTACGGCCCCCGTCGGACAGCGGAGGAATTGCGCAGAGACCTCGCGGCAGCCAAGCGGTACGCGGGCTAAGCTAACCACAAGGGATTTTGAAGAGAGCAAAGACTTGGTTCGAGCAACTTTGGGACCACTCCCTGGGCGACCAATGCCGGTGGGCCAGATTCCGAGAATCCCTGCCGGCACTATACCCCAAACTGCCGAAGGTGATGGTCCAGATGCAGGTACATCAACGTCGCCCATTCCAGCGGCGTCAGCGGCCCGAAAAAGAAGTGCGGATGCTTCGTGCATACGCCTGGCCCGCCCGTTGCAAAGTGGTCTATTAATTCGCGCAGCCTTTGCCTCTCCACCACGAAATCCCGTTCATCGGTCACCAGGCAGCTCTTCTCGGTCATCGAATTGCGGCGCATCGGTGTCCCATTCACGATCAGCGACTTCTTCGCCAACCGCCCAAACAGTCGTCCAACCAAGATTCGCGGTGGAGTTATCTTCCCCATCGCCATCCCGATCGTCGCCGAGCAGTGAGCCAGCATCTGCGCCGGATTCATCTTGCCCCACTGCCTCTCGCTATCCGCACTCAGCTGCGCCATTCGCTCTTTCAGTTCTTCCACTTCGGCCGCTTCAAAGAGATTTTTCATGCGAAAAGACCTCCCGCTATCTTTTCCTCTACCAGTATGTCGAACGATGGACAGCCGGATCGACAAGTTTAGTCTTTTTTTTTGGAAGGATTTGTTCAGGGGCGAAGAAGTTTGATTTTGAGCATTTGTCGGTCGCATTCCGGCGGAATTGCTACTTCCTCGGAAGCTATCATCGGGCGGAATTTCCCTGTCAGCGAGTTGCAAATTGGCTGAAAAATTCCCGCATCACCCGCGAAACCCGGCATCGCAGGTCGGATAGCGCCTGATAAGTCGTGCCGGCTCAACTGGTCGACGCAAGCCAACTCCTCAGCCGAGATTGCGGCGACCCGAACTTCAAAATTAGCTAGTACTTGTCCAACCAGCCATTCGGTGAAACAAATTGTGGTCCACAAACGTAATCTATGCCATAAGGGGCACAGGCTAAAGTTGAATCAGGCGCACCTGTGTAGAGGTTTCCCTGAGAATCCGCGGCAACGGCTTTGCGAGGACACCATCATGAAGAGCAAAAAACTTGTTTCTTTACTCGCCGTCATTGTTTCTTTTGTGGCATGGATCCCCGCATTCGCACATCACGGGACCGCAACTTACGATTTCACGCATGAAGTTACCGTGGAGGGCGTGGTCAAAGATTTTCAGTGGTCCAGTCCCCACTCATGGCTCTATGTGACGGTTACAAATAACAAGGGAGAAGTTGAGGAATGGGGTGGCGAGACGGGCGCTCCCGGCACGTTAGCGCGGCGTGGCTGGACAAGTCATCTCTTCAAGCCAGGCGATAAAGTTAAGATGACCGGCCATGCCGCTAAGGATGGAACGAAGGTGCTGATGCTTACGAAAATAGAGACCGCAGATGGGAAGGTATTTTAGTGAGCGACATTCGCGCATCCGGACGCGGTACGTACAAGAAGGAACTTCTCCCAAAGAGCCTTCGCCTCGGCTGCTGTGCCTGTTGCCTGCTCGGCCTATTCGGTTTGACTACAGCGACGCTTGCGCAGAGTTCGAACCCGTCGAAAGCATCGGGAGCCAACGTGGCCGGATCCGTGCCAGACATAAGCGGCATTTGGATGTCCACACCCCCTAGGCGACTTGGCGGACCCAAAGATAGCCTTCTGGATCCTCCGGACAAGAGAAAACCAGACAGCGCGACCACGGTGCCGTTTCTACCGGAAGCAGAAGCAAAGTACAAGTCCGCTAACGAGGCCGATAGCCCAACGGCACACTGTTTACCTCCCGCCGTCCCGGGGCTGATGCTTGCGCCCGTCTATCCGATGGCAATCCTGCAAACGCCAGGGCGAGTGGTCGTGATTCATGAATTCATGAACACTGTCAGATGGATTTATACGGATGGGCAAGGACATCCAAAGGACCTGGATCCCACCTGGCTTGGAAACTCGATCGGAAAATGGGAAGGTGACATCCTGGTTGTGGACACCATTGGTTACAATGACAAAAGCTGGTTGGATGGCCGTGGAATGACGCACAGCGACGAGCTTCATACAGTGGAGCGCTTTCACCGCCGCGGAGCAGTTTTGGAATACAGTGTTACCATCGAAGATCCCAAAACGTTTAGCCGGCCTTGGACGGTTCATATGGATTACGAGGCCAAGCCGGATTGGAAGATCGCGGAGTATTTATGCTCGGAGAATAATAAGGACGCCAAGTGATGATCACTTGCGCCTGACGGACGTGGAAGGCGCAGGCAGCAATCAATCTTCACGAAACCCGATCAAGGCGCTACATGCGCGGATTTCACCGGACCCACCGATTGGCTTTACAGTGAACGGCATCTTTCAAGCCGTGGTCCCCGCCCGCCTTCAGATCACCATCAAATCAATAGTCGCCTAACCGGAATGTGGCGCGCTGACCCCAGGTGCTATCATCGCGCGTATCAGGTGGCATGATATTCGATTCCACAGGAAGGGAGAACCTACATTGAGCCGCTTTGCGCTTGGACTCGTTGGCATCGTCGGAGCTGGACTCGGGCTCCTCACCGGGGGCAATGTCGTCTCTGCCCCGCAGCAACCTGCATCTTCATCCTCGGTGCAATATCTGGAAGGCAGCGCGACGCAGAAGGAGCGCGCTTTTTCCCCGGCAGTCGTTACCAGGGGCGGGAAAATCATCTGGCTCGCGGGCCAAACCACGACCGCGGACCTAAACGGTAAGTCGATTGTGGGCGACTTCCAGAGTCAGGCAAGGACGGACTTCGCACTGATCGACCGCACTTTGAAGCGCAGTGGCGGAAGCCTCCAGAACCTGGTGACCATGACCGTCTTCATCAACGATCCCCGGAACGGCGATGAGTTCGTGAAAATGCGCCGCGAGATGTTTCCGGACGGCAAATTCCCTGCCAGCGCGTTGATTACCGTTTCCAACTTCGCGCAGCCGGGGATCGTGATTGAAATTCAAGGAGTGGCAGTCATCGGCGAGTGAAGAATTAAGTCCTCTTGTCGGAATCCGGCTTTCTATATCCGAGCGAGCCACGTTGTAACGATCGGCAGTGACAGAGCGTTCCGGCGAGCGCCGGAGAGCACTGCCGTCACTGCCGAGAATGAACAGTCAGGCCGACCGCCTACTTCCCCACCATCAGAATGGAGAATGAACCCGGCACCATGGGGCCGCGAGCGATGCGTCCGTTGGAAAGTGGCGGAGTCCCCGGCGGTGGCGGATCAAACATGGCGGCGATCAGAAGGATGCGGTTCGTCTTGGTGTCGAGGGTGAGCGTCTTGGCGCTGGGCATGGTGGTCAAGTTCTCTTCCACTTCGAAGCTGGTGGGACTTTTTTCCTTGATCACGGCCAGCGTGCCTTCGGCATGCGAGCTGAATGCTTCCATCGTGGCGGGGTTGAACACGGCGCCATCGGTGACGCCGCTGAGCGGCAGCGTGGTGATGACGTTGCCGTCGTCGGCGTTGAGGATCACCATCACATGCGGGTCGCGGCAGGCGACAAAGAGCACGCGATTCTTGGCATCGATGGCCAGCCCGGCGCACGTGCCGGCTTTTCCGGAAACATCGTAATGGGCGGTCACGGCAAGTGTCTTGGCATCGACCACGGCGACATTGCCTTTATCTTCGATATCGACGTACACGTGGCCCTTGCCGTCGGTGACAGCCTGTTCCGGAGCTCCGCCCAGATCGATTGTGCCGACGATGGAACCGTCTTTCGTATCGATCACAGTAGCGTACGGCGCGGAGTGGCTGAGATCATAGACCCGCTCATTAAAAGGGTCGAACATGATGCCGTCCGGGTTGCCCTGCACGGCGATGGTCTTAATGACCGCGAGAGTCTTTGAATCGAACATCACGACGGGATTGCTGGTGATGAAGCCGTGATTGGTCTTGGGGTCGACAATCGCTCCGTGTCCGTTGATATTGGGAACTTCGCCTTTCGGTTCCAACGTATCCAGATCAAATACAGTGATGCGGGCGGTTGGCCCGCTGCGCGGAACGTACAACCGGCGGCCGGCAACGTCCGCATAAACATAGTCAAAGCCGCCATCGCCGCCAACTTTGACGGTCTTCAGCAACTTGTAGGGGCCTGTCGTGGAAGCCTGCTGGGCCATTCCGAGAGACGCCAACATCGCGATCCCAACTACAAGCAAAACGGGTAAGCAAAATCGTCGCATGAGATATCTCCTTGACTGATGGGAAATGTCCATTTCGGTCCTGAAGCTGCGACCGAATATACACCCAATTGGGGGCATTTCGTCGCCTGCTCTAAAATCAACCTCCGACGGGATTGGATCGCTCGCCAGATGAACATACTTTGAAAAATTTTTTGCAATTGCGTTTTTCAAGGCTTGGCGTACAAATTAGTCGCAGCCGTTCCTTAAGCTCACAATTTCAGCCCAGGGCAAGTTTTCGCGCAAACCGATTGTTGAGGAATCATAGTCAAGTGTGACGGTGGCCATGAAAGCGAAACTAAGGCGCGCGACCAGAGCATTGACCTACGCCCTATTGGGAGCGTTTGTGTTTTGGACTCCCAACGTTGTGGTTCACTGGATTATCGCTTACCGGTTTTCGGGGTTCGTCGTGATCGGTCTTACAGTTCTCTTGCCCGCGGTGACCCTCCTATTTTTTCACGCCTTTTTGTGGCCGTCGCTAAGACAGGAGAGCCGGCTATCGCCGACGCTATTCGCAGTTCTGGGAATTTGGATCGCCGGCCCATCGATGTTGACATTCAGTTCAAGTTTTTGTGGAGGCGGCCTTACGCAGCCGGACGCCTGGCGGTTCTTTGTCTTCGGGACATTGTTGTTTCCGCTGTTTACGTTTGTGATGTCCGCCTACGATGGCACAATTTTTGCTCTCTTCCTTACAACCTTGCTGCTTCCCATTCTCGCGAATTCCCGCGCCAAAGAAGCATACGCCGGTACGAGCAACTGACGCTCACCGATGCCACGAATCTGCAGTTTTGTCGAGGATGGCCGCATCCTCGGATTGCGGGAGCCACATTCGGGCAATCCCATTTCTCCGAACTGGGCCGCCGGTTCGTTGCGTCGAAGTCCGCGGAAGCGTAGGATGCACGAATTAAGATTCCAAATCTTTTCCACCAGGAGAACGGTCGATGAGAGGCAAATCACTTGCTTTGCTGATTGGATTCGTCATGGGCGCAGCGCTTGCGGGAACTGCACAGAAGCCGCCAGAGCGGCGTTATTTTAAGGCCAGCAACCCGACTCTTGAAAAGCAGGGTCTGCCGGTTCCTTACAGCGATGCCGTGCTTGCAGGGAACACACTGTATGTGGCGGGCCGGACCGGCATCGATCCAAAAAGTGGCGCTATTCCGCAGGACGTACAGCAAGAGATTAAGTTTCTGATGGACAGCTTCAAGGCTGCGTTAGTCAATGGAGGAATGACATCGGACGATGTGGTGATGGTTCAGGTGCACTGTCCGGACCTTTCCCTCTATAACAAATTCAACGCCATTTACCTTACTTACTTCTCGAAGCAACTTCCTCCGAGGGCGTTCTTGGGGTCCGGGCCTCTACTGGGTGGAGCGCATTTCGAGATGCTGGGCGTCGCAGTAAAGCGATAGAGAAAAAAAGACTCCCCATCTGAGATTTGACGAGCATGTGCGTTCGGACGTGGGCTAAGGCGCAGGTTTAGTGGAGGTCGCCGCATGTTTAAAAGGCAAACTGTTTTTGTTGCGAGTCTCGCACTGGCACTCGCCGCCAGCCCCGCGCGCGCCCAGGTTTCCCGCCTTCCGGAGACAATTCAGAAGAAGTTGGCGGAGATTAATCCCCTCTATCAAAGCAACATCCGCAAATATGGTCCGGAAACGATTGAATTATTCACTCCCCTGCTTGCGGCGGGGCCGAAAGACGGCGTTTCCGTCACCGCCGACCAGGCCTATGGCGCCGACCCCCAGCAGACTCTCGACGTGTTTCAACCGCGGGGGGCGAAGCATCTTCCCGTCGTTGTGTTCGTTCATGGGGGCGCGCTCACGACGGGAGACAAGAACGAGAACAAAGAGGTCCACGCCAACGTTCTCTACTATTTTGCGCGCCACGGGTTCCTGGGCATCAATGCCAACTACCGGCTCGCGCCAAAGTACGTGTATCCGGCGGCCGCCCAGGATATGGGAAGCGCCGTCGCCTGGATCAAAGAAAACGCGAGGCGCTTTGGGGGCGATCCGCAGCGCATTTATCTGATCGGGCGGTCGACGGGCGCTTTGCACGTCGCGACCTGGGCGTTCGATCCCAAACTCCACGGCGCAGCAGGACCAGGAGTCTCGGGCATCGTGCTGATCAGCGGGCGGCTCAAAGCCGACAATCGCGCCGACGATCCCAATGGACAGCGCGTGGAGGCTTACTTTGGAAAGGACACGAGTCTTTACGCTGAGCGGTCGCCCGTGAATTTCGGCGCCCGCTCGGCGCTGCCTACATTTATCGTGATCGCCGAATTCGATAACCCTTTTCTCGACGTGTACAGTGCGGAGCTGTTCGCGAAAATGTGCGAGGCGCGCTCAAAGTGTCCTCGATTTCTGCGCCTCGCCGGACACAATCACCAGTCGACAACCTTGTCGATCAACACCGCGGACGACCAGCTTGGCCAAGAGATCATCGACTTCATCCGGCAAGGAAAATGAACGTGATTTCGTAAATCATCCTGGCGTCGCCCTCCGAAACCAGGTCTCGATGGTTTGAGCATCTGCTTTCGTAAGTGAAGGGAGGGTTTTCTGGAGCATCGTCGAAAAACCAATCAATTTCAACGGGCAGCGCGGGATAACCGATGTTTTCGCCGTTTGACTTGCGCTTGACGGGACGATTCGAATTGATCAGTAGGCGGCCTTGCGCATCAAGAAAGACAAGGAACGGGACACCGCCGGATGCGCCGCCAAAATCAGCCACGAGTCTCCGTGAACTAAGAATGTGCGATCGGCAATGGCGATATGGAAGTGTTATACTACCGCCCTAAACGGGTGAAAACTGAGTGCATTTCAATTGGAGGTCTCTCATGAATCGCATTGCCATGGTTCTTCTCGGTGTGATGGCGGTTTCGATCGGCGCGCGGGCGCAGGCGCCGGACCCCGCCGTCGAGACGGCCTTGCTCGCCGCCCCAGCCACTATGCGTGACGGCGCGGCGGTCATTAAGTGGAAGTCCGACTTCACGTACGAAACGCTGAGGAAAGGCACAAACCGGCTGGTGTGTTACGACCGGACAGGCCTTCCGGAACAGCAGCCGTTCTCGATCGAGTGCACCAGCATTGCGAACCTGGACCGGGTCGCCCAGAATCTGAAGTTCGAGGCGATCGGCGATAAGGTCAAAACGCAGGCGATGCTCGATGCCGCGGAAAAAGACGGAACCCGCGTGAAGCCCGAGTACGGATCCGTGTGGTACCACATGCTGGGCACCGACCGGGAGCACGCTCACATCCACGTGACCATCGCGGTGCCGGGCGCCACGACGCAGTCCCTCGGGCTGCCCGACAACAATAAGGCGGGCACCGTGTGGATCATGAATGCGGGCACCTCCACCGCCCACCTCATGACTCCAGGCGCATAGACCGCATCCGTTAGACGTCGCGGTGATCGGAAATAGAGAGAGGCTATGAAGCATTGGATTTTCAATCTTCTCGTAATTGCGGCGCTGGCCGCGTCTCCGGCCAAGCAAACGTTCACAGGAATCATCACGGACGACAATTGTCCCAATGCGGATCACTCCGTAATGCGAATGGGTCCGACCGACGCCGAGTGCGCCATGGCCTGCCTCGAAGCCCATGGCGCATTGTACGGTTTGTATGATGGCAAAGAGTTCTACACGCTGAGCGACCAGAAGACGCCGGGAAAATTCATAGGGAAAAAGGTAAAAGTAACGGGAACTCTGGACACCAAGACCAAGACGATCCAAGTGGACTCGATAGAAGCGGAAAAATGAACCGCGCATTTGGCGGTTGCGGCGCGCGGGATCTGGTTGAAGAATTGCGTCACTTATCGTCTCGGTTTACCGGACACACGAGACAAATCGGCACGACCCAACTCCCGAGCAATCCTGAAACCACGAACCTTAGTCGAGAGGCTGGACGCGCACCAAATACCCATTATAATCAACATACCACACAGTTACTGGATGCGTGGAGGCGTCGATATAGGTTCGCCGGTCATAGGAGTAGGGCTCCGGCATTTGATAGGCGGACCAGTGGCTGGTCTTGGGGTTGAACCGCAGCATCTGCCGGCCGTGCAGCACGCCTGCCCACACTTCACCGTTCTTGTCCGGCATGGCTTCGTAGAAATCGGTGTAGGGATGCGGGGCAATGGGGGGCACGTATTCGTCAATTCGGGCGGCCTTGGCATTGAGCTCGATCAAAGAGCCATCCGCTCCGCCCCACCAGGTATTTCCGTAAGGATCAAAACCGCCGCGTTTCGCGGTCATCATGTGCGTGCCGCTGTTGAGGTTCAGCATTTTCCCGGTCTCAATATCCAGCATCTCGACGGTATTGCCCCAATTGGCCGGCCCGCTGCCTCCCCAATATTTGCCGTCGTAGGAAATGGCATTGTCGTAGCTGCTGTTGGCCTGAAGCGGCCACTGTTGCAAGATTTTGCCGGTATTCGGATCCATTCTCACAACCCGGTCCGCTCGGGCATCCCACACGTATCCATCCTGATCGAGCGTGAAATTTCCGAAGCTGGGAGCGTTGATGGGAGTCTTGCTCGCGATGAGGAGTTGCTTCACTTCTCCCGTCTTTGGATCCAGCCGGTTGAGTTGATGCGCCCAGTTTTCCGAAATCCAGGCTATGCCGTTCTTGTCGATTACGGCGTGATGCGTACCCGGCATGGAACCGGGAGTCAGGGGAATCTTATACTCCGTCACAATGCCTGTCTTCGGATCGAGCTTGCCCACGACGCGCGTCTTGTGGCTGGTGAACCAGATGTTGCCCTGGCCATCCGCGGTAGCGTCGTGAAGGGCCAGCAATTGCTGCGGCAACTCGTACTCCGTAACCACGACCCTCGTTGATTCTCCGCGGGGGCGCGGGAAGACGCGCAGCGGGTCGTCCTTGGAATCCGGACCGCGCACTCGCGAAAGGAACTTGACGAGGATGTTGTATTCAGGGTCCGGCGCGGACATGGGTTTGTTACGGACGGCAATCGCTGTCCCGCTGAAATGCATCATGCGGTCCACGATCAGACCCCAGCTATGCTCGTCGTAACGATTCCTGAAAATCTGCTGCCAGGAATGGCATCCGGAGCAATTCTTCTGCAGCATTGCTTTTTCTTCGGCTGTGCCCGGCAAATTCCACAGGATTTCCGCGCTGCTGAGCTGGGATTCCAGCACGGGTGTGGCAGGCAGATTGTCGGAGTCGGCGACTCTCTCCAGCACGATTTCGTCCAGCTTCGTAGCGCCATTGATCGAGACCGAATCTCTCCGATAGGGCTTGAAGGGGACGGGTGTTGGAATGCGCAGGATATAGGAGCCGGCTTGCATCTTGGGGAATTCGAATTTGCCATCGGCATTCGTGTATACGGTGGTTCGAATGCCGTTCGGGGCGACGAGCTGGACGCCTACGCCCTCAGGGGAATCTCCGCTCGCGATCCGTATCGTCCCAGCGGCGCCGCCCGTGAGGCCGCTTTGCACCGGCCATTTCTGCGTCTCGGCGCGATACCAGGGGTTCGCAGGCGGATTTTCGCCTTCCACGCAGCATTTTCCGGAATGAAAATACGCGACCAGATCCGATATGTCCGCATCGGAAAGGCTGGTGCGGAATGCGGGCATTCCCGCGCCGCCCTCTTTGATTTTTGCGGCGACGTTGTCGTCATTTACGGGATCGCCGGAGGACAGGTTCTCATGCTTAAAGAGGTCCTTTAATAGAGGGGCGCTTTTAGCGTATTGGTTGTGGCACATCCAACACTTATAAAAGTAAATGTTTTCACCGCGCGACGCGCCGCTATCGGCCAGGATCGTGTACGTGTCCAGGCGACGGGACCGCTGCAGATCGTCGGCGGAGACGTCCGGGGCGGCGGCGGCTTTCGGGGTCTTGGGTGGCGTCTTCGCCATGCCCAACCGGGCCGTCGCGCCTGCCAGCAACAGAGCCGTCAGGCCGAGAAAAATTGCAATTGCTCGGGGGCGGCGATCATTAGGGGTTTGAGCTGGCATAAGTTCACCTCTCATGGAATGTGGAAATTCCTACCGGTGAGCGAAACATACGTCCACTGGCCTCCCGCGTCAACTCAAATCCGGTGCGTGGCGCGTGAATGGCTAACTCCAAGGTTTCCTATTGGGACTTTCGACCGGGAGCGGCACTCCAGATCAATGCAATCTTCAGCTCTTCACATAGGCGAGCTTCGCCGCTACTCTTCCGTCGCGCACTGTAAAAACGTCAACGCCGCGCAGATGCCACGGCTGGCCGTTCCTCATTTTGTGATAAACCCATCGCACGACGGCCTGATTGCCGCTCACTGCCGAAGGCAATTTCTCCGTGCTTGCCAGATCTTGGGACCGGGCCTAAGATTGCGCCCACATCCAAAGTTTGGGGAGGCTTTCATGAAAAAGCGATTCCTGATGTCAGCGGTATTCGCCGCGGCGATTTCGCTTTGCATCGTTGCGCCGATGAAAGCTCAGGGCGGCGGAGACGCAGCGCCAATACCGCAACTGCCATTCCACCTGGTGGAGAACTTTTTCCACTATCCCGCCAACTCTGTCGTGGGCCGCACGACGGGCATGGCGGTCAATCCCAAGACGGGCAATATCGTCACGCTCAATCGCGGCTATCACCCCGTGCTGGAGTTCAAGTCGGACGGCACCTTCGTGCGCTCCTGGGGCGAGGGCTCCACGATGTTCGTAGGCGCCCATGTGGTGCGCTTCGATCCGCAAGGCAATCTCTGGTACGTGGATGCCGCCGATAACGAAATTTTCCGCTTCGACTCCGAAGGCCGCACCGTGGGCACGTTGGGAGTAAATCCGGAGCCCTGGACCTGGCTGACGCATGTGATTGAGCGCGCCGCGCCCGACCAAGCCTCCTTTTATCAGGAGACGGACATCGCCTGGAGCAAGGATGGCAACATGTTCGTCTCCGACGGATACGGCAATTCGCGCGTCGCCAAGTTCGATAAGGACGGCAACTTCGTCAAGGACTGGGGTAGGCGTGGCAACCAGCCGGGCTTTTTCAACACCCCTCACAGTATTGTGATCGACAATAACGACGTCATTTATGTCGCCGACCGCGGCAACAGCCGCATCCAGGTTTTCGACACCGAGGGCGAATTGAAAGCTGTCTGGAAGTTGCCGACCGCGCCCTGGTCGCTCTGCCTCACGAGTGGCCCCAATCAGGTGATGTTCGTGGGCAGCGTGGGCCGGGTCTACAAGATGGATCTTACGGGAAAGGTCCTCGGCTCCTTTGGCCGCCCTGGCCGCATGGCCGGAACGATTGACTCCGTTCACCAGATCGCGTGCCCGGATGAGAAGGCCGTTTATCTTGCCCACACCTTTGCCTCGCGCTTCGACAAATGGGTCGCGCAGTAGCCTGGGCAGTCATCTCGCCAAAAAAAAGGGGCCGATCCCGTAACCCGGGATCGGCCCTTTTTCTATTGGGGACAATTTGATCCTATTTTTAATTTGTCGACGCGCCAGTGCTTCCAAACCTACAAGCGATTGCGGGATTGATGCTTGATTGCGATAGAATCGGCCCGCTATGAAGCTGGCATTTGTTGCTGCTTTCCTATTGTCTGGCGCCACTGCGTTGTCTGGACAGACGCGGACTCGTGGTCCGGATACGCGGACAAAGCGACGATCGTTTAGCGTCGTGGAAGCCACGATCCCGGAAATGCAGGCGGCGATGAAAGAGGGGCGAGTCACATCGCGCGGACTCGTAACCCAGTACCTGCTGCGCATCGCGCTCTACAATAGAAAACTGAACGCAGTCATCACGGTAAATCCCAACGCTTTAAATGAAGCGGACGCGCGCGATCGAGAGCGCGCCCACGGCAAGTTGCGTGGGCCGCTGCACGGCATTCCCATCGCCCTCAAAGACAACATGCACACGACTGACATGCCCACGACCGGCGGCGCGCTGGCATTTGCCGGTCTTACACCGCCCTACGAAGCCACGCTTACTAAAAATTTGCGGGATGCGGGCGCGATCATCATCGCGAAGACCACGATGACGGAACTCGCGAATTGGGTAGCGGGCGGGCCGACGCCGATGCCGGGCGGCTACAACGGCCTCATTGGATACAGCATGAATCCGTACGATCCTCGGCGCGACCCGCGGGAGGATACGTTCGACGGCCGTCCGGCTCTTGCCACCGGCGGATCGAGCTCCGGCGTGGGCACGGCTGCAAATTTCTGGGCGGCAAATGTGGGCAGCGAGACGTCCGGCTCGATTCTGAGCCCATCCAATCAGAACATGCTCGTGGGCATCAAGCCGACCGTGGGCCGGATCAGCCGGTACGGCATTATTCCGATTACGGCGGACCAGGATACGGCAGGACCGATGGCCAAGAGCGTCACCGACGCGGCCATTCTGTTAGGCGCTCTTGAGAGCGCCACTCCAGATCCGAACGATCCGGCCACGCGGAAGTGCGCTCCACCGCCCGGACGCGATTACCGGAAGTTTCTCAAACCAGACGGCCTCAGAGGAGCGCGGATCGGAATCCCTCGCACCTTCTACTACGACGCTGTCACGCCGCCCGGCGACAAAGCGCCTCGAGAGGGCCTCAATCCCGATCAGAAGAAAGTAATGGACGAAGCGGTCCTGGCAATGAAAAAGCAAGGCGCAGTGATTGTCGATCCGGCGGACATAGCGAGCGTCGTTTCCATCGATCCGCAGAATAATCTGCTGAAGTGGAACACTTGTTCCGGGCTTGAAAACGCCAAGGGCAAGGACGCGGACTGTTCCGTAGTTTTCAAATATGGAATGAAGCGCGATTTCAATAAGTGGCTCGATTCGCTTGGCGCCGCGGCCCCGTTCAAATCACTCACCGAGCTTCGCAAGTTCAACCTTGCACATACCAATGCCGGCGCAATCAAATATGGCCAGTCGCAGCTCGACATTTCCGACGAGATGGATCTTGAGGCTGATCGCGCTCGGTACGAAGCGGACCGAGCAAAGGATTTGAGGTTGGCCAGAGCGGAAGGAATTGACGGCGCCCTGAAGAAATACAATCTGGATGCGCTCGTCTTTCCGGGCGCAACCGGCGCCGCCATCGCGGCCAAAGCAGGATATCCCACTGTTATTGTCCCGTTTGGAATGGTTCCGAATGCCCCTACAGTCCCGTTTCCGCCGGGATTCGCCGCGAAACCTGCGCCTCTCGGCGTCGCCTTCACCGGCACTGCCTGTAGCGAGCCAAGACTGATTGAGCTCGCGTACAGTTTCGAACGTGCGACTAAACGGCGCGTACCGCCGGCTTCTTTCCCTTAGAAGTAAATCCACTAGACTTGAGCGGCCGCAGGATGACTTCGCTTTGTTGATAAGTGAAGTCTGACCGCCGCGCAGACCTCGGAAACGTATTTGTTCGCACGCGCGTCCTATGCTAACGTCGCCGCCCGAGCAAGGCGTCCACAGCCGCGAGCGATCACCCCAGCTCTGACGCGAGGAGGGATGAATGAGGAAAACGCGATCCCTGGTTGTTGCATTCACGGCTCCTTCTTTGCTGGCTTCCTGGTTGCTGCTGGCGCAGCAAACCCCTGCGCCGCGGCATCCCATGAATTTCTTCGTCACCAGCGCCCCGATTGGCGACGGGGGCAATCTCGGCGGTTTGGCCGGAGCCGACGCGCACTGCCAGACGCTGGCTACCGCGGTTGGCGCCGGCAATAAGACTTGGCACGCATATCTCAGCACACAGGCGCGCCCGGGACAGCCTGCCATCAACGCGCGCGACCGCATCGGCACTGGTCCCTGGTACAACATCAAAGGCGAGATGATCGCCCCGGACCTGGCGCACCTGCATGGAGACACGCTGGAACTGGCGCGCCTCGGCAACAACCTCAATAAGCTGACCGGACTGACCGAGAAGGGCGAGACCGTTCCCGGCCTTTATGATTATGCCGATGTGCGGGACAACGATTGGGACTACGTCAAGACGACTCAGTTTTCCAATCGCCACGAAATGCTGACCGGCTCGCAGCCGGACGGCCGGGCATTTACGGATAATGTAGATCACACATGCAATAACTGGACGAGCAACAAAGACCCGGAGCCGGGCACGGCCAATGGAAACCTCAACGCCCCGGACGGCAGGCCCAACGCCCAGATCGGCTTTCCCGACCGCAACGGCGGCGGCAACGGATCCTGGAACTCGTCCCATGGGACGCGCGGCTGCAGCCAGGAATCCTTGCCGAAAACGCACGGCGTCGGCATGTTCTATTGCTTCGCCATCAATTGACACAGGCAGAGGAGCCTAGGATGCCCGAGAAACGATCTCTGCTGGCCGCATTGGCGCTCGTACTGCTGGCTTCTTTCCTGGTGCTGGCCCAGGAAGAGCAGCGAGGCGGCCAACAGGGCCGGCCTCAACCGCAGCATCACCCGATGAGCTTTTTTGTGACCAGCGTGGGCCTTGGCAAAGGCGGCGATCTCGGCGGGCTCGCCGGAGCCGACGCGCACTGCCTGGCGCTGGCCACCGCGGTTGGCGCGGGCGATCACACCTGGCACGCATACCTCAGCACGCAGGCGCGGCCGGGACAGCCCGCCGTCAATGCGCGCGATCGCATCGGCACCGGTCCGTGGTACAACACTTCACGAAGCCAGCTTGGCCAGCCGCAGAACGCGAACATTTCCCAGGATCTCGGAGAGCTTCACGGTGACACGCTCGTCCAGGCACAGCGCGGCAGCAATCTTTTCAAGCAGTCCGCGCGAACCGAGAAGGGCGAAGTCATCCACGGCGTAGGCGACCCGCCGCCGATCGAACACGACATCCTCACCGGTTCGCAGACCGACGGCAGCGCCTACACGGATAAAGCCGACCACACCTGCAACAATTGGACGAGCAGCGGCAAGGGCTCCGCCCAGGTAGGCCATTCAGACCGGATCGGCAACGACAACGCTTCGTGGAACTCCTCGCATGCCACCACGGGCTGCAGCCAGGCCGCGCTGGAGAGCACGGGCGGCTCCGGCCTGTTTTATTGCTTCGCCGTCAATTGAACTGCGAGCGCAGTGATTCTTGCCGTCCGGACGAACTTTATGGATAACGTTCGCGAAAAAATCGTTATCGTCGAAGCGGACGAAGGCAGCCGCATTTCATTGGTCTCCATAATGCAAAGCGGAGGCTACGAAGTCTCCGCTTTTTCCACGGCACGCGAAGGCCTCGATACCCTGCAGCATAACGGCGCGGATTTGTTCTTGCTGGACACGGATTTTTGCTGTTCCGGCACGTTGAGCGCGCGCGAAACGCTGGCGACGATTCGCGGCTCTGCCCTTACAGCCGGAGTTCGCGTGATAGCCCTTGTTGGGTCCGGGGCAGACAATCGTGCAGCGGGCCTTGACCTCGGAGCCGACGACGCCGTCTCGCGCCCTTGGGATGCGACGGAACTTCTGGCTCGCACCCGAGTGCAATTGCGCGTCCTGCGAGCCGACAAACAGCTCCTGGAACAAATGCATATCGCCACCGAGGGTCAGCAGATCGCGCACACGGCATTTGATGCGCTAGCCGTCACCGAGCGAATGGCCAGCAACGCTGACTCGCTGGATAAGCGTTTGAAAATCGGATTTGTCGCCATCTTTGCAACGGCCTTGGTGATGGCCGGGATCTATCTCCTGTTTGCCCACAGCGCGCAGAAAGACCTTAAAAACACGACGAGCACGATTGCGCGTCTCGAAGGCGGAATTCTGCACCAGCAAACCTTGATCGCCGACTTGCGAAAGCTGCACCAGGAACAAGGGGCCGATGAACCCGCCCTGGGGCTCCTGGGGAAAGACGAGCTGCAAAAGCAAGCACAAGACCTAAAGGCCAAGATGGCGAACGCCGGTTCCGGCCAGGGAGCCACGCTACAAAAACAGCTGGACGATACGAAAGCCCGCCTGCAGCGAATTGAGCAGGAAGGCGATTCCGCGCAAAACCTGATTCGGAACGATGTGTGGAGCGTTTGTCTGCTGCATATTTCGATCGCCTTTCGGAATCAACAGAACGGCCAGCGGCTTCGTTACGCGGGGTTGAACCAGAATGGCGAACCTCTGCAGGATAGCGACGGCAATCCGATACTCACTGTCGGGGGCAACGGCCCCGAAGTGAAGGTGGATATATTCGGCACGGGGTTCCCAGTGGGCAATTCCGGACGTATTGTCACCAACCGGCACGTTGCCGAACCTTGGTGGAATAACGACGAGTTGAGTCAAATGGCCAGCCAGGGTTTCTTAGCCGAAATTTCCTCGATTCATGCTTATTTCCCGGGCGACCCGCGCGCGTTCAGCGGCGAGATTCAGGAAATCTCGAAGGACGCGGACCTGGCGACTATGCGGATCGACATTCAAG
Organism: uncultured Acidobacteriota bacterium; assembly: GCA_963800095.1. Lineage (GTDB taxonomy): Bacteria > Acidobacteriota > Terriglobia > Acidiferrales > UBA7541 > Palsa-360. The sequence continues at coordinate 913,049 of CAWCZV010000016.1, forward strand.
ACTTGAAACGCCCGCTCCTTGCGATTGACTCAGGCAAGGGTGCTGCCGTGACGGGCGAGCCGATCGTGTTGATGGGATATGCGACGGGGCTTGCCGGCATCCTTGCGCGCACCGACGAAGGTACGGCTCAGCAGATATTGAGTCAGAGCGGCGGCGATGTCTCGCGCGTCCTGGCGGAGTTGGCGCACCGCGATCTCATTCATCCGATCATTACGCAGGGCCACATCGGAGATATCCTGCCGGACAAAATCGTCTTCGACGCGCAAACCACGTCTGGAGGTTCCGGCGGGCCCCTCTTTAATCGTCAGGGAAAAGTCATCGGCGTCACGTATGCGATCCTGAAGGGTTTCGGAGGTTCGAATTTCGGAATTCCAATTCGATTCTCGGAGCCGTTGCTTGCGCCATCGATTGCGTCCTCGGCAACTCACGCGGCAAATTGACGCCCGCCATTTCCTATCTCTGACTACCGGCCCACCGTCCTGAAACTCTTTGACCGAAATAGGTAGCGCCTCGCGTCTTAAGAGAATTTCGTCGGGGCTAGTGACTCCTAGACTCAACTAGTTTGCGTAACCAGTGAGTCTTTGGACCTCATCGGCCAGAAGAGTGAGTTGATCAGTCTTGGATAGAACCGAGGCCACACCAGCGGTGCGGGCGAGTCGCAGGGGTATCGCATCCTTGTAGATCGTTAAAAGTATGATCGGTGTGTTAGGTATGATTTGATGCAGAATCACGGCCGCTTCCAAGCCGTTGATTCGAGGCATCGAGAAATCTAGAACGATCAAGTCCGGCTTCAGTTCCCCGCCCTTTTCGATTCCTTCCACGCCATCGGCCGCTTCGCCACAAACTTCGAAGCCGGGGCGAGATTCGATGAACAGGCGAACTAAATCTCTCGTAAGAGGGTTGTCATCAACGATCAGAATCCGCTTTTGCATGATGAACTTCCGGTGAGGAAGCTCAATGAGCCGGGGGAGCGCCTCATGAGGCAAACGTACATCCGCGCACCCATATGAGCAATACACGGTTTCAGGTACGGATTGCAAAGCGGGATTGGCCGCAAGAAGATGAGCCTGAGGGACGAAAAACGAGCCTTTGAAACCCCGCCGATGTCGGTGGACTCTACGCTGGCGGCAGGTTCATTGTGTACTGGGCTGGAGAAGCGTACGATGCGCGAGCCAGGGGGTCAAGGCCGGTTTGTAAGAGGAGGCAATGTCCATTCGTCAGAATGCGCGCTGCTGAAACAACTCCCTCTTGATGCTGTAAAAAAGAGGTTAGCGATGAAACCAAAAAAGGAACGCATCGAGAAGTGCGAACGTAAATCCCGCCGCGGCTTTCTGAAAAGCAGCGCGGGACTCGTTGCCGGTGTCGCCGCGGCCCAATGGCTGCCCGGGCGTGCCGATGCACAGCAAACCGCCGCGTCTCCCGTGATCCTGGAAAGTCTCAGGAACCCCAACGGCCGCGCGATCCTGCTAAAGGACGGCATGGTTCTCAGCATGGACAGCCAGGTGGGCGATTTCGAGAAGGCCGACGTGCTGATTCAGGGAAAGAAGATTGTTTCGGTCGGTCCAAACCTCCCTGCGCCAGCTCACGCTCTGATGGTGAACGCGACGGGAATGATCGTGATGCCGGGATTCATCGACACGCATCACCATCAGTTTGAGACTCCTCTGCGCAGCGTTCTCTCTGACGGTTTGTTGGGTGTTGCTGGAGATACCGCGAGCACTTATCAGGGAAAGATTCTAGGCACTTTTGCTCCCGCTTATCTGCCGGAAGATGCGCGTCTCGGCGAACTGGTGGCATCGCTCAGCCAGATGAACGCGGGCGTGACGATGACGGTTGACACCTCGCAGGTTTCCCTCACCCCCGAGCATACTGACGCCTGCATTGCGGGCCTTCAGGAATCCGGGCGCCGGGCTCTTTTTGCTTACTCGACTGGCCCAGGTGCCAAGAGCCAATATCCACTGGATATCGTCCGGCTGCGAAAACAATATTTTTCTTCCGACGAGCAGTTGTTGACCCTGGCCCTGGGCGATGAAACCAATGCCGACCGCTGGAAGCTGGCGCGATCGGTGGGTGCGCCCATCGTCTCCCACATCGTGAACATGAGCACTCTGGAGCCGCTGGCCAAGGCGGGATTGATGAGGCCGGACAATGAATACATTCATTGCACGCGGGGCGGGAGCGAAACACTGTGGAAGACAATCGCGGATACCGGCGGCAAGGTCTCAATCGCCCCGGCCATCGAGATGCAAATGCGGCACGGAATGCCTCCCATTCAGGCGGCGCTCGATCACGGGATCCGGCCAAGCTTGAGCGTGGATGTCGAGTGCAACATGACCGCGGACATGTTTTCGATCATGCGCACAGCCTTCACGCTCCAGCGCGCTCTAGTCAACCAACGCGCGCTCGCCGGCGAACAGAATCTGCCGCCGCTGGTGACGTGCCGCAACGTCATCGAGTTCGCCACCATCGCAGGCGCGCACGTGGCCCACGTGGACGGCAAGGTCGGAACGCTAACGCCGGGCAAAGAAGCCGACATCATTCTGCTCGGGACCGACCGGATCAACACCTTCCCGCTGAACAACGTGCCCGGCACGGTCGTGACGCTGATGGATACGAGCAACGTCGAACACGTATTCATCGCCGGCAAAGTCATGAAGTGGCAAGGCAAACTCGTGGGCGTTGACCTGACCGGGCTGCGGCGACAGATCGAGAAGTCGCGCGACGGCCTCCTGGCCCGGACTAGCCAGATGCGCAACTTCTTTGGATCCTGCTGCGCGGCCGGGTAGAGCGCGGTAATCAGCGCGGCAATCAGGAAAGGAATTCGGCGTCTTTGGCGTTCATCCACGCGCCATTGCACTCGCACCATAGCCAGACAGTAATCTGCTCATGGCATTAACAATTAGTCGGCGCAGGGGCAGGCTAGAAGGGGTAATTTTTACACGTGTTGATCGTAAGACGAGACCCTCCTTGGGACAAAACCACGCTATAAACGCCATTTACCCTCTGTATCCGATACATAGCAATCTCCAAAGCGAGATGGGTTGAAATGGTTACACTAGCCTGCCATTAGAACCCTCCAAGTCTTATTTATCTAGTTGATTTCAAATAGGTTGACGCTATCGGAGTTCGCTCCCTAGCCTGGCATCTTGTTTGCTGATCGGTTATTGAGGAATAAGGACTACCAACGAGGATCGGGGATCAGGTATGAAAAAATTTCTCTTGCGCCTGTGGAAGGAACGGACCGCACAGGATCTGATTGAATATGCCCTTCTACTGGTCCTCTTAGGTCTCGTGGCGGGGTCCACAGTTAAGTCCTACGGGGATCAGGTCGGAAACGCATTTTCAAATGCGGCAAGCAAGATCTCCGCCACTACCGGCGGGGGCGCTGGCGGGAACAACGGTGGGAACAACGGCGGCAACAACGGCGGGAACAACGGCGGCAACAACGGCGGGAACAACGGCGGCAACAACGGCGGGAACAACGGCGGCAACAACGGCGGAAACAACGGCGGCAACAACGGCGGAAACAACGGCGGCAACAACGGCGGCAACAACGGCGGCAACAACGGTGGCAACAACGGCGGCAACAACGGCGGCAACAACGGCGGCAACAATGGCGGCAACAACGGCGGCAACAATGGGGGCAACAACGGCGGCAACAACGGCGGAAACAACGGCGGAAACAACGGCGGCAACAACGGCGGCAACAACGGCGGCAACAACGGCGGCAACAACGGCGGCAACAACGGCGGCAACAACGGCGGCAACAACGGCGGAAACAACGGCGGCAACAACGGCTTCGGGAACAACGGTTTTGGGACCATCGGGTTCTGAGGGAGCAATCGCTTTCTCTGACCGCTACCGTACGATCCAGAGGCCAGCGACATCCGACGTTTCGGACCTGAACCTATCCGATACCGACGATGAACCACGAGACGTCCAGAAGAACTTCAATTCGAAGAGGCATCAAAGGGCTGGCAACAAGGTCATCCTCCAGGGCCGCAACATTTTGCTTTTTCCTAGTACCGAATCATTGTCAAAGCAATACAGAAACACGCGAAAAAGCAAGTTTGCGAAAAAGCCAGCATGAGACCAGGACACTGATTAGTCCCCCTTTCTTAAAATGGTGATCATCTGGTTCCTAAACCGGCGCTTCCTTCGATGGCCCATTCCCCAAATGTTGAGCTAAATCGGTATAGCTTCCACGTTCGCCGTCATACGCCCGCGAACGTTGATGCGATGCCGTTGGCGTACGCTGGCCTCAGTCTCTAGCATCGGGGGACTTGTTGAGCCAGAGTTCGCGTCGTGGTAATACTTGTCCGGAGCCAACTCCCATGCGCCGGTCCTATTCGTTTCTAATCATTTCCGCCGCGGTCCTGCTCACGACAACAAGCGGGCTCGCGGCGCAGCTGCCATCAGCAAAAGCGGAGAAGATCGACGAAATCGCCAACAAGGCAGTCACCAATGGCGAAGCACCTAGTGTATCGATTGCGATTGTGCAAGGCGGAAAAGTCGCCTACGAAAAGGCCTTCGGCAAGGCGCGGCTTGATCCCGCGACGGATGCCAAGCCGGAAATGCGATATGGCATCGGATCGGTCAGCAAACAATTCTTGGCGGCTGCCGTCCTGCTGCTGGTCCAAGACGGCAAGCTGTCCCTCGACGATCACGTTTCGCGCTACCTTCCCAATCTGACGCATGCGGATGAGATCACTATCCGCCAACTGCTTACGCACACTTCGGGATATCAGGATTATTACCCACAGGATTACGTAGCGCCGTTCATGGAAGAGCAGGTCACGGCCGAGAGCATCCTCGATCAGTGGGCCAGAAAGCCGCTGGACTTCGATCCAGGCACGCGTTGGCAGTATAGCAACACGAATTACGTGGTAGTTGGCCAGATTGTGGAGCGGGTCACAGGAGAACCGTTCTTCTCCTTCCTGTCGAAGCGCGTCCTGCAGCCGCTCGGGATGACCAGCGCCATCAATCTGGACGAGCAGGCGCTGGGCCTGTCAGACGCCACCGGGTACACACGGTTTGCGCTGGGGCCTCCGCGACCAGCGAAGGCTGAAGGCCGCGGCTGGCTCTACGCGGCTGGCGAACTGGCCATGACGGCACACGACCTGGCTCTGTGGGACATATCTTTGATTGAACATAAGCTCCTGAAGCCCGCATCGTTTGAGGTCATGACAACTCCAGTGCGCCTGCGCAATGGAACGCCCACGAACTACGCCCTGGGAGTGGGGGTGTGGGACGCCGACGGACATCCCAAGCTGACCCATGGCGGCGCAGTGGCCGGATTTGTGAGCTCGAATACCGTCTGGCCGGATCAGGGCACCGCCGTGGTGGTGTTCGCCAATTTGGACGGCTCCGATGCGCCAGAGTCCATTGCCAATCAGATCGCGCCAATGCTGTTGACGGAGGCGGAAGATTCGCAGGCGGAGCAGGCGTTGCAACAAGCGCGACAAATCTTCGACGGATTGGCGGAAGGCAAGATCGATCGGGACCTGCTGACCTCCAATGCCGATGCCTACTTCACCCGTCAGGTTCTCGAGGACGCTTCGGCCAGCCTGAAAGCCCTGGGACCGCCGGAATTCTTGAGACAAATCAATGTGGAGTTGCGCGGCGGCATGACGTACCGCCATTTCGTGATCAGGTTCAAAAACAAGTCCCTGCGCCTGAGCACGCTTACAGCGACGGACGGCAAGTTGGAACAGTATCTAATTCAGTAAATACACTATTCTGAATATTCCTAATGCCCAACACCTTTCTGCTGCTCGTCCAAGAGTGCGTGGAACATGGCCTCCTCGATGTCCACTTCGTAGGTGCACCCGTCGGGATCGATGAAGGGATTCCGGGCGCCGTCATGGAGCTTCGCGTACTTTTCCTGCATGTTGTACTGGGCGGGGTGGTCGCCAAGCGGCACGTCGCATGCCAGCGAACGCACGAGCGGAAATGTATGTTTGAATTCGGCGACCACGTTTGGCGTTAGCGTCGCCGGTGGCCGCAAGCTGCAGCCGATGACCACGTTGTACATCTTTCCAGCTTCCCGCGCCTTCATGGTCCAGGTTGTGCAGCCGCGAGTGTGACCAGGAGTCAGATGCGCGGTGAGCGTCGTACCGCCCAGCGTCACCGTCTCCCCGTCGTGTAACGTCTTGTCGATCGGGTGCTCTTTGCCGCCGGGCGTCATGGCCTGGAGCGCCGGCACGTCCTCGGCCATCGCCATCGTCTGCGCGCCGGTCAACTGTTTCACCAAGGCGTCTCCTTCTTGATGATCGTTGTGCGCGTGGGTCCCGAGCAGGATCTTGATGTCCGAGAATTTGAATCCCAATTGCTCGATCGACTTCTCAATCGTTGGCACGTTCCGTTCATACGTGCTGTTAATGAGAATATTGCCTTGCGATGTGACAATGAGGAACGAACTCAAAGTCCTGGTCCCCACGTAGTACAGGTTGCCGATAATTTTGTGCGGGGGAAACTGCGCCGTTTGGTCTTCCGGCGTGCCGATGTTGCGCACCAGGATCGACCCCGGCGTAAATCTAAGCCCATGAACAGTGATCTCAGGGTGATCTGCGGGCGCCGAATTCGCGGTCTGCGCCCAGCCCAATCTCACGCTTGGACCCAAAACGGCTGCTGCAGCGATAAACATGGCCTGCATCACGCGGATTACCCTTTCGCTCATGGCGGCCTCCACGATGGTGAACCAGGATTTTCATTGTACTCCATACATTCTGGAGTCAACCGCCGGGCGCCTGCATGCGCATGTATTTCGCGCTCTTCGCGCCCGATTTCGCCGATCAATTCGTCCGCGACAAGCGCGGTACCTGCGGCCTCCGCCAGCTTCCCGAACGTGCCGATCGTTCGCGGACGACATTCCGATGGGACCATTTATCAGATGGGATGAGAAGGCCGGTCTCCGACGGGATGCGATACGCTCCCAACGATTGACGCGCTCAAGGCGCAATGGAAAGGAGACCCGCTTATGAAAAAGAATAGCACGGTGATGGGGTAAGCACCGTGGCGCAGAATTGGGTACGAAGAGCCAAGCTCGGCCGCTGAGTTCAGGCGACTGCGACTAAGTTATGGCCCAACTCCCGTCCAAGAGACGTGAGCCGAGGTCGATTATCAGGCAGCAGCACTTGCTGAAATGAGGACGCCTAACTTGCACCGAGCGAACCATCGCTCCTAAAGAGGACTCCCGGAATTCGTTTTTCCGTCTATGCTTCACACGAAACACGAGCCCGATTTCTGGTGCTATTCCGCCATCTTTCTCTGGTACCATCAAGCCAAAAGAGGCTTGGGATTTAATTCATTTCTTGTGGGACTTGCAGGTTTCCCTTCAAGCGCCTGAGTTGGCTAACTTCCAGGCGTGGCCGTGCTCGCGTCCTGGCGTTCTGAAGCCCGTCGGGGAGGATCTGCCGCCAGGGGCGAGTGAGAATAGATTTTGATGGGCGATTGCAAGGTTAGGAGGATTCGCATGCAATCGAGATATATTTTGGTTCCAGCTGTTTTCGCCTTGGCAGTGATAGTTGGCAGTGCGGGACCGGCCCCCTCCGGCACCATCGAAGGTAAGATAACCTACGCGGGCATACCACCGAAAATGAGGCCGCTTGACATGGCCAAAGAGCCGACCTGTGCCAAGGAGCACAACCCGCCCCTGCTAGCCCAAAATGTCGTGACGGGCCCTGCAAACGCCCTCCAATACGTGGTTGTGTACATCTCGGCTGGGGAGTCACCCTCTCCAATTCCAAGTGAGCCTGTCAGATTTGATCAGAAGGGCTGCATGTATATCCCGCACGTTCTCGCCATGCAGGCGGGGCAGATCCTTCAGATTTTTAGTGATGACCCTTTCTCCCATAACATTCACCCCAGGCCCAAGTTGAACCCAGAATGGAATAGGGTGCAGCCGGCCGGGTCGATGCCGATTAACACATCGTTTGATAAGCCGGAGTTTATTGAGGTGAAATGCGACATCCATCCGTGGATGCACGGCTACTTCGCGGTTCTGAATACTTCTCATTACTCGGTAACGGACGACAAAGGAAATTTCAGCCTGAAACGGATCTTGCCTGGAAAGTACACGGTTACGGCTTGGCACGAGCAGTACGGTGCACAAAGCCAGGAGGTCATCGTGGGCGGAACTGAAACCAAGAATATCAATTTCGTCTTCAACATTAAGCCCTAACTTTGTTAATGAGCATCACCGTCTGCGCAACGCCATAGAGGCGGCACGTCTCTGAGATGTTCCCGTTCTTGATCCCCCGCAGCACAATCTCTTACTCCTCTTCGCGCGATCGATCCACACGCCGTTTGCCTTGCAGTGTGGCGCCTTGCACTCTTCCTTCTTCCGCGCTTGCCCTTTCTACTTTTCAGGTTTCTGTCAACTTCATGCGGATATTTTGGGGTGTCGCTTTCAATGGAGACGGAGAACTCCCGCCGAGGTGAACGAGATTTCACCCGCGGGAAGTTCGAGATGCAATCTATTTTTGTCGCGACGGCGATGCCTGCGGATTGGGCGGTGGCCGGAATACGTCGGGCGGGTCTATATAACAGCGTTTCCAGAAACTTTCCTGTGCCAGGGCGCCGCTGGCCAATTGCTGCGAGTCGAGAAGCGAACAGCCGATGATTCCACCATCGGCCGAGTCGAAGATTACGACAATGCCTTCCACGGGTGACGCGGCCGCGGCAGACTCCGCGGAAAATTTTTTAAACAGGGATGACGCAAAACGGAGCTTCGCGGAAGCACGGATTTCCTTGGGGTCCTGCGAGGCGGGCTGCACGGTATAAATCTTCACGGTCTTTCCCTTTAGCGGCTCCCAATCGCCCGGGAACACGCTGTTATCCTCGCGCTCGATTCGAAACGCCGCAGGCTTTTCCTCGCCGGCATTTCCGTTTTGCGATTCCAGACGCGCCGAGATGGCCTCCGGCAAATCTAATCCATTCCGGCGGATATAACCGCGGGACGCGCCTGAAATCTGCACGTGGATCCACTCGCCTTCAGCGTCGATAAATTCGAACTCATCATCGGCCGCGGCATTGAACAGGAGGTGGGAACCTTCCGCAGGCCGCGCCAACACGGGAGTGCCGGATTTTTTCACGACCACCAGATTGTTAGGGTGGGCCTGATTGCGCTGAATATCCTGCAAGCTCTGCAATTCGGCGGTGAGCTGTTGCACGCGCTTTTCTTCAACTCCGCGCTGGGTGGCCAGGGCGGTCACTTCCTCTCCCCCGGGAGTGGAAGGTGTCTCGGCCGAGGGGGGCGAGAAACCCCTGGGAGCCAGAGGAATTGTGGGTGAACCGTTTGCGAGGTCGATCCTTGGCTTAGGAGCCTGCGGCTCCGGTTTGAGCAAGGAAGTGACTGGCTTGCCGCCAAATTTATCCGCGAGCCGATCCAGCAGGTCCAGTTCAAGCCGGCCATTGGACGGCAATACTTGATAGCCCGATTTCGAGGGATCACGATCGGCGTACCAGGCCGTGATTTTCGCGGAAACCCGGACGATGGTGTCACCGCTGGCCGTGCCCGGCAGAACGTCGATGGAGAATTGGTAGAACGCGCGCTCGTAGTGATCCAGCGGTTGGTCACCGGGTATAACGAATCCATCGACGATCGGCAGTTTCTGGCCTGTGGATGCCTGTAGTTCATTGAGTGCTTTTTCGACTTCCTCTTTCGATTTCGAGAAGGAGCGCGCGTAGGGAACTGCTTGACCGGCGGCGGGATTTGGAAGAGCGCTGCAGACAACGAACAACAGCAACCAGAAGAATTTTCGGGCCTTCAGGATATGGAATCTTTGAATCTTCACGGAAGGGGCTCCAGTTGGTCTTGGGAAAGCCAGCCGCGACGGCCGTCCGGCGTCTCGACGCCGTACCAGCGCGGTGTGACGATCACGATCAACACGTCCGTGTAGGCAGCTACAGCCGCCACGTCCGCAGCGGCGCGAAACGGCGCCGATTTCAAGCTGGCGCCCGGGGCCTTGATTCTCATTTCAATTTGATGGCGCAACGCATCGACGCGCTGCTCGAGATCCCGCTCGGAAGATTCCACGGCCGCCATGCGCGCGGTTTCATCTTCGCGCTGACGAATTATGGTTTGATTCGCCAAATCAATGCTCTCGCGGCGGCGTTGATTCTCGGCTGCTTCCTGCCGGGCATTCTGGATGGCCTGGACACGCTCCTGGATGATTTTAGATTCGCTGGATTCGACGGTGCCGTCGGAGGGGTGCGAGCCGTGGCGTGAATCCTCGACAAAAATCGCGTCAATCCGCAACCGTGTGCGTTCCGGACTGACGCTGGTGACGATATACCGAACGGCTATCGTTCCCCGGTCGGCGCTGTCCCTAAAATGCCGGGGGGCGATGACCTCGGTTCGAATCTTGTAAAACACCTTGCCATCTTCGCGCCAAGGTTCGAAGAGAGGTGTGGAGTCCACCGCGGCCGCACCGGTTAGCGTCTGCTGTTTCTCGAACATGTACGTGCCGTGGATGATTTGATCGTGCAGTACTTCCTGCAAAGCTTGCAGGACGTCATCGAGGGTCGCGGAAATTTCAATTGCAAGGCCCGGGCTCGGTAAGTCGCGATCCTTTGCAGCGTACGCCTGCATCGCCGGGCAGAGCGGGCAGAGCATCATAATGACCGTCCATGCGGCGGCGAGGCTCGCAGAAAAGGGTCGGCGCGGGCGTGTCGACCGTTTTAACTTAGGTTCCGGCAGTGCGGTCTGCATCGTATTCACGAGTCGCTTCTGGATAACGATCGCCGGGAGAACGCTTTTCAAGCGGCGCCTTTCCGGCAGGAGCAATATCCCTTCCTACTCCTGGGGATGAAGGGAAGTCAATCCCGAAGGCAACCCAGCGTAAGCTGGAAACAATATTCTGTACAGCGGGGAAATGGAAGCGCGCCAAAAACAATCCGCGCGGAGGCCCCGCGGAGCGAGTCCTCTCAGATTATTCTTGTTGCTCGTTCCGGCGATGCTCTTTTCGATTTGCATGATGTAGATATTGCCGGGCAGCGTGCCAATTCTCAATCTTCGGCCGCATTGGTGGGTGAGATCGCAGACTCTGGAGGTTTTAGGAGACAGTCGGCAGATCAGAATCGATCGTACGGTCTTGCGATCGCCCGGGACAATCCGGCACGCCTGCATGATCGCTCGCGTCGCCCCGTTCTAAGCGGTCCGCGGCTTGGTCTCCGCTGCCTCGTTGATAATCCGCCCGACGATGACTCCCCCTTCGTGCTCGGGAATCACCACATCATCGGCGCCCGCGCTGCGCATCGCCTGCGCGTATCGCTCATGACCCGCTCTGGTGATCACGTGCAGGTTGGCATTTAGCGACTTGGCCGTGATCGTGATGTAGAGATTGTCGGCGTCATTGTCGATCAACGCGCAGATTCCCCGCGCGCGCTCGATCCCCGCCGCTTCGAGAACGCTGTGACGCTTCGCGTCGCCGTGGATCACGAGAATTCCTTCGTTCAGCAATTGGCGATAGAGGCCGTCGCTGGACTCGATTAGCACAAATGGAACATGGGTGCGGCGGAGTTGCTCGACCACCGTGCGGCCCACCTGTCCATAGCCACACAGAATGAAGTGGTCGCGCGCGCTTTCAATCCCGAGATCCGTCATCATCGTCCTCCACGCCGTTCTGCCCTCCGGATGAAACAGGGAGACCAGCACTCGCTCGGCAATCCAAACTTGAAACGAGAAAACTCCCACATAGACTGCGATGCTGTATATCTTCGTCGCGTCGCGAATCCGGTCGTGCGGCAATGCATAGGGATGGATGGTCCAGTACAGCGCATCCACCCAGCGCACCCCCTCAAGCCAAACGTAGCCTGCCACGCAAATCATCAGGAAGCCGGCGAGCGCGAGGATTGGCAGCGCCAGCCGCTTTCCCATCAGCTTTGTTACATCGCGAATCGAAATCGCAGTTGGCATATATTCTTGTTGCCATGCCGCGCTGGGCGTCGGATTGGCGAATTCGTCAGAGGCGTTTAAGCCGGAATTTTCGTTTTTGATTTCCCGGTTGATCCGCACTATACTCGCGCCACCTTCTGCGCGCAACGCCGCCACTTTTCCGCACCGGGCGCTTCGAGTGGCGGCGGGAGGCCGGTCCTGGAGCTTCCAAAAGTCCCGGATCCCGAAAGTGCCGCTGCCGCGAATCCACCGTTTCCGCCCTGGCAATTAAATCGCGGGCGATCGCTTCCAGACCAATCGCTCGCTGGAGGGGCGCCTCCGTGTCCTCTTGAGTTTTTGAACCCGCATGGATGCTGATGAAAAACATGGCGTAGGAGGCCCGTTGAAAAGACATCCTTTCGGAAATGCGGAATGCTCCGCCGCATCTGCAATCTTCAACAATTTAGATTGAAATAAATAAAATCAAATAATAATGAAAAAAAACCTTGCATTCGATTTTTTGCGGGAGTACATTCCCCCCGGTTCAGGGACTTGGGAATTGGACTCATTCCTCCTATGGAGAAATGGGTCTGAATCTCTGTGGGCGTATTGACTGCTAACAAAGTTGCGCTTTCGAAGGCCGCCGCAATTTTGGGCGGCTCGAAAGGATGCTGTTGGGGTTTATCTCTGCCCCTCCCTGTCCGAATCGCCGCACATCATCATTCGCCGTTGAAGATGATTCCCGTGCAGAGGAGGCGGTATGTACGAACGGACTCCAGGGATCGTAAAGAATCCACTGTCTTGGTTGGTATCCGGTCTTCTTCTCAGTTTTGTCTTCCTGGCTCTGGTCCTCGCGGATAGCCCTCCTGCCAACGCCCTGCCTTTCCCGGCTGCCAAGGTTCGCCCGCTCCCGGCATTCGCGCGTAAATATGGGATGCCGTGTTCCGCGTGCCACCTCGGCTGGCCGATGCTCAGTCCCTTCGGGCAGGCATTCAAAGACAACGGCTATCAGATGGGCAACGACCGGGATGCCCCCATATACCAGGACCCCGGCTATTGGCCGGTGACGTTCCGCATCACGCCGTTCTGGCATCGAGAGAGCACAAATCGCGTTGCTGTGGACGACGGAGTAGGTGGCACGAATAACGTTGAAGCCAGAATCACAACGGATGGGTTCGATTGGAGCGGCCTGGACTTTCACACCGGTGGCACACTGGCTAAAAACATATCGTTCTACGTGCTGCCGTCCTCGGACAATACGGGAGCCTTCCACTTCGAATCGGTTTGGGCGCGCCTGGACAATCTTTTCGGCAGCAGTTGGTTCAACATCAAAATGGGCAAGTTCGAGTTGGATAACTTGCTCTCCGAAAAGCGCATTTTGACGCTCACGAATGTGGCGGGAACGTATGCGAACTATCACTTTCAGCCCCTCCGAGAAAGCATCTACCATTTCGGCATTGGTGACAACCAAGTTGGTCTGGAATGGATGGGCCACTCGAAGGACGACCGCACACGCGTGTCGGCGTCGCTTCTGAGTTCCAACGACGGGAATCCAAGTTTTACTTTGAATAACGGAGCACAACCCAGCTTCACGGGCCGCGCTTATGATGCTTACTTCGCCGCCAGCCAAGCCTTCCAGGTTGGAAGCCTCGGACTGCAGCGCGTCGGCGGATTTGCTTTCTTCGGAAGGGCGCCGACCTATCCGCAGTATACCCAGGCAGGAAGTGTTATCACGGGTGACGCTATCGGCAATAAGAGCTTCTACCGCGCGGGCTTGATAGGCCAGTGGTACCTCAAGAAAGTCGATGTCACTACGATGTACTTCCATGGATGGGATAGCGCCTTTCTCGGCTCGAACACTGCGGCAAACGCGGCTCTTCCGGTCGGCGCACAGGCGCCCACGTGGAACGGCGGTTTGTTCGAAACACATTACACGCCGAATCCCCGGCTTGTACTTATCAATCGCTACGAGATCATCCGGATGTCCCGGCAGGTCTTCGCGACCGACGCACGGAACTATGGCGACACCGATGTGCTGACGTTCGGGTATCGGTATTATCCGTTCATTTCCAGTCGCGCGGGCTTCGCGTTCCACAATGAGTACGCCATCCAGTGGGTACAAGGTGCCGCCCCAGTTTCCGGTCTGGACCTAACTACCAACAGCCTGTTGGTTGGTTTTGACTTCGCGTTTTAATGGAGTGACGATGAGCACACTAACGACGAAATCCATCCGGATCTTCCTAGTGCTTCTGGCGGTCTCCGTCCTGCCGGCACTGACAGCGGCGCAGCAAGTGGAAACTCATGTCGGGAAATGGACGGGACATGCGGACACCGGCAAACAGCTTTACTTCCGTTACTGCTGGGGATGTCACGGTTTCCGGGGCGACGGCACCGGGGAAAACGCGCCGTACCTGAATATCTTGCCGCGCAATTTCGTGGCGGCCACATTCAAGTGCCGTTCGACTCCCACCGGAACCTTGCCGACCGACCAGGATCTCTATAACACCATCGAGCGTGGAATCGTCAATTCCAACATGCCTTCGTGGATCACGCTTACAAGCCAGAACCGCGCCGATTTGATCGCCTTCATCAAGACTTTTTCGCCGCGCTGGATGACAGAAAAGCCCGGCGAACCTATCCATATTCCAGCGGAACCGAAGCTCACCCTAGACAGCATCAAGCACGGCCATGAGCTTTTCCAGAAGCTGGAATGCTGGAAGTGCCACGGTCAAGAGGGCCGCGGCGATGGTCCGTCAGCTTCCACACTCACCGACAACAACGACCAGCCCATCCGGCCGTTTAACTTCGCAGCCGGTTCGCGATTCAAATGCGGCACGACCAACGAGGACCTCTACAAGATCTTTAATACGGGACTAGACGGTACGCCAATGCCTTCGTTTGCGGAACGTCGTCAAACCCGACGAGGCCTGGGACCTGGTGCACTACCTGCGCACCCTGCAAGTGACGCACAAGAGCCCCGAATTGGCAATGTGGGAATCGACAAAGGAAGGCGCGGCACTAGTGGCAGCCCAAAGGCCGCACGGTACGCCGACGGGTTCCGGCGTGAGGTAATCGCTTACTTAAAGGTCATAGGAATCAGAAAGTGAATCACGGTACTGGGAGGATTAGAAATGAAGAACAAGCGATTGTGCATGGCGGCGCTGGCCGCATTGGTTGTTTCCGCCATTGTGTACGCCAGGCCAGCCGGCGGCACCATAACCGGCAAAGTGACCTACGAGGGCACCCCTGCAAAAGCGAAGATCATCGATATGTCGAAAGAGCCGAGTTGCGCCAAACAGCATGCGACGCCGGTGACAACCGAGACTGTAGTCACGGGTCCAAGCAACAGCCTGGAAAATGTAGTGGTTTATATTTCCGCAGGCGCTCCGGATGAGAGCGCGCCGAGCCAACCCGCAAAGTTCGACCAGAAGGGTTGCCAATACATTCCCCATGTGCTGGCCTTTCAGGTGAACCAGCCGCTGGAAATTATAAACAGCGACCAGACATCTCACAACATTCACCCGCGCCCGACGATCAATCGTGAGTGGAACAAATCGCAACCCGCCGGCAGCCCGCCGGATACCGAGAAATATGACAAGCCGGAGTTCATTCCGGTGAAGTGCAACATTCATCCCTGGATGTCCGGTGAATTCGCGGTGATGAAGAATTCCCATTACGCTATTTCCAGCGGGGACGGAGGCTTCACCCTTCCGAATTTGCCGCCGGGGAAATACACGGTCACAGCGTGGCATGAATCCTATGGCGACCAGTCGATGGAAGTGACCATCGCAGGGAGTGAGACCAAAACCGTCAACTTTGTTTTCAAGGCAAAACCTTATTGATTTGGGGCGGCCATAAGCAGAACCGAAAGCCAAGGGTCGTCGCAGTCCATGCCTGATGAAAGTGCGTCGAGTTTTTCTGCGCGGAGGCGAAGGCAATGGGAAAACTCTTTGGAGTGGTTCTAGCGATTATCGCGGTGCTCTCGGCGTATCCCATCGTGACGCATATGTACGCGCAGCCCGTGGATATTTCGACCCATGGCCACGCGATCGACGAGCAACTATCGGACACCATGGCGGAGGCGGGCGTCTCATTCCTCGGAGCCCAACTGCTTTTGGCTTTCTTTGTGTGGAAGTACTCGAATCGCAAAGCCGGCGCCAAGGTTACGCAGATGCGGGGCGGCGCGAATTTGATGGTGGCCGCCGCCTTCATTCTCGTTGGCACGGAGGTATTGGCGCTGGGCGTCCTGGGGCAAAAAGCGTGGGCCAATGTTTACTTTACGCCGGCCAAGCCGAATGCGATGCAGATTTCGGCGCAAGCGGGCCAGTTTGCTTTCTATTTCAGGTATCCCGGGCCGGATGGAACGTTTGGTGCGCTCCATCCGGACAAGATTGACGAGGGCAACGGAAACTATTTTGGACTGGATCCTGCCAATGACGTGGACGCGCGAGATGACATCGTGTCCGGCGAGTTGGCTATTCCTGTGAACCAGGAAATTCAATTGCTCATGCATTCCAAGGATGTAAGCCATTCTTTCTACGTGCGGGAGCTGCGCATCCAGCAGGACTTTGTGCCAGGCCTCGACCTTGCGATTCATTTCACCGCCACTCAGACGGGCAGGTACGAGATCGTGTGCACGCAGCTTTGTGGACTCGGTCACTACAACATGAAGGCGTATCTCAACGTGATGTCACAGGAAGATTTTGACAAGTGGCTCAAACAAAAAGCGTCAGAGCAATAGCCCGCGGACCGATCGTCGGAGTGATTGGGCTTGTCTGCCGCGTTCGCCGAGAGAGGTGAAAACATGCAAGAACATTCCGCACAAGAGGCGCACGTACATGCCCCGCCGGAAGGCTTCCTCCGGAAGTACGTCTTCAGCCTCGATCATAAGGTCATTGGCAAGCAGTATTACGGACTGGGGCTGGTGGCCGTATTTATTGGTATGGGGCTCTCCTGGCTAATGCGCTTTCATCTGGTTTGGCCGGCGGCGAGGGTGCCCGGCCTCGAACTTTTTTCGAAGGTCGGCGCGCCGGGCGGTGTCATAACCCCGGAGTACTACCTGTCGTTAATGACGATGCACGGAACCCTGATGGTTTTCTTCGTTCTGACGAATGCGCCCTTTGCCGGATTTGGCAACTATTTCCTGCCAATCCAGATCGGCGCTGAGGATATGGCTTTCCCCCGGTTCAACATGATGTCTTTCTGGATCACTTTTGTCGCTTTCCTTATCTTGATTTCGGCGTTCTTCATCCCGGACGGCCCGCCAATTTCCGGTTGGACGGCGTACGCTCCCCTGAGCGCGGTGGGCAACGATGCCGGCCCTGGTCTGGGCTGGGGGCAAAGCCTCTGGGGGATTTCCATTGCCGTGTTTTGCATTGGTCAGTTGCTCGGCTCACTGAATTTCATCGCGACGACGCTGGACCTGCGCACGAAAGGCATGACCCTGATGCGCATGCCGATGTCCACCTGGGCCTGGTTTATCACCGCGTGCATTGGATTGATGGCCTTCGCCGTGCTTCTCCCGGCTTGTTTGCTACTGATTCTGGATAAGTTCGCGGGTACCAGCTTCTTCATACCAGCGGGACTTGTGGTGGGCGATCGGCTCCAGCCTCATGCCGGAGGTTCTCCGCTACTCTGGCAACACATGTTCTGGTTCTTTGGGCACCCAGAGGTGTACATCGCCATTCTGCCCGCCATGGGCATTGTTTCGCATGTGCTGATCACCAGCATGCGCAAACCGATGCTCAGCGCCAAAGTCCTCATCTATTCGATGATGTCCATCGGCTTCTTGAGTTGGCTGGTGTGGGGCCACCACATGTTCGTGAGCGGAATGAACCCGTTCTCGTCGCTCTTGTTCTCATTTCCGACGCTAACCATCACCATTCCTGCGACGATCATCACCTTGGTCTGGCTCGGCAGCCTGTACGGGGCGAATATCCAGATCAACTCCGCATCGCTCTTTGCGCTCGGGTTTGTTTCCATGTTCGTCAGCGGGGGCATCAGCGGCTTCTTCCTGGCTCAGCCCTCCATTGACATCTACCTTCACGCAACTTATTTCGTGGTTGGACATTTCCACATGGTGATGGGGGTCGCTGCGATCTTTGCTATCTTTTCCGGAACCTATTTTTGGTTCCCAAAGATGACAGGCCGCATGATGAACGAAACGCTCGGCAAACTGCATTTCTGGTTTTCGTTTGTCGGGACATACTGCATTTTCATGCCTTTCCATTACCTGGGGCTGGTGGGCAATGTGCGCCGGTATTCGTCGTTTGTGGACGACTTCATGGCCCCGTTCATGCCAGTCCACAAATTTATTACGATCGCCGCATTTATTACCGGTGCGGCGCAATTCCTTTTTCTCTTTAACTTGATTTACAGCCGCTTCCGCGGCAAGCAGGCCCCCGAGAACCCGTGGAACGCGACATCGCTCGAATGGAGTATTTCTTCGCCTCCGCCGTGGGACAATTTTGCTGGCAAGCATCCCGTCATTTACCACGACCCATATCAGTACGGCGTGAAGGGCTCCAAAGGCGATTACGTAATGCAGGATTCACCGGAATCAATTATCGAAGAGCAATAACAGTGAAGGGGTTACCGAGGGACGATGCCCCCTCGCCCGGCAAATACGGCATAGAAAAGAGCACTCATGGCTACCACCACCTTTCCCTCATCTCCGCCGCAAGCTCCTCCACTGCCGCCGCAGGGGAGCGCCACGAAAGTAGCTGGGACCAAGCCACGTCCCACCGGCCAGAGCCAAAGTGGCATATGGGTTGGAATTTTCGCAATCACCATGGGGTTCGCGGCGTTCACCAGTGCGCTTTTTGTGAGGCAAGGCTCCGGGGACTGGACCCACGTAGTGGTTCCTCGTCTCCTCTACGTGAATACCGGCGTATTGCTTCTTAGCAGCATTACGCTGGAAATGGCCCGCCGCGCGTTCCTGAACGCCCCTGAACTGGAAGCGAGCGCGCTTCGCAACAGTTTGCGCTGGCTTGGAATCACGCTGGTGTTTGGGCTCGCCTTCGTCGTGGGGCAATATTTGGTTTGGAAAGAGCTCGCCGCACAGGGACTGTATCTGGCGACGAGTTCCAACAGTTCCTTTCTGTATGTTTTCACCGCTGTTCATGCGTTGCATGTTCTCGGTGGAATTGCCGGTCTCCTGCGCCTGATCGTGCGCATGACCCCTAAACAGATCACGCTGCGAAGGAGCTCGGTTGCGAACACGGCCATCTACTGGCATTTCATGGGCGTTCTGTGGCTCTATGTGCTTCTGGTCATATCCGTGAGACTTTAGGGGTAAAGAGAGAGAAAAACTGTGAGCGAATCCGAAGTAGCGATGCAAGGGCACGGCGCCACAATGGAAGGGTCGCCTTACGCCATCCCCTCCAGAAAACTGGCGATTTGGTTGTTCATCGTCTCCGATGCGGCAACCTTTGGAGTCCTCCTGTTCGGGTATGGCTATTTGCGCACGGCGAGCGTCGATTGGCCCACACCTTTCAAATTCAGCCCCAGCATACTCAATGTCCTGATCATGACGGCCGTCCTCATCACCAGCAGCCTGACAATGCTCGGCGCGGTAGACTCCGCGAAGGCCGGAGACAAGGCCAAGGCGGGACGATTTTTGTGGTCCACGATTTTACTCGGCGTTATCTTCGCCGGACTGCACATCCGCGAATGGTTCGCGCTGATTGATGAAGGCGTGCGCTTGTTTCAAAATCCCTGGGGCTCGCCGCTTTTTGGCGCCACGTTCTTCAGTATCACGGGACTTCATTTGCTGCACGTGACCGGCGGGGTTGTAGCGATTGCGGTGGTCGCGCGCGGGTTCGCACGCGGGCGGTTGACTCCCGGTCACGTCGAAACGGTGGGACTCTACTGGCACTTTGTCGACCTGGTATGGATGTTTGTCGTGCCGCTCGTTTACTTGTTGAATCTATCGCGCTAGGCGGCGCACTTCGGAGGGAAATCACGATGGCGGCTTCAAAAAAATCGGGGAACGTAATCGCAAAATATCTGCCGGTTTACTTTGCCTTGCTCGCAATCGCGGTTGTGGAAGTCTTCCTCGCCTACCAGCATTTTTCGACGGCATCGCTGCTGGCAATCTTGCTTGCGCTCGCTTTTTGCGGCGGAACCTTGGCTCTCAGGTACTTCATGCACCTGGCACAGGAAAGCCGCGGCCTCTTTTTGACTTTAATTCCGGCCGCGATATTCGTGCTGCTGATGATGAACATGATCTGGTCGGACAGTTTCCGTCTGCTGCACATGCGTCCTTTTGGACACTAGCCCGGGAGTCTGGACGGGAAAACGTGGCAATTGCCCATTTGACGAACCGCATGGCAAGGCGGATAGTAGGACGAACGGGAGGAACCTGAAAATGAACGGGAAAAATGGCCGCCGAATTCGTGGGATAGCTAGAATGGCCGCCCTCCTGGCGGCTCTGTGGGTGCCTGCCTCAGCCTTCGCGCAGAATTGTGCATTGTGTTACACGCAGGCTGCGGGCGCTGGAGCGCGGATCATCCAGGCATTGCGCGGGGGTATCCTTATTCTGGTGATACCCCCGATTCTCATCTGTACCGCACTTACCGTCATGGCCTACCGAAAGCGCAATCAGTTCAGCGAAGAGTAGTTCACCCAGGGTTTGCATGTTAGCGCGGATCAATGCAGGTCAAGGCAGGTCAAGGTCCAACGCGTAAATGTCGGTCAGCCCGCGTTCCAACATTACATAAATAGAACCATCGCGACCCAATCCGCTGAAAAAGCAATGAGAAGCGCTCACGCGGAGAATTTCTCCGAACCCTAGAACGGTCTGGACTTGCTGGGTTGCGATATCCGCCCGAAAGATGGACTCCTGATCATCCAGCTGATCCTGGAAGTAGATCGAGGAGCTATCCGCGGACCAATATGGCGCCTCCAGAAATCCACCGGACGCAATAGGAGCCCATTTTCCCCTTTGGACATCAAAGAGCAACAGATGGTGGTTGGAGCTATCTAGTGCGGCGACGTAGCGGCCATCAGGCGACCAACGCGGCTCATTGTAATCCTTCGAATCCGGCAACTCTTTCCACACGGCGGTGGTCGGTTCGAGTGTAAAGAGCGCATAGTGCGGATGAGTTTTAAGATTGCGCATGACGACGACGATGCGATAACCGTCCGGCGACCAATCCGCGTTGGCGCCTTCCCACCCCTTGGGAAGGACCGGACGCATCGCTCCTCCGTCGGAGGAGAGCAAGTAAATCTGCCGGGGCTGATCGTTGCGTATGCCGGTAAAGAGAATTTGTTCGCCTTTCGGCGACCAACGCGGGGACAACCCTCCCAGCGGCGAACTCGTTAATCGTAATCGTTGCGAACCGTCCGTGTTGCTCCTCCAGAGGGACCCGTCTGGACGATTCGAGTAAACGACCATCTGTCCATCGAGAGATACGCTGGCTTCCTGGGCGAGCGTATCGAGGCTCAGCATCGAAGCGCGCATCGTTCGAGGATCGACCTTTTCAAGTTCACGGCGTGGACGGAAACTGAAGGCAAATATCCGCGAACCTGTTTGCGTCGGAATGGCCACGTGCAGGTCATCCGGTCCGCTCGTCAATGAAAACGGCGCATGGTGGGAACGCCGGAACCAACTCCACGCGTCGCGCATGGCCCACAGACTACATTCGTACTGTTCGCAGCCCGAGAACAGGAAGTATCTTCCGTCCGCAGTCCAGTTCCCAGTAGACTGGTTAGACGGCTGCGTGCCACTTGGGAGGAGGAGGTGTGCGCCGTTGCCATCTGCCGTCACCTGCCAGATCGACTGAGTACCGTATTCTCCCTGATCAACCGTGAAACGAATGTTTTCGCCATCGGGCGACCAAGCAGGCGCGTGCAGGTTTCCGTCGATGTGGACCAGTTGGCGAACCTGAGTTCCGTCGCGATGGATCGAATAGAGATCTTGGCCGCGTACGAACACGATCTGCGTCCCGTCGGGCGACCATGCGGGATCTTGGCCCGTTGCTTGGCCCAGCCGGCGCGGCTCTCCGCCTTGCACCGGCCAGAGCCAAAGCGGCATCGGATCGTCGCGGCGAGTGAATTGGCCAATCAGAAACTGCGAGTGATCCGGCGAAATCCCAAACAGACGCGTGTTCTCAAACGGCGCGGCCATCACTTCCGCGTTGCCGCCCTCCACCGAAGTTTGCATGAGTTTCCAGCGTCCGGCGTCGTGTTCCAAAAAGAAAATCCGCGTTCCGTCGGAGACGATTCCGCCCCATTCATCGATGCGTCCGGCGTTGGCGATTCGCGTCATCCGCTGTACGCTCGGCCGGGGAACCGGGTACACGATGAAAAACAGAAACCAGGATCCAAACAATATGGCGACCGTAAGGAGCATGGTGTCGAACCACCGCTGGGTGCGTTCCGCCCGCTGCCGATCCCAATCCGATTCGGAGAGCAGTTCGGGAGAGAATTCGGGATGCATCCGCAGTCGCACTTCTATCGATTTTTCACCGTTTTCCAGTGTGTTAAATTGGCCTGGCGAAACCGAAGGGGTATTCCCATTTATCACGTGTACTGGCGCAAGGAAGCGATAACCTTGCCGGGGCACGGTTTCGATAAAACGTGGATTTTCTGCGTCGTCTTGCAGCGCAGCACGGAGCTTCTTAAGAGCCGCGTTTAGACTCCCCTCAAAATTGACGTGCGTGCCCTGTGGCCAGAGAGCTTGCCGCAACTGTTCCCGAGACACGATCTCGCCATACTGCAACAGGAGCAGGGAGAGGATTCGGAAGGGCTGTTCCTGAAGTTTGACGCGCACTCCTTGCCGCGTCACTATTCCAGTCGCAAAATCTACTTCGAAGAGGCCGAAGCGCACGGTTACGGTCGGATGGATTCTTGTATCGGGCAAAGTTACCCCCAGCAATCCAATCCGCACTCTACCACGATCCCATGGCCAGTGAACAGGACTAGTTCATATGACCGCTTAAATGCCTTACATACAATGTGTTATGGAGTCATAGTATTTTCAGCCGCAGTTCACTTGACTCCAATGAAGTCCTCCACGTATTGATCACATGTTAGCCAGTCTTGTAGTTAGGCGTGGGGTGTTTTCTGCCCTGCGCCGATAATGTCGGCCAAATTAGAATCAAAGGAGGCCTTGGGAAAATAAAATTTAGCCCGTAAGTCCCAAGAACCATCGGAGCACTCGCGCTCGAGGTCCCTGAACCGGTGCATAAAAACCCCCGGGCGCGGGTGTTTCGATCACAATCCCACCGGAAGGATTGCGATTTATGTGAAGCGGTCCTCACTTCCCTTTCGAGCAGGCAGATCTCTTCCGCCATCCCGCCCTGGATCGACGATTTATGCGCGTTCCAATTTCTCAGCCCATATCCGCGTAGTTTACCCAATGCGATGAAGATTGGAAGTGGGTACCGGACCGGTGCCTCAAGCTTTTGAGTTCACCAGACGTTCCTGTGCGGTGGGCAGCCGCTGCGTTTCTCGGCGATCTGGCGTTTCTCATGCGACCGTTGGGCGTTCAGGTTGTTTTGCCTGCGCTGGAGCAAGCCGCCCAAGATTCTCAAATTGCAGACCCTGCCAAATTCAGCATAAGCATGGTAAGGCAATTCTTGGCACCGAAATAGAGGGAGCGCGTGGCTGGGAACCGTGAATATCGTCTGAACGCCAAAAGTCCCACTTTCCAATAAGACTTGCCGGGACGTGGCAACAGATAATAACGCAGGGATGATCCGAGGCAGGAGTCACCCGCGCAGGGGAATGACTCAAGTTGTGCGGATAAGATGGTTCTTCGCTTCCCCCAAGGCATGTCTCGTTACGAGTTCTGCGGTAGGTTTTTCAGTGCCCCTTTCCAGGGCGAGACAAATCGCGTTTGCAAGCTCGTTGAGATGAACCGGTTTTACCAGGTAAGCGCCGATGCCGAGGTTACGGCAACGCGCGGCGTCTCCGACGTGTCCCACCGAAGTGAGCATCATGATCGTTGAACCGGTGAGGCAAGGGTCTTCCTTAACTTGCTCCGCCACCGAGAATCCGTCCGTGTCGCTCATTTGGCTGTCGAGCAAAATAACGCGGAAGGGAAAGCCCATGTCTTTTGCGATCCGCAGCGCCTCCAGGGCAGCGCGGCCTCCCGCTACATCGGTGGACCGCATTACCCACCGGCTGAGCATGCCTCGCAAGACGCGACGGCTCACGGAATTGTCGTCCACGATGAGCGCGGGCATGCCTTTCAACTTCTCGAGATCGAGTGGCTTGGTATTCGTCGGCGGCGCCTTCTGGATTTCCAGCTTCGCTGTAAAGTGAAACGTGCTCCCTTTCCCCAGCTCACTCTCCAGCCAGATCTGACCCTGCATCATTTCCACGAGCTTTCGTGCGATTGTGAGACCCAGGCCCGTTCCGCTTTTCATTCGGGTGAGGGAGCCGTCGGCCTGGGAGAACGGTTCGAAGATGAGCTTCTCCTGTTCCCGCGATATTCCGATGCCCGTATCCTGCACCGCAAAATGCAGAGTTACCAAATGCGACTCTTCGGCTCCCCGGCGAACGGTGACCAGTATTTCGCCTCGCTCCGTGAATTTGATCGAATTGCCGACCAGGTTGATCAGGATTCTTCGAATGCGCCCGGGATCGCCGAACAATACTGCCGGTATTTCGGACTGTACTTCGTAGATCAACTCCAGGCCCTTCTTCTGCGCACGGAATCCCAGCATCTTCATCGTTTCGGCCAGGCTTTCGCGAAATTCGAAAAAGATGGTTTCGAGTTCCAGTTTCCCGGCGTCGATTTGCGAGTAGTCGAGAATGTCGTCAATCGCCGCCAAGAGCGACTCTGCCGAAATCTTGACGAGGCCCAGGTTTTCGCGCTGCTCGATGGTGAGTTGGGTGTCCAAAACGAGTTCGGTCATTCCCAAAATGCCGTTCATGGGGGTGCGGATTGCATGGTTCATGTTGTTCAGGAACTGAGTCTTAACTCGGTTGGCGATGGCCAGTGCTGCCTGACCTCTCTTGCGTTGCGTGATGTCTCTGGCAATCACCGCGACACCTGCGATTTCGCCTGAATCGGTCCGAATCAACGAGCTCGTCACTGATACGTCGATCAACTTTTGAAATTTGGTCAGACGCACAGTCTCAAAATGGGGCACCGCCTCGCCTCGTCTGACCCTGTCAAGATTCTGAGCCATCTCGTCTCGCTCTGAAGGAGATAACACGAAGACGTGCTTGCCAAGGATCTCTTCCGCTGTGTAGCCGTACATTCGATGGGCGGCTTCATTCCAGGTAACAATCACTCCATCGAGGGTCAGACCGAATATTGCGTCGTCGGAAGACTCGACAATCGCCGCGAGAAAGGCCTTTGGCTCATTTGCAAGTAGGTGTTCAAGAATTCCTTCTGAGGGCTTCATGAAGTGTCACTCCGTAACAGGGGTTGGAATTGGCATGGCGAATCGGGCGTTTCCGCGACGGACCACTTTCCTTACACACGGGCTCATACCTAGATGGGAGGTCCCCTGTGAACTTCGGAAAAAGTCCACCAAGGCTTGAATGAGCGGGTCGAATGTGCCGAGTTGAACCCTGAGAAGTAACCAAGTACAAAGAGGTCGATCGTAGGTCCTGGCAGGGATTATCGGAATGTATGGTCCGCCGCAGAGTCGCAAGCGAGAAACGAAGAATGACAATTTGGACGGCGCCGATGTATTCGGCCTTTAGTGGAGGCAGTAACTCAGATCAGGATGGCCTCTTCCCCAGCGGCGTCTGGTTTCAGACCCAAGGGCAGGCGACCAACCTGCCTTCTTT
This sequence comes from uncultured Acidobacteriota bacterium, assembly GCA_963800095.1. Classification (GTDB taxonomy): domain Bacteria; phylum Acidobacteriota; class Terriglobia; order Acidiferrales; family UBA7541; genus Palsa-360. Next base: position 938,679 of record CAWCZV010000016.1, read on the forward strand.
AAGTTCGAGGGGAGGCACTGCGTCTGCGCAGGAAGGCTTCGCAATGGGACAGCGGGTTCGAAACGCGCAGCCGGAAGGTTTGCGGATAGGGTTTGGCACGTCACCGGTGAGGCGAATTCGTCGATCGTGCGCGCCTTCCGGATCAGGACGAGGGACTGCGGAGAGAAGTGCGCGCGAATAGGGATGCATTGGATTCTTGTAGATCTGCTCCCCAGGCCCGATCTCCACGATGTTGCCGAGGTACATCACGGCGATCCGGTTCGAGATGTGGCGCACTACGGAAAGATCGTGAGCGATAAAGATGTAGGAAAGACCGAATTCGTTCTGAAGGTCCTGCATCATGTTCACCACTTGGGCCTGGATCGAGAACGTCGAGAGCGCTGACGGGCTCGTCCGCCACGACAATCTTGGGATTCGTGGCCAGAGCCCGCGCAATGCCGATCCGCTGACGTTGGCCGCCCGAAAATTCATGAGGGTAGCGGTTTGCTTGTTCCGGCGTAAATCCCACTTTCCCCAAAAGCCAGCGCACGCGATCTTTACGCTCCTTTGAGGACGCGTTGGTGTGAATCCCCAACGGCTCTTCCACGATCTGACCGACCATCATGCGCGGATTGAGCGACGAATAAGGGTCCTGGAAAATCATCTGAATGTCCGGACGGTAAGGCCGCATTTTATCGCGGCTCAGACGCGACAAATCCACCGAGCCCGCCGTATGGTGATAAACGATGCTGCCTGAGATTTCCACGCCGTAAACCATCGTGCGCAGAATATTCACAATTGCACGCCCTACCGTGCTCTTCCCGCATCCCGATTCGCCCACCAGTCCCAGCGTTTCGCCTTGCTCGAGTCCGAAACTTACTCCGTCCACCGCTTTTACTTCGGCAATCTTCCGCGCGAATACGCCTCCCTGTACGGGAAAGCTGACGCGCAAATCCTGTACCTCGAGAATTTTCATGGATTCACCAGATGGCAGCGCACCCAGTGTCCCGGGGTAGACTCGATTAGCTCCGGCTCGATCAACGCGCATCGTTCCAGCCGCTCGCTGCACCTTGTTACAAATTTGCAGCCGACGGGCAGATCGAGAATGCTTGGGACGTTTCCCGGAATCGTGGTAAGCCGCCGCTGCCTCTCGCCGTCCACTGTCGGCAACGATGCCAGAAGACCTCGCGTGTAGGGATGCTGAGGATTCTTGAATAGCTCCTTCACCGGCGCCACTTCCTGAATTTTTCCGCCATACATGACCATCACCCGATGGCAAGTCTCCGCCACAACGGCGAGATTGTGCGTGATCAGGAGAATCGCCGCGTCCTTCCGCTGGTCCTTGATCTGCAGCATGAGTTCCAGAATTTGCGCTTGAATCGTCACGTCGAGAGCGGTCGTCGGTTCGTCCGCAATCAGCAAAGACGGATTGCACGCCAGCGCCATGGCGATCATGACGCGCTGCCGCATGCCGCCGGAGAATTGCTGAGGATAGTCGTTCATGCGTGACGCCGGATCCGGAATGCCCACCAGCTCGAGCATTTGGACGGATCGCTGGAACGCTTCCTCCTTCGATACTTTTTCGTGCACCAGAACGGCCTCCATCACCTGCATGCCGATGGTGAAAACCGGATTCAGCGAGGTCATGGGCTCCTGAAAGATCATGCTGATTTCCTTGCCGCGCACGTCCCGGATTTCGTCCCACGAAATCTGCAGCAAGTCTCGGCCCTTGAAGAGAATCGATCCGTCGACGATCTTTCCCGGCGGGTCGGGAATCAATCGAAGAATGCTCAATGCCGTGACGCTCTTGCCCGACCCCGATTCGCCAACTAACCCAACGACTTCGCCGGGGAATATGTCGAAGTTCACTCCATCGACAGCTTTGGCGGTCCCTGCCTCCGTCTGGAAATAGGTCCTCAAGTTTCGGACCTGCAGGAGTGGGACTTGAGTTGTGCTCACCGCAGCCTCGAATATTCCTTGGGATCGAACGCTTCGCGAACCGCCTCGCCGATGAAGACGATGAGCAGCAGAGTAACGAACATCGCGGCCAATGGAAAAAAGACGAGCCACCATTTGGTGAGATTCTCTACGCCTTGCTCAATCAATTCTCCCCAACTCGGCGTGGGCGCAGGCAAACCAAAGCCCAGAAAATCCAGAGCCACCAGCGCGCTGATGTTCGCCACAACCATGAACGGCGCAAAGGAGACCACGGGCGTGAGGGAGTTGGGCAAAATATGCTTGAAGATGATGGACGAGTCGGAAGCCCCCATGGAAATGGCCGCTGCCACATAGTCCTTCGTTTTCTCGCGGTAGAACTCGCCTCTCACGTAGTACGTGATCCCCATCCAATCGAACGCAGTCAAAATCAATATCAGCAGCCAAAAAGACGGCTGCAAAACGAGATTTCTTCCCGGAAGGTAAATCGGCACCACGATCGAACTCACGATGATGATGGTGTACAGAAACGGAAGCGAAGACCATATTTCGATCAGGCGCTGGCCGAGAATATCCAGTTTGCCCGCGAAATATCCCAAGACCGCGCCGACCGATACACCTATGGCCAAACTGATGACCAAAACTAGAAGCGCAAACGAAAGCGAAACATTGAAGCCGTATGCGAGCCTCGCGAAAATATCCCGGCCGCGATCATCGGTGCCGAAGATGTGCTGACGTGAAGGCGCATTCGGAGGGCTGCCGGGAAGATCCAAGAGGGATTCCGTAGGGCTGTACGGATACGGGGGCAGGACCGCCCAGTTTGCCTTGTTTTCCTGGCGGAATTGCTGCGCCACACCCCGATAATCCGGCTCGCCGATTCTCTGCTGACCAAAGGCCGACGCCGGGTAGTAATGGACCAGGGGAAAATAAAACTTACCGTCGTATCGCACTAACAATGCTTCGTTGTTGATGAGCATCGGTAGAAGAAACGAAATCCCGTATGCGGCCAGAAGAATAAGGAAGGAGTAATACCCCCGCTTGATGGTCCGAAATTTGCGAAGGCGCTTGCGAAAGACGGAGATCGACGGACGTTCCGCCGGACCAGGCGTTTGGGGCGTGGGGGGAATCTCCTCGAGATTCACAAGGGTGTCCCGTTCGCTCATTTGAATCGAATCCTGGGATCCACCACAACGTAGATCATATCGGAGAGAATATTGCCGACCAGCAGCAGCACGCTGTCGATCACCAGAATGCCTAGCGCCACAGGATAATCCCGCTGCAATATGGAGGTGTACCCGAGATACCCCATGCCGTCGATATTGAACACCTTCTCAATGAGGAACGACCCCGCCAGGATGATGCTGATTACATTTCCCAGACCAGTGACAATCGGAATGAGCGAATTCCTCAGCGCATGGACAAAGATGACGCGGCGTTCGGTCAAACCCTTGGCGTAGGCCGTGCGCACATAATCCTGCCCCAGGTTTTCCATCAGCGAGTTCTTCATCAGGATGGTGAGCGTGGCAAATGATTCGATCGTGTAGCACAGCACCGGAAGAAACATGTAGTGGATCTGCGCGGTAACTTTCCCAAAGAAACTCAAGTATTCCCAATTGCCCGGACGGAACCCGCCCAGCGGAAAGAGATTCAAGAAACTGCCTCCGCCTAAAAGCACAAGCAGAGCCGTTCCCAGCGCCCAGCCAGGGATTGAGTAACCAAGAAACACGATCAGGCTGCTGAAAAGATCGAAGCGAGAGCCGTGCCGAATCGCCTTGAATACGCCGAGCGGAATGCATACGAGATAACTCAAAAAGAATCCCGTCAGGCCCAGGAAAATTGAAATGGGAAACCGGGATTTGATGACGTCCCACACGGGATCCTGATAGATGTAGGATCGCCCAAGATCGAGGTGCAAAACTTTCCATAGCCACTGGGCATACCGGATGTGCACAGGCTTGTCAAAGCCGTAGTAGCGGCGCATCTCGTCGAGCGCTTCCTGCGGGATATCGACGTCCACACTTCTGCCGCCTCCTCTCTGCGCCAAAGACATCTTGTACTGCATGATTTGGCGTTCCACCGGGCCGCCCGGAACGAAATTCATTACGAGGAACACGGCCAGCGTGATGCCGACAAAGGTCGGAATGATCAGCAGGAAGCGTCGGACAAAATATCCGGTCATAGAGGTTTAATTTATCTTCTTGCGCGCATTACTTTGCCGGTGGGTGCGCCTTCGCATACTCATCCCAGTAATGATCGTCGGTCTGCCCAACTTCCAGTTTCACGGAGGAGTCACCCAAAGCCCGCTTTAGCTTGGCGTCCTTGTCAGGGTCCACCCACCACAATTGATGAGCCGTATAGGTGTCACCCGTCCGCGTCAGATAGCCTGGCGGAGCTCCGAACTTGTTCCAGAAGGCGATTCGGGTGAACGGAGCGGTCCAGTGCAACACATAATTATAGGAATTCGCCACGATTCCGTCGATTTCGCGGATGATGCGAATTCGCTCCTGCGTGTCGAACGACTTGTCATACAGCTTGCAAAGCTCGTCGACCCGGGCACTCTTGAATCCCGTGACGTTATTCGTGTTGTCCACGTCGGCGAGCGTGGATTGCCACTCCGTCTCGGGATTGGGAAAAAGCAAACCGCCCCACGCCAGATGCGCCATCTGAAACTTGCGTTGGTCAACCATTTGAATCTCCGTTTCAAAAGTCAAGAGGCGGAGGGTCAGGCTGATCCCGACTTTTCGCAAATCTTCCTGGTACACGGTCAGTTCGGGCTCGTTGATCTTGTTCCGGTAAAGCAACTCGATTTGCAACGGCGCGCCGTTTTTCACCAACCTGCCCTGGTTGTCCCGGCTGTTCCAGCCCGCGTCCGCGAGGAGTTTCAACGCCATCTGCGGATCGTAGTCGTTCTTGGGGTTGGTAGGATTCTCGTAGGGAGTTCCGGTATAAAAGGAATTTTCCGCCTCGAACTCGTTGAACAAAATTTTCTCGATGATCAGCTTGCGGTCCAGAAGCAGCGTCAAAGCCTTTCGGACGCGGATATCGTCGAATGGGGGCTTTCGAGCGTTGAAAGCGAATTCGCGGATTTCCTGAGGCTGGCTGTTATAGACTTTTCGCTTCTGGATCAGGCCCCGCTGGACGTTCTCGAAGTTCAGCTCTTCCACCCATTGCCGGGGTTGTCTCACCTCGTAGGTGTCGAGCTCGCCCTTCTTGAACTTCTCAAATGCGAGGTTATCATCGCGAACCACCACAAATTGCATCTCGTCGAAATTACCCAGCCCTACGTTCTCTCTTGCCTTCTCCGCCCAATAATCCTTGCGGCGCCGAACGGTGATGGTCTGGCCCTTGGAAATATCTTCTTCACGAATCGTATAAGGACCGGAACCCGGCAACAACTTGTAGTTGTATTCCTTCAGATATTTATCTCCATTGACGGACTTCAAGACATGCGCCGGGAAAATCTGCATTCCAGAGAAGTACAGGAAATTTCTCCAGTTCAATTCCTTGGCCTGGACTCGAACGATATACTTGCTTTCGGCAACTGGACGGCTGAGCTTCGAGTACGTTATCTGCTCCATGGGGTCTTGCAGTGTCTTGTCCAACAGGAAGTCATAGGTAGCCACAACGTCTTCACTCGTAACCGGCACGCCGTCGGAAAACCGAGCGTTGGGATCGATGCGAAAGCGATAGGTCATCTTGTCCGGCGAGATCTGCCAGTGGGTGGCCAGCCCCGGAACAAACTCCAGGGTCGTAGGATGGACTCCGAGCAGGGTCTCATAGGCCATCGCCGTGATGCCGTAGTTAAACTGGGAGTTTGACTCCGGCCCTACCAAGCGAAGGGTGCCTGGGAAGTCGGGCACGTAATCTCTAAACACGCCGCCCTTAATGGCTCGCGGGTCCCCAATCAGATCGAAATCCGTGTTCGTTTCCCACCCTTTTCCGGTAAAGCCCTTTCCTCCCTGCTCCGCGGGAACAGAGGGATCGGCGCCGGCGTCGGCATCGGGGAAGACCGGATAGTCCGCTTTGTTCATGGACACCGGGCCGGACCGAGTGACCGGAGAGGTTGAGCTGGACCCGGGTTCTGGATTCGAGCTTCTGCCACAGCCGCTGATTCCCAGAGCTAGCACTGCGATCAAGACAGACGGTATCGTTTTCATCGTGGCCTCTCCGAAGAAAAGGGTATCATTTTCAGTTAAGCACCGGCCTATCTTTCAGGACCACCGCGATGGACCGTGTTCGTAAGAGCTACGAGGACTTGGCAATGGATGTATGATTTGGACGCAAATATGGACACAGCGAGATTCCGGCTAATGTTGGCCCGGTAATAACAAAATCGAAAGATAGAAATAGAAAGAGGACACGAAATGCGACTTCGATTTCTCTTGGTTGGCATCCTGGCGCTCGCCGCCGGTACCGTCGCGCAGACCCCGACCCCGACTGATCTTCATCTGCGCGGCGACCGCTTCAAACCGCTAACGGCTAGCGAGCTTACACCGGAACAAAAGACCCTGGTGGAGCACTTGTTGTCGGGCGAGCGAGGGACTTTAAACGGTCCCTTTAACGTCCTGCTGCGCAGCCCGGAGATGGGCGACCTCGCGCAAAAGTTGGGAGCCTACATTCGATTTCGCACAACGGTGCCGGCCAAATTGAATGAGTTCGCGATCCTGATCACAGCGCGCGCCTTAAACGTGTAATACGAATGGGCGGCTCACCACAAAAATGCCCTTCAGGCGGGTCTAAGTCCCGCCATTATCGACGCCGTGGCAGTAGAAAAGCGGCCGCCTACCATGCAGCCGGATGAGGAAATCATCTATAACTTCACCTCGGAATTGGTGAATACCAAACAGGTGAGCGATTCCGCATTTCGCGCCGCAGTTGACAAGTTTGGGGAGCGCACCGTAGTCGATCTGATCGGCACGATCGGCTACTACCATTTCGTCTCGATGCTACTGAATGTGGATCGCTACCCGATGCCCGAAGGCACCCAACCGGAGCTGAAGCCTCTTCATTAGGCTGATCGGCGAGAGCGACCGCGTTCACGTAGGTTCAGCTGACGGCAATTTCATTCTTTCTGCGATGGCTTGCGGGAACGTCGATCAAAAGGTATCTTAACCATAGTCATAAAATGACCTCTCAGTACTCCTTGCCGAGAGGCAAACTTCACAGCAAACGTGGGGCCAGTGATCTCATAACAACGGCGGCTCCTTAGCGGGAATTCTCGCTTCAGTAGGTGCTGCTAACTGATAATCGACCTGATAAACGGAGCGGTCTCAGTGGTCTGAAGCTTTGGATCTGAGGGCCGGCCCAGCCCCCCGAAGACTTGCTCTGAGTGGCATTTCATGGCGCGAAGCCTCGCCTTTCGAGGGCTAGGTTCGTGTCGCCGCGCCCTAGCCGTTGGGGGGGCTAGAGGACCAAGAAGCAAAGCTCACTTGGTCTCCGTCGGGCATTATTTGGCATTGCGTTCACAATCGTTCACACGCCTTAGGTAAGTCTATGGCCCAAATGGGTTTCCGTAAGAACGATTTGTCCAAGTTAGGGAAATGTTTTGCATATGTTTTAAATGACCTCGTCGTGATTATTGAAATTAAATGACTTACGAGGATTTGAAGCGGCGGCTCATCCCTTTGGACTGGACCCTCAAATGCTTCCTAGTTCCATCGCAAGGATCTATCCGGCTCTTGCCGGTGGGGGGATCGTCTTGCTTGAAGCTGGACCAGCCGACCACGAAAACAAGAACTTCCAGACTATCGCCTTGACAGCCACGTTCACGGCTGAGCCCGTGGCCGAGCCGTTGAATTTTTGGATGAACGAGCTGGATGTCCCTTGCATAGTCAAATTCGGCCCCTACGACCAGGTTTTTCAACAATTGCTGGATCCTGCCAGCAATCTGTCTGCGAATCAAAGCGGTTTGAACGTAATACTCATTCGGCTGGAAGACTGGTGGCGCGGAGCGGGAGGGTTGGATTCCGGACGCGGCGAGCAGGAGAACCTCCAAGAGCGGGTTCATCGCAATGCTAAAGATCTTCTCGAGGCAATGAAATTCGCCTCCGCGAACTCCAGAGTTCCCTACTTGCTTTGCTTTTGTCCTGCTTCGGAGCGGGTTCAAGCCGATGAAGCATCGGCAAGATTTTTCGACACACTCGAGGCGCAAATTACGGAGCGGTTGAAGGATGTCAGCGGGACCTACGTGGTCACATCAGCGGAGAGCAAGGCTCTTTACCCCGTTGCTGAATATGAAGACCAAAAGGCCAACGAAGTCTCGCACGTGCCGTACACACGGCAATATTTCCACGCGCTGGGCACGATCATCGCCCGCCGCTTTTATCGGATCCATACGCCTCCCCACAAGGTCATCGTGTTGGATTGCGACAACACACTGTGGCAGGGCGTGTGTGGTGAAGACGGGGCATCGGGAGTCAGCCTAGGACCCGCTTACAGAGGTTTGCAAGAATTTGTGTTGGCTCAGCGCGATGCCGGGATGTTGGTGTGTCTTTGTAGCAAGAATAACGAAGAAGATGTGTGGAGCGTTTTTGAGAAAAACCCCGGCATGGTTCTCAAGCGGGAACATTTCGCTTCCTCTCGAATCAATTGGCAACCTAAGTCCGAGAATCTTCGATCGCTTTCGGCAGAACTCCGCCTCGGAATGGACAGCTTCATTTTCCTGGACGACAGCGCGGTAGAGTGCGCGGAGGTTGAGGCCCGTTGCCCGGAAGCGCTCACGCTGCAGTTGCCCGAGCAGAACACTGATTTCAAGAGATTTCTATCTCACGTCTGGGCCTTCGATCATCTCAAGATTACGGAAGAAGATCGGAAGAGAAGTGATTTTTATGCCAGGAACGCCGAGCGAGAGCAGTTGTCAGCGCAATCGATGCGCCTGGAGGACTTTCTTGCCGGGCTCGAACTTCAGCTGGAATTCCTTCCCATGACGAGAGCGGAATTGCCCCGGGTCGCGCAACTCACGCAGCGAACGAACCAGTTTAATTTCACGAGCGTCCGGCGCACGGAAAACGAAGTCGAACAGTTGTGCTTAGCGGGGAATGCGGAGTGCCTGGTGATAAGGCTCCGCGACCGGTTTGGCGATTATGGATTGGTGGGCGCGATGATCTTCACGAGACGTCCAGGCCTGCTGGATGTGGACAACGTGCTGCTGAGCTGCCGGGCCCTGGGAAGACGGGTCGAGCATCGCATGCTTTCGCATTTGGGCCGGATAGCGCAGAAGGAAGGTCGCGAGAACGTAAGGATCAACTTTGTCCCGACTCCGAAGAACCAACCGGCGCGCGACTTTTTAGAAAGTATTGGCGCGATCATTGAAGCGGGCAACGGCGTCTCTGGTCAGATTGATTTCGAATCGGAACGCATCGCCGAACTCTCGTCTTCCCAGTGCGTAGAACATGCAGGGAGTGCTGCCCGATTGTCCGATACGACTCACGATTCTGTTGATCGGGTTTAGAGGAAGAATTGCAATTCAGAGGAGCGAATGAAGTCCAGGATTTTCAACCGCATCGCCACCGAACTCAGTGACCCGGAACAATTGTCACGGGCCATTGAGGCGCAGAAACCCGTCCGGCACAGAAACAAGGACGGATACATCGCCCCTCAAACTGAGTTGCAGCAGTCGTTGGCATCGCTGTGGGCCGAGTTCCTCAAAGTTGATTCCGTCGGGCTCGACGACAACTTTTTCGAGCTGGGCGGGCACTCCTTGCTGGCGATGCAAATTAGTTTCCAGATTCATGATAGGTTCCACGTCGAATTCCCCCTTGAAGCGTTTCTGATGACGCCTGTTCTCAGGGCGCAATCGGAACGAATCGAGGAGATGCTCTTCGAACAAGCCAATGAGGGTGAATTGGAACAATTGCTTGGAGAGATCGAGCGAGAGGATGGTGACGCAAATTCGAGTTACTCGCCAGGTGAAGTCCGTTCGAGGAATTTCGAATGAACCTGACGAACAACTTGGAATTGAATGAGAGGCTGAGGCGGCTTTCGCCCCAAAAGAGGGCGCAGCTTGCTCTGAGGCTCTCGAATGCGGAGCGGCAGGGTAGGACTGAGAAAACGATCGCACTTCCCAAGGCTCAGCCGGAACCGCAGAATCGCTTTGAGCAGTTTCCGTTGAGCGATATCCAACAAGCGTACCTGATCGGGCGCGAAGAAGGCGTGGAACTCGGAAACATCGCCTGCCACAATTATTTCGAAGTGGACCTGGCGGATTGGAACCAAGAGCGCTTCGAAACAGCCCTCAACAGATTGATCGCCCGGCACGAAATGTTGCGGTGCATCGTTTTACCGGAAGGGTGCCAGCAGATCCTCAAGGAAGTGCCGCGATACAAGGTGAAGTGCGCAGACCTTCGAGGACAAAATCCGAATGCCGTTGAGGCACATCTCGAAGGCGTGCGCCGAGAGATGGCCCACTACGTACATCCCACGGATGTCTGGCCTCTTTTCGAGTTCCGCGCCACCATGCTCGGCCCCCAGCGCACGCGGTTGCATATCGGATTCGATCTTCTCATTGCCGATGGCCGGAGTTTTGAAATTATCTTTGGCGAATTGGCGGCGCTATACCGAAACTTGAATGTGGATCTGCCCCCCTTGGAATTATCCTTCCGCGACTACTTGTTTGCGTTCAATCGGCTTGAGGAAACCGATACATTCCGTGTGTCGCATGACTATTGGGTAAAGCGCCTCCCCACGCTCCCTGCGTCTCCCGACATTCCGTTTGCCGTGAATCCCGCCTCCATTCAAAAACCGATATTCAAGCGGCGCCAGGCTCGCTTGGATCAGAACGTCCTGGAAGGCAGTGAAGGATAAAACGGCGCGAGCCGGGCTGACTCCCGCCGGCGTTTTGCTGGCGGCGTACGCGGAAGTGCTCGCCATATGGAGCAAGAGCCAGCATTTCACAATTAACCTCACCTTGTTCAATCGATTGCCGCTGCATGCGCAGGCCAACGACATCGTTGGAGATTTCACCTCCGTGAATCTCTTGGAAGTGAATAACTCCAAGCCGGAAGGTTTCAAAACTCGCGCGCGCCGCTCCCAGGAGCAGTTGTGGCAGGACCTCGATCACCGTTATTTCAGCGGAGTTCGAGTGATACGCGAACTGTCGAGATTTCAAGGCGTGGGCCCCAAAGCGATCATGCCGGTGGTATTTACAAGCCTCTTGAACCTCGGAAACGGCGGTCAAGAGACTACCTGGGTTGGGCGCTTGGGGGAGACGGTATACACCCTGGGTCAAACGCCGCAAGTTTGCCTGGATTATATGGTCCAGGAATCCGCCGGAGAACTTGTCATCAATTGGGATGCGGTGGAGGAACTTTTTCCCGCTGGTCTGTTGGACGATATGTTTGAAGCGTATCAGCGGCTATTACACGATCTGGCCGCGGACGATTCCGCCTGGCAGCGAACGCTGGCGGAAAATGCGCGGCGGCTGATCCCGGCTGCGCAAATCGTTTTGCGTGACGCTGCCAATGACACTCGAGCGCCGCTGACCGGCGATTTGCTGCACACTCCCTTTCTCAAGCATGTGGCCGAACGTCCCGAACACTTGGCCGTCTGCACGCCCAAGCGGCGTCTCACTTATCGCGAGGTCTACCGTTCCGCTTGCCGGATCGAACAGGAATTGCTGCGCTCCGAGGTAAAACCGAACGATCTCGTCGCCGTCATGATGGAGAAGGGCTGGGAGCAGATCGTCGCCGTCCTGGGAATTCACTTTGCGGGCGCGGCTTATCTGCCCATCGATCCGGAATTGCCGGCGGAACGCCAGCGCTTCCTGCTGGAGCACGCCAACGTGAAAGTGGCATTGACTCAGTCCGGCGTGCGAACGCGCTTGAGCGTGCCCGCCTCCGTCGAAGTGCTTGAGGTCGATCAACTGAAGCCGGCAGACGATGGCGCGCCGGCCGACCGGCGGCGGCAAAAGCCGGAAGATCTCGCCTACGTCATCTACACTTCGGGTTCCACGGGAGTTCCCAAGGGCGTGATGATCGACCACCGCGGCGCGCTGAACACCGTGCTCGACATCAATCAAAGATTTGGAGTCGGCCCGCAAGACCGCATCCTCGCCGTTTCCCGGCTCAGCTTCGATCTTTCGGTGTACGACGCGTTCGGATTACTCGCGGCGGGTGGAACCGTTGTCATGCCTGCCGCGGACCTCGCCTACGACGCCAATCACTGGGCTGAATTAATTCTCGCCGAACGGGTCACCCTCTGGGATACGGTTCCCGCTTTGCTGCAATTGCTCGTGGATCAGGCCGGGAAGCCGGAGCTTCTCGGCGATTCCTTGCGCCTCGTCATGATGAGCGGCGATTGGATTCCGCTGGGCTTGCCGGACCAGATTCGCCGCGTGTTGCCCAAAGTAAACGTGGTCAGTTTGGGCGGAGCGACCGAGGCTTCGATCTGGTCGATCCTGTTTCCTATCGGGAAAGTGGATGCGAATTGGAGGAGCATTCCGTACGGCAAGGCCATGCGCAACCAGAGTTTTCATGTGATGAATCAGGTTTTTGCGCCGTGCCCCACGTGGGTGCCGGGACAGCTGTACATCGGCGGCGTGGGGCTCGCCAAGGGATACCTGCACGACGAACAAAAAACGAGCGCCAGCTTCGTCGCGAATCCCGCAAGCGGCGAGCGCTTGTACAAAACCGGTGACCTCGGGCGATTCCTGCCCGACGGCAACATCGAGTTTCTAGGCCGTGAAGATTTTCAAGTCAAGGTGCAAGGCTACCGGATCGAGCTGGGAGAGATTGAAGCGCGGCTGCAGGAATATGCGGGAGTGGATTTGTGCATCGTGATCGTTCGCGAGGATACTCCGCGGGAGAAGCGCCTGGTCGGATACGTGGTGGCCAAGCCGGGAGCGACGATTGATCCGGAGCAAGTGAAAGAGCATCTGCGCGCGAAGCTGCCGGAATACATGGTACCCGTGGCCATTGTGGTTCTGGACCGTTTGCCGCTGACGCCCAACGGGAAAGTCGATCGCAAGGCTCTGCCGGCGCCCGTGCGCTCGACGGCGGAACTGAGTTTTACGTCGGCTGCGTCGCGGGATTCGCTCGATCTGCAGCTGGTCAAGCTGTGGGAAAAGGTTCTGAACGTCCGGCCCATCGGCTTGCGGGACAACTTCTTCGACCTCGGCGGGAATTCGCTGGTCGCCGTGCGCCTTTTTTCGGAGATGAGGAAATTGTTTGGCCGCAGTTTCCCGCTGTCGGTCCTGTTTCAAGCGCCCACGGTGGAAAAGCTGGCGGACATGATTCGGAAAGGCGGCTGGTCGCCGCAATGGATTTCCCTCGTCCCGATTCAGCCGGGAGGAAGCAAACCGCCGTTCTTCTGCGTGCACGGAGGCGGCGGCAACGTCCTGATCTACCGCGAACTGGCGCGCCACCTCGGCGAGGACTATCCATTCTACGGGCTGCAGGCGCGAGGCCTTGATGAAAACGACGACTACCTGACGACAGTTGAGGCCATGGCCGAGAGTTACCTGCGGGAGATCCGTGAGCTGCAGCCGGAAGGGCCTTATTACCTCGGCGGATTCTGCATGGGCGGGCAAGTGGCATTTGAAATGGCGCAGAGGCTGGTCCGGGACGGGGAGCAGGTGAATCTGCTGTTCGCGATCGACACGCACAATTTCAATGGAGTTCACCCGCGGTTCACCCTGAGAGAAAAAGTGGGGAAACTGGAACAGAAGATTGTCTTTCATCCTTCGACCGTCCCGCAACTGGGCATCAAGAGCCGGATCATCTACTTTGGTGAAAAATTGAAGATCGCCGCGGGCAGAGAAATCGAACGGTGGCACATCAGGATCGTCCACCTATTCAAGCTGAATCCGCACCGGGATGTCCTGGGTCCCAGGGAAGAATTTCTTGCCGAAATCAACGATCGCGCGCTACTTGCCTATGTCCCCGGAGTCTATCCGGGGAAACTGACGGTCTGCAGGCCGCGAAGAGAGTATGCCTTCTTGCGCGATCCACTGAACGGTTGGGGGGAAGCCGCCGCCGGCGGATTAGACATCATCGACCTGCCTGTACATCCGGGCGGCATCTTCACCAAACCGTTTGTACAGGTACTCGCGGAAAGGCTTCGAGAGAACCTGGATCAGGCATTCTCGGGCCAGGCCGAGCCAGTCGAAAGCGAGTTCGTTCTGAAATGATGGAGCAAGTTTGAGGAGAAGGGCACCAGTCCGAACTTGGACCAGACCGCTCCACGAAGAGGACGAAATCGGTGATCCACAACGTAAATAGTGCGTTGAGCGTGGACAATCGGACGCAAGTCCCGGAAAAGCAGGAAGGAAGACCGAACTCTATGAAACAAACTCTTAGCGCGAATGCCGCGGCAGCACCACTGAGGCGCCCCTTGCGTGGGCCTGAACGCGGAGACAATTCCATGTCACAGAAGGGGGCGCTTTCTACACGATCCTTCGAGTCTCGCGCGATTTCAACGAATGTCCCGGACACCCGTGCTGAGCATGGCTCAAGCGCTCCCAAAAATCGCATTTCAGTGCTCGTGGTAACAGCTGACAACATGACGAGCGAGTTGTTGAAAAATGCGTTCGCGCATGGCCGTAGCGGTTTCACGGTCGACACCTTGACCGGTAGTTCTCAGAAAATTATTGGCGAGCTGGAATCACACAGAGCGGACGTCACATTGATCAGTGAAGAGCTTCAGGACGGCCCTGAGGCGGGCATGAAGGTCCTTCAGAAGACGCGAGATTCCAATCACACTTCCGCCATCATGCTCCTGCAGAATTCCAAACCCGAACGAGTGGTGAACGCATTTCGTGAGGGTGCGCGTGGCGTTTTTTACCGAAGCCATTCCTTGAAATCCCTCTCGAAATGCATTCAAGCGGTCCATCAGGGTCAAATCTGGGTCAATAACCAAGATGTCGAACATCTTCTAAACGCTCTAACCCATATTAAGCCGCTTCACCTCAGCAAATCCGATGGAATGCCTCTGTTGACGCGTCGCGAGGAAGATGTGGTCCGCCTTGTCGCCGACGGCCTGAAGAACCGCGAAATCGCCCAGCGGCTCAAAGTTAAGGAACATTCCATCAGGAACTACATCTACCGGATCTTCGAGAAGCTGGGAGTCTCCAGCCGAGTCGAGCTCTTCCTCTATGCATTCAGCCGCCGGGATAGCGGCAATTAGACGGCGGCTGCTCGATATACCGGACGCAATTGTCTCCACTCTCTCAGGAATAGATTGAGACGCTAAGGTAGGCACGCGAGAACATTGCTTACAGTGACCGAGATCCAGGCCTCGCGTTTGCCCTTGCCCGCTTCCGCCAGGTCTTTGGCACCGATTATCACCATAACCGTGCTGTTTGCACTGGCATTTGGAAATGTAATCTGCAGATTTCACATGGTTTAGGTCAGTTCGTTTTGCAAATTTAGATTCTTGGCCTTTGGCTTGCTCGTTGGCGCGAGTCTGCCTAAGCGAGAGGCGCCAGCGCTTGAGCACACCGGGCCCTTTGCGTGGTGGAACAAAGCGCGCGTCAGTCTCCTTCGCGAAATGGCAGGGACTGCTTGATGCGCCATAACTTGAGGCAAGAAGGTTGGGCGCCCACGCGGAAACGGAGTAGTTGATTCCCTGGCCTTGAGATCAGGAAATCTTGACGTCTAACCGTGGTGGCAGCGGTGGTCCCTTGCGCAGAATGTGGGTGCATATATGCATCCAACGTGCGCAACGTGCACAACGTTCATCATTCTCCTTCGTATCGGAGCCCTTTGATCGGCGCATGTCATCCTGGGAATTGGACTTAGTTATCCCCTAAAGTCCGATTCCCAGTCGATTTCGTGATTTCACAGGGGGTGCGCTCGGTGACCTCGAAGCCGTCGTCCGCGAGCGCGTCGGCGGCCCGGCGCACCGCGGCGGCCACCCCGGGGTGGGTGCTGCCGCCGGGCGGTTCGGGAAGCACGGCGACCTTCGGCCGTTCGCCGGGGGCCAAATCGGCGAACACCGCGGGGACGCTCAGCGGGTCGCGGGGGTGCTGGCCGGCGATCGCGGTGAAGCCGGCCCGGACGTCGGCCACGCGGCGGGCCATGACGCCTTCGACGGCCATCAGCTGGAAGGAGATGCTCAGGTCCTCCGGCGGGATCACCGTCGCGTGGGGCACCGCCCCGGTGGAGGGCTTGATCGAGGCCACGCCGCAGCAGTGCGCCGGATTGCGGAGTGATCCGCCGAGGTCGTTGCCCAGGCCGAGCGGGCTCATCCCGGTGGCCAGGGCGGCGGCCTCGCCGCCGCTCGAACCACCCGCAGTCCGCTGCGGGTTCCACGGGTTGCGGGTCAGGCCGTGCAGGGCGGAGTCGGTGTGCACGCGCAGGCCGAGGTCCGGCAGGTTGGTCCGGCCGATCGGATCGCGCCGGCCGCGCGCAGCCGCTCTACCTGCGGGGCGTCGATCGGGGCGACCGCCCCGGCCAGGGCCGGGATCGCCTGCGTGGTCGGGGTGCCCGCCAGGTCGATGTTCTCCTTGACCGTGAACGGGACGCCGTGCAGCGGGCCGAGCCCGGCGCCGTCCGAGGTTGCCCGGTCGGCCGCGTCGGC
>CAWCZV010000017.1:0-40434 GCA_963800095.1 uncultured Acidobacteriota bacterium
GTAATACATGAGGAAAGCAGCGAGGTACAGCAATGAGCATGCCAGCCCGTTTGAAAGCGCACTTGGAGCAAGCGCATGCACGTTATACCCGCGTCCCCCACATTCCCGCACGCAGCTCACAATATGCTGCCTCGCTCCTTCACGTTCCTGGAAAAAAGGTAGCAAAGACAGTTGCGTTGCGCGCCGGAAAGCAAGTCTTGCTTGCGGTACTCCCGGCTTCCTACCATGTCGACCTGAAAAAGTTGGCCGGTATAGTTGGCACGCCAGTGAAGCTCATTGAAGAGCAGGAATGCCATCAGTTGTTCCCTGATTGCCAGCTTGGCGCGGTGCCCCCTTTTGGCGAACTCTATGGTTTGCCTGTATACCTAGATGAGGCGTTGGCAGAGGACCCAGAGATCCTTTTCAGTGCGGGGACTCTCTCCGATGGCATTCGTATGGGCAATGCAGATTTCGTGCATTTGGTAAAGCCTCGAATCTGCTCGTTCGCTGAGAGAGGTAACGTGATCAGAGATGACGACTTGCAAGATGTGTTTTCGCCTGAGGAAGGTGGCGGAAAGTAAATACGCTCTAGCGCTCGATTCCTTGACCGTCAATACTCAGTGGCTTGGGACTCGGACGATCTGCACCGAGCAATGTGCATGCCGTGCAACCGCCTCCGACACGCTTCCCATGAAGAAGCGGTCCAAGCCCTTCCGTCCGTGTGAACCCACTACAATCAAGTCTGCGTGCCACTCTGCGGCGGAATCAATGATTACTTCTTTCGGATTTCCCTCCTCGATGGCTGTCATCACCTTGAAGTTCTTTTCGCGCAGTGTTTGACCGGCCCGCGCTACCAATTCTTCGGCTTCCTTACGTTGTTCCTTCAACACTTGCGAGGCTTCCGGGCCATATCCCCAAGCCTTGCCATCAGGATAAATGGGAATGGGTTCGATCACATGAAGCACCCTTATTTCCGTCTCCTGAGATGTGGCTTGGCGGATTACTGCTTCGATCGCGGCCTCGGAGAATTTGGAATCATCAATTGCCAGTAGGATCTTCACCTTGCTTTCCTTCGACCTGGTTTAGATCGTGCCTTTGGCGCTTCTCCGACAGTAATAGCTAGGGCGTCAGCGCGAATGTTATCCGCACATGCCGGGCAGATACTTTCTTCGGAGGGCCGGCCACAAATACGACAGAGCGCCTGCTGGCGCGTGGAGTCAACCGGAATCGACGCTTTGCCTGCATTCTTTGTATTGTTAGCGGTCATATTTACCTCGACTGAGAGAACATTTTGACGAACAACAAAATATCCCTATCCCATCGACATTTCGTGGTTTCGGGCGCGTTCCTTTTCCGGTTCGGGCACCTCAGTGAGCGTCGCCTCGGTCAACAGGAGCACGCCAGCCACAGAGACAGCATTCTCGAGCGCCGTTCGGACGACCTTGGTTGGGTCGATGATGCCTGCCGCAACCAGGTCCACGTATTCACCCTTTGCGGCGTCAAGTCCGAAGTTCCCCGTTCCATTGCGCATTCGGTCCACGACTACGCCGCCATCGAGATTTGAGTTTTCTGCAATCTGCCGTGTGGGAGCTTCAAGGGCTCGCTTGAGAATGACCAGCCCGGTTCGTTCGTCTCCTGAGCATTCACTTTCCGCACGCTGGACGGCGTCGATTGCGCGCAGCAGGACGAGTCCGCCGCCCGGAACGATTCCTTCCGCCATCGCGGCCTTGGTCGCGCTGATGGCATCCTCGAACGCTTCCTTGCGATTCTTCATCTCGGTTTCGGAGGGAGCCCCGACGCGAATGACAGCGACTCCACCCGAAAGCTTGGCAAGCCGCTCCTGCAATTTTTCCTTGTCATAATCGGAAGTGGTCTGCTCGATCTGCTTGCGAATCTCGTTGCATCGGCCATCGATTGTTTTCTTCGATCCGGCGCCTTGAACAATCGTCGTCTTCTCCCGGTCGATGATGACTCGTTTGGCTTTGCCCAGCTCGTCGATCTTGAGGTTTTCGATCTTCAAGCCCAGCTCCTCTGCTAGCACCTTGCCTCCCGTCACAACGGCCAGGTCCTGAAGAATCTCCTTTCGCCGGTCACCGAATCCCGGCGCTTTCACCGCGGCGGAAAGAAGAACGCCCCGAACCTTGTTGACAACCAGCGTCGCGAGGGCCTCCCCTTCAACATCCTCGGCAATGACCAACAGTGGTCGGCCAGATTTAGCAACCTGCTCGAGGAATGGAAGGAAATCCTGGAGATTGGCGATCTTTTTTTCATGGATGAGGATAACCGGATCTTCGAGGACCACCTCCATTTTTTCGGGATCGGTCACAAAATAGGGGGAAAGGTAACCGCGATCAAACTGCATGCCTTCGACCACTTCTAGTACTGTTTCTGTTGTCTTTGCCTCTTCGATGGTGACCACTCCGTCCTTTCCGACCTTCTCCATCGCGTCGGCGACCAATTCGCCAATCGTAGCGTCGTTGTGGGCGGATACAGTTGCAATCTGTGCCTTCTCCAGGCGGCTGGCAACAGGGCGGGAAAGGCCCTGCAATGCCTGGATGGCGACCCGAAGTCCTCGATCGAGCCCGCGCTTCAAATCCACCGCGCTCGCGCCCGCCGCCACGTTGTGCAATCCCTCTGCAAAGATCGCGTGTGCCAGTATGGCGGAAGTGCTCGTGCCATCGCCCACTGCATCCCCCGTGCGCTCCGCTGCCTCCCGAATCATCTTGGCTCCGAGGTTCTCTTCCGGATCTTCGAATTCAATCTCTTTAGCGATTGTCACGCCGTCATTACAAACGATGGGGCGGCCCCACTTCTTCTCAATGAGGACGCACTTCGACTTCGGGCCAAGCGTGACTCTAACGGCTTCCGTCAGCGCGGTCGCGCCCTTTAGGACCTTCTCCCGGGCTGCTGATTTGAAAAGTAGACGTTTGAAAGGCATCGCGGCTGCTCCATTCGCTAGACGGACAGGTGCTTATCGCTTCAGACAACGCTCATAATATGACAGAGTCCAGAGCGGGCTGTGATTTAGCTCACAGAAGTGAAGATTAATAGCAAAGAGAATTTTTCTGATGAAGAGTGCAATCAACTACATTGATTGGCCGTTCCTATCCTGAGTAGGAACTTATTGCTGCAGAGGACATGAACAAGTTCAGAAAGTTGGGTTACATTGATTACGATGGTGGCCTCACAAGCGCGCGTGTATTTCCTGGGAAATTGTTTTGCAAATCCAGCGTCAAGCAGAGATTTCGCGCGTCCTCAAATAAGAATTCTTTCCTTTGAGCCAATTGTCCTCGGCCCGATAATCGACGGTCCGATTTCATCTTTTGCTGCTTGGCGCTATTGATGCACTCGATCACATCAGAGGTCTCAGTAACGCTAATGAGAACTTCTTCTGAGAAAAGTCACATCCCACTATCTGCAGTTGAATTTTCCGGTCCGCCCGGCCGATTTATGGCGTGCTCGGCGCGACCGCGATTTCTCGCGCGCGAACGACGAATCGTTCCGGTGCCGTACCGACGAAGTAGAAAGGAAAGCAAGTAACCAACGTGAGTGTCGGCTCAGCCGTCGGCTGGAGCACCTGCACAGCAGTCGGAGGGACAACCGCGGTCCATTCCACCAAGTACTCGTATTTGCGATCTGGCGTGCTCAAAGTGAGAGAGTCACCGGGGCGGACGTTGCGCAGCGGTCGGAAGAGCCCGTCGCGATGACCCGCCAAGCCAACGTTTCCCGCTTCACCCGGCAAGGCGGTTTCCGGGAGATGCCCCACCGCGCGCCGCAACAGATTTTCCGAATCGCCTTGAACGACAATCGCTTTCAACTTCAGGCGCGGCACCTCGATCTCGCCAATCACGCCGCCGTCGGCGACAGGGACCGTTGAGATAGCACGCGGCTCGGTAGGCGTATTGATCCTCTCAAATTTGGAGGTCTCGACTTCCTGATACCAATACTGGTCAAGCACGAAGTAGCCGGCATAGCCGAGCGCAATAATCCCGGCAGTCAGAAAGATGTAATAAGCCCCGCGAAGCGCTAGGTGCACTCGTTCTCCTCCCTGGCACGAGATGATTGTTACTCTCATGACCGGTCCCTGCTGGCTTTGGCTGCGGACTGTTGCTGCGCCGCAGCAGAATAGCCGGAGCGTGTCCGCACTTGCAGCTTGCCCCGCCCAGGAGCCATCACTTCCACACGGATCTTCCGGAACGAGCCATTGCTCTTCTTCTCTGGGGTGAATCCGATCGTATATTGCTCGCGGAGATCATGCGCGATGATTGCGGAAATATTCAAGACGGATTGTCCTTCCGTCGGAAAGAACGCCAATCCTCCTGTGTCCTTGCATAGGCGCCGGAGGACAGCGGGGTTTTCTTCCTCCTGTGCACCGACCAGTCCGATCGCGTAGATCACCGCCTGTGACTGGCGGGCCAGTTCCAATATGTCTGCGTACTTCCGCCTGCTGGCGTTGTCGCCACCGTCGCTGACGATGATCAGCGCTTTCTTATCCGAGCGGCCGAATTGAAGATGGTTCAGACCTTCAGCAACGGCATCGTAGAGTGCGGTCATTCCACGCGCAGAGACCGCCGAGACAGCCTGCGCCAGTTCTTGAGGGTTGCTGGTGAAGGGCTTTCCGCCGGGCAGTTTCACCGACACGTTGTCACTGAAATCCACCACGAACATTTCATCTTCTGGATTGCTCGATTGCGCGAAGGCGGAAACGGCGGCAGCCACACTCTTCAGCTTCAAACCCATGCTGCTGCTGTGGTCCACCACTAGGCCCACAGTCACCGGCGTATCTTCCTGCCGGAAGAGGGTAATCGGCTGCTGTCGCCCGTCTTCGTACACTCGAAACTGTTGCTGTGTTAGCCCGGAAACGAAGTCCCCGTTCGTGCTCGTTACGCGAACAGGCAACACCACCAGCGCCGTCACTACGGAAATCGTGCCCTGAGCCGCGAAAGTGGACTGTGCCGGTTGCGCGGTGCGCGTGTACGCCACTGCGCCGCACAAAAGCACGCCTGCGGCTAGAATGCCGCAGATGTAACAAATTCGATCACGGATTGGCGAAGCGAGATTCACGAAAGAACCTCCTTGCGCCGCGGGCCGCAGCACCAACTCTTGCCCGCGACGCAATGGAGTTTCGGTTCGGTCATGATGTTCAGCTCACGAACCGTTTCAGCACGAACGCGAAACTGACCGAAAGCACGCCGAGCAGCGCGATCAGCGGAATCTGGCTTGCCGTCTTCGGCAAAGCCGGAGCTGACGCCACTGTCTCCGGAGCCGGTGCCGGGATTGCCTCGGCGATCGGGACTTCCTTCTGCTCTGGAGTTTCGGCCACGATGGGCTCACTCTTGAATTCCTCGATGGTAGCGGGCTCGGTTTGAACCGCGGGAATCGACTCGTGAGTCACCTGGGCGAGCTCCACCGCGCGCGCCTTCGGGTAGACAAACTCCTGGCCAAAGTTTTCACCTGGGTAGAACCAGGCCTTTAGTGCGTCCGGAGCATTACCGGGCCGCTCTGCGAACTTCATCACGCTGTCGCTGGTGGGTGTCAGACGCTGGTTCGGAATCGCCAGCACGGTTGCGATCAGCTTTGACCGGTCGGCGTTGTAAACCCGCACGATATGGCGGTTGCCAAAGCTCTCGTAGAGTTCGATGGTGTAAGTGCCCGAGGGAAGAACTTGGCCGGGAATTTCCACGGGCTGGGTAAAGGTGACAACGGTTCGCTTGCTGAATGCGGTATCGGCCCGCGCACCTGCGGCAAACGTAACCATGAGTAATGTAACCGTGAAGATCGTTAGGATCATCCTTGCTTTGTTCATTTTACTTCCTCCTCATTGTGACAATGGATTCCAGCTTAAAGTTCCGCCGACTCCTAGGCCTTTTGCATCGGTTCCATCCGTACTCATTAAGCGTTTACTCGTATCCCTCTTTTGCGTATGTGACCGCGCTCACCACTGCCGTGTGGTCTGCGTCACCGGCGCAGACACGAAGGTTTCGCTTCGCGTAAGAGAACTGCAGGAAGCTGCTGATCGCTGCTTCGCCGCAATTGGGCGGCAGAGGGGGCTCGTGCGGACCGTGAAGAATAAGTCACAAGAAAGACTGAAGTTAGTGCTCTGTAAGAGCCAGACAGATCCTGGAGAACGAGTCATCGTACCGAAAAGTTGCAGCGCGAAGTTACCTGCTCGCGATCGGTTGTTCTTCGATGATAAGCGCGGGTTCCAAAACGACCGGGCAAGCAATTGAATGACCGACCAAGCAATCTTCCTTAGCCTTGTGCAAGTTCATCGTGCGCTTTTGAGTGTTGTGCTCCACGATTAAAGTCCCCTCGCTTATTTCTTCCAGCTCCCGTCGAGCGAAATTGCCTTCTATCATGATTACTCAGAAATTCTTTCCTCTTCCGGAATGAACTCACAACCGAAAACAATGGAGGAATCGGGCCCAATCCTCGTTCGTCCAAATGATCGGCCCACAGACCTGTGATTTCAATCACAGCGAGCATCCATGAGGCCGCGTACCCTGCGTTCGAGGCAACCGGTGGAGGAGATTTTCAAAGAGCAGCACGAAGGCGGCGCCAACTCCTGAAAGGGGAAATAAGATGACAGCGAACGCTACAGCAACACAGATAGCACCTGTTCCGGCAAAAGCAATAGTGCGGCAGGACGTGTTTGAACGGTTCAATCAGATATACAACTCAATCGCTCGTCGCGCGTTTGAAATATTCGAGGGCAACGGCAGAAGCTTTGGCCATGAGCTCGACGATTGGTTCAAGGCCGAATCCGAGCTGCTCCACCCGGTCCACGTGCGAATGGCAGAGTCAGATGACGCACTGACGCTTGAGGCAGAAGTACCCGGCTTCGAAACCAAGGATCTGCAGATCAACCTCGAACCTCGACGGTTAACTATCAGCGGCAAGAAGGAAACAAAAGAAGAACAAAAGAAAGAAAAGGCTGTGTACGAGGAGCAGTGCTCGAACGAAATCCTACGAGTGATCGATTTGCCAGCCGAGGTAGATGCGTCGAAGGCCGCTGCCACACTGAAGAATGGCATTCTCGAACTCCAAATGCCGAAGAGCGCCGTTGCAAAGACTACCCATATCGAAGTGAAGTCTGCCTAGGACACTCGAGAGCGTCATTCAAATTGTCGATTTCGAAACGATAAAGGAGAAAGACTATGAAGACAGATTCGGAACTACAACGAGATGTTCAGGATGAACTCGCTTGGGAACCCAGTGTTGACGCCGCCGAAATTGGCGTGTCCGTCGAAAACGGCGTCGTGATACTCAACGGCACAGTAAAGAGTCTGACTCAAAAGTGGACGGCTGACCGTGTAGCACAGCGTGTCGAGGGAGTACGAGCGGTTACGGACGAACTCGTCGTTAAGCTCGTAGGAGATAGTCAGCAGACCGACGCGGATATCGCCCGAGCGGCGGTCAACGTCCTGGATTGGAATACATCCGTGCCATCCAATCGCGTCAAGGTCCTTGTCCAAAACGGCTGGATCACTCTTGAAGGGAGCGTGGAGTATCACTTCCAGAAGATGGCGGCGGAACATGTGGTACGCAACTTGAAGGGTGTGAAGGGTGTATCGAACTTGATTGCCATAAACCCACGCGTTTCCGCAGGAGATGTCATACACGCGATCAAGAAGGCGCTTCATCGAGCCGCGCAGGTGGACGCAGAAAAGATCTCCGTGGAAGCGAGCGCCGGCAAGGTGATCCTCCGTGGAAACGTGAGGACCTGGGCCGAGCGAGAGGAAGCGGAGCGGGCAGCTTGGGCCGCGCCTGGTGTCTCTGCCGTCCAAAATGATATAGGGATCGTTATAGGCGTCGCCGCATAGGAAGGGTTCCGGCACCGGGACAGGAACGAAGGGCCTCGGTCGGTCCCGGCCTTCGAGAATCAGCTCGTTATTCTGAACTGAATCCGGAAAAAGGCGGTGAACAATCCGAGTTCCGCAGAATCGTTGAGCATGGGGCGGAGTTTCTTTTACCCAGTCTGCGCAATGCGCTTCAGTCGTGCGACATTGGCGGTCTGTCGACCCAGGAAGCTTCCCAGGTCCTAGGTTTCACCAAGGGCTGCCTCAAGGGTCGCGTTCAGCGTGCGCGTACCAGAGTCACCTTGTTGCTTCCCATCAGGGGTTAACAGTTATTATTGAGGTAGACGCGCCGGGAGAGGTAATACGTCTGATAGAGAAAAACCAACATGATCAAGAAACTGAAGAATGGCTACCAAGTACTGTCGAGCAAAGGAAAGAATCTCGGTGGACCATAGAAAACGTTCGAAGAGGCGAAGAAACGTCTGCGCCAGGTCGAGTTCTTCAAACGCCGTAACGCATAATTTTTCAAGTCGCATTCTCCTGCATCTGGACCACGACGAACGCAGTTTTTGTTCCAAAAGGCGCCGCGTCAGACCCGATCGGCTTCAGGGACTCACTTCGCTTGATAATCTCCAGACATTAACCACCTCATATATCCGTCACCATATGCTTTGTGCCAAGTACCTGCGCCCTTCGTCCTGAAGTTTCTTGCCAAAGGATGAATGCATCGAGAAGGCAACGCCCGTGCTGGCCGAGACAGGGGTCATTCAATATGCTTCCCACCGGGATGTGGGACGTGTAATCCGATCATCTCCCGCCCGGAAACAGTAATGAGAATTTCCTTTGGCTTCTACACAGCTTCACGGTCTGACGAGCCTCGTCATGCCGCGATAGTTAGGTTATCCTCGACTTGGTCAACGCCCGCTGCAGCCCAAGCAGCACGTTCTGCATCGCTGCGTTCGGCCCACGAACGGACGTGGCCTCGTAGAATAACTTTGTTTCCCTGGACATCAACTTTAATATGTGCCGCTTCTACTTCGGTGGCACGACGCAATGCATTCTCAATCTTCAGTTTAACTTCCGAAGAATTAATTGCGGGCTGGTTCACTTTGATCAGGTTGGTCAGGCCATTCACGCCCGTCAGGTATCGGACGGCGTCATCAGCGGACGTACGCTGGAACTTGGAATTCACCGTACCCTCCAACGTGACCCACCCCCGCTCTACGCTGATTTTAATGCTGTCCTGAGGTACCCAGACGTGCCATTTCAGTGCATTCAGCACTGCCTGAGCGATGTCCGCATCGTCACGTTGATGCATAGAAGGTAGTTCCACCTTAGTCTCGTTGGCAACCGCCTTGACCCCAGCGACCCGTTCAGCAGCGTAAGTCGCCGCGTTCTGTTCGGCGTAGCTTGCCACGGTGCCGGTAAGGCTAACGATCCCGTTCTGAACGATGACCCCAATTTTTGAGGCATCGACACTGGGCTCGTATTGCAGTTCGTCTAATACATCGCACTGAAGCTGTTTATCAGTTTTCATAAATCCTCCATTTTTGTTCTTTCTGTTAGCGCAAAAGGGTCTGCGCTCAGCAATTCCCAATTGACGATGAGCATTGTCGCTTCTCATTAAACCCGTATGTGCAAAGTGCGCGGTGACGTGGGTCACTATGGTCTATAAGTCGAAGTATTTCGAGGAGGCTATATGAACATACCCGTTGCAGCGTTTGACGTCTCGCTCTTCCTCGTCGCTGTTGTCGTGCTCGCGCTGGAGGTGCCCTATTGGGGATCCCGCGCGATCCATGGATTTCGTTATTACCTCAAGTTTCGTGGAACCAGGCTGGTGATTTGCCCTGAGACACACAAGCCGGCAGTCGTCGAAGTAGCTGCCAGGTCTATGGGCTGGCAGGCAATTTTGAACGACCCCTGCTGGACGAACTCTCCGCCAGATTGCAGAGTGCCGGGTAGCGAGTGCCTGCGCGTCGACCTGAGAATTCGACCCTTCACTAAGTACAGTGACAGTCATCACGGCGAGCAACCGAAAGACGGTCTACAAATTGCTAGCTGCCCGAGGATCAAACAGTGAAAGTTCTAATAATCGGTGCGACGGGCGGAACGGGACGCCGATTGGTCGAGCAGGCGTTGACTGCGGGCCATGATGTCACAGCTTTCGTTCGCGACCCTGAGAAGATTCGTGCCCGGCACGAACGACTGCGTGTAGTGCAAGGAGACATCCTCGATTTCAACTCCCTTGACTTAGCCGTGGCAGGGCAGGACGCCGTTCTTTCCAGTTTGGGCACAAAGTCCGTGTTTCGACCTGTGAAAATCTTTTCCGAAGGCACGAGCAACTTGCTCAGGGCAATGACCAAGCATGGCGTCCGTCGGCTCATCTGTATCACTGGGATCGGTGCCGGAGACAGCAGAGGGCATGGAGGTTTCTTCTATGACAAAGTCATCCTGCCGATTTTTCTCAAGAGGTTCTACCAGGACAAGGACAATCAAGAAGATCTCATCCGAAAGAGCGACCTGGACTGGACCATTGTCCGCCCGGGCTTTCTTACCAATGGCACGCCAAAAGGGAACTATCGTATTCTGACCGACCTGACCGGGGTCACCATCGGGCGAATCTCGCGGGCTGACGTTGCCGCTTTCATGCTCGCGGAATTAAACAGTAATCGCTATCTTCGTCAAACACCCCTGCTAACCGATTGATCCCTATGCTATGAGAACCCGAAAGTGGCCTCCGTGCATCCCACGCCGTCGCTGCGAGAGCGCCGCCAGAGCACGAAAGCCTGATAGCCAGCAACGCAGCAAGCCAGATCAACTGCGAGGCGAGTACCGCATTGAAGATGTAGAACTTGCCGAGAAAGCCCGCCGGCACGGGCAGGCCGGGCAGCGAGAGCAGAAATAATGATCGATATTTCTTCCCAAGTGATTTCCGGGGACATCGGGGCTGAACTGCTGTGCTTTGGGTCCTGAACTCGAATCGATATGTCCGACACTTGTACTTGCTGCTCAATTCGTTGCAGTATTGCGTGAGGTATGTCGCAATCTGTTCCGGACTCTGAAGGTGCCACAATCGTCGTCACCGGCGCGCTCAGTTTCACGGGGAAGTACACGACGCGCGTCCTACTCCAGCGCGGCTATCAAGTCCGCACCCTCACCTTTCATCCGAATCGCGAGAATCCTTTCGGGGACCAGGTTAGAGTCTTCCCCTATAATTTCAACGAACCTGACAAGCTCCGCGCCTCCCTGCGCGGCGCCTCCGCCTTGATTAACACCTATTGGGTGAGGTTCCCCCATGGAAGCTCTACATTTGAGACCGCCGTTCAAAACACGCGCGTCTTGATCGCGGCGGCAAGGGACGCTGGCGTCAAGCGCATCGTGCATGTGAGCATTGCGAACCCGTCGCTTGATTCGCCTCTGGGCTACTACAAAGGCAAAGCCCGGCTGGAACAGGCGGTGCGTGATTCCTGCCTCTCGTATGCCATCTTGCGGCCTGCGGTGCTCTTCGGGCGCGAAGGTATTCTGATCAACAATATCGCTTGGTTCCTCCGTCGCTTCCCAGTTTTCGGTATCCCAGGGGATGGCCGGTACCAACTCCAGCCCATCTACGTCGGAGATATGGCGGATCTGATTTTCGAGGCCGTGGAACGGAGGGAGAACTATGTGCTGGATGCGGTTGGGCCGGAAATCTTTACTTTCGAGGAGTTGGTGAAGCTCATTGGCAGGGCTATCAAACGCCCGGTTCGCATCCTTCACTTACCGGCCCCCGTGGCCTATGTCGCCACCTGCGTGACCGGCTGGTTCCTCCAGGACGTTGTTCTCACATGGGAAGAGTACCGGGGCCTAATGGGCAACTTGCTTGTTTCTGCTTGCCGCCCTCCTGAGAAAACACGCCTAAGCGAATGGGTTTATGAGAATCACGGTCACTTGGGTGTCCAATACGCTTCAGAATTGGCACGGCACTTCGGATAATGTGCTCGTTCAGAATGATTGGTGGCCGGAGTCGACCTAGATAAACCCGAAGCCCCAGAATCGCGGGCTTTGGGATACTCCGAAGCTCGACTTCCTGCTCATACCTGCGCGCCCTACCCTCCAATACGAAATCACGGCCATTTTTTTCTCTTGAGGCCATCTATTTTCTTGAACCGATCGCCTTGACCCATTCGTTCATGATGTCGATCGGCAGCGGGAACACGATGGTCGTGTTTTTCTCGTGTTTTTCTCGACGCCGATTTCGGTCAAGGTCTGCAGATAGCGGAGCTGAATCGCGGCGGGCTGCGTTGCGAGCACTTGCGCGGCCTCGGCCAGCTTCGCGGACGCCTGGGCTTCGCCTTCTGCGTGAATGACCTTGGCTCGGCGCTCGCGCTCCGCCTCCGCCTGGCGCCCGATCGCGCGTTGCATCTGCTCCGGAATATCGACTCGCTTGACTTCCATCTTCGATACCTTAATACCCCAGGGCTCGGTATCCTGGTCACGGATCACTTGCAGTTTGCTGTTCACCTTTTCGCGCTCGGCTAGAATCTCGTCCAGCTCGAACTGGCCGACGATACTGCGCAGCGTGGTTTGCGCCTTCTGCGAAGTCGCGTAGAGATAATTCTGTACCTGGGACAGCGCACGATTCGCATCCACCACGCGGGAATATGCCACCGCGTTTACTTTTACCGAGACGTTGTCTCGCGTGATGATGTCTTGCGAAGGCGCGTCGAGCGTTTCGATACGCAGCGAGATCCGGTAGAGCGTCTCAACCGGCCAAAAGACAATGCGCAAGCCGGCACCCTTGGCATCCGGCTGCATACGCCCGAGACGCAGCACGACGCCGCGCTCCCATTCCTTGATGACGTACAGAGAATTCCAGAACCAGATCAGGCCGATGAATACCGCGATCATCAGTCCATACAATGAGAAATCCATCTCTATCCTCCTCAGCAAGAAGGCAACCGAAATTTCCGATTTGGGCCTCGAATTGGCGCATCGTACGCTTCTCCTGCCCTGGACACGACGTTTGCCACCAATGCTGACCCCAGCGAGATCAGTGAGGATCCGGCGGCCACCTCACGAGAAACGGAAATATCGGAATGTGGCGCAAGCCAGCGTGGAGCGAGAAGCCACTTTCCGACGCATTATAAAAGGGCGCCCCTTTTGGAGCACACTTAGCGAGAGGGATGCATAGGGGAACTTGAGCCAATTCAACAGCTTAGATTTTTTACTGCCATGGTCCGGGACTAGGAGGCTGGTTGTTCAAATCCACTCGCGCCGACAATTCTAATTTTTCCCTCTCTTGCACTTACGTATTGGCTCTGCAATCGTGTCTGGTGGAATCTGAAGCGCACGCAGCGCAATTAAATCTCGACTCCAATTTCAAAACCTCTGGTAGCTCGAAGCCGAATCCCACTTTTTCTGCCTACTCCTGTCGAAACTCCACATCCTCGGTTAGTTGCTTCGCATATTTGATCGCACCGTGGGTGCAGATCAGGCATGTCATAGGAGGGACAGTTTCGCTGCAAGCATGGAACCCTATCTCACGATCCCTTGAATGGCGTTGTTCGCCATATCTCAACCGTCATTTGCTCGACCGACTGTTACCACTGTTACCTGATTTTCCTTCTTTTTATTGTCCGAGATGATCTATGATTGACTCGGTGTTACAGCAAGGCATTGGAGGAAGTGACAGCAAACATTAGGTTTTAGCGATTTTCATGGGCTTTATGCGAGTCGTGGAGTCCAATACAGGCCTCCCAGCCAAATTTCAAAACGTAGCAAAAACCCTAACAAAACTGAGAAATCCATAGAGAAGGCCGGCACTGTTACCACCCCTGTTACCGCCGAGGATATAAGAGGCGAGTTGATTTTTCCTTTCACACGGGCGGTTGGCGGGGCCGGCGTGGTCGCGACGTGACAAGTCCGATTCCACGCGGGTTCACCTTCAGCTTGTGTAACGAGGGTTCGCGTCGCATCCAGCACATGGATAACGATACCAAAACGAATGCTCGACGATTGAGCCGCTCACCGCTTCAAATCGTGCACCTCTATGGACGGACACCCGGTGGTCACACGTTTCCTTTAGCTGCGCCGGACGAGACTTCGCTCGACGGTTCAATGTTTGGACTAATTGGACTAACGAGAGGCTTTTGGATGGCTATTTTTCGGTCTAAGCGCCGTCTTGGCAACAGTTGAGGTTGTTTGCCACAGACCGATGCTCTACCAGTTGAGCTACGCTCACCACGGACGATGTACTCACAGTTTAGGGCACATTCGGTTTTCAGTAAAGTAGGCCCGAGGGACAACCCCATTCTCCTCTTGGCGGCATTTGATGATACAAGTGCGGTATGAAGCTACGTGGCCTCTTTCGTCTCCTCTTTCTCTATGACGTGGCCGAGTCGATCGATCTCGGAAAACTCCGCAATTTGCTCGGCTCGCGTGGCGGCCCGGCCGGACACGCGTTCCCACGCCGCACGCCAGGATACGTCCGCTTTGAAGAAGCTCCCATCGTCGAGCCTGCTGAGTTCATCACGGTTTGCCCCGGCGTCAGCGCCGCGTGTCCGGTGAAGTATTACGGATTCGGCGCGATCGTGATTCAGGTCGAGTTGCCCTTCGAGTGTGACTGGAATTCCCTCGTCGCGCTGGGTTCGCGGTGGATGGATGCGCCGGATATCGAACCCTGCGTGAGAGACTTAGCCCGGCGGCGATTGGAAGCGATTCGGGCTGCAATAAGCCGTCCAACGGAGGACTGGTTGCAGGAGAGCTACTTGGTCGTCGAAATTCATGAAATCCGCGACGCGGAGGGGAAGCAGCCGGCGGCCGACGAGCTCATTGCGTCTCACGGCGGGGAATTGGTGCAGCTGATTCGAGGTGAGACCGTTCCACTTTCGCCCAAATCCCTTGACGAATCCTTGCAGGCCAGTCTTTCCTATTATCCGTCGGACTTGGTGGTAGTTGGGTCTCACGGCGCAGTTGTCTACGATGGAGCGGAAGACGCCGCGGCTGCAACCCAGATCCTGGAATACGCGAAGATGCAGCTCCTCGAGTTTCGTTACTACGACCGGTTCATGACTCACGTGCTTGCGGATTTCTACACGGCGCTCGAACGTAAAAGGAATGCGCTGCTCTCGCGCTGGAGCCTGCCGCGCGAGGCCCAGCGCTTCAATACGATCCGACTGGACGTAATGGAGCTGACCGAGCGCATTGACAATGCGATCAAATTTGTCAGCGACATCTACTACGCCCGAATCTACCGGCTCGCGGCCACGCGCATAGGCGTGCAGGATTATCGAAAGCTGGTGGAACAGAAGCTGGATACATTCGGCGAACTCTACGACTATATGGTGGACCGATACAATGAGACGCGTTCATTCGTCCTCGAAGTCCTCGTCGCCATCCTTGCCGTCCTCGACGTGATCTTCCTCTTCCGCGGCCGGTAAAGCCATTCATGTTGCCCTTGCGAATAGATTCATGCGGCGGGTGGAACGCTGCGCCGGGCTGCTCGCAAGATTTTCTGAGCAAAAGTTCGCGACTTGTTTTATATTTGTGTGCTGCCTTATATCCAAAATAGATGAAAGGATGTTTCCTCCACACTTATGGACACTCGATTCATTGGCCAGCCACATTCCTGGGATCCCCGCCGCTTGTACAGCCAGACCGGCGCGGATTGGCAAATGCGCGTGGATTTTGAGCGATTGCGCAAGGAGCGCCTCGCGAAATTGCGCGCCTCCATGAAGGTGAACGACCTGGGCGCGCTGGTCCTCTTCGCCGGTGCGAATATTCGTTACGCCACAGCCTCCTATCAAGGCAATTGGAAATACAACATCAACATTCGCTACTGCGTGGTCACGCACACCGGCGAGCCGGTTCTGTTCGAGACGGCGGGTTCGGACCTGCACTGCGCGGAAATCGATTTGCCGTGGATGGAAGGGCGCATTCGTCCGGCCATCACCTGGCAGTGGGCCGAAGGCGCCGTGCCGTACATGGCGGGGCGCATGGCCGAAAGCGTCATGGACGTGCTGAAAGAGAACGGCGTGACCAAGGAACGCATCGGCATCGACAACTTCGACATGCCCGCGCTCGAAGCCTTCCAGAAGACCGGCCTCAAGATTGTGAACGGCTGGCCGGCCGTTTCGCAGGCGCGCGTCGTCAAGACGCAGGACGAAATCGAACTGCTCAAGCAAGCCTCCAGCATCGGCGACGCCGCGATGTGGAAGATCAAGTACGAATGGCTGAAGCCCGGCGTGCGCGAGCGGGAAATCGAAGCGAACGTGCATCAGTTCATGCTCGAGCGCGGTTGCGAAATTATTTACGACATCATCGTCGCGTCGGGAGGCAACACCAGCCCGTACCGCCGCTGGGCCACGGACAAATTGATCCGCCAGGGCGACCTCATAATCGTGGACATCAACGCCGTCGGTCCTTCCGGATATTTCATCGACTTTGTCCGCTGCTTCAAGTGCGGCGGGGCGCAGGGCCTGAAGATGACGCAGAAGGAAATCGATCTCTACCGCGAAGTGTACGACTCGATGTACGCCGGGCTCGAGCAACTGAAGCCCGGAAACACGACAGCCGACGTTGCCGCCGCGTTCCCCGAATACGATGACGACACGTACGGCACCGTGACGCTGCAACAGTTCGCGCATAGTATCGGCATCACCTTGTATGAAGGCATGTGGATGTCGCGGGCGTATTCGCTGAAATATCCCGCCGAGATCAAGGAGAACATGTACTTCGCGATCGAAACCTTCGCCGGACATCCGGGCTTGCAGCAAACCTGCCGCCTCGAGGAAAACGTGCTGGTCAGCGGCAAGGGGCCGGTGGTGTTCACGTTGATGGAGCACATGGAAGAGGCCATGAAGCGCTGATGCCGTCTCTCCTGGTTGCTGTCGCCGATTCTGTGTTTCCGAACCTGGACCTGGCTCGCGAAGTCGTTTCGCGGGCCGGGGCCGAGTTGCGCCTGGCGTCGCAGCCCACGCCGGAGGGCATCGTAGCGGCGGCAAAAGAAGCCGATGGGCTGCTCGTGACGTACGCGAAAATCAATGCGGACATGATCCGCGAAATGAAGAAGTGCAAAATCATTTCGCGTTTTGGAATCGGCGTGGACAACGTGGACATTGAAGCCGCAACGCGCCAGGGAATCGTCGTAACCAAAGTGCCGGACTACTGCATCGACGAAGTTTCCGACCACGCCATGGCGCTCCTGCTCTCCCTCGTGCGCAAGATTCCGTTTTCCAGTGCGCGGGCGCACGCGGGACGCTGGGAGATGCCGGCGGTCACGCCGATTCATCGCCTGCGCGGCACGGTGTTGGGCCTGGTCGGTTTCGGCAGGATTCCGCAACTCGTTGCGCCGAAGGCCCAGGCGTTCGGCATACGCGTAGTGGCGTATGATCCTTACGTTCCGAAGGCGGTGATGGACAAGGCGGGAGTCGGGCAAGTGGAATTCGCGGAGCTGCTGAAAATTTCGGATTACATTTCCATTCACTCGCCGCTCTTGCCTGAAACACATCATTTGTTCAGCACGGAAGTGTTCCGTCAAATGAAACCCGGCGCAGTGATCGTGAACACCTCGCGAGGTCCGGTGGTGGATGAAGCGGCCCTCGCGCGCGCTCTTGACGCCAAGCAAATCGCGGGCGCCGCGCTCGACGTGATGGAGCAGGAACCCCCGGTGAACTCGCCGTTGTTCGGCCGCGACAATGTGATTTTGACCCCGCACACGAGTTTCTATTCGGTGGAGTCGCTCGAAGAATTGCAGACGAAAGCAGCGGAAGAGGTCGTGCGTGTCCTTTCCGGCCAGCCGCCTCGCAACCCGGTCAATCCCGAAGCGCTGGCAGCCCCGCGCGCGAAGTAAAAATTTCTTAAGGAGGAAGTCATCATGTCCGATCAGCCATGGAAGACAGACAAGTGGTTCGTAAGCCCCTGGAATTTCAATCCAGCCGTGAACAGCGGCTTCAAATTCGCGAAGAAAATCGAGTTTCACGACGTGACGCTGCGCGACGGCGAGCAGCAGACCGGCGTCATCTTCACCAAGGATGACAAGATCCGCATCGCCGAAGGATTGGCCGAAGCCGGAGTCCACCGCATAGAAGCGGGCATGCCCGTCGTTTCGCCGAGCGACGCCGCGGCCATCAAGGAAATCGTGAAACGAAATCTCGGCCCGAAGATATTCGCGTTTTCGCGCTGCATGGTGGATGACGTCAAGCGCGCCGTGGACTGCGGCGTGAAGGGCGTGGTGATGGAAGTGCCGTCGAGCGAACACATCATCAAGTACGCCTACAAGTGGTCGCTGGAAAAAGCCATCGACCTCTCAATCGAATCGACGAAATACGCCCACGAGCAGGGTCTCGAAGTCGTGTTTTTCCCCATCGATTTCTCGCGCGCCGAAATGAACTGGGTGCTCGATCTGATCCTGCGCGTCGCCACCGAAGGCCACATGGACGCGCTGGCTCTGGTCGATACGTTTGGCGTTCTATCCCCTCATTCGATTCAGTATCTCGTGCGTTCCGTGAAGGCGCGCATCAACAAGCGCCTCGAAGCCCACTTCCACATGGATTTCGGCATGGGCGTGGCCAACACGATCATGGCGCTGGCGGAGGGAGTGGAAGTCGTTCACTCCACCGTCCTCGGAATCGGCGAGCGCGCCGGCAACGTCCCGATGGAAGACACCGCGATGGCGCTGCTGACCCTCTACGGGATCGACACCGGCCTCAAGTACGACAAGTTCTACGGCCTCTCCAAACTCGTGCAGCAACTCTCCGGCCATGCCGTTCCGTCGAACCGGCAGGTCGTCGGGGACGCTCTCTTCCAGATCGAGTCCGGCATCATCGCCAGTTGGTTTGAAAATTGCGGCGTCGAAAATGCCACCGAGCTCTTCCCATTTCGCTGGGACGTGGTCGGGCAATCTCCGGCCGGCGTAGTGTTTGGAAAGGGAAGCGGGATCGATTCCGTAAAGTGGGGATTGCGAAAACTCGGCGTTCAGTTCAACGAAGAAGAAGCGATGCGCGTTGTCGCCGCCATCAAGGAATTCTCGCTCCAGCGCAAGCGCTTGCTGACGGACGAGGAATTTCGCAGCGTGGTCAGCGCCACTCTTCCGGGCCGCGCCGTTGGTTCCGGGAATGCCGGCAAGGCCGCGGATTGACGAAAGCAGCACTCATGAAAGCAATGGTCCTGCGAGGGCCCCGCGATTTGGGCCTTGCGGAAGTCGAGCGGCCCGCTCTCGGACATAACCAGGTCCTCGTCCGAGTGACCCACAGCGGCGTTTGCGGGACCGATCTCCACATCTACGAAGGCGCGATCCCCGTTCGCCACCCGCTGATCATGGGCCACGAAATGATCGGCGAGGTGGTGGACGGAGGAGACGCCACGCTTCACCGCGGCGACCGCGTCATCGTGGACCCGGCCCTATACTGCGGCATGTGCCTGAACTGCCGAGCCGGCCAGACCAACCTCTGCCCCAACGGCTCACTCGTCGGGCGCGATTCCAACGGCGGATTCGCGGATTACCTTGTAGCTCCGCGCAGCCACGTCTACCCCTTGCCGGACGCGATCGACAGCAACGTTGCGCCGCTCATCCAAGTCGCGACGACCTGCATGCACGGCCATCACCGCATCAATATTTTCCCAGGACAATCTGTCGTCGTGGTGGGCCTTGGAGTCGCGGGACAAATTCATGTGGAATTGGCCAAGGCCTGGGGAGCGTATCCGGTGATCGGGATTACGCGCAGCGCCTATAAGCGAAACCTCGCGAAAGAGCTCGGCGCTGATCTGACCTTGTCCAGCGGGCCGGAGGCAGTGCGCGGCGTAATGGAAGCAACAGGCGGACACGGCGCCGATGTCGTCATTGAATGCACGGGCGTGCCCTCGGCACTGGCAGATTCAATCAACATGGCGCGGCTGGGCGGCACACTACTCTTGTTCGGAATTACCTCGGCCACGCAGGCTACTTTGCCGTTCTACCAGCTCTATTATAAAGAACTCAACATCGTGAACACGCGCGCGGCGAAGGGCGAAGATTATCCGCCCACGATTGACTTGGTGGCGCGGGGTGTGCTTAAACTCAAGCCGCTCGTGACTCACGTCATCCCGTTGCTGGACCTTGAAAAGGCGATCGGGATGCTGGAATCCGACGAAGACCAGCGCATGAAGATTATTCTGGAAAACAGGAAGTGACCGCACCTAAGGCATAATCCCGGCGAGCCATTCGCCATGTCCTGATAGCGAAGCAGACTTGATGTCACTCTCTGAAACGGGAGGATAAGACAATTCAGGACCAAGCCGCGGTAACTCAATCCACGACTCTGGAAGGATCGGCCAACGCGCGTGGCAATGCCATCGCGATGTATTGCGTCCTCCTGGTTTCCTATATGCTTATGGCCGCGGACCGCTACTTGTTTCCGGTCCTGGCCCCCGACATCCGCAAGGCCTTCGGCTTTTCCCTCGCCAATACCGGACTGCTCTCCACGATTTTCACTTTGGGCCTGGGACTCGGCGGCCTGCCGACCGGCTACCTGCTCGCGCGCTACTCGCGTAAGATGGTCCTGCTGACGGGCATCGTTATCTTTTCCGCGGCCACGGCGCTCACTACGGTCGTGCCCGGATTCTGGACCATGCTCGTGTGCCTCGCGGCGCAAGGCATCGGCATGTCCATGCTGGCCACGTCGATGTTCGCGCTGGCGGCCAGTTATTTTTCCGGGTATCGGTCCGCCGCCATCGGCTCCGTCAATTTCTGCTACGGCATCGGCGGATTTCTCGGCCCGTACCTCGCCGGAAAACTTCGCCAGTCCTACGACTCCTGGCACGCGCCGATGGTCTCGTTTGGCGCGTTTGGTTTCGTGATGGTGGTTCTGATTGCAGCCACGGTGCGCCCCTGGTTCAGCGACACGCGCCGCGCTGCCGAAGTCAAAGCGGATAGCGGCGGCGCCGCGACCCTTGCAAACCGCAATACCGTGATCCTCACGATTCTGAGCGTCATTCACGGTCTCAGCATGTACGGATTTCTCGGGCTCTATCCGACGTTTCTCCGCGAAACTCTCCACTACTCACCGGTCAACGCCGGGAAAGTCATCGGCTTCTTTGGATTGGGCGCGCTGCTCTCGATCCCCTGCGGGTGGATCGGCGATCGCTATTCACCCAAACTGGTATTGAGCGGATCGCTTCTTTCCATCGCCGTGCTCGGCTATCTGTTTTTCCAGGTTTCGCCGACCATGGCAATCCGTGAACTTCTGACTTTCATCTACGGTGTCACGGGGAGCGCGGTGTTGTACGTGAATCTCGCCGGGTATCACGTGAAGGCCTTGCGGCGCAGCCTATCGAGCCCCGGCTCCGGAATGTTTGTCACCAGCCTCTACGGCGGCGCGGCATTCGGCGGCTACCTTCTCGGGTGGATCGTCGGCCGCGGCGGCTGGCTCCTGGCAGGTGAAATTCAAATGTCGTTGCTCTGTATTTTCGGCGCGGTCCTGGCTCTGGCCCTGCGCTCCAGCGAAATGTCTTTGTAGAAGTCTGGTAGCTGGGTGCTACATACCCGCTGTCAAATAAATCACAAGTGAAAGTGTAACGATGCTGAAAAGCGTGCTCGCGATCAGCGTCGAACTTGCCTCGATGGAAGCCACACCAAATCTGGCTCCGAATACAGTGCCAAAGAAGCCCGCAGGTACAGCCGCGAGCAGCACCCCTTGACGCGCTTCCGGCGCAGGGACGCGAAGTAAGAGAACGAAACCAAACATCAGTGCAACCTGCACGATATTCTTGAGGATCACGCTCATAATCGCATTGCCACCCAGGCGGAACGGCTGCGCGGATAGAATCAAACCCGTCAGAAATAGAGCAACGCCCGCGGTGCACTGACCAATCAGATTGAGCATGCGCCCCGCAACGTCGGGAATGGGAACGCCAATTAGCGAAAAAGCCACCCCCAAAACAGGGGCCCACGTGACCGGCCTCTTGCACGACTGTAGCACCGCATAGAGAAGGCGCGTTCTTACCGGCATGCTCTGGGCTTTTTCGGTTCCGCTCTCGAGAATTACCAGCGTGACGGGGGAAATAACAATGGAACCCACTCCAATACTAGCAGCGACTGCAACTGTCCCTTCGGGTCCAAACATGCTGATTAGAAGCGGTAGCCCGACGGCGACATTATTTGAAAAGGATACAGTCAAAGATTGAACGCCGGCTTCGTTCGCCTCAAGGTGGAACATCCGGCTCTGCAATATCCAGGTAAGGGCATAAATTAAGATCATGGCGAGCGCCATTGCCACGACGAGCCGGTACTGTCGCGCAAGAACTTTACTGGATGTGCGCGCAATCGCAAGAAAGAGCGCGCATGGCAGGGCAAAATTCATTAACATGACGTTGATCGAGTGGACGTTTTTGTTGTCCACCATCTTCCAGAGGCCAGCGAAGTAACCCAAGCCCAGGACAAAGAAGACCGGAGCGAGTGAATTCAGGATCGTGGTGCCCATCTGTGCTCCTCCCAGATTGCGTCCGCGCGCTCCGCGACTCTAACAGCAAACTCCCGCAAGCCTGCTTGCTCAGTTGCTGGCAAACGGAATCGGCAGGAACCAACTCAGATTAGACGATTGAGCGCTCAGTTCCCCAAAGATAAGGGCGGCTGACAAGTCCAGCCCTCAAAAACTCGGTAGAAGATACACGGAAGATATGTGGCGATCAAGCAAGGTCTTCTCTAACCGTCTTCGGCGCCCGCGCTCGCGGGCACTTGGCCGATCTAACCGGCTCATGCAAGGCAAGCTTCGCCTTCCTTGGCGGATTCACCCTGGCAACATGCGTGCTCGTGCCCCTACTCGACCGCGAGGATCCTGACCCTCGCGCTCTATAGACGGGAAATTATTTTCGAGCCCGGGAATTTATTCCGCCGATGCGTGTGCCGCTGTTTTTCCACGCGCCATTTTCTGGGCCATGAAAAGCAGCAATTTCCGGTCGCTTTCCTTGGTGCGGCTCAGGAGCTGGCGGAACCTCTCGAGCATTCGCGCGTCCTTGCCCGAACTGCCCCAGGCGATTTCGCCCGCACTCTTGCGCTTCAGAATGTTGGGCAGGGCGGGGGGCTTGTCGCTGTCGTAAAAGAGTTGGTACAGAGGCACTTCGAGGGCTCTGGCGAATTTCTCAAGTGTTTCCACGGCGGGGACGGTGTGTCCGTTTTCCACGCGGGAGATATAGCACCGAAGCAGTCCCGTACGTTTTTCAATTTCTCCCTGCGAGAGTTTCTTTTCTTCGCGGATTGCCCGCAAGTGGTCCCCGATGATCATGTTTTTGTCCTTTCAGATTTGGCTTTCTCGAATTTCCCTTAACTCAAAAACGACTCGGATCCACGTCGATCCGATCGAATAGCTCCCCAAACCAACAATATCTACTTAAGTCTTACCACGTACCGCGATCCGGGTCACATCTAAAATTTGAGCCGCATGACGGCGCCAATCACGCGCCGGCCGCGCTAATGAATTCTCCGGAATGGCGTCAGCTTGCCGGAAGGAGAAGACGGACTCGGAGGCCGGTACTTGGCGATCCGCGAGCGCGCAAACTCGGCCCACGGGCCGCTCGGTTCGTACCGCACATACAAAGACAAGTGCCGAAGCGCGTTTTGCACTTGCCCGTTTTTCTCGTATGCCAATGCAAGATTCAAGTGCGCATCCGCGAGCGACGGCGCGAGCTCGACCGCTCGCAAAAGATGCGCGATCGCATCCGGTGTTTTCCCCAGCTGTTCGAGCACGCAGCCGAGATTGAATTCCGCCAGCGCGTTTTGCGGTTCAAACTTCACGGCGACTGAAAAATGTTCCAGCGCCTCCTCCATTTTGCCCAGTTGATACATCGCGGTTCCGAGGTTGATGCGCGCTTCCACCCATTCCGGCGCCGCGTCGACCGCTTTTCGGTAAGCCTGAGCGGCCTGCTCGAGCGATTCGGTATTGGAGTCGCACAACATGCCGAATTCAAACCACTCCTCCGCCGACCGCGATGCCAGGGCATGAATTTTCTTGGCCAGTTCCGCGGTCTCGAAGTTCAGCACGAATTGTCCCGTCAGCGGCTCGAAGGGCCGCGCCGTCGCGACCGGCGGATACACGACGACCTGCCTTCCATTCGTCGAAATGCGCAGCATCGAAAGCGGCGTGCTCGACGAACCCAATTCGGTTTGGAGAATGGTCACGGCGCGCCGAATGCGCCTCGCCGGAACTTTTCGGGCCGCCAGGCGCTTGATGGTCTCCAGCGCGACGAGATCCGAAAAATTGAAAAATCGCTCGCCCCAGCGCGCTCGCGGCAGAACCAGCCGCAGACGCGTCCAGTAATCCAGCTCCCGGCGGGAAACGCCCATCATGCGTTCCACTTCATTTCGTGTGTAGCGGTGTTCCAATTGACTTACTCCACGGGGACCGCCAAGGTCCACCATTATCACTCAATCCTGCGGATTTGAACAAAAAATCGTGCCCCTGGCTGAAAATTTTCGGCGGCGGATTGCAGGGGAGTTGCAGGCCAGGAAAGCCTGCCTTGCGCCGCGAGCCAATGACGAACCAATCTTGTTAGACTAATTCTCGTTCGAATTATTGCCTCGCCCAATCTATGCAACCCCACGCAGCCGAGCGGCGTCACCTGGAGCGGCAAATTGCCTATGCCCGCCCCATTTTTATGGTTCTGGCTCTGGTCGATTTACTGGACCGCCCTCCTTCCGAGCGCGGCCCGCATGCCGTCCTTTTCGTGACCGTTTACTTGATGGTGTCGCTGGTCCTGGCGCTGGTGCAAAATCTGCAGTGGATTGGAGAGCTGCCTCTTCCTCTCCCCCTCGACTTGGCTGCGCTGGCCGTATTTCTGGTTCTGTCTCGGTCTGTCGTGGCGTTCTGGTTCGTCTACCTGTTCGTAGCCCTGGCCTCGGGGATTCGTGTGGGGACTCGTCGTTCGATCTTGCTGGCCGGCCTCGTTACCCTCGCTCTTTTAATTCGAACAGGCATCAACGGCCCGCTGGCGTGGAACCAGATGCTGTCTTGGATTGCGCTTTCCACGGGGACGTTTGCCGCCGGCGCCGGCATCGCATTCCTCGGCAGCCGCCAGAGACGCCACGCCACCGAGCAGGAGTTTCTCGCACAGCTTACGGGGCAATTGGAAGTGGACCGCGGCATGGCCGAATCGCTGCGGCTCGTCCTGAGGGAACTCGTTCGCGCCTTCGATTGCGACGAGGCGATCCTGGCGTTTCGAGATACCGACATTGAGCGCATTTTCGTGTGGAGGTACGTGACCGGAGACGATTCACGACTTACGCCGGAAAACGTCCCCGTAAATCGCAGCGATGGCTTCCTGCTCGACCAGCCGGACGCCAGCGTATGCTGGAACCAGCTGGAAGGAGCCGGCGAGGGATTCGGCTGGAATCGGAAAGATGGGCGGCGTCTGAAGGACCTGCCGCGGTTGCCAGGCCCCATGCGGCAGGAGCTTGGCTGGCGCTCGGTTCTGGGGGTAACGCTCGACCTTGGAGGCCAGCCTGTTGGCCGGCTTATGCTTGGGAACGCCCACCGGCGTTTCCTCCCTCAGGACTTGCAATGGATGGAACGAATCGTCCGCCACCTCGGGCAGCCGCTTCAGAACCTTTTTCTGCTTCGTCACATTCGCGCGCACGCCATCGAGGGTGAGCGCAGCCGCATCTCCCGGGAAATTCACGACGGCATCCTGCAAACCCTCCTCAGTGTGGACATACAGCTTGACGTTTTGCGGCGCAAGGTCCCCACCGATCCGGAGCAGGCCGTAGGCGGGCTCTCGTCCTTGCAACAAACGGTGCGAAATGAGACAGATGAGCTCCGCCGCATGGTCACCGATATGCGCCCCCTCCGGGTCCAGAGCGCCGATCTGGTGGACCTGATGCGTGGCTTTGCCGAGCGATTCCGCAATGAATCCGCCCTGGCGCTCGATCTGCTCATCGATGCCGCCGAACTGCAGATCCCGGACCGCATCTGCCGCGACCTTTTCCAGATCTATAGAGAATCGTTACATAATGTGAAAAAACATGCGCATGCTTCCCACGTCGTGGTAAAACTATGGCAGAATGAAGGAGAAGTAGTCCTAGTGGTGGACGACAACGGGGAAGGCTTTAGCTTCGCCGGCCGCTTTTCCGGGGATGAGTTGGACCGCCTCCGGTTGGGGCCGATTTCTATCAAGGAGCGAACCCGCAGCGTTGGTGGTGTGTTGACGGTGGAATCCACTCCCGGTCATGGCGCACGTTTGACTATAGAGGTTCCTCTCGGCTGATATGGCCAAAACGACGAAACAACAAATCCGTGTCCTGATGGCCGACGATCACGCCATCTTCCGTGAAGGTCTGCGCAAATTGCTCGACGGCGACGATGAAATCACCATTGTCGGCGAGGCTTCCAATGGGAACGATTGCATCAAAATGCTGACCAAGCTGAAGCCCGACATCCTGTTGCTCGACTTGCGCATGCCGGACAAGGATGGACTCGCCGTCCTTGAGGAAGTGAATTTCGACCAGCTGCCTACGCGCGTTGTGGTGCTCACGGCCGCTGAAGATGATCGCGACGTGGTCCGCGCGATGCGGCTCGGCGCGCGGGGCGTGGTGCTGAAACAATCCGCAACCGACCTGCTGGTGCGGAGCATCCACAAAGTTCATGGCGGCGAAATCTGGCTCGACAATCACATGACCGCGGAAGTCATGAAGGCGTTTTCCAAGTCCTCCGACGGCGGCCCGCGGCGCGAAAAGCCGCTGCTCAGCGACCGGGAAAAAGAGATCGTCCAGCTGGTCGCGCAGGGCTACCGCAACAAGGAAATCGGCGAAAAGCTTTTCATCAGCGAACAGACCGTAAAGAATCACCTGCACAATATCTTCGACAAGCTCGGAGTTTCCGACCGCCTGGAGCTAGCCCTCTACGCCATCCACCACCGCCTAATCGATCAGGCGTAGTCTCCCAAAATCCATTCCTTCCTGACTGTCTTGGAGGCTATTTCCAGGCTGTTTCATAGGCCGCCTTCGCGGAGTTTCTTCCACCTAAACCACGGCCACGGCCCCGCGCCAACGGCGCGAAG
Organism: uncultured Acidobacteriota bacterium; assembly: GCA_963800095.1. Lineage (GTDB taxonomy): Bacteria > Acidobacteriota > Terriglobia > Acidiferrales > UBA7541 > Palsa-360. The sequence goes on from CAWCZV010000017.1 coordinate 26,781, forward strand.
GTAGACAGCCCGGGGCAACGCCCCGGGTAATGTGCACCACGCTTTATTGTCCGCCCTGAAAGGGCGGAAGGACTCCCTGCTCCCTTTCAGGGCGCACTACCCCAGATGAATTCCAAATACCGGGACAGTGCCTGCGACAACCATGCGCCAGCGCATTCAGACGCGAAAAACAGAAGATTGGTACGAGGTCTTGCCATGGGAGGAACAACATGCAATTGTATTATTTTCTATTACTTACAGGCATTTGCGATACGGTGCCGGGTTTCGGTTTGGCTGACCCTGCATCCTAGTACGTGCGTACCAAATTCACCCCCCTGTAATCGGGACTCCCGCGCTATTGAGCGTTTCATCCCCCAAACGTAATCTCGTAAGCGTGAACAGTAGCGGAATGAATTCGGAGGATAACACCTTGACAGCCGAAGAGCGACGCGCGACACAGCGGTTTCAGATTCGGCTACCCATGATCGTTCGCTGGACCAGCGGTTCGGCGATCGGTGAAGCCACCACGGAATCTCGGGATGTGAGTTCGCGCGGGGTCTATTTCTTCCTGCCAAAGGAGGTCTCCAGCGGTTCGCCGGTGGAGATTCTGCTGACGCTACCCCATGAAATCACGCTCGCCGGGCCCGTGAAAGTTCGCTGCCTCGGCCGCATCAAGCGCGCCGAAGTGGACGAGCCCGGCCGCATCGGAGTGGTAGCCCAGATTGAACGATACGAATTTCTGCGCGGCGACGAACACGCCGCGTAGTACGAGTCTTGCCCGCCACCTGCGGAGGCGGACAGGGAAGACCGGGGTGCTCCGGCCCCTCAGCTGAGCGCCCCGGTTAATTTTTTTGCGCGGCATTTGCCGCCGTGACGTTTGCCTTTTCCGGTTTTCGACCTGTAGCCTCACCGCGACGTGACCCGCGACCCGTGCCCCGTGGAAAACCCGATCGAAACGAACTGCCTCAATCTAGAAAGTATTTCGATTTTCAAATCTCAAATCTCAAATTTGAAATTTCAAATTTGAAATCACAAACCACGAATCACAAACTGCGTCTTCCGAATCACCAGTCGCCAATCACCAGTCACTCTTCACGCATTACTCATACCGCAGCGCCTCGACTGGATCGAGCCGCGCCGCCCTCGACGCGGGATAAATTCCGGACGCGAGACTGACGACTACCGCGAAGGCGATCGCGCCTAATATCAGCCACCACGGCACGGACCAGATGTTCGGCGGATTCACGCCTTGCCGTTTCAGATAAATCATCGTGGCGAATTGAATGGCGCGGCCGATGGCCCAGCCGAGGAGCACGCCGAACAAGCCGCCCGCCAAACCCATCACGCCGGCTTCGGCGAAAAACAATTGACGCACGTCGCGATCCGCGGCGCCCAACGCTTTCAGGACTCCAATTTCGCGGCGGCGCTCGAGGATGGCCATCACCAGCGTATTGATAATTCCCAGCGAAGCGACAGCCAGCGCCAGGCTTCCGAAAATTCCCAGGAACATATCGAAGATCGCGAAAAAAGTGCGCAGGTTGCGGGTGACGTCGATCAACGAAAATGCCGCGAATCCCATGTGCGTGACGCTGGACTCGATCTGCGCCACAGCCGTCGGACTGCTGGCGCGAATGTTCAAAGCAGCGTAACGCGTGCCCTCGGCCGCGTTGGACCGCGCCATGTCACGCAAGTCTCCCTGCTGCACGACCTGGAGCTTTTCGGCCACGGCGAGCGGGAGATACATTCCCGCATTGTTGAAGCCGACCTGGCCGCCGCCGGAGTCTGAAGTCGGAGTGACTCCCACGACGAAAAACTTCTTCTCGCTCGGGACTATCGAAAAGCCCATGGCTTCTTCATCGGGGCCGACCGCCTGATTGGGCGCGTCCGTGGGTGCCTGCTGGGAGGGCGGAGGCAGCGCCTGCCGCTGCGCAAATCGCAAAGTAATTTCCTGGCCGAGAAGTGAGGCAGGCGCCTGCCCAACCTCGACCAGGCGCTTAGCAAGATCGCCCTGGATGATGGCCTCCTCGGCGTCTGGCCCTGAGAAAAAATGCCCGTTCAAACCGTCAAGCGTCCCGCTCGATTGCGAGGAAGCCGCCATCCCCGACACCATGACGAGCTGACTAATTGGTTCCCGTCGCGCCTCCGCCGTAAATCGCACCTCCGGATTCACTTCCAAGACGTTGGGCAGCGCGGCAAGCTCCCTCCGCGCCGCGTCATCGAGAGGCCGCGGGGGTGTCAAATCCGCGGCGTCCCGCGGGTTGCGCCGTCCTCCTCCGGGCTGGCCGAACGGTGCGTTCTGGCGGGCCCGGACCGAAATCGTGTCGAACAATCCGGCGCGCGCGACCGAGCGGTTCACGAGCTGCTGCAAACCCACACCCAGCGAAAGCAGCGCCACGAGTGAAGCCACGCCGACCGAAATGCCCAGCGTCGTCAGCGAATTGCGAAGCACGGCTTCGCGCAAATTCCGAGCGGCCAGCTCGGTCAAATCCCCCAGTTTCATCGCAAGCGCTCCTCGCGGGAAATGGCTCCGTCGGATAGCGTGACGATGCGGTCCGCGTACCGTTCCGCCAGCACGCGCTCATGCGTCACCATGATGATGGTCCTTCCCGGACCCGACGGCGGCCGGTGAATCTGTGCGATCAAGCTCATGATTTCCTCGCCCGTTTTGGTGTCCAGGTTTCCCGTGGGCTCATCCGCAAGCAAGATCTTCGGCTGGTTGACGAGGGCGCGGGCGATCGCCGCGCGCTGCTGCTCGCCGCCGGAAAGCTCGGTGGGGCGGTGCCGGGTTCGCGCGGCCAGGCCGACGCGCTCCAGCGCCTCTCGCACGCGCGCAGGGCGGTCGGCGCGCGGCACTTCCGCCAGGCGCAGGGGCAACTCGACGTTTTCCTCCAGAGTCATTCGTGGAAGCAGCTGGAAGGATTGAAACACAATTCCAATTGTGTGGTTCCTATGCGCCGCCAATTCCTCGCTGGACATGGTGGCCAGGTCGCGCCCCAGCGCGAGGATAGCCCCGGAGGATGGCCGGTCGAGTCCCGCCATCAGATTGAGCAGCGTGGACTTACCCGAGCCGCTGGCCCCCAGCAGCGCCAGAAATTCCCCCGCGCCCACTTCGAGCGAAATCTCATCCACGGCGCGGATCAGCGCCTCTCCCATCTTGTAATGGCGGGAGACGCGTTCCGCGCGGATCGCAAATCCATTCGAACTTGTGGCTGCCGCGGTCACATTCATACTACGCAGAGTAACACGCAAAGGTTTCACGGTGGAGTTTCGCGACTGGAAAGGTCCTGGCCGGGCGCGTGTAGCTCCATGAGGGACCTCGACTACCAAAAAAAGCCCGGGGCTGAAAAGTCTGAGTGAGAACTTAAGATTGGCGTGTTTTTGTAGCGCCGCCCTTCAGGCTGGCATCTACTTGACAGGGAAATGCCCGCCTGAAGGCGGACGCTACAAGGTTACGTCGGAGTCTCTAGGTAAAAATTGATCGCGATTTCGCTTTATTATGATCTAGAGGAAGTATAGCATCAGCAAATACGGAGACTGCCCCCGCCGGAAATTGCATGCAAGAGGGGCAAATCATTCAGGAGATCTTCATGTCCAGTCAATATATTTAGTGCTGATGGAAATGGTTGGCACGGAAGGTGACACTTATGCAGCAAGCTTTGAACGTCCCCGATTGGTCGAGCGCGATCTTTAGCCTTCGACAGCGCCTGCGTCTGAGCCAGTCCGATTTCGGATCCCGCCTGCATTATTCCGCTATGGCTGTCTCGCGCTGGGAAACTGGAAAACAGGAACCCACCTCCAGATGTTTCATCCAGCTCGGAAATATGGCCGGCCAGCCGGAGTGCTGGCTGTTCTGGGCTAGGGCCGGCCTTAAGAGTTCCGACCTCCGCCAGATGTTGCCGGGCACGCGCGCCATCGCGCGCATGTCCTCGTCCGTGGATTTTGAAATCGTTCGCGCCGGAAGCGGCGTGAAGAGGAAGAGACCCTTGGGCGCTCCCAAAATGCAAATGGTCGCGGTCCCTCTCCTCGACATGCAAGTGGGCACGATCGGACAGGCCGGCTGCCAATTCGCCGATTTTGACAACGCCATGGCGGAAGAGATGATCGCGGCGCCCGCGTTCTGGTGTCCGGACCCGGTGCAGACCAACTGCCTTCGCGTAATAGGCACCTCCATGAGCCCGCTCATCAACGATGGAGACATTGTGGCAGTGGATGGTTCGCAGACGAATCCGGAAGAGCTGAACAGAAAAATTGTCGTGGCCTGGCACAGACAGAACGGGCTCTCCCTGGCGCGATTCATCGCGGCCGACGGGGTGCACTTGTTGGAATCGGAAAATCGCGATTACAGCCCTGTCACCGTGGAAAAAGACAGAAAGTGGCAGATTGTAGGAAAGGTCCTGTGGTGGATTCGGAAAGGGCCGTGAGCCTTTTGGTAGCACAGACTTCAGTCTGTGGGGTTCCATTAGTGCTTGCATGGCTCATTAATCTTGCCTTGCGCGGGCGGCCTGGATTCACTGACGGAACCCCACAGACTGAAGTCTGTGCTACTGGGGCCACCCGTCGAAAATACGTATTAGCGCGCCCGTAATCCCGCACTCATCTTTGTCGCTCTAACTACCACGGTAATTATGGGAAATTTTAATACGGTTGGAGTACTATACGCTTCATTAAAGTTGTGAGGCGGCTGGTCCTAGGCTTTCTAGTTGTTCTTTCGACGGGTATGGCTGGAATCGATTTTGCGAGGCGCCACGATTTTGCGTGTCGAGAATCTCCGTGAGAAGAGCTAGACGTGCTACCCAAAGTGTAGCCAGGCCCTATAAGCCGACTTCACGCCAGGCTCCGCGGCCCGAGCCGCCCATGGCCGATTCCTTTCCCATCGTCGGAATCGGCGCATCGGCCGGAGGGCTCGAGGCGTTCAAGGAATTGCTGACCGGCCTGCCTGAAAAAGCGGGGATGGCCTATGTGCTCGTTCCGCACCTCGATCCCGCGCATCACAGCGTTTTGACGGAAATTCTTTCCCGCTGTACGAAAATTCCTATCGCGGAAGTTCTGGACGGCATGCCCGCCGAGCGCGATCACATTTACGTGATTCCGCCGAACAAGACGATGGGAATTGCCGGCGGGAAATTTGTGCTTTTCGAGCGCGAGGCCTCGCCTGGTCCACACCTTCCGATCGACTACTTTTTGACGGCATTGGCAAACGACCGGAGAGATCAGGCGATTGGAATCATCCTTTCGGGCACCGCTTCGGATGGAACGCAAGGGTGCATTGCCATCAAGGTCGCCGGAGGAATCACCTTTGCGCAGGACGAAAAGTCCTCGAAATACCACGACATGCCGGGGAATGCGATCCGCGGCGGAAGCATCGATTTTGTATTGCCCCCCAAGGACATCGCGCGGCAGTTGGTTCGGATCAGCCGGCGCATTCTTGCCGCCGGAATCCCGGCCGAGTCCTTGGATCCTGAAATAACCGGGGCGCCCTCCGATCTGGACGCTTTATTCGGCCTCCTGCAGAAAGCGATGGGCGTGGACTTCCGGCACTACAAGCAAACCACGCTGCAGCGGCGGATCAAGCGGCGCATGATCCTGCACCACCTGCTGAAGTTGAAGGACTATCTTCGCTACATCGACAGCAATCCCATGGAACTCGACGCATTGTTCCGGGACCTTCTGATTCACGTCACCGAGTTTTTCCGCGACGAAGGCGCGTTTGAAACCCTGCGCCTTAAAATCATGCCGAGTCTCTTGCAGGACCGCAAACCGGAGGACGGCCCGTTGCGGGTTTGGATTCCCGGCTGCTCCACCGGGCAAGAGGTCTACTCCCTGGCGATGGTCCTTCTGGAATATTTGTGGGACCACGACACAAGGCGCAAAACCCCTGCTATCCCTCAGATGTCCGTGCAAATCTTCGCCACCGATATCAGCGATTTCGCCCTCGATCGGGCCCGAAGCGGCGTCTATGCGGCCAATGAGGTTGCGGGAATTTCCAAGGAGCGGGTCACCCGTTTCTTCGTGCGTCACGACGGGGGATACCAGATCCACAAATCCGTCCGGGAAATGTGCGTCTTCGCAAAGCAAAATGTCGTCAAGGACCCGCCGTTCTCCAACCTGGACATGATTAGTTGCCGGAATTTGCTGATTTATTTCGGCCCCATTTTGCAGAAGCGCGCCATTCCCACATTTTATTATGCTCTGAAACCCCGCGGGTTTCTGATGCTGGGGCCGTCGGAAAGCCTGGGATCGTTCGAGGACCTGTTCACGCTGATCGACAAGAAACACAAGATCTACCAGAAAAAAAGAACCGCCGCGCGCTCGGCCGCGCGCTTCGTCGGGCCGGAATATCCGATCCCGCGGATGGAACCGGTCCACTCTCCAAAAATCGTGGATACGGGATTCGACGTGGATCGGGAAGTGGAGCGGATTCTGGCGCACCGCTTCGTTCCCGGCAGCATCGTCGTAAATCAAGACATGGAAATCGTGCAATTTCGCGGGAAGGTCGGACCCTATTTGGAGCCCGCGACCGGACATCCGACGTTCAGTCTCTCGAAAATGGCTCGCGAAGATCTCCAGGTGGACCTTCGCGACGCGTTGACCAGGGCAAAAAAAGAAAACCGGCCGGTACGAAAAGAGGGCCTGCGGATCATGTCCAATGGCGGCACGCGCGACGTCGACCTGGAAGTAATTCCCTTGCGGGGCCAAACCGCCGCCGAACGCTTATATATCATCGCATTTCAGGATGCAGTCCGGCCCGTATCGTCCACCGCGTCCGGTGCTCGCCGACTCGAAAAGCAGACCGAAAAGGGGAGAGCTTCGCGCGAGTTGGCGCGGACGAATCAGGAAGTGGCGCATCTCCGGGAGCAGCTTCATACCCTGATTGATGAACACGAAACGACCCTCGAAGAATTCAAGTCGGCGAACGCGGAAATTCTGTCCGCCAACGAGGAGCTGCAAAGCACCAACGAGGAACTCGAAACCACCAAGGAAGAGTTGCAGTCCAGCAACGAGGAACTCTCCACCCTCAACGAGGAATTGCAAAACAGTAACGCCGAATTGACCCAGGCCAATAACGACCAGCTCAATCTTATGACCAACGTGAATCTCCCGGTGGTCATGGTCGGGAACGATCTGCGCATCCGGCGCTTCACGCCGCCGGCCGAAAAATTGTTGAACCTGCTGCCCGGGGATGTGGGCAGGCGGCTGGGCGAAATCCGGTCCAACATCGAACCCGACGAACTGGAGCAGGTTACCAGGACCACCATCGAAAACTCGGTGTTCCAGGAAAGGGAAGTGCGCGTAAAGGACGGACCGTGGTACCTGCTCCGTGTCCGGCCCTACAAAACCTGGGAAGACAAAATCGAGGGCGCCGTCGTCAGCTTTCAGGACATCGACAGCCTGAAGCGAACGCTGGATCAGACGCGCACTTTCGCCGAGGCGCTCATCGAAAATGCCCGGGAATCGATCCTGGTTCTGGACGAAGGTTTGCGCGTCACGCTCGCGAATCCGGTGTTCTACAGTACCTTTCATGTTTCGCCCGAGGAGACGCGGGGTCTCCTCATCTACGATCTCGGCAACCGGCAGTGGGATATCCCTAGGCTTCGCGAACTGTTTCACGAGATCACGGCGCACAACACGCGCATCGACGGCTTTGAAGTGCGCCACAAATTCCAGCACCTCGGGGTCCGGCACATGATTCTCAACGCCCGGCGCATCGAACCGCAGGGCGGGACGCAGATGATCCTGCTGTCGATCGAGGACGTCACAAAGAAAAGATAGAAACGACTGGCTCTATTCGTGGATCACAAACCTTAACTTCACGCCGCAAACCTCAATCAGGTCGCCGTGAGACAGCAGGGTCGGCCCGTCGATCGGCTTGCCGTTGATGCTTGGTATTTGGTCCCCCAAACCCAAATAGTAGCCATCTTCGCCCCGGCTGATTTGGGCCGCGACCTTGGGTTTGAACCAGCCGCGCAAACGAATCGTGGCCATCGTGGATTTACCGATCACAGTGAGTTTGCTCGTGAGCGGATATTCCTCCTGATCCAGTTTTCCTTCCACGCGGGACAGGGTCGCCACTCGGACTCGCGTTGGCGCTAGCTGCGAACGCTCTCCCGCCGCTGCCAGCTCCTGGATCATCTGCCGCCTTTGCCTGGTATCGAGAACGAACGTTTCGGCCATGGCGGGAACTGCTACCAATTCCTTCACGGGCTGCGTCACGCCAACGCGCGCGAGTTCCGTTCGGTCCATTTCGTCCACATAGATGGAATGTTTGCCGATGGAGATGACGTCGCCGTCCTTCAGGGTGGCGCTTTTCACGCGCTGGGTGTTGACAAAGGTTCCATTCAGGCTCCCCAAATCGCTCAGTATTAGGCGGCCTTGTTGGATTTCCACGCGAGCATGGTGAGTCGAGATAGACGCATTGTCGATTGCAATCGAGTTATCCGGTGCCCGCCCAATTGTGATAGGCCCTTTAAGCACGGGAACATTTTGCAGCACCGAGCCTTCAAACTTTACGACCAAAACGGCCATAAGTATTCACCTTCCTCACTTTTTGCCGGCTGGATCACCCGATCAAAAAGCAAGCGCGCCGGGATGGACGATCTGGAATCCTTTATCGTTCACACTACCAGACCGCGAATTGGCTTCTCAAGGCAATGAGCGCAAATAGTTACGCCGGCAATCGCTCAAGCCCGTGTTTGATCCGTCATGGCAACAAGAACTCTTATTGCTCAACCATTCCGTTCGTCGGATCATGGATTGTCTCTCGCGGAGAAATGTCCGATGCCTCGATTCGTAATCTATCGTCCTGGTGAAGATTCGCGCGTATATGAACTTTCCGGTAACCGCCCGATTTCCATTGGCAGGGCCAAATCCAGCAATCTGATGCTGGACGACACAAACATTTCCCGGCTGCATGCAGTCGTCCTCCGCACCCCCGGCGGCCAGTGGCAAATCGTGGATCGCGGCAGCGTAAACGGAATCAAGGTGAACGGAATTCGTGTGAAGGAGGCGACGCTGCGCCCCAACGATGAAGTGTTCCTTGGGGAACATCGCATCCGGTTCGAAGAACCCGAAGTGGACGGAATTCTCGTGCACAACACGACTCGATTGCCGCAGCGTTTCGTGCAGGAACTCACGCGGCCTCCTTCTCCTTACTCGAGTTCCTTTCTGCCTGTGATCCCAGTAGCGGGCGGCGTTGAGCCGGACGCGCGGCGTCGCGCGAAACCCGAGCCCCGCTCGCAAGCCCTCGAACGCGAAAATAGTCTGCTCACGCTGCTGCTGCGGGTGAACCGTGTTTTGAGTGATCTGCAGAGCGTCAATGTGGTCGCCGAGCGAGTCCTCGACCTCGTTCTGGAGATTGAGGGAGCCGAGCGCGGATATGCGATGCTGCTTGAGGAATCCAGCATGGGCGCAAATGATTTCAGCAACGGGGAATACGCCTTCCAGCCCGCCCTGCTTCGCTCTCACGACAATTCGCGGCGCACGGACGGCCAAGATCCGCCCAAACTCATCATTTCCCAAACGATCATTCGCCGGGTCATGGAGAGCGGTCTCCCGCTCTTGCTGGCGGACGCCCAGTCGCCGGGCGCGTCGATACCGGTAAGTCAGAGCGTGGTGCGGTCGGGAGTCCAATCGGCCATGTGCGCCCCCTTGGGAAACCGCGAACGGAATTTTGGAATTCTTTACGTGGACAGCCCGTCGCGGCGCCGGTTGTTTTCACAAGAAGCCCTGGATGTTTTTGCGGTCATCGCCGTGCAGGCCGGGCTTGCGATCGACCGTGTGCGGACGCAAGATGAAATCGCCCGGCAGAATCTGAAACTGGGCGCGCTCGAGCGATTCCTGTCGCCCGAAGTGGCGAGCAAGGTCGCCGCGGACGCCGCCGACCTGCGTCTTGGCGGGCGAAAGCAAACGGCCACCCTTTTGTTTGCCGACATCCGTAGTTTTACCGCGATGGCCGAAACGACTCCTCCCGAGCAAGTGGTCGAAATCCTCAATGGATTTTTCCAGCAGATGACGGACGTCATCTTTCAACACGAGGGAACGATTGACAAATATCTCGGTGACGGGCTGATGTGCTTTTTCGGCGCGCCATTTTCCCACTGGGACGATGCTCTTGGCGCCGTTCACGCGGCAATAGAGATGCAAGCGGCTCTTGCCGAACTCAACCGCGCGGAGACTCACCCGCCGCTGCGGATGGGAATCGGAATCCACACGGGAGAGGTCATCATTGGTTACATGGGATCGGCCCGGCGGATGGACTATACGGCCATCGGGGATACGGTCAACGTCGCAGCTCGTCTGACCGCGGAAGCGGAACCCAACCAGATACTCGTGTCCGCCGCGACCTGGAATGCGATGCGCGAAAAGGTGCCGGCGCGCGCTCTCCCGGCCAGAAAATTGAAGGGACGCGGCGAGCCAATCGAAATTCTCGAAATACTTTGGAAAGAACTCCCATCTGTACGAAACAGTTCGCGGGACCCCGCACTGAAAAGCGGATAAATCAGGAAAGTGGATAACGTCTTCCGCGCTAACGGGCGATTTTTTTCAGCGCAGCGGGAATTAATTCGTTGACGTATCGCGCGGCCTCTTCCGTTCTCGGCCCCCCGGAGTTCGCAATCTCCTGAAATTCGGACTGGACTTGAGAACGCAACATTTTGGGATTCTGCGTCGCGACGGCTTGATCGAACTGTTTCACGGCATCGCGGAATTTCGCGTTGGAGAGCGTGTCCGCTTCGGCGCTGGCGAGTTTCGTTTCGATGGCTTTTTGCGCCTTCGGTAAAACGTTGTTCAAATAATCTCGCGCGTCGGGAACGAGCGAACCGCCGCCATCCACGATCGACTTAAATCGCGGCCTGATTTCTTGCAATTGTTCCAGCGCCTTGGCATCTCTCTGCGTCACGGCTTGATCGACGGCATCTTCCAGCCGAGGGAATTGCGCCTGCTCCGAAGCGGAAACAACGGACGCTTGTGAATTGTTTCTGCGGCGATTCTCCCGGGCGAATTGTGAAAACAAGGAATCGCGCCTTTGCCGGGCCTCCTGCTGGTGGATGCCTCCTGATGCCAGAACCTGGTCCAGAATCTTCACCTCGTTAATTCGGTGCTCGGGCCCGGTCGCGCCCGATTCCTGCTGGGCGCGCGCCCATAACTGCTCCTCCTGACGCCGCTCGGGAATCACTTCGTCCACGTACCTCGCGGCATCCGCCCAGTGGCGCCCTGCTTCCGGCAAGGAGAGGATTTCGCGCAGCGACTTTTCCGAATCGTCGAGGCGGCCCGCGTCAATGTCTTTCATGCCGCGAGCCCAGAGTGCCTGCTCCTGCTGCGCCACCTGCCGCAATTCCGCGCCGTGAGCTTCGTCGCTAAATTCACGCCGCAGATCCAAAATCAGGGCATTCAACGGGCCATTCAGTTTTGCGGCTTCGTCGAGACGAACCCGGGCGGTCTTGTAGTCTTTGGAGTCGGCGGCCTCGTGAGCCTGATCGATCAGACGGCGCTGCTGGTCTTCGATTGAAACTGTGGGCGCTGTTGGGGTTTCGGTGGAGGGGGCAGCATCGGAAGCGGCGGCTGAAGCCACGGGCTGAGCTGACGGCGGCGCCGTTGTCGGCGCCGGGGACGGCAAATTCACATGCGGTTCGTCGGCAACTTTGTGTCGAGGAAACAGCCCCCAGTATCCAGCCGCACCGAGTATAAGCAATACGACGACACCTGCCGTTGCGAAAATAGGCGCGCGCTGTCGCCAGGACCCGTCCGTCTGCTGCGCCACGCCTCCTTGGCCGTATGGCGCGGGCGATTGTGGCACTGTTGAGCTTGGCGGAGTGGCTTTCGGCATTGAACGTTGGCCAGCAGCGGGCGGCGCTGGTCGATCGATTCCGAGCGCCTGCAACGGCGAGGAAGCAATAATCGTTCCTCCAACCTGGCCTCCGCGGTTCTGCGCCGGTGGATTGGAGGAATCACTTTGTTTGCTACCTGGTTCCATCACCCGAGTCAAAAGGGGATCGAACTGCGCTGTGGCAACCACTGTGCCGCCTCGGTTGTGCTCGGATGTTTGTTTATCGGCACGCGACACTGCCGCCAGTATTCGATTCTGATCTCCAGCGATCCGTTCACTTTCCACCAAAGGCGCGGAGTTTGCTCCCAGCAACGCGCTTACCTGGTCGAACAGCGCTTTTGCGGTCATATTCCCGGTGTCGATTGAGAGCGACTTGCGGAGGACCTTGCTTGCCTCTTCCAGCTTCCCGCTCTCCATCAATTCGCGCCCGTGGCTCACGAGTTTCTGAACCGCTTCTTTCTGCAGCGATGTCCAGATCGGCTCGAGGTCCACCAGTAGCGCTTCCATGGTGGGATATCGCAGAGATTCCTCTTTGCGCAATGCTCGTTGCACGAGGTTTTCGAGCGCGGGCGGACACTCAGGCAGGAATTCTCGAATCGCTCGCGGTTCCTGCTGGAGAATGCTCATCAGCACCGCGGCATGATTCTCGCCGTCGAACGGGCGGCGGTAGGTAAGCAGTTCGTACATCACGACGCCGAGCGCCCAAACGTCGCAACGCTGGTCGGCGTGCTGGCCTCGGACCTGCTCGGGTGACATGTAGGAAAGTGTTCCGAGCAAGACTCCCGTCTGGGTCTTTGCCGTGTCCACAATCCGGGCAATGCCGAAGTCCACGACTTTCACGAGGCCCTCGGATGTCACCATGATGTTTGCTGGCTTGACATCCCGGTGGATGACCCCTCGGCGATGAGCGTAGTCGAGTGCGCGGCAGGCTTGCACCAGGTAGTCAAGTTTGTGCACCAGGGGCAGACGCAATTGCCCGCCAATCGTTTTCTCTAAGCTTGCTCCCTCCAGATACTCCATGGCAATGAAGGGAGTGCCCTCGAATTCCGACATTTCGTAGATGGTGACAATGTTGGGATGCTGCAGGCCCCCGGCGGCCTGGGCCTCGCGCCGAAAACGCTCCAAAAGATCAGGATTGTCCGCGATTCCGGTGGTGATGGTTTTCACCGCGACCATGCGTCCGATGAACGGATCGCGCGCCTTGAAAACCACACCCATGGCTCCCCGGCCGAGTTCCCCAAGAATCTCGTATCGGCCGATCTGTTGCGGTGCGGAAATCCCTCTGAGAGTCACACACCATTTTAACTGGAAGAGCACTGCAGCCCAGAACTGTCGGTCGGGAACGTTGCTGAAGTGTCATTACGGAGCAGGTGCGCGCGTGAATGGCTCGGCGAGGATGGTATGCAGGTTCACGCCCGCGAGGCCGAATGCGGGTGGAATCAGTACTGCACCGAATACGGCCTCTCCAGCGCCGTGTTCAGCCGCGATACCACCAAGGCGATGAGGCTTGCCGAGCGCCTCGAGTCCGGCATCTGCCACATTAACGGCGCCACGGTTCATGATGGGCCGCAGATGCCTTTCGGCGGAGTGAAGGACAGCGGGTGGGGCAGATTTGGCGGGAAAGCCGGTCTTGAGGAGTTCACCGAGTTGCGCTGGATCACGATCCGAAGAATCCCAACGCCGAATCCGATCTAAAGATTTGCAAACCATTAGAACAAACGGTCTTCAAGATCTAAACAGGAATTGCTTGGATCCGGTGCCATATCGGTCCGTAGATCTGAAATTCTTTGCTGCAATCTATTGAACTTGATTATTTGGTCGGGGCGTCCGGATTTGAACCGGAGGCCTCCTGCG
>CAWCZV010000018.1:0-80837 GCA_963800095.1 uncultured Acidobacteriota bacterium
ACCATCTGCTATAAATCTTTTTTCTAAAAGGTGGTGTTTATGACGCATCGTAGACGGGTGAAGCTCTCCGCGAGCCAGCGGATTGACATGTGGAGCCGCTGGAAGGCGGGACAGTGCTTGCATGAGATTGGGCGAGCCTTCGGCAAGGACCATGTATCCATTCAATTTATGTTGGCGCAGCATGGCGGGATTGCTCCGGCAGTGCGTCGGCGCTCGTCGCTAGCGCTCACGCTGGCGGAGCGGGAAAACATTTCTCGAGGGATCGCTTGCGGCTCCTCGATTCGTAAGATAGCCAAAGGGTTGCAGCGGGCCGTTTCGACGGTGAGCCGAGAGGTCGCCCGCCATGGCGGGCGACCTCTCTATCGAGCCAGTGACGCCGATCAGAAAGCCTGGGAGTCGGCCTTGCGGCCTAAAGTGTGCCTTCTGGCCATTCACGGGAAGCTGCAGGAGATCGTTGCGGGTAAACTGATCCTGGACTGGTCGCCGGAGCAGATTTCCGGATGGCTGAAGATCCAGTATCCCGAGGACGAGAGGATGCGCGTGTCGCACGAGACGATTTATCGCAGCCTGTTCATCCAAGCGCGCGGAGTGCTGAAAAAAGAGCTGATTCAGCATCTTCGATCCAAGCGGCGGATCCGCCGCTCGCGACACGCGCGTGACAGTGGACACCGGAGTGGCCAAATCGTCGACGCCATTTCCATCCGGGAAAGACCCGCGGAAATCGAGGACCGCGCCATTCCCGGCCATTGGGAAGGCGACCTCATTGGCGGCACCAAGAACAGCCACATCGCCACGCTCGTGGAACGACATTCGCGTTTTACGATTCTGGTCAAGGTGTCCAGCAAAGATACGGCTACCGTGGTCGCCGCCCTGAGCCAGCACGTGCGTCGATTGCCCGCATCGCTGCGGCGCTCGTTGACCTGGGATCGCGGGCTGGAGATGGCCCAGCACAAAAGCTTCACGGTGGATACGGAGGTGAAAGTCTACTTCTGTGATCCGCAGAGCCCCTGGCAGCGCGGCTCGAACGAAAATACAAATGGCCTGTTGCGCCAGTACTTTCCTAAAAGAACAGACTTGTCAGGGTATTCTCAAGCGGAGCTGGACGAGGTGGCACTGCGATTAAATCAGCGTCCAAGAAAAACTTTGGGATTTCAGACTCCGGCAGATAGACTGCAAGCAAGTGTTGCACTGACCCATTGAGACCACCGGCCCTATCGGAAACTGGGAATTTGACCCTATAAGGAGACGCGTGTTTGGCTACAATCCAGATTCCCGCAGACCTAGAGAAAGTACTTAACGTTGCGTGGCAAAAAACTGAGAATGTTCCAGGTCATCTTCTGGAAGACGAGGCTCGCTTTCTAGGGTTGCTCGCCGCGTGCGTGCCCGGCACTGGCACGATTGTAGAGATTGGTAGTTTCAAAGGGCGGTCCACAGTGATGCTCGCCACTGTGGCTTCGCATTACGGTTTAGGGCCAGTTGTTGCAATCGATCCTCACAATTCGCCAATTCTTCTGGACCTGGCAAAGAACCCTGTGGCTTCGACATATCAGGATTTTCTAAACTCAATAAATACCGCCGGATTGTCGGACTACGTTGAACCTCATTTAGCGTATTCCACGGAAGTGGCAAAAACATGGAAACGACCCATACGAGTCTTGTGGATTGACGGCGATCACAGTTACGACGGGGTCAAGAAAGATTTGGATGGATTTCTTCCTCATGTCGAGCCATTCGGTGTCGTAGCTATGCACGATGCCTTGAATGTCTGTCCTGGGCCTATTCGGGTTTTCGTTGAGGACATCCTTCGATCAGACCGATTCGGACCCGCCGGATTCGTCCAGTCAATCGCTTGGGCCCAGTTTCGGCCGAACGACGGCAATAGGTTTCAGAAACAGCGCCGTACACTGGATCGTTGTGCGTCTCGTCTCATTCCTTTCGTCCAAGACGGCAAAGACCTACGCGGCTTCGCAAAAAAGCACTACAAGTTCAACCGTTTTCGCGTCCCCCATTCGGCGATTGAGCCCCGCGCATGGGCATCACAACTCATGGGTTCCGAGCAACGCTGAATTGGAGAGAGAGACACAACTCGGTCAAATCGGAAACGCACTCCCGCATCTATACATCAGGCTCCGTTCGGGGAGTGCCAAGTCCTTCCATGAGAAGGCCGGTTAGTGTCAAGTCGGTTTTGTAGTTGCCTTTGATTGTCGAGTGGTCTTCCTAAGAACCGGGCCGCCCCTGTCGCCATCCTTCCATCCGCACTCTTTGGTGAGCGATATTCGCTCGGTGCAAGTTGGGTGTTCTCGTTTCAGTAGGTGCTGCTACCTGTGAATCGACCTCTCGTCCCACCGATTCGGTGAGAGTCGGGCCCCAGGACTTAGTCGCAGTCACCTGGACTCGGCGGTTGAGCTTGGCTCCTCGGATCGCAACTCTCTAGGCCACTTCCCGCATCGCTTTCTGGCTATTGCGCAGTGGTTCGTATGTCTTGCCTCAGCTGGAACTGGAGAGGGCGTTCTTCCGTTAAGATAACGGAGAGGACGCATGCGAAAAGAGCGAAAACACTACACCGCAGAGGAGAAGGTGGCCATTCTACGACGGCACTTGTTGGATAAAGTGCCGGTTTCTGATCTGTGTGAAGAACTGGGCCTGCAGCCAACGGTGTTCTACCGTTGGCAAAAAGAATTCTTTGAGAACGGTGCTGCCGCCTTCCAGGGCAAGAGCCGTCCAGACCACCAAGCCGAACAACAACGGATTGAATTTCTGGAAAAGAAGATCCAGACCAAGGACGAGGTGTTGGCCGAACTGATGGCCGAGCACATCGCCTTAAAAAAAAGTCTTGGGGAGCTCTGACCCAGGTGTGGGTACCGCACGATGTGCGGGACGTAGTCGTGGATTTCGTCCGGTGTTGGTCGGAAAAGACCGAGATCGGCGCCGGACGATTCATTCGTTGGTTGGGTGTGCGTGCCAGCAAGTTCTACGACTGGCGAGAGCGCTACGGGCGCGTCAATGAACACAACGGTTGGGTCCCCCGGGATTTCTGGCTCGCGCCGTGGGAAAAGCAAGCCATCATCGCCTTCCACCAGGAACATCCCTTGGAAGGCTATCGACGACTGACGTTCATGATGCTGGACGCGGATGTGGTGGCCGTCAGCCCCTCCAGCGTTTGGCGCGTACTCCAACAGGCCGGATTGCTCTCCCGATGGAAGAGTAAGCCGTCGCGCAAGGGGACCGGTTTCGAGCAGCCGCTGCAGCCGCATCAACACTGGCACATCGATGTTTCCTACATCAACGTGAGCGGCACGTTCTACTACCTGTGCAGCGTTCTGGATGGCTACACAGGCTGCGGAAAAATTCGTCTGTTTGGCAACTGGAGAGAATGCTGCACATCTAAGACGACATGCGCGGACCAGACGAAAAACAAAGCGAAGTATTCAGCTACGTTCCATTGGAACAACGGATTCCCCGCGATCACCCGCTCCGGCGGATTCGGCCGATGGTGGATCGCGGGCTGGAGGAGATGTGGAGTCATTTTGAGGCGCTGTACGCGCGCCGAGGACGACCGTCGATCGCGCCGGAGCGATTGTTGCGGGCGCTGCTGTTGCAGGCGCTGTATTCGATCCGCAGCGAGACGCAGCTGATGGAGCAGTTGGATTACAACCTGTTGTACCGGTGGTTTGTGGGATTGAATCCGGATGATCCGGTGTGGGATGTGACGGTGTTCACGAAGAATCGGGAGCGGCTGATGGCGGGAGAGGTGTCGCAACGCTTGCTGGAGGCGGTGCTGCGGCAAGCGGGGGAACACGATCTGCTGAGCGAGGAACACTTCACGGTGGACGGGACGCTGATCCAGGCTTGGGCCAGCCGGAAGAGTTTCGTGCCCAAGCAGAAGCCGCCGGAGAAAGGAAGCGGATCGCGCGGAAAGAAGCTGCTGCGCGACACGCACGAATCCAAGAGCGATCCCGAGGCGCGGTTGTTCAAGAAGAGCGCTGCGGGGCAAGCGCAGCCGAGTTTTTTGGGACACCTAATAACGGAGAATCGCAACGGACTGGTGATGGCGGCCTTGGCCACGCCATGCGCCACCTCGGCCGAACGAGAAGCGGCGCTGGCGATGCTGGATCAGTGGGGCCGGAGCCCGGGGCGGGTGGACCAGCACACTGTGGCGATCACGCTGGGAGCCGACAAGTTGTATCAGGAGAAAGAATTCATCGCCGGATTGCGGGAGCGGAAAGTGATCCCGCATGTGGCCGAGTACGAACCCAATCCCAAGTGGCCGAACTGGCTGACCGAGCAGGAACGGTGCGACCCGGGCTACGCCATCAGCCAGAAGAAGCGCAAGCTAGTCGAGAAAGTGTTTGGTTGGGCGAAATTGAACAGCATTCTACGGCAGGTGAAGGTGCGCGGAGTGAAGAAGGTGAACTGGTTGTTCCGCTTGTTGGCCACGGCGGCCAATCTGCTGCGTCTCGTGAAACTGATTCCGGCGGTGTAGGTGAAGGCCGTGGTGTCTTCGGAGGGGCGCAACAACCGCGAAACGAAGAGCGGAATAGCAAGAAAAATGGCCGCTGGACTCGAAAAAAAAGTGGTTCGGAAAGCCAAGAACCTAGACTGGCAGATTTTTCCGCAGCCTGTACAGCCGTGCGATCGTCCATTGGGATCTGCGGGAATCGATGACCGAAGCGGAAATCGAAGTCATCTTGCAACGAGCTCGGGAGAAATATCCCGAAGCAAAACCGCGAATCATCTCTGACAATGGGCCACAATTCATCGCACGGGATTTCAAAGAGTTCATTCGCATCGCGGGAATGACGCACGTGCGAACGTCGCCTTACTATCCGCAATCGAATGGCAAGCTGGAGCGCTGGCACAAATCGCTAAAATCCGAATGCATCCGACCCGGCACACCGCTGACCAGAGAAGATGCGCTGCGCTTGATTCAAACCTACGTGGATCACTACAACACCGTACGCTTGCACAGCGCCATCGGTTATGTGACGCCGCACGATATGCTTGCCGGGCGACAGGCGGAGATCCACGCGGTGCGCGATCGCAAGCTCGAACAAGCACGTCACCAGCGGCAGCTACGACGGGCGGCAGAATCGCTTGCACATTTTTCGAACGCGACTACAATGACCTCGCCAGGTGAAACAGAAGCGGGCTCTGCAGGGATGCAACCATGCTGAGGGATAACTTGGTAGGCCTCATCGAGCCGATGCAAATCAGCGCGGGAGCTGATCCTCTCGCGCTAAGCATCCAGAAACAGGCATCGGACGATAGGCCCTCATGCCTTGAAAATCCCCGCCCTGAAAGGGCGGAATCTTCACTAACGGAAAACGTCACCTCTCCATTTCAGGCTGAGCCAACACACGTACACCTCTCCACCTACCCACAACCGATGCAGCAGTACCGCCAGCTTTCGAGCCACGGCCACCACCGCTCGCTTCTTGGCATTTTTCCCTCCTCGCTCCGCAAGCTTTAGTCCCCATCTCCGCAGATCACTGTCTTCTCCAAACGGTCCCAGAATGTAGTGCGCTCCCTGCACCATCATCGTGCGCAGATAGCGGTCTCCTTCTTTGCTGATGCCCTTCTGTGGTTCACTCTCCCCAGAGTTCCTGCGGCCAGGTCGTAACCCGAGAAAACAGCCGACCTCGCGACTCTTCGGAAACCGATACGGGTCCTCGATCGTCAGGACATACGTCAGAGCGATCTGGGTTCCCACGCCCTTCACCTGCTTCAGCAAGGACACTTCCGGGTAAACTTCCTTGGCGATTTTCTCCATCCGTTCATCGTATTCCTTGATGTGCTCGTTCAGCGATTCGATTTCTTTAAACAGCGGCACCAGAACCTCGCGCAACTCCGCGCTCAATCCCTCGGCCAGCTTCTCGCTCACCTGATACGTGCCGCACTTGGGCAGTCGTTGGCCATAAGACTTCACCAACCCGCGTGCTGCGTTCACCAAGGCTGTTCGAGCACTCACTAGTTCAGCCCGCGCTCGGATCACCGTCAGGTGCAGTTGCGCTTTGGCACTGCGATGCCGCACGGGCCCCAACAACTCGGGATCCACTCGCGCCAGTCGTGCCAGGGTCCGAGCATCGTGCCGATCATCTTTCCGACTGCTCTTGGTGATCCATTGCACCTTTTGTGCGTGCGCCACGATCACTTCGTGTCCCAACTCGGTGAGCAGCCGACTTATCCAGGGAGAATGTGTTCCGGTCTCCAGTGCGATGAGACATCGCGGTATCTTTCCAAAGGTCTGCTTCATCGCTTCCGGTGTCGTCGGCAGTGTTTGTTCCAAAATGATTTGGCCTGCTTCATCCATGACGCAGTAGAACGACCAACGATCTCCCAGATCCAGGCCGATCGTCAGCTTTCGCCCCTTGAAAATTTCGTTCTTTAATGCCTGCACAGTGCTAGTCTTCTTCATAAGCCGGTCTCCTTTCCGTTGCGCTTCGAGCGCGTCGACGATTGGGAGCATATCGCATCCCGCCGGAGACCGGCCTTCTCATCCCATCTGTGAAACGGTGTCGGCTCAACCGGTCGATGCAACACCGCTTAACCAGTTGATCTGATAGTGCTTCCCATCGAGAATCAATCTGTACGGCAGTACTCAATCAGAACCTAAACAGGGCTTTTGTTTTGTTTGAGTTGACGCCCGCGAACGAAATCAGCCCCATAGACCGCTACGAGAGGACTTTGGGCAAGTGTTGCAACGACCCATTGAGACCGCCGGACTTACCAGCCGCGATCTGGGATTCTCTGCGTCTTCGGCCTAAGATGGCGCTATGAACACGACGGGATGGACTGTCATATTGGTCGTTTGTGCACTCCTTTGCGAGCCAGTAAGAGCGGCGCAGACACCGAAGGTGATTGCTGTTAACGGTCCCACCGTAATTGCTTTCTTCCCGCCCGTAACCGACAAAGATTTATCGCGGGACCCCGACACAAACGAATCCCTATCTGATTTTCAATTCTACGCGCAACGAGCACGTGGGGACCTTCATGACGCTGGAATCGATTTTCAGGTAATTTATGCGTCGTCATTTAGCGTGAAATTCGGAACGAAGACAAAGAACTTTCATCCGCAGAAGATACACGTCGGCTACTACTTCGTTGCACCAGGCAAGTCACCACGCGTTGAATATGGCGTGATGACAGATGCCGACACCTTGCAGGTCGCGAAGGAATACTTTCACACGCCTCCGAGGTAGCGCCTAACAAACGCGCTTATCCGCAGCGATCCGCCAGTTACCGGTTGAGTCCGCGGGACTCATCAGGAGTTGCGGCCAGAAATTGACTGCGTTAGTCTTCGCGCAGTGACATCCGCTTCGAGTCGTGCGGTATGGCGAATCCCGCTATACACAATTTCAGTTGCAGTCGCTGTCCTTCTGCCTCTGAACGTAGGCTGGCCCGACCCTTCGTTTTTGGTCAATTTCTTTGTCGTTGCTCCGATGCTGCTATTGGCAACCGTGATTTTCGTCATATACGTTGTGATACAAAGTATACGGTTTCGGCTCAAACGCACTCTAACTTTGTCATTACTGGCAAGCCTGATTGGCGTGTGGGTGTGTTGGCTCAGCCTGAAATGGAGAGGTGACGTTTTCCGTTAGTGAAGATTCCGCCCTTTCAGGGCGGGGATTTTCAAGGCATGAGGGCCTATCGTCCGATGCCTGTTTCTGGATGCTTAGCGCGAGAGGATCAGCTCCCGCGCTGATTTGCATCGGCTCGATGAGGCCTACCAAGTTATCCCTCAGCATGGTTGCATCCCTGCAGAGCCCGCTTCTGTTTCACCTGGCGAGGTCATTGTAGTCGCGTTCGAAAAATGTGCAAGCGATTCTGCCGCCCGTCGTAGCTGCCGCTGGTGACGTGCTTGTTCGAGCTTGCGATCGCGCACCGCGTGGATCTCCGCCTGTCGCCCGGCAAGCATATCGTGCGGCGTCACATAACCGATGGCGCTGTGCAAGCGTACGGTGTTGTAGTGATCCACGTAGGTTTGAATCAAGCGCAGCGCATCTTCTCTGGTCAGCGGTGTGCCGGGTCGGATGCATTCGGATTTTAGCGATTTGTGCCAGCGCTCCAGCTTGCCATTCGATTGCGGATAGTAAGGCGACGTTCGCACGTGCGTCATTCCCGCGATGCGAATGAACTCTTTGAAATCCCGTGCGATGAATTGTGGCCCATTGTCAGAGATGATTCGCGGTTTTGCTTCGGGATATTTCTCCCGAGCTCGTTGCAAGATGACTTCGATTTCCGCTTCGGTCATCGATTCCCGCAGATCCCAATGGACGATCGCACGGCTGTAGCCATCCAGAACGCTGCACAGGTAGTAGAACGTGCCGCTCACGTTGATGTAGGAAACATCGATGTGCCAGTGTTGATGCGGCTGCAGCGGCTGCTCGAAACCGGTCCCCTTGCGCGACGGCTTACTCTTCCATCGGGAGAGCAATCCGGCCTGTTGGAGTACGCGCCAAACGCTGGAGGGGCTGACGGCCACCACATCCGCGTCCAGCATCATGAACGTCAGTCGTCGATAGCCTTCCAAGGGATGTTCCTGGTGGAAGGCGATGATGGCTTGCTTTTCCCACGGCGCGAGCCAGAAATCCCGGGGGACCCAACCGTTGTGTTCATTGACGCGCCCGTAGCGCTCTCGCCAGTCGTAGAACTTGCTGGCACGCACACCCAACCAACGAATGAATCGTCCGGCGCCGATCTCGGTCTTTTCCGACCAACACCGGACGAAATCCACGACTACGTCCCGCACATCGTGCGGTACCCACACCTGGGTCAGAGCTCCCCAAGACTTTTTTTTAAGGCGATGTGCTCGGCCATCAGTTCGGCCAACACCTCGTCCTTGGTCTGGATCTTCTTTTCCAGAAATTCAATCCGTTGTTGTTCGGCTTGGTGGTCTGGACGGCTCTTGCCCTGGAAGGCGGCAGCACCGTTCTCAAAGAATTCTTTTTGCCAACGGTAGAACACCGTTGGCTGCAGGCCCAGTTCTTCACACAGATCAGAAACCGGCACTTTATCCAACAAGTGCCGTCGTAGAATGGCCACCTTCTCCTCTGCGGTGTAGTGTTTTCGCTCTTTTCGCATGCGTCCTCTCCGTTATCTTAACGGAAGAACGCCCTCTCCAGTTCCAGCTGAGGCAAGACATGGGGTGTTGCAATCTTCTTAGCGGTCAATGGTCAGAGAATCCGTGATGATGGCAGATGGTTGATTTCTTCACGCGAGTATAAAGCACTGGTCTTATCACAGCCGACCCCGCCAAACGGACATTTGAAATACATCGCATGGGATTCTTGGGGTATGTTTGCACAAGATTTCGGCGAGTTTCTCGTCTTCGACCCTGCAGATTCACTTGCCAAACGAAATGCCAGTGATGCTGAAATCTTAAATGGCATTGGCGCTGGTCCGTTTGTTGCGCGACGACTGGAGAACCATTGGTATTTAGTTGTCTACCCGTAAGCGCCAGGTCCCGACAAACGGGGTGGTCTCAATGGGTCGTTGGTTAGTCAGTTGCGTCAAAGGCGGGAGAAGCGTACGATGCGTGAACCAGAACGCTCAATCGAAAATTCCGGGCGAAAACTCACGGTGTGCTCTCATGCGCAATAAGATCGCGATTCTTCTGCTGGCCTTCGCTGTTTCCGCGGCGTCTCTAGCTGCCCAGACGCGGGCGGCGAGAACGACATTGGACATCTATGTCATAGATGTCGAGGGCGGTAATTCAGTACTCTTCGTGGCTCCTTCGGCCGAGTCGGTCCTGATCGATACGGGGAACGTGGCTCCGGGCGCCGTTCGCGATGCCGAACGCATCATGGCCGCTTTGAAAGACGCCGGCGTTACGCAGATCGATCACCTGATCATTACGCACTGGCATGGCGATCATTTTGGCGGCCTCGCGGAACTGGCAGCCCGCATCCCGATCAAGGAATTCATCGACCATGGCCCGAACGTTCAGCCCGGCCCTGTTGCCGACGAATTTTTGCAGAAAACATACCCGGCGCTGATCGCCAAGGCCACACACACGGTCGTGAAGCCCGGCGACAAGATTCCGGTGGCTGGCCTCGATTGGCGTATCGTGGCGTCCGCCGGACAGGTCCTCAAGACGCCGCTCCCGGGCGCGGGCAAACCGAATCCTTATTGCTCCGAGTTCAAGCCGGGAGAGAACAATGCCGAAGACCCGCAATCCGTCGCCAGCCTCATATACGTTCGGGAAATTTCGCACCATTCATTTGGGTGATTTGACCAAGAACAAGGAATTCGAGCTGATGTGTCCGAATAATCCTATTGGCACGGTCGATCTCTTTTTGGGGTTGCACCATGGACAGGCGAGCTCGAATTCGATAGTGGTCGTGCACGCGCTTCATCCGCGCGTGGCCATTATGAACAATGGGACCCGCAAAGGCGGCGAACCTGAATCCATGCAGACGATTCACTCCTCTCCGGGCCTCGAGGATCTCTGGCAGATGCACTTCTCGCTCCTGAGCGGGCAGGAGTACACCGTTCCCGGAATGTTTATCGCGAATACGATTGATGACCAGCCGGCCAGCATGCCGATCACTCCGATCGCCGCTCCCGCGCCGGGTCCGGGAGCGCCTCCGCCGCCCCAGCACAATGGGACGGCATACTGGATCAAAGTGTCGGCGCAGACGAACGGCACATTCACGGTCACCAACGCACGCAACAATTTCAGCAAGACTTACACTGCGGCGAAAAAATAGTTCTTGATGGCGTTTCCTTTGGATGAGAAGCAAAATGGCGAAGATCAGATTGAAGATTGGAAAAAGACAGAGTCGCGAGTACATCGAGCGCTCATTCAAAATGCGAGTGGAATGCAAATGGGGACAATGAGGAAAGCTGGCCGTTTGTTGGCGAGAAGGACGTGCTTCGCGATTTTGTTCGCAATCGTGTGCGCGACGGGCGCTGCCGTGTGGCCGCAGTCGGCTCCCATCACGATCACCTTGGCGGGGCAGTCGATGATCCGGTCGGATATCCGCGAGACCGTGCCGGCGGAGGTGCCGGTGATCCAGGGACTGCTGAAGGGCGATGTAATATTCACCAACCTGGAAGCCGCGATCGCAGAAAAAGGCGAGACCGCCCAGGAGGGCAGGGGATTCGTCACCCCGCCTGAAGCGCTCGATGCGCTGAGGACTTTCGGTTTTAACTTACTCTCCCTGTCCGGCAACCATGCCTTCGATCTGAAAGTGACGGGTATTCAGAACACGCTCCGCGAAGCGGACAGCCGGAAGATCGTTCACGCAGGAACTGGAAACAACGTGGCCGAAGCTGTTGCGCCGGGTTACCTGCACACGCCGAAGGGCACGATTGCCCTGATCGCGAGCGCGTCCGGCCTGATTGCGCCGGGAGGAAGCGCCACGGCCAGCAGGCCAGGCGTGAATGAGCTTCGCGTCG
Organism: uncultured Acidobacteriota bacterium; assembly: GCA_963800095.1. Classification (GTDB taxonomy): domain Bacteria; phylum Acidobacteriota; class Terriglobia; order Acidiferrales; family UBA7541; genus Palsa-360. The sequence goes on from CAWCZV010000018.1 coordinate 11,401, forward strand.
AAGCCGGCGAATTAGAAAATGAAGCGACGGACGATCTCCCCGGCGCGCCCGGGAACACGCCGAATCCGGAAGATTCGCAGCGCATCCTTCAGAGCATTCGTGAGGCTCGCCAGCACGCAGACCTCGTGATCGTGTACCAGCATAATCACGTCTTCTCGAATCACTCCTTCTCGACGGTTTTCACGGAAGGGATGGAGGAGCGGCTCGCCCCGAACGATTGGCTGAAAAAGTGGACGCACGCGGAGGTGGATGCGGGAGCGGACATCATCGTGATGCACGGCGCGCCCCTGCTGCACGGCGTGGAGATTTATCACGGCCGGCCCATCTTCTACGATCTGGGCAACTTCATTTACAACCTGCCGCCGACGCTGACCTACATCGATGAACCGATGAATTGGGAGAGCGCAGTCGCGTACGTCCAATTTCAGGGGAAGAACCTGCAATCGGTTTCGTTCCGGCCGATCGCTTTGAACAACGTGGGTGAGGGCCAGCCCGATATTCACAACCAGCGCACTAACAACCAGTTCCTCCAGACGCGCGGCTTGCCATCGCCGGTAACGGGTACGAGAGCGGGCTATATTCTCCAGCGCCTGGCAGACTTGTCAAAGCCCTTTGGCACGACGCTAGAAGTAAAGGGCGATACGGCGGAAGTGAAGCTGAAGGCCGGAAATTAACAATAAAAATCCTTGCGACGCTTCACGTCGACCGACCCGTCACGATGCTTGTGGACTTCCTTGGCTTCGGTTAGTGCCACCGGGCCACATTCCGATAGGCTGATCAGGACTTGGGCCACATTAAAGCGCGAATACCGGGACACCATCAATTATTTTGACTAGGATTACCAATGCCATGGCTTATTCATTCAATCTTGTATGTTAATGAGCCAGTGCCCCTTGTAACAGAAGAAAAGGCTTCGTACCCCATCGTATGAAGACGCAATTACCCTAGCGTTGGGCACGACGTTGGTGGGCCCTCCTGACCTTGGTCGTGGTTCAGTGACATTGCGGAAGTAACGTAAATCGAGATTGCCTTGTGTTTCAATGGACAGACCCGCCGGTCCATTCCAATATTCGATAACGGCAGGGCATCCAGCTAGTTGCTTTTGGTCCGGCACCTTGAGTTCATGGTTTTTCAGGTCGCGCACCGTTAACATTAAGTTGTATGGCTTGTCGGTTTTTTCCGCTTTCTTACACCAAAAAACTGCGCTGTCTTCGTCACTTCCCGGAAGCCACCCATATACGAATGGCGGGTTCACCATGCCGGGACGTTCAAAAAAATTATCGATTGGCGTGCAGCCCTTCGCGTGGGCGAAATCAACGAGTTCCCGTGGCATAACGAGTGTATCTGGCCGAGATACTGGGGCAAACAACGTCAACAGCAGAATGCATACGCCGAATCTAGCGAAATTTCCTCGCACGGCGGCGGACATCTCCGTGCCTTCGAATGCTATTAGCTGCATAGGGCACAGTATAAAATCGAAGTTGCACTAGTGAACAAAGCTATTTAATTCGAGGTGCGCAAACGCAACTGTTGATAAACATATATCAGGCATGCGGATTGTACGGAGGCGGTTTCCAGCTCTCGATGCGTCACTTTTTCAGAGTGCGGCTCAATTCCGGAGTCTTAGACTTCGGGAGGGGACCCCAAAATCCCGGCTTTGGGATAATAAATTCGACGGCGACCTGCGTCTTGCCCATCAAGGTTGGGCCTAGCCCGGCGACCCGGCAGAGGAGTTCCTCGCCCAAGCCTAGGTGTTCAAGGCGGATAATTTGCTGGGGCTTTACTGCAGCTGCGAGAAGTATCAACGCTCCATGGTCGTTCACTACTATGGTATGTGTTTTTTCTGAGATGGATTGCATATTGGCGTCCGTGAATCGAACCATGACCGAAGTCTTGTGCTGGACACGTTTACTGCGCCGACGATTCCGCATGTCCAATTCATCCGGGGGTAGGATCGCCATGAGGACAACGTAACAGACTCCGGCGGTACTCTCAATATTCAAGGTCCGGTGGTGCCTTCGAAGATATTGCAAAGCGGTTCCCACATATCCGGACTGACCGAGCTGCGCGGAATTGAGGAAGAAAGTTGATTGGATATCGAAGAAGTCGTTACAATCAAGCGGTTCCCTGAACTTTGTTTTTCTATCGTGACCCGGTGCCTTAGTGGGTTCGCGAGGACTCGCCTCACTGACAGGTTTCCGGAATTCGAGGATTGCCATGCTTGTCCGTCTCAATGCCGCAGAGTGCATGTCGATTCCCCGGGAAAATCTTCCTCGCAGCTTCGACGAAGTTTTTTCTTGCGTGCAGCCTAAATATCGCGCGTCGGGGCTTGTGTCCATCAGGCGGTTCCAAAAAGGCTGCCATTGATGCCGCGCCTTTGTGAATGGCTGGAGCAAATCCCTTGGATTGTCACGATCACCAATTCGGCGATCCTGATTTCGCTGGTCTGGCTGATCCATTACATCGGCTTTTTCCTGTTGGTTGGAACTACAGCGGTCGTTGACTTGCGAATTCTTGGCGCCGCCGCGCGGAACGAGAAGCTTGCGCCGCTTGCCGGGCAACTCTTTCCCTTTGCGTGGACCGGGCTGGGCATGGTGATCGTGTCGGGGTTCATCATGTTCGCCGGGCAGGCCACGACGTTTTATCCCACGGCGGTTTTCCGCATCAAGATGGGCGTGGTGTTGCTGGCATTTATATTTGGCGTGATCGTGCAGCGGAAATCGCTCGTCTGGGGCCTTGCCCCGTCTGTGCCCGCTGCCGCGAAATGGCTGGCGTTGGCTTCGCTAGCCCTTTGGGTTGGAGCGATCCTCGCGGGACTTGAAGTCCCCGCGTTCATACCGGTCTAGTGGTTCCTGCTCATGCACACTTGGCTCGTGGGCGTTTGCGATCAACTCCAAAACATCCGGCTGGTGGTGTGGATGGTCACGGCGCGGTACGCATATCCCTTCATCCAGTGGACCCACTTTACGGGCCTCTCCCTTTGGCTCGGGACGACGCTGGCGCTCGATTTCCGGCTGCTCGGCGCGGGGAGGAGATTTCAGACGGCCGCCGAATTGTCGGACGCTCTGTTCAGGTGGAACTGGATCGGCTTGGGAATCGCGCTCCTCGGGGGATTTACGCTTTTCGCTACGGCAGCGGTGGGATACATCGACAATCCCGCGTTTCGACTGAAGGTGGGTGTGCTGTTGCCGCTGGCTTTGGCGTGGCACATCTTCGTGCAACGTAAGTCGCGCACTTGGGGCCGGACCCCGGAAACGCCCTCGGTGGCCAAGCTCGCCGGCCTGATGGAAATCACGCTGTGGGTATCGGTGGCCACGGCGGCGGTTTGGATTCCGAACTACTAAATCGGCGGGGAGTCAGCGCGCGGCGGGCACGTGACTGTAGAGCAGGTAGCTGTAGGTGTACGCCAGCAAGCGCCCTGCGGTGATGGCCGCGATCCACAATACGAGGGACCATTTCGCCAGCGCCCTGCCTTTGGCCTCCATCAACGCTTCACTTAGACCGGCGTCGCCGAAAACCTGCGTGTAGGTTTTCTGCATCACGATCACGGCAAGCGCGATGAGCGCCAGCTTTAGGTAAAAGACCGGGTTCGTGAGTGCCTTTGTGGGGTAGGCGATCACCAGCAAAATGCCGGTGATCACGTTCAGCGTGAATCCCAGCCACATGATGGAGAAGAAGCGTTTCAGCGGCGCGAGCGGCAGGCTGGCGGCGACGCCGAGGATGCGCAAATCCACGACGGCATTCGCCCCGACGAGCAAGGCGAGGCCGAAGGTGTGAAAGAGGAGAACGAAATAGAACGCAAAAATGGAGTTCGATTCGCGGAGCCACGTGCTGAAGCTGGTTTCTTCCAGGGAACGCAAGAATAGGGGTACGGCCAATAGGGTGCCCTGACCTTTCCTTTACTTGCGGAACAACCCAAGCCGCCTGACACCGCGAGGTGTCTCCCAGACACGCCGGAAGGAAATATCGAGATCCGCAGTGCGGTGAATCGCCGGGTTACTTGCCTGGATCTTTATACGGGGCGTCGGCCACGGGCGAACCGGCAAAGAGCTTTTTCCCGTCGGGCAGCGTGACGTCGCGGCCATTCGCGCGCAAGGCGCTATCCTTGGCCTGGTAACCGTCCACGGTAATTTCCGTTCCGGGCTTCAGGGAATCGCGGGTGAAGCCGCGCCGCAGAAGCGTGTTCGGCGTGCCGAACTCGATCATCCACTCTTCCGTAGTGCCGTCGGGCTTCTTCACGTCGATGTGGATCCAAGCATGGGGATTGATCCACTCCATCTTCGTGACGGTGCCTTTCAGAATCACATGCTTCTTGGCATCATATTCCGCCGCGAAGGCGTGGTGCGCGGAGGCCGGCGCGATCATTCCCATACAAGGCAACATCAGGGCGGCCGCAACGACGACGCCAACACTCAACTTTTTTCCAAGCAGCTTCATTCCGGTCCTCCCGTGCTAGCGGATATGTTGCGCGGCCTTTGACTTCCCTACTGAACGGACGGCAGATGTGGAATCGGCTGAGCCACCTCGCCCCGCCTCTCGCGATCGCGTGCGCCGCCCAGGAAATGGCTTATGTCATAATTATCTTCGTAGCAGGCATACTCATACATCTGCTCGCCGGGATCTATGCGGGTCCAGGGAATTCGCACGGTCCATGGCCGGGTCCAGGTGTGAGGGTCCTCCACGGTGTATTCGTAATTGATCGTCTTGGAGTCCACGCGGGTAAAGCGTTCGGTAAGTCGGAAGGTCTCCGGATCGGCATCCTGGAAGATATTCGTGTCATGCCGAAAATTGGTGGTCTCAATGACCAGTGTATTGCCCTCCCAATGGCCTCGCGAATCGCCCAGCCATTCGTGAAGATTCTTGCCGATGTGCGGGCGCCGGTCGAGCGGGACGATGCGCGCGCTGTGGATCATTTCCGGAGCGATGACTACGTAGCCGGGACTCTGCACGATCTGAAAGTCGTTGTTGTAAATGATCGGCATGTAGGGGGGCATGTCGGTTCGAACGACACAGCGTATCGGCAATTCGAAATCCAGGTACGTGTTCGGCATGCCGGCGTTGAAGCGGGCCAGGGCCGCGGCACGCTCGTCACGTTCCTTCTGACGCTCGGCCGAAATAGGTACGAGCGGAGGAATCCTTCCGTCGGGCGGGTCCACGATGAGCGAGGTGCGATGGTCCGCGGTGGTCTTAAGCCGGCGGGAATCCATCCAGTGTTCGTTATAGGCGCGGTTGACGTCGACTTCCGTGCCGCCGTCGCGCCGGTCACGGCTCAATCTATTGGCAATTTGTTCCTGAAATTCTTCGGCTTCCTCACCGCTTAGGACGCCTTTGTCTGCGACTCCATTCGGACGCTGGAGCGGCGTGCCGGTCGCGTCGTTCCACACTCCCTGAAGGTCGGGATCGCCCCACGGAGTGCGGAACCCGCTAGCTTTCGCGGAGGGCGCGCCGGACGAAGCCGCCGGTGGCGCCGCGGCCTTCTTCTGCGGCTCCGCTGCGGTCTTGCCGGCCGTCTGCGGGGCCTGGCTCATGAGCAGCGACAGGGATCCGAAAGCAATCACCATCGCCGGGATGCCGAGGGTCACGACGGGCCGATGTGTCATGAGACGCCTCCCTTCCAGCAGTTCACGAAGCGGGCCGCTTGACGAAGCGCCCGTACAGCATCTCTTCCGTAAACGGCTGGCACTTGAATTCCAAGAGCTGAAAATCCTGTTCCATGTGGCGATAGAGAGGAAAGCGAATTTTCCAGGGCCGCGTGAAGACCTTGGGGTCCTCGATCGTCGCTTCGTACATGATGTGGAAGGGGCTCACCGGCGTGTAGCGTTCCACCACGTGCAGCTCATCGCTGTGATAGTCTCCCGCACGATCGAACCAGGTCTCCTCACGGAATCCAGTCACGTCGACGACCAGGGTATCGCCCTCCCATCGGCCCCGCGACCAGCCCATCCACGCTGGGATAGGAGCCTCCTCCTTCGAGTTCATGCGGATAATGCGCGTGGCGCTGGCATACTCATAGGAGATGAGCATGTAGGGATACGTCGCGCCGGCGCTCTGCACGATGCGAAACGGATACGGCATGTAACTCGCGCGCGGCACTCCCGGCATGTAGCATTTCATTTCCGGATCGCCCAGGTTGTGCCAGGTCTTATCGTTGCTGACGTCCACCATCGCGCGCGTTTCAAAATTCTTTTTCTTTTTCGCCAGCGCTTCCGGGCGGTACGGAATTTCGCCGCCCTCGACGATGCTTTGTCCCGCGGGACCGGCGCCGTAGACGCCGTTAATTTCCGGCTTCGGTCCGGGTTGCGCTTCGTGGTCTTGCAAATCCCAATCGGCGGTGACCATCGACTGCCAGTAGCCATTCAGGTCCGGATGTCCGTCGGGCAGGCGCGCCGGTTTGTACGGAGGGAATTTTCCGATGTCCAAGTCATGTTGGCTGGCACTCTGGCCAACCTGGCCCGGCGCCGGTTGCTGAGGCGTCGCAGCCTGCTGACCTGACGCAGGCGTCAGCAGCAGGGTGGCAACGGCAACGCCGAGTGTGGCGCAGGCGCCGAGAACCGATAGATAGCGATTAGGCAAAGATGGACTCGAGCACTGCCGAGTACCTGTGCCTGTTATACCCCGCCCACTAATTTGTCAAGTTGAAAACCGCGCCTGCAGCCAAAGGTTTGCGGTTTCGCGTTGACTTGCGAGGGTGCAGGGGGTACGGTGCACGCAAAGTGTCAGCGGATTTCGCCAATCCCGGGCGCTGATATGGAACCGTTATGAACTTCGTGCATATACACCTCCTGTTGAATCACTTCCCGGTGATCGGAAGCTTCATGGGGTTCGGCCTTTTTCTCGTTTCCCTCTTTAAGAAGAGCTACGACCTGCGGCGAGGCAGCCTGATCGTTTTCGCGGCCATGGCTCTGATTGCAATTCCGGCATTTGCGAGTGGCAAGGGCGCGCAACTCATGCTTAAGGACAAGCCCGGCATATCGGACGCCTTCATGCAGCGGCACGAGGGCGCCGCAATGCTGGCCTTGTGGTTCCTGGAGGCTACAGGGGCATTCGCCCTGGCCGGGCTGTGGCAAATCCATCGCAGGGCACGCATGGCGCGCTGGAATTTGACGGCCGTGCTGATTTTTTCATCGTTGGCTGTGGGACTGATGGTGAGAACCGGGAACACCGGCGGGGAAATCAGCCATGCGGAGGTTCGCGCCAGCCGGGAAGCAATGCCGACCGAAGGAACCGCGGGCTCGATCGTGCACTTCTTTGAGCCGACGCCCTGGAAGTTCACCGAGGCTATGACGTACAACAAGTGGTGGTGGGCCTTCCTGATGGATCTGCACTTCCTCGGGCTTGTGCTGCTGATCGGAACCGTGGGTGCTCTCGATCTCCGCATCATGGGATTCGCGAGGCAATTGCCGCTCGAACCGCTGCACCGCCTGGTGCCCTGGGCGCTCACGGGATTCGGAATCAATCTCGTGACGGGTCTGCTGGCGTTCATCGGCATGCCGGAGTTTTATACCCTGGACTATGCGTTCTGGGTCAAGATGCTGGCCATCCTGCTGCTTGGTGTGAATGCGGCGGCGTTCTATCTGACCGGCGTATTCGGCGGAGTCAAGGACCTGGGAGCCGGCGAAGATGCGCCGCTCTCCGCCAAGCTCGTCGCGGCGAGTTCTTTGATCCTATGGTTCGCCGTGATCATCTTGGGTCGCTACATCCAGTATTATCAAGACAGTATACAGATCGGCCAGTGATGAATCGCTCGCGGGAAGCCAAACTCGTGAAAATCACATGCCACAACCGGGAAATTTTCTAAGAACTCTCGAAAATTTGATTGTGCCGTAGCCTAAGGGGACCCCTCACGGATGCCGCGACGCAAACCGTGAGGGACGTCACCGGCTTGGATTTTATTGAAACTTCGCGCGGGGTCAGAGCGTATAATTTGTGTGAGTGGAATAGCCGCCACGCGCGGTCAAGATTTGAATGTCGAGAGGTGTTAGGGTGAAAACCAGGATTGTTTCGCTCCTCGTGGTGCTCACTACTTCCGTGCTGATTTCCGGGCCGGTATTTGCCCACCACTCGATGTCCATGTACGACCGCGGCCACGACACCACCTTCAAGGCCACCATCACGCAGTTCGACTGGGTCAATCCGCACGCGCAGATCACCTTCACCGTCAGCGACGAACACGGCAACATCGAGAAATGGGTGGCGGAAGGTCCTGGCCCGAACCGGCTGGCGAATCACGGCTGGACCAAGGACACGCTCAAACCCGGCGATCAAGTAACGATCGTCGGCAATCGTAACAAGGACGGCTCACCCACCATGCGATTTGAGAGAGTGATCTTGCCGGACGGCCATGAACTGGAAGCGCGCCCGCGCGCCTTCTAGGGAAGAGAGATACCTCTCCGCGTTCCGAATAACACCTCCAATTCTCACCTGTCGGCACGCCCCTATCGGAATGTGAGCGCGGGGCGGATTGGCCAACTTCGGACCTTCCGATAAGAACGAAATGTTGTAACCCGCGCCCGGTTACACTCCACCGCTCAAGGTCGGGCTTCGTAAACTATGTTAAATGGTGTTTCCGCAGCTCGACGGAAACGAGTGAATCAGGCGCCTGCGAAGACAATCGCAGCGGGCCGGAACGTATTGCATAATGTGGGCGGCGGATAAATCAATTTTGCAGCAGGAGCCCGATCGAGCGATGCGAACGATTACGCTGGAAGAGCACATTTCGACGCCTGAATTCCTGCAAGCCATGGCAAAAGTGTGGCCAGGCAATCCTGTGATTGATATGTGGCTCGCCCAACGAGACAAATTATTCGACGTTGGAAAAGACCGAATCGCCGATATGGATGCGGCGGGGATTGATGTGCAAGTACTGTCGCTATCCGGAAGCCTGGACAGGCTCGATCCGGCCGTCGCGACCGCCTTGGCGCGCGATACGAACGGCAAGCTTGCAGACGCCGTGAGGGCCCACCCGGACCGCTTTGCCGCCTTCGCGACTCTCGCGTTGCAAGAGCCGGAGAAGGCGGCCCTCGAATTCGAACGGTGCGTCCGGCAAATGGGATTTAAGGGCGCTCTCGTCAATGGAACCACCAACGGCCTGTTTCTCGACCATCCGCGCTTTACGCCTCTCTTCGAAACGGCGCAGGCACTGGACGTTCCGGTTTACCTGCACCCAGCGCCCCCGCCCGAGGAAGTGAGGAAAGCGTATTTCAGTAGATTGCCCGCCAATTCGGGATTTATTCTTTCCACCGCCGGCTGGGGGTGGCACGCGGAAACCGGGATGCATTGCCTGCGCCTGATCGTTTCCGGTCTGTTCGACCGTTTTCCCAAACTCAAGATCATTATCGGGCACATGGGAGAAGCGCTGCCTTTCTACATCGTTCGCGCGGACGCCTTCCTGGCCCACAGTGCGACGCATCTCAAGCGCCGCGTTTCCGAGTATTTCCACGAGCACTTCTACATCACTACGAGCGGCTGTTTCTCCCTGCCTCCATTCCTTTGCGCCTTGCAGGTCGCCGGCGCCGACCGGATTCTCTTTTCTGTGGACTATCCATACGACTCGAACGCCGCGGGAAGAACCTTCTTGAACGCTCTGCCAGTCAGCGCGGAAGACAAAGCGAAGATTTCGCATGGCAACGCGGAGCGCCTGCTCAAGTTCTGAGCCGCAGTGATTTGCGACAGGCCACATTCCGATAATCGGCAACTGGGAATCGCGGTTTCCCACATGACGCGAGGAGCGTGTCCTCCCGTCCCTACAGTTTCGAACATGCATTTAGCGCGAGCGTCTTTTCCATCGCCATGGTTTTGGCCTGGTCGGGGAAACCATACACATGAACCGTGAAGTAAGTGCTGCCCTTCTTCACATACAATGCTGTCGCCAGACCGGACTTGTTTCCGGTAGGGAAGGAGTAGACTGCGTCTTCACAAATGCCGCTAGCTGGCGCGGTTGTCTCACTGCTGATGACCGGCGTCTTTGCGAACCCGAATGCGCGTGCGTTGCTCATGAGCAGCGCGACTTTTTTAGCGTTGGTCGAATTCGGCTGGTTGGGCGCGGACCATCCGCACATGGTTGGCGTGACCTGCTTCGCTGGATCGACGTTCGTGCCGAGGACCGCGCTGACCTGCGCCTGCGTGAGCAGGGAACACGGATCGGTTCCGGTGCCGCCGGCAAGCGCTGGCTGGGAAATGCAGAGCACTAAGCCGAAAATAGCTCCGGTTATCGCGCCGAACGTTAGTTTCGAGTTCATGTTGTCACCTCCTGGAAATTGGCTGCGTGCTGATTTTGTCACGTGGCCTGCGCCGTGGAAGCCAGTTCAGCCAACTCTTGGCAGAACCTCAATCGAGGCATGACAAATTGTAGCCCAAATAAACCACCAAGAAACCATCACTTCTGGGGACCTAGAGTTGCGCGCTAGCTGTTCGACCGTTCCAGTGCCTGAGAAACGGTGCCAGCTCAACCGGTCGATGCACCACCCTATAACCACTTGATCTGACAATACTTCCCATCGTGAATCAATCTGTGCAGCAGGACCCAATCAGAACCTAAACAGTGCTTTGGTTTTGTTTGAGTTGACGCCCGCGAACTAAATCAGCCTCCTAACACTCTACGAGAGGACTTTGGGCAAGTGTTGCATCGACCCATTGAGACCACCCCGTTTATCGGGACTTGGCTATTGAAGAAATCGGGATGGAATCCGGTTAACGGGAAAAGTATACCTGTTCAATGGCGTACACAAGCGCTGAGACAACAAAGGGCAAAAGATACAATACCCAGATACCGACCCCGAAAAGCAGACCTCGCCCTCCTAATCGGCGGTACAAATAGTAAGGGACCACGATAGGCCATGCGAAAAGCACGAAATATTCAAATTCAAACGGTAGCTTGAATGTCCGAGTACCTCTATCTGCATATACCCACCACGTCAAAATAAGCCCGTATATAAGTGTCCACAGCCCACGGGACTGATTGGGGGCTGGGATCACACCATGAACAGCGAAAGTGGAGAGGCCGAAGGTATAAATCGCAGCCAGCAAGAACAGAAACACTAGCGGCTTTGAAAATGGAAAGGAGCGTTCGTCCGCAGCTTCAACTGGCATTTAGCTCACCCGACCAAGTGCCACAATAGGAGCGTAACGTAGAGTAAACGCGGTTCTAGTGTCAAGCCAGTGTGAGCCAATTCCCGAGAAGTCACCTCTTATCGGAATGTGGCTTATTGCCATGCCCTGGGTTCGGGCCGCATTCCGATAATCCCATTACCGGGACCTGAATGGTTCAATCATTGGTAGGGCTTCGCTTCCGAGTAGGGCGTCACTCGGGCAACAACGGGCGACTATGGCCGTATGAATTGAGACCGGCGCCGTTTCGATTCGACGAGATCAGTTCTCGCCGGTACGGTCCGAACGGCGAAATTTTATTTCTTGCTTTGATGCGTGGCCATCGCCGGCACCCAGGCAGGCGTGCCCTGTTCCCACTTGTCGCTGGTGATGGGGTGTTGGTTTGATCCGTCCGCATTCATCACGAAAAGCTCCGCGTAGGGCTGCGGGCTTCCGTCATAGAGCGGCGTTTCATCGCGAAAGCCCAAGCGGGCGCTGCTGAACACAATGTATTTGCCGTCGGGCGACCACGCGCAGTGAGCGTCGTTTCCGGGGGCGTGGGTCAATTGCTGCAGGTCGGTGCCATCCGGCCGGATGGTGAAAATTTCATAAGAGTTTGTGCCGCCGGTATCGCGTGTGAATCCGATGCGGTCGCCCAGCGGCGACCACACGGGGAAGTTGTCTTGCCCTGACGTGAGCTTGGTGCTCTTGCCGTCTTCCACGTTCAGGATTTGGATGCTCCGGTCATCCTTTTTCCACACGCGATACACGATGTGCTTGCCGTCCGGCGACCAGCTCGGGAAACCGCTATTGAGTGGGCCGCTGGTGAGTTCACGCTTTTCGGAGCCGTCCGCGCGGATCATGATCAGTTGCGAGGGTTTGGTTTCGCGATCGTTGAAAACTGCTCCGTATCCGAAAACAACCCACTGTCCATCCGGCGACCACGACGGCGCGAAAGCACCTCCCCCATCTTGCTGGAAGAGCTGCTTGCGATTCGTTCCGTCCAAATCGCTCACGTACACTGCAATCTTATCGAACGGGGTGATTCTGAGGGCGCCGACATCCCCGAAAGGACTGTTGGCCAACTTCCCGGTGCTCGAAATCGCCGGGAATTCGCCCGTGAATCGGAGTTCGAATGTCTGATCCTTGGAGTAGAGCGGCTGGTTCTGCTTCGTATCGTAAGCGAACTTCTCATAGACCAATTGCTTGCCGTCGGGCGACCACGCGGGATTGCGTATCACACCCGGAGCCGGCGCGTCCGCTCCATGCTCTCCCGTGGTGAACGCCAATTCTCCCTTTTGTCCGGGCCCCTTGATGAGGTAGCCGATTCGATCGGCGGTCAAGAACTGCGGCGATACTTTCAGGCCGGGGCCGGAGGTGCGTTCCGACCGGGCGCCCGTGGCCACGTCCACGGAGATGATCTGCGAGACGGCGCTGCCAAACAGGCGCGCTGCAAATGTGTATTCGTCGTCCATGTCGTAAAAGACGAGTTGCTTGCCGTCGGCTGACCATTTCGGCGAACCCGCCATTTCACCTTCCGGCGTAAGTTTGCGCAGACCCTCGCCATTCGGCTGAATCACATAGATGCTTGCCTCTTGAATGTGTTCGAATCCAGGCTGGGGGAATTTGTGCCTTCTGAAGTCCGTTCCCCGGTCGGAGGAAAAAGCGATCCATTTGCCGTCCGGCGACCACGAGGGCCTGTAAAAGCCGTCCATTTTGCCCGAAGCCGCTTGCAAAGCCGGCACTCCCGTAAGATCGCGCGCCTTTCGTGTTTTGATATCAAGGATCCAGATGTTGCACGTTCCGGCGCCGCGCGTGGAGACGAAGGCCAGTTGATTGTCGTCCGGCGAAAGCGACGCCTGATCGTCAAATCCATCGTCGTCCGTCAGCCGCTCTAGGCCGGAACCGTCCGGATGGATTCGGTAAATATTCGCGGAGCCGTTGCGCTCGGATGTGAATACGATCCATTTGCCATCGGCGGAAAACATCGCGTCGTAATCCATGCTGCCGCCGGAGTTGAGCTTGCGCTCTCCGCTCCCGTCCCCGTTGGCAATGAACAATTCTCCTCCGGAAGGTCCGATGCGGTTTGTCAAAATGGTGTTCTTGGTGAACGCCGGCTGCGCCGAGGCAAGTGCCAGGGCCCCAAGCAGCAGAAAAAACGCTGTGAGCGTTATTCCGAATTTCTTCATGGAGAACCCTCCCTCTGATTCGCGCATCGTACGCTGCTCCTCTTCTTGACACAATGGATTTGCTGCGAGAGCGGGCCAGGCCGACCTTGGCTGCGTTTTCCCGGTGTGCGGCGGATGCACTGACGGTCTACAATGCCGTGGCCATGAGCTTGTCGAAAACGGTCCGGATGCTGCTCGCGCTCGCTTCGGGCGTTGCGCTGGCGCTGGCCTACCCTTCTTTCAATATCCCACTTCTGGGATGGATCGCCCCGGCGCTGCTGATCGTCGCAGTGCTGGGCGTGGGGCCGCGATTCGCATTCCTGCTGGGATGGGTTCAGGGCGCGGCGTACTACGGGCTGAGCGTGCCGTGGTTTTACACCGTGATGCGGCACTACGGCCCGCTTCCCGTGATGCAGGCGGCGGGCGTCTTCGCGCTGGTCATCGTCGCGACATCGCTGTTCCACGCGGCATTTGCGTCGGCCGTCGCGTGGGCCGGCGAATTCAGCAGCGCCCGCGCCTGCCTGGCCGCGCCTTTCCTGTGGGTGTCCATGGAATTCGCCATGACGCATCTGCCCGCCATCGGTTTTCCATGGGATCTGCTTGGGTACGTGGCGGCGGGAAATCTGGTGTTTGTCCAACTGACGGCGATCACCGGAATTTTTGGCCTTTCGCTGGTGGTCGCGTCCTACAACGCGCTGGCGGCCTGGGTCGTTCTGCAAATGTCCCTGCGCAAGCAGGCTGGCAAGACGATGTGGATCGCCGCCAATGCCGTGCTGTTCGTGATTGCATTCGCGGGGCCTCGCTACGTTCCGCAAGCTCCTGCCGATCACGTTGCCCATTTGGTGCAGACAAATTTTCCAGTGTCCAACGGGTATCCCTCGAATTGGATGCAGGTTCATGCGGCGGAAATGGATCAGCTCGAAGCGATCAGCATCGGGGCCGCGCAAAAAGCTCCCGGCATCGTCGTGTGGCCGGAAGTTCCGGCGCCGTTTTCCCTGCAGGACGGAAATTTTCAAGCTCGTGCCGTGCGGATCGCGCGCGGAGCAGGGAACGGCTTTCTGGTGGGCGTGATCGATTTTAAGCCGCTGGGCAATGGACAAAGCGGCGCGAACAACAGCGCCGCGCTGCTTGGCCCGGACGGCGCCCTCGATTTCGTGTATGACAAGATCCATCTCGTGCCTTTCAGCGAATACGTGCCGTGGAGGAAGTGGTTTTTTTTCGCGCAGGGCTTGACGGGGCTTATCGGTGATTTTCAGCATGGCTCGCAATACAAAGTCGGAAACATTTCCGGCGGCCCTTTCAGCGTCTACATTTGCTACGAGGCGATTTTCCCGAATGAAGTGCGCCGCTTCACGCTGGCCGGCGCGCAACTCTTCATCAACATTTCGGACGATGGCTGGTTCGGCGGATCGGGCGCGCCGGGACAGCATCTGGCGATGGCGCGCGTGCGGGCGGTGGAGAACCGGCGCTGGCTGCTGCGCGACACCAACGATGGAATCACCGTTTCCGTCGATCCATACGGGCGGATCGTGGCGCGGCTGCCGGAGCACATTCGCGGGGAACTGGACGCTCCGTATGCGTTTCGCGCGGACTTGACGCCGTACGCGCGCTGGGGCGACTGGCTCGCGTGGCTGTGCGTTCTCATCGCGCTCGTGTTAGTGTTGATTGTTGCTCGCGGCACGTTCGCGCCCAAAACTTCTTAATTCAACTGGACAACACATCATGATGATCGAAGATTTACAGCGGCAGCAGGAAGAACTTCGCAAGCGCATCGAACTCGTGCGGAGCTATCTTTGACGTCGCCCGCAGCCGCGAAACCGTAGCCTCCCTGGAAAAGAAAATCGCGCAGCCCGATTTCTGGCAGGACCAGGAACAAGCCCAAAAAGTCATGCAGCAGCGCAAGGCGGCGGAGGCGGTTCTCGCCTCGGACGCGAAGCTGGAGACCATGGCCAGCGATATCGACACCTATTTTCATCTGGCCGAGGAAGAGAAAGATTCCGCGCAGCGTGATTCGCTCCTCAAGGAAACCGAGCGCGAGATGACCGCGGCCGAGACGTACGTCTCCGAACTCGAAACCGTCACGCTGCTGTCCGGCGAAAACGACCGCCTCAACGCCATCATGACCATCAAGCCCGGCGCGGGCGGCATGGAATCGCAGGATTGGGCGGAAATGCTGCTGCGCATGTATCTCCGCTGGGCGGAGCAAAAAGGATTTACCGCGACCGTCATGGACCTGACGCCCGGCGAAGGCGCCGGCTTGAAATCCGCGACGGTGCGCGTCGAAGGTGAGAACGCTTTCGGTTTCTTATCCACCGAGAGCGGCGTACATCGCCTGATTCGTATTTCGCCGTTCGATCAGGCGGCGCGCCGCCACACGTCGTTCGCCTCGGTGTTCGTCATCCCCGAAATCGACGATCGAATCGACATCGTCGTAAAGCCCGAGGAAGTGCGCGTGGACACTTTTCGCGCGGGCGGCGCGGGCGGCCAGAATGTGAACAAGGTGGAAACGGCGGTGCGCATCACGCATTTAGCGACGGGCATCGTCGTGCAGTGCCAGAACGAGCGCAGCCAGCACAAGAACCGTGAACTAGCCATGAAGTGGCTTCGCTCGCGCCTGTACGAAGCGGAAATCGAAAAGCGCCAGGCGGAAACGCGCAAGCTGGACGACACCAAGCGCGACATCAGCTTCGGCAGCCAGATCCGGACGTACACGCTCCAACCCTATCGCTTGATAAAGGATCACCGTACGAAATTTGAAATGGGCGACGTCGATCGCGTGCTGAACGGCGATCTCGATCCGTTCATCCGCAATTTCTTGCTGGCTCGGAGAAAAGGGACGCTGGGGACCACCGCGGACGCTTCAGATGATTCGTAATTCGCTCGGTTGAATCCCGGGAACGCCAATCTCCCGATTGGCGCAGCGGGCGTTTAGCATTACGCCAATCGGGAGATTGCCGTTCCCAGCGCATTACAACCTCACATTCTTGCAATTTAGTGTCGGCCCATGACGTTTGGCCCCAATTCGTTGACAGGGTTTGGGTCGCATGTTAGCGTCGATTCGGACAAAAAAGGACCGCCGCGCATAAGGTGTGCCTGTTTTTCCTTGCGCATTTTTTAGAAGGGGTGCTGGCTTGAGCGACAAGAATCGTAGATTTCTGTTTACCTCGGAATCGGTGACCGAGGGCCATCCGGACAAGATTGCCGACCAGGTTTCCGACGCAGTGCTGGACGCGGTGCTCACGGAAGACCCCGCCGGACGCGTGGCGTGCGAAACGCTCGTGACCACCGGTCTCGTCATGGTCGCGGGCGAAATTACGACCAAGGCGGTCCTGGACTATTCCGAGATTGCTCGTGACGTGGTGCGCGACGTTGGCTACACGCGTGCCAAGTACGGCTTCGACGCGGAAACCTGCGCCGTGATTTCTTCGCTCAAGCGCCAGTCGCCGGATATCGCGATGGGCGTGGACACGGGCGGAGCGGGCGATCAGGGCCTGATGTTCGGCTTTGCCTGCGATGAAACAGAAGAGTTGATGCCGTTGCCGATTATGCTGGCCCACAAACTGGTGCAGCGCCTTTCCGAGGTTCGCCGGCAGGGCATCGTCGACTTTTTCCGGCCGGACGGCAAATCGCAGGTGACGGTCGAATATCAAGGCGACCGCCCGGTGCGAGTGGATACCGTCGTCATCTCGACGCAGCACAGCGAATCCGTTTCCAACGTGGACCTGCAAAATGCAGTACGCGATGAAGTGATCCACAAAGTGGTTCCTGAATCGCTGATGGACAAGAACACCAATTTCCACATCAATCCGACCGGGCGCTTCGTCGTGGGTGGGCCGATGGGCGATGCGGGCCTGACGGGCCGCAAGATTATTGTCGACACCTACGGCGGATACAGCCGGCACGGCGGCGGCGCGTTTTCGGGCAAGGACCCGTCGAAAGTCGATCGCTCGGCATGCTACATGGCGCGGCACGTGGCGAAGAA
The DNA here is from genome assembly GCA_963800095.1 of uncultured Acidobacteriota bacterium. GTDB lineage: Bacteria > Acidobacteriota > Terriglobia > Acidiferrales > UBA7541 > Palsa-360. Next base: position 28,636 of record CAWCZV010000018.1, read on the forward strand.
TCTGGTGGCTGCGGGAATTGCGCGCAAAATTGAAGTGCAGCTTGCCTATGCGATCGGGGTCGCGGATCCGGTTTCCGTGATGGCGGAAACTTTCGGCACCGGGGCGATCCCCGATGAGAAGATTACCGACCTGATTCGCGGCACGTTCAAACTTACGCCGCGCGGGATCATCGAATCGCTTAATCTTAGGCGGCCCATTTACCGGGCGACGGCTTCGTTCGGACATTTCGGACGCTCGGGGCCGGGCTTTACTTGGGAGTTGACGGACAAAGCGGGGTCGATTCGCAGCCAGGCTGGGCTTGGCGCCAAGGAAGTCGCCGTACGCCGCTGAATTTTGTAGCACAGCCACTCTTGGCTGTGCGTCTTTATTCACCGCCGCAAAAATCGCACAGCCAAGAGTGGCTGTGCTACTTGTAAGACAGGAGAAATTCGCGTGACGAAGACGGTGCAGAGTACGGCGGGCGACGTTCGGGATATGAGCCTCGCGGAACAGGGCAAACGAAAAATCGAATGGGCCAACCAGCAAATGCCCGTTCTTCAGTTGATCCGCAAGCGATTCATCAAGGAACAGCCGCTGAAGGGCGTGCGCCTTTCCTTGTGCTTGCACGTGACCAGCGAAACGGCAAACCTGGCCATCACGCTGCGCGATGGCGGCGCCGATCTGGTTTTGTGCGCCTCGAATCCGCTTTCCACGCAAGATGAAGTGGCGGCGTCGCTCATCAAGGATTTCTCGATTCCGACGTATGCGATCAAGGGCGAAGACAACGCCACCTACTACGCTCACTTGAACGCCTGCATCGATCACAAACCGCAGATCACGATGGACGACGGCGCGGACCTGGTGACTTTGCTTCTCACCAAGCACAAGCATCTCGTCGCCGACGTCATCGGCGGCACCGAAGAGACCACCACCGGCGTGATCCGCCTGCGCGCCATGGCCAAAGACGGAACGCTGAAGTATCCCGTGATCGCCGTGAATGACGCGGAGACCAAGCATTTCTTCGACAACCGCTACGGCACCGGGCAATCCACGATTGACGGCATCATTCGCTCGACGAATCTGCTGATCGCCGGCCTCAAAGTGGTGGTGGCGGGATACGGCTGGTGCGGCAAGGGCGTCGCGATGCGCGCCAAAGGCCTGGGCGCCGACGTGATCGTCACCGAGGTGAACGCGGTGCGGGCCATCGAAGCCGTGATGGATGGTTTCCGCGTGATGCCCATGGCGGAGGCCGCGAAGATTGGCGATATTTTTGTCACCGTAACGGGAAACAAGTCCGTTCTGAACCACGAGGCTTTTGAACGCATGAAAGATGGAGCGGTGATCTGCAATTCCGGGCACTTCAACGTCGAGATCGATATCCCGGCGCTCGAGAAAATGTCCAACGGGAAGCGCATCGCGCGCCCATATGTCGAAGAATACTCGACCAAGGACGGGCGCAGGATTTATTTGCTGGGAGAAGGGCGCCTCATCAACCTGGCCGCCGCGGAAGGCCACCCGGCCGCCGTGATGGATATGAGCTTTGCCAACCAGGCGCTTTCCGCCGAATACATGATGAAGCACGCTTCGGACTTGAAGCCGCAAGTCTACGTCGTGCCCGAGGCCATCGACCGCGACATTGCGAAGCTCAAGCTCGAATCGATGGGCGTGAAGATGGACAAGCTCACGCCCGAGCAGGAGCTGTATCTCGCATCGTGGTCCGAAGGCACGTAAGATTTTCTCTGTGCCCTCTGTGTTCTCTGTGGTGAAAGCTTTTTGGTCTTGGCAGTATTGAATTCATGATGCGGGACTTCGCCAACTGGGCGCTTGATACCGCGAAAGTGCGCGGCGCAACCTACGCCGATGCGCGCGTCATGGATATCCGCCTCCGCGATCTCTCCACAAAAAACGGCCAGGTTGGCACGCTCGCCGAATCGGAATCCTGCGGCATCGGCATTCGCGTGATCGCCCAGGGATCTTGGGGCTTTGCCTCCACCGATCGCTTGACGCGGGAGGGAATTGCCGCCTGCGCCGCCGAAGCCGTGGCTATTGCGAAAGCGTCCGCGCTCGCCAAAAAACATGACGTGGAAATGGTGCCGGTCGACGCCTACCAGGACACCTGGCAGAATCCCTTCGTCAAAGACCCGTTCCAAATTCCCATTGAGCGGCAACTGGATCTGCTGCTGGCGGCCGACCGCGAAATGACGCGCGTCAAGGGCGTGACGGTGGCGGAAACTTCGATGAACTTTCGGCGCATCGAGCAATTTTTCGCGTCGTCGCTCGGGTCGGCCATCCATCAGATCAAGATGCAGTCGGGCGCGGGAATCGTCGCGACGGCGTTTGCCGGAAACGAAATTCAGAAACGCTCGTATCCGAACAGTTTAGGCGGCCAGCACATGCTTGCGGGCTATGAACTGGTGGAATCGCTCGATCTTGTCGGCAATGCGCTGCGCATCGCCGTGGAAGCCGTCGCACTGCATTCGGCGGCGCAATCTCCTGAGGGCGCGAAAACGATTATTCTCGACAGCTCGCAGCTTGGCCTGCAGATTCACGAATCCATCGGACATCCGATCGAGCTGGACCGCGTGCTCGGCATGGAAGCCAATTTCGCGGGCATGAGTTTTCTGACGACGGAAAAACTGGGCAAGCTGCGATACGGTTCCGACATCGTCAACGTCGTAGCCGACGCGCGGCTCGAGCACGGCCCGGGTCTCGGCACGTTCGGCTACGACGACGAGGGCGTTCCCGCGCAGTGCACGCCGATCATCACGGACGGACTCTTCACCGGCTATCTGTCCAATCGCGAGACCGCCATTTCCATCGGCCTGAAACGCTCCGGCGGAACGATGCGCACGGAATCGTGGAACCGGCTGCCGATCATCCGCATGACCAACATCAGCATTCTTCCAGGAACGTGGCGCTACAAGGACCTGATCGCCGACACGGACGACGCCATTTTGATGGAAACAAACCGCTCGTGGTCCATCGACGACCGCCGCTATCATTTCCAGTTTTCGACGGAAATTGCGTGGGAGATCAAGGCCGGCAAGAAAACGCGCATGCTGAAAAATCCCAGCTACAGCGGCATCACCACGGAATTCTGGAACAGTTGCGACGCCATTTGTTCGCGCGAGCACTGGACGCTGTGGGGCACGCCCAATTGCGGCAAGGGCCAGCCTATGCAAACGATGGGCACGGGCCACGGCGCTTCGCCCGCGCGCTTCCGCAACATCAAGGTAGGCGCCGCGTTCGCAAAATCATGAGCGGCTCCCAGTAGCACAGACTTCAGTCTGTGGGGTTCCGATAATGAGCCCAGGCTGCAAGCGACAGGCAAGATCATTTGGAACCCCACAGACTGAAGTCTGTGCTACTAGGGGCGGCGCGCAACCAGGGGATTTGTGACAAGACCCTCTCACAATTCGGCGAAGAAAACGCGCGCTTCCAAAAGGCGCACAGCGGGCCCCGCCGTGGCGGCCTTGCATCTGCTTTCCGACGCGGACATGCGGCGCATTGCCGAGCGAGTTTTCAAATTGAGCGACGCGGACGAAACCGAAGTCGAGATCGGCATGATCTCCGACGCGCTCACGCGCTTCGCCAACAACACGATCCATCAAAACGTCGCGGAGCAAATGCTCGCCGTATCGGTGCGGACCGTGCTCGATGGCCGCACGGCCCGCGCCACCACCAACAAGACGGACGACGATTCGCTGCGGCGCGTGGTCGAAACCTCGAAGTCGCTTGCGCGCAGCCAGCCGCGCAATCCCGATCTCCTGCCGATGCCCGGCCCGCAAAAATACACGAAGGCCGCGCGCTATTTTGAGAACACCGCCCACGCGACGCCGGCCGACCGCGCTCGCGCCGTCGCACGCGTCGCGGCAATGGCCGAGAAAGACAAGCAAACGGCCGCCGGCATTTTTTCGACGGGCGTCACGCAATCGGCGATCGTCAACACGAAAGGCCTGTTCGCCTCGCATCGCCAGACGCGCGCCGAATTCTCGATCACCATTCTCGAATCCGATTCCTCGGGCTGGGCCAAGGCCAATTCGCCCGATCTGGATCGCATCGATCCTGCGGCCATGGCTCGCAGCGCGAGCGAAAAATCAGCCGCTTCGCGCAATCCGGGCGAAGCCGCGCCCGGACGCTGGACCGTGATTCTCGAACCCTCGGCCGTGCTCGATCTCGTCGGATTTCTCTTCTACGATTTTGCGGGCACGGCGATGGCCGACCAGCGCTCCTGCTTCAACAAGCGCATGGGCAAAAAAGTCCTGGGCGAAAACATCACGCTCACTGACGACGCCTACCACCCGCTGCAGTCCGGCGCGCCCTTTGACGGCGAAGGAATTCCGCGCCAGAAAATTCTGCTCGTGGACAAAGGCGTCCCCTGCAATCTGGTGTACTCGCGCGCCTCAGCTAAAAAAATGAAAGCCAAGCCGACCGGCCACGGTTTTTCCTTACCCAATGATTTGGGCGAGGCCCCGATGAATTTAGTTTTTGGCGGCGGTAAGGCTTCCGTAGACGAAATGGTGCGCTCGACAGAGCGCGGCATCCTGGTCACGCGCCTCTGGTACATCCGCGACGTCGATCCCTACGAAAAAGTGCTCACCGGGATGACGCGCGATGGAACATTTTTGGTTCAAGACGGAAAGGTCACCGGCGGCGTTCGAAATTTCCGCTTCAACCAGGGTATCCTCGAAATGCTTTCGAACGTCGAGATGATGGGCCCTGCGGTGCGCGCCGCGGGAGAAGAATCATTCGAAATGGTCGTCCCTTCGATGAAAGTGCGCAATTTCCACTTTTCCGAAGTCACGAAGTTCTAGCGCCGTTACTTGTCGTGCCCGCTGACAGCCTTCTGCTCCAGCGATTCTCCTCCGTGCAGCAAGCGGTCCTCGCAGGCGATAAATTCCTCGAGGGTCCAATCCGGATGGAGCCTGTAAATCGTGCGTCCCGTCCAAGGTTTTGTGAATGCTTTGGGGTCGTCGAACGTCCAGTCGATCTGTAACCGGTCGTGATTCACGCGCCGCACTCGCCACTCCACGTGCAACGCGTCACTGTGAGGATGGCCCGTCCGATCGAGCCAGGTGATATCTTTTAGACCGATCGTGTTGACGACCAGTGTGTCCCCATCCCACTTGCCAACCGATTGCCCCATGTAGGTGGGATCCGGGTCCTCGGGAAGTTTTCGTCCATCCGTCCAGATGTGGCTCACGGCGTAATCTTTTTCGAACAGGATGAGCACCCGGTCATGAACCTGGACGATCTCGAAAGGAAAAACTTCGGTCATGAGGCGGGGCATTCCGCTCGGAAAACAACTCGCTATGGTCGGGTCCAGGTCCACTCGTCCATTAGTGATGCTAGGTTGTCCCGGGTCATCGTTCTTGTTCGCCTTCCACTTCAACGCTGCCCAAGGCTGGAACGAAGGGTCCTCTTTCGGGTTGAAGGTTGGGCCCACTGCCGTGATGTTTGCCCAAACTCCGGTCAAGTCCGGCGCGTGAACGGCAGCCTGGGCCTTTTTTGTTCCCGTTTGTCCAGAGGTCTGAGCGAGGATCACGGGCGAGAAAGCGAGGACCGTCAAAATTGCAAAGATCGGTTTCATCCATCGATTTGGCATATCGAGGCTCTCCATCCAAATGCGATCAGAGTCACTACGGCACGGCGGGCAGGCGCTCCAACGGCTGAGAGGTGCACTCCTCAATTTTGTACGGCAGGGGTAAGCACTCGGCCGTCGGCGAAAGTAATCTTGCTAAAATTAATGTAGTTGCCTCCGCCTTTGACGCGGTGGCCGACCAGAGTGATCTCGTCCCCGACCTTCACGGTAGTCTTACTCCAGCCCTGACGGGACAACGTATTCGGGCTATTCGTTTCGGCAATCCATTTTTCCACAGCGCCATTCTCGCCGGTAACATCGAGATGGATCAGCGCGTGGGGATTGACCCACTCGAATTCCGTTACGGTCCCCTTCACGGTAGCCGCAGAAGTCACGTCGTAATTCGACCTGCCGTGGTGCGCGAGCACCGGTCCGGAAATAAGAAGAAGACCAGCGGCCCCGAGGAACACAGCCAGCAGCAAATTTTTCATTTGAGTACCCTCTGGAATTTCAACCTGAGCCTTGAGCAGAACCATATGCCAGCGGACCGTTGGTGTCAATCTCAACTCGTCAAGCTGGCAACTAGCTGAAACCGGGCAGCCAAGAGTGGCTTTCCTACTGGCTCATCCGAACGCCTCGTTCCTCCGTAGCATCTAAGTAGTGATACAGTCGAGTAAAGCCACATGGACCGCCGCAGATTTATTTCGATTGCCGGGGGAGCGGGGCTGGGGTTGCTGCTGCCCTATGCCTTGTACCGTTCGCTGGCGTATGGATTCGGCGCTTCGCACGTCAACGTGAGGGCCTACGAGAAGTTTGGGCCGGAGGCGGCGCTGCGGGCGATTGCCCCGGTGGATCAGTTTTATGTCACATCGTCGCATGGCGAGCCTGCGGTGGACGTGAACAAATGGTCGCTGACGATCGACGGTCTCGTCACGGACCCGCTGCACTTCGACTACGACGATATTCGAAAGCTGGCGCCGTATGAAACGACGCTCACTCTGGAATGTATTTCGAATGAAATTGCGGGCGGCCTGATCGATACGGCCGACTGGCGCGGGACGCTGCTGCGCCCCTTGCTGGAACGCGCCGGGCTGAAGACGAATGCGAAGTACGCGATCCTGTACGCCGCGGAAGGATACACGACCGGCCACACGATCGAGCGATTGATGCGTGGCGCGAATTTCCTGGCCTATGACATGGACGGCGAACCGCTGACGCGCATCCACGGTTTTCCGCTGCGCGTGCTTATGCCGGGCATTTACGGGATGAAGACTCCGAAATGGCTCACGCGCATCGAGATGGTCGATAAAAGTCACCTCGGCTATTGGGAATGGATGGGATGGTCGGACACGGGCGAGCGGCAATTGCAATCCGTGATCGACGATCCGCACGACGCACAACAGATCGCGGGACAAAGTTTTGTCGTCACGGGATGGGCGGTCACGAATGCTGTGGGAGTTGCGAAAGTGGAAATCTCAACGGACGGCGGCGCGACTTGGAATCCGTGCCAGATTTTTAGCAATCCGATGCCGTCACAAGTGTGGGCGTTCTGGCGCTACGTGTGGGCCAATCCACAGAGCGGCAAGCACGAGATTCAAGTGCGCGCCACCGATGCGAACGGCAAGTTGCAAACGTCTTCCCGTTCGGGCGAATGGCCAGATGGCGCGACGGGGTATCACTCGGTGACGGTCAATGTGGCGTGAGGGGCGCGTTTTGTGATTTGTGAATCGTGTGGGACGGAAGTGACTGGTGACTTGTGACCGGTGACTGGTGGAAAACCATTCGGATACTACGGCGTGGTGAACGTCAGGCTGTTTACGGCTTTGGCGATTACGTTTTCCTGGACTTGGATCAGGTCCGAATCCGCATACGTCATTCCCAGCAAGGTGAAAGCGTCATTCCCCTTTAAAAGCGTCAAGAGTGTGACGGACCAATCGCGGCCGTCGGCCGTTCCGCGCGAGCGCTGTTCGACGGCGGGAAAACCGGCGACGGACACGTGGCGGCTCGAAATCACGCGGTAATTTTCGTACACGTCGGCGAGGGCTTTTCCCGTCGTGGCGGCGTGCGCGTCGAGGGAATCTTTCGCATGTTCGCGGCCGATGACCATCAGCGTCGTTTGATCGTTCGTTCCCATGGCCGCGACGGCGTCGGGCAGCGCTTTGCGCGCCGCCGGGATCAATTCCCAACTCGGCGGCTTATACATCTGGAATCCGTAGGTGAGGTTCACGTACTGGTTGCCGCGAATTTCGTCGCGAATTACTAGCGGTTCCGGAGCGGGCGGCGGTGCTGGGGGCGCTACCGGCGGCGCAGGCGCCGCGGCAGCCACGCTTGTTATCTTGGGTGCGGCGATCTCCGTTTTCGTGGCCGCACTGGTGGCGGCACTAACAGGGGCGCGCAGCGGCGCAAGCGCATTTGCTTCCGCCGAGCCACCCGCGGGAGCAGCGGGCTCCTTCGCAACCGCGGGAACTACGCTTGGGGTCCCGGTGGAAGACGGCGCAGCGGGCGCGTTCGGCTTTGGTTTTGGCTCTGCCTCCTTCTTTGTAGCGACGATGCTGATGTCCGCAACCTTGTCTTTTTGGACCAGGGCGAATCCATAAGAAGTTTCGACGCGGAACGAATCGTTTTCAAAGCCCACGATGGTGCCGATGATCTTGGTGCCGTCTTTCAGGCGAATCTCGTCGGCCCGTGCCGTGGCTGTGCTGAACAGCAATGAAAGGAGGGCCAAACCAGGGATCAACTTGCCGCGCATAATTGTTAGTATGGCAAAGGCGGGAATCGATCGGCAAGCTTCGTAGGCGGGGATGTTTCCGGTGCGACACCGGCCAGCTGAAAATTTCAAATCTCAAATTTGAAATCTCAAATCGCGCGCGACAACATAGAAACTGCGTCCTCGCCTTAGTACGCGGTCCAAACTCCTGCGGCGAATTTTTTCACTGTAACAAATCCAAGCTTTTCGTAGAGGCGCACGGCGCGCTCGTTGCCCGAAGTTACGGTAAGCGACACCGTCGTAAAGTGGCGCACGCGGAGCGCCTGCAGGGACGCTTCCATCAGGCGGCGTCCGAGGCCGCGGCCCTGATAGCCGGGCATGGCGCAGATTTGCGTGGTGTGGCCGACGCCCTCGGAGACGCGCGAATTCAGGATCACGCCGACCAGGTGGTTGGCGTGCGGAGCGCGCAATACAAAGGAAGCCTCGGGCTGAAATTGCCCGCAGCCAGGCAGGATGATGATGTTCTTCAGGAAACGCAGGGCGCCGGATTCGCTGCGGTATTGGTCGTTGATTTCGCCGTCGACATGGTTGGCATAGGCGAGCTGGATCAGGCGCGCGCACGGCTCGAAATAACGATGATCCCACCGCTCCAGGATCAACCCTGCGCCGGGGCCTTCCCTGATGAGCCCCGGGAGAACGTCGAGCGCCTCTCCCGCGTGCGGAGCCAGCGGCGCGATCATGAACTGCCTCATATACAGGCGAAAGCCGTACTCGGTCAGGACAGGGTCGAGTTGATATCCAAACGGGATCAACTGCGCCTCCACGCGTTCCAGCTTGGGGATACCGCTGAGCGTGGTCAGCGTGTCGGTAAGTAACCGCTGGCTCAATTCCTGCTGCGAGAAACGAGGAGAGACGAATAGCCCGCCGACGAGTCCCTTGTGATCTTCGAGCACGTAGAAGGCGTATCCGACCGGGCGCCCGCTTTCCAGGATCGCGGAGCCGGTGAGGGAGCGCGCGTCGATGAACTTCTTGATCAGTTCCGTCGAGGCGCGGTAATCCCAGCGCAGCTCTTCCCGCCACTGCTGCGCCTCTTCGGCAAGCAATGGTTCGAGCTGCCAGGAAGACAACTGCCGCAGATCGACAATCTGCATGGAACCGGGCCCCAGCCTTTGGCTCGCAGCGTGCATACTCATTTTTACCATATTATTCAACCAGGCAGCCGCTTGTACTTCGGAAACATCCGGCGGATCGGTTGTCCGTGGCGCGCAGCCATTTGTGCTACCATTCGCGTGCCGAGCGAAACGTACACCGTCCCTAGCGGATCGGCCGGCTGGGCGGGACTTCGCTGCACGGCCAAGAATCCGAGCGCATGGGTTTTCTTTCCGAACTTCGACATCCGACGACGTGGTACTCCCAGCTCGCCATAGCCATTCTGGCGCTGGCACTTTTTGCACTGCTGGCCACTGGGGCTGTTTCAGGATATTTGGTTTACCGGATGATTTCGCCCGCGCGAAGCCACTCTGAGATCGACTTGCAGAATTTCCCCGGCCATCCCGAAACGCTTACTTTCACGGTAAGCGGGGAGGGGCCGCGCGACGGTTGGTTTTTTCCCGGGCTGAAAACCGCGCCCACCATTGTTTTGTGCCCGGCCTATGAATCCAGCCGCGGGGAACTTCTCACGCTGGCCTCGGCGTTGCAGGACCAGCAGTACAACGTGCTGGCCTTCGATTTTTCGGCTCACGGAACGGCGGGAGGACGCTCCACACTTGGATTGCAGGAGGTCGCGGAGCTGCGGGCCGCCATGAATGCGGTTGCCAACCGCGGCGACGTGGACGCGAACCGGTTCGGCTTGTGGGGCGTGAATCTGGGGGCTTACGTAGCGCTCGCGGAAGCAACCGGCGACCGCCGCGTGCGGGCCATTGCCGCGGAATCTCCCTACGGCCACCCGAAGGATATGGTCGCGCTGCAAGTTAGGCGCTCCGGTCTTGGATCGATTCCCTTAGTCACCAGAATGTCGCAGACGATTTTTACCTGGGTGAATTCGAAATTCCGGGATGTGCCGCCTTTGAATACGCAAATCGGAAAGCTTTCGGGCGTTGCCCAGCTCTATCTCGAATCGTCTGACGATCCTGTGCTTTCCGCTTCGACCTCCGAACTGTTCCGCATCTCCCCGCCTCCGCACGAGCTTGTCGTCCTGCAGCACGGAAACTACGGCGGAATGCTGGACGACGAAAAACGCAATTACGAAAACCGCATCGTGAGTTTTTTCCTCGTGAATTTGCCGCCGGCGGGCGGGAGTTCCAGCCAAAATTAAAACCTCGCCGGAGCGCTACATCCGGTGGTAAACCACAAACTTTCGCGAATCATCCAGGTAAAATTCGTACCCGGAGTGAAGCATGCCACCGGGCAACAAATGTCCTGCCAATATCCATTCCGGGTCGGGTGACCCGGGCGTCCATTCGCGCAGATCGTGATTCAAGTAAAAATTCATTCCGTACTCCGTGGCTCTCGGAAGGCGGTAAACGGCGACGTTTTCGCCCGCGGGATCTGTCTTGAGAATCTTGACCGCGAGCGGCCGAGCGGAAAATTGACTGTCCAACCCAGGCAAGAGAGAGAAATTTGCGATTTCAACGGTCACGATTGCAAAGAGCGCGACGGACAACAGCGCTTCCCTCGGGCGGGACTTGAGGACGAGCGCCACAACGACAATTCCAAAAAGAAAAACCGCAAATTCTGTCGGGACATATCCTGCCGGCATTTTATTCACGCCGTGAATAATGGAGGTGGCTAATGGAATCGCCGCCAGCAAAAATAAGCCTCCTGTCCACCCCAGCACCCGGAGCACGCTTCTTGTCTTTAGGGCCATCGCGCTTGAAACCCATTGGCCGAACAACAGGAAAAGTGGAGGGATCGCCGGCAGAATATATCCGGGGAGCTTCGATTGAGAAAGGCTGAAGAAAAGGATTGGAAATAAGGCCCAGCAGGCAAAAAACGTGTCGATGGATTTGAACGCTGCTTTGTTTTTGAGGCGAGAGAACGCGCCGAAAAAGGCCGCGCCCAGAAAGAGAATCCAAGGAAACACGGCAAGCAGGAGGATATATCCAAAATACCAAAACGGCTGGCGGTGCTCGAAAACGGGCGTTAAGTACCGCTCGAAATTGTGCTGCCAGATAAAGACGCGCAGGAAATCAGGATTGCGCAACGCGCAGAGGACGTACCAGGGCAGCGCCGTTGCACAAAACACCGCTATGACGAGAGGATGCAGAAAGCGAAATGGCGCGCGCCACTGGCGGGAAAGCGCGGCCCACATCAGCGTCGCGCCCCCCGCGAGGATGATGGCCGCCGGACCTTTCGCGAGCACGGCGCCGCCGAGGAAGAATCCGAACGCGACGCGCAGAATGGGCCCTGGGCGGGGCTTCTGCAGCATCTCGCACGCGACCGCCATCGCGGCCGTCAAGAGGCCGGCGAATAGCATGTCCGGACCTGCCGCGCGAGAGAAGCCGATCATCGCGACCGACGCTGGCAGCAGCAGGAGCGAGTACCACGCCGCGCCCAGGCCATAGGAACGCAGCGCCGCCCACTTGATGGCGGCCACGGCAAGCAACGCTGCCAGAGCGGACGGCAGCCGGGCGGCGAATTCGCCGACGCCGAAAATGCGCATCGCAACTCCGGCGAGCCAGTAATACAGGACTGGCTTCTCGAACCACGGCGTGCCCCAGAGGCGCGGGGTAACCCAATCATGCGTCTCAGCCATGGCGCGGGCGATTGCGGCGTAGCGCGGCTCGTCCGGGCCAACGAGGCCAATCGCCCCTAAGCCGCTGAACAGGCACGCATAGAGGAGGATAAGAATAAGCGGAATGCCCCAGAGCGGAATCTGGAAGTCGCCTTCTTCGGCGGCGCGCGAGCGGATTGGAGGGGTGAAATTCAAGCGCTTGAGTCTAGCATCCGAGGCCGTCGTTTTCAGCAGCAAGACCGGAGGGGCCAGTAGGACATGCTTCGGCCTGTCTGGTTTTGATTCTCGGTTTCGCGTGGAACAGCAGACAGGCCGAAGCCTGTCCTACTATAATCCCCGGGTGCGAGAACGCCTGGAATATGCGGCGGTGTGGCTGTTGCTCAAGACGATCGGCGCGATGCCGCGTCCGCTGGCGAGATTTTTTGGTGCACGCACGGCGGCGTTTCTGTTCTGGATACGGCCGGGAATGCGAAACGCCGCGGCGGAGAATTTGAAACTGGCATTTCCTGCCTGGAGCAAGAAACAGCGCCGCGCCGCTATTCGCGGCATGGTGAGACAGCTGGGATGGATGGCGGCGGAATTCGCCCGCTTTCCGCGCTACACGAAAAACAACATCGAGCGCACCGTGCTGCTCGACGGCTTTGAGAATTTCGCGACGGCCCAGGCGCAAGGCAAGGGAGTTCTTTTTCTCACCGGGCATATGAGCGCCTGGGAGCTGGCTCCCTACGCGCAGGCACTCTTCGGAAATCCGCTCCATTTTTTGGTCCGGCCCATCGACAATCCGCGCGTGGACGCGCTCATCACGAAATATCGATGCTTGAGCGGCAATCTGCCGATCGACAAAAATCAGTCGGCGCGCGCCGTGTTGAAAGTTTTGGCGGCGAACGGCACTGTCGGGATTTTGGCCGACCACAACACCGCGCTCGCCGAGGGCGTGTTCGTCGATTTTTTCGGCATTCCGGCTTGCACGACGGCGGGCCTGGCGCGTTTCGCGCTGCATACGGGCGCCGCGGTCGTGCCGGGGTTTCTCCACTGGGACCATGCTCTTCGGAAATACCGGCTCTGTTTTGAGCCTCAGGTCGAACTGGTCCACACGGGTGACGATGCCGCGGACATTCGCGAAAACACGCAACGGTTCACGCACGTGATCGAAAATTACGTGCGGCGGCATCCGGATCAATGGCTGTGGGTGCATCGCCGATGGAAGACGCGCCCGCCCGGCGAGCCGCCGATTTACAAATAGTCAGGCTTGCCGAGAGGAAACGATCCGAGGCTCGACGACTGGATGCTGTAGGAAGGGGAAACCGTTCATGACACGAACGATGAAAGAACTGGCAGATTTCCTGGGCTGCACGCTGGAGGGTGACGGCGCGGCGCGCGTATCCGGCGTTGCTTCGCTCTCATCGGCCCGCGCCGAAGATCTAATTTATGTGGATGCGCCGCGCCACCTGGATCGGGCGGCCGCATCGGCAGCCAGGTGCGTGGTCCTTGCGCCCGGCATTTCCATGCCGGGGAAAATCTTGCTCCGCGCTGCGAACCCCAAGCTAACATTCGCGCGCGCCGCCGAGTGGCTTCTTCCCCCGGTTCCGATCGCCAGGGGGATTCATCCCACGGCCGTAATTGCGCCATCGGCCCAACTCTCTATTGGTGTGGGGGTGGGACCCTACGCTGTTATTGAGGAGGATGTGCGAATCGGGGCGGGAAGCGAGATTGGGGCTTTTTGTTTTCTTGGCCGGGGCGCGCGGATTGGGGAAGGATGCCGCCTCTATCCTCGGGTGACGTTATATGCCGGCGCCCGGCTCGCCAACCGCGTGATCCTGCATTCCGGCGCCGTGATCGGGTCGGATGGCTTCGGCTATGTGGCCGAAAACGGGAAGCGCCGGAAATTTCCACAGGTCGGCGAGGTTGAAATTCACGAGGATGTGGAAATCGGCGCGAATGCCACAATCGATCGCGGATCCCTGGATCGTACGGAAATCGGGGCTGGCACGAAACTGGACAACCTCGTCCACGTCGCGCACAACGTAAGCATCGGGGAAAACACGGTGATTGCGGCACAGACGGGGATATCAGGGTCCAGCGTAATTGGAAAGAATGTAGCTGTCGGGGGACAAGTCGGGATTGCCGATCACTGCGAGATCGAAGACGACGCCGTGGTTGGGGCGCAAGCGGGAATCCCTTCCGGCAAAACTGTGCATAGCGGCCAAATCGTCTGGGGCACGCCTGCAAGGCCGCTGGATAAATTCAAGAAGCAATTCGCCTGGTTTAGCCGTCTGCCCGAGCTGGCCGAACGGGTCAAGAGGCTCGAGAGCCATATCCTGGCAAAAGGCGAATGACTAGCATGGACTATTGAAACCAAAGGGGCTATCCTCATGTTGTATGCACAAGAGTTGCAATCCCTGTTGACCCCCATCGAAAGACCGAACATAATACGAATGGGGATTCCAGGTACTGGTGCTTGGGGACCGGGCTGGCAGATCTGATCGTGGCAGTCCGATATATCCCAAGCCACATCTTTAACGAACTGAGGGCGTACGGTTTGGTGTATTCACAAGAACCCTCTCCAATAAAATTGCATCAAAGATTTGTGAGGTTTGGGCATAAGCGATGGCTCTAGGAACCCGCGTCCAATTTGAGCAGTCCGGTGCCGCTCGCTCCACCGGCGTCCTCGCGGTATTGTCGGATCGCCTCTCTGACACAATCGACCGCGGAGTGAATTATCTCCTTTCCTTGCAGGCGTCTGAAGGCTACTGGATGGGGGAGCTCGAGGCCGATACAACCCTTGAATCCGATTATATTTTTTACCTGCAAGTCATCAATAAGGCCAACCCGGAACGCATCGGCAAGCTTGCAAATTATGTCCGGCGAAGGCAGTTGGAAGATGGCGGCTGGAATATTTATTTCGGCGGGCCCTCCGAGCTGAATGCCACGATCAAAGCATACGTCGCGTTGCGGCTGGCGGGGGACGCACCCGAATGCGATCACCTGCAACGGGCGGCCCGGCGAGTACATGAACTCGGGGGTCTCGAATCGGCGAATTCCTATACGCGGCTTTATTTGGCTCTGGTAGGTGCGGTGGGATGGGATATGGTTCCGGCAATCCCTCCGGAGTTGATGCTGCTACCGAATTGGTTCGCGATCAATATTTACGAGATGTCGTCCTGGACGCGCGGAATTGTGATTCCTCTGACGATTCTATATGCGCATAAGCCGCTCTTCAGCGTTCCCGGCGGGGTGTGCGTGGACGAACTGTATCTTGATCCCTCACGGAAAGCCGTTGCACTGAGTTGGAGCAGGGAGCTGTTTAGCTGGCGAAACTTCTTCCTGGCCCTGGATCGCGGCCTGAAATTGTACGAACGCGTGCCGTGGAAGCCCTTGCGTCAGCGCGCGCTGCGGCAGGCGCGGGAATGGATGTTCGAGCATCTAGAGCGCAGCGAAGGACTGGCCGCGATTTATCCGGCCATGATGAACGCCATTTTTGCGCTGGTGGCGCTCGGGCATTCACCGGACGATCCGCTCACGGCGCGGGAAATCGACGAGTTTTCGCGGTTTGAGATCGAGGAAGGCGACACGATTCGCGTGGCGCCGTGCGTTTCCCCCGTTTGGGATACCGCCATTGCGATGGTGGCTCTCGAGGAAGCGGGATTGCCTCCAGACCATCCGGCGCTCATCGAGTCAGCGAGCTGGCTGCTGAAACAGCAAATCAGCGGTTCCGGCGACTGGATGTTGAAAACTCCCGGCGTGATGCCGGGGGGATGGGCGTTTGAGTTCCGCAATGATTTCTATCCGGATGTCGATGACACAGCGTTCGTGCTGATGGCTCTCCAGCGCGTGGATTACCCCGACAAGGGCCGCATGGAAGCGGCTGTCCGCCGCGGGCTCACCTGGCTGCTCGCGATGCAGAATAAAGACGGCGGCTGGGGCGCATTCGACCACAACAACGACCGCCAATTCCTGTGCCAGATTCCGTTCGCCGATCACAACGCGATGATCGATCCTTCCACGGCGGACGTGACCGCGCGCGTCGTGGAGTGTCTCGGCCGCTATGGATGGAGCGCGACGCATCCGGTGATCGAGCGGGCTGTAAGATTTTTGCTGAAAGATCAGACGGGCGAAGGGCCGTGGTTCGGACGTTGGGGCGTGAATTACGTATATGGAACCAGCGGCGTGCTTCGCGCGCTCGAAACGGTCGCTCTGACCGCGCGGGACTACTGCCAGCGAGCGGTGGGATGGCTTCGCTCGGTGCAAAATTCCGACGGCGGATTTGGCGAATCCATCGCTTCCTACTACGACCCCGCGCTCAAGGGCAAAGGCGCCAGCACCGCGTCGCAAACCGCGTGGGGGCTGATCGGATTGCTGGCGGCAACGGAAGTGGAAGATCCCGCGATCGCGCGCGCCGTGAATCACCTGGTGGGGCAGCAGCAAGCCGACGGGTCCTGGGCTGAGAAGGAATTTACGGGCACGGGATTTCCCTGCGTGTTTTATCTGAAATATCATTTGTACCGCAATTATTTTCCTTTGTACGCGCTCGCGCGTTACCGGAACGTCGCGACCAGGATCACGCAGTTCTGCGGAATGATCGTGCGACCGCAGGAATTTGACAGGCAGAAGGCTTAGGAGAGTGAATTGAGATATCCCCTGAAGATGACCGCGAATCTCGCGAAGTACGTGGCCGGCCAGCGTTTTCGCGGCACCAAGAAATTTCCGATGGTGATGATGCTCGAGCCGCTGCACGCCTGCAACCTCACGTGCACGGGCTGCGGGCGCATCCGCGAGTACAAATCGACGATCAACGAAATCATGCCGGTCGAGCAATGCCTGGCGGCGTCGGACGAGTGCGGGGCGCCTATCGTCTCGATTTGCGGCGGCGAGCCCATGATTTATCCGGAAATTGGAAAGCTCGCCAAAGGAATTTTGGATCGCGGGCGGCACATTATTCTTTGCACCAACGGCATGTTCATCCGGAAACGGCTGCACGAATTCAAACCGGTTTCGAGCTTTTTCTTCAACGTGCACCTGGACGGGCTCGAGAGAACGCACGATCTTTGCGTCGAGCGCGACGGCGTGTTTCGCGAGGCCATCGAAGGAATCAAGGCCGCCAAGGCCGCGGGCTTCCTGGTCTGCTCCAATACCACAATCTACAAAGAGACGGACCTGAACGAGATTGCCGACCTCTACTCTTATCTCGATACACTGGGAGTGGACGGATACATGCTTGCTCCGGCCTATGGCTATTCGGCGGTACAGACCACGGACATTTTCATGACCCGCGAAGACATTCGCGCGAAATTCAGCACGGCTGTTTCTCTGCTGGACAAATATAATCTTATGGTTTCGCCCATCTACCTCGATTTCCTGCGTGGGGCACGGGAACTGGAATGCACGGCCTGGGGAACGCCGACCTACAATCCTCGCGGATGGAAAGGCCCCTGCTACGTCATCACGGACAATCACTACGCGACGTACCGCGAAATGATCGACCAGACTCCCTGGGAAAATTACGGTCCCGGAAACGACCCGCGCTGCGCCAATTGCATGATGCACGTGGGATTTGAAACGACTCCCGTGCTGGGCGCAAAACGCCAGTTGGGCGACACCTGGACCATGCTGAAATGGCAATTTGGCGGACACCTGGGCGGCAACCCCGACCGGAATGCGCCCAAAGAACCGCCAACAAACGGGCACGCCGGAGGAGGTTCCACGTTGATGCCTCCGCCTCCGGCAGACACGGATTTGATATCCTCGGACGGCAGATTGCGAGTGTTATGAAAACGCTGGTCACCGGCGCGACAGGCTTTCTTGGCAGCCACGTCGCCCGCGCACTGGCAGGACGCGGGGAGAATGTGCGGGTGCTGGTGCGCCCGTCCAGCGATCTCCGCGCGCTCGAAGGGCTCGGCGCGGATCGCCTCACAGGGGATTTGAGGGATCGCGCGTCGCTGGATCGCGCAATGGACGGCGTGCAGCGCGTCTTTCACGTCGCCGCGGATTACCGGCTCTGGGCGCGCGATCCACGGGAAATTCACGAATCGAATGTAAACGGGACGCAAAACCTGCTCGACGCGGCGCGGCGCGCTGGCGTCGAGAAATTCGTCTACACGAGCACGGTTGCGACCATCGCCGTTCCGCGCCAGGGTGCTTTGCCGAACGAGGAGACCCAATCGTCCGTGAACGAAATGATCGGACACTACAAGCGCTCAAAATTTAAGGCCGAAGAATGCGCCCTCCTCGCCGCGGAGGCAGGCCTGCCGGTGGTGATCGTCAACCCGACGACTCCCGTTGGGCCCGGCGATTGGAAGCCCACGCCAACGGGAAAAATCATCGTCGATTTCCTGAATGGGCGTATGCCCGGTTATATGGATACGGGATTGAACTTTGTTCCCGTCGAAGATTGCGCGACGGGGCACTTGCTGGCTGCCGAGCGCGGCCGAGTCGGGGAGCGTTACATTCTGGGCGGGCGCAATCTGACACTGAAACAAATGCTCGATATTCTTGCTTCCACCAGCGGGCGTCCCTCGCCCCGATGGAAATTTCCCTATGTTTTGGCCTATGCTGCTGGATGGGTGGATAGGGGGGTCTCGCGTCTTCTGGGACGCGAACCGCAGATTCCACTGGAAGGCGTGCGTATGGCGCGGCATAAGATGTTTGTGGACGCGTCGAAGGCCGAGCGTGAGCTTGGCTTTGCGCCCGGACCGATTGAGGCGGCCCTGGAGCGCGCGGTCGCATGGTACGAATCGAATGGTTACGTCGCCGCAGGACGTGCGCCGGCTGTTGCCGGCGTGCGCGCGGCCTGAATGAGTGCCGGAGTTCATGAAAATTTTGGTCACATTCGCAGTGCGATCGGAATTTGCGCCCTGGCAGCGTCGCCGGAATTTTATGCGCCTTCCCGGAGAATGGCCGGTGTTTGAAGCGATGTTCGGTGGCGCGCAAGTTCGTGCAATTTTGACTGGCATGGGGCAGGACTACGCGCTGCTCGCTGCCAAGAGGGCTTTCGTCTACAGGCCCGATATTTGCATTTCGACAGGCCTCGCGGGATCTCTGCGGAGCGGGCATCGTCCGGGAGACATCCTGGCCGCGCGGCTGGTCAGCGAAGTAGGAGAACCGGTCGCCGTAGCGAGCCATCGCGAATTGCTTTCGACCGCGGTGGATTGCGGAGCGAGGCAAATTGAGCGCATGGCAACGTCAAGGACGCTTGTCGCGCGCGCCGAACAGAAGCGGAAACTGGGAGTCCAGGCGGAAGCGGTGGATATGGAGAGCTACACGATTCTTGCAGAGGCGGCGCGATGCGGCGTCCCGGCCGTCGCGATTCGGGCCATTGGCGACACGGCGGACTTCGATATGCCTTACGATTTCGAGCGGGCGCGCGACGCCCAGGGCCAGATTCGCGTGATGGGGGTTATCTCGCAGGTCTTGCGCAGGCCCGCGGGTTTGCCGGATCTTTTGAAATTGGGCCGCGATTCCAAATTTGCGTCCAAGCGTCTTGCCGATTTCCTGGACGCGTTTGCGGGAACCATGGCCGACCGTCTGGTTCCCATCGAGCAGGATACGGTGGCCGCGCTATGAGCCAGTCGGGAATTATTCTCGAAACTTCGCGAACGGCGCAGGCAGTACCATCCACGATGCGAGCCGCGGTGTATCGCGGCAAGGGAAGAGTGGTGGTGGAAACCGTTCCCGTGCCGGCGATCGGAGCGGGAGAAGTATTGATTCGTGTCGCGGCGTGCGGAATCTGCGGCACGGACCTGAAAAAAATTGAACACGGATTCGTCGCGGCCCCTCAGATCTTCGGGCACGAAGTTTCCGGAACTGTCGTAGCGGTTGGCTCGGGCGTTACCAAGTGGAAGCTGGGCGACCGCGTCATGAGCTTTCATCACGTCCCGTGCGGGACATGTTTCTATTGCGAGCGGCGCTTGTTTTCACAGTGTCCGGGCTACAAGAAAGTCGGCCTTACGGCGGGTTTTGATCCCAACGGCGGCGGATTTGCCCAGTACGTGCGCGCCCTGCCGTGGGTTGCCGAGCGCGGGATGGTGGCCGTCCCGGACGAGATCAGTTTTGACGAAGCCTCGTTCATCGAGCCCGTGAACACATGCATCAAGGCCGTGGAAAAGGCGCGCGTGGCGTCGGGTGAGACGGCGGTGGTCATGGGACTCGGGCCGATCGGGATGCTTCTGGCGATGCTCTCGAAGCTGGAGGGCGCGACCGTGATTGGCAGCGATCCCATGCCGGAGCGCCGCGCCAAGAGCGTGTCGCTCGGCATCGATTTGGCAGTGGACCCGCGCGAAGGACGTTTAGCCGAAGAAATCAGATCGCGCACGCAAGGGCGCGGCGCAGACGTTGTGCTGGTTGCTGTGCCTATTCCGGCAGCATTAACGGACGCGTTAAACCTCGCAAGGCCAGGCGGGCGCGTGCTATTGTTTGCTCAGAATGATCCGCTGATGAGGATCGAGTTTCCAGCGGCCGCGGTCGGAGTGGACGAAAAGGAAATTTTGGGCAGCTACAGCGCCGCCATCGACAGGGCCGACGATGCCGTGCGGCTGATTATTACGCACAAGTTACCGGTGGGGCAATTGATATCACATCACTTTTCATTGGAAGATATGGACAGGGCGCTGCAGCTGGCCGCCCATCCGGTCGGAGATTCTCTAAAAGTGGTGATTCATCCTTGAATAGAAGCGAACAAAACGGCCGAAAGAACGGTCACATGACCGCTGCCATTTTATATGGAAGCGAGAATCTGAAGATCGAGAGCGTGGATATCCCACGTCTCGCGGCAGATGAAGCGCTGATTCGCGTCAAAGTCGCCTTGACCTGCGGGACGGATTTGAAAGTCTGGAAGCGGGGATACCACGCGCGCATGATTACCCCGCCCGCGGTTTTCGGGCACGAGCTTGCCGGCATTGTAGAAACGCTGGGCTCCGACGTGAATGGCGGCTTGAAAGTCGGCGCGCGCGTGGTTCCCTCCAATTCCGCGCCCTGCAACGTTTGCCTGTTTTGCCGCAAGGGCCAGAGCAATCTTTGCGAAGACTTGCTGTTCAACAACGGAGCCTATGCGGAATATATCCGCATCCCGGGACGCATCGTGCGGCAGAACATGCTGGTGATCCCCGAACACGTTTCGTTTCAGGATGCGGCGATGGTTGAGCCGCTGGCTTGCGTGCTTCGCGGAATTCATGAGACCGGTATTCAGCCGGGAGACACGACAGTGGTAATCGGTTGCGGGCCGATCGGATTGAAATTTATTCGCGTCTTGTCGGGCCGCGGCGTGAAAGTAATTGCCCTCGGCAAGCGGCCGAATCAGATTCGCGCGGCGGAGCGCTTTGGTGCGCGAGCGGCGTTCATCGCGCCGGATCTTAGCGATCCCGCGAAGGCGGTCCGGGAACTGACCGAAGGCGGACGCGGCGCCGATTCCGTGATCGAAGCCGTGGGAACGGCGCAAACGTGGGAGTGGGCGCTGCAAATGGTGCGCCGTGGCGGCACGGTGAACCTGTTCGGAGGCTGCCCGCGGGGCACGCAGGTATCCGTGGACCCGAACTCGCTCCATTATTCGGAAATCACCATCAAGTCCACCTTCCATCACACGCCGCGGTTTATCCGGGACGCGCTCGAAACCGTGTCGCGAGGCGAAATCCGCTCGACCGATTTCGTGAACGCGGAAATTCCGCTCACCGAACTTCCGAAAATGTTCGAGCACATGAAGCATCGCAACGGCGAAATGAAAGTCGCGGTGATTCCGTAAGCAGCACATACTTCAGTCTGTGGGTTTCAGTCCTTGCAAGGTCAAACCCCCACGGGCTGAAGCCTGTGCCACAAAGTCTCCAGCAAGATGCAAATACCCGCTGAACTCGAAATAGGACGAGGACTGCCGCCCTCCGGATGCACAGTCGCGGAGGCCGAGCGCTACACGCGCCGGCTCGCCACGCATCACTACGAAAATTTCAACGTCGTTTCCTGGCTGCTTCCGCGCCGGCTGCACCAGCATTTTTACAATCTGTATGCCTACTGCCGCTGGGCCGACGATCTCGGAGATGAAATTTCCGATCCGGAAAAAGCCCTGGCATTGCTGAACGAGTGGGACCTGGAATTGCGCGATTGCTACGCGGGAGAAACTTCGCACCCCGTGTTTATCGCGCTGCGCGAAACCATTCTTGCGCTCGACATTCCCATGGAGCCGTTTTCCGATTTGCTCATCGCGTTTCGCCACGACCAGACCGCGCGCCGGTACGAGACCTGGGAGGATGTTTTCGCTTACTGCCGTTATTCGGCGAATCCCGTGGGGCGCCTGGTCCTCTATCTATGCGGGTATCGCGATGCGGAGCGGCAGCGGCTTTCCGATGCGACCTGCACGGCCCTGCAGCTCGCGAATTTCTGGCAGGACGTCACGCGCGACCTCGAGAAAGGCCGCATCTACATTCCGCTTGAGTCGCTCGCCGCGCATGGCCTCACGGAAAACGATATCGTGAAGCGCCGGTTCGATGCGCGATACGTTTCGCTGATGAAGGAACTCATTGCTCGGACGCGGCAATTGTTCGCGGAAGGAATGCCGCTCGCCCGCAGCGTCGATCCTGCGCTGCGAGTGGACATCGAAATGTTCAGCCGCGGCGGGCTTGCGGTGCTCGATGCCATCGAAGCCATCGGATACAACACGCTCGAGCACCGGCCCTCGATCCCGAAATCGAAGCAGTTTTCGTTGCTGGTGCGCGCTCTCGTTCTGCGCCTGTTTTCATTCACTCAGCCTTCGGTGCCCGCTGCGCCCGCGGCTCCTGTAAGGCTGGCAGTTGTTGAGGGCGGATGCCTTTCGTCAAATGTCGAAAACAAGACGCCCGGAATCGCTAGCGAAGTTGCCCAATCCTATATGGAATGCCGGCGCATCGCACGCGCATCGGCCAGCAATTTTTACTACGCGTTTTTCATGCTGCCGCAAGCCAAGCGCGACGCGCTGTGCGCGCTGTACGCCTTCATGCGCCTCGTCGATGACGTTTCGGACACGATCGGCAGCGCGGCGGACAAACAGCGGGGCCTCTCACGCTGGCGCGCCGCGCTGGACGCAGCGGCAGCGGGCGACGTTTCGAGCCATCCGATTCTCCCGGCGTTTGCGGACACGATCGAGCGGTTCCGTATTCCTCCGCGCTACTTCCATGATTTGATTTCCGGCGCGGAAATGGATTTGACCGTAGGAGAGTACGCGACGTTCGACCGATTGCGCGAATACTGCTACCGCGTGGCGGGAACCGTGGGCCTTACGTGCCTGCACGTTTTTGGATTTGACGATCCGCACGCGCCGGACCTGGCGGAAAAGCTGGGCATCGCCTTTCAACTGACCAACATTCTCCGCGACGTGCACAGCGACCACGAAATGGGACGCGTCTATCTGCCGGTTGAGGATCTCGAGCAATTCAATGTCCGGCCCGAGGCGCTGGCGCGCGGGCCGCTCACGCCGGAAATGCGCGGCCTGCTTGAATTTGAGGCGGCGCGCGCCTGGAATTTTTACCGCGAGGGCGTGGGACTCATCCCGCTCGTGCATGCGGATGCGCGCGCCGCGCTCTGGGCGCTGGCGCGAATTTACAGCAGCCTGCTGCGCCGCATCGAAGCGCGCGGGTATGATGTTTTCTCCGAACGCGTGCGGCTGAGCACTCCCGAAAAAACGGGGATCCTCCTGCGCGCGCGGCTGGGCTGGTACTCCCAAAAAAATGTCCTCGAAGAGCGTGATCGTGATCGGCGGCGGCCTGGCGGGACTTTCCTCGGCCGTCGCGCTGGCTGAAGCCGGCTTCCGCGTGCGTTTGCTCGAAAAGCGGCCCCATCTGGGTGGCCGTGCGGCGTCTTACGTGTTGCCCGGCGGGGAACACGTCGACAACTGCCAGCACGTCACGCTCGGATGCTGCACGAATCTCGAGGATTTCTACGGCCGCGTCGGTGCCGCGGATCAGATTCGATTTTTTGACCGGCTGCTGTTTGCCGCGCCCGATGGGAAGCGCGGCGCAATCGCATCCGTGGCCCTTCCGCCGCCGTTGCACATGGCCCCTTCGTTTGCGTTTTTTCCGCTGCTCGGCTGGGCGGACAAACGCGCCATCGCGCAGGCGTTGCTCGCCATTGCGCGCAGCGGAGGACACCCGACGGATCTTTCAAGCGATGTCGCGGTTGAAAATGTCACGATGCTCGCATGGCTGCAAAAGCATCGCCAAACCGCGCGTGCGATTCGCCGATTCTGGGAAGTCATCCTGGTCAGCGCGCTCGATGAAGAACTCGATCGCATCGACGCGCGCTACGGAATCGACGTGTTCTGGAAAGCGTTTCTCTCCACGCGCGGCGGGTATCGAGTCGGCATTCCAAGAGTTCCTCTCGGCGAGTTGTACGAAGGCTGCCGCAAGGCGCTTGCCGCTCAGGGCGGGGAAGTTCAGTTGCGCGCCGGGGCGCGAGAATTTCTTGTTGTGGATGGCCGCGTCGAAGGATTGGAAAGGGAAGACGGCTCGGTAGAGACGGCGGACTATTATCTCGCCGCGGTGTCGCAGGACGTTTTGCCGGAACTGCTTCCCAAGGAGATTGTGGAAAGCGAGCCCGTGTTTTTGAACTTGCGCAATTTGCGGACCTCGCCGATCACAGGAGTGCATCTCTGGTTCGATCGAACCGTGATGAGCGAGCCGTTCCTCACGCTGCTGGATAGCACGACGCAGTGGGTGTTCAACAAGACGCAACTGTACGGCGGCGTTGCGAAAGATGGCGGGCAATATTTGCAGCTGGTCATCAGCGCTTCGTACGGCCTGGCTTCGCGCTCGCGGCAGGAGATTATCGCGCTCTGTCTCGAAGAATTGCGCGATGTGCTTCCCAAAACTCGCGAGGCCACGCTCGTGAAGGGAACCGTCGTCAAGGAAATGTCCGCGACGTTTTCGCCGGCGCCTGGTTCGGACCGGTGGCGTCCCGTGCAGAAAAGTCCCATCTCAGGATTATTTCTTGCAGGGGACTGGACATTGACGGGCTGGCCGTCCACAATGGAAGGAGCCGTCCGCTCCGGTTACCTGGCCGCCGAAGCAATTCTCTCCGATGCCGGAATGCCACGGAAATTATTGCAGCCGGATTTGCGAGCGGAAGGATTTGCTCGCCTGTGGGCCCGCGGATCGTAAGCAACAGCCCGAGAACGGTTTTGACCCGCAATCAACCATTTTTAGGATTCTTAGGATTTTTGACAGATTCGCTTAATACATCGACTGGCATTTTCTGATTCAGAGTATGATTGTTTTTCCCCCGGAGGTTTTCCTTGGACCGGAAGTATAAACACAGGGGCTACCAGAGTACCGACGAGCCCCAAAAAAAAGAAAAACGTCAGCACCACGAAGGCCATCCCCGTCAGGAACAGATCGGACCGCGAACGCCGCGCATGGTGGGCACGATTACACGCGCGCGCTGTTCCAATTGCGGCGCCGTGCTTCAACAGGGCTTCGATCCGAAAGGGAAGTGCCCGCGTTGCGCTTTCGAGCTGCATTGCTGCAAGCAGTGCGCTTACTTTGACACCGCCGCGCGCTTTGAATGCATGAAGCCCGTTCCCGAACGGATCGCGCGGAAAGACCAGGTCAACGACTGCACGTTCTACGAATTTCGCACCACGATTGAAAAGGATACCGCGCCGTCGGCTCCTCCGTCGGGCCCCTCGGCTTCGCCGGAACGCGCCGCACGGCCTCTCGACGCCCGCCAGGCGTTTGAAAACCTCTTCAAGAAGTAGCCGCGAAGTTTCGACACCAATGTCGCTGCGAAGTTTCAGGTGTCTTCAGGGAACCGGCAATTTGCAACCGCATTGGCGAATTGTTATTCTGAAATTGCCATGCGCTTCGGGATCGAGCCGCGAATCGCAACCCCCTTCCAAATTTCGCCCGGAAAGGTTTTCCCATGAAACTGACGATCCGCAATGCTCACGAAGAATGGCGCGAGCCCGTCGAAAAAGAAACGCAACGGCAAGCCGCGAAGCTGGACAAGCTGCTGAAGCGGTACGCCCCGGACCTGGTGCTGTTGCACGCGGATATCGAGAAGCAAGCGCGAAAGGAAAACTACACATTCTCCATCAATCTCTCGCTTCCCACGGGCACGCTGCATGCCTCCGGAGAAGGGTCCGACGTCCTCGCCAGCGTGAAAACGGCGTTCGCCGAAATCTGCGCGCAGTGCAAGAAACACCAGGCCCTGCTGCGCAAGGACTATGAGTGGAAGCGAAAGCGCCCGCGCGCCCGAATCCCGGCCTAGCCCGGGCTTCTCACTAAGCACTCAGAATTGGGAAGTCGCAGATCGAAATGTAGATGATGTGTTGTGGCGCCGGCGTCTCGCCGGTGCCGGGAAAAAACCTGTGTTCCTTCTCGAATCGAATGAATTGCAACGGTGGTTCAGTATTACTCACTGTGCGCGTCGAGGCCCTTTGTGATAGCGTTCGGCGGGCGATCATTTTGCTGCTGGTTGAAAATGCATTTAAACCGGTGACTTAACGCGTTGAGGAGAGGCCTCTGGCGAGAGTGAATAAAAGCCCCGCGCGACCCGCTCCTGAAAGGACAAACTCGTGTCAACCAAGAAGGAATCCATCGAAGGACTTCCGTTCCGCTCCGGCCTGCGCCGCCATCGAGCCGATTGGACCGTGCCGCTGAAAGCCCTAATGCTTGCGGTGGTGATGATGCTTGCTGCCGGCCAAGCGCAGGCCGTCAACGAAGACGGCTCCATCGACGGCCTCAAGGCAAAATTCGTGGACGTCAACGGGATCAGGACGCGTTACTACGAAATGGGCACCGGTGAGCCGCTGGTAATGATTCACGCGGAAGAAGGCTTCTCGGGCCACGCCAGCGCAAACTACTTCGCGAAAAATATCCCCGGCTTGGCCAAGCACTTTCACGTATTCGCGCTGGACCGGCTGGGCTCCGGCTTGACGGACAATCCCAAGACGGACAGGGACTACAACATCCACGCCGAAATGGACCACATCGTTCAGTTCATTCAAATTCTGAAGCTCGGCAAGGTCAACCTGGTTGGCCATTCGCATGGAGGCGGGATGGCGCTCTTCATCGCTGTGGAGCATCCGGACATCATCCGAACATTGACCATTATGGATAGCGTCACGGCGGCGCCTCTTGGACCCGGCGTACCGCCCAGCGAGAACCCGGTGCTCAAATGCCCGAAGGAACCGGAAATGGCTTTCTGGAAATGCAGGCTTCAGGCCCTGTCCTACAAGCCGGAGTCGAATTGGGATCAGGAGTTCTGGGACGCGGCGGTATATATGAACGATCTTCCGAAATCGAAAGAGGCCGAGGAGAAGATCAGGGCCGGCGCCGGAGAGCGTTCAGGAACTAGTCCCGTGGATTCGCCCTTCAATATCTATAAGAGAGACCTGCTCGCGCGCATACAGAACCAACCGGACGTCCTCCCGTTTCCGGTGCTGATTATCTGGGGGCACGACGAACACTCGGTCCCGCTGGCGCGTGGTCTCGCGCTCTACGACTTGATCGCCGTACAAAATCCGAAGGTGCGAATGATCATCGTAAACAAGGCCGATCATTTCGATTTCCGGCTCTACCCGGACGAGTACAACGACCATATCGTCGATTTTATTGATTACTTCGAGCACCAACGCGGCGAATCGCCGGCAAAGTCGGCCCAAGCAAGATAGTCTTTCAGAAACTGCGGCGGGAAACGGCGCGATTGGAGATTTGAGATCGAGCAGTCGGAATTGTGAATGAGTCCGCTAGCGTCGAACTCACGTGCCCCGGTGCGGGTAATTAGTTGATGGCGAAGCAGTAGAACAAGCCCGCGCCGCCCGTGCTCACCAGATTGTCCTGGCTGCAGCCTTTGCTGGCATGCGCGGAATTCCAGGACCTGTTCCCGGCGCCGATGCGGTCGGAATGTCCCACTTGAGCGCTGCCTGCGCCGTTGCTGGTCCAATTGTTGCACGTGTGGTCTTGGCTGTCGGTATAGGCTCGGCCGTCGGTCTGCGAGCCCGTCAACATGTCGTGAGTGTTCGGAGTGTCTCCAACGCCGTTCATCACCTGACCCTTCTCATTCAGCGCCGACTGTTTAAAAAGATTGCTGCCGAGACGCGCGAGTTCCAGCGTGTCTCCGTGTAAATCGGCTTGCCCTTTAGCGATTTGTTGTCCGCGCGCGTTGTACCACGGCCCCGTCCCGATTCGATCGCGCGCATTGATCGCCGGCTGGCCGTCCCTGGCCTGCGTGCTGAGGTAGGCGTGCCAGGTGTGGTTGCCTGCTCCCACCGCGGTTGCGAGCATCAGGCAATGCGCATCGGCTCCAGCCAAACCGCCGAGATTGGCGCCGTCGCCGCCGCCGACGCTCGTGACGAAGAAAGTCATCGCATGCCGCTGAGCGCCCCCTTGCTGCTCGCCATCTTGTGCCAGCGCCAGGAACGTCCCGGGAAGTATCGCCAAAACAAAAGCCGCAAGCGCATATCGGGGCCTATTCATCATTGTCTCCTTGGGGCAGAAGGGAATAACCCGCTAATACCACCGGGATGGCGCCAATCCGCGAGATCGTTTGTACATCGCATGAGCAGTGTAAGGCTCTCACTACTATCTGCGGACCAGGCGATCATATGCCGCTTTTCAAAGACCATTGATGCGCGGGATTATCATTCAGTTTCAAGCATGTCAAGGGATTTCGCTTGACTTTCGTTGCCGTGCAAATATAAATCTCCATCCTCAAATTCACTTTGAGCGCAACGGATTTTCAAAATCGAAGATTGGGGAAACCCGCGACGACTGCAATCTGGGCCTGTGAATCCGACCTCACATCCCCGCGCCGGAAAATTCGATGACACTACTGAAACCAGCCGTGCGATCGGTGCGTCATATTGTGAGCGGACAGGCGTGGAACGAGTCTCGGGAGTAATCAAAGAAATTCACTTACGGTTCTTGCGCCGGTTTTGTTTTTCCCGGCGTGTCAACTAAATCTTGTTGAGCTAATATGAAGCGAAGCGCAAATGATTGCAGAAGTCGGCAAATAGAGCGGCAGAAAAATATTGAGCTTTCCATTTCTTGTCGGGAATCGTTTCCTATGCCGCCTGACCATCAGGCAACTCCAGAGAGGAGTACTCAAATGCGTTGTGCGAAGAATTGGATGACGGCATGTGCCTTGATTGCCGGACTTTGCGTGAGTTTGGCGCTGAGCGTAGCCTCCGCTGTTCAGGCGCAGGATTCTCCCCGCTACAAGCTGGACGGCAATTGGCCCAAACCGTTGCCCGTGAACTGGACCATCATGGGCGTCACCGGAATGTTCGTGGACAAGCACGACAACATCTGGGTCCTGAATCGTCCGCGTGACCTGGACAAGACCATGAATTTTGCAACGCTGATTCCGCCCACCGCGGAATGCTGCGTGCCGCCGCCTGCGGTGTTGGAATTCAATGTCGAGGGCGATCTCCTGCGGTCCTGGGGCGGTCCCAACTACGCACCCGGCTGGCCTGCTTCGGAACACACAATTTTTGTGGACAAACAGGGAAACGTCTGGCTCGCGGGTGCGAAGTCCGGAGACACCCTGCTCAAATTTACGGCCGACGGGAAGTTCATCTCGGACTTTGGCCATCGTGGCCCCGCGGTAGAGCAGCAGGATCAGCAGAAGCAGGACAATCAACAAACAAGTCTTCTGTTGCGTGGTGTCGCCGCGGCGGAACTGGATGACGCGGCCCACGAAATCTACATCGCCGATGGATATTTGAATAAGCGGATGATCGTATACGATTCCGATACCGGTGCGTACAAGCGCGGCTGGGGAGCCTACGGCGTTCCTTTGGATCAAATCAGTAACGATCCATTGCCGTCGCGCGTTCCCGGGGATGCGCCGATCAAGCAATTCCGCGAGCCGGTCCACTGCGTGCATATTTCCAATGACGGGCTGGTTTACGTTTGCGACCGCGGCGGCGACAGGATTCAAGTCTTCACGAAGCAGGGCAAATTCTTGAAGGAATTTCCGGTGGCCAATAATAGCGGCAACAATACAGCGGGCTCCATTAACTTTTCCCCCGACCCGCAACAAAAATATCTCTACGTCGCTGATATGATGAATAGCGTCGTGTGGATTCTCAACCGTAACGATGGCTCCGTGGCGGGCAGGATTGGCCACGCCGGGCATCTGCCGGGCCAGTTCCACGGCTTGCACGTCGCCACCGCGGACTCGCAAGGAAACATCTACACGGGAGAAGTCACGACCGGCGAAAGGATTCAGAAGTTTGTCCCGGCAAAGTAATACAATTCGTTGTTAGGCCGATCTGAACGCACGAGGGAGGCATAGGATGACACGCAAGCTGACAGTAATTCTGGGCGCTGCTGTAGTTCTTCTTTTAGTTGCTGGTCCAATGTTCGCGCACCACGGAGCGGCGGCATACGATACGTCGCAAAACACGACCCTGAAGGGAACGGTCGTGGAGTTCGACTTTATCAATCCCCACTGCCAGCTGTTTATTAACGTGGCCGACGAGAACGGCACGCTCGTG
Source organism: uncultured Acidobacteriota bacterium (assembly GCA_963800095.1). Lineage (GTDB taxonomy): Bacteria > Acidobacteriota > Terriglobia > Acidiferrales > UBA7541 > Palsa-360. The sequence goes on from CAWCZV010000018.1 coordinate 59,088, forward strand.
AAATGGGACGGCGAATTCACCAATCCCGGCACTTTGCACAGGCGTGGGTGGACCAAGGATATGTTCAAGCCCGGCGATCAAATTACGATGATCGGGAATCGCGCCAAGAACGGGGCCAACGTCATCCGCGTGATGAAGCTGCAAATGGCCGACGGCAAAGAGATCACCGCACTCGGTGGCGATGATAACTGAGGGTTGACACTTGCCAGCGGCCTCATTCCATCGACGCCGCGACTAAATTCAGGTATGCGGAATTCTGAACCGCTGAGGGCCTTCATGCGCAAATACCGGATGTGTGTAATCCTGGCAGTGCCAATCCTGTTCGCCTCCTTTTCCATTGCGCTCGCTCAAATGGCTGGGAAATCAGCGGCTACGGAGGCTCCCCAAAAAGCGCCGGCTGACCTTTCTGGCATGTGGCTCGTACATCCATCCGCGAGCGCCAACGCGTATTCCAGTTTTGCTTTTGCCAAAGAGGTTCCTCCCATGACCGCTTGGGGAGAGGAAAAATACAAGGCCGCCAAGCCCGTCTTCGGCCCCAATAAAACAACGCCGAAGCTATCCAATGATCCGGTGTACGGCTGTTTTCCACCCGGCCTGCCCCGAATCTATCTCCATCCCAGGCCGATAGAAATTGTGCAGCTCCCGGATGAAGTGATCATGATGTTCGAGTACGATCGCATCGTTCGCCACATTTATATTGATGGGCGCGCGCATGACGAGTTTCTGGATCCTCCGCTCTGGATGGGCGACTCCATCGGCAAGTGGGAGGGCGATACGCTCGTCATCGACGTGATCGGCTTCAATGACAAGACCTGGCTGGATCGGGCTGGCCATCCGCACAGCGATGCGCTGCACGTCACCGAGCGGATACGGCGCGTCAACCACGACACCCTCAGCGACGAAATAACGATCGAGGATCCAAAGGCATACACAAAGCCCTGGACGGTACAAACCGGCTTTCAATTGCAGCCGAGCCTGGCTCTTGACTGGGAAGGCGTGTGCGAGCAGGAAAAACTCGTAGACCGCCAATAAGACCGGAGTTTCTGATTTGCGAAAACACTTAATATATTCGGTTCTGTTGGCATCGGCGCTTGTGTTTCCCTCCGTGATGTTTGGCCAAATGGGTGAAGAGACGAAACCGGCGCCCTCGCAAGTGGCGGGAGATCAGGAGCCAAACCCGGTCCACGATTTGTCCGGCACTTGGGGCGCGCGTCCGCCTGTCGGCGACGCTCGGAAAAGCGTCTATGGCAACGATGACGGGGGCTGGTGGAATTACGCGCTTCGCGGCGAAGACCTTTCCATGACACCCTGGGCGGAGGCAAAATTCGCTGCCAACAAGCCCTCCTTCGGCCCGTACAGGAAGGAAGATTCGAACGATCTGGCCTACGGCTGTTTCCCGCCGGGAGTGCCTCGCGTCTACGCCGCCATCGCCGCCGGGATGCAGATCATTCAGCAGCCCGGCCGAACGCTCATGCTCTTCGGGCAAAATGTCCGCCAAATCTATACGGATGGGCGCCAGCATCCCAATAACTTGCGCCCCTTGTGGATGGGCCATTCGATTGGAAGCTGGCAGGGAGACACGTTCGTCGTCGACACCGTCGGTATCAATGACCGAACCTGGATCGACCGGATGGGCCATCCGCACAGCGACGCGCTGCACTTCGTGGAGCGCTTCCGCCGCGTGGCCTACAATACTTTGGAGCTGGAGATGACGATCGACGATCCCAAGGCCTACACGGCGCCCTGGACGGCGCGGAAAGTTTTCCAGTTGAGGCCGCCGAGCGCGCGGGCCGGCGGGGGAGCGTGCGAGGATATTTTCATCAACGAGGCGTTTGGACTGAAGCCGATGTTGCCTTCGAGAGACTGATAGTACTTAATATAAATTTTATTTAACGGATATAAGTGGAGCTTCCAATGCGTCGCTTAACTTCTTCACTGCTGATACTGCCGGCTGCGCTCGCACTCTCTTTCGCCGCGCGCGCTCAATCGGACGCGCCGTCCAATGCAACCCAGCCGGGACCGGCAAAGGGCCAGAATACAGTTCCAGTTAAGAGTCTGTCTGGAACTTGGGCGTTACGCGCGCCGCGGGGCGTACCTTGGTACAACTATGCCCTGATCGCGGAGGAACCTCCTATGACCCCTTGGTCCGAAGCGAAATTTAAAGCCAACAAGCCTTCCTTCGGCCCGCACCCCGTGGAAGAGTCGAATGATCCCGCATACAGCTGCCTCCCGAACGGCGTTCCACGGATTTATGCAGCCGTTCAGGCCGCGTTCCAACTCGTCGAGTTGCCGGACCGTATGCTGATGTTCATTGGCCGCAACATACGCCAAATCTACACCGACGGGCGCCCGCACCCTGCGGATCTTCAGCCCACGTGGATGGGGCACTCGATCGGCAAGTGGGATGGCGATACATTTGTCGTCGATACAGTTGGGATCAGCGATGTAAATTGGCTCGATCGGATGGGGCACCCGCACAGCGACAAGCTGCACCTCATTGAACGTTTCCGGCGGGTGGACGATAAGACCCTCCAGCTCAACCTCACCATCGACGATCCGATTGCCTACACAAAGACATGGGATGCCACGCCGCGAACATTCCGCATCAGGGCTGACGCCCGTGCGGGAGAAGCGATTTGCGAAGACATGTTTGAAAACGAAGCCTTCGGACTCCACCCGGTTTTGCCCTCCATGCAGTAAACGCCCCGCTCGGAGCGGATGAAATTTCCTGCATTCCGCTTCAGCGAAACACCGTCATTTTCCACACGCCGCGAGATTCAAATAAAGAAATACATTGACATTCATCTCAAGCAGGTGCTAAACACGCGCCCATAGAGGGTGTATCCACAGGCCAGATTTTCAACCGATGTTTAAAGGGGGGGCATATGAACCTTTCAGCGCTTTTCGTGTCGTGGCGTGGGTGTGTTTCAAGTGCTGCAAAAGTTTTGGCTTCAATGGTCGGGATATTGCTGATCTCCGCTTCGCTTTACGCGCAAACCAATCAAGGCCGCATCTTGGGAGCCGTAAGAGATCAATCGGGCGGCAGTATTGCCGGCGCGACTGTGACTGTAACCGATACGCTGAAGGGCGTCTCGCGAACTTTGACCACCGACGAGGCCGGCGAGTACGCAGCGCCGAACCTTGACCCGAGTACGTACAGTATTCGTGTCGAATTCAAAGGTTTTAAGACGTATACCCGCGAAGGCATGCAGATCGCCGTGGGCCAGGAAGCCAAGGTGGACGTCACCATGCAGCCCGGGGAACAAGCCCAGACGGTTACGGTAACCGAAGCGATCCCTCTCGTGGAAACTACCTCGGCTACCCTGACCGGCAATATCGAAAGCTCGAAGATCGCCGATCTTCCGCTGAATGGCCGCAACTTCGTCAACTTGCTGGCGCTGCGCCCTGGATTTATCAATCAACCGGGCGGCGGAGGAGGCAATCAGTCGAGCATGGGCCTGCGGCCCGGCGACAGCATGTTCCTGATCGACGGTCTGAATATGTACGAATGGGGTCAGGGCGCGCAGCTCCTCAACGGCTATGCCCCTGCGGGCGATGCGGCCACGATCCTGCCCATCGATTCCATCCAGGACTTCAACATTCAGCAGGATCCCAAGGCGGAAGTAGGGTGGAAGCCTGGGGTCGCCATCAACATTGGGCTGAAATCCGGCACGAATTCCATCCACGGCAGCGCCTACGCCTTTGGTCGCGACGGCTCGTGGGACGCGCAGAACTTCTTCCAACCGGGACCGCCCGTCCAGGTACCGTCTCTGTCGTTCGAACAATACGGCGCCACTGCCGGCGGTCCCATCCTGAAAGACAAGCTGTTTTGGTATGCTGGCTTTGAAGCCCAGAGCCTGAACCTGGGAATCACGTCGGCAGTCCAATTGCCGGTGGATGCGGCGCTCAGCACCCCGAACCCGGCCATCAGCATGGTAGATGCTTGCAACGCCATTGGCCGAGCAAACGTCAGCGGGCTGAGCGCCACCTTGGCGGGTCTCCCTGCCGGCAGTTGCACACCTCAACCCGCCACAAGCACCTTCGAGAACGTGTTTCCGACTAACCTCGGCAATGAGTTCCCCAACCAAAAATCGGTCGTTCCGGGCGGCTTGGCAGCGATGTCGGACGTGAATAGTACATACAACGGGCTGGCCAAGGTCGATTATCACCCAAACGACAAGAGCACTTTCAGCGGTATGGTTTTCATTGCCGATGGCGCTGGCACCTGGAATGACAACCCGTCGGCGATCGCTTCGAACTTCTTCGAGTCTTACTTTCCCGTAAAGGCTCGAGTCGGCTCGGGCAGCTGGACGTTTGTTCCCAGCTCCTCGCTTGTGAACGAATTCAAGGTGGGTTACACCCACTATCAGTTGCCGTTTCAAGGCGCCGACCAAGGCGCACTCGCGTCGGCTCCGTGGGGTATCTCCAACGGAGTGCCGACGGGCTATGACATGAATTCGGGTGTAACCAGCCCCGTCTACGGCGGTCTCGCGCTAATCGAGCCCACCGGCTTCACCCGGCTGGGGGCCAATTGGCCTAAGTTTGTCGGGCCGAACCAAAATCTCGAGTTTGTCGACCACATCTCCCTTCTGAAAGGGAAACACGCCTTCAAGTTTGGCGGTGAATACACCTACGTGGAAACCAATTCCGGCGCCACAGCCGACGGCAAGGGCAGACTTAATTTCAAGGCCGAGGATAAGCCCGAGAAACTCTTGGACCCCTCCTCCTTCCCTTGCATCCCCAATTGCACTGCACTTGAGAATTTCCTCCTCGGCTACGTAGGCTCAGGTTCAGCTATCTTCGAGGGGAATGCGATCCGGGATGTGCACACGAACCACCTCGCCGCTTTCATCCAGGATGACTACCGGGCGACCCCCAGACTCACCATCAACATCGGCGTGCGCTATGAGCTGGGCACGGTTTGGTCGGATGCCAACAACCAATTGGGCAACTTCGACCCCAACTCCCCGAACGGCTTTGTCCAGGTCGGGAACGGGATCACTGCGCCCTACAACCCAGATCACCGCGATTGGTCGCCCCGGGTGGGTTTTGCTTGGGATGTCTTCGGCAACCAGAAGACGGTGATCCGTGCGGGCGCGGGTATATTGTATGAGTTCGTGCCCTCTTCGGCGTTCTTGAATTCCGGCGGCAACAATGTGGGCCTCGGCAAGGTTCCAACGGGGGCTGTACTTTGCGTGGGCGGGAGCTGCGTGGCGGGCACTGGAAACATAGCGGCAGCAACCTTCACGCCACCAGAGCAGTCGCTCACGGACAATTGGCGGAGTAACGGTGCCGTACCCATCTTTAATGGTAACCTCGTGGCGTGCGGGGACGGGACTCCGATTGCTCTCAATGCCTTTGCTCCGGGCTCACCGTTTGCCTCCCTTGACGGTACCGCACCAGGGCCCTGCTCTACGGCCGCCTACAACCGTAATCTGCGTACACCTTACGTCGAAACTTGGAACATCGACATTCAGCACAGCTTCACCAACAACCTCTCTCTGGATGTCGCTTATTTGGGCAACCACGGAACGAAAATCTTTGGGACAAGAGACATCAACGCGCCGGCCGTAGGCGCCGGGTATTCAGCAGGAAACCTAGCCACTTGCGCCAGTCCGGATCCCCTGACCTACACCACCTGCAGTAACGGACCCGACATCGCGCCCGTGGTGACCCCCTACAGCGCAAAGTTCCCATACATCTCCTGGATCGACCAGCTCTCGAACCAGGATACGTCTCACTACAACGCCCTGCAGGCCAGCCTGACGCAGCGGACATCACACGGCTTGTCCTTCACCGCAGCTTACACCTACAGCCACGCGCTGGACGATGTTTCCCAGAATTTCGGCAGCTCCGTCCCGCTGAACAACTTGGTCCCCAGTTTGAATTACGGGAACAGCGATTACGACATTCGGAATCGCTTCACCTTCGAGATGCACTACGCACTCCCCTCCATCAAAGCGCCGGCACAGCTCCTTCAAGGTTGGGCGATCAACTCCATCGTAACCCTCCAGCCTGGGACCCCCTGGTCTGCTCAGGATGAAAGCAACGACTTCAGCGGAACCAACGAGGTTAACAACCCCAACGCGTGGGGCGAAGCCTGGAACTTTGCAGGTAATACCAAGGATTTCATCGCGACTCCAAACGGAATTCCCTTCTTCGGGCCTTGCGCCCTGCCGGAGACTCCGACTCAATGTGCTGCCGATCCTACCGTCGGCGTCGGCAACCCTCTCTGCACGGCGCAAACGGGAGGTCCGGGCAACCTTGCTTATACCGCGCTCTTTTTCAACGGCTGCTATGCGTCGGGCAAATCTGCCCTGACCCCTCCGGCCTACGGAACTTACGGCACGGTCGGGAAGAACATTTTCCGCAACCCGAATTTCCGTACATGGGACTTTTCGTTCACCAAGGATTTTAAAATCAAAGAACGGCTGACCGTTCAGTTCCGCGGGGAGCTGTTCAATGTTCTCAACCATCCCGTCTTCGGGCAGGTGGACTCAGGGCACTTGACCAACAACGATCCGTCCACGGGCCAACTTGGCCTAGCCAACGAAACCCCCGACCAAGCCGCCGGAAACCCGGTGCTCGGCTCGGGAAGCGCCCGCGACGTTCAGTTGGGCTTGAAGCTAATCTTCTAAGCCCTGCGGAATCGTCAGACCGGGTCATCAGTTGTGTCAGTATTGCCGTGGAGGCGGGCGTAGATTACGCCCGCCTTTGACGGCCCCTCGCTTCCCAAAGCTAGATCAAGTCGACATCTCCCAACACTTAAAGCGCGGGCGTACGCTGGCTTAAGGCTACGCCTCGGGTTTCAGAACCCATCGATCGTCGCGCGCCCAGAAGCCGCGAAGCAATGCCAATCCGTTCATACAAAAGTCTTTAGATATTGTCTGTGAAATGTTTACGCTCTCTTTACCGCTTTAGGACTACCGTATTTATGTGGGCGTGCTTCCGGTAAATTAAGCCGTCCTGATAGCAAGAGGTGTGAAATGAGCATGGGACATATTTTGGTGGTGGATGACGAGCCGCAGATTCGGCGCGTGATGCGCACGACGCTGGTCGCGCAGGGCTACGAAGTTTCAGACGCGCGTACGGGGGATGAGGCGCTGGACCTCATCCGATCCGAGAAGTACGATCTGGTGCTTCTTGATGTCAACATGCCCGGCATTTCCGGCGTCCAAACGTGCCGTGAGATTCGTCTCGCGTCCGACCTCCCCATTATTATGGTTACGGTGCGTGGCGCGGAGCGAGACAAGGTCCAGGCGCTCGACGCCGGCGCCGACGGCTATTTGACTAAGCCGTTCAGCGTGTCCGAATTGATGGCGCGAATCCGCGCCCTCCTCAGGCGAACGAGTTTTCCCGCGGGTATGGAAGAAAAGCAGCTAAAATTGGGCGATATTGAAATTGATTTTGAAGCGCGGAGAATCGTCGCGGATGGCAAGCAAATCCGGCTGACGACCAAAGAGTTCGACCTGCTCTTTTATCTTGCCGCGCACGCGAACAAAACGATTACTCACCGGGAACTGCTCCAAGAAGTCTGGGGCCCCGACTACGGAGGCGAGCAGGAATACCTGCGCGTGTTCGTGAACCGGTTGCGGAAAAAAATCGAAGCGTCCCCGAGTTCCCCCAAATATTTGCTGACGGAACCGTGGGTCGGCTACCGATTGGAATTGTCGGAACAGGCCCGCCCGGCACAAACGATTTAGAGTTCAGAAAAAATTGCAAGAATCGGCGGGAGCTTCACTGTGCGCCCTTCGTCGCCGGCTCGATTGGCAAGCTAAAAGTAAAGACCGATCCGTGCCCCACGGTCGGAAAAATCAGTACTGCAACTTATTTGCCTGTTGAGCTACAACGCAAATCGTCATGCCTATCACACGGCGAAACGTCCACAATAGGAGTGAGCGTTATCCGGCGCGTCTGCCATCCTCAATATCTGCAGAGTACGCAAATTTAACCAGGCGCTCAACTTAGCTTCGCGATAGCTTCCCGTTTGGCAACCGAGATATCGATGAGCGGTGAGTTTCACTCGCGCTTCGACAGAACTTTCGCATCTCTTTTACCATGACCATGCAGTTTGCGCTTGTGTCGGGAAAGACAACCTACAGATTTCAAGTGGTTTAGGTAAGTTCGTTTTGCAAATCTGTATTACTGGTCTTTCACCTCACACGTCTCCTTGCCTGCAGACGCACTCAGCATCAGGGAGTACCGCAAGCCGACTCGTCGTTCTTTACCGCCGCATATTGCCATCAAAGCAATGTGCACGATGTACACGACATGCACTGCTCCGCGAAGTATCGGGCCATAGGAGTTGGCTCTTCGGTCCCATCACGAGGACCGGACTGCCATCGCTATCCAGCTGATTCTGTTGAAGTTGGCGAGGGACTGTCGTTGCAGAAATTGCACGCGTCCATCTGGGCTTTTAAGGTCTGCGACTCGGGCCAGTGGACGTTGTGACGGCGCTTCAACCTGTGGATTTTCGCAACGGTTTCTTTGTCGAGAGGCATGAGCGATCCTCGGTTAGACCGGTCGCGTTGGGTGAACCCCATGCTTGCCAAGATACTGGAGGTCCCACGCGGATTTAACTTGAACCGCTCACCCATTGCGTCAAGGATTTGGTTGGCTAGGCCAGCGACAACGCCGACTTGAACAAATCCGACTTTAGCTGGAAGATGGACAAGCTCAAACAACGCAGCGACAACGGCCGACTGTGCCGGCGAGAGAAGGTCCCGAGTCGAGGGATCGTGTGTGGCGGTGAAGAATGCGAGCAGGAACTGCTCCACAACCTCCACGCCTTCAAGGGGAGCGATCAGGGTGCTGAGCAGGTCGCGGGACCTCGGCCGGAGTTTTTCCGCGCCAGGGATGATTCGAGGGGAGACCGATGCATATCGCTCCAGCCGAAACTGGAGGAGTTGTCCTCTAACAGCATCCGCTGCCTTCATGATCTGCGGATCCCATGGCTTTCGTAGGTCAGTGCGGTCGGTTTCGTCCATCGGCAGATGGATACAGCGGCTCATGAGGGCCGCGTCATCCGGTAACTCGACACCACTAAGGATCTTCGTTCCGTAGGCGTGCTGCGTTTTCCGGAGGTGCTTTGCGAGCAGGCCTTTGCTCGTTCCGGCGCGAAGTTGCTTCCGCAAAGCCCGGCTATTTTGATCGGCGCGCCAGTCATTTTCGTCGATCAATAAAGTACAGCCAAAGCGACTGCATGCGTCGAAGGCGGCCGCCGATGAAATGTCGGAGACCAAGAGGGGCCGGCGGCAAAGCAATTGCAGCATCTCGAGCAGGGTGGTTTTCCCCGATTGCGGGAGTCCGGTCAGCAAGAGGTAAACGGGCGGACGCAGCCGATCCGCGAACCATGAATTCAGAACGATCGCAGCAGTCACAAGCGAGTACGGATTCGGAATGGCGACGCAAGACACGATCAGGTTGTGCGTCCGGTAGAACACCTCTTCGGCTGACTCATACGGACGGGGCGCACGTGGGAGACTGATGTCTTCAAGCCCATTCGCTGTGCGTCCGATCGGCACAAGAATCTGGCCGCGGTAATCAACCGCATCCGCAAGGTATACCTTTCCGCCATCGAACACGGCGAACTTGGTCTTTGTTGGGTCGGCCGGATCCTCCACGAGTTCAACCACGCGGCCATCATCCAAATGTTTGAAGTCGACTTCGATGCGCGGGGTGATCGAAGGAGAAGGGGGTTGGACCACCCGCAAGAGCGGTTCTTTTTCGGGTCGCTCGATGCTGCTTTGATTTTTGCTCGTTTCTAATTCCTGACGCTGACCTTTGCTAGCCATGGGTGTACTCCTAAGAACCAAATAGCGAGCGGGATCGCCATCCGGAATAACATCATTGGAAATGTGGGGGAATTGAAAAAACTAAGCCCGCACAAGAGTAGGAACGTTCAACGTCCTGAGGGTCCACCGTACTACCAGGTGACATTATGCATCATGTTTGTGGCCGATACCAGCACTACGGATGTGGTTTTCTGAAGAGCTGTGCCCAAAACAGCAACACATTTCAGAATTTCCCCCTCCGGCTGAGCCGGAACTATTCGGAGGGCTCTTTCTTCTGGCGGGAGAGAAGGCGCTGGAGATATGCATGCCCTTCTTCTTTGTACGATGCAGCGGCACCTCTTAGCAAAATCTCGCAGAGCTGGGCAAGACTTCGGCCTTCCTTCGTAGCGATTTGAAGCAGCGCCTTCTTCAGTTCTGCAGTGACTCTGATTCCAATTGTTTGATCTTTTGTCATGATCGATTACGCATTCTACGGCAGTCCGCCGACCTTCACAAATCCCTTGCTTGACAAACAATTGAAAAACGATTACCATTGTTTATCATTGATATACAAGGAGCACCACGATGAAGAGGATTGCAGACACCAGTGAACTGGGAATTTTGGTGCGCCAGAACATTCGTCTGGCGAGGCGTTCGGCTGCTATGCAACTGGGGACGGTAGCTGTAGACCGTTTGCGTGATCTAACGAAGACATTCGGCTTCTCCCTAAGTCTGGGAGACATCCAGTATATGGACGGCGGGTGGTATATCACCCACGCGGGTCTCTTGCGTTTATCCCGGCGCCGGCGCTGTGCTGGGATCCAAGTTCAGCAGGTGGGCCAGCTTTCTGATCCCGTGATGGGGCGTTGGGTTTTCAAGGCGACGGTTTACCCATCTCCGCGCTCAAAGGGATTTGTGGGATTTGGGGATGCGGACTCATCTAACGTCTCTTCCCTGGTCCACGGTGCCGAGATGCGCGTCGCTGAAACTCGCGCCGTCAACCGCGCCCTCCGCAAGGCCTACGGCATCGGCCTCTGTTCGGTCGAGGAGCTTGGCTGGGCTCCTAGACCCAGCGCTTCTGGCCCATCCGATCAGCGAAAGGCTTCCACGAATGGAAATAACGGCCACCCGAATGGCCAGCCTCGTCTCCGTGACCGCCTCTGCCTTCTGATCCGCCAACATCAGCTCGATGCTGGCCTCGTCAAGGCGTATGCAGCCGACTACTGCGGAACCCCCACCCTGCGAGATGCTAGCCGAGATCAAGTCGAAGCCTTCATCAACGATCTGGCCCTGCGCGCCACCAAAGATCGCGACGGCCTGATCTGCCAGCTCAATAGCTATTCCAAATCGCAGGAGGTTGCTCCATGAAACGTCATATCCCAGGTTTGCATGGCGACAGTCCCAACACTCCAAGCATCTTGGAAGGCGTTTTCCTGGTCCGCGTCGATCGGGTCTTCTACCGCTGGCATCCCGAGCGGCCGTTCTACGTTCTGCGGCTTATCATCCTCGAACCGAGAGAACAGCAAGGCCATTCCCTCAACGGTCGTTTGTACTGCACTCCCAAAGCACTCTGGAAACTCCGCTGGTTCCTGCGGGACTTTGGCTACGACCCCGATCTCTTGGGCCGAGACGAAGTGGACGAAAAGGCGCTCCTCGGCCTTCGAGGAATCGTGCGGATTTCCCGCACCACCCTGAACGGCCGCTCCTTTCTCAATCTCGGCGGGTTTGCCCCTGCCAGTGAATGGGAAGAACTCTCCGTATCAGTGGCGAGCAACCAGGAGGTGGCCCGTGACGTTTAGCTACACGCAGGTTTCCCAATACCTACGCTGCCCGAGGAGCTACCGCTTTCGGTATCTGGACGGCTGGAGGGAGAAGGACTCTCGGGCGGCGCTGTGCTTCGGCCGGTGTTTTGAGAAGGCAATAGCGGCACTCTTCGACCGCGAGGATGCCGCGGCTATGTTGTTCAAGGAGTGGGGAGCGTACCGCGAAGTTCCACTTGAGTACTCCCACGGAGACGACTGGGAGCGCCTGCTTCGCCAGGGGATCGGTCTCTTGGAGCAGTTCGTCCGAGACAACCGCATCCGCATTCGCCAACCCAAACGAAACATGCAGAAGAAGATTGTCCGCTCGCTCTCGAGCGGCCACGAGTTTGTGGCCTACGTCGATGCTATTGGCCACCTGGACGGCACACGGCGTTTGCTGGAATGGAAGACCACGAGTGCTCGTTATCCGGACGAGCCCGAAGGACTGACCTCACTGGACCTTCAGCTCGTCTGCTACTCCTGGATCACGGGCATCTCCGACGTTGCCATTGTGGCGTTTGTGAGGAAACGCGTCCCGGAGATTCAGTACCTGCTGGCTTCGATCACGGAGGAGCAGCGTCAGGAGTTTAGCCAGTTGGTCGAAGCCACGGCCCGTCAAATCGAAACTGCCCAGTTCCCTTCCCACCCAGGAATCCGATTCCCGCAGAACGGATGCGTTAGCTGTGCGCATCTCGGCCTGTGCCTCGGGAACGAGGCACTCGCCCAAACCAAACTCATTCGTCAACCAGGAGCGAGCGACCTTGATTGGCTTGACGTGCTTGACGACTAACGGAAGACCTTTGATGGCTCCGAAGCTCAATCGACGCCGTGCCGTGTTTGTGCTCTCGAAGATCGACGAGATCTTGTCTTGGGAGATGGCAACCGACCGCGAACGGGATTCGAAGTTTGTCGAACTCGGGCGCTATCTATGCGAGGTTCGGGCAGGACAGTACTGGAGGGTGGACAACGTCCGTTCTTTCGATGAGTTCCTGGAGAGGAAGTTCCCGGAGTCCAGGCGCAAGGCCTACTACCTGATGGCGATCCACGAGCAGCTGCCTCGCATTCACAAGGTGGAATTGCAGCAGGTCGGCTGGGCCAAGGCGACAGAATTAGCAAAGGTAGCGCGGAGGGACGGTCAGAGGTTCGATAGTGCAACCTGGTTGCACAAAGCTCGGGAACTTCCCAAGGAGGAATTCAAACGGGAGGTCTCGAAGCACCTGACCGGGAAGGAAACTGAACCGTGGGAGATTCTCTATTTCAAGGCCTACAAGAGCCAACTCCCTGTCATCGAGCAGGCACTTGAAACAGCGGGTCTGATGCTTGGAACCGATAAGTCGAGAGGCTACTGCTTGGAGATGATCTGTGCGGATTTTCTGGCGGGAGTGAGCTTGGAGGCGGGTAACCGGGATGCACTATTGCCTTGCCTCGCCCGGCTGGCCATTGGTCTTCCGAAGCCGCAGCGGAAGCAACTCCTTGAAGAAGTGCAGGTCACGTTTTGAAGGGAATCCACGCGAGAAGACCACGGTTAAGACACGATCCTGAAGCCTATCGCCAACTCTGCCGGAAGGTTCTGGAGCGAGACGGCTGGCGTTGCCAATGGTGTGGGCGGATGGAAGGCCTTCAAGTCCACCACATCAGGTGGCGCAGCCACCAAGGGGATGATTCCACAGAAAATCTTATAGCTCTTTGCGTCAAGTGCCACCGAGAAACACATCGACAAGGTCAAAAAAACTGAAAAGACATCTGTGAGGCGATGATGCGGTGAAGCCAAAATGACCTCTTTCCGAAATCGATTTTGAAGGGCGGAGAATCATCGCGGAGGGCAAGCAGGTCCGGCTGACTACTAAACAGTTCGACCTGCTTTTTTTGTTTTGCCGCGCACCCGAACAAAACAATTCCGCACCGGGAAATGCTGCAAGAAGTCTGGGGCCCCGACCACGGAGACGAGCAGATATATCTGCGTGTGTTCGTGAACCGGTTGCGGAAAAAGATCGAAGCGTCCCCGAGTTCCCCAAGTATTTGCTGACGGAACCGTGGGTCGGCTACCGTTTGGAATTGCCGGAAAAGGGCTGCCCAGCCCAATCGATTTAGAGTTCAGAAAAACATTACAAGAATCGCATGGACGCGGAAACCGCGCGCCGGTGCGTTGACGCAGGGGCGCAGTTCCTGACCACGGACGGGCTCATTCTGGAAATTGTGGAGTACGCTGTGAGGGAAGACGTCGTCGTTTTTCCCGGAGCATTGACCCCGACAGAAGTGATAGCGGCATGGCGAGCCGGTTCGGACTTTGTGAAAGTGGTCCCCTGCGCGGCGGCTGGCGGCGAGAACTACATCAGAGCCCTGAAAACTCCGCTGGCGCAAGTCCCGTTAATTGCGGCCGGCGGCGTGAATCAGCAGACCGCGAGCGGGTACATTTCGGCCGGAGCAACCGCGCTTGGCATCGGCGAGGCTCTGATCCCCTGGGAAGCGATCGCTCTTCGCCAAGCGAATCGCATTCGTGAGTTGGCTCGCCGGTTCCTGAATTCCGTGGCGACCGCCCGCGGGGAAAACGGAACAAAGGTTGAAGAAGCTGTTTTCAATCGAGCCCCGGTTCTGGCTTTGGAAGAAGAGTAGAACGCTTTTTTTGAAGGAGTTGATTGCCTCGGCTGGGACTGGCACGAATCAACAGCTTGAGGGAGTAACTATTTAATTAGTTACTCTGTGTACATACTCCAAATCAGGCAGGGAGAGCCTCGCATCCTTAACCCTCATTTCCTCTTCTGGAAGGACACATCACTCCCTTTTCGGTTCCTCTGCGCCGGCCGCGCATGATTCTAGCTCAGCTCGGGAAGTTCGCTTCGCGGCAAACCGACGGAGTGTCTTGAATCCCTCGCCGGAACCGCGATTCGGCAGGCCTTTCCGGTGGTCCCCAACACCCGGGCCGTCTGCAATGGCCCGCGCAAGGGCAGCATGTACTCCCTAGCGTGAGAGATGGTAGACTGGAACCGCCGGGAGCTGAATCTTCCCACCAGTAAGAACGGGCAGCCACTGCGCATTCCGTACTTGAACTAAAAATGTTAGGGGCGTAGCTCAGTGGTAGAGCAGCGGCCTTTTAAGCCGAAGGTCGTGGGTTCGATCCCCACCGCCCCTACCAAATACCTGTAAAAGGCGGGTTTTTTCATCCCGCTTGTCCCCAAAATGAAGTCTGTCCTCAATTGAGGCCGGCGCGTTGGATAGTTGCGATGGTGAAAATCCGTTCATACGTTCGTTTTACGCGCAATATTGTCGTAGGTCCAGCTGTATTTGCGCGTGACTCGATGTCGTGGGTCCGCCTGATCGCAATGACCTGACCGTTCTGTCCCGGTCATCGCCGCGCGCGATCAGATCCGCCATAGCAACGTCCGTATAACCCTCGGGATCTATGGTCACGTCATCGGTAACAGCCAGCGCAACGCGGTAAACCGGCTGGCGAAGCGGCTTATCGTTTAGTCCAGAATAAAATAGAGCCCGGATGCCTTAGAAACATCCGGGCTTTTCTTTTGCGCCCCTTGCGCGAAGGCTCATTCTACTTAATTACGTGCCGATTTATAATAACGGAGGCCCCGCCAATCATGGTAGACCTTTCCGAGGGCCTTTTCACTTTCGTCTGATCGCGGACCGGAGACTTCCTTGAAGAAGAACATCTTTCCCGACGCCTTGCACTTTTTCTTCAATCGCTCAGCCCATCTCAGCTCCATCGGAGTGCAGTTCGTCCATGATTCGCCGCAGGCGATCAACCAATGGATTCCTTGAAGGTTTAGGTTCTCCAGCGATTCAAGCAACGGCTCTGCAGAAATGAACCGAACGAATGGCGACACATGTCTCAACTTGCCCGCGCGATACGCTGTTTTCATCATGCAAACACTAACACCGAGCCAAACGTTCAGATACGGCGTAGCTCTTCCTAAGAATCCTTGCATCAAGCGAAAAATGCTCTTGGTGCGCATCTGGCTGCGGTTGCCAACAGCGCGATGGATACCAACAATGTTGCGAGAGTTTCTCTGTTCAATAGGGATTGCCTTTCTTCCGGGACGAAAACGCGGAGACTTAGTGTACTTCTACTGGCCCTTCGGCCGCCATTTTCCCGGCGTTACAAGTTCCAAGTCGGCTATAGGAAACTTATGCAGTCTCCCCTTATCTCGATAATCGCGGAATATTGAGCGAGCCCGTTTTACACGGTAAAGAGACACAGGAGAAATGCCCCTTCTTTTTTCCAAGACATGGACGTGTGTCCGAGTTATCTTCACGATTGGAAAATACGTCGCATTATCACCGTATTTGTCCGTCATTGCTACCTTATCTCCCACTCGGGGCGTATTGCTTCTTTTTGGGGTAAACGCGGGAACAGGATCATGGCGCGGAATTTTGACTATCCTCATGGCTACTTGCCTCCCTTCATTCAGTGCGGAATGCGGCCCTTATCAAGAAGTAGGGCAGCACAGACAGGCTCTCGTTTCTTCGCTTTCCCTCGCATCAATGTACCAACGCTTTGCTCGGCCATATACTGAAGCACTCCTACGCTGCTTCAAAGCTATACTTACTTCTTTGGACAACCGAGGTACTACGCCACCAGGGTAGCGGAGAAAACCTGAAAGATTGTCCTGTCTTGTCCTTTGGCTCGTTCCCGCCCGGATGTAATTCTGACTGTGTGAAACCCTCGCTGCTCGGCAAGATAAATCGGGGAGCGGTTACTCTTGTGGCCGCTCCCTCGAACACGGGAGAAATGACATGGGAATTTGAAACATCTGGAGGATGAGGTCATATGACGAGCTACTCGGCAACGCTGCTGAACTGCCCCCGCGAAGCGTCATGTTTGCGCTGGTCGCGGAGCCCCATCTTTGCGTGCGGATTTCTCTGGTTGGGATGAAACCTGCAAGCCGTTGGCTCGGCCCGACGGGAGGCTTATCCTGATCTGGTGTGCAAGTAAGTTCCGCACTAAATCTTCACGACTGCCTTTGGCTCCCCATCAAAATCTCGTACTCTGGTATCAGCGAGGCGAAATACTTGACGGCAACTGGTGGCATGGAATCTTCAGGAAACAGTGCAATCAGAGCCACGTAAGGGCGTCGACAGCTACTTGCGAAGGTCGGCCCTGGCCGAGCGGTATTTTTTATGCGCCGCGAGCTTTGGCTCCAACCAGCAGTCGCAGTAAAATGGGCGTACGCTTGAGTTGGGGATCTACCACACTTTTAGCAAGCTGGTGCGATGACCACTTTGGAGGCAAACGCCTTTAATAGTCGAAACACCTTCAAGGCGCATTTGTGGTGCGGTAGAGCCGGGCAAGCTTAAGCGGGACGCATGGCTTTGGCTGTCTCAACACATTCTGATAGCCTATTTGAGAAGTAACCTCATTGTAGTTCCCCTGGCGGGCGCAACGCCCAAATGATTGGCAAGGTGGCTCTCCCCGAGCTGCAAACCTAATTGGTAATCCGTGACGGCCCATCGCAGACGGCCGAGTAGTCTGCCAATCAGGTAGTAATCGTGGACAGAAAGGATGTTAAGAAGGCCAAGAAGTTACAGCAGGTATCCACCTCGACGTTCGACATCTTGCGGGGGGATGTCCTCGAACAACTGAAAGAACTTCCAGATAACCATTTTGAGGCCTCATTCGCCGATCCTCCATACGGTCTCTCATTCATGGAAGCGAAATGGGATCACGGCGTTCCGTCCGTGGAAGTTTGGAAGGAACTTTATCGTGTTTTGAAGCCTGGCGCTTTCATTCTCATGTTTGGCGGAACAAGGACGTTCCACAGACAGACCTGCACAATAGAGGACGCTGGATTTGAGATTAGGGACACCCTCGTGTGGATGTATGGAGATGGCTACCCGAAGTCGCACAACATTGGACAAGCTATCGCCAAGCGAAACGATAAGGGTTCTGTTTTCGATATTCACGATGTCTGGGAAGGAAGAGGAACGGCGTTAAAACCAGCGTGGGAGCCTTGTGTCCTTGCTATGAAATCTTGTGATGGGACGTTTGCCGCTAATTCTCTGAAGTGGAGGGTTGCCGGATTAAATGTGCGTGATACAAGGGTTGGAAAGGAAACCATTCTCATTAATGGACAAGGAGCAGGTAACTTCTTTCATGGCAGTTTTTCCGGCAAGATAATCAATCCAGTCAGGAAGGGCCGGTGGCCAGCCAATCTCTTGGTCAATAGAGAAGTTGGGAGAATACTTGATAACCAAAAAAAGGGAGCCTCTCGTTTCTTCTATTGTCCCAAGGCATCGAAAAAAGAAAGGAACGGTGGTTTAGAAGGGGTCAACAACCATCCTTGTCTCAAACCGATCGATTTGTGCCGCTATCTTGCGCTTTTGTTGCTCCCGCCGGCGCAAAAGGGACAAACAAGAAGATTGTTGGTTCCTTTCTCCGGCTCAGGTTCGGAGATGATTGGAGCGCTACTTGCCGGGTGGGATCACGTCACTGGGATTGAGATAGATTCTCATTACGCAAAAATAGCAAAGGCGAGAATTGAACATTGGACTGAAGAAAGGGAGGCGGCCTGACCACAGCTAATACGGGAACAAAGGATTGGACGATCGCCTTTGGCTCGGCACGTGACGTTTGGTAAAATGGCGTACAAGTTTGATGTGACGTCGTTTCCAATTTGTTGTTCCTCTTGTGGGCGCAACGCCTTAGATAGCTGGCATCAGGGTCTCCCCCGACCGTGAGCCTCCGAGAAGAAGCTGCTATTAGCCAGCAGCGGATATATTCAGATTGACCGCGGTTTGGTCGCTTCAATATTTGCCGCAGTTCGGCCCTCTTGGTTTCACCTCCCGCCGCGTGGACCGGCTCACGTCCACCAAGAACAAAAGGAGCAAGCGCACGATATGAAAATCGCTTTCAATCTGTATCATCGGGAAGGTCCGTGGTGCCTCAGGCTGCTTCCCGCCGGCGTCGATCTCCGAGGAAAGACAGTAGGAATGTTCGATGCTCTGTGGGCTAACGCGATAGTTGTGTACGACCTTAATTCTCTCGATTTAGCTGATATGGTTTCACGCGCCACGAAAGTTAGGTTCGTAGTCGTTGAGTGTGATCTTCCATGTGGTTGTTGCGCGTCCGCTCATATTTTCAGGTCGAGGGCAGAAGCCGAGAGTTGGATCAAAGCAGATGCCGGAGAGTTGGACTGCGCCAACATAAGCGACGCCGAAGATGCAGGACTGAGAAATATTGTGATCGGTAGACTCATAAGACTCGATAATGACAGATATGAGATTTATCATGGTTCTGAGAGCAACTATTGCCGCTCTGGATACACGATGATCCTCGAAACTGAGGTGGAACTAATCGATGTCCTGGCCGCTATCGGAATGCAAAAACAGAGCCTTAAATTCGAACTCTATAATGGCAACTACACCAAAACGGGGCCGCGATTTCACTGGTACCCATTCGGTGATGGTCCTGCAATTATTCCACTTCGCTCTCATGCAGAGATACTCAAGGTAATCACTGACACGCTTGAAGGCAAAGCAGGCCCGCATAAGCTTATCTGCTATGTCTCAGGCGAGGACTGCGAGGCAAACGCACACGCACTCGTGGATGCACTCAAGATAAAACTCCCCGAGTTTTCGGTCGCCATCGGTCAAGGCAAGGGCGAATGGGCGGTAGTGATAGAGAGAGGTACGTTAGATGAGGGCATTGCGTTCTAACTGAGGTAACAATTATAACCGCAATTCGGATGAAGATGAACAACCGAAACATCAAAGACCGGCTCTACCGGAAACTCGGTCGCTTCGTTACGTTCGAGATTGACTGGAAGGGCCACGCGGGTAAGGGTCGCATAGGTTATTGCCTCTGCGACCCGGACCTGTCTATCAAGGAATCTCGGCCAGCCATGAAACGGACCACCACGAAGAAGCTGGCCCGCTTGCTGCGATGCTCCGACCGGCAGATCAAGCGATGCCTACAGCAACTCCATGACGAAGGCAAGATCATCAAGGTCAAGGTAACGTGGGGGATCAAGATAGCTTTGCTCGGCAGCGACAAGTGGGTCGGAACCGATAGGGAATTCTATTTCGATTCCTCACTGGGCATTCTGATGCCGGCCAACAAGCTGGCGTACGATCGCCACATTAGGGTGGTCAACAACCCACCAAAGAGACGATGGGGATTGAGACGGAGCCGGGGGCGGGCAGCATAGCCAGGAAATTCAAATGTCCCCAATGAAGGATACAATCCTAATAAAACAATAAGGGATTCTGAGAACCAGAGAAACCTCCTTAAAAAGGAGGCTTCCTCTGAAACAAGACCATACCAGCCCAAGATTTTATCCGAGCGGGAGGGGATAAGTAATCACCAAAGGATTGAATCTCCAGGGGGAACCGAAGCGGTTCCCCTATTCCCAGCGAACGAAAGCCGGGGCCAGAAAAGCGTTCCCCCCTCGCGTCCCTGGGCGGTCGGCAGAGAACACTCTCCCGCGGCATTGGCATGCGTCAGTATCGCGCGCTGTCGCCGCCCCGTCGGTCAGTCAGAAGTTTCTACCGATCACGGGGATAGCTTTGGCCCGTTCAGTTTCTGGTTCAAAATAGAAGTAGATCTGGAAAGTCTTCCGCCTTGTGGTTCCTTCAGATTGTCCGCCAGGCTTGGCTTCAAGATTCAAACGTTTGCCGCAGGAGAAATCAAACCAATGGGCACGTCATTCGCTGAAACATTCATTGAAGTGTCAGGACCGGAATCCGAAACGGGAGCAGCAGAGCTCCAGGAGTACGCCACCTCCGATGACGCGGTCCAAGTTCTCGACCACGGAACAGAAGGATGTGAGCTGGATCAGTTGTGCCTGAAAAAGCGACGTTCGGGATGCTTGGAAGGCAGAGATGCCGCACTCCGTTTGTCGAACACTCCGGCGCCAACAGAAAAGCCGATCGACATTCCGTCGCTTCAGCTGAAGCTGTCCTCTATGTTACCCAAAGATCGTCAGCTCGAACGCCGCGCGCGCAAGCTGGCCTCGCAACTCGCGAAAGGCAGGCGCGTGACCTGCGATTGGGACATCATTTTTCTTAGTGAATTGACCGCAGCAGAAAATTGTATGTCCGACGAAGATTTCCTCACCCTTTACTCTGACCAAGTAAAGACACCCACAAAGAAGGGCGGAAGACCCAGGAAATACAAGACAGCCAAGGCCCAGAGAAAGGGACATGCGGAACGCCAGCGACGATACCGAGAGCGAAAGCTTCTCTTGGTCTCAGGTGTGACGAAAACTACCTCGCAGTTCGTTGAGAGATAAGGGTTTGCGGACGCGAAAATGGCGTTCTGGCCCTCCAGGCCTATCTGCTAAGGATGGTCCCTTATATCGCCCGCAATCGAGGTTTCGTCGCCCGAGTTACCACAAGCGCGTTTATGAGGAGTGATCCGAATGGCGAATCGTTCCCGCGATCCGACGATTGGATGCTTTGCTGCTTCCAACCTATTTGGCCGCCCGTCCCGGCAAGCGTCCACGACGAAGCGTAACCTGGTAGGGCACCTGCCTTGGGCGCACCGAACTCGACTCCAACAGCTCCTTCTCTTACTTCTAACTGCCAACGTTTCCAACAAATCGGGGAATCTGCTTTTCGCTCAAAGCTAACCCCAACCGAACGAATGAGTAGAATTTTGGCACAGCTCTGACACAGCTGAAGCATGTGCTTACGGCGACCCTTAGCGTGAACGCACCGTCACGACAGCTTGGAATTGTGTCAGCCGCCAAACGGCAAGGGTCCCCAGTGTTCTGCCAGCGGCCCGAGAGCAGCCACCGGGAGGAAGAGCAAAGCACCAATGATCACTATCGTGCCTACCAGGAGGAAGGCGAATGTGGAAGTGTCATCCCGCAGCGTACCAAGACCGAACGGAGTTGATTTCTTGGCACCGAGAAACGCTGCCATCGCCATGGGCGCGATGATCGGGAGGAAACGGCTGATGAGAATCACCAAACCGCTTGCAATGTCCCACTGTCGCGCCATCGGTGCAGGATTCGGATTGTCGTTGAATCCGTAAACTGTGCCCAACCCATCAAAGGCCGATCCATTGTTGGCAGAGGATGATGAGAATTGATAGAGAATTTCCGAGAAGCCATGCGCGCCTGGATTGTTTTCAGCCTTTATTCCCCAGCTTGTACCTGCAAAAAGTCCGGTAGGCATCAAGATCATGATTGGGTGCACAAGCAATGCAATCATTGCCAACTTCA
>CAWCZV010000019.1:0-150534 GCA_963800095.1 uncultured Acidobacteriota bacterium
ATTGGGATCTGCGGGAATCGATGACCGAAGCGGAAATCGAAGTCATCTTGCAACGAGCTCGGGAGAAATATCCCGAAGCAAAACCGCGAATCATCTCTGACAATGGGCCACAATTCATCGCACGGGATTTCAAAGAGTTCATTCGCATCGCGGGAATGACGCACGTGCGAACGTCGCCTTACTATCCGCAATCGAATGGCAAGCTGGAGCGCTGGCACAAATCGCTAAAATCCGAATGCATCCGACCCGGCACACCGCTGACCAGAGAAGATGCGCTGCGCTTGATTCAAACCTACGTGGATCACTACAACACCGTACGCTTGCACAGCGCCATCGGTTATGTGACGCCGCACGATATGCTTGCCGGGCGACAGGCGGAGATCCACGCGGTGCGCGATCGCAAGCTCGAACAAGCACGTCACCAGCGGCAGCTACGACGGGCGGCAGAATCGCTTGCACATTTTTCGAACGCGACTACAATGACCTCGCCAGGTGAAACAGAAGCGGGCTCTGCAGGGATGCAACCATGCTGAGGGATAACTTGGTAGGCCTCATCGAGCCGATGCAAATCAGCGCGGGAGCTGATCCTCTCGCGCTAAGCATCCAGAAACAGGCATCGGACGATAGGCCCTCATGCCTTGAAAATCCCCGCCCTGAAAGGGCGGAATCTTCACTAACGGAAAACGTCACCTCTCCATTTCAGGCTGAGCCAACACAGCGGCTTTGGCCTTTGACTTGGTCCTTCCGCCCCGTTGGGCCAGGATGCGAATCGCCTGTAATAGAATATCCTCTTTCACAAGTCATTTATAAACCTAAGCGGTTTGTTTGTCCAATCAGCTCTGCTTCTTGGAACGAAATTGCCCAATCAGTCGGGAGATGACCATTTGCGTCACTCCGAAGTGTTTTGGGACATTTTTGAAGACGCTTACTCGCGCAAGCCGCCTCCGCTCTCATTCTAGTGCACTTACGATAGCTCGCCGATGCACAGAATGCTTCTATCGTGCATTTGTTTTTATTGACAAACCTAAGAGGATGGGATTTCTTAGGATTTGCTCTTAGGAAGGAGCCTAAGCCATTGATTCTAAAAGTTTGGCTGGGAGGCCTGGATTAGGCTCCACGACTTGCAGAAACCCCTTGGAAAACGGCTAAATCCCACTGTTTGTTACCACTTCCCCCGATGCCCAGCTGTAACGCCGAGTCAATCCTAGACCATCTCAGACACTAAAAGGAAGGTCAATCTGGCAACAGTGGCAACAGTAGGTCGGGTGAATGGCTGTTGAGATGTGGCGATCAACACCACCCAAGGAATCCACACCGCGGTCGACAGAGCCCTAGCCGGCCGTTTCGGAATGGATCGTCGAGACTTTTGAGGGCGAAACGGTCGCGGAACTCATTGCGTCTCCGATTTCAGGCCTTTGGGGTAGGTAGCTTGGAGGGAAGCACCTGCCTCGTGAGCAGGGGCGCTTCAGAGCGCCAGTCCCTGTTATATTGAGTTTGATGAAATCAGGGGTCCCGTTCAGTGATCGTAACCATCGGCGGCATTTCAGCCCGACCCGCGAGCTGCCGAGAGAATTTGAGTTGGGCTGCGTGCTCACGGCTATCCCCGAGCATTCGTGCCGGACACGTTCGGCAAGACTGTGACTCCAGATACGTTTGTGCCAGTCGATTAATGTGGAATGGATTTTCACAATGTAGTCGCTGTCTTGAATAAATTGCTTCTGCAAAAACGCCCCGAGACATTTAACAGTTCGTGGGTTCTTAAACACGCTCCTGCGTGTTATCGGTTTATCCGCAACAGCATTCGAACCGAGGTAGGCAACATCGATTGGGATAAAGTGACTCATGCTCTTGAGCCTCAGTACCAACGACGCTGGACACCGCGACTTCGAAAGAAATACCGTGCCTATAGAAACGCAATCGAAATTGATCTAATTTTGAATAAATATCGAAATATGCTTTACGTGTTCATCGCCCCAGCCAACCTCGCAGATCGACAGGTTCGAGATAAAATCGCCATTGATCTTGTGCGCGTCGCGCAAAAAGGTAATTTGCTTGCCAAAGTAGAAGTGGTTAGGCTCGTTCGCTTTACCATTGACGATTGGATCGACAAATATAACTGCCTTTCTCGTTGGAAAGGTTACAACGATGAAATCCTAGAGCAGATCGAAGGATGTGTTCGACGATATCGCTACACGGGTTCTTTTTTTACCTATCTTTTCCGAACCCTTGAATATGCTGGCAGGGGCATTTGCCCGATTGTCACCAGTTCTCTAGATGGTCCGATAGCCTCCAACGCATGTAAGCGCAAGATAGAGAATGTGGTTTACGATCCGGAGACGAACGAAATTGGGTTCTACGACCCGAAGAAGCTGTTTTCCTTCGATTCCGAATCACAATTCGGTGTCTGAAGAGGATCGCTAAGGGAGGGGAGCAGTTTCGCGAGACCCTAACTCCTATGCTCATGATGCATTGTGCGGCATTTGGAGACCTATACTGGTTACCACACCTGAATTTAAGGCCTCGATCTAGAATTAAAAGGAAGGACGTTTTTGGCTTTTATTGGGGGTGGATGCGTGCAGAATGCTCACGCAATTCTTCGAGAGACATCTCGACCACCCTGCCACCGCGCCAGATATAGATCGGCAAACCCTCGCGAGCGTGCGCGGAAATGACCTTCTCGACGGCTGCTTTGAGCGCCATCTCGGCACGCTCTTCCAGCGGCAATTCAAGAACGTTTGCTGGCGGCTTAGTCATGTTTCTCCGTAACGCGCAACCAATTCGTTGTAAGTCTCTCGCTCCATTATATGGGCCTCGCCTTGTTTCTCAAAGGCGATGAGAATGGGTGTCGCGCCTGAATTGTCGAACAAACTCCATGAATCCGCAAGCCGACGATAGTAACTGAAGAAATTCCTGATTGAGCGGCCAAACCGCCGACGGACGACCGCTTCGGGTACGTTATGGCCGCCTTCAGATACTCGCGCTCTGACCCTCGACAGGGCGAGATCGACACTTGGTACCCAAAGAAAGAAAAAGTGTGCCGCGTATCCCTTATTTTTGAGTTGCCGAATCAAATGTAAGTGACCTCGGCCCGAGAGTGTCGTTTCGAACCCGAAATCAGCACCTCGCTTGGCAAAAAGACTTATTTCGCCGAGCATGATTCTGCCAGCATGAAAGGCTGCGGTTTCAGGTGAGAAGGGCGACATTCCCTGTGCAATCAGATCAGCATTGATGAAATTCTTACAGTCTGCGTAATTTGGCAAGAATTCCCGTGCGAAAGTCGTTTTGCCGACCCCGTTTGGTCCCGCGATGATATATGCATTTGGACTCATGAAAACCTTCGCGCCCGAGTACCCGACTGGAACCTGACGACGCTCTCAAGGGACCGCATTGTTCTTATACGTTCAGAACTTGCAGCGATACGTTTTTCTCTTCTCTCCCTCACCGAGCTCAGGTTGCAGGCGTTGCATCAACTTCGCACAACATCGACGACCGTATAGCCGAGTGCAGAGTATCCTGCCAGACGCTTCTTGTACATGCGAGCCAGCATAGGCACCATCACATCCGCATAGTCGTAGACGTGGACTTCGCTTTTGTTGTCGTGGAGGCGATGTAGGCGGCCTACGTATTGTTGCAACGTACCTTTCCACGAAATCGGCATTGCAAGAAGAAGCGTATCAAGACGCGCGTCGTCAAATCCCTCGCCGAGGTAGCTTCCGGTCGCCAGGATCACGCGCGGTTCATCACAAGGAACGGCTGCTAGAGACTCAGCCATTTTCTTTCTTTGCTTGGTGCCCATCCCACCCTTCAAAATGAAAATGTGCGGACAAACTCCACTCAAGCGTCCAGCCAAATAATCGAGATGTCCCGTCCGACTTGTCAGAACAAGTGGTGAACGCCCGCCGGACAAAGCCTGGAGAAGGTCTCGGACAATCAGGTCGTTTCTTTCTTGGCTAACAATAAGAGCAGCATAAATGTCTTGGATGGTCGTCTCATTTTCAGGTCGATTCCAGCCGAAATCGGTAATCCTTGGGAAAGCCTTATGTTGTAGCGGTGAAGACTCGGCAGCCTTCTTCGCGCTGAGATGAAAACGAATCGGGCCGCATTGCATGTAGATGATGGGTTGATGCCCATCTTTTCGAGTCGGTGTTGCCGTCAATCCCAGGACGTATTTTGCTTTGACTTCGCGAAGAATTCGTTCGAACGTCACTGCTGACAGATGGTGACATTCATCCACAATCACGTGCCCGTAGTCGGCGACGAAATCCTCGACTACCCCTTTACGCTGCAAGCTTTGGATTATAGCGACATCAACCAAACCGGTTCTCTTAGCTTTTCCTCCTCCGAACTGTCCGATTTGCTCAATCGGCAAAGCTAGAAACGCCGCTAATCGCTCGCGCCATTGATCCATCAATTGACGCCGATGTACGAGGATCAGGGCGTTGACCGCTCGTTTGGCGACAAGGCAAGCCCCCACTACTGTTTTTCCGAACGCCGTTGGCGCACAGAGTATGCCTTGGTCATAGGCAAGTACTTGCTCGATGGCGTCTCTTTGTTCAGGCCGCAATTCGCCGTCGAAGGAAACGTGGATTTCCCGCCCTGCGGTTCGTTCATCATGGACTTCTACATTGATGTGATGTGACTTGAAGACGCGGACTACCTCTTCTATGCACCCTCTTGGAAGGCCTATGTGGTCTGGGAAGACTTCACAGCAGGATATGACCCGCGGCTTACCATAAGTCGAGAGCCGCATCGCTTGAGCTTTGTAAAATTCAGGGTTTTGAAACGCAGCGATGCGAATCAGACGATCTACCATTGCGGACGGCAGGCCCTCTTTCTCGATATAAATCAAATTGCTCACCACCACGCGCACATTCGGGGGCAGCAGACCTGTGATTTGTCTTTCCTTTCCTTTCCGGGATGGGCGCCAGAGCCATGGAGCTTCACCCTCCTCTTTATCGGGCAAATGGAGGTGCACTCCGATGGGATTCCCCTCGGGAACTATCGCGTATGCTATCTGGGCGAGTTGATCGATTGGCAGTTTCTGAATGGACTCTAAAAATCCCCATTGATCGGAATAAGGCTGAAACAGCTCATCCAAGAACACACTGTTGCCTTGTTCTCTGGGACGCTTTTGCAAGGGCAACGCAATCAAATTTCCGAAACCGCCTTTGGGCATGGTGTCCTGGTTGGGGAAAAGACGGTCGTATGAATCAAGTCCGAGTTCATGTCTATTTTCCATAGTGCGTGTCAACAGGGCACATCCCAGTCTTCTCGCATCGGTGGCGGATACCGGGCGGTCAAAGAATATCCAAACATGCGCGCCATTTCCCGACCGCGACCGCTCAACAGCAAAGGGAACCTGAAATCTCCTGCATGTTGTGGCAAACGCTGCTGCATCAATTACCCAGGACTTCTTATCGAAATCCACTGCAAGAAACCAGCACGTGTCGTCGGGTAGAAGTGGATAGACACCGATCGTCTGCTTCCCGGTTAGATGATTGCGAATCGCATCATCAGTCAGTGGCTGGAGCATCCTGGTTTTGCGGGCAACCTTCTTTCGCTCCTCTGGTCTCGACGCATGGATGGCACGCCAGTCCATGACACCAGCTGGTGAATAGCCAGATTTGCCACTTTTCCCTTCCCACCGGACGGCAAAAACGTCTTCGCGACCACGAAATAGATTTCGAAAGAGGACGATCTTTTTCTCTGGGGTGGAAACTCCGCTCGTGCCAGGTGAGGGAGGCTTTGGGACCGGGAGCGCTTGGGAAACGGGTTCGTTGGTAGCTGAATAATTAATCCCGAGCATCGCGCGAAGACGTACATTCTCTTCACGGAGCCGTTGGCATTCCTCTCGAACTGTTTTCAGGAGCTCTTGAATATTGTTCTGACCAGGCCTGTGGCTGTCCATTGTTATAAGTTCCAAGGGAGATCTTATCTGAGGAACGAGGCGATCAAGCAACCGATCTTGCGACCAGTGGGAACAATTACAGCAGAACGCCACCTAGAACCGTCAATTTTTTTGAGGTATACCGCGGCAAAACGTAATGCTGAGTTGCGGAGATTTCTTATGATTTGCACTTAGGAAGGAGCCTAAGCCATTGAAACTAAAAGTTTGGCTGGGAGGCCTGGACTCGAACCAGGATAGTCAGCTCCAGAGGCTGATGTACTACCGATTGTACGACCTCCCAGCCGAGGGAGACGCAAGAAATGGGCCGTGGCGAGCCAGGAATTGTTCCCGGCCTCACGACCCAGCTTGTTTACTTTAGACAGGAAATTGGAATCCGTCAACCGGCCCGGAATTTTCAAGAATCATTCAGCGCACTCGCCCCCACATGATTTGCGCGCCGGGGCTGGGCAGTGGGCCACATTCCGCTTATCGTGATTTGGCCCATGAGGGAGATGTGATTGCCGACTACGCAGGACTCACTTCGTCGCGGTTGGCACGCAGCGATTCAATTCTTCAAACCATATCAGGTCAACGGGAATGCCGTTCACGTGTGCGGGATGTTGCGCTTCGCGCTAGTCTGGCCTTACTTCTTGAGTACTGGATTCACATACCCGTGCTGAAGAACCTTTTTCAGATCCGGCCGTATGCTCAGGTAGGTGACGTGATCGGGGATGGCCGAAAAACCGTGCGGCACGCCTTCCGGGATGATGACAATGTCGCCCGTCTTTATTGTACGGCTCGTGTATCCCACCATCGTACCGCTGCAGGACGGACCGTTGAGGATTGTCGTCACTTCGCTGTCTGGAGCAGATCGCCTCCCGTTGACGAGGGTGCCTCCGGTGATCAGGGTCGCGCTACCGGATATGACGACGTAACTTTCGGCCGTGTCATCATGGAATATACCGGTGGGACCTGTCGCGCCTGGACGTTTCTCGCCGCACGCCGGCGCGGGGTTTGCGGCCGTCGCGCCGCCACTGGCATTGCCACCGCCGCCCCCCATCGCCCCGCGGTGGATGACAGCGACCCCCAGTTGGTACTTATCCATGTCAATCACCCTGAGCGTATTGTCCGGGATCGCGCGCTTGGTATCGGCCGAATGCTTCAACACGGCCTTCACGTCTTCATCGCTGATGTAGACGCCGTCCTTTGGAGCTTGCGCCCACGCGACTACCGGACACGCGGCAAGCAACATGGCTAGCACTTGCACAGCCTTGTTTTTCATGAATGTCTCCTTATTCAATTCGCGCGATCATTTCACCTCGACGATCTCAATCGCGACTCGATCGGGTCCCTCAATCATAGCCGCGCGCGTGTTGCCCCACGCGTGAATCTCCTCCAGGAACTTGATCCCTTCGCTTTTCAACCGGGCCACAGTCGAATCCAAATCTGCGACGCTGAGAGCCCAGTGATCGACGATATACCCGCGCGGGCTGACGAGACCCCCGCCTGGCCACGGCCTGATCAGAATGTTGATGTCGTCGAACAGGACGCTTCCCGATGGCTCGCGAACAAAACCCGGAAATTTAAAGAACGACGGCCACGTCGGCGGGCTGTACAGCTGCTTGCAATTCGCAGTGGTCGGCGCTACGGGCGCGCCGCCGGTACCGCGCGGGTCGGTCGCACCGAGGTGGGTGACATACCACTGAATCGCACACAGCGGGTGCTCGTGGTACATGTGGACGTGGTTGAAGCGTTCCACCTTGCCGCTTTGCGCGTTCTCAATCATCGCGTCGTCCGGCCCGCGCAAATATCCGAAGCCTCCCTGCCTGGTCGGCTGCACGCCTTTGGCTCGCATTTCGATGATCTGCTCCTGCGTCGGAAGCCCCGGCAATGTATCGCTGGACATGTCGACGAGCTTGCCGTCGGCCGCGTCCCACATCTGTGCGATTTTCAGGCCCTTCGCTCGGAACTCTTCGTCGTATTTCCGCGAATCCGGCGTGTTCCAGCCGAAATGCCACACCGAGGACTGGGGTCCGTTGAGCTCCGTCAGAGGCGGTTTGTCGACCTTGGTGAAAAGCAAATAGATGTTGCCGGTCTTGACCGCCTCGTAGCCGTTGAACGTCGTCTTGGTGGTCGACAGCGGAAACGGCTTCAGGTAGTACTCGGCCGCGGCCTTTGGGTCCACCGAATTCAGA
Organism: uncultured Acidobacteriota bacterium; assembly: GCA_963800095.1. GTDB lineage: Bacteria > Acidobacteriota > Terriglobia > Acidiferrales > UBA7541 > Palsa-360. The sequence continues at coordinate 8,083 of CAWCZV010000019.1, forward strand.
TGGACGTGATGAAAATGCATCGGCGCGACCGCCGGCGCCTGCTGCGCGCGGACCGGTTGAAATGTCAATGTGGAAAGAACCAGCAGGAAAATGAACAAGCTAAGAAAGCGAATTCGCAATTTGAAACTCCTTCCATGGTCCAACAGTCGGGCAGCGACCGCCCCGCTCTTCGTAGCGCAAGAACCTGTCTTATATCAACCGGTTTGGAGCGAATCGGAGCGTTCGACACCAGGCGATGCGACACCCCTACCTCGCCAGCGGATCGGGGCGCATCTGCACCTTCACAACTTTGTCCTTGGTGCCTTTGCCGCCTTCCATGTGCCACGGCGTATTTGGGTTGTAACTTGTCCAGAAGCCGCGGCCCTTCCAACCGGTCTTCGGATTGTCGATGCGCCCCTGCATCGACCGCGTGTAATATCCCAGTGGATACGGAATGCGGATGGTCACAAATTGACCGGTCTTCGGAACCAGCGCCACCATGGCGTCGGAATTGACGGCCCCCGTCATCGGCACATCTTTCCCGAGGCCCAGAACACCGTGCCGATCGACGAAGATCAGATAATTCAGATCGGAATTGATTCCTGACACACCTTGAAAGGTCGGGCCGGGCTTGTGGTAGATCGTCCAGCCCTCCGGACAATGCTGTCCAGTAGCGGTCGGCCCATTCAACACCTTGCACTTGCGGCGATCGAAGGCGGTGATGTAGTCCGTCGCGCGCCAATTCTGCCATACGACGCCGTTGCTATCCACGGAGACGCCGCCCGCGCTGAATAACGGCGGATCTTTTTGCGGCGGCATATACACTTCCGCCTTGCTGGTTTCAGGAGGATTCGAGCCGCGCTCCAGTCGCACCAGCGTGTTTTCTTTGATGCCGATCCCCGAACACCACACACTGCCGTCCACCGGGCTGACGGAAATCGAGTAGCAACCAAAAGTAATGCGGTGGTCCTTCGTAGGATCGATTGGTTCGTTCGGTTCGGTCCACGGCTTGGTGATCTTGCCGTCGCCGTTGGTGTCCAGCACGCCGGGGATCCAACCTTGCGAGGCTTCGTCATTGTGGGTTTTGTCCCACACCGCGGTATTGACCCATCCAACAGAACCGTTCTGGCCGAAGAACAAACTGCCGTCGGCGCCGAACTCGTTGTGGTCCGTCGTGAAGCAAGTGTCGATTTCGGAAATCTCCTTCTTCTCCGGATCGTAAACGGCAACTTGCTTGGTGCCGCGCGGCATGGGGAAATACTGGGCAAACTTGTTGCTCGATCCTGCCTTGCAAAAATCCGGCTGTTTGCCTCCGTCCGAAGCGGAATCACCGCCTCGCATCCTGCTTGCAAACCAGACACGCCCCACCTGATCAACCGCCGCGCTGCGCGGCTGCGCAGCCGCCAGCCAAATGTTCTCATCGCCCCAATACGGAGAAGGCATCTCCATGGACCCGAGCGGCACTGCCTGCGACGGGATTTTTATTTCGGAGGCGGTGTTCTTGACCGGGTCCAGCCACACCAGGGAATTACCGCTGGTCATGACTCCGAACACAGGCCCATTCGGATTGACCAGGGGATTCCGCAAATCGCTGGCTGCTTCGTCGTGCATGTAATTTGTCTGCGTGCCCCAGTCCCACAAAGTGAGCACCAGGTTGCGCTCCACGCCGCTGGGCCGCGGCGGGGCTTCCTTCGGGTACTCGCCAGCGGCAATGCGGTCGGTCCAATCGGCGAAGAGTGAACGCTGCTCTCCCATTGAAAGATAAGAAGCGGTCATGTTTGCGCCCACGGGCCCCGATTTCGTCCGGCGATCCCACGCTTCCGTACTGTTGTTGAAGGGACCAAAATCCTTCGTTTTGGCGGGAATCTCGCGCGTGGCCTTGTCCCCAAGCTGGTGGCAGTTCATACACAGCTTTACTCTGCCGGCCACCTCAACGGGCGCGAGCTTGCCGCTTGGAATTTTCACAAGGCTCAGCCAGTAATTGGCCGGATAGATCTGCGCGGCCGCCCGTCCGTCGGGCGCCACCACAGCTTTTAGATCGAGGTGTTGGCCGGGCTTCGCCGGCACACGCGCCGAATCCACCAGCCCGTAGCCTCTTACAAACACCTGGTAATTCGCCGTTGGCAGCTCAGGCAGCGCATAGCGTCCCTGATCGTCGGTGACGACGATCTTGGCGTACTTCGTCGGCAGGTCTGTCGTCTCGGCGATCACCCACACGCCGGCTTCCGGCCCTTTCGAACTGGTGACCACGCCATCAATGTAATCGGCTGAACCCGCCGCCGCACCGCCGCGGCTCTCCGTCGCGACGATCCACGCAAAACAAAACGCCAGGGTCAACGCAAACATTCCGAGGATACGACTAGTCTTTCTCTTCCTCATATTCGCCTCCCGTAGCGCGGCATTGCCTTCAGTTGTAGGGATTTCTGTTTGGACTTCTTGGTTGATCGGTAATGTACAGCTTGACCGCCCTGGTATGCAATCTTTCCGTCGTGCTTTTTGCGCATTGCCCCGGTTCCGCATGATCCACCAATGTCTACGCTCCCGCTCACGAATATCGATTGCATGGATCAACCGAATCGATGCCGGCGAGCGGACTTTTGTTCTTGAGCTAGCAGGTTCCGGACAGTACCATCGTCTGCCAGTGTTTCGCGCCGTCGCGGAAACGCACACTTTCTGAGGAGCCGCTCACGATGCCGCCCGCTGTCAGCGAATGGTCGAACCTCATTCTCCGCTGGATCCATGTCCTCGCCGGTATTTTCTGGATCGGGCAGACGTACTACTTCACCAAGCTGGATGGGCGCATGGCCTTGGATGAGGAGAATGCGCGAAATTCCGGCAGACTCCCCCAGGTTTGGCTGGTGCACAGCGGAAGTTTTTCCCTTGTCGAAAAGCAGGCTTCGCCGAAAGCAGTCCCGGCGAAATTCTACTGGTTCCGCTGGGAAGCGTTGATCACCTGGATTTCCGGCTTCCTGCTTCTGGGTCTGTTGTATTACTCCGGCGGCCTGCTGCTGGATGACAGCGTCTCGAACATCGGCATGGAGACGGGAATCGCGATTGGCCTCGGCACGCTGATTGTGGGATTTGCCGTGTACGAGGGAATCTGGATGTCGCCGCTCGGGCGAGCGCCGCTAGTCGCCGGGACGATTTGCTATCTGCTTGTCGTAGCGCTTGCGTACGGGCTGACACATGTCATCAGCGGGCGCGCGGCTTACATGCACATCGGCGCGCTCTTTGGCACAATCATGGTCGCCAACGTCTGGATGCGCATCCTGCCTGCAACCCGCAAGATGCTGAACACCATTCGCGAGGGGAAGCCGGTCGATCTCGAGGCGTCGGAAAGAGCGAAAGGACGCACCATCCACAACACGTACATGACCGTCCCGCTGATTTTCCTGATGATCAGCAACCACTTTCCGACAGCGACTTACGGCGCGAGTTACAACTGGCTGATTCTTTCCGCGCTGGTCCTGGCGGGTGCTGTGTCCGCAAAATTTATCTACAAGGCCTCGTAACCAAGACCAAGCCGCGCCGCCCAAGATGTGAGACGAGCAGCGGCGCCGGCGGGGGTGTTGCTCAAGCCTGCGCCACTGCCCTGTATTAACTAACTTTCGGAACCACTACGACCTATGCGTGGTGAGCGACCTTGATCTTCAGTTGCCGCCGTCGTGGTCACCGCCATCGTGGTGGCCGAAATCGAACAGCTCGAACAGATCACTTATCGCCGGACCGTTGACCGGCACGTATGGGTTTCCCCATTCCGCGATCGGGTTGGGGTAATTGTCACGGCTGCGGTGGGTGACGGGATCCAGGTTCCAGTTCCTCTCGATGAATTTGAGGAGGGAGACGTGGTCCGAGTAGTCGTGCGCAATGTGCCCGGGCTTCGTATAGGGAGATACAACGATCAACGGAATGCGCGTGCCGTCGCCGAAGAAATCAAGCGGCTGAACGTACCCTGAGTCGTAATAGCCCCCGCCTTCATCCATGGTGATGAAGATCGCCGTGTCGTTCCACAGCGATGGATTGTCTTTTACCGCATCCACAATCTTCTTCACAAAACCCTCAAAAAGATTGATCTTTGACGAATTCGGATGGCCGTCCACGAACCCGCTGGGCTTGACGAACGAAACGGCGGGAAGCGTGCCGTTCTGGATGTCAGAATAGAGGTTAGCCGTGTCCTGGATGTGCGCGTTGCGGACGGTGGCATCGGCCATGATGGAAGTGTCGTACTGGAACGGATTGCAAATGTTGCAGTACTCATCGGCCGCGGTAATGGGAGCACCAAGGAAATTGTTCGAGCCCACTGGTCCGTAATTGATTTGGTACGGATCGGGCACGTACGCGTTCCACTGATCGCCGTAATATTTCCACGAAATCTTCTTGTCGATCAGTTCGTCGCCGATACTCCGAACGGAGGAGGGAGGAATCGTGAATACGGTGTTGAACGAGCTCGTGTCAGTGAATGCGTTATTGCCGTTCCCGAAGTAACCTGGATTGTAATTGTTCAGCAAATAGTAGTGGCCCGCTTCGCAGTGGGGATCGACAGGCTTGCGGAGAGACTGAAGATAATTCACGATCTCGGAGACACCTGGCTGAGTAGGGTCCGCGCAGTTGCTATAGGATCCTCCGCCGAACGAGGGTGAGCCAAATGAACCACCGCCGTAGCCATCTTCGGTATACCAGTTGTTGGTGCCCGAGGCCGGGTCCGGATTCTCGACTTCATCCACCGTGCCGGCGTTGGCCGTTCCGGGATCTACAACTACATTGTGAGGCGGAGTCAGGGCGTTACCCGCGCCATCGCTGAACCAGATCGCATCACCGTGCCCGAGCATGATGTGGTTCGCGCCGGTGCCCCCGTTGACGGCCTGGTGGTAGTTATCGCTCATCGCATAATGATCGGCGAGGTGTTTGAAGTATGGAACATCGCCCTGTTGGACATTGTAGAAGCCCATGGCTGTCGATCCTTCGCCGGTCGTCGTCGTGGGACTGTGCGCATATTCGGTGCTGAAGGTTGCCGCCTGGGGCAGGCCGTTCGTGCCGGCGCCAACGGTCACTTCCACCCAGGGGAACAAACGGGCGTTGCAGCCGGAAGGATTTTCCCAGCTCGCGCGGTCCGCGCTGCAATCCAATTGCTGCCACATCTGGTAGAAGCGATGGACCGGGCTTGCTGCATAGGAGTTGTAAACAAAACTAGTTCCGTTGGTCAATTGAAACGGACCTGGCGGCAATGAATTGACATCCGTAATTCGCGTGTCGGGAATTTGAGATGCCAGGCCAGTCCCTCCGGAGACCAAGTATTGGTAGTAGTCTGCGGGCAGCCCATTTTCGGTTTCTTGGGCAAATGTCAAGCTGTCTCCCGGAATGTAGGAGTCTGACGGACCGCCCGTGAGCGGGGCCGGGAGGACATTATTCGGGAACGGCACCTTGTCCGGGTTCAGCAGGAAGGCGTCGGGGGCCTGGTCCACGGCGGCGCGCTGCTCCGCTTTGCGAAAATTGGGGCCGGGAGTGCCATCAGCGTTTATGATCCCTTCCGAAAGCAGGTTCCAAACTTTTTCGCCATCCTTCGGTTTGTATGTGGCAAAGATGTGGTCGAAGGTGCGGTTTTCACCGATGATCACGATGACGTGCTTGATGGGCGTGCTGGTGTCGTGGTCATGGTGATCGGGCTGGGGAGCGGCGCTGACCAAAGAAGCGCCGAGTGAAAACTGAAAAAGCGCGATCGACGTAAGGCCAATGCGCAAATAGCGTAGCGATTTTGATGCAACTCTCCTGCAGGACATTCACCCTCCTAAATAATTTACTCGTTTAAATTTCTACCCCGGCAGAGAGTAGTAGCCCGCTCACGTTGCAATTTTATTGCTAGCCGTTGAACGCGAGAAAAAAATTCAGTATAGGCCCGCTTTCACATTCGTTTTGGTTTGAGATGGACTGCGATGGTTAAGCGGTGAAGATCGAGTTCAAGAAATTCAGATTACAGTGGAGTGAAATGAAGCTATCTCATAAATGGTTTCAGGTCACTCCAAATGCATGAGTTATCGATCTACGGGCATCGAGAAGCCTTTATTTACAGGCCTTTCACAGTTTGGCGTTTTGCTCTATTTGTTCAGAGTGTAAAATTTTCATATTTATGAGATAGCTTCATTTCAGATTCCGCTCAAATTCTAATTCACGCACGCGCCTTATCAAAATAGGCTCGAATCGATTCACAGGTCCATTGAGTGCGATGCTTCCTGAGCGAGTGGGATTCAAGACATGAGCGACCCACGACACTTGTGGGAAGATTTCAGCGAGGTTGCGCGGCGGCGAGCCTAGTTCCTGCCGGCGGTGGCAGCATGTAACTGCTTTGTTCGGAATGCGGATGGAATGGCCTTGGCCGTCTCCGCCGGTTCCACTCGGATCAAGCCCATCATCCCCCCATCCTCGTGTTCCAGCAGATGGCAATGATACACAAACGTACCGACAGTATTCGGATCGCGAAAATCCATACGCAATCTAACACTTGGATATTCAAGCGCTTTGCCGGTGTTGTAAGGGACGTTGACGGTATCGCGGAGAAATGGCTCATTGACGGCTTTCCCGGAATAATCGAGAAGCAGGAAGTGCAGTTGATGAATGTGGAACGCGTGCAATTCATTCGATCGGTTCTCGATGATCCAATCCTCCACTGTGCCTTGCTTTGCGATGATGTTCGGTATGCCCGATTGGGGATCGAACGGCGCGGGCGTTTGCCCATCCACAGTGATGAAAAAGGCAGTCGCGCTGTTGGGGTCGTTCGGATCGAGCAGCTTTTCGGAGAAGTACAGCCTCCGGGTGCGCACGGGGGTCACATTTCCGAGCCACGGCAGCCTTGGCGTAGGTAGTGGCTCCGGCGAAGCGATGAGTTTCGAGCGCGGCTCGGGCGCATCCTCTGATGCCGAAATTGTGGCAATCGCCCGGTTGGGGTCGTTTTCGCCACCAGCGCCGGTATCCACCGTCCGCGTCACGAGGAGCCCCGTGGTACCGAGAGGAGGTCCCTTCACGATGAATTCCACCCGCGCCCCGGGCGGCACTCCGAGGTGGGTTTGCCAGTCAACAAAATCTCCCAATGTTCCGTTCTCGTTCAGGGGCACGCCGTCCAGCGCGACGAGCCCGAGTTGTTGGGGCGCGCGATTAAATAGAACCGCCAGATTGAGATACGTAATGGCCGAGGCATTCAACACGCGCCACAATTGCCGTTCCTCCGGCTTCATCTTGATTACGGCAGGCGGATAGTCGGGATAAGGAACAGGAACAAAATTGATCGAGAGATCCTTCGCCGGCTTGCCGAAACCCGTACCATTATTTGCGGCGTCTCCGTCATGATCGATCAGCATCTTGGGCACCACGGGCTCCGATTTAGAGGGGGGCGCATTGGGATTCAGTAAGTCTTGATCGCGAATAATCAGCACCTTTTCCGGCAATCCTGCCACTTCCTTATTCGCACGCTCAATTCCCTCGACGATGAGCGCGCCTGACGCTCCACCCAGAACTTGGGCTTTACTGAATCCGTGTATATGCGGATGGTACCAATACAATCCAGGCGGCTCGTCCTCGGGAATGCGAAACCGGTACTCGAATGGCCGGTCTCCGGGACCGATCGATGTCTTCAGAACATCGTCCTGGTGGCAAACCGAGGGAATTGTCAAACCATGGAAATGAAGATTGGTAGAGGTCGATGTCATGGAGCCACCCGAGCACGCGTCCTCATTTTTTCCAGCATCCATGTGCGCGTGAAGATGGTTTCTCAGAGGGGCTGCGGGAGCAGAATCCTTCAAATCGTTCTTCAAACGCAGGATGAGAAGATCGCCCGGCTTCAATCTTAGATTGGGCGATTGGTTGCCTTGCTCGTCAATGTAGCAATAGCGAGTGGAGCCGTCTGGCTCGCTATAATTTTGAATCGTCAGGTCGACTTTCAGCACCCCGTTCCGGCTGCGCAAATCCTCCGGTTCAGTGACGGCGCTTCCCGCCGAGGGACGTTGGCAAATGTTGCTCGCCAAGTCTTGGGCCCTAAGCTCGCCATGCCATTGCGCAAAAACTACGCTCGCAAACGCGATCAAAACCCGCTTTTTCACCGTGGAGCCCGCTTCCAATTCTCGCGTTCATGCGCTCATTGCGCGCACTCTAGGATCGACCTGGCAGCTTTTCTCAGCCAAATCAATCCCGCATGAATACAATTTTACGTTCCTGTTAATTTGGATTCTGTCTCAGGTTCTATTCCAGGCCATAGCGCGCGATGAATACGCCGGCTCACCGCGCGACGTGAATCCGCCGCTCGGCTCCCTACCGGCGCAGGAACGATGTGGCCGCCGCCGATCCATCGTTTGCGAAAAACCGGCGCAACTACCAGGAGGGGGTGCACACAGTGCGATCCCTTAGCCGCGTCCAGCGCGCGGCGCGACCGGGATCATTCGTCCCTTTTCAAGCGTGAAGGAACTTCCCCGCCACTCGATGCGGTTCATTCCAAAGCTGGCGAGCCAAACGAAAAACGAAAGCAGGTCGCGCACGGGCAACAGCCAAAATCGGCGCCGCAGGACTGGATCGTGCAATCCCCAGACGCCGACAGCCCACGCCATCGCAAACCGCAATACAAAATAAGCTCCAAGATAAGCAGCGCCAATGGCCGAAGACGGCGCGACCAAGGCCGCCGCGATCGCCCAGGGCAGTCCGTGTGTAAATAGCATGCCGAAATGCCCGCCCGGGCGAATGTTGCGGATTCCGATGGCCCAGCGCAACTCGTGCTGCAGGTATGCGCCCAGAGTCTGCGAAGGGAACGACATCCAAACCGGCTCGGGAAGCAGTTCGATCCGGTAGCCGCGAGCGGCGATGCGGCGGCCGAGTTCGTAATCGTCGGAGTGCAGGTCGACCATGGCCTCGAAGCCGCCGATTTCGGCGAGCCGCTCTTTCGTCGTGGCCATGGTCGAACCCATCATGAATTTCAGACCTTCGAGTTCGCGCGCGACAAGCGCGGCGCCGCAAAACGCCGCCGTAGAGCCCACGCAATCCATGGCGGCGACGAATTGCAGATTGTCCCGCCCGCGATACAGCGCGGTCACGCCGCCGACGCCCGGATCGCGGAACATCGCCGCTATGCTTTGCAAATATCCCGGCTCGACCTGCACGTCGCTATCCGTGATGACCAAGAGGTCGTGCCGCGCCTCGCGCACCAGGCGGCAAAGATTGGAAACCTTGGTGTTCGGCCCGAGCCGCTCCGCGACCACAATCAGGCGAATGGATCGCCCGGAAAAATCCGCGATCAGTTTTTGCACGATAGGGACAACGGGATCTTCGGCATCGTTCACGGCAAACAGAATTTCAAATTCCGGATAGCTCTGGCGGCAAAAGCTGGCGAAATTTTCGTAGGCGCCGGGATCGAGGCCGCGGACCGGTTTCAAAATGCTGATGGGACGCGTCTCATCTGTCGCAAGCGGCGTTTGGCCTGCTCCGCGATGCGCCACGCGAAAGAATCGCCACGCGGAGTAAATTCCTACGAGGTAATAAAACAACGGGCCAAGCGCAAGAGCCAAAATCGCCCACCGTATGATCGCGATCGCCGAAGGGAAATGCAAGGATGCGGGCAAATCATCCGCCCACGCCATGCCCACGCCGAGGCAGATTAGAAGAATTCCCGCCCAGCGCGTCCCATTCAATTGCTCGCCCAGAAATAGTTTTGCGCCGAACGCTCCGGCCACGTACGCGAGCGATGTCACGGGAACAACGAAACTGACGGGAAACCACGACAGCATCGCCAGAAACGAAAAGAACGACACAGCCATCAACCCCACGGCGAGCCAGAGCCAGCCGACGCGCAGCGAGCGCAGAACAAACGACAGGATCGCGCGCGGACGAAAATCGTGGACTTCGCCCAGCAGCTTCATGGCGTGCGTCAGGCAAATTTCTCCGCCCGTGCCGGTCACCACCACCAAGAGGAGAATGGACGCCGTGCGCATGTCAGGTCGTCGTTTCCGGGACAGTTCCCTGCGGAGTCGTGCGATGCGGCGTGCGGTTAATTAGAACGACGCCGAGGACGATCAGAACGATTCCCATCCAGCGCGCCACGGAAACTTGTTCGTGCAAAAACAAGTACGCGAGCAGCGGGACCAGCGCGTAAGCGATCGCGGAAAACGGCATCACGAAGCTGTAGTCGGCCCACGAGAGCACCAGCATGTGGCACACCATGAAACCGAGCATCAACGCGATCCCCGCCCAAATCGTTCCGCTCGTCAGGACGCGCGCCGCTCCCGCCGCCAGCGACGTAAAGTGCGAAATGTCCAGGTCCCCCGCGTCCTTCATGCCTTTGCTCAGTAGCGTGTTCCCAACCGAGCCGAGCAAGACGAGCAGGAAAAGCAGCACGTAGGTTTTGGTTTTGTGAGTTTGTGCGGAGGTCATCGCGGGAGAAGAGCTTTGTAGCGCCGGCATCTTGCCGGCGTTTTTAAGTACCGAAAAAAGAAAAATTCGCCGGCGAGACGCCGGCGCTACAAAATCCAGTTCAATCCCCGACGCTCGAAGCAACCGGCGCGGAGGACTGCGCCATTTCGCGCGCCGTCTCCTTGCGCTCGTGCAGGAACTTGAAGAATTCGACGCCCTCGCGAAGCCGCCGCTTCATTACTTCCGGATCGCGCAACATTCCGCCGAACAGCGAAAACATTTTTCGCGGGCGGAAATAGAATTTCCTGTAAAGATCTTCCACGGAATTGAATATCACGGTCGAGCTGAGCTTCGGATAATTCATGGCCGCGGTCTGGATTCCGTGCGTATCGACGAGTTCTCCGGTTTGAATCTGCAGCCAGCCCTGCTCCTGCGCCTGCCGGTACAATTCCGTGCCCGGATAGGGCGCGGCGAGCGACACCTGAATCGTTTCGGGGTCGATGTCGCAGGCAAATTTGATGGTCTGCTGGATCGTCTCCGTGGTCTCGCCCGGAAGGCCCAGAATGAATGTCCCGTGAATCTTGATTCCGAGATCGCGGGCGTTGCGCGAAAACTCGCGCGCGATGTCGATACGGACGCCCTTCTTGATGTTGATCAGAATCTGATCGTTCCCGGATTCATAGCCCACCAAAAGCAGCCGAAGTCCGTTGTCCTTCATGATTTCAAGCGTCCTGCGCGGGACGTTGGCTTTGGCGTTGCATGACCAGGTCAGCCCCAGCTTGCCCAGGCGACGCGCGATTTCTTCCGCGCGCGGCAAATCGTCCGTGAACGTGTCATCGTCAAAAAAGAATTCGCGCACTTGCGGAAAATATTTCTTCGCCAGCGCCATTTCGGCGGCTACATTTTCCGGACTGCGCACGCGATACCGGTGCCCGCCCAGCGTCTGCGGCCACAGGCAGAACGTGCACTTCGACCGGCATCCGCGCCCCGTATACAGCGATACGTACGGATGCTGCAGGTAGCCGATAAAATAGTTCTCAATCGTCAGGTCGCGCTTATAAACGTCCACGACGTAAGGAAGATCATCCATGTTCTCAATCGTGGGACGCGGCGGCGTGAGCGTGACGCGCCCATTGTCGCGATATGCAATCCCGCCAACATCCTTGAGCGGCTTCCGCGCCGCAACTTCCGCGCAAATATAATCGAATTCGCCGAGCGAAACCCAATCCACGGCCGGCGCCGCATTCATGGACTGCAGCGGCAGAACGCCGACGTGCGCGCCCACCATCCCGATCATGATTTTCGGATTCACTTCCTTAAGGTGCGCGGCAAATTTGGCATCGTTGGGAAACGATGGCGTGCTCGTATGCAGCACGGCCAGCTCGTAATCCTTCGCCAGCGGGGCTACCTGATCCACGGTCAGCCCATCGGGCGGCGCGTCAATCAAGCGGCTGCCCGGGACCATGGCCGCCGGCTGCGCCAGCCAGGTCGGATACCAAAACGATTTGATCTCGCGACGCGCCTGGTAGCGCGCGCCGGCTCCGCCGTCAAAACCCTCATAGCTCGGCGGATTCAGAAACAGCGTTTTCATCACTTCAGGCATTCTCTTCTTCCCCTGATCCGGGACTTCCCCCACGAACGCAACCCTTCTGAAGCTAATATCTTACCTGAAAGCAGCTAGCCCCGGAACAAAACTCGGAAGGCAGTGTTGTCCCAATCTGAAAATCCCATGTCGCGCGGAAGTAGCACAGCCACTCTTGGCTGTGTGGTTTTCTCGACTTCCACCCATCTATACTCCCATCCACAATCGCAAAACCTGCACAGCCAAGAGTGGCTGTGCTACTGCAGCACCTGTGCCAATTGCCCCGTCGTGTGGAGGAGTTCCAACTGCGCCTGCTGCCGCGAATAATTGGCGTCCAAAAAGGCGAGCCACTTGTCATTTTCCTCGATGTGCGCGGCCTCCAGGTCTTTCAAGCTGCCGCGCCCTCCGTCAAACTGCGCCTGCAAAACGCGCACATTTTCCTGCGCCAGCTGCAATTCCAGCCGCGCCACTTCCCCGCCCAGTTCGGCTTCCCGCACCAGCCTGGCCTTGCGTCGAACATCTCGAGTGACCTCGCTGCGTTTGGTTTGCAGCGCCAGAGTGGCGGCGTTGAAATCCGCCTGCGCGAATGCGACGGCGGAAGACGTGCGCGAAGCGAAAATCGGGATTTGGACCTGGACGCCAAAGATGACGTTGTTGCGCTGAAACTTGTCAAAAAAATCGGTGTAGTTGTTGATCTTGCTCAACACATTGTACTGGCCCGTCAGGGCGAACGACGGCCAGCGCCCGCCCTGTTCACCTTTGAGTTTGAATTCGCGCGCGCGCAACTCGGTTTGCGCCTGTTTCAGCTCCACATTGTTGGCCATGGCTTCCGATACGACATCCTTTGAGGCTTCCACGGCCACTCCCGGGATTTCTTCGGTTGAGACTTCGATCATTTCGTCCGACGGCATGCCCATCATGTCACGAAGCTCGCCCGACAACGAATCGTCTCGGTCTTCCATCTGCGCGATTCGTTGCTCGATTCGCGCCGTGGTGAGCTGCGCCCGGATCACCTCAATGGGAAGCTCGCGCCCGGTATCCGCGCGCTCCCGCGTCGCCTCCAGAATCCGTCCCGCGCTCGTCCGTTCGCCGTGCATCAGCTCCAGGGCGTGCCGCACTTTCGCCAGCTCCAGGTAATCGAGCGCCGCGCGCGACATCACCGTGTCGCGCACGTCATCCATCGAAAGCCGCTGCTCCTCGGCTCTCTGTTCGGCGGCGCGCTGTTCCCCTTTCAGCGGTGGATTGAAAATTTGCTGCGTATAGGAAAGCGTGAAAATGGCGGGTGCGCCTCCTCCCTCCAGGAGCGGGAAGCCACTCGTATAAGCCACGCCCGTGCCGGTATAAATGTTGGGAAGAAATACGGATCGCGCCACGCCAATTTGGCGCTGCATCACGCCATACTGCAGCCGCGCCAGGGCCAGATCGCGGCTGTTTGCCACGGCCAGCTTCACGGCTTCCTTCAGCGTCAGTTTGCGAGTAAGGTCCGAATCTTGCGCGCGGATTGCCCCCGCGCCCGCCAAAATGAAAATCGCCACCCCCGCCATGAAAACGATTAAAGGGAAAAAATCCCGAATATTTTCACCGTATTTTCGACGGCTCATGTCCTTGCACCTGCTTTCCATCGACATCACGCACATATTCTTCGATGCCACTGTGAAGCCAACGTTGTTTGCCAATTTCCGGATGGACCGCATCGCGCCGCGCTCACTCATACCGCAGTGATTCCGTCGGCTGCAATTGCGCCGCGCGCTCCGCGGGCAGGTAACCGAAGAACACGCCCACGGAACAGGACACCAGAAAAGCCAGGACCACGGATTCCCACGGGACCGGCACGCGGAGATTCCCCGGCAGCAACGGCTGAACCAGGACCGGAATCGCAACCGCGATCAGGATTCCCAGCACCGACCCGAATCCGCTGATCATGAATGCCTCCAGCAAGAACTGATACAAGATCTCCTGATGCCTTGCGCCGATCGCCTTCCGGATTCCGATTTCCCGCGTCCGTTCCTGAACGGTCACCAGCATGATGTTCATGATTCCAATGCCACTGACCAGGAGAGCGATGAAACCGATGAGCACCAGAACGATGGTGAGGGCCAGCGCGATTCTGCGCGCCGCTTCCAGGATGGAGCTGAGATTCTGCACTGAATAACGCGCGCGCGTCGGATGGCGGCTGCTCAACAGCGCTTCCAATTGGCGGGTCACGGGGATCACGCCCTCGGGCGTGCTGGCCTGCACGTACAGCATCTCGAGGGAGGAATCTCCCAGGTAATATTTCATCAGCGGAAACGGAACGAGGACCGAGTAATCCTGAATTTCGGAAAGTCCGAACGTTTCGACGCGCTCCCGAAAAACTCCGATGACCGTAAAACTGAGTTCGCCGACGCGCAAACTTTGCCCGATCGGATCGATATACGGAAACGCGAATTTTGCTAGTTGCGTCGTGATCAGGCAAACCCGGCTTCGCTGGGAAATATCGTATGCATCGAGAAACCGGCCTTGCAAAATCAGCAAATTGCGAATCTGCTGGAACCCTTCCGTCACGCCCACCAGATTCACGTTACGCTCAACCGACCCGACATTCACCGTGGCCGGATCGCCGCGCGTTCCCGCCACGGTCACCACTCCCGGAATGCCCGCTTTCGCGGCGTTCATGTCCTCGATCGACAATTCGTCCTGCAGCATGATTGGCCGGTTCGGGTCGATATCGAGCCTCGCATAGACCAGGTTGGAACCGACGCCTTCGATTTGCTGAATGACGTAGCGCCGCCCGCTGAGCGCCACCGTCACGACCAGAACGATGCAAGCACTGCCGATAATCACGCCCAGCGTGGTTAAAAACGCGCGGACTTTATTGGCCCAAAGAGCGTCCAGCGCCACCATCCAGGTTTCGTTGCGTAGCATCATGGAGATTCCCGCGGACTAAATCAAACATCGTTGAAAAACCGTGCAAACGCCGGGCCGGCTCTTACTCTGTTTCCTCTTCTGCCTCCACTTCCTTTATTTCCTTTGCACCTTTTTCAATTCTTCGTCTACTCCCTTGTTGTGCGGATCGAGAGAAAGCGAGAGCTTGTACTGTTCCGCCGCCTCGGAAAGCCGTCCCAGGGATTCGTACAGTTTCCCCAGCCATTCGAGCGCGGTCGCATGCGGCGGGAGATCGGAATTTTCGGGGACGGTCGCCACGTAGGATTTCAGCAGCATTTCGGCTTCGCTGGGGCTCTTTCCTTTCATCACAAGGAAAACCCCTTTATAAAACTTCAGCCGGCGGTCGTCGGGATCGATGTGTTCGGCCTTGTCGACGGCCTCGCCCATCTTTTCGGCGTTCAGGCGATCACGGTAATAATCGCATACCTCGAAATAAACGCCCGCCCGGTCGGAATTCGATTCCAAAATCTTGTCGAACACCGCATCCGCCTCGGGGAACCGCTTTTTCGTGGCAAAGAACTCCCCGCGGGCAAGCTGTCCCTGAATGGGATCGATCTTCTCGAGCGCATCGATATTTTTCATCGCTTTATCGTCGCCGCCCCCGATCACGCTGGGAGCGTTCATTTCGTACCGAATCAGATCGCGCCGCGCCTCGAAATTCGCCGGATCCAGTTCGACCGCTATTTCGAATTCCCGGTGAGTTTTTCGCGCCCAGCTCATCGCGCCCAGGAACTTGCTCTCCTCGGCCCTCCGGCCGTAAGACTTGGCGAGCCAGTCGCGATATACGGAATCTTTGGGAGAAAGTTGAACGGCGCGCTCAAAGCCGGCCACGGCGCGCGGGAAATCGCCCAGCTGATAATAGCTTTGGCCCAAGAGGAAATGCAGGGTCGCATCGTCGGGAGTCTTGGAAATCGCGGTATTTAACGCGTCGACGGCGCGATTGTAGCGTCCGGCGTTGTAGTCGTGTTGCGCATCGGCCAGGGAAGACTGTCCCGCAAGAGCAATCGCCCCGCTCCACGTAAAAGCCAGAATCACTGCCGCGGCTGCGAATAAGAAACGCCGAATCATTCCGCGCGCACCGGTATGATTCGCAAATTTTCCTTCAGGGACACTTCGCCAGGCAGCGCCACCACGTCACCATCGCTCAGGCCGGAAAGAACTTCGATCTTGGTCGGATTCGCGATGCCCACTTTGATCAAGCGGCGGTGCAGGCGGTTATCCTCCACTCGAAACACAAATCGTCTGTCACCCTCGATATAAACGGCTCCGCGCGGAACCACCAGAGCCGCCGGCCGCTCGCTGATATGAATTCGCACGTCGACCGTCGTGTTGGGAAGCAGGTCCAGCCGGTCGTTCGTTACCGAGCAGAGCAGTTCCCCGACGCTGCGCGTGCCCCGGGTGACCACTTGCTTCGGCAACACTTCCGTTCGCCCGCTCCACACGCGGTCGGGATGCGCGTCCCAGAGAATCTCGACGGACTGGTTGACGTCAATCTGCCCAAGCTCAGGTTCATCGATGAACGCCCTGATCCGCACCTTATGCAAATCCGCAAGCTCGGCCAGCAGGTCGCCGGCCTTCACGAAATCGCCCTGGCGAATCGGCAGCGAATACAGCGTCCCGTCAAACGGAGCAGTCCCGTGAGCCGACTCCAGCCGCTCCTCGAGATCGCGAACGGTCACGCGCGCGTGTTCCACCAGGAGAGCCACACGCCCTTCGTCTAATTTTGCCTGCTGTTCCAGCGTTTGTTTCGTCTTCTCAAAAGATTGCACGTCGGCTTCCGCCTGGGTCAGCTGCAGCCGGTTCTGTTGCAATTCCTCGGGCGTCGCGGCTTTCTCGGCCACGAGTTTCGTCAACATTTCGTTGTCGCGGTGCAATTGATCGCGGCTCGCTTGCGCCTTCTGCAAATCGGCGGCGGCTTTGGCAAGCTGGCTCGCGTGGCCGCCCGCCTTCGCCACGCTGAGCGCTTCTTCCTGGGTCGCCAGATCGGCGCGGGCCTGCGCGAGGTCCGCTTGCACCTCGGTATCATCCAGGGCAAACAGCATCTGGCCCCGCTTCACCTGCTGCCCCTCGACCGCATAGACGCGTTCCACAAATGTCGGATAACTCGCGCGAAAGGATCGCGGCATCACCGGTTCAACCTTTCCATTCGTGGACACCACCGAAGTCAAATTTTCGCGCACCACGTCCGCAACCGCCACGCGCGCCGTGGATCCTCTCCCGCTGAGGAATACCAGAAGCGCGGTCAGCACCAGCGCGCCGCCCACAAGTATCCACAGTCTTCGGCCGAGCGCCGATGTCATTCCGTCCTCATTCTGCCAGCCTTAACTGGCGGGATTAAAACAAGGCATTCTAACAAAGTTTCTGGCGGCGGACGAATCTCCGGCGGCGGCTTGCATGTCTCCGATTGCGTCCGTTAAGATGCGGCCTCCCTTCGTCCGGGATGCCGCAGGCCCGAAGCACACGCACAGCATAAGTGTTGCGATGCCCGCCGGTATGCTAAAATTTGGCTATGACAACCGAACCCGCGCAACCCCAAACCCATGCCCCGAAACACGAATCCCCAGTGCCTGGGCAGCCAGTGCTTCATCGTGTTTGCATCCAGTGTAACAACATGTTCCGCGTTACGTCTGAGAATTTTGACGCCAAGCAGTGCCCCAATTGCCACAAAGGCTAGGACCTTCTGCCTGTATCCGATTTGACACTCCATCCCCCTGCCTGCCGGTCTGGCGATCAGATACAATCTGCGCCGCGTCCTCGCGAAATGAGATGGAATGATTGAAGCCCGTCATCTGGTAAAACGGTTCCGGGACAAGAAACGCGGCGCCGTCTGCGCCGTCAATGGCGTGAGTTTTTCCTGCCGGCCGGGAGAAATTTACGGGCTCCTCGGAGCGAACGGCGCCGGAAAAACCACCGCGCTGCGCATGCTCGCCACGATCCTCTCGCCCACGGAAGGTACCGCCATCGTCGCGGGATACGACGTCGCAAGAGATCCGCAAATGGTCCGCTCGCGCGTGGGATTTCTTTCCACGGCCACCGCGCTTTACGGGCGGCTTTCCGCGCAGGAGATGGTTGAATATTTCGGCCGCCTGCACGGCCTCGATGAATCCACACTGCGCCGCCGCATCGATGAAATTTTCGCGCGCCTGGAAATGAACGATTTCCGCGACCGGCGCTGCGACAGGCTTTCCACCGGAATGAAACAGAAAGTTTCCATCGCGCGCACTCTGGTGCACGATCCATCGGTGATGATTTTCGATGAGCCGACGGTGGGCCTGGACGTCATGGCCGCCCGCACCATCGCCGGGTTCATCCGCGAATGCCGCGACAACGGCAAGACGGTGGTTTTTTCCACGCACGTCATGAGCGAAGTGGAAAAGCTCTGCGACCACATTGGAATCATCCATGACGGCAAGCTGCTCGCCGAAGGAACTCTTCCCGAACTTCGCACGCGATTTGGCATACACGATCTCGAGGACTTATTCGTGAAAGTGGTCGAGCCATGAGCCTCCGCAATATTGGCATCGTCTATCGCAAGGAACTCATCGATTCCCTGCGCGACCGCAGGACCGTGGTCTCCATGATCGTCGTCCCCCTGCTCGTCATGCCCCTGCTTACGATTGGAATGGGCATCCTCTCCCTGACCCTGGTGGGCCTGGCCATGAGAGAAATCCCCAAGGTCATGATCCTGGGCGGCTTGGATTCCCCGCACGTCAAAGAGGAACTCCAGCAGCTGAAGGATGTGCGCATTGTTCCCGCGAATTCCGACTTCGTCGAGGAAATCTCCAACAAACAAATTCGCGCGGCCGTGGAAATCCCCGTGGGCTTCGAGGCGAAGCTCGCCGCCGGCCAATCGTCGACCGTAAGGATTTACTTGTATCAAGGTGAATTGAGGTCCGGCTTCGGCGCCGACCGCCTCCAACGATTCTTCAGCGAATTGCGCGACCGGACCGTTCGCGAGCAGCTCGAGGCGCGCCAGCTTCCCGCAAGCCTCGTGCGCCCGTTCGACATCGTGGAGAAAAATGTCGCTCCGCCCGAGAAAGTAGGCGGCGCGATCCTGGGAGGCCTGGTTCCCTACTTCGTCATTCTATTGTGCCTGACCGGGGCGATGTACCCGGCCATGGACTTGACCGCGGGCGAAAAAGAGCGCGGCACCATCGAAACGATCCTGTGCAGCCCGGTCTCCCGCACGCATCTCGTCTTGGGGAAATTCCTGATGGTGCTCACAGCTTCGATCGCAACGGCGGTTCTGGCGATCGCGTCCATGGCGGTTTCCTTTGGCGCGGGCAGGAAGATGCTATTCGGCCTCACGCACGGAGCGGTGGAGGCGTCCTTGCAAATCACCATCACCGGGAAAGCCGTGGCTTCCATCTTCTTCGTCGTGTTCCCGCTGGCCGTCTTTTTTTCCGCGGCCTTGCTGGCCCTTTCTCTTTTTGCCAAGAGCTTCAAGGAAGCGCAGAGCTATATTTCGCCGTTGATGATTGTGGTGGTCTTGCCGGCGGTGGCCGCGCTCTTGCCCGGCGTGGAACTGAACCCGGCTCTGGCGCTCGTCCCCGTGCTGAACACCAGCCTGGTCAGCAAGGAAATCATCACCGGCACCTTTCACTGGGGCTTGATCGCGCTGATCTTCCTGTCCTCGAGCGTCTATGCGGGAGCGGCCATCGCCATCGCCGTAAAATTATTTCAACGCGAAGACGTGCTGTTCAGGACGTAGAAAACACGAGGCAGGAGGCAACGACGGCGCGGATCACGTTTTCCCTCGTTGTCGTGGGAGCCGTATTATCCTAGCTTTCAGAAAGAACTGGTTTACCGTTTTTGACCACGATGCCTGGCAGAGCGTAGGCAGCTGCCCCAGCTAGTTTCTCTGCGGGGTTTGGTACTCCGAAGGTATGCGTGCGTCCGCCTCTGCCACTTTTGGCCTTACTTCCTTCGTACTTCCAATCGTTCGCTGTCAAGAATATGACGTCCACCCGCCAGATAACTACCGGATGGCCGGGCTTAATCGACTCGGTGGTGTCCACGAGATAGCGCCAAATGATGTACCAACCCGGGTGGTTGTAGTGGGACTGTATCGCCCAAGGGCGCGTGCTGCCCTTGGACTCCAAGGCCTGTGGTGGTGGAGGATCAAGTCTCCCGCCTAACGACAAATCAGGAAATCGTTGCTGAGCGACGTCCGGGTGTTTGTGCTTCTTATATGGACTGACAGCGTGTAGTGCTTTTACGCCAAAGATTCCGATGATCGCGCTAAAAACGTTCGCTTGCTCCAAGTATAGGTCTATCAGGTCTGCAGTCTGTTTCTCGACGTATTCGACTGCCCGCCTGATGTGAATTGGTTTTAGGTCTTTTGGCAGTGGCAAGCGCGCCCCCGGACTTCCCATTAGTCCCATTCGGTATAAACCGAACCAGCGCCGGGATAGACTTCATGGCGACAGAATAGTACGCCGAATCCTTCTCAATCCCAATACTTGAGTAGCCCACAGCCTCTGCAGCAGCAATCGTGGAGCCCGCACCCATGAACGGGTCCAAAATTACGCCGCGCCCCAATGGGAGCGCAGCGTGGACAAGCTGACGCATGAAGGCTTGCGGCTTGAGAGACGGATGCGGCGCAATCCTTCGTTCCTCTGAACGCGCAGGAGATGATTGGATTACGTCAAGAAACGGATTTGAGTCAGACACGCGGCGCAATCCGCCAGTTCCCCATTTACGCAAGTTGTCCTGAACCCGGCCTTCGCATGGCTTCCGAAATAGTCCCCACGGCTCCCAACCGGAACGTGGCATGACTGAAACGTCGTGAAACTCTTCATGAGCGTTTTTGGGACGATCTCCGCCGCGCAACGTTTGTACGAGACGAATGACCTCTCCGCGCTTCTCAAAACCTGCCTTCATGATCGGAACATATACGTAGTGCGAAAGGAGCGGATTTGTCGCAATCATAATGTGCCCACCCGGAACGAGAACACGCATCGCCTGTTCGGCGAAGTTCGAGAAAAATGTCCGCAGCGCGAGAATGTCTGCTTGATCTAGGACCGTGAACCTTGGTAGCGGGCTACGCTTGCAGCCGTCGAATGACGGGGGAATGCGCCAGACTCCCCCACGCCCGCTGCGTAGTTTTGCTTTCTCGCTGTCTGTGAATTCTTTAAGTCCGTAGGGCGGGTCTGTCACAATAGCGTGAATAGAATTTTCTTCTCTTGCTTGAAGCCATGCGAAAGCATCTGCGAGATAGATTCTGTAATTCACGTTAGCTTTCGACTCTATCAAGCATTCCTTCAATCGTCTATACGCGATCTGCAATTTTTGACTCAATCGAGGGCATGTGAGTTTCAGGCTGTACTACAACATCCTACAATGCCTCTTCGCCTCTTTTCTCACGCAGGCCTTGCATGCTCGTGATTCTCGTCCCAGGCGTTGGAGAGGCGGCGAACGGTTTTGCGCAATCGCACGGCCAGCACCGCGATGGTTTCCAGCCGTTCGACGGCGGCGGGCGGCAGCCGGTCGCGCCGCGCGAGAAGAAGTTCGGTATTTCCGAGAATTCCGGTCAGCGGATTGTTCACTTCGTGGCGCAGAATTTCTCCGAAATCGCCCGACAATTCGTCTTTTGGAAATTGGATCATCCCCGCGGCCCGCTCGGCCATCCGCACCCGGCGATCGAGCATGCCCGCCACAATCGGCAGGAAATTCCCCGTGCGCGCCACAAAATCCACGGCGCCCGAAGTGATCAGAAAGGCCATGCCCGCCTGTTTCTCCGCCGCCGCCGCGACGACAACGGGCGCGGTTTCGGTAAGCATGGCAACCGCGGATTCCACGCTCCCTCCCCCGCGGATGATTTCAATCGCGGATTCGTCCAGAAACACGGCCGCGGGAGCGCTGTGGCCAATCCTCCTCCGTGCCTGCTCCACCGTTCCGACAACGATTGTCCGGTAGCGGCCCCCGAATGCGGCCAGTTCCTCGAAGCATCGCTGCGCCAGGACAGGATCGCCGCTGATGATGAAAATGGTAGTGCTCGTCAATTTCATGGTTCCCTCTTCATTGTTCCCTGGCGGCGCGCGACCGTTCCGCTCCTGGAACCAATTCTTCGCTCGCCGGGACGGCGGCAAGGGCCTGCCGTACGGCCTCTTTCAACTCCTCCACCAGGAACGGCTTGGCCAGGTACGGCAAGCCGCTTGATTTCAGAAATTCAATCGTGCGCGGCGCCATGGTGTCTCCCGTGACAAACAGCACGCGATGTTGCATCGGGTTCTCCCGGCGCACCAGCGCGCGATAAAGCCCCGGCCCATCCACGTACGGCATCTTCAAATCGCAGATCACCAGGGAATAGCTCTTCTCTTCCAGCCTGCCGAGCGCCACGCGGCTGTCCAGCAGCGTGTCGACCAGGTGCCCCTCCTCGGCGAGCACGTCCGCGATCAGCTCCGCCACGGTCGGCTCGTCTTCCACGATCAAAATATGCTCTCTCGACGCCGCCCGCTCCAAAGCATGGAGAGGCGCCGCGACTGCCACTCGAGGCTGATTGACTGGCTCTCCGCCCGCAAAATCAAAGCCGGAAACGGACAGAGCGGGAAGTTCGACGGTCAGAGTGGCGCCACGGCCGGGCAGGCTATCCACACTGACTTCCCCGCCGTGCTCCTGCACAATCCCGTAGACAATCGAAAGCCCCAGACCTGTCCCGACGCCAGGCGGCTTGGTTGTGAAGAACGGATCGAAGATACGAGGCGCGATTTCTGCCGGAATCCCCGGGCCGTTGTCGGAGACTTCCAAGGCCAGACGGTCCCCGGCCAGGCGCCGCGTGCGAATGAGGATTTGGCCGGTGCCGGACTCCTCTCCCCGCGCCAGCACGATGGCCTGCTCGGCGTTCACGATCAGGTTCAGCACCACTTGCTGGAGCTGCGCCGCGTCCGCCAGCGTTTGCGGCAGCCCGGGATCCAACGCCAGCTCCACATCGATATTTTCGAGTTTCAGTTCGTAGGAGCGCAGGGAAAGCGTCCTCTCAATCACTTCGTTCAGATGCACGGCGCGCCGCTCGGGCTTGGCCTCTCGCGAGAAGAGCAGCAGGTTCTTTACGATGCGCCCGGCGCGCTCGGCTTCCTGCGAAATTCGCAACGCATCCCCCGCGCGGTCCGTGGCGGATCGCCGGGTCAGGAGTAGCTGCGCGTACCCCTGGATGCTCGTCAGTGGATTGTTGAGTTCGTGGGCGATCCCGGAAACGAGCTGCCCGAGCGCGGCCATTTTTTCCGTCTGGATCAGCTTGGACTGGATCAGCCGCTGTCCGGTAATATCGCGGAAAACTTCGAGCCACCCGAGGCGCGTGCCGTCGGGCTTGTAGAGAGGTCGCGCGAACCGCTCCACGATTTTTCGCGACGGGTGGATGAGCTCGAATTCATCCCAGCTGGCCGCGTCCCCCTGGTGCACATGTTCGCGCCATCGCGCCGCGGTTTCCGCAGGGTGGAGGAAATGGTAAGCCAGGCTGCCGATCAGCGCATCAATCGTGCCGAATTCCAACAGGCGTTGCGATTCAAATCCAAAGATGGCAGCCAGCCGTTCGCTGGCCATGCGAATCTGCCCATCGGCATCGAGCAGCAGCACACCGGATTCGATGGAGTCCAGAAGGCCGGCCATCTCCGCCTTGAGGCGCTCTTCCGCTTCGCGCAGTGTCTCCTGCGCCTCTTGATCCTCCACGCAAACGAGCCACCTCGGCCCATCTCCTCCCATTCCAGCGATCGCGCCCCGCAGGTGCATGCGAACGACGCCGCCGTGATCGAGCGCCGCCTCGAGCACGGCGGGAGGCGCATCTTTCTTCTGCAAAGGCGCGGCGCCAGGCGAATGGAACCGGCTTCGCCACTCAGTGACCGCATCGCGCGCCACGGGAGAAAACAGTTCCTCAAGCAGCGTTGCATCCATCCGGCCCCAGGGAGCAAACAGAAGCATGGCAGCGGCCCGGCTGGCTTCCACAATCTTTCCCTCTCCATCGAGAAGGATCAGGCATTCCCGACTGTCCTCGATGACCTTTCGCAGATTTTCGCTGGACGCAGTTCGTTCGTCTCGCGCGGCCTCGCGATCCAGCGCCGCGGCGGCCAGCAGCGCGTAGGATTCCAGCCTGGAAAAATCCTCGGCGGAATCCTCCGATTGTAAAAGTCCCGCCATCAGAACTCCGCGCGTCACGCCGCGGACCTCGATGGGAACGGCCACAACGCGTTCCAGAGCCAAAGGCGGAGAATCCGCCGAAACGCCGGAAAGATTTGCGAGCGCTTCACCAGGAATTTCGGATTCCCGGCCTTCCGTGAGAACGTCGCGCCAGAGTCGCGCGAGATTTTCCTGATGCAGGATTGTCAACCACCCGGCCGCGCCGTCCCATCCCTCCCCTGCCATGGGAGGCGCGCTTCCCCGGCCCACGGCGATGAATTCCGCCTGCGCGTACTGCCGGGCCGCGCGAGCAATCCGCGGAAGTATCGAGTCGGCGGAAACGCCGCACAAAATCGCCCGGGAAAGCCGCAATTGGGCGCGCCGTTCTTCAGCGGCCAGTTCGTTGCGGCGTGAAGTTCGGTGGTGCTGAACGGACAGGGTAATTTCATCCGCACGGGCGCGCAGGGCGTCCAGGTCCAATTGTCCCGGCGGCCGCGCGTAACCCACCATCGCCAGCCCAAACGTCCGCCCGCGCTCGCGGAGCGGAATCCAGACCGCGCTGTGCATTCCGACCAGCGGGCCCAGGCGGGAAGCCGCCTCCCCGGCGATGAATTCCACGTGCAGCGGATCGGGATTTTCCAGCGCCGCCCGCAAAAAGGGCGTCGAGACATCCAGCCGCTTCCATTGCTCCGGAATTGGTCCTGGCACCGCTTCCGCCACACACCCGGTGCCAGCCTCCCCCCTCCGGTCCCCCGAGAGCCACAACCCGGCGCGATCCGCGTCCGCCGCCTCCAGCAGCGCGCGGGCGCCCAGAAGGAGCAACTGGCTGAGCGGTTCCCCCCTCGCCGCAGCAAGAACCGGCGCGTTGGCCCGGCCTTCCGCTCCGCGAGCGCCTCGCCATCTTCGCATCCACCCAACCGCGGCCATTCCCCCTCCTACAGCCGAGCCCACAGAATCAAATAGCTGAACAGCAGCGCCACTCCGATGGTGACCAATGTAGTCACCGCCTCGCTGACCATGCGGTAATGCAAGAACAAGGTTCGATGGATCATGGCACCCTCCTGTGATCTACCTGTCTTGCACCACGGTGGCCAATGGCATCACCAGGATAAACTATTCATAATAAAGGGGATGCAGGCCGTGTGGAAAACGTGCAAATGCCGGTCGTTCCCATCCCGAAACTCTGTAGGGGCCCAATTCCCGGATAGGAAAACGGCGCATGAGCCACGCGGAGGGCCATTGGGCACGAACACTTCAACCAAAAACTCGGCCGTTGTCCGCCGGAGCGGACAAGAACGGAGCACGCACATAACAAGAATGTTAACTCAGCTTTGACTTACGGGAGTGGTATCATATCGTTCTATGGTGTCACCAAGAGAAAACGAAAGGCCGGACCATGCCCCTCATGAAAATACTTGTTGCCAGAAAAACCAAACCCGGAAAGGCTGTGATGACGATCTGCGTAATTTTTGTACTTTGCCTTCTGGCAGCGTGCGAGGATGGAACCCGGAAGACTGCCGGAGGTGGGGATCGAGTTGAAGAGGCCCGCGTTACTTCTCCGGACGGCCGCTTCGACGCTGTGATGACCCGCGAGGCAGTCGGTGGAGTTCTGGGAGGTGTGTATTGGAACGTTTTTAAAGTCCCTAAAAATGCCCCCGCACCGAAGGACGATACCAACACAATCCTATATGCTGCTGTTTTAAGGGGAGAAAGCCTAGTTTGTACGCAGAACCATCTTCTCGAAATCCATTACAATCTCGCCCATATCGAACAATTCCGAAATCTTTGGGGATCGAACGAAGTACAAGGCCGTGGCTGGAGAAAAGGCGACTATTCGGCTGAAGTGCGCCTTGTGCCATCGTCTCCGGACTTCTCGTTCCTGACTCCAGAGGGAGACTTCCAGCCCACGGAATGAAAATCGGGTGCGCTCTCCTGCGTCGAAGAGGTGTTCTGCTGTGTTGGGCGTCCCGTCCCTCTCGTCTCGCGAAGGACGAGATTTTGGCTTTAGTATCCATCCACTCTACGCGCTAGTATGGACTCCGCTAAGAAATTCACGCGGTCGCCCGTCCCGATTCATATTGCTTGAGTTTTCTATACAGCGTGGTTTTGCCGATGCCCAGCAGCCGCGCGGCGGCCAGCTTGTCCCCGGACGTTTCCTGTAGGGCGCGGAAGATGGCGCGCCGCTCGAGAATTTCCAGCGGGACAAGTTCGTCCACGTCCGAAGGTCTTTCCGACGTGGTGTACTGCAGATTCGACGGCAAGTCGGTCACGTGCAGAATCGGCCCGGAGCCGAGCGCCACGGCGCGTTCGATGGCGTTCTCCAGCTCGCGGATATTTCCCGGCCAGTCGTAGGCCATGATCCGGCGCATGGCGTCTTCTGAAATCGTGTGGATCGGACGCGCGGGATCGGAAAATTTTTCCAGGAACGTGTTGGCGAGGAGCGGAATGTCCGTCTTGCGCTCGCGCAGCGGCGGCAGCTTGATCTGCACGACGTTTAACCGGAAATATAAGTCCTGACGGAATCCACCGGTGCGAATGGCGGATTCGAGATCCCGGTTGGTCGCGGCGATCACGCGCGCGCGAATGCCGATCCGCTCGTTGGACCCGACAGGCTTGATTTCGCGTTCCTGCAAGGCGCGCAGCAGCTTCGCCTGGAGGTCGATGGGCAGATCGCCGATTTCGTCGAGAAAAAGCGTCCCTTCCCCGGCGGCTTCGAACAATCCCTGTTTCGTGTGCTGCGCGCCGGTGAACGCGCCCTTGACGTACCCGAACAGCTCGGATTCGATGAGCGTCGGCACGAGCGAGGAACAGTCGACCGGAGCGAACGGCTTATTCTTGCGCGGCCCCGAGAAGTGAATCGAGCGCGCGACCAGTTCCTTCCCCGTACCGCTCTCTCCGAGAATCAAGACGGGATAAGTATGTTGCGCCACCTTCTGGATCAGCTTGTACACCCGCTGCATCCGCGGCGACATGCCGATGAGGCCGCCAAATCCGGGCCGGCTGCGCAACTCCTCGCGCAACAGGCGGTTCTCCTGGTCCACCTCGATGGAATGAATCAGGCGATCGAGCTTGGCGCGCAATTCCTGCACGTGAAACGGTTTCGTCACGTAGTCGGTCGCACCGAGCCGCGTGGCCTCGATGGCCGTCGCGATGGTGCCGTATTGCGTCAGCACGATGATGGCGATTTCGGGGTTGTTGGCGCGGGTCCGTTTCAAAAGCTCCAGGCCGCCCAGTTGCGGCACCTGCAAATCCGTGACCACGATGTCGACCGGATACTGGTCCAGGATCTCCAGCGCCTCCTCGGTCGTCTGCGCCACGTATACTTGCAGGCCGGCATCGGTAGCAACGTCCCGGCATAAATTTCGAGTGGTGACTTCGTCGTCGACAACCAAAAGGCTGAATGTTGTGCTTCGAGGGACAGGGGTATCGACTTTCACTTCCGTTCTAGTTTCAGTTTCCATGGCTGGGACCTCTTCTCAAAACAGGAGCAACAAGCGTGCCAAATCAGGAGAAAGTCATAAATTAGGCCACTCGTGTCACTTATCATGACAGGCCCGACAATTTGTTGAGGATTCTATTGCCGAATCGGGAACTAATGCAAGCCAATTTTATCCCTGCGCCGGATAATTCCTTTGGCAAGTAGATGAAGCAAGAATGGGAACCGCGTGGGTGTCAGAACGGAACAGTTTTTTAAACAGGACGGCCTGCCAGTCCTGTTCGATGACCCGTCAATTGCCCGGACTCGCCTCTTCGCGGGCGGTTTCCCTTCGAGGTCGGCCAGGGAAGCCTGCGTTATTCGCCCTGGAACGGGGCCACTCCACCTTGTACAGCCCCTCGGTCGAGGATGCCGCGAAAATCACCCCGGGCTCATTCGACGGAGCCACAGCCGCAAAAAAGCCGTCGGCCAGCATGCCCGGGACGCGATCCCAGGTCCGTCCGGAGTCGGAAGAAACGTACAGCCCGCCGGTGCGCATGGAGGCCACAAATACGCCGCCGGTCGCGGCAAAGTCCTGCACGGGAGTGGAGGGCAGGCCCGCAGCCGCTTGCTGCCATGTGTTGCCCGCATCCCGCGAAATGTAGAGCCCGCCGCGGGCAGTCGCGACGAGCGTATTTTCGTCGCCGGGCTGGGCATCCAAAGCGACAGCGCCGCCGGAATTCAAAGGGAGATCATGCCAGGCCCAACTTCTTCCCCCGTCGTCGGAAAATACAAGCCCTCGCAGCGATACCACCCTGATTCGCTCGCCGTTCGAAGAAACACGCACGGATTGCACGGGCAACGAGGCGAGCGGGCCGACAGTCTTCCTCGTCCAGGTCGCGCCTCGGTCGGAGGAAACGAGCAAGCCCCGGTTCGTCGCGATAAACCACCCCTTCGAACTGAAGGCCAGGTCCGTGACCACATCCATCAGTGGCCGTGGACTGTTTATGGCCTTGCCCGCTGAGTCGCGGCCCCTCCTGGAAGTGGGCGTCTTCGCGTCTGCAGCCTCGCCCACGACCGTTCCGGCTTGCTTCCAGGCTTTCTTCCCGGAGTCATAGCGCAAGAGGCCGCCGCGGGCCAGGGAAACCCACCAGGCATCATCCGGCGAGGCATAGATGCGCAGGGCCTGCTCGGCGCGAAGTCCAGGCCCGAGGGGAAACCACGTCCGGCCATCGTCCTCGGTTGCCAGGATGGGTTCGGGAGCGTGCGCCAGCACGGCAAGAATGCGGCCGGGGTGTTTCGCATCCAGGCCCAGAGCCAGAATTTGCCGGTGTTCGAATCCCGCATTGGCGTCCTGGAAATGCTCTCCCCTGTCGTCGCTCGCAAGGACGCCCAACTCTTCGGTGCCGATCAGGACTCGTCCCGGATTGCCCTCGGCAACCACCACCGTATTGATCACCCAGGACTCGGGCGTTGTGCGCCGCCAAGTCATTCCCCCATCCGCTGTCTTCCACAGGCCTTCGGAGGTGGCCGCATACACGCTGGCCGGTTGCTTCGGATCCTGCGCGATCGCGTACGTGCGCCTTGCGGTATAGGGAATGCCCTGGATTTTCCTCCATTGGACGGCGCTGTCGTCGCTGCGATAGATGCCCGAACAAGCGCTGGCGTAAATTCGCTTCGGGTCGGCGCCGTCGATGAGCAGGCTCATGACATCCGAATCATCAATCATCCCTTCATGAATGGGCCGCCAGGTGCGCCCGCCATCGGACGTCTTCCAGGGAAGGTGAAACGTCCCGGCGTAGATGGTTTTCGGATCGCGCGGATCAATGGCCAGGGAATCGAGGTTTCGCAATTCCTCATGATGTTCGGGAGAAATCCGCTCCCACGATTTTCCAGCGTCGAGTGAACGATAGACGCCGTCCAGAGTTCCGGCCACCAACACGTTCGGATCGGAAGGCGCCATGGCCAGCGCGCGCACCGCCTGACCCGCGAGGCCCGCGCCGCTCCAGGTATGACCGCCGTCGGCGCTGCGAAACACTCCACCCCCTGCGGCGGAGTCCCGCGTCCAGGAAGAGGCGAACAACACGTTCTCTTCGCGCGGGTCCACAACAATGGCGGTGATCACGGCGTCGAGCCGCGAGCTGGCGCGCCCGAGGAGCGTCCAATGCCCGCCCGAATCCACGGAACCAAAAATGTGGCCGTCCGCGGTGCCGAGAAAAATCCGGGCGGGCCGCGCCGGATCGGCGGCGAGGGCGCGCGCATCGCCTCCCGGCGGCCCGAGCGGCTTCCACTGCTGGGCTCGTGCCACCGTGGCGGAAAGCAACATCAAGATGAGGAAACCCTTAAGCATGGCTGACGATTGGTCTCGGATAATCCGGTCGGCCTCACGGGCATTGTACAAGCGATTGCTCTGAACCCCGCCATCGAGATTTTTTCGCGCTACACGTATGCATTTGTCGTCCGCAGAGATTTGGTTCGATTGGCCCGGGAAGATACGTCGCTTTTCCTTTTTTTCCATAGTCTGCCTCAATGTACCGAAATGAATCACAAGTCCTGCATCCACATACACTTGCTTGTTTCATCCGTATGGGAACTAGGCTTCGTTTCATTTTGCGTATTTACCTTTAGGAATCGGTACGGACGTACTGTGGCTCTGTCCCGTTTTGAAACGTAAAACAGAGATGCTGAGAGCGAGGTCAGTTAAGCGGTATTCAGTTACCGCGCTCCAGGGACCCAAAGGACTGCGATGTCCTTGAGGCTCCAATAACCCAAACTATCGGAGGCGGTATGCGTTTTTCTAAAAAGTCATGGATCGTGCTTTCAGCTTTCTTTTTGGCATTTGTAGTCGTTCCGGCTTCGCACGCGCAGGTCAATTCCAACGTTGCCAATGTGATGCTCAATGCTCCCCTGGCGGAGTCCATAACCATCGTCGCAGGTCCGGGAACAGTGAACTTTGCTCTGGTGCCCAATGGCCCGGCCGCCGGCAGCGCGCCAGTCACAATTACTACCTCATGGGCGCTGAAGAAGACGCGCACGAGCGTCATTCTCTATGGCTACTTCGCGAGCGCAAACGCCCTGAACGACGGCGCTGGCGATAATATTCCGAACACGAGTGTGAAGGGATCAGTGAACGGTGGCGCGTTAGCTGCATTTAATACTGGCACTCCGTACGGCGGCAATTTCGGTTTGACGGTTTTCAACCAAACCATTACCGCGGCAAACGCCAATTCCACCCATGGCCCCGACACTATTGGCTTGACGATTGACACTACTGGCTTGGCCCTTCCTGCAGGCACCTATACCGGCACCCTGATCATCGAGGCACAGGCGCTCTAAGGTCCGATGAATCAGGCCAGACGGGGCATTTCGGCCCGTCTTCTGAAGAAAACTGCGGCGAGCCAGGGAATGTTCTGGCCACCCCGCTTGTGCTGACCGGTGAGGGCCGTGCGACGACTCTGTGCAGACCCTCCTCCGCGCCTGAAATCGCAATGCTGGGAATCCAAACTTGACCTCTTCGTTCAAACTCGAATCCACCAAGTTCGCCCGTCGCCCAGGCGCCGCGCTTCTCTTTGCGCTCCTGGCTGGACTGGCTGGCTTCGCAGTCTTTGTACCGGTCGCGCAGGCCCAGCAAAATTCGGGCATTTCCAACATCAATCTGAACGCCGTTCTCAGCACCTCGCTGACCGTGTCCGCGGCGCCTGGGGCGGTGAACTTCGCGCTGCCGCCAAACGGCGTGGCGAGCGGAAGTTCCGCCATCACCATCACGACCAGCTGGACGCTTTCGCCGAGCACCGGCCGGGTGACGATTTGGGGTTATTTCACCAGTGCCGCCTCGGCGCTTTCGGACGGGGCCGGCGACAACATTCCATCCGCCAATGTCTCGGGGAGTCCCGATGGGGGAGCCTTCACGCCCTTCACGGGCGCGGGGCCATTTGGGGCGGCCAGTTCCTTGTCGATTTTTTCGTTTAGGGTTCTTGGCTTCAACAAGAGTGGAACGCGCTCCGACACTCTTGCGATGCAGATCAGTACGGCAGGTCTGGCGCTTCCAGCCGGAACGTATAGCGGAACTCTCAAAATCCAGGCGCAGGCGCTTTAGTGAATCCTGTTACGCAAGACCGGATCGAAATTTTTCGATCTCTACTGTTGTCGGTGATCGGAGCGGGACAGATGGCGGACCGGGTTTCGCCTGCTGTCCCGCATGACGTACTTCTTGATCAATCGTTTTGTTAGGTGTCGTGAAGTTGGGTCCAGTCTCATTGGACTCGAGGGACAGGAAATTGAACGTTCAGAGAGAGCAAACGCGAAGGAAGACGCTAGCCGGATGCCGGGGATTGGTCCTCGCGTTGGCGGCGGTCTTTTTCTTGATTCCCTCGCGGGCCAACGCTCAACTGAATTCCAACATTGCGAATGTGAATCTTAACGCCACCCTGAACAGCTCGATCACAATTACGGCGGCTCCGGGATTGGTAAATTTCCCACTCCTTCCAAGCGGCGTCACAACCGGCAGTTCGCCCATCACCATTACCACGAAATGGGTGCTTCCCGTCCTTTTCGGAACGGTGAATGAGTATGCCTACTTTTCCAGTCCCGCGTCCGCTCTGACGGACGGGGCAGGAGACAACATTCCATCGTCGAATGTCTCCGGAAGTTACAACGGCGGGGCTTTTACCGCCTTTACGGGCAACAGTCCTTTCGCTGCCGGCAGCAGCATGAACCTGTTCAGTCAGTTTGTTTTTGTTCTTTTTGGGAATACGACTTCCACCCGCACCGATTCGCTCAATCTGAGGATCAGTACGACAGGCTTGAACTTGCCCGCAGGCACCTATACAGGCGTTCTGCATATTCAAGCACAGGAGATGTAGGGCGGCGCGGGCAACAAGTTTTAGGGCCGGGCGGTTTAGAAAATCTTACTGGGGGGATTATGAAGCGCACGTTCTTGGCTGTGGTTTGCTTGCTATTTTTGGCGCCGGTGGCGCCGGCTCAAACGGTATCGCCGGTGATCGTCGAGTATGCCAACAAGGCCGACGGCCGGTTCCAGGTCTACAACGACGCGGATATTCCGATTACAGTTGTCGTTGAGGCGCACAGCTTTACGGTGGACTCCACGGGCAAGGCGGTGTTCCGCAAGCTCGACCCGGGACTGCACGTTGAGCTCTCCTCCACAAGCTTCCGTTTGGCGCCCAAGCAGACGTACTACGTTTTTTACAAGGCGACCACGGAATCGTATCCGAACTGGTTTTGCATCTACTCAACTATCTCCGGCCCCGTCACCCCCACCGGGTTGAAGCTGGCGATCGAGCTGCCGCATACAGTTTATCTGCTCGGACACAAATCGCTGGAGGAATCGAGCGTTTCCTGGAACAAGGCGGAACTCACGGTGCAAGGCGGCAAAAGCCGGATTACGGCCCAGGTCGAAAATCACGGCACCGAGTATGGCCGCGTCCAGGAAGTGGAAGTCGTCTCCAGTACCGGCAAGCAGACTTTCTCAGGCTTCCCGCTCTTCCCGGGCCAGAAGCGCGATATTGAGTTCGACTGGGATCAGCCGGGATCTCCCAAAGAAATCGTGCTGAAATTCCCCCACTTCAAAATGGAATCCGGCCTGAAGGAGCTTACCGCCGCGCAATGAACGCTCCGGCTCCATCCGGGCCCGGGGCTTCGCGGCGATTCCTGAGAGCATTCCTGATCGCGATCGTCTGCGCAATTCGCCTCGCATGGCCGCACCCGGCAGCTGGGCAAGTATTCCAACTGACCGGAGGATCCTCCTCGCTGCTGAACGCGGAAGGTGGATCGCTCGAGGTGCACGCCAACAATTACAGGGCCAGAATAGATCTGGGTTACCTGGGCCGCCCCAGCCTGGGATTCTTCTTATCGCGGCCGTACAAAACGTCGGTCCTCGGCGCGGGAGACCAGGAGATTCCATTCGTCCTTCCCACGGATCTATTCGACCACTCTTTCTATTTCCTGGGCCGCGGCGTGAGCCTAACCCGGAATGTGGGCGACAGCCGCCTGTTCGTCTTCGCCGGCACCACCACGGACGGATACTTCGCGCCGTTCTTGAATGTTGCGCGGAACGATACGCCTGCCGGTGCGATTTTCTATGAGAAACAACTTTCTCCGACTCTGCGCTTTTTCTCGCGCAACGTTTTTTCCGGCCGCCAAACCTCGATCCAGGCAATCGATTGGGCGGCCCGAAAAGATATCAAGATGGCCCTCTCGGCCGGGATCGGAAACAACCAGCCGTATGGTTCTTCCAGTTTTGCGATGGATGAGCGTTGGATGGCGCTCGACGCCAGCTATACTCTGTCCGGCCGCAACTTTCAACGCGTCCTGGTGGCAACGCCACAGCTTTCGGAAAATGACCGGGAAAATATCCGTCTCGAACTGCGCCCGGCGACCAGCGTGCGAATCATCGTCAGCCGCAACAACTATCTGGCGTCTTTTGCCCCAAATCAGTACGAGCGCGCCACGGTGGAAGGTTTCGGGGCCAGCGCCGCCGCCGCGGGATTTCAATTCAACGGCTCCTATTTCCTTTCCACGACAACAGCCGGAAACTCCACTGCGATGGACCTGGGAGTTCACCGCAATCTGACCCGGCGCTTGGTGGTTGGAACCGATTATCTGCGCAGCGTCTATATGAAAGGCACCGTCGCCCATTCGGTGATCGGAAACGTCAGGGAAATATTTAGCTCCAGGCTAAGTTTGACTCAAATAATATCGCATAATAACGGGCAAACGACCGTGGACTTCGGCGGAAACTTCATTTCCAACTTTGTCACCGTAAGCGTGGACTACCAGACTCTATTTCTCCCGTTCGCGCAGAGCGCTCCCGGCCAACTGAAGCAGGTTATGGTCCTGGGCTTGCACTTCCAACTCCCCCACGGCGTGCAATTCAACATGGATACCGATGTCACGCCGCTCGGGCAGGTGCGTTACACGGCCTACGGGTCCACCTACGCATACCGCGGCATGGGAAACTCCTCACCTGGAACGTCCTTCTCCGGCGCGTTCTTCCAAAACGTCGTTCGTGGGGAGGTCCTCGATCCGAATGGAGAGCCGATCGCGGGCGCGGCGCTCCAAATCGGCGCCGAGCTTGCCGTTTCCGATTCCGACGGAAATTTCATGGTGCGGGTGAAGAAGGCTGGGGTGTTGAGCCTGAAAGTCGCGTTCGATGAATTTACCTCTCCCGGAAGATATGCGATCGTCCAGGCGCCCCAAACGGTCAAGGCCACGCGCGCGGATTCCGCGCAGGATTACTCGATTGTCTTGCGGCGGCTTCCGAACGGAGTATCTGCTACCGATTCCGGCAAAGGACCGTGATTTCCCTTGAATAATCCTGCAATGACATTGGGGTGCGGATTTAGTGGCACAGGCTTCAGCCTGTGGGTTTCCGCCACTGCACCGGGACGAAAACCCACAGGCTGAAGCCTGTGCTACTTAACACCCCTAGTAAGTCGCGCCTTCGGGCACCCAGATAACGTCAATGCGGCGGATATCCGTCGCGCCCGCCTGGCCGGCGCCGGTTCGAGTGGTGATCCGCGAGGCGTCGATGCCCTTTTCGCCGAGATATTTCACGCCGTTGGTGGCGCGGTCGCTGGCGATTTTGTCGGGCTTGGCTTCCTTGGGATCGGAGTAGCCGATGATCACGGCGCTGCCCCGCGGTTCATTCTGCAGGCGCAGCGCGACGTCATCGAGGATGCGCTTGCAAACGTTGTCGATGCGCGTGCTGAGCGGTTTGCCGAACGCGCAATCGCTGATCTTGCTGGCTTGCGGCGGCGGAGGCACGGGCTTCACCTCGACCGTCGAAGAGCAATCCGCAGCCCCGCCGCGGCCGTCGTCCACGCGCACTGTCACCGTGTAATTCCCCGGCGCGAGGCCCGATGTATCGAAGTCCGCCGCGGCGCCACTCCCCAATATCTGCCCCGCGTTGGCGCGCCATGTATATGTAAGCTTGTCGCCGTCCGGATCGCTGGCATTCGTGGTGATATGAACCTTCTCACCCGCAAACACCGACGAGCGGTCGGCCGAGCACGTAATCGTCGGAGGATGGTTTGGCTTGGGCTCGACGCTGATTGCCACGCTGGAGCTGGCGGAGCCGCCCCGGCCGTCGTCCACTTTCGCCGTGATGGTGCACGATCCCACCGGCACGCCGGCGGAAAGCCAGCGAACCTGGGGTCCCGTGCCGTCCACTTTTCCGCAAGTCGACGTCCACGTGTAGGTCAAAGGATCGTTATCGGGATCCGAGCCTGCGCATTTAATTGCAACCGCATCGCCCGAATCCAAATACACCATATTCTTATCGGCAGTGCACGAAACCGTGGGCGGATGGTTGACTGGCGGAGCCTTCTCGGGCCAGTAGGCGGTCCCAATCTTTATCACGAATCCGGACCGATCGTTGAGGTCCCTCAGATTCAGCATGCGCCGGTAGCCAATGTCGAAGGCGAGAAACTTCCAGGGATACATGCGCAGTCCCGACACTTCGTCGACAGGATCGCGCGCGCCAAAGGAATTATTCGGCTGAGAGTCCGGAGCGGAGGCAAAAATCACACCCGAGTACTCCAACATAGGCTGGAAGCGGCTTTCGGGGAACATGAGGAGTCCCGCGCCCATCCTTACCTGATCCGCCATATCAAATAGGACGTTGTCCTGGGTATCGCGCGGGGCGCGAACGAACATGTATCCGAAGTTGAAGGTCGCCGTAATGATGTTGCTCCACTGCTTGCTCACGGCGAGGGAAACCAGATCGCTCAGCGGGCTCGCTTGCGTTCCATTGCCAAGCAGCTTGTTCGGATCCGTTCTCGTTGAAATAATCAGATCGTTGCGGACCGAAAAGCTGACGGGAGCGCCCTGCCGCTCGGAGAGGAATGCATACTTGAGTCCCAGGGTTATAGCGCCGATGCCGCCGTTGTTGTTCGA
Organism: uncultured Acidobacteriota bacterium; assembly: GCA_963800095.1. GTDB lineage: Bacteria > Acidobacteriota > Terriglobia > Acidiferrales > UBA7541 > Palsa-360. The sequence goes on from CAWCZV010000019.1 coordinate 44,388, forward strand.
CGCGAATGGATAATCCTCCACATATCCGGGAGCGCTGCCGGGGGCCGCGGGGAAGAACGAAATAGGGACGGGAGGAGCTACGGGCGCACAAGTATTCAATGGAACAGAACGCAAGCTCAACTGGCCGGGACATCCAACATGCACGTGGCCATAAGGATCAAAAGCAGCGTAGATGTTCAACTTATCCGTAATGCCGTAACTAAGATCCGCGCCAAATTCGAGTATGGTGACGCTTCCCGGCATGCGGCCGAATTTATTTCCGAATGCGGAGAAGGCAAAACCATGCTTCGGGAGGGTGTCGGCTGTTTCCAGTGTGAACAGGCCGATGGTTCCCGTCGTTGCCAGCATCGGGGTAAATCTAGGCGCGGGCTTGTAGTCATCGTCCGTGCCTTTTTTGTCGTTCGCAGCGTTTTGTGCTGGGACGGCAGGCGCAGCCGCCGAGGCTGATTCCGGAGCCGTGGTTTCACCGGCGTTGTCGGGACTGGAAGAGGCAGGCGCGTCCGAGGAGGTTGCAGAAGTAGTGTCATCGGTCTTCTTGAGTGCCCTCTTGGTCTTCTTTGCCGGATTTTTTGAGAAGCCCGCCGGAACGAGGAGGAAGATTAAAAGCAGTAGTCCCGTACACCGAATGATCAGTCGCAACATGAACGCGAACCTCCACGATGGTCTTGACCAAAATGGCACACTGAGATGCCTGAACATCGGGCATCAAAATATGATTCCATTAGCCGGCGCAAATTCCCACGACACCGACCCCTAACCAATCCACTCATTCGGACCCCAAACGGTCGCCATTATATCTTGACTGTACAAGTCGCTAGAGATTTTTTCCTCCTATGCATCTGGTAAGTAAGGAGTTGAAAAGCTGTATGCCTGGTGCTACCCCGCTCGCCTGAAACGCCCGCAGGCCACCCTGCAGGCCCCATTGCCATCTGAGTAGCACAGGCTTAGGTAGCCGGAGGGTTTAGACATGGCGAAGACATTCCCATTTTGGGCCACTGGAACTGCTCCCATTTTGCTGTTGGGCGCCATATTCGTTTGCGCCGTGCCGGCCAGAGCGGGACAAGGCCGGAGTGCGGCCTCGCATGCTGCGGCCGATTCCGTCCTGAATGGAACCCATTTCCTTGTCCGACTCGATCAGGAGATGAATACGGGCAAGGACAAGGTGACCAAGAAGTTCGAGGTGAAAACCCTCGATCCGCTGGAGACTTCGAACGGGTATGTGCTTCCCGCCGGGGCAAGGATACTTGGGCACATCAGCCGGGTCGAGCCGGGTGGGTTGACCGGGCATGCCCGGGTTTGGCTGACGTTTGACGATATCGAAACCGGCCGCGGGACGCTCCCCATCGTTGCGGAGGTTTCGAGCGTTCCCGGAGAATTCAGTGTTCGCACTGGCGAGAGCAAAGAGGGCGAAATCGAGGCGCGGACCGGCAAAGGAACGCAGGTGCTCGAAGCCACAGCCGCCGGCGCGGCGATGGGCAGCGCTGCCGGAGCCGCCGCGCATAACGGCAAAGCGGCTGCCATGGGCGCTGCGGCGGGCGGCGCTGCCGCTTTTCTGGCGTCTTCGGGAATCGGCCAGGAAATCGATTTGCCGAAAGGCACGAAGCTGGAACTTGTCCTCGACCGGCCTTTGTATTTGAATCAGTAAAAATGTGAACGCTATTTCCACGCGGCGTAAACGGGCTTGCCGACCAGGAGCGCGGGGTTCGCGCCCTGGCGCGGGCGGAACTTTTGCGCGCGGCCGTTGCCGACTTCGGCGACGTAGAAGTTTCCTTCCTGGTCGACGCTCATTCCGTGGGTGTTGAAGAGGCCTCCGGGCCAGTCGGCCAGCGTGCCCCAGGCGTAGAGCAAATGCCCGTCGAGATCGTACTCCACGATTTTGGAGTTTCTGTCGTCGGCGGCCCACAGCTTCCGGTCGGCGGAAATGTACAGGAAATTTATGGACGAGTATTTATCGACGGGCCACTGGTCGACGAATTTTCCGTTCTCATCGAAGACCTGGATGCGGTGATTGCTGCGATCGACCACGTACACGTGATGCGTGACCGGGTCCGCGGCGATTCCGTGCACGACATTAAAATAACCCGGACGCATTTCATTTGGCGCAACGCCTTTTTCGCCCCAGGCCAGCAGGAATTTTCCGTTCTTGTCGAATTTCGCGACGCGGCTGCCGTTGTATCCGTCCGAGACGAACATGGTGCTGTCGGGCAGCCAGGTGAGAAACGTGGGCCGGTTAAAATGCTTGTCGTCCGCGCCGGATTGATCGATCGTGCCGATCGTCTGAAGAAGCTGCTTTCCGTCGTGGCTGAATTTGAAGACGGCCTCTTTATAGTCGTCGACGACCCAGACGTTTTTCTCGGGATCGTATGGATTGATGTACACGGCGTGCGGGCGCTCGAAAAAATTGTCCCACTTCGTCCAATCCTCGGAAATTTTTCCGCTTGCGTCGACGACGACCAGCGCGTGTTCCCAGCGCGCGTCGACTCCCTTCTTGCCGCTCCATTTTTTGTCGGCATCCTCGGGCAGATCGCCCGGTGCGCCTCCGCCGGGCAAGCTGGCCACCGGCCCTTGAGACGCATTGCGGAACGGCACCTCGCCGGTCGGGAACGAGAGGCTCGGCCCAAAGGCGGGAATTGGAGTGTTCACAGGCCGCTTCAAGGCGGGCAATTCGCCGCGCTGTGCGATGAACACTCGATTGGGACTTTCCGCGAAGATGCCTTCCACCGCGCCCCACGTCCAATTCTCGTGTCCCGGCAACGAAGTCAAAGGCTTCGGCCAGTCCGCTACAGGTTCGTATGGACCGGTGATGTCCTCGCCGCCTTTTTGTCCTGCTACGGCGGGGAACGCGGATTCGGGCGTCGCTTGCGCCTGTACGCGCTGCATTCTGCTTTCGACGAGCAATCCCCCAACGAATCCGGCCGCGGTCATCACGATGAGTGCGAGCACTCCCGTTCGATTTCGCATGGATCCCCCTTGGATAATTTCGTACTGCGGGCAGGCGCTGTGAGTCGTTCGCCCGCTCTTTTATTTCTCAAATGTTAGTGAGTTTACCGCGCGAGAATACTACTCCCGGACAGCAACTCTGAGCCAAGATTTTTCAAGTTGCGTAAACCCGAATTCAAAATCCCCACCCTTCCAAAAGGCGGAAGGATGGGGCACCCGCACCCGAAACTCAAAAACCAAACCCCAGAGACTTGCCACCTGCGAACCGTCACTCGTGCGGCGCGGAAGAGATACAATTGGAGCCTATCGAAAGTTGCCATCTTTGAATCGAGGAACACGATGGAACATAATTTGGAGCACACCATATCGCTTCTCACCCGCACTCCTGCCGCTCTCGATGCCCTGCTGCGCGATCTGCCGGAAACGTGGACGTTCCGAAATGAAGGGGAAAATACCTGGAGCGCGTACGATGTCGTCGGCCATTTGAATCACAGCGAACGCACGAATTGGATACCGCGGGCGAAAATGTTGCGGCAATTTGGCGAGGCGCAGGCGTTTGAGCCCTTCGATCGTTGGGGACAAGTGCGGGAGAGTCAAGGGAAGTCACTCGGGCAGTTATTGGATGAGTTTGTCCGTTTGCGGTCGGAAAATCTGGCCGAACTTCGTTCATGGAATCTGCGGCAAGAGGACTTTGAGCGGCGCGGAAAACATCCTGCCCTCGGAGTCGTTACTCTGTCCGAGCTGCTGGCCAGCTGGGCCGCTCATGACTTAACTCATCTGCACCAAATCTCAAGAATCATGGCGCACCAATACCGGGAGGCTGTGGGTCCGTGGAGCAGAAATCTTGGCGTGCTGAAGTGCGCCGGGCATAGCTCTCCTTAAAGAACTCTCCAAATCCGAGGAGTTGCAACGACACCTGCCATTCGCGCAGAGAAATGATTCGAATCGGTGCAGCCATTTGGAATAGGGATTCGAAGCTGAGTCAAAAGCATCCACCTGAATTCGAACTTGTCATCGATTGGCTCCCGTATCTAGCTCAGTCGCAGGGGTTGAAGCTAAGAAGTGCTCGCCCTGTATCTCAGCTTGGCATTACCGGGGCAGTACTGGTAGATTCGATGGGAGGCGCCGCCCCTACGTCCCAGGGACTGCTTACAAACCGAATGGCTGAAGCGACCCGATTTGAAACTACCAAACCCTCTCCAGATCGCGTCTTAATCGTCGAGGACGAGGAGAATGCACGCCTGGGATACGAAGCGCTGTTACGCCGATGGGGATATGAAGTGCTGGGCGTAAGCAGCGCGGAGGATGCACTGGCAAAATTTTCCGAGTTTGCGCCCGCCGTGCTCATTGCCGACGTGGAGCTTCCCGGAATGAACGGCCTGGACCTTTTGGCGCGGCTCGGCGACGAGCTGCAGCACGTCCCGGCGATCGTCATCACCGGTAAGGGGAGCGAAGAACGCATCGTAGCGGCCATCGAAGCCGGCGCGTTCTGGTACATCGAAAAACCGCTCAAGGGCGCGGTCCTTCACGTGCTGCTGGACAGGGCGCTCGGCCGCGTTCGAGACAAGAAACAAGTTGCGGCGCTGACCAGGCAACTGCGCGAATCCGGGAAGCTGGGCGATCTGGTGGGGCAATCGAAAACGATGCAAGAGGTGATGCATCTCGTCGAGCAAGTCTCGCCATCGTCGGCTTCCGTGCTGATCACGGGCGAAACCGGTTCGGGCAAGGAAATCCTGGCGCGCACGATTCACCGGCTCTCGCCGCGCGCCGACCGTCCCTTCATCGCGATCAATTGTTCCGCGATTCCCGAATCCCTCATGGAGAGCGAAATTTTCGGCCACGAGCGCGGGGCTTTTACAGGCGCGGCGGAGCGGCGGCTCGGCTGCTTCGAGCTGGCCGACGGCGGCACGCTGCTGCTCGATGAAATCGGCGAGATGCCCGCGCCGACGCAGGCAAAATTGCTTCGCGTGCTCGAGGATCACAAAGTGCGCCGCCTCGGCAGCAAAGTGGAAACGCCGGTCGACGTGCGTGTGCTCGCCGCGACGAATAAGGAACCCGAGCAGGCCGTGGCAAAAGGAGAATTGCGGCAAGACCTCTATTTCCGCTTGAACGTATTTCACATTCTGCTGCCGCCGCTGCGCGATCACAAGGAAGACATTCCGTTGTTGGTAGAGCATATTTTGCGCGAGATCAATGCCAAGCACGGGCGCCACGTTCGCGGCGTGAATCCCGACGTGCTCGATCTGTTTGCGAGTTACTCCTGGCCGGGCAATGTGCGCGAGCTTCGCAACGTGCTGGAACGCGCCGCCATTGTTTCCGACCGCGACCTGATTGGCCGCGCGAGCCTGCCGACGGATTTCGGCCACGCGCCCGCGGCAGCCGCGTCCGACCTGGCGTCGCTGCGGTTTCCGCTGGGAACCACGGTGGAAGCGGCCGAACGCGAACTCATCTTGCAGACCTTAGCCTCTACCAACAACAAAACACGCGCCGCCGAATTACTGGGAATCAGCCTGAAAACCCTGCACAATAAGCTGAAAGAATATGAGGCTGCAAAAGCTCCCTCGAAATGAGGGGCGGGGCAACTCATGCAACTCCGGCTGAAAACGAAGATTACGCTGACGACAGCGGCGCTGGTTCTCGCCGTGGTAGGCGTGAACTCCACGCTCTACGTCATGAATCTTTCCCGCCAGGTCATCCGCCAGGCGGATGACCGCGCTCAACAGGTTTCCAAGCAGGTTTTTTTCCAGGCCCAGGTCGCCCTATCGGACGCCGCCAAGGCTGGAGAAGCTCCGGATTCGGATAGCGCGGAAGACGTGCGCGCCTACGCCCGGAAAGCCTTCAACGAAAGCGCTCAACTGGCCAGGTCTATTGATGCGCAATCCGAATATTCGCCGCTGATTTACGAAATTTCGATTACTACCGTGGACGGCATAGTGGTGGTCTCGAGCGACAAGTCGTTGCCTGGGAACCCGGTGCCAGTCCGGGAAGGCATCGAAAAACTTGTATCGAACGGCGTCGTAAATCAAATGAAGGAATTTTATCGTTTGATGTACGGGCCGCCGCGCGCGTACGAAGTCACATATCCGTTTCAGCTGGGCGCGCCCGGTCACGAAATCCCGTTTGGAGCCGTTCGCGTCGCCGTGCAAACGAGCCTGCTGCGCGCCGCGATCACTCCCGCGTTGCGGTCCGCGGGGCTGCTGGCGCTGGCTTCGGTGGGAATTTCCGTTTTGCTTGCCGCGCTGGTGAGCAGCCTTTCTCTCGCACCACTCAAGCGCATTACCGCGCAACTCGACCGCATCGCAAAAGGTGAATTCGATCAAAAGCCGCTCGAGCGCGGAGACGAATTCGGCCAGGTCAGCACCAAGATCAGCCAGATCGGAATGCAACTCCGCGGCGTCCGGGAAATTTTCAGCAATTTGCGCGAAAACATCGACCAGGTTCTCGGCGGGCTGGACGACGGCTTGCTGTTGTTTTCCGTCGATGGCCGCGCGGTCATGGTGAGTCCCGCGGTCGAGCGGTTTCTTTCCACGCCGTCGGATCAGCTTCTGGGGCGGCGCGCGGAAGATATTTTTCCGCCCGACCATGACGTCCGCGAAGCGGTCATGCTGCGGAATGGCGAACTCGTACCCGTCGATTCCGCCGAAGTGGTGCTGACCGGCATCGGTGGGCCGGCGCGGCGCGTGGGCGTCAGCGTCGAGGCCATCGGCGAAGGCGCGGCGCGAATGGGCACCCTCGTAAAATTCAAGGATTTGGAATCCAGAGAACGCATCGGCACGCAGCTTCAAGTTTCCGAGCGCCTCGCCAATCTCGGACGAATCACCGCGGGCGTGGCTCACGAAGTGAAAAATCCGCTGAACTCGATGCGCATCTGGTTGGAAAATCTGAAGGCCAGCTTGCCGGACGTTGACGGGCTGCCGCTCCAGGCCGTCCGAGTCTTGGACAGTGAAATTGATCGTTTGGATAGTGTCGTGAAACGCTTCCTGGATTTCACGCGTCCACCAGAGATGCACCAGGAAGAATCCAGCCTCAAGGAAATTCTGGAAGAAGTTTTGGCCGTCGAGCGGCCCGCGTTTGACCGGGCAAATATCAAACTCGACGCCCGCCTGGCTGCCGACGTGCCATACGTCCTGGTCGACAAGCCGCTCCTAAAGCAGGCACTTATTAATTTATTGGTAAATGCGGTCGACGCCATGACTGGCGGAGGCCAGCTTTTCGTTGCGCTGCGCCGGCAGGGGGAAATGGCCGAGATCGAAATTCGGGATACGGGCCGCGGCATCGCCCCCGAGCACCGGCAACGGATCTTCCAGCTATTCTTTACGACGCGGCCGGGAGGAAGCGGGATCGGGCTCGCGAGTACCTTCAGAACAATCCAATTGCATAATGGTTCGATTGCGTTCGATTCGGAACTTGGACGCGGCACGACGTTTCGAATCGCCTTGCCGCTGGCTCGCCAGATGGAATCCGCCCTGTCCCGCCCTCGGGAACCAGGCGCAGCCGTCGCGAGGAGTCTGTGATGCGAAAAATCCAACTTCTCGCGCTGCTCTGTGCGGTCTCCGCCGCCATGGCGGGATGCGCTAACAAGCACATCGTGCGCGCGGCGCCGCCGTCGGTGAGCGCGCCACCGCCGGATGAGACTTCGCCCATGCCGCCGCCGGAAACGCCGCCGCCGGTGACCACCACGGAGGAGCCCGCGCCGGAAGTGCCGTCCCCCGCGCCGCCGCCCGTACCAGGCAAACGCCCCGCCGCGCCTCGACGCCCGGCCCCGGCGGAAACGGCCGAATCAACGCCGGCCAAGCCGGCACCGCCGCAGATTTCGCCTCAGCTCTCCGCCAGGGACCTGGATGCGACGAAGAAAAGCACGACTGCGAACATTACAACCGCGGAACATAATCTGCAGCTTGCCAATGGCAGGCAGCTCAGCGCGGCGCAAAAAGATCTGACCGAAAAGATCAAAGGATTCCTCAGCCAGTCTCATGAGGCCATCATGGCCGACGACTGGGTGCGCGCGCAGAACCTTGCCGAAAAAGCGCGCGTGCTTTCCGCGGAACTCGTCAAATCGTTTTAAGCTCCGTGGTAATTCTCGCCTACGGGCATGTCTCAGACCGAAGGGTGCGTGTTTAGTGGCGCAGGCTTCAGCCTGCGGGAGTTCGTCCTTGCAAGGACTAAAACCCACAGGCTGAAGCCTGTGCCACTGATTGCTGATAGGATATTGGCGTGAAAACGTACGATGTTGTGATCGTTGGCGGGGGCATCATCGGCGGATCGGTTGCGTTCGATCTGGCGCAACGCGATCTGCGCGTTGCCGTGCTGGACAGGCAGGAACTTATGCGCGAGGCCTCCTGGGCTGCGGCGGGCATGTTGTCTCCAGCTCCGGATTGTCCGGCGGCGATTCCCCTTGTTCCGCTGGGGCGGGCCAGCATGGCGCTGTATCCGAAATTTGTGGATGCCGTGGAAGATGCGTCGGGCCTGCGTACCGGCTTTCGCACGGGCGGCGCGATCGAGATTATTTGCCATGGCGACGCGGAACGCGAATTGAGCACTCTGGTGGCGCTGCACCGCGGGCTTGGGCTCGCGTGTGAACCGTTGCCGCTGGACGAAGCACGGAACATGGAGCCTGCGCTCGGGCGGGATGCTCGCGCAGCAGTATTTCTTTCGGACGAATGTTCGATCGAACCACGCGCGCTGACGTCCGCGGTGCTCGCCGCCGCGGCTTCCGCCGGCGCGGCGCTGTGCCCCGGTGTTGAAGTGAGTTCGCTCGCGTTCGATGGGAAAAAGTGCGCCGGCGTGAAAACTTCCGGTGGCGAAATTTTTCACGCGGCGCAGGTGGTGCTTGCTGCGGGCTGCTGGTCATCGCAAATTCCCGAGGCAGCGCCCTACGCGCCGACTGTTCCCGTACGCGGCCAGATGCTCGCTCTGCGGCATTGCGGGACGCCCATTCGACACGTGCTGCGCTCCGAGAGCGGCTACCTTGTCCCCCGCGGCGTGGAGAGCCCGCAGACGGTGGTCGTGGGCAGCACGATCGAGAACGCGGGTTATGAAAAGCGCGTCACTTCGGGCGGGATCGAAAAAATTCTTGCCGCTGCCAATGAGCTCGTGCCCGAACTCGCGAAGGCTGAAATCATCGAGACCTGGTGCGGCTTGCGGCCCGGCTCGCCGGATCAACTGCCCATCCTGGGGCCGGTGGACGTCGATGGTTTGGTCTTCGCGACCGGCCACTACCGCAACGGGATTCTGCTTGCTCCCGTCACGGCAAAGCTCATCGGCGAGTGGATCGCCGAGAGAAGGACAAGCTCCGATTGGGAAGCGTTTAGCCCGCTTCGCTTCAGGCGCGCCAACGCAGACCGGTCCGCGACCGCATGGTCTTCATAAGTTTTGTGACGCAGGCTTCTAGCCTGTGGGGGTTGATTGCGTCAAGATCGATCGTGCCGTTACCAACCCCCCACAGGCTAGAAGCCTGCGCCACTTGGCCGCAATCTTTCCGCTAGTAGAAGAGTTAAAGGGGTGAGCGGCTGCGCGTTGGTTCGCGGCTGGGCGGACCCGGGAGCGCCGAGGCGCGGCCGGGATCGGTGAAATTAATTCGGCTGGCATCGAGATAGACGCTGCGATCAAGGACGACGTCAACGGTTGTGCCGCGCGGCAGTTCCAGTTCGGGGCCGCGCGTGAGGAGCACGGCGGCGAGTCCGACCGCCGCGCCCGCGCCGGCTCCTATCCCCGCGCCCTTGGCGCCTTGTCCGGCGATGGCGCCGATGGCTGCGCCAACTCCGGCCGTTTTCGCAACCGTTGCTGCGTCATCGCCCTTATCTGAATCGCCGTGTATGTTTCCTTCTGCGTCGGTCGGATCGTTCGCGCCCGTCCCGGCGTTGGTTGGGACGGCGTTGAAGTCCACCGCGTAGCCGTTCGGAAGAATCATTGAATTCAACCGCAAGCGAATTTCGCCCGTGCCTTTTACTTTGCCGGGGCGCTTGGCTTCCTGGATTTCACCTTGCACGTAGGATCCGGCGGGAATGAGAATTCGGTTGTCGATCACGACCGGGAAAAGGGTTTCGAGATAAACCGGATCACCGGGCTTGGCATTTCGTGTGGTCACCGCATTGTGCAGGATCAAAGGCAAGCGCGTGCCCGAAGGAACGACGTATCTTGCTGGCGGTGCTTTCTTCGGGGCGGAATCTGGAACCGCGGGAGAAGGCGCCGCTTGCGCCGCGGGAGGTTGCGCCGGCGGAGTTTGCACCGCGGGACCTTGCGCTGGTCCTTCCGGCATCTGCGCGGCGACCAGAGTTCCGCTCGTCCACAATCCGGCAACCAGTAAAAGAAGCGGCCAGCTGATTTTCATGCGATTTCTCCGATGCCAGCTTCGATGCGGATTCTCCACCCGGGGATGTCGCGATTATACCCCCTATTTTCCTAGTTAGAGTTTCGATATACCGTGCGTTTCCCTTTTGTCGCGCCGGGTCTCGCCGGCGACTATGCGCTTGCGGAGGCCTCCGGAAAATCGCCGGCGGGACGCCGGCGCCACGACACAAGTTTTATTTGACATGAAATGGCGGCTAACTTACTGTCTTTTTCAAAGAATTAAGGAATGATCTGGAAATTGAGCAAGCACGTTCCGCACGGAATGGATGGCGGAGATTCCACCAATTTGGCCGGCACAAGGAGAAATCTGATGAAAAAACTGATTCTGATTCTGGGTCTCGCAATGCTGCTTCCCGCTCGCGCTTCCTGGGCGCAAGTCGCCGCACCGAATAGCGCCGGCGTATCCATGGGCCACGTGCATTTTATGGTGCAGGACGTGGATGCCGCCAAGACGTTCTGGACGGCGATGGGAGGCGTTCCCGGCAAGCTGGGGCCGAACGATGTGTACAAATTCCCCGGCGTACTGATTCTGGTCCGAAAAGGCGATGCGACGGCCCCGAGCGTCGGATCGGTTGTGGGCCACATTGGATTCCACGTGCCCGATACTACAGCGGCGCTGGCCCGGTGGAAGGCGGCCGGATTGAATACGGAAGTAGGCCAGAACCCCGGCCAGGGCTTCGTGTGGACGCCGGACAAACTGACCAGGGTCGAGATTCTGGAGGACAAGACACAAACCGTTCCCATCGCGTTTCACCACGTGCATTTCTATATCGCGGAGACCGCCGGCTCTTCGAACGTGCTGGAGATGCAGTCCTGGTACGTCAAGATGTTCGGCGCCAAGCCGGGGAAACGCGGCCAATTTGACGCCGCCGACCTGCCGGGCGTGAATCTGACGTTCACCAAATCCGACACGCCGACCGTGGGGACCAAGGGGCGCATGCTGGATCACATTGGATTCGAGATCGTGGGTCTCGAGGCCTTTTGCAAGAAAGCGGAGGCCAATGGATTGAAGTTCGACATGCCTTATACGAAGAGGCCGGACCTGGGGATCGCCCTCGCGTTTATCACGGATCCGTGGGGAACGTATATCGAGCTGAACGAAGGCTTGGACAAGATGTAAAAGTAAAAGTGGCGTAGGCTTCAGCCTGTGGGTTTTGGTCTTTGCAATTCCTAACCCCCACAGGCTGAAGGCCTGTGCTACTGGCCCTCCATTTGACGCGATTCGCGAGCCAGCTTAAGCTTGCATTTTACGAGGAGACATGATGGCAAAGCTGGCATTGGTTTACGGAATGCGGCTGTTCCCTGAAGATGAGTTAGGAGAAGTCGGTGATGCTGTTGTCACGCTGAAGGATGGACGCAAGTCACGCGTGACGATGCACTTGATCGAAGGAAGCAAAGAGCAAATCGAGGAAACGCTGCGGCAATCGGTCGAAGCGTTTTTCGAGATGTATCCGGAGATTTGAAGTAGGACAGGCTTCAGCCTGTCGGGTTTCCTTCGGGCCAATTCAAAACCAGACAGGCTGAAGCCCGTCCTACCGGTTTCCAAAATTTTCGGGATCGAAATCGGGCGAGCCGGGCGCGGCCGCATTCGAGGTCACCAGCACGACGCTCTGCCCCGTGAGTTCAAACCGCTTTCTGCATTTGCGGCACGCCACCAGTTCATCCACGCGAACCATGTACGAGCGGGCCAGGGCGAAGCGCTTCTTGTCCTCTTCTCCGGCGCCGCGCGGCAATTCGCTTTTTTTTGTGCGCACGATCCAGCGAATCGGATAGTTGTCTTCCTTACGGCACGCCGGGCATGTGAGGGGGATGGTCTTGGTTTCCTGCTTTTCGACGTAAAACTGTCGCTCGTCCATGATGTTCCTGCTCTCTTTGTGCCCGTGCTCAGCGGCTCAAGCGCGGGGCGAACGCATCGCGTCGCTCGTTGCACTTACGGACGACGGCTCCATTGTAACAAATTCCATGCCCGCGTCGCGCCAGCGCGGGAGCCAATGTTCGAGCGCGGTAACGACATGATGGCGGTCGCCGCCGAGAGTGCGATGATCGCCGTCGTGCAGCACGACGATGTCGCCCTGAGCCCGATTCGGGCGCGCGACTCGCGAGAGTCGCTCGATCAGACGCTCGGGCGGCTGCGGCTTCCAGTCCCAACAAATTTTCGACCACATCACAACGCCCCGCATTCCCGCGCGGAGAATTTCTCCGCGGAGCAAAGGGCTTCTATAGCCGTACGGCGGACGCATCCAACGCGGCGGCCCCGCGTGAAGGGCGGCGGAGACCGCATCCTGGCACCGCGCCAACTCCTCGCGAATCCCCGCGCGTGATCGAAAAAACAGATTTGCGTGCGAGTCCGAGTGATTTCCGACAAGATGTCCGCGCGCGGAAATTTCCTTCACGAGTTCCGGACAGGCGCGCGCGAATTTCCCGATCAGGAAAAATGTCGCGTGCACGGAGTGGCGTTCAAACAGTTCGAGAAGTCGCGGAGTGACCGCCGGATTCGGCCCATCGTCAAACGTGAGAGCGATCTTCCGCGAGGAGGCCGTGTGCCGCACCGTCGGGCCGAACAATTCCGACGAAGGAACCACCGCGCCCCAGGCGGCCATTCCCGCAGCGGCTGCCGCGCCACATGAAACCATCGCCGGCAAAAGATTCAATTTGTCTCCAAGCCGCTATTTTCGCACGGCCTAGCCCGGCATGCCAGCCGCCGGGTAACCCTTTAGAAGTAGGTCCCGTCTAAGAGTGCACGGGGTGAAGTAAGCTCGAAACTGGCCTTCCTCCGGGCCGCGAATATTGGAACCGAGGGAGCGGGCAAGCGGTATCTTCTAAGGGCTCGAAGGGGCGTGAAAGTTGTTGGGGAAAAGACTTGCAGTGCTGCTCGCGGGACTGCTTGTGCTGCTGGCAGCTTCCGGTGTTCCGCTCGCCGCGCAGGACAACTCGGACGCCAATGCGCCCGCGGATTCCCAGTTGGCGGGCGCCGTGCGCACCCCGGACGGCACTGCCGTTCCCGGCTCGACGTTGCGCGTGATCCAGACTTCCACAGGAAAAGCGTGGATCACCTGGACGGATGAAAACGGAAAATTTGAATTTCCCGCCCTTCCCGAAGGACACTTCCGCGTGGAAATTTCCCAACTTGGTTTTGCGCCCGCAACCAAAGAAATCGATCTGGCTTCCGGCAAGCAAGCGGCACTCGATCTGAAATTGGACGTGGGCACTCTCGCTGCGATTACCGCACCTCCCGCAACGGAGAATGCCGCCAAGACTCCAAGCGCGCCGCCTGCTGAAGAAAACGCAAAGTCCGCGCCGTCCGGCGCGCCGGCCGCAAGTGGCGGCGCACCTGCTACAACGAATCCAACCACGACTGCCGAGAATAACGGCGCAGCCTCGCCTCCCGGCGGAAGAAACCGTGACGGCAATGGAGGTCAGCGCGGAAGCGGTGGCGGTGGCCGCAATGGACCGCAAGGTGGCCCAGGCGGCGCAGGCCAGGGTGGCGGTGGGCGTCGCGCGTTTCAACAAGTCGGTCTAAACGCCCAAGATCAGAATCCCGGCGAAACCGGCGCCGAAGATCAAAACAATCCGGAGCCTGGCGGGCAGCTCGGACAAGCCGCCTCCGCGGACGCGGTTCAAATGATCGGCACAGTTGCGATGGGCCAGTCCCCGACGGGTGGATTTCCGCAAGCGGGCGGACCTGACGCGCGAGGCGGATTCGGAAACGGTGACAATTCCATCCCGGGACAAGCAGCCCCCGCTGGATTTGGCGGACCCGGTGGAGGGGGTCCGGGCGGTGGACCGGGCGGCGGGTTCGGCGGCGGTGGGCGTGGTGGTGGTCGCGGACGCGGCCCACAGGGTGGACCGCAAGGAGTTGCCGCGCTTTGGGGCGCGCAGCGCGTGCTGCGACAGCGCATCAACCGCGTCCACTACAGCTTCTACGACACGTTTGGAGATTCCGCGTTCAACGCCAGGCCATATTCTCTCTATGAAGCCAACCCAGCCAAGATTTCCAGCTGGACGGAATCCGCCGGACTCAATATCGGCGGGCCGCTGAAAATTCCGCACGTGTACGACGGCACCGACAAGACTTTTTTTTACATCAATTTTGGCGGCACGTGGGCGCGAAATCCCGTGGACTCCTTTGCTGCGGTTCCAACGGGACCGGAAAGAATGGGCGATTTCAGCAATGTCATGCTTTACGACCCGGCGACCGGCCTTCCATTCTCAGGTTGCCCGCAGAGCTGTTCAATTCTTCCCGCCAGTGCCACCAATCTGACGCCGCAGGAAAAAATTGCGCAAAGTCTGCTGACCTACATTCCGCTACCAAATATTCCCGTGACGAATGTCGCCGGGCAGAACTTCAACTTTCACCTGCAAACGAATCTCCCCGCCCTGAGCAACCGCCTGAACGTAAACATCACGCACCAGCTCACTTCGAAGCTGAGCCTGGCGGTGAACTACAACCTCAGCGATGGCACCTCGCACTCGCTGAGCAGCTTTCCGGGGATCGAGGGAAGCACATTCACGCGCGGGCAGAGCGTGATGATCGGGCTGACGCAGAACTGGACCAAGACGTTCATGCACACCTCGCAATTCTATTTTTCGCGCGCCCGGACACTCGGTCAGAACGAATTTTCCGATGTAACGGATATCAGCTCCACGCTCGGCCTCCAGGGAATTTCGCCCAACCCGTTCGATTTCGGCCTGCCTTCCATCAACTTCACCAACTTTACCGGGCTGAACGACCCGAATTTTTCGCTGGCCCGCAGCCAGACGTATCGCTACGTGGACAGTCTCCGCTGGATGAAGGACACGCACACGGTCGCTGTCGGCGGCGAAATCCGGAAGATGGACATCAACCGCGACACCGATCCCGCGCCAAATGGCCAGTTTTCCTTCACGGGCCAGTTGACCTCGTTCAACTCTTCCAACGGAAGTTGCGACCCGGCCCTGCTTGGAACGCCGTGCGGAAACGATTTTGCGGATTTCCTTCTCGGCTATCCCGCAAATACCAAAGTTCAATTCAGCAACGGAACCAACAGCACCGCTACGTACTTTCGCAACTGGGGCTTCATCGGCTATGCCACCGACGACTGGCATATGTTCCCGCGGTTTACCCTTACCTACGGCGTGCGGTATGAGGCGTTTACTCCACCCACCGAAATCAATGGCCATATCGCAAATTTGGAGGTGGGGCCGGATTTCCCGATTCCGCAATGCGTCACGCCCGTTGCGACCGACCAAAATGGTTTAAGCTGCATCGCGGGGTCCACGCCATCGCTCTTCCACGGCCACTACAACAACTGGGCGCCCCGTGTGGGCGTCGCCTGGCAGCCGCCCGGGAAATGGGCTGCGGGGCAGCACCAGATGACGTTTCGAGCCGGCTTCAGCATGTTTTACGTCGAGTCCTACTTGAATACGCTGGTGAGTGAAATGGCCAACCAGCCGCCCTTCGCGACAGCAAGTACGCTGACACAGCAGACGGCGATAACCTTGCCCCTGACCTTCCTGACGAACTTGTCCTCGGCGCCGCCCGGCACGGTGACCAATACCGTGGCGGTAAATCCGAACTATCAGGTTCCGTACGCGATGATTTGGAATGCCGGCGTCGAATACAATCTGGCGCGCGCCACATTCCTCGAAGTGATGTACACCGGCACGCGCGGGGTCCACCTCGACCAGCTTCTGGGGTTCAGTTCGGTAACCAATGGAACGGCGCACGCGGCAGGGTTCACCTACGATACAACCGGCGCATTCTCCAACTTCAATGCGTTGCAGGTGCGTTTGCAAAGGCGCATGACGCGCGGCCTCATGTTCATGGCGCGCTACACCTATTCCAAGTCTCTCGACGACGCCAGCACGATTGGCGGTGGCGGCCAAACGGTGATTCAAGACAACGCCGATCCGCGCGGCGATTACGGGCTCTCGTCCTTCAACATGACGCATCAGTTCCTCGGCCAGGTCAGCTATCAGCTCCCGTTTGGCGACCGCCAGCGCTTTGCCACGAAGGGTTGGGAGAAGGCTGTGTTCGGCGCCTGGCGCGTGAATGCCTCAACCACCGTGAATTCCGGCACTCCTTTCACCGTAAGAGTTTTCTCGAAGAATCCAGCGTGCCAAAATGTCCCCGGCACAAACTCCGAACGCGCCGACCAGTCTGGCGATTCATCCGTTTCAAATCCGACGGTGCTGGAGTGGTTCAACACCGCTGCGTTCAGCATTCCCACTGCGTGCTTCGGGGATGCGCCGCGAAATTCCGTGATCGGCCCCGGCACGTTTACCATCAATTCGGGATTGTCCAAGACGATTCCATTCGGGCGCGACGGCCTGCGGCGGCTGGACTTCAGTTGGAATACGACGAACCTGCTGAATCATCCGAACTATACTGGGCTGTCGACGGTGCTGGGCTCCAGTACATTCGGCGAAATTACGAGTGTCGCGGGGATGCGAACGATGACGTTCACGACGAGGTTGAATTTCTAATGAGAGCGCGGAAATCAATCCGATGCCGCATTCTGGCCGCGCTGGCCGCCGCGTCTCTCGTCGCTGCGCCGCTCGGCGCGCAGAGTTCGCAGCCGCAAACGCCGCAGCCGCAAGCGGTTCCCGTCAATCCGCGCCAGGGTCCGGCGCCGCCCGCGAAGAAACCAGTCGTGGGAGGAAAGGCGACCATTCGAACAACAGTCAGCCTCGTGGAAATCGATGTGCAAGTCACCAACCGCGACGGCAAGCCGGTGAAGGGGCTGAAGCAAGAGCAGTTCAGCGTCACCGAAGACGGCAAGGCGCAAAAAAAATCGACATTCGAGTACAACGACATCGAGCGAGTCGAGACCGCCGGAAAAGGGGAGGAAGCCCCCATCACCGTTCCGCTCGGAACAATCACTTCCCCGGAGGAAATCAAATCGGTGGTGCGCGATCACCGGATGATCGTGATGTTCTTCGACCTCACCTCGCTGCAAGCGGAAGATTTGCTGCGCTCGACGCGCGCCGCGCAGAAATATCTTCAGGAGCAGATGACCCCCGCGGATCTCGTGGCCGTCGTCGCCTTCGGCAACACGTTGAAGATTGTCGCGAATTTCACGAACGACCGCGAGTTGCTCAAGCAATCCGTGGACGCCCTGGTGCCCGGGCACGAGGCCGCGCTCTCACAACTGGCCGATGCGGCGTCGGCCGCGGACGGGGAAACCCTGGTTTCCGAAGACACCGGCGCGGCGTTCACCGCCGACGACACGGAATTCAACATTTTTAATACGGACCGGAAGCTCGCCGCCGTCGAGGCTCTCTGCGAAGTCCTCGAAGGAATTCCAGGAAAGAAATCCATCATTCAATTCACCAGCGGCATCACGCAAACCGGGGAGGAAAATCGCTCGG
The DNA here is from genome assembly GCA_963800095.1 of uncultured Acidobacteriota bacterium. GTDB lineage: Bacteria > Acidobacteriota > Terriglobia > Acidiferrales > UBA7541 > Palsa-360. The sequence continues at coordinate 62,028 of CAWCZV010000019.1, forward strand.
AGCTTATCGCCGCGACCAATTCCGCGAACCGCTCGAATGTTTCCATCTACAGCGTGGACTCGCGCGGGCTGCTGACGGCGACCCCGGGAGGCGACGCCAGCGTGGGCGCATCCGGCGGCAACGCAATGTTTACCGGCGCCACGGTCATTTCCCAAAGCCAGTCGCGCCAGGATTCGCGCGATACTTTGGCGACGCTTGCGGGAGACACTGGAGGACGATCCTTTTTCGACGTCGGAGACTTCGGCAAGGTTTTTCAGAGCGTGCAGAACGATACATCGGGATACTACCTGGTGGGATATTACAGCACGAACGCGGCGAATGACGGCGCGTGGCGGCGCGTCCACGTGAAAATCGATCAGCTTCCCGCCGGCGTGCACATTCGCGCGCGCGAAGGCTACTACGCTCCGAAGAATTTCGGCGTCTTCACGACGGAAGACCGCGAGCGGCAACTTGAGGAAGCGTTCCAATCGGATAATCCTGAAGTCGAGCTGCCCGTGGCCGTGGAAACCTCGGAGTTCCGGCTGAACGCGAACCAGGTGTTCGTGCCGATCGATGCAAAACTCGCGCCCAGCGCGCTGCAATGGGCGCAAAAACGCGGCAGCCGCGAAACCGCATTCGATTTCGCGGCGGAAGTGCGGGACGCAAAATCCAACCGCGTGGTGGGCGCGTTGCGCGACACCATCACGGTGAAAATCGACGCGGAACATTTCCAGGACATCCAGCAGCATGCGCTGATCTACCAGGGCGGGATCATCCTTGCGCCCGGCGAATACAAACTGAAATTCCTGGCGCGCGAAAATGAGTCCGGCCGGATCGGCACATTCGAGCAGAAAATTTCGCTTTCGCCGCCGCAGCTCGATCGCCTGCAAGTAAGTTCCCTGCTGCTTTCCAGCCAGGTGGAAGCCGTGCAGAACGCGGCGCAGATCAAAACGCAGGCGCTCGCGCAGGACGCCAAACTGAAATCGTCGCCGCTTGACGTTGGCGGCGAGCGAATCATTCCCAGCGTGACGCGCGTTTTCACCGGCGATCAGACGCTTTACGTTTTCTTCCAGGCCTACGCGCCGCAGAAGGCCGACGCAAATTCCCTCCGCGCGGGCCTGGTGTTTTTCCGCAACGGGCAGCGCCTCTCCGACACGCCGATGGTCGCGCCCACGGAATACGACGAGAAGAGCCGCACCGCGTCCTTCCGCCTCAGCCTGCCGCTCTTGGGACTGAGCGCGGGCCGCTACACTGTGCAGGCCATCGTCGTGGACGCGGGAACGACGTACGCCGCATTCGCGCGCAATTACTTCGCGCTCCGGCCAACGTCCAAGCCCGCCGCTTCGGCGACAATCCCTGCGACGCCCGGCAACTAGTCCGCATCTCTCGAGATTCGACCCGGGAACGCCAATCTCCTGATTGGCGACCTGAAAATCGCCCACCGCGGCGGGGAGATTGGCGTTCCCAGAGGAATCCCATTGCCGCCACAAATCACCGACAATCCCGGATGCAACGAGGCGCTGAGCTGCCGCATCCCTAAAAGCATACATTCCGGCTCGACTTTGCAAGACTGCCCCTTCAGGCTATCCTTGCCCTCAGTTGTGGCATTGATCGAGCCCACGTCGAAGGAAAGGAAGAGTTTCGTGCGCCCCATTTTCTCTGCTGCCGCCTTGATTTTGTTGTCCGCGGGATTGATTTCCGGACAAGCGGAAGGTCCGGTCGCCTCGGAGAATACTGCAGGAGCGCCTAGTACAATCGCGCTGGAAGTGCCGGCGGGCACTCCTCTACCAGTGGTTCTGGACAAAGAAATTCGGATCCGAAAAACCGGTCAGACGATTCGCGGAAAGATCGCCGAACCCATATATGCCTTTGACAAGCTGGTTGTGCCCGCGGGCAGCGAAGTCACCGGCAGCGTGACTCGAATCTCAGGCGTTTCCGCGCTGAAACGCACATCCGCGGCCCTGGATGCGAATTTCTCTCCTTCGCGCGACGTGGAGATTACTTTCGAGCAATTAACCCTGCCCGACGGGCGCCAAGTCCCGCTCCATACGCAAGTTTCACCCGCGTCTCAAGGAGTTTTGCAGTTCGCCACAGCGGCGGAATCGAAAAACCAAAACAAGGACAGAAAACAGAACGCCGCTGTAAAGCTTGCCTCTGATAAGGTCAGCGAGAAAAAACAAGAAATCAATCAAGAATGGGAAGCAGCAAAGCAGCAAATAACCGCTCCGGGAAAGTGGCACCGGCTAAAAAGAATAATGATCGCTGAGTTGCCCTACCATCCGCAGTATTTTGACGCGGGAACCCGCTTCAACGCGGAACTCCTCGATCCCCTGAATTTTGGCTCGGAAGAGTTGACGCCGGAAAAAGTGCATATGGTCGGCACTCCTCCCGCGGCGGGAAGCATCATCCACGCGCTATTGAAAACGCCGCTGAGTTCCGCCAGCGTGCAAAAAGGCGAGGCGGTCGAGGCGGTCATGACGGAACCGCTGTTCACGGACACTCAGCTCATTCTTCCCGAAGGAACCCTGCTGAAGGGTTCCGTCCTGCAAGTGCAGCCCGCCCGAAGATTGCACCGGAACGGACAGCTGCGGATCGTCTTCCATCAGATCGTCCCTCCGAAGTCGGCCGAGCAGCAAGTCGAAGCCAGCCTCGAGGGAGTCGAAGTAAAGAACGACGAAAACCTGAGCCTGGATTCCGAAGGCGGCGCACAAGCGACTAATCCGAAAACGAGATATCTGGCCGCCGGAATCTCGATCACGATTGCCGCTTTGTCTAGCGATGACATGTTAAATCGAACTTTGGATGGCGCGTCCGGCTACCACTTGATTGGCCTCGCCACCGGCGCCCTCTCCCGCTCGCGGGTATTCGCGATCGGTTTCGGAGTTTATGGCGCGAGCATGTCGGTTTACGACCATTTTCTTTCCCGCGGACACAACGTCGTCTATCCCAAGGATACAGCTATGGCGATAGGATTCGGATCGCGCGTGACGGGCGCGCCGAAGGCTTCGCCGCAAACCTAGCTGCCATCAACCAGTGATGCCGCCCGGGAGCGCCATTCTCCTGAATGGCGAGTCGCAATTCGCCAATCGGGAGATTGGCGTTCCCGGGTTTCAACATAACGGCTCTGCTGAATTATCCGTTTCACTTTGGCACATGGCGTCTAGTTTAGCGCCTTGCTCTTTCTTCTAAACCTGACACGCCTGGCGAACGATATTCCAAATGTGTTCCGTACCCTCACGGATGTAAGGGCGCTTTGTGTCTCCGCGCGCAGACCAATTTGGGAGTGATGGATGGATCCCATTCTGACAAGTTTTTTAAGGCAGATGAACACCGTCTTTTTGCTGACCGTCATCCTTGCGGCCGTCGCAACAGGAATCATTTTGCTGCTCCTGTTCTTGCTGGGGCGCCGCGCGTGGCAATATTTTCGCGTGCGGCGATTTGACGCGCTCTCGATCAAGATCCACGGCCAATGGCGCGAAATTGTGAGAGGAGAAATTCCGGCGCAAGAGTGGCGAAATGATTCGCTGCGATGCGAAATCCTGCAGTCGATTGTGATCCAGGAAATTGGCGCCGCGACCGATAAGGACCGGGCCGGGCTGCAGGACTTCTTGCGCAAGAGCGGCTTCGTCGATCGCTGCATCGAACGCGTGTACGGAGGACATGGATGGAGCCGGCGGCGCGCGATGCTGGCGCTTGGCGCGATGCGCGTGCCGGAGGCGATCATCCCGCTCTCGGAAGCGTTGGATGACTGGCAACTCGACACTCGGATGGTCGCCGTGCAGGCCCTCGGCCGGACGGGCCTCGCGCAAGCAGCCGAACCCATGCTCGAAACCTACATGGTTGGCGGCCTCAAAGTGCCCGCCGACCCACTGGCGAACGCACTGGTGCGCTGCTACATGGATCAACCGGAGGCATTGCTGCCGTTTCTGCGGCGCTCCATGGGAGAATCGCGCGAACTTCTCGCGCGTGTGGCCAGCGAATTGGCCACGCCGGGTATGGCGGATGAAATGATCCTTCTGGCGGAAGATCCCCAGCCGGAGGTGCGGGCTTGCGCCGCCAAGGCCCTGTCCGTCGCGTCGCTGCCCGTGGCGATTCCCGCGCTCGCGAGCCTCGTGCGCGACGATGCCTGGTTCGTTCGGCTGCGCGCCGTCTCGGCGCTCAATCAGATTCCTCATCCCCGGACAATCCCGATCCTCCTCGAAGCGGTGCGCGATTCGAACCGCATGGTTCGAATGAAGGCTGCGGCGGCGCTGGCCAAATTCGAGCACGAAACGGTGGAAATTCTGCAAAGCATCGTCAATTCGCGCGACCGCTACGCTCTCCACGCCATGATTTCCGCCCTGGAACTCGGCGGCGGCTTCGAAAAAGTGATGGCCCAACTTGCCGATCCCATGCTCCGCGACGAAGCGGCTTCCCTGCTTCTAAACGCCCTCCGCGAAGGCGCCGCGGGTCTGTGGACCACGCGTCCAGCCGATCCTGTGGTGGAATCCGTCTTTCCGTAGGTTTCTAGTAGCACAGCCACTCTTGGCTGTGCGCCTTTGCTAAGTGCTGGAAAAACTACACAGCCAAGAGTGGCTGTGCTATTAAATCACTCCGTCTTGCGTTCTGATTGGATATCGATCCCAAGTTGCTGGCACTTTTTGTAAAGGTGGCTGCGCTCCAGGCCCAGTGCGCGCGCCGTGTTGGTCATGTGGTGATGGTGTCGGCGCAGCTCGGCGAGGAGCACTTCACGCTCAAACGATTCCAGGCGCTGCGCCAGCGGTCCGCTTCCCGCGGCGGATGCCGCTTCGCCGTTGCGCGCGGCGGGCAAAGCGAGATTCACTTCCTCGGCGGTGATGGTTTCGCCGCCGGAGAGCAGCAGGACTCGCTCGACCACGTTGCGCAACTCGCGCACATTGCCGGGCCAGGCGTATCGCTGCAAAATCTCGATCGACTCCGGCGAGAAATGCTTTGGCCGCCAGCCGTTTTGCAACGCGACCTGCACGGCAAAATATTCCGCAAGCGCGGGAATTTCTTCCGCGCGTTCGCGCAGCGGCGGGAGAGCGATCGGAAAAACGTAGATGCGGTGATACAGGTCGGCGCGGAACGATCCTTGCCGTACCATTTCCTCCAGGTTGCGATGCGTGGCGACGACCACGCGCGCATCAACGGCGATGGGCTTGTCTCCGCCGACTCGCTCAATCTCTCCCTCTTCCAGCACGCGCAGCAATTTGGATTGCATCGCGAGCGGCATGTCCCCAATTTCATCCAAGAAAAGCGTGCCACCCGCAGCCTGCTCAAATTTTCCGACGTGACGCGTGGCCGCGCCTGTGAAGGAACCCTTTTCGTGGCCGAAGAGTTCCGACTCGATCAGCTCGGCGGGGACTGCGGCGCAATTGAGCGTCACGAAAGGCCCGGTGTGCCGCGCGCTCTTCTGATGGATCGTTCGCGCGATCAGTTCCTTGCCCGTGCCGGTCTCTCCCTGAATCGCGACGCGGGATTCGCTGGCCGCGACGCGCTCCAATTGCGCCATGAGGCGCTCCATGGCGGGGCCGGACCAGATCATTTCATGCTTGCCGAGACGGCCGCGCAAATCGCGGTTTTCGTCTTCGAGACGCCGCAGCCGCAGGACGTTCTCGATGGTGACGAGAAGTTTTTCCGTCGAAATCGGCTTCTCCAGAAAATCCACGGCGCCGAGCCGGGTGGCCCGCACCGCCGTTTCCACGCTGGCCTGACCAGAAATCATCACCACCGGCGTCGTCACGCCGGCCGCCTTCAGATCTTCGAGCAGCGAAATTCCATCCTTGCCGGGCATCACCACATCCGAAAAAATCATGTCGAAATGATCCGCGCGAATGAGTTCGAGAGCGCGTGCGGCGCTGTCGCATACGGCGGCTTCGTATCCCGCAAGCCGAAACGCGCGGGAAAGCGAAGCGAGCGTGTTCGGGTCATCGTCGATGAGCAGAAGGCGTGGCTTCGGAGAGTTCATGCGCGATTCACCGGATCAGGCCGCGGTGAAAACCGGCGGGTCCGCCGGCCGGTCTTCCGTGGGATTCAATCTCTCCTGCGAAATCTTTTGTTCCAGGGGCAGCTCGATGCGAAACGTCGCGCCCGCGCCCGGCGCGGATTCCACTTCAATTCTTCCATTGTGATCGCTAACTACCGATTGCACGATGGCCAGGCCGAGGCCGGTGCCGTGCCGCTTGTTCGTGTAATAGGGCGTGAAGAGGCGCGCGCATTCCTCGGGCGTCAAGCCTTCGCCGGTATCGGTGACTTCGAGCCGCACCGCGCCGGGACGATGCGCCGTGCGCACGGTCAGCGTGCCGCCCGCCGGCATGGCGTCGAGGGAATTTAGAATTAAGTTTTCGAGCGCCCGGCGCAGCAGGATCGGGTCGGCCTGCGGGCGTGGAAGATTTTCGTCAAGGTACAGCTCCGGCGTAATGGGCGGACGCCCGACGGGCGCAAGCTGCGGCTCGAATAATTTGACGGCGCTGCGTACCAATTCGTTCACGTCCACGGGCTCGAATTCCGGCGGCGGCATTTTGGCAAAATCGCTGAAGCGGCTGACGATGGTTTTCAGGTTCTCGAGTTCCGCGCGCAGGGTCGCCGTGGATTCAAAAAATATCTCGTCGAATTGCTCGGAAGTCTGCTCGCGGGCGCGTTGCAGATTTTCGACAGTGAGTTGTAATGGAAACAGCGGGTTCTTCAACTCATGCGCGAGCCTGCGCGCCAGTTCGCGCCACGCCGCCACCCGCTCGGTCTGCACCAAGCGCTCGCGCTGCTCGGCAAGCTGGCGCGTCATTTCGTTGAAAGCGTCGGCGAGCTGGCCGATTTCGTCGCGCGAGTGTATTTCCACGCGCGCTTCCCAATTTCCCTCGGCGACTTCGCGCGCGCCGGAGGCAAGCTCTTCAATGGGGCGCGTCACGCGCGCCGAAACCCACCAGCCAAGAATGAGCCCCAGCAGAATCACCGCGCCGCCGACGAGCAACGCCAGGGCGCGTATGAAATTCAGCATCTGGATCAGACTCTGCCGCGAGCTGCCGACCAGGAGAACGCCGAGCAAATCGGCATCCCGGCCGACGAGCGGAATGGCATTGAAGGTTTCTGAATTCGCATTGGGCGCCGCGCCGGAAGCGATCGTCCTTTGCAGCTCGCGCCGGTTTCGCTGCACTTCGGTGATCATCGAAGAGAATAACTCAGACTGGCTCACCGGGCCGCGCGGATCAGTCAGTTCGGACGGCACGAAACCCGGCTCCAGATTTCTGTACAGCAGCGTGCGCATGCCTTCCGGCAGCACCAGCGTCGAGAGAAAATGTTGATCGAGGCGCTGTCCGCCGATCAGGAAGAGTCGTTTGTCCCCGACTCGAACAGTGCGCACCGCAAGCAAACCCAAATCCACGGCGTCGGGCGTGTCCACGCGACGGAGGAACGCGCCCTTCGAGTTCCAATCCGGTTCCGCGCCCACCCAGTCGTTCTTGTAGCCGAAGCGCGCGGGCCACTCCGCGGAGGAAATCAGCGCGCCGTCATCGGCCACGATGTCGACGAAATCGAGTTGCTGCGTTTGAGCGATGCCGCGCGCGTCGTTGTAATACTGGGACGCATCGGACTGCGGGCGGTTCAGGTCCATCGCCATCCGGAGCGTGGCCTCGGCATCGGCAATGCTCTGCACGCGATGCGCGATTTCGTCTCCGCGCTGCGCGTACTCGCGGCGAAATTGCGCCACCAGGGCGTCGGTCCGCTGGCGGTCAAATTCCTCGAACGCGCGGCGCGTGTAGACCGAGACGCCCCACGCCACCATCGTCACGGCTGCGACAATGGTCGCCACAAAGAAGGCCAGCAGCTTCGTTCGGAAGCTCATGGGGAGTTGCCTCCCGCGGCGGACGGCGGCCCAAGCCAGACGTCCTCCAGCTTCCATCCGCCCCAGCGCGGCGCCATCCAATCGCGCACCTGCGGGCTGAGTCCATAACTTTCGGATACGTGGACGAGTGGGATGACGCGGAACGCGTCAATCGGCGCACGCTCGGCGGCGTAAATCTGCTCCGGCGTTTCCATGTCCGCAACTGCCGCTTCGGCGAGCGAGTTCAAAGTCTCCGAGAGAGCCGCCGCGGGATCGGGCGCGGCAATGCGATGGCGCACCAGCCGCAGATCAGCCGCAGCAGGCTTCGTTTTTCCATCCGCCATTTGTCCCGATACTTGCACCTTGATCCCTACCTCGCGCAAATTGACAGCCACGCGGTCCGCCACCACATGAGCTTCAGCATCGCCCGAATCGTAAACGAGCACAAGGGGCATGGAGCGGGAAAGTTCGCGCCCGGAAGCTGCCAGCAACTCCTTCGCCCGCGGCAGGTCAGAAGTGGCAGGGAACAGGTGCGCGTAACCGGAAATCCAGTTGGGCAGCAATCCCCCGGCCGAAACCCCTTGGCGTTGCAGGATCACGTCCGCGATGGAGGCGCGATCGATGGACAGCGAAATCGCTTGCCGCAAGCGAGAATCCTGCACGGCGGAACGAGTCACGTCAAAGATGAGCGCAAAAAGTTCCACGGGATCGCTGGACGCAGTGCGCACGCCCCGTTGCGCGGCGCGTCGCACTTGAGATGCCGGCAACTCCACAACATCGGCCTGGCCAAAGGAAATTGCATTGGCCTGCTGTTGAAAGTCGGCACCCATCAGAAGTTCAATCTTGTCCACGAAGGGCCGCCCCGCCCAGCACGAATCATTTGCGATGAGGATTGCTTTCGCGGAACTTCCCGCCGTTGGCCACTCCGCCACGCGAAACGGTCCCGTGCCTGTGAGGGAATCGTCCTCTGCCGTATGGAAAATGAGGTAGCGGCCCGTCGCTAATTTTACCGGAAAATCCGGCAACGAGTGTTCCGCTTGAATGACAACCGAATCGGAAGTTGCGCTCACATCAAAGGACGGGCCCAGCAATTGTTGAAGCGCCATCGCGGCCACGGGCGGCGTCAGCGGGGACCCATCGCTGAATTTCACGCCGTCACGCAAACGAAATTGCCAGCGCCTGAACTGCGCGTCATGCTGCCATGAAATTGCGAGCGCGGGCTGAAGCGTGCCGTGCTCATCTAGCCTGACAAGGCGATCGAAGACAAGAGAATCCAGACGCTCAGCCGCTGCCGCTTCAGCGGGAGCCGATGGCCATTGGCGCGGATCGATCGTGGCAATGTGTTCGCTGATTTGAACGCGCAAGGTTCCGCCTTGTTGCGGCCGCGTCGATGCCGCCGCGTGGGTGACGGTCGCAGCCGCACCCAGTGCGAGGAGCGCCGCAAACGCCACGCATAGACTATTGCCCGCAGGAAAAAGACAAACGGTACGCTTCATAATTTCCAGTTGTGAGGTCCCGAACGACAGCCCTGGGCGTGTCCGATATCGCGTGCAATGCCGTGATCGGCCCCGGGAAATCCAGTTCGGTGCTGACCGCGGCGGCGCCGCTCGACTCCGTCTGGAACACTTGCAACGAATCCGTTTGCGTGTAGTCGCGCGCGCCCGTCGCCAGAAACTGGCTCGCGCCGCCGCAGACAGGCTTCATTTCGATCAATGTGCCTTTGCCCGGCGGCGGTGGACCCGGTGGCGAGAGATCGAACATCATCGGGAATCTGCTAGGAAGTGGTCCACCGGCCGATCCCTCCGCCGGCGGACACCCGCTCAAATCGGGCGTTTCCAAATTCACTCTGCAGACTCGCGGCGCGAGAAAGAAAGCAATCGTATTTCCAACCGGCTCAAAGTTGAGATTTCCCCAGGGATCGCGGCTCGCACTCTGCATGGATGTGATTTCTAAAGCGCTCGCCGAGCCGGTTTGCTGATCTTGAATCCGCAAGCCGTCCGGCAGGAGCAATACCAGCCAAGATTTCCCGGCGCCATTTGACACTTCTCCCGCATCCAGAATCCGCTCCGGCCCCTCCCAGAATTTTTCACTGCGGATCGCCACGGGCATCACCTTTGATACTGCGCGATTTTCCGAGGAGCGTTCCGCGGCAATCAAAATCACCTGCGAGGCGTCGCCCTTGTGAATTTCGCCCGTCCAAACAAGGTTTTTGTAGTTCTCTGAAAGCGTCACCGCCACGGTGATTTCCGCGCCACTACTCGTCAAGCGGACGCCGCGCTCCTGCAGTTCCGCTTTGAGCGACTGTTCGATCCGGGCGGCTTCTCCGGGCTGCAACGATGAGAGATTGCGAATTTCGCAGGACACATTTTCCTTGGCAGGCATAGCTGCGGCTATTTTCTGGGCAAGTTCTTTCGCGGAATCCTCCAGAGTCGCTGGACGGGCCAGGCTCGGAAGTCCCAACGAGACAACCAGAAATAAAATCGCCCGGAAGGAGAGTGTGGATCGATCGGCGGCCATCATCGGTGTGCTGCGCGTGGCCTCGCGGAACTCGAAGTAGAACTCCGCGCGACGGCCAAGTCTGCAAGAAATCATAGCACAGGCGATTGGGAGCGCCCCCGAACGCTGCTGGTGCTTTGCGTAATGTGCATCGGGCATCGGGCGGATCCAATCTTGAGTAGCACAGACACGCGAGCGCGTCCGGCCAGTTAGTGGCTCAGGCTTCAGCCTGTGCCACTAACTGGCCGGACGCGGTTCGCGCACTTGCCACCGGCCGGGTGGCGCTCGCTCGGAAAAAGCCTTCGCAGGGGCGGCGGTCCCTGTCCCGGTTTCCAGCGAGCGGTCCGCAAGGGTTTTGGCCGGTGGAACTCAATCTCATTTGGTTTTCATGATCTGCGCCTGCTTGCGGGCGGGCGTCGGACCATCCTGATCGCCGTCGTCTGTGTTGTTCGAGGTCGTCCCACCCGAGAACGCGGAGCGCAGAACGTCGGAGGCGAAGAAATTGCGTCCGTCGGTCGGCACCATGATGATTTGCAGTTTGTCCGAGAGCCGCTCGGCAATAATTTTCTGGATCAGCATGGGATTCTGCTTGAGCACGACTGCTTCGCTCTGCAAACGCTCGGAGTCGGCGGCGGCCGTCAGGCGAATCGTTTCGGCGTTCGCCGCCGCATTCAAACGGACCGAATCGGCGTTGGCTTCCGCATTCAAGTGGGTCGTTTCGGCGTCGGAGACGGCAAGCAAATGCCTTCGTTCGACTTCCGCTTTGCTGTCGATCACTTTGGACTGCGCGGCAGCGTCGGCATTCTCCACCGTGGCTTCCTTGCGCGCCTGAGCTTCCAGGCGCGACTCCTCGATCTGCTTCTGCTTGAGCGGCAGCGTGTATTGCATCGCGTCGGATTCCGCCTTGGCCGCGATCACGCGGGATTCGGCATCGGCCTGGGAATGTTTTACCTGCTGCGCCTTGGCGGCTTCCGCCTGAAGTTCGGCGATTCTCACTTGTTTCTCGTAGATCGCCGTTTCAAATTCCATGCGTTCGCTTTCCTGCTCCTTCAGCAGGATATCTTCCAGTCCTTTTGCGTACTCCGCCGGCAGGTGGACATCGCGCAGGAGCACTTCCTTCACCACGATCCCGTCCGAGCCCAGCCGGTCGGAGATCGTCTTGGTGGATTTCGCGCGGAATTCATCGCGCTTCACCGCGAAGACTTCCCGCACAACGTAATTGGGGGCAAGGTCGCGAAAAGCCGCGGAGACCACCGGCGCGACGATTTCCGAATCCACGGGCTGAGCGAGATTCGCGTGAATGTACGCGAGCTTTTGCGGATCGAGCCGGTAGCGCACGGAAACCGCGAGCCCAATCGTCAGGCCTTCGCGCGTTTGAACGGTCAGGATTTCATTTTTGGTGGCGGCGTCGGATACGGCATTGGTCGTGAACAAATGATCGCGCAAGTCATACACGGCTATGCGCTGCACGAACGGCATGACCAGGTGCAGGCCGGGGTACAGCGTTCCCTGCTGCACGCCTGAAATCTGGCTGATCCGCACTCCGCCGGACCCCTCCGGCACCACGGCGAGGCTCAGCGCTAAAAGCAGAGGCGCCCACGCCCAACCAAATATCTTCGCGGCGAGGGTCCACCGAATGGCACGGCGCGTCCCCGCCTTTTCGGCCGCCCCAGGCTCCCCCGAGCCCATCAGCTCTTGGAACTGCATCGCCAGATACACGTCATATGCGACCACACCAGCCGCAGTGCCGAACATTGCAATCCCCACGGCCATCAGCAACCACTTCAGTGCGAACATGACTTCCTCCTTCCCCTCCCCCTAGTTCTTGATCCCGCCCGTCGGAGAAATCCCGCGTTCGAATGCACTCCGGCTCGGCGAGCCTTACGCGGCGTCGCGCCGCCGATTTCCTAACTGCCCATTGGCGACGAGGCGGATCGGCTGGACGATCTTGGCAGTGACTGGCATCAGCCGGAACAGGCCGTGCAGTCCAAGCCAGGTCATGCAGAGCGCCAGCAGGAACGAGAGCAGCGCTCCCTCGATTACCATTGCCCCACTCATGAAGGTTTCCATCGCAGGTCCTCGCTTTCCTCGTGGAAACAAGTGGCACGGGATCGGCCAATTCGCTAGGCATTGATAATGAAGGACTTGCGCTACTGAAGTGGTTGGTAAACCGTGGCCAATGGAACACGTTGTGTAAGGGTCCACGCGTGGATTTGACGTGGCGCCGGCGTCCCGCCGGCGGTTTTCACACGTGCGAGCGGCTACAAAAACCGCCGGCAAGATGCCGGCACCACACAAACCATGACAGCATAGCCCGAACGCTTCGCAAGAAATGGGCGACCGGAGGACTGAGCGTCAACAATTCCCAAATGAAGCGCTTGGGCTATACTGAACCTGAGGAAGCAGGGCCGCGATGAGCAGAGAAGGAATCCAAATCGGGCGAATCTACGGGATACCGATCTTCCTACACACCAGTTGGTTCCTCATTTTCGGGCTGATCGCGTTCTCGTTTTATTCCGAGTTTGACGCACTTCAGCTGAACATTCCCGCCTCCCGGCTGTGGGGCCTGGGGCTGATGACGAGCTTGCTGTTCTTCGCTTCCCTGGTGTTTCACGAAATGGCGCACAGCGTCATCGCCAAGTATTACAAGATTCCCGTAGTTTCGATCACGCTGTTCGTGTTCGGCGGCGTTTCGCGCATCGGCCGCGAACCTACACGCGCGATGGAAGAGTTCAACATCGCCGTGGCTGGGCCGCTGTCGAGCTTTTTTCTTGCGGGCGGCTTCTGGCTGGTCGGCCATGAAGCAGGCGGCAACGCCATACTGAGCACCCTCAGCGGATCGCTCGCAACAATCAATTTCTGGCTGGCAATTTTCAACCTAGTCCCCGGATTTCCCTTGGACGGCGGGCATATTTTTCGGGCCATCGTATGGGGCTTCAGCAAGGATTACGCTCGCTCGACGCGGGTGGCTGCGCGCTCGGGCCAGGTGATCGGTTTGGGGATGATCGCGCTGGGCGCAGGGGCTGCACTGAGAAACTATCAGCCGCTCGGCGGCGCGGTCGGTGGATTGTGGCTGGCATTCATCGGCTGGTTTATTTTGTCGGCGGCGAAGCAGAGCCAGGCGCAAGTCGAAGCGCGCGGGGCGCTCGAAGGGCTGCGCGTGGCCGACATCATGACGCCTGAATTGCACACGGTCGGCCGCGAGATTTCGCTCGAAGATTATGCCCGTGAAATGGTGCGCACAGGGCGCCGCGCGCACCTGGTGGTTGCGGGCGATCAACTCGTCGGGCTGATCACGGCCGAGGCGCTGAACGCAGTCCCCCAGCAAGATTGGGAAGTCACTTCGGTGCAGGCCGTCATGCTTCCCAAGGACAAGCTCCACTGGGCTGCTCCGGAAGAGCCGGCGCTTTCCCTGCTCGACCGCATGCGCACGATCGGGATGCAACAGATGCCCGTGATTGCCGGAGGAAGCGTCGTCGGCATCGTCACGCGCGATTCCATCCTGCGCGTCCTCCAGTCACGCCACGAAGTGGGCTGAGTGGCACAGGCTTCAGCCTGTGGGGGTTCGTCCTTGCAAGCACTAAAACCCACAGGCTGAAGCCTGTGCCACCTACCGTAGCAGCGAACCCACCTTGCGCATCTGTCGGGAAAAATCGGTGGGATTGTAATTCGAAGGATTTTCGAGCTGTTGGAACAGACCGTTGATGGTGGCGCGAACGTAGGCAGCGTTCGCGAGTTTCTCCGTTCGGGCGTAGGCGATGAACAGCGAATCCAGCGCCATGGCGGCCTGTTCGGCGGCGCGCTCGCCTTGGCTCGAAATCTCGTCGGCGTCATCTGAAATCCGTTGCAGGAGGCGCAGCGTCATCGCTGCGTCGTAGGGCTGCGTCTCGATTCGCACGGCGAGCTGATTTGAAAGCGTGGCGGCGCTGGCCGACGCCGCTGCGACTGCGTCGCGGTCCGGATTTAACTGGCTGAGCGACTTGGCCAACTGCGCGACCTGATCGTCCAGGCGTGACGCCACATCGTTGTCCACCTGATGCGCGAGTTCGCGGAACACTGCGAAGCGCGAGCCGTTCCACGGCGGATCGCCGGGGCGGCGGCCTGCGTAGCCGCGCTCCTGCCGCCAGCTCTGCTCGGGCGCCGTCAGGGAATGATGGCACGCGAAGCACTGCAGTTCTGAGTACTCCGGCCAATTCTTGCCCTTCGCTCGCCAGGTGATGCGTTCCATCGATGCTCGCAGCTGTACTGCTTGCCCCGTGCCCCACTCGCGCACGCCAGCCCAGGGGTCGGTTTCCGCGGAGACGCCGGGAGCGCTTTCGCGCGGCGTCTTCCAGTGCCTCGGCATCACGGCGGAAAAAGAATCAAGTTCGAAGTACAGGTCGGGATGTCCGGCGGCGATCATTTCATGGTCAACGAATTTTTCCTGCGTGCCGAGGTGGCACGTCAGGCACTTCTCGGTGCGCCGGGCGAGGTTCCGCGTGTCGTACATCCCGGCGGCGACCGATTGCTCGTGCGTCCAGTTGCGCGTGGTGTGCGGGCCGAGCCAAGCCGACGCAGGACCGTGGCAGCTCTCGCAACTGACGCCTTCGCTCAGATCGAATGTCTTGGCGCGCGCCTCGGCCGGCACATCGAGCGCGTGGCAGGCGAGACACTTCGCCGCCTGCTCGGATTTGCCGAGGCCCAGAATTCGCGCCATGCGCTCGCCGATCGGCCCGGTGAGCGCGTCATACGCTTTCGCGTGCTTGTCCTTCACGGCCCAGATGCTGTATTCGTCCTGAAAAATGCGGTTATCGGAGCGAGGCTTCACGCTGCCGTGGCAGCTCGTGGAACTGCAGGAGCCGGGTCCCGTATATTTTCCCGCGTCGGCGGGAGGATTCGCGGCGCGCGCCGGATTCAGCGAGGCAAAAAAAATCGCGCCGAGCCAAACCACGGCGCGTTGCAGCGTCAATCGCCTGGCCTCAGGCCCGATTCTCATTCCTGTGCTCGGATGCAGCCCCGCCTTATTCGCGCAGACCGTGAAGCCGGCCCACGTCAGAATTTTTATACTGCCCGTTGGAAGTGAAGTCAACGAAAGGAAATGAAACGATTTCTTGGGATCGAACCCCACAACGAGTAGTTATGAATTTCGCCGCCTGATCGGATTGGCGGTACTACGAACGGCCTAGCGGAAAGGATTCACAATCCGAAGACCTTCGATCCGCCGTCCTTCCTGAAAGTCCTCAGAGAACAACACGGCGCATCCTCCCAGTTTCGCCGATCGCAGAATCAATGCATCCCAGAAAGAAAACTCGTGAAGGCGGTGGAGATCGATTGCCGCGAGAATGTCCGGAACTTCGGGGGTGACGACGTCAAATTCCGCAAGCAATTCAACTTTGCGGCGCGCAGTCTGCGGATCGACGCCGAGCTTCCGGGTTGCCACAACAAAGTACTCTTGAAGAACTTGGAGTGATACCACTCCTGTTCTCCCGCGCCGATGTTCCGCGATGAGTTCTGCCGCGAGCCCCTGTTTGATTGGGGAGGCATTGTCGTCCGCATAGACGAGAATGTTTGTATCGATGAAACTACGAGCGGTCATGAATTTCATCACGATTGAAGCGCCAGCCTCGAGAGTTTCCACGTCCCGAAAGACGTCTAAACTCCTCGATGCTTCGCTCAGGATCGTCATCGGCAAGCATCTGGAGATAATCGCGGATCAATTGATTTAGGCTCTTGCCAAGCGCTTCAGCGCGCTTGCGGGCTCGTGCAACAACGTGTTCGTCAATGGATAGTGTAACATTCATGGACACAGTATATGTGCGCACTTACTATTTGTCAAGTTGAATTTCTCTTTGCTCTTGACAGAATTATAGACACCGCTTCGTAATTAGCGTATATACGTAAATTGTCGTCCAGGCATTGAATTGTGGCAAAGAAACGCTCCACATCATCAGCGCGCGCCGGGCAAGCCCGAAGGAACGCGAAGCCTATGCAAGATGAGTGGATCGATTATTCGGAGATTCCGGAGTCGACGGGCGAAGAGTTAAGGCGCGCGCGCCGCGTTGGCCGCCCCAAAACCGGAAATGCCAAACAGCTCATCGCGATCCGCATTGCTCCCCGGCTCCTCGCTCAACTGCGCCGTCTGGCAGCAAAGCGGGAGAAACCGTACCAGACCCTGATCCACGAGCTCCTAGAAAAGGCCGCACGGACGTCCAAGGTGGCCTGAAAATCTAGGCCGACCCAATTGATTCAAGCCTGCGTCGCATAAAAATAAGGGCCACCGATACATCGCCTTCACTGAGTACGGCTATGGAAAACCGTGTCCGGGTGAGGATGGACTCGAAAGCCGGGGTCTGTTATATGAATTTTGGCGTGAGGCGGCCATTCCTGCGAGCGTCTACCTTTTCCGAGGAGCACCGGCTTGCTTTTTGAAGAGTTGAAAAACATGCAGCGGCAGCCGGACGGGACGCCCGTGGCGGCCGAAGATCTTCTGCGGCTGCCAGTCTTCAAGGATATTTCCCCGCAATTTCTCAAGAAAAATGCGAACGCTACGGTCTGGCGGCATTTCAAGCGCGGCGACATTGTATGCCGCGAAGGCGAATTCGGCTCGACCGCGTTTTATATTCTGGAAGGAAAGGCCAGCGTCGCGCTCGCCACTCCCATCGCGCACGTGAAGGCGCAAGGGCGCCCGGGAGGCTTTCTCGCGCGGCTGACGAGCAAGCTCACCAGCCGGCTGTCCCCGCGCGAAGAAGACCGCCGCGAAGACGAGGCGGACCGGCGCTCGATTCCGATCGATGCCCCTGTCGACCTCGCGTACGACCATCCCGTGGCCGAACTCGGGCCGGGCGAGCTGTTCGGCGAAATGACCTGCATGAATTATTATCCGCGGTCCGCGACCGTGCGCGCCGAAACCGATTGCATGATGCTCGAGATGCTGCGCAACGTTCTCGACGTCCTGCAAAAGAGCAAAGCTTTTCGGGCGCAGCTCGACGAAACTTACCGGCGGCGCGCGCTCGATTCGCATTTGCGCGATGTCTCGATCTTTCGCGGCCTCCAGCAGGATTTCGTCGACCATCTGCGCGACCGCGTTGAACTGATGCGTTTCGCTCCCGGCCAGGTGATCTGCAAACAGGGAGATCCCGCCGACAGTTTTTATCTGGTGCGGCTCGGGTTCGTGAAAGTTTCAGAGGAATATCCCGGCGGCGAACTGGTGTTGGCTTACTTGTCGCGCGGCGACTATTTCGGCGAAATCGGATTGCTCGGCGGAGGAACGCGCACGGCGGCCTGCTCGGCCCTGGACCACGTCGAGGTGGTCCGCATTTCCGCGGAAGATTTTCGGGCCATGGTGGAAATGTATCCCGAGGTTCGCGCGGGCCTCGAACGCGCCGCGCGCGAACGCCAGGAGGCGAATCAGGAGCGCCTGCGCATGGTGCGGAGCGTGCCGCTCGAGAGTTTCCTCGCGCAGGGGCTGATGGAAGCGCAGAGCCTGCTGGTGCTTGACCTCGAAAAATGCACGCGCTGTGACGCCTGCGTTACCGCCTGCGCCGATTCGCACGACGGTGTGACACGGCTCGTGCGCGAGGGCCTTCGCTTCGAAAATTTCCTGGTGGCCACTTCGTGCCGCCAGTGCCGCGACCCGCTGTGCATGGTGGGCTGCCCCGTCGGAGCGATCCGGCGGCGCAATTCGCTCGAAGTGATCATCGAAGATTGGTGCATCGGCTGCGGCCTGTGCGCGAAAAATTGCCCGTATGGAAACATCAACATGCATTCTTTCGCGGCGCAGGCCGAAGACCACGAGCATCCCGGGCAGAAGAAGGCGGTCGTGCAGAAAAAAGCGACGACCTGCGATCTTTGCACCGAACATGCCGAGCCCAGCTGCGTTTACGCGTGTCCGCACGACGCCGCGCATCGCGTCGAGCCGCGCGATTTCTTCGCCGGAACGCTGGGGCAGCGCGTCGGAAAATCAGGAAGGGCCCGGACATGATTCGCGAAGACTTGGTGGCGCAGGCTTCCAGCCTGTGGCTTTTAGACCTTGCAAGGACGAATCCCCACAGGCTGAAGCCTGCGCCACCAAAGCCACCTGAATCACGCGGCCAACTTTCTGTTCATCGAAGAGGTCGTGTGAGATCAGAACCAGGAGTTTGATCCGTGCGCATTGATCGCACACACAAGAGCTGGTTCGTCGCGTCGCTCGCGATCCTGGGCGTTTCGCTGCTGCTCTACGGTTTCTATCGCGTCCCGTTCGCTTCGGGATCGATGGGCGGTACCGCGATGGGGCTCGCGTTCGGCAGCGCGGGATTCGCGTTCATGATTTTTGCGGCGCTGCTGGGCGCGCGAAAGAGAGTCCCCGTCTACCGCTTTGGCCGCGCGCAAACCTGGATGCGCGGGCATTTGTGGCTCGGCCTCGTCAGTCTGCCGCTCATTTTGTTTCACTCCGGGTTCCGGTACGGCCATGGGCTGACGGCGTGGCTGATGACGCTGTTGATCGTCGTGGTCGTTAGCGGCCTCTTCGGCGCCGCGCTGCAGCATTACATGCCGCGGGTGATGACGCGCGAAGTGACCATGGAAACCATCTACGAGGAAATCGGCCACGTGCGCGCGCAACTTCTCGAAGAGGCGGAAGAATTGATCAAGCAAGCCACCGGCGGCGACAAAAAAACGGCGGTCGAAGGCGGCGAGCCGGATTCCGCCACGGCCACCGTCGCCGTGATGGATGAGGCCGCGCCGTTGCGCAATTTCTACGAGCGGGAACTCAAGCCGTTTCTCGAAAAGCCCGGCGCGCGCGGGAGCGCTCTGGGCGACGCGGCACAGGCGCGCAGCGCATTCGCGCAATTGCGAACGCTGGCTCCGGCTTCGCTTCACACGACGATCGAGGACCTGGAAGGCATTTGCGAAGAGGAACGCCAGCTCACCCTGCAGAGGCATTTGCATCTATGGCTGCACGGCTGGCTGCTGTTGCACATTCCTCTTTCGCTCGCGTTGATTTTACTTGGCGCCATCCATGCCGTGATGGCGCTGCGCTATTAGGACAGGCCGACCTTGCCGCGAACACGCACAACCAAGAAGCTCGCGCAACGCATCGATCTCGACTATTTCAAGAGGCCGAGCCCGCTGCGCCGCTGGCGATTTCTGCTTTCCGTTGCGGCGCCGGCGCTCGCGATCTTGTGGATCGTGTGGTACGGCGTCCGCAACGATCGCCGCGTGTACTCCGCTGGAAGTTTGTCCACCGCGCACGCGGTTCTGACTAAGCAATGTTCGGCCTGCCATCTGTCCAACCTGGGTTTTTACGAAACAAAGGTCAACGACCAGAAGTGCATCGCGTGCCATGACGGCCCCTTGCATCACGTAACGCAGGCGTTCACGCCCGCATGCGCCTCCTGCCACGCCGATCATCGCGGAGCGATTCGGCTGGCCGCGACGAGCGACGCGAATTGCACGCAGTGCCACGCGAATCTCTCGACGCGCGGGAGTCCCACCAGCTTTGTCCGCAACATCGGCGGTTTTGAAACCAATCATCCCGAATTCGCCGTGCTGCGATCGGGGCGCCGCGACCCGGGAACTATTCAGCTCAACCATTCCACCCACCTGCAGACGAATCTTCTCGGGCCGAATGGCAGCCGCGTGCAAATGGTCTGCTCCGACTGTCACCGTTCGTCCGCCGACGCAAGCGGTCCGTGGCCCTATGGGGATTCAAAAAGCCAAGCGGGAACTTCGAAAGTTTCATCCGTGGATGGTGCAAAAAACGAGTCAAGCATTTCAATGCCTTCGAGAGCCTGCATGGCGCCGGCAACCTACGCGCAGACCTGCGCCGCTTGCCACGCGCTGCAATTCGACAAACGGCTTCCGGACGCGGTCCCTCACGACAAACCGGAAGTGATCCACCCGTTCGTCGTTGCCAAATTGCAGGCCTACATTGCGGCGCATCCGGCGGACTTGCATGTGCCGCGCGATCCCAGCCGCGACCTTCCGGAAGAGGCGATCCCCGCGGACTATCGATTGCTCACCCCGCCGCAATGGGTCGCGGAACGCACGGCCGAGGACGAACAACTCCTGTGGCGCAAGACGTGCAAGCAATGCCACTCACTAATCACGGACGAAGGCGCTTCGCTTCCCAGAGTTGCGCCGTCGAATATCACCGCGCGCTATATGCCACATGCGAACTTCGATCACTCGCAGCACGGCCTTGTCGACTGCACGAGTTGCCACGCCGCCGCGGCAACAAGCCAGCAAAGTTCCGACGTGCTTCTCCCCGGCATCGCGACATGCCGCGCCTGCCACCATGCCGGCGCCGAAGCGGCGGAATCACGCTGCTTCGAGTGCCACACCTACCACGATCCCGCCCAGCGCAAACCCGCGCACAGCAATTTTTCCGTAGCGGAATTGCAGGGTCGCGCGCGATGAGAGTCTGTCCCGCAGAAAGTTTGAAGCAATGTCAATCGGCGGCGTCCTATTTTTATGTTGCTCGAAGTCCCGGAGGGACGGCACACCGTAGCCCACCGTTTTAAACGGTGGGCTACGTGGAGCGAACATTCACAGCCCCGGAGGGGCGGCACAGCGCTAACCTTGTGCCGCCCCTCCGGGGCTTAGGTTTCTGGTTTCAAAGATACCCACCGCTCAAGCGGTGGGCTACGATCTTTCGTCCCTAACGGGACTGGTGGAATGATAAGAGCGATTCTTCGCCCTGACGGACAAACTCTTAGTTCGTCGGATTCGACGGAAATTTCAAATAGGGCAGACGCACGCCCTGCACAACGATCTGGTCGGCGCGAATCCCCGCCGGCGCTTCAAAGCCCGCCGATCCGCCTGCTGCCACGAAGTCATCCTGGTCGACGCCGTCGCCGCTGATGCCGAGCCCCCCCACAAGGACTCCGTTGCGATAGAGCGGCACGGAGCCCGGAAAAAACACAACTCCGCTTTGATTCGGCCCGGCAACTTGAAATCCCTGCGTGCAGGGATTCGCGACATCTTGCAGGTAGAGATCAAAAAATGGGCCGGGGGAGCTGCCATTAATTCCGGGAGGAAAAAATGGTTGGGCTCCGTAGCCGATCGTGCGGTTCGTGACGGCCGTGCCCGTTGGGACGCCCGTCAAATCGGCGGCCGACCGCGCTGCGCTGTTGAAGTAAACCATGTTGCGCGCTTTGCTGGCAGCCACGTCGATGCTGAACACTGTGCTGTCCGCCATGCGGTACAAGCCGATGATCGTGCCATCGAGATCGGCGACGGCAATCGCCATGCGCGCGGAAGAACCGATGGGCAGACGAATCACGGCGCGCGTCGTGTTCGCCGTGGCGATGGCATTGTTGACGATCGCCGTCACTTCGGACGCGGCAAGGCCTCCGAGTGGGCCGGCTGCGGGCGCAACCAGCATGCCTTCCGGCGGCGTGCCTGGACTCGCCGATGGGCCTACAACAAAGCTTCCTGTGAAACTGCCTGCGCTCGTACCGGCCGGCGGAGTCGTCTGGTTAACGAATGGCAGAGCAACGCCGCCGATGAACACAACACCGGGCGCGGCGGGCGCGGGGCCAAATCCATTTGAAGTTGCCGCCGCGTAGGCTGCGTATTCCGCAACGCCGGGCGCGACTCCCGCGACTCCGATGCCGCCCACCAGGCTGCCGTTGCGAAACAGCGGCACGCCGCCGGGATTAACCGCGGTCGAATCGCTGTCATTCGCGTCGACTTTGCCCGTCGTGATGCCGAGGCCGGTCGTCGCGCCGCTGATCGAGCGCGCAGGCGGCACCGACTGCCCGGCAATGAAATTTGTGGAAAGCGTGCAGCCGCGATTCGTGTTTTCGATGCCGTAGAGCGGCGCATTCGGCGTGTTCGCAATCCCGGGCGGGAAATGAATTCCGCTGATGAAGCGCACGGTGCGCGAGGAAAGCGGCGCCTGATCGTTGCTGAAAAATGCGCCGGTGCGCGCGAGCGAAACCGCAAGTTCGTTGACGTCCACTTGCGCGCTAAAATTTCCCGTGGCCAGCGTTGGCGCGGACGGCTTGCGATAGACGCCCAGGACATTCCCGGCGCGGTCCACGACGGCAATCACCATCGTGTTGGGATCAGCGGCCTGTGCGGCGGCTTGCACGAGCGCCATGACGTCGGCGGCGGTAAGGCTCTGCACGGTGGCCGGCGGAGTCCCTGAGGTCAATGGGCCGACCACGCCTCCGCAACCTGTGATCGTTGCGGCCAGCGCGACCGCAAATCCGAAAATTATTTTTCGCAAAGATTGGGATCGCTTGATTTCGTCGGTGAGCAGGCCCATGAGAGGTCCCTGCTTTGTTATCACATCGCCCAGCAGCGCTCAAGTGAGCCCAGCGAGTTGTGCGAGAAGTGCAAACGGGATGGTTTCAGTGGCGCAGGCTTCAAGCCTGCGGGGGTTGGTCGAGGCACGATCGATCGTGCTGCAACCAAACCCCACAGGCTTGAAGCCTGCGCCACTAAATTAGCCTGCCTGGCAATTCTGCAAGTCCATGAACCACGAGATCAGGCTCGAACTCCCACGGATCGAATACGCGCTTCGGATCGCGCTGCACCCAGGCGGTGCGCAAGCCGCAGGCCTTGGCGCCGATCACGTCAAATGGGTTGCTCGAAATGAGCCAGACCATTTCTCTTTGAGCGCGCAACTCGGCCACAAGATGCTCGTACACGGCAGGATCCGGCTTGAATGTGCGAATCGGATCCACGCTCACAATCTTGCTGAAGCGCGAAAGGATGCCCACATAACCGAGCGATGCGCGAACCGCGCTCTCGGTTCCGTTTGAGCAAGCGGCAATTGTGAATCCTCGCGCCGCAAGTTCATCCAGGGCGCTGCCAACATCCGGATAGGCCGGCAACTCTTGATACTTCGACAGTAAATTTGTCTGCGCCTCCGCGGAAAGCGCAATTCCCAATTGCGCGCTGGCGAAGCGGAGCGCTTGCGCCGTGCACGCGTCAAATGGCAGATACTTTTTCATGAGCGCGCGGCGAAACGAATATTCGATTTGTTTGCTGCGCCACAGCTCGGACGCTTCCTTTGCTTTTTCTCGGAAAGCGGCGCGCAGATGTTCCTCCATGCGAAATGGATCAATAAGCGTGCCGTACACGTCGAAAGCCAGGACCGGACGGGGATGCTCGTTAGGCATGGGAATTCCTCGCGCAGCAAGCATAAAGGGGAATGCGCTTCTGTGGGAACCGCGAAAATAGATTTTTCCTTGTTTTTTGCCTCGGCAGGAGTGTTTCCATCTCCGCGCATGCTGGGCCAAAACATCTTGCCGCGGCTTTGAGATTGTTGTTAGCTAGTTCGCGGCTGGCTTAGCACCTCTCGCGGCCAGGAGAATCAAAATATTCTGGATGCGGCGCGCATCCGAACCAATTCGGCGGCTTTGCCTGGGCTTTTTGCTGGCGCTCGTGCCGGCCGTGGGCGCGTTTCCGGCGAATGTACCCGTCAGGCACGCATCCGCGCGGCGGCGTCACGCGGGAGTCTCAGCGAAGCGTGCTACTTCGCGCCACGTCGCGCGCCGCTCCCGCTCACGCCGCTTGTCCAGACCTTCCTACGTGCTCGCTTCCGCGCGCATCCCAAGCAGGCATTTCGCCCCAGTCTCGACCGGCTTTCCGCTGCCCGCGTTTCCGGCCCAAGATGAGCAGAGGATCCCGAGGCAGATTCCGAGCAAGACAGCGGCGCTACAAGGAATCGTGCGCGATCCTGCGACGCGCGGAATTGTCGGCGCCTTGATCGCCCTCACGAATCGCGCAACGGGCATGACGCGCACTCTCACGACAAACGCCGATGGCGTATTCCGCTGGACCGATCTCGCGCCCGGAACTTATCTGTTGCTAGCGCAGAGCGACGGCTTCGAGAGTTTGACGCGTGATGATTTGCGTCTCAACGCGGGCGATGTCGTCACCGTCGAGCTGACACTTTCTCCCTCGCCGATCCCTGCCGCGCCTGTCTCACGCTTGCCGCGCATGCCCGAACTTGGTCCCCCAGCTCCAGCCGCCACAGCCACGGTGGCCTCTGAGCCATATCGAGAGCTGCGCCGACGTCCGGATGCTGAGCCGGGACAGGAGATCGTTACGCCGGAGATTCTGCCGCCGTCGCAGGAAGCGTTTCTCGAGATGCCGGACCGCTGGAACGTGGCCATGCCGGAATGGAATCGCTACGGCCGGCGCGGAGAATATCCCTACGTGCGCACAAACCACTGGTGGGACCCGTTCAATCGCAACCGGCTTAAGGGCGACGTGCCGATCTTCGGCCAGCAGACATTCTTGAACATCACGGCGACTTCGGACACCTCTCTCGACGAGCGCCGCGTGCCGTCGACTAGCAACATCAGTTCTGCGGCGCCGGGCAGTAGCGAATATTTCGGCAGGGGCGAGCAATTTGCGCTGGGCGAAACCTTTCGTTTTTCGTTTGATCTGTTTCACGGAGACACTTCATTCCGTCCAGTCGATTGGCGAATCCAGGTGACGCCCGCCGTGAACGTGAATTATTTGGATGTGCGCGAGCTCGGCATCGTCAACGTGGACGCGCGCGACGGCACGACGCGCCTCGACGCGCACGCCGGACTCCAGGAAGCGTTCGCGGAATACAAGATCCACGACCTGAGTCCCAACTACGATTTCCTTTCCGTACGCGCGGGTATTCAGGGCTTTTCCAGCGATTTTCGCGGTTTTCTTTTCGTCGATGAACAGCCGGGCGTGCGCATTTTTGGAAATCTTCACTCGGACCGTTGGGAATACAACGCCGCCTATTTCAACCTGCTTGAAAAAGATACGAACAGCGGCCTGAACACGTTCGAGCAGCGCCACCAGCAAGTGATTATCGCGAATTTTTACATGCAGGATTTCATCAAGCCCGGCTACACGACTGAGTTCAGCATTCATTACAACAAAGACGACCCGAGCGTCCATTACGATGACAACGGATTTCTCGTGCGGCCTGCGCCCGTGGGAATTTTTCAGGCGCACGAAATTCGCGCCGCCTATCTGGGCTGGACCGGCAATGGACACTTTGGCCCGATCAATATCAATCACGCTTTCTATGAAGCGCTCGGCACCGATAGCCTGAACCCCATCGCGGGGCGCGCCGTCACCATCAACGCGCAGATGGCCGCCGCGGAAGTTTCGATTGATAAAGACTGGGTGCGCTATAAGGTCTCCACGTTCTATGCCTCGGGCGACGGAAATCCGCGCGACGGCCGCGCGACCGGGTTCGACACCATCGTCGACGATCCTTCCTTTGCGGGAGGAATTTTCAGTTTCTGGGACCGCGAAGAGCTTCGCCTGCCTGGCACCGGAATCGCGCTCACGCCCGGCGACAGCCTGCTGCCCAGCATGCGCACCAGCAAGACGGAAGGGCAAGCAAACTTCGTGAATCCGGGAATTTTCCTGGTGAACGCGGGCGCCAATTTCGATCTGACGCCGAAACTCAAAAGTTTCCTGAATGTGAATTATCTTCGATTCGAGCGCACCGCGCCGATCGCGTTGCTGCTGTTTGAATCGCCCATTCACAATACGATTGGCGTGGACACCAGCCTCGGCTTTCAGTACCGGCCCCCGCTGTCCGAAAATATTTCGGTCACGGGAGGCGCCGCTGCCTTGTTCCCGGGACAAGGGTTCCGTGACATTTTTTCCGGTACGACGCAGTTCTCGCTTTTTGCAAATGTGAGGTTTCAGTTTTAGTAGCACAGCCATCCGCCGCGGCGGAGCTGTGCGGGTTTCGCAATCGAAGTTGATCTGGCAATGCACATGCGGCCTACAAAACCGCACAGCCAAGAGTGACGATGCTACTTGATAGTGTATGCGGCAGTTGAAGGCCGATCGACAGTGAAATGCCAATGAATCGCTGGATGATGAATCGGAACACCTTTGGCCGGCTTGCACGCGTCTCTCCATTGGCCGCGTTGGCCGTGAGCTTACTCCTCGCCGCAATAGCCGCGCGGATCCCTGCGCCGTCGTTGCGTGCCGCCGATGAAAACGCTGGCCCGAATCTGATGGGCCAGACCCAAGAGGATGCCGACCGCAAGAGCGCCGGATGCATTTCCTGCCACACGCAGACCGATCAAGCGACCATGCACGCAACCGGCACGTTGCGCCTCGGCTGCACGGATTGTCACGGCGGAAACGCGGACGCGCGAGTAGCTTCGGGCGTCGCAGCCGCTTCGCCGGAATACCAAGAAGTGAAACGAAAAGCTCACCCGCAGCCTCGCGATCCAAAGCTGGCGGACCGATCTTCGAATCCCGAGCGCGTGTACACGCAATGGCTGAAAGAAAGTCCTGAATACGTGCGCTTCGTAAATCCCGGGGACTTGCGCGTCGCGCCGGAAACGTGCGGCAGGGCCGGGTGCCATCCTTCGGAAGTGCGCAACGTTTCCACCAGCATGATGACGACCGGGGGCCTACTCTGGGGCGCGGCGCTGTACAACAACGGCGGCTATCCTCACAAGGACACGCGATTCGGCGAAAGCTACTCGCGCGATGGCGCGCCGCAAACCGTTCGAACGATCCCACAGCCTTCCGTCGAAGAGACGCGAACAAAAGGAGTGTTGCCGGAGATCACCCCGCTCGAACGATGGGAAATTTCGCAGCCGGGCAACGTCCTGCGCGTGTTCGAACGCGGCGGCGGCCCGAAAGGCGAAGTCGGCGAGCCCGTGCGCGATCCCACCGAGGCAGGCAAACCCGACGACAAGCTCAGCACGCGCGGGTTCGGCACATTGCTGCGCACCGATCCGGTATTTCTTGGCCTTCAAAAAACTCGCCTGCTCGATCCGCTGCTTTCCTTGCCGGGCACAAACGACCAGCCCGGCGATTATCGCGCGAGCGGATGCACGGCGTGCCACGTCGTGTATGCGAATGATCGTTCGACAGAACATTCCGCGCAGTATGCGCCATTCGGCAATCGCGGCTATAGCGCGACGAACGATCCCACGATTCCGCGCGAAGAGTCCGGCCACCCCATCCGCCATGAATTTACGCGTTCGATCCCGTCGAGCCAGTGCATGGTCTGCCATGTGCATCCGGGCACGAACATGATGACCACCTACTTCGGCTACACCTGGTGGGACAACGAATCCGACGGCGGCGCTATGTATCCGAAAGAGCAACGCAATCCCACCGACGAAGAAAAATTCGAGGTGTCGCAACGCAATCCAGAAGGCGCGGCCGCGCGCGGACTGTGGTCCGACGTGAAGTTTCTGGCGGAGACAGGCAGCGCCGAGTTCAACGCAAAGCTGAAGGACACGCAGTTCGCCGATTTCCACAGCCACGGCTGGCTCTACCGTGCGGTGTTCGCGCGCGACCGGGAGGGCCATCTGCTCGATGAAAAAGGGACCACAGTTCCTCCCGACGATCCGAAAAAGTTTGAGAAGGCCGCGCACCTCGCGGATATTCATTTGCAGAATGGCATGCAATGCGTGGACTGTCACCTCGAGCAGGACAGCCACGGCACAGGAAAGCTTTACGGCGAGCCGCGCGCTGCAATTGAAATGGATTGTGTCGATTGCCACGGCACGATTTCGCAGCCGGCAACGCTCATCACATCCGGTCCGGCCGCATCCGGCGGCGGCACGCACCTTGACGCGCTGCGCACGCCGTGGCGCGAACGGCAATTCGAGTGGCGCGAGGGAAAACTGATCCAGCGCTCCATGATGGACCCGCACCTCGAATGGGAAGTGGTGCAGACGCTCGACTCGATCACGCCGGGAAACGCGCACTACAACGAGAAATCGCGCCTGGCGAAAACGCTGCGCACCGACGGCGTGACGTGGGGCGACGTGCCGAAAGACGAATCGCAACTCGCGCACGCCAACAGCAGCATGACGTGCTACGCCTGCCACACGTCGTGGACGCCCAACTGTTTCGGCTGCCACCTGTCGATGACCGCGAACGAAAAGCGCCCCATGTTGCACAACGAAGGTCTCACGACGCGCAACTGGACCGCTTACAATTTTCAGGTGCTGCGCGATGACGGCTACATGCTCGCCGTGGACGGCGCCGTCACCGGGCATCGCGTCGCGCCGGCGCGATCTTCGTGCGCGATCCTGGTGAGTTCGCAAAACGCCAATCGCGAATGGCTCTACAACACGCAACAAACTGTTTCCGCCGAAGGCTTCAGCGGCCAGGCGTTTTCGACGTTCGTGCCGCACACGGTGCGCGCCCGCGAAACGAAGCAGTGCACCGATTGCCACGTCTCCGCCGCGCGCGACAACAACGCCTGGATGTCGATGCTCCTCTTGCAGGGCACGAATTTTCTCAACTTCATGGGACGCTACGTCTATGTGGCGACCGGACACAAGGGTTTTGAAGCCGTCGTGACCGCGGAGCACGATGAGCCCGAGGCCGTCATTGGCAGCGATTTACAGCGCATGGCCTATCCCGATGATTTCCGCAAGCACGAGGGACGCAAGCGCGAACTCACGACAGCGTATCGCCACGGCGGAAACGTTCTGGACATCCAACTGCGCGGAGAATATGCCTACGCGGCAATGGGCGCGGAAGGTTTCCGCATTTTCGACGTCGCTAACATTGACAACAAGGGTTTCTCCGAGCGCATGGTGACCGCGCCGGTTTCCCCGCTCGGCCAGCGCCTCTACGTAAAGACGAGGTATGCGACAGCCGTCGCGACTCCCACGACGCTCGCCGTCGATCCGCTTCGCACGCAGGATCCGGCGAACGAAGAGCAGAAAATCCATTTGATGTATGGATTTCTCTACGTCACGGACAAATATGAAGGGTTGATCGTCGTCGGCAATCCCGATCTGAAGGGGAAAAATCCAGGCGTTGGTACGCTGCTGGACGGCAACCCGGAAAACAATTTTATCGGCCGAGCGGCGACGTTCAATCCTGGCGGGATCCTGAACGGCGCGCGCCGGATCACGATTGCGGGAACGTTTGCGTACATTCTATGCGACCGGGGGCTCGTTGTCGTCGATCTCGATAATCCGCTCGCGCCGCGCGTGACGGCGGAAATTGGCGCGCCCGATCTGGCCGACCCGCAGGGTGTCGCCGTACAATTCCGCTACGCCTTCGTCGCCGACCGCGAGGGGCTGAAGACGCTCGAACGTCACCGATCTCGCGCATCCACGCATTGTGCCCGGCGCATTTGTGAAGTTGGGCGACGCGCGCAACGTCACCGTGTCGCGGACGACGGCCTACGTCTCCGCAGGAAAGAACGGAGTCGCGCTTGTCAATGTCGAGCAGCCCGAGCATCCTCGCCTCGACCGAATGTTCACCGCGGACGGCCAATTGAACGATGTGAATGACGTGAAGATCGGCGCGGTCGATGCCAGCGTCTTCGCCTACGTCGCCGACGGCCGCAACGGCCTGCGCATCCTGCAAGTGATTTCGCCGGAAGATTCGTCCGAGTCCTACGGATTCAGCCCGCGGCCGACTCCGAAATTGATCGCCACGTATCGCACGGGCGGCCCGGCCCTCGCGATTTCCCGCGGGATCGACCGCGACCGCGCCGTCGACGAGAGCGGCAACCAGCTCGCCGTTTTCGGACGCCGCGGCGCTCGGCCCTTCAATCGCGTGGAGGCCGAGAGGCTTTACCTCCGCGACGGCAAGCTCTACACCGTCACGGATGCGCCTCCGGGCCCGCCGCGCCAACTAGCTGTCACGGGTTCGCCGTTTCAATCTTTGGTTGATCGTGCGCGCGCGCTCATTTATTAAGTAGTTCGGCACTTCAGTGGCGCAGGCTTCCAGCCTGTGGAGGTTGGTTGCGAGGGAATCGCGCCTTGGCATAACCAAAACCCACAGGCTGGAAGCCTGCGCCACTGAAGTGCTTACCCCTCGCGCAATTTGTGTCCGGCTAGATTACCCAGGCCATCGTAGGCGGCGTACTTGTAAAGTTCGGAGAGTGTGGGGAAATTGAAAACTAGTTCGATGAACGTATCGATCGCACCGCCGGATTCGAGCACGGCCATGCCGAGGTGGATCAGCTCGGTCGCGCCTTCTCCAAAAATTTGAACGCCGAGCAATTGCTTGTTCTCCGGGCGGAAAATCAATTTCAGCATTCCCGTCGAGTCGCCGATGATTTGCCCGCGCGCGTTGTTGGCGTATTTCGCGCGCCCGACCACGTGGTTGATTTTCCTGACCTCGCAGGATTCCTCCGTTTCGCCCACCGCGGAAATTTCCGGAATCGTATAGATTCCCATCGGAAGCTGCGACGCGAGCCGCTGCTTATAGGGGAAGCCGAATGCATGGCACATCGCGACGCGTCCCTGTTCCATGGAGGTCGACGCCAGAGCGGGAAATCCGATCACGTCTCCGGCCGCGTAGATGTGCGGCACGTGAGTTTGGTACTGGTCGTTCACGTCGATGTTGCCGCGT
Source organism: uncultured Acidobacteriota bacterium (assembly GCA_963800095.1). Lineage (GTDB taxonomy): Bacteria > Acidobacteriota > Terriglobia > Acidiferrales > UBA7541 > Palsa-360. The sequence goes on from CAWCZV010000019.1 coordinate 92,596, forward strand.
TGATTGATTCCGAGTCCCGCCTTTTCGAGGCGCATTCCGTCCACCGCGCCGCGACGCCCGGCGGCGAACAGCGCCGTTTCCGCTTCCACGACCTGGCCCGACGCGAGCGTCATGCGAACTCCGCCGGCGGTCCGTTCGGTTGCCTTTGGCCGCTCTTGAAAAAAGAATTTCAGTCCCAAGCTCGCCAGGCGCGCGCGCAACAGCTCGGAAATTTCAGCGTCCAGAAACGGAAGCAGGCGTTCGCGGCCATCGACGAGCGTCACCTCGACGCCCATCGCCGTAAAAATCGAAGCGTATTCGCAGCCGATCACGCCGCCGCCCACGACGATCATGCTTTTCGGGATCCGTTCCATCCGAAGGATCGAATCGGAATCGAAAATGGTCCTGTCGTCGAAGGGAATTTCCGGCGGGCGGTGCGGCTTGGAGCCGGTCGCGATCAAAATCACTTCCCCGCGCAGGAAGCGAGGCGCGCCGTGCTGATCCACGGCGTTAATGGTGTGCGCATCTTCAAACTGGGCCGAGCCGGTGACCAGCTCGATTTTGTGCGCGGCCAGATTGGTCGCAATCTTCAAGCGTTCCGCGGAAACGACCGCGTCCTTGCGGTGCATGAAGCCTTGCACCGTCAGCCCTTCGCGCAGGGAGTAATCGATGCCGTAGAGCCCGCGCTGCCGCAGCCCGGAAAAATAGAGCGCCGATTCGCGCAGCGTCTTGCTCGGCACCGTGCCGGTGTTGACGCCCGCGCCGCCCAGATCTGGCCCGCGTTCCACAAGCGCCACGTGCTTGCCAAAGTAGGCCGCCTGCGCCGCGCCCTTCTCTCCAGCCGGACCCGAGCCGATCACCACAAGGTCAAATGATTCCACGTCGAACGCTCCTCCAGTTCGCGAGGTGTACGCGCCCGATTGTAGTGGAATCGGAGAAGTTTTCGTAGCGCCGGCGTCCCGTGTACCGGCCCCTAAGGCGATCGCGGCTGGCGTCCATTGACAACCTTTCCCGCCTCCGACATTCTAGGCGCACAAGTCCGGGTGAAAAGCCCGCCGTTCACGGAGAACGTTCTCGGTGAACCGAGGCGGGCTGCCTCGGGCTTGATCTTCTACACGGAGTTTTACCGAATGACATTGCCCAGCGAAAAAAGCTTGTCCGCACTGCTCGATGAACGCCGGACATTTCCTCCTTCGGAGGAATTCAAGCAGCGCGCCAACTGGAACAACCCAGCGATTTACGATCATGCTGCGAATAACCCGGAAGGCTTCTGGGCGGAACAAGCGAGGAATCTGGACTGGTTCACGCCGTGGCAGCGGGTGCTCGAGTGGAACGCGCCGTGGGCTAAATGGTTCGTGGGCGGGAAACTCAACGTCACCTACAACTGCGTGGACCGGCACGCACATTCGGCGCGGCGCAACAAAGCAGCCATCATCTGGGAGGGCGAACCGGGTGACGCGCGCGTGTTGACGTTCGGGATGCTCGAGCGCGAAGTGAATCGTTTTGCCAACGCGCTGAAATCGCTGGGCGTCGCGAAGGGCGACCGCGTCGCGATTTATATGGGCATGGTGCCCGAGCTGGCCATCGCCATGCTCGCTTGCGCGAAAATCGGCGCGGCGCATTCGGTGGTGTTCGGCGGATTCTCGGCGGAGGCGCTGCGCGAGCGCATCAACGACGCCAAGGCCAAAGTATTGATCACCGCGGACGGCGCGTGGCGGCGCGGCACCGTGGTGCCGCTCAAGGCCAGCGTGGACGATGCGCTGACCGGGACGCCGGCCATCGAAAAAGTGGTCGTCGTGCAACGCGTCGGAAATGCTACGCCGATTTCCATGAAACCCGGCCGCGACCTCTGGTGGCATGACATCACCGCAAACGCTTCGGACGAATGCGCCGCCGAGCCCATGGATGCGGAGGACATGCTGTTCATCCTGTACACCAGCGGCACGACGGGAAAGCCGAAAGGCGTCGTGCACACGACCGCCGGGTATCTCGTCGGCGTGAGCACCACGCATCGCTACGTCTTCGACATCAAGGAAGACGACGTGTACTGGTGCACCGCCGACATCGGCTGGGTCACGGGCCATTCCTACATCGTGTACGGGCCGCTCGCCAACGGCACGACGACCGTCATGTACGAAGGCACGCCGGACTTCCCCGACCGCGGCCGCTTCTGGGACCTCGTCGACAAATATGGGGTCAACATTTTCTATACCGCGCCGACAGCGATTCGCACGTTCATGCGCTGGGGCAAGGAGTTTCCCGAGAAGTACAAACTTTCCTCACTTCGGCTGATCGGAACCGTGGGCGAGCCGATCAATCCCGAAGCGTGGATCTGGTACAACGAAACCATCGGCCGCGGGCGCTGTCCCATCGTGGACACCTGGTGGCAAACCGAAACCGGCTGCATCATGATCTCTCCGCTGCCCGGCATCACCGCCACGAAACCAGGCTCAGCCACGCGCCCTCTTCCCGGGATTGTCGCGGAGGTGGTGGATGTCGACGGCAAGCCCGTTGGTCCGGGCGGCGGCGGATACTTGGTCCTCAGCAAGCCGTGGCCTTCGATGCTGCGCACCGTGTACGGCGACCCGGATCGCTACGTGCAGAATTACTGGTCGCGCTATCCCGGAAAATATTTCACCGGAGACGGCTGCAAGCTGGACGAAGACGGCTATTTCTGGCTGCTCGGCCGAGTAGATGACGTCATGAACGTCTCCGGCCATCGCATCTCGACGTATGAAGTGGAAAGCGCGCTGGTGGATCACTCTTCGGTGGCCGAGGCCGCGGTCATCGGCAAGACGCACGAAATCAAGGGCCAGGGAATTTCCGCGTTCGTGACGCTGAAGGAAGGAATCCAAGCGAGCGATAAGCTGAAAGAAGAATTGAAGAATCACGTCTCCACGAAAATCGGCTCGATCGCCAAGCCCGACGATATTTTCTTCACCGCCGAGCTGCCCAAAACGCGCAGCGCCAAGATCATGCGCCGCCTCCTGCGCGATATCGCCGAGGGCCGCGTCCTCGGCGACACAACCACCCTCGCCGACCCCACGGTCATCGCCAGGCTCAAAGAGCAGGCCAAGGACGAAGGGTGATGGAAAACCCCCTCGTCACTATAAACGGCAGCGCCAACAAAACGGAATGCTACCCGTATTCGTTAGATTGATGGACTTCCACCACATCGTTATGCTTTTCTTGGGTGTGTGCTTCATTTGTTGCGGCATTGCCGGACATGATTTTACACTCGATTTTTTTGGGTTTGTTGGGCCGTATCGCAAGACCTTTGTCGAATTCCCGATTTATCCCTTGTTGGGCAGGATTGTTTTCGGAATTATCGGTGGCTGCCTCTTGTTTTTCGCCCTTCACCCGCTCTTTTGAGAACCGCTTCGTCCACTATTATCCTTGTGGTTGACGCCCCGGCACGCGCCACATAACATGGAGTTATGCTTTCCGATCCTCAGACTCCGGTGGACGTGTCTCCGGGCGGCGCGCTCGCGGACCGGTTTGGCCGGCCTCTACGCAGCCTGCGCGTCTCGGTGACCGACCGGTGTAACCTGCGCTGCAACTACTGCATGCCGCAGGAGGAGTACGTCTGGCTGCCGCGGCAGGAACTGCTGACTTTTGAGGAAATCGCGCGGCTGGTGGAGGTGTTTACCTCGCTGGGCGTCGAAGACGTGCGCCTCACGGGGGGAGAGCCACTGCTGCGCCGCGATCTTCCACAACTGGTTCGAATGTTGGCGGCCAATCCCCGGATTCGCGACCTGGCGCTCACGACCAACGGCGTCTTGTTCGCCGAGCAAGGAGAAGCCCTGCACGCGGCGGGATTGCATCGCGTGACGCTCAGTTTGGACACACTTCGGCCGGAACGATTTGCGGCCCTCGCGGGGCGCGACACGCACGCGCAAGTACTCGAGGGGATTGCAGCCGCGCGGCGATTGGGCTTTCCAAAACTGAAGCTTGATAGCGTCATTCTGCGCGGCGCCAACGACGACGAACTCGCCGACTTGATCGAATACGGCCGCGGCCTCGAAGCCGAGGTGCGCTTCATCGAGTACATGGACGTCGGCGGCGCGACGCAATGGTCGCTCGACAAAGTTTTTACCCGCGCCGAAATGCTCGACCACCTTACCAAGCGCTACGGGACGATCACGCCGCTCAATGAAAACTCTTCCGCGCCAGCCGAGCGTTTCCGTCTTCCAGACGGCGTCGTGTTCGGCATCATCGCCTCGACGACGACGCCGTTCTGCAGGAGCTGCGACCGCAGCCGCTTGACCGCGGATGGGTTCTGGTATCTATGCCTGTACGCGCAAGCCGGGATCGATCTCCGCCAAATGTTGCGCGCGGGCGCTTCGCCCGAGGAACTTGCCTCTCGCATTTCCTCCGTCTGGCGCGCGCGCACGGATCGCGGCGCGGAGTTGCGCGCCGCTACAGGCCAGCGCGGCGTGCTCGTCGGGATCGAGCAGCTACGCCAGGATCCGCACCTCGAAATGCACACCCGCGGCGGTTAAGGTAGGACAGGCTTCAGCCTGTCGGGTTTTAACTTTCGCTTCGATTTCAAATGCGACAGGCTGAAGCCTGTCCTACTCGGATCACAACGTAAAACTTGTATAGACCGACGCGCGCAGCGCGGGCGTGAAAAGTTGATCCGACCAATAGCGGCCGAAGCGCCAGCCGACTTCCCAGCGGTTGCTGATTCGCTTGATTTTGTACGCCAATGCGGAATCCAGCTCTTTGCCATAATGGATGTGCAGATTGTCCGAATGGTAGTCGTAGAAGATCAGCGTCCCAACGGCTCCGTCCAGGAAGCGGATTGGCCCGCTGGCTGATAGATAGCGGGCTTGCAGGCCGTTGCCGCCGCCCGCGCTGGGATCGTTGACGAACAGATCCGTCCAACCATTGAATGGGGGAGCGAGCGGGGTTGTCAATTTGTCTGTGACGCTGCGACCGCCGAGCAAAGCATAGCCCGCTTTAAAAGTGAATTTGCGCCAACCCGGTCCCACCTCGCCCAAATAATAATTCGCATCCACCCGGTTGGGATTCGTGCCGTAGTTTTTCTGCTTGGCGTATTCCGCCGTGTACACCAGGCTCCAATCGTCGTTGAACTGGTAGGGGCCGTTCAAACGCAGGCCGTAGGTCTGCGTGGACATCGCGAATTGCGCGGGCGCGCGATAATCAAGCAACAAGCCGTAGAGTGCCGCGTTGATCCGGCCTGGTTTGCTCCACTTCAAGTTCATCATGTCCGTATGCATGGGGGGCTTGCCGTCGGTGGCGTTGTAACCCACCACACGATACGTGCGGATGATAAACGCATAGGTAAAGGAAAAATTCAGAGGAAGCTCCGTGTCCACTCGAGCGGCGTCGAACGTTCCGTGAACCTGGCGCCAGGTGGAAATGCTCAGGAAACGACCGTCGTTGAGGGCAAGCTCCTGCCGGCCGATGGTCAGCGCCAGATTCTTATGTGGAACACCGCGCGTCCAACGCAGGTAACCCTGGCTGAGCTCCATGCTCTTCGGGTCCAGGATGACGGGGAGATTCGGACGATTCTGCGAGGGAAGCGTTGGGTCGCTGTAGTCCGCGGGTCCGGTGACGATGACCGCCTCACCCTGGGCGAAAGCGGAGAACCCGTGATAGGCCGGCGTTTCGTAGCCAAGAGCCAGACGGAGGGTCGGTGCATAAGCGGTTGCGGTAAATGGCGCCCCGTCCCGTTCGAAGCCTTCGAAGCGAAAACGGCTGCTAAAGGATATTTTTCCTTCCCTGAGCCATGACCACAGCCAGCGGGAAGCCGGTTCTTTCGGCGCCTGAGCTGGCGGAACCTGATCTTGAGGAACTTGATCCTGTGCCGCCAATTGAAGCGGAATCGTGCTGCAGAAAATTGCGCCAAGGGAGAGAGCAACAATCCGTGGAGCCCGTTTCAACTTCATGCTCGCTTGGCCTTGCAGGGCGCAAGCGAATATTTCAACTCATCGGCGTCCGTAAAATCTTCGATGGAACACACAAACCTATGCTTGCGAGCAGAGAGCGCCATTAATTTCACCTGTGCCACATATCCTACATCAAGCGGTCACTCGCTTGCATGGCGTTGGGTTTCTAGTGGCGCAGTCCCACCACGCCAGGACTGCGGGTTTTGGTTTTTGATTCGTTTCAAGAAACCCACAGACTGCACGAATAACGCGAACTTTGCCCGTGAATGAATTTTCGGTGCGTCTTGGCAGTCAGGCAGTAGGGGCACGACATGTCGTGCCCCTACAAACCGGTCCGCGCCTTCATTTATTGGCGGGATCAAAACGGCAGAAAACCTTTGTCACTTGGGAGAGCCGCTCAGAAAGAGGGAACAAACGAGAACAAACGCCGGCCGATCAGACCACTGCCTCCGCGGTCCACGCGGATACGCGGTCGCGCCCCTCGCGTTTCGCGCAATACAGCGCCTGGTCGGAAGCTCTCAAAACATCCGCCATCGTCGGACCGTGGTCGGGAAACAGAGCCACGCCGATCGAGACGCTGACGGTTCCGAGGAGTTGCCCGGCATACTCCACATTGAGTTGTTTCACCCGCTGGCGCAGTATCTCCGCTCGTTGCAGAGCGCCCGCCAAATTAGAATCGGTGAGCACCAGCACGAATTCCTCTCCCCCATAGCGGCAGGCGATGTCCTGCCCCCGCGTGCTCCTTTTCAAGAGATCTCCGAGCGCGCGAAGACACGCGTCGCCCGCCTGGTGGCCAAACGCATCGTTAAACCGCTTGAAGTGGTCCAGGTCCACCATGACGATTGCAACCGAGCTTTTGTTGCGATTTGCCCGGCTGAACTCCCGTTCCAGCGATTCTTCCATGTAGCGACGATTGAAAAGTCCCGTCAGCGGATCGCAAATCGACTGGTTCTTGAGACTCTCCTTCAATTTTAAATTCCCAAGCGCCAAAGCCACCTGTTTGGCCAGCACCTCCGCCAGCTGGCGCTCGGCCTCGTCCGAGGATCGGGGCGTGTGTTCAAGGTGTTCTTGGCCGCGCCTCATTTGCAAACTCACGATTCCCAGCGCTTCATTTTGCGCCATGAACGGAACACAAAGAGACTCCGTCACATCGGTCAGATCGAGATGGCGGCAAGCGGACGCCTTTTCTCCGCGGTGGAAGGATTGCAGATGGCCTTGTCGCAACGCCCAGCAATCGTCCGGGGCAAACACACGTTCTCCCAGGCCGGTATTGCCCCATTCGGCAACGGTCTCCACCGCCGTTCTAGAAGCGCTGGTTATGCAAAGCGCGCCCGACCATCTTGGAAATAGCTTTTCCGCCGTTGCGCTGATCTGCAAGTAAGCTTCCTCCGCCTCCTTGCAAGACTGGAGCCGGCTTCCCATTTCGCTCAAGAGATTGATTTCCTTGGTGCGCCGCTCGAGTTCCTGCACTTTCTCAGCCAACTCCTGGTTGGCATTGTTGAGCCGGATTTCCGCCTGCACGCGCTCGGTGACGTCCTGAACGCTCCCCACCAGTCTCTGAGGCTTATGTGTTTTCGGATCGAAGATGATGTCGCCGCGTTCGTGGATGTTTCGTTCCGCGCCGTCGGGACGGACAATCCTGAAATCGATGGCGTACGGCTTGGCTTCGCGGAGGGCGTAATCCAGCGACTGCCGCACTTCCTCCCTCTCCTCCGGATGCACCAACCGGAAGAACGCACGCCTCGACGGCTCAACCCCTCCGGGCTCGTACCCGAAAATACGAAACACTTCGTCGGACCACCGCACGGGATTCTTTTCCGGGTCAACGAGGTCTACGAGATCCAGCTCCACGCTTCCAAAATGGGCGATCCGCTGCGCGGCAGCTAGGTTGGCTTCGCTTTGCCGCAATTTTTGCTCGGCTTCTTTACGTCGGGTAATGTCCCGGTGCAAGCCGACGATTCCCACAACCTTTTCGCCCTTGTCGATCAAGGGAACTTTGGTCGTCTGTAACGATTTCACTTTTCCATCGGTATCGACGGCCGTTCTCTCGGTCTCCATGGACGCCCCGCCGGACCTCATTACATGTAAGTCGTCCGTGTGCAAGGCGGCGGCCCGCTCCTTCGGGAACAAATCGAAAGCCGTCTTCCCCAATAAGTCGTCCGGAGACTTCATTCCATGAAGCGTGGCGAACGCTTTGTTTGCGAGGAGGTAGCGGCCTTCCGTATCCTTGGCGAAAATACTGTCGGGAATATTATCGGTCACCGTGCGCAGGACATTGCGCTCCAGAGCCAGCTTTTTCTCCACCTGGGCGTGCAGAGCAAGGGCCCGGTCGAGCCTTCGCGTCGAATAATAGGTGCCAACCACCGCGGCGATCGTCCCCACGCAAACGTTAACCGCCTGATGCTGCAAGGAGTGCAACTGAGGGAAAAAGTAGTGCTCCAATCGTTGCGATAGAGTTAAGACCACCGCGACAAGGAAGCCAACCCACGCGAGACCTGCCCAATCGGTGCCGCGGTCAGGCCGAGCTCCGATCTCAGGTTCCGTGAGGGCCGTATTCAATTTTCCTGGCGCCTCGTTGGTTTTCATGACACCCACCGACACAGCTCGAACAATCGATAGCCGCGGCCTACAGAGGGAAGTTCGCACTTTTAGGATAACCCTCCGAACGCGAATCGCCGCAGAAACCTTGCCTGTTGTGATTAAATAGCTAATTGCAACCGAGTACCGCGAGCGTCGCTCATTGGCAGCGCCGCCGGGCGAGGAACGGATAGTGACAACGCTCCAATCTATTCGGCATGGGGAAACGCTACTGTTGGAAAATGGCCATGGCGGAATCGCTGCGGGTTCAAAACTGCCTCAAATCCCTGTATAGTTTAGCGATGCCACTCAGCACGAAAGCGCGGAGGCGGTTGCGATCCTGGCGCACGCGTGCGCGCGAATTGCGCGGCGTCGTGAGGGGACTGGTCTCGACGCGGCATCCGCTGCTCGTGCACATCATTCCGATCCGGCGCTGCAATCTGGCCTGCACGTATTGCAACGAATTCGACGATTTCTCGAAGCCGGTGGACACCGCGGAAATGATTCGCCGGATCGACCGTCTGGGGGAACTCGGCACGGCGGTCATCACCATCAGCGGCGGCGAGCCGCTCCTGCACCCCGAACTCGACCTGATCATCGCGCGCATGCGCAAAAACGGAATCCTTTCCGGGATGATCACGAACGGCTATCTGCTCACCGCCGAGCGCATCGAGCGCCTCAATCGCGCGGGGCTCGAATATCTTCAGATCAGCATCGACAACGCGATGCCCGACGAAGTTTCTATGAAAAGCCTCAAGGTGCTCGATCAGAAACTGAAGCTGCTGGCCGACCACGCCGTGTTTCAGGTGAACATCAATTCCGTGCTCGGCAGCGGCGTGAAAAATCCCGAGGATGCGCTCCGGGTCGCGCGCCGCGCGCAGGAACTCGGCTTCACCAGCACGGTGGGCATTCTGCACGATGGCCAGGGGCAGCTCAAACCTCTCGGCGGGCGCGAGATCGAAATCTTTGAAGAAATCATGGCCATGGGCAAGCGCGGGTTTTCTCGCATCAACGGCTTCCAGCACAATATCGCCAAGGGCAAGACGAACGACTGGCGCTGCCGCTCCGGTTCGCGCTATCTCTATATCTGCGAGGACGGGCTGGTGCACTGGTGCTCGCAGCAGCGCGGGTATCCGGGCATCCCGCTGGAAAAATACACGGCCGAGGATTTGCGCCGCGAGTACTTCACGAAAAAACATTGCGCGCCGCTCTGCACGGTTTCCTGCGTGCAGCAGATCGCCGTGGTGGACAACTGGCGCGGGCCGCAGACCCTGAAGCCGGTTGCCACGCCGCCGTCTTCGCCGGAGTCGCTGGTGCGGTTGCGGTAGGGCGGTGGATAGTGACTAGTGATCAGTGACCGGTGACTGGTGCAAACCACAGGCCCCATCTTCGTTTTCTCTGTGCCCTCTGTGTTCTCTGTGTTCTCTGTGTTAAACGCCTTTGAATTTTTGCGCGACTCGCACACCGTAAGATATTTCAACACAGAGAACACAGAGGGCACAGAGAAGAGACGGCTATGAGCGCGCGTGGACGGAATTTTCTGACCGACCCTCACGGACCTCATGCAACGGCGGCGAGTCAAATTCTTTTCTGCCCAGCCATGGCTTGAGCACACGCTTCCACCACATGAGCATCCCCGTAAGGAACAAGGCCGCAGGCGCGAGCCCAATAACCGTCCAAGCAATTTTTACGGGTATCCCCGCGAACCGCCCGAAATGCGCTTGCGCGAACCAGGACAGCAGCTTATCTCCAAAACGGAGCTTCCTGCTGGACTCGTTCAGCGGCTCGAGGAAGTCGACAACGGCGTTGAACGTGGTCGGAATCGAGAGGTAAATTCCCGTGATCGCCCACATAAAAAAGAACGCGAAGGTCCAAAACCCGAGCGCGCTGTGAAGCGTCCAGTTAAATCCTTTGGGATTTGTTTTCCATCGGAAGCTGAGGCTCCGGCGCCAGGTATCAATCCCCGGCCACCAAATGACGGCGCCCGTCAAGCCGAGGAGTATAGTGAGGATTCCCCCGGCGGCATTGATCAGGCGGCCCGTCTGCGCCAGCAAAAGATTGTCGTGCAGGTCCGCGAGCCACAGGACGAAGCGAAATCCGAATCGCAGGGAATTACCCAAATCAGCGCCCGTGTAAGGATTGAACAGGCGCTGCAATCTCTTGCCGCGGCGCTCCAGCCAGATCTCGACGGCCTGGTCGGGATTTTTTCGCTGCCAGACTCGCGTCACTTCATAGTCGGGATAGTCGCGCCGCGCAACCAGCCTGAGTTCGTCCTCGGTCATCCGCGCGCCTTGAACAGGGACAACGCTCGGCTCGCGGGCCAGCGACCTAACCATTTCCCGCCGGAATACCAGCGCGGAGCCCGTCACGCTCATGAGCAAAACATAAAGGCCAAGGCCGATTCCGGTCCACAGATGAACTTGAAAAAGCGCCTTGCGCAGCCAAACATTCTGCGGGCGTCTCTTCCACTTTTGCCAGGCGCTCATCCGGTGGTCACCTTTGAGCGCGTATTACACCACAATCCGAGGCGAATCGCTTCCTCTCCCATGGGCGCCCAGAGAAGCGCGGCAAGTGCTATGCTGCGTCGGTCTTGATTTCCAACGCTTCCTTGTGAGATGACATCTCTGCCGGATAGGAGAGAATCATGGATAGCCCAGCGACATTCATATCCCTGTTCCTTGCAATTGTTTTCGTGTTTATCTGCCTGGCGTTGCTGCTCGGTTCGTTCTTCACGATCAACACGGCGGAGCGCGGCGTGGTCGAACGATTCAACAAATTTTCCCGCATCGCGGGCCCGGGTCTTTCCATGAAAGTTCCCTTCGTTGAGACCGTGCAGAAGGTTGACATGCGCGTGCAGGAACTTCCGTTCAAAATCGAGACCAAGACCAAGGACAACGTTTTCGTGGTCATCCCCGTCTCGGTCCAATACCAGGTTCTTGCGGACAAGGTGAGCGACGCGTATTACAAGCTCACCGACCCGCAAAAACAGATCGAATCGTACGTCTACAACGTGATCCTTGGCCACGTGCCGAAATTGGCCCTCGACGAGGCCTACCTCGAAAAAGACCAGATCGCCAAGGCCGTCAAGGACGAACTCGATGCGACGATGGAAAACTTCGGCTTCTCCATCGTGCGCGCATTGGTCACGGACATCGTGCCCGACGCGCGAGTAAAAACCGCCATGAATGAAATCAATGCGGCACGGCGCGAACAGGAAGCGGCATTGGCAAAGGGCGAAGCCGATAAGACCATCGCGGTGAAAAAGGCAGAAGCGGAAGCGGAGAGCAAACGCCTGCAAGGCGAAGGCATCGCCGCACAGCGCAAAGCCATCATTGCCGGATTGAAGGAATCGGTGGAGGATTTTCAAAAGGTGGTCGAGGGCACGACGGCGCGCGACGTCATGACGCTGGTGCTGCTCACGCAATATCTCGACACCCTCAAGGAAATCGGCGCTTCGGCGAACACGAACACTCTGATGTTGTCCCACGCCCCCGGCGAGATGCGCAATCTCCGCGACCAAATCAGCCAGGCCATCGCGGTCGGCGATTTGATCAGCGACAATGTTGGAAAGAAGGCGTGACTGGTGACTGGTGATTAGTGACTGGTGAAAACCTCAGAGCCGACTCCAGGACTCTCCGTGCCCTCTGTGTTCTCTGTGTTGAATGGTTTTGCGGTCTTCGAGTCGCGCAGGAATTCAAAAACTTTTAACACAGAGAACACAGAGGGCACGGAGAAGAGAAAACCTTCGAGTAAGACAATCCACGCCGTTGCAAGTTTCCCTTGAAACTTACGTAGCGCCCCAACAACAAGTGGCGCCCCGTCTTAAATTAATTCGTTCACTTGTTCAGCAGGGGAATGTCTTTCCCTTTGGGCGGCATCGGAATCGATTTCAGGTACGCATAGATGTCGGCCAGATCAGGGTCCGGAAGCGCTTTGCTGGTGTACGGAGGCATATTAACCTTCGGACTTCGAACGTAACTCTGGAATCCTTCGAAGGAAAGCTGCGGAGGGCCGATGCGCGCCGCGCCGGTTTGCGCCGCGCCCTGGCCTTGCCGGCCGTGGCACTCGTAGCACCCGTCGCTCATGAATAGCTTTTTCCCGTTTTGGGCGTTGCCCGTGGGCGGAGTGTCGGAAGATTGCTGCGCCCGCGCAGCAGGAAGCGCAAACAGCAGCGCGGCAAAAGCAAAAAGAATTAAGACAATGAATCGATTCAGCGTGCCCGCGTGGCGTGCGTTCAAACCTGTTTGCTTTACTGCGCCCGCTCGACGCTCCACCCATCTCATCACGCGCGTCTCCTTTTCGAGGTCATCGAACTTTTCCATTATCGAGGCTGCGTGACCACATCCACCAGGGCCGGCTCGCCGCGCTTCACCACTTCAATCGCGCGCTTGATCGCGGGGCCGAGGTCCTTGGGGTCCGAGATCGGCCCTTCGCCGTACATGCCCATGCTTTCCGCGAGCTTGGCGTAGGAAACATCCGGGCCGGTAATCGTCGTGCCTATGCCGCAATCGGAGATGCCGCGGCTGTGCCGGTCGGCCATGATTTGCACCTGCATCACTTCCTGATGATACGCGCGGTTGTTGTGCATGATGTGCAGCACGGGAATCTTGTGGTGCGCGGCGGTCCACAATACACCGGGAGCGAACATCAGGTCGCCGTCGCACTGGATGTTTACAGTGAGGCGGCCGTACTTGCGATTGGCAAGTGCGGCGCCTGTGGCAGCGGGCGCGTTGTATCCGATTCCGTAGCCGCCCGCGCCTCCGATGTATTGGTAGTGCTTGTCCATGTTCCACAGCCGCTGCGGCCACTTGCTGACAAACGTCGTGGCGCCCACGAGCGACCAATCATCATTCTGTATCTGCCCCCACAGCTCCATGCACATGCGCGCCGTGCTGATCGGGCTCGCGTCCCAGGCAAACGCCGCCGCGTCGCGCGACCGCTCGAGCGCCTGCATATGCGACGCCTTCAGCCGCACGCCGCGATCCTGAAACGCGCGCTTGCGATCGTCGGTGGTGATCTTCTTGACCGCTTCGGTCAAAGAAGGCAGCGTCGCTTGCGAATCCGCGGCAATGGCCATGTCCACTTCGTTGAAACGCTGGAAATCCTGGTAGTTCGCCTTGATGTAGAGATCGTCCGCGCTGATGGTGATGAGCTTCGCATTCGCCTTGGTGCCGGCTCGCGAGGTGCGTTCGATCTGGTCGCGATAGGTATGCGTGATGCCGTAAAAGTCGGCCACATCGAGTCCCAAAATCACGTCGGCGTCGGCAACCGCCGCCCGGGCCCGGTCGGATTGATTCAACGGATTGCGCGTGGGGAAGTTCATCCGGCCGGCCTGATCGACGACCGAACATTGCAGCGCCTCGGCCAGATCGACGAGGCACGCGAGACCCGCCGGGGTTCGCGCCGTGCGGTCCGCAATAATCACCGGATTCTCCGCCGCAACCAGAAGCCGCGCCACTTCGGCGACGGAACCGGAATCTCCCACCGGCGGCATCTCAGTCGTCAGTTTCGGAATGCGAATTTTCATGTCGGATGAAACCGGAGTTTCCTGCAGATCGCCATCCGCGACGAGCACAACCGGCAAGGTCGGCGGCGTCATCGCGATTCGATAGGCGCGATCGGCGGATTCCGCAAAATGCTCGAGCGAAATGGGGAGATCGTCCCACTTGGTAAAATCGCGCACGATCGCCGCGGCGTCCTGCACGCTGTGAAACCACTCCACGCCCGGCGCCCGCTTCGTCACATCGATAATGTTCCCAAGGATCACGTAAACCGGCACGCGATCGCAATAAGCGTTGTAGATGGCCATCGCGGCGTGCTGCACTCCGACCGTCCCGTGCGCGAGGACCAAGAGCGGCTTGCCTTCCACTTTGTAATAGCCGTGCGCCATCGCCACCGAGGATTCTTCATGGCAACACGTAATGAACTCAGGGCTCTTGTTCCCGCCATAGTTGATGATGGATTCGTGAATGCCGCGAAAACTCGATCCCGGATTCGCGCAAACGTATTCAAACCCAAGCGACTTGATCACATCCACCATGAAGTCCGACCCGGTGCGATCCGCGGTCAGAACTTCCGTGACGGCTGGAACCTCCGTCTCGGCAGCGGGAGACATGGGCGGAGGAACCGTGCGCTTCAGCTCGGCCGGCTCCGCCGCAATACTTGCCGGCACGGCCGCCAATGCAGCGGCCCCTACTGCTGCACCCTTCAGAAAATTCCGGCGATCGACAACGGGCTTGGTTTGCTTAGCCATGAGTCTGCACCTCGGTTTCGCGGTTATTTTTACTTTATATCACATGGATTGAGCCGGATGCCATCCCACAAGCCAGCCGGTTTCGATACACACCTTTGACGCTCGCAGCGCGCCCCCCGTTACCTCAGTCAACGCGAGAGCGGCTTATTTACACTTCGGCGAGGTGTAAGTTAGTATACGCACTTCACGGCTCTCTTTGGCCGCCGTGCTATCCTGCTTGAATTGAACGCGAATAGTTCGGACCAGTGATTCGAGAGGCGGTCATTCCAGAGGCATGGCTTTACTCACGGAAGCTGACACTTGTCGAAAGTACGTCCTCCCGAAGCTCTACGCTTCCGGATGGTCGGACGATCACATAAACGAGCAGCGAACTTTCACCGATGGCCGCATCGTTGTCGCTGGCAACCGCACAATCCGCCGCAAACAGAAACGGGCCGACTATCTCCTGCGCTACCGTCCTGATTTCGCGATTGCGATTGTGGAAGCCAAAGCCGACTACAAAAAACCCGCCGATGGCCTGGGCCAGGCAAAGGACTACGCCCAAATCCTCGGCATCAAATTCGCCTATTCCACCAACGGCAAGGGCATCGTCGAGCACGACTTTCTCACCGGCCTTGACACCGTACTCGATGCCTTCCCGTCCCCAGACGAACTCTGGCAGCGCCTCAAGCACGGCGACAACATTCCCAGCCAAATCGTCGAGCGTCTTCTCACTCCCTACTATCACCTGGCGGGAAAGACGACTCGCTACTATCAGGAAATCGCGATCAATAAAGCCATCCGCGCCATCTTGCAAGGTCAAAAGCACGTTCTTCTTACTCTCGCCACCGGGACCGGCAAGACGCTTGTTGCATTCCAAATTTGCTACAAACTCTGGAGCACGAAGTGGAATAGCACCGGCGATCCGACGCGCCGCCCGCGCATCCTGTATCTTGCGGACCGCAACATCCTCGTGGACGATCCGAAAGCCAAAATGTTTGCCTCCTTCGGCGACGCCGGGCACAAAATTGAGCGTGAAGCGATCAAGAGCCGTGAAATGTACTTCGCGACATACCAGGCCATTGCCAAGGATGAGCGCCGCCCAGGCCTCTATCGCGAATATCCAAGAGACTTCTTCGACCTAATCGTCGTGGACGAGTGTCATCGCGGAAACGCTGCGGACGACTCCAATTGGAAGGATATCTTAAAGTATTTCGAGCCGGCCTTTCAGCTCGGCATGACTGCAACGCCGAAGCGGGATGACAATCGCGATACCTACCTCTACTTCGGAAACCCGATCTACACGTACAGCCTGCGGCAAGGCATCGATGACGGTTTCCTCGCGCCTTACCGCGTCCACCGCATTGTCAGTAGCGCTGATTCCATCGGCTGGCGACCCGATCGCGGCCAAGTCGACCGCCATGGCCGCGAAATCCCCGATAGCCAGTACACCACCAAAGATTTTGAACGCAAACTTTCCCTCCGCCCCCGCACTGAAGCGATCGCCCGCAACCTTACGGACTTCCTCAAAGCCAACGGCCGCTTTGACAAGACCATAATCTTCTGCGTTGACCAGGAACACGCCGGAGACATGCGCTTCGCTCTCAACAACCTCAACGCGGATTTGGTCCAGCAATATCCGGATTACGTTGTCCGAGTAACCGCAGAAGAGGCTTCCACCGGACGCGGCAATCTGGATCGCTTCAAGGAACTGGAAACTATTACCCCTGCTCTCGTCACCACCTCTCAGCTCTTGACCACTGGCGTCGACGTCCCCACCTGCAAGAACATCGTCATCGCCCGCGTCATTAATTCCATGACCGAGTTTAAGCAGATCATAGGGCGCGGCACGCGCGTTCGGGACGACTACGGAAAGCTGTACTTCAACATTCTCGATTACACGGGCAGCGCGACGCGGCTATTCGCCGATCCTGATTTCGATGGCGAGCCTGCTCTGGTCACGGAAGAAGAAATGAACGCCGAAGGAGAAAGAATCAGGGAATTTATCGAGCGGCCCGAGGAAGTGCTTCCCGACCCCGAGCCGCCACAAATCCTGGAACCTGGCGGCAGAAGAAATGAGGAACCCCGGAAGTTTTACGTGGACAACGGGTCGGTCGAAATCATCGCTCATTTCGTTTCCGAGCTGGACGCCGACGGCAGGCAGCTTCGCGTCGTGCGTTTCACGGACTACACGGGAGAGAAAGTACGCGCCATGTGGCCATCCGCAGCGGAACTCCGCTCGAAATGGTCTGACGCCGAACAGCGCGCTGAAATCATTCAAGCCCTGGAAGAACACGGCATTACCCTGGAAGAACTCATCACCGCTTCCGATCAGCCTGACGCCGATCCGTTCGATCTTCTCTGTCAGGTGGCCTACAGTGCCCCGATTCGCACGCGCAGGGAGCGAGCGGAAAAGCTTCGCAAAGAACAGAAAGCCTTTTTCGATAAATATTCCGAAAAAGCGCGGCAAGTCTTGGACGATATCCTCGATAAGTATGTAGACTATGGGACGGCGCAATTCACGATCCCGGAAATCCTGAAAGTGCCGCCCATTTCAGACCGGGGCAGCGTGATGGATATTTCTCAAATGTTCGGCGGCGCGGACAATTTGAGGTCGGCGATCAACGAATTGCAAGCGCGGTTGTACGCAGCGTAGACCGGAAACTATGCCTAAAGAGAAACCAGCCAAGAAAGACGTTCAGCAATCCAGCGCTCAGCAGCTCGCTTCAATCGTCAAATCCTGCCGCGACATCATGCGCAAAGATAAGGGCCTCAATGGCGACCTTGACCGCTTGCCGATGCTCACCTGGATCATGTTTCTCAAGTTCCTTGACGACATGGAGAGCATCCGGGCCGAGGAAGCCAAGCTCGCCGGCAAACGGTTCCGTCCCGCCATCGAAACGCCCTACCGCTGGCGCGATTGGGCAGCGAATCCGCAAGGCATTACCGGCCCGGAATTGATTGCCTTCATCAATCAGGACGAGGCTATTCGACCGGACGGCAAGCGCGGCGAGGGCCTCTTTGCCTACTTGAAATCGCTTCGCAGCGCCAATGGTGACCGCCGCGACGTAATTGCCAAGGTTTTTCAGGGCACTTTCAACCGCATGACGAACGGCTACCTGCTGCGCGATGTCGTCAATAAAATCAACGAAATCCACTTCACTTCCAAGGACGAGATCCACACCCTTGGCTTGCTTTACGAATCCATGCTTCGCGAGATGCGAGATTCGGCTGGCGATTCCGGCGAATTCTACACGCCGCGCCCGGTCGTGAAATTCATCGTCTCCGTGATGAACCCCCGCCTCGGCGAAACCATCCTTGATCCTGCGGCAGGCACGGGCGGATTCTTGGTTGAAGCGTTCACGCATCTCCAGAAGCAGTGCAAGAAAGCGGAGGACTTCAACCGTCTCCAGAAGGGCACGCTGTTTGGCATCGAGCCCAAGCCGCTACCCTATTTATTGTGCCAGATGAATCTCTTGCTGCATGGCCTCGAATCACCGGACATTGACCCGGAAAACGCCCTCCGCTTTCCTTTGCGCGAGATCGGTGACAAGGACCGTGTGGACCTCATCATGACCAACCCGCCTTTCGGCGGCGAGGAGGAGCGGGGTATCCTCTCGAACTTCCCCGAAGATAAAAAGACCGCAGAAACCGCTCTTCTCTTTCTGCAGCTCATCATGCGCAAGCTTCGCCGCCCGGCAGCCGGTGCGAAGCCCGGTCGCTGCGGCATGGTTGTCCCCAACGGCACGCTCTTTGGCGACGGCGTCTGCGCCCGAATCAAGGAGGAACTTCTCAAGGAATTTAACCTTCACACGATTGTTCGCCTCCCCAACGGGGTTTTTGCACCTTATACGGGCATCCCAACGAACCTTCTTTTCTTCGACCGTTCGGGACCCACGAAGGAAATCTGGTATTTCGAACTGCCATTACCGGAAGGGCGCAAGACCTACACAAAGACACAACCGATGCGTTTCGAGGAATTTGAAGGGTGCCTCGCGTGGTGGAAAAAACGGGAAGCAAATGAGTGCGCTTGGCAGGTATGTGCCAAAGATCTAATCAAATATGATGCTGATGGTGTTTTGCTCTCCGTCAACCTCGACATCAAGAATCCGCAATCGAAGCGAGACTTCGAACACTTGCCGCCTGAGAAGTTGGTCGAGGACATTCTTGCGAAAGAGCGGAGGATACAGGAACTCTTGGTAGACGTGGGAAAACTACTCGGAACGGCTCTCTGATGGCTCGACTGCGACATCTCAGCGGACGCAAGTGGAACACGCCGCCGGTTCTAACGGCCGCTCGGAGAATTCTGATCGAAGCTCTTCGTGGCCATATCACGAGCAAACCCCTCGGAGAGATGGCCGAATTCGTCAACGGGACGAGCTATCGTAGTGATTTGCTGGTTGAGGAAGGAACGCCAATAATCAGGATCAGCAACATAACTGATCCAAAATCGGACTTTCTCAAGACCAAGGAGTCTTTTGAAGATAAGTACAAGGTTGAAATCGGCGACTTGCTTGTTTCTTGGTCCGCGTCATTCAAGTCGATAATTTGGCCGGGTCCGCCTAGTATTCTGAATCAGCACATTTTCCGCGTAAGAGAGCGATCCCCAAACAATAGGAGTTTCATTCGGCACGCGATCGAGGCAGTTTTCGACGAGATGCAACAGAAAGTCGTTGGAATCGGAATGATGCATCTGCGCCGACAAGATTTTATCGGACATGAAATTCCGTGCCCCTCACCTGAAATACAACAGGCCGTGAGTGCATACCTTGATTGGATCGAGTCTGGCAATGACGGCAAGGAACCATCGCTTCCGAAACTGCTCGAACAACAACGCCGAATTATCGCGCGCATCGAGGAGCTGACCGCAAAGATTAATGAAGCTCGGATTCTTAGAAATGCTTCAAGTTCGGAGTCCGAGGCGCTTATTGCTTCAGAAACTAAGGCGAGTCTGGATACGGCGGAAACACACGGTTGGCCGGTCGTTCTGCTAGGTGATGTGACCGAAATCCGATCGGGTGTCACGTTGGGGAGGCAACTGAGAGGCTCGACCATCCGCCTGCCTTATCTTCGGGTCGCAAATGTTCAAGATGGCCGCCTGGATCTCTCTGTGATTAAGGAAGTTGAGATTCTGCCCTTGGAGATTGAGAAGTGGCAATTAATGTCAGGGGACGTGTTGCTGACCGAAGGTGGGGACTGGGATAAACTGGGTCGAGGCACCGTTTGGCGCGGCGAAATTCCAAATTGTATCCATCAGAATCACATTTTTCGCGTTCGAGCGAACCCGAACGAATTCGACCCGGACTTCATTGCTGCAATCATAGGCTCGCCGTACGGAAAGGCATATTTTCAGGCCGCGTCCAAGCAAACGACCAATTTGGCTTCAATCAACCAGCGGCAGCTTAAGTCTTTCAGGTTGTTTCGCCCTCCACTCGAAGAACAGAGGCGCTTCGTGGCTCGCAGTAACGCCTTTCGAGCAAAGATACGAACGCTGAACCGCTTCCAATCCGAAACCACCGTCGAACTCGACGCCCTCATGCCCTCCATCCTTTCCAAAGCCTTCCGCGGCGAACTGTGAATTAAGACCGCGAGTCGCCCCCGCCATTGCTATCCCGGAACACTGTACTTCGGCGGCGTTGACGCTGCTTTGCCGGGAGGCTATGTTCGATTGGAAGGCATTGCGGTGTGCTGGCGGTTCCCCCGGGGCAAGACTGCCCTGGCGCTAGCAACTCCCGAGCATTATAAGGATTTACGCCAGTTCCGCGTCTGCACTGTTTACTGACCAGGCCAATCTGGGCCGGAGAACAGTCTCAGTACGCCCGCGTGTGAAGCACAAGTGACTACCCTAATCAAAGCAGGCCGCTACGATCTCCGTGAGGAATTGGGCCGCGGAGCCATGGGCGTGGTGTATCACGGGTTCGATCCGACGATCGGGCGGAACGTTGCGGTTAAAACTTTGCGATTGTCCGAGGCAGGGACGGGACTCTCGCGCGAAGAATTGATCGGCCGGTTCCAGACCGAGGCGCGCGCGGCGGGGCTTCTGACCCACCCCAATATCGTCGTGGTCTTCGATGCCGGCGAAGAGGAAGGCCTGTTCTACATCACCATGGAGTTCGTGGAGGGCCGCAGCCTGCAATCGCTGATCGATGCGCACCAGCCCTTCCCTGTGTCCCGCGTCTTGAAGCTGATGGAACAGGTTTGCTCCGCGCTCGATTTCGCGCACCAGCATAATGTGGTGCACCGCGACATCAAGCCGGCGAACCTCATGCTGACTTCGGACGACGTCGTCAAGATCACCGACTTCGGCACCGCAAAAATTCTGCAATTCGGCACGGCGCAGACGGCGCACGTCATGGGTACGCCGTCCTACATGTCCCCGGAACAGGTGAAAGGAAAACCCGTCGACGGCCGCTCGGACATTTTTTCCCTGGGCGTGATCCTCTACGAATTGATGACCGGGGAAAAACCGTTTCCCGGGCAAAACATCACCACGGTCATCTACAAAATTATCAACGAAGAGCCCATCCCGCCGAGGTCGCTCGATTCTTCCATCCACCCGGGCCTCTCGGCCGTGATTACGCGGGCTTTGTCGAAGGACCCCGCCGAACGTTATCAAAGCTGCCATGAATTGCTGACCGCTTTGAAGAACTACCACGAAATGATGGGCCCGGACGCAACAGTAAGAATGGCGCCGGTCACTTCGCACGCTGCTCCGGGAACGAGCCGCCCCGCCGCTCAGCCGCCTCGGATCGCCGCGGTTCCGGTAAATGCAACCCTCAATGAGCCGGACCCATCCGCCCAATTCATGCTATCGGTGGGAGTAGAAGAGGAACCCCGAAAGAAGCCCGGGGGCCTGCTGCTCATACTCTTTTTGCTTGGGGTCATTGGTTATTCGGGATATCGCGTTTATCCGCCGCTGGTGGATTTGTGGCAACGCACCCGTGAAATGGAAAGGCCAACGATTCCGCCAAAGGCGGACTCCGCGGCGCAGACCTCAAATCCTGATGGCTCGAATGCGAATACGGATGCCCAATCCAACGGCACGGCTCAACCTGCGGCGCCTGCTCCCGCGTCCACTTCCGCTCCGGTCGAAAATTCCACACCGAAGGCTGAGTCACAGCCAACGGCCGCGCCCGCCGCTGCCATGAAAGCTCCCGCGCCTGCGCCTGCCGCAGCCGGCAGCACGGACAAATCGATCGCGCCGCAAAAACCAGCCGCACCCGCAGGGCCTTCCCCAGCGCTGCAGCTCGAATTGAAATTGCGAGCGGAGTTAGCCGGGCAACCGGTTCTAGATAAAGTAACGATTCAAGCCAGGGCAAACGCTCTCACCCTTTCCGGCTCTCTGAGCCTCGCCGAACACCGCGACCTGATGGACCACCTGCGCGCGGTTCCTCCCGGTGTTCGAGTGATCGACGACATTGAGTTGACCGAGAACTCGAAAGCATCTCCCGCGCCGGCCATCCGGTAGGAGGCCTCGAAGCGGTGAAAGGGCAACAGGGTTTTGCTATAGACGCGGTTCCCTCCCTTGTTCCAATTCTATCCACCTCCATCCGGTGGGTTAATTCTTTGGCGTCCGAGATTCAGCAATCCCCTGTATTTCAATGACCTAGAGGCGCATCCTTAAGGCAGGCAACTTGCTCTTATTAGGAAATACCGGTATGCCCCGACGCATAAGGTGCAGTAGAAAAACTGCCTCCACGAACTTGAATATGCAGGTTTGCGGCTGTTCCAGGAAGCCTACGTCTCTTAGCAAGGGACCATCTTCAGAATGAAAGTCCTCGACAACTCGAAGGTTCAAGCCAAAGACGACGTTCCGGTCGTCGGCGCTACACCAGCCTCTTCGCATAGGCCGGAGCCTGTCCGCGCGGATGTGATTCCCGTGCGCCCGGCGTTTTCAAATGCCGAGAGCGCCATCATTTTCTTCCTCCGGCAATTCCGGGTTCTATTGGGCGCGGCGCGCCTGTATCAGAAAAATCATCCGCGGCTGATGGAAATTCTGGCCTCCACGGAACAGCAGTTGCGAATCGCGCTCGCGGCGCGGTCTCCCCTGGTCGTAGCCGTGGAGCGGAATGGAATCCTCCTGCCCCGCCAGGAGGGGAGTGTCGCCGAGCTGCTGCATGACCCGCGCGGCGAATTGCGCGCCCTCGCGGAAGAGCTTCTGCGCGCCGGCATTTGCTCGTTCCTCTTCACTCATCCCATCAACGTGGGCGAATTGGATTTATTGGCACAGGAAATCAGCCTGGTTCCGCGCAGCGCCTCGCCGGGCGACACAGCATCGCGAAAATTGTGGGACAACTGGATCAGGAATCGGGGCGTTGTCGGGATTCGCATCAATATTCCGACCGAGCGGCGCGATTCCCTGCTGCTGGCCAGCCTGGTGTCCGCGGTACTCGCTTACGATCATGCATCGCAACATTCGTCCTACTCTCGCTCCGGCCGGACGATGCCGGAAGCGAGCTTCGAGCAGATTGCGGCCACCTTGCGCGTGCTCGCAAAACTGGCGCCGCCCAACGATCCGGAAATGCAGCCGTCCACGGAAGAGGTTGCGCGGCGTTTTCATTCCGTGGTGTCGGGCAGCGAAACGTCCGCCGTCTCGTTGATCGTGTACGGAATCTCCAACGTAAAACCACGCGAAGGCGAAACACTGGAGCCGTATCTGGAAAGGCTCACCGATGAGCTGGTGCTGGCATTCGTGAAACAGGAGTTCAACGCCGGCCGGACAACTCCGGAGGGATTGGTTCCATTGCTCGTCCGCCTCGACCAGGAACGCGGTCAACCGGACAATACGGGAACCAACCGGTTTGGCGGGTCGCAGCATGACGAACTGCGCGTGTCGGTTCTCTGCGAAAGATTCTGGAATGCGCAGCCCGCCCGAGTGAAAGGAAAAACACTGCGAAGCCGCGACGCGTGGTGCGTGCCCGCGAACGTGGTGGCCGGCTACCTCGAACCGCTGGCCGCAGCCGCCGAAAAAAAGAAAGCCGACGCCGCGGCGCGCGAAGGCCGCGCGGTGCTTATGGCGTATGCGCGGTGCCTCGAATCGGAGGAGAGCAGGGCGCGGCGCGCGGTGGCCGCGGGCCTCTCGGAGATCGCGCCGCAACTGGAACGATTGTGGCCTCATCCTTCGGCGCCCGATTTTGGGCGAGGGATTGTGCAGGCCCTACTTCAGGAAAATTCTCCGGGAATCGCGGGATTGCTCTCCGCGGTGGCCGAAAAATTGGCGCGAACTTCGTTGCTGAAGGGCGAGTACGCCGAATTCGAGCGAATCCTCGACGCGCTCGAGGCCGCGCCGCGGGACGATGAGCACGCGCACATTGCCACCCTCGTTGGCCGCGTTCTCAGCGACGAACAGTGGCTCTATCTGGTGGACGAAGCCCTCACCAGCCAGCCGCTCAGCCCGGTCATCCCTCGATTGCTGAAGAGATGCCCGGACCGCTTGATCGACCGGCTGGGATTGCTGCTGACCGCGGAGGAGGGATTGAATTCTCTTCCCGCAATGGTGCGCTTGATTCACGGAACGGGCGAGCCGGTGCTTGGCGCGCTGGAAACGAGGCTGTACGAAGCGCGGCGGCAGCGCGTTGCGACTTCCATTCATCTGCTTGCTTCCGCGGACCCGAAACGCCTGGCCGGCGCGTTGCCCAGGGCGCTGGCGAGCTGGGAATGGAGTTTGCAGGATCTTGCCGCGACGGAACTCATGAAGTGGACCAATCCGCCCGTGGTAGCGGCGACGGCGCAAGCTTTTCTTGCCACCCTTTCGGAAGCGCATGGGATGGTCGTGCCCTGCATGATCGATCATCTCGGGACTGCGCACGAAATGGCGGCGGTTCCAACGCTGCTTCAGATTGCCATGGGCGAGCATGTGACGCTGCGGGACATCTATTTCCGGATTAAGGCGATCGAGGCGCTTGGCAGAATGCGCGTGGGGGAAGCAGCTCCTTTCCTGCTGCAGATGGTGAGGCTGCGCAACGGACTGGCCCATGACGAACCGGCGGCGCTTCGCGCGGCAGCAGAAGAAGCGCTTGCCCTGCTCGAAAACCGGCCCTCTTCCGCGCGCGCCCGGATCGCGGAAAGCGCTGGCACGAAATCCAGCGTGACCCATACCCGGCCTCGCCGGTACGTTCGCGCGCGCCTTCTGCCTCCCTTGCAAGCGGCCATCTCGGGAACGCGCAATGGTTCCGCGCGCGTTCGTGTCCTCGCGCTCGGTGGAGCGTTCTTGGAAACGGATCTGCGCCTGGCGCTCGGGGATTCCATGCTCCTGGAAATCCGGTCCGGACTTCGCAAGATTCTATCCACCGCCGTGGTCCGCAATATTACAGCGACGGGAGCCGGCGTAGAATTCGTCCACATGAAGCCTCGCGACCGCGAGCGCCTGCGGCGCCTGATCGCGCAGCTGGTCAAGTAAATCTCACCAACTGTCCCTGATTTCTCATACATGGGTTTGAGTGGCGCAGGCTTCTAGCCTGTGGGGTTTGGTATTTGCAAGCACTAACCCCCACAGGCTGGAAGCCTGCGCCACTAAAGCCTGCGCCGTTATTGTTCTTCGGAACCGGGTGTGGAGAGCAGCGGGCGGGGGAATGTCTCGACGGGATCTACCTGGGCAACGTCCGCGCTGCCGACGCCCATCTCTCTAAACTTGCGGGCGGAGGGGATCAGGCGGCTATCAAAAGAGGCGACGGCATTGTTGTACGCTTTGCTGGCGCGCTCCAAACCTTTGGCGATTTCGGAAAGGTGCTCGGCGAACTTCACTACGCGGTCGTACAACTCCTTGCCCAAATCCTTGATGCGCTCGGCGTTCTCGGCGACGAGCTGTTGTTTCCAGCCGTAAGCGACCGCTCTCAGAAGCGCGATCAGCGTGGTCGGGCTGGCGAGAACGACGCGCTTATCGATGGCGTCCTCGATGAGCGTGCGGTCCTGCTCGAGAGCGGCGCTGAAAAAAGATTCTCCCGGGACAAAAAGAACCACGAATTCAGGCGTAGGTTCAAACTGCTTCCAATATTCCTTGCCTGACAGACCCTTGATGTGATCGCGGACCAGTGCGGCATGTTGCACCATGGCTTCACGGTATTCCGCGTCCGACTGCGCGCTCACGGCCTTGAAAAAAGCGTGCAGCGGAACCTTCACGTCCACGACGATTTGCGTGCCGCCCGGAAGATGGACGATCAGATCGGGGCGCAAGCGGCCTTCTTCCGTGTCGATGGATTGCTGTTCAAAAAAATCGCAGTGAGGGGACATGCCTGACAACTCGACGACGCGGCGCAGAGTCAGCTCGCCCCACTTTCCCTTGACCTGCGGCTGCTTTAGCGAGTTGACCAAGCTTCCCGTTTCCTCCCGCAATTCCTTGCTGGTCGTGGCCAGCAGTTGCACCTCGCTGCGAAGGCTGCCGTACGCTTCCTGTCTCGCGGATTCGACACGGCCCACTTCCGAGCGGAGATCTTTCAAGGCCGTTTGCAGCGGGTCTACCATGGCCTGAATGGCAATCTTGCGGTGTTCAAGATCGCCTTCGGCTTCCTTCTGGAGAGAATCGAACTTCGACTTGGCGAGCTCCATGAATTGGTCGCTGCTGGCCTTCAGGGCTTCGCCGGCCAGAGACTGGAAAGCTTCTCTCAGCTTCACTTGGGCGTCATCGAGCAAGCGCCTCTGTTCGGCAAGATTCGCTCGCTGCGCCTCGGCTTCATTCACCGCGGCGGCGCGCAGCTTCTGTTCCTCTTCGATTCTCTTCTGCGAGACGCGCAAGTCCTGCTGCAACGCGTCGTTTTGTTTTTTTAACTCTTGAGCCGTGCCATCGAGGCCTGCCGCGCGCCTCTCGAGTTCCAGTCGCGTGGCACCGGCAGAGGAATTCGCCCACGCCCACGCCACCGCGAAACCTGCCGCGAGACATGCAATGGCGATCAAAATTCCGGTTCCTGTCATGAAGGCGCCTTAAGCGAAGGATCCAGCGAAACATCACAGCCGAGGACGAAATTCTATCATGCCGTCAGTAGCACAGGCTTTTTACACTGAGCAACTCTGAAGGGCAGCCTGTGGGTTTTGGTCCTTGCAAGGACTAACCCCCACAGGCTGCCCTTCAGAGTTGCTCAGTGTAAAAAGCCTGTGCCACCAAACCCCTTACTCGTGAGGAATTGCGGATAGCAGCCTTGCCGAAACCGAATAGTTTCCGCCGGTCACAAATTTTACGTCCACCGGCGCGTCATTTTCATCACCGCCCGAGGTCTTGAGGCGCTGCACGTTTCCGTTGGAAAGCTGGATCACTCCCGGCGATCCATTGCGAACTTCGAGAAGGAGCGGTTCCGTTGTGCCGCGCGCATGCACAATGAGCTTCCCGGTTGAGCCTGCATTCACCGCTTCCGTTGGGCCGCTGAATTCGAGCAGCACGGCCGAGACGGGAAATTGACCCGCGTCAACTCCTCCCACGGCGACGTGAAGGGTGACGTCGCCAATGGGAACGCTCGGGCCGGGCAGCGCAACGAGCGAAACCGGGGAGGACGCCACGACGAGGCATGGATCGCCGTTCAGATAGACGTGATTCGAATCCGCCGCGCCTCGGAAGCCGGCGCCTTCCAGAGTAAATCGGTCGTGAATAGTAATGGCGTGCGGGTAGGAACCTACGTGGACGGCTCCAGAGGGGCCATCAGGCGCCCCGTGGGGGGCGGAATCCTCGGAAGCCACCACAGTCGCGGACGCAGTGACTCCCACGCCGGAGGTTTTTGCAACTAATGTTCCGGGCTGATCGGGGGCCTTAAAAATAGCACGGCCTGTCGTATCAGTCGTGGCGTTCCGGCCTCCCGAGAGTTCCACCGTGACGTTGGGCAAGAGACGGCCCTGGGAATCGAGCACAGCGAGCGTGGCCGGCGCACCCGCAACTAATTTGGGGGGCAGAATAATCGTGCGCGGGGCAGGAGAAGAATGTGGTTTCGGCTGTTGCTGGGCTGCGGCGAGCGTGGCGCTCAGCGCCACCAGCAGGGTGAAAGCCAGTGAGCGACCCGGCATTTTTTGACGAACCCACGCGCACGGCATGGCAGGGATTCTACCGCGACGTGGGTAGGAGAGCGAAATCGGCGGTAGGGGGCCAAGCTCTTGCGGGCTAGCCCTATGTGCCGGCCAGGGTTCCTGGGAACGCCATTCTCCTGAATGGCGTCTTGGGAAGCGCCCGCCGCGGCGGGGAGATTGGCGTTCCCGGGATCTCTAGATTTTGTCGGCCAGGTGGAAGACTTTGGCTTCCAGAAAGAGGCGATACAATTCCGGATCGAGTTCCTGGTCCTTGACGGACATCTCCAGAATATTGAGTGCGCGGTCGGCAGCCACGGCTTTTTTGTACGGGCGGTCGGAGGCGGAAAGAGCGTCGAAAATATCGCAAATCGTCATGATCTTGGCCTGGACCGGAATTTCATCGCTTCGCAATTTGTAGGGATAACCTGTGCCGTTTAATTTCTCGTGGTGCGCGCGGACGATCCGCGGAATCTCGCGGATTTGCTTGGTCCAGGGAATTTGAAGCAGGAAATTGAAGCTGTGAACGACGTGGGATTCGATCTGGGCGCGCTCGTCCGCGCTGAGGCTTCCCTGCGGAATGGAAAGATAGCGGACTTCCTCCGCCGTGAGGATCGGCCTTTCTACTCCTCGCGGGTCGTGATAGGTCTGGCGGGCGATTTCAAAGAGACGATCGAAATGCTCCTCTGGAAGCACCGTCGGCTCGTTGGCCTGAAGCACGGCCCCGAATCCGTTCTCCACCTGGGCCCTGCGGAGACGATATTCTTCTTCGAGCAAAGCGATGCGGGCCAGCGCCTCCGGCCGGTCCATTTCCAAAAGGAGCTGGACCTTCTCGCGCTCCAGCTGTGCTTCCAACTCCATGTAGAGATAGTCGAAGCGGTGGGCGATGAGGTCCATTTGCATGGGATACAGCTTTTTGGCCTTGACCAGCACATCCTCGCGCACGCCGACTTTTCCGAAATCGTGCAGCAGCGCGGCGTAACGGATTTCCTTCATTTGCTCGGGAGAGAAGCGAATCGATGCATAGCTCCCCGTATCGACGCGATCCACAATTTCGGCAAGCCCGACGGTCATATGCGAAACGCGCAGAGAATGGCCCGAGGTCGTTGGATCGCGCTGCTCGATCGCTTTTACGGAAGCCTGGACGAAGCCTTCGAACAGTTTTTCAATGTCCTGATAGAGGCGGCCGTTTTCGTAGGAGACGGCGGCCTGCGAGGCAAGGGAAAGCGCGAGACGGACCGCGCGATCGGAAAAGGGCCGCACTTCGCGGGTAACGATTTCCGGGCTCGTCAGGCGCGCATCGCGATGAAGTTTGCAGTTGATGAGCTGCAGGACGCCGATGACCTCGCCGCGGCCATTCTTCATGGGAAGCGTCAGCATGGAACGCGTGCGGTAACCCGTTTCCTCGTCATACTTCGGATTGAAGTGATAAGGACGTCCCTTGGGAATGTGGTGGGCATCCGCCAAGTTGATCACTTCGCCGTGCAGCGCCGTGTAGCCAGCCAGAGAATTTTCTTGCAGAGGAAGTTCGAATTCGGCGAAGGGAAATTGGACGCTGTCGTTTTGGGTCAGCTTAAAACGCAGATGGCGGTCCCCCGGGCCGGGGGACAGGACATCCGGGCGCGTCTCTTCAACGAGATAAAGAGAGCCCGCATCCGCGCCTGTGATCTCCCGCGCCTTCGTGAGGATCATCTTGAGCAGCGCCCCGACTTCATGGGTTTGCGACAGGGCGATGCCGATGCGATTCAGTTCCTCCATCTCGCGCTCGGCCCGCGCGAGATCGGCGCGAGCGGCCCGCTCCCGCTGCGCCAGCTCGATGTTGGCAATCGCGGCGTCCACCGTCTTGCGAACCAGCGTGGGGTTTGCCTTGCGCGGAAGGGTGGCAAAACAGCCTGGAGCGCGCTGACTTCCGCCATTTCGCGAAATGCCGATGAGCCGGACGCGCGGGGCGCGTCGCACGAGACGCCGCAAGGCAACCAGGTCACCGGCGCCTAGATCGGCAAAACATACGACCGGGGTATCGCCCGGCTTCGGAGCAGAATTCCGCCGGCCTGGAGAAGGATGTGGCAGCGCCCGGACGGCATACTGGCGGCGCAAGGGGCGGGCCAGAGGGGCCGCCAGGGAGTGCTCAAAATACCAAATTTCAGCGCGCTGCGGCATGTGAGAGGGTGCGGGATGCTGCAGGGGTGGGATTTCTGCGCGCTCTCCGCTGAGGCCAGTATAACGAACTTGGCGGGCCGCTCCTAGCGAGTCAATTTCCAAGTTGTCGTGAAAGGATGTAACTACTTACGTCACAGGCTATTGCTGTCTCAAAAGCGGTTTGCTAGTCTGATTTTTAGTAACAAGCGAGCCTCGCGTGAACGAGTCTCGAAGCGGTACAGGTCTGGCAGCGCAATCCGTCCAGGCTTTAGGAAGCGTTGGACTCCGCCGCCAGCCGATTGAGGCCCCTTTTGCACATCGAAGCCGGCGCGCGCACCGACCTCGGGCGCGTCCGAAAAAACAATGAAGACTGTTATTCGATCGATCCCTCGCTGCAATTGTACGTGCTCTCCGACGGAATGGGCGGAGAAGCGCATGGCGAGGTGGCCAGCAAGCTTGCCGTTCAGACGGTCCTGACGCACTGCAGGCAATCCGAAAACAGCCGGGCGACGCCCATCTTCGGGGAATCCAGCCCGGACGTTTCCGAGCGGACCAATCGACTGGCCAGCGCGATCCATCTGGCGAACCGGAAAGTTTTTGAGACGGCATCCTCGAACGACGAACAGAAGGGCATGGGAGCGACCATCGTGGCCGCGTGGATCGAGGCGCAAAGACTCTCCATCGCGCACGTGGGAGATAGCCGGGCGTATTTGCTTCGCGCCGGCACGATGGATCAAATGACGGCCGATCATTCCCTGGTGGCCGAAAAAGTGCGCGTCGGGATCCTGACGCCGCAGGAAGCGGATGCGAGCGAGATGCAAAGCGTGTTGACGCGCGCGGTGGGAACAAGCAATACGGTGGAGGTCGACACCGACGAACAGGTTTTGCTGGCCGGGGATTTCGTGCTGCTTTGCACGGACGGGCTGACGCGCATGGTCACCGACCCGGAAATCGCGAGCACGCTTCTGACCAGCACGTCCGCGCAGGAAGCCGCCGAGCGCCTGGTCGATCTGGCCAACGACAACGGCGGCGTGGACAACGTCAGCGTGATCGTTTTGCGAGTTGCCGAGAAATCGCAAAGCGTGTTCCAACGCCTGAAGATCTGGAAACGGCACTCCGGGTAAGGTTGCGCCGGAGTTGTCCGGAGGAGGAGAGAAATGTCGAGACTCGTCCTGAAATTTGAAAATTCCTCGCTGAAAGAAGTTCCCCTGGGAACGCGTCCGGTGACGATCGGGCGCGCGCCGGACAATGATATTCAGATTGATAATCTATCCGTATCGAATTATCACGCGCGGGTGTATGTCGAAGCCGGGTCGCTGGTGGTCGAGGATTTGAACAGCCTCAACGGATCGTTCTTAAATGATACTCGCGTCGAGCGCGCCATGCTCAAGGACGGCGACAACATTCTGATCGGCAAGCACGAAATCTTCGTGGATCAAGCGCATGATGCGGCCCTCCCGGAGGACGGCTTGCGCAAAGCGCCGGCTCCGCGCGTGAATGAAACGATGGTCCTGGATACAGAAGAACGTCGGAAGCTTTTCGAGATGGCTGTGGGAGCGGGCGAGCGGTCTCAACTCGCGCCCAAACGGATCCGCATTCCGACGCTCACCGTGTTGTACGGGCGCACGGATCAAAAAGAGTACCGGATGTCCGGCAAACTGATCGTGATCGGCCACTCCAAAATGGCCACCGTGCGGCTCCGCGGATGGTTCATGCCGGCGGTAGCGGCGCAAATTAACAAGCACGAGGATGGCTACTACCTGGGCCGTGGCGACCGCGTGCCGACGCTCAATGGCGTCAAAATCCACGGCTTGACGAAACTCAACGAAGGCGACGTGATCGATGTGAGCGGCGTGCGGCTCACTTTCTTATATCGTGAGTAACCTTCCGCCGCGCCCTCGGATACAATTCCCGTACCATGCCAGCAGCTCCCACGGGCGGTGAATCGCGACGCGCCTTGCAGGTCCCGCGCCAATGGTTGCGGGCGTGGTGGCAACGGCGCGTTCCCTTTGCAATCAGCCTGGGCCTTACGGCATTCGCGCTGACGATCTACGCGTTGACCTTCATTGGCGACCGTCCCAACGCTGTGTTTTCCTTCGTCAACCGGCTCGAACTCGACGCACTCGATTTGCGCTTCCGCCTCCAGCCGGACGCCCTTAAGCATCCCGATCCGCGCATCATCATCGTGGACATCGACCAGCGCTCGCAGGAAGTCCTGGGGCGCTGGCCGTTCTCGCGGACGTATTTCGCGAAAATGCTCGACGCGCTTCGGGAGGATGGCGCTAAAGTCGCGGCCTTTGACATCACCTTCAGCAAACCGGACGAAACCGCAGCGCCGATTCGCGAGCTGCGGAAAACCGTCATCGAACGGCAAAAGCAGGGAGGGCAGACGGACCCGCGCGTGATCGCGGATATCGACCGCCTGTCGAAAGAATATGACGGGGACGAACAATTTGCGCGGGCGATTGAGCGGTTTGGCAAGGTGGTCCTGGGAAATTTCTTCCTTTATTCCGAATACGATCTGAAAGGGGTCGATGACAATACGCTGGACCGCTACGCCAACATCCTCGCCGACTTCCCGTTTCCGGAGCTGCGCCCGGTGAACCCGCAGACGGGCAAGCGCGATTTGCACCATCTGATCCAGCAATTCGCCGATCCCGATCCCTACCCGCTGCTGCCGCAGGGCACGCAGGCGAACATCGAGATTCTGAGCGACGCGCTGCGCAAGGCGCATGGCGCTACGGGTTTTTTCAACGTTGAGCCGGACCCCGATGGCGTGGTGCGCCAGTCGCTGCTCGTCCTCCCCTACGGGCGGACCAACGACTTAGACACCTGGGACCTGTACGCCTCGCTCGACGTGCAGGCGGTGAAGTTGTTTGAAGGCGTGCCCGACGAGAACATGAACCTGGACTTCAGCGAAACGGGCGTGGCGGCGCTCGAGTTCGGCCCTTCGCTCGTGATTCATCCGGATGCGCTCGGGCGGATGATGATCCGCTACGAAGGCGGCGTGGCAACATATCCCTACGTCTCAATTGCCGACGTGGTGCAGAGGAAATTCTCACCGGGAACGTTCAAGGGGAAAATTGTTTTAGTCGGCGCTTCGGCGACGGGCATCGGGGATCTGCGCTCGACGCCGTTTGGCGGGATTAGTTACCCGGGCGTCGAGATCCACGCGAACGTGATCGACAACATATTGAACCGGCATTTCCTGTTTCGCGGAGCGAACCAGGTTGCCGTGGATCTGCTGCTGATATTTCTCTTCGGCGTGCCGCTCGGATTGTGGCTGGCGCTGGCGCAGCCCCGGTCGATGCTTTTCGGCTTGCTGCTGCTCGTTCCATTCGGATTCGGCGTGTGGTACGCATTTCTGCACGGATGGTGGCTGAACTTCATCGTTCCCGCGGGGACGCTGGTGGCCAACGTCGGATTCGTCGCGATGTATCGCGCGCTCGTCGAGGAAAAAGAAAAACGGCGTGTGCGCGGCGCGTTCCAGCAATATCTCAGCCCGGAAGTGATTCGCCGGCTTCTGGAAAATCCCGATCTGGTGAAGCCGCGCAAAACGGAAATCACCGTGATGTTCAGCGACGTGCGCGGGTTCACCACGATTTCGGAAAAACTGGACGCGCAGGAACTCGCCGCGCTGCTCAACGAATATCTTACGGAAATGACGCAGATCGTCTTCCGCCACAGCGGCACGCTCGACAAATACATCGGCGACGCGGTGATGGCGTTCTGGGGCGCGCCGTTTGAAGACGCGAAGCACGCCACCGAGGGTTGCCACGCCGCGCTGGAAATGATCGCGCGCCTCGCAGAAATGCAGAAGAAATGGAGAGCCGAGGGCAGGCCGGTGCTCGACATCGGCGTCGGGCTCTGCACGGGCGTCGCCTCGGTGGGAAATATGGGCTCGGAGCTTCGCTACGGATACACGGCCCTGGGCGATATCGTGAATCTTTCTTCGCGGATCGAGGGATTGAACAAGGAATACGCCACGCACATTCTCTTGAGCGATACGACCTACGCGGCCGTGGAAGACCCGCTCCTCGTTTTCCGCGAACTCGATCTGATCCGCGTGAAGGGAAAATCACGGCCGGTCACGCTGTACGAACTGGTGGCCGCGCGCGGCACGCCGGAAGGCGACGCGCCGGACGTGGAAGAGCGCCTTGAATTTTTTGCGCAGGGGCGAGCGTGCTATCGCGAACGGCGCTGGCAGGATGCGCAAATCGTCTTTGAAAGATTGCTGGAGCGCTGGCCGGAGGACGGTCCCGCGCGCATGTACTTGAATCGCTGCAAGGAATATCTCGTCGCCGGGCCCGAGGAAAATTGGGACGGCGTGTACGTGATGACGCACAAGTAGGACGGGCTTCAGCCTGTCGGTTTTGAATTGTTTCAGCGTCGCGAAAAGTCAAAAGCAAACAGGCTGAAGCGTGTTCTACTTAACCCGGTGGCCAGCGAAAATCGCGGCCGCCTAACAGATGTAGATGCAGGTGAAACACCGACTGCCCTGCGCCTCGCCCATTGTTTAATACCGTGCGGTAGCCGGCGGTCAGTTTGCGCTCTCCCGCGAGCTTCGCGGCGATGAGTTGCAGCTTGCCGAGCATGGCGGCGTCCTCCGCGGTGGCATCCGTCAGCGAACCCAAATGTTTTCGCGGGCAGATGAGGATGTGGTTCGGCGCCTGCGGTTGGATGTCCTCGAAGGCGAAAATTTCCGCGTCCTCGTAAACGAGTTTCGACGGGATTTCTTTCTTTCCGATTTTGCAGAATAGGCAGTCGTCCATCGGGCGCACCTCGAATCCAGAGTTTACAGTTGAGAGTTGAGAGTTGGAAGTCCTCCTTCGCAAATCGCAACCGCGCCGGAAATCTTCGGAGTTTTGACCTGCTCAATCCGTCAGGGGCTAAAGCCCAGGCTTGGCCGGAGTTTAATGTCGCGGCTGAAGCCGCGACCCACCAGGCCCATTCAAGAGACAAAGTCTAGTGAATGCCAAGATCGTTCGGTTGGTCCAGGCGCATCACGAAGGTCTGGAAACCGTCGCTATTCTTCAGTTGCTCGGCGAGCTGCTGCGCGGCGTCCGGACTCGGAACACGTCCGACGCGCACGCGGTAGAAATGGCCCGTGGGCGCGTCATATTCCTGGATAAAAATCGGCTGGTAGTGCGCGAGCAAGCGGTCGCGCAGCCGCTCGGCATTGGCGGGGTCCGCGAAAGCGCCGACTTGCACGGTGAAGTCTCCCACCGCGGGATTCGGGCCGGAGAGCAATTCGATGCGCACGGGAGCCGTGCCGGTGCCGATCATGTCCAGCGACACAGCCGCGGCGCGCGCGAGATCGAGGATGCGGTCGCCGACGAACGGGCCGCGGTCGATCACGCGGACTTGCACGTCGCGGCCATTATTCAGATTTGTGACGCGCAGGATGCTTCCGAATGGCAGCGTGCGGTGCGCGGCCACGAGCGAGTTCATGTCGAAGATTTCGCCGTCGGCCGCACGGCGTCCGTGGAACGGGATGCCGTACCATGACGCGGTGCCCTCTTCGACGAACATGCCGGGGACGAACGGGGCGGTTCGGGTTGGGGGTTGCGGCGCGTTTGGCGCGGAGGGCGGCCGTGTTGGCGCCGGACCAGGAGCAGTTTCTGGCCCTGCCGGAGGTGGAGGAGCGGGGACATGGTCGATGGGCCGGCGGGCTGCACATCCTGCTAGAAGTAGTATCGCGAGGAATGGAGCAATGAGCCATCCCGAATGCAGGAGCGATGCCGCCCGCACGGAGGCGCGCTCACTCACTCCAGGCACCGCTGTCTTTGGGTAATTGCAATGAGCATCCTTTCCATTTTCCCTGCGTGCGATTCGGATCTGGCAGTGGGCTGGCTCGTGCGCTTCGACCTCATGTGTCGCCCCTGACGGGGCTTTTCGTTATTGCCTGCGCGTTTTCCCACCGCTTCCGCGGTGGGCTACGATATGCCGTCCCTCCGGGACTCCCGGCAAAGTGCAATGCGCCCGAGGGCAAAATACTTCGAATTTCGCGTCCGCGCGCGATTCCGGCTATTATAGGCATGCGAAATTTTTCGGGCAAGGAGACGACGTGCCGCTTCCCGTTCGATGGCGCTACAAAATAGACCGCTGGCGCAGCCAAATTGCCGAGATGTTTCACTCCGAGCCGAAGGCCTTGCGCCCGCGACTTTGCCCGGCCTGCGGGACGCTGGTCGGCGCGACGGCCAACAAGTGCCACCAGTGCGGCGCGAGCATGACGTTTTCTTTTGCCGCCGCGAGCAGGTCCCTCAGCCGATGGATGCCGCAGACTTCGCCGGTGACTTACGCCATACTGGCGATCTGCTGCATGATGTACGCGCTGTCGTTTGTCATCACGATGAAATTTTCCGGCGGCGAAGGCGCGGGCGGCGGTCTGATGAACTTGGGGGGAATTGCCACTCAGGTGAACTATCGATTGGGCGCTTCGCTTCCATTGGCTTATAACATCAGCCAGCCGTGGCGTTTCGTCACTGCGATATTTCTTCACGGCGGGTTACTCCACATTGGTTTCAACATGTGGGTGCTGATGGACATTGGGCCGATGGTCGAGGAATTGTACGGCTCGGCGCGATATTTGTTCTTGTATGTTGCGACTGGCGTGGCGGGGTACATCCTCAGCTCCTCGGTGGGCCACTTGAGCGTGGGCGCGTCCGGTTCCTTGCTGGGTCTCATCGGCGTGCTGCTCGCGGCTACAACGGGCAGGAAGAGCATGGCCGCGCAGGCTCTGCGAAGCGCGCTGATTCGCTGGCTGATTTATATCGCTGTTCTCGGCTTTATTTTTAGCGGCACCGACAACTATGCTCACTTCGGCGGCGTGGCGACAGGCTACATGCTCGGCCGCTTGATGCCGGACCGGACTCCCGCGGACGTGACCGAGCGGCGTCGCGCTGATTTGCTGGGGTGGGCTGCGGGGATCGCGATCGCGGTCAGTTTCGGTTTCATGGTCGTGAATTATTTGAAGAGCGCGTAGGACAGGCTTCAGCCTGTCTTCCGTCTGCCAGGTCGGCGATCAGAAAAGCGACAGGCTGAAGCCTGTCCTACTGGGGCTGCTCGCTTATGCGGCGGGCAACCGTGAAGCAATAGTGAAAGCCGGAAAAGACCGTGAAGCCGGCAGTCAGATAGCCGATGATGTTTCGGATGAATTGAAGCCAGCCCCAATCCGTCACCGCCAGCAGCACCACGGCGAACACCAGAAGGATTTGCAGCGCCGTCGTGGTCTTGCCGTAAATGCTCGGCGGGAACGGCCGGTAGCCGACCACCACCAGGATCACCGCGGCCGCCGTCAGAAGCAGGATGTCGCGGCTCAGGACAAGCGTGGCGAGCCACCAACTGATCTTCCGGTTCAGCGCCAACACAACGAAAGAAGAGGACAGCAGCAGCTTGTCCGCGATGGGATCGAGGTACGCGCCCAGCGCGGTCTTCTGATTCAGCGAGCGCGCGAGAATGCCGTCCAGCCCATCCGTCAGCCCGGCGATGATCAAGATCGCGAGCGCCAAGCCGTACCGGCGGTAGTGGATGGTAATAATAAAGAACGGCAAAAATCCAAGCCGCAGAAACGTGAGCTGGTTCGGGACGGTGAAGACGCGAGAGGACATTTTTTGGATTTCGTTTCCGCTCAAACGAATAGCGCGAGATAGTCCCGCAAGGAGCGCCCCACGCGCTGCTCGAACCGCCCGGAAAGCGAGGGAATCGATCCGTGGGGCTCGTCGAGCGCGATGCGCTCGATGCGTTGCATCGGAAAAAACAGCGTGGGAAGCCCGATGCGCTCCCCTTCCGGGTCCATCACCTGCCGGATAAAATCGTCAAACGAATTCAGATCGATGCCGCGCAGCGTGACTCCGGAAGAGTTCATGGACACAAGCGAACCCCACAATTTTTCCTTGGGCGAATGAAGGCTCACGATGACGATGGAGTTCGGTTCCAAGGATGCGCTCGCTTCGCTCCCGGGCTGCGGAGCTTCGTTTCCTCATGTGTTACAACGAAATCGTTTTCAAGTTTTCCGCGACGATCAATTTCGGCTCGGTCAGTTTCTGCACGTCCGCAGGCGTCAAGCCCGGCGCCACTTCGCGCAGGACCAGCCCCTCCGGCGTGACCGCGATGACGGCGAGTTCGGTCACGATCAGGTCCACCACCTCCACGCCGGTAAGAGGCAGCGTACACTTCTTGAGAATCTTGGGCTGGCCGTCCTTTGTGGTGTGCTCCATCGCGATGATCACGTAGGGCGAGCTGGCGACGAGGTCCATCGCGCCGCCCATGCCCTTCAGCATTTTGCCGGGGATCGCCCAGTTCGCGAGGTTGCCCTTTTCATCGACTTGCAGCGCGCCGAGTACCGTCATGTTCACATGCGCGCCGCGAATCATTCCGAACGAATCGGAGCTGGAAAAATAACTCGTGCCGGGGATTTCCGTGACGGTTTCCTTGCCGGCGTTGATCAGGTCCGCGTCTTCCTCGCCTTCGTAGGGAAACGGGCCGACGCCGAGCATGCCGTTTTCCGATTGCAGCACGACGTCCATTCCCGCTGGAATGTAATTCGCCACGAGTGTCGGCGTGCCGATGCCGAGATTCACGTAAAAGCCGTCGCGCAACTCTTGCGCGACGCGCCGGGCGATCATCTCCCGCTTGCTCTCCTCGGACGGAGCCATGTTCTTCCCTTCCGAATGCGAAGCCACTTGGGTCATTTGCGTTTTCTCACTGTTCTCTTTTCGATTGTCTTGTCGTAGTGGACGCCCTGGAAAATCGCGTTCACGAAAATTCCCGGCGTGTGCACGGACTCCGGCGGCAGCGTTCCCAGCTCGACAAGCTCTTCGACTTCGGCGATCACGTAATCCGCGGCGGTGGCCATGACCGGATTGAAATTTCGCGCCGTCTTGCGATAGATGAGGTTGCCCCAACGGTCGCCTTTCCACGCCTTGATGAACGCGAAATCGCCGCGCAGGCCGCGCTCGAGAATGAATGTGCGGCCGTTGAATTCGCGGACTTCTTTTCCTTCGGCGATCATCGTGCCCACGCCCGTCGGCGTGTAAAAGGCCGGAATTCCAGCGCCTGCCGCGCGCATGCGTTCGGCGAGCGTGCCCTGGGGGTTGAGTTCGACCTCGACCTCTCCGCTCAACACTTGCTGCTCGAAAAGTTTATTCTCGCCGACGTAGCTGGCGATCATCTTTTTGATCTGGTGCGTTTGGAGCAGCAGGCCCAGGCCGGCTTCCATCGTGCCCGCGTTGTTCGAGGCGACCGTAAGATTTTTCGTGCCCTTCCGGCGCACGGCGGCGATGAGATTTTCGGGAACGCCGCAGGTTCCGAATCCGCCCGAGAGGATGACGGCGCCGTCGAAGAGTTTTTCGATCGCCGCATCGGCGTTGGCCACGCGTTTATCCATCGAGTCTCGCTCCCTACAAAGTAGGATGCATGCAAAATTTATTGGTAACAGTTTACTGCAAGTCGCGCAGAATCTTGTAGAGTTCTCCCGCGGCGGAGAATTCCTCTTCGAGCGCGCGCGTCCGCAGATCGCTCCGAACCTGCTCCAGGGCCTGGATCATCTGGTCCAGCACCCGTTCCAGATTGTCGCTGTTCGTGAGAATAATATCACGCCAGACCGAATACGGACTTCCCGCGAGCCGCAACGCGTCGCGAAGACCCCGGCCCGCCAGTGTGATCGGCAAACCTGTTTCGTCGGTCTGGCTGCGGACCACTCCCGCGAGCGCGACGGAAAGAAGCTGCGGCAAGTGCGAGACCACCGCCGCTGCGCGGTCGTGCGCTTCGGCCTCCAGCCAAACCGGCTCCGCGCCCAATTTCTCGATGAGCGCGACGAAGCCCGCGACGCGCGGTTCGCGTTCCTTGTCAGCTTTTTCTCTCGCGGATGCGCGAATCAGCGCGTATTTCGAGCCGCGAAACAAGTTCGCGTCGGCGGCGGCGATCCCGGAGATTTCTTTTCCCGCCATCGGGTGGCCGCCCAGAAAATGCGCGCCGCCTTTGTGGAACGATTCCGCCGCCACGGCGCAGACCGAGCGCTTCGTGCTGGACGCGTCAGTGACTAATGCATTTGGCGGGGCGAGCCTCGCGATCTCCGGCAGTAGCTCGATCGTATGTCCCACCGGAAGCGCCACGTAGATCAAGTCCGCTGCGGCGACGGCGAGGGTCAGGTCGGGAATCGCTTCATGGATCGCGCCGCGTTCCAGCGCGTGGCGAAGCACTTGCGTCTTGTCCCACCCGACGACCACCGAATCCGGAAAATTTTTGCGAAGCGCGAGGGCGAACGAGCCGCCGATCAATCCTGTGCCAACGATTGCGACGCGGCGGAAGGAGGCGGCCATGGCTCAGGCGATGGTCCGGCCGACGGCGGGCGCGATGATGCGAAGCTCGGCCATGAGTTTTTCAAACTGATCGAAGAAGAGCGATTGCGCGCCGTCGGAAAGCGCGTGCTCCGGGTCGTTGTGCACTTCGAGGAGCAGCCCGTCGGCGCCGGCCGCGATCGCGGCGCGCGCCATGGGAGGAACTTTGTCGCGAATTCCGGTGCCGTGCGAAGGGTCGGCCAAAATCGGGAGGTGCGAAAGTTTCTTGATGACGGGGATCGCGGCGATGTCCAGCGTGTTGCGCGTGGCGGTTTCAAACGTGCGGATGCCGCGCTCGCACAGGATCACGTTGTGGTTGCCGCCGGCCATGATGTATTCGGCGCTCAGCAAGAGTTCCTCGATCGTCGCGGACATGCCCCGCTTCAACAGCACCGGTTTGCTTGTCGTTCCGAGCGACCGGAGCAAAAAATAATTCTGCATGTTTCGCGCGCCGACTTGAAAAATATCCACGTACGGCAGCATCAACGGAATCTGCGAAGCGTCCATCACTTCGCTGCAGACGAGCAGGCCGCTCTTTTCCGCGGCGTCGCGCATCATGATAAGAGCCTTCTCGCCGTGCCCCTGAAAACTATACGGAGAGCTGCGCGGCTTGAACGCCCCGCCGCGCAGGATTTTCGCGCCGGCTTTCGCGACGCGATCCGCAATCAAGCCGATTTGTTCGGGATTTTCGACCGAGCATGGCCCCGCGGCGACCACAACTTCGGTGCCGCCGATGCGCACGCCGCGCGGCAGCTCGACCACGGTTCCCTGCGGACGAAATGCGCGGCTGGCCAGTTTGTAAGGCTGCGTGATGCGCACGACTTCGCGTACGCCGTCGATGACTTCGACGTCGCGCGGATCGAAGTCCGGCGGAACTCCCACGGCGCCCAGAACCGTTTGCGACGCGCCCGTCGAGCGATGAATGTCGAATCCCATCGACACCAGGCGGTCGATCACGTGCTGGATCTGCTCTTCTTTCGCGCCTTCTTGCATTACAACAACCATTTCAACTCCTGTTCCTTGCTAAAAAGGTCGGGCCATAATCTGCAAGTGAATCAAGCCAAATAGAACTTCAGGGGCTAAAGCCCAAGTTGTGCTATCTCTTGAATGTCGCGGCTGAAGCCGCGACCCACAAGGCGTGGGCCGCGAGGCTTGGGCCGCAATGCTTGCGTAACAGCTACTAGTCGAAAATCGGACGCGCCTTGTGGGTCATGCCTTCAGGCATGACATGAAGGCCTTCTCTGCCTCAGGGGTTTTAACCCCTGAAGCACCGCCAGTGTGCCTCTAGCTTTCCTTTTTTCCGTCGCCGCCGTGCATCACGGCGCGCTCGACCGAACGCGCTTCATCCAGGATTCGCTCGAAGAGGCGGCGAATCGCGGCGTCGGGCAGCGGGCCGGGATTCGCATTTGCAACGCCGTCTAGCACTTGCTTCTCCCGGTCCGGCTGGTAGAGCGCTTCGCCGGACGCTTGCTTGATCCGTCCGATTTCGACAACGCAACGTGAGCGCTCGTTCAGCAGTTCGACGAGGCGGCGGTCGATTTCGTCAATTTTTCGGCGCCAGCCTTCCACGCTTTTATCCGGCACGCTCATGCCTGTGGCTCCCGCCGGCTCATCCCGGTCACCGCCGCGCCTTTCAGCAGCTTCACGCGCCCAGCTAGCGCCGCAGCCGCTGCGTCAACGGTCATGGCGCGCTCGATTTCTTCCACTAAAGCCGAACCGACAACGGCGGCATCGGCCAATCCGCCGAGCAACGAAACGTGCCCCGGCAGCGAAATGCCAAATCCGATGGCAATCGGCAGCTCGGTGAACCGCCGCACACGCCGCGCCAGGGCCGGCAATTCGTCCGCGAGCTGGTCTTTTGCGCCGGTCACGCCGGTGCGCGAAATCAGGTACAAAAATCCACTCGTCGATCTGGCGATGAGCACGAGGCGTTCGTCGGTCGACGTGGGCGCGGCTAGGAAAATCGTGTCCAGACCGCGCGAAGTCATTGCCGCGCGATAGTCGGCCGCTTCTTCGGGCGTGAGATCGGTGATCAGCACGCCGTCGGCGCCAGCTGCTTTTGCCGCATCGGCGAATTTCTCAAGGCCCATCTGCAAAACTGGATTGAAATAGCTGAATAAAACAAGCGGCACTTCAGTCCTTGCTCGGAGCGATTTCACGAGCGAAAGTACGCCAGCGAGCGTTGTGCCGCCGCGGAGCGCTCGCTCGCTTGCGCGTTGAATGACCGGGCCATCGGCCACGGGATCGCTGAACGGCACTCCCAGCTCGATCACGTCCGCGCCTGCTTCCGCCATGGCGAGGACGAACTGCTCGGTCGCGGCAAGCGACGGGTCGCCCGCAGTGAGGTAGGCGACCAGGCCCATTTCGCCCGTCCGGCGCAGGCCGGCGAACCGCTGAGCGATGCGCGATGGATTCGTCATGGTTGTGGTCGCATGTGCCATGGTTTTTAGTAGCACAGGCTTCAGCCTGTGGGGTTTAGTGCTCGCAAGGACTAAAACCCACCGGCTGAAGCCCGTGCTACTTAAACCCCTACAAATAGCGGGCCAGGATTTCCATGTCCTTGTCGCCCCGCCCTGAAAGATTCAGAATCACGATCGCGTCGCGGGACATTTTCGGCGCGCGCTCGATCAATTCTGCTAGCGCGTGCGCCGATTCGAGCGCGGGAATAATGCCTTCCATGCGCGCGAGCGTGCGCGCGGCGGCAACCGCTGCGTCGTCGCTCACGGCCGTGTACTCGGCGCGATGGCGGTCGGCAAGCCACGCGTGCTCGGGACCAATCGCTGGATAGTCGAGGCCCGCGGAAACAGAATGCGTGGTCGCAATCTGGCCGTCGGGCGTCTGCAACACGTAGGAATAGGTGCCCTGCAAAACGCCAGGGCGCGCGCCCGAGTATCCGGCAGCCGCAGCCATGCGCGCGGCGTGCTCGCCAAGAGTCGTGCCGCGTCCTCCCGCTTCGACGCCCAGCAATTTCACGCTGGCATCATTCAGAAATGCGTGGAACAAACCGATCGCGTTGGACCCGCCTCCAACGCACGCGACGAGCAGGTCCGGCAAGCGCTTTTCAGCTTCCAGAATCTGCGCGCGCGCTTCGAGACCAATCACGCGATGAAAATCGCGCACCATCATCGGGTACGGGTGCGCTCCCAAAACCGAGCCGAGCAAATAGTGCGTCGTGCGCACGTTCGTAACCCAGTCGCGCATCGCTTCGTTGATCGCGTCCTTCAGCGTGCGAGTCCCTGAATTCACGCCCACAACTTCCGCTCCCAGCAAGCGCATGCGGAAGACGTTGAGCCGCTGGCGCTCCATGTCCTCGACGCCCATGTAAACAACGCACTCGAGGCCCAGCCGCGCCGCCACCGTTGCCGTGGCGACTCCGTGCTGGCCCGCGCCGGTTTCCGCGATGACGCGGCGCTTGCCCATGCGCACGGCCAGCAGGCCCTGCCCGAGGCAATTGTTGATCTTGTGCGCGCCGGTATGGAGCAGGTCCTCGCGCTTGATGTAGATGCGCGGTCCGCCGAGATGCTCCGTCAGTCGCGAAGCAAATTGCAGCGGCGTTGGGCGCCCGGCAAAATTCTTGAGCAAGTAGTCGAGCTCTTTTTGGAAGCTCGGGTCCTTGCGCGCTTCCTCGTAGGCGTGCTCGAGTTCCTCGAGCGGCGCCACGAGCGTCTCCGGAACGTAACGGCCCCCGTAAGGACCGAAGCGGCCCTTCGCGTCCGGCCAGGTTTGTGTTGCGGTGGACAAAAGTTCCTCTCCATTTCAACGAAAACCGGGTCTTGTAGCGCCCACCTTCAGGTGGGCATTTTTGAGCTGCCCAGATGCCCGCCTGAAGGCGGGCGCTACATTGAATCCACGGCGGCGAACAGCGCGCGCAATCGCGCGGGATCCTTCCGCCCGGGCCGCGCTTCAACGCCGCTGGCCACATCCACGGCGTATGGCTGGGCGACGCGAACGGCCTCCGCGATATTTTCCGGCGTCAGCCCGCCCGCCAGGACGATCCGTCCATAACGTCTCGCCGCGCGCGCCAATTTCCAATCCACCGTGCGGCCCGTGCCGCCGTGCAAACCGCGCGCGAATCCGTCCAGCAGAATTGCATCGGCGGCGCCGTACCGGGCCAGCGCAGCGGCGCGGAATCCTCGCTTCACCTGAACCGCTTTGATCACCCGGTGCTTTCGGGCGAGTTCGCCCACTTCCTTCGGAGATTCCGCCCCGTGAAGCTGCACCGAACCGAGCCGCAGCGCTCGCGCCATCGCATCCACCACCAGCGGCGGCCAATTCACGAACACGCCGACCGCCTCCACAAACGGCGGCAGGCGCCGAATGATGTTCCACGC
Source organism: uncultured Acidobacteriota bacterium (assembly GCA_963800095.1). Taxonomy (GTDB): domain Bacteria; phylum Acidobacteriota; class Terriglobia; order Acidiferrales; family UBA7541; genus Palsa-360. Next base: position 137,090 of record CAWCZV010000019.1, read on the forward strand.
GTCCGCGGGGCTGATGGCACGCGGGCTGGGCGGATAAAAATTGAATCCGAGCGCGGAAGCCCCCAAATCGATAGAAAGGCGCGCGTCGTCCCAGGTGGTGATCCCGCAAATTTTAACACGAGTCGGCATGAGATTTTGGTAGCACAGCCACTCTTGGCTGTGTGCCTTTGCTAAGTGCTGCAAAAACCACACAGCCAAGAGTGGCTGTGCTACTTTACGCCCCCAGCAAGGTGCGCAGCGCTTCCGCCGGGTCCGGCTGAGCCATGAGATGTTCGCCTATTAGGAACGCGTCAAACCCCGCAGCCCGAAGGCGTGCCAGATCTCCGTGGGAGCGCAGGCCGGATTCGCAGACGGCGATACATTCGTCGGGGATGGCCGCAATCAATTCCGTCGAAGTTTCGACGCGCACTTCGAGAGTACGCAGGTCGCGGTTGTTCACTCCCAGGATGCGCGCGCCCGCCGCCAAAGCCCGCGCCAACTCCTCGCGCGTATGCACTTCAACGAGCGGCTCCATTCCCAGTTCGCGGCCGAGCGCGAGCAATTCGCCAAGGAGCGGGTCACTAAGTCCCGCCACGATCAACAGAAACGAATCGGCGTCCGTCGCCCGCGCCTCCCAGACCTGCCAGGGATCGATGATGAAATCCTTGCGCAGCACCGGCAAGCCCACAGCCGCGCGCGCTTCGCGCATGTATTTCAGATCGCCCTGAAAGAATTCCTCTTCGGTCAAAACGGAGAGCGCCGCTGCTCCAGCCGCCTCGAGACTCTTCGCCAGCGCCACCGGATCGAAATTCGCGCGAATCAAACCGCGCGAAGGCGACGCCCTCTTCAGTTCGGCGATCACGTTCAGGGAATCGCGCGTCAGCGCGGCGGCAAAATCGCGCACCGGCTTCGCGTGCTTCACCCCGAAACGCAGAGCCGTCTCCGGCACGGATTTCTTGCGGTGGGCAATCGCGGCGCGGCGCGCCTCGATGATGCGGTCGAGCACAGTCCCGGATTTGGTTTCAGCCGCCATGGGCGCGTCTCTTGTCTCCCGTCAGAGCGAAAGAGGAAACCATCATGCTAACTTCCGCCGCGAGGGGAGTCAATCGCGCCCGGGACAGTGTGGTGAGCTCTTTGAAATTCTGTGGTACTGCTTAAAATCAGCGAGTTGGAAGTCTAGCTACGCTTCCGCCATCGCCCCACGAGGAGTCAGGACCGTGAGCACGATTGCGATCACAAGCAATGCGGGCACGTCGCCGAACAGATGCCCGCGATGCTCGGGATAGACCAGCGACTGCGCCGCCATGATGACGCCATGCGCGACGCTTGACCAGACGGTGAACCAGATGAGGCTCAGGTTCTTGAGCGGGTTGCGCGCCGCCAGCACGAGAAAGACGCCGAGCGTCGCGTAAATCCCCAAAATCATTTGCAGATAATTCGACTGACCGCTCGTGTGCCACGCCCATCCCGACGGCCAAACTATGGTCAGAGGATAAACGCCAACGATGAAGATGATCCCGACCAGCACAAGCGCAATGCGAAGAGCTTTCAGGCTGCTAGGGTTAGCCATGCGAACGCCTCCGTAGTGTTATAACGCTTTCGATTTACAAAGGGAGCCGAATTGGCTGGATTAAAGCATAAGAATGGAGGTAGGGACAGGAATTTTCTAGATTAAATCTCTACCCGCGCGGACAACGTCGAAACACACAATCGGCTTATTTGCCTGCAAACTCAAAAATTGGGAATGAGTCGAGTGGCGTCATATACTTTCAGGCCCAACTCATGGAAACCACAAAGAGTTGAATTTGCTCCTGATCGGGAGGCGTGGTGCCGCAAGACGAGTTGGCAATCCTCGAAGACGAAATCACGAATTGCCGGAAGTGTCCGCGCCTGGTGCCTTACCGCGAGGAAGTGGCGCGCACCAAGCGCCGCGCTTATCGCGAGTGGACCTACTGGGGACGGCCCGTTCCGGCGTTCGGCGATCCGAAAGCCCGGCTCGTCATCATCGGCCTTGCGCCCGCGGCGCACGGGGCCAACCGCACGGGGCGGATGTTCACCGGGGACCGGTCGGGGGATTTTCTGTACGAGCAACTCTACCGCGCTGGCTTCGCGAATCAGCCGCAATCGAAACGGGCCGATGATGGGCTGATCCTGAAGGATGCGCTGATTTCGGCGGCGATTCGCTGTGCGCCGCCCGCCAACAAGCCGCTGCCGGAAGAAGTACGCAACTGCCTGCCTTATCTCGAGCGGGAACTCGCGCTGATTCGCCCGCGAGCCATCCTTGCCCTGGGCGGGATTGCGCTGAACACGTATTTGGATTTGCTGAAACGGCAAGGCTTGATTGCCTCGCGCGCGGCATATCCATTTTCGCATGGAGCGAGCTTTGCCTTGCCGGGGGATCTTCCTCACCTTTTTGCCGCTTATCATCCCAGCCAGCAGAACACGCAGACCGGGCGATTGACGCCGGCCATGTTCGCGCGTGTCCTTGACATGATACGTAAATTTTTGGAAAAGTAAACTTGTGCAGCGGTTTAAGTAGCACAGGCTTCAGCCTGTGGGTTTTCATTTGATCTTGGCTGTGGGGTCAACCTCGGCCAGTGCTGGCGGTTTGGGCTCGCAAACGAACCCCCACAGACTGAAGTCTGTGCTACTAAAATCTAATCCGCGGGGGCGTTAGCGTGGGTCGTTGCTTCGATGGGTGTGCCGTGGCCGAGACGCTTCGCAAGACGATCAAACGCGAGATACACGACCGGGGTTGTGAACAGCGTCAGCGCCTGGCTGAAGATCAAGCCGCCGACGATCGCGATGCCCAGCGGCTTGCGCAATTCCGCTCCGGTGCCTCCGCCGAGGGCCAGCGGCAAGCCGCCGAGCATGGCGGCCATGGTCGTCATGAGGATGGGGCGGAATCGCAACAGGCAAGCCTGATAAATCGCGTCCACGGGATTCTTGCCGCCCTTGCGTTCCGCCTCGAGCGCAAAGTCGATCATCATGATCGCGTTTTTCTGAACGATTCCAATGAGCAGGATGATTCCTATGAGCGCAATGATGCTGAAATCGGTGTGCGTGAGCAGCAAGGCGAGAAGCGCTCCGACTCCCGCCGAGGGCAGCGTCGAAAGAATCGTGATGGGATGGATGTAGCTTTCATAGAGCACGCCGAGAACGATGTACACGGTCACGAGCGCGGCCAGAACCAGGATCGGCTCATTTGCCAGCGCGGCCTGAAATGCTTGCGCCGTTCCCTGGAATCCCGCGTGGATGCTGGCCGGAAACCCGAGATCCTGCTGCGCCTGCTTGATGGCGTCGACGGCCTGTCCGAGCGAAGCGCCTTGCTTCAGGTTGAAAGACAAAGTCACCACGGGAAATTGTCCCTGATGGTTGACGGCGATGGGAGCGAGTTCCGAGGAGTACCGCGTGAACGCGCTGAGCGGAACCTGCGTTCCATTGGACGAGTGAACGTAAATATCTTTGAGCGCGTCGGGATTCTGCTGGAACGTCGGATTCACTTCGAGCACGACGTGGTACTGGTTCAGTTGCGTGAAAATCGTGGAGACTTGCCGCTGCCCGAATGCGTCGTACAATGTGTCGTCAATGACTTGCGGAAGGATTCCCAGCCTCGACGCGGTATCGCGGTCAATCTCCAGAGAAGCCTGCGTGCCCAGCTGCTGCTGGTCGCTGGCCACGTCGGTCAGCTCCGGCAGGTTTCTCAGCTTATCGATGAGTTTCGGGGCCCACTCGGCGAGTTCGCGTCCATCCGCGTCTTCCATCGTGTACTGGAATTGGGTGCGGCTGATCCGGTCTTCCACAGTCAGGTCCTGCACAGGCTGAAGGTAGAGCGTGATTCCCTGCACGTCCTTCAGGCTCGCCTGCAGGCGCCGAATCACGGTTTCCGCGTCATCCGTTCTTTCCTCGCGTGATTTCAGGTTGATCTGAATGCGCCCGCTGTTCGGCAGCATGTTGACGCCGTCGACGCCGATGAACGACGAGAGGCTGACCACGTCGGGATCTTTCAAAATAACTTTCGCGAGAGCCTGCTGTCGTTCCCCCATGGCCGGAAACGAAATGGTTGCCGGAGCTTCCGAGATGCCCAGGAGGACTCCGGTATCCTGCACGGGGAAAAAGCCTTTGGGGATGACCAGGAACAGAAAGATCGTTAGCGCCAGAGTTCCGACCGTCACGACCAGTGTGGCCGGTTGATGCTTGAGCACAAATCGCAGGATCGCCGCGTATTGATCGATGATCCAATTCAGAGAATTTTCGGAAACGCGGTAGAACCAGCTCTTTTCCGATTCTTTTTGGTGGCGCAAAATTTTCGAGCACATCATCGGAGTGAGCGTCAATGACACGACGGCCGAAACGAGAATCGTCACGCTGAGAGTAATAGCAAATTCTCGAAATAGTCTGCCCACAACGTCCTGCATGAATAGAAGCGGGATCAGCACGGCGATCAGCGACACGGTGAGCGAAAGAATTGTGAAGCCGATTTGCTCGGAACCTTTGAGCGCGGCCTCGAGCGGAGGGTCGCCCTCTTCGATGTAGCGAGCAATATTTTCGATCATCACGATCGCGTCGTCGACAACGAAACCGGTCGAAATCGTGAGCGCCATGAGCGACAGGTTATCCAAGCTGTATCCGAGCAAATACATCACGCCGAATGTGCCGACAAGCGAAAGAGGCACGGCCACGCTGGGGATGGCGGTCGCCGACGGGCTGCGCAGGAACAAAAAGATGACGAGCACGACCAGCGCCACGGTCAGCATCAACTCGAATTGCACGTCCGCCACGGAAGCTCGAATCGTGGTCGTGCGGTCGGTCAGAGTGGAAAGCTGCACCGAAGTGGGCAGCGAAGCCTTGAGTTGCGGCAGCAAGTTCTTGATGCGGTCCACCACGTTGATGATGTTCGCGCCCGGCTGCCTTTGAATGTTGACGATCACCGCGGGCTTGTCGTTTTCCCAAGCCGCCAGTTTGACGTTCTCCGCGCCGTCAATGACGTTGGCCACATCCATGATGCGAACAGGGGCGCCGTTCTTGTAGGCGATTACGATGGGTTTGTATGAATCGGCGGTCATCAACTGGTCGTTCGCCCAAATCGTGAACGCCTGCTGGGAACTGTCCAGATTGCCTTTGGCCTGATTGACGTTCGCCTGCCCCAGCGCCGTGCGCAAATCTTCCAGACTCAATCCGTAGGACGCCAGCGCGGTCGGGTTGGCCTGAATCCGCACCGACGGTTTCTCGCCGCCGCTGATGCTCACGAGGCCAACTCCCGGCAATTGCGCGATTTTTTGCGACAGGACCGTGTCCGCCATGTCCTCGAGTTTCGTCAAGGGCAGCGTGTCGGAAGTCAGCGCCAGCGTAAGCACGGGAGTATCCGCGGGGTTCGTCTTGCTGTAAATCGGCGGGTTGGGAAGGTTCGCCGGGAGATAGGTGGTCGCGGCGTTGATCGCGGCCTGGACTTGTTGCTCGGCCACGTCGATATTCAAATCGAGCACAAATTGCAACGTGATGAGTGACGCCCCGAACGAGCTGGTCGAGGTCATCTGATTGAGCCCGGGCACTTGGCCGAATTGCCGCTCGAGTGGCGTGGTCACCGAGGAGGCCATCACCGAGGGACTCGCCCCCGGATAAAACGTGAGGACCTGAATCGTCGGATAATCCACCTGCGGCAATGCGGAAACCGGAAGCTGCCGGTACGCTACCGCCCCGGCGAGCAAAATCGCGGCCATGAGCAGCGAAGTCGCGATCGGGCGCAGAATAAATGGCCGGGACGGATTCATCAGCTCTGCTTTCCCTGCCCTTTGCCCTTCGGAGCGGGGGAATGGTCGGATTCATTGCCCTGAGCCGACGGGCTGCCAGTGGAACCGCCGGCGGGACCGGTCGGCGAGGCGTTGTGAACTTCCACTGGAGTGCCCGCCTGCAGCCGTTCCTGCCCGTCCACCACCACTTGATCCCCTACCGAAACACCGGTGGCAATCAAGGCGATATTTCCCTGAATCAAATCCACTTTGACAGGCTGCATCTCCGCCTTGCCGGCCTTCACGGTATAGACGTACGAGCCCTGCGTCCCGCGCTGAATCGCCGCGAGCGGCACCACAATGGCATCCTTGCGGACGGCCAGCATCAAACGGGTGTTTACGAATTGATTTGGCCAGAGCGACAAATCGTGATTTTCAAAAGCCGCTTTGAATCGAACCGTACCCGTGGTGGGGTCGATCTGGTTGTCCACTGTCAAAAGCTTGCCCGACGCAAGCATACTCTGATCGTCGCGGCTGTAGGCCTGGACGCCCAACTCCTCGCTTTTCATGTGCTGGATGACTTCGGGGAGGTTGTCTTCGGGGAGCGTGAAAAGTATCGCAATCGGCTGCACTTGCGTGATGACCACCAGGCCGTTCGGATCCGTGGCATGAATCATGTTGCCTTGATCGACGAGCCTCAGCCCCACGCGTCCGGTGAGCGGGGCCGTAATCTTGCAATAAACCAATTGCAATTTTTCGTTGTCGATTTGGGCCTGATCGGCGCGCACGGCGCCTTCCAGTTGCCCCACCGTGGCGTTTTGCGTGTCCACCTGCTGCGAAGCGATGACGCCCTCTTTCGCCAGCTTGTCATAGCGCTTGAAATCGACACGCGCATTGTCCAGCGTCGCTTGGTCGCGGAAGAGTTGCCCTTCCATTTGTTCGAGCGCCACCTGGAATGGTCGAGGATCAATTTCGGCCAGGAGGTCGCCTTCGTGCACGAATTGCCCTTCCGTGAAATTGACCTTCTGCAGCTCGCCATCCACGCGGCTCTTCACCGTAACCGTGTTAAATGCCGTCACCGTCCCAAGGCCCGAAAGATAGTAGGGAACGTTTTGCTTTACGGCCGAGGTGACGGCCACCGAGACAGGACCGAGCGAGGCTGCCCTAGCGCCGGGCGCGGGCGCGGCTTTGCTCTCGGAGGAAGGGCGCGTCTTGTAATAGTAGTACGCGCCACCAGCCAGTACGATGAGGAGGAGGATCCACATCCAGCCGCTCTTTTTCGGCTTGCCGGCTTCGCCGCCGGGGGGATGCAGGTCCAATCGACGCCCAGCGTCGTTATGTTGCGGGGAATCAGGAATAGCCATATTTGTCCTGTCAGCTTGTATGAATTCAACCGACTCTATTGATCATTGATGTAGACGTATTCGAACCAGCCCCGGTTACGCCATCCCCCATCGACACCCGCATCCCAAGATGGTAGCGATACCGGGATTCTTTTGAAGCCACCGGAATCCCAAGGAATTTGCCGCTTTCTCCTTTATTCCCAACAAAGCGTTAGCCCTAGAGCGCCCTCCAGCCCCCTAGAACGCCTTCCCTACTTATACCGCGCTTATACCGGGAAACCTAAAGCGAGACCGTGGTATTTCTTGTCGGTAGATTAAGCGTGCGCGGGCAAATGCCCCAGAATTTTGACCACCTCTTTTTCGCACAGTTGAATGGAGAATTCAACCGCCATCTTCGCTGGTTTTTTGGGACAAATTGGGACAAATCCGCGAGAGACTATGAATCCTCACGGGTGCGGAAGTTTCGAAAGCTTGCCCCCAGTAGCAACCGCAAAACCTTGACGAGCAGAATGCCAAGTTGTTTAATCTTCATGGGCGCTTCAGCGTGAAGAACGAAAAATAAAACACGTACGTTGCTTAGGTCGCGCTGACGTTGGAGCGCCCATCAGAAGATTCAGTTCTTGATCTGTTGCTGCTCTTTCTCGCTAGGGATCGTGGGCAATAGCGGACGCTTCTTCGTAGCCTTTCCTGCGCTCTTCTTTGCCCAATAGCCGAGACCCGGTAGCGGTATTCGCAGCAGCCTACAGACCCTCGCGAGATACACGTCCGACACGCCGTACTGCTGGGCGAGAATTCGCATCGGCTGCGACCAGACCTTCTCGTATAACTCTGCCCGATTGTATTTGGCGAGGAGGTGCGCCGGAGGCGTCCATTCCTTCGGACTACGCTTCCTCCTCATATTTCAACCCGAGGCGCGTGAGCCAGTAGGTTTGCGAGCCGAGATGTTCCTTCATGCGAGGCTTGGAGAGTAACTCTTTGAGCCGATCCTGTGGACAAGCGTTGTGAGTCTTGAATATCTTGAGCAATTCAATCGTCACATCAGACTCACATCCGTACAAAGCTCGGCGCAGATCGTTGAACGCGCTCTGGTCGTTCGGGTTCCAGATCGCCCCGTGTGCGGTCACTTCGCGGGCAGAATCTAGTCCCTTGTAGACTGCATATTTCGACCTCAGGCTCTTCCTGTAATACAAGGAAGAAGAGGAGAAATTCAGGTGCCACAAGCATGTGTCCAATGCCGAGGAGCCACCGTTGGGCTTGTCGTTTGGGTTTGCGCCGATCTCCAGTAGGTACCTGATCGCATCACTGCGAGCCGAGACGACGGCGCAATGGAGCAAATCGCTCAAATCGTCTCGTTTTGGATCAGGCTTGAGTTTCTTCAGAACCTCAACGTTTCCCGAATAGCTTGCTTCCCTCAGAGCAGTCGTGAAGCACTCCGGGTCATTTGTGTAATCCTTATCGAGATTCGGTCCAAGAGATCGAGGGTTTGCGCCCGCCCAGAGCATCAGGCTTATCCACTTCATGTCGCCCTTGCCGCAGAAGTACCGGAGAGCGCAATCCGACTGCTCTTGCAGCGCGGCGGACAGTTCAGGACGCGACCGCTTCAGTTCCACAAATGGGCCTAGCGCGGTTCTTATCTTGTTGGTGAATGCGACCGCGAATGGAGAACCCTCCAAAGGATCAGCGCCACGCTCCAGAAAGAAGCGGAAGATGTGAGGATTCCATTCCAGCAAAACGTCTGCGAATGGGACGGACTTCACTTCCGCCCCATTCTCGACTAGCAACTGTATGAAATCCAGTCTGTGCAGCGAAACCGCGTCCGCGAGCGCAGCATTTTTCGATGACTCGTTGTTCTCGTGCTTCGCGATAAGCTCGATCAGACTGTGAAACCCGGTCTGCACGGCGACTTGGAGCAGGCTTCCGTATTTGGCGGGGACGTTCAGTGGCTTCCCGGCTGCTATCCATCTCTCGATCTCGTAGAGCCGTCCGGTGCGGCACAAATTGACAAGCTCTTTTGTGTCCTCGGGTGCTCTTGAAAAAGCCGCGTCCGCCATGTGGCATCCTCTGAACCTATTTGAGCAAGTGCCTCAGTATATCTCGCGTGCGCTGCCTCGGATGTGATTCCCTGAAAGCTGCAAGAACTGCACTGTAGAATTTCCTGTGCTATAAATTGCTCATGCTCAAAATCGTCGAGCGGTGGCTGCTCTTCAAGTACATCGGTGGGGAGTTTACGCCCCTGTCGAAGCCCCTCAAGAAGAAGGAACACGCAGAGAAGGCGGCTGAAGTATCCAGAGCGCGAGCGCAAAACGATTGGGATCGGAGTGATCCGACGAAGTCCTAAACTCCAGATCGAAGATCCAAGTAGCTTACTTATAATCCAACCCAGAGGCGGGCTCGATGCGACTCTCCTTCGAGCAGGCCCTCATCGAAGTCTGGCGACAGCCCTTATGGAGAACCCCAGACGAACCAGAAGGCTGCGAGTTCGAATCTCTCCGGGCGCGAGCGCCCGCTTTCGGTTCCCTCAAACTAAGTCGCTATGAAAAAGTGAATCAGAGTCTTTGCAAATGGAGCAAGCCGCTTCCGGACCAATGACGCAGCAAGAGGCTGATACAATTGCAAGAATCTTATAGAAGGCATTATCGGACAGACTACGTTTCGCCTCTCTTCGCCGATTCCCGAATCCATGCGAAGATCTTCTGCTTTGTGGGTTCTTCGCCACTGGTCTTCAATGATCATTGCAGCGCCGATTGGACTGCGTCTGTCATCACATCAACCTGTTGCTCTAGTCGGTTACATTTCTGATTATCTGTTTTTTCCATTTCGCTCGCTTCGCCCACGATCCGCTCGTGAACTTCGGAGTGCTGCCGTCTTATCGTGCCAATCCGAAGCAATGTCCCGCAGCCCTTCAATGTTTCTCTTCGATTTAGCGAGCCACCAGAGCGGAAATTCAGGCAACGGAACTTTGTTGACTCCGAACGTTGGCCGGATTATTTTGGTGAAGAAGCAAATGTTGCGTAAGATTATCCATTCACGTACCCTCCGAATCCCAAGTTACTCTCGTTTCGTACCACGTCGACACACGTCCTCTCATGATAGTATCCCTGAATAGAAACCCGCAAGCCGACATCGTACCGGAAGGATGGCCGCCGCAAACATCATCTGGCTCGTAACACTCTATTATCAAGACGGCGAAAAATTCAGTCGGACGTATACGGATCATGACAAGACCGTAAAGTTCGCAGCGCGGCGGAGGAAAAGTACAGTCATTCAGCGCAGTCGTGTACAGTCGAATGAGCTAACCATCCTATCGTCCCGGAGAATCAATGTGTCTAACCGCGAACTGTCGGCTCCATTCTACAAAGGCTCCGACCATTTGTCCCGAACCGACCACTTCACACGACTTGCAACAATTCCACGTCAAGGGCTCGAGGCCGAACCCGAACAAGATCAAGCTCGAAGCAATCAACACTCTGTAAACATCGCCTGGTTACGGAAAAACTTTGAAAGACGGACGACTCCTAGCCTCCGCCGCCAATCTCACAATTACGCCAGAGGGTCCGAAGCAGCTAGCAAAAGGCGGCTTCGCTGGTTCCGAAACCCCAAATCTAAAATCATGTTTCTTGAGTCATGCCGCGAAGGATCAGGAAATCGCGCGTCCGCTCGAACAGGCGATGAGGACGGCAGTCTCGGATGCGACATCTTGGTTCAAGCGACACCAAGAGACATACGACCGGGAGACGATGGGTGCGAAGGAATTCGAAACATTGCAAACGGCAGAATCTGTTGCTTGTCTTGGCTACCGACAGAAGTCTTCCGCCGTCCGTGGGTATTCGTTCGACAGGCGCAGGTTGGCAGAGCCAGATTAAAACGATTCCCCTGCTCCTTAGGTGACACACAAGACAGTCCCTGCTCCATTTTCTCAATATCAGGGACTCAATATTGACGATGATCAACTTTTGCGAAACTCTCCGGGAAATTTCTAGAGCTCAACTTTACGATCAGAGACGTAGACACGCACTCAGTCATTGCAGAGTGCCAACGCCCTAGAAAGGTTGGCTAGTGCACCCGGGAAATCCGTACTCAGCTCAACCGATTCGAAAGACGGCTGGAATCGACCAACGTGTCTGCGAAGATTGACCACAGAAACGCAAGCGAACTTTATGATGGTGCTGACAAATGAATCCGATGAACAATACGAGTCACAAAGATAGAACTTCTGGACAAACGCGGATTCGATTGACGAACTTCCACTATTTCGTCGCCGATGATTGAGCCGAGAAAGGACCTTCGCATTGCTTGGCAAATGGAAGCCAATGAGCAGACAAACTGGTAACTTTACAGACTGCAAGAGCAGGTCCGATCCGAACTTTCCAGAACTGTTTGAAACAGGAGCTCGAAGTCAAGTAACTTCAAAGTTCTCGAAAGTGATGGTTTACGGAACTAGGCCTCTGTTCAGGTCGACATGACAAATCACAGAATCAATCAACTTGTTCGCTCAATTTCCACATCGCTTCGACGTTAGCCTCTGGCGTGACTTTGACGTGTGCTTCATCGTGACGGAGCCTAGGCTCAAGTCCCTTACAACATGTTCTACACCAGCGGTTCAATAGGCGGTGCCCCGGTCACATTTTTGAGCAAGGCATTCCGCACGTCCGGGATGGATCAGATTGCGAAATGCTTTTGCAAGCCTTCACCCTGTTTGGCTGTATCTGACGTGATGACGTTCAAATTTGCTGCAACTTCGGTGTCTTGGTGCAAGTTCCAATCATCCCAAATCTGTTGGCGGCGTCCATAGACTCCATTCGCTACAGTGAGCCTATAGCTGCTGATCTGGTCGCTGATGGTCGCTCCCTCAGTGCCCAGAGTGAGCCTCAAATCCAAGCCTGCCAAGACGGTCGCACCTTCCATTCTCCATCGGACAAGGCTCTGTTGATTGCCCCGATGTACGTCCGAAGATTCATCCGTAGGTCTGTATCGGCAATGAAAGTCAGTTTCGACGTTGACGGTGACGGCGATTCATCAGCGTCTCGCCGGCGCGTCGCGGATTATTGCCAATGGATTTGTGGGCGGGCCGAAGGTGAAGGGCTGTTTTTGACGGCCAGCGTTCAGGTTGTTGAGCCAAGTTTCGAAATGTCCTTGATCTGCTCTTTGCCAGGATGACGCCGCGTAAGTCGGGCCGTCCATTGTGAGGAGTTCATCGGGATTTGGTCAACGAGGGCGAGAGTGGCGGAGAGCGACAGGGCACCAATCGTGCTCATATTCACAACGTCCTGCGAGGTTTCGCCTTTGGAGATAGCTGTGCTAATAAATTCGACGACTCGGCTCGGCACGATCCTCGGCATAAAGCCTCCGGCTCACGTTGGTCGCACAGAATGGTCTACAGGCAGTTCTTCGAACGAAACACACATTCGACCTTCTTCGGCGAGCAGACGGAACCATTTCCTGAGAAAATGCGGCAAAGTCATCACGTCGCTCAGAATCATCATCAGATCATATTCCACCATCCATCACGAAGAAGGACAATTTCCTCTTGTGATCAGCGACCCAGCTTGATGGCTGATGCCGTTAAGCACAATGAAGACTCCACATCAACATAACTGCCTTCGATCTTCCCCCTGAAAACCAACAAGTCCGCTTCCGGTAGAGGGAGTTGTTCCCCACTTCGATTCCAACAGTCATGTGGTTGTCCAGATCGAACGGAACCGTCTCTTGTTCACCCACGACACGGGACGGGTTTCGCGGTTTAAGCTGGTACAGGTCCGAACAGTCGATTCAGAAGTTTTCAAGGGCCAGTCCTGCCTTCGATCAGTCTTCTCTCCGCTGCGAGGCTGACGAATTCTTCCTTCAATCCTAGAAGTGTTTCGAGCCGTCGAGACTGCTGCGGAAGTGGTCCGGGTTGTGGTTCAGGTTCTGGCACCTGAACAGCAACGACGTCAAGAAGCCGTCCGACAATTCAGCACAATTCTGCGGGTCCCGGTGTCACCGTGTGGTTCGGCATTGTCACCCATAAGCTTTGCGACGACGATTCTGTTGGCTTCTGCCAGAATGCTCGCAGACGGTGCGCCTTCGATCCGCTTGCGTTGTCGTAACGGGAGTCGTAGATATAGCGACCAGTCCTATCATGCGAGTCGGCGAATGTTTGGATTGGTGAAGTCCGGCACCGTCACCTGAACTCATTCCGAGGAATTGTTCGAACTTCCCGCTTCTGCAAAAGTCCAGATCGGACATGTTCCGAAGAAAATAGCACAGTTTTTCAGAAGGAAATAACATGCTAGAATTTTCTTTCCTTGGTGAGTGTCACAAAGAAGTTTTATCGAAGGGATGACGAGCCTCGAACGAATGAAACCTTCGATCGCTATCTTGATGGACGAAATCCGGCACAGATTGGAGGTATTCG
>CAWCZV010000020.1:0-96385 GCA_963800095.1 uncultured Acidobacteriota bacterium
TGGTGGAGGCCCTTTGGTCAGCATGGTGGATGCGATTAACTCCGTGGCATGCAGTGGTGGCAGTTGTAACGCTGCACTTATCAGCCCGATCAGCCTGGGGTTGGCGGGATGCACTGTGGGAACGACTCCTGCCGGCACAACTTGCACGGGCGGCCTTTTCCCAAACAACCAAGCGACGACTAGCTACCTCAGCACCTTCCCCAATGTCAACAATAGCGACAATGGGGTCGGGAAAATCGACTATCACATCAATGACAAGAATACCGTCAATGGCGTCTTCGTCACCAGCAGGTACTTGGGGAATGGAGAAGATCGCGGCTTTATCAACAGTATTTTCCTGAATGGATATCCCATCACGACCTATACGGCTTCCGGCACTTGGGATTTCACCCCCAACTCCTCCATGGTGAACGAAGTGCGGTTTGGCTACAACCGCATGACCATCGATCAGACTAGTAACGACTCCGGATTAAAAAATCCCATCGATACGGCCTCGGTTGTTCCCGGACTGCCAACCATCATTATCAATCCCTTCGGTCAGCTGGGAACCTGGCACAATCGTCCGCAGAGCTCGGGCCCCAACCCGTATTGGGATGCTCAAGAGAGTCTCTCTTATTTGGTGGGCAAACACTCTCTGAAGTTCGGCGGCGAGTACGCGAACATCGAAGCCGATACCGACATCCCCGATACCGGCCGCGGCCAGATCAATTTCTCCAGCCTGGCAGACTTTTTCTCGGGAGTTCCGAGTGGCGGGAAGTTCCTCGTCGGCGACGCAAGCCGCACGACGAAATGGACGGAGACCGCAGCCTTCGCTCAGGATGACTGGCGCCTGACGCCGAAATTTACTCTCAATCTGGGGCTGCGCTATTCCTACGCGTCACCGCTTCGGGAGACCAATAACCTCTGGGCCAACTTCGATCCGACCTCTCCGACAGGACTCGTTCAGCAGGGGGCCCCCGGGGAACCCACGATGTGGCATCCCGATCGTGGCGACTTCTCGCCCCGTGTGGGCTTTGCCTGGGATATCGATGGCAAGGGCACGACCGTCGTCCGTGGCGGATTTAGCATCATCTACTCTTCGTTCACCATGATCGAGTGGATGAACCAGAACCAGTTTCAGAACACCTCGGCGGTCAGCCTGGGTGCTAACCCGACAGGAGCTTGCACGGTAAAAGTGAACCCCGGTGAAACGTGTGCTGGGAACGGCGGATCAACCCTTGGCGGCAGTATCGTCGTCAAGGCCGCCAGCTTCAAACCAGCCAACATGTGCTACGATCCTGCGGTTCCGACCGCGGCTTGTGCTAGCCAAGCAACTGTGTTTCCCTCGGGTGGGGCCATCTCATGCACTTCCGGATCCCCCTGCAACCTCATGGGCGTGGATCCAAACCTCAAGACACCCTACATCATGAATTACAGCCTTGGCGTGACGCATGCCTTCACTCCCAACCTCTCGTTGGAAGTGGGCTTTGTCGGCGACCACGGCGCAAGGCTGACTGGGTTTTCCGATATCAACCAGTGCCCTCCCAACGACAGCGCTACGGGGGGCGCATGCGTCACCCCGTATTCCAGCAAGTTCCCGGATTTTGGGTTTATCAACTTTATGACGAACGATGTTCGTTCCAACTACGACAGCATGCAGGTGACCCTGACCAAGCGAATGTCTCGCGGCTTGTCTTTCATCGCCGGGTACACGTACGCCCATGGCCTGGACAACGGTTCCCTGAATCGCTTTGGCCTCCTCCCGCAGAACTCCTACAATCCGGGCGCGGAGTACGGCGATAGCGATTTCGACGTTCGGAATCGCTTCACTTTCACGACCACGTACAACATCCCCGGCATTAAGGGATTTGGGCAAGTGCTGGAAGGCTGGCAGCTCAACGGCATCGTTACCCTGCAGAGCCCACAGCCGTGGTTGGTCAACGACTATAACGACGGGCCGTACGGCTGCGCAACATGTGGACTTGGCGGCACTGCCCTAAGTTACGGGAATGGCTTCAGTGGGACCGGGGATAACGCGGATCGATGGGATTTCTTTGGAAACCCCTCCGACTTCAAGGGAACGGCAGTCTCTATTCCTTACTGCTCCGGCTTCACAGTCGGCGCAGGTGGAACGGTTAACTCCAGCGCCGCCTCGTGCTCAGTAACATACGCGGTTTCCAACCAAAGTGTCGCGGCTGCGAACTCCGCAACACTTATCGCGAATTGTGTGAAAAACGCTCCGGATCCCAACACACTCGCGGTTGGCGGCTGCTTTGCGAACGGCAACTCGGTCATGACTCCTCCCACTGCTGGAACCTTCGGCACGATGGGCCGGAACATCTTCCGAGATCTGGGCTACAAGGACGTGGACCTCTCCATTTTCAAGAACTTCACGTGGAAGGAACGCTATAACCTCCAGCTCCGGCTGGAGATGTTCAACATATTCAATCACCCGACCTTTGCCAATCCGTACGGCGCATCGGCTGGCTTTAGCGGAGGAAACAATGACCCCGCGCTGGCCAGCGGTTTCGGCAGCACGGGCGGAACTCCCGATGTCGTGGCCGGAAATCCGGTCGTCGGCTCCGGTGATTCCCGCGACATTCAGGTTGGTTTGAAGATTACCTTCTAACCTGAAGAATCGGTCCAATCACTTCGAGGGGGGTGGAACATCACCCCCCTCGATTTTTTTGTAGGACAGCCACTCTTGGCTGTCCGCTTTTGCCCTGCTGAAGTTGCGCTGGACAGCCAGGAGTGGCTGTCCTACTGGAAGTGATAGAATGCCTTTAGCACAAAGGCGCGGTCGCCAAGTGGTAAGGCAAAGGTCTGCAAAACCTTTATCGGCGGTTCGATCCCGCCCCGCGCCTCCAATTCTTTTCAACAACTTAGAGCAACCGCAAAAGAGAGGCGAAAGGGCCACTGTAGCGGAAACTGTAGCGGGTGCCTGTCTTTTTTCACTGAATCATGCCCTCTGCCGTTCCCTGTTTCACCAATAGCTCTTCCATCTGCCGCGCGGCCACAAACTGCTCCATGCGCTCCACGGACCGTGCCTGATGCTCTTGCGTGGGATGGGCATACCTGAGGACCATCTGAATCTTGGAATGGCCCAGGAGCGCCGCCAGCGTCACGAGGTCAATGCCCGATTCCGCCGCCCGCGTCGCCCAGGTGTGGCGAAGATCGTACAGCCGGAACGGGGCAACCTTGCTGGCCTTCACCGCGCGGTCATGGGCATGGTTGACCTTGGGAACGGGCCGCGCCGAGTCCGTGTCGCAAGGGAACAGGAAAGACGTCTCCAGCCCTGCCATGCGCCGGGTGAGGACGCTTCGTGCTCTCGCAGTCAACGGAACCCGCCGCCGCGCTGCCTTCGTCTTGCCGCAGGGATTGAAGAGGAACCCGCCCGCCAGATTCACGTTCTCCGGCTGAATCCGGTAGACCTCTTCCGGGCGCATCCCGGTTTCCAGCATGAGCGTTGCAATGTCCCGAAGCATCGGGGTTGCGACGCCCAGATACCGCGCCTGTTCATCGAAACTGAGAACCCGCGTCTGCTCATTCCGCTCTGCCAGAAACTCAACTCGGCTGACAGGATTCCTCACCGGCAAGTCTGACTTGATGGCATGGTTGAAAAGCGCCTTGAGACACGCCAGTTCGCGGTTGACGGTTGCGGGCATGATGCGCTTCCCTGTCCTCTTGCGGCTGTCCTTCGCTTTGCCCCTGACCGTCTTGTACTCCATCGCGCGGGCCGCTTTGAATCGCTCTACATCGTCCGGCGTGATCCGGTCGAGTGGCTGGTCTTCGAAGTGCCGCAGCAGGGCCGCGCTGCTCACCAGATAGCGGCAATGTGTGGCAGGGTGCTGCTCGTGTTCCCGCTCCGACCACGCCAGAAACGACCGCATGGCCGCTTTGAAGCCTGGAGCCTTTTTCCGCTCGGTGATCCCTACTTCACCCTTGGCAAGCGCCGTGCGGAAGGCCGCTTCGATCTGCCGGGCCGTGCGCGGATTGCCCTGCTTTGTGCTCCGCTGGACGTGCTCCCCGTTGAACATGAAGTGATACCAATAGACGTTTCCACGCTTGAAGATCGACATTTCAGTTCCCGCCTTTCTTCGATTTTTCCGAGCGCACCGGCGCCGCTTGTCGTCTGGACCGCGCTTCCGTTTCTGGCTGAATGATTGGCCTGTAGATTTCGCGCATGTATCTTGCGCGCTTTTCCTTAAACACAGGGTCTTGCGCTGTGTGGCGTCTGCGGCAAGATACCCCGCAGAAGTGTTGATGGCTGCGGATCGCATAGAACCACTGGAAACATTCGGAACAGCGCCGAAGTCGAGATAGCTCCCCCGGATTCTTTGCGAGATTAAGCAACGATCCCACGGCCACACGTTCCCAATAGGCCCATCGACCCGTGGACGATGTTACGGGGCGGTCGATGATCTCGAATCTGCCGATCCCGCCTTGCGCAAGCGGCAGCGTGGGATACCGACGCAATACGGCATTCAGCAATCCCCAGGTGCGGGCCGACTCGTCTAACAACTCCATAAACAACTTGTTTCTGTGGAAATCCTGGCCGGATCGCTCAAGAATCTTCTTCTGTTTCCGTTGCTCACGAGCGAGAGCGTCTGCAGCAACCAGCAGTGTCAACACGTTTTCGACTCGCTTGACTGCCGGTTTAGTGGGGTGCTCCCTGAGCGGAGCGAAAAACTCCCTCTCCCCGTCTCTGTCCACCTTACCGTGTAACGTATGCGTGCGTGCCTTCATGTAATGATTACATTATACCTTGTACGCATTTGTGTCAACTGGCATTCTTTTTGCCAAGTTTAGAGGAGACGTTATGAGCGAAGATCGGCTGTTTTCAGTGAAAGACGCGGCGGCCTACTTGGGCGGCCTCAGCCCCTACACCATTCACGCCTGGTTGTCACAAGGTCGATTGCGCCGAACGAAGTGTGGCAGCAGAACGATGGTCCGTTTGAGTGAGTTGGAGCGCTTCATTGCGGCGGGCGACGGCGGCAAGTCACCGGGACGGCAACAGTCGGAGCAGCAGCAATGATAAACGCCTTTTTTTATGTCGCCCTTGCGTGTAGGGGATTCTTCCGGGAGCGCCGATGAACGCGGAAAAGATTCTCGCGCGCTTGACGGGCGTGCGGCGCAGCGGTGCGGGATGGATCGCGCGGTGCCCGGCACATGAGGATCGTTCGCCGAGTTTGTCTATCCACGAAGGCGACGGCGGCCGCGTACTGCTTTACTGCCACGCGCAATGTTCGATTCAGGCAATTTGCGCCGCGATGAAAATCAAAGTCTCAGACCTATTTTCTTCCGAGTCGCATCCGGTTCAAGTGAAGCCGCAAATCGTGCGCGAGGCCGAGCGGGAAATCACCGGCTTACGTAGCCGGTTGACTCCACGGGAACGCGCGCTGCCTATCACGGTCATCGAGATAGACCTTGCAGCACTTGATGCCGCTATCGCTCGCGGTTTGGCGTTGAGTGTCGAGCAAGAAATAGTTCAAATCATTATGGTCGAGGGGGCCGCGTGATCGTCGGACGCGTCGAAAAAATCACCAAGAGAGGACCGCAAGTTATTTTCGATGCGGACTCCAAGACGCAAGCAAAGCCCGCTGCGCACTCCGCGATTATGCGGGCTTTCAGTGAAATCAAACCGGAAACCCTGAAATGGCTCTGGCCCGGGCGCATCCCTCTTGGAAAACTCACTCTGCTTGTAGGAGATCCCGGACTTGGGAAAAGTCTCGTGACTATCGACATTGCAGCCAGTGTAAGTCGCGGCCTACCATTTTCTGACGGCCAACCTTGCGAACGCGGAGCCATCATTATGGCAAGCGCAGAGGATGATCCCGCCGACACCATTCGCCCGAGATTGGATGCAGCCGGGGCGGACATTTCGCGTATTCATATTCTCGAAGGCGTGCGCGTCACATTGGGCGACAATTCAACTGTAGAGCGGGCCTTCGATTTGGAAAGGGGAATACCAGCTCTCGAAGATGCGCTTGCTCGTGTCCCTGGCGTCCGCCTTATTATCATTGATCCGGTTTCGGCCTTCCTCGGTGCCACCGATTCCAACACCAATTCAGAAGTGCGCGCGATATTGGCTCCTCTCGCGGCTCTCGCAGCGAAGCACGGAGTTGCAATTCTGTGCGTAACCCACTTGCGGAAATCGGCGGGGCCAGCCGTGCATCGCGCCATCTCTTCGATTGCCTTTGCAGCGGCGGCACGTTCGGTTTGGGCCGTGGCTTCCGATCCTTCCGACGCAAACCGAAGGCTCATGCTTGCTGTGAAGCAAAACCTTGGCCCAAATGTCGGCGGTTTGGCCTTCCGAGTCGAAACGCAAAACGGCCTTCCACATCTTGATTGGGAGTCGGGAGCCGTGCACATGGGCGCGGACGAGGTTTTGAACGTCGAGGACCGTGAGGACCATTCCGAGCACAAGGAAGCCGAGCAATGGCTGCGCGAGTACCTGGCAGACGGTCCAGTTGGGGCGAGCGAAGTAATAAGGGCGGCGAACGCTGTAGGGGTCAAGAGGACCACGCTCTGGCGTGCGGCTAGCTCCCTTGCCGTGGTAAAGCGCAAGCTGGGCGGTCGCGGGGCCGGGTGGGAGTGGTCGCTCAATGATTCCACAGCCGAGGTTTCAAAGAATCCAAGCCCTATATATATGCCGTTGGATTCTTTGGATTCTTTGACTAAGCAGCGGGAAACACAGCCGGATAGCAGAGCAAAGAATTCGAAGAATGCACCTATGGAATATACAGAGGCCGTGGAATCTTTGCCCCTGGCGGATGATCCGAGCGAGGACGGAGAAATCAGACTTTGAGCGCAGCAGTGGCAATCCTGAGCGAGCTTCAACGGCGGGGCATAAGTGTCACTGCCGATGGGGACGCGCTTGTCCTGAAGCCCCGGCGTGCCGTTGATAGCGAATTGCTGGCCCGCGTCCGCCAGCACAAGCCCGAGATCATACGTGCTCTTTCGGCGCGTCCGGCAACGTGCTCGACATCCTGCTATGAAGTCGAGCGGGGAAAGTGGATTCATCGCCCGTGGACCGGATGCTGTACTCCCATGCCTCCGCAGACCGAGAGGCGGGAAGTAGAGGCCGTTTGCTGGCATTGCGGCGGGGAGCGCCGCTGCGCGTGCTCGACATGCGCACTCGAAGAACGCGGGCGACCTGCGGGACCGTGCGCGGCGTGCCGAGGCACTGGAAAGGCTATGCAATGGATTCAATGATATGTTTCTGAATTGCTTCCTATTCAACTCTTGATATAGACTTAAGCAGTGAACCGGGAAGATTGGATACTTTTGGCCCTTCATTTTGGAGGCGCAACGGGCCTATCTCCCGTGCAACTCCAGAAGAGCCTTTTTCTCTTGAGGATGGAAGTCCCTGAGGTTGGGGCCGATTACTACGAATTTGTTCCACATAATTACGGGCCATTTTCCAAACAGATATACGAAGATGCTGAGCAAATGGCTGTTCGTGGTCTAGTAGCTATCGAACGTAGTCCAGAATCGCATTCGATATTTTTGATAACAGCAGCCGGACAATTGAGAATCGCCATAGTAGAACGCGATGCTTCGCTTCGCGCCAGGGAATACCTTCGCAGCGCCGTAGAGTGGACGCAAAAACAATCATTTTCTGGTCTTGTCCGAGCCATCTACGCGAAATATCCAGACTACAAGGTAAACAGTGTCTTCCAGTAGTAACTAAATGACACTCATAATAGGCATTCGTTGCACTGACGGAATTGTTATGGGCGCTGACGGTGCCGCAACCCTTGGTACAATTTTGGGCCAAGGAACAGTTATGCAGCCGGTAAAAAAGATTCAAACAATGGCTGGCAAGTTTATGATTGGAGTTTCTGGATCAGTCGGTGTTGGACAACGGATAGCGGGGCAAATCGGACAGCTTTTCAACTCCAATAAGTTAAACAGTGTAAAATCTTTTCAGGCCATGCAACTTATTCGTCAAGATTTAGCGCCGATCCTGATGCCTGAAATTAAGTATGCAACTGAGGCTGTGCAGTTGACTGGAGGGGTTTCGCGCCAATGGGCACTAACCCAAACCCTCTTATCTGCATCAGTCGATGGACAATTGAGGCTTTATTGCTTCGGATGTACAGGGGAGCCAGAAGAAATGACGGATAGTATCCCCTTCGTAGCAATTGGAAGTGGGCAAAATCTAGCTGACCCATTCTTGGCTTTTATTAAAACAATATTTTGGAAGGATTCAGTACCGAATAGGGCTGAGGGAGTATTTGCAACGTTCTGGGCTTTACATCATGCCATTCGAAGGAATACGGGTGGTGTTGCCGATCCGAAACAGATTGTGGAGCTGTACAAGGATGCTCAAAAGAACACTGTGGTAAAAGAACTAGAACCTGATGAACTAGAAGAAACCGAAGAGAACGTTAAAGCGGCAGAAGATCACCTCAGTCAATTCAAGAAGAATGAAGGTTCGCCACCACCGACAGCACCAATCGAAAATTGACCTTCGCCTTTTCAAATGACACCACTACCCCAATTTTCGGTAGTGTCCTAAGTGTGTGTTGGGGAGAAGTCTACGGTTCATTCAATTTTGCGATGAATTCCGCTCTCATCTTACGCTGTAGGCTGAGACTGAGGGAATTGAAACAGCTCGTTGCTAGACGGCAGATGAGATGGGTCGCGAATACGGCGAAAGATTATGGCGTGAAGCTAAGGTGCAAGGAATTGGCGCGCTCCGCGCTTTTAGCAAAAAATCGCTGTGCGGGTAGGTAGGTCAATTCGCACCACCCCTGTCAATGGGGGGATGGCGGGTCTCCCCCCAAAGCATGCTTCCCTTAACGGTAACAGCATCCTGTTCGCCGTATCCTTTTCGTTTGTGGCGCGAGCAATCGAACGGAGAGTGTGCGTAAAAACCGCGTAAAATGGGCCGAAAGTCTAGGTCCAATTTTCTGATACATTCCGTGCAAATCGCCCTGCGAGCAATCCGCATGCGAACCATTTTTCGTTTCCGTGTCGATTTTTCTTGACAGACTTTTCAGGATGTGATAATTATATGTGTAGAATTAAAACGGCTCTGCAAGATGCTTAGAACATCCGGCAGAGCCTAACTCACAAAGGAGCGTGTTCTCCGATGCAAGCTGAATCAATTCTACAGCAACACTCGTCAGTCTATTCCATCGTCACAGAGCAAATTCTCAAGCAACTCGAATCTGGCACAGCACCGTGGAATAAACCGTGGACTATCGAACCCCCGAAGAACCTTGTCAGCAAGAAGGCCTATCGTGGGATAAACGTGTTTCTTCTGGCCAGCAATGGCTACGGCTCGCCATACTGGTTGACTTATAAACAGGCTACAGAACGCGGGGGACACGTCCGCAAGGGCCAGCATGGAACGCGCGTCGTGTTCTGGAAGATCGGAACGCGCGAAACCGAGGACGCGGACGGCGAAACCGTAGAGCGCAAATCCGTTCTTCTCCGCTATCACACTCTGTTCAACGTCGAGCAATGCGAGGGTGTCATTTCTCCCGAGGCCGTCCGCTCAACGAATCCAATCGAGCAATGCGAGCGCATCGTTAGCCAGATGCCAAATCCGCCAGCAATGGAGCAAGATTACCGCGCGTGGTATCGGCCCTCGACGGACACCGTAGGCATCCCGTCGCGTACTGCGTTCGATTCTCCCGAAGCGTACTACTCGACGCTATTCCATGAATTGACCCATAGCACGGGCCATGCTTCCCGAGTAGGCCGCGACGGAATCGAAAAGCTAAATTCGTTTGGTTCCGAATCCTACTCGAAAGAGGAATTGATTGCCGAAATGGGTGCCGCGATGCTGTGCGGTATCGCTGGCATCGAGCGCAAGACACTTTCCAATTCTGCCGCGTATCTCAAGTCATGGATTGATGTGCTCAAGACGGACTCTCACATGGTTGTGTCTGCCGCATCCCAAGCACAAAAGGCAGCGGACTACATTCGAGGGGGTGTGCTATGAACACCCCTTCTTTCAGCTTTCCTCAGTCACTCGCGGAAAAGTACCGTCCGCGCACGATTGCGGAGTTTGTCGGCCTGGACAAGCCTAAGAAGATTCTGGCGAAGTTTGCGAGCAAACCGTATCCGTCCGCTTGGCTGTTTGTCGGCCCTCCGGGTGTCGGAAAGACCAGCATGGCCCTAGCCCTCGCCGTTCAGGTCAACGCGGAATTGCACCACGTTCCTAGCCAGAAGTGCAACGCGGAAGCAATCGAGAAGTCGTGCCACGATTGCTGGTTTGTCCCACTAGCGGGTGGATTCCATATCGTGCTCGTGGACGAGGCCGACAGAATGACGCCCTCCGCGCAATTGGCTCTGCTATCGAAGCTGGACGCGACTGCATTTCCTCCGAACACCATTTTCATTTTCACTTGCAACGAAACCGGGAACCTTGAACCGCGTTTCCTGTCCCGGTGCCGCGTGATCGAGTTTTCGAGCTATGGCATGGCCGGAGAGATTGCGGCGTATCTCGATACCGTCTGGCACGCAGAAGGCGGAAATGGGAACGGGCCAGACTTGGCACGACTGGCGAAAGAGGCACGGAATAACGTGCGCGATTGCCTTATGCGACTCGAAGTCGAATTGATGGCCCTCTAGGGCCGGAAAGGAACACATGAAAACGTACGGGACACCAAAGGCAGCCAAGCTAATAGGAGTCAGCTTCGCTACGATTCACCGATGGCTCAGAGACGGGAAGATTCACCCGCACGGGATCAAGCTCGCGGACGGAAGGATGCTCTGGCAATGGACCGATGCCGACATTGCCAAAGGCCGCAAAGTGAAGACCGCGCAAAAGCCCGGCCCGAAGCCAAAGGGGACGCCATGAAAACCCGACTAGCGATATACGCCAGAGTCAGCACAACCAATCACGGGCAGGATGCAACCATGCAGACGCGGGAGATGCAGCAATTCGCGGAAGCACGCGGCTGGCAGTTGGTGGACACGTACATCGACGCCGGAGTGAGCGGTGCGAAGGATTCACGGCCCGAGCTAAACCGGCTCATGGCCGACGCGCACAAGCGCCGCTTTGACGTGGTTTGCGTCTGGAAGTTTGACCGCTTCGCCCGGTCGGTGTCTCACTTGCTCCGTGCGCTGGAAACATTTAACGCTCTAGGAATCGCATTCGTGAGCCTAAGCGAACAGATGGACACAACCACTCCGACTGGGAAGATGGTTTTCACCGTACTGGGAGCCGTGGCAGAACTTGAGCGTAGCCTTATTGCAGAACGTGTTCGGGCCGGTCTGCGAAACGCCCGCGCCAAGGGAAAGACGCTGGGCAGGCCGCGCAAGATCGTGGACGCGGCGAGAATTACCTCTCTGCGGGTCCAAGGGCTTTCCTGGACGAAGATTGCCGAAGAGCTAGGGGTAGGAGAGGGAACAGTCTACCGGCTGGCGCGCGCATCCGCCAAAAACCCCATCGGACGCGCGCCCGTAAGTCGTTACGCGCAAGCAGCCGATTGAGCGGTTTGGCACCCGCCAAAAACAAGTGTTTTTGAGACGCGGAAACTACCGACGGAGATCAAGTCGCACCTCCTCATACTTTGCGCGAAGCATCGTGATGAGGTTTGCTCCCTCGGCGATTTTTTCAAGGTCCTTCAAGTCAATTACGACTATAACCATCCCTCTGTCCTGAAATACCTTGATCTGCTCTCGTGCTGCATCGGTGCTTCTCTTGGTCCCGGTAATTCCGTTCTTGGAGAAAAGGATTCCGAACCGACATTTTGCCGAGTCGAGTACGCGACAGAACTTAGCGAAGGCAGAGAAATTGGCCGGACGTCCCCAGTCCTTGCACTCACATAGGAAGTACCTTCCAAGATCGGAGCGAAAATCCAGATCAACTCCCTCCATTCCGCAGACCACGTCGTAATCAGTAGACGCGCTACGCTTCCGCATATACGCCCGACAACCTGGTATCGCACTAAGAAGATAGTGAGCCAGCCTTTCTAAGGCTAAACCATCGCCCGCGCCCATTTTGTCGAGCAGCGAACTAACGTAAGTCCGTGTGACCGTGTAATTCGACGATTCTTGCTGAGAAGGGTATTCGGTCATCCAGTGCTGGTCAATCTCCTGAACGATCCATTCAGGAAACATCGCTCCTTCAGGGTGCTCTTGAAAAAGCTTCCAGATTTTTTCTGCATAGGCTTTAACTTCCTGGTGTCGAAGACCGTGGAGCCAAACTATCCGGAAATAGAGACCCGTCGTTTCTGGTGAAATGTCACCTCTATCGCGAATTGCATCCTCGCACGTTGTGAGCATTAGATATCGCTTTGCGAGGACAGTGCAGCCCAATCTGCTAAAACAATCACTCATCCAGACTAGGGGCATGCCTTTGTGTACATGGGATCCTGTTTGCAGTTGGTGCTTGAGCATGTGCTCATAGAGAGCTTGGAAGATTGGAAGAGCCTCATGCCATCGTTGTTGATTAAAGAAATAGAGTCCGCACAGTTCCCATGCTCGCTGTAGGTCTGATTGGACTGCTACGTCTTGCGGTCGAATGGTGCGGGGTAGTCCGAAAATTAGTTGGGCTGCGCCGTCGCGGCGATCCAGAAATGGCAGCAAGTCTGGCGGAACTTTGGCTTGAAGCTCACTCATGAATGCGTCTTCAGCCAAGATGACCTCCCGAGCGTCTCATTTACATGGTACTCGTTTCATCAAAGAGCGACGGGGCAAGCGCCGCTAGATCGGCAAGGCGGTTGGGTTGTAGGACCTGGAATTCCTTCTGAGGAACCTTCACGTACTTCCATTTCTGGTCAGTCAGCTTGGTAGCATTCTCGCACCACCGCACGGCGGCAACGTCTTTGCGGAGAACATCCACGTTCTCCTGGCCCTTTGATTCAAGAAGCCAACACTTTCCGATCTTGTCCACTGCAACAAAATCCGGTTCGTAGTTCCGTAAATTCATGAACGTGTCGGTGTATTCGATAGTGAAGCCGAATGCGCGGGGGAGCTTTGCGAAGGCCGTTACGTCAGTGGCATTGTCCAAAAACTTGGCGAACTCTCGTTCGAAGTCGTTATCACACGGCACCAAGTTGAAGACGCATTTCTGGCCTTCCCACACTGGGCGCGACCACGGGAACGGTTGGCAGGTGGAAAGCATTCTTGCGGGTTCAAGTAACTGTGGTATTTGCTCCTCGATAGTCAGCGCCTGCAAAGCCTTCTTGAACACGTCCACACAGACATAATGTGCGACGGGCGTACTCATCGCTTTGACGATGGCATGGTCATTCATGTCAACCGAGTGCCCGAAGGCTTTTTGCTCGAAGAATGCCCGTACTTTCGGAGCCAGGGCGGCGAATTGTGCCGGGAGTTTCACAGCTTCCGCGATGCGACGCGCATAATACCCGATCACTTCCTGGGCGGTTTGCGGCTCCGGGATCGTGTATTCCCGCTCAAATTCCTTCTTGAGAGTAATAATGTCATAGCCCTCGTATGTGAACGTCTTTGAGCGCGGATCGTCTTCGCTCATTGGCAAGACAATGGATTGAAATCCCATTACGTCCAGCCCAGCAATCTCTTCTGCGAGACTCTTTTTTCTTACAAGGGACGGCGTGAGGACTGGCAAACCGATGTCGAATTCCTTTCGGTCTTCGAGTGACAGGATCGTGACGATTCTCAGCTTATCCTTGCCAAGTTCAAACGTGTCCAGCTTCAATTCTTCGAGCTTTTCGAGATCATCTACGAAATCGAGGAAGGCTTTGTTGCCGATGATATCCACGCGCTCCATGTAACCCGTTGGCAGGTCTCTGAACATGAGCCGCAGACCACGTCCAATTGTTTGTTCCGGCAGAATGTTTGCTTTGGCTGTGTAGGGCCTTAAGCCGACGACAACCGTGACGTTCTGAACATCCCAGCCTTCCCGAAGCATCAAGACGCTGACAATCGCGTGAATGGGGCTATCCTCGCTGTCTACTTCCCGAACCGCTTTCCTCGCAGTATCGAGATCCCCCTTGCTGACCTCCCCGCCCTTGTCCGTATGGATGACCTGCGTTTTCATTTCGCCGAATTCAGTTGGGTAGGTCGTTTGGAGCCAATTCGCGACATCATCCGCTTCTTCCGTACTGTTCAACATGACGAAAAGAATTGGTTTCTTCTTGAGAGGCACTAACTGCTCGCAATACTCCCGCCAGCGCCCGACGCCTGCGGCCAAATAGCCGCGATATTTCACACTGGCATGCTCAGACTTCGCTTCGATGATCTTCGCAATCCCCTTCACAGGCCGTTTCACGATGTTGTCCAGTATGGCCTGTTTTAGTGGGTAGTCCGAAATCGTCCACGGAAAGATCGCACCCTTTTGAAAACGAGGCGTAGCAGAAAAGTCTAATTGCGCGGTGATCGGCGTTTCCCCATGCAAGCGCCTTATCACCTTATTCCACTCGCTTTCCTCGTCATGTGTGTGGTGTGCCTCGTCATTGACGACGAGGAGCCTTCCCGCGCGAAGGCCAATCCGGTCGCCGAAATCGGTCAGTTCCAGCTTCTTGGCGGGAGGTTTCGATCCCAAGACAGCGGTCATTGCTTCCGGTTCATTTTCATTTGATCGGTCCGGCCTTTCGTAAAACTGTTGGATATTTGTCAGGAAGAGTGTTCCTTCTGCGTGCGCCTTTTCCGCATCGCCGCGCATCACGCAGTCGAACTCCCAGAAGATTCCAAGCTCCTTCGGGATCACCGGATCGGACTGGAAAATCCTGCCTCCTGCAAAATCTGTCTTCAGCCTGTCAAAAACGATCACGTTCGGAGCGAGTACCAAGAACGTTTTAGCATAGTCTCTCGCTACGTCGTCCGGTTCGCGCATCGCGTTCAGGAACTGCCACGCAACTGCTAGGGCCATGACCTTTGTTTTTCCGCTCCCCGTCGCCATTTTGATGCAGTAACGGGCAAATTCGTCAAAGGGAGGCAGTCGCAGATCGCGCAAGTCCTGAGCGTATCGCTCCAATAAACCTTTGCGCGTCCGAATCTTTTCGTATTCCCAGACGAAAATCAGCGTTTCAATGGCTTCCTGCTGTGAAGCGTGGTACTTGAACGGAAGACCTGTCCGCAGTCGGTGGTCCGTATGGAACCAGTGGTTGAGCAGAATGCGTGTCGTGTCGGTGACGCCCTTACACCCTCCGGCTTTCCACGACTTTACTGCTTCGCGCAAGGCGGGCACACACGGGCCAGTGCGCAGACGTGCGGTTATATCGAGAAGTTCTGTTTGCGTGGGAGAACCAGTCCGCTTCTTTCTACGCATGGCTAGGTTATCTCACTTCACTATGACTTCGAGCGTCTTGGTCGTGTCGTTCCCGAGAATGTCGATCACCTTCACCACGATTTGAAAGTTACCCTGTTCTTTGTAACCGTAATTCGTCTGTAGCTCGATTTTGGGCTCTTTGCGCGTCCGGTACGCCTGCCACTGGTTGTGAAATGTGTCGTTCTTGTAGTCCCAATCCACGGCCCAATAATCAATTAGCTGGCTCCAGTGCTTTATCGCCTTACGTGCTTCTTCGGGGATGTCGTCCGTGGGGATGACAAAATCTGTGAGCGTCAACGTCACATCGCGCGTCTCTGCCTTTGCGCCAACAGACAACGCACCTAGCTCAAAAAATCGCACGTCGCCTTGTTCGATGGCCTTCTTGTCCAACACTTCGCGCGGAATTTTCTTAAAGGAAACATCCACGCGCGATTCGGCAGCTACTTGCTTGGCGACCTCGTTCACCTCAAGGGCAAATTCCCATCCGAGAATGTCCACGCCTGCCTTGGTGGGCGAATCCTTACTCGTGCCGACAGCCTTCCACGCATCTCTCGCAATCGCCTTCACGTCCGCTTGGGTAACTGGCGCGTCCACCGCAGCGACATGCACCATTCGTCCCGCTTTTGTGCCATGCAACCAGGCATGTCCGGTCATGGGATGCGCATGGTAAAGGTCGAGAATGAACTTGCGGTATGCAGCCTCCCGCTGGCGCTGTTCTTCAAGGTGATCTTTGCCATTCGCGGGAAACTCCGCGACCTGCCATGCTTGACGCTCGTATTTCCCGAGATTCTGAACGATGAAAGGGTTCAAACCCGCAATTCCTAGCAGACGCTTGCGCGTCGTGTGAATGGCAAATCGGCTTAGGTCACAGGCAAGCCAGCGACGATTGAGTTTCTCCGCCACTGCGGCAGTCGTACCGCTGCCCACAAAAGAATCTAGCACCAAGTCCCCAGGATCGGACGACGCCTCGATAATGCGCTGTAACAAACCCTCTGACTTCTGCGTTTCGTAGGGAAGCTTTTCCACTCCCCAAGAAACTACATACTGCACCGCCTTATCGCCCCAGAGTGTTTGAGCAGGCATGCCGTCAGTTTCGTCGAGATATGATTTCAGCCGAGCAACGCCGTTTTTCGTGTAAAAGATTTTTCCTTCATTGTGGAGACGTTGCATCGTTTCGGGGGGTACTCGCCACAGTTTCGATTGTCCGTGCCATTCGTAGGTGTAACCGCCCCCTTGAAGGCCATATGCGGACAAATCCCCCGACTTAAATCGTCTGCCGTTGGCTTCCTTATACCGATAGTATTGCTCCACGTACTGAGGGTCGTAATCCATTCTCGGGTTGTTCCAAGTCCAAGAATTTCCCTTAGTGTAAAACAAGATGGTCTGATGGTTTGATCCGTACCGACGCGAGTCGCTATGGGCACTGGTGCTCTTCCAGGCTATCTGATTTCTAAAGGAATCAGGGCCAAAAACCTCGTCGAGAATTATCCTGCCGTAGTGATCAGCGTGTTCGTCCAAATGCAGATAGATGCTCCCATCGTCTGAGAGAAGTTCATGTAAGAGAACTATAGTTTCATATAGCCATGACACATATGATTCCAGACCTCGGCCCCACGTGTCTCGGTAAGCTTTTTGCTCAAGAATCGACGGCTGCTTTGTAAAGGATTCGTCGCAGTTCGGAATCTCAGTATTAAACGAGAAATCCGCGCCCGTATCGAATGGCGGGTCGATGTATATCAGATTTATTCTTCCCGCGAACTCCGGCAGAAGCGAAGGCAGGACATACTTTTTATCTCCCCAGATGAGCCGATTGCGCCACTCTGTATCTCGCCCGCTGGCGAAAAGCTCAAGATTTCTCCGTCGGTCCTGTGCGCTCTCATTGACCGTCTCGATAGTCTGAAACGGCAGCGCAATCCGCACCGGCCCCTGCTTCTTACCGTCTTTATACTTTCCGTCCCAAATAAGTTCAGTCATATCGGCAAAACTTGTATAACAGTGGCGGTCTAGAGAAGCAAGTTTCGAGTTGTGGTTTGAGGGACAGAATATGAACATTCTAGTTCTTGGCGTGGACCATGAAATTCAGAGAGCGAACGCATGGCGAACGGAAGAAATGAAGGCCGCGTATAGAGACCTCTTGACGGGGCTAGTCGCAAAGCACGAAGTTCAATTCATCTGTGAAGAAGCTCAGCCCACAGATGAAACTGTTGGCGCACAACTCACCTTTGCCCTAAACCTCCCGTTCCCATGGATGGCCATAGACATGCCCGAGGAAGTAAGGAGAGCAGCCGGAATCTTCGAAGAACAAAACAAACGTAGCGAAGTACGCCGGTTCGGAGCAATGAAAACACACCTCGCCGATGACGGGTTTTATGTGGACCTGAAAAATGGGCGGCACCGTTTTTCCGCGCGTGTCCCATCCGATGCAGTTAGGGAAGATTACATGGTTGAGCGGGCCGTCGAGTACGCAGGAGAGGCTAGAAGCATCATGGTTCTGTGCGGGAACCTCCACGTTGACCTCAGTGATCACCCAAAACCGGCCAATGAAGGTCACCTGAAAACCGGCCAACGGTAAACCCCGGGACATTGACTCTGGCGAGAGGGCCTATAGCCTCCGTCAGCATGAGCAATGTCTTGAGCGAAGAGAAGAAACAACAAGTCATAGCACTGGGGAAGCTCGGATGGCCTCTACGGCGCATCGAGCAAGCCACCGGTGTGCGTCGAGAAACAGTAGGCGCTTACCTGAAGGCGGCCGGGATCGCGGTACGACCGCCCGGCGCCTGGGGACGGCGAGCGCCGGCAAAACCGGCCAATGAGGTGACCACCGACGCGGCTGATTCAAAACCGGCCAACGAGGTGACCACCGACTTAGGCCCTCCGATTTCACCTCCAACGGGCAACCAGGATCGGGTGACCAGCGCCTGCAAGCCTTACCGCGAACTCATTCAGCAGGGGCTGAGTCGCGGCCGGAATGCTATGGCCATTTGGCAGGACTTGGTTTCCGATCACGGCTTTCCAGGTGGCTACCAAAGCGTGAAGCGTTTTGTTCACAAGCTTCACGGATCCGAGCTGCCACAAGCCGTGGGGATCATCCAGACCGCCGCCGGAGAAGAGGCCCAGGTCGATTACGGATCGGGCCCGATGGTGCGCGACCCGCAAAGCGGAAAATACCGACGAACGCGACTGTTCGTGCTGACCTTGGGCTACAGCCGCAAGTCCATACGCTTGCTGTTATTCCGTTCGAGTTCCCGTGTCTGGGCCGAGCTACATGAGAAAGCCTTCCGTCGACTCGGTGGGTGTCCTCGCATCGTGGTACTCGATAATCTGCGCGAGGGAGTCATCGTAGCGGACATCTACGATCCCACTCTCAATCCACTCTTTCGGGATGTGCTCGCCCACTACGGCGTCGTGGCCATGCCTTGCCGGATTAAAGATCCCGATCGAAAAGGAAAAGTGGAAGCGGGTGTCGGACACGCACAGAAAACTCCTCTCAAAGGTCTGCGCTTCGAGAGTTTGGAAGAAGCGCAGGCTTATCTGGATCGCTGGGAAGAACGCTGGGCAGATACGCGCATTCATGGCACCACGAAACGGCAAGTGGCAGCCATGTTCAACGAGGAAAAACCATCGTTGCTTCCTCTGCCGCTGGAACCCTTCCGCTACTACCAGTATGGAGAACGCGTCGTACATCTGGATGGCTGCGTGGAGGTCGAAGCAGCCTATTACGGCCTGCCTCCGGGGTGGATCGGACGAAGCGTCAAAGTGCAATGGGATGCGCTGCACGTGCGCATCCTGCATCCCAGCACGAATCAACTTCTCCGTGAGCATATCCGCCAGAAACGCGGCTGGTATCGCATCCAGAGCGAAGACTACCCAAAGAAAATGCCGTTCCGTACCGCTCAGCTGTTGCGCCGAGCGGGCCATGCTGGAACCCAGGTCGGCGTACTGTGTGTGGCCATCTATCAGCGCCAAGGTGAGGTGGGGATTCGCCGCATCCTGGGGATCCTCTCCTTAGCCAAGAAATACGGTACGGCGGCTCTGGAAGATGCCTGTGCTGCGGCCATCGAGATCGGTGTGCCGGAGTATCGCTTCGTGCGCCGTTATCTCGAGCGCCGCCCACAACTAACTCTCCGGCAGGTCGATCCGCTGATCCGTGAACTCACCGAGTATCGCGACTTCATCAATCTCAAACTCAAGGAGCAACCAGAATGAATCTGATCGAATTAAACAGTGCGTTACGACAACTGCGCCTCGGAGGCATCGCTGCCGTACTCGAGACGCGTCTGCACCAGGCCCAGGCGGAACCGATGGCGCCCATCGACTTCCTCTCCTGTCTGGTATCGGACGAACTCACACGCCGAACCGACCGGCTGCTGGAGCGACGAAGAAAACAAGCGCAGTTTCGCGATCCGCAGAAAACCCTCGACAACTTCGATTTCAACTTCAACAAAAAGATGAATCGAAGTCTGGTTTTCGATCTGGCCACAGCTGCGTTCATCGCTCGCCACGAAGACTCACTTTTTCTAGGTCCACCCGGCACTGGCAAGAGTCACTTGGCCCAGGCCATCGGACAAGCGGCGATCGGACAGGGCTATCGCGCGCTCTACCGCGAGGCACACACTCTGCTCGAGGAAATCGCTGAATCCACCATCGACGGAACCCGCAAGGAGCATATGGAACTCCTGGCCACCGTGCCGCTGCTCATCATCGATGATCTGGGTATGCGCAAGTTAGCATCCACAGCGGCAGAAGAACTCCTGGAGATCGTCATGCGTCGTCACGAGCGTGCCAGCACGCTACTGACTTCCAACCGCCCTGTGGAAGACTGGGGCAAACTGCTCGGAGACAGCGCGGCCGTCACCGCCATGCTCGACCGCCTGCTACACCACGGTCACATCCTGAAATGCGGACCAAGGAGCTGGAGAACGAAAACGGACTTGCCTGATCAAGAGAAGATGGGATAGAAGAACCATGTCCCGGGCCACATCCGTTGGCCGGTTTTGACCTGACCACCGTTGGCCGCTTTTGACCCGACCACTGAGGACGTTGAAGAACTGGCGAAGAAATTCCGGGCACGCGGAAACGAAGCACAGACAGACGCTCTCTACAAATACGATTGGTACGAACCAGGCTAGATCAAACTCAGTCCAGTCCCGTTTCCAAACAGTCAGGATAGAAAGATAGGCGCTACTTCAACCCTTGTTTCTCTATTTCTTCGAGCACGAGAGAGCGGTATACGTCGATATGCTCACAAATCTGGAGGTCCAAGTCCTTCGATAGAAAGAATCGGCCCATATGGTTGACGAATAAGGCGAAGGCTTCATCTGAGAGGGCTACTGGCCTAGAGGGAGAACCCTTGAAATAGCTGTGCAAAGCCCTTCGCGCTATTGGCTGCATAAGTTCGAATCGTGCCGAGCTCTCTTCCGTGCACCCGTCGGCATGTGACGGCAAGTAGAAGAGATCGGGAAAGCAAAATCCCATTGTTCTTATTCGTGACAGGTCCGTATGACGAGGTTTGAAGGAGAAGATAGGAACACACGCGTAAAGGCTTTCGTCATGAAGAGGGTTCATCCAGCGCGAGCCAATGCTTTTGACAACGATTAATGGCCGTTCCTTACCTCTGTATAAGTAATAGTTCTCGTCGCTGCGAAGGCCAAGTTCAGCTATAGGCATGTGACTTCGGTCATCAGCCTGAAACCGCTTGACCTCGTACTGTGACCTCGATTCGTCCAGCGCGTTGTAATTTATTACTTTCAAAATCCAGGGATCAATTGGAGGGTAGACCGTGTGTGCCACCACGATCTGACCTGGAATCGGGGGATTCGGCGAGGCACCACTTGGTTCGAGAAACTTGTAAAAGTTTGAGCAGAGAAGGTTGGAGAGCCCTTCCTTCATTCTTTTGGTACCAAATCACTCAGCCGGATTTTGCAAGGCCCGGATGGAAAGAGTCTTGTTTCCTCTTCATCCCAAATCGCAAGGTTTTCGGCAAGATCGAGTGGAGGGGAGCTAGCTTGCCGGAGCTGAGCGTACGCTTTTGCACGCTCAGAAACTTTCTTTTTGATTTCGCTAAGTTTCGCCCGGTCCAAGTTGACCTGTAATTTCTTGGCGACATCGGCTGCAACCGAAGAGAAATCCAGGAGATCGCCCCGCTTTGCATTTTGCATTGGTTCTGTCTCAAAGTAGACGTAATCGAGCAACTGATTCAGGTCAGCATCGCCCCATGTCTTCACGACTCTCTTTATGATCGCTTCCAAATCAAGTTCTGCTTTCGCTTTCATGAATATGTCTTCGCCTCGAACGATACTCTTTGATGTTTTTCCCGACCTCCATTCCTTGCTCTCGATTTCAGGTTCGCCCAAGAAACTCCTTAACGACATCGGATAAGGACCAAAGAGATAGAAGGTCCAATCAAGATCGGTGAGCCTTTCGTGCCGTAGCCGGAAATACTCCAGCTCAGTGAGGTACATTAGCTTCACGAGCCGAGTGATTTGTGGGAGCAACAAGTCTTCTTGTTTGGAATTCTTGTAAATCAGGTCAACGAGAAGCATTGGATCGGTAGGCATTCGTGGTTTACTAGGCACTTTTATTGTATCCAATTCCAGATGTTTCTTGGAGGTAGATCAGCCGGGTCTACCTCCTTGGACGAAACCCCATGCCCGGACGCCATCGCATCCTTCGCGCAGGACGAAAAGGCCGCATTGCGTTCTCTCGTTCGGCGTGGACTCTGAAGTGCAACGAATCTATTATATGCAGTTACCGCTCGCGGTCCTATTCTTCACGTCGTATCATGCTGGCCACGTCCATAAGCACTTGTACGTTGATGCCGGTGGCCTGGCCGCGCACGAGCCGGGCCTTGTCCTCCAGGATCGCGGCTGCCGTGACCAAAGACGGTGCGGAGCTTTTTTGGAGTTTGGCGCTTGTCACGCATTCAAGCGCGCGCTGCTGGATCGCATCGTAAATATCCGCCTTCTGCGCCTGAAAATCGCGTAGTTCCGCTTCCGAGTGGCCGTCAAGAAAAGCAGCAAGGACTTGGTTGACGTTCTGGCGACTGCAACCGACGCGACGGCCGATTTGTGCCTCTGACAGTTCCGGGTATCTGCACTTCATGCGCCGGATGAGTGCTGCGCGGGTCCCGTGTGGCGGTCTCGCGCCGGGTTCCGGCTTTGGCCGTGGTTTGACGATTTGGGCGGGCATAAGCTTGTTCGCGCGAGGCATGACTGCATGTTAACACGGTTGCTCAAGTGCAGGTTTAGTCTGGTCGATTGAAGAAATAGTGGGTAGTGGTGCAGTTTCGCCCAAGCGTTTCTCGGTAATTGCCTGTATAGAACAAAGTCTATTCCTAGAGCCAACATGGGATTGACTGGCGTGTTCTAATGACGACTATGAAAAAACGACTGCAAAAGAGCAAATCGGCAAAGCCGAAGAATAAGCGAAAGAAAAAGTCACCAGAGGACTTC
Source organism: uncultured Acidobacteriota bacterium (assembly GCA_963800095.1). Taxonomy (GTDB): domain Bacteria; phylum Acidobacteriota; class Terriglobia; order Acidiferrales; family UBA7541; genus Palsa-360. The sequence continues at coordinate 22,648 of CAWCZV010000020.1, forward strand.
AGCCAAGCCGCTGTGCGAATCATTAAGAAAGCCACGGGAGCAGAGTGATATGATCGCGGTAACAAAGGAGCTTACCATGTGGTCCCCAGAAGCTACCGCGATTATGCGGCGCATTGTTGCCGCTACAAATTCAGACATCCTCATGTTTAATGCGGCCATTGAACGGGGCCGTGATCGCAGGATTACAAAGCTGTGTACGACCCGAGCATGCCGACCTAATTTGATGATGATCTTAGTAACGAATGGTGGTGATCCCGATGTCGCCTACCGGATGGCGCGCAGCATTCAGAACCACTATAAGAAATTTACCGTCTGTATATCTGGTAGCTGCAAAAGTGCAGGAACACTTATGGTCCTCGGAGCCAACGAACTCGCCTTTTCCGAAAACGGAGAAATAGGGCCATTGGACATTCAACTGGCCAAGAAGGACGAGCTGTGGGAATCAGAATCTGGACTTACCGTTATGACTGCGCTGACCGCTCTCGCGGAGAACGCACAGGATGCATTCGATCACTTCCTTGTCTCTCTAACAACTAGGAGTAGTGGGCGCATAACGGTGCGCACGGCGTCAGAAATAGCAGCAAAATTGACCCAAGCACTCTATACGCCAATCACAGATCAAATTGACGCTATCCATGTTGGGGAAGTCAAGCGATCTATGGCCATTGCTAAAGAATATGGTCAGAGATTGATACGCAAGAGCGGTATTTGTGACGCAGAGACGCTGGAAACGTTCATCAGCGGATATCCCTCACACAGTTTTGTGATTGATAGAGAAGAAGCCAAGGAACTGTTTAAGTCAGGCACCGTTCGGGATTGTACAGCCGATGAACTGGCCCTTCTTGAAGACTTAGAAAGCTATTCGCTTATTCCGTCAGCTAGCCCGTTCGTCAGATTCATATCAGATGACATAATAGAGGAGGACAAGGCAAATGCCGAATCAGAAGCCAAAGCAGTTTTGGAACAACCCGGAGTTGGGGGAACTCCTCCGCCGACAAATGGAGGTATTTCGTCGGAAGGTCAAGTCAGAGCGGCAGTTGGACAATGAGGAAATCGAGCCTAAGAGTTTGAAGAGATCGAGGCAGCACTCGCGTGTTATGTCTTCGTCCGCGCCTTAGTCCAGCGCGCTCTAACGGCCTTTCTCGCGCTCTCCGTTCGTTCCTCCGCATTAAGTTTTTCAGCCCTAGCTTTTCCGCCAAGGAGTCCTCCCTTACGGCCCAATCTGGCGAAGTAGTCTTTCAAACTGTACCACTACCGAATTTCGGACCAATCGCGCGTAGGAATAATGGGAACGCTTTTGCTAAAAAATTGCCGGAGCCGCATGGTACGCGCGCGGACGGGGTGGCGTCCACGGGGGGCATGGGGTTCACCGGAAAAGAATGCTTTGCGGGACTGTAGCGGAAACTGTAGCGACTACCTGCATAAATAGGCTTAGACAGGCTTAGACTCGGATTTTCTAAGCCGCTGAAAAACAAGAGCAACGAACCGCGTATAAACCGGCATAAATGGCCGTGAGAGGTCTGCAAAACCTTTATCGGCGGTTCGATCCCGCCCCGCGCCTCCAAACACACCCCTCAGAAGTGAAATTTGAAAAAAGTATCAGTGGTGGCTGGCGGCATTCTGAGCGGCGCTAAACCACTCCCAGGTGCGCTTCAATCCTTCTTCAAATCCAAAACGGGGAAGATAACCGAGAGCTTGCCGCGCCAGGCCGATGTCCGCCTGGGAATCGCGGATGTCTCCTTCGCGCGCCGATGCGTATTTTGCTTGCGCGGAGCGGCCCGTGATTTTTTCGAGCAAAGCGAGAGTTTGATTCAATGTGCAGCGAGTTCCCGTGCCGACGTTGATGGCGAGGCCGGGCGCGTACTTTCCCTCGGCGGCAAGCAAATTCGCCGCCACCACGTTTTCCACGTAGACGAAGTCGCGCGATTGCTCGCCGTCACCGTATACGGTGGGCTGCCTTCCCCCCAGCAGAGCCGCGCTGAACACCGACAGGACTCCGGAGTAGGGAGAACAGGGATCTTGCCTCGGCCCGAACACATTGAAGTAACGAAGCGAGACGAACTCAAGCCCGTACATTTCTTGAAACACGCGGCCATACGCCTCGCCCACCTGCTTGGAGACGCCGTACGGGGAAATCGGCGCCAGGCTGGCGGTTTCTGTAATGGGAAGGATGGACGTTTTTCCGTAGACCGCGCAGGAGCTGGCAAACACCACGCGTTTTACTTTCGCGTCGCGCGCCGCAACCAGGACGTTCAGCGTGCCGTTCACGTTGATCAGATTCGTTTCAATCGGGTCTCTCACCGAACGCGGCACGGAAGTCTGCGCCGCCAGGTGAATCACGCAGTCCACCCCGCGGCAAGCCTCGCGCAGTGCGTCCAGATTGGTGATGCTGTCCTGCAGCAGTTTGATTTTTGATTTCACCTGGGCCAGATTCTCGGTCTTGCCTGCGGACAAATCATCCAGGACCACCACGTCTTGGCCGCGACGCACCAACTCATCCACCGTGTTCGAGCCGATGAATCCCGCCCCTCCGGTCACCAGAAAACGCATCCACTCCCCCAACGGAAACTTCCCCGGAACATCCCATCATTGGATTCCAGCCGGGATTTCCGGTGCGACCTCCGGCCGAGCGATAACTTATAACTAACGGGGGCAGGGTGCAATGCTTCACCGCGTGGCTCATCTGTTCGACAAGCGCCAGAAGCCGATTTGGGAGGCGCGGTGACGCGATTTCTTACTTCCAAGTAATTGCCGCATTGACTTCGGAACCCGGTTTCAGTACTCTTATCCCGTGATTTCCATGGTCCAGAAGACGAAGCAGGCTTGCCTCTGTTGTACCTGCTGTATGTGTCCGTCTTCTGGCGCCGGGAGCTAATTCCTCTAGAATCATAGCGAGCAATTCTAGAATCCCACCGCCGGAACTATACCGGCGGTGGGATTTTTATTTTGGGACGCGAAGTGCAGGGAAATTGCGATGGGAACCATCTCCAAAATTCGGCGGTTCACGAGCGAAGGGCTCGGGGGAATGTGGCCCCCGGGCATTCTGTTAACGATCATCTTTCTCGCCGCCTCCACTGCCGACGCCCAGCAAAAGCCCCTTATTCTCCGTGTGGGGTACTTCCCGAATATCACGCATGCCCAGGCACTGGTGGGACGCGCGGACGGCCAGTTTGAGAAGGCGGTCGGACCGGGCGTCCAGATTGAATGGAAAGCGTTCAATGCCGGACCGTCCGCGATCGAAGCTTTGTTCGCCAACGCGATCGACCTGACGTACGTCGGTCCGAATCCCACGGTGACGGGTTACGTTCGCTCTCAGGGCGACGCGGTTCGCGTGATTGCCGGAGCCGCGAGCGGCGGCGCTTCGTTGGTCGTGCGGCAAGACGCGGGGATTCAGAAGATTTCGGATTTTCACGGCAAAAAAGTCGCGACGCCGCAGCAAGGCAACTCGCAAGACGTGGCGCTGCGAGCCTGGCTGCGCGCCAACGGCCTCAAGCCTCGGGAGAAGGGTGGCGACGTTCAGGTCCTGCCGATCACGAACGCGGACCAGTACACGCTCTTCTTGAAGGGGCAGCTCGACGCGGCCTGGGCACCCGAGCCGTGGGCGGCGCGCCTGGTTCATGAGGCGGGCGGCCGGATTTTTCTCGACGAGCGCGACCTTTGGCCGAATCACGAGTTCGTCATCACAAACCTCATCATTCGCCCCAAATTCCTTCAGGAGCATCCAGGCGTGGTGAAGGATTTTCTCCGCGCTCACGTGGAACTTACGGAATGGATCAATAAGAATCCAGCGCAGGCAAAACAAATCATGAACCAGCAGTTGCAAAAAGAGACAGGAAAACCCCTTGCGCCCGAAGTGCTCGACGATGCGTTTTCCCGGATGGCGGTGACATGCGATCCGCTTCGCTCGTCGATGGCCGCTTCCACGCAGCAAGCTTTTGAGGAAGGTTTCCTTGGCAGAACGCAGCCGGATCTTTCCGGACTCTATGACCTGACGCTGTTGAATGAAGTCCTACGCGAAAAGAAGGTGAGAACAGTGCAATGACAAACTACGTAATCGACTTATTCAGCCGTTCGATTGGCGGGGGCCGAATGCCCATTGAAAGCGTTGACCTGGCGGAGCCGCTGAAAAACGGCAAGAAGCTCTCCGCGGATGCCGGCCTCCGGCAACCGGCCCAGCCCGCGCGAAAAGAAAGTATTTCGCTGAGCGGCGTTTTTCGAAGCTATGCCGATTCGCGAGGTTCCTCCACACGCGCCCTGCAAAACATCGATCTGGAAATCGAGCAAGGCGAATTCGTCTGCATCGTGGGGCCGTCGGGTTGCGGAAAATCCACGCTGCTTCATTTGCTCGCTGGACTGGACCGTCCCACGACGGGAGAAATCACCGTGGACGGCAGTCCTGTAAAAGGTCCCGGCACGGATCGAATTTTGCTCTTCCAGGAATTGGGCCTCTTTCCGTGGCTGACAGTCCGGCAAAACGTGGAGTTCGGATTGAAGATGGCCGGCGTATCGAAAACGGAAAGGCGGGATCAGGCGCGGGTTTTTCTGCGCATGGTTCACCTTTCCCATTTCGAGGATCACTACATTCATCAGCTTTCCGGAGGCATGAAGCAGCGCGTGGCCCTGGCGCGCTCGCTTACTCTGCGCCCGAAAATTCTCTTGATGGACGAGCCCTTCGCCGCGCTCGACGCGCAGACGCGCGACATGCTGCACGATGAGCTCGAACGCATCTGGAAGGAAACTTCGCCGACCATCGTCTTCGTCACGCACAACGTTCGCGAAGCCGTGCGGCTCGGCGACCGCGTCTTGCTGATGAGTTTCCGGCCCGGGCGCATCAAGACGCAGTTTCAGATCAACCTAAAGCGTCCACGACACGTTGAGGATTCCGACGTGGCGTACCTGTCCAAGGAAATTCTCGGGCAGTTGCGGGAAGAAATTGACCGTTCCTTTAATGCAGAGTATTCGCGTGAAGAAAAGCGTTAACCAACTGATTTTTGCCGCCGGCGTTCTCGCGGTTTGGGAAGCGCTGGCGCTCGCAAAAATTTGGCCGCCGTACCTTTTTCCCACGCCGCAGGGCGTCGCGCAGTCGTTGTACGAGGGATTCAAGGATCACAGTCTCTGGATCGGCATCGGCGTGAGTTTGCGGCGCGTTGTGATCGGCTACGCCATTTCCGTGGTTCTCGGAATTCTTCTTGGAATGGTTCTGGCCTCCAATAAATTTCTGGAGGACACGCTGGGCCGCGTGATCCTCAGCCTGCAAAGCCTCCCGAGCGCTTGCTGGGTGCCTATCGCCCTGCTCTGGTTTGGTTTGAGCGAGACGGCGATAATTTTCGTCACGATCACCGGTTCCCTCTTGGCCGTAACGCAATCCACCAAGGCGGGCTTCGACAATGTGCCGCGCATCTTGTCCATGGCCGGCCGCAATCTGGGCGCGAAAGGGCCGCAGTTGTTCTGGCACGTACTGCTGCCGGCAAGCTTGCCATACCTGCTCGATGGATTGAGACAGGGATGGGCCTTCGCGTGGCGCTCGCTGATCACCGGTGAAATGATTTACATTTCGCTGGGGCTCGGCCAGCTTCTGATGACAGGCCGCGATTTGAACGATATAAATTTGGTTGTAGCGGTCATGGTCCTGATCGCCTTGCTCGGCTACATCGTTGACGGCATCGTATTCCGCAAGCTAGACGCTTCCGTCCGCCACAAGTGGGGAATGGCCGCGACAGCTTCCAGCTAAACCTGGGATCTCAATCGGCGCCAGGAGAATTTTTAAAACGCCGGTCGGCGTTGATCAGCAAGATTCCCGCTAGTCCGAAAACGAGCGAGAGCACGATATTCCCAATCCAGATCCTCCGCCCACTCACCCCGGCCAGGAAAACTTCAAGCAGCACCGCCGGTAGGACCCACCCGAGGGCGAGCATCCATCCGACAAAGATTTTTTGACTGGACCACTTCCCAGTTGCCGCTCCGATCAACAATCCCGCGGGCAAAAAGATGAGCGTCTCATACACAATTACGCATCCATCCAGATCCGAGGGCCTGATGAAATAGAAACTGTGCATGAGGCTCGCTCCAGGACTCAGGTGATACGTTTGCGGCACACGATTTCCGTCCAGGTAGAGGAACGCGTCGGACCCGTCATAGATCGCAACGATGTCCCGCGCTTGCCCGGCCTGGAAAACGCCGCGAACGTACCAGGCAAGCATGGAGCGCCTCACTGACAACGGATTGCGAAAATAGAAGACGAGCGCCGGCCCTTCCTGCCGCAAGTGAAAATTCACGTTATCGGCGGCTTGCGAGAGGGAAACGATGCGGCCGCTCGCGCCTTGTATTGCCGCGGGCGTGCAGACGATGTGGACCGTGAACTGGCTGGATTTCCTGATCTCTTGCGTGAGATTTTCAACGGGGAATTGTGTGCGCAGCCACGACCTGGCGCCCAGTTCAAGCACGCGGGCGTTCGTGAATTGCGGCTGTTCTGGAGTCCAAGCGAGTTCCGGCAAAAAATTAGTTCGGTCGCGATACGGCGGCAAGGCCGTGAAGTCATAGGATCCGAGCAAGCCCGTACTCTCCTGATCAGCCGATCGGCGCCCGATTAACTCGGCAATCGCTTTGTCTGGAAGCGCTCGGTTCCAGATTTGCAAAAGATTGACTTGTCCCCCCCAAGGATGCTGGCCGGAGGCGTCATTCCCCACGAAAAGAATGCATTGAGGGTCCCAGTTGCTTAGACGCGTTTTGTTTTGCAAGAGGGCGGAAATTCCAAAGCAGGCTACGAAATACGCCGCCAGCAGCAACGCGGCCCGGCGCGGCGAGAGCCACCTTTCAAATGAATCTTCGCATTTGGACAACGTTCCCAAGATAGCGCCAGCGCAAAGCTCGAACAAAAAAAATCCGGCTACTGAGCCCATCGTATTGGAAATCACATCCTCCCATCCCGAATCGCGGGCGGGAATGTAGAACTGCAGCACCTCCACCGTGTAAGAGACGCCCGCGCCCGCCAGCAGCGCCAGGAAAAGTGAGGCCCATCGATTCCCGCCCCGCTTGCACGCCTGGGCGGAAACGCCAAATCCGAACGGAACAAACAAGAGAACATTCAGAAAAAAATCCAGATACATGACCTGTTTAACGGAAGACTGCAATAGAAAGGGGGACCTGTGAAATACGTAGGTAGCCGTAAAATCGAACTTGAATGGAAATAGAGTCAGGTAAGCAATCCCCAGAAGCGAAAGAATGAGGATTCGATTCGACCACTCAGCGCTGGCTTGGCGGCGAGGAAGATCCTGAATGTTCATGAGTTCAACGTCGAATCCCGTAACCCGACACTATTGAGTCTAGCACAGCGCCGCAACACTCCTCCGAAGCCTGGATTCGCACTTTTCCTCATCTCTTGATAACGCGCGAATCATTTTCAAGCGCGTTCTGACGAACCTCGTCTCGTTCCAGGTGCAACTGTACCAACGTGAAGAGGACATCGCCTCGTTGTACTCAAGTACAGCGGCGCGGCCTGTCCCATGTTTGCTCGGAGGACCAGTAGTGAGCTTTCTGGCGCGACTCCTAATCTGGACACGCCATGAACGCACACACAAATTTTCGCTCCCACTCACACGTAAATTCCAATCGCCGGGCGCCGCTCGGCCTATTCGCTCTGATTCTTTCATCCCTCGCGGTCCTGTCGCTTTCCGGCTGCGTGGGTTTGACGGGCGCCGGAACACCTGCTGCAAAGTCCAGCTCGAATTCCAACAGTTCTTCTTCGGGTACGCTCACGGCCAGCGCGACGACTCTGAATTTTGGAAATGTCGCGCCGGGTTCGAGCAGCCCCCAGACCTTGACCCTGACCAATACGGGCACGGCAGCGGTCACCATTTCGCAGGCCACGGTCACTGGCACGGGGTTCAGCGCCGTGAGTGGGATGTCCTCGATTTCCATTGCCGCCGGGCAGAATCAATCCTTCCAGTTCCAATTTGCTCCGAAGACCGCCGGTCCCGTTTCCGGGAGTGTCTCCATCGTCAGCGACGCGACGAATTCCCCGCTTGCGGTTTCCCTGAGTGGAACGGGGATGGCGGCGCTCGCTATCGCGACGCAGCCGGAGAGCCAGACCGTTACCGCCGGCCAAACCGCAACCTTTTCGGTCGTGGCGTCGGGATCAGGCACTCTTACTTATCAGTGGAAGAAGGGTGGAACGGCCATCGGCGGCGCGACGGCAGCGTCCTATACGACGCCGGCGACGACGAGTGGAGAGAGCGGCACGCAATTTACAGTCGTTGTGACCGACAGCACGGGAAGTGTGACCAGCAATCCTGCGACTCTCACGGTGACGGCTTCCGCCGTCGCGCCATCAATTACGGCGCAGCCGGCGAATAAGACCGTCACGGCCGGACAAACGGCAACGTTCAGCGTGACGGCGACAGGCACAGCGCCTCTTACCTATCAATGGAAGAAGAACGGCACGGTAATTGGCGGGGCCGCATCGGCTTCATACACGACACCGGCCACGGCCGCTTCAGATAACAATGCGCAATTCACCGTGACCGTCACCAACAGCGTTTCCAGCGCCACCAGCAACGCCGCCACGTTGACCGTGGATGTTCCGCCGTCCATCACCACGCAGCCCGCAAACCGCACAGTAAATGCCGGGCAGACTGCAACCTTCAGCGTGGTAGCGACAGGAACAGGGACGCTGACCTATCAGTGGAAGAAGAACGGCGCGGCTATCGGCGGCGCGGCTGCGGCTTCTTACACGACCCCAGCCACAGCCGCATCCGACAACGGCGCGTCCTTCACCGTCACCGTTACTGCTACGTCCGGCAGCGTGACCAGCAACGCGGCGACGCTGACCGTCAATGGCCCGCCGACCATCACCGGGCAGCCTGCCAGCAAGACGGTAGCAGCCGGGCAGACGGCGATGTTTAGCGTGACGGCAGTTGGTACAGGCACTCTGACCTATCAATGGAAGAAGGGCGGAACGGCAATCGGCGGCGCGAATTCGTCCTCGTACACGACTCCTGCGACGACAGCAGGCGACAACGGCTCGCAATTTACCGTCACGGTCACCAACGGCGCAGGCAGCGCGACCAGCAACCCCGCCACGCTGACAGTGACCGCCGCGGCTACATTGATTCTCAATGCCAGCCAGACGGCTCTGAACTTTTCAAGCGTCAATATCGGCAGCAACAGCATCCTTCCCGTGGTCTTTACCAATGGCGGCAATTCCAACGTCACGATCTCGAATGTCACCGTAACTGGCGCCGGATACACAGCCAACGGTGTTTCGTCAGGCCAGATTGTGAAGTCCGGAACAACCGCGACGCTGAATGTCACGTTCGCTCCGGCGGGGACAGGCTCCATCCCGGGAAATGTCAAGGTGACCAGCAATGCCACCAATTCTCCGGCGTCCATTACATTGTCCGGGACCGGCGTCCAACCGGTATCGCACTCGGTCACGCTCACGTGGACGCCAAGCACGTCCGCCGTGTCCGGCTACAACGTGTACCGTTCCACGGTAAGCGGCGGCCCGTACACGAAGTTGAATTCGAGTCTGATCGCGGCAACCACGTATACGGACTCAACGGTCCAGGCGAGCACGACATACTTCTACGTTGTCACTTCCGTGGATTCCAGCAACGTGGAAAGCGCCAACTCGACTGAAGTTTCAGCAACCGTCCCATAGATTGGACGGGTCTAGGCAAATTCAATTCGGCGGGCCGTGCAGTGTAGTCATCGCGCGGCCCGCCGCTTCCCTCCGCACCTGTCTGCAAGGTGCAGGTTCACTCCCCTGTACTTCAAATGTCCATTGGGACAGTAGGTCCCATTGCTTGGCGCAAACCACAATCGCTGCGATGAAAACTTCAAACATGAACAAACGGTTCGGCTGCGCGGGGAAACGCGCGACGCCAGCAAATTCCACGGGCAAGAAGGCGATTCCTGCTGCCGCACTCGCTCTTCTTCTCTCCGCTATCCTCTCCACCTCGGGCTGTATCGGTCTTACGGGTGCGGCCAAACCCGCGACAAGCTCAAGCCAGCAAAGTACACCCGGAGCCGCGGCGATTTCACTAGCCCCCGCGTCAATCAAGTTTGGCTCCGTGCCCATAGGGGATACGGCTTCTCAATCGGTCACCATATCGAATAACGGCAGTTCGGACCTTACGGTTACGCAGGCGAGCGCTACGGCGGCCGGAGTCACGGTGAAGGGTATTTCGCTCCCTCTCGTGATTGGCGCTGGGAAACAGTCCACGTTTGACGTCGTTTTTTCGCCCAAAACGGCTGGAGCCTTGTCGGGCAATGTTTCCGTCATAAGTGACCTCTCCAGTTCTCCGAGGACGGTCTCCTTGAGCGGAACGGGTATGGCGGCCACGGCCCTCCTCACGTCGAGCGCCCCCAATTTGAATTTCGGAAACGTAGCCGTCGGAAAAAGCAGCGCTTTGAGCGTCATCCTGACGAATGCCGGAAATTCCAATGTTACGGTATCGAAGGTCAGCGTTTCGAACGCGCGCTATTCCGTGAGCGGTGTTTCCGCCGGCTTGATTCTGTCGCCCGGACAATCGGCGACACTGGATGCGACGTTCTCTCCCGTGGCCTCCGGTAGTTTGCCCGGAACCGTCACCGTGACAAGCAACGCCACAAATTCGCCGGCGACGATCTCACTCTCCGGGGACGGCGCTGCAACCTCTTCCCAGACAGTTTCCCATTCCGTGTCGCTGACCTGGAGTCCCAGCCCGTCGGCTGTGGCCGGGTACGATGTATACCGCTCCGAAGTTTCCGGTGGACCGTACACAAAATTGGATTCCAGCATGGTGGCGGCGGATTCCTATACCGATTCCACCGTCCAGGCTGGACTAACATACTACTATATCGTCACAGCAGTAACGTCCTCCGGTGTGCAAAGCGCGGATTCTACCCAGACCTCGGCCACCATCCCCACTCCCTAGTTTTTCGGGCCAGGGACAGGCGGGCATGGCCCTGGCCGAGGTTGCTAACGTCCGATTGATCGCAGCGATTTGTGGAACGGTCCTGCCTAAGCGCTCACGAATTTGAGAAATGAGTGACTCCGTCCACTTGATTTTTGGGTTCGGGACAAAATTCTCAAAATGGCATGCAATCGCCCCAAGTCCACTGCAAGTCGCTCATTGCATGCGTGTTGCTCTAAAACTGTCTTATTTGGGAAAAGTATGCCTGAGATGGGCTGAATTTTGGCATCTCTGGAATCCTTTGGGTACATTATGGAAAGGCTTTTCTCGGATGCTTTCTTTTTTGAGCTTGAGACGCTGGATCAAATGGACCGGAAATTAATTTCACAGACATATGTCATTTAGTTTTAGCGGGTTAATTGGGTCACGGTTCAAGAACCCTGCGTCGGGTCTCACACCACTTTGGAAGCCTGATTGCAAATCCTTCAGTGAGTCTTTGAGGGCCGCGATGGGGACTTTATGGCGGTAGCCTGTGCGCTCATTGCGACTGGAATTGAACGGAACCAAAGCGAACTGACACATCCATGAACGCCAAATCCATGAACAACTCTTGCTGGTTTGCGCTTCAGATCCGGTCTCGGTGGGAAGGGACCACGGCAGCGCTGCTGCGAGGCAAGGGGCTGGAAACTCTCCTTCCTACCTACACGACCAAGCGCAAATGGTCCGATCGCTTCAAGGTCGTCGAGGCACCCCTGTTTCCCGGATACGTTTTCTGCCGCTTCGATGTCCACAATCGTCTTCCGGTGTTGATTACGCCCGGAGTCATTTCGGTTGTGGGAAGGGGCAAGACTCCTATTGCGGTAGATGAAAAAGAGATTCTCTCGATCCAGGCGGCGATTGGTTCCGGCATCCATTTGGAGCCGTGGCCCTATCTGGAAATCGGCGAACGAGTTCGCGTGAAAGACGATGTGCTGGACGGGATGGAAGGAATCTTGACGAATTTTAAGGGAAGCGACCGCGTCGTCATTTCCGTGACGCTGCTGCGCCGTTCGGTGGCGCTGGAAATCGACCGTTCGCGGATCTCACCGCTCGGATCTCCTCGAACAGCCCCGGTCGAAGTGGCCGGAGGATTGACCGAGCTTGGGGTTGTCGGCGTCTGAAATTTCTCCAGGGTTCTAGGTTCGATTTTCAATTGGGTGAACGCACGGTCAGGAAAACAACTGAGGGTTGAAGCGGCAATACTCCAACACGCGTTGGGAATCATTGACAGCTTCCACGCTTTATCGAATCAAAGTCAGGCAAGAGCAAGCCACAGGAACTCGCTAAGTAGTCTCTGGATCCCCCCGACCGCAGAGCGGGAATGGATCGCAGCACGTATTCCATCCACGGCGGAGCCGGAAACCGGCTCTCCGGAAACGGTCGGGAGAAAATATGAGCCAAAACGGCAATTCCAACGGTCATTCCAATGGTCATTCCAACGGCCATTCCAATGGTGCAAAGTCGCAGATGATCCGAGTCGGCGTGATCGGGTACGGGTACTGGGGTCCGAACGTGGTCCGGAACTTTTTCGGGGTGGACCATACATCCGTCGAAATGCTTTGCGACATGAATCCGAGCGCGCTGGCGCGAGCCAAGAAAAACTATCCCAGCCTCGAAGTGACGACCAATCCCGAGGAAATCCTCAAATCGCCCAAGATTGACGCGGTCGCCATCGTGACTCCGGTGTGGACTCACTACAAGCTCGCCAAAGCCGCCCTCGAAAACGGCAAGCACGTGTTCGTCGAGAAACCTTTCACTTCCAGCTCCGAGCAGGCCGAGGAACTGATCGACCTGGCGGAGCGCAAAAATTTGAAAATCATGGTGGACCATACCTTCCTGTTCACCGGCGCGGTCCGCAAGATCCGCGAGCTGACCGAGAGCGGCGCGCTCGGAGACTTGTACTACTACGATTCGCTGCGCGTGAACCTGGGCCTGTTCCAGCATGACGTCAGCGTGATCTGGGACCTGGCGCCGCACGACCTCTCGATCATGGACCACCTGATCAAGGGCGACCCCGAAGCCATCGTGGCCAGCGGCGAATGCCACCTGAACGGCGTCGAAGACGTGGCCTTCATGACCATCCATTTCCCGAACAACGTCATCGCGCACATCAACGTGAACTGGCTCTCTCCCGTCAAGATCCGCATGACCATGATCGGCGGGCAGAAGAAAATGCTGGTCTGGAACGATCTGGTCGCCGACGAAAAGATCCGCGTGTACGACAAGGGCGTCAACATCACTTCCGGCGAAAAAGTGCGCGAGATGCTGGTGAATTACCGGTCCGGCGACATGTGGGCGCCCCAGCTCGAACAGCTGGAAGCGCTGCGCGTGGAGCTGGATTATTTCGCCGACTGCATCCTTCAGAACAAAACGCCTTTCAACGACGGCCAGGCCGGCCTGCGCGTGGTGCGCATGCTCGAAGCGGCCGAGCAATCCATCAAGCAGAGAGGAGAATTGGTGCGCCTGTGAACGAATACTGCAGCATTGCCCCGGACGTAAAGCTCGGCAAGGGTGTGAAGCTTTCCAAATTCATCAATATGTACGGCTGTGAAATCGGCGACGACACGAAAATCGGAGCGTTCGTGGAAGTTCAGAAGAACGCTTCGGTGGGCCGTCAATGCAAGATTTCCAGCCACACGTTCATCTGCGAGGGAGTGACCATCGAGGACAACGTCTTCATCGGTCACGGCGTGATGTTCATCAACGACATCTATCCCCGCGCCACCGCAAACGGACAACTGCAGACCGAAGCCGACTGGAAAGTCGAGCGGACGGTCATCAAGAACGGAGCGTCCATCGGCACCGGCGCCACGATCCTCGCCAATGTCACCATCGGAGAGAATGCCATCGTCGGCGCGGGCAGCGTGGTCACCAAGAACGTGCCCGCGAATTGCATCGTCGCGGGAAACCCAGCAAAAGTGTTGCGCAAGATCGAATCCGCCGTGGAGGCCTTAAAGTGAGCACAGCAAATGGAAATGGCAATGCGAATGGTATTCCGTTTCTGGATCTGGTAACTCCTCATGTCGAGCTGGAACAGGAACTGACGAAAGTGTTCCAGCAGGTATTGCACACCGCCGGATTCATCGGCGGGCCGATGGTGGAGAATTTTGAAAAGGCGTTCGCCGAATTCTGCAGCACGAGCCACTCCGTGGCCGTCAGCAGCGGAACCGACGCGTTGCGATTCGCCATTATGAGCGCGGGCATCCAGCCGGGCGACGTCATCGTCACCGTGCCGCACACCTTCATCGCCACGAGTGAAGCGATTTCCCAAGCGGGCGCGCATCCGGAATTCGTCGACGTGGACGAGCGCACCTACAACATGAGCGCCGAGCGGCTGCGCGAATATCTGGAAAAGCAGTGCAGCAAGGACACCACCGGAAAGCTCATCAGCCGCCGCAGCGGACGGCGCGTGGGCGGTATCATTCCCGTGCACCTGTACGGGCAAATGGCGGATATGGACGCGATCCTGGCGCTCGCCGAACAGTACGGCCTCGTGGTGATTGAGGACGCCTGCCAGGGCCACGGCGCCGAGTATTTTTCAAAGCAGAACAATCGCTGGATGAAGGCGGGCTCGATGGGACGCGCCGCCGCGTTCAGCTTCTATCCCGGAAAAAATCTGGGAGCGTGCGGCGAAGCCGGCGCGGTCACGACCAACGACGCCAAGCTGGCCGACAAAGTGAAGGTCCTGCGGGATCATGGCCAGGCCAAGAAGTATTACCATGACATGGAAGGCTACAACGGCAGGCTCGACGCCATGCAGGCCGGTTTCCTGCACGTGAAGCTGGCTCACCTGGCGAACTGGAATGCCGCGCGGCGCGAGCGGGCCGCGGAATACAATCAATTGCTCGAGGCCGCGGAAGGCAGCATCGTTCGCCCGTTTGAGCCGTCCTGGTCCCGCGCGGTGTACCACCTGTACGTCGTCCGCACGCAGGATCGCGACGGAATGATAAAACACCTGAAGGATGCGGGCATCGCCACGGGAATCCACTACCCCATCCCGCTGCACATGCAAAAAGCCTACGACTATCTGAACTACCGCCAAGGCGATTTTCCGGTCTCGGAAAGGGTGGCGGCGGAAATCGTATCGCTGCCGATGTATCCGAATCTGCAACCGGAACAGCAGGCCCGCGTGGTCCGTGAAATTCTGCGCTGCCTGCGCGTGGAAGCGGTGCGGTAGCAAGCAGTCGGGCCCCTTGAAGCGCACCACCGAATGGCACAACGGGGCCGATCAGCGCTTGCTGGCGGCCCCGCTTTTCATGTAAGCGGCAAACGGTCTAACGAAGGATGTCAGTCTCCAACTTCCACCCGCGGCGGCGCTATACTGAGCAGAACGTGCCTTGTCGAAACGGGAGGCGGTGATGACGGACGACATTCTTCGGAAGAACATCGAGGCGAGCATTGAGGTTCACAGTCGTCTCCTGGAGGCGTGCTTGCCCGCCATGACCGTCGCGGCCGGCGCGCTCATCGCGGCCTATCGCAACGGCCGCAAGGCCCTCTTCTTCGGAAATGGCGGCAGCGCCGCGGACGCGCAGCATCTCGCCGCCGAATTCCTCGGACGCTATTTGCGCGAACGCCGGCCGCTGCCGGCCTTGGCGCTTCATACCAACACTTCCGCCGTGACGGCCATCGCCAACGATTACGGCTATGAACACGTATTCTCGCGGCAACTCCAGGCTCTCGCAGTCGCCGGGGATGTGGCCGTCGGCATCAGCACCTCAGGAAATTCGCAGAGCGTCACGGAGGCCATCACGATCGCGCGCGAGATGGGTGTCTATACCATCGGGCTTACCGGGGCCTCCGGCGGGCGCATGCGCGGACTCGTCGACGTGCTGATCGCCGCGCCATCGAACGAAACGCCGCGCATTCAGGAATGCCACATTCTGGTGGGTCACGCGCTTTGCGACGCGGTCGAACAAGCGCTCGCCGAGTCGCCCGCTGCGATGGGAAAATCCGCCACAGGCAAGCAGAGATGATCCACCCTCCACTCCAGCAGGTTGAACCCGGGACCAACGGCGCGCAACCATCTAAAAATCCTGGAGGTTCATTTTCCGCGGCAGGAATTGCAAAACGATTGAACATTATCGATCCGCTCACCGACACGCGCTGGGACGATCTCGTTGCTACCCACACGATGTCTTCGGCGTTCCACCGGCGAGGCTGGCTCGAAGCTTTGAAGCACACTTACGGCTATGAGCCGCTGGTGCTGACCTCCGCGTCCGCTGAGGAACCCTTGACGGACGGAATCGCGGCCTGCCGCGTCTCCAGTTGGCTGACGGGAACGCGGCTGGTTTCCCTGCCATTTGCGGACCATTGTGACCCGTTGTTCGGCGAGTCCAGTGAGGAGTTGCTGTCGCCCGATCGCCTGGTCGTGGAATGCACCGGGAAACAGTATAAGTACCTGGAATTTCGGCCATCACGGGCGTGGGAGAATCTGCAAAATCAATTCCAGCCCTTTGAATCATTTTACTTTCACGAGCTCGATCTCAGGCCTAGCCTTGGGCAACTCTTCAAGGCTTTGCACAAGGATTCCATCCAACGAAAGATCCGGCGCGCGGAAAAGGAAAAGCTTTCTTACGAAGCCGGCCGCAGCGACGAACTCATTCAAGCGTTCTATGACCTCCAGCTGATCACGAGGAGGCGGCACCACTTGCCGCCGCAACCGAAAAGCTGGTTCCAAAACGTGGCGAAGTACATGGGCGAAGCCGTCCACATCCGGGTGGCGCGAAAAAACGGCGTTGCCATTGCAGCGATCTTGACGCTGCGGCACCGCTCCACCGTCATTTACAAATACGGCTGCTCGGACGGAGCTTTTCACCAACTCGGGGGCATGCCGTTTCTCTTCTGGAAGGTCATCGAGGAGAGCAAAGCTTCGGGAGCGGACCGCCTCGATTTCGGCCGCTCCGAAATGGACAACGAAGGCCTGGTCGCCTTCAAGGACAAGTTCGGCACGACCAAGCGGACGCTGACTTATTATCGCTATCCCGGGAATAAGGAAAAGCAGGTGTATCTCCACGAGAATTCCCGGTTGATGCGCCGAATGCTTTGTATGTTCCCGGACGGCGTCCTGTCCGCAGTCGGCAGAGTCCTGTACAAGCATATCGGCTAGGTGCGGAGACGAACCGGACGCGGTTTCTGATTGCATCCTTGCGGTTGTCATTACGGATTCCGATCGCCGGCAAAATTAACCAACCATAATCGGGAGAATTTGCGAGTCCTAATTCCATGACCTCATCATTCCTGGATTATTTCAAGTGTCCGGAAGAATTTGACAAGTTCGGCGTTGCCCGGGGACTCGGGCAGGCGCCGGGCTTTTTCCGTTTTGGGGAGCAGACGACTTGCTTCGGGCGCGGCGCCGGAACGGTGGCGCCAACGCCGAACGGCGGCCTTTCCGATGTTCTTCCTCTCGTGCAATCCCGCGGGGGAGAAATTCTGCTTCCATTTGACGCGGACGAAATCGTGGAGAATCTTCGGAAGGAGCGATATATCGCTCCTGAAGCAGCGCCCTCTTTCGCGAAAAATCTGATCCGAGAATCCTATTATTTCTTGCGGCCGCTTCTTTCCGTGGGCGTCCGCAAGCATTTTCAACGGCTCCATTTGCGGGACTGGAAAAAGATCGAGTTCCCCCGCTGGCCCATCGATAAGACGGTTGACAATTTGTTTGCGGAGCTGATGACCCTATCCGTCAAAGCGAACGACAACCAGCGAATCCCGTTCGTGTGGTTCTGGCCGGAAGAGTACCAGGGCTGCGTCCTCATGACTCACGACATCGAACATGAGCCGGGCAGAGCGTTCTGCGGCGACCTGATGGATTTGGACGACCGCCACGGGATCCGTAGTTCGTTCCAGGTCGTTCCCGAGGAGCGCTACACCGTTTCGGAAACTTTTCTGGAGAGCATGCGCGCGCGCGGTTTTGAAGTGAATGTTCATGACCTGAACCACGACGGGCATCTGTTCGATAGCCGCGAACTGTTCCTGAAAAGGGCGGATAAAATCAACGAGTACGCAAGGAAATGGGGCGCCGAAGGTTTTCGCACGGGCGGAATGTACCGGAATGCCGAATGGACCGACGCGTTGCAGTTCGGCTACGACATGTCTTTCCCGTGTGCGGCGCATCTCGAGCCGATCAGGGGCGGATGCTGCACGATCATGCCGTATTTTGCGGGAGACCTGGTCGAGCTTCCTCTCACGATTACGCAGGACTATTCTCTGTTTCATATTCTCGGCCAGTATTCGATCGACCTCTGGAAAGAAGAATTGGACTTTATCGCTTCGAGCAACGGGCTGGCCACGTTCATTGCCCATCCGGACTACGTGATCGAGCGCCGCGAGCGCGACCTGTATGAAGATCTGCTGCAGTATCTCTCGGAATTTTGCGGCCGTAAAAAACTCTGGCAGCCCTTGCCGCGGGATGCGGCGCGCTGGTGGCGTGATCGAAGCCGGATGCGCATCGAAGGCACCGCCGGCTCATGGAGAGTGGCGGGCCCGGGTTCAGAACGGGCGCGCGTGGCCTTCGCCCAGATCGAGAATGGACGGCTGGCCTACGACCTGCCGGTTCCTGTAAATTCACACAAGTAGTTCGCTGAAACAGGCGCGCAATCGCGCGGCTTGCCACGGCCCCGGTATTGCGGAAGATCGCCTTTGCCAGGGAAATAGACTTACCATTCCTGCCGGAGGCCATTTACAACAATAGGACAATTCTTTTCTCTTATTTGCGGATTTACCCAAAAATCGAACTGAATTGGCAGCTTTCATCTCTCGGACTGAGCATGTAATTAACGGCAACTAAAGAACTTACTAGAATACGCTTCCGCTGCTACGGATTGGGAGTGGTCCTCCGCCCTGGCAGAGGAATTGCAAGTTTTATACGCGGGCAAGTGATGGATGGGGAGTTTTGTGGCGGTAGCCTATCCGACCCTCTTGCTCCCGCAAGAGGCACGGAAAAACCTTCGGTGCAAATCGGGCGAGTTCCCCGTAACCGAATCTGTTGCAAGGGGACGGCATTGGCCCGCACATTGCGATCCCTTTTCATCCTAGCGAACTGTTCGAGACAATCCTTAACTTCCATGACGAACAATAAATTCCAAATGCCTCGCATCGATCGGGTGGCCACGCTCTATCTGTGCCATCCGGTTGCGCGTCTTCTGGGCCTGAATTCCGGAGCGCGCGTGCCGATCCTGATGTATCACAGCATTTCAGATAACCTTTTTGCAAAGCCTCATCCATATTATCAAATCAATACTTCGCCGGATGTCTTTTCGCAGCAAATGAGATGGCTGCGCCACAACGGTTACAGGACCATGGACTTGCCGGAAATGTGGGCGGCGATGGAAGCCGGCCAGGATCTTTCCAAGACGGTCGTAATTACCTTTGACGACGGATATCAGGATTTTTATACCGACGGATTGGCGGTGATGAAGCAGTGCGGTTTCACGGCCACGATCTTCCTGGCGACCGACCGCATCCAGGACACCCCCGTGCGGGTCGAAGGCGCGGATTATTTGACCTGGCGCGAGGTTCGCGAGCTGTATGCCGAGGGGATTCGCTTCGGCTCGCACACGGTGACTCATCCGGACCTGCGCTCGCTTGGGCCCGAGCAAATCGATTACGAGCTGGGTTATTCAAAAGAAACCATTGAACAGAAACTCGGTGTCCCCATTAAATCCTTCTCCTATCCGTACGCATTTCCGGAAGAAGATCGCGACTTCACGCGTTATCTCATTGACGCCCTGAAGAATCATGGTTTCGAGAACGGCGTCTCAACGATCATCGGCCGGGCCAGACTCGGTAGTAATTGTTTCTGCCTGCCGCGCCTGCCTGTGAACTCCTGGGACGATCCCTCCCTGCTCCGGGCGAAACTGGAAGGCGGTTATGACTGGCTGCATTGGCCCCAGTTGTGCCGCAAATTCCTGCATCAGAATGCATGCCTGATGCAATCCTCGAAAGGCATTGAATCGGAAAGGGCCAATCACAGTTCCGCTTCTGCGGGGCGTGCAAGATAAGAATGAGTTCAGGTCCTGCCCTCCAGGACACTTAGACCAGAGAAGCCTACGGACGGGGATATAGGCAGAAACGCCACCGAGGTTCTTAAATTCGAACATAGGGAAAAGGGATCATCCATAGGAAATGAAGGCAGGGTGATCGAATCGGCCGGACCCGCGGCGGGTACTGTACCAACGACCTGTCCGCCAGCTAGTCGAAGGGCCAGTAGTGGTGGCGAAGGACCCACCGCTAGTCTTGCGAGTGCGTAGAAGATGGCGCTCCTGAGATTGGGCGTGGAGAGGTTCAATGAACGAAGTGGGTGAGGGAATTCAGGCGTACATGACTCGAAAACTGCGGACGATCGGGACGCGATTCGGGCTCTCATTTCTGATTGCGCTAGGAGTCTTGTTGAGCGCCTCCGCGGCGAGCGCCAACAACATCTACGTCGCGCAAAATTCAACGGGCGCCGGCAATGGCGCGAGTTGCGCCGCCGCGCGGTCGATCAATTCCCTTGGATCCGGCGATTGGGCCGCGGGGAATACCATTCATCTTTGCGGGACAATCACAACCACGCTGACCGCCCAGGGCAACGGAACGAGCGGCTCCCCCATCACCATCTTGTTTGAGCCGGGGGCTAATTTCACGGCTCCGGCCATCTCTAACGGCGGCGCAATCGTGCTGTCGAATCAGAACTTCATCATCGTGGACGGGGGTTCGACAGTTCCGTGCGGGTACGTGAACGGGTCCAACGTGACCTGCAACAACGGGAAAATCCAGAGCACGGCGAATGGGACCGGTCTGGCGAATCAAGTGGCTTCGATCGGAGTGGAGGCCGACTCCGCGAACAACATCGAAATTCGCAACCTGGAGATCGGCCCGCTCTATCTGCATACTTCCACCAGCGACCACACCCAGAGCCCTCCAGGCCCACTCTGCGTGCAGTTCAACGGCGCGAATAATGTCAGCATCCACAACAACACCATGCACGATGCCGGGTGGTGCCTCAATGGCGGCGGCGGGCCTTCCACCAATCTCAACATGTACAACAACGAGATCTACAACGTCGATCACGGCATCGGCATAGGAAACTCGAACACCAACATCAATATCTACGGCAATCATTTCCACGACTTCACCACCTGGGACACGACGGACAATTCTTTTCACCATGACGGCATTCATCTGTTCGGCGTAACAAGCGCGATCATCAATGGAGCGAATATTTACAACAACCTCTTCGACGGAGACATCGGCTTCAACGAAACCGCCTGGTTTTTTGGAGAGGGCCAAATTCAGAACATCAAGTTTTACAACAACGTTGGCTACATGGCGCCCGGCCGCCAGTCCGGCAACGGAGTCTTCGACTACAACGGGAACGGCTTTACGGGAAGCAACAATTCCTTCTACAACAACACCGTTCTCGGGGCCTATGTGGGCGGCAGCGGCACTTGCATGATGGCGCAGGCCAATACGAATTTCACGATGAAGAATAACGTTTTGATCGGCTGCCAAAACATGACGGGCGTATCTTCCGATACGACGCTTGCCGCCGGCGGCGTGAATAACAACGTTTACGAGGATATTGATACCGATTATAACTTGGGAGGCAGTGGGAACACATTCGCCTGGGGCAACTCTCAGTTTTCCTCATTCACCCAGTGGAAAAGCAGTTGCGGCTGCGACGCGAATAGTTTCTTTGGAACTCTGTCCAAGATCAACATCAATACAACGACAGGAATGCCCAACGCGGGCTCTGCCGTCATCGGCGTTGGAGCGAACCTGACGGCTCTTGGGATTACCACTCTTGATGCGGACAAGGGAGGAAACCCGCGCCCCAGCGGCAGTTCCGCGTGGGATGCAGGAGCCTACCAGTTCGCAGTGCTGTCTCAACCCGCGCCGCCCACTAATGTAAAGGCAGTCGCACAGTAATTCCGCGGCCCATGAACTTCCGGGACCGCTCGTCGAGTGACAAGGGAAGTCTCCCGTACCATTCAAACGGCACACCGCGGGTTATCGGATTCGGGACGCGCGCAAGCGCGCCCTTCAAAAACGAAAGACCTCGTAGATGCACCCGCGCATTTCTGAAATAACTCTGCTCTAGCAGCCACGATCGAAAAGCGAACACAACCGATCTATGTCCGTCAAAATTGGATTTGCCATCCTTTCCTATAACGAGCCGGAGCAACTTCTCCGGCTCGTGAACACCCTGAACGCAATGTTCGGAGACCCTCCGATCGTTTGCCACCACGACTTCAGTAAGTGCTCCCTCGACGAAACACTCTTCCCGTCGAATGTGCGATTTGTACATCCCCACATCGTCACGGAACGGGGCCTGATCAGCGTGCCCTTGGCTTTGTTGGAGGCATTCCGCCTTTTGAGAGAGCATGACCAACTCGACTGGTACGTTCCACTGAGCGGATGCGACTACCCGGTGCGGCCGGCGGACGAAATCATCGCCGAATTCACCAATACCAAGTTTGACGCGTATCTGGACTACCGTGAAATTCTTTACAGCGCGATTCCTCCCGCTGAAAAGGATCAGCATGGCGGATTCGACAGGCCCAGCTGGGTCCCTCTTGCATATGACCGGTACTGCGCATGTCTTTTCTACTGGTGGCCGGTCTTTTCAAAAAAGAAGCTGTTCGCCCTCAGGATCCCGCTTGACAGAAGGCGCGTCGTTTTGTTTCGGAATCCTCGCATCACCCGGTGGTTTCAGTCCAATCGCCCTTCGCGAATCTTCGGCGGGGATTTTGCGTTTCTGGCCAATCACAGGGCGATTGACCGCCTCCTGGATCCTTCCGTGGAAAAGCTGATCCCGTACTTTCAAGCAAGAGAGGCGCCCGACGAAGCGCTCTTTCATACCGTGCTCTGCAATCATGCGGACTTGCAAATCTGCAAAGACACCAAGCGGTACGCCGATTGGTCGATTGTCGACCCGCATCCGAAGTGGCTCGAGGTATCCGATGTGCCGAAGATCCTGGCGTCCGGCGCGCTCTTCGCCAGGAAGTTCCGTCCGGACGGCGTGGCGCAAGAGTTCATCGACCGGACCGTGCTTGGCCTGGTCCCCGATCGCGAGACCGCACTGCGATAATCTCGGTTGGTTGTATCCGCATACTCGCGGGAGAGACACAGCGAAGATGAGAATACTGGTTGCAATTTCAAGCTTCGGGACATCGCAGGATCAGTATCTCCTGCAGATGATTGAAGAATACCGCTCAATGCCGTTCGACTTGGATATTGTGGTGCTCTCCAACATACAAAAGGAAGTAGCGCCAGGCGTGGAAGTGATCGTCGGTCTGCCGGATGAAAAGGATCCCTGGTCTCTCGTGTACGCGCACAAGTCGCTTTTCGCCAAGCGCGTGGAGGATTACGACCTCTTCATTCACACCGAGAACGATATCCTCATCACCGAGAGCCACATACAGGCCTTTCTCAGAGTGTCATCCGTCCTTCACGACGACGAAATTACCGGCTTCATGCGGTTCGAGGCCGGCCCGGACGGGGAAACGAACTTCCCCGATGTGCACGCAAGCTTTCATTGGGATGGCCGGTCGGTGGTGACGAGGGGGGAATACACCCTCGCCTATTTTACGAACGAACAGGCTGCCTGCTACCTGCTGACCCGCGAGCAGCTCCGGCGCGCCATCAACTCCGGCGGCTACGTGGTAGCCCCGCACCTGGGCAAGTACGGGATCTGCGAGTCCGCGGCGACCGATCCGTACACGCAGTGCGGCTTCAAAAAATTAATTTGCATCTCTCACGTGGACGAATTCCTCGTCCATCACATGTCCAACAAATATGTCAAGAAAGTCGGCATTGAAAGGCCGGAATTCCAGATCCTGATTGATGCCCTGATGGAAATAGGGAAAAAACGCGCCGCCACCTCTTCCCTGTTCCATACGGAAACCAAGCTGAAACGCGCCCGCTATTCCAAGGACTATTACGAGCGGTTACGGTCGGACGTCGTTTCCCTAATTCCCTCCAAAGCCCGAAGTGTGCTTTCCCTGGGATGTGGATGGGGTGCGACGGAAGAGTGGCTTGCCAAGAAGGGGCTGCGCGTTGTGGCCGTGCCGCTGGATTCGGTCATTTCCGCCTGCGCGGAAGCCAGGGGACTCGAAACCGTGAACGGTGATTTCAAAACCGTGCGCCAGAAATTGGAGGGCCAGCTGTTTGATTGCCTTTTGATATCGAACGGCCTTCATCTCGTTGCCGACCCGGTTTCAGTGATTTCTTCCTTTGCCGGTCTTCTCTCGGAAGATTGCACGGTAATTGCCCTGGTCCCGAATCTTTCGCAACTTCCGGGACTCCGAAAAAGAATTCGTGACGATCGTGGAATCTGGGGTTTGCTGCGGGGTTATCAGCAGACTGGCGTCCACTTCACCTCGCCTCGCGTTCTGCACAAATGGTTCCAGCGCGCCGGCTTCAGGATCGAAACGGTCTTGAATTTCCTCCCGGTTCGCGCCGGGGCCATCCACCAAATGACATTCGGCCTGGTGGATTCCTGGCTGGCGGAAGACCTTCTCGTGGTGGCGAGGAGAAGGCGTACCCAACCCCACCTGGCAACCTCAGCGGAAATGACGCGAGCCGTAAAGCGCGCCGGCTGAATATCGGATTCGCGCGCAACCCGCGTAGGAAAGAGCGTAATTGATGGCGACTCAGCAGCGATCATTTCTGCATGCGGTCAAGTGGGCCTACGTCGCCAATTGGGGCGAGCGGTCCTTCTCCGCCCTTTTTACGTTCATTCTAGCCGCCGTGCTTGGGCCGCGGGACTTCGGCATCGTTTCGATTGCTTTAATTTACATCGGCTTCTTGCAGATGTTCCTGGACCAGGGCCTTGTGGCGGCCTTGATTCAAAAGAAAAATCTGGATCCCGAGCATTCCGACGCCGTGTTTTGGATGGATATGGCGTTGAGTTTTGTTCTGGTGGGCCTGAGCATCTCCCTGAGCCGCTGGTGGGGCCGGGCGAATCACGCCCCGGAACTCGCGCCCATCATTTCGGTCTTGTCGTTGTGCATCCCGATCGAAGCGTTCGCCATCGTTCAAAAATCTCTCTTGTCGAAGGACATGGACTTCAAGGCCATGTCCATTCGCTCCAACGTATCCGTGCTCATCAGCGGAGTCGTCGGGATCGCGATGGCGTTCACGGGATTTGGCGTTTGGGCCCTTGTGACGCAACAAATTCTAAGGGATTTCACAGCCCTCATCCTGCTGTGGAAACTGAGCCCGTGGCGTCCCCGGTTCCGGTTTTCCTGGAAGCACCTCAAGGATCTGATGCACTTTTCGATTTCGAACTTCATCGGGCAATTCGCAATCTTTGCCGACGGGCAAACCGGCTCCATTCTGCTGGGAATATTCTTCGGTCCCGTGGCGGTCGGCCTCTACCGCATCGCGGAGCGTCTGGTCGGCTCCGTCGTGACCATGGCCACGGCGTCGATCCAGAGCGTCTCCTTGCCGGAATTCTCGCGGCACCAGGATAATCCCGCCGAATTGCGGAAGAGCGCTCTCTCCTGCGTCCGGTTGAGCTCGGCCATGACGATACCCGCCCTGGCGGGACTCGCAGCGGTGAGCGGCCCGCTGATGGCCACGCTCGGGTCGAAGTGGCTTCCGGCATCGGATGTGCTCAAGGTGTTGTCCGTTCTGGGAATGTCTGCCGTCTTCGCCTATTTCACGGGCCCACTGCTCCAGGCCCTGAACAAACCACATCACCTCGCGATTCTGGAGTGGGCCCGCTCGGGCGTCGGAATTGCCTTTCTGGCCGTGGCCGGTTACCTGGTTCGTGGCGGTGGGCTGAGGGAGCAGATCATCGGTTTGGCGCTCGCGCGTTTCGTCCCGGGCGTCTTTGTAATCATGCCGATTTTCTTATACATCCTCATGCGCCTTGCTGGAATTTCATTCCGTGACCTGGCGGCTTGCGTGGCTCCGTCGGCGGCGGCATCGGTGGGAATGGTCATCGCCATCATGCTCTTCCAGTTTTACGGATGGCCGGCAAATGCCAAACCTTCGATTGTATTGGCCATGGAGATCGTACTTGGTGGAATCGTCGGATTGACGCTCCTGGTTTTCTTCGACAAACAATTGCGTTCCGTAATCTCGAAGTTTCATCAGAGGATGTTCGGGAATTTGCCGGTTTCCAAGGAATTGGCCTAGAGTCCTGGGCGCCCGACACGCTAACGAGAAGTAAGAAGATCACGCTCATTTCCATCGGGGCCGGAAGCGGTTCGGAGCTCGCAGGCACAGAAAAATGCAGCAATCCATTTATGATCCGGGAGTTGTAGCGTTCGGGGGAGGGGCTGGCCACACGACCTTGCACCCTGTCGTGGCGGCAGCAATGGTCATTGGGTTCATTCTAATACTTGTTTTGCCGCGCAAATACGCGGCGGCGGCCTTTCTGCTTGTCGTTTTATTGAGTCCCCCTGGACAGCAACTGCTTCTCGGTGGCGTTCACCTTTATGTTCCTTCCATCCTTGTTTTGGCCGGCTTCGTCCGAATGGCGCAGGCGAAGCTCTCGTCCAAGGGCGATTTTTTTGCGGGGGGATTCACCTCCATTGATAAAGTCTTTTTATATTGGGCGATTTTTAGGGCGGTAGCCTCCATTCTCCTCAACCGGCTGGATCCAGGAGCGATCGTCTATCAAATCGGATTTCTCTGGACCGCCCTCGGCGGTTTCTTTCTGCTTCGATACCTGATTCAGGATGAGGAGAGCGTCGTTACCGTCATTAAAACGTTCGCATTTTTCGTCGCCGTGGTGGCCGTGACCATGTCGAATGAGAAATTTCACGACCTGAACGTTTTCGGGTATCTGGGAAGCACTTCTCTCTACCCGGATATCCGGGAAGGTTCCATCCGCGCCCGCGGGCCGTTTGAGCACGAAATCCTGGCCGGGGTCTTCGGCGCGACGCTCGTGCCATTATTCCTGTGGCTGTGGCATAGCAAGAAATCCCGGATGATCGCTTTCGTCGGCATGATCGGCTCCACAGTCATGGTCCTCACGTCTGCATCGAGCACATCCCTCATGACATACATGGGTGTCATCCTGGGATGCTGCTTCTGGGTTTTCCGCAAGCACATGCGAGTGTTTCGCTGGGGCCTCGTGATGGTGCTCATCCTGTTGCAGATCGTCATGAAGGCGCCCGTTTGGTTCGTGATCAACCACGTGGACCTCGTGCCTGGAAACTCCTCCTATCACCGCGCCATGCTCATTGACGTCTTCATCCGTCACTTCTGGGATTGGTGGCTGGTGGGAACCAATGACGCCAAGAATTGGGGATGGGATATGTGGGATACCTCCAACCAGTTCGTGAACGAGGGCGAAAGCGGAGGGCTGGCGACATTCATCTGTTTCATCCTGCTGATCTCGTGGAGCTTTGGGATGCTCGGGAAGGCCAGAAAGCTGGTCGAGGCGGAAGGGGACCGCAAAAAAGAATGGTCACTGTGGTTCCTGGGAGTAGCGCTCTTCGCTCACATCGTCGGCTTTTTTGGGATCAGCTACTTCGATCAGACAAAATTCATGTGGTATTCGCTGTTCGCGATCATCATCGCCACCACGGTTCCCATCCTGGGGACGAAGACCGTGACGGAAGAACTGCCTGCGTTCAATCTTCCCAAACCGAGGCCTCGTCGCGCGACGCCTGCGGTGCCGGGGCTGGCCCGGGCTCGCAGAATCAACTGACGGTTGCGGAAGCGGATGCCGGAACACGATCGATAACTAAAGAAGGAGGTCAGCGCGCTAGCAAAATCTCGTATGGATATTTCGATCATTTATGTCAACTGGAAGTCGGAGGCATACATCAAGGAGTCCATTGCCAGCGTCTATGAGCATACGCGCGGACTCCAATTTGAAATTATCGTGGTGGATAACGCTTCCCCCAGCGGGAACGTGGACATGCTCAAGGAACACTTTCCCCAAATCACGTTGATCAAGAGCGAAAAAAATCTGGGATTCGCGGGGGCCAATAACCTTGGATTCCAGAACTCCTCCGGCGAAATCGTTCTTTTTCTAAACCCGGACACGAAGCTCATGAACCCGGCGATCAACGTTATGGTTCATCAACTTCGGAATTTGCCGGATGGCGGAATCATGGGGTGCAAATTATTCAACGCGGACCTCTCGGTGCAAACGAGCTGCATCCAGACGTTTCCGACCATTCTGAACCAGATTTTGGACGCCAATGTGCTCCGCGATCGCTGGCCTCACAATCGGTTGTGGGGAATTGGCCCGCTCTATTCCGAGAGTACGGAGCCCGCGGAGGTGGAAGTCGTCTCCGGCGCGTGCCTGATGATGAAGCGCGCCGCGTTTGAGAAAGCCTCCATGTTCAGCGAAGAGTATTTCATGTACGCGGAAGATGTGGATCTCTGCTACAAGTCGATCCAGGCCGGCTATAAGAACTATTACACGGGCGAAGGCAGGGTTCTCCACTACGGGGGAAAAAGTAGCGAGACGGAATCGGCAACGAGGATGAAATGGAGCGCGATCCCGCGCTTTTGCGAGAAGCATCGCGGGCGCTTCTATGGAATTGCCTTTCGAGCCGCTCTGGCTTCCGCCGCGATGGGCCGCCTTGCCGTCATCAAGATCGCGTGTGCCTTTGGAGACCGGTTGGGGCAACGGGCTAAGCTGCATACAGCGCTTCGAAAATGGCGCACCATCTTGAACGTTTTGGTAACACCATCCATCCCCAATTGAGATTCATGCGGATGTCGGAAGGCCATTCAGAAGGGAATCCGCTTTTCCGTCAATCCGTAGACACAGCGATGTTTGATTCTTAAGCAACCGCACCAGCTCCATTTCTCTTAAATTCAGCGATCTTCTATAAAATAAAACTATGAGCATATCCGGCACAAATTACGTGGTCATCAGCCCTGTTCGTGACGAAGAGGCGTATATACGTTTTACAGTCGACTGCATGGCTCAGCAGACGATTGTTCCGAAGGAATGGGTTCTCATCAATGACGGCTCATCGGATAAAACCGGCGAAATCCTGGATGAATATGCTCGACGCTATCCCTGGATTCGGGTTGTTCACCGCGCCAACCGTGGATTCCGAAAAGCAGGCGGCGGAGTGGTGGAGGCGTTTAACGCGGGATACAACGCTCTCGAATTCCGCGATTGGGATTTTCTCGTCAAGCTGGATGGAGATTTATCTTTTGAGCCTGACTATTTTGAAAAATGTTTTCAGAATTTTGAAAAGGAGCCGCGCCTGGGAGTCGGCGGAGGCGTAATCTGTTACGTCACAAACGGGGTGAAGGAATTTGAACCAAGTCCCGCGTTCCATGTGCGCGGCGCCACGAAAATATACAAGCGCGATTGCTGGGATGCGATTGGCGGCTTCTGGCCCGCTCCCGGCTGGGACACGATGGACGAGGTAAAAGCAAACATGCTCGGCTGGACGACGCGCAGCTTTCTGGACCTGCACATCGTTCATCATAGAAAAACGGGCACGGCCGACGGTGAATGGGCCGGACTCGTCAAGAACGGCCGGGCCAATTACATTTGCGGGTATCACCCGCTGTTCATGATTTCCAAGTGCATCGGAAGACTAGTCAAAAAACCCTATCTCATCGGCGCGATCGGTTTGTTTTACGGATTTCTCAGCGGCTATTGGAAACGAATTCCTCAAGTCGACGACCTCAAGACGATCAGCTATCTCCGGCGCCAGCAGCTCGGGCGGCTTTTGGGGATGGAGACGATCTGGCGGTGAGGGAGTTGAAGCGGTTCAGTTTTTTGGACGATACAGCATTTGTTTCAGAGCAGAAAACCTGTTCTTTAGACTTCCCCAGCTGGAAATGAGGGCTACGTGTGCGGAATCTGCGGTAAATTAGTTTTCGATAGACAATCCCAGGTTTCCCGGACCGTCCTGAAAGGGATGGCGGATTCGATCTATCATCGCGGACCTGACGACGAGGGTTTTTATTTCTCCGGCCAGGTCGGGCTCGGCTTCCGCCGCCTTTCGATTATCGATCTGGGCGGCGGCCATCAGCCTCTTTGCAACGAGGACGAGAGCGTCTGGATCGTCTTCAACGGCGAAATCTATAACTACCAGGAATTGCGCCAATTCCTGCTGTCCAAAGGCCATCAGTTCAGGACGCAGTCGGACACGGAAGTCATCGTCCACCTCTATGAAGAACTGGGCGAGGCCTGCCTTGAACGACTACGTGGAATGTTCGCTTTTGCGATCTGGGACAACCGCCGCAAGTCGCTGTTCATCGCCAGGGATCGCGTGGGAATCAAGCCCCTTTACTACTATCACTCGAACAGCTCTTTTATCTTCGGCTCGGAAATCAAAGTGATTCTTGCCGATCCGGAGGTAACGCCGGAAGTCAACCCGGAAATGATCGATCGCATCCTGACTTTTAATTATTTGCCCGGCGAAGAAACTCTTCTGAAGAATATCCGTA
This sequence comes from uncultured Acidobacteriota bacterium, assembly GCA_963800095.1. GTDB lineage: Bacteria > Acidobacteriota > Terriglobia > Acidiferrales > UBA7541 > Palsa-360. The sequence continues at coordinate 52,953 of CAWCZV010000020.1, forward strand.
AGCTGGCTCCGGGATCCTGCGTCCTGATCCAGGATGGCAACGTCAAGATCAGGCAGTATTGGGATCTTCAGGTCCCGCAATCGTCGCTAAGTCTCGCCGCGGCGGAAGAACAATTATCGGCAATGCTCGATGAATCGGTTCGTTTGCACATGATTAGCGATGTGCCGGTCGGATTTCTGCTGAGCGGAGGCGTGGATTCGAGCGCCATGCTTTGCATGGCCAGAGGAAAGACGGACGGTCCGTTGCTCAGTTTCACGGTCGGGTTTTCCGAGCCTGGAATCACGGATGAGCGGCCTTACGCCAGGCTGGCGGCCAAAGCCTACGGCGCCGACCATCACGAGATGACGATCTCCTCCAAGGATTTTGAGAACTTCTTGCCGCAATATATCTGGCACATGGAGGAACCGGTCTGCGAACCACCTGCGGTCGCCATGTATTACGTCTCTCAACTGGCCAGGAAATTCGTGAAAGTGCTGATTTCCGGAGAAGGCGGCGACGAGGGATTTGGCGGCTATCAAATTTATAGAAATCTCTTATGGTTGGAGCGTCTCAAGAGCGTCTTGAAACCCATGAATGGGATTGTATCCAAAGGCCTCTTGCGCTTGAATCCGTACCTTAAATCGAGTCAGATCGAGAGATTTGCGCCGCTCTTGAATATACCGTTTGATTCTTACTATCACAGCGGGACTTCCAACGCAGCGAATTTTTTCAATCAAAATATGGGCACGCTTTATTCGCAGGAATTTGCGCCTTTTGTGAACAGGGAGCGATCTGTCAACCTGGTCAAGAAACTCCTCCAGAAAAGCGCCGGCAGGGACCTTGTCAATCGGATGCTTTACGTGGACACGAAAACGTGGCTGGTGGACGACCTCTTGCTAAAGGCCGACAAGATGACCATGGCGAACTCTCTCGAACTCAGAGTTCCCTTTCTGGACCACAAGATCCTTGAGTTCGCGGCTTCCCTCCCCGGAAAATATAAAGTCCACGGATTCACGACGAAATATATTCTCAAGAGGGTACTCAGCAACCGCGTTCCACAAGAAATTCTCAATCGCAAAAAGGTCGGATTCCCGGTGCCTTATAATGCCTGGCTGCGAACCGACCTGAAAGATTGGATCCGCGATCTTCTCCTGGATCGCGAGACCCTGCAGCGCGGCTATTTCAATCGGAATTGCATCGAGCGCCTGATTTCACAGAACACCGCCCTCGGCGGTTCTTACTCCAAAGAACTTTTTTCACTTGCCGTCCTGGAGCTCTGGCACCGGGAATTTTTGGGGAAGCAGGAAACTCCTACGAGACAAAGCGCCTTTGATCCCGCCCCGGTTTTATAACCGCCACCTAAGTTGGGGATCCAAAAACGGCCATCGGGCGGCAACTCTCATACCTTGAATATTCCCGCACTCGTGGACGCAATCTTTTCTGACCGAAAACCTCACCCTGTAACCCACGTACGTTGTTTATTATCAGATTGATAGAGTTACACTGATTTTTCCTATTTTGCGCGATCACGGACACAAATGTTGCTGAAGTTGGTTCCGGAGTGGGCACACGCCGGCAATTAAGTTCGCGAACAATCCCCGCGCGTTTGCTACCATCAGGAATAACCCAAGGCCGCAGGAGACACTTATGAAGGGCATCGTTCTCGCAGGGGGCTTGGGCAGTCGCTTGAATCCGCTCACCAAGGTGACGAACAAGCATCTGCTCCCCATTTATGACAAGCCCATGATCTATTACCCCATTCAGACGCTTGTGAATGCGGGCATCCAGGACATTCTGGTCGTGACGGGCGGGAAAAACGCCGGCGAATTCTTGCGGCTCTTGGGCAACGGCAAGGATTTCGGTCTCCAACACGTGAATTACACGTACCAGGAAGGCGAGGGTGGAATTGCGGAGGCTCTGGGGCTGGCCGAATTTTTTGCGGATGGAGAACCCATCTGCGTCATCCTCGGGGACAACATCATCGAAACCAACATCTGCCGCGCCGCGGATGACTTCCGCAGGCAGCGCAAAGGCGCGAAGATCATCCTCAAACAGGTCACGGATGCGGTTCGCTTCGGCGTCGCGGAAATCAAGGGTGACCGCATCGTGGGCATCGAAGAAAAGCCCAAAATCCCGAAATCGGACCTGGCCGTGATCGGAATTTATTTCTACGATGCCACCGTTTTTGAAAAGATTCACCGCTTGAAGCCTTCCGGGCGCGGTGAACTCGAAATCACCGACGTGAACAATTTCTACATCAACGAAGGCACTCTCACCTACGAAGCGCTGGACGGCTGGTGGACCGATGCCGGCACATTCGAATCCCTGCTGCGCGCCAACAATCTGGTGGCCGAAACGGGGGCAAACAATTTGTCGCACGATCGTGAGGCGCAATTGGTAGCGCCAAAGGGAAACCGCCGATGAAAATCTTTGTGACTGGCGGGGCCGGATTTATCGGTTCCAATTTTATCCGGCATGTCCTCTCCCTCAAGAAGGGACACAAGATCGTCAACTACGATAAATTGACGTACGCTGGAAACCTCGCGAATCTGGAATCGGTTGCGGATCATCCGGATTACTCGTTCGTTCGAGGAAGCATCTGCGACGCGAATGCCGTCGAGGAAGCGATGCGCGGCTCGGACGCCGTGGTGCACTTCGCCGCCGAGTCGCACGTGGACCGGAGCATTTACGAACCCGCGCCCGTCATTGAGACGAACCTGACGGGAACTTTTGTGATGCTGCAGGTGGCGCGGAAGCTGCACATCGAGCGGTTCGTTCATATCTCGACCGACGAAGTCTATGGGGACATGGCTCCCGGCGCTTTTGCGGATGAAAATTCACCGCTGCAACCGAGCAGCCCCTATTCCGCCTCCAAGGCCGGCTCCGACCTGCTGGTTCTTTCCTATGTGCGAACCTACGGATTTCCGGGACTGATTACACGGTCGTCCAACAACTACGGGCCGTATCAATTTCCCGAAAAATTTCTTCCCTTGATGATCACCAACGCACAGAATGACAAGCCGCTCCCCATCTACGGCGACGGAAAGCAGCAGCGCGACTGGCTGCATGTGGAGGATAACTGCCGCGGAGTTTTGGCGGTCCTCGAGCGCGGCCGCCTCGGAGCGGTTTACAACATTGGCGGGCTGGACATCGAGGAGAATCTGACGATCGCGCGCACGCTGCTTCGTTTGATCGGCAAGCCGGAAACCCTGCTCTCCTACGTCAAGGATCGACCCGGACACGACCGGCGGTACGCCCTGCATTGCGACAGGATGGAAAAGGACCTGGGCTGGAAACCGGCGGTTCCCCTTGAGGAAGGCTTAAAGCAGACCATCGATTGGTACAAGACCAATGTGAAATGGATGGCGGGCGTTCGTGACGGGGAATATCTTTCCTACTACGAAAAGTATTACGAGAATCGCGACTCCTCGCTGCACGCTCTTTCATCCACCGGGCCGAAGCCTCGCCGTTAGTACCGGATCGCGGCTGTCCGGCAGAGCAGCCGGTTAGGGATGGACTCATTTGGAAAAATTGAACACTTCACTTCCGGGAGTCTTGGAGCTTCAGCCGAAAGTATTCCGGGACGCGCGAGGCTTTTTCCTGGAGACGTACCACCAACAGAAGTTTTCTGATCTCGGCATCCACGATATTTTCGTCCAGGACAACCAATCGCGCTCCACAAAAGGAACGCTGCGCGGTCTCCATTACCAACTGCGGCATGCCCAGGCCAAGCTCTGCCGCGTGGTGGAGGGGGAAGTACTGGACGTTGCGGTAGATATACGAATCGGCTCGCCGATGTTCGGAAAATGGACCAGCGTACTGCTCTCCGCCGAGCGCCACAACCTCATCTTCATTCCCCAAGGATTCGCCCACGGCTTCGTCGTTTTGTCAGACTCCGCTCAATTTCTATATAAGTGCAGCGACTTCTACGATCCGTCCAGCGAGTACGGGATCATTTGGAATGACCCTGACCTGGCCATCTCCTGGGGCGTGGCGAGTCCGCTGGTCTCCGAAAAAGACGCGAAGTATTCCACCCTGGCGGCGATGCCCCGGGAATTCCTGCCGCACTACTCGAAGAAATGAAACCCGCCATCCTGCTGATCGGGACGAACGGGCAAGTCGGGCGGGAATTGAACAACACGTTGCCTCGCATTGGCGAGGTAACGGCCCTGGACCGGCAACGCCTCGATCTGACTCAGCCGGAAGAGATTCGCCGCGCGATTCGCACATTCCACCCAGCATTCATTGTCAATGCGGCGGCGTACACCGCGGTGGACAAAGCCGAATCGGAAGAAGCCGTCGCTCGAGCCATTAACGCCGAAGCCCCCGGCGTGATGGCGGAGGAAGCGAAAAAAATCGGCGCCGCTCTCATCCACTATTCGACGGATTACGTGTTCGACGGCTCGAAAACCACGCCATATAGCGAAGACGATCCGCCAAACCCGAAGAATGTGTATGGAAGAACAAAGCTCGAAGGGGAGCGCGCGATCCAGGCGTCCGGCGCCAGGCATTTTATTTTTCGCACCGCCTGGGTGTATGCGACCGAGGGCCGGAATTTTCTCCTCACGATCCTGCGTCTTGCCACACAGCGCGAAGAAATCAAAATCGTTCGCGACCAGATCGGCGCGCCCACGCTAAGCAGCGAAATCGCCCGCGCCACCACGAGCATTCTCGCGCGGATCTCCGGCACGGAGGGCGGCCTGCGCTCTTTGCCGGAGGTAAGCGGGATTTATCATATGACCGCCGGCGGGGAGACGACCTGGTACGATTTCACGAATGCCATTCTTGAAGAAGCCGCGAAGACCCCGGGGGCCACTCCATGGTTTGCTGCGGCTACGAACAGCCTGCCGTTAGTCACTCGCCGCGTCATCCCCATCACCACCGACGAATATCCCACGCCGGCTCGCCGCCCCGCCTATTCGGTCCTCTCGAATGCCCGCTTGAATCGCGTCTTTTCCCTCCAATTGCCGGATTGGCGAAAACAGCTGCACTCTGTCTTCGCGAATCCGCCTGTTAAAACACTCTGAAAAAAACGGCCGTGACTCAGTTTGGTCTTAGACGCGGCAGACGTGTGCCCGCCCCATAGAGTGTGCGTGAGAACTCAAGATTGGCTCGGTTTTTGTAGCGCCCGCCTTCAGGCGGGCACATTGGAATCTAGCGCATGCCCGCCTGAAGGCGGGCGCTACACAAATCAAAACCGAGTTCTCACGCACACTCTATGGGGCGGCCTCGTGGTGATTCTTGTTAATCATGTTTCAACGATAGGGATCACTGCGGGAAACGGCCGATGAAGTCCGGGGCTGACGAACGGAAATAAAAATAGTCGAAATGAAAGTGAGCTGGAGTTCTTACTTTTTCGCTGCGTTTGGGGGAGTCCCGTACGCGTTGCCCGAATAGTAGGAATTGTATCCCGCGGATTCTTCCGCGGTGTTGAGGACAACGCCGAGAATATGGGCGTCGCGCAGTTCCTTGCAGGCTTTTTGAGACGCTTCGGAAGGCGTCGAATTCGCGCGAACGACGAGGAGCACACCGTCCACTAGCCCGCCCAGCACGCTGGCATCGGCAACAGGAACGGCCGGCGGCGAATCAATGATGATCCAATCAAACGCTGCCCTGGCGCGATCCAGAAACTGCTTCAATTTATCGCTGGAAATCAATTCGGAAGGGTGCGTGACGTGATTGCCCGCGGCAATGACGCACAGGCCTTCCTCGCTGTTGCGCTGCATGACTTGGAATTCCGTGGCCGTCCCTTGCAAATAGTCGGCCAGTCCCGGAGTCGCCGGAGCTCCCAGCAGGGTGTGAACTCGAGGGGCCCGCAGATCGGCATCGATCAGTAATACGCGGCAGCCGCGCTGCCGGACCAGGGCATAGGCTAAATTCGTGGAGACCAGCGTCTTGCCTTCCGCCGGGATCGCGCTCGAAATCAGAATGGTCTGCAAGGGCTGGCTCTCGCGCATCCGGTAGAGGCGCGAACGCAGCGTCCGGAATTGCTCGGCTCCCGGAAAGAAGGGGTCTGAATTTTCAAAGACGATCACATTTGGATCGGGATTCCATGCGGTGAGCGAAGAGTTCGCCCACAATTTGTCAAACTGCAAAGGTTCCAGGATGGGTTCCGCCTCGGCCGTCGCGGCATGGTGTTGAGACAGAACGGCCTTAGGCAAAAGACTGGAGGGTGGAGGCGCCGTGGTGACCGCGCTGCCTGCGCCTACGTGCTCCGCCTGGCGGTCGCTGCTTGGAGCAGACTGGCTTGCCGACCGCTCCTGCTCCGCCCTTTTTAGTGCTTCGTGAATCCTGCTCATGATTCCCTTTCAATTCTAAATGGTCCGGGCCGGTACCTGTCAGCCTATGCCTTTGCGGGCACCCTCGCCTTACGCGCTGCCGCAGGAGCCGGCTTCGGTCGAACTTTGCCCGTATTCGGCGCGATCACCGGAATCATCGCCAGAACGGGCAATCGGAGAACGACTTCAACGTCGTGCTCGGATCGCATCGACGTGTCGTGCATTTCCAAAAGAAGCGACAGGCCAAGCCCCAGCGCCAGTCCGGCGCCCAATCCTCCGCCGGCAAAAATCGGCAGCTTCGGGAAGGAAGGCTCGCTCGGATAGTTCGCGGGATCCAGCACGTGGAACCGGTCCGTTTGCTTGGTCTGATCGAATTGCTGCACCATCGCGGAGTCATCCCGCTTTTTCAGCAGCACGTTGTAGGAATCCAGCACGGTTTGATGATCGCGGGTGATCAGTTTGTATTCCTGCTCGACGCCGGGACTCGCCGCCACGCGGGCCTGGTAGATCGCCATTTGTTTCTTGATTTCTTCCTGCTGCGCGGTCCGTTCCTTGATCACCTGATCGTACTGATGAATCTGCGCGCGCAGTTGAAGGATCTGTGTCGGCTCGGACAAGGGGTGCGCGTTTTTGTCCGGCGCGGCCGCGCTCTTTCGCAGATCGCTTTCCGCGATTTTTTGCTTCAGGACGGCAATATCGCTTTTCACCTTGATGACGTCCGGATGGTCGTCCGTATACTTGGATTGCAATGCGGTGAGCTGCGCCTGCAGGGCCTCCAACTGTTGATCGTTGGTTTCCGGACTCTGTCCGGACTGCAATGCCTGCCAGGCCGATAATTGCTGCGACAGGATGGATTCGGCGAAACTCTTATCCTGCTGCGCACGGTTGACCGCCTGCGTGGCGGCATCCAGCTGCGAAGTCTGCCCATTCAAAAGATTCAGGTTTGTGGTGCTGTCTTCGGGGAGCATTCCGGCGTTGCGGCGCTGAAACGCGGCGAGCTTCGCATCCTGCTCATCCAGTTTTGCTTTGGCCTGATCGAGCTGAGTGTTCAGGAATTTGGTGGTGCCGGAGTCGTTTTTGGCGGTGACCTCCATGTTTTCCTCAACGAACATGGAGGTAATCATGGCGCAAATCTTTTGCGCGACTTGAGGAGAATCGAATACCACGCTGATCGTAAACCCGGGCAGGTTCTGGGCCCTGGTCTCCGCCATAGGCGCTACCGGAGTGATCGTGATCGCTTTCCGCAAATTGTCGACGATTTCTTCCGTGGACAAGCGGCCGATATCGCGTTGATACAGATTCAGGTCTCGTATCACAGGTTCCAGGCGCGCCGTGCTCAGGATCTGCTGCTGCATGGTCGCCAATCGCTGGTTGACGTTGTCCGTGGCAACCGGCGTAATAGGCTGAGCCTCGGGTTGCTGGACAAGGACCAGCGTCTTCGACGTATACCGCTTTGGCAAAACTCGCGCCGCACCAAACCCCAACCCGCCGCCAATCACGGCGAGCAGAAAGATAAGCATGAATCGCCGCCGGATAATAGCGACGATATCCTTCGCGCCGATTTCCTGATGAACCATCTATCTTTCTCCTGTGGGTACTGCGCAGCTGCCTTGGAAAGCCTGAATTACCTGGCCCTTGCGGCTAATGGACCGAGGACAATTATCCTCATTGGACAATAGTGCAATTCGATGGCCGAGACCCCAAAATGGCTTAAGCACCTTATTGTTCAGACAGATAGCGATTCCCTTCTTTCGGTCTTGGTTCCATGGGGTAAGGTTGTGGTAGTCCAAAGTTCCACTAATTGGAAATTGATTGGCCTTCGGCTATCTAGCTGAAATCAATAGCGTTAGCACGAATTTACACTTGACCTTACGGAGAGGAAATCCATGAAAAACGTGCAAACCTAGCAAGCTCCGCCCCCATTGAAAACGGCCCAAGGAGTGGCGAAAAGAATCTTCAGGTCAAGCCAGATCGACCAAGTCTGGGAGTAGCGCAGGTCCAGCCGGACCATTTCGTCGAACCGCGTCCGGTTGCGCCCGCTTACTTGCCACAGGCCGGTGACGCCGGGCTTCACTTCCAGAACTCTCCGGCGGTGCCAGATATCGTAAACTTCGAATTCGTAAGGAACCGGCGGGCGAGGGCCCACGAGCGACATATCCCCGCGCAGCACGTTCCAGAACTGGGGAAGTTCGTCCATGCTGGTCTTCCGCAAAAGTCCTCCAATGAAAGTCACTCGAGGATCCTTAACGAGCTTGTAAACGGGTTTATCCGAACCTCCGGAATTGTCCAATCCATCCTTGCCGGCGATAAATTTCTGAACGTAATCCTGATGGATTTTCGGATCGTTGTTCGTGTACATCGTGCGGAACTTCATGCACTGGAATCGCCCGCCAAATTGGCCCAGGCGTTCCTGTTGATAGATCACCGGGCCCTTGGAGGTCAGCTTGATCAGGGCCACAATCGCTGCCAGGAAGGGCGACAACACGAGCAGCAGCGCCCCGCTTCCAGCGATATCGATTGCGCGCTTGATGACAAGGGGCAGCCGCTTTCGCGTGCCCTTTCTCTTGAGATCAGGATAGAGTTTCGAGTCCGCCACCCAGCCCGAGTTATTCTTATCCCAGCTTTCCGGGAAGATATGTACCGAAATAGCGATTTTGGCTGACCGGTCGCGGCCCAAATGCTTGATGAATGCTGTTTCCATCTTCGCGCGGAGCGTCTCCGTGAGCTCTCCTTCCAGGTTCACCTCCGTGAAGATGATACCCAGAATGGCTCCCTGCTTATACCAGCCAACCAAGTCGGTCTCACGCTTGGACGAGACGACAATATCCACTGCTTGCCTTAGAATTACTTCCGCAGTGCCATTTTCTAAATTGGCATCAATGAGCATCAGCACAAACGGTTTTCGAGAACGTTCCGCTCGCCGGCGCTCCAGCGTCAGCATGGAATGGAAGACATTCTCCGGCAGAAGTTCATCCGGCTCGGCGCCGTCAGAAAGGCGAGAGTAATTCGGTTCGGAAACTTTTAATTGAGGGTCCCGCTGGCCTGGAAGCGAAATCCTCGAATAGGTATTGCCCATTTTTGCTCCTGCAAGACCCACATTACCGGGGGATTACGCCCTCGGCCCTCAGGCACATCGAGCTATATCCCAAAACCGTTGCGCTAACTTAGCTGGTGCGCAGATAAGACGACTGGAATCACAATAACTATATTATCTACAAGTACTTAGCAAGGAACTGCTGCGTTCAGTTCCCCTCTTGCTAGCCGAGGAATGCTGCGGGCACTCCAATAGCCCAGTGAAAATCAGGCTTCAGACTTGCTTTCGCAATCAGTCTGCCAGAGTGAGGGCACCCCTCCGAAGGCATGCCAATCTTGAACCTTTTGCAACCTAATGATAATAAGTGGTTTATTGTGTGCGCTGGATCACATTAACGAAATTTCACACGGTTTGTTTCCCGAATCGGGCTCAAATAGTGAAAACTAATGCTGTGTTTTGCCATTAGCTTTCCGCACGGCGACACGCCTGTTAGGTTCTGGACATTGCCGAAGATGAAACTGGTTATCCGGGCGGAGGGATTAGACGGAGGGATTACTTTCCCGCGTAGCCGTTCGGATGGCGAAGGCGCCATTCCCATGCGGAGCGAACGATCGAGCGCAAATCCGATTCGGCAGGCTCCCAACCCAGCAAGGCTTTTGCCCGGGAAGGGTCAGCGATCAATCTAGCGGGATCACCGGGGCGCGGGGGCTCGATCCGCACTTGGATGTCGCGTCCCGTGACCTCGCGAACGCATTCGATGACTTGCAGAACTGAGTAGCCGCTGCCCGTTCCCAAATTCAAGAAATCGGACTGGCCCCCCGACCGAAGATATTCAAGGGCGCGAATGTGAGCGTCCGCCAGGTCTACCACGTGAATGTAGTCCCTGATGGGCGTGCCATCCGGAGTCGGATATTCGTTGCCGAATACACGTATGGCCTGCTGCTGTCCCAGGGCCGCGGCAAGAACATTGGGAATCAGATGCGACTCCGGCTTGTGGTCTTCCCCGCATTTTTCACTGGCGCCGGCGGCATTGAAGTAGCGAAGAGCCACGAATTTCATTCCGTAGGCGGTGTCATAGGCATCCAAAAGCTGTTCCATAAATAGTTTGGACCAACCGTAGGGATTCTTCGGCCATTTCCGGCTTTGTTCCGTGATGGGGATTTGCTCAGGATCGCCGTAAACCGCGGCGGTGGAGGAAAACACGATGCGCCGCACGCCCGCCTGAGCGAGCTCGCTGATCAACGCGATTCCGTGCCCGACGTTGTTCTCGAAATACTTGGCTGGATCGATTACCGATTCGCCGACTTCAATCAGCGCCGCGAAATGAATGCAGGATTCGAGGGCATGCTCGCGGGCGACTCTGGCGACGAGTTCCCGATCGCCAATCTTTCCCGGATAGAATGGAATGTCCGCTGGCAGAGCGGCTCTGTGCCCCCGCGCCGGGTCGGCCAGCACCACAACCTGCTCTCCTTTTGCGAGCAGGCGTTCAACGGTTACGCTGCCGATGTAGCCTGTGCCGCCTGTGACAAGGATCGCCATGTATCCTCTCTCACTCGAATTTTCGCGCAGAAACGGAGTGGAACATTGCGCGGGACGATCGGATCAGCCGCATGGAATTTCGAGTCTACCTCAACAGGATCGGGCAGCCCGATCGTTTTTCTGGCCGATGTTTCCTCGGGATTATTGCGGCCGGGGTCTGCACTTCTCCGCATGATTGCTTTCAGTCGGAAAAGCGACAGGCTGAAGCCTGTCCTACTAAAAAGCGATAGACGCCCAGCGAGGCCGGCGGATCGTCCCGCGGGAGATCATGAAAGTGACTTTGACATGGTTATGAAGTGCACGGGAATTTTCGTGGGAGTCGGATCATCGTAAATACCTGTGCCGGTGTCGACGTATCCCCACCGGTGGTAGAGAGTGTGCAGTTCCGTGCGCACGTTGACGATCTTCATGTCGCTGAATTTGCAGCCCGCGTCGCGAAAATATTTTTCAACGGCGTTGACAAGCTGATGGCCAACACCCGTTCCCTGGCGTGACGGATCGATCGACAACATTCCGAAGTATCCGCGCTCACCGCGCAACTCCATATAAATACAACCGACGAGGTTCGGGGTTTCTTCCGCAAGCAGGAATTTTCCCTTCTGCAGGAGACTCCGGACTGTTGCGGGATTGGTGCGGTCCCGCTCGATGAAGAATTGCTCGACGAGGAATGCCTTGTTGACCAGTCGAGCGATCGCGTCGGCATCGCTTTCTTTTGCAGTTCGTATGGAAATCATTGGACTTACCCATCATACCAACTTCAATAGATGGTTTCCTTCCTTGGCGAGGCGGGGCTGAGACAACCACATTCCCTCAACGCGCGTCCCTCTAATGTCATGTTTGCTCCCGGATAGTGGAACCTGCCCCCCACGGGACGGGAATACTAAGGGGGGTGGAAGAGCATCGGGAGCTTTGAAAAGTGAGTTGACGCCTTTTGTAAGGGAGGATTCTTTCAATGAACTCAAAACGCAAATATCTCTGGATTTTGACATTGCTGCTGGCCGTGCCCATGGTTGCTACTGGCGCTCCGGCCGCGCCGTATCAGGGAGGCGGATACGGAGGAAGCCAGGGAGGAGGCGGCCGCCGAGGGCCGATGTCGCCGGATGACCAGCTGAAGCGCATGACCAAGGACTTCGACTTGACGGCCGACCAGCAGGCGAAAATCAAGCCGATTCTCGTGGACGCCCAGAAGAAAATGGAAGATGTGCGAAACGATTCCAGCGGCGACCGGCAAGCCATGCGCCAGAAGATGATGCAAATCCGCCAGGACACGAACGATCAAGTTCGCGCGCTGCTCGACGACAAGCAAAAGGAAAAGTTCGACAAGGAACAGCAGGAACGCCAGGATAGGCCGCAAAATCGCCGCGGCGGCGGACCGGGTGGCCCGGGCGGGGACAATTCGGGAGGGAACGCTCCTCCACCGCAGAACTAGTGGCGCGGGCTTCAGCCTGCGGGTGTTCGTTCTTGCAAGGACCAAAACCCGCAGACCGAAGTCTGTGCTACTGAGGGCCTTCAAAATCCGTAGAGCTTGGCGGGATTATCAACCAGGATCGTTTTGCGCGTGGCCGCGTCCGGAACCCAGGTGGGGAGTAAGTTCAGCACGCGGCCGTCGTCGATTTGAAAGAACGGCGTGATTTCGGCGTTGCTGCGGCCCGGCACAGGAAGTCCCGGGTGAGGCCAGTCGCTGCCCCACAAAATTCGCTGCGGGTTCGAGGCGACGAGCGCGCGGGCGAGCGGCGCAACATCCGGATAATCCGGCGCGAGGGTGGAGCTGCGATACGGCGCGGAAATTTTCACGTAGGCCTTGCCCGTTCGGAGCAGGGTCATCAAAGATGAGAAACCCGGCTGATCGGCACCGAGCGCCGCCTGCATGCCTCCGAAGTGATCGAAGACCACCGGCATCGGCGCCGCCGCGACCTGATCCTTGATTCCCTCGATTACCGATAACCGCGCGTAAATCTGAATGTGCCATTTCCTGTTCTTGATTCTCTCCACGGCCGCCTGAAAACGCCGGCGGCCGATTTCGGGATCGGTCTGGCCCGCGGTTTCGAGGTTCAGCCGCATGCCGCGAATTCCGGCGCGATCCATTTCGTCGAGCGCGGAATCCGGAGTCTTCTCATCTATTACCGCGACCCCGCGGGCGCGTGCGCCCAGCTTTCTCATGGCGTCCAGCACGCCGGAGTTGTCCGCGGCATACACGGTTGTTTGCACCACGATCACGCGGCTGATGTGCAGCGCCTTGTGCAGGGAGCGCAGTTCGTCGACGGAAACCGGCTCGGGCGTGTAAGGGCGCGAGGGCGAGTAGGGAAAATGCTGCGGATCGAACGTGTGCACGTGGCAATCGCAGGCGCCCTCGGGGACCGCGAAATTCACGGGAGTCGATGGCTGCGACGCGCTGGCTAGGCTCTCGCTGGGCTTCCATGCAAGGGCAGCCGTCCCTGCCGCAACCGCACCAAGAATAACTTCGCGCCGCGTGAACATATGCAATCCTCCGAGTGATTTCGAGCGAGAGTATATCGCGAAGTTCCTGGTGGTGTACGGGTGGAATGCCATTCGGTTGTGTTTCTCCTAAAGAATTCATGGATTTGTTGAGTGGCAATTGGTGCATGTGGTTTTGTGGCGCAGGCTTCAGCCTGCGGGGTTTGGTATCTGCAAGCACGAACCCCCACAGGCTGAAGCCTGCGCCACATCGGAAAACATTCAAATCATCGCCGCGCACTTGGTACAATCCACGAAACCGTATAACATCTTGTGCCCGTCGAAAAATCGACGAGAAATACGGAATCGCCTTGCCTTGTGGAGGGAGCAATATGTCGGGAATGAGAATCGGCGTCCTCGTTGCAGTCTGCGCGGCATTTTCCCTTGCGATCGTTCTTCCCGTGGCGCGCCCGGTGCCGCAGGGACCGGCGTCGCTGGCGAACGATCCCAAGCTGATCGAAGACCTCGTTTACGCGAACCGCGTTTTGTATAACCAGGCCGTGCTGGATGGCTTCGGCCATGTCAGTGTCCGCAGCGACAAGAATCCAGACCATTTTCTGATGTCGCACAGCATGGCGCCGGGACTGGTCACGGCGAACGATATCATGGAGTTTGACAGGGACGGCGAGCCAGTGGATGCGCGCGGACGCAACGGCTACACCGAACGCTACATCCACGCGGCGATCTACCGCGTGCGTCCCGACGTGAAGGCCATCGTGCACAGCCACTCGCCGGATGTCATTCCGTACAGCGTGACCGGCGTAACGTTGCGGCCCGTCTTCCACAACCCCGCATTTCTCCGGCTCGGCGCGCCGATTTTTGACAGCCAGAAGGACTTCGGAGACACGGACATGCTGATCCGCGACAACAAGATAGGGGACGCCCTGGCAAAGGTGCTGGGGAAAAGCGCCGTGGCGCTTATTCGCGGGCATGGCTTCGTGGCCGTGGCAGGCTCGGCTCAACTGGTGGTCTATCGCGCGATTTACACACAGGTGAACGCGCGGGTGCAGGCTGAAAGCATGAAGCTGGGAACCGTAAAATTTCTGACGCCCGGGGAAGCGGAAAAGGCGCAGGCCGTCACCGAGGGGACGTCAGGACGGCCGTGGGAATTGTGGAAGGCGCAGGTCGGAAAGATCGAATAGCAGGGCTTTTGTTTCAGAATTGCTAACGGGTTTCGAGGGCGAATGACTTTCTAACTTGTCATCCTGAAGGCGGCGTTCGCCCGAGGGATCTGCTTTTCTCCGGTCTTGAAGAAAGCAGATCCCTCGCTTCGCTCGGGATGACAAAATGAATGACTGCGCGACTCAAAATTCGATAACTAAACACGGAGAGTGGGCATCGGACTGATGAAAACCTACAAGATTGCAGTGATTCCCGGCGATGGCATTGGAAAGGAGGTCGTGCCCGAAGGATTGCGCGTGCTGGAAGCCGCGGGCCGACGCTTCGGCATCAATTATTCGTTCACACATTTTGACTGGAGCTGCGAAACCTACGTCAAGACGGGGAAGATGATGCCCGACGACGGCCTGGCGCAGCTTCGCCCCTTTGACGCGATTTTCCTCGGAGCCGTCGGCTATCCCGGCGTCCCGGATCACATTTCGCTGTGGGGGCTGCTCATCCCGATCCGCCGGACCTTCGAGCAATACGTCAACCTGCGCCCGGTGCGCATGCTGAAGGGCGTCGAATCGCCGCTGAAGAACGCGAAGCCGGGGGAGATCGATTTCTACGTCGTGCGGGAAAACAACGAAGGCGAATACTCCAACATCGGCGGACGGATTTTTGACGGCACGGACGAAGAAATGGCCATGCAGACGAACATCTTCACGCGCCGCGGCGTGGACCGCATCCTGCGCTACGCGTTCGAGCTGGCGCGCAAACGCAAATCGCACGTCACGAGCGCCACAAAATCAAACGGCATCATCCATACCATGCCGTACTGGGACGAGCGCTTCGCCGCCATAGCCAAGGAATATCCCGACGTCCGCACGGACCAATTTCATATCGACATTCTCACCGCTCATTTCGTGCGCCGCCCCCAGATGTTTGATGTGGTCGTGGGATCGAACCTGTTTGGCGACATCCTTTCCGACCTGGGCCCCGCAGTGGTGGGCTCGATCGGGATCGCCGCGGGCGCGAACTTGAATCCGCCGAAAAAGTATCCCTCCATGTTCGAGCCGGTGCACGGCTCCGCTCCGGATATCGCCGGAAAGGGCATCGCCAATCCCATCGGCCAAATCTGGTCCGGCGCAATGATGCTGGCCCACTTCGGCGAAACCGAAGCCGCGGGCGCCATTGAACGCGGAATCGAGGAAGTCCTCACGAGGCCCGATTATCTGACGCCAGACGTGGGCGGAAAAGCGACCACGGAAATTGTGGGGAAGGCCATCGCCGATAATTTGGGTTGAGTGGCGCAGGCTTCCAGCCTGTGGGGGTTGGTGCACGCGAGGATGTCGGCGGGAAGCGAAAGGCGTTGGTAGCGAGTGCATTTGATCTTGCTCGCACCAACCCCCACAGGCTGGAAGCCTGCGCCACTAAAACCGTCAGTCCAGTGGGTAACTCTTTTATTTATGTGAAACGAGGCTATCAACAATCGCCAAATATTCTATTTTCTTGCGGTCCCAGGATTGTTCCTGGGCATAGGCCAGGGCGTTTGCGGACAAGCGATTCCGGAGCGAGGGGTTTCTCATCATCTCCATGATCGCGTCCGCCAATTGGTTGGGATCATCGGAATCGTAGAATTTGACGGTGGCATCCGTGTGGTAATGCGAATCGATCTTGGTTCTGGAAACAACGATCGGCACGCCGACGGACATGAATTCCAGAATCTTGGTGCTGGCCGCCTCGGTGCCGAACGTGGACTTCGACCTCTTGGGAACGATCGCCAGGTCTGAATTCGCCATGACTGTAACGATCTCTTCGATCGGCAGGAATTCGCGGAAGAGCACGTTTTTTTCGACTTTGAGCTCGCCCACGAGCTGAACCAATTTGTCTTTCTCGGGTCCGCCCCCGTAGATGTGAAATTCGGCTTCGGGGAATTCCTGGACGACTCTCGCGTAGGCCTGGACGGCGATGTCCACTCCCTGATGCCAATTCAGAGTGCCGGGATAGGTCGCAACAAACTTTCCATTCGGGCTTTTCTTCGATCGCGGAAAGAAAAGTTCGGGGTTCGGATAGTTGGGAATTGTGATCAGTTTGTCCGGATTCAAGCCGCGGCTGATGAGCCGTTCGTGCCAAATGGGGTTGGCAATGATGACGTAGTCGGAGAATTTATTGGACACTCTTTCCAGGAAGATCAGAATCTTGACAAAGAAGGATCCCCGGGTCTTGCCGTATCTCGTGGAATAAAATTCGGGGAGGATGTCGTGGATATCAAGAATGATCTTCGTACCCGACAATTTCGGAATGATACAAGTGAAGACGAGGAAATCCGGGACGGAGTGAACGTGAATCAAATCATAGCGTTTCTGGAGGTGTTTTCTGGTAATGAGAAAGAAGGCTCGCAACATAAAGGACATCACGCGCATCAAGTAGCCGACGCGGCTCTCCTTGATCATCTCGCGGCCCTGGACACGATAAATATTAATTCCCTTAACCGTCTCAAAAGCGGGGAGATCGCCGGGGTTCAATGCGATGACGTCTACCGTATCCCCCCGGGCGGCAAGGGCTTCGCCGTACCGCTGGATACGGAAGTTGCCGTCATAGAAGGCATAGCAAATGATAGCTGTTCTCATAATTCCCAGTCTAAGCACAACCTTCAGTCCCGTTCAATCCTTGAATGGACTGGATTTGTCGGAGATGCACATGGGCCGGGCGAGCGCCCGGATACCCGCGGACATTCACCTTGCTCTCTACCGATTCACGACGGCGGCCCGTGCTCGGTTGCGGTGTGTTCCTCGTACCCGCATTCGAGCGGGGGCCGCCCGCTCGTGTCGAATTGCGCAAGAAGAAACTACAAAAGCATTTGTATCAAGCACTTAGAAGCTCCCAGATTGTTCTGTACCAACCGAATTGGTTGGCACGGTGGCTGCGTACTGATGCACGAAGATGTTGTCGAACATGCTGCTGGACTGCATGTCCAGACCCGGACCGGCAGAGCCGGCGGTATCCGCGCTCGAAGTGCCGGTGGTTGTGGATGCCCCGTCGTTGAAGCTGGTTGTCATCGTCGTCCCTTGAACCGTCGTGACGATGTGGTACCACGTGTTCAACGCAACGGATCCTACGTTGACGCTCGAAATCTGATTGGATCCTGGCGTGGCCACTTGGCTCAACGAGTTTGAAGCATTGTTGAGCATCACGTTAAAGGCTTGACCGGGTGAGCTGGTTCCGGCAATCCGAGCCGCGACCAGGGCGTCGTTGCTGTCGATGGGATAGAGTCTCGCCTCCATGATGTAATTCGTGCCAGAGTAAGCGGAAGCGAGATAGGAGGGCATGTCCTGCCCGGTGTAGTCCTGGCCGAACCGGCCAAAGCCCTTCAGGCATTGGCCCGAAGCGCCCTTCCAGTCCGTACAGGGGATCAGGAACCAATTCGGTTTCTGTGCGTTGCCGGATGGCTCAACCTGCGTCCACAACGTGCTCTTCGGTCTACCGTACGCCTGCCGGCCCGCCGCAATCGATGCGGTAGTATAGCGAATCACCCACGTCGATCCGTTGTTATAGCAGTAGTACGTATACAGGGTTGAGCCCGCTACGTAATTCTCGGGGCAGGCATAGCCGCCCGGATGATAGGAATTTCCTGCCGCCAACGAGAATCCAGACGTTGGGCTGGAACTCTGAAGAACGACCACATCCCACGTGGTGTCATCCCCACCGCCGTCAGGAGGCATGCTTTCGAACATCAGCAGGTACTGCGAACTGACTGTATCGTAGTAGATGTGAGGCGCATAGAACGGCCAAACAGTCCCATTAGGAGTATTCCCCAGCCACTGGCTCCAGACCGAAGTTGAGGAAGCAGTGAGCAATCCGGCAACCGTCGTGGCCGAGCGCGCCATGATCTGGCTGGGTTGCGTGGTGTCCGAAGGATCGCTGGGATTGCTGGTCCAATACAGGTAGTACTTGCTGTCATTCGGATTCTGCCACAAGTGAGGAGTGCTTTCGTTGTTGTTGTCGCTCACAAATTGATTCTGTATGTTCCAGTGGATACCGTCCGTACTTGTGGCGTACCCAATCTGCCACTCTGTCTCGTACGCCATGGAGTAGGTGGACCCAACTTTAACGACGGATGGAGCACGCCCGGGCCCGGGAACGACCGGGTTCCCTGAGTATTTTGTCCAATTGACCATGTCGTTGGACCCGGCAAGCCCAATGCCGACTCCCGGGACGTTGTGGGTTCCGTAATAGGCCCAGTACGTGTAGGTTTTGCCGTCAATTGCGGCGTTCGCCGTGATCACGCTGAAGAAGTGCGGCACGTCGCCTGCTTCCCATGCCTGCGCTGCTCCCATGTTGACTGTTCCCACGGCGCTCTCTTGCATGTAGCCCAGGTCAGCGGTCGGGTCGGCGGTCGAGAAGTCGTCGAAGAACAAGAACGTATTTGTTCCACTGGCGGTTGTGGTAGCGGACGAGTTTCCATAGACCAGATACAGAGTTGAAGTTCCGGCCGGGAGCGATGAGGCATTGACCCAGAGAGTCGCCGTCTGGCTGGAGCTGTTCCAGTTCTCAATCCAGTACGGGAGATCGGTTACACCGTCACTCGCTCTGAGTCTGACATCCGAGCCGTCCGACTTGGCGTGGGAGAACGTCATGTTGGAGGACGTCAGGGAAATCTTAACTTGGTAGTTGGTGAGCGCCGATCCTGTGTTCGTTACCGTGATGGGGCGCCGGAAGGAAAGTGTCGGGTCTACCGCTCCCGGATTCACTGTCAAAGTGGCGTGGGCGCTGCTGCTGTTGTAACTGCCAGTGATGGTTACCGAGGTCGTCGTGGTGACCGAAGTCGTCGTCACCGAGAACGTAGCGGTCGTTTGCCCCGCCGCTACCGTGACACTGGTGGGAACCGCTGCGGATGTGCTGTTACTGCCCAGCGTTACGACTGCGCCGCCCGTTGGAGCAACTGCGCTCAACGTGACCGTCCCGGTCGAGCTGGTTCCGCCCGTCACGGCCGTCGGATTCAACGAAACCGTGGAAATGGTAACCGTATTCACTACCGGGTTTACGGTCAAAGTGGCGTTAGAGCCGCTGCCGCTGTAACTCGCCGTGATGCTTACCGGCGTCGCCGTCGTTACCGCTGTCGTCGTCACCGAGAACGTTGCGGTCGTCTGTCCTGCTGTTACCGTCACACTGGCGGGCACCGCCGCTACCGCTGCGTTGCTGCTGCCCAGCGTTACGACTGCGCCGCCCGTCGGCGCCGCTGCGCTCAACGTGACCGTCCCGGTCGAGCCGGCTCCGCCCGTCACGCTTGTCGGATTCAACCCCAGGGTCACACTCAATGCCGATGAACCTGTCATCACCTGCGCCCAGGTGATTTTGGCGTTCGGTAAGCCGCCCGGCGATCCTCCCGCAAAGATGGCCAACTGCGGATTGTTCAGAGCCATTACCGTCGAGCTCACCTGGACCCACGTCACATTGTCCAGCGAGTAGTACCCCGTGATGGTATTCGTCGTCGGATCTCGATCCAATCGCAGATAAAAGCTCGTCGCCGTCACGTCGGCCGAATTCACCACGGACGGATTGGCGGTCTTTTCCACCGCGAAGCTCACCTGATTCGCGCCATTGAAGATTCGCGTGATGTTCACATAGTTGTCGTCGTCCTGGTATGCGACGAGTCCTATCTGTTGATAGCTAGTGGTCGGCGCGAACGACAGGTTCAACCGCATGCTCGTCCAGTTTGTCGGTACGCTTCGAAAAACAGTATTGCGGCTGTTATTCTGCGTACCCCACAGATCGCCGGAATCAACAGGAATCTGGAGAACACCCGGGGCCACGTCGTAAGAGACGACTGCGCCAGTGGTCTGCTCGGTGTTGCGGGAAGCACCGGTTGCGGTCACGGCCAGGAAATCCCATCCGGCGGCCAGGAAACTGGTGCGGTTGGGATAGGTGAAATCGTACTCGGTAAGAGAACTACTGGCGGGATTCACGGTCAAGGTGGCGTTCGCGCTGCTGCTGTTGTAACTCCCGGTGATGGTCGCCGATGTAATTACGGTTACCACCGTCGTTGTGACCGAGAAAGTGGCTGTTGTCTGCCCTGCCGTTACCGTGACGCTGGCGGGCACCACTGCTGCTGTGCTGTTACTGCCCAGCGTGACGACTGCTCCGCCCGTCGGTGCAGCCGCGCTCAACGTGACTGTCCCGTTCGAACCGGCTCCGCCCGTTACGCTTGTCGGATTCAAAGACACCGAAGAAACCGTCACCGTATTCACAACCGGGTTGATCGTCAAGGCGGCGTTGCCGCTGCTGCTGTTGTAGCTCCCCGTGATCGTTGCCGTCGTCGCCACAGTTACCGCCGTGGTGGTGACGGAGAACGTGGCGGTCGTCTGCCCTGCCGTTACCGTGACACTGGCGGGCACCACTGCTGCTGTGCTGTTACTGCCCAGCGTGACAACTGCCCCGCCCGTCGGTGCAACCGCGCTCAACTTGACCGTCCCGGTCGAGCCGGCTCCGCCCGTCACGCTTGTCGGATTCAAAGACACGGAAGAAACCGTCACCGTATTCACAACCGGGTTGATCGTCAAGGCGGCGTTGCCGCTGCTGCTGTTGTAGTTCCCCGTGATCGTTGCCGTCGTCGCCACAGTTACCGTCGTGGTGGTGACGGAGAACGTGGCGGTCGTCTGCCCTGCCGTTACCGTGACACTGGCGGGCACCACTGCTGCTGTGCTGTTACTGCCCAGCGTGACAACTGCCCCGCCCGTCGGTGCAACCGCGCTCAACTTGACCGTCCCGGTCGAGCCGGCTCCGCCCGTCACGCTTGTCGGACTCAACGAAACGGAAGAAATCACCGGTGGATTTATTGTCAGGGAGGCGTTCGCGCTGCTGCTGTTGTAACTCCCCGTGATGGTTGCCGTCGTCACTGTGGCTACCGCCGTGGTAGTGACGGAGAACGTGGCGGTCGTCTGCCCTGCCGTTACCGTGACGCTGGCGGGCACCGTTGCTGCTGCGCTGTTACTGCCCAGCGTTACAACTGCTCCGCCCGTCGGTGCAGCTGCTGTCAATGTGACCGTGCCGAGCGAGCTGGTCGCGCCCGTTACGCTTGTCGGATTCAAAGAGACTGAAGAAATCGTCACGGGAATCGCGGCCGGGTTGACCGTCAATGTGGCGTTGCCGCTGCTGGTGCCGGAGGTCGCCGTGATGGTTACCGATGTGACCGTGGTGACCGCCGTGGTGGTGACGGAGAACGTGGCGGTCGTCTGCCCTGCCGCTACCGTGACGCTGGCGGGCACCGCCGCTACCGGTGTGTCGTTGCTGCCGAGCGTCACTACGAATCCGCCATTCGGCGCCACGCCGGTCAACGTGACCGTTCCAGTCGAGCCGGCTCCGCCTGTCACGGTCGACGGACTCAAGGTCACGGTAGAAATCGCGGCCGGATTCACCGTCAAGGTGGCGCTGCCGTTGCTGCCGCTGTAACTTGCCGTGATGGTTGCCGGCGTCGCCGTCGTTACCGCCGTCGTCGTCACCGTGAATGTTGTTGTCGTCTGCCCTGCAACTACCGTCACACTGGCGGGCACCGCCGCCACTGTTGCGTTGCTGCTGCCCAGCGTCACGACTGCTCCACCTGCCGGCGCCGCGCTGCTGAGCGTCACTGTTCCCTGCGAACTGACCCCGCCTGCTACGCTCGTCGGATTCAATCCAAGCGTCACACCCAAGGCCGATGTGCCTGCCGCTACCTGCGCCCAGGTGATTTTCGCGTTCGGCAAGCCGCTCGGCGATCCTCCCGCAAAAATGGCCAACTGCGGATTGTTCAGCGCCATCACCGTCGAACTCACCTGCACCCACGTCACGTTGTCCAGCGAGTAGTATCCCGTTATCGTATTCGTTGTCGGATCTCGATCCAATCGCAGATAAAAGCTCGTCGCCGTCACAGTGACTGAATTCACCACGGACGGGTTTGCGGCCTGTTCCACCGCGAAGCTCACCTGATTCGCGCCGTTGTTGATGCGCGTGATGTTCACATAGTTGTCGTCGTCCTGATAGGCCACCAGACCGATCTGCTGATAGCTAGTGGTGGGCGCGAACGACAGGTTCAACCGCATGCTCGTCCAGTTCGTGGGCACGCTGCGAAAAACGGTATTGCGGCTGTCATTTTGCGTGCCCCATAGATCACCGGAATCAACGGGAATCTGTAGGACACCCGGAGCCACGTCGTAAGAGACGACTGCGCCAGTGGTCTGCTCGGTGTTGCGGGGAGCACCGGTTGCGGTCACGGCCAGGAAATCCCATCCGGCGGCCAGGAAACTGGTGCGGTTGGGATAGGTGAAATCGTACTCGGTAAGAGAACTACTGGCGGGATTCACGGTCAAGGTGGCGTTCGCGCTGCTGCCGCTGTAACTCGCCGTGATCGTTGCCGACGTTGTCGTCGTGACTGCCGTGGTGGTGACGGAGAACGTGGCTGTTGTCTGCCCCGCCGCGACCGTGACGCTGGCAGGCGCCGTTGCTACTGCTGTGTTGCTGCTGCCAAGGAGTACTGTTGCCCCTCCTGTTGGCGCCGCTCCATTCAACGTGACTGTGCCTTGCGAGCTTCCCCCGCCCGTCACGCTCGTTGGGGTCATGGACACGGAAGAAACAGCCAGCGCAAGAGGTCCCGCATCATATTCCGCCCAAGTGATTTTGGCGTTCGGTAAGCCGCTCGGCGATCCTCCCGCAAAAATGGCCAACTGCGGATTGTTCAGCGCCATCACCGTCGAACTCACCTGGACCCAGGTCACTCCGTCGAGAGAGTAGGAACCCGTTATCGTATTTGTCGTCAGGTCTCGATCTAGCCGCAGATAGAAGGTCGTCGCCGTCACGGTGACTGAATTCACCACGGACGGGTTTGCGGCCTGTTCCACCGCGAAGCTCACCTGATTCGCACCGTTGTTGATGCGCGTGATGTTCACGTAATTGTCGTCGTCCTGATAGGCCACCAGACCGATCTGCTGATAGCTAGTGGTGGGCGCGAACGACAGGCTCAACCTCATGCTCGTCCAGTCCGTGGGTACGCTGCGGAAAACTGTATTGCGGCTGTCATTCTGCGTCCCCCACAGATCGCCGGAATCAACGGGAATCTGGAGAACACCCGGGGTCACGTTGTAAGAGACAACAGCGCCAGTGGTCTGCTCGGTGTTGCGGGTAACGCCCGCGGAAGAGATCGCGAGGAAATCCCATCCGGCGGCCAGGAAACTGGTGCGGTCGGGATACGTGAAATTATAATGTTGCGTTTGAGCGAAACTTGGGAGGGATAGCACTGACAGCGCGCAAAGCAATCCTATCAACGCTCTGGTCACTTGAACTTGGATTCGATTCATACGCGCGATTAGTCTCCTCTAGAGAGCAACCAGGTTTGTTGACTTACACGTGAGCCACTTCTCATTTGGCAAGACCGATGCCAAATTTGATCCTATTGAAAGCAAAGCGATTTGCGTCATCGCCCCCTGACCGAAAGGGAAAACACTTGCAGCATTCGGTCAAAACATCTTCGACTCAGTCGCTTCCCGGCCGTCAGCAATTTCTAACGAATAGCGGGCTCTTCGACCCGCGTCTTGGGCGCGCTTCTGGTTTCGCTCTGCCGAGTGCAATCTCGCTTAAGTTGAAAACGAATTTAGATTACTCGGTGTTCCCCAAAGATCGCCTTGCACCGTCCCACATTGCATGTTCGCAGCGCACGCCGACATGCTCAATGGGTGGAAAGGCCCATTTTGAGACGTACCCGGGTGCCGGTACGCTCATGACCAGGCCTGGAGAGGGGTTCTAAAGGGAGTTGACCGCGTCTTTTGTGAAATATTTCGCTCGTGGCTGCTGGGGGAAGAGATATAGGTGGAAATCAATCGCGCCAGGTCGCAAACGGCTGCCCGCCCTAAAAGCAGGCGGCCTCTACAAAACCCAACAGCCTCCAGGGAGGACGGTTTTGTAGCGGCCGTTCCGTCCAGTGTATTTCGGGACGGAACGGGCATCTTCACTTAGGCAACAGGTTCGGATCGAAGGCCAGTCCGTCGGCAAGGATCGTTCGGCTGGCCTGGTTTTGCACAACTTCAGTGGACTGAGATCTGCCGGAATTTCAACTTTGTTGAGCGAGTGTCCGGATAAGGGCATCGCTCGAATCCGGAAGGGTCTCTACTGCAAGCACAGCTTCAAAGCTTCGGCCAACAAACGGCAGAAAGGTTCAACCAAAATGCCTTTGGGGTAAACTGGAAGTTCATGAATTTCGAGACCGCCCGCGGCCACCACTTCGCTCCATCCCAAGCTTCGGCTCGTGAGCCCCAGGAAATTCCCTTTTGGACGAATGACGGCTACGCGACCGTTGTAAGGGCGGGGATCATACCGGTGCATGGCATCGTGATTGACCTTCCCTACGATCAAATGGGGATAGCTGGCACGCTTTCCAGTGCCACCCAGATTCTTCAAAGCATGATACGCAGCATGGAGCCTGATTCCGATTCTCGATGATTCAACATCCATTTTTTGTCTTAGAAACTTCTTGCGGTCCCTGGCTCCGAGAGAAAAAATGTTGGCGGCGTGAAACCACAAGTTCTGCAAAAAGTGCAGAGGTTCCAGCCAGGAAACTTTTGATTCGGAAACCGACGCGAAGTTGCAAGTGTCGAGCATGAACACAACTTCGACTTTCTCTCCCATGGCGGTCAGTTGCTGCGCCATTTCGTAGGCGATGGTTCCTCCGAGACAGTAGCCGCCCAGAAAATAAGGTCCGTGCGGCTGTGCTTCCAAAATCTCCTTGAGGTAGTGGGAGGCCATTTCTTTAACGGTTGTGAGAAACCGTCCGTCGCCATTCAGACCTTGCGATTGCAGGCCATAAACCGGCTGATCCGGTCCAAGATGCTGCGTCACTTCTCGATAGAGCAGTATGTTTCCTTCGGCGCCGTGAACTAAAAACAGGGGCTTCTTTGACCCACTCGCCCGTATCGGAACCAGCGAGGACCAGGAAGGAGCCTTGTGCTCATGCTTCTCCTTCTCCTCATCCTTCTCCATCTCCTTATTCTGGTTCGCGTCCTCCTTGTGAAGTTTCTTGGCCATCTCTGCAATCGTCGGAGCTTCGAGTAACACCGCGAGCGGCAAATTCACTTCGTACATTTCGCCGATCTGCGATACCGCCCGCATCGCCATCAGCGAGTGCCCGCCCAAATCGAAGAAATCGTCGTGGATCCCAATTCGCTCCACCTTCAACAATTTGGCCCAAATATCCGCGAGCGCTTTCTCGGTTTCCGTTCGTGGAGCGACGTATTCCCTGGCCGCCGAAACACCTTCGTAAGACGGAGCGGGCAGAGCTTTGCGGTCGACTTTGCCATTCGTGGTGAGAGGGATGGAATCGAGAAAGACAAAGTGAGCGGGCGCCATATATTCGGGTAGCTTTTGCTTCACGAATTGGCGCAGGTCTTCGGCCGTCGGCGATCTGCCTTCGCGCGGGACTATATAACCGACCAATTGCTTATTTCCAGGCTCGTCTTCCCGCACCAGGACCGCGCAGGATTTTACTCTTGGGTCGCTGGCCAGCGTCGCTTCGATCTCTCCCAATTCGATACGGTAGCCGCGCACTTTCACCTGGTTGTCTACGCGGCCCAGATATTCCAGGATCCCATCATTCCGGTAGCGCGCCACATCTCCGGTCTTGTACAGGCGCGCTCCCGCCTGGCCGGAAAATGGATCAGCGAGAAACCGTTCCTTGTTCAGTTCCGGCCTGTTCAGATATCCACGCGCCACGCCGGCCCCGCCGATGTACAACTCGCCGATTACACCGATCGGTACGGGGTTCATATAGCGGTCTAGAATGTACAGCTGCGTATTGGCGATCGGCCGGCCGATAGGAACGGAGCCGCTTGCCGGATCGTCCGCTTTAACTTCATACGTGCAGCAGCCCACCACTGTTTCCGTTGGCCCGTACTCGTTGATCAAACGCATTGCGGGAGCGGACTTTCTCCACAGTTGAAGGCTCTCCGCCACGAGGTTCTCGCCACCGATGACGAACACTTTGGTCGTGCCCGCAGCCTCTTCGGGGCTGATTTGCTGGCTCAGCAGCTCCAGGTGAGCCGGAGTGATTTTCACCAGGCTGCGGTCTTTCCCTTTCCGCAACGCTTTCAGCAGGCTTTGCCCGGCCACATCCTCGGATAAAATCTCGACGCATCCCCCGGCCAGCAATGGGGTGTACATACCAGTAACAGTTAGATCAAAGGAAATCGAAGTGTGCACCGGGACGGAGCCCCCGGCCTGAACCGCATACGTTTTGACGGCCCAGGAAAGATAATTCACCAGACCGCCGTGAAGAACCATCACTCCCTTGGGCGTCCCAGTCGATCCCGAGGTATAGATGATATAGGCCAGGTTCGAGAGTGTCGCCGCCGGCTTGAGATTGCCGGTGCTTTCCTGCGCGATGGCAGGCCAATCAGTGTCCAGGCAAATTGCCTGGTCGTTGGCGGATGGAAACAACTGGCGATGCTTGTTGTCCGTCAGCAGAACTTTTACCGCCGCGTCCTTGACCATGAACGACAGCCGGTCCGTCGGGTAGGCGGGGTCAAGAGGTACGTAGGCGCCGCCTGCCTTCCAGATGGCTAAAAGCGCGATCAGCATCTCCGGGCAGCGTTCCAAACACACGCCCACCAGCACTTCAGGCCCAACCTCGCGCTTGCGAATATAATGCGCTACCTGGTTGGCGCGCTCGTTCAGTTCCCGGTAGGTGAGTTGACGATCTTCAAAAACTAGAGCAATAGAGTCTGGGTGAAGGGATGCCTGTTGTTCGAACAGTTCGTGCACGCAAACCTGAGGGTATTCTGCGCGAGTTTCATTCCACTCGTGCAAGAGTTGGGTTCGTTCGCGCTCGGTAAGCATCGGCAACTTGGCGATGCTTTCGTCCGGATCGCGCGCGATCGCCTTCAGAAGTGTTTCGTAATGTCCGCACAGACGCTGGATCGTATGGGCGTCGAAGATATCCGTGCTGTATTCAACCGTGCCCTTGAGGCCGTTTTCGGTTTCGGTAATGACGAGGGTCAGATCGTATCCAGAGGTTCCGGGCTTCGGCGACCCATTGCCGTTGCTGCTTGATACCCGCGAGACTTCCCCGCCGTCGTGGAGGACGAACATCACCTGAAACACCGGAGCATGGCTCAGATCCCGCTCCGGCGCCAATTCGGCTACGAGTTGTTCGAAAGGAAGATCCGAATGAGTGAAAGCGCCCAGGGTCCTTTCCCTTACTTGTTGCAGCAGGGTACGAAAATTCAAATCCTCAGCGAACCGCGAGCGCAATACGACGGTGTTGTGGAAGCGATTGAGCGGGCTCCCGGTTTCGGCGAGCGTCGGTCCGAGAACAGGGGTTCCAACCAGGATATCGTCCTGGCCTGTGTAGCGGTGCAGCAGGGCCATGAAACCGGCCCCCAGAGTCATGAAAAGGGTGGCTTGCTCCTGATGGCCGATCTCCACCAATTGTTTCAGCAGTTCCTTGGGCAGCTCGAAGTTTTCCGTCGCGACGCGGAAACTCTGCACGGCAGGGCGCGGTTTGTCCGTGGGCAATTCCAGCTTTGTGGGAGCCCCTGCCAGTTCCTCTTTCCAGTACGAAATCTGCTCGTGCAGAACTTCTTCCTGTATATTCATCGCGATGATCCTGTCATCTCCATCATGATTTCATTCGCGCCGGCGTGGATGCGCTCCACGCGCGCGTCAATCTTCATGCAAGCGATCGGATTCTTTATCATGCAGTCATCGCCGCCGCGAGAACTGTGCGCACTCATCAATTTGTTACCGGCAGCCGGTAAACCAATTTGAATACTTGACCCGACTTGCGGAACATCAACAATTTGTCCTTCATGCAGCAGGACTTTGTGTCCTAGAAGCCACTAATGAATACACCGAGGCCTTATAGGCCTATGGCAGTGGTGGATTCGCAATTCAGCTACCAACGCCGGATGCCATCTAACTGCCGTAATTACAGTTACTTAGTTTGAAAAAGAGGTTCCCGGATGGAAATTGGTAGCCAACAAGTGGAAATGAAAGTACTACATTTCTGGTGGTTCACCTTGAAATGGAGAGGTGACGCTTCCCGTTTGCGAAGATTCCGCCCCTTCGGGTGTGCTTGAGAACTCGGTTTTCATTCCTGTAGCGTCCGTCTGAAGGCGACTAGAAAAAAAGACTTGTATCGCATCCTACCGGACCGATGCTCGTAACGAAACATGGGTGTTCGATTCCGGGGCGGTGCGCTGGCGATCCGCTATTTACTGGGATAACATTCAAACTGCGCATGTCTACCTACGAATCACCCTGGATGAACGACGAACTCAAATTGTTTCGCAAGACCGTCCGCGAATTTCTGCAAGCGGAATTCCTCCCCTGCCAGGCCAAATGGCGCGAGCAGCACCGTCCCGACGCGGAAGCGTGGAAGAAGGCGGGCCAGACCGGCCTCTTGCTTCCGGATGTGCCGGAGGAATACGGCGGCGGAGGAGGCACGTTCGCGCATCAGGCGGTGGTGGCGGAAGAGCTGGCGCAGGCGGGAATCAACTTCGGATGCGGGGTGCAGAGCATCGTCTCGCACTACATCCTGAATTACGGAAGCGATGCGCAAAAGAAGAAGTGGCTGCCGGCGATGGCGCAAGGAGAACTGGTCGGAGCGATCGCCATGACCGAACCTTCGGCCGGCTCGGACTTGCAAGCGATCAAGACGACGGCGCGCCGCGCGGGAAATGAATACATCCTCAGCGGTTCCAAGACGTTCATCACGAATGGATGGCACGCCGGCCTGGTGTGCGTGGCGGCGAAGACGGACCCGAAAGTGGCGGGCTTTCGTGGCATCTCGATGATCGTGGTGGAGACGAAAGATCTGAAGGGGTACCGGGTGGGCAGTTCGCTGGAAAAAGTGGGCATGCACGAGATCGACACGTGCGAACTTTTCTTCGACGATGTGCGCGTACCCGCGGCGAACCTGCTGGGAACGGCCGAAGGGTCGGGTTTTTCGCAGATGATGGAGCAATTGCGGTACGAGCGGCTGATGATCGGGGTAGGTGCGGTAGCCACGACGGAGCGGGCCCTGGCGATCACGATCCAATACGCGAAGGAGCGGAAGGCGTTTGGGCAGACGCTCATAGAATTTCAGAATGCGCGGTTCAAGCTGGCGCAGTGCAAGACGGAAGCGCAGATCGGGCGAGTGTTCATCGACAATTGCGTCGTGCGATTTATCGCGGGGCAGTTGGACGCGGTGACGGCGGCGATGGCGAAATACTGGCTGACGGAGAGCCAGTGCCGCGTCGTGGACGAGTGCGTTCAGCTGCACGGCGGGTACGGCTACATGACGGAGTACCCGATCGCGCAGATGTGGATGGACAGCCGCGTGCAGCGCATCTACGCCGGAACGAATGAAATCTTAGAGGAGTTGATCGGCTGGTCGCTCTGAGGCTCCCTCCGCGAATTTGAATCCCCCGAAAAAATATCCCTCCATGTTCGAGCCCGTGCACGGCTCCGCTCCGGACATCGCCGGAAAAGGCATCGCCAATCCGATCGGACAAATCTGGTCCGCCGCTATGATGCTGGCCCACTTCGGCGAAACCGAAGCCGCCGGCGCCATCGAGCGCGGAATCGAGGACGTCTCTGGCGCGCCCCGAATTTCGTACACCCGGTGTCGGCGGCAAAGCCACCACGGAAATTTTGGGAAAAACGATAGCTGACACGCTGAGCAAGTAACAATATTTTTACGAAGTGGCACCAGCCCACTTCCTGCCCGTGTATTGCTTCAATCTCAACGGACGCGCGCACGCGCTTGTGCTCGTACTCGTTGATTTACTTGCTGATAGATATTCATAGAACCCTGCTGTCGCAGCACCACGACAATCGAGTATCGCTGTGGCGCATGTTCAGCCCGAGCCCACTTCTTTTCGCACCGGACTACAAGATGATATGTGTTGCCATAATCTGCTCTGGGAGGACGCCTCATTGAGAAAACTGCCTTCTGAAGAGTCCCTCCCTCGCGGGCTTCAGGTCCGGGTTTCATTTTGGAATCCCACCTTGTGGACGCGAGGCTGTCCAACGGATTTTCGCTTCCGGCTTGGCTTTGAAAAGTCTGTATTACCTCTTCTAAAGATTTACCTCTGATCAGTCTGAACGACATTGTTGCGCCAAGATAATCAAATCTACTGTGTCTGACAGGCGGGTCGTACGCAAGCGTCACTTCAATCGTTCGTGTATCTCTACTTGTCAAGAATTCATCCGGGATGGGAATTTCATACACGTGAAAATTATCGTGCCCCAGCGTCGATTCGGAGAAGAGCACTGCACGATCTTCTTCGGAATATCTCGCCATATCAAGACTCGGACGTCCATAACCGCAAACTCTCTGCACTGCGTCCGGGCTGAATCCAAGCAACTTGTCGAAAGACGGGCCAGGAACTGACGCTGAAGAAGCTAACAGAGCGCGAATAAGATTCGCCGAGGCACCTGGAAAGCTTCCAAGAAGTCTCGCAGCCATATGTGCTACTCGTGGAGCTGCGACGGAGGTTCCCACATCCGTAGTAAAAAGCCGTTGGAGGTATTCCCGATTCATGGAGACTACAGAGAGTTCGTTCAGTTGCACTACTCGACGGAGCATTCCGTCATAGGCCTGATTGCCACCGACCTCGCAGAGCTCAGGCTTTATTGCACCGCCGAGACCTGGGCCCGAACGAGTAAAAGAAGACGGTTCCCCTTCCAAAGAAATGGGACGCAATTCAACACCTCGACCAGGAGACAAACTCCCTGTGTGAGACAGTGCTCCAACCGTCAAAACGATCGCCCCAGTTGCAGGCTCAATGATTTTTGCTTCATCGTCCAGCAAATACCGCGGGAATCGGCGCAAATGCGCATCTGCGAATTCCTCAGGCCCGGGTTGATACGTGAAGTTCCCTGCGGATACGATAATGACAACGTCGAGATCACGTGCCAAAGTATCCAGAATCGAGGCCCACGGGCTAACCTTCCCGCCACGGTAAGGCAAATTGTCATCGCCCAGAGACAGGTTAAATATGCGGCATCCGTAAGCCTCTCTGAAGTACTGAATTGCTTCACGCATCTGCGTTGTAACAAGGACAGCATCATCGAACTTACAACGCTCGTTGAGCACGCGAGCGCTATAAATCCGAAGTTGAGGAGTGAATGCCCCATTTTCGATGCAGCTCTCCACGTCCCCATATAATGCTACCCCCCCAACTAGTGTCCCGTGTCCATGGTCGTCGGCTCCATCTCCTAATCCCCGAGGGATAGAAGTGGCCTCACCAACTGCAGGGGCCAGCAAAGGATGTGAAGAAGTCAAGCCGCTATCAAGAATTGCGATTGCAGTCGCATTTTCTTCAGGCTCTCGGGTGGCTGGAAAATCTGGCAGCCCTCTAGCGAGCATCTCAGCGACTCTGAAGCTGGGCTGCGGCGGTAGATCAACTTTGGCAACGGAAGCTACGTCGAGCAGCTCCCTGATAACGTTTCCAGTTGCACGCACTCGGATAAGTACTAAACTTTCACCGATGTAGTGGTCGGTCGCTTCTCCTCCCCGCATCCGGACAAGGTTTTCGACTTGATTTACTCGTTCCAAATTGGCATCACGAGCACCAAAATCCCAGAGCTCAACATCCACAACGTAACGTTCAACCACCTGAAAGTCATGAGCATTCAAAATCCCTCTCTGCCGGAATAAATTTCCGATTCTATCCTCATCTTGAACGCTCGTAATCTCC
The DNA here is from genome assembly GCA_963800095.1 of uncultured Acidobacteriota bacterium. GTDB lineage: Bacteria > Acidobacteriota > Terriglobia > Acidiferrales > UBA7541 > Palsa-360. The sequence goes on from CAWCZV010000020.1 coordinate 85,061, forward strand.
TCTATGCACGCGAAAATTCCTGCGTATCGAGCATTGGCTTGGTCAGCTCTCCGTGGCCCCGCTTGGTATTCCTGGAGTCGGCGACGGAACTCAGCCAGTTCCTGGTCCGATGAAAAAAGTACAAGTGTCTTCCCTCCTTCAACGCTTAGCAGTGTGAGCCCGCATCGCTCCCAGCTCTCCTCATCGACAACCGCAGAGTGATGGAGTTGTACGCGTAGTATTAAGTCTGGATTTATTCCTTCGGGAGGTCGTGCGGCTTGAAACGTTTGAAGAACGTCGTCAACTTGCCTTTGCAGCGCAGGACCATGCTCCGCGTAATTGCGAGCGGGCACGTGGCCAAAACCTATTTTCCTTCTCGGTTGTTCAAACTCTGCTCTGGGAAGAAAAATGTGAGGCAAATTGGGCATTTCATGATAGCTAATACACTTATTTGCTATCTTTTGTAAATGCCTTCTTGCAGATTTGTAATCTTTCCCGCTGCTGTTCTACGGCGAGCTCGACAGTTGAGGCATCAAGCTTGTCTTTGTTTTCGATTACGCAAGTCTTGATCGCATCAAAACAGACCCTCTCGACATCAGCGTGGGACATTCCGTGCATGGAATTTGCGAGGATTTTGACATCTAATTCTGTTGATGGAAAATTTCGAATTTTCATCGAGATCAATCGGGCGATTTCCTGTATGGAAGGGCGAGGGAAACTAACGATCTCATCAAATCTTCTCCAAAGCGCAGGATCGAGCAATTCTTCGTGGTTCGTCGCAGCAACAACAAGACTCGGTGCGTGAAACCCATCGAGCAACTGGAGGAAACTATTTACGACGCGCTTGAGTTCGCCGTGTTCGTTTTCGTCGTCTCTCCGTTTCCCAATTGCGTCAAACTCGTCGAAAAACAATAGCCACCGGCCGCTGGCCGCATAGTCAAATACTTTCCTCAAGTTTGAAGCGGTCTCACCCAAGTAGGAGGATACTATGGCGTCAAAGCGTGTGTAGAGCAGAGGTAGCCCCAGCTCTCTGGAGATGATTTTGGCGCACAGCGTCTTGCCGCACCCCGGTGGACCCACGAACAGGAGCTTCTTCTTAGGACTCAGGCCGTGAGTCCGCAGGACCTCGATATGTCGATATTCCGATACAATTCGGTCCAGTGCCGCCTTAGTTTGCTCTCTCAAGATGATGTCATCAAAGGTGACATCTGGACTTTCAACTTCTACGAGTAACGCTTGCTTCTCCTTGTCCTTCGGGAGCCCGTTCCCATCGCGGAACGACATTACCGCATTCAGATTTGTAGTGTTATCCATGATTCTCATGAGATCACGCGCTAATTGACGATTCTTCTTGCCTTGTTCTTCAGAGATTATTTCGAGCGCAGCCGCGCGAAACTCATCCTCGGCGCCCCGTTTGTGGCTTAAGAAAAGCTTTCTGAGTAATTCTCCACGCGCCATGTCCCCATCCAAGTTGAAATCGTCACGGCAGACGAGCGCATTGTCTCTTGCTGCGAATAGCGTCGGTTGGTGACCTGTTCACATCCGGCACTATAAGCCAACTTCTTACAATAAAGAAGGGGCTCCTGCATAATGCTTGGCTATTGTAGCGCCCACAGCAGGTATCCTGACTCCTAGCTAGCCGTAGGACCATTCAAAACTAGGGGCTTAAACCGAAGGCGACGAACGCAGCGGGCGGCGAGCCACAATTTCGGCGACGGGGCGGTGGTGAGCCGAGTCTGTTGCTTTTCCTTCGTGGCGGTGAAGGATTTCCCAGCCTGCGAAATATTGCTCCAACTGGCCGGGACGCAAACGGTGCGGGCCGTCTTCTTCGCCGGGCTCGTTGATGTGGACGATGGAAATCAGGATGCCGCCGGGGGCGACGCCGCGCTTGGCCGGCTCGAAAAAATTTCGCTGCAGGTAGTAGCACATCGCGACGAGGTCCCAGCGGGAAGGTTCGATCTCGAATTCGCCTTTTTCGAGATCGGCGACGACTGCGTTGATCTTCAGGCCGCGCTCTTTCGCGCGCCTTTGCAGAATTTCGATGGCCGCAGGCGCAGCGTCTACAGCCGTGACTTCCCAGCCGCGTTCCGCGAGCCAGAGAGCGTTTCGGCCTGCTCCGCAGGCGAGGTCCAGAGCTTCGCGGGGCGCCTTTCCGGGCGCGAGCGCTGACGCGATTTCCACGAGGAGGGGCGTGGGCGCGGCGTCCAGATCTTCCGCGGGGCGTTCGCGCAGGCGGTAGCGTTTGTTCCAATCGTTAATTTCCATGTGTTGCGCCGTTCCGTGATTATTGCTCGTCCCGATCCGATCGGGACGGGGATTTTCCGTCAAGGGTAAGAAAGGCCCCGCCTCTGAAGAGGCGGGCTACGGCAATCCCGGTCGCTCCTTTCCATACTCAAAATCGCCGGCCCTTTCTGCGCCGGGACGCTCAAGATGCCGGCGCTACTTGCAACGCACGCTAGGAAAGTCGCGCAATCTGGCATTATAATTGGGTTATCCGCAACCTTGAAACTGGAAGAAGGGAAGACACGCGATGCAAGCACGTTCACGATGGCTGGTGATGACGGTTCTGGCGTTGTCGGCGTTCGGGCTGAGCAGAGTGGTTCCGGCAAAAACGGGGACCATGAAGGCTTACGTCACCAACAGCCTGGGCGATAACATCACCATGATCGACCTCGGGACGCTCAAACCGATCGGGTCAATCAAGGTTGGCAAGCGCGTGCACGGCGTGTGCGCACCGGCGGACGGGCAGAAGCTCTTCACCACGATTGAGTCGGAAAGAACTCTCAAGGTGATCGACACGGCGACCAACGAAGTGACGGCGACGATTCCCATGCCCGGCGTGCCGAACCAATGCGCCTCGACGCCCGACGGCCACTACGTGGCGGTGCCGAACCGCAGCGGGGACACCGTCGTCATAGTCGATATTCCAATGGGAAAAGTGGTCAAAGAATTGCCGGTGAAGAAGCCGCACAACGCCTACAACACGGGACGCAACGACGTTCTGTACATTTCCTCCATGGGCGAGAATGAGATCAACCGGATCGACCTCAAGAAGATGGAATACACGGACAAGATTCCCGTCGGCGGCATTCCGCGGCCTTACGCCGTGTCCAAGGATGAAAAAACATTGTACGTGGCGCTCTCCGATTTTCACGGCTTCGAGATCGTGAACATTCCCGACAAGAAGGAAATCGCGCGCGTGGACCTGCCGCCCGCGCCGCCCGCGGATTGCGAGCTCGAGCCGCACACGGAGACGCACGGGCTGGCGCTTACTCCCAATGGAAAAGAATTGTGGGTCACGAGCCTGTCCGACGGCGGCGTCTACGTCTATGACATCGCCACGAAAAAGTTTTCCAAGGAAATCTCCACGGGCATGTGCCCGAACTGGATCGCGTTCTCTCCCGACGGCAAGTATGCGACGGTGAGCAATAGCGGCAGCAACAGCACGTCCATCATCGACACGAAAACGCAGCAAGTGGCCGCTACTGTGAAAGTCGGCGAAGGGCCCAAGAGGCTGCTGGCGATGGTTGTGCCGGCGTCGTAGGTCTTGTAGGACGGGCTTCAGCCTGTCTGGTTTTGATTTTCTGTGGCGCGCGAAAATGCAGACAGGCTGAAGCCTGTCCTACTTTTTATCCATGCGCAAACACCAAATACATTTCACGCTGGTCCTTATTGCGGGGATGTTCGCAGTGGGGATGAATCGGGAGAACGCCATGGCGCAAGACCGCGGTCAGGGACGCTCGATGGTGATCTCGCAGGGCGGGGTTGTCGCCACGGAATCGCCGCTGGCATCGCAAGCGGGCGCAGCGATTCTGGAGCGCGGCGGCAACGCGGTGGACGCGGCGATTGCGGCGCACGCCGTCATGTCTGTGGTGGCGCCGATGTGGAACGGCATCGGCGGTGATTTGTTCGCGATCGTGTATGACGCGAAGAGCGAAAAATATTACGGCTTGAACGCCAGCGGCTGGGCGCCCGCCGCGCAGTCGGTCGAGCGGCTGCGCGAGAAGGGCCTGCGCGAAATGCCGGGGCGCGGGATCGAGCCCGTCACCGTTCCCGGCGCCGTCGATGGATGGCAAAAACTTCTCGACCGGTTCGGCAAGAAGAAACTGAATGAAGTGCTGGCGCCGGCGATTCAAATCGCACAGGACGGTTTTCCCGTGACGGAATGGATTGCGCTGCATTTCGCCTCGAATGTCGATCTGCTGCGCGACAACGAGGCCGCGGCCCACACGTATCTGATTTCGGACCGCGCGCCGCGCATGGGCGAGGTCTTTCGCAACCCCGATCTCGCCTGGTCTCTGCAACAAATTTCCCAGGGCGGGCGCGACGCTTTCTATCGCGGGGAAATTACCAAGCGCATTCTGGCGCTATCGGCGCGGCACGGCGGCGCGCTCACCGCAAAAGATTTCTCCGATTACTCGAGCGAATGGGTCGAGCCAATCTCGACCACGTACCGCGGCTGGACGGTGTACGAGATGCCGCCCAACTCGCAGGGCATCGCCGCGCTCGAAATGCTCAATCTGATGGAGCAGTTTGACCTGCATTCGTACGGGCTCAATTCGACGCGCGCATTGCACGTTCAGATCGAAGCCAAGAAACTGGCCTACGCCGATTTGCTCCGCTACATCGGCGACCCCAAAGCTTCGAAGCCTCCGGTGAGTGGAATGCTTTCCAAACCGTACGCCGCCGAGCGCGCGAAGTTGATCGACATGGACCACGCGAATTGCGAGGCGGCGCCGGGCACGCCCGTTCCCAGCGGGGGCGATACGATTTACCTGAGCGTCGTGGACCGCGAAGGCAACATGGTCTCGTTCATCGAATCCAACTACGCGGAATTCGGCTCGGGCCTCGTCGCCGACGGCACCGGATTTGTTTTGCACGATCGCGGCGCGCTTTTCAGCCTGGATCCCGCGTCGCCAAACGCGATTGCGGGACACAAGAGGCCGCTGCACACGATTATTCCGGCGTTCATGGAGAAGGACCAGATCCGAATCGCGTTCGGCATCATGGCCGGATGGAACCAGGCGCAGGCGCACGCGCAATTCGTCTCGCACGTCGTGGATTTCAACCAGAACATTCAGGCGGCACTCGAAACGGCGCGATTCACGAAGCCCACCTTTTCAGGGTGCGACGTGCTGCTCGAGAACCGCGTGCCCGGCAATGTAAAAGCCGAACTGGAAGCCAAAGGCCACAAACTCTCGATGCACAACGGTTTTTCGGATGCGTTCGGCGGCGGGCAGGCTGTGATGCGCGATTACGCTACAGGCGTGAATTACGGAGCGTCCGATCCGCGCAAAGACGGCGCGGCGATTCCGGAATTGCCGATCAAGGGCTGGTAGCGGTAAAAAAGTAGGACGGGCTTCAGCCTGTCGGGGTTCGTAAAAACCATCAAGCCTGAAGCACGAAGAGAGAGCTTGGAAAAATACTGACCCCAACCCCGACAGGCTGAAGCCTGTCCTACGAATGTGCAGCGGATTTGGCCGCTTCGCGGCCCGCGATGCGTCCAAATGTAAGAGATTTCGCCAGGCCATGCTGGTTAAATCCGCCCGACGTTTCTCCCGCGCAGTAGAGACCCGGAACGGCCTTTCCCCACAAATCGATGACCTGGGCCTTCGCATTGATGCGCAAGCCGGAAAGGCAATCGTGAATGCAGGGCGTGGACCACGCGGCATAAAACGGCGGCGTTTGAATTTTGTGCATCGGCACGGGCTTTCCGAAGTCTTCGTCCTTTCCCTTGTCCACGAAAGAATTGTACCGGGCGACGGTTTCCTCAAGCGCGGCGGCAGGCATGGGCTCTTTCTGGTATTTGCTGACAATTTTGCCGGCGAGTTCACGCAGCGTGTTTGCGGTAAAAAACCAGCCGTCGGGATCCACGAAAGGCGGCGCTAAAGTCCAGTTCTCGCGCTTCGCTCCGTCCGCGTCAAAGATGGCCCAGATCGGACCGCCGCCCTCGCCCTTCGCGCCATTCATTTCCAGGCACGGATTCCACCAGTCAAATCCCGTCGCAAACTCATTCACGAACCGCCGGCCCACTTGATTGACCTGGATGAGATTCTGATAGTCCGCCACCTGAAGGCCGATGGCGCGCGCGATGCCTTTGACGGGACTATTTTTTATATTCTCATTCCGCTTTCCGCCGCCCTGCGGGTAGCCGTATTGATTGCCGATCACGTAGGGCTTTTCGAAAATGTGCGAGCGCGCCTGGGTCTCGACCGTTTGGCACGCCGCTCCCCAGAGGGACGCACCGACCTGCATGGCGGCAATTTCTCCATCGCCGGATTGCCGCGAATAAGGCTCTCCGACCACTTGATATTCCTCGGTGAGGCGCGGATCGAACATTCTGCGGAAATTCACGTTGCTGGTGTGCCCGCCCGTGCTGAGGACCACGCCCTTTTTCGCTTGAATGTTCAACGTCTTGCCTTCGTGCGTTGCGGTGATTCCCAGGACTCTTCCGGAGAATTGCTCCTCCCGCACGAGGCCGGTCATGCTGTGGCGCAAAAGAATTTGCACGCCGAGCTTTTTTGCGCTGGCTTCGAGCGGACGCATGAGCGCCGTGCCGTTCCCTCCCGTCGGGGAGTACGCACTCACCTCTCCCGTCCAGGTCACGGTTTGCGCACGCTTCACGTCTTGGGGGCCGCCGTCGGCACCGCCGGGAGACCGGTCGGGGAATTGAACGCCGTGCGCCAGCAGAAAATCAAAAGTCGCCACGCTTTCGTCGCAGAAGGCGCGAACGATTTCCCGGTCGCTGAAGCGGTAATCGTGCCAGTTCACCAGGTCCTCGAACATGCGGTCGGGGGAATCTTCAATACCGTATTTTTTTTGCAGGCTCGTGCCGCCGCCCAGAGCGATGTTGCCGCCGCTCTCGATCCCGTGTCCGCCGATGTCGTAGTTTTGCTCGACCACTGTGACGGAGGCGCCCTGCTCGGCGGCGGAAATCGACGCGGGAAGTCCGGCGGCGCCGGAGCCGACTATGACGACATCGGCGGCGAGGTCCCAATGCCTTTCGAGCTTCGCGGCATCTGTTTCCTTTGCGCCGATGCTGCATAGCGCAGCTGCGCCGAGGCCCGCGGCCGCTTTTTGAATAAATCCTCTGCGCGGCAATGCCGCATTCTTGGGATCACTCTTGCTCATACTCTTACGCTCCTCTGCAAAAACAATTCGCAAATTTGTCGCGGATCGAATAGCACAACCATCCGCCGCGGCAGAGCTGTGTGCCTTTGTTGAGTTCCGCAAGAACCACACAGACACAGCCAAGAGTGGCTGTGCTACTTAGCCGCGCGGAACTAGCGAGTCGCGCCGAATCTGCGCGATCGAGGCCGCGCCCGTCTGCGCCATGATGGCTTGCAGTTCGCGGCGCAAGATTGCGACCACCGTTTCGACGCCCTCCTGCCCAAACGACGAAAGCGCCCAAATGTGCGGGCGCCCGATCCCGACGGCGGTTGCGCCAAGCGCGAGCGCTTTGAAACGTCCGCGCCGCCGCGGAATCCGCTGTCGATGAGCACCGGAATTTTTCCCGCGGCGCCCGACAAAACTTCCGGCAGGCATTCAATCGTTCCGCGTCCGCTCGCGTCTTCGTGGCCGCCGTGATTGGAAACGATGATGCCGTCGACTCCGTTCTTCACTGCCAACGCCGCATCTTCTCCGGCCACGATGCCCTTGAGCACGATCTTCATCTTGGTCATATTGCGGACGCGCTTCACGTCGTCCCAGTTCAGCTTCACGCTGGTCTCTCCCTGGAGAGCCCCGATCGCGCCGAGTACGTCCATGGGCGTGTCCTTCGTGATCCTTGTGATTTGAGGAAGATTGGAGTGGCAACCGACGCAGCGATCGTCGGCTTCGCGGTCCAGGTCGCGGACGCCAACGCGTTGCACCGACTTCGCGCCGATCGTGTTGGCCCCGCCGTCGTCGATGGTCCAAACCAGCACGGGGCACCCAGTCGCCTCGAAGCGGCGGAGCATTTTTTCGTCCATGCTGCTTCCGAGTCCCGCGATCCAAAGCGGCTCGCCGCGCGCCTCGACCACTCTTTCAACCCCGCGGGGATCGATGATGACCGCCGCGGATCCCGCCAGCACTTGCAGCGTGCGCGTGGATTTCGCCGCCTGAGCCACGACGACCGCGCCGTCGGGATAATAGGCGTTCATTCTTCCGACAGGAGAGAAGAAAATCGGCGATTCCCAGGCCTTGCCGAAAATCTTGACGGATTGATCGACCTTGGTGATGCCGGTGAGGCGGCGCAGGCGGACTTCGTATTTCAAAAATCCATCGCGATTGGCGCGCAGCGTCTCGTTGTTGAAGGAGCCGTCGGTGATGAACTCGTAGTGGGCGGGCGTGAGTTTTACGCGCGCGGCGGCGTCAAAATCGAAAACGTTCAGCGCTTCCTTTACCGACTTGATGACGACTTCATTCTGTTGCGGAAGCGGCGCCGCCAACACTTCCTCAATCCAAGCCGCATTTAGTCCCGCATACGCCATGACGGGGCTCGCTGCCAGGAAACTCAAAAAAGCGCGGCGATCTGAAAGTTTTTTAGAAGGAGTCACGATTCAACGATCCTTTCCTGCACTGGGACAAGTGGAGATTTTGAAACTGCGAGGGTAGCGCAGTCAGATTCGACAGGCAAGCGATGAGCCTTCTTGGGCCGATTCAGGAGAATAAGCGGGAAGGTATGGAATTTCCGCCCATGATAATCTATAAGTTTGTGCGAACGATCGTAACTACCCCATAGAGGATTGAGGCTCATGACGAATCCGAAGGACAAAGTAACGCTCCAGGACATCCAATCCGCCGCGGAACGCCTGAAAAACTGGGGCCGCTGGGGCGCAGAAGACCAAGCCGGCACGCTCAATAACATTTCGCCGCAAGACATCATTCATGCGGCGCGCCTCATCCGCAAAGGGAAAGTGTTTTCTCTGGCGCTCAATTTTGACAGCAAGGGCCCGCAGAGCGGGCTTTGGGGCAACCGCTTCAATCCCATCCACACTATGCTGGCCACCGGGACCGACGCGGTCGCCGGCCGCCAGGAATCCATCGGAATACGATATGCCGACGACATGGTCTCCATGCCTTTGCAATGCGGCACGCAGTGGGACGCGCTGGGCCACGTGTTCTATGGGGAGAAAATGTGGAATGGCTACGATGCGCGCCTCGTCGATTCGGACGGAGCGCATAAGAATGGCATTGAAAACGTAAAGGACAAAATGGTCGGGCGCGGAGTGCTTCTGGACGTGGCCCGGCACAAAGGCGTCGACTCGCTTGAGGACGGCTACGGCATCGGCACCGCCGAACTCGAAAAATGCGCCGCCACGCAGGGCGTGGAAATTCGTAAGGGCGATTTTGTGATCGTGCGGACGGGGCACATGGAACGCTGCCTGAGCGCGTGCAATTGGGAAGGTTACGCGGGCGGCAACGCGCCCGGCCTGCGCTTTGAAACCGCCGAGTGGATTCGGAAGATGGACATCGCCGCAATCTGCGCGGATACCTGGGGTTGCGAAGTCCGGCCAAACGAAACGAGCGCCGCGAAACAGCCCTGGCACTGGGTGGTCATCCCCATGATCGGCATCAGCATGGGCGAGATTTTTTACTTGAAAGACCTGGCGGCGGATTGCGCGCAGGATCACGTGTACGAATTCTTTTTCTGCGCCCCGCCGCTGCCGATTACGCGGGCGGTCGGATCTCCCGTGAATCCCATCGCCGTCAAATAGAACGGTCGTGCGGTCTTGAAGAAACGTTCAAGTCAACTTCGGAAAAAGCGTGGTGTCTGGGTCTTTCGATCCGGAGAACGACTCACGCATGCGACCGTCGCCGAGACCGTCCGCAAAGTCCGCAAAGAGCGTGAGAAGCGCTGCCTGGGCAAGAGCTAGTGAAGATCTGCGGTGATATTGTTGCGACAAATTTACTCTTTCTTGAGGACGACGAGCAACGCGAAGTGCACCGGAAACTTTTTCTAGCAGCGGACAAGGAATAAGATTAGCCGTTCGCCGCAAATAGAATATCGAACTGATTCAATCCGCGCAGACTCATGAAATCAGAAAAGATATGGCCTGCCGTGGTTGTGGGAGCGGGGCCAAATGGCCTCACCGCCGCAAATCTCCTCGCGCGCTATGGCATTGATGTTTTGCTTGTCGAGCGCAACGAGACGACGGTTCAGGAGCCACGCGCGGTTTCGATTGACGACGAGTCGTTGCGAACGATGCAGGCGATAGGCGTGGTCGAGGCCGTCGTTTCACGCGTGGTGCTTGGTTACGGATCCGATTACTTTAGTGCGGCAGGATCGTGTTTTCTGCGGGTTCGTCCAACCGCAAAGGAATATGGCTATCCGCGGCGGAACGCATTTCGCCAGCCGATCTTCGAGCAGCAGTTGCGGGATTATTTCTGCACGCACGCGGTCAGGGAAACCCGCTCGGAGGCATGGTTCAGCACGGAATTGATCGACTTCCGGCAGGGCCCGGAAACGGTTGAACCTGTCTTGCGGCGCGCCGACGGAAGCTTGACCGAGGTTTCCACCTCATATCTGGTCGCGTGCGATGGAGGGCGCAGCTTCGTCCGCGAAAAGCTCGGGATCAAACTCAGCGGTTCCACTTTCCGTGAGCGCTGGCTCATCCTCGATCTCGAGGAAACGCGGGACCACACGCGCGATACAAAAGTGTTTTGCGATCCGGCGCGTCCCTGTCTCTCGCTTCGGGCCGGACGGGACCCGGCGTTTTGAATTCATGCTGCATGAAGGCGAAATCGAGCCGGAGGTCGCCTCTCCCGAATTCACTAGGAAATTGCTGAGCCGGCACGGCGAAGAGTACACCCCGCTCCGCCGCAGCCGAGTCTACACTTTTCATGCGCGGATAGCGGACCGCTGGCGCGAAGGCCGCATTTTTCTGGTGGGGGACGCCGCGCATCTCGCGCCTCCGTTCGCCGGACAGGGAATGAACAGCGGGATCCGCGACGCGCATAACCTGGCATGGAAGCTCGCGGCAGTCATTCAGGGGCGGCTGGGCCCGCGCCTGCTCGAGACCTACGAACAAGAGCGCCGCAAGCATGCCTGGGAAATGATTCTGCTGGCGCTACGGATGGGCAAAGTGATGATGCCCCGCAGCTTCTGGAGCGCCTTCGGTTTGCAGGCCGCCTTTCGCCTGCTCAGCGTCGTCCCGCCCGCGCGCAACTATTTCGCGGAAATGAAATACAAACCCAAGCCACGCTTCGACGCGGGTTTTCTCGCTGGCGGGGGCAAGCACGGCGCGAGTCCGTTGATCGGAAGACTCTTTCCGCAGCCCGAAGTTCGCGCCGCGGATCGCACCGCGTTGCTGGATGAATTTCTGGGGAACAATTTCGCGCTGGTCTCTTTGCCTCAAACTCCGG
>CAWCZV010000021.1:0-83175 GCA_963800095.1 uncultured Acidobacteriota bacterium
CTTGCATCGTCGCGGCCATGCTCAGTGTCGGTGAGTTGCCCATGTCTTCCGTCGATGTGTCGCCAGCGAACGCTTTCGCCAAACCGAAATCAAGAACTTTGACTTTTCCTTCAGGCGTCAGCTTCACGTTTGCAGGTTTCAAGTCGCGGTGAATGATGCCTTTTTCGTGCGCGGCTTCGAGAGCTTCAGCGATCTGCTTCGCAACGGCGAGAGTTTCTTCGATTGGAACTGCGCCGTCACGCCTGACTCTCTCAGCGAGATTCTCGCCCGACACCAATTCCATGACGAGGTAATGCGTGCCATCGGAATGTTCCAGGCCGTAGATTGTAGCGATGCTCGGATGATTGAGCTGAGCCAGCATCTTCGCTTCGCGCTGAAATCGTGAGAGCCGCTCGGGATCATGCGCGAACGCTTCCGGCAGAACTTTGATGGCTACATCGCGCCCAAGTTTGGTGTCATGCGCCTGATACACTTCACCCATGCCGCCCGCGCCGATTTGCGCGGTGACTTCGTAGGAGCCGAGACGTGTGCCAGCCGTGAGCGCCATCACTTCTTCCCCGTGGGAGCTTTCTGCTTCAACTCTTCAAACCAGTTCAGCACGACGTTGATTTGCGTCGGCGCCGTTTCCGCCTGCTCAGCGGACTTGAGCATCAGGAAGCGCTCGCCGTCAGGAGAGACATCGTAGTTGGCGATTGGTACTGCAGGCGATTCGTAGCGTCCCTCGAAGAGCATCCGGGGCGTGCCCGCAGCAAAACCGGGTTGCGTGGAGATGTCCACGGCCATCATTTTGTCACCGTCGCGGTAGAACAGCTCCCGCCCGGTGGGATTCCACACTGGCTCCGTGCCGCCGTCGGTGGAGATTTGCCACTTCCCGCCCGGGCCGGGATAGGGCTGCACGTAAATCTCATAGCGCCCCGATTCATCCGACGTATATACCAGCCAGTTTCCGTCGGGAGAAAAACGTGGACTCGCTTCGTTGAATCGAGTTCGAAGAAACGGTACGGGCTTCCGGTCGCCAAGCCGTAGCACCCAGATGTCAATTGCCGTGGTGGGATTGACTTCTATGAAGGCCAGCAGTTGCCCTTCCGAGGACCAGGAATGCGGAGCATGGAGGTACTTGCTGGTTGACAACCGTTGCAGCCCGCCACTGCCGTCCGCAAGTTGCAGGTAAAGGTTCATGGGCCCTTCCCTGTTTGACTGAAACGCTATCCGCGTTCCGTCCGGCGACCAAACGGGATTAAAGTTCGCACTCCCCCCAAACGTGAACCGCGTCAACGTCTCGCGGGAAAGATCGTAAAGCCAGATTTGGGAGTCCTGCTCAAGGATACCGACGGCGATCCGCAGACCGTCCGGCGAAAGGCGTGGGCCCAAGTAGGCACGCACCGGAGCGACCAAGGGCTGCTCCACCCCAGTGCGACTGATCCACGTTAACCTGGATTGGGTTGCCGACTGAAGCCCTCCCGATACGTACGCCAGCGATCCCGAGGAAGAAATGCAGTATTGTGTGGCTCCGCTGAATGTGGATTGCAGAACTCTCTCCACGACAGGGACCGCTGTTCCCGATACCTCCAGCCGCTGCGGATCAAACGGCACGGCCATCAGGTTAGCCCCCTGCGCATAAATCGCATGCCCCGACGCAGCGTAGCGGGGTTGCGTTGCCCCTTGGAACAGATTCCGCCGTTCACCCGTGCCTAGCAATTGGGCCGCAATCTGCGCGTTGGTCCAATTCGCGATGCTCGTTGCAGCAGCAAAGAGCACTGCATTGCCGCCCGGTAAGAACTCCGGCCAACAGTGGCTAGATTCCCCTTTCGCGAAGCGAGACAGCGGTTGCGGAGTGCCTCCCGCATCTGCCACTTGCTGGAGACCTCCGGCTGCGTTGGGTGCGTAAGCGATCGTACCTTGGCTGCCCCAACTGGCCCCGCGAGGCACCGTGGATTCACCCAGGCTTAGCGCAGCTCCCCCGCCGACATAGACCTTCTTAAGTTTATTGCCCGCGAAAAAACCGAGCCATTGGCCGTCGGGTGAAAAGAATGGGTTGACGGCTCCTTCGGTTCCGGGGAAAGGTCTGGCTTCCAGGTTATCCATCGCGCGCAGATAAATCTGCTGGATACCCCCTTCGCGAGCGACATACGCGAGAAGAGTGCCATCGGGAGAGAGCGCCACCGCAGGTCCATTAAACAGGCCTGCCAATTGTTGGCCTGGCGGCAGCGTTACGGAAAGCCGACATACAGGCCGTGGCGGCGAGGGTGCTGACGTGGTTTGCGAGCCGCCCTCGGCGATCCATCTTAGTTCATCACATAGATCGCTTGCTCCCTGCCATCTTTTATCTGATTCCTTCGCCAGACATTTCCTCACCACGCGGTCGAGCGCGGGCGGCGTCATCGGCTGAAGCGATGCCATTGACGGCGGTTCGGCCTCCAGAATTTTTGCCATGACGCTTGCGGAGGTTTTTCCCTCAAACGCCTTCTTGCCCGTGGCCATCTCGTAGACTACCGCGCCGAACGCAAATATATCTGTGCGAGCATCCACTTCTTTTGCTTCGACTTGCTCCGGCGCCATATATTGCAAGGTGCCAAGGATCGTTCCTTCACCCGTGATTGCGTTCTTCATCGTCGGAAGCTGCGAATCCGGAATGACCGGAGTGGCTTCCTGCTTCAGCTTCGCCAAACCGAAGTCCAGCAACTTCGTGCCGGACTTCGTGAGCATGACGTTGCCGGGCTTCAGATCGCGGTGGGTGATGCCCTTGCGATGTGCCTTGTCTAGCGCATCGGAAATCTCAATCGCGTACTGCAACACCTGCTCCAGCGGCAGAGGGCCTTTCAGCATTCGCTGCGCGAGTGTTTCGCCTTCGAGATATTCCATTACCAGGAAATCGATGTCGTCCTGATGGCCGGTGTCGAAGAGTGTGCAGATGTGGGGATGATTCAGGCTGGCAATCGTGCGGGCCTCGCGCTCGAACCGCTCGCGTAATTCAGCGCGGTCCGCGAGATGAGCAGGAAGAACCTTGATTGCAACGATTCGATCAAGGCGCGTATCGCGGGATTTATAAACCTCGCCCATTCCGCCCGCACCAATGGCTGAGAGGATTTCGTAGGGTCCTAAGCGTCTGCCGAGGAGGATCGCCATAGGCTCCCGCCGACTAGGAATTGGCAGAGTATAACTCTTTGGCTAACTGCAAGCCGATGTTTTTGAGGTTCGCCAATGAAAGTAAGCAGAACGCCGTGCATGATAGAATCCGCGGATGAAGGCCATAACGGTTAGCCACAAACGGATCAAGTGCCCGCATTGCAAAAGAGACCAGCTTATACACTTACTCGCCATACCGGACAAACCTGCCTTACTAATTGGCAAGCAAAATGTGCGGTGCGTGGAATGTGACCGGGGTTTCGATTTGCTGGATGAGTCCAAGATTGTTGACGGCCCGTTCGCTGTGGAATGGTAGGGCTGACCAGAATCGAACTGGCGACCTAAACGCTAGGAGTAGAAGGGCACTGAATCCGGACACGCCGGGCGTTGTAGAATCCGCCCCGGAAGTGGGGTGTGAACATGGCAAACGATTCGTACAAAAGAGCTTTTGACGACCTATTGGAGACTTACATCTACCTCGGTGGCAGCGGGGAAATGATAGTTCGCAATTTGAACAAAACGCCCAACGTTGAGACCCGCAGCAAACTCATTGCGGAATTGCGAAGTCTCGAATCGAAGCGGCTCGAAATCCTAGACCAGATGGACAATCTGTCGAAATCAACATAACGGGGCCGCGAGTTGTAAAATCTGCACGGAAGAACAGCGATGGCCGACGGACGTTACGTTGTGACGACGGTGCAATGCTCACTCTGTAAAGCTAAGCAGAAAATTCATGTTGCTGCCCGCGCCGGATTCGGACAGATGGGCCATCACATCATCCGGTGTATCAACTGCGAGAAGTATTTCGATGTGATGGTCCCCGATAAGATTATTCGTGGACCGTTCCCGGCGTAGGTTGGCGATCACCCTTCCATCGAGGCGTGTCGAAGGGCGGAAATGCCGTTGGCCGTGCGTGGTAGAATCCGCCACATACACAGAGGCATTGTGTGCAGGCTGGCGGAAAGAAAGCAATGGCGGGGCCGGAAAAGTATCCACCACTGACAATCTTCCATGAAGTGGCTGGGAAAAGAGTGTGGAGGAACGAAGTTTACGCTGGGCCACATAGGAAACTCAGTGCCGATGAGCGCCGATGTGGTCCTAAGTGTAAGTTGGATGACGGAATCTACATCGTGACGGTGAGTGACGGAACCCCTGCTGAACGTTTCGATATTGCGCACTTGCTGAATCTCGCCTCAGCAGGAAAGCGTACTACCCACGCGAATGGTTTTGTGCCCACCAACAACTACGACTCTGCGATTGCAGTCATAAACAACCGCGTTGTTGGGGGCATTATCGCAGATAGCGACAGAGCCGTCCATCTCAGTGTACGGCTTCAGGCAAATGGCATTCACAAGTGCAGCGCCCTTTCGAGCAGCAAACTGGCAACACGTGGTAGAGGGCGGCCGGTCATATGGGATTTATGGGTTCACCCAGCCCATAGACGCAAGGGCGTGGCTGAGCAGCTACTTGTTGCAATGGCGGCTCACTTTGGTTGCATCCCTACCGGGCTAGGCTTCCGGGTTCCTATATCGAGGGGAGCAGTTCGGTTGTTAAGGAGCATGGGTATCAAAGAGGTTGTGGGCTGCAACTAGATGGAGGCAGCCCTTTGCGGAGGGGTCCGCTTAAGAGTCACCCGGTGTGCCACAAAAGAGTGCTAGTGGAGTGCTTTGCCCTTGCTCATTCTGCCCTGAGGAAAAGTGCCGCACTGTAAGGCACTTGGGCAAAAAGACCAAGCTCTCGATTGACGCCCTCGATTGCGGCATTCCAGTCTTCTCTCGTCGTCGGCGAAATCGGGTCGCATACAAAGTACACGTTGACCAGAAATGCTTGAATCCCTGCAATCTCTCTCAGGAAATACAGGCTAGCGTATCGGTTCGCCGACTGATAGAGCCGTCCCGTCCAGTCAACATCCGGGGAAACCCCGAGCCAAGCCTTCGTAGCTTCGAATGCCGCCTGAATCTTCTGTTTGCTTTGGGGAGAAGTTGCTCCGCAGCCCCCACCATAAATCTCTTGCACATGGCTCTTTGCCTCGATGAGCGCGCACCCGCCTTGAATCCGTGCCAGCGCGTCCCAGCAGGGTCCACGTTGCGGCCAAAACTCCCGAAGCCGTGGCGCGAGGTGCCCAAGCCTGACGCGCTCCAGAAATTCCGAGTCTCGGTATTCCGCAAACTTGTGCTCCGACAGCGGGGATACCCACTGGATGTCGTTTTCATCGAGATTGTATCGGGACAGGGATTGTGCGATGGCAGAATTGAGCACATCCGTCCGCTCATTCACGTAGGTTTGGATTTGCTTCTGGCTTCCAGCGCGTGCCCGCCCTGTCGAATCTATGCGAGGGACCTCTATAACGTGTGGCATCAGTTCTCCTGTCAATGGATGGTTCCACCCTATTTGCCCGGCGTCGATTTGTTCAGCCAATTTCGGAAACCGCGTACCACGGCTTCACCAGCTAAAACGCCGAGACCGAGTCCGAAATATCCAACGTCAATTGCTTTTTCTTTCATCCAAACCGCCGCCTGCCTACCCGTTTCCTTAGTCACATCTACAATGGTCGGTGGCGCAAGCGTTGTGTTTTGACCAACCGCCGCATCCCGATCAACGTCATGAAACACAACCGATGGGCCATCGGTCGCTTCGATTGATGCCACTTTAGAAAGCGGCACTGGGCTTCGGAGGGCTGTTCCTTTTTGATTGGCGACTTCGCCCAATGTGATTTTCACTTCCTCTTGTGGCTGCACGCGTGGTCGGAGCCTAACTGACTTCTCTGGCAGCGACACCGCGCTTCTACGCCCGACATGCCAGCAGTCGCATGCACCGCAGTAATAGACATTGAGCCGCTGCCATTCTCTGTCACCCTTTCTTCGTAACTTGTCGGTGAACTCCGCACAAGCATGTTGCGCTTGGGCCTCAGTTGCGTATCTTTCTTTATCTTCACCCGTCGCTGCGCTTTTGCAGGTATCCATGTGTTCGTCTCTTCCCAACGATTGCGCGGTGTCTAGCTCAATATTCCGAGCATTCCAATCTGGACTGCTGTTATTTCCAGCGGTGTCTCACCAACCTCAAAAACCTCGTCCAAGGGCGGTACGAAGGCTGGAAAGCCGCCTCAATCCTTTATGAATCCTAAGAATGCACCTGCAAATAGTACGAGCGGTAAAATTGCTCAATCGGTTATGAATGGGCGTGAGAAATGGCCGGAGAGATCGCTTCGCTGCGAGACATGCGTGGTAGAATTTGCCAAACACGGAGGACGGAATGGCTCTCATAAGTCATCGCGGCGAAATGTGGGCTAGGAATCTGAAGAATATCAATGGGGTACTTGGCAGCAGCAAGGGTGGCAAAGGCATTTACATCTTATTCGATGGCTCCACACCGGTTTATGTAGGGCGCGGAAATATCCGAACCAGAATTAGAAAAGCTCGCGCTAGCCAGACCCGAGGACAATCTTGGGACCATTTCAGTTGGTACGCCCTTTCAGATGAGGCCCAGTGCCAAGAACTTGAAGCTCTCCTCCTCCGGATGCTTCCCCCTTTCCTCCGAATGCTCAATCGTCAGCGGGGCAAATTAAAAGCCGCGAAGAAGCACACCGAGCAGGACACGATTGCGGAACCAATAAAAAGGCCACATTCCTTCGGTCGCCACAGAGCGTTGGGGAAGAAATGAACCCGTGACGCGCCACGTGGTAAAATCCGTCGCACGGAGGACCCGTCCATGCCTACCGCTGACGATTTCAAGGATGAACTGTTCCGAATGATGTCGGAAGCCCAAAATGCGGGAAACGAGTTTGTGGAGGTAAACGCGGGCGAGCTACACAAGCGCGTGTGTGGGTATCCGGGAAGTGACCATAGAATGCCGAATTGTTGACAAGTGATGAAAGCCCAGCTTGCCATTGATTATGGCGATTCCGTTGTGGACGAACCGCCAAGTGGACAAGGGCCGACGCTCACGATTAGGTATCGTTTACCGCGCCGGGAAAGAGTGGCGCTTTAGAAGTGGTGCGCCGCACCATGTGGAGATATAAGCTCAGAATGTGGGGCGGTCGTCAGGGTCTCCTCGTTCGCTGGGTGGTAAATTTGATAACCGGCGGGCACTGGTAGAATCCGCGCAACAGGTTAAATCATTGGCCTAATGAAGGAAAAGATGTTCTGCTGCGATTGCGGAGCGCCGAACCCCGATAGCGCGAACTACTGCCACAAGTGTGGTGGTACCCTCTACCAGAAAGCGACCGAAATCCAGCAACCCTTTCCATCTCCAAATATACCGAAGCCTGAACCCAAGCTAACCCAAGAACAACGCCAGTTGGTTGACGAACTCTTTTCGATAAATGCGAAGCCTCACGAATGCCATTCGTGCGGGAGAACAGAAAATCTCTACAGTTGGGATTTTGGGCTGGCTAAGAAAACAGGAACCAAAAGAGATTGGAGTACGACGGCATGGTCTGTCGTCGTTTCAGCCGTCACGTTGCCGTTGCTCGGTGCTGGGGGCCTTAATTTGCCCGGCAAGAAGACTCGCCTTAACGTCTTACGCCTTCAACTGGTCCTTTGTAATTCCTGCCGCAATACGAATTTCGCATACCATTTCCATCCTTGGTGGGAACCAGCAAAACGGCTGGGCTATACGGAATTCTTCGATGCAGACCAGTTGAAGAAGTTGCAACCTGTTCGCTAATTTTCCGACCGCCGTCCGTGCCGGGGCCGTGCGTAGTAGAATCGCAGCGCGGAGGCCGAGCGATGGCCGACAAGCCCTATGTCGTCATGACGGTGAAATGCCCACGCTGTAAGACCAAGCAGAAGGTTCATGTTGCCGCCCGTACCGGATTCGCGCAGATGGGCGACCAGACGATTCAATGCATCAGGTGCAACGATCATTTCAAAGTAACGGTTCCCGATAGGATTGTAGGCGGACCATTCCCTGCGTAGCGGCGTCCGGGGCAGTGCTAGAATGGCCGCACTAAGGACCGACAGTGTCCGACAAACCGAGCTTTGAACCAGCGAACGGCAACTGTGAAGTTCAGAAGTGCGCGAATCCCGCCAAGTATCGTGCAACATGGCCGTACGCTTCCAAATTGGTTTGTGAAACTCACATGAAGCGCATGACGGACAAACCGTGGCCCGCCGTATCGAGTTCATTTGGCGGCAAGGCACCGAAATGAATTAGCACGTGGGCTGGCGAGATTTGAAACCCTGACGTAAGAGTTTAGGAAACTTCCGCTCTAAGTGTCTGACTGTCGGCCCCCGCCCCGCGCCCGCTGTCCGCAACTCCTACAAGAACCAGCCCAAGCTGTTTTTGCCCGGAATCTGAAGAGTAGCCCCCTTACGCCTGTTTGACCCCGCCATTGGCGGCTCCGCTGGCTCACCAAGGGCACCGTGGCGGTGGTCCAAAAAGCCGTGGAGACTTCGTACAAGCGGGACAGGACGTTGGGTACCGGACAATCGAAACAGGGGCTTTCCCGTCGGTGCGGCGGATTGATGATTCACCCGCCCTCGGAACTAGCCTCTATTCGAGCCAACGGTGCTTTGGAGTGAGAAGACCAGCCAGAGTAAGCCGCTCGTAGCCTATTGAGCCGCAGCTCTACGCAATGAACTTTGGTAGCTTCTCGGACCAGACTGGTTCGCGTCGCCTGTCATGCGTGGTTCTCCCGCAAACACCTCTATTTCAGATTTTAGGTAGCGGCATTCCTTGGAACAGGCTTCACACCACAAGATGAAGACTTGGCACTGACATCGCAGTTCGACGGTCGTACTGTCGGAATCGACGACGCAAAGCTCTAGCAGTCTGGTGGAAAGCCGAATTGGCTCCGAACAAAAGAGACAGCGGACTGCTTGATAGGATTTCCGAATCATTTCGCTCGTCATGAGTTCACCTTTAGCAAGCATAGATAGTATGGATAGGAGGTTGCATATACCCTGATGCGGGCTTTGTCTACAACCTCTGTTGAAAACTCTCAAAAAGGGCCGAACCGAGGCGGAGCGATTGGGAGCCAAGCCAGCGTGACATCGTGCCCTTGCCACGCAACTGCCTGATTCATTTGGAGCCCGTGGTAGAATCCGCGTCGGGGTCCCACCCGATGGACATCCCTCACAAGCAGGTTTTAACGACCTACCCCTTGGCAATCAAAAAAGGACAAGCACGAGTGCATGTGCGAAATCCGATTCCGTGGCATGCCAAGACTGAAGAGATTAAATGCCCAAAGTGTGAAGCGGTATTTATAGTGGATGAAGGCTTTCCGAAAGTACTACAGGCGCTTGAATCACAGCACAAGAATCAGGAAGAGCATCCCGACTTTATTCCATCAGAACCGACTTGGACAAAACTTTGCGAATGCGATTGTGGGCGATAAGCCGTGCACCATGACCCGGAACATACCAAACTTAGCCGTGACCTTCCTTTGAGGCGTGTCGAAGCGCGGCGTACCGTCTCGGCGAAAGGGCAAAAAGCCTCATTCCGACTACCCCCGTTTTACTTCGATAGTGGAGCGCCTTTGCGAACTAGCAAGCGATGACAACACATGAAGATGCCCGTGAAGGACAGGACTGCGGGTACGAACCCAATCAGAGTCCAGAGCGCCTCGGTAAACCGGCCGAATCTGCCGAAGTGAAGATTCGACAACCACAGCAGAGCTATGTCTCCAAATTGAACCTTGCCAATTGTACTAGGGGTCTGAAAGAAGCCTACGAGCGCATTGAACACCTCTGGAAAGGCGAAGTATATTCCCGAGATTCCCCACACCAGAACAAATAAGAAGCACCAGAAACCTAGCGCATTATGCACGTCCCAATTAAGGCGTGCGAAACTCGACCTCCAATTCACGCTCAGGCTGCGACGCCAATTCGCCACGCCCGGCCACCACAGAATGACACCAGTCAGGCAAAGCAACGTCAAACCGAGTGCGCCTATGCCGTTTATGGCACGGCCCGTCATTCCAAGCAGTAAATTCTCGTGCAGGTCCACGAGCCATTCGACCACGCGAAAAACTTGCGACTGCGGGTTGCCCGAACCCTCAAGCGAATTACGATAAACGATGGCGCTGCCCGAAACACTCATTACGAATACATAGAGACCGGCCATCATCCCCACCCACAGGTGAATTTGGAAAATGGGCCTGTGCATCCAGAGCTTCTCAGGGTGTTCCAGCCATTGTTGCCATGCGGAGGCTCTTATCTCGTGAATTGTGTGTATCGAGGTCCTCATAGGAAGGTCTGCCATCTCTGACGGAAATTTCCAGCTTTCTTGCGGATCATACACTTTTCCTGACCTCGACCGAGTCCATCGAGGCCGTGACACGCCGCGCATTCGGTCACAAAAAGCTTATCGCCTTCTTCGGTGCTCGCCTTCAGATTCGAAGGTGCAGCGGGGATTGGCTCGCGGCTGCTCCTGTGTACAAGCACATGGATCGCGCTGGTCGCCAAATAGGTTTCCAACTTACCGGGTTCCGGCGTCGCACTCACACTGAATTGCGAGACGGCGAATGTGCCAGCGATCATCAGGCCGATCACGACGGATAGAGTAATTAGAAAGCATTTCATAGTTGATTGGAATTGCAAAAAGGGGTGGTAAGGACCGGCTCCGATCCGACGCCGATCCTTTCCCGACCTTCTAGGACGCGGCCTGTATGCCGGTGACGTGAATCGTCTTCGTGGCTTTGTCGAGGGTCCCGGTTACCTTAACCTTCGCGCCTGCAAAGTCCACGGGCTTCGTCTGGTCATCGAGTTGGTAGACCGTCTTTGTTGCGGGGTTGAACAGAATGTACTTGCCGCCCATCTTGACGCAATTTTGGGTGCACATCTTCTTGACCATGGGGTCTTCCGGGTTCTTGTCGCCCATGCCTTCCTTCTTCAGCATCATGGCGTGCGACGCATTCTTGGCGCACTCACTGTCCATGATTTCGCCACTGTAGACACTATCTTTGGGAGAGGCAAAGCTCTCTGCGATTCTCCTCAGTCAGATTTGTATTTCCGGGCCGGAAAATCCTTAACTCTCGGACAACACCTTCTCAAGCCGTGCGTACAGCCGAGCACTGACAGCAAGAGGTACCTCGAAGGGTTCGACATCCAAAACGATCCTCAACGCATTCCTTGTGGTATCGAAAATGACGCGGCACCGGCGGCACTTCGCAATATGCTCTTCGAGCGCCGCCCGTAGTTCCGCTGAGCCGTCGCCGTCCACGTAGCAAGAAAGATTGGCTAATACCTCTTTACAATCCATCATCGCCATCGTCGCTTCCTCATTTGCCTGCTGACCGCATCATCCACATCGCGACCGCCATCCCTTTGTCTTGCGCGGCGTGCATAATCTTCCTGCTCAAAGTAGGCGGCTGCTCCAGCGAAGCGGCGAGGGTTTCTCGTACCATCAATCGCGCCCGCAAGAGGCGCGACTTCAGCGCCCCCACCGTGATCCCAATTGCTTCCGCAGCTTCCTCGGCACTCATTTCCTCAACGTCGCGCAGAGCAAATGCCTCTCGGTAAATCGCAGGCAGCGATTGAATCGCGGCTTCGATAATTTGGCGGAGTTCCCGTTTTCCGTACAGCTTTTCCGGGTCTGCACGCCACATTTCATAGCGCCGAGGAACGAATTGCGCCGCGCCACTTGATTCGTCGAAAGGCACGAATTCCTTTCGTGACTGTCGCCTTTGAAGCGCTTCGTTGATCGCAATTCGGGTCAGCCATGTCGTAAATCTTGATTCGCGCCTGAACTGGCTGATGTGTCGAAATGCCTTCACGAATGTGTCCTGCATAGCCTCTTCTGCGTCCTCGAAGTTTCCGAGGACAGCAAAGGTCACACGAAAGACCCTGCGTTCGTGTCTACGCACGAGTTGCTCATACGCCCTCCGATCGCCGGAAAGGATTCGATCGACCACGGCTAGGTCATCTTCATCGGTGTTCGGGGCGCTCGGTTGTGGGTATTCCATCATTTACGCCGATGTGATTGGTGCCGGAGCGGAAAAGATTCAAACTATCTAAGAATGAAGGATTGTTATCCCTCTTGTTGTAAGGGGGAAGAAGCAATGGACTCCATCAGGAGCAGAAGAAAACTTGTCCCCCGCGTATCTTCGCTCGGGTCAAATGTGATTACCCACTTTCTGGGCGTTCAAGGTGGGAAGCGCGTCTTGATCCCGATGCGGAGCCTTCATGAGGTCGTCTCCAAGGGCGTTTCTTAGTGAGGCGATCACAGGTCATCCCCGCCGTCTGAGTGTTCCTGACCACTCAGTTCATTTCCCCTTTCCCTTGGCTAGTAGAACCCATTCGCTTGCTAATCATCCAGTAGACGCCGAGCGCGAGGAGCACGACGATTGCAGTGCCCAGCGCGGTTCCGGCAGCACCGGCCAGATTACCGGCAGAGGTTTGCGAGGCCGCTTTGTAGAACCCGTTGACGATCTTCGCAGCAGCGAGACAGGATATGACAAACGCAAGTATGGCTCTGCCAATCGTTATCCTGTTCATTTCATCTCTCCTTTCGCTTCGTTCTCACGAATGGGCCGCCTGACCCCACGCTCATTCTCCCTTTACCCTCGTTCCAACGCCGCTCCCACTTTTCCTTCTTGCCCACCCTTGCTCAGCGGGGTGCCGTATATCTTCAAGGTCTGCGGCGCGGCATTGATAGCAGATGTGCAGGCAAAGCCCGCGATGTTTGGCTCCTATGTTTCTAGGGTGGTTCGCGCTACCACTTTCGGTCAATGGCACGGGTAAGCAAAAGATTACTCATTCGGCGCAGACGGGCCAACGATAGATGATGCCTCTCAGTCGTCAGCTTTCGGGCCCCTCGTTGCAAATAACTGCTTCGACACGCTCCATTGACGTATACGGTGCCCACCGCAATGATTGAGGAGAAATGATAGCGAGACTTCTTTTTCTAGTTTGCCTCGTCGCTGGTGTCGTCGCCGCGCAGTCGGCACCGCCTCGGAAGGACATACCAGCGATAGCCAAAGCCGCGAATGGGTCCATTGTGTCCATCGTGATGTCGGATAAGGATGGCAAGCCTATCGCCCAAGGTAGCGGCTTTCTGGTGAGCACGGATGGAGTGATCGTAACCAATTACCACGTAATTTCCGAGGGTAGTTCCGCTATCGTTAAATTCCCTGATGGTGCTTTCTATGTTGTGGACGGAGTGCTCGCATTCGATAAGGCCCGCGATGTTGCCGTCATCAAGGCGCACGGTGAAAACTTCCGGGCGCTTACTCTCGGTAATTCGGACCGACTACAAGTAGGAGAAGAAGTCGTTGCCATTGGCAATCCGCTTTCTCTCGAATCGACCGTCTCAAACGGGATAGTCAGCGGAATCCGTACAGTTAAAGAGAAGGGCGGGAAATTCTTGCAGGTCACGACGCCGATTTCTCCCGGAAGCAGCGGCGGTCCACTGTTCAATATGGCGGGAGCGGTCGTCGGTATCACGACCCTGTATATCGAAGGCGGGGAGAATCTAAATTTTGCAATCCCCATCAACGATGCGAAAGAACTAGTTATGCTTTCACTCTCGACCGACTCGAAGGTGCACGATTTTCCGAACGAAACTAAGTCGGTCCAACCGCAAACGCCTAACACCACACTGCCTGACGCCGCAAAGGCGTTGAATTGGATTAGCGGCCATATGGGGCCGAGCGTACTGCACACCGTGCCAGGAGCAGGCGTGAATGGGACAACCGTAGAGGAATCGGACACGTCTAGTATTTCTTTTCAGGGATGCCGAGTAACCGTATATGAGGAATCCATAGGATACACAGTATTCAAAAGCGGGGAGAGATGGGGAATGGGGTCCGATATGATCACCTGGGGGCCGTTCGACTTGAGTAATCTTCGACCCGATGAAATCGGCCAAACGCCAGACAGAATTTACCAACCACCCGGTGCCTACCTACAGATAAATGCAATCAATGCTATTCCGATTGTACAGACTAGCAGTTTAGGTTCCACAAGCACCATGAGGAGTGCGCTTCGCATATGGTTTCCTTCGGCTGATTTGGTAGACCGCCAAGCCCGCGCTTGGCACGATGCAATTGTCGGGTGTGGTGGAAAAAAAACTCAAGACGATTTGTATTAAATGATCTTTCAGACTGGCTCTCACTGATGGAAACACCACGGTTTCAGATACGGGGTCCGGCGTGTGCGAGAAAATTCCAGCCAAGAAATCCAATTGAGAAAAAGTCATGACATATACGACTGAGACCACCGATAGCGCACTTACAACACAACCCACAGCAATGTGAGTTATAGATACTGCCTCGCTGCTCAACGAACAGTGCAAGCGCACCCCTGTTCTATAGGTGCGGTCGAGGAGAAAAACTTATGGAATCGGAAACAAAAGAGCATCTCAAGCGAGTTGAAGGCGCTATTCAAGCGGCTAAAGCGATAATCGGCAAACACCGTTATCCGGAGGAGGACCTTCGCACGGTTATTGTACTCGGGCTGATGAACCAGACGGGAGAGCACCACGATTCCTTGCTACTTCTTATCCGCTCTGGCTTCGTAGGTTCCGCTTTTGCTTTGGCACGTGGGACATTCGATAACCTTTATCGCGGTCTGTGGTTCAACTGCTGCGCTACGGATGCCGAGATCCAGCACTTTGAGAAGAACGATAAGCTCCCTGCCGGCCTCAAAATGCCACAAATGGCTAAGGCAATTGACGCCAAATATCAGGCAGGGGATTTCTATCAGAATTTCATGAAGACCTTTTGGAGTCCCCTGTGCAGCTACGCACATACCGGGATGCTTCAGTTGGGTCACCGTTTCAAGGGGGACAAAGTTGAGGGGGTTTACAGCGATGGGCAAATCTTAGCCGTAACAACAATCGCAACCAATTGCTTTCTCATGCTGGCTGGCAGATTTCTTGCCGCTCAGAATCATGCCAAGGAATCCAACGCAGTGGAAGAGTTGAGGCACACTTACGGGCCACTGTTTGCAAGAAAAGCAGCTAACACCGGGCAGCAGGGGAATCCGGCATCAGCATAGCCAAGAAGGTCTGGTTGGAAGGCTTGAAGAGCGAGTAGCGCGAACTCGTATTGTAAGTCCCCGACCCTTGGGTGCGATCGGGAAGTTACCATCCGGTGGCGTTCCTCGCGCTCATCTGCCTTAAACGCTCTGACCTACCCTCAGATTCCGCACACGTCAATATCCTTGGTCCTGTGAAGATACGGGAAGCCATTCTCGGGCTTCCTCAGACCAGATTTGCAGGGCGTCCGTGGAACGGAGGCGGAACTCGCCGACGATGGGGTCTGAGCATACCAAGTCCCAACCGGCGTCAGGGCGGGAGCGGGCGAAGAGACTGGCAGGAGCGCCGGTGACTTTGATTCGCAGCATGGCTGGACCGCCTCCTAAAATTCCCACCCCTTCGCCTTAAATCTGCGTCTCAGGTCTCGTCGCCCCGCCGCTCCCGCATTTGTGAGAATGAACTCCGCGAGCGCCTGCGTTATCCATCTGGATGTGTGCACTAAAACTCCCACCCATTGTTTTTCAGGATTCGTCGCAACTCCCGCCGCCCCCCGGCTCCTGCTTTTTTCAACGTGAAATCCGCGAGCGCGCGGGCTGCAAGCTGGTCTGACGCCTTCGACGGCACCGCGCCTAACGCACACAGCAGCGCCAGCAGTAGGCGGCGAAATTTACGGTCTGTCTTGCTTCGGTTCCATAACTTCTTGAGTTCTTTTCGATTCATGTTTTCCTTGTCGTGCTGCATCTCGGGTCTGAAAGGCCGAAAAGTGTGGTCAATCGTGAACTAGACTTCCTTCGGTTCGAAGTGGTAACACTTGCCTATGTGATCGGCAGGTAGCTTGCAATCAGGAAGGTGTTTCTTCGCAGGGGATTCGTCCTCAAGGATGTCAAAGGCGCGGAGGTTCCCTTCTAGGGATTCATCCAGTTCGCCTTGGATATATTCAATCTCCATATGGAACGGGTTTCCACCGGTTTTCTCATACCCGATCAGACCCTCTTTGGGGCGCGACTTGGACTCAAGCCAAGCCAAGAACTGGTTTCCTGCCGAGCGGGGATCATCGGATTCCAAGCGGTCGGGAATCCAATCCAGTCTTCCTTTGACTTTGCCCGGAATCCATTTCGCTTTGGACAGGTATTCAAACAGTTGGGAACAGGATACGTTCTCGGCTTGGAGCCAGCCATGGATTCGGACCAGAGTTTCTTTTCTGTATCCCGGTTCATAGCCTATTTCCAATCCTGACAGGGTATCCAGAGCTTTAGAGATTTCAGGGTAGGTAGAATCTGCGGAGACGCTGCGACGCACTGCGCTGCGCTGCGTCGGCTCTGGCAGCGCCTTGCTGCCCTCTTGGGAGTCTCCTGCTTCGGAAGCGGAAGCCTTGCCCGCGACCGAGGAGACCCCAGTTTCCGAAGGAAACCCTGTATGTGTATCGGTTTCCGTACGCCCCCGAACGGTTTCCGTGTGGTTATCTTGTATGCTTTCCGTCTGGTTATGGTGTACGGTTTCCGTACGTTCTTTGGGAACCAGTTCTTTTAACTTTTCAAGGTCCACGTAGTACACGATGACTGGATAACGGCATCCCTGTTTGAACTCATGTTTGATGGTGACGGCACCCCGCAATTTCTTCTTGATGACAAGCCGGTTCTCCCGCATGGTGACGCGCCGAGACTCGATGCCAAGCACTTTCATCATTTCCTTGTCCGTGCACTGAAACTTACCCTCGGGAACCCGAAGGGTCTTGCCGTTCTTCGCCTTAAATGCTTCCCCTGATCCGCATTTCTCGCAGATGTATTGCAGCATCCGGCGCGGGCCACAACGGATCACGGAACCGGGAATCAGTTTTGCGATCTTCGCGTGCTCTTTACTCATAGGTTTCCTCGTAGGATTCCACGTCGAGAGGCAGAGATTTTTGGCACCCCACGACATCCACGGGTGCCGCGACCACGTGATTGTGCTCGGAGTGCGTAACTAGCGCGTCGCAGAGGAAAAGAGGGATCATTCAACTGCCTCTCTCTCCCCCATACTCTCAAAAATCACCGTTCCCCGATAAATGGCGGCTTTGGCTTCCTTGGAATTGCCGCTCAAAACCCCGCGAGCGGACGGCCCGGTGGCGATCCACTGCGCCCGGGTCGCCTCGTGGGGGAAAACGTGGACGGTTTTCGTTCCGTCCTGTTGAACTTCGTATCCGTATTTCATGGTGTTGTGTCCTCCACGAGAGAAAACTAAAGTCGTTTCTCGTTTTCGTTTGTGAGAGACGCGCCGGGCCATCAGCTAAACAGTCTTGGCGCGGCTCTAAGCCACCGCGAAGTTTGTCCAGAAACATTCGACGGTATCCTTTGAACCTTTCGAGCCGCCACCCGACTTGCCTTTGCTGCGTTTCACGGGGATTTGGAGTGCAGGCTTGCCTAACGTCTCGATATAGAGCGGCTGCTCGTACTCACTCAAAACCCACTTGAATTTGGCGTTTTTGAGGATTTCTACCATTTCCCGATGGTCAAGGGTCTTGTCGGTGTATGCCTTGACGTTCGCGTGGAGGTAAGGCGGGTCAAGATAAACCACATCACCTTCGCCGCATTGCGCCAAAACTTCGCGATAGTCGAGTCGGGTTACCCGAGAGTCAGTGGTGCGGAGGATGTTGGAGGCCAGTCGCAGGTCCTCGTAAAATCCAGCCTGCGAGGTTCTCTGCGTGCCACCTGATTGTCCGTATTTTCCGCCGTTCCAGCAAAGATAAGGCTCTAACAGCAAGGCGTGCTTGCGGGCCAACGGAGATTTAGTTTCGTCCCGCGACACTGCTCGGTACTTGTAGAGAGATTCCTTACCCCCTTTCGGGACGCTCAGGATGTGCCCGATTCTGAGGGTGTTCAGAAACGGAGCCGTCTGGATGTCATTCAGCCAGTACGAGGGATACATCCCGTGGGAGGCGACGTAAAAATATACATTCCCCCGCCCGGCGAAAGGCTCTACGAGACGCTTGCCGCTTGGCAACATCGCCGCGATGCGCTTTGCCAGCCGCGCCTTTCCGCCGGGATAACTAAATGTCGGGATTTTCGCTGCCGAGGCCCGTTGCGCCTTCTTTCGCTTCTGCGGCTCAGACACTGGCGGTTCAGGGTCGGTGTCTGGCTCCGCCTCCGGGTTAACCGTTAGCTCGGAATCGGTGTTTACAGTTAACTCGGCTTCCTCTGCTGGTAGAACCTCGACAGGCTGCCGTTTCGAGTCAACGGTTAACTCGCACTTCGTGTTAACCGTTAACTCGGGCTGACTCTTCTTCGGGGCAAGTGCGTTCGCCCGTTCCAGCAGGTAAGGCTGGATGGTCACCTTGATTGCTGCTGTGTCCTCGTGCGACAGGCAGGGCGTCTCGTCAACCAGCTTGATGATGCGCGTCAAGTTCACGAGCATCTTGTTGCGCTCGGCGATGTACCGCTGCTGACTGCGGCCAGCAAAGATGCCATGCGGGTCATCCGACACCTCATCATTCCGTTTGTGCCGCATGTAGCACTTGGCGCACAGGCCGTGCGCTACGATTTCCCGGGAATCCCGACAGTTCATACAGGAATCAGTTCTTCGCATCTATCTTCCTCCTCGCCCTAGTTGGGCAACACTTCTCCGTGCAGTTCCAACGAGGCTTTTTGCCCCGCGAAATCGAACTTCGATTGCTTGTTGGTTAGGCCGAGGGAGCGGGCACGGCCCACGTTGCTTCGCGGGCCCTGCTCGCGCTCCCGTTCACCTACTCACTTCCTTCAATTGTTGTGTGTATTATAAGGCTTGGGCGGGTCCGCTCTCTAGTTACCCCAAATGGGGGCTAATTTCCGAGGAGGGCTAGAAGCAGTCCAGCGCGGTCTTTCCGTGAAGTTGCACTATCGCGCCGAATGCCGAGCAGACTGCGGATACTGCCCACATACTTGGCGACCGTCTCCGGCGAATTCCCGAGCCTTTCTGCGATTTCCTTATCGGTCAAGCCCGCGAGCAGATGGGGGACGACGCTATACTCCGCAGTCGGCAGTTTGGCTTGGGTGAGGCACGCACGTTCGAACTGACCGAAGATTAACTCCAAGGATGGCCCGAACATTCGCCGCATCTTTTGCATCGCAGGATACAACGGCTTGCCTTTTTGCGTCCTAAACCACCGGAGGGCTTTGTCGTTCATGCTCGGTTGCATATTGAGAATTTGGCTCAGGTGTGTTGCCGAATGCCGGGAAAGGAAGAAATACTCAACGTTGTCGGTAACCACCCGGCAGATATGCTTTTGTCTTGCCTCGGCTCGTTTGAACGGCAATTTCGTGACATTGCCAATCATGAATACGATGAAGCCAGAGCCAACTCTTGCCCGGTAATACTCTGCGTCAGGCTTCTCTGCCACAAACCACAGTTTGGCGCTTACGCGTCTCTTCGCCATAGCTTTGATTATGCCTGCACTCGCCCCCATTCTGACGTTTGGTGTTTTGCATCTGGCAACTGCCACACCCAACATATCGGACCGTCAACGACTCGATTGGACGGAATAGTCTATGAATTGCCGAACGAAACTTGAGGATTGTGAACTGAGTTCAGAAAAATCTCAGTACTATAAATGCGAGAGAAAATATGAATCCACGACCCAAAAAAGGAACGCCATGCAGGTCTCTGGCAACCAAGGCCATCCTTTGGCAGGTTAGCTCGACCACACAGGTGTTCAATGCCGCTAAGCTCAAAGCAGCAAGCAGTGAAAGTAGAACTTGACGAAAAAGAACGCGGTTCCGTTCGCCCCATCTCAGGTCTGATGTCCGTCGTCCTCGGTGGCATCCTTTCCGTCGCCGCATTCTCAACGGCAAAAACGCAGGTCGTGTCCGATGCCCCTGTCATAACCGTTGATGCCCCTGTTTCGGTCGTGGAGCCTCTGCCCCTCGGATTGCAGTTCGCTTCGAAGTTGATGCCCGTCTTGAGCGGGAGTATGCTCTCTGCCATAGCGCCGTCTTGCCAACGGAAGGCGAGAAAGTCCATGGCGAGACGGAAGGGTCAGAGAGGTTGCGTGGAACGGAAGGGAAACCTGTACTGGGGCAAATACTACGCTGATGAGCCGGGCCTCAATTATCGGCCACAGAAGCGTGTTTGCATCGGTTCAGTGGACGCTATGACCAAGACGGAAGCAAAACGGCGACTGCCGAAGATACTCGAAGCACTTGGTGTTAACACCCGCGAGTATCTAGAGCGGTCGTTCGAGCCTGTTGTCACTTTCACTCAGCAAGCGGACAAGTGGGTAGAGGATGTGAAGGCGGAGCACGCGAAAGATGGAGAGTATGCTCGCGTGAAGCGTGGTTCCTTCCCTTCCATGAAGTCCATCATCAACCTTCACCTGAAGCCCCGATTCGGGGATACGGCGAATCATGAGATTGACCAAAACGTTGTGGATAGTCTCATTAAAGAACTCGCCGCAAAGGGCAAAGCCAAAAACACCATCAGAAATGTGGTAACAGTTGTTGGCATTGTTCTTGGGAAAACCTTTCAGACGCAGAAGGCTCTGAAAGAACTGAAGGTACTGAAGCAACGGAAGAACACCAAGACGAAAGTCCTGTGGTTCACCGGGGCGGAGATGTCCGCCATCATCGGCAATGCACGCAATCCGAGAGGACGGGCATTGTTTGCGACGGCGGCGGGGACAGGGATGAGAGCGAGTGAGTTGTACGGCTTGCGATTGGAAGACGTTGAACTCGAAAAGGCCATAATCTTTGTCCAACGGTCGGTGAGCGGGAGCACAGAGGGAAGCACAAAGTCTGAAAACGCTGACCGTATCATTGGGCTTGATGACAGCCTCGTTCAGCTTCTACGGGATTGGATTGGAGACCGTAAGTTCGGCTACGTTTTCCCGAGCAATGCCGGGACTCCGCTGCTGAATAGTAATGTGCTTGAAGACGACCTCCATCCGGTCTTGGCGAAACTCGGAATCGAGAAGAAGGGTATGCACGGTTTTCGGCATGGCCGTGTGACCGTGTTGGTGGAATCCGAGGTCCCGATACACACCATCAAGGCGTGGATTGGACACGGCAGCGAAAAGATGGTCGAGAACTACACGCACCATCGCGCTGAATACCACCAGCAACATCTTGCGAAGGTTCCGAACGTGGTCATGAATAGTCCAATTAGTCCAATAGTTGAAGAAGCAGCAGTGCTGGTGTAATCTCTAGACACATCAGGCTTTGGTGAGCGTAGCTCAGCTGGTAGAGCATCGGTCTGTGGCACCGAGGGTCGCGGGTTCAAATCCCGTCGCTCACCCCAACATCTCATTCAGCCGTTTGGACTTCCGTTTTTAATGGACCGCTTCTTTCTTGTTCCTGTTTTCGGAATTGGGAACAACTGGGAACAGATCGCCAAAGTACGCCCCTTCCAAGGAGATAGCGCCGTCACGCGTTCGGCTTCTTCAGCTCAAACACCAACGCGCCTTGTGCAGCGGCACTACGTGAGGTGGACAATCAAACGCGTCCAGTGTCCGCAATCCCAATGCCCCGCACGAAAAAAGGAAATAGCAACAGTGTGGATGATGGGTCTCACCTAGTGAGCCTCCACCGATTAGATGGCGCGGACAACCGCCAGGGCAAAAAAAACCTGAGGTTCGGGACGCCATGGTGCGGGGAGGCGTACTGTATTTCTTCAAAAGTTCAATACAACAGTAACTTATTTCACCGTGATTGAGACTGGCGTCGATTGGCTGTAGGAGCCCGATGTTGCCTTCACATTGACCGTATAGTTGCCCGCCGGAGTTCCCGTTGGGGCCGTCGTGCAACCCGTAATGATAGCGGCGCTCAATAGCAGCACCGCAAGAGGCAAATAAGCGAACTTCTGCATACGGAACCCCCGGCGCATCGTTAGCATCGCCAACAGAGCCAACAGTGCCGTGGCAATCCACCCGCCAGAGACCGGCGTGTGTGAAGGCGGGATCGAGCTGGAGTTTCCACCCGACCTTACCGTTGTGGTCAACGTCAGCACAGTCGTTACCGTCGCAGTTCCCGGCGTGAGCATCGTCTGCGAGAACGACGCCGTCGTGTCTGGCGGCAAGTTTGAAGCCGAGAAGGTCACGGCATTGGGGAATCCACCGGTTCCCGGAGTGAGCTGAATCGTGGCCGTAATGGGCGTGCCCGCCGTTTCCGGAACAGGCGGAGTCGAAATCGAGAGCGAGAAGGAGATGCCCGTTCCGGAGAGCGAAACTGTTTGTGTTGCCGGCGAGGCATCGTCTGTAACCGTCAAGGTTGCAGGACCACGAGAGCCGGCGGCGGCGGGAGTGAACGTTAGATTGATGGTGCAGCTTGCGGCCGGAGCGACCGTTGATCCGTTCGTGCAAGTCGTGCCGGTCGTGGCCACGGCGAAGTCCGCGGCATTCGTGCCGCCGATCGCAACAGTGGCGATGTGCAACGTCGAACCGCCGGGATTACTTACCGTGATTGTCGAAGCGCTGCTGGTCGTACCCACGCCCTGATTGCCGAAGGCAATCGGAGTGCTGGGCGAGAGCGTGGCGGCAGGTGGCGTGATGCCGGTGAGGGCCACGGTCTGCGTGGAACCTGCAACGCCATTGTTGTCATCCGTGAAGGTCAACGTAGCAGTTCTGGTGCCGGCTGCCGACGGGGTGAACGTCACGCTCCATGTGCAGGTTCCATTCGTTGGCGCGACGGTCGAACCATTGGTGCAAGAGGTTCCGCCGGACGCGATCGCGAAATCGCCGCTGTTTGTCCCCGAAATCGTCACGGTGGCCAAATGAAGCGTCGTCGTGCCGGTGTTGGTCAGCGTGCCGTTCATCGGAGCGCTGGTCGTACTTACCGCCTGTGCCGGGAATGAAACTGTTGTTGGCGCAAGCTGGACAACAGGGGCCGTGCCCATGCCGGTCAGCGCGATGGACTGGGTCGATCCCGCCGTTGCGCCGCTATCGTCCGTGAAGGTGAGCGAAGCAGTGCGCGAACCGAGAGCGGTCGGAGTGAACTTCACGCTCCAGGTGCAATTGGCGGCTGCGGCAACGCTGACTGGAGCGGGAAGCCCTGTCGCGCAACTCGTCCCCGCCGCAACGATGGAGAAGTCCGATGCATTTGTACCTGTGATCGCCACGGCTGTGATGTGCAATACATCGGTCCCGGTGTTATTGAGCGTGCCGTTCAGCGCTGCGCTCGAAGTGCTGACTTCCTGGTTGCCGAAAGCCCCCGTACCCGCCGGAGTAGCCACGGGTGCGATGCCGGTTCCGGAAAGCGTGACGGGCGTCGGGTTCGCAATGCCGGTTACCGTGATGGTGATGCTCGCGCTGCGCGCATTGGCAGCAGCGGGATCGAATGTGACGCTCAACGTGCAGCTGGCGGCAGGTGCGACCTGGCCGCTCACAGACGTTCGGGCAAGTTGTCGCCGGGGAAGCAAACGCAAATTCGGAAGCGTTTGTTCCTGTAATCGCGATGCTGGTAACGCTCAGCGGAGCGCCGCCATTGTTCGTAATCGTCACGCTCTGCGCCGCGCTGGCGGTGTTCACGCGCTGATTGCCGAAGCTGATCGAACCGGCCGACAGTGTCGCGGTCGGTGGCGTAACGCCGGTGCCGGACAGGTTGACTGTCTGCGTCGTCGGGCTCGCGTCATCGGTGAATGTCAGCGTCGCTGTAAATGGATTGGCCGTTGCGGGAGTGAACGTCAAATTCACTATGCAAGTATTCCCAGCCGCCACGGTTGAACCGTTCGTGCATGTCGTTCCCGTCGCGATTGCAAAGTCGGCTGGATTCGCGCCGCCAAGTGCGACCGTCGTAATGTGCAACACGTCGGTCCCGCCGTTGGTCAGCGTCACCGTTAGTGGAACGCTGGTTGTGCCCTGTATTTGGTTGGCGAAAGGCAGCGGACTTGGCGTCGGCGTCGCCTGCGGGAACACTCCCGTCCCCGTTACCCCCGCCGTGTGCGGGCTCCCTGACGCGTTATCCGCCACCGTGATCGTCGCGCTCCTGCCCCCCAACGCCGTCGGCGTAAATGTCACCGCGATCGTGCAACTCCCCGCCGCTGCCAACGTCCCCACCGTCCGGCAGTCCGTCCCGCTTGCCGGCGCCACCAGTGCGAAGTCTCCCGGGTTCGTCCCCATCAACGTCACGCTCGTGATCGTCAGCGTACCTGTCCCCGAATTCGTCAGCACCGTCGTCATCGGCCCGCTCGCCACTCCCTGCCGCTGGTTCCCAAACGCCACTGGCGATGGACTGAAGTTCACCGTCGACGTCACCCCAGTCCCCGTCAGGTTCACCACCTGCGTCGTCGGACTGGCGTCATCCGTGAATGTCACCGTCGCCGCCAGCGCTCCCAATCCCGTCGGCGTGAACGTCACATTCACCACGCAACTGCTCCCCGCGTTCACCGTCCCTCCGTTCGTGCACGTCGTCGTTCCCCCCACGATCGCAAACGCCCCAGGGTTCGTTCCTCCCAGCGCCACCGTCGTGATGTGCAGCACGTCCGTCCCACCGTTGGCCAGCGTGATCGTCTGCGGCCCGCTCGTGATCCCGTTCGTCTGGCTCCCGAATGGCACCGTCCCCGGCGCCGCGCT
Source organism: uncultured Acidobacteriota bacterium (assembly GCA_963800095.1). GTDB lineage: Bacteria > Acidobacteriota > Terriglobia > Acidiferrales > UBA7541 > Palsa-360. The sequence continues at coordinate 24,557 of CAWCZV010000021.1, forward strand.
GGCCTGCGGGAATACTCCCGTCCCCGTCACGTTTACCACCTGCGTCGTCGGACTCGCGTCATCCGTGAACGTGATCGTCGCCGCCTGCCCTCCCAGTCCCGTCGGCGTGAACGTCACCTTCACCACGCAATTCCCTCCCGCCGCTACCGTCGATCCGTTCGTGCACGTCGTCCCTGTCCCCACGATCGCGAACTGGTTCGCATTCGTCCCGCCCAACGCCACCGTCGTCAGGTGCAGCGTATCCGTCCCGCCATTGTTCAACGTCAGCGTCTGCGTCCCGCTCGTCGTGTTCTGCCGCTGGTTCCCGAACGCCAACGGACTCGGCGTCGGTGTCGCCTGCGGGAATACTCCCGTCCCCGTCACGTTTACCACCTGCGTCGTCGGGCTCGCGTCATCCGTGAACGTGATCGTCGCCGCCTGCCCTCCCAGTCCCGTCGGCGTGAACGTCACCTTCACCACGCAATTCCCTCCCGCCAGCACCGTCGATCCGTTCGTGCACGTCGTCCCCGTCCCCACGATCGCGAACTGGTTCGCATTCGTCCCGCCCAACGCCACCGTCGCCAGGTTCAACGTCCCCGTCCCACCGTTCGTCAGCGTCAGCGTCTGCACCGCGCTCGTCGTGTTCTGCCGCTGGTTCCCGAACGCCAACGGACTTGGCGTCGGCGTCGCCTGCGGGAACACTCCCGTCCCCGTTACCCCCGCCGTGTGCGGGCTCCCCGAGGCGTTGTCCGCCACCGTGATCGTCGCGCTCCTGCCCCCCAACGCCGTCGGCGTGAATGTCACCGCGATCGTGCAACTCCCCGCCGCTGCCAACGTCCCCACCGTCCGGCAGTCCGTCCCGCTTGCCGGCGCCACCAGTGCGAAGTCTCCCGGGTTCGTCCCCATCAACGTCACGCTCGTGATCGTCAGCGTACCTGTCCCCGAATTCGTCAGCACCGTCGTCATCGGCCCGCTCGCCACTCCCTGCCGCTGGTTCCCAAACGCCACTGGCGATGGACTGAAGTTCACCGTCGACGTCACCCCAGTCCCCGTCAGGTTCACCACCTGCGTCGTCGGACTGGCGTCATCCGTGAATGTCACCGTCGCCGCCAGCGCTCCCAATCCCGTCGGCGTGAACGTCACATTCACCACGCAACTGCTCCCCGCGTTCACCGTCCCTCCGTTCGTGCACGTCGTCGTTCCCCCCACGATCGCAAACGCCCCAGGGTTCGTTCCTCCCAGCGCCACCGTCGTGATGTGCAGCACGTCCGTCCCACCGTTGGCCAGCGTGATCGTCTGCGGCCCGCTCGTGATCCCGTTCGTCTGGCTCCCGAATGGCACCGTCCCCGGCGCCGCGCTGGCCTGCGGGAATACTCCCGTCCCCGTCACGTTTACCACCTGCGTCGTCGGACTCGCGTCATCCGTGAACGTGATCGTCGCCGCCTGCCCTCCCAGTCCCGTCGGCGTGAACGTCACCTTCACCACGCAATTCCCTCCCGCCGCTACCGTCGATCCGTTCGTGCACGTCGTCCCTGTCCCCACGATCGCGAACTGGTTCGCATTCGTCCCGCCCAACGCCACCGTCGTCAGGTGCAGCGTATCCGTCCCGCCATTGTTCAACGTCAGCGTCTGCGTCCCGCTCGTCGTGTTCTGCCGCTGGTTCCCGAACGCCAACGGACTCGGCGTCGGTGTCGCCTGCGGGAATACTCCCGTCCCCGTCACGTTTACCACCTGCGTCGTCGGGCTCGCGTCATCCGTGAACGTGATCGTCGCCGCCTGCCCTCCCAGTCCCGTCGGCGTGAACGTCACCTTCACCACGCAATTCCCTCCCGCCAGCACCGTCGATCCGTTCGTGCACGTCGTCCCCGTCCCCACGATCGCGAACTGGTTCGCATTCGTCCCGCCCAACGCCACCGTCGCCAGGTTCAACGTCCCCGTCCCACCGTTCGTCAGCGTCAGCGTCTGCACCGCGCTCGTCGTGTTCTGCCGCTGGTTCCCGAACGCCAACGGACTTGGCGTCGGCGTCGCCTGCGGGAACACTCCCGTCCCCGTTACCCCCGCCGTGTGCGGGCTCCCTGACGCGTTATCCGCCACCGTGATCGTCGCGCTCCTGCCCCCCAACGCCGTCGGCGTGAACGTCACCGCGATCGTGCAACTCCCCGCCGCTGCCAACGTCCCCACCGTCCGGCAGTCCGTCCCGCTTGCCGGCGCCACCAGTGCGAAGTCTCCCGGGTTCGTCCCCATCAACGTCACGCTCGTGATCGTCAGCGTACCTGTCCCCGAATTCGTCAGCACCGTCGTCATCGGCCCGCTCGCCACTCCCTGCCGCTGGTTCCCGAACGGGATGGTTGTGGGAAGGAAGCTAACGCCTGGCTGGGTGCCCGAGCCGCTCAAGGTAATGACCTGTGTTGTGGGAGTCGCGTCGTCGGTAATCGTAATGGTTGCGCTGCGTGCGTTGGCCGCCGTCGGAGTAAATGTCGCCGCGACGACGCAGCTCGCGGACGCCGCGAGAACCGTCGTATTCGTGCACTGCGTGCCGCTCGATGGAACGACGATCGCGAAGTCACCCGGATTCGTGCCGCCCAGCGCTATGTTGCTGAGGCTCAGATTCGCGTTTCCGGTATTCGTCAGCGTGACAGTCATCTGCGAAGTGGCCACTCCAACGTTGGAGTTTCCAAATGCGATCGTGCTTCCGCTCAAACTTGCGACCGGCTGTATCGCCGTGCCGCTCAGGCTTACCAGGTGCGGGCTGGTCGCATCGGGCGAATCCGAAATCGAGAGCGTGGCAGTCCGGCCGGTTCCGCCTGCGGCTCCGGGTTTGAAAATTACGTTGACCACACAGCTCCCCGTCGTGGCCGGCACATTCGCGCCAGTGGTGCAGGAATTGGTTCCGAGGGTGAAGTCAGCCGGATTAGTTCCACTGATCGAAGGAGTGCTTGAAATCGTAACGGCGGTACCGGTGGGATTGTTGAGAGTGACCGCTTGAGGTGAACTCGACGTGCCGACCAACTGTGAAGAGAACGTGAGCGTAGTTGGAGTAGCGTTTACGTTTGGATTCACGCCATTGCCTGACAATGTGACCGTAGGCGAATTTGAGCTGGTGTGAATGGTCGCCATATCAGGATTGGCTCCGGTCTTCGGGGAAAACTTGATGTACACGACGCACGAGCCGGTGAACGCGGACAGCGGCTTGGAAGAGCTGCACGCATTGAGGGTTTGCGCGGCGTCCACGCTGTAAGAAGTGGTGCCGAAAGTCACGCTGGTGACCGTGACTGCCGAGCTCGAACTGTTCCTGACAAGCACGCTCTGGGTCGCCGACGAGCCGACGTTCGTGTCCGGGAAGGAAATGTTGGTCGGAGACACCGTAACGCTGCCGCTTGTGGCATTGCCCTCGAGCAGGACGGTCTGCGTCTTGCTCGGATAGGCGTTATCCGTGATCGTGAGCGTCGCGCTTCTGGTGCTGCCTCCCGGCAGTGGCGGCGGGGCGGGCGTAAATGTCAGCGGGATCGTGCAGCTCTGGCCGGGCTGGATACTGTTGCCAAAACCGAAACTGCTGCAAGCATTTATGGTGGGATATTGAGAACCAGAATTGGAATTCTGCGGCGCCAGGGCGAAGTCGTTCGAATTTGCGCCGGTTATTTTTACGCCGGTTATGTTAAGCACGTCATTCCCTGTATTCGTAACCAGTACGCTCAAAACGAGGCTTTGCGTGTTGACGACCTGGTTAGGAAGGCCCGGGCTCGGGAAAACAAGAGGAGTGGGAGGGGTCTGACTTGGAGTAATCGAAACCTGGGCGGCGGTGGCCGAACCACTGAGATTCACCGCGAGCATTTGCGTGGCGCCGCCCCCGATATTGTAGGAAACCGGAATTTGCGCCGCCACGTTCGTTCCGGGCGCGGTCGGAACATAGTTCAGAGAAATCTGGCAGGTAGTGCCGAACGCACTGCCCGATGGCTGCAACGCCGTGCCCGTGCAGAATTCAAAACTGATCGTATAATTCGCAGCCCCGGGCCCGGTGATCGCGCCGACAGCGGTAATGTTGATCGTGGAGGCGGAACCATTTCCGATTGTGATGGTGGGGTTCAGGGTGTTACCCACGGCCGTGGAAACATTTAAGGGATTCGGCATGGCAACCAAGGCATTGCTGCCGACGCCAGTGAGCGGAATCAAATATTGCTGCCCGCTCGCTCCGCCCGTCACATTGTAAGTAACTACAATTTTGTTGGTTGGCTCAGTCCCGTTCACCGTTGGCGTGAAGGTGACGTCAAAGGTGCAAGTATTCGTAAACGAAAACTGAGCGGGGGGCTGGAGAGTAGTCAAACAACTGTTGCTCGAAACCGTGAAATCGCCGGCAGTCTGGGGAGCCACACTTGTAATGGTTATCGTTGCCGGGTTGTTATTTGTGACCGTGATGGAATTGAAGCTGTGCAAACTGCTGTACGTAATCGTGCTCCCGAGTGCGACAGTCCCTAAGTCGATCGGATTTGGCGAGGCGCTTACCCCCCCGGCAACCACATTCCCTGTAAGACTCGTGGAAGTGGAACCCTTGACGTTATTGCCGAGATCGGCCGACACGGACACGTTTGCCTTGTAGGTCCCAACCGTGTTGGGCGCGGTAAATGTCAGGGCAACGACGCAGGTATTGCCCGGGCCCGGCGCGGCCGGGATGATCATTCCGGTCGTTCCCGGGGCGCAAGTTGTCTGGCCCGGCACAATTGCAAAGTCCGTGGCATTCGCGCCTGTCAAATACAAGCTGTTAATGGTCAATGGGCCGCTGCCGGAGTTCGTCAGCGTGGCAGTCAGCGGCGTTGCCGTCGTCGTGCTGGGCAATTGAGTGAAGGTCGGGGCAGAACCAAAGGACATTACGCCCTGATTCACACCGGTGCCCTGGATCGAAATCGTGTGGAGTCCACCGACGGTATCCGTGAGTGTTACGGAGTTGGATTGGAGACCAGTGCCCGTCGGCTTGAACGTCACTACGACGGTGCAAGCCCCTCCTTGCGGAAGAACCACTTTATTCAGGACGCACGTGCCGGCAGCGCCTCCGGTGGCCAGCGCGAACGGGGTCCCGGCCGTCGTCACGGCGGGAGCGATGGAGATCGTGGTTGAGGTCGCCCCGGCGTTGATCAAGTAGAAAGTCTCTGACACGGTCGGCTGCGCCGAGGAAGGCACGACCAGGACGACATTGCCGAAATCGAGCGCGTTCGGCGACACGGAGATCGTACCGGCCGCAGGTTCGCCGGCACCCGTCAAATTGAGGGTGCGCGGACTGCCGGGGCCGTTGTCGGTAACGACGATCGAGGCGGTGCGGCTGCCTGTCGCTCCCGGCTTAAATGTCAGATCAAAAAAGCAATTGCCACCGCCCGGAACATTGACGCCGCTCTTGCAAGTGCTGCTTGAAGCGATGGCGAATTCCGTTCCGGCAGGCGGCGTAACCGCGCTGATCGCCAACTGCGCTTTCTGAACATTCTGCAGGACCACTCTCTGGGTTGGACCCGTTAAGCCCACGATTTGGCTGCCCATATCGTAGGTTGCCGGGAACACAACCGGTCCGGCAAGCCCGGTCCCGGTCACATTGAGAATCAGTGAACTTCCACCCGGAGGGGCGTAATTGATTGTTACCGTGGCGGAGCGAGTTCCTACTGCGGATGGGGAAAATGAACCATCCAGGAAACAAACCGAATTGGCGGCCACCACGCCGTTGGTGGAACAAGAAGTGTCAAGCTGGACGACGAAATCCTGAGGGTTTGCGCCGGTGATGACGATGCTGCTCACCGTTACTGGAAATGCGTTTCCGTTGAACACTTGATCAAAATTTGTACGGCTCTCGGTGGCGCCGACGAATTCGCTGGGCGCCGTGTAGCTATTCTGGTACAGCGTGAATCCGGTTTCGCCCGTGCCCATGACGGTGACGGCCTGCGACCCCGATGCCGCACCCATCCAGTTGAATGTATATGTCGCCGTGCGCCCGTCAAATGCGCTGCCCACGGTTGGTTTAAAGGATAGGTCCAGATTGCAGGATACGCCCGGCAGCAAAACCAAATTGGCCACGCAGGTCGTGCCGTTGTTGGGATCGATCGGGAAATCTCCGCTGTTTCCGTCAGGCGCAATGCTCGTAAGAGTGATGTTGCCGCTTGTCCCATTCTGTACGGAAATTGAATTGTCGAACGACGATGTGCCCACGAGCCATCCGCCGAATTCCAGCGAATGCGGGCTGACAATGACCTGGGCGACGCCTGTCCCGCTCATTGGAAAAGATTGCGGGCTGCCGGCGGCGTCATCGTTGATCAAGAGAGTTGCGCTGTAAGCGTGTCCCGCGGTTGTGGGAGTGAAGGTAGGCTCGATGAAGCAACTCCCGCCATTCGCGGCAACGGCAGCCGTACAGTCATTGAATGTGACTGCAAAAGCCGAGGCGTCCGGGCCGGTAATTTCCACGTTGCCGACATGCAGCGGCGCGCCACCCTTGTTCGTAATGGATAAGAAATTTGTCACTCCCACATTCAGGGGATCATTCGTGCCGAAATTTATGCTGGTTTGGCTGAAGCTTACTTCCGGCACCGCCCCGAACCCGGAGAGGTTCATCGCGGCGGCCGGCGCGGAACTGGCCACGCTCAGTTGCGCGGTTCGGCCGTCCTGAAGGGTGGGATTAAAGACAACCGAAATTGTGCAACTTGCTCCGGCGCCTAAAGTGGCCGGCGAGACGGGGCAAGTATTGGTCTGCGAGAAATCGCCCGCATTCGCGCCCGTGAACGTGATTCCGCCCACATTGATTGTCACCGCGGAACCCGTGTTATTGCTGAGCGTCACGGACTCCGGCGCGCTTGCCTGCCCGACTCCCACACTGTGGAAATTGAATGAAGGAGGGAAGAAATTCATGGCGGAAGGCGCCGCAGCCGAAGAAATCTTGGTGAGGAAAGCGTTACCGGCGGACGTGCGAAGCTCGCCTTGATAAGGTGCACCTCCGCCTGATCCCACGACCGGAAAATTTGGCGACGTCGCAGTACCGGCAATATAGGCGTTGCCTGTCGAGTCGACGGCGATCCCCAGGCCCTTGTCCGTACCGCTTCCACCCAGGTAGGTCGAATAGGTCAGCGCGCTGCCCGCGCCGTTGACTTCAGTGACAAAAGCATTTGAAGTTGCCAGAGGTCCGATAGTGGATTGCAGCGGACTGGCGACCGGAAAGTCGATTGACGCCGTGCTCCCGGTTACGAAGGCATTCGGAGGATTCGCACCATCGAGACCAATGGCGGAGCCCGTGTCTCCAGTGGAACTACTGGCCGACCCTGTGCCGCCGAGGAAGGTCGAATAAATGAGGGCCGTAAAATCGCCCTTCAGCTTCGTTACGAAGGCCTCCGAGAAAGTACCTGCGGATGGACCAAAGATCGGATTCTTGGTCGGAAATGGGGTTCCAGTCTTGGAATTGGTCTGACCTGTCACGTAAACGTTGGGAGGAGTTGCAGTATCCACCGCAATGCCGAAACCTTCGTCCGTGTCGGACCCGCCCAAATAGGTGGAATTTTCCATGGTGAGAGTCGAACCAGCGAATGTGAATTTCGCGACGAAGGCATTCGCGGAGCCATTGATCGCACCTTGAAAAGGCGCAGGCGCCGGCTGGACAGGAAAACCCGTCTCAAACATCGCGTTGGATGAGGTTTGCCCCGTCACATAGGCGTTCCCATTGCCATCAATCGCTATGGCGTCACCTATGTCAGACCCGCCGCCGCCCAGGTAAGTCGAATAGATCGGCTGTCCTTGGGGATTGAACTTCGCAACTACCACATTCTGGCCGCCGAATGTAGAGTTTTGCGTCGCCTGGACCGGGTTTACCGTCGGAAAATTCTGCGAATTTGTGTTGCCGACAACGTAAGCGTTGCCACTGGCGTCGGCGGCCAAACCATTCAGGGTGGTTTGGTCGGCATTGTTCCGGCCGCCGAAATAGGTGGAATAAATCAGCGTTCCATCGCCGGCTAATCCCGCAACGAAGCCGGATTGAAGAAAATTGAACCCCGCCGAAAAAACGTCCCCAATGGTGGCTTGAAAGGGGTTCAACAACGGGAAATCCGAATCACCCGTTATGCCGTCTACGTAAGCATTTCCGCTACTATCCACGCCAATTCCGTTGCCGCTATCGGAAGAGCCCGTCGTTCCGCGAAGCAGCGTCGAATAAACAAGCGAGCTGCCAGTCGGATCAAATTTGGTGACGAACGCGAAGGGAGTACTCTGGGCAACTGGACCGCTCAGCGCGGAACCAGGAAAATCAGAGGACCCCCCCATGCCGGTCACATAGGCTGCCCCAGCCGCATCGATCGCTACGGCCAGTCCCTGGTCTCCGCCGGAAAAAAGCGTGGCGCCACCAAGGTATGTGGAATAGACGAATGTTGGGTCGATTACCAGAGGCTCATGCGCATCGTACTTTCCGATTTCGAAGCCGACCCGGTTTTCGGCCAGGAGAACGTAGCGCCCGGAAACATCCTGCTTCGAACCCTTGATGACCTGGTAGACGACGGGGCGAAGCAGGCGAACATCCCCGGCTTCGCTGCCGAGTATCAGATTCCCTTGCGCATCGATGCGCGTCTCACGGGCTCCTTTGACTTCGAATTGAATTGACCGGGGGTTGCTTCCGGGGGCCACAACAAAGTCGGATTCGAGTTGTTGCTGGTTCCCGTAATAAGTCAGATCCACGCCCGGGTATATCCCACGGTAGTTGACGCGTCCGAATTGGCGGACTCCAGTGCGCCATTTGCTCGGATCATTCCCGACGTAATAGTTGATTTTTCCAGGGAGAAGGTCCGAGCCCAGGATTTGCGCGGACGGGTTCGCGCCCACCATGCTGAGCCAAAGGACGGATTCCTGGTTTCGCTGGTTCGAGGGATGAGTACAATCTTGAGTGATCTTTCTTGATAGGCCGATGCAATTCGGAGGAGCGCTTCCATCGCGCAAGGCGAAAACGGCCTGGTCCGCCGTAAGGAAGAGGTTGTAGCCCCATCCGCGCGACATGTATTTGACGCGGCCATCCGTCTGTCCCACGTTTTCTTCAAACGAGAGAGGGAGTTTCGCGAAAGAGGCCCGAGCCGCCTGCACGGCCGCGGGAGATGGTGAAGCCGTCGCAGCCGGGCGCGTCGCCTGGGCTTTCATGGCCGGTTTCGGCGACTGCGCGTTCGCATTCGCGTAGAGACACAATACGAATGCGGAAAAGAGAAGAACTCGTCTCATGGCTGGGCCTCCATGCGCCTAAGTCCGCTCAAACTTGCGGTTTAATTTGTCGGGGAGCACGCGTGCTCCTCAGGCCAGGGGACAGCGGAAAGAAATTCAACTCTTCGCTAACCGCACGAAGCGACGCCTGCTCTAACAATGAGGATCCGCGTCGAGGATCCAGTCCAGCCAACTTTGGCTGGACTATTCAGTTTTTCCACTGGTCTGCCAGAGCGAGGGATGGACTCCGACAGTGGACATACCCTTTTGGCAGGGTTGATATACCATATTGGAACAGTGAAAATAAAGACCCAGTACCCGCCAGCCTCGTCCGTACTACTTCGCTAAACTATTGAACTGAATACACTAACCGTACTGGTACGGCTCGCCGCGGTGACGGGTCCAAGCCAGGAGGGGGCAGCGCTGCTATTGGGAATGAAGGAAGGCGGACTTCAGGATTGGGTGCGTTCCGCCAAGCGTTGCGGCGATGATATCGGGTACGGCGTCTAGCCCGTTTCCGCTATTCGTGAAGATCACGACTCCGCTGCCTGTCTTGCGAGAGGCCATGACAAAGGATTGAAAACCAGTGCTATTTTCGCGGTGAAAAAGGAAAAGATCGTCGCCATTCTTTTCCAGGGCTAAGCCGAGACCCCAGGAAAAGGGGACGGCATCGGGAACGGAAACAGTGGGATTCAGCATGAGGGAGACAGCCGATTCGTGGGCGCGCTGAGCCGGCGCCGATGCCAGGATGAAGGTGATGAATTGCGCGTAGTCCCGTATGGACGTGTAGAGCGTCGTTGCGGCAGCGGGGCGCGCATACCGATGAATAGCGATCGGCATGCCGGAGCGATCGTAGCCCGTTGCCATTTCGCCGGCGTAAGCCTCCTGCCAGACGAAACTACTGTGCGCCATTCTGGCAGGCCCCAAAATGCTGCGCGTAACGAAGGCGTCGAAGGATTCGCCCGTGACGTGCTCGATCACATTTTGCAGATAGAGATATCCTTCGTTGGAATACGACCATTTCTTGCCGGGCTCTGTCTGCCAGCGCAGATGCTGATTTCGAGCCCAGTCCGGCAGCCCGGACGTGTGATTCATTACGCGGATTGCGGTGACCTGGTTGAAAAGCGGATCGTAGAGCTGCTCGCTGGCGGGCGAAGGCGAAATGGGATCGAGATTCCGAACATAGGGAAGAGGAGAATAGCTCGGCAGGGGCGCGCCCGGATTGAACCGGCCGTCGGCTGAAAGAAGCAAAACCGCATAGGCATAGAGAGGCTCGCCGAGCGAACCAGCCTCAAAAATTGTATTCGGGGTAACGGGAGCGTTGGATTTCTGGTCGCGAACCCCGAAAACTTCAACGGCTCGCAATTGGCCGCGCTCGATCAACGCCACGGCGATGCCCGGAATTTTGTATTTTTTTGCCGCGTCAGAAATTGTGTGCTGAAGGGCTGGCGATGTCTCCTGTCCTGCCAGCCGGTCGCGCTGTCCCGCTGAGCTGGAGGCAAGAAGCAAGACACCTAGCATGAAAATGGATGCATGCAGGGACATGCTGCGCGTTTTTCTAATCAGTCGGATCATGCGTATGTTTGGGAGCATAGCAGAGCTTGATGCGGCGAGGCTACGGGCCAGCTGGTTTGTTCTTTGCTCCAAAACAAAAACGAAAACCGGAAAACGGCTTGACAGGAAATAATGGCCGACGTACGGTCCGTATGAATTTTGCTTAGGACGAAAATAATATTTTTCTGCTGGGTCCGGAACCAGTGGTCAGGGGAGGAAATGCCGATGAAGCATTCAAGTACGTATCTCGAAAGGCAGGCGCGTAATCTTCTATCCGATGAACGGAGTCTGTCGCGCCGAAAGGTTCTCGGGATGATGTCCGCAGTGGGCGCGGGGGTGGCGTTGGCTCCCCTGTCGTTCGCTCAGAGTGCTGGGGGCGGGCCTCGCATCATTGATACTCACCACCACATCTTCCCTCCCGCTTTCACGGCCAGGAACTTGAAGCGGATGACGGATGATTCTCCGACGTTTCCAGGCTCCTTTTATACGAATTGGACGCCGCGCTACTCGCTGGAGCAGATGGATCAAAACGGCGTGGCGACCGCCATAGGCTCAATGACCAGCCCGGGCATTTGGTTCGGGGACAATGCGGAAGGGCGCAAGAATGCGCGCGATTGCAACGATTACGGCGCGAAACTGGTCCAGGACTTTCCGGGACGCTTCGGGATGTGGGGCGCGATTCCCTTGCCGGACACGGACGGAAGCCTGCGCGAGATCGGATATATATACGACACGCTGAGGCTCGATGGCATCGGCCTTCTAACGAGTTACGACGACGGAAAGTTGCTTGGCCATCCCAACTTCGCTCCCATCCTCGAGGAACTTAATCGCCGCAAGGCCGTCATTTTCGTGCATCCCACCGTTTCCTGCTGCGCCATGCCCGTCCGCCACGTGAACCGGGTGGCGATTGATTTTCCCACCGATACGACGCGCACAATTACAGACCTCGTTTACAGCGGCTCGCTGATGCGCTTCCCGAATATCCGCTGGATTTTTTCTCACGGGGGAGGAACAGTTCTGATGCTGGCGGCGCGGCTCGCCGGCAACGGCCTGACGCCGGAAGAGCGCGCGGCGACGATACCGAACGGGTTTGAACACGAATTGCAAAAGTTGTACTACAACGTCGCCAGCGTCTCGCTCAGCGCCGTCGCCATGGCGGCTGTGTTCAAAGGGATTCCCAAGGAACATCTTCTGTTTGGATCCGATATTCCGTTTTTTACGATTGAAAGAATCGCCACGGCCGTGAACAAATTCGAGGTGCCGGCCGGGGATCTTCGCATGATCCAGCGCGAGAACGCGCTCCAGCTACTGCCGCGCCTGAGGGTGTAAGAACCAGTAGGACAGGCTTCAGCCTGTCGGGTTTTTGCCACGTCATTTCAGATCAAAACCAAACAGGCTGAAGCCTGTCCTACTATCGCAACTACTGCGACTGCTCGTAAACCCGCGTTACTTCGCCTGCGATGTTGTTGGGATTCGGCCAATCCGGATTCTTCGCTTTAAGTTCCGCCGTTATGGTCTTCCCCGCGTCGTCCACCGATACGCCCTGCTTCTTAAGCTCCAGCGCTCGCGCTTGTAGCGCTAAAAAGTATGCGCGCTGTGTTTCGATCTGAGAGGCGTCCACGATCGGAGCACCGTGATCGGGGACGATGAACTTCGGGTGCAGGGCCTCCACAGCGTCCAAATTGGCGAGCCAGCCTTTCAGGCTCGCGTCCGCGTTGGGCATGATGGGAAAAATGTCTTTCTGGACGATGTCTCCGGGGATCAGGACGCTGTCTTCCTCGACGAAAATCAGCTCGTCACCCTTGGTGTGGGCCGGCCCCACATAAAAGAGCCGGGCCGTCACGCCGCCGAGATCGATTTTCGCCTCGCGGTCGAAGAGGACGTCCGGCGGGCGAAACTTCACGTTCTGTAGAAGATCGAGGTTTTGGGCCGACATTTTCCTGAACGCGTCCATATGGGCGCCGACACTTTTGACCATTTCTTCCTGTTGCACGGTATTTCGAATGATGATCGTGTTCGCCGGGAAGGCCTGTTCGCCGGTCGTGTGTTCGGAATGGTAGTGCGTGGTCGTGAGGTAAAGAATCGGGCCTTTGGCGAGCTTTTGCTCCGCACGCATGACGGTCGCGCCATTGCGCTCGCCGAGCCCCGTGTCAACCACCAGCGTCGCGCGGCTCCCGATCACAAAGACGACGTTGGGAAAGCCCTCGAGTACAGATACGTGATCGGAGACGCGCTTCAAGTTGTCATCCGCTAGCAACGGCTGCTTGAGTTGGGCCCTTGCGGCAACGGGCAACAAAATTGCTCCCGCGAAAAGGAACAAGATCGTGGAGCGCATGCGCAACCGCTTATTCAGTATCGACATCGTGGGTCTCCCTTTCGTGTCCGAAAACCGGTGCCTCGCTTGTCCCAATGCAAGAGGGGCCGGCATTTTGCACTGCGTAGAACACAGAAAAACCGCCGGCGAGACGCCGGCGCTACGAAAACCCTAAGTCAACTCTGCAGGTGCGGCACAACCAGGTGGAAAAGCTTCAAGGGCGCCGTGCCGGACTGCTTGATCACCACAGATTCGGATGGCCCGACGTATACGCCGGAACCTTTCTTTACGCTGTGATCCTTGGAATCTAGCGAAATGGTGGCCTCGCCCTGCATCAAATAGACCAGTTGATGCGTGTTCTTATCGGACCGAACATCCAGCTTTTCGCCTGCGTTGAGCCAGCGGAGGGAGCCGACCACATTTTTGGCCCCGCAGAGCTTGTCATTCAAAATTTCCGCGAACTCGCCCGCTCCAGGAACTTTGGCGTGCGCAATCTTGTTGGTATCGATAAAAGTCAGCGACATGGCGGGTCAATCCTTTCAATCCCTTGATCGTAAATTCATGTGTATTCTATTCTTTGCAAGTTTCGACCGTTGATCTCGCCGGGCCGAACCGTCAACTTTGGTACCAGACGCCGCCGTCCACGCGGTCCCACTTCAGGTCGTCCGGCGTGCCTTCGAGGATCGTGGTCTGAAAACGATTGGGAGCCTGGAATTCAAAGTAGAAAAGCGGCTCGAGCGCGCGCAGGCGATGCTTTTCTTCCGCGGGAATGAACACCATTGTGCCGGGGCCGATCTCGCGCGTTCCTTCCTCGGTCTGCACGGTGGCTTTGCCTTCCATGATGAAATAAAAATGTTCGCAATTCTTGTGAAGATGGTACGGAGATGCGGCGCCCTGCTTGTAGTGCATGATCCCCGCCAGCATGTCGTCAATCTTGGTGAGTTCCTTGTTCACGAAGAAGACACGCTCGCGGCCATTGGACAGCAGCCTGGGCAGCTGACCTTCGTTAAAAATGTATGCCATACATCGGCCTCCCATTTGAATCGACGGTTCCAGGGCGTGCCGACTCGATTGCAAACGGCAACATCGCCCGGATGCGCCATCCACGCCCTGCAGCGATCGAATGAACACATGCTAGCAGTTTTCGCGCGGCACTGCCAGATTTGCAGCCACTTGCCAAAATTCAACTCAAGCGAAGAAGTACGGCTTAAACATATCTATTTTTTGGGAAGCGCAAACAACGTCACGGTCGGGTTGCCCCCGACGATTTCTGGGATCGTTTCTTTTCGGAGGACGCCGCCATCGCCCGAAGTGACGGCAACGTACTGAACGTTGTGCGCTGAATAGGTGATGACGCCGCCCTGGACGCTGTCAGCCACATCGTAGTGAAGCAGAACTTTGCCCGATTGTGCGTCGAGCGCGTCGAAGAAGCCGCCAACTTCGCCGGTAAAAACGAGGTTGGAAGCCGTAACGGCAACTCCGGCGACGAGCAATGTCGGCGATTCGTACCGCCAGCGCTCCTTGCCAGTCGCGGCGTCAAAGCCCGTCAGACGGCCGCGCCCCTCGGCCCAAGCGCCGTGAGTGATCGGTCCGCCGAAATAACTTTTTTCGCCCGTGTTAGCCTTCTCGATGCTGGGCGGCTCCTTATCCTTCTGATTCATGGAGCAATAAAGGTCGTCGCTGGGCACCACGATCAGGCTGAGTTTGGGACTGTAGGCCGCGCTGTTCCACTCATCGCCTCCCAAAATTCCCGGGCAGACTTTAATCGGGGTATTGCTGAGCGGCACCTCCGAGTTCAATTGCGTCGTGAACGGAACAGCATAGACAACCTTATGCGTATCGCCATCCACCACGCGAAGAACGCCATCCTTGCCAGACGAAGCGATCATCGTGCGCGAGTTCAACTTGAAGATTGGATTGACATGCGTGATGTCGTAATCGTCCACGTCGTGGGGAATGAACTGGTTGTACCAAAGCAAGCGGCCCGTCTTCGCGTCCAGCGCGATCATGGAATTCGTGTACAGGTTGGCGCCAGGTCTGGCGTCGTCCCAGAAATCGGGCGCCGGATTGCCGCCCGCCACGTACAGGATGCCCTTTTCGCTGTCGTATGACTGAGGAGTCCAGAGCGCGCCGCCCGCGTGTTTGCGCGCTTCCGGATTTGGGCCCCAGGTGTCGGCGCCCGGCTCGCCATCCTTCGGAATAATATTGAATTTCCAGACCTGCTCCCCGTTGCTCAATTTGAACGCGCCGATCCATCCGCTGCCCGCCCGCTCCGAACCTGCAGGGCCTACGTAGATCATGTCCCCGGCGACAAGCGCGGGCATGCTGATGAAGTAGCCCGCCTTGGGATCCGCAATTTGCTTGGCCCAAAGGAGTTTTCCGCTCTCGGCGTCCAGCGAAATCAGGTAATCGTCTCCGGTGCCGCGAATGATTTTTCCGTTGGCGAGAGCCGCGCCGCGATGAGGATGAACGTAGTCCGTATCGCGCGGTATCCACTGATAGGACCACAACACGTGGCAGTCGGCTGCGTCGATCGCGACGGTGTAATGGTCGCTCGTCACGTACATGACGCCCGCGGAAACGATGGGGGCCGATTCGGAGGGCACTTTTTCAGGAATCGTGTACGAGCAAACCTTGGCGAGCTGCTTCACGTTGGCCGGAGTGATCTGGGTCAGCGGGCTGTAACGCGTCCCGTTGAAGTCGTGATCCGCATAGGTCCAATCCCCGTTGTCCGCCTGGGGAGGAGTTGCGGCAAGGGTTACGCCGCCAAGGCCACGAATGGTTCCGAACGAGATCGCCAGCGCCACAACTAAGAAAGAAGCCGCTGCGATTGATCGGACGGCTGCTGCTCGAACGTGGAAATCACCCTTAGTCATTTTTATTATCCTCTATCGGAAATCGGAAGAGCGGTTGGATCCGCTGCGGCAACATTGTTACGACTGCCGCCTGTTTGTCAAGCGATGCGATGATCTTGCGGCGGCTTTTCCCATGGGAAGTGGGTGGCTGGATCACTCCTAAGGTCGCAAACCCTTGAATTGTTCCGGTGGTCGCGTTGCGATAGATCCCCAAATCCGCAAGCGCTCGAATTGTGTTGCAAAAAAATACAGCCGGCGGGACAAGATATCCGGATAATGAGAGCCCCCAGCGAGATTGGGGCCAGATCGGAACCAGCGCCCATGGAAAATTTCCGGCTCAAGGTATTCCGCACGGTCGCTGAGAAACTGAATTTTCGCGAGGCGGCTGAGGCGCTCCTTTTGACTCAGCCTGCGGTGACCCTGCAAGTCAAGGCCCTGGAGGAAGAACTCTCCATCCGCTTGTTTGACCGGACCGGAAACCGGATCGTTCTCACCGAAGCAGGCCGGCGGCTGCTGAAACACGCCAACCAGCTGGCGGCGCTGGCGCAGGAAGCGGAACGGGACATAGCGGCTCTCCGCGGAGTGGAATGCGGGGAGCTGCACATCGGCGCATCCACGACGATCGCACAATATTTTCTGCCGAGGCTCATCGGCGAATTTGGCAAATTGAATCCCCGCGTCTCGGTGTCCGTCGTGAGCGGCAATACCAAGGAGATTGTCGATGCGCTTCTGAAGGGGACCATCGCTGTGGGACTGGTGGAAGGTCCGGTCCTTCGCCGCGGCATCAGGATCGAGCCGTTCCTCGACGATGAAATCGTGATGATTCTTCCCGCGCAGCACGAATGGGTTGGCCAAACCGTTCCCAAAGATCGATTGGCAACCGAACGGCTGATCTTCCGCGAAAGGGGTTCCGGCTCGCGGCGCGTGGTGGAAAACGCATTGCAACGGGCGAAGATCCCGCTGAAGAAATTGCACATCGCGATGGAGCTGGATTCCACGGAGGCGATCAAAGAGGTGATTGAGGCGGGCCTCGGTGTCGGTTTCGTATCGGCGCGAGCGATTCAAAAGGAACTGAAGCTGGGAACGCTCCGGGAAGGCACCGTGGAAGGCTTGCGGATCCTACGCCACTTTTCCATCATACGCCTGCCGGGAGCGCATCCGGTCGGGTTGGCAGGGGCTTTTCTTCAATATTTGCGCGACATCTGCGAGCGATCGAATTTCCGCCGGATATCCCCCGATAAATCGAATTGAAGACTCATAAGAATTCCTGCTTGGACGCGTGTCTCCGTGCCCGCCCATACTCGTGGGGAGAGGGCGGAAAATGCGGAGAATCGGTTGAGCACCAAAACGCTCTTCTTTGTCGGTTTGATTCTCTGCGCCACCGGCGTTCTCTCCCCAGCCATCGCACTCCTCCTGGGCCTCATCTATGGATTCTCTTTCGTTCACCCATACGATGCGGACAGCCGCACTCTTTCCAAATTTCTCCTGCAGGCTTCCGTGGTGGGCCTGGGGTTCGGCATGAACTTGCAGGAGGTCATCCGGACAGGACGGAGCGGATTTCTTTACACGGCCGCGGGAATCGCGTTCGCCCTGACCGCCGGTTTGCTCCTGGGGCGTTTGCTCGATGTGAAGCAAAAATCATCCGCGCTGATCTCGGTAGGCACGGCCATCTGCGGAGGGAGCGCGATCGCCGCCGTCGCGCCCATTCTCCAGGCTGACGAGCAGGAAACGGCCGTCTCGCTGGGCACGATCTTCATTCTGAACTCGATCGCATTGCTGATTTTTCCCTCGATCGGCCGGGCCTTGCATATGTCCGAGCAACAGTTTGGACTTTGGTCGGCCCTGGCGATTCACGACACGAGTTCCGTCGTGGGAGCAGCCTCCCACTACGGACCCATCGCTCTCGTCGTGGGGACGACGGTCAAGCTGACGCGCGCGCTGTGGATCATTCCCGTCGCGCTGGGCGCTGCCGCCGTCCATCGTTCCAAAAACCGAATCCAATGGCCATTTTTCATTCTTCTGTTCTGTCTGGCGACCGTCGTGAACACTTACTTCCCCTCCTTCGCAAGCCTTTCCCGTATCCTGAGCAACTTGGGAAAGTTGGGCCTGACAGCCACTCTTTTCCTGATCGGGACCAGCCTGTCGCGGCCGGCCCTGCGGCAGGTCGGAGTCCGCCCTTTGTTGCAAGGTGTGGTGCTCTGGATCATCGTGGCCGTCTCGTCGCTTTGGCTGATTCTTGCCGGAATCATTTCTCTGCACATCTGACGCGGCTGGATCGCCCAGCGCACACGTGGAGGATTCCACAAAATTTGAAATTTGAAGTTTGCCGCATATAATGCCTCAGGACTCGTCGAAGCGTTCCCGCACCTGCCCCGAAAATATTGAGAAAGAAAGGGTGAACTCCATGGATGAACCAAAAGAACCGAAAACGTCCGACCAGAAAGCGCTCGTGGACCGGCGCGATTTTCTGGGCGGCGCGACCGTGCTTGCGGGCACGTCGCTGCTAGGACTAGCTTCCGCGGCGCGCGCCGAAGCCGCCGAAGGCATGGCCGTGGCCGACCGTATGCCTCCAATCCCTGCCGACAAATGGACGGATGCGCAAAAGAAAGCCGCCGAGGAAATCACGTCGGGGCCGCGCAAGGAGCTGGTGGGGCCGTTCATCCCGCTGCTGCGAAGCCCGGAGTACATGAGCCGACTGCAAAAAGTGGGCGAGTACCTTCGCTACAAGACGAACCTCGGATCAAACATCAGCGAGTTCATCATCCTGCTGATTGGGAGGCACTGGACGCAGCAATTCGAATGGTACTCGCACGAGGCGCTGGCCCTCAAAGCGGGCATCAAACCGGAAACGATCAAGGCCATTTCCGAGGGCCAGCGCCCGGCTGCCATGACGGCGGATGAAGAGATGATCTTTGAATATGTCACCGAACTTCTATTGCACCAGAGCGTAAGCGATCACTCTTATGGCCGAGTGGTGAATCGGTTTGGCGAACAGGGCGTCATCGACATTACCGGATTGTGCGGCTATTACACGCTGCTCGGCATGCTCATGAACGTGACGAGGACGCCTTTGCCTCCGGGGATTGCGCCGCCCTTGGCTACTTTTCCGCACTAATGTAGGACGGGCTTCAGTCCGTCGGGTTTGAATTCAAGCCGGCGCACGAACCCGCAATCAAACGAACGGCCTCAGGCTGAAGCCTGTGCTACACAAGCGACGCGGTCAAACTCATGCGGCTGGTGACGTTTCAACAGCAGGGCCTCCAAGAAATCGGCGCCCTCGCGGAAGCGGACTCGAAAATCATCCGGCTGCAGGCCGCCGAACAACTCCGCAGCGGCGAAGAAAATCCTCATTTCCAATCGATGCTCGCGTTCTTGCAGGGCGCAAGCGCATCCCGGGACGCGGCGCAACGAACCATCGAGTTCGCCTTGTCGCAGCGGCCTGAAGGCGTCGTGGTCGAACGCGCAAGCGTTGAGCTTCTTTCCCCGGTTCCCCGCCCGGAATCGATTCGCGAATTCATGGTGTTTGAGCAGCACGTGATCAACTGTACGCGCCGCTTCGGAATGCCGCGCTGGGTCGCCTCACTGGATCGAATGGTGGACAAGACGCTCGGCCGCAAGGCCACGCTGGCTTACCGGATGGCCCGGCCATGGTACGAACGGCCCGTCTACTACAAGGGCAACCGCATGAATGTGATCGGCGACGGGGCCAGTGTCACGATCCCGCGCTACACCAAAGCGTTCGATTGGGAACTCGAATTCGGCATTTTCCTGTGCCGGCAAGGCCGCGACATTCCCGAACAAATTGCCCGCGATTTTATCGGCGGCTACACCATCTTCAACGATTTTTCCGCGCGCGACATTCAAAAAAGAGAAATGGGCGGGCGGCTCGGTCCCGCAAAAGGAAAAGATTTTGACGGAGGCAATGCGATCGGTCCCGTCCTCGTCACGCCCGATGAAATTCCCGATCCGTATAATCTGGCGATGAGAGCGAGCATCAATGGAGAAGAAGTTTCCTACGGGCACACCAACGGCATGCGCTGGACGTTTGAAGAATTGATCGCCTACGTTTCCCAGGATGAGACTCTGTACCCGGGAGAATTTTTTGGCTCCGGCACGGGGACGGTTCCCGAATCCGGCGCGAACCGCTGCTGCTGCGGCCTCGAAATGGGCCGCTTCCTGAAAGCTGGCGACACGGTCGAGCTCGAAGTAGAGCGGATCGGCAAATTGACCAATCACGTAGTGGCGCAGACCTAGCTTTGTGGCGCCGGCGTCTCGCTTGTCCCGATGCAATAGGGGCCGGCGTTTTTGCGCTTGGCGGAAATTGGAAAAATCGCCGACGGGACGCCGGCGCCACGAAACACTTGCGTTCTTTGCTCGTAAAAAATATTGAGGACGGATGGAAGACCACGAATCCCGAGGGCTCATTCGCGCGATGGGGCGCTGGACTCTCACTGCGCTGGTCATCAATTCCATCATTGGGAGCGGCATTTTTGGCTTGCCGTCGGTGGTGGCCGGCTATTTGGGCAGGCAAAGCCCTCTCGCCTATCTCGTCGCTGCCGCCGGAATCGGAGTGGTCATCGCGTGCTTCGCCGAAGTGGCTTCGCAATTCGGCGCGGCAGGCGGGCCGTATCTCTATGCGCGGGAAGCCTTCGGCCGATTCATAGGGCTGGAAATCGGATGGTTGCTGTTGCTCGTGCGGCTGACCGCGGCGGCCGCGGCGGCAAATCTCTTCACAAGTTACCTCGCCGAATTCTGGCCTGCCGTGCAAGAGCCACTCACTCGGCTCTCCGTCCTGGCGGTGTTGATCGGATTTCTCGCCGCGGTAAATGTTCGCGGCATCAAGTCCGGGGCGGCCGCGAGCAACGTGTTCACCGTGGCAAAACTTGTGCCGCTGATCTTGTTTGCGATCGCAGGAGTATTTTTCCTCCTTCGCACCCACCCGGCAGTTCCGGGCGAGATGCAGGGCAGCACCTCCGTCCCCGTTCGGAATTGGCTTGAGGCCGTACTCGTTCTGATGTTCGCGTATGGCGGCTTCGAAGGCGCGGTGATCCCGATGGCAGAGGCAAAAGATCCGCGCCGCGACGCTCCGTTCGCTCTCCTCGTGGCGCTTGTAACGGTCACTTCCCTGTTTTGCGCTATTCAGTACGTCGTCGTCGCCGTGCTTCCCCGCGCAGCCATTACGGATCGGCCGCTGGCGGATGCCGCGCGGCAGTTTGGAGGATCAGCCTGCGCAGCATTGATTTCCGCTGGGGCGCTAATTTCCGTCTACGGGTACTTGACCGCACAGCTGCTGCATACCCCGCGCCTTACCTTTGCGCTGGGGGAGAAAGGCGACTTCCCCAAATTCTTCGCGCAAATTCACTCAAAGTATCAGACCCCGCACATTTCCATACTTGTCTTTGCGGCGATCATCTGGTTCCTGGCCGCCGCCGGCAGTTTCACGTGGAACGTGTTTCTCTCCTCGGTGGGAAGATTATTTATTTATGGGTTCACGTGCGCAGCTCTTCCCATACTGAGACGCAAGTATCCCGACGCGCGCGCCTATCGTCTCCCGGCGGGAAATCTATCTGCTGTGCTCGGAGTTTTTTTCATGGCCTTGCTGGCGTCCCGCATGAGCCGCGGCGAGGGAATCGTTCTCCTGATCACAACGGCCATCGCCATTGCAAATTGGCTATGGGCGCGGAATCGGCGACAAAATGGAATGATCCGGTGAGAAATAGTATCTTGTAACCTTCCGGCGCCGCGACATTCTTGATCGGGCGGGAAAGCGTCCAGCAGTCGAAAGGCTCTCCATGCGTCTCCAGCGCAAGTCTCTCATATTTTTCCTGATCGTCCTCGCTTCTTCCGCGCGGGCGCAAGCTCCAGCCAAACACGCGATGACGTTTGATGACCTGATGGCCGTGCAGCGAGTCGGCGAGCCGCAGATTTCGCCCGACGGGCGCGACGTGGTTTACACCCTTGGCACAACCGACATGGACATGAACCGCATCGCGCACAACATCTGGGTCGTCTCGACCGCGCCGGGAAGCCAGCCGCGCCAGTTGACGCAGAGCGGGCACGACACCAGGCCGCAGTGGTCGCCCAACGGAAAATCCATCGCGTTTCTGTCGAGCCGCGAAGGGGCGACACAGGTCTACGTGATGCCCGTGCAGGGAGGGAGCGCGAAGAAAATCACTTCGCTTTCGACGGGCGCGGACAATGAAAAATGGTCCCCGGACGGGCAGTGGCTCGCCTTCACTTCCAGCGTGTTTCCGGATTGCGGGGATGACGCGTGCAACCGCGCGCGCGACGACGCGGCGGAAAAAAGCAAAGTGAAAGCCCGCGCTTACGATCATTTGCTGTATCGCCACTGGGTGCATTGGAGCGACGGCAAGCGCAGCCATCTGTTCCTGGTCGCGGCAAACGGCGGCGCTCCGCGTGACCTGACCGCGCATGCCGACTTCGATGTCCCTCCCGATGAGCGCGGCGATGCGAATGATATTGCGTTTTCGCCTGACAGCAAGGAACTCTGCTTTACCGCGGTGACGGACCGGCCCGAAGCGATCAGCACGAACGGCGATCTGTTTCTGGTTTCCACGAGCGGCGGCGATGCGAAACGCATCACGTCCAATCCCGGCTTTGACGGCCATCCCGCATATTCGCCGGACGGCCGTTTCATCGCCTACCGCTCCCAGAAAACTCCCGAGTACGAGAGCGACCGCTGGCGCCTGATGCTCTATGACCGCGCCGGCGGAACGCACACCGAGATTGCCGAATCCTTCGATCGCAGCGTGGAAGAAATTGTTTGGGCGCCGGACAGCAAGGACATTTTCTTCGCGGCGGTCAACGAAGCGGAGCAACCGGTCTACGAAATCGCGCCAAGGCCCGGAAGCACGCCGCGGGAAATCATGAAGGATTCGTTCAATGAAAGCGTTTCGGTTTCCGCGAATGGAGGCACGCTCGCGTTTCTGCGTTCCAGCCTCGTCGCTCCCGCCGAAGTTTTCACCTCACGCGGCGATGGCAGCAGCATCCGGCAACTCTCCGAGCACAATGCCGCGCGCCTCACGTCCATCGACATGAATCCGCCCGAGTCGTTCTGGTACGAAGGCGCGGGGGGCGCGCGAGTTCAAGGGATGCTGATTCGCCCGCCGCATTTCGACGCGTCGAAAAAATATCCCCTGCTCCTCCTCATTCATGGCGGGCCGCAAAGCCTGTGGGCCGATTCGTGGGGCTACCGGTGGAACGAAGAGTTGCTTGCCGCGCCGGGATACGTCGCCGTCATGATTAACCCGCGCGGCTCGACGGGCTATGGACAGAAATTCACGGACGAGATCACCGACGATTGGGGCGGGCGCGTCTATGAAGACCTGATGAAGGGCGTCGACTACGTCGTCGGAAATTATCCCTACGTCGATGCAAACCGCGTGGCCGCGGCCGGGGGCTCGTATGGCGGCTACATGATTGATTGGATCGCAACCCACACAGGACGTTTCAAGGTCCTCATCAGCCACGCCGGCGTCTACGACAAGACCTCCATGTACGGCGCCACCGAAGAGCTCTGGTTCGAGGAACACGACATGGCCGGAACTCCCTGGACGCATCCGGAGAGTTATCAAAAGTGGTCGCCGAGCACGTACGCCGGAGATCTCGGTAAGTACAAAACTCCGACGCTGGTAATTTGCGGAGAACTCGATTACCGCGTGCCGTACACGCAAAGCCTCGAATTCTTTACCGCGATGCAGCGGCAAAATGTGCCGTCGAAATTGGTGGTGTACCCCGATGAGGGGCATTGGATCCTGAAACCGCAAAATAGCCGGCTATGGTACAAAACGTTTTTCGATTGGCTCGCGGCGTATCTGGAGTAATTCGAGGCAAACAAGATGAAATTTTCAGCGGCAATCGTAATTTTCCTGGCAACCGCCGTTTTGGCGGGGGCGCAGGCGCCTGACCCCGCGCTCATGTCGGAAATCCGCAAGATTCGCGCCATCGACAACCATTCGCATCCGCCGCGCGTCGTGGCCGAGGGCGAGCGCGACGACGAATTCGACGCTCTGCCCTGCGATCCGCTGGAACCCACCGCCCCGAATACTATGACGCGCCCGGAGAATCCCCAGTATCTCGCCGCATGGAAAGCGCTGTGGGGCTATGAATACAACGACCGCAGCGACGCGCACGTGAAGGAACTCCTCGCGACGAAAAATAGAATTCGCAAGGAGCAGGGCGACAATTATCCCGCATGGGTGCTCGACCGGTTGAGCATCGATGTGGAATTCGCAAACCGCGTGGCCATGGGACGAGGCCTCGATGCGGCCCATTACCGCTGGGTCCCCTTCGACGACGCTCTGCTCTTCCCGCTCAACAACGATGCGCTGGCCGCGGAAACCCCGGACAGAAAATTTTTCTTCGGCCGCGAAAACATGCTGCTCGCGCGCTACCGCCGCGAACTGGGCGTCGCGGCCATGCCCGCGACGCTTGCCGAATACGAGTCCCGAGTGGTGACGCAGGAGCTTGAGCGGCAAAAAAAAGAAGGCGCGGTGGCCATCAAATTCGAGGCGGCGTATTTGAGGTCTCTCGATTTCGAGCCCGCTTCGGAGCAGGATGCCGCCGCCATCTACGCGAAATACGCGCATGGCGGTTCGCCCGCGAAAGATAGTTACACGCGCTTGCAGGATTATTTGTTCCGATATGTTGCCGCGGAGGCGGGTCGCCTCGACCTTCCGGTGCACATTCACACGGGCGCGGGATGCGGCGGGTATTTTTACTTGCAGGGATCGAACCCGCTGCTACTCGAGTCTGTCTTGAACGACGCGCGGCTTCGCAAGACCAGCTTCGTGTTGCTACACGGAGGCGCGGGGCCCTTCACACGTGAAATTTCCTTTCTCCTGATGAAGCCGAACGTGTACACCGATCTATCCGAGCAGACCTGGCTCGAATCGCCTCACCGCCTCGCGGAAGTCCTACGGGACTGGATCGAGTGGTATCCCGAGAAAGTATTGTTTGGAACGGATCTTTATCCAGGAAGCGGCGCGTACGATTGGGAGGAGATCGGCTGGCAGACTTCGCAAACCGCTCGCCAGGCGCTGGGAATCGCGCTGACCGGCATGCTCCAGGACGGAGAGATCACCGTCCTCCGAGCGAACGAAATAGCGCGCATGGTCCTGCGCGAAAATGCGCTGAATCTGTATCGCTTGCAGGACCATCCGTAGCAGGAAGTGCGTCTAAACAATCTTAGGAAAAACGCTTTATTTTGTCATTCTGAGCGAAACGAAGAATCTCTCTTCGATTTAATTATAAGAAAAGGAACAATGAGAGATTCTTCGCTTCGCTCAGAAGGACAGCGCTTTGAGTTTTTCCGCAGCCTGTGTAGCCGTAGTGCACGAGCAGGCGGAGGAGCACAAAAATTAAGGGCCGTCCTGCCCTGAATCCTCCTTACGCTTCAGGGCAGGACGGCCAATCTGGTGCATGGAATGCCGCGCCATTCGGAGCAACCTTGACGGAATACAGCGCCGATCGCATCCGGTAATAGCGCGCCTAAATTATCTCAACTGCAAGTTTCAAACAACCTTTCACATTCCGGAAAATTCGATGGCCTTGGTCTTTCCGGAAACCTGAATTTCAGTCAGCTTGTTGTTGTCGATGACAAAGGTCGTTTCGTTGATCTTGCCGTTGAAATCCTTCAGGGTGCAGGGAATTTCAGCCACAACCTTGCTGCCTTGTTCAAATTTCGCTTTGCTTCCGTCAGCGATAACTTTGTAGTCGCCGGGGGCAAGCTTCGTTGTGCCGACAGTCGTGGTTGCCGTCAGCTTCACGTTGGCTGTAATCGTATCGCCTGAATCGTTTTTGGCCCAGACCGAAACACTCATTGCGGTAAGTGCCATGATCGCGAGGAAAAGTGGTAACGAACGTCGAGACATAACGAATGGTTCTCCCTTTTGGTTTTGGAATCGGGCCGCTGAGGTGTAACGATCGAAACCTGAAGAACTATAAAGAACAACAGGTACCCGGGCCGCACAAACCCTCAGCGTGCTCCCTGCTACATTGGATGCGAGCCGATGGGAGGGGGTTACAGTTGTTATCAAGGATTGTGAAGTTCTAACCAACAACAAATAAAAACCTTAAGCACCGTTTCCAGGCCGAATTCTACTTCCAATTGCCCAGAATTCGTCGAACCGTGAGCACCTGCCCCAGGTGATACGCGTTGTGGTCCGCGACAAGCAAGGCTTCACGCAGAATGGTCTGTCCCGTCCCGTGAGGAATTCGCGCAAAGAGATCCGTTTTGGGACTTGCCACCAACTTTTTCATTGTCTCCAGATCTCGAGCGAATGATTTGAGGCTCTTGTCCCAAGCCTTCGCATTCGGCGGGGCTTGCGCAATGGGCCAGTAACCGGCCGGCCAGTCCGGGGAAACATGTTTTGCATCGCGGGAAAATTCCAGAATGTCCCATTGCGCGATGCGCATGTGCTCGAGCAATTCCCACACCGAGTACGGCAACCCGTTGGGACGAACGCCTCTCAATTTAGGAGGAATTCCGCTGAACGACGCCTTCCAATCGACATGAGCGCCGCGTCCGGAAAGAAGATTCACAAGATGCTCGCGCAGGGCTTTATCGTTCACAGGCTCCTCCTGCATTTTCCGGCGATGTTTCAATTTGCGCCCTGATTCCTTTCCTGCCCCCGGGCCGGCTGCTGAACCGTGCACGCCACCGGCGAAATAGAAGTTTCCCATGCCTGAAGCAATTCTTGCCCTTCCGCATTAATTTCCTCGATCGTCCGCGGCCTTCCGTTTCCGGAGCCTGGAAACACGAGATACAGTATGCCTCTCCGCGCGCCGCCGTTTCTCGCGTCGGATCGAATCCCCAGGTTTTCGGCGAGCGCCACCGAGCCTTCGCCGATCCGGTCGTATGGCCCGACATCTCCGAAAATCGCGTAGGAGCTCTTGCCATTTCGCTGATTGAAAACGGCCGCGAAATCTCCGGGGCGCGCTCCCAGTTGGCGAGCCATTCCGCCGGGCAACACCACGAAAGGAATTCTCGACGCATCCACGTAGCGCGTGGGATCGTTCGCCGGCTTTGAACGATCGGCCAGCGCCGTAGCCGAAACGTAGTAGCCGGGAAAGGGATCGTCCGGCCCCTGGATGAAAGGTTCGCCCTCGGAATCCTTCGCCAATCCTTCCCATCTCCCGGGCGTGCCCGCGTTCGCAAGATCGTCCAGGCCCTTGTTGTCCGGATGATAGGCATTCGGCGCGCCGTCGGCATCGATGGTCATTCCAGATTCATAAAAAAAGGCCGAGCTGCCGGACAAATGCCCAATCGGGATATCCCGCTCAGGCTCGCCGTCGTGCCGCATCTCGAAATTCATCAGCAGCTCGCCGAAACAAGCCCCCTGCGAATCCTGCACAGGTTCTTGCACGTTGGCTGCGAGAATGCACTGAGCGAGTCCCGACTGTCTCTGCTCGAGAATCTTCAAATCCTGATCAAGGTTAACCGTGGGGGGAGCCGCGTCCGTGGTCTCTGATTCGACCACCGGATCGGTTTGTGCCTGGGGCGGGCGCTGTTCGCCAACCGCCACTTGTTCCGCCTCGCGAGGTGCGTTGGAGTTGACGGTGCAATCCTTCGCAGAATCTACCGAGGTTTGATTTCCTGGTTGTGAAAGGGCAGGCGCCGTGGAAGCCTGCTGACCCAGTGCCACCGCTGAAGAACAAAGGAAAATTGCCGCCACAAACAAAATCTTGTTGTACCGCATGGCCCAAAACCTCCACCACTTCGAGCGAGGCGCCTGCGAAACAGCCTGATCGACCCGCCTATTGTAAACGATCATCCAACGCAGCGTATTACAACATTCTGAAGATCAGATGAACGGGCCATTTGCTCCGTTCTTCATCCTGCATGCGAGCCAAATCTGCAATTCCGACATTCCGCCCGATGTGGCCAAGCCTGAGGGAATCAAATCGGTTCTCGGTGTCCATGGGCAAGCCTCTTCCCTTAGAGGACTTTTTGCTCGTGTGGGGATTCGGCCCCTGCAGAGGCGAACGCAGGGTAAGTGATGCGATCTCCCCGAACCTTCCCAAAAGGAATAAGAGTGTGAACCGGCGCGCGCTTGCCGCTGACAATATGCGCTGCGCGGATCCCGCGCACGGTGAGCGCATCGGCAATGAGCGAACGGTGGCACCGCCACGGCACCGCTTCCGCACACATGATCGCGGTCCTTTTCTTCTTCGCCAATTCGATCAATCTCTGCAATCCCTTCTCGAATTCCGGCGTCTGCATATAATCGGCGAATCCTCGAAACGAGGCATTGCGCCAGCCCATATTCGGCGAATCTCGCCGCGCGTGCCGCAATCCGCCCAGACTGCGCAAGTGCACGTAGCTGATCCTGGCGCCGCGCAGCTTCGCGGAGAGCGTCTCGCGATTGAACTGCGGGTTGTGCCGCGACTTGGGAATGCTGCGCACGTCCACGACGCGCTCGATTCCATGAGCGCGCAAGAGCTCGAGGAACTCATTCCAGGTCCGCGTGGAGTGCCCAATGGTGAAAACGGCGAGCATTCCCAATTATGGCTCTGTGCGAGACGCATGAGGAGACAAAAAGCCAATTTCCGGCCCTCCCTACGGAAGCATGATCTGATGGTCCATGGCAAAGACAATTCATCCTTCGGCGCATGATAGGATTGGCGGGATTTACTTGGAAAACCTTCAGGGAGTACGGACATGGCTACATCTCCAGACAACGGAATGGTTCACCTGAGCAGTCCTTACCCGGTTGCGGAAACACTCAAGCGGTTGGACTCCGTTTTACAATCGCGCGGCCTCACCGTATTTGCGCGCATCGATCACAGCGGGGAGGCTGAAAAGGTCGGCATGAAAATGCACCCGACTCAGCTCGTCATTTTCGGAAGTCCCAAAGGGGGCACTCCCCTGATGGTCGCTTCTCCCACTCTTGCCATCGATCTGCCGCTCAAGGCTTTGGTGTGGGAGGACGCTGGAGGCAAGGTTTGGATCTCCTACAACAGCGCCGAATATCTGAAACAGCGCCACAACATCCCGGATGAACTGGTGAAAAACATCGCCGTGATCGGCCCGCTGCTTCAAAGTGTCGTAGCGTAGCATCTTCTGGAAATCGCATCACTCGTTATTCGGGTGGACCAATGTCTGAGCCAATGCGTAACGATATTCAACCTGCAGGCGTCGAGAGCGCCAACCGCGCCCGCGATCACCTTGCGAACGAGCGCACCTTTCTTGCGTGGGTGCGCACGGGCGTGGCCATCGTCGTATTCGGTTTCGCGATTGGCCGTTTCGCCATTGCCATCCGTCAATTCATGCAGCTGCAAGGCCGTACATTCCAGACAGCGGGGCTTACGGTCTGGTTCGGGGCCATTGCCATTTTTGCGGGAGTGTTGCTGACGCTCGCCGGTTGGCTTCGCTACCGCCGGACGCGCGATCAGTTGGAAGCCGGGAAGTTCGAGCCGGCGGGATTCCTGGTCGATCTTGTCGGAATTCTAGTGGCGCTCTTCGGCTTGGCCCTGGCCGGCTATTTGGTCTACATCCAATTTCAAATGTAGAGTCCACCAGCGGCGTCTTTCATTTTGGCTCGAAGCCGTTTTCATCCTAGCCATCGCTTTCGTCCTGTCACGGAAGTCACCGCACCTACATATTTCAACGCCCACGCGAAAACGAACAGTATCAATACCCATCCCTTCCCTGTCCTCTCGGCCAGCTTTGCTGGAAATGCATAACTGGTAGGCTCATGCGTGGGGGAAAACATGGTGAGTGCTCATTTCGGACCAAGCTAACGCAAGTGGTTGAGCCAAAATCGGTTCGTCGGAGGAGTTTGTTGCCGTTCCCTTTTGCAGGCACAAAGCGCAGCGGTGCATGCACCCTGACTGGGCCTCAGCTCCTCGGCGCACTGCTGGTCCTCGCCGGATTCCTGTTCGGCGCTTCCAGCGCCCGCGCACAGATTTCGCCCGGACCACTCTCGAAGGCGCATCAATCCCTCAACGGTTCAACCCAGTGCAACACCTGCCACCAGTTCGGAACCAGCGCGCCGACATTCAAATGCCTCGAATGCCACAAGGAAATCGCGGACCGTCTGACCGCGCATAAGGGCTACCACGCGCTTCTGGGGATGAAGAATCCGAACGGCAGAGACTGCGTGCGATGCCACCTCGAACACAATGGCGAGGATTTTTCGCTCGTCCATTGGGAACCGTCGCTCAAACAATTCGATCATCGCCAGGCCGGATATCCGCTGGTGGAAAAGCACGCGGCCGTGGCTTGCGAGAAGTGCCATACCCCGGCGCACATGGTCCCGGCGCAGCGCGCGTTGATTCAGAAGAAGAACCTCCCACAGTCCTTTCTGGGCCTATCGCAGGATTGCGCAACCTGCCATGAGGACGTCCACAAAGGGCAGCTCGGCGCCGATTGCCAGCGCTGCCACAACGTGACCGACTGGAAGCAGGCCAAGCAGTTCGACCATTCGAAAACAAAATATCCGCTGACAGGTATGCACGCCCAGGTGGCCTGCGAGAAGTGCCACTTCCCTTCCGGCCCTGACAAGACGGTGAAATTCACGGGGATCAAATTTGACACCTGCATCTCCTGCCACACCGATCCGCATAAGGGCTCTTTCAAGGGAACGTGCGAATCCTGCCACACAACCGCCAGTTGGAAAAAAGTGAATGCGTCGATGCAGTTCGACCATTCAAAAACAAAATACCCGCTCCTGGGAATGCATTTGAAAGTTGCCTGCAGCGACTGCCACACCGGAGGCGATTTTAAGAAGACGCTGGCCTTTGCCCAGTGCGCGAATTGCCATGCTCCCGATCCTCACAAAGGGCAGTTCCAGGCGCGTGCAAGCAAGGGGGAATGTTCGGAATGCCACACGGTCGAAGGCTGGAAGCCGTCGCAATTTGGCGTGAAGGAGCACGCGACATCGCATTATCCGCTCGAGGGAAAGCATGCGGCCGTCGCTTGCGACAAATGCCATACGCCGGCCGGCAAAGACACTTTGTACAAAGTGAAGTTCGCGGCGTGCACGGATTGCCATCAGGATGCGCATGACAAACAATTCGCCGCCGCGCCTTACCAGAATCGCTGCGAGGACTGCCACACCGTAAAGGATTTTCATCGCTCGACGTTCACGATTGCCAAACACAAGAACACCCGCTTCGTGCTGACCGGAGCTCACGTGGCCGTCGCCTGCGCGGATTGCCACAAAACGGGCCTCGGCGGAAGAACAGACAAGATTCTGCCGTTCCATTTCCCGGACAGCACGTGCACCGCCTGCCACGCCGATCCGCATAAGGGCGAATTCAAAGACCGCATGGCGCAGAAGCGGTCCGATGGAACTGCGCTGGGCTGCGAAGCGTGTCACAACACCAAATCCTGGATTGACATTCGAAGCTTCGACCATTCGAAAACGAAATTCGCCCTGGTCGGGGCCCATCGCGTGGCCGCGTGCGGCGAATGCCACAAGGCGCTTCCCGCCACCCACGAAATTCAATTCAAGGGAACGCCGAAGGAATGCGAAGCCTGCCACACCGATCCGCACGGCGGCCAATTCGCCGCCAAGGACGGAATCACAAAGTGCGCGGCTTGCCACGTGGACCAGCGCTGGGCGCCTTCGACCTTTGATCATGACAAACGCACTCAATTTCCATTGACGGGCGGCCACGCAAATGTGGGATGCCCGATGTGCCACGCTTTGCAGCGCGAAGTCCAGGGCAAACCGGTTTTGTTCTATTCACCCACGCCAAAGAATTGCGCCGCTTGCCATGGGGCGGATGTTCGGCCGCTCTAGGCGAATCAAGAGAGGGGAAAAGCCGGCAACTTGCTGAGAGGACAGGTCTATTTTCTGGCCTTCCGCCCAGTAGTTATAGGGCATTGGAGACAGTAAAGTTCACTTTCTAAGCCCAACCTTGCGTGAGGGTCGGAACTCGCTAAAGCCTTAGGGGGCAATCATTTCGCGCACCGCCCAAGTCGTTAGTTGGCTCGTGTTCCTTGTTCTCATCTCTTGCAGCCGCCCGGTTGACGCCCAGCGGCAGCCGGGCCGGAGTCCGCACGGTCCACTCACCATTCCCTGCGAAAATTGCCACACGAACACCAGCTGGGTTCCCATTCGCGCCATTCCTGAATTCAATCACGACTCCACGCGGTACCCGCTTCGCGGCATGCACGAAAAAGTATCCTGCACGGGATGCCATACCAAGCCGGTTTTCACGGACGTGGGCAAGAATTGCGCCAATTGCCACGCCGACATTCACCGCGCTCAATTCGGCGCGAACTGCGCGCAGTGCCACACGGTTCTCGGATGGCGCGTGTCGGTCCAATCCATGGAGCAGCATTTCAACCGATTT
This sequence comes from uncultured Acidobacteriota bacterium, assembly GCA_963800095.1. Classification (GTDB taxonomy): domain Bacteria; phylum Acidobacteriota; class Terriglobia; order Acidiferrales; family UBA7541; genus Palsa-360. Next base: position 56,777 of record CAWCZV010000021.1, read on the forward strand.
CCGTTGCTTGGCGCGCACGCCGTGGTGGAATGCCAGGAATGCCATACCAATGCGGCGGTCGGAAATTATCTGGGCCTTTCGACGGCCTGCTCGTCCTGCCATCTGACGGATTGGCAGCAGACGACGAATCCGGCGCATCCATCGGCCGGAACCGCGTTTGCAGCGGCGAACTGCACGAGCTGCCATTCCTTTGACAATTGGTTGAACGCCAAGTTCGACCACAGCTCGACCGGTTTCCTGCTGACCAATGGCCACGCGAATGTGGCCTGCGCCCTTTGTCATATAAACAATAACTATAATTTAACCACTGCGCCGACCGACTGCGGAAATTCCGGTTGCCACTTGTCGACCTGGCAGCAGACGAATAATCCCGTCCATCCGTCGGCCGGTGCGGCTTTTGCGGCCGCAAACTGCTCGACCTGCCACACCACGGTCAGTTGGACGACGGCAACATTCGACCACAGCACGACCGGCTTCCTTCTGACCAGCGGGCATGCCAACGTGGCCTGCAATTTGTGCCACATCAACAACAACTACAATTTGACGATTGCGCCGACCGATTGCGGTAACTCGCAATGCCATCTGACCACCTGGCAGCAAACAAACAATCCCGTACACTCCACTTCCGGCTCCGCTTTTGCCGCGGCAAATTGTGCAACTTGTCATACGACGGCCGGCTGGACCGCGGCGGCGTTCGATCACAGCGTCACCGGATTTGCCTTGACCGGAACGCACATGTCTCCGTCACCGACCCCCTGCGCGGCGTGCCATGTGAATAACAATTACACGCTCAACTCGGCGGATTGTTACGGTTGCCATCAGGCGGCCTTCCAGAGCACCACAACGATAGGCGGAACGGTGCCGAACCACGTCACTGCCGGCTTTCCGACCACGGCTTCGGCTTGTGCAAGCTGCCACCCCATCACAACGTGGGCCGCGGGCGTTTTCAACCACAGCGCGACCGGCTTCCCGCTTACCAATGGACATGCGAATGTGACTTGCAATTTGTGCCACATCAACAACAACTACAGTTTGACGATTGCTGCCACCGATTGCGGCAACTCGCAATGCCATCTGACCACCTGGCAGCAGACGACTACTCCTGTTCACTCCACGTCCGGCCCGGCTTTTGCCGCGGCAAACTGCTCCTCTTGTCACACCACAGCCGGTTGGACCGGGGCGGCATTCGATCACAGCGTCACCGGGTTTACGCTGACCGGAACGCACACGTCCCCGGCGCCGACCCCCTGCGCGGCTTGCCACGTGAACAACAATTACTCGCTCAATTCCGCGGATTGTTACGGATGCCATCAGGCGGTTTTTATCGGCACCGCAACGATAGGCGGAACGGTACCGAACCACGTCGCGGCTGGCTTTCCGACCTCGGCATCGGCCTGTGCGAGCTGCCACCCAATCACAACGTGGGCCGCGGGCGTTTTCAATCACAGCTCAACCGGTTTCCCCCTGACCAACAGCCATGCAACCGTGGCCTGCAATCTCTGCCACATCAATAACAATTACGCACTGTCGATCGCCCCGACCGATTGCGGAAATTCCGGCTGCCATCTGACGGACTGGCAGAACACGATTGCCCCGCCGCACTCCGCCGCCGGAGCCACATTTGCCGCGGCGAACTGCGCCACGTGCCACACCACGGTGGGTTGGACGACGGCAACGTTCGACCACAGCACCACGGGATTTGCTCTGACAGGAATGCATGTCTCCCCGACACCGACTCCATGCGCCTCCTGCCACGTGAGTAACAACTACACGCTCAATTCCACCGCATGCTATGGATGTCACACCACTGATTGGCAGAGCACCACAACTCTTGGCGGCTCGGTTCCGAACCACGTCACGGCCGGCTTCCCGACAGACTGTTCAATCTGCCATTCCACCGCGAATTGGACGACCTCCACTTTCAATCACGCCACGACAACCTTCCCCTTGACCGGCGCGCACACCACCGTAGCCTGCGCGTTGTGCCATGTGAATGGCAATTACAGCGGCACGTTGCCCACCGATTGCTACAGTTGCCACACCACGGATTGGCAAAGCACCACGACCCTCGGCGGGTCGGTACCGAACCACATCACTTCCGGCTATCCCACCACTTGCGCGTCATGCCACACGACGACATCCTGGCTGGGCGCGGTTTTTAATCACAGCGCAACCGGTTTCCCGCTGACCGGCGCGCACGTCACCGTGGCCTGCAACCATTGCCACACCAGTTCCGCTGTGCCGCCAACCGATTGCTACAGTTGCCACACCGCGGATTGGCAAAGCACCACCACGCTGGGCGGGTCAGTGACGGACCATACCGGGTCCGGTTTCCCTGCTCCCAGCACGTGCTCGACCTGCCACACGACCACGGCATGGACGGGCGCGACATTCACTCACTCGTGGTGGAGGATTCCCCACAACGGGGCCACTTGCGCCACCTGCCATCAGACTCCTGGCTTGGCCACCAACTACGTAACGTTTAGTTGCATCAACGGATGCCACACGCCGGAATCGAGCTGGCAACAGAACTCCGGGGGGCACAACGCGGGCAACTACGGACCCATGACCTGCACCGCCTCGGGATGCCACCCCAATGGATAGTCAAGGGACGAAAATGTGGCGTTGGCAAATTCTGAATTGCGCCCTGGCGCTCGGAATGGCGCTGTTCACCGCGCAGGCGGCGCAGTATGCCCAGACTCAGCCTGCTCCTACGAATCCGCCAGCTCCCGCCGCTGCTCCTACGCCTGAAGTCTTACCGGCTCCTGCCTACGGGTCGGCTTCAGAGACCTATCCATCCGCTGCGCACGCTCCCGCAGCGGCAGTGAACATTTTCCACGTCAAATACGTTTCCGAAGGGGCTGTTTATCTGGATGCCGGGAGAAACGCGGGCCTCGAAGAAGGAATGCTCCTGCATTTGATCCACGCCGACCCGAACGGCGGAACGACCGATGCGGTGAGGTTTCAGGGACAAGAGCCCATTGCCGATGTGCGTATTTTTTCAGTGGCTGATTCATCCTCGGCAGCCGAAATCACCAAATCGCGTGAAGACTCGATCGCCGGCGACATTGCCTACCTGGACATCGAAAGCGTTCATGCCCGGGAGGACAAGGTCAACGCGGCGGAATCCGAAAACTATCCTGTCGTCGTCACTTTTTCCTACGGAGATCCTTTGGACGAGGAGATTCGGGCTACCGCCGAGACGGCAAAGAGCGGCAGTCCCATTGGAAACCAAATACGTGGCCGAATCGGATTGGACTATGGAACCCTTTCCGAACCGGGAGGCGTCGGCTCGCGGCAAGTGGGGCTCCTCATCGACGCCGACATGAGCCGCATCGGAGGCACGCACTGGAATTTCACAGGCTACTGGCGCGGCGATTTGAATACGCAGAATTCAGGAATTTCCAGCGGACCTTCGCCGACAACTTTGAACGACCTGCTCAACAGGACGTATCACCTGGGCCTCTATTATCAGAACCCCGATTCCATCGTCACGATGGGAGTGGGGCGCCTTTTCCTGCCGTATGCTCCGAGCTTAAGCACGATTGATGGAGGGTACTTCGGCTACCGCATTACCAGCCGATTGACCACCGGCGTGTTTGGCGGATCGACGCCCGACCCAACCTCCTGGAGTTACGCCCCGAACCAGAATATCGCGGGCGCCTTTGTGAACTATGAGAAAGGCGACTTCGAGCACCTGCGATTCAATGACACGTTCGGGTTGGCAATGACCAGCATCGCCTGGCACATCGCGCGCGAGTTCGCGTTCGCCGAAAATACGATTACGGTGGGCCGCATTTTTTCCGTTTTCAATTCGCTCCAAATCGATGCGGCGCGCACGGCGCTCGGCGGCGCCACCTACAATACCGGGTTGACGCAAAGTTTCTCGAGCGTTCGATTTCAGCCGATTCCGTTGCTGACGTTCGATCTCAACCACAACTATCTGCGCAATTTGCCCACGTTTGATCCGGCGCTGATCAGTACCGGCCTGCTGGATCAATTTCTATTCCAGGGATTGAGCGGGGGAGTGCGCGTCGATCTGCCGTATCGTGTCTCGATTTCCACCGACGTAGGGCGCAGCAAGAGCAGCACGGATACGGCAAATTCCTGGAACCAGATGTACGGCCTTACGTTTGGAGAAATCCGCAACACCGGCCTGCAACTCGACCTGCGGTACACCAAATTCAACAGCTCCTTCGGGCAGGGGGACTACCAGTTTGTTTCCCTCTCCCGAGCGATCGGCGACCGGTTCCACGTTCAAGTCCAGGGCGGAATGCAGCATCTCACCTCCGCGTTCAGCACAAACTCGTTTTCCAAATTCGTGAACAGCACCGTGAATTGGACGATCGGGCCGCGCTACTTTTTTGAAGGGCTATTTGGTTGGAATATGGGCACAGCGATGAACTATCAGCAGACGAATTTTACGTTCGGATACCGCTTCGGAGGAAGGCTGCGCAAATGAGCGGCATTCCATTCTTCGCATCCGAATATTCCCGGGTCACGCCTCGGCGGAAATGGTGGTGCGCCGTGGCGCTCTTTGCCGCATTCGCGGTGACGGGTGCGACTTGCGTTGCCCAAGCCCCGCCAGGCGAGATCGCCGCAGTCGACGCCTCCGCATCGCTCGATGCCCTCGCGCGCGCGCGAAAACACGTCCAGGAATATTTCGACAAGTTTTCCGACCTGACTTGCAAGGAGTCCGTTACGCAGATCGTGTTGAATGGGAGCGGCCACGCCATCTACCGGGAGAACTCCGCCTACGATTATCAGTTTCAAGCCACGAGTGAGAGCGGATCTTTGAAATTCAACGAGACACGCGAAACCCGCAATCCGGCTTATCGCGATCCGGCCCGGACGTTGCTCGTGACCACGGGCTTTGCCAGCCTGCTCCTCGTGGCGCATCCCATGTACGAAGCCAGCTACGTGTTCGAGCCCGCCGGCGCCGAAACGATCGACGGCGTTTCCTATTCCATGATTCGGTTTGTTCCTGTTCCGGGCGCATCTTCGCCTGCATCGCTCCGTCTGCGCGGAAAAAATTATCCGCTGCCGATGTCCGGCACACTTTGGATCGATCCCCAATCCGGCGCCATCGTGAAGCTGGAGGCCAAAGTGGATTCCAGCATGAGCGATCTGGGCCTCGCGGGCATGCGTAGCGAAGTCCATTACGCGCTCCATAGTTTTCACGATCCCGCGGAATCCGAGTGGATTGCGGAGTCCGCGGTGATCGACGTCGATACGCCGCGCCAGCACTGGCGCAACCTGCACCGGTTCACGGACTACAAAAGATTCAACGTCAACATTCACGAGGAGATGGGAAAACTGCCATGAGCCAATCCGCAGCCGTTCAATCAACGATGATGTTCAGCAAGGAAGCCTCGGAGCGAAAGCATCGCTTCCGGATCCTGATTGCCTGGATCGTTTCCATGGCCTTCGTCGGCGCATTCGCGGCCTACGGGTTCGATTACTACACACTGGCCTGGAAGGACCGCCCCTTTTCGCCGAAACACATGCTGCTGCGCCCGAGCGGCCCCGTAGGCGTCAATCTGGGAGTATTCGGCGTGCTCCTGTTTTTCCTGATTTATCTTTACCCGCTTCGCAAGCGGTGGGGCTGGCTCGGGAGGCAAGGAAATTCGCGTCATTGGCTGGATTTCCACGTCGTCCTGGGCACCGCGGCGCCGCTCGTGATCGCCTTGCATTCCTCGTTTAAATTCGGTGGAATCGCCGGCATGGCGTTCTGGATCATGACCGCCGTCACGCTGAGCGGTTTCATCGGCCGGTATCTGTATTCGCAGATTCCCAGAACGTTGAACGCGGCCGAGCTGACCATCAAGGAAATTCAAGATGCGGAAGTGCAGCTCCGATGGAATGCGGAAGATAAACACGAAAAAATCGGCACGCGGCTCATCGAACTGTTCGCGCTGCCGACTCCCGCGGAAGTGGCCCGCACTCCGATGATGGCGGCCCTGTGCTGGATGATCTGGCTGGACCTGAAACGCCCATTCCAGGTTTCCTGGCTTCGCTTGCGCGCGGCCGGGTTCGTGGCCTGGCTTATCTCGCTTTTCGGTATTTTCCCGACGCGCAAACCGGAACTGGAAGTTGCCATTCAAACCGCGCGAAAGCAGGCGTCGCTGTCCAAGCGAATTCTCTTCTTGTCCCGCACCAAACAGGTTTTCAATTTGTGGCACGTCATTCACCGCCCATTTAGTTATTCCTTTGCTATCCTCGCCATCCTTCACATTGTCGTCGTGCTTGGGATGGGTTATAGGTAAGGAAGAGGAGACTCGCATGAAGCGCGCTACGTACTTTCTAACTGTCCTGGGGCTGCTTGTCCTCTTCGCCGGCTGCAAGAAACAGGAGAGCGATGCGGATGCCATACGTTCCGGCATCAATCAGCACCTCGCTTCCTTGAAAACGCTGAACCTCGGCGCCATGGACATGAACATCACCAATGTTTCCATTCAAGGGAACCAGGCCCAGGCGCAAGTGGAGTTCAAGCCCAAGACAGGCGGGCCGCAGGGCGCCGGGATGCAGGTCGCCTACTCTTTGGAAAAGCAGAATGGCCTGTGGGTTGTGCAAAACACTCAGCCGGCTGGAGGCTCGATCCAGCATCCCGGCCCGGGCGAAAATCCCCATATGAATGGTGGTTCACCGTCGTCGGACTCCATGCCCAACTTTCGCGATCTCGTTCCCGGCGGCGGAAATTCTAATGCCCTTCCTCCCGGACACCCGCCCGTAAACGGACAAGGAAATACAAAGGCGCAGTAAGTAGAACAGGCTTCAGCCTGTTGGTTTTGAATCGTGTCGAAAGAAAACCGACAGGCTGAAGCCTGTCCTACTTGTCGCTCACACATGGACTAACTTGGATTGTTTTGCCTCGCTGCTTCCCTCGGCCGTCATGTCGCGCTGTCCGACGCGCACGCCAATCTTCTTTAGGAATGCCGTAGGGGGCTCGCCGCCGGCAAAGATCCAGACAAAATCGTTGGGAATCTCCTGCGTTTTGCCGCTGACGTTGAGGATGACCGAGCTTGGTTTGAACTCCACCGGCATCGAATTGAAGATGACTTTGACCTTCCCTTTTTGGATGCTCTCCTTAATTCTTTTTTCATTCCTATCTTTCAGCCGCGTGAAGCATTCTTTCCGGTACGACAGCGTCACCTTGTTCCCCACTTGATGCGCAAGCCCCATGGCCGCTTCCACGGCGCTATCGCCTCCCCCTACAATGAGAATCTTTTTGTTCACGTAGTGGTCCGTCTCGATCAGGCGGTACATCACCTTCGGCAATTCCTCGCCTTTGACGCCCAGCTTTCGGGGGATTCCTCCCTTGCCGAGTGCGAGGATCACCGCGTGCGCCCGATATTGGCCTTTGGCGGTAGTGACCGAGAAAACGCCGTCCTCTCCCCTTTTGATATCTTCCACCTTCTCGCCTTTGCGGAATTTGAAGTCGACTTTCTGCAAGATTTCGCTCCAGATGGCGAGGAGGTCTTCCTTGGAAAGTTCCGTCTTCTTGAATTTTCCGTAAACCGGGAGCTCCACCGGGCTCGTCAGCACCAATTTCTGCCGCGGATATTTTGAAACCGTGCCGCCAATTTCGCCTTCGTCCACGGTGAGATAATTCAATTTTCGTTCAATGCAGCGCAGCGAGGCGCTGATGCCAGCCGGTCCAGCGCCCACGATAAGCGCGTCCAGAACTTCCGGACTCAATTTACCCTTTCGTAATCCTGGAATTCTGGCGGCAATCGTATCGGCGCAGTCGCGCCCCTGGTTGATGGCGTTCTTGATCAAAGCGAGACCGCCAAGTTCCCCGACGATAAACAAATTCGGAACGCTGGTCTCAAATTCAGGCGTCAGTTGGGGCAGGTCTGCGCCCATGCTGGGACTGGCCATGACCATGGTGATGGCGCCGACGGGGCAAGCCTCCGCGCACAAACTGTGCCCGATGCACTTGTAGCCGTTGACGATGACCGCCTGCCCCGCGAGCATGGCGAGCACGTCGCCTTCCGGGCAAACCGTCGTGCACGTGGCGCAGCCAATGCAATATTGCGTGTCGATATGAGGATGCTGGGACTGGGGCCCGTCAGAACGCAAAGTCCCTTTCTTCGCGGCTTCATGAGCGCGGGCCTCCTGGAGTTTTTGCTCCTTGAGGTACCTGCGCACGAAAAAGAGCGTAACGATGGTGGCGATGACGAGGCCGACTAGATTATTCACATTGTTATTTTCTCATAGCGAGAAAGGAAGGCTGCGCCTGCTATCGCAAACTGTGCCGAGATCAGCAAGTATTGTTTTCACATGTCTCGCCGATATGCATTTCGAAAGTCGTGCCGTCATGTCATCGCGAAGGGAAGCAGGAAGTAGCGTAAGCCTTTGTAATATGAGAAATTAAGCAGATAGCGCCCGTAGCTCAGACGGATAGAGCGTCTGCCTTCTAATAAGACTGTCGTTTTTGGAAGACTGTCAATCGTCCCGCAACCTTACCGCTTTCAACGTACCGTCCGCGTAGACCCGCCTTTTCGACTTTCCGCGAGTCCAGCCCCTCGGCTTGCCAACCTTCCGGCTCCTGAACTCGTCCAAGGGGACGATCTTGAAGCCGACGCCGAGCTTCTCTGCCCATTCGAGCCGGGTTTCCAGATCGTCCTTGAGCTTGCTGTAGACTTCGCCCATTTCGGTTGGTTTGTGTCCCATCCAAAACAGACGCAAGTCTTCGAGGCACCCAGATTTCCGCAGATGCGTATTCCTGAACCTGCGGAACTGGTGCCAAGACCCGGTCACGTGCTCGCGCAGCAGACGCCGCTCGATGTTGTTCGAGAGATGCGGGGTGCCGTTCCGCGTGCTGAACATCAGGTCGGATGATTTCGCGGAGAGGAGTTCCTTTGCTGCAAGGAGTTCCTTCGCCACGGAAGAATGCAAGTCGATTTCTCGCTTGCCCGACTTGGTTTTCATCCTGCGGACGATCTTCCCGAACCTGTCCACCTTCTGTTCAACGATCAAAGTGCGACCGTCGTTCACTAGGTGACGCCATTCGAGAGCGAGCACCTCGGAAATTCTGAGGCCCGTGCTCGCGAGCACGAGGTAGAGCCGACGCTCCCACGCGTACTTCACGTCCGCAAGCATGGACTCGACCTGCGCCGCCGTCAGGCACGGCGTCTTGCTGTGCTCGACAACAGGCAAATCGAGGAACGTCGAGTTCCATCGGCGATTGAAAATAGGCTCACCGGACTCCGGGTCGATGACGGACTTCATGATCGCCTTGACGACGTTCATGTACCCGTTCATCGAACTCGGTGCCAGTCGCTCCGCTTTCATCTTGTCCACGATGGGCTTGCAACTTCCGTTGTGGACTTTCGACAAAGGCAAACTGCCGATCTCGGGCAGGATGTAGTTGTCGAGAGCACCCCGGATCGTGGGCACGCTCGTCAGTAGGATGGGCTTCCTGCTGCGCGTCGTCGCCCATTTGAGCCATTTTTCGGACTCCTCTTTGAAAGACACATCTAGCTCCTCAAGCATTCGCTTTTCTCCTCTCTTTCGCTTGGGAGCCGCCATGCAGGCAGGATACGGCAAACGACAGTCTTCTGTGAAGGGTATGGAGTGCTGGCGTTGCTAGGATGGCGACCCCGGCGAGACTTGAACTCGCAACATCCAGCTTAGAAGGCTGGCACTCTATCCAGTTGAGCTACGGGGTCTGGCCGAAATTATATCACGCGTCCGTTCGACGCCCTCCGGCGATCATCTTGAGGGTAGTGTCTCAGTTTGAATTTGGCCGCCAGTCCTAGCCCTCGCAATTTGTGGCATACTTTGGACATGCCAAAGCGCCCACGCGATCCGAACCAATTAGCCAAGCTGATCGTGGATATTGCGACGGGAGAAGTCGAGGATACAGTAAGTGGGTCAAAGAAAGCCTTTAAGCGTAAAGGACGTGCTGGCGGTCTAAGGGGTGGTAAGGCAAGAGCGCAGCATCTCACGCCAGCCAAAAGAACGGAAATAGCCACCATCGCTGCTAATGCCCGCTCTGAGTCGTGAGAAATGAAGGCATTTTTCATTGAGCTGTTCTGGATAGCGATGGGCTTACTTGGTCTTGCCGGTATCATCTGGCGAGTCAATGAAGGCCATAAGGTTTGGACACGTGTCTTTAAGTGGGCCAGAAGCCGTTATAAATCAAACTGAGACACTACCATCTTGAGACGGAATTTGTGGTACTGCCGGATGCTGCGCGGCGAGCGGTCTGACCGCAGATGACATCCTATGCGGAACTCGACTACGAGAAAGAGCCGACGCGTGTTGAACAACCCGCAGAGCCTACTCTTCAGCGAGCGTGTACGTGCGCTCGATTCTAAGCATGCCTTCCGCCTCTAACTGCTCAGCAGCGATGTCGATGTCCATCTAACCGGGTGTAAGCCGACATTCCGATGAGGCCAGATTGGTTCCGAGCCGTCTGACAAAGGCCCTGAAATATCCAGCAAAAAAGCTGGAACCCAGTATTTAGGTATGTCGCCGCGACTCCGCTGCGACCGACCCTACGGTCGAATACAACGCGGCGGCGTGCCAAGTGCCGCCCGGAAACATGAGGACTATAAATGGCACCAAAAGCACGAGGAGTGAACATGACGGTAAAGAATGCCGTAGAGAACGACGACGTGCGGCGGAAGCGCAAGACGCGGAAAACCGCAGAGCTGGGCATCTCGGCCCAACCCACCCAGATAAGCCAAGCGAAAGAGGCATACAAGCAAGAGTTAGCCGGGAAATTCAGGTATGACTTGGCTTGGCACGAGAACTGCGTTTTTGATCTGAACCGACACGACCACGGACTTTTTCTCCACGTATTCGGGGATGGCAGTGCCATCAAGTTGGAGTGGGATTCCGACGGGCAGCAGGTGCTGCGGAGCAGAGACGTAATGCAATGTTTGGCAAGTACTCTCCTCGAAGCGTACAGGTTCTGCCTCGCGCACAACCGGGAGTTCGCGTTGTGGATTGGAGGCGAGAAGTTCACGGGCATGCCTAAGAAGGCATTCGCGGCCATCCTGCGGCTCCTCGACACTCCTATGGAACCTCCGAGAAGAATGCTCGGCCTAATCGACGAAGGCACGATCAGGATTCACTCGTCTCAAGCACACCGGAACGCGGCGATGTCCGACGGGAGATGCTAACCGAAGCGGCGACACGCCTGCTCACCAGCGGAGCCTTAGACGCCACGAGCCTGAAGCATGTGATCGGACTTGTCTGCGAAGGTCAGCAGGAAGGAGTGCATGATCAGCAATGAGGGTATCGCAGACGCCCGCGCAGGAGCCATCGACAGCACCCCCGCTTAGTTCGGTGCAGGCATGAGAACGCTCGGCCGCCCGAGGACAGCGGTTTGGCGGGTAATCTGGCCCCGCAGCTATTCTTCGCGCCGCTTGGAAAGGTAAAACGACCCTGCACAGAGCCTCTCGATAAGCCGTCTGTCGCGAAGCTCGTCGAGAACGGACTCGGCATCATCCTCAGAAGCATCGAATTCTTCTCCCAAGCTGACAGCATCGCCACGCCAGATTCCGTCACGGTCCGCGTTTTCCCAGATGAAGCGAAATGCTTCTTCCCCGTCGAAATACTTCCCGCGCTTCATTGCGCCTCCGTTCGCCGGGAAGGGCTGCCCGCGCCTCTGGGGCGTCTGACCCCAAACTCCGCCGCGACTCTGTAAATCAACCAGCGAGAGCAATCGAGCAGGTCCGCGAGTTGCTGGTACGAGTGAGTGGGGTTGGCGACGATCAGGTCGCGGATCGCTTCGTGCGCCTTCACGGTGCTCGCCTTCCTCATGAGCCGAACTCCGATCACTTCAGCGGTCGCTTTCTTGATGTCCCGGTAACAACTCATAGGCCCTCTAAAGAGGGGCTGCGTATTTGCTCCGCAAGTTCGCTGGCAATCTTTCAAGGTCAGAAAACCGCATTAACACTGGGAAATTGGCAGTGCGAATCCCGGACCCAGTTAAGGACTTCATCTTTGTGATTCCTTCTTTAGAGGGCGGGCAGGTCGGCAGCAATTTTGGCGAAATGCCTAGTCACAAGGAGCAAAAGCCAAAATTCCCAGAAATGCTCGTATTTACTCATGCTGGGGTCTCGCAAGAGATTCAATGCCGGGGAGCAGGTCAACCTCACGGTTGCGCCACCTGCTCCCATAACGGCTCCCAGTGCCCTTCAGCAAGGCGAAGCAGGCGCAACCGAAAAGGCGCAACGATGAAAGACTTTACCCCTGTACCAAATAAGTGGATTGACTCCCTAGCAGATGGCAGGCTCACGCCGCCGATGTACGCCATCCTCTCCTACCTCATGCGCACCTGCAAGTGGAAGAGCGGGGTGTGGCGCGGAGAGGCCGAGCGGATCGCCTATCATCTCAACCGCGCATGGAGCGTGCGCCAGATCAACCGCTACCTCACGCGCCTGCACGAATGCGGATACGTCACCCGGAAGAACGTTCTGGGCCGTCGCGGCGGATACAAAATCCTGCTCAACAACTATGTCTCGGTGGATGACTCTGAAGAAAAGCTGTTAAGGCCAACAAAACTCAAGGACTGGAGGGACTTGGAGGCTGTTGATGTCCCTGACGATGACTCTGAGAACGTCTCGGACGATGACTCTAAGATGTCTCGGAGATGTCCCTGACGATGACTCTGAGATGACCAGTATTCCAGATACACCAGAACGTCTTTCCAGACGAACCAGATGTTCCAAAGAGACCAGACAGCCAGAACAACAACCGCGTTGTCGTTGTTGTTCCTGATTCTCAGGCTCAACAGGCAACAAGCGGCGAGGAACCGAAGCAGGACCCGGGCACCGTGGCGGGGTTCACGGCGAAGTCCATCAGGGACCATGTCGCCCGGTTCCCCAAGAACACTTGGGTCTGGGCCAACGCCACCGAGGACGCCCTCAGGAGGCCCGGCTTCGTCGAGCACGTCATGGCTCTGGAGCCTCCGAGGAGGATAGCCACGGGGCACGCCGTGATAAACCCCGAACTCCATACGGGCCTCGACGCGGGCGGACGCCCGTGGAGCGAGGGCAAGGTCTGCTGGTGCGACAAGTGCGGCGACATGCACCCGAACAACGAGCCGTGCGGAGCCAAGGCCGCTTCTGCTTCAGGCTCCCTTTTTGACCGAGGGGAGGCCGAATGACCACGGCGGCCAACCCTAGGTACTGCTGCGTGTTCCGCTGCAAGCACGACGCCGAGGCGACGTGGTGGACGGACATGGCGGGCGGCCACGAGCTTCCCGTGTGCCTGTACCACAAGCGGCGTCGGCTGTGGTGGTACCGCGGCCTGATCACGGACAGGGACGGGGAGGCGGAATGAATTTCGCCATGACGCAAGAGTGGAAGAACGGCTTGCTCCGTAAACCAAATCTGGTGAGAACGGACATTTTCGTCCAAGGCTTGGAGCCGGACGAGGTGGCGATGATCCGCGAGGCATCGGAGCGGGGCCTCAGGCCCGGCGGATTCTCGGTCGAGGGGAACACCCTGATCCTCAGGTTCGAGCGGGAGAAAGCGTGACGCCGTGGAAGCGGAATCCACTAAATCGCGCTGACAGGCTCCGTCGCTGCATGGAAGGACATTGTTGCGCGTGGACTAATAACCCTTCGTACAACGCTTATGGCCCGTGACCTGACCATGGAACCCGCTCCGCTTTAAGATTGTGCTGTGAGATTCGGCAGCGTTTGCAGCGGCATCGAGGCGGCTTCGGTAGCGTGGCGGCCATTGGGCTGGGAGGCGGCTTGGTTCTCGGAGATCGAGCCGTTCCCCTGCGCCGTGCTCGCTCACCATTACCCGGATGTGCCCAACTTGGGCGACATGACGAGAATCCATGACAACGAGACCTTCAGGAAAGAAGAAATCGACATCCTCGTCGGCGGGACGCCGTGCCAGAGTTTCTCTTCGGCCGGACTGCGCCGTGGACTCGACGACCCGCGAGGCAGGCTCATCCTCACCTTCGTCGAGATCGCGAGGAAAAGGCGGCCGCGGTGGGTCCTCTGGGAAAACGTCGCCGACGTTCTGTCGTCGCGAGGCGGACGGGTCTTTGGTTCCTTCCTCGGGAAGCTGGTTAAATGCGGGTATAGCCTCGCGTACCGGGTGCTGGACGCTCAACACTACGGAGTCGCCCAGCGACGCAGACGAGTTTTCGTTGTTGGACATCTCGATGGTGCTGGAGACGGACATCTTGCCGAGCGAGTGCTTTTTGACGCCGGAACAGGCGCGTGGAATGCTCCGCCGCGCCGAAAAAAAAGGAGCGAGTACGGGGATTTCCCCGCGTTTGCTTGCCGCCCTGAGGCTTTCGGCTGGGAATCCACCACCGGAGTCGTCGCCCGTTGCCTCACGACCAAGGGCGGCAAAGCCAGCGGCCGCCCGAAGCAAGTGACCTACCTGATAGATGGCGACGGGCTAGACGAGATCGAGGGCATTCGCAACGGCACCATCCTCGTGGACTATCTTGACAACGGCTCCGACGACCTTGGCGGCGAGCCGCCGCCCCTCGTCAGGCAACTGCTGCCAATCGAGTGCGAGCGGTTGCAGGGATTCGATGACAACTACACGCTCGTCCCCTATAAGGGCGAGCCGGCCTCCGACAGGCTGCGCTTCCACGCGCTGGGTAACTCCATAGCCGTTCCCGTGCTCCGCTGGCTAGGCCGACGCATCGAGGCGATTGACGCGCTTCCGTGCGGCAACGTGACGCAACCGCCTGACCCGGAAACGGTCGCAAAAAAACTCAGCGACTCCGAACTCGTTGAAAAGTGCGTGCAGAAATTCCGCGACCTGCGGGAAGCCATCCCGTACTTGCGCGAGGCTCGCGACCGTTTCGCCCAGCCGGGACGCCGCGTGCCGGTTCCGGGCAACCCGACGTGGACGGAGTGGGTATATAACAACCTGCATGTCACCGTGCGCCGCGTGCAGCAGCTATTGAGGGCGGGGGCGGAACCTCGCGAAACAATTTCGCTAGGTCCCAAGGAGCGGCCGCGGAAGCTGCGTGGCGGGGACTGGCGCGGTCTGCTGAAAGCGACGGAACGTCGGACGGCTCAGGTATTCGGCTCCGTCGAAGACCCCGAGCGGCTCGCTGGCGCGATACGCGATTTCGCGCAAGGCATCGCGGATCGGCACGCTCGACCGGGCGGCAAGCTGGTCGTGTCAGTAAAAGTCCGGAAGTAAGTTCGGCGGCTCACTGTCTCGGCTTCTGCCGACGTTTGTCCCAGTCTCAACAGCAGGCAGTTCAGCGGCGCGGGTCTTCGAGCAGTTCGTCAGGGACATCGTCAAGCCCTCGGGCGGCGACCTCTACCTCTCGGTTAGAAAAGAGAATGCCGTGTGGCGTGCTCTTTTTACTCGCGCCACGGCATGAAGCTTGTGGGGAAGGTAGCTTGGTCAGGCGTCACCCTGCCCGGTCTGGTGCTCTGGATGCCCCTCACGGAGAGCGCGGAGTTCGAGCAATTCTGTCCACTCGCGAAAATAAGAGGAAGAAAAATGAAGAAATCTGACAAGCAACGCATCCGCGAAACGGCTCTGGCAATGGACAAGCCGTTCACCGTACAGACCCTCAAGGGCCGTCTGCCCGACCTTGTGTTCACATCGGCTGCGCCGAAAGGCAAGGAGTGGCGCGGCATCCTCGACGAGATGGTTACGAAGGGTGCTTTGTCCGTTTATAAGCAGGGAGCCAGTATCCCGCTGGGCGGCAGCGAGGGTGACGGCATGCAGAGGCAGTATGTCGTCTCCACGGCAGCGACGGCACAGGCACCAGCCGAGACACCGACTGTATTGGAATCTGTTCGGGCAGCGGTGGACGCAGGCGAGTATGAAGGGCTGTCGCTCAAAGATGACGCAGTTGACCGAATCTGCCACGGGCAGCGCAATGGCAAGGTACGCGCCGAGAAAGGCGACGTTCTGGGATATGGCAAGGCATGTGATCGCGGCCCGCAGCGGTCGCAAATTGCCCGACATCCTGCCGGATGTGCTCTCTGTCCTGCGCAAGCGTCTGCCCGGCGATTCGTTCGTGGTCGCGGACTTGGCGCACGAGTTGCGCACTGGCGTAGACGGACGCCTCGGACGCACCTGCGAGAAGCTTTACAAGCAGGGCGTGCTCGACCGCAAGAGGGATGAGGGGGAGAGTGGACGTTGGCGTTACACAATTAAAGCCGACCTTTGGCAAAAGTCGGTGCGGCAATGAAACAGATATTCAGCTTGACCAAGGAAAACATCGAGCGCAGCCGGGTGAAGCTTCTCGAAGAGCGGCCCAAATTGGCGAAGAAGCCCAAGCCCAAAAAGATCACGGGCAACAAGCGTGATGCCGGGTTCCGCGAGATGCTCATCCCTCACTTCGGCACGAAGGTTATAATTACTTGTGCCTTATCGCGTTCAAAAGCCCTACATCATCGTCAACGGACAGAGACTCGCAAGCCCCGCCGCTGTTCCACAACGGTTGCCCTTCTGCGATAGATGCAGCGAGTTAGCAGCTACCAGTGCAAGTCTGTATACCGAACTTGCCCCGGACAAATGGTGGAAATGGTTTTTGTATCCAAAGTTTTCATGTCGCGAGCAGGCGTTCATGGGTTGTGAGAAGCATCCTGTCGAACCAGCAATTCGTTTTCTGGACGGGCGAGTCGAACGATTCATCCGGCTTCCGTTGACGAGATGGCAGCGGTTAACCGAATGGGATGCGCTTCTTATAGCGGCTGTTCTTGCGTTGGTTTTTGCGGTCATCGTTGGACTGTTGTTGAAGTAGGCCTTGGTTTTCACTGGTTCATCTGTTCTGCGTTGCCTTTGCTTTGCGGCTTCGCGCCGACCTTGATCCGCCCGCGTTCATTTAACCTGCCTTCCAGCGTCACCGTAAGCTGCTGATGTCAAAGCGCAAATTTCGCCGATTTTGACAGCCCAAATTTCATCTGTATCTTGGACAGCGTAGGGACTGTCGCGAACGTGGGTCGTGAAACTTTCCACTGCGGTGGGCTTTCAACCTTAGATTGTCGCTCGCAGAACCTCTCCCGCTCCGAGACGCTACCATACGGTTCGATCCCAGAGAAGTAAACCACCTTAAAGTGTTAAGTTTGGTGGGTACCGCCATGAAGAATTCAGACGCCTTCGAGCAACGGATACATCGGATATACGAATTACTGGAGGGTTCAGGAGTCGACGTGACGTGGAACGACCACGTTCCCGACCCTGATAACCCCTCCCAACAGCGACAAATCGACGTGTCCATCAAGCGAAATGGAATGCTGACGCTCGTGGAGTGCCGCGACCGTCAGTCTCCGCAAGATGTCACTTGGATCGAAGAACTGATTGGACGTCGCGCATCATTAAGGGCGGATACAGTCATCGCTGTTTCGTCATCGGGGTTCACGGCTGGAGCGTTGCAGAAAGCGACATCATTCGGGATCATTGTTCGCGACTTTCGTCATCTCACCGATCTCGAAATTAGGGCTTGGGGAGGACAAATAGCCCTCACTCTTCACTTCTACGACTATGCCGATTTGAACGTGTCATTATGCTTTGAACGCCAGAGCATTCCCAAACTGCGAATGGATGCCGTCAGGTCGGAGTTTGCGTCGTATGCGGGAGTACAGTCCCTCTTCAACGCAGCCGCACAACAGATTGATAACTACAACCTCTTGTCTGAGGAACACGTGGGCCAGAGCGTCGCGTTTGGCATCCGCCTCGAATTGGCCGGATTTCAAATATCGGGCGAGTCAGTGATCAAAGTCGCTTTCAGCGGAAACGTGCGCCTAGTTTCGAGAAATGTATCTCCGAAGGCAGTCCTTGCCTATGTCGATCCTACGGAGAAGGCCGGGGCGGGACAGATCAACGTCGAGACTTTCGCGGCGGGCAATAGTTCAATAATTCACGATGCCGATAGAGTTTCGATAGTTCTTGATTTGTCTCAGGAAGAGATTCCACCCTTGTGGCAATTCCGATTTTTTAATGTGGTCGGGCAAGAGGAAGTAGGCCACGAAGCACTCGAAATCGTGGGGATCGACAAATTAAGGGTCAACCCGGGAAGACTGAACGTGAAAATCTGCTCAACATAAATGAGCAATGCTGGCGGGCCGCAAAGGGTTCCCGTCAGAGACTAACGTCAAGCGCGGTTTGCGCGTGGTCAATGGCGGGAAGGAACTTTCTGAGAAGCTCGGCAGGAACGATCCCTGTCCCTGCGGTTCAGGACGTACGTTTCAAGAAGTGCTGCTTGCGGACTGGTCGATATGACGGTTCGCGGCGAAACTACTGCCAGCGGTAGATTACAAAAGGGGACGGCCACGCGCCGCGCCCTTTCCATTGGATACATTCTTCTGGGTCAACTCTAGCCTTCCACATCTTCCGGCCATACCGCTGAGAACGCTGCACAGCGTGCATCTATCCGCTCCGCCAAACCGAGGCTGAAGCAGTTGTCCTGATGCCTGAGTAACCAGAGCATAAGGAAATGTCCCCGCCACACGGCACCCCGAACCTGGGCCTCTTCCCCGGCCTCGGTTTTGCGAAAACGCAGGTCCAACCCAAATGGCGTGGCGTGGGCGAGCATAGTTGGCGAAAGATAGCACGTCGCATAAAGCTTCCGCAGATTTTCGTCCACCTTCCCCGCCATGGCGTCCAAACTAACTCGCGTCCAAGCTTCATCCGTAATTGGCTGATTGCATTTGGCGCAATATTCAATCTTCTTGTTGGCTTCGGCAGCTTTCTTAGCGTCCTGAATATTCTTGATTTCTTCTGAGGTCATGTCCTTGTACAAAAGTTCGGGTGTCGTGGCAATCGCTCGGTTCAATACCTTGCCTTTTTCGATGTGAGCGTGACTGAGAAACACCCGAGCCTCTGCCGGATATTTTGCGACGAACATCGCCGTGACCAACTTTTCGTAAATGCTGCGAAGGGCTTTCTTTGCACCTATCCCCATGCCGTTGCCCGCAAGAATCACGAGTTCACCGAACTCGTCACGCGCTGCCTCCTCCAGATAGAACGCGACTCTGTGCGCAAGTTCTTCATCGCTCGGCTCCGCATCAGCGGGTCGCGTTGGAGACTCTGGATAACACTTTGCTTCGGCCAACCTAGACGCCTCTTCGAGCAGGCTCTGCAAGGCGGGAAACTCCTCAACAAAGGGTTTATGCGACTCGATAAACAACCGCTGGGCATTCCGGTCTCCTACGCCTATTGGTGTTCTCTCCGACATTTTGCGCTCGCTCCGTTTTAGCAAGACCGCGAAAGGTTTAGCTTCTTGACCATTGTGGCCCGCGCCGGGCCAAGGAATTGAGTCAGTCGTTGTTCAAGCTTATTGGCTGCACGAGCGTCGCACTCTCAGACCTTCATGACCTTCCACCCGCTTCGCCGCAGCTTCGCGGCGTTCCGGCGGTCGCGCTCGACGTTGCGTATGAGCTTGGGCAGCCAGTAGTCTTCACGGGATTTCGGGAGCCTTCCGTCGATGCACCCCCTGTGCTGATGTCTGCCATAATGGGCGCGATTGTAGCATCGTGGCTGAACGGCCGTTACTCGTTCGGCTGAGGGTTCGGGATTGACCTTGAGGCTTGTTCTAGGCGGTAGCTGAGAGGCTCAGGGGAGAGAGACGCCGCCGAGCCGCCCGGCATCTAAATCCTCCCTCTTTAGCGCGGCAATCAACGAGATAGCTTCGGACGCCAGACGTACTTCGGGCGCATTCGGCGATGACCGAGTCGTGAGTATACTTCCGTTCCGGTCGCGGCTATGTCAGTCTCCGATGTTTGGTACACGTCAACAATATGGTCCAGTTTCCAACTCGCCATTCGTCCATCAGAGTTCAGATACGGTGTGGCATATTCCTGCCATTGCTGCTTAATTCGTTTCTTGGCGTCTTCAAATGAGTCTGCACGAACCAAGATGAAACGGTCTTCGGTATTCTGTAGACCCGATGTTGCGCGTTCGACGCGGATTACCACGAATGCGCGAACGCAATACCATTCGGGCAGTGATTTCTGCGCCCTTCGGCGGCGACGCCCTTCAACTTTGGTCACATTTATAGAGCGGATCGCCTTAGCACCAGCCAGCTTCGACACTTCCCGTGCAGAACCGCGCACCTTCAGTGTGGTCGGCAGTTGCGACCATCGTCGAGGGCGTGTAGCAGACAACTCGCCTCCAAGCACTTGAAATGAGAGCTTCGGATAAAGGCGACGCAGCCCGTCAATCCATCTACCCACACGCACCGTCATAAAGGCAAATCGCTTTGATGGCGGTAGCCTACGAACCGCTGAAGTCACGTCGTACGTGCGCAGATAGGCGTACACCAACACCGTTTTATTTCCGAGGCGTTTGAACGCGCCCTCATTCAATCCGAAATGTTCTAGTCCGGTGATCTGCATGGGGCTGTTTATCAAGCGGACTATTGCGCTGCCCAAGCGGCTGTGTAGATGTCCATGACGAATGTTTCGACGGTCTTAACGTCAGGTTCCAAGGGAAGTGGGGACGATTCCAGCAGCGTGCTCAGCCGCAATTCCAACTCAGTGCATTCTGCCAGCACATCCGCCAGATTGCTCAGTCCTCGCCGCACGTCCATCAAGTGGCTTCGCACGGGTTCTCGAATTGGCAAGGTCAATCGACCCGATTCCATGAACTCAACCCCTTGGTGCCCAAGCCGCAGCATGTGCATGGCGTATTTCGTGTCGTATCCGAATCGTTCTACCAACTCCCTGCGGTTTATGTCACGTTGGCCGCGCTCGCCTACGAGCCGCTGCCGCTGCGCTTCCAAATAACCGAGGAACCGCCTCCCAGCGTGTCTTGAGGCAAAGGAAGGCGCGAGCTTTTGTAGTTGTTCCCCAGCACTAGTGCGAAGCACGAGTGCATCGTCCGGCAGAAACAACAGCAACAAGACGGTTGGGTTGCCTTGCAGTGCAAGTCGGGTCCACTTGCGTAAGCTGTAGATCGTCAGGTCAAGGTCGCCAGCTTGGGAGCGTGCTCCCATGTCTCCTTCCCGCTCGGCGGCTGACCGATAGACCCACTGTTCGAACTTTCCGAAGCCTACAACGTATCGACGGGCTTCCACGCATACACCCATCTCGTCCCGGTCGTCCGTCCCCGAAAGCACCAAACCGTGAACACTGGAACCGACCAAGCCACGAAGTATCGTCGAAGGCTCGGCAATCATCTGTGGAGACATCTCTTCGTTAGACAGCATTGTCCTCTTGTAGTGATCCGAATAATACAGATGAGATTCTACCTCGGAAGCCTACGCTCGTTCACAAAACGGCCCACCGGAGGGCGCGATGGAACCGCTAGGGTCAATGCTACGAACGCGCTGCGGAACCGGAAGTGACGCGTCTTTCAGAGGCTCAGAGGTACCATTTTGGTTCAGAGTTCATTTCCAGCAACTCACTCGCTCAGTGCGTTTTTGGAACGCCCCTGACAGCGAGTGATTTCTAGCCCGGAGTAATAGCCTGCGACCGTCAGGTGTGCGTGTGAAGACAAGCTCCACGGGGCCGACGTACTTCTTCCATCGTTGCGCGAAATAATCCGCAAACTCCTTCTTGCGTGCCAGCACATCCGGCACAGCGAAATAGTCTTCGCGCAAAATCCGCCAAATCTTCGAACGTGCAAGCAGGTAGCGCGGGTTGTCAATCGGGCTGAGCGTCTCCCGTAGTGCGCGAAGGAAGGTCGTCTGTTCTATCCCAGTGCCTCCGCCGATCCAGCAAAAAACTGTTCCGTCCTTGTTCCGGTTCGCATATACCCGGAGTTTTCCGGCACGCTGGTCGATGCAGCCATCATACTCAAGGGCATCCAAAACCGCCTGACCAATCTGCGTGATGCTCCGTTCCGGCGTTCCGTGTCGAATGAGCCGCCAAAGCGCGAGTACGCTCCAAGGCAAGCTTATAACAGCCGCAATCCCGACAAGAGTGAGTACAAAGCTCCAGAAGTCCTGATTCGTCCGGGCACGACCCAACGCTCGTCCCAGCAATTCAAGCATCGCGAGAAAAAGATAAAGCGATTGGAAAAGCAGAGCGGCGATAGTGTTCGCAAGCACGAAGCCTCGCGGCAGTGACTCTTCGGGTGCTTTCAGTCCGTCCGTCATCTGCTTAATGGAACCCGCATTGAGCGCGTCGTGCCACTGCTTGCGAAGCCCTTCTCGGTCGAGCGCTCGGCTGCGGGTTCGCGAATTGATTTGGTCAAGCTGATCACGGCTGAAAGGTGGGTGCCCGAAACCAAGTCGCTCGGTCCCGTTTTCGATGGTAGGAGCCGTCGCGCTCACGCCGACGAACGAAGAGCATCGGCGCACCAGCAGGTCGTAATCATCGCCAGGCCCGAAAGTTCCCGGCTCCGCACAGACCAGATGCCAGATGTTTGCCGTCTTTTGTGGTTGCGCCGAATCCACACGGATCGCCCGCCCTCGCATTTGGTTCGAGAGCATGAAAGAGCCAACGAAGCTCGCAAGTACAAGCGTGTTAATGCACGGGGCGTCCCAGCCCTCACCTAGCAGGGACTTCGTCCCGATCAGCACCGTGATGCCGCCGTGCTCAAATACGGATGTGATTAGGCGTACTCGGCCCCGGACATACTCGCCGCATATTTCGACTGTGGAGAAGGAGGCATCGTGGGCCAGTGGCGATATGGATAAGTCCTGCGGATTGATTCCGAGCGACCTTGCCGCTTGCCGCACCATCGGCTCCGCGCTTGTCGGGACTATGACCAACGAGCCGCTCAACACCCCCAGACGGATGTTTGGCAACGAAGCAGCCCGCAAGGACTCAAAAATGGGGACAATTCCGATGTCCTCGAAGATCGGAACTTCGTCTCCCGAGGTCGGCAATTCCGACTTCCGAATGAAATCCGTGAGAATCACGCAGCGCACGTTGTCGCCCAGAGCGCTCGATTCGAGCTTTACGATTTCCGCAACAGACTTCAGCTTGGTCACCGATGTGGTTAGGAGCTTCAGGTGGTCCGAGGGGTTTCGTAGTTTCACCGTCCGTCGCTCAATAGCCCCTATGCCGAGCAACTCGTGCCGTATGGATTTGAGGGTCGCTTCGCTTTTCGTGAAATTCTGGGAGTCCCGATACAAGCAGTTCGAGAGCAGTACTTCGAGCCATTCGAGATTCAACTCTGGGATTCGCTTGCGAGACAAGCCGAGGGTGCTCATGACTGCATTGGGAACTTCCTGCCCAACGGCGTTTAGGTAGATGACCATGCTGGAGAGGTATTCTGGGTCATCCAAAATATCTTCTGTGTTTTGATCCGGTGCAGAAATCCACGGATGCAACAAAATCGCATCCCTGAAGGCTACATTCGCTTTGAGCTTCGCAACGAACGTGTCCACCGAAGAGCGGAAATCTGAGATAACTTTCTGTTCATGCGGAGTCGGTGTGCTGAAGTACACGTAATCCTGATGCGGGCAGAGGTCGCCTTCCTGTACCAATTCGGGAACGGAAACTTCGGCATCAATGGGGCCGCAAAGTTCCTCGTAACGCTGCCATTCGAAGGGCGACACGTCATAGGGAGGAGTAGCTGTTAGCGCGACTGTTGTTGGCTGTTTCAGTTGATCTGCGAGAGAGGTAAGAGTCCTCCACCACTCGGTTCGCAGATGGTGCGCTTCGTCGAGCACCAGTGTTTCGAAATTTGCTTCTGCGAGAAATTCGGGGATGGACATGTGACCTTGGGAAGTGTGGTTGGCCTCTTCGCCGTTCTCGTGATTTTCGGAGTGGTTTCTGTGAACGCCGTTTTCTTCGGAATCTGCTGGAGGCTCTTCTGGCTCACCTGAGTAGACTGCATGCAACGCCTGATAGGTCGCCACAGTCAGCAATGCTGGATTCCTCAGTTCCGTCGAGACCCACGCGGGCTTGCTATTCCCCGGAGGTAAGAAAAGATCAACGAGACGGTCAACCCACTGGTCGCGAATCGTGATGGTGGGTGCAAGCACCAAGGTCGGCTGATTGATCCTGCGTATCACTTCCAGACCGATGACCGTTTTCCCCGAGCCGGGGGCGGCGACCAAGTGGAGCCGCCTGTTGGCGAGATAGCGGTCAAGGTGCTCAAGCAGCCGGGACTGGTAGACGCGCCAGTCCTTTCGGAATGTCATGATGTCCTTGAGTGAGCGCTGGATATGGGTGTTGGGTTCCCCGGTCATTACGTGCGGATTATACGGCTATATTCCCTCTTGCTTCTCCGGAACTTTGCGCTTTGCGCTCAAACAGTGCATTCTGCTAGCCCGAAGACGCACGGTGCAGAATTACTTTCGAGTACCGACACCGAAATCCCCGGCTATCTCGTATAATCCGGTCGCATTGAAACTTGAACCTTACCTGATCGTGCTACTCATACTGGTCCCGGTCGTTGTCGGGATCAAATTTCTGTACCGCTCCCGGGCCAAAGCTATGTGCGCCCTCGCGGCTAGATGGAGTTTCGTCTATTCAGATGGGGATACCCGAATGTTTGGTGGACGACGACCGGTTCACTATCCCACCGGGTTCAAGATGAAATGCTATCCAGTTTACGCAGTGAGCAAGATATTCAATGTGATTGATGGCGAAAGGAACGGAGTCAGGGTTCTCATTTTCGACAGTGTGGTAGGCGAGGGGAGAGGCGCACGCTTTTGCACCCTCGTGGCTACCCAAACGAGCGAGAATATTTTCAAGAATGTTAGCTCGCGAGAAAAGACCGCCCAACGTGCCGGGTGGACTGCTGTATATCGAATCCCATTCATCTCGATGCGACCGGGGACAATCAGCATCAATCGCATCGAAGAACTTCTGGACAATTTGTAGTGCTCGGGGGCTGGATACCGGACGCAGAGCCTTCTTCATCCGTGGCCTGTGATCCTGAAGACCGTGCATAGAGGACGAAAAACTACGATCATTCCGCTGCATGCTGGAGTACTTCCACGAGCCTTATCATCCCCAACGTGTCCTGCGCACAATAGTCCAGCAACGCCTTTCGAGTTCGCTCGCGCTCGGCTTCCTCCCGGTCGTCGCTAATAAATCTGTCCCAAGCCAGCCCGGCGTCCTGCCCGTCCGCGACTTCCATGCCGTCGTAGCTCATACCGGATACGAGTGCGGGCAGCACGGACTTCAGGCTGTACGATCCGGCGAACGCGGGGTGGTAAACATGTGCCCGCACGATGGGCAGTAGATCGAACACGCGGTGTTGGATTTCGTTGATCCGATCTGCGAACTGAGGAAACCAAGTCGCGAGTTCCGAAAGACGCTTAGATTCGAACGAGGAATACACGACGATGCTGCCGCTTTCGCCGAGTGCAGCGCAGAGGGAGCTAATGAACTCGCGCCGAGGATCGCTGCTATCTGCGGCAAGAAACTCGTGGTGCTCTGGCTCTGCGCTCGCTTGTCGCTGCACGTGGACTGACCATTGAAAAGGCAGGTGGTCGTAGCTCCGCATTCCCGCGAACGGCGGAATCGCCCGATTCAGAGTCTCGAAATCAGCGAAATACAACGGGTACGTCAACCCGTCCAGCACATCACGAAGTTCAGGGCTGAACCACGGCTCGCCAGTCTGAACGCACGTCGCAGCACGGCGTTGAATGTCGCTCAACTGGAAATCGCGAGGGATGTCCCGAATTGACTCGACGCCCATCTCCTCAAGCGCATCAACCGCGCTGGTGTGGATGCGCGGCAAGAATCCGATGTGATCCTGCGGGCGCGGCGGGTTGCAGTGATCGTAGAATTCGCAAGTGACGGGGTCGGTGCAGTGCGCACCAACTTTGACGTTCGGATGAGTCGGCTGCGCCAGCAGCCGAAATTCCGAACGTAGCTGCAACGTCAGCTTGCGCTGCAACCCCTCGACTCGCCGCGTCACATTGCGGATGCGAAAAAATCCTCGCGGGTCGATTTCACCGCCCGGGTAAACGTAGTTTCGGTTGAGGTGAGCCAGAGATGCCGAAGCCACGTGCAGCCCTGAACGCGAAACCACGCGATACTGGATCGCCACGTCTTCGAGGTGGTGATCCTTGAGATCGGTCGTTGACTTGACTTCGATCAATTTCCAGCGACCGTCGAGCCGTCGCTGTAAGACGTCCACTTTCACGAGCACGTTTCCGTGCTCAATCGCCCCCTCGAAAATCGCTGGCACATCCGGGTTTGCCACGAGTTCGCGGGTTGCGCGGATCGCCTGACCCAGCCCGCCGTCGCCCCGAACCTCTACCCCGCCCGGAAAAAGCTTTCGGGCGAGCATGCCGACCTTCCGTCCCTGCTCGATGATCGCCGCTGCGGCAGCATCAGGCTCGGCGGCGAGTTCAGGGTTGCGTACCTGAAAGTAGAGCCGCTTGAGACATTGGCAACCCGCAGCGAATCGGGATTTGCTAAGCCTGACGATCACCGCAGCACCTCCTCTCGCATCGCCTTCACAATATCTCGGAACGCGAGCCAAAAGACGCGCCGTTGACAATTCCCAATGTGCGCAAGCAGGTTGCGCGGGTTCACGCGTTCGCCTTCATGGGTTCGCCCTTCACCAGAGCCTCGCGAA
>CAWCZV010000022.1:0-373779 GCA_963800095.1 uncultured Acidobacteriota bacterium
GCAACGGTTTCGGGAACGCCCTGCCCATTGGTAGTGCCAAACGCGTTGCCAATTAAGTCGCGCAGGCCCTCATAGTTGGCAAAGAAGAAGAGTTTGTCTTTCTTGATCGGTCCGCCTACGGATCCGCCGAACTGCTTCAATTGAGTCGGGGTCTTGTCGCACGGCGAAACACCGTTTACAGTCGCGCCAAGGACGCAACTTCCACCATTACCATTATCTGAAAAGTTGAAGTAGTTGCGAGCATCCCAGGCGGCGCTGCGGTAAAACCCGTAGGCCGAACCGTGAATTTGATTGGTCCCGGACTTGATTCCCACGTTCACCACGGCGCCCGGCTTCCAGCCATACTCGGCCTTGGGGCTCTCCATCAGGTTGAATTCCTGGATGGAATCGATGGGCAGGATCGTCGCGCCGTCAGTAATCGGACTCGGCATGCCGGCGATGGGACGGCCGTCAAAGAAGTTGGCGTTGATCACGCCGTCCACCATCCAGACGGATTCATCGGGACGAACGCCGTTGGTGCTCTGTGTCCAGGGTCCGCCACCCACCTGTTGCATGACGCCAGGGCGCAGGCCCATCAAATTTTGGTAATCGCGGCCATTCAAGGGCAGATCCGCGATTTCCTTGGTCTCGAGAGTGCCGCCCAGGGTGGCCGTCGTGGTCTCCACCAGGGGTACGGCTTCGGTGACCGTCACAGTTTGCTCTTGCGCGCCGGGCTGAACGGTCAGGTCAATTCGAACTTCCTTGCCGACTTCGAGGACAACATTCTGGCGCTCGAGCTTCTTGAACCCCTTCGCCTCGACGCGAACCAAGTAGTTTCCGGGAGTCAAGTTGGGAGCGTTATATTCCCCGGCGTCGTCCGTTGTCAGAGTTCTAGTGATTCCTCGCTCGGTGTCTATGACGCTTACCGTGGCGCCAGCAACTGTTCCGCCGCTCTGGTCAAAGACCGAACCAAGAATCCGGCCGGTATTGCCTTGCGAAAACGCGGGCACGCTGAGCAACAGGACCAACAGGGCCCCGCCCAGCAATTGGATCGTTTTCGCACACCAATTACTCATCGAGTTTAAAGCTCGCATATCTGAACCCTCACTCATTAAGGATTGAATTCTGATTCTGGCCCCCACCCCTTACCCCCCAATGACCAAACTTCTGAAGCACGGAAAAACAATTGAAACTTGGAAAAACAACTGAGAAACGT
Organism: uncultured Acidobacteriota bacterium; assembly: GCA_963800095.1. GTDB lineage: Bacteria > Acidobacteriota > Terriglobia > Acidiferrales > UBA7541 > Palsa-360. The sequence goes on from CAWCZV010000022.1 coordinate 1,196, forward strand.
AATTCCCCCGTTGAGATCGCAAAAAACCGAACCCATTCCCCATCCAACGTCAGGGCCCTAAGCGCGCTTTTTTCACTGAGCAGCACCACGTTTAGCGAGTGGCGCGTGGGGTCGCGCATGCTAATTTCAATGAGTTCTTCGACCGATACCTAATGATTGCTAAAAAAGTATAGACAGCACCCGACCACAAGAATGGGGGGAGAGTAGTTCCAAAGGTTTGTTAAGTCAAGGGCTATTTTTTAGTTTTATCTATGGGAAACAGACTCGCGGGAATGGGGCTTCGGACCAGGTTTTTCGTTTCAGCCGCCCGGATTCGTTATCGGGAGGCGAATCTGAAAGATCGAGCCGCGCCCCGGCAAGCTATGCACTTCAATCGTTCCGGCGTGGACTTCGGTAATCCACCGGCCGATGGAGAGCCCCAGCCCGACTCCGCCCGACTCGCGGGTGCGCGCCTTATCCGCGCGATAGAAACGCTCAAACACATTCGGCAGGTCCGCCTCTGCGATGCCGATCCCCGTGTCGCGCACTTGCGCCACGGCGTAGCCATCATTCCTCTGCAAGGAGACTTCGACCTGTCCATTCGCAGGCGTGTATTTCACTGCGTTATCGATCAGGATCAGGAACAGGCGCCGGAGCGAACCGGCGTCTCCTTGAATCCACATGGAATCGCCGGAAATGCGCTCCTGGAAACCGATCTGTTTGGCCTCCGCCAGGGCGCTTCCCTGGTGGCAGGCCTCGCGGAGAACTTCCGAGACGTTCGTGGGGGCGAAGTGCAGCGTTTCCGCGCCGGAATCGGCCCTGGCCAGGAACATCAGCTGCTCGATTAACCCGGAAGTTTTTTCAAGCTCGGTGAGAACTTCGGCAATGACGTCCCGATATTCCTCCGCGGAGCGCGCCTTCCGCAAGGACAGTTCCGCGCGGGTTCGCATCACGGCCACCGGAGTGCGCAATTCATGCGAAGCGTCCGCCGTGAATTGCGTGATTTTCTTGAACGCGGCTTCCAAGCGCTCGAGCATGCCGTTGAGCGTTTCCGAAAGACGCTGCAGCTCGTCGCCGGTTTTCGGCACGATTAGCCGGCTCGACAAGTTCTGGGCGCTGATCGTCCTCGCCGTCTGCGTAATCTGGTCCACAGGCGCCAGCGCCCGCGTGCTGATCCAGTAGCCTCCCGCCGCCGCGCACAGCAGCAGAGAGGGAATGGAAATGAAGAGCAGCAGCGCGAAATGGTGCAGCGCTTCGTCGAAATCGTCCATTTCAATGGCGACCTGAATCAGATAGGACTGATTTTCCGCCCTGATTTCCTCGCCCCATACGCGCAGCGGGACAACCTTCGACTTGAAATCGACGGGCCTAGCCGAGATCTTCAAACTCCTCGGGACTCCGTAGTCGCTCATGATCTGGGAGCGATAAAGCCAGTCGCCTCGCTCGTCCGATACCTGCAAAAGGGCGCCGCCGGCCCGCATTTCCGTATGTTCTCGAAGCTCGTTTTGCAGCTCGTCCTGCTCGCCGCGTTGGACTGTTCGGTCAATCATCTGCCGAACGCCTTCGGCGCGGATCTGCAACTCCTCGTCCACCGTTCGGTGAATGCTGTGGCGCATCTCAATGTAAGCGCCTATGCCGAATGCGGACAACACCACGGCGAGAATCGCAAAATACCAGGCGGTCAGGCGGAGGCGAATGGGAAGCGTCATCATGATTTTGCCGTGTCCCGGATGGTGTAGCCCGTTCCGCGAACGGTCTGAATCAACTTCACCTTGTGATCGCGATCCACTTTGTTCCGCAGCAGGCTGATAAAAACGTCGAGCGTATTTTCCTCCACATCCTCATTCGAATGCCACACCGATTGGATGATCGTATTTCTGGGGACCGCCCGGCCGGCGCGCCGCATCAGGAATTCCAGTAAGCGGAATTCCGTCCGGCTCAGGGTAATCTCCTCGCCGGCGCGCGTCACCACGTGGCTGGCAGGGTCCAATGCCAGATCTCCCACCTGGAGAAGATTAGGGCGCGGGGCCGACCCTCGCCGCGAGACCGAACGGAGCCTCGCGAGGAATTCTTCAAAAGAAAACGGCTTGGTCATGTAGTCGTCGGCGCCGATGTCGAGCCCCTTGACGACGTCCGGCACGGTGTCTCGGGCGGTAAGAACCAGAATCGGCGTCGCGTTTCCGCTCTTGCGCAGGCGCCGCGCGACCTCGAAGCCGTCGATTCCCGGCAGCATCAGGTCCAGCACGATGGCGTCGTATTCGAGAGCCTGGGCCATTTCGAGCGCGTCGCGGCCATCGAAAGCCAGGCTGACGGAATGGTTCTCCTCCTCGAGGCCTCTCTTGAGCAGCTCGGCCATTTTCTTTTCGTCTTCCACGATGAGGACATGCATCGACGCCATACTCCTATCAAAACACTACAACCTGAAAATGGACTGAAATGGCCTGCCTATAATTCTAGGCTGTTCCTGCCGCACATGGAATAGAATAGCCGCCAGCGTTAAGGTTTCATTCAGGTTAAACGGATAGGATAACGGGCGGGGTGGTCAGCTATTGATTGGCGCAGTTTCCCGCATGGTCTTGTGCGATATGCACTTATAAATTACAACCGCGTCAAAGCTCTGAGGGGGCCCGATGAAATTTGTAGTTGCGACGCTGGTTCTGCTTTTCTTTTTCTGCCTTCCTGTAAACGCCCAAGTAGCCGGAGGTTCAATTACCGGTACGGTTTCAGGAGAATCCGGCGCTGCGATGCCGGATGTCCGTATCTCCGTGAAAGATGTGAGTACGGGAATCGCCAGGACTGCAATAACCAACACGGCCGGCCTTTACAGCGTTCCTGACCTGCCCCCTGGAAACTTTGAAATGACTGTTTCGGCTTCGGGGTTTACGACCCAGTTGTGGACGAGTATTTCCGTAACCGCGGGCGTCGAGCGCGTCCTCAATGTCGTCATGCGAGCGGGTGACCCGCAGCAAATCGTGCGGGTCGTAGCGCCTCCCGCGCTGGTTAGCGAGCCTTGCCCTGCCGTTTGCGGAAGCGCAAACGCCTCAACCGTGCGCGACACTCCTTTGAACGGGCGCGACTGGGCTGCGCTGGCGACCTTGCAGGCCGGCGTCTCCTCCGTCCAGAATGGGAGCGCGACCGGCGGCGGCAATATGGATCGCGGATTCGGCGCGGCGGTAAGCGTCTCCGGATCGCGGCCCGATCAGAACAGCTACCGCCTGGACGGAATCAGCATCAACGATTACGCGAATGGCGCCCCGGGCAGCGTGCTCGGTGACAATCTGGGAATTGACGCCGTGGAGCAAGTTGCTGTCCTGGGGAGCAACTATCCCGCCGAGTACGGACGAACTTCAGGCGGCGTCATCAACGTGGTCACCCGCGGCGGCGCGGACGCCTTCCACGGCTCCCTCTACGAATTTCTGCGAAACAGCGCCCTCGATGCACGGAATTTTTTTGACGGCCCGGTAATTCCACCCTTCAAGCGCAATCAATTTGGGGGATCGGCTGGACTCCCAATCAAGAAAGGCCGCACCTTTATTTTTGGAGACTACGAAGGTTTGCGCCAATCTCTGGGCGTGACGACGGTAAATACTGTTCCTTCGCGGGCCGCCAGGGGGATTGCGCCGGGTGGGACGACGCCCTCTATCCCGGCCGTTTTGTGTTCGATTCCACAGACAGCGCAGCAGCTGCCTCCGAATGGATGCACTCCCACACAATTGCCGCTTAGCGGCCCCGGTGCCGCCCCAAATCCGGATCCCACAACGCACATCGACAAGTCGATCTTGCAATTTCTTTCCGGCAATTTCTTCCCGTTGCCGAACGGAGCTCCGATCGGAAATGGCGACACTGGGATCTTCAGCTTCGCCGCGCAGCAGATCACCCCCGAAAACTATTTCACAATCCGCTTCGATCACAAATTCAGCGATAGCGACAGCATCTACGCCACCTACATTCGTGACAACTCGACGACCATCGAGCCGGGAACCTTCGGCGAACTTTCCTCCGATGTCGTGTCCAATCGCCAGGCTGCTACGCTTCATGAAGAACATATTTTCAGCTCCAACCTGCTGAACTCGGCGCGAATCGGCTTCGGCCGCGCTGTCGGCATCATTGGGAAGGTAGATCAGGTCCTGAATCCCTCCATGAGCAACCCTTCCTTCGCTTTCGAGCCGGGAGGATTTGCCGGCGATATTCAGAGCATTCCAGGCGTCACCAGCTTCTTGGGCGCTCCGACCGCGGAGGGATATATTCCATCGAGCCGTGCTCTTTACTGGACCAATTACCAGGGCGGCGATGATGCTGTACTCACCCACGGAATACATTCCATAAAGTTCGGCGCCGAATTCGAGCGAATGCAGGACAACGAACTCTCCGCCAGCAACATTAACGGACTATTCCGCTTCGATTCCCTGTCGCAATTTCTTACGAACCAGCCGTCCTTATTTTCAGGAACCGGCACGCCTCTGCCGCTCGACATCGGATTGCGAGAGTCGCTTTTCGGCGCCTACTTCGAGGACGACATCAAGGCGAAAAAAACGCTGACCTTGAATGCCGGCATGCGATACGAAATGCTGACAGTGCCAACTGAGTCACACGGACTGACTACGGTGCTCCCCAATTTGACTGCGCCGGCGCCGATCTGTGGCGTGACGGCCACGGGCTGCGCGGGCACCGGCCCGCTATTCGCGAATCCCACACTCAGAAATTTTGAGCCTCGCCTGGGATTCGCGTGGAACCCTCGTGGCGGAAAAACTCTTCTCCGCGGAGGATTCGGTATTTTCGACGTGCTTCCGCTGCCGTACCAGTTCACACTCTCGTTTCAGCACGCGGCGCCCTTTACTCGAACCATCGTCAATGAAAATCCAGGTTCGGGCTCGTTTTCGCCGACCGGAGACCCCCAAAATCCCGGATCCATCGCGTATTACAATTCTTTGAGCCAATCCGATACGAATGTCGCTTATTACGCCGACCAGCATCCCAAGCGCGATTACGTGATGCAGTGGAATTTGAGCGTGGCGCGCGAGGTTACGTCGACGCTGGCGCTGACGGTCGGCTATGTAGGATCACGAGGCGTTCACGAGCCGTATCGCGTCGACAACATCGATATGGTTCTCCCAACAATCTCCCAAGAAGGATACCTCTGGCCAATTCCGGGCACGGCTCCCAAACTCAATCCGAATTTTGGCCGCGTCAACGCGACTCTGTGGCAGGCGAACTCGTTTTACGATGCCATGCAGGTGGACGTGGCCAAGCGCGCCAGCCACGGGTTCACGTTCCACGTGGCGTACACCTGGGGCAAGAGCATCGACACACTGTCGGCTTCCGAAGCCGATGACTCATATCCGAACGGCCTGTTCAACCAGATTTTCTTTGACCAGCGCACGACGCGCGGGCTTTCGGATTTCAACGTGGCGCAGACCTTTGTCCTGAGCGCCACCTGGGAAGTTCCCGGGCCGCGAAAAGGATCGAAACTTCCTGAATGGGCGTTCGGCGGCTGGCAACTCGTCGGTCTGTACAAAGCAAGTACCGGCCAGCCGTTCACGCCCATTCTTGGCGGAGATCCGGCGGGAACGCAGCTCGACGAAACCGGCGAGGTCCCGAGCATTCTTCCGAGCTGCAATCCGGTAAATAAGAATTTCAAGCAAGACGCCAACGGGCCCGTTTACCTCAACTTGAGCTGTTTTATCTTGCCGCAGTCGGCGGGCCTTGCCTCCAATCTGTGCCAGCCGTTCGGCGTGGCCTCCGGAAGTACCGTCATCCCGGGCACCTGCGCGAATCTTCGCGGCAACCTGGGCCGGAACACAGTCATCGGACCGGGCCTCTCGAAGCTGGATTTTTCCGTATTCAAGAACAACTACATTCGCCGGATCTCGGAAAGTTTCAACGCGCAATTCCGCGCGGAGATTTTCAATATTTTCAACCGCGCGAATTTTTCTTCGCCGACCGATAACCTTGCGGTCTTCGATCAGAACGGGCTGCCCATCCAAAGCGGGGGACTCATCGATTCCACGCAGACTACGTCCCGCCAGATTCAATTCGCGCTCAAATTGATCTGGTAAACAAAGCCGGGGCGACGAAAGCGCCTCGTCGAATCGCCGAGAAAAGCATGCACTGGAGGAAATCATGAAGAAACGACATTTCATTTTGCAGATCTTGGTCCTTTTGATTGCACCGGTCCTTAGCATGCATGGACAAGAGAAATTACCCCTCAAATTGGTCCAAAAAATCCCCATGCCCAATGTAAAAGGGCGGCTGGACCACTTCGGCGTGGACCTCAAAGGACAGCGGCTATTTGTCGCCGCCCTCGGAGACGATCAGAACACGGTCGAGGTGATCGATCTGAAGTCGGGAAAGTGGATCTCCAGCATCCCCGGACAAAGCAAGCCGCAAGGGATATTTTATTCTTCTAATTTCAAAAAGCTTTTTGTGGCCAACGGGACGGACGGCACTTGCAAGATCTTCGCGGGGGACACATTCAAACTGATCGAAAGCTTGCCGATCGGCCCCGATGCCGATCATGTGGGTTACGACCCCGCGACCAAATATCTTTACGTCGGATTCGGCGATGCAAAATCAGGAGGGCTGGCCATCATCGACACGCGCACCAATAAGCATCTCGCGGACATCAAGACCGATGCCCGCTCCGGCGGCATCAAGATCGAGAAATCGGAGCCGCGAACGTTCGTCACGCTAACCGGAGCCACCAATCTTGGCGTGGTGGACTTGAAGAAGCGAGAACAGGTTTCGACGTGGCCGACGGGCGTTTCAAGTAGCGTCGCCCTGGCGCTGGATGAAGGCCATCACCGGCTTTTCGACGGCGTTCGCGACCCGGCTACACTGATTGTCCTGGATACAGAATCTGGAAAAGAGATTTCGCGGGTCGAGGGTGTCGCCGGGATCGACGACCTTTGGTACGACTCCGCGCACCATCATGTTTACGCCTCTGGTGGCAGGGGATTTGATGTGGGGTTCGTTTACACCTATCAGCAGAAGGACGCCGACCACTATGAGTTGCTGGGAAAGGTCCCCACGGCCCCGGGGGCGGGCACCTCGTTCTGGTTGCCGGAACTTAATCGTCTTTTCGTCGGTGCTCCAGCAAATGACAAGGAAGGAGCCGCAATTCTGGTATTCGAGCCTCAGCCCTAGAAATGTGGGAGAGCGCGATTTTTTGGCGGAAGGCGGAATGGAAAGCAAATTGGTTCAAGGGAGGAAATATGAAAAAGTTGCTCGCGGTCTGTGTGGTTGCATTGATCGGGTATGGAGCGTTCGCCGTGGCCCACGCGCAACAAGCGCCGGCGAAGGCTCCGGGGCGGGAGATTTCCTCGCTGCAATTGCAGCAAGAAATCCCGGTGCCGAATGTGATGGGCCGGCTGGATCACATGTCGTCGGATCCGAAGCGCAGACTCCTGTTCGCCTCCGCCCTCGGCAACAATACGGCGGAAGTGATCGACACGTTTGCGGGCAAGGTGGTCCACACCATTACGGGGCTCAGCGAGCCTCAGGGAATCCTGTACGTGCCCGATTTCAACAAGATTGTGATCGCCAACGCCGAGAGCGGCAAAGTGAATATCTATGACGGAACGACGTACGAGCTTCTCAAATCTCTCGACTTTAGTCCGGACCCGGACAATCTCCGTTGGGACCCCACTTCCAAACTGGTCGTCCTCGGTTACGGCGAAGACGACGGTGGCATCGCGTTCATTGACCCCCAAAAGGAGGAGCAGGTTGGCAAAGTCCTTAAGACCGGCGGCCATCCCGAGTCCTTCCAGGTGGAAGCGTCTGGAAACCACATCTTCGTCAACTGCCCGGACGCCGGGAATATCGTAGAATCCATCGACCGCAAGACCGGCGAGGTGACCAAGTGGCCTCTCAAGGGCTTGCGCGGAAATTTTCCTACCGCGCTGGATGAAAAGGATCACCGGCTTTTTACGGTGACCCGGAAGCCGCCCATGCTGGTCGTTCTTGATACTCAAACCGGCAAAGAAGTTGCCAGGCTGCGCACTTCCGGCGACTCCGACGACCTCTTTTTTGATGCTTCCCGGAAACGCATTTACGTCGCCGGCGGCCAAGCCTCCATCAGCGTTTATGATATGCACGATCCAGACCATTATTCGCTGATCGAAAAAGTTCCAACGACAATCGGCGCGCGCACCGCTTACTTTTTTGCAGCCCGCGATCAGCTCTATTTGGGCATTCCCGCCAAAGAAGGGCAGCCGGCGCAAATGTGGGCTTTTGGACCACAGGAGTAAAACGAATCTCTGAATATTTTATCTGGTGAGTGGCGCAGGCTTCAGCCTGTGGGGGTTGGTCCTTGAGGGACAAAAACCCACAGGCTGCCATTCAAAAGTGCTCAGGGTAAAAAGCTTGTGCTACTTAATTTCAACCCGAACCAGTTTTCGCTCACGAAACTTGGCGGCCTGAAATTCGCACGCTTCCTTTTTCCCGGCTATAATTAAATTTACTTTCCTAACTGTCGGAGAGTCGGAACTCCGCTTCCGGGGACTTATAGATGCAAGACTGGCTGCCAAGATCGATTTCCTGTTTGAAGGACTACAGCTGGCACAAATTCGCCACCGACACACTCGCGGGAGTGACGGTGGGACTCGTCGCGCTGCCGCTGGCGATGGCGTTCGCGATCGCTTCGGGCGTTGCGCCGCAGGCGGGGCTGTATTGCGCCATCGTCGCGGGGTTCCTGATCTCCGCGCTGGGCGGTTCGACGACGCAAATCGGCGGGCCCACGGGCGCGTTCGTCGTGGTGGTCTTCGGCATTGTGACGCGCTACGGCCTGGACGGCTTGTTCATGTGCACGCTCATGGCGGGCGTGATGCTCGTCATTCTGGGCATCACCGGTCTCGGCACCGCCGTGAAGTATATTCCGCGCCCGGTTGTCGTAGGATTCACGAACGGCATCGCGGTCATCATCGCCAGCACGCAGATCAAGGATTTTTTCGGCCTCAAAGTTGATAAAGTTCCCGGAGAATTTCTGGCACGGATGGAAATTCTCGCCCGGAATTTTCGCACGTTCTCTCCTTTGGAAACCGGCCTTGGCGTGTTTGCCCTGGTTGTGATTCTGATCTTTATGCGTTTTGTGAAGCGCGTGCCGGGATACATCGTAGCGCTGTTTGCAGGCACGGCGCTCGTGGTTTTGCTGAAGCTGCCGGTGGAGACGATTGGAACGCGCTTCGGCGGCATTCCCTCCGGCTTCCCGGGAATCAAAATCCCGCAGTTCCGCTTTGATTTGCTGCGCCCGCTGATTTCTCCCGCGATCACGGTGGCCATGCTCGGCGCGATTGAATCGCTCATGTCCGCCGTCGTTTCCGACCGCATGAGCGGCACCAAACACAATCCCAACGTGGAGCTCGTCGGCCAGGGCATCGCCAACATCATGTCTCCCCTCTTCGGCGGCCTGCCCGCCACCGGAGCGATTGCGCGAACGGCCACGAACATCCGCTCCGGAGCAAAAACGCCGGTCGCGGGAATGGTGCACGCGTTGACGCTCTTGGGGATTGTGCTTTTTGCCGCGCCGCTCGCGCGATTCATTCCGCTGTCGGTGTTGGCCGCAATTTTGCTCGTCGTCTCGTACAACATGGGCGAATGGCGGGAAATCCCCGAGCTTCTGAAACTTTCGCCACTCGACATCGGCACGTGGCTCGTCACGTTCGCGCTCACCGTCTTCGCGGATTTGACGGTGGCTGTCGAAGCCGGAATGATCCTGGCGGCGCTCGTATACATCCGCAAAGTCACGGCCACGACGACAGTTTCCCAAGTCACCGACGAGTATCTCCGCGAAGGCCACGTTCACATCCTGCAGCACAAGGAAATTCCGCCCTACGTGACCATTTTCCGCATCCACGGACCATTCCTTTTTGGAGCGACCGATAAGATCGATGAAGTGATCGAGCGTATTCCGGAGCTGCCTCCCATCCTTGTGCTCCGTCTCCGCAATATGACGGCAATCGATGCCACAGGTTTGCAGGCCATCGAGAACCTGGCCGATGCCGTGCACAAATCCGGACGCGGCCTCATCCTCTGCGGCGCGCGCGAACAACCCGCGCGCCTGATGCATCAGGCCGAATTTGAGGAGCACGTCGGCGCAGGCAACATCAGCCCGAGTATTTCAGTAGCCCTGGAACGGGCCAAAGTCCTCTATCAGGAAATCGAGCAACGAAATCTTCAGGCGGTTGGCCAAGATATCCGGCCTTCTTGAAATCTAGGGTCGCTGAGGGGCGAGTAATTCGAGGAGGGAAATGAATTGTGGGCTTAATTGCAGAGACTTTCTCTCCTGTTTCAGAAACTGGTGAGGATCAGAAGCAGTTTTCAATGCGTAGCGTAAGTATGATATCCGCATGAGTTCAATGGCATGGCCGACGTCGGCTTCGCCTCGAACCTTAAAAGTGGTCCATCCAGAGTTCGGAACCCAACGGTGCTCTTCAGCCTGACCTTCCGCCAGCAGCGCATCGCGAACAGCTCTAGGAAATGGAATGTCCACGGTTCCGTCTCTGTGCACATGCCCGATCTCCGCTTTCCGGAATCTAAATTCCTTCCCTCCGAACCGATGCGGGTGAACCGAGACGTTAGGCCACGCAGAAACTTCCTCCTCGAATCGGGTTAGGCAATTCATATTCCTATCTCCCTCGTACATTCGATGCTTCACATCAGGATTTGGCTCACGTCGGATGGTCCGGACTTGGAATGACTTCGAAGTGGAGGGTGCCCCACTCTTCCGTTCTGGAAGGCTGGGGCTCTTGACTTGATTTTTACAGACTGGCTCAGCGCATGCGATCGAGGCAGGACACTCGCCGTCCAGAACTAGAAATTAAATCCGACGCCCAGCGAAAGCACGGGAAAAAATCGATACGGATTGACGTCGTTCTGGATTTTTACTTGTTGGGCCAAAATGTTGGCTTGCGCCGTCGAATCGCTGGCGATGGAGTGGCAAGTGGCAAGGTTTCCCGGGGCGCAAATATTTCCTGCCAGGTTCAGCGCCACCCGCGCCGATCCCTGGTAAGCCCCGCCAACTTCAAATAGAAAGCTGACATGCCTTCCATTACGTGGGATCAGGTTGCCGATGCCGAACATGATCGAAGGAGACACCTTCACGAAGTCCAGTTTTCCGTTGCCTGTAACCGGAGTGGTGGGGTCGCTTTCGTACGACGTGCCGCCTACCGAGAACGTCTGCCCGCCCGGGACCGACGCGGTCGCCGTCACTTGGTTGCCGTTGTAAAACAGGATACCCGGGCTGACGTGAAACCCGCCGAGCAGGAACCAGTCCAGGTGCGCCTCCGCCGATTGGAATTGCAAGTTGCCATCGTATTGAATTCCGTTATTGGTGATGGGCCGGCTGTATCGGAACATGTTGAACCCGCCGCGCACATTAAATTTTCGGGCCAGCGGCGTGGCCACTTCGATTCCCGCCCCCAACGTGGACATCTTCACTCCGATCCCGACTCTCGAAAAGGGCGCCACCCCCGACTCTTTCGTCGAAGGTTTTGCTGGTTCGCCGGCGGTATCCTCGCCAGTGGGCGTCGCGGCATCGTCCGTCTGGGCATCCGCCTGATCCATGGAATTCGGCAGCACGGCCGCCACGACCAGGTCATCGTGGGTCACTCGAGCGACCTCCGCTCCCACGCCGTCCTTTGTATTTGCAGGAATCGACTGAGCGAAACAGACTCCGCCAGAAGCAGCCGCGAGAGTTAAAGCCAAAGGCGCCATCCAAAGCACCATTTTAGTTCTCATAATTTCCCTCCGCTAACTGCCGGAAACCGCGATTTAGGCTGTAAACTGAGTCAAACGCTCGACATAGACGAATGATATGGAGACTATGTTGGCGTCACAACTCAATATGATCGGTATTGCGCTTGTTTGACATTAATATCTAGGAAATTCGCCTAATTCACCTCGCCTCTTTGGCGAATAAATGGGGGCCGCACTGGAGGACTTTCGGGGAGGGAAAAGAAGTTCACTTGGCGGTGGTTCAGGACGGAGCAGCGGCACCAGAGTCTCGTGTGAGATCAAAAATCAACAAGTTTTGTAGCGCCCGCCTGCAGGCGGGCATCTGTTTGGCTCAATGATGCCCGCCTGAAGGCGGGCGCTACACGAACCTAAACCGATTGCCCTTACGGCTCGGCCGTTAACTTCAACTTCTCATCGAGCTGGGCGAGCGGCGGCTGCCCCGGCTCCGGCGGCTGATTCACGTAGACCGTTTTTCCACCCGTCTCCGCAAAGACCCAGATGGAATTGCCGGGAAGGCGTTCGCGCACGTCGCGTAGGTGTTCCGCCGAGACGACCAGGAAGACTCGCTTCGATCCTTCCCAGAGCCGGGAAAAATCAAGGTCGTCAAAAAACCGCTTCGGCGCGTCCGGATAGTGCGAACCGAACTCCAAATTGCTTCCGGTCGCGTTATACAGCAACACCCCGCGATGGGAATAGAACGCAATGCCCGGAGCGACGCGAATGTCTCCATAGAGCGCAATCTGATCGTCCGGCTTCAGCGACTTATCAATCTTCAGAGCCAGGGACCGGGAAGAAAGCGTTGGATTCAGAACGTCGTGGGCGATGTGGGCCGCCACGATGAATCCCACCATTCCCAGCGCCAGGGCGATCGTCGGGAGCCATTGAATGCCGCGTTCCCGCAGGGCCCAAGCCACTACAAACGCGATCAGCACGGAAAGCGAAGAGAGAATAATGGGGAGCCGCAGGTCGGCCACCGATTCCGGCGTCAAGTCGAGCAAGTGAACCATGCCGGTCAGATAATTTTCCGGGCTGCGCAGTTCCAGATGGTTCGCCACGTCGCTCGCCGCGGCAATGTGCATCGTCCCCCAGAGAAAATACCCGGCAACCAGAGCCAGCACCACAGCCAGCGCCGCCAAGGCACGCTGCACGGGCTTCAGCCACTTCTTGTCGGCCTCCTCGGCATCCGCGATCCCCAGCCCCAGCAGCAGGGCCATCGCCGGCCACGCGCCGAAACTGTAATATTCCAGGCGCGATCCGCTTTCCAAGGTGAAGAACAGCAGGATCACGCCCGCCCAGGCAAACAGCAGCAGACGGGCTTGCGCGCTCGGATCGGTCGCCTTGCCCCAATCGCGCGGAGGCCACGGCAGTTCGCGAAGAGCGAGCGGGAAGAAGAAGCTCCACGGAAACAGCCAGACCAAATGCGCGCTCCACCAGGCCCATAGCGGCACAGCGCCGTAGTCGTGCGGCAGGCGCGTTCCCAGGGCGCGATTGATGTGTTCGTTGATGAAATAAGCCCAGAAGAAACCCGGCGTGCGAATGGCCGCCAGGATGTGCCACGGCGCCGCGAGCGCCAGAAAAACCGCGGAACTCGAGAACAACCGAAGCTCGCGCCAGCGATGCCAGCCGCGCGTCATCGTGATGAATGCAGCTACACCTAAAAGTGGAAACAACAGGCCAATCAGCGATCGGGTCATGACAGCGAATGCGATCAAGGCCGCAGCGCCCCAATAGCCGATCCGCGTATCCAGGCTGCCGGTCCAGGAACGCAAAAATAGGTAAAACGTCCCTTCGAATGCGAAGGTGTAGAGCGCCTCAGGGATCATGTTCCGCGTGTAGAGGAACATCCCCACGCTCGTGGCCGCTGCCAGCGCCCCGTAGAGTCCCGCGCGCTGCCCGAAAAACCTGCGCCCGAATTCGAAGGTCAGCAGGACGATTCCGACCATCGCGAGCCCGACGGGAAGCCGGGTCGCGAATTCCGTTTGCCCGAGCAATTTGTAGCTCGCGGCCACCAGCCAGAAGTGCATGGGCGGGCGGATCAGGTAGCGGACGCCATCCATATACATGACCACGTAGTCATGCCGCGCCAGCATTTCCTGAGAGACCATGGCGTGGGCGGCGTCAACGTCCTCGTCATCCAGCGCGGGGCGTCCGGCCGTGCCTATATACAGTCCTGCAGACAGCACGAGCAGGCACAAGAACATCCACCACGCGCTGGTCCTTCCACTTGGCATCATTTATTCCTAAATCGTGCGTGAAAAACAGTCATTCTAGCATAGCCGTCCAGAGCCCTTGAAAACCCGCTGAAATCAGAAAACCTTACTGCCCCAGGCTCACTGTCCTTCTTCTGTCCGTTCGAGCAGTTGTCCGATTGGCCCCTCAATCTTAATCTTCTTCCTAAGGTTTGACGAAGTAAGGTTTGACGGTTGCCCCGCGCGGCGCGGTATGGCGCCCACTGGGCTCGTCGGACCAGCCCAGTGGAGGAAATCAACATGATCCAGGTCGAGGCATTCCAGGAATTTCGCACCGGCCTCACATTTCTGCGCGGAGGCGATGCCAACAAAGCGCTTCCCCACCTCAAGTGCGCTCTCGAAGAAGAACCCTCCAATCCGTTCTATATTTCCTACATGGGAGTGGCCATCGCCGCGACGGAGCAAAAATGGGCCGAAGCGGAGGAACTTTGCCGTTCCGCCATACGCATGAGCCGCCGCCAGGCGCAACTTTATTTGAATCTCGCCGAGGTCTACGTGGCCGCTGATCGCAAACAGGACGCCGCCGATACACTGGTCCGCGGCCTGCGCTACGCCCCGCACGACCAGCGTTTGAAAATTGCCCTCGATCGCCTGGCGATCCGCCGCCCCCCCGTGCTGCCGTTCCTGCCGCGGGCGCATTCGATGAATCGAAATCTGGGCAAGCTGCGGCATCACGCGATGCAGGTCCTTGCTTCCTTTTGAACCATGAAATTACAGCTTCAATAGTGTAGATGGACGAGCCGATTGCACCCGAGTACGCGCGGCGCTATCATGCGTTTCCCATGAAGCGCAAACTCGGCCTGTTTGCTTATACCGAGGAAAGAAATTGTCCTCTGTGCGGCAGCGACCACGTGCACCGCACCAAGCGCGGACGCCTTCTGGAATTTTGGGTTCTCCTCTTTCTGCCCTATCGCCCCTACCGCTGCGGCAAGTGCCGCCAACGTTTCTATGGCCCTAAGAAAATGCCCAAGAGGGAAGGCCTCGAAGAATTCGACGCGGAATAAGACTCTGAAATGCTCCAGTAGCACAGGCTTTTTACCCTGAGCACTTTTGAAGGGCAGCCTGTGGGTTTCCATTTGATCTTGGCTAGCGCGCGACACCCGGGCAACCGAACGGACCCCCACAGACTGAAGCCTGTGCCACTTCCTTCTGTATAATGCCCGGCAATGGAATTCGATTTCAGAGCGATGCCGGGACGTTTGTTCGACCCTAATTTCACGCCTCCCGGTTATCTGGCTGCGCGCTGGCTATTTCTCCGCGCGCTCGGACTGATTTTTTTCTCCGCGTTTTATTCTCTCGTGTTTCAGATTCGCGGGCTCATCGGCCCGGATGGGATCCTTCCCGCGCGGGACTATCTCATCCAGGTGGCGCGCGTTTTGGGGAGCGCGCGTTTCCGGTACGCACCCACTGTTTTTTGGTGGTCGTCGAGCGACCGTTTTTTGATGGCCGTCGTCGTCGCCGGAATGGTGGCGTCGATTCTTCTGGTGCTGAACTTTTGTCCTCGCGGCATGTTGGTGATCTGCCTGGTTGCGTTTCTCTCGTTCATTGCGGCGGCGCAGGATTTCGCGAGCTACCAATCCGATGGAATGCTGCTCGAAGCCGGCTTCATCAGCCTGTTTTTTGCCCCTTCGGGATGGTGGCCGCGATGGGGAGCCTCGGAGCCGCCTTCTCGCGGCAGCCGGT
Source organism: uncultured Acidobacteriota bacterium (assembly GCA_963800095.1). Classification (GTDB taxonomy): domain Bacteria; phylum Acidobacteriota; class Terriglobia; order Acidiferrales; family UBA7541; genus Palsa-360. Next base: position 16,837 of record CAWCZV010000022.1, read on the forward strand.
ATCTGCTCATCTGGCTGATGTTTCGGATTTATTTTGAATCGGGAATCGCGAAGATGCTGGGGCGCGATCCGGAATGGCGCGATTTCACGGCCATGGATCAGTATTACCAAAATGGCCCGCTGCCCACATGGATCGCATGGTATGCGCACCAGTTGCCGCATGCGTTTCATGCGGCCACGGCCATCCTCACGCTCGCGCTGGAGTTGGTGCTGATCTTCGCCATATTTCTGCCGCGGCGCTCGCGCATCGTTTTGTTCTTCATGATCACACCCTGGCAGATTGGCATCATCCTGACCAGCAACTATGCCTTCCTGAATTACATTGTTTTGGTTCTTGGGTTCCTGTTGCTCGACGATAAATTTCTGGTCAGGTTTTTGCCGCGGAGTCTGCGGCTCCCCGCTTCTTCGCCTGGCCCGGACTTGACTGTGCCGACGGAACCGAAAGACTGGCGGAGCCATCTCCGTTTGTGGGTGCAGGCAATTTTCCTGACGTGGATTTTCTATGCGACCTCGGCTCTTCTCATCTTTATGATGTTCCCGCAGGCGCCGCTCCCGGTGGGCCCCATTCGCGTCCTCGAACCCTTCCGCTTTGCCAATGAGTTCGGGCTTTTTGCCGTCATGACGCGCGAGCGATACGAAATCGAATTCCAGGGTTCGCGCGACGGCCAGACCTGGACGCCGTATCCCTTCCGGAATAAGCCGCAAGACGTGCACGCGCCCCCGCGGATTTATGCCCCCTACCAGCCGCGCTTTGACTGGAATCTGTGGTTCGCCTCGCTCGGGACCTGGCGGCAGTATCCCTGGGTCATACAGGTTGAGGAGCGCCTCTTGTCCGGCGAACCGGACGTAGTTGCCCTGTTCGCAAAGGATCCGTTCCCGGGGCATCCCCCCGAGCAGATTCGCGTGGTGCTATGGCAATACTGGTTCACCGACCGGACCGAAAAGCGGGAACAGGGTGTATGGTGGAGGCGCGAGCAGATTGGACTTTTCGGCCCTACCCTGGAGCGCACGCCAGACGGAAAAATTGCCGTGCTGGAAATGCCGGACACGCCTCAGAACCTACAGTAACTCCATATTATTCAATAAGTTATAGAGATTCAAAATTACAGGCTGGAGACCTCTTTCTGGAGCCCTGCCAGAGGCAAAACACCTTAGCTCAACAGTCCTAGGACTATCGTCCCAACCCCTCAAAAACCGTCGTTCTAAGGCTTCGGGACTGCCGTGCTATAGGCGCTGGCGACCCCGTCTCCTAACCTAGACTCACGTTGCAGCAAGCCACCAGCCAGGCACCTGCAGCGTACTGAGGATAGCTAAAATGTTTCTCGCAATTGCCGTACTCCTGATCCATCCGCAGCTCGCCACCACTCTTCCAATGTCGACGGACAAGGCCGCGATGAACGCGTCCCCGGCCATCGCTGTTTCAGCCAGCGCAATGAACTTTGAAGATTCCGAGCCGACAGCCACCGCTTCTTTCGATGCGTCCGCTGAGCCCGAAGCCGGGATGAACGAGACGCTGCCGGATGCTCCCGTGCCGATGCCGTTGACCCCTCCGGCGCCGATGGCCTTCCTGAAGTCGGGAAAACCCATGACGGTGACGGTCGATCAGTTGCGCGCCGAGAATCGCCGCAAGGAACTCATGTGGAAAGGCCTGGTCATTGCTTCGAGCGGCGCCGCGACCTTTGACGCCTGGTCCACGCGACACGTCATCACGACCGCCGGCGCGCAGGAATTGAATCCCTTACTGAAGCCGTTCGCCGGCAACGCTTCGTTGTACGCCGCCATTCAGATCGGGCCGGTGCTGATGGATTTCGCGGGCAAGAAAATGATGTATAGCAGGCACCCGTGGGTGCGCCGCATGTGGTGGGTCCCGCAGAGCGCCAGCTTCGTCAGTTCCATGTTCTGCGGCTCGCACAATTTGGCCTATCACTAGACGCGGAGCCCGTAAGCGGGAGTCGCGAAAGTTTCTTCCCTCTGGCAAAAGGCATGGCCGGGATCCCCTCTCCCGGCCATGTTTTTTTGTGATCACGCCCGCCGTTGCTACATTGCGACATTTCCTGCGCTGCTGTACTATCCCCGCCATTGGAGGGCTTCCCAATCGCCACGGCGGAAACGATCGTTGCGCCTGCATCGAACTCCATAGCTGCTGTTAAGCCGGTGCGTCCCGCGCGCATGGTTTCGCTGGATGTGTTTCGCGGCGCGACTATTGCCGCGATGATTCTGGTGAACGACCCCGGTTCCTGGAGCCACATCTATCCCCCACTAGAGCATGCGGAATGGAACGGATGGACGCCGACGGATCTGATCTTTCCGTTTTTCCTTTTTATCGTCGGAGTTTCCTTGACGCTGTCGTTTGCGTCGCGGATCGCGCGCGGCCTCACGCGACGGGCGCTCATAGTTCACGTGGTGCGGCGCAGCGCGCTGATTTTTGCCATCGGATTATTTCTGAACGGCTTTCCCGACTTCGATCTCAGCTCCATCCGAATCATGGGCGTGTTGCAGCGCATCGCGATCTGCTATCTCGTCGCGGGATTGCTCTATTTGGCGACGTTTCAGAGGGAGCCTGCCGACGGCCGGCCCGCTCGCGTGCGCGCGAATCTTCGCGTGACGGCGGCCGTTGCGATTGTATTGCTCGTCGGATATTGGGCGCTGATGACGTTCGTTCCGGTGCCGGGCTACGGCGCGGGGCATCTCGGCAAGGACGACAATCTCGGCGCCTACGTGGACCGCACCCTCATGGGCGGACACTTGTGGTCCGAGTCCGTGACGTGGGATCCCGAGGGATTTCTTTCCACGCTTCCCGCGATCGCGTCCCTGCTGATCGGAATACTCGCCGGCGAATGGTTGCGCTCGGATAGGCTTGCGGGCCGCAAAGCGCTCGGCCTCGCGGCTGCGGGACTCGTGCTCCTCGCCGCGGGTCGATTGCTCCATCCCTATTTTCCGATCAACAAAAATTTGTGGACGAGTTCATTCGTGCTGTTCACCGGCGGCTTTGCGATGCTAGCGCTGGCCGCGTGTTACTGGATTGTTGATGTGCGCGCCTGGCGCCGCTGGACGGCGCCGGTCCTCGTCTTCGGCGTGAATGCGATCCTGGCGTACGCTCTCGCGGCTCTCGTCTCGGAGGTCAGCACCGATTTTGAGTTCCTCCATTTTCATGGCCGCGAGACCACTCTGCACGGATGGATTTACGACAAGTTTTTCGTGCCGCATCTCAGCCCGGTCAACGCCTCTCTCGCCTTCGCCGTCTTTTTCGTCCTCGTGATCTTCGTGCTTCTGTGGCCGTTCTACCGCGGAAAAATATTTCTGCGAATCTGAATCCGGGAACGCCAATCTCCCGATTGGCGTTCCCAGGCAAGATCACCCCCTGATTCTTCGCCATTTTGATCGGATAAGCTGCGAATGACAGCGTCCTGTCCTATCGCTTTGCGTCCGTCATCGGATCCGGTGAGAACGGAGTGTTAATAAAGACTCCTTCTTTTAACCTTCCCGTAACATAGCCATCGCACAGTTCTATGTAATATAGTGCGTTTGGTGCCGGGCGGGGTGTGCGAAGACCTGGGATGGGGCAATGAAGCGAGTTCTGCTGATTGAAGATGACCGGGACATTGTCGAGCTCGTTCGCTACAACCTCGAGCGCGAAGGTTTTCAAGTTGCCGCCGCGACCGACGGCGCCAGCGGCCTCGCGCAAGTCCGCAAAACGCCGCCCGACATTCTGCTGCTCGACCTGATGCTGCCGAAGCTTTCCGGCCTGGACATCTGCAAGGAAATTCGCCGCGACACGTCCCTGAACCGGTTGCCGATCCTAATGCTGACGGCGCGAGGCGAGGAAGCGGACCGCGTGGTGGGCCTCGAAATGGGCGCGGACGATTATGTGACCAAGCCCTTCAGCCCGCGCGAGCTCGGAGCGCGCGTGAAGGCCCTGCTGCGGCGCACCGAACCCACGAACGAGCCGCGGCGCGTGATCGAAGCGCGCGGCTTGACGATCGATCCTTCCTCGTATCGCGTCGCGCGCGACGGCAAGCCGGTGACGCTTTCGACGCTCGAGTTTCGCCTGCTCTATTACCTGGCGACGCGTCCGAACCGCGTGTTCACGCGCGATCAGTTGCTGGACGCCGTGTGGGGCACCGAGCGCTTTGTGACGCCGCGCAGCGTGGATGTCTATATTCGCCGCCTGCGCGAAAAAGTCGAGGTCGACGCGGACCACCCCGCTTTCTTGAAAACCGTGCGCGGCGCGGGGTACATGTTCGAGAGCGAAGGCCAATCCGAAAAACAGGAGTAAGTCTCCCTTGCGCGTAAGCCTATTCTGGCGGCCGGTTTTGATTTGCCTGGCGCTGGTGGCGGCGATTCTGCTCGCCGTGCAATGGACCTCCCCGGAAACCCTGCCGAAGATCTGGCCTGCCCTGGTAATTTTCCTGATCGCCGCCGGACTCACGTTCTTCCTTTCTTCCCGCTCGATCACGTCGCGCATCCGCCGCCTGAAAGAATTCACGGAGCGCGCGGGAACCGGGGATTTCGCGCCGCTCGAGCGCGACCACGGGCATGACGAACTCGCGGAACTGGCCGACGCGCTGGGCCGCGCCGCCGCAGGGCTCGGTCAGACCATTCGCACGCTCACCGATGAACGCAATCGCTCGTCGGCGATTCTGGGCAGCATGGTCGAGGGCGTCGCCGTGGTGACCGGAGACGAACGCATTCTCTACTGCAACTGGGCGTTCGAGCAGATCCTGGAGCTCCCGGAGGGAAGCTCGCAGGGCAGGACGCTCGTCGAGGCATTGAGACAGGCCGACCTTGTGGCGCTGGTGCGGCAAGCCCTTTCGGGAGAGGAAGAACTAACCGGCGAAGTCGAAGTAGGCACGGTGCGCCGCCGGAATTTCAGCGTGACGGCCGCGCCCGTGCGCGCCGCCGGGGCCAATGGCGCGGTGCTGGTGCTTCACGACATCACGGAATTGCGGCGGCTCGAGCGCGTGCGGCGCGATTTTGTGGCCAATGTTTCCCACGAATTCAAGACCCCGCTGACCGCGATTCAGGGATTTGCCGAAACGCTTTTGAGCGGCGCGCTAGAGGACAAGGCGAACCGGAATCGCTTCGTCGAAATTATCCGCGACCACGCGCGGAGATTGGCGCGGCTCACCGATGATTTGTTGAAGCTTTCTCGAATTGAAGCGGGCCGCCTGGAACTCGAAATTCGCCCGATCCGCGTGGAGGCGCTCGTGAACGGCTGTGTCGAGACGGCGCGCCTCAATGCGAAAGCAAGAGGGCTCGAGATTCATGTCGACTTGCAGGAAAACGCGCCCGCGGTTCGCGGCGATGGCGCGCAGCTTGGAGAAGTCCTTCAAAATTTGCTCGACAACGCGCTGCAATACACGCCCTCCGGCGGGCGCATTGATGTCACGGCGCGTTCGAACGGGACGGGCGTCGTCTTCACGGTTGCCGACACAGGCATCGGAATTCCGGAATCCGACCTGGAACGCGTTTTCGAACGATTTTACCGCGTCGATGCCGCGCGATCGCGCGAGGCGGGCGGCACCGGCCTTGGCCTGGCAATCGCCCGCCATATCGTGGAGGCCCACGGCGGCCGAATCTGGGTGGAAAGCGCCGTCGGCCAGGGTTCGCGCTTCCATTTCAGCATTCCCAGTGTTTCCTAGCGGCGCGCGTTGCAGTCTTTTCCTTCTAACTCAAAGACGCGCCCCCGCCTCCCGGACCAAGTGCGTCAGGACCTTCCTATAGCAAACATAAATATGTTTGTGTTCAGTTACAGAACTGGCCAAGTTTCGGTTGGTATCCGCTCTGCAGAGCGTCACGCTGGGCCATGACGGCGCCAGGTAGCATCATCATGTAGTAGGGGCTGTCTGTACAGTAATAGTATCCACTGCTTTTGGAGGTCCACACCTGCACACTGACATGATTCTTGTCGATCGGGATCTCGAGGTAGGTGTCTACTTCAGGTATCACAGGTTTGTATCCCAGAAAAGTCTCTGCAAATCGGTCCAGCAGGGACGGCGGATCAGCTTGTGATTGAGGAGTCGCGCTCGGATCCGGAGGTGCGGTGAATGGACTAACCTGAGCAGAATCGGCACTGACGCTCGAAGCCGCAGGACGTGCTATGGATTGCTGCAGAAATCCGCCCTCCGCAGACTGGCGCGAGGAGCTTTCGAAGTGGCCCACGGCCAAGCTGAAAACAAGGACGAGGATCAACAAGCAAGCTGTTGGTACGGCGGCAAGCACTATCTTTTGCTGTTGGTTTCCTTGCCTCCATGCTACGAGGAGGGCCGGCGGAATCCATCTTTCCGCCGCGGTGACTGCGGGCAAACTAACCGGCGGGCTAGAAACCCGATCTGGAGTGATGGGCTTTATTTCTTCCGTTTTGCGAATTGCAGTCTTGCCTGAAGTTTCCGTGGGCGCCCGTGGCGCGGCCATGAGCACTGTGGGCATTGGCTCTTTGGCTGAACCAATCGGGGTGGCGTTGCCCGTTGAAGCTTGGCGTGCACGCTCGTTCTGAGGCGGCTCAACGCGCGGGCGGTTGTACAAAGGCTGACCGGCAAGGTATGGTTCTGGCGAGGCGATTGAATTGGCCTTGCGGCCTTGCGTGCGGGCGTCAGGGCCATCGGAAGAAACATTGAAATCTTTTATCGGGGAAACAACTTCAAGCTCCGGCGTGGCGGCGGATATTCCACTCGGAGAATTCGCTGGGGCTGGTAAGCGCGGAGCGATCGCGGCCGCAGGTGCGCTCAAGGGAGGGTCCGCGGGCTTCGGTTGGGGCGTAGCCAAAGCACCGGAAAGCGGATGGGGGATGAACCTTTGACCCGCCGCGAAGCCCCCTGCCCTCCCAGGAATGGACTTCGGTGGCGGAAAGTTGTCCAACGGCGGAGCCTTGCTAGCCTGATCCTGTTGCGCGATCCATTTTGCGATGTCTTGCTGCTGGCTAGTGGTGGGATCGTTAAAGCGAATGCCGATCTCTTTTTGTGTGGCGCCCTGCCAGACAATTTCACCGGCTAGATTCACGTCCAGCCCGGACCCACGGAGGCGCACATTCAAGATCGTGTTTTCCCTGGCATGCAGTTTTCTCGCAGTTTGACACGCTAATCCGTTAATGCCGAGGTTGATGACGATGCCGCCGTTTTCAGGGCCGAAGTGAACGTAAACGATGGCGGACGCGGGATGACGCGGGCTGCGGCGGCGTTCATCCGGGCGAGGTGCAATCTGAGAGGTAACGACTGGATACACAAACATCCCCGGCGCGTCAATCGGGGACGAAGGTAAATCATGGACGCGTTCTAGCTTTTCATTCTAACCCTACAGCCCGGCTTTCACAAGGGGCCGGCAAAATAGACGGCACTCGGCATCCAGTTGAAGGCGTTCGCGTTGCCATCGCCAAACAGCAACCAGGGTGACCTGATCATTTCGCCGGATATTCACCCCGACTTCATCCTTCTGTCACAAAATCTGATTATGCTCGCCTTGGCACGAACCTAGGCTGAAGGTGGAGCAATGGCGACCCCGGTTTCCAAAATGCAAACGATTTATCAGGACGTGCTGGCAAATTACCTGATTTCCATGGCGCGGACGGTGGAAAGCAGCGTGGGAAGCGCCCTCGACGCGCTCTTGCGTCCCAATCTGGAGGCAGCGGCGGAACTTTCGAGCCGGGTGTTTCTGGTGGAACCGCGGGTCAACGAAATGGAAATTTTGATCGACGACCACGCCGTCCGGATGCTGCGAACCGGGCTGCTCGATGACGAGGAAATCCGCCGCGTCGTCGCTTCCCAGAAAATTGCCAACGACCTCGAACGCATCGGCGATCTGGCCGTGAACATTTCCGAGCGCGTGATTTCGCTCGCGGGAATGAATGTCAGCGAGACGCCCCGCGATCTTGAGCCGATGGCGGGCGCCGTCCGCGGGATGCTGGGCCGCAGCCTGGGCGCGCTGATTTTTCGCAATGTGGTCCTGGCCGGCGAAGTGCTCGAGGCGGACGATGTGGTGGACCGCTATCGCGACCAGATTTTCGAGCATTTGCTCCACCGGATGACCGAAGACGGCCGGCAGGCCGCGCCGCAGCTTCAGTTCGTGCTGGCCACGCGGTATCTCGAGCGCATCGCGGACCACGCCACGAACATTGCCGAGGACATTATTTTCTGGGTTCGGGGGCTCGACGTGCGCCACGGGCGCTCGCGGATCGTTGTCGAGGAAGCCAACTATCCGGAGCAGAGAAGGTAAATTGCACTGCACAATTTTGGTGCAGGAAAGCGATCTTCGTGTTGCAACCCCACCCCGGGCCGGCGCTCCCCTGGCGCCGGCCCATCTCCCCTTTCTTTGCAGGCGCCACAAAACAGGGCAGTTATAAGGACTCGACGATTTTATGCCGGCCTCATTCCCTTGTAACACGGCTGTAACAATTCAGGGTCACAATTCAATTCGACTTCCAGGAGAAAAAATGCGAATCGTAAAAGTGCTGACCGTGCTTGCAGTTCTGCTGGCGGTTGCCACATTCGCCGCTGCATCAGGCCAAGTTTTGTTGAACGCCGCGGGTGCGACGTTTCCTTATCCGATGTATTCCAAGTGGTTCAACGTCTATCATCAAAGTCATCCGGACGTGCAGATTAACTATCAGTCGATTGGTTCGGGAGGCGGAATTCGCCAACTGATCGATAAGACCGTGGATTTCGGCGCCTCCGACGGCCCGATGAACGACGATCAGCTCAAGCAATCGACTGTTCCGATCCTGCATTTTCCCACAGTCGTCGGAGCCGACGTACCCAGCTACAAGATACCGGGCGTAACTGCGGAGCTGAATTTCACTCCCGACGCGCTGGCGGGGATTTTCCTGGGCAAGATTACCAAGTGGAATGATCCGGCGATTACCTCAGCGAACCCCGGCGTGAAACTGCCCTCCGATGATATCGTTGTTGTCCACCGTTCTGACGGCAGCGGCACGACCTATATCTGGACCGATTATCTTTCCAAGATCAGCCCCGAGTGGCAAACAAAGGTGGGCAAAGCGACGTCTGTGAACTGGCCCGTGGGCTTGGGCGGCAAAGGAAATGAAGGCGTAGCGGGGCTCATCGAGCAGACTCCGGACTCCATCGGTTACATCGAACTGATTTATGCCGTGCAGAACAAGATCGCTTACGGGCGCGTGAAGAATTCCTCCGGCGTGTTTGTGAAAGCGGAGCTGGCCAGCGTGTCCGCCGCTGCCGCTGCTGCATCAAAAGCAATGCCGGATGATTTTCGAGTTTCGATCACGAATCCCCCAAATACCAACAAAGAGGCCTATCCGATTTCAAGCTTCACCTGGCTGCTGGTCCCGTCGAAGTTCAGCGATACGAGCAAGCGCGATGCGGTGAAGGGTTTCTTGAAATGGATGATGACAGATGGGCAGCAATACTGCGAAGGGCTGGCGTACGCAAAATTGCCGAAGGAAGTTGTCACCAAGGAAATAAAAGCGATCGATAAGATCCAGTAGGCGTTGGAGCCGGGAAGGCGAATCCATCGAAATGGCCACCACACCAAACGCGGCAACGCCGGCGGATGTCCCCGGGAATTCGCAGACGTTGTCGCGCCGCTGGGCCGGCGCGGATGATATCGCGCATGTCATCACGCTGATTGCCGCGGCGGCGCTTCTGCTGATTGCAGTTCTCCTGGTTTATCAGCTCTGGGTTCTATCGGCGGAAGCGCGGACCAAGTTCGGATGGAAATTCTTCGTCACGGAAACCTGGGACCCGGTTTCTGGCGATTTCGGCGCGCTTCCCTTCATTTACGGAACGCTGGTGACCTCGGCGGTCGCGCTAATCCTCGCGGTACCCCTCGGCGTGGGCGCGGCGATATTTCTGGCCGAGCTTGCGCCCCCGAAGCTATCTTCTTCCCTCACTTTTGTCAGCGATTTGCTGGCGGCGGTTCCCAGCGTGATTTACGGTTTGCTGGGCGTGTTCCTGTTGGTGCCGATCATGCGAACCACGATTCAGCCGGCGTTAAAGGCGACACTGGGATTTCTCCCCTTTTTTAAGGGGCCGTCATACGGGATCGGTTTTCTGACTGCGGGGATCGTCCTCGCCATTATGATCGTGCCGTTTGTGCTCTCGGTGTCGCGCGAAGTTCTCCTGGCCATCCCGCGGGACCAGCGCGAAGCCGCACTGGCACTCGGAGCGACCAAATGGGAGTCCACCTGGAAGGTCGTGGTTCCCGCGGCCAGAATCGGCATTTTCGGCTCCGTGTTCCTCGCGCTGGCCCGGGCACTTGGAGAAACTATGGCCGTCACCATGGTCATCGGCAACAATCCCAAAATTGCCGCGTCGCTGTTTTCGCCGGGATATTCGATCGCGGCGGTCCTGGCCAATGAATTTTCCGAGGCTACCGGCAATTTGTATTTGAGCGCCCTGATTGAACTTGGCCTGGTTCTGTTTCTGTTGACGTTTGTCCTGAACGGGCTCGCGCGTCTCCTGATCCTGGTCACCACGGCGCGCGGCAGTGGGGTGCTACCCACATGAGCTTCCGCCTGGCCTGGAGAAAATCGCTCAACGTGTTCATGCTTTCGCTCACGGGCGTGTGCGTTTTGCTGACCATATCGGTCTTGTTTTTTATTCTCGGGTTTCTTGTGTATAACGGCGGAAAAGACTTGTCGTGGAGTTTCTTCACGCGTCTGCCCGCGCCGGTAGGTGAAGAGGGCGGAGGCATGGCCAATGCGATCCTGGGCAGCCTTAAGCTCCTCCTGCTTGCGGCTCTTTTCGGCGTTCCCATCGGTTTGCTTGGGGGAGTTTATCTGGCGGAGTTCGGCGGACGGACCATTCCATTTATTGTGCGTTACACGGCGGATCTGTTGAATGGCGTGCCCTCGATCGTGATCGGTATTTTTGCGTACGCATTAGTGGTGATGCCCATGCATCACTTTTCAACCCTGGCCGGGGGATTTGCGCTGGGGATCATGGTGATTCCCACGGTGCTGCGTAACACGGAAAGTTTTCTTACGGACGTGCCGCGTTCGCTGCGTGAAGGCGCCTTTGCCATGGGCGCGAACAAGTGGAAGATGGTCGCGACGGTCGTGCTTCCCGCAGCCTCACGCGGAATTCTGACGGGCGTATTGCTGGCCCTGGCGCGCGTAGCGGGAGAGACAGCCCCGCTGCTCTTCACCGCATTCGGCAATCGGTTTTGGAGCCCCGGCTGGAATCAGCCGACGTCGTCGCTTCCGGTCGTGATATACACCTACGCGACCGGTCCTTACGAGGATTGGCATCGGCAAGCGTGGGCGGCGGGGCTGGTACTACTCGGAATGGTGCTGGTGACTAACATTTTGGTTCGCGCGTTCTTGACGCGCGGGACCGCATATGAGAGGACTTGACGATGAGTTCCGCCTTCCCACTCATGGCGAATTCGGGGGCTGCCACGGCATCCTCCACGGATAAAACTTCTGCGCACACTCCTGCTATGACCACATCAGGCGCCAATACGCTGCGAATGAAAGTAACGAAACTCAATTTCTTCTATGGCAAGAACCATGCCCTGCACAATGTATCGATGGACGTGGCCACCAACAAAGTGACGGCCATGATCGGCCCCTCGGGCTGCGGGAAATCCACCCTGCTGCGGACGCTGAACCGGATGCACGAAACGCTCCGCCATACGCGACTGGAAGGGGAGATTGCCCTGGATGGCGTGAATATCCTGACGCTGGATGTCACCAAGCTGCGGCGCATGGTGGGCATGGTCTTTCAGAAGCCCAATCCGTTTCCCAAGTCGATCTATGAGAATGTGGCCTACGGCTTGCGAATCAACGGGCATAAGGGACGCCTGGACGACGCGGTGGAGAAGAGCCTGCGCCGGGCCGCTCTGTGGGACGAAGTCAAGGACAAGCTGCACAAGTCCGCCTACGCGCTCTCAGGAGGCCAGCAGCAGCGTTTGTGCATCGCCAGGGCCCTGGCGGTCGATCCTGAGGTACTTTTGCTGGACGAGCCTTGTTCCGCGCTCGATCCGGTGAATACCGCGAAAATCGAGGAACTTTTGTTCGAATTGAAACCGACCTGCACCCTGGTGATCGTCACCCACAACATGCAGCAGGCCGCGCGCGTCAGCGATTCGACCGCGTTCATGCTGAATGGCGACCTGATCGAGTTTTCACCGACCGGGCACATGTTTACCACGCCTTCGGATCCCCGCACCGAGGCGTACATCACCGGCCGCTTCGGATGAGGCTCGGTGGAACTTCCTGTACCGTGCAGGTTGTGCCAGAGAGAGGACGTAAAGAATGGAACGCCATTTCGAACGCGATCTGGAAGAGCTGAAAGAACGGCTGCTGTGGATGGGCAGCCTGGCCGAGCGAGCCGTGCACCAGGCGGTTCATTCGGTGCTCGATGCGGACGAAAAACTCGCGGGGACCGTACTCAGGGAAGAGAACGCCATCAATGAGTTGCAGATTGAGATCGATGACCGCGTCGTGCAATTGCTCGCCCTGCAACAACTCATGGCCGCCGATCTCCGCTTTGTTTTGGCGATCGCCCGCATCAACAACGACCTGGAAAGAATCGGCGACCAGGCGGTGAACATCGCGCATTCCGCGACGCGCATCGTGCGCCACCCGCGCGTGAAGCCCTATGTGGATCTGCCTCGGATGGGCGAGCTGGCCGAAAAAATGATGCGCGACAGCCTCGATTCGCTGGTGCGCCGCGACATCGAGCTGGCTCGCTCGGTGCTCGCTCGCGACGACCAGGTGGACCAGCTCCGCGACCAGATTTTCCGCGAGTTGCTCAGCTACATGATGGGCGACTCTTCCGTCGTTTTTCCCGCGTTTGAGCTGATCCTGGTGGCCAAGAATCTCGAGCGCATCGCCGACCACGCCACGAACGTCGCCGAGGATGTGATCTACATGGTCGCGGGAAGCGACGTGCGGCATCCAGCGGTTGACCGCAATCCCGCCTGAGCAGCTTTTAGTAGCACAGGCTTCAGCCTGTGGGTTTCCGCCGCCGCACCGGGACGAAACCCCACAGGCTAAAGCCTGTGCTACTAAAAGCCAAACTCCCCAGCAGTACTGCTGAGAAATGGCATCCGAATCGTTCATAATGCGGCCGTGTCGCAAACCAACAATAGTCAACTAGCGGCGGAGCTTCCGGGCGGCGAAAACAATGGGCCAATTCTCGAGGGGCGCGAGCTTGAGAAATTTTACGCGCAGCCGGACGGCGGGCGCATCGAGGTCATTTCCCCGACGAACAATAAAATCATGCCGGGGAAAATTCTGGCGCTGCTGGGGCCATCGGGCTGCGGCAAATCGACGCTGCTGCGGATGCTGACAGGACGGGTGGCAAAGCCTTTGAGATTGTCTTGAATTTCCGGGTGTCCGTGGATGAGAACGAAGGCGTTGTCAAGGTACAAAATTCCCGTGCAGTGATTTTCGCACCGCGTAGTGGCCAGAGTGAACTGGAGGACCGAAGCTCTGAAACTCGAACGGCGCGTGGCAAAGCCTTTGAGGCGGTTTTGATCTTCCGGGTGGCCGCCTCTTCGCGGGTTTCGGCGGGGCGGAGGGTTTGACTTTTTTCTGCAGGCGTTTCGGCGCAGCGGACAAAGTCGACGCTGGTGATGTCGGTAATTGTGGTGACCGTCAACCGCACGCTCTGGCAGAGGCTCTACCGCCTGGCCGCCACGCGATTCAAACTCGAGACGTAGCGTGCGGCGGTGCTTTCTTCTCCGTTGCCGGGGCAGTCCCGGGCTCCAGCATGGCGTAGCCCGCGAACTTCTTGAAAGCCGCTCGCCTCTGCTTGGATGCGAACAGCCCTCGAATACCTAAAATCACCTTTACATACAGAGGCAATTGAATCGGTCTGTGAAGACGATCGGCTTCTTCCGCCAAATAGCGAATTTCTTTGCAACGCCAGCCGTGTTCCCGGAAGAAACCGAACCAATCTTCGGGTTTGAATTTGAAAGGAGCATTCTTCATCTCTTTCCGCACCACGCCATGCCGGTATTTGACCACCCGAGGAGAGAAGTAATCCACGACCCAAAAGCACGCGCGATCCAGTGTCTTGAGGTCGTCCGCAAGAGAGGCAACCTGCTCGACACTCAAGTAAGGAATGACGCCTTCCGTGAGGACTAGCATCTTCTCCGCTCTTGCATTGATACTTGCAAAAATATGCTTGCGTTCCGACAGATTGGCCAGGTTGAGTTTCACTCGCTCCAGCTGGCAGCATGGTTTTTCGCCCAATAGCCGCTCTTCCTTGAACTCGATGACATCCGGATAGTCGGCCTCGACCCAAACAAGGGACTTCGGAAGATCCATACGATACGGGCGCGTGTCCAATCCAGCGCCGAGGTTTAGGACGGTGTCAGCCCCGTGAACGATGGCAAATCGAATGTAGTCGTCAATAATGCACGTGCGGATCACGATGAACCATGCCGTCATGAACTTCCCGGGCATCGCGCGGGCAATTTTTTTGCCTCGATCTCCTGCAAGAAGATTGGCCAACCGATCGCGGAAAAGTGCGTCGGGCCGTTCGGTTTCGAGCGCCCGGTAATGCGCGATCCAAAATGCGGTGTCGGAGACGTTTTTGATCAAAGTGTCAGCCATGCTTTTCTCCAATCCCTCCCGTCCGTCCGGTCGTGAACAGACACCGTGGTTCGTTTTCGAATCAGGCTAGCATTGATTTTGGCCCTAGCAGACTGGAATTATTAGGGCGCGCGCGGAGATTGAGGCGTAAGGATTGCCTGTCCGGCGTGTTAGCTCAGGGCAGATCGAGAAGAAGAAAATCCGCGGGCGTCGCAGATGAACCGGGCACCGCGGAGAGTCGCAATTCGTGCTCGCTAGTGACGCGTGCCTGGTCACCTGCGGCGAATGTCTCACCGTTGAGCTGCAAGTTTCCTTCGATCACGAAAATGTAAGCCCGGCGGCCCTGCCCGAGTTTGTGCGTAACCGATTGGCCCGGGGCGAGAAGGGAGGTGTAGATCGTCGCGTCCTGGTGAATCTGAACGGCCGTCGAACTGGTGGTTCCATTCTTGCCAGCGGGCACGGCGATCGGCAGCAATTTCCCCTCTCGCTCGGCCAGGGAAAAACTCTTTTGCTCCCACGATGGCTTCAAGTGCTGTGTGGCGGGCATGATCCAGAGCTGGATCAGGTGGACGGGGTCCTTTTCCGAAGGGTTGTATTCGGAGTGCCGGATGCCCGTACCGGCGCTCATGCGTTGGATTTCGCCGGGGCGGATGGCCCCGGTATTTCCCATATTGTCTTTGTGTTCGAGCGCGCCGTCGATGACGTAGGTGACGATTTCCATTTCGCGGTGGCTGTGCAGGGGGAAGCCGCCGGCGGGTGCAACGGTGTCGTCGTTAAAGACGCGCAGAGGCCCGAAACTCATGTTATCCGGGTCATGGTAGTGGTCGAACGAGAAATGCCAGTTGGTGCTAAGCCAATCTGTTTCTGCGTGATAGCGGTCTTTCGAGCGAATGGTTTGGATCATGGTGGTCCCTCCCGGACATTCCAGGGTTCGTAGCCTAGGTATTCATTTTGACAATGCTTTAGATGCAATGACCGCGAATTCGACGCAACCGAGCCACCCGCCGGGGCATCTTTTCAAATGGGGGAAATCGGTGCGATACCACTCCCGCAAAATGCAAACCGGGTGCGGGCTCTACTTGGAGCCCGCCAAAATTTAGTGTAGATTCCTGTGTGCCGCTTTTTGCTAGGGCGGAAGCCGTCATGAATCCAACCAAACCTGGGACGCAGGTTGCAGACGAAGGGACCACCCGCATGAGCCGGGACACTCTATCCATTACCGATAACCGCACAGGGAAATCGTATGAAGTTCCGATCAAGAACGACACGATCCATGCCACCGATCTGCGCCAGATCAGGGTGAAACCCGATGAGTTCGGGATGATGAGCTACGACCCGGCCTTCAACAATACGGCCCTGTGTCAGAGCAAGATCACGTTCATCGACGGCGACAAAGGCATCCTGCGGTACCGCGGGTATTCGATCGAGGAACTGGCCGAGAAAAGCACGTATCTCGAAACCGCTTATCTGATTTTGCACGGAGAGCTGCCCACGCGCCCGCAGCTGGAAGATTGGACTTACAACATCACGCACCACACCTTCATCCATGAATCGGTGAAGAAATTCCTGGACGGCTTTCACTACGACGCGCACCCCATGGGGATGATGATCTCGGCCATCGCGGCGCTTTCCACGTTTTATCCCGAGGCGAAGGACATCTTCAACAAGGAGTCGCGCAAGAAGCAGACCTACCGCTTGATCGGGAAGATGCCGACGCTCGCGGCGTTTTCCTACCGGCACAGCCTGGGCATGCCGTTCGCCTATCCGGACAACGAGCTGAGCTACGCCGGCAATTTCCTGAACATGCTGTTCAAGACGTCCGAGCTGAAGTACCGCCCGAACCCGACGCTGGAGCACGCGCTGGACGTGCTGTTTATCCTGCACGCCGACCACGAGCAGAATTGTTCGGCGAACGCGATGCGCTGCGTCGGCAGCTCGCACGTGGACCCGTTTTCGGCGACTGCCGCGGCGACCGCGGCGCTGTACGGCCCGCTGCACGGAGGCGCGAACGAGGAAGTGCTCCGCATGCTGCTGGAGATCGGCTCGCTCGCCAATGTGCCCGCGTACATCAAACGGGTGAAGGCGGGCGAAACCAAACTTATGGGATTTGGGCACCGCGTCTACAAGAATTACGATCCGCGCGCGCGCATCATCAAGCACGTGGCCGACGGCGTCTTCGAAATCATGGGCCGCAATCCGCTGCTGAACATCGCGCTCGAATGCGAGCGCATCGCCCTGGAGGACGATTACTTCGTTTCGCGCAAGCTGTATCCCAACGTGGATTTTTATACCGGCCTGATCTATCAGTCCATGGGCTTCCCGGTGACCATGTTCCCCGTGCTGTTCGCAATTCCGCGCACCAGCGGGTGGATCGCGCAGTGGGAAGAGATGCTGCTCGATCCAGAGCAGAAAATCGCGCGGCCACGGCAGGTATACTTGGGCTACGACTTGCGGCCGTACGCGCCGCTCGACAAGAGGGGCTAGAACTAGTAGCACAGCCACTCCTGGCTGTGCGGCTTTGCCAAGTGCTGGAAAAACCACACAGCCAAGAGTGGCTGTGCTACTTAAACCACTTCCTCTGACTACTTCTTCTTCGGCGGATATTTATCGATGGATTTTTTGACCATGTCGTTGAGTTTTCCCTGGATCTTGGTGGCATCGCTTTTTTCCTCAGCGGCGATGGCGCGCCAGACGAGCGAGCGCGTGGTGGGATCGCGCAGATCGATGACCAGCGTTCCCTCGGCATACGGAACCCGGACGTAGCGCGTGCCGAGTCCATACCAGCCGGCGGGGTAGGCCTCGATCTCGGTTTTGCGGGCGGCGCCGAACGTGTAACGCACGTTGAGGTCGGACGGGCCGCTCGTCACCAAGGTCAGGCCCTTCGCGGTAAGATCGTTTTGGATGTCCGCCTCGATTTGTTTCTTGACGAGAGGACTGTTCAACGCGGGATTTCCGCTGTTCAACTGGCCCTCGCGGATCGCGAACGTTTTGTATTTGCTGAAGTCGATGGTCTGGTCGAACTCCATCGTGATCTTCTGCGCCCGCGCGCCTTGCGCGGCAAGCAGCCCGAGAACGAGCAAAGCGAGCCCTTGCAGCATGCCCTGCGCCGAACTTCGGATCCGCTTCCTTGCGCACTTCAGAATGAAAAACTGAGACACTGCTCACCTCCACGTAAAGTCCGGGCTAGTTTATCAGGGCCGCGTGAGATTCCAGCAGCGCAGGCGTCAGGCTGTGGGGTTTCAGTTATCGGTTCCGCCACAAGTTCCGCGGCCGGATGAAGATGTCCTCACTCTGAATTTGCGCGGGAGTTTATAATAGGCCATGCGCAACATGGAACTTCTCCTCGATCCATCGGCCGCGGAACGCCGCATGATGATCGAAACGCAAATCCGCAAGCGCGGTGTTTCCTCGCCACGCGTTCTCGAAGCGATGGCCGCGGTTCCGCGCCACGAATTTGTCCCCGTCAAATTCCGGAGCGATGCGTATGCCGACAAGCCGCTGCCGATCGGCGAGGGACAAACGATCTCGCAGCCGTACATGGTCGCGGCCATGACCGAAGCGCTCGAACTGACCGGCACTGAACACGTGCTGGAAATCGGCACGGGCTCGGGCTACCAGGCGGCGGTGCTTTCGCTGCTGGTGGAACAAGTCATCAGTGTGGAAAATCACACCTCGCTGGCGCTTGCCGCGCAGGAACGGCTGACGAATTTGGGCTACACGAACGTCCACGTCCACAACGGGGACGGCTCCGCGGGCTTTCTCGACGCCGCGCCTTACGACGCGATTCTCGTCACCGCCGGCGCTCCGGAAATTCCGCAGGTAATCGCAAGCCAGCTTCGAGAGGGAGGACGCGTCGTCATTCCCGTGGGCGACCGCGACAATCAAGAGCTGGTTCGGGCGGCGATGGAAAACGGCGAGTTGAAATCCCGCATGCTGTTCCACTGCAAGTTTGTGCTTCTGATGGGCCGCTACGGCTGGAGCCGGCCGGATCGCAAGTTTTCCTGAGGGCGTGTAAGGAGCGTTGGCTGCGGGATCGCTGCCGTGCTCATTTCACGTTTTGTTGTGTCTGGAGCTTCAACAGGTACTCTCTTGCGGCATCCTTGTCCTGCCGGCTATGACTGAATTTCAGGACTTGTTGGAGTTGGACGGTTGCATCAGCCACATCGCCCTGCTGGCCGTAGATTTGAGCCAGCAAGAAGTTGAGGCCGGGCTGATGGTGCTCGCTGTCGATGGCGATGGCTTTCAAGATGCTTTTCTGTGCTTCCTCTAATTTGTCGAGGTGGAAGAGTGCTAAGCCACGGTAATAGTTGGCATACATATCGCCGGCCAGATTCATGCCGAGGAATCGGTCGGACCAGGTCACAAGGTCGTCCCAATTATTCTCGCGATCTAAAAGGTCCGCCAGGCAAAGATACGGAGGCAAGTAAGTAGGATCGGCCGTTAAGGGCTGCGAACAAGCATCGTGAGCTTCGCCCATTTTCTGCTCGTCCTGGAGAACCTGCCCCAACATGACCCACGCCGCTGGATATTTTGGATAGTCTTGAATTGCGTCGCGAACGTGCCGTTCGGCTTCCGTCAGTTTTTTCTTTTTGAAGGCATCGCAAGCCTTTTCGTATTGGCTCCTCGCCTTCCCGGGAACCCCCAACCTGATTGCGCTCACGGTAGAGCCACGCATGGCGGGAAGGTCCCAGGGAAGGCAGGATTCATCTTCGAACACGACTGGCTTTGGGTTTGGCTCCGTCGTCGGGACTATGATTGTGGGTGGTCCCATGCTGGGTTGCGTCCCGGGCATGATGGAAGGCGGACCGGAACTGTTAGTCGCTCCTCCAGACGGTCCCCGAGATCCACCGCCTGAAGAGCCGCCTTTTTGCGCCCGGATGGGAACGGCAGACAACGCTATCGCGTAAGCCAAAAACAGGAGAAGTTTTAAGCAAGCGATCCCCGGTTGGTGACGGATCCCGACCATTAGCAAGATGCTACACCTTTTTTTCGCAGATTCCAGATCATCCTCGCCCGTGAGGACTTCGCTACAAGACCCGAGGCGGAGAAGTCGCGCGCTCCCGCGCCCGAGCGAACGCTTTTTTCAGGACGCGCGTGACCGCCACGGTTAATTCGAATTTTGGCAATTCCTCTTCGCGCGCCCAGGCGAATTCCAGGGCGTCGCTTCCCGCGGAAAGCGTTCCACCGCGGATTTCGCAGAGATAATCGAGAATGACGAAATGATACTGCGGGCGGGCCGCGTCGCCCGGCGTGCCGTCCGCTTTTGGAGGAGCCGGGAAAATACGCTCGAAGACTTCGATGAGTTCGACGACCTGCACTTTGAGGCCGGTTTCTTCGGCGAGTTCGCGCGCGACGCCCTGCTCCAGCGTTTCTCCCACTTCGAGCAGGCCGCCGGGGATGGACCATTCTCCCTTGAGAGGGTGGCCCCCGCGCCGGATGAGCAGGGTGCGGCCATTATCAATCACCACGCCGCCCACGCCGACCATGGGTTGATCCGGGTATTCTCTTCTGGGTGTCATGGTCGTTTTGGCTGCTTCCCTCCCGGGCCGCTTCGCGTTATATAATACTTCAGCAGCACGCGCGTCCTAGCCCCCAAGGAGGTTTTCGCCGTGGTCCGGTGTCCTGAATGCGCCACAGAAATTGACGTTGACGAAGACGAAGTCGAGGAAGGCGAAATCCTGGCCTGTCCCGAGTGCGAAACCGAAATGGAAGTCGTGCAGATCCATCCCGTCAAGGTCAACGCCATTTCCGATGACGATGATGAAGAAGAAGAGGAAGAGTCTGACGATGAGGACGATTTAGTGGACGATGACGAAGAAGAAGACGAAGAAGAAGAGGTTTGACCCGCTCTTCCATTTCTTCCGGCATCCCCTCTCTCCCTTTGGCCATCTTACTTTTGTGCGCTTGACGATTGCTCTCGCGGGCCTGGTCTGGCTGGCGGGCGCGACATTTGCTTTCGAGCCGGCCGGTCGCGCGCAAAATTCAAGCGGTTCGCATGCCCACGATTACATCATTTTCGTCACCGTGTTTACAGACCGGGGCTTCGCTCTTACGGGCGCGCGAGTGCGAGTTCGTCGTTCGGAGGAAAAGAAATTTCGCTGGGAAGCCATGTCCGACCACCAGGGCGAGTTGGCCTTTCGCGTTCCCCAGGGCGCGGAGTATGAAATGACGATCGAAGCGCGCGGCTTCAAAACGGAAACGCGCAAGATTGACGCGCGGCAAGACAATCAAGCGGACCTGACGATCCGGATGGAGCCCCAGACGGAGAGAGGAAGCGGAGGAAAACCATGAACCTGCGCAGGACGCTTGGACTCGTCGCGATCGTTGCCGTGGCCGCGACGATATTGTTCGCGCAAGAAAAACCCAAGGGGAAAGAATCCGAGCTTCGGACCGTTCGCGGAACGGTCGTGGACAAGGAAGAAACCCCTGTGGAAACCGCGGTGGTTTACCTGAAAAACGCCCACACCCAGGACATCATTACGCACCTTTCCGACACGGACGGCACTTTTCGCTTCAGCGGGCTGGACCTCAACGTCGACTACGAAATTCACGCCGAGAAGGAAGGCATGACCTCTTCGACTCGATCGATATCGAACTTCGACACGCGCAAGGAATTCGTCCTCACCTTGAAGTTGGATCATAAGAAGAGCGGGAAATAAACGTGGGCTGTTGGTCCGGGTTTAGTAGCACAGCCACTCTTGGCTGTGCGGTTTTCGCCACTTTCTCGCATCCGTGAAGCGTCAACGATCGCAAAACCCACACAGCCAGGAGTGGCTGCGCTACTCGGCCTGATGGAACGGAAGTCGCTCAACAGGTTGAATAGTTATTCACAATCTCTCTCGTCAGGCGCGAAATTGCAGTACTATACTGCGAGCGAATACAGGCTCGGTGCTTCTATCAGTAATTCTTCCGCGGAGGACACGCATGGCAATTCAATTGATCGTTAACGGCAAGGCGCAATCGGTGGATGTTCCCGGGAATATGCCGCTGCTATGGGTTTTGCGGGACACGCTGGGCATGACGGGGACGAAGTTTGGCTGCGGCATGGCCCTGTGCGGCGCCTGCACGGTGCATCTCGACGGAGAAGCCATCCGCTCCTGCATCACTCCCGTTTCGTCCGTCGCCGGGAAAAAAATCACCACCATCGAAGGTCTTTCTCCGGACCGCAGCCATCCGGTGCAGCGCGCCTGGATCGAAGTAGACGTGCCGCAGTGCGGCTACTGCCAGTCCGGGCAAATCATGTCCGCCGCGTCGCTCTTGGCGAAGACCCCGAAACCGAGCGACTCGGAAATTGACGAAGCGATGAAGGGAAATATCTGCCGCTGCGGAACCTATCAGCGGATTCGAGAGGCGGTGCATCGCGCCGCGGAATTGCACAAGGCTTCGGCAACGCCCTCCCGGTTCGACGGTGAGGATGGGAAGGAAGACGCATTCAATGACGAGACCGTGGAAGTGGGAGGTGCGGCATGAGCGCAGGGACAACAACGGGAATCAATCGCCGCGGTTTTCTGAAGACGGGCGTGGCCGGCGCTACCGGTCTGGTCATCGGCTTCTACTTGCCCGGACGCTTTGAAGCGCTCGCGGCGCCTGCCGCAACAGTGCCGCCGGCGTCTTTGAACGCCTGGATGCTCATTTCCACCACCGACGCCGTGACCATTGTGATCGACAAGTCGGAAATGGGACAAGGAATCCTGACGGCTCTGTGCATGATCGCGGCCGAAGAGCTGGACTGCAATTGGAAAACAATCCGCACGGAATTCGCTCCGGCAGCCAAGGAATATTTTAATCCGGCGTTTGGAATGCAGGGCACGGGCGGCAGTTCCAGCGTGCGCTCCTCGTGGGACCCCATGCGCAAGGCCGGAGCGGCGGCGCGCGATATGCTGCTGCAAGCCGCGGCGACGCAATGGAATGTGGACAAGTCCACCTGCCGCACGGAAAACGGGATCATCTACCACGACGCATCGAAGAGAAAAGTGACCTACGGCAGAGTGGCGAGCGCGGCTTCAAAACTTCCGGTTCCGCAGGATGTGCCGCTCAAGGATCCGAAACAGTACCGGATCATCGGGAAGCCGACCAAGCGGCTGGACACCCCTGACAAGGTCAATGGCCGCGCGGAATTCGGGATCGATGTGCGTCAGCCTGCGATGCTCTATGCCGTCGTGGCGCGATGCCCGGTGTTTGGCGGAAAGGTCGCGAGTTTTGACGCGACGAAAGCTAAAGCCGTTCCCGGCGTCAAGACCGTCGTGGAGATCTCTCGCGGGATTGCCGTGGTGGCCGACAACACCTGGGCGGCGATGCAGGGGCGGCGCGCGCTCGACGTGAAGTGGGAGGAAGGGCCGAACGCAAACGCCAGCAGCGAGAGTATCAGCACGCTCTTCGCGGATCAGATGACGAAAACCGGCGCGGAGGCCCGCAAGGAAGGGGACGCGGCGTCCGCCCTCTCTGGCGCAGCTCAAAAAATCGAAGCGGTCTACGAAGCACCTTATCTCGCGCACGCCACCATGGAGCCGATCAACTGCACCGCCGATGTTCGCGCCGACCGCGTGGACGTCTGGGCGCCCACGCAATTTCAGACCATGGCGCAGGGCATGGCTGCAAAGATTTGCGGATTGAAGCCGGAGAATGCGTTCATCCACACGACGTACCTCGGCGGCGGGTTCGGTCGCAAGGCCGGGACTGACTTCGTGATGGAAGCGGTGGAAACGTCCAAAGCGATCGGCAAGCCGGTGAAACTCACATGGTCGCGCGAGGATGACACGCAGCACGATTATTACCGGCCCGCATCCTACGCGAAGTTCGCGGCAGGAATCGGCGCCGATGGCTGGCCCGTTGCCTGGACCACGCGCATTGCGTGTTCTTCCATCATGGAAGCGTGGTTTCCGGGCAGCACAAAAAATAATCTCGATCCGACCAGCGTCGAGGGCGTCGCCAATCTGCCCTACTCGATTCCCAATATTCAGGTGGATTACGTGCGGACCGAGCCGGGCATCCCAGTGGGCTTCTGGCGATCCGTGGGAGCTTCGCAGAACGGCTTTTTCAGCGAATGTTTCATGGACGAGCTGGCGGCCGCAGGCAAGAAGGACCCGTACGAATTCCGCCGGCGTTTGCTTGACAAGGCCCCGCGTCTCCTCGGCGTCCTCGAACTGGCCGCGCAAAAAGCGGGATGGGATAAGCCGCTGCCTGCGGGCCGCTATCGCGGCATCGCGGTACTCGAAGCGTTTCAGAGCTTCGCATCGCAGGTGGTGGAAATTTCGGTGGACCGCAAGGCGCGATCGCTGAAGGTACACCGCGTGGTTTGCGCGGTGGATCTTGGCCGCGTCGTGAATCCGGCAAACGTCGTGACGCAAAGCGAAAGCGCGATCGTGTACGGACTTTCGTCCGCGCTTTACGGCGCAATCACAATCGCGCATGGGCGCGTCGAGCAAACCAATTTCAACACTTATCCGGTCCTGCGCATCGACGCCATGCCTGTGATTGAAACCTATATCGTGCCGAGCGAAGAAAAGCCCACCGGAGCGGGCGAGCTTGCAGTGCCGCCCTTGGTCCCCGCGCTTTGCAACGCGATCTTTGCGGCGACCGGGAAGCGCATCCGGCGCTTGCCGATCCGCGCGGAAGATTTGGCGTAGCGCTGCAAGTAGCACAGCCACTCTTGGCTGTGTGGTTTTCTCTACTTTCACGCAGCCATACATTTTTGGATGATCGAAAAACCCGCACAGCCAAGATTGGCTGTGCTACTCACACCTTAGAATCTCCTCAGCAAGGCGGGCAGATCGCGAATCGTTTCGATCATGGCGTCGGGTGAGGCGTCGCGGAGACGCTCCGGAACGGGCGAGCCGCCGAGCACCCCGATGGCGCGCATGCCCGCGCGATGCGCCATTTCGATGTCCTCCGGAGCGTCGCCGATATACACACTGGCTCGGGGCAGGGCGCGGAGTTTTTCGAGAGCCATCCGCAGCGGCGCGGGATGCGGTTTGCGCCGCGGAGCGTCTTCGCTGCAAACTTTGGTGAGAAACATCGCCGAGACGCAGTGTTCCCTGAGCTGCCTTCGCACGCGCGAGCGGCTCCCGCTCGACACCAGCGCCAGCTTGAAACGCCGGTCCAGCGTTCTCAGAACACCCAGCGCGCCGGGCTGCAGCTTCGGTTGCTGCTTCCGGTAGGAAAGTCTCCACAGCCGGTCGGCTTCTTCCCACTTTGCGCGAGGCAGGCGCGCGGCGCGATACACGCGATGCCAGTTGGGCGAATAGTGGCGCTTCAACTCCGCGATGCTCCAGCTCATCCCCAGAGCCTCGAACATATACTTGTACGCATTGGCATCGGCCTCGAACGAATCGAGCAGAGTCCCGTCCCAGTCGAACAGCACATATTCGATCGAGGTTTGATTTTCTGTCGTCATCGCAACATTTAGGCGTTGCCAAGAAAACGGAAAGAGGATCTTCCATCTCACTTCGCAGTAAGCAAAGTAGCACGGAATTTGCAAGCGCCGCAAAAAGTGCTGAATCATATGGCGTGATTTATTGGCAAGGGAATTCAAATGCGTTGATGCGGTGGTTTCTGTGGCGCCGGCGTCTCGCCGGCGTTTTCGGAATGGGTGGAGATCAGAAAAATCGCCGGCGGGACGCCGGCGCCACCGGAGGCTTCGCAAACAGACGTGCCTTGAAGGAGGATTCCTCTCAACAAGGAACGCGTTAAGAGTGCAATGGAACTAGTGGCGCTGGAATCGCGACGGCAGGGGTTCTTCGCGCTGAAATGTAATGTCGTCGAAGGTGGCTGCCAGAGCGTGCCATCCGGGGCGCGAAGCGGGTTCCGCGCGCACGATATGCGCCTCGGTCCTCATTCTCACCGTGCCCCGGCCAAATGGCCGGTCCACGAGGCAGACTTCGATCTCGACCGGGGTCCCCGGCTCAATCCGCTGGGGGCAGAGAAAAAGGACTCCGCTGGAGCTGATATTGGTCGTTCGAAGCGATTCCCCCATGGGCTCCCTCTGGCCCGCGATGCGCTTCACGCGCAACGGCAAGCTCAGCTTCGCGCGAGCGTAGGAGCGCCGTTCTTCGGGCGGGCGCACGGAATGGGTGGGAACGCGCGCGATGCCCTTCGGCTTGGCTCGCGTGGTCCACGACGGTGGATCGACGACCGAGGTCGCCGAACGGGCCGACAATTCTGTTACAGCGGCAGTACCGCGGCTGGGATTGGATTGATCCATGAGTTTGTGAGTTCGAACAGTGCGCATAGGTCTCCCTTAACTGATTACGCCTCTGGCACTGCTCGCGGACACTATCCTCCGCGCGGCCTGCTGCCGTCAATTTAGGTTCGTTCCCGCGTTGTCTTAATGCACACTCCCCGGCCAAGGGATTTCTTCCCCCCTTTTGGGAATCAGTGGCTGCCGGAAATGAAATAGTTTGACCGCAAGATTCGGATAGCGCCGCGGGAATGATTTTGGATATTGTGGTTGGGAAGGAACCGGACGGCCAATGTCGACGCTCTCCAACCCGCTGTTGCCCGCAATCCCCGCGCTCGCGCGCAGGAAATGCCTTGCGGCAGTCGCTCAGCACGACGCGCGGATGGATGGCGCGTTCGTCTACGCGGTCCGTTCGACGGGGATTTACTGCCGGCCGTCTTGCCCGTCGCGCCGGCCGCACACAAATCAGATTCTTCTCTTCGTCCAGCCGGAAGAGGCGGAGCAAGCCGGGTTCCGAGCCTGCCGGAGGTGCCATCCTCGCCAGGCGAGCAGCAACCCGCAAGCGGAACTGATTCGGCGCGTGTGCAGCGAAATCGAGGGTTGCCCAGACGGCTCACTTTCTCTGCGGAACCTTGCGGAGCGCACGGGGCTGAGCGCCGCTCACTTACAGCGCACGTTCCGCCAGGCGATGGGAATCACGCCGCGGCAATATGCGGACGCGCTTCGCGTGGCGCGGCTCAAATCCGAATTACGAAAGGGGAATGACGTGACCACATCATTGCATGAAGTGTCTTACGGCTCCGCGAGCCGCCTCTACGAGAAGTCTGACGCACAACTGGGCATGACGCCCGCGACGTATCGCCGCGGGGGACGCGGGATGAACATCTCCTACACGATTGCGCCGTGTTCGCTGGGGCGCGTGCTCGTCGCCGCGACGGAACGCGGCATCTCCGCCGTATATCTCGGAGAGCGCGATTCCGATCTCGCGGCGGCTTTGCGCAAGGAATATCCCCACGCGGAAATTCGATGCGGCTCGGGAGAGCACTCTAAGTGGGTGCGCGCGATTGTGCGGCATCTGGCGGGGTCGAATCCGCAATTGGACCTGCCCACGGATGTGGTGGCCACTGCGTTCCAGCGCCGCGTCTGGGAGGCGTTGCGGGCCATCCCGCTGGGCGAGACGCGCACGTACTCCGAGGTCGCGCGGTCCATCGGACAGCCAAGCGCGGTACGCGCGGTCGCCCACGCCTGCGCGACGAATCCCGCGGCCATTGTGGTTCCGTGCCACCGCGTGGTGCGCACGGACGGAACGCTGGGCGGGTATCGCTGGGGACTTGAGCGCAAGCGATCTTTGATCGAACAGGAACGCAGAAGCGCAAAACGCGGACGGTAGAACGGTTCCAGTGGCGCAGGCTTACAGCCTGCGGGGTTTGATCCTAGCAAGGACTAACCCCCACAGGCTGTAAGCCTGCGCCACTATACCCTCCAATGATCACGCTTGTGGCTGCACTCTTGTCGTGCCGTGCGGCCAGTGAGGCTTGAACTCGTTGTCCGGGATGCGCACGTTTCGATTGATGTTCCGGTACCGGATGATGAAGTAATCGCCCGAACCTGTCTCAAAAAACTGCTGCTGCACCGGCAGCCATGTGGATTCGTCCAGCCACAATTGAATTTTGGAAAGCTGCTTGCGCACTTCGTCCGTCTTCGGGAGCAGGTCCAGCAAAAGAACTTTGCGGTTGTCCAGCGATTCTTCGCCCTGCAGCGTGATCGCGTAACTCTCTTTCAACGAACTTCCGGAAGTCCCAAATCCGAGCAGCAGGAATTGATCGACAACGGATTTTTTCTTCCCGAGATTGTATTCCTCGACGCGGTGAATTTTCGGGTTGTAGATGTAAAAATTGTCGCCGTCGCGGAGGATCGTGCGCGGGTCGGGTTGCGTCAGCTCGATTCGCATTTTGTCGTCCATGCGCACAAAAATCTGGCCGGACTCGGTGGACTTGTCGTTGACCACGACGGTCACTTTGGTCCGTTCCAAATCCGCTGTAAGACTATGGAAATTTGCCGCCTGTGCATCCATCTGCTTGAGGACATTGTCGAGCGTCCAATTGGTTTGCTGGGATGCGGAAGCTTGGATTGCTGAAAAAAAAGAGGCTGCGGTCGCCACCGCGCACAACAGTACCGAGAATCTGTAAAATGTCCCTGACACCCTCATTAAACCCGCTTCCCCCTGGATCGCCTGCTTCCGAAAATTGTTTTCCGCTCATGCAAAATGAACGGTTCCGTGTCGTGAAGCAATCGTACCACACACGTTAAGATGCCACGCCGTCTTCCGGCGTTGCGCTTTCCGGGGACAAGTGGCACAGGCTTCAGCCTGTGGGGGTTAGTACTGGCAAGGACCAAACCCCACAGGCTGAAGCCTGCGCCACTCACACCAGCGTTGAATCTTTTGTATGATGGTTCCCCTATGTTTCACCGCAAACGATTCCGTCTGCACCTGCGTTCGCGCACGCTGATTCTCGGCGGGCGCACCCTGGTCATGGGTGTTTTGAACATCACCCCGGACAGCTTTTCCGATGGTGGGGCGTATCTCGATTCCGAAGCGGCCATCGCGCGAGCCTTGCAACTCGAGCAGGAGGGCGCGGACATCGTAGACATCGGCGGCGAATCAACTCGCCCCGGCGCCGCGCCGGTCACCGCCGAGGAGGAGCTTCGCCGCATCCTTCCCGTGATCCAGGTGCTACGCGGAAAGCTGCGCATTCCCATGTCGGTGGACACGCGGAGGGCCGAAGTCGCGGAAGCGGCCCTGGCTGCCGGCGCGGAAATTCTCAACGACGTTTCAGGGTTGCGGATGGACCTGCGCCTCGGCGAAGTCGCGCGCCGCGGCCGCGTTCCGCTGATCCTCATGCACATGCGGGGAACGCCGCGAACAATGCAGCGTGGACCTTTCGCGCGCGACGTCGTCCGCGACGTGATGACTGGCTTGCGTGAGGCAATTTTGAGAGCAAGGCGCGCGGGTCTCGCAAAGAGACAACTCTTGCTCGATCCGGGAATCGGATTTGGAAAAAAGCACGAACAGAATTTCGAAATTCTCGCGCGGCTTCCCGAGTTCGCGCGCCTCGGCTGCCCGATCGTGATCGGCACTTCTCGGAAAGCTTTTCTTGGCAAGGCGCTTGCGCGCTCGGGCGGCCCGAGCGCGCCTCCCGAGGAGCGTCTGCTCGGCACCGCCGCCACCGTGACCGCATCGATCCTCGGTGGCGCGCACATCGTGCGCGTCCACGATGTCGCCGAAATGGTTCGAGTCGCCCGTGTTGCCGACGCGATCCTGAATTCCGCGAAGCGGCCATAAGCCAGCCATTGTAATTGGGCTATAATTCTTCCGACCTCTATCTTCCACCCCTTGTTTGGGGACGAATCGCTATGGCACGCACCATATTTTCATTTGGACTATATGCCGTATTCCTTCTAGCGGGCACGCTTCCCGCCCTGGCGCAGTTATCGTCTCCAGAGCCCGACCCTCTGGCGCGGATTCGCGACGCGGCGAAGACGAATGTGCAGGCGTGCTCTGCTACGGGAGAGACGCTGTGCGAGCAAGTCGCGCCGAAAATCATCGCCAACGCGCAGGGTGAATCGCCGCTCGCCGAAAATCTTAGTCGCCTGATGGAAGCCCTGAAACGGCAAACGAAAGGGCCCGACGTGGAAGCGCCCGCCGTTACCTGGGCCATGGCGGCTTTTCGAGACGCAGGCGTCGAAGTTCACGCCGAAAAGTATCCCGTCGTACCGATCCAGACGAAGGACGGAGTCGCGGAAATTGTGGTCGCGGAAATTCGGGGCCGGGAGAAACCGGATGAGTGGGTGCTGCTCGGCGCAGACCTCGATCCGTCAGATTCCGGATCCAGCGGGGTCGAGGAAGCCTGCAATGCCGCGTTGGTGGTCGAAGCCGCCCGCGACATCCAGCTCACCGGCGTCCGCCCGCGAAGATCGATTCGCTTCGTCGTATTTGGCGGAGAAAGCCAGGGCATGACGGGACCGGGGGCCTACTTGAAAGGGCACGGCAACGAACTGGATCGCGTCCCCGCCGCTATTCTCTTCGAGGCGGCTGCGAATCCTCTGAATGGATTCCTGCTCAACGGGAGGCGCGATATCGAACCGGGCGTTCGGGAAGCGCTGAAGCCAATCGAATCGATGAGCGTTACCAATTTCCGCATTGATGCTCCCTTCGATGCGGAAAGCCTCGATTTCCTGTTGCAGGGTGTCCCGAGTGTAGTCGCCACGGGAGCGAAAGTCCTTACTCCCGAAGTCGCACGCAACGAGTCGAACTCACCCGGCAAGATCAATATCGAGGAGCTCAAGCGCAACACGGCGATCGCCGCTGTTACGGCCTTTGGCGTTGCCGAACGAAGCGAGCCAATCGGCCCGCGTCAATCCCGCGCCGGGATCGAATCGCTGCTGAAAACCACGGGCCTTGACGAACAAATGAAAAACGCTGGCCTGTGGCCGCTTTGGGAGTCAGGGGAGCGCGGACGTTTGCCTTGAGGCTCGAGTAGCACAGCCACTCTTGGCTGTGTGGTTTTTTCATGTTCATCCATTCGTCCACTATTTACGATCGAGAAAACCGCACAGCCAAGAGTGGCTGCGCTACAAAATCCTGCTCCAAATCAACTCTTCCTGAATCCGGGAAGGCGTAACACACTGATAACCACTCTTCATTGGGGCAACATCGTTGCCCCTGGCCTCAGAAAAGTCTTCCTTTCGAGTTATAATACGCTTGTGGCGATTCCCCTCCGTGCTATGTCCTTGGCGGCCAAACCTCATACTAAGGGTGTGATTCTCGCGATCGATTACGGAAAGAAGAGGATGGGGCTAGCGCTTTCGGATGAATTTGGCGTGACTTCCCGGGCCTACGCTACCTGGACGCGGATCAACCGCCGGCGCGATCTCGCCCGGCTGCGTGAACTGGTGCGCCAAGAGGGAGTTCAGCGGATTGTTGTTGGGCTTCCTTTGCGCCTGAACGGCGCGCCGAGCGAGATGTCGGAAGAAGCGAAGAGCTTTGCGGCGCGCGTTGAGAAAGCCCTTGGCCTTCCCGTGGAGATGATGGATGAGCGGCTGAGTTCGTGGGAAGCGCACGAGACGCTGGCGAGCATGACTTACAATACGAGCAAGCGTCGCGATTCCTCCGGGCGAATCGATACAAAAAAGAAGACGCCGCTCGACGACATCGCCGCCGCAATTATCCTGCGCGATTATTTGGACCGCGTGCGCGTGCGAACCGGATCGCGAGATTGACATGCGCCGGACCTTCCTCATTCTTCTGATTCTGCTGGTCCTCGCGGGCGGATACCTCTACCTGGCGCTGTACCGGCCGTATCAGGGGTTCGCGAGCGACGGGGTCTACGTGGATATCCCGCGCGGCGCGTCGCAACGCACGATCTCGCGGTTGCTGGCCGAAAACGGCGTCGTGCGCAGCCGGATCGCGTTTGAACTTTTGTGCCGCCAGCGAGGGCGCCGGACCATGCAGGCCGGCGAGTACTTCTTCGACCGTCCCGTGACGTCCTTCGCCGTGTACGACGCGATCGCCAACGGCCGCGTGTTCGTAAAAGAATTCGTGATCCCCGAGGGATTTACGATGTTCGATATCGCGGACCTTGCCGCACAGGAAGGATTCCTCACCCGCGATGAATTTCTCGTTGCCGCTCGCGACCCTTCGCCGATTCGCGACCTTGCTCCCGGCGCGCCAAGCCTTGAAGGATTTCTTTTCCCCGCGACGTATGAATTCCCGCGCCACATGACGGGAAAAGACATGACCGCCGCGATGGTGAAGAAATTCCGTCAGGAGTGGCTGACTTTGCCGGTTACCGGCGCGCCACCGCACCAGAGCATTCAGGATACCGTGACGCTGGCTTCGCTTGTGGAACGCGAGACTCCTCGTCCGGAAGAACGCCCGCACGTAGCCGGAGTGTTTGAAAACCGGTTGCGCATCGGGCAGCCGCTGCAATGCGATCCCACGGTTGCCTACGCGCTGGCCCTGGTCGGAGCGTATACGGGAAAACTGAACGGCGAAGATTTACATTTCTCTTCCCCGTACAACACGTATCGGAACAGGGGCTTGCCGCCCGGGCCGATCGCCAATCCCGGTGAAGCCGCTCTGCGCGCGGCCCTCGACCCTCCGCAGACCGACGATCTGTATTTTGTCGCGAATACCGAAGGAGGACACTTCTTTAGCAGGACCCTTCAGGAGCATAATCATAATGTCGCGCGTTACCGGCAATTGCTCGAAGAAGAGTCGCGGAATCCATCAACCGGCGGCCCACCCACAGCCCCAGCCCCGGCATTGACCAAATCCAGGCCTGTGAGGTCGTCGCCATGACACATGCGGATCACCCAACCAAGAAGGAACTGATCCTGGAGATCGCGCGCGAGCTTTCCGTGCCGCGATTCACTCCGGCCGAGGTCGAGCAGATCCGCAGGCAACTCGTGGCGCGTCTCGGCGCGGGAGGAAAAACTTCCGCCGATTACATCGCGGGCGTGCTGGAAACCGCGGGCATGCGCATCGTGTGGTCCACAAAAGCGGACACCGAAGGCCAGTACGAGGAGGAATTCCAGGATCTGCTGCATTTTGCGAATCTCGAGGACGCGGAGATGTGCATCATGCGCCTGGACGAGCTCTATCGGAAATTTCAAGAAGAACAGGAGCGCGCCGCCGTGGAGCGCGTGCTGGAAGTGGCGCGCATGGGCCGCCGCCGCGCGGAAATGATCGCGCGGAATCACAAAGTGGAACCGGAAAAACGCGCCGAGAAGGAAGAAATCATGATGTGGTTCAAGGTGTGGCTCGAAACACCCGACGCGTTTTTCGATTGGCTCGAAGCGCGGAAGGCATCGCCGGATTTCCAGAGGCGCTTCACCAAGAGCGCTTCGGCGGACGCGTGAGCGTGAGATGGCGGACCTGCAATACGTATTGGAAGTCGAGCCGCTCGATCTCGGGGCGGACGTCAAGGCCGTGGGACTCGATCTCGTGGAGATCGAGAGCCGCGAGCCGGCGCGCGGCGCGGATGCGGCGCGACTCTGGGCTGCCACGCTTGGCGCGCTGCCGGGAACGGAACCGTGGGCGCTCGATTTTTTCTCGCACCTCGATCGCGTGCGAGATTACTGCCGCAAGCGCGGCGTCGCGTTTGAGGAAAAAGCCTCGGGCCATTCGCTAGTCATCCCCGCGCCGTCGGGTGATGCGCTCGTGGGGCTTTTCGAACGATTTGCGGGAGAAACGTTTGGCGCTCGCGCTGGCGCGCAGCTGGCCGCGGGCGATCCCGCCGTCGAAAGTGAATTGGCCGATCGCGGCGTGGACGCCTATCACAACGCATTTCGGAATTATCTGTTCTGCGCGGTCTGCGATTTTGAGAACGGCTTCCTCACCCTGCTCACCGAAAAATTGTGGACCAGCGAAGTCTTGCGTCGAATCAAGCCTGCAACTGCAACGCTGCCAGTAGAAGTCGCCCGTCCGCAGTGAAAAAATAGACAGTTCAATTTCATCAAAATCGGGGAACGGTTTTAGTGGCGCAGGCTTCCAGCCTGTGGGTTTTGGTCATTGCAAGGACTAACCCCCACAGGCTGGAAGCCTGCGCCACTAGAACCACCGTTCAACATAAAAGGTAGGGAGGCAGTTAGGAATCTGGGATTCGGGTCAAGGCAGATAGAAGCGGGGGACACGCTTTCCCAGCGCGCAGAGCAGGTCCGCGCTGGCGGTATTGGCAATCTTCGCGACGTCGGGGACGGATTGCGTCGTGCGGCCGTCGGTGCCGTAAATTGTGGCGATGTCGCCGACGCGCGCCGATGCGATTCCCGTGACGTTGGCGGTGGTGAGGTCCATCGAAACCGTGCCGATGATGGGAGCGATCTCGCCGCGAACGATCACGCGGCCCTTGTTGGAAAGCACGCGCACGAGGCCGTCCGCGTATCCCGCGGCGAGCACGGCCACGCGAGAAGGCGCCGACGCCGTCCATCGCGCGTTGTATCCGACGCGCGATCCCGGCGGCAAATCCTTGATCGAAACAATCCGCGCGCGGAACGAAAGCACCGGACGAATGGGAAGTTTCGCTTCCATTTCCGGATTCAGTTCGGACGGCTCGAAGAATTGATGATAGCCGTAGAGGACCGCGCCGGGACGCACCATGTCCCGCCAGGTGGAAGGACGGCTGACGATCGCGGCGCTATTGGCCATGTGCACGATGCCGGGATCGAGTCCCAGCGAACGCATGCAGGCCAGCGCCGCATCAAATGTTTTTTCCTGCTCGATCGTTTGTTCGGTCGTAAAAACTTCCGACGAGGCGATGTGCGTGAACGTGCCCGCCAGGCGCACGTGTCGGCAATCCGCCAGCGCGCGCGCGAACGAAGGAACTTCCGACGGCGGAATGCCCAGGCGGTTCATGCCGGTGTCGATCTTGAGATGAAAATCGAAGGGGCGTTTGCGCGGCTTGCGCTGTTGCGCGGCCGCCTTTTCCAGCAGCCGCAACTGGTCTGCGCTCATGATCGCCGGTGTCAGATGGTTGTCGAGAATTCGTTTTTCTTCGCCCGCCCAGAAGCCGGTGAGGATCAGGACCGGTTCGCGAATGCCGCTCTCGCGCAGTTCGGCGCCTTCCGCGGAACAGGTCACGCCGAACCAGTCGGCACGGACCTTGGAGAGGGCGCGCGCGACGGGAACGATTCCGTGGCCGTAGGCGTTGCTCTTGATGACGGCGAGAATTTTCCGGCGCGGGCCGCGGGCGTTCGCGGGCCCGCCTGCCGGACGGGCAGGATTGACGTGGGCGCGGATCGCGCGCAGATTGTGGGTCAGCGCTCCCAGACTTACTTCGGCCCAGATGGGGCGTCCATCAAATTTTACGGTTCGTGGCATTGGAATCTTCAAGAGTACCCGATCTGGGCGCGGAAGAAAAATTACTCGCGAGGATCTGCGCGCCGCTTAGTAACTAGTAGGACAGGCTTCAGCCTGTCGGGTTTCCGTTTCCGCTTCGAGCCCAAAGGCGACAGGCTGAAGCCTGTCCTACTCAGAGCCCACCAAATTCCCAATGAAGGAATAGCAAGCGTGGGGCCGCAGGGGAAATGTTGACTAGAACCGGCGAGGAGGAGCTAACTAGCAGAGCAAATTGGACTTACAGAGACTAAATCGAAATTCGTGACCTTCCAGCTGGCAGGCACAGATGCCAGAGCGACACACCTGTGGGCGATAGAGGACATCTACTCGGGCTCCGTCCAGGCGTCTGGCGCTCGTTGTTCAAAGCGCGTGAAGGAACCTTGAAACACAAATCGGATCGTATCGGTCGGGCCGTTTCTCTGCTTGGCGATGATCAGGTCGGTTTCGCCGCGTTCCTCCATGCTGACTTCGCTGGATTTTTTGAAGAAGTTTGGCCGATGGATGAACATCACGACGTCGGCGTCCTGTTCGATCGCGCCCGATTCGCGCAGGTCCGCAAGGCGCGGCTCGCGGTCTTCGCGTTCGGGCGCGCGCGTGAGCTGGGAGAGAACGACCATGGGAACCTTGAGTTCCTTGGCCATGGCTTTGAGGCCACGCGTGATGCTGGAGATTTCTTCGTTGCGGTTGCCGAATCGCCCGCGCGCGGAAACGAGTTGCAGGTAATCCACGATCACCAGCGAGAGGCCTTTGTCGCGTTTCAGACGCCGCAGCTTCGCGCCCATTTCCACGACCGTGGCGGAGCCCGCGTCGTCGATCCACAGCGGCGCTTCGGACAAGTGGCTGAGCGATCGGGGAATTCTGCCCTTGTCTTCCTGATTCAAGTGGCCGGTCCGGAATTTGTGCGAGTCGATCTTGGCGTCGGCGGAAAGCAAACGGAGCAGAAGAGATTCCTTGGACATTTCCAGGCTGAAAATCGCGACGGGCTTGTTTCCGCGCACGCCTATGTTTTCCGCGAGGTTCAGCGCGAAGGCCGTTTTGCCCATCGATGGGCGCGCCGCCAAAATAATAAGCTCGGAAGGCTGCAGGCCCGAGGTCAGATTGTCGAGCATGTCGTAACCGGTGGAGAGGCCCGTGATGCGGTGGCCTCCCTCGTAAATCCGGGAGATGCGGTCGTGGCTTTCGGTGACCACATCGTGCAATCCGACGAGGCCCAGGCGGACGCGATCTTCGGCCAGTTGAAAGATCGAGGATTCGGCGCGGTCCAGGATCGTATCGGCGTCGTCCTCGGCTTCGAGGGCCTGTTGCTGAATCGCGCTCGTCGCATGGATCAGGCCGCGCAACAGCGCTTTCTCTTTCACGATGCGCGCATAGTGCTCGACGTTGGTGATGTGCGGCACGCCGTCCATCAACTGCGAGACGTATGCCGCGCCGCCGACCGATTCCAGTTCGCCGCTGCGCTGCAACTGCTCCGTGAGCGTGACGAGATCGATCGCCTGCTGCGACTCGCCCAGCGCGATCATCTGCTGAAAAATGCGCCGGTGATGATCGTGGAAAAAATCTTCCGGCTTGAGCTTCTCGATGGCGGGATTGATGGCATTGTTGTCGAGAAGGATCGCGCCGAGGATGCTGCGCTCCGCCTCCACGTTGTGGGGCAGGGGACGTTCCAGCGATGTGCTAGCGGTGGCCATTTGTGATTCGCCTTAGTTTCGTCCGCTCAGAGTGTTCTGTCAACTGCGGCGCAAACCATATTTTCTCGAGCGATTCTTTTTGAGATCGCACATGAATCATGGCCGTTTCCGTCAACGGCCACAATGAAGAAGCCGCAGCGAGACCTGTGGATTTAAAAAAACTTGTGGATATGGAGGAAAACCATTCGAAGACTGGAGAAACATTTGAAAACTAACAGCTGGGCGAAAAACTTATCGCGCGATGGGAACGAGCTTGTTCTGCGTTCCTACAACCTGGTCCGGCTGAGAGGCGACCTGGTCGACCTCTCCCACGTGGGAATGATCCAGATTTCGGTGAAGAGCTTGTGCTTGCGGTCGTGGCCGTGGTCTTCGGCAAGCATTTCGCGCAACTTCTTGGGGAGTTCGTCCTGCTGGCTGGCGGCATCCGCGTGGTGCTGGCAGGCCTGGTGGTAGCCAATGCCGAAACGCGCGCCGCAGCAATCGCAGAGCTCGAACGTTTCGATCGTGTAGGTCGGATACTTTGCAATTTCTTTGTCGAGAATAGCCACCGGACTGTTCAAATCGTTTGTCATGTGATCCTCCGCTGGGGTTGAGGATTCCCTGGCTCAACTAAAAGGTCGCTAGGCACAGCACGTCATGGGGCGGAGCCGGGACCGGAGTCGGCGACAGGGTTGATTTTATCGCGGAAGGGGAAAACCAGCCCTGTGGAATTCGCGCGGAACCTGTGAATATCTTTTCGAAAATTCTTGACAAATTCTAATGTCGGGATGGGGTGATGAACCAGTAGGACAGGCTTCAGCCTGTCGGGTTTTGGTTGGAGGATCCGCAGCAGAAGGCGACAGGCTGAAGCCTGTCCTACGCTTCTTTTTCGACGGCCACTTTGAATTCGGCGGTGACTCCGTGGACGAGCTTCACGGTGACGGGCCTTTCGCCGACGATTTTGATCGGCTCGTCGAGCTGGATGCGGCGCTTGTCGATCTCGAAGCCTTGCGCCTTCAGGGCATCGGCCAGATCGGCGGACGTCACGGAACCGAACAACTGGTCGTTCTCGCCGGCCTTGCGGGCGAATTTCACGGTCACCTGGTTGAGCAGGGCGGCTTGCTGCTGGGCCGCGTCCTTTTCGGTGGCGGTGCGCTTAGAGAGCGTGATGCGGATTTTTTCCAGGCGCTTGATGTTGGCGGGAGAAGCTTCGAGCGCGAGTTTCTGCGGCAGCAAATAGTTGCGCGCGTAGCCGGCGGCGACTTCCACTACTTCACCGCGGGTTCCCAGTTTTTCGACGTCTTCCTGCAGAATGATTTGCATGGCGTTCCTCTTCTTGTCGTTTGCGCCCGGGAGCAGGGCGCGAAATCTACAATTTCAAAATGCAAAATTCAAAAACTTTTAACACAGAGGGCACAGAGAAAAGCTGAGAAAACCATTCTGACGATTGCCGAAATCCTGTACTTCTTTAATAACGGTTTTTCTTGGTCTCTTTTTTACTTCGTTCCTTTCTCTGCGCCCTCTGTGTTCTCTGTGTTGGAAGCTTTTTTCTTGGTTACAGTTCCGTCGCGAAAGGCAAGAGCGCGATGTTGCGGGCGCGCTTGATCGCTTCGCCGAGCCAGCGCTGGTGGCGCGAGCAGGTGCCGGTCATGCGGCGGGGCAGAATCTTGCCGCGCTCCTGCACGAACGGCTGGAGCATTTCGACTTTCTTGTAGTCGATGAAGTCCACGTGCTCGACGCAGAAGCGGCACACTTTCTTCTTGCGGAAATACTGGCGCTTTCCGCCGCGGCGCGGGCCGCCTGGGCCGCCGCCCGGTCCTCCGGGACCGCCTGGGCCGCCGCCTTCGCGGCGCTGTCCTCCTCCGCCCCCTCCATGGCCTTCGGAGCGGCGAGGAGGCCCGCCCGTGTGTCCCCCCTCGACGCGAGGAGCGGGGCTGGGACTAGGGTTCGGTGTTTCTGGTGGCGCTGGTGGTGCCGGTTGATCGGACATCGTGTTTCCTTTCCCTGTAGAAATCGATTCGCAGGCCGCTCGTTATTCGGCGGCGGCTGCGGGAACTTGTTGCTGCTGTTGCGGCGGCGCAGCGGGCGCCTGCTTGCGCGGGCGGCGGCTGGCGCGGCGCTCGCGATGCTTGCCGAGTTTCTGCTGGCGCTTCAGTTCTTCGTCGAGGCGGATGGTCTGATACTTGATGACGGCGTCGGAAACTTTCAGCCGCCGCTCGAGTTCCTTGATCAGGTCGCCCTGCGTGCTCTTCACGACCATGTACACGAAAAAGCCCTCGCGGTGTTTCGCCACGCGGTAGGCGAGGCGCCGCGTGCCCCACTTCTCGGTTTTCTCGATTTTGCCGCCGTGCTCTCCGGTGGAATGCTCGAGTGTCGCTACAATCTTGTTGACCTCTTCCTCCGGGGTGGCTGGCCGGCAGATGAAGATCAAGTCGTATACGCGTTCGTCCATAGTTTTTGACTCCGTTTCTCAAACTTTCTTCCGACTTCTAATGCGAACCGCCATTTCGATTTTTGTTAGAACCCCGTCGCGAGGGGCTCGGAATGCCCGCCTGAAGGCGGGCGCTACATACCCCAAAACCGGCTTACTCTTCCGTTTCTTCTTCGTCCTGCGGGGAAACGCGGCGATTGAAGCGATTCATCGCGCTCTGCGTCCCTTCCGCCAAGATCACTTTCACGGCTTCGGCGCCCTGCTCGATTTCTTCGGCGACCAGATCCTCTTCGTCGCGGCGGATCTGGCGAAGCACGTACTCTTTCAGATCACCGCGCATTTCCTCGGGCTTCACGCCGAGGCGCACGCGAACAAATTCCGTCGTTCCGATGGCGCCTATCACGGATTTGAGTCCGTTATGGCCGCCCGCCGTGCCGCGTTCCCGGACGCGCAGCATTCCCCAGGGGAGCGCGATGTCGTCGCAAACGACGATCATTTCGGACGGCTCGCACTCGGCGCGGCTTACGAGTTCCCGCACCGCGAGGCCGCTCAGATTCATCATCGTCTGCGGCTTGGCGAGAACCACTTCCCGCCCCGCGATCTGGCCCAGTCCCACGAACGATTTCGCTTCCGGCCGGGTGACGCGAATATTTGCATCTTCCGCCAGCGCGTCCACCACCAGAAAGCCCAGGTTGTGCGGCGTCCAGGCGTATTCGATGCCGGGATTGCCCAAGCCCACGATCAGGCGCATCCGCCCCACCGCAACGTGCGCTCCGAACCGCCAGTGGCTAAAGCCTTTCTCATTTCAGGCGCGTGACGGCACGGTTGAAACCGTGCCCTACAAGAACTCTTGCTTCGCCGCCAAAAAGGAGGACAACCAAGAGTGGCTGTCCTACTTTGCGCGCTACTTCTTCTTTTCCTTCTCGGCTGGCGCGGCCTCTTCGCCTTCCTCGCCCTCTTCGGTTTCCTTCTTGCCCTTCTTGATGAGCTCGGGCTCGGCCGGCGCTGCGGCGGCTTCGGCGGCAACGGCTTCGGCGGGCTTCTCTTCCTCGACGCGCAGGGCGACGACGTGCGCGAGCACGCGCTGCGGATCGGTCATCAATTTCATTTTTTGCGGATCGAGCGGAATGTCCGAGGCGCGAAGTTGCATCCCCATCATCAGAGGCGAGACATCCATCCGGAATTCAGTGGGAATATCGGCCGGCAAGCACTCGATTTCGACTTCGCGGGTCACCATTTCGAAGATGCCGCCCTGAAGTTTGACGCCCTGCGGTTCGCCAAACGTGTGCACGGGAACTTTCACGCGCATGAGCACGTCCATGGCGACGCGCAAGAGGTCCACGTGAAGGAGCGTGCCCTTGACCGGATCGACTTGATATTCCTTCACGATGGCGGAATGCTCGCCGTCCTGGGTCTTTACGGTGAGAATGGTGTTGTGTCCGGTGGCCGAGCGCAGGATCGCCGACACGTGCTTCGTATTTACCTGGAGCGCCTGCGGTCCTCCCTTGCCGCCATAGAGGACAGCGGGAACTGTGCCGGTCACGCGGAGGCGCCGAGCTGCGTTTTTGCCCCTGGTTTCCCGCGGGGCTGCTTCCACAATGATTTGTTCCATAAATCCTTCCCCATTTCTAAAGCGAATTTCGTTTTCTACCGCCGAAAGTAATTTCGTGCGCCGGCTGCTTGAAAGTTCAAAGAGCGCTCGATTTTTAGTAGCACAGACTTCAGTTTGTGGGGGTTCATTGGTGAACCCGAGCCGAGCGCGCCCGCCAAGATCTGATGGAACCCCACAGACTGAAGTCTGTGCTACTTATACCTCAGAAAAACAATTCGCTGATCGAGGTCTCCTCATGGATTGAATGAATGCCGCGAGCTAGCAGCTCGGCGACGCTCAGGACCTTGATCTTGGAAACTTTTTTCGCGCTCTCGGTCAGCGGCACGGAATCGGTGACGATGACTTCGTCGATTTTCGACGCGCAAATGCGCTCGACGGCCGGTCCGGAAAGCACCGGGTGCGTGCAGCCCGCGTAGACTTTCGTCGCGCCTTCCTTCAACAGGGCCTCGGCGGTTTTCACGAGAGTCCCCGCCGTGTCGATGATGTCGTCGATGATCAGCGTGGCGCGCCCGCGCACATCGCCGATCAGGTGCATCACTTCGCTGACGTCAATATCCACGCGGCGCTTATCCACGATGGCCAGCGGCGAATCGAGTTTCTTGGCGAAGGCGCGCGCCCGCTCCACGCCTCCCGCATCGGGCGATACCACGGTGAGATTCCCGATCTTTTTCTTCTCGAAGTACTCAACCAGCACGGGCATGGCATACAAGTGGTCCACCGGCACGTTGAAATAGCCCTGAATTTGCGGCGCATGCAAATCGAGCGTCAACGCCCGGTTCGCCCCGGCGGTCTCCATCAGATCGGCGACGAGTTTCGCGGAAATCGGAACGCGCGGCTTGTCCTTGCGGTCCTGGCGCGCGTAACAGTAGTACGGCACGACCGCGGTGATGCGCCACGCCGACGCGCGCTTGAACGCGTCCATCATCATCAGCAATTCCATCAGATGAAAATCGGCGGGGTTCGTGCAGGGCTGCACGACAAAAACATCCGCGCCCCGCACATTTTCCAAAACCTGAAAATACACTTCGCCGTCGCTGAATTTGCCGAGCTTGGCCTCGCCCAGCTTCACGCCCAGGCTGCGGCAAATATCTTCGGCCAGGCGCGGGTTCGCGCTGCCGCTGAAAATTTTGAACTTATCGTCGGTCAAGTTTGATGATCCTTACGAGTGCTCGAACCATTCAGTCAAGATCGGGCCCACCCATTTTTCGGCGGTACTCTGCCCTCGAAAGAGTCGTGCAGAGAAAAACCTGATCTTTCGGAAACGCTCGGGCAGCCCGGCGCGCCTTCGCTGGGTGTTGATAGACTCCAAACACCGCCGAACCGCTACCCGCCAGCGAGGCCTCTGCGGCTCCTTGCTGAAGCAATTCCCTCTTGATCGCAGCCAATCGGGGATACCGGGGAAAGACAGCAGCCTCAAAATCGTTTGAGAGGGCGCCCCCCTGAGGGCTCCAGCACAGAGCACAGAACCGCATTAGTTTAGTGGGGCCGTCCCCGTTTGTCAATTCCTGGGACAGCCAGCCGTAGGCGTCCTTCGTGGGCACGGCAATGTCATGCGGCGAAATCACCAGCACTTGGCGGCGCGCCACATCGGGCAAAGGATATATTTCATCTCCGCGGCCAATTCCAAGAGCGCGGCCGCCGTGCAGGAAAAACGGAACGTCCGCGCCAAGGCCGGACGCGATTTCCAGCAGGCGTGGCGCGGCGATGCGTTTTCCAGCCAGCCGAAGAAGACCCAGGAGCGCCGCGGCGGCATCGCTCGATCCGCCGCCCAGTCCGCGGCCCACGGGAATGCGCTTGGTCAGGACGGCGCGCACTCCGCGCTGAAATCCAATTTCGCGGGCAAGCTGATGAATAGCGCGATAGACGAGATTGTCCTGCCCCGGCTCACCGGCGAGTTGAGGATTTCCGGTGATGCGCAGATCGATGCCGGGTTCTCGCTTGGTTTCCAACACTAAAGTGTCATGCAGGGAAATCGCCTGAAAAATGGTCCGCAATTCGTGATAGCCGTCCGCGCGAAGCCCGAGGACGTTAAGGCGCAGGTTCACCTTCGCATAGGCGGGAACGCGGACCGATTTCATAGGAGGGATATGCTACTACGGCTTTGAGTCGCCGGGTGTTTTCTGCTGCGCGAGCCGGCGTTTCAGCGCGGAAATTTTTTGTTCGACTTCCGCCATCTTGGCGGCTTCGAAATCCGCCGGGAGGGCGCGGTGCCATTCATCGAGCGATTTCTGCCATTGCGCTTCGGCGAGGCTGTCCTTCCCCATCTTGGCATAGATGTCGCCCAAATGGCTCAGGATGGTCGGATCGTGGGCCTCGCGAATCACCGCCTGCCGCAACAGCTCTTCCGCTTTGTCGAGCATGTTCTGCTTGTAGTACGCCCAGCCGAGGCTGTCCTGATATGCCGCGTTGCTCGGGTCATCCGTGAGGGCGCGTTTGATCAGATCGGTAGCTTCGTCAAGACGGATTCCGCGGTCCGCCAGCATGTAGCCGTAATAGTTGAGCGTCGAGGCATTGCGCGGGTTGGCGTCCAGCACTTTGCGGAATTCTTCTTCGGCCTGGTCAAATTTTTTCTGGCGCTCAAAAATCGCGCCGAGTAGGAAGCCGGTCATTTCCTTGCCGGAGGCATCCGGCTGGATTTTTTCCGCCGCGTGAATGGCCTGCTCCGCGTCCGCCCAGCGCTTGCTTTCTTCGTAGACCTGGGCGATATCGAGCTGGATTTCAAAATCGGCGGCCGAACCGTCCAGCAAGGCGTGAAGCTTTGAAGCGGCTTGATCGGCCTGCGCATTTTCACCAAAGAGAAGCGCCTGTGCGATGAGGATGGACCGTTCCTTCGGGTAAGCGTCGACT
The DNA here is from genome assembly GCA_963800095.1 of uncultured Acidobacteriota bacterium. Taxonomy (GTDB): domain Bacteria; phylum Acidobacteriota; class Terriglobia; order Acidiferrales; family UBA7541; genus Palsa-360. The sequence goes on from CAWCZV010000022.1 coordinate 59,980, forward strand.
GCCTTGCGCGCGGCGTCGAGCGCTTTGGGCATGTCGCGCGCTTCGCGATAGGTGTCAATGATCATCACGCGCGCCCGGCGGTCTTCCTCGGTTCCGAGGCGCAGCATTTCCTCAAATGTGTTCACCGCCGCCGTGTAGTTGCTCGTTTCGCGATACAACTGTCCGAGCTGCTGGAAAAGGATGGCGAGCGTGCGCCGGCGCGATGGCGTAAATTCGGACTCCGTCTTCACGGCCGTCACGGCATCGGAAAGCACGCGAATGGAATCGTCGAGGCGTCCCTGATCCTCGTAGATCGAAGCCTGGTAATAGGTCACTTCCAGGCTGTTGGGCGCGCGCTGCTTGGCGAGCAGGATGTTTTGCTCGGCCTTATCGAGCTGTTTCAACTGGCGGTAAATTTCGGCGAGACGGATATAGTTGTCCGGATTGTCTGCGTCCATCTGCGTCAGGCGCTGAAATTGTTCGAGCGCTTCCGGATATTTTTCCTCGGTGAGCAGCGTTTGCGCGAGTTCTTTGTGGTGGTTGATGTCGTCCGGCTGGGCATCCGCGGCATGACGATAGGCCTGCTCGGCCTTCGGAAGATCGTGGATCTGGTTGTAGGCATCGCCCAGCAACTCCCACAAACGCGGAGTGGGCGCGCGCTGCAGGATGACTTGCAGAGAGGAAACCGCTTCCTGCGATTTCCCTTCATCCAGCAAAAGCTGGGTCAGTTGCTCGACGCCGTTCTCGTTTGCGGGTTCGCGCGCGAGCAGGTCGCGGAGAACAGCTTCGGCCTTGTCTTGTTCGTTTTGCAGGCGGTACAGGCGCGCGAGCCAGAGAGCGGCATCGCTGTCGGTGGGATCGAGGCGAAGGATTTCGCGGTATTGCTCGGTGGCGTGCGCGAGCGTATCGCGCTGCCCGGCTGTGTTGCTCAAATCACCGAGCGTGCGCACGTAGATTCGCGCGAGCAGGCGGCGCGCGGGAAGATTGTCCGGGTCCTTGGCGAGGATCGAATTCGCTTCGGTGACCGCGTCGCGAATCCTCTGCGACTGGTAATAAATTTCGGCAAGCTCGTCGCCGATTTGCTGGCTGTTCGGATCGAGCGTGAACGCTTTCTTGAGGAAATCGATGGCCTTGTTGACGTCTTCCGTATGGCTGCTGATTTGATATTCCTGCGCGTAATAGTGCCCCATCACGAAGTCGAAATAGGCTTCGCTGTGCTTGGCGATTTCGTCCTGCGAAGCGGACGCTCCGGGAGCGGGTTGCGAATTCGGATTATTCTTTCCTTGCCAAGCGCCGGTGGAAGTTCCGCCCAGCAGCAAGAAAAGAGAAAGTACGGCGAGATTCCGGCCAGTTTTCATTCATTCACCGCAAAAGGGATTATCCGCCACGCCGAGCCGTCCGTCAAAACGCATCCTGAATTTGGTTTCCTCTCCGGAACTGCGTTTGTGGCCTCGAGTGGTTCAAGGGACGAGAGACAAGTGCGCCGTAAAACCCTGCCACTTTGTTGGATGCGCGGCATGCTGCTTCGGTTCCCGCCGCATATTGCAACCGGATTGTTTGAACCTGGGAACGCCAATCTCCCGATTGGCGTGGCGAAGATCGCCCGCCGCGGCGGGGAGATTGGCGTTCCCGGGAGAAACCAGTTCCGTCAGTGCCGAAAATGGCGCACGCCGCAAAACACCATGGCGATCCCTAGCCGGTCCGCCGCGGCGATGACGTCCGCATCGCGAACCGAGCCGCCCGGCTGAATCACCGCGGTAGCGCCGGCCTTCCCCGCTTCCTCCACGCCGTCGGGGAAAGGAAAAAAGGCGTCCGAAGCCACGACGCTTCCCGCCAGCGGCAATTGCGCTTTCATGACGGCGATTTTCACCGAGTCGACGCGGCTCATCTGGCCCGCGCCGATGCCCACCGTCTGTCCCGCGCGCGCGAAGACGATGGCGTTGGATTTCACATGTTTGCAAACTTTCCAGCCAAAGAGCATGGCCTCGATTTCTTCGCGCGTGGGCGCGCGGCGCGTGACGATTTTCAGATCGGTCTCGGCGAGTTCGTGGCGATCCTGTTCCTGCACGAGGACGCCGCCGGAAACTCGTTTCAACTCGAGATCAGATTCGCGCGCGACGCCATCCCACGCGGGGAGATGCAGTAGGCGCAAATTTTTCTTTGTCGCAAACTTTTCGAGTGCCGCCGGATCGTATCCAGGCGCGACGATGCACTCGACGAAAAGTTTCGCCACTTCTTCGGCAGTCGCGGCGTCGAGCGGGCGATTGAACGCCATCACGCCGCCATACGCGGAGATCGGATCGCAGGCCAGGGCTTTCGCGTACGCTTCCGCCAGCGTCTCCTGCTCCGCAGTGCCGCACGGATTGTTGTGCTTCACGATGACGGCCGCGGGCCGCCGGAATTCCATGGCGAGGTCGAGGGCCGCTTCGAGGTCTACGAGATTATTGTAAGAAAGCTCTTTGCCCTGAAGCTGGCGCGCCGCGGCAAGCCCTTTGGCGGCGGATCCCGCAGGGACATAAAGCGCCGCGCGCTGATGCGGATTTTCTCCGTAGCGCAATTCCTGCCGCCGCGCGTAGGCAAAGTGCAGCCGCTCGGGCAGCAGCGGGCGCTGGCCCAGCTCGATCGAACCGCTGCTCGCCGACAGGCGCTCGAGTTCCGTCGCGATCTTGCCGTCGTAGCGCGCGGTGAGCGCAAACGCTTTGCGCGCGAGTTCCAGCCGCGTCGCGAGGCTCACTTCCCCGTGCGCCGTAATTTCGGCGGCGACGGCGGCGTAGTCGGCAGGATCAGTGACCACGGCAACACTCTCGAAATTTTTTGCGGCCGAGCGAACCATAGTCGGCCCGCCGATGTCGATGTTCTCGATCAAATCTTCCGGAGTCAGGTCCGCCTTCGCGGCAGTCGCCTCAAAGGGATAGAGATTCACGACGACCAGATCGATGGGCGCAATCTTGTGTTCCACAGTCTGCGCGCGGTCGCCCGCCTCTCCGCGCCGGAACAAAATGCCGCCATGGACTTTCGGGTGCAGAGTCTTCACGCGCCCGCCCAGCATCTCCGGCCACCCAGTAAGCTCGGAAACATCGCGCACAGTGATCCCCGCTTCGCGCAGCAGCTTGGCCGTGCCTCCGGTGGAAACAATCTCGATCCCGCGCGCGGCCAGTTGCCGCACAAACTCCGTCAGCCCGCTCTTGTCATAAACACTCACCAGCGCGCGTTCCACAGGCACAGAATCCTCCAAAGAATGAAAGGAAAACGTCTATTGTATGCGCGAGCGAAAGAATCGAAAAGCAGGAACTGGGTCCAAAAAGAAGGGCATCAACATCGGCGAGGGTCAAGTGATCGCCTAGGTTCTAACCACGGACGGGAAGAGCCTCCATTTCCTGTCTGTGCTGTAAATGCAAAATGATCGCAAACTATTTGGCCCGTGTGCCGGGACCTATCAAGAAAGAGGAGATTGTGAGGCGGGAGCGGACCATCAGACAAGCAAGCTTCCAGGTTGAAGAAAGCCCGCTCGCGCAGTGATTCAGGCCCGAACTTCTTCGACCGGTTTTACAGGCACGATCCGCGCGACGCGTTGCATGACCTTCTTGTTTTGCTCAGCCTTCCTTAGGTCGTAGGCTGCCTGCAACCGCATCCAAACTTCCGGCGAACTTCCGAACAGACGGGACACCTTCAGACACATGATAGCCGACAAGGGCTTGCGCTCCGCCAGAATGTCGTGAAGCATCTGGCGGGACACGCCCAGAGCTTTCGCAGCAGCCGTCACGGACAAGCCGACAGAAGGCAGGATGTCTTCCTTGATGATCTCGCCCGGATGGACGGGCGGCAGTCCCTTCTTTCGTCCCATGACTTCCTCCCTAATGGTAGTCTTCGAAATCGACTTCCAAGGCGTTTTCACCCGACCAGCCGAAAGTGATCCGGTAATTCCCGGTCACGCGCACCGACCAGCGTTTTGGAACGCCTTGCAGGCCGTGGAAGCGAAAGCCCGCGATGTTCATGTCCTCGGGCCGCTCCGCCACTTCCAGCAATTGCAGGATACGCACGCACTTCCGGATATGATCGGCGCCGATCCGGCGTGTCTTGCCGGCAAGATGAATTTCTTGAAGCCCCCTTATGCCGGAAGCCGCCGATCATTGTTCGAGTGTAAATGTTTTAGTTTACAGTGTCAACTAAACAGTTTCCACTACCGCCAGTGGAAACAATCCCATCCCGCGCGCGGCCAGTTGCCGCACAAATTCCGTCAGGCCGTCCTTGGAACCTCATGCCACGGCACACCCAGCTTGTCCATTCCAATTGCAACCGCCTCCCGTTACACTCATCGTCCACCCTTTGGAGGACCCTTGTCTTTTGTGGACATACTTCTGGGAAAGCCGCTGGCCACTTCCGACGAGCGCGCCGAGCAGATCGGGCCCGTTGCGGGGATACCGATCTTTGGTCTGGATGCGCTGAGTTCGGCGGCGTATGGGCCTGAGGCGGCGCTGACGCTGCTGATTCCGCTGGGCGCGGCGGGAGTCGCTTACATTGTGCCGGTGAGCGCCAGCATTATTGTTTTGCTGGCGATCGTGTATTTTTCTTACCGGCAGACCATTGCGGCCTATCCTGGAGGGGGCGGGTCTTACACCGTAGCGTCGGAAAATTTGGGGACGTATCCAGGCCTGCTGGCCGCGGCGGCGCTGATGCTTGACTACGTGCTGACCGCAGCCGTGGGAATTTCCGCCGGGGTGGGCGCGCTCGTTTCGGCCGTGCCGCAACTTCAGCCGCACACGCTTGCACTTTGCCTGGCCATCCTGGTGATTGTCACGATCGTGAACCTGCGCGGCGTTCGGGAGGCGGGCGTGTTTTTCATGATCCCGACGTACGCGTTTCTCGGCTCCATGTTGGTCGCCATCCTCATCGGCTTCACGAAAACGGTATTCGCGGCGGGGCGTCCTGTTCCTGTTGTCGCGCCACCTGCGAGCGTTGCGGGCCCCGTGACTGTCGCGGTGAGTATGTGGCTGCTTCTGCAAGTGTTCTCCAACGGCTGCACGGCCATGACGGGCGTTGAGGCCGTCAGCAACGGTGTGCGCGCGTTCCGCGAGCCGACCGTGCGCAACGCGCAGCGGACGCTGACCGTGATCATTGGCCTGCTGGCAATTCTTCTCGCGGGCATCGCGTATCTGGTCCGCGCCTACGGCATTCAGGCGACCGACCCCGGGCTGCCCGGTTATCAAAGCGTGATTTCCTTGCTGGTCGCGGCCATCGCGGGACGGGGAGTGTTCTATTACTTCACAATCGGTTCCGTGCTGTTGATTCTCTCGCTTTCCGCCAACACCGCGTTTGCCGATTTTCCGCGCCTTTGCAAAGCAGTTGCGCACGACGGATTTCTGCCGCACTCGTTCGGCTATCGCGGGCGGCGTCTCGTGTATTCGCAGGGAATTTATGTGCTGGCCATTTTGTCGGGCATTCTGCTGATTATATTTCGCGGAGTAACCGACCGGCTGATTCCCCTTTTTGCGATTGGCGCATTCCTGGCGTTCACATTGTCGCAAGCGGGGATGGTGGGGCATTGGCGCCGGAACCCGGGCCGCGGGGCTGGGCGGAGCATGCTCATCAACGGGCTCGGGGCCATGGCTACAGGCGCAACGCTTGTGGTCGTGCTGGTTGCAAAATTTACTTCGGGAGCGTGGATCAGCGTGTTGCTGATCGCCGGAATGATGTCCGCCATGATGTGGGTGCACCGGCATTACGATCAGGTCACCGAGGAAGTCCGGTGTCCCAGTCCGCTGCAAATCGAACACCTGGGGCCGCCCATCGTGATCGTGCCGATTCAGTCGTGGTCGTTAATTTCGCAACGCGCAATGGAATTTGCGTTGACGCTTTCGCCGGAAATTCATGCGGTGCACGTGGGCACGGAAGAGGAAACCAACGCGCTGCAAGACAATTGGAAACGATTGGTCGCCGACCCGGTCGCGCAGGCCGGCGGGACGCCGCCCACATTGGTGAATCTGGCGTCGCCGTTCCGGCTGATCATCAGACCGATCCTGGATTACGTGCTGGATATGGAGCTGAATAATCCGGGCCGGCAAATCGCGGTGATCGTGCCGGAGCTCGTCGAGCGGCACTGGTATCACTACCCGCTGCACAACCAGCGCGCGGAACTGCTGAAGGCGCTGCTCCTGGTGAAGGGCAGCCGCAACATCGTGCTGATCAACGTGCCCTGGTACATCAAGGCCTGACGCCGCGAGCGCGCGTGAACGCGAGGGTTTAGTGGCACAGGCTTCAGCCTGTGGGGTTTCATCCTTGCAAGGACCAAAACCCACAGGCTGAAGCCTGTGCCACTGGTCCTAGCCCGGAAACAATTCCTACATCGTTGGATGATCTTCGTCGGGATTGACGAACGTGGTAAGCAAATCTTCAGGATTTCACGCGCGCCTTGAGCCGCGCGTGTTTGCCTTCCACGGATACGACGTACTCGACTTCATGCGCGTCCTGTTGTTTCTTGAGTTGGTCGGTTTTTTGCCGGACAAAATTCTGGAAGGCGTCCATGGTCAGCGGCTCGGTATCTTCTCCCGCCTCCGCTTTTGCGTCGCGAAACGCCGCGAAGAGTTCCTCGACTTTTTTCTTCTCGTGGTCAGGGTCCTTCCAGGAAACGGCAAACGGGAATCGCGAGGCATTTGTCTTTTCCGCTTCGGCGCGCTTGCGAGCCCGCTCCGCCTCAATCTCGCGAGCGGCGGCGCCGAAGTGGCGCTGCACCGTGCCCTCTTCTTTTTGTTTCAGGCGCTTTCGGAAGATTTCGCGAAACTTCGAGTACATCTGACTCAGGTTGCCGTAGCGGAAGCGCTGGCTGTAGTTCATCTGCGCGCCGCGGTCACTGTAGCGCTTGAGTGTCGTATCGATGCGCCACTCGATTTCCGCGGGCGGACGCGCCTTTCCGCCGCCGAAGTATTGTTCGTACTCGATCTTCAGCTGGCGGATGTCCCTCTCAAGCTGGGCGAGATCTTCTTCGATTGTTCTAGCCATGGAGTGTGAGCCGCACCATCCTCATGCTAAGTGGTATAAGACTGCAGCGTCAACGCGCAGACCGCGGCGTGGTGCGGAACAGGTAATGTTCTTTCGGGATTCGCGGAAAATCAACCCAGCGTTGCCGCTCTTCTGCCCGCGCCACACGCAATCGTGCGTAATCTTTAAAGTTAGCTATTTTAGTTTTGCGATGAACATGCTCGGGCAGCCGAAAGAAGGAAGATAGATCAGGCGGGCTATCTCCGCAGGCCGAAAATCAAAAGGGGCTCGTCTCCGAGCCCCTTCCAGCTAAACCCCATTTCACCCCGTCCCGGTACCAGCCGGGACGCATTAACCACCCCGGGAAAGATCAAAACCACTTGACCACAATAAGTGCAACCCAAGTGCCACAACTCAAATATCTCCTTAGGATCCATTAACTGACAGAAAAAGAGGGAGATAGAATGACCAGCATGAGAGCAGCGAATTCCCACCGCTCAATTTTCTACAGTTTTTCACATAATTAGCCGCCCATGACTACTGTCTTTGGGAGAATTCAGGCCCCTATGGCGGCGCGAATGGCGGAAGCGAGGGTTTCGGCCCACAGGGTAACGTCCTCGGCGTGCTCGGCTTCGACCATGACGCGCGCTTTGGGTTCGGTGCCCGAGTAGCGCACCACGACTCGTCCGGCGGCACCCAGGGTTTTCGTCGCCTTGTCAATCGCGGCGGAAACGATGGGAAGGGATTCGAGGGGAGGCTTGGACTTTACTTGCACGTTCACGATCGTCTGGGGAAACACTTTCAGGCCGTGCACCAGCTCGTCGAGCGGGCCGCGCAGGGCGACGAGGCAGGAGATCTTGAGCGCCGTAAGCAGGCCGTCGCCGGTGGTCGCGTCGTCGAGAAAAATGATGTGGCCCGACTGTTCGCCGCCGAGATTCGCGCCGCTGCGCAGCATTTCTTCCAGAACGTAGCGGTCGCCCACGGGGACCCGCGCGAGGCTCAAGCCCTCGGCGTCAAGGACGCGCTCGAGGCCCAGATTCGCCATCGTCGTGCCAATGACGCGGCCACCGCGCAACTGCCCAACGGACTTTAAATATCGCGCCGCGGCCAGCAAAACTCCGTCGCCGTCCACGTGACGCCCGCTGGCGGTCACGAACATGGCGCGGTCGGCATCGCCGTCAAACGCCACGCCAAGGGACGACCGAGTTTCGAGGACTTTCTCGCGCAGCTTTTCCGGATGCAGTGAGCCGCAGCCGTCGTTGATGTTGCGCCCGTTCGGCTGGTTGTGAATGGCGATCACTTCCGCGCCGAGGGAACGGAACAGCGCCGGTCCAAGGAGACTGGCGGCGCCATTGGCGCAATCGAGGACCAATTTCAATCCCTTGAGATTCGCTCCGGGGATGGCCCGCCCGCGCAGATACGCCAAATATTCTTCATCGAGCGAGAGATCGGCCGGGACAGGAACGCCGTGCGGCGCCGTCTCACGGCCTTTGTGCTGGTGAATTTCGGTCTCGAGATGCTCCTCGACGTCATCCGGAAATTTCATCCCCGTTCCGGCGAATAGCTTGACGCCATTGTCATGAAACGGATTATGCGAAGCGGAAATCACCATTCCCGCCGAATATTTATTTTGCCGAACGAGGCAAGCAACCCCGGGAGTCGTGATGACGCCCGCGGAAAGGAACGCCACGCCGTCATCGGCGAGGCCGGCGGCAAGCTGCGAAGCGATGTGAGGGCCGGATTCGCGCGTATCCATGCCGATCAGGACACGAGGCTTCGCGTCGGTTTCAAGCAGATACTTGCCCAGCGCCCGCGCGACCCCGTAAAGCGTGGCGTCGTCCAGCGGATAAGTGCCGGGAATGCCGCGAATGCCGTCCGTGCCGAACAGTTCTTTGGTCATTGGGGATCAGGGTGCGGGCCCCACTTAGAGCCCGCCGGAATCGTGCTGGCCTGGGCAATCCATTCGCCCTCGGTTTTTCCAGTCTAGCACGCGGCCAGTTATCCGGCGGGAGGAGCGGGGCCGTGGCGCGGCACAAGAGTAACGTGGATTTCGGTCGGTTCAACCTGCACGACGGTCGCGCCATACGGTGCGCCTACCATTTCGGGCGTGAAATTGATGGTCATGGTTCCTTGCTTGCCACTTTTCATGTCCAGTCGCAGGTTCAGATCGGCGGGAATCATGCGGCGGAGCAGTGCCGAGCGGCCGCGCACGCGGATATGGACCACGGTGGGAACGTCACCCGATATTTCCAGTTCAGGTGGCATGGTGGTGAATTCCAGAGGCACCAGAAAGCCGACCTCGGCGTACGGTTCGGAGGTATACGTCGCCCAGATGAGAAACGAAATCGCGACGGCCAGAAGCTTCAAGCCCGCGTTGGCGAAAACGTACTTGCGCAGGAAACCCAAGGCCTATCTCCGCACCGGCGTTCGCGCTTGCGAAACCGCGGCCGGCAGGACCATGGTGGCCCGGCGGCGCGACACCATTTCGCGCAAGCGGTCGCTCAAATCTTCCGGGGAAAGATTGGTTTCGATCGCTCCGGCGGAAGCGACCGAGATCGATCCCGTTTCTTCAGAAGTTAGTACCACCAGGCAGTCGCTGTCTTCGGTGATTCCAATAGCCGCGCGATGCCGCGTGCCCAGTTGTTTCGAGATCATTGGATTCAGCGAGAGCGGAAGGAAACAGCCGGCCGCCGCGACGCGCGATCCTTCGATGATGACCGCGCCGTCATGCAAGGGTGAGCCGGGCCGGAAAATAGAAACGAGCAAATCGTAGGAAAGTTGGGCGTCCAGCGGTATGCCGCTTTCGATGTACGTGCGGAGACCGGCTTGCCGTTCGACGACGATGAGCGCCCCGATGCGGTTCTGAGAAAAATATTCGGCGGCCATGACGATGTCATCGTACGAGCCCTTCGGATTGCGCGAGGCAAAACTCATGAAGGATAGGTTCCGCCCAACGCGCGAAAGCGCCCTGCGGATTTCCGGCTGAAACAGGATGATGAGAGCGATGGCCACGTACGGAAGCATGGTCGTGAGCAGCCATTCGACCATTTCCAGCCGCGCCCATTGCGCGCCGCGATAAAAAACGAAAAGCAGCGCAAGGGCCACCAGCATTTGCACCGCGCGCGTCCCGCGCAGCAGTTTCAACAAATAATAGATCAAAGCCGCGACGATCAGAATGTCCACAGCAGCCCGGAAATCCAAGCGCGACAGCGGGGTCACAGGGAGAGCGGCGGCGACCATGGTGATGGTATCTACGGTATCCCAGCCTTGCTGTCTGGGGCAAGCCGCAGTTTGCGGCGGTTTGTCTGGATTGGGGTGTGTGCTATGTTGAAATAGGTGGGAATATGCAGCTCGAAGACGTCAAACTCACATCGCGGTCGAACCCGTCTCAGCGCATCATCGCGGCGGCGATCGTGTTCGCCTTCTTGTATTTCGCCTCGGATGTCGTGGTCACCTTGCTGCTCGCCGTCTTGATCGCCTATTTTCTAGATCCGGTCGTGGGCCTCCTGGAGCGAATCCACCTTCCGCGCGCGCTGGGCGCGTTGGTGGTGCTGCTCACCGTCACCGCGATTTTTGCCGGTCTGGGATATCTCGTCGTGCTTCGAGCCAATCAATTTATTGCCGACTGGCCGCGCTACAGCGAAGTCTTGCGCCACGTGACCACGGCGTTCGACCGCCAAATGACCACGCTCGAAAAAGGAGTCGAGGCGATCGCGCCGGCGCCGGAAAAAGGGCGGACGCCGCTGCGCACGGTTGAGCCGCCCCCGGTGCGCGAGTGGCTGCTTCGCGGAGCGGGATCGTTGTACTCCATTCTGGTGGTGGCGACGTTCGTCCCGTTCCTCGTTTTTTTCATGCTCGCTGCAAAACCCCGCATTTGGAAAGCCACAATTGATTTATTCCCGGACGAACATCAGGAGCGCGTCCGCGGCGCGCTCGACGAAGTCAGTTTGATGCTCCGAAGTTTTGTCGCGGGCAATGCTCTGGTGGCCATCATCCTGATGCTTTCGAGCTGGGGATTTTTTCTCGTCATTCATTTGAATTATCCTTTCCTGCTGGGCAGCGTCTCAGGGCTGCTGAATCTGGTGCCGTACCTCGGCGCGCTGCTGGCATGTGTTCCGCCATTTTTGATCGGCCTGGCGCAATGGAACACCATTGGCCCATACTTCGGGGTTGCGGCTATCCTGACGTTTCTTCATATTGTCGGCATGAATGTCCTGATGCCCGCGATTGTGGGGCGGCGCGTCCACTTGAATGCTCTCGCGGTCACCGCGGCGCTATTATTCTGGGGATGGCTCTGGGGCGCGATAGGACTGATCCTGGCAATCCCCATCACTGCGACCGTCAAGGTGATTTGCGATCATTCCGAGGGTTGGGAGCCGGTGGGGCGCTGGCTCGGCGCATAGCCTGGGGTGAACCGTGGCTGATCCCTCAGCCCGCTCGGGGATTTGAGAGCGCGGGGGAAATTGGACCGCACTATGCAATCTAACCAGCGCAGAGTCCTCATTGTTTTGATCGCGCTCCTCGTGCTCACGGGCGCCGGCCTTTTCGTGACCACCGAGTGGGGCGCTCGCGCGGTTTCAACGGCCTCCTCTCCTTCGATCGCCGCGCAATCGCCCGTGGACCTGGGGCAATTCCGCACCGCGCAATCTCTCTCCCAGCTTGCCGCCACGCCGGAAGAACAAGACCTGGCTCGTGACGTTCTCCGGAAGGCCGATCATGAAGTTGATTTTGCTTTCGCTTCGGCGCTCTACACAGCTTCCTCTCAACCTGTTCCCTCCACGCCCGAAATCAAAGCCATCCTCGAACGCATCTCCAAAGGCGAACAGGAAGATGCCGAGTTGAATGCGGATGTTGCGAGGCTAACCAAACTTCTGGCAGGCGCAAAGGAGAATCAGAAGGAAGCCCTCACGCAGCAACTCGACCTTACCAAGAGCCGCCAGGAATTAATCGAGGACGAAATCGCCGACGGGCACTCGGACCTGGAACGGGCCGGCGGCGATCCCCAAAACCGGATTCAGCGCATGGTCGATGCATACAACGCCTCGGAGCAAAGCAGCGGCGGCCAACTGGATCTCAGCATTGTCGGGAAGCAGGCGAGTTCGACCCTGCCGGCTTCCGCTTCATTTCTCTCGCGTGCGCGGGCCATGTATGCGCTGCACTCAATTGTCGGTCGCCTCAGCCAGGAGGAACGCGATGCGACCGCGTCGGCCGCCTCAATTTCAGGAACGCACGATAAGCTCGAAGCGCAACTGGAACAGGCGCAATCAGAACAGAAGAACAAATTGCCGAGCGCGTCTCCCGGAAACGCAGCGGGAGGGAATTCGGCGAACAGTCCGTCCTCCACATCCAGCGAGACCAGCGAAGCAATTTCTTCTTACAAGTCGCTGACCGCGTTGCAGAAGCGCATGTCCGGCCTGGACGATCGCATCCGCAATCAGCAAGACCTCGCGAAAGATTACGGGCAGTGGACCGCGCTGGTGGCTACGCGCCGCCGCGATCTGCTGCACAGCCTGCTCATTTCCGTTGCCTTGATGCTGGCCGTCGGCGTAGCCGTGATTTTTACCGATTACTCTCTGGAGCGGATTTTCGCGCGCGTGGAGCCCGATCAGCAAAACCTGCTCACTTTGAGGTCGGTCGCGCACATCGTCACGCGCGCGGTGGGCGCCATTCTGATTCTGCTGATCGTTTTCGGAATGCCCAGCCAGATGGCCACGGTTCTGGCCCTCGCCGGCGCAGGACTAACGGTGGCGATGAAGGATTTTATCGTCGGATTTTTCGGCTGGTTCGTGCTCATGGGGAAAAACGGAATTCGCCACGGCGATTGGGTGGAAATCAACGGCGTGAGCGGCGAAGTCGTCGAGATCGGGCTGTTCCATACCGTAGTGCTCGAAACCGGCAACTGGAACGATGCCGGACATCCCACGGGACGCCGCGTGACGTTCGTCAACAGCTACGCCATCGAAGGGCACTACTTCAATTTTTCCACTTCCGGACAATGGCTCTGGGACGAATTGCTGCTGGCCCTCCCGGTGGATCAGGATCCGTATCCCATCGCCGAAGAGATTCAAAAAATCGTGACCAAGGAAACCGAAGCGAACGCGCGCCTGGCGGAACAGGAATGGGGACAGCTCGGAAGCGCCCGCGGTGTTCGCCCATTTTCCGCCGGCCCCGCGATCAGCGTTCGCCCAGCCAATCTCGGATTTGAAATCGCGATACGCTACGTGACTCGCGCCAACGAGCGCCACCAGCAGAGAGCGAAACTCTATCACGACATCGTCGAGTTGCTTCGCCGGAAAAGCATTCCCCAGGCCGCGGCGTCAGTTGCGCCGCCAGCCGCACCCTCCGCTGCCGCAGCAACGTAGTAGGACGGGCTTCAGCCTGTCGGGTTTGCGCCGGTAAGGCAAATGCGACAGGCTGAAGCGTGTCCTACTTGTGCGCGTTCCACTGGCGCGCGTATTGCTGGCCGTGCTGCCCAATGCTACGATTGCACCTCCCATGGCCCAGCAAGTTCTTTCCCGCCCGCGCATCGGCGTACCGTGGCGCACCGCCTCGGAAGAAGCTGCCAACCGGCGCGCCAAAATCGACAAATATTTGCATGCCGTGGAAAGAGCGGGCGGAGAAGCCGTGCTCGTTTCTCTCGCTTCAAGGGCCGATGTCTTGAAACGCGAGGCGGAAAAGCTGGACGCGTTCCTGCTCACCGGGAGCCCGGCGGATGTCGATCCGGCGCACTTCGGCGCGAAGCGCCACCCCGCTGCTGCCGATGCCGACGCCGCTCGCGAGCGCACCGATTTCGCTCTGCTCGAACACGCGCTGGCCACCGGCAAACCTGTGATGGCCATTTGCTACGGCATTCAATCGCTGAACGTATTTCTGGGTGGAAGCCTTGTCCAGGACATTCCCACCGAGCTTGGCACGAAAGTTTGCCACAGCCCGGAAGAAGATGAGCTTCCCGATGGGAGCGAAGCGCCGGATGCCATGCACGGGGCAAGTTTCGATCCCGGGCGCGTGTTGGCACTCTCCGGCGCGATTCAAGCCGAGGTCAACTCGTGGCATCACCAATCCATACTGGAGCCGGGGCGCGGCCTACGCATTACCGCGCGCGCGCCGGATGGAGTCGTCGAAGCGGTGGAGTGGACGGACAAATCGAATTGGGTTGTGGGCGTGCAGTGGCACCCGGAGAGAATGCCGGCGGATGCACTGGCGCAGGCGCTATTTCTCGAACTGGTCACGGCCGCACGCCCGGCGCGGACTGAGAAGTAAGAAACGGGCGGGCGCGCGGTTCTTTGTGGCGCAGGCTTCCAGCCTGTGGGGTTTGGTCCTTGCAAGGACTAACCCCCACAGGCTGGAAGCCTGCGCCACCAAAACCTTGGCAACCTTTATGGCCGGTAAGCTCTTCCATGTATGTGGAGGTTCGATCCTTTGCGGCTGATATTCCGGGCGACGGCGTGCATGATCCTAGCGCTGGGGTTTGCGTGGACTTGCGGAAGGCCCTTGCTCGCCGGCCAGACACAGGAAATGCTTCCCGACGAAAGCGCGGCGAAGGGGCGGCAAGTGATGCAGCAAGTCATCGCCGCTTTGGGCGGGCAAGCGTATTTGAATGTGCGCGATACCCAGTGTGACGGGCGGGAGGCGCAGTTCGGGACGGCCGGAACACTGATGGGTTTTACGCTGTTCCGCGATCTCTGGCTGCTGCCGGACAAGAACCGCGTGGAATATTTCAGCAAGGGCGAGCACACGATTCTCGGTTTCCTGATGGGTGCCGACGAGCTGTTGATCACGCATGGCGGCGCGATGATCACCGTGTTCAGCGGTCAAGAGGGCTGGACGCTCGACAAAAGCGGCGTCTCTGAACAGCCGGAAGACCTCATCAAGAATTTCAACGAGCAATTGAAATCAGGAATGAACAACATGCTGCGCAAGCGCATGAACGAGCCCGGCGTGGACGTGCGGTACGCGGGCACCGACTTGATCGATTTGAAGGAAGCGGAATGGATCGAGTTCACCGACAGCGAGCACCGCGTGATGCGGCTGGGGATCGACCGATTTACGCACTTGCCGCTGCGCTGGGTCGTCGTGACGCGCGATCCTGAGACGCGCGTGAACACCGAGGTCATAACCAGTTACACGCAATACAAGACGCTCGACGGCGTCAAGACTCCACTGAGCATCGAACTCTCCCGCAATGACCGCAAGCTGACCCAGACCTTTTTGACCGATTGCAAATA
Organism: uncultured Acidobacteriota bacterium; assembly: GCA_963800095.1. Taxonomy (GTDB): domain Bacteria; phylum Acidobacteriota; class Terriglobia; order Acidiferrales; family UBA7541; genus Palsa-360. The sequence goes on from CAWCZV010000022.1 coordinate 75,159, forward strand.
TAACTCCGACCTCGCCCCGCAGCTCTTCACCCGCGCCGACCTGGAACAGCACGCCGCGGAAGTCACCAAGAAGGGTTACAAGGATTCCAAGAGCACAAAGTAAAACCTGCTCGTGGGCTCTTGCCGTACTTGATTGGCGATGCTTTTCTCTTAATCGTACTCGGTCGAATCAGAAGGGGGTCTCTGTTCTTCCGAAACAAATTACAGCTTGACATCCGCTTGTCGCGCGGCATATCAGTGCGGAAGCTACACAATATGAAAAGCCCTGCCGAATGGGGCCGAATTTGCAATTCTGAGCGGAGGAAGTGATGGGCCTTATTTTGTCCCGGCGTTTGATACTGGCATCTGCGTCGATCTGGATCCTGGCGGTTACCGGATGCGCCCGAAAGCAAGCGGTTGTCGACGATGCGGCGCTTCGCGCGGCGGATGGTGATTCCGCGAATTGGATCACGTATGGGCGCACGTATTCGGAGCAGCGCTTCAGCCCGTTGAAGGAGATCGACGAACAGAGCGTCGGCAAGCTTGGCCTGGCGTGGTCTTACGATCTCGAAACATTGCGCGGGGTGGAGGCGACGCCGCTCGTCAAGGACGGCGTGATTTATGCGACGAGCGCATGGAGCATCGTCTACGCGGTCGACGCGAAAACGGGCAAGCTGCTCTGGCAATACGATCCGAAAGTCCCGAAAGATCATGACAAGTACGTGTGCTGCGACGTGGTCAATCGAGGCGTCGCGCTCTACAAAGGCAGCGTCTACGTAGCGACGCTGGACGGGCGGCTCGTCGCGCTGGACGAAAAGACCGGCGCGCCGGTCTGGGATGTACAGACCACGCCGAAGGATGGAAGCTACGCCATCACCGCCGCGCCGCGGATCGCCAAAGGGCGCGTGCTCATCGGCAACGCGGGCGCGGAGTATCCAGTGCGCGGCTACGTCTCCGCATACGATGCGGAAACGGGCAACCTCGCCTGGCGGACGTACACCGTGCCGGGCGATCCCTCAAAACCGTTCGAATCCGACGCGATGAAGCGCGCGGCGTCCACCTGGTCTGGCGAGTGGTGGAAGGCGGGAGGCGGCGGGACCGCGTGGGAGTCGATGGTCTACGATCCGGAACTTGACCTGGTGTACTTCGGCACGGGGAACGCCACACCCTGGTACGACCAACTGCGCGGCAAGGGCGACAGCCTGTACACCGCCTCCATCGTCGCGCTGCATGCCGACAACGGAGAGCAGGCGTGGTATTACCAGACGACACCGGGCGACAACTGGGACTATGACGCGACGCAGCCGCTCCTGATGGCCACGCTCGCCATCGACGGGGCGCAGCGCCGCGTGATCATGCAAGCGAACAAGAACGGTTTCTTCTACGTGATCGACCGGGAAAACGGAAAACTCATTTCGGCGAAGCCCTTTGCCCCGGTCAACTGGGCCACCGGCATCGATCCGAACGGGCGGCCGATCGAGAATCCCGCCGCGCGCCAGCTGAAGGACGCGGCGCTGGTAAAACCGTCGGCCGAGGGGGCGCATAACTGGAACCCCATTTCGTTCAGTCCGACGACCGGACTCGTCTACCTCGCGGTCCTCGAAGACACTTCGCTTCACGCAATCATTCCGCACTGGAAGATCAACCTGCACGACCAGGCCACCGGGTCCGACAGGGCCTACCGCGGACCGGCGCGTGATCCGTATCTCAAAATGAAGAGCGCCGGACACCTCCTCGCCTGGGATCCGGTCGCGCAAAGAGAAGCGTGGCACGTGGATCTGCCCGATCCGAAAAGCGGAGGAACGCTGGCCACCGCCGGAAATCTTGTGTTTCAAGGCCGAGCCGACGGCAAGTTCTCCGCCTACCGCGCCACCGACGGCAAACCGCTCTGGGAGTTCGACGCGGGAGTCGGAATCGCGGCGCCGCCGGTGACTTTTTCGGTGGATGGCTCGCAATATATTGCGGTCGAGAGCGGCTGGGGCGGCCCGCAAGTCCTCGGTAACCGGCCGCCTGGAAAAGGACACGTGGGGCCCGGCAAGCTTTTGGTATTCAAGCTTGGAGGCACGGCGACAATTCCTCCTTACCAGCATGTGGACCGGCCGGTTCCGATGCCGACGTTCAAGCTCGCTGCCACGAAGGCCGAAATTGAAGAGGGACGCAAGCTCTTCGCGAATACTTGCGCGCGGTGCCATGGCGGAGAAGCCATCAGCGGAGGATCCGTGCCGGACTTGCGCTACGCAACGGATCCGACCCACGAGATGTTCGAGGAAATTGTGCTGGGCGGCGCGCGCCGGGAATCCGGCATGCCGTCGTTCACCGGAGACGTTACCTCCGCGCAGGTGCGCTTGATCCACGCCTACATTTTGGATCGCGCGCGCGAATCGGCGCAGGCGGATGCCGCCGCCAAGTAGGACGGGCTTCAGCCTGTCTGGTTTTCTGGATGGATTGAAACTAAACCAAAAGCGACAGGCTGAAGCCTGTCCTACTGGAAGAATAGACACGCGAATCAAATTGTGTGACGATACCGGAACCGAAAGCTTGCCACAATTCACACGGGAGGATCTCCATGGAACGGCGAAAATTTTTGGCTTCTTCTCTTGCGGCATCGGCGCTTGCGATCACCGCGCCGGGGAGCGCTTTGGAGGCGGCGCAGGGGAACATGACGGCGAAGGGCCGGGAGTTCTACCAGCTGCGGCGCTACCACATCAACGCCGGCCCGCAGAGAAAGATGTGCGACGATTTTTTCCGCGACGCGCTGATTCCCGCGCTCGGCCGGCTCGGCGTCGGTCCTGTAGGAGTGTTTGATCTTTCGATTGGGCCGGATACGCCCTCCATCTACGTTCTGATGCCGGGCGCGTCGGCGGAAAAGCTGGCCACGGTCGAGAACCTCCTCGCCAAGGACGATGAATACTCGAAAAACGGAGCAGCGTTCCTCACTGCGCCCGCGAAGGAACCCGCATTCGACCGCATGGACAGCACGTTCCTGCAGGCGTTCGAGAAATGGCCGAACCTGATTCTTCCAAAAGCGACCTCCTCGAAGGGCGCGCGCGTTTTTGAATTGCGCATTTACGAAGGCGCGACGGACCAGGATCACCGCCGCAAAGTGGAAATGATGCAGTCGGGCGAATCGGAAATTTTTACCAAGGCCGGCGTCGAGCAAATCTTCTACAGCGAGACGCTCATCGGCCCGCGCCTGCCGAACCTGACCTACATGCTGTGCTTTGACAGCCTGGCCACGCGCGACAAGCAATGGGCCGCCTTCCGCGCCTCTGACGATTGGAAATCGTACTCGACGCAGCCCAAATACGCGTTCGAGCCGATCGTCTCCAACATCACCAACCTAATCCTGACGCCGACGCCGTATTCGCAGATTTAAGTAGCACAGCCACTCCTGGCTGTGAGGTTTTTGCAATCGTAGTTGCGCTAGCTGGCGTATGTGCGCTTCACAAAACCACACAGCCAGGAGTGGCTGTGCTACTCAAAACCCCGCCAGCGCCCGCTTGCCTTCGGCTAACCAAACTTAGTGAGTAAGCATCGATTTACGCAGGCAAACCGGAAAACCGTAGCCTTCACTTGTTATTTACTTAGAAGCGCAATGACGAGGACCTCATGAGTGGCGATGCCGCACCCCTAGCCCTGCCGCTGTCGCGCTTATCCACCGGCGCGAGTGAGGCTACGACCCTGTATCGCGAACTGCGCAAACCATTGCTTCGATACCTGGTATGCCTCGGGCTTTCGGGCGACGAAGCGCAGGATGTGGTTCAGGATGCTTTTCTGATCCTGCATCGGCACCTGGCCTCGGGCGGTTCGCAGGAGAATATTCGAGGCTGGCTGTTTCGCGTGGCGCACAATCAGGCCAGAAATCGTCAGAATCGTTACGACCGCAACTTCAGCGCGCCGACGGATTCTGAAATAGGCGCGGCGTCGCATGAAGCGACGCCGGAACGCGCCGTGCTGGAGAAGGAAAAATTTCAGCAATTGGGGAAGGCGATCCGGCTGCTTTCCGCCTCCGAACGGGAATGCCTGCTGCTACGCGCCGCGGGATTGCGGTATCGGGAAATTGGCGAAGTCTTGGGGATTGCGACGTCCACGGTGAATGACACAGTGGATCGCGCCATCAAAAAATTAGCGGAGAAATGCAATGTGTGACTTTTCCGGGAAACTGATCGCCTGGCTGGATCGCGAACTTCCTGCAGAGGAAGCTTCCGAGATAGAGCGCCACGTGGAAGCCTGCTATGAGTGTCAATGCGAACTCGAGGCATACAAACGAGTGAGCAGCGAATTTGACGCCTACTGCGATGAGGCAATCGCATCGAACGCGCACCGCGTTGTCCCTCGCTGGGTGCCGGCCGTGGCTGCCGCGGGCGCTCTGGCTGCTCTTGCGGCGCTGTTCCTGACGCTGCCCCGAACGCGCGTTGAGCCGCCCGCGTCCCATCCTCCACAGGTAGCGGGAACGGCGTCTCCCGCGGTTGTTGCGAAAGTAATGCCCGCGAACATTCGTCCGATACAGAGAGTTCGTCGCCAGCACGCCGTCGCGCCCGCGCAAATACAAAATGACAACGCTACCTTCGCACAATACCAAAATTCTTATATTCTGCCGGATGAACCCGTGATCCAAATCGCCATTCCCGCCGATGAAATGTTTCCTCCGGGCGCGGTTCCCGAAGGCATGCATTTTGTCGCGGACCTCACGATTGCGGCGGACGGATCGGCCGAGCGCCTGCGACTGCGGCCCCGGCTAGCGGGATTTGAAAGGAGCACGACACAGCCATGAAACGCGCACTCATTTTAGCCATGATTCTGACGGCCTCCTCTTGCGTGTTCGCCCAGGAGGGCGGAAACGCGGTCTTCTTTCAAAGACAAGACGCTGGTCCCGTTACAACCGTCGGCGTAGGCATGTTCGGAAAACCGCCCGGCGCTCCGGTCCAGGGCGCGCCCTATTCCGCAACAATTACAAACGAAAATATTCAGACTCTTGAAGACGGGACTCACATCACTCAATCCACCACCGGAAACATCGCGCGCGATTCGCAGGGCCGCACGCGCCAGGACGCATCCTTGCCGTCCATCGGCAATCTGTCCGCCGCCGATGCGCCGCACCTCGTCTTCATCCAGGATCCCGTGGCGCAGACGGTCTACACGCTGAATTTGACGGATAAAACCGCGCAAAAAATGCCCTCGCTTCCCCAGAATCTGAGCACTTCGGGCCCGATGCCTCCGATGGGCGCTGAAAGTAAAATCGCGATCCGCGTTGAGGGTTCCGTACCCCCAGGCGACCCACCGCCGATTCCGCCGCCGGGAATCATGCTGCAAAGAACGTTTATGGCCAGCGACCAGGGCAAGGTCAGCACCGAGGACCTGGGCTCTCAAACCATGGAAGGCGTCCAGGTGACGGGAGTGCGAACGACGCGCACGATTCCCGTGGGGGAAATTGGAAACGACAGGCCCATCAGCATTGTCACGGAGGTCTGGACATCGCCCGATCTGAAGACGATCGTCAACAGCAAGCGCAGCGACCCGCGCATGGGCGAACAAACTTTCCAGCTTACGAATATCGTGCGTTCGGAACCGGATGCCTCGTTGTTCACGGTCCCGCCCGATTTCAAAATCGTGGACGGCCCTCGCGACGTTATCTACCGGTCAAACCAATAGCGCGCATTTCTCGGATTTTTGTGGCGCAGGCTTCCAGCCTGTGGGGGTTAGTTGGAGCTTGATCGTCATCGCCGCAACCAAAACCCACAGGCTGGAAGCCTGCGCCACCAAAGGCGCGCGCTCACATGGTTTGCGGTTCGTCGATTCGGTTGACTGTAAGGAAGAAGAGCTAGAAAAAATCCACGTCTTTCATAGGGTAGTGCCGGCGATTGCGCGACCAAAGTTCCAAATTGTGGATCGAAACCGTCGCGGCGATCAGGGCGTCTCCCAATTCCACGTGGTGGCTCTTCGCGTACTGGCGGAGATAGTCTCCCGCGCGCACCCCGATTTTGGAATCAATCGGAACGCAATGAATTGCCGCGAAGAGGGCTTCGAGAGTGCCATGTTCCTTTGGCCGGGCGCCGTGCCAAAGTTCGGCCACAGTGACCGGAGAGCATAGGAGAGCAACCTCACTCCGGCTCAACTTGTCCCAGCGAGCAAGAACAGCTTGGTCCCGGGCGCGCGAAACTTCGATCAGGATATCCGAATCGATCAGAACCGGCTTCAACGCGACATTCTCCTGAGGCGTTTTCCTTTCCGGAGGCGGCGCACGTAGGCGCTTGAGTCGGGCAGGTCCTTACGATCTTTCCACATGCCGACCAGAGCCTGCATTGCCTGTGTGCGGCCCACGGGCGAGTTTCCATACTTTTCTCGGACGGCCTGGCGGACCAGGTCGGAAATGGACGTTCTCTGCTGGCGGGACCGGATATGCAGGACCTTCCAGATGTCCTCATGCAAGTAGAGTTGAGTGCGCTTCATGATGTATATTATACATCACTTTTGTTTTTTCCTGTTATAACAAGCGAAGACTGGTGGCGCAACACACTCCAGCAATTTGGGAGGGAACGCAGGCTTTCGTGGCGCCGGCGTCTCGCCGGCGTATTTGCATTTCGCGGCGCGAGAAAAATCGCCGGCCGGAGGCCGGCGCTACGAAACGCCCGCCTGCGGGAAAAACACGTGGAAACGCGCGCCTCGCGGCGTATTCTTCTCCAGGCGGATCGTGCCGCGATGGTCGTCCACAATTTTTGCGACGATGGAAAGGCCGAGACCTACCCCGTCTTTCTTCGACGTGAAGAACGGATTGAAAATTTGCTCGTGCAATTCTGGCGGCACGCCGGGACCCGTGTCTTCGACGAACACGGCTACGCCCGGCTCGCCGTTCGAGACTTCTTCCTCTATCACAATATGCAGCGTCTTCTCCTCCGATCCTTCCTGCGCCTGCATGGCTTGAAATGCGTTGGTAATCAGATTGACGAACACCTGCTCGCAGAGCTGGGCGTCGGCCGGAACTTCAGGCAAGTTCTCGGCGTACTGGCGCTCGATTTTCACGCCTGTGTTCGGGAAGGACGCGGTGGCCGCATCGAGCGCGCGATCGACGATTTCCGAAATCCGCTCGGGGCGCAATTCGAGCTTCGATGGCCGCGCGAAATCGAGAAACCGCACGACGAGGGCGTTCAGCCGGTTCACCTCGGAGGAAATGTATCCGGCCAACTCCGCGACGAGCGGCTCGGACGCCGCGACTTTCCTGCTCAACATGTCTGCCGAGCCTTTGATGACACCCAGCGGGTTGCGGATTTCATGCGCGAGGCCGGCGGAGAGTTGCCCGAGCGCAGCCAGGCGCTCGGCGCGGCGCGCGTCGGCTTCCGCGGCGCGCAACTGGCGATTGGTTTCTTCCAGTTTCTCCGAAAGATCCTCGAGCCTCTGCACCTGTCGCCGATTTTCCACCGCAAAGCGGTTGACCAGGATCGCCGCGACATAAAAGAAAAGCACGCGAATGGCGAGGATGCCCTTTCCCTCGGGCGTCACATCCACTTCCTGCAGCGCTGGAAACAGCAGCGACAAGTAGGCCAGCGAGGCGATCGTGGTCCAGGCCAGCGCGCCGAGCGTCCCGAAGTAGATCGCCGCGCTCACCACCGGCAAAAAGTAAATGGGATAGTAGGTGCTATTAATTCCAAAGTCGCCGGTGTGGTCGAGCAGCAGCGTGCCCAGCAAGATCTTGATGAGGACGCTGTAGGCGGGACCGCGCTTCGGCAAACGGGCGACCAGCAAGCCTTCCAGGAGCTGAACGACAAAGATCGCAAGCAGGATGAGTTGTTTATGGATTTCGTCGACCGGGGGGAGAAACGCCAGGCCGCCCAAAAAGACCAGCCAGATCAAATCAATCCAACTCAGATGAAGGTCACGAATTGCCGATCGTTGGCGGTCCAGCATTCTGCAGGGCTCCGGCAAAGTCTAACATGGGTGCCCGTGGCGCAGGCTTCCAGCCAGTGGGGTTTAGTCCTGGCAAGCACCAAAACCCACAGGCTGGAAGCCTGCGCCACTTTAAATATCCAAGGGTCTGGAATTTTACTGCACGCGCTGAGGGCGCGATTCGGTGTCGACGAGCGCCTCGAAGATGGCGAGAACGTGGCGTCGGTAATCGACCATGCGGGTGAAGACGTTGCGCAGCGTGGGGTCGCGCTCGGATTCGCGATGCCATTTCAGCAGTACCGCGGGCGGGACCTCGATATCCCGGCGAAGCTCTTCGGCGGAATGCCCGCGCAGGAACAGGCCGTAAAAGAAGGCAGCCTCCCGCTGGGGGAAGTCGAAGTCGTGCTGGGTTTCGTCCGCCGCGTTGGCGGCCGCCAGCAAGGTCGTGTTGGATACAGTCTGCATCAGCGTCCAGAGACAGAAAGGGAAGTTTACCGGAAGTTTTCCCGGCGTCAAGTCCCGCGGTTAAAAAGGTGGCTCAGTCTGGTAACTCGGGAGCCGCGGGACTCGTCGCAAGGCAATTCGATGCAGGATGGATTGAGAACGGTTCTTCTGGGAGTAGGTAGCACAGCCACTCCTGGCTGTGTGCTTTTGCTAAGCGCTGGATAAACCACACAGCCAGGAGTGGCTGTGCTACTGAAAGCAAAGACTTTGTGGGAAAAGGGCCGGACTATCCCAGTTTGCCGGGCTGGCGCGCGGAACGGACAAACTCGCGCAGAGCCGAAACGTTGGGGCCATAGGCGCCGATCCGGGCCGCGTCGACCGGCAAGCCGAGCTGTTCCGCCGCTTCCATGTTGATCCCGGCATCGTCGAGTTCGGAAAGGCTAAACCCCACGGCGGGAAGCACGCGCTTCGTGCCGCTCGGATAGACCGGGCGTGGAGGACGGCGCCGCGCCCAGGGTTTGCTCGCGATTGCGAAGAACTGGTGCCAATCGTTCTTGTCCCACATCGCTTGCTCCCGCGTCTCGTGGACCCAGGACGCTCAGACACTCAATCAGTCAGATGCGCCAACTAGCCTTGCGGTCGCTTCCCGTGGCCCGGCCCCGCTTTGCCGGGGTTATGCATTGGCCTGTACTCGGGTATACGACACAACAGGAGCGGCGTCCACAATAGACTGGGGAATGTTTCCGCAGCGTTACGAAAGAGAAATTATCACGTTGGAGCGAACGTCGGGTACCGAATGGACACGAAGGCTTATTCGAATGGAAAAGGCTGCAAGATGCGCGTTTCGTTTCACGTGGAACAAACCGCCAATCGGCTGTGGACAGTGCCCCTGCGCCGGTTCGGCGGAGACCGGCGGCCTCTGGTGTCCACAACAGGAAGCAATCACTGGGTGCGGCTGGTATAATGAGCGCATCTGAGCGCCTTCCGGGGAACCTGTGGAAAAGTCGAAACTGGTTATCGTCGTTCACTACCACGAGCTGTGGCTCAAGGGCGGCAATCGCCGCTTCTTTCTGAGCAAGCTGCACATGGCGTTGAAGCGCGCGCTCGAGGGCTTGCCGGTGGAACGCATTCTGCGGCCCGGCGACCGGCTGCTCGTGGAATTCAGCGAAGGCGCTTCGGCGGAGGAAGCAATCGCGCGCATCGAGCGCGTGTTCGGCGTGGCATTTTACGCCGTGGCTCGAGTGGTGCCGCGCGGAAGCGAGGACGATCTCGCGGCGCTTGGGCGCGCGGCGTGGGAAGAAGTTCGCGGCGAAAAATTTGAGACGTTTGCGGTGCGCGCCAAGCGCAGCGACAAATCTTTCCCGCAGCGCACGATCGATATCGACGTTTCCGTTGGGCAATATTTGGTGGATCAGTTGCGCGCCTCGAGCCGCGACGCTCGCGTGAAACTCAATGATCCGGACCTGACTTGCCGCATCGAAATTCCACCCGGCCCATCGATGCTCGTCTATGCGCGAAAAATTCCCGGCGCGGGAGGGCTTCCGCCCAACACAGCCGGGCGCATGACGTGCCTGCTTTCCGGGGGATTCGATTCCGCCGTCGCCGCGCACAAGATGATGAAGCGCGGAGCGCACCTGAATTTCGTGCACTTCTGGGGCGGCGGCGCGCGCCCGGGCGAGTCTTCCGTGCACGTGGCGCGGGAGCTTGTGAAGCGCCTCGTGCCGTGGCAATTTTCAGCGAAGCTTCACCTCGTGCCGTTCGAGCCGATCCAGCGGGAAATTGTGGCGCGCGCGCCGGAGGAATTTCGCATCCTGCTCTATCGCCGGATGATGCTGCGCATCGCCGAGCGTGTCGCGCGCTCCAATCGCGCCCTCGGCCTCATCACCGGGGACAGCCTGGCGCAGGTCGCCTCGCAAACGCTGCACAACATGGCCGCGGTCGGGGCCGCCGTGCGCATGCCGCTCTACCGCCCGCTCGTCGGCGACGACAAAATCGAAATCATGGATGCCGCGCGCAAAATCGGCACGCACGATATCTCCGCCGAACCGTTCCACGATTGCTGCCCCATTTTTCTGCCGCGCAACCCCGCGCTGCACGCCTCCGTCGCGGAACTCGACCAAGCCGAAAGCGCGCTGGACATCGAGTCGCTCATCCGCCAGGGAATCGAAACCATGGCCATCGAGCGCTACCGCTACGCCGCGGGCCGAGTCGAAAAGGTGGAATCATTCAAGTCCGCCACGGCGTGACCCAAATTCGCCGAGTCAGTACCGCAAATGAGATTGCTGGAATTGATGCCACAAATTTGGATCGAAACTCTGGGATTTGTGTTGCTCGGCACCTTTGCGGCGCTATTTGTTCACCTACAAACAAAGATGAAAGAAATTGGATATAGGACGAATCCAATATTCACGAATCCGTCGGACTGAGCACTTCCTACAAATTACCTGAAGGTACGAAAACAGTATGGATGGTCTCCATGGCCGGCTTATTTGATGCTCCCTTGCCTAATCGCGGGTGTTGCCCTGATTATTATCGGCCTGTTTCGGCGATGATCTTCTGTAGGGCCCCAGCTTCGAGTCTCTCGCTTACACCGCACCAAGCCATTTGACCGGGAGGTGAGCAGCCAGAGAGTTCGCCAGGCGTTCGTCGGCGGTAATTAAAGGAGCTTGGGATTGAACGGCGAGAGCAACATACATGCTGTCGTAAATGCTTTGGTTGTGTCTGATCGCAATTTCAAAAGCCCGGTGAAATAACACGGGAGATGAATATGCCGGCAGGTCACAGTTTTCCAGGTAGGTGAAGGCGTTTCTCGCAGAACCTTCATCAAAACGGGCCAGGCGAATGGCCTTTCGAAACACACTTGCAATCTCCACCCAGAACAGATCCGGGATAATAAACAACACTTCTCGATGGGAGTATTTTCTGAGCAATCCCAGAGCTTCCGCTGTAAGCTCTTCATCCTTCGGCGACAAGAACCATTTTGCCGCCACGCTCGCATCCAGGACGTAGATCGTCACCGTTCCCGGTCCTCGCGAATCATCTCTTCCGTGGAAGGGAACGGTCCCTTGGTTTTCGGCAGCTTCTTGCGCATGCGAAGGACCTGGCGGTACAAGTTCTGTCTGGCTTTCAGCTGTTCAGCCGTAGGGACATTTTCCTCAAGCAGAGCCAGCACCTCTGCGGCAATGGAGCGGCGCCGCGCTTTGGCTTGTCTGCGCAGCGCTTCATAAAGTTCATCGGGCACATTTTCCACGTATAGCGTTGCCATAGGAATCTCCTCGGGAAAGCATAGGGCATTTCTAGGGGTTGCGCAATGCCAAAAACAAAAACAAGGGAGTCCGCCGCGGCGGACTCCCCGGTTTCGTTACAGCGAACTTCCTGCGTGTTGTGGTTGCGGCACCGCTCGCTAGAGCGACGGTCCGCCTAGAACTGGAACGAGTAGCCCAGCGTCAGCGACTGCAGGCCGACTCGATCCGTGCTGTTGTTGTATTCGCCGGCGAGCAGGTTGCTCTGCGTCACCTGCTGCTGGGAAACGGGATCGTAGGTGTACGCGATATCGAAGCGCGAGCGGCCGGCGTGGTAGGCGAAGCCGGTGGAAAGCTGGTTGGTCATGATGGCCGCGGTCATCGGCGTGAGGGTTCCATTCGGCACAGGACTGTTGCCGTGCTCATAGCCGAACCGGAGCGAAGTGCTCTCCGTCAACATCCGCTCGACGCCGCCGTGGAAGGAGTATTGATCTTTCCAGTTCAGGGGCACGCCATCGATCAGCGACGTGGAGTTCAAAAAAGCGGCGCTGTTGAGGGTCGCGTTGGTCCCGTTGGTCAAAGTGACCGGCAAAGTGGTGAAAGCGTTGCTCCAGTTCACCCAATCGGTCTGGAAAGCAAGCGTCCAGCGCGGGTTGACGTGCCAGGCGATATTGGCATTCACCGACTGCGGCAGGATATTTTTCACCGACGCGTTATAAGAAAAGGCCGTCGCCGCTGTTCCTGGCGGAGCCCCAAACACCGCGTACGCGTTGCCGGAAGCAAGGCCGTTGGTGACGATCACGGTGTGCGACTTCCAGGCCACACCAAGATCCACGTTCTTGGTGGGCTCGAACATCGCGCCCACGCTCATGTTCCAGCCCGTGCCGTACGTGTGGAGATCCAACAGAGTCTTGTAACCCGCTAGGACCGACTGGCTCTGAAAGATGTACGGGGCTTGCAGAGTGTTTGAATTGTAGTCGGCGCCCGCGGTCATGCCAACTGACAGCTTATGATTGAAAGCGTAGCTCAGACCAACGATTGCGCGGCCCGCGAGAATCGCGGATTTGTTTTCCTGCATTCCGTAGGTCACTCCGCCCTTGCCCGGAGCGTCCATGTAATTCCAGTCCGAAACCGAAACCATGTCGGGAGCGAATCCGACACCGAAGCTGAAGCGCGACTTGCCGATCGGCATGCCGAACGCGCCGTAAGGAATCACGCCCGGCGCCGTGGTCATTGGGGAGTTCGTGTTGACCGAATCGCTGAAAGAGCCGCGGGCAAACACCGCGGACATGCTCAGATCGAGCGTCGGGCTGCTGAGATAGGTCAACCCCGCGGGGTTGGTGCTGAGAGCGCCGATGGCATCCGAGGTGGACGGGACGTAAACGCCGCCGAGGGCCAACGATCGCGTGCTCGCCGAATTCCAGTAAAAATCCTGCGCGGAGGCTGAAACGGAAAGGAATGCAAATAAGACGAATAACAGGAAAAAGCTTCTGCGGAAATTCATTTTCGGTGCTGCTCCTTTTTATGTGAGTTATTTTGCGACTGCAATTTCCGGCTGGGTGAAAGCCAGCGGATCGGAATTCGTTTTCGAAGCGATCAGCGCTTCGACGCACGGCAGATCGAGCGCGTGTGGCGCATCGCCGCGCAACATTTGAAAAACTTTTTCCAGGGGAATGCCGTCCCGGTAGGGCCGCTTGGCATGGAGCGCGTCGAAAATGTCCGCCACAACCAAAATCCGCGCAAAGCGGGAAAGCTGCTCCGAACCCCAGCCGCGCCAGTAGCCGGACCCATCCAGTTTTTCGTGATGGGCGGCGGCATCCTGGCTGAGCCGGTCGAAGCCGGGAATCTTTTTGAGAATTTCGAGCGTGAAATACGGGTGGGCCTTGATCGAGGTCCATTCCTCATTCGTCAGCTTGCCGGGCTTCTCCAAGATCGAGTTTGGAACGCTTAATTTGCCGATGTCGTGCAAGAGCGCGGCCCGGCGAAGCTGCTTCAGGCCCTTGGCGTTCATGCCGAACCACTGCCCGATCTCCACGGCTGCGTCCGCGACACCGCTGGAATGGCGATAGGTAAATGGCGACTTGGCGTCGATGACTTCCGCAAACGCCGTGCAAATCTTGTCGATCGAGTCCTCAGTGGCCGTCACGCGGCGGTTTTCAGGTTCGAGCGATGCAATCTTCCGAAGCAGGTTTCTGTCGTCAAGTCCATCCCAGAGCGCACCGGAATTTGCCAAGGAAGCGGCTGCCTTCACCAGATCGGGATCAAACCAGCGGCCGCTGCGCTTCTGCGCGGCTTCCAGCGCGACGTTAGGTCCTTTGGCTGTGAAGAAAACATCCAGCGTCTGCGAGAGATTGGCGATTCGGGAAAACAGGGGAATTTCGTGCCGGCGGAGCCCGTCGGGATAGCCTCGCCCGTTCCAGTGCTCGTCCAGATTGTAAATGCCGGTGGAAACGGAATCGGAAAAACCCAGCTGCTTGGCGATATAGGATCCGCGCTCGCAGCGAATCTTGACCAGCGTGCAGGAATCCTGTTGCTGAGTCGCGGCCACCTGGAAGAGTCTTTGCATGCGCTGCAGGAAGGGCATTCCTGTGGCGACATGGGTGAGGGCGTAGTGCAAGCTCTCCCAACCCACGCGCGTCCAGTCCGTCGTTTTCACGTCGCCCTTGGCGCGAATTTCGTCGGCGTTCAAGATGTGAAAGAGGCGCGAGGCGTTGCTGCTGCATCCCGCATCTTTGAGCAGCAGCGCATAGTAGAGGTCGGCTTGTTCGTCCGCGCTGATGCCAATCTGTTGCGCGAGCCTCATCCCGATCATGCAGGCACGAACGGAATGCCCCATGGGCTGGCCTTCGGTCAGGTCCAGGGCGTAGGAAAGCGCGGAAATAATTTCTGATAGGCGGATCGAGGAGGGCGCCTCATTGCGCTCAACGTTGGAAAACTCTTGGGGATTTCGCTGGTTAGCGTTGAAGGGCGCCATGGGACTCCTGTAAGCCGTACCAATCCGGGGCGGCCATTTCGCTATCTTGAACCCATGGTCGATCCCGTATAGGGACTGTACGTAATAGGACTTTTTTTCCATATGGAACAACTGGTTCATTTTGGGAGGGACAAAAGTACTGGGGTCAACAAATTGAAAACACACCACTTACACTACTGCACCAAAGTTATGCCTACCGTTTGTTACCATGCGTGCAATACGTGCCGGGGACAACGGTTTTTCTGTGGACTAGAGGCGGGAAGACTCGGGCACAAAAAACCGGGGAGTCCGCCGCGGCGGGCTCCCCGGTTTGAGACTTGGATTCCTGAATGTACGGCGCGACTACCAGCGGCGGTCCCCACCGCCACCACCGCCGCGATCGCCGCGGTCACGATCCCTGCCACCTCCACCGCCGCCGCGGCCACCACCGCCGCCGCCTCGCCCTCCACCACCGCCAAAGCCGCCCCGGCCACCGCCGCCGCCCGGGCGTCCTCCGCCACCGCCGCCACCCTCACGAGGAGGACGAGCTTCGTTGACGACAATGTTGCGGCCCATGAAATCGTGGCCGTTCAATCCCTGGATGGCGCGCTCGGCTTCCTCGTCGCTATTGACTTCGACAAATCCGAACCCGCGTGGTTGCCCTGAGAAACGGTCGCGCACCAGGGTAACATTCGCCGCGGTGACTCCCGTCTGAGTAAATAAAGCGCTGAGCTGCTCTTCGGTAGCCTGAAATGGCAGATTGCCGACGTAAAGTTTCTTCAATGCGAGACTCCTTCTGGCCGTGGCAATGCGGACCCACGGAACCGGGGACTGAAGAGAGTAGGTTCGAGATCGGGGAACTTGGGCTGGGGCCCAGAACAATCCGACAAGAGACGCACTTCAGCACCGGGGCGCATCTTGCTCCAAATTTGAACGTCCGTCAACAAAAAGATTAGAGTATAACTACATGTTAAATAGGGGGACCGTCAACTGACGCCGCATTGCATGCACCGCGCGAAATCCATGAAATTTGATGATAGGATGCGGCATCCTTTCCGGGGGAAAGTTCGGAGAAATGGGGCCTATGCGCGGCTTGATGATGGATTTTCCGCTTACCGTGCCGGCGCTGCTGGAACGCGCGGGCAATATTTTCGGCAACGTCGAAATCGTCACGCGGCGGCCGGACCGGAGGCTGGCGCGGTCCACCTGGCGGGACCTTTACCGGCGCTCGCGGCGACTGGCGAACGCGCTCACCGGCCTCGGCCTGCGGCGCGGCGACCGCGTGGCCACGCTCCTGTGGAATCAGACGGAACACATGGAAGCTTATTTCGGCGTGCCTGTGGCGGGCGGCGTGCTGCACGCGCTGAATTTGCGCCTGCATCCCGATGAAATTTCCTTCATTGCGAACCATGCGGGCGACCGTTTTCTGATCGTTGACGATGTGCTGCTGCCTGTTTACGAGAAATTCCGCGACCGCGTGAAATTTGAGCGCGTCATCGTCGTGCCGTTCGGAGGCGGCGAGACCCCGGCCGGCTGCGACGGTTACGAAGACCTGCTTGCCGGCGCAAGCGAAGACTTCACCTACCCGCAGCTGGACGAAAATGAAGCGGCGGCGATGTGCTACACCTCCGGCACGACCGGGCGCTCGAAGGGCGTCGTCTACTCGCACCGCGCCCTGGTGCTTCATTCGCTCGATTGTTGCGGCGTCAATTCCTTCGCCATTTCCGCGCGGGACACGGTGTTGCAGGTCGCGTCGCTGTTTCATGCGAACGGGTGGGGCATCCCGTTTACTGCCGCCTTGGCCGGCGCAAAAGTGGTCCTGCCGGGGCCGTTTGCCGACGCAGAAGGAATCCTAGATTTGATGGAGCAGGAGCGAGTGACGGCTTCGCTCGGCGTGCCGACGATATTTTTCGGCGTCCTCGATGCGCTCGACAAATATCCGGGACGCTGGAAATTTTCCTGGCCGATCCGCCTGATGGTGGGCGGCGCAGCCTCGTCCGAAGCGCTGATGCGCGGCTTTGATCGCCATGGCATCACGCTGATGTGCTTGTTTGGGATGACCGAGACGACACCGCACGCCACATGCTCTCAACTGCGCCCCCACATGGATTCGTGGAGCGAAGACAAGAA
The DNA here is from genome assembly GCA_963800095.1 of uncultured Acidobacteriota bacterium. Classification (GTDB taxonomy): domain Bacteria; phylum Acidobacteriota; class Terriglobia; order Acidiferrales; family UBA7541; genus Palsa-360. Next base: position 91,788 of record CAWCZV010000022.1, read on the forward strand.
ATACGCACAACGCCTGAAGCAGGGAATCCCGGCGTCGATCGTGGAAGCCCGCATCATTCGGCCCGACGGCACGGCCGCGCCGCACGACGGCTCGACCGTCGGCGAGATCGAATTGCGCGGACCGTGGATCGCCTCGGCCTACTACAATCTTCCGGAAGAATCGTGGAAGTGGTCGCCCGACGGTTGGCTGCGCACCGGCGACATGGGCCACATCGACGAAGACGGCTACCTCAAGCTGATCGACCGCAGCAAGGACTTGATCAAGTCGGGCGGCGAGTGGATCAGTTCGCTTGACCTCGAAAACGCCCTGATGGGGCATCCCGCCGTGAAAGAGGCGGCCGTCATTGGCGTCCCGCATCCGAAATGGCAGGAGCGCCCGCTGGCCGTGGTCGTGCTGAATGAGGGCGCGAACGCGCATGCCGCGGAATTGCGAGAATTTCTGGCCGCGAAATTCGCGAAGTGGCAACTGCCTGATGCCTTTGTATTCGCCAAGGAAATTCCGCGCACGTCGGTCGGAAAATTCCGGAAGACGGCGCTGCGCGAACAATTCGTCGATTGGAAGTGGGAAGGGTGAAAGCGCCAAGTGGCGCAGGCTTCCAGCCTGCGGGGGGTTAGTCCCTGCAAGGACCAAAACCCACAGGCTGGAAGCCTGCGCCACCTAAAACCTACGTCCTGTAGCTGGCGTTGATGTGGACGTATTCCTGGGTGAAATCGCAGGTCCACATGCGCGCGGCGCCGCTGCCATTGTGCAAATCCACGACGATCGGAATATTCTTTTTGAGCAGGCGGCGATGCGCGGCGCGCTCGTCGAGCGGCAGCGCAATCGCGTAGGACGCGCCTTTCGGCGGGCCGTACATTTTCATTCCACCCAGCCAAATTTCCGCATGGTCCGGATTGAACGGCACGCCAGAGCGGCCGGCCGCGGCGAGGATGCGGCCCCAGTTCGGATCGGCGCCGGCGATGGCTGTCTTTACGAGCGAGGAGAGGGCGATGGTCTGCGCGACTTGCTTCGCCGCGGCTTCACTCGGCGCGCCGCGGACTTCGATTTCGACCAGATGGGTTGCGCCTTCGCCGTCTTCGACAATTCCAATCGCAAGATTTTTGCAAACCTGTTCGAGCGCGGCGACGAAATTTGCGTAATCCGCGCCGGCCGCTTCGGTGATTTTCTGCGCGCCGCTTGCGCCGTTGGCGAGCACGAGCAGCGTGTCGTTGGTGGAACTGTCCCCGTCGACTGTAATGCAATTAAACGTGCGGCCGACAACGTCGCGCAACGCGACGTCGAGGACGCCGGGTTCGATCGCGGCGTCGGTGACGACGAAGGAAAGCATCGTAGCCATGTTCGGATGGATCATTCCGGCGCCTTTGGCGCATCCGGCGACGCGCACGGTTTTGCCGGCGATGCGGCAGGTTGCGGCGGCGCGCTTCGGACGCGTGTCCGTGGTCATGATCGCGCGCGTCAGGCCGTCGAAGGCGCGGGGCGAAAATGCGAGCGTCTTGGCGAGACCCGGCGCGGCTTTCAAGATGCGCTCGACGGGCAGCGGCACGCCGATCACTCCGGTCGAGCAGACCACCACTTGCTGCGCGCCGCAGCCGAGGAGTTCGCCGACCCGCTCGGCAGTTGCGCGAGAGGCGACCATGCCGCCCGGCCCGACCGAGCAGTTGGCGTTCCCGGAATTGACGATGACGGCGCGCATCGCGCCCGCCGACGCGCGCACGTGCTCGCGCGAGAGTACGACCGGCGGCGCCTGCACGAGATTTTGCGTGAATACGGCGGCGGCCGACGCGGGAGGATCGGAAACGATCAGCGCGACGTCCAGCGTTCCCGTGTGGCCGCGCTTCTTGAGGCCGCAGGACGCGGAAGCAAAACGAAACCCGCGCGGCAGGGCGCGGGCCGATGGAAGTTCGGTCATTTTTCAGTTCACCATGAAGTTCGTGAGCGTCTGCTGTAGCTCGGGTCTTCAGACCCGAGGGTTTTCTCGATGCTCAGGCAAGGCCTCGTCCGCCGCGGCGGACGAGCTACAAATTACAGCTACAACATCGTGAGCGCTATCCCCGCTCCGCTCAGGACAGGGAGCAATTCTCGCTCGGGGCAGACGAGCGCGACCGTGGCGATCAGATTGCACGTCCGTTCCTTGGGGCACGTGACGCAATCGCGCTCGATTTTTTCAGGCACGATTTGCCGCGGCCCGGGAGTGAAGCCGTAACGCGAGAAAAACTCGGGCCGGTGCGTCACGGCGAACAGGCGCGCGATCTTGCGGCGCCGCGCCGTGTCCATCGCGGCTTTCATCAAGCGGTCGCCGACGTTGCGGCCCTGCCCGCGCGCGTCCGGTGCGACGGCGAGCGAGCGAATTTCGGCGAGGTCCGGGCCGTACGGTTCGAGCGCCACGCAGCCGAGAACTTTTTCTTCTTTGCCGCGTTTTTCCACGAGTACGAGGAACCGCGCGATGTGTTCGCGGATTTCCGCCTCGGTGCGCGGGAGCAAAAGGCCCTCGCCCGCATAGTGCGCGATCACGCGGTGCACCGCGGACGCGTCGCTCATTCGAGCCTTGCGCGCCCTCATGATCTTTTCTCCAGCGCGGCCAGGCGCTCTTTCGCGGCGGCGATCGCATCGCGAACGCGCTCCGGCGCGGTGCCGCCTTCCACGTCGGGACCCGCGAGCGCGGATTCGAGTTTCAGCGCGTCGTAAAAATCCTTGCCGAACAGCGGCGAAAACTTCTGCAGCGTCTCGTACGGCAGCGCGGAAAACGGTTTTCCGGCGCGCTCGGCCTCGCGAACGATCTGCCCGACAATTTCATGCGCCTGGCGGAACGGCGCGCCTTGCCGAACAAGATAATGCGCGGCTTCCGTGGCGAGCAGCGCGGGATCGGAGGCCGCTTCGCGCAGGCGCGTTTCATTCGGACGCGTTGCGGCGACGGCGCCCGCGGCGACGTCCAGCATCGCAATCGCCTGGTCGTGCGCGGCAAAGACAGGTTCTTTGTCTTCCTGCAAATCGCGCTGATAGCTCGACGGCAGCCCTTTCAAAATCGTCAGCAACGTGTGCAGCGACGCGGTGACGCGCCCCGTCTTGCCGCGCAGAAGTTCCCACGCGTCGGGATTTTTCTTCTGCGGCATCAGGCTGCTGCCCGTCGAAAATTCGTCGGCAAGAACGATGAAGCCAAACTCCTGCGACGCAAATAATACGAAATCCTCGGCAAGGCGCGAGAGGTGCGTCGCGATCACGGCCAGCGCGTACAGATAATCGAGCGCGAAGTCGCGGTCGCTCGCGGCGTCCAGGCTGTTGGCCGTGGGCCGCGAGAAACCCAGCTCGCGCGCGATGGCTCCGCGATCGACATCGAGCGCGCAGCCCGCCAGCGCGCCCGAGCCCATGGGGCAGGCGTCCGCCATCGCTTCGGCGGCATCGAGGCGCGCAGTATCGCGGAAAAACGCTTCGGCATGCGCGAGCAGGAAATGCGAAAACAGAATCGGCTGCGCGTGTTGCATGTGCGTCATGCCGGGCATAGGAATTCCCAGCGTTTTTTCGGCCTGGCCCACAAGCGCCGAAATCAAGCGCGCCACAGCCACCCGCATCTCGCCCGCGGACTCCATCACGAACATGCGGAAGTCAGTGGCGACGAGTTCGTTGCGGCTGCGGCCCGTGTGCAGCTTGTAGCCGACCGAGCCGAGATATTCGACGAGCGCGGTCTCGACAAAATGGTGCACATCTTCAGCGGGCGATCCGCCCAGCCACGCGTAATCGTTCTCCGCGCGGTCGGCGATTTTGTCGAGCGCGGTCAGCGTGTCGCGCATTTCTTCGACGGTAAGTATGCCTGCCGATTCGAGCGCGCCCGCCCACACCCGGTCCACGGCCAGCTCGTACGGCAGCAGGCGGCGGTCGAACGAGAACGACCGTTGAAACTGATAGAACAGTTCATCGGGAGCGCGGTCAAACCGCCCGCCCCACAACCCGCCTGACGGACGGGCAGGTTTTCCTGACGACTGCTCTTTGGGCGCGGCGGTCACTTTACTTTCGCTTCCTCCGGAATGGTCACCGGCAGCGCGAACAAATTGATGAAGCCTTCGGCGTCCTTCGGGTTGTAGCCGGTCATGGCAAAGCTCGCGAGGCCTTTTCTATAGAGCGAATAGGGCGACACACGTTTCGTGACGGAGACATTGCCTTTGTAAAGTTTGAGGCCCACCGTGCCGGTCACGCGCTTCTGCGCCTCGGTGAAATAGGCGTCGAGCGCTTCGCGCTGCGGCGTGAACCACGCGCCGTAGTAAACGAGTTCGGCGTAGCGCAGCGATAGAGTCTCGGAATAGTGCGCGGTTTCGCGGTCCAGGCACAGCGTTTCGAGCTCGCGATGCGCTGTGACGAGCAACGTGCCGCCCGGCGTTTCGTACGCGCCTCGTGACTTAATGCCGACTAGCCGATTTTCGACCAGGTCGATGCGCCCCACACCATGTTCCGCCGCAATCTCGTTCAGCTCATCGAGCAGCGCGACGGCAGAGCGTTTCTTGCCGTTGACCGACACAGGCGTGCCGGCATCGAAACCGATCTCGACAACCGCCGGCTTATTCGGCGCTTTCTCCGGCGACGCGATCCACTGCCACATCGCCTCCTCAGGCTCGTTCGCGGGATCTTCGAGCACGCCGCCTTCGTGACTCAAGTGCCAGATATTGCGGTCGCGCGAATAGATGTTCGCCTTGGTCTGCTCGACGGGCACTTTGTGCGCATTCGCGTAGGTGATGGCGTCCTCGCGCGAGTTGATGGTCCACTCGCGCCACGGCGCGATAATTTTTACCTTCGGCGCGATGGCTTTGTACGCCAGCTCGAAGCGCACCTGATCGTTGCCCTTGCCCGTGCAGCCATGCGCGACGGCGTCGGCGCCGGTTTCAAGGGCGATTTCCGCCTGGCGCTTGGCGATCACAGGCCGCGCCATCGAAGTGCCGAGCAGGTACTTGTGTTCATACACCGCGCCCGCGCGCAGAGTTGGCCACACGTACCCGGTCAGAAATTCTTCGCGCAAATCCTCGATCGTCGCCGAAGAAGCGCCCGTCGCGAGCGCTTTCTTCTTCGCGGCTTTCAAATCTTCCTGCTGGCCGACGTCGCCGATCATGGCGATCACTTCGCAGCCATACGTTTCCGCGAGCCAGGGAATAATGATCGACGTATCCAGTCCGCCCGAATAGGCGAGAACTACTTTCTTTGGCACCGGTTGTCCTTTCAGCTTAGGAGCATCAACAGGATGGCTTTCTGCACGTGCAGACGGTTTTCCGCCTCGTCGAAGACGATGGAGCGCGGCGACTCCATGACCTCGTCGGTCACTTCGGAGCCGCGATGCGCGGGAAGGCAGTGGAGAAACACGGCGTCGGAGGCAGCCTGGGACATGAGTTTGGCGTTGACCTGGTACGGCGCGAAAATGGCGGCGCGCGCTTCGGTTTCGCTCTCCTGGCCCATGCTGGCCCAAACATCCGTGTAAACGGCTTGCGCGCCCGAGACGGCTTCTTCGGGAGCGCGGAACAATTCGATCGTGCCCTGCGTGGCGGCCGCGTCGCGCCGCGCCGCCGCGAGGATTTCCGCGTCCGGCTCGTAACCCGCCGGCGTCGCGATGCGCACGTGCGCGCCGACGCGCGCTCCGGCCACCATCAAGGAATTACAAACGTTGTTGCCGTCGCCGACGTAAGCGAGTTTCAACCCGCGAGCCGAGCCGAATTTTTCCTCGATCGTAAAGAAATCGCACAGCGTCTGACAGGGATGATACACATCCGAAAGCGCATTGATGACCGGCACGGTCGCATGCGCCGCGAGAACTTCAAGCGCCTCCTGCGAAAATACGCGCCCCACAATTCCATGCACCCAGCGCGAAAGGCACCGCCCCACGTCCGGGACGGATTCGCGGTCGCCCAGATGCGTATCGGCGTGATCGAGGTAAACCGCCGTGCCGCCCATGCTGGCAATGCCGACTTCAAACGTGACGCGCGTGCGGAGCGACGGCTTCTCAAAAATCATCGCCAGAAAACGCCCGGCGAGGGCGGACTTGTAGCGTTCCGGATGCGCCTTGACGTGCGTGGCCAGGCGAAACAGTTCCTGAACGTTCGCGGCGCTCCACTCCGTGCCGGTCAGAAGATCGGAAGAGAGGGTCAATGCCGGGCTCTCGGGTTGGCTCTTGGCCTGGGCCTGCGCTTTCATGGTTACCTCGCGGCCGCAAGCGTCAGAGCTTCGGCTGGGGTAGAGGGTACGGCCGGCGACTTAGCGGGCCGCTCGGTCCTGGCAAGGACCGATTCGATTTTCGATAGACCTTCCTTCACTTGCTGCGCCGTCAAAATAAACGGCGGCAGCAGGCGCAGGATGTGGTCATGCGTGCAGCTGATGAGCAGGCCCTGTTTCAGCGCTTCGGCAACGTACGGGGCGCCTTCGACGTCCAGATCGACGCCGATCATGAGGCCTTCGCCCCGCACTTCGCGAATGAAATCAAATTTTGCGGCCAATTTCTTCAGGCCGGCTTTCAGCTCGGCGCCGCGCGCGCGCACGTTGGCAAGCAAATGCTTTCGCTCGACGGTGTCGAGAAACGTCAGGCCCGTGGCGCAGGTGAGCGGCCCGCCGCCAAACGTGGAGCCGTGGAGGCCGGGCGAAAACGACGCGGCAAATTCCTCGCGCGCGAGGAAAGCGCCGAGCGGAAGTCCTCCCGCGAGCGGCTTCGCGACAATGACGATGTCCGGCAGGCCCGTGAGACGCTGGTATGCAAAGGCCTTGCCGGTGCGCCCGAGGCCGCACTGAATTTCGTCGGCGATGAGCGCGGCGCCGTGCTCGGTCGCAAGTTCGCGCGCCCGGTTCCAGAATTCTTCGCTGACGGGATAAATTCCGCCTTCGCCCTGAATCGGCTCGATGATCACGGCGCACACTTCATCCGTGAATTTCGCTTCGAGGTCCGCGACGTCATTCAGGCGAATAAAATCCACTCCCGGCACGAGCGGCTCGAATGGCTCGCGGTATTTCAAGGTATGCGTGATCGAAACCGCGCCGAAGGTACGTCCGTGAAAGGAATTTTCGAGCGCCAGGAAGCGGGTCTTGGTTGCGCCGCCGGGCTTTTTCTTTGCCGCAATGCGCGCGAGCTTTAGCGCGCCTTCCACCGCTTCCGAACCGCTGTTGGTGAAAAAGATACGGTCCATCCCCGACCACTTCGCGAGCTTCGCCGCGAGGGGCCCCTGGAATGGATTGTGAAACAGGTTCGAGACGTGTACCGCGCGGCCCGCTTCGCGCCGGATCGTTTTCACCAGGTCCGGGTAGGAATACCCGAGCGCGTTCACCGCGATCCCGCCCAGAAAATCGAGATACTTTTTTCCATTTTGATCGAACACGTAGCAGCCGCGCCCGTGCGTGAAAATCATGTCGGAGCGCTTGTACGTGTTCATCAAGTGCCGCGACGCGTCCTTCAGCACGGAATTCGGCGCGCCGGAAGCGGAAGAGGATGAGGAACCCGCTTTCCTCACCGGTTTTTTGGAATGTGATTTCAATGCACCACTCCGGTAGTGCTTGCGGGGAACTCCGAAGTCACTCGCGTGCCCGGAAACCGCGCGCCGTTCGCCGCGGTCAGCAATCCTTTGGGCACCGAGCCGCCGACGATGCGCACTTCCGAAACGCCCGCGGAAAGCGCGCGTTTGCACGCTTCGAGCTTCAGGATCATGCCGCCCGAAACTTTATTCTGGCGGATCATGTCCTCGGCCTCGGCCGTCGATACGACTTTGAGCACCTTGGCGCCATCAAGAACACCCGCCACGTCGGTGAGATAAATCAGCCGGTCGGCGTGAATGTATTCCGCGCATGCGGCGGCCATGTGATCGGCATTGATGTTGTAGAGTTCACCGTCGGCCCCCAGGCCCATGCAAGAGGCTACTGGCACGATGCCCGCCTTCCAGAACGATTCGAGAATCTCCAGATTCACTCCGGTTAAATAGCCCACGAAACCGAGGCCCCCGATCACTTCGTCATGCATCATCGGCTCGGCTAGAAAGCATCCAGCATCGGCAGCGCAGACGCCGATGGCAGGCTGTCCCGCGGCGGAAATTGCGCCCGCAAGGCGCTTGTTCAGCAGGCCGCCGAGAACCATCACGGCAACGTCGCGCGTTTCGCGGTCCGTCACGCGCAGCCCATTTACGAATTTGCTTTCAATTCCCATGCGCTTGAGCGTGGCGGTGAAAATTTTTCCGCCGCCGTGCACCACCAGAATTTCGTTGCCCTGGTGGGCAAGCTGCGACACCTGACGCGCCAGCGTTTCCATCGCCGCCGCATCATCGAGTAATGCTCCCGCAACTTTGACCACTAATCTCATCGCAGTCCTGTAGCCTCCGCAAATCCCATCATCAAGTTCATGTTCTGCACGGCCTGGCCTGCGGCGCCCTTGCCCAGATTGTCGAGACAGCTTACGACCGCGAGGCGCCGCCCCGCGGGATCGAGCGCAAACCCGATATCGCAAAAATTCGTGTGCGCCACATGCTGCAGCTCCGGCAGCTTTCCGGCCGGCCAGATCCGCATCATGGGGCGATCCGCATAGAACGCGCGGTAGAGCGATTCGACTTCCTCCGCCGTGTGCGGCTCGGCGAGCCACACGTAAAGAGTGGAGAGGATGCCACGCGCGACCGGCAAGAGATGCGTCGTGAACACGATGTCTTCGCTCGCGATCCCAGTGTGGTCGGTCACTTCCGGCGTGTGCCGGTGCGAGAACAGGCCGTAGGCGCGGAAATTTTCGTCCACTTCGGCGAAGTGCAGTTCTTTTTTCGGTTCCTTGCCCGCGCCCGTTGCGCCGGATTTGCAATCGGCGACAATGCCGCGCTCTTGCGCGATCCAACCCGATTCCACAAGTGGCCGCAGACCGAGAATCACGCTCGTCGGGTAGCAGCCGGGATTGGCGACCAGGTGCGCGTCCGGCAACTCGTCGGCATACAGCTCCGGCAAACCGTACACAGCCTCTTCCGCCAATTCTTTCGGCGGCGCCGGCAATTTGTACCAGTGCGCGAACGTTTCCGGATCGCGGAAGCGGAACGCGCCGCTCAGGTCCACCACGCGCAGGCCCGCGTTCAAAAGTTGCGGCACGACTTCCAGCGAAGCTTCGTGCGGCGTCGCGAGAAATACCGTGCCCGCACCGCTTCCCGCCACGGCATCGACAGAAAACGTCTTGCAAGGCGCTTCGCCCCAGCCGCGCAGGTGTGGAAAAATCTCGGTGAGGCACTTCACGTGCGCCGAGCTCTCGCGCAGATAGAAAGTTGGCTTTTGTATTTTCGGGTGCCGGAGGAGAAGCTGGGCCAGCTCGAAGCCTGCATAGCCCGTCGCTCCGACTACGGCGACCCGTTGCGGGTCGTTCATCGGAGTAGATCCTCCATGCGTTTCTGGACGGCGGCGCGCGCCTGGCGCGAGGGCGTGATCACCACGATGGTGTCGTCCCCGGCGATCGTGCCGGCCACTTCCTTGAATTTTTCGGCGTCCAGGGCCGCGGCCAGCGGTTGCGCTCCCGACGGCGGCGTTTTCAGCACCAGCAAGTTGAAGGCGGGGCGCACGTCCACGAGAAATTCCCGCAGCGCCCGGGCGAGCGGCGGCATCGGCGCCGCGGCTTCGTTGCCGTTGGTCAGAGGCTTGTAGCCCGCGGCGGTCTTGACCAGCTTCAGCTCGGACATGTCCCGGGAAAGCGTCCCCTGCGTCACGCGGACCTTCATGTGCGACAGCCTGCGCCGCAGTTCGTCCTGGCTCGAAATGGGTTCGCTCGACACCAATTTCAGGATCTGTCCTTGCCGGAACCGCTTGTGTACGTTCAGTGCCATGGTCGACTTAACTTTATGCACCCACTTGCATAATTATGCGCGGTCCTTCGGACCCCTGTCAATTCTTTTTTAATATTATTCGAAGTTTTCTCCCGTTCGAATCAGATGCGTCTGATTGATGCATGATTCATTGTGGCGCGGCGTCCCGCCGGCGTTTTTGCAACGTGCGGCGCTTCGAAAAACCGCCGGCGGGACGCCGGCGCCACGAAAAGCTCGCGTTCTTTGCCGGCTATTTTCCTTTCATTTCAGGTGTCAAATTTTTTGCGGGAAATATCCAATAAGATTCACCAGGGATCTGAACACTTTCTTTGCGAGTTGAGCCGCCACGAACCGGAGTGTTATTCTCCAAACGATGAACGATGTTCCCACTCGCGAACTGCCCGCCGCTTCTCCGGAGGCGCAGCATCGGGCGCTGCTGGAGGTGGCCGAAGCAATTTCCCAGCACCGCGATCTCGGCGAACTGTTCCATGAACTGGCGGAGCGGCTGCACCGCGTCGTGGACTTCGAGTACTTGAACTTGATCCTCCACGATCCCGCGCGCAACGTCATGCGCCTGCACATCCTCGAGTCTCAAATGCCCCGCAATACGCGGCTCGGAACGGAATTCCAGGTCGGCCAAACGCCCTCCGGGTGGGTTTGGGAAACGCAGCAGCCCTTCATCCTGGATGACCTTACAAAGGAAACGCCGTTCGCCTCGCTCCTGCAAAACATCCGCGAGAACGGAGTGAAGTCGATCTGCTCGCTCCCGATGACCACGGCGCAGCGGCGGCTGGGCGTCATGAGCTTTGGGCGGACCACTACACACCAGCACACCGAGAGCGAGATTGCGTTCCTCCAGCAGGTGGCGCGGCAAGTCGCGGTCGCCGTCGACAACGTATTGAATTTCGAGAGCGCGCAGGCCTACCAGCGGCAACTGGCTCGGGAGCGCGACCGCCTGCGCGTGCTCCTCGAGGTCAATAACGCAGTCGTTTCGCAACTCGACCTTCACGACCTTTTGAGCGCCATCGCCGCGTCCCTTCGGCGCGTGATTCATCACGAATACACGAGCCTGGCATTATTCGATTCGGCGACGAATCAGATGCGCGTGATGGCGCTCGATTTCCCGCAGGGGAAAGGACTGATCCACGAGGAAATGATCGTTCCCCTCGACGGCTCGATCGCCGGAAAAGCGTTTCGCAGCCGCCAGCCGCTCGTTCTGGACCGCGCCGGCATGAAGGAGTTTAAGTCGCCGACCTCGCGCATGATGCAGGACGAAGGCGTGCGCAGCGTCCTCAGCATGCCGCTCATCAGCCACAACCGCGTTCTCGGCACCATCAGCCTCGCGAATCTTCGCGACGCCGCGTTCCAGCAGGGCGACGTCGATCTTTTGTTTCAGGTCTCCGACCAGGTGGCCATCGCCGTGGAGAACGCGCTGGCCTTTCAGGAAATCGCCGTACTCAAAAATAAATTGGCGCAGGAAAAGCTCTACCTCGAAGACGAAATCCGTTCAGAAATGAATTTCGATGAAATCGTCGGCGAAGGCGCATCGCTGCGCGCCATCCTGAAACAGGTGGAGACCGTGGCTCCGACCGACTCGACCGTGCTCATCACGGGCGAAACCGGCACGGGCAAAGAGCTGATCGCGCGCGCGATTCATAATCTCAGCCCGCGGCGCGAACGCACCTTCGTCAAAGTCAACTGCGCCGCGATTCCCACGGGCCTACTCGAATCGGAATTGTTTGGTCACGAGCGCGGCGCCTTCACCGGAGCGATCGCGCAACGCATCGGCCGGTTCGAGCTCGCGCACGGCGGCACGATTTTTCTCGACGAAGTGGGCGATATTCCGCTCGAGCTGCAGCCCAAGCTCCTGCGCGTCCTTCAGGAACAGGAGTTCGAGCGATTGGGCGGCACGCAAACCATTCGCGTGGATGTTCGGCTGGTGGCCGCGACGAATCGCAACCTGGACGAGATGGTCGCCGCGCGAACTTTTCGCACCGACCTCTACTATCGCTTGCGCGTGTTCCCGCTTCTCATGCCGCCCTTGCGCGAACGGCAGGAGGATATTCCCGCGCTCGTGCGCTACTTCGTGGAAAAGCATGCCCGCCGCATGAACCGCATGGTGGAAACGATCCCCGCCGAAACCCTCGACCTGCTGGTGCGCTACCCTTGGCCGGGAAATATCCGCGAACTGGAAAACCTGATCGAGCGCGCCGTGATCGTCTCGCCCGGCCCCGTGCTTCGTGTTCCACTCAGCGACCTCAAGCCGCCTTCCGAACCCATGGCGGACAACCTGACTCTCCGCGCCGCCGAACGCGATCACATCCTTAAAGCCCTCGAAGCGACCAACTGGGTGTTGGCCGGCCCACGCGGCGCCGCCGCGCGATTAGGGATGAAGCGAACCACGCTCCAGTCCAAGATGCGCAAATTAGGCGTTGTGAAAAACCGCCAAGCCTAGTTTATTATGGACCTTGCCGATATTTGGGCATATGCCTAAATATCGGCATTGCTAAGGTCCTACGATTCGCATAATTTCCTCAGCCATCTTCCCACTCCACTGGTAAACTACTGTATATAAATTCTTTAACTATTGTGATTGTATTTCGGCATATTGGCCATTTACTTGCGAGTATTCTTAGGATCAGCGCTTTTCCGCTTCGGATAGAAAGCAGATGCAATGCTCAAGGTAACAAAAAATCAGGAGGATTCCGCTGAAACCTGGGAGCTGGAGGGGAAACTCTCGGGGGACTGGGTTAAAGAGCTTGAGCGCTGCTGGAAGGAGCGGTCGTCGCCAGCCGGGGTTTCGTTGCAAATTCACCTGAAAGCAGTCAGCTACATTGATGCCGCGGGGAAACGATTGCTCACGGAGATGCACGGGCGGGGGGTTGAAATCAAAGGGGGCGGTTGCATGACCAAGGCGGTTGTGGAGGAGATTACACGGCACGCCGGCACCAATTAGAAGTGCCGGGTCGCTTTTCCACATGGCGGGTTGGGAATCAGTTTCAGAACGGCTGTAGGGGCGAGAATTTTTCCTGCGTTGACGTTTGCATCATAAATTGTGCCGATCATTGTAATGGCGATTTATTTGGCGAGGGGAAGAAGGACGTGGGTGCTTAAATCGGCGGTCATTGGCAACAAAAGTCGGGCCAGGGCGTCCAATTCTGTTGAGGAGACATTTTATTCGCAGTTCATCGTAATAGAACTATGGCAGGGCAAAACCATTCATATGTTCCATACATTCCGCAGAGGGGGAACACGACCATGATACAGGAAAACCATTATCCAAACGGGGAACGTCTTGCCGAAATCAAGATGGAAGAACAGAGCGAGGATCAACTGATTGAACGGGGGCTGAACGGCGACACGCGCGCGCTGGATGCCTTGTTCGCGCGCAACACGCGCGCGCTGTACCAGACCGCGCTGCGCGTGCTTGGCAATCCGGAGGACGCCGAGGAGGCCTTGCAGGAGGGTCTGCTTTCCGCCTATCGCAATCTTCCGAGGTTTGAGAGGAGATCGCAATTTTCCACTTGGCTGACGCGAATCGTGATCAATGCGGCTCTGATGCGCCGCCGCAGCAAGCGCGCACGCCCTGCCGTGTCGCTGGATGAATTTGTCTCCGAGGGCGAGCTCCCGCTGGCGGAACGCTTCGCCGACGACGGGCCGAATCCCGAACAGCTTTACGCGGGGACTGAACTCGGCGATCGCATGAACAAGAAGCTCGCGGAAATTTCTCCGCTGCTGCGCAAGGCGTTTTGGCTGCGCGAAATTGAAGGTTTGTCCGCGGAGGAAGCGGCGCAGGTGCTGGGCGTTTCGCGCAACACGCTCAAAGCGCGGTTGTGGCGCGCGCGGCAGGAGCTGGCTGCTCGGCTGGGGCTGTCGCTCGAACCCACTCTGGAGCCAGCTACGTAACGAGTTTTTGTGGCGCAGGCTTCCAGCCTGTGGGGTTTGGTCCTTGCAAGGACTAACCCCCACAGGCTGAAGCCTGCGCCACTTAAAGCATCAGGCCTTCTGCAGGGTTTCCAGAACTTCTCCGGTGGCTTTTTCGACGTCGGCGTGGAGGCTGTTGCCGTGGGCGTCCATCGTGACGATGGCCGCGAAGTTTTTCACGCGCAGGCGCCACATCGCTTCGGGGATGCCGAACTCCATCAGCTCGACGCCCAGAACTTTTTCCACGGTGCGCGCGTAATACTGCGCCGCCCCGCCGATTGCGTTCAAATACACGGCGCCGAATTCTTTCAGCGCGGCCAAAGTTTTCGCGCCCATTCCGCCCTTGCCGATCACGGCGCGCACGCCGTATTTCCCGATCACGTGGGCTTGATAGGGCTCTTCGCGAATGCTGGTGGTGGGGCCCGCGGCCTTGACCTTCCATTCGTCGCCCTGCTTCAGCATCACCGGGCCGCAGTGATAGAGCACGGCGCCGTGCAGGTCCACGGGCGGCGGATTCTTCATCAGGTACGCGTGCACGTTGTCGCGGCCCGTGTACATCTCGCCGTTGATGAGGACAACGTCGCCTACTTTCAGGGCGCGCACTTGCGCTTCGGTGAGCGGCGCGGTCAGCACGATTTCGCGGCCGGTCAATTTGAAACCGGAGCCGCGCGCCATGCGCTCGACTGGCCGCGCAGGATCGCGGTACAGCCAGCCTGTGATCGCGCCGGTCTTCGCGTCGAGGCGCACGCCCAGGCGGCGAAACGCCCAGCATTCATAGGCCACGGAAACGAAGAAACTCGCCGGGAGGCGATTCGCTGCGGTAATCTTGCATCCAATTAGGGACGATTTCCCGCCGAAGCCCATCGCCCCAACGCCGAGCTTGTTCGCCTCTTCCATAATTTCCGCTTCGAGCTTGGCGAGTGTGGGATTGGGATTCACGTCTTCGAGCGTGCGGAATAGTTGTCCCTTCGCCAGATCGTAGCCGTGGGCGCGGTCGCTGCCGACGCACACGCCGACGGCGCCCGGCGCGCAGCCTTGCCCCTGCGCCTGCCAGACGGCGTGCAGAATGCATTTGCGCACGCCTTCGAGATTTCGGTCTGCGCGGCCCATGTGATCGAGCGTGCAGGGCACGGAATACTGGATGTTCTTGTTCTCGCAGCCGCCGCCTTTGAGGATCAGCTTGACCTCGATCTCATCCTCTTCCCACTGCTCGAAATGAATGACCGGCGTTTCTTCTCCCAAGTTGTTGCCACTGTTTTTTCCGGTGAGCGAATCGACGGAGTTGGGCCGCAGTTTTCCCAGCCGCGTGGCCTCCGCGACGGCCTCCTGAATCGCCTTCTTGATGCGAATCTGGTTCACTCCGACGGGCGTGTGGATGTAGAAGGTCGGCATGCCCGTGTCCTGGCAAATGGGGCCTGAATCATCGACGGCCATGTCGATGTTGGACAAAATAATGTCGAAGGCCTGGGAGGACTGCGTGTCCGGCGTCTCTTCGTTCGCCGCGATGTTCATAGCCGCGCGAACGTCAGGCGGAAGATTGGTGGACGTCTGGGTAATCAGTTCGAGCAGGCTGCCGGCAAGGAATTCCATTTCACTACCTCCCCAAACTCGCTATTTTACACTTCTTCGGGGTGTAGTTCGCCAAAGATCGCTAGTTGCCTTACTTGTCCCACGTCCACGTCGAATCTTTCCAGCCTTCGAGGGTGTAGTCCGACATGCACTGGTCAGTCAGGGCGATGCACTGGGCGAGGATGCCGCTCTTCTGCGCGCCGGTGAGGATGTCGAGGCGGATCTGTTCGTGGTTGCCGGAATAATTGATTTCGTAGAGTTCGTGGCGGGCGCCGAATTCGGTACCGATGGCGTCCCAGATCAATTTGAAGAGCTTGATGCGTTCGGCGGCGGTGGCGGAGGCGCCGCGATAGTATTTTTCGAGGAGCGGCGCGAGGTCGGGATTTTGAAAATCCTTGTAGCTCGAGGGAGACATGAGCAGGCTGCCGCCGAGAAACTTTTCAAAGATGTGTCGAACGGCCGGCCAGCACTGCGTGCAGAAGAGGCGCATGGTGTAGGCGTATTCCTGCTTCGGCACGACTGTCCCGCCGGGGGCGCTTTCCGGATCGCCGCACATCGCAGCCGTCATTCCCCAAATGAGATTTCGCCAGCCGATGATTTCGCCGAGCGCGGCCTGAACGCCGCGAAAGGCGTCCGTGCCGTTGGTCTCGATGCCTTTCGCGAATAGGCCGACCATGAAGTCCAGTTTGACCGCGAGGCGCGAGGAAGATTGGAACGTGTAGCGATTCACGAAGCGGGAATGGCGATAGAAACTGTTGGCGCGTTCGGGATCGCGGTAGACGAGCACGTTTTCCCAGGGGATGAAGGCGTTTTCAAAAATCAGCACGGCGTCGTTTTCATCGAAGCGGCTGGAGAGCGGATAGTCGAACGGGCTGTGCGCTGTCTGTTCGTAGGAAGCGCGGCAAACGAGCTTGACTCCGGGAGTATCCATCGGCGTGATGAAAACTACGGCGAAATCCTTGGCTTTTTCCTTGTCCAGCGTGGTGGCGGCGGTCTGGGCCACGAACGTGGCGTGCGTCATGGCCGAGCCGGTTCCCAGCATCTTGGCTCCGCTGACGACCATGCCGTCGTCTCGTTCTTTTACTACGTGGACGAAGACGTCGCCGACTTCATGGACGGGGCGGCTGCGGTCGATGGGCGGATTGATGAGGCAGTGATTCAGGAAGAGGCACTGCGAAGAATAGCGCTTGTACCACGCGCGCGCGCTCTCATCGAATGGCGCGTAGAATTCGGGCTCCGATGCCAGGCTGCCCATGAGCGCCGCCTTGTAATCCGGCGTGCGGCCCATGTAACCGTAGCTCATGCGCGACCAGGCAACGATCGCTTCGCGCGCTTCCCACAACTCCTGCGCCGAATAACAGGGCTTGAAAAACTTATGCGTGCGCGTGCCGGAGCGGTCGAGCCCGGTAAGAGTGTCCCGCGTCTTGGGATCGTGGAGGGCGTCGTACAAGCGCGCGATGGACCGGCAGGAATTGCGGAACGCGGGATGCTCGGTGACGTCCCGAACGCGCTCGCCGTAGATGTACACCTCGCGCGCGTCGCGCAGGCTGGCGAGGTAACGCGCGCCGTCGAACATCGCGTCGGACGATTCCCCCGAGCCGCGAGGATTGTTGCTTGTGAAAATGTCGGCCATGGCACACGTCCTCCGCCTGGTTCGGCGCGGCTTTAGTAGCACAGCCACTCTTGGCTGTGTGGTTTTGTTGACGGCCGCAAAAACCACACAGCCAAAAGTGGCTGTGCTACGTAACCCCGCTTGTCGCGTTGCGACGATGTATACTACGGGCCACATCTTAGACGGGAGAGTTCATATTATGCAAAAATCTGCGGGAAGCGCGCTCGGCGCGATTTGCCTTGCGGTACTGTTTTCCACTTTGCCGGCGATTTCGGGCGGCAATCCCTCCAACCGGCAGGCCGATGTGATCCAAACGTCGCGCGGGGAGCTTCGGATCATGCCCATTTATCACGGCAGCGTGATGCTCGAATTTGGCGGGAAGGTGATTCACGTCGATCCCTGGAGCCAGGGAGATTTTACGGGGCTTCCGCCGGCGGATTTAATTGTGATAACACACACGCATCAAGACCATCTGGACCGCGCGATGGTCGACATGCTGAAGAAGCCGGACACCATCATCGTCGGGCCGCCCGCCGTCATCGATACGCTGAATTGCGCGCCGGCTTGCGGCATCGTCGAGGCGATCAGCGATTCTGAGAAAAAGACGGTGATGGGCATCGAATTCGAGGGCGTGCCGATGTACAACCTCGTATTTGGATCGGGGCCGGGAAAACCGTATCACCACAAGGGAATTGGAAGCGGCTACGTTTTGAATTTTGGGGATACGCGCGTCTATTTTTCGGGCGACACGGAATGCACGCCGGAAATGAAAGCCCTAAAAAATATTTCGGTCGCGTTTCTGGCGATGAATCCTCCGCGAACGGAGACCACTCTCGAAGCAGCGGAATGCGTGAAAGCGTTCAAACCGAAAATCGTGTACCCCTATCACTACCGCGGTTCAAAGCTGGAAGAGTTCTCCGATGCCCTGAAGAATACGCCCGGCGTGGAAGTGCGGATTCGGAAGCTGGAAGGCGAGCCGCAGGGGTAGTTGGTTATTTTTTTAAGTGCTGTCTGAGTTGCCTACCATGCAGTCTGTTTTAGAGGTGTTTTCCAAATCTTCGTTCGCGTGCCTTCAGGGCAATATCGTTTTTGCGGCTGGGGTGTAGTGGCGCAGGCTTCAGCCTGTGGGTTTTGGTCCTTGCAAGCACTAACCCCCACAGGCTGAAGTCTCTGCCACTACACCCGCTTCGATTCCCCAATAAGAACATGCCGATTGCTGCTGCGTTTGTTTGGTGTGCGCGCCTGCCGTCACTTTCGCCGGTGACGGTGGTCACAGGCAATTTGGCCAATCTCCGCTTTGATGTAGGAGGTACCAGTGCCGATATAGAAGCGAGGAAGCTGCCGAAGCTCAGAAAGCACGGAATATGAACCCAGCAGCTGCTGAAGTACGGGAGGCCCATATGATCAGCGCAAAGGTCCATCTCACTCAATCTCTTAGGCAGGAGCGCCAGTTTGTCGCCACGACGGGAAGCGGTCACCACATCCTACTCGATGATCCGGCCGGAGGCACCGGCCCCAAGCCCGTTGAACTGGTCGCCGTGGCGCTGGCCGGGTGCACGGCTTTCAACGTCATTACGATTCTGCGCCAGAAATACCACCAGAAAGTGACCGGATACGAAGTGCGAGTCGAGGCCGATCAAGCGGAGCGGCCGCCGCAGGTGTTCACGAATGTTCGCGTCGTCCACGTGATTACGGGATACGATATCGACCGTGCCGCGGTGGAGGAAGCCATCCGCCTGTCCGAAGAAAAGTACTGCTCGGTGGGCGCGATGGTGAAACAGACGGCCAGGTTGCAAACCACTTACGAGATTGCGGAAGAGAAAACGGACTGGCTGGCGTTGACTCCTGCCGCGGCCTAGAAATAAACATTTGATTCAAGAATTTACGGAGATAATCACGTGAATGATATTCGCCGTCAGGCGAATTCTGTTGTCCGATTCGCCGGCGTTCCACGTTTCATTGCAAGTCTGGCGCTTGCCACTTTAGTTGCACTCTTCGGGTCCGGGCTGCTGTTCGGGCAACAATTGCAGCAGGCGTCTCCGCTGACGTTGCGACAGGCGGTGAACATCGCGCTGGAGAAGAACCCGCAGCGCAAAGCGGCGCTTGCAGATACGCGCGCCGCAACTGCCGACGTGAAGCAAGCCAGATCCTTTCTCCTGCCTCACGTCACGTTTTCCGAGACGGCTACGGCCGGCGACGATCCCGTGTTTGTCTTCGGCAGCAAATTGCGGCAACAGCGTTTTGGCGCGTCCGACTTCGCTCTCAACGTTTTGAATACGCCGCTTCCATTCGGCAACTATTCCACGCGGTTCGGCGGCACGTGGAATCTTTTCGATTCGCTGGCGAGCTGGCGTTCCGTGAATCGAGCGGAGCGGGAGAAAGACGCCACGGATCGTCAACTGGAGCGCACCGGCCAGGAAATTGTTTTTCGGGTGACCGATTCCTACTACGCCGTGTTGCTGGCCAAAAAGCAGCTCGAAGTGGCCGAGCAGGCGATGAAAACGGCGGAGGCCATCCTCGAACGCAGCAAGAATCGCGTCGAGAGCGGCATCGTTGTGGAGTCCGACTCGCTCAGCGCCCAGGTGCGACTGGCGACTCGCAAACAGGAACTGATTCGTGCGCAAAATAACGTGGCACTGGCGCGCGCGCAATTGAGCGCCGCCATGGGCCTTTCCACGCAGAGCGATTTCGAGCCGGCCGACGAGCTGACGGAAAGAAATCTGCCCGCGACGCCGCTGGAAGAACTCGAGAAGCAGGCCATCGAAAAACGCCCAGATTTGAAGCGGATTCGCTCGGAGGAATCCGCGCAACAGGAAAGCGTCTCGATCGCGAAATCGTCTTTCGGCCCGCGAGTGAATGCCTTCGCGGACTGGGAGGCCGACAACCCGACCCTGGTCGGGGGGGGCGGGAACAACTGGGTGGCCGGAATCGAATTGCAAATCGATCTCTTTGAAGGCGGAGCGAAGCAGGCTCAGCTTTCGCGCGAACGGGCGATGCAGGAGAAGGTCGCCGCCACAAGGGAAATGGCAACCGATGCTGTGCGGCTGGAAGTCCGCCGAGCCTACTACGACGTGGACGCGACGCGGCAACAGCTCGAAGTGGCTCGCGCTGCCATCGCCCAGTCGCAAGAGAGTCTGCGGATCAATCAGGACCGCTACGAAGCGGGACTTTCGACCGTGACGGACCTGCTCGCCGCGGAGGAGGCTGCGCGGCGCACGCAAGCCGATTACTGGGAAACTCTCTGCCGCTATTACACCGGTTACGCCGCATTGGAACTCGCCAGCGGCGCGCTCAATCCTCAGTCGCCCGTGGTGACGCCATGAAGCGCACGAATGGAGTATTTGCTGTTTTGTCTTTGCTGATCATCGGGCTCAGCGGCGCGATTCTCGGGTGTTCCAGTGCCGATCGCGTCGCGTCGGTTGCGCCGGAAACGGTCAGCGGCGTTGCGGTGATTGCTGCGCAAGGCGCGACGGTTCCCGATTCGCTGGAAGCGGTGGGGACGGTGCGCGCGGCGCAATCCTCCCAGTTGGCCAGCCAAACGATGGGCAATATCGTCGAGATCCGCGCGCAAGAAGGCGACCGGGTCCAGAGCGGCCAGATTCTTGCGGTCATTGACGATTCGCAACCACGCGCCGCCGTGGAGCAATCGGCCGCAGCCGTGACTGCCGCGCAGAAGGAAATTTCCTCCGCAGAATCGGAACTCGCTCTGGCCCAATCCACATTGAAGCGCTACCAACAACTCTACGATAAGAAGTCGCTCAGCCCGCAAGAGTTCGACGAAATCAAAACGCGCTCGCAAGCCGCGGAATCGCGGCGCGACCTGGCGCGGGCAGTCGAAGCGCAAGCCGCCGCGGCGCTTACGCAGTCTCGAACATCCCTTGCCAACACGCAAATTCGCGCGCCATTCGCAGGCGTAGTAACGGAGAAGAAGGCGGACGCGGGAACCTTTGCTTCGCCGGGCACGCCGCTGTTTACCTTGGAAAACACGCGGAGCTATCGCCTCGAAGCGACGGTCGATGAGAGCGACATACGTCTCGTTCGCGTCGGCGAGTCCGTTCCCGTTCTTCTTGATTCTGTGCAGAGTGCCGAATTCCGCGGAAAAGTGACGCAAATCGTTCCGGCGGCGGATCCCGCAAGCCGCAGTTTTGTGGTGAAGATCGAATTGCCGGCCGACGCGCGCTTCCGGTCAGGCCTATTCGGAAGAGCGCTTTTTCCACGAGGCAAGCGTTCCGCTCTCTTGATTCCTCGTACAACGATCGTGGAGCGCGGACAATTGCGCGGCGTATTTGTGATTGACGCAAATCAGATCGCCCAGCTGCGTTACGTCACGCTGGGTAAGCTGTTCGGAGAACAAGTGGAAGTGCTTTCCGGTTTACAGCAGGGAGAAAAACTCGTTGCCGCCCCCGGAGATGGCGACCTTGGCGGCAAACAGATCGCGCCGCGCCCATGAGCGAAACTTCCGCCAAGCCGGATGCCTCCACTCACGTTCTGCGCCTCGCGGGCCGCATCGCGAACATTTTTATTCAGTCGAAGCTCACGCCGCTCGTGATTGTTTTCGCTCTGCTCCTCGGCGTTTTCAGCATCCTCCAGACGCCGCGCGAGGAGGAACCGCAGATCGTCGTGCCGATGCTCGACGTGTTCGTGCAAATGCCGGGCGCATCCGCGCAGGAAGTCGCGGAACGCGCCACGGTCCCCATGGAAAAGCTGCTGCGGGAACTGCCCGGAGTCGAGTACATCTACTCGATCAGCCACCCTGGGTTGAGCATGGTGATCGTGCGCTTCTATGTTGGCACGAAAGAAGAAGACGCGGTCGTGCAAACGTACAACAAGCTGTACTCGAATTTCGACCGCATCCCCCAGGGCGTCTCCCAGCCGCTCATCAAAGTGCGCTCGATCGACGATGTACCCATCCTCGCTCTGACGCTTTGGGGCAAGAACTACGACGCTTACCAATTGCGGCGAATCGCGGCAGAGCTGGAGCATTCCCTGAAGCAATTGGACGATGTTTCCGAAACCACGATCATCGGCGGCCAGACGCGGAAGTTGCGCGTAATTCTCGACACGCAGCGGCTTTCCGCGTATGGCCTCACTCCCGGCGCCATCGTCATGCAACTCGGCGCCGCAAACACGCGCAGCCAGGCAGGGAGCTTTGCCGGCGAGAACAAGGAATTCCAGGTTGAAGCCGGCAACTTCTTTACCCGGCCGGAAGAGCTCCAGCTAGTTGTTGTCGGCGTTCATGCGGGACATCCCGTATATCTACGCGACGTGGTTGAAGCGATCCAAGACGGCCCGGCGGAACCGGACAGCTACGTCCTGTACGCCGGCGCGAAAGGATCAACGGGAAGCGCGGCAAACGCGGAATATCCCGCGGTCACCATCACGCTCGCCAAACGAAAGGGCGCGAATGCGACGCTGATCGCGGAGAGCGCGCTGAAGAAAATCGGCACGTTGCGCGGCAACATGCTTCCCAACGATCTGAACGTCAGCGTGACGCGCAACTACGGCGAAACGGCGAAGGATAAATCCGACGAACTTCTGCAGCACCTTTTTATCGCGACGATTTCAGTAACGCTGCTCATCGCCCTCGCTCTGGGCTGGCGCGAATCGGGCGTCGTGCTGCTGGCCATTCCCGTCACGCTGGCGCTGACTCTTTCGGTTTTTTATCTCTACGGCTACACGCTCAATCGCGTGACTCTCTTCGCGCTGATTTTCTCGATCGGCATATTAGTGGATGACGCCATAGTCGTGGTCGAAAACATCGTGCGTCATTTCCGCCTGCCCGAAAATCGCGGGAGGTCTCTCGCGGACGTCGCTGTGGAAGCGGTGGACGAGGTCGGCAATCCCACGATCCTGGCGACCTTCGCCGTGATTGCCGCCATCCTGCCGATGGCTTTTGTGCGCGGCTTGATGGGACCGTACATGCGGCCCATTCCGGTCGGCGCATCCTCCGCGATGCTTTTTTCCTTGCTGGTGGCTTTTGTCGTCTCGCCATGGGCGGCGCTGCGGCTGCTGCATCACTACGCGGATCGTCCCGAGTCCGGGCATGAAGCGGAAGGGTGGACCACAAGGTTTTACAGGCGTCTGATGAATCCGCTGATCCAAAACGCCGGGCGGAGGTGGGCGTTTCTTGGCGCCGTGATTGTGCTGCTGCTCGCAGCGGTCGCGTTCATCCCCCTGAAATGGGTTCAAGTCAAGATGCTGCCCTTCGACAACAAGAGCGAGTTCCAGGTGATCATCGACATGCCTGACGGAACGCCGCTCGAGCAGACAACACGCGTGGCGCAGGCGCTCGGAAGTTATCTGGGCGGGCAGCCGGAGGTCGTCAACTATCAAATCTATTCCGGCACGTCCGGCCCATACAATTTCAATGGCCTCGTGCGGCACTATTTCCTGCGGCGCGGGTCCAACCAGGCCGACATTCAAGTCAATTTGCTCTCGCTTCACGACCGCAAAGCCCAGAGCCATGACATCGCGCGAAGGCTGCGGCCGGAACTGGACAAGATCGCGGCTCCGTTCGGTGCGCGAATCAAGGTGGCGGAGGTTCCGCCCGGCCCGCCGGTCCTCGAGACGCTCGTCGCGGAGGTCTACGGCCCCGACTACAAGGGCCAGATGGAGCTAGCCGCCAAGATAAAAAAGATTTTCCAGGAGACGCCGGGCGTGGTGGACGTCGACTGGTACGTGGAAGATCCGCAGACGAAGTACGATTTGAAAGTCGA
Source organism: uncultured Acidobacteriota bacterium (assembly GCA_963800095.1). GTDB lineage: Bacteria > Acidobacteriota > Terriglobia > Acidiferrales > UBA7541 > Palsa-360. The sequence goes on from CAWCZV010000022.1 coordinate 115,377, forward strand.
TCTCGACAAAGCAGCCCTGCAGGGCGTGTCCGCGGCGGAAGTTTCGCGCACCGTGCAAATCGGATTGAATGGAGCTTCGGCGGGACTCCTGCATGATCCTTCCTCGCGAGAAGATGTTCCCATCGAAGTGCGGCTCTCCCGGCCGGACCGCTCCGGAATCGAACAGTTGCGCAATCTCAAATTGCCGGGACCAACCGGCGCGCAAGTTTCTCTTCGCGAAATCACGGACGTCGAGGAAACCGTCATCGACAAGAGCGTCTATCGCAAGAACCTGCGGCCCGTGGTCTACGTGACCGGAGACGTGGCGGGCGTCGTCGAGAGTCCCGTCTACGCCATCCTGAACATGAGCGACGCCATCAACAAAATTCAATTGTCCGACGGCTACCAGGTGAAGCAATACACGGGCACGGCGCTGCCGGAACGCACGGATCGCTATTCGATGAAATGGGACGGCGAGTGGCACATCACGGTGGAAGTTTTTCGGGACCTCGGCCTGGCCTTCGCGGCGGTGCTGGTGCTGATTTACGTGCTGGTGGTAGGGTGGTTCAAATCCTTCAAGACGCCATTGGTCATCATGGCTCCCATACCGCTCACGCTGGTTGGGATTCTTCCGGCTCACGCGGGGATGGGCGCATTCTTCACGGCCACGTCGATGATCGGCTTCATCGCGGGCGCGGGAATCATCGTGCGAAACTCGATCATTCTCGTGGACTTTATCGAGTTGCGCCGCTCGCACGGCATGCCGCTGGAGGAAGCCGTCGTGGACGCGGGCGCGGTGCGGTTCCGCCCGATGCTGCTCACGGCGGCGGCGGTCGTCGTCGGCGCAAGCGTGATCTTGTTCGACCCGATTTTTCAGGGACTGGCCATTTCGCTGATGGCGGGTGAAGTGGCGTCGACCGTGCTTTCGCGCATCACGGTTCCGATTCTCTATTACATGAGCGAGCGCGGGAAGCGTGAAACGGCGCCGCCGCTTGAGGAAGATTTTGGGAGTGCAATGAACTAGGAGGAGGTCAAGTCATGACAGTGGATCGTTACGTTAGGATGATCGGGGGCGGATTCGTCGTGCTCTCGCTTGCATTGGGTTATTGGGTTAGCCCTTACTGGTTTCTGTTTACGGCGTTTGTTGGTCTGAATCTGTTCCAGTCGGCTTTCACCGACTGGTGCCCGATGATGAGCATCCTGCGCAAGGCGGGCGTTAAGTCTTAGGCTGAGTCCGTTACACGAGACCAGCATACGGCGGCACGCGTAGACCGGCTAGCGATGGCCCCGGAGAAGGGGCCATCGCAGCCGTCCACACTACTCAAAAATCAAGACGCAGCGCGAGCTGCCCGGTCCGATTGCCGCCATTGCCTTGGGGCAGGACAGACGTGAGCACGCCGAAGCTCGACTGGCTGCTAACATTCAAAGCGGGCGGCGCGAAATTGGGGTGGTTTAAGACATTGCTGAATGACGCCTCGAAACGCAGCCGAAATCGTTCACTAATGCTGATCAGCTTGGCCAGCGAGGCATTGACGTTGACGAAGTTTGGCCCTTCCAGGATACCCACGCCGCAATTGCCAAACCGTCCGATATCGGCGCCGGGGGTCGGGATGGAAAAGGCACTGTAGTTAAAGAAATTTCCAGGGGTCCGATTCGAAGGGATGGGATTGCCGACGCAATCCGGGCGCGCAACCGCGGCCCCTTCTTCGTTTCGTAGGAGCAGGTTGGTGTTCGACTCATCCGAGGAGGCGTTCATCGTAGGCGTCAGGTACTGACCGGTTTGTATGGTCGTCACCGTGCTGATATTCCACCCTCCCAAAAAGGCGTTCAGGTGCTGAGGTACGTCGAAGCGCTGGCCCTTTCCAAACGGGAACATGTAAGTCCCTGTCAGTAGGAAACGCTGTCTGGGCTGTCCCGCCACGTTGCCTCGGTCGGAGTGGATATTGAAGTGGTTAGCAATCTCCACCGCATACGGTTCCTCGCCGGCGAATCCGTTGGGTGCATCGCTGCCTTGCGCATCACTGATATCCTTCGCCCAGGTGTAGTCCGCCTGGAAGGTCAGCCCACTCGAAACCCTGTGTATGATTTCGGCCGTGCCCGCCTCGTAGTTTGCGTTTCCAATGCTTTCCGAAGACATCAGGAGACCAAATTGCGGGTAGGGTGACGCGAGCTGGTTGTAAGGAGTGGTGCTCGCCCTCACCTGGTTGAGATCGATGGTAATGGGCAGATGCCAGGTTCCTTGGCCGACGTAGCTGAGCCGTATTGTAGTGTTGGGCGTCAGTTGCCGCTCCACAGTTAGGTTCCATTGCGCCGAAGTGCCATCTTTCTCGTAGGGATTGTTGGACTCCTCAAATGAGCCCCCGCCTAACTGGACCGCCGCATTCGGAGGGGTGGCGTCCGGAAACTGGTAGATTTGACCCGTTCCAGGATAGGGGTTGGCATAGCTGACTAAGGGCGAAAGCGTAATCACCCCACTGTTGAACGACATGGGTCCAAGCGTAGTCATCGTAAACATGCCAAACCCCGCGCGAATCACCGTCTTGTCATCATTGAAAGGCCGATAGGCAATGCTCACGCGCGGGTCGAAATCATGCAGAGGCGCATGCCGCAGACCCGGTGGCAAGCCGGCCTGGCTGGCCGAGATTACATTTGTGCAAGGGAGCGATGGGTCCGGGGCCTCGCCGTAGTTCGTGAGCGAGCACCCATTGAAGGACTGAAGAACTGCGGTGTAGGCCGCGGTCGCGGGGCCGTAAGTCTTCAGCAGGGAAGAGAATTTGTCCGGAACGACGATGGCGTTGAGTGAGGGGACGAAATTGGCCAGATCGCCGTTGGTCTCGGTCATGGCGGGTTGCACTTCCCACCGCAGCCCGAAATTGACGGTGAGATGCTTGTTGACCTGCCATTCATCTTGGCCGAAGACACCCCAGTGCCAAGTATAGGCGTTGACTTGTGGGCCCCCGATGTCCGCGAAGTTCGATTGCGGCGCGCCGAGCAGGGCATCGCCTAATGAATAGCCTGTGAGGCCCCCGCTGAAGTTGAACTGGCCGTAGTCGTCCGAAGCGTAAAAATACATCAGGGCGTTATAGAGCACTCTGCGGGTGTCAAAGCCGAATCGCATCGTGTGCTTGCCTTTGATGATCGTGAAATTGTCGGTGAACTGGTATGTCTTTGATAGGGTCGTACCCACGCGGTCCTGCCCGATGTTGGTCATGCTGCCGTCTGAAAAGTTAAACGTTGGGAAGGCATGGCCCGTGGGCTGGGTGATGAACTGTAACGGTATTGTGCTCAGCGTTAGCCCGAGCTGGCCAGGCCCTGTGCCAACATCGGACTGTGCGCCGCTGAGGGGGAACGTGTCGTTTTCTGTGAAATTCGTGAATCCAAAGCGGAATTCGTTTAGCAAGTTGTCGCGCAACGCATAGTTGTAGGACACCACAAAGCTGCGGTTTTGTTCATGCGCTTGGTCATTCGGTAGGAAGTTATTCGCGGGCGCAATAGTGCCGGCGCTGTTGGACTCCGTGTAAAAAGCATTTTTCCAACTGTACCGGAAGTAGACCCCCTGCTTGGAAGTAAGAGTTTGGTCGAGACGCACGTCCCAGTCGTTGGAGGTGGACGGAATGGAGACCAATGTCTGGTAGTCGTAGCCTCCGGCGAAGGGGGTGGCGCTATTCACATTTACGTTTGGAAGCGGATAGTAGGCATTCAGCAATTTTTGCGTGACGGGGTTCAGGCAATCCTGGGCATTGCTGCAAGAGTTGCCCGGGCCTCCCGGGATGGTGTTATTCGGATACGGCATACCCGTAAAGGGATCCATTAGCGGACCCGCTCCCAGTGCTGTGACAATGTCGCTCAGATTGCCGTTTCTATCCGCCTGCGTGGGAACGAGAAGAAATTCCGGAGCGGAGGTGGTCTTACGGTTTCCCTCGTAGTCGGCAAAGAAGAATGTCTTCCTGTCCTTGCCATTCCACAGCTTGGGAATACTTACCGGCCCGCCCAGGCTGCCGCCGAACGTATTGAATGTCTTTGGCGCCTTCGACGAAAAGCCATAAACGGTGGAGTCCATGGCGTCGTTCTGGTAGTACTCGAAGACACTTCCGTGAAAATCGTTGGTGCCGCTCTTGGTCGTAAATGTCACGTCGCCCATTTGTGCGAACTCGGCGTTATTATCAAATGCTGTCACTTTCATCTCCGCGATTCCTTCCTGGGAGGGATAGGCATCCTGTAAAGCGCCGTTCGAGCGCACGCTGGCGGTGGAAATTCCATCCACGGAGAAGCCCGTCTGGGCGGCGGTTGACCCCCCCACGGCTATATTTCCCTGGCTATCCTTCACCACATCGGGCGAAATGGCTAAAGCCGCCAATGGACTGCTGGATACGGCCCGCGAATTCAGAGGCAACGAAATGATATCGCTCGTAAGTTTGGTATCGCTGAGCGTGGCGTTTTCGGTGTTCACGAGCACGGCAGCCTCGTTTATTACGAGGGTTTGATTCTGTGTGGCAATCGAGAACTTGACGTCCACGCGCAGGTTTTGCCGGGCCGCTAACTCGATGTTGGAAATGACCGCATCGGCAAAGCCCTCCTTCGTTGCCACAAGCCGGAAATGTCCCGGCTTGACGTTTTCAAAGCTGAAGTTTCCCTGATCGTCGCCGGCCGTCATCGCGTCCGTGTTCTCATCGACGTTATGCAAAGTGACTTGCGCCTGCAGAACGACCGCGCCCGTCTGGTCCTGCATCGTGCCGCGAATGCTTCCGAACGTGGATTGCGCATGAACAACCGAATTCCCAAGGCCTATGAATATGAATAAGCCAAACACAACGCTGAATGCAAATTTCCGGTTCCACATTCCACACCCCCTCAATTTAGCTTCTCCGGACAATCGAGGTGAGAGCTTGCATGGGGGGACGTGGCAAAGTTGTGGCAAAGTCATAAAGAATGTCTAACTCGCCTTCAAAGTTTCGATGAGATGGATCACAATTTTTTTGAAATGAAGGCAGACAAGGGGTTAGAAGAAAACACACGAGGGCTGCTTCCGACGAAATTTTGAGCAGACAGCGGTGGGGCTATCGTGAGGAATTATTCCGGCAATCGAAGTTCGTATCCCACCCAGGGCACGGTGACCAGATATTTCGGCTGGTTCGCGGATGCTTCGATTTTCTTGCGCAGCCTAACGATGCATCCGCGCAGGCATTGTTCCCTGCTGTCATAATCGATCCCCCAAACGGCCTGCATCAATTCCCGATGGCCCACCACCTTGTTGGCCCGCGCAGCCAGATAGCGGAGCACGTCGAACTCCTTGGGAGTGAGCCGTTCTTCCCTGTCGTGGACTCGAACCCGCCGTTTATCGAAGTCTATCTGCAGGTCTTCCAGATGCATGGGGCTGCACTCAAGACTCGAGAGAACTGCCCTCCTCCGGAGAACGACACGAATGCGCGCCAATAATTCGGGCATGCTGAACGGCTTCGTCAGGTAATCGTCGGCACCCGCCAGGAGAGTATCGACCTTGTGGCCTTCGGCGGTGCTTCGTGCAAGCAGGATGATGCCTATGTCCGAAAGGGCCCGGATTTCGCGGCAAGTACGAATGGTCGTTCTGTCCGGCGCATCGAGACCCAAGAGCAGCAAATCGAATCTCGAGGAACGAATGAGGTCGATTGCGGCCTCGCAATCCCGCGCGCTGGAGATTTCGAAACCCTCGCCGGCAAGGATCGTCTGAAGCAGGCGACGAATTTGAGGGTCGTTATCCGACACTAAGATCGATCCATGGTTCATATTCCACCTCCGGACCTGGTAGCAGGTCGCCGGGAAGCACGAGCCAGTTGCGCGCAAATGCTCTGCGTTGCCTCGTGCGAAGAAATGATCCTCCGAGCTGCGGTGTGCACGACTACGCCGCGGTGAATGCTTCGATTGCCTGGAATTTTTTAGGAGATATTGCCGGAACGGGGAGGAGCGCGGCCAGAATGGGAGACGAGGAGTAAGCGGCCGGCGTCACTTATTTCCCTCATGAAACGCGAGGCCAACAGAGGTCCTGGGAGAGGGATCCTGCCGCGCCCTTCGTTATCCAGGGGCAAAATTCTTTGAGCAGAGAGTGTGTCGGTATGGACGTCCAGCGTTGCTTGCGATTCGAAGACTGGAACAACCTGGACTTTGTTGGCGGCAGGGTATGCGGCAGGATTGGCTACCCGGAATGTGCCTTTGCCGTTGTCCAAGTTCACAAGGACGCCAAGGGGTTGGTCGAGCCAGGGCGCCGCGAGCACCAGATCAGGCGTGCCATTTCCGGTCACATCGCGTTGAAGGATCGCAAACGGCCCCCGTGGACCCTCGAAAGACAAGTCCTGGGTAACGCCTGAGCCCATGTGGATCGAAACGTTGTAAACGGCTCTGGAAACGCCGATTTGGCTCACGCGGACGAGGGCAACGTCGTCCAACAACCCGTCGCCGTCAAAATCTCCGAATGTGAATCCTGAATTGATTAAACTGGAAGATAAATAGGGCCCGCGTACGCCGGGGGACGCGCTACACGTGGCCGACCCCAGACCCATGAGAAGGAACGGGATCGCGATTAGGAAGAGGCAATTTAGTTTTGCCAGACTTCGCATTTACAACTTCACTCCGAAGCTATCTTCAACGCTTTCGCGCTACTTTAGGCGTAGAAGAGAGCAAGCTCGTCTCGCAACTCCAGCGTATGAACCGTATTGCGATTCGTTGTCCCAACTAAGAAATGATATTTCTCGCAAGGAAACTATTGTGATTCGGGTCAACAATGCATAAACCGATTGATTGAATTTTCGAATGCGGGACATCAGCGTTTTACTTCATCTCAGGAACGATTTCTTTGCACCGGTGCTGACGATCTTTTCCATGGAACCGTCAAACGGCGAAAAGCATTTTCAGAAGCGGCGCCTCTTCGACGGAACGATTCCAGGCATGATCGGAGTCTCCGAAAGGAGGCGTAAATCGTCGGCAAGGGTTAATTAATAAGTAGATATTTCAATGCATTCCCAAAAGTATTGAGTTACAAGTCCTTACTGGTATTTGTTAACAGCGTTTATTGGTGTGAAGCTGGTCCAGTCGGCTTTCACCGACTGGTGCCCGATGATGACCATCCTGCGCAAGTCGGGCGTTAAGTCTTAGGTTGAACTTGTTACGAGGAGATCTAGGCCGCAATTGAGCGGCATACGCTTCAGCCTGTGGGTGTTGGTGCTCGCAAGGACTAAAACCCACAGGCTGAAGCCTGTGCCACTCATCCCTCTACAATCGGGGGGAGCTTTCTCTCGGCTCCGCCTCTGCTCCCTTCATTTCTTTCGCGGTTTCCGGGACCGGCGAGGCTTCCGGTTTGGCGAGGATGTCCAGAAGGCGGGTCACGAACTCGTTCAGGCTGGGCATGCCCATCAGTAGGTCGATGGGCAACTTCGTGCCGAATGATTCCTCGAGCGAGTGCTGCAGCTCGAGCGCCATGAGGGAATCGAGTCCAAGGTTGCTCATGGATTCTTCGGGATCGAGTTCCGGCGCGTCGAGAGCCATCACCTGCGCCAGACTTTTCTGGACATGCGCGAGGAGCAGCGCGTGCCGCCGGGCCTGAGGAGTGGCCAGAAGTTCCTGCATGGACAGGCGCGGTCCCGATTCGCCGGCCGCCTTTGCAGCGGCGGGACGGGCCTTTTCCCGCAGAAGATCCGAAATCAAGGCCGGGGGCTGCTGCCCGTTGAAAGAGCGCGCCAGTTGGGTCCAGTCCACCGACATGGCGACAGCCTGAGCGGGGCCGTTCTTTTCGAACAGACGGTCGAGCGCGGCAAGTGCTTGCGCGGGCGCGAGCGGAAGCATCACGCGGGACGCCGGTCCTCGGGCGGTCGATGCGCGGGCGGCCATGCCGACTTCGGCCCACGGGCCCCAGTTGATGGACAGGCACGGCAAGCCTCGAGAGCGGCGATCGTGCGCCAGACCGTCCAGGAAAGCGTTGGCGGCCGCGTAATTCGCCTGGCCGGGTGAACCCAGGACCGAAGCCACCGAAGAGAAGACCACGAAGAAATCGAGCGGCAAATCCGCGGTAAGGGTGTGGAGATTCCACGCTCCGAGAACTTTGGGAGCCAGGACCCGGCGGAAGTTTTCCGCGTCGAGATTGAGGAGCAGGTGGTCATCCAGCACTCCAGCGGCATGAATCACCCCGCGCAGCGGCGGCATCGCGTTTCGAATTTCGGAAAGCGCGCGGGCCAAATCGCTTTCGTTCGAAACATCGGCCTGGATTGTCGTAATCGCGGCGCCTTTGGCGGCCAATTCGGCTGCGGCTTCTTTGGCTGAGGAAGAAGCTCCACCGCGGCTGAGTAGAACCAGGTGCCGCGCGCCTTTTTCCACAAGCCAGCGCGCGACTTCGAGCCCCAAACCTCCATGGCCTCCCGTGATCAGATACGTGGCATCGGCTCGAGGAGCTGCGGACCGATCCGAGCGATTCTTGGATTCGGCGAAAGTAAAAGAAAGCACGACCTTGCCGATATTTTTTCGCCTGGCCATGTAACGGAAGGCGTTGGCGGCGTCTTCAACGGGAAAAATATTGTGCGGCAGCGGCTTGAGGCTGCCCTGCTGGAACATCTCCATCAGCTCGAGGAGCAGCGAACGGAGCAGGGCGGGCCGCTCTCGGCAGACGCGGTCCAGGTCGAGTGCGAAATAGGAAAGATTATTGCGGAACGGGAAAAGTCCCAGCGGTTTGTTCTGATAGATATCCGTCTTGCCGATTTCGACGAAACGGCCGTGAGCGGCGAGGATCGAAAGGCTGCGGGTAATGTATTCGCCGGGCAAGGAATTGAGAACGACGTTGACGCCCTGGCCGCCTGTGGTCTTCATGATTTCGTCGGCGAAGGCGAGGGAACGCGAATCGAGGACGTGCGGCACTCGCATCGACTTCAGGTACGCGCGCTTTTCCGATGAGCCGGCGGTGGCGAAAATTTCTGCGCCGGCGTGCTGAGCCAGTTGCACGGCGGCGAGACCCACGCCTCCTGCGGCCGCGTGGATGAGCACGCGCTCTCCGCGCAAAAGTTTTGCAAGATGGTGGAGAGAATAGTAGGCCGTGAGGAAGGCAATCGGAATCGTGGCCGCTTGACCGAAGCTGAAAGCGGGAGGCTTGGGCACGACGGCGCGCGCGTCCGCGGTGGTAAAGGCGCTGAAGCTGGCGCCCGCCACGGCGATCACTTCGTCACCGGCTTTCATGCTTGTTACATCCGGCCCGACGGCGGAAATCGTTCCCGAGCATTCGGCGCCGAAGGGGATTGGTCCGCCGGGATATACGCCCGCGGCATTCATCACATCGCGGAAGTTCAGGCCCGCGGAATTTACGCGGATTTCAACTTCGCCAGGTCGCGGTTCCGGACGAGAGGTTCCTCGCAGGATCAAATTTTCGAGATTTCCGGGGCGCGTGATGTCCAGGCGGAATGAATCCGCCGTTGGAATATCCAGGAGCGCGGTGCTGGAGAGTTTCGGCGCGCGCGGGACGAGACGGGCGACGTACCGGGTTCCTTTCCGGAAAGCAACTTCGCGCTCGGCGCTTGGGAGCGACAGTTCTTCGGAGAGCGCGGCGAGTTCTTCGGGGCCGCCTTCGGGATCGAGATCGATCCGGGTGCAGCCTAGCTCCGCGTGCTCGAGATCGATTGATTTCGCCAAGCCCCACAAGGGAGCCTGGGCCAGGGAGACGTGCGCGGGCGTGGGTCCGACGGCCTGCGCTCCGCGGGTTACGATCCACAGGCGGCGCTTTGAACCGCTCGGCTCGCGAAGAAGCGTCTGAACGAATTGCAGAGTTTCAATCCACTGGGTCTGCGCTTCCAGGATCGCATCCGGGCGAACAGCGAGGTCGCACAGGTCGAGGCTCGAGAGATAGACGATGTTGCAGGAGCCGGCATGGAGCTTGAAGTCGCGAAGATCATCGGGAGTTGCTAGGCTGCACTTCTCTCCCTGCGACTCAAGTTGGGCCGCAAGGGCTCGCCCAACGCCGCCTCGATCGGCAAGGATGAACCACGAAGGCGGCTCTGAACCATTGGAATTCCCTGAGGCAACGGGCCGCTTCGCCACCCAGGCGACGTCGTAGAGCAAATCGCCGGGATTCTCGCGCGCCTCGCGATCCGTTTCACCGGAGACCAGCTTCACACGGAACCCCAGAAGTTCGCACGCGACGCAGCCTGCTTCGTCAAGCAAGCGGACGTCCGCTTCCAGAAATTCCGTTCCAAGACTGCTCGCTGGGCGAACGACGCAGTGGCTGAACAGGCGCGCATCCGGCCGCGCCAAAAATCGGATGCTCGAGACTCCGCTCGGGAGATAAATCCTTTTGCGGCCGGCACCAGTTTTGTCTTCCGGCAATGCGGCCGCGAGAACTTGCAGGCAGGAATCGAGCAGCGCAGGATGCATCCAAACGCCATCGGAATTTCCATTGGTCTGGGAAACCGGAATCACGGCCGGCGGAAGCCGCACTTCTCCGAGCGCTTCGCGCTGTCCGCACCACAATTGCTGAACGCCCTGGAAACTCGGGCCGTATTCCAGGCCGGCGTTTCTCAAGGAGGCGTAAAGCTCGGCCGCTGTCTTGCGTTGCGGGCACCGGGCGCGTATTTCATCCAGGCTGTATTGTTCCTCGGCGCAGCGAACAAAATCGGCAACTTCCATGCGCATGTCGCCGGAAGCGTGCAAGGTCCACGCTGTATTTTCGTGGCTGCCATTCAGATTGGCGTTGGAACTGTAAATCTGGAACGAAGCGCTGCCGCTCGATGCCGGAGACGCGACCAATTGCAAAGTGCGCGCGCCCGTGGCGGGAAGGATCAACGCTTCCTGAAACGCTACGTTGGATAAAACCGGAGAGCCTGCTGCAAAAAGTTCGGTCGAGGCCGCGCGCGCCATTTCCAGATAAGCGGTGGCAGGAAAAACTACGGAGCCCTGAACTTTGTGGTCGTTCAAGTAGCGCAGAGTATCAATGCCAACCCTGCTCTGAAACTGAGCCATGGGCAGTGCCGAATTCAAACGCTCTCCAAGCAAAGCGTGCACTGGCTTGGCTGCCTTCTGCGGGCCGGTCGCATTGGGCGGATCTTCCCAGCACCGCTCTCGCTCGAAGGGATACGTTGGCAGAGGCACCTTCAGCGGCTGGTAAGGTTCATCGAAGGCCTTCCAGTCGACGGCTGCGCCGCGGACATATAACGAAGCCAGGCTCGTGAGCATGCTCTGGCATGCGCCGCGATCGCTTTCAAGGGAAGAGAGGTAAGTGGTCTTTGCTCCAGGATCGTGGAGGTGCTCGGTTCCGGTGAAGCTGCCGGCAGGTCCCACTTCCAGGAAATGGTCGTAACCAAGCGCCTCAAGTGTTTCGATTCCCTCTTCGAGTCGCATCCCCTGCAAAACCTGAAGACGCCAATAGTCGGCGTCGGGAATTTCTCCTTCCGCCAAAAGCTTTCCGGTGAGTCCGGAAACGAACGGCACGCGGGGCGCCTGGAATTTCAACGGCGCCGCCACTGCATCGAATTCATCGAGCCTGCGGTTCAGGTCTCCGTTATGAAGAGCGAGTTGCAGGAAGCGAGCGCGTTCGACGATAAGTTTCAATGCGTCTTCGCAGGTCAATACGCCGGCAATTACCGCTGCCACGTACTCGCCGACGCCCGCGCCAAGGACGGCGTCCGGCTCGATGCCCCAGGATTGCCAAAGTTCCGCCAACGCGAATTCCAGGGCAAAGAGCGCCGGGTCGCGGCGTTCCGGATTGTTTTGTACCGCGGAAAGGGCGGCGAGCAGCGGCTCATTCGATTGCAGACCCAGAAAACACGAGCAGCGATCCATCGCCGAGCGAAAAACGGGTTGGGTGCCGTAAAGCTGCTGCGCGGCGCGGGGATCGGAAGTCTCCGCGCCGAATAGAAATGCGATGCGCGGTCCGTCTTTTCTCGTGGAGTGTCCGGAGCGCAATTCGGCCCCGGCACTCTGAGCCGGCAGCCCCTTTGCAAAGGCAGCGAGCACTTCGCGAAGTTGCTCCTTACTTTCTGTGACCACGGCCACGCGGCGCGCGAAGTGCGACCTTCCGGCGTTCGCGCTGAAGCAGATATTCGAGAGGTCGTCTTCGGGATGTTCCGCAAGATGCTTCTCGTAGCGGCTCGCGAGATTCTTGACCGCACTGTCGGTCCGAGCGGACAGCGTCAAGATGTGGCAAGGGCGGCTCGGCAAACTTTCCGGCCGGGAACGTGCCGGCGCTTCTTCGAGAATCATGTGCGCATTCGTGCCGCCAAATCCAAAACTGCTTATGCCTGCGAGACGACGCTGCGCGCGTGGCCACGGCTGCGGCTTACCGGGAATTTCGATTCGCGTGCCGGCAAGAGAGATTCGCGGATTGAGCTTTGTGAAATGCAGCTGGCCGGGAATTTCATCATGCTGAAGACAACCCAGCACCTTGGCCAGGCTGGCCATTCCCGACGCATTTTCCAGGTGGCCGATATTGGCCTTCACGGAACCCAAGAGGCAAGGAAGTTCCCCAGGCTTCGATTTTCCCAGCGCGCCCTTGATTGCCTCGACTTCGATTGGGTCGCCGATCGACGTGCCGGTGCCATGAGCTTCTATGTACGTCAGCTCACGCGGAGCGACTCCAGCCTGAGCCAGCGCTTCGCGGATGACGGATTGCTGGGCTGAGGCGTTGGGGGCGGCGATCCCCGCGGTGCGGCCGTCCTGATTTACGGCGGAGCCTCTCACCAGCGCAAGAATATGATCGCGATCGCGCAGCGCGTCGGCGAGGCGCTTGAGGACAACCGCGCCGCAGCCTTCGGCGCGAACGTAGCCATCGGCCTTGACGTCGAAGGTTTTGCAGCGTCCGTCGGCGGCCATCATGTGCGCGTGCGAAAAAGCGATGGTAACTTCAGGAGAGAGGATTAGATTGACGGCGCCGGCAATCGCCAGATCGGCCTGCGCGCTGCGCAAGCTTTCGCAAGCCATGTGAATCGCGACGAGGGAAGAGGAACAGGCGGTGTCGATGGCAACGCTGGGGCCGCGAAGATCCAGCAAATACGAGATGCGGTTCGCCGCGATGCTGTGCGCGTTGCCCGTTCCCAGATAGGCGTTGATTGTCTTGAGGTGATCCTGGTAGGTGAGGATCACATTGGAGTAGTCGAATCCGCCGATGCCGACGAAAACGCCGGTTCTCGTGCCCGCGAGTTTGTCCGGCGGCTGCCCCGCATTCTCGAGAGCCTCCCAAGTTACTTCGAGCAGCAAACGCTGCTGCGGATCCATGGCCGCGGCTTCACGCGGGGAGATGCCGAAGAAATGCGGATCGAATCGGTCGATGCCGGGTAGGAATCCGCCCCAGCGAGTGCTCATCTTGGCAGTGGTTCCGGGGAGAGGGTCGTATAGCGCGTCGATATCCCATCGTTCGCGGGGAATTTCCGTGATGGCATCGACGCCGTTTCGCAACAAAGTCCAAAATTCCTCCAGGCCGTCCGCGCCGGGGAATCTGCAGCCGATGCCAACGATCGCGATGGGATCGGCGCCCGCGATTTCCCGAGGGGTTACCGGACGATCTTCGTGTTTGCCATTTCCGTTTGCATTTCCATTGCCGTTCGCGTTGCCGGCCAGGCGGTGAGAGAACGACTGCGTGCTCAGGTAGTCCCACACGAGGCCGCTGCGCGGCTGGTTCGCGCCGTTCTGCTTGCGATCGGGGCGGGTTTCGCGATCCCGCCATTCGTGCACCACGTCGAGCGTGCCGGCGAGAAACGCTTCGCGGCAGGCGTAGCGTTGAATTTTTCCGCTGGAGGTTCTCGGAATGCTTCGCGGGGCGATGAGCACGACGGCGTCGGGATGAACTTCATGCAACTCGGTAAGCGCGCGGCGGATCGCGGCGACTACATTTTCATGGGGAACGGATGCGCGGTCGTTCACTTCCTGAACGACGACCAAACGCTCTGCTCCATCCACTTCAATCGAAAACGCGGCGCCGCAAGCGGGGCGCAGCGCGCGGTGGCTCCGCTCGACGGTGTGTTCCAAATCCTGGGGATAGTGGTTGGAACCGCGAATGATGATGAGATCTTTCAATCGTCCCGTGACAAAAAGTTGTCCGTGATCGAGAAATCCGAGGTCGCCGGTGCGAAGGAAGGGACCTTCGCCGGTGGCCAGATGCGCGCCGAAAGTTTCTGCCGTCTCCACAGGCTTGCGCCAATAGCCGCGCGCCACGCTCGGACCCGAAACCCAAATTTCTCCCACGCTGTCCGGAGCGCATGGCGCGAGAGTATCGGGATCGACAATCGCGACTTTGAGGTCCGGCGCGATTCCGCCGCAGCCCACCAGAACGCGGCTGCCTGCCGCGCCCTCTTTCGCCGGTTTGATTCGATTTTGTTGCAGCTCCTCCGTCATCACGGTGGGCGCGAAGGGCGCGCCGCCATCCGAATGGCCTGAAACGATCAGCGTCGCCTCCGCCAGACCGTACGCCGGGCGGAACGCCTCCTGCCGAAAGCCGCACGGGCCGAACATTTTGGCGAACTGCGCGAACGTATCCGGGCGCACCGGCTCCGCGCCGCACAGCGCCACCTTGACGCTTGCGAGATCGAGTGACGCGCGCTGTTCGGCCGAAATTTTTTGCATGCAAAGTTCGTAGGCAAAGTTCGGCGCGACCATCGTGGTCGCCCGATAACGCGTCACCGCCGCGAGCCAGCGGATGGGGCGTTGCAGAAACGACGACGGCGGCATGACGATCATCTCGCCGCCCGCGAAGACCGGCTGGAGCAAGCCGCCGATCAGGCCCATATCATGGAAGTGCGGCAGCCAGGTGACGCCGACGCTTTCCGGCGAAAACTGGAAAACTTCGCGCAGACATGCCAGGTTGTGCAGCAAATTGCCGTGCGTCACCATGACGCCGCGCGGCGTGGCGGTCGAGCCCGACGTGTATTGCAGGAAGGCCAGCGTTTCGAGAGTTGCGCCGGGATCGCGCGGTCCGTCGGCATTCGGCGCGGGCAAATCGTCGGTCGCGAGCCAATGCAATTTCTTCAGCTCCGGCGCGCGCTTGAACAAATCTTCGGCCTGGCGCTGGATCTTCGCAGTGGTCAGCACGAACCTGGCTTCGGAATCCGCGGCAATGGCCAGGAGGCGCGGAATTTGACGATGAAGGCGCGCGGGGAAAACCGGGACGGCCACGACGCCTGCGTACAGGCAACCCCAAAACGCGGAGATGAATTCGAGGCCGCCTGAATAGAAGAGCAGGGCGCGGTCTCCCGCTGCGGCGTGCGGAGCGAGGGCGGCCGCGACGGCGCGGGCGCGCGATTCCAGTGCTTCGTAAGTGATGTGCGACTCTTCTGTCTCGCCGTCGGCGAGATAGCGGAAAGCAATGCGCGCGCCGTGTTCCGCGGTTCTGGCGCGGAGCAGCTCAATCAGATTCGCGAAGCGCGCGTCACGATCAGATGAAAACTTGGCCAAAGTCCCTGTCTCCCAATCCAACTTATCTCGTGCGTCCCCACCAAGGACGAACCCCCACAGGCTGAAGCCTGCGCCACCAGGTAGGCGTTGCGTGCTCGACCCTTCAGGGCCTAAAGCCCAGTTTTTCCTGGTGCTTTGATGTCGCGGCTGAAGCCGCACCCCACAAAACCCCTTTATGGCTTCAGCGGATTCGCGCAGCTTTCCGCTCACCCTTGCCGTGCTACTCTTTCTTCTCCAGCTCCTCCGGCGTGAACAGCGCGGCGTCCAGCCCGGTATTCAGATGAATCTGATCAATCGTCAAAACTGATTTCGTGCCCTCGACGAGCGAACGCATTTCCGTCTTTCGCGCGCCCCAGATCCCGGATTCCTTCCGGAGACCGCTGGCATGCATTTCGCGCACCTTGCGTCCATCCTGATCGTACATCTCCGCATGCAAGATGCAGGGTACATCCTGGGCCACCCAGTAATAAATGAATTTGTATTGGGAACGGTCCGGCGCGACAGGCGTGGCCATTACCTTGGAAGTTTTATGATTTTCGATAATATCCTCGGCGGGTAGTAGCTGATACGTGAAATCATCGAGCGAACGCTCGGCGATATCTTCGTAGGTGAAATCGCTTCCAGCGAAGCGCTCGGAACGTTCGCGCGGCGCCACGCTGCGCACGCGTTCGGTCGCGGGCGTGTAGATCCATTGGCGGTCGATTACGCCAGGCTGATTGATGGAAAGAAGCGTGACGCCGCGAAGCTCCGGCGGATCGGTAAAGCGGACGAGCGTCTTGCCGTTACCGAACGAGCCCACCCGGCTGAGCGTAAAGCGCTTCCGCACGGTGTGGCCGTCCTTATCCGTGACGTCGAGCGTGGCCCGCAAGGTTGCATCGTGGCTCGTGTCCTGCCGATAGACCTCGGCCATGATCGCCTTGGCGTCCGTTTCGCCAAAAGCGGGAAGTGCGCACGACGAGCAAAGCGCCAGGAAGAGCAGCGCCGCGTTCAGGCGCTTTCTCTGCTGGTGCGGCGGAATTTTGGCAAGTCTACTCATAGCCGATCGCCTCGATCACCTGCATGCGCGCCGCGTTCCGCGCCGGCCACCAGCCAGCCGCGAGCGACACCGCCGTCACAACGGGCACGGAGAGCAGAACAAATTCCCACGGAAAATAAAACGGGACCGAATAGCCGGCCAGCACAAGGGATACGGTGTGCGACATAAACACGGTGTTTAGAGCTCCGGCCACCGATCCAACAATCACACCGACGATGGCCACCGCCACCGCCTCAAGCAGCACGAGTTTCCGGATTTGGTCACGCAGCCCGCCGATCGCGCGAACGATGCCAATCTCGCGCCGCCGCTCCGATACGGAAATTAGCAGCGTGTTGACGATTCCGAGAATGGCGATCAGCACGGCCACGACCAGCTGCATGTAATTGAGCGTGAAAAACTGGTCCACGAGGCTGGAGATCCATCGCTTGAATTCCGCATTCGTGTACACGAACGCGTGAAAGGAGCCGGCGGTGAGCCGCTCGATTGCTTGTTTCATGGCCAACTGGTCGACGCCCGGATTCAGATCGACGTCGATGAAATCCACCGCGTCATCGGCCCAATACTTTTTGTAGAGAGCGCGGTCCATGAAAATGGTGCCCTTTTCCGACCGGTAGTCGTCGAGAAACCCGAGGATCGGCCGTTCCAGCGCGCCCGTCGGCGATTCGAGAGTCAGGCGATCTCCGACTCCGACTCCCCAACGATGGGCAAAATTTCTCGAGACCAGCACGCCCTCGCCTCGCGTCAGACGGTCATACACCGTCCGTGTGTCCGCGCCCTCGATGGCTTTTTGCGAGCGCAACAGGAAGCCATCCATTTCGATGGCATTCACAGCCGCGGTGTCGCCTCGATAGGGGATGGAGGTGAAACGGACGTTTTCGACGCGACTCACTCCGGGGAGTGCGGCGATCTGCTTCCCCAAATCCTCGGTGAAATGGTAGCTAGTCGATCGCAACATCTCCGACGTGGCCACGAAAATGTCGGCGTTGAGCACCTGGTTCATCCAGCGGTCAATCATCTGCCGGTAACTCTGAATGTAAGCCGCCGTGGAAAAAACGAACATCAATCCGACCATCAGCGCCCCGACCGTCGCCGCGGATCGGCGCGGCGTTTGAATCATGGCATCGACGGCCAGCGCGCCTTCCGATCCTCCCAGCCAATTCAAAATCGGCCGCAACGCGCGCGCCGACCAGAGCACCAGCTTCGGCAGCACAATCGTCAGGCCCAGCAGAACAATCGTGGCAAAAACAAATTGAATGAACAGGCCCAGGCGCGACGGAGTCCAAACTACGAGAGCCGAGCCTGCAACGATCATGAGAACGCCGGCCCCCATCCGCTTCCATCCCAGCACGGATTCGCGGTGGCGCGCCTCGATATTATGCAACGCCAGCGCGGGGTCCAGGCACGAAGCGCCGCGCGCCGGATACCACGCGCCGATCATGGACGCGGCGACGCCCAGCACAAATGCGATGGCGCATTGATCGAGGTGCAGCCTCGCGGGCGAGGCCGTGGCCACGACTCCGTAGACGGCTGCGACCATCCCCCGCATCACGCGGTTGGCCGCCGACGCCAGAAAGAAACCCCCGGCGATCCCCACGAGCGAACCGATCACACCCATCAGCAGGGCCTCGCATAAAAACATGCGGCTGACGTTTCCCTGCTCCACACCCACGGCGCGCAGGATCCCGATTTCTTTCCAGCGCTGGTTGACCGCGATGGTGAAGGAATTGAAAATGATGTAGACGCCCACCAGCAGCGCCACAAAACTCGTGATTAGAATTCCAATGCGCATCGCGGTGACGGCATTTTCGAGCGCCTGCCCGCGAACAGCCGGGCGATCCACTTCCACTCCGGGAGGAAGCTCGGCGCGCAATCGCTGCTGCACGACTTCCACGGGAACATTCGGAGCGTTCATCAAGTCGATGCGGTCGAACTTTCGTCCGCGATGGAACACCACCTGCGCGGAGTAGACGTCCATCACCGCGACGTTACCGCCAAAAACTTCTCCCACGCCGACCGGCTTGAACGTTCCCTGGACCGTGAACTCTTTTTTTCCGTCGGAAGCGAAGAGAGTCATCTTGTCGCCAACCTTCAAGCCATGGCGGTCGGCAAAGGCGCGCGAAAGCAAAATGGAGTTAGGCTGCGCGAGAAACACCAGGGGATCGGCGATTTGCGTCTGCGTGCGGTCGAACTGATAGTCGCGGAGCTGCTGATCACCCGTTGTGTCCACTCCCAGAACCAGGAGGGGGCCTTCGTCCGCAAAGGAGGTTTGCACCAAAGTCTCAATCACAGGTTCCGCGAGCTGCACGCCGGGAGTAGCGCGCACAGTGTCGAGCACCTTTTCGGAAAATCCGGATTCTCCGGCGGCAATCTGCAGGGTCGCCTTGCCCGCTAGCTTTTCCACCGTCCCACGCAGCGAATCAAGCAAGGTGGCATTCCCGGTGCGAATCGCGAAAAAAACGGCCACGCCAAGGGCGATCCCGAGGGTGGTTAACGCCACGCGGAGCCGGTGCGCGCGCCACTGCTTGAACGTGATGAGCCACAGCGCCCCAAACATTACTGTTCTCCTTCTTCCGGGGGCGCGGACGCCGTTCCGGTGCGCCCGGTCCGCACTTCCTTGACAAACTGGCCGTCGTGCAGCGTCAGGATTCGATCGCAGAAAGCCGCGGCAAGGTCATTATGCGTCACCAGAAGAACCGTGTTGTTGTATTCACGATGCAGATCATCGAGGAGGCGAAGAATTTCCTCTCCGGTGGCCGAATCGAGGTTGCCGGTGGGTTCGTCGCCGAGCAGGATGGGCGGATGAAAGACCAGGGCGCGGGCAATGGCCACGCGCTGGCGTTCGCCTCCGGAAAGCTCGTCGGGCCGATGGTGCGACCGAACCTTGAGCCCCACGCGCTCCAGCATGGCGTTGGCGCGCTGGTCCGTCTCGCGCCTCCGCAAGCCTTGCAAACGGAGCGGCAGGGCCACATTTTCGAGCGCGGTGAGCGTGGGGAGAAGGTTAAAAGTCTGGAAGATCATTCCAATTTTTTCCCGCCGAAGGCGGGTGCGCCGGTCGTCGTCGAGCGCGGCAAGCTCGATGCCTTCCAGCTTGATCGAGCCGGAAGTAGGCTGGTCCAGGCCGCAAATCAGGTTGAGGAGCGTCGACTTCCCGGAGCCGGACGGTCCCATCACCGCGACCCGCTCGCCCTGTTCGACCGTAAGGCTCAAATTGATCAGAGCCTTCACGGCCCTGCTGTCTCCGTAGCTCTTGGAGACATTAGTCAGCTGGATCATAGTCGCAGCCGCGAACACCCTGAGTTGGCGGGCCGATGCCTCAAGCGGGACATGATTCTACCCCAGGGCCAAGGAACCGCGAAGGTGAAATTTCAAAAATGCCGCGAGGGGAAAATGTTCTATCTGTCCCGTTTCGTGTGGGTTATTGCAACACACCGGGGACGATTTGGTCACATGAATGGACCGGAGAAATTCGTTGTTGTTCATCGGGAGTGGGACTAAGATGCGGATAGTCCCCCACCCGGTTGGTCTAGGAGGCCGAAATGCTCCCGCGCACCCTGCGCTTTTGTGTCGTTCTATTCGTTCTCATCTTTGCGGGCGCCGTCGCGATGCACGGACAGGCGGTGGCGGAGTACGGAGCAGCTACGGGTATTTCGGCTGGCGTTACAGGAGCCGTTAAGCCGCCGGTGCCGAATCTGGGACTTCCCGAAACTACGCCGAACGCGGGTTCTGGCGCGGCATTGAATTCCCCCGGCGTTCCGGGGGGAAACGCCGAATCGGCAGCGCAGACAAACAGGCAGTTTTTTCAGAGCCATTCCGGGCCGAACGCGGCGCAGGTCGCTGTGCACACCGTGCCGGATCATGCCCAGGCATGGATCGACGGGAAGTTCGTGGGGCCAACGCCCTTGGATTTGAAGCTCGCGCCCGGCCATCACCAGATGGTGGTTCGCGCGCCCAATATGCAGGAGGTCGTTCGAGACTTCGACCTGAATGCGAAACAGACCCAATCCATCGATCTCCCGATGAAGTCCTCCTATCAAAACCAAGTCATCATTCATTGGCCGTCGCAGAAATAGCATCAGCGGGTTGTTGATTTTTCAATATTTGAGCGCGTTTCTTTCGCAAGGTTGAGGATGAATCTTGATGCAATGGATTCACTCCCGCGGCGGTAACCTTCCATGAAACGGGCTTGCATCGCACGTTTACTATTACAGAACGTCTGAGTAACCGTTTGCGAAAACCTCGACAACCTATTCCTTTGAGGGAGACGCAAAACAAGCGACCATTAGGGCACGACTTTTAATTCTATGGAGAAAAGGCCACCCCCACGGGGGTCAAAGTTAAGCGTTCAGAGTAATCGTCACCGGTAAATCCAGCTGGAATTGGTTTCGTCCGCCACTCCTTTCAGATGATTCGATTGGTTCCTGATCCCTGCGGCCAGACGGAATGAACGACGGCAGCAAAATGATTTGTTTGGCTTGCCCGGACTTACTGCTGCCAGTACCTCGGGAAGTTGGGCCCAGATTGCTAAAGTCATCGTGTCCCGTCCGATAGCGGAGTGTATCGTTGAAGTTGTGGCGCAATGAAAGAGAGGGCGCGTGTTATTCGCTCTGCGGGGCGATGCTGATTGCTATCTTGTTGATTTGCGCGAGGCCCGGCTTCGCACAACAACGGGGACCTGCGGCACAGGTTGCGTCCGGGTCCGTCACCGGCAAAGTCACGGCCACTACCGGACAGAAAACAACCGATATTCTTGCCGGCATCACGATCAAGTTGACGGCAACGGCCCCAGGGTCCACATCCAAAACAACAGTCACCGATTTCAAGGGCAGTTACGAGTTTGCGCATCTGGCCCCGGGAGAGTACACCCTGGAAGCCATCGTTACAGGTTTTCAGCCTTGGACGACCGCAGTGACGCTCGGGCCTGCTCAAGCAGTCACCGAGGACATCGCGTTGCAGATCAGCTCCGTCGAGGAGCGGATCGAAGTGCAGGGGGAGGCCGTTGAAGTCGCGACGCAGAGTGTAAGCGCGGCGGCTACGGTCAACGACCAGCAACTCGAGGACTTGCCGCTTCGCACGCAAAAGTTTACCGAGGCCCTGGCCATGTCCCCAAGCGTTATCCGGACGCAGGAAGGGAAGTTGAACTTCAATGGCCAGGCGGAAAGCCAGGGAATGCTCCTGGTGGACTCGGCGGAAAACGTGGATCCGGTGTCGGGAAGCTTCGCGATTCCCATCCCTGTCAATGCAATTCAAAACATCCAGGTTTTCAGCACTCCGGACAGCTCCGCGTACGGCGGATTTTCCGGCGGCATGACCCGAATCGACATCAAGTCTCCCGGGCAAGGATGGAATTACAAGTTTCTGGACATGGTTCCGTCCTTCCGTGGGAAAAACGACCACCTGATCGGGCTATTGAACATGACACCGGGTGTGGAGTTCGGCGGCCCTCTCATCAAGAATAAGCTCACCTTCTCCGAAAACATGACGTACGAATTTCGCAAGGACCCGGTGCACGGGCTGTCGTGGCCCATCAACGAAACCGTCACGTACAGCCTGGTATCCTTCACGAATTTTCAATGGACGTTTTCAGCCAAGCATGTGTTGAACGTCAACGTGAATGTGTTTCCAGCGACTATTCTGTATGCAAATATTGATTCGCTCATCCCGCAAAGCGCTTCGGCGAATATTCACCGCCGGGGCGCGTCCGCCGGAATCTCGGACGCCTACCAGTTCGACTCCGGGATGGTTCTTACCACGCTCGTTCGTTACACGAATTTCTATGCCAGCGACTACGGTCAAGGGTCGCTCGACATGACCATTAATCCCGAGGGCTGGGGCGGCAATTACTTCAATGCGTTTTCGCGAAACGCGAATCAGGTGGAGGCCCTTCCCGTTTTGCAATTGCCCGCGAAGTCCTGGCATGGGAACCACGAATTGCAGTTTGGGACGGATATTCTCCATCGGTCGTTTACAGGGAGCAGCGTTTCTCGTCCCATCAATCTCCTGGAGCAGGACGGCACTATCGATCAGACGATCGCTTTTCTGGGCGCCGGGAATTTGCAAGCTGGCGACACGGAGATCTCGGAATATGCGGAGGATCGCTGGTCACTCACCAAGAGCTTGGCTTTGAATTTTGGGGGCCGTTTGACGCAACAATCGAGCGGCCGGGATGTGGCCTTCGCGCCCCGCGCGGGTCTGGCGTACTCCATGGCCAATAAGATCGTGGTCCGTGCGGGAGCGGGCTTGATCTACGGACACGTCCCGCTGCTGGCGACGGATATCGCCGGTTACCAGGAGCGAATGATTACAAATTTCTTTCCCTCGTCGCCCCCTCAGAGTTACACCTTGCAAAATGTGTACGAGTCCGCCGGGGTTGCCGGGAATTCGCCCACGCTGATGGACAACAAGAACAGCACCCGCACGTTTACCTGGAACATCGAAGCTGAGGCTCCCTTGCGGAAGGACATCAGCCTGCGAGTCGGCTACTACGAAACGCATACGGTCAATCTCTTTGTGCTGAATCCGATTCTTCCTGTCGGCGGAGCGACGTCCGGTTTCATGGTCCTTCAAAACACAGGATCCTCAAACTACCGGCAGGCCCAGATCACCGCCCGTTACCGGCCCAGCGAACGGAACGAGCTGAATATTTCCTACGCCTGGAGCCGCGCGCGGGGCGACCTTAACACGCTTTCCGACACGTTCATCCCAGTTCAAGTGCCGGTGATCCGCCCGAATGCCTATGGGGTCCTGCCTTCCGACATCCCCAACCGGGTGCTTGCCTGGGGGTACATCACGCTTCCCAAAAAATTTATCTTCAGCCCCGTGGCGGACCTCCATACGGGCTTCCCGTATTCCAATGTGGACGTTTTGCAGAACTATGTGGGCGCGCCGGACAGCCTGCGCTTCCCGGTTTACTTTTCGCTGGACGTAAAACTCTCCCGCGAATTTACAGTGCACATGCCGTTCAAGGAAAACTCCAAGCGGCGGAAAATCAGCATTGGAGTTTTTTCGCTGGACGTGACCAATCGTCTCAACCCGCACGATGTATTCAACAATAACAACAACGGCGCGCCTACTCCTCTTTTTGGGCAGTTCGACGGCTTTCAACGGCGTTTGACCGGGCTCGACTTAAATCTGACCGAGTGACGCTTCCACTCAAGCTCATGCCGCCGTGCTCCGGTGGATGGGCGAAATGTTTCTCTTCGGAAATCGCACACTGGATTGAGGCCGCCGTATCAAGCTAAACTCACGCGCCGTGGAACCCCATTCTGAGAACGCGCTATGAAACTCACGCCTTTGATTGCGATCGGCGCGGTTTGCATCGGCGCACTGGCGGGAGTGGCGATCAAACTTGCGATCTCTCCCAACGATCAGGAAACGCTGCTTCAGGCGGACCTCGCGGCATTCAAATCCGGCACCACCGCCGTTTCTCTGGACGGCAAATTTCTGGACCCGAATTTCACCTGGACTGATTCCTCAGGAAACACGCGAAACAAATCAGAAATCCTGGAGGACTTCCGATCCGGGAAGGGTTTGCCGATGGAGACCGGCAACGCAAGCGGCGGCGGCAATATGATTGTGAGCGCGATCAGCGCGCATGCCGATGGCCAGGTCGGACTGGTTCAGACGACCAGCGGAAAACTGTACATCCTTCGCGTCTGGGTGAAACGCGGCGCGGGTTGGCAATTGCTTGTCTATCAAGCGGTCTCGATCGGCGCCCCACCTTCCGCCGAGCCGGGGAACGGAATGTGCGAAAACCCGTGCAACACGGTGCCTTTCCAGCCGCAAAACGGAGACGAGCGCGAGGTGATTCAAGCGTACCAGGCGGTGGAGCGGGCCGTGGCGGCGCACGACTCCGCGGCGTGGGGCGCTCACATTGCCGATGAGTTCTTTGCGGTCACCTCGAATAGCGATCGCCCGATTGACAAGGCGGCGCGAATAGCGGGATTGGATAATCAGAAGGTAGCGGGGATCGCGCCGTTTCCTCTCGTGTCGGCGCGCATGTTTGAATTTGGGGGCGCGATGGTGATGACTTCGCTCCAGCAGCCCGAACACGGTTTGCCGTTGCGCGTCACGCGCGTCTGGTTCAAACGCAACGGCACGTGGCTCGAGGCTTACAGTTACCAGACAACGAACCAGGCCGCCGGCTCAACTCGATAAGTTGTCACGGGGAAATCGGCCTTCAAATCCTTTTCAATTCGGGTGAATGGGCAGCGCAAGGGAACTTGTGGATGAACCCGCGTCGCTTCCTTTTAATCCGCGCGCGGCCAGGATTTCGTAATTCTGATATTTGATAATCAACACGGCGCGCCCGCCTCCGCGCACGGCGGAAACGGATTCATTTTTGGAAGGCAGCCAAAAATCGCCGATTTTCAGATAGGAATGGTGGATCTCGGTTTTCTTGATCCAGAAGGAGGGATTCTTGGAGGGTTCCGCCTCGATGCGGCACACGGCGAAATCCTTGCTGTCCACCCAGATCCGCCCGCGATAAAGAAGCTTGCTCGGAATTTTAGGTTCAACCGCGACCATGTACGTGCAGTTATCGGGGGCATTCTGGCGCTCGAGCCCGCTGAAATCGTAATTGCTGGGATTGAGGGCGACGCGCTCCCGATTCTCTTCCGTCATGGATTCAAGCTCGGCTTCCAAAAGGCGTTTCAGGATTCGATCGATGATCCATGTGGGGCCGCTCTGGGTAACAATCTTGAAATGTTTTGTGGCGGGCGCGTCGTAAATCATATCGACAACCATCTCGGCATGAAGGGAAGCGGGGAAGCCCGTGTAATCCAGCGTATAAAAACGCCGGCCTTGATACTTTTGCAGGGCGTCCGCGCGTTCGGCATTTTTCTCGACGAGCTTGTCCATGACCTGCGAGAGATCGAGCCGCGGTTCGATCATCTCCTGAGGAACGGAAGTTTGCGCGCGTGTCCTTGCGGGCCACACGAGAATCAGCAAAAGCAGCGGCGCCAGCGGTAATCGGGTACGGTGTTTGCGTGTGGACATAAACTTAGCGATTCTTTCCGCCGGATTCGCGGGCCCGGAATTCCGATTTTAAGTCAGGTATTTACTATCTTTCTCGCATCGTCAAGAAGGATGGTTTCGACTTGGGGTGCAGGGCGCGTGTAGCGTTCGTAGGTCTTGTACATACCCGCGAAAATCTGGTCCCAGGAACCAAACGAAAGTGCGCGTTGGCGGGCTTCGAGCCGCATCGAATCTCGTCTCGCGGGCTCGGTCATCAAGACCGTCACCAACGAAGCGAATTCATCGGAAGTATTCGCCACGTAACCGGACTTGCCGTGCTCGACCGTGTATTTTGGACCGCCACTTGATGAGACCACGGCGGGAACACCGGAGGCCAGCGCTTCAAGAACCGCCAGGCCAAACGTGTCCGTTTCCGACGGGAACACGAATGCATCCATGTCCGCAAGTGCGCGGGAAAGGTCCTGGCCAGTGAGCCAGCCGATAAATTCCGCGTGCCGCATATTTTCGCGCAGCCATTTTTCCTCGGACCCCTCGCCAATCAGAACAATCCGAAAGTCCCGTTTGCCTTTGGCCAGAAGATCCCGCTCGAGCTGCGCGAAGAAGCGCACGTTTTTTTCCGGAGTGAGCCGCCCGACGTAGCCGATTCGGAACGGGCCTGCGGCCCGTTCTCGAAATGCCGGATTGAATGCCTCGGTGTTCACGCTATGGGACATCAAGAAGCAGGGCTTGCCGGTGGCCTTTCCGAGCAGCTCGACCAGTTCGCGGTTCGGAGTGAAGAGCAGCCGCGGTATTTTGTAGAAACGAGCCGCCGCATGGAAGCTGGCGAATTCGGCGGCGGCAGCCAATTTGGCGGACAGATTATCCGGCCAGGACGATAGAAGCCCGGATAAGCGGCGGCGGGCAAACTGATGAATATTGGTTTGCCAGGAGGCCGCCAAAGCGACGCCCAGGTTGTGGGCCAGGAGAGTTCCCAGGATTCCAACGTCGCTCGGCCCCGTGATGTGAATGACATCGGGGCTGAACTCGCGCAGGAGCCGGGCGAGTTTGGGATAGTGCCGCAAGAACAGGAGATCGAACTCATGGTGGCCATCGAGAGGAAACTTGATGCGGCCGCGGCGCAGTTGTACTCGGGTTATTGATCCATCGGTTACTACTTCGTCCCGCGGACCCGCGTGAACCAGGAGAAACTCGAAGCCGCGTTCTTTCGCGAACGCGGCAAACTGCCGGCTGGTATTCGCCACGCCGTCAATTTCCCGGTACGTGCACGGAAACAGCGCCATCCTGATATTGTCAGGCGTCACGCAATGACCTCATGCGGATTTTCCGGTGCTTGATGCAATCCCGACTTTTCTCTAAACGTAAAATTCAACGCGTGCCTCACCGAGGCATTTTCCACCATGCGAAAAACGGAAAAAATTCGCCCCAGAAAGGGCGGAGGGGCTTTCCATAGCGCGGATAAGGGGCGATAGTACCCGGCCTTAAAATCCATGTGGAACACGCGCTCGTCCCAGCGGCGGGAACCGGCCGGATGTTCCGGGTAGTCGCGGATCGTGTCGATCACGGTTTGCATGAAGCGGATGCCGAGCACTTCCGCATACTGCGGCATGAAGACGACATGACTGAGCTGCTCGCGCCTGATTTCGTCGACGAAGTCGGAAAAACTGGTGGCGCAGGTCAGATTCAGCGCGCCGCTCGGCTCGCACCCGTGCCGGTCTCCGCCCGAGATCAGAGGGCGCTTCCATTCCGCGGCCAGTTGTATCACGCCTTTATTTTCAGTCCAAGCGCGCATGGCGTTGAGCTCGAAGGCATGAAGGAATTGGACGTGGCCCTGCAAAAACCGGTCAAGAATGCTCCGGAAAGCCGACTGCCCCAGGCAATGCTGGTCCCAAAGAGGATGGTTGAAGACGATCAAAACCTCCGGGAATTCATGAAGGGCTGACAATAATTCCATCAGGCGCGGCGCGGAAGGGCTTTTCGTGAATGCGGCCAGGTCATCCATAATCAAGTGCGCCTGGCTCTCCGGCAGATTGTGAATGCCCAGATGAAAGACAGCTCCTTCAAAGGGGACGCTCCACTCCACGGCAAACGGGATCTGAACCGGGTCGGGCAGTTGGCGCAAGGCGCTGGGCGCTCCGATACTATCGTGATCGGTGAGCGACACGAGGCTCATCAATTCCAGGTCGATTTCAATCTGATTGCTCTCCACTTCAAAGGCCAGCTTGGGCGGCAAGGGCGGCGTCCAATAAGCCTGGGAGAAATCGACAGGCCGGCATGATTTTTTGCACTGCTCCTTCAGAGCCCAGCGCAGCAGGGGCCATTTTTCAGCGAATGCCGGGATAAAGAGAAGACTCTCTTTGGATTGATTCGTATGGCTGTGAAGGGAAACTGCCGTCCGATACTTCGCGGCAACGTCGGGTTGCTTCCAGATGCATGAAATTTGTGATTGTGGCAATTGGTTTTGTCCGGAAAGATTTAGGTTCATGATTAGGATGTCAAAATCCGGCCTTGCACTCCAGCGGTCTAAAACTTAAATTTCCAGGCTGGCAATAAGTACGCCACCCGGCCGGCTTGCGCACGGGGTAGGCAACATTCGAGCGCTGAGTGCTTTAGGCCGCTCTAAACGGCGCTGCAAGGGCGGGGCGCCGGAACCAAACCTGTGAGGCTGCTCCCTTTGGCAACCTCACGAGGACGGGCGGTCACGCCCTGCAATGAGGGTGGCCATTACCGTTGTGGCTGTTGCCCTTGCATGGGCGCAGCAGCAGGCGGCGTAGTCGGCGCAAGAGGAGGTTGAGGCCCGAGCACCTTTTGAAGCGCCTGGTAGGCGCACTGCTCGTCCGCGTTTCCGCCGCCAACTCCAACCGCTCCAATCAGTTGATTGTCCACCACGATTGGCAAACCACCAGGAACAAAGTAGTAGGAAAGGCCCTCCGACTTGCCTAGGTCCAAACGGATCAGGCGGCCGTCGACGGTGTTGAACCGCTGCGCGACCGAAGCCGACGATGCCCTCGCGTACAGCGCGGTCTTGGCTTTCATCAAACCAGTCTCCGCGCCAATGGGCAGCACACCGTCCATCGCGTGGGAGTCGATGATATCGCCCGTGGGCGAGAGCACAAAAATGACGATCGATTGGTTCCCAGGCTGCGCCTTCTGCCATTCGACGCAGGAGTCGACGATCGCTCGGGCGGTGTCGGCATTGATCACGGCCTTCATCAGCGTTCGCTTGGCGACATCATCCGATACTGTGACTTTGTTGAATGGAGCGGGTGTGGCGCCCTGAGCCCAGGCTTTGCTGTTACCGTAAACGAATGCCGCGGTAACCACCGCCAGAATCAGAGCCGTTCGAGACATCCATCCATGTTTCCTCATTTCATTCTCCCCCGGGTTTCCTCGAATCTTGTTTTTCTCACAAACGTTTCACCCGCGTTCCGGAAACGCGCATTGAATTCTTCCAGGATTTTCAAGTTTGAAAATTCCCGCAACCGGGACTGTACACCCGGACGGCTCACATTGGCAAAGTTCTATTTCCCTAATTTAATAAACGGGGCCAAACTCTGACATGGCCCGTGACTGCTTCCCGCCGCCTATTTCCCGATCTCCAAAAGTTCAAACGTGCTGAGCACCGGTTTCGGGCGGGGATTCGGATTTTTTGCAGTCGGGGGCACGGGATCGTTTTTTTCCGTGCCGATGGAGAAGACATGGTGAGTCTTGGAATCGAGCGCAACGGTGCGCGCGCCGTAGATGGTCTTGACGGTCGCGACCAAACTGATTTTGTCTGGCGAATCCGCGTGGAAGATGTAGGTTGCGCCGGTCTTGCCGTCTCCGCTATCACGGCAAGTCGCGAACACGTTGCCGGTGGCTGGATCAAAAACATCGCCGTCCACGCCGATGGCGATCGGCATGGAAGCCACGACCTTGCCGTTATCGGCGTTCATAACGATCATCACGCCCGGAGTGTTGCCGCCCTTGCCGCGGCAGCCGATGTACAGCCGGCGATTCATCTTGTCCATGGCCATGGCCACCGGCGCATCGCACCCGGGAGTGGGCCATTTGTTCTTGATGGTGAGTTTCATCGCGTCGTACTCGATCACTTGGCCTTTGTCCTCGTAATCCTGGAAGATGTTTCCCTTGCCGTCGGCGGCTGCCGCCTCCGGGTTGGCGTTGAACGGCATGGCGCCGACCACTTTCGCCGTCGCCGCGTCCACCACGGTCAGGTTCATCCCGTCACCGTTGTTGACGTAAACGCGCTTGGTCGACGGGTCATAGAGGAGCGAATCGGTGTCGATGCTGTTCGATTTGATTGACGAAGTAAGCATCATGGTCTTCAAATCGAAAACGTAGACTGTGCCTTCCTGCTCGGTTTTGTTGCCGGTCACGAATCCGCGGTTGAATTCCGGCGCCACCGCCACACCGTGTATGCCGTTCATGCCCTGGATATCCGCGACTCGCTTGCCCGAATCCGCATCAATCACCAGGATATGCGTGCTGCGGGGGATGTAGACGCGCCGGGCGGCCGAATCCACCGTGACGTAGTCCCAGTTGCCTTCACCTCCAAGAGGGATGGTTCTGAGAACGCGATAGCCCGAGTCCTGTGGCGCGGCATGGAACACGGTGGGAGAAAGAATCAAGATCGCAAAAGAAAGAACGCAGGCCCAGGACAATGCAATCAAAATCCGGCGTGCTGACATAAGATGCCTCCTCATATTGTATGTTTGAACGGCGGGCTGCTCTTCCGACGTAGGCTATCTTGCACCTATTTCAGATAAAAACAACAACAAATCTGAAACTTGCAGGGTTGGCCTTCAGCAGGAATGACTGTTGACACGGAGCGAACACGCCTGATACAGAACTCAGCAGTACTTAAGCGCCGTGGACGGATGCGCTCGGTGCAAATTCTAAATTTCAGAAGGCGGAGTTTCACATGACCCTTCCCCGTGACCGTGCAAAGTACTCGGCAATCGTCGACCGGCCCAAGCTGCATTTGCCCAACGGCGAGCGCGTTGTCATCTGGACGATTGTGAACGTCGAAGTATGGGACATTGCGCGTCCGATGCCCCGGCAGGTGCTCGTACCGCCGACCGGCGTGACGACACTGCCCGACGTGCCGAACTGGAGCTGGCACGAATACGGAATGCGCGTCGGCTTCTGGCGCTTTCACGCGCTCTATGAACGATTGAAAATTCGGCCGTCACTTTCGATTAACGCTCGCGTGTGCATTGATTATCCGCGCGTGGCGCAAGCCTGCAAGGATGCGGGCTGGGAATTCATGGGCCACAGTTTCGACCAGCGCCCCATGCACGGCGAGCCCGACCCGGTTGCCATGATCGAGCGATCGGTGAAAACGATTCAGGAATTCACGGGCAAGCCGCCCATCGGCTGGATGGGGCCCGGCCTCACCGAAACGTACGACACGCCCGACCAGCTCAGAGCGGCGGGAATCAAGTACATTTGCGATTGGGTGTGGGACGACGAGCCGGCCGAGATCGAGACCAAGCACGGTCCCTTGTTCACGCTGCCGTACTCGCTCGATACCAACGACATCCCCGTCATGGCGGTGCAGTACCATGAAGCGCCTTACTGGACGCAAAAATGCAAAGACGCGTTTGACCGGCTATATGAAGAAGGCGCGAACCGGCCGAAGATCATGGCCATCGCCATTCATCCCTACCTGAGCGGCCAGCCTTCGCGGATCAAGTATCTCGAGGCTATCTACGAATACACTTCAAAATTCAATGGGGTGTTGTACTGGACGGGAGAGCAAATCCTGGATTGGTATTTGAAGGCGAAGAAATAGTAGGACAGGCTTCAGCCTGTCGGGTTTCGGTTTGCTATACCCAAATCAAAAGCAACAGGCTGAAGCATGTCCTACTTAAATCATTTTGCAGCGGGCGCCATCGCATTGAAGTCGGCGGCGTGGGAAACGATCACGACCCAGCGCCCGTTGCGCTTGGCCATCAGGAAATTATAGAGCCCGGCGCGAAAGGGCCAATCCGAGCCGTCGCGCTTTTTGGCGCCGGTCATGGACCAGTAGTCGTCCACCGAGGCGAGTTCGGGGCTGATGTACTGGATGGACTTGACCTCGTCGGTGCGATGCGAGTTTTTGTACAAGTCCGCGAATAGCTTGGCATGTTCTTCCTCAACGTCCTGGCGCGTGCCGAGGGACTCGCCGCGCCAGTTGACCCACAGGAGGTGATCGGCGAGCGAGACGCACATGGAGTGTGCGTCGTGCGTGTTCCAGCCGTTGCTGAATCCGGCGACGAATTCCTTGATGGCCGCATCATCCTTGCTGTTGGCGGATTCGTTCGCCGACGCAACCCGCGCGAAGCCAATGCCTAGGGCCATGGCGAAGACCAGGATCAGAATCGCCAGCACTCGCCTCGGATCAAGCGTAGCGGCAATAGAAGCTCTCGTTTTCATGTTGTGCGCTCCTCGTATCATCGAAAAATTCAATCGTAAATCAGCAGCGGGAATCGTCCCGGAAGATCGTCCAATCATGCCCGGCCGGCACGTTCCGGGGAATCTGCCCCATAGGGTACACCAATCCCGGCTTAGGAGACATACATGCTGACGCGAACCAGGCGGCCTTGCCGGCAATCGAGAAAATCCGCAAGGTATCTTTTCAAGAAGGCGCCAAAAGTAGATGATACGCAGAGCGGATGTGTCATTATGAAAACTCGGCTACTTTGGACCGGATGCCTGGTTGCATGTCTTCTGGCGGTTTCCGGCCCCGTTTTTGCGCACCACTCCTGGCACGGATACGACATGGCCAATCTCACCACGGTGAGAGGGACCGTGACGCGATTCGACTGGGGCAATCCGCATGTGTGGATGTATTTCGACGCGACGGACGATAAGCGGAATGTTGAAAAATGGGCGGCCGGCGGGCCAAGTCCGAGCCGCATGGCCGGCACCGGCTGGGACAAGGAAACCCTCAAGCCCGGAGATCAGATTACCGCCGTCGGCCACAAGATCACGGACGGCACAAATACCCTGCGCATGGTGAAGGTCGTGCTGTCGAACGGGCGTGAATTGATCTGCTATGGCGGAAGCTGATTGCGGACAGTTTTTAGTATTTCGCGCCAAGCGATTTCGATTGCCCGATTTTTCAGGACAGCGGAGGGAAAAAGAGTTGGGCGGCAACGGCGTTGATTCCGTTGCCGGCCAACTCGCTATTCCGACCGTAACGTCGAGGACCCGGGATGCCTGGGCACTCGTGGCCTCGTCTGCGGGCCCCAATCACCCCTTTTTTCTCGCCATTTTGTAAGCAATGGAGAGCAACAAGAGTTGGTCATCTTTTTTTGTTTTGCCTAACAATCGGCGGAATTTTGTCAGCGTTCGGGCATCTTTCCCTGAATCGCCCCAGGCCATTTCGGCGGCAGCTTTTTTCTTCCGCAGATTCGGCAATTGGGGCGGCTTCTCACCGTCGTAGAGCAATTGGTACATTGGAACTTCGAGAGCTCGCGCGAATTTTTCGAGCGTTTCAACGGCCGGAACGGTGTGCCCGTTTTCCACCCGTGAAATGTAGCAACGAAGAAGTCCCGTCCGCTTCTCAATTTCCCCTTGAGAGAAATTCCTTTCCTCACGCAATGCTCGGAGCCGTTCTCCTACAATCATGGTCTTACCCTCCATTGGATTTTTTCTGTCGCAAAATGAATGACTTCACGAGAAATGGAAACGTTTCTCGTCCCTTGCAAGTCAGATAGGCGCTAGTTCAGGAACAAACCGGAGGCGAGGTATCTGTCGCGAGGAGAACCAGAGGCAAGGTACAGACTCCGACGCGCCTTTGGTCAAGAGCTAACCTAAACGAAAGCCAATTCGGGTTGTCGCGTCGAAACGAAGCGGACGCGACGACCCATTCTTTTTCCAGCAGCGTAAGAGATCCGCGAACGTGAAGAGCGGAGATTCCGCAGTTGTGGCTGTTAGGCGGGTTGATCGCAGGAGGGTCCGGAATCGTGTCGACCGCGGCGACAAAGAGCAGCAGACAGATCAGCCAGATGGCATATTTATGTTTCAAAGTATCCTCGACCAAGAGGAGGCCATCCCCCTAGCGACATCCCATTTCATGAGAAGAATGATATTACATTCGGCGCAAAAATGCAGAGAGCTTTATCACAATCGAATCCGTTCGCGATTCCGCCCGATTGTGACGCTGTTATGTAATGAAGAAACTAGTTGCGCAAAGGCAAGTTTTCTTGATGCGAAGCTATGCGCGGAATTCCACAAGGCCGCCCGAGATTGCAACCAAGCAAAACAGGGTGCGTGAAGCCTTTTTGACAGATCAGAGCGCACAGTGATATAGGCTTTGGCTGTTGATGGACTTTATGATTCCAGGGACGTTACATTAGGTCCGCTAGCATTACAATATGGCGGCCCGCTGATTGGCTGTGGCTTAATTTGCGCTAGGGGTTTCCCATGGAAAACTGGTCATTGAAACTGTTCGCGGCGTTTGCTCTTTTTGCAGTGGTTGCAGCTCCCATTCTTGCGCACCACGGGACGTCGGCGTACGACACGACGAAATTGACGACCGTGAAAGGCACGGTAACGGATTTCCAGTTTAATAATCCCCATGTGATCATTTCTATCGAGGCGAAGGACGACAAGGGCAAAGTCGAATTATGGATTTGCGAAGCCAACAGCCCGAATGTCCTGACCAGGCACGGCTGGGACCGGGACATTATTAAAAAGGGGGACCAAATCACGATTATCGGGAATCGCCCCAAAAATGGCGCGAAAACCATGCGCCTACAGAAGGTCGTCCTGTCCAACGGTCAAGAGCTCGACCCGAATTCATTACAGGACTAATGAGAGTTCGCTCAGTCAAAATTGGGGTGAATGTAAAACCAATCAGGAGAAGCTCCGAAATGCGCAACCGCTTAACGGGCTGGGTTCTTGCCCTGTCGGCGACCCTGGCCTTCTCTCCCTTCCTATTTGCTCAAAGCGGTGACCAGCAAGGAACGGCAAAGGTCGAACCCGCGGCTTCCACCCCGGACTTATCCGGGCTTTGGATACGACTGCGAGATCCGTCGCATTCACCCATTAATCTTGATTTTGGAAAGGCGATCTCCCCCATGACGCCATGGGGTGAGGCGAAATTCAAGGCGGCCAATTCTGTCTATCGCAGTTCCAGCCCCAGCACGGTCTTGAGCGATCCAATTTTTAGTTGTTATCCGCCAGGCGTGCCGCGAATCTATCTTCTCAATTTTCCAGTGCAGATCGTTCAAATTCCCGGCCAGGTGATCATGCTCTTCGAGTTCGATCATTTTGTGCGCCGAATCTACACGGATGGGCGTCCGCATGACAAGGATGCCGGCCCGCTCTGGATGGGAGACTCCATCGGCAGGTGGGACGGCGACACGCTCGTCGCCGATACGGTCAGTTTTAATGACAAGACCACACTCGATCGGGAAGGGTATCCGCACAGTGACGCCATGCACCTGGTGGAACGCATCCGCCGCTTGGACCATGACTCTTTGGTGATCGACCTCAACGTCGACGACCCGAAGGCGTATACGAAACCCTGGGCAGCAAAGCTGATCTTTCAGTTGAGGCCGGACTGGAAAATTATGGAGCACGTCTGCGAAGATAACGCCAGCTTCGTCGGCTTTAACAAGAAGGCTACCCAGGCGCCAAAGAAGTAGGACGGGCTTCAGCCTGTCGGGTTTCCTCATGCTGGCTCATAACACTGCGACAGGCTGAAGCCTGTCCTACTCAGACCTAGGAGGGACGACGTCATGCCTGATAGCGCCCGGCGAGATCTCCTCAAAAAGGCAGCAGCTCTAAGTATTGGCGCGATTGCTTCCGCCGGCGCCGTACTTCCTCGCGAAGTCCGAGCTTCGAGCCAAGCGGACCAAAAACTTCCGGCAACTGATTTTTTCCCGGGATTCAAACACCTGACAACGAAAACCTCGGGCGCCACAATCAACTTTGTCACTGCGGGAAGCGGACCCCCGCTGCTTCTGCTGCACGGTTACCCGCAGACGCACATTGAATGGCGCGATGTTGCGCCTCAACTGGCCAAAAAATTTACCGTCGTGGCGGCCGATCTCCGCGGATACGGCGACAGCAGCAAGCCTTCCGACGGCGAAAACCATCTGAATTATTCCAAGCGCGCGATGGCGCAGGACCAGGTGGAATTGATGGCTAGCTTGGGATTTCATAAGTTTGCGCTCGTGGGTCACGATCGCGGCGGACGCGTCGCGCACCGCTTGGCTCTCGATCATGCGGACCGTTTGACCAATCTCACCATCCTCGACATCGTTCCGACGTACAAAGTGTTGCATAGCGTGACGAACGAACTGGCCACGGCCAATTTCCATTGGTGGTTCCTCATCCAGAAAACGCCGATGCCGGAGACACTAATCGGCAACAGCGCCGAAGTCTGGCTCCGCTCGCGATTTGAGCGAATTCCGCCGGGCGTTCTGAGCAAGGAAGCCTTCGCGGAGTACCTGCGCAGCTTCACGCTGCCTGGCTCGATTCACGCCTCGTGCGAAGACTACCGCGCCGGCGCGACCATCGATCTGATTCATGACGCCGCCGATCTGGATCACAAAATCTCTTGCCCAGTTCTCATCTTATGGGGAGCGCGGGGCGTATGGCCGAAGCTGTACGACGTGCTCGAGGTGTGGAGAGAGAGGGCGTCGAACGTCACAGGCAGAGAGATGCCGACCGGGCACTTCATCGCCGAAGAGAGACCCGATCTGCTGCTTGAAGAACTGAATAAATTCCTGGGCTGATATTTCAATTCCGCAATGACGACTCGAAGTACGTGCGCGTGAATTCAAAAGGGGCGAGGGGACAAGTGAGAATCGGACGGGAAGGAAATTCTTTCAGAATGGCTATGGCTTGCGGTGCGCTGGCGCTTGCGGTTGCTATGTTCGGCCCGGTGCCGCTGCGGGCGCAGGCCGGCGTTCCCAAGTTCGAGGTGGACCCTTACTGGCCCAAGCCTCTACCTGATCGCTGGGTGACCGGTGAAATCGGCGGCGTGTGCATCGATTCCCAGGATCATATCTTTGTCGTACAGCGTGTCAGTGACGTCGGCGGCATGAACGGCCATCTGGAAGGACTGACCGGCGACGAATTGAACGCGGGTCAAGCCGCGCCGCCCGTGCTCGAATTTGATGGCGACGGAAAAGTGGTCAACTCCTGGGGAGACGCGAAAATCCTGCCCAAGGATCTCCACGGATGCGCCGTGGATCGCGACGGCCATGTGTGGCTCGACGGGTCCGAGGACGGCATCCTTCAGGAGTATTCTCACGACGGAAAGGAAATGCTTCTCCAGATCGGCAAAAAGGGCGTTTTCGATTCCTCCGACGGCACCGTGAACGGCACGCCCTTGAATTCGAGCCCTTCGCAGTTCTTCCGCGTTTCGGAAATCGCATTCGACCCGCACAATGGCGACATGTATGTCGCGGACGGCCATGCGAAAGGCAAGGGCGGCAACAATTTCCGCATTGTGGTATTCGATCGCACCGGGCACTATCTCCGCCAATGGAAACTGCATCGTTCGCCGGAAGAAGCGGCCACTGCGGCCAGGCCGACTCCGCATTGCGTTCGAGTGAGCAATGACGGCATCGTCTATGTGTGCGATCGCTGGATGAATCGCCTGCAACTTTTCGACACGATGGGAAATTTCAAGAAGGACATGCCGTTCAGCTATAAGGTGTGGACGCCTGCTTCCGGATCAGGGACGGGAGCGCAGCGAGACGCGACCCGGGAGAGAAGTATATGTTCTTGATCAACGAAATCGATGAAGAGGTGGACGTGGTGGACCGAGCCAGCGGGCGCGTGCTTGGGAGCTTCGGCCGCCCGGGCCACCAGGTGGGCGAATTCATGCACGCGCACACGATGGCGGTGGACTCCAAAGGCAACCTCTATGTAGGCGAGTCAGTGGATGGCCGCAGGGTCCAAAAATTCAAGCTGGTAGGCGGCAAGTAGAGGAACGACGATCGTTTCCGGCCACACTTCTTTCGCAGTTGCATTCCCGGTTTGCAAGCGTGACGCGAGCGCGCGAAGAAATTACTGCGCATAAGGAGTGTCACGTCCTTGCCCTAACTGTAACTCCTTGCCGTTGGCGAGCACGATTTTGAGCGCATACCCAATCGGCGCGCCGTTCTTCGCGGGGCCGAGAGTGATGGTGATTGCATCTCCCGGATTCAACTCCGTCTTGGTCCAGCCGGCCCGCGCCAGCATGCCCGGGCTGACCGTTTCGCTTGCCCAGTGAACGAGTTTGCCCTTGTCGTCTTTCACGTCAAAATAGATTTGAACGTGGGGATTGGACCAGACAAATTGCGTCACGGTCCCCTTCAAGACAATCGGATTCGCCAAGTCGTAGGCGGCATTGCCGTGGTGCGCCAGTGCCGGGCCGCTGAAAATCAGAAGGGCCATGGCCAATGCGCAGAACGATAGCAAGATCTTGAAATTCATCGTGATTGGATTCATTTCCCCGCCGGAGCGGCATCGTGAAGACTTCGCACAAAGCGTACGAGATCCCAAATCTGCGCGTCGGTCAAAGTCTTCCCGAACGCGCCCATTCCCGTGAAGCGATTCCCGTTCCGGATGATCCAGAACAACTCAGCATCGGACCATTGCTGAACCTCGGGGCTGGCCAGACTGGGCACGCGCGGATACATGGCCAGGCCCACGTCCGTGGGACTTTTTCCATCCTGTCCATGGCAGAACGCGCAGTCCCCATTGAAAGTCATTCCGCCCGAATCCAGGCTCGAAGGGCCGCTGGAAGGCTCGGCGACGGGATGCTCTCGCGCGCTTCGAGAAACGAACCAGTGTTTTCCCATCGTGGCGATGCGAGCTTCAAACTGGGTGGGTTCGGGATTGGCGCTCAAATTAAATTGAGTGGCAAAAAGGACTGCGACTGCAACGAGGAGGAGAACCAGTATGGCGATGGCGATTTTCATTTCGCAATATGTAATTGCCAAATATTTTGCAACTGAGATGGCTTAAGGCGTGCTCCAAATGCGGACAACCTGATCCTTGGCATCGCCTTGACCGGCCGGACGAGCCGCACCCATATGAAGTTCGCTCCAAGCCGGAGTCCTGGTGGAATCCGGCTTGGAATCGAACACTCCGAATATGGTTCTGGGCGCCGACGCCGGCTGGTGATTAGGCTGTTGGGCTCAGCTTGACTTCCTGCCAGCTTCCATTTTGATTTACTTCCACTTTAGAGACGTTGATCGAGCCGTTGACCATGGAACCTGAAACGCGAATTTCCTGGCCAACGTAGGGAGCAAGCGCGATGGATGGAGCGAGCAGAGCGTAGAACTTCTTATCGCTGGTGAGCAGGCCGCCGGGCGTTCCGCCTTTCAGGCACAGCGTTCCACAGGCCTTGTTCGGCCCATGGTCGTTGCCTGTCTGGCCGTGAGCCAAATAGCACTTGCTATCCACCAGCGTGCCACTGTAGCTCGCATCTTTCTGCTGCGCGGCCGCAAGAACGACGGAAAACGCGACGATCAATGCCAACGCCGTAATACCGGTGAGAAGTAACGACTTTTTCATCCCCGTTTCCTCCTATCATTGTGAGTGTTCAGGAATTCTGGTGCTGCACACGGAAAGCAATTCCGTATATCCACCCGATCCTTCCTCAAGACCATATGCCCGCCGCCGTTTGGAGTCAAGTTCACATCATCCTGGAGGGGGTTGGGCGCAAAGCGTCGCTCGCCAAGGCATTTTCGCGACCCACCGCTATCGCCGGGACCAACCTTGCCACGGAGAACTAGGGTCAGCCGGACTTGCGGCGGCCGCCGCCAACAGAGTGCTTGCGTGATTCCTTTGCGCGGGAAGATTCTTCAGCGCCATGCTGCATTAATTTCTTTCCGCCGAGACGATCCAGATTCCCGAGGAAAGCATTCTTCTCGTTTTTCTTGGAGTTCTTTTTTTTTAGCCATGGGTGCAAATTACTTGACTCGGAGAAGCACGTCAATGCGAATCCCAAACTCCCCGCGTCGCCCAGCCGGGCTACCCGCGATAGGCGATGCTGAGGCCTTTGCCGACCGGAACGATTGTGTGCTGAAAGTCCGCCCGGCTCGAAATCAATTTCAGATATTCCGCGATTTCCTCCGGATGGGAGTGCACGTTATCGGCGACCACCAGCACCTTGCCGGCAAGTTTGGGCAGCAGGATTTCCATCACTTCGGGAAATTTCCTGCGGTCGGAATCGAGAAACACCAGATCGAACGGGCCGGCGAGCTGGCGGAAAATTTCAACGGCGTCGCCGGTGCGCAACTCCACGCGGTCGAGCAAGTTCGCGCGGCGGAGGTTTTCGCGCGCCAGGGCGTGCTTTTCCGGACTGCGGTCAATGCTGATGATGTGGCCGCCGGCCGGCGCGAGCGACCACGCCAGCCAGATGGTGCTGTACCCGTTCGAGGTGCCGAATTCGAGCGCGCGCGTCACGCCGCTCGCGCGTACCAGAATGCTGAGGAGTAGCGCACTGGTGGGCTCGAGATTGAGCATCTTGCGCGCATGATCGGTCGCGCGCGCGTCGTTCTCCAGGCCACGCGTTTCGATTTCATGTAACAACTCTTGGAGATTTTTATCCATGACTGTTTTCAGCTCAGGTGTTTGCCTAATCCATCGACGGTCTGATTCCCTTACATTTTTTGGGCGACCACGAGCCCATAGACGAAATTTCCCGAGGCGAAGCCTGCTCTCATCGCCCGGAAGGCTCTCAGAAAACGGACGAACATCGCGCCGTTCTTCGCGGCAAGCTTCCACAAGGATTTGTTCCCGATAATGTCCAGGCCAAGGTCCCACGTTTTGGAACAGTTTTTGTTCAGGACCTCGCTCTTCATAATTTTCAAGCCGCTAGATCTCATCCACGCCTCGTACTCCGGCATCGTTCCCAGTTCCACGAGCATTCCTTTTTCGATGGGGATGATTTGTTGCTTGTACTCCGCTGGATTGAGATTCGGCTTTTTAAACCAATCAATTACGGCAAGGGTCCCATTTGGCTTCAATAATTTTGCGGCCGATACAAAGAACTTTTCGATGTCTTGATAATGGGAAATGGATTCAACCGACCAGACGACATCAAACAATTTCTCGAATTGCATCGCTTCGGCGTCCATTAAGAGAAAAGTTGCGTTCACACCCTCCCTGGCGGTCGCCTGATTCGCAAGACTAAGCTGAACCGAGGAGATCGTAATTCCTGTTGCTTCCGCATTGTAGCGCTTGGCCAGGTAAATGCTGCTGGCTCCCGTGCCGCAACCCACGTCTAAGATCCTGCGTCCCGGCTGAATCTCCGCCAATTGCGCGAGATGTTCGATGAGCTGAATCTGGGCTCTTTCTTTTGTTTCATCGCCGCCAATCCAATACCCGTGATGTAAATGCTCGCCCCACAACTCGTGGAAATGGGAACTTACCACATCATAGAATTTTCGGATTCTTTCCTTATCGTTGTGGCGGATCATGGCACCGCGATGTACCGCCTCCCGTTGACCGAATAGCTGCGTGAACCGCATTCACGATGTTGATTTACAGGCCGACCGGCAACATATATCTAACCGTCTGGGAAGGCAATCCTCCCGCCCAGTTTCACTGGAGGGCCCGCGTGACGATGGTCACTCGCATGAGTTACCCCGGTCATATACTTCGTAAGAGAATGATTGTAAAAGGGAGATGCAAGGTTGGTAAGCCTAGGAAAGGAGGATGACTCCACCGGGCTTGCAAAGAAAAGAGAAGGAACACCAAATTGGGTTACACCGCGGATGCGGTGCACAACGTGGACCGCACAAGGTAAGCGTCGCCACGCGAAAAGCAAAGAGTCACGAAGGGGAGCTGCCAAGCTCCCCTTTGTGATTTGTGCTGCCCCTTTGTTCTTGTCTCGCACGAGCCGGCATAACTGCATCTGTGGTCTGCCCCCCACACGTGAAGCGAGGTCCAATCGGTATTTTTCCTTGACTCTGAGCTTCTCATGGCGTACCAAGAATTGTTATACGGCTTGAACGTGATTTTTCCGCAGGCCATCGTGCCGGGAAGGCTGGAGCTCCGGCCGTTTTCTCCTTTCGCTTGGAAACAGGATTTCGAGGAACTGCGCGATGAGGTGTTACATGAAAAGCAAGTTGATAAAGGGATTTGGCCTGATTGCCGGACTTCTAATCGTCTGCATACCTATATTTGGGCACCACGGAGGATCTGATTACGACATCCAGCACCCTAAGACCATTAAAGGAACCGTGACGGAATTCTTCTGGTCCAATCCCCACTGCCAGGTATTTCTGGACTCCAAAGATGATTCGAGCAAAGTCGTGAACTGGACGATCGAAACCCTCGCGCCGGCCGTTTTGAGGAGAGCGGGATGGTCGCGGGAAACGTTGCACCCGGGCGACCAAATCACGATCACTTTCGTTCCCAGCAAGAAGGGCACGCCTGTGGGAATGCTGCGCAAAGTTGTCCTTCCCGACGGTTCGGAGTTGTCGGGCGGGGCATTGGGCGAACAACCGCCGCAGTAGTGCGCGCGACAACTCGAATTCACAGCTGCGAGCTCTCAAACCTGAATCGCCAGGCGATGCGGCAACGACGAAAGGAGTTACGGAATGCGAAATTGGTTCTTAGGTTCGATGATCGCATTGGCGGTAGCGCTCGCCTTCCTGGCGGTAGCGCGCGCCCAGAGCGATCATTCCGGCGCGGCGAAGGCGGATGCCAAAGCCGCGGCCTTTGACCCGCACGACCTGACTGGAATTTGGAATCCTGCCCCCTTCATGCAGCCGAAGGGCGAAGTCAATCCGCTCGATCTGGGCGGCCATCCCAACCCGCTGCCTCCCTTTACTCCCGCGGGCGAGGCGGCGTACCTGGCGAACGCGAAGTTCATCGCGGCTGGAGCAGTGCTCGATTGCGATCCCTTCGGCGTGTCGCGCAATTTTTTTACTCCGCGGCCGTTTGAAATCCTTTTGACTCGCGACAGGCTGGTGCAGCACTTCGAGTACTACGACAATTGGCGCGAAATCTGGACGGACGGGCGGAAGATTCCCGCGGACGTGGATCCCGAATACATGGGATATTCCATCGGCCGTTGGGACGGGGATACTTTTGTCGTTGACTCGGCGGCCTACAACGGCAAGGCCTTCCTCACCTGGCAAGGTTTTCCGATCAGCGAGTCCATGCACCAGACGGAACGTTGGCAGCGCCTGGACCAGGATACCCTGAAGATCGTCTTCACCTTTGACGACCCGAAAAATTATGCCAAGCCCTGGTCGATCACGTTTTTTTGGAAATTGAGGAAGGACTGGGTGATGGATGCGCATCCCTGCACCCTATCCGCGATCAAGGAATACGATGAGAGGGTAAACCACGCCGATAAACTTCCGGGCCGCGATTACGACAAACCAGATAAGAAATAACGGGGCTTATGTGGCGCAGGCTTTTTACCCTGAGCAGTTCTGAAGGGCAGCCTGTGCAATTTAGGGCTTGCTAGGACCAAACCCCGCAGGCTGAAGCCCGCGCCACTTGTTCTAATTCGCAGCGAGCTGCGCTGTGATATCCGCTTCCTTGACCGTCGTCCCATGCCCTCCGGCAATCAGAGCGCCGGTGATGTTGTGCTTTCTCAGAACCACACCCACGGAGGCGGTCGCTTCCGAGCGTTCAATCGGCCCGCGCGGTGAGATGAGATCGGTGACGTACACGATGTTTGCGTTCCCTGTGACCACGTTTCCGATCAGCATGCCCACGACGTGCGGATTCTGAATGAAGTAGAGATGAATCTGGGTCGTGTCGTCCTTGATCGTCATCTCGTCCTTGACCTCGGTGATCTCCGGAGTGCGCGGCTTCTTTTGCAGGTCATCGGGAACGATCGTGTGGACTCCCTTGACGTCCTTTTCAAAATAGGCTTTGTCCGGGCTCGGCACAATCACATTCGCGCCATCAGCCACATAGGTTCGCATCCCGCCGGTGTGGTCCATATGCTGATGGGTTAGGACAAGATATTTGATCGGCTTGCCCGGATACTTTGCCTTCGCCGCGTCGATGACCCAGCGCGATTGCAACTCGCCGTACGGCGCATCGAAGATCACCAGGTAATCCTTCATCGCG
Organism: uncultured Acidobacteriota bacterium; assembly: GCA_963800095.1. Lineage (GTDB taxonomy): Bacteria > Acidobacteriota > Terriglobia > Acidiferrales > UBA7541 > Palsa-360. The sequence continues at coordinate 158,782 of CAWCZV010000022.1, forward strand.
ACGATCAGATTGTTGGCCGTTCCGCCTTCCACATGCTGGACGTTGGGCGCCAGCTCGACCATTTTCAGGCCGCCCCCGTTGGGATAAATAATGTTGTCGCTGTCCAAAAACCGCGTTAGGAAAAGCCGGCGCATCACCCATTGATAGGGCACGTTGCTGGTCGCCACCGGTTTGGCCGCCGCGCGTACGGAGTCAGGCACCGCAAACGTGTCGGCCGCGATTGCCGGATTGGCGGTTACGTCACGATAGTTGAATCTGGCCACCTCGACGCCGCCAATTTGCATTGAAAGCGACTGGGCAATCTGCGCGCCATTGACCGCTTTCCAGTCCGTAAGCACTGCGTCGTAATTGGAATCGCCGTGAATGTTGTCGTCATCCCGCGTGCGGACCGCCGCGGGGAGATGCGTTTTGCGATCGAACAGAATGATGAACGTCGTCCCGCCGTCAGCGAAAGAAACGGCCGGCAAGGATTGCGTGCCGAGCTTTTGAGATCCCGCGGCATCGACGTTTTTCGGATCGTTCAAGGCCTTGACCAGCAGCCACGGCGAGACGCGCTCGAGTTCGCGCAGTTGCGCCGCCTCGCGGATGCCGGACATGGGCTGGCTGCCCTTCTCATCGGTCACGAAGCCCATCGTGGGCAGCAAAGTTTCCGTGTACTTCAGTATGATCGGGTCCGGATATTTCTGATCGCGCACCCATGCGGTGCGGGCGCTTCCGCTTGCGAGATCCCAGGTCATCGTAAACGTGGCGTCCCCCATGAAGCGGGGTTCGCCGTCGGGAGCGAAGGATTGCCCCGGCTCCCAGAACTTTGCATCGCCTTTGATGGCGAGGCCCTTCACGCCGCGCAGCGCATCGGCGCCGCCTTCCGCGGCCACGGCTTGTTTCACGAGACTATCGCTGCTCCCTTGAGCCAGAGCAGGCTGCTGCGGAATTATCGCCAGCAGAAACACGGCAATCCACAATGTGTATTTCATGGGGCTTCCTCCGTTGTTGTATCGTTCAGCGGGAATTTCGATTTTGACTTCCGGGCTGACCGCCACCATACATCCGACCGCCCCAGAACGCAATGCCCGGCCCGGTTTTGTAGGACAGCCACTCTTGGCTGTCCGCTTCAGTCTCAGCCAGGCGGAAGAGGACAGCCAAGAGTGGCTGTCCTACAAAAGTCTTAAACCGGCCTGCCGCCCGAGATTTGATGATTTTACGCCGAATCGAAATGCCTTATGATCGAGAATGTTATTTCGTCCGCAGCGCAAGCGCGCGCTGGAAAAGGAATCCGATGAAAACAATTTCCCGTAGAAGATTTGCCGCAGTCGTGGTGCTGCCCTTGATCGGAGCGCTTCTTAGCGTCTCACCAGCGCGCGCGGACGAGATTAAGGTCGTGACCTCCGGCGGATTCACGGCCGCCTACTTGGAATTGGTCCCCGAATATGAAGGCGCCACGCACAACAAACTGATGACGGAGTTCGGGCCTTCCATGGGAACGACCCACAACGCCATTCCGATTCGCCTCGAACGCGGCGAGTCCATCGAACGTCGTGATCATGGCCGCGCCCGCGCTGGACGATCTGATCAAGCAGGGCAAGGTCCGCGCAGGCAGCCGCGTCGACCTGGTTCAATCCAAGATCGGCATGGCCGTAAAAGCCGGAGCGCCCCACCCTGACATCAGCACGGTAGACGCGCTAAAACGCACGCTTCTGGCGGCAAAATCGATTGCGTATTCCGATAGCGCCAGCGGCGTCTATCTCTCCACCGAACTATTTCCGAAGCTGGGAATCGCCGACCAGATCAAAACAAAAAGCAAGAAAATCGAGGCCGATCCGGTAGGCGGAGTGGTTGCAACGGGAGAATTTGAGATCGGCTTCCAACAAATCAGTGAGCTGCGCCCCGTGAAGGGCATCGACATCGTCGGCCCGCTGCCTCCCGGCGCGCAGAGGGTCACGGTGTTTGCCGCAGGCGTTCCCGCAACGGCGACGCACCCGGAGGCGGCCAAAGCGCTCATCCAATGGCTCGCGTCTCCGGTCGCCTACGCAGCCATCAAGAAGAGTGGCCTCGAACCCGCGAATTCAAAGTAAGAAAAAGTAGCACAGACTTCAGTCTGTGGATTTTGGCAATTGCAAGGTCTAAACCCCACAGGCTGGAAGCCTGCGCCACCTGTGGTCACGCATTGTGAATGCATTTTGCAAGTATGTTGATGTACTGCAGGCGGCTTGTGGGAAATCCGGGTCAGGCGAGCCCTTCAATGATTCGGATGTCTCGCTCGGCGGCGCCATCGATCACGCGGCACGCTGCCTGGTACGCAGGGCTCTCAAATGTGGCCGTTGCTTTCTGCACGCTGTCGAACTCGATGACCACGGTTCGCATGTTCTTCCCCGCTTCGTACGTCTTCGTAGGCATCCCCCGGCCAAGGAATCGGCCGCCGCCGCTCTGGATGGCGGGGCCCGCCAATTTCGCATATTCGGCAACGGCGTCGGGATTCGAGACCGATCGGTAGAAACAAATCCAATATCCTTTGGCCATGAGTCCCTCCTAGTAGGAATCGTTTATCGTATTGCAGTTCACCAAGTATCGGGCAACGTGATTTGCAATCTCGTCCGTTGACCGGCTTCATTTCTTCAAACGCGAAAGTCTACCGTGTCTTTTCCGCACTCGCAAGAAGACGCAACCAGTCTCCATCCGGCTTGTGTCCGTTCACCATGAGCATAATTATTTTTTCAGCGAGACGCCCAGGAGAATCCGGCTGGCCACGGGCTCGCCGGCGTTGTACGCGGGAATGAATTTCCAGTCTGAAGTGGACTTGATGAGTCCCTCGTCAGCCGATTGAACGTCTCCCACGAATTCGGCGGAGCGAACTTTTCCCGCGGAATCAATCACCAGTTCCAGCGTCGACTCCGATTGCGCCAGCTCGATCTCCAAGGGGGTCACAGGAGGCGGCCGCTCCATCAGAATGGCTCTGGGCGGAGTTATTTCCTGTTTGGGCTTCACATCTTTGGGCGTCAATCCCGGCGTTGCGGACACGGTGGTTGTCCCGTCAAAAATTTTCACGCGTATTTCCCGCCCAGTGGGAACTGCGGTTGACACTCCATCCAATTGGGAGCGGATTCCCTGCGCGCGTGCTTTCAAGAGCGCGGCGCGAATCCGGTCCAAATCCGCCGCAGGCCACATCTCGGCGAGAGAGCGCCAAGCCTCCTGTTCGCGCCCGCTGTAAAGATAGGCCCACGCGATTTCCAACACTCTTACTTTCACGCCTCGCAGGCGGGATAGCCAGCCGGCCGGTAAGCCAGCAGCGGACGCCAGCTTGCCGTCGCTGTTTTTGAAATCGCCAAGATCCTGCGGATTGAGCTTGGCCCGCTCGTCCGCGATTTTCTGGTCAAAATAGGGTCGAAACTCGGAACCTACATCCAGCAATCGGCCGCGCACGAAGCGCAGGACGACCGGCGGCGCAAAGTCCAGGTCGCGCAAGCGGAAATTCTCGAAGCCCTCCACAGCAGCGGCATCGTTCGTCCAAATTTCCACGCGGCCATCCAGATCGGTGTCCGCGGCGCTGAAGAATTCTCCTCCGGTGAGACGCCGCAGCAGCACGGGCGGCGATCGCAGGGAATAAATGTTGTACGCCATGCAGCACACGGCCTTCGATTTTTTCACTTGCGCGGCGACGACAGGCGCTCCCAAGCCCAAATCCACGCCGAATGCATCAATATCCAGTTCCGGGGACGCATCCGAGATCGCTAAATGTTCATCGCCCCAGCTGAGCGCCGCCTCACAGACTCGTGCCTCCAGTTCACCCACCAAGGAAGCTCCAACATGCACTTTAACGCCGGTGGGGAATTCCGCTTCGAAAAAGCCCACGCCCCCACGGCAGACCACATCGCGGCTCTGGGCATGGCAGGCACTTGCCGACATGCAGAAAAGCAAAAATAGAATCAGCCCGGATTTCACACAAACGCGCAAGAGATCCCTCGCGAATTCAATATATGCCGCAATGGTGCGCTGCTGCCGCAGTTGTAGGGGCACGGCATGCCGTGCCCCTACAGCCGAGCCAAGGGCCAGAGGCTTCCTAAGCAGCCACGGTTTCGCTTTAGAATGCGCTTTCATCGCTTTTGAAAAGGACGGTCTTATGGGCTCAGTTCATTCAAATTCGAAGCAATTTGACCAGTGTCCCGCCCAGGATGGCTTCCTTTTCGGCGTCGCTGAGGAACGGAGCGTTCAGAACCAGGTCCACATTGGAATGCCACACGAACGGCATATCGGTTCCAAAGACGACCTGGCCGGCGCCGACTTCCGCTACCAGATGGCGCAAACCCTCTTCGGAAATGACGATCGTGTCGACAAGGACCTGGCTCTTCAGGTAGTCGCTCGGCTGTTTCTTATTCGCGCAATCGGCATTGGGCCGCACCTCGCAGGCGACTTCGGTCCGCCCGAGATAGGACGGCAGGTAGCCGCCCGCGTGCGCCGCGCAGAGTTTCAAGCCGGGGAAGCGGTCGAATGCCCCGTTGAACATCATGCGCGTGAGGAAAATCGTGGTTTCCAGGGGATTCCCGATGACATTGCCCAGGTCGCCTCTTCCCTTGAGCGCATCTTTCTGCAGGACATTCTCGGCCCCCTGAGGATGCATGAAAACCACAACGCCAAGTTCCTGCGCCTTCGCCCAGAACGGATCGTACTTTGGCAATGAGATGTCTTCCCCCTGGACGTGTCCGCCGATGGCGGCGCCGCGCGCGCCCAGTTTCTTGACGGCGTATTCGAGCTGCTCGGCGGCCAGATCGGGGAACTGCAACGCAACCGAACTCAGCGCCACGTAGCGGTCCGCATGGGCGGCGCACCATTCCGCGAGCTTTTCATCTTGAAGCTTGACGATTTTGGCTGCCAGGTCGCGGTCCGCGCCATAGAACCAGAAGCCGTTGACGCTCAGCACTTGCACGTCGACTCCGAGCTGATCGATCGCGCGAATACGGTCCGGCCCCATGAGGTTCGGTCCGCGCGCGCGCGGGCCGGCATTGGCTGCCAGGGGCGTGTCCTTCACGATCTCAAACACTTCCGGAATCACGCAATGAGCATGGACGTCGACGACTTTCACGCGCCGTCCGGCCACAGACACTTCCCGGCGCTTCACGGGCGCGGCTGGCGCGGCCGGACCCCCCTGAAGGGCGGAAGCGGCAAAAGTGTTTCCCGTCAACAGCATTCCGGTCGTTGCGCCCGCGACGGTCTTCAAGAAATCCCTGCGATCTCGCATGCTTTGCTCCATTTTCCCCGGGGCCTGGCGGCAAGCCGTCCATCCGCCTCTGGGGATTGTTGAAAATAACCTGTTCAGCCAACTTCGATTGCCGACCGAATTGCCGTAAGTAAACTCCCTGGCGGGATGGAAGTCAAGAAGCTCCCGGACTATGCTGATGCGTCATTTTTCGAAGACGCGCATTCACGGGATATTGCCCTGCGCAATTCCTGAATTCAGGCCGGAGCTTTTAAATCAGTGGCCTGCGGAGAGGAAGTAGCGGGGAGAAATTTGTTGAAACAGATTGCCTGAGCTTCTTGCTGAGGCGGCGCAAACAGCGTCCATCTTCATTTGACAAAATGTTGACAATTGGGTCGGACTGAAATTGCGGGCATTGGAATTTTTGAAGCGGGCTAGGAGCGCGCTCACGTACCCGATTTCTCTCGGGGCCGTCGTCCCCGCAGCGCTACTCCCCACCCGCTTCACTTCATCGCGTGCAAGCATGCTTCCATTCGCCAATTCTTGGATCGCTAACCAAATGCATGATATCCGTAAAATTCCGCTGCACTAGAATGCAGCATTTTGCACAATAAGTGACACCCTTAGGCGGTCCGATCAAGAAATCGGTTACACATCATTCGGAGCGCGTAGAGATGATCCGCCGCGGAGATGTAATCCTGAAAATTCAATTTCAAATTCAAGCCTGTGGAAAAACGACAGGCTCGCCGAACTCTCCTTGCGAGCGTGCAGGACGCCGCCGGGGCTATGCTATAGTCAGTTGTCCCCTGGCATCACCGAATATGGGCAAACTGCGCATCTCCATCGTGGAATTCCTGAATACAGCGCCACTGGTCTGGGGTTTTACGGACGGGCCTCTGGCGGGCAAGTACGATCTTCTGTTTGCCGTGCCTTCGCAGTGCGCGGAGGATTTGCGCGCCGGGCGCGCCGATGTGGGCATCATTCCCGCCATCGAGTACCAGCGCATGGAAGACGTAATCGCTCTGCCGGGAATGGCGATCGCGTCCAAAAATGAAGTCCGCAGCCTCCTGGTCGTTTCCAAAGTGCCCATCGAAATGGCCAAAAGCTTTGCGCTGGACACGAATTCGCGCAGTTCGGTGGGCCTGGCACGGATTCTCAGCCGGCGCCACTGGAATATCGATCCTGAATTCATCGACATGCCGCCCGATCCGGACAAAATGCTGGCCCGCGCCGATGCCGCGCTCGTGATTGGCGATCCCGCGCTGCGCCTGCGTCTGAAGGTGGATAGGCTGCAAGCAAAGGTGCCCCAGGCAGAAGACTGCGGTTGCTGCGGCGGCGATCAGGAACAACCCATCCAGGGCATCGAAACCTTGTTCTTGTACGATATTGCGCAGCAGTGGCGCGAAATGACCGGGCTTCCCTCCGTGTTGGCGATCTGGGTGGCGCGGCGCGGCGCGATCACGCCGGAAATCGCCGCGGACTTTCAGGCGTCGCGCGAATATGGCCTGGCGCGCATCGGTGAAATCGCCGAAGGCGCGGCCTTGAAACTTGAACTGCCCCCGCGCGAACTGGAGCGCTACCTGACCGAGAACATTAATTTTTCGCTCGATGAGGAGAATCTGGCGGGCCTCCGGCGGTATTATGAGGAGTGTGCGGGGGCTGGACTCATTCCGCGAGCGCGCGAGGTGGAATTCGTCAGCGGCGTGAGCGTCGCGCGATAGGCATTTTACGGCAATTTTTGTAGCGCCCGCCTTCAGGCGGGCACATTGGATCCAAGCACATGTCCGCCTGAAGGCGGACGCTACAAAACGACACGCAATTCAAGTAAGAAGGAAACATAACCATGGCACTGACACCACAAGAAGCGCTCGACCTGTTTCGCTCCGATGACCTGGTGGGCATCGGCATGGCGGCGATGGAAGTGCGCCGCAAGAAAACCGACCCGCGCGTGGTCACCTACCAGATCGACCGCAACATCAACTACACCAATTTTTGCACCGAATATTGCTCGTTCTGCGCGTTCTACCGCCCTCTGGGATCGAAAGAAGGCTACCTGCTCTCGTTCGAGTCGATCTACGAAAAAATCGAGGAAATGATCGAACTGGGCGGCACCGGCATCCTGCTGCAGGGCGGCCTGCACCCGGACCTGCGCGTAGAGTATTACGAAAATCTCCTGCGCTCGCTCAAAGAGCGCTTCCCGCAAGTTCATCTGCACTGTTTCTCCGCGCCGGAAATCGGCTGCATTGCGGAAGTTTCCGGCCTGAGCGTGCGCGAGACGATCGCGCGCCTCATGGCCGCGGGGCTCGACTCGATTCCCGGCGGCGGCGCGGAAATCCTCGATGACGAAATTCGCGCCCGCATCTCGCGCCTCAAGTGCACTTCCGACGAATGGGAAGACATGCACCGCGTGGCCCACTCGCTCGGCATGCGCACCACCGCCACGATGATGTTCGGCTGCGGCGAGGAGTACCGCCACCGCGTCAACCATCTCGAGCGCCTGCGCCGCATCCAGGAAGATACCGGCGGCTTCACCGCGTTCATTCCGTGGATGTTCGCGCCGGACAACACGCCGCTCGGCAAAAAAATCCCGCAGGCCACGGCCGTCGATTACCTAAAGACGCTGGCCATCAGCCGCCTCTACCTCGACAACATCGACCACATCCAATCGAGCTGGCTCACGCCCGGAATCAAAGTCTGCCAGGTGGGATTGCAATTCGGCGCCGACGATGTCGGCAGCATTCTGATCGAGGAAAACGTAGTCTTCGCCGCCGGCGTCCGCAACCGCACGAACGAAGGCGAACTCCGCCGCATCATTCAAGACGCCGGCTACAGGCCCGCCCAGCGCGACACGCTTTACCGCTCCTACGTGCTGAAACAAGCGTCCTAAGTGGCACAGGCTTGAAGCCTGTGCTACCAAAACCACAGAACCAACCCCGCATTGAAATTGAAGTTGTGTGACGCAACTGTCTAAACTGCATTTCAATCGCGTTGTGTGGGACCATCAGCTCGCTTGAACGCAAGAATTTTTGTCGTTAATACCTGCACCTGCTCGCCCTTTTGATTGAGGGTAATGTTCCGCACCGTAACAACACCCTGGTTGGGTTTGGATCGTGAGGGAACTATGTCGAGGATCTCGCTTTCCACCCGTAGCGTATCGCCAGGACGCGTCGGCCGGGCCCACGCGATCTCGCCGCCGAGTCCGACCAACCCGCCGGCGAAAGGCAATCCACTGGTGACTAGAAGACGCATCGTCACAGCCGCCGTATGCCAGCCGCTTGCGGCGAGCCCGCGGAAGACACTGTGCCGCGCAGCCGCATCGTCCAGGTGAAACGGCTGCGGGTCAAACTCCGAGGCGAACGCCTTGATCCGAGCCTCATCCATGCGGTACGCGCCCGAAGTGAATTTCTGGCCCACGTGCAAGTCTTCCAGATATAAAACCTTGGCTGGACTCTCCACTTTTGCCTGCGCGGCGCCATAGGCGGGCTTCACGCCGCTGGTGCTGTCGAGCGCGGCGTTGGCGAGGTCGTCCGCGTCGCGGTTCTGCTCGCGCGGCACATATTGAATTGTGAAGGCTTCCAGGCTCGCGGCTTGTTTCTTTGCGCGTTCGTGCAGCGGGCGCAAGTCCGGATGCTTCACTTTGTACAATCCCTTGATCTGATTCACGATCAATTGCGAATCGCTGTACACGCGCAGCCGTTTGATCCCGCTCGCCGCCGCATAATCGAGCGCCGCGATCAGCGCGTAATATTCGGCGACGTTGTTCGTTGTGCGGCCAATATATTTTCCGAGAGATTCGTGCGTCGAGCCGTCGGGACGCCGCACCACCACGCCGTACGCCGCCGGGCCGGGATTCCCGCGCGCCGCGCCGTCGATATTCGCCGTGTACGCGCCTTCTTGCCGCGCCGAAGGAGTTTCAGGCTCCTCGAACAATTTCCCGGACGCTTTGTGCGTGGGTTTGATCATGGCTTCGATTGTGCACTCGCGTTGCGAATTGGGGCACTCCCAAATGCCACGCCAACTGTCATGGACGCGATTCTTAAGTTTTGTGGGTCGGCTCTTCAGCGCCGACATCCAGCCTTGAAATAACTTGGGCTTTAGCCCCTGACGCTTCAGGGCCTGAAGGCCGCATCATGATGCAACACTTTTGTCGGACCTGCCCTTCGTTCGTCAGGACAAGAAGATCCGATCCACAAAACTTAAATCTCTGCGCTTCCATTTAATTTTCACGGGCGGGTGAAGTCGGCGGATCGCCGGCGGATGCAACCGCGGAGGCGGAAGTGGCCGGCGGTCCGGGCGCCGCCGAGTGATCCGCGTAATACAGGATCCGGGTGCATGTCTCGCAGTGGAAGAACCCTTCGTTGCTGTCGCGCTGCAATTGTTGAATCACGTGGGGTCGAATGTGGACGCCGCACTGGCCGCAGCCTTCGCCGCGGATTTCAGCCAGGGCAATGCCTCCGTGGCGCTTGGCGATGCGCTCGTAGTGGTCGACCAAATCTTCCGGCACGGCGGCAACCGCGGCGGCGCGCACCGCCTCGGCGGCGGCCAATTCCTTTTGCGTGGCGTTGTACTCGGCTTGAATCGCGTGACGTTCCTTGTTCGCGGCCGCTTCGATTTCCTTCACCGCCGCTTCGGCGGCCTTCACTTGGCGGTCGTACTCCTCGCCGGAGACCATGCGTTCGAGAAGGCGGTCCTCGGCCTTGGCGACTTCGTCCTCGGCGTTCTGGATTTCGTGCAGGAGGGCTTTATACGCTTCGTTAGTTTTGACTTCGGCGCTCTGATTCCGGTATTTCTTCGCGCGCTCTTTCCACTGCTCAACGTCCATCTCAAACGTCTTGCGCTCTTTCTGGCCCGTAAGCAGCGATTCCTTGGCCGCGGCGACTTGATGCCGCGCGGTTGTGACGCGCGCCTCCACTTCCGCCAGGCGCTTTGGAAAGCTGGCCAGGCGCTCGCGAATTCCGATCAAGCGCAAATCAACGGCCTGCAGTTCAATGAGTGACTTGAGGTGGGGGTGCATCGGCACAGCATTTTAGCACAGCCGCTGGGCGGGGCACGGAACGCAATTCGTTGCGGCGTTGGCCGGGAACGCCAATCTCCCGATTGGCGGCCCCAGAAACGTGCTATTTCCCTGGATGCGATTCCTCATCACGAGGAAGGTTTGTCGAGCTGTCCGGCGACGAGTTTTGGTTAGCAGGGCGAGCCGTCGCGGAGGCTGACGTCCCGATCGCATCGCCGTTGACCACAATTTCGACGCGGCGATTGCGCTGCCGGCCTTCCGCCGTGTCGTTCGTCGCCACCGGCTCCGCTTTACCGAATCCCTGCGCGGTGATGGAAGACAGCGAAACGCCCTGTTCCCCCAGAAAATCCTTGACGGAATCGGCGCGCTGTTCCGAAAGCTTCACGTTGAATGCGTCGCCGCCCACGCTGTCGGTGTGACCTTCGATCTGCATCGTCAATCCGGGATGCGCCAGCAGGATTCCTGAAACCTTCGCTAGTTTTTCCCTCGCGCCGGGCTTCAAAGTGAAGCTGCCGGTGTCAAACAACACGTCGGACATGTTGACGATCAGCCCGCGCGCGGAGTCATTGGTCTGCAGGATGGAGTTCAACTGCGCCAGGAGTTGCGCGCGCATGTCGGCTTTTTCTGCTTCCGCCCGTGCGGCAGCCTGCCGGGCTTTTTCCGCTTCGGCTTCCGCCGCTTGCTTCTGCGCGAGCGCAGCCTGCTGTTCGGCAACCGCAGCCTGGCGCGCCAGGTCCGCATCCTGCTTGGCCTTGGCCGCATCGGCCGCGGCCTTCATGGCCTCTTCCTTCATCCGTTCCGCATCCGCCTTAGCTGCTTCGGCCTGCAAACGGGCCTGCTCGGCTTCTTGCCGGCGATTCGCCTGGTCTTCGGCGTCGGCGCGCGCTTTCGCGGTGCGTTCCTCGGCTGCCCGCCTGTCCGCCTCGGCTTGAGCCTGGGCGTCCTCTTCGGCTTTCTGCTTCACGGAGATTACGCGAGCTTCTTCCGCGGTCTGCACCGCGTCACGCGCCATGGAGATAACGGTCTTTTTATCAGTCTTGCGCCCGTAGGCATCCTCCGCCTCTTGCAACTGCTTATCGGCTTTCGCGATCGCGGAGGCCGCGTATTTTCCGGCATTCGCATTTTTGGCGATGCGCACCGCGTTGCGCGCCTCGAAGAGTTCAATCGGCGTCTTGCGGTCGATTCCGAAGATCACGTTCTCAATTTTTGTGTTCGAGGAAGAGTACACGCCGTGCGGAACCAATTCGTACGTGGCGCCGATGCTTTCGCCGCTTGCGTCCCCCGCGTTTTCGAGAACCACTTCATCTCCCGGCTGGGAAACGGCAAAATACGGCTCGGCGGTTACAACCATTCCGAAGGTCTGCATGTCCGTAATGGCTTTGACCTCGGCGCTGCCGTTCTTGACCTGCACTTCGCCAAGATTCACGGCGCGGCCTTGCGGAGAAACGGCCCACAGGGCATACGTCAGGTATTCAAAGCCGAATTTCGTGGCCGGCTCCATGCCCTCGAACCTCACTTCGATCTCTACGCGATTCCCTTTGTTCTCAACCTGGGCTTCGCCAGTGCCTCCGGGCATCAAGGTCGTACCCTGAAGGGAAACTTTCGCAACGCCGCCGCGCCGGTAAGTGGCCGCCTTCGCCGTGCGGGATACGCCGGAAGCGGTGCTTGGCGATGCCTGTGCGCAGGCATCTGCGGCACCCAGGCCGAGTACCCCGAGGAGCCCAACGCAAAGAAAAGCGGACTTGGTAAGGCCCTTCCATAGGGCGCGGGAGGGCAATTGGTTCAATTTAAGGGTCATGATCCACTCCATTGTTCAAAATCTGTAGGTATCCGTAGTCCTCCTAGGTTAGCAAACATTGTGAGTACAGAACCGGTGCCGGCAGGGCGCGTTGCGATGTAATTACCTACTGATTGAACATTCTAAGAACTTCGCAATTCCAACTAGGGCCTCAACTTGTTGCAAATCATTGTGTCGAGCAGGGAGGAAGAGTACGATGCGCGAAACTGAGATCCAACCGGGGAATTCCGGCCAAGTGCAATGCCGTTTAAGAAGTCGCTTAGGATGGAGTCAAAAGGAGCAAGACCAATGAAATCAGCGAGCCAGTTCGCCATGGCGACTTTTGCTGCCGTGGCTCTTTCCGCGTGCGCCTGGGCGCAGGGGCCGGGAACGGACTTTAGCAAGATCGATATCACGGCAGAGAAGATCGCACCGAACCTCTACATGCTGTCCGGCTCCGCGGGCCTCGACCCCGGCCATCAGGACGCTGCCGGTGGAAGGATCGGCGTGCTGGCCGGGCCGGACGGCATCTTCATGGTCGATTCTCAATACGGGCAGCTGACGGACAAGGTCCTGGCGGCGATCCGGCAAATCAGCCCCGCGCCGATTCGTTTCATGGCCAATACCCACGTGCACATAGACCACACAGGCGGCAACGCGAACTTCGCCAGGATGGGCGTGATTATTTTTGCGCGGGAAGAGCTTCGCGAAGAACTGTTGCATCCCCCAGCGCTGGCCAATGGCAATCCGGCCCCCGCGAGAGATCCGGCTTCACTCCCTGTCGCAACCTATGGACTGGGCTCGCCGGTGAAAATTCATATGAACGGCGAAGTCGTCGACTTGATTCCAGTTCGGGCAGCGCATACCGGCGGCGATACGATGATCCGGTTTGAGAATGCGAACGCGATCATGATCGGCGATTTTTATCGCAATTATGGCTATCCCTACATCGACACAAACAATGGCGGTTCGTTGAAGGGCGCGCTGGAAGCCCTCGACGCCACCATGGAGTTGGCCGGCCCGGACACGAAGCTCATTCCGGGCCACGGGACCATCATCCACCGGACGGACCTCATCCCTTACCGCGACATGATCCTAGCGGTGCAGGCAAAAGTGCGGCAGATGATCACGCAGGGCAAGACCCGGGAGGAAGTGCTGGCCGCCAAGGTGACGGCCCCCTACGATGCAATAGTTCCAGGCGGGCTCTTGCCGGCAGGCGCGGGGACGAGCGCGGATCGATTTGTCGGAATGGTGTATTCGGAATTGAAATCCGGCAAATAAATCCGCGGTCGAGCGAACCCCGTTCCTGTGCAACTAAAATTCTCCGCTTGGAATGCGGCCCAACACCTTCGCCGTGGCGGGGTTTGCCCGCTGGCCTTTTCGCGCTAGACTCGCGGAGCGGAATTTCCCAGGAGGATACTGAAATGCCGGATGTGCACATATCGTGGCTCGCGGGCCGCACGGTCGATCAGAAGCGCAAAGTTGTCGAGGGCATCACGAAAGTGCTGATGGAAGAAGCGGGAGCCAAGCCCGAATCAACTCACATCGTGTTCGTGGATATTCCGCACACGGATTTTGCCTCCGGCGGAATGCTTGTCGCGGATAAAAACAAAAACCCGTAGAGCCGGCGCGGCCTAGAGACCGCCACAAGTGCGAGAAAAGGGTTTCGAAGCGCCACAGTTCAATTCTGGGCGGCTCAATCCACCTGGTGGACTTCCATCGTCTGATCAATCGTAAATGTCGGAAAGTGCGGCGGCGTAACGCCCGCAGGATTGCTCACGGGCGGCGCCGTGTAAGTCGCGGTGACGGTAAAGGCGTTTCCCGCAGGCTCGGCGGAGTACGTGTAACCGTCGCGGCTGGTGCGCGTGATGTTCATTGTGCCCGAGGATGAGAGCGTGGACAGGTCGGCGTAGGAGCCGTTTTGCGTGTAATACATTCGCTCGGCCTGCGCGATGGAAACTAAGTCGTTCTTCACGCCGACTATGCTGATGTTTTGCGTTACCACCATGCCCGGACCCGGCGCGGCTTGCTTCAAGGTGTACATGTAGATGCCGAGGCCGATCGCGGCTGTGACCAGTATGCCTATAAGTCCCTTCATGGAATGTTTTCCTCTATAGAAATTATACGCGGGTCGCGATTCTGTGCGCCGGAGAGCGCTACGAGTGTGCAGTTCCCGGCAACCCCCTGGCAGGGGTCAATCTGCTAGGTAGGACAGCCACTCTTGGCTGTCCCGTATAATTAATCCATACAAAAGAGGACAGCCAAGAGTGGCTGTCCTACTGAAATCCAAATCTTCGGTTAACTGATCGAATACACCGCCCTCATGTCTCCCGGGAATTGTGCCGACTATCCACTATAGTGCCGCTATCTGGCATGGGGAGTAGCAGTTACACGTTGGTAGTTCCGTGGTGGTGGACGCCATGAAAACGATTTCAAGTGTGCGTACGAGTGATCTCACAGGGTTTGTAAGCAGCTGCCGCATGCTGCTCCGCCGTTCCTATTTTCCCTGCCTGCTTTTTCTAGCTGGAATCCTGGTCTGCGCCGCAGCTCCCGGCCCATCGGCTTTTGGAGCAACGTCGGCGCACGATCCAGCCGCTTCCGCTACCAGCATTACCGGCAAGGATGCGAAACTGAATGGCACGCCGATGCCCGTTGGTGCAACGCTCTTTCCGGGTGACGTCATCCGTCTGGGAGAGGCTTCCACCGCAGGACTGCGATTCGGGAACAGCATGGTGCTCGCGGCTCCGCTCACGGAGTTGGTGGTCGAATCCGAGGGCGTGAGCCTCCGCATTGGGCGCTTGCAGGTGCGAGCGGATGGGGCAGAGTCGTTTGCCGTCTCTGGACCGTACTTTCATGTGAAAATCGCTGCGTCTGAAGGAGTACCAAGTTCGGCGGAGGTTCGTCTGGCCGGCCCGCGCGCGCAAGTTTCCGCCGTCGCCGGTGGCGCCGATCTGACAGCGGCAGGGAGCGAAACTTCTTACAGGGTGCGCGCCGGCGAAACGGCTACTCTGGACGCCACGGGCGGAGACGCTTCTCCCGCCCAAGGGGCCTCCAGCCCGGCAGCGGGACAAATTTCGCGTCTCGCCCCGCAAGTGCAGATCGACCGCGGTTCGCAGGTTCTCGTGGCCGCGGTTTCCAACCGCATCTACTGGAATGACGACTTGCGCAGCGGCCCAACCGGCCGGGCGCACATCGCGCTGAACGATGGTTCGCAGCTTAATCTGGGCTCGGATTCCTCCCTCCGCATCCTGCAGCATGACGCCCAGGCGCAGCAAACATCGCTCGACCTCCTTGTCGGGCGGATGCGCGGGAAAATCACTAAATTGACGCGCCCGGGAGCGAAATTCGAGATCCACACGCCTGTGGGGATTGCGGGACTGGTCGGCACGGATTTCTCTCTCCTGGTTACGAACGACTATACGGAACTGATGGTGTTCGAGGGCGCGGTGCGCTTCACTAATTTGAGCGGTCAATCCGTAAGCGTGACCGCAGGGAATATACTTCGAATTTCGAAGGCAGGGGCGTTCGAAGGGCCGTCCCCTGCAACGCCTCAGGATGTGCAGACCACCCAGAATCTCACCGATATCACAACAACTACAACAGCAGCTAACCAGGCTCCGGTTGCCGCCGTCGCAACGCGTTCCATCGTGCCCGTAGTGGTTACTTTGACCGGCACGGCGGCCGCAATAGGCATAGGCGTTTGGCAGGGCACTCGCCCGACGGTCAGTAACACCATCCCTTAGCGGTTCCGTACACCCTCAAAAGCGCGCCACTCTTTTGAATAACTGTGCGCGACGCACAGAACTCTTGTATCGGATCGATACAGAACCGCGCATTTGCGGCGTTGCGGGCAACATTCTTGAGGTAGGGGTGGAACTGTGGGCAGGTTCACGGTAAAGTAACGCGGAATGTGCGGAATCTGCGGCGTCATTGGAATTCAGAAGGCCGAGCTGGCCGAAGAAATTACGCGCCGGATGATGGGGGCGCTGGAGCATCGCGGCCCGGATGAAGACGGGATCCTGGTGGCTCCGTCGGCGGCGCTCGGGATGCGCCGCCTCAGCATCATTGACCTGCCTGGCGGACACCAACCTGTATTCAACGAAACGGGAAATGTCGCGGTTGTTTTCAACGGAGAAATTTACAATTTCCCGCAGTTGCGCAAGACGCTCGAAGGGCGCGGGCATACGTTCCGCACTCACTCAGATACGGAGGTCATTGTCCACGCCTATGAGGAATGGGGCGAGCAATGTTTGCGCGAACTTCGCGGGATGTTTGCCATTGCCATCTGGGATGCGCGTTCCTCGGGCACTTCGGGAGAAGCGGCGCGTCACGCGCGCGTTTTTATTGCACGGGACCGGCTGGGAATTAAGCCCCTCTATTACGCGGCCGCCGGCGGCGCTCTCCTGTTTTCCTCCGAAGTGCGTTCTCTGCTGGCCAGCGGCCGCCTCCAGCCGCGCCTGTCGCCGGATTCCCTGGAAGCTTTCCTCACGTTCGGTTCCGTAGTCGAACCGTCCACGCTTGTGGAAGGCGTTTTCTCCGTTCCTCCAGGACATTGCCTCTCTTTTCCCGCCGATGCTTCGCCGGCTAAACCGTCTCCGAAGCCCTACTGGATTTATTCCGACGCCGTGCTTCAGCAGGAAGGGCCGTCGCCAAAAACTTTTCAGGAAGCCGCAAAACTATTGCGCCCGTTGCTTGAGGAAACCGTTCGCGACCACCTGATCGCGGACGTTCCCCTGGGAGTTTTCCTTTCCAGTGGGCTGGACTCGACAAGCTTGGTTGCGCTGGGCAGCCGCTTTCAGGGCGACTTGCGCACATTTACGGTCGTCTTTCCCGAGCAGCGGTACAGCGAAGCCAAAATTTCGCGCGAAACGGCCAAACGCTTCAAAACGCGCCATCAGGAAATTCTCCTTGCCCCGGACACGCTGGTGGCCCAATTGGACGATGCAGTCAAGTCGCTGGACCAGCCGACCATGGACGGCCTGAATACCTATTTTGTGTCGCGCGCCGCGCGCCTCAGCGGTTTGAAAGTAGCTCTCTCGGGGCTCGGCAGCGACGAGATCTTCGGAGGGTACTCCACTTTTGTATCGACTCCCCGTGCCGCTTTTGTGGCCGGGTTCGGGCGATGGATTCCGGCCCCCTTCCGCCGCCTGACAGCTGCCGCGGCCGTCCGGATTGCCGCGGGTGACGCGGTGCGCAAGGCTGCCGCGGCCTGGCGTTCTCCCGAGGACTTCCCGCATGCGTATTATTTCACGCGGCTTTTGTTCACGCCTTCCCGAGTGCGGCGCCTGCTCGCCCCGTATTTCGAATCCGCTGAATATTCAAAGGATCGTGAATATCCCTGGCGCGCGCGTATGCGCGAGACAGCACGGCAGGCCGCGCGGCTTGACTCCTTTACGTCCGTTTCCTGTTTCGAATTGCAATCGTACATGGTGAATACGCTGCTGCGCGATACCGACACCGCCAGCATGGCTAATTCTCTCGAGGTCCGCGTGCCATTTCTCGACCACCGCCTCGTGGAATTTGTCGGCCGGCTGCCAAGAAGCGTGAAGTACACGCGGGACGTTCCGAAATCCCTTTTGGTGGAGGCGCTTTCCGACTTGCTGCCGGATGAAGTCGTCGGGCAATCCAAGCGCACTTTCACTCTGCCGTGGGACGTCTGGCTCAGAGGTCCGCTCGGCGTGCGTCTGTCGCAGGATTTGTCGAATCTTACGCCGCCGTTGCGGCAGTACATGAATCCGCGCGCCGTGCGGGGCGCGTGGCAGAACTTCGTCATTGGCCAGACCAATTGGTCGCGTCCTTGGAGCTTGTATGTGCTCAACGAATGGGTTCGCCACCACGTGACGGATACGCCGAACCATCCGGTTTCGAACGCAGATGCCGTCCGCACCGCTGAGGTTTCAGTGACTGCTTCGAACCCGCGGCCTTAAGGGAAGGGAAAACCAAGATGTACATCCTGGGAATCAATGCCTACCACGGCAATGCCTCCGCGGCGATCGTTGCGGACGGCCGCCTGCTCGCCGCGGTCGAAGAAGAACGCTTCAACCGCGTAAAGTACGCGGCGGGGTTCCCGTCGGCGGCGATCCAGTACTGCCTGGAAGCAGCAGGTATTACGCTTCATGAAGTTGACCACATCGCCATACCGCGCAATCCCTGGGCGCGCCTCGGGACAAAGCTCCTGTACTCCCTAAGGATGCCGAGTTTTGCCACCGAAAGAATAAAAGTGATGGGTCGGTTCGCAGGGATTCCGGAAGCGCTGGCGAAGGCATTCGATGTCTCGCCTAGCGAGATTCGAGCCAAGTATCACCGCATCGAGCACCACCAGGCGCACCTGGCGAGCGCGTTTTTCGTTTCTCCGTTCGACCAGGCCGCGCTGCTGTCCGCGGACGGGCTCGGCGATTTCGCCAGCACCATGTGGGGCGCCGGCCAGGGCAATCGAATGCACATCGACGGGTCGATTGCGTTTCCCCATTCTCTCGGCATGTATTACACGGCCGTGTCCCAATATCTGGGATTTCGCAAATTCGGCGACGAATACAAAGTCATGGGCCTGGCCGCTTACGGCGAGCCCGCCTATATGGACGAGTTCCGCCGCATTGTCCGCAACACCAGAGGGATCGGCTTCCGCCTGGGACTCAAATATTTCAAACACCATCGCACCGGCCCTGAAATGACCTGGCGCGACGCCGATCAAACTCCCGTGCTGGGCGCAATGTTTTCGAATTATATGGAGGAACGCCTGGGCCCTTCGCGCGATCCGGCGGCTCCGGTCGAGAAGGTGCATCGCGACGGCGCGGCCACGCTGCAAGCGCGCCTGGAAGAGGTCTTATTCCAAATGCTTCGCGCGCTGCACGCCCGAACGAAACAAGACGCCGTTTGCCTGGCCGGCGGAGTGGCGTTCAATTGCCTGGCCAATGGAAAAATTTTTGATCAGACGCCATTCAAGCAAATCTTCGTGCAACCCGCCGCCGGAGATGCGGGGCTCGCGGTCGGCGCCGCGTATTTCGTGCATCATCAGATCCTTGGCCAGCCTCGTTCGTTCGTCATGGAAAATGCCTACTGGGGGCCGGGATACTCGCACGCGCAGATCGCCGCGGCCGTCGCCGCCAGCCGCTTGCAAGGCGAGGGCCTGGAGATTTCCGAGCTGCACGAGAAAGAGATCGCCAAGGAAGCGGCGAAGGAAATCGCAGCGGGAAGAATCGTCGGCTGGTTTCAAGGGCGGGCCGAGTGGGGGCCGCGCGCGCTGGGCAATCGCAGCATCGTCGCCGATCCGCGCCGGCCGGACATGAAAGATATTTTGAACGCCAGAATCAAACACCGGGAAATGTTCCGGCCGTTCGCCCCGTCAATCCTCGCGGAATCCACGGGCGAGTACTTCGAGAAGTCCTTTCCGTGTCCATTCATGACGCAGGCCTATACCGTGCGGCCGGAGAAGCGCGAGGAGATTCCGGCGCCCACTCACGTGGACGGCACAGGGCGCCTCCAGACCGTCACGCAGGAAGCGAACCCTCGCTATTGGGTGCTGATCCGGGAATTTGCCAATCTCACCGGCGTGCCCGTCGTTCTGAATACTTCGTTCAACGACAACGAGCCGATCGTTTGCCGCCCCGAGGAAGCCATCGAATGTTTTTTGCGCACGAAGATGGATGCGCTTGTTCTGGGCGACATCCTGATCCGCAGACCTTCTCAGCCCGTCGAGGCGCCGCGCTGGACCGGCGAGTAGCGATCTTGCATGATGCCAGCTTCGCTGTTGCGCTCGTTTCTTCTTCTTCCCGGATGAGCCTGTGCATATTCTTCTTCTGAACGAATATTTTCCGCCGGACACGAGCGCCACGGCCAAGTGCGCCGCGCAGGTCGCGGAAGCACTTTCGGTGAATCATCGCGTGACCGTGATCGCGGGCCGGCCGAGCTACGATCCGGCCGAGCGCCATCCGCGTTACCTCTTGCGGCGCGAAGTTCGCGGCAATCTGGCCGTCGAACGCGTGGGCTCGACCGCCTATCCGCGTTTTCAGATGCGCCGCCGCGTCTCGAATTATCTGACCTATCTTTCGCTGGCGGTTCCGAGGGCTCTTTCCATTTCTTCGGATGTCGTGCTGGCAATGACCGACCCGCCCATCGAAGGCATCGCCGGCGCTCTCGTCGCCCGGCTCTCAGGCCGCCCGTTTGTGTACAACATTCGCGACCTATATCCGGACATGGCCATGGGCGGCTCGATCGTCCGCCCCGGCAGCTTCACGGCGCGGTGGGAGGCCATGCATCGTTGGGCGCTGCGCCACGCGGCGCGCGTCATAGTTCTCGGTGAAGACATGCGCGATCGCATCGTCTCGAAAGGGATCGATCCGGCCCGGGTTGTCGTCTCCCGCGACGGAATAATTATTCCAGAAACTGTTCCTTCCGCTGAGAATTCCGTGGCGCGAGAGATTCGCGGCGATTTCCGCTTCGTCTTGGTACATGCGGGGAATGTAGGCTTCTATGGAGCGTGGCAAACGCTTATTTCCGCTGTCCGAATGCTTGAGAACGAAGGTGTGGGTCTTGTCTTTATAGGCGAGGGAGCAATGAAACCCCAAGTCGAAGCCATGGCGGAGGGATGCCGTGCGATTCGCTTCCTTCCGTTTTTCCCGGCTAGCGAAGTGCCGCTGGTACTTTCTTCCGGCGACATGCATGTCGTTACGGTAAAACGAGGATTGGAAGGAGTTGTGGTACCAAGCAAATTGTATCCAACACTTGCTGCAGGGCGCCCCGTACTGGGAGTCGCTCCGGAAGTAAGCGACGTTGCGCGGATAATCCGGCGGACTGGTTGCGGTGTCGCCGCGAATCCGGATGATCCGGCGAGCGTTGCGGAAGCCATCCGAAGCGTTTTGCGCGAGCCCGATCAATTGCAAACTATGGCGCGCCAGGCGCGGGAGATTTCTTTTTCCTATGATAGAGTGAAGCAGCTGAAAATTTTTTCCGAGACGCTTGAGGACGCAGTTCGCGAGTGACGCGGGCCGAAATGATGTGGACGGGAATGACAGTTTTGGTGATGGGAGGGAATGAGCCAATTCGCTGCCGGAGGTCTTCCGCGTAGATGAGCAGTCCACTCTCCCGCGTAACACGGTACGTCAAAGCCTACATGGGAATCGGAGAGCTGAACCGGCTGACCACCTCGCTGATTGACCGGCCCGAGGAGATGCTGGCGGAAACGGTCAAGTACTGCGACGCCTTCTTTTTTCCGTTCCAGGTTCCCGAGGAACTTGTGCGGCTGATGGAAGACGTTAAGAAATTGAATCCGCAAACGGTGCTTGAGATTGGCACGCACAGGGGGGGGACCTTATACCTCTGGGCTCGGCTGGCCCGGCCCGATGCGATTCTCGTCAGCATCGATTTGCCGGGCGGCAAATTTGGCGGCGGCTATTCGCCTTTTCGCGCTCACATCTACCGGCGATTCGCGCAGGAGCATCAGAAGCTGTACCTGGTGAGGGCCAACTCTCACCGTGAATCGACGCTCAAGGAAACGAAACGGCTGCTTTCCGGGCGCCAGATCGATCTCTTATTCATCGATGGCGATCATACGTATGAGGGAGTCAAAAAAGACTGGGAGATGTATTCGCCGCTTGTCCGCCCAGGCGGCCTTATTGTTTTTCATGACGTGGCCGGAAACTACGGAGAAACCCAGGTGAAAGCATTTTGGGACACCATCAAGACAAACTATTCCCACAGGGAATACATGTCTCACCCGGAAGGACTCTACGGCATTGGCGTGCTGCAGAAATAACAGGCCGCGGGAAAAGGGCCCGATACTTTTGTCATTCTGAGCGAAGCGAAGAATCTCTCTTTCTTTTTCATGGACGTAAACCGAGGAGAGATTCTTCGGTCGCCGCGGCGACCTCAGAATGACAAAATAATCTGATTTTTCCGCCAGCTGACAAGCGAGCGGGCCGCATTCCTGCGTTGCACTGGCGGGCAATAGCGAACTGGGCCCTCGTCGAAGCAAGTCTGTCCCTTTTCGCGAAGGCTTGAAACGTACTGCCGATTGGGATTACAAAGATAGGGGCTGTTTGTGCGTATAGGCGATGTTCAAAGGGGTGCGGACCGAGCGGTGAACGCGGTGCTTTCATGAATACGGGCCTGATTGCATTTGCTGTTGGCTTGATTGCCTCCATGGGGCTCACCGTCCCGGTTCGGCAACTCGCCCTGCGCGTCGGGATGGTGGATCATCCGGGCCCGCGTAAGGTGCACGTCCAGCCGATGCCGCTGCTCGGCGGGCTGGCGATTTATCTGGGCGTGCTGATCGCCCTGCTCGTGTCGATGGACGGTCGCGCGCTGACGGAGGTGATCGGCATTTACGCGGGCGCGACGCTCGTCGCCGTCGTCGGCGTCCTGGACGACCGCGGCCTGCTCCATCATCAAATCAAGTTGTTCGGAGCCATGCCCGCCGCGGCGATCATCCTGCTCGCTTCGGGCATCCGCGCGCAGTTCTTTTCCAACATTTGGCCGGGGACGCCGGGCGTCTGGGCGGATACGGC
Source organism: uncultured Acidobacteriota bacterium (assembly GCA_963800095.1). Classification (GTDB taxonomy): domain Bacteria; phylum Acidobacteriota; class Terriglobia; order Acidiferrales; family UBA7541; genus Palsa-360. The sequence continues at coordinate 181,263 of CAWCZV010000022.1, forward strand.
GCTGACTCTGGTCTGGGTCGTCGGGATCACCGCATCCTTCAGCATTCTGGATCACATGGACGGGCTTTGCGCGGGCGTCGCCGCGATGGCCTCGCTCTTCTTCGCCATCTTCGCGCTAGAAAGCGGCCAGCTCCTGGTCAGCACCATGGCGGCCGCGGTCCTGGGAGCCGCCGCCGGATTCCTGCGTTGGAATTTCAAGCCCGCGAAAATTTTCATGGGCGATGGCGGCGCGATGTTCCTCGGTTTCCTGATGGCGACCCTGGCGCTGAAGCTGCGCCCCGTGCTCACCGCCGGCCACAACGCGGCGTGGCTGATCCCCGTTTTCATTCTCGGCTCGACGATCTTTGACACCACGCTGATTTCCATTTCCCGCTCCCGCCGCGGATTTTTGCCGTTTACAACTCCCGGCAAGGACCACACCGCGCACCGCCTCTCGAATCTTTTCAAGAGCCAGCGCACCGCCGTTTTGCTGATGTACGCCCTCGGCGCTTTTTTCGGCCTGCTGGCCTTGGCGATCAGCCATCTGCCCGCGGGGCCTGCCTATGCCTTGGCTGCGCTCGCCGCCGTAGCCGTGCTCGGCGCGATAGTTTTACTTGAGCGTGCGCCTTATGAACGACAGACCCGCGAGTAGTAAGAAGGCCGAATCGCTTCTCGATTTCTGGTTGTGCGTCAGTTTGAACTTTCAGGTCGTTGACTCGATCTCTGCTTGGGGCATCATAGATATATGCAGAGGCGCTCAAGCAAACCAAAAGATAGAGATTTTACGGTCGTAGCCCGGGGGGTCGTTGAACAAGCGATTGGTGAGCAACTAGACGGCAGTCCGCTGGAAAATCCAGATGCCGGAAAAAATCTTCATGCTGTAGCGTTAGGGAAATTGGGCGGTCGAAAGGGCGGCAAAGCCAGAGCCAAGAACCTATCACCAGCCCAACGAAAGCGTATTGCCAAGAAAGCAGCGAAAGCTAGATGGGCTGCTCAGCCCGCTGCCCCAAAGCGGGAGAGTTAGAGGGATTCGCGTTTTTCACCAGAGCTATTCCATTTTGATTTTCGATGATCTTGTAACTGTTCGTGTTCATCAGCACATTCATGTAACAGTGATGTACCGATAGAACTGCATCTTGCATAGCCGGGTCACTTTCAAGGTCTTTGATAAGCAGGCCCATTGCCTTGCATTCATCAATGTCGAAATGCCTGTCGTGAGTTTTGGTTTTTGGATAGTCGGACAGTGCCTTTGCTACCTTTTTCGCGGTCTTCTTTGGCGTATGAGATGCCGAGAACATTCCAGCTTCCAATTGCTGCTCCACAAACGTATTAGACCAATCGATGGCATTCTCACATTGGCCCAAGAATGTCGGCCGGTACTGTCCGATAATCTGCTGCCATACTGGTATTCGACTAGGGTCTTTCTTGATTTCCTTTAGTGCCCGCTCAAATTCTTTTACTACGCCATGCGCTGGAATGCCTCTCAATTGTGGGTCAACAGGGCCAAGACTTGACTGTTTGCCCATCCAGATTTCCTTGCAGCAACAAGCTATAATAGTCCCCGCAGACATGGCGATCTGAGGAACGATGGCCCGTATGTCGTTTCCGAACATTTTGTGCAAGTAGTTGACAATTGATTGCGTAGCAGCGATTCCCCCTCCGGGCGTATGCAAGATGAGGTCTAACCCAAGATTCCTATTCAAGTGATGAACGGTCGTCATAAAACCGTTCTTATCCTCATCGCTTATTTCAGAACCAGCAACGCCCGGTTTTGAGAGCCACCCAGAGTAATAAGCGATAATGTTCCTTCCAGTGTATTCGTGGAGGGCTTTCAGGTACTTATGGCGAACCGCATTTGTAGCTTGCAGCGCCTGTATGGCTATTTGCTGGGCTTGAGCTTGTTGAACGAGGGTTGCTTGCTGAATTTCATTAAAAATCTCGAACCAGTTTGGCATCTCGCCTCAATTGAGGATCAGGAGCCATCTCTGCCGTTGTTCTTGTCGTTGAAGGTACATATCTCAACGCAGATGGCTGCTCTAGACTGTCCTCGTCTGCATATTGCCCTTCATAGGGCAACGATGGGGGCGAGAAAACCAATCTATATTCTCTTGCCAGAGATTTTTTGGTCGATTTCTTCGCTTGCTTCTTCACTGTTCTCCTCGCTGGAGTATCTTTTTTATCACCTCTAGTAGATTTTTTCATATAGTACCTCAAAATAGTTCTTGACAATGCATGCACGCTTAAGCACAATGGTCATTATGAATCGCCTAGACAATGAACGTCGCTCCCAGGTTATTAGATGCTTGGTGGAAGGCAATTCCATACGCGCTACCGTTCGGATGATGGGCGTTGCCAAAAACACGATTGTCAAGCTCTTGGCCCAAGTAGGGCAACCCTGTTTGGAATACCAAGATAAGGTATTTCGCAATTTGCCGTGCAAGCGCATCCAGTGTGACGAGATTTGGTCTTTCTGCGATGCAAAAGACAAAAACGTGCCGGAAAATCTGCGTGGCAAGTTTGGTTACGGTGATGTCTGGACTTGGACGGCATTGTGTGCGGATACGAAACTTGTTCCTTGCTGGCTCGTTGGTGGGCGCTCGGCTGGATATGCCAACCGATTCATCGACGATCTTGCTTCGCGCCTCGCGAATCGCGTCCAATTGACCACCGATGGACATCGCGTCTATTTGGATGCCGTGGAGCGTGCGTTTGGCTCCGATGTGGATTATGCCATGCTGGTCAAGCTCTATGGCAATGATTCCGAGAAGGAAGTGCGGTATAGCCCAGCAGAGTGTATCGGAGTACTTGCGAACACAAGAACTGGAAAACCTAATAAAAAGCATATTTCGACGAGTTTTGTTGAGCGCCAAAATCCGACTATGCGAACGCAGATGCGTCGCTTCACGCGATTGACCAACGGGTTTTCCAAAAAAGTTGAGAACCATCAGCATATGCTTGCCTTGTACTTCATGTATTACAACTTCGTCAGAATCCACCAAACCTTGAGAGTTACACCCGCAATGGAAGCAGGAGTTAGCACGCATGTTTGGGACCTATTAGAAGTTGTTAACCTCCTTGACCAGACTGAAACACAAGCTGCTTAGAGTTTCAATTCAAACTGACCCACTACCCGATTTCCTGATCCAGGAATTGTGAAATCTACCCTCACCCTTTGAATATCGAAGCTGTGAGAAAACTAGGCGTCATGGGTGTCAGGGATCCGTTCGGGATTTTCTTGTTCGGCTGGACCGCCGCTTTGCGGAATCAGGAGGTCAGGCGGTTGGGTTGCTGACTTCCTTCAATTTGCAGCAGGAGACGCTCGCAACTTGCCTAGACGAATCCACTGTTGCAAGTTGTAGGTGAGGCATGCCCAGAGCAGTTCGGTTTGGACTTTCACTAAGCCGCGAACGTGGAACTGCCGTAGTCCTAGCTTGCTCTTGATCCACGCGTGGCAAAACTCCACCACTCTTCCGCGGCGGCGATATTGTCTCTGTGCTTCCGCGCTGGCCATCTTTTCCCGAAATGCCCGCACCGCTGCGTTTTCTACCTGTCTCACCAGTCCGCGGCCGTGGCTCTGATTTCCCGGGCAGCATTCTGGTTTGCGGAGGCAAGGTTGGCAGTCGCTGCTTTTGGCCTCGTAACGATAAGCCACCAGTCCCCGCTTCTGCTTGCCATGATATTTCCCCTGGGGCCGCAGCAGATGGCCCTCCGGGCAAACATACCGATTCGTCTCGGGCTGAAAAACGAAAGCGCTCGGGGGCAGTCGGTGGGGAGCGGTCCTCCCCGTGGACGCGTCTTCTCGCGGCATGCTCCCGAGAAAATCCATCTTTCGTTCGGCCATCTCTTCGATGGCCGCGCGCGTGGTGTATCCCGCGTCGGCCACCATTTGCTCCGGCCTTCTGTGTAACCGTTCTTCGATGCGGTCCACTGCCGGAAGCAACTGGCCTGTGTCATTGGCTTGTTGTGTCACCGTTACGCCCACGATCAACCCGTGTGCCGCATCCGCGGAAATCTGCGCGTTGTAGCCAAGCGCCAATCCGCCGTCGGGCAGTTTCATCCTTCGCGCTTCCGGCTCGGTGACGCTAACACGCACCTTTCCCGGCTTCTTTTCCCGCAACTTTTCCAGCTCCTCCAGGGCCTTTCCCAAGCGCTCTTGCCGTTCCCGTTGCGCCCTGGCGCGCGCTTGCTTCACTTTCGGGTTGCCTTCATCGTTCCTCGGATCACCCATTTCCTCCACACGCCGCCACGCACGATCCCAATGTTCCCGAATGCTGCTCTCCCACTGATAACTTCGCGGACTCGCCGCTGCGCGAATCTTCGTGCCATCCTGCATCACCTGGTCCAGCGTGATCAGTCCCTCCTTGCTCAGGGCTGCTAATACCTGGGTGAACAGTTCGTCCAGCTCTTTTTGCTTCTCCACCCGGAAATCCGCCAGCGTGTGGTAGTTCACTTCGTCGAGTCCCGTCAACCACTGGAAAGCCGGATCAAACTCGCACCGTCGCGCCACTTCCCGCGCCGATCCAATCCCCTGGGTGTAGGCGTACACCCATAAGCTAATTAGCAGTTGCGGATCGAACGCCGGACGTCCGCCTTCTTCTACACTGCTCTCGATGGCCTGATAAAAGGCACTCAGGTTCAGCCGTCCCACAAGCGCCCAAATGGCTCTCGCCAGATGATCTTGCTCGACGAGCCTCTCGACATCTACAGCTCGCCAGCTCATCTGTTCGCGGTTCACTCGACGAATCAACGCCTGCTTGCTGGTCACATTTTCTTCGCTCATGCGCCGAGCATACTCAGCTTCATTTCCTTTTCAAGACCAGATTGGAATTATTTTGGAAGGTTTCTTCACAGCTTCATATCGATAAAGGGTGGGGCACCCGCGCTAAATCGGTTTTGCGGCGAACCATTCCCGGAGTCGCTCAATCCCGGCAGCAGCTGTAACGCAACTGGAACAGACCGTCAAACTCTTACGTGCTGCGAAGGACCGCTCTGCCGGGGGTACCTCATCCCCGTGGTCAAGTATCTCAAGGTCAAGTCCGTCCTCCTTCTGGAAGTTTCTTTCTAGGAGATCGATGATTTCTATTGGGGTGGCCGCGATCGCTTGAGCCACGGCCACGGGGCCAAAGGTTCTCGACTCCTCGGAGAAGTCCATCCAGTGGTCAATTCCCGTTTGCTCCATGAGATCGAGCACCTGCTCTCTTCCACTTACGGCTCCCATGGGGTGGAGTTGATGGACTCGCTGGTTCGTCGGCACTTGAATTTCCACGCGACTGAGTTTGTCTACAAATATAAAAATCGCACGAAAGTTTTCAATTGGAATTGTCACTTCTTATAACCTCACGTCTTCAAGTTCAAGCTCATCTTGTTGAGCATAACTCAGGTTGTTCCGCCTCAAAATTCTTTAGTCAATTCTCATGTGAATATCTGTTCGAAAGCGTGATGCTTCCGCAATAAATGCCGAGTGGAGATTTTCGGATCGCGCAAGAGTCCTGACTACAAGGTGATGTCCTGCAGCGAAACTGCCTTCCCGGTGGCTTGCGCGCGAGTTGCCGCCAGCGCGATGCGCAGCGTTTCCATCGCGTCGTCAATCGTAATGGGGGGCTCGCGATCGTTGCGGAGATTGTCGACGAAGTTCTGAAGTTGGGCAGGGTAGGCGTCGCGGAATCGCTCCATGAAGAAGGGCACGGTGTCGTGCGCGACATGGTTCTTGGTCATCACGAATAGCGGCGTTTCGCGGAGGTATCCGATTCGCAGGGTGCCCGTTGTGCCAAGGATTTCACCGAAAATGTCATAGCCGTAGACGCCGCTGCGGCTTAGATCGACGACGCCGATTCGGCCGCTGGCAAACGTGATTGAGACGATTGCGTTGTCGATATCGCCGACTTCGTTGAGTTCCGGATAGGCGAGTGTTCCGCCCACCGCGCTGACGGTGGAAACCTCGCCCATGTACCAGCGCGCCAGGTCAAAATCGTGAATGCCCATGTCGACGATCATGCCGCCGCTGCTTTTGGGGTTCGCGTATTCCAGGGAAGGCCGGTAGGGATCGCGCGAGGAAGACTTGAACACGATGGGCGTGCCAATGACGCCGTCGTCGATTTTTTTCTTTGCGGCGGCATAGCCCGCGTCGAAGCGGCGCATGAAGCCCATTTGCAGGAAGCCATGAGCGCGCGTGACGGCGTCTTTCATTTTTTGCGTTTCGCTGATCGACAATGCGGGAGGCTTCTCGCAAAACACGGGCTTTCCGCGGCCCAGGGCGGCGACGGCGAGTTCGGTGTGCGTGTGGGTGGGGCTCACGATGATGGCCGCGTCGACTCCCGGATCGTCGAGCATCGCGTGGGGATCGGCGTACCAGCGCGGGACGTCCAGCTCGCGCGCGGTTTCCTCGGCGAGCGTGGCGTTCGTGTCCGCCAAAGCGGCGAGGCGCACGCCTGTGACGCGTGCCGCGAGATCGCGCGCATAGACTCGCCCTAGCCGGCCGAGACCGATCAAGCCCACATTTACCTTCATCTTTTCCTCCTCGAAAGTTTTTCGCCGTCCGAGTGGCGCGGGCTTCAGACTGCGGGGCTTCGTATTTGCTCGCACCAAACCCCACAGGCTGAAGCCTGTGCTACTTAAGGCTGCTCGCTGAATTCTTTGCGCCAGGACGGGGAGAGATATTCCACCTGGAGGGCGCGATTGCGCAATTCACTCGAATCCGATTCGTGGAGATGCAGGCGTAGGGCGTCCACTACGGAGACGCGGTGTTCGTCCTGATGGACCGGAATAATTTCGTCTCCTGCCCCAACTTCTCCTTCGCGCAGCACGCGAAGATAGAAGCCGGTGCGGCGGCTTGCCAGGAAACGTTGGACCATGTCGTCGCGGCCAAATTTCAGATTCAGTTTGAAGCAGGGAAGGCGCGGCTGCGTGACGACCACTTCCGCCGTGCCAATCGTGAATCGGTCTCCGATACAGACAGCGCTTTCGGCGAGGCCCGACGTCGTCAGGTTTTCTCCGAAAGCTCCCCACGGGAGTTCCACGCCCGGCAGTTCCTTTTTCCAGAACGGATAATTCTCGGAGGGATAGGCGTACACGGCTTTATTCGGTCCGCCGTGAACGGACAAATCGGCTTGCTGGTCGCCGTCAAGATTCAGCGACCGCATCTGCACGCGCGTTTGGACGGGCGCTTTGAAGATGCCCGTCAAGACTTCCTGGCCATCCCGAGTGACGAGGCGCGGGACACCGACCTGCAAGGAGACTAACTTGGCGCCCACAGCCTTCCCCTTTTGGCACGCGGTGTGGAATTGTTCGCGGCCCTGGAATCGTGCGTTTCAAATGATATTCGTCTTCGGCCCACGAGTCCAACTTGGAACAACTAATTTTCTTTTGCTGAATGTCGCCTTCCGCTTTGCCTAGCGTCCGGGTTTGGCTATACTGCTCTCTCGCTGTTCGGCTTGGTGATGAGATATCCGGGGGACTCGGTTTTTAGGGTATTCTCGTTGCGCCGCGGAGGGTGATTGGCGGCCGTCCTTGGACGCCAGTCCTTGCAATTCGTCTACAATCTCGAGGATGGAAGCGCGTCTACGTTGATGCGCGATTAGCATGCGATAGGACTTTGAATCGCGGGATGGTCACACTGCAGCAAGGAATCAAAAAAGGGCCAGGCACCAAATCCGGACCACAGGTCGCCGTGATCGGCGGTTCCGCTTCGGGTTTTTTCACGGCCTCGCTTCTGGCACGGGCCGGCTGTGCGGTGGAAGTGCTCGAACGGTCCGACCAGTTCGATCCCACTCCCCGCACGCTCATTGTGACGAGCCATATGCGCACGCTGCTGGGACGGGTGGGCGATTCCGCCGTCATCAACGAAATCCGCAAATTTGAATTATTCACCGATGGCCGCACGGCCCAGGTTCCTTTGGATCGCCCGGATCTGATTATTGAGCGATCTCGTCTTATCCGTGACCTTGCTGGCGACGCGCAAAGCCACGGCGCAAAAGTTTCCTTCGGCAATCGGTTTGTGGACCTGCAAAGCAATGGGACGGGGTTGCGCGTAAATGTCGAACGCGGCGAGGACTCCCGCGTGGAAGAACTGCACGCTGACGTGGTGGTCGGCGCCGATGGCGCGCTCTCGCGCGTCGCGCAGAGCGCCGGGTGGCCCCGCCAGCCGACGGTCCCTCTTGTGCAGGCCATCGTGCGCGTGCCTGCGGACATGTCCCCCAACACAGTGCGCGTCTGGTTTGTGCCGGACGATACGCCGTATTTCTATTGGCTGATCCCGGAATCGAGCGAGCGGGCGGTTTTAGGATTGATCGGCGAGGACGGCCAGGAAACCCGCCGCTGCCTCGAGCGCTTCATGGAGAAGCGCGGGTTCACGCCGCTCGGATACCAGGGCGCGCGAATCCCGGTGTACGACCGTTGGACTCCGGTCGAGCGCCGCGTGGGAGCGGGGCGCGTATTCCTGGTCGGCGACGCCGCCGGGCAAGTGAAAGTTTCGACGGTCGGTGGGATCGTCACCGGATTTCGCGGCGCCATCGGCGTCACCGAATCGATCATGAATGGCGGAGAAAGCCGCGAACTCCGTTCGCTGCGCCGGGAACTCGATCTCCACCTGCTCATTCGCAAGACGATTCACCAATTCAAGCAGGCGGATTACAGCCGCCTCGTCGATCTCATGAACGACTCGACGCGCCGCTCGCTCAGCCAATACACGCGCGACGAGGCCTCGCGCGTTCTCTGGAACATCGCCCTGAGCCAGCCGCGCCTCCTGCTGCTCGCTCTTCGCGGGCTGCTCTCCGGCGGGTCGATCCTTCCCAAAAATCGCGGGTGAATTTTTTCTGCGCATGGACGCATGCGCTTTCCGCGAGTAAACTCCACGGCGTTCGGGTTTTAGTAGCACAGCCACTCTTGGCTGTGCGATCTTTGCAGCGCAAAACGAAAGCACACAGCCAAGAGTGGCTGTGCTACGTGGCCCGCTGAAAGAATGAACTCGGAAGAGGTGCAGCAATGAAAAATCACACGACCAATGCCGGGGCCGCCCTTATACTCTTTGCCAGCGTATGCGGAGCTAGCGCGTTTGCGCAGAATTCCGCGGACGCGATTGACGCCCATTTGGTCGCGGCCAGAAACGCCGCGGGCTTCGACTTTACCGGCACGCTGGCTCGTTTGTGCGTGGCGCCGGCAGCGGTTCCGAATACATTGCGTGATGTGGCGCCCGGCCCCGCGCCGGCTCGGGATACGTGGTTCATCGAACCGGCCAAAGTCTTCGACAACCTCTATTTCGTCGGCTCAAAAATTCACAGTTCGTGGGCGCTGACCTCGAGCGAGGGAATCATCCTCATCGACACGCTCTGGACGTACAACTCCGAGGAAGAGATTGTGGGCGGGTTGAAAAAGCTGGGCTTCGATCCGGCCAAGGTCAAGTACGTAATCATCAGCCACGCGCATCCCGATCACGTCGGCGGAGCAAAACTCATGCAGGATCGGTACGGCTCACGGATCGTTATGGGTGGTCCCGATTGGGATTCCATTGAAAAATCCGTCAATGGGTATCCGGCAGGAAAACCGAAGCGCGACATCGTCGCCGAAGATGGCCAGAAAATCACGCTCGGCGATACAGCGGTGACCATCATCGCCACTCCGGGCCATACGCCGGGGACGCTCTCGATGATCTTTACGGTGAAGGATAACGGCAAGCCGCTCACCGTGGCATACTCCGGCGGCACGGCGTTCAACTTCCCCAGCACGATCGCGAATTTCGATGCCTATATCAAATCTCAGAGCAAGATGGCCGCTGCCGCTGCCGCGGCGAACGCGACCGTCTTCATGTCGAACCACTCGGAATTTGATTACGCGACTACGAAGATCAGGCTGCTAGCCCCGCGCAAGCCCGGCGAGCCCCATCCCTTCGAAATCGGGAAAGAAGCGGTGGCGCGCTATTTTGTCGTTACTGGAGAATGCGCACAAGCAGCACGGCTGAAACTGACGCAGCCAGCGAAATAACGAGTCGAAATTGATTTTGTCGTTTAGGAGGTCCGACCTTCTTGCCCTGACGAAGGAAGGCCATGTCGGACGAACTGCGGCTCACGAACGAGGTCTTTAGGCCCTGAAGCTTCAGGGGCTAAAGCCCACGAACGCGCAAACCTGAATGTCGGGGCTGAAGCCCCCGACCTCCTAAATGACAGAACTTTCCGAACGATTTTCGATCTAAACCACTCTCTCAACCTCTCGTGCGTGGACATGCGCGCTTCCCCCGCGTAAACTCCGCGATGCTGCCCGGCTAGATTCCTTCAGACTCCAAATCGAGGCCACAACCGGCCGGGCAGCAACTGGGGACGCGCTTGAACATCCTCGGCCTTTCCGGGCTCGCACACGATTCCGCGGCGGCGCTGCTTTCCGACGACGGCATTCTCGCCGCCATGGAGGAGAGCAAGCTCGTGCGCAGGCGCACCGCCGCCGGAATTCCGCGCGAGGCGATTCGCTTTTGCCTGGAGCGCGCGGGGACTGGCTGGGCTGGCGTGGAATGCGTGGCAGTGGCCAGCAGGCCGGTGAAGACCTGGGTGCGTCAGGCCTGGATGCGCGCGAAGCTGACGCCCTTTGCGCCGGTTCCCAGCGGGTACTATCAGACCAAGGCTCTCGGCGAGCTCGGCCGCGAACTCAACAACGGGCGCTTGCTCGAAACGCTAGGCCAATCTCCGCACCTCAAAGTCCTGCACCTCGAACATCATCTCTGCCACGCCGCTAGCGCTTTCTACGCGTCCGATGCAGACCGCGCTTTGGTGCTCACGCTCGACGAGCAGGGCGACGGGCGCTCCGGCTCGATTGCGCTCGGCGAGGGCAACCGCCTGCGCGTTCTCGAATCGATTCCTTTTCCGCATTCGCCGGCATGGATTTTTTCGCAGATCACGGACTTGATCGGCTTCACGCCCCACGCTGATGAGCACAAGACGCAGTGGCTGGGCCTCGAAGGCGAGCCGGTGTTCGAGGCTCTGTTTCTGGAAATGCTGCGCCGCGCGCCGGGAAAATTGCCGCGCCTGGCGACGCGATACTTCAACGCGGGTCTTGCGGGACACATTGCCTTATCTCCGAAATTCTATCGAGCCGTTGGAGTGGACCCAGCGATTGGGAAAGCGGCCGAGGCAGGCTCGCCTCGCCCGCCGATTCCAGAGCCGTTGCGCAAGCAGCTTGCCGCGAGTGTCCAACAGGCTTGTGGCGCGCTCGCCGCGGAACTGGCGGAGCGGTACCGGAAGAAGACTGGCGCGAAGTCGTTGTGCCTGGCGGGCGGACTATTCTTGAATCCGATTGTCGTTTCGCACGTGGAAAAAAGCACGGGCTTCGACCGCGTTTTCGTCCAGCCCGCGGCAGGAAACGAAGGCACCGCGCTCGGCGCGGCGTGGTACGTGCGCCATCATATGCAAGGAAAACCGCGTCAGGCCGCTGTCGAAAAGCTGGATTGGGGGCCGACTTATTCGAGCCAGGACATCAAGCAAGTCCTCGACAATTGCAAGGCCCGCTACCGGTTTCACGTGGGGGACGAACAGAGGCTGGAAGAAACCATTCAGTTGCTCGCCGCGGGAAAAATCGTGGGATGGTTTCACGGCGCAGCGGAATTCGGCCCTCGCGCTCTCGGCAATCGCAGCCTGCTCGCTTCCCCCTGGGCTGCGTACGTCAAGGAAAACCTGAATGAATTTGTGAAGCACCGCGAAGCGTTCCGGCCGTTCGCCATTTCCATATTGGCCGAGCGCGCGGCGGAATATTTTGACTATTCTCCCGCCGCGCGATTCATGGCCACGCTAGGCGCGGCCAAGCCGGGAGCGGCGCGCCTGCTGGAAGGATTTCTTCTCCCGGAAAGGCGCGTCCGTTTGCACGTCGTGGAGCGCGCGGCGAACCCGCTTCTTTGGCGGCTGCTCGAGCGATTCGGGCAGTTTGCTTCCGCGCCGATGCTGGTGAATACGTCGTTCAATTTGTTCGGCGAGCCGCTGGTGGTTTCGCCGCGCGACGCGGTGCGAAGCTATTTCTGTTCCGGCGTCGACGCGCTGGTGATCGGGAGTTTTTCACTCGCGAAAAATTAGCCCGAAATGGTTAAGTAGGGCCAACGTTGGTCCTGGGAAGTGCCTCTTCGTGGCGCCGGCGTGCCGCCGGCGATTTTTCTTCTTTCCCCACGTCGCAAAACCGCCGGCGGGACGCCGGCGCCACGAAAAAGCGCGCATCCCTCGGTGAATCAAATGTCTTATGTTTCATTCGTTGGATGCGTCGAGACAATTGTTCCGGGGAAGTGTTTGCGCGGCAACGAGAAATGGAAAGGGCTTTTGTTGGGTGAAGGAATCGGCGAGAATCGGTTCGCGCACAAATGAGGCTGGAGAGGACATGATTCAAACGGGAGAGCAAGCGTGAAACTGGCGGTGATTGGCTGCGGGTACGTGGGTTTGGTGTCGGGGAGCTGTCTGGCTGAGGCCGGCCACGAAGTGATCGCGACCGACAACGATAGTTCTCGGATCGCCACACTTCAGGCCGGGAAAATTCCGATTTACGAGCCGCATCTGGATAAGGTGCTGGACAGCGTGGTGCGCGAAGGGCGATTGCGGTTCACGGCGAATGCCGCGGAAGCGGTGCGCGGAGCCGATGTCGTTTTTATTTGCGTGGGGACGCCGCCAACAGAAACGGGGGAAGCGGACCTATCGGCAATCGAGAACGTGGCGCGGATGATTGCGAAGGAATCGAGCACGCCGAAGCTGGTCATCGAGAAGAGCACTGTGCCGGCGCAGACGGGTGAGGAGTTGAAGCGAGCGCTGCAAGTGTATGCGACGAATCCCGGTGCAAAATTTCGAGTGGCCTCGAATCCGGAATTTTTGCGCGAAGGCACGGCGGTGGAGGATTTTTTCCATCCCGACCGAATCGTGGTCGGCGTCGAGGAAAAGGAAAGCGAGCAGCAGTTGCGCGAATTGTACCGGCCGATTCTTGAAGGGCGGTTCCGCTGCCCGGTGCACCAGCCGCATTGTCCGCCGGCCGCGACGCCGGATTTTGTGGTGACCACGATCGCCAGCGCGGAACTGATCAAGCACGCGTCCAATTCGTTCCTCGGCCTGAAAATTTCGTACGCCAACGTGCTCGCGGACTTGTGCGAACGTCTGGGCGGCAACGTCGAGGAAGTGACGCGCGCCGTGGGTCTCGATCCGCGAATCGGCGGCCAGTTTCTGAAGGCCGGACTTGGCTTTGGAGGATTTTGTCTGCCGAAAGATATTCAGGCGTTCATCAAGCTTGCCGACCGCGCGGGCGTGGATTTCGGATTGCTGAAGGAAGCCGAACGGGTGAACAAACAGCGGGTGGAGCGTCTCCTGGAGAAAGTGAAGAAGGCGTTGTGGGTCATGAAGGGGAAAAAGATCGGCGTCCTGGGGATCGCGTTCAAGCCGAACACGGATGACATTCGCCTGGCGCCCGCCATCGAAGTGATCCGGCGGCTTCTGGCGGAAGGGGCGGAAGTCCGCGCTACCGATCCCGAGGCCATGGAGCGGGCGCGCGCCGTGTTTCCGTATTTAAACTACACCGCGGACCCATACGAAGTGGCGGCGGGCGCCGACGCGTTGCTCGTACTCACCGAGTGGGAGCAATTCCGGCGTCTCGACTGGAAGCGCGTTCGAAAGGAAATGGCGCGCCCGCTGGTGATCGACGGGCGGAACATGCTGCGCCCGGCAGAGATGAAAGAGCTGGGATTCGAATACGTAAGTTTCGGGCGGCCCGATCCAGCCGCCTTGATGGCGGGCCAGTAGGACAGGCTTCAGCCTGTCGGTTTTGGCGAGAGCGGCACTCAAAAGCAGACAGGCTCAAGACTGTCCTACTGTGCCGCTAACTCGCTCTTGTCTCCGCAAACTGCTTCTTGAACGACTCCAGCGTCCGCCGCAGCCCTTCTTCCAAATCAACTTTCGGTTCCCAGCCCAGCAGGCGCCGCGCTTTGGAAATGTCTGGGCAGCGCTGCTTGGGGTCATCCTGCGGCAGGGGCTCAAAGACGATGGGAGTGGTCACGCCGAGCAAGGTGCGGATGCGTTCGGCGAATTCCAGAATCGTTATTTCATGAGGATTTCCGATATTTGTCGGTTCATGCTCGTCGGACATCATTAAACGGTAGATTCCGTCGATTAAATCGGAAACGTAGCAGAAACTGCGCGTCTGTTTTCCCGTACCGTAAACAGTGATGGGCTGCCCTGTCAGCGCCTGATAGACGAAATTCGGCAGGGCGCGCCCATCATTGAGGCGCATGCGCGGCCCGTAGGTGTTGAAGATGCGCACGATGTGTGTGTCCAGGCCCTTGGCGCGGTGATACGCCATCACCATGGCTTCCGCAAAACGCTTGGCTTCGTCGTAAACGCCGCGCGGTCCGACCGTGTTGACATTGCCCCAGTAAGTCTCCGGCTGCGGGCTGACGTGCGGGTCGCCGTAACACTCTGACGTGGATGCGAGGAAGTACTTGGCCTTCTTCGCCAGGGCCAGGCCCAGAGCATTGTGCGTTCCGAGCGAGCCGACTTTCAGCGTTTGGATCGGAAGTTTCAGATAGTCGACCGGGCTTGCCGGTGATGCGAAATGCAGGACGTAGTCGACCGGGCCCGGGACATTGATGAATTTAGTGACATCGTGCTGAACGATTCCAAATCGAGGGTTTCCCGAGAGATGGCGCAGATTGGCGGGAGTGCCGGTGACCAGGTTATCGATCGCGAGAACTTCCCAGCCGCGATCGAGGAGGTAGTCGCAAAGGTGCGACCCCAGAAATCCCGCGCCTCCCGTGACTACCGCGCGCAATGGGGGACCCTTTTTGCACAGACGTATTCCGTATGAATGCGTTTCTTCATGATCCGAATTTGCTCACATTGCCGAAAGTCGTTGGCACGCCGAAATTCATTGTAGCCGCAGCGGTCACCCGCAAAAAGTCCGCTTCGGCGGACCAGTCACATTATCATAACAGCCCCGCAGCGCCCACGGAAAGACGAGGGGGATTAGCGCGCCGCAATTGACCTCCCATGGCGACCGGGTTAGGATTCCGAGTCCGCCCTACGACCATGCCCCACGACCGCTTTTATTTGCTACGATGCTGTCCGTCCTGCAATAGTCTGGATGTTCGCCGTTCGCACCGGCGCGGGCTGTTCGAACTGGTCATACTTCCGTTGTTCTTATTGCGGCCTTTTCGCTGCGAGGACTGCACCAAGCGACACTATAATTTAATTTTTACCAGGGCGCTCCACGAACCCGGGGAAGGGGCTCGCCGACGTGCTTGAGGAAGACGACATTCGCTCCATGGGCGAGGCCGTGCGATTCGGCGAAAATTTGACTGATTCAAGTTCGGGAATGCGCCGCTGGCTGATCCCCGGCGGAATTCTTGTTGTGATCGTTGTCGCGGCAGCCACGCTGTTTTTCACCGTTGGAAACTGGCTCGTCGTCGAGGACCCTCTCGTTCATGCTGATGTGATCGTGGTCTTGAGCGGGCGCCTTCCGGAACGCGCCCTCGAAGCCGCTCGAATCTACAAGGCCGGTTACTCGGACCTGGTTTGGGTCTCTCCTCCGGTTTCTCCCGTGGAGGAATTGAAGGCCATGAAGATTTCCTATCTGGGAGAGGATTTTTATAATGAAAAAGTTTTGATCGCGAAGGGCGTTCCTCCGGATTCCATTCGTATTTTGGACAACCCCGACGCGAACACGGAGGCGGAAGTTCGCCAGATTGCGGAGGATCTGCACAACTCCGATTTCCACTCCGTGATCATAGTCACTTCAAAAGCCCACACGCGGCGCGTACGCACGATCTGGCGCAAGCTGGTGGGCGCCGAACCGCGCATGATCGTGCATTACGCCCAGGATGACACCTTCGACGGCGCACATTGGTGGCGCCATACCCGGGACGCGCTCGATGTGATGCGCGAGACACTGGGCCTCCTGAACGCCTGGGCCGGCTTCCCGCTGCGTCCGAACGAAAATTAGTCATGCCGGTCCGCCCACGCCAACCGAGCGCAATCGCACAGCAGCTGGTTCCGCTTCTACTGCTGGGTATCGGCTTATTCAGCACTAACAACGCCGCGACGTTTCTTGATGGCGAATCCATGATTCTGGGAGCCGCGTCGAATCCGCTCCGAAAGATGCTCGGTCTGTTCTTTTCCGCCGCCGGCATGCGCGGGCAACCTCCACTTCATGAAATCATTCTCCATTTCTGGCTGCGCATGACGGGAGGAAGCTTCGACTATCTCCGGATTCCATCGATTCTTTTTTTTCTGGCGGGGCTTTTTCTGCTGGGCCGCTCCTGCCGCCATTTGGCGGGGTCATCGTCTGCCGGCGTTGCCGTCATCTGGGTAGGGGTCTTATGGCCGGTCGGCTATCTTCTTGGCAGGCTGGCGACCTCCTCCTCGTTTTCGTTTTTCCTGGTCGCAGGTTTGACGCTCTCCTATTTCAAGTATCTGGAAGACCAGACTACCAGCCGTTGGGCGGCTTTCTTTTTCTTCTGCGTCTTTTTGATTTGGACGAGTTATTTTGGCTGGGCCATTCTCGCGTGTCTGGCGATAGATCAGTTTCTTCGCTGGCGAGCGAAAGAATCTTCGGGAACTCCGAAAGCTCTTCTGGGAACCGCGACGCTGTTATTGGTTTCCTTCCTGCCGCTCTTTCCCGCGTTGCGCTCTGACCTTTCCAATGGAATGAATTTGCACCAGGGCGCCCTTACGATTCTTGCGACCGCGGGGTTTCACGTGTTTTCGCTATTCGTCAGCGAATCGGTTGCTCCCTGGTATTGGCGGCTGAGCGTTCCTGCGGGGCTCGCGGTCCTGCTATGTTTGGGGTTGGTTGCGTGGCGGCTTCGGGGTCCCGCGCGGCGTTTATTGTTCTACAGCATGGCCATATTAGTCGTCATGGCGCTGCTCGGAATCCTTCAAACGCAGTCTCTATTCATGCTCTCTCCCTGGGTCTTGTTGCCTGTCGGCGTTGCGATTGACACGGCGAAGCCCCGCTGGGCGACCTTCGCACTGGCGGCAGCGCTTTTAATCATCGGAGCAGCAGGGTGGTACGGAATCTATTCGCGGCGCTATTATTCCGCGCCTCAATTCATCGAACCCTGGCAGGAAGTGGCGGGGGATGCGGCTTCGAAGATCAGAGGCGGCGCAACAGTGATTTCCGACCGTCCTTCATTTCTTTTCTATCTCACTTATCTCCTCCGCGTACCCAGCCAAAATGGGCCGTGGAGATTCGAGGGCTTACTTCCCGATTCAGTCAAGCATCCGCAGGTCTATTCCCCGGCAGGTTGGCTTGCCGCCGGCCATCCAACGGGCAGGAAAATGATCCTGGTTCGACGTGGAGGCGATTCAGGAGGAGACAAACCCATGGACGATGCGGCGCGGCAATTGGATCAGTCCTGTGGTTCCATATCGTCTCGGCTCAGGATGCGTGACGAAGGGTACAAGTGGAAACAGCGCTTTTCCCCGCACTTGGGTGAACCCCAGTGGAGAATTGAAATTCGCGAATATGATTGCGACGCATCAAATTCCAAGCAGATCTATCCCCTCCCTCCGCGCTGACTCGGATGGAAATAAGGCGCATCGTGCCTATCCGTTTAGCTCCACTCGGTACAACTGATTGTATGTGGTGGGTTGCTGCTGGCTACCCAGTCCGAGAAGCGTCTGGAAGGCGGCCATCGGTGTTCGCCTGCGATTAAACCGAAAAACGAACTCGTCCAGGTAGGCTTGAAGATGGGCGTGGCCGACGCCGTGATGGGTGCCACGAAGCCAGGTCTTGAGGTTCCCAAAGACACGATGGATGCGCGGCAGAATCTGGGTCGACCTTCGACGGTCGCCCTGCGTGTGCGGTCGGTGCCGGTACCCCAGCTTCGGGAGGGGGTCGTAGCCTCCCCAGCCGTCAGTGACTACAATCGCTCCCGCAGCCACGTTCGTTCTCACGAAGCCGGTCAGAGACCGGGCCGAGACGTCGGGAACCACTTGGAGGCGTACCCTTCCGGAAGCTTCGCCCCTGACCTCTACCGCGCCCACAACGATCGCCTTGTCAAGGACGTGGCGCCCCCCACGTAGGCCCACTTCTCGCCCGCCGATGTAGGTCTCATCCACCTCGACCTTGTCCTTGAGAGGCTCCCGATCCGGGTGCACCATGGCGCGACGAAGCTTCTGCAGCATGGCCCAGGCCGTCTCGTATCGGCGGAGTCCCAACTGCCGCTGGAGTTGGAGCGCTGAGAAGCCCGGGGTCTGAGTCGAGACCAGGTAGGCGGCCCAGAACCACTGTGTCAGCGGGACTCTGGTTCGGTGGAGCACGGTCCCCGCCGTGACCGAGGTGTCGTGCCTGCACGCTCGACACCGCCACAAGAGACGGGTTGGTAGTTCGAGGGCCTCGCCCTGCTGGCACCGTGGACACTGGAAGCCCTCGGGCCATCGGCTCCGCGCAAGGTACTGGCGACAGGCGGCCTCATCGTTAAAGAGCCTTCTAAACTCGTGCAATGACCGAGGATACTCCGGGCGCATCGCACCCGACACTATCCCTTGGGGCCTGTGGAGTCAACCGGATAGGCACAAGGCGCATTAGTGCCATCCTATTCCATGATAAGGACTTAATATCCGCCCCAAACTTGTAGTACGGCAGGCCCATTGTCGCCGCCGATCCTTAGTTTCAAACTGGTATTTGGAGGGAGACCCTGAATGCTGGCTGTTATGGTTTTCGGTATTTCAGGCGTTGCGTTTTGGGATTTCTTCCGTTGTTACTGGCGCGCCGTGTCCAGGGCCTCGATTTAGGCAATTCCTACGCGGGATATAGTCGCAAGTGATGGTCGCTACTAGTACTTGGGGTGTATCGGGTCAGTACGAAACGTCCATTGTTCCGAACAGGGACATAAACGAAACTGTAGTCCTGAGGATGAATCTGGATGATTCCGGCTGTCATATTCGCGGTCTCGGTGGTCGCCTTCGCCCAGTTTGCGCTGTATTACTGGCGTGCGACCATTTCCGGAATTGCAGCGCAGGCGATCTCGGAGCGGATCCGAGTGGCTGCGGGCATCACCCATGAGGGCATTAGCGCCCAGGACTTCCATAGCATTCTAATTCTAAAGGACTTATCTCCAGACTTGCGCGGCCCGAACGGGAACTTCAAGGCCATTCGCGCGTACTATGCAGTTGTCGAGAAACTCGGCAGCATCATCCCTGCGATGGCCAACTGGGCGAACTCGGAAATGGCCACCTGCTCGCGCTATGTCGCGGTTCTGATGGACCAGCACCTGGAGCGCAACATGGTTTGCGCTGCCCAAGTCCGCGGGATGTAAACCAGAAGAATTCCAAATCATGCGTTGAATATCGGAACGCCTTCTAGTACGCCCAGCGAAGAAGAACTCCACCTGAAGTGTATCCCGCGCCGACCGCAACAAGTAACACGAGATCCCCTTTTTTGAGCCGGCCTTCCGCGACGGCATCGCGCAGCCCGAGCGGTATGGTTCCTCCCGTCGTATTCCCGTAGCGATCGATGTTCACCATGATTCTTGCGTCCTCCACGCCGAGCCGCTCCTGCATGGCGCGAATGATTCGCAAGTTGGCCTGATGGGGAACAACGAGCGCCAGGTCTTTACTCGAAAATCCATTTCGTTCCAGCATTTCGCACGCCAGATCCGCCATGCGGCGCACCGCGTATTTGAAGACCTGGGCGCCCTCCTGATGGACGTAGTGCATCTTCTGATCCACCGTTTCGTGCGAAGCTGGGTGAAGCGATCCGCCGCCGGGCATGAAGAGAAATTTTCCGCCGGACCCGTCGACATCGTGCACGAAGTCGAGAATGCCTTCGTCGTCGCGGTCGGTGTGTTCCAGTAGGACGGCTCCCGCGCCATCGCCGAACAACACGCAGGTCGCGCGATCCTTATAGTCCAGAATGGAAGTCATCACATCGCTTCCAATGACCAGCGCTTTTTTTTGAGTGCCGGCGCCCACAAATTGGGCGCCAACCGTGAGGGCGTATAGAAATCCGGAACAGGCCGCCGAAAGATCGAATCCCCATGCGCGCGTGGCGCCCAAATTGTTCTGAACCAGGCAAGCCGTTGCGGGGAACATCATATCCGGCGTGACGCTGGCAACGACGATCAGGTCGATCTCCGACGCGGGAACATTCTTGCAGGCCAGCAGCTGGCGCGCGGCAGCGGTGGCCAGATCGGACGCTCCAACACCCTTCTCGGCTACGTGGCGTTCGCGGATGCCGGTGCGCTCCCGAATCCAGGCATCGTCGGTGTCCACCAGCTTTTCCAAATCGGCATTGGACATCACCCGGGGCGGCACGTACCCGCTCACACCGGTAATCTTCGCTGCAATGCGTCTGGACATTCCGTCTCCGTGTGGTGCTGACCCCCGGCAAGAAGAAGCGCGATTCTACGCAATCAAAGGCGGCGAAACAAGCCTGCTGTGACGGCGGCGTTTCCGGGACGCACCTGTTGTAGGACAGGCTTCAGCCTGTCGGTTTTGATCTTGGCGGAGTTTGAAGAAGTCAAAAGAAGACAGGCTGAAGCCTGTCCTACTAGATCTAGTGGAAGACTTCCGGTTCCTGGGCAAGGGCGGGACTCACGATGAGTGGGTTTGGCAATTCGCGCAGACGGGAGATAAAAAGCCGCACTAACTCGGGATCGAATTGCGCGTTGCCGCAGCGGTCGAGTTCCTGAAACGCTTCTTCCGGCGTGCGCGCTTTCTTGTACGTCCGCTCGGACGTGATCGTGTCGTAGGCGTCGGCAATCGCAATGATTCGCGCACCCATCGGAATCTGCGCGCCGACAAGTCCCTCGGGGTAGCCCGAACCGTCGAAGAATTCATGATGATGGGCGACCATATCGCGGATTCGTTCGGTGCCTCGCAGCGGCTCAATCAGCTTGGCCCCGTATTCCACGTGGCGCTTCATGGCTTCCCATTCATCGGGATTGAGCGGGCCGTTTTTGTTCAAGATCGATTCCACGATCCCGACTTTTCCAACGTCATGCAGCATGCCGCCGAGGCGCACTTCCTCGATTTCCGGGCCTTTCAGGCCGATCGCTTCGGCAATCAAGACAGCGTAGCTGGAAACCTTATTCGAGTGTCCCTGAGTGAATTGATCCTTGGCGTCGACGGCCAGCGCCAGCGAGGTGAGCGTATCCATGACGATGGGAGGAAGGGGCTCGAAGGACGACTCGCCGGAGGATCCCGGCATTCCATTGGCGCCCGGGAGTTTCGAGACGGATTCCGTTTCCGAGAACGACCGCGCGAATTGCTCGATCCGGCTGTAGATTTCCACAAACGCGTCGGGGCCGGTGGAGAACAAGCGCTTGAGCGTGACGCCGAGGTATGCGTCAAGGACATCGCGCTTCCATTGCCTGGAATCGTCCGGATTAAATTGATCCGCGGTGGAAACGGCGTTGCCGCCCTGATGCTTGGAAAGATACATCGAAGCATCGGCGACCTGGATCAATTCCTGGGGAGTGGACCCGTTCAGCGGAAAAGTGGCGACGCCGAAACTGGAGGTCACGTTTTTGTCGCGCAGGACCGGATCGGAGGAAATCCACGAGCGCAGTTTTGCGGCGAGTTGGTGGCTTTGCGTGGAGTCTGTCTCGGGCATCAAGATAACGAACTCATCGCCTCCATAGCGCGCCACGACGTCCGAGCGCCGGCAATTCATTTCCAGGATATGCGACACGCGCTGCAGGACCAGGTCGCCGTCCAAATGTCCATAAAAATCGTTGACGAATTTGAAGCGGTCCAGATCCATCAGCACTACCGAGAAGGAACGACCCGCGCGGGTCGAGCGCTTCCATTCCGCCGAGAGGGCCTCCATAAAGAAGCGATGGGTTTTCAACCCGGTCATGCCGTCGGTAATGGCCTGTTCCTGCGCTTTCTGGAAAGTCATGGCATTGTGCAGCGCGCCGGAAATCAGGTCGGCCAGCGTGCCAAGGAACAGAACCTCTTCCTGGGAGAAATCTGAGATCTTGTCCGTCTCTACGTACAACACGCCATGCAACTGGTCGGCGTAGACGATCGGCAGCGCGATCGCGGATTCCGAACCCTCGAGCACAGGCTCGCCTGTGGAGTGTTCCGCGTCGTAGGACACGACCGCCATCTGTCCCGTGCGCGCGACGCGCCCGATCACATTTCCGTCCAGGCCCAGACGGCGTCCCAGCGCGCCCTTGCGCTGTCCCGCTTCGGCCTGGATCACGATTTCCTTGGCCGAGTAATCCAGCTGCCCGATTCCAATATGAGAGTAGTCCAGGCCCTGCTCCAGCTCTTCCGCGATCTTCGCCAGCATTTCATCGGGATTGAGGGTTGTAATAATATTGCGGGAAATGTTGTTGAACAGGGTCAAGCGGCGCGACTTCGCCCGCTCTTCGCGAAACAGCCGCGCATTTTCGAGAGCGATCACCGCTTCGCTGGCCAGCACGCGCATCATTTCCAGGTGCCCGTTGTCGAGCGCGCGTTCCTGGGGACTTTGCAGGATCATGGCGCCGATGGGCCGCTCGTACAACAGCAGGGGCACGCCGCAGAAGCATCCTTCGAGCGAATTCTGCGTGTCGATGCCCAGCTTGCGCATTTCTTCGGCGTAATTTTCGCGGATCAAGATCGGCTGGCGCGTCCGCATCAAATATTCAATCACGTGGTTGCCGCCAAATGGCCGGGACCTTTTTGGCTGGACTTCGCCGTCGCGCACCTCGACTTCAAATTTAATTTCATTGCGGGAGGCTTCGTGGAGCGCGACGCAGAAACGGTTCACGTCGAACAGGCGTTTGATTTCGCTCAGAATCGTTTCAAAGAGCGTGTCCGGATCCAGGGTCGAGCTCAGCGCGCGGCCGATTTCGTTGAGCATGTGGAGCTCTTGCGTGCGGCGCGCGGCTTGCTGGACGAGGTAGCTATTTTCGACGGCCATTCCGATTTGATGGCCCAACGCCAGCAGGAGGCGGAGCTCCGCCGCCGTTAATCGCCGCGTGTCGGCGGTGCCGAGGAGCAATACGCCGAATGCCTGCTCCTTGGCTTGCAGGCTAATCCCCACGACGGTGCGCAGGTGCTGGCTTGTGGCTAGCTGACGGAATCGCCGGAAAGCTTCCTCGCCTTCGAGGGCCGTCCAGGAAGAGTCGCGGCCGAGATCGCGAAAAACTACCAGACCGCCCAGGCGCGAAACCATGTCTACCAGATGATCGTCGAGTCCTTCTTCCTGGGCGATCGCACAAAAATTTTCCGTCAAGCCGGCGGCGACCACGGAGGTGGGCCCTTGCGGATGCCCATGATGCAGGAATAGCGCGCCGGCAGGCATGCGCACGACGCTCAGCACGCGCTCGAGCGCTTGCGAGAGCATCTGTTGAATTTCGGGGCCGATAAAACTGGACGTCGCCAGATTCACATTGGAAAGCGCCAACATGTTCTGCTCGACGCGGCGCTTTTCCTCTTCGTACAGCCCCATGACCATTAAGGCCGCCGCGAACAGCTGGGGCAGAAGCTCGAGCGCGCGGAGCGAATTGGCGATGCGCGGGCTGAGCAGCAGCTCGCCGATCAGGATGGCGCTCCAACTGAGGAACGAAGCAGCCAGCAGCAAATCGGCGAAAGTTTCGTGGCGCTGGCTTTCCTGGTAGAAGACCCAGGCGATCACCGCGAGCACCGCGGCAACGCCGAGTTGCGGCGATATTTTCACCGCATGCAGGTAGTAAGCGACCGACCACAATGCAAACACGCCGCCCGCGGCAATCTGCGGGCGCACCCACGGCTCGGTGTTCGAGTACACCTGTGCGGTGCTGAAAAACAGCAGCGCTGCCGCGGCCAATAGCCATTCGTTGACGGACGTTTGCCACGGAGCGACGGATACCCAGGGCTCAAGAGCTGGGCTGAGGTAGTGCAGGGCGAGCAAGCACCATCCGGCGCTCCAGAGCATCAGGTAAGCCTGGCGCCGCAAACTGTGCATGTAGGCAAAAAGGCCCGACGTCAATGCCGATGTCGCCAGCAGAGTGATCGCAATAATGCTTTCCGAGGTCATCAAATCAAATGCGCCGCCTGGGCCGCCGTTCGCACTTCCCACTCGATGGGAATGCACTGGAAGAGGATGGGTGAATAGATCGAACTCTGATAAATGAATCTGCGCCGCCAGACATCCCAAGACGATTTATATCCCGGCGACAGAGACACCACACCTCTCCCGACACTTTTCCCCACTTTCGCGACTATAAGGGACGCCTTTCCAGACGGTCAAGGGTACGGGGGTACTAGACTGGGAACATGGCACTTGTGAGATCGGACACACGATTTTTTAACTAAGAATTGACCTATACCGTTTTTCGGAGTCGTACGGATCGCCCGCTGAGGTGGCTCGCCTTCCAGCGCCGGTTCGGCTAAGATGAAGCGTTTTTGGCTCACAGGAGAGATTGGCAAGGAGCATGTCCACGACTTCGAGCGCATCGGGAAAGCCGGCCGGCAAAATTCGCGTGCGGTTTGCGCCCTCGCCGACGGGCTATTTGCATGTGGGAGGCGCGCGGACCGCGCTTTTCAATTGGCTCTTTGCGCGCGGGCGCGGCGGCACGATGATCCTGCGCATCGAGGACACGGACGTTGAACGCAATCGCCCGGAACTGGTGGAGGGCATTCTGGACGGGCTGCGATGGCTCGGCGTCGATTGGGACGAAGGGCCTTACTTCCAGTCGCAGCGCCTGGAATTGCATCGTGAGGCGGCGCTGAAGCTGGCCGCTTCGGGCGCGGCCTATTTTTGCGATTGTCCGCCGGAGAAATATGCGGGCGGCGACGCGGTCGATGAAACGGAGGACGAGAAGAAAGAGCAGGGGCCGCGACGCATCACACGCTGCGCGTGCCGCGAAGGCAAGCCCGGACTCAGCGCGGAAAATGCGGCGATTCGTTTCCGCGTCCCGCTCGGCGCGGCCACTCAATTCGAGGATGCCGTCTTCGGTCCGCGCGAAGTGTCGAACGAGGAGATTGAGGATTTCGTTCTTCTGCGCTCGCCCAAGGAAGGCCAGGCGCGCGGCGGGCCAACCTATCAACTGAGCGCCGTCGTGGACGACATTGACATGCGGATCACGCACGTGATTCGCGGCTCCGATCACATCTCCAATACGCCGAAGCAGGCGCTGCTGTATCGCGCGCTCGGCGCCGCGCCGCCCATTTTTGCGCACGTGCCGCTGATTCTGGGGCCGGACCGCACGCGGCTTTCCAAGCGCCACGGCGCCACCAGCGTGAAGTCGTACCGCGACGAAGGTTTTCTGCCCGAAGCGTTTCGCAATTTTCTGGCGCTGCTGGGCTGGTCGGCGGGAAATGAAGAATTTATGCGAACCTCGGAAATCGTCGAACGATTCTCGCTTGAAGGCGTGAGCCGCACGAATGCCGTCTTCGACCGGCCGAAGCTCGAATGGTTCAACACGCAATATCTCCAGAAGCTGCCGATCGACGAGCTTCTTCCTTTCGTGCAAGGCGAGTTGGAGCGCTCGAAGCTGTGGCAGCCGGAATGGGCGGGCGAAAAGCGCGAGTGGTTTTCAAAAACGGTGGACTTGCTGCGCCCGCGCACGCGCCTGCTGCCGGATTTTTCGACGTGGGCCCGCGCGTTTTTCAGCGATTCGTTTGAGTACGATCCGCAGGCCCGCGAGAAATTCTGGAAGGACGAACGCCTGGGCGCGATGCTCGGCAAACTTGCGGACGCTCTTGCAGCGCTAAGGGACTGGAATCACGACGCGTGCGACCACGCTCTGCGCGAGCTGGCCGCCGCGGAGGGCGTAAAAGCCGGTCTCTTGATCAATGGAACGCGCGTCGCGATCGTGGGACAGGCCGTGGCGCCACCGCTGTTTGAAACGATGCTGGTGATCGGTAAGGAGCGCGTCGTCAGCCGCCTGCGCCGCGCTGTCGAAGCCTTCGCTGCGCGCTGATTCCATTCCACGAAATTTGGGGACCGAACGAGTAGGACAGGCTTCAGCCTGTCGGGTTTCTATACGCAACTCCATCACAAAGCGACAGGCTGAAGCCTGTCCTACTTGGACTTCTCAGCGGGTGCCGTAGAGAAAATATCCGCGTGTACGGGATGCGTGGGCGTGTCCACGGCGGCGATTTCCAGGTCCGCCGTCACCGCAACTTTCGTCGGCGGCAGGCACGCGTCCTGGTTGCAGGCCTGGTAGCCAACCGTAAGGCCTATTTTTTGGGGACCGAGCGGGGCGGAGCCATTCGCGCGGAGTTTCATCAGCACCGTGAAAGAGCCTTCGTAAACGCGCAGGGGCGTCTTGGAAAATCGGAACGCGCGCATCACTCCGCGCGGATACGTCGTTTCTACCAGAAACACTCCGGGAGAAAGATCCGCCAGGATTTTAGTGGGGATCAGGTAGTCCTCCGAAGGCACGTGCGCGTTGATGTGAAAGCCCGGAGAAATTTTCGCGACCACGGCGATTTGAAAGGCCCGGCCGCGCGGCACGGGCTGCAACGATACGTAGGCTTGCGGCTGAAGCACGCTGGCTGCGGCCGGATAGGCGCTATCCTGCGCCGACGCGCTGGAAACGATGAGCGCGGCCAGCACCAGAAGCACAAACCGCGCAAGCAGGCGTGACGCACTTGCGGGACGATCGCTAACCGACACACTTACGCGCCGGCCGAAAAATCGCAGGACGCTTTCAATAAGTGATTTCATAAAATTTAGACCGTCACGGGGCTGCCGAGTTGTTCGGTGAGGATGCGCCCCATGAGCTGCATGAGCGTCTCACCCGTTTTATCGAGGACGAAAGTTCCAGCCGCATCCGACCACGAAAGCTTGAAACTGGTGGTCAGCGCCGAGATCCAGATTTGCCGGACCGGCGTGTTCGGGCTGATCACGAATCGGGTTTCATCCGCGTCTTCGAAGAGCACTTCGAGCTTTCCGCTTCCGCCCTCGACTTCAAATCCGCGCTCATCGCCCACTTCCTGCAGGCGGCTGCGCAGCGATTCAAAGGCGGCGTCACACCGTCTCTGGAATTCTTGTTCATCCATGGCAGAAACAGAGTACCGCGAAGCCGCGGCGCGGGCAAGGAAGCCGGCGGAAAGCGAATGTGCTCGTGTCAATGGTCAAATAATTTGCGGCTGGTTAACTAGTGCGCTGTGGCATGCCCGTTGCTCTTGACTCGGCTAGATGCCCCGTTCAAACTGGAGTCCCTTCCAAATAGCTCCTCGGATTTGCCGCTGTCCTTTTTGCAGCGTATGGCCAAACCGTGGAGACATCCAATCAGCCCTTGGGCTTGAAAAGAGTCCGGGTCCAGAGAGCAGGGAAAGGCAGAGCAATGTTCTCGCCTGACTTAGAGTTGGTCGGTTCGTACAACTACCGCCTCGTCGCATTGTCCGTATTCATCGCCGTGCTCGCTTCCTATACCGCGTTGGACCTGGCGGGAAGGGTAACTTCGGCGCGAGGCGCGGCGCGCAAGCTTTGGCTTAGCGGCGGCGCCATCGCTATGGGAATCGGCATCTGGTCCATGCATTACGTGGGGATGCTCGCCTTCCACCTGCCGGTCCCGGTTGAATACGATTGGCCGACCGTAGCCGCGTCGCTGCTCGCCGCCATTTTCGCATCCGCGATCGCTTTGTTCGAAGTAAGCCGGGAACAGATGAGCCTCCCGCGAACTGTTGCCGGCAGCTTCTTCATGGGCGGGGGCATCGCAGGCATGCACTACATCGGCATGGCCGCGATGCGGCTTCCGGCCATGTGCCACTATTCTCGCGGGATGGTCGCGATTTCCATCGTTGTGGCAGTTCTGATTTCTTTCGTTGCGCTGCGGCTGGCATTCCATTTTCGAGAGGAAACGAAATCGGGCGGCTGGCGAAAAGTCCTCAGCGCTGTAGTCATGGGAGCGGCGATCCCGGTGATGCACTACACGGGGATGGCAGCGGCCGGCTTCACGTTAGCCACGTCGGGTAACGGCGATTTCTCTCGAGCGATCAGCATCTCTTCGCTCGGCGTGGCCGGCATCATCATTGTCACTTTCATGGTTCTCGGCCTTGCGATCCTGACATCTCTCATCGATCGCCAGTTCACCGCGCAAGCATTGGAACTCGAATCCAGGAAGCGGGCGGAGGACAAATTCAAGGGGCTCCTGGAGTCGGCGCCTGACGCAATGATCATCGTGAACCGCAAAGGCGAAATCGTTCTCGTGAATTCGCAGGCGGAAACATTGTTCGGATACGCGCGTTCAGAAATGCTTCACCGAACTCTGGAGACGCTCATGCCGGAACGTTTTCGGGGAAATCACCAGCATCACCAAACCCATTTTTTCGCGGCTCCCAGGAGCCGCCCCATGGGGTCGGGCGCAGGAATTGAATTCTACGGCTTGCGCAAGGATGGGAGCGAATTCCCGGCGGAAATTACGCTCGGCCCTCTCGAGACGGAGGAAGGCATCCTTGTCTCCAGCGCGATTCGCGACATCACCGATCGCCGGCGGGATGAGAAGCGCCTGAACGACAGTGAGAGCAAGCATCGTGCGTTGTTCGAGGAATCGGCGGATGCGAATTTGCTCATGGACGAAAACGGCTTTCTGGATTGCAACGCGGCTGCTCTGCAGATGTTCGGATACTCAACCCGGACAGAACTCATTGCACTGCATCCCGCGGATTTCTCACCCCCCAACCAACCCGACGGCACGCCTTCACGAGTGGCGACGGACCAGAAGATTGCCGCCACGCTACGAAGCGGGAAGGAGCGTTTCGAGTGGATGCACCGGCGCAAGAACGGCGAAGTCTTTCCGGCTGAAGTGTGGCTGACGGCGGTGACGCTCAGCGGCCGGCCCATGCTGCTGGCTGCGGTCCGCGACATGACCGAGAATAAACGCGCGCAAGACGCGGTAAGGGAGACCGCGGCCCGGCTAAAATTGGCGGCGGAAGCTGCCCGGCTCGGCGTGTGGGAATTCGATCTGCAGACGAACACCCTGGCCTGGGATGAGTACATGTGTCACCTTCATGGCATCTTGCCGGAAGATTTCCGTGGCGTTTATGAGGATTGGGAGAGGAGCGTTCATCCGGAGGACTTCCCCGCCGCCCTCGCCACGTTTAATGCCGCTGTCGCTGAGAAAGGAGAATTCCGCAGCGAGTTTCGTGTGGTGTGGCCGTCCGGACAGATTCGCTACATCGAGGCCCACGGGGCAGTACGGTGCGGTCCTACCGGCACCCCACTGCGCGTGGTCGGCGTCAACAGAGACATTACGGAACGAAAGCAGGCCGAGATTGAGATGAAGCGGGCCAAGGAGGGGGCGGAGGCAGCGAGCCGCGCCAAGAGCGAGTTCCTGGCCAACATGAGCCACGAGATTCGCACCCCGCTGAACGGCATTCTCGGCATGACCGAACTAGTTTTGGATACGGAAATCACTTCCGAGCAACGCGAAAACCTGGGCCTGGCGCAATTGTCCGCGGAGGCCCTGCTATCTGTCATCGACGATATTCTGGATTTCTCCAACTTAGAAGCGGGTCGTCTGGAGCTCGACTCGGTCCCTTTTGCTTTCCGCGAAAGCCTGGCCGAGACAATGAAAGGATTCCGGGTTCGGGCGCAACAGAAGGGTCTGCAACTGCGATACGAGGTTCAACCAGACGTTCGGGATGCCGTCGTTGGCGACCCTGGACGCATCCGGCAGGTGCTCGTGCATTTGATCGGCAACGCCATCAAGTTCACGGAACAAGGGGGAATCATTGTTAGCGTGGCCCGAGAACTCGATGTCGCCGGCGATCCTTGCGTGAGTTTCATGGTAAAGGACACCGGCGTCGGCATTCCCATTGAAAAGCAAAAAAAAGATCTTTGAGCCCTTCTCGCAGGCCGATTGCTCCATGACCCGAACCTACGGCGGGACTGGGTTGGGATTGACGATATGCTCGAAACTTGTGCCTATGATGGGCGGGACAATGTCGGTCGACAGCCAGCCTGGCCAAGGCAGCACGTTCTATTTCAAGGTTCGATTGCCTGTTCAAGAATCTCATTCCCGTTCGGCATCTCTCCCAAGTTCAGAACCTCTCCTACCGGAACAGTTGCGTGATTTGCAGGCCCTCGTCGTGGATGACAATTTGACAAACCGTAGAGTCCTGAACGGCATGCTGACCCGTTGGGGCCTGAAACCCACGGCGGTCGACGGCGGCCGCGCAGCGCTTCAAGCACTCGAAGACGCCAAAACCGCGGGCCGCCCTTTCCCATTGATTCTGTTGGACGGACAGATGCAGGGAATGGACGGTTTTGCCGTCGCTGAGCAGATTCGAAAGGATCCGGGACTGGTGGATACGAAACTCTTGATGCTCACTTCCGCGGGGCGGCTGGGGGACGCGGCGCGTTGCCGGGAGTTTGGAATTTCCGCCTACCTCACGAAACCGGTGCGCCAAGGGGAGCTGCTGCAAACTATTTGTAGTGTCTTGCAACAAGCTCCTCGCAATCATGCTACGCCGTTCGCCCAACCATTTTCACAAGAGAGCCGAAACCAATGGCGAGTTCTCCCGGCGGAAGACAACGCTGTAAATCAAAAGCTCGCTGTGCGTCTTCTTGAAAAACGAGGTTACACCGTTTCCGTCGCCGGCGACGGCCGGCAAGTGCTGGCAGCGCTTGAAAAGGAAGAATTCGATGTCGTGCTGATGGACATCCAGATGCCGGAGATGGACGGATTGGAGGCCACCGCCGCCATCCGGGAAAGGGAGCGGTTTACAGGCAGACATCTTCCGATCGTTGCCATGACGGCGCACTCCCTCGCGGCGGATGAGCGCCGCTGCCTGGCAGCCGGCATGGACGCCTACGTTTCAAAGCCGATCCGGACCAGCGAGTTCTTCGCAACGATCGAGAAAGTCCTCGGTAAAAGCCATGATGAAATTGCACCCGATGCAAATCTCGACACAATCCATGCCGAAAGTGAAAGTTGAAATTCACGATCGTACTTTTGAGATCTCCATAAGCCATCGTGGAATTTGGGTTTGTCTTGGCAGGTGTTCGGATACGAAATTCTTGTACATCCATGGCAGAAACAGAGTACGGTGAAGCCGCGGCGCGGGCAAGGTAGGGAGCAGGTGGTAAGGAGCAGGGGGCAGATGATTTGAAACGTGAAGACCTCTCTAAGAATGGAGATTGCGGAATTTATGTCTTCATGATAGATGAAGGGTTGGGAGTCACGTTTCATGTCAACGCAATTCAACATTACACCTCAAATCGAGAGAACGAAGGTCACTAGTTACCGTGATCTGGTGGTTTGGACGCGAGCGATGGATATTGTGGAAGTGTGCTACAAGCTCTCGAAGCAAATTCCGCAGTCGGAAATCTACGGATTGATCAGCCAAATCCGAAGGGCAGCAGTTTCTATCCCGGCGAATGTTGCAGAAGGACAAGGAAGGAAGACTCTTGGTGAATACATCCAGCACCTTTCAATCGCCAATGGTTCCCTCAAAGAACTGGAAACTCATCTAATGATTGCCGGCAGGCTTCAATACGTCAATGAAGATGAGATTATTCCTGCATTGGAAGCTTGCTCTGAAATCGGCAGAATGCTTGCAGGCCTCATACAGAAACTACGCCAAAAAGGGTCCTGAAACCTACCACCTGCTACCTGTCACCTGCCACCTATTCATATCGCAGCGCGTCCACCGGGTCGAGCCGCGCGGCCTTCACCGCCGGATAGATGCCGAAGAAAAGGCCGACAGCCATGGACACGATGACCCCTAAAAGCACCCCCCACAGGGGTATGGTGGAAGGCAATCTCGGCCAGATCACATGGATGAGCAGGCTGATGCCGATTCCCAGCAGCACGCCGATGACTCCGCCCGAGCCCGTGAGCACGACCGCCTCGGTCAGAAACTGCCAGATGACGTCGCGGCGTCGCGCGCCAATCGCTTTTCGCACGCCGATTTCGCGCGTGCGCTGCGTGACCGACATCAACATGATGTTCATCACGCCGACTCCGCCCACGAGCAGGCCAATCGAGCTGACCACGGCGGTCAGCAGCGCAACCGAACCGGTGATCTGCTTGAACTGGGTGGCGACTTCCTCGGCGGAGGACAGGCCGAAATTTTCCGGCGCCGAATAGGGAACGTGGCGCGTGCGGCGCAAGACGGCGCTGATTTCGTCCTTTGCTTCCGCCATTTTCCCGGGAGCCGCCACGGCGCCGATGAAATGCTCGTCGTCGGCGGGATGATGCTTGCGGTAGGTATGGTAGGGCACCAGCACCTGCTTTTCGACGGGAGGATTCTGGAAGAGCTGGCCCTTGCGATGCTCGAAGACGCCGATGACGCGGTAAGGAAATCCTTCAACGTAAATGATTTGGTCCACCGCATTGCCGTCCGGAAAGAATGCCTTGCCGAGATCGTAGCCGATGACGGCAACGTCCGCGCGGTGCAAATCTTCGGCTTCGGTGAAGTAGCGGCCGATGTAGGGTCTCGCGTTGTATACATCCGGATAGTAGACATCCGATCCGGAATAATTCAGGCCGCTGACTTCCTTGTCCTTGTAGCGCGCGGTGATGTCGGGCTGGCGATTGAAGTCATAGACACGCTTGAATACCGACACGGACACTTCCTGTACCGCCGGGCATTGCTCCCGTATCGCTTGCGCATCTTCGTAGGTCAGCGGCTTGCGGTTGCGTTCCTCGGCGGTCATTCGTCCGGTGCTGATCCCGGGGGCAACTTTAAACACCCAGATCGTATTCGCGCCGAAGGCGTCCAGGTACACGGTGATATCCGCGTAGAATCCCACCAGGATGGACGCAACCGTGATGAGCGCCGTGATTCCGATGACCACGCCCAGGACGGTGAGAAACGAACGCAGCTTGTTCTCCCGCAGCGTGTCCAGAGCCATGTTCGCGTTTTCGCCGAGCGCTATTCGCATGGATTTCCGGTCATGTTCACATTTCCTGCCGGAGCGCTTCGATCGGACTCAGGTTCGCGGCCTGGCTCGCCGGATAAATCCCAAAGAACACGCCGACGGCGGTTGAAACGCCCAGGGCAATGATCACCGCGGAAATTGGGACGTGCATCGGCACGGGCGTGTTGGCGGCGATGACCAGCGCAAACACGTAGGCCAGGGCGACGCCGATCGCCCCGCCGATTGTGGACATTACGGCGGTCTCGGTCAGGAACTGCAGCAGAATGTCGGAGCGGCGCGCGCCCAGGGATTTGCGCAGGCCGATTTCGCGCGTGCGCTCGGTCACCGTCGCCAGCATCACGTTCATAATCACCACGCCGCCGATCACCAGGAACACCGCCACGATCCCCACCATCGAGGCAGCGAGAGCGCCGGTGATCCGCTTGAACAAATCCACGAGCGAGCCGCTGTCCAGGACGCCGAAATTGTCAAGGGCGTTCGGATTGATGTGCCGGCGCGCGCGCATCAGCGTTTCCGATTCCTCCTGCGTGCGCGACATCCATTCCGAGCCGCGCGTTTGCACGTTGATCGCCAGGCTGGTCGTGCTCGTGGCGTAAAACTTCATCCATGTTTCGATCGGAATGTAGACGTAGTTGTCCCGCGTCTGGCCCAGCACCGTGCCGATCGGTTTTCCCACGCCCACAACTTCATAGGGGCGGCCGTCCACATCGAGTTCCTTGCCAATCGGGTCGACGCCGGGAAAAAGTTTTTCCGCGACGTCCGTGCCGATCAGCGCGACGAGCGAGCGGTGCTGGTTGTCCGTGTCGGTGATGTAGCGGCCCGAGGCGGGCTCTTCGGTCTTCATGTCGCCGATATTCGCGGTCACGCCGTAGATGGTCGTGTCCTCGACGGTCTGGCCGTTGGCCTTGGTGCGGCCCAGAAGATTGGCCTGGGCGCCGACGCGCAGGGCGAGTTTGGAATTGTCGCGCAAGAATACGTAGTCGTCCCAGGTGATCGGTTTGTTTCGCCGCGTGGCCTTCACCAACTCGGTCATGTCCGTGATGATCGGAAAGCGCAGAACCAGGTATACGTTCGACCCAAGATTGGCGATGCGATTCTCAACGTACAGATTCACTCCGGAGATCAGCGCCACGACCATGATCAACGTCGAAACGGAAAGCACAATCCCCAGCAGCATCAGGAACGAGCGCATCTTGTGCGCGCGCAGCGTTTCCAGGGCCACGCCGATCGGTTCGCGCAAATGACGGAGTTGAATTTTCATGCGCTTTGCGTCACACCTCTATTCTTTCATATGAGCAACGCCTGAGGAAGTTACATCGGTTGGGGAATGTCACTGGCAGTGAACCGGTAGTGAGGATATAATTTGAACATGAAACACCTCACATTTTCCATCATTATCGAAGCTGATTCTGACGGCTACTACGTTTCTTGCCCCGCTCTACAGGGGTGCTACGGCCAAGGAGATACTTACGAGGAGGCTGTCACAACTATTAAAGACGCTATCCGATTGCACGTTGAGGATCGTCTTGCGGACGGCGAAGAAATTCCCCAGCACGTGGCTGTGAGACTTTCAACTGTTGAAGTCGCCGTCTGATGTCAAAACTTCCGCGCCCAACAGCGCGCTAACTTGTTCTAGTTCCGAGGAGCACTTCATTCCTTTCACCTTCGTTGAAAGAGGGAATCGCGTTTCTTCCGAGTCGGGAGGTTTTTTCCTCGGTATGAAATCATCGGGAATACGAAAAGTCAGCAAATCCCTAATTCCATCCGGAATCCTAGTTCTTTGTCTCTTGGCAGCATGCGACAATCCCAATGAAACCGCAGTGCCTGACGATAAGGTATTTTCACAAGCGGCGGAACAGAAACGAGTGACTTCTCCAAATGGATTATTTGATGCCGTCCTCGTGCGAGACCCATACGGACCAGCAGCGGGTGGGGGCGTCGATTGGAATGTTTATATTGTCCGCACAAGAAATCCGATCCACATGAAAACAGCGCACCAATTCTTCAGGGCAGATCCGTTGACGGGTGGCGATCTGATCTGGAAAGGCGAGCACCTGCTTGAGATCCATTACGATCAGGCTCATATTCTCGAATTTCGAAATTTGTGGGGCCTTTACGAGATTGAGAATGTCGGGAGCGCGGGAGAAAGAGACTTCGACGTTGAAATTCGGCTCGTGCCGTCCGCAGATTATTCCTTGCTAACTCCGAACGGAAGATTCCAGTAGGGACAGACCTACAGAAGGCTTTCGATGGCTTTGGAAATATCGTCGTGATTGACCAGGCCGACGATCGTCCTGACCTTCTTGCCGTCGCGGGAAAAAAGCATGCTGGTGGGAAGGCCCAGAATTCCGCCGAATTTATCCGCGATGGCGTCGTTGCCGAGCAGGATGGGATAGCTCATCGCCTCTTTTTGGCCGTTCACGTCGAAGCGTTCTTTTTCGAGGAAGGGTTCGATCGCTTTTTTGCCGTCTTCATCCATGGAAACTCCCAGGATGGTGAAGCCGCGCGGGCTGTACTTTTGCTGGAATTCGATCATCCATGGGATTTCCACTTTGCAGGGCGCGCACCAGGTCGCCCAGAAATTCACCAGGACCACCTGGCCCTTGTACTGCTGGAGTGTGACATCCTTGTCGTTGAGATCCTTCAGGTTAACAGTTGGAGCATCGGTTGGTTTGGCGGGCGCGCTTGCGGAAGGCACGCCGGCCGCCGGGAATTTGTGGTCGGCCCAGACCATGACGGCAAGCAATGCCACCACACCCGCTGCAATGAAGATGCCCTTTTTCATGTCCAGCACTTCTTTCCGGCGGGCTTGTCGCCGCGGCGACAGCCCGCACCCGTTACAGCGCAAACTTATTCAGAAAGACTAGTTTACCCGATAGCCAGGTCAGCCGGTTCAAAAAAATCAGGCCGCCGACGAACAGCAGCAGCACGCCGCTCAACACTTCCACGGTATGCAGGTGGCGCCGGAATCGTTGATAAAAACGCAGGAACTGGTTGATTCCAATCGCGGTGAGCAGGAAGGGAACCGCGAGGCCCGCCGAATACACGGCCAGCAGAAAAACGCCGCGAGAAATCGTCTGCGTGTTCGCGGCCAGCACCAGGACGGCGGCGAGAATCGGGCCGATGCACGGCGTCCATCCAAAGGCGAATGCGAAGCCGAGAAGGAAGCCGCTGGTCACGCCGGAAAACGCGCCGCCAGCCTTGGCTTCTTCTTGCGTTTGGCTGCCGAGATTGTGGAAGCGCAGATCGCGGTTGAGCCAGCGCGTCAGCGACGGTCCGGCCAGGAAAATCAGCGCAACGGAGAGCAATTGCACGGAGCCGAAGATTCCGCCGGGGCCCACGGTGTCGGTTCCAGACCGCCGCCAAAGTATCGCGGCGCCAAAGGCCAGCACCCCGCCGATCACGAGGCCTGCATTCACAGGCAGCTTGATCAGCCAACCGACCAGATGCAGGCCAAACAGAACGATGACGGCCCCGGCGATAGGCCCCATCAGCGTCTTATGCTGCAGCAGAAATTGCCCCACGGCGCTGGCCGATGCGCCGAAGCTGATGAAGACCACGGAAAATCCCGAGACAAACGCCAGCGAGGAAGCAAATAAACTGTTGCGCGCCGGCTGGCCCGTGCGGAGTTGCTCCACGCCGATTCCCGAAAGCATCGAGACGTAGCCCGGCACCAGTGGCAGCACGCACGGCGATAGGAACGAGATGATTCCCGCTACGAAGGCGTAAAGAATCGAAACTTGCATCGAACGAAATTATCTCCGGCGAAGGATGGTGCAAGACAGCCCTTGCAACATTCGATTAGACGGCTGCAGTCCTGCCAACGATTCACCCGCGGTCTATTTTCACATAACTATGCGCTTGCCCGGTGGATTTCTTGTTGATCGGGAATATTGCGTGTGGAAGAGGCATGTGTCGGCCGCCCCCGGGAACGCCAATCTCTCCGCCGCGGCGGACGTTGCGCAAACCGCCAATCAGGAGATTGGCGTTCCCGGGTCTAGACGCCACGGTCCGGGCCTGTCGTGAGGCTGCTGTTAAGTGAAAATGGGCCGGCGCGTGCGCCAATCATTTGCGCTCTCGTAGGAAAAAGCGATCCGCAGGAGCGTTGCTTCATCGAACGCGCGGCCGATCAACTGCAATCCGATGGGCAGGCCACCGCGCGTGAATCCGCAGGGGACGGAAATCGCGGGGAGGCCCGTAAAATTGGCCGGGCGACACGAGCCGACCAGGGCGGGGCGCACGCCGATTTGCTCGCCATCGATTTGCACCGATTCGGCGCCGATGAGCGGAGCGGGGACGGGGACCGTGGGTGCGACGATGACGTCGACTTCCTGGAAGGCCGCGTCAAATTCGCCGAGCAATCGCTTGCGCACGTCAAACCCGGCCAAATAGCGAATGGCCGGCACGTTTCCACCCGCATCGATTCGCTGGCGCACTTCTTCGCCGTATTCGGCGGCGCGAGACGGAAAATATCCGGCGGCTTGATGGACATGCAGCGCTTCCGCAAGCGAAATGTCGGCAGCCGCTTCGCGCGTATCCTTCAAGTGCGGAAGGGAAATTTCCCGAACGGCCGCGCCGCGCTTTTCCATGTCGCGCAGGGCTGCTTCCGTCGCGCGGCGCACTTCGCCGTCCAGCTTTTCCCAATAAAGTTCGCGCGGACGGCCCAGGCGAAATTTGCGGAGCGGCTTGCGCAGCGCGCCGCGATAATCTTCCACCGGCCTCGGCGAAGAAGTTGGGTCCAGGGAATCGCGCCCGGCGATCAGGCCGAGCAGGATGGCCGCGTCCACGACGCTGCGAGCAATCGGGCCGACATGATCGAAAGAAGGCGACAGCGGCATGGTGCCAAAAACGCTGACGCGCCCGAAGGTGGGCTTCAGGCCGACGGTCCCGCAAAAGGCGGAAGGGACGCGGATCGAGCCGCCCGTGTCGGTGCCGATGGAAGCGACGCAAAGCCCCGCGGCAATCGCTACGGCGGAACCGGCGCTCGATCCGCCGGAAATCCGATTGAGCGCCCACGGATTGTGCACCGGGCCGTAGTGCGCGTTGGCGCCGGTAATCCCGTAGGCGAATTCGTTCAGGTTCGTTTTGCCGAGCAGAATCGCGCCGGCGCCAGCAAGTTTTCGCGCGACGGTGGAATCCTCCGGCGGCACGAAATCGCGCAGGATTTTCGATCCCGCCGTCGAGCGGATGCCGCGCGTCCAGAGATTGTCCTTGAGCGTGATGGGTATCCCAAGAAGAGGGGAATTTTCGCGCCGCGAGCCAAGGCGGCGAAGCAGTTGTTTTTCCGCGCGCCGCGCCGCGGCGAGTGCATGTTCGGCGGTGACCGTCAGGAACGCGTTCAGCGCGGGATTTTGCCGCTCGATGCGGCGCAGAAACAGCTCGGTCAACTCCACGGGGGAAATTTTGCGCTTTGCCAGCAGCGCGGCAAGCTCCTCGATCGTGGCAAACGCGAGCGAGTCATCGTCCTTGTTCTTCATGATTAGAAGATTTTTTCCTCCCGGCGCAGATTTCCGAACGTTCCGATATTTGCAATGTTCAGCGAGACGCGAAATTGATTTTCCGTGCGGATCTCCCCGAGCGAAAGGCGCCGGTATTCGAGCGAAATTCCGCAGCAGGATCCGTTGTAGGTTACTTCGACGAATTCGTTCTGCAACACGTTCTGCTTGACGTCGTAGCCAACGCCGGCCTGAGTGTTCCAGCCGCGGCGGTTCGACGCCCCATAACCCACCTGCGCCCGAATTTGATTCGCGGGCGGTTGCAACACCGCGTTGAAGGGCGGCGGCCCGGCCGTGTTGTCGACGGAAAACTGCGCCACGGTAAAGTTGAAATTTTCAGTCGGGCGAATTTTCAGAAGCGTCTCCGCCGCGGTGATCCTGTGGCGGACCGTGTCGTAATCCAACCGGACCTCGGCATCGTATTTGCCGCCAGGCGAAATGACCAGGTCGCTGTTGATCGGAGAAAAGCGGCGCGGTTCGTCGGCGAAAGCAAACGGCGTGATTGAATCGAGCGCCTGAAAAACATTGCGCGTTCCGGGAGTGAGCGCGCCGCCGAAGGTTGGGTCGAAGTAATAGGCTTGCTGGATTCTCCAGGTGACCAGATCGTTTGCCTGGCCGTCTCCGGTGCGGTGAAAGAGCCGCTGCGTGACGGAGTACACGAAGTCATTCGTGTTCGTAAGCGTTTCATCCTCGTTAAAAAGTATAAAACGGTCGAATTGACCCACGCCATCCACGTAGTTGTATTCGATCTCCGGATCGATGGTGTGCTTCCATTTTCCGCTGGAAGTCTGCCAGACCCGCTCGAATGTGGGAGGGCGAAGATCGACGTTCACTTCGCCCGTGGTCCGGCGCAACGGGTCGCTCACCACGGAACCCCCGATCAGTTGCGAACTGTAAAAGGTGGTCCGGGCAGTGAAGCTCGTGGTAACGCCGAGCCAGGGTCCCCAGCGCAACGGGACGACGACGCGCGGAGCGATTTCCGAAAGCTCCACAAATGCGGGAGTCACAATTCCATTCTGAACGGATTCCACTCCCGTCGTAGGGTTCGTCACCAGGTTTTCATCGTCCCGGTGCACCGCTCCGGTGAATGCTTCTCCGCCAAAATAGATCGGCAGGTTCTTCCAAGGCGCCTGATCCACCGAGCTGAATCGAGCCTCCGGAGCGCTGCGAACGTCCGCGCTGACCTGCGGCTGGGCGTTTACGAAGTTCTGATAGCTGGTCGCGGCGAAATCGGCGCTGAACCCTCGAAAATTATTCGTCAGAAAACCGGCGTTGCGCACCTCGGAATTCACGGCCTCGCCGAAGGTCGGTGCAAACGCGAGTTGAAATATAAGCGACGTGAGCTGGTTGACGTCCGCGACGGCGCGCCAACCACGGGGCAGTTGCGCGTCAAGTTTGAATTGCGCGCTGTGGCCGCCCTGGCTCTCCAGCGCTGTTTCCGGATTGCCCGAGGAATTGAGCACCGGATTTCCCTGAGCGTTCAGCACCGGCTCGGGCAATCCGCGGTCGATCACTCCGAAATATCTCGCTGAAATCGACACGTTCTCCCAGGGCTTGGCGCGCAATTCTCCGTTTTGCTGCCATCCACGACGGCTGAGATACGCCGCACCGAGAGAGAGATCGGCCCAATCCTTCGGCGCCCAGTAATAGCCATCACCGAAGATGAAGCCTTTCACCGATGTGTCCGCGAATTCCGGGATTAAGAATCCGGATTTTCGCAGCGTGCGCCCCGCGGGAACCGACGCGTACGGGAAATACAAGAGCGGGAGCCGGAACAGCTGGAAGTTGGCGTTGAGCATGGCGACCGAACGATCGACGTGGAGCGTGGCATGAGTCGTGGAGAACTTCCAGCTGGGCTTGTCCGGTACGCAGACGGTCAACCAGGCATGCTCGATCCAGTAGGTCTGCGCGTCGAGCCGCCGCACTTCCCGCGCTTGAAAGGTCAGCGGATTCGGCGAAATCAAAACGTTTGCGTTCGGCCTGTGTTCCACCATAACTTCGCCGCGCACGTACTCGAAGCGGCCTTCTCCGCTTTGCACGTTGAAGTCGGCGGATTCCGCCGTGAGGTGTTGCGTGTCCACATCGAACAAGACGTGGCCGTGGGCCGTGGCCATGTATGTCTTGGTGTTGTACTGCACATGGTCGGCGCGCAAGCGAAGACCCTTGTACTGAATTTCGACTTTGCCGTCGGCGAAGTAGAGGTCGCCTTCCTTGCGTTGCTGTTCGGCTTCGAGACGCACGCTCGCTTCGCCCGATGAGGAGGGCGGAATGATTTCCTGGGCGGCGGCCCCACGAAGCATTAAAAAAATCACGGCGAGAGCAAGAAGGACGCGCCCCCGGACTGCGACACCGAATTTATGAAAGAGCTTCATGAGTTGGCGCCGCAAATCATTCCAGCGGGCTCGAGGTAGAGCCCGCATCCGTGACCAGGAGGAAGAAGAGCCTGAAAAGACATTGTTGAAAATAGCTCGTTAGCCTAGCATCCCCTCAGAAGGCTTACAATGATTCCAGCTTGCTCCACGCTTCACGTGAAACGATCATTGTGAAAATAGTGCCTGCGTTCGCAACGGTCAATCGGTTCTGTCCGGTTCCGCTCCCTATAGATTGCCAATGGCGCACGCCGGGCTGCCTGGGGTATCCAATTCGTGACAGATCGATGCAAATCTTTTCGCCGCGGCGCGTTGCTGATAGAATGTCCGCGACTCCCGATTTCCGTTCGGCGAGACGTCCGCAGCGCAAAACGGAACGGTGATAAAAACCTGTCAGCATTGCGGCGCCGTCAACGGCGACCCGTCCGATTTATGTTGTTTCTGCGACGCCCCTTTGGGCGGCCTCGGACGATCGTCGGTTTCGCGCCGAGTAGCCACTCCCACCGAAGGAAATCTGGCCGTCGAGCCCGAATGGCGGCGTGAAGTTTCCAGCAGGCTTCAGGATTATCGAGCCCGCCGCCGGGGCGGTGCGTCCGCCGAATTGCAATCGGCTCTGCCCTTCGAATCCGATCCCTCACGCCCACTCGAATCATCCCGGGCAAGGATGGAGTTTGCCTCGCAGGCGCCTGCCAAGAAGACGGTTGGCACGCGCGCGCATCGCAACGAGCGATTTGAGATATCAATTCCCAATCTGGAGACTGCCGCAGTCGGCAGCCACGCCCACTGGCCGGCTACTGCACCGCCCGGCGCAAGTTTATCGCATGCGCACTTGTACTCCGTGGCTTCGCTTCCGGAGCGCCGCCGGGCGGCGATCGTGGACGTGGGGCTGCTGCTGTTCAGCTACGGGGGAATGCTCGCGCTCTTTACAGTTCTGGGCGGGCATATCGGTTTTAACAAGGTGGACTTGTCAGTAGCAGTCGCCACGCTGGCGCTTTTCTACGCCCAATATTTCGCGCTCTTCACGGTTTTCGGCGGCTCGACGCCGGGCATGATGCTTCGCGGCT
This sequence comes from uncultured Acidobacteriota bacterium, assembly GCA_963800095.1. Taxonomy (GTDB): domain Bacteria; phylum Acidobacteriota; class Terriglobia; order Acidiferrales; family UBA7541; genus Palsa-360. The sequence continues at coordinate 222,918 of CAWCZV010000022.1, forward strand.
TGCGAGTCGTCAGCTTTGACGGCGGCATACCCACGTCGCGCCAAATGGCGTGGAGAAGCTTTGGATATTTAATCTCCGCGGGGACGTGCTTTCTGGGCTTCGTCTGGGCGCTTTGGGATGAAGATCAGCTTTGCTGGCAGGACCGGATTTCCCAAACCTATCTCACGCCAGCGGAGAAGATTGCACCTTATTGAGCGCCAGGCGTTCTGTCCGTTCGTAAGGCAAGCGGGATAGGCGGCCAGCCTGTTGTAATGGCCTAAGTCCTTGTGAGTTAGACAGATGTGCCGCCCCTGCCGGGGCTTGCTTGTCGCGGGTTGGACGTGTTCCGACCGCTCCCGCAGTGGGCTACAGTTTGCCGTCCCTCCGGGACTTCCAGGTGCGCAGAACTGCGCGACTCCACGCAGTAAATAATCGGGACTCAAAGGAGCGATAACTGGCCCGCGACCCCGTTGAGAATCGCCGCGCGTCTAATACATTAGTCGTGCTATCATAATTAAGATTTTATCTTCGTGATTGAGGCCAATAACAACGATGAGCCGCCTCGCTAGAATATCCGTGGTCACACTCTCCGTGGTCGTGTTTCTTTACGTCGGTCTGGGCTATGTGCTGGGCAAAACCACGGACGACAAGTCTTACCGATCCTTAAGCGTGTACGGCGAGGTGCTGCAGCACATCCAGGAAGACTACGTGGATGAGCCCAACATGGCCGTCGTAACCTCCGGCGCCATGCATGGACTTCTCGAATCGCTCGACCCCCTGTCCGGCTACCTGAGCCCGCGCGAGTATGCCGACTATCGCGACCGAACCAAGAATCCCGTGCACGGCGAAACGGGCATGACCGTGTCGAAGAAGTACGGCTATATCGTGGTCGTCTCGGTGGTTCCGGACGGCCCGGCCGGGAAGGCCGCGCTGCGCAGCGGTGAAATTCTGGAATCGATCGCCGGATTCGCGACGCGCGATATGTCCGTCGGGCAGGCCAACGCCCTGTTGCAAGGCGCTCCCGGAACTCCCGTAAAAGTGGCTGTGATCCGGCGCGGGAAGACGGAACCACAGGAAATCAGCATCAACCGCGTGGTGATCGGTCCGGAGCATATTGTGGCGGACCGCGTCGGCGACGATGTCGCTTACATTCGCCTGCCCGCGCTCGAGCCTTTGGATGTTTCGGAACTTCATGACAAACTGGTGCAATTCGACAAGCAGGGCGTGCACAAATTGCTTCTCGACCTGCGCGAATGCACGCGCGGAGACGCAAGCGAAGCCGTTGTGGCCGCGCAACTTTTCCTGACTTCGGGGAGGATTGCCTCGCTCGAAGGGCAAACCGTTTCGCGCAAGGATTTCGATGCCGAGCCGGACAAGGCCGTGTGGCACTCCACGGTGGACGTCCTGATTTCGCCGAGCACTTCGGGCGCGGCGGAAGTTCTTGCCGGAGCGATCAAGGGCAATAAGCGCGGCGATGTGGTTGGCGAGCGCACTTTCGGCGCCGCTTCCGAACAAAAAATTATTCCGCTCGATGACGGCGGAGCGCTGATCCTTACGGTTGCGTTTTATTCAACGCCTGACGGCAAGTCCATCGTGGAGGACGGCGTTTCTCCCACGGTCGAGGTGCGTCCGAAGGCCGTCGATCCATCCGCTGAACCCTCCGATCTGGAGGACGAGGCCCCGCTCGGTCCCGGCCAGTTGCCCAAAGCGGACGACCCGGTTTACAACAAGGGGCTCGAACTGCTCAAAGGTGGCGAGGCCCAAAAGGCAGCCTGAAGTGTGAATCGCCGACCGGATTCGCTCGGCCAACTCGCTGCACAAATTTTCCCTCCGCGTTCCCTTATCTTTTTCTCCCTTGCTGCCGCTCTATTGTTCGCGGCAGGCTGCAAGAAAAAATCCGCGCCTGCGTCAAGCGCGGCGATCCGAAATATTACGCGTGAATTTGTGTTTGCTGCGCGAAACGCCAGCGGCGGCCGCGCCGAAGTGGGCATGCGGCCCGAGTTCGCCGCGCGCCAGCCGGGCAAACAACAGGCGCTCGTCGCCGATCACATTTACATCACCGTGCCGCCCTCCAAAGCGGGCGCGCCGGACCGGGCCGCGCACGATGCGATCGAAGCGGAGCTGGCGCGCGTTGCGGAGTTTCACCATTTGCAGCGCGTCACGCGGCCTGGAGCGCCCGGCCTGGAGCGCTTCGACTACCTGCTGGATGGCCGCCGGACGCAATCGATCCACCTGATTACGCCGCTGCCAAAAGCGGAAGTTGCTTCCGCGACGCTAGGACGCCCGCGACTCGCCATCGTGATTGACGATCTTGGAAACGACCGTGCGCAAGCCGACTCTCTGTTCCGGATCGCTTATCCGCTGACGATTTCCGTCCTTCCACATGAGGCAAACTCCGGCGAAATCGCCGAAGAGGCGCACCGGCGCGGGTACCAGGTGATGCTGCATCTGCCCATGGCCTCGAACGCGGGAGCCAGAGACGAAGCGATTGAGTTACATCCCGGCATGGCTTCGGCCGCCGTGGAGGAAACGTTCGAGGGCATGCTGGACACAGTCCCGTATGCCGCGGGCGTCAACAATCACGAAGGCTCGCTCGGCACCGCCGACCAAAAACTCATGGACGAGCTGATGCCCTTGCTGCACGAGCGCAATTTGTTTTTTATCGACAGCCGCACGACCGCGGCGACGGTCGCGGAAACGGCGGCGCATGCGGCAGGCGTCGCAGCCGCCCGGCGCAACGTGTTTCTGGACGACGAGCAATCGGTTCCGGCCATCCGCAAACAATTTGCCCTGGCCATTCACGACGCCCGCGAAAAAGGCTCGGCGCTGGCGATCGGCCACCCGCACACGGAAACGCTCGAAGTGCTCAACGAAATGTTGCCCGAGGCGGAACGGAAGGGCGTCCGGCTGGTGTTTGCGTCAGACTTGGCGCGGTGATTTGTGTAGCACAGCCACTCCTGGCTGTGCGGTTTTGTATGCCGCACGCAGGTACATCGACCTAACAACGATCGCAAACCCCGGACAGCCAGGAGTGGCTGTCCTACAACACCATCGCATCCTCCCAGATTTTCTTAGGACAATGAATTTCAGGAAGCCCTTTGATACGCGGTCAGGATGTCCGGCAGCGAAAGCACCCCTTCCAGCTTGCGCGAGCCCGCGCGACTGACTACCGGCAACAACGCGTGGCCCTGAATGAATCGCAACGCGTCATCCAGTCGCTGATCGGGATGCAGCATGGGCAAGCGCGCCGTGGACAGAACCTCGCGCAGCAGCGTCTCCGGGGAGTGGGCCGAAGCCATCGTGGGCAAATCTTTTCTACTGATTCCCGCCCACCGGCCCGTTGGAAAGCGCACCAGCAGGACTTCTTCCATGGAAGTCTCCGCAATCTCCAGGGCGCGAGCGAGCGTGTCGCTCGCCTGCAATGACGGCAAATCCGGTTTCCTCATCGCGTCCTCAACGCGCAGGACGATCTGCTCGCGCTGTTCCTCCATCGACGGCAATTCCAAACCGTCCTGTTTGGCCAGAAGGTCGAACAGCGCGACGTCCTGAAATTTGCGCGAGATCAAATAGGCGATCGTGTTGGAGATCATGACAGGCAGAACGATGGAATAGCTTCCGCTGGTTTCGACGACCATGAACACAGAAGTGATCGGCACGCGCAGGAAGCCGGCGAAGAAAGTTCCCATGCCGACCAGCGCGAACGGCGCCACGGACGCGCTGACCTGCGGGAAGAAGTGATGCTCGAGCCCGCCAATCGCTCCGCCAATCATCGCTCCGATGAACAGCACCGGCGCGAACATTCCTCCCGGCGTGCCGCTGACGAACGACAAGCTCGTCGTCAATATTTTGGCGAATCCAAGGACCGCCAGAATTTCCCAAGTGTACTGGCTATGAAGCGCCTGGTCGATGTAAGGATATCCCGTCCCCATGGTTTGGGGAATTCGCAGGCCGATGAGACCGATCAGCAGTCCCGCAGCCGCGGGTTGCAAATAGTGCGTCCATTCGGGCAGGGCGCGAAGCTTCGGACGGAAATACGCAATGATCTTTGTGAAGGCGAGAGAGAGAACTCCGCTCACGACTCCCAGCACGGCATAGGCCAGCAGTTCCGCGGGATGCGCCAGGGTATACGCCGGGACGCGGAACATCGGTTCCCCGCCGAGAAAGGATCGCATGACGACGGCGGCGGAAACCGCAGCGAGCACGATCGCCCCCAGCGCGCTTGCACTCCACGTTCCGATCACCTCCTCGATCACAAACAAGACCGCTGAAATGGGCGCGTTGAACGCCGCGGCGAGGCCCGCGGCGGCGCCCACGGGCGCGAGCAACCTCAGTTTGTCCCTGGAAAGTTTCAAACGCCTGCCGATGGCGGAAGCGATCCCCGCTCCCATCTGCAGGGATGGATCTTCAGGGCCAAGCGATTGTCCGCTGCCGATCGCGAGCGAACAGGTCAGAAATTTTCCGATGACGGTTCGGAAGGGCACGTACCCGTCGAATACGTAGACGGCGGCCTTGGTTTGGTTCACGCCGCTGCCGCGGGAGGCGCGAAAAAATTTCTGGACCAGAAAAGCGACGACCAGTCCCGCTCCCGCGGGCACCAACAAGACCCGCAGATGCGACGGCGCGAGCGCGGACCCGAGAAGACCGAGGCGAACCCATTCGATGGAAATGCGGAAACAAACCACTGCCATTCCGGAGAACATTCCAATAATGATCGCCAGCAGCAGGAATAAATTCCCTTCGGAAAGAGTGAACGAGCGCGCCCGGGAACTCAGCCACTTTAGCCGCGAGTCGTTCTCACCCACTGGGAGAGGCTCTCCTTTTGGAGCGGGGACTTGCGTTTCCTCGACTGGCGTGTCCCGATCGCTCATGGATTGTTTCCCTCGTGCCTCTTTTCAATCAGGATCAAGGCCTGATCTAAGCCTGTAGCCGGTCCGCAGGTCTTTGAAGTTGAGTCCTCGATTCGCAAAACGAGTTGCATGGCTTCGTTCTGCATTTCGGGATTCTTGACAAGAAACCCGAGATTCACGCGCTTTTGCAAGTCTTGCGCCTTTTTGGTCAGGAGTTGCATATCGGACGGTGACTGACCCGAAGACGAATCGTTCGCGCGAGTTCCGGTGCATTTGCGGAGACGATCGAGTCCCTGCTCAAAGTCGCGCCAGGATCGGCGCGCTTGTTCTTCGTCGTTCAGTCCCGCCAAGAAGGGATCGTTGCCCAGGACGTTCCGAACCAGCATGAGCGAAGCATGAGTTTCATCGGAGGGATTTTCGCGATCCGCCTTGGAAAAATACGTTTCTGCTTTCAAAAAGTCCCCGTCCTCAAAGGCAACCTGACCGGCGTCCGCAAGCCACTGGCTTTGCCGGGGATTGATGTGTAACGCGGCTTCAAACTCAGCGAGAGCCTTGCCGGGCTCTCCCACCCTCAAAAAGAGGCGGCCGTTTTCCTCGTGCAGGGCGCCGTTATCGGCGGGAGTATCCGCAGCGAGTCCTGCGACTTCCGCCTCCGCGTCGTTGGTTTGCCGGTGAGAGAGGAGAAATTCGCATAATTCGAGCCGCACTTTTCGTCTCTGAAGGGCAGGCTCCTTTTCCCAGCTGCCCGATATCGCTCCGCGAAAGTAGCGAATCGACTGATCCATATCTCCCGTTTGCGTGGAAACATGAGCCAGGTCAAGATTCACTTCGCCCGAGCCCGGAGCCCGGTCCCAAAGGTTCACGAGATACGAACGCGCTTCGGTGAACCGGCCATCGGCCAGCAAAGCCTCGGCCAGGCGGAGTTGCACATTCCTATTCTCGGGACCGTAGGAAAGGGAATTCCTGAAATCCTCGAATGCCCGTGCGGGTTTCCCATCCGCCAGGTCCGCGTTTCCCTTTTGAAACCATTCCGAAACGAGGCCTTCCTCGCGGGCATGATATGTCCGGGCAAGCGCCGCCGTGATAGCGAACAACAGTGCCAGCGAGAGCAGGCTGAACAGCAGAACGCGCCGTTGTACATATCGCGATACGATATTCTGGGCTTCAGGGATCACAGCTCAAAGATAACCCAGCTGGGGAGTGGAACGCATGGATTTATGAAAGTTAGGTCACTCAATGCAAAAAGAAAGCCCCGGAGGACCGGGCCCGGGGCGGAAGAGCAGTGAGCGTATCACCGCGAACTTTAGGGGTAATGCTGGGTGAATCGACAGGATATGCCACGTCACGGCAACCGCCGAAGCGGATACAGAACCACGGTGATACACCCAGCCCGCACGTTGCTTCGAGAAATCTTGTTTGCGAAGCGCGTCTTAGCCGAGGACCGCGTCCTTGAGGGCCTTTGCGGCGCGAAGACGAACAACGGTTTTCGCCTTGATCTTGATCGCTTCGCCCGTCTGCGGATTGCGGCCCATGCGCGCCTTGCGGTGCGCCTTCACGACGCGTCCGATGTTCGGGATGACGAACTTGCCCGCGCCGCCCTTGGCTTCCTTCACCGCCAGCTTGAACAGTTCTTCAAAGAACTGCGCGGCGACCTTCTTGGAAGTGCCCACTTTTTCGGCGACGTGCGCGACAATCTTGGACTTGCTCAGTGGTTTTGCCATCTAGTTTCTTTCTCCTCCTCAGAATTGAGACTGCGGACGCGACGTCACACTTCAAAGCGTGCGAGCCGCGCACGGCGAGCACTATACGGGCGAAGGCCGCCCAACGCAAGAAAAAACATATAAAAACCCCGATTTGACGCGGCTTCCAGCGGAGCGCCCTCGGGGAGCGCGAGTGTGCTATTCTGGCTGTTCATTTTTTTGCGAGGAGCGCAAATGACAAACTGGAATGAGCTTGAAAAAAGATTCGCGGCGCGGTTGGCGCTCGGCCGGCGCCCTGTGGCGGTCACATTTCTTGACGCGGAGCCTTCGGGCATCCCCAAATTTTCCGGCACCGAGCCCGCCGGATGCAGTTTCTGGCGGCTGGCCGCCGCGGGCCGCACGTTCTACACCGTTCCAGCGGATCACTTCAATTGCGCCGTGGGCGCCTACACGCACAACGTTCAGCTTCCGCCCGATCGCGTTCAGGAAACCGAGACGATGCTGGGCATGATGTTCAATCTCGGCTATGTGAAGCCGGAAGAAGTTCCCGGCATTCCGCGACTTCCCAAAGAGCCTGCGGCGGTTGTCTTCGCGCCGCTCGGGGATGCGCCCGTGGCGCCGAGCGTCGTGCTGTTTGCATGCAAGACTTCGGCGGCGATGCTCCTCAACGAAGCCTCCATCCGCGCCGGCGCCAGCAGCACGCTGCCGCTGCTCGGCCGGCCGTCGTGCATGGCGCTTCCCGCTGCGCTCGCGCACGGAACCGTTTCGACGCTCGGCTGCATAGGCAATCGCGTGTACACCAACCTGGGCGCGGACGAAATGTATGTCGTCGTGCCGGGCGCGAAACTGGAAGCCGTCTCCGACGCGCTGGGAATCATCGCCACCGCAAACGCCACACTGGAAGAATTTGCGCGCGGGCGGCAGGCTTCGCTGTCTACGGTTTAGGTAGCACAGCCACTCTTGGCTGTGTGGTTTTGCAATCGTCGCTAGATCGGTAATCTGCCGTGCGTTCCACAAAACCACACAGCCAAGAGTGGCTGTGCTACAAATTTCCCAATCCTTCGTAAAACTGGGCGACAGCTTTGATCCCGCCGAAATAATTTTCGAGGGCGATGTGTTCATCCGGCGCATGCGCGTTTTCATCGGGCAAGCCGAAGCCGAGGAGGATGCACGGCACTTTAAATGTGTCATGCATTTGCGTGACGAAAGGAATCGATCCGCCCTCGCGGATGAAGACGGCGCGCTTGCCGAATCCCTTTTCCAGGGCATCGTGCGCGACCTCAAAGAACGGGTGCGTATAGGGCGCGACCCACGCTTTGCCCGCGCTAAGCACTTCGAGCTTGAACTTCACCGTTTTCGGCAGCAGCTTGCGAATCTGCCGCTCCACGGCCTTCGTGATTTTTTCCGCATTCTGATTGGGCACGAGTCGCGTCGAAAATTTCGCAAACGCCTTGGATGGTATGACCGTTTTCGCACCTTCGCCCGTGTAGCCGCCCCAGATTCCATTTAGTTCCAGCGTCGGGCGCGTCCACAGTTGCTCCACGATGGAGCATCCTTTTTCGCCGCTGAGTCCCGGCGCGCCCACGGTCTTCTTGAACTCGCTCGCTTTCCACGGCAGGGAATTGAGCGCCTTGCGCTCGGCCTTGGAGAGCTTTGCGACATCGTCGTAGAAGCCGGGTATCGCCACGCGGGAATTTTTGTCGTGCAGTTTGGCGAACAGCTCGCACAGGATCGTGATCGGGTTCGGCACCGCGCCGCCGAAGATTCCCGAGTGCAGGTCTTGCGCCGGACCCGTAATTTCGATCTGGTAGTAATTCAGACCGCGCAGCCCATACGTGATCGACGGCACGCCTCGGGCGAGCATCCCTGTGTCCGAGACTACCAGCGCGTCGGCCTTGAGCCGCGCCTTGTTCGCGTTCACGAATTCCCACAGGCTCACGCTGCCGACTTCTTCTTCTCCTTCGATCATCACTTTCAGATTGATGGGCAGCTTGCCCGCCGTTTTCATGATGGCGTCGAGCGCGCGAATGTGGATGTGGACCTGCCCTTTGTCGTCGGCTGTGCCGCGGCCATACAAATTTCCGCCGCGGATGGTGGGTTCAAACGCCGGCGAAGTCCACAGGTTCAGCGGCTCGGCCGGCTGCACATCGTAGTGGCCGTAGAACAGGATGGTCGGCTTGCCGGGCGCGCGCAGCGATTCGCCGTACACCAGCGGATGCATCTTCGTCGGCAGAATTTCGACGTTGTCGAGGCCCGCTGCGCGCAGCTTTTCGGCGACCCATTTCGCGGCGCGCTCGATGTCCGGCTTGTGCTCGGATTGCGCGCTGACGCTCGGAATTCGCAGAAATTCGTAGAGCTCGTTCAGGTGTTCGTCGCGTTTGGAATCGATGTATTCGGTCAAGTTCATGTGCGGTCCCCTTGGAAATGCAAGCTACGCTGAATATCACGCGAGATGATAGCGCGTTATCCGTTTACGGGCATGTGGAAACACATGGCCCGGCGCGCAACATGGGAGGCAAAACCCACGTTGCAAGGCGGGAACACGCGGATGACAGTCTCGTTGACGGGGCAATCGAAGTGCCGCAGCATAGACTTACCATGCCCGAGAACGATTACGACAAGGCTCGCCGCAGTACCCGCGTTTTCATGAGGGTGCGCGTGGTGGTCGCGGGAAAGAATTCCGACAATCGCCGCTTCCGCGAAGCCTGCGAAACCATCGTGATCAACGCGCATGGCGGCCTGATGTATTTGAACCAGCCGCTCGCCATGGACGCCATGCTCGTCCTCACCAATCCCTTCACGCAAGAGGAGCAGGAATCCCGCGTCGTTTTTCTCGGCGAAGCGACCGACAAAGGCCAGCGCGTCGGCGTCGAATTCCTCACTCCCGCGCCACATTTCTGGGGCGTCGATTTCGTTCCCACGGATTGGCCCGCTCCGCCCGCCGTCGTCCGTCCGAGCTGACCCTCACCTTCAAAAACAAATGTTCATTCTGACTTATTTTATTTTGATTGTGATTTTTCAATCTGCTGCTGCACTTGCGTCCTAAATTCGAGTGGATGAGCAATCATGTTGAATATCTCAGGAGTGCCGCCGGTTCCGTGGACGATCACCGTGCCATAGCCGAGCATTCTCCCCGTCACGCTTTCTTCGACGCCGATGCTCTCCACTCTAGATAGCAGAAGCTCGATGGTTCTGCGCGCGGCCAGTCCCACCTTCACGAAAACGCGCTTGTTGGTCACCGTCATTTCCGTCGCGTTTCTCATCACCACGCCTCGGGCGATAAAAATGAATGCCACGAGGAAAAAGGCGGCGCCAATGGCCACCAAGGATTGGTGCGCTGCGCTTTGGCCGGCACTGGTCCGCCCGGAGAGCACGAGCATTCCCACTCCCGTCAAAGCGAATAAACTTCCGAGCACAACCGGCGCAATGAGAACGATCCAGTGCAGCCGCGTCTCGTAGATAATCGTCTCTCCCTCGATGAGATGTTTTTCAACGTAGCTCATGGCGCTCCTTGGCGACTTGTGGGTTCCACATTACTACCATAAATGGCGGCTGGAGCACGCAAACGAGCAAAATTTGCTTTTGTAGGACAGCCACTCTTGGCTGTCCTTCCTTGTCTCAGTAGGACGAAAGAGGACAGCCAAGAGTGGCTGTCCTACTAAAATCGCAGCCCCGCCAAAATGCCGGTTAAGAGCGGGAGCGGAGATTTCAGTTACAATGCAGCTGCGCGGGGTGTCGTGCGACAGTGATACTGGGCCTTGTTAAAATTCGCATGAGGAACAAGGAGGAAACCGCGTATGCAACGTGACCGGATCGCGCACGTCCCGGAGCAAAACAATGACGGGTGTCTGAGCCGCCGCGGCTTGTTGCAGCGCGCGGGCTGGGCGGTCGCGGCTGCGGGATTCTCGCGAGTGCCGCTGCTGGCTGAGGATTCCGTCAGCCCGGCGATGGCGCGACTCAGTACGTACATGAGCGAAGCGCGCAATCGCGCGCTGCCGGACGAGGTGACCGAAAAAGCCAAGCACCATATCCTCGACACATTCGCGGCGATGGTTTCCGGGTCGCAACTGGTTCCCGGACAAGCGGCGCTCAAGTTTGCCAGGAGCTATGGCGGCGAAAAAGTCGCCACGGTTATCTGCTCGAATATGTTGTGCGGCCCGATCGAAGCGGCGCTCGTCAATGGCGTGCTCGGACATTCCGACGAGACCGACGACGCGCACGCCCCGACGCTCGCGCATCCCGGCGTCGCCGTGGTCCCGGCGGTGCTGGCGGCTGGGGAGCAGTTTGGCATTGACGGGGCGCAGTTCCTGCGCGGAGTGGTCCTCGGCTACGACGTCGGGACGCGCGTCGTGCTGACCATGGGCGGCGCGTCTGTGCAGAGCGAGGAGCACAGGAGCACCCATAGCATCATGGGAATATTCGGCGCCGCCGCGGCCAGCGCGGCCAGGCTCAATCCGCAGCAGATGCGCTGGGTGCTCGACTACACGGCGCGGCAATCCTCCGGCATCGCCGCGTGGCAGCGCGATACGCAACACATCGAGAAGGGCTTCGTTTACGCCGGGATGCCGGCGCGCGGCGGCGTGACCTCGGCCCTGCTTGTCGAATCGGGCTGGACCGGCGTCGACGACATTTTCTCCGGAGCCGACAATTTTTTCCTGGCCTGCGCGCCGCAGGCCAATCCTGCGGGACTTGTCGACCAACTTGGCGCACGCTTCGAGGTTGCAGCAACCGACATCAAGAAATGGACCGTGGGAGCGCCCATCCAGGCGCCTCTTGACGCGCTGGAAATTCTGCTGAAGCGGCACCCATTTTCAGCGGACGACGTACAGCAGGTGACGGTCCGAGTTGCCCGGACGCAGGGGTCCGTCGTAAATAATCGCGAGATGCCGGATATCTGCCTGCAGCACATGGTCGCGGTCATGCTGCTCGACAAAACCGCGACGTTCAAATCGGCGCACGACAAGGCGCGCATGCAAGATCCGGCAGTCCTGCGCGTGCGGGCAAGAGTGAATCTTATCCTTGACGACGATGAACTGCAGCACGCTTTGCCGCGCCGCGAGGCGATCGTCGAGATCACGCTGAATGACGGAACGAAGCTCAGCGAGCACATCCACGCGGTGCGCGGCACCCCATCGAATCCGATGACGCGCGAGGAGGTCGTCAAGAAAGCACGCGAGCTGATGGCGCCCGTCCTCGGCGCGGCAAACACTTCAACATTGATCGAGAAAATGCTCGGTCTCGAAAGCGTGAAGAACATTCGAGAGCTGCGGCCCTTGCTGCAACTCGCATAGACATTGCGAGCGATATGTTCTTCGCGATTCCGGTAGGACAGGCTTCAGCCTGTCTGCTTTTTCGCGGCGCGAGAAAGTCAAAACCAGACAGGCTGAAGCCTGTCCTACTTGGGCGGAATGATCGGCAGAAGCACATAAGGCGGCCGGTCTTTTTCGCTATGAAGCGTCGTCACTCCCGCAAATATGTTTCTTGGGCGGTCGGCGGGATCGTCGTGCAGAAATGGCCCGCAGCCACGAAGTTCATTTTTGAAATTGGAAAGTTTTCCGCCCCGGCAGGCGTGCTCGTAATCCTTGCCGCGAATCGTGAGCGCGATCCGGTAACCAGCGGGGACCACAATGCTGGTCGGCCAAATTTCCACGTCCAATTCCACCGGCGCGCCAGGCTTCAAAAGCTGTAGCTCGTCATGGGTATGATACGGGCGCCAAGGTTTCGAGAGGGCTGAATCAAGCTTGCGGTGCGAAGCGCGCAGCCATCCCTGGCCGATTGGGGTGTGCGGATCAATCGCTCCCTGAAAAACAATTTCCTTCAAGTACGGTGAGAAAACGCGCAGCACTGCGAAAATATCGGCGTCTTCGGTGCTCGAGGAAAGAAATAGTTTTACTGCCGATGGGCCAGTAATTTCGGTTTCGACCGTGAGCGGCGGCGTCACGAGCGTGACGCCATCGCCCATCGCATCAAAGGAATGGTTCGCGGTCTCGGCAGGCGGCTGCGTAACTAGCGCGCCGCTCGCGAAATCGAAATAAAATTTCGTCCATTGCGTGCGCGCGAGCGGCCATTCCTTCTCCACGCGTTCCTCGAAACGACCAAGATGGCGCACCTGCAATCGCACGCGCGGCTCGCGGTCCCAGCCATTCTTCTCACCCTTCAAAAAGTGGTCGAAGAAACGTTTCTGTATTTCGCGGCCGTAATCGGTATAGAAATGCGTCCAGTGTTCGATCCCGTGAACTTCCAGCCATTTTTGCGCGGATGCCGCTCGCAGGAAACCCTCGAAATTGCCGCGCGGATGCAGCCCCTGGCCGCCCCAATTCGCGGCGGAAAGCAGCGGCACGTTCACCTTGGACCAGTCTGGCGAGCGGCCTTTGCTGTAGTCGTCGTCGAGCGGATGCGCCAGCAGATCGGCGCCGAAATTGCACCGGTTGGCGGCCAGTTCCGCGTCGGTCAATGTTTCCGGCCCGCATACGAGATCGCCAGTCGCGCGGCTGCGCGGCCCTCGCGTGCCAAGCCCGTACTGCACCGTCTTGACCTGCATGTCATACCAGTTCGCCCAGAACGTGCAATAAATTCCGCCGTGATGCGAAGTATCGCGGTACCACTCCGCCGCTCCTTCCCAGACGCACATCGCCGCCAAATGCGGCGGCTGCAGCGTCGCGACCTGCCACTGATTGATCCCGTAGTACGAAATCCCGTTGAGGCCGACCTTGCCGCTGCTCCACAGTTGTTCGCCGGCCCAGGCGATGCACGCGGCAAAATCCCGAGTCTCACGCGGCGAGAAGGGATCGACATAGCCGGGCGAGCGTCCGCAGCCCCGGCTGTCCACACGCACGCAGGCGTAGCCGTGCGGCACCCATTTCTCCGGGTCCACGACTTCCCAGTTTTGATAGAGGTTGCTCGAGCCCGCCACGACATCCGGATGCTTCCGTGCCATGGTTTCCCATGCGTCAGGGTAGCCATCCTGAAAGGCGAGCCCTTTTGCATAAGGCCCGTACGTGAGCAACACTGGGTAGCGGCCCTCGCTCGCCGGCCGGAAAACGTCGGCGCGCAGGACGATGCCGTCATCCATGGGAATCGGCGCGTCCCAATCGATTCTCATTCCGTCGCGGATTTCAGTTTTTGATTGCGCGTCGCGTTCCTGAGTCATCTTCCATCCTCATCGTGCAAATTAGGCGGGCAGAGGCTTTCCCTTCGTCTCCACGCCGAAGGGAAGAAGCAGTAGCCCAACGATGAAAGCTACAGACGTGAGCGCCACGGGAATGCCCAGCGTTTGAAAGTGGCGGATTCCCACTCCCACAAGAAACGTGGCGCCCGCGCCGGCGAAGCGTCCCACATTTTGCGCGAACGCCAGGGCGCTCGCTCGGCATTCGGTTTCATACTGCTCCGGCAACCAGAAAGAATATACGGTGTAATTCGCCCCGCCAATCCCGAGGAAAAAGAGGCAGACGAAAAACCATTTCAATGCGTCCGTCTGCAGGTAGAAAACATATCCGAACGTCACCACGATGACCACGAACATCAGCGAATAAAAAATCGCCTGGTTGACTCGGCGTCCCAGCCGGTCGGCAATGCCGGGCACGCTGAGCGCGCCCAGGATCGTTCCGATGGAAAGGATCGCCGTGCCGTAGGAGGCGAGGCGCGCCGCTTGAAATGGCGAATGTCCTGCACGTGCGGCTAAGTACGTGATCGCCGCCGGCACGTACACAGAGCCCGCCCACAAACCAATTGTGGAGACAAGCTGGTACATCAGATTGAGGAGGGTACGGAGGCGATAGCGCGGCGAGAATATTTCTAAAAACGTATGTCGCATTGTCAATCTCTGGCCAAGCAGTCCTCGCTTCGCTTCCCAGCGCGCAGGCTCGGTCATCCCTCTGCGAATCAGGATCACGAGCAGCGCCGGCACGCCGCCCACGACGAACATCCACCTCCAGCCGTACCGGCTGCCGACAAAATAATTGGCCAAGGCGGCCAGAAAAAATCCGAAGTAATAACCTGTGTGCATCATCCCCGCGCCCATGGTTCGCCGCTCTTCCGGCCACTCCTCCGAGATCAGCGTCGCGCCAATCCCCCATTCTCCGCCGATTCCGATTCCGGCAAGAAGCCGAAGCGCGGCGAGCATCCAGATGTTCGTGGAAAAGGCGCTCAACAAAGTAAAAAGGGAAAAACAAATGATCGTGAGCATCAAGGTGCGGACGCGTCCAAACCGGTCGGCGACCGGCCCCCACAGCAGAGCCATCCCCCACCCAATCAAGAACAAGGCGAACAGAATGCCGCCGTAATATCCGATATTGGCGGTCGTGGGCGCGATTCCCGAACGAGGCAGCAAGTCGCGCAGCGCCGGAACCAGAACGAGCGCGTAGATGAAGGAATCCATGCCATCCAGCACCCATCCGCCCCACGCCGCCCAGAACCCGCGGACTTGATTTGGCGTCAGCGGGATTCGAGTCGGCGTCATTTGCGCATGGGATGATACCACCGCGAACGCGGGAATCCTTGCGCGGAGCGCCGCTGAGTCCAGTTTCATCTCGCGCTGTCTTCCACGATCGAATTTGTAGCGCCCGCCTTCAGGCGGGCACCTCGGGGCAAGCGAATGCCCGCCTGAAGGCGGGCGCTACATGAACCAAAACTACCGCTCAGCAAACGGACTTGGCTCTCGCGCGCTCGTGGCGGGAATCTCAGATACAATGCCCCCACGCGATTCGCCCGGTGCGCGCCGCGACGAAAGCTACATTTCAGGACTTCGGGGGACTGGTCATGGAACGCGATCTAGATGCGCGAATTCCGCGCGGAAAGTTCGATATGAATTTGACTCGCCGCGACCTGGTGCAACGCGCGGCTTGGCTCCTCGCAGCCGCGGCGATTCCGGGCGGCGCGGAATTGGCCGCCGAAGAAGTCAGTCCAATGATGGCCAAGCTCAGCGCCTACATGAGCGAAGCACGCAACTCCGCGTTACCCGAAAAAGTGTCGCAAGAAACGCAGCACCACATCCTCGACACCTTTGCCGCCATGATTTCCGGCTCCGAGCTTCCTCCGGGACGCATGGCCCTGAAATTTGCGCGCGCTTACGGCGGACCGAGTATTTGCACTGTGGTCGCTTCCGATGTCCTCCTCGGACCCATCGAGGCGGCCATCGCCAACGGGGAACTTGCTCACTCCGACGAAACGGACGATGACTATACCGGTGGAGGAGCGCATCCCGGCAGCTCCATCGTGCCGGCCACGCTGGCGATCGGTGAAAAAGAGGGCATCAGCGGGCAGCACTTCACGCGCGCCGTGGCGCTCGGCTACGACGTGGGGATGCGCGCGTTTCAGACGGTTGGAACAGGGCCCATCCTGAAGGACACTCACATTCTGGTGGGAACCTTCGGCTCTTCGGCGGCGGCCGGCTGCGCGATGGGCCTGAACGCACAGCAGATGCGCTGGCTGCTCGATTACGCCGCTCAGCAGGCGGGCGCCGGCTTTGCCACGTGGCGGCGCGATACCGATCATATCGAGAAAGGATTTGTGTTCGGCGGCAGCAGCGCCCGAAACGGCGTCAACGCGGCGCTGATGGTCCAACTGGGCTGGACCGCCGTCACCGACGTCATGTCCGGCCCCGACAATTTCGTCCTGACCTACAATCCCAAAGCCGATCCAGGAAAAATGGTCGAAGGCCTTGGCGAGCGCTACGAAGTGACGATGACCACGCTCAAGCGTTGGACGACCGGCGGCCCGATCCAATCGCCCCTGGACGCGCTGCAACTGATCCTGAAGAAGCACCCCTTCGAGCCGGACCAGGTGAAACAAGTCGTCGTGCGTGACGCGACCAGCGCGGCCTACACCGTGAACAACCGCGAGATGCCCGACATTTGCCTGCAACACATGGTCGCGGTGATGATCATCGACAAGACCGCCTCCTTCAAAGCGGCGCACGACAAGCTGCGCATGCAAGATCCGGAAGTCCTCCGCGTGCGCGCCAAGGTGCAGCTCATCGCCGACGACGAACTCGAGAAACTCATCCCCAAGCGCGTGGCCATCGTCGAGGTCACGCTGAACGACGGAACCAAACTGATCGAGCGCGTCGAGTCCGTGCGCGGCACGCCGGAAAACCCGATGAGCCGCGAAGAAGTCGTCGCCAAAGCGCGCGACCTCATCGTCCCCGTCCTCGGCGCGACCAAGTGCGATGCCCTTATCGAAAAAGTGCTGGACCTTGAAAATGTGAAAGACATCCGCGAGCTTCGCTCTTTGCTGCAACACGTTTAGCACCTAGCAGAATGCCGGGAAAAGGATGATGATGTCATTCCGAGGCATGCTTTATGCCGGGGAATCTCTCTCCTCTTGGCGTCAATGCTCGGAGAGATTCCTCAGTCGCCGCGGCGTGACCGGGTTTCGTGCTCAAACTTAGGGAGGAACTATGAAAATCGGCTTGAACATCGTGGGCGTACTTCTTGTGTTACTTGGCAGCGTCTGGATCCTGCAGGGAATGAATGTTTTGCTCGGCAGTCCCATGAGCGGGCAAACGCGCTGGGCGGTACGCGGCTCGATTCTGGTTTTCCTGGGCCTCGCCGGGTTGGTGTGGGCGAACCGGAAACGGAAAAGCGCGGCTTGATCGCACGCCGTTTACGCGTAGGGCGCACCTTCAGGTGAGTATCTTTGAGTCTAAAGTGCCCACCTGAAGGTGGCCTCTACAACAGCGTGAAAAGCGGTCTGCGGCGCAAACTTTAACGCCTGCCGTGCTCCTCTTCTACTTTGCGCCCTTCTCGCGCGGCCCCTCGCTCGCGCTCTGAGCGTCCGCGCAGCTCGTGCCGCTCCGGGGCGCGCTCGGCTGGCCCATATCGGTGGATGCCCGCGTAGGGATGAACGTATGCGCCGCGATTGAACCAGGTTCGCCCCCACCGGGCATTGTTGATGAATACGGCGTGCCCGCCCCAATCAAAGCGGCCAAACCCGGGGCCCCAGCCCCATGGCCTGAAAAATACTCCGAGCGACACGCCAAAGCCGAAGCGAATCGCTCCGCCAACGAAGAAACCTGGCCGCGGCGCGAAGAAAACGATTCCCGGATCGTAGTACGGCACGACGAAGTAGTCGGGATTTACGGGCATGATGGTGATGTACGGTCCGCCGCCCACGACAATCTGGGCGTTGCTGCGCAAATATCCGTAGTCGCGCGCCTTTCGCCGCTCTCTCTGGACCGCGTCCATTACATCCGCCTGCTGCGCCAGGAACGCGTTTCCGAGATCGGTGGTCCAGTTCATGTCGCCGGCCATCATCTCCAGGACGGACGGGAATGGCAGCAGCGCCTGAACGCTGGGATCCCACGGAAGTTGGTCTCCCTGTATCGCGTCAGCCAGGGCTTTTCCGGTGAGGTAATGATGCTGGTCGGCCCACTTTGCCGCGTCGGGAATCTGGTCGGGATATGTGGCGCTTGCGAGAATCTGCGCCACAAGCGGATCGGGGTAAAGCGCGATGCGCGCAACCAATTGATCGAGTTCGCCCGGCGAGCGCGTTGGTGGAGGCGCTTGCGCAAAGGTGGGAACTGCGGCTAGAACCGCCAGTATCAGGACTAATTTTATGATTCGCATCTGGTGATTCTCCTATTGATATGAGCAAACCACTGGACTGGCTCTGCGTTGCGATCCCAATCGATTCGATGGAAATTGTAACGCACAAGTTTCAGAATTTTAACCGGGAGAGTTGCGGCTTGTGACGTCAGGGATACTCAAAGTCGAACAACGTTTCGTTTGATCCCATGCCATATGCCGTTCAGGCCGGAGCGAGGTGGCGCGTGAGCCGTCGGCGGCCCGAGCGTGGCTCAGTTTTCAAGGCAAAAATGCGTCTAAGGCTGGCAGGCGCCCAAGTCCTTGGTTTCCTTGTTTACTTGCCAGCCGAGCGGTGCGTTGGCGCCCTTCGGGTTCACCTTTTTGCCATGCAAGGTAAATCGATCGCCCGTCTTGATGTCTGCCGTGTTGCCGGAAAGCGCGTAAATCCGTTTGTCCTTTTCGTCCGTCACGCTCATCCCGTTCGCTCCCGAAATGACGCAGCCCGTAACTGTTCTCTTCTTCCTCGATTCGTGGACAACCACAACAACTATGACTACCAGGGCGACCGACACGGCCACGATTCCGATCACGGCATTGCGTGCGTCGTCACCTAGTTGATCTGCCCGGGTGGGGATGGCAAGGATCATACAGAGAGCGACAATCAAGGCTCCACGCCAGAGAAATTTCTGCGTCACATCGTCCTCCTCATGCCAAAAGGAATCCGTGCTTGTGAGGGACCTGCCGCGCATTCTCCGCTCCTACGAGAAGTGTGTCAATCTCTTCCGGCCTGGGAATATTCTGTTTGCGACAGATGGTCGGAATGCCCTGACGGGCTATAATCGGCCCGCCAGGCAACCGCCTGCGAACTCTGCGGAATTGAGCTGCGGCCACTCCCTCTTGGGACAAACAAATCAGCAGAATTCCGGGAGAGAGCGCCGGCTGAGACGATAGCGAGGTGACCTCCAATGATTCGACGTGATTTTTGCAAGACATCGCTGGCACTTGCCGGCTTGGCGCTGAGCGGCGAACGCGCGGAAGCTTTGGCAAATCCCGCCGAGGAATTAGCCAAGGCGCCGGGGCTGACCAAATACGTCTCGGAATTTATCGTGAACACGAAGTACGAGGACATTCCGGAAAACGTGATCGCGCTCGGCAAGAAGACAATTCTGGACGGGTTCGGCCTGGCGCTGGCCGGGTCCGCTTCGATGGCCGGCCCGATCATCCGGCAATACATCGAATCGCTCGGCTCATGCGGAGGAAACTCCAGCATCGTTGGAACGAAAATGAAAGTCCATCCGCGCTTCGCGGCGCTGGCCAACGGCATTTCCATCCATGCGGATGATTACGACGACACCGGCTCAGCGATGCACGTCGCGGCGCCCGTTCTTCCTCCATCCTTTGCATTATGCGAGCTTGGCCGCCGGAGCGGCAAAGACTTGATGCTCGCGTTTCACGTGGGCGTCGAAGTCGCCGACAAAATCGGCGACGCGGTCTCGCCGCGCCACCAGCAGGACGGCTACCACACGACGGGCACCATCGGAACTTTTGGAAGCGCCGCCGCGTGCGCGAAACTTCGGGGGTTGGATGCGGACAAGACGGCAATCGCGCTGGCTATCGCCGGGTCCGAGGCCAGCGGGCTGCGCGATAATTTCGGCTCCATGACCAAACCGTTTCACGCCGGGCACGCCGGCGAAAGCGGCAGCGTCGCCGCCGACCTGGCGGCCATTGGCTGGACGGCCGCGCCGGATATTCTGGAAGCGCCGCTCGGTTTTTTCCAGGTCGGCGGAGGATTCGATCCGAAAACGATCGTCGATCGCCTGGGAAAACCGTGGATGTTCGCCTCGCCCGGAGATTTGATCAAGCGATTTCCCTGCGGCACGATCCAGCAGCAGGTGATGGACGAGATGTTGCGCCTCATTCAGAAGAACGACATCAAAGCCGCGGACGTCGAAAAGGTTGAAGTCGGCGGGAACCTGAGCAATTACAAGACACTCTTCCAGCACCATCCCACGACAGGTCTGCAGGGAAAATTCAGCATGGAATACGCCATGAGCATCCTGCTGCTCGAACGCAAGGCGACTCTGAGCTCGTTCACCGACGCGGTGGTTCAGCGCCCCGACGTGCAGGACATGATCCGCCGCGTGCGCTATTACGTGGACCCGGAATTCAACAAGCTGGAACTTCAGGGAGCATCGCTGCAAGCCATGCTCGTCGAGCAGAGCATCCTCAAAATTTACATGAAGGACGGGAAAATTATTTCAGGCCGCACCGAACCCGCGAAGGGAAGTCCGGAAAATCCCATGACCTATGAAGAAGTGGCCGACAAGTTCCGCGGCAACGCCGAATTCGCCAAATGGCCGTCGCAAAAGGCCGCGTCGCTCATCGAACTCGTCAAATCCCTAGAAAGCGCGCCCGACATGAGCCGGCTGACCGCGGCGCTCGCGGGTTGAGCCACCTCGATCAGGATTAGGCGCCTAGCGCGTGTACGATCCAGTTTTCAAATCCTCCAGCACCGACGCGGCGCGCGGCGACCAACCCAGTTCCTTCCTGGCTTTCTCGCCGCTAATTTGCTGATCGAGGACTAGCGCGTCTGCAAACGCATGCATCGTTTTGCGCGCTTCCTCGAGCGGCAATGCTTGCGTTTTGCCCTCGGCGCCCGCGCCGATGCTCGCGGCTTCCGCTACTTCGCGGACGCGATAGGAGGGGCCGTGCGCCGCGTTGTAGAGCGATCCCGGCGCGGCTTTCTCCAACGCGAGGACGTAGAGCTGCGCAAGATCATCGACCTCCACAAATGGCCAGCGGTTCTGGCCGTCTCCGACGTAACGCGTCGCACCCGTTTCCCGGGCGGACTGCGCGAGCATTCTTGGTATGCTGCCTCCTCGCCCGTAAACTAGGGCGGGACGGATCACGATCGTGCGCACGCCGCGGCCCTTGTAGCCGAGGACTTCCTGTTCGATGGCCGGACGATGCGCGACGAGCGGCGTCGGATTTACCGGCGTCTGCTCGTCCGCCACTTTGTCGCCGGTTGAGCCCAGCACCCACACGCCGCTTGTGTAGACAAACGGTTTCCCTGTGCCTTCGAGAGCTTTCAGCACCGCGCGCACGACGGCCGCGTCCGCCTGCGCCGAGTTCGCGTCGTTGGTGTTGGCGGTGTGGATCACGCCCTCGGCGGCACGCGCCGGCGCGGCAACGGTTTCGGGCTTGAGCAGGTCGCCCAGGCAGGCGCGGACTCCGCGCGCCTCAAGCTGCTTTGCCTTTTCCGAAGTGCGCGCGAGGCCGGTTACCTTGTGCCCCGCTTTCTGCAACGCTTCCGCAACCGCGCTTCCGATATATCCCGTGGCGCCAGTCAGAAAAACTTCCATTTGATTGTGACCTCCGCGACGCATCATTGTACTGCCGGGTCCGGAGAACTCAAGTGTGGTAGGAGGCAAAGCGTAGCGCGTTTGCAAGCAAAACTTATTCCATTTGCATCACAAGATTCGGCGATGGAACCTGGGAACGCCAATCTCCCGATTGGCGCGACGCAAAACGCCAATCGGGAGATTGGCGTTCCCGGGATTCAACCAATCGTCACACAGAAGATTTGCGCTTTATCTTGCGGCTGTCATCGTTTGCAAAGATTCAACGGCAGGGCGCGGAGAGAGGGCGCTCCACAAACGCGACGCAGCGTACACGGCGAAAATCGTCATCAACGGGTCGATGGGATGGCGGTACCGCAGCGCGGTATGCGTGATGTAGTACGGGATCGGAAATACGATGAGGCACATCGCCAGCGGCAACGATTCCATCCCGGTCGCGCGCCATGCGAGAACCAGTCCCGCGAGGGAAAGCACGGAAAAAGCGGAGCAGAGCCAGACGTCCTCCCGGCTGAGATGAAGCGCGGCGATCCAGCCGTCCGCCCACGAATCCTGCCTGGCCGACCATGTGTCCAGAACCCGGCTCCAGGTTTTGGCTATGAATTCGCGCGGGTGCGCCTTGATGTAAGCAACGGCCATGCGTTCCTTTCCCCTGTTGTAACCCGCCTCGCCTTCCATGATGAGAAGAAAGCGCTCCGGGGCGCTGAACATGGGGTGAAGTTCCTTCGTATAGGAGGCGGGATGATTTCCGATCCACAGCTCCAGCCCGAAATTCGATTTGACGAAGACCCAGCCATCCACCGCGTAGTAGTTGCGAATCGTCCACGGCAGCACCGCGAGAACGAACATCAACGCGGCTCGCGCGTACAGCGCGGGCGAATTCACGCCCGACCGCCATCGCTGAAAAATTAGCCACCCGAGCAGGAAGGGAAGCAGTCCGCATATGGCCGGATTCGCAAGAGCAGCCAAAGCCCACAACAGCCCGTATCCCGACCACGAAATCGCCGACATCGATTCGCGCAAGCGAAGCGTGGCATCGACGAGCAACGCCAGAATGAGCGCGGCCAGGCATTGATCCCACGCCCACTCCAGCGGCATCAGAATCGCGTACGGAAGGAATACCCACGCCCAGGTGGACGCCAGGCCGATTTTTTCGCCGAAAAGTTTCTTTCCGATGGAGTAGATGGGCCAGCACGTCGCGGCGGAAAACGCGCAGTTCATCGTCTGGCTCAGCAGAATCAATGCTTCCGAATTGAGGTGCGCAAGCCGAATGCAGACGGCCCACAGGAAGGGGTACACCGGGGCGAGCCAGGCCGTGACGGCCTCATATCCCGCGAAGGGTCCAAAAAATCCTTTTCCGCTGGCGAGAGACCACGCGACTCGGCCCTCCTCCAGTCCCAGGACTTGCAGCACCGGGTGAGCGGCTTCCCTGTAATGCGAAAGCCACAACAAAGCCATCCGCAGCGCATACGCAACCACGACGGCAAGCGTCGAGGAACGAAGGATGCGCGCCAGCTTGCGGCCTGTTGGATCGGAAAACATGGTCGGCGAACATCACTCTCCGAGGAAAAATTCCCGCGTATAAAGCGTAGCTTCCCCCCAGCCGGATTGCCACTCCGCCCGCGCGCGTCTATACCTAATCATCATGATTGACGATCCGGGCACACGCGCTCGCCGCGTCCTATGTTGATCCGAAAAAAAGTGTCTTGGTTTGGCGCTGCGGGGCCTGCGTGAGAACTCAGCTTTGGACTATGTAGCGCCCGCCTTCAGGCGGGCACCTGCCTGATTCAAGAGTGTCCGCCTGAAGGCGGACGCTACAAGAATCTTTCAATTTTTGGGTCTCAAACAGAGTCTAGTGCCGGTGTTCCTTGGCGGGCGTGGAAACCGGCTTGAGGGTGGCGCGCCAACAGCGTTCGCACACTTCATCGGGATAGACGAAATAGTTGGAAGACTTTCCGCACTTCTTGCATTCGAGCGGCACGGGCCGCGCCACGCCGCGCACATTCAATCCGCGCGCGAGCGCTTGCCGCTCCACCCACTTGACAAATTCCACCGCCACGTTCCGGTCATGGTAGGAATCAGATTCTTCAGCAGGAAGGAAAAAAGGCCAGGGACGAAGCAGCAGCGCCACGCCCACAACTCCCAGGATCGCCACCACCAGCGCCAGAATCATCTACGGGCCCCGCTCCGACTGCGGCATCGGTAAAACTACAGTTCCACACTAGCTTAGATGCGCGGGAACGTCCTGAGGGTTGTTGCGATTTCGGTTCGTATCGATTACGGGGGCAGGTCACATCAACGTAAAGCGCATCGCAGCCGGAAAGGTCTTCTGCGCCGGTTCAGCGCGCCATACCCAAACGAGACAGGAAGAAAACCCACACCCTTCACAAAGAACGAAGCTGTGAAGAAACCTTCCAAAATAATTCCAATCTGGTCTTGAAAAGGAAATGAAGCTGAGTATGCTCGGCGCATGAGCGAAGAAAATGTGACCAGCAAGCAGGCGTTGATTCGTCGAGTGAACCGCGAACAGATGAGCTGGCGAGCTGTAGATGTCGAGAGGCTCGTCGAGCAAGATCATCTGGCGAGAGCCATTTGGGCGCTTGTGGGACGGCTGAACCTGAGTGCCTTTTATCAGGCCATCGAGAGCAGTGTAGAAGAAGGCGGACGTCCGGCGTTCGATCCGCAACTGCTAATTAGCTTATGGGTGTACGCCTACACCCAGGGGATTGGATCGGCGCGGGAAGTGGCGCGACGGTGCGAGTTTGATCCGGCTTTCCAGTGGTTGACGGGACTCGACGAAGTGAACTACCACACGCTGGCGGATTTCCGGGTGGAGAAGCAAAAAGAGCTGGACGAACTGTTCACCCAGGTATTAGCAGCCCTGAGCAAGGAGGGACTGATCACGCTGGACCAGGTGATGCAGGATGGCACGAAGATTCGCGCAGCGGCGAGTCCGCGAAGTTATCAGTGGGAGAGCAGCATTCGGGAACATTGGGATCGTGCGTGGCGGCGTGTGGAGGAAATGGGTGATCCGAGGAACGATGAAGGCAACCCGAAAGTGAAGCAAGCGCGCGCCAGGGCGCAACGGGAACGGCAAGAGCGCTTGGGAAAGGCCCTGGAGGAGCTGGAAAAGTTGCGGGAAAAGAAGCCGGGAAAGGTGCGTGTTAGCGTCACCGAGCCGGAAGCGCGAAGGATGAAACTGCCCGACGGCGGATTGGCGCTTGGCTACAACGCGCAGATTTCCGCGGATGCGGCACACGGGTTGATCGTGGGCGTAACGGTGACACAACAAGCCAATGACACAGGCCAGTTGCTTCCGGCAGTGGACCGCATCGAAGAACGGTTACACAGAAGGCCGGAGCAAATGGTGGCCGACGCGGGATACACCACGCGCGCGGCCATCGAAGAGATGGCCGAACGAAAGATGGATTTTCTCGGGAGCATGCCGCGAGAAGACGCGTCCACGGGGAGGACCGCTCCCCACCGACTGCCCCCGAGCGCTTTCGTTTTTCAGCCCGAGACGAATCGGTATGTTTGCCCGGAGGGCCATCTGCTGCGGCCCCAGGGGAAATATCATGGCAAGCAGAAGCGGGGACTGGTGGCTTATCGTTACGAGGCCAAAAGCAGCGACTGCCAACCTTGCCTCCGCAAACCAGAATGCTGCCCGGGAAATCAGAGCCACGGCCGCGGACTGGTGAGACAGGTAGAAAACGCAGCGGTGCGGGCATTTCGGGAAAAGATGGCCAGCGCGGAAGCACAGAGACAATATCGCCGCCGCGGAAGAGTGGTGGAGTTTTGCCACGCGTGGATCAAGAGCAAGCTAGGACTACGGCAGTTCCACGTTCGCGGCTTAGTGAAAGTCCAAACCGAACTGCTCTGGGCATGCCTCACCTACAACTTGCAACAGTGGATTCGTCTAGGCAAGTTGCGAGCGTCTCCTGCTGCAAATTGAAGGAAGTCAGCAACCCAACCGCCTGACCTCCTGATTCCGCAAAGCGGCGGTCCAGCCGAACAAGAAAATCCCGAACGGATCCCTGACACCCATGACGCCTAGTTTTCTTCACAGCTTCAAAGAACGTGAAGGGTCGCGGCACCCGAAAATCCAACCCCATCTCAAGGGATGCGCCACCCGCCGGAACTTTCATAAGTTCCCTCATAGTCGTATCAAATTTCTCGAAATCTGTTGTTTTTTTCATTCGGAGACCCTAGTAGCAAGTAACCCCATAAATTTTTTGACATGATCGAAAACGGCTTCTGCGTCTTGTCTGGTATATATTGCCCGCGTATGCATGACGTGATTGCGCCACGCGTCTTTGAATCCTCGCAAATCGCGCAGAAGGGGGAAATAGAATTCTTGAGCATTCTGCTTTTTTACGCCTGGGGCAAGAGCATTTATTTTTTTATCAACACGCTCATGCATCTCGTCAAATATTTTCTCCCACTGAGAATATTCAATGAGCACATATTTCTTCTTGCCGAGTTTCTTGCTCTTAGGAATCTTGAGAATGCCGAGATGTCTACAGAATGCCCGAAGGCCCCACTCAACGGCGCGCATAAGGTGAAATATGGCAGCCGTACCGCAGTCAATTGCAATGCAGTTGCCAGCCTCCCTCATGTCCGGTACAGCACTCTTGAATATCAAACTTACTTCTGGCCCAAGAAGAACATCACTGTTTACAAATTGAGAGTATTTTACCGGCACCTCAATAAATATCATCTTCCAAAACTCAATCATGAATGCATTCTCAGCATTACGAAGATCAGCGCATAGTGAGGAGTAGTCTATTGAGTCAGGATGAGTTTCAAGATGATTTATGATGAGGTTGATTGATGTTTCTGCTTTTTCTAGTCCAAGGTCCATAGATAGCTCGGCGGCATCTTTAAGCCATTCTATTACCTCAGCAAGCTTTTCAGGCGGTCCCGAAGAACCAGGTATAACGGTCACGGCCTGCACTCTCGCGTATTCGCACTCGTCCTCAAGCCGCTGCAATTCTTCGACCAATACTGCAAAGTGAGTAGATTTAAATTTTTTCATCAATTCCCAAAGATTCCATATTTGGATACCTGATACCTGCTTTTGCCCAGACAGAGAAATTATTTCATCAACTGGTGGCGATGTGATGCTCACCGCACACCCCCATCATTGTACCGACAGTTTCCTAATTCGACTATTTTTACTGGTGTGTTTGGAATCGGCTCTGATGATACAGTTCGCTCATGTCTGGATTTCTTAGGCGTCTCGTATTTCTTACTATATTCACAGCGGTCGGGATTTCCTTTGCCGCTCAGAGCCAGCCATTCAGCACGCCAGAAAAAGGGCTCGCAAAACAAGAAGGTAGTAAAGATGGCGAGAACCCCGCAAGATCCAATAAAGACCAGAAGGCTGCCCCTAACGTAACCGTGATCGTAAACCAGGAAAAACCTGCACCTCATGAGTCCGATGAAAGCAAAAATAGTGAAGATATAAAAATACAAAGGCAACTCGCTAGATTCACTGGAGGTTTGGTAATTGTCGGATTCATCCAAGCTGTCGTCCTCGCCCTCACTTTGGTGGCGATAATAATTCAAGCCGTTCTCATGGGAAAACATGCTGGCCATCTGAAAAACCTCGCCGCTGAGACCAAAAACAATGCTAATGCCTTTATTAACAGCCAGCGCGCATGGATGGTAGGAACAAAACCGGGCTATGATCTTGAAATGGAGTCGGGAAAGGTTGCAAATATTGTCTATCAATGCAGTGTTGCGAATGTGGGGAAAACCTTGTCCAGAATATCCGAAATTGGCGTAACTCTCCGAAAAACAGAATCCTTAGAGAAAATCCCGGCAGACCCAACTCCGACCTACCAATCGGAAGAAGTACGACAATTCAACAGGATAATCGTTGTACCAGACGATTTCATTCGTGTACGCGCCAAATTGTCTCAAGAACTTACGTGGAAAGAGAACGCTGATATCAAAGACCGTAAATCGTTTGTTTACGCATACGGATTCGTAAAATATCTCGATGTCTCGGGCGAATCCCGAGAAACCAGATTCTGCCACCGTTACAGCATTGCGACTCTCGGCGAATTTTCTGACAGCGATGTGTTTGAGCCTTGCATTCAAGCACCACCCGAATACCACAAGGCGACCTAGCAGACAGGTAGAAAAATTTGGCAAAATTAGACTTAATTCGGCAAGAATATTATTGCCTCAAACAGGGATTTGCGTTCGCTACTTCTTTTCCGACGCAGGAAGGACCGAATCCTCAACCTGCTTCTTATATTCCGCAAAATCGATTGGTGAGCAGAGGAACTCCTGCATATCGAATCCGGCCGGTTGCAAGTGGAGAGGAAACTTGTTGAGGCCCACCCAGGGTTCGGCATACATCTTCGGGTCGTAAATCGTCACGGTGAGCTCCATGTTGTCATGATCCACGCGGTGAAACCGCTCTTCCACGCGCAGAGCATCGCTGTGCGGACGGCCGGCGTGATCGAGCCAGCTTCTGGGATTTAGCCCGGTCGTCTCGACCACGAACGTGTAGTCGTCCACCCATTTTCCTACGGAGTAGCCGTTCCACCGCGGCTCGGGGTCCTTGGGCAGTTCCCGGCCGTCTGTCCAGATGACGCGGAAGTTGCCGAAGTATTGATTTAAGTAGACCACCTGGTTGGCATTCTGAAGGAGCTCGAAGGTCCTCAGTTCATAAAGTTCCATGCGCGGGAAACCTATCGGGTCGCACTGATCCATTGGATCATTCGATAGCGAGGCGGGGACTTGTCTGACACCGGGCCCGGAAGGTTTGTTGGCCTTGAGCGCTTCGAGGCCCTCAGGCGTGTACTGCAAGGGATGCATAATGCCCGTCTCGTCGGGTTGGCCTCCTTCGATGCCCTGTCCTCGGGGTTTCATCAGTGCCGGATGCTCTATTGCGCCGCTGGGTTGGCGTCCTCCGTCCGCTTCGGCTGCGTCCCATACGCCGGATAGGTCACGGCGCGGCGCCGGGGCTGACTTTTTCCCGGCGTAAAAGGGTTTGATCGGCGGGATGCTGTTCCAGAGAGGATCCGGCTTTGCCTCTGCCGCTGCTTTTGGCGAAGCAGTTTGCGCGGCTACAACTGGTGCGAGAGCCAATCCTGCAAGGAGGGCAACTGCCGAGATCACCAAGCGCTTGGACATTTCTGAAATGCCTCCTGCAGCTTCGTTCCCAAACGTTCGAATCTACCAGCGACTAGGGCAGGCGAGAACCTGGGCAATCCGAATGTAGCGGCCAACCTTTAGGTTGGCCGGCCTGGGTCCACGGGGTGCCCGCCTGAAGGCGGGCGCAACATTCGAGCTACTACTGGAACTGTTTGCCGTTGATCACGATTCGCTTTCTCGGGGCGGTTGGACTGGCGCTCCCCAGAAACGCGACCGGGTTGCCGTTCTTTGCCGGCATGGCGTCAATTTCGACAACATCCCCGGGCTTGAAGGTATCCTTGGTCCAGCCGATCTGGGTCATGGACACAGGGTTTTGGCCTTCGACAATCCAATGCAACGTGTTGCCGGCGTCGTCCTTGCCGTCGAGTTTCACGAAAACGTGGGGATTCGCCCAAACATAACCCGTCACCGTTCCCTTTACCGTGACCGTTTTATCCGCCTCGTACGCCGCGTTGCCGTGATGGGCGAGCAGCGGAGCGGAAACCGCCAGCAGACCGACTGCTACAAAAGAAATAATCCTTAGCTTATTTATCATAGTGCTTCTCCGTATTCCTTCTCGGGACAGCAATCAGTCTAGCACGACCGTCCGAGGACAGGAGCGATTCCAACCAACTCCATTTTGACCGCCGGATGCGCAACTTATACACCTGAAATTGTTCCGAGTGAACCAAATTGTTTCCCTCGCGGACAGGTGGAAAATTCGTTTTTCTAGTGGCTGTCCTTGTCGCCAGCGGTGTTGCCCATCAATTTGTTGTATTCGTTATACTCCGACGGCGACCAGATCATCTCGCGAACATCGAAACTGGACGGTTGCAGGTCGAAAACGAACTTGTCGAGAGCGACCCAGGGTTTGGTGTACATCTTCGGATCGTCAATCGTCACGGTTAGTTCCAGGTGATCGCGATCCGCGCGGTGGAAGCGCTCCTCGACGCGCAGGTCGGCGCTGTGCGGTCGGCCGGCTCGATCGAGCCAGGTTCTCTCATCGGTTCCGATGGTCGTAACAACGAGCGTGTAATCGTCCACCCACTTGCCCACGGAATATCCGTACCACCGTGGTTCGGGATCTTTGGGGAGTTCCCGGCCGTCGGTCCAGATGACGCGCCAGACCTTGGCGAATTGGTAGAGGATGACCACGTTCTCTGGCCTCTGAAGGATTTGAGTCGATCTGAGTTCATAGAGGTCTTCGCGAGGAAATCCCTGGGGATCACCGAACGTGAATAAGGGATCATTGTTGTCCCCGGGGAGAACGCTTCTGGTTCCGTTGCTTGGCTTGGTGAGCTTCAACATTTCCAGCCCCAGAGGAGTGTAGGGCGGCTGATGTTCCGGCTTGCCGTCATCCGGAAATGACTTGGCGCCGAGTGGCTGGATTCCGCTGGTGTCCCCTGCGTCCCAAATTCCAGAAATGTCGTGCCGCGGGGCAGGGGCTGATTTGTGATCTTTCGCGGGCGGGGTTATGGGGCGTCCCCAACCGTCCAGGCCCGGTTCCGTAGGGGCCGGCGACCTTGGCTTATCGGTCTGAGAACGCACGGGGGGCGAGAAGATCAACGCTGCCAGCACAAACCCCGGGACAACAAAATGCTTTCGCATGGTGCGTACCTTTCCACAGTTTAGCGCTCCTCCGCGGCTCTTCACGGTTTGGGAGAATCATCCGGCTTGACTTGGTTGGCCGGGTTTATGCGGCCCGGCAGCTTTTGGCCATTCGAGAGGACGATCTCGATGATGCGCCCCACTGGCGCGCCACTCTTGACCGGAAGCGCAGTAAGAGTAATTTGATCCCCGGGCTTCAAGGACTTGTCGGTCCAGCCCACGCGGATCATTGCGGAAGGATTTTCCGTCTCCGCGATCCAATGCGCGACGTGGCCGCTCTCATCGGTTACGTCCATCTGAACCATGCAATGCGGATTGGACCATACAAACCGCGTGACGGTCCCCTTCAGAGTGACCTGTTTATCCGTGTCGTAGGCCGCGTAGCCGTGGTGCGCGAACAGTGGAGCGGAGACGACCAACAGGCCAACAAGCGCGCAGCAAAGGGCCGCAAGTTTGTTTCTCATAGCACTCCTCCGTATTGTTGTACGGGACATCATTGGGTCTTGCATGGCCGCCCGCGGGCAGGAGCGATGTCAACGATTTCGGTTTTGACCGCCCGGATTGACAGCCTTATACACCTGAAAACCATTCGAGTGAACCAAATTGTTTTCGTCGCAGGCGGGTTGATACTTCTTTTCTTTCGTTATCTTAGTGGCTGTCTGTGTCGCTAGCGGTGTGGCCGATCAACGAGTTGTATTGCTCAAACTCCGACGGCGAACAAATCATCTCCCGGACATCGAAACCGGCCGGCTGTAGCTCCATAACGAATTTGTCCAGAGCGACCCAGGGTTTGGTGTACATCTTCGGATCGTCAATCGTCACGGTGAGTTCCAGGTGATCGCGGTCCGCGCGGTGGAACCGCTCCTCGACGCGCAGGTCGGCGCTATGGGGCCGGCCGGCTCGATCGAGCCAGGTTCTCTCATCGGTTCCGACGGTCGTAACAACGAGCGTGTAATCGTCCACCCACTTGCCCACCGAATATCCGAACCATCGCGGTTCGGGATCTTTGGGGAGTTCCCGGCCGTCGGTCCAGATGACTCGCCAGATTTTATTGTATTGGTACAGAATGGTCACCTTCTGGGGCGACTGAAGGATCTGAGTAGTTCTTAATTCATGAAGGTCCGCGCGAGGAAATCCCTGGGGATCGCAGGAGTATACGGGATCATTTGCCTCCGCGGGGAGAGCACTTCGAATTCCGTTGCCTGGCTTCGTGCGGTTCAACGCTTCCAGTCCCAGAGGCGTGTAGGGCAACCGGTGTTCCGGTTTGCCGTCTTCCGGCGCCGCCTTCGCGCCGAGTACCTGGTTTCCGCTCGCATCCGGTTGCTCCCAAGTTCCGGAAATGTCATGAAACGGAGCAGGGTCCGACTTGTGATCTTTCGCGACCGGGACTATGGGACGTCCCCAACCGTCGTGCCCCGGGACAGTCGGGGCCGGCGACCTTGGCTTATCGGTTTGAGAATGCGCGAGTGGCAAGAATGTCAACGCTGCTAATACAACTCCCGGGACGACAAAGTGCTTTAGCATTGTGCGAACCCTCCGCGCGGTTCAGCGTTTGTTTGCAGCTCTTCACGGTTTCGGAGAATAGTCCGGTTTGACTTCGGTGGCCGGGTTTACGCGGCCCGGCAGCCTTTCGCCGCTCGAGAGCACGACCTCGAGAATGCGGCCGGCAGGGTTGCCATTCTTGACCGGCAGCGCAATGACCGTAACTTGCTCCCCGACTTTTATGGATTTGTCGGTCCAACCATTGCGGGTCATGGTGGTGGGATTTTCAGTTTCGGTGACCCAATGCACAACGTGACCGCTGTTATCGGTTACGTCGAGCAGAATCATGCAATGGGGGTTGGACCAGATCCACCGCGTCACGGTTCCCTTGAGCGTGACCTTCTTGTCCGTGTCGTAGGCCGCGTATCCGTGGTGCGCGAACAGCGGAACGGAAATGGCCAACACGAAAATGGCCGCGAAGGAAATGGCCGCCAGCTTGTTTCTCATAGCACGCCTCCGTATTCATGTACGGATCAATTTTCATTCTTGCGTGGCCGTCCAAGGGTAGGAGCGATTGCAACGATTTCCGTTTTGACCGCTCAGATGAGCAGGTTATACATCCGAAATCGTTCCGAGTGAACCAAATTGTTTTTGTTGCGGTCAGTGAGCCTGCCGGTCCGGTTCGTGGTCCAGGACCCAAAATGGCGCGAAGTTAGTCGCATGACCTTCGATTGCGGTAGATGTACGGATGTGAAGATATCCGCGTGGTTCGGTTGACTGATATTCCCCAAATGCGTATCATAGCTAGACAATCTAGCCAAAGAGGAAACTATGGACTGGCGACTGGCCGATGCAAAAAACCGCTTCAGCGAGCTGGTTACCCGTGCTCTCGCCGAGGGACCGCAGCGGGTCCGCCGTCACGATAGCGCTGTCGTTGTGGTGGCGGAGCGCGACTACGAAAAGCTCACAGGCAAGCGTCCCGGCTTCAAGGAATTTCTCCTGGGCGAAGGGCCAAGTTTCGAGAAGCTGGATCTTACCCGCGATGACTCCCCGATGCGTGAAGTGAAATTTTGAGAGTCTTGCTCGATACTTGCGTGGTTTCGGAACTGCGCCGTCCAAAAGGGCATCCCGGCGTGCGTCGCGCGGTGGAAGCTCTCGACAGCGATAACCTGTTTCTCAGTGTAGTATCCATTGGAGAGGCCGCCAAGAGGATCTCCCTTCTCAAGGAAAGCAAAAACAAACGCGACCTCCAGGCGTGGTTGCAGGCGCTCGAACGGTATTATGCCGACCGAATCCTGCCCATCGATCTCGAGACCAGCCATATCTGGGGAGAACTCACAGCCGCGGCGCAGAAAGCCGGTAAGATTGTTCCCGCAAGTGACGGCTTGATTGCCGCTACGGCACGGCGTCACGGCCTTCACGTCATGACCAGGAATACCGAACACTTCGCGCCTACCGGCGTGTTGCTAATCAACCCGTGGGCGAACCAAAGACCTTAGGTTAAGTAACGTAATATTTGGAAGATGTTTGGAAGGCTGGGGCCTTGGCAGTTAAACTAGGACGACCGGAGGGGTGGGTGAGCGGTTGAAACCGGCGGTCTTGAAAACCGTTGGGCCCGAAAGGGTCCCGGGGGTTCGAATCCCCCCCCCTCCGCCAGTTCATTTCGAAATTGCAATCCCCGACGGCGAAGTGTGCGTCATGCGGCGGCGGATACCGGGCGAGCGCGTTTGATCCGCTGGCGTTGGCGCGGCGAGTGCATGGCTTTCCAAAGATCGCTGCGCCGCTGCACGTTCAGCCAGAAATCGGGGCTATTGCCGAACACCCGGGCCAGGATGAGCGCGGTCGCGGCGGTGACATTGCGGCGGTTGTTGCACAGCTCGTTGACGTGCTTGCGCTGCACGGCCATCGCTTCGGCCAGCGCGCCTTGCGTCAGTCCCATCGGCTCCATGAATTCTTCGATCAATATTTCGCCGACGCCGGCCGGCTTGCGCTTCGTCATGAACATGGTTCACCTCACAAATATTTATGGCTGTCCAGATATACGCCTGTCGCTTCCCCTCGGCCGCCGTTCCATTTTACCCGCCTGAAGAGTATATGAGAGAACTCGGTTTTAGTTTGTGTAGCGTCCGCCTTCCAGGCGGGCACTTTGGAACCAAGCAGATGCCCGCCTGGAAGGCGGGCGCTACATGAGCAATCTCCACGCCACTTAGCTTCCGTCGCGGATGATGCGGCAGGACTCGATGTCGAAGCTGACGTCTCCGATGGTCAGGCGGGTCTGGTCGCGGAAGCCGGAGACGAACCGGAGGAAACGCCAGAACGTCGGCGAAATTTGTGGCGAGGCCGATCGAGGCGCGGATGGCGCCGGCGCTTTTGTGGCCGCGTTCCTGCATCAATCGGACGAAACTGAGCAAGTTGATTTCGGCGCCCATGGTGAAACCGGCGCGCATGTCTTCTTCAGTCAAGCCTTCCGCGATTTCTCCCGCGCCGGGATTGCAGAAGCAACCGGTGCGCAGGGAAATGTTTTCCGCGCCCGCCAACTCTTCGACGCGGCGGTAATCCAGCAGGTGCCCCTGCGGGTCGTAGAGATTGAGCGTTACGGTACCTCCCCGCGCCTGCGTCGTTGCCGGGCCGTAGATGCGCACCATGGCGCGGCCATTTGCGTGGCGCAGCGCGAGCAACTCCTCCACCAGCCAACCCGTCAGGCAGCGCACACGTTCCGCGATGGTCTCGATGCCGATCGATTGCAGGTGCTGCAAACCAATTTCGACGGCGGGGATGGAGAGATAGTTCAAAGTGCCCTCCTCGAACGCGGCCTCATTCGGCGAAAGCACGTGCGCCTGTCCCTGGACCGACGCGAAATTTACGGTGCCGCCGGCGAACCACGGACGTTTCAAGTACGCCAAAGCGGAACGGCGAATGAGCAATGCGCCGACGCCCGTCGGGTGGCCGAACATTTTGTAGAAAGAGAGCGTCACAAAGTCCGGCTGCACGGCCGTGAGGTCCAGGCGGCTGGTCGGCACAAAGGCGGCCGCATCGAGCAGCACGCTCCATCCTTTGCTCTGCGCTTTTGCGACGAGATCGAGCGGGTGCTTCACGCCGGAAAAGTTGGACTGCGCCGGATAGGCGAACAGATGGGCGTGGGCCGGATCGGCCTCGTCCAGCAAAGGTTCGAGGCGCGCAACGTCCAGCCGTAGTTCCGGCATCACGAGCGGCGCGTAAGAGATGTTGGCGCCTTTGGCGCGCGCAAATTCGCGAATTCCGTTTACGGAATTGTGATTGTCAAATGTGAGGAGGTAACGGCTGCCCGGCGCGAAAGGAAAAGATTCGCCCACGAGCTTGAGCGCTGCCGAGGCGTTTTGCGTGAAGACCAGGATGTAATCCTCGGCGCGGGCATTGAAGTAGTTCAGAATTTGACGGCGCGTGCGTTCCACAAGATCCGTTGTGGTTGCCGACGTTGGATTGGCGGAATGCGGATTGCCTAGAACGCCGGAGCGCAACAAATCGAAATGTTTTTGCAATTGCGATTCCGCGTAGAGAGAACCGCCGGTGTAGTCGAGGTAGACCTGGCCGCGTTCGTCCAGGCGGCGGTATTCCGTGGCGCGCAGATCGTCCAGCAAGGACGTCTTCTTGTAGCCGGGGAAACGCGCGATGAAATCGGCGCGAGCTTCTTCGACCTGCAGTTTTTCCTGAGCGCTGCTTTCCGCCATATTGCCCATAATATTCCTTCCACGCCTGCTTTGCGAACGAAGGGCGTCGATTCGTTTCGATTCCTAAAAGTGGTGCTCCCCAGACAAAGTCGGTGTAGTCTTTCGGGCGCCGGAAAAAGTATGAAACTGCGGCAGTAGACCAAGATTCTTGCGATTGGGATTATGGTAGGACAGCCACTCTTGGCTGTCCGCGTAAGTCTTGCTGAGACTGCGGGGGACAGCCAAGAGTGGCTGTCCTACAAAGACCTTGACGGAGGACGAAGCGATGAGAAATCAAATGAACAAATCGAAACGCGCCATCGGATTTCTTTCTGTTGCGATGCTTGGATTCGCAATCGGAGCATCGGCTTCCCCGCAGTCTCACGGGCCCGCGAGCGATCCCTCGCCGGCGGCGAGCGGTACGGCAGCTCGGACCGGCAAGATGCCGCCACTCGAAATTGCGCGGGAAGGGTATGTATTTGCGGGTGGAAAATATTCTACGGATAAAGATGCGAAAGTAATGAGCGGACAGATTTACGCGGAATTCCAAATTCCGGCCCATCAGAGGCATCCCTATCCGATCGTTTTCATTCACGGCGGAGCGCAGACCGGCACCAATTTCACCGGAACGCCCGACGGCCGCGAGGGTTGGGCGCAATTTTTTTTGCGCCAAGGCTACGCGGTTTACGTCGTGGACCAGGCCGGCCGCGGCCGCAGCGCCTATCTGAATACTCTTTACGGCCCGCAAACAACGCCGAGTCTCGATTTCGTCCAGCAACGCTTTACGGCGATTGAAAATTATAACCGTTGGCCGCAAGCGCATCTGCACACGCAATGGCCGGGCAAGGGCACGCCGGGCGATCCGATCTTCGATCAGTTCTACGCATCGCAGGTGCAGGCGATGGTGAGTTTTCCTCTTCAACAGGAGCTCACCAGCGAAGGAATCCTCGCGCTGCTCGAAAAAATCGGCCCAGCGATCCTGCTGACCCACTCTCAATCCGGAGCGACCGGCTGGCCCGTGGCCGACGCCCAGCCCGGCCGGGTGAAGGCGATCGTCGCGGTCGAGCCCAGCGGGCCGCCGTTTTACAATGTGGAAAATGTCGCAGCGCCGGAGTGGTTTCGCGACGCCGATCAGCAACGGCCCTGGGGAATCACCGCCAGTCCGCTCACGTATTCTCCGCCGGCGGCAAACTCATCGGATCTCGCGATTGTCCGGCAAGAGCAGCCAGACGGGCCGGACGTGAGCCGCTGCTGGATGCAAAAATCTCCGGCGCGCCAACTGCCAAACCTCCAAAAAGTGCCGATCCTCGTCGTGACCTCGGAGTCGTCTTACCATCGGGCGTATGACCACTGCACCGTCAAGTACCTGGAACAAGCAGGAGTCCACGTGACCTGGATCAAGCTTGCGGACGCCGGCATTCACGGCAACGGGCACATGATGATGCTGGAAAAGAACAACATGGAGATTGCGGCGGTGATGTCCCGATGGATTGAGAAGACAGTTCCTTCCGGGGCAAACTCGAAAAGCGGCAAGCCCAACTGAAGTGAACGCTTATTCCCTCAGCATCGACGGGTATCTCTCCCGCGTGGCGCCGCTTCGGCCTTGGGGAATGCTTCCTAACTCTATTTCCGACGCATCATCATAGATCACGCGTAATCGAAGTCGCCGCGAACGATGGGCCGCGCCCCGGTTGTTATATTTTCGGCATACCTGTACCTCGCCGATCCATTCCTGTTCCTCGCTTGCGATAAACTGAAGAATCAGTCGGACTATGAAACCCGCCTCCCGAGGGAATTGGTACATCGCAGCCGCCTGGCTCATCCTGCTGGGTGGATACATCGCCATTTGCGAATGGGTTCCCGCAGGTGCGGCTCGTACCTCGGCAGCTGACCTCCTTCTTTGCCTGATGCCTCTGCTTGTCAACGGGGCTCTGCTGATCAATGCGGTTACGCCCGACTTGCGCAAGAGAGCGTTTTGGATGCTGCTCGCTTTCGGCAGTTCGCTTTGGTTGGCGGGCCAGACGATCTGGACCTACATCGAAATCTACCAGCACCGGGACTCCCCGTATCTGTTCAACGGATATCATTTCAACGTGGACATTGTTTTTTATCTTCACGCTATTCCCATGATTGCGGCTCTCGCCGTGCAACCGCACAAGCGCCCGGATGACCGGAAGACGATGTATGGCTATGTGGACTTTGGGTTGATCCTCTGCTGGTGGCTTTACCTCTACGTATTCGCTGTGATTCCCTGGCAATACGTCGCGGCTGACAACAAACAGTACGTTCAAGCGTTCAGTGCGATCTCACTTCTTCAAAACACCGTATTTGTCGGCGGGGCCGCCTACCTTTTCAGGCACGCCACGGGGTACTGGCGCCGGATTTATGCGCATCTCGCGGCTGCCAGGGCCATCTACGTAATTCGATTGTTGGCGATTCAACTGGTAGTCGGACGGGGTACTTATTCGAGGGGCAGTTTGTACGATCTGCCGCTGCTGATTTCGTTTCTCTGGCTGGGCACGGCTGGAATCCTCGCGTACCGGGATCGAGGTGAGGAAACCAAGTTTGCCTCCGTGCCGGCCTCGGAACCGGCGGCCCATCATGGCCACGCGGAGGAAACGGTTTGGGCGTCGCGACTGGCGCGTGCGGCTTTGCTTTCGCTTCCCTTGATTGGCTTCTGGTGCCTGAAAATCAGCAAGGCGCCCATGGCCGTGCATCAGTTCCGCGTCCTGGTCACCCTGGGCGCGGTTCTGCCGCTTGGCATCCTTGCGTTCTTGCGCCACGACCTGGTGGATCGCGAGCGGCTGCGGCTCCTCCGTGCTTCGCAGGAATCCATCGACAATCTCAAGCGGCTGCAAACGCAATTCGTTCAATCGGAGAAACTGGCGTCGATCGGGCAGCTCGTCGGGGGCGCGGCGCACGAAATCAACAACCCACTCACGGCCATCCTGGGATATTCCGAGTTGCTCGCCGATGATGCTTCCATCGGCGAAAAGACGAGAAATGTGGCGGAAAAAATTCGCGAGCAAGCGCGGCGCACCAAGACGCTGGTCAACAATTTGCTCAGCTTCGCCCGCCAGGTTCCCAGCGAGCAGCGTTCACCCGTCGATATCAACGCAATCGTCAACACCTCCGCGCAGTTCCGCCGTTTCGATCTTCGCGGCAAGAATATCCGCATCGAAGTGCAGACGGGCGTGGGCATCCCCGAAGTTCGCGGGGACATGAACCAATTGCTCCAGGTCTTCTCCAACATCATCAACAACGCAGTGTATGCCATGCAGGAATCCGGCGGCGGCACGCTCACCGTTCGGACGCTCTTTGAAAACGGCAATGTCGTGATCCTTTTTTCCGATACGGGTCCGGGCATGCGCGATCCGCGTCTCGTGTTTGACCCGTTTTATACGACCAAGCCGGTCGGAAAGGGCACCGGTCTTGGCTTGAGCATTTGTTACGGGCTGATTCAGGATCAGGGCGGGCAAATCTCCTGCTATAACCGGCCAGAGGGCGGCGCCGCGTTCCGCATTGAGCTACCGGCCGTCCCTGCCGCGTTCCCGTTCGCTCCCCGCAGCGTTACTGCAACGACTCGCAGCAACCCCGCAAAACTTGCCTGACCGATCCATAATGGAAATATGGTCCTATGAAAATTGTCATCAAGGGTCTGAATTTAGGAGGTCGGGGCTTCAGCCCCGACGTCAAGGCTCGAGCATTTTTGGGCTTTAGCCCCTGGAGCTTCAGGGCCTAAAGGCCTTTTCATACGTCGCTCATTGTCCGACCTGAAGGTCGGACCTCCTAAAATGCAACCTCAATTTCAACTACGGGAGGCAACATCGATTTAGGGCCGACCTCTCTAGATTGCAGGTGCATGCAAACGCCGTTCTTTCGGCTATAATTCCGGTCCATGCCGCGATCCTCTTCCGCCGCGCCGCAACCGGCCCCCGCCTTCGAGCCGCCGCGCTCGGTCGCGATCGAAGGGCCCATCCGCGTCGGCAAGTCCACGCTGGCCCGTATCCTGGCCGACCGCCTGCATGCGCGGCGTGTGTTCGATCCGGAAGACAATCCCTTCCTCGCCGATTTCTACAGGGAAAAACCAGGCTCCGCCTTCCGCGCGCAGCTGTATTTCTTGATCGAGCGGCATCACCGCCTTGCGGAGGCGCAACAGAACGATGCGTCGCCCCTGGTCTCCGACTTTCTATTCGAGAAGGACAAAATCTTCGCCTACATCAATCTCGACAACGAGGAGTTGAAGCTCTACGAGCGTTACTTTGAAATGTTTGCGGCGGCCCTGAAACCGCCCCACCTGGTGATCTATCTCCAGGCCACCCCCGAAGTCCTGCGCGACCGCATCGCCAAGAAAAAATCCCCGGCCGAAAAACAGATTTCGCGCGCCTACCTCGAGGAAGTCGTCCGCGCCTACGAGCATTTCTTCTTCCGCTACTCCTCTTCGGACCTGCTGGTCATCAATACTTCGGAAATCGATTTCGTCGAGCGCAACGCCGACCTCCAGCAACTCCTGCGCCGCCTGCAGGAGCCGGTCAAAGGCACGCAATACTTCCTTCCCTTGGGCGCAACCGAATAGTTGGAATCCCTGGCGCGCGCTGGAATGTTTTCTTTGAAAGCCCTTTCCGAATGGATGAGTCAGGACCGGCATCCTGATCCGACGAAGCTCCTCAGGCAAGGACACGGAGAGACGCGCCGGGAGCATCGCTCCCTCGTAATAAGCTTAACTACATAACCTTTTGCCGCGTTATGACCATATACATTAATCCCTGTATATCGGGGGCTGGAGTTTACAAAAATAAGACTTGACTATACGCCCCCAAGGAATAAGAATCCGGTCCATATAAAAGTGGTGGGGCTCCGCGTATGGAGGGTACGTTACTGTTTTGACAGTAGCGCAATGTAATGTGGGGATGGCAAACGTTGCCAGGGGTGCTAATCGGTCGGAAATACCGGCAGCGCAAGACGCGATCAATTGGGTGATCGTGCGGTGTGCCATCCATTGGAGCAATCCACTTTTATCCTGAACATGCGTTTGGTGTTGGTGCGGCCGGAGAGCAGAGCTGTATTCTCGCGGTGTCGGAAATCATGGAGCCGCATACCGGGAGCGCCAAAGGATCTATCTGGTTGTTTCTGCGATTCAGCATTTGGAACCAAGCTATGGGTGGGGTAAGGGACCGGATTCAGAAGCGATTCATTGGACAGTCATGGACAGGAGGTCCAGAAATGAATTCAGTAATCGCACGATGTAAGAGATGTTGGGGTGCGCGGAGCAAGAAGGCCGTGCAATTGTTGGGTGGACTCTTTGCTGCTCTTTTGCTTTGTCTTCCGGCGTTTTCACAAGGCAGTTTCGGCCGTATTCTCGGAACTGTCACCGACCAGAGCGGCGGCGTCGTAGCCGGCGCCACGGTAACCGTCATCGACACGGAGAGGGGAATCAATCGAGCCCTGACCACGGACGATGCGGGCGCGTATAACGCTCCCAACCTGACGGCGGGCAACTACACGGTCCGCGTCGAAGCCAAAGGGTTCAAGAGAATCGAGCGTCAGGGCATTGGGATCGAAGTCGGCCACGAAGTTCGTGTGGACCTCACCGTACAGCCCGGCGAGCAGAACCAGACCGTCACGGTCACCGAATCCGTCCCGCTGGTGGAGACCACGAATGCCACCCAGGGCGGCACTCTTGAGAACGCGGACATTATCGACCTGCCTTTGAATGGCCGCGACTACCAGAACCTTTTGGGTCTGCGCCCCGGTGTTATGCTCCAGCCCGGCGGCGGACCCTGGACGCAGAGCACCAACGGCGTGCGCCCTGATGAATCTGTTTGGCTCATCGAAGGTATAATTAACTCCAACTTCTTTGATGGACGCCCGGTTATCAACATGCCCAGCCCGTTCACGGACGGCGCGACCATCATGCCCGTGGACGCGATTCAGGAATTCAACCTCATGGAGAATCCCAAGGCGGAATACGGATGGAAGGCCGGCGCGATCGTGAACGTCGGTATCAAGTCCGGCACCAATACCCTGCACGGCGATGCGTATGCGTTCGGCCGTTACCAGAACTGGGACGCTCGGAACTTCTTCAATATCGCAAGTCCCGCTGGCTGCTCGGCCGCATTGCTTCAGCCAGATGGGACGTGTCCACAGACGGCCGCGCAGCTGAAGCAATTCGGCGCTGTGGTAGGCGGGCCGATCAAGAAGGACAAGCTTTTCTTCTTCGGTGGATATGAAGGCCTGCGTTCGCTCATTGGCTTCGTCGGGGGAATATCGGTTCCAGCGACGGCATCCGTAGGAAATCCTTCCTTGAGCATGGTGGACGCGATACAGGCCCTTCAAGGGGCGGGCATACCCAGAAGCGCGGTGAGCGAGAAACTGTCGGGATGCACCGAGCCAACAGCCACGACTGCCGTGTGTACCGGTATGGACGGGAGCAGTCAAATATTTCCGAATTCCGGCACATCGAACAGCTTCCTGAGCACGTTCCCTACGCTTAATACCAGCGATAACGGCGTCGGGAAACTCGACTACCACCCCAACGACAAGAACTCCTTCAACGGCATGTTCTTCTACGGCCACTACAATTCGACGGGAGAAGATCACGCTTTCGTCTCGCAAAACGCGACCGACAATGCGCCCATTCGAACCACTTCAATCACCTCGAGCTGGGTCTACACCCCCAACTCGAATGTGGTGAACGAAGCGCGGTTTGGCTACGATCGCACCACATTTGACTTCGTCAATATCGACGTCGGTGCAACTGCGAACAGCGCCTATGGCGTTAACACGGGAGTAACCAATCCTCTTGCTGGTGGCTTGCCGAGCATCGTCATCACAGGGTTTGGGAATGGCGGCACGCCGGTTGTGGGAACCGCGTTTAACCGGCCCCAATATTTTACCCCCAATCCATATTGGGATGTGCAGGACTCGGTTTCTATCCTCAAGGGGAAGCACTCTATCAAGATTGGAGGAGAATTGGCCCACGTTGAAGCCGACGCGGCGGTGTTTAACAACGGCCGCGGCCGATTCAACTTCCTCGGCGGGCAGTTGCTTAATGGTAATTCGACGTCGCTTGAGGACTACTTCGCCGGAGCCCTTTCGGGTGCGACGCTTCTTTCCGGGCAGCCGCAAGCGAAGTTGACCGCTTTTAACTATGCTGGATACATCCAGGATGACTGGCGGGTAACGCAAAAACTCATCGTCAACCTGGGGCTCCGCTACATGGTGTTTACACCTTTCAAGGATGCGAACAACAATATAGGTAACTTCGACCCGTCATCCCCGACTGGCATGATCCAGCAAGGGCAAGCTGGCTACCCCACGGTCTGGAAGGGCGATCCCTTCGATTTCGAGCCGCGGTTTGGTTTGGCTTGGGACGTTC
Organism: uncultured Acidobacteriota bacterium; assembly: GCA_963800095.1. Taxonomy (GTDB): domain Bacteria; phylum Acidobacteriota; class Terriglobia; order Acidiferrales; family UBA7541; genus Palsa-360. Next base: position 265,625 of record CAWCZV010000022.1, read on the forward strand.
GGGGCAACGGGAACACGGTCGTCCGGATGGGTGTCGGGATGATTCACGAGACGTGGACTCTGGAAACTTTCGACGGGCAATTTAACATGCAGGGCGACGGTTCCACTGCAACCAACGCCACCCCGACCGGAGCAACGATCAGTTGCGGGATTTCGGGCACGGGGCCAGGCCATCTTCCGATCATTTGTCCCGGATCCGGCGGCGGCAACATAACACTCGGCTCAGCCGGCTTCGCTCCGAGTCAACTCTGCTGGGACCCCGGCGTTACGAGTGGTCCGGTGTTCGCTAATTCAGCCTGTGGCAGCGGACAAACGACGGTTCTACCCAGCTCTGGAGCAGGGATCAACTGTGGGGACGGCGCAAACGGAGCTCCTGCGCCGTGCGACCTCATGGCGGTGAACCAGAATCTGAAACTACCCTTTGTTATAAACTATAACTTAGGAGTCACGCATGCCTTCGGTTCGAACTTCTCCATGGAAGTCGAGTACGTTGGCAATCACGGCTACAGGCTCCTGAGTTTTCAAGATATCAACCAAGCGCCGCTCGGTGCGGCTTTCTGCTTGAACAGCCTGACCGTAGCGCAGACCGCTGATGCCTGCTCAAACCCATTGACGCCTAAAGCCAACGCGACTCAGGAATCACGGCCGTTCTTTAATAAGTTCCCATATTTGGGTTACATCTACCAGGTAGGGAACAACGCTTATTCCAATTACAATAGCCTCCAAGTGAGCTTGACGAAGCGTCTATCACATGGCTTGCTGTTCAACGTGGGATACACTTACGGGCACGGCCTGGACAACGGCTCCTTGAATCGGTTCGGATTGAACCCGGAGAACAGCAACAATCTCGGTCAAGACTACGCCAGCAGCGACTTCGACGTACGTCATCGCCTGACGGCCACTGCCACCTACAACATTCCTGGAATCAAGGGTTTCGGCCAATTGCTGGAAGGCTGGCAGATCAATACCATCGTGACGTTTGCTACTGCACAGCCGTGGCAAACCTACGATCCGGCCGACAACTTCAGCGGAACCGGTGAAAACACTGACCGCTGGAACATCTCAGGCAATCCGGCCGACTTTTCCTCGGGCAAGAACAGCTTCCCGGATTGCACCGTGGCCCAGCCCGCTGCACCTGCTCTGCCTTTGCCCTTCGCCACGGGAAACGTGTTTTGCACGGTTACAACCCCATACGGTGGTGTGACTACGCCAGCGACTGCAGCCCAGGTCAGCGCTTGCCAGACGCACTCCGGGCAAACAGGAGCTGTAGGCACTCCGCTGGAGCTCGCTGGTTGCTATATCTCCCCGAACGGAAGCTCGTTCATTACTCCTCCGGCTTTCGGAACGTACGGCAACATGGGCCGGAACATTTTCCGCGACTCGGGATTCAAGGATTGGGACATGTCCATCTTCAAGAACTTTACGTTCAAAGAGCGCTATGGCATCCAGGCGCGCTGGGAGGTCTTCAACGTCCTCAACCATCCCATCGCCGCCAATCCCTCGGGCGCTTCCAGCTCGGTTAACACCGGCAATTCTCCGGGTCCGGGCGCTGCGTTTGGCGCTTCTTTCTTGACGCCGGATTTCGCGGCCGGCAACCCGCTCATCGGCTCGGGAAGCCAGCGGGTCATGCAGGTCGGATTGAAACTCACCTTCTAGTCGGTTCGGCCGGTCCGGCTCTGCCGGACCGGCCGCTGACTTGGAAAAACCAAAGGTCATCTGGCTCTGTTGACATCCTCGCTACGACAATGAAAATTCGGCGTATCCGATCGTTCGCAATTGTTGTTTTCTATGGAAGCAGGAGGTGCGATGGCCGAAGTCGGACTCCTGCCGTTTGCCCGCGTCGCCCTGCAAGTCTGCAAGGCGGTGCTCCCGCGCTACCGAAGTCGTTTCAGCAAGCGCCTGTTCAACCAACCCCAACTGCTGGCGATTCTCTGTCTGATGCGTTACGAAGACTGGACCTTTCGCGAGACCGAGGTGCGGCTCGGCGAGCATCGCGAACTCCGCCAAGCGTTGGGTCTTGCCAGTGTCCCCGACTTCACGACCTTGTATCGTTTCCTGCAGCGTTTGGACGATGTGACGATCGACCGGGCGGTCGGCGAGACGGTGCGCCAACTGCGCGGCACGCGCAGAAAAGGACGGCGGCGAGCCCGCGTCGCGGTCGATGCGACGGGCTTGGCCCAGGGAGCGGTCAGCACGTTCTTTGTGCGGCGCATGCATCATCACGGGCAGAAACCGCTGCCGTGGCGTCACTGGCTGAAGTGGGTAGTCGTGGTGGATCTGGATCAGCAATTTGTGTTGTCGCAAATCGCGCGACGCGGCCCGTGGAACGATTGTGCCAATTTGCCGGAGGTCGTCGAAGCGGCTTCCGAGCAAACGCGCATCGGCCTGGTGCTGGCCGACGCCGAGTTCGACAGCGAGAGGAACCACACCTACATCCGGAAACAACTCGGGGCGCAGAGCGTGATTCCCGCCAAGCGCGGAAAGAAAAGCTGGCGCATCCATGGAGTGCGCGCCGAGATGCGGCGCGCATTCCCGCGACAACTCTACCGCCGCCGATCCCTGATCGAGACCATGTTCAGCTCGGTGAAGCGTAAGCTCTCGGCCCGTGCGCCGGGCCGCTCGCTGCGCACACAGAAGCGCCAAGCGCTGCTGCTCGGACTGAGTTTCAATATGTACCGGTTGAAACATCGCCGCCTTTATTGAGGATGTCAACAGAGCCAGGTCATCTCCGGTCTCGTTTGGAGATGACGGTTAGAAACAAGACGGTTAGAAACAAAGAGACGGGCGGTCCAGCTTCCCGTGGTAGGCACGGGAAACTGGACCGCCCGTCTTGTTTTTATGATCTAGTTTCGTTCCTGCGGTACGCGGCTATAAAAACGGCTTTTCGTTACTTCAAATCGTTGCGAAACACCACTCCGCCCTTCATCACAAACTTCACGCGTTCCATTTCGGTGATGTCCTCGAGCGGGTTGCCGGAAACGGCTACGAGGTCGGCAAATTTTCCCTTTTCGACGTATCCGATCTGCTTGCCCAGGTCGTAGTTGAGGGTTGCGGCGGCATCGCTCGTGGCCATGCGCAGCGCCTGCGCCGGCGACATTCCCCACTTTACATAGAGACCGAATTGGTAGGCCTGCACGCCATGTCCGACCGTGTAGGCCCCGCTCCCGAAGGTTTCCGTCACACCCGCGGCGACAAGCCTCTTGAAACTCAGCTCGGTCAGCCGGAAGCGCGAAGTTTTCCCGCCGCTCACTTTCATATCGATCTCGTCGAGAGGCCCCGCCAGGTCCCACAAAGTCTGATTTACGGGGCGAAGCGTTCCATCCGCCAGCGGGACTTTGAACAGCCGTATGGTTTCATCATCCAATCCCGGAGCACCCGTAACGCCGACAATCACGTGGATGGGGAGGTCCACTCCCGCCATGAGGCAGTTGCGCAATCCTTCGCCGCCATAGGCGTGGCAGGCAACTTTCAATCCTCTCTTGTGCGCCTCGTCGACAATGGCCTGGTTTTCCTCCAGCGTTATGGATGGCACGGTGATCATTTTGCCGTCCGGCATGAAGGCGCCCCCGCCGGCCGGCACTGGGTAACCGCTTCCTTCATAGTCTTCCGTGTCGTAAATCTTGATCCAGTCGGTCCCGTAATGCGAATGTTCGCGAACGGCCGCGCGAGCCAGCCACGGTGAATTGATGTTCTGCGAGTTCTGCCAGACGGGCATCCCAGGAATCTGGCCGAAGGTACCGACCTCGGACGGCGCCGCATAGTAGGTGGCGCCTCTGGGGGTGAGTGCGGGGCCTGTGACCTGCAACCTTGGGCCGACGATCACGCCCTTATTGATTGCGTCCCGCAATTCGACCGTCGCATAGGTGAAGGGCGAATTCATGTCCTGGAGCGTCGTAAAGCCGGCGAATAAATCCGCCAGCGCGTAGTGCTGTCCCACGAGGAGCGCGCGCGCGTCGTTGGGCTCCTGATTCTGCATCAGGTGCACGTGCCGGTCGATGAGCCCGGGCAGCACGGTCGCGCTGCTCATGTCGATCACGCGCGCGCCCGCGGGAATCTTCACGCGGTCCGCCGGACCGACGTCCGCGATGCGCTCGCCCTGAATCACGATCACCTGATTCGCGAGGTTCGTCCCGGTGCGCGGATCAAACAGGCGCCCGGCGCGAATGGCGACGCCCTCCGGCGGCGGAGGCTGCATCGTCATGCGCGAAGCATCGAACGACGGCGCCTCAGGCCGTGTCTGCGCCGATATCCATACAAGATTTCCTGCCAGCAAAAACAGCACCGCGAACGTAAGAGCAGCTTTCCACCAAGATTTCCAGGGCATCGCAATCCTCCGAAGTGTTCAATCGCTTGAATGAGAACTCAGGCAAGGCATATATCTACACCCTCGCGCGCGTGTTTCAAACCAAAAACGCGTCGCGAACAGTATCGTAGAACAAAGAGCCTTTCGGACTGTAGCTCTGGAAAAGTATTGAATCTGAGACTTGGAATCTAAGATCGCAAATATGGAATCGCAACATTCAAGTGTGGAATATTTACTTTGAATCGCGACCTCTTGATTTTCAAATTTGAAATGAAGCTATCTCATAAATGGTTTCAGGTCACTCCAAATGCATGAGTTATCGATCTACGGGCATCGAGAAGCCTTTATTTACAGGCCTTTCACAGTTTGGCGTTTTGCTCTATTTGTTCAGAGTGTAAAATTTTCATATTTATGAGATAGCTTCATCTCAAATTTGACATCGCAAGTTTCAAACTTCAAATTTCAAATCTCAATTCCATTCCCCGAAGCTCTCTCCCACTCTGCTATAGCGCCTCCTTGCTTCTCTGTTTCCGTTCTGCCATCTTTCCTGCTACCTGCTTCCTTACCTCGTTGCTTCGAGCCTCTAGCCTCTAACCTCCAACCTCCAGTATTCTGTTTCCCGTGGATCGCGCCAACATTGTGATCATCGGCGGCGGCGTGGTGGGTTGCGCCGTGGCGCGGGCGGTTTCGCGGCGCTGGAGCGACGTGTTTCTCGTCGAGCAAATGCCCAGGCTCGGCATGGGCGCGAGCACGCGCAACAGCGGCGTGATCCATTCGGGCATCTACTATCCGCCCGGCTCGCTCAAAGCGCGCTTGTGCGTGGCGGGCAACCGGTTGCTGTACGAATTTTGCGCCGCGCACCATGTGCCGCACCGGAATTGCGGTAAGCTCGTCGTCGCTCATGACGCGAAGCAGGAAGCGGAGCTCGAACGCCTGGCCGAAAACGGCCGCGCCAACGGCGTCGCGGGTTTGCGCGTCGTGGACCGCGCCGCGGTGCGCGCCCGCGAGCCGCACATCGAAGCCGCCGCCGCGCTGGAGGTGTCTTCAACCGGCATCATCTCCGCCGAGGATCTCATAAAAACACTGGCGCGCCTGGCCACGGATCAGGGAGCAAATTTGCTGACGCGCACGCGCGTCGTGCGGCTGGATCCGCGCGTGGATTCAATTGCCGTGACGCTCGTTGAGGGAGATGCCGGCGAGGGCGCGAAACCATCTGAGGAGACAATCGAAGCGCGCTGCGTAATCAATTGTGCGGGGTTGTACGCCGATGAAATCGCCGCGATGCTTGGAAATCGCAACTATCGCATCTTTCCAGTGCGCGGAGAATACTGCGAACTGGTGCGCGCCAAATCGTATCTCATCAACAATCTGGTCTACCCGCTTCCGCACGCCGACGGGCTGAGCCTCGGAGTTCACTTGACGCGCACGCTGTGGGACACGGTCCTCGTCGGCCCCACCGCGGATTATATTGCGGACAAAAATGATTACGAGCGAAACCGCTTGCCTATCGAGGAATTCGTTCGCCGCGCAAAATCCATGCTGCCCGAAATCGAAGCCGCAGATATGCAGCTCGCCTACTCGGGAATCCGGGCCAAGCTCGTGCCGCCCGGCCACCAAGGGATCGCCGATTTCGTGATCGCCGGCGACACGAACGTGCCCCGCGCCATCCAGTTGATCGGCATCGAGTCGCCAGGCCTCACCTCAAGCCTGGCCATCGCCGAGCAAGTCGTTTCACTCGCGGCGAATATCCTCTCGTAGCCTGCTTCAGGGTCTTTGTTTCAATGCGGGAATACGGGGACATTGGAAGCATCCAGCCGGTGCACGACATCCTGCAAATGCGGATCGCCCGGATTGAGGCTCAGGCCCTTGTGCGCATCCGCGCGCGCGTCCGTCAAATCACCTTGCTGGTAATGAAGCGCGGCGCGCGTCATCCAACCCTGGACATAAAAAGGCGATTCGGCAACTTCGCGGTTCAGATTTTCAAGAGCCTTGTCGGGTTGATGCGTCTTTATCAGGATCGCGGCATACGTTACAACCATAAAATCATAATCGAGACTGTTCCTTCCTCTCAAGCTCAATGCTTTTTCCATCATTGGTGCGGCAGCCGCATAGTTGCCACGGTGGAATTCGAGCCCCGAATAAGCGGCCAGCGCCTCGGCGGAGTCGGGAAGAATGCCCAACGCAATTCGATATTCTTGGGCGGCCAAATCCAATTGATTGAGCGCTTCGTATTGGGTCCCAAGATTGACATGCACTCTGACGCTGTTCGGGACGGCCCGCGCAGCGGATGAGAAGAGAGTAAAAGGGTTCTTCCAGTCCTGGTTTCGCACCACCGTCCGCACGGAAAAAGTAAATGCAATCGTGGCGAGGAGTCCCCAGGCCAGAGTCTCTTTCCTTTTCCGGAGCCAATTCCAGCCAAGCGCAAGCAAGAGGCAAAATCCCGCGGACGGAAGATACGCGAGCCGCTCGGCCATGATCGTTCCGGTGGGAACCAGAATATTCGCCGTAGTCGCAAAGCCCGCGAAATAAATCGCGCCCGCCAGGGTCCATCCCACCTGCCGTTTGCGTACCGCCCAAATCCAAACGACCACGGCTGCGGCGGCCGCGAGCGCCGCGGGGAGCGTGTGGCGCCAATCCCGGTAAATCGGAATTTGGTTGAAGGAGTAATCGCTGGAGAGCACAGCCGGATAAATTTGAAGGGCCACGTATTTCCACGCCACGCGCGTTGCGTTCAGAATTCTCCATCCGCCGGGAAGGCTCGCGAGCGGATTGTCTTCCAATGAAATTCCCGTCTGGCCGAACCTTCCTCCCTGAATTTTCCACAAGAGTCCGAGGTAAAGCAGTGCGAGCCCGCCTTCCATCGCGTATTGGAGGCGCGGTTTCCACTTGCCGATCGCGTAATCGCCAAGCAGCACCAGCGGGAAGAATGCGACGGCTGATTCCTTTGACAGCATCGCCAATGCAAAGCAGGCGAGCGATGCGTAGGGACGATCGCGCAAATGCAGAATCCATCCGGCAAAAAGAAAGCCGGCGGCAAGAAGTTCCGCGCGCCCCACGGCCCAGGCCACTGCTTCGGTATGAATGGGATGAACCGCGTACAACAGCGCGGCAACCGAGGCGATGGTTTTTCCTTCGGGAGTGGACCCTATCAGCTCCTGCAACAAAATGTAAAGCAGCCAGGTCGCGCCTGCGTGCAGGAGGAGATTCAGCAGGTGGTATCCGACCGGATCGGCCCCGCCGAGTTTCCAATTCAGCGCGAACGTGGCGAACGTAACGGGCCGAAACACGTTGCTGACCAGGTTGGGCGAAAACAACAGGTGCAGGGATGAGTCCACCACTTGCGCATTGCGCGTGATGTAGAGTTCATCGTCGGAGACGAACCCGTTAAACAGCGTGTTGCCGTAGATCAGCGCAATGCCAGCCAGCAGCAACCCGACGAAGAGACGCTTATTCATGACAATCCAATCATGCGATGGAAGCGCGGCGATGTCGCAGACCTTATTTGAATAGTGTTATGCTTTCGTTACTTCCGCGCCCTGGAGGAAAGTTAGGGAAGGAAAATCTAGGACGCCGGCGCGGGCAATGCCGTTTTTACCACGAGATGATACAGCCACATCAAAAGAGTCGTGGCAATCCCGATTCCAGTGATGGCCCACCACACATGCGCGGGGCGCTGCATGACTTCTCCGTAGTGATGCATCAGCCGGCCGCCCAGCCATCCTCCGGCGAGCGATCCGGTTCCGATGGGCACGAACGCAAAGCCCATGTAAGTCCCCTGCTGGCCCGGCGGGGCCAGGCGCGAGACGTATTCGTAGTAGCGCGGTGAAAGCATTGTCTTGCCGAGCGCCACTACAAAAATGGACAGCACCACCGTCCACACGGCGGGATGCGACGCGACGATGAGCCAGCCGAGCGCGGAGATCAACGTTCCGATCGTGATGGCCCGAAAAGCAGGAATTTTCTGCGTTATGAATGTGACGAGAAACTGCAGGCAAATGACGGTCGCGGCGTCGGTGATCAGAATCAATTCCACATCCGCATGCGGATCGATGTAACCGTGAATGTAAATTGGCAGCACGATGTATTGCTGCCAAAACACGATCCAGTAGCCGGAAAAAATCAGCAGAAAGAGCATGAAGCGCGGGTTCGTCATTACGGTGAATAAATTTCGCGCCATTTCCGCCAAGCTGGCGGCTTGGAGTTCGCCGGAGCGCCGGGGCTCTTTAAAAAACAAGAGCACGGCGAAAAACATCAGCAGCACGCTGAGCGCGGAAACGCGGAAAACGTTTTCGACTCCCAGCCGGCGGTGCGCCCACGACGCAATGTAAGGCCCCGCCGCTCCGCCGACATTAACCAGCGTGTAGTAAATCGAATACCCGATCGACCGGACGTTTTCGCGCGACGCGCGCGCGGTAGTCCCCACGACGCTTGGCTTGACCATCGAAATGCCGAGCGCCGGCAGCACCAGAACAAATGCCACGAGCCACAGGAGCGGCACGGCGTTCCGCACGGGCGCCATCCATGCGGTTCCCAGCGAGCCGAGCAGGAAATACGCGCACGCCAGGATCATGTATGCGAGTGACAGCGCGCGCCGGAACCCGAGCCGGTCCGCCACCGCACCGCCCAGGATCGCCAGAAACCAGACCATCCCTCCGAAGAGGCCTGCGAGAGAGCCGGTCTGCTCCACGGGAATATTCAACGATTCGTGCAGGTAGTTGGCGAGCGAGGAAAACGCGCCGTAGTAGGAAAGCCGCTCGAAAATTTCGCTGATGTTCGCGACCCAAAAGGCAGGCTCGAATCCATCGCGGATTTCCTTCAGGCGCTGGCTGAAGTTCAAACGCAACTCCCGTCCCGACATGCGCGATATGCGGAGCGGCCGGGACGGGCGCGATTGTAGCGAAAGCATGGTTGACGCGCCAGATCGATAGGGATTTGCGGCTCCACCTAACGTACGATTTTAGTCATTGACAATAGACACTTGTCACTGTACACTGTATTCTAAATGATTCTGAGCTTCAAGCACAGGGGGCTGAAAAGGCTTTTCGAACGTAGCGACCGCAGCCAAATCGGGGCGGATCTCATTCACCGAGTCGAAAATATTCTGGCCACGCTCGACGCTGCTAACATCCCGCAAGCTCTCGACATTCCCGGCTATCGCCTGCATCAACTAAAAGGCGACCGGAGAGGATTCTGGGCGGTTACCGTTCGAGCCAATTGGCGGATCATTTTTCGTTTCGTGAATGGAGACGCCTATGATGTTGAACTAGTTGATTATCATTAGGAAAGGAATAGAGGCATGCCAATGAAGAACCCGCCACACCCGGGCCGCATCGTCCGCGAAGAATGCCTTCAACCGCTCGGATTGAGTGTAACGTCTGGCGCCAAAATTCTCGGTGTTTCCAGGCAGGCGCTCAACAATCTCGTCAACCAGCGTGCCGGCATCAGTCCGGAAATGGCAATTCGCCTTGCCAAAGCTTTCGGCAGCACCGCGCAGACATGGCTGCGGATGCAGTCCAACTACGATCTTGCTCAGGCGCTGAAATCAGAGAGAAAAATCCGAGTCCGTCGATACCACAGGGCGGAAGTTGCGGCATGAAGAGTTTTCTTGCCGTGCGGTCCCATTTATCGCGTCGTTGAAAACCGGCGGAGCATGGCTATCACAGCGACGATGTTAAACAGAACAAATCCGGCAATGACGGAAACAATGGGGCCCGTCGGAAGCTGGGGCGGCGTATCGAAATTCGCTCGCATCGCCAGCCCCATGGCGAACACCTCCGCGAACAGGAAAGCGCAGCCATACCAGGCAAAAAAACTGTCAAAATAGGCGAACGTTTCCGCGCGGCGCTCGGGGGCGAGCCAGTACTCTTTGTTCGGCAATCTGAGCTTGGCATCAGGCTTGTTCGCGATCCTGTGCGACACCCAGAATTCGACGGCAAGCGCCGGTAGAAGCACGATGGCAAAGGTGATGAAGAATTGCGATTTCGTCATCCAGCCGTTCGGCATGCCGGAAGCGCCAAAGTGCGACGCCAGGCGGTCCGGCAGCAGCGGATAATCGTGAACGCACTGTGCAATCGCCGCCAAAACAATGGCGAAAAATAAGACTCTGGGAATGCGTGTGCCGGACATTTTGGGCCTCTCCAAAAAAGATTACAAGGTGGAATCGGCGGACACAAGGGAACTAGTCCGCGGCTGTAACGCAAGGGAACCGGTTGGCCTAAGCCCACTCATTATGTAATGCTATAGCGCTTCGCTCGCGGGCGGATGGTGACAGGGGAGCCGGCGAGCGCATTGCGTTACACTGAGCCGCTTTCGATGACTAAAAATCAGCTTTCAGGATTTTGCCGATGGTGACGCTTCGCTCGATCAAGGAGGCGCGGGAGCGTATCCGGGGCTCGATCGTGGTCACGCCCTTCGTGCATTCCGAAAAATTTTCGCAGCAGACGGGGAACTCGATTTTCCTGAAGCTCGAAAATTTGCAAATGACCGGCGCGTTCAAGGAGCGCGGCGCGCTGAACAAGATTCTGCTGCTCTCGGAGGATGAGCGGCGGCGCGGCGTGATCGCGGCCTCGGCGGGAAATCACGCGCAGGCGGTGGCGTATCACGCAACCAAGCGCGGCATCCAGGCGCAGATCTGCATGCCGCTGACGACGCCGCTCGTGAAAGTATCCGCCACGCGCGGCTACGGAGCGGAAGTCATTCTGGCGGGCGCGAATTACGATGAGGCGTGCGAGGAAGCCGTCCGCCGGTCCAAACAGTTCGGCCTGACGTTCATTCATCCGTTTGACGACGAGGCGGTGATCGCGGGGCAGGGAACGCTCGGCCTGGAAATGCTGGAGCAGCACGGCGACCTTGACGCGCTCGTCATTCCCGTGGGCGGCGGCGGCCTGATCGCGGGCGTGGCTTGCGCGGTGAAAGAAACCAATCCAAAAATCAAAGTGATTGGCGTGCAATCTTCGCGCCTCGCTTCGATGAAGGCGGCGCTCGAAAAAAATGAGCTCGTGACTCTGCCGGCGAATAAAACCATTGCGGACGGAATCGCCGTGCGCTGCGCGGGCACGCTGACATTTCCCCTCGTCCAAAAATATGTCGACGAAATCGTGACCGTGGATGAGGAAGAGATCGCCAGCGCGATTTTGCAATTGCTCGAAAAAGAAAAAATGCTCGCGGAGGGTGCCGGGGCTGCCGCGACCGCGGCGCTGCTGAACAAGAAAACACCGAATCACGGGAAGAAGCTCGGCGTTCTGGTGAGCGCGGGAAATATCAACGTCTCGCTCCTCTCCCTGATCATCCGGCGCGGGCTCGTCAAGGACGGCCGCCTCGTCCGCCTGCGAATCCATTTGCCCGATCATCCTGGCGCGCTGCAAAAGCTCGCCGGCGTGATCGCCGACCAGAAAGCGAACATTGTGGAAACGATGTACGACCGTGCTTATTACGGCGTCGTGCTGGGAGACGCCGTCATCGACATCACGATGGAGACGCGCGGGCCAGAGCACGTCGCGGACTTGACCGCCGCGCTGGACGCTGCGGGCTACACCTTCGAGCGCGTACAATAAAACTTTCGATTGCCGGAGAATACTCTGGTAGCGCCGGCGTCCCGCCGGCGGGTTTTTCAGTGTATTGCAACCTGCAAAACCGCCGGCGGGACGCCGGCGCTACAAGACCTGAAATTGGAATTGCAGCGAGAAATAAAAACAGGAACCGCAATGAATCCCAGTCCGCTTTCCTACTTGCACGATCAACTCGCTGACCTTGAGGCCAAGGGCCTGCATTTCCGCTTGCGCGTGCTGGAAGGCGAGCAAAAGCCCGTCGCTCATTTCGACGGGAAAGATGTCATCAATCTCAGCTCAAATAATTACCTCGGCCTGACCACGCACAAAGCCCTGCGCCGCGCCGCCATCGAAGCGATCCGCACGCACGGCGTCGGCGCGGGAGCGGTGCGCACCATCGCCGGCACGATGGACCTGCACATGGCGCTCGAAGTGCAGATCGCCAAGTTCAAAGGAACGGAATCGTGCGTGGTGTTTCAGTCCGGCTTCACGGCGAACGCGGGAACCGTCGCGGCAATTTTGGGCAAAGACGATTTAATTCTTTCCGATGAGCTGAACCACGCCTCCATCATCGATGGCTGCCGCCTTTCGCGCGCGACGATCAAAGTGTTCAAGCACAAGGATGTCGCCGATTGCGAGCGCCTCTGCAAGGAAACCGAAAACTGGCCCGGCCACAAGCTGCTCATCACCGATGGCGTATTCTCCATGGACGGCGACATTGCCCCGCTCGCGGAATTGTGCAGCCTCGCCGAAAAATTCAACTGCATCATGATGGTGGATGATGCGCATTCTTCCGGCGTGCTCGGCCGCGGCGGGCGAGGCACCGTGGACCATCTCGGTTGCCACGGACGCGTGCACATTCAGGTCGGCACGCTCAGCAAAGCGATCGGCGCGATGGGCGGATATGTTTGCGGCTCGCGCGAATTGATCGATTTTCTCTACCACCGCGCGCGCCCCTTTCTTTTTTCCACGGGTCATCCGCCTTCCGTGGTGGCCACGTGCCAGGCGGCGTTCACGCTGCTCGATTCCCCGGACGGCGAGAAGCTGCTCAAGAAGCTTTGGGCAAATACGAAATTCTTCCAGCGCCGTCTGAAAAAGCTCGGCTTTTCCACCGGCGCGACGCAAACGCCCATCACTCCCATTCACGTCGGAGAAGGCGCGAAGGCATTTGAGTTTTCGCACCGCCTGTACGATGCGGGCGTCTACATTCCCGCGGTTGGATTTCCCACGGTTCCTGAAGGCAAGGCGCGTTTGCGGGCCATGGTGACGGCGACGCATAAGCGCGCCGACTTGGAGCGCGCCTGTGAAATTATCGCGCAAGTGGGACGCACCTTGAGCCTGGTCTAACTTCTCTTTTTCTTCGCTTCCTGCGTACCAATTTGGGGCAAAAAGTGGAAGATTTTTACCTCCGTAGAAATTGCTCGATCGTCTAAAAATGACTCGGTTACCGCTCCGCGCTTAATGCGAATCCTCGTCCTAACGAAAAGAAAATAAGCAGTTATCCCTTGGCGAGGGAATTGCTCCTTTGGGCCATGCACTTTCAATGACAAAAACCGGGGAAACGAAGGTGGGTGCAGGAATACAGCTCGGCTTATAGGAGGGATTTTCATATGAAGCAGATACTTTCATTGCTTGCCATCGGGATGCTGGGTGCCTGGACAACTGCCGCGCAAACAATGGCCTCGGGCCAGACGGGCGCCTCGGCGCAGTCGCAAACCGCGGTCCAGACAAACAATTCCGGCGCGCAGGCTTCCGGCAACAGCTCGGCTGCGATGCCATCCGCTGCCCCGGCAACGGCCAATGCTAGCAACAATTCCCTGAACATTTCGAGCGGCACGAAGATTGATGCGACTCTGGCTACTTCCCTCGACGCGAAAAGGAGCAGGCCCGGCGACGAGGTGGAAGTCCGCACGGAAGAAGACATCAAGCAAGACGGCAAGGTCATTCTGAAGAAGGGCTCGCACCTGGTCGGACACGTTACGCAAGCGCAGCCGCGAGCCAACGGGCAGACGCAATCCCAGCTCGGCATCTTGTTCGATCACGCCGTGCTGAAGAACGGCCAGGAAGTGCCCTTTAACGCTTCGATTCAAGCGCTGGCCTCTGCCCAATCCGCCGCGGCGGCTACCACAGGCGCCGAGGAAACGATGACTTCTGGTGGCGGGATGGACGCTGTCCAAAGATCGTCGCGGAACGGCGGCGGTCTTACCGGCGGCGTAGCCTCAACGACGAACGCTACGGCTAACGCCACGACAGGCACCGTCATGAACACAGCCAGTTCGGCCCCCGTGAATGCCGGGGGGTCGCTGAATACGGTCACGCGCTCCTCGGGCGCTGTGGGCGGGCTGACCTCGACGGGCCGGCTGGCTTCCAACAGCAGAGGTGTTTTCGGCCTGGAGGGCCTTTCGATCAATTCCGCGGCGTCGAGCGCGACCCAGGGATCCATGATCGTTTCAACCACGAAGAACGTGCACCTGGATAGCGGCACGCAACTCCTGCTGCGCACCACCGGGCAGGCCCAGTAAATCGCGTTCGAATGCAAAGCAAAGTGAAAGCGGCGTCCCGGCCAGTCTGGGACGCCGCTTTCGTTTTGGCCCCATGTAGCACAGCCACTCTTGGCTGTGCGCCTTTATTAAGTGCCGCAAAAACCGCACAGCCAAGAGAGGCTGTGCTACTAAGGACTGGCCCTAGGGACAGAAACTCTTTGCTAACCATTTGATTGGATTTACCCACCGTAAATCACGCCCTGTGTTAGCTTTGAACGTGCCGTCAAGGCATCCGAACTGGCGCAGCGCAAGGGGTGTTTGCGCGCGCTTGTCATGGGGTCAAGAGCACCGGGGTAACATGCTTCGAATTCGATCGATCTGGCCAATTTTTGTGCTGATTCTCTGTGCGGCCCTCGCGAGCTGCGGCGGCAACAATCAGCTTGGCTCGCAGCAGCAAAACAGCGGGAACTCGTCGGTCGTTTTGGCGATGACCGATACGCCTCCATCGCTCGTGAGCATTCTCTCGGCCCAGGTAACCCTCACCGGGGCGACCTTGGCACCCGGAAACGTTTCCTTGTTTTCCGGATCGACGACGGTGGAGCTGACCCGGCTGCAAACCGATATCGCGTACATCGCCACGGCAACAAACATTCCCGCCGGAAATTACACGTCCGTGACTCTCACGTTCGCGAATCCGTCGCTCACGATCGAAAACGATTTGCCAACCACGATCGCAGGCTGCGCCAGTGGTTCGGTCTGCCCGGTTGTGCCGACAGCTACGAGTCTGTCGACGACCGTTCCTCTGACATCGTTCTCGATTGCTTCCTCCAGCACCACTGGACTCCTGATCGATGTCAACCTGGAGAATCTGCTTTCCGCGTCGCTGGGCGCGGACTTCAGTGCCGGAACGACCGTCACTCCGTTCACGCCCGCGGGAATCGGCGCGCCTCCAGTCGGCGCCGAGGACGTCGTGGGTCACGTCGGAAACATCAACGCAACGAGCAAAACCTTTACGTTGACGAACGCGGCGGCAACGTATTCCTTGAAAGCGGACAATACATCGACATTCTTTCCCACGAGTTTGTGCGCGACGTCCGGCTTCGCGTGCCTGCAGAACAATCAAATCCTCAGCGTGGATATCGGCATCCAGTCCGACGGATCGATTCTGGCCCGGAACATCCTTTTTGAAGACGCCGACAGCAGCGACGCGGAAGTCGAGGGCATTATCACCAGCACAAATGCGGCATCGCAGCAATTCAACATGGTGGTCCTCACGATTTCAGGGTCCGGGACCGGCCTGACTATTGGCGGGCAAGCGACCGTGCAGTATTCCACGTCGCTTCCGACGCCCTTCGATATTGATTTCCTGCATGTTGACAATCTCCAGTTGAGCACGTCATCGTTCTCATCTTCATTCACCGGCGCCGCCGACCTGGTAGCGGGCCAGCAGGTTTCGATCCGGCGAAACAGTTCATCGACGAGCACACTGATTGCGGATCGAGTACGGCTCCGGTCGTCACGAGTTACAGCGACGGTGCAATCGGTTGGCGCGCCAAACATCAACCTTGGGAGCTTGCCATCCCTGTTTTTCGGGCACGGCGGCGTTACGCTGATTCAGGCGCAGACATCCATCACCCCGCCGACGATCTACTTTGAGGTTGGCGGTTCGATTAACTCTTCGACAAATCTTCTCGGAGAATTGGTTTCGGTGCGCGGCCCGCTGTTCAATACCGGCGGGACAAATCGAACCTTGGTAGCGACCAAAGTTGTGTTGAAGCCTTAAGTAGCACAGCCGCTCCTGGCTGTGCGCTTTTGCTAAGTGCTGGAAAAATCAAACAGCCAAGAGTGGCTGTGCTACCCGGCTTTTTCCACAAGCTGTGAAGCCAGCACCACAAATTCACATCAATCATGCGGGAACTGCCGCGCTCTCCACCTGCGACATTCGGAAGAAGCCCAGCAAAACCGCCCCAGTCCCCCACAGCAGAACCGCCAGCCACACGAGCGCTCCAAGAACGGGAATGAATCCCGCGACGTGAAGGATCAGCAGTCCCACAGCCAGTCGCCCGACCACCGCACTGGTGGCGGCCGATGGCAGCCCCATGATCTTGTTGCCGAGCCATGTTCCGACAAACACTTGCGCGACATACAGAATGGGCGCATAGGCCATTAGGCCCGCCACTCCAGCGCCCACGCCGACAAATAACAGGAGCACTCCCAGAACCAGCAGGAACGCGCCAGTGATCAGCGCCAGCGCCCCGATCCCGATCGGGAGGCCAATGCTGCCCGCCTCGCGCAATGTGGCACGGAAAAACCCGGGGAAAATAACTAGAAGCAAAATTCCAACCACCAGCGCCCCTGCATAACCGAAAATGGCGCGGATCACGACGCGCGCTGCCGACCGCCTGTTCTGCCGAATCTCCTGCGTGAGTTCAATTCGAATGGGGCTCGCCAACTTGGCTCCCGCTTGCACAACGGGTTGTTCGCGGCCATGGAAGGTCGCCGGCCCGCGAATTTCCGCGGTCGAGGCGACTGTCAGGGTCCCTCCGCGTATCCACACCTGTCCGCCGATCAAGCCATCGAGATCGCTTCTGCCCACCAATCCAAGCAGGTCGCGCTGTATCTTGCCGTCCAGATCCGTTTCGCCCGCGAGCACAATCATTCCGCCGCCCACGTTGGCCTTGGAGATCAGATCGACTGAGCTCCCAAACGCCGTGACGTTCTTGCCTACCGCGCCTTGCAGGATCACGCCGCGCGAAAACACGCGCACATTTCCGTCCACGGTGCCGTCGATGAGCGCTTCCTGGCTAAATGCAATTACATCGCCCGTGACGTGCCCGGTGACGGTGAGGTCGCGCGTAAAGGCGATCACGTCTCCCTCGACCGTGCCTTCGATCCTCACGGAAGCGCCTGTGGCAACCAGGTCATTGTGAATCGTTTCGCCCGCGGGAACGGAGATGGATTGCCCGCGCCGCACTTCCGCCGCCCCGGCCTGTTGAGGCAGCGCCAGAGCGAACAGCAGCGCCGACATGACCACGGCAATCGCTACGGAACGCCGCACCCGGCGACGAATCCATCCGATCGCGAGGATCGCCGCCAAAATCAGAGCCCCAATCTGTATCGCGTCAATCATGTCGCTCCATCCTTCCCAGAAAGCTCCGCTGAACACAATCATGCTGAATACATCCGTCCCGCCGAATCCCGCATTGCTCAGTTGGTCGAACCAGGGCCCGATTCCATCGATCCAAAACCAGTACGCGCCCGCCGCAAAAGCCGCGAATGCCAGCGTCCAGACCCAGGAGGGCATACTCCGGCCCTGCTCGCTCGCAAGGCGCGCGGGCATCGGCTCGTTGTCCTCGGTCAGCGCGCTCGAAAGCAAAGTGGTTTCATGTTCGAGAGCGTGAAGCAGATCGCGGCAAGAGGCGCACTCCTGGATGTGCGCGGCCATTTCCCGCGAGCGCGCCGCGTCGAGTTGCCCATCGAGGTAAAACAGGCAGGCCATTTCGTCAAAATGGATCACGCGCCACCTCCTGTGGCGAGACTAGCGCCGCCTTGCCCTTCGAGGATTTCGCGCAACTGGTGGCGCGCGCGTAGCAGTACGACGCCGACGAACGTCCGGCGCACTCCCAGCGTTGCGGCGATGTCGTCGTAGCTCATGTCCGAGTAATAGCGCAGCACGAGCGCCATTCGCGAGCGCGCCGGCAGCTGGTCGAGCGCGCGCCGCACTTCCTGGCCGCTGCGGCGCTCGATGAGCTGTTCGAGCTGGCCCGGATCGGGATGCTCGAGCGGCATATTTTCTACTTCGCCCGTCTCCAGGCCCTGCCGCAGCTTTCTGCGCCGCAGCAGGTCCCAGCAGTGATTCGCGGCCACCGTGTACAGCCAGGCGCTGAACGGGCGCCCGGCGTCATACTGCGAAAGCTTCTGCCGGACCTTGATGAAAATATCCATGGTGGCGTCTTCGGCGTCCTCGCGAGTGGGCATCGCCCGGCGGCAGAACCGGAAAATCGCGGGCGCGTGCTCGCGATAAAGTTCGCCCCAAGCCTCCGCGTTGCCGGCCTTGGCTTGGGCGATGCGCTCCTGAGCGACGGCCTGTTCCGCGGGGCTCATCCCCTCGGGATGTCTCCTCGCATCCATCAGTTATTACGCGCCAATGGGGTGAAATATTTCATTGGAGGAACCATTCAGAACCGAATCGGGAGCCGGCAAGGGCACAATGCCAAAAATCGCATTTCGGCCAATCTAACAGACTCGGGGAGCTGTAGCCACTATGCTCGACAATCTTGCGGGATTCTCTCGTGCAAAATGCCATTCCAGAGTGCCAGCCACCCTTGATTACTGTTTGGAAATCTACCTTCCTAGCTCAAAAACCGTTTCTCGCCGGGCTGTCGTAGACTGAAATCCAGCAGCCATGTGGACTTACTTTTTCGGATCCATTTTCGCTATATTCCCGGCGCCGTGGCGGGAGTCGCTCCCCTTCGCCAAAAATGTGGTGTGGCGGCGGGCCACGGCGATCAACGGATTCGCCGAGGCAGCGCTGGCCCTGGTAGCGATGATGTATTGGTATTCCTATGCCATGTCCACCTGGGTTGACAATGGCGTGAGCGTGGCGCTAAGCGGAAAGTTGGGTCCCGGGGTCCGGCCTCAAGATATCGGCGGCGCCGCGCTGATTGTCTGGTGGATGCATCCCGTGACGTGGCTAATCGCGTATTTTGGCATTGAGGGCGCCGTACGGCTCTGCGCCGGCGCGTTTGGCGGAAATTCCTGCGGCATTCTTCCGCTCTTCCTGGCCGACAAAATCATCTTTGGCCCGTTTCGCCGGCGCAAGGATGAGGCCGGTGCGGGCGCCAACGTCTCTTCCTTTGCGGGCGCCATCGGCGAACGCGTGCGCACAGCAAGGCTGCCGGAAGTTCCGGACGAGCTATGCTTCTCAGAGGATGAATCAGGGGAAATTCTGGAGATTTACGCCTGCCGCAGAAAGCTAGATTGGACACCGCCACGCGTGGTTCGGTATTTCGACGCTTACTATCGCTTGGAAGCGGATTCGAGCGGTGCAGGCACCCGCCCCTTCCGTTATCGCCTGCGCCGCCTGGCTGCGGGCGTGCCCAGCCGCAGCGTCCTTCTCTATGCTCCTGAGGACGCTATCATCCGCACGGTCGCGAAACACTCGTAGTTGCCCACGTCAATTGGGAGCCTGGGCTGACGGCGTCCCATCCGGTTGGCCCATAGCCGTTCGGATCGCCTGCGCACGTTCCTCAAATTTTGCGGCGTTGTCCACGCGCCCCAACTGACGCAGCATCCTAGCTTCATTGACGAGCGTTCCGACCAGGACCGGACTGTCCGGTCCGTACTGTTTTTCGAGGATGGCAAGCATCTGGCGGTAGCGAGGCTCGGCCTTTTCGGGCTTGTTCCATTTGTCGTAGAGACTAGAGAGAGCCGTCAATACAATGTTCATGTCCTGCCCTTCGGGCCCGTAGAGCGATTCGTCGATGCGCACTGCCCGGAGCAAGTAGGGTTCCGCTTTGGCGTAATCTCTTTGGGCGAGGAAGACAAAGGACAGCTTTCTCAGGCTGTCCGCTGTTTTGTTGCTTGTTTCTCCATACGCCTTTTCATCAATCGCGACCGCGCGGGAGTAGTACTCGAAAGCGGAATTGTAATCCTGTCGAGTCAGCGAGTAGTGGCCGAGCTCCTGCAGCGGTTCATCCATCATCGGAGACTCTGCGCCGTGCAATTGCTCGGTCACTTTCAGCGCTTGCTGGTACGCAGCCTCCGCGCGAGCGTAGTCTTTTCTCCCGGCATACAGATTTGCGAGATATAGGAGTGAGACTTTTAGCCGGTCGTCGGGTGGCTGCAGTTTCTGGGCCAGTTCAACCGCTTCTTTGAAATTTTTTTCCACGTCATCGGCGTGACCGGACATGGCGGCAACGTGACCCTCATGCATGACGTCGTCCAGTCTTTGGGAAATATTAGGGCCCACGTTTGAGACCCGAAGGCGAGCTTCCAAGTCCTCGGCCTCCGCGGATTTTCCGGAGGCTTTCAGAGCGGCGATGTGCACCTTAAAACGATCCCGAGCCTCCTTGTACCGGGACTGAATTTCCGGCCTGAAATCGATCAGCGCGGCTTGATGAAATTGATCGAGAGCATCGATCCAGTCCTCATCCTTTTCGTATGCTGCTGCCAGTTCTAGGCGGACTTCCGCTAGGTTAGCCTCCGGCACGAACGCCGTCGCTACGCCAACCGTCTTCTGGTCTTGCTTGGGGCTCAGTGCGATGGCGTCCTTGAACTCGGCGATCGCACCGGCACTGTTTCCCGAGGCCAGCAGTGCCTGGCCGTAAAGATCATGCAAATAAGCATCACTTGGCTGGAGAGCCTCGGCGCGCTTCAATTCGTTCACGGCGCCGGCGTAGTCTTTCTTCTGCAGCAAGACCCTCCCTGCGCCTATAAACGCCCGGTAGAAGGTGTCATCCATTTGTTCGGCGCGCCGGAATTCCGCCAAGGCCGCATCATAGTCTTTCTGCTCTTCGCGGATACGGCCCAGGCCCTCGTGCGCGTAGGGTTCAGAAGGATCCAGTGCCAACGCCGTGCGTAGCTCCTTTTCCGCACCCTTGAGGTCCGAGATTCCAAAGAGCGCGTTGCCCAGACAGATGTGGCAAATAGGAGAATCCGGATACATCGCTTCCAGCTCCCGAAATTCCCTCACTGCGTCACCGTACATGCGGCGAGCCATCAGGGCGTGGCCCAGACTTGACCGGGCGTCGAACATTCTCGGATTCAGGCGTTTTGCCTCGCGGTATTCGTGGATGGCCGAATCAAGATTGCCGTTCTGCTCGTATTCCGCGCCAAGGGCGTAGTGCGCATTCCCATCGTCCGGATCCAGGATGAGGGCCTTCTTATATTCCTCGATGGCCCGATCGTATTTGCTCTGGTTGGCGAAGAGCAAACCCAAGTCCAACCGAACTGGTTCGTAGTCCGGCTTGAGGCGCAGCGCTTCGTTGTATTCCACTTCGGAAGCGTTGAACCGATTCAAGATTTGCAGCGCCAGGCCCGCATTCTTGTGGGCTTCCGCATTATTCGGATTCTCGGCCAGTGCGATTCTTGCTTCGCGGAGCGCCTCTTCACCATCGTTTATGCGGTACAATTCGTAGCTCAGCTTGGTATGCGCCTCCGGAAAATCGGGCTCTTGGCGCAGAACTTCTCTGAATATGATTTCCGCGTTTCCCCATTGCTCTTGCGCGCGAAGCACCGCTCCCATCACAAATCCGGTTTCGGTGCCGCCGCCGTTTTGAATTGCGGCCGTCAATTCCTGAGTTGCCTCGCCGTATTGCTTGTTCCGCAAGAACTTCCCCGCTCCGGCGAGATGCTGGAGCAATTGCTTTGTCCCGTCGTTTTCCTCGGGAGCGGACGCATCGCTTGTCTTCGCGCTGTTTAGTGCCGCCATGACACGGGAATCTGCGCCCGCCTCGGTGACAAGCGCGCGGAATTGGTCGCCGGGATGGAAGGCCAAACCGCGCGCGTCGATCTCGTGAACGATGTTCTCGCTGAGCGCGTTTCCGGCAACCAGTGCCAGCACTTCACGGTCAGAAAGCGGCGCTTTAGTGGTTTGTCCAAAAGAAAGTGGCGCAGAAAACCCAAGAACCGCAAGAATCAGCCAAAACCGGCGGGCGATTGTTCGCATATTTCCTCCCTCGGAACGTTCACCATAATGTTAACGAGGGTGCGGCTCGGGGGAGAAAAGCCCGCCCGCTGGCTTGGCGAAGGCGATACCTGTACGAAGGTACAGGTGATCGCACGGGATGCTTTTTTGTCTTTAAAGAAATGCGCGCGAACGACGGCGCGGCGGCGACGCATTCTTTTGTGCTCGGCTGCAGGCCCAAATAATCATTCCTCGCTCATTTCGAGGAGTGATATCATCCGCCCGTCAGTCACGGTGAAGCCGAAAAGCGAAAAAAGTATTTTTGAATTAAATTCAGATTCTGCATCCGCGCGCTGCCCTGGCGAATTTGCGGCGGGCTCGGACTAGGAGAACACATGTCCCGTCAATGTTTTCTGTCTAAGACTACGGCAAGAATGATCGTCTTCAGTCTCGCGCTGGCCGGATTTCTGTCGATTCGCGCGCTCGCTCAGAGCAAGCCCGAGAGCAAGAACATGGAGCTCGTCGGTTACAACGATTTGCAGGGGCGCAGCGCTTATCAGCCGACGATTCACAAGCAGGGCAATCGCTGGATTGCGTATATCGGCCATCACGGCGGCACGGCGATGAACTCGCTGACGGGACAAATGGAAGACAATGGCACGTCCATCGTGGACGTGACCGATCCGAAGAATCCCAAATATCTCGCGCACATTCCCGGGGATCCGCGCATTCCCGGTCCGGGCGAATCCGGCGGCGCGCAAATGACGCGCGTGTGCGACGGCAGCGAATTGCCTCGCGCCAGCAAGAACAAAGTATATTTGCTGCGCGCGCGCGGCACTTCCTCCCATGAAGTGTGGGATGTGTCCGATCCCGCCAAGCCGAGCCGCTTGACCGTCGTCGAGAGCGGCTTGCGCGATACGCATAAGAGCTGGTGGGAGTGCGATAGCGGCATAGCGTACCTCGTTTCCGGCGCGCCCGGCTGGCGCACCAAGCGCATGGGGCAGGTTTACGACCTGAGCGATCCATCGGAGCCGCAATTCGTTCGCGATTTCGGGTTGCCGGGCCAGCAACCCGGCGCGACCGGCCCGGTGCCGACCGACATGCACGGCGCGATTTCCACAGGGCCCAAGGGCAATCGCATCTACGCGGGCTACGGCACGAACGGTAAGGGCATGATCGAAATTCTGGACCGCGACAAGCTCATCCATGGTCCCAAGGATCCGACGGACGCAAACCTGGAATCGCCCATGGTCGCGCGGCTCGATTTGCCGCCGGACGTTGGGGCGCACACGACATTCCCGATGCTGGGAGTGGATGTGCCGGAGCTCGCGAAATGGGGCCCGGCCATCAGCAAGCGGGATTTTCTTGTGATCGTCGGCGAGACCACGGACAATGAGTGCCACGCGCCGGAAGAGATGATGCACATCTTCGACATCACCACGGAAACGAAAATCTTCGGCGTTTCGACGTGGTATGTGCCCGAGGCGAGCGGCAATTTCTGCAGCCGCGGCGGGCGCTTCGGCACGCACTCGACGAACGAGAGCATGACGCCGGTGTTCTACAAACGCATCATCTTCGTCGCCTACTTCAACGCTGGCGTGCGCGCCGTCGACGTGCGCGATCCGTATAGCCCCAAGGAAATCGCCTATTACATTCCCGCCATCAGCGACGCGACCGACAAGCGCTGCGTCGGCCAGGGCGACGCCGCGAAGTGCAAGATCGCCATCCAAACCAACAACGTGGAAGTGGACGACCGCGGCTACATCTACATCGTCGATCGCGCCAACACGGGGATGCACATATTGCAACTGACGGGGGATGCGCGCAAGATCGAGAATTTGCCGTAAGGCGAGTAGGACGGGCTTCAGCCTGTCGGGTTTAGGTTGCTGAGCATGCGAAAACCGACAGGCTGGAGCCCGTCCTACAAAGACGTTTCACGCGGCGCCCGGCGCACGAGGTAGCTCACCAGTTCCGTCGACGAATTTTCCATTTCCACGTCGAAATTTTCCACTTTCGTCGTGAAATAGTTGTAACACCACACGGCGGGCACCGCGACGAGCAGGCCCAGAGCGGTGGTCACCAGAGCCTCGGATATTCCGGAGGCAACACTTTGAATCCCCGCGGCTTTCGCTGGCGCCGAAGCGCGAAACGCATTCATGATACCAACCACGGTTCCGAACAGCCCGACAAATGGAGCGGTCGAACCGATCGTCGCGAGGCCGGAAAGACCGCGTTTTAATTCCGCGTGGATCGTTGCCACGGAGCGCTCCAGGCCGCGTTCCGCGGCGTCAATTAATTCCGCGCCTGAAGCTTGCGGCGGCGCGGACTGGAACTCCGCGAGGCCTGTAGCCACGATGCTGGCGACCGGACTTTTTCTGTTTCGCACGGCAATGGAAATCGCTTCGTCGAGTTTTCCTTCTTCGAGCACGGGAGTCACCTGCTGCACAAACGCGCGCGACTGATTGCGCGCCACGGCGTAGCGCAATCCTCGTTCGACTGCGAGAACGATTGAAATCGCCGACATTAGGAGCAGCATGACTACTACTCCCTTGGCCGTCACGCTCATTGAATGCAGCATGCCCACCAGGTTCCAATCCATGGCCGCCTCCTCGCCTCCCCAAAAAACCTTCTCTACGCGTTTAGACACCAAGGGAGTGATTCAGTGCCGGGATTTGGTTTACGTAACGCCCGTCCGCCGCGTCGGACGGGCATCTGCCTGATTTTAAAAATGCCAACCTGAAGGTTGGCGCTACACAGGCCCGATGAAATGGGTTCTCGCGTCGACGCCTTACGCCTTCTGTTTCCGCGCCTGGTAGGATAGACTAGAAGTTTCCGAGCCTCCCATTTAAGATTCGTTGCGTCCTCAGTGACCGGAAAAAATGACTGAAAAACTTCCTTCGGTAGTGATTGTTGGCCGGCCCAATGTCGGCAAATCCACGATTTTCAACCGGCTGACGAGCACGCGGCGCTCGATTGTCACCGACGAGCCAGGAATCACTCGTGATCGCATCTACGGGACGGCGACCTGGCAGGAACGTTCGTTCGAAGTGGTCGATACGGGCGGGATCGTGCCGGACGACAAGGCCGCCATTCCGCGCGAAATTCTTCGCCAGGCGCAAGTGGCCATTGAGGGCGCGTCGCTGCTGCTGCTGGTCGTGGATGTACGCGCGGGCCTAACGCCGCTGGATAGTGAGCTGGCGCGCCTCCTGAGGCGCACAGGGAAGCCTCTGGCGATACTTGCGAACAAAGTAGACACGCAGATGCAGGAATCGCTCGCGGCGCCGTTTTACTCGCTTTCGAACGATGTGTTTCCCGTGTCGGCGGAACACGGCTATGGTTTTGACGCGCTGCTCGAAGCGATCACGGAGCGACTGGGCGCCGCCAGGCCGGTGCAGGAAGAAACGCCTGCCCCCGAGAAACAAGACCAGCAAGTCAACGTGGCGATCATTGGGCGGCCGAACGTTGGGAAATCGACGATGCTCAATCGCGTCTCGGGTGTGGATCGGGCCATCGTCTCGGATATTCCCGGGACGACGCGCGATGCCGTGGACACTGTCGTGCAGCACGGAGAGCGGACGTACCGGTTCGTGGACACGGCCGGAATTCGCCGCAAGGGCAAGACGAATCTTGTGGCCGAAAAAATGAGCGTGATGATGGCGCGGCGGCACCTGGAACAAGCCGACGTCGCGCTGCTGATCGTCGACGCGAGCCTGGGCGTGACGGCGAATGACGCCAACATCGCGGGCTACGCGGAGGAGTCCGGCCGCTCGGTGATCATCGTGATGAACAAGTGGGACCTGGCTCTCGAAGCGGCGGCGGAAAAGGCCGCGCGCGAACTGGAACATCAAGAGACAAAGCCGCACGTCGTGGAGTCTTCCTACCGTCAGAGAGCAAGAAAAGCCCGGGGCGGCAAGCACACTTCGGTGGTGCGGAAAAAGGCGGTAACGGGAAGGGTCGATCCCGCGCAACTCGCAGAGGATTACGAAAAGATCGTGCGCACGCGATTTAAATTTCTCGATTACGCGCCGATCGTATTTGTGTCTGCGAAAACCGGCGAGCGCACCGAAAAATTATTCGACTTGATCGACCGCGTCGCCGACGCGCGGCGCAGGCGCATCTCGACCGGCGAACTGAATCGCTGGGTCGCGGAAGTCGATCTGGACCGCGGAACTTCGCCCGCCGCGCGCCGCGTGAAGATTTACTATGTGACGCAGGCGGGCGTTTCGCCGCCGACATTTATTCTATTCACCAATCAATCCAAGCGCCTGCATTTCAGCTACGAGCGGTTTCTTGAAAATCTGCTCCGCAAGAGTTTCGATTTTATCGGCACTCCCATTCGATTCCTCCAGCGTCTGAAGGAAAAGCGCGAGCGGGGAACGCGCCCGTCCAGCCGGACGAGGACGGCGACGTAGGGCGTTGACACGCGCTAAAATCGGAATAGGATTAGGGCCTGAGCGGGGCGAGGGTCAAAAGCGATGGAAGGAATCCAAGGCAACGGACATTCCGAATCGGCCGTTCCGGACAAGAGCTTGTTCCGGATCGGCGAAGTCAGCCGCGTGACGGCCACCAAGCCGTTTGTGCTGCGCTATTGGGAGACGGAGTTCCCGATGCTCCAGCCGGTCAAGAGCCCGAAGGGGCACCGGCTGTACCGCCGCGAGGACATCGACACCGTCTTCACGATCAAGCGCCTCTTGTACGACGAAGGTTTTACCATCGCGGGCGCGCGGCGCCACCTGCGCGATCAGGCGCCAGGGGCAAACGGCGCAAACGGCGGTGCAGCCACCGTGGAAGCGAAGGGGCATGGTGAAGAATCCGCGCCGCAACCAATGTCGCCGCAGCTTGCATCGCTCAACCGCAAGACCCTGCTCGACCTGCGCGACTCGCTTCGCTCCTTATTGACGGTCCTCGAATCCGAGTGATACGCTTGGGATTGTTGTAGCCCGCGTCTTTAGGCGCGGGGATTCTCCATCAATTAGGCCAAGAACTCCGCCTCTTCATAGGCGGGCTACAACAAATACGTTGCAACGCGGCCGGTCGGGACGTAGCGCAGCCTGGTAGCGCGCACGCTTGGGGTGCGTGAGGTCGCTGGTTCAAATCCAGTCGTCCCGACCATTTCTTCCTCATATTTCCACATGGCGTGGAACTTCGCGCCACAATGTCATCTATTTTCGTCTTACCTTGCAATAGAGAAGAGTTTAAGTTTCTTCCTTCACTTCTCTGTGTTCCGGTAGAGTTAATTGACATTTGATAAATTGTCGGCCACAATGCCCGCAAATTTCCATGCCAGACTTTCCCTCTCTCGCAGGCGATCGTCCTGAGTCGCGATCAGGCGAACCTAAGGACAACTATGTTCAGCCGAATCTCGGTCATGGGCTGCGCATTTGGTGGGCCCTCTTTTGGCGAACGACTTTGGCAAGCAGCATTTCGTACGGTGGACCGGTTGCGGCTTTCCATTTAGTATTGCCTGTCTATTTTTCTTATACTGTAGACTACCTAGTAATCCTAGCGATGATGTAATTTATCCTCCGCAAGCGATATCGTCGTTTTCAGATTCGTTTGGTGTCAAGAAGCGATCGGAGCATGCCTTTACCGCTGACGTTTCGCCGCGCTTTCCGCATTTGGTGGACATTTACTTGGCGAACGCTCGTATATCGCATTATTTTGTCCTTCGCGATGGGCGTACCGGTAGGGTTTTTGTCAGGCGCAGTCGTGGTAATCTATCCTCCTTTGGGTCCTGCCTTCCAGGCATTCGTAGGGCTAGCCGTTGAGGCGGGTGTGGGCTTGTTCGTCATCTATTCCAATATTCTCGATGAGGAGATGTCCGATTTCTGTGTCACCCTCGTACCCAACAATCCGGATATCTTGCTGCCGGACGCCTCGGCCCCTCTTCCGGAGGCGGGGATTTGACACTCGCAAGGAAACAACTTCTTATTGCCGGCTTGTTGATCCATTCCGTCCGCTGCTAGACTGATTGAGTATCTTGGGCACTTCCGCGGGGATATCCCCTTGGAACTTTCTTTCGGCTCACGAAAGCGTGAACGCCCCGGTTTGAGAAATCAATGGCGCATATTCTGATTACCAACGACGACGGGATTCAAGCGGAAGGCTTGCGCGCGCTGGTGCAGGCGGTCGAAGGGCTGGGGACGATCAGCGTGGTGGCGCCGAGCCATGAGCGCAGCGCGTCCGCGCAGTCGTTGACGCTGCGGCAGCCGATCTTCTGGGAGCAAATCGCGGAGCGCGAATGGGCGGTTGAGGGCACGCCGGCGGATTCGGTGATTCTGGCGCTGAATAAATTGTTGCCCAACCGGCCTGACCTGGTGATTTCCGGGATCAATCGCGGCGGGAATCTCGGCGAAAATATTTTTTATTCCGGGACGGTGGGCGCGGCGATGGAAGCCGCGATCAATCACATCCCGGCGATTGCCATTTCGGTGTCGCATAAGGGCAGGGGTTTCCGCTTCGAGCAGGCCGCGAAATTATCGCGGGAACTGGCGCAACTGGCGCTGGCCGAGGGCATGCCGCAGGGCGTTCTTCTCAATGTGAACGTGCCGCTGATGTGGAACGGCAGCGTGCGCGTCACGCGCCAATCCAAGAAAGTCACGCGCAACGTGTTGCAGGAAGGCACCGACCCGCGCGGTCGCAGCTTCTACTGGCTCCTTGAGCAGGAGCACATTGAAGGGATCGATCCGAAAAGCGATTACGCGGCCATCTTCGAAGGCGCGGCTTCCATCACGCCACTCCATCTCGACCGCACGCACGATACCTCGCTCGATCATCTGTCCGAGTGGGCTGCCAAGCTGGAATCGGGCGCGGAGAATGCGGAACCGGTTCCCGTGTCGCGCCCCAATCAGAAGTAGCTCCCGCAATAACCATAAAACGCTAGGTGCAAATCGGGTTCCTGTCTTGGACCGACGTAGGCGTGACCTTTTCGCTGGCCTTCTTCAGTTCCGCGTAGCTACTTCTGTTCCACGTGCTATGCGGTCTTCATCGCTTCCATTTTGGCAGTTGTGCTAAAGGCGCAACGCGGTTGGGACGATAGTATGACCGTCAAGGTGTGCCGGTCTGGGCGCGCGATTCGGTGGCTACGGCCCTGCCTAAAATAGAGGAACCTGAATGAACCAGCGGATCCTTGTAGTGGATGATGATCCTCAGTATCGCGATCTCCTCAAGACCTGGCTTGAATCTGAGGGTCGTGAAGCAATCCTTGCGGAGACTCTGGAAGAGGGTTTCGTAGGAATTGCCACGGAACCCCTGCCGGACGTCGTTCTCCTGGATATTCACCTGGGGAATAAGAGTGGCCTGACGCTCGTTCACTGGGCTCGCAAGCAAAGGCATCTCGCTCATTTGCCGATTGCCGCCGTGACCGGGCTCGGTTCTTTCAAAGAGCTGAAGAGCATCCAGGAAGCAGGATGCGATACCTGCTTTACCAAGCCGATTGATTTCAGGGCATTACGCGAATACTTGGCTGGTTTGGCGGTACATTCAATAGGCTAACACCGGCGCAGGTTGACGCGCTCGAATCTCCCCGGCAGATGGACCAATTTTTTTCTGGCCCAAAACCCCAGGCAGGCTCCATGATTCCCCTGTGAAGCCTCAAACCGATCATTCCGCGCCGGCGTTTCCCTCCGAAGTCGATTTCGGGCGCGACATTTGCTGCGACTTGCAGGCCGCGGAATCGCGCGAGTGGCTTGTAACAAACGGCATAGGCGGCTACGCATTCGGCACAATTGCAGGCCACCAGACGCGTTGCTACCACGGATTGCTCGTCGCCGCGCTTCAACCGCCTCTCGGCCGCACTCTCCTCGTTGCAAAGCTCGATGAAACCGCGCGGTATGCCTCCCAGGAATTTGCTCTATTCACGAATCGCTGGGCGGACGGGAGTGTAGCTCCGGAAGGTTACCGCAACATCGAGCGATTCCATTTGGAGGGGACAACTCCGGTTTGGACTTTTGCTCTGGCCGACGCGCTGCTTGAAAAGCGAATCTTCATGCAATCCGGGGCGAACACCACATACGTCCTGTACCGCCTTGTGCGCGCCAGCTCTCCCGTTGAATTGTCGATCAAAGTGCTGGCGGACTATGGAGATGAGCACTGCGTGACCGTCGGCAGGACTCAGCCTATGGAGGTTACGCCGGTCGAGCGCGGGTTGCAGATCGTGGCCTCCGATGGCGCGACGCCGTTTTACGTGTTGAGCGACTCGGCAGCGGCGCTGCCGGCCAAAGATTGGTACCGCAATTTCGATCTTGCTGCCGAGCGGGCGCGCGGGCTTCCGGACTGCACCGATCACTTTTTCGCGGGGGAATTTCGGGCGACGATTGCACCGGGAGGGTCGCTCACGATTGTCGCCAGCACGGCGGCGACGCCTTCTCTCAACGGCGAGACCTCGTTCGTGAAGCGCCAGTTTGAAACAGGAGCGCTGCTCGACCGGTTCTTTGCGGCGAATAACGGAACTGCGCAGGCGCCTCCGCCGGCCGTCCAGCAACTTGTGCTCGCGGCGGATCAGTTTATTGCGGCGCGTCCGCTCGATGGCGCGGCCGATGCGAAGACGATCCTGGCCGGATACCCCTGGTTCAGCGACTGGGGGCGCGACACTATGATTGCGCTGCCGGGATTGTGTCTGGCGACCGGGCGGCCATGGCTGGCGCGCAACATCTTGCGAACGTTCTCCCGCTTCGTGAGCGAAGGCATGCTGCCCAATCAATTTCCGCGCGCGGGTGCAGCGCCTGTCTACAACACGGTGGATGCCACGCTGTGGTACTTCGAGGCCGTGCGCCAATATTTCGAGGCGACCAGCGACATCGGGCTGTTGCACGAATTGCATCCCGTGCTCGACAGCATCATCGACGCACACGTGCGCGGCACGCGCTACCACATCCACGTCGATCCGGCGGACGGGTTGCTTTATGCAGGTGAACCGGGCATGCAACTTACCTGGATGGATGCGAAGATCGGTGACCGTGTCGTGACGCCGCGTATTGGAAAACCCATCGAAGTGAATGCGCTGTGGCTCACTGCCGCGGCGTCGATGGCGCGATTCGCGCGAGCCCTGGGCCGGAATGTCGCGTGGTACGAAGGACTCGCGCAGAGATGTCGAACAGGCTTCGCGAAATTTTGGAATTCTGAAAAGCAATTTTGCTTTGATGTGATCGACGATCCTGGAAGTCCCGACGGCAAAGACGCCACGCTGCGGCCCAATCAGATTTTTGCGGTCTCGCTGCCCGAAACCGCTCTCACTCCGGAGCAGCAGCGCGCCGTTGTGGATGTGTGCGCGCGGGAACTTCTAACTTCGTTCGGCCTTCGCAGCCTCGCGCGGACTGAGGCAGGCTACCGAGGGCGCTACGCTGGAAGCCCCGAGGAACGCGATGCCGCTTACCATCAGGGCACGGCGTGGGGATGGCTTCTCGGTCCATTCGCGCTGGCTCACTTGCGCGTATACCAAGATGCGGACCTGGCGATGTCTTTTCTTGAGCCGATGTTTCAACACATCAAGGCCGCCGGGCTTGGCACGGCCAGCGAAATTTTCGACGGTGATCCTCCATTCACGCCGAACGGCTGCATTGCGCAAGCATGGACTGTCGGAGAAACTTTGCG
The DNA here is from genome assembly GCA_963800095.1 of uncultured Acidobacteriota bacterium. Taxonomy (GTDB): domain Bacteria; phylum Acidobacteriota; class Terriglobia; order Acidiferrales; family UBA7541; genus Palsa-360. The sequence continues at coordinate 297,175 of CAWCZV010000022.1, forward strand.
GGCGTGGCGCGCAATCGCGGCAGCGCGGGGTAAGGAAGATGCAACGCGCAGCGCGATTGCCGGCTAGGATTCACTCAGAAACGTAAGGTCTGTGTTAGATCGCGGAAGACAGGCTTTTCGTGGCGCAGGCTTCCAGCCCGTGGATTTTGACGCTTGCAAGGACTAACCCCCACAGGCTGGAAGCCTGCGCCACAACGGGAGCTGCTACCTTCGATAACCGCCAAATCTGCCGTAGCCTCCGTAATATCCAAACCCGAAAAATGGCGCTGGATAGTAGGCATATGGATACGGATAGCCATACGCGTACGGATAGCCATAGGCGTATGGATACGCATAGGGATAAGGATAGTAAGGTGGAGGCGGCGGACCGGGTCGCGCCATGCGCGGGCGGCTTTGAGGAGAGCGCGAATCGTAATCGGACTGCGTCACGGGTTGGAACGCAAATTGACTTTTCTCAGTCGAGATCGTCACGGGCGCCTGCAAGCGGAAGGAAAGAACGGTTTCCGGGGAAATCACGGTCGGTCTGCCCTGTGTTGACATCACGCCGATGATTCCGGCGGTCGCGCCGACTCCCGCGCCGATTGCAGCGCCGGTGCCACGGCCTGCAATGGCCCCAATCACGGCGCCGACGCCAGTCGTCGTACCAACGATGGCTGCATCCTGGCCATGGGAAGTGCCGGCCGAAGTCTGGAACAGTTGCGTCTGAAGAGGCAATTGCTGGCCGTCGACCAAGGTCAGATCCGGCAAATCAACTCCCAACTGGGAAGCTCCGCCGCCATGCCTGCCTTTCTTTACGAGAGAAACGCGTCCCGTTTGCGCCTGGCCGCGCCGCGCCACAACCCATCCATCCACCACGATGGGCTGTTCGAGTTCGCCACTGAAACTATCGCCGATCACATTTCGATCGGTCGAGATCCAATCGTCGATGCGCACTCGAACCACGGTCCCCGCAGGCAAGGTCAGAGTCTGTGGGAGCACTGCCTGGTTCGGTTGGCCTTGGGGCTGCGCGTCCGGCTGCTGCTGCGCGGCAGAATCCGGCTGTCCCTGGGCCTGGGAATCGGGGGATGCAACGGTAGCCTGGGCTTCGCCGGGTTGATTCTGCTGAGCGGAAACGGACAGGGCGCCAGCGCAAAAAGCCAGTCCTAATACTGCTGTTGTCATGGGCTTCAAGAGCGCCCAGGTCATCTTAGCTGCCATTTTGTGGATCATACTTCTTGCTCCTAGCGAGTCTGTGCCTGCCAGCCCCCGATCGCAGCAGGTCAAAAGTTTAATCCCAATCGCGGACTCTTGTAACTATTTTGATGATTGTGCCTTAGGGTTGAGTTGTCCAGCGGAAAAGCATCGGTTTCCAAGAGCGATCTCCTAAACGATAATTCCAGAGTGACTCGGTTGACCGTGAAGATGCCCGTCCGCCGCGGTGGACGGCCGCTACAAAACCGTCCTGCCTGGAGGCAGTTGGGTTTTGCAGAGGCCGCCCGTTTTTAGGGCGGGCAGCCGTTTGCAACCACCCGAACCAAACTGATTCAGTACCGATGACTCCGCAATCTTGCGGCAGGTGATGCCATGAGTTAGGCTGACAACACCATTGCGATGCGCTGACGTTGCGCGGGACTCGGATTGACGAGATTTTGAGCATGAAACCTTAGATTCACTCGTTCATTCCTTTTGGACGCGTCCAAAAAATACCGCATCACCTATACCGTCGGAAATCGCAGCGGCGAGCGAGTCAAGTGACAAGGCTCAAGTCGCGTCGCTGGAGAAGACAATCCCGGCACATAATTCTCCCCCGGAAGCGGCAGAGCGGGAGCATATTCTCCGGAATTGGCGCGAGATCGTGAGCAGTGTGGTCCCAGAGTGCACTAGCTCGCCTGGGCCCGATCCGAGCGACGCCAAATTCCAAGATGAAATAATTAGGAATCGAACTCACGGACTACATTTAGTCAGCGCTGACGATTAATCGCCAGTGATCTTCGTCACTTAGACCTGTGCGCTAGCCCACACTAAGGGTCTCTCCCAACTAAGCCATTGTTCCAGAATGGGATACCTCTAATCTCCCTCGGATCAGAGATTTGGCTCCTGGATTGCCTATACGTATGCGTAACCACAAAGGATCAAGAAATCCAGTGAGAGTGACGATACACCAAGCGGATGGTGAGGGCGTAACCATGAAGATCGAAGGGAAGATCGCCGGGCCCACTGTTCCAGCGCTGCAGCAAGCGTGGCAGGATTTGGCCCCTTCCCTTGGAGAAAGAAAGCTTCTGGTGGACCTTCGAGGGGTGACGCGTATCGACGGAACAGGCCGTGATTTGCTGGCTGACATTCATGCCGAATCGGGGGCCGACTTCCTGGCCGACACGCCGCTCACAAAACATTTCGCGGAAGAAGCGCAGCAGTGCATTCGCACGAGATCTGAATCCTAAGCTGAGGAGGCAACAATGAAAGGTCCATACGGATTAGAGCTGAACGATGGTTGCAAGACTTGCAAGGTGAAGGGCTCAGGATTCTTTTGCCAGTTGCCGCCCTCCGCGGTAAAGGATTTCGATGCGATCAAGTCAACGGCCACCTATCCAAAGGGCGCCCTGCTGTTCGTCGAACGACAGGACGCACGCGGGGTCTACGTCCTGTGCGAAGGCGAGGTGAAGCTCTCCATCAGCTCACCGGAAGGCAAGACCCTGATCATGAGAATTGCCCGGGCAGGAGAACTGCTCGGACTGATGGCCGCCATGGCGGGCCTGCCGTATGAAGTGACGGCCGAGACGATCCATCCCTGCCAGGTCGCCTTTGTGCGCCGGGAAGACTTCCTGCGCTTCCTGGGAAGCCATCCCGAAGCCTCTCAAAACGCGGTGAAGCAGATGAGTTCTCAGTACCGGGGCGCGTGCGAACAATTGCACACGATCGGGCTCTCGGCTTCCGCGCAGGAAAAACTCGCGCGGCTCTTGCTTACGTGGTCGGAAGGAATCCAACAGACGAAAGAGGGCACGCGAATCAAGCTGCCCCTGACGCACGAGGAAATCGCGGAATTCATCGGCACAACCCGCGAGACGGTCACGCGCACCTTGAGCGATTTCAAAGTGCGACATTTGGTCTCCATACAGGGCTCGACGCTCATGATCTCGAATCGCTCGGCTCTGGAAAGCTGCGCGAACCTGTAGGAATGGGCATGAAGATCGGCGATGACGAGGAGGAGAAATGCCGAACATCGAACTTGCCCTAATCATCTGCAACCAGGGAGAAGATCGCCAAAGGATTGCCGCTTCAGCCCTCAAGTGCGGATTGAATCCGATCTGCTGCTCCAACTTGGAAGAGGCGCGCACTTTATTGCCCCAAGAGGAATTTCGATTGGTGCTGTGCAGGGACATTCTGGCCGACGGTGATTTCCATGTGGTCTTGAGAGAAGTGAAGAAATCAATGGTTCAGGCGCCAGTCATCGTGCTTTCGCATTCCACCGATTGGGATTCTTACCTAAAAGTCCTTGGAGCCGGCGCACTTGGTTTTATCGTTTGTCCACCGAATGCGGTGGAAGCGGAGACGATTATCTGGTCGGCCCTTGCGGAAACGACCTGCTCCGAGAAGGCATACCATGCAGCAGCCTAAGTGGCATACGCGTAACTGGAATTGCAGGATCCATACGCTGGCATTGAAGAACTCTTGTTTCACTCCACAATCACTTTCCTCCGTGTTTCCGCGTTAAGCAGCCTGCCTGTGCTGGAGCCTCAAAGAGCTACTTTGAGGCTCCTCCTACCTCGCAAATGAATACAGGAAGATAGGTGGACGCTTCAGAATCTGAAGAAGTGCTAATGCGGATTAGACCGTAGAGCAGGATCGTGACGATGAAGGAACCATTGATCCAAAATAACGTGGCGCGAAAACCACCGGCTTTCCAACAATAATTTTGAAAACGAGCTAATCCAACGCGCTGGAATGCGTCGACCGATGGCAACTGACCAGTCATCTTGAACTTTTCCGAATTGCGAAGTAAGCGCACCGCTATATGGGCTCAACGTCCTCTGATTGTATTCTCCCCTCGCGGAGATAATCACATCCGCCGCCAACAACCCAGACTCTACCGCAGGCCGGATACCTTCGCCACTTTGGGAATACGCAAGCCCAGCTGAGTCTCCGACCAAAAGAATGCCATCACCCACAACATTTCGTTGATGGTGCCGATATAAGAGGTAGGCGTGCCCACGCAACGAGGTTTCCACGTCTACGCCAAGTTTCCTGCTACAGGTTAAGAACTGCATGAAACTCGAAACATGTCGCGGGAGGGCATGCGCGTCCAGCCGACCCAGACCTATATTTAGAAAATTCCCCTTCCGAAAACACCAGCCATAACCTCTCATGTCGGGGCAGAAATAGAGTTCAGGAACCTCCCCTTGTATGGAACAGTCCTCGCGTTGCGGGGGAGACAATTCAAATTCCATTTCTTGTGCGACGACCGCGACTTCCTTCCGGGCGTCAGCACCCAGAAAACGAGCAACAGGGCAAAAATGGCCGCCCGCACCCACGACGACTCTGGCTTTGATCTGGCCATTCACAACCCAGCGATCTGAAACTCGTTCAAGGCTAGCCAATACAACCCCTTCGTAGACACGGGCGCCCGAGCGCTTTAGCAGGTAATCGTCAAATTCAAACCGGCGAATGCCGTAGCTGATTGTTTCTCCATACATCGTTTCGACTTCGCGCTCGCCCATGCAACTCGTTCGAAATCCCGCAATCGGCTGAAGGATGCGGGTCGATGCGTATTCATTTCGATCGATTTCGAGGGCATCCAATACAGCAGGTGAAATCCATCCGCCGCAGATTTTGTCGCGTGGAAATGTTTGTTTGTCGAGGATTATCGTGTCGAGACCGGACTGCCGCAGCCCCCAAGCACAGGCCGAACCTGCTGGTCCACCCCCGACGATCAGGACGTTGCACGAATCCATTTCTGTTCCTTTACTGCTGGTTGCGATTCTGCATAAAGGTGGGCGCGCGTCCATGGAATTCGCCGGCATTCTGGTCCCGCAAAAACGATCTGAAACAATTGGAGTCTCCCCACGCGAAAGGCAGCGATCGATCCAGCGAGATAGAGCCGCCACGCTCTAACAAATTCCGGTCCGAACATTTCGCAAACCCGGTCCTCTGAACCTTCAAACCTGCTCAACCAATGTTCCAGGGTTCTGGCGTAGTGGGGTCTAAGATTCTCAGCATCCAGCACGGAAAAATCCCAGGGCTCGAATACGTCCGTAACTTGACGAAGCGTGGGAATGTGGGCTCCGGGAAAAATGCGCTTTCTGATCCATGGGCTGAATGGATACGATTTGTTGCGTCCGATGAAATGCAAGAGTCCACGTCCGGAATCTCCAATACTTTGATGGATGATACGGCCCAGGTCTTCGTAATGCTCCGCACCAATGTGCTCCACCATACCTATAGAGACAAACGCGTCGTAGTGTCCAGAGATATTCCGGTAGTCGTCCTCGATAAATTCCACTTGCTGACTGAGGTTCGCCCTCTTTGCGCGCTCTCGCGCGAAGAGAATTTGTTCTTTGGAAATATTGTAGGCTTTCACGGTGACCCCATAGTACTTGGCCATATGAAGTGCCAGAGAACCCCACCCACATCCCGCTTCCACAATTTTGTCGCCCGGTTGGAGACGGACCTTGCGGCAGACATAATCCATCTTTGCGACCTGTGCCTCGTCGAGCGTTGTGGACTGGGTGGGAAAGTACGCGCAGGTGTATACCAATTGAGAGTCGAGCCAAAGCTTGTAGAAATCAGTCGTCAGATCATAGTGCTGGTGAATATTTCTCGCCGATCCGTCAAGCGTGTTCGGTTGAATTCGTTCCAGCCATCGAGAACATAAGGCTGATTTCCAGTTTTTGGCATCGTAGGCCTTCATCGTCCGGAGGACTGTCTCAAGCAGGATGACAAGGTCTCCTTCAACTTCGATGCGGCCTTCGGCATAGCCATCCCCGAAGCCAATTTCGGGGTTCAGAAGCAATCGAGTAAGCGTGCTCCAATCCGAAATGAGTACGCTCGCGACGGGTTCGGCGTTTGTTGGCCCAACTTCCGGCCCGCGTCCCAGGGCAAGCCGAATCGGAGGGCGGCCGATCGATGTATAAATCTTCTGCAGTATCCACTTTTCAATGGCAGAGACGCTGGGTGTCCTCACGACCAATTTCTCCTCTCTCAAACATTCCATTCGCACCGGAATTGTCGCGCTCCCAGCCTTGCAAAGATGCGAATCCCGCGTTGCGTGTTCGCATCATCTCAGGGTTTGCGCCGAACTCGCACAATTTCTACCGAACAATCAGCGTGGCGGGCGACGAATTCTGCGACGCTCCCAAGCAGGAATCGCTGGAGTCCCTTGCGCCCGTGTGAACCGAGTACGATCAGGTCGGCACGCCATTCCGCAGCGACATCAAGAATCCCGTTTCGTGCTTCGGCCTCAACAACGCGCGTGCTCACGCTGAAGCCGGCGGACCCGAGTACTTGGCTCGCTTGGTTCACCAATTCCTTTGCGTGGCGAATATCTTCCTTGAGAATTTCGTCCTGCTCGGGCGCATATCCCGGAGCCATTTGCGGCGGAGTAAAAAATGCGCGTGGTTCTACGACCCGCAGGACGAGGACTTCGGCGCCCTCCGGGCGCATCTGAGAAATGACCGCCTGCATTGCTGCCTGGGAAAACTCGGAACCATCAATTGCTAGCAGTATCTTCATTGCATCACCGTCGCCACCAGCCCAAGAGCTGCAATTCGTGTCACAAATTGACGAGCCCTTTGTAGTTCTTTCGTCTGCTGCAATCTGTGATTGGGGTCACAGTCCCCTTGGGCGTATGTGATGTACATAAGACGCAGGGCAAGGGTATGTTGATTCGCAACGGCAACTGGATATCGTCGAACTTGCCGGGCACAACCTGGAGGCGCGAGGCCGAGAGGAAGTCAACCGCCTTCTCGACGCGGGATGGCGGTTGCTTCACATTTACACCCTCAAGTATAAGGAGGATGGCGTGTGGCGCGAGCGGCCAATGGGGATTCCAGGGAGATTGAAAAACTGAAAGCAACAAAATCACTGAGGGAACTATTCGAGCTATAACGCGAGCGCGAGGTGCCGCCGTGAAATCCGAACTGCAGATTACATACCGGAATATGAAACCATCAGCAGAGATTGAAAAGTGGATTCATGCCGAAGCAGCCAAGCTTGACACGCTTTACAGCCGGGTAATGGGATGCCGCGTGGCGGTTGAAGTTCCGCATCGTCACCACAGGAAAGGAAGTCCCTATCACATTCGCATTGACCTGACCGTCCCCCGCGGAGAAATCGTAGTGAAACGTGAGCCAAGCCTGAACGCTAGGGCTCGCCATTTAGGGGAACGAGAGAGCAGGAAGAAATCGGAAGTGAAGGTCCCGCATAAAGAGCTGCGGCAAGCGATCAACGATGCATTTAAAGCTGCAGGGCGGCGTTTGCAGGATTATGCCCGCCGGCAGCGGGGCGACATCAAGAGTCCAACATTACTTCCCGAGGCTCGCGTGAGCAAGATATTGCCGCAGGAAGGTTACGGATTCCTGACTTCGGACGACGGACGCGAAATCTATTTTCATAAAAACAGTGTTCTTGGCCGAGCGTTCCCGCGTTTACAGGTTGGGACAACTGTGAGGTTTGTCGAAGAAGCGGGAGAAAAAGGGCCACAAGCCAGCACGGTCCGCGTCGTCCCCAAGCAGAGAATGCAGCAAGCGGCTAAAGGGACGGCGGCTTCGGCTGACTGAGCAGGCAAAAGAACCTACCCCGTGCGGCGCTTGCGATGCATCGAAATCGCGCACTTCAATCCTGGCGCGCACACTGCGAGCAGGAGGCGCCAAGAGTCTTGGCGGGGCTTGACGACTTTAATGTGTCGCCATCGTTCTCTGCTAATTCAAAACCGATGCGCTACTGAAGTTCTCGGCGAGCCGTAAGATAATCGATACAACCGTCCAATGTGGCAAGCCTGGGATAGTCCGCCTCTGGAATATCAACGTTCAATTCCTTGTGCAGGCCGATGACCCAGTTCAGCAGGTCCATGGAATCAATGTCAAATTGGTCGCGGATCCTGAGATCCGATTTGAGCTGCGACAAATCAGCCTCGGGCGCTATCTGGCCAAGAACACGGAGGACAGTTTCTCGGATTTGGTCTTTGGTCATAGCTTTTCCGGTTCCTGAAGCCTGCGGTCGACGGCTGAGAGAAAAAGTCCTCCGCGGTGACCGTCGCTTACCCTATGGTCTGCAGAGAGTGTGGCTGTGATAAGGGGCCGGGAAACGACCTGCCCGTCCGCGGACCAGGGACGCTCAACGACTTTGCCGAAACCAACTAAAGCGACTTGAGGAGGGTAGATGATGCCGAAGACGCTTTCCACCCCCTGCTCGCCCAAACTTGTGACCGTGATCGTCGGGTCGCTCAATTCGGAACTCCGAAGCGAGCCCGCACGCGCCCTTTGAACTAGATCGCGAAAATTTTTCATCAGATCACCAAGGCTCTGGCGATCCGTGTGATGCAGCGCGGGAGCCACGAGCCCGCCGCCTCTCAAGGAAATCGCCACACCCACATGAATATCGCGGAGCGGGGTCGCCGTTCCGCCCATCCAAATCGAGTTCAACTCGGGAGCATCGCGCAAAGCAAGGGCTACCGCCTTGAGAAGCAGCACTCCATACACGAGCCGGTCTTCGACTGTGCGCTTGAGATTTTCCTGAGTGAGCCAAGCCATCACCTGGCTCATGTCGATCGTCGTGCTCAGATAATAGTGAGGAATTTCTCGCTTTGACCGTGCCATCGCGGCGGCAATCGCCTGGCGCATTCGTGCCGGCCGATCTAACGTTACCTCCGCCGCTGGCTGAGCAGCTTTGGCTTGCGCTGCCCGATGGACATCTTCCAAAGTGATTCGGCCTCCGGGGCCTGTCCCGGCAATGGAAACCGGGTCGACTCCGAGATCGGCCGCAAGCTTTCTTGCTGCAGGAGAGATGTGAAGCCTTGCCTCGCCCGCAGCGGGGCGTGCTGCCATTGGTGGTATCGAAGGTGCGGGCGCTACCGGCATGGCTGGAATTGGTTCACGTGGCGCGGTTGTCAGGATACGCAGTTCTTCGGCCGTAAGAGGCTTCCCTTCCTCGCGGATGACAGCCAAGACGGTCCCGACGGGAACCTTTTCTCCCGGCTGCACGAGGAACTTTTCAATCACACCAGTCGTGAAAACTTCGATTTCAATGTCCGCTTTATCCGTTTCGACGTCCGCGATGATGTCGCCCCGCTGCACATGATCTCCCGCAAGCTTGCGCCACCGCAGGAGCTTTCCCGCACTCATGTCCGCGCCGAGCTGCGGCATTGGAAACTCAGCCATGACGCGGCACCAAGCCCCGCGCAGCGTTGACGATCCCCTCCACCTGGGGCAGAGTCGCCGCCTCAAGGTGCTTGGCGTAGGGCATTGGCACCTCGGCACTGCACACGCGGGCCACTGGTGCGTCAAGATTGTCGAAGGCGAGCTCCATGATTTGCGCGCTAACTTCCGCTGCAAAACTTCCGGTTCTCCAACTCTCATCGACAATCACTGCGCGATGTGTCTTGGCGACGGAATCCACAATCGTCGATGTATCCAGAGGGCGCAGGGAGCGAAGATCAATCACTTCTGCATCGATGGCTTCCCCGGCAAGATTTTCAGCCGCCTGCAATGTCTTGCCAAGTGTTCCTCCGTAGGTGATGAGAGTTACGTCTCGCCCGGGGCGCCGCACCGCCGCGCGGTTGAGGTCAACCAACTCTGCCGTTTCTTCAATCTCGCCTTCCAATGGATACAGCGTTGCATGCTCGAAGATAAAGACGGGATCCGGCTCCTGAAGGGCCGCCAGCAACATTCCATAAGCGTCGGCAACAGTCGCAGGCGTCAAGACCTTGATGCCCGGGATGTGCGCGTACCAAACTTCCAGGCTATGAGAATGCTGCGCAGCCATTTGGCGTCCCCCTCCCGTAGCGATACGCACGACAAGGGGCACGCCGAACTGACCGCCGGACATGTGCCGCAAGGTCGCGGCGTTGTTCAGAATCTGGTCCATGGCCAACATGCTGAAGTTGACCGTCATGATTTCCACGATTGGCCGCATCCCGCCCAGAGCTGCCCCAATTCCTGCACCCACAAAGACGGATTCAGAAAGCGGAGTATCGCGGATCCGTTCCGGTCCAAACTCATCGAGAAGGCCGTGACTTACCGCAAACGAGCCGCCGTACCGGCCAACGTCCTCCCCCATGAGGAAAACGCGAGGATCGCTTCGAAGCGCTTTGCGCAATGCCGCCCGCACCGCTTCGCGGTAGGTCATCTTGGTCAAGGTTTCACCCGAGCACAGACATCTTTGAGCAAGTCCTCAACTGGTTCTACTGGGCTAGTTTCCGCAAACCGGACCGCGCTGTCGATCTCTGCGCTGATTTCTGACTCGATATGGGCCACGTCTGACTCAGTTAGCAATCCCCAATCTCGCAGCCGAACCTTGAAGAGCGAGATTGGATCGCGCTTTTTCCATTCCTCGATTTCTTCCTTCGTGCGGTACAAGTCGGGATCGGACATTGAATGCGCGCGGAAGCGGTAGGTTCGCAGTTCCAGCAGGAATGGTCCTTTGCCGCTCCTGACGAATGCCGCAGCCTGCTTCGCAGCAGCCTCGACGGCAAGCACATCCATACCGTCTACGGAACTTGAGTCCATACCGTAAGATTGCGCCTTCAGACTGATGTTTATTTGTGATTGATGCCGCGCCAGTGCCGTGCCCATGGCATAGAGGTTGTTCTCGCAGAGAAAAACCACGGGAAGCTTCCACAGGGCTGCGAGATTCATGGATTCGTGGAATTCACCCTCGGCAACCGCTCCGTCTCCGAAGAAACACGCTGTCACTCTCTTCCGGTCTTGCATTTTGTCGGCCAGCGCCAGACCCACCGCGATGGGCAATCCGCCACCGACGATCGCATACCCGCCATAGAAACGGCGACTCGCGTCGAAAAAGTGCATCGAGCCCCCGTGGCCGTGGCTGCATCCTGTGGCCTTGCCGTACATTTCCGCCATCAGGGCAGCGGCCTGCATACCGCGTGCGAGCGCGTGGCCATGCTCGCGATACGTCGCGACAATCGCATCGTCTGGTGTGAATGCCTGCATGGCTCCCACGCCTGTGGCTTCCTCTCCGATATAAAGATGGAGGAAGCCGTGAATTTTCTGCAGGCTGTACATCTCGGCGGCCTTCTCTTCGAATCGGCGGATGCGCAGCATTTCTCGAAACAGGAACAGGGCGTGTTCCCGATCGATCGGCAAAGGCTCGGAGATGGTATTCGTCCCCATCTAGGCTGTCTCCAGTGTGGATAGATCCCCTTCGGGAAGGCCGAGTTCTCGTGCTTTGAGCAGACGACGCATGATCTTGCCGCTTCGCGTCCTCGGCAGTGATTCCACGAATTCAATCTCTTTCGGGGCCACGACAGCACCGAGTCTTGTCCGCGCGAACCCAAGCAATTCGCGCTGCAAGGCTTCGCTAGCCACATAACCTTTGCGGAGCACCACAAATGCTTTTACGATCTCGAGCGCCATCGGGTCCGGCTTGCCAATGACTCCCGACTCAGCGACGGCCTTGTGCTCCATTAAAACGCTCTCCACTTCGAACGGACCGATGAGATGCCCGGAAGTCTTGATCACATCATCCTTGCGGCCGACAAACCAGAAGTATCCATCTTTGTCCCGCTTCGCAAGATCTCCGGTTAGATAAAAACCTCCTGCAAAGCATTTCTGATACCGTTCAGGTTCGCCCCAGTAAGCTCGAAACATCGAGGGCCAGCCCGGGCGAAGAGCCAGTTCCCCCTGGATGTCAGGATCCAAGATCTCTGCTATCGAGCCGTCCTCGTTCTTTTGCACAATCGCCGCCTCGATGCCCGGCAAAGGCCTGCCCATCGAACCGGGTCGAATGTCCATCGACGCAAAGTTCGCGATCATGATTCCACCGGTTTCCGTTTGCCACCAATTGTCATGAAAAGGAAGGCCATAGACTTCCTTGCTCCATACGACCGCCTCGGGATTCAGAGGCTCCCCAACGCTGGAGAGGAATCGCAGCGAGCTAAGATCATATTTCCGCACAACTTCAGATCCCGTTTTCATCAACATGCGAATGGCCGTTGGCGCAGAATACCAGACGCTCACCCTCTGCGATTGAAGAATTCCATACCACCGCTCCGCCTCGAAATCACCTTCATCCACGATGCTCGTAATTCCGTTTGTAAGCGGAGCGATGATGCCATAAGACGTTCCTGTCACCCATCCCGGGTCCGCAGTGCACCAGAAGATGTCGTCTTTGTGAAAATCAAGCGCAAGCTTACCAGTGATGTGATGAGCGATGACAGCCCCGTGGACATGGGCCGCGCCCTTGGGGGTCCCTGTCGTGCCGCTCGTAAAATGCAGGAGCGCAATATCCTCTGGCGCGGTCGGCCGGATGGTATAGGAGTCCCCGGCATTCTCCATCAATTGAAGATAGTCCTTGGTGTTCGGCACATTCGTCTGCTGTCGATTGCTTCCGATCAGCACAACATGCTCGAGAAATGTCAGAGAGGGCCGGAGTGCCTTCACCTTTCGGTCATAGAGCGACTCGGTTGTGATCAGTACATTTGCCTGGCCAATTGTCACGCGTGCCCGAATGGGCTCCGGGCCAAAGGCCGAGAATAGAGGACAGAAGACGCATCCGTGCTTCAATGTCCCCAGTGCGGCAACATACAATTCCGGAATCCGCCCCGCCAGAACATATACGCGGTCTCCCTTGCTCACGCCGAGATGCTGCAAAACATTAGCAAATCGGTTCGTGAGGGTCTGGAGCTGACCGTAAGTGAAGTCTTCGACCTGGCCGTTCTTACCGAGCCAGCGGATGGCCAGGTGATCGCAAAGCGGACCATTCGCATGTCGGTCGACCGCTTCGTAGGCAATATTTAGCCCTTGTCCACCTGGCAGGCCATCAAGCTCTTTGCGGGCATTTTCCCAGGTGAACGTCTGCCTGGCTCGCTCATAGTCCGCTAGATTAGGAATCAGTGCCCAGTCTTTTGCTGATTTTGCGATGGTCTGCCAAGACATGCCGGTTTCCTAGCGCTGCTCGATTGAAACGCGCAAGCTACTTCTCACATTCCCATTGTTCGACGCAACCTGAATCAGAGCGGGAGACCCATAAAGATGGGCAAAGGTGCTAGCAGACGCTTAGCCGATCGGGATCGAATTCCCCATCTTTTCGCGCTCAAGGACTTCTTCTTCCACAATGACTTTCGGCTCCAAGATCACTTTGCTGTCGATCGAGCGGAGCACGAGGCATGTTTTTTCTGCCTTTTCGAGCAGGCGGTTCGCGCGGTCACGATCCTTTTCGTGATCTGGGGAAAGCACGTTCCTCATCGGGAGTCTAGGTTTGACCGCTCCTTACTTGCGTCGCAGGAAGGAACTAGAATCCCAGCGCACTTTCAGACGCTCAGGACAGGAACAGATGATTCGCGAATGATCCCATAGCCGGTGGCTCGCAGGCGCCCGCTCGAGGGCCGGCCAATCACGAGCACGTCCGCACTCGTTTGCTGTGCGGCATAGCTCAACAGCTTGGGCACATCACCACTGCCGATGAATATCTCGGCCTTGGTGCCAACCTCTTGTTGGAGGTTCGCGAGCTGGCGGTTGGCGGAACTTACAAGAGCCTCTGTCCAGGAGGGATCCACCTGGTATGGCCCAGGCCCAAAGATTTCCATGCCTGCGGTGATATGAGCAAGCGTCAGCCGGGCGCCAAAATCAGTGGCCATCTGCGCGGCCCACTGGAAAGTCTTGCAGCTATGGGGGCTCAAATCGACCGCGCAGAGGATGTTGCGAATCGAGAATTCGCTGGCGGGTTCTTCTTCCAAATGAGCACCGGTCCACACGGGGCAATCGCTATCGTGAAGGACTTTTGCTGTCACCGAACCCAGCAGGAAGCGGCGAAACGCACCGTAGCCGTGCGTCGGCATGGCGATCAAATCAGCTTTTTCGGCGCGAGCTGTTTTCACGATGGTGAGCGCCGGATCCCCCTCGAGCAGCATGCGCTTGACATCAATCCCATCGAACTCGGGCCCCAGAGCCTGATCGAGTTTTTTTTGAGCCTGGCGGATGAGTTCCTGGAGCAGATCGCCCAGGTTAGCGGGCACATATCCACCCTCGATCATGCCCGCGGAATAGCTCAGCGGCGTCACTACGTGCAACATCACGATCTCGGAATGGAAGTGGCGGGCTAGAACCGCGGCCTGATGAACCACCTGCTTCGATGGATCCCCGAAATCGATCGGGAGAAGAATCCTGCCAATTTTTAGCATCTCTCACCCGCTGAGCATTCCATTTGCAGTTAGACGGGACGCCTGAATTTCCTGCTAATCTACTTGCTAACGGACATGTGATGGCTGCGGCGGCCTTTATGATTGTTCGCGACTCTTATACCACCATTGCTTATTTCTTGCACGAGCGCGCGCGGACCCGGATCACGTGGCGCCCCGAACCACACAATGAAAATTGCTACTTGGCTTTATTTTGCCTGGTGTAATTTAATGTAGTTCGCCAGACTAGCAATCCGTATTTTGACCTGAGTCGCGTCTAATCCGTCCACCTCCGAAAAATCTGTTCCCCAGATTGGCATCTGAGCGGGGCCATGCGCAGGCATGGTCACGCCATTCCGAAGCACGTCCGCAACATAGGCGTCAGGGAATATGCCGCCGTGGCGCCGGGCCAATGTGGTCAGGTCTGGCGGCACTCTGTATGGGGCGGGGACTGGGCTAACTCCCTTTAAATCATTGCCGTGGCAGACTGCGCAATGTTTCTTGTACAGTTCAGCGCCAGTTGGGGAATTTGGAAGAGTGGCCTGAGCTTTCTTGACCTGCTCTTGCTGTGCGGCATGGAGGCTGGCAATCGATCCGAACAGCGCGCAGATCACAAAGGCATCGCGAATAAATCGCGCGAACATCAAGGGCCTCCAAGTGAAACTTTCCGTGCTTTGGTCTGACTGATTGCAGTGCGTCCATTCAAACCAAAGTGCAACTAATGTCGTGCGGACGGGCTCTCGAAGAAGTCCGTCGACCGGTCAGCGATGACCCACTGCTGCAGAGATGCCAGATAACCGGTAAGGTTCATGATGCGTTGTTGTACTGAGCGCTCGTTGTACTTGTCCATGAAATTGAAAATGGGACCCCATGTGGGCATGTCCGATGAGCCGTGAGCGAAAACGCCTGGCCCAAACCGAAGAACCGAAGAGACATATTCGTACGGGAATTTGCCGCCGTGACGCATGGCCAGCGTGGTGAGATCTGGCGGCGGTATTTTGAGCACGGAGGCAACGGGGCCGTCCCCCTTGCCGTCGGCGCCGTGACAGGCGGAGCAGTATTGCTTGTACATTGTCTCACCCGATGGAACATAGGCTGATGGAAACTGCGTCTGTTCCACAGATGAGTGATCTTTGGCGCCGGCTGCAGTGACGACATAAAGCAGAGCAGCAAGCAAGATCATGGAGCGCGTAATCATGATTCCCTCCCGGACAGGTTCTAACTCTAAGTCCCGTATCCTGGACGTAGCTTGCTGCCAGTCCGAGTCGATCTCAGTGTTCCACATCACGTAAGGATGTGGTTTACATCATAGAGAGCCGGAATAGCTGTCTGTTGTTTGAACTCTGGACCTTCCGGTGGGCTCTGCTCGTTCAGGGCGCGCTCGGCGTCTTTGGTGCAACCGCGATTTTGCGCGCGCGAACGATGAATCGATCCGGCGCCGCTCCGACGTAGTAAAACGGAAAGCACGTAACCAGCGTCAGTGCCGGCTCCGTCGTCGGTTGGATCACCCGCACCGCCGTCGGAGGGACTACCGCAGTCCATTCCACTTCGTACTGGAATTCGCGGTCCGGCGTCCTCAAAGTGATTGTGTCGCCCGGACGGACGTTGCGCAACGGCCGGAAGAGACTGTCGCGATGGCCCGCCAGGGCGACATTCCCTGCTTCGCCGGGAAGCGCGGTTTCCGGGAGATGCCCCACCGCGCGCCGCAACAACTTCTCCGAATCGCCCTGCACGACAATCGCTTTCAATCCCAGGCGCGGTACTTCGATCTCGCCGATCACGCCGCCTTCTGCAATTGGAGCCGCCTCGACGGCGCGCAGTTCGGCCGGCGCGCTGACCGCTTCAAACTTCAACGTCTCGATGCCCTGAAACCAGTAACGGTCCATCACGGCGTAGCCCGCGTAACTAAGTGCCATGATCCCGGCCACAAGAAACACGTAGAAGGCCGCGCGAAGCACCCACCCCCTCAATGCTTCCCCGTCCTGGCTCATGGCGATGGTTACTCTCATGACTGGCCCTTGCTGGCTCTGGCCACGGGCCGCTTCAGCGCCCCGACGGAATAGCCGGAGCGCGTCCGCACCTGCAATTTGCCCAGTCCGGGAGCCGTCACTTCCACACGGATTTTGCGAAACGAGTCGTCGTTTCTCTTTTCCGGCGTGAATCCCAGCGTGTATTGCTCGCGGAGATCGTGCGCGATCCTCGTGGAGATGTCTGAGATCGATTCCCCTTGCGCCGGAAAGAACGCCAATCCGCCTGTGTCCTTGGAGAGCCGACGAAGAACACCTGGGTTTTCTTCCTCAGGTGCGCCGACCAGTCCTATCGCGTAAATCACCGCCTGCGATCGGCGTGACAGCTCCAGGACGTTCTGCGTACTTTCGCCCGCTGGCATTGTCGCCGCCGTCGCTGACGATGATCAGCGCCTTCTTATCCCACCGGCCGAGTTGCAGATGATTCAACCCTTCGGCCACGGCGTCGTAGAGCGCGGTCATTCCGCGCGCGGAGACCGCCGATACGGCCTGTGCCAACTCCTTTGGATTGCTGGTGAAGGGTTTTCCCCTTGGCAGTTCCACCGACACGTTGTCGCTGAAGTCCACCACGAACATTTCATCGTCCGGATTGCTCGATTGCGCGAAGGCTGAAACCGCGGCGGCCACGCTCGAGAGCTTCGGACCCATGCTGCGGCTGTGGTCCACCACCAAGCCCACTGTCACCGGAGTATCTTCCTGCCGGAAAAGTGTAATCGGCTGCCGCCGGCCGTCCTCGTAAACGCGAAAGCGTTCCTGTGCCAGTCCGGAAACGAAATCACCGTCCGCGCCGGTTACGCGAACTGGGAGCACCACCAGCGCCGTCTCCACGGAAATTGTGCCTTGGCCTGCGGAGGCGGATTGTGCGGATTGCGGCGTGCGCGCAAAGGCCGCAGCCGCGCACAAAAGCAGCACCACGGCGATAACGCCGCAGCCGCGAGAGATTGGACTACGGGATGAAGTCACGAGATTCAAAGTAGAACCTCCCTGCGCCGCGGGCCAGAGCAGGAACTCTTGCTCGCGGCGCATTGGAGTTTCGTCGCGTTCATGATGATTGGCTAACAAACCGCTTCAGCATGAACGCGAAAGTTACCGACAGCATGCCAAGCAGCGCGATCAGGGGAACTTGGCTAGCCGTCTTTGGCAGTGCCGGAGCTGGGGACAGTGTCTCGGTCCCCCGAGCCGGGATCGGAATTGCTTCGGGGATCGGGACTTCCGTCTTCTCGGGAGTTTCCGCAACGATAGGCTCACTCTTAAATTCCTCAATGGTTGCGGGCTCGGTTTCCACTGCGGGAATGGTTTCGTGCGTCACCTGGGCGAGCTCAACCGCGCGCGCCTTCGGGTAGACGAACTCCTGGCCAAAGTTGTTACCTGGGTAGAACCAGGCCTTCAGTGCGTCCGGAGCATTGCCGGGCCGCTCTGAAAATTTCATCACGTTGTCGCTGGTTGGCGTGAGCCGCTGGTTCGGAATCGCCAGCACGGTTGCGATGAGCTTGGACCGGTCGGCGTTGTAAATGCGCACGATATGGCGGCTGCCAAAGCTCTCATACAGTTCGATGGTGTATGTGCCCGAGGGAAGAATTTGACCGGGAATCTCCACGGGCTGGGTAAAGGTGACCACGGTTCGCTTGTTAAACCCTGTATCCGCGCGTGCGCCCGCAGCAAACGTGACCATAAGTAATGAAACTGTGAATACGGTTAGGATCGTTCTGACTATTTTCATTTTCCTGCCTCCCGATTGTGACGACGGATGCCAGCTCCCAAGTTCGGTCCGCCCTTACGTCTCTAGCATCGGCTCCGTTCGTACCTGCCCCATGTTTACTCGCGTCCCCTTTTTGGGTATGTGACCGCGCACACAACTACATGTGGTCCGCGTCACCGGCGCGAAGCACAGGCGCCAGATCGTGCCATGTGACTCACCTCACTTTATGCAGTGATTGGTCTCACTGACCCTGAAGCCGGCGAGTACTTAAATATCGATGCAGAGAAGGGTTGCGAGACGAGGAAAGGGGGTTCAAATGACATTTGCAAATCGCAAAGAAGCTGGTCGAATGCTAGCGCTGTGCCTAAGGAAATACGCAAACCGTGAAGATGTGATTGTGCTGGGAGCCCCGCGCGGAGGCGTTCCAGTCGCTTTCGAGGTTGCCAAGGAACTCAGGGCCCCCCTTGATGTGTTCGTATTGCGCAAACTCGGTGTTCCAGGGCGCGAGGAGTTGGCATTCGGCGCAATCGCGAGCGGAGGGGTTCGGATACTTAGCCGGGATATTGTTGAGGGCTTGGGAATAACCGGCTTGGATATCCAGCGAGTAACAAAGGCAGAAGAAAAGGAACTGGAACGCCGCGAACGAGCATATCGGGGCGGGAAACCTCCGCTAGACGTGAGTGGCCTGACCGTTATTCTCGTCGATGACGGTGTCGCCACGGGCGCGACTATCAAGGCTGCCATTCGTGCGCTGCGTCAAATGAAGCCTGCGCAGATCGTTGTGGCAGTCCCTGTCGCCCCGCCTTCCACTTGCAATCAGCTCCGATTCGAGGCGGACGAATTTGTGTGCCTGGAGATGCCGCAGCCGTTTTATGGAGTCGGACAATTTTACGCTGACTTCTCCCAAGTATCGGACGAAGAAGTAAAAGAATTGCTCGATGCGGCTTCCCTATGGCGCCGCGAACCGCACGACCTGGATACACAGGCCACATCACGGGGAACACGGCAATGATCGGCGGCCCAAGTGTTACACACATGAAAATGTTGAATACGAGGGTCAGCATCGAACTCTCTAGAGGCTGTTGCACAACCGTGGACAAGCCTTTGAAATGACTATGGTTGAGTTTTTGAAAATGGGAGATAAGCAAGGTCAGCAGCGCCGAAGGAGGATGGATGGCGCGGTCTGGTCCGTTGCTGACCGAAGCGCAGTGGAAGAAAATCGCGCCCTTGCTCCCCCGGCCGCCCAGACAACGCAAGGGGGGTCGTCCGTGGATCGAGAACCGCCGTGTGCTGGAAGGAATTTTGTGGATTCTGCGGAGCGGGGCTCGCTGGCAGGATATGCCGGAGAAATTCCCGCATCCTTCGACCTGCTGGCGGCGACTGCGAGACTGGGAAGAGCGGGGCGTTTGGTTGAACATCTGGCGGGCGTTTCTGAGCGAGTTGAACGAGCGCCAGCAATTGAAATGGAGCGAATCGTTTCTGGACGGCAGTTTCGCGCCCGCGAAAAAAGGGGCTGCGGAGTCGGAAAAACCAAGCGGGGCAAGGGGACGAAGTGGATGGTGGTGGTCGACGGCCGCGGTCTTCCTCTGGGAAACTACCTTCACTCTGCATCCCCGGCGGAAGTCAAACTCGCGGAAACGACGCTCGCGACGATCCGCGTAGGGCGGAGTCATCACGCGGGTCGTCCTCGGCAGAAGCCGGTGCGGGTGATCGCGGACAAAGCCTACGACAGCGATCCGCTGCGGAAACGGTTGCAGGAGCGCGGGATCGAACTGATCTGCCCGCACAAGAAGAATCGCGTTCGGCCTGCGACGCAGGATGGCCGGGCCTTGCGGCGGTACAAGCGGCGATGGATCGTGGAACGCACCAACGCCTGGCTGGGAAACTTCCGGCGCTTGGTTGTCCGCTACGACCGTTCGCTCACAATCTATGGCGCGTTCTTTCATATCGCCTGCTTCATGATCGTCTTACGGAGGGTTGTGCAATAGCTTCTAGCTAACTTGTATTGATCGAGGTGTGAAATGATCTCAAGACACGAAAACGATCTTATTCACGCGATTCGCCAAGCGGCACATCCGCTTACGGGGGAAATCGCCGACTTCGATCCTTTGCTCGAAATGATTGGTGACTCCCGGTTCGTTCTCATCGGAGAGGCTTCGCATGGAACCCATGAGTTCTATCGCCTGCGCGCGCAGATCACGAAGCGCTTGATCGCGGAAAATGGATTCACCGCAGTCGCGGTAGAAGCAGACTGGCCGGATGCATATCGCGTTAATCAATTCGTGCGCTTTGAGGGTGAAGACGAAGATGCGATCGATGCGCTCGCAGGTTTCCGGAGATTTCCTTCCTGGATGTGGCGCAACGCTGATGTGCTCGATTTTGTAGGTTGGTTGCGGAATTACAATGAGCACCGGCATTCCAAGCGGGTTGGTTTCTATGGGCTGGACCTTTACAGCTTGCATACTTCCATGCAGGCAGTGTTGGATTTCTTGGACAAAGTGGATCCTGAGGCTGCGCAACGCGCGCGGTATCGCTACGCCTGCTTCGACAACTTCGGTGAAGATACTCAAGCATATGGTTATGCCGCCAGCTTCGGTCTGAGCAAGAGCTGCGAGAATGAAGTTGTCGGCCAGTGGACGGAAATGCGCCGGCGCGCTGCCGATCTGGCAAACCGCGATGGCCGCGTCGCCCGGGATGCATTTTTCTTCGCGGAACAGAATGCCCGATTGGTAAAAAATGCCGAGGAGTATTACCGCTCGATGTTTCACGAACGAATTTCCTCCTGGAATCTGCGCGACAGCCATATGGCCGAGACGTTGGAGGCGTTGACTCACCACCTCGGTCCCAAGGCAAAGATCGTCGTCTGGGCACACAATTCTCACCTGGGTGATGCTCGCGCCACTGAGATGGGACAACGGGGAGAGCTCAATCTCGGGCAACTTGTCCGCCAGCGCTACGGAAAAGAAGCGACGCTCGTCGGATTCACAACGTACACCGGCACGGTCACCGCAGCATCGGGGTGGGATGCGGCTGCGGAACGCAAATACGTTCGGTCGGCACTAGCCGGGAGTTACGAGGCGCTTTTCCACGAAACCGGAATTCAGAATTTCCTGCTTCCGCTCGGCCATAAAGAAAAGGCCACCTCTCTCTTGCGGGAACCACGTCTGGAGCGGGCCATTGGTGTCATTTATCTTCCTCGATCCGAGCGTGCGAGCCACTACTTCCACGCTCAGCTTCCGGAACAGTTCGACGCCATTCTGCACTACGACGAGACTCGCGCCGTTGAACCTCTCGAACGAACCGCGGCTTGGGAGGCCGGCGAGGTCCCCGAGACGTATCCTTCAACGCTCTAGAGGCATGATCTGAGCGATCTCAGTTGCAAGCGTACGAAGGTGCAGATTTTTTTAACCCCAATGGACAGTACTGCAGGCCCATTTCCGGGGAGGCAAGCAAGTTACTTAATCTTGCTCCCTCGCTGCATCCAGAAGTAGGAGATGAGGAAGAAGATCACTGCATAAAATAGAGTGTCACTCACAAGCACAAAAGGTTTCGAGCCGCTGTACAGCTCAGTCATCAGACCGGGCGCAAGAACAGCGCCTCCCACTCTCTCAGCGACACGGCACAGCCAAGCGTCACTCAAGTTGCCGCAACGAGCCATCCATGAACCTGCCCAAACCAAGCCGGCGCTAATGAGCAGGCAAGTTATGCCTGCCAAGACGTATTTCCTGATCATATTCATCAGCTCCATTGCGGACACATCGACATGCGATCCTCGTTCGACTGGTCCACTGCACCTCGCGAGGGTGTCCACGGCTTTCCGCGTAACCCCTTCCGTGATGCGGTCAAACATAAGTGGCCGAATAAGAGCTGAACTCCAAGTTACTCTGTCCCGGGGCCTTCTTCATGCAGAGGATTGTTGGCGTCGTGCTCGTCGCGGCACTCGAAGCACACAAGCGCCTGGCACAAACTGCATGTCTCGATGTGAGCGTCGCAGAATTTCCGCGAGCACTCGGAGCATTCCCTTCGTCCTTCATGCGAACATCCGGCGGTCGCGCATTTCATGACTCACATCCTTTGTTCGCGGTGAAAATGCAGTTCATTGAAAGATTCCTCTTTATTCCTGAATTTCCCGTCCGACGATCCGCTAGTGCTGGAATCGCCCGACCACCTCGGCCTCGGCGAGGATATGGCCTTTCATGGCACGCTCCAGTTCAGCTTTGCTGGCTCCGGCCTTGAGATTTGTCTTCCGGTCCAGGGCACAGAGTTTGAAGAAGTAACGGTGCGGGCCACCCTTGGGCGGGCATGGCCCATTGTAGCCAATCTTGCCGAAATCATTCCGACCCTGGCGCGTTCCGTCGGCAAGCTGGCGATCCTTCGCGACACCCTCCTCAAGCTTGCGCGCGTCGCCAGGAAGATCGTAGACCACCCAGTGGACCCATGTCCCGGCCGGGGCGTCGGGATCGTCCACAATGACAGCAAAGCTTTTCGTTCCGGCGGGCGGCTCGCTCCATTCGAGCGTGGGCGAATTATCCTGCCCGTCGCATGTGAATTCCTTCGGAATGAATTCTCTATCTTGAAACGCTGTCGTACTCAGATGAAACGCCATAGTTGTCTCTTTCAGCGCAGAGCATAAGTACAGCCCAAAGACAGCCGGAATCTGCTCGCTTCGCGGATCTCTTCTAGACCCTGCAAGCGCCACTGACCGTGACACGCATCACAGCTGTCCCTGTTGCGTGTAACCAATCAGGCAGGTCAGAAGTTGCGTTGTTCCGAACCGGCCAAGGACCAGGGCTCGAAGTTTGTCGAGCGCCATACCTGGTGACGCGACTCCGTTGAGATCAACCTTTGACGCAGATTACGGGCACGAGGCGGGCGACTCGCCGCGCCAATTTTGCCTGCTCGGCGGCCGCCGCAACGGCGTTGACGTCTTTAAAAGCGCCTGGCGCTTCTTCCGCCACGCCGCGAAAAGACCGGGTACGAATCAGCACGCCGCGTTCGCGCAGTTCGTCAATGAGTTGACGCCAACATAGCATCAATATGGTTGACTTCTAGTCTGAAAAGCTGCGTGGAGGCTGTGATTGACATCACGTTGCAAGGTGAGGCAGAGCATAGCGGCTGGAGTCGAATGCAGATTAGCCTTTATATTGAAAAGGAACTCACGATACCCATCGGCGGGTGTTTGCATTTGCCAGGCCAAGGGCAGTGCGAACGAGCGCAGGGAGGAAGAAATGAGAAACCAAACGGAAAATCAAAATGAAAAGATGGAATTCAAGAGTCATCGGGCAGCATTTGCCTTCTTGGTGGCAGGTTTAGGGATCGGGGCCGCGCTCAGCGTGTTTCTGGCCCCAAAATCGGGTGCGGAAACGAGAGAATGGATCGAAGCGAAGTGCCTGGACGGCGTCGATGCCGCCAATGCGAAAGTTCGGCAAGCGCGCATGCGGATGCATGAATTGGTGGATCAGGGCCAGCAGAAGCTGAGCGAGGCCGTAATTGCTCGGCGTGAAGCAGCCGGCAGGACGAAGGCGCAGGAGCCGGCAAGTTAGTTCTCAATGAATCGGGCCGAGCATGGCCCCGAGTATATTGTCCCTAAGCCCTTTGATCCGCGGGCATTGCTCTGGACGGCGTCAGCCGTCGCCAGACCGGCAATGGAATCAGAGGTGGCACGACCCCCCGTTATTTTTGAAGAATGCCGTCAACCGCTCAACCGCTTGGCGATACGGGTGATGGGTCCCAACTTCTATTCGTTTTCGTGACCCAACCGCAATGGTTCTTCGTGTGTGAGGACAGTCACGATTACCAGTGACGTCGATCACATCGCGTGGTGCCTCCCCGGGATAGCCTTTCTAATGTGAAGCTTAGGCAGCAATTCTTGGCGGAGGAACTCTGGCGTGAGTGGAATTCTTAAACTCGCCTACAAGCTGCTGGTGAACGATAAGGCAAAATTCACGGCCCTGCTGGTGGGGATCGCTTTTGCTTCTTTCTCGATGATTTTCATTACGGCCATGTTTGTCGGCGTCCTGCGTCATTCCTCCTCCACGGTCATCAACGTCGGCGCCTCGGTGTGGGTGATGGATCCGGCCGTGCAGACTCCGGCCAATTCGGTTGGCATGCCCGATTACGTCTTGGACGCAGTCCGGAGCATGCAGGGCGTCGCCTATGCCGTTCCGCTCTATTCGAGTACGGCTCTCGTGAAGCTCTCCGACGGTAACTACCAGGCAACGAGCGTGCTTGGCCTGGATGACACCAGCTTGTTTGGCCGTCCGGATATGATCGACGGAAAGATCACCGACATCTACGCGGAGAACGGTTTCATTGTCGTTCAGGACGCGGATTATCCCAAACTCAATAGTCCTCATGTCGGCTCGGAATTTCAGCTGAACGACCACCGCTGCGTCATTGTTGGGACAGCAAGAGTCGCAATGTCCAGCTTGTTCGGCCTTCCGACTCTCTACAC
The DNA here is from genome assembly GCA_963800095.1 of uncultured Acidobacteriota bacterium. Taxonomy (GTDB): domain Bacteria; phylum Acidobacteriota; class Terriglobia; order Acidiferrales; family UBA7541; genus Palsa-360. Next base: position 321,681 of record CAWCZV010000022.1, read on the forward strand.
CACCTACACGCGGGCCGTTCAATACGTTCCCAATCCGCGCTACACGGCGTCCTATGTCCTCGTTGAACCGAAAAGTCCGAGCGATATACCGAAAATAAAGCAGCAAGTGGCCGCGCTCGGTTACCTGGCGCTCACCAAGGATGAGTTCACGATGCGGAGTATCATGTTCTACATCTACCAAACCGGAATGGGAACCAACCTGTTGATCATGACCATCATTACGTTCGCTGTGGGACTCTCTATTTCGGGCCAGACGTTCTACACGTTCATATTGGAGAATCTGGAAAGATTTGGAGCTCTGAAAGCGCTAGGCACGAGAGACAGCGAACTCGTGGGCATGATCTTGTTCCAGGCCACGTTCACCGCTCTGACCGGCTACGGACTGGGAGTCGGCCTGTGTACTTTGTTTATCTATCTGGCCAAGCTGAGGCTGCCGAGTTACTTCGCCACCATCACTTACACCAATCTTCTGCTGGCGTTGGTGATGGTTCTCATCATTGACGCCGTCTCCAGCTACGCGGGCGTCCGCAGGGTGCTGCGGATCGAGCCGTTCGAGATTTTCAGGGGATGAATATGCCGCGCACAGCCATAGAAGCGAGCGGGCTCGAGAAATGGTTTGGCGAGGGAGACGCCAAGACCCTGGCTCTCCGCGGCGTCGATCTCCACGCGGATTTCGGCGAAATGATCTACATCGTGGGGCCGTCGGGGAGCGGCAAGACGACGCTGTTGAGCGTGCTCTCGGGAATTCTCAGACCGAATTCCGGCCACGTTCTGGCGGACGGAACGGACATCTGGACTCTCGACAGCAATCATCTGGCGGATTTCCGCCTCCACAAACTCGGCTTCGTATTTCAGGATTTCCACCTCTTTCCGCGCCTGAATACTGCGGAGAATGTAGCGATTCCGCTGATCCTCAAAAAAGAGCCGTGGGATACCTCCATCCAGGAAGCGATCCACTATTTGGATATCGTCGGGCTCAAGGCACGCGCGGACCTGCCTCCCATGAAACTCAGCGGAGGCGAACAGCAACGAGTGGCCATCGCGCGAGCCATGATTGGAAAGCCTGACATCCTGATCATGGACGAACCGACCGCTTCCCTGGATGGCGATACGGGACATGCCATTTTGCAGTTCGTTCGCGAGAACATTCTCGACCCCAATCGCTGCATCGTGGTCGTCACGCACGACAGCAGAATCTACGAATTCGCTAGCCGGATCTTGAAGATGGAAGACGGCCGGATCACGGGGACACAAGAGAGGGCGGCATGAAAAATAAAATCCTATTTGCGCTCGCCATCACCGGCATTATCGCCGGGGCGACGGCTGCCTACCTTTTCGGTATTACCAATCCGCCGCTCCCGCCTGTTTTTCAACCATTCTCGGACCCCTATGCCAACGGCATCTATGCGGAAGGCATTGTGGAAAGCGATCAGTCCAGCGGCGAAAACATCAATGTGTATCCGGAAGTTCCCGGAACCGTGAAGCAAATTCTAATCGCCGAGGGCCAGGTGGTGCACAAAGGCGATCCGCTGGTGTTGATCGATGATTCCATTCAAAGGGCAACTGCGGAACAACTGCAATCGCAGGCACAGGCCGCGTTGTCGTTGCTGCAAGAGCTCAAAGCCGAACCGAGGAAAGAGAACCTTGAGATCGCAGAGTCCCAGGTCGAAGCGGCGAAAGCGACACTCAAGACCGCGGAGGACGCGCTGGCCAAGCAGGAAGCTTCTTACGAAATGGATCCGAAATCCATCAGCAAGGATGCCTTGGACAGTTCGTTCAACGCGGCCGCCGTGGCGAAAGCCAACCTGGCAGTGGCTCAGAAACAATATGATCTGACCAAAGCGGGCGCCTGGTCCTACAACGTCGCCAACCAGGAACGCCAGCAAAACGCCTTGCAAAAATCCTACCTGGCATCGAGCGCCCTGCTTTCCAAGTACACGCTTCGCGCACCAAGGGACGGCATGGTGCTTTCCATCAATCCGACGGCTGGTAGTTTCGTATCACCGCAGGGCTCCTACGACAGCTACACGCAGAGCATGATTCCGGTGATGGTGCTCGGTAGCCTGCAGGGGTCCTTGAACGTGCGTTGCTACGTCGATGAAATTCTCGTCCATCGCCTCCCCGCGCCAAACAAGATGAAGGCGCAAATGTCGATTCGCGGGTCGGGCACGAAGCTTGCCCTCGACTACGTGAGAATGCAGCCGTTCGTCTCACCGAAGATTGAGCTTTCCGACCAAAGGACCGAGCGGGTGGACGTCAGAGTGCTGCCCGTTATATTTAGAATTGAGAAGACAGAAAAAACGTACCTTTATCCAGGCGAATTGGTAGACGTATTCATCGGTGAGTGAGAATTGAAATGTGGCCCTGTACAAAACCGAATCAGACGCAAGGGGCCTTGCCCTCGGCGGCCTGTGCGGTCTGGATGCTCCTCCTGGCCGGATGCACAGTGGGTCCGAAGTACGCGAGGCCGCCGGTGCAAACTCCTTCCGCTTACAAGGAACTTGCTGCCGGGGATCATTCGCAGACCGAACAATGGAAAGCAGCCCAGCCGAGCGACGGCGCAGCTCGCGGAAAGTGGTGGGACGTCTTCCATGACTCTCAGCTGAATGCGCTTGAAGAAAAGGCGGATACTTCAAACCAGGAAATCGCTGCGGCGGTTGCGAATTTCTTTGCCGCCCGCACCGTCATCCGGGAAGCGCGCTCGCAATATTTTCCGGCCGTCGCAACGAATCCAAGCATCATGAATGCGCGCCCGTCGGCAGGCCAGTTCGGCGGGGTGCGGTCGGCAAATTCATCGGCCTCCGGATTCACTCTCACTTCCTTCACGGATTACTCGGCGCCCGCCGACGCCTCCTGGGAACCTGACTTGTGGGGCCGTGTTCGCAACACGGTGAGGGGGGCCACCTATGCGGCCCAGGCAAGCGGCGCCGACTTGGTAAGTGTGCGCCTCTCCGTAGAAGCTGAGCTAGCGGCCGACTACTACCAGCTCCGCGCGCAGGATGCCTTGAAGCAGCTTTTTGACACTACCGTCATTGCCTATGGGGAAACTTTGAATCTCACCCAGGTCCAATTCAAAGCCGGCATTGGAACAGACGAAGCGGTCGCTCAAGCCGAAGCTCAACTGGAAGCTACACAAGCGCAGGATACGAACCTCGGCGTTCTACGAGCGCAGTACGAGCACGCGATCGCTCTGTTGGCAGGCGAACCGGCATCGACATTTTCTATTCCGGTGGAGCCGCTGAATGCGAATCCTCCGTCAATCCCTCCTGGCATCCCCGCCGATCTACTCCAACGCCGTCCGGACATCGCCGCCTCCGAACGCGCGATGGCGCAAGCGAATACGCAGATTGGCATGGCGAAAGCCGCCTACTATCCGAATGTCACCTTGAGCGCGACGGGCGGGTTCGGCAGCGCTTCCATCGCGGATTGGTTTACCTGGCCGAGCCGATTCTGGTCGGTGGGACCGAGCCTTGCGGAAACGATTTTTGACGCGGGACTGCGAAGAGCCGCCCTGCAACAATCTCAATTCAATTACGATCAGACGGTGGCAAATTACCGGCAGACCGTATTGACTGCGTTCCAGCAAGTGGAAGACAACCTGGCGGCCGTAAGAATCCTGTCCCAGGATATCGAGCAGCAGGATGCCGCGGTGCAATCGGCCCAAAGAAGTTTGCACGAAGCCACTGTGCGATACGAGGCAGGCGTCGATCCCTACCTGAACGTGATCGTGGCCCAAACGGTTGTGCTGAACGATCAGCAAATCGCGGTAAACTTTCGCCTGCAGCAAATGGTCGCCAGCGTCCAGCTAATCAAGGCGCTGGGCGGCGGCTGGGACGTAGCGCAGCTTCCGTCGCCGGAACACTTGAGAACCAATGCTACTGGCGGTCCAAATTCGTTGCATCAGTAATGGGGTTAGCGATTGTTGGTGTCGCTGTTTTATGCCTCTGGTCGACCGTTATCCAGTGGCTGGGACGACCACCAATTCTCAATGGAGCCAGGCAATTGAGTCAGAGCATTTTAGTGCCGCTTGACGGTTCAACTCTTGCAGAGCTTGCATTGCCTGAGGCGCTCGCATTAGCGAAGCTGCCCGAGTCGAGAGTGATCCTCCTCCACGTGATCCCTCCCATAGAGGATGTGATTTCCGACGGCGAAGTGATCACCATCGATCAGCAATGGGAGAACCGGAGAATCCATGCGATGCACTATCTGGAAAGCATTTGCACGCGCCCCGACTGGAAGAACGTAAAGGTGGCTGCCAGTGTGGAAATGGGCGTCCCAGCCGAGGTGATACTCGATTTTGCACGAAAGCACAAAATCGATCGGATCGTGATGACCACGCATGGCCGGACTGGCATCAACCGATGGGTGTACGGGAGCGTCGCCGACAAAGTGCTTCGAGCTGCCGATAGAACCGTGGTGCTCGTCCGTGCTGGATCGCCAATCGGGTCGCAGCCCGCTTGACACCATGCACTTAAGGAAAAACCTGCCGGCAATTAATCGCGCCACAAGGAAAAACAGCGTGCTCCCGCGAAAACCAGAATGGAAACTAGGAGGAATGATGGCTCCGCACAGAATATTTCCGCTTGTTGCCATGCTCTTGGCCCTCTGCGCCGCGGGTGCCAGAGCGACCCGAGCCCAGGATCAAAATCAACTTCCGGCGGACTATGTCCCGTCCGGCGCGGCGATCTACACACAGTATTGCGCCGCATGTCATGGAGCTAATGCGAAGGGTAACGGCCCTGTGAAAAAGGTGCTTCGGAAAGCCGCGCCGGATCTCACGACACTGGCCAAGCGTCACGGCGGCAAGTTTCCATACGCCTATGTCGCCGGAGTTCTTCAATTTGCTCCCGGTATTCCGTCTCACGGATCGGGCGATATGCCCATGTGGGGGCCCCTTTTTGAATACTACTACAACCAAAAATCCGCACAGCAGCGCATCCGGAACCTCTGCGACTTTCTGGCTGCTCTGCAGGAAAAGTAGCCGCCTGACACGCCGCACAGCAGCACTCGGTTAATGACTTTCGGCTCTATCCCGGCTCAGGAAGTACTCTGTGGGTTTTGTCAATGGACGCGGATGAGATCTTGGCGAAGTAAAGCAGCGACATGATCTTCTTTACTTGGTCTTTTGCGTGCCGGCGGTCACCTGCTCATCTTCGGCTTTTTGCCAGCTGGAATCGGGGTTGTATTCCTTCATGGCCTTGGCGAGAGCAGCGGTCTGCTTGCCCAAATCCTTCTGATACACTGCCCCTTTTTCGTTGACGAGGAATGTCATTACGCCGGAGGATCTGTATTCCGCCGGATAGGCCACGAAAGCGAAACCATCGGTCATCTTGCCGTTTACGATGTAACTTTTGGCGCCGCTGGGTGCATTTCCCCCCTGACTGGTCAGGATGTGGTAAAAGTAGCCGCGGTAAGGAGTCGGAGCGTCGTTTCGGCTTCTGACATAGCCTTCAGCAACGGCTGCTGCCACGAGCGGCCCGATCGGGCTGCGAGGTTCGCCATTCGCCGCCTTCCAATACAGCCCATTGTGCTGCCCTTGATCGCTGAAAATCTTCTGGGCGTACTCGTTGTGGTGCGTGGAGTAGTATTCCTTTTCCGCCGCCGCGAGCTCCTGACAGACGCGAATGGTCGATATTTCATTCCGGCCAATCCGCCGGAACAATATTTCTTTCTCGGCCGCGTCGGTGTCGAAATACCACGAATTGCCTTTGTTCACGAGCGGAATGGGAGTGGGCCAATTCTCCGCGCCGATATATAACGTGGTGGTCCCGTCCGGTTCTTTCACCAGACGGTGCATTTCCTGATATTTCTGCACAAAATTAGCGCGGTTTTGGGCGTCCTCAGTTTCGTCTCCCGACGACACGACTCGCTTTTCAACTGGTCCGAGGATATCGAGCAGCGCCTGTTCGTCGTTATTCTGCGCCGCCGTGACGAGGGCGTTGCTCGCGTCTTCCGCCGATGAAAATGTCTTCTGGCCCTGTTCTTGCGCCATCGAACGGGTGGGCAAGCATCCCGTCAAAAGCACGGCAATGGCGGCTATTTTGGAAAATCGGGCCAAATGAAATTTGTGGAAATTCAGGCTCATTCGACGCATATGGCTTTTCTCCATTTCTAAATGTCACGATCTGCAAGGAAGTTATACGAACCATCTCCAAGCAAATCCCGCACCCCTACGAGACTTCGATTACCGATGCCCGCCACCGCCACCGCCACCGCGAGGCGCTCCACCACCGCCACCGCGTGATCCGCCGCCGCTGGGCGCTGACCTGCCACCGAAGCTCCCGCTTCCGCGTGACGAATAGCTCCTTGCCTGTCCGCCCTGGCCGTAGCCGCTGAAAGCACCCGAGCGGGTCCCGCTCTGACCGCGGGGTTCCGCGTATCCTCGAGCAGCCTGATTGCCTCCCTCGAAAGGCCTGGTCGTTCCGCCGGGGCGGTTGTAAACTTCGCCGCGCCCGCCGAAGGTTCCGGCGGGAGGCCTGCTCCCGGGACTCGGGCGGGCTACAAATCCGCCGCGTGCGCCTCCTCCTCGGTAATAATAATTCCGGTTGTAAAATGTGGTGCTCCGCGAGTAGTACCTATTGTGGTTAAAAATTGGGTACCGGTTGTGCCAATCGAATCCCCAATGAGGCCAACCCCATCCAAAACCGCCAAAGAAACCAATTCCAAAGCCGATTCCAAATGAAAGGTAAGGACCTCCATACCAAATTCCGGGATAGGGGTACCACCCTGGCCACGGCGCGATGGGATACCCGTAGACCAGCCAAGGATCATAGGCAGGAACATAAACGACATCGGGGGCAGCAGGCTGAATTTCGACCGTCGAGCCTTGCGTGGTCACAGTTTGCTGCGGCGTTGACTGCAGGGTGCCGGCCTGCTGCGCCTTCTGGCGCATCACCTGCACGGCATCCATCACAGCCTGCTGCTGGTTGTAGTAAGCGTCGCCGAGAGACGACGTCCAGGACAGGTTCTTGTCCATATTTCCGAGGACGGATGGAAATGCGGTGAGCGCCTTGACGCTTGGGTCCCAAGGTTGTTGGTCCACGGCCTGACCCAGTGCTTCGCCCTTCAGATCAGGATGATCCTGCACCCATCGGTCCGCCTGAACGACTTGCTCGGGAAAGGTGGACGCCGCCAAAATCTGCGCCACCAGCGAATCCGGATACAGCGCAATTGGCGCTACCAGCTGCTGCAATTGCTCCGGGGTCTGCTGCATGTAGGGAGGCGCGGGCGCGGTCTGCGCCGGAGCTTGCGTGTCTTGATAGGCCGACAGATTCTGGGGCCATGTCGCGAACAATAGGGCCAGGGACATCAGGATGACCAAAGTTTGCCTGCCCAATCCAGGCTTTGAGCACCTGACGACACGTCCGAAAATCTTCATGGAATTGAACCTCCTCCGCACCTTCATCGCTCGAAGCCTTCAATTGGAATAGATGACTGGGACGCATTTTAAGTTGGTTCCCGCTCGCAGTTTCGATGAGCAGGCCGAATCTCTGCTGCCCAATGACAGGGTAAAGCGGAAAAGTAGAGACATCTCGCCCTTCTCTCATCACATGCAGTTACATTGTCCTTCGCAGTAATTCACTTAAATCACTTGCTCCCAAGGGTCCCATTTCCAACTTAAGACTGCTGGTGTTTTTACCACAATTCCGTGATCTGCATCACAAGTCTACATTCTATCTCTCGGAAAGAAGGCAGCCGCTGACTCCGTAATCTTGCGGCAGGTGATGCCATGAGATAGGCTTACAACACCAATGCCCGGGTGGCGGAATGGCATACGCGGGGGACTTAAAATCCCTTGCCCTTCGGGGCGTGCGGGTTCGACTCCCGCCCCGGGCACCAGGAAATCCGATTATACCAATGAAGGCTATGGAGAAACACAAACCATGAGTGTACGTCCGTGGTCGAAATGGCTCCGCTTTAGGGTTTCGGGGCTCGCGCCTTGCTGCATGGCGGCGATCATCGCATCCGCGATCTGCATTTCTACTTTTGCGCAGCAGCCGGCGCCGCAGAAGATCCGGATCCTCTGCCTGGCGCGTCCGCTTTCGGTGATGATCGCGGAATCGCGCGGCGTTCTTGCCAAGTACGGTATCGAAGCGGAATATCTGGTGCGTCCCAGTTCTGAGTCATTGCGAAGCGACCTGGCCGCGGGAAAGGGCGATGTCGCTTTCCTGGCGGTGGACAATGACGTTGCCATGGTGGATTCCGCGGGAGTGGATGTGGTCATCTTGATGGGAGCGGAAAGTTCCGAGAACGAAATCATTGCGCAGCCGGGAATCAAGTCGATCGAGGATTTGCGCGGCCGCACGCTTCTGGTGGATGCGACGAACACGGCGTACGCGCTGGAGCTGAAAAAAGTCCTCCTCAATAATGGGATGCACCCGGGAAAGGAATATCAGCTGAAGCCTGTCGGCTCGACGCCGTTCCGCCTGCAAGCCATGCGCGAGAATAAAGAATACGCAGCCGCGGTCATGAATCCTCCTTTCTCGATTCTCGCCAAGCAGGGCGGGATGGTCAGCCTGGGTTCGATGCGCAGGCTGCTGGGGTGGGACCTCGATCGGGGCACGTTTGCATTGCGCTCATGGGCGCGCGGCAACTCCGACCTTCTGGCGCGGTACCTTGCAGCATACGTGGAGGGGCAGCGCATCCTAATGGCGCCTGCCAACCGGCAGCAGGTTGTCGATCTCGTCATGAAGGAGTCGAACTTGTCGGGGGCCACCGCCAGCGACTGGTACGCGGCCATGGTACAGAACGGCGGTTACGCGAAGGACGCGGCGTTTGACATCGAAGGTTTCAAGAAGACTTTGCAGTTGCGGGCGGAAATCGAGGCGGGAGGGAACGGAGCAGCGCCCGCGGCGGAAAAATACTACGATCTTTCCTACTATCGCGTGGCTCTGGCGAAAATTAAGTGACGTACGTAGCGCCGGCGTCCCGCCGACAATTTTTCTGAACTCTATACAGCCAAAACCGCCGGTCCCTCTTGTATCGGGACAAGCGAGACGTCGGCGCCACGCTGTACTACTACTCTGACAGCGCGGGCGTGTAACTTTGGGACAGATTCTTCTGCAACGTGGCCTTGTCGAGTTCGTTCTCCCAGCGCGCCACGACCACCGTGGCTACCCCGTTGCCGATCATGTTGACCGTTGCCCGCGCCATGCTCATAAAGCGGTCGATCCCCAGGAGCAGCGCCATGCCCGCGACGGGAACGTCGGGAATGACCATGAGCGTGGCCACCAAGGCGATGAAAGCGGCCCCGGTCACGCCGCTGGCGCCTTTGGAGGTGAGCACCGCCACCGCAAAAATCGTCAACTGCTGGCCGAAGGACAAGTGGATGTTCGTGGCCTGAGCGACAAACAGCGCCGCCATCGTCATGTACAAGCTGCTGCCGTCGGTGTTGAACGTGTAGCCCGTCGGCACCACCAGGCCCACCAGCGATTTCGAGCAGCCCAGCTTCTCCATTTTCTCCATCAGCGTGGGCAATGCCGGGTCCGAGGAGCTGGTGGCTAATACAATGATAATTTCCTCTTTGATAAATTTAAGGAATTGGATGATGTTAAAACCCGAAAACCAGGCGATTACGCCCATGACCAAGAGCACGAAGACAATGCAGGTCACATAGAAGATGGCGATCAATTTTGCCAGGGGGCCGAGCGACGCAATTCCGTAGCGGCCCACAGTATAGGCCATCGCCCCAAAAGCCCCGATGGGCGCGAGCCACATCAGCATGTTGACGATGCTGAAGACCGCCTGAGTCAGGGAATCGAAAAACACGACGACCGGTTTGCCCTTTTCGCCGATCAGCGACAGCGCGAAGCCGAACAGGATCGCCACCAAGAGCACCTGCAGAATATTCCCTCGCGCGAAAGCGTCCACCATGGTGGTCGGAATAATGTTCATCAGGAAGTCGGTCACGCTCTGTTGTTTCGCGGCTCCGGCGTAGCTGGCCACCGCTTTAGCGTCCAGGGTTGCCACGTTCACGTTGAAGCCGGCGCCCGGATGCGACAAATTCCCCACCAGCATCCCCGCAAACAGCGCCAGGGTGGACACAACTTCAAAGTACAACAGCGCCTTTCCCCCGATCCTCCCCACCTTCTTCAAATTCTCCATGCCGGCGATCCCCGAGACCACCGTGCAGAAAATGATGATGGTGATCACCATGGTGATGAGCTTGATAAAGCCATCGCCGAGAGGCTTCATCTTGGCCGCGGATTCCGGCCGGAGGTAGCCGTACACAATGGCCACGGCCACGCCGATCAGCACCTGACCCCATAGCGTCAAATAGAAAGGTTTCTTTTTGGGTGGGCGGGGAGGTTCCGGGAGGGTTTGGGTCGCGTTTGTTGCGCGTGTGTCGCTCATCTTTGAATCTCCTTAAATCGAGCGCCTCTGGGAGGCCGCACTGCGCCTCAAACCAATGTGCTTCAGGTATTAGGTCTGCCCGGGTTCTGGGAGTCTATCACTAGAGGAGCTTTTCCGGTTCAACAATGGCTGCGGCGAGGTCGTTCAGGAAGAGGGCCGCGCGGGCGCCATCGAAGACGCGGTGGTCGCAGGAGAGTGTGAGCGTCATCATCGGGCGGATTCCCGGTTTTCCATCGACTGGCACAACGCGGTCGGAGATGCGGCCCACTGCGAGGATCGCTGCTTGCGGCGCGACGATGATCGCGGTGAACGCGTCCACCTGGTACATGCCAAGGTTGCTGATGCTGAAGGTTGCGCCTGTGATGTCCGCAGGACGCAATTTGCCGGCGCGGGCGCGCTCGGTGAGGTCGCGGCGCATCGCGGCGATTTCGCTTACTTTTTTCGTGTTTGCGCCGGGGATCGCCGGCGCCACAACCCCGTCGTCTACCGCCATGGCGATGCCAACATTGATATCCGGATGCAGGCGGATTCCGTCACCCGTCCAACTGGCATTCACGAGCGGATGTTTTTCCAGCGCGCGCGCTACCGCCGCGACGAGCAAGTCGGTGTGGCTGAGCCGCACGCCCCGCTCTTTCTCGATGGCCGGTCCGAATTTTTCGCGCGCGGAAAGCAACGCCCCCGCGTCGATTTCCCGGCTCACAAAAAAATGCGGCGCCGTCGTCCAGCTCTGCGTCGTCCGCTCAGCCATCAGCCGAGCGACTTGGGTCAGGGTTTGAGTGGCGCGGGCTTCAGCCTGCGGGTTTTCGGTCCTAGCCGGGGCCGCAGCCCCAGGCGCTGAGCCGCCCGAAGCAACAAGCGCAAGAATATCCTCAGCCAGGATTTCGCCCTCGCCGCCGGTCCCGCGCACGCGAGAGAGATCAACCCCATGTTCGCGCGCGAGACGACGCGCCTTAGGAGAAATCCGAGCGCTCGATGCAGGCGCAGTGGATGTTGCAGCGGAAGAATTAGTCGCAGCCGCTGCGGCAGGAGCAGATTTGGTGTCCATGCGCCGGCCTGAAGCCGAAGCCGCTACTTCGACAGGAGGTTTCTCGCCCGCGTTCACGATCCAGGCAATCGTCTGGCCCACCGGGATGACGTCTCCTGCGTGCGCCTTGACCCCCGCAAGAAATCCATCCGCCGGCGATTCAATTTCCACGACGGCTTTGTCGGTTTCGACGTCCAGCAGCGGCTCACCTTTGGCGATGGCCTCGCCTTCTTTTTTTCGCCAGGACAAAAGCTTGCCGGTTTCCTGGGCCATCTCGAGCGCGGGCATGACAATGCTATGGGCCATGATGTTTTTTTGAACGGCTCGAGAGGCCGCTACTTGGACACTTTCATTCCTTCTGATCTGGCGCTGGCTTCGACCATTTCCACAACCTCCCGGCTGGGTGGTCCGTCATGCTCGCGCGTGGTTTCAAGCGGCCCATCGACAGTGACGTAGGGCGCGCCGGCAACCAAAAGTTTTTCCGCAGGGAAACGCGTGATCACTTCGTGCCCGGTTTGGGTCACGACGATTTCTTCCTCAATGCGCGCCGCGCTCCACCCATCGCTCGCCGGCCAGAACGTCTCCAGCGCGAACACCATTCCCGGCTTGATTTCATGCGAGTGCTCAAGCGACACCAGGCGGCTGATCACCGGCTTTTCCCAGATCGCCAGGCCAATCCCGTGGCCGAATTGCAGCGCGAACGCCGCCTCTTCGTCAGGGAAGCCGAACTCCTGCGCCTTGGGCCATACCGACGCAATTTCCGCCGTCGTGCGGCCGGGCTGAATCAGGGAAATCGCCGCATCGAGATAGTCGCGGCAGCGCTTGTAGGCATCCACCATCACGCGCGACGCGTAGCCGATCGAGAAGCACCGGTAGTAGCACGTGCGGTAGCCCATGTAGGAATGTAGGATGTCGTAGTACACCGGGTCGCCCGGACGCAGCACGCGATCCGAGAAGACGTGCGGATGCGGATTGCAGCGCTCGCCCGAAATCGCGTTCACCGCCTCGACATATTCCGATCCCAGGTCGTAAAGAACTTTGCTGACCAGGCCGACTGCCTCATTCTCTCGCAGGCCGGGCTTCATCGCGCAATACAGGTCATGGTACGCGGCGTCCACCATCATCGCCGACATGTTCAGCAGGGTGATTTCATCCTGCGTCTTGATCACGCGGGCGTCGGACATGACCTGCTGCCCGTCGACCACCGTGATTCCTTCGCGCTGGAGCGCGAAAAGTATCGGCGGCTCGATGATGTCGACTCCGAGCGGTTCCTTGTGCAGGCCGCGCTTTTCCAGCTCGATGCGGATTTTTTTCGCGACATCTTCGGCGCGCCCCATCTCGGGCGACATGGCCCCGCGCAAGAGCGGAATCCCCGCCTGAGAGCGCTCGCCGAGCCACGAGCAATGCAAACGGTGATGCTTTGCCGCCGAACCGAAATCCCACAGGAGGGGTTCGTCGTTCTGCGGCAGCAGGGTGAAGCGGCTGTTCTTGTCCTGGGCCCACGTGCCGATGTGCGTCGCGGTAATGTAGCGCACATTGTTCATGTCAAAGCACAGCAGGGCGCCCATCGAGGATTTCGCGAGGAGCGCTTTCGCCCGCGCCAGCCGCTCGCGCCGCAAGCGGTCAAAATCCACCCGCTCTTCCCAGTCAACCGCCATCGTTCCATGTGTTGGTAACGCCATGTTGCACCCCCAAGTAGCACAGGCACTCTTGCCTGTGCGCTTTTGTAAGCCGACCTGCCTGCGAATAAGTACGTCTTGCTCTGTGCGACAATTGCAAAAACCACACAGGCAGGAGTGCCTGTGCTACAAAAATCAAACTACGACCGCTTGCACATCGCCCGGGCCGCTTCGAAGACAGATTTCTCGGTCGGAATCGTAGCATCCTCGAGCGGCGGAGAAAACGGAATTGGCACGTGCATCGCGCCGATGCGCTTCACCGGCGCGTCCAGATCGTAGAACGCGCCCGTCGCGATCACCGAAGCAATCTCCGCGGTTACGCCGTATCTCTCGTAGCCTTCGTCCAGCACAATTGCGCGCGAAGTCTTCTTCGCCGATTCGATCAAGGTTTTTTCATCCAGCGGCCACGTCGTCCGAGGATCGACGACCTCCGCGCTGATCCCGATTTCCTCAAGCAGCGTCGCGGCGCCCAGCGCTACTTGCACCATGCTACTGGTCGCCACGATCGTGATGTCCTCGCCTTCGCGCTTGATGTCGGCCACGCCGAAGGGAATCGTGTAATCCTCGACCGGCACGGGTCCCTTAAGCCGGAACATCATTTTGTCTTCAAAAAAGATGACCGGATTATCGTCGCGAATCGCCGTCTTCAGCAATCCCTTGGCATCGTACGGAGTCGACGGCAAAACAACCTTCAGGCCTGGAACGTGGCTGAGCCACGCCTGCAACGATTGCGAATGCTGCGCGGCCGAGCGGCGCGACGCTCCAAGCGTCGTCCGCAACACCATCGGCACTTTCCATGCGCCTCCCGACATGTAGTGCACCTTCGCCGCCTGGTTCACCAGTTGGTCCATCACGAGCGTCAGGAAATCTCCGAACATGATATCCACGACCGGACGCAGCCCCGTCATCGCAGCGCCCACACCGATGCCAGTGAATCCGGGTTCCGAAATCGGGGTGTCGATGACGCGCGACTTTCCAAACTCTTCCACCATCCCGGAGAGGACTTTGAACGGAGTGCCCGCTTCGGCAACGTCTTCCCCCATAATGAACACGCTCGGGTCGCGGCGCATTTCCTCGGAGAGCGCTTCTCGCACCGCTTCCGCCATCGTCAATTCGCGTACGGCTACTTCAGGCATACACATCCTCCCCGACCTGATCCGTTCCCGGATATGGGGCCTGCAAAGCGAAGGCAACCGCCGCGTCGATTTCCGACTTGGCCTGCGCCTGGATTTCGTCGAGCTGCGTTTGCGTCGCAAGTTTCTCGCTCAGCATCCACTTGCTCAGCACCTGGATCGGATCGCGCTCGGCCCTCCATTGCTGTTCCTCTTGCTTGGCGCGGTAGTATTCGCGGCTCACGTCGCCGACGTGGTGGCCGTGATACCGGTAAGTATTGCACAAAAGAAATGAGGGACCTTTTCCCGCGCGCGCCTGTTCGACCATTCGGCTCGCCATAGCGTGCACCGCGCGGATATCCTGTCCGTCCACACTTTCCGCTGGAATTCCAAATGCCGCCGGCCGCGCCAGGATCTCACCCGCCGTCGTCTCCGAGTAATGCGTATACTCGTTGTACATATTATTTTCGCAGACATAAATCACGGGCAAATTCCAAAGGCGCGCGAGGTTCATCACTTCGTAGAGCAGCCCCTGGCCAAGCGCTCCCTCTCCAAAAAAACACACGGCCACTTGCTTCGTGCCGCGATGCTTGGCCGAAAATGCCGCGCCCGTCGCGATCCCCGCGCTTCCGCCGACGATCGCATTCGCGCCCAGATTTCCGCTCGCCGGATCGGCGATGTGCATTGACCCGCCCTTGCCCCGGCAGTATCCCGCTTCTTTTCCCAGCAGCTCGGCGAACATCCGGTCCGGCGACGCGCCCTTGGCCAGGCAATGCCCGTGGCCGCGATGCGTGCTGGTGATGTAGTCGTCGCGATGCAGCGCCTCGCAAATTCCCACCGCGACCGCTTCCTCGCCGATGTACAGATGCGCGAGGCCCGGCATCACCGCGCGCGTGTACAACTGATTCACCTGCTCCTCGAAGAGGCGAATCATTTGCATGCCGCGGTACATCCGCAGCCACATTTCGCTGCCTGCTCCCGCGCCCGCGCCCGCTTGCTTGCTTTCCGTTTTCATTTGCCTATCCCCGACATTCGAGCTAACACCTCGAACATCACCGCGAAATCCTGCTTCACGAGGCCCATGCCTCGCGCCGCCGTCAGAAATTCGTTCGTAACGGCCGTCGTAGGAAGGGGAACGTCAAGATGCCGCCCCATTTCCAGCGCCAGCATCATATCCTTTTGCATCATGTTCACGTCGAACCAAGCTTCGTCAGGCATTTTTAACACAAAAGGGCCGCGGTATTGAACCATGGGCGAAGCGATGGCGCTGTGCGTCAGGACGTCCACCGCAGTTTCGCGCGCAATCCCGCTTTTTTCGGCAAGCAAGATGCCCTCGCAGAAGGCCAGCATCTGCACGGCAAGGCTCAAGTTCGTCGCAATCTTCAGCACCAGGGCGAGGCCGTTGTCGCCGACGTAAGTCACTTTGGGGCCGACGTCCTGGAGCACGGGCTTGGCACGGTCAAACGTTTCCCGGCGGCCGCCCACCATCACGGACAGCTTTCCTTCTTGCAGCGTAATCACACTGCCGGAGACGGGCGAATCGATCATGTCGGCGCCCTTCTGCCGAACCTTTGCTGCAAGCTCGCGGCTGGCGGCGGGGCTCACTGTACTCATGTCGATCAGGATTTTGCCCGGAGCGAGTCCCGCCAGAATTCCGTCAGGCCCCTCTGTGATGGAATGCATCGCGGAGGCATTGGTGACCATCGAAAAAGTAAAATCCGCCGCGGCGCTGACGGCTCGCGGAGAATCGCCCCACTTCATGCCACGGTCGATCAGCCACTGCGCCTTGGAGCGTGTGCGGTTGTAACCGGTAACTTTGTGTCCCTTATCGAGCAGCCGGGCGACCATGTTACCGCCCATCACTCCAAGCCCTACGAAACCGAGATTCGCCATTCGCTGAAGTCTCCTAATTCAAATTCGCCCTTAGGCGCCCGACGTTTGATGGCCCTGAAATTTGCCTGAATCTTCGCGCACTTGAGATAGATGGGCCTGCATGGCGGCACGAGCCTCCTGAGGATCGTGCCGCTGGATGGCTTCGAGAATACGCTTGTGGTGGTACTGTCCGCACTCCGCGCCGCCTGCGATGTGGAAAATCCGCAAGCGTTGTTCGCGCAGCAATCCAACAATGGAATCGATCAACGACAGAACTATCGGGTTCGCCGCCGCTTCAGCGAGCGCCAGATGAAAATCAAGGTCCGCTTCGATAAAAGCATCGGAATCCCGTCCCGCTCTCTCCATGACATCAAGAGCCTCTTGCATCGCCGCGAGATCCTGATCCGTGGCGCGAACCGCAGCCAATGCCGCGATCTCCGGCTCCAGAATTTCCCGAACTTCCACCAAGTAGGCCCAGCCGTCTGGATCGCCGCTCTTGATAATCCGGTCCAGGGACCTGCGCATGGAATTAGAGGTTCCATTCGTGACAAACGTTCCGCGGCCCGGAAACGCGTCGACCAGCCCCTTTTCTTGAAGCGCTTTGATGGCTTCGCGAACCGCCGTTCTGCTAACGCCGAATTGCTTGGCAAGGTCGCGTTCCGCCGGGAGTTGGCTGCCTTCGCTCAATTCGCCTTTGAGGATCGATTCCTCTATTTGTTGGACGATTTGCTCGTAAAGACGCGAAGTTTGAATGACCTTGTACAAGGCGCGATCCCCCTAGCTACCAATTCTCCAAAGACATTTTCCACCGCCCTAAAGTAAATAGGGGACTTAGGATAAGGTCTTATGGTCAGACCACCATACCATTTATCCCGAATGAAGGCAAGTGCCAATTTTTCTCAGTCTCCTACTGCGGTTTTTTGTTACTTCACCCAGACTGTCTTTACATTCGTGAATTCGCGGATTCCGTAGGTGCTCAGCTCGCGGCCTACCCCTGAACGCTTCACGCCGCCAAACGGAACCCTGGGGTCGGAAAACACCATTTGGTTGATGAAGACCATGCCTGCTTCGAGCTCGCTGATGAACCGTTCCTGTTCGCTTTTGTTGTTCGTCCAGGCGCTGGCGCCGAGGCCGAAGCGGCTGTCATTAGCCACGCGTATTGCTTCGTCTATATTTTTCACGCGGAAAATAGAGGCCACTGGACCGAACAGCTCTTCTTTATAGGCGGGAGAATCTTTCGGGATGTCGGTCAAGACGGTGGGCAGATAGAAACTTCCTGGGCGATCGGCGGGCTTGCCTCCGGTCAGAAGCTTCGCGCCCGCCTTGATGGAACTGCGAACATCGGCATCGAGCGAGGTCACTGCTTCCGCATTCGCCAGGGGGCCAACGTCCGTTTTCGCGTCGAACGGATCGCCCACCGTCAGTTTTTCCATCTGGGCCACGAAGGCGCGCTGAAAGTTGTCCGCGATCTGTTCGTGAACGATGAAGCGCTTGGCCGCGATGCACGATTGCCCATTATTGGCCACGCGAGCCTTGATGCCAACGGGGACTGCGTCCTCCAGGTTCGCGCTGGGCATGACGATAAAGGGATCGCTGCCGCCCAGTTCCAGCACAACTTTCTTGATCCTCTGCGCCGCGCCGGTCCCGACCTTTACTCCGGCCCCTTCGCTCCCCGTCAAGGTTGCCGCGGCAATGCGAGGATCGTCGAGGATTCTGTCCACGCTCCCTGA
This sequence comes from uncultured Acidobacteriota bacterium, assembly GCA_963800095.1. Lineage (GTDB taxonomy): Bacteria > Acidobacteriota > Terriglobia > Acidiferrales > UBA7541 > Palsa-360. Next base: position 339,451 of record CAWCZV010000022.1, read on the forward strand.
ACCGACGAGAAGGGTCTGGAAAACTCCTTCGGGGACGCCGGCCCTGAGCAAGAGCTCTTCGATTTTCATCGCGCATTGGGGAACGTTCGATGCGTGCTTCAGCAGGCCCACATTGCCCGCCATCAGGCCGGGAGCGATAAAACGGAACGCCTGCCAGAACGGATAGTTCCACGGCATGATCACGAGGACCACGCCCATGGGCTGGTAGCGAATGAAACTGCGACTCGCCGGCGTCTCGACGACTTCGTCGGCAAGAAAGCGTTCCGCATTTTCGGCATAGTAGCGGCAAACCCACGCGCATTTAACGGCTTCGTCCACGGCGGATCGAAGCGTCTTGCCCATTTCCAGCGTCATGAGATGCGCGAGGGAATCTTTTTCACTCTCAAGTATTTCCGCTGCACGGATCATCATTTTTCCGCGCTCGGCGAAGGATAATTTACGAAACGCCGGAAACGCTTCTGCCGCCCGCTGGATCTTCTGGTCGACCTGCGAATCCGTGAGCGCCTCGAAATTCTTGATGGTCTGTCCCGTTGCGGGATTAATCGTTGCGATAGCCATGATCTGATCCGCCCTATTAGAAGAAAGTATGATACCAGTCCGGCAAGTGTGACAGCCGTCGCCAAAGAATCTATCGAATCTTTTGCCTTAATGTTTTACCACGTTTCAGGCGTATTTGCCTGTCCGGCCGGTCCCGAGGCGGACTGAATTTTGCGGTGCCAGAAATTTTTGTTTGTCACCAGGTCTTCTCGGGCAGCCATGATTCGTGGGAGTTGAGTGCCTGGAAGTTGGCTGCGTTCAGCAGATCACGCCAGTCCGTCTTGGCGAGGTCAACTGCTTTCCGCAGCGCCGCCAAATCGCCGTGACTGAGCTTCAACGCCGCAAATCGGAATCGTTCCATTGCTACGCCGTCGAGGTTCTGTAAGAAAGGCAGGTTGTTCCCGCACTCCTCCAACAATATGGCGCGCACTCTTTCCTGCTGATCCGGAGGAAACAGCAAGACCACGCGCTTTTCTGTTTCAGGGCTCAACGGAGGTGCACCCATCAATCTCTCTCTGAAAAGCAGGGTAGTGTAGAGACTTCGCCCGAATTCAGTATACAATTTCGAGAAGGGGCTGTAGCTCAGATGGATAGAGCGGCGGTTTCCTAAACCGTAGGTCGGGAGTTCGACTCTCCCCAGCCCCACCATTCTGTAGCGGCGGCGCCGGCAAGTTGCGCCACCTCCAATTTTGTGCCGAATCTGAAACAGACGTACGGCGCCGGTTCGGTTCGTGGGGTGACGGGTGCAAGCTTGGTGGACGTGTAGCCCGCCCTTGATTTTGAGTTTTTGCCCCATCCTTCCGCGGTATTGGAAGGGTGGGGCTTTTGAATTTCGGCGCGCGATTCGTACCAGCGAAAGCGATGGATGCAGGGTGCTCGTTTACGGGCGCTAACGAAATCTCACAGGAGATTCGATTTCGGACACGTAGAGCGAATCGACAGGAGCATTCCGCTGTGAGCCTATCCGATCGGGATGGGCGAAGAATTACCCGAAGATGTCGCCCGTGAACGCCAATCTCCTGATTTGGGTTACGCTAAACGCCAATCGGGAGATTGGCGTTCCCGGGTTGCAACCAATTGACCGATCGCTACGAGATACTTCGCCCCGCCTGCGTCATTCCAGAGCCGCGCTGACGTAGGCAGAGGCGTGTTGAGCACCAAGTTACGAAGAATCGTTTCGCTATTCGTGCGAATTCAGCGTCCAGATCAGGAACAGATTCACGCTGTCATCCACCGCGGCCAGCTTGGCTTTTTTCCCCAACGGTTCCACGGCCAGTCCGAAGGACCCGCCGGGGGTCGGATCGAGGGAAATTTCCTTGACGAATTCGCCGTCCACGGTGAACTCGACGAGCTCGCTGGGTTGATTGGGATCGGCGTTAATCGTGGGTGAATCGTTGTTGGTAACGAGCAGGTGCCCGTTCGGCGCCATCGCTAATCCGAGCGCGCCGTGCAAATGCACCGGATCTTGATAAATGATCGTGCCGACGCCTCCGTCATGCTTTCGATCTCCCGCGTCGCGTACCGCGTACACGGCGTTATCCTGAGTCGAAGCCACGTAGAGAATGTCCTTGTACGGATCGTAGACGAGCCCCGTAGGCGCGTCCACGAAGGTGACCGGGTCGGCATTGTGCAGATAACCGGAGGCGATTACCGTGGGGTGCCTGAAAGTCACACCGGTGGGATCGACATCCAAATCGTAACGCACGATGGTCCCGTTCAAGCCGTTGGCAACAAAGTAGAGCGCCCTGCCGCCCTCGTCAAACAGCGCGGAATCCCAGGGGCCTTGAACGGAAGCATCGGTGTAGGTCGACACAAGATTTCCGCTCTTGTCGATCACCAGGATGGAACCCGCGGTAGCGGTGGCGAGAGTACCGTCAGTGGACGGGAAATTTCCAACCAGGATAAATCCGCGTTGCAGGACGTTTAGAGCGGTCGTAAGTCCGGTCGGTGTTGCGCTTTGGAAAAAGAGAGAGAGTGGCGCGTTCGCTGGAACATCGACGATCGTTGTGCCGGTCCCCTGAAGATTGCCTCCCGTCATAGTAGGCGCGTTGTTGAAGTTGGACACCAAAACGTCGCCGGGATTGATCGTCCCGCCGCTGGGAAAATTGAGTGGAACGAAAGCGACGCCGTACGGATTTCCATCCCCGTTGGCCGGTACGGTCGATAGGACCCGAACCGGGCCCGGAAGGAATGGACGATCGTCATCATTCGCCATCAAAACGGATGAGAAAAAAAAGCTTGAAATGACGGCCAACGCGAACAGCTTCAACACACCGTATTTCTTTGCGCTGCTGAAAATTGATGAGCGCGTGATTCGTTTTATCTGGGCGATTTCGCGATTCATGGTGGCTCCTTTTTGAAGGATCGCCGGTCATCGAGACTTCGGCGGATTGTTTATTGGGGAGGGACTTTCCCAAATGTCGAACAATGCTGCATCGTTCGAGAGAGTGAGCCTACGCGGGGGCTATCGCAGGCATGTCACGAAGCAATCTGCGAATTGTCAAAGAATTGTAAATAATATTGGATAGTGCGCAGCTGGAGTTACTACTGCGCCTGAAGAAATTGCAAGGTGTAAGCCGTCGTGGGATCGAACGGCTTGCCGATGACTTTCAAATCGACGAGCTGTTCGTACATCGTGGTCCAGCGTTTTGGATCCATTTGGCCGAGCTGCGCTCCCGTCGAATCATCTCCCGCGACGAAATGGCCGTCCCGCAATTGTTGCCACGTGAATTGCATCCACTCCGGATTGAGCGCCGGATTGAGCTTGGCGATCAGGGCGTGGGCGGCGGCTGGATCATTCAGGTACTCCTTCCATCCCTTCAATGATGCGCGGACGAACTTGGCGACAATTTCGGGATGTTTCTGGATGTATTCTCTCGTCGCATAAATCGTGCGGTAGGGACTGTATCCGGCATCGCTGACCAGGAGAACGCGCGTCTCAATTCCGGCTTGGTGCGCGAAGAAGGGTTCCGAGGTCGCAAACGCTTGCTGGATGTATTGCGGGTCTGCAACGAAGTTGGCCACGTTCATCATCGCCGGGACGACGCGAACGTTATTCAACTGAAAGCGCTTGACGAGGAACTCAAACCAGGTGGATTCGCCAACCTTGATGGCCACGGAATGGCCGTTGAGATCGGCGAAGGAATGGATGGGCGAATCTTTCCTCACCATGATGCCTTGCGGATCGTGCTGCATCGTGGCGGCCACCGCGACCAGGCTTTGCCCGCCGGAATTCGCCTCGAGAACTTTATCCGAAGCGCCCATGCCAAATTGCGCGGTTCCTGAAGACACCTGTTTCTCAACCGTGATGTACGGGCCGCCTGGAAGGATCGATACGTCCAGGCCTTCGTCCTTGTAGTATCCCTTCGCCAGAGCGGTGTAGAAGCCCCCGTGCTCGGGCTGAGGGTACCAATCCGCCTGGAACACAATTTTTGTGAGTCCGTTTTCGACGGCAGGGCGGCGGCATCCCAGCATGGACAGGCTAACGAAGATCAGCGCGCACAAGGTGCGGAAAAAGCGCTTGGCCATATCGACGAATCCATTTCAGAATCCGCGGTTGAGAATAGCACGTGGCCTTTCGCGGAACGCTGTCTAATCGTTCCGATGCAAAAATTGAATATACGCCCAGCGGCGGTCCGGGCTCGCCTTGTGATAAATTGCGGCATGGCTTTGTCCGCCTCTGCAAGGTCGCGTGTCACTGCGATGGACGAAGGGCGCATGCGGGAGATTTTCGAGTTCACCGCACGTTCCTTGAAAACCGCGCGGCCGGTGCCGTTCGGCGCGCTCATCGTCGACACGCGCACGGGCCAGCGCATGATGCGCGCCACCAACGCGGTTATGCGCGAGAGCGATCCGAGCGCGCACGCCGAAACCCGCGCCGTCCGGCTGGCCTGCAAAAAATTGAAACGCCCCTCTCTCGCCGGGTTTACGATGTACTCCACATGCGAGCCATGCCCGATGTGCATGGCCAATGCGCTGTGGGCCAGGCTTGACCGCGTCGTGTTTGGCGCGACGATCGAGGATGCGAACCGTTACTGCCTGCAAATTCATATTTCCGCGAAAGAAGTAGCGCGCCGTTCGGACATGCCATGCCTCGTGGACGGCCCGGTGCTGCGCGAGTTGTGCAACACGCTTTTCACGCATCCGAATATGCAGAAAGCTTTTCGCGCGTGGAGCACGAGCAAGGGCAAGTCCGGCAAATCCTGATTTTTGACGCGAGCCGATTTCTATGGACCCGAAGCATATCGCCGAACTTCGTTTATTGACCGGCGATCCCTCGCGCGTAATTTTTAATCCGCAGATCGTCGAGCAGCTCTCGCGCGATTTCTACTGGTATTCGCCGGTGCTTCGCAAGCAGCTCGATGGAAAGCTGGGCGAAGTCGTGGTGCAGCCGCTCGGCGCGGCCGAAATTCAGAAACTTCTGCGCTACTGCTATGCGAACAATCTTCCCGTGACCGCGCGCGGCGCGGGCACCGGCAATTACGGCCAGGCAGTTCCGCTCGAAGGCGGCGTGGTCCTGGACCTCAGCCGCATGGATCGCATCGAGGAAATTCAACCGGAAGGCGTGGCCGTTTGCCAGCCGGGAGTGCGCCTGGGAGATCTGGAGAATGAAGGGCGCAAATCGGGATGGGAACTGCGGTGCTATCCCTCGACGATCATCAAGGCGTCGGTCGGCGGATTTCTCTGCGGCGGTTCCGGAGGAATCGGCACGGTCGCGCACGGAATGTTGCGCGATTTTCAAACGGTTCGCGCCATTGAAGTTGTCACGATGGAGCCGGAACCGCGAGTGATTCTCCATGAGGGTGAAGCGGTCCACGAAATTCTCCATGCCTGGGGCACCAACGGCATCATCACCCGCATTTGGCTCGCGCTGACCCCGGCCGTGGAATGGTCGCAGTGCGTCGTGGCGTTTGACGCCTTCGGCTCGGCATTCGATTTCAGTGAGAAAATTGCGACCGGCGTTCGGTGGATCAAGCGCCTCGTGACTGTGTTCGAGTGGCCGATTCCGTCTTTCTTCACGCCGATCCTGCAATATGCGCCGGAAGGAAAGACGCTGATTTTTTTCATGATCGCTTGCAGCCAACTTGCTGAATTGGAAGCCGTCGCACGCAAGGCCGGAGGAACGGTTACTCAGAGCGGGGCGTATCCCGGCCTCAACGCAAGGCCGCTGCTTTCCGACTACACCTGGAACCACACCACGCTCTGGGCGATCCGATCGGACGAAGCCTACACCTACTTGCAATGCGGCTTTGATCCCGATACTGTGCGCGAACAGATGCGTCAATTGCGCGAGCGCTTTGGGATGGAAATCCTGTTCCACATGGAGTTCATGAAACGCGGCGACGGGCGCGTGTTCCCGGGCGCGATACCTGTCGTTTATTACACGACGGAGGAGCGCCTGAACGAGATGATCGATTTCTGCCGCGAAATTGGAGTGTGGGTGGCGAACCCTCACGTGAACAATGTCGAGGGTGGCGGACGGTACCGCGCCGACAACGTCCAACTGCTCGCGAAGCAGCGCTACGACCCCAAAGGCTTGCTCAATCCAGGTAAGATGATCACGTTTCATTCGGAATCCGCGACGGCCGGAGCAACCACGAAATGAAAACCTGGATTCCGGACGCACGAAATTTCTCATACTTGAATTGGAAGCAAGTGGATGCGCTTCCTCGCGAGTCCACGCTTCTGGTGCTTCCCACGGCGGCCATCGAACAGCACGGGCATCACCTGCCCCTGGCAACTGATACGCTGATCAATAATCTGCTGCTCGGGCACGCGCTGCGTAAATTGCCCGCCGATTTGCCCGTCTACGCGCTGCCGCCCGTTCACTACGGGAAGAGCAACGAGCACATCGGTTTCCCGGGAACGCTTTCGCTCAGCGCCACGACATTCATGGCCGTGCTGCGGGACCTCGGTTCGAGTTTGTCGAAGGCCGGCTTCCGAAAACTCGTTCTCTACAACACGCACGGAGGGAATACTTCCTTGATCGACGTCATGTCCCGCGACTTGCGCGCGGAATTCGGCCTCAGAACGTTTGCGCTGCACGGCTCCGGTGGAATTTCGTTCGAAGGACTCGATCCCCAGGAACGCGCGTACGGATTTCACGCGGGGGAAGTCGAAACCTCTTTTCTGCTGGCGAGCGTGCCGGAGCTGGTGGATCGCTCCGCGTATACCTCCAACTACATCGCGGACATTTCCAAACCGGCGATGCTTCTGCCGGAAAATGCGCCCGCCACTTTTGCATGGCTCACGCGCGACATCGCGCCGAGCGGGGTGATGGGCGACCCGCGTCCGGCCTCTGCGGAAAAGGGCGAGCGCTGGCTGGAACAGGCGGCCACGCGGCTCGCCGCTGCGCTCGAAGAAATGTCCCGCTTTCCGGATCCGCGCACGCCATGAATGAATCCAGTTGGGTCGATTGCGGCGAAGGCGTCCGCCTCGAGCGTGGCGTGCGCGCCCGCATGCGCGACGGCGTGGAACTGGTTTCCGACCACTACTATCCGTCTGCGCCCGGCCCGCAACCGACACTCCTGATGCGCCAGCCCTACGGCCGCGACATTGCCTCCACCGTCGTGTACGCCCATCCGGTTTGGTTTGCGCGCCATGGATACAACGTCGTCATTCAAGACGTTCGAGGCCGCGGCGATTCCGAAGGCGATTTCTACCCATTTCGCCACGACGGCGCCGATGGCGCCGACACTATCGCCTGGCTGCGCGCGCGGCCCGAATCAAACGGCCGTTTTGGTATGTATGGATTTTCCTATCAAGGAATAACGCAACTCCTGGCCGCGGCCGAACAACCCGAAGGCTTGCTGTGCATCTCGCCCGGGATGACGGCATTCGACCTCTATCACGGCTGGTTTTATCATGGCGGCGCGTTGCGCCTCGCGTCGACACTAGGTTGGGGACTGCAGTTGTTGAAAGTGGACGCGCGCCGGAAGCAACTGCGTGAAGCAAGCGACGCACTCGAAAAAGCCTGGGCGCAACTGGCATCGCAAACGAGCGCGCTGCCCATTCGCGCGCATCCCGCCTTGCACGGCGAAGGCCTCCCCTCGTACGTGCTCGACTGGTTCGATCACGATGCGCCCGGCGAATACTGGACGTCGCTCGATGTCAGTCAGCGCCTCGACAAGATTCGCGTTCCCGCGCTGCACATTTCCGGCTGGTATGACATGTTTCTTCGCGGCAGCGTCGACGGCTTTCTCGCTCTGCGCAAATCCGCGGGCAGCGAATTTGCGCGGGAACATCAATACCTGCTTGCCGGCCCGTGGATGCACATTCCGTGGGGCGATCGGATAGGGACGGCGGACTTTGGACCCGAGGCGCTCATCGATACGGATACGATTTTGCTGCGCTGGTTCGATCATTGGCTAAAGGATGCCGGAACGTTTGAGGGAGAGCCGCAGGTCTGTCACTTCGTGCTTGGGGAAAATCGCTGGCGCGAAGCGGAAACTTTTCCCGCCGAGGCGGAATACATCCTATTCTTGCACAGCGAGGGGAGAGCGAATTCGCGCAAGGGAAATGGAACGCTCTCCATCGTGAGCCCAGACGGCAGCGAACCATGCGACATCTTCGTGAATGATCCCGAAGTGCCCGTCATCGCTCCCGGAGGGCCGGCAGCCGCGAGCGGCCAATTCGATCAAAGCGCACTGGAAATGGGGAACAACCTGCTGGTTTATTCGACGGAGCCGCTCGAAAAACCGCTTTGGGTTTTCGGCATTCCGCGCGTGGTCCTTTATTGCGCCACTTCACTGGGGACTGCGGATTTCACCGCAAAACTTGTGCGCGCGAGGCCCGACGGCACAGCGGATTTTATTTGCATTGGAATCGCGCGGTCCAATCATCTTTTTGCGGAAACGAAATACGCCGCGGAGAAAACTCACCGCTGGGATTTTTTCCTCGAGCCTACCTCATGCCGATTCGCTAAGGATGACCGCATTCGGCTTGAAATTGCCGGCAGCGCATTTCCACTCTTTGACCGCAATCCCGGGAGCGATGTGCCTTCCTGCCAGGCGACTTCCTGGGATTGGCGGCGGTCGACTCAGTTCGTGTTCCACGGACGAGAGTGCCCCTCCGCTCTATATTTGCCGGCCACTGAGGCGCCGGAATGAACGCCATCGCGGGCGTCCCGGAAATCGAGATCGCGGGCGTCACCAAACAGTACGGGAACGCCCACGCGGTTTTGGAATCGATCGATCTCGTTGTTGCCAAGCGGGAATTCATCAGCATCATCGGCTCGTCCGGATGCGGAAAGTCCACGATCCTCAAATTAATCGCCGGCCTGGCCGTCCCGACAAGTGGGACGATTCGCGTGGACGGGATGACGCCGCAAAACGCGAGGGAAACGATTTCCTTCGTCTTTCAGGACGCAACGTTGCTTCCCTGGCGCACTGTGAAAGCAAATATCGGCCTGGGCCTGGAGCTGGAGCACGCGCCGAGCGACCGCCGGGAAAAAGAAATTGCCGCTTTACTCGATCTCGTGGGGCTCAAAAACGTAGCCAAGTCCTACCCGCGCGAATTGTCGGGGGGAATGAAAATGCGCGTCTCGATCGCACGCGCGCTCGCGACGAACCCGCGGCTGATGCTTCTCGACGAGCCGTTCGCGGCGCTCGACGAAATGTCCCGCGATCGCCTGAACGAAGAGATCCTCCGACTGCGGGCGGAGCAAAATTGGACGGCCGTCTTCGTGACGCACTCCGTTGCCGAAGCCGTGTTTCTTTCCGACCGGATTGTGGTGCTGGCGCCGAATCCGGGGCGAATCCACGCGGAGTTTCGAGTGGAACTGCCCGCGGCGCGCACGTCCGCGATCCGCAATTCCCAGGAGTTCGATGCGATTGTCGCGCGTGTATCGCACACTTTACGGGAGACGCTTCGACAATGAAGCAGAGCGCCATCACCGTGCTCAACGCTCTTGCTGTCTTCGCGGCGCTCGTGGTGCTGTGGCAGATTATCTTGTGGGTGTTCCACGTGCCGCCCTTCATGCTTCCTACGCCCTGGGCCGTGGCGCGAGCTGTGGGCGCTCGCTTTCCTTCCTTGCTAAACGCCCTGGCCATCACGGCGGAAGAATCCGCCGGCGGTCTCGCGGCCAGCATCGCGGTCGGCGTGCTCGTGGCGCTCGTCTTCGCACAATCCCGCTGGGTGCGGAAGATGCTTTACCCCTACACGCTGCTCCTTCAAACCGTGCCTATCATCGCCATCGCGCCCTTGATCTTGATGTGGATGGGAGCGGGGATCCCCGCGGTGACGTTCGTCGCGTTCATCATTTCGCTCGCGCCGATTATCGCGAACACCACGCAGGGTCTGATCAGCGTCGATGAAAATCTGGTGCATCTTTTTCTGATGCACAACGCTTCGCGCGGACAATTGCTTTTCAAGCTGCGCCTGCCCCATGCCGTGCCCGACCTTTTTGTCGGCATCCGCATCGCCAGCGGAATTGCCGTAATCGGCGCGATTACCGGCGAGCTCTTCGCGGGCTCGGGCCGCGTCGGAGAAGGCGGGCTCGGATATTCGATCCTGTATGCTTCCTCCCAATTGCAGACCGACTATTTGTTTGCCCTGGTGCTCGCGGCCACAGTGCTGGGGTTCGGTTTCTTATTCCTGGTCATGTTTTTGGAATGGTATTTTTTGCACCGCTGGCACGAGTCGGCACGCGCCCCAGAAGCGGAGTGATGCAGCAGAAAGAAGAAACGGAGTGACGCGACAGTTTAATTTCAAATCTCAAATTTGAAATTTCAAATTTGTGATTCTCAAGAGGTGAACGAACATGCTGCGGCTCGAAACCGAAACCGGATGGTGGCTCGTCACGCACCCCGACCATGCGGGCCTGGCGGGGGCTTTTGCCGAGCGCTGGGGCAACGAACTTTTTCCGCCGCCGGAGCCGCGCGAACACGTCTTGCGCGGAATCGCCCGCCACGACGACGGTTGGGCCGCGCGCGATGCCGCTCCGCAAATCACGAAGCAGGGAAAACCCAGCGCATTCTCGACCGAACTCGTCGGCAAATATTCCGGGTTCGAGGAAATTGATCTCGTCGATTACCTGGCGGTGCGGGATCGCGCGGTCCGCGAAATTGCGGCGGAAGACCCCTATGCCGCAATTCTCATTTCCATGCATACCTACAGCCTGCTGAACGATCACGCCGACCGATCAACCATCCTGCCGGCGCAATTGCCCCTGCTCGATCGTTTCCTCGAAGGCCAGAAGGAGCTTCAAGATTCCTGGCGCAAGCAAATTGGATCGAACCCGAACTTGAGACCGGAACATAAGAGCGAGGATACAATTCTTGATCACTTTCGATTGCTGCAAGCCAATGACTATCTCTCGCTCCTCACTTGCGTGGACTATCAAACGCCGGTGAAATTGCTGCACGCGCTGCCGATGCGCGATGGCAGGCGAGTTCCAATCCAGGCGCGCGCGATTGCCACCCGCCACTTTGTATTGGATCCATATCCGTTCGCGGAGCCGTCGATAAGCTTTCAATTTCCCGCGCGGCATGCCCAAGGGAAGCTTTTTTCTTCCGCGAAAGAATTGCAAGAAGCTTTCAGAGCGGCACCCGTGGAAATGCTATCGGTCACCGTGAGCGCGCCCCAGTAGCACAGACTTCAGACTGTGGGGTTCCACTTGATCTTGCCTCGCATGTCTATTTTGGCCGGTATGTGGATTTTGACTTTTCCTGGTGGCCTGGGAACATTGACGGAACCCCACAGACTTGAAGTCTGTGCTACTTAAGAACCGAGACGTGCGCGGAAACAATCCGCCAGCCCTCGGGAAAACGCACCCAGACCTGGCTCTGCCGCCCTGAAATAATTTTTCCATTCACCGCGCGCTCGAATTCCAGCGTGATGCTTCCGAAATCGCAGCCAAGCGTGACGATGTCGAGTCGCCGCACCGTTCGCGCCAGATTGGCGGGCGAGCGGCCTTTGCGAAAGGCCTCGATCTCTTCGATGCCATACAAATTCTCCGTGACTCCGAAGCGCATCGCGTGCGGCGAATTCCAAAACATGCGGGTCAACGTCTCCGCATCATTGTCCATGAGCGCGGCTTCATATGTTGGATAAAGCGCCTGCAACTCCGCCACAATTTCGGGATCATTAATGAGCATGGGGTTCGCATTGAGCAGCACAGACTTCAGTCTGTGGGTTTGGTCCTTGCAAGGACGTAACCCCGCAGGCTGAAGCCCGCGCCACAGTTTTTCAGAAAAGTTTTCTTGCAGGCAGAATCTGCTTCAGGATCGCCGCCGAAACCGTGAACATCGGTTCATTCACCACCTGGCTCAGCCGCAGATTCATCGCCACGCTACACAGCAGGTACGCATGAACCGCGCTGAATGCCCAGCGATCCACGAGCAAATCGATCATGCGCGAAGTGGCCGCGCGAGCAGCTCCTGCGGCATCGCTCGACGATTCGACGACAATCCACTCGCCCGCTCCCGCATCGGATTCCAGTTTCCGCCCCGCGGGAGTTTCGACCATGGGCCCCGGAAGCGCGCGCTGCTTGTGCACCTGGAAGCGCAGCGTAACGTCCGCAGGGCATTCGATTCCGTTGATGCTCACTTCTCCATCGCCTTGCGCGGCATGCGCATCGCCCGCGGAAAAAAGCGCGCCGCGATTCAGCACCGGCAAATAGAGCGTGGCGCCGGTGCACAGCTGGCGCACGTCCATGTTGCCGCCGAAAATGCCCGGCGGCCTCGTGCGAAATTCGCCGTCTTCCGCGGGCGCCACGCCCATCACGCCGCAAAACGGACGCAAGGGCACGACGGCAGGCGCAATCGACCTGCTCACCTCTCCCTCCAGCTTCCAAATGAAGAAAAAGGGCTCCGCAAACCGCTGCTTGAGAAAACCGAGCCCGCTCACCACGCTGGTCCAGCCCCAGCCTTTGTGCGCCACTTCCAGCACGTCCACCTGAAGAACGTCGCCCGGCTCGGCTCCCTCGACAAAAACCGGCCCGGTGAGCGCGTGAATGCGGTCGCGGTCGATTTTCAGATACTCCGCGAGCGTCATGGACGGGTGAACTTGCGCGCCGCTCGAATCCACGCACTCCAGGTGAACCGTGTCCCCGGAAGCAACGCGAAGACGCGGTTTTAGCGCGCGGTTCCAGCGGGAATGCGTGGGTTCGGCGCTTAGAGAAAATTCAGCCATGGGCCTGCCTATACCTCCACCGTCATTTGCAATTCGACGAGCGCGTTGCGCGGCAACGCCGGAACGCCGATGGCCGTGCGCGCGTGCCGCCCCGCGTCTCCGAAAACTTCAACGAAGAGGTCGGACGCGCCATTGATCACCTTGGGCGAATCCGGAAAACCTGGAACGGCATTTACGTACCCATTCACGGTGACAATGTTCTTTACTTTATCGAGCGAGCCGAGGTGCGCCGTCAACACGGCCAATTGGATCAGCGCGCAGGCGCGCGCAGCGGCATACCCTTCGTCAATCGTCTGGCCCGCACCGGCAGTTCCAGCAATCACCTCGCCATCGTGAATGGAGATGACGCCAGCGAGATACACAATTTGCCCGACAGTCCTGGCAGGAAGATAGTTTCCGCCAGGCTGAGGCAACACAGGAAGAACGATGCCAAGCTCCCTGAGCCTTGCCTCGATCCTCGCAGCCATTGGCGACAACGACCTCCGTCGGAAAGAATCGCGTCAGTTTAGCATATACGTCCGTTGCCGTATTCTTGGGAGGTGAGCCAGTTACTGAGAATCGCATATCTCAGGCATTGCACTGTAAACCCGCAATGGATCTATGCTATGAAACTCTCGGGGTCTAGGCCGACATGAAAATGGGATTGAATTACATTGCGATCTTATGTGTGCTGTTACCAACGGCGTTGTTCGGCCAGGAAAATAGCCCAACAGCAGCAGAGAAATGTCGGTTTGTCACGCCTGCGGATTTATCCGACGCGAGAGCTCCTTCCTTTGGCAGCTACCCGGCAAGGCCTCAAGAAGTGCCCTCGAGCATAAAACTTGACCTCAGAAGTAACCCTATTGCAAAGAAATATCGAACTGTGCTGCGACAGGAAATTGCCAAGGGCCCCAATTACGCCGGACATTATAGGGTGGCTGTCTGGGGGTGCGGAATTTCCTGCGCGATGTTTGCTGTGGTGAACCTGGAAACTGGAACGGTCATATCGGCAAGAGAGATTGCAACCGTGCTCGGGACCCATCTCGACGCTGATGAGTTCCTTTCAGGCACAAGAAGTGATTACTGGGGCTTTCGGTTCAAGAACGACAGTTCATTGCTTGTTGTCTTAGGCGCTCCTGATGAGGACGAGTCAAGGGCAGGAGCGTATTATTTTGCGCTTCAGGGCGAAAGGCTACGCCTGATTCATACAACCCGCGTAAGCAAGACATGTGAAGAGGTGAAACCGTAAGAAAGTCGCGCGCCCCACTCGCCGTGCGGGTTCTTCGTCGCGAAGTCTCTAGAAGTCGTCTTGTCGGCAATTGACTCAGCCGCGAATTATGCTTGCCTCTCGGCAGCCGTACGCTACGATGTGCCATGCGGCCCTCTTGGACTAGCACCCTCGTCCTCACTCTGATGTACCTCGGCATTGCAGATGCGCTGTCTTCTCCGGCGTGGCAGGACAAGAGACAGTCTCCCTCAGACTTGGAAGTGAGCGGAGCGCTTGCGGGCTTGCCGCCGGAATCGACGCGCTACCTCACCCGCGAGGAACTTCTGGCCATGCCGCAGGTGAGCTTCACCGTCACGGACGACACGAACTTCACAGGCCCGATCAAGATTCGCGGAGTGCAGCTCGAAAAGTTGGCGGGGCGGCTGGGCGCTTCTGCCGCCGCAGACCTGGTCGTAGCGATCTGCGATGACGCCTACCGCGCGAACTATCCACGTGCGTACCTCCTGACGCATCATCCCGTGCTGGTGCTAGAAGTGAACGGCAAACCCCCGAGCGGCTGGCCGAAGGATTCTCAAGATCACAAATTTGATATGGGGCCTTACATGATTTCACACCCTAAGTTCACGCCCGCCTACAAGATTCTCTCACACGCCGAGGAAGCGCAAATTCCGTGGGGAGTTGTGCGCATCGAGTTTCGCGAGGAGAAAAATGTTTTTGGAGCGATCGCTCCGCGCGGACCGCATGCGCAGGATCGCGAAGTGCAGGACGGCTTCCATATCGCAGAGCAGAATTGCTTTCGCTGCCACAACGCCGGCCGCGAGGGAGGGCAGAAGTCGGGCCTTTCCTGGGAGTCGCTCTCCGCATTCGCAGCGGCATCGCCCAAGGATTTTGCCGCGTACATTCGCGCGCCTCACGCGAAAAATCCGCACGCGCAAATGCCCGGCAATCCGCAGTACGATGATGCGACACTGGCCGCACTCACTGCCTACTTCCGGATATTCTCCGAGCAGGCAATACCATGACACTGCGCGCAACCAAGGTGATCCTCGTATTCGGGGTGGCCATTTTCTATTCCCTGATCGTCTTCAACAACATCACGGACTACGGCTCCAACTACAAATTCGTGCGGCACGTGCTGATGATGGACTCCACGTTTCCGGGAAATCGCGGGATGTGGCGCGCGATCAACTCGCCTCTTTTGCACACCGCTTTCTACTTTTCGATCATCGCGTGGGAAGCGATAACGATGCTCCTATGCTGGTGGGGCGGTTTCCGCATGGCCCAGGCGCTACGGGGACCGGCCGCGGCGTTTCATTACGCCAAGCGCGTTTCGATCGCCGCGCTGACGCTCAGTCTTCTGATGTGGCTCGTCGCGTTTCTGGCCATCGGAGGCGAATGGTTCCTGATGTGGCAGTCGAAAGCGTGGAACGGCCAGGACGCAGCCTTCCGCATGTTCACGGTAGTGGGCGTTGTGCTGTTGCTCGTGGCGCAACCGGACGGTGAAGACCAACCCTAGCGGTTTGCGCGCGCATCTTCCGTGGCGCCGGCGTCCCGCCGGCGATTTTTCTGTTTTCCCCACATTCCAAAAACGCCGGCGAGACGCCGGCGCCACAACACTCTTACATTCGGTTTGGGTGTCCGATATTCTGAATTCTGGCTGAGGAGCGCGGGCTAGAAGCAATATATCAAAATGGAACTGGCGGCCTATTGTTTCACAATCCCCCGCAGCGCGGCATCCTGTGGGACGGGCTTCTCCGGGTTCGACCAATCGTAGAAACCCTTGCCGTTCTTCTTACCATACCAGCCGGCCATCACCATCCGTTTCAGCAAAGAGGGTGACGCGAAGCGCTTTTCCTTGAACTCGTCGAACATGACGTGCGTGATGTAGTATGTTGTATCGAGGCCCACGAAATCGAGCAAGGTAAATGGGCCCATCGGATATCCGCATCCCAGTTTCATCGATGCGTCGATGTCGGCGACGGAACCCACGCCCTCTTCAAAGGCGCGAATCGCATCCATCAAATAGGGGACGAGCAAGCGGTTCACAATGAAGCCGGTCTTGTCGCTCGTGCGCACCGGAACCTTTCCCAGCTTTTTCCCAAATTCGCAGGCGGTTTCAAACGCGGCATCCGTCGTGACGATGGTGCGCGCGACTTCCACCAGCTTCATGAGCGGCACGGGATTGAAGAAGTGCAGGCCCACGAACTGGCCGGGACGCTTGGTCGCCGTCATGATCTCCGTGATCGAAATCGAGGACGTATTGCTTGCAAAAATCGCCGAGGGCTTGACGATGGGATCGATGGACGCAAACATCTTCCGCTTTTCGTCGAGATTTTCGATGACGGCTTCGACGACGAAATCGCAATCGGCGAGGTCCTGCTTCCGCGTGGTGCCCTTCAGCCGGGCGAAGATCGCGTCCGCCGATTCTTTGAACGCGCCTTTTGCGGCGAGCTTGTCGAGGGATTTCCGGATGGCGGCAAAACCTTTCTCAATGAATTTCTCGTCGACTTCCAGGACGGTCACATCGAACCCGGCCGCGGCCGACACCTGAGCGATTCCGGAACCCATCAAGCCGCAACCAAGCACGCCAACCTTTTTAATTTCCATCGTGAAAAACCTCTTTTCGAATGAGCTTCTTGCGAGACAAGCGGCACCATCATAACTCAAAAACTGCGATGGCCTTCACACTGCAAAACTACCATTGGTGCCAGCCAACGCCGGCGGTGAGGGTGTCTTTCAAGGCGACTTCGATCGCCGCTGGCCGCGCGCAATTCGAACCCGGGATGATGTTGTGCCTAAAGTTTCGTTACAATTTTTTGACAAATGTTCGACATGTCACAGACATTTCCGATCTGCATCCGCAGTAATCTGAGGATGGTCCGGGCGCGCTAGAGAGTTCCAGAGACCGCCGGTTTGCCCCACTGCACAGGGGAAGATCGGCACAAGTCTCTCTACTCTTCCCGGCGGGGGCTGTGGGCGCGCCCGGGCATCCCTCCTCGCCATTGCCGTTCAATTCAAGTTTTCTAGGATTTTGAGTGGCCATTCGGTCTGCGTGTAGCGCCCGCCTTCAGGCGGGCATCTCCTTGGCCCCGCAATGCCACCCTGAAGGGTGGCGCTACAATTCCTTGCCGAATAGCGGTTGTCGCGCGGGCGTATTACGTCGCTACCTTCTCAGGAACTTCATTTGGCGAGTGCTGCACTCTCGGCAATTTGACTAGGAAAGTTGTTCCGGTCTTCGAAGTACTTTCGACAGAGACGCCTCCACCGTGGTCGGCAATGATCTTGCTCACGATGGCGAGCCCCAGTCCCGTGCCATTTGGTTTTCCCATGCTAACAAAGGGATCGAACAAATTGTTTCGTATGGCAGCCGGAATTCCCGGCCCGTTGTCCGAGACGCGGATCTCGAACGTATCCGAAGTGGATGCGATATCGAAAGTGATTTTTCCGTCACGGTTTGGCGCAGCCTCGCAGGCGTTCAGCGCGAGGTTGAACAGAGCGCGCTCCATTTTTTTAGGGTCAAAGACTCCAGTCATATCGCCCGTCGCATGGACGGTAATTTCCCGGTCGCGCAGTTCGGGTCGCGCGCGCGCGGCCTCGATGACGCGGCGCACGCATTGGTCGAGGGAGGCGTTTACGGGGGAGATATTGCGCTGCTCGCGCGCCAGATCACGCAGGGAATCAAGCAATTCGGTCATCTGTTCCGATGCCGTCTGAATTTCCCGATACACTTCATTTCGATCGAGCCTGAGTTTCTCCGCTTCGTACAGAAATTCAGCGTTTGCCACCAGCGCGGCCAGGTGGTGGCGAAGATCGTGAGAGATGGAATTCGCGGCCCGGCCCACGGCGGCGACCCGCTCCGTCTCAATTTGTTTTTTCTGAAACGCCAGCAATTCCCCGCGCATTTTCGAGAACGATTTCGCGAGTTCCACGGCCTCACTGCTTCCTCGCGGCGTAATCGAATACGTGTAATCGCCGGCGGCAAGTGCCCGCACGCCGGCCACAAGATTGTCGAGCGGGTGCGTGATCGTTCCCGAGACAAAGCGGAGCGACAGCGACGCCAGAAGGATCGCCGTCAGGCCCACGACCAGAATCGTCCGGTTGAGCTGGCGAAGAAAGGCCATGGGGCGCGTCAGGGAAATGAACACATAACACTGCACGGGCAACGGAGGATTGGCTTGCAGCGTTACTCTTGCCACCTGGTAGGAGTCTTCGCCCAGAGTCACTTCGGTCGTGCTGGCGCTGGGGAGGACCTCCCGGGCAAGAATCCGGCCCTGGATCACGGCCTCTTCTTGCGGCGAAAAAGTAGATGCAATGATCCGATTGTCGGCCAACAGCACGATTTTACTTTCCGCGACGAAGCCAAGCTGCTCGGCAATCCTCGAATTGGTCTCATATCCGATGGCCACCAGCCCGAGGACCTTGGCATTGTTTCCAGTCCCCGCGAGGATCGGGCGGAGAAACGTCCAATAGAGGCGGCCGTTCGAGTACCACCACGCGGATTCCTGACCTTGACCCAGGGAAGTTTTCAAAAATCCTTCCGCCGCTTCCCGGCTGAGCCCTTTCTGGGAGACGTCCAGCGCGACCACACGGCCTTCCGGGTCCGCGAGCAGAAATAGATCGCTCCCCGCGAGCCTCCAAAAGGGAGTGGAGCCATCCTGGATGGTCGGCGCGTCCTGCGTGGTCATCAGCGCTTTCAACGTGGGAATTTCGGCCAGCAGCGACGCCGTCCGGGACAACTGGAGCTGCAATTCCCGCTGGACCGTCTCGAACTCCTGGAATGATGCTTGCGTGCTGTATTCCACCTGGTCGGCAATTTGCTTACGAACTGTATGCTGAAGGATGAGAAGAATGGCGCCTGTCAGGGCGCAGATAATCAGCAGGGTGGAAAGTAGAAGTTGCGATTGCAACCGCAGGCGAGCCATCGCACTCTCCGCGAAACGCGTTAACTCTTTTTGTTCACGGCGACATTGCCGGGCACGAATTTGTAGCCCGCGCTATGCACCGTCACAAAAAAGCGAGGATGCGCGGGATCGGGCTCAAGCTTCTGCCGGAGCCGGAGGATATGATTGTCCACCGTGCGGGTCGATGGATAGTTCTGATATCCCCAGACCTCGTTAAGCAATTCCTCGCGTGAAACCACGCGGTCGGTCGACCGCGAAAGAAATCTCAATAATTTGAATTCCTGCGCCGTCATGCCGACAGGCTTGCCGGAGCGTTTCGCTTCCATGCTGGTAAAGTCGATCTCCACATCGCCAAACACGAGCAGATCGTGAGGAGATGCCGCTTCGGCGCCTGCCGTGCCTTGTTGTCTTCGCACGTTGCGGCGCATCGCGCGTCGCACGCGCGCCAGCAGTTCCTTGGGGCTGAACGGCTTCGTGACATAGTCATCCGCTCCCAATTCGAGCAGCACCACTTTGTCGTCGACGTCCGCATTGGCGCTCAAGACCACTATGGGCACCGAGGGCATCTCTGTTTTGAACGACCGGCAGAGTTCCTTGCCGGACAAGCCGGGCAGCTTCAAATCCAGAATGACCACATTCGGGGGCTCCTGCCGGAAACTTTCAAGACCTTCCACTCCATCCGAGGCAATCCGAACTCCCAGCGAGTCGGCCTCGAACAGGCGCTGGAGCGTCCGCTGCATCGGACGGCTGTCTTCGATGATCAGAACCGTTTCCATAGGCTGGTCCAAGCCCAAAGAGTATACTTCGGTAGGCCGGTAAAGAAGCAACTCGATCTGAAACTTTAGCCATCTATTGGTGTGGACCGCAGGCGGCCGGCTGCGTGGAGGCAGGACAGACATGATTTCCCCTAGATTTGGAGCCACGGCTTGCATTGCGATTTTTTGCGGCGCCTGCCTCTTCCCCTCGGGACGCGTCTTCGCGCAAGCGCCTCCAGGGCCGTTGCCTCCCTCACACCCGCTGCCTCCGCCTCCTCCGGCGCCACCGCCAAAAAAGAAACCGCAAGTAGAACCGAGAAAAACGCTTGCAGGATTCTGGAGGCTGAACGCCGACGAGAGCGACGATCCGCAAAAGAAGTTGGAGGAGGCCCGGCAAACGAGAGCTGGGCAGGGCGGAGGCCCGGGCGGCGGCCCGGGCGGCGGGTCGGGCGGTGGCCCTCGCGTGGGGATCGGTTTTCCATATCCCGGCAGCGGCGGCGGGGGTAACGGACCGTACGGCGGAGGCGGCAGGGGCATGGGAGATGGAGGCAGCGAAACCACCGAAGAAATGCGGCAACTGATTCGTCCCGATCTTTCGCAAACTCTCGAGTTGAGGGATGCCGAGGTGGACGTAACGAATGACCAAAGCAACAAACTCGTGTGCTACACGGACGGCAGGAAAATTCAAAAATCGAAAGACGATTCCTTGAAACAGGTACCCGCGCGCTGGGACGGCTCCCTGCTCGTCACCGATGAAAAAGGTCCGAAGGGCAGAAAAATGAGCAGAACGTTTGAGCTGTCCGCAGACGGCCGGCAAATTTTTGAAACCTGGCACATTGAGAATGGCCGGTCGGGCTCCACGATTGTCATACGCTATGTATTCGACGCGGCTTCGGAATACCCGCGATAAAAGATCCGCTTTCGATCCCGTTCGCGGATGCAATCGTTGCGTATCAAGCGAAAAACCCCATTCTTCAAAAAGCGATTGACAGGACGCCTGCACTTCAACTACAAAACGCAAGCACACTTTCATTGCGTGTGGGCGCGAGCCAGCGTATAGTGTCGGCGAGCCGAACCAACCGGAGCGACCTTTCAAATTGAACTGCGCGGCCGAAGAAATGGCCGGACAAAACCGCGCATGCTCCGATCTGCTTTGATTGCCGGACGGCTCCGCGCTCTTCGCGCATGGCGAGTGAAGGAGGCAAAATGAAATTCGAATCCAGGCGAGCGATCCATTGTGCCGTGGGAACCATGGTCTTGTGCCTCCTGGGGACCCCTTGGGCACGCAGCCAGTCCGCCAATGCCGGCGCGAATCAAAAGCCGCAAAAGTCGGAAGAAGCCTTCAAGAACATCCAGGTGCTCCGCGGAATTCCCGTGGACGAATTCATGGGAACGATGGGTTTCTTCGCGGCTTCCCTGGGGATGAACTGCACGGACTGCCACGTCAACGAAAGCGCCGGCAATTGGGATCGCTATGCCGATGACACCCCGCTGAAACAGACGGCGCGCAGGATGGTATTGATGGAGAACCTCATCAACCGGTCCGACTTCGGCGCGGTACGGATGGTGACCTGTTACACCTGCCATCGCGGCGTCCAGCGCCCCGAAGTCACGCCGAGTTTGGCCGAGCAGTACGGAGCCCCGCCTCCGGATGACCCGGATCGAATTGAAGTCATTCCGAATACTCCCGTCGACCCTGCCGCCGCCGAGCAAATCCTCGACAAATTTATTCAGGCCGTCGGCGGAGCGCAGGAACTCGCCAAGGTGACGAGCTTCACCGCGAAGGGAACTTACGCCGGGTTCGACACGGATTTTCAAAAGGTCCCGTCGGAAATTTCCGCCAAAGCTCCGAATCAGCTGACCACGACGAATCACCTGCACGGCGGAGACAATACGACGACGTTCGATGGGCGCGAGGGTTGGATCGCCTCGGCGGACAGGCCGGTGCCGATGATCCTCCTGACGGGAGGTGACCTGGATGGCGCCAAGGTGGACGCGGCCATCGCTTTTCCCGCCACACTCAAGCAAAATTTAAGCAAATGGCACGCCGGCTTCCCGGGTGTCACGGTGAACGACCGCGCCGCAGTAGTTGTTGAGGGAACCGCCGCCGGGGGAACTCGAGTGAAACTATTTTTCGACAAGCAGACGGGCCTGCTGCTGCGGCAAACGCGCTTGGTCGAAACCAAGATTGGTCTGATTCCTCTACACATCGATTATTCCGATTATCGCGCCGTTTCCGGAGTCAAGATGCCTTTCAAGTGGCAAACGACCTGGGTGGACGGGCAATCGACCACGGAATTATCTAATATTCAGGCGAACGCGGCAGTCGCGGCTGCAAAATTCGTGAAGCCGGCCGGGGGAATGTCGCAAGGATCTGCGTCGAAGTAGTTGTCTGGCCGATTTCGGCGGCTTGAAGTTTGCCGCCAATCGTGATTGAATTTGCAGTGAATTGCAGGGCCGCAGGACAGTTTTCTTGCGGGTTTCCAGTAGAGCCCGCACCCGTTTGGAGGCGTTTATGGCAAATTGTTTTCGGCCGCAAATCATCGCTTCGCTTGGTGTAATAGCTCTGTTTTCCGCGGCGGCGATTGCATCGCCCGCTCCGCAGGGCCAACAACAAGGTAAGGATGCTGCCTCGCGTCCGCTGGCTTGGGCGTACGCCGTTCAGGAACCCGGTCCCCCGCCACCACCGCCAACAGACGACGCAGAGGTCAAGTCGATCCCGGGCAGTAATCAGTCCTTCACCATGAAGCAGATTCGGGATACAGGCAACCCTGTCGATTGGTTCCCGGGCGACCATCCTCCAATGCCCACGATCGTGGCGCACCGCCGTTCCCCAACTCCAAACCCGTGGATCGGCAGTTGCGGTTTGTGCCATTACCCGAACGGCAAAGGGCGCCCTGAGAACGCCGGCGTCGCCGGTCTTCCTGCCGGTTACATTCTGGAGCAACTTGCCGACTTCAAAAATGGCGCGCGAAGAACCGCCGATCCGGGGAAGCGAAACACAGCTACCATGGCCGGAAACGCGTCAGGAATAACCGATGAAGAGGCCAAGGCCGCCGCGGATTACTTTTCCTCGCTGAAAATGACCCCGTGGATCAAGGTGATGGAAGTGGAAACCGTGCCGAAGAACAAAAATGTGGGCGGCTTTTTCGTCCCCATCGAGGGAGCCGGGACCGAGCCGCTGGGTCAGCGGATCCTGGAAATGCCGGTGGATGCGGAGGCGACTGAGAAATATCGCAACCCCCGGTCCGGATGGATTGCGTACGTGCCTATGGGCAGTGTCAAGAGAGGCGAGGACTTGGTCGTTCGAGGCGGCGCGGGCAAGACCGTCGCGTGCGCCGCGTGCCATGGCGAGGGTTTGAAGGGCAACGGCAATTTCCCGCCGCTCGCGGGCCGTTCTCCCAGCTATCTCGCGCGCCAGCTCTACGATATCCAGCAATATACTCGCAACGGCCCTGGGACCCAGCTGATGCGGCCGGTCGTTCAGGATCTTAATCCGGATGACATCCTGGCGATCACGGCCTACCTGGCTTCGCTCCAACCGTAGCGAAGGGGCTATCTCTCAGTAAGGAATCGGTGGCGGCTGAAAAGCCGTCGACAAGAATTCTGTCAGGTGGCAAGTGAGAGGTTCTCTTTCACTTCGGCTAGTTCAACTATCAGCAGTTACCGCAAGGCCGTGTTTCACGGCAAGAGACATCTGCCAATCCTCGTTCAAGCCTGAGTTATTGACTAGAACTGTTGCGGTGTTTCCATCTCCATGCGAGTGGGTGTATATTAAGGGATAATCCAGTGACGTTGAGGTTGGAACTTGTGATCTGCCAATGAGGGCCCATAGATTTTGACTGGCCCGTCGAGAAAGGAACTCCACCATGGCGCGAATCTCCCTGAAAGTGAATGGCAAGTCGAGAGTCGTTGACGCAGACCCAAGCTCACCGCTCTTATACGTCCTGCGCGACAATCTGTCTCTGCATGGGCCCCGATTTGGCTGCGGCCTGGGACAATGCGGGGCGTGCACCGTGCTCGTCGATGGCGCCACCATGCGCTCCTGTATGCATAAGGTGTCGGAGGTCCAAAATAGGAGCATCACCACTCTCGAGGGATTGGGGAGCGTCGCGCATCCGCACCCGATCCAGGCGGCGTTCGTGGAAGAGCAAGCCGCGCAGTGCGGCTACTGCATGAACGGCATGGTCATGGGCGCGAAGTTCCTGCTCGACCAGAATCCCCAGCCAACGGTTGCCGATATCAAGAAATCAATGAACATGTTTATCTGCCGCTGCGGCACTCATCTGCGGATCATCCGCGCGATCCAGCGCGTCGCAAATTCAAGCGTGAAAGCCTAACGAAGGAGAGCCGAACATGGAAACCAAATCCATCTCCCGCAGAGATCTTCTTAAGAGTACAGGCGTCCTCATCGTGGGCTTCAGCTTCTTCGGGACGGCCTCGAGAGTTCTCGCCCAGGGCGAAGGCCTCTCCATAGACGGCATGGACCCGACCGTCCTCGATTCGTGGATGGCCATCTCGAAGGACGGAACCGTTACCGTCTTCACGGGCAAGGTCGAACTCGGCACGGGCGTCGTGACCGCCCTCGCGCAGATTGTGGCCGAGGAACTCGATGTGTCCTTCAATAAGGTCTACATGGATTCGGGCGATACGGATAAGGCGGTCGACCAGGGAGTCACAGCGGCGGCCAGAACCGTCGAGCGCGGCGGTGTGCAGTTGCGCCAGGCATCCGCGGCGGCGCGGCAGGAGTTGCTCAAGCTGGCGTCCGCGCGCCTTGATTCGCCGGTGGACATGCTCACCGTTACGGACGGCGTGGTCAGCGTGGTCGGCAACCCCGCCAGGAAAATTGCCTATGGAGATCTTCTCGGCGGCAAGCGGTTCAACATAAGAATTACAGCCGCCGGAATCGGCTGGGATATGAAAGTGGCGCCGGAAGTTTCGGCCAAGAACCCCAAAGATTACAAGATCGTCGGCAAATCGATTCCACGCGTTGACCTGCCGGAAAAATTCACGGGTGAGTTCGTTTATTCGCAGGATGCCAGCGTTCCGGGAATGCTTCACGGGCGCGTGGTGAGACCGGCAACATCCCTTTCCGCGCCGGCAAGCATCGATGAAAGCTCGATCCAAAATATTCCGGGCGTAGTGAAAGTGGTGCGGGAGGGAACCTTCGTCGGCGTTGTTGCCGAGACGGAGTGGGCGGCAATTCAGGCGGCCCGCACGCTGAAGGTAACCTGGTCCGAGCCAACATTGAAGATGATGTCCGGCCCGAGCGAAGTTTTCGATTATCTGAAGAATACGAAGAGCTTCAAGGATCTGGTCGTCACAAACAAGGGCAATCCGGATGCCGCCTTCTCCCAGGCGCAAAAGAAATACGAAGCAACTTATTTCTGGCCGTTCCAACTGCACGGCATGATGGGCCCGCCGTGCGCCCTCGCCGATGTCCGTGGGGACAAGGCCACGATTTGGACGGGAACGCAGGGTCCGTTCCGGACGCGCGATTCCATTGCCAAGATGTTGAATATTCCGCCCAAGAACGTTCATCTTCTGTACCGCGAAGGTTCAGGCAGCTACGGCCGTCTCGAAACCGATGACGTGGCCGAGGATGCTGCCCTGATGTCCCGCGCCGTGGGCAAACCAGTCCGCGTGCAATGGATGCGCCATGACGAACATGCCTGGGATCCCAAAGGTCCCGCGCAGCTCACCAAAGTTCGCGCCGGCGTGGATGCCCAGGGCAACGTGACCGCCTGGGATTTCCAGGACCGCAGTTTCCCGTGGTCCGAATCGGATGCGAATCCCATGCTGGCGTCGGCTCAAATTGGCTTGAAACCCACAGGACCGGGATTCTTGAACGGGGCCGGAGGCGGCGGCCAGATTTACATGTTCGAAAACCAGAAAGTCGTGGCCTCAGATATCCCCTGGGTGCAGCAGGGCCAATGGCCTCTGCGAACCAGTAACCTTCGCGCGCCGGGAGATTTGGCGCGCGTCTTCGCCAGCGAATCCACGATTGACGAAATCGCCGCGGATTTGCACATGGATCCGGTGCAGTTCCGGTTGCGCTACCTTACCAGCGACAAACGCGTTTCCGATATTCTCGTCGCTACCGCCAAGAAAGCGGGCTGGACCGATCATGTGTCCCGCTCAACTCCTTCCACTGGGACCAAAGTTCCGGGAAGAGGAGTTGCTGTGGCGAATCGGGCCAATACCATGACCGCGGCCGTCGCGGAAATCGAAGTCGACAAATCGACTGGCGATGTGACCGTAAAGAAAATCACCCTGGGACACGATTGCGGCTTGATCGTCAATCCCGATGGGCTGAAAAACCAAATCGAAGGAAACGTCCTGCAAGCAGTGAGCAGGGCTCTCTTGGAAGAAGTGAAATTCGATTCCACGGGACAAAAAAATCTCGATTGGAACAGCTACCCGGTCATTCGCTTTGAGCAGGTCCCGGATGTTGAGATCGTGCTCACGAATCGTCCGGAAATGCAGCCGCTTGGCGGAGGCGAGCCTTCGATCGTTCCGGTCACTGCCGCGATTGCCAACGCCATTTTTGACGCCACGGGCGCGCGCTTGCGCCAGGTTCCGTTCACGCCGCAGCGCGTGCTCGGCGCTATCAAAGCGTAAACGGCTGCAACTCACTCACCTTGAGCTGCGGTCGCGGCATTCACCGTGGCCGCTCGTTGCATGCAGGTTTCCTCTGGCCGGGCTCGAAACTGTTTTGCAGGATTTATCGATTGATGTATCCTTCTGGTGCCCGGTCCTGATTGTTCGTTAGCCGCCTTGCTATTACTTTGCGAATATCCAACCCTGGAGGTGCCACTACCATGATCATCGGCGACCGATTGCGACTCTTGCGGGAGCAAAAGAAATTCTCCCAAGGTGAAATTGAAAAGCGGACGGGCCTGCTCCGTTGCTATATCTCGCGCGTCGAAAACGGGCATACCGTCCCGGCCGTGGAAACGCTGGAAAAATTCGCCCGCGCCCTCGAAGTTCCTCTCTACCAGCTTTTTTACGACGGCGACGAGCCGCCCAAACTTCCCGCTCTTCCAAAGCGGAGGCCGGGTGGCGCCTTGATCTGGGGTGATACCGGCAAGGATGCCCGAACGCTGGCGAAATTCCGCCGTTTGCTCGGCCGGGCCGATGAAGAGGACCGGCGCTTGCTCCTGTTCATGGCGAAGAAAATGGTGAAAACGAAGCCGTGAATGGCCGGTGCGGGCGCTCCGCGTCAAGCGCGCTCCGTTGGCTCTTCTTAAACGCTGTTCGTTTTGGGGGCGGGATATGCTCTTTCAAAACGCCTAAGCAGGGTGTGTAGGACGGCAGAAACGAGCCGCCTCTCTCTATTGCACTGCAAAAACACTGCTCAAACGCTCGCGCCGGGAAATTGCGTCCTTCTGCTAGGATGAGGATGTGAGTGTCGAGCGAGAACGGCTGGACGCGGACGTTCTGATCGTGGGCGCGGGACCCGCGGGTCTGGCCTGCGCGCTGCATCTTTCGCGGTTGATCGCGCAGCACAATTCCTCCGGCGCCAAGCCCGAACTTTCCGCTGAAAATATTTACGTCCTCGAGAAGGCGCGCGAAATCGGGGCGCACCAGCTTTCCGGCGCGGTGATGGACCCGCGAGGGCTCGCCGAGCTCGTGCCCGATTGGGAGAAGACGGCGCCACTCGAATCGCCTGTGACCGATGACGCCGCGTTCGTTCTGACTTCCGCCAACGCTTGGAAATTGCCGATCACGCCTCCTCCGCTCAGAAATCACGGCAACTACATCGTTTCCCTGAACAAGCTGGTCAAATGGCTGGGCGGCCTGGTGGAAAAATCCGGCGTGAATTTGTTCACGCAATTTGCCGGCAGAAATCTGATTTACGAAGGCGGCGGAATCGCCGGGGTAATCACTGAGGACAAAGGCCTCGACAAAGATGGCAAGCCAAAGGACAACTACACACCGGGCTACGAACTGCGCGCCAAGGTAACGGTGCTCGCCGAAGGTCCGCGCGGATCGCTCACAAAAGAAATGGTGAACCGGCTGAAGCTGGATGGCCTCAATCCGCAAGTCTACGGCATCGGGATCAAGGAGCTTTGGGAAGTGCCGGAGGGTCGGATCGCTTCGGGGTATGTAGCGCATACGCTCGGCTGGCCGCTCGATTCCAGCATGTATGGCGGAGGATGGCTCTACGGCCTGCCGGACAATCGCGTTTCGACCGGCATGGTGATTGGCCTCGACTATCACGATCCGCGCTTCGATCCGCACGAAGCCTTTCAGAAATACAAAACGCATCCGTTTCTCAAGCGCGTTCTCCAGGGCGGCAAACTGGTGCGCTACGGCGCAAAGACCGTGCCCTACGGCGGCTGGTATTCCATGCCCCGCCAGTATGTGGACGGCGGATTGATCATCGGCGATTCGGCCAGCCTGCTCAATTCGCAGCGGCTCAAGGGCATACACATCGCGATCAAGAGCGGCATGCTTGCCGCCGAGACGGTTTTTGAGGCGCTGAAGACGGGCGATGCCACATCGAAAATTCTCGCGGCGTTTCCGCGCAAGATCGAGCAAAGCTGGATCAAAAAAGAGCTGTGGGCCGTGCGAAATTTTCATCAGGGTTTTCATTACGGCCTCTACGCGGGGCTATTCCACGCCGGAATTCAATTTGTCACGGGCGGGCGCGGGCTCATCGATCCCATGCGCGCGCGCCCCGGACACGAGGAGTATCACAAGCTGAATGGATCGGGTCCCGCGCCGGCACGGTTCAAGGGCGATGGAGTGCTGACGTTCGACCGTTTGACCGACGTCTATCATTCCGGTACGCGGCACGAAGAAGATCAGCCCTGCCATCTCATCGTCGCCGATCTGAACGTGTGCGCGACCAAGTGCGTGACCGAGTACGGAAATCCCTGCCAGTATTTTTGTCCCGCCGCTGTTTACGAAATGGTGCAGGAAAAGGGCCAGCCGCGGCTGAAGATCAACGCGTCAAACTGCGTGCATTGCAAAACCTGCGACATCGCCGATCCCTACGAAATCATCACCTGGGTCCCGCCGGAAGGCGGCGGCGGCCCGAACTACGAGGGAATGTAAAGTGGGACAGGCTTCAGCCTGTCTGCTTTTTGTGCTGTGCTGAAGAAATTCAAAAGAAAACAGGCTGAAGCCTGTTCTACTAGAATCACTGCAAAAGCCCGTACACATCGAGTTCGGACTGCGTCCCGACATATACTTTGCCATTCGCCACTGTGGGAACAGTGAACTTCACGGCTGGCCCGTTTGGCGGAGTGACTAACTCGCTGTTGTAAATTTCATTCAAATGATTATTTGGATCGTACGCCCGCAGAACGGCGGGAGTGTTCGGCGTAACTAATGCTCCACTTGTGTCAATCAGCCAGAGAATGGCGGTGCCTGTCAGGTTTGAAGCCTCATTCCATGAAATGACTGGTGTCGACCCTTGTGGCCCGAGTGTTTCATTCAAATTCACATCGGCAGGGGGCGAAGCAAGCATTCCTGCAGACATGGGAAATGACATCAGGTTCGAATTTCCCGGCGCGACATAGACCGCGTTATTCCAATACAACGGAGTACTCATGATCGGCCCCGCGCCAAGGGGAATCGTTTGCGCAGGAGCTGTCAGGTTTGGACAAGGATTGAGGAGAATGCCTCCCATGTTGTAAGGATTCAGGATATAGAGCGAACCGTTCTTCGAGCCGCCGATCAGCAAATTAGGTTGCGAGAGGGAATCCAGTACCAGAACTGGGGCGCTGGCTCCGACATCCTCTCCCGCGGCCTCGAGCGCCGCTTGATCGCAGGGAGTGAAATAATCGGCGACCTTCGACAATCCATCAGCGGTTCCGAAGCGCAGGAAACTATCACTGTAACTCATCCCTCCTCGATCCACGTCGAACGGACCATCTCCCGTCACCACAAAAACGTTGTGGTTCGAATCCGCGGATGGGCCGCCTCCGCTCTGCCAAATGCCTCCGTGCACGAGGTTAGGTGTGACATCAAAGTCGTTGGTTAGTTTCAGCGAGGACGAGTCGTAGCCGAAGAGCCAACCGTGGTAGTCGCCGGGCACTCCATTCGAACCGAACGCGATGTACACGGTCCCATTGTCAAGCAGCAGCGCGGCCCGTTGGCTTTCGACCGACGAATCGAATACAGAGTCCAGCGAGGCGATTTCGACTCCCGGAGACTGAATTCCCTCGTTCCCGGTTGCTAAGTCAAGTGCATAGAGCCAATGGCTGTACGTTGGAGGGACACCGATTTCCGTTTGAATGGTCTGGCTTGCGGCAACGACGTAAAGTACGGAAGCGCTTCGGTCGATCACAGGAGTACCGGTAATTCCAACAAAGGGCTCGATTTCCGTGTTGCCATTGGAAACGGCCTGCGATCCCGTGGGAATGAGGCTCTTCTGCCAAAGCTGTTTGCAAGGGTTGGCGTCCGCGTCAAAGGCATACACAGAATCATTTTCCGTGGCTACAAAGACGACATTGTGCATTCCATTCCCGGGAATCAGCAAGTTGGGCACGTAGAGCGGCTGCGCGTAGACGTAGCCATCCAAGGGGCCATCGGCAGGGCAGGAAAATAGTTTGCCAA
The DNA here is from genome assembly GCA_963800095.1 of uncultured Acidobacteriota bacterium. GTDB lineage: Bacteria > Acidobacteriota > Terriglobia > Acidiferrales > UBA7541 > Palsa-360. Next base: position 369,552 of record CAWCZV010000022.1, read on the forward strand.
ACGTGGAAGAGCTGACCGTAGCCGGATTGAGCGCCAGCTCCTGTCGATTCACGCCCGAACGCGAATTGTCATTTCGCCAGGTAAGCGTGCCCGGAAAATCCGTGACGTCGACCTGCGCCGAACCGGACACACTCGCATTCGTCATCAACGTGGCGGTGATCGTGTGAGAACCCGCTATAGGCGGAGGAATGTAATCGATGGAGTTGGAAGGGACCACACTTGTTGAGAGCGTGCCAACGGTTGGACTTCCATTCGCGATTCCATCGACTGCCCAATTCACATCCGTGTTGATGACCCCGGCTGTGAGCAAGTTCAACTGCAATGTCTCTGATGTCGTGACGCTCGTGAGAAGAGGCGAAAGCGATAGTTTCCCTTGAATCGTAATGCTGGCGGAACCGCTCGCGGAGGGATCCGTCTGCAAGACCGCAGTCACCGTCACCGTTGCCTGATTTGTGACCGAATTCGGCGCTGTGTAGTAGCCGCTCGAGCTAATCGTCCCCACATCCGTATTTCCGCCGGAGGGCTGGCTCAACTGCCAGTTGACGGCCGAATTCGAAGCATTCTCCACCACAGCATTGAACTGCTTGTTCCCGCCTGGAAAGAGTTGCGCCGAATTTGGCATGACCGTAACTGTCACAGGCGGGGGCGAAGCCGGCCCGGACCCGACGACGCCGCAAGAAGTGCAAATCAAACAGAGCAGGAAAGAAGCGACGAAGAGCATTCGGGGGAATTTCCACAATCGTCCATCGCGTGGTGCGGAGAACGCGCCGCGCGGCAGGCATTCCCCAGGATACAAATGCAACGGGCTGGGCACAGGCTCCGCCTATTGGCATGAATTCCTGGAGAGTAAGGCGGAAGGTACCACAACACAAAAAAAGCGTCAATGAATTATGTCACGGATAATGACAGTGCTCTAGCTGTTGCAGCCCGCGCCGGCGCAGGGGCCCTTGCCCGTCATCTTGCGGAAGAAGTTCCTTACGCGGTCGAAGATGCCCGGCTGCGATTGCGCGGGCCGATCGTCGGCCGCGGTTGGCGCCGGCGGCGAAACGTGCACGGCGACCGTCTGCGAAGGCGCGGGGTTCACATGCCCTCGAAATTCGACAGTCGGGCGCAGCCGGACTTCGCGCACCAGCAGAATGGTTTCCGGAGCGGGGTCGGGAGGAGGTTCGGGAGAATTGGCGTCAAAACTGAGCGGCGGCATGAGAACCGTATAGACGGGCTCTCCCGCGGCAGCGGATGGCGGCGGGGCATTGTCGGTTTTCGCGCGTTGCGGCGGCAGCGGAGGGGCCAGAGCTCCCACATCAATGACAGGCTGGGAACGCTGAGGAGGCGCGGCCTTGGGGGATTCCATGTGGGCGCGAGGGAAATCGCACGAGCAGGCGGAGGCATCCGCCTGGAGCGACTCAATTTGGCCACCGGCCAGGGTCGCCGTGCCGCCTTGCGGAATGATCATGCTCTGGTCGGAAAATTGAGTTTCCACGCGCATCGCGCCGCTCGCGGTGAGCACGCACATTTCGCCGTCTTGCTGGAGGCCCAGCGTCATGTTGCGAGGTCCTCCGGCAATCGCGATCGGCGTGGCAACAATCGTGGGCGTGTAGATCGTGAATCCATCCGAGGATTCCAGGGATGGATGAACGCGGCCGTAATCGAGCGCCAGCGTCACCGTGCCGGAAGATCGGATCAACTTGAAATGCGCCGGGCCGCAAATGCTGATTTCGCCGCCGGCGTTCAGCAGCAGAAGCGCGTGCCCGGAACGCAGCGTGACGTTGCTGCCGCTGGCGACTACCGTGGGCGCCGCGTCCGTTTCGATTCCTGTCGGAGTTTTCGTTACAACTTCGAGGTCGTCGCCTTCGATCCGGCCGACGACGGCGGGAAAATCCTGCGCGGAAATGCGGACTTCTCGAATGGAGAGCGTCGCCAGGATCGCCAGCAAGGCGGTAGCGAGAATCTTCGTCCCTATGGCCAAACGCTTTTTCGGAATCGTCAAGAAAAACAAGTTTACCCGCAGCTTCCTGAAGGGCGTGGTGACGCTATCTTAACACCATCTTCGACTTATACTATAACCGCATGCCGGAACAAGTAAAAACGCCGCCGGGACAAGATGAGCCACGCGTAGTGGTTCACTATGACACACGGCTGCCGAAACTCACTCTCCTTCAACGCGCACTTATCCCGGTGATCGGTTGGGTTGTGTGGGCCGTGATTCGCATACTTAGTCCGACGATTCGGTTCGAGGTCTTGGGCGGACAAAAGGCGGGGCGCGAGTACCGGCCGGAAATGTCGCCGTACATCTACGCCTTCTGGCATCGCTGCATCGTTCCGGCCGCCTGGTATTTTCGGAACCGCGGCGGCGTGCTGATGAATACAACGAATTTCGACGGGCAGTGGACCCGCCGCGTGATTGAGCGTTTGGGGTACGGCACAGCGCAGGGAAGTTCGACGCGCGGAGGATTGGGCGGCCTTGCGGTGATGGCGCGGCGGCTCGAGGAAGGATTCGATTCCGGCTTCACCATCGACGGCCCGCGCGGCCCGCGATACGTGGCCAAGCCCGGCCCGGTGATGCTGGCTCGGCGCTCGGGCAGGCCGATCATTCTGTTTCACGTGGGGCTCGAGCGCGCGTGGACGCTCAAGAAGTCCTGGGACCTGATGCAGATACCGAAGCCATTTACGCGCGCCGTCCTCATCATCGCTCCGGTTCTTGAGGTACCCAAAGACACCGATCACGAAGGGCTCGAGAAAAAGCATCAGGAAATGCAGAAAATCCTCGAACGCCTGCGAGATGTGGCGGAGAGTTGGTTTTCCCTCCCGGAAAAAGAGCAGGAACGCGAGCGCGCTATTTGGAATGAGTAGTAAGTGGCGCAGGCTTCAGCCTGTGGGGGTTAGTGCTTGCAAGGACCAAAACCCACAGGCTGGAAGCCTGCGCCACAAAATGCGTCGCCCGATATTGGTACTTGCTGAATATCAAATCGGAAATGAAAGCTGGTTAGACTTACCGGCTCGCGTCGCTGAGCGTCACCCGCGCTTCCATCTTTTGCCCGCTGCGGTAGTACTCCACCTTTACCGTGTCGCCGGGGCGTTTCCGGTTCAGTGCCAGGTTGAGATCCATTTGTCCTGTGACGGGACGCCCATCGATTGCCGTCACGACGTCGCCGCCCAGCAGAATCCTGCGCATGCCGAGAATGGCCTGGCGGTCTCCTCCGCGCAGTCCGGCATTCGCCGCCGGTCCGCCGGGCGTGACGCGCTCAATCAGCAGCCCCTCGCTCACCGGCAAATGCAGCGCCTCCGCCACGGGCGGGGTAAGCACGCGCGCCTCGACTCCCATCGAGGCGCGGCGCACGCGGCCCTCGGAAATCAAGTCCTGCGCGATTTGCCGCGCCGTGCTGATGGGAATCGCGAACCCGATTCCGGCCGTCGTGCCGGACGGCGTATAAATCGCCGAGTTGATCCCGATGACTTCTCCGTGGGAATTCAGCAACGGCCCGCCTGAATTTCCCTGGTTGATCGCGGCGTCGGTTTGAATTGCGCCGTCGATGACCGTGGTCTGGCCCGTCTGCACCGTGCGGCCGAGCGCGCTGACCACTCCGGTGGTCAGCGTGCTTTGAAAGCCGAACGGGTTCCCGATCGCCAGAACGCGCTGGCCGACTTGCAGGGTGTCGGAATCGCCCATGGTCAGCGCGGGAAGTTTTTTGTCTTTCGGATCGATCTTGACGAGCGCGATGTCGTTGCGTTCGTCGGCGCCGACAAATTTCGCGTCGTAATGCGAGCGGTCGCCCAGGGTGACGGAAATATTCTGAGCGCCCTGCACGACATGGAAATTCGTCAGGATGTATCCGCGCGGATCGATTACGAATCCGGAGCCCGCGCCTTCGACCGGCACCGGCTCCATGAAGACGTCATATTCGAGCGTGCGCGTCAGGATGTTGGCCACGGCCGGAGCAGCTTGACTGTAAATTTTGACGTAGATCGCTTCCTCGCCCAGAAGCTCGCCCGGTTTCGGTTCGGGGAAGGAAACCGGCACGGCCCCGACGCTTTGCGGCTGCCGCTGGCCCCAGCGGCTGCCCGCCCAGTACGCTCCTAGAACGAGCGCCAAGCCCAAGGCCAGCAAACGGATGACGCCCCCCCGGCTGTCTTTACCTTCACTCATGACGATGTCCCTCCGGTTCCGAAATTCTCGCAATGGCAGCAAGCCAATGTGCTGATGTCATTGTTTTGTAGGGCACGGCTTCAC
>CAWCZV010000023.1:0-27473 GCA_963800095.1 uncultured Acidobacteriota bacterium
AATGCCGTAGTAGAGCGACGCGAGCGCCTCGCGATGACTCTGGCCGAGATAAAGGAAGCGCGGATCCGGTGTCACGCCGAAGGGCTGTTCTTTCAGCTGATAGAAATCAAGAAACATGTCTCGCTCCTTTCCCCTTCGGCAGCGCCGCCAGGACCGGAATCTGCAGCACATCCCGGAGTTCGTCCGGGGTTCGCAACGACGGGTCAAAGAAGTCAACGGCAAACGCAACTCCCGGACTAACCAGGACCGCCAGCAAAATCCCCAAGAGCAAAGTCATTGCCCGGTGAGGATGCGCCGGGAGAGCCGGGACGGTGGCCGCCTCGGCGATGGCCACGTTCATAATCCTCGAGCGGTCCAGGGCATCGCCAATCCGCGCCTCTTCCCGCTTCTGCTTGTAAAGCAAATCGTTCCCCTCGGCTTCTTTGACCTCTCGGAGAAGGTTTTCCTGCTGCGCGCCGTCCACATCGATCACCCCAAGCCGCTGGCGGTACTGCTGGATGACGGTCTGTGTTTCCGCGGCCCGGGCATGCAGGGTGGCGAGTTCCGCATTGGATTTGGTGAGTTCGGACTGGAGCCACTCGTACGACGGGTTCCGGTCCGTGGTTTCCTCACGGTCGGGCGAACTTTCCGCTTTGGCTATCGTGTCGATGGTTTGCTCGATCTGTTTTTGCACTTCTTGCACGGGCCGGTAATCGGGCTTGAATTTCTCCAATAGCGCGGTGCGCTTCAATTGGAGGTCCAGCAGGGTGGTCTTGAGCTGCTGCATGAGATATTGGTTTTCCGACGCGCGGACCTGCGAAACGGTCTGTGCCGGCGTGGACGCGAGTTGTTCCTCCACAACCCGTGTTCGCTTCTCCGTTTCTTTGATCGCCACCTGAGTCGCATTGAAGGTAGCCTCAAACTCAGAAAGCTTTTGGAGAGCGATCTGTTTCTCGAGTTGCGGATCCGTCACACCCTTGTCGCGGTCGAATTTGGCGAGCTGAGCTTGCGCCGCCTGGAGTTGCTCATCGTAGTGTTGCGATTCCGCTTGAAAGAACTCAAACGCGCCGGGGGGACGGTGAACGGCTACGGTCTTTTCCAAATAAAGATTGCCGAGTTCACGCAGAACGCGCGCAGCCAGTTGTGGGTCCGGTGAGTCAAAGGTCACTTGAATCAAGTCGGTTTTTTTCAGCGTTTCAATTTGCAGTTTGTTTTCAAGGGCCAGCACGGCCTGAGAGAGTTTCTTGTCGCTGTCCTGCGCGACGCCGTTTTCGGCCGTGGGAGCCGCAGGAAACAGCCGGTTCCAGAAAAGGCCGGATGGCAATCCTTGAAGCTGGCAGGTGACAACCACTTTTTCCAGGAGGTCGCGGCTCTTCAGGAGTTCCACTTCCGAGTTGAGCTCCTCTTCCGTGACTCCGCCGGGGTTGGAGACCACGGCGTCCCGGCCCGGCGTGACGGCCTCATCCACGCGGTCTCGCTTGACCAGAATTTTCATTTTGGCCTCGTAGTCATTCGGAAGCAGAATGATTCCGAGGACTGTGGCCAACACGAGGCCCAGGAAGGTCAGGAGCACGAGCTTCGGGTGACGGAACAGGGGAGTTGCGATGTCCCTGAGTGTGGGTAATCGGTCCGCGCCGTTTCCGCCAGATTGAAATTCTTGTCCGTCCATGCGAATCAATCCTTCGTTTTCCTAAATCTACAAAACTCCCTGACTAGCGAAAGCCCCTACCGAAGTCGTTGGCAGGAAGGGCTTGATCTTGGAGAGCGCGTTCTTGGGAACGAACAGCATGTCCCCGGGCTTCAGCTCCGGATCTTCCTGCAAATCCCGCGAGCCCATCATTTTTTTCACGTTGATGATTCTGGCCTCGGTCCACTGATCCGATACGCGCCGGAACAGGAGCACTTGCGAGTGCTTGGAGGAGTCGGTAAAACCCCCGGCAATGGCGATCGCCTGCGTCAGGGTGATGTCGCCGTACCAGTCAAATTTTCCGGGCTTTCCTACCTGGCCGCCCACCGTGAAGAAGGGTTTCTCGAATTCCTTGGGGTCGACGTTGATCTCGGGGTCTTGCAGGATTTTGGAATACGCCGTCTTGATGGATTCGGTGAGTTCCGGAAGCGTCTGCCCTTCTGCCTGCAAATCTCCAACGCCGCGCAGGGTAATGTAACCGTCCGGTTGGACGGTGACGGTCTGATTAAATTCCGGCGAAAGCGGGAAAGTCAGTTCCAAGGTGTCGCTCGGATTGATCCGGTAGCGCCAGTTTCGTTTGTGAAGGCTAGTGCCGGATTCACTGGATGTCGCTTGCGGAGCATTGCCCGTGATGTCGGATTGCCCGCTGCCTTTCGCGCTGGGCACGGCACTTTTCTGTCCGGCAGCGGGGAGCGCAGCGGAAGACACGAGCAAGACAAAAGTCAGGATTTTCAAGGTGGATCTACAAAGTTTCATTTCGAATTCTCCCCCCCATCTGTCCCGGTTCCTGAGCTGGGGCGAAATAGCATTCCGTGTCTCGAAGATGCAGAGTTGAAAAAAGTCAAACTAACTCGATGTCATACCCATCGATTCGAATCGCGACCGATCGATGCAGCAGTTCCACGGATACAACCAGGCTTTGATCCGAGCCTTGACGCACAAGTATTCCTTCGACGCCGTCCAGCGATCCGCCCCGGATGCGCACGCGCCTGCCTGCGCTAAGGAACGCATGCGGGAAGCACGGAATGTTCTCGTTGAACGCGGTCCGCAAACTCTCGACCTGCTCCTCCGGAATCGGAGTTCCTTGCCCCTCACTGCCCACGAATCCAAGCACTCCAGGCGTCCGCAATATTTTCAGCCGCTCCTCGGTCGTCTGTGCGATTCGAACGAAGGCATAGCAGCTGAACATGGGGACTTCCACCATGCTCTTTCGGTCGCTCCACTTGTGGATTTGACGGAGAAGCGGAAGAAACGTGCACACACGTTTTTCTTCAAATTGCGCGGCAACCCGCTTTTCGTGCCGCGACATGGTGTGAACCGCGTACCAGCTCGATCCCTCCAGAGCGTAATGGAGCGGAGGAACTTGCACCAAGGATTTGATGTTGACCTGTGACGTTGACACAGCTTCGCCCTCTCAGTCCCATTTCTGCTTGAAAACTAGCCTGCTCAACAGTCTTCCGCAGGGCCCTCATTGAAACAGCAACAAATTCAGCGATCTAGAACGTGCGCCGGCCCAAATCGGCCATTCGGTCCGCACCGCTCATTCTTGCCCTTCCATGGACTCTTCCGATTCTTTGATCAGACCGTCAACGAGTTGTGACGCTCGGTCTGAAAAGGTGCGCAACGAAAATCCTTTGCCGACTGCCGAAAATCCACTGCGCTTGTTGCCGGCGACATCGTGTTCCACCCGCAATACCATCATGTCGGCCTTCATCAGCGCCTTGGACCCGCCATCCGATAGGGGAAGAAAAACTTCCATCTGGACCAAAGAATTCGGAGGGGGACAAGTGGCGGTCAAAACAAATGTCCCGGCCACACTCATGTCTCGGGTGACTCCTTCGCCCTGGTAGTGTCCGTTCTCAGGCCCACCCCAGCGAAACAGGACCGAGGCATTCATCCGATAGCGAATGCCTTTTCTTCGTTCGACGGAAAACTCGGATCGGTGTGCGATTGAAATGTCTCCGCTTTGCCTGGGGTGTTGGCACTTCCCAGTGTTACGAAGGGTAGGGGAATGCGGGATTGTCCACAAGTGGCCTTAAGCCCCGCTTTTTGAGAGACCTCTTACCGTAGCTAAAATTCCTCATGCCCGCGCCGACTAGCTCCCATTGTTGAGGGATCTAATCTACAAGTCTGTGGACACGCTTCGAGCGATGATTGGCTGCAACCATCTCAAGTCATTAGTCCACTAATAAAGGGGGCAAATGTCCATGAACCTTCGTTTTCCTTCCAGGATTCCCTTTCAAAAATGGACATGGAGAAATCCGGTTCGCCCTCTGCAGACCTTCGCATATCTTGCTGTATTCACAGGAGTTATAGAATGATTGGCCTGTTGCTAACCTGTTTTCTGCTGCAGATGCAACGGTTTGAGAGCCTCATTTTCCTGTCTTCAAAACCAAGAACAATCGTGAGATTTTTGGGTGCAATTGGGTGGAGAATTCAGTGAAACTTACTTTTTGTTCGAGCGGCGAAGTACAGCTAACTTTGCCGCTTCCCGGGAAGCGAACGCTAGCAAACCTGCTGATCTAGTCGTTAGGATCCTGCATCCGGTCCCCAGGTTTTCAAGTGTTGCAGGGTTAGGATTCACGATTCATATATATTGCAAGTGATTCATTAAACCGTTATTATTAGGCACGTTCCTGCAAGTCGGATCTCGCTGATCTGGACCACGGACAGCGGCTCAAGTTTCGTTCGGCGTCCCCCGAACATGTTCCATTAAGAGTTTTGGAGGCAGTCGGGTGTCCCAGCCTCTTCGACGGCCTAAAGATCGCATCTCTGTCCTCGTTGTCACGGCGGACAACATGACGGGCGAGTTGCTGAAGAATGCGTTTGCCCATGGCCGAAAAGGTTTCCGCGTGGAAACCTTGACAGGCAGCTCTCAGAAGATTATCGGCGAGCTGGGGTCACACAGAGCAGACGTTGCATTGATCAGTGAGGAGCTTCAGGACGGGCCCGAAGCAGGCATCAAGGTCCTTCAGAAAGCGCGGGCCTCTCACGGTACCCCTGCAATCATGCTTCTGCAAAGTTCCAAGCCCGACCGAGTGGTGAACGCCTTTCGGGACGGTGCGCGGGGCGTTTTCTATCGAAGTCATTCCTTGAAATCCCTCTCGAAGTGCGTCCAAGCCGTGCATCAGGGACAAATCTGGGCTAGCAATCAGGATGTCGAACTTCTTCTAAATGCACTGACTCATATCGTCCCATCTCACCTTAACAAATCCGATGGAATGCCGCTGTTGACCCATCGCGAGGAAGAAGTCGTTCATCTCGTTGCCGACGGCCTGAAGAACCGCGAGATTGCCGAGATGCTCAAAGTAAAGGAACATTCCATCAGGAACTACATCAGCCGCATCTTCGAGAAGTTGGGCATATCCAGCCGCGTGGAACTCATCCTGTATGCTTTAAGTCAGCACGACCATAGCAATTAGGCTGTGGCGAATTGAAATGGTGATATTCCCGGCGGACAAAAATAGTCTCTTGTGTCGACCGGGATCGTCGCGGCATTCGAGGCCTTCCGAGACACGCCTGCGCGCTTTAAGCCGCTCCTTGTCAGGCTCCCTGCCATGAAAGGTCGTCCAAGGAGTGCTCACTGGGGCTATTTCCTTCTTGCCCAGACCGTCACCAGTAAACAACGCTCCTCATAAAGCGCCAATCCTGATCGGTTCACCGCGTGTATTATCTAGGAGAGCATGGAATAAAGTGACTTGGTGGAAAAAAGGGCAATGGAAGCACCGTGGTCGATTTCTCAATTTCACGGAGCACCTCCATGGATCGCCAAGCTGAATCGGTTCCTAAGAGCCGCTTGTTCAGTTTGGAACAGATCGGATCGTTGTTCGGCGCTCTAGGAGTTTAGGCATTTCGATGCGCACCACATTGAAAATGGTGGTCCCTCTAATTGTGAGCGTGGCCGCCGGCTGCCTGCTCTTTGCTGCGTATCAGGTGAATACGCAAAGGCGGATCCTCCGCAGCGATCTCTCGCACCGCGCGGAAATTCTCGGCGCCAGCCTTCGAGATTCTGTTGAACCGCTGCTCGGTCCAACGCCCGAAGGGAACATCCAACAGGTGATTGAACGGTTCAGCCAACGCGAAAATTTGAAAGGAATTGCCGTTTACGACGCCAGCGGTTCCGTTCTCGCCGCGACGTCCGGCCTTGCATCTCAACTCCAATCTCGACCTGCGGCTGCTGCCCGTGCCGCCAGTCATGGCCTTGGTTACGGTGAATTTGTCCGAATGGACGAAATGCCGCTTCACCTCTATGCCTTGCCGCTCCGTCTCAATGGACGAACCGCCGGCACCCTCGTGGTACTGCAAGACGCCGGTTATATCGACACGCAGATTTCTCACACACTGCGCGATTCCTTGCTGAACGCCACCCTCCAAACGCTGATCATCTCGCTCCTTGCGCTCGTGCTGGTTCGCTGGAATTTCACGGATCCGCTGGCGCAAACCACGAAATGGCTTCGCATGCTGCGCACCGGTCAGTCAGATAATCCTCCGGTCCTAGCCCAAGGAGAAGTTTTTGACCAGATCCATCGGGAAGTCACGCATTTAGCTCGCGATCTGACCGCCGCCCGAGCCAACGCGGAGGAGGAAGCGCGCCTGCGCGATTCCCATGTGTCTCTGTGGACGGCGGAGCGTTTGCGCGTCAGCGTGCGGAACAAGCTGCAGAATAAGCCGCTGTTCGTGGTCTCGAATCGCGAGCCTTACATGCACGTCTTAAGTGAGAAAGACAAATCCGTAGGCGTCATCGTGCCCGCCAGCGGCGTCGTCACCGCGCTCGAACCTGTTCTTATCGCCTGCAACGGCACATGGATCGCTCACGGCTCAGGCAACGCGGACCGCGAAGTAGTCGACGCGCATGATTGCCTCCGAGTCCCGCCCGATCACCCGGCGTATTCGCTCCGTCGTGTCTGGCTGAGCAACGAAGAAGAGAAGGGCTACTATGCGGGCTTCTCCAACGAAGGTCTTTGGCCCCTATGTCACATCGCGCATACCCGTCCGGTATTCCGGCCGGAAGATTGGTTTGAGTACCAGCAGGTGAACCGAAGGTTTGCCGACGCCGTCCTCGCGGAAATGGAAGGCACCAAATCGCCCATCCTTCTTGTTCAGGACTACCACTTTGCGTTGCTCCCCCGAATGATCAAAGAAGCGCGTCCGGATGCGCGTGTCGCCATCTTCTGGCACATTCCCTGGCCCAATGCGGAAGCCTTCGGAATTTGTCCATGGCAGCGCGAATTGGTCGACGGTCTTCTGGGAGCTGACCTGATCGGGTTCCACACTCAGTCGCATTGCAACAATTTTCTGGAAACAGTCGACTGCGCCGTGGAGGCGATCACTGAGTGGGACCGATTCGCAGTGAACCGCCGGGGCCACGTCACGCTCGTGCGCCCATACCCCATCAGCGTGGCCTTCCCTGAAATCGCGACGCAGGCCGAGCCGCCGCGCAATTCCGGCTCGGAACGCGCCGCGCTGTGCGAGGAGCTGGGGATAGAGGCGACCCTGCTCGGCGTTGGTGTCGACCGCGTCGATTATACCAAGGGGATTCTGGAACGTTTCAGCGGGATCGAACGCTTTCTGGAACTGAACCCGGCTTACCAGCGGCGATTCACCTTCGTGCAGATCGGCGCTCCAAGCCGGACTCATATCGACCGCTACAAGAAATTTCTGGACGAAGTCAGCGCGGAAGCTGACCGCATCAATGCGCGTTTTCAGGCCGGCCGCTGGAAACCGATCGTGCTTTTGAAAAGGCACCACACGCATCAGGAAATCGAGCGGTTCTACCGTGCCGCATCTCTGTGCCTGGTCACCTCGCTGCACGACGGCATGAATCTTGTGGCCAAGGAATTTGTCGCTTCACGCGAGGACGACCGCGGCGTCCTGATTCTCAGCACCTTCGCCGGCGCCGCGCTCGAACTCCTCGATGCGCTTCTCGTCAACCCGTATGACGTCCAGCAACTTGCCGGAGCCATCCACCGCGCGCTCGATATGTCCGAAGAAGAACAGACCGTACGCATGCAACAGCTTCGTTCCGGCGTCCGGGAAAATAACATTTACCGCTGGGCCGCCGGCCTCCTATCCGACCTGACGGAGATTCGTATTGATGCCCCGGAGCGCGTCGAAGCTCGATGAGCCGATTCAAGTGTATGGCTCCTAGCCTGGTCGAGGATTGGGCTCGCGTCGCCGCGCAAATCCGGTCGAGCTGCCGCATCTTCGTGTTTCTCGATTTTGACGGCACGCTCGTCAATATTGCACCACTACCCGATCAGGTGCGCCTGGCGCCCACGACTCGCCGGGTGTTAGGCCGCCTCGCGCGCCATCCGCGCGTCACACTTGTGGTGATCAGCGGCCGTCGCCGCTCCGAACTGCGGCGATATATCGGCCTCCCCGGAATCCGCTACTATGGCCTTTATGGATGGGAGCGAAGCGGTCATTCTCCCCTGCCAAGCTCGGCTCTTCGCGCCCTTCGGTCTGCTCAATCAAAACTCTCGATTCACCTTTCTTCCATTCCCGGCATCTGGGTGGAAAACAAATATTTCAGCTTGTCGATCCACTTTCTCGCCGCGTCCCCGCTGGCACAACGCCAAGCCCGGCGCAAGCTTCGCTCCCTTCTGCTGCCTTTTCAGAAAACTCTGCGTGTAATCGAAAACCTTCGCGACGCGGAGATCGTTCCACGCTGCATTCGAGGGAAAGGAATCGCGGTGCAACAATTCCTGGCCAAACCGGCGCGCTGCCGCGCTCTTCCTTTTTATTTTGGAGACGATCATTCGGACGAAGATGCTTTCGAGGCTGTGGGTGAGGGGATTTCCATCCGTGTTGGCGCTGCACGTCCAACGCGAGCGCGTTATTCTATTCGACGTCCAGCAGCAGTCGCCGCAGTGCTTGCCAAACTGGAGGCAGCCCTGATTTGACGAGCAGCCAAAATTCCTCGTAAATTCTTCACAGTTGCTTGACGTATAGGAAACCAGCACGCGGTCATGGATTGCGGGCGCGTCGCCAATCGAAGATGATTCAGATTCGAAGGGAGAGCTGAGCGTTGGCGCTGCAAAAGGACAACCTCTGGTATAAGGACGCGATTATTTACCAGCTGCACGTGCGCACGTTCTGCGATAGCAATGCGGACGGCGTCGGCGATTTCCCCGGCCTCACCCAGCGACTCGATTACCTGAAAGACCTCGGGATTACCGCGATTTGGCTGCTCCCATTCTTCCCTTCTCCCTTGCGCGACGACGGGTACGACATCGCGGATTACACGTCCGTTCACGCGAGCTACGGATCGCTCGAGGATTTCAAAGCTTTCCTGCAGGCGGCTCATACTCGGGGCATGCGCATCATCATTGAGATGGTCCTGAATCATACTTCCGACCAGCACCCCTGGTTTAAAGAAGCACGAAGCTCACGCGAAAATCCTAAACGCGACTGGTACGTGTGGAGTCAGACGGACCTCCGTTATGAGGGCGTGCCGATTATTTTTGTAGACACAGAAACATCGAACTGGGCCTGGGACCCTGTTTCAAAGTCCTACTACTGGCACCGATTTTTCAGCCACCAGCCGGATTTGAATTTTGACAATCCCGCGGTTCTGGAAGCGCTATGGGGAATCATGCGTTTTTGGCTGGATCTGGGCATCGATGGGTTCCGATTCGACGCGGTCCCGTATCTTGTGGAGCGTGAGGGAACTGCGTGTGAAAACCTGCCCGAGACGCATGCAATCATCCGCGACCTTCGCAAGCGCCTCGATCAGGCCTATCCCGGAAAGATGCTTCTCGCCGAGGCCAACAATTGGCCCGTCAATGTTCGCGCCTATTTTGGAAATGGCGACGAATTTCACACCGCTTTTCACTTCCCCCTGATGCCGCGAATGTTCATGTCCGTGAAGCTGGAAGACCGCAAGCCGATTATCGACATCTTCGACCAGACGCCCGAAATACCCGATAACTGCCAATGGTGCATTTTCCTTCGCAACCATGATGAGCTCACGCTGGAGATGGTAACGGATATTGAGCGCGACTATATGTATGACGAGTACGCGGTGGATAAGACCATGCGCATCAATCGAGGAATCCGCCGGCGCCTGGCTCCCATGATGGACAACGACAGACGTAGGATCGAACTGCTGAATGGACTATTAATGTCTATGCCGGGAACGCCTATCGTGTACTACGGAGACGAAATCGGCATGGGGGACAATATCTACCTGGGCGATCGCAATGGGGTCCGCACGCCTATGCAATGGGATGGCGACGCAAATGCGGGATTCTCGGCCGCGGATCCGGAACGCCTGTATTCGCCCGTAATATCGAACGCCGTGTATGGCTATCAAGCGATTAACGTCGAATCGCAAAAAAGGTCGGAGCACTCTCTCCTCCGGTGGATGAAGTCTTTAATTCAATTGCGAAATTCATTCCAGGTATTTGGGCGCGGATCGATTCTCTTTTTGAAACCAGCGAACCACCGGGTTCTTGCCTACGTGCGCCAATTCGGTGAGGAAACCGTGCTCATCGTGAACAACCTTTCAAGTTCCGCGCAAGCTGTCGAACTGGATATGCGACGCTTTAAGGGCTACATACCGATCGAAATGTTTGGGAGAAATCTTTTTCCCAGATTTGGAGAGGCGCCTTACTTGCTTACGCTGGGGCCGTACCAGTTTTATTGGTTTCAGCTTCGCCGGATTTGATCGAGCGGCGGACGACAACACGTCGCGGAAACTTTCAAGAAACTGTAGGTTGAAAGCGAGAGTACAAGCGCCTTGGCCGAAGATACGATACTTGCGGACGATCTGATTCGTCAGCTCATCAGCGTTGGTGAAGTGGACCTCCTTGTGGGGATCTCTTCGCAAGGCAACGCAAGTGCAACAAGCCACGCTTTTCATACCATCGAACAAAGTTTTCAGAAAAACTTTACCCGGCAACGAGCCGTCATCGTCAATGTGCGCGGAGGAGATACCGACGGGAGCGACGCCTTGGGGAGCGCGCAAGGTGACTCGGAAGAAAAGAGCGCGCCGTTGGCCACGTCACTTCGCACGGTCCACCGAGTGACCGCGGACTTTTCTGTCCCGCCTTCTCCCGGATTGGCTCTTCGCACGGTTCTTACAGCCGCGGACTTGTTGCGGGCGCGAGCGTGCGCCATGGTTTCGCCCGGGACTTCCGATCTAACGCCTGACCGGATCGCCAATCTCCTGGCGCCTGTGTTCCGCGAAAAGTTCGATTTTGTGGCGCCCCTTTATTCGCGCCACAAATTTCAAGGATTGCTGGCCCGGAATCTGCTCTATCCGATGAGCCGCGCTCTCTTCTGCTGCGGAATTCGCGAACTCTATTCGGATGAATGGGGATTTTCCGGCCGTCTGGCCGCGGATTGCCTCAGTCAGGACGTGTGGCACGAAGAGTCGATTCAGACGAGGCCGGAAGCATGGATGGCAATCTCCGCAATTTCTTCTGATTTTCGCTGCTGCCAGGCGTTTCTCGGCCAGAGATTGCAGCCCGCGACAAGCCCCGGGCCGGACCTTGTAGAAGTCTTTCGGCAAACCGTTGGAAACCTTTTCTGGTGCATGGAATCCCGGCAATCCACCTGGCTCGATTGTAAGAAATCGGAACCCGTGCATACGTTTGGGCCGGAGCATGAGCTCACTTCGGGGCAGGCCGACTTGGACCCGCACAGAATTTTCGAGATGTTCCGGAACGGCGTCGCGGAATTGGGGCCGATTTTGAGCACGATTCTGGATCCTGAAACCCATGCTGAAATTAATAATATCGTTGCATGTGAGGAAAGCGCGTTCAGATTTCGAACCGACCTCTGGGTGAGAACGCTCTATGACTTCGCCGCTTCCTATCATCATTCCGTCATAAATCGCGATCACCTGGTGCAGGCACTGGTGCCCCTGTATCGCGGCATGACTTACTCCTTTCTTATGGAACATGCCGACTCTTCCGCCACGGAGTTGGAGGCGGTGAATGAAAGTCTCTGCGCCGAGTTCGAGCGCCAAAAGCCATATCTAATGGAAAAGTGGAAAGCAAAGATTGAGGTGAAATCATGAGACAAACGATCCTGCAAGGCTTGGAGCAGGCCTATGGCAATTTAGTCCACATGATCGCTGATTTTCTTCCTCGTTTCCTGGTGATGCTCATTATCATCGCGCTCGGGCTTCTTGTCGCTTTCCTGCTCAAATACATTTTGCGCATCGTTCTGAGCGTCACAAAACTCGATCAAGTTTCCGAGCAGGCCGGGGCTTCGGGCATTCTTCGGGCCGCTCATCTTCCGTCGATGACGGCGCTGATCAGCCGCTCCATCTTCTGGCTGACGTGGATTGGATTTATCTTGCTGGGGCTCAGCGTCCTTGGCGTGGCGAGCCTCCAGGAACAAATCTCGCGTCTATTTCAGTTCCTGCCCGAAGTGTTCGTCGGGATGCTGATCTTGTTCGTGGGATTGATGACTGCGAACTTTTTATCCCGAGCGGTGCTTCTTGCCGCGGTCAATGCGGGCCACCGTTCAGCAAGAATCGTAAGTTGGTCGATCCGTTTCCTGATCTGGATTCTGACGATTTCGATGACGTTGGAAGAGCTCGGCGTGGCCAGGCAGACCGTGATCTCCGCCTTTTCGATCATTTTCGGGGCGCTGATGTTCGGGTTGGCGATTGCCTTCGGGTTAGGCGGTCAAGACCTGGCGCGGAAAGTATTGGAAAAATATTTGGGGAATACACCGCAGAAGGAGAAGGATAAAGAACCACAACCGCTGTGAATCCTCCTCGATCAAAATCGATCGAGTGTTCCGCAGCGGTTGTGGCCTCAAATATTCTGTCCGAAAAGTAAGTCAGCGACTATCGGCCAAACATTCCAACGTAAGTGGCCTTCCCGATCACATGGCCATCCATTGCCTTCAAAAGATCGGCGCGGGATGATCCTGCTGCCAGGTCGAGCTTCGTATCCAGCGCGTAAATCTCGAAAATATAGTGGTGCGGAGTAGCGCCTGGAGGCGGGCACGGCGGCTGATATCCGTTCACTTTGCGGATATTCGAGCCCTGCATGATGCCGTCGGGCGAGGAATCCGGCTTGATCCCCGCTGCTACCGAAGTAGAGCTGGCGGGAATGCCCCAGAAGATCCAATGCGTGACGTCCATCGTTCCCTTCATCGGGGCGGCGTCGGTATCATGCATGATGACGGCGAAGCTCATGGTGTTATTGGGCGGATTGGTCCAGGAAAGAGCCGGCGAAGCCGCGTTCGGATCCGCACATGAGAATTGGGTGGGGATCATGGAGCCTTCCGCGTATGCGGAGCTCATCAGCTTGAATTTGGAAGGCGGTGGCGGAGCAGCTTGTTGCTGTGCGGCGATGCTGGCAACTCCCGCCACCAACGAAAATGCCAGAACAGCGACCAAAAGCATGAGTTTCGTTCTCATTCTATTTCCTCCTCAGGTTTGTTTCTGCGGCCATACTATACCTTGAAAATCGGTTTTACTGGGAATCACTATTTTCAAATTCGATTGGGTCCCAGGAGCCTTACTCCGGTGCCGCTGGCACCGCATCGCAAGAATCACGAGCGCCGCCCACCAGTTTGCCCTTGCCGAGTGCCGGACGGACGAACTGGATAACGTCGCACGTCCCAGGCGAATCAAAAATTGCGGCATTCATGGCTCGCGTCGAGGTCATTCCTGACAAGGAGTTGGAGCAACACTATCCGGAGCTCTGGCCCGCCCGTGTCGATGCTCTGCTGAAGAACGGCCGCACGGAAACAAAGCTCGTCCTCGACGCAAGAGGCGATCCGCCGCGTTCTAGCGATCTTGATGTGCGCGCCAAGTTCCATCGCCTTGCCGATCCAGTAATCGGCAAGCCTGCAGCGAGTGAGCTGGCGGAGGCTTGCCTCGCCGCAACCGAGCATGATGACGCGCTGACAATCCTCTGCGCCAAAATCAATTGATAGTGGGTCCGTTTCTAGCTGCCCTTCGGCAAAAGAAAAACGGGAGCAAGCCGCGAACTTTCAGGCTCGCTCCCGTTTCGTTGAATACGCTGAGTTGTTAGAAAAGTAGCTTCAGGCCCAGCTGTATCGCGCGATTCCCACCCGTCCCGAGGACCGGATTGCCGGCCGCCTGGTCGGGCGTAGCGCAACCGCAACCAAAGTTACTGGGTGAGGAAGGATCGTTCTCGTTAAATCCATTCGAACCACCGTAAGGATTCGCGAAATTGGGATGGTTGAGAACATTGAAGAGCTCAGCCCGGAACTGTGCGGTGAGCCGTTCTTTGAACACAAAACTCTTAGTGATCGATAAATCCCAGTCACGAAAGCCAGGATCGCGGAAGGGGTTACGGGCCATGTTGCCAAAATGTCCCGGAGCGGGGGGAGTCATCGCCGAATTTCCCTGTGCATAGCAGCCTGCAAACCCAAGGGTACCGGTGCCCGCCGGCCCGCCGGGAAAATTTGACGTGGTGTCGGCGGCGCTGGCCTTACACAACATCGCGTACGCCGATGTGACGGTACTTGAAAGCGCCTCTGTGCCAGCCGGGGTGACTTGGGTACAGGAGACGTTGGTCGTATCGCCTGCGGGGCCGAAACCACTGCAGAACGGAATTGAGGAGTTACCCGACTTAAAATCTACCGGGTTGCCGGAGAAATTCCAGCGATCAGTGAACTCGCTCGTCCCACTGATATTGTTGGAGGAATCGTCCACTCCCCAGGGTGCGCCGGATTGCAAAGTGACGATGGAATTGAGCTGCCAACCTTTCAGGAGCTGTGCAGGCGCCTGAACTGCGGGGATATTGTAGGTCACCGAGAAAGTGAAACGGTGCCTTATATCGAAAACGCTACTGTCGTAGTTCATCTGTGGAAATCGGCTGTCCTGCGGCAAAGGTATATTGATATTGAATGAGGAGCCGTCCAGCGAATGAGAGTAGGTATATCCGGCGACAAAAGACAATCCGTGGGCAGCCCGCTGAGTTAGTGTGGCTTGCAGGCCGTTGTAGTTGGACGTATACAGGTTCGAAAGCCAGTTGATGTTGTCCAAGTAAGGGAATTGTACGGCGTAGGGACCGGGGAGAGCGTTGGCGTTGCCGGGAACCGGAACTGGCTGATTCAGATCAGTAATTCCCGGCATCCTCGCCCCGTGATTGCCAACGTACGCGACGTTTAGGGAAAGGTCGGCAGTGAAGGTGTGCTCAACGCCCAAGGTCCAGGTGGTAACAAACGGGTTACGGAAATTACGGTCCACTCCTAGGATGTCACATTGGAAGTGTCCAGGTGAATTGTTGTCGCCACAGGCAGGCGTCAGCGACCATAGGGATGTGCCGGTACCGTCCCCCGGCTGGCTCGCCCAGTGAGCTGCGAATGGCGGCCCACCCGCCTTGTTTACTGCATAATTAATGTTGCCTCCAAAATTTCCGACCATGGCGCCGTTCTCCCAGATTTGGGCGCCTGTAGGAATTGCCCCAAGGCCAAGCGTGGTATTGTTCTGCTCCCCACCCTGGCCCACAAACAGGAACATGGGAATGCCATCATCGGTCACAACACTTGCTCCCGCGTGGACCACCGTGGTCCCCTTACCCGTCACATCCCAAGCCAAGCCCACTCGCGGTCCGAAGTCCAAGTGGTCTGGGTTGTAAGGAGTTTTAATTTGGTTGCCAACCTGCACCAAGCCCGTCGCCGAGTTGGGATCGAAATTGCCCAATTGGTTGTTTGCTTCCGAGAGCGGAGTGATGTACTCATAGCGCAGACCATACGTTAAGGTCACTCGCGGTTTTAGGCGCCATTCGTCCTCCGCGAAGAGCGCGTATTGCCACGTGGACATGTGTAACGGGCTCGTTCCGACCAAGAACTTAGCAACCCCACCTGTGCCGGACATGAATTCTTCAAGCGGCGTGCCTCCGCCACCGGGAAGAAATAAAATCACACCTTTGCCGTAGCTGAAACGGCCCGCCGTCACGGAGTTCTTGTGGATTTCTCCGCCGAACTTGAAGGCATGCTTACCACGCAGGTAGGACACGTTATCCACGCCTTGGTATACCCACGTCGGTCCCATTTCAATCGGCCAACCCGGAAATCCGCCCAAGGGGCTCAGACCTGCCACGAGAAGCGTGGGAAATCCGTTATCGAGCGGTGCCGTCACGCCCGTATTGATACCGTAGGTTGTGGCTGAAACGTTGTTATCCAGGGTGTTGTTTTCCCTGTTCATGTAGATGATGCCAAACCGGGCTTCATTCACCCAATGCGAATTCGGACTATAAGTCCAGTTTAGTCCGAACACTTGCGGCTCGTTGGCTTGATGCGAACGCCAATAAGGCTGCAATTCCGCGAACGTGCCCGGATCTTGCGCGACGATGTCCCCACGGCTAATAAAATACATGCCGTTCAAAGTGTTTTTGTCATTGATGTGGTAATCGATCTTCGCTAATCCATTATCGGAGCGGAACACGCTCTGTAAACTCACACCAGAGGAGACCGACGTTGTACCGTTAGCCGGAAACAGGCCACCGGTGCAGATGGGCGTAGCAGAGGGCGTGGCCTGAGTACAACCGGACAAATGCATGCTGAGTAAGCTCGGCGGTAATCCAAGCGCCTCTGCGCCTAGGATGGCGTCGGGAAGACTCGTCGCACAATTGCCCGTTACACTTGGAGGGCAGTTCCCAGCCGGCGACGCGGCAAGTGACTGATCCACAGGAAGGTTGCGCTCAAATAAATTTCCCAGCGAATATCGCTCGTCCTCAAATCCGACGAAAAAGAACAGCTTGTCTTTTTTAATTGGCCCTCCGACCGTGGCCCCAAACTGTTCGAGTTCCACCGGATTCTTGTTACATAGAGCGGATGGCGCCGGACCGAAAATAATGCAATTTCCATTACTAGGCGCCGCGTCGAAATAGTTGCGGGCGTCGAAAGCATCGCTGCGTCCAAACGCGTACGCCGTTCCGTGCATATTGTTCGTGCCCGATTTCAGTCCGACATTGACGATGGCTCCGGGCTTCCAACCGTATTGCGCCGGCGGATTTTCAATGACGTTGAACTCCTGGATGGCGTCAATCGGCAGGATGGTCGCGGCATCGCCCTCGACTCCTGCCCCGTTGATAACAGTAAGGGCCGTCAAGGGGTGGTCGTTTGTCAAACCGTCTACGATGTACCCGTTGTCTTCGGGGCGGCTGCCGTTGGTGCTTTGGGTCCATCCGCCACCGCCCGGATAAAACATCGAACCCGGGCGCAATACGACGAGGTTCTGATAGTTGCGGCCGTTCAAGGGCAGATCGTTGATGGTCTCGTTGCTGAGCGTGCCGCCCAGAGTGGAGTTGGTAGTTTCGACGAGTGGGAGTTCTTCGGTGACAGTAACCGTTGTGGTCTGCTCACCAGGCTGGAGGGTCAAGTCAACGCGGACGTCCTTACCCACCTCCAACCTGATATTCTGCCGCTCGATCTTGTTAAAGCCAGCGGCTTCTGCGCGGACCGTATAGACGCCGGGAAGGATATTGGGAGCGGTGTATTCCCCGACCTCATCCGTGGTCAATGTTCGCGAGATGCCTCTTTGAGTATCGGTCACGGTGACTGTGGCGTTCGCGATCACGCCGCCGCTCTTGTCGGTGATGCTTCCCGAAATACTGCCCAAGTTGCTTTGTCCAAACACAGGGAGGCAAAGCAGAAAAACACCAATACCCGTCACAAAAAATCGTCTGAGTTTCTTTGCGTAAAATGCCAGGCTGTCCACAGTTCCTCCTTAGTCTGCGCCGCGTGCGATCTTGGAATCCGAAATCGTGAGAATCGGGATCACTCTCCCCTTGTGAGCATGTCCAGTAATGAACAAGTTCAGTTTTAAGACCAAAACAATATTGCCACACCCAAAATTGCGAGCTGGAGCTGACTCGATGGGCCGCTTGTAGCATGTCGAAGAGATTGATGTCAACGAATTCTCAGACTTCTTCCAAGGTACTTCAAGGCAGGCCGCCGAAGGCATCTGCGTTGTTAACCGCCGAATGCGCCGCTTGGCAGGCGAAGCAGGATAATGATCTAATGCAGCCGGAGAAAGCTTCTTGAAGCCTCAAGGGTCAACTGAACTCGGACTTCGGGAACAGCACAAGCTCGAGAAGCGGCAGCGCATTCGCGCCGCTGTGCGTGAATTGTTCTCCAGGCATGGGTATGAGACGGCGACGCTCCGCCAGATCGCCAAGCATGCACACGTGGCGTTGGGTACCCTGTTCAATTATGCTCAGGACAAGCGCGATTTGGTTTTCCTTATCTTTAACGAGGAGCTTGCAGCCGTAACCGACGAGGCACTGAAAGCCACGCAAACGCAAGAACGTTTGCTGGATCAACTGATCGGTTTATGCCGACCGCACTATGAGTTTTTTGCCAAAAACCCTGCGCTGTCGCGCATTCTCTTGAAGGACATGGCATTCTATTCCGAAGGCAAGCAGGCGGCCGAATTCCAACAAATTCGCGACCGCCTGCTTTCAGGAATCGAAGCGGTGGTCCGCGCCGCGCAGCGGGATCGGCAGATCAAGTCGGACGAGGATGCAACTCTTATCGCATGTCATATCTTCTTTGTTTTTGCCGGCGCGCTTCGTTGGTGGATCGCGAGCCGGAGACCAGCTCCCCGGAAGGGTTTGGCCGATTTGAAACGCTTGTTTGAGTTACAGATTGACGGGCTTCGCTCCTCACCCGCACAAAGTACAAACTTGGCAAGACGAGCCCGTAACGCGGCAAATCCGCGTTGACCTCGAAATTCACTTCACGAAACGCATTTGGTTAGCCTTTCAGGCGTCCAAACAATCGAACTGCGTTATTCCGGTCGATCGCTTCAACGGTACTGTCCGGCAATCCGGAATGCATCAAGTCGCTTGCGGGTTCCCCCGCAGAGATGAATGGGAAATCGCTTCCAAAAACAATTTGTGAGCCGGGAACGATGCTCATAATGGCGTTGAGCGAGGTCGGATTGCTTGCGCTCGCCGTGTCGTAATACTGGCGCTTCAGTTCGTAGAGAACGCCATGGGGCGCTTGAGCGGCCAGGTCTTTGGGGAAGAGCCTTGCCATTCGGTTCGCCAATATGGGCATGGCTCCCCCGCCGTGAGAAAAAATAAACCGGAGATTCGGAAATCGGGAGAAGGTCCCGCTCATGAGCAGACTCTCGATCGTACGAGTCGTGTCGAAATAGAATTCGATAGTGGACGCCGGCACGCGTGCTTGAAGATTCGCGCAGCAGTTCGGGGCGTTCGGATGAACGAACACGACGGCCTTCCGGCGGTTCAGTTCCTCGAAAACGGGCGCGTAGGTAGCGTCGCCGAGCCACTTGTCACCGTAGCTGCTGAGCAAAGCGACGCCGTCCGCGTGAAGGGTGTCCAGCGCATATTCTATTTCGACCAGGCTGCCCTGTGGGTCCGGCAGAGGCAGGGCCGCCAGCAGGCCGAAACTCGCCGGATGGTCTTTGACAAGCTGCGCGCCGAAATCATTGCTCTTTCGCGCCAGGCTGCGCCCGGCCTCTCCCGCATCGAACGTGACGCCGGACACGGCGAGTGACAGCATTGCAGTGGAAACACCATTTTTCTCCATATCATCGATCGATTTGGACGGCGACCACGTGGGCATCGCCCCAACGTCGGGAACCGCGCGCCGCAGGTCCATGTAAAAAGGGGGAAGCATGTGATGGTGTACGTCGATCCGCCCGCGCTTGGGATTGGAATCGATGCGCGGCATCGCCGCAAGCACCGAGCCGGTTGAAAGAGCGGCGCCTGCTCCTATTGCGGCCACGTGCTTGAGCACTGTTCTGCGCGAAACGCCGCCCAGGGAGGGCCCGCAACTTGGATCGCACGCAAGATGTGGAACGAATCTCTCTTCACTCGGGTCGGCCATTGGAGAGTCCCTTCATTTTTGAGCAATAGAAAACTGCCGGATGTGATTCACGGGCGCCAATCGTCAGAAGCCCAGGGTTGGCAACTCGTCCACGGGCGGGCGAGTCCAATTCTTCCCTGGGTGCCCTTTGGCCACGGCTTGCAACTCACGGGCCAGGATTTTTCGCCATAGGATGATGGCCGCGTCCGACCGGCCGAGTCGCTCATGCTGACGGTCGGCAATCCGCCCCTGGCCGGCCTGCACCGCAATGTCCTGGACGATCACCAGGTCCGGGTGCTTCATCTCGGCGAACTGATGCTGGCCTGCCATGAGTTCCACCGCGAGGTCTCGCGCGGGACGAGCTGCGGCGATCTTTGCATGATATTCGGCGCGCTTGGCGCGATACGCCTCGGCTTCCGGTCCACTCACGGTCACGTTGCTGGTGATCAGCCACATGTGATTTTCGTCGTTAATCGGCGTGAAATTGAAGAAAATTTCCACCCATCCGCCCACGCCATCCATACCCGCTACGGGCGGCACGATCACTCGCGTGACGTTCGGCATATAGTGCAGGCTGCGCCTCACCTTTCCGTTCGCGCGAGTTCCGAGGCGCAGCATGCCCCAATCTGTCTCTTCCGCGCCAACCACCGGCAGGTCGGCGATATTTTTATGGGAACCGCCCGGGCGATGCACGAAGGCAACGTGCGTCTCGTCCATGCTGTTCTCAAAACACTGCAAATAATTGCACGGCACGGTTTCCACGTTCCACAGGTCGACAATAGCGTCAGATCTTTCGCCTGGATATGGAGGAAACTGCGGCGGCTCGCCTTCGCCGAAGTAAGCAAAGATGAGGCCCATGTATTCGCGAGTCGGATAGCTGCCAATTTTGACTTTGCGGGCAAAGCTGGAATCTTCCGCAGGCTGCTCGACGCACTGGCCCGTGCAGTCATATTTCCAGCCGTGGTAGATGCACCGGATATCATCGCCTTCCACCTCGCCGAGGTGCATCTGCGCGCCGCGGTGCGGACAGCGATAGTCGATAACCTGAGCCCGGCCCGATTCGCCGCGATAAAGAGCGTAGTCCACGCTCATGATGCGGATCGGTTTTGTTCTGCCTTTCGGAAGATCCTGGCTGCGGCCGACGGCCATCCAGAAACGCCGCATGAAACGCCCGCCTGGAGTGCCGGGGCCTGTGCGCACCAGGTCCGCGCCGCCCAATTCGATCGCCAAATCATTTTCCCGATTTCGTTCTAATGACTGCTGGTTTGTAATTGCCACCTGGCGTCCTCCTGAGACTTGATGGTTTCCCATCGCGCGCTGGACTTTGGCGTGATCGCCTTCCTCGTTGTTTCGCGACGATATGCCCGCCTCCGCGTCGTGTCAAGGATTACGGAACCTTGTAGGACAGCCACTCTTGGCTGTCCCGTCCAATCTCGGCAGGGTCAAAGAGGACAGCCAAGAGTGGCTGTCCTACGTGAGCTTCTGGAATAGCGACGTCAGCCCTTGCGATAGCGCGGCAGGATTCTTTCTGCGTTGGTGCGGTTGATGGCGCGCAGTTCTTCCGTGCTGAATACTTTGCTCGTGTCCAGGCCCCGAACGCTTTCCACGGCTGTTCGATACCAGTAGTCGGTGCCGTAGAGGATTTGAGAAACGGGAATGACCTTGCGAAGCGCGCCGAGTGCGACTGGGTTCGAGATTTGCGCCGTGTCGTAATAGCATTTTCTCAATTCGCGAAGGATGACTTCGCCCGCGGGCAAATTCTTCACCGGCGGCTGGTCCTGCCCCTTGGTCAGAATACCCGGAACGATTTCTGCCGAAGTTCCTCCCTGAAAGAATCGTTCGATCAAGAAGGGCATGGTGCCGCCGCCGTGCGCAAAGATCCAGGTGATATCGGGAAATTTCGTGGTCATGCCACTGAAGATCAGGCTGGCGATGGCGCGGGTCGTGTCCGTTCCGAATTCGATCATGGCGATTTCATTGGGCACGCCATCCTTCGCCACGCTCAAGCTCGCGCAGCAATTGGGAAGAACCGGGTGAACGTAGATCAACGCCTTGCGTCGATTCAATTCCTCATAAACGGGCGCGAAAGTCGCGTGACCGAGCCATACGTCTCCGTAGTTGGAAAAGAGAGAGAGGCCGTCCGCTTTTAGTGTGTCGAGCGCATACTCGGCTTCGCGTAGGGCGCCCTCGGTGTCCATTAGAGGAATCGTGGCGAAGCTTCCGAAGCGCCCTGGGTGATCCGCGACCAGTTTCCCGGCCGCCTCGTTGCAGCCTCGCGAAACTTTTCTTACCTCGTTGATTTCTCCGAACGTAAATCCTGGAGTCGTGAGGGACAAAAACGCAATGGCTGTGCCCGCCTTGTCCATGTCTTCTAAGTCTTTCGCCAGGCTCCATTGATTCGTGTCGAAGCCCACGTTGTGCGCCCTCTGGAAGGCATAATAAATATCCGGCTGGAAGTGATGGTGAATATCGATGCGTCCTGGATTGGCAGCGGACCAGGCATCCAACGAATGGCCGGAAAGAAACGCGCCGGCGCCGATGGCGGACACTACGCCGAGAAAATTCCGCCTGGAGAGATTCGAGCGGTCACGGCGCTTCGTGCCGCTTGAAACGTGATAATATGCGTTGAAATTGTTGGAAGTCATCGGCGCGCAGTATGACTAAGATTAAATCACGCCGTCAAGTTTTCTCCGCTGCGTCGCCCGGTGAATCTTTGCGACGTCGCATATGCGGGAACTCTTCGCCAGTCATGAAAAGTCGTCAACCATGCCAAGCCGACCGGCTGTCATTTTGGAGGCGCCTCTATGATTAATACGAATATTGCGGACCGGTATTACGTCGCGATTTTGCTTCCATTGACAGAGTCGCTGCAAATCGATGAGCCGGCCTATCGCCGCTTCATTCAATATTTCCTGCGGGAGCCGCGCTTTCTGAAGACCGGCGGACTGTGCATAAATCCAGAGGCGGGACAAATCTTTTATCTCACTCGCGCGGAAAAACGGCGCGTCCTCGAGATCGCCATGGAGGAGGCTCACGGAAAAGTTCCCATCTTCGCCGGCACCTGGGCTCTCACAACGGAGGAAACCGTCGCCACCGCACGGGACGTGAAGGCTTTGGGAGCGGATGGAATCTTTGTGACGCCTCCCGGCGGCGCGCAGGACGTCACTTCCTGCTGGGACGCGGACATGTATCCCGAAGTATGGGCAGACATGATTAAGGCGCAGGACAAAGCCGTCGATCTGCCGATTATCACGCACCCTGTTTCCGGCTCGCGGCCGCCGTTTTCTCCCGGCTTGCCGTTGAACGCCACGCTCCAAATCTGCCGCGAAGTCCCCAATATTGTTGGATGGAAGATGACGTACGGCTACGATGGATTTCGAATCATCGCGCAGGGGCTCAGATCACTCGACCGGCACGTGGCCGTTCTGGGCGCGCTCGCCAGCCGCTTTCACGAATACAATGCCACCGGATTGTTCGACGGGACGCTGAGCGGCTTCTGGAACTTCGCGTTCGAACCGATGCTCGACCATCTCGAAGCCTGGAAGCGCAGGGACCTCGAGGTAGCTTGCAAAATTTGGGACGGCGGTTTGGTGCAGCTGCATGAATACATCGCCGACATGGGCCGCCTGCATACGCGATACCAAACCGCGGCATGGCTTCGAGGTCTGATTCCGAATCCATACATGCGTCCCCCGATGCCGCTTCCCCGCCAAGTTGAGATCGACACGATTTATGAATTGTTGAAGAAACTCGGCCTGTCCGTAATCGATAAGTCGGAGGCCAGATTATCAGCCGTACAGGCGCGGGCAGCGGGTCTTGTACGGGTCTGAAGAAACTCCTGCGTTAGTTCTATTCTCGAATATTTTGTGTTAGGTCTGTTGGCGTTTTTGTAGGACAGCCACTCTTGGCTGTCCGTTATTGTCCCACTTAGATTGCGCGGGACAGCCAGGAGTGGCTGTCCTGCCAAACCTCTCCTCGATTTATTGTTTGCTCTAACTATCCGCGAAATATAGAGTGGCGTTTCATCTGGGCCGGTCCACGGATGTTCACCGGCTCATGCACGTGTATTCAGCTGAATTTTCCGCCAAATTGGGATAAACGAATGGCTCTTGCCTCAGATGACCGGCGAGCAGCTTCGCTTCTCGCGAGAATCGAGCGGACCCAGGTCAGTCCCTGGCACGTCAGGGCGCTCCTGGTCATGGGCAGCGCCACTTTCTTTGATGCGTTTGATGTTTTAGCGATCGCGTACGTTCTTCCCTCGCTGATTGGAATTTGGAAACTCGCGCCACGCACGATTGGCGTGCTGATTTCCTCGAGCTTTCTTGGCCAGATTGTGGGGGCGCTGTTTTTCGGATGGCTGGCGGAGCGCATCGGGAGGCTGCGATGCGCGAAAATTACGATCGCGCTCTATTCGCTAATGAGCCTTCTCTGCGCCGTGTCCTGGAATATTCCCTCGCTCCTGTTGTTTCGCACGATTCAAGGCATCGGGCTTGGAGGAGAAGTTCCCGTCGCGGCGGCTTACATCAACGAAATCTCGCGAGCGAAGGGCCGGGGACGCTTCTTCCTCCTCTACCAGTTGATTTTCCCGATCGGATTGGTCGGCGCTTCCCTCCTGGGTTTTTGGCTGGTGCCGCTGTTTGGATGGCGGACCATGTTTCTGATTGGAGGATTGCCGGCAATCCTGGTGCTCGTGCTTTTCGTCCGGAACATTCTTCCGGAATCGCCCCGATGGCTCGTATCAAAAGGGCGGTTCGAGGAAGCCGAGCTGATCGTCGGACAGATGGAGAGCGCTGCCCGCTCGAGCGGAGCGGTGATTTCTTCGACGCCTGAGCCCTCGCCAATCGCGCCGGCTCCCCGGCGTGAAGCTTCCCGGCTCGAACTTTTCCGGGGGATCTATCGCCTCCGGACAATCATTGTCTGGTTCATTTGGATCACCACTTATTTTGTCACTTACGGCGTCAATACCTGGCTGCCCACGATTTTTCGCACCTACTACAAATATAGCGTCGCGGACGCGCTCCGATATGGCGTGATCATCAATCTCGCCGGCCTGGCCGGCGCTTTTTTGTGCGCGATGTTGGTGGATCACCTGGGACGCAGGCCGTGGTTCATCCTAGCCTACGCCTTGGGGGCCGCGCCGCTGATTGCCATCTGGTTTCGCGGGGCTGCCAATCCGCGCGAAGTCATCGTTCTGGTGGCGATCAGCTTCACGTTCATTTCCGGGAATTCGATGCTGGTCTACTTGTACACAACTGAAATTTATCCCACGCGGTTGCGAAGTCTTGGAACAGGCGCGGCGAGCGCGTGGTTGCGAGTTGCTTCGGCGGCGGGACCGGCGATTGTCGGATTCGCGCTGACAGGCTACGGAGTGAGCGGCGTGTTTCTCTTGTTTGGAATGATCTCGCTCGCTGGCGCGGCAATTTCTTTCGGTACGGTGGAAACGCGCGAACGCGCCCTCGAGGAAATCTCGCCTTAGAGCAGTGTGGTCGATGTCTTCAGGAGGGTAACCGAGGCCAGATCACTGGCCTGGCGGCGCGCTGCTTTTTTCCAAAGCGATTTTCATTTCCGACTTGCTGCTTGCGACCGCATCGAGGTCTGTTTCATACGTTTGATAGCCGTTCAGCGTGACCTTGAGGTGGTGTTTTCCGGGACTGACCAGCATGGAATGAAACCTGCCGCCGAAATCGCCGCCATGGCCCATGTAGTTGTCGTCGACGAAAACTGCGGCGCGCTTCGGCTGGATATCCAGGCGCAGTTCGGCGGCATTGCTTCCGGGATACGTCAACTTCGGGTTCTCTTCCAACACCACGGCGACCGTCTGAAAGGGTGCTTGATCCGGGTCCACCACAATTTTCTTGGTGAAGTCCTTGAATCCGGCTTGCTTGATGACGAATTCGTGCTCTCCGGCGGGGAGCATCACTTTCCGGTCTCCCTTGAGTTCCTTGACGTAGCCCGTGTATTTGCCGTCGATCCACACGCCGGCATCTCGTTCATCTTGCGAGTCGGCAGTGAAGCGCACCTCTCCCATTTTCGCGCTTTGCTGCCCACGCATGCTGGTTTGAGCACCGAACAAAAGGGCCAGCACACAAGAAATGAGGAGCCGTGCAGGAGTGTTCGTAAACATCGGTTTTCTTCCCCCGGTGATTATAAGACCGTGGTGAGCCGTATCAGGCACATTTTTCCATCCCCCTTCGGCGCCCCCACGGGAACGATCAAGAATTTGGAGGTGCGCAAGTACCCGACAGGGTTATACTCGGCCAACTCAAAGGCCGAATTGCCAGATCTGCCGTGGCCTGAGCAAATTTTGTGCAACCAATGTCAGGGGAGGACAAAATGAAACTTCGCATTACTGGATTGGCGATCGCCGGCGCGCTCGCACTGTGTGGCGCGGCGTTCGCTCAAAACGTGCCGGAAAAATTCGTCGTCAGCGGCAAAGCCGCCGAAAAGATTCAGGATTTCACCACGATCAATCTGGCCACGGCGGAAGCCGTCGCCAACGCCTGCGAGAAGGCCGCCACTACGCAGGGCGTGCAGATCAGCATCATCGTACTCGATAGCAACGGTAACCACGTCTATTTTGATCGCATGGATGGACAAGGGTATCTAAACATTATCACCGCGGACATGAAGGCGCGGGCAGCAATGGCGACCCGCGCGCCAAGCAAGCTCCTGATGAACCGGGCCATCCAGGATCCGATGTCGGAGCTTCAGTTCATTCAACTCGGCGAATTTGCGAATTCGGGTGGGCTGCCGATCGTGGTGAACAAACAAATAATCGGGTTTGTCGGCGTGGGCGGCTCCAGGCCGGCTCCGCCGGTGTGGAGCGATGAGATTTGCGGGCACAAGGGACTTCAGGAAGTGTTCGGTGACTCCGTGCCGCCGCTTGCCGAAGACATCGCGCCGCGCCAGAACCCTGACGCCCAAAAGGTGCCGGTTCCGAAGTTCGCCGCAACTATGGCCCCAAAGTCGACTCTGCCGGCGGATTATGTGTTGACGGGCAAGGCCGCTGCCAACGTCTTTGACGGCAATCAAATTTCACTTGCAGCTGCGAAAAAAATCGCGCGCGGCTGCCGGGACTGGGCGGCATCAAAGGGTGGGTCGGCCTCGATCTACGTCCTCGACAATGCCGGTGAATTTGTACATATGGAGCGCATGGATGGTCAGGCATACAACAACATCCGGACGGCGCTGCTGAAAGCGCAGACCTCGCTGAAGTCGCGACAGCCCACGTCCGCTCTCAATGCGAACCTCAAGAACAATCCGGCGAATACGCCGCGGCAAACCACATACTTTAATCTCTTCTCTAACGCGGGCGGCGTGCCGATTGTTGTCGATGGCCAGATGATCGGCGCGATGGGCGTCGGAGGGGGCGGCGAGCAGATTGGTGGAGACGAGAAGTGCGCAGTCGAAGGGCTGAAGGCGGCTTTTGGTGACCGCGTTGCGTTACCGGTGTATCCAACCGCCAACGCCGCAGGCGCGGGCGACTAAGCCAGGTTCAAAAGCCCACAATTTATATGCGGCTCCGTGTTGCGGCTGAACAGGCCGCGGAAAAAATGTCTTGTTTTGTCTTTCTGAGCGAAGCGAAGAATCTCTCTTCGATTTAAGTATAAGAAAAGAGACAAGGAGGGATTCTTCGCTTCGCTCAGAATGACAGCGTTTTGAGTTTTTCCAAAGCCTGCGAAGCCGCGACCGACAAACCTCGTTCCCATAGCCGTCGAGGTTCACGTTTGCAGTGACTTAGCCTCAGCGCTGTCATCCCGAGCACTCGCAAGGAGCGCTCCCGCCAAGGCGCAGCGAGGGATCTGCATTTGCTCTTTGCCTGTGTCCAGCACGGTCGGACTGGAGCGCCTTTTCTCTTCCTGAAAAAAGCGGCGCGAGGTGTTACAATTTGGGAGCTTAAAAGCCTTGGGCGGTTAGCTCAGCGGTTAGAGCGTCCGGTTTACACCCGGAAGGTCGCGTGTTCAAATCACGCACTGCCCACCAATCAAGAATCTCTACACCGGGGCCGTAGTTCAGTCGGTTAGAACGC